>CAWBDR010000001.1:0-418398 GCA_963787585.1 uncultured Acidobacteriaceae bacterium
AAGGATGAGCCTGGAGAAGAGATCGGGCGGATAGCTGAGGGATGCCTCCTTTCTGGATGGGTTTGAGAGTTTGAACGCGGTGAGCTACACGATCGAGCAATACCGGATCAGCGAACTGAAATTGCGGTGAGGTCAGAGGAGGTAAACGGGAGCGTAGAATCCTGTTTTCCGCAATCAGGTATTCATTCTGGAGTAGAAGCCGTTGATTGATCATCCCGGTCACATATGCCAGCAGGCGCGCCACTTGGGTGTTCTTCATCGAAACGCACCATCATACTTCTCGTTTTGCTTTTCAATGCGTTCGGATTGTTTGACCAAACGGGCTTCGGTTATTTATTTGCTCGATACGGAGCGGAGCAAGTTGGGCGTTACCGGCGTGCCGCTCAGCGCCCGGCCCGCACGCGTTTCCGTGCAACCTGTTACTTTCCTTTTTTGGAGATTGATGGGCTTGCGCCGGTGGGAACCGTGATGGAACTGGATTTTAGTGCACCGAGTGGGCCTTCGATTGCTCTGCTGGTGTCCTCTCGATTCCATATTTTGCGATGCGAGCTGTGAGAATCTTTCGGGTGACACCCAGTTGTTGTGCTGCGCGTGTCTGATTCCAGTTGCACTTCGACAATGCGTGAAGAAGGATCTCTTTTTCAACGGCCTCAAGCGTCATACCTTCTGGGATAGCGAACGACATTGTTGCGGTCGTGGGAGAACGCCGTAGAAATTCTGTAACTTCATCTCGAGGACACAGCACGACCATACGCTCAATCGTGTTTTGCAACTGTCGAACGTTCCCGGGCCAATGGTATTGCGAAAACCGAGAAAGCAACTCCTGAGGAAGTCTAAGCGTTTTGCGAGAATATTTGGTCGTGGCTTGGTTGAAGAACTCACAAGCCAGTTCAGGAATATCTTCCGGTCTGTCCCTTAGGGGAGGAACTTCGATCGGAACCACCACCAGGCGGTAGTACAAATCCTCACGAAATGCGCCACTTTCGACCATCGACTCCAAATTGCGATGCGTTGCCGCAATAATGCGGACCTCTACGTGGGTCGAATTCGAAGCTCCCACTTTTTCAATTTCATGCTCTTGAATCAAGCGGAGTATTCGCACTTGTAAATCCAATGGCATCTCACCAATCTCGTCCAGAAATACAGTTCCGCCCTGGGCCAACTCGACCTTTCCCTTTTTGTGGGTTAAAGCTCCGGTGAATGCACCCCTGACATGACCGAACAGTTCGGATTCCAACAGATCTCTCGGAATGGCTCCGCAGTTGATTGTGACGAACATACGATCGCGCCGCGGACTGTTGTGATGAATGGCCTTGGCCAGCAGTTCCTTGCCGGTACCAGTCTCCCCGCGAATAAGGACTGTAGCATCCGTTTGTGCAACGCGGGCTGCCGATTCCAGAACATGCATCAAAGCCGGCGCGTGGCCGATATTGTTTTCAAATCCAAATTTCTGGTCGATACTGCTGCGTAAATTCCGGACTTCCTCAACCAAACGTTTGTTCTCGAGCACCCTATCGACCAACGCCTTCAGTTCATAGGGATGAACCGGTTTCATTAGATAGTCATAGGCGCCCGCTTTCATGGCATCCACCGCACTGGTGACCGTGCCGTAAGCCGTAACGATGATTGTTACGGTCTCGGGGTGTTCGGCACGAATTTTTTTTAGCAGCTCCAATCCAGATTCGCCGGGAAGATTCAGATCACTAATCACTACATCCTGCGGCTCCAGATCTAGAACTTCCAAGGCTTGGCGCACGTCTCCGGCCACCGCAGCGTTATGGCCCGCCTTCTCGAGTTGAGCCTGCATCACGCGCCGAAGGCTCTCATCGTCCTCAACGACGAGTATCTTGCCGACTTCCATACCTTCACCCCGATTTGAGCGGCAGTAATACGGAAATAGTAGCACCCCGAGTGTTCGGATCGACGCGTAAAGACCCGCGATGGCGATGGATGATCTGCTGAACAACGGCCGAATCGATCTCGCCATGATTGCGGGCTAAAAGGGTATCCAACGGCATACCGGAGGGCTCCGCCCGGGCGTTTATTTGTACCACAATTTTCGCGGATGCCAAATTGGCCGACAGTTCGATTTCTCCATGCTGCGGGATTGCGTGGATCGCACCCGTTATTAGAATCTCCACTGCGTACTTGATGAGTTCGGGGTCACAACGCAGGCGGGGCAAATCCGCTGGCGTCACATTTCGCAGTGCAATTCTTGAACCTGCATTGGTTCTGGATTGCTCTACAATTTCATCGAGTAATCTACTAACATTTATCTCTTGGCAGGCAGAAAAACGAGACTGCGTAAAATCGAGGAGTTCTACGAGAACTTGGAGACGCCGGCATTCCCTTCGAATGATGTCAACAAACTCCTGGCGTTTGTTGTCGGACAGATCGGCGTCTGCCAGAACATATCCTGCGCCTTCGATGCTGGCGATCGGAGTAAGAAGCTGCTGCGCGACTTCAGGCATCATACGTCCCAGTTCAGAGAGCGAGAGGCCTCGATTCGTTTCAACGGTACCGTGCGCCGTGCCTCCAGTTTGGAATGAAGAAGCTCGGCCCTTAGCTGCCAAGCCGGCAATTAATCCAACCACGGCGAACATAGCCAGGCGACCCTATTGCGAATTGGGTTCACTGCAGGTCATCGCGACCGCCGCTATATGCAAGAGGCCTGCGAAACACCCGGCGGCAAGGCCGAACCCAACACCGAAGCGAGTAGCCGCAAATACGATCCCGACGTAATGCAATTCCGGCAAAAGTTGAGCCCAGATTGTGGGCAAAGGTGTTAGCTTACAGCCTGTTACGTCTCCTAGCACACCTAATGTCACCATCACTCCATACAGCAAGAGCCAGCGCCAGAGTAAGGTGGGGCCGTCCAAATAACTGTGCGCCCACTTGCGGGCGGTTCTCGCACCGGGTATCCGCATCAACTCTCCGTGTATCTTTTCAGAAGTCCCTTCTGTCGACTGAATCCCATAGGTGCGTAAATTTCATGCTCGATATGGACGTAATGATGATTTATGACGAAAATCCGCTCTAATACATTTGTCGGCATCGGGAACGGATCTAGAGTAAACATTTTCTACCGCAGGGCCCGGCATCAGCATCGTTGGGTACGGGTCAGAAGACTGAGGGACTGGTGTTTATCAAGCGCCAATGGTGGCGCACCGCCGCCTTGGCTTACTCGACGTGCGGCCCGCAAGTTGAACAAGATATATGAGGTTGCTATTGAATCTTGCCCGAACCATTACTTTCGCTTCTGCACTGGTTTTCTCAGCACGTCTTGCTGCACGAGACTCAACCGACGTCGTTGTCATGAACAACGGAGACCGATTGACGTGTACGATAAAGCGGCTCGAGGCCGGCGTACTCTACGTCGGGCTCGACTATGCCGACGGCGACGTGTCGCTCGACTGGACAAAGGTAGCTCGTATCGAGAGCAAACAGCTATTCATTGTAAAGACGCAAGACGGGTTGGTAATCACAGGCGCGTTAAGAGCGCCTCTCAGATCGAATATTAACCGGGCGATGCAGCTACAGGTGGCCGAGACGGCGGTGAAATCCGTGATAATCGACCGAGCCCAAGTTGTCGGTTTGCGTCAGACTTCGGAGGACTTCCTAAGGCGATTCAGCGGCGGCATATCCCTGGGAGCCGCCTACACGAAGGGCAACAATGCAACTCAATACAACCTCGGTTTTCAAACGACATACCGGCGAGAGCGCTGGACGGCGCAGACGAACCTAAGTTCGAACCTGGCTGCGAATAGCGGCGCACCCACCTCCACTCGCAACTTGCTGGCACTTAGCGCTTATCAGCTCTTGCCTTGGGACAACTACTTCTACGGAGGTCTGGGCAATTTCCTACAGAGCTCCGTCCAAGGAATCAGCTTGCAAACCTCTCTGGGTGCGGGGATCGGACGCTTTTTGAAGAATACTAACCGGTCGCGAATTGCCCTGATGGGCGGCATGGCTTGGCAGGTTACCCGCTACCGTCAATCCGGCGAACCGCAACCCACCGAAAATGTTGCCTCGGCGCTGATCGCGGTGGACGCGAGTTTTTTCAGGTTCAGCAAGACTAATCTAGAAATCACGGCCGACATGTTTCCTGCCCTGTCTGAGCCGGGCCGTGTCCGCTTCAATACGAATGCGACCTATTTTGTAAAGCTCTTCGGCGACATATCTTGGACAATAACGTTTTATGGAAACTGGGACAACAGGCCGCCGGCCCACTTTTCCGGCAGCGATTATGGGTCTACTGCCGGCCTCAGTTGGGATTTTGGCAAGTAGTTTGAGCACGGATATCTCGGATGCTACAGGCCTAAGCCGCGAACCCCGAGTCTTGGACGTGTTTTGCTGGAACAGTTTGTTTGCTCAAGAGCGGTATTATGTCCCTCGCTGGCTGAAAGCGCTGCGTAACGCGTTTGCGAAGTTCGATACGCGCGCGTAATAGCCGGGACTTTGCTGCTGAAACCGTTATTCCTAACTGGTAAGCAACTTCGGCGATGGGTAATTCCTGAACATCACGCAACAGAATTACCTCCCGGAAGAGCGAAGGAATGTGTTGGATTTCAGTTTTCAACACGTCCCTCATCTCGCATCTAAGTGCATGATATTCCGGATCACCTGCCGGTGATAACAATTCAGCGTGTCTGTCCTGGCTCGTGTCGGGGCCATCACTTAAATACACGAGGCGCGCCTGTTTTTTAGCCCGCAGCCGCATACGGCATTCGTTAACTACGATACGAACAAGCCAAGTGAAGAACTCAGCTTCACCCAGATACTGCTCAAGGTGTTCGAAGGCCTTCGATATGGCCTGCTGAACTTGGTCCTCTGCCTCCGTCCGATCCCGTAATATGGATGTCGCAACATTCACGCAACTCCGGTAGTGTTTGCGAATCAGTTGACCGAACGCATCGTGATCTCCGTTTCGCGACAGTTTGAGTAACTGTAAATCATTTAGCGTATATTCGGGGCTCATACTGCTCGAACAATGCAGACGCAGTGCCACCAGGGTTAAGCGTCTATCTAGCTGTTCTGTATACGAGCCGGGCCGGGGGAACCGGTGGCCGTTGTTCCAAACGGGACGAGATGGACGTGCCTTTGTCCCAGGAGGCGCAATCGTGCCCTTTGGCTCCACATCTCCGTGCGCGGGTCGGGCAGACCCTCGGTCTGCGCCGGGCGCTCGCCCCGGCATCTCTGGGTGTGACCTTGCGCGGGTTCAGGCTCAACTTGATCGGTCGGTAACGTTCGTAGGTAGACTATCCTAACGGTAGCCTCATGCACAAGGTTCGCAATCCTATCCGCGCAAACCGCAAATCACAGTCACGAAAAAGATACACCCGTGTGTGAAGTGCCTGCATCCTGCCTACGACCTGCAAAAGGAGCTGCATGTGATGAAAGCAATCCGAATAATCCTTCCGGCCTTGTTGCTAGCGTCGGCAACATCGAGTTTCGCGCAGGATGTCCGGTATAACTATGCCGCCGAGGACAATTTCTCAAAATACAAAACCTACAAGTGGGTCCGAATCAAAGACGCGCAACAACTGAACCAACTTGCGGACGAGCAACTTAAGAGTGCAGTGGATGCGGAATTGGCAAAGAAGGGTTTGTCCCGGACAGAGAACGACAACGCGGACCTTTATATTGGCTACCAAGTTGCCCTGAACCAGGAAAAGCAGTTTACCTCGTTTGATAGTGGTTGGGGCTATGGTCCTGGATGGGGCTCCGGCTGGTACGGTCCCGCCGGCGGAGGAATGTCTACGACGACGAGCTCCACCATTAATATTGGCCAGATTGACTTAGATATGTACGATCCTGCTGCCAAAAAGCTCGTCTGGCGCGGCACGGCTTCCAAAACGATCGACCCAAAGGCCAAGCCGGAGAAGCGGCAAAAGAACCTGCAAAAGGGGGTCGCGAAGCTGTTGAAGAACTTTCCGCCCTCACCTAAAAAGAGCTGATTCACCCGCTCGCGCTGCGGCCGCTTGCGTTTGATAAGGAGCGAGATATAGCGCGTGGATCTCGAAGTGAATGGGTTTCGAATAACGGCGGTAATCTGCGGGCGTGCGCCGGCCTGTGTGCCAAACAGGGCGATGGTCCAAATCGCGAGGAGCAGAGGATTCGCCAGTTTCCGCGTAGAGCCTTACTGTCTGGATCACTTTCTCGTGTATCAAGATCCAGGTTTAAGAGGCCCCAGCCCATCGCGTCTGAGCGAGTTAGGTTCCCTGAACCAAGTCGAAGAAAAAAGTTTAGACCTTCGATTCGACATCACTCATCATTTCTATGCCAATGAAACGAATTTCAGCTTAGCTAGTTAACATCTACTAGGAAAGATTCAAGACAAGGAGATTCTCAGATGAGCTTATCAGTTAGGCACATACTCACGCCTACCTTACTTGCGGCAGGAACGTTCAGCCTATTCGCAGTAGCAATGTGTGCGCAAGTACAGACGGAGTCCACGACGAAAGCCGGACAGGGAACAAAGGAGGTCAAGGTCGAGCGGGCCGAAGTGGTATACGTTTCCGGCAATGACCTCGTGGTGAAAATGGAGGATGGAGAGATTCGCGACATCCCCAACGTTTCGGAAAGCGCCCGGGTAACCGTCGATGGGAAAGAAGTTGGAATTCACGACGTGAAACCTGGCATGAAGCTGGAGCACACGATCACAACCACTACGACCCCTAGGGTGGTCACAACGGTTCAGACCGTCACGGGAAAAGTGTGGCATGTGACTCCGCCCAATTCCGTAATTCTAACCTTAGAGGACGGCACTAATCAGAGGTTCACTATTCCCCCGGGACAGAAATTCACGGTTGAGGGTCAGCAAACGGATGCCTTTAGCCTGAAAAAAGGTATGAGGATCTCTGCGACAAAGGTCGTTGAAGTCCCCGAGACGGTAGTGGAGCACGAGCGGACGTTAACTGGCAAGATGCCACCGCCTCCGCCTGCCCCTCCCGCCGACACTCCGATCCTAGTTGTAGTGATGCAACATCCACCGGCCCCCGCTGCTGAAGCTGGTACCGAAGTCGCAAAGGCGGAGCCTGCTCCCGGAGAGCTTCCAAAAACTGGAAGTTTGGCGCCGCTCATAGGGCTGTTGGGACTCGTCTCCCTCACGCTGTCCTTCGGCATTGGCGTGCTTCGCCGATTCTGCTAATCCAACAGATTTACGGCAAATGGCCCGCTTTGTCCTCAAGCAAAGCGGGCTGCTTTCCTGTTGGGCCAAGCCATCCCGGTCTTGTTTAGACGCCTCGAGTCGATCGATCTAGTGCTTGAAAAAAAGAGATCTGGTCGCGGCTGGCGGTAATCATTGCCGTGAAGGCAGAGAGCATCGGCTGGCATCAAAGTGGGCAGGCTTTTTCACCAACTTACGGACGCCTGGGAAGTGGAGCAATAAGAGAATGAAGATAACCGCTCACAGAAGCGCACTCCGCTTTACAGCAGTGTTATGCAGCGTTTTACTGCTGACTGGGGATGTGCCCTTGGGGGCGCAGCAGAACCCGCAGTCTGCGCCCGCGCCCGCAGCGGCAAGTGCGCCTGCGGCTTCGGCGCGCATACCGCCCGATCAATTGGACAGCTTGGTTGCGCCCATCGCGCTCTATCCCGATCCGCTCCTAGCTCAGGTGCTCGCCGCCTCAACTTACCCTTTGGAAATTGTTCAGCTTCAGCAGTGGTTGGGGAAACACAAGGACTTGAAAGACAAGGCCTTGGCGGATGCCGTGCAAAAGGAGAACTGGGACCCCAGTATTCAGGCTTTGGCCGCTCTGCCGGATGTCGTCAAGCTGTTGACGGACAACATTAAGTGGACATCAGAGCTAGGGAACGGCTTCCTCGCACAGCAGTCCGATTTGATGGATGCAGTTCAGCGCATGCGCGTGAAGGCGAAGGACAAAGGCAACCTTAAGTCCAACGAGCAGATGAAGGTTGAGACCAAGGTCGTCGAGTCCAAGCAAGTGGTTGTAATTGAGCAGGCCAATCCGCAAGTAATCTATGTGCCCAGCCCCAATCCCACAGTAGTGTACGGGGCGCCCCCACCGGCTTATCCTTATCCACCGGCACCGAGCTGGGGTTATGCCGCCGCGGGTATGGCGGTTTCCTTCGGAGTTGGAGTGATGATGGGAGCCATGTGGAGCGGAGGTTGGGGCTATAACTGCGGCTGGGGCGGTAACAACGAGATCACCATCAACAATAACAATAACTTCAACCGCAACAGCAACAGGACCACCAACGTCGGGAGCGGCAACGTCGGAAACGGCAATAGAACCGGGAACAAAGCTTCGCAGTGGCAGCATAATCCGCAGCACCGCGGGGGAGCCCCGTACGGAGATAGAGGAACGGCGGACAGATTTGGCGGTACCGCCCGCGGAGATTCATTGAGCACCCGGCAGGCGAGTGCGCGGCAGACCCAAGGCACGCGCGGTGACCGTAATGGCGGTGACGGTAATGTAGGTGCAAATCGGGGCGCCGGGGATCGTAATGTAGCTGCCAACCGTGGCGGCGACGGGGATCGTAATGCAGGTGCCAACCGCGGCGGCAGTAACGATCGCAATGTGGGCGCGAATCGGGGCGCCGAGGGTGGTGGCAATTTGGGAGGAGACCGCGGCGGCGGTAATGACCGCAATGTGGGTGCGAATCGCGGCGCCGCCAATGACCGCAACGTAGGTGCAAATAGCGGCACCAGCAGTGATCGCATCGGGAACAGGCAGGTTTCGGGCGGCAGCGGCTCCAGAGACAGTGGAGCTTTTAGCGGCGCTGGGAAAACCAGTGGGAGCGCAGCTCGCTCCAGCAGCGCACGCGGCTCTTCCAGCATCAGTGGTTCCCGAGGTGGTGGTGGACGTTCCCGCGGCGGTGGTGGCCGGCGCAGGTGAGCGATTGCGCATTTCGGGAAAACCAATGATTTCGGACAAACAAATAAGGTCAAAGATAAAAGTTGCTGCATCGGCTCTCCTGATAGCTGCGACGTTTTGCACTCTGGGACTCGCCGCAAACGCAAACCCCGCGCCGCAATCGAAACAGGAACCAGCGCAGAAGGCGTTTACCACACCCGAGGAAGCAGCCCAGGCATTGATTCAGGCCACGGGAAGTTATGATGTGCCTGCGTTGCTCGAGATTCTCGGACCGGATGCTAAGGATCTCGTGTCCTCTGAAGATCCTGTGGGGGACAAAAGGCGCAGCGTCGAGTTTGCGGCATTGGGTAAAGAGAAACAGTCGGTCAATCTGGATCCGAACAACAGCGATCGCGCCACGCTATCCGTTGGAAATGAAGATTGGCCCTTCCCGATTCCGATGGTGAAGCGAAACGGACAGTGGTATTTCAATTCGAAGGCCGGACGCCAGGAGATCCTGTACCGGCGCGTTGGCGAAAACGAACTTGATGCCATCACGGTCTGCCGTGGATTCGTGGAGGCGCAAGAGGAATACGCTTCGGAGAAACACGAGGGGCTGAACCAGTACGCGCAGCAAATCATAAGTACGCCCGGCAAGCAGGACGGTCTTGCATGGCAGAACGCCGATGGAACTTGGGGTGGCCCTGTCGGAGAGACTGTCGCCAAGGCTTTGGCGGAAGGCTACGCGCCTAACCGTCCGCCATTCCACGGCTACTATTTCAAAGTGCTAAAAGGACAGGGTCCCGCGGCGCCGCTGGGCCAGATGGACTTTGTCGTTGAGGGTGTGATGATCGGCGGGTTCGCTCTTGCGGCCGCGCCGGCGCAGTATCGCGTTACGGGCGTGCAGACGTTCATTGTCAGTTATGAGGGCATCGTCTACCAAAAAGACTTGGGTCCCGATACCCTGACGATCTTCAATAAGATGGAGCTCTACAACCCGGATAAAACGTGGCATCGCACTGACGAGGAGCAGTAAACTAAAGCGTCGAGAGTCGATGCAAATGATACGCAATTGTATCTGACAGACTGCTCCTGCGAGAGCTACGCTGCTTCCTCAACTTCCGCTTTCACCAACCCTCTGCGCACCGCGCGTGCGAGTGCGGCATGATCTTTTTCGTTCTGATTGGCGTAGCTGACCGCGAAGGTGGCAATCGCCCGGTCGAGCGCGTCACTCTTACCCATGTATCCGCTAAGCACCGCAGAGTGCCCGTACCGGGCATGGGACAGGGCAAGTGCCCTTCCACACCAAGTGCTGTAACAATCCATTTCAAGTCGACCGAACGTCTCGACGCGCGGACTGATTTTGATGTCCCTCAACTGGCGGACGAAATAGTGACGGCCCTTGACGCCTGTCGTCCATCCGAGAAATATGTCACCGAAGGGCTGCAGAATTCGGTAGCCGTTGACTACGCGCTGACCATGGTTAGGCGACTCACTCGCCCCCGCGTACGGTTCCAGAACGGATGCCCGGGCCTCCTTAATCTGCAAAAAGAGAGCATCATCCTCGCCGGACATGAACAGCGCTACCCAGCACCTAGTTCCAACGCTGCCAATTCCCACAACCTTGATCGCGATATCCCGGAGTTCGTAATGATCCAGCAAGCGCTGATGCGCAGGGGGCAGGGTGGCACGGTAGCCCGCCACCGCATCGCGAATAGCCTGTTCAATCTGACCGGGGGGAAATCCTTTGTCATGGAAGATAGTGGGAAGTTGATCCCGGATAACGTGCAGGTTCTCCCTGGTTTCGGCGAGTTTCGGAAACATCTCTTCTGCGCGGCTCTTCGCCCGCTCTTTCTCCAAACGCTTGATAACTCGCTGCCGCAAGCTGGGATCACGAATGCCCGCGAATAGATCCTCTGCCCACATCGCCTGGTGCCACAACTCGAGAGTCTTCATTTGGCCGAACTCGGCCATTGACTCACGGTAGCTGCGGACACAGTTCGTAGTGACGTCTTTGGCAACAGCATCCGTCATGCCGTTATCGCGGCAACCTATGATAAAACTCGTCGCAAGGCGTTTTAGATCCCACTCCCAGGGCGCGGGGAGTGTTTCATCGAGGTCATTAATCGAGAAGATAATCCTTCGCTCTGGCGTTGCGAAGCCTCCGAAGTTACATAGGTGAGCATCTCCGCAGCACTGGACACGAATGCCGGTCGCGGGGCTGGACGCCAGATCGGAGGCCATTGTGAGCGCGGCTCCGCGGTAGAACGTAAACGGGGAGCGGACCATGCGCCCGTGGCGCAAAGGTAACAGGTCGGGCCGGCGGCCTTTCTCAGCTTCCAAAACCAGCTTGATGGGTTCCGGCCGATGAGCTGGCGCTTTCCACGCAGCGTGCACTGCTCGCGGGCAAGCGTCGCGCAGAGCCTTTCCCGCTGCATATAACCCGGCATATGTCGTGGCAGCGCTCTCGGGTGGAGTGGGCATCTTGTGCAGAACACCACGCTTCAATCTATGTGTGTTAGCCATATCTCCTCCGTAAATCCCCGCGTTGATCGCGTTCGAGCAATATAAGCCGGATCGTCCGCGGACGAAGCCTTGGGAAGGATGCCCACTCGCAACGTGGAGCTTTAGTTTATTTCGCGATCTTTGATCACCAGGTCGACACTTGCGCATTCCAAACTAGAGTGCAAGGATCCTCCATCAACTACTGAGCTCCTTATCTCTCGAGATCGCCGAGCCAACGCAAGGCTCGGATCCCAGGAAGAAAGCAGTACTCACCTCCGCGCGTGACCACGAATCGAGGAAGGCCCTTCAGTCGCCGCCGGACCGGACGCCGGGGCACATCGAAGGTTCCAGAGCCGTTGCCGGCTCCAGCAACTGGATCTTTCTCTGAGCTGTCGCCGAAAAAAGCACCATTGTTCATCCACTCGGACTGAACGAACTCGAATTGACGGCCCAGGTTAGCGCCGACAAAGGCAAACATCAGTCCGCGATCGACACCATCATCTTCCATCACGCCGTGAGGCAGGACTGGACCATACGCAGTTCCGCGGCGGATCATGCGATGTATGCGCACTAAGCCAGCGATGTCCGCGTCGCGGGGGTTCATGCGCCGGATGTGCGAGCCTGCCGGAGTCTTGTAGCCGATCGGATCGTCGGCTTTAAACAGAAAGTCGTTGTTGCGCTTCGGGTCTACGCCGAGCGCGGGGTCATCGTGCATGGGACACAAAGCGAGCGGCGCGCCGCTCCGCCAACGCCCCATCATCTTGGCGGCCAAGAGTTCCTCCGACTGGGATTCGGAGGCGTTCGCTCTCAAGTACTGGCGGAAGGCGGCTACACGTTGGTGTAGTTTGCGAAAAGCCACATAACTTCCATTGCGCCCCAAAATCTCCGGTTGCGGTATAGGAGCGGCATCGCTGATCTCATCGGGATATCCGAGCACGAATTCTCCGGCTTTCAGCGGGCGCTCGTGCGGATTTGTTCCAGGAATGCCGCTGGCTTCGATAGCCGGATGACTCATGCCATCCTTGAAGCCGAATGGCTCCTTCTCATCGGGGGCAGCGTGGCAATCCTGACGCCATATCGCAGTCACGCCAGACAACTGCCGATATGCTTCCCTGGCGCGAGCGAGGGCTGATTCAAGATGCTCTGTATCGGGCGAAATCGCCGTGAGCACCACGTGCACGTCTGCCGAGCCGAGCGGCTTTTCCCAATTTTCGGGACTGTTCTCGCCCACATCTCCCAACAGCTTCGCCCGGGCCGCCATTCCTTGCTGGAATTGCGATGGAAAGCTATCGAGCGACGCCTGCGGAAGACCGAGCGCCTTAAATCCCTGGAAACTGAGCGCAACGCTCACCCAGGTATCCCGCGTGGGGCTGGACGGGTTTGCAGCAGATGCCACGGCCGTACTCAACCGGCGCATCAGCTCTCGTCCTGCATTGCGCTCGTCAATGCGCAGGATGATATAAGTCGCCGCAAATGGAGTCGGGCGGGGACGCAAGACTCCGCTTTGAATGTCATCGAGTTCAAGAACCGGCATAGTCATGGCCTCCCGTTTCTACGCAGATGCAAATGCCTTAGAAGCTGATCGAACCGGCAATTTGCACCGAATATCCCTGGAATGTAGAACGATCCGAAAATTCTTTAAAATACTTCACGCCCAAACTTGCTTTGTACTTCGGGAAAGCTGAGTTGACGACAAACCCAAGCGAGTTGACGGCATAACGTTCTGTTGATGCGGCTACGGAAATTGTGGGCCCGGTCTTGGCAGTCGTCTGCCGTTGCTCATACCCAACCAGGCCAATTTGGAGCTGAACGTTCTTAGACACGGCAAGGGATCGCACAATCGAGTAATCAAGATCGAATGTCTCTCCGGGATGGATACCGGTAGCTTCCTGCGTGGTATGGAATTCGTACATTTCGAACGTGGAAAGAATGATTTGCTTATTGCTTGTCAGATAGAAGGTTTGTCCGGAGGACAGCGCGTGTGTCCAGTAGCCGGAACCAACGTTATCGTTGGCGCCAGCAACGAATCGGCCTGTGGGTGCGAGGAATCCATACATGGCCCGAATAGCTGCGCGATCGAGATTCCAACCCAGGATGAAGGGCAGATAATAGGAGTCAGCAAATCCACCTCCGCCACTAATCCTTCCTGCGACGTCCGAAGTGAGGCTGTTCTCGGCGAAAGGTAGAGTCGCTGAGGCAGAGAACACGGCTCCGCCAAGAAAGTCTTCTTTGCTTACCCATGCCAAAGTGTTCATGTCCATCAGAACGTAATTTGCGCCGGTGACCGGAAGCGTATTCCCGACATCGTCCTTGGCGTGATCGCGAGAGTAGAAGAGAAGTTGGTTGACGTACGTAAACCCTGGGGCAGCCGTGATGCCGGAATTTGTTGCACTCATGCCGAGCGGATACACGCCCCGATTCTGCCCTTGCGCTTGCATCGCAAACGCCAGCACACAAATGGGGGCCAAAAGTTCGAGCCGGCATTTGTTGCCGGTAGCTCCGTCATTTAGTTGCGAGATTCCTCCAGAAACGCTCCAGGCTCTCGTCCCCGCCGAACAACGTCGTGAAGATTGTCGAGTCAGCCAGTAACATGTCGCCGGCACGTTCCCCGGCTGGCGGCATCCACAGGAACATGTTGAACTCGCGGTTTCCAGCCTCGATGAACGGATGCGGTTTTGATGTATCGATCGGCTGGCGTGCGAGCACCCGGATTGCTTTCGGATCGTCGGTCGTTACGGCGTAGTGCGGCAGGTGCATGTGGAAGACAAAGGTCTGGACGCCTCTCAGCCAGCCACGAGTATCTAAGTCCTGGGTGATCGATAGAGGGACCGTTCGCGTCGAGCCTGGGTGAGTAGCCGGCCTAAGGCCGTAACGATTTTCGACCGGCACGCCGAGTCCCTTCATCAGCGAACGCGTGTACTTCCCGAAACGCTGCTGTCGAGGTACCAGCGGATCGCCGTGGTGAGCATATTCCATAGCGCGTTCTTTCAGGTCAGCAGAGACGCCCACGTCGTGATGCGGACCAAGGATCAGGCACGTGCCTTCGCGCGTGAGGAACTTTCGCAGTGCTTCAATTTCGTCGGCAGCGGCTTCCTGCTCAGTCACTATGTGGTCGAGGCCGAAGACCATCAGGGTGTCGGTATCGGCAAGTATGCGTTCGTCGATCGGTAGTCTCTGTCCGGCCTGATCGATGCGCTGGTAGACGGCGACGGGTTGGCCGGTGGCTTCGCCGACCGCATTTTGAAAGCTCACGAGCGACAGGTGAAAAAGCTCCAAAGTACCGGCTATGCCCTGCAGGAACATTTTTTCCGAATACTCGACCGACTCGAATTTCGGCCATCCCACGCGGCGGACCTCGGTCATTGTCGAAAAACGGTTATCGAGTTCGGTAATGTCCCGATTAGCCTCCCACGGATAGCTCCAAGTCCAGTAAACGCTGAAGCGTCGTTTACCTTGGGCGTAGCTCCGCGGAAGATGGAATTGGTTATAGGTTCGGCCCGAATTGTTCGTCATTGTTCAACTCCCGTGGAGCAGGCAACGTGGGCCTCTCTTTGGGCGGATACTAAGCGACGCAGCCCATCGAAAGCTGCGTATTTATATGCATAACTGTAGGTAGGTGTGTTGAAAGACATGTTCATGATGGTGTTCATCGTTCCGCCACAGCGAATGACCATTTGCCCGATGCCGACGATCTCCGACGCAATGTCACCGATGCAGTGGACGCCAACCAGTTTCCGGTCCGCTTTCAGGAAAATGAGCTTCAACAGCCCACCACGGCCGGCGATCGCACCACGCGGAGTGAGGCCGAGGTCCGCACGGCCAACCTCGTAGTCCAGGCCCGCCTCAAGACACCGCTCTTCCGTCAGTCCGGCGCCGGAGACTTCGGGCATGCTGTAAATTGCCGAGACCGGGCTTGGATCGACAGTTCCCTCGAAGGGGATCCCGAACGCATCACAGACCGCCACCCGCCCTTCCTCCATAGCGATCGAGGCCAGCGTCGGTCCAAGGACATCGCCGGCGGCGTATAGGCTCTTCACAGAAGTCCGGAAGTTCTTGTCGATGACGATCCGGCCACGCGAATCGACGTCCACTCCAGCCTCCTGCAGCCCGAGATCCTCCGTATTTGGCGTGCGGCCGGCAGCGAAGAGGAGCGTATCTGGAAAGAGCTTTTGCCCCGTCGAGAGCGTTACGTCGAGACCGTCGCTCTTGGGTGAAACACTTTCGACAGTAGAACCAAACAGAACGGCGGTGCCCCGCTTTCTGAAAAGATCTTCCATGCGGGCAGCGATCTCGTTATCCATGAGGCTGATCAGGCGTGTGCCGCGCTCAAGCAGGGTAACTTTTGCGCCTAGAGCGTGGCATATCGTCGCAAACTCCACGCCAACACTGCCGCCACCCACGATGAGAATGTCTTTCGGTACACGACCGCGATGCAGGATTGTGTCGGTATCACAGACGCCAGGAATGTCAAAAGAAATATTTTTAGGCCGGACAGGCCGCGAGCCTGTCGCGATCAGAATGGCCTTCGCGCGCAATTCGCGATCCTTTCCATCTTTGCCGGACACGATCACGCAGCCGCTGCGGCCGAGGCGAGCCGTGCCTTCAAAGTAGTCCACGTTGCGCTTCGCAATGTTATCGGCGGTGACCTTTTGAAGGAGTTCGCATACGCCCCAAGTGCGCTTTCGAATAACGTCCGTGATGATTTCGGGAGAGCTTGCGATCCGTAGACCATAGACGTCGCCTTCAAAACCGGATAAATAGAGCGCCGCTTCTCGCAGAGTCTTCGTAGGAGCGCCGCCAGTTGTCGTAACTGTACCCCCGGGCCGGTTCTTTTCGACGATTGCACAGCGATGACGAAAGAATGATGCCAGCTCGGTGGCGCTTTCGCCCGCCGGGCCGGCTCCAATGGCTACGAGGTCGTACGTATCCGACATGGCACGCTACTTGGCCTCCGCGTTATTGCATCTGATCGAGCATGTCGCCCAAAGCGCTCTTCACCTTGAGGGCCTTCTTGATCTCATCCGCCGACACGAACGGGTACTCGCCATATTCCATGAAGCTAGGCCGGTGGTGGTCGCGAACAAATTTTATAAATGCCGGGATGTTTGTCTTCCAATCCTCTGGAAAGCCTTCCAGGTTTTCGAACGCGGTATTCAATCCGGATTTGGTGAATAGAGCGACCGCATCATCGGTGTACTTGTCGAAATCCGTGTCAAAGATTCCCTGATACATGAAATATTTGTCGTTTCCTATGTCGAACAAGACCCATTTCAGGTAGTGAAGCTTCAAAGGCGCCAGAAATAACGGATCGGCTTGCAGGGCCTTTTCAACCGTATCTGCATACGTGCGCATCACCGCCTCTCTTCCCGGCTTCAGTTTCGCTATGATCGTGAACCCGTGACACGCTGGGGTCCTGGGAAAAACCGCTCCATAGTTTCCCTGCTCGTATTTGAAAAATCCCTCTTTGGGGATCGCCATTGCCTGCGGTTTGGTCCAGTCGTTTTCGCGTGAGGCCATCCGGTTTATCTCCTCTATAGGTGCTTTCCCCGATCGGAGCTTATACGCTCCGAGTAACTGATTCGTTTGGCGATCCTCCCGGTGCTTAAATTTTTCCTAACGGGAGTTTGCTTGTTTGATCGAGGGATCACAAGCCGCTTCGATTGGGTCGCGTGGAAGCTGACATTCCGGACGCTGTGCGGTCACAAAGCGTGAGGATCGGCCGATGGGCAGGCACTTTCCAGCCGGCGTGTGCTGCTCGGGGGCAAGCGTCGCGCAGAGCCTTTCCCGTTGCATATAACCCGGCATATGTCGTGGCAGCGCTCTCGAGTGGAGTGAGCATCTTGTGCAGAACACCACGGATCTATGTGTGTTAGCCATATCTCCTCCCTAAATCCCCGCGTTGATCACGTTCGAGCAATATAAGCCGGATCGTCCGCGGGGCGAAGCCTAGGAACGATGCCCACTCGCAACGTGGAGCTTTAGTTTATTTCCAAGGAGGTTGCAGGGAACTAAATGCAAATGCCTCAGAAGCTGATCGAATCAGCAATCTGCACCGAATATCCCTGGAACGTAAACGATCCGAAAATTCCTTAAAATACTTCACGCCCAAGCTCGCCTTGTGCTTTGGCAAAACTGAGTTCACCGCGAACCCAAGTGAGTTGACGGCGTAGCGTTCATTCGACGCGACCTGAGGAAATTGCGGGCGGGTTTCGATCCAGAGCTCATGTCGCGCCTGAGGCGCTTCAGATCCGTGCTCATGTCAGAAGCATGCTGGTAGCGCAGGCCTTGGTCCTTTTCCAACGCCTTCGTAATGATCCGCTCCAGCTCCGGCGGCAGTTGGGCATTCAGGCGAACCGGCCCGACCGGGTGCGCGGTTATCGATATTATGCTCTTCGCTCTTTAGCGGCGCTCCAATGGCGACGAACCGGTGGCTATACTGTGGGGCGGACCTATCGTTCAGAACAAGCCATATGCTCGACCCTGAATCTGTAATCAGCGGGGCTATTCCAGCGGTGAGTCCGCTCGCTGTCCAGCGCCTTTGGTCTCTTCAGGCCCAACTTCCCCCGGAGTCTCGGGGCGCCGTCAGTTTCTCGGCAAAACTGATCGCTCAGATCTGCGAGCCTGATTCTTCCGATCCGATCGCCGTCTGGGCGCGCTTTGCCCTTATCGGCATTTTGCTGCAGCAAGGTTTGTTGGAGAAGTGGCGCGAGCACGACAGTTTGCATAACTCTGTGTTTGAAGCGGCGGCTGTGTTCCCTTTGCCGAATGGTTTGCAGGGAGTGAATGCCGACGATCTCGTCAATACGCTGCCCCGGATCTGACCCGCGTGCAGGTTCGGAGCTGGTGGTTCATGTCAATAATCCCCGGACTCGACTCGTAATCGCCTCTTTAGCTTTCGTGGCGGGAATTAGGCGTTCGAGCAAGCCGAGATCAGCATCGATGGTGAGGTCTTTGTCGGTGACTTCGATGGTACCTTTAATTGGCGTACTTACGAAGCCCATTTTCGCCGAGAGCGAAAACGTAAGCGTCGACCCTTGCCAGCTTCGCCGCTCCTCAACGAACTGAATAGGAATCATTCCAATACCTCGAAACAAGTCATCGAATGAACGATCGACTGAGAGTATAACTTCTTGCTTTGGCCTCGTGTGCGAGACGGTAATTCGCATGTATTCCTGCTCCGACTGTATCGAACCCTCACTTAGAATCCGCGACCATGATATTAGATCCGGAGCGATCTACTTGCCAGTAGAGCAACCAGCGGCCATCGGGAGAAACGGATAAATCAGAGGGTATTTGAAACGGTATGTCCACTGCAATGTTCCGCAGCTTCCCTGTGCGTACTTCGTAGCCGCGGATATCGTAAAATTGGCTGCTCGGATCTCTAGCGAGGAACAGAATCTCACCACGTGTAAGCGTCCAACTATAGGGCAGCAGATCCTTCAGTGGGCCCAGCACGACTTGCTCAGAAGAAGCTGTAGCCGCACGGTCGTGCGTGAGAGGCATGCGCCAAATGGCCCTGGGGTCGATTTTTGCATAATACAGCCCATCGGACGACTCCATGGGCGACGTACCTCCGTGCTGGGTGATCTGAATTGCGGGGGTGCCAGGTGGCCACGACTGCCTCCAGATTTCGTCTTTTCCGGTGCGATTGGAGGAGAAATAAACAGCCGTGCCATCAACTGACCACGAGGGTCTGACCTCGGCGAACGGATCGGACTCTCGTGCAGCAGTCAGAGGCACTGGCTGCCCGCAGCCCGCCGTACCGGCCTGGCACTTCATTACTGCGATTCGACTGTGACCCGACGCGAGGCGTTCGAAAGCGATATAGCGGCTATCCGGAGACCAGCGGGGGCATCCTACGACAGGTCCAGACAAGCGCGTCACCTCGACTTGGTGGGTGCCGTCCGGCGAGGCAATCCAGATCTCCCAACTGCCGGAACGGTCGCTGGCAAAGGCGATGCGGCCATCCGGAGCGTAGCTTGCAGACTGATCGTGACGGGTGGAGGCGATCAACGTCTGAGGCGCGGCGTTTCCTTTTACTGGCATGCGATAAATGTTCGTATCCTCGACCTGGTCTACCCAGGCAATTCGATTTGTGAGGCGCGCAGTCGACGGTGTAATGGCGTCAACTCCGCCTTCGCTGATTCGTTGCGGCTTAGATCCCGGCCGCACAAAAGAGCGCCAGATCCCGAAGATAGCGCCGGACCCTTGCCTCGAGACGATAAGCGCATCTCCTGCCGCCGACCACGCATGTCCCCAGATACCTTTCGAACCGTCGGTGATTGCGCGAACTGATCCGCCCGTTGCCGGCATGAGGCACAAGGTATCTCGCCAGAATCCGGTCACCCGTTTGAAGGCGATCTGCTTCCCGTCCGGTGAATACGCGGGGTCCCAATCCCCCCAGTCTGAGCGCGGAGGGTCTGTCAGCCTTTGCTTGCGAGAGGTACGCAGATCGAGAGAAAAAATCGCGAGGTGCTCGCAGTCAGGCCAGCAATCTGAAAAAGCAATGCGGGAGCCGTCTGGAGACCAATCGATTGAGGACGTCAGATTCCCGTTGCTGAGATCCGTCACTTTCACGGCGGCGCCTCCGGTTGAGGGGATCGTCCAGATTTCGCCCACCAACTGATCCGTGTCGGTCTTGAACGCTACTTTGCTACTGTCCGGCGACCAGGCAAGCGCTCCTATCGTCTCATTGGACGGCGGCCTGAACAATAAGACAGGCGCTTCCGAGCGTTTGAGATAAATCGCAAGCCCTTGTTTCAAATCGCCGGTCCAGGTGAAAGCTACCGACTTGCCGTCCGGAGATAGTGCCGGATGGTATTCCCATCCGGGTTGTGCAGTGAGCGGGTAGATGGTCAATTCGGGAAGGGGTGCAGCCGGCTTCCTTATTTCAAATAACCCAATCCATGTGACGGCTGGGACCAGCAGTAGCAACACCCCGATCCAAACCGCCTTCTGCCTTCTCTTCCAGAGCCGCGCCGGCGGCCGTTTCACGAACTCGGGACTCCCTGTTTGCGCGATCGCACGATCCGATGACGTATCCCGATTCTGCCGGGCGGCTTCGGCTTCCAGGAATTGCGCGACTTGTTTGGCTGAAGGCCGTTGCGCGGGATCCCGCGCGAGCATTCCGGCTAAGAAAGCATCCAGAGACTCGCTGATCTCGGGGTTGATTGACGAAGGCAGCGGTGGCGAAGTGGTCAGAATCGCTTTGGCCGTCTCAACTGGCGACTTCGACGGAAACGGGTGCTGTCCGGTCATCAGCTCAAACAGCACCAGTCCCAAAGAAAAGATATCGGTGGCCGGGGTGAGGTGCTCTCCTTCAATCTGTTCCGGGGACGTATACCGCAATGTGCCGACGAAGCCCATGCCCGCCGACTCGCCCGCGATTCTGCGGGCTAACCCGAAGTCCAGCACTTTGGTGTGACCGTCGCGCCGGACGAGGATGTTCTCCGGCTTGATATCGCCATGAATAATGCCTCCGGCATGGGCAGCCGTCAGAGCGTCAGCGATCTCAAATCCAATCCGTAAAAACTCAGATCTGGGAACCGGTTTACCGATCAAGTGGCGCAGGGCCGTTCCGTCCACCAGTTCCATCACCAGGGCGGCCATGTTTTCCGACTGCACGATCTCGTGAATAGTAACGATATTGGGATGGTTTAGAGCTGAAGCTGCGCGCGCTTCGCGAGTGATATGCCGGTCGCTTAAGCCCGCAAACGTGCCGGGAAAGAAAAACTTCAGCGCAACAGTCCGTTCAAGGCTACTATCGTGTGCCGACCAGACCTCTCCCATGCCACCGGCTCCCAGGCACTCAATGGTCGTGAAGCAGCCAATTCGCAACCCGGGCGTCGGATGAATCCCGGAAATTGGTTCTTCACTGGAGCTGAATTCAACCGAGGAAGCATCTCCCGTCGTCAGCTCCAAGACGTGCATCATGATTTCGGGACTGACGTTCGCAGATTCCAGGAAGCGGAGCCGCCCGGCGAACGAGAGGCCGGCAACCCCTTCAGACAGTTTGAGAACCTGCCGCCATTCGTCTTCGGTGAGCCCAGCAGGCATTGGCTAACTTCCAAGAAGGCCGAATTTAAGCAGTTAGGTTCGTAGTCCTGCCCATTCGGTCTGCAACCAACGCTTGGCGACATTCCAGTAAACCGTGGCCGTACGCCGCGAACAGCCGAGTTGGGCGGCGATCTCGGCACTGGTCAAACCTTCAAAAACACGCATCTCGACCACCGCGCGAAGTTTCGGACTTATTGCAGCGAGTTGTGTCAGTGCGTCTTCCACTTCCTGAAGCGTTTCCGGCTTTGCGGCATCCGGGCACAGCCCTTCTGAAAGCGATATCTTTTCCCACTGGCGATAGAGCGGCCGGGCGTGGTGCTGCAAAAGCCGTTTCATAATGTGCCCGGAGAAACCGAGGAACGCAGAGCGCTCCTGCTGATCACTCTGACTGCTGGGGTCCAGGTTTCTCATCTTCGTGAGTTCGAGGTACAGCTCATTAATTAGAACAGTCGGCTCCCAGGTATGTTCCATCCGCTCGTGTTTCATACGGTTGGCGGCTATCCTTCGCAATTCCGGATACCAAAGC
This sequence comes from uncultured Acidobacteriaceae bacterium, assembly GCA_963787585.1. Classification (GTDB taxonomy): domain Bacteria; phylum Acidobacteriota; class Terriglobia; order Bryobacterales; family Bryobacteraceae; genus Bog-105. The sequence goes on from CAWBDR010000001.1 coordinate 21,907, forward strand.
TCCACCAGGCGATCTACGGCGTCACGATCGCCCTTGCGAAACTTCTGCATCAGCTCGGTGGCCGTCTCGGAGGAGAGAGATTCCGGCATGTCCCAAAAGGTTTAACGAGAGTCTAGCAAAAAAAAACAGCAACCCCGCTTACCAATTTGAGGGCTTGCTCTCCCATTAGAACTTGTAAGCGGTATCCGGAAGCTGAGGAGCAACGGCGGAAGGAGCCCGGAATACACAGTTGATGTTCGACTTATGGAAGAGAGTAAATCCCTAAACGCCACCGTCGTTCCAAAATCGGCGGGCCGATCCTTATCTCGCTACCAGAAGCGCAAGCTGCGGCGAGCGGTAGTTCCCCTGCCTGCGCCGACAGCTATGCCCCTGAATTGCCGGGAATTCCTGCAATCGGCCGCAGCAGCCCGCGCCTTGGCGGCCCTTGCGCGAAAAGGCGGCCTCCGGCCGATATTGCCGGCTGCATTTCTCCTCGCTCTGGCTCTGGGCGTGCCAATGCCTTCCTTCGCCGACGCATGTGGCGGCCCCGGCCAGCGTGCCTGCTGCAATGGCGATGGCGAATCTGCCCCGGGTACCTTCCTGAAGCCGTGTGAAGACGGTCTCTCGTACGCGAACGGCTGCACCGCCCCTGACTGCTCCTGTTCAGGGGGAATCATCAAGGATGTTAACTCTTTGGGCATGTGTTACCCGCTCACTCCCTGCGGCGGCGAGGGGCAAAGAGCCTGTTGCAACGGCGCTGGCGAATTCGCCCCGGGCACTATCGTGGCGTGTGAACCGGGCTTAGTGCAAATTACCGGCTCATGTGGTCAATACGACGCGGCCGATTGCCTTTGCGGCGGCCCCCTGAACGGAGCCGGGCTTTTTTACTCCTTGGGAATCTGCGCTCAGCCCGCACCGTGCGGCGGCGCGGGTCAGCGGGCCTGTTGCTGGGGTTTCCTGGAGTACGCCAATGGCGGTTTGGCATGTAATAGCGGATTGATCGAGGTACCGGGTTGCTCGGGCGACTGCACCTGTGGTGGCTCTACATCCATCGGTGAGCCGGACCCCAACAGTTGCACGACTATCGAAGCGATCTCCGAGCCGACGACCAACGCGACTCCGACGACGAGCGAAACTGGGGCGACCGGAAGCTGGATACTGCCACAAGCCTCGCTTCCCAGCGGGCCGGAGTGCCCTTCAACCGGCTTATGCGGCTATGCCGATCTCCATGTCCACATGTTCGCGAACCTGGCGCACGGCGGGGCGACGCTCGCTGGAGAACCTTGGGATATTCGTGGCGTGAATGCGGCACTGGGGGAAGATTATGGAGCGAATCTGCCTCTCGTGGACAAAAATAACAATCCCAGACCGCCAGTGGATGGCTCAACGTTGCCCGAATGTCCGGACTTCTTGCGGAACTCTCCTCTTGGCAATTTGTGCTCGAATCAAGTGCTATTTCACGGCGACCACACAGTCTTTGATACGGCGACGGGCGGCGGCACGAACGACGGTGCAGCGTCCAATCTGGGTGTTCCTCTGTTTAATGGTTGGCCGCTTTGGAGCAGCACCATTCATCAGCAGGTTTACTTCAAGTGGCTGGAGCGCGCGTGGCTGGGCGGCCTGCGGTTAATGGTGATGGACGCGGTGTCGAACGAAGCGCTATGCAAGGGTGGCACGAGAATAGCCGGAACCGACTGCTCGTTATCCATGACCGCCATCGATGCTCAATTGCAGGCAGCGCAGGCTTTTCAGGACTGGCTCGATAACCAATACGGCGGCCCGGGAAAGGGATGGTTCCAGATTGTGAAGAGCCCCAAGCAGGCGGAGAGCGCAATCCAGCAAGGTAAGCTGGCGGTCGTTCTGGGCATCGAAGTGGACAACCTGTTCAACTGTCATTTACAGAAAGCGAATGGGCAACCCTTGAACGGTGAAGGACCCGTTTGTACTGATACATACGTACAGCAGCAACTGCAGAAATACTACGGGATGGGCGTGCGCCATATCTTCCCTATCCATGACTTCGATAACGGTTACGGAACAACGGCAACCTGGCAGGATGCTATTAATGTCGGCAATTACCAAGGCGAAGGTACGTTTTGGAATGCCGTCAACTGCACCGATCCGGGCTATGGCTTCTCCCTCAATTCGACTGTTGAAAGCGTGATCAATCTCTTCGGCTTTGGCGATCCTACTGCGCCGGTGTACCCCTCATTTCCGAACGGCAGTTGCCACAGCGCTCCCGGTCTCACCAGTCTGGGCGGCAATCTGATCCAGCAGGCCATGAATATGGGCCTAATTATCGATGTCGATCACATGTCGATCAATGCCTTCAATAACACGATCGATCTGGCTAACCGGCAATCGCCCGTTTATGCAGGCATCGCGGCCACTCACGTCCAATTTTTTGATTTGTACTTCCAGACGTACACCGGACAACACGGCCGTCATGAGCGCATGCGAACTTACTCGCAATTGCAGAGCATTAAGAACGCGGGCGGAATGATCGCGGCGATGCTGAAAGATGACACGCAAGACACCACGGACGGCTGGTGTTTGCCCCAGGGCGGCTGTTTTATTCCTCCTCTCGGCGCACCCACTTCCCCGTCGATAGCCTATACATTCAACTACAACGGCGATAACGCTCCGTCCAACAATAATGGCGCTCTGCAGCAAAATTGCTCGTATTCCACAACGGAGTGGGCGCAAGCCTATCTGTACGGCGTGCAAGCGATGGGGGACGCCCCGGTCGCCATGGGGAGCGATTTCAACGGCATTGCGGGCCACGTTGGCCCACGGTTCGGCAACGGAGCCTGCGCCGGAAATCCAGCGGAAAGAGCGATACAGGAACGCGCGCATAACCGCTTGCACTACCCGTTCACGATCCCGGGGTTCGGCACCTTTGATCGCCAAGTCTCCGGGCAGAAAACATATGACTTCAATGTCGATGGCCTGGCACACATCGGCCTCTACCCGGACATGGTGGCGGACCTGAAGAACGTCGGCGTTACTGAGGAACAGCTACAACCGTTGTTCGGGTCTGCCCAGGCTTATATCAATATGTGGAAGGCTGTGTACAACGCGCCCCCGCCCGACGTCAGCCTTTCCGGCGTCCCCGCGACGGCCGCGTATGGATCCAGCTTCACCGTAACGACCGACAACCACGGGACAACCACGTCCGTACCTACCGTCACCGCCGATCCTACGAATGTGTGCTCGATCGACGGCTCAGTCGTCACCATGACCAGCGGCACGGGTACTTGCTCGGTCACCGCGACGTGGGCAGCGGATGGCAACTATGCCAAAGCGTCGATCACGCACACGGCGAACGCGACCAAGATTTCACCGACGGCGACCTTCACAGGCGCGCCGGCGACAGCCCCTTACGGCTCACAGTTTACGGTTTCGGCAATCACCAACGCGAGCACGACTGCCGTGATCACGGCCGCTGCGGGCAGCGTCTGCTCAATTACCGGCACAACTGTGACGATGACGAGCGGGGTTGGAAAGTGTTCGTTGACGGCAACGTGGGCCGCAGATAGTAACTATAATTCTGCTGAGCTTGCCCAGATGACGAGCGCGGTGAAGGCCACGCCGAAGGTGGACCTCACTGTCAATGGAAGCACTAGCAGCACCGTTTCACTTGGGGACACGGTGACGTTTATGGCGCACATCCACGCCGCCGGCTCTGTCTCGCCGAATGGCAGCATCACCATTAGTGACCGCAATACCGGGATCATCTGTTGCCAGGGCCTTATCAGCAAAGACCCGAAGTCGAACGACGGTCAGGCGAGCATCACGAATTCCGGCTTAGCAGTGGGCAACTACATTCTGGTAGCGGTCTACGGCGGAGATAACGCGGCCACGTATTACCAGGGCGCTCAGTCCAATACGGTGTCGCTGACGGTGGTCAAAGAGAAGCTGGGAGATGTGAATGGTGATGGCACCGTGAACTGCGCTGATCTGAACCTCGTGAAAGCGTCCCTCGGCAAACACAGAGGTGAGCCCGGGTATAACCCCCAGGTCGACATCAATGGTGACGGCGTGGTGAATGTAAAAGATTTAGCCCTCGTGGCCAGGCATGTTCCCCAAGGAACAGTGTGTCATTAAGGAGAATCGCATGAAAAACCTGCTATCGCTCTCGATCATTCTGCTCGCCGGAACAGGGGTTGCGTTCGGCGACAGTATTCTCGTCTCGCCGGCTTCTCAGAATGTATCGGTCGGCCAGAGCTTCACCGTCGACATCAACATCGACCAAATTCCCGACGTGTTCAGTTACGAATTCAGCCTGAGCTTCGACCCTAACGTGCTCGCAGTCCAAAGCGTCACAGAGGGAGCGCTGTTCGCAAACACGGGGAACTCCTTCTTTAGTCCCGGCATCATCGATAATGGCGCCGGCACCGTAAGGGCAACCATCGACACACTAATTGGAACCGTGCCTGGTGTAGCCGGGCCGGGTACCCTGGCCGCTGTTCAATTTAAAACGATCCATGCCGGCATAAGTTCGATCGACTTTTCTCCTCTCGATGATCTGATTCTGGAAGATTCGTCTTTGAACATGCTCACGGTGACCGCGCAATCGGGACGAGTTACCGTGGGGGCGACGAGTGTACCCGAGCCCGCCACGGTGTTATCGCTGGCGGTCGCGCTGATCTTTCTCGCCGTATGGCGCCGATTCAGGCTGAAGCTGTGTCGCGCGACGAATAAGACGCCGTACTTATGAACCGGGACCTTCACGTAAATGATCGGTTATTGTCTTGAAGTGAAGCCGGAGGGTATGCACCTCAACCCATCTCCGGCTTCACTGACCTCGAGAGCGACGTCGGCGACACCAGCATTACCGGCTATGGGAATACCGCGAGATCGAAGTTTGGGCAATGCGCGACCTTCTAGTTGGGCCGTGCTTGAAACTGTGACGGAGTAGGAGCGGGAGGACAGAAATGAAGACCATATTGGCAAGGCCTATGTTCGGCTTCCCCTTGTGGTTTGCGCTTACACTGAGCGCGGTCGCGGGGCAATCGGTGGCCAGGCAGCACAGTGCGTCTGCGCCTCAGTGCACCCCTTCCAAGGGCAATGGCACAAAAGGCGCAGCCGACGAACCTGTAGCGGCAGTGGCAGGACAGTCGATTTATGAACGCGATCTGGATGGTCTGGTCGCGTCGCAAATCCTTCCACTCCGCAATCAGGAGTATCAGATTAAGAGCAAGGGGCTGGAGGATCTCATTCGCCAGCGGCTGGTGGAAGCGGAAGCGAAGAAGCAGGGACTCACTACAGATCAACTATACGCAAAGGAAGTCGATTCCAAAATTGCGACGCCCAGCGAAGACGAAGTAGCCGCTTATTATCTTGGTCTGAAGTCTCAGATGAAAACTCCTCCTCCTCTCCAGGAAGTCAAAACACAGCTTCAAGCAAACCTGAAGGCGATAGAGACGAGGCAGGCGCGACAAGACTACGCGGATTCACTGCGAGCTAAGGCCGACGTTACTGTTTTGCTCAAGCAGCCAAGGGTGGAAGTTGCCTTCGATCGCGCACGCCTGCGAGGCGACCCCAATGCAGCGGTAACTATTGTAGAGTTTGCGGATTTTCAGTGTCCCTATTGCAAACAGACGGAGGCGACGCTCAACGACTTACTCAGAAAGTATCCCGGCCAAGTGAAGCTAGCCTTCCGCGACTTCCCGCTTGGATCGATTCATCCTTATGCCGAGAAGGCAGCGGAGGCTACCCGCTGCGCTGGCAAACAGGGAAAATTCTGGGAATTCCACGACGCGCTGTTTGCCAATCAGGCCAAGTTAGACGAACCAGGGCTGAATGCGATCGCCCAAGCGCTTGCTCTCGATGAGAACTCGTTTCAGTCTTGCCTTGCATCCGGAGAGTACAAAGCGCAGGTCTCGCGAGATCAGGAGGACGGGAGAAAAGCCGGCATTTCGTCTACGCCAGGGTTCTTCATCAACGGCATTGCCGTTGCGGGCGCTCAGCCCGAGACCGCATTTGAGAAGATCGTCGACGACGAATTGAAGGCCGTGAGGAATCAACCTGTCGCGCGTGCGTCGCGGTGAGTTTTGTCAGTGCGAAGTATGTATATCAGGCGATTGGGCAGCTATGCAGTTGCCGCGCTGCTTTTTTTCTCGTCGTCTGCTTTCGCACAAAGCGGAAGCCGCGTCCCGGAGCACCATAAAAAGCGTCTGAGAAGCGGCGGCCCGACTTGCACGGGAGGTCCTCTCGCCCCTGGCAATGGAGGGGATCTTGAGGTCACCGGCCCCTGTACCGTTGGACCCGGCACTTACCAATATCGAAACGTGAATATCTATGGCGGCGGCTCTCTCACTTTCTCCGACGCAATCATCGATTTCTGGGCCCAATCTATTCTTGTCGAGGTTCAGGGCAGCCTGATCGCCGGCAGCCCGGCCAACCCGATCGGAACTGCCGGTGGCGTCGTGACCATTCACCTCTACGGAAAGGATCAAGGCGCCAGCGGAGCCGGCATCGAATGTAAAACCGACGTTCGGTGCGGAGTGGATCCGAGTATCTGGACTATGACTCCCACCAACAAAGTTACTCTTCCCGGCGGTGTCACCGATTACTTCTATGCGTACAGTCCAATGGACTACGACGACGCGGACCCGAACGCATATTTCGGCTACAAGGTGCTGGGCGTTTCTTATGGTGGAACACTCAATTTGTTCGGTATGAAGGGCGCGACGTACGGAAACCTGCAGCCCTCCGATTCCGGCAAGAGCTGGGCTCGACTGAACGGCTCGCTCGTCGCGGGACAGATGACCCTTACTCTTGACAGGCAGGTTGACTGGCAGGCCGGAGACGAAATCGTGATTACCGCAACGGACTACGTGCCCAGCCACTCCGAGCACGCCACCATTGCCGGCGTGACAGCCGAGGCAAACGGAACCGTAATCACTCTGAGCACAGGCGTTCAATACCCTCACAACGGGCAGGTGTTTCCCCTCGACAAAGTCCCCGAAGGAATCGGCCCGGATCCCATTTCCAGTACATCGGGAAATCCCCGCGGGGTCGAAACTCGCGCTGCGGTAGGGCTGTTGACACGAAGTATTCGAATCATCTCGGGAGGCGACAATCTCATGGACCCATTTCCGCCCGAGGCATCCGGTTACTACTTCGGCGGGCACACGGTCTTCCGTCAAGGCTTTCAATCCGCCCAGCTGCAGGGAGTAGAGTTCCGGCAAATGGGGCAGGGCGGCCGGATCATGCATTACCCGGTTCACTTCCACATGGCTCGCAAGACTCCGCCGAACACCTTCGTCGCCGACTGCTCGGTGTATGAATCCATGACGCGCTGGTACGTAATTCACGCCTCGCAAGGCATCACGTTGGCGCGCAATGTCGGTTATTTGTCCATTGGCCACGGCTACTATCTCGAAGACGGAACCGAAACAGACAACAAGTTCTACTCGAACATCGGTATTCTTGCGCGCGCCGCGGTGGATAATCCTTCCGTGAACCCGCGCAAGGTTCCGGGTATCTTTTCGCAGCCGTACCCGACGTTCGACCAGCCGCAGGAAATGGTTCCATTCCATAGCGACGTTGATCATCCGACTGTGTTTTGGATCATGAACGCGTATAACGATTTCGAATACAACATGGCGGTCAGCGCGGAGACTTGTGGCGCGTGTTACTGGCTGGTGCCCGGATCTATCAGCGGCATGTCGCGCATGGAGCAGTGGGAGAGCTACGCCTCCGAACAGGCTGGCCCCGATCGAGCGGCCACTACACCGCTCTATAAATTCGAAGGAAATTATTGCTCCACGGCAATGAACTCCTTCAACACCATCGGGAACACCACGCCTTGTCTCGGCGTCGTCAATGTGAATCCCGGCTCGGACAGCCCGCAACTCAAAGCCGTTCCGAATCCGCTATCGATCCAGGATGAGGATAACTACTATCCCAAGGTGGATACCGGAGGCGGACGTTTCCCGACTGTCTGTCCCGCCGGCGGTTCCGACTGCAGTACAGCGGTGAAGTGCTCCTCCGGCCAGACACAGAACTGCACGGTTACGGTGCTCAACCGCTACACCACAGCCTTCAACTGGACCGAAACGAACTTTGCCGCCATCTGGCTGCGCCCTCAATGGTACTTACTGCTGAACAGCGCTATCTCCGACGTCCAGAACGGAGGCCTTACGTTTGTGAGCGGCGGCGGGTACAGCCGTTCTGACGTGGTGCAAGGGCGCTGGGCGCTTGCCCGGAAATCTGCCTTCATTGGAAATAGCCAGGATCCCACCGCGAATCCATTTGCTTCTAATGCCGGGCCTTTCAATCCCGCGACCCCGCTCCGTTGCGCGACGCAGGTGAATTCGAGCGCCAATGTCGGAAATTTCTGCCTGGCCCCGGATGAGGGCCTGAGCATGCCTCTGACCACCTTCGGCGTCAACCAGCGGTTGTTCAGCATCTACGATGGACCCGCGTACCAGGATTCCAATGCTTACCTGAACATCTCTAAGACGCCGCTCACCGACTGTCAGCCTCAGGCGAACGGCGGAACTTGCGCGCAAAGCGCATGGATGTATGGGCAGTTGATCTCGATTCCCAAAGACACGATGAACCAGTGCTATTTGCCGAATGCCGCGATCGCCTGGAAACAGCCGAACGGATTCTACTATCCGCCCGCATTCCACTCCTCCAATCTGTTTTTCGATTCTGTCGATATCCGTCACTTCGTGATTGAGCCGCTTTTCTCTAGCACGGGCCATTACCAGACAGACCCGAGCGCAGTGGCGAACCGCTACTGTACCTGGAACAGTGCCTTATTTACCGGCTTTACTGATATTGATCGCCAGACGGAACTGAATGATGATGATGGATCTCTTACCGGCCTGGTAAACACGATTTCGGTGAATCAGGATCCTTTCTTTAATGCTCCAATCGAAACGCCCGAATGCGCCTCGGATGTGGGCGAAAACGTTCCTCCAGGAACGGCTCGAACAAGCCCCTACGACTACATCACTACCGTTGAGGTGCCCGGCTTTGGTTATGCAAAACCCGACCGCTGGAGTCAGGATTGCAGTAATCCAACTTGTTACGGAGTCCCTCTTTATAGGGAGTTCACGGTCGCGGGAGAGACCCTGAACAATAGAAAATTCAGGGTCGTCGACGAGCATGTGAACAACAGAAAATTCACGATCACGGACGCGGCCCAGAACAATGGCCAATTCAGGGTCACGGATCCGACCCAGAACAATGGCAAATTCAGCGTCACGGAAGAGACTCCGAACGCGGCCATTCGCATGGCGGGGCAGAGCACCGCGCAACGGAGCACGCTCGCTGTCAATCACGGCCGCTATTATCTCGATACGACGGTCAGCGCGTCCGATCAGAGTTCGGTCGCCTCCAATCTCAACGTCTTCGATCCCGGGCAAACCTATTACACGTTCCTGCTGTTTGCTAAACCAAGCACAGCGCAGACGTACGACCTCTATGTGGGGCCGGGCTTCAATCTAGACACCGACGTGTTCGCTGCACGGGCCGACATCAGCGGGTCGCCTACCCAATTCACTCCGGACCAGTGGCCCGTAACCTGGACCAAACAATACGATTCGAACTCAGGTGTTCTCACTGTGACCATGAATATGGATTTTGACGAGTTCAACACGGACTACAATGCCTCAGGCCAGGATCTCTGCAAACCACAGAACTTCTGTTCCTGGCAGTCGGGCACAAATTCGTGCGGTTGTGCCCTGCCAAGCTCCGACGGACTATTCAACGAATGCCAGTCTGTCTGCGGAAAATGGGCTGGAAAGGATGTTGACTGCCCCAAAGGTCGCTGCTTCGGATTCGGAGTGACATTGCCGCCTGGTTTCACGACCGGTCCCCAACCGAACCTGCCGCCCTCGCCGCAGTGCTTCCCTCAAAACGACGACTGGAATACGCCCTTCACGCCGGCTTCTGCGATCGTCGCCGGCAAGTGTTATTACAGCTCTCTTCCTCAACCGAATTTCTGCCCGGCGTTCCTCAGGCGGCGATGAAGTCCGGATCCGCCAGAGCCTGATCGAGCGACGGAGGGGTCACTGGTGTTTGGAACGTAAAGGCGGTTTAGCAGCCAGGCTGGAAGTGGTGCAGCGCTGGTAATTTCACAAACCATGAGGGTTGTGATGGCCGATGCGATAAACCCAACAAGGAACGAATTGATAAGCGGTATTTCGCTGTTGACGGTTGTCATTCCGGAATATCATATGCACGTTGCTGGCCAATAACGCTCGTCCTCTTTTCGGCATCAGTCGAAGTCTTCAGTGTTCACCGGCGGTGCACGCGCTGGGTGGGGAATCCGGAGCAAGGTGACGACGCACTTTCGGAGACCGTTCCGGGGCCATACCCCAGTTGATACGGAACAATCAATTCAGCTATGATCCCCGTCTGGAGGTATGGCGATGGCGGGACGGTCCCAACCACCCCTTGAGGCTGCCGGGTCGCGCACGCGCCCAGTCGCAGGAGGGAAATCACTCGTCGACCGAGTAGCAGTCGTAGCTGGCGCGACACGCGGCGCGGGGCGAGGCATTGCGCGAGCACTTGGAGAGGCTGGCGCTACGGTCTATTGCACTGGACGAAGTGTGGCTGGCAACCGCTCTCCGTACAATCGTCCTGAAACCGTAGAGAGACGGCTGAGATGATCCGTTCCGCTGGCGGTTCTGCGATCGCGCTTCGCGTCGATCACACGGTGGAAGCAGAAGTGGAGGAACTCTTCCGCCGCGTGGTTCGCGAGTGTGGCCGGCTCGATGTACTCGTGAACAGCATCGCCGGCGAAGACCCACTGATGGCACAGTGGTGCTCTTTTTGGAAGACCGACCTCAATAACGCCGAGACGGCCCTCCGGCAGTCGCTCGTTTCCCATATCATCTCGGCCAAGCATGCGGCTCCCTACATGATTCGCAACCACCGCGGGCTTATCGTGGAGGTTACGGAGAACGACATCCTTAGCGCTGGAGGCAATCCGGTAACTCAGACGATAAAGCTTGCGCTCAAAGGGCTAGCTCTGAACATGGCGGCAGAATTGCGCCCGTACGGTGTTGCAGCCGTTTCGATAACGCCCGGTTTTCTGCGATCAGAAACGATGCTGGAGCGATTCGGCGTCACTGAGGAGACTTGGCGCGAGGGCGCAAAAAAAGACAAGAACTTCCTGGAATCAGAATCCCCATTATTCGTGGGACGCGCTGTTGCGGCACTGGCAGGAGATCGTGCAATATTGGAGCGTTCCGGACAGCTTTTGAGCTCTTGGGAACTCGGCCGCGAATATCGATTCACAGACGCCGATGGACGTCGCCCGGACTGGGGTGCGAGCAAACTCGACTTCTCGAGGACCCCGGAGCAGTTGGTTCAGTATCTGAGGACCGGTTCCGAGATCCAGCTTCGATGGTTGAGCGAAGTGAGGCGGAAAACGAAACATTTTTTGGCCCAGCTACCAGACACCGAGAGGGAGGGCGTCGACGCGGGGCCGGCGAGGTCGTGATTGAAGTGTAGTCGTGACAGGTCTTGGTGAATGCAATTCGCAGCGCTTCGCGCCTTCACCGGCCAGCACGCGCGCGTGAGCTGTCCAGACCCTTTTCTTGAAGCTTATTGGTGTGCGGCGGAATTCCTGAGCTCCGGCGCAATCTCGTAGGCCTTGGCCAGCTCCGCGCGCGACTCCGTCTCATTTCCTTCCCGCTGCAGTGCGAGTGCCAAATTATAATGCGCTTCGGCATAACGCGGCTTGAGCCGCAGCGCCTCACGAAACTCCATCACCGCTGCGGGGAGCTGTCCACCCTGCATCAGCACGAGCCCCAGATTGTTGCGTGCTTCCGCAAAGCTCGGATTTCGCCGCACCAACTCATGAAAGACATTGACCGCACCCGCTATGTCGTTATTCTGGCTGAGGACCAGGCCCAACTCTATTCGTGCGTCGGTATATTCTGGATTGATGCCGATGGCTTCCTTCAATTCGCGCGCAGCGTCTTCGAAGCGGCCCGATTGCGCGAGTCCCAAGCCGAAATTGTAGTGCGCCTCAGCCAGATCGGGATCGTCTGTTACGGCTTGGCGAAACTCATCGAGTGCTCGGGCGCGATCGTTCTGGCGCCAATAAAGCAATCCTAGGCTCGAGTGTGCTGCCGCGTAATCAGGCCTGAGATCTAGAGCCTTTTCATAACATGCAAGGGCACGGGTTGGATCGCCTTTGCGGTCCCACGTGAGGCCAAGATAGTAATAACCAGTTGGCAATTCGGGGCTGTCCTCAACCGCTTTCTGGAACAGCGCCAAGGCCTCGTCGAGCTTCTGCTGTCTCAAGGCCTCCACCCCCTGAAGGATTTGACTCTTCGATTCGGCGAGGCGTGTACGGAAACCGTGCAATCCCTTCAGATCGTTTAATTCGGCCTGCCCCGCTTCGGTCTGCCCCTCAGCTCGCAATGCGAGGCCTAGGCTATAGTGCGCTTTTTCGAAATCCGGCTTGAGTTCGATGGCACGACGAAAGGCTGTGATGGCGCTTGGCAGATCGCCGCCGGCTTTCAGTTCCATACCCAAGTCGTATTGGAATTCCGGATTCTTAGGATCGAGCTCGACGGCCCGCCTGAACTGGGCAAGCGCACTCATATGGTCGTTCTTTCGGCGCAGCGTCACTCCAAGCCGCGAGTGTGCAGGGGCAAAGAGCGGGTCGAGTTGGATGCTGCGACGAAACTGGGCTGCGGCGGCATCAAGATTGCCCAGTTGCCCTTCGGCCAGACCGGACTCAAAATACATTTCCGCTGAAGGCTTCAATTTCAATGCCTGCCGGAGCTCACCTGCAGCGGCCGACGCATTGCTCTGTTCGAGATAAACGCGTGCCAGAAACCTTCGGGCCGCGACGTTTGTCGGGTCGAGTCGAACTGCAGTGCGCAGCTCGCCCTCAGCAACTGGAAAATCATATAGATCGTATTCCGTCGCACCCAGAGCATAATGGGCATCGGCCCACTTCGGTTTGAGACGTACAGCAGCTTGGAACTCCTCGACTGCAGTTCGCGCCTCGCCTTTGTATTTCAGCGCGAGCCCTAGGTTATAGTGTGTGTCGGCGTCGTTCGGATCAAGCGCCAGTGCTTTTCGGTAGGCATCAATTGCCCCCTCCCAAGACTTACTGCGGGAAAGCTGGAGCGCCTGTTCGCGATAATTCTCAGCAGTCTGTGCGACGCATGTCGCGGACACAAGGAGCCCCAGAATCAGTAGAAGCACCATATTTGCAATCGGCGATTAGTGGGCGGCAAAAGGTGCGCCTCGCGGCAGTGCCGGCCCTGTTGTGCTCGCGCAAGCGCTACGCTCATTACCAATAAAACTTGGCGCTGACCTGCCCAATGCGCGGATCACGCGCGTTGGTGACTACTCCGAATAACTCGCTGCTGAAATCGCCATTCGGTTGAGAGAATTGCGTGTGGTTGAAGATATTGAAGAATTCAGCGCGGAGCTCGAACCCAATCGATTCCGTGATCGCAGTCCTCTTCGATAACGCGAAATCCGTGTTCAGGATCCCAGGTCCGTGAAAGAATCGGCGATTGGCCGTGCCGAAGGTTCCGAGGGCCGCGGAAGCAAATGCGTCTGGAAGAAAGTAGGTATTTGGGCCATTCGGACCCGGCTTCCTCGGGTCCTGAATGACAACAGGCCCTACAATATCCGGTTGGTACTGCCAGTAGCTATCGCCGGTCAGAGATACATCCCCGCGGGTCTGCTGGATAGTGACGGGAAACCCAGTCGAGAAGCGGCTGATTCCCGTCATGTTCCAGCCCTGGGTCAGGCGCTTCGGCAGCTTGCCAAAAGCCCGGTCGAAGGGTATGGCCCAGTTGTAGCTGATAACGAAGTTGTGTCTGACGTCCGTCGAAGATAGTCCGCGGCTGAGCCGGTAATTCGAGAAATTCACCCAGTCGCCGAACCCCGAAGCATTGTCCATCGCTTTGCTGAACGTGTATGCCGCTAGGAACGTGACATCTGCGGCCTTACGTTCCACGCTGACCTGGAAAGAATTGTAGCTCGAATTCGAAATGTTCGCGGTGAAACTGTTACTGCTGCCGAAGCACGTTAATGTAACGGATCCGGGGCAGTAGTTGGCTCCTAGCGCGGTTCTGGTTCCATAGACCTTCGTCCCGTTGGGGAGTTGAAACGTGTCTTGCTCAGTGAAGGGACCGCATGCAGGATTGGAGAGTCCCGTATTCAAATCGACTGCACCCTCGGCGTTGAGCTGCATGCATAACGAGGCATTTCCCGGGTTGGCAGCATACTGTGAAATCAGCTTGTGGCCTTGCGTTCCTACATAGGCGAGACTCAGCACGGTCGACGTGGATAGCTGGCGCTGGATTGAGAAATTATAGTGTTCGGCGTAGGGCATCCGGTTGTGAATGTCGTAACCGGGAGACCCGTTGATGGGCTCGTATTTTCCATAGTCGAGCGTCTTGTTGGCAGGGTCGCCCGGGATTGGGAATATGAACGGAAAACGCTGTCCTTGTGAGGCCCCGTTGCTGCGGGTGCGGAAGGGTTCTTCAAACAGGACACCGTTCGGGCTGGTCCAATACTGACCAAATGGAGCGTCTCCCACCTCGTAGAACAAATTCAGGTCCTCAATCGAGGTGTAGTAGATGCCGTACGCAGCACGGATACTGGTCTTTCCGGGACCTCCGAAGATCTTTTTCAATACGCCATCGCTGAAACCCGGCGAATAGGCTATGCCGACGCGAGGTCCGAAATTGTTATACCTTGTCGGAGCAAGCGTACTGGGGATGCCCGGATCTCCGGGAACGACCCAGCCCGTGGGAGCGGTCGGGAATTGCGTAGATTGCAGGCCGGGAACAATCGTTTCGATCTTCCCCTGCGTGTCGTACCACGGCATGCTCACTTCCCAGCGCAACCCAAGGTTCAGCGTCAAATTCGGTTTCACTTTCCAGGAGTCCTGGCCGTAAGCGCCGCCGTAGCGCGTCCTGGAATCCAAAAACTGTTCGCTGCATTGGTTGTAACCGCTTCCAGAGGGAGCACCGAGCAGATAGTCGGCGAAATCGACACCGGTCACGCTGCCATCGAAAGAGAAGGTGCCGTTAGGAGAGCAGACATTGCGCTCGTTAATTTGCAGGTAACGGAATTCTCCTCCGAACTTGAGGGTGTGAACGCCTCGAACCAGCGAGAAGCCATCGGTAAACATCCATGTGTTATTGGGTTGAGTCGTCGTTAGCGTGGGTACTCCGATGGAAAAATTATTGAAGGAGATCGGGGGCACCGTCTCCGGAAACCCAGGCGGCCCCGAAGGCACTATGCCCAGAGTTCCCTCGCCAGTGATGAAGCCGAGATCGGACAATTTCGCGAAGCTGCCTTTTGGCTTGTCTATTGTCGTGCTGGTGCGGAAGAAGCTCGCGCGAGCTTCGTTCACGGCGCGTGGTCCGAGGGTCTTGGTATTGCTCATCGCGATCTGCTGCACCCGTGTGGGCGTGAAGGATGGGAAGCCCGGCACGCTGGCGGCGGGAAGAGCTCGGGTCACACTGGAATCGTCGAAATGGTAATACCACGACCAATTGCCGGTTTTCTGGTTGATGAAATCAACACGCTGCCCGGCCTTGTCGTCGTCAATTCTGTCTTTCTGACTGTTATCGGAGAAAATACCCGCAACCGGGTCGATATTTCCGACAGGAATATAGGGCAAAATTCCAATCGCTGGTTTCGACCACGCCTTCTGTGGAATCACGCCGCCCGGGAAAACGCAATCAGTTGTGGATGCACAGCCGGGGAAGCTGTAAGGTTCGCCGTTACTCACGGTATACCCCAAACGTTGTGAGAGTACTTGAGCCCAGTAGGCCCCATCGATCGTACCAGTGAGGGCTGAGGGATCGAAGATACCTTGGCGCTGCGCGGAGGGGACTACCTGAACGAGGCCGGTTTCAGCACCCCGAACTTGACGCGTGCCCTGATAATCGGTGAACCAGAAAAGTTTGTTCTTCCAGAAGGGTCCCCCAATTGCATACCCAAACTGGTTGCGCCGCAACTCGGATTTCTCCGCGACAAAGAAATTGCGCGCATCAAGCGTGTCGTTGCGCAGAAACTCGAATACATCTCCGTGAATGGCGTTGGTCCCCGACTTTGTGACTGCATTCATCACCGCACCACTGAATTTGCCGTATTCGGCATCGAAGCTGTTGGTGATGAGCCGGAATTCTTCGACTGAATCCAGATTCGGAACGAGCCCGGCACCCAGGTTGCGACCCTCGCTCACGTCCCCACCGTTGACCAGAAAGGCATTGGCTGTCTCGCGCTGGCCGTTAACCGAAACGTTCCCTACATTGGTCAAGTATCCGGAGATGGGGCGATCCTGTTGCATCGTCCCGGCGCTATCCGGATTCACTCCTGCTTGCAAACCAAGGAGGTCGAGGTAGCTGCGCCCATTCAGGGGAAGCGAAAGTATCTGCTTCGAACCGATCACTTGACCGAGCTGCGTGCTCTCGGTTTCCACCTGCGCAGCGTTTGCCGCAACAGTGACTTCCTGGCGCACGCTGCCAAGCTGGAATGTGATATCAATGCGCAACTCATCGTTTACTTTCAGGTCGATATCAGTCGTCGTATATAACTGAAAGCCGGAGGCGCTTGCCGTGATCCTGTACGTGCCTGCCGGAAGCGCGAGGATCCGGTAAGAACCGTCAGCGGCAGACGTAGTCTCCCGGCTGAGGTTCGTTTCCGTGTTCGTGGCAACAACTCGTGCGCCGGCTATCACAGCCTGCGAGGCGTCGCGTACGATGCCTAGAATGCTTCCTGTTACATCAGCCTGCAGCCTCGGCGGCGCGAATAGACTCGCGATTCCAAGTAGGAGCAGGTAACCCGAACGGCGCGACAGCATGGCAACCTCCCGGTGAATGGTTTTGATCAGAATGTCACGAAATCTTGCTCTGATCAAGTCCGTTTTCCATACAACGAGCGTGGAACGGGGGCTCCCGCATTTGGGCAGGCCTGTGCCTGTGACGCTGCTTCCAAAGAACAGTACATCGGCAGAACGCGGAGGCAATTTGATCGACGATCTTCGAAATGAGTATTAAATATGGCAAAAAGCCAAATACGGCCCCAAAAGACCGCCGGCCTGCACTGATCGCACGCACCGCTCTTGCCGTTGTCGCCGGCTACACAGCGAATGCGGTTCTCGTTTATGCGAGCGAACAGCTTTTTTCATTCCTGATCCCTGGCGTCAATGCTTCACTTCCCCTCTATTACTTTGTCCTCGATCTGATTAGCCAATGCCTGTACACCATCATCGGCGGATACTTGTGTTGCCTGATTGCTCGGCCATCTCAGCCCGCTGCAATGGCGGGTCTTATCGGCCTCGGTCTGTTAGTGGGAGCCGTTTCTCTGAGTGTGTCCTGGAAGGCAGAACCGCATTGGTACGGGGTCGCGTTACTCTTTGTCTACGCGCCGTGTGTGTGGATCGGCTGGATGCTCCGGCGCTTATCAATTAACGAAAAGCTGCGCGAAAACCGCTAAGGCGGAACTCACTCTTGCTGGTTCGAGTGGCGCCTGTTCCACTCGAAGAGTACAATTCCCGCGGCAACCGACACGTTCAGAGACGAAACGGCGCCGGCCATCGGGATGCGAACCAGCTCGTCGCAGTGCTTTTGCACGCCCTGATGAAGCCCTTTACCTTCGCCTCCCAAAACGATCACTGTCGGTCGAGCGTATTCGAGCTCGTTATACAGGGCCTTACTTCGCTCGTCCAATCCATAGATCCAGAACCCTTTGCCCTTCAGGCTCTCGAGGGTCTGGCTCACATTTGTAACGCGGGCAATGGGCAGATATTCTAGCGCGCCCGCGGAAGCCCGGCTTACCGTTTCAGTGAGCGAGGCGGAGCGCCTTTCGGGAATCACTACGCCGTTCGCACCTGCCGCATGGGCGGTTCGAATGATCGCGCCGAGATTGTGCGGGTCCTCCACTCCATCGAGAACCACTAGGAGATTCGCGCCCTCCATCACATCGTTCAAATCGACGAACCCATGCGCCGCGCCGTAAGCGATTACGCCCTGATGTGAAGCGCCCTTGCCGGCGCGATCGAGAGCCTCACGCAGCTCGAAGCGTACCGGTACTGATTGTTCGCGGCACAGTTCGATGATTTCCTGAATACGCGGCCCGGATGTTCCTTTCGCGATCAGCACCTTCTCCAGCACTCGGCGCGCGCGCAATGCTTCCCGGACTGGATGAATCCCGGCGGTCATTCGGCTCACAACGTAAAGGCTACAACGTAGTCTCCCAGCGGCGAGAGGTCGGGGATCCCGTAGCCGCCCGCGCATACCACAATGTATTGCTTTCCGTCCGGACCCTGGAAGGTCATTGGAGTTGCTTTCGCGCTCGTCGGCAGATCGCCTTTCCAGAGCTGCTGTCCCGTTTCGATATCGAAGGCGTAGAGCGCTGGCACCAGCGTGCTTCCGATGAATACCAGCCCTCCGGCGGTCACCATTGGCCCGCCGAGAGAGATTGAGCCCCATTCGGCCGGAAGCTTCGGGCTGAACTGTCCGAGCGGGACTTCCCACTTCTTATCGCCTGTCACCGTGTCGATCGCAATCAGCGTTCCCCACGGCGGACCTGTGCAGGGAATGCGCTTGGGGCTGAGCAGAAGGCGGCGCATCATGCCGTAGGGTGTGCCAAGCTGAGAGGCAATTTCCCAATCACCATCCATTCTTCGTTCGCGCTGCGATTTCCGTACGTCTTGCAAATCCGCGCGCGGAATCAAACGAATTTCCAAGGCCAGGTGATTCGAAGGCAGAACAAGCAGTTGACGTTCCGGATCATAGGCCATCCCGCCCCAGTTCTGTCCGCCGATATTGCCCGGCATCTGCAGATTCCCTTGGAGAGAGGGCGGAGTGAAAATGCCCGTCGCACGCAGTTTGCTGATTTCGGCGTGGCAATAGTTGCGGTCGGCGTCATCAATACCAAAAGCCTCCTCCGCTGTCATTTGCTGGGCCGAAAGAGCCGCCGGTTTGATTGGGAAAGGCTGCGTGGGGGACGCGGTTTCGCCGGGGACGTCGCTCTTGGGAACGGGCCGTTCCTCGACACCGAAGATCGGCTTGCCTGTCTCCCGATTCAGAATAAAGAGATTCGCGGTTTTCGAGCCGATCGCGATCGCTGGAATCGTTTGGCCGTCGCGGTGAATATCAAAAAGCAGAGGAGGAGTGGCGACGTCATAATCCCAAAGATTATGGTGAACTGTTTGAAAATGCCAGACGCGTTCCCCTGTATCCGCGCGCAGCGCAATCACGGAATCGGCGAAGAGATTATCGCCGAGACGTTCGCCGCCATAATAATCGGGACTGGCGCTTCCCGTCGGCACGAAGACCAGGTTGCGGGCGGGATCAACGGCAATCACCGACCACGCATTGGCCGCTCCGGTTCGCGCCGCGCTACCGTCTTTCCACGTATCCGCGCCCACCGCCTTCGGATCCTGTGGAATCGGGTCCCAGGACCACTTCAATTTCCCGGTTTCCGCATCGAATGCCCGCACTTCACCGCTTCCCTGGTTGACGGAGCCGTTGTCCGAAATGGCCGAACCGACGATCAGCGTATCGCCAATAACAGCCGGAGGGGAGGTTTCTTCGTAGTCTTCCGGATAGTGAGGCGCCATTCGCAAGCCCTTGCGAAGATCAACAATTCCGTTGTCGCCAAAATTGGGATACGCTTTCCCCGTCGCCGAATCAAGTGCAATCAGGCGGGCGTCGATCGTGGCAATGAAGATCCTCCGCTTGCCCTCTGGCGAGACCCAGGTAGAAACACCGCGCGTTGCATAGTCTCCATAACCCTGATCTTTGTTGATGTGTGGATCGTAGGACCAACGCTCTTTGCCAGTCACCGGATCGAGCGCGATAACGCGGCCGAGAGGCGTAGCCAGATACAGCGTGCCGTCCACATACAGCGGCGTGGCTTCAAATTGGGTCGGTTTTGAGCCGTCCTTCGGCGCGTAGGCATCGCCGGTGCGAAACGTCCAAGCGATTTTCAGGGATTTGACATTCGACCGATTAACGGCCGTGAGCGGAGAGAAGCGCTGGCCGCCCGGATCATGGCCGTAAGTGGGCCAATCGCCGTTCTGGCCAGCAAATAACGAGAACGCCACAATGCAGAAAAAGCCACTCAACGCGCGTGCCTTCGACATGTTCATAGTTTGGGGTATTCGAGCGTGTGGCGCAGCAGGTTTGGGACGAACGGGATTCGCGGCGGGACCGCTGTTTCCGAACCTCAGGCCTTTTCCAATTCTTCGAGCGAAGCTGGCCGGAACCGGCGGCTCCAGGTCAGTTCTGTTCCCGATTTCAAAACGATCTTCTGATCGCCGTGGAACCAGGGCCGCAGTTCCGCGATGCTGTTGAGGTTCACGATTTCAGATCTGTTGATCCGCCGAAATTTTATAGGATCGAGCTTGTCGGCCATCGATTCGAGAGTCGCGCGGATGATATAGGTGTCAACGCCGGCATGTACACAGACATAATTCCGCGCCGCTTCCAGCCAATCAATGCGCTGTACGTCTAGAAACAAGGAGCGGCCGTCCTCCTGAATCAGGAGCCGCGTCGCATAGACCGCGTCGGCGCGCAGGCTCCGCACCAGTTCCTCCAGCCGGCTCGCCACCTCGCCGGATTTTCCTGATTCGATCATGCGCCGTGCCCTTTGCAAAGCGTGAGCGAACCGGCTTGGCTCGACCGGCTTCAAAAGATAATCCAGCGCGTGATGCTCGAAGGCTTTAAGCGCGAACTCGTCTAAGGCAGTAGCGAAAATGACGTGCAGACCATCACGTCTTTCAACGGCCTCGATTACTTCGAATCCGCTGCAGTCGGGAAGACCGATGTCAAGAAAGACGAGATCCGGTTGCAAGCTGTTGAGCAGACGAACTGCTTCCACTCCGGAAGCGGCCTCGCCAACAATACTGAAATCCGGTTCGTTCGCGAGCAGGCGACGAAGCTTACGGCGTGCGGGCGGCTCATCGTCCACTATGACGACTCGGATCATGCCTCAACTTGCTCGGGAATAGCGCTTGCCTGGGTCGCTTGCGCAGGTCGGAACGGTATGGCGATCTTGGCAATCGCACCTCCACCCTCTGCATTCGAGATCTCAAACTGTTGGCGGTCCCCATAGAGCCGCATCAGCCGCTCGTTGATATTACGCAACCCGATTCCTCGTTCCGACGGCTGCTGGCCGCCAGCGACGCCTAGGCCGTGATCGCGGACCGCCAGGACGAGTTGGTCTCCCGCGCGCTCGGCCCGGATCTCGATTCGGGCGCGAAATGTGCTTGGATCGATACCGTGTCGGATGCAGTTTTCCACGAGCGGCTGCAGAATAAATTGCGGCACCAGCGCGTTCTGCGTGGCTTCGTCCACCGTGAACGTCAACTCCAGACGCTCTTCGAAACGCGCTTTCATAATGTGCGCGTATAGCCTCAACAATTCCAGTTCACGAGCAAGTGGAATTTCTTGCGAGCGTTCACCTTTCAACAGGCGCCGAAGTAGTTCGCTCAGCCGGCCGAGCATTTCATCGGCGATGCGCGGGTCCTCATAGACGGCCGCGGAGATTGCGTTCAGGGCGTTGAATAAAAAGTGAGGTTCTAGCTGGAGACGCAGGTTGTCTAACTGAGCCTCTGCGAGACTGGCTTGAAGTTTCGCCTGTGCGACTTCACGCTCGCGGGCAAAACGTATTTCGTGAAAGAGATAAATCAGGCTAACGCCGGCCCAATAGAAGATGAACAGGTGCGCAAATTCCATCGGGTAGCGAACAGGCAAGTAGCCGTAGCTTGCATCTAGGCCAAGAACCGGAAACAGTGCGGCACGGAACCCCGCAATTAGGCTTGTATGCACGATCGAGATGCCGCACAAGGCAATGAGATGCACGGCAATATTGCGGCGCCAGTGGTCTGAAGGAAGCGGGAAGCGAATGGCTACCAAATAGATCAGGGGGAAGACAGCCATTCCGGCTACGCAGCCGACAGCTTCTTCCGCAAACGTGAGTAAAGGCGACCTGGGTACGCCGTTCGCCACAAAATCGAGCTGCCTGTAGAAGAACAGGCAGATAAGCACCACGCCGAAACAGCTCAGAACGATGCGCCAATCGATCCGGCGCAGCGGTATGTAGGTGCGAGTGGCGGGGTCCACTCCCTTATGCTATCGGGATTCCGTTTTCGTAGAGACTGCCTTTGACCTCCTCCGGTTTGAGGCGGGAGAAGTCGTATTCCACAAGCAGCTCGTCCCCCGATGGCTGCAGCCGGATGGCCAAAATTCCGAGGACCGCGTGCATGTGGGCAATGCTCCGGAGGTCCTTATCCGCCAGAGGGCGAATCAGCTTGAACGTGGTCTGGACCTTCGTCATCGCGATCCAGAATAGCACTCGGAACCGGTTCGGCCTGCTTCGTTTTCCAGAGGATCTGTCGAAGAATTCCGAGCCAGGCTTCGGTGTCGGATGCCGCAAGCCCGAGCCGCCGCACGAGCCGTCGAAGCTTCATTTCGCTCGATTTCGACGTCCGCTGATTGATATAACCGGAGCGTCGCAGAACTTCGAGGAGCACCACCGTGATCTGTTCATACTGTTCCGAGCCTGCGCGCTCGGGGGCGGGGAACTGCTTTACCGCGCCACTATCGCGCCGCAGTTCATACAAGCAGATGCTGACCGCCTGCCCCAAATTCATCGAGCCGTGCTCCTCGCGCGAGGGAATCCGCAGCAGCCAGTGGCAATAGCTCATGTCCTCGTTCGAAAGGCCGAACTTCTCGGAGCCGAACAACAGCGCGGCGGGCGCCGTTTGCAGATGACTGTTGAGGAGTGGTCCCGCGCCTTCCAGGCGGTGCAAGGGAACGTGAAGATCCCGGTGGCCTGCGGCGGTCGTGCCCACTACCAGCGAACAATCGGCAATCGCGTCTGCAATCGAATCGAAGACTTCCGCGTTTTCCAGAATGTGCCGGGAGCGCACCGCCGAACGCGCTTCCCGGAAGGCCACGTCATAAGGTTTCACAAGGCGCAGGTGCGTGAACCCGAAATTGCTCATTGCTCGCGCGGCCGCGCCAATGTTGAGCGGATTGCGTGGCGCGACCAAAATGACCCGCAGCGAGTCTCCGGCCGAGTCCACCCTTATTGCTCCAGGTAGGTGTACCCTTGCAGACCTTCTTCGTAGAATTTCAGCAACCGGCCCGATTCCTCGTAGCCGATTCGCTGCTCACGAACCGCTCGTTCGACATCTTTACGGAAATCGTCCAGCAGCATCTGCGAGTTGTACTGCACGTAGGCGAGAACCTCGCGAACCGTATCGCCCTGCACAACGGTATCGAGCACTACCTCGCCGTTCTCATCCAGACTGACGTGGACGGCATTCGTATCACCAAACAGGTTGTGCAGGTCGCCCAAGATCTCCTGGTACGCGCCCAGCAGAAATGCACCCAGGATGTAGGAATCGCCAGTGAATGGATGAAGCGGCAAGGTCTTCTTTACGTCGCGCCGGTCGATGAACTGATCCACTTTCCCATCGGAGTCGCACGAAATATCCCCGAGTACCGCGTAGCGTGTCGGCGCTTCCTCCAAGCGGTGGATCGGCATGATCGGAAAAAGCTGCTTGACTGCCCAGCTATCCGGCATGCTCTGGAACAGCGAGAAATTGCAGAAATACGTATCTGAGAGCATGCCATTGAGGCCTTCGAGTTCCTCTGGAAAATATTCCAGCTCACTCGCCAGCTTCAGCGTCTTGCGGCAGATCGCCCAATAGAAGTTTTCGGCCAGGCTTCTTTGCTCGAGGGTCAGATATCCCAGGCTGAACAGGTTGAGCGCCGAGTCGAGAGCCTGCTGCGCATCGTGATGGCCCTCGAGCAAATTCCGCTTGTTGAGCGACCGGTACGTCTCCACCAGATCGATTAAGGGCTGTTCGGAATCGTCTGGAACGGTGGCCGGAAGGTCTTCTTCCCCAAAACCGCTGACCCCGAGGACGTTGAAAACAAGCATGCTGTGATAGGCGGCAACCGCGCGCCCGCTTTCGGTAACGATGGTTGGGTGCGGCACTTCGGCTTCGTCGCAGATATTCTGGATGTGATAGACGACGTCGCGCGCATACTCCTCGAGCGTATAGTTCACGCTTGACTCGAAGTCCGTTTGCGAGCCGTCGTAGTCGATCCCGAGGCCGCCACCGACATCCAAATACGTCAAACCTGTCCCAAGCCGCTTCAAATCGACGTAGATGCGCGCGGCCTCTATTACCGCCGCCTTGATCTGGCGGATGTTGGTGATCTGACTGCCGAGATGGAAATGAAGCAAGTTGAGGCTCTGCTCCATTTCGCGCTCTTTTAGGAATTCGACCACCTTCAGCGCTTCGCTGACGGTGAGGCCGAACTTGGACCGGTAACCGCCGGAAGACTTCCATCGCCCTGAGCCGCGGCTGGCAAGCTTCACGCGTAAACCGATCGTCGGTTTGACCCCGACTTCTTGCGCGTGCTTCGCGATCAGCTCGAGCTCGGTGAACTTCTCCACTACGGGTGTGATGTTCCGCCCGATTTTCTTTGCGAGCATCACCATTTCGATGTACTCGTCATCTTTGAAGCCGTTGCAGATGATCGGGGTGTCGTTATCCGCGATTGCGAGAACTGCCAACAGCTCGGGTTTGGAACCTGCCTCCAGGCCGAAATGATAGGACCGGCCGAACTCAAAGACCTCTTCTACCACTTGGCGCTGCTGATTGACTTTGATCGGATATACGCAGCAATAGCCGCCCTGATACCCGTGCTCGCGAATCGAATTGTCAAAGGCCTGATGCATTTCTCCCAGGCGGTGTTTGATGATATCGGCGAAGCGAATGAGGATAGGCAGCGAAATCCCGCGCCACTGCAGCGTGTCCACCAGTTGCTTCAAATCGATACTGCGGTTCACTTCCTTGGTGGGATGCACGAAAAGATGGCCATTCTCGCCAACAGAGAAATAGCCCTTTCCCCAACTGGCGACATCGTAGAGTTCAGCGGCGTCGGTCGTCGTCCAGCGATCGGCGGGCTCGCGCGCGGGGGCGGCAATAGCGGCAACTTTGGTGTTCAGGGGCACTAATTCTTTGAATCTAACTTATGGGTAAACAACGGGCGAGCAGTACGTCCGACCTCAATTAAATCACGGGAACATACGATTCGGAAAGTCGAGAAGGCAAACGGGAAGTCTTAGAGCATATCTCATTGACGCGCGAAAATGGGCATCTTCCTGAAGCACACGTAAAGCCGCCTCCTTCACCAAGCCTCAGCGCAGACAAGTTGCCTGACGAACCAGTCTCGGAAACTGCAGCGAATTGCCTACTCCTGCGACAGCGATCTGCCTAGGCATTGCGCTTAGTACGGCTAACCGGTCTCGCCGGCCACCTTAGAACAGATTTTTTAAAGCGGTTTCCCACTCAAGTCGATAGAAACTCAGAGCCGTACGCTTGCATGGCGACCGAAGCGACATCATTCCAGGAACCGTTGTTGCCGAATCAGGATGGCAAGTCATCCCTGCCGGGCGAGGCTGAGAGCGGGAGCCTCCGCGGAAAAATCCTGGTTGTAGATGCAAGCGGTGCCAACCGGCGCAATATTCGATCAAGTCTCGGCGATCTGGAGTATGACGTCCTCGAGTCAACCACCACCTCGGAGGCATTCACGGCCATTTCGCTTCATCACGTGGATCTGGTCGTAGTCGATCTGCTGGCCCCCGAGATGGGTGGAATCGAGCTGTGCCGCCTGCTGAAGAAAGCGGAGGCAACCCAGTTTGTTCCTGTCTTCGTATTGTCCTCCTCCGATGACCTGGAGGCGGAGATTCGGGCGTTCGAGGCCGGAGCGGACGAGTTCTTGGTCGGGCCACTGCGCGGGAGGGCGCTACGCGCTCGGGTGCAGTCGAGCCTATGCCATAAGAAGATGATCGACTCGCTCGATCAATCCGAAATCGTACTATTTTCCCTCGCTCAGTCGGTAGAGGAGAGAGATCCCGAATTGGGTCAGCACTGTGAACGCCTGGCTTTCATGGGCGCGGCCATGGGAGTTGCCTTGGGACTTTCCCCGCAAGAGATACTTGCTCTCCAACGGGGCGGATATTTGCATGATGTCGGGAAAGTCGCGATTCCCGACGCCGTGCTCTTTAAACCGGGACCACTCACGCAAGAGGAGTGGGAAATCATGAAGACGCACGCGGAACGCGGCGAACGGATCTGCGGCAAATTGCGTTCCCTTGCTCCCGTGCTGCCGATCATTCGTAATCATCACGAACGTTGGGATGGCTCTGGTTATCCGGACGGCTTGAAAGGCGAACAGATTCCGCTCCTTGCGCGCATTCTGCAAACCGCCGATATATATGACGCCTTGACGACCGCTCGCCCATACAAACGGGCGTTATCGCCGGAGGACGCTATTGCGACAATGCGAGCGGAAGTGAACCGGGGTTGGCGCGATCCGCGGCTGGTTGAATTGTTCGCCGGTTTGTTGCCGTTCTTCCGGACTCCTTCTCAACCGGATTCGTCGCGGTTCTCCCTGCAGTCCCTCGCGGCTTCGCTCGAACGGTTCCGAAAGGAACCGGTCCAGCTTCCCGCACGTTCCGCGCAATCAAGCCTCCCAAAACAGTTTCAGTTGGTAAGCGGACTGTAGTCCAAACCTCGTACTCTTCAGCTGCACGCGGTATTCTCCTGGTGTCCGCCGATGCCGCAAGTTGTCCCGACTGCCCTCGATATATTGAACGAGCAAATCGTCCAGTGTTCGCGGTGCCCGCGCTTGGTTGCACATCGCGAAGAAATCGGGCGATTGCAGCGCCGAGCGTATAAAGGACAGGAGTATTGGAGCCGTCCCGTCCCCGGGTTCGGAGATCCCGCCGCGCGATTACTCATCATTGGACTCGCGCCAGGAGCCCATGGCGCCAATCGAACTGGCCGGATGTTCACCGGCGACCGCTCCGGTGAGTTTCTCTACCGTGCGCTATGGGAAGCGGGATTTGCGAATCAGCCGGAGAGCGTTTCACGACAGGACGGGCTCAAACTGACGGACGCCTACATCACAGCGCCAGTTCGCTGCGTTCCTCCGGACAATAAGCCGCTGCGAGAGGAAATCCTCGGTTGCCGTCCCTACCTGGTACAGGAACTCGCCCTGCTGAGGCGGGTGCGTCTGGTTGTTGTCCTCGGCGGGATCGGTCTTGATGCGTACCTTTCGGTGCTGCAGGAGGCGGGGAAGATTCGGTCGCGCTCCGCTTTTCGATTTGCTCATGGCGCCATTTTCCGGACACACGAGGCAGGCCCGGCCGTTCTGGCCTCCTATCATCCCAGCCAGCAGAACACGTCTACGGGCCGCCTCACCGCGGCCATGCTGAAGGAAATATTTATCCGGGCCGGGGCGTTCCTGAATGCAGGTGCGTGATTCTCCGATTTTTTGTGTGTAGTTTGGCCGCAGAGGTGACCCCTCATACTGAAAACAGGCATGTTGCAGGATCACTCCATCAGCTCGCCGCGCTATTCGTCGCTCCCGGAAGTCCATCAGAGCGTTGCCACGGCACACGCAGGGTTTTGGAAGCGAATGCTGGCGTTTGCCGGTCCTGCGTATCTGGTGAGCGTTGGCTACATGGACCCGGGAAACTGGGCGACAGACCTGGAAGCGGGCGCCCGGTTCGGATATCGCCTGTTGTGGGTGCTGGTGCTGTCCAATCTCATGGCGCTGCTTCTGCAGACCTTGAGCTCACGCCTCGGAGTGGTCGCACGGCGTGATTTGGCCCAGGCCTGCCGGGATGAATATCCGCGCGCGGTTTCGTACGTGTTATGGATCCTGTCAGAAGTCGCCATTGCAGCCTGCGATCTGGCGGAAGTATTGGGCGCCGCAATCGGCCTCAACTTGCTCTTTCATTTACCGCTCCTGATCGGAGTGATTCTTACTGCCGCCGATACGCTGCTGGTGCTCTGGTTCACCCGCATGGGAATACGGGTAATCGAAGCTTTCGTCCTTGTGCTGATCGCGACCATGGCGGGCTGCTTCGCGTTTGAAATCTTCCTGGCGAAGCCCGATGCTGCCTCGGTCGTGACTGGGCTCCTGCCACGTCTCAATTCGCACAGTCTCTATATCGCGGTTGCTATTTTCGGCGCGACCGTCATGCCGCACAACTTGTATCTTCATTCGGCGCTTGTCCAGACCCGCAGAATCGGCGAAACACGCGCGGACCAGCGAAGCGCCTGTTGGTTCAATCTGCTCGATTCCACCTTGGCCTTGAACGGCGCTCTTTTCGTGAATGCGGCGATCCTGATCATGTCGGCCGCGGTCTTCTATTCACGGCACATTATCGTTACCGAAATCCAGCAAGCGCATCAGCTCTTATCGCCTTTGCTCGGAACAGCACTGGCGAGTGCTTTGTTTGGCGCCGCCCTGCTGTGCTCGGGTCAATCCTCTACCTTGACGGGAACCATGGCCGGACAAATCGTGATGGAGGGCTTTCTGCGATTCCGCATGCAGCCCTGGCTGCGGCGAGGGATTACGCGCTGTGTCGCCATTACGCCTGCCATCCTGACGATCTATTTCGCCGGCGACGCTGCTACTTATCAACTGATCATCTTGAGCCAGGTAATCCTGAATCTGCAGCTTCCGTTTGCCGTTATCCCGCTCATTCACTTCTCGAGCGACAAGAAACGGATGGGCGAATTTGCCAGCGGCCTTTGGTTGCAAACTGCCGCTTGGGCGACCGCGGCATTCATTTTAGTCCTCGATGTTTGGCTGATCGTCCAGCAGATTCATGAGTGGGTGACCGGCAATGGTACCTACCGCAACCTTATTGTTGGCTTGTCGACCGTTGCAGGGCTCGGTTTTGCCGTACTGCTCATTGTGATTACCTGCTGGCCCTGGTTCCGCAAGTGGCCCGTTCGCGCCGAGCCGGTGGCGGTACGCGAGCCGGCGGATGCACCTGTGGTTTGGGCTCCCCGTTCCTATTCGAGCATTCTGATTCCCCTGGACCACACGGCCGCGGATCACGAGGCGCTAAGCAACGCGCTGGCACTGGCTCGTATGCACCAGGCGCGCATTATCCTGCTGCACGTGGAAGAAGGCGTGACCAGCCGCATGTTCGGCTCGCTCTCTTCAACGGCAGAGATAACGGAAGGGCAGGATTACCTGGCAGCCATCGCCCATTCGCTTCGCGAACAGGGGATCACGGTAGAAACGATGGTGCGGCACGGCAGCCCGGTCCAGGAAATCGAAGCCGCGGTCCGCGAAACGCAACCGGACTTGTTAGTGATGGCCTCTCACGGACACAGGGGCATCAAGGACCTGATTTTTGGCACGACGATTAACTCGGTCCGGCACGGCGTAAAGACGTCGATGCTGATCGTCCGTAAGCCGTAAACGACAACAACTCGAAAATGACTGATTTGAATAACGGAAGAATTCTGGTCACCGGCGGGGCTGGATTCATCGGAAGCGCCGTTATCTGGGAATTAAATCGCCGCGGCATCACGAATATTCTCGTGACGGACATCTTGGGTGAGAACGATAAATGGAAGAACTTAGTGCCGCTGAAATTCGTGGACTATCTGGAGGCCGACGATTTCCTGGCCCAGCTGAAAAATTCTCGGAACGTGTTCAGCGATTTGAAGGTCATCTTTCATCTGGGCGCGTGTTCCTCAACCACCGAGATCGACGCTTCGTACCTCGTGCGGAATAATTACGAATACACGAAAACGCTGGCTGAGTTTGCAGTTGACGGCGAACGGCGATTTGTGTACGCGTCATCGGCCGCCACTTACGGCAGCATCGCCGCCGGGTTACCGGAGACGGTCGAATTATCTGATCTGCGGCCATTAAACATGTATGGTTACTCGAAACACATGTTCGATCTGTACGCGAGGCAAAGGGGGATTCTCCCGGGTATTACAGGCATAAAATACTTCAACGTCTTCGGCCCGAACGAGCACCACAAAGGCGATATGAGAAGCGTTGTTCACAAGGCCTTTTACCAGATCCACGAGACGGGGACCGCCAAGCTGTTCAAGAGTTACCGGCCGGAGTTTCGGGATGGCGAACAGCGCCGTGATTTTCTGTATGTGAAGGATGCAGTGGCTGCGACGGTCTTTTTGGCCGAGCACATGGATGGCGGTGGCCTTTTCAACCTCGGCTCGGGTGAGCCGAATACCTGGTTAACGCTGGTCAGAGCGATATTCGACTCTCTGGGAAAAGAACCGCGAATTGACTTCATCGAAATGCCCCAGGCCATTCGGGACAAATATCAGTACTTCACCTGTGCGCACATCGACAAGCTTCGGGCAGCGGGCTTCACGCAACAGATGACGCCATTGCACGACGCTGTGTACGATTACGTGGCCCGCTACCTGACCCCGGGCCGCCATCTCGGAGACGAGTCGAAGTAGTTGTTCTGTCTGAGCCTTTGAATCAGCATCCCTATACTTGAAACATGTTCTTCCGCCGGGAGCGAACCAAAACCCCGACTTTTGCCGAACGCCTTGAGCTCTTAAAACAGGCCGGATTCGCCACTGCGAATCTGCCGGATGGCCGCATAAAACTGACGAAAAACGGCGTGGCTGCGATCGTTGGGGATGAAGGGAAGAATCAACCGGCCATTGAGAAAGCGGGCGTACTGATTGACGGCGAAGTCGCTACGCTGCTGAACGCGGGATACCAAATGTTCCTCGAGACCTCAGGCGGAACGCGCATTCCCGCAACAGCGCAACAGCTCAAAGGACTCCACGAATTTGAAGCGGACGTAAAGGACGCGCTTGGTCTGGTAGATCTGTACAACACTTCTTTAGGCAGTACGAGCCGAAAACATATTTATGATCGCGTGTACAAGCGCGACATTGGTGAGCAGCCCACTCCCTGGGTTCGAAGCGACAACCATTGACACTGAACCGTTTCAGTACTTCCGCATTACAGCTAATAGACGCCCCTGAATCTGTAAACTGGCCGGATCCACATAAATGGGCTGCATGTCCGCGTTCGCAGGCTGCAAACGAACGCGCCCATCTGCTTCTTTGTAATAACGCTTCAGAGTCGTTTCCATTCCGTCCACCAGGGCGACTACGATCTCGCCGTTTTTAATGGAATCAGTTTTCTCCACGAGTACGTAATCGCCGTTACAAATGTGATCCTCAATCATTGACTCGCCGCGCACCTGCAATGCGTAGGTGCCTTCATCTCCGGCAAAGTCGGAGAAATGCAGGGATTCAGGGTTCGAAATCGCCTCCACGGGCGTCCCGGCAGCAATTCTTCCAAGTAGCGGTATCACCTGGTCTGGTTCGCTACGTCGAGCACGTTCCTCGCGGAAGTAGCGATCGCCAATTTCGAGGGAGCGGCTATGGTTATAACTCCTTCGGAGGTATTGCTTCGCCTCCAAAGCTTGGATGTGCTTGTGAACTGTGGCCAACGAAGCCAAGCCCAAGCCCGACGCGATCTCCTCGTAGCTGGGGCTATAGCCGTTCTTATCGATGAACGTTGAAAGAAAGTCCATTACTTCTTTTTGCCGTCGTGTGAGTGCCATTTCTTACTGAGCTCCCCTGTTACAGTGTTGGCGAACAAATGCCGAAAGTCAAGCCCGACACGAATGCCGGACTTTCAAATCTTCACTCAGTCGTTCAGAAAGTCTGAGTTCTCCTCTCGCCTTTGGACACCCAGTACCATGGGATTGCATCCATAAAACGCGCAGGCAAGTTGGGGATGCATACGGGTGCCCGAAAACGTTCTACTCTATGTCGAAGATGAAGACGCCGCCGTGTTTCTTCTAGAGACAGCGCTGAAGGAAGCCGATATACCAGCGCAGCTCTACCGCGTATCCGATGGTGAGGAGGCACTCGCTTTCCTGAGAAAAGCAGGGGCTTACGAGAAAGCGCCCAGGCCGGATCTTATTCTGCTCGACCTGAACCTACCCAGGAAGACCGGTTTTGAGGTCCTGTCAGAGGTTCAGCACGAAGATAGATTGCGGGACATTGCGGTAGTGGTTTTTACGTCTTCCTCGTTGCCGGCCGACCGTAAGAGGTCGCTGGCGCTGGGCGCGAACCGGTACATCACGAAGCCCTCCTCTTTTGATGGCTTTCTCGAAGCCGTGAAAGACGCCTGCTCCAGTTTCTGGAACGGCAAATCGCACTAGCCGGGAGGTGTGCTCGAACTGTAAGATACCTCGCGCCACATTCAGTTCATGTTCATGCCGCACATACCGCTGCCGCAGAAATCCTGGCCGCACATACCACTTCCGCACGAGGGCTCCGCGTGACTTTTGCTCTTTCCGGACTGGGCTGCAAAGGTCGAGTACCGCGTGGTGAGGTGGTCCTTTCCGCAGGATGGGCAGCGCACCGCGTCCGCTTCCACACTCCGGCGCACCAGCTTCTCGAACATGGTTCCGCAGTCATCGCACGAGTATTCAAATATCGGCATGCTTTCAAGTTAGCAGTTACTGTCGCAGTGCGGGCTTCAGATTAAGAGCAGCCAAATTGTTCAGTTCCGTTCACTGAGCAGCCCGAGGTGCCGCAATACTCGCCGAACTTTCTTCGGCGAAACAGCGAGCCGGTGCGCGACCCGCGACACCTTCCGGTTCTCGTTCTCCCAAACCTTGCGAATCAGCAGCTCCTCGAAATCGCCCACTACTTGCTGCAAGGACTTGTCTCCCACTTCGCCTTGCGACCAAGCCCGGAGGTTAGGGTCCTCCACGCCGGCATGGAGAATCTGAGCCCGCAGGATTTCGACTTCCTGCCAGAGCGCATCGCGCCGGTCGTTGCCGAGATAGCCTTCGGCGCGGTCGCAGCAGGCCCGTGCCGCTTCTGTGTCGGTGAAAAAACCATTCACCAGTGTGAGTCCGTGGCACAGATAAGCTTGCGCCCGCAGGCGTCGGCTTTCGGTGCGCTCTCCCAGATGGACCGCCTCTTTGGCACAATCGTGAGCGAGTTGCGCAAACCGGCTGGGATCTTCAGCTTCCCCGATCTGCTCTTCGAAGCGGGCATTCGCGGCCATAGCCTGCACAATACGCGCCCGGCACATCAGCAGGTAATCGGCCTTGGTAGCTCCCAGCTCGAAGGCTTCGCCGGCCCGTTCGTCGGCCGAATCCAGATCGCCAAAATCCAGGTAGATTTGCGCCAGGTTTACATCCACATTGCCGCCGCCGTGATGATTCTGAGCTCGTTTGTAGATCACGTCTGCCTTTTCTAAGTCTGCCTGCGCGCTTCGCAGCAGGTCGTGCATGCGCTGGAGTTGCCCGGTATGATCCCGCCCATCGGAGGGACCGACGACTCGCTGCCCCAGACGTGAGCGCTGCCTCTGCGCATCGATACTTCGCCGCAATTGCATCGCCAGGAATCGCTTTGCCTGAGCGATATTGGTGAGTGACCTCGCCAGATAGCCTTCGAGCGAGGTGCGCCTTTGGAAATAGTCGATCGACGCATCGAAGTAGCGCATGGCGTGATCGTAGCGGCCTTCGCGCAGCGCGATTCGTCCATAGGCCGATTGGATGTTGCCCAGCGTGATGAAGTCGTCTGTTTCGCGCAGGACCGCTTCCGCTTCCTGTAATATGCGTTCGGCCTCCTTCGCTTCACCGTTCTGAAACAAAATCCAGCTCTCGAGTGTTCGCATCACTGCCGCGACGTACGGCAGATTCAGCGACAGCGCCAGCCGGATGCCGCTTCGCGTAACCTCGAGGGCTTGATCGTACTCGCCGGCCTTTCGCAGGCAGCGCGCCTTCCAAAGACTCCCGATCAGGGTTATCTTCGGGTCTTCTATTTCATTGGCCAGCGCCAGCACGGTTTCCAAGTGTTGAAGGGCATCGGTGAGATCTTCCCGCCGCATCGCGACTGCGGCTTCCGCGACCCGCAAATGAACATAATCGTGCAGTGGAAGCTGCTTACGTTCACTGTTACCGAACCTCACCAGCAGCTCACTCAGAAGCCCGCCGTCTTCATGTCCCACATCGAGCCACTGGGCGAGGCACCCTAATCCCAAACCCGCGTGACATTGGCCTGGACTAAGAGACACGAATTCGCTGCGATGCTCTTCCAGCAGTGCGATCCCGGCGCCGATCCGCCGGTCCTGCAGCAGTGCGCGAAGTTCGTCCAGTAACTCCTTCTTCAAGCTCCCTATTCTAAGCCTCTCGACAAACTTCTAAGCCCTTTCTCCTCCTGACGGCTTACGGTCCGTGGGGCGTTCAAAAGGTTTAATCGGCTCCCGATAAGTGTCTTTATGAAGGCGAGCCAGCAATGCTCTGCAGGTTTAACCCAATGACAGCGAAACCCTTGAAACGAACCATTCCGTGCTTTATGCTCACGGCGATTGCGGCCTGGAGCGCGCCACCCCACAAGCCGAAATTGGCTGGGGATCTTGCCAACTTCGATCCACAGACAAGCGTCCCCGTGATCATCCAGTGGACGAGCGCGCCGGACGATCTTAAAGATGCCAAGGTGGCGAATCTGGGAGGGAACGTCAGAACTCGGTTCAAGTCAATCAAAGCCGGGGCGTACAGGCTGAGTGCGGCCGCTCTGCAATCTTTGGCCGATGATCCTGACGTGGCGTATATCACGCCAGATCGTCCGGTTAGCGCGAAATTGGACAACACGGCGGGTGCTGTCAATGCGAACGCTGCGTGGTCCGTCGGCCTGGACGGCTCAGGTATCGGGATAGCCGTGATCGACAGCGGCATTTCCCCAAATAAAAACCTGGGGTATGGACCCGCGGCGCTGGCCTGGGGCTATGATTTCACGGTTTCGAAAGCGGCGCAGTCGGCTGCGGCGGCGCTGGCGGCCGGTTCCTTTCCCAATTCCTTTACCGCGAAGTCCCTCCCTCCCATGCCGGCGCCTGATGTCTACGGCCACGGCGAGCATGTAGCTGGCGTCCTTGCGTCGAATGCGCAAGCGTCCGCATGCACGACTTGTACTCGGCTTCTCCAGGGAATATCGCCCGGAGTGAGCCTGATCGATCTTAAGGTTCTCGATGCGAACGGGCAAGGCTCGGACAGCAACGTCGTTCTCGCGATTGAGACGGCCATCGCTCTGAAGAATATTTACAACATCCGGATCATCAATTTGTCTCTGGGACGGCCCGTGTTTGAGAGCTATGCGCAAGATCCGCTCTGCCAGGCTGTGGAAGCGGCCTGGAAAGCGGGTATCGTCGTGGTAGTGGCTGCGGGTAACGAGGGTCGTGATAACACCTTCGGCGAAGAAGGTTACGGCACCATCAATGCTCCGGGAAATGATCCTTATGTGATCACGGTGGGCGCAATGAATTCAGAGGGTAGTCCGACGCGTACGGACGACCTCATGGCGAGCTACAGCTCAAAGGGGCCGACTCCGATCGACCACTTCGTTAAACCTGATCTCGTCGCGCCCGGCAACCAGGTTGTCTCACTCCTCTCGCCAGGTTCAACGCTACAGCATCACGCCCCGAAAAACGCGGTCCTGGTCTCCTATTACGACCGGTCGTCAAAATCGGGACAGCTCTCGAGCACCTATTTCATGCTCAGCGGGACCAGCATGGCGACGCCGGTCGTGAGCGCTGCGGCAGCGCTCCTGTTGCAAGCCAATCCGAATCTGACGCCAGACCAGGTGAAGGCCATGCTGATGGGGACTTCGTACAAGATGTTCCCGCAAATGAGTTCCGTTACCGATCCAAGTACGGGCGCTATTTATACCGACTACTACGATATCTTTACGGTGGGCGCTGGTTATACCGATATAGCCGAAGCACTGTCGGCCGTAAACAACCCGCCTGCCTCGGGTACTGCCTTGTCGCCGGTTGCCGTCTATGATCCCAACTCGGGCATTGTCACGCTGAGCTTTGATCCAGGCTCAATCTGGTCCATTGAATCGGTGTCATCGAGCCGTACGGTTTGGGGGGCGCAGACGGTCTGGGGCGCACAAACGGTGTGGGGCGCCGCAGTGCTGGACAGCGCCAATCGAACCGTATGGGGCGCGCAAACCGTTTGGGGAGCAGCCAGTCCCTCCGCCTCGCAGACAATATGGGGGGCGCAGACGGTGTGGGGCGCAACCAATGCTCCTGCGAGCTCCGCCGACCTTATTCTGACTGGCGATCAATAAGACTGGTTGCTATTCTCCTCTTCTCACCCTGAAGCAGCGCGCCTTCGCGGGACGCTGCTTCGGATTCTTTCGTCAACTCGCAGCTTGTAGATTTCTCCTACTCCCACACTCACGATATCCTCGAAGCGTATGCTCCCGGCCGGTGGTCTTGCCGCTGACAAAGAGGAGTCGATTGGTCGCCGCCTGGCCCTGATCAGCCTGAGCATAGGTGCTCTGCTCGCCGCGATCAAGATCTTTGTCGGCATCAAAGCCGGTTCCACGTCGGTCATCTCCGACGGTCTCGAGGCCGCCGGCGATGCGCTTTCTTCGGCCATCGTCTACGCGGGCCTTTGGGTAGCTGCCAAACCCCCCGATTACGAACACCCGTATGGTCACGGCCGTTATGAAATTCTCTCTGGCCTGGCGATCGGCGCCATGCTTCTGCTGACCGGTTCGGCCATCTTGTGGCATGGCTTCACATCTCTGGGCACGACGTCCGAGATGCAGGCATACGCTTTATATCCACTCGCCGCCGCGGTAGTTATCAAGACCGCTCTTGCCGCCCTGAAATTCCGTACCGGCAGACGAATCGCCAGCACGTCACTCGAAGCCGACGCATGGCACGATCTGACAGACCTACTCTCCACGTTTGTTGCATTGATCGCGGTGCTTCTCACGCTTGCCAATCCCAGCCGCTTCGGTGTCGCCGATCACCTTGGCAGCATGATCATCGGCGTGATCGTCCTCTTTCTCTCTATTCAGGTGGTTCGCCGCACGGTCGACCAGCTGGTCGATACCATGCCCGGCACGGCGAAAATGGCCGAAATCCGCAAGGCTGCTCTGAGCGTTCCGGGAACTCTCGGAATTGAAAAATGTTTTGCCCGTCGCACCGGCCTGAAGTATCATGTTGACCTTCATTTGGAGGTCGATCCGGAGTTGACGGTCCGAGAGTCGCACGAGATCGCAACCCGCGTTCGCTTCGCCGTCACGGGGAATGTGCCTTGGGTCGCGGACGTCCTGGTGCACGTTGAGCCGTCGCCGTTTCCGGCAGCCGCTGCTCGGGCCGGCGCCAAAATTGCCCATGGAAAATAAAGAGATCGCGCGGCTGCTGCATGAGACCGCGGACCTCATGGAAGTTGCGGGAGAAGACGGGTTTCGCATCCGCAGTTACCGCAACGCGGCCTCTGTGATCGCCAGTTATCCCGAGCGCGTTGCCGATATCGTCTGCCATCCGGAGCGCAAAGTCACGGAGATTCCCGGGATCGGCAAGGGCCTCTCGTCTGTGCTCACCGAGATTTGCCAGCGCGGCTCCTTTGAACGCCGTGACGAGATGCTGGCCCGCTATCCGGCATCCGCTCTGGAGCTCTTGAAAATTCAAGGCCTGGGGCCAAAGAGCATCGCGTTACTGTACGAGCATTACAACGTCAGAACGGTCGATGATCTGGAGCGCATCTGCCGCGAGCAGAAACTTCGCAGCCTTCCCCGCATGGGGGTCAAGCTGGAAGAGAAAGTGCTGCGCTCGATTGAAGCATACCGTCGCAGCGCCGGGCGTTTTCTCCTCAGTTTCGGCCGGCGGACCGCCGACGAGCTCTCAGCCGAATTTGCGGCGCTGCCGGGGATCGAAAAAGTAGAAGCGGGGGGCAGCCTCCGCCGTGGGCGCGAAACGATAGGCGATCTCGACATTCTGGTTACTGGCACAGGAGCCGCAGAAGCGCTGAACCATTTGGTCACCCACCCGAAAGCGCAGGAGGTGCTGGGTCAGGGCGCGAACAAGGCCAGCGTTAGCTTCGGTCTGGAACGGCTGCAAGTGGATGTGCGCGCGCTCCCGCATGAGAGCTTCGGCGCAGCCATGCAATACTTCACCGGCAGCAAAGAGCACAACGTGGTTCTTCGAACCAACGCCATCAAGCAAGGTCTCACCCTGAACGAATACGGCCTTTTCACGCTGGAAGGAAACCAGCGTGCCGCCGGCGAGAGCGAGGAGGATATTTATCGACGCCTCGGCTACGCCTGGATTCCGCCCGAGCTGCGTGAAAACTGCG
The DNA here is from genome assembly GCA_963787585.1 of uncultured Acidobacteriaceae bacterium. Lineage (GTDB taxonomy): Bacteria > Acidobacteriota > Terriglobia > Bryobacterales > Bryobacteraceae > Bog-105. The sequence goes on from CAWBDR010000001.1 coordinate 59,866, forward strand.
GCGAGCTCGAGGCCGCTCAGGAAGGGACTCTTCCGAAGCTGGTAGAGCTCAGCGATATGCGCGGCGATCTGCACATGCATACGACCGAGACCGACGGCCGCGCGACGCTTCGCGAGATGGCGGAAGCCGCTGCCGCGCTCGGCTACGAATACATCGCCATCACCGATCATTCGAAAGCGCTTGCGATGTCCAACGGACTCAATGAAGAGCGCGTCGTGGCCTTTGCCGGGCAGATAGGCGAGCTCAACCGCGATGGCCTGCCACTGCGCATTTTCTCCGGACTCGAATGCGACATCCTGCGCGATGGCGCAATGGACATCTCCGAGGACGCATTGGCAGAGCTCGATCTGGTGATCGGCAGCATCCATAGCTACTTCAATCTCGAAGCAGCGGAAATGACGGATCGATTCCTGCGAGCGCTCGAATCGCCGTCTCTGCGGATCCTGGGGCACATGACCGGCCGCATTCTTCTGCAGCGAGAACCCTATCCCTTCGATTTCGATCGGGTCGCCGCCAAAGCGGCGGAGCGCCGCGTCTGGCTCGAAATCAACGCCAGCCCGGAACGTCTCGATCTGCCGAGCCACTTTGTTCGCTCCGCTAAACGCCGAGGCTGCCGGTTCACCATTTCCACCGACGCGCACCGGCCCTCGCATCTGCACAACATGCGATACGGGGTCACGACCGCTCGCCGTGGCTGGCTGGAAGCGGCGGATGTTATGAACGCGCAGGGGCTTGCGGCATTTGAAGCTGCGTTGCGGATGGCCCGGAATGGCTGAGGCGCGCGGAGAGCAGCCTAGCGCGCCGGAAAGAACGCGTCCCGTTGATGCAAAATAGCCGGAGGATTGGAAAAAATCACCGAAATCACGTCAAAACGAACCTGATTCCACTCGATGCCGGCTCGGCGTACGTAGGCGCGAGCGGCGCGAATGATGTGCTTCTGCTTTTCCTGATCTATTGCGCGATCGGGATTTCCGAATTCCGCCGACGATCGCGACTTCACCTCGACGAACACCACAATGTCCCCCTGGCGTGCCACGATATCGACTTCCGAATCTTCACCCGGTTTGTAGTTACGGGCGACAACCGTTAATCCCAATTTCTGAAGATAGCGGTGGGCCATATCCTCACCGCGCCGCCCGAGAGCGGCATCCGGGTTCATCGTCGCGCGCTGTCGGAGCTGCCGCGCGCCGTCGCTTAGTTTCCAGAGGAGTTGACCGGGCTGAATGCTCCAGCCGCGCCGTCCTTCACTGCTTCCACTCGCCACTCTATGACTTTGCCTCGTATGAGATAGCAAAGGTAGAACTCCCAGAACCGACGAAACCAGTGCACGTGGTTGACCAAAAATTCGAACCCGAGATATCTCCAGAGAGCAAGTAGGCGAACGCGCGTCGAAATCTCACGAAAACGCGCCCTCGAATAGTAGCCGAATCCGCCGTTATCTTCGCCGAAATAACGCAGCGAGAAGCTGTTCAAATGCCACCGGTGTGTAGGATCGCAGAACGAGCTGTAGTCCGTGTAATGTGGCGTGACGATAAACGCCTGACCGCCTGGGGCGAGCAGACGGTGGAACTCTTCCATCAGGCGAATTACATCGCCGACGTGCTCGATTACGTGAATGGCGCGAATTTCCCGGAAGGAGTTGTCGCGTAGGGGGAACGGAAACTGGTCCAGGTCCGCGATTACATCCGCGTGCGTATTGCGGTTCCGATCGAGACCGATGGAACCCGGATACTTATTGATGCCGCAGCCGACGTCGAGTACCAGCAGGGATTTTAGGCTTCCAGAGCCTGCAAGCACTGCTCCAGTGTATCCATGGCGAAGTCCGCTTGATCGTGGTTGATTACCAGCGGCGGGCACAGGCGAATGCTATTCGGTCCGGCCCCTAAAACCAGCAGCCCGCGTTCAAACGCCATGCTTTCGAGCCGGTCGCGAAGCTCGGGCACGCGCTCCTTCGTCTGCTGATCTTCGACGAGCTCAAAGCCGATCATGAGCCCGAGCCCGCGCACATCGCCGACGTGCCGGAACCTGCCGGGCCAGGTCCGCATCCGCTCCATCATGTAGGCGCCCACTTCAGCGGCATTATCGATAAGACTTTGCTCGAGCAGTTCGATCGTGGTGAGCGAGGCGGCAATCGATACTGGGTTTCCGCCGAACGTGGAAGCGTGAGCGCCGGGAGGCCAGTTCATTACGTCCGCGCCCGCAACCGTCGCCGCAAGCGGCATCCCGCTGGCAATTCCCTTAGCCAGCGCGATAATGTCGGGCGTCACATCGAAGTGCTCGGAAGCAAACATACGGCCAGTACGGCCCATCCCGCTCTGCACTTCATCGTGGATCAGCAGAATGCCATATTTGTCCGCGATCCGGCGCAGTTCCTGATGGAACTTGGCCGGCGGGACCAGATAACCGCCTTCGCCCTGAACCGGCTCGACCACGATCGCCGCCACCTCTTCGGCCGGGAGAATGGTCTGGAACAGCCGGTCCTCCAGGACCTTCACGCACTCGACATGGCAGGTGGACGGCTCTTTCCCATACGGACAGCGGTAGCAGTACGCATACGGAATATGCGTTACCGGAAGCGGTGGATGAAAGCCGCGCCGCTGCGCGACCTTGCTCCCGGTGAGCGAGAGGGCCCCCATAGTGCGCCCGTGAAAGCCACCGAGAAAAGCGATGAACTTATCGCGTCCCGTGTGATAGCGCGCCAGCTTGATGGCCGCTTCGATCGCCTCCGCTCCCGAATTCCCGAAATAAACGCGGTGCGGGACTTCCCCGGGAGCCAGAGAGGCAAGTTTCTCGGCCAGCTTGACCATTCCTTCGTAATAGAAATCGGTTCCCGACATGTGCAGGAACTCAGCGGCCTGCTTCTGGATGGCTTGGACAACCCTGGGATGCGAGTGGCCGGTGGCGACTACCGCGATGCCGGCTGCAAAATCAAGGAATTGGTTGCCATCGACATCCTCCACAACCGCCCCTTCGCCGCGCTTCATGACGAGCGGATAACAGCGGGTATAGGACGTGGAAACGACCGCGTGATCGCGTTCAATGATCGCCTTTGCCTTGGGACCAGGCAGTGGCGTAATAAGATTCGGCAGCAGGGAAGACCTCTGCGTCACCATAGTTCAAAACCTCGTTGAAATTTGAAAACAGACAGGGAGGGCCGCGCGGAGAACGCAGTTAGTCTGAGCCGAAGAGTGACGGACGCAAAGTGGCGGGAATCGCCATACTTCTACTCTAATGCAGAAGTGGGTTGAGCGGGGATAAGTCTCTGGGCAATGTTTCTTCTCCCAAGTCTCAAGCGAATGGTGATAGGCAAAAACCCAAACTAAGTTGTGGCTGCATGCTTCAGAAGGCCCAGAGCATCGTGCCATAGCTGAGGGACGATCTCGCCGGCCGGTTCGGCGCGACCCAATTTGGCAGACTGCCCAGCCCACAGTTGCATCCGCTCGACGTCCCCAGCCTTCTGCGCCGATTCACGCATGGCCGAAGTCAGCCCCCGTTGAACAGGGTATGGTGCTGAAGCGGGTCCATTCAATGCGGCACGGACATACGCAGTCGCGATGCTGCGGCCGGGTCGCCCACTGAATGCACGTGTGATCACCGTCTCGTGGGCTTCCGTGCGGCCAAGTCTAGCCGCATAGGAAGAATGCGTCCCGGCTTCCGGAGCTCGCAGCAGACCCGTTCCAATCTGGACCGCGCTGGCGCCCAAGATCAGTGCCGCTGCTACGCCTCGTGCATCCGCGATTCCTCCCGTAGCGATCACAGGCAGCTTAACCGCATCAACAACCTGCGGCAAGAGGGCCATAAGGCCAACTATTTGATGCTCGGCTTCATCTGGCTCGAACGCTCCACGATGCCCGCCAGCCTCCATGCCCTGTGCAACAACAGCATCGGCACCCGCGGCCTCGGCCGCTTTCGCTTCGGCCACCGTTGTAGCGGTGGCAAACCAAGGATTCCCCGTGCTTTCATTTCTGCTATGAACTTCGCCGGGTACAACCCCATGATCGAGGAGATCACTTTCGGCGCGGCGTCTAGCATGGCCTGACACTGTGGCTCGAAATCGGGCAGCGAGGCATCTCCCATCTTCATACGAGTTAACTGTCAAGGTGCGATGAGTCGTCGGCGTGCATGCCGGCTTATGCGAACAGCTCGCGCACTGTGACGGCTTGGCGCGATAAACATAGCTCTGGCGGCCGCGGCTGAGTCCTGAATAGGGAAGCAACTCACATCTCGGACAGCGGTACGCATTTTGTTCCGAGACTCGGGTAAACTCACGCTGCGTGTAGAAGCCGTTCGTTTGTTGTTTGCGATCCAGCACAGGAATGTACGGCGCGATCTGCCGGTCAGAGAGCCAACATAAGAATTCGCCGGTACCGTAGGTTTTATCAGCAGCCAATTAGATAACAGGAGTCGACAGCCCGCGAGGACGTGGAGTTTCTTAGACAGTACGAGTCGACTTGACCCCACGGCCGGCCACGGACACCCGCGCCGTTGCGGATAGGGTCGTGATTACACCATTCAAATGCTTGAATAGTATATGAGAGCGGTTTTGACGCTCGCTACATCTCGAAGGATGTTCCATGTATCAGCCAGCCGCATTCCGAGAGGACCGCTTGGAGATCCTGCACGCGCTCATCCGCGCTCATCCCCTCGCCACTCTTATCACTGCTGGGCCTGGCAGCCTCATTGCCAACCTCGTACCGTTTATTTTGGCCGACACTGGCGGGAAGGGGACGCTTCGCGCCCACATCGCTAAAGCGAACGATCAGGTAAATGCACTGAGAGCCGGAGCTGAAACTCTGGTCGTGTTCCATGGACCGGAAGCGTATATCACGCCGTCCTGGTACGTATCGAAGAGGGAGCACGGACGGGTGGTCCCCACGTGGAATTATGTGGTCGTGCAGGTCCGGGGGACACCGCGCGTCATTGACGATCCCGCCTGGTTAAGAGCGCAGATCGGCGATTTAACTTCCGCGCAAGAAAATCAGCGCTCGACCCCATGGAAGGTGACCGATGCGCCGGAGCCATTCATCTTTGGCCAGATGAAAGCGATCATTGGGGTCGAAATTCCCATCCTGACCATCGAAGGAAAGTGGAAAGTAAGCCAGAACCGATCTGCCGCCGATCGTCAGAGCGTCCAAGAAGGTCTTCAGCATGACGGAATGGGCGAAATGGCGAGGCTCGTAGCCCAAAGTAAGACACCCGAGCTGGAATCGTAGACGACTCCGCCCCCGCTACAATAAGGCGATGCCGGAGGAGAAATCATCCCCGTCCACCTTCGAGGCGAGCTTGCAGGAGCTGGAGAGAATCGTCAAAGAGCTCGAGCGCGGCGACCTGCCCCTGGAACAGAGCCTGATTCTGTTCGAGAGCGGCATGCGCCTGAGTGCCGAATGCAAGCGGCAGCTTGAGGAGGCGGAATCACGTGTGGAAATCCTCACAAAAAAGGGATCGGAGATGGTGCCGGTTCCGTTTAATCCTGAGAAACCGGGGAAATGATCAAAGCGGAACAAATCAGTTTGCAGGAGTACCTGGCTGAGCAGGTTCAGCGTGTCGAAGCTGTCCTCGACGAATGGGTTCCGCAGGAGAATGTCGAACCCTCCTCGATTCATCAGGCGATGCGCTACAGCCTGTTTGCTGGAGGAAAGCGTATCCGTCCGGTTTTAGCAATGGCCGCTGCGCGGGCCGCCTCCGATTCCCCCGATGGGGTCGAGCATGCAGCCGCAACGCTCGAGCTAATCCACACCTACTCGCTGATTCACGACGATCTCCCGGCTCTCGATAACGACGATCTGCGGCGTGGACGGCCTACCTGCCACAAAATGTTCGGCGACGCGATGGCCATTCTGGCCGGCGACGCGCTGTTAACGCTCGCCTTTGAAGTGCTGAGCCGGCTGAAGCAGATCGATGCCGAACGCAAGATCCGCCTGGTCGAAGAACTCTCGCGAGCGGCCGGGACTGTGGGCGGGATGATCGGCGGGCAGGTGAACGATCTGGAAGGTGAGCGGAAGAGACCTACAGCGCTTCTTCTCGAATCCATTCATCGCGCCAAGACGGGAGCTCTGCTGCGCGCGAGTGTCCGGATGGGCGCTGTTTACGCGGGCGCAACGGAAGAGGAGTTGGCCGCTCTTTCCGAATACGGCGAGCACGTCGGCCTGGCGTTCCAAATCATCGATGACGTTTTGGACGTCGAAGAATCTTCGGAATCCCTGGGCAAGACCGCCGGCAAAGACCAAGCTCAGCAGAAGATCACATTCCCGGCACTTTATGGTCTGGAGCGCTCGCGCGAGATGGCGGAGGAAGAACGCCGGGCGTCGCACGTTGCACTGCGAGCGTTTGATGCCCGCGCGGACCGGCTGCGGCAGATCGCCGACTTTATCGTTCAGCGCAAGGCGTGAGTGGGCCTTCGAGCTCGGGAAATAAGCGACTCGATCTGGCCCTGGTGGACCGCGGGCTGGTCGAATCGCGCGAGAAAGCGCAAGCCCTCATCCTCGCCGGCAAGGTGAGGGTCAATGGACAGCGAGCGGACAAGCCCGGACGGAGCGTCTCCGGCCAGGCACGCATCGAACTCGAGCAGCCGTTACCCTACGTCAGTCGCGGCGGCTTGAAGCTGGAAACGGCGTTGCGAGCGTTTGCCATTCGCGTGGCGGCACGTGTCTGTATCGACGTCGGCACTTCTACCGGCGGATTCACAGACTGTCTCCTGCAACATGGCGCGGCGCGTGTGCATGCTGTCGATACCGGCGCGGGACAGATCGATTGGAAACTGCGTACCGATGCGCGCGTGATACTCCATGAGCGCGTAAATGCGCGGCATCTTCGATTTGAAGAGATCGGTGAGCTGGCCGATTTGATTGTATGTGACGTGAGTTTCATCTCGGTCACGCTGCTGATTCCCGCGCTCGTGCCGTTGCTCAAGCCCGGAGGCGAGTGGATAATTCTTGTGAAACCCCAGTTCGAGGTGGGTCGGGAGCTGGTCGGCAAAGGAGGAATCGTGCGCGACCCGGTCGCGCAGGAAATGGCTTGCGCGAAAGTATCCGCGGCGATGCAGGAAGCGGGCTTCTTGACGAAGACGATCGAAAGCCCCATCCTGGGCGCCGGAGGAAACCGCGAATTCCTGTTACACGCCCGGCGAAAGTGTAGTCTAGAGTAACTCTGGCAGTAAAGCTTCGGATACCGGATGCGGAAAATCACAACAGTTGGCATCATCTCGAAACCGAAAATGGCGCAAGCCGCCGACATCGTTCAAGGGTTGCTCGCCTGGTTGAATGAACGCGACATTCGCTATCGCGTTGATCAGCAGACCGCCGAATACGCGCACATCCACGAATTCTTCAAACGCGAGGAACTCCCCGAAACAACTGACCTGGTGATCGTTCTGGGCGGTGATGGCACCCTGCTCTCTGCCGCGCGCTTTGTCGCTGGCCGCGATATACCGCTGTTTGCCGTCAACCTGGGCCACCTCGGATTCCTGACGGCTATACAGGTTGACGATCTCTACCCCGAACTGGAGCGCGCGCTGCGCGGCGAACACCGCATCGCGAGGCGTCGCATGGTGGATTGCGAGCTGGTGCGGAGCGGCAAGACAATCGGCACTTACTCTGCGTTGAACGACGTCGTGATTACCAAGTCCGAGCTGGCGCGCATGATAGACCTCGACACACAGGTGGATAATCACTTCGTTGCGGCTTACAAAGCGGACGGATTGATTATTTCGACACCGACCGGATCGACCGCCTACTCGCTTTCTGCCGGCGGTCCCGTGATCTTCCCATCCGTTGCGGCATTCTGCATCACGCCCATTTGTCCGCACATGCTGACGAACCGCCCGGTGATCGTGCCCGACAGCAGCGTGATTAATATTCTGAATCATGGTGAGGCCGGAACTTACCTTACAATTGACGGGCAGGTTGGTGAGCCATTGTGCAAAGGCGACCGCATCGTATGCCGGTCGTCGCCTAAAGCCATCCAGTTGATTCGTCCGCCCAAAATGCTCTTCTTCGACGTGCTGCGCGAAAAGCTGAAATGGGGAGAGCGTTGAAAAGAATCTCGCTGACGGCGTGGATCTTCTTCTCGCTTGTCATCGGGATCCTACTGGGGGTCTTCTTTCCGAATTTTGCGAAAAGCCTTGCCCCGGTCAGCAACATTTTTCTGCGCCTGATCAAATCGATCATTGGGCCGCTGCTGTTCGGAACGCTCGTTTCCGGTGTCGCCTCGGCAGGCGAGTTGAAGACGATGGGGCGAATCGCGTTGAAAGCGGTTTTGTACTTTGAGGTGGCGACGACGCTCGCGCTGGCCATCGGACTTCTCATCGTCAACATCTTTCAACCGGGCGCAGGGCTGAGACTGACCGCGAACCCCGGATCCTCGGCAAATCTGGCGAAACCGGTTTCCCTTATCGGGACGCTGGAACACGCAGTTCCGAACAACGTGTTCGAGGCGCTCGCCCAGAATGATGTTCTGCAAATGGTGGTCTTCTTTTTTCTGTTCGGCGCGGCCTGCTCGGCCGTGGGAGCCAAAGCGCAACCGGTGGTGAGCTTCGCAGAGGCGGTTGCGCAAGTGATGTTCCGCTATACCAAATACGTCATGTACACGGCGCCGTTCGGAGTAGGTGCGGCAATTGCGGTGACGATCGGGTCAAAAGGGGCGGGCGTGCTATTGAGCCTGGGTAAACTCATCGGGACGTTGTACCTGGCGCAAGCGCTGGTGGTGGTGTTCGTCCTTGGTTCGAGTCTGGTGATCGCGCGCGTGCCGGTTACGCGATTCATCCGGGCCGTCCGCCAACCCTGGGCGCTTGCCTTCTCGACTGCTTCGAGCGAAGCGGCTCTACCGCTGGCGCTCGAAAATATGGAATTACTCGGGATACCTAAGCACATTGTTGGATTCGTTCTGCCGACCGGCTACAGCTTCAACCTGGTTGGATCGGCCCTATACCTGTCTCTCGCTTCCATTTTTGTGGCGCAAGCGGCGGGTACTCATATGCCGTTATCTACACAGATCATGATGATGCTCACGCTCATGCTGACGAGCAAAGGCGTAGCCGCCGTACCCCGAGCCGCACTGGTCATTTTGGCGGGTACGATCGGCGCGTTTAACCTGCCGATGGAAGGTGTTTCAGTCTTGCTTGGAGTCGATGCGCTGATGGATATGTGCCGCACTTCGGTAAACCTGTTGGGCAATTGCGCGGCGACGGCGGTGGTGGCCCGCTGGGAAGGCGTGCGCATTGCCGCGGCCGGCGAGGTGGAGTTGACCACGGTCGGGAGTTGAGAGAGTACCTGGTGCGTGCCCAATATGACCACGATGCGGCATGTGTTTCAGCGAGCACGCGGCATCATATAGCTTGCGGATTGTGGAGTGCATGAAGAGGGGTGATGCTGACGCATATAATCGCGGATGGCCTGAAGGTCGGCAGCCACCGCGGGTGACCAGCGAATTCTCCTCAAGAATTCAGCAGTCGCTCAACGCGAGCATCCATTTCTTCTCCCTCCATGGACTCGCCGCGTGCAGTCTGGTCGATGCCGATTTGTACTTGCCGCCTGAACCATTCGTTGTGAGCGAGCAGCCGTGCGACCGCTTCCTCTACAAGCTGGCGGCTGGCGAACCGAAATTATTCGAGAGCGGCATGGCTGCTCCGCACCTAACCTACGAAGCAACCCGAATCTGGGTTCCCTGCATTCGGCGCTCACCGAATGCTGAAATTTGAGACGTGTTCGATCTGATCGTCGCGCTCCTCGATTCCCCGCACATCGGCCATCCGTGGCCCCTCATACAGCGCTGCCGCGAGATCGCTCAGCCGGTTTGCCGGGCCAATCGCGTAGACTTCCACTCGGCCATCCGCAAGGTTCCGCGTGTACCCTTTCAGGCCCAGAGCTTCTGCGCGCTCCTGCACGAAGTACCGGAACCCCACCCCCTGCACCCGCCCCCCTACGAACCACCGCTTTGCGATCACGCGAGCCATACCGCCATTTTGCGGCAGCATGTCTAAATAAGCACGGCAGCACTCTTGAAGGCGTTTGCCACACTGAAGCTAGAATCCCATGGCATTTCCGACACAGCGCCTGCGGCGCCTGCGTTCGACGGAACCGCTTCGGCGTCTGGTGCAGGAAACGCAGCTCGTGCCTTCACAATTCATTATTCCCCTGTTTGTCTGTCCGGGCAAAGGCGTTCGCAAAGAGATAGGCTCCATGCCGGGGAATGCCCAGCTCTCAGTGGACGAACTGGTACACGAAGCGGCGGCATGCAAATCGCTGGGCCTCGGCGGCCTAATCCTGTTCGGTATTCCTGAAACGAAGGATGAACTCGCCTCGGGAGCTTATGACCCGAATGGCATTACCCAGCGCGCCATTCGCGCCATCAAACAGGAAGTCTCCGGCTTACTGGTAATCACGGACGTTTGCAATTGCGAATACACAAGCCATGGGCACTGCGGACTTGTAAAGAATGGCGAAATCGATAACGATCGGACTCTGGAGTGGCTTTCGAAGACGGCCGTGTCGCACGCCGAAGCGGGTGCCGATGTTGTGGCGCCGAGCGACATGATGGACGGCCGCGTCGGCGCGATTCGCCGAGCTCTGGACTCCGCGGGCTATATCAACACTCCTGTTCTGTCATATGCCGCAAAATACTCGTCCGCGTTCTATGGGCCATTTCGCGAGGCGGCTGAATCCGCTCCGCAGTTTGGAGACCGAAAGACGTACCAGATGGATCCTGCGAACCGCCGGGAAGCAATGCGTGAGATTGCGCTCGATCTCGAAGAAGGCGCGGACATGATCATGGTGAAGCCGGCGCTGCCGTACCTGGATGTCCTTCGCGAAACGCGCGACGCCTTTGATGTGCCGTTAGGAGCCTACCAGGTTAGCGGAGAGTTCAGCATGATCATGGCCGCCGCGCAAAACGGCTGGCTGGATCTCGACCGCACGATCCTGGAGACGCTGACATGCATCCGGCGAGCGGGAGCGGATTTCATCCTTACTTATTTCGCGAAGCGGGCGGCCGAGCTATTAGGCTAAGCGGAAGACCTCACGGCTGAGGCAAGCGGCCCAATAAGTAATAGCGCTGAGGCTGTCCTCGATCGCCGCCCACTGCCGCCGAGCGCGCCACGTGAACCGCAATCGCCTGCCCGGGCTTAAAATCCGTCTGAACTTTCATTACGTCTTCGGGCGATTCCATGAGCTTTCTGTTGATAGACAGAATCGTGTCTCCCTCATGCATGCCGATGTCTTCCGCGAATGACCCCGGATCAACGGCTACCACCTTCACGCCGCTGCTGTCGCCAATATTCAGGTCCTTGCGCTCTTTTTCGGTCAAACGCTGTATCGTTATGCCGAACTTCGCAGAGCCGGTCGCCTTCAGCACCGGTTTTTCTGGTTCGTTTGAAGGAGTGTTCGAGGAAAGCTGCAGCTCATCTGCCCACACGACGGAACGCTCTTCGATAGGCACTTTGAAGTCGAGCTTCTGTCCATTGCGGTCCACAGTAAAGGTCGCCACCGAACCGATCGGCATGTCGGCAACCTTCGTGACGAGCTCGTCGCCATCCTTTACCGGATGATTATTCATGGCGGTGATGATGTCGTCCGCTTTCATTCCGGCCTTTCCGGCTGGGCCATTCTTGGCGACGATTTCGACCAACACGCCATGATTCAGACCAAAGGCCTCCATCATGTCCGCTTGATTGCCGTTGGCCGGGAAGCGAATGCCGATCGAGCCCCGGACCACCCGCCCCTGGCGGATGATGTCGTTGTACACCTTCACGGCCATGTTGGAGGGCAAAGCAAAGCCGATCCCTTCGTAAGATCCGCTACGCGTCGCAATCATCGTGTTGACCCCGATCACCTCGCCCCGAGTGTTTAGCAGCGGTCCTCCGCTGTTGCCCGGGTTGATGGCCGCGTCCGTCTGCAGGAAGTTCTGAAACTGGTTTGCGCCCGGCAGATCACGGCTCGTTCGTTCGGCGCTGATGATACCCGCCGTAACTGTGGCTTGAAGCCCGAACGGGGAACCAATCGCAATGACCCAATCACCCACCTGCACGCTATCGGAATTTCCGATCTGAACCGGTACGAGAGGCTCCTTGGGGTCGATTTTCAGAACCGCTACATCAGTTTCCTTGTCGATTCCAACCACTCGTGCGCGGTAATCCGTATAGTCACCGGCCAGCCGGACTTTGATGCGGTCGGCATTCTCGATGACATGTTGGTTCGTGATTACGTATCCATTCCGATCGACAACGAAACCGGTACCGGAACCCTCCGTGCGGAATGAACGTTGCTGGGGTCCGCCGAAGAAGTGTTTGAACATCTCGGACGGATCTTTCGGTTCGGCATTTTCACCGTTATCTTCATCCTCTGGATTTTCTTTGGGCCGTACCCCGCGCTTGCCCGGTTTGGGCAGATAATCCGATTCGATATAAACAACGGACGGCTCCACTCGCTTCGTCAACTTCGTAAAGTCGTTCGCGATTGGGTCCGCTTTCGGGATATTCAGCGGAGTGGCGTCGGGTGCGATCGTAGAAACTTGGCGCTCGGCCTTTACGCCTGTGTTGGTGAGTATTCCGATCGCAATACCTACAGCAAGCGTGATGAACAGCAGTCCGAAGCTAAGCGGTTTCTGCTGTCTGATCTTTTGAAACAACGGCATTGCGGAGTAAAACCTTTCGCGCGTAACTCTAGTATAAGGAAGCGAACGGCCGGCCAAAATCTCACTGCCGCCCCGCTAAGTCGGATGTCCCACCGGAACCCCTGGTTTCAGCTCCACGGCGAGAATTCCCGTTAAGATCAAGGCGCCCCCGGCAAGCGATGAGGCAGTCAGGCGCTCTCCGCCCACCGCGACGGCGGTTGCCAAGGCGAAGACTGGTTCCAGAGCGAAGATAAGGGCTGTCCGCGTGGCAGTTGTGTATTGTTGGCCCCAGGTTTGCAAAGCGAAAGCGACGGCGGTGGCCAGTATCGCCGTAAGAATAATCGCGCCAATAACCCCTCTGCTCCAAACTGCCCGCGGTGGTTCGAAAGCAAGAGACGCGCCGGATAGCGCTGCCGCGCAGGCAATCTGTCCGAGCGCCACTGCCTGAAACTTCTCGCGTTGCGAGTAGTAGCCCAGAACCAACAGATGGAATGCGAACGCGATCGCACAGCCGATCGTAAGTAAATCCCCTCTGTTCATTCGGAAGCCGGCATCGACATAGGGCAGTGTCATAACAGCCATGCCCGCGGTTGCGACCGCGATGCCTGCGAGTTCGCGCGCCTGCGGCCACCGGCGATAAACGGCCGCGCTGATCAGAGGCACCAGAACGATATAGAGCCCAGTCAGGAAACCCGAATTTCCCGCGGTCGTGTACTTCAGGCCGGTCGTCTGCAGCACGTATCCGAGCCAGAGAAACAGGCCGGTCGTGGCGCCGCGACGTAAGCCCCGCCAAAGCGCCGCCGCACTCGTGCCTCGAAATACACGCAGAAACATGGCCAGCATGCAGGCGGAAGCCAGCGCGAAGCGCACCGCCAAAAAGTACATCGTCGAAATATGCGGAAGCGCGCTCTTGACGACAACGAAGGTAGTCCCCCAGACAAGCGCGACCGCCGCGAGAGCGAGATCAGCCTGCCAGCGCGCGGGCGCTTCCCTGCGGGCGATCATTCGCCGTGTGTTGAGTTGGGTTCTTCCCTACCGATCGAATCCACGATCGCCGCAAGGACCAGGAGAATTCGCCGCAAGCCTATTTCCCGGCCGTCCGGCTGATACCATTCCTGCTTTGTGTGCGCTCCGCCGCCTTGGCCGCCCGCGCCAATCGAAATCGCCGGCAATCCAATCGAAAGCGGCACATTGGCGTCCGTAGACGCGCAGTCAACCCGGGAACGGATTTTCAAATATCCATCCACCGCTTGAACCATTTGGAGTAGAGTTGAGCCGGTCGGCAGTCTGCCCCCGGGCCGTGATCCAAGCTCCTTGATTTTGGCCGTTAATCTGCCTGCCCGAAGCGCGCGGTTTTCGCGCTCCAGTGCGCGTTCGACGGCTGTAGTCAGCAAACCTGCCAGCTCATCCAGTAACCCGGACTCTTCCGAACGAAGATCGAGTTTCGCTCTGGCGGACCCTGGAATCGAGTTGATGCTCGTACCTCCTTCGACAATGCCGAAATTATAGGAGGATCGCGTCTTGTCGACCTGCAGCCGCTGTTCGGCCATTTCCGCGAAGGTCGAAATCATATGGGCCATCGCATGCACCGGATTCGGCGTTCCATAATCATTCCAACTGTGTCCGCCGGAGCCGGCGAAACTGATCTCGAAGCGGCGGCTCGCAAGCGCCTGCGCGGTCACATGATCAGTGGAAGGGCCATCCAGCACGACGAACGCTTTCATCTGAGCCGGGTCGGCCTCTTCAGCGGAATTCCGGCCAGACTGACGGCACAGGTAGCGCATGCCGCTTAGATTCCCCTCGCCCTCTTCGCCTACATTGGCGACGAGCAGCAAAGACTTTCTTATTTCATCTAGATCTGAAATGTCTGCAAACACGCGAGCGAGCGCCAGCAACGCAGCTAGCCCGGAGCCATTGTCCGAAACTCCCGGGCCGATCAGGCGGCCATCCGGCGCTATGATGACGTCCTCCGGGCGGCTGGGCGAGAAAACGGTATCCAGGTGGGCTGATACAACCACCCGGGGCGTGGAGCTTTCATCGAATCGCGCCAAGACATTTCCCGCTCGATCCAGTCTTGCCATCCACCCGAACGATTCCAGTTGTTGGCGGAACCACTCCGCGCGTTGCTGTTCGAAGAAAGTCGCAGCCGGAATCCGGCAAAGCTGCAAATGCTGCTCGTTAATCCAGGCCCGTTCGCGGTTAAACCAGCGCTGCGCGTGAAACAGGGCCGGCTGCTCCGCTAATCGTGCGATTCGGCGTATCTCCGCCGCGCCTGCGCCCGCCCCGGGCAGCGTCTTAGGTTGTGTTGCCAAGCGGTGTTCCGATACGAGTAGTTTACGTTATCTTACGCCTGTAACTCCGCCGATCGTCTGTAAGGCGACGAAGTGCCTCCGAGTACTGGAACACTGCTGCCCTGGTAGTGCTTGCGCAAGTTTGTCAATCCTACATACAATTTCAAATATTCTGAGAGTATGCTGGGCGAAGGCATTTGGGTGCAGGATGAAGCATCGCTTCCTACCTAAGTGAACGAAGAGGAGATATTATGTTCTGCGCTTCCTGTGGGAATGAAGTCGGCGCGGCAAGCGTCTGCACGCGCTGCGGCGCGGTAGCCGGAAGCGGACCGGCGGTTTCGACGGCTGCCGTACCCGGCCTGTCGGATAACGCGGCAGGCGCGCTCGCTTATGTCACCATCATCCCCGCAATCATTTTCCTGGTGATGGCCGATTATAATCGCCGGCCGTTTATTCGCTTCCATGCCTTCCAATCGATTTTCCTGGGAGTGGCCTGCATCATCGTGACCAGCTTGCTGACTTTCATACCAGTGATCGGCTGGATCCTCGAGCCGCTGGTCCTAATCGCTTTCTTCGTGTTCTGGCTGATCGCGATCATCAGAGCGTCAGGCGGTAAGGAATGGGAAATTCCATTCATCGGCCCGTTTGCGCGGAAACAGGCGCAAGCCCAGTAGCGCGGTCCGTGTCCGATTTTGGCATCTGGCTTTGGGTGATGACGCTCACGACAGTGCCGGCGCTTCACTTCGTATTAGTGTCGAACTGGAATTAACTCCGGTTTATCCAAATCTAAATTCGCTGCTCCTTGAATCCCGTTCTGCTAAAGAGTATTCTTCAATAACTTAGGACGGCGATGGTCGGGAAGGTTTTAGCGCACTACCAAATCACCGAAAAGCTCGGCCAAGGCGGGATGGGCATCGTTTGGAAAGCCCGGGATAGCCACCTGGACCGCTTCGTTGCTTTGAAGATGCTGGCCGGCGAAAGATTGGCCGATCCGGAAAGGAAGCGCCGCTTCGTGAACGAGGCCAAAGCTGCTTCCGCATTGAACCAGCCGAATATCGTCCACATCTACGACATTGCAGAGGCGGATGGCGTCGACTTTATCGCAATGGAGTACGTGGCAGGCAAGACGCTGGAGCAGTTGATCGGGCGTAAGGGACTGCTGCCGAAGGAAGTGTTGAATTATGCGGTGCAGGTAGCGGATGCGCTGGCCAAAGCCCACGCCGCCGGCATCATTCACCGGGACCTGAAGCCATCCAACATCATGGTGACCGGAAGCGGTCTCGTCAAGGTGCTGGATTTCGGGTTGGCCAAGCTGGTCGAGGCCGGACTGAGAGAACCTGAGGAAACCGAAACTGCCAGAGCGCCCGGAAGCCCTGACACGGAAGAGGGCGTGATCGTGGGAACGGTCGCCTATATGTCGCCCGAGCAGGCCGAGGGCAAAAACGTGGATGCGCGAAGCGACATCTTTTCGTTCGGCTCTGTATTGTACGAGATGCTGACTGGCAGACGAGCCTTCGCCGGAGACTCGAAGATTTCTACTTTATCGGCAATTCTCAAGCAAGACCCCGAACCGGTGAGCGGCATAGTGCCTGAGGTGCCGCGGGATTTCGAGAAGCTGATCTCCCGCTGCCTGCGGAAAGATCCGGCACGCCGCTTTCAGCACATGGACGACCTGCAACTCGCGTTGCTGGATCTGAAGGAAGAGGCCGAGTCCGGCAAGCTGACCAGCGCCGTAACGGGCAGCACGCCGGGACGCGGGAAGTCCTGGTTGCGATGGGCGCTCGCCAGTACGGTTGGGCTACTCCTCGTTCTGATTGGAATTCGATTTCTTCGGCCGTCCTCGCACCCGGTCCCCAAGGTCGTTCCTCTGACCAGTTACCCGGGACGGCAGATCACACCCGCGCTCTCGCCCGATGGCAAACAGGTGGCATTTGCCTGGGACGGCGAGAAAGGTGACAACTTCGACATCTATGTCCAACTCGTCGGAGCCGGAACGCCCCTAAGACTTACGAACACTCCGGCATATGAGGACTCGCCGGCCTGGTCGCCCGATGGTAGATACATCGCATTGTTGCGAAGATTGTCTGACCACGACGAAGTCTGGACGATTCCTGCACTCGGCGGCGCAGGACACAAAATTGGAGAATCCTGGTCAGGAATATCGCCGTGGTATTGGTTTGATCAACTCTCCTGGTCTCCGGATGGAACATTCGTAGCCCTTCCTTCCAAGAATCCTCGACAAACCGCTTACAGCATCTTTCTGCTCTCTGTGGAAACGGGCCAGAAGCGAAAACTCACTTCGCCGCCGAACAACTATGTCGGCGATAGCGCTCCCAGGTTTTCTCCAGATGGTAAGCATGTCGCATTTATCAGAATTTCTTCAGCTCTGAGCAGTGAAATCTACGTGGTGAATGTGACTGACGGAAATGCCAAGGGTGAACCTCGACGTTTAACATTCCATGAAGGAGAGATTTTTGGCTTAGACTGGACGCCGGACGGCCGAAGACTCGTGTATTCATTGGGCCACTCCGGTGGTGACAAGAGTCTGTGGACCATCCCCGGCTCCGGAGGCGTACCGGAGCGATTGGGTTTTGCCGGCAACATCAACGGACTCTCCGTTTCTCGCAGCGGCAGTCGATTGGTCTACGAACGGGACAATGAAGACCGCAATATTTGGCGAATTCCTGGCCCGAATTCGTCTGAGCGGGACAGCGAACCGTCCAGATTCATCGCCTCTACCCAGGTGGATATGGAGCCTCAATTCTCCCCGGATGGGGCAAAAATTGCATTCACCTCCTCGCGCACGGGCAGTTTCGAGATCTGGGTCTGCGATCGCGAAGGCCGCAACGTCGTTCAACTGACGGCGTTCGGTGGTCCTGCTGTAGGGAGCCCGCGCTGGGCGCCGGACAGTCGGTGGATCGCTTTCGACGGAACCAAGGCCGCGAATTCGGACATTTACGTCATGAGTGCCGATGGAGGGCCGCCGCGTCGCGTGACTACCGGACCGTCGAATAACGTGCGGCCAAGCTGGTCGAAAGACGGCCGCTGGATCTATTTCGGTTCGGACCGAAACGGAGAGCGGCAGATCTGGAAAACGCCTGCGCAAGGGGGCGCGGCCGTTCAGGTGGTCGGGGCGAAAGGTGAGGAAGCCTTCGAATCATCCGACGGCAAATTTGTGTACTATGCCAATTTCGATGCGCCCGGCATTTGGAAAGTATCCGTGGCGGGCGGCGAGGGAATCCGGGTAATCGGTCAAAGCACTGAAAGCCTTTGGGCTTTGACAGACCAGGGCATCTGTTATTTCGACCTCACGAACCCCGTCGGCCCTGCCCTGAAGTTCTACAATTTCGCTACCCGCAACTCAACGCTCTTGAGGGAATTTTCGAAAGGGACAAGCGTCGACCCTTTTTCCACGGCGCTTTCCGTGTCTCCCGACCGTCGCTGGATTCTATACACGCAACTTGATCAGGAAGGCAGCGACCTCATGATGGTGGAAAACTTCCGTTGATTTCGAACTCGCCTTTTGCACCAGGAAGACTGACACTAATTTTTTTGCGGATGACGGCCGAGTTTTCTCCTATGCTGGGTAATCGTAAGCACCCAGAACACTCGTCATGTCACATATCAGATTACTCGCCGGTCCTGTCTTGTTCGCCGCATTGTTCGCCTCCGCTCCCGTCCAGAACGCGCCGCCGACGGTCCAGCAAGAGCTTATCGCCGCTGACCGAAGCATCTGGCAGGCTCTGGCTGGCTCCCGCCCGAATATCACCCAGGTCGGCCAGGCGCTCGCTCCCGACTACATCGACATGGAATTAGGCGTTGGTCATTCGCGTGAGGAGGTACTCAAAGATTTACAGAGCCTTACGGACTTCTCGTTTCATTACGAAAATCCGCGCGCCTTTTCCCTTTCGCCCACATCCGGATATGTCATCGCAGAGCTGACCTATTCCTCCGTGACGAATGGCAAATCCAGCGAGGGTCGCGTCCTCACCACGACGGTGTTTAGCAAGAACGACGGGCGATGGCTGGCTCATCTCCACACAGAGATGGACATGAAGCCCGCGGTGAAGGGCAAAGGGAACTAGAGATTTGCGCCCTCGAGGAATAACACCGCGAACGATTCATCACCGGCATGGGCAGGCTACTCATCCAATAGGTCCAAATCTGCCCGCGTGCATGGCATCACACCTTCGACGCAAATCTGCCCCCTCTGATCCTTGGTGCGATAGCTTATCGTCTTCTTGTGGAATCCAAGCCGATCTAATATGCACTTCCTTTTTAGGAGAGCCTCCTTGGTTGTCTCTGGATCAGCATTCCGCTGAGTTCAGTTTTGGGCACCAAGGGCTCCTCTACTTATCCATCCAAACAAGAGGAAGGCATTTACGCTGGTGTAAGCTGACTTAGCAGTCCCAATTTACTTAGCCTGGAGGGGTTGCAGAGTTCGCACTCTAGCGTGGGCTACAAGGTTCACCGGATCCAATCATATTTCTCAAGGTTGTGGCGAGCGCACAAGAGTTGAACATTCGCCTCGGTGAGAGAGGTGCAGCCCTTCGACCAAGATAGATCGTGATCGAAATGTAGCTCGTCTTTAGCACCGCAGATAACGCAACAGCCGTGATCCCTCTTCCATACCGCGACTTTGACTGGTGGGGATAATTCTACGCCGATTCGCGTTCAATACGGGTGCTAGATCTACGTTCTCCGGTGGTGTACAATGAACCGCCCGAGGAAGTTATTGGTTCCACATGGAGGCGCCCTCAGATATTGCTCCGGCAGCCAAACTCGAAGAGCGTTATCGCACGCTGTTGGAAATCAATAATGCGATTGTCACGAGTTTGCAGCGCGATGAACTGCTGCACGCCATCTGCGAAGCATTAGAGCCCGTTCTGCCGTTTGATCGAGCGGCAATCAATATATACGAGCCGGAAACGGACCTGCTGCGTTTGCTTGCTCTGGAAACTGGGCACCAATCGCAGATTGTCGTTGGTTCTGCACTGAGCCGCAACGGTAGCGCTTCGGGCTGGGTATTCGATAACCAAAAGCCGCTTTTGCGCCGTGATCTCGAAAAGGAGGCGCAATACGAGGCAGAACGACTGGCGATGAGCGAAGGCATCCGTTCCTTGTGTATCGTTCCGCTTGCCTGCCATGGAAACCGCCTCGGCACATTGATTGTGTTGAGCAGGAACATCGGCCAATATACAGAGGCCGATGCAGACTTCCTGCATGATGTCGCCAACCAGATCGCGCTGGCGATCGAAAACATGAAATCCTATGAGGAAATCGCCGCGCTCAATGCCCGAGTCCGGCTAGTACTCGACTCCGCTGCCGAAGGCATCTTTGGCTGCGAACCCGACGGCACCTGTACTTTTTGCAATCAGGCCGCGGCAGACCTGCTCGGATACGATGGCGCCGCCGAGTTGCTCGGGAAAAACATGCATGCAACCGAGCACCATTCCCGGGAAGACGGCACTCCGTACCCGCTCGAGGAATGCCCGATTTACCGCGGTTTTCGAGAAAACCAAGGTGTCCATCGTGACGATGAGGTTTTCTGGAGGAAAGATGGCACTAGCTTTCCCGTCGAGTATTGGTCTCATCTGATTGTTCGGGATGGCAAAACGTTAGGCGCTGTCGTGACGTTTGTCGATATCACGGAGCGGAGGCAAGCGTACGAACAAATCCAGACGCTCAAGGCAAAGCTCGAGGCGGAGAATGTCTATCTTCAGGAGGAGATCCGTACCGAGCACAACTTTGAGGAGATCGTCGGCAGTAGTGCCGCGCTGATGAACGTATTGCAAAAAGTAGAAATGGTGGCGCCCACCGATGCGACCGTGCTACTCAGCGGGGAGACGGGCACGGGCAAGGAACTGATCGCGCGCGCTATTCACGCGCGGAGTTCCCGCAAAGCCCGGCCGATGGTGAGCGTGAATTGCGGCGCCATCCCTTCGAGCCTGGTGGAGAGCGAACTGTTTGGCCATGTCAAAGGCGCTTTCACCGGAGCTCTGGAGCGAGCGACCGGGCGCTTCGAGCTTGCCGACGGAAGTACGCTGTTTCTGGATGAAGTTGGGGAGTTGCCGCCGGACACGCAAGTCAAACTACTGCGGGCGCTTCAGGAGCGCGAGTTCCAGCCGGTCGGCAGCAGCCGAACGGTGCGCGTCGATGTTCGGATCATCGCGGCCAGCAATCGAGACTTGGAACAGGCCGTGCGAGCCGGCGCATTTCGGGCTGATCTGTACTACCGGCTGAATGTCGTTCCCGTGCAAATTCCGCCGCTGCGCGAACGCCGGTCCGATATTCCGCAGTTGGTCATGTTTCTACTTGATCGCTGCTGCAGAAGACTCGGGAAGAAGGTTAGCGAAGTTTCTGAAGAAACGATGGACCTTCTCGTGCGCTATGACTGGCCTGGAAACATCCGCGAGCTGCAGAACATTATCGAGCGTGGAGTAGTGCTCTCGCGAGGCCCTGTTTTCTCCCTCGATCGAGATGTGTTTCGCATGCCTGGGTCAGCCGGCCCCGATACCGCTGTCGTAGACCATGGCGCTCCAGCATCGACTCCACCGGCGGGCAGTACGGAATCCGAACCGGCTGGGGAACCTCCTCTTCGGCTCGCAGATGCCGAAAGGCAGCACATCCTTTCGGTTCTCAAACGGACTGGTTGGGTGATTGAGGGACCGAAGGGCGCCGCGAAAATTCTTGACCTGCACCCCAACACGCTTCGCGGCCGCGTGAAGCGTCTAGGCATTGATCGAATCCACCACTGATTACGGTGGCCTCCCAACCTTCCCCACCAAACTTTGTCACTGGCCACCATATTTGGTGGGCTACCGTGATGGTCGTGTGCTGCGCCCACATAATCGCAAGCAGTTAACGCGTTTGCCTGCCGCGCTTTCTCTGGCACGCTACGTGCTTCCCTTGTGTTGTTCCGTGAACTTTTTGTTGCAGTGCGGCGAGTGATGCTGAAGATATCTGGATCCTCCGCGCCGGGTCAGGCGACGTTGCAACTTGCGGGACGAGTGGCTGGCGAGTGGGTCGGTGAGCTAGCGAGAGCATGCGGGATGGCGCGTGCCGAACACGGGCACGTGATTCTCGACTTGGCCGATGTCATATTCGTGGACCGTACCGGGGCCGCGCTCATTCGCAATCTCATGGATGAAGGAATGTCCCTGATTAACTGCTCTGGGTTTATCAAGGAACAGTTAAAGCCATCTCGGGACAAAGATTTCGAAAGCAATTCCTGAATGGGCCGGCGGCTCCGTCTGAGCGAGTCGGATGCTCGGCCCCGGCCCGACTACTGTTTTAGAGGGAGAAGTCAGCGCGGAGTGTGGAAGAACATGGAAAAGATTCTGATAGTCAGCAAAGACGAAACGGCCAGCGGTTTTCTGGGAATGGTCCTGCAAAGAGAGCATTTCCTTCCGATTCTCGTTAGCAGCCGGGAAGCGGCCGTGCAAAACATTTGCACGCTGCAACCGGACATTTTGATGATCGATGTCCCTATGGGCGACATCGGCTCAGTGGAATTGTGCATGGAATTGGCGGCGTGCCATAACAATAGACACATCATCGTTTTGGGCGACAGCTCGGATGAGATGGACAAGGTTCTGGCTTTAGAGGCGGGTGCCGACGACTATATGGTCAAGCCCTTTGCGCCGCGGGAACTCGTCGCGCGCGTGCGAGCTCTCTTACGCCGCCGGAGAGCCAGTCCAGCGTCCGTGGTTCGCTTTGGGGACGTGGAGGTGGACCGTCAGCGCCGAATGGTCACGTGCCGGGGCCAACAGGTAACTATGACCCCCTGTGAGTACAAACTCTTGCTGTTTTTTGTTAGCAACGTGGACCTCGCACTTACGCGACAGACACTGCTTGAATCAGTGTGGGGTTACAGCGGCGATGCGAGTACTCGCACATTGGACGCTCATGTGAGTAAACTACGGAATAAATGCGAGCCAGATCCCAGTAACCCTAAACACTTTGTGACAATTCACGGCGTGGGTTATCGGTTCATCATGTAAGGGCGGCTCGACCCTACTACAAGGGAGAGTTTCGGGGCCGGCGGTAATCTCGATGCCTGCTTCAGCTTGCGCCGTTCCACGCGTGCCCATCGGTACAGGGTGTCTGTTTCCGTTTCGGATAGCTTCGCATCATGATGAAGCAGTTCGTATTGCGGCAACGGCATTTCGTGATTTTTTACGACGGAAGCTATTTCGGCTAACAGCTTTTCCCGTTGCTTAGAGCTGTAGTGAGACCAACTGGAAAAGTTCAAACGATCACGCCCGCGGCGCACATCTCGTTCGACCAACCACGACACAGGCGCCACATAGCTGTACCATGGCCAGACCGTCTGAGCAGAGTGGCAATCCTGGCAAGATCGCCGTATGAGGGTTCTCACTTCGATCGGCATTGTCACATCGGTCATGCTGGCCGGATGCGGGTCGAATTGCTTAACTCGGCCAGAAGGATGAATTGCAACCGAACACACCAGCGCCAAAAAGAGCGCAATTACAAAAGGCCAGAGGCGGTGGCGTAGGACAAGAGGTCTCATGAAATGAATACTGTTCGAAGAGCTGTTCTATTCCCACTTGTGCAAATCGCTAAATGCTGACAAACTGGCGGCAGCGTAGCTCTCATTCACGGCTGCCACCTCTCTAAACTTCGCTGTGCCGGAACAGATCTGGAATAAATTGACGAGCAAAGCGGTATGGAAGGCTAAACGTGACCGCTTCGAAGAAACCGTTTTGCCCCACGTAGATGCCGCTTACAACCTGGCACGGTGGCTTGCGCGCAACGAACAAGACGCGCAGGATGTCGTACAGGAATCGTATCTTCGAGCCCTACGTTCCTTCGACACATTTCAAAGTGGCCGCGACGCGCGTGCCTGGCTGCTGAAGATTGTGCGAAACACCTGTTATACCTGGTTGCGCGAAAATCGTGGGGAAATGATTAAGCAATTTCAGGAAGGTACTCAAGATCCCCCCAGTACTTACCCTGACCCGGAGACGGAATTCATAGAAAAGGCAAATTCAGATCTGGTACGCCGGGCAATTGAAGCCATCAGTCTCGAATATCGCGAAGTGTTGATCCTCCGAGAGTTGGAAGGGTTATCTTACAAAGAGATCGCACAAATTATCGAAGTTCCGTTGGGGACTGTAATGTCTCGTCTGTCCCGTGGCCGCAAGGAGCTCCAGCTCCGGTTATTCGAATTAACCAGCATGGCGAAAAGATGAGCTGCGGACTCGCAGGGGAATTGCTTGAAGCGTACCTGGACGGAGAGCTGGATCTGGTTCGAAGTCTGGAGGTGGAAACTCATTTAAAGGGGTGCGAGAAATGTCGCACGGCCCGTGACGAGTATGGGCTTTTGCAGCGTTCGCTCGAAACGCCCGGTGTCTACTTTAATGCTCCGGAAGGCATAGAGCAAAGAATACGAGCCCGGCTACGCTCGGATAACGGCACTCAGGGGAAGCGGCCGCTTCACGCAATAACTCCCAAATGGCGCCCAATCGTCCTGGCGGCGAGTCTCGCATCGCTTGTTATTGTTTCTGCGATATCTATCGGCACGCTCCTGCGACCTTCTCCTACCGACGCGCTGGCACAACAAGTCGTCTCCAGTCACATCCGTTCCTTGCTGGCAAATCACTTGACCGATGTTGCCTCCTCTGATCAACACACGGTAAAGCCCTGGTTCAGCGGGAAGCTCGACTTCGCGCCAGTGGTCAAGGACTTCGCTTCTCAAGGGTTTCCGCTCACTGGCGGGCGGTTAGATTATCTCGATAACCGGCGCGTTGCGGCGCTTCTATACAAGCGCCATCAACACACGATCAATCTATTTCTTTGGCCGACATCTCAATCCGATTCCGAGCCTGAAACGCTGGCAATCAAAGGCTACAACATCGTCCACTGGACCCAATCGGGAATGACGTATTGGGCCATATCGGATGTGAATGCTTCCGAACTAAAGGACTTCGTGCGCAAGCAGAGGCAATGAACCGAGCGTTTCCGATCCAGCAAGAACGTTCTTGACGATCTCGGCGGGTTCCGAACCGGCGACGTTTTCGAAATAAACGACCATCGCGTGAAGCTGGTGGGCGTTTTCGAATCATCCTCGCCCTTTACAAACATGCTGTTGTGCCGGTCGGCTTGCCCGCCGACCTTCTGAAACGCCGGCCTGATCTGCGCAAAGCGCGAATGGATCTGATTGCGGCGGCGGCACGCGTGGGCGCTGCCAAAGCCGACCTGTTTCCGAAGATCACTCTGACAGGAGCCGTAGGCCGCCAATCGACGAATCTCTCCGGCTTCACAGTCGGCGCAGGAAATTTTTTCTCGGTCGGGCCCGGCGTTACCGTGCCGATCTTTGAAGCCGGGCGCATTCGCGGCAACATCGCCGCTCGCAAACAGCAGCTCGAACAGGCGCAGACCCGGGATCAATCTACTGCTCCATGCCTTGCGCGAGACCGAAGACGCACTCTCCAACCACGGGCGCGAGCAGGAACGCCGGCAGAAGCTGGCGACCGCCGTCGAAGCGAGCAGCCAGGCAGAACGAATGGCGGAAGAACTGTATACGCGCGGTCTCGCGGACTTTCTTACTGTCTTGGACGCACAGCGTGAGGAATT
Source organism: uncultured Acidobacteriaceae bacterium (assembly GCA_963787585.1). Classification (GTDB taxonomy): domain Bacteria; phylum Acidobacteriota; class Terriglobia; order Bryobacterales; family Bryobacteraceae; genus Bog-105. Next base: position 85,359 of record CAWBDR010000001.1, read on the forward strand.
AGGCAACGAGGACGCGCTGGCCCAAAGCCAGACTGCGATTCGCACGGATGTTGTGGCGCTGTACAAGTCGCTGGGCGGCGGATGGTCGGGCGAATAAATCTGCAGTGCATCGGCTTGCATCACGCCATCGGATCTGCTACACTCAGTAGCACTACGATGAGTAACATTTCAGCCGAGCACGATCCGGCCGATCTCGGCGATCTGGAACGGGAAGTGATGAACCTGGTCTGGCAGAAGCCGGGGATTACGGCCGAAGAAGTTCGCGAAAAGTTGAGCAGGCCCTTGAAGGAATCTACCGTGCGTACTGTCCTGCGGCGGCTCAGCGAAAAAGGTTATGTGAAGTATTCCGTGGAAAGCCGGACCTTCCGTTACCGGCCCGCAGAGGCTCGCCAAGAGGTGGCAGCACGGGCCGTTAAGAAGATTGTGGACTGGTTCTGTCAGGGATCGGTTGAAGAGCTGCTCACCGGCATGGTGGACAGCAACGTTATTAATAAGAAAGAGCTGCAGGCCCTGGCGGGAAGGATCGCTAAGGCCAGAGGAGGTAATAAATAATGCTTCCGCTGATGATAGAGGCAGCCCTTCGTTCCCTCGTGGTAGGAGCGATTGGGGGCTTAGTTCTATTAGCGTTCCGTGTCCGGAATGTTCGCCTGGAACGAGCCGTATGGACGACAGTGTTGGGAGCGGCGTTGCTTATGCCCGCGCTGATGAAATGGCCTGTGCTGCAAATTCCATCGCTCCAGATGAAGAGTCCGGCAGTACTGCCGTTGCGGACCCAGGCGATAGCGCCGGCCCATTTTCAGACGGCGCACGGACTGGATGATGGTCGGCCCCAACCGACTGGCTCGCAATATAACTGGCAATCGTTTGCGACGTCCGTTTATTTCGTGGGCGCGGGGATCTTCTTCGCGCGCCTGTTGTTCGGTTTGTACCGCGCGGAGCGAATTCGCCGGAAGGCCACTCCGGTTCGGGAGACCTGTGCTCGCGGCGCGAATGTGCGGGTGAGCTCCCTCCTCAGAATGCCGGTTACTATTGGCAGCACGATTCTTTTGCCTGAAGATTTCGATACGTGGGATCTGGAACGGCAACGTGCAGTGATCGCGCATGAGCAATCACACGTCTCGAGCGGCGACTCATTAGTCTTATTTCTGGCGAGCCTCCATCGAGCCATTTTCTGGATGAGCCCACTGTCATGGTGGCTGCAGCAAAGATTGGCCGATTTGGCGGAAGCGATTAGTGATGAAGTGGCGCTGCAGGATGCACCGGATCGTCCGTCCTATGCGGAATTGTTAATCGATCTGGCTCAGCGGAGAGAACGGGTGCTGAGTGGTCTGGCGATGGCGCGCCAAGGGACAATCAGCCGTCGTGTCGAACGGATTCTCAGCGGATCGGGCGTCTCACTCTCCTTTCCCTGGCAACATCGCATAACGTTGTCGGTCTGCGCAATTCCAGTCGTAATGCTGGCGGCGGGCTGCAGTTTCATGCAATCTCCAGTGCTGGCTCGCCCACTACCAGTGATGCCGCTGCGAGTGGCGCTAAATGGGCAAGAACCTCCGGCTGCCCCGGTGTCCCCGAGCGCACCTTCTGTCGCCCCGGTGCCACCTGCTGAACCTGCATCTCCCGCCACTGCACCTCTGCCGCCGAGTGCACCGTTCCCTCCGGCGGAAAGGCGGGCGAGGAACTGGTGGTGGTCTTCATCGTCCACCGGGGAACCGTATGTGATCGTTTCGGGAGACTCGCTCACCATGAGCGGCTCCAGCGAAGATGCCGAGCGCGCTCGGCGTTTGCGAAACGGTACAAGTAGTGATTACATCTGGTTCGTTCGTGACGGCACGCCCTATATGACCAGCGATCCAAAGGTGGTACAGCGCGCCAAGGATCTGTTCAAACCGCAAGAACGATTGGGCCGTCTTCAGGAGGAGCTGGGCAAGCAGCAGGCAGCTCTAGGCGAGCAGCAGGCTCGTTTGGCTGGGTTGCAGGCACAGGTCAAGGTGCATGCGCCGAGCACGGAAACGCTGGACCGGCTGGAGCAGGAATTACAGGAACTTCGTGCCAAGGTGAAGGCTTCCAATGGCGAGCTCTCGCAGAATGAGCTCAGCGAACTGGAGTCGCGTATCGCCGACTTGCAGAGCACGTTTGGAGAGGCGCAGTCAGTAGCAGGTGAGAAGCAGGCGGCTCTAGGCGAGCAGCAATCGAGGCTCGGGGAACAACAAAGTCAATTGGGCCAGCAGCAATCAAGAATGGGGCAAGAACAATCGCGACTCGGCGAGGAAGCCTCGAAGAAGATGCAGGCGCTGCTTGATGAAGCAATTCACAGCGGAGCCGCTCATCGCGTTCAGTAGACCTTGCGCAGATTGTCATCGAACGTTAACTAAGCGCGCCTTTACAACCATGCACCAGGCAGTCTATCCTTCAGTCGTGGCTCATGGCGCTGCTTTGGGTTCGGGTGATCGGACTTACGGTTCTCGTGCTCGGCCCGGCGCTGACCGGGTTGGCGCAGAATAATCCCGATCAGCCGCAAGGATCTCTGGATGCAGCACCAGGGACGACGGTAGCGCCCACCGATCCGGAGCGCTGGAATCTCTTCTGGCAAGCGACTTCGATTGGCCAGTATCACGGCACCTTCCCGTCTCCCTATGAAGGACCATTCAGCCTGCAGGATTATCCGGAGCGGGATGTTTCGCTCACTACGACCCTGTTTTTTGGGCTTCGATTTGATCAGAATACTCAGCTTTACTTTAATCCCGAAATTGCGGGCGGCAGAGGCTTTAGCGGCGTGAATGGCTTGGCTAATTCGTCGAATGGCGAGTTGCCCCGTGTGTCGTCCGCTACTCCTAAGCCGTACCTGGCCCGACTGTACGTGTCGCACGACTTCGGATTCGGCGACGAAAAGGAATCGTTCGACAGTGATGCCAACCAGTTGGCGTGCGAGCGGCCCATGATCCGATACACGATTGCCTTGGGACGCTTTACGCTGACGGATTTCTTCGACGATAACCGTTACTCGCATGATCCGCGCACCCAATTCATAGGCTGGGCCATTATGTATAACGGCGCGTGGGATTATCCGGCGGATGTCCGGGGCTACACGTGGGGATTAATTCAGGAGTTTCATGCCAGAAACTGGTCGCTGCGCTACGGCATTGCCGCCGAGCCCAGAGTCGCGAATGGATCTCAACTCGATCGGCGAGTTCTGGCTGATCACGGCCAGGTGGTCGAAGGCGAATATCGTTACACCGTGAGGAAACATCCGGGGACGTTCAGGCTGCTTGGATACGCAAATCGTGCTGATGCGGGTACCTACAGCGAGTCCATTAATTTCGCGAAGCAAACAGGAGGAGTGCCCGAAATTACCGCCACCCGCCGCGTTGGAACGCTCAAGTATGGCACGGGCATCAGCGCGGATCAGGAGCTAACCAAGGACATCGGCGTCTTTGCGCGCTTAGGGTGGAACGATGGCAAAACCGAAAGCTTTGCTTTCACGGCTATTGACCGTCTGGCAAGCGGAGGTGTTTCAGTGAACGGACAGCGCTGGCGAAGACGGTTCGATACCGTCGCAACGGAACTGACTGTGGCTGGCCTTTCTGCTGTGCACGCGGAATACCTCGCCTTGGGCGGACACGATTTTCTGATCGGCGATGGCCGTTTGCAATATGGGCCAGAGTACGCCTGGGAGACCTATTACAGCGCGCGATTATTTCCTGGATTTTTCGCCAGCTTCAATCTTCAACACATCGCGAACCCAGCTTTCAACCAGGACCGCGGTCCGGTATGGATCGAATCCATACGGCTCCATTGGGAGCTGGGGATTAGCAATCTTGTGGCAAGGAAGCAAACAAAGTGACGCCGTTGAGTGCCGACCTCTCTATTCATTGATAGCGGTTCGAAAGGCCTGACCTACATGCAGGACGGCGGAAACGGCGCGGCTGTAGTTCATGCGCATAGGGCCGAGCACGGCGACATGCGCCAGCAAACCACCGCTAAGATCAAAGCGAACGCCGATTAACGAGAGCTCGCTCATGCTCGGATGAATGTCTGAGAGGCCGACCTGAATAGCCAGCTCGCCGTCCCGCTGCTCGAAGAAGCGCTCCAGTAATTGCACGATGCGTTTCTTCTCTTCAAGTGCGCGGAACAGCTCGCGCATGCGCTCGCGCGTGAGGTGCAGGTCGAGGCCGATGAAATTTTCAGCGCCGTCGAAGTGAACTTCCGGGACCAGACCCAAGTCAAACAAGCCTTTCGAATACAGCAGGCTTACGCGCTTCAGAATGGCGTCGTAAGCGGCGCTCTCGAGTTCCAGCCTACGCTTCAATTCGCGATGAATGTTGGGCAACATCCAGCCGCCGAAGTTGTAGTTGATGTAGTTCCGAATAGAGGCAAGCTCGTCCTGCGAAACAGGATCATCCACCGTGATCACTTTGTTGCGGACGATGCGGTCGCGGGTGACGACGACCATCAGAATGCGGCGGTCGGGCAAGCCGACCAGCTCCACTTGATCGAGGGTCTGGTTTTCGCCCGGAATGGCCGCGGCGATGCCGAAATTCCTGGTGATTTCGGTCAGCAGCTTGGACGAACGTTCGATGCGCGCTTCCACGGAACCCGCCCTTTGTATTTCGGCCTGAAGACGGTCCAGTTCGGTTTGTACGATGCGGCTGCCCAGCAGCGTTGTCGCATAGCTCTGGAACGCGCGCTCAGTTGGGACGCGGCCAGCGGACGTATGCGGCTGTGACAAATAGCCTTCCTGCAACAGATCCGCCATCATATTGCGGATGGACGCCGCGCTCATCGGATACTTACGGGCGATAGCACGCGAGGCTACCGGCTCGCCCGTCTGAATGTAGTTTTGGACAATGGCGTGCAAGACGTCGAAATGGCGCGGAGTAAGCGTCCCGAGCTGATTTGTCATCGCTAGAAATTGTCAGAGGACTGCACGCGACCTTAGCAGGAGAAAGTGCCTGCCCCATCACGCATTTACACCCTGACCTAATTATAAGATTTATAAGAGCGTGCCGGAAAGGTTGTGTTGTCAGCGCCACATCCCGCCCTGGCTGGTACTCGAAAGCAGCCTCTCTATTAGCGATCTTCTTCGGCTGAAACGAGCTTGGCGTGACGCCATAGCCGCTCTAAATCATAGTAGGATCGGGCGGCTTCGGAAAAGATGTGAACGAGGAAATCGCCGTAATCCATAAGGATCCATTCCGCAGAATCGTAGCCTTCAACACTGACCGGAAGTTCGCCAACTGTTTTCAGCCCTTTTTGGATCTCGTCCGCGACCGCGTGCCCTTGCCTGGTGTTCAAGACTGAGCAGATCACGAAGTAATCGGTAAAGGAGGTGACTTCGCGCAGATCAAGGATACGTAAGTCTATAGCTTTCTTGGATTCAGCAAGCTTTGCCGCATGCAGCCAGCTCGGTGTTTCCTGAAGGACGGAGGCGGAATGAGAGTGTGTGGCGCGTCGCGGCAGACTAGCTAAAGCATCTCCTGCGCCTAGGGTACTACATTGTGGAGGTCCTTGGCACAGCTACACTGAAGTGAGATGCGCCACTTTTGGAGCTTGCCGGCTCAAGCGGTTTTTTTCGGCCTGCTGGCTTACAGTGGCTGCCTGGGTTTCATTCGCGCGGCGGATGCTCCACTAGCGCCGTATGCTGCTCTTTCCATGACTCTACTTCAGCGCGCCCAAGCGGAGGTAGACCGGATCAAGCCCCTTGTTGAAAACGGCACGCTTCCCCGGACAAGCCTGACTGAGGCAGAGGCCAAACTTGCGGATGCCGAAGACGAGGAGACACTCATGGAGACACTCTTCGGCCCAGCACGCGTGCAAGACATGACTGAGCCCCAGGCGGAGGCGATGATTGCGGCGGCGCAGCGCAGGGTCGACCGGCAGGCAAAGCTGGTAGACGAGCGGCGGAACCTCCTGACGCAGGGAGTCCTGGCGCGCTCGGACGTGGAGAGCTTTGAGAACGAACTGCGGGCGCGGCAACATATCCTCCTACTGGCTGAAGACCGCTTGAAACTGCTGAACGATTTGAAAGAGATGGCGGCAACAGAAGAGCGTTTCCTGGAGGCTAGCCGAACGGCCGGGTTGAAGAATGTAATGCTTCGGTACGACGGGAACGGGTTATTTGATCCCGGCGAGCTCACGGCGATCTCCACGCAATTTGAGCAGCGGTTCCATCATCCACTCCCTATCAGCGCGTTAGGGCAGACCGCCCTGCACCGATCCATGGGCCTGGATCATCATGGCCGCGTTGATGTGGCATTAAGTCCGGATTCGACCGAAGGCGCCTGGCTCCGAAGTCTTCTCGAAAAGCTGCGCATTCCGTACCTGGCTTTCCGTAGCGCGTTCTCCGGCGCGGCTACCGGGCCGCACATCCACATCGGGACGGGCAGCACGCGGCTGGCGCTGGCGCTGCGTTAGCACGAGCATTCACCAATTTCCGTTGCCATAATTAGAGTCTTCGATATGAGGACGCTAATCGCACGCCGGCGAAGGAACTACATATTCCTGATTCCGCTTTTTGCGGCTGCGCTTTTCTATCAAATGACATATACAGCCGAGGTCATCCGAGTCGAGGCGAAAGGGATGCACGTCGTCGCGATTCCGTTCAGCACGGATAACGGGACTGTAAGCGCCGCGAATACCAGAGCGCAAAAGTCGGGCCTGCATCCAGGCGACCGGATTCTGCGCGTCGAGGGCCGGGCACTCATCGGCGATCGCGATCTGCATGAGGCGTTGCGCGATCGATCGCCGCAGGATCTGGTAACGCTCGACATTGTCAGGAAGGGCGAGTCGTCTTCCACGAGCGTTCGCGTTCCACTCGAAGCACGGCTCCAGAAACCACTCCCCATGGGAGAGTGGATCGTAGTTCTGCTGCTCGCGCTGGCGATGCTGTTCTGCACGGCGGCGGGCGTGTATGCGGCCGCGGTTCGACCCCACGATCCGCGCGCGCTGTTCTTTTTCGGTCTGATGCTCGCGTGTTCACAGATTGTTTCCTCTGCGAGCACCTATGAGTTCCCTCACGATCTGTGGGTTTTTGCATACCTGTATCACGTGGCTGTGAGCGTGACCTGGGGGATCTGGCTCGTGTTATTTGCGCTGGCATTTCCTGAGCGGTTCGGCTGGGATAAGAGGCGGCCGGGGTTGAAATATATCTTCGTTGCCCCGCTGATTGCCTTCACGATTCTGTTGGCCGTTGGCGCAGCAATCAGCTATTGGAATTATCAGAAATCGGCGGTGCATTTCAACGTTCCCGCTGTGAGCGTTACGGTGATTTTTGGCGGTTGCGTATCGTTCTTCTTTGCAGCCTTGGGCACTAAGCTCGGCACCGTAACGAGCCGCGATTCGAAACGCCGGTTACGGATACTTTACGCCGGTGCGCTGTTAGGACTTACTCCTTTAGGCGTGTTTATTTTCTGGCAGGTGATCGCAAAAGTAGATCCATTCAAACAGTCAGAGACGCTTGCCGCGATCGTGGCTGTGGCGTTCTGTATATTTCCTGCGACGCTTTCCTATGCCGTTGTCACAGAACGTGCAATGGAGCTGCGAATGGTAATCAGGCAGAGCTTCCGGTATGCACTGGCGAAACGCGGCGTCAGAATTGTATTCGGAATTTTTTCGGGCCTGATCATCGCAGGCATAAACGTCCTCGTATGGGGAAGAAGGATGAGCCTGCCCATTAAGCTCGCGATTCTGATCTCAGGCATCACCGCAGTAGTGCTCTTAATGCGCCAGATGCGCATTCGGCTGTTAAGAGGAGTCGATCGAAAATTCTTTCGTGAAGCATACGATGCCGAGACAATTCTGGAAGAACTGAGTGATACGGTTCGCACGATGGTCGATGAAGAGCAGATGCTCGAAACCGTAGCGCGACGAATTTCGGCATCTCTGTACGTTTCGAAATTTGCGGTGCTGTTGAACAATGATGAGAGTTTCAGACCCGTATACTGCATTGGCTTTGAAGCTCCGCCACAGCTGGAGCTGGCTGCCGGGTCCCGCGTGATTGACGTAGTAAGAGACTCGAAGGAACCGCCGCAGATCTATTTCGACCGGGAAGACAACTGGGTACACCAGACGAGCGAGCCGGAGCTGGTGACGCTGAAATCGATACATGCGCAATTGCTGCTGCCGGTGGGAACGAAACAGAAGCTCCTGGGCATCCTAAGCCTCGGGCCCAAGCTTTCGGAGGAGCCGTATACGAAGAGCGATGTGCATCTGCTGCGGTCAGTAGCGGCGCAGACGGGGCTTGCGCTCGAGAACAGCCGGCTTACGAAGACGATCGCGTCCGACATGGCGGAGCGCGAGAAGATGAACCGCGAGATGGAGATTGCGCGGGAAGTGCAGGAGCGGCTTTTTCCGCAGCGGCTTCCGGTGATTGCGGGGATCGACTACTATGGCGCGTGCAGGCCGGCGCTCGGCGTGGGCGGCGATTATTACGACTTTCTGCCGCTGGCGAACGGTGATCTGGGTATTGCGATCGGCGACGTCTCCGGGAAGGGTATCGCGGCGGCGCTGCTCATGGCTTCGCTGCAGGCGTCGTTACGAGGGCAAGCGCTGGTCGGGCAAGGCGATCTGGCTCGGCTGATGGGAAACGTTAACCAGCTTGTGTATGACGCGACGCCTCCCAACAAATATGCCACGTTCTTCTACGGCCAATATCATCGCGAGAGCCGCACCTTTCGCTACGTAAATGCTGGCCACAATCCTCCTATCGTCTTGCGCCGGACGAATGATGGAACCGTGCATGTGATCCGGTTAGATACGGGCGGACCCGTCGTGGGATTGTTCCCTCACGCGCCGTACCAGGAAGGTTCGCTGGAGCTGCATCCCGGCGACCTATTCCTTGGGTTCACAGATGGGATTAGCGAGGCTATGAATCCACAGGAGGAGGAGTGGGGTGAAGAGCGGCTCATTCCGGCGGTCGCCGCGTGTTCCGATCAGAAGGCTGCCGAAATCATTCCCACGCTGATGGCTGAAGCGGACCGTTTCGCATCCGGCGCACCGCAACACGACGACATGACGCTCGTGGTTGTGAAGCTCGCGGGGGCCAACTAAGGTGCGAAGTTGACGATGCCTGGGGCCGCTGGCCGCGTTCTCCTCACCGCCGAGCAGATACAGATACGGATTCGGGAAATGGCGGCGCAGATTGATGCCGATTATCCGGAGGGCCCGATCTATCTCGTTTCGGTCCTGAAGGGGGCGTTCATATTTGTCGCGGATCTGGCGCGCGCGCTAAGGCGTCCGTCGGTGCGCATCGAGTTTATGGCGATCTCGAGCTACGGCACCACGAAGACCAGTTCGGGACAAGTGAAGGTGACGCGTGATCTGGACGTGAACATAGAAGGCCAGAACGTGCTCATCGTCGAAGACATTATCGACAGTGGAGTAACTTTGAGCTATTTGAGAAGGCTGCTAGAGACACGTAACCCCAAATCGCTAGAAGTTGTGACGCTGCTCGATAAGCCCGAGCGCCGGGTTCAGCCTGTGGACGTGAAATACGTCGGATTCCGGATACCGGACGAGTTTGTGGTTGGATACGGCCTGGATTTCGCCGAAGACTACCGGAACCTAAACGATATACGCGTGCTTACTCCGTAACCGCGGGTGCGACGGGCTGCACCTTCGGCGCCGGAGGATCCAGATTGCGCGCTTTGCATTGAGACGTGAAGCCATTTCGTCCATGAGAGCCGTCACAGAACGGCTTATTTTCGGCCATGCCGCAGCGGCACAGCGAGATTACTGTCCGTCCGGCGAGGCCATACGAATTGCCGTCGGAGTCTTGAATGACAAACTCGCCTTCGATGCGGAGGGGACCATTGTTGACGATGGTGACTTTAGCAGGCATCCCAGGTCGATGGTAGCAGAGCAGCGATAGACGGTCCTTATAATTGGGTAAACACAGTGATCCAATTTATTTACGACTCCGATCGAGAGCTATTCGAGAATGCAATCGACTTCGCGCAGAAGCAGGTGAAGCGGCTGATCGAAAGCCACCCGGAATACTATCCGATGTACACGGTCGGGGGGAAGTGGAGGCACGAGGGACCCGCATGGACTCACTGGTGTGACGGTTTTCTGCCCGGGATGATGTGGCTGTTTCTGCAATATTTAGGAGCCGATAAACCGGACTCGCGCTTTTGGTTCGAACAAGCGATTCGGTACACGAAGCCGCTCGAAACCCGAAAGACCGACACCGACGTTCACGATTTGGGCTTCATTTTCTTTTCCGCGTACCACCGCTGGTACCAGGCGACTCGCGATAACGCGATTCGCGAAGTGGTTATCCAAGCCGGGAGAACGCTATCAGAGCGGTTTAACGAGGCGGGTCAATATCTGCATTCATTCGTTGCCGAAGACTCGCTGTTTATCGACATCATGATGAACGTCGGGATCGTATTCTATGCGGCGCGCGAGACAAACGATCGCGGATTGCGAGACATTGCCGTCCGCCACTGCATTACTACCCGCCGCTGCCTCGTTCGCGGCGATGGCTCGACCGCACATGAGGGGCTCTTCGATCCGGCAACGGGCGAGTTCCTGCGGCAATCGACTCAGCAAGGGTTCCGAGGAGATTCCTGCTGGTCGCGCGGCCTCACGTGGGCGTTGTATGGCTTCACTACTTCTTACGGTTATAGCCGCGACCCGCGATTTCTGCACACTGCGGAAGCCTGCGCGGACTACTACATCACGCACACGCCATCAGATGGTATTCCGCCGTGGGACTATAACGCTCCTCCGGAAAATCGCTCGCTTTTGGACACGTCGGCGGCGGCCATTGCCGCGGCCGGTCTGCTTCGCCTTTGCCGTCACATCTCAGACCCGTTGAAAGGACATTTCTACTGGTCGACCGCGATCAACATTCTGCGGAGTCTCAGCACGCGTTTCCTGGCGATCGCGGATCAGGAGTGGGAAGGCGTTCTGCGTGGTGGTGTTTATCATCTCCACAAAGGATTAGGCGTGGATGAATCGGTGATGTGGGGTGAATACTTCTACGTCGAAGCACTGGAAGAAGCGCTGCGCGTTATTCAGTAGTCAGCCTTCCGGCTCATAACAGGCCAGCTCTGCCGAATCGATCGCCAGGGAGGGCCTGACGTCCGCCTTCAGCATCTGCTTCATCTGTTCGATGGCGAAATCATGGTCGCGGCGGTTATAAGCGGCGACACAGTCCTGGGGAACGACCAGGTGGAGGTCGCGCATGTAGGCATCATCAGCGGTCACCAACACGCAGCTATTCGTAGAGACGCCGGTCAGGATCAGGCGCTCGGTTCCAAAGTGCTTCAGCAAGAGCTCCAGAGGCGTCTGATAAAAGGCCGAATGCTTCGGCTTCAAGACCTAGTAGTCCTGCTCGCCGGGAAGAAGCTGCTCGACAAAGGCGCGCCCGGGTGAATTCTCGCGAAGGCACTCGCCGACGATTTGCTCAAATCTGGATTGCCAGCGCCCGAAATTCTCATTCACGTAAACAACAGGAATGCCTACGGACTTTGCCCGGCGCTTCAGCTCAGCGATACGAGGGGCGATGGGCAGGGCCTGTTGAAGAAGCTCATCGCCACGAGGAAAGCTAAAATCGTTCACCACATCGATGATCAGAAGGGCGGTGTGGTGCGAATCTGGAGCGCTACCGTTTAAAGTGTGCCTGTGGCCCGGCTGAGTGGTCACGCTTTCAATTTACAAGGAACGCCGGATAACTCAAGCTGTACTGGCTGCGTGATGCCTGGTTTCGCGAGCCAGAGGAGACACTACCATGCTCACGAGCGCTGCTGCATAAAGCAATCCGCCGGCCATAAGGGTGATCTGTAATCCGAGATAAATGGCAAGAAACATTGCAGCCGCGGATCCCATGACGCTGGAAGCTGCGTTAAGGGCCCATGCCCAGCGAACCGAGGTCGGCATCGCTCGCTCGATCAGTTTCAGACCGGTGGGAAACGGCATGCCCATTGCAAAACCAACAGGAGCTATTAGGGCGACCGAAACAAGCACCTTGACCGGGAAGGGAAGCGAGACCCCGCTCTCGGAAACGGGCGTGACAACCACCGCGAGAAGGAAAATTCCGGCCACGATGAGCATCAGTACGCGGATCAGCCTTCCCATGTCGCCACGAACCAGGCGGCGGCTGGCGAAACTGCCGCATCCGCTCGAAAGAAGCATGGAAAAAATAATTACCGTAAGAGCGTAGGTCGGATGCCCGAGGAAAAGGACAAACTTCTGGATCAGGGCAACCTGGATCAGGATGTAACCAGCTCCAATAAAAAGAAAAAAGAGCAAAGCGCGAATGCTTCCAGGAGAGCGCGGAAGACTGTGACGGAGCACGACCGGCGGCAAGGCTAGTATCACGAAGGTCGCGATGATACTGACCGCCACCAGGCCGAATAGGACCGGAAGCGCTTTGTTGATTTTGTAATCCTCTGTCGCGCGGGAGGCGTTGCGCATGAAGGTCCAAACATCGGCAGCCTGCACGGTATAGAAGAAGAAGGGCCTATCGTCTGAAACCGGGCGTACATCGAACGGGTATGCGTTGTAGAAGCGGTTCAAATTTCTGGAGACGAGCAGTTGGCGAAACGGCGTTTGCGAATTCGTACCCGGATAGTAGATCACTTGCATTCCGGCGATCTGCGCCGACGCCCGCAGCGTGGCAAGATCGGCCGGAGTAAACGGGTTGCGGGAAATAAGGATGGTGTCCTGCGCGCCCCAGCCGCGGAGCTTGCTTGCATCCTGCCGAAGGACCACAACATTCCGCGCCGGTTCGGATTCTCCAAGCTCCTTCAATGCCGCGTAGGCGAGAGAAACCACGCGAAGCGATTCTCGTGGGGGATCGAAGCCCCAGCGGGTAAAGGCCAACACCCCATCGGGGGTGAGGTGTAGAAGATAATCCTTGAACGCGTTCGTGGTGTAGAGATTGTTTTCCGAAAGTGCGAATGCGCCTGCGGCAGTGGAAGCCCAGGTATCGACGAGCGTGGCCTGGAGAACCTGATACTGGTCGCGCGAGCGACGCACGAAGGAGCGGCCGTCCTCGATGAAGAGGTGCACTTCCGGACGGAAGTACAGGTATTGGCTGTACCTCGGGAAGCGCTTGCGCATGATCACGTTGGCGATGATCGGATTGATTTCCACCGCTGTGATGTCTTTGCTGCCGGAAGCCAATGCGCGTGAGACATCCCAACCGCCGCCCGGCCCAATGATGAGCGCTTTGGCTCCAGGACGCAGCAGATACGGAAAGCCCGGGCCCGCGTAGGCGAGATCAAAGCGTTGCTGGGACGAGAGGTGATTGAAATCGAAGTTAGCTACTCCGGTGGCGGCATCCGCGTCAATTACGATGCTTTTTAAGCCGGTGCCGGGCTCAGGTTTGAGAGCAATACGTGAAAAGCTGTTCCACTGCACGAACTCCTCGTTCTTGACGCGCTCGCCCTTCGCAAATTTTACGTCTATGAGCGGGAATTTCCAGTTATAGGTGATGAGACCTACCAGCACAAGGCCGAGAAGGACAGCGGCGACGCGTCCGCGAGGTGCATGCCCGAGATGACACCAGACTGCCGCGGAAACACCGAATAGCGCGGCTGCGACGAGAATGGTATTGGGGCCACCCACCCAGTTCAGAAGGGGAACCAGAACGGCGCAGCCGGCTGCGGCACCGACCAAATCAAAGAAATAAACTTTATCGACGCGCTCAATGGTCTCGGCGATGGCGAGTGACAGGATTGTGCCGGACAGCAAAAATGGAATCGCTGCCACGAAGTAAGCGGCTATTAATTGCGCGCTGTTCATTTCGCCCGTTCGGTTCAGCAGAAAAGCGAGAGAGAGGACGATCGCGATGGCATTCAGAGCGGCTAGCAGGCCGAGTCTGCTATAAAGCGATCCTTTCCAGCCCGCGACGACATAGGAAAACACTCCGCCAGCGCCGAGGCCAAACAGCGCGATCGAGATGGCTAGAAACGCGAAATGGTAGTAGTAAACGACTGAGAACACGCGCGTGAGCGCCAACTCGAGCAACAGAGTGGCTAGCGAAGTGGAAGCGACTGCGAAATAGATCTGAGGCCAGTGCCTGCGGGCAACCGACGGCGGGGTTGCCTGGCTCAGGGTATCAACCGGTGACAACTCTTTATGGTAGTGGACGACTGCCATGGAACCGCGACGCGCACCCGTAGCCCCGATTACTGCCAGGATATTGGAGACAGTGTCGACGGTTTAGGCCACCGGCGTAGATAGTAGATATACGAAGAGACGCGATTGATGCCGCCGCGCGTTCCGTCGAAAGAGGAGTTTAGTTGAAAGAGGCTGCTATTTGTGGCGGTATGTGATGCGTCCCTTGGTGAGGTCATAAGGCGACATCTCCAGGGTGACGCGATCGCCGGCTAACACGCGAATTCGATTACGTCGCAGCTTACCAGCGAGGTGAGCGAGAACTGTGCGGTCCTGATCGAGTTGAACACTGAACAGGCCGCTCGGAAATTTTTCAACGACCGTGCCAGTTACTTCTATACTGTCTTCTTTACTCATTCGCCTCTTGGGATTGATTTGTGCGAGCTTCCAGCAAGCCCGCTACTCGAAAGTATAGCGCGGGAAGGCGTATTTTCAGCCCGCACTTCAGGGCCTTTACCCTCTCTGGATTCTAGGGTGCGAAGAAACCGGAGATATCCAACTTCCCGCTGCTGAACCGTCTACTCACGCAGATGGAACGAATTCTCGAAATCAACTCTGTAAAACAATTGACCAAGGCCGTGGTGGAAGCCGCGCGTGAAAGCCTCGTTATCGGGCAGATGTAGCGGTATCGGCAACGACGGACACTTTAGAAGCTAGTATGCTACATAGATCAGCAGGATTGCAGATCTGGTGAAGCTTCCCGAGAACGAACGCAGGATAGCGGTCGCTTCTTTAAAACAAGTTGGCCGAACAGCCTCCCTCCTCGTAGGGCTCGCGTGCTTGACGGCATGCGCACAGCATCCGCCCCCCAACTCGAACTGCCAGTGGCCGAATGAAGCGCATGGAAAGGCGCTTAATCTAAAAGAAAACTCGGATCGACAGCATCTTAGCGATGATGCTGAATTTGCGGAAGACTTGGCAATTCGATATGCCGACTCGTGCTGCAAGAACCTCGATGGAACGTTTGCAGGTGCGGATGCGAGGGACACCTGCATGGTTCACTTGTTTCGGGTGATTGCAAGTACCCATAAGGTTTCCCCGGACGAGGTTCGCCGATCACTTGGGCGTCGCCGAACTTCTTTTGACTTAGCAGTGATCCTGTCGTTTGCCGTCCTCTACGGATGTGGCGCAAGGCTTTGTGTTCGCTCGATCTTTCGAACTTATGGAGCGCGGGAAGACTTAACGACAATGCTGATCATGACAACTGTCGGCTCGCTCGTCACAAGCACCGCCGGCGTAATGCTCGGTGAGGTGTGGTCCGGAATTTTGGAATCGCTTCGAATTGGGAATGGGCATATGAGCTACCGAGGGACGCGGATTCCATGGGCCCAACATCACCTCGGTCTTTTTGTAGCGGGTGTTGCCATTTTCTTATTGATTGCTGCGTTTCATCGCCGCCGAGCCATGACGTCGACTGCCGGAGGTAGCATTTTAAGTCTCTCAGCCCGAGGTACGAAGTAACGCAGACAAGCAGAGTTACGCCACGTAGCCCGCAAAGTCTTACGCCAACTAACGTGCAAAGTGACAGGAAGCCACGCCAGCAGCGCCCGAGCCTGTTAGCTTGCTTCCGTGCTGGTTCGAGGCACGGTTGCCATCGCGCGTGAACACCCACGCCGCGCCGGCATCGCCATTTTCATTGGGAGCCGCCTACCAGGGCCGTATTCCCGTCCGCGGAGAGCGCTACCGAATTGCCCTGCCCAGCCCCGGGGCCTGCCAGCTTGTTGCCTCGCTGAGTAAACGTTTGCGCCTGGGCAGCAGCGCACACCAGCAGCACCGCACCGAAGAGCAGAGAAATCAATCCGAACCGCAGGAAAGCCGCTTGAGTCAATCGAAAAGTATGTGCAAGGCAACTGCTCTTTCCACTCTTAATCCGGCGGGCGGAGATGTCACGAGGGAATCAAGTCCTATTCGTTCCGCAAGGCTTCCACGGGATTCAAAGCGGCGGCGCGGCGGGCAGGCAGAAAACAAGCCGAAGCGGCGACGATTAGAAGGAGGAACGCCGTGCCTGCATACATTAGAGGGTCTCTCGCTCGAACCTGGAACAGCAGACTCTCGATCGCGCGAGCCAACCCCGCCGAAGCAGCCAGGCCAATTACGATACCAACCATTACCGGCGCCATGCCATTTCGCATGATTGTCTGCAAAATTTGCCCCGGACGAGCGCCAAGGGCCATGCGAATGCCGATTTCCGAGGTGCGTTTGCTGGTCGCGAATGCCAGCACGCCATAGATTCCGAGGCAAGCGAGCACTAGCGCCGCAAGAGCAAACCCCGCGAGCAGAATGAGTTGAAAGCGCTTCTCGGAAACCGAATCCGCAACTACCTGGCGCATGGACTGAATGGAGGGGATCGCCGCCTGAGGTTCCAGCTTGATGATGATGCGTCGAATTGTGGCAGACAGGGCTTCGGGGTCGGTTCCGGTACGGACTATCAAGGACATGTCGGCATCGGCCCGGCGCCAGTCGGGGAAGTAAATCATCATGGTCGGCTCTTGCGTTAACGAAGCTGCGTGAACGGCGCCCACGACTCCAACGACTTTCTGCAGCGTCCCATTGCCGTATATCTTGAGGGGCCGGCCGAGCGCACTCTGCTTAGGCCACAGCCGGGCTGCCAGATTGGAACTGATCACTACTTCGGGTATGTTCCCGTCGCGCTCTTCAAATGCGCGGCCTGCTTCAAGCGGGATACCGGCCGCCTTGAAATACCCGCTGCTCGCCGTTCGATAGTTCGTCATCTGCCATTGACTTATTGGAGGGATGGGGCGATCGGCAGCAGTTGCAGGATTGTTGTTATCCTCACCGGTCAGCGGCAAGTCGGAAACTAATCCGGCCGCGCGAACACCCGGTAACCTGCTGGCTTGCTCTATGAGGCCCTGGTAGAACGAAATTACATCTGGATCCCGGCGGTATTTATCTGGGGAAAGATTCACGCGGGCGGTCAGCACGTGCTGAACACTGACGCCCGGGTTCACGCTGAGAATCGCGACGAAACTGCGCAGCAGCAGCCCTGCCCCAAGCAGCAACATAGTACTGAGCGCCACTTCAGCAGCTACCAGCACTCTGCCGACTTGATGGCCCTTGCGGCTCTCGCTGGCGCTTCTGCTTGAAGACTGAAGGGCTTCTTGCGGATCGATTCTAGCCGTACGCCATGCCGGCCAAGCGCCAAACAGGATCGCGCTTGCAGCGGAAATCCCGATCGCGAACAGAAGCGCTGCGGGATCGAGAACGAGTTCGTCGACCCTCGGAAGGCCGGGAGGCGCTTTCAGCCGTATTAGCTGAAGCATCCACCACGCGAGAATCGATCCGAGGGCGCCGCTGACGATTGAAAGCAAGAGGCTCTCGATAAAGGCTGCGCGCAGCAACTCAGGGATTCCGGCGCCCACCGCCAGACGAATCGCCCATTCGCGCCGCTGCGAGGTCGCCCGAACCATCATTAAATTCATGAGATTGATGCAGACAATCAACAGCACCGCTGCAACGGCGCTCATCAAAAGGAGCAAAGGCAGGCGCACATCGCGAGCCATCGTCTGCTGCAGAGGTCGCACAACCGGATCGAATTCAATGGGCTCACGGTAGCGTTGCGAAATCACTTTTTCGAGCGCAGTCAGGTCGGCAACCGCTTGTTGAGTCGTGACGCCAGGCTTCAGCCGCGCGATGGCGATGTAGTTCTCGTTGCCTTCGGGTTCGGCCAGATCGTCCCGATTGAAGACGAGCGGCGTCCAATATTCGGTCCGCTCCGGGAGCTGTTCCAGCTCCGAAAGCTCGCGCCCACGTGGAAACGGAAACCCGGCCGGCATTATACCGATCAGTTGATAAGGCACGCCATCCAAGCGCAGCTCTTTCCCGATCGCATCCACCCGCCCCGCGAACGCGCGTTGCCACAAACGATAGGTGATGACGACGATGTGGTTATGGCCGGCCAAATCTTCGCCCTTGACGAAACCGCGTCCTATAGCGGGTTCACTGCCGAGCAAATGAAAAAAATTGGGAGAGATACTAACGCCCTTCAACTGCTCCGCTTGGCCTGCTCCGGACAGGATGTGCGAGGCCGGACGGAGCACCGCGAGTTCCTGGATGGTTCGGGAATGGTCCCGCCAGAGTTCGTAATGCTGGGCGTTGATGGGAATGGTGCTGAATTGTTTCGAAAATGCCGGAACCCGAAAGGACGCTGTCACCAGACGGCCGGAATCCTGGTACGCGAGTGGTTTCAGCAGGACGGTGCGGGTAATGGTGAACATGGCCGTAGTAGCACCGATGCCCAGGGCGAGGATGGCGATCGCAAGCAACGTGAACCCGAGTGATCGCCTGAGGGTACGAATGGCAGTTCGAATGGAAACCGGCATGCAGCTAAAGACGCGCAGGAATCGACTCTAGTTCGATTGTTTTACTCTGGTCGGGGCGGCTCAGCAACCGCCCTCGGAAGGCGAAGAGAACGTGGGACCTCCTGCGGGCGAATTCAAGAACAAAAATATTCTGATCACGGGAGCGGGACGGGGGATCGGCAAGCGGCTGGCGCTCGGTTTCGCGCGTTTGGGTGCGCGCGTTGCGCTGCTAGGACGCAGCAAAGCCGAAATCGACCTCGCGCATATCGAGATCGAACAGACGGGCGGCAGCGCACTTCGCATCCGCGCCGACGTGACCGATCCGGAGCAGCTCGCGCTTGCCGTGGACAGGGTTCGGGTAGTCTTCGGAGGGGCGGTTGACATTTTGATTTGCGCGGCCGCAACACCCGGCCCGCTTAACTCGTTTCTGAGTACGCCGTTGAAAGCCTGGACCGAAACGATTCAGATTAACCTCTTCGGTGTCGTGCATTCGTGCCGCGCCGTATTGCCCTACATGATCGATAAACGGGCCGGGAAGATCATCGTGCTGGTTTGCGAAAGCGACGCTCGGCCTCACCTTAACTTGTCGGCCTACACAACGTCCAAAACGGCGGTTGTCCGGTTTGTGGAATCGCTGGCGATCGAAATCGCCGAGCACAATGTGCAGGTGAATTGTTTCGACCCAGGACCCGCCTACACGAACTTTACCGATGAAATTATTCGCGCAGAGCACCGGCTTGAACATTCGATCGTCAATCAGGCCAAAGAAACCAGACGCACCGGCGGAGTCTCGCCGGATCTCCAATTGCAGCAAGCGGCATTTCTGGCGTCAGAACAGTCGAATCACATCACCGGGAAGCTGATCCACGTCACCGATGATTGGAAAAAGTTGCGCAATGCCACACTTCGCCCCGATACGTTAGCGTTGCGTCGTGCGAATAAGTAGGCGTTGGCAAGATTATTTAGTCGAGAACCGGTAAATCGTTGTGCTGTTGAAGACTTGCCCGGGGTGAAGTTCGGTACTCGGGAAATTCGTGTGGTTCGGGGAATCTGGAAAATGCTGTGTTTCGAGACATAATGCTGATCGGAAGGTGTACGTACCGCCGATCCCATGCACGCTTCCGTTCAGGAAATTACCCGTGTAGAACTGGATCCCTGGCTGTGTGGTGAAGACTTCCAGCACGCGTCCGGTTTTCGGATCCTCCACACGCGCGGCTACAGCCGATAAATTTCCAGGGTGATTCAAAACGAAATTGTGATCGTAACCGTTGGCGAGTTTCAATTGCTCGAAATTGGCATTGATGCGGACGCCGATCTGCCTGGCGGTGCGGAAGTCGAGAGGCGTGCCGCTAACCTCGTCGATCGTGCCCGTTGGAATCAGGTTGGCGTTCACGGGGGTGTAGCGACGCGCATCGATCACGATGTTCTGGTTCAGGATGGGCCCGCTCCCCGGCCCTGAGAGGTTGAAATAAGAATGATTGGTCAGGTTTATCACCGTGTCTTTGTCCGTCGTCGCCGTGTAATCTATGCGCAGCCCGTCACGATCATCGAGTGAATAGCGGACTGTGACATTGAGGTTCCCGGGGAAACCTTCCTCTCCATTGGGGCTGAAGTAATGCAGCTCAAGCGAGTTCGCCGAGGCTTGCTTCACGTCCCAGACTCTGCTGTCGAATCCGTGAGTGCCACCATGAAGAGAGTTCTTACCGTTTTCGTTGGTGGGGACGTGATACGTTTGGCCGTTCAGGATAAATGTGCCGCCCGCGATCCGATTCGCGAAACGGCCGATAAGCGCCCCGAAGTAAGACGTCGCCGCCGGCTTCGAAGTGTAGCCGCTCAGGCTATCGAAGCCAAGAACGACGTCCCCCGTTTTCTTGCTGCGATCCGGCACCTCAATCGAGGTGACGCGTCCGCCGAAGTTAGTGATTTTCACCACCATTCCGGACCCATTGCGCAATGTGTACAGAAAGACTTCCTTGCCACCAGGAGCCTTGCCGAAAGGCTGCTTCTCAGGTCCTGCGGATTGGGCCGTCGCTCCGGAATTGAACAGGAGCGCCGCGTATAAGGCTGAAGCGGCGGATAAGAGTTTCTTCATCTTGTCTTTGAATGATCTTAATTCACTGCGAATTGATGACCAAGCACCGTAACAAGGATCTTGGGGTGATCCTTGGTCCCAGTGATCGTAATCGGCACTTGGAAGCCGACCCCGTCTTTCTCGAACAGCTTATTGAATGGCATCAGCATCCATTGTTTGACCCCGGATTGTGTTTGCGAGAGCGTCGCCTGCATACGGAACGTACCGATCATGTCGACATTTTCCGATTCGAGGCCGTATGATCCGTCCAGTCTAATAAGCGCTCCCGGAACCTCGAAAGAGAGCGCGGAGAAATGGGCCATTTTGCCGGCGAGAGTGAAGCGCCCGCGAAGGTCAGAGGCAACGATATCTCCTCCCTGCCCTTGCTCCTCTTCACTCCTGCTGATTCCGCGGGCCCGATCGCTCAGCGTGATTAGGCGGCGCGAAACCTCCTGGCTAGTGAATCTCGCTGACAGGAGTGCGAAGCGGCCGCTGAGCCTGAGCTTATCGATCACGTCTTCGGGGCCAGGAGGAATCAGAATCGTGCTGTTGAAATCCACGTCTCCAGTTACTACGGGTCTCCCGCCCATCACCAGCTTGAGAATGTCTTCCATGCGCGCGTGAACCGCCCTCGCGCTCAGGGAGATCGTTTTGCCAATATCGCCTGGTTTATGGACAACGCCGCCTTTGCAAATGAACTCGGAATCGAGAAATCTGGCGTCTACGGGATCCAGTAGCGTATCGCCATCGGTCCCGTTCACAATGGAATGAAACTTAGTCTTCAGGTGGACAGCATCGCCGCCGCGCTTCAACGTAAACTTCGGTACATCCGCCGTGCCGGTTACCTCGATATGCTGCAGCACGCCCTGATAATTGCCGGTTGACGCGAGTGTTCCCGCGATGCCCGGAAAAACGCCAAGGTCAGCCTCTCGAAAATTGTAGCTGCCGGCAACGGGCGTTGAGCGCGGATCGTCTTTTTGCCACGGACCGAAACTTCCGGCCGTGTCGATAAAGCCCGGCGGCTTGGCATTGATGAGCTTGGCCTGGAACGACATCGCCTTTCTCGGCCCCACCCGTTGCAATGTCAGCTTGCGAATATCAAAGTCGAGCGGCTCTTTGCGCGCAACCTTAGGCTCGACTTCAAGCAGAGTCTGATCTGCAGTGATTCTATCGATCAGGAACGGTAATTGAGTTTCATCATGCCCAGACTCGCTACTGGCAACCTCATGGTTGTCCTTGAAGCTGTCTCGCAGGGCCGCGCGGCCGCGCGGGGGAACGTAAATCGCGAGGCCGTCCAGCCGCACGGAATTCACGTGATTGTTGCGCTCGATAAGCGTCCAAAGATCTGTTTCCGCCGTAAAGCGGTGAATATAGAGCAGCGGGTGCGGATCGTTCCAGCCTTTATGTCGAATTAGAAGCTCTTCGCCTACAACTTTCGGACGAGGGAAAACAGAAAGCTGGAGAGACTGAAGCGTAACGTCGGCATTGAAACGATCTTCGAGCGCGCTGACGACTCGCTGCTTCGCGCGGGGAGTGAGCGTTTTCGCATACCACGCAACGAATAAAATGGCAGCCAGCACGAGTATGCCGCCAATTGCAAAGAGCCAACGAAGCACTCTCCTGCCGGTACGCGAGATAATGAGAACCCTCCTGTCATTGAAGATTATCGCCAACGTACTTAGGTTTCAGAAACGCGCGAGCAGCCGAGTTATATCTCTGCACGCGCGCAGGCGCACGCGCGTCATCGTAATCGGATGCTTATGCGACGTTATCTCTTGCTATGCCTCGTTCTGCTGCCCTGTGCTACGTCTGCTCAGGACCTCTCGAAAGTCCACTTTGTGCGCGCAGGCGGTGACGCCACCATTCAGACGAAGCCGGATCGCGTGCAAATTTCGATCGGCGTAAGCACGCAGGGCGCAACGGCGGAAGCGGCTGCAGCTCAGAATGCTTCGCAGACGTCAGCGGTATTGGCTTCTCTCAAGGGAATTGTCGAAGGCCGCGGAGAGAGCAAAACAACGGGCTACAGCGTGACACCGCAGTATGCGTACGCGCCGAATCAGCCGCCTCGAATCAAAGGTTATGAAGCCAGTAATACGGTTCAGGTCACGCTGGATGATTTGTCTCAAACCGGAAAACTGCTGGATACGGCTACTGGCGCAGGGGCGAACAACGTGAGTTCGATTTCCTTTATGCTTCGCGACAACTCCGCCGTTTACGCGCGGGCGCTGGCGGAAGCGGCAACGAAGGCTCGCGCCAACGCGGAAGCCATAGCCAAGGCGCTGGGCATTCGAGTCATTGGAGTGCTTTCCGCCGAGCCGCAACAGATAACGCCTGTTCGTCCGATCCCGATGGCTCAAATGGCGATGGCCAGAGAAAAGACGGAGACTCCGGTCGAAGCGGGCAACCTGGACATCCACGCTTCCGTTATCGTGACTCTCGAAGTGCAATAGATCTGGATGGGCCAGGTCCCCGCAATTTTGAGAAAAGCCGTCGCCGATGAAAGATGGGACGCTCTATTGCGAGTCCTGGGATCTTAGCGGGAAGCTCTCATCCGCATGCGACTTCATTCTCCTCACGAACCATGCCCACGAGGGCCGTCACTATGGCTAGCACCACCGGGCCGGCAATGATTCCGATGGCGCCAAAGGCCTTCAACCCTCCCAAGAATGAAAGCAGGATGAGCAAGGTATTTGCGCTGGCGCGACCGCGGGCAACCCTGGGCCGCACGAGATAGTCCACAGAACCGACGATAAGCACGCCCCACGCGGCGAGTACAATCGCCTTGGGCCAGTTGCCCTGCGCTGCCAGCACCAGCGCCCCTGGAATCCAGACCAGCGAGGGGCCGACGATGGGCACGAATGAGAAAATCATGGCTACAGATCCCCACAACAGCGCTGCGCGCAGGCCAGTCATCCCAAAACCAATGGCGGTCAGGGTCCCCTGTATCAGGCCTACTACAACCGCCCCATAGATATTAGCGACAACGGTTTCATGCAAGGAGGCCGCCAATTGATCCATCCGCCCGGGAGGGAGCGGGAGCAAGCCGATGACATCACCACGATATTTTTCACGGTCGCGCAAAAAGAAGAACAGGACAAGTAAGGTTAGAGCGATAGTCGTGATTTGCTGCCCGATTCCCCGTGCTGCCCAGCCGATCACTCCCACCAGCGAGGCGGCCAAGTCCTGCACGCGAGCTGTGATGATGCCTTTGAGTTGCTCAGGCGGCATTCCCACCTGCTCCGCAGCCCGGTAAACTGCTTCCGACAGCCAGGCAAAATGGCCAGACCAAGGCGCCTCGCCCCATTGCTGAGAGATGAAATTGTAGACGTTCGCTGCTTCGGCCACAAGCTTGATGCTCATGAGAGTGAGCGGCACTAGGACCAACAATACGAGGATGAAGGTGGTGATCAGCGCCGCTGCACTGGACCTAGGTACGCGCCGGCTTATCCACTGGTGCAGCGGCAAGACGGCGATGGTCAGGACAAGAGCCAAGAACAGGGACGTCAGGAATGGACGAAAGACGATGTAAGCAAGGTAGAGCGCTGCGATGGTGAGTATTAGCAGGACTACATAGGAAACTTTTCGTTTCTCGATCCAGGGCGGTGGTTTTACCGCCAAAGCCGGTTCGCCTGCGGCGGCCGTTCCAGCTGCTTGCTCTTCCGCCCCCCGTTCTTCTGGTTGCGAACCGCCAACGAGTTTCGGCTTTCCCGGTGTCATGTCTCTACATCTTCTCGCGGTAGGCCTGGCCCGTAACTCACCTGCGGCTCACCGGTAAACAGAAGATGCTTCCGATACAATTGCTTCAGACCGCGCCCTCGCGATGGAAGATTTGGCTCCCAATCCGGGACAGGACCCGGAAATTCCAGACAAGCTCTACTTCCGAATTGGCGAAGTAGCGAAGCTCGCTGGCATCAAGCCGTACGTTCTGCGCTTTTGGGAATCCGAATTCTCAGGCCTTGGACCGAAGAAGTCCGGCACAGGACACCGGCTCTACCGGCGCAAGGACGTCGAGCTGGTACTCGAGATCAAGCGTCTCTTATACGAGAAACGCTTTACCATCGAGGGCGCCAGAAAAGTTCTGGAAACGAAACCGAAGCGCGAAACCGTGAGCGCGCCGGCACGCCGCAAGCAGGCTGAGCTGTTTACCACTCCTCCTGCTTTTTTCCAGGATCTGCGCCGTGAGCTGCGCGCGCTTCTTGATCTGTTAAACGCCCGGGAAGACAAATCATAGTGGAGACTCCGGCTCCGCGAGCTGTTGGATCAGGAGTTCGGCGGCTTGTTGGCCTGCCGCTTTTTTAGAGCTTCCGGTAGCGCGGCTCGTGAATCGGTCTCCTACTCTTACCTCCACAGTGAAGACTTTCGCGTGTTCCGGCCCGCTGCTATCCACGGTGCTATAACGCGGGACGGGAAGTCCAAGGGCCTGAGTGCGCTCCTGCAGCACACTCTTATGGTTCAGAAGGCCCATTGATTCGACGTCCCGAAGACTGTTTACGCCGTGAAGCACATGCTCCTCTACGAATTTTCGCGCGACGTCGATGCCTCCATCCACGAGCATCGCGGCAATCAGCGCCTCGAATGCATTTGCCAGAACCGTTCTGCGCTCCCGCCCGCCGTTCCGGTCTTCGCCTTTGCCGAGCAGAAGAAACTCGCCTAATCCGAGTGCGAGCGCGCACGCGTAGAGATGAGTGGAGCTGACTAGGTGCGCTTTCCACTGTGAGAGCTGGCCTTCACGCGCCACCGGATGGCGCAAGACAAGCGCCTCGCTGACAACGAATCCCAAGACCGAGTCCCCTAAGAACTCGAGCTGTTCGTTGTCGCCGGTTTCCGGCATGGGAGAGCCCCGTTCAGACAGCCAGGAGCGGTGAGTCAGCGCTCTGAGAAAAAGATCACGATCCCGAAAGTGGTACCCGATCTTCTCTTCGAGCGCCTGGAGCGCAGGCCTCATCCGACACGTGTCTACTTGGTGCCCTTCATCTTGGTGGCGGCGTCCTTCTGTTGTTGAGCGAGCTGTTTAATCTGCGCCGGGGCCGAGCTGTCCGCTAGAACCTTATCGGCTGTCGAGATCGCGTCATCGTACTGCTTGTTGTCGAGATACGCCTTCCCGAGATGAGTCAAGATGATCGGATTAGGAAATGCGGTGTAGGCGGCTTGGTATTCAGTAACAGCCTGGGGATAGTTTTTCGCGAGGTCGGCGGCCGTTGCCAGAGCATCATGAGCCTCGCCCTGGAGCTGCTTTTGGTACGGGCCCCACTGGTCGGCGGGGACACCTACCGGGGGAGGAGGATTGTTCTTCAGCAGGTCCAGCGCCTTGTTCGCGTAATCCTGCACCTTCTTAATGGATTGATCCTTATCCAGGTCGTTTTCACGGGTGTGACGCGCGATTGCCTGCGCCAGCGTCACGCGAGCGGTAACGTCATTAGGATCACTCTGAATGATCTGCTCGCCATAGGCAACAGTCTGGCCGTAATCACCCTGCTTCTGCGCGGCCTCCATAGCCATATTCAGGAGCATCGGTTTGTAGTCGGTGTCTGCGAAATTTTCGAGAACAGAATTGATGTCCTGAATTTCCTGACCCCAATTCTGAGCCGTTACATCGGCCTGAACTTTCTTGAGCGCGTCGATTTCTTTTTGAGATTTCGGACGCGGCTGTTTCGGTTGCGCCTCTTGGGCAAACACAGGTAGAGCCGCCAGAGCCAGCGCGGCCCAGAATCGGGCAACAAATCGCGATCTCATTGCTGTTTTTCTCCTGAAGACATACTCTTCAAACCTTTTTCGGCAGCTTCGCGCGCCATGACGGAAGCGCCATTGATGGCCAGCGCCAGTTTGAACTGGGCGTTGGCCTTGTCCGGGTCTCCGGCTGCCACAGCAAGCCTACCCAAATACACGTGCGCCCAAGCCGTTACAGCCGGATTGGGATTGGCGTCCGTGGTGCGTTCAAAAAACTGC
The DNA here is from genome assembly GCA_963787585.1 of uncultured Acidobacteriaceae bacterium. Taxonomy (GTDB): domain Bacteria; phylum Acidobacteriota; class Terriglobia; order Bryobacterales; family Bryobacteraceae; genus Bog-105. Next base: position 111,819 of record CAWBDR010000001.1, read on the forward strand.
ACCGCCTCGTCCTTTTTGTTTTGCCGGACAGCGATCCGCGCCAGCCCGTAGTAAGCCAGGCCTTGCATGTTCTTGTCGGAACTCTCTTCCAGGACTTTTCTGAATGTTTTCAGCGCGTTATCGTAATCGGCCTGTTCGTAGAGCCCTTCTGCCGATTCGAGAGAAGCCTCCGCGGGGTCTACTTGCCGGGGGGCCGGCTGTGCGATAACCCTTTGTGGGATACTCTGGGCGAATTGCACATCCTTAAGACGCTTCTGCTCCTTATGTACATCAACCGCAGCGATGAGATCGGGATAATAGATGCGAAAAGCATCGGGCTGCTTTTCGTAGCCGGGCAACAGCTCTGCGAAGGCGGCTGTGAGCACGAAACCTTCCCGCACGGCCTCGTTCACGAACGCCTGTTTCTCGGCCGCGCTCGCGTGCATTAGCCGGCTATCGATCGCCTTGATCAAAGACTTCGTGACGAGCAGCGAAAAATCATCTTTGTACGCCACATCGAGCGCAGGAGCCTCTTGCGCAAATTTTTCGAGCGGCTTTTTTTGCTTGATGATCTCGGTGTATTTGAAGGTCAGCGGATCGAGCAGATACGCCAGGTACGCGTCGCGAATATCATCCACAACCGGTGTGCTGGTGGGCGTGATAACTACGAAGTAATCGTCACGATAGCTGCGTACCTGCACCTGATCCGGTGCCCCGAGCAGATCGAGATAGATCTGGAATCTGCGGCCCAAATAACCGGAAGGGTTACGCAGGTAACCGTTTGCCTCAAACAGTGTAGCGATCACGGGGTCCTGATAATGCAGCATTGCGCTCGAGTAAGCTGCCTGGGACCGCCTCCAAAGATCCGCCAGATTAGCTTCTTTGTAGAACCGCGCCAGCAACTCGCTGAAACCCCTCAAGGGTTCTACATCGGGCGGCACCTCCCCGGCAGGCAATGCGAAACCGGGGGCATCTCCGGCGATCAGGGCGAACGAAATGTACTGGCCTAAATCCGCGGCTTCGGAAGGCTTTTTATGTTGCCGATAAAACGTTCTTAGCTCCGGCAGGCAACCAATGCTCCGCTTCGCCAGCTCCTCCCGTACCTGTCTTCGGACCTTGTACTCTTCATTCAATGGTGAATCGATGCCGGCATCGTATCCGGCGGCGTTAATAGCTGCCAGCGTGGAAAACAGGGTCAGGCTCACGCTGAACTGGTTTTCGCCGGAGTCGCGCTGCGTGTCTACCTGGGACGCTGGAGCAGGCCCAACCTGATCAGCGCCCGCGCTCAGATAGCGAGTGGTGAGAAGAATTAAGGGAAGAAAAACGGCTCGAGGGAAAATCAAAGCGAAACGACCTTGCAGCAAGGAAATATCTGCCCCTCAGTGTAGCCCACCCCGTGGCTCTGGCCGGGGTCTGTAAGCTATTCATCAGGGAGCAGATGCCCCAATGAATCAAAACCGGGCGTTGCCTCATCAATTAACAGGAGATATAAATGGCAGGCGATAATACGCTTACTTTTACTGACGACAGCTTTGACAAGGATGTGTTGAATTCCGAAGTCCCCGTCCTGGTGGATTTTTGGGCGGAGTGGTGTGGACCCTGCCGCATGATGAGCGCGACCGTAGATCAGGTCGCAACGGAATACGCCGGCAAGGTAAAAGTGGGCAAACTCGACGTAGATGCCAACCAGCAGACCGCGTACCGCTACGGAATTCGCGGCATCCCCACCTTGTTGCTGTTCAAGGGCGGTCAAATCGTGGAGCAGAAAGTCGGCGCTATCGGCAAATCGGAGTTTCAGAAGATGCTGGAAAAGCACGCCGGCGTACCGGTAAGTAAATAAAGACCCGAGCGAATTGGCGCAAAAAAGGGCACCCTTACGGGGTGCCTTTTTTGTAGTGCTACGCTGTGGCATGCCCCAGTTCATTCCGGTCCTGGGCTTGCTCCTGTTGCCGCCTCTCTGCTCGCCGGTTTCGGGCGCGAGGCAAGACGCTGCCCTTCAGGAGTCCTCTCTTAATCGATTTCCGACAACGCCAGGCGAGCGGCTTCACGCCGCGATTCGCACCGGTGACCTCAAGGAGTTGCAGCAACTGCTCGAGTCGGGGCTCGATCCCAATTCGCCCGACGCGCTCGGGAATCCTGCGTTGTTTGACGCAGCTTGGACCGGCAATACCGAAGCGGCGCTGCTGCTCTTGAACCGCAACGGGGATGTAAACGTCCGCAACAAAGAGAGCGCTGGAACGGGTTTGTGGTACGCAGTGCAAGCCGACCATGCGAAGGTGGTCGATTTGTTGGTATCACGAGGGGCGCGTCTGGATTTCAGATATGCCTCGGGCCAGACTATCCTGCATCTCGCGTGTGCGCGAGGAAATCCAGAGATTGTGAAGCGCCTGCTCTCCGCGCGTGCGGATGTGTCCGCCAGTGACCAGAGCGCCAACACGCCTTTGGATGAAGCAGTCCTGAATGACCGTCGCGAGGTTGTGCGGCTCCTGCTTTCCCGCGGCGCCGATCCCAAACGCGTGCATTCGCTTGATGGCCGAGGGCCCATGCAGGAGGCCTGCATTAAGGGATTCGCCGATCTGATCCCCGTATTGGTTGAGGCAGGGTCCGATCCGCTGATTCGCGATCGCTACGGTTTGAGCCCGCTTGATCTGGCTATTGCCTATAAAAACGAGAATGCGATCGGCGAGCTTCTGAAGCTGGCCCGCTCAACGCCTGCACTCGAGGCGGAGGCTGACGGCGCTATGGAATCCGCCAGTCTTCGCGGCCAAACGGCAATCGCGAAGCTGCTGATCGATACAGGTTTTGACGTAAGCCGCCCAACCCCCTCCGGGTCTACGTACCTGAACGACGCAGCCCTCAAAGGACACGAGAAGTTGGTGCAACTACTGCTCGACCACGGCGCGAACCTCGAAAGCAGAAATGTCACGGGCGGGACGCCACTGCACGATGCCGCCCTGGCAGGCAGCGCCGAGGTGATTACCGTACTTATCAAGCGCGGTGCAAAGATTGATGCCGCCGATCGGGATGCGGGCGCAACTCCATTAATGTTGGCGGCCTCCATGGGTCGCGCGAAAGCGGTGGAGACGCTGCTCAACAGCGGAGCCGATGCGAACCGAAAGGATCGTTTCGGGCGCACTGCGCTGGATCGGGCTAGGGAGACCGGCGATGGCAATACGATCCAGCTCTTGGAGAATGCGCCTAGCTTCAGTGCGCACCCACCGCGGAAGGCCAAAATTTCCGGCAGATAGGGTCCAAACACTCTCTCCAATTTCCCCATCGCAAGCCGATAAGCGTAAGTGACTGGAAGAAACGGCCTTGCGAAGCGGCAAACGACTCAGCACAGTATTGATAGCCGATGGACAACTGTTGTTCCGGCGCGGATTACGCGCCCTGCTTTCGGCTGAACCGGACCTGGAGGTGGTAGCGGAGGCAACAGATTTTCCCGATGCCATCCTAAAAGCCGGCGCCCTAAAACCGGATGTGATCGTGATGGATCTGGCCCTGCTCGAAGCGGCCTCCCAGCAGTGTTTGTCTGCGAGCAGGCAGGGAGAATTGGCCAAAGCAGCCCTTTTGTTCCTTACCGACGAGGATGGAGAGCAGCAACTGGAGACGGCTATTTCGGCCGGAGCCCGAGGTTATATGCTGCGCAATAGCGCGCCAGCGCAACTGCTGGCCGGCGTTCGGCAGGTGATCTCGGCCGATGACGGGAGCACTCTTACGATTTCACCAACAATCGCCGATCTGCGGGCCCTGGCAGCTTCCAATCCAGCTTCAAAGGGTTCTGTTCTGACCGCCCGAGAGCAGGAGGTCGTCCGTATGCTCGGGGAGGGTCGAACCGTCCGGGAAGTCGCCGCGGAATTGGGCCTGAGTATCAAAACGGTAGAAGCGCACAAGCTAAACCTGATGCGAAAACTCGATATCCACAATCGGGCTAGTCTGATCGAGTACGCGGCTCGTACCGGCCTCATTAGTGTCCCGCTCACTCGTTAGCTCCATTTCCTACTCAAAAGGCACTCTTTTCACGCCGCTCTTGCTACTCTTCACTTGGGAGCGGTCGCTCATCCAATGTGGAAATTTATCGTAGGAGTGCTGGTCGGAATCGTAGTCGCAGTTGCTGCTGGGCTGGTAGTGGTCTTTGCCATAGGACGCATCTTCGAGAGCAAGCAGCCGAGTGTCGCCAAGAATTCGGTCCTGGTCCTGCAAATGAGCGGCGACATTCCGGAAGCTGCGCCGGTCGACATACCAATCCCATTCATTCAGTCCCAGAGTCCTCCGACTGTCCGAGACGTTTGGACGTCGCTTCGCCAAGCCGCCAACGACGGCAGGATTAAAGCTGTCCTTCTTGAGCCTCGCGGGCTCGAAACTGGTTGGGGCAAATTACAGGAACTGCGGACGGAGATTCTGAATTTTAAGAAATCCGGAAAGCCAGTGTATGCGTTCCTGCAATCACCTGGGTCGCACGAGTACTATTTGGCCTCGGCCGCAGACAAGATCTTCCTTTCTCCCGGCGATGCCCTTGAAGTAAGAGGGTTTCTTTTGGAGGCGATGTATTTCAAAGGCACGCTCGACAAACTGGGAATCCAGGTGCAAGTGGACCATATCGGGCGATTCAAAGATGCGGGTGACATTTTTACCAAGACCGGCATGTCACCCGAAACGCGTGAGGTGTTGAACCAGGTTCTCGATCAGCTCTACGGCGATTTTTGTTCGAGTGTCGCTCAGGCACGCCACAAGAGATCCGATGAAGTTCGGACACTGGTAGACAATGGGCCCTTCGTGGCAAGCCAGGCCAGAGCAGCCGGATTGGTGGATCAGCTCGCGTACGAGGACGAAGTCTACGGCGACCTCGAAAGGCGAACGGGAACGAAGAAGCTTGCCAAGCTTCCCCTCCGGACGTATTTTCACGCCGCCCCAGGCCAAGGCGACCGGATCGCTCTGGTCGTTGGTGAAGGCGACATCGTTGCGGGTAACCCGAACAACGCGTTCGGCGGTCCGACTCTGATCTCCTCGGGCGGATTCTCGAAACTCCTGGAACAGGTCAGGAACGATCGCAGTATCAAGGGAGTTATCGTCCGCATCGACTCGCCCGGCGGTGACGCAGTTGCCTCCGACGACATCCTGCGCGCGCTGAAGTTGCTCAGCCGCGCGAAGCCGCTGGTTGTCTCGATGTCGGACGTAGCAGCGTCGGGCGGTTATTTCATGGCGATGACGGGTGACCCGGTAGTCGCGTATCCGAACACGATTACCGGTTCAATCGGCGTTTTGTACGCGCGCCCCGTTCTGAAAGGCCTGTACGACAAGCTCGGGATCCAGACAGATATCCTGACCCGCGGCAGGATGGCGGAGATGGGTTCTGCGAGCGTGCCGCTCTCCGACGCCGCTAAAGAAAAGCTGCACGAAATGATCCAGGCGACGTATCAGCAGTTCGTGTCGAGAGTAGCGGGCGCGAGGCGCAAGAGCTACGACCAAATTGACCAACTGGCTCAGGGCCGGGTATGGATGGGCCAGCAGGCTTTCGGCAACGGACTCGTCGATACTCTCGGGGGTCTCGACCAGTCGATTGCACTGGTGCGCGAAAGAGCGCACCTTTCCGCAACCGGCGAAACGAACCTGGTGCTCTATCCGCCTCGAAGGAGCCTACTCGAGATCTTGACTCAATCGTCCGCCCAGTCCGTTGAAGACGCCGCTGCGGAAAGCAGAATCCGGGAAGCGTTGCGGGCTTTGCCGAGCCCTGCCTTTTTTCGAGGTGGGATGCTTCGGATTCTGCCGTACAAATTATCGATTCACTAGCGTTTTGCTGGTGCGCTGCCGACAAACTTCGGCTCAGTACGCGGCCGCCGAACGAATCCCGCTCTGTTCGAGCACTACTTGCATACGCTGCAGCGCCGAGCGATGAATTTGAGATATGCGGCTTTCGTTCACTCCCAGCATCCCTCCAATTTCACGCATGGTGTAGTCGCCGCTATAGTACAGATTGATAACTTGCCGGTGGCGCACGGGCAAGCTATTCATTACGCTATTTAGGCGATCGCGCAGTTCGGTGCGCGCGAAAAGACAATCCGGGCCCTGTGCCGTGGGACTGGGCGGCTCTAGGTTGGGTTGGTCCGGATTCTCCGCGGCGTCTAAGGAGCTCACGCCTTTTCCCAACAATCGCAGGTCTACCTGTAGCGATTTCCATTGGCGTGGCGAGAGGCCCATCGCCTTCGCGATCTCGGTGTCCGTTGGATCGCGATTCAGCTTAATTTTCAGATCTCGGGTTACCGTCTCCAATTGCTTATGACGCTTTCTCAAATCGCGCGAAGCCCAGTCCGCCTGTCGAAGATAATCGAGGATCGCACCGCGGATGCGGTGCTTGGCATAAGTCGCGAAGGTGACCTCCCGGTCTTCGCGGTATTTCGTTGCCGCGTCGAAGAGACCCATGGTGCCTGCATGAATGAGATCATCCAGCTCAATATGCACTGGCACGGACTTCTGGACGTGACTTGCTATTCCGGAAACGAGCGAAAGATGTTCCAAAATCAGTTGATCTCTCCGGCTGTAGTCATCGGATTCAGCGGATTTAGAGAAAACTTGCTTAGTGGCGGCGTTCATGTGTCCTCTCGGGAGCCAAACGCGTCTGCGTTCGGCATCGCACCCGGGAAAACGCACCTCGCTCACCAGGCAGCGAAAGCCTGAAGCGGCACGAGAGGAAGGCTATGAAAAACGGAGAGTTACACCGGAAAGAGAGAGCCATGCCGAATGCCCAACGCGCGTGGTTTCGGCTTCAGACTTCTATTCCGGAACAGCTACGGAGCTGCTTCCTGTGTCGTATCGGTATTAAGGTCCAAATCGGGACAGGTTTGGCGGGTGGCTTGCGACCGAGCCCTGGGCATCTGCGGATCAGATTCGTCCGACGCGGTTAGCCCAAAGGCTAGAAGGAGCCGTATACTAGCTGAATTTCTTTTGGTCGGCCCGCTCCAGTAACTGCCGGCCCACCGGCTTGCGCGGCACCGGATTGGTGTCGAGAGATCGCCCAGCCTGGCCTTTTCGAAATTCGACTTCGGCGTAAAGTTCCGGATCCTGCAGCAGATCGAGGACGGAAATTCCGAATTTCGTCAGAAATCGATCAGCAAAGTGTGGCTGCACTCTTCGCGCGCCTTTCAGTACGTTGTGAACTTGGGGCTGCGAGATACCCAGAATTCGGGCCAACCCCCGCTCCGTGAACTCACCGTTTTGAATGCGTCCGTTCACGTGATGGCGGAACCTTGCCAAAAGCATTTCAAACGAAAGGCTTTCCAGGTTTACTACTGATTTCACTTTGAAATAGGGTGTATACAGTTTCGTAGAAACTGGCCGATTTTACAAGCTTGCGATTTATCGGGCATTTTCTCGGCAAACGATAGGAGTTCTTAGGCTTGTGATAAATCAGTGGAAAACCACAGGAGAATTCTGAAAAAAAATCTACCATTCTTTTTACAGAGCAGGAAAGTACCATATCGTTAGTTCATAACAGATGCCGCCACGCCCATAAATGGGTGTACGGAGGGAAAGAAATAAACAATGCAGTGGACTCGTTCAGAAACGCTGGCCTTAGCTCAGCAGTCTTGCACGTATTGCTATGGTCTCGGTCTCCGGCCAGGAAGAGCAGGGGCGTCGACCCCCTGCAACTGCGTGTTCCGGGCCATCTTTCGTGCTTGTCATGCGCGGTTCCGGATTTGTGCGCTGAAAGAAAAATACGTCAGCCGTGTCTCGCTGGAAGCCAACCCCGGACGCCTGCGAAAGTCGGTTTGGGGAATGAAGAACGAGGAGTTTATCGCCGATTTCTACCTCGTCTCCAAACGCGTGTTAGATGACCGGGCCTACAGAGTTTTTAAATTTCACTTCTTATTAGGGGCCGACTGGAAGCTCTGTTGCAGTCGTTTAAAAATAGATAGGGGCGCCTTTTTCCACGAGGTATATCGTATCGAGCAAAAGCTGGGGCGGACATTTCGGGAACTTGAACCGCATCCGCTCTTCCCGTTGGATGAATACTTCAACGGCACGGGCCGCCAGCGGGCAGTGAGTGCAACGGTCACTCCGTTCCCAGTGGAAACCGAGGCCCCTCCCAAGCCGCGGCCCATTTTGAAATTTCCAGTGAAAAAGGCTGCCTGAGGCGGGGATTCCGAGGGGCCGGATGTCTGGCGGCGACCGGCTCTTCGATTTCTCACCTCTGCTTAGCGCGCTGCTGGCGAAAAAATCTGGAAAGCAGTTCTCCCGATTCTACTGCCAGCAGCCCTTCCTCAATCCTCACCCGGTGATTCAATAGATCCGAATCAGCCAGTCTGAACTTGCTCCGCACCCCTCCAAAGCGGATATCTCTCGCTCCAAACACTAGTCTCTCGACCCGAGCGATCACAATAGCGCCAGCGCACATCACGCATGGCTCGAGCGTGGCATATAACGTGGTGTTCGGCAGTCTGTAATTACAGAGCGAGCTCGCCGCCGCCCGCAGGGCGCCGATTTCGGCGTGCGATACCGGGTCGCGGGAGGAGATCGGCTGGTTCCAACCCTCCCCGACGACCCGGCCTTCAAATACAACGACCGCTCCCACCGGGACCTCTCCCGCCTCTTCAGCCCTCCAGGCAAGCTCAATGGCTCGCCTCATAAAGGGTTCATCCTGCTCTGCCCACGTCATTCGCCGATTCTCTCGAACCTCATCCCTCGACCGTTCGTATCCGCTTTCAGGCTGTGCATCCGAGACTTCCGGGTCCTCGTCGCGGCGAGGCGGCGGCTGGAAGCACTACGGTACGCTACCAGAAGGGGAGACCAGGTTTTGTTCCGATATTTTTCTCTGGCATTCAAAAATAGTCTGCGAAATCGCAGGCGCAGCATTTTGACCATCTCCAGCATCGCTGTTTCCCTCTGTCTGCTGGGCGTTCTGATTGCGATGTATCACGCCTTATTCTTCAAGCAGGAGACGCCCGGTCAAGCGCTGCGGCTGGTAGTGAGGCACAAGGTTTCGCTCGCGCAACCGCTGCCCGTCGCCTATGAAGAGAAAGTGCGCAAGATACCAGGAGTTAAGGAGATCTCGGTTTGGAACTGGTTCGGAGGAACCTATAAAGATAACCGCGATACGAAGAACTTCTTTGCCCGGATGGGCGTGGAGCCCAAACCCTTCCTGCGCATCCGAACGCAAATGGAGATGCCGGAAGACCAACGGCAAGCATTCATCACGGACCGAACCGGCTGCGTTGTATCCCAGGATCTGGCCGAAAAGTTGAATTTCCATGTGGGCGACCGCATTACGCTTCAGGGCGACATTTATCCAGTGAACCTGGAGCTCAAAGTCGTCGGCATCTTTTATGACCCCGATGCGCTCGCCACTCTATTTTTTAATTACGATTATCTACGGGATGCGCTTCCCGTCGGTCGCCGTAACTTCATTAGCGTGCTGGCGGTTCTGGCTGACAGCCCCGACGATGTACCCCGAATCGCGCAAGCTGTGGATGCGATGACCAGAGAGTCCTCGTACCCGACCAAGACCGAATCAGAGCAGCAGTTCGCACTCAGCTTTGTCTCTTTTATAGGAAATATCAAGCTCTTCCTCCTAAGCATCTGCGCAGCCGTGACCTTCACGATTCTCCTGGTATCGGGCAACACGATGGCCATGTCCGTCCGCGAACGGATTAAAGAGGTGGGCGTACTGAAAACGCTCGGCTTTAATAACGACACGATCCTCGGAATTATCATCGGCGAGGCGATCACCATTGCCCTGATCGGTGGAATCATCGGACTCCTTCTCGCCTCGTTCCTGACCATTGGAGTCGGAAAGGCCGCGGCGGCATTCATGCCCCAATTAATAGGACTATCGATCACTCCGATCACCGGTTTCATCGCGCTCGGCGTTGCAGTTCTGATCGGCATTGTGAGCTCGTTCGTTCCGGCATGGAACGCCGCACGGACCAATATTCTGGATTCGCTCCGGTATAGCGGATAGGGACAATTGATGGCCATCCCAGTCACTTACAACATTCGTAACTTGATCGTCCGCAAGACGACTACGATCATGACGGCCGCCGGGATTGCAATGACCGTTGCGGTTCTGCTGGCGGTCCTCGGCCTAGTTTCGGGCTTGGAGCGGGCGTTCGCCTCCACCGCCAACCCGCTTCACGTGCTGGTCATGCGGAAGGGCGGAAACGCGGAACTGACGAGCCTTTTGACGCAGCAGCAGTTTCAAATCGTCAAGGCCTATCCGGGTATCGCGACCGGCTCCGATGGCCAGCCGCTCGCGTCTCTCGAGGTCGTCTCTGTCATCAATCTTCCGAGTGTCGAAAACGCGGAAGGCTCTAATGTGACGCTGCGTGGACTATCCCAACGCGGGATCCAGATGCGCCATTTGAGAATCGTCCAAGGCCGCTGGTTTAATCCGGCAGCGCGTGAGGTCACGGTCGGCAAGGACATCGCGAAGCGTTATCCAAATGCGCGTATGGGCAAGCAGCTCAGATTTGGACGCGGTTTGTGGACCGTGGTCGGCGTTATGGATGCCGGCGACAGCGCCGTGAATAGCGAGATTTTTGGGGATGGCGTCCAGGTGGCCTCAGACTTCAACCGGCAGGACACATACAGTTCCGCCCTAGTGCAGGCGACCGATGAAGTGACTGCCGCCGCGCTGATCAAATCGCTGGAGGCCGACCGGCGCCTGAACGTGACTGTGATGAGCGAGAAGGATTATTACGACGCGCAAACCATTTCCGCGAGGCCGGTGCAGTTCCTGGGCTATTTCGTGTGCATCATCATGGCGGTGGGGAGCTGCTTTGCGGCGATGAACACGATGTACGCCGCCGTGGCACGAAGGGCAAAGGAGATTGGAACGCTCCGGATACTCGGCTTTCCGCGCGGCAGCATTTTGTGGAGTTTCTTTATTGAATCGATCCTGCTGTCGCTCGTCGGAGGGATTCTCGCCTGCCTTGTGGTGCTACCGCTGAATAACGTGACCACCGGACTCGGAAACTTTGTCACGTTCAGCGAGACAAGTTTCAATTTCCGGATAGGGCCCGACGTTATGGCTATCGGCATTATCTTTTCACTACTTCTCGGGGCAGTTGGAGGCCTGCTGCCGGCTCGTCAGGCGGCCCGAAAGGAGATACTGACCGCGCTCCGCGAAATCTAGTCAACATCGGATTGGGAAATGGAAACAGAGCTTAAGAGTTTACGGATAGATCGATCGCAAAGGCGAGAGCGCGAGCCCAAAGCGATCGGCAAACTGATCGCGATTGCGGTCGTGATTGCGGCGGCAGCTGTGGGCGCCGTATTCGCGGTGAAGAAGCTGAACGCGGCGACTCCCGTACAGACGATTCAAGTGCAGGCGCCTATGGAGTCATCCGCAGCCGGCGAGCAAGTAGTTCTGACGGCAACCGGTTATATCATCGCTGCCCACAAAATAGAAGTCGCATCCAAAGTGAACGGCCGCGTAGCTTGGATTGGTGTCGACAAGGGGGATAAAGTCCAGGCCGGCCAGGTCCTGGTCCGGCTGGAAGACGACGAATACCGTGCGCAAGTTGTGCAGCAGCAGGGGCAGTTGGCAAATTTGGAAGCTAAGCTTGCCGAGGATGAGCATGGCTCTCGTCCTGAAGAGATTCAGAAGGCGCGTGCCGACGTGGATCAGGCGAAAGCGGATCTCGCGGATTCGAAAGCCACTTTGGACCGAACCAGGCAACTGGTCTCGGAAGGCGTATTGGCCAAGCAGGCGCTTGATGACGCGCAGGCCAAGTATGACGGCGATGTTTCCAAGGTAGCCAGTCTTCAACGAACCCTTGATCTGGCGGTGCTCGGGCCGCGGAAAGAGGAGATTGATCAAATCAGGGGACAAATCGAGCAGGCCCGCGGTGCGCTGGCCTATGCCCAAACGCAGCTTGATAACACGGTCATCAAAGCGCCTGTTTCCGGAACCATTCTCGACCGCAACGTCGAGAAAGGTGAGTTCATCACCACCGGCTTTGTCGGCGATAAGGGCGCGAAAGGCTACATCGTCACTATGGCCGATTTGAACGACTTACAAGTCGAACTCGACATCAGCCAGAACGATCTGGCAAAGCTTGGAGATCGCCAGAAGGGCACCATCACGACCGACGCTTACCCGGATCGCAAGTACCCGGGCTTCGTTGAGCAAGTCTCTCCGGAGGCGGACCGAGCCAAAGCTACGGTGCAGGTCAAGGTTCGCGTCGAGAAACCCGACAGCTTTCTCCGGCCGGATATGAACGCCACGGTAGTGTTTTACAACGACGCTCCAGCGCAGGCAGCCACCTCGAGCAAGCGTGTGATCGTCGTTCCCGCGAAGGCAGTAGAGAACGGAGCGGTATTTGTCGTGGTGAACGGACGGGCGGTCAAGCGGCCGGTGACCACCTCCGGAAAGTCGGATAAAGGGGTTTTGATTGAAAGCGGCCTTATTGGCGGTGAGGATCTGATTGTGAATCCTCCCACCACGTTGAAGGACGGAGATCGCGTTGCGGTAAAGCAATCTTAAATGGAACGAATGCACAAGATACAGGAGGACGAACCGGTGAGTGAGGCAGTGGTAAAAACAAGCAGGCTGAGTAAAGAGTTCCTGCGGGATGAGTTCCACGTCATGGCGCTGGACGAGGTGGATATCGAGATTCATCGCGGCGATTTCTTGGCTCTTATGGGACCCTCCGGCTCAGGCAAATCGACTCTTCTTCACCTGATTGCCGCCATGGACAAGCCGACCGATGGCCATATTGAAGTCCTGGGCGCAAATCTTCGGCAGCTTTCGGACAAACAGATTGCGCACTGGCGGAATGAGCACATCGGCTTCATTTTCCAGTCGTTCAATTTGATTCCGGTACTGACGGCATTGGAAAACGTCGAGCTGCCGCTCAAGTTGACTAAACTCGGCAAGAAAGACCGCCTGGCGCACGCCGAAACGGCTCTCAAGCTGGTGGGTTTGGGCGACCGCTTGGATCATCTTCCGAAGCAGCTCTCTGGTGGTCAGGAGCAGCGCGTAGCCATTGCCCGCGCCATCGTAACCGATCCCGATCTCATCCTTGCGGACGAGCCCACAGGCAATCTGGATGCAGCCTCGGCCGAAGATGTCCTCACGATGCTGACCCGGCTGAACCGCGAATTCGGTAAGACGATCATCCTGGTCACGCACGACCCGCACGCCGCAAAGTTCGCCACTACGGTGCGTCATTTGGAGAAAGGCCAATTGCTGGCAGTCGGCGCTCTTCCAGCGGACTGGAGCTCTACCATCGCCGTCAGGAATTAGTGGCGGAAGTGGCGCATGCCAGTAAAAACCATCGCTAAGTTCAACCGGTTTGCCGCCGCGATCACCTCGTCATCCCTCACGGATCCGCCGGGCTGGATGGCAGCCGTGATGCCGTGTTTCGCAGCTTCCTCCACACCGTCGGGGAAAGGGAAGAACGCGTCCGACGCGAGCACTGTTCCCTCGAGCGGTAGAAGGGCCTTCATGGCGGCCACCTTGACGCTATCGACCCGGCTCATCTGACCGGCCCCGACGCTTACCGTTTGCCCAGCGCGCGCAAACACGATGGCATTCGATTTCACGTGCTTGCAAACCTTCCAGCCAAAAAGTAAGCCTTCGAGCTCAGCAGAAGTGGGCTGCCGCTCGGTCTTTACTACGATGGCGGATGTATCGATCGCGATATCGTCGGGGGTCTGCGCCAATAACCCCCCTGAGATGGACTTGATCACCAGTTCCGGTTTTTTAACGGGCTTCACGCGAAGGAGGCGCAGGTTCTTCTTCGTTCGCAGTTTCTGCAACGCGCCTTCCGAGAAAGCCGGGGCTGCGATCGCCTCGACGAATAACTGTGCGACGTCCGAAGCTGTTTCATCATCTACTTCGCGATTGAACGCCAACACCCCGCCAAAGGCAGAAACAGGATCTGCTTCAAGGGCTTTTCGGTATGCCTCCACCAAGGTGGTCTGCTCTGCGCAGCCGCACGGATTCGTGTGCTTGATGATGGCCGCAACCGGCATCTCGAATTCGCTAATCAACTGCCAGGCGGCGTCCAAATCCACCAGGTTGTTATAGGAGAGCTCTTTGCCGTGCAACTGCTCTCCGGCCGCGATGCCTGTTTCAGCAACCGTGTAAAGGGCAGCTTTCTGATGCGCATTCTCTCCGTAACGGAGACTCGCGGTTCGCGGAGCTGATATCGAAAGCCTCTCCGGCAAGTCTTCCGGTACCGTTTGGCCTTCGGCGTTGATTTGTGCCAAACGCCTGGAGATGGCCGCATCGTAGGCCGCTGTCTGCGAGAACGCTTCCTGTGCCAGCCTCCAGTGAGTTGCGGGCGCCAGCGCGCCTCCATTGCTTGTAAGCTCATCGAGGATCTCTCGGTACTGTGCCGGCGAAACCACCACGGCGACATCCTGGAAGTTCTTGGCCGCGGCGCGAATCATGGTAGGACCGCCAATATCGATGTTCTCGATCAACTCCTCACGCGTGACATCCGGCTTGTCGGCGAACTTCTCGAACTGATACAGATTCACGACGACCATCTGAATCGCCGGAATCTCGTGCGCTACCAGCGAGCGCATGTGTTCGGGATTCGAACGGATAGCCAGAATCCCGCCCGCAATGCGCGGATGCAGCGTCTTCACGCGGCCATCCAGCATTTCGGGGAAACCCGTGACATCAGCCACTTCGTGAACGGGAACCGCATTTTCGCGAAGCAGTTTCGCCGTTCCGCCGGTCGAAATCAGTTCCACGCCGATACCATGCAGGCGTTTCGCAAAATCCACGACACCTGTTTTATCCGTCACGCTCAACAGAGCGCGCTCGATCTTTGACATCAGTCAACATTCTTGCAGACGGCGAGCTAATAGGCGTCCCTTTCGATTGCCTTCAGTTGCGCGCGGTTCAGTGCTTGATCAATCTTGGCCGGTCGTCGCGTGTAAATTTCGTTCAGGCGCTCCGTAACAGCACTGGTCTGCTGACTATCGGCAAATTGCGCGATCGCAGCAACATAGAGCTCGCTTTGCGAAAGCCCGAGACGACGGGCGGCAGCGTCAACTCGTCGAAGGAGCTCGTTCGGTAAAAAAATGGTGACTTTCATAATTCGCGCCGTCGGCCAGAATTTATCACCCCAACTCCACGCCCGTTGAAGTGACTACATCATCTACCGCCAGATAGAGCTCTGCCTGATGCTTATAGAACTCGTCAATGTCCGCTGTCCGGACATACGAAAATATTTCAACCGTGAACGACGCTGCCGTATAAGAGCTGATGCGAACAGGCGTCGGGCCAATTTCTATCATTTTGTTTCTTCCGAGCATGTCGTGAAGACCTTTCATGAGTTGCCGGATCTGCTCCTTTGATGTGGTCCGCTTGATTGTGAAGGTAGGGTTGTAAAGAATTTTGTCCCGGACGGCATAGTTTTCGAGGTTCATTCCAGCAAATGACGAATTGGGAATACTCATCACCGTGCGATTCAGTGTGCGGACGCGTGTCGAACGAAGCCCGATATCTTCGACCGTACCCACAACTCCGCCGAAATTACCGAAGTCCCCCACCATCACCGGCGCATCGCCCACAACCGAGACTCCGCCAAAAACGTTTGCGATCGTCTGCTGTGCCGCAAGAGCGATGGCGATGCCACCGACACCGAGGCCCGCGATAATCGTCGTCATGTTAAAGCCCCAGTTGTCTAGAATGAGGGTCGCCGCCAAAATCCAGATGACGGTCTTCAGAGTGCGGCGCCCGAGATAGACAATCGAATGGGAGACAATGCGCTGACGCTGGTTCAGTGTCCGGTCAAAACGCACGATCAGATAGTCGAAAAGGTTAATCAAACCCCAGGCAAATGAGCCGACAACCACCAACAGCAGCGTGCGGCCTATATAGAGCCGCATCAGCGCCGCTGGCGCAATCGCCTCTTCGAGAATGCGGAACAGGATGACAGTGAGCAGAACGAGCAGTGGATCGATGATCGCCCGTACCCACGCGATCGCGCCTGTCCTCTTAAATCGCGATGCCAGCGACCTCAAGAGCGAATTGAAGAGTTGTACCAGCAGCCGGAAAACCGCAAACAAGATCAACCCAATCAGCAGCAGCGCGATCCATTTCCAGAGCGGAGTTTCGAGCAGTGTCTTCGTAACGAGAAATCGTGGAAGACGCGCTTCGATTTGTGATTCCGTGCTGGACACCGGCACCAATTGCGGAATCTCCGCGACCGTGCTTGCTGAAAATAGCCAAATGGCGGGGCCGTTGGCAGGCTCATTCCGATGCAGTTCGATCGTAAACTGCTGGTCGTTACTCGAGACCTCAGTAACGTGCTCAATCGTGGGGTCGGGGTCGTCCCCCAGATTCCCCTGCGGGTCCTGACTCAGATCCAGCACGTCAAAGCGGCTGGCGGAGTTCAGAAGAGATTCGAGGCCCCGGGCGAGCGTCGGCCCTTCCTGTGCTTACCGCCTCGGTGGTATGTGGCTCAAATCGAGATACTGCGCAGCCTTGTTGTAGTCGTGCTGGTGGCAAGCCTGCAAGAACGCCGTGACAGTTGAGCGTGGATTTAACCGGTTCAGCGGGTCAGCGGGTTTTGTTGCTGGCGCGCCGTATGTCTGGACCCTTACTGAAAAGAAGACGAGAGTAAGGCAGAACTTTCGAGTCACAACTGTACGACGATTCTGGTGAGCTGATCTGAACAGCCGTCTTGCCTAAGCGATGAAACGAAAACAATTTGCGGCGACTAGAATCGAATCGTGCCTCACTATTGCACTCTGATCCCGGGCGATGGCATCGGTCCTGAAGTCGCTCAAGCCGCCGTACGCGCGGTCGAAGCGACAGGCGTGGACATCTGCTGGCGCCGCAGCGAGTTGAACGAAGCCATCATTCTGGAATCCGGTAAGACTCTGCCGCAATACCTGCTCGATTCGCTGAACGAAACGCATGTTGGCCTGAAGGGGCCCGTCACCACGCCGGTCGCAGGCGGTTTTCAGAGCGTCAACGTTGCCCTGCGCAAGACGCTGGATCTTTTCGCGAATGTCAGACCCGTTCGTACGCTTCGTGGAATTAAGACTCGTTTCGATGACGTCCGCATCGATATGGTGATCTTCCGCGAGAACACCGAGGACCTGTACTCCGGGCTTGAGCACGAGATCGTGAAGGATGTTGTAACCAGCCTCAAAGTCATCACGCGCACCGCCTCGGAGCGCATCGCACGTTATGCCTTCAATTACGCCAAGACGAATCGACGCCGGCAAGTGACCGCGATTCACAAGGCCAACATTATGAAACTCGCCGATGGGCTTTTCCTGCGCTGTTGCCGCGAGGTAGCGGCGCAGTTTCCGGAGATCCAGTACCGAGAACTCATCGTCGATAACGCCTCATTGCAATTGGTCATTCGGCCGGAAACATTCGATATTCTCTTACTCCCTAACCTCTACGGAGACATCGTTTCCGATCTTGCGGCAGGTCTGGTGGGCGGGCTAGGCATCGTGCCGGGCGCGAACATGGGTGAAACGCACGCCATATTTGAAGCTGTTCACGGCAGCGCCCCTGATATTGCCGGGCAGGGAAAGGCCAACCCCACCGCGCTCATGCTTTCAGCGGTGATGCTGCTGATTCACCTGGGTGAAAACGAGCGCGCCCGCAGATTACAGAACGCGGTCGAGACAGTCTACCGGGAAGGCACGCATTTGACCGGAGATGTGGGAGGCACCGCATCTACGGAAGAATTCACAGACGCGGTGCTCCGAACCATTAAGGGATGAAACTGCCGGAAGGAATTCCGGCTTAGCTTAGGCCTTTTTCCCCGAGAAAGGCAATCAAATCGACCACGCGGTTCGAGTAACCCCACTCGTTGTCATACCAGGCCACGACCTTCACCAGATTGCCATCGAGAACCTTCGTAAGTTCGGCATCCACAATCGAACTGTTCGAATTGTGAAGCAAGTCGGTTGAAACCACAGGGTCCTCGGTGTACGCGAGAATTCCCTTCAGCGGCCCTTCAGCGGCTTTCTGTAGAGCAGCGTTTACTTCCTTCGTGGTTGTTGGCTTCTTCAACACCGCGGACAGATCCACGATCGAAACATTCGGCGTCGGCACTCGCAGCGAGTAGCCGTCCAGCTTGCCGTTAAGCTGCGGAACCACCAGCCCGATCGCCTTCGCTGCGCCGGTTGAACTCGGGATAATGTTGAGGGCAGCGGCACGTGCCCGCCGCAGGTCGGAGTGCGGAAAATCCAGGACGTTCTGATCGTTCGTGTAGCTGTGAACCGTCGTCATCGAGCCCTTCTCGATGCCGAAGGTGTCATTCAAGACCTTTACCAGCGGAGCAAGGCAATTTGTCGTGCACGAAGCATTCGAGATGATGTTGTGCTTGTGCGGGTCATACATCTCGTCGTTGACCCCCAGCACGATCGTCACGTCCTCATTCTTGGCCGGAGCTGAGATGATGACCTTCTTCACGGAACCGCGCAGGTGCTTCTTCGCCTGGTTGGCATCCGTGAACCTGCCGGTGGATTCAACCACGACCTCGGCCCCAAGGCCCGGCCAATCGATCTCCGCGGGATCTCTAATGGCGAATATCTTGATTTTTTTGCCGGCAACGAGAATATTTTCCCCGTCCGCCTTAACGTCCTCGTGCAAGTGTCCGAGGATGGAGTCGTACTTCAGCAAGTGCGCGAGCGTCTTCGTGTCCGTCAGATCGTTCGCGGCGACAAACTCAATATCTGGGTTGTGGAGGCCTGCTCGGACGACATTTCGCCCGATACGGCCGAAGCCGTTAATGCCCACTTTAATTGACATATTCCTCTATTCTACGGAGCGGGACTCGTATGGACCGGGACAAGGTGATATTCCGATCCCAGGACATCGGTTACGACCTACTTTCAAGTGTTGCTGAAGCAGAACCGGTCTCGCGCAGCCGGAAGCGGAGCGATACTGGTTCCTAAAAGCTGGCGATCCGGCACCGGTTTCACCGTTACAAGCGGCATTCGGAGTTGTAAACGGTTTAGGCATGATATATAAGTTATTTAGGCAATGCCCTTCACGATGAATGAGTAAACCATCTGACCTGATTCAAGGGACGCTCGATTTGCTGATTCTTAAAACCCTTTCGATAGAGCCGAAGCATGGCTGGGCCATTGCTAAGCGAATCCAGCAGGTGACGGACGATGTGCTTCAGGTGACGCAAGGAGCCCTGTATCCTGCCCTCCACCGGCTGGAGCAACAGGCTTGGATCCGCTCCGAATGGCGTCAGACAGAAACCGGGCGCGAGGCGAAATTCTATTCGCTTACGCGCGCAGGCGACGCGCAGCTCAAGAAAGAACTCTCGCAATGGGAGCGCTTGTCGAATGCTGTCGGATTAGTGATTCGCATGGCTTGAGGAACAGCCCGATGAACCTTTTTCGAGGGAAGGAAATTCTTCGGAACCGGCTTCGCTCGTTAGTGCAACGCGCTCGGGTAGAAGAAGAGCTCGATAAGGAGCTGCACTTTCATCTCGAACAGCAAACGGAAGAACATCTCGCGCACGGCATGCCTTTAGCCGAAGCGCGATTAGCGGCGTTACGCGAATTGGGCGGCGTCGCGCAGATTCAGGAGGAGTGCCGCGATATGCGTCGAACAAATCATTTGGAAGACTTCCTGCACGATCTTCGATATGCAGTCCGGACGCTCGGTCGCAGTCCTGGATTCGCAGCGGTCATCATTTTGACGATGGCCTTGAGCATCGGGGCGAACAGCGCCATTTTCAGCGTTATCGATGGCGTTCTCTTGAAGCCCCTCCCATATGTGCAGCCGAATCGTTTGGTTCGATTTTTCCTGACCAATGCCGAGTATCCGAAGTTTCCGATCAACCCCTTCGATTTTCGTGATTACAGGACGCGCTCTCGGTCGTTCGAGTCTCTCGCCGCCTACACGCGAAACGACCTACAACTTTCCGGAACGGGAGAGCCGGTTCGGCTGGCAGGATTCTCGATTACCGCAGGATTCTTTCGCGTGCTGGGCCTATATCCCGCAATGGGACGCGAATTCTCCACACGTGACGAACTGCCGGGAAACGGTCATCAGGTAATCCTCAGTTACAACCTTTGGCGAACCCGCTTTGGCGGGCGGCGGGATGTCATTGGTCAAAAAATTACTCTCGGAGGAGTTCCACTCACTGTAGTCGGCGTAATGCCGCGCGGCGTGCAGCATCCCGGAAACATGTATCACGCCCTCGCTTACGGCGAAACGGTGGATGTCTGGACTCCATTTACGTTTCAGGGTAATCCATCACAGCGCGGCTCGCATTATATGGATGCGATCGCTCGATTGAAAAACGGAGTTACGCCATCACAGGCGCAGGGCGAGCTCGAGGTCACCATGGCGCAACTCGGCCGCGAACATGAACAGGCTCGAGGATACCGCGTCCTGGTGGTTCCGCTGCAGCGCGAAATTGTGGGCAGAAGCCAGCGTATGCTTCTGGTCCTGCTGGGCGCAGTCGGAATGGTGCTGCTGATTGCTTGTGTCAACGCGGCGAATTTGCTGCTGGCCCGGGCCACGGCCCGGCAGCGCGAAATCGCGGTCAGAGCGGCTTTGGGCGCGAGAAGATCTCGCCTGATTCGCCAAATGCTTACCGAAAGCGTGATCATCTCTCTCGTCGGAGCGATCTTCGGCGCCGGCATCGCAATTGGCGGAGTGAAGGCCCTGGTCTCGCTCTTGCCGGCCGATTTCCCGCGCGGGTCCGATATTCGCGTGAATACGGCCGTTTTCTTGTTCACTCTCGCTATCGCGTTGGCAACAGGCATTCTCTTCGGTCTTGCTCCGGCGCTGCAAGGATCGAGGAGCGATCTGCGCGGATCGCTTCATGAGAGCGGGCGCAGCACTACGAGCAGCTCCGGCTCTCTCCGTTTGCGCAACATTTTCGTGGTGAGCGAAGTCGCACTCGCTTGCATTCTGCTGATCGGCGCCGGGCTGATGTTGCACAGTTTCGTCAATCTTTTGTACACGGACCCGGGTTTCCGCCCCGATCGCGTTTTGACTGCTGGCATTTCGCTGCCGGAAGTGCGCTACAAAACATCGGCCGCAGTCAAGCAATTCTATGATCGCTTGCTGACGAACGTCGCCTCCACGCCCGAGGTACGCGCAGCCGGCGTAGGAACGGATCTTCCTTGGACCGGCTATGACGAAAACCTGGGCGGTTTCAACATCGAAGGTAAAAAGCCGCCGCCGCACCAGGAATTCCATGCGCGGTATCACGTGGCGAGCGCCGATTACTTCCGCGCTCTGGGCATTCCCCTGCTACGCGGGCGTTTCTTCGACGCGCACGACAACCAGGGTGGGGTGCCAGTTCTGATCATCAATGAGAGCATGGCGCGTCGGTACTGGCCCGGTGAAAATGCACTCGGCAGGCGAGTTTCCTTTGAAGACCAGCCAAAAGAAAAGGACTGGCTGACGATCGTTGGGATCGTGGGTGACGTAAAGGACACACCCGCCAGCAACGGAGCCGAGCCGGCATTCTGGTGGCCGTTGCTGCAGCAGCCCGGACCGCTCTCGGCGGATGCAGCAATCGCAATGCGGGGCGCCGGAGACGCGCGCTTGCTTGCGAACCGGCTTCGAGAGTCCGTTCACAAATTGGATCCCGATCTCGCGGTGGCCAATATTGGCCAAATGGAAGACGTTGCTGATCGCTCCTACTCCGCGCCTCGTTTCGCGCTATTTTTGGTGGCATTGTTCGCTTGCCTCGCACTTACGCTTGCAGCCATCGGCACTTTCGGAGTCATCTCCTATGCAGTCAATCGCCGTGAGCACGAGTTTGGCGTGAGAATGGCCCTCGGTGCCAACGCAAGCGATGTCATCACGTCAGTGCTGAGCGAAGGAATGAGACTCGCACTGGCAGGCGTTCTCGCCGGTGTCGCATTCGGACTCGCCCTCGGCCGTCTTCTCGGCAGTCTGCTTTATGAGGTGAGTGCGAAAGACCCGCTTTCAATCGCCATCGCCTGCCTGATCGCGCTTGCCGCCGCGGCCGTGGCCAGTTACATCCCAGCTCTACGCGCTACCCACTGCGATCCGATCAATGCGTTACGCGCCGAATGACAGTGGCGTGCGCGGAAGCTAAGCCCGGCTCGCTCGAGTGGTGACCTCTCGAATGCCAATCCCCGGCGTCGCCAGGCGGAAGCCAACACGCTCCATGGCGTTTCGAACATATTGATTCGCCATAAACCACCGCCAGACATTTCCCGTCACCGCATTCTCAATACTCAACAGAGAAATGCCGAGGTCGATGCCGATTACATCCTGATCGACCCAAAGCTTTTCGTCTTTCCAGTTCGGATTGAAGGAATCTGCGAAGCCGTATCGGCCATAAATCTTTTCTCCGTAGACTTCGTGCATTTGCTGCAGGACCGGAACGCATATCTCTGGGGCGAACATCACTGAGCCGGCCGCCGCGCAGGGAACCAGCGTGCCGTTAATCGGCCCGTTGTACGGTGGACCGCCCCAGGCAACATACCCGCCCGGGCCGTCGGAAACCGTAATGCCCCACATGTTGGGGCCGTAGCTGGAATACTGCGATTGCAGGCTGATACAGAAATCGCGATGCGCGTAGGTCGCGATCTGTGAGTTCTCAAAATAGTCGATGTAGGATGGATCGCCGTCTTTCTGATGCCGGAAATCGACCCAGGCGTGAGCGTATTGATGGGTAAATAGTGGGCCGCCGCTGATAAACTTCCAATCCTGGTACTTAACTTGCGGCCGCAACCACGCATACCAACTATCGGCGGGAATGGGACGGCGAGGCGAGCCGATCGCCATCAGATAGAGAATCGAAGCCTCGCTGTAAGCGACCCACCGGGACTTCAGGAATCCACTTCCCGGGCTAACGCCATGCGTGAGTATGAGCGGGCTCCCATTCAGCATCCAAACGAAATCGACGCGCTCAAAAATCTGCTTTGCCAGCAAATGGATTTCGCGATCACTCGAGAAATATCCTTGCGCAGTAAGAACGCCGGCCAGGAGCAGCGCGGAATCAATACTGGAGATCTCCGAATTCAGCCTGCGCGCCCCGGTACTCGCATCCATGAAATGGTAAAACCAACCGTGATCATGGAAGGCGTGATTCCAAAGATATCGGAGAGTAGTGAGAGCACGAGTTCGCGCCTGCTCCCGAGGTACCCACCCATGGCTCGCTCCAATGCAGAGAGCGCTCAATCCGAAGCCCGTCCCAGCCGAACTGCCAACGTTGTTTCCTGAACCGCTGCCGTCCAAACGGGCGCGGTCCATAAACAGGCCGGTGTCGCTGTTCCACTGCTCCCAAAAGTAGCGGAAGCAGCGCTTTTGGTAATCGCCCAGGAACGCTTTCTCCTGCGGGTTAAGCGGCTTCGGAGAACTAGGGTGCAGAGGCGCACTCAGCGCTGAGCGGGCCACAAGAATAGCGCCTGCCGATGACCACAGAAATTCCCGGCGCGAGGAGCCGGAACGCTCGCGATTCACAACTTTCAACTGTGTAAGTGGGAGAACCCAGTACTATTGTAGCGGAATTTTCGAGCCGCACGCCTGCCCACATGGCGTGAGCCAGCGCACACTTATCAGCTAGAAAGTGAAACGCCCCTGTAGTTCGATGACTCGACCGGCCAGGGCACCGGTGGGCCGACCGAAATTAGGGCTCTCGATGTAATTAGTCGCGCCGCCAAACGGGAACGGAACAAGGTTGAGCTGGTTGAATACGTTGAACGCCATTCCTCGGATTTCAACTCCGGCAGCCTCACTGATGAACGGGAGGGCGAACCGCTTCGAAAGGGTGGCGTCCGTTGAAAAGTAGCCGGGACCGCGGAAAGAGTTACGACCGATTCCAGGCGGACCGGGATGAGAAATGTCGAAGTAGTTCGTGCCTATGATCGTCGATGTCTGACTCGTTCCGCCGAACTCGCAGCCGTTCTGGAAACAGGTGTTCGAATTCGTGTTCGCGTTGGCGTTGTTGAAGTACCGAACCGGTCGCGTAGGCATGATCGTGGCCGCGCTGCTCACCGCCGCGACCGACGCCTGTTGCCCGGTAATAGGGGTCCACGGGAACCCGGAGTAGGCGGTGAGAATCCCACCTAACTGCCATCCGCCGAACAAGGTGTGCAACAACCCCTTGTGGGGAAAGAGAGGCAAAGTCCAGAGGCCGCTCGCGACGAAGCGGTTTCGCGAATCGTAATCCGAAGCCCCGTATTCGGTTGTCTGGGCGTGAGCAGGATCGGTTTGGTTGGTCACAAACCCAGGTCCCTCAGACGAGAGCATATCGATACTCTTGCTCCAGGTGTACGTCGCATCCACCGAAAAGCCCATCGAAAATGTCTTCGAAATGCGAGCGTAAAGAGCGTTGTACGACGCGTTGACATCGGGCGTAGGAATGTAAGTCGCCGAGAACGGAGTAAGCACCTGAGTGGCAGTGCCGCAGTTTACGCAAGTCGGGTACAAGAAATTTTGATTAACAAGCCGGATCAGGTGATGGCTGATAGCTCCCTGATAACCCAGAATGAACGCGATATCTTTCGCGATTTGTGTCTGTGTCTCGAACGAATAAAGGTAAGTATAGGCGTCCGGTGTGTGGGGCCAAGCTCCGTAGACCTCTACCGCAGTAGGTACCCCGGCTGAGGTCGAGGCATTCGGAGTCCCAGTAATAGGGTTAACGCCGACCGCCAGGGCGGGATTGGCCGGATAGCTGTTCGGGGATTTGCTGCTTCCGGTAGTGAGCAGAATCGTTCCGCCGGCGAAAGGCGAACCAAAGCTATACGGTGATGGAGCGGTCCCGCAGCAGAGCCCGAAATTGAAATTATTGGGGATGTCCTCCGCACCGTTCGCGTAGATGTTGATATTTTGGCGGTTATAAGAGATACCGAATCCGCCCCTCACCACAAATCTCTGGTGGGCAGCCAGAGGGGAGTATGCGAAACCGATTTTGGGCATGAAGTTCTTCCAATTTGAGTTCCACAATTGGCTGACAGGCCTAATGGCGGCATCGACGAGCGGATTGGGGCCGGTCGCGCCGAGAAATACGTTAGCCAGGTTCCCTCGCTTTTCCGTTACGGGGGCGAAGTACTCCCAACGCAGCCCGAGATTCAGCGTCAAGCTGGGAGAGACGTGCCAGTCATCCTGCACGAACAATGCACTAACGGAATCCCGGTAATATCTCGCCGCATTCCCCGGGCCGCCGTTGTTGACGTCGGCGGAAATACCCTGAAAAATTGGGGCGGCATTGGCCAAATTCCAAAGCCCGGAAAACGAATAGATGGGCCGAACCGAGCCAAACAGATTATTGTTGTCCTGTTCTCTCCTGTAGTTGCCACCAAAGCGCACCGTGTGGTTGCCCCAAACCTTAATCAGCGTGTTGCGCACCTCGTATGTGTTTTGGGCAAGAATCGAAGGCGTACTGCCGCTCTGCGGAGCGCCCGCCACGAAGATGGCGCCAAACGGGTAGCCTTCCATCTTGATGTAGGGAATTCCCCAGTTCACGCCCGGGTTATCGCTGACGCCGTCATCGAAGAACCGCGTAAAATTACCCCGGAGCTCATTAATCGTTGTGGCATTGATGGTGCGAATGTAACCAGCGGTGATCGCGGTGCTCGCAGGTTTAAACGCCACGTCGGCGTCAGGCGCGCCCGCAGAACCTGTATCTGCGTTGGCCGCATTCAGATGCGTAAAATAGCCTGACGCAAAGATCAAATCCTTCGAAGTCAGATTGTAATCGACGCGCCCATTGTACTGATTTCCAATCTGCGAGCCAGGAAGGTAATACTGCACGTACTCGAGATCCGGAACGCCGTCGAATCCACTGCCGGTCGAAAACGGCACCTGGGTAGCGGATCCATTTGGATTGGCATAATACGGAGTTCCTCCGAGACCCGGCCCGGGAGACCCAACATCCAGCCCTCCCGTCACGTCCCTGCACTGGCTAGCCGCTGTGGCGGCGAAAACTGCAGCGCACGTGGTGCTCTGTCCGCCCAGCACGGCCACCACGCGCGGGGTGTTGCTCACCGAACTGAAGATTTTGCCGATCGTGTTGTTCTGTGCGGCAATCACTTTCTGGGCCTGTGGCGTTAGCACCCATCCTAGTCCGTACGACGTGCTCTTGTTATGTAAGCCCTCGTACGAGAAGAAGAAAAACAGCTTGTCCTTTTTTATTGGGCCGCCAATGCTGCCGGCGTACTGCCGGAAGTTGGTCTGAACGCGAACCGCGGGTGCGTTATCCGGACCGCCCCACTTATTGAAGGCGTTGAAGTTCGGGTCCTGATAGAGGAATAGCGCACTCCCGTGAAACTGATCCGTGCCGCTCCTGGTGGTCATCTTAATGTGCGCGCCGCTGCCTCGTCCATCTTCGGCCAGATAGTCGCTGGTGATGACGGTCATGTCTTGGAGGGATTCCGAGTTAGGCGTAACCACCGCCGCCCCGCCCCATCCCAAACTGTTCACCGAAACACCGTCTAGCAGAAATACGTTTTGCTCAACGCGCTGCCCGCTGGAGCTTACTTGCACTTGGTTCTCAGTCTGGAAAATGGAAACACTGGAACCACCTGGACCGGTAGTGTTGCCGAGTGTAGCGGCCTGCCCGTTGCCGCTGCGTCCACCCGTCCCGTCGATGCCGGGCATCGTTCGGACCAGCTCATATGGATCTCGGCCGATCGTCGGCAGGCTCTGTATGGCCTGGGCTGTAATCGTTCCGCTGACACTGGCATCTGCCGTTTGGAGGGTTGGAACAGCGGACGCAGTCACAGTGGTAACGCTTTCAACCTTGCCGGCCTGCAGCGTGATGTCTTTGGTTTGCGCTAAGTCTGCGGCGACCTGCACGTCGGTGATCGTCGAGGTTTGAAAACCGTTGGCGTCGGCGGTCAGGGTGTAGGTGCCTGCTGGAAGTTGATTGAAGCGATAAAAACCCTGATCGCTGGCGGTCGCTTCCTGCGTAGCTTGGGTACCAGTATTTAGAAGGTTGAGGTGTGCGCCAGGAACTACGGCCCCCGACGCATCAGTAACAGTCCCTTGCAAACTGGCACTAAACTGCGCACTTAGTGGCGATGTAACTGAAATCAGAAGCCACACCGCCGGAAATGCGAACGACAACCCACGAGCAAGCGTATTCCTGGATCTAATTTCCATGACTAACCTTCGTTCCAAGCGCCAAAAACGGCGGCGTCATTTGGTCGATTTGTTTGATCTATAGATGCTCCAGAATTTAAAGCCTTTCTCTTTTGAGTGGAATTGCGGAACTTAAACGAGCAAGGCCCGCATTCTGAAACGAACTACTCGCAAAGTTCGCAGGAGGCGCAGGCCCTCTGCCCGGTAATTCCGGTGTTGCTTGGCTCGGGCTTAACCAGCGGGTGGGAGCGTAGCGAGATAGTTGCCGTAGCCAACGATCACTGTGGATCCGATCAGTATTGCAAGACCAAGCGCGAGTAATGTATGGGCAGTCCGGCCCGCGCCTCGCCACTCCTTCAGCCCGATTCCCCAGAGGGAACTGAAAATCACGATGCTGGCCATATGAATGGTCCAGCTCGAGAATCTGTAAGCACCCATTTGCGTTTCGCCCATCGTGTAAAAGAAAAACTGCAGATACCAGGTGACGCCGGCGAGCGCGCAAAAGAGGTAATTTGCCGTGATCGGCACGCGCACGCTTTTCCGAAGAATTTGGGCAGGTGCGGAGGTGAGAACACTAGTTGTCGGGCCGGTTACAGCCGTTTCCTCGATGGGCTGCGGGGGCGCGATTTCGTAGGCAGGCTGACGCAACTCACGACTGATGTACTCATGTCCGGTTTTATTTTTGAAATTCAACAACACTGTCCAGATGAAATTGGTTGTAAAACCTCCGAGAAGGACAATCACAAGAATAGGAAGTCCTTGCCAGAGAGGCGGCGTCCCGTAATGCATGGTGAGAGCGCGCATCGACTCTCCGGCGGCGAGGCCATACGCGAAGCAGGCGCTCATGACACCGGACAGGAGCGCCACCAGAAAACCTTTTCGCAGGTCGAATTCTTTGATCGCAAGCTGACGTTCCTCGGGCGGCATGGCACGTTCTTTGTAGATCCCGGCTAGCCCGGCGATGCCGAGTCCCAGGAGGCACACCGCAATGCCAACGAGAATGACACGGCCCGAGGTTGTGCCAAGAACGCTGCTAACGAATTCGCCCTTGAAGATCGGCGGCATCAAGGTACCGAAGGCGGCGCAGAGTCCCATCACGACGGCCATGCCGAGCGACAGGCCGAGATAGCGCATCGTCAAGCCGAAGGTGAGCCCGCCAATTCCCCATAGTGATCCGAAGAAAAAGCACCAGAACCAGGTCTTACCCGATGTGCCCGCGAGAACGGCAGGTAAGTTCCGCGTCATCACAGAGGCGATGATCCAGGGCGCGATGATCCAACTGAACACGCCGCCTACCAACCAGTACGTTTCCCAGGACCAGCGCTTCACAAATCGATAGGGAACGTAGAAGCTGCCGGAAGCGAGACCGCCGAGCCAGTGGTAAACGACTCCTAACGCGGGATTCGGCACCATGGCTGTGATTATGCTCCTTCGATCTTGAACACGATAGCGTCTTCGGATGACAACTTCTCTGGGACGAGCACGCGCAGGCCAGACTTGTCTTGCGTCCAGTCGAGGCGGCCCCCGTAGCCTAGCAGCCTCACATTTTGAATCTTTCCGACTTTGAGATTCGTATCCTGCGCGAGCGGTTTGATGATGGCCTGATAATCGGGCGAGCCCATCACCGCCGCGTATAGAACACTTCCCTTGGTGGTGAAGCGCACATCGTCGGCGGTGAGATCTTTGCGCTTTTCTTCATTGAAAGCCGTTTCCTGGGCGGATGCCTCGGTACCGGGTCCCGCTCCGAAGATCTTCCAAGGCCGTGTGCCGTGGATGGCTTCGCTGTTCACCGCCATCCAGTCCGTGATGCCGGAGAGAACAGCTCGTTCTTCGAGATCGAGCTGCCCGCTGGCGGGAAGAGGCATATTCAGCAGCAGATTGCCGTTGCGGCTGACAATATCGACCAGCATATCGATCACGACTTTTGGAGTCTTGTATTTCTGGCCGCGCTTGTAATGCCACTGGCCGATGCAGGTGTCAGTTTGCCAGGGACGAGGCCAGATTTTATCGACGACGCCGCGCTCGACGTCGAGGGTAGCGATTCCCTTCTCTGTATCCTCAGGGCGTTTGCTGGTGTAGACGGCTTCGGTCTGGCCGCCGTGTTTGCGAGCGCTCAGATTGTAGTGATGAGCGACCAGGCTGAGACCGTAATCTTCGAACGGCAATGCGCCATCGGTATAGAGCAGATCAGGCTCGTACTGATCGACGAGATCTTTGAGGCGCTGATACCAATGATGTTTCCACCAGACGGGGATATTGCTTTCGTTCCAATCGAGCTTGAGGTCGACTTCGTCGGAATCGACGTAGAGATCGGAGTACTCGGGATTGGCGCCATCGTAGGGCACGCCCGCGTAGGGCCCGGTCTGATCATGACCGTGGCTGGTCGAGAACCATTTATAAGCAAGCCAGAGGTGCTCGGTGACTCCGAAGCGAAGCCCGGCGTCGCGCGCGGCTTTGCTCCAGAGACCGACAACATCTTTCCGTGGACCCATTTTCGTGACGTTCCAACGCTGGTATTTCGAGTTCCACATATCGAAGTTGTCGTGATGAACGCCCATGCTTACGAAGTACTTCGCCCCGGCTTTCTTATAAAGAGCGATCAGTTCGGCAGGTTCGAACTTTTCGGCCTTCCAGGCGGGGATCGTGTCTTTGAAACCGAACTTAGAGGGATGACCGTAGGTCTGGACGTGGTAGTTGTACTGCGGGCTGCCCTCCATGTACATGTTGCGGGCGTACCAATCGCCATCCTCCACAGCCGATTGCGGACCCCAGTGCGCCCATATTCCGAACTTGGCGCCCCGGAACCATTCCGGAATGTCGTAGTTACGAAGCGAATCACGAGTGCCCCGGAAAGGACCCTGCGCGATCTCAATTCCGGAAGGCACCTGAGGTTTGATGGTTTGAGCGCGAGCGAGCGAAACACCGCCTGCCAGCAGACTGAGAGCACTGCGTCGGGAAATGCCCATGTGGTGAGTGTACCGGACTTGAGTACTATCCCTGGGTTATACCCCAGCGTTTATACTAGGTTAGTATTGACCTAACCCTGCACATCATTGCAAACTAGGTTCACGTTATTCACGTGATCCAAATTGCGCAAGGCTAACGCCTGTGTGCGAAGCACTAGGTAAGTGACTTTGGGGGTTAAATATGAGACAGATTTTAGGCCTATTCCTAACGGCGGCGCTTGTTCTATGCACCGCAGTTAGGGTGTCGGCGCAGGCAACAGCTACAGGCACCATCGAAGGCACGGTATTCGACAAGACGCAAGCGGTGATAGCAGGCGCCGAGGTGGTCCTCACCAGTAGAGCGACCGGGGAAACCCGCACGTTGATGAGCAACGAATCCGGCAATTACCGGTTCGATTTACTTTCTGCAGGCACATACGCAGTGAAAGTGTCCAAAGAAGGTTTCTCCTCGCTAATCGAGAACGTTAGTGTACTGGTCGGGGAGACGGCCACTGCCAATGCAACGCTAAGTCCCGGAGCGACAACAGAAACCATCGAGGTTACTGACGTGGCTCCGCTAGTGGACCTGACCAAAACCAGCGTGAGCCAGGACATCACGCCGACGGAGGTGGAACAACTGCCAATGGTCGGGCGCGACGTAGCGAATCTGGCCTATCTTGCGCCGGGCGTGAAAGCTGCAGATTCCTACGATCCCACCAAGAATCGCTACGCGATCCTTTCGGTCAACGGCGCGGGTGGTCGCAATGTAAACGTTACCGTCAATGGCGTCGATAACAAAGACAATACGGTCGGCGGGCCGGTGATGCAGCTTCCCCTCGAAGCCGTGCAGGAATTCCAGATCAGCACGCAGCGGTTTTCAGCCGAGAACGGCCGCTCCGAAGGCGCTGCCATCAACATGATTACCAAGTCGGGGACCAACGCTTATCACGGGTCGGTCTTCGGGTTCTTCCGTGATGCGGCCCTGAATACAGACGAAAAAGTGCCTGACGGCATCGGTGGCCAGACTCCTGCGCATCCCGACTACAGCCGCCAGCAGTTTGGCGGGTCAGTGGGCGGCCCCTTTGTGAAAGATAAACTGTTTGGATTTTTTGCGATTGAACGCGAGCGGGAAAATCAGGGTCTGTCGGAAACCGGAA
The DNA here is from genome assembly GCA_963787585.1 of uncultured Acidobacteriaceae bacterium. Classification (GTDB taxonomy): domain Bacteria; phylum Acidobacteriota; class Terriglobia; order Bryobacterales; family Bryobacteraceae; genus Bog-105. Next base: position 142,922 of record CAWBDR010000001.1, read on the forward strand.
CTTCGTACTCCGAGCTCGTCCTTGCTAAAAACGCGGGGCTCGCGGCCCAGCCAGCCGCCGTCATCCCTCGTCCGTTCTACGAGACCCGCTACAACGGCCGCCTGGACTGGTCGATCAACAGCAAGAACACTGCCTATGTAAGTTACAATTCACAAGCTAATAACAGCGAGAACGATCAGTCCGACGGCACCGGCGACCTGACGAACGGCAATTACACGAAAAACCACATGCAACTGGCGAACATCACCCTAAACTCGGTGCTTTCGAATAACACCGTCAACCAGTTCACGGCGGGTTATCAATATTGGAATAACTTGATCGCCAGCAATATCAGCGCTCCGCTGGTAACGTTTCCTAATGCATCCTTTGGTACAAACGTTAACGTCCCGCAGCAGTCGTTCCAGCGCAAATGGCAGTTCCGGGACGACATCTCCAAAACCATCGGTAAACACACCCTGAGAGCCGGGGCGGACTATATCTGGAACCCGGTGGAAGGCGGCTTCTTCGAGTTCAACTCAACGCTCGAGATCGACTTCGCTGCCAACCCAAGCGCAATTCTGGGCGACGCCAAAACCTATCCGCAGGGTTTCGCAACTCCCGGCGCTGTGGTCGCCATGACCCAAGCAGTTGGCGATCCATACTTTCTGGTGGCGACTAAGCAGCTTGGACTCTATTTTCAGGACGATTGGAAAGTGACTCCTCGGCTGACCGTGAATCTGGGCCTGCGTTGGGACAAGGACTACAACATGATCGGCCACTCGGATGTCAAGGACAGCCGCACCTACCAGGAACTGGTTGCGCTCAACAGTCCGATTTCAAATCCATACGTCTCCAAGCTGCCGCATGACGACAACCTGGATTTCAGCCCGCGTGTGGGCTTCGCCTACGACGTCACCGGCGCCGGAAAGCACATAGTGCGCGGCGGATTTGGATTGTATTACGGAAACATATTCCAGAACATTCCGCTGTTCATGGAGCAGATGAGCAACCCCACCATTTTTCAAGCCGTGCTCAGCTTGTCATCCCCCACCGATATCGTCACAGGAACAGGTATCCCCCTCGGGAACTGGCGGTACGGAGTCGATCCGATGCCGGTAATTCCTCCGCCATCTACGCAGCTTGCGCCCGGCAGCGTTGGACGGTTGATGGATCCCGCCTATCGCAACCCGGTAACGGAGGAATTTAACATCGGCTACAGTTGGGCCCCGAATGCAAACTCTGTTGTCGAGGCTGAATACACGCACGTTCTCGGTCTGCACGAGAACAAGACCATCAACATCGACCAGAAGATTCCATTAAATGGGGTCTGCTGCGTTCGTCCCTTGGATGCTGCATTTGCCGCCAACCCGAGTCTGTCTGAACTGGCGAGCGTTCGCGATGAACAGTCGGTTGGCCGGTCGCATTATGACGGGGTGAATTTCAGCTACCGCCGGCGCTTGACACAGCGCTTCTCGTTAAACGCAAACTACACGCTGGCCTGGGCTTATTCCTATGATGGCGGCGGCGGTTCGTTCCGCAATTATCCGAGGCTCGCGACCAACTTTCTCGCCCCATACGAGTGGGGTCCCTCGCCGAACGACGAGCGCCACCACGTAACTGTAAGCGGAATCGTTGACCTTCCGTGGGGGCTCCAGCTTGCTCCCATTTTGCAGTTCGGCTCGGCACGGCCATACGGCCCGACAAATTCTTCCAATACGCTGAATACCGGCGGCGGTACCGCCTACGACGGCACCGCACCAAATGGTAGCGTCGTGGTTCCGAAAAGTAACCCCAGTGATTGGTTCGCCTTCGCCGGCGACAACACGGGCGCTCAGAACTGTTTCTACGGTTTGAATGGAGTCGCCCCGGATTGCACGATCGCCAAGTACGACGCGCTTCGCGGAGATCCCTTTTTCGAGCTCGACCTGCGGCTGACAAAGAACTTCAAATTCGGTGAAAGGATGAACCTGCAACTGATCGCGCAGGCCTTCAATTTAACCAATCGCGCGAACTACGGCAACGATTTCAACAACGATATCGCCAGCCCGGATACCTTCGGCCACCCGGCAGGATTCATTAATCCCGCCAGTACGATCGTTCCACTTTCGATCTGGGGCGAGTTCGGCGCACGCTTTACCTTCTAAACACTTGACCACGGGCTGTAGCCGCCAGCGAATCTAGCCGTTTCGGATGAGGCTGGCGGCCTGCAGTCCGGAGGCGATTGCGCCATGTACGGTCGCACTGTGGCCGTGCAGGTTGGTCGCTTCACCCGCGAAATACAGAGTATTCTCGACCGGCCGCGCAAGCCTTTCCCGCGCGGGCAATGCGCCGGCAGGAACGTAGCTGTAAGCGCCGCGGGAAAACGGATCGGCGTGCCAGTCGTGAAAGTGAGCGGACACGAGGAAGCGTTGCAAATCGCCGGGATCGATACCAGCGATTTTCGCGAGCGATGCCGTTGCCGCGGTTAAGATCTCCTGTCGTGATCGGCCCTGGAGTGCGTCCGCGTGGGGCCCCGCGCTCCAGCCGGTGAGAATCGGAGCTCGCCGACCGAGCGGTGTCCACCAGGTCGGAAACAGCGGCTCGTCCGAGAACAGAAATCCGGCATCGGCAAGATCAGGGTTCTTTTCCCAGAATGGCTCCTGGAATCTCAAAACGACACGGAAGAGCTGCCCGAATTCCAGGCATCGCGCGGCATCGAGAACTTCTTTGGGTTCGGGATCAAAGCGAATCGCGCCTGGCTCGTCCGGCTCAGCCTGAAGCACACCGAGGGGCACAGTAATGAGCGCACGGTGGCAATGAACGGTATCCTTTCGCCCGGTCAGGCCGGAGCGAACGCGCACAGTGGCAGAGCCGCTGTGCCAGGAAATCGCTTCCACAACTGAGTTGATGCGGAGTTTCGAGTTTGGGTCCGAAACACCATTCAGCAGCGCGTAGACGAGAGAATCGTACCCGGCAATAAAGCGGAACGAGCGGTCGCCGTCGATCTCATCGGAAGCTTTTCCGTCCTGCGCCAGAGAGTGGATTCCGACAATCTCTTTGCGCGCGGCATTGAAACCTTCCACGAAGTTGGCGCTGAGGCGTTTGGATTCTTCTGAATGACCGGACCTCTCGAGAAATACCGAAAACGGCTGGTCCGGAAGCTTCTCGGCTGCTTCCTGCATGTCTCTCATAACGCGATCAACGACGAGCCAGGCATCGGAGTCACTCTGGGCTTTGCCGTTCTTAATGTGAACGGCGTGATCCGCGCAATCGTACACGCCCAAACTTGCGTCGCGAATGAAGTTCCAGAGTTCAGGAGCACGGCCGTGGATGAACTCGGCACCGAGCTCGATCGGGATGGGCGAGAGCGGATCATGAAATGTAAGGATCCGGCCGCCGATAGAATCACGCGCCTCCAGGCATAGGACGTTGACACCGGCGCGATCCAGCTCACGAAGTGCGGCTAGGCCTGCTACACCGGCTCCGACGATTACAACATCGGTGTCAAAAAGAGGCAGGAATCACCCTCCTGTCTCGCCCGGCTGTTCAAACGTTCCGGCTTGCCGGTTCTTGTAGACGCGCCGGCCGTCGAAATAACGGCCGTTCATCGCAACGTACACTCCAGGCGGAAGGACCTGTACGAAGGCGAGGGCGCTCCCCAAATTGAACAGCCCATCTGAGCTGCCGAATTTGTAAGGGATCATAGCGCCGGTCAGGACAATAGTCTTTTCCCGGATGTTCTCAGCGAGCAACCGGGCAGTGACGTCCATGGTGTCGGTACCGTGAGTAATCACGATGCGGTTTTCAGGAGTGGCGCGGCACTGCTCGAGGATGATCCTCCGATCGGCATCAGTCATTTCCAGGCTGTCGATCATCATCAGCGTGCGCAGTTCCACTTCCACTTCGCAGCGGCCAAGCGCAAGCATCTCTGAAACGTGCGAGTCTTTGAAGAAGAGCCGGCCCGCGATCTCATCGTATTCCTTATCGAAGGTGCCGCCGGTGATGAGTATTCGAATGCGGTCGCTTGCAGAGGGCACGCCTGTATTGTCACAAGTGATTGACTAGAGTCAGGGCATTATGAATTACCAGAATCTGCTGTTTGAGCTTGAGAACCGGACCGCCATTGTCACCCTAAACCGGCCGAACCGGCGCAACGCCTTGTCGCTCGACCTGATGGGCGAACTGACGGCGTGTTTTGAGGAATTGGGAAAGGATCACTCGCTTGCGTCAGTGATCCTGGCCGCGAGCGGAAAAGTGTTCTGCTCGGGACACGATCTCAGCGAGATGGTTGGACGCTCGGTAGGTGAGTACCGCGAAATCTTCGATGCCTGCGTCGCGCTAATGGAACAGATTCAATCTATCCCGCAGCCGGTCATCGCAGAAGTACAGGGGACCGCGACCGCCGCAGGTTGCCAACTGGTTGCCACTTGCGATCTGGCGATAGCGTCTGAAAATGCTTCGTTTGCCACTCCGGGCGTGCGCATCGGGCTGTTCTGTACCACCCCAATGGTTGCTTTGACCCGCTCTATCGGGCGCAAGCGAGCGCTCGAAATGCTGTTGACGGGAGAGGCGATCCCGGCATGCAGGGCGGCAGATTGGGGGCTAGTCAATCAAGTTGTGCCGGCGGCGGAACTACGCGCGTGTGCCCTCCAGCTCGCGGCTCGGGTGGGCGAAGCGAGCCCGCTGACGGTGAGCATCGGCAAACAGGCCTTCTATACCCAGATCGATTTGGATCAGCAGAAGGCGTACTCGTACGCAAAAGAAGTCATGACAACCAATGCGCTCGCTGGCGATGCGCGGGAGGGAATTTCGGCTTTCCTCGAGAAGCGGGTAGCGTGCTGGTCAGGAACTTGATTTAGCGTGCCGTAGATCCCGATAGGCAATGAGGCAGCGCTCGGCCGTCTCCAGTTCGGGGTATCTGCTGCCTTCCTGCTCGATCAAGTAGTACTCGACTCCGCCCTTGCTCTCGGCAGCAGCGAAGAGTTTCTTCCAGGGGACGACGCCTTCGCCAAACAGAACTTTATATCCCTGATCCGGCGACCAGTCCTTCAAATGCATTGACTTGATGCGTCCCGGGTGGCTGTTCACCCAGGCAACGGGGTCGTTGCCTGTGGAAACGCAGGTGCCGACGTCGAGCTGCAGCATAATGCTCTTCTCGGTATTGGAGGCAATCACCTGCAACGGCATTTGGCCGTCGATGGGCTTCCATTCGAGGTCGTGATTGTGATAACCGGCATGGAGTCCTTCGGATTCCATGGTGCGGTTGGCCCGGTTCAGGAAATCCGCAAGCTGCTTCCACTCGTCAAGGCTGGCCGGTTCCTTCCCCGGATGCGCCAGCACGATGAAGCGCGTTCCTAAAATCTTATTCAGCTCGATCGCCTTCGGTAGGCCCTCGGGCGCGAGGAATTGCCGGTCATTGTGCGTTGAATAGCATCGCAGGTTGAGATCGTCGAGCTCTTTGCGAACCTGCTTGGCGTCTTCGGGGGTCCACTCATAGTACGGCGCGTAGAACTCGACGCATTCGTAGCCCATTCTGCCTACGGCCTGGAGCGTGGTCGTGCGATTTTTCTTCAACTCATCGCGGACCGAATAAAGCTCGAGGCCGATCGGTATCTGTTTTCCTTTCGCAAAGGCGGCAACTGGGGCGGAAGCGGCTATTAGCTTCAGGAGGTTGCGGCGGGAAAGATCGAAACTTCTGGACATTGCAAGTGAACGATACCACAGACCAGCGTCAGAACAGGACATTTTGAGCGCCTGCCAGACGTTGCCGACGCGGAACCTGGAAATACTCGAAGGCTTTGTCCGTAGCGACGCGGCCGCGCGGCGTTCGATCGAGAAAACCGAGTTGAATTAAGTAGGGTTCGTAAACCTCTTCGATGGTGTCGGCTTGCTCGTCTATCGAGGCGGCAATAGTACTCAGGCCGACGGGGCCGCCACCGTACTTGTCCGCTATGGTCATGACTATTTTCTGGTCCACCTCGTCGAGGCCATGACGATCCACTTTGAGCAGATCGAGGGCTGCTTGCGCAACTGCGTAGTCAATGCGGCCATCGGCACGAACCTGCGCATAATCGCGGACCCTCCGCAGGAGACGATTCGCGATTCGGGGTGTGCCCCGCCCGCGGCGAGCGATCTCATGCGCGGCCTCACGGACAACTTCGACTTCGAGCAGACGCGCGGAGCGCTCGACGATGCCCGTAAGCGTCTCCTCGTCATACGGATCGAGACGCAGCACAATGCCGAAGCGGCTGCGGAGAGGAGCGCTGAGCAAGCCTTGCCGGGTAGTAGCGCCGACCGCAGTAAACCTTGGAAGAGCGAGCGAGTGCGTGCGGGCGCCTGGTCCTGTGCCGATTAGAATATCGAGCCGAAAATCCTCGAGCGCCGCATAGAGAATCTCTTCGATGTCGGGCATCAGGCGATGAATCTCATCGATGAAGAACACCTGATGAGCGCGAACGCTGCTCAGGATGCCCGTGAGGTCGAGCTTCTTTTGCAGCACTGGGCCGGCGGTCTGATCCAGAGTGACGCCGAGTTCGTGGGCGATGATGCCTGCGAGAGTCGTTTTGCCGAGACCAGGCGGACCGCAGAGAAGCACGTGGTCCATGGCCTCGCCACGATGCTTCGCCGCTTCGATGGCAATCGCGAGTTGCTCCCGGACATGTGGCTGCCCCGCGAATTCCTCGAGACGCGTCGGGCGCAGAGCAGCTTCAAACTGACGTTCGTCTTCCTGCTGTGCGGATGAAACGGTGCTTTCGGCGCGCATCAAAAGAGTACTTACGATTCCCGCAGTTTCAGGATCAAGGTTAGCGCACCACTGCCATCGCGGCGCGGAAGTAGGGCTCGAACGTGTCCGGGGCGCCGCGGCTCTTCACTTTTCTAAGCGCCTCCTCGGCCGCCGGACGACTGCAGCCGAGATTCTGAAGCGCAGAAAGAACGTCCATTTCCAGAACAGAGAATGCGGGCTGTGGTGCAGCGGCTTCGGGGGTCTTGCCCTCCGCTTGTATAGCGGCGACCTTGTCCTTCAGCTCCAGCACCATCCGTTCGGCGGTCTTCTTACCTACTCCAGGAATACGCACCAGGCGCTGCACGTCGCCCGTGCGGATGGCGTTGACCAGATCGGGCGTCGCCAGGCCGGACAAAACGGTGATCCCGAGCTTCGGCCCAATGCCGGTTACCGAAATGAGCTTTTCAAACAGCAGTTTCTCTTCCGCGCTGATGAAACCGAACAGCAGCAACGCATCCTCACGGACGTGCGTGTGTATGCGAAGTGCGACGGATTGGCCGAGATCGGGAAGCGAGGTGTACGTGGAGATTGGGATCTGGATATCGTATCCGACACCAGCGGCCTCCACAATCACCTGATTCGGATGCTTTTCGATCAGCGTGCCACGGAGATGTCCTATCATTCGCGGTTGCCAACCATCTATAGTGACGGGCGGGACGTAACCGCGCCGTCGGAAGCGGAACCCACCAGCGCAACATATTTTGCCATCACGCCGGCCGTGTACTTGGGAGCGGGCCGCTCGAATGCTGCCAGGCGCTTGTGAAGTTCGGAAACAGGAATGTCTAGACTGATCCGGCGTGCTTTTATATCGACAGTGATCGAGTCGCCTTCGCGAACGACCGCAATAGGTCCGCCGACGGCTGCTTCGGGCGCGACGTGGCCAACCATGAAGCCTCGAGTAGCGCCGCTGAACCGGCCATCGGTCACAAGGGCTACGCTTTCCGAGAGACCCTCACCGACAATCGCGCTGGTCACTCCCAGCATTTCGCGCATGCCGGGCCCGCCTCTAGGGCCTTCGTATCGGATCACCACAATGTCCCCTGGCTGAATCTTGCCGCCGAGTACGGCCGCCATAGCCGCCTCTTCGCTATCGAATATGCGCGCGGGCCCGGTTTGCTCCGTACGGTTCAATCCCGTCACTTTGATAACGCAGCCTTCGGGCGCAAGAGATCCTTTCAAGATCACGAGGCCGCCGGACTTCTTGATCGGATTGTTGAGCGGCCGGATAACATCTTGCCCCGGTGTCTCTTTAACGACTAAATTCACCTGGTCGCCAAATGTCTTGCCTGTTATTGTCATAGCGGTGGAGCGGGCGAATCCGCCGTCATGCAGGCGCTTTGAAATAACCGGAATGCCGCCGGCTTTGTCGACATCTGCCGCCGTGTACCGGCCCGCCGGCTTGAGATCCGCGAGTAACGGCGTTTTTTCACTCAACTCCTGAAAATCGTCGATGGTGAGGGGGATGTTGGCCTCGCGAGCGAACGCCAACAGATGGAGGACGGCATTGGTCGATCCACCGGATGCCGCTACACTTGCGATCGCGTTGTCGATGGCCGCGCGTGTCACGATATCTCGCGGCAGCAGATTGTTCTTGACCGCGCTGAGGATCACTTCCCCGCAGTAGCGCGCCGCTTCGTGCTTTCGCTCATCCACCTGCGGGATAGCGTTCACGCCCATCGGAGAAAGCCCAATCACTTCCATGACAGTCGCCATGGTGTTGGCAGTGTATTGACCGCCGCAAGCGCCCGGTCCGGGGCATGCCGCATTTTCCATTGCAAACAGTTCCTCATCGCTCAGCCGCCCGGCGGCATTAGCGCCGACGGCCTCGAAGACGTCCTGAATCGTGATGTCCTTGTTCTTGTATTTGCCCGGCAGGATCGTCCCGCCATACAGGACAACACCGGGAAGGTTCAACCGCAGCAGCGCCATTGCAGCGCCGGGAATCGTTTTATCGCAGGCAACCAGAGCAACGATTCCATCGAACATGTGACCACGCGCGACCAGCTCGATAGAATCGGCGATCACTTCACGGCTCACAAGCGAAGTCTTCATGCCTTCGGTGCCCATGGTGATGCCGTCGCTGATAGCGATGGTGTTGAATTCCATCGGCGTTCCCCCCGCTTCGCGGATCCCGCGCGCAACGTCGACCGCCAGCTCGCGGAGATTGTAATTGCACGGCATGGTGCCGATCCAGGTGTTTGCGATTCCGATGATCGGCTTCTTGAGATCCTCGTCGGTATAGCCAATCGACTTGAGATATGAGCGGGCCGGGGCACGGTCTTTTCCCTGCGTAATGGTGTAGCTCTGGAGCTTCATAGAATTCCTATTTAAGCGTAGACGCTACCGATCCAATCACGCCCGCGCCTGTGCCCGTAATGGGAAATGATCCGCCGTGAGCTGCGAATTCCGTGAGAACCAGCCCGAAACGGTCCGCCAAGGTCGTGTTCTTCTGTTCCAGCCTGCAGCGAAATAATAACTAACGACAGCCGGAATCCGGAAGTAACTTATCAACGGAGCAAAGCAGTTGGTTCGCCTCGACCGGCTTCAGGAGAAAGGAGCCATTCCCGATCTGGGCATCCCAATCGGGATAGTCGGATTCTGTGTGGGCGGTGATAAAGAGATATGGTATTGGCGCCCCGAGTTCTCGCACACGGTCCCGTAGTTGAAAACCGTTCATGCCAAGAAGTTCAATATCTAGGATCAAGCAATCCATCTCCAGGAATTCTGGATCGCGCAACGCCTCCTCGGCAGACGGATACGCAATACACTCGTAGCCGTGAGATCGCAGTAATCGGCCCAGCGCTCTGCGGATCGAAAAATCATCATCGACGAGCCCGATCCTAATCACGTTGGGGCGATGATACGAATTCCCCTTGTGTCCGTCAATTAGACTTTCCGCCTATAAGGCCAGGCCTGCCACCTATAAAATCCCACTTTGATGGGGTCGATGGTCGACACATTGGACCAAGGTCCAATTCTGTGCGATGAGGTGAAGCGATTAGAGTTCAAACATATTGTAAGGCTAACCAGTCTGCGGGAAGCCCCGCCAAACTGGCCCGAGCCTCTATCCTGTACCGCGATTTGTTTTAGTCGCGAGAAGGCAACGGTGAAGTCTTGGACCGTGGAACGTTGCTCCGGGACTGTGGGTGCAGGCCTGCTCCTGTTCTATCTCGTTGCGAGGATTCATGCTTTGGTCCTGCCCCAAGTCGAGTTATGACGCTTTCAGACCCAGGAGTTGACTTCATCGTCGGAGGATGCAGCGAAGACTCAGTCGGCTGCCTCCAAGTCGGATTTCGGCCTCTGGTCAGCAAAATCGCGTTCGCGAATATCAGACGGCGTCAGGAATGAAGCTGGACCCACCTCTCGCGGTTCTTACTATCCCGAGGTTAGGAATCCAAGTCCCGGCGTTCAATGGAACCGACGATCTTACACTTAATCGCGGCGCGGGCCGCGCATCTGAGGCACAGCGCTGTCGCGCTGCTGTGGGCTGCCGGAGCCGTACAATCAGATATCACATCGCTCTTGGAGGGACCTCGCCTGGAATGGACTCGGGATCCGCTGGCTCGCTCTCGGGCGGCGGGATAAGAGGCGTCTTGCGTTTCGACGCTCCTTCGGGTCCCTCGTGAGTCGATTTGCTGTGGAACTCGGGAGCCATTCCGGGGCCTAGCAGCTTCCTGAGCAACGGGAGCTTTTCATAGTTCTCTTCCACGAAATCCACACCACTCACTGTAAGCGAGAAGTCCGAGTTATCTTCCCTAGCGATGTACTTCTTGCTGCGGAGATACCAGGTCGTGAAGTCGAGGTACTCTCTCGGGAAGCCCATCTGCGCTTCGAGTTCAAGCAGAGAAATTCGAGGATCGCTGATATTGCCGCGGCATTTCCTGTAAAGAAGGGCCAGAATCGCTAGCCTCCGGTTGAGTTCACCTTCCACGCCGTCCAGAAAATCGATTTCTGCCAATGCCGGGCTGAGGTGGTTGCGCGTGCGGTTCAACTCCGCATCGTAGGCCGCACGCCGCTGCGGGTCCGACAGAACCTTGTACGCGCGGTTCAGCAGGAGAAAGCGTTCCGGATCGCCTGTGTTCGGGTTATCAGGGTGATATCGTCCCGCAAGATAGCGGAAAACACGCTGGATCGTTCCCGTTTGCGCAGTGGGGCTGATCTGAAGAAAGTCGTAGTAGTTCTGTGACTCTGCCGTCTTCCCGGATGCCTGTTTGGCGCTCTCATCGAGTTCCACGCCGATGACGTAGCTATCGCCCAGCCGCCTGCAATGCCGGACCAGACTGTACCCGGCAGTGAACGCCTCATGAGCCTCGATGTAAACTACCGTTTTCACGGGTAATTCCACAGCGCAACGGAACGCCAGACCGGAATGCGACGTGTTTAGCGCTTGCACCTCCGCCGAATGCGTGATTCCCGCCACATCTTTCCAGGAAATGCAAAAGGTTTTCCTGCTCCGTGTGCGTGCTTCATGCCGCCTTTCGGTGTTCATCTATTCCGCGTTTTCCCCCGATCTGTCAAGTTGCTTGGATTAGAGCACGGGAACTGCCAAATCTACGTATAGCCGGTGAGATCACTATAGGCAAACAAACCGGCGCTGAACAATTGCCCCGGGGTACTATACACTCGGGGAATGCGCATTGGGCGGGCAACCACCTGAAAAGTCTTCTTTCGCCGGTGGCTCTTCACATCGACGGGCCCCTGATCTGAGCTGTTTGTTGTCGATTTGTTCTTGGAGCCACCCGCCGGGATCGAACCGGCGACCTGCTGATTACGAATCAGCCGCTCTACCAACTGAGCTAGGGTGGCGTCTGATGAGCGTACGCTCGGCTGCAACCTTTCTAATTCTACAGGGATGCAGGTCCTGAACGTCTATTGCGGAACCCCGAACGCGTGCAGGGTGCCATCATAGGTAGTCGCGTACACCCGGGCATCGCTCAGCGCTAACCCACCGAAATGCGTGAAAGAGGGCATGGCCTTGCCGCTCGAAAACAGCTCCTTGCCGGTCTGGGCATCGAATGCGTAGAGAATCGCGTTGCCGGTTGTCAGTTTAATGCGCTCTTCGCCGGTATACAAAGCTCCATTCTCCTTGACTTGTCGCGTAAACTCGCCGCTCGAAATGGCGAACAGAACGCCGTTTGCGACCACGGGAGGTTCGGGCACTGCCATGTTGCGCGAAATCCAGGCGGGTTCGAGGACGGGCTGGCCACCCTTCTCCTCCACTTTGAATGCCATGATGCTGCCGTCCGGCGCAGGGCCGTTGGTGAGTGGAAATGCCGGGACCTTTGTCGCGGACGGACCCCAGGCGGGGGCGTAGATCCAACGGACGCCTTTAGCATCTTCCCAGCTTGCGAACGCACCCCAGAATCCACGGCCTGCGATATCGGCTGCCTCGTTGGCGTAAAGCGGGGATTCAAACAAAGGCTGGCGGTGCGTTTCTCCCCCGAGCGACTTGGCATCGAGCATAAAGAGTTTGCCTTCCTTGCCCGAAGCGATCAATAACTGACGGCCTTTGTACTTGAAAATGATGGGAGTGCCGTTGCCCATGTCCAGGTCTTTGCGGGTCAGGTAAGTGGCATTCCCGGGTGTGAAGTAATCGAGGAGCTTGAGATCTTTGGCCGAGAGGGCCACAACGCTCTCGGCGTATTTCCCCGCGGCGGCATCGAACGGCCCGTCGCCAGTACCCGCATAAATTGTCGTTCCATCAAAGCTGGCTGAGGCTCCTCCGCGGCCCCAGATTCCGCCGCCGTAGGAATCGGATTCAAAAAAGCTCGGTGGCTTGTCGAGATTCTTCAAGTCAAGCGCCCACACCCCGGATTTCGCGTCACCGCAGCTTTGCGAAGTAGTCGTGTACACGCCATCGCCAACAATATTGAGACTCCAGTTTTTCGAGTAAGCGGGAACAAACTGCTTCGCCGGAAAGCGATCCTCGCCGTTGACAAGGTTCAGCGCGTGAAGCTTGCCATCCATGGAAATGACATAGACCGTCGGCCCCTCTTTGCCGTTCTGAATAGCGGGCGTATCATTCAACGCATCGGGACAGAAATAAGTACCGCTTTGAGGGTTCTTGGAAGGGGGCGCTTCGTTCGTGAAATGCTTCTGCCATACGATTTTGCCGGTGTCCCCATCGACTACGTAAAGGTTGTCGGAGCTGCCGCCTACCGCCACGTATGTTTCCGCTCCGTGGTTCGTGTATACGGGGTTCATCACTACCGGCGAAGTCAGCGAATTGAGCTGCTTCGGCTGATTATCAAGCTTGAGACTCCACAGCAGCCGCATTCCCTTGACGGTCTCAGTCGAAATCACCGTTTCGTCCTTCGCCCACCCGCTGCGCTGCGAATCACCGCCGAAGGTCAACCAGCTCGCGGCAGCAACGGAACAGGTAATCGCTATCACGGCGAACAACCGCGACCACTTCCACTTCATTAAAGATCCTCCAAATCAGGCAGCCTTCGGGTGACGCCCGAGCCCACAACACAAATAGTATGACAGTGAATGTTTCGCTGACTGTTCATGAACGCCTTACGTCCCTCTCCAGCGCTTACCGCATAATGGGGAGCGAACTCGCGAGTGTGCGGCGAACCCGCGTCCCAAATCCCGAGACCTCCTTTATGCGCCTTTGGCTTGCATTTTTTGTCATTTCAACCGGTGTTATCGAAGCCCAGACCCAAACGAACCCGTCGATCGCCGTATCCGATTACACGAATTACAACGTGGGCGATGTAGTTCGGATCAGATTGCAGACGGCTCACGGCGCACGGCTGTCGATTCGGTATGCGGGGGAGACGAAACCGATTGCCACGGCAGGTCCCATCAGTGGCTCCGGATATGCGCCGGTCTGGAGAATACCCTCCGACACCCGCACGGGCCGCTATGAAGTGGACGTAACGGAGGCCGGTGGAAATGTGGTGAGTGACGCGACGTCCTTCGCGGTTCACCGGCAGCTCGCGAAAATCATTTCGGTAGAACTCGACAAGACGTTCTACACGTCGGGCGACAGCGTGAACCCTACGATTGTCATCCGAAACCTGTCCGATCGGATGCTGCAAAATCTTCAGGTGGAATTCGAGGCCTACACCTATCCATGGATCGCCCCGGCAGCCGATGAGCCGCCGATCTGGAAATACATTGTGGCGCGTTCGCTTTCACTCGGCCCCGGAGAGGAGAAAACCTTCCACGTACAGAAAGCCGCGGTAGTCCAGGCCGAAAAGGAGCCCGTCGGGATTTACTATTCGGTGGTGATCCGGGACACGCACAGGCAGGATCGCATTTACGATCTGGCGTTTGCGCTACCGGCGTTCACCAGACCTCCGAACACGCCGCTGCCGAAGCAATACCCGTTTCTGTATCTGTATTGGCATTTGGCGGATCTTCCCAAATCGGAGGCGTACCGGCATTTTTATCCACCCGAATTTGTTTCGGACGTGATTCGGTTCGACACAAGCCACACCATGTTTGCGGCGGGCGTTCTGCCGGAGGTTTCCTTTCGGGTAGATAGTAGGACTCCGATCCCGGCGAACGCGCAGCTGCATGCTCGCGTTCTTGACGCGGTTGGCCGGGAACTCGAGAAGCGAACCCTCGAAGGTCCGATTCCCGGCTCCCACAGCATCTCTCTACAATCCCGGAGCCCGGGCCTGTATACCATACACGTCTCACTGGAAGATGCCGACGGAACGCCTTTCGCTCAAAACCGGCTCGAGTTGGCGATAAACGATCTGCCGAAATCCATTCTCGTGTTCTGTGCGCATCAAGACGACGACACGTCGCATCCCGGCATCATTCGGGCCGCTGCCGAGAATCATATTCCGATTCACTTCGTATATTTCACTAGCGGCGACTCGGGTGGCTGCGATCGCTTTTACATGCATTCCTGCGATGCTGCATGGGCGTTGGATTTCGGTGAGGTGCGGATGGATGAGTCCCGAGCATCGCTGGGCCACATGGGGGTGCCGCCCGGCAACCTATCTTTTCTGGGACTGCCGGATGGCGGCTTGGAGGAAATCTGGTACCATCATCCGAACTTGAGTGATCCCTACCTTTCGGTGTTGCTGGCAAGCGAGCATTCGCCCTTTCGCGAGTCCGCGATCCCGAATCTTCCCTACTCGCGCGATGCGGCCGTGAGCGCGGCGAAAGGGTTCATCAAACGGTTTAAACCCGATCTGATCCTCACGGGCCATCCGGATGAACGACACGTGGATCACCGAACGGGGAACTGGATCGTCGTAAAAGCGATGCAGGAATTATTGCAGGAAGGCTCCCTGTCACGCGACACAAAGCTGGTCGTCGATGTCGTCTACAAAGCCGTGCCCGGGCGTCATGCGCCTTATCACTACGAAAAGCAGAAACTGTTCGTGTCGGGCGAGGCGGCCAAAATCGGTCAGGAAGCGACTTGGTATTACCAATCGCAGGACGGGAACCATCTGCAGGCCGATATCATCGATTTCGACAAGCTCCCGCGAGAAGAGCCGTATCCTCATTACCAAATCGTCGATTGGTACGCACACGCAGGATGGAATGAGAAGCCGCCGTCGAAATAGAGAGCGGCTTCTCTGTGGCGTAGCGCGGTAACGCGCTTCAGAAAGCCAGCTTCAGGCTTAACTGAATAGTACGCGGTGAATTCTCGGTGCCTTGCGCTACCCCAAATGGACCGCAACTCGTCTGTGATATATCGGTGCAGAAGCTGTTGTACTGCGCATAGTTGAAGGTATTGAGGAATTCCCCACGCAGCCATGCTTGGAATCGCTCACCTCCGAAGTTCTTGGCGATTGAGAGATCAAAATTGCGGAGTGCACGTTCCCTAAGCTGCGTCATGCGCTGAGGCGCATTCCCGAGGGTCCAGTTGTTTGGAGGCGCGGTATACGCAGCGGGATTGATCCAGTTATCGGGCGTTCGATTCGAGGGTACGGGATTCCCCACCAGGTCGGCGATCTGCGGTCCCGGATAGCCGTAAGGGCCAAGCGGGTTGTTGGGGCTCCAGTACACGGCGCCAGGGATTGGCAAACCGCTGGTTATCCGGATGACGCCTGAAAGCTGCCAGTTTCCTAGTACCTCTTTCACAATTCCCGGAGCGCTATTGCCCCAATGCTTGCCCCTTCCGTAGGGCAGATCATACACCAGCGCGGTCGCAAAGCTCTGCGGAACATCATGCGTGCTGATGTTGTAATCCAGCATCGTGTTGTAGGAATCGCGCCATTGATTTCCGGTCCCCCAGCCGATGAAATCTTCCGGACCGTTGTCCAGGGCCTTGGACCACCGATAAGTGGCGAGAAGGTTCAGTCCGGCGTTGAAACGGTAGTTGTACTTAACGTCCAACGCATTGTAGGAAGATCTGGCGCCGGGCAAAGAGCGATTCCAAATGAGGTACGTGAACTGGGGGAACGGACGGAGTAACTGGTTATATGCTATGGTCGGTTGCGAGCCTAGAAAAGAATTTGGATCAGCAATGTTGTAGAACGGATTTGGTACTTGCTGGTCGAGTTGTGATTGCAGACTCAGGTACTGATCCGGCAACTGATCGGCATTGATGTTGGGATTGCCGTACAGCAGCTTTTTTCCACGATTTCCAAGATAGCCGATTTGAAATACGGAATGTGCGCTGACCTGGTATTGGAGATCGAAACTCCATTGTTCGGTGTAGGGCGTGGGATGCGGCGTTTTCGGCCAGATCTGGCTCTGGCCATCGCCAACGAGCGTGAGCAAGCCCTGCGAACTACCTGTGGGTTGATTGATTCCGTTCGGAAACGGATTACTGACCAAATTCAACGGAACGAATCCGTTTTGGCTCGTCGCATTGTACGTCGTCGAAGAGCTGAAGCCCTGGAACTGGCCCGGGTTATCGAAAGTGATCATTGCCGACGCAGGTAGGAAGTAAATGCCGGCACCCATGCGGGCCACCAGCTTATCGGTAATCTTATAGGCAATCGCGGCGCGCGGCGCGAAATCCTTATCGTTGGGCGGCCATGCGAATCGGCCGTTACCATTCGTCTGGGCGTATTCGAATCCGCCGAGCACATTAAATCCGATTTGAGAACTGATAGGATTGACCACGTTCGGGTTGAAGTACATCAGCCGGTCGAAGCGTTCTGTCGCGGGACGCTGGTTCTCGTATCGCACGCCTACATTCACGGTCAATCGCGGAGTGACCCGCCACTGATCCTGTATATACGCTCCGAAGCTGTGCAGGCCCATCGCGGGATCGATATTGAAGGACTGTCCGCCGCCGCTCGAGGTACCCAATAACATCGAAGCGAGTGCGTTCCCTGATACGGTGGAGCCGCTGTTGCTCGCGATGCACGAGCCGCCGTTCGGGTCGGGATCGCATGATGTCAGGGCGGTTCCGAAGTTGAAAGCCGGGGATCCGGTGTTTACACCGTTGGATTCGTCCGTATTATTGATTAGCTGGTCCTCGAAGTTGCCGCCGAACTTGAGGGTGTGTTTTGAAAACTGCTTGGTGAGATTTATTCCGATTGTAGCCGAGTCGCGCGTGTACTTTTGGAATCCACCCCCGAACGTGACGCCCAGGCCGGCATAGTTCTCAACGGAAATTCCCGGCAGGATCGGCGCCTGAAACAGCGAGGGCGAGAGTCCAATGGTTGCCGCATCGGCTGTACCCAAGGTTTGCGCTATGTGGGGCTCTTGCCAGCGGCTGTAGCTCACAAACGTGTTAATCACCCAGGTAGGGCTCGGCGTAACGGTGTCGTTCAAGACGACCTGAAACCCGTGATCGTCCTCGTTTATCCCGGAGTCTCCGCCTGTGCAAAAGAAGCAGGGAGGGGTTGAAGTCTGGCGGAAACGGTCTGACCAACGCACGAACATCCTGTGTGTCGGACTCTGTTCCCAGTCAAAGCGCGTATCCATCTTGTCATTTGTGTTGTTAGCGGCCCCCTGCGCAAAGAAGTTGTTGATTTGGTTTGGTCCCTGGCCCGGACGGTTGGGCAGCGGGTACAGGCTCATCATCTTGGCCCCGACCGGGTTGATCAAGTTCGGCGGAATGATGTTGCCAGTGAACGCTTGGCGAGTGTAGCTGCCGTCCGCAAGCTGCACCGTGGTGAAGGGATTGTAAATCAGATTCGGCGTACCATCGGCATTCAGTGATCCGGAGAAATCTCCGTTGCGTTCCGCCTGGGTGGGAACCGTCATTAGGCCGCTGCTCTCTGTACTCGGCTGTCGTAGGCCCTCGTAGCCACCGAAGAAAAACAGGTTGGCACGCTTCAGAATCGGACCGCTGACATTTCCGCCGAACTGATTTCTCTTGAATGCGCCCTTGGGCGCGCCATTCTTGTTATTCGACCAGGAGTTGGCATTGAGAGCCGAGTTTTGCAAATAGTCGTAGATCTCTCCATGAAATGTGTTTGTCCCGCCCTTGGTGATGAGAGTGACAATACCCGCCCCAGCACGCTGATATTGCGCGTCATAGGTGTTGGTAACGATCTGCTGCTCCTGCACGGAATCCTGTAAAGGCGAAACGAACAGGCCACCCCAGTCCACTGCTGTCGAAGGAGCTCCGTCAATCAGGATCGCTGCGTCACCGGTTCGGCCGCCGTTCAGCCCGAACATGCTGGCGTTCTGATCGAACGTTCCGTTTGGTTGCGTCATCCCGGGAGGCCCTTGCGTGGTGCCAGCGACAGCGAACACGAAATTCAGCGGCGTTCGCGTTGCGTTTGGCAATGAGCTTATAAGCTGGCTGTCCAGTGTGGCCGAGTTATTAGCTGTCTCTGTGTCTACCAGGACCGCCGAGCCGGTCACTTCGACCTTTTGTTGTGTGTTCCCGAGCTGGAGCGGAATATTCACTGTGCTGTTGACCTGTGCCCGGAGAATCAAGTTCGTCTGCACATAAGTCGTGAAGCCCGCAGCTGACACAGTGATCTGATAAGTTCCAGGCTGCAGGTTGTTGAACTGGTACGAACCATCGTTCAGCGATGTGAAGTCGCGAATATCGTTCGTCCCCATATTCTTCAGTTCGATTTTGGCGTTCGCAACCGCCGCGCCCGACGGATCGGCCACGGCGCCCGTAATAGAGGACGTGAACGTCTGGCCGAAGCAAAATGGGGAGAAACTGATGGTGAGAACGGCAACAAAGAATAGGCGCAATAGGCGCATGTGGACTCCTTGGAGAAAGACCTCGACTCGTTGGAGACAACATATCAAACCCAAATGAAACATTCAAATAAATTTCATCTAAGTTTCAACGAGTCCGTCAGGGAAATAGCAACGGAAGACCGGCCAGCAGCACCTCGGGGCCTAGGGAAACAGCTTGGGGCTGGCGGTTTTTCGAGGGGCCGAGGGAAGCTTCCAGATAATCGGCCGCCTGGTTGCGTGTACCCAGGGCGAGTGCGGTATCGAGGTCGCGCTGCGCTGCTTCGCGTTGGCCGCGCGACATCAGAACCAGGGCGTGCGCGATCCAGCCCGGATCCCACTTCGGCCAGCGGGCCTCGATTTCCTTAAATACCGTGTCGGAATCCTGGCCCGACAAGTCGATGGCAATGGCTTTGATCGTGGTCAACTGCGGATCGTCGGTCGCGCCTTGCGGTGTCTGACTCAAGACCTGCAGCGCTTCGGGCGCGCGCTGGTTTTCGATGAGCACAAGCGCCACCTTGCCCAGAAGAGCGGGGTCCGGCTTGAGTGAAATGAGCTTCCGAAGGACAGCTTGGACTTCGTCGGTTTTGCCGTCTTTGAGCAGGAGTCCGAGATACTCGACCTCCGCGGCCGCATTATCCGGATTGCTCTTTACCGTGCGTTCGACCCCGGCGCGATAACGCGCCTCCTGCTCCTCAGGAGGCAGGCTCAGGAAATCGACCAAACCGGCCGGATGCGGCAACGCTGCTTGTGCGCCCCCCAAATCGCGATAACGTGCAAACACCGCAGCGGCTTCTTCCGGTCGACCTGTTTTCGACAGGGCTCGTCCCAGATGTAAAAGCACGCTTGGATTCTTGGGATCCGATTGTTCCGCCCTTTGCAAAACGGGAAGTGCATCGCCGGGCCGGCCAAGGGCGAGATACGTTTCGCCAAGGCGATCGAGGATCACGGCGTTTGTAGGTTCCTGTTGCGCGGCAAATTCGAAATCACGGAGAGCCGCTTCCGGCTGGCCTTGCCGGTATAGCAGGAGACCGCGAGTGACGTGCGCGGGGACTAGATTTGGCTTCAGCGCGAGCGCGCGTCCAACATCCCTCAGCGCTTGATCCGGAGTGCTCGGGCTTTCAGCCATGGCGAGCTCGTAATAACCGGCAGCATCTGTTGGGTGGCGGCGAACGAAGTTCTGTAATTCGGTTAAAGCAGCCTCGACGTTTTCGTCTGTCGCGCTCTGTGCAAAGGCGCGCTCGCGACGTGCAATCTCATCCTTGGGAACCAGTTTTAAATACGCGTTCCAGGCCTCGACAGCATCGCCGAAGTAACCGAGGTCGCCGGCGGTTCGCGCGAGCAACAAGTCAATTTCGGGCCGGTCGGGGGCTATGCGCCGGGCGCGGGCGAGTAACGCGAGCGCGGTGATCCGATCATGCAGAAGTACGTCGGTCGCGGCAAGATCGTACATTACGTTTGCATTGTCCGGCTGCTTTTCCAGCGCTTTTTGAAGTGCATCCCGGGCCTGCTGATTGTGACCGGCATGAGCAGCGGCGAGACCGAGACCATAAAGCGCTTCGAAATTGTCCGGCTGTGCTTGAACCGTCCGCTCGAAAAACGCCTCCGCCTTGTCGTATTGGCCCGCCGCCGCCAGGGCCTTGCCTAGTGTGAAGCTCTGATCAGGATCGCCGCTGGCGGAAAGCCGCTTGAGGAGTGCATCGGCCTGGCTGGTTCTCCCCAGGGCATAATCTGCCTGCATTCGGAGCACGGCGATATCCTGAGTCTCGCGGCGTTCTGCCGGGAGTCGATCCAAATAGGAGATCGCTTCCGCCGGAGACTTCTGTTGGAGCGCAATGCGCGCCAACTGAGTCAGCGCATTGCCGTACATGGGATCGAGTGCAAGCACGCCGAGGAATGTCTGCCGCGCCTGTTTCACTTTTCCGGTTGAAAGAAGGTGGTTGCCGTAATTGTTCAATAATCCAGGCGAGCGCCCCAGACCCAGGGCTCGACGATAGACCGGATCGGCTTCACTGTATTTCTTCTCCTGGTCGAGGACGACGCCCAGAACCTCGAGGGCCGAAGGGTCAGCCGGATGGCCTTCGATATAGGAGTGAAGAATTCGTTCAGCAGCGGCGAGATCGCCGTGTTGCAACGCGGCAATTGCATCCGATACAGCATCCTGAGCGGTCGCGGCTACCAAGGCGCATGTAACTAAGCCAATTACACGCGCGAAACGTAACATTACGGTTTGCTTTCCAGCGCCAGATCGGACGGCTTGACCCCGGCAGTGTAAACCTCCGAAAGGAAGGAATGCGGGCTGTAGATACCCACCAGAGCGACGTCCGCTTTCGCCGGAATTTTCGATTCCATTCCTAGCGCCCAGTAAACGGCATTGACCAGCAGCCGGCGGAGCGCTTCGGTTTCCAATCCATCCGCGGCACCCATCGTGGTCGTGAAGACGCGTGCCGCTTTGCCGGTTTCAGTGGTGAACGTGTTGGTCCAGGCAACGGGCATCATAGGGTCATTGACGGCTCCCGGAACCGGTTCGGCATCTGGGCCGACCCAGGAGAGAACCTGCCCCAGCAGCAGGGGCCTGCATGTGGGCGGAAGCGGCAAACGAACTTCATAGGTGTCGGTAGATGTCCAGATTTCACCATCGCGAATACCGCGCAAAATGGGGCTGTCTCCAGCTTCGGGCGCAAACAAAGCACGCGTACTCTGCTGTCCGTGTTTGCCGTGGTGAGCAATCCAGGTTTCCCCTAACACTTTTCGCCCGAATCCGCCCTCCCAGCCTGCGATCTTACTGTTCCATGACCATTTCTCATACGTTTTGCTGGTCTTGAACCAAAATGGGTGAGTGCCGGTGCGGAGCGACACGATCGGGCGGCCGGATTCGACATAATCGACGAAGTACTTCATCTGCTCATCGGGCAGGTCCCGCCAGCGGATGAACAGGATTACAAGATCCGCGGTTTGGAGCGCCTCCAATCCGGGGATATTGCGCTTCTCGCGTGGATCAATGGTTCCGTCGTCCGGATTGATGGAGAAGAGAACCGTGCAGGTAAAGCCGTGCCGGACTGCGAGAATCTTGGCCAGGGCAGGAAGCGCTTCTTCCGAATGATATTCGGCATCATCGCCGGCTATCAATACGACGTGTTTGCCGAGACCCGGGCCATGCGTTCCTTGGTAAGTAACACCTGCCCCGGGGAGTGACCAACTCGGGCAGAAGACAGCAACAATGAAAAGCAGGATGAAACGCAAACGCATTACTGGACCGGCGAAATTACAGCCTAAAGCATCATGTGTTCTTCCCTGCGCAGAGGACGGCACGTACTGCGCTTTACGAGAACAGTGGGAATGACGACATCTTCGACGGTTTTGTTGCCATTTCCGATCTGCGCGATGGCCGCTTTGGCAAGCTGACGCCCGACCTCGACCATATCGACTGAGACACTCGTCAAATTCGATGCATGCCCGCGTGCCGCTTCGAGTTCGAAGCCGATGAGACTCACGTCTTTCGGTACCTCGCGCCGGTGCTGCCTCAGGCCTTCACGGGCGCCAAACGCGAGCTGGTCGGAGGCGGCCAAAAGAGCGGTGATGGGCCACCCCTGTTCGAGAATGTGAAAGGCCGCTGCCTGGCCGTGCTCGAATTCGTCGTCCGAGAGCGCGATGGTGTGCACATGCGGCTCGAGATCGAGCTCGGCCATGGCCTGCGCGTAACCCTTCAGCCGGTTTCGATGCCAGGGGCGTGAAGCGTCGCCGATGTACCAGATATGCTTGTGCCCAAGTTGCGCGAGATAGCGCGTCGCTTGATAAGAGCCGCCGAGATCGTCGTATTCCACGAAGCTGCCGTGTCTGGTGCGCTCAACCGCATCCATCAGGTGATTCTTCAATAAGACGTATTTCAGGCCATATCGCTCGAAGGTCTTCAGAATGTTCGAGTGGATGCTGCCGGCCACGATCACGCAATCGGCGAGGCCGGGCGTCTGCACCACGCTGGGCACCTCGACATTCGCGACGGGAATGTTGGGCGGGTGCTGGTGACGCGCGAACAGCAGATAGTAGCCTGAGCGCGAGCAGTATTCTTCCACGCCGACGAGCAGTAGAGACTGAGCTGAACTGAGCCCGAAATCATTTAACAGAATCAAGCCAATGATGCGCGACTTGGTGTGGACGGCGGTCCGCGTTCTCTCGCTCAGCCGATAACCGACCTTACGGGCCACGTTCTCCACTCGTTCCCGAAGTTCGGTATCGACATCATCATGCCGATTCAGGACGCGGGAGACAGTGCCGATGGAAACATTGGCGCGAGTGGCGATCTCGCGCATCGTGGGAGAGGAAGACCGGCGAGGCATCCTGATAATCAGCTCGCAAAAACGCCGGCGGGCTGAAGAATTTCGGCAATCCCGACCGACCGCCGCTCCCGCAGCGAACGATATCCGGCTTCGATTACAGCCATGGTCTTCAGATTGTCCGCTCCGTCCGTGAGCGGCTCCGAGTGCGTTGCAACGGCGTTCATGAGCTCGGCCATTGGTCCTTGGAAGGCATCCGGGAACCATACTTCGCTCCATCGCGGGGTGAACCACACATCCGGTTCCGAGTTGGTGGCGAAGGTCAGAGTGCTTGGCGCACGATTCGGATAGTGCGGCCATCCTATCGTTCCCTCCGCCAGGCCATCAGTGCCTTCGACCCGCCATTTGATGTATCGCTTGAGATCGTCCTGGTCCGTTCGCGGTCCCGCCCAAACGTCGTCCCAGGCGCTGGCGCGCATGCCGTCCGCGTATTCGAGAATGTACAGGCAGATACCGTCCTCGTGCGTAAACCGCGTCCTGGGGTCCTTGCGCGCGCTTGCAAAAATCGATTCGGGCTCCCCGAACAGGTAGCGGAACGTGTCCAGATGATGAACACTCATATTCAGTAAAGTGAGCCGGTGATAGTCCCGCAGCCATGCCTGCCAATGCGGAACTGCGCGCATCTCGATGGTCGCCAGTACCGGCGTTCCAAGATAGCCGCGAACCAAAACGGTTTTTAATGCCCGAATCGACTGATCGTAGCGCATGTTCTGATTCACTGCGAGTGGAAGCGCGCGGCGGCGGCACAGTTGGACGATCTGGGCCGCCTCCTCATAGGTCACCGCCAGTGGCTTTTGTGCCAGGATGCCCTTGAGGTGAACACCGAGCTCGACCGCCTGCTGAACGATTTCTAACTGACGGTCGGGCGGAACGGCAATATCGAGAATCTGAATCTCGGGATCCCGCAGCATGTCCGCGAGCGTGTCATATAGTTTCGGGATCGCATGCAGATCCGCCACCTCGCGGGCAATCTCGGGAGTTCTCGACGTGATCCCGACGACGTTGTAACCGGCGTTGGCATAGGCCTTGAGCTGCACGTCTCGCATAATGAAGCCGGCCCCTACCGCGCCGATACCGAAGTCGCTGCGCGCCGGCTTCGGAGGAAGGTGATCGAGATTGAGATTGATTGCCAGCGGCACTCCTATGAACGTTACACTAAACGTTCACTATATCAACGAAAAGTCTATGATATTATCGCTTTCGGCTTCGCGCCAGCCTGATACTGTCGAATGAAACTTGGGCTGATCAATTCCGCCTGGCTGGGTACCTCGGTCGATACGGCGCGCGGTATTCAGCTTACGAAAGAGATCGGTTTCGACTCGATCGATATCTTTGCCGACCCGCTTGAAACCACACCGCAAGAGCTTAGAACGATCAGGGAAAGCTGCGCCAATAGCGATTTGCCGGTCATTTCCACGGTTTGCTGCGCGCTGGGGATCGCGGACTTCAACGGGCCCGTACGGCGGTTTCACATCGACCGGGCGAAGCGGTACCTTGACCTCGCCTATGATCTGCGCGGGAAGAATCTGCTCTTAGTAGTGGGCGAGTATATCTGGAATCAGGAGGTGATTGCGCCCGCGGACCAATGGAAGTGGGCCGTGGAAGGCGTCCGGGATCTGGGTGGATATGCGGGTGAATTGGGACTGGAAATTGCAGTGGAGATCGAACCCTTTCATCTGTCCATCGTCAATAACATCACCAAGATGGATCGTTTTCTGAAAGAGGTTGCGCGCCCGAATGTCAAAGCCAACGTCGACGTGTCGCATCTGGCACTGGCCAAGGATGCCCCGGACCGGATCAACGCGCTGCGCGGACGAATCGCCCACGTGCATTTGTCGGACTGCGACGGCAAGAAGCACGGCGATCTTCCACCCGGGCGCGGCGTAGTGGATTTTCCTCCTTACCTCCGGGCTCTCGCCGATTCCGGTTTTGATGGCACGATCAGCATCGAACTCGAGTATTCCCCGGAACCTGGCAAAATTGTCGACTGGGTGAAGGAAGCGTATCAGTCGACCAGCCGTCTAATGGAGGGAGTGGGTATTCGTTCTTAAGAAGGGAGAAGTTTTATGGCCGCGGGTTCGCTGAAAAAACAGACGTTACAAGGCTATGAGCGAGACGGGTTTGTGATTGCCCGCCAGATGTTCGATGCGGAAGAAATCGATCTTCTTCGCCGCTCGGCCAAAGAAGACCGGCAGCTCGATCAGCATGCCTTCGGCAGGGGTGACGGAGAGGGCGGAACCGTAAGGCTGTCGCTATGGAATCATCCGGGAGACACAATCTACGGCATGTTTGCGCGCTGCGAAACGATTGTGAACTCGGCCGAGATATTACTGGACGGCGAGGTCTATCACTATCACTCCAAGATGATTATGAAGGACGCGAAGGTCGGCGGCGCGTGGGCTTGGCACCAGGATTACGGCTATTGGTATCAGAACGGAGTTCTTTTTCCGCTCCTGACGAGCGCGTTCATAGCCGTGGATCCGGCGACGCGAGAAAACGGTTGCATGCAGGTGCTCAAGGGCTCCCACCTGATGGGACGCATTGATCACGTTTTGACGGGCGATCAGGCCGGGGCCGATCTTGAACGGGTACGTGAGGCGGAGAAGCGGCTGGAGCTTGTTTACGCCGAGATGGATCCGGGTGACGTGCTTTTCTTTCACTCCAATCTTCTGCACCGGTCAGACCAAAACCGCTCCGATAAGCCCCGCTGGGCGATGATCTGCTGCTACAACGCGGCTCGCAATGATCCCTATAAAGAGGCGCATCACCCCCGTTACACACCCCTTCACAAGGTCCCCGATTCGGCGATCCGGGAAGCCGGTCTGCGGCGCTTCGCCGATTCTAAGGCCGACGTCGCGTGGCTGGAAGATACCAAGGATCAGAGTGCCAGGAGCCTTAAGACAGATGCTGTCGGTTCATGAGCAGTGAGCCGCAGCTTCGCTGCTACATGAACTTGATGGCGCTCGATTCGCTGCCTGCGAATTCGGCTGGCCCAAAGGGCGCATTCAGTGAACGGCTGAGGAGTTTGGCGGAAGCGGGATTCACGGGTGTTCAGTTCGCCAGCTTTGGAACAAGCGAGCAACTAGCAGCGTGCCGCGATCTGAACATGGGTTTCGCCGCGAGCGGTCGCGTAAATCTGCCGGAGGACGCCGATTCTGTGGCGGAGCGCATTGCGGGAGACGGCTACGAGTGCGCCACCCTGCATGTTGGCTGGGGTCTGGAAGACGACGACGCAGCGGAGCGATTGATCGAGAGCATTCTGGAAGCATCGGTGCGCGCGAAAATTCTTCTCTACATCGAGACGCATCGCGCCACCATCTGCCAGGACCTGTGGCGCACCGTGAAATTTGTCAAGCGCTTTCCCGATATACGGTTCAATGGCGATTTTTCGCATTGGTACGCAGGGCAGGAGATGGTATACGGCGGTTTTGAACGGAAGTTTGCCTTTATTGCGCCAGTCTTGGAGCGGGTGCGCTTCTTGCACGGGCGGATTGCAACTCCGGGCTGTATTCAAGTCGCAATAGACATCGACCGAGATGGGCCTGCGCTATACCTCGATCATTTCCGGCAACTGTGGACGGCTTCTTTTCGCGGCTTTTTGCAGACCGCCGGGCCGGGCGACTGGATCTGTTTCACGCCCGAGCTGCTCGGGCCGGAGATCTACTACGCGCGGACATTCCAAGGAAAAGAAGAGAGCGACCGGTGGGAGCAGTCGCTGATTCTCAATAGGATTGCTGAACAATGTTTCTCGTCAGCACGGTCCTCTTAAGCCTGGTTCCGGCCGTGCTGCTCGCGCAGGATCCGGACGACATTCAGCAAGCAAGGGCGAGCGCTAACGTAACTGCCGGCAAGGCGCAATTTCAGCAGACCTGCGGATTCTGTCACGGGCCCGATGCTCGTGGCGCCAGCGGGCCCGACCTGCTTCGCTCGCCGCTTGTCAATCAGGACGTGAATGGAAACTTAATTGGCCCGGTCATCCGCAGTGGGCGGCCGGAGAAGGGCATGCCGGCATTTCAGCTCTCCGATGCGGATATCAGCAACGTCGTGCAATTCCTGCATGCGGAAGCGAAGATGGCCGCATCGGTAGCGCAACGGATTCCGAGCGAGTACCCGCTTCAGAAGCTGCTTGTCGGAAATGCCGAACAGGGGAAAGCATACTTCTATGGGGCGGGCAAGTGCAGCTCGTGCCACTCAGTGACGGGCGATCTGGCCCATATCGCCTCGAAGTACAAACCGTTCGATTTGCAAACGCGGATCGCATTTCCCTCCGGCGCTAAGCCTGTCGTTACCGTCGAGGACGGCTCCGGCAACAAGATTGAAGGCGAGCAGGTCTATGCTGACGAATTTACGGTTACGCTTCGCGATAAGAACGGCTGGACGCACACGTGGAAACGGAATAGCGTGCAACTGACGATTCGCGATCCCTTGGCCGAGCACGAAACCCTCTTGCACACTTACACGGACCAGAACATTCACGATTTGTTCGCGTATCTGGAGACGCTGAAATGATCCGAGTGTTCGGTCTCTCTCTCCTCATCGGCCTTGCCGGGTATGCGCAAGGACTGGATCCGAATGCGCTTCTGCATCCGCCAAAAGACAGTTGGCCCACCTACAACGGAGACTACTCGGGCCAACGGTTCAGTTCTCTCCGGCAGATTAATAAAGACAACGTCGAATTCCTGGGGATGGCCTGGGCATTTCAAACAGATGTAAATACCGGGCCAGGACTGAAATCTACTCCGCTGCTGGTGAATGGCACGCTCTATTTCACCGAGCCCGATGATGTATGGGCGGTGGACGCGCGGACGGGTCAGCAAGTCTGGCATTACCGCTATCGCAAGAATGAAGGTTTGCACATAGGGCAGCGGGGTCTCGGGATGTATCGGGGGAAGCTGTACTTCGAAACGCCGGACGCGCATCTGCTCTGCCTGGATGCCCGAAGTGGTGAGGTGCAGTGGGACGTAGTGCTTGCCGACGTCAAGCTGGGATACTGGGCCACTATGGCGCCACTCGTGATTCGCAATCACGTGCTGGCCGGCGTTTCCGGAGATTTTAATGACCTGCATGGATTCATCGATTCCTTCGATGCTGATACCGGAAAACTGCAGTGGAGATGGGACGCGCTACCCAAGCCTGGACAGCCCGGATCGGACACTTGGCCGGCCAACACCGACGCCATGCAGCATGGCGGAGGCATGACCTGGGTCACCGGTACTTATGATCCGGAGCTGAATCTTCTCTACTGGGGCACGGCCAATCCGAACCCGGTTCTGGACGGTTCCACGCGGCCGGGCGACAACCTATTTACCTGCAGTATTGTTGCGCTCGATCCGGACACCGGGAAGCTGGCATGGTATTTCCAAGCTTCCCCGCACGATGTTCACGATTGGGATGCGGTTCAAACCCCGGTTCTGGTGGACGGCGATTTTCACGGACAGCGGCGCAAGCTGCTGATTCAGGCATCGCGCAACGGCTATTTGTTTGTGCTGGACCGTACGAATGGCAAGGCTCTATCGTCGACTCCGTACGAGCAGATTAACTGGACCTCGGGCGTCGATAGCTTAGGTCGCCCCGCCGGCAAGCGGGAGAAATATCCGAGCGCGGCGGGTACGCTAGTCGAGCCGGATGCGATTGGCGCGACGAACTGGATGTCACCCAGCTTTAATCCTGAAACAGGCTTACTCTACGTCGACTCGCATGATTCATTCAGCCTTTACTACGCATTCAGCACTGGGAAACCTGAGGGATTCGGCGGACGCGATCTGACCGTGTGGTCGCATTGCACGCTGCGGGCTATTGATTACCAGACTGGGAAGAGCAAATGGGTGCACGAACTGGGCTCGGGATGGAATTGGGCGGGAGTTCTGAGCACAGCGGGAGGCCTTGTCTTTTCCGCCGATGTGCACGGCAACATTCTGGGGCTGGATGCCGCAACGGGCCAGACCTTATGGCACGCTTACGGAGGCGGACCGGCTCAAGCGCCCCCGATCACGTATGAGCTGGACGGGCGCCAATACGTGGTTGTCGGAGCGCATGGTGTCTTGTACGCCTTCGCGTTACCACAGAAGCTGGTTCGTTAGCTGAAACGGAAAACTTCAACGAGCAGCTGATCAGCAGTTCTCCTCGCCTCGCCTCCGCCTTGCCGAATTTCGCAAACGACTTCCTCCGGAATTGTCACGCTCTTGTAAAGGAACGCAAGTAAAAGTATAGAGGAGGTATTACTTTCGTTGTTTAACAAGATACTTGTGGGCGCAGTTCTGGCCGGTGTCCTGGCTGCATCCACTGCGGCCCCTTGTCTCGCGGATGATGATCTTGGCGAGCGCGGCGAGATTCGGCGTGTTCTGCTGATCAGCATCGACGGCATGCATGCCGTCGATTATGTGAATTGCGCAAAAGGCATCTCTGGGGCGAATGGAGGAAGTCCGTATTGCCCGGCTTTAGCGGAGCTGAGCAAGACCGGTATTAATTATCGGAACGCGAGCACATCCAAGCCGTCCGATTCCTTTCCGGGGCTAACTGCAATCGTCAGCGGAGGTTCTCCGCGCAGCTTCGGTGTGTACTATGACGTCGCCTATGACAGAGTGCTTGCTCCGCCACAGCATACAACGGGCAACGGGCTTGCGGGTGGAACCTGCACACCTGGCCAGCCGAACGGAACCACAACCGAATACGAAGAAGGAATAGACATCAATCAAGCGCTGCTGAACGGCGGCGCACCCGGCGCTGCGCCAACAGACGGAGGAATTGCTTCGATCGACCCCAGCCGGTTGATCCGCGATCCGTATCGGGGCTGCGAACCGGTGTACCCGTGGAATTTTGTGCGCACGAACAGTATTTTCGGAGTGATTCACCAGAATCGCGGCTACACAGCGTGGGCGGATAAGCATCCCGCCTATTCGTCAGTGTCCGGGCCAGGCGATGGAAGGAACATCGATGATTTTTATGGACCGGAGATCAACTCGGATGTTACGTTGCCCGCAAATCAGAAAGCCGTCGCGAGCCTCACCACGTCTCTCGGAGAGTCCTGCTCGAGTCTGGATTTGTCGCCCGGAGTCAGCGCGTGGACGGACAGCTTTGTCGATATTCGGTGTTACGACACCTTGAAAGTTCACGCAATCTTGAATGAAATCGAGGGGAAAAATCACCTGGGTACAGCGAAGACGAGAGTGCCAAATATCTTCGGTATGAATTTCCAGGCGGTAAGCGTGGGCCAAAAGCTCATTGAAAACGGCGTCAAAGGCGGGTATGAGGATGCCGAAGCGACGCCATCGGGGAACCTGGTGACTGAGATTGAGTCTGTCGACAAATCGATCGGCGAGATGGTCAGCGCGTTGAAAGAGCAGGGGTTGTATGAATCGACATTGATTGTTATTACAGCCAAGCATGGCCAATCCCCCATTGACCCGCACCGCTTTTTCCCTATTCCAGGTCATTCCGGCAACAACGGAGAATCTCCGGCAACGCTGATCGCGACCAACCTGCCCGGCTACATACCGTTTTCAGAGTCGCCGCTGAATCCAACTGGTATTGGGTCGACAGAGGATGATGTCTCTCTGCTGTGGCTTTCTCCCGCTAGCGATACGATGACGGCAGTCAATTTGCTCGAATCCAACGGCACCACAATTGGGCTTGGACAGATCTATTACGGGCGAAGCTTGCGGTCGATGCTGGACAAACCAGGACTGCCGCCCACGGGCGATCCCCGAACCCCGGACATCATTGTTACCCCACACGTCGGCGTGATCTATACCGGCAGCTCAAAGAAACAGGAGGAGCACGGCGGCTTCGCGCACGACGATACGAACGTGATGCTGCTCCTTTCCAATCCGTCGTTCGATGCCAAAATCGTGACAGCGGAAGTGCAGACTGCGCAGGTGGCGCCGACGATCCTGCGGGCGCTTCGTTTGGATCCCGATAGCCTGGACGCTGTTCGCGCCGAAGGCACATCGCAGCTTCCAGCGGTGCAGTTCAGCCGACATGAGCACTAGCTTCGATTAGGAACCGGGGGTCTCCATCATCGTTATGGTTGGACCCAAGCAGCGTAAGAATACGCCTATGGCCTTGATCCGCGCGCCAACAAGGAGTTACTAGTGAGAGTAACTGCCGAATCAAGTTGTTGTGATGAATTATTGGAACTGAAGTCCGCGTAGCACGCCATCGCGACCCGGCTTATCCGACGCTGCGTACTGGATGACCACTGTTCGCCCGTCTTCCGATCCGCAGACGAATTCTGCAGTACCGCCGGAAATTAGCACGTGCGATGGATCTGGCAGGGCCACTCTTACAGCTGCGGATGTGCCCTCAATCCGAAATCCCGTAATCTGCCCGGCCACACATTCTACGGCGCGAATGCGACCCGTGAGCGAGCGAATACGGTCGCTCGGCTCGATAAAAGGATTCCAATCGTTGCTCCCATGCGGCTTGCGGGCCGTGACCACCTGCGCGTTGCCGTTCGCATCCCGGGCAAACTGTACCGTCAAATCTGTTTGAGCCACATAAGCCAGGCGAAGCGCCGCATCGTGTTCGTTCCGATTGCTCGCGTAGCGCAGGGCCGTCTCTGCAGCTTGCCGGGCCTGTTCGCGTTGGTCTATTGCAGTTAACGCCGACGCCATCGCGCTCCAGTACCCGTACGCTCGTCCTGCTGGAACTGAGTGAATGGCACGGAGTTGCTCGATGGCTGCCTGATACGCGCCGCGATTACATTCCGCTAAGCCCAGTCTGTAGCGCGCGTCATCAAAGTCAGGGTCGAGTTCAATCGCACGCTGCAGCGCGGCCATCATGTCTTCTGCCGGCAAGCCTGCATTTTCGGCTGAGACCGCGTAGCGGTAGCACAACGCGGCATCTTTAATGCCCAACTGCATCGCGCGTTCCCAGTGCTCACGCGCTGTGGTCGCATCGCCGCGTTTCAGTGCAATATTTCCGAGTGCGGCAGCGGCTCTAGGATCATCCGGCCGCTCTTTCGCGAGCGCCTGATATGCTGCTTCCGCGCGGTTGAGATCACTGCAAATTAGCAGCAGGTCCGCCATGATCAAGCGGGATTCGAAATTCGGCAGAGAGGATACTCTTAATTCCCGATCGGCGACTGGCACGCCCGGCAAGGGGATGCTTGTTTTCGGCGCCGCTGCCCAGACCCGCAAATCAGCCGCGATGGCGCCCAAAGATTTACCGTACAGAGCCGAAATGGCATTCCCATCCACAGTTCCAGACGAGAGTGCGCTCCACAATTCCCTGAAATGCGCTTGGTACGCCGCTGAGAAGGCGAGCATCTGCGTAAGCGCCCAACTCTCGGCATAGAAAATATCAGTCTGGTGACGGTCAAGCTGTGCGGAGGCGTTCACGGTCAGGCCAAGCAGTTTTGGCAAAGGTATCCACGGCGTCTGCCGCAGCGTCAAGCTTCGCATCGACAGGTCGCCTCCTAAAAAGCAACCGTTACCGCTGATGCGGACCGTCGAAAATAATTCCGCCAAGCCCTCGGCAAACCACGGCGGAAGCTGCACGCTGAGCGAATGCAGGATGACGTGGGCATATTCGTGGGCGGCGACCTGAAATTCCGCCGCACCCGAGCGGGGCATCACAATGTAGTCGAAACTGCCGTCACCAACAAAAAAGGCGTCCGCGGTGGGCCTGGGCTGAAAAGCGCTGTATTCGGCAGCAGATCGGAACTCGATCACTCGCACCGGCCGGTGGTTCGGGAGAGTGCTGCGACCCTGGAGCGCAGACGCGAGCACAAAGAACTGCCGCAACTGCTCGAGCCAAACCGCCATCGATCTTCCCTCGTGTTCTCCGGCCTGTGAATAGACCTCAAAATCCGGAGTTCGAACCAGCGTCCACGGTCCGTCTCCGGCGCACGGCGCGATCGAAACGTACATTCCCGCAAGGATTACTGCACATATCCTCACGGCCAAAACAATAGCAGGTTACGCCCGAGTTAGGTACCCGGCGACCCGAATCAGGATGGGAGTTGGACCATTCCCGAAGGCCGTTCGCTTCGGTTCCGTTATCGCGCGCCGGCCTACGATGGCGATCTTTCTCCCGCCGAAATTGATAAAGAGTATCAGGTGTATGCGTCGATGCCTTAAATTATCGCTTTTTGCCTGTTTCAGAAAAACAGTTCTGTTAAGCTGCAGCGCCATTCTCGCCTGGTGCCAGACCGCGGCGCCAAAGATCTTCGATTGCCATGTCCACCATAATGGAAGCGAAGAATTCCTTAAAAGGCTGATCAACAAACTCCAGACCCTGGAGGGTATGGCTCTACTGATCACTGCGCCCAAGGATCTGGATCAAGTAAAAGCTTTTATGAACGCCCACCCGGGTCGCCTTGTCGGTCTCGGCGAGATCGATCTCGATTCACCGGATGCTCTGGGCATGGTCGATCGATTTCACAACGCCGGATTCCGAGGTCTGGGCGAACTTACAAAGCCTCACTATTCATACGATGATCGGCGCTACTGGCCCATATATCACCGCGCTGAGCAGTACAGGATGGTTGTTCTGTTTCATACCGGTATTGTGAACCGGACGAACCCGGATGTGGCTTTGGACTCCAGCTCGGATCGGATGCGAGTCTCAACGCTTGACCTGATCGCTCGCGAGTTCCCAAACTGACGATCATCGGGGCGCACCTGGGCAATCCCGACTACGCCTGGGCGGGAGAAATTGCCCGGTGGAATCCTAACTTGTACTTCGATGTGTCCGGTAGCTCCTTGATTAAAAAGCAGGACGACTACTCCTTTTTTAAATCGATCTTCTGGTGGACCAGTGTCGCGAGTCCTCACACGCCGAAATCGAGTGTGCCTGCATTTGAAAAGCTGATTTTTGGATCGGACGTGTTTGACGGCGACCTTGACGAATTGGATCGCGAACTGGACCGCTATCGCCGGATGCTCAACGCCTGCGATGTGGCACCTGAAGTGCAGGCGAACATCTTCGGCGGAACGCTGTGGCGCATTGTGAACCAGTAAGCAGAGATCAGCGCAGCCGCGCAGGTTTTAGCGTCCAGCCCTGAAGTCTTGCAAGTTGAAGCAGTTCCTCAGGCGCAAATCCCTCAGGGTGAATCGGCCACTTGAATGCGCCTTCGGCATCGGTCGAAAAGTATTGCTCAAACCCGAGCTTTCCGTGCGCAACCCGAATGGGACCTGGCGCAAGTAAGTACTGCGCCAATGTCGCTGCAAAATCGACTAGAGATAAAGTTTTCGAACCCACAAACACCTCGTTTGGAAGCCGATGGTTTGCTCGTATGAACGATTTCACGTCTTTTAGGCTCGAATCGAAGACAAACTCTGGTATTGTTGTCTCCTCATAAGTTGTAATTCCAGCCCTGGCCGGTCCGTCGACGTACTCGGCCGGCATGCCCAACAGTTCCAACAAAATGTCGGCAGCAGAGAGATCGCCCGACGGCAGCGATAAAAAGGTTACGCTTTTGTTGAAGTGTCGGGCCAGTGTGGCCGTATCCACCGCGGGCGGGATCGGCGTCGCGTAGATACGAAGCAAATCGTTGGCTGTTACAAACTGAACGCCTTGCAAACCCTTTGCATGTTCCACATAACTCCTGAGAATGCTAAAGCAGCGCTCCGCGTCTTCGTGGCCACGGCGCTTCGGCAATACCCACTTGCTGCGCTCTCGCATTTCGCCGTTCGCGAAGTTCACGGCATCCCAAAACTCGGTATGAACAAATTCGGTTGGATGATATACCGTGCTGATCAACCCACCGCTTGACGCGGCAAAGTGCGAAACAGCTGCGTCGAACTGCTTGAATGTTTCCGGCAAAGGCGTGCGATTATCGAGGTCTGCTCGAATCTGATACGGGCCCATGTCAAACACATATAGAAGGCCGCCATACCACAGCGGCTGATCGTTGTAGCCTAGTTGCCGTCCTTCGTCCAGATAGACGTGAATTCCCATCCGGCGCAAAGCCAAGTTGGATTGTGGAGCCCAGGATGATCCCGGTTGCCCGTAACATGCCGGTGCCACTCCAAAAATCCTCGCAACATCTTCAAATCCGCTCCGTTCGCGACGTTCAAATTCGTCGGCACCTTCAAGTAATCCGAGCCGTTGCAGATCCACGGCAGGTGTCGGTTGAATGCTGTGCCAATTCGAGTGGTATCCGATGCAATGTATTCCCAGAGCTTGAATAACGTCACGCCGGTTGCGGCGCTCCAGAGTTCTCGCCTTCTCACCAACGACTTTAAATGTGGCATGCACGCCCAGTGCGCTCAGATCATTCGCGATTCGAAGAGCCGCGTCATCGGAAATCGGATCGATATAGTCCTCGGTATCAAACCAAAGCACTACATACGTGGTTCCTTGGCCATTCGAACAAGCCATGCAAATCAAAAACCCAATCAACAAACGGCAAAAGAATTGTTCCACATATCGGGCCCTGAAACTCACTTTGACAGTATGACGAATCCAAATAGTGCATGCCTCGGACGCAACGACGGTATCGCACGCCATCGACCTGATACGGCCACTGCTGAGTCCAGGATAAGATTTGCATACCAGAGTGCGTCGCGGCGGAAACTACTCATTCTCATGCATCGCCTCTGGGAGACACAGGAAAGCCTCGCTCCGTTTTATGGCTGCGCCACAGAACCGCAGACGACGTGACCGGCCCGAGAAAAAGTTGTTAGCAGAAAAGCAGCTTTTGCGGTGACTGCGACGTTAGAACTGGGTGCTTGGATTGACTATCCATTCCACTTCCGATTGCCAACGAATTGAGCTAATTCTAGCGCCCGATGCTGGATGCGATTGGCGTATCTTGTTGTTGTAAGAATAAGCTGTCGAAAGAAAGCCGAGCTTCTAGTGAGGCTTTGCCGTGAGGAATGAGTTGAGAATCTGTAGCAATCGACGAGAGCTGCTGGCGTCACTACTGGCTGCCACCACAATCAGCCAGGCTCAGGACCAGCCTCCGGAAGTCGTGACGATTCCTG
The DNA here is from genome assembly GCA_963787585.1 of uncultured Acidobacteriaceae bacterium. GTDB lineage: Bacteria > Acidobacteriota > Terriglobia > Bryobacterales > Bryobacteraceae > Bog-105. The sequence continues at coordinate 178,999 of CAWBDR010000001.1, forward strand.
GCAAGCGCGTTATGATCCTGCACAACGATCGTCCAGAGGATCTGGAAACACCTGTTCGCTACTTCGACCAATGGTTGACGCCAAATGATGTCTTCTTCGTTCGCCAGCATCTGCCTCGACCGACGATCAAGGAAGGTGACTTTCGGCTTTCGATAGAAGGACGCGTTTCGCGCCAGATCCAACTCTCTTTATCTGATCTTCGCAAGTTGCCTCAATACACAGTGGCAGCCGTTCTGGAATGTACCGGCAATGGACGCGGATTCTTTCGGCCTCGGGTCGCAGGCATACAGTGGGGACGGGGCGCGATCGGAAATGCAGAATGGAAGGGACCTCGATTGCTCGATGTCCTGAAACTGGCGGGAGCGGATACGCAAGCCGCATTCGTCACTGCAAACGGAGCCGATGTTGGCGTTGCGAAGACTCCAGACTTCGTTCGATCTTTGCCGATGCGTAAAGCAGCGGATCTGAACACATTGTTGGCGCTGAGCATGAACGGGGAGCCACTCTCGCCACTACACGGATTCCCTTTGCGCCTCGTCGTGCCAGGTTGGAACGGCGCCGGCTGGGTGAAGTGGGTTACCTCTCTATCCGTCGCGAACGAACCGGACCACGGCTTCTTTATGAATCCCGCTTATCGCTTCCCGAAACATCCCGTACCTCCCGGCACTTCGGCAAATCCGGCGGACCTCGAGCTGATCGAAGCTACGCCAGTCAAGTCGTACATTACGGGGCACGCCGATGGAGACAGAATTCCACTGTCGATAACGATACTTCGCGGCATCGCATGGGCAGGCGAGGAGCGGATTACGAAAGTCGAAGTCTCGACCGACTCAGGCGTACGTTGGAGTGAAGCGCAGCTTTCCGCCAAAGCTTTTCCGTTTACCTGGCGCTTGTGGAGCCTCAATTGGAAGCCTGGGGCGCCTGGCTACTACACAATTTTGTCGCGAGCGACGGATTCAGCGGGACGCGTTCAGCCCATCGTTCCTGTCTGGAATCCCTCGGGATATCTGTTCAATGCTGCTGACAGAATTGGAGTAATCGTGGAGGAAGCATGAACTTCATATTTCTCATTGTGAGTGCTATGTTTTGTCTTGCTCCGCTCTGTTTCTCCGCCTCCGACGAGTCGTTGACCGGAAGAAAGGTGGAACAGCAGAGTTGTACTCCTTGCCACAGCACTCGACTCATTGATTTCCAAAGACTCTCGCGAACGGCGTGGGCCAAAGAACTGGACAAGATGATTGGTTGGGGCGCGGTCGTGCCGGATCGTAAACTGCTCCTGGATTACCTGTCTTCGGAATACAGCGAAGCAAAGCCCATTCCCACTCCAGCTTTATCAAATGATGGCACCAAGGGGCCCAGACCGCACGATCGGTAGCTTTAGCGATGCTTCAGCATGATGCAGAATAAGGCCCGAGCGACCATGCCGACCTCTCATTCCCAATCCGTCCAACTTCCGGAATCCCGACCAGCGGATGTGTAGAGCAACAGTCACGCGGCTGTCAGGGATACGGCGATACCGTTGAAAGCAATGCTATTGAACAAACGGGACGGCAAAACGTATATAAGGTATATCTATGGCTGATGCAACCAGTTCTCATGTGGCGCAGATCCATGATCTGCTCGCCAGAAAGCGGTACTCTGTCAGTGAGTCAGACGCAAGCGTCCTGAAGATTCAGGATCTCGAAAGCGGAATCTCACTGCGCGCTGTACTGGAAGGCGAAATATTATTCCTCTCGCTTGTCTGCATGGTGGTGCCGCGATCGAAGATTACGCCGGAGCTGATGCACAAAATGCTCGCGGCCGATAACGGCATTTCCACCTCGCACTTCCAGTTGTACGATGCGGGGGACGGCCAGATTGCGGTCACGCTGAATAACTTCTGCAAGCTTCAGGAATTGGGACCAGACGATGAGGATGACATTCTTTCTTGCGTCAGCTTCCTGCTGGCCGATGTTGTGCATGCACAAGACTTGATTGGGGCCGATTTGCAGGCCGCCTAGACCGAATTCAGAAAGGCACAAAAATGGGCTTTTTTTCAGACATCTTCAATCGAACCGGGCGTGTGGCGCGAGGCCAGGTGAATCAAGGGGTAGGCGCTATTGAGGACGCCACGTTTGAAGCGACCGTCCGGCAAACCGTGGCGGACATGAAAACCGAGTTGAATAATGTGGTTCGGGCCTCGGCAACGGCGATGAGCAACTACAACTCACTGGACGCCGAGTACCAGAAGTACGTCACGCAGTCTCAGCAATGGAAGGAGCGCGCCGGACAGGCCCTTGATGCCGGGAACGAAGATCTTGCCAAAAAGGCGCTCGCCAAGAAAGCAGAAGCGGATAAGCAGATAGCCTCCTTGCAAACGGCCGTTGAGTCCGCCCGAAAGGCAAGCGACTCACTAAAGGCCCAGGTAGTCGACCTGAAACACAAGATCGAAGAGGGCGAGCGGACTGCTACCACACTGGTAGCCCGTAAGAATGCGGCGATGGCCCAGAGAAAGGTCTCCGAAGCTATGGCTGGCGTTGGCAAAGCGGACAATGCATTTGCGGTGCTCTCCACGTTCGAAAAGTCGGTGGCGAAGGAAGAGGCCACGGCCAAGGCGTTCGATGAGCTTGCGACTGCGGGCAAGGATACGAATCTGGAAACTGAATTTGCTCAACTTTCAGGGCACACCGTTGATGCCGAACTGGAGGCGCTCAAGCGCGAACGGCTGACCACGGTTGAGTTGCCCAAAGAACTGCCGCCGGCGACCGGCCGCTGAATTGTATGTTTTTCGATCGAAAGTCGAGGACTGCCGGCTCCCAAGAGGATTTGGCTAACCTCAAGATCACCGACGCTCGCGCCGGCGATACTCTTTCCGTATCCGGGGCGGCCGCTGATTTCTCGGACATCGATTTCACCGTGGACCGGCTGGACGGGTATGAGGCCGGAAGCCGGCGTTGGTTAGAGCTCAGCGGCACGTGGCGCGACCGCCGCGTTTACCTCGAAGTGCACCATGAAGACACCACGGATGTCCTTGGCAACTTCGACGGCCGCAGAATGACGCTTGACGAAGTCGGCTTAAGCGAAGATGATCTCGCGCAGATGGATCAACGCCAGAACCCCGCCGACTTCTTCGACTACAACGGGAAATTCTGGCTGTATCGCTTCAGCCGTGAAATTGGCGTGTTTCGGGCCGGTGACACTCTGGGCCGCGGCTTTTACTGTTGGCAGTTTCAAGAGCAGGACGCCAAACGATTCCTGAGTGTTCGCAAGTTTGAAGGCGAGCCGTTTACGGCATCGATCTGGGTTACTGTCGAACCTGCGGATATTACTGTCTTTCGGAGTACGTGATGAGACTGTCGAAGCCCGGTTTGCTGATTGCTCTCGTGCTTTCGGTGTCTTGCAGCAGGCTTCCCAGTGCGCTGCACCGCGATATCGCGTACGAGAGTGATCGCCTGGAGGCGGCCGACCGCCAGCTTCGGGGTTCGCAAGAAGCTCTCGCCCGCGGCCTCTCGGAGGCACCGGATCTGTTCCGCGACGCGGCTGCACCGGCGGAATGGAACGCGAGACTCCTTTCGGATCGAGAAAAACTGGCTTCCGCCAAGAAGATCCAGAGCGAACTGGCGGAACTCGCGCGTCGGGATCGGGCCGATTCGCAATCCCGTGCCGAGCAGTTACTGACACACGAACGCCAGTTAGTAAAATCAGCGGCGACCGATTCACAGGCCGTCGTCGCCGCGGCAGGTGAGTGGCTGGATTTCGCGCGCGATTTGCCGTCCCATCTGGACAAAATGCAGCACGAATACGCAATGATCTGCAGCTTCGACCTGGGGCCTGTTACGAAAGACGTGGACCAAGCCGAGCATGATTGGCCGGCAAAGAAACCAGTCCTGGACGAGCGGCTTGATGCTCTTCGCGGGATATCGAAACAGGCCGAAACACAATGGAATTCGACGGAACCATTGCGAGAGGCTGCCTCCAGCAGCAAACTAAGCGGAAACCAGCTCGCAACGTTGATTCAGACTGACGACAATCTTGCCGGCGATGCGAGTACCCTGGCCGACAAAACCGCCGAACTCCACAGCCTTTCCGGACAGCTCTACGACTCGTGGGACAAGATTCTCACCGATCTTGACGATTCGCGCTATGGCCGCGACCAGATTTTTCGAGAACGAATCAGGACGGTTCGCACACACCTCATCGACGTATCTTCGAAAAAAGATCAGACCACGAGCGAAGAACGTTGGATGAACGTCTCCGAACCCGAGTTTCGGGCGGTTCAAAACGACCTGGGCATGGCCATCGCGCACAAAGATGCTGGCCTGTTCGATTCAGAAGCGCAAACCACACCGCAACCTGCCGGATTCGCCTACATCGCCCCAGAATCTCAAGGATCGAATCAGTACGGTTATTGGGACCGCTCGAGCGGTCACAGCGTGTGGACCTGGCTGCCGGAGTACCTGATTCTTCGCGAGCTGCTGTGGAATCACGACTATCGGCCGGTTATCGCCGATGAATATCGAGCCTACCGCAGCGCGCAGAATGCGGGGAGAACTTACTATGGCCAAGCGACCCCAGCCGCTCCGCCAAAGTACGGAACTCACGGGACCTTCACGCAGACACACTACGCGGACAGCCGCTATGTCCAGCAGGGTGGGTTCCGGAGTTCGAGCTACGCGTCTCACCCGGGAGCTGCGAGTGCGCCGCGCGCCGAGCCGCACAATTTCCCCGAAAAAAACAACAACAGTGCCGGCCGGCGATTCGGCTCCGGAGCACACGGGCCATCTGGTCACCAGTTCGGACGGTCCGGAGGGTTTCGCAGCCCAGGCCGCAGTTTCGGTCGTCGCCGCTGACGACCTGTGCCAACGCTGTAGGCCGAACACTTAACTCCTCCGATACGGGCCATCCGTAACCGACGAGTAGCGACGGGTCCGGACACAACTCGTAGACGCTTCAAGCCAAGCAGAGGCGATCGATCCAGTGTCGTGCGCGGCCGGTTTAACGGACCGGTGAAATAAGCGCTGATCGGTATTTCAGTTGCCAACCCCGAGTTCACCCAGAAACTTCACAATTTCTGCATTACGGCGCAGTTCCGCAGGTGGAGTCCGGATAGGAATCCAACCTCTTGCACCTCTGAGCAACGCACACCTATGAGATGCTCGGGCGCTTACCCGGAACCAGAGGAGATGCGCAAGAAGCCATACCAGTAAGGGCTTTGTATGGCATAATCGCCTCGATGCATCGCGGGTTTTTCGCGGTAGCCGCAGGGTTCTTTTGTTTCGCCGGCACGCTTGCCGCAGTGCCCGACGCCGTGGTTGAAGCGAGTCAACATGCCGAGAGAGGCGCCCAGTGCGCCCAAACCGGCGACATGGCTTGCGCGGAAGCTGAGCTGCGCCGTGCTGTCGAGCTCGCCCCGAATAATGCTTCTTATCTGACGAGCCTGGGCGGGATTCTCGGGATGCAGCAGAAACTCGCCGAGGCCAACGTATATTTCGAGAGGGCAGTTAAGAGCGACTCCAACGACCCCACATCGCGCCGCAATTTGGCTGCAAACGAGTGGCGGCTAGGGAAACTGAAACAGGCCCAGGCCAATCTTGAACGGCTCTTACAAATGCAGCCGCAGGACAAAGCGGCGAGGCTGCTGTTAGGCATGGTTTCGGAGAACGAGCACGAATACACGCGTGCGGCGAAGCTATTGGCCTCAGTGCCGGAGCTAGTCGATCAGCGGCCGGAGTCGATTGCAGCACTAGCGAGTTCGTATTACCACACGGGCCGGCGCGACGACGCGCACAAAGTTCTCGAAGCGCTGCTTGGGCGAAGCGCTTCACCGGAGGGAATTTTCGCAGCCGCCGGAGTCGCTGCACAAGCCGAAGACTACGAAATTGCGGAGAAGCTCTTCGAATCCATTCGATACAGCTATCCCGATATCACGGTGCTCGAGTACAATCTCGCTCTGATTGAACTTCGGACGGGCCGTATTGCTCGGAGTCAAAGGACGCTGCAGGAGATTGTCAATGCCGGTCACGCCAAGGGCGAGATCTACAATCTGCTTGGCATGGTGGAAATGAAGGTGGATCAGTTCACCGACGCGGTTCAGTGCTACAGCCGGGCGGTTGAGCTGGATCCAAACTCGCTCGATGCGAAGGTGGGCTTGGCGTCAGCAAAATGGGCGGCTGGCATGCGCCCTCAGGCCGAAGCGGAGTTTCAAGCGCTTCTCAAAGAGCACCCTGGTGACGCAACAGTCTATGAAAGCTATGGGACCTCACTCCTGAATAGCGCCAGCGAGGACACTATGCTGGAGCGAGCAGCCGCGCTCCTAAAGCACGCGGCGAAGCTGGACGATTCGCGAGCGGAAGTACATTATCAGCTCGGCATTTTGGAACTGAAGAAGAACCCGGCTGGCGTTTCGTCGGACTCTCTTCATCAGGCACTCGAACAGCTTCAGAAGTCTGTGCGGCTGGGGCTCACTGGAAGCAAAGTCCACTACGCTTTGGCGCGAGTGTATCGCCGCCTTGGCCGTGAGAATGACGCCGCAACAGAAATGCGCCTCTACCAGGAATCGAAGGCTGCCGAAGATGCTCCCGATGCCAGTCACAACATAGCAGCCGGGCCGGCGAAGTAGATGCGGTGGACCGCGGCCTTGGCAGTCGCGTTGGCGTTATGGCTAGCCAACGAGTTCCGTCGAGCAGTCTGCGTATCAGCCGCACAGGAAATTTTTTCGGACGTTACGGCGCAAGCTGGCGTTCATTGGCGCCATTTCAGTGGTGAGTCCCAAGAACGATATCTGATCGAAGCCATGGGAGGTGGTGTCGCCTTCTTAGATTTCGATCAGGATGGACGCCAGGACTTGTTTTTCGTGACTGGAGGCGAGACTCCGAACGGCAAGAGCGCAACACCGGTCTACAACGCACTCTATCGGAATCTCGGCGGCGGCAAATTCGAGGATGTCACCGAAAAATCCGGCCTCGCCCGCCTGCCTTTCTACGGCATGGGCGTCGCGGCTGGAGATTTCGACAACGACGGCTATCCCGACCTGTTCATCACCGGCTATCCGAGATGCGCACTGCTGCACAACAACGGCGATGGCACGTTCACTGATGTCACAGAAAAAGCCGGCGTGAAAAACGCGGGGAGATGGGGAGCCAGCGCTGCATGGCTGGATTACGATCGTGACGGGCGCCTGGATTTATTCGTTGCGAACTACGCGAAATTCTCTTATGAGGCTGGCCCCCACTGCGAGTACCAGGGCCAACGGACATATTGTGCGCAGGTGGCCTACCAAGGCGAGCGCCCGACGCTTTACCACAACAATGGTGACGGCACGTTTACCGATGTGACCGAGCAAGCCGGCCTTGGCAGGCTTATTGGCCGTGCCCTTGGAGTAGTCGCCATCGACGTGAATGACGACGGTTGGCCCGATCTTTTCGTGGCACGGGACGCATCGCCCAATTTGCTGCTCATGAACGAACATGACGGGACATTCAAGGATGTCGCGCTAGATGCAGAGGTGGCGCTCAGCACGGACGGCAACGCCCGTGCCGGCATGGGCGTGGACGCTGGCGATGTCAATGCCGACGGCCGGCCGGATTTCATCGTCACCGATTTCAATGACGAAACCCATGCGTTGTTTTTGAATACACGCGAATTCCCGTACCGCGAGTGGACTCGCGAATCGGGTCTCGCAGCTCTAACGCGCCATTTCGTGGGATGGGGAGTGCAGTTCATTGATTACGATAACGACGGCAATCTCGATTTGGTTCTTGTGAACGGCCATATCAACGAGGTGATTGAAAAAACGCGCGTCGATGTGTCCTATAAGGAGCCCCCGCTGTTGCTTGCAAATGATGGAAAAGGATTGTTTCGAGATGTGAGTGAGCAGGCCGGCCCTGTTTTCCGCAATCGCTTTCTCGGGCGTGGCCTCGCGGTGGGAGATTATGACAATGACGGAGGCGTGGATGTCGTCTTCACGCGCCTGAATGAAACTCCTGTCCTCCTACATAACAACGTCGGGCATCTGAAGTCCTGGATCGGCATTCAACTCCAGGGGACGAGGAGCAATCGCGACGCGATCGGCGCAAAGCTGACACTAACGTGCGGCGCGAAAAAGCTTGTGCGGTGGATTACCGGCGGCGCGAGTTATCTTTCCTCGCACGACCGGCGGGTGATCTTCGGACTGGACGATGATCCCACGGGTCAGATGCGGCTCGAGATCCGCTGGCCAAATGGAAACAGGCAAACCGTCACGGGCCTGAGGCTGAATCAGTACCAAAAAATCGTGGAATAGCACTCCGTGTCCCCGATACAGCCCCCGAATACTAGGTCGAATCCTAGTACTCTGCCGGTTGCCTCTTTGGGATATACTTGACGCCACTTAGGGTGGTCAAAACTCTGGGGAGGTCTATCCCATGTATTCGAGCCTTTCAGGGCCGAACTCTATGCGGGCTCGGCTTGCTTCGATTCTCTTCGCGCTGCTCATCGCGTGCTTCTTTTGCTTGATAGCATCCGCGCAACTCTATACCGGTTCCGTTGCGGGCACCGTCACGGACCCGTCGGGTGCGGTTGTCCCAAATGCTCATCTCACGCTGATTGATGAGCAGAAAGGGTTCAGCTTCAGCGCCGTTTCCGATTCCAGCGGCGGTTACGTGATCCGCCAGGTGCCTCCCGGAACGTACAAGCTCTCCGTGGAAGCGCAAGGGTTCCGCTCCGAAACGCAATCGGGGATCAAGCTCGACGTCAGCCAGAACCTCACCGTGAACTTATCGCTGCAAATGGGAGCGGTCAGCCAGACCGTGCAGATTTCGGAAGCGGCGCCGCTGCTCTCGACCCAGGACGCCGTCACCGGACAAACGGTGGACCGGAAGTTCATAAATGACTTGCCGCTGATCTCCCGTTCCGTCACGGATCTGGCGTATCTCACTCCCGGTGTTACCGAGGCGGATACGTCATGCCAGAGCTGCGCCGCGAATAACTTCGTTTCCAATGGAGGCCGTAACGCGACGGCCGACATGCTCCTCGATGGCGTCACTGTCACGAATTTCGAGCAAAACAGCGGGATTCAGGTGCCGACCTATACGCCGTCGGTGGACGCCGTCGACCAATTTACGGTCCAGCAGACCAATTTCAGCGCGGAGTATGGCTTCTCGGGCGGCACCATCGTCAACATGGTTACGCGCTCGGGCACTAACCAGTTTCACGGCAGCCTCTACGAGTTCTTCCGGAATCAGAAGCTCGACGCCAATAATTTTTTCAACAATCAGGGCGGCATTCCCATCGCGCCATTGCGCAATAACAATTTCGGCGGAACGGTGGGCGGGCCCATCCGGAAAGACAAGATCTTCTTCTTCTTCGATTACGACGGCACCCGGAGCAGAACCGGGACGACCGATCAGTTCGGTGTACCAAGTGCCGCCGAGCGAACAGGAGATTTCGGAGAACTCTGCGGTTATTCAGGAGGAAGCTTCGATTCGGCCGGGAGATGTTCGGCCGATGCCGGGCAGCTCTGGGACCCTTATACCGGTGTCTACAACGCAGACCTGGGCGGCCCGGTCCGCTCCGGCTACATCCCGTTTAATAATTTGGCTACTTACATGAGCCCCGGCAGCCCTGTCTTGACTGGAACGCCTTTCCAACTTCCTTCTCATCCGGGTAATCTGATTGATCCCGCTGCCCTCAAGCTGATGCAGTACTACCCGCTTCCCAACTTAAATGTCGGAACCGCAGCCTACAACCCATACACCAATTGGGTTGGTTCAGGAGCAAACCAGAACAGCAACAATCAATACGATGTCAAGATCGATTATCGAATCAACGATGCGAATATGCTGAGCGGAAAGTACTCTCGGCAGGGCAGCTTTAGCCACGGATTTAATTGCTACGGGAATGTCGCCGACCCATGTACTTCAGGCCCTACCGATAGCACAGCCCATCTGGCGGCGCTGAACTACACGCACACTTTTAGTCCCACTGTTTTGCTCAACATTGCGTGGGGCTTCACCCGTGGCGCGGTCTTTACGCACAGCATCGCGGGTGACTTCCCCGGTTTGGACCCGGTGAAGCTTCTGGGCATGCCCCAATACATGGACACCTCCGGATTTCCGTTCATCCCGGCGATTAACCTGAACAGCAGTTACAACACCTCCGGTTTAAACAGTATCGGAACGCAGCCCTGGAGTTATCTGCGCCAGGGCCAGGAAACGCACCACTTGCTCGGCACCGTGAGCTGGATTAGAGGCCAGCACGAGCTGAAGTTCGGCGGCGAAGGGCGGATGCATCGGGATAATTTCACGCAACCCGGCATCCCAGGCGGACAGTTCTCCTACGATTTCACTGGCACGTCCGAGTTTCCGTTCTCCGGGGGCGGCGATGCGCTGGCGAGTTTCCTCATCTCCAACGGCGGTCCGGGGACTTCGAGCAGTGGTTATGAGGTTCCGAATCAGGTCAGCACCCAGAGCTTCCAGGCGGGAGGATTCATCCAGGACAACTGGAAGGTTAGCAGGAAGCTTACGGTTAACATTGGCATGCGCTACGATCTCTCCTTCCCGCGCACGGAGCGTTTCAACCGGATGAACGGGCTGGATCCGAACGTCGTATCGCCTCTGCAGGTCCCCGCATTGGGGACGCTTCATGGCGGCGAGATCTTCGCGAGTCCAAGCAATCGCTCACCTGGCTACGACACCTCGTACAACACTCTTGGACCGCGTCTTGGCATCGCGTACCAGCCAGTTGATAAGACCGTGATACGCGCCGGATATGGAATCTATTACTCGAGTGTCAGATCCGGCGCCGCAGGCGTTGGCCCTCCTGGTTATCAGGGCTTTGACGAGTACACGCCCTGGATCAACACCTATCAGAATGATGGCGTCACTCCCTTCGGCAGATTAAGCAATCCATTCCCGGCGGGCATCAAGCTCCCTCCGGGCAGCTCACTCGGGCTGCTGAACGATATCGGTTTCGGTGCGGTAGGCCCAATCCCTTCTATCGACTCGGCAGTTCCTTACGAGCAGAGTTGGAGTTTCGGTATACAAAGAGAGCTGCCCGCTAACTTCCTGGTGGATGCGAATTACATCGGCAAGAAGGGCACTCACCTCTATTTTGGCGGCGCAGGCCAACTCAACTATCTCGGTCCCCAGATCAAAAGCTACAACTCGGACCAGATCGCCGCCCTGAACACTTTCGTACCCAATCCGTTCTACGGGATTATCACAGATCCGAACAGCTCGCTTTCCAGTCCGACGGTCCAGCAATCTCAACTTCAACTGCCGTTCCCCCAGTTCACCAGCTTCACCGGCGACTCCCCTCCCTGGTCGAATTCGATTTACAACGCGTTTCAGTTGCGCGTAGAGAAGCGCTTCTCTCACGGGCTCGAAGCGCTGGTTAGTTACACCTGGTCGAAGTCGATCGACGACGCTTCAACCACGGATGGCAGCACCACCTGGTTGGGAGGAATCGCAAATGGCCCGGAGGACCCAAACAACCGGCATCTGGAACGAAGTCTTTCGACCTTCGACATTCCGCGTGTGCTGCAGTTCAGTTACACGTATGAACTGCCGATCGGTCGTGGCAAGGCGATCGGCGGAAACATGCCGAAGGTGCTCAACGCGATCGTCGGTGGGTGGCAGACGAATGGTATCTGGCGCTTTGCAGACGGTAGGCCGATCCTACTCTCGCTTTCGGGTGGCCAGCCTCTTCCCAGCTATGGTTTCCAGCGGCCCGATCTGCTTGGACCTTTACATTGCAACACCGGTCCCGATTTCCTGACGAACTACTTCTCCAATCCGGAAGTGGCGGTAGCGCCGGCTCCCTTCACCATCGGGAATGCGCCGCGCAGTGACGGAACTTGCCGCCAGCCGGGCCAGTCAAACGCCACACTTTCGCTCTTCAAGGAATTCATGTTGCCAATGATTCGTGAAGGCGCGAAGCTGCAGTTCCGGTTCGAAGCATTCAATGCGCTGAATCATCCGTGGTTTAACGGGCCGAATACTCAGGTCAACGGCGGTAACTTCGGCGTGATTACGAGTACTGCGAACTCGCCGCGAGAGGTGCAATTGGCCTTGAAGATGTATTGGTGACGTAGTCTTACTAGCCGAAGCGCGTCAGCCCGGAGGCCGTACGGCGAAGAGAAAGCCCTCGGTGGAAAATGGATTCTGATCGCCGTCCGAATTTTCACGCGCGAGGCGTTTGATCTCTTCCATCTCCGCGGCGGATTTCTGCAAGTCGCCGAGTGCCTTGTACGCGTCGCGCAATCCATAATGCGCAGGAACCAGCGTGGGTTGCAGACGTGTGGCTTCGAGCAGGCGCTCGATTGCTTGTGAGTAATCTTTCTTCGCCAGGGCGATTTTGCCGGCTAGAACGAAAGCGTAGGGATCTGTCGAGGTCAGTGCCAGGGCGTGGTTAATGGCCTTTTGCGCTCCATCAAGATCACCGGGGTCCGTGTGTGTGATCGCGAGCGCCTCGTAGTAATAAACCTCAGGCGTGTTCGCTCCCAACGCAATCGCAGTTTCGAGCGCTTTCCGAGCCTCGGCCGATTTAAGCTGGATCTCCAGCAGCATCCCGCTCAGTTGATAAGCGCGGTCCCACCTCGGCCAGCGCGTCTGAATATTATCTAGCAGCTTCCGCGCATCCACCTCGCGCCGGAGCAGTTGCAGAGTCACCACTTGCGCGAGCAGCAGATCCCGGTCATCGGGCAGCACGCGTGAGGCCTGGTCGAGCAGGTCTGAAGCCTCGCGGAGAAGATTATGCTTCAGCAGAAACCCGGCGGCCTGGAGGTAAAGGTCGGAACGCGTCGGCGCAGCTCGCATGCCGCGATTCAGGGCGTCTACGGCGTCTTGCATCTTGCCCATCGAGTCCAGGATCTGAGCGCGCAACAGATAGTAATCTCCTCTGCGTTCTGCAGCCGAAGTCTGGTCCAATTCCGAGAGGGCCGCCTGGGCGCCTTGTCCGTGAAACCGGACAATCGCTAGATCCAGCCGGGCCCGCGCCAGCGCCTGCCGGCAATCTGGATCGTCCGGCCGTTCTTTGAGAGCCGCTTCGAGCACGCTTGTAGCCCGTTCGGAGTGGCCCGCTTCGAGGGAAGCCAGGCCGAGATTGTATAGGACGTCAAAATTTGAGGGCTCTGCCGCTAACGCCCGGGAGAAAGAGTTTTCAGCGTCGCGATACAGCTTACATTGCGCAAAAGCCATCCCGGTTGAGAAAGACACGTTCGGATCGGCGCTCGCCTGGTCTGGCAGATTGCTCAGCAATTTGGCGGCATCGGAACACTGCCCGTTCAAACCGAGCGCCCGCGCCCGCAGTAATAACGTAGCCGGTTCGGGATTCGCAAAATCGCCCAACCGGCTCAGATAAGCGAGCGCCTGCTTGCCATCTCTGTCGTCAACGCTCATCTGCGCGAGTTGCAGAATTGCGTTTTCGTGACGTGGATCGATTGCAATTGCCCGGAGGTAGAACTTGCGAGCCTCAGCGCTGGCGCCGCTCGCGAGAAAGTGGTTCCCAACGTTGTTGAGCACCTGAGCAGAGTTTGGCGCTACTTTGAGTGCGCGCTGATAGTATGTTTCCGCTTCGCTGTAGCGGTGCTTAGAATCAAGCTCCGCGCCTTTGAGTAGGAGCGCCCGGAGGTCTTCAGGCGGAGCCTGTTGCGCGAATAGAACAAATCCGATGAGGAATGATAGCGGCAGAACCTTCAATAACACTCTTGCAGACCGCACCAGTTTCTCATATTATGACCCTTCTGAAAATGACTTCGATTCTGCGGATTCTCTTCGTGGTTGCTGTCCTGGTTTACTCGCCGACGGCGATGGCGCAACGCGGCGGACCGCCGCAACACATTGTTGTGGACACTACGCCTTCTCATGCTGTCAGTTCTTTCAGCCCGATCCGTTCGCTCGGCGCAGGAATTGATCGGCTGCGAGGCGGCATTACCGACAAGGTCATGACTCCGGAGTTCATCCAGAAAATTCAGTCGGCGGGTTGGCAGACCGTCAGCTATCGCCAGAACACGGAGCTGTTCGCGGAAGCATGGCACTGGAACCCGAAAGGTAAATGGAGCAATGCGAGTGCGAAGGAGGGCTACTTCGTCGGGGATGCGACTCCAACGGAGATGATCCGGCACTCCTGGGCCGCTCCGCTCCCACACCGGGGCTTCAGCCGCGGTGACGGAAACGGATACTCGCGTCTGACGGACGGTGATCTGAATACTTACTGGAAGAGCAATCCGTACCTCACCAAGCAGTTCACGGGGGAGAATGATCATCCGCAGTGGGTCACGCTCGATCTCGGGAGTGCTGTCGAGATAAACGCAATCCGAATCGCCTGGGCGGCGCCATACGCGACCCAATACCGGGTTCAGTATTGGACTGGCGTCCGCGATCCTTTCCAACACCCGGCGACCGGCATCTGGCAGACTTTTCCCCTGGGTTCCGTCAAAGATGGCCGAGGCGGAACGGCGACGCTCCGGCTCGCATCCTGGATGACGTCAGTCCGATATCTGCGCGTCTGGATGACGGCATCTTCCGCTACGTGCGATACTCATGGGTCCGACGACCGCCGCAACTGTGTAGGCTTTGCGATTAGGGAGCTGTACGCGGGTACGCTTTCGCAGAATGGCGACTTTAGCGACATTCTGAATCACGTGCCCAATCGGCAGCAATCGATCACAGTCTGCTCGTCTGTAGATCCGTGGCACGCCGAGACGGATATCACTCAAGCCAGCGGCGACCAGGTTGGATTCGATCTCTTCTATACAAGCGGGGTGACACGCGGCTTACCCGCAATTATTCCGGTCGCCGTTCTGTATTCCACGCCCGAAGATGCTGCCGCGCAGATAGCTTATATCAAGTCACGCGGGTATCCAATGTCGTACATCGAAATGGGCGAGGAAGCCGACGGCCAGCACATGCTGCCGGAGGACTACGCGGCCCTCTACATCCAGTTCGCGAGCGCCATCCATAAAATAGATCCGGGGCTAAAGCTCGGCGGCCCATCTTTCGAAGGCGTGATCGAGGATGTCCAAGTGTGGCCGGATTCGGAGGGCCGGGTGTCTTGGCTAGGCCGCTTCTTCGATTACGTCAAAAATCATCATCGAATCGACGAATTTTCGTTTCTCTCGTTCGAGCACTATCCCTATGAGGCTTGCAACACGTCATGGAACGATCTCTATCGGGAGCCCGACAACATCGCCCACATTATCCAGGCCTACAAAGATGACGGACTGCCACCAAATACGCCCATCTTCGTTACCGAGGTAAACCTGGGCGCTCAGGTTAGTGAGGCCTTCGTCGATATTATGGGCGGCCTGTGGTGGGCAGATTTTACTGGAGCGCTCTTTGCCAACGGAGGAACCGGCGATTACTTCTTCCATTACATTCCCGGGCGCTTGAATTCTGATTGCAACAACTCTTGGGGCTCGTTCGGAATGTTTCTCGTGGATGGCAATTTCAATATCACCAACTACAACGCGAGTTATTTCGCCGCGCAGTTGATCACGCGCGAATGGGTGCAGCCGGTAGATGCCATGCATCGGGTCTTCCGCGCAACGAGCGATGCGCGTGATCCGTTCGGCAACCTGCTCTTGACCGCTTACGTTGTAGAGCGGCCCGATGGACAGTGGTCCGTAATGCTGGTCAATAAAGACCGTGAGCGCGCGCACGGGGTCGAGATCAAGTTCGCTGGTGCAAACGCAGACGCCGACCGCTACTTCACGGGAGCAGTGGATCGAATTACGTTTGGAGCGAATGAATACCGCTGGCGACCAAACGGTGCTAACGGCCATGCCGATCCGGACGGCCCACAGGTGAAGTCGACGGTCAATGGCGGAGCTGGCGTGGTGTACGCGGTTCCCAGAGCGTCCATCAGCATATTTCGTGGAAGGATCGGTCGCTGAGTGCGTGCCAGCGCGCTCGAGATCTCAATGTTTGCGATTGTAAGGGATGGGCTTGGTTTCAGCGGCGGGACAGGTCCCTGATCCAGATGTCCTTAAATTCCATGTTGCCGCGTCCGCCGGCATGAAGCTGCAAGGCGATTGCACCATCGGGCGCACCCGGCTTCGGATCCGTGAAATCGACCATCTGAACGCCGTTCAGTCGGGAGCGATAGCGGTTGCCGGTGACCTCGACCAGATAGTCGTTCCAATCGCCCATGCGGACTACGCCCTCGTTTTCAGGCGCAGGCCAGACAACCCAGCCGCGTCCGTCTTCGGCATACACGCCTGCGGTGTGGTGCATCATGAGGCAGTCGATTTCAAACTGCATGCCTTGGGTCACATCGGCTGTACCGGGCTTGAACGCGGTGTGGAAGAAGACCCCACTGTTGCCGTCGCCGACACACTTGAAACGCAAGGAGAGTTGGAAATCTTTGTATGACTTTTCGGTTTGCAGATAGCCGTAGTCTTTCGTCACGCCCTTACCGTGGATGACGCCGTTTTCCACTGTCCAGCTCTCGTGTCCTATCTGGATCCAGCCGGTAAGATCGTTCCCGTTGAAGAGAGATAGCCAGTCCTCGCCGGGTAGCTTGTTGGCTTGTTGTGCTGCTGTTGGGGTGCACGCAAGGAAAAGCGCGCTCAGCATCATGATGAGTGCGGGATAACTTCGATTCATTTGGTCGTTCCTCAATCCGTCCAGGTTACGATGCTGGGAGATGTGAACCGGGAAGAGGACGGCTCGAGGTGATCAATCGACGGACGTTTCTGTTAACTCCGGCTGCAATGGCTGCGGCGCAACACGCAATAACACCGATGTCACTGGGGGTGTTAATCAGTCCCGCGCCGGACCCAGAGGCTGCGGTTGCGAAGGTGAAGCAGCTCGGCTTTTCAAATTGTTTTCTCTCGCTCGACGCCTATATCGGAAAATTTAGTAAAAATCTCGCAACACAGCTAAACGGCTTGTTGGACCGATACGGGATTAAGGCGACCACGGTTGAGGTTGTGGGGCCGGGGCGTCTGGTTTGGGATTTCCTGGACGGGCCGTCGACAATCGGCCTTGTACCCCGGGAGACGCGCCGCGCCAGGATGGATGCTCTCAAGCAGGTGTCTGATTTCGCCAAGATGATCAATGTCCGGCAGGTCCAAACGCATTGCGGCTTCATCCCCGAGAATCCCAAGGACCCGTTATTCGAAGAAACCATCGTCGCCATTGGCGAGGTTTGCCGCCATTGCGGTGATAACGGACAAGACTTTCTGATGGAGACTGGGCAAGAGACCCCGACAACGCTCGCGCGCGCCATTCATGACGTGAACGTACCCAATCTGGGCGTCGGGCTCGATACTGCCAATTTGATTCTGTATGGCAAGGCTAATCCCGTCGATGCCCTCGAGATCATAGGCGCGCAGGTGAAGAGCGTGCACGCGAAAGACGGGATGTGGCCGGCGGATCCAATGAAGCTCGGGCGCGAGGTGCTGATCGGCAAGGGCAAAGTGGATTTTCCTAAAGTCCTTGCCAAGCTGCACAAGCTTGGGTATCGTGGCGCTATTACGATTGAACGCGAGACCTCAGGCCCTGAGCAGATGGAAGACGTGAAAAAAGAGAAGGCGTACTTGGAGCAGATCCTGTCAGGAATTGCATAAAGGAGCGATGGCGTGGACAGAAGACAATTTATGAGTTCTAGCGCCGCGGCGGGTGGACTATTACTGCTGGACCCGCGTACGGTTTGGACATATGAGGCGAACTCTGCAGTCCGGCTTGGATTGCTAGGCTGCGGCTCGCGTGGGACCACGGTTGCGACATCATTTGCGAAGAACACGAATGCTCGGGTTGTCGCGCTCGCGGACTTGTTTGCCGATCAACTGAATGCGGGCAAAGCACATTTCGATGAGCTCGCTACGTCTCTCGGCTACGCGGGGGTCAGTCCCAAAATGATGTTTCGGGGACCTGGGGCATATGAAGAAATTGCGTCATGCAAAGAGGTGGACGCGGTACAGATCTCTACGCCGCCCTACTTCCATGTGCAACATCTCGGGGCGGTTGTAGGAGCGGGTAAGCACGTATATTGCGAGAAGCCGATGGGCGTTGACGTCGCTCAGGCTAAAGAAGCCCTCGAGATTGGAAGGCGGGCAGAGGGCCGCGTAAGTCTCGAAGTGGGTTTCCAGATTCGATGTGCTCCACCGTTTGTTGAACTCGTTCGACGTATTCATGATGGAGCGCTTGGAAAGATAGGCTGCATTTCCGCCCACTACAATTCACCGGCATCCACGTATCCGGACCGGCCGGGAGTTTCGGGAGACGAGCTGCGCATACGGAACTGGTTGTGGGATCGCGTTCTGTCAGGCGACATTATCGTGGAGCAGAACATTCACGTGATCGATATCTGTAACTGGATCCTTCGCGATCACCCTGTCAAGGCATTCGCGACCGGAGGCCGGAACATCATCTCTCATTTCGGTGACACATGGGACAACTATCAAGTAGCTTTCACGTACCCGGATGCGGTTCATGTCAGCTTTTCATCGACGCAATTCGGGCCTGAGGGTTGGTCTGATGTCTCTGAGCGCGTGTTTGGCTCGGAAGGTATTTCGGAGTCGCCGTATTCTGGTCCACTGCGCATAGTTGGCAAGAACGCATGGGAGTGGCCAAGGGATGCTGGTACGAAGGATCAGCCGCAATCCACCACGTTTGCCGCCAACGGAGCATTTAGCGATAATCTGGCCCTTGCGGATCAAGAAAAGGAGAAGAGCTTCATAGAAAGCATCACCTCGGGTAAGTTCCACAATCAAGCAGCTCTTGGTGCGGAGAGCGCGCTGAGCGCGATGCTTGGGCGGATGGCTGGCCGGTTGCGCCGCGAAGTCACGTGGGACGAACTATTGAACCAGGATGAACACCAGCAATTGAATATAGATATGACCCAGTTCAGGTGAGCGTTTTTCGAGACCGGGTTCAGGACACTGTCGTATTCATGCGACGGCAGTTTCCACAACGCGGTTTATCCATCGCGAGATGAACAGATCTTTAACAGTGATCACGGCAGTGGTGTTTGGAGCGGTTACTGCGTACTATGCCGGTGGCTCACAAACCGGTACACCAATGGTTCGGTTCCAAGATGTAGCCCAGAAGGCTGGGCTGAACTTTGTTCTGCACAACTGCCCGACTCCACAAAAGCACATGATCGAGACGATGGCCGGAGGGTTGGCAGTATTCGATTATGACGGTGACGGCCGTCCGGACATCTTCTTTACAAATGGAGCTGACCTTCCATCACTTACCAAAACCGGGACGCAATACTGGAATCGTCTGTATCACAACGAAGGGAATATGAAGTTCCGGGATGTGACGGAACAAGCCGGCGTAATGGGTGCAGGCTACTCCATGGGTGCGGCCGCAGGCGATTACGACAATGACGGACACCCGGATCTCTTTGTTGCCGGTGTAAATCGTAACATTCTTTACCACAACCTCGGCAATGGGAAATTTGAAGACGTGACTGCGAAAGCAGGGATCAGCAGCGGGGAATGGGCTGTAGCCGCGGGGTGGTTTGATTACGATAATGACGGTCTGCTTGACTTGTGGATTGTGCATTATGCGAAGTGGTCTCCCGCCTATGATCGGTATTGCGGAGACAAAGCGCGCGATATCCGAATCTATTGCCACCCGAAATATTTTGAGGGTTTGGCAAGCACTCTCTATCACAATCGCGGCGATGGCACTTTTGAAGATGTGTCAAAACAGGCCGGGATAGCATCGTTCGCCGGTCGCGGTATGAGCGTCGTTTTTGCAGATTACGATCACGACGGCTATCCCGACGTTTTTGTCACCAATGACAACATGCCGAATTTTCTTTTTCACAACCGAGGTGACGGTACCTTCGAAGAGGTTGGACTGGTTTCCGGCGTGGCCCTACGGGAAGACGGCAAGGCCGTTGCGAGTATGGGTGCGGACTTTCGCGACTACGATAACGATGGTTTCCCCGATATCGCCGTGACGGCATTAGCTGGAGAGACGTTCCCGTTGTTTCGTAACACGGGCAATCGTGCCTTTGTGGACGCCACATATACCAGCCGAATGGGTCCGCTGAGTGCGCGGCATAGCGGCTGGGGCATCGGGCTCTTCGATTTCAACAATGACGGCTGGAAGGATCTGTTCACATCGAATTCGCATGTCAATGACCGGGTAGAAATCTTTGAAAGCGCCATATACAAAGAACCAGACAGCATTTTTGTGAATGTCGGAAGCGGCACCTTCCGCGACGCCTCCGCTGATGCGGGTTTGAATGAAGTAAAAGCGCATCGCGGCAGCGCATATGCAGACTTGGACGGAGATGGAAAGATCGACGCCGTTGTCACCTCCCTCGAAGCGCCGGTCGAATTGTGGCGCAATGTCAGTCCTGAATCCAACCACTGGATCTCGTTGAAACTAACGGGCACACGCAGCAACCGTGACGGTATCGGCGCACATGTGCGCATCGGAAATCAGCATAATGATCTGACCAGCGCCGTCAGCTATGCATCCTCCAGCCTCAGCGAGGTCCACTTCGGACTCCGAAGAACCGCAGTGATCGATCAAATTGAGATCGTGTGGCCGAGCGGCAAGCGGCAAAGCTTGCATGACGTCAAGACAGATCAAGTTCTGAATGTCCGGGAACCGAGATGAGGAGAATTCCTGTGCGAATGCGAAGAACTTTGGGACCGTCCTGAGCGGAGCGACGTTCCCCCGGCGTGAACTGGCCGATCTGCTGCGCAATCCCAAGGTCCGCTTTCTGAAAGCGGACAAATCATGTGTGACTTAGAGCCCTCAACTCACAAGTAGCGACAGTCCTGCGCCAAGGGACTTGACTGCGAAATCTATTTGCCATACAATGTTGGACAAATGCCCCTCATCGGCTCCATCGGTCAGTTTGAGCAGTTGGTCCTCACTGCGATCCTTAGCTTGCGTGAGAACGCCTACGGGGTAACGATTCACGACAAGGTATCGGAATTGGCTCAACCCAGAGAGGTATCGCTTGGGGCGATCTACGTCACTTTGGACCGGCTCGAAGACAAAGGCTTCGTTTCCTCCTGGCTGTCCAATCCCACTGCCGAGCGAGGCGGCAGGGCGAAGCGCTGCTATCGGCTGGAGGCCGTCGGGGAGCAGGCGCTACAGGAATCCGCCGCAACCGCAGTTCGAATCTCAGAAGCGATCGGGCAGGCGCTTGGGAAGAACTGGGCGCAGAAGTGGCGGAAACAATGGAATAGCGAATTAGGTTAGATCCATGCCTCCTGCGTTTATCGAGAAACTCCTGTGGTTCCTACTCCCGCCCGCATGCCGCGAGCATGTCTTGGGAGATTTGCAGGAAAGATCTAAATCGCCGAAGGAGTATACGCGCGAGGGTCTCGCCCTACTCGCGCCCGTGATTGCCAGTCGTATCCGGCGCACAACCGATTACCAGTTGCTGCTGATCGAGGCTTTTGCCATCTATCTCTCCTTTGTGGCCGGCGCGTGGTGTCTGGGAGAGAAGACGTTCCTATATCAGCACTCAGGGCTTGCCCGATTAGCCCTTCCCACATTGGTCGCGCTGATCGCTATCCTCATCGGCAACGCCTATTTCGATCCGGTCAATAAGTCGCTTAGCGGCCCAATTCTGCAGAGTACGGTCAGCCTTACGATTGCCTTCCTGGGGCAGGCTTTGATCTTCGACACGCGGCCCAGCCTCGCGGTACCGCTCGGCGTAATGTTGTTCGGTAGTTGCGCCAGCGTCCTCTTCCTATCAATTTTGCGAATTCTCTTTCCCCCGATCTCTCCGGAATTCACCGGCACACGGTTGAGTCCGCTCCAACGAGTGCGCCCAGTGAGCAGACCTTCCGGCGGATGGCTGTTTTGGCGCATTCGCAGGATGGCCTCTCGGTACCCGTCCAATTCAGCAATCGCCTTTGCCTGCGCCGCTCTGCTGCTCGTGGTCGTCGTGCTGCTTGGATTGTGGGTGCGCGCGCGGCCCGGAGGCTAGGCCTTCCAGCAAATGAGCTTTGGCTCCGTCATTTCTTCAATGGCGTAACGGGGGCCTTCGCGTCCGAGCCCGCTGTGCTTAGCTCCGCCATAAGGCATGTGGTCCAGGCGAAACATTGGAACGTCATTGATCAGCACGCCACCCATCTGAAGCTGGCGCGCGCTGCGGAATGCGCGCTCGATGTCATTGGTGAAGATCCCCGCCTGCAATCCGTACTGCGTACTGTTCACGCACCGGATTGCATCACTCAAGTCTTGATAGCGATAGACAGCCAGAACTGGTCCGAACACTTCTTCACACGATATGCGCGATGCCGCAGGAACGTTCGTGAGAATCGTGGGCTCAATCGTGGCTCGCCGACGCGTGCCCCCGCAAATCAAGCCGGCGCCCGCGTCGATCGCTTCGCGGATCCAGGATTCAACTCGAATCGCCGCGGTTTCGTCAATCAGCGAGGAGATGTCTGTGCTCTCTTCGTACGGGTGTGCTATGCGCAGCTTCGAAGTCTCAGCTTGAAGGCCGGCAATAAAGACGTCCGCAACCGACTCGTGTATAAAGGCCCGCTGAACGGAAATGCACACCTGCCCGCTGTGGGCAAACGAACCTTGCACAGTTCGCTTCACAGCAGTTTCCAAATCGCTGTCCGGCTCGATGATCACCGCCGAATTGTTTCCCATCTCCAGCAGCACACGCTTCAATCCCACTTTCGATCGGATCTCGGTCCCAACCTTCACGCTGCCGGTGAAAGTGATCATAGCGATGTCGGGATGCCGCAGCATAGCGCCGGCCAGCTCCGGACCGTCGCCTGTGATCACGTTGTAAGCGCCTTTGGGAGCGCCCGCTTCATCGATCGCGCGCGCCAGACGTAGCGCGCTCAAAGGCGTCCGCTCCGCCGGCTTGTGAACAACGGCGTTGCCAGAGGCGAGAGCGGGGGCCACCTTGTGCAGCGCCAGATTCAGCGGAAAGTTGAACGGCGTAATAGCTCCGATGACGCCGATCGGTTCACGGACAGTCATTGCCATCCGTCCTTTGCCGCCCGGTGAAAAATCCATCGGCACCACTTCGCCCCGCAGTTGACGCGCCTCGTGCGCAGCCGCGATCAAGGTTTGCGGGGAACGATCTACCTCTACGCGGGCCTCGCGAATCGGCTTTCCTGTCTCGGAACAAATGAGATGGGCAAATTCAGCAGCATCGCGCCGTATCAGTTCGGAGATCCGCACCAGCAGGTCCGCTCGTTCGCAGTTCGCGAGCGAAGCCATTTCTTGGGCGCCTGTTCGCGCCGCCTCCACTGCGCGTTCGACTGTTCCCGCATCTCCGTGGGGAACCTCAGCTACCGTGCTGCCATCGTAAGGCAGGCGCACCGGGTCATGGGCTTTCGTATCCACCCATTCACCGCCGATGTAAAGAGGATGTAAAGCAACCGTTTCCATATATCCATCTCAGCAGAAACGTAGTCGCGCGGAGCGTACGCTGGGAATAATCACGAACAATAGTGAGCGCGCCTATGCCAATCTATGCCTATCTCCTCATCGCAGCCGGATGGCTCTTCTGGTTGGCACCGTTCCTGCTAAATAAATGGAACTTCAAAACTCCGGTCAAGAAAGACCGCCGCGCCCGCTGGGGCATTCTGCTCGAGGCTGTAGCCTATTCGCTGCTATGGCAGGGCAGCTTTTGGACGCGAGTTCCCACACCCTGGAAAACTGGGTTGTGCACTCTGTTTCTAGTGCTCGCTACTCTGCTCTCCTGGACCGCCACTCGCGCCCTCGGACGCCACCTACGTTTTGATGCTGCTCTCAGCGCGGACCATCAATTGGTGCGTTTCGGCCCGTACCGCTTTCTCCGCCATCCTATCTACACGTCCATGCTCTGCATTCTTGTGGGGACCGGGGTGATGATCACACCGCTCTGGTTGCTCTTACTCGCTCTCGCAGTTTTTGTTGCCGGTACGGAAATCCGCGTCCGAGTTGAAGACAATCTGCTGGCATCGCATTTCGGTGAGCAGTTTCAGGACTACAAGCGGAACGTATCCGCCTACATCCCGCTTGTGCGGTGATGTTCGACGGGTCTGCTATTTCCTTGACGGTCGCGTGCCGCGCGCCGTCGTGGATGAAGGCTGTTTATGGAATGCTGTCGAGGAGCCTCTTCACAACTTCGCCGAGCTTCATGAAATCGTCATACCTGGAGGGCTTACAAAAATAGCCGTTCACAGCGAGTTTGGCCATGGCGTCCCGATCGATCGGCGAGTCCGATGAGGTAACGACGAGCACGAGCGCATTGGCGCATCTGCGGCTCTTCCGCATTTCCTGGATGACTTCGCCGCCGTGCCTCCTGGGAAGATTGATGTCGATAATGACCAAAACCGGGCACGGCACAGAATCGTCGCTGTCCACTTGATCGAAAAATCGCAGAGCCCTCTCGCCATCCTGAACGGCCTGCAGATCGGCATCGACGTTAGCCGCCTCAATCGCCTGACGGATCAGGAAGACGTCGGCCTTGTTGTCTTCAACGAGGAGGATTTGATGACGCTTCGGGGCCGCAGCGGCGTCAGACTGGCAGTGTGAACTTGAAGTTCGATCCTTGCCCCGGCTGGGACTCGACCCAGATGCGGCCATGATATCGCTCCACGATTCGCTGACAAATGGCCAGCCCGATCCCGGTACCTGAGTATTCATCGCCTGTGTGCAGCCGCTTGAAAACACCAAAAATCTTCTCCTTAAATTCGGGCTCTATGCCGATGCCGTTATCAACTACGGAGAAGAGCCAGTCTCCGTCCTGTTGTGTGGCGGTCACATGCACGGTAGGAACGCGCTCCGGACTGCGGTATTTAATTGCGTTGCCGACGAGGTTCTGCAACAACTGCCTCAGATGGATGCCATGCACGCGGACAGAGGGCAACGGATCTGAAGTGACCCGAGCGCCGCTTTCCACGATCGCTCCCCGAAGACTGGCCAGGGTATCGGTTAGCGCCTCGTTAGCATTCGCGCTGTCCTCGGGAGGTTCGAGTTTGGTCACTTGCGTATACGCCAGAAGATCGCGGACCAGCATTTCCATCCTTGACGCGCTCCCACGCAGGTAATGCAGGAATTGGAGCGCCTGGCCATCGAGTCTGTCGCCGTAACGCCTCGCCAGGAGCTCACTGTAGATTTCGACGCCTCGCAAGGGCTCCTGCAGGTCGTGGCTGGCTGAAAAAGCGAATTGCTCGAGGTCTTGATTTGCGCGCTGGAGTTCTTCCTGGACGCGCTTTTGGTCGTCGATGTCAGTGCAGGTGCCGAACCATTTCGCGACGCTGCCGTCCTCGTCTTTTACAGGGAGGGCGCGTCCCATAAACCAGCGCCAGCGGCTTTCCCTCCGGTCCCAGAAGCGGTACTCAATCTCGTAAGGCTGTCCGGTACTGACAGAGGCTTGCCACGACTCCTTGCAGCGCCCCACGTCATCAGGATGAAGAATGGATGCCCAGCTATCAGCTCCGAACCTGTTCCGCTCGAAACCTGTGAAGGCAAACCACCGTTCGTTGCAGTAGTCGACAAACCCATCGGGGCGGGCAGTCCACACGATCTGGGGCATGGAGTCTGCAAGCTGTCGGAATCGGCCTTCACTCGCGACCAAGGCCGCTTCGGCGCGCTTACGCTCGGTAATATCGCGGGCGATTTTCGACGCGCCAATGATATTCCCTTGCCCATCTTTTACCGGTGAGATAGTCAACGAAATATCAAGCAGCGAACCATCTTTCCGCCTGCGGATGGTCTCGAAGTGGTCAACTCGTTCGCCGCGCCGCAGTCGGCTCAGAATATCGGGTTCTTCACTGAGGCGGTCGGGTGGAATGAGAATAGTGATCGATTTTCCGATCACTTCGTCCGCCTGGTAGCCAAACAGGCGTTCCGCGCCCTTATTCCAGCTCGTAATAACGCCGGTGAGGTCTTTGCTGATGATGGCATCGTCCGAGGAATCGACGATGGCGCCCAGCAGCAAGGTCGCCCTTTCGGCGCGCTTGCGCTCGGTGATGTCCACGAGCATGTTGATCCCACCGGTGATTCGGCCCTTATCGTCGCGCAGAGGCGTCGGATACGGAGCAAACCAAAACCGTGTACCGTCCGGCCGCTCGGCAATACACTCCGCGCCCAGAGTGACCTCGCCCTGCTTCAGGGCCGTAGCCATCGGGCATTGATCATGCGGTAAAGGCGTGCCGTTCGGCTGGAAAAGTTTCCAGGTGACGCACCATTGATCTGTGCCCAATTCGGGAACGCGGCCAGAGAGCTTGACGGCTGCAGGATTGAAGTGCGTGAGACGGCCCTCGGCATCCGTCGTGTAAATAGCGGCGGGCAGCGCATCGATCATGGCGCGAAACGCCTGGCTGAGCCTTTCAGCCTCTTGGTGCGCTTCACGTTCACGCTGTAGCAGAGCCGCACGCTCCTCTTCCGCGCGGCGGCGGTCGAGTGCCATTCGAACATGGGTACCCACCCGTGCGCGAAGTTCGATTGCCGTAAAAGGCTTCACCAGGTAATCGTCGGCGCCGGCTTCGAGGCCTTCCACGCGCAATTCCTCTCCGTCGCGCGCCGATATAAAAATGACCGGAAGCGTTCGGGTAGTATCGTCAGTGCGTATGGCGCGGAGCAGTTCGAACCCGTCGAATCTCGGCATCATTATGTCGGCTAGGAGCAGATCTGGAGGATGCTGCCGAATCAACTCCAACGCCTGCTGCCCGTCTTTCGCGACGACCACGTCATACTGCTGGCCGAGAATGCGTGCGACATGCTCGCGCGTATCGGCATGGTCATCGGCGAGCAGAATACGCGCTTTTTTCCCGGTGCCCGCGAGAAAATCTGTTAGGGCATTGCCGTTCGTCGCGATCATGCAGCGCCCCTTGCGCTCCCCGGGAATGCGCTCCCTATCAGCACGTCAGTTGTTCGTCGCTTGAACTCGGCAATTGAGCAGGCATCTTCGGCGATGTTGGACATTTCTCAATCTAAGGATAGACTTGCCCGCTGAATTCAGTGCGACAGATATGACGCTTATGGCGGGCAAAACACAACAAGTATTATGGGTCCGACTCGGCATGAGCTTTCCCGGCAAAATGACCGTTTCCACCGCCAATCGCGATGCGAATCCTCAGCTTCGACGCAATTCGCTCGGTCTCCCTGAGCTGGTGTTCCCGGGCGTCACGTCACATCGCAGCGGTAGCGGTACGATTTGATTTAATTGGGTTGAAGAGATTCTGGACATAATGGGGAACAAATTCGATGTGGAGTGACCGGACGAAAGACTATTTTGCGGGGAGATCCCCGGCTCCGAACAACAACCCGGTACCGGGTGTGGAGGCAGCGGGAGGCGTCGGGAGCCTGGCAGTGATCGGAAGAGGGATGGTGATCAAAGGTGACATAACGAGTAAGGAAAGTCTGCGTATCGACGGCGAAGTTGACGGGACGCTCGATCTAGTCGATTGCCAGCTCACGGTCGGACGCGAAGGAAGAGTGGGAGCAAACGCTTCGGCTCGGGAAATCGAGTTGCTTGGAACTGTTCGTGGAAATTTGGAAGCCACCAGTAAAATCACTATCCGCAAGGGAGCCCGCTTAATCGGAGATCTTCGAGCGCCCGGCATCCTGATTGAGGAAGGCGCTTATGTCAAGGGCAAAATAGAAATCATTAACACTGATGAGCCGGCTGAGGTCAGCGCCCCGCAGCCGAGTGTCCAACAGCGTGCAGCGGGATCTTAGCTGCGAACAGCGCAGCGTAATAGCGAGATGCCTACTGACTATGTAGCAGTACGAAGCGGAGCTCGCTGGTATACTTAGACTTTACGTAACCTCCGGAGGTTTGGCCGGTGTCCGTCCTCGGCCCAAGGAGAAGTGCGCATGTTCATTGGCCTCCACGAGTTAGAAGTACATCCAGTCCGTTTTAAGGTGGAGATCCCAGCGGGCGAGATTGAATACGATAGCAAGGTAACGCAAGCGTCCGATTTGCGAGCCGAAGGAACGGCGCAACTCCTGAACCACTCGCTCGGAGAGATCCGCGTACAGGGGAATCTCAACGTTACCGTGGAAGCAACGTGTGACCGGTGCCTGGAGCCGGCGCAATTCCCGATCGAGAATACTTTCGATTTAGTGTATATGCCGGCAGCTACCACAAAGCAAGGCGGCGAAGCTGAAATCGATGAAGCGGGCGTCGAGGTCGGCTACTACGAAGGAAACGGGCTGGCTTTGAATGACGTTCTGCGGGAAATCGTACTGTTGGCGATTCCTATGCAACTGGTCTGCAGCGAGCAATGCAAGGGCATCTGCCCTGTTTGTGGCCAGAATCGAAACCAGCTTGAGTGCGGTTGTCACGAGGAAGCATTCGACGACCGCTGGAGCAAACTGAAGACTTTTCGGGCCGAGCTCGGTCCGCACAACTGACCGCGACCTGGGTGCCCTCCGTAGCCCGGCGACTTACACTGTAAAGAACTGAGATACCAATGCCAAATCCAAAACGACGCCATTCAAAACGCCGGACATCGACGCGCCGGGCTCATGACGCGCTGCAAGTGCCGCAAGTGGCTGAGTGTCCCAACTGCCATGAGAAGATCCGTGCCCACCGCGCCTGCCCGCATTGCGGCAAATATAAGGGCCGTGAAGTAATCGAAGTTGTCGAAGCGTAAGGGACTGCGATACTTTCTTAACAGCATCTTGGAACGAAGCTGACCCAAATCTAAATGGTGACCATAGCCCTCGACGCCATGGGAAGCGACCGCTTTCCTAAGCCGGAAGTTGAAGGCGCAATTCAGGCCGCAAAGGCGTTCGATCTGAAGGTTATCCTGGTCGGACGCGAAGACGTAATCCGCAAAGAACTGAACGAGCACGCGGGTTGGCACTCGCTGCCGATTGAAATTCAGCACGCCAGCGAACAGATCACGATGCAGGACAGTGCGGGCAAAGCCGTCCGTTCCAAGAAAGACAGCTCCATTCGTGTCGCCTCGCGCCTGGTTCGCGAGGGAGTCGCCCAGGGCGTAGTCTCGGCGGGAAATACGGGCGCCGTAATGGCCACGGCCAAAATGGTGCAGGGCATGCTCCCAGGCGTAGACCGTCCGGCGTTGGCCACAGCATTTCCCACTTTGCATGGGAAATCGGCCGTCATGCTGGACGTCGGCGCAAATGTCGATTGCACGCCCAAAATGCTGGCCCAATTTGCAGTGATGGGTAATGCCTATTCGCGCGTTATTTTCCGCAACAAGCATCCGCGAGTCGGCCTGCTCTCGATCGGCGAGGAAGCGCATAAAGGTAATGCCCTGACCCACGACGCCTACCCGATGCTCAAGAGCCTCACCAACCTGAACTTCACCGGGAATGTCGAAGGACGCGACCTATACACTGGCGTGGCGGACGTGATCGTCTGCGACGGATTTGTCGGCAATGTTGCTCTCAAAGTAAGCGAGGGCCTGGTCGAAGTGGTTCGCCAATCTTTGAAGCAGTCCCTAAAAGCCAGCATCACTCGCAAGCTAGGAGCGTATCTGGCGCGAGGCGCCTTTAACGACTTCAGAAAGCGAGTGGACTACTCCGAATACGGTGGCGCGCCGCTGCTTGGGCTGAACGGGATTTGTGTAATTTGCCACGGCCGCTCCAACGCCAAAGCCATTCGCAATGCGATTCGCATCGGAAAAGAGTTTGCTGAAGGGAAAATCAACGAGCGCATTGCAACTGAGCTCGACGGGTGGGCATCTGCACAAGCAGTATGAGGGTACGCAGTTCCTGGCGCTTGCTTGCCTCTGCGGCAGCTTTGGCGCTGGGACTGCCGATACTCTCCGGCGCCAAAGAGGATCCGGTTCAGTGGGCGCTCAAACCTGCAACTGGTGAGCAGGTAGCACCCGGCGGCAAGATTTCACTCGAACTGACGGCAACGATCCAGCCCGGATGGCACCTCTATTCCCCCACTACCCCGCCCGGCGGCCCGAGCATTACGCAGATTAAATTGGCCGGCAATCCAGCGATTGCAAGCTATCAGCTATACCGGCCGCAGCCTGTTCGCAAGCTCGATCCGAATTTTCAGATTGATACCGAAACATACACTGGCGAGGCGCGCTTCCTGTTTCAGGCGGTAATCGCTGCTTCTGCGAGCGGGCAGGTTCCGGTCGAATCGTCCGTGCGATATCAGGCCTGCACCGACGTGAAGTGTTTACCGCCGGTCAAGAAGACTGCCGGCACGAACATTAGCGTCGTCTCCGGAGCGCCGGCCCAGACGTTCACTCTTCCAGGCGGCTACGCGTTGGTACAGGCGAAATCGGCCGAAACAAGTTCTGCCGGGCCAGCAACTGCCGCACCGTCGCGCCCCGTTACTTTCACCGGTTCCTCGCAAAATCTGCTCCCATTCCTGCTCACTGCATTCGGGTTCGGTTTGGCGGCGCTCTTCACGCCTTGTGTGTTTCCCATGATTCCGATCACGGTCTCCTTTTTCTTGAATCAGACCAACAGCGTGGAAAGCGGGCACAAACAGCGCGGCTGGGCACAGGCCTTACTGTTCTGCGTGGGAATCATCGTCTTGTTTACTGGTTTAGGTTTCCTGGTGACAGCCATTGCGGGCCCGTTTGGCGTGGTCCAACTGGGTTCAAGTCCCTGGGTGAACGGCTTTATCGCTCTGGTGTTCTTTGTGTTCGGATTGAGCCTGCTGGGCGCATTTGAATTGCGCTTACCGTCTGGCCTGCTCACGAGACTGAACAGTGCATCGACCGGCGGCGGTTCTGCGGGAACGCTCTTAATGGGACTGACGTTTTCACTGACTTCCTTCGCCTGTATCGGACCGATCGTCGGGCCACTTCTAATCGCCTCCGCACAAGCGAAAGGGCCCAAGCCTATCCTCGGAATGCTCGCGTTTGCTACTGGGTTGGCCGCGCCATTCTTTCTGCTGGCGCTTTTTCCGTCCTATTTGAAGCGGCTTCCGCGAAGCGGCGGGTGGATGGTTCGCGTTAAGGTTGTACTCGGGTTCATTGTGCTCGCTGTGATGCTGAAGTACCTGGCCAATGTGGACCAGGTTTTGCGGACAGGCTGGCTAACGCGCGAACGCTTTCTGGCTGCCTGGATCGTTCTGTTTGCATTACCGGGATTGTATCTGTTAGGCGTGCTCGCCATGGAAGGAATCAAGCGCGATGAGCGCGTCGGGGTGGCGCGTGCCCTAATCGCGGTGCTATTTCTTGTTTTCTCAATCAGTCTTGTTCCCGGACTATTCGGAGCGCGGCTCGGCGATTTAGATGCGTTTATTCCGGAACCGTCCGGCGGCATTTTCGGTCCGTCTGTTTCTCAATCCGAAGCGGCATCAGCTAACTATTTCAAGAACCAACTGGACGCTGCGCTCACAGCGGCACGCTCGCAAAATAAGCTTGTGCTCGTTAACTTTACGGGCTATGCGTGTACGAACTGCCATTGGATGAAGGCGAACATGTTTCCACGGCCGGAGATTCAGGCGGCTCTGAAGGACCTGGTGATGGTGGATCTATACACCGATGGTACGGATGCCGAATCAGCGAAAAACCAGAAATTTCAGGATGAGAAATTCGGAACTGTCTCCATTCCTTTTTACGCGATTATCACTCCCGACCGGCGTGTGATCGCGACATTCCCTCAGTTAACGCGCAATCCACGCGAGTTTCTGGCGTTTCTGGAGACCAAGCCCGCCGAGCCGGTAAGCGCAGCAATGCTACGCTAAGACTGATTTTCTGCTGGTGCGCGGATGTGGCGGAATTGGCAGACGCACTGGATTTAGGTTCCAGCGCTCGCAAGGGCGTGGGAGTTCAAGTCTCCCCATCCGCACCACATAACAAAATCAATCAGTTAACAAGGTCGTCGGAGCCGCCTGACGACGTCCGATTGCAAGCTTCACACGTAAATTCATACGCAAATTTATGGTTTCGCTGCCGCTGTGCTTCGAATTCGCGAAGCTTTTGACCGGTTTTGATTGCTTGCGACGCTTTTCCTATGCGATATCGTTCGTACATCGATTCGGTCAAATGCCCGGTGATCTCCATCGCCTCCTTGCGATCGACACCCGCCTCATCCATGTGGATCGCGGCAGATCGTCGGGTGTCGTGAAAGATAACCTTTGCGGAGCGTTCGTGCAAGCCATCCAGTCCTGCCTTTTGGCGCGCATTCTCAAACGCCGTCCGAATAGATTTCAATCCTTTGCCCTGGTATTGGAACTGGTACGGGCATTTCGGATTGCGATTTGCTAGCACCATCTTCATAAATGCCCGCATCTCGAGATGGTAGAGCGGAATAACGTGCGCCCTTCCGCTCTTCGTTACGCGGTTGCCTTTCGCGTCGAAGCCGGGGATCTCGATACACGGCTTGTTCCAGTGTGGAAGCAACCATTCAGCCAAGAGCTTTAGCAGTTCGCCTTCGCGGACGCCCGTGCGATACGCGATGCACCAGACCGGCTGTACGTGCGGCGGCAGAAATTGCAGGATTGCATGGTATTTACTGTCGTCGATAATGCCGGTTCGGATATTATACCCTTCATCGAAGCGCTCGAATTCCGGAATGGGCACTGCGAGCAATTCGTCCCTGTTTGCGAGCGTCAGACAGCGACGTAACGTCGATAATTCTCGATTGATGGTCGATCGCGCCGCATGCTCTCCGACTCGGAATGTCTTGTATTTCGTGATATCGGCCTTTTTCAGCGGTAAGGTGAAATCACGCCCCGCGAAATATTCGCCCAGGTGTTTCCTTGCCCGCCGTTCTTCGATCTCAATATTGTGTGGCTCGCAACGCTCAAGACGCATATCTGAGACGTGCAGCTCGATGAGATCGTCAATCGATACCGCGATGATTGGTCGTAACATTTCCGACACGCGAAATAACGACCCGCTCCGTATAGCTTGGAAGTGCGACGACCGCAACCGCTGGCCGGGCACTGAAACCAATATCGGTGACCGCCATACTGACAAGGGGTCGCAGTGAGAATCACTGGCTGCCTGACGTCCTCCCATTCGCCACCGGTATGTCAGTAGCGATAGACCAGAACGAGCCGATTCTCTTCAACTTCAATCGAAATATCGCCCGACGGCTCGCCGCCTCTCCGCCAAGTTATCGAGACCCTTCGGCCCGCCTGAAGGAAGTTATTTCGATGCAGATAAGAAATATCAAGACCCTTACAGTGCTAATAAGTTCCTTTGAGAAGGTCCATTTGTCACGGCCGCTAGCAATACCACCGCCCATAGATTGGGACCGACTACCGCATTCAGCCCACGACTAATCAGGGTCGAGGGCTTGGTGAGAGATGGGGTCCATCTCGCCGGTTGTGGACATGGTTGCGAGAATTTTCAGATTGGACTGGACTGCTTCCCACTTCTTCGCGTTCTTTTTAGTGGCGATGGGGGCGCCGGGATCGGCGTAGTAGCTCTCGAGATCGTGCTTGAGCTCAGCTGGCACGGGAGAGTTTGGGTTCTGAGTGACGGTGGCCAGCAGGCGCTCGTAGGTTTTGTCCGCGAGTGGATAACCGCCGGGCTTCACGATCTCACCGGTATCGAGGTCGCGGTTGGCGATGTAGGTGTCGATGCTATCGAAATTGGCCAAAACGAGTCGCATGGCTCTGACGGATCGGCTAACACTGTGAATGTAGAGTTCTTCGGTCTGGGTGGTTGGGCCTTCGATGGCAAGCATAGAAAGCGGGCCGAATTTGGGAAGTATGAAGATGAAGCCGGCATACAGGTGAGTGCCGACACCGGGAGGCTTTTCGTATTGTTTCCACCTGTTCTCTTGGGCGCTGTGAAGAAGTTCAGTTCGGAGCCGACGGAATTCGTCGCTTGGTGTATCTTGCGGGAAGCTCTTCTTATGCAAGATTGCTTCCGCTTCAGCAATGTTAGGCAAGAAATGGCGAGCACCTCTCCGATAGATCCTGGTAGCGGTGGCTTGGTCACCGATGACGTCGTGCAGGTTAAGGCCATAAGTTTGATAGAAACCCTCGCGGAGCAGAGGGCGGGAGATTTGAAGGCCGATGTGATCCAGATATCCCGGAGGTGCGAAACGACCCTTGCTGAGCTGATTGACGTCGAAGGCGAACTCGGTGCGAACGTGGGCATGCGGCGACTGCGCGTAGTTGACGACGGGACCATATTTTTTCTTTAAGCCAGGGAACTCGACTGGAACCGACTGGTTGACCGCGTACGCGTGCGCGAAGTAGTCGCCGATGTAGTGAGACAGCGCGCCAATGGCGAAGGCAAGCTCGTCTGGAGTTTTCGCATTGTGCATTAGGGTGAGGACGAAATCTCCGGAGCGCACGTAGTGCGTGAGATCGGAGAAGAAACTGTTGCCGAAAGGATAGTAGCCCAAGTCCTGAATTGCGCAACCGCCATAGGCGTAGGCGTGAGCCTCCTGGATCTGTGCCTCTGTAATGGCAGGGAAGCGTTTGAGCAGGATCGGCCGGATTTTGCCTTCCCAGACAAGATCAATGAGTACTTGATGACTCTGGACCGAGTAGGGACGAGCAGTCGGAGACGCAACGGAGAAGATGATCAGGAGGACGATGGTCCTGAAGTGAAAGGTTCTCCTTGTCATTAGTCTGTGGTACCAGTGCTGGCCATTCAGGCAACTCTACTACACCGGATGCAGGCGCTTGGCCGGAATTTGTGGTAAGGAGGGGGAGCGGGTTGTAGTTCTCGGAAATCCTTTCCTTACGAACGATAAAACGCACTCGCTTCACCGTTCTGGTGCTGAAGCCGTCTCTCGATCAAATCGCCTGTTTCCATATCCACACACGCAATCTGCTGATAACGGGAATGGAATCACGTCCAACAAGAATCATGTCGAACACTCCTGACTCTCATCGTGCCCGCGCTACGCTCACCCACAGGCGCCGTTATCTAATCAGAAATTGAGAAGTTGGCGGGAGATCATATGAGAATCCCGAGTCCATCCGACAGCAGGGCAGTAAGCAAGATCAAATCTGATTGGGTGCGGGGCTTACAACACCCTACATGTCAAATGTGCCCTAGTCGTGCGGAGAGCCCCGTGCAATCAATTGCAAATGCCCTGTATCGATAAACGTCTGCCAACAATAGGCCAGGTTGAATGTAGAAGAACGATAAACCTTAGCGAGCTATCGGAAATGCCAAGACGGACAAGGCTGGCGTGACTGGCAGAGTTAGGGGCATTTTCGATAGCTGGGTTTGAAATGAGCCGCGCGGGTTTGCGGCGGACGCGGCCAGCTATGGGTAAAGTAACTGGTTTTGGTACTTCGAAGGGTGTTGGAGGCCCTGGTGAATTGGGGAAATCGACGGGATCGGCGAGCGGAGCATGCTGCAGGAAGCCATAAAGAGCGGGCGAATGACTTTGCCGTGGCAAGTTTGTTGGCTGCAGGCGCAAGAAGACACACGTCGGCTGTGTGCATGGCGACGTATCTGAAGTTGGCTGTCTGGATTTTGAGCTTACGAGCTGTCAACACCGCGCTCCCAGCGAGCCAGTTTGCGGGCGAGCTGGTTGGCGGTGAAGTGCTCGACAGCCTGCATGGGTCCACCGCAGAGTGGACAACGCCAACTGGCTCTGGCGCTGGTTGTTTGGGCAGCCGGAGCGGAGCGCTGGAGACGTTCTGCAACGAGCAGTTGACGGCAGACAGATACGCGCTGTTGACGGTCGTGGTTGGCTAAGAAGCCGAAATGGCGGATGCGAACGAAGCCGCTGGGAAGGATGTGCAGCAGAAACCTTCGCAAGAACTCATGAGCCGTGAGCGTCATCTTGCGTTGCTTGTTGCCGTGCGCGTAATCCTTCCAGCGGAACGAAACGTTGCCATCGGCAAAGGAAAGCAAGCGGTGATCGGAAATCGCGACGCGGTGTGTGTAGCGAGCCAAATAGTGCAGGACATGCTCTGATCCTCCAAAGGGCCGCTTGGCATAGACCACCCAGTCTCGTCGGAAGAGCGAGCGGAGGAACTGCTGGAACAGTTGTGGGCTCGATAAGTTCTCGAGCGCCCCATGAAACTGAAGCTGGCGAGAACGAAACAGCCGTTTGAGTGCCGCCGTGAACTTGCCGCGAAAGATGCGGCTCAATACTCGAACGGGCAAAAAGAAGCCGCGCCGTCGCGGCTGGAGCCATTGGGAGCGATCCAGCGACAAGCCACCCGCTGGAATCACGCAGTGAACATGCGGATGATGTTCCAGCGTTTGCCCCCAGGTATGCAAGACACTCAGGAAGCCGATCTCGGCGCCGAGATGCTTGGGGTCGGCTGCGATCTCAAGTAGAGTCTGGGCGCTGGCGCGAAACAGCAGGTTATAAAGCACGCGCTTGTTCTGCAGGATGAGCGCGGACAAGGCGTGCGGCAGCGTGAACACGACGTGAAAATATTCGACCGGCAGCAGTTCCTGGGAACGGGCCGCCAGCCACTGATCACGCGCGTGAGTCTGGCATTTCGGGCAATGCCGGTTGCGGCAGGAGTTATAAGAGATGGCGCGATGACCGCAATGCGAGCACCGGTCCAGATGGCCGCCGAGGGCGGCCGTCCGGCAGCGCTCAATGGCCCGGAGCACCTTCAGGTGCGGCCAGGCCAGATGAGCCCGGTGGCGTTCGACAAAGCGGTTGCCCGCCTGACGGATGATGTCGGCCACCTCCAGGGTGGGCCGGCTCATGCTTTTTTCAGTTGCCTCCGTGCACGGAAAGCATCGGCCAGCGTGTCCACTTCCAGGCGGTCGAGCGGATTGGCGACCGAAGTGAGATGCCGCTTGGACAAGTGAAGATAGATGGCTGTATCTTCCAGTCTTCTATGGCCGAGCAGAACTTGAATCGTCCTCAGATCGGCGCCTGCTTCGAGCATGTGCGTCGCATAACTGTGCCGTAGCGTGTGTGGGCTGACGCGCTTGCGAATGCCGGCTTCACGGGCTGCTTTCTTGCACAGCCACCAGATCACCTTGTCGCTGACGGGCTGACCGGCGCGCTTTTGATAATCGCTCGGAAACAAGTACGTGGTCGGCTTTTTCCAGCGCCAGTACTCGCGCAGCACTTCGAGCAGCTTGCCACTGAGCGGCACGTCGCGGTCATGACCGCCCTTTCCCTGCCGAACGTGGATGATCATGCATTTGCTGTCGATGTCTTCCACCTTGAGCCGCGTCAGTTCTGTTCGCCGCAGTCCGCTGGAGTAGAGCGTCAGCAGCATGGCCCGATGCATCAGATTCATGCTGCATTCGAGCATGCGCTGAACCTCCTCTTGGCTGAGCACCGTCGGCAGGCGGCGCGGGATTTTCGGGAACGGAATGTTCGCCGGAAGATAAGGCCGTCGCAAGGTCTTAACAAAAAAGAAACGCAGCGCCGCTGCGCGTTGCTGGATCGTTTTCGGTGCCAGCTCCTTCTTTGCCAAATGCACCTGATACTGCCGGATCTGTTCCAGTCCGAGCTTCGCAGGAGAACAGGCGAAATGCTCCGCCAGTTCCTTCACAGTGCGAATGTAAATCTTTGCGGTACGCTCGGAATAATTACGTCGCTGGAGTTCCTCCAGCATTAACTTTCTGAGTTGGGTCACAAGACCTCCTTGTGACCCTCAACACTATCGAGATACGGAATCAAAACCGCTGATCCACCGGCACGCGCAGCGTCGCCGCACGAGCGGCTAGTTAAACCTGGTTCCCGTAGATTGCACCGGCCAAATCAAAACCACTAAGGGAGGTTATAGCGCACTTGCGCGAAAACCATGTTTTGCTTTGCAGAGGACGGCCCTGTTCCAGCCACCCACGGTTCCAGCCATTGATAGGCGTATTGCGCTCCCCACTGTACGGAGCCAACGTTCTCGAATCTCCACAGGACACGCGAGTAACCCGCGGTCACCTCCTCAATCAATCGGTCGGCGGCGGTATTCGCACCCGGATAACCGAATCCAACACAGCAGGCGCCGTCACTGTTCGAGATGGAGTTCTTCTCGGCATACAGGCCGCTGTAATAAAAGTACAGGCCCGTCGCTTCATTCGGAGCAATCTCGAAGCCACTGACCCATGAATAGGAATGAATCGGGAGTATTTTGCCATTCGCGCTCACGACCACATCAGGAGCAAGACCGCCGATATAGCGGCCCGCACCGGCATTTGCAAAACCGTCCAGGACGAAGCGAAACCCCTTCTTGAGGTCCACGCTGGAGTTTGCGCCCACACCCCAACCGAAAGCATGGTCCTTACCATACACGTTGCCTCCGTTCCAACTGCGAAAGACACGCATTACGGCC
This sequence comes from uncultured Acidobacteriaceae bacterium, assembly GCA_963787585.1. Lineage (GTDB taxonomy): Bacteria > Acidobacteriota > Terriglobia > Bryobacterales > Bryobacteraceae > Bog-105. The sequence goes on from CAWBDR010000001.1 coordinate 217,024, forward strand.
CCGACATCGAGGTGCGCCTTACGATCGCGATGTAACTCTCCGTCAAATGATCCCTTGAAGACGAAATCGGGAGTCATATTCGGAACCAACAGTTGGTTAGTGCCGGTATTGTACTGGCTGTTGAGTGTCGACTCAAGAGCACTGGGAAACACAACATTGCCCCCAACCTGCTGCTCCGGATTTTCGACCGAGAAGCCAAACGAGGCGTTCTTAGATTGGTGGTACACCGCTCGTAGCTGGGGGTATCGGCCCCAAACAAGGCCCGCCACGTAGTTCGTGTCGATCACTTGGGTGATAGCTACGTCGCCTGGCCAAGGAAGGATGCTCGCCTTATTCGGCGTCATCAGCGAGAACATCTGACCCCCCGCCAGCTCCCATTTGCCCTTGCCCCAGTCAAGCCAAGCCTGGCGAATGCGTAAGGGGTAGCTAGAGCTCGTAACAGCGACATTGCCGGCAAGTGGTGCGCCGGCGAAGTCCATCTCGAAATAACCGGCTGCATAGCTCGATTTCAAGTCGGCATCAACCCGCAACCCGAGACGCGTGCTTTGAGGCGATACGCGGAATTCGCTGGTGGTGCCTGCCACCGTGTTGTCGAAGGGGACATCTGCGAAGTCGGTGCCCACGTTTCCGCCGCTATTGGCCGAATGCCAGATCGTCGTCATGGCGGGATACCCGATCAACCGAACCTTCGCAGGGCCCAGGTTCAGAGCGGGCGTGTCCGGTGTGATGTCGGCGATTTCCGGACCACGCTGCAGTTCTTCTCCAACAGCCTTCTGCTCCTGCTCACTTGGAGTCGCGGGCGGCTCACTAGCAGCCGCCTGCGCACTTTGAGCCTGTGAAGGCGTATATTGATTTGGATCAGATCTGGCGGTGATTCCCGCCTGGGCGTAGTCTGTTGCTGGGGCCGGCTTCGACGCGCCCGCGTCGCCTCCTCCTACGCTGGTCAGCTTCTTATTCTGTTCTGCGATTGCTGACTGCAGCATCTGTATCTGAGCTTGCATCTCTGCTAGCGCCTTTTGCTGCGCCATGACGAGTGATCTTAGTTGCTCTAGCTCTTGCGTATTATTCGAACTCTGAGCTAGCACCAGCGGATGTGCCGTTAGAACAAAGGAGAAGAGTGTTGCGATTGGATGCCAAGTTCTCATGATTGCCTCCTGTCTGAGCCTCGATCGAAAACTTAATGCGCTTTGCCGGATCGGCGGGCCATTGACACCATCTGACCTTTAAAAAATTCCCGATCATCCAAATGTTACTGTTCTGCCTGTTAGCGGGCATTGCGATGTGGCGGCCATCAGGTGAAGCTACGCCCCAGGTGACGATCGCTCCTTTCTGCTCGCATAATACGTGCACGATATTCTGAAGATCCAAATGCAGCAGTGCTACGCTTCTCGGTATGGGCTGGAGACCAAGAGCCGCTTCCTGCCGTCCTGTCAAGATCGTTACCCCCAAGGTTCCAATCCTTCACTGTGACCTCGTGGGCGGCTTGCCGTCCAACGAGAGAATTTGGATCGTTCGTTGGCCTACGCGATTACGAAGCACTGTGCGAGTGCCATCTGGTGAGAGGCCTCAGATATTGTCGGCCTTCGGGTCGATATCGAAGCGGGTGAGTTCGCTGCCTCTGGACTTCACCGGGTCGAAGGCGGTGAAGATCAGTTGTTTGTGACCAAGGCAAACAGCATCTCACCTACGCGCAAGGTGCGTCCGCCCGAGGCACGATTCGCCGATAGCAAGTGAAGCTGCAACGATCTACTTAAAGATCTGCTCGCGCACTGCGTAGGCACGGGATCCGGGGGAGGGTTCCTCTTTCAGGCATTCGCCTCATTGTGCGAGACTCCTCAGTGTGAGTAGCTCAGTCTCCGCAGCGTGAAGCCCAGCACGACCATCATTACGCCAAGAAGCGTAGCGTAGATTGATACTACCCACGCGACGGCGAGTATACCAAGGGCAGACAAGACGATTAACGATGTTGCGAACAGTACTGAGACTACACCGATCGCAAGACAGAATTCTCCCCTGATCTCTTGTCGCAGCCTAGAGTGCCCGATCCCTACGCTGCGCCCAGTAACCACGTCCGATACGAAATGCGATGAAAGCGTAACCCGCGTTCAGCCTTAAACGAAGCCAGTTCAGGATACTAACTCAGCCCCTTCGGCGCGGGCGCGAAGACGGTTATAAGTTCGCCAATGCATGCCCTTTGGCTTTTTGGGAAATTTTTCGGCGAGACTACGGTTGCCCCCCAGCCGCTCCCGTATGTCGAAACATACGCGCCCCGTGGCGGCCGATGGCATGCTTCGACTGTACGTCTGATCATGCTACGCGCTTATTTCTCGACGTCGCCCCCGACTGACGTCCACGCGACGCTTGAGCAACAGCGCCGTTAGGATGCGCCGCAAACGCGAATCCAAGTGATTCCGTCAAGTCTCAAGCCAGGAGTCTCGGGAGAGCCTGTTTTCTTGGTTATCGGGAACTGAGTTCGGGGTTTCATGCCTGTCAATTCGGGTTCTCTTCCGGCCACAGAAGTCGCAGACAGCTCCATGCCCACCAAATGATTGTTACGCCTTCCCAGATAGCACGCGCCAGTTGTGCTTGTCAAGTTCTGCAAATTGAGTGTGGGTCATTTCGACCTTTTGTGAGCCGGGATGGGGTCCAGGGCAAGGGCGGCAGCTGAGCGCCTTGCCCTGGTCAGCCCTGTAGAAGCCTTCACGCGGCATCTCCGAGTTTGCGTAGAGCTTCTTTTTTCTGTTCGCGCAATGGATCCATGTTTAAGTACTGCATGGCCTCGATCCAGTTCTCGTGTGTCTCCACCGCAAGAGCGCGTACGAGCCTGAGGCAGGCAGGTGCATTCGGAAAGATGCGGACCACCAAGGTGCGCCGCTTGATTTCCTCCATTAGCCGCTCGAGCATGTTGGTCGACTTTAGATTCTTATGGTGCTGCCGGGGCAAACGGTAGAAGCTGAGCGTTTCTTCAATGTTCTCTTCCACCCAGGCGCAAAGCTTGGCATATCGTTTGCCCCACTTCAGTAACCAGGCCGAAAGATCCTGGCGTGCCTCTTGGGCGTCCCGGCGATCGTAAATCCAGCGCAGTTCCTGCAGGCAATCGTCGTCGGCTTTGCGCGGCAGATAGTCGAGCGCATTCCGCAGGAAGTGAACGTAGCAGCGCTGCCACACTGCCTCCGGCAGCGCTTCCTGAATGGCACGACGCAGGCCGGCGTGATCGTCGCTAACCACGAACTCCACTCCGTGTAGCGACCGTTGTCGCAAACTGGCCAACAGTTCTTTCCAGCTAGACAGGCTTTCCCGGCTGGCCAGCTCGACTGCGAGAATGTTTCGTCGTCCTTCCCAGTTGATGCCGATCGCAATCAGCACTGCCTGACTCCGCACGGCACCATCCTCTCGGACCTTTTCGTAGCGGGCATCCAGAATCAGATACGGATACGGCTCTTCTAATCGCCTCTGCGCAAACTGCGCCAGTTCCTCATCGAGCTTCTGCACAATCCGGCTGATGGTCGACGAACTGAATTCGTGCCCGCACAGCTCTTCGGTGATTGTCTTCACCTTCCGTGTGGATACGCCTTGTACGTACATCTCCAGCATCGCCGCCACCAGCGCCTTCTCGCTTCGCTGGTAGCGCTCGAAGACCTCTGTGCGGAACCGCCCCTGTCGGTCCTGCGGCACTCGCAACTCGATGTGCCCCACCCGCGTCACCAGCATCCGGTTGTAATAACCGGCTCGGTACCCGAGCCGGCCCGCTGTGCGCTCGCCTTTGCTGGCTTGCAGCGCTTCGTCCATCTCCGCTTCCAGCACCTGCTGCAGCGTTTCCTCAACAATCGTCTTCAGCAGATCCCGATCTTCGCTTAACAGTGCCTTCAGATCTTCCGCTGTAATCTTTCCTTTCGCGCTATCCTGCTTTCGGGTCACCTGGTCCTTTTCCTTTCTTCAGCTGCTAACTGATTTGAAAAGGTCTAGTCTGACCCACTCCCCTTTTTGCAGAACGATTGAAGCTTAACCCACGCGCCTATTTTCTCGTGATAAGGATTCAATAGCTTGGGCCTCAGCCGCTTGATCAGTTCACGACTTCTGGTGTTTGGCGCTCCTGGTGGACCGCCCAAATGCTGTTCCGACGCAGAGGGGCGATGATCCGCTCGCAAATTCATTCGCAAACTGCAGCCGGATCGGGCTTACCTGGTCGGTTGCTCACGCTGCTAACTTATTGATTATTACCAGAGCCGTCCGACGGAGCGGTATTACCACTGGATCTAGGTTCCAGCGCTCGCAAGGGCGTGGGAGTTCAAGTCTCCCCATCCGCACCAATAGCTAACTCCGATCAATTTAATTTACCGCTGAACTTCCGTCCTGCATCGGAGTAGCGGCTTCATCTCGCAATTTTTCCGTTTCGCCACCTGGCGTCTCCGAGTTATGGCTTCGAACGGATTCCGGAGTGGTACTCCAAAAATCGAGGCCGACGAAGTGAAGCACGCTGCCAACGCGCTGGCGGTGATACGGTTCAGAAGCGTGTGGCCGCGATTAGCGTGGCCCCGAAAGATAGCCTTGGATTGCATGGCGATCAAAGTCTCCTGCTGAGTTCAAGCAACAGATTCGGCCGAAACCTGCCACTGCGGGTAGTGCGCTAAATCTGTGTGCCTGCCTTGGTGGCGGCCTCGACAGAGCGGGCCGCCAGTGAATCACGCAGCTCTTGCTCGAAGGCAACAGCGTGTCGAGCGTCGAGCGATTACAGAAGTTCATCACACGACAATTCTCAAACTCTTGGTTCTCGCTGGTGAGAAGTGCAACCGGATCATGGGCGAGAAGATCCGCAACCTCAAAGTCCGCCACGTGGAATGTGACGAAGTGTGGTCCTACGTTGGCAAGAAGCAAAAACGGGTCCAGCTTGATGACGATCCGAACTTGGGCGATGCTTACTGCTTCGTCGCCATCGAGCGTCATTCTAAGCTCGTTCTTAACATTGCACTGGGCAAACGCGACCAGGCCACAACCGATGTTTTTATCGAGGGCGTTCGCCACGCCACCAGGGGAGAGTTTCAGATCACTACGGACGGCTTCGCTCCCTATCGCTCGGCGATCCCGACACGCTAGAGGACCGCTGCGATTTCGCAATGCTGATCAAGGTCTATCGCGCATCCGCCGAAGGCGAAGCGCGGTACTCTCCCGCCGAAGTAGCCGCAGTGGAGGAAGTCCCAGTCATGGGCCGTCCCGATCCGGCCCGCATTTGCACCTCAATCGTCGAGCGCAGCAATCTGAGCTTGCGCATGGGGCTTCGGAGATTCACGCGCCAACGAATGCTTTCAGTAAGAAGTGGGAGAACCACTGGGCCGCGGTTGCACTCTGGTATTGCTGGTACAACTTCGGGCGAATCCACAAGACTCTCCGCGTCACTCCCGCTATGGCCGCGGGCATCGCTGATCGCGTGTGGACGGTTGCCGATCTTTTGGCATAGAACATTTGGCCCAGGTCTTGTTTTTTTAATTGGTGTCTCAGTTTTAAGCCTGAGCCGTCCCCGGCTGTTGGTGTTGACATCAAGTTTGCGCCCGCCTTCTACAATCGTCCGCCCAATGGTAGAAGTAGATGATGGTTGTGCAAATAGTATCAAGCAATCAGCTTGTCTCTGCCAGGAGGAGAATGAATGGGAAGTACTGAAACGCCCGTTGCGCCTTTCAAATTAGAGCCTTGGGACCCGCTCGCTCCTGAAGCCGATGAGCCTGACCTTGTTATTGCGGCGCAAAAACGAGAAATCAGAAACATCCTCAAGAGCTACACCGGCTATTACGATCTATTCTCTGAACTTTTACAGAATGCACTTGATGCGGTCGAAAAGAGATCGAATGAATCGAATGGACACGCTACAGGGTACGTACCGACAATTTGGATAAAGATCGATCTAAAGGAAGAGTCTGTATCCGTTACCGATAATGGATGCGCCATGAACGCATCTCAGTTTAAGCAATTCCTAAAGCCCAATCGCTCATTCAAAGATGGCGTTACCTCGCGAGGCAACAAGGGTGTGGGCGCAACGTATTTAGCTTACGGTTTTAATTATCTAGAGGTAGGAACAAAGCAGCCCGGACAGAATCCAACGAGCGGTGTCCTGATAAACGGGCGATTGTGGCTCGATGACAGTGCAGGCATCGTGTCGAGACCCAAAGTAGAATCTTGCGTTATCTCTCACGAGCCATTCCAGTCCATTGATCGCGGCACGTCGATCACCTTAAAGCTGGTTGGAGACAACATCCGTCCGAGGAGCCTGCAGTATTTCATTGCAAAAACAGCGGAGCAATGGATGTGCTTACTAAAGGCCCATACGCCCTTGGGAGGCATATATATTTGTGGTGAGACTGCCCCAGGCATAGAACTTCACTTAGATGTCGTAGCGCCAGATGGTAATGCGACGTCGATTAAAGCAAGTAAGGCGGAATACCTCTATCCGCATACGGTCTTAGGAAGAACGGCAAACCTCAAGGAATTTTTGGCTGATCAATTAGCGCGGGCCACGAAGGGGCAGGATGTTAGTAAAATACCACCGAAGTTTACGAATCTGAACGGCATTTGGGGTGAGTGGTCCGGTCAAGAAATCCTCGATAACACGTCGCCAATAAAACCCGTCCTAGATGATCATGAGAAGGCGCTAGTCGCGTCGCTTGATCTCCAGATTTACGTGTTCATGTGCTATTCCACGGACCTATGGGACGACTATAACGACAATCGATTGAAGCTTCGTAAGCGGACGCGAATTTTGCGCGGCGGTCTTCAGCAGGCCACAAAACACATGCCGCAAGGCAGCCCGATCACCATTCCACTGACGAACAACATCTACTTTCAGAACATTACACACGTCATTGTAAATTTCAGAAATGCCGAGCCTGATCTAGGCCGAAAGGGTTTTCAACCTGAACAAACGGAATTGGCGGAAAAGCTGTCAGTCTCAGCAGCAACTGCATTCCGGCGTTATTACGACAGGCTCTTGCGCCGCAACACTGGTGCACCTGCCCTGTTGCAGGCGATGAAATTAGAGACATGGATAGACACGCAGAAGGAATACGAAAAGACGCATCCTCTGGTCATTAAGGGAAAGGGTTTGTTTGCTCCGGAGGAGGAGCTACCCATTAGATCACTTCCTCTGGTGGAACAAGACGTGGTCGCGTTATTCAACCAGATGCTGTCTTCCGGGTTAATTCGGGGAATACAGCTGCTCTCGTCCAGTCAGTTCAATCAATATGACGGCCTCTATAGGATTCGTATGGACCCGCCGTTTACAAAATTCGTGAGGCGCGACGATAACCCTCTAGGCGTTGATGAAGAGCGCTTCGCGGGGATGGATGTCGTTATGACTTCAAACGTCCGAGTCCTCGAATACAAGTACAGCCTAGATGCCTTGATTGAAGAACTCGGCACAACTCAAAAGAACGCTGATGAGATCGGCTTAGTAGTTTGTTGGGAAATGGGGGAGAAGTGGAAGGGGCAATTCGACGTACTCTCGTTTCTCGATGATAATAACCGTCACCATCGTGAATTTCATGGGCTTACTCATCACTTGTCGCATTCGGCCTCGGGACTTCCGGCGTTCCCCGTAGTTGCTCTTCGTGATCTTGTCTCATACCTTGAAGACCCGTTGAAAGAAGCCGAACGGCAAAAAACTTTGTACAGTTCTGAGTTCTGATACCAGTCCGGCAACCCTGTTACGCAGTATGCACAGTTCGGTAATCTGAGAATGCAGCAATTGCTCGGGTACCAGGGCAGGGTACCTGGAACGGAAGCAAAGACATCGCTGGACCCATAATCAAGTGCCTCGACGAGAACGCCCGCGCTGCGTTGCGCCATTTGCTGAACCGTGGGCGCTCTCATACTACCTTGCCAAGCGAGCAATTTCTTCTAGTTCCCAGACGTGATCGGCGATGTGCGTGGCGCGTCCAGCGCATCATGCTCCCGTCAATTGCGCTCCGCTGGGATGAACCAGGCACACAGATTTAGCGCACTACCCCACTGCGCCAAGGGCACGCCGGATGATAAGCTTCTAGTAGTGGCGGATGCCCGATCAGGCTTGGGAAGACGGTTAATTTTCTGGGATTTCGCCCGGGCTTCCTGGCAGTACGACGTGGTTGTCGCACTGATTTTGCTGTTCATTTTCGCAACGCCGCGAGCTTGGTTTCGCGACCAGCCTAGAGCCGCAAGTGTTGTCCTGATGTCCTCACTCCACGGCGCTGACCGCGTCTTCATTGCGACCGAGTTGCTCGAAGACGTACCCGAAGCTGGACGGACGAGACGCGCAGAGGAATTGATTCGACAACGAACGGGGAAGACCTGGCAAGTGGTTCGCGTAGAACCGATTCGAGATGAGGCCGCCGGAGAAATCAAAGGCTTCATCGCGTACACTGCGCGTTAGTAACCGCGTCTCTTAAATAGATCGATGAAAATTCTGCTCTCACTGTGTGTTCTGGTATCCGCCGCTGTTGCTCAATCACAGGACGTGAACGCAGTTTTGGCGCGCATGGACCAAACCGCGCCTACCTTTCGCGGAATGTCCGCCGATGTCCAGATGAAGACCTTCACCGCGATTATTGGCGACACGACTGTCGAAACCGGCACGCTGAAGATGCAGCGCGTGAAAAATGGCGGGGTACGCGCCATTCTTGATTTCTCCGGCCAGACCGATGCCCGGGAAATCGCCTTTCTCGGTAAAATCGTGCGCATTTACTATCCGAATCTCAAGAGCTACCAGGACTATGACGTTGGAAAGAACACCGACGTGCTTAACCAATTTCTGCTGCTAGGGTTCGGCTCTTCGGGGAAAGAACTGGCGCAGAGTTACGAGATCAGTTCTGGCGGCTCTGAAAAGATTGCCGGGCAAGATACGACAAAATTACTTCTCGTCCCGAAGGATCAGAAAATCAAAGAGCACCTGAGCAAGATCGAAATGTGGGTGCCGAATAACGCAGGATACCCCATACAACAACAGTTTTACGAGCCTTCGGGAAACTACCGTATTGTCACTTACACAAATATCAAGATCAATCCGGCGATGAAGGGCACTTTGGAATTAAAGCTGCCCTCAGGAGCCAAGAAGCAAGGCTGATGCGGAAACGGCTTTGTTGAAGGCGTCCGGCAAACCATGAGCGAGCAGAAAACATCGGTGGGCAGGCTGGCATTCATCGATTGGACGCGAGGCCTGGCAGCCGTCATCATGATCCAGGGCCACACGTTTGATTCGTTCACACGAACCGACCTGCGTCCGAAAGGACCGTTCATGCTTTCGCAGTTTTTCGGCGGACTGCCTCCAGCCATTTTTCTCTTCCTGACTGGAATCACCTTCGCGTTTTTGATGCACAGCCGCGAAAAGCAAGGCGAAACAGGCTGGAAACGAGTGGTGGCGGCCCTGAAGAGATCGCGCTATCTTTTCCTGATCGCGTTCTTATTCCGGCTACAGCTTTACGTGTTTGGTTTCCCGACCAGTCCCGCCGGCGAGATACTGCGTGTCGACATTCTGAACTGCATGGGAATGGCGATGCTGGTGTTCGCTCCCATGGCCGTATTCAGCACGCGTGAGCGGATCAAGTTGTGCGCGGTTCTCGGATTCGTGATTGCGGGGCTCGCGCCGGTGGTGAGCCTGATCGATCCGTCGCACATCCCCTCGCTGATCCGGTCCTATTTCTTTCCGAGCTATAACTACTTCGGTTTCTTTCCCTGGGCTTCCTACCTGGCGTTTGGAATGGCCGCGGGAAGCATTTTGCGCACTGTTCGCAAAGAAGACATGGACCGCCTCATGCTGTGGTGCCTCGGCATTGGGCTGGGGCTCGCTTTGGCGGCGCAATACTTCTCGAATCTGCCGTACTCTATTTACCCCAAGAGTGAATTTTGGCTGAACAGCCCGGCGCAGATTCTGATCAAGTTGGCAGTAGTGCTGTGCCTGCTTTCCATCGCGTTCCTGTGGGTGAACTACGGGGCGGGGGAACGGTGGAGTTTCTTCCGCCAACTGGGAACAACCTCCCTCATCGTTTATTGGGTGCACATAGAGCTCGTATATGGACGCTGGTTCGGCATCTGGAAACAGGGGCTTTCCGTTCCGCAGGTGCTTACCTTTACTGCGGTGCTGCTGGTTCTGATGACAGCCATTTCAATGGGTCAGACGCGCTTCCGATCGATTTGGCCGGCCCTCAAACCGAGTCCCCTGCCGCAGCCGCGGCGCGCCTCTGGAGATTGAGCGACTCTTCAGTTCTGTGGCGCGGATTTGATCGTGAAAACCGGCATCGCGGAGGCAATCAACCGCCTGCCCGATGGGATCAAGAGCAGTAGAGCGGCGATCGCCGAAACCATCGAGAACGATGTCCGCAGCAAAATCATCAAGGAACATCTTTGTGCAACTGCCGGCCACTTAACTTACCAGCGATCACGCATATGAATGAGACAGTAAACACATCGCCGTAATACAGCATCGGGCATCTACGGCTGTGGGTATGACGTACAATGACGATCCTTACAGCCCGTGGGGTGCAAAGGAGCCGCCAAATGAAACGAGTTCTTCTCGTTGCGTCAACATTTTTGCTTGTAGCTGTCGTTTTTGCTCCAAGCAAGATCGCCGCAATCTCGGATAGCAAAGTCAAAGATGAGATCCTGGGGCTTGAACGCCTGCGAAACGACGCGATCATCAAGGGCGATGCAACTGCGCTCGACAGGATGACGGCCGATGACTACACATTCATCACACTGCGCGGCGAACTGCGCACCAAGTCCGAAATCGTTCAAGGCTTCAAATCAGGATCATTTCACTATGACTCGCGGAAGATTTCCGACCTGAATGTCCGGGTATATGAGAAGACTGCTATTGTGACTGGTCGTTCAATTCAACGCGGTAAAGAGAACGGCAAAGACTATAGCGGCGACTACCGATTCACTCGCGTATATGTGAATCAGGGCGGTCGCTGGCAGACCGTCGCTCTACAAACCACTCTGGTTCAACCTTGATGCAGTTACGGCCGCGGATGGTCGGCGACTCGTCCACAGTGTACAAGTGGAGCGTGATTCCAGGGCTACTGGTGATAGTGGCCGCAACCTGCCTCGCGCAGGAGCATCAGCATGGAAGTGGCGAGAAGTTAGGAACCGCGCATTTCGCGACCTCATGCAGCGCGGCAGCGCAGACGGACTTCGACCGGGCAGTAGCGCTGCTGCATTCGTTCCAGTTCAGCCGCGCGATAGAAGCATTTAAGGCTGTCCTGGGGGAGGATGCTACGTGCGGAATCGCATACTGGGGAATCGCGCTGAGCGATTGGAGTAATCCTTTTGCGGTGGGAATGAAAGATAAGGCCCAGTTGCAGGCCGGGCGCGAGAGCGTGGAACGGGGGAGCACGGCGGGCGCAAAGACGGAGCGCGAACGGGCGTATCTCGCCGCTGTCAGCAAGTTGTACAGCGATTTCGAGAGCACGCGACAGCGAGCGCGCCTTGTAGCGTACCGCGATGCCATGCAGCAAGTCGCGGGAAACTATCCCGACGATCGTGAGGCACAAATTTTCTACGCGCTGGCCATTGCGGCCTCGGAGGACCCCGCGGACAAGACGTATGCTGGGCGGCTCAAGGCGGGAGCAATACTCGAAAACTTATTCGAAGAGCAGCCAAACCATCCTGGGCTGGCACACTACATTATCCATACGTACGATGTGCCAGCGCTGGCGGGGCGAGCGCTGGTGGCGGCGAGGCGCTACTCGGAGATTGCTCCGGATGCGCCACACGCGCTGCACATGCCGTCGCACACTTTCACCCGTACCGGTAACTGGCAAGAGTCCATCAACAGCAATATCGCCGCGGCGGCAGCGGCGCGGCGCGAGGGTCAAACGGCCGAAGAGTTACACGCGAGCGACTACGAAATTTATGCCTACTTGCAAACCGGGCAGGACGAGGCAGCGCGGCGGATACTCGACTCCCTGCCGGAGATGGCATCGCGCTTCGATCCCAAAGCTGTGCTGAGCGGCGCCGCAGGCCCATCCACCGGATACTTTGCGCTGGCGGCGATCCCTGCACGGTACGCTCTGGAACGTCACGACTGGAAGCAAGCGACGCAACTCGCGCCGCGGGAGACCGCGTTTCCTCACACGGACTCAATGACTTGGTTTGCGCATGGATTGGGAGCGGCGCGACTGGGACACGCGCCACTTGCCAATGACTCAGCGGAGACCCTTCACCAGATCAGAGAACGCCTAGTGAAGGCGGGCGAGAACTACTGGGCACTGCAGGTGCAAATCCAAGAACTTTCTGTGCGAGCATGGGCCGCCCTCGCCGAAGGTAAGAAAGACGAGGCGCTGCTGCAGATGAAGTCCGCAGCGGAACTGGAGGATGGAACCGAAAAAAGCGCGGTGACGCCCGGTCCCTTGGCTCCAGCGCGTGAGTTATTGGGCGACATGTTGCTCGAGTTGAAGGAACCAGCGCAGGCATTGGAGCAATTCGAACGAACGTTGAAGAAGGAGCCGGGACGCTTCCGCGCACTGTATGGGGCGGCGCGAGCCGCGCAGCTCGGCGGAAACAACGATGCGAGCCAATTATATTTTCGAGAGCTCTTGAAAGTTTGCGCTCAGGCTGACAGGCCTGGAAGGCTGGAGCTTACGGAGGCTCGCTCGCACACGGCATTGAAGCCAATTATCGAAAATGAGCGCGTTGCGATTTGGGATGCGACGGACTCCGCACCGCCCCGGCGGTTTGATGCCGTTGTGGTGTCGTTGTCGGGTAGCGCGGCGTTCCTGCCCCAAGGCGCGCTGCCGAAAATCGCCGGACCATCTATCGTGATCGATCTGAAGAATCATCCCGTCCCGCCCATTGGAAATAGCAGCGGCTACCCACTGGCCTTTCCGCGCCCCGGAGTGGAGAAGATTCTGGAGAATGAGCGTGTAATCGTGTGGGATTGCACCTGGAGGCCGGGAGTAGCCATCCCGGTGCACTTCCACGATAAAGATGTTGTGGCCGTATTCCTTGAGGACGGCGACCTGAAGTCGACAACCCCGGACGGGCAATCAGTCGTGAATCCGCACAAGCCCGGTGAGGTCCGCTTCACAGTTCGCAACCGCGCACACGCTGAAATGCTGGTCCGTGGAAAACAGCACGCAATTCTTACGGAACTAAAGTAGGTTCTCGAAGCAAACCCACCGGTCCGGCGGCGGCTAGAACGTGGCCGTTTTGCCTCCTTTTGAACCACAGGTGAGGAGTCTCAAATCGGCCATCCGGACAGAACTCGTTTGATCCCGATGACCGGCGCGCAGTTGCTAGCGTTCTAGTCGCCAAGTGTTTCCTAATCGTGCGGTTCACGATTGCGCAAACCAGAGATGCTGTTGAAAAACTCCCCGCGCACTTCGGGCTCGCCTGTACCGGGCCAATTTCCGTGTAGCCCGTTATCGGGCTCAACTCTCAACAGCAGCCGAGTACGTGATTGACGATGCTTCGGGAACCGCGTCGCTGCATGGTTCCGGTGCAGTACACTTCCTAGCATGATTTTCGGACTGTTGGTGGCCGCGAACCTCCCCGCGAGTACCTGGACCGCGAAAGCCATTACGTCTGGGGAAAGCGCTATCTGCTTAGGGTAATCGAGAACGATGCCGCGCCCGAAGTGGAGCTAAAGCACAATTACATGCTCCTTCGGACTCGTCCGGCAATCGGGGAAGAGAAGAAGCAAGGCATTCTCGATGAATGGTATCGCGCCCAACTCAAGCAGGCAGTCCCGCCAGTAATCGCGAAATGGGAGCCGCTCATGAAAGTCAAGGTGGAGCGTTTTCTTGTTCAAAAGATGAGAACGAAATGGGGTAGTTGTAGCCGGGAGACCGCCAGCATTCGGCTGAATACCGATCTGGCCAAAAAACCTCGGGAATGCCTCGAATACATCGTCGTTCATGAGATGGCTCATCTGCTGGAGCCCACTCATAACAGCCGCTTCATCGCCCTGATGGATCTCTTCGTGCCCAACTGGCGCTTTTACCGCGAAATGCTGAATCGGCTTCCTGTGCGGCATGAGAACTGGGGATACTGAAAAACCCAGTCACAGCTCGGCGAAAGATCGGTATCCCCTGTTCCCTCTTTAACTTAAACTCATCCTCCTCGTGTCGTTATTGAATTCCGGGCTTCGCCATGCTATGGTCAGGCAGGCTCGCGACACACATGATCGTGTCGCGAGCCATTTTCATTGCAGGAGCCCTTATGGCAACGGACGCCCAAATCAAGGCGAACCAGAAAAACGCGCAACTCTCCTCCGGCCCGGCCTCAGATACAGGTAAGGCCAAGTCATCCTTGAACGCCGTCAAAACTGGATTAACCGGCCGCACTGTCCTGCTTCCCGGGGACGGTGCCGCCCTTTATGAAGCTCACCTCGCTGACTTCATCAAGCGCTTCGAACCCGCCGCGGATGACGAACGCAACCTCGTGCAATCTCTGGCCGATACCGAATGGCGTCTGCTGCGGATTCCGGCTCTGGAAATGGGTATCTACGCGCTCGGCCGACTCGAGTTCGCCGGCGAGTTCGCGAAAGAAGACGAAGCGGTCCGCAAGCACCTCATCGAAGCAAAAGTCTTCCTCGCCTACCGCAAAGACCTGAACAATCTCAGCATCCAGGAATCCCGCCTCCGCCGCCAGCGCGAAAAGGACAGCGAAACCCTGGAGGAGATCCAGGAACGCCGCAAGGCCCAAGCCAAGGCGCGTCTAAACAATGCCGCCAAGCAGTACATCCTGGCTGTTCACGAAAACCGCAATGGCGACTTCGATTTAGGCCAATTTGGGTTCGAATTTTCAATCGCAGAAATCGAACTCCGCGCCCTCCAGATCAAGCCCAATTTGTTCGACAAATACTGGGACGAAGTAGAGGAGGAAGAGCGCAACAAGGCCGCCTGAAACGGTGCCTCTTCGTCCCCTGTTCGTTAGACTTTAGTCAGCAGTGTCCTTTAACCGATGCGATTACTGGTAGTGGAAGATGAGAAGCGGATTGCCGATTTCCTCTCGCGCGGCTTGCAGAGCGCCGGTTACGCGGTGGACGTAGTAAATACGGGAATCGACGCCATTGAAAGAGTGCATTCGACCGAATACGACCTGGTAGTGCTCGATTTGGGACTGCCCGATATCGATGGCCTGCAAGTTTTGCAGAAGATCAGGAACCGCAAGACGATACCGCCGGTTTTGATTCTGAGCGCGCGCGATTCGGTCGACGAGCGCGTAAAGGGACTCGAGCAAGGCGCGGACGATTACCTGGTAAAGCCGTTCGCGTTTGTGGAGCTGCTGGCGCGGACGCGCGTGCTGCTGAGGCGCGGGCAACCAACTCCCGAGAAGCTGCAGGTGGGGGACTTAAGTCTCGATTGCATCCGCCGCAAGGTAACGCGGAACAATGACAACATCGAGCTTGCGCCGAAGGAGTTCAGCATTCTCGAATACATGATGCGCAACCGAGGCCGCCCGCTCAGCCGGACCATGATTGTCGAACATGTGTGGGACATGGATTACGACGGGCTGACGAACATTGTGGACGTCTACATCCGCCATCTGCGCAGCAAGATAGACGATAAATTCCCGATCAAGATGATTCACACGGTGCGTGGGATCGGCTACATGCTGGACGCACCCGAGAATCAGCCGGCCGCGTCTCAAGAGACGTCCACCACGTGAGTTGCTTATGTTGTGGGCCAAGCTTCGGAACATCAAGCTTTTCCGCACTCTCCGCTTCCGCTTAGCCAGTACTTTTCTGGCGCTGCTCGCGCTGGTGCTGGCGGGAGTCGGAGTGATCGGAACCACTACGCTCCGCAGTTTGCTCGCGACTCAGAGCGAACAGGTGTTGCGTGAAGAACTCGGCGCGATGCGTGGGTATTTGCATTTTGACGGGGAGGGGAAGCCGTACTGGTTCGAAGATCGCTCGGACCCCGAAGAGGAGGCGACGGTCGGCCGGCTGATGACGGTTTTCGTGATCGCAAACGAAGACGGCGAACCATGGCTGGGATCGCCCGCTCCCGCTTTGCGCGGGCTCTACGATCCGAAAGAAATTCGATACGAGCTCCAAAAAATCGAGAGTACAAAAGAGCCATACCTGAAAACTTTTATCGCCAGTGACAAGATTCCGTACCAGATCATCAGCGGAGCGATGGTGGATGACGAAGGGGAAAAGTGGTATGTGGCGGAGGGCCGCAGCCTAGCTGGGGACGAGTCGTTGATCCGGCGTTTCCGGAGAAATTATCTCATTTTTCTACCGATTGCGCTCTTCGCCTGCGCCCTGGTGAGCTGGTATTCGGCTGGGAAGGCTTTGCAAGCGTTACAGTCCGTCGAAACCGCGGCACAGGAGATCACGGGCTCGAATCTGGGATTGCAGATTCCGAAGCGGGGCGCCGATGATGAGCTCGACCGATTGATCGGCTCCTTCAATGAGATGAGCCGGCGCCTGAAGGCCTCGTTTGACCAAATCCGCCGGTTCTCCACCGATGTTTCGCATGAGCTGCGAACGCCGCTGACGGCCATTCAAGGGCAGCTCGAAGTCGCGCTCTTCACGGCTACGCGTAAGGAGCAGTTGCAGGAAGCGATCGAAAACGCTCTGCAAGATGTCGAGCGGCTCTCCAATCTCGTTCGGGCATTGCTGCTGTTATCACAGTCCGAGACCGGCCAGATTCCTATGAATAAGACCGTGCTGGATCTGCAGCGGCTGATCGAAGATCTGGTCGACCAATTTCAGATTCCGGCCGAAGCGCATAATGTCAACCTGACCCACACAACAGGCGGACCCGTTCTCTGCGATGTCGACCGCACTCAGATCGAGCGCGTGGTGACGAATCTTCTCTCAAATGCCATCAAATACACGCCCGAGGGAGGCTGGGTGCGCGCCTGCGCCGAGCAGACAGGAAACACGGTTCGGCTCATTGTGGAGGATTCGGGCGTTGGCATCCCGAAAGATCATCTACCGCATATCTTTGACCGCTTCTATCGCGTGCCCGATCCGAATCCGGAAAAGGGCCTCGGCCTGGGATTGAGTTTCGTTTCGGCGATCGTGCGAGCCCACGGCGGAGAAATACGAGTGCAGAGTGAACCCGGCAAAGGCTCGCGCTTTGAGGTGATGCTGCCCGGAGCAGTGCGTGCTCCGAGCGAAGCGCCGGTACAGGTTTGAGCAGCGCAGCTATTGAACCAGACGCGCTGATAACACCACAAATAGAGCCGAGTCGCTACTTCCGACATTCGACTTACCGACCACAACCTTCTGGCCATCGCGCAGATCGACATCGGTGTTGATGCTCACCTCTTTGAGCTGCCATTGGCTGCCGGAGCCGACGGGCATACGCGTAATGAAGCGAAAATCGCGCAAATGAACCATGGCTGTGCCGTCATCCGTCGAGACGGTACTGTCGCTGTAATTCACGCTGTAGGTGCTTGGGAAAGGGGCTGCAGGAGCTTTCGTTAAAGCATGCATCACACCGTCATTGCCGGCCCTCGTTCCTTCCCGAGAGCGAATCAGCATTGTACTCAACAGGTCATACGTCTTGTAGGGGAAAATCGCCCTCAATTGCTTCACGACTGACGCAATCGATTCCGGGATCTGCCCTTCGGGAGCAGAGTCGGAATCATTCGATCCGCCAATGGCCCAGATGGTGAGTTCGAAGTCGCGCGACGCCGCGGCTGCGGTGTCCAGCTCTTTGACCATCTGCTCTACGGCCGAAACATCAGCGCTATTCCCGGTTAAAACGATCGCCTGCAGAGCATTGTCCGCGGCCGCACTCACGTTGCTTCCGTGCGCTGCCAACTCCGCCAGGTTCCGGGCGTTGCCGTGATGAACCCGGACAATCTTTGTCACTTTTGCGGAGGGGACCGAACCGGTTACGGTCTGCACTTCCGTATTCTGCGAGAGAGCAATTGCCGGGATGAGTGAAAGCACTGCGCAAAACAACATCTTCATAGCGCTCATTGAATCCTTTCCGTGGTTTGCCAAAGGATGAGTACGTTCGGATCAGGAGTCGTCATCTTAATAAATGCCGGCTCGTCCGCCCGCTCGAGCAAGGCGACAGCCCGAAGTCCTACCTCGTGGCGCATGCGTTTCTTCGGCAAAGCGACTATTTTGAGGCGCGGTGCGGGTAGGGCCGGCATGTCTTGGATTCTTTCAGGAACGATCACCTGAGCGGTGGCTTGTTCGCGAGTATGACCCGGATGCGGTACGCGCTGCCAATTCGAAACAAACAGTAAGGCCAATGCCGCAGCGGCAATTGCCGCCCACAACCACCGGGCCGGAGCGCGGTGCCTCGCACTTGTCAGCTCGCGGGCGATCCCCTCGCGCAGTTGCCGCAATTCCTCCGGGCCAGGATCCTCGACAGATGATACGAGAAACTTCTGTGCGTCTCGATATTCGGTCAGCAACGCCTGGCATTTGTCACACCAGCGCAGGTGTGTTTCAATACTCGCGGCATCACGGGCCGGCAAATCTCTTCCCGCATACAGTGCGAGCCGCTCTTCGGAAATGTGCTTTGTCACGCCGGCCTCCCTATTCGATCTGCCAAGAGCTTCTTCATCTTCATGCGCCCGGTAGAAAGCTGCGAGCGAACGGTAGCCTCGGATGAACCGAGGATGCGGGCCACTTCGCTCGTCGGGCATCCTTCCAGATCGCGCAGAACAATTGCTTCCCGCTCGCGGTGCGATAACGCCGCCAGTGCAGCCAGCACCATTTGATACTGCTGAGCGAGCACTGCCGACTGCTCCGGGGTTCGCGAATGCCCGGGCGTCTGCGCCGCAGTCTCCAGCGAAACATCCACTCTTGCCCGACGTTTGAAATCGCGGCAGATGTTCACTGTCACCCGATACAACCACGGCGCGAGATCTCTGGTCTCATCAAATCGAGCCAGCGCGCGGTGCAGACGAATGAATACTTCCTGCGCGGCATCCCTGGCGTCCTCGCTGCCGGCTAACAAGCGGCGCGCAACGCGCAGAACCGTGCGCTCGTTCAGACTCACGATGCGTTCGAAGGCGGCAGCATCGCCGGCTTTCGCCCTGGTGATCAACTGACGGCACAGGCTCTGCTCCATGGCGAACGAGCCCGCCCAGGGGAGTGTCATAGCTTGTTGGCCATCCGAGAGATCCACTTGTAATACGCAGGTGCGCGCGAAAGCGTTGAGGGCCCCGTGAGCGACGATCGCGGAAAAGATTCAGGAACTAGGCGTTTTCAGATATTTGTCATACCAGGCCAGATAGCGCTGGTAGCGGTCGCGGATGAAGCTCGGGCGGGTGAAACCATGGAACTGCCCTGGATACACCACCAGCTCCGTGGGAACATTCAGGGTTTTTAGCGCTTCGTACATCTGCTCGCCGCCCACCAGCGGAACATTAAAGTCCTTATCGCCCCCCATAAACAGGGTCGGTGTGTGAATACGGTCGGCATGGAAGAACGGGAAAGAAACCTTGATCCAGGCATCCGGGTTCTTCCAGGGCGGTCCCAGCTCGTTGTCATATTGAAAAACGTATTGGTCGATGCCGTACATCGAGATCTGGTTCGCACTTCCCGCTCCGCTGATCGCCGCCTTGAACCGGCTGTCGGAGGCGATCGTGTAATCGGTCAGGATTCCGCCGTAACTCCAGCCACCGATGCCCAAGCGCGCGGGATCGGCTATGCCCATCTTCAAGACGCAATCCACGCCAGCCAGCAAGTCGAGCACTTCTTTATGTCCCCAGTCGGCGAATATGGCCTGCTGGAATTTTTGCCCTCGCCCGGCGCTGCCGCGATAATTCACGTTCAACACCAGGTAACCGTTGGCGGCGAAGAACTGGTTTTCGAAGCTGAAGGCGTGTCCGTTCTGTCCGTTCGGACCGCCGTGGATGCGCAGCAGCAGCGGATATTTCTTCCCCGATTCAAATCCAAACGGTTTGGTAAGCAACCCGTGTACCTCGATGCCATCCGGCGATTGGAAGCGGATATCTTCCGTAGCGCCCAGCTTGATTCCCGCCAAAAGCGCATCGTTTTGGGTCGTCAGCTTGCGAAGCGAACCTCCCTCCAGCGCGAAAACCTCGTGGGGTGAATCATCGCTCGAAATGAGGAGTGCTGTGTGCCCATTACTGCTCGACAAGTCGGAAGCCACCAACTTCCCACCCACAAGCCGTTCGACTGCGCCGCCGCTTAGAGAAACCTTCGCCGGATACTCCGATTCATCGTCGGAGGCGATGAAGAGGACAGACTTTCCGTCGCCTGTGAAAGCAGGGTACGAAACCGGACGATCGAAGTGCGTAGTGAGCACTCGCGCCGAGCCGCCTTCGGCCGGAACAACTGCCAGGCGGGTCATTTGATACGCGCTGTATTTTTGATCGAGCCCCTGCATATATGCGATCAGCTTGCTATCGGGACTCCAGGCCAGGCGGCCGGTGTCGGGACCCAGGAAATTGGTCAGCTTGCGCGGCGTCGCGCCGGGCCGCGCGTCCACCACGAACACGTCGCTGTTCTCGCTTCGATCGGGATCCTTGTCCTGATTCGAAATGAAAGCGATCTTGGTCCCATCCGGCGACCAGCGCGCGTCCGTCTCGTCGAAATCATCCTTCGTGATTTGGTCGAGCTTGTGGCTCCCGATATCGAATAGGTAAATGTGATTGTGCTTTGGACCCAGGTAACCCGTAACGTCTTCTTTGAAGTGATAACGGTCGATCACAATCGGTTTCGGCGGCTTCGGCGGAGTGCCCGGTTTCGGCTCGTCCGCATCTGGCTCTTCCTTCTCCTGCAGTACCAACAGCAGTTTCTTGCTGTCCGGCGACCACTCGTGCTGTGAAAGGTTCAGGTTCTTAAAAGCGGTGAGCTGCTGCGCTTCGCCGCCGCGGCGGTCCATAATCCAGACCTGCGACCCTTTGGCCTTCCCTGGGCGTGAGGAAACGAAAGACAGGTATTTGCCGTCCGGACTCCAGCGCGGCGAGCTCTCCGATTCCGAATCGAAGGTGAGTTGCAGGGCCTGGCTGCCGTCCCAGGCTGCCATCCAGATGTGTGTTACGTTCTTATCCGCTTCCTTATCGACGGTTCGCACCGTGTAAGCAACCCAATTGCCGTCGGGGGAAACCTGCGGGTCCTCCAGGTCACGCAGCCGATTCAAATCGTCCAAATCGAGATATCGTTTGGCGCTATTCTCTGCGAACGCTTCGTTCAAAATGCGCGCCAGCCGCAGGCCCGCTTTTGCAATCTGGCTGCGCACCACCGGTTTCATTTCATCGATGTACGCAGAGTTAACATGCAGCGCGTTGCCGGTAATTGCCTCGGGCGCGTCCTTACAGCTTGCCGGGAACTCCACCGGCTCAGCGGGGATTTGCAGCCGCTGGTAGATGTAGCGAGCTGCGAGTTCATGCGAAGCCCAGGTCCAATCGCCGGAATCGCCCCCTTCTGCCTCGCGCCTCTCGGCGGCGGGCATGGCCTGAACATCGCTCTCAATGGCAGAGGCGAGAGCCTTGTCATTCGAGTTGATCGCGTTGACGATTTCTCCGTCCCAGAGCGCATGCAGATTTTGCGCCTTACCGACAGCCGGATCCAGCCGCTCGCAATTCCCGCCGAGATCGGCATTTGAAACGGCATGCAAGGGCTGATGAATATCCGCCACGAAATGGACCAGAAAGCGCAAGGCGTCTAGGTCGCTCCAGCGGCCACCCGGGCGCTTTCCGGCAAGCTGCGCGGCAAATAATGCGATGCGCGCGGTGACACAATTGTCATCCTTGCAGCGCAAAGAAATATCGGATTTCGAATCCTGCAGAGTCAGATTCGTGTAGTGCCACTCGCCGGTTTTCGTTTCGTTGCGCGCCTCGTCCGCCCAGGTTGAAATTCGGGCCAGCGCGTCTGTTACCGCTTTGGGATTGTCGGGAACATCCAGGAGAGTTGCGATTCTGGCACGAGCCGCCGGATCGAGATGGGCCGCCGCAATTCGCGCGATCGCCTGATGACCGGTCTCCCACCACGCAAAGGAGGGGAATGCCAAGAGACTCAAGATTAGAAAAGTGTAAAGAGAACGTCGCATGAAGTTGGGATCAAGCGTTTAGTCTAACGAACGATCAGGGATGAACTGTCCGCGCGCGGTCACCAAGACCGGCAGCACGGGCACGGGAGATCTCGAAGCTGATGGAGCAGGAGAATTCCGGTAGAAACCTCCTACGGCAAGCAGGACTTGAAAGGTCGGGGACCGCGAGCCCCAGCGGAGCTGTGCTACTTTAGAGGAGGTTCCAACCAAAACTTGGGAGGCTAAGGCTGGTGTGTACGCCTGAGCCGTTTGTACCAGTCATATTTATGAGTCAAAAGCCCGGAAAGAAGTATGAAGCCGCGGCCAAGCAGGTCAACCCAAAGCCGTACCAGCTTGCCGAGGCGGTGAACCTCGTTCAGAAGATCAAGTTCACGAAGTTCGACGAGACCGTCGAGGTGCACATGCGCCTGGGCGTCGACCCGAAGCACGCGGATCAGATGGTGCGGGGCACGGTGGTTCTGCCGAACGGCTTAGGCAAATCGAAGCGGGTACTCGTGATTGCCTCGGGCGATAAGATCCGGGAAGCGCAGGAAGCGGGCGCGGATTTCGTTGGCGGCGAGGAGATGGTCACTAAAATTCAGGGCGAGAACTGGATCGACTATGACGCCGTGATCGCGACACCCGACATGATGCGCTCCGTTGGCCGCCTCGGTAAAGTGCTCGGTCCCCGAGGCCTGATGCCAAATCCGAAGACAGGTACGGTGACGACTGATGTGCGGACTGCCATTAACGAGATTAAAGCCGGGAAGGTCGAGTTCCGCGTGGATAAAACGGGTGTGGTTCATGCGCCGGTCGGGAAGGTGAGCTTTGCCGGCGATAAGCTGCTCGAAAATACCAACAGTCTGATCCAGGCCGTGATCAAGGCGAAACCGTCAGCGGCGAAGGGCAAGTACGTCAAGAGCGCTACGATCTGCTCGACGATGGGCCCGGGCGTACACCTGGACGTGACCGCATTCAACGCGAAGACGGCATAAAAGCGAGAGCAGGGAAGCAGCCCAATGAAAGACAAGAACGAGAAGAAGAAGGATCTCGAAGACCTCAAGAGGACGATCTCCGACAACAAGAACCTCTTCGTAACCAGCTACGAGAAGCTGACGGTGAGCCAGGACTTCCAGCTCCGCAAAGCGATTCGCGACGCGGGCGGGCAATATCGAGTGGTAAAGAACAATATTGCCGCGAAGGCATCTGAAGGGACTCCCGCGAGCGATCTGCTCGGCGCCTTGCGAGGCATGACGTCGCTCGCCTATACATCAAGAGATCCCGTGGCGCTGGCGAAGGCGCTAACGAAGTATTCGAAGGACAACGCAGCATTTACCTTCAAGGCCGGCATGGTGGAAGGCCGGGTAGTCGACATCAACGCGATCAATGACTTGGCCGCGATGCCGCCGAAGGAAGAGATCTACGCGAAATTGTTGTACCTGATCAACGCCAATGCCACGCGGCTGGTCAGCTCAATCAATGGCGTTGGGCGGAACCTGGCGGTCGTGCTCGACCAAGCCGGAAAAGAGAATAAGTTCAAGCAGTAAAAGCTTTTGGCGGTGCATCCGCCGGCAAATCAAAAACAGAACATTGTAAGGGAGTAAGAAGAAGATGGCGGATATCAACGTAATTGCAGAACAGATTCAGGGATTGACCTTATTGGAGGCCTCTCAGCTCGTCAAGCTGCTCGAAGAAAAGCTGGGCGTCTCTGCGGCTGCGGCTTCAGTCGCAGTAGCGGCTCCGGCGGCGGGCGGCGGCGCAGCAGCGGCTCCAGCGGAAGAGAAAACTGAGTTTACGGTAGTTCTGACAGCGGTTGGCGCAAACAAGATCAACGTTATTAAAGCGGTGCGCGAAGTGACGAGCCTGGGTCTGAAGGAAGCCAAAGACCTGGTGGATGCCGCACCGAAGCCGATCAAGGAAGGCGTAAATAAAGACGAAGCGGAGGCAATCAAGAAGAAGTTCGTTGACGCAGGCGCAACGGTCGAAGTAAAGTAAGGTCTTTGTCATCCGGAACTTACCGGGTATTAGGCCCGCGCAAATGGTCCGCTGGCCGTGTCTGTTGACGCGGCTGGCGGCAGTTATGTTATTCTAGGGATACACGTCGAGCCGGGACGGTCCAACATCCAATTTGTGGTTCCAGCTGTTTAAAGTTCTCCCGCGGGCCTGTATGGGCTGGCGGGGCCTTTGCATGTCCAAAAACCTAGTTCTCTTTACAAGCTCCTTCTTTGAATCAACCACCCTTGTTGAACCGTATTGTAGCCCTGCTCCTGTAGTATCGTCACCCGGATTTATTTCCTGTAGTTTTTCTCGCCGTGCGGCTGGTTTTGCCGCGCCAGCATACCGCGGCGCCGGATCGTCTGGTTCGCCGCTGAGATGGTCGTAAGCAGCTTCGTGCTGTTACTCGACTCGATGATTGCGAATTGCTGAATGCCATTGGTTTCCTAAAAGGACAAGCGTAGATGCCCAACGTGTCAAAAGGATCTCTCCGCGAGAGAGTCGATTTTTCGAAGATCAAGACTTCGATACCCATTCCCAACCTGATCGAGGTGCAAAAGCGCTCCTACGAGCGTTTTCTGCAGATGGACCTGCTCCCGAAAGAACGCGACGATGCGGGTCTACAAAGCGTTTTCAGCTCGGTATTTCCGATTTCGGATTTTCGCGGTTTGAGCCAGCTCGAGTTCGTGGATTACTCGATCGGCAACTGGGAGTGCAAGTGCGGCAACCTGAAAGGGCTGCATCATTTACGCACCATTTGCCGCAATCCCGCCTGCGGCGCTGAAATCCGCACCGACCCGTTTCATGCCGGCGATGTGCTGTGCCATAAATGCGGCACCTTTAATAAGAACATCGTTACCTTCTGCAATCGCTGCGGCGACCCGGTAGCCCTGCAGTTGAAGTATGACGTTCCCGAGTGCGAGGAACGCGGCATGACGTATGCGGCTCCGCTGAAGGTGACCATCCGCCTCACCGTCTACGACAAGGACGCGGAAACCGGCACTAAGACCGTTCGCGACATCAAGGAGCAGGAGGTCTTCTTCGGCGAAATCCCGCTGATGACGGATAACGGCACGTTCATCATCAACGGTACCGAGCGCGTCATTGTCTCGCAGTTGCACCGTTCGCCCGGTGTGTTTTTCGAACGCGTGCAGACACAGGGCTACTTCCTCGGAAAGATCATTCCGTATCGCGGGAGCTGGGTCGAGTTCGAGTACGACAACAAGAACCTGCTCTATGTGCGCATCGACCGCAAGCGCAAATTTTACGGTACGGTGTTCCTTCGGGCGCTTGGATTCAAAACCGATTCCGATATTCTCCGGGCTTTCTATAAGGTCTCGACGATCTCGCTCAAGAACAACAAGCTGTTTTGGCATGTGAACGAGAGCTTGATCGGCATGAAGCTTTCGCATGCGATCAGCCATAAGGGCGATCAGGTAGTGCCGCAAGGCCGCAAGATCACCAACTCCGTTTATCGCGAGATCCAGAAGCACAAGATCGAGCAAGTGGAAGTTGCTTCGAACGATCTGGAAGGCGCATATGTCGCCGCCGATGTGATTGACATGTCGACCGGCGAAGTTCTGATCGAGGCGAACCACGAGGTTACGTCTACCGGCATTACCAAGATTGCGGAAGCGGGCATCGAGCATTTCGAAATCTTTTTTCCGGATCGCGATGAGGCAGGTAACGTGATTTCTGCGACCCTGCGCAAGGACGGAGTAAAGAGCCAGAACGATGCGCTGCTCGAGATCTACCGTAAGCTGCGGCCCGGCGATCCGCCGACGCTGGATACGGCCACTCAGCTCTTCCAGGGAATGTTCTTCGACGCTCGCAAGTACGATTTCTCGCGCGTGGGGCGAATGAAGTTCAATATCAAGCTGCACGACCGCGCGGATGCTACTTCACTCGACCGGCGCACGCTGGACCAGAAGGATTTCATAGACACCATCCTTTATCTCTTGAAGCTGAGGCGAGGGATCGGAACGGTGGACGACATCGATCATTTGGGTAACCGCCGCGTTCGCGCTGTCGGTGAGCTGCTGGAAAATCAGTTCCGGATCGGACTCGTGCGCATGGAACGAGCGATCAAGGAAAAGATGTCAGTGTATCAGGAAATGTCGACAGCGATGCCGCACGACCTGGTAAACGCAAAACCGGTTATGGCCGCGATCCGCGAGTTTTTCGGATCAAGCCAGCTCTCCCAGTTCATGGATCAGACCAACCCGCTGTCGGAGATTACGCACAAGCGGCGCCTCTCGGCTCTGGGACCGGGTGGTTTGTCTCGTGAGCGCGCCGGATTCGAGGTCCGAGACGTGCATCCGACGCACTACGGCCGTATCTGCCCGATTGAAACGCCGGAAGGTCCAAACATCGGTCTGATCTCGTCGTTATCGTGTTTCGCGCGGATTAACGAGTATGGCTTTATCGAAAGTCCCTACCGGCGAGTTCGCGAGGGCGTGCTGGTGGACGAAGTCCGGCTCATAAACCCCGGCGATACGGACTTCAAAGTTAACCAGGTTATCCCGCGCGAAGGTGTTCTGAAGGCCAACGCGGCGCTGGGCAGCAAGAAGCAGCAGGCCGAGTACGAAGGCCATTCTGACTATCTATCTGCCTGGGAAGAAGACAAGTACATCATTGCGCAGGCGAATGTCGCGATCGACCAGAACGGACGCATCGTAGAAGATCTCGTGAACGCACGGCAGGCCGGGAACTTCGTGCTGAAACATCGCGACGAGGTCGAATACATGGACGTCAGCCCGAAGCAACTGGTCTCGGTTGCAGCGAGCCTGATCCCGTTCCTCGAGAACGATGACGCGAACCGAGCGCTGATGGGCTCGAACATGCAACGCCAAGCGGTGCCGCTACTTCGGGCGGAAGCGCCGTTTGTCGGCACCGGGATGGAGCAGGTCACGGCACGCGATTCAGGCGCGGTCGTCATCTGTAAGCGCGCGGGCGTGGTCGATTCAGTGGATAGCGAACGCATTATTGTTCGGGTGGAAGGCGGCGCGCACGAAGGGCAGATGTCGCGCGAAGTTGGCGCCGATATCTATCAGCTGACAAAATTCAAGCGCTCCAACCAGAACACTTGCATCAGCCAAAAGCCGATTGTTTATCAGGGCCAAAAGGTCAGGAAAGGCGATGTGCTGGCGGATGGGCCTTGCACGGAAGCGGGCGAACTCGCGCTCGGCCGCAATGTCCTGGTGGCATTCATGCCCTGGCGCGGTTATAACTTCGAAGACGCGATCGTGGTCAGCGAGAAGCTGGTCAAGGACGATTACTACACTTCGATTCACATCGAGGAATTCGAAATCGAAGCGCGAGACACAAAGCTCGGGCCGGAGGAGATTACACGCGATATTCCGAATATCGCGGAATCGTTCCTGCGCAATCTGGACGAAAGCGGGATTATCCGGATCGGAGCCACGGTGAAGCCGGGCGACATTCTCGTGGGCAAAGTGACGCCGAAGGGCGAAACTCAGCTCACGCCGGAAGAGAAGCTGCTGCGGGCCATCTTTGGCGAAAAAGCCGGCGACGTGAAGGACGCGTCGCTGTATTGCCCGCCCGGAATTGAAGGCACGATCGTCGATTGCAAAGTGTTTTCGCGGAAGGGTGCGGAGCTGGATGAGCGCTCCAAGCAGATTCTGCAGTTCCAGGAAGAGCGGCTGCACCGCAACCTGGAAGATGAGAAGCGAATCCTGAGCGATGAACGGGCCAAGCGACTGGAAGAGCTGCTCAAAGGGAAAGAGCTTCTGGCCGACCTGCACGATGAAAAGACCAACAAAAAGCTGCTCTCGAAAGAAACGCCGCTGTCACGCGACATTCTCGAGAAGCTTCGGGCGCGCGATCTAAAGCGCATGAGGCTGAATACGAGAGACATTCGCCTCAACGAACAGATCGATGAGATCGAGGAAATGACCTCACGGCAGATCGCGGTGCTTGAAAAGATCACCGAGGAAAAGATCGCCAAGCTGCGCAAGGGTGATGAACTACCCCCGGGCGTGATCAAGCTGGTGAAGGTATACATCGCCATGAAGCGCAAGCTTTCGGTAGGCGATAAGATGGCCGGCCGGCATGGAAACAAGGGCGTGATTGCCCGCATCGTGCCGGAAGAGGACATGCCATACCTGCCGGACGGGACTCCGGTGGAGATCGTTCTGAATCCGCTGGGCGTTCCATCCCGTATGAACGTCGGGCAGATTCTCGAGACGCATCTTGGTTGGGCTGCCGCCAAGCTTGGCCTGCATTTCGCGACCCCGGTATTCGACGGCGCAACCGAGAAAGATATTAAGGCGCGGCTGTCCGAAGCGGGGCTGCCGAGCTCCGGTAAAGTGCAGTTGTTTGATGGAGTGACCGGCACGGCATTCGAGCAGCCGGTGACTGTAGGCTACATCTACATGCTGAAGCTGAGCCACCTGGTGGACGACAAGATCCATGCGCGGTCCATCGGGCCGTACTCGCTGATCACACAGCAACCGCTCGGCGGCAAGGCTCAATTCGGCGGGCAGCGTTTCGGCGAAATGGAAGTCTGGGCGCTCGAAGCATATGGAGCGGCCTACATTCTGCAGGAGTTACTGACGGCGAAATCCGACGACGTCTACGGACGCGCGAAGATTTACGAAGCGATAGTCAAGGGCGAAGCGGCCGCCGAACCCGGCGTACCCGAGTCGTTCAACGTATTAATCCGCGAGTTGCAGAGCCTCTGCCTCGATGTGGAGCTGATGAAGAAGCCGCGCGAGATGCAGGACCTGGCGCACGCGGCGGATTAAACGAGATGTTGCGGATGGGGCGTTAAGATTCGTGCCCCACGCCCCATTCGCAGTATGGAAACGGGCCGATGCGGACAAAGGCGTTGAGCCCGAGTTCGCGGTAAAGAGCTAAAGGTATAAGGACAATTCATGTATCGTTCCTCCCCGTACGATAGAGCCAATCTCATTGCCGACTTCGATTCGATTCGAATCAGTCTCGCGTCCCCGGAGAAGATCCGGAGCTGGTCACACGGCGAAGTAACCAAGCCAGAGACGATCAATTACCGCACGTTCAAGCCGGAGCGCGATGGCCTGTTCTGCGCCCGGATCTTCGGACCTGTGGCGGATTGGGAGTGCCTCTGCGGCAAGTACAAGCGCATGAAACATCGCGGAGTGATCTGCGATAAGTGCGGCGTCGAGGTTACGTTATCGCGGGTTCGCCGCGAGCGGCTGGGCCATATCGAACTGGCGAGCGCTAGCTCCCACGTGTGGTTTTTCAAAGGGCTGCCGAGCCGCATCGGATATCTGCTCGATATCACGCTCCGCGAACTGGAGCGCGTGCTGTATTACGAAGCATTCGTGGTGATCGATCCAGGCGAGGCGACTGGCCTGAATCAGGGCGAAGTGATCAGCGATGAGCGCAAGCGGCAACTAGATCAGGAGTTCCCGGGCAAATTCGTCGTCATGATGGGCGCCGAAGGCGTGAAGGAACTGCTCAAGAAGATCGATATCGAGACGCTGAGCCAGGAAATTCGCGAAAAAATGAAGACGGAGACTTCAGCACAGAAGAAGCTGAAGTACGCCAAGCGGCTTCGGGTGGTCGAAAGCTTCCGCAAATCCGGCAACAAGCCGGAGTGGATGATTCTGGATGCCATTCCGGTGATTCCGCCTGAGCTTCGTCCGCTGGTGCCGCTGGACGGCGGCCGCTTTGCGACGTCCGATCTGAACGATCTGTATCGCCGCGTTATCAACCGCAACAATCGTTTGAAGAAGCTGATGGAGCTGCATGCTCCGGATGTCATCGTGCGCAATGAAAAGCGCATGCTGCAAGAAGCGGTGGATGCGCTGTTTGACAACGGACGCCGCGGGCGCGTTCTGCGAGGCGCCAATAATCGCCCGCTGAAGTCGCTCTCCGACACCCTCAAAGGCAAGCAAGGTCGTTTCCGGCAGAATTTGCTTGGAAAGCGCGTCGACTACTCCGGGCGCTCCGTAATCGTGGTCGGTCCCGAGCTGAAACTGCATCAGTGCGGGTTGCCCAAGAAGATGGCGCTGGAGCTATTCAAGCCGTTTATCTATCACCGGTTAGAGCAGCGCGGCCACTGCACTACGATTAAGCAGGCTAAAGAATTAGTTGAGCAGCAGGATCCGGTGGTGTGGGACATCCTGGAAGAAGTCATCAAGGATCATCCCATCCTCTTGAACCGCGCTCCCACCTTGCACCGCCTGGGTATTCAGGCCTTCGAGCCGGTGCTGGTAGAGGGCAAGGCGATCAAACTGCATCCACTCACCTGTACGGCCTTCAACGCCGACTTCGATGGCGACCAAATGGCGGTTCATATTCCGCTTTCGCCTGAAGCGCAAATCGAAGCATCGACGCTAATGCTCGCTTCGAACAACATTCTGTCTCCCGCACATGGGGCGCCGATCGCAATTCCGACGCAGGACATGGTCCTGGGCCTCTATTACCTCACCAAAATGCGCCCGAATGCGAAGGGCTCCGGGCGGACGTTCGCCTCGATTGAAGACGTGCTGATCGCGCTGGAAATGGGTGAAGTGGAAACGCTCACCGGCATCAAGCTGCGGTACACGGGCCGAGTGATCGACCTTAACAAGGCGTTCGATAACCAGAACATCATGCACACCGAGCCGATCGAGTTCAGCAAGCAGTACATGGACACGACGGTCGGCCGCGTCATCCTGAACGATGTTCTTCCGAAGCAGATGCCGTTTATCAACGGATTGCTGAAGAAGAAAGGACTCGGGCAGCTTGTGCAGTACTGCTACCTGAAGTTCGGGCTGCACGTGACGGTCCAGATGCTCGATGAAGTCAAAAAGCTTGGCTTCTTATACGCGACTCGCGCCGGCATTTCGATCGGGATCGACGATATGGTTGTTCCCGAAGAGAAGAGCAGCATGGTGCGCGAAGCCGAACAGCAGGTGATCGAAGTCCAGCAGCAGTATCAGGAAGGCGCGATCACTCAATCCGAGCGCTACAACAAGATCATTGAAATCTGGTCGAAGGTCACCGAAGCAGTGTCCGACAAGATGTTCAAGAACATGGAAGAGGACGACCGGACGGGCCGGAATCTGAATCCGATCTACATCATGGCCGACTCGGGCGCCCGCGGATCGAAGCAACAGATTCGCCAGCTCTCCGGTATGCGCGGCCTGATGGCGAAACCGTCGGGTGAGATTATCGAAACACCCATTACGGCGAACTTCCGCGAGGGCCTCGACGTGTTGCAGTACTTCATCTCGACACACGGCGCCCGCAAGGGACTGGCCGACACAGCTCTGAAGACCGCCGACTCGGGGTATCTGACTCGACGGCTGTGCGATGTGGCGCAGGACGTGATCATCACGGAAGACGACTGTGGCACGACCGACGGCATCTATGTAGAGCCGATCATCGAATCGGGCGAAATCATCGAGCCGCTGCGCGACCGCATTGTGGGCCGCGTGGTTCTCGAAGACCAGCGCGATTACGAGAACAATGTGATTGTTGGGGTCAACCAGGAGATCACGGAAGAGCTGGCCAGCTCCATTCAGGCGTCCGGTATCGAACGCGTAAAGATCCGCTCGGTGCTGACTTGCGAATCGAAGCGCGGGGTGTGCCGTCTCTGCTACGGCCGCAACCTGGCGACGGGACGGATGGTGGAGCGCGGCGAGGCGGTCGGCATTATTTCGGCGCAATCCATCGGCGAACCTGGTACACAGCTCACGATGCGCACGTTCCATATCGGCGGCGCGGCGACCCGTGTGAGCGAACAATCCACGCAGGACGCCAAGAGCGACGGATTCGTCCGGTTCAATAACGTGAACACAGTTCGCAATAACAAGGGCGAACTGGTAGCGATGAACCGCAACGGCATCCTCATCATCGTTGACGAAAAGAATCGTGAACGCGAACGTTATCCGGTGGTTTACGGCGCGAAGATCAACGTCGAGGATGGCGCCCCGGTCAAGGCCAACCAGATCCTGCTTGAATGGGATCCGTACACCTTCTCGATTCTGACAGAGGTCAGCGGGGCGATTCACTTCAAAGACTTGATCGACGGGGTTACTACGCAGGAGCAGGTGGACGAAATTACGGGCAACATGCAAGTGGTGGTGACGGAATCGTCCGACGAAAAGCGATTCCCGACCATTATTGTGCGTCCCGAAGGCGGCGACCGCGCAGCGCCTGAGTCGAAGGTCCGCTCGTTGCGCGCTGAAGAGAAGCGCTACCTCATGCCGACGCATGCCCACCTGATGGTGACGGACGGCGAACAAGTACACGCGGGCGACGTGCTGGCGAAGATTCCGCGCGCGACGACCAAGACCAAAGACATTACCGGTGGCCTTCCTCGCGTGGTGGAGCTGTTCGAAGCCAGAAAACCTCGCGAAACGGCCGTAATTGCTGAAATCAACGGCACGGTGAAGTACGGCGAAGTCACTAAAGGCATGCGCAAGCTTTACATTGTTGGCGATGATGGCGTGCAGAAGGAGTACTCGATTCCGCGCGGCGTACACATCAACGTGCAGGAAGGCGAGCGCGTGCGCTCAGGCGATCCATTGATGGATGGTCCGCGCAACCCGCACGACATCCTGGCGGTGCTCGGCGAAAAGGAATTGCAGAAGTACCTGGTGAACGAAATCCAGGAAGTGTATCGTCTGCAAGGCGTAAACATCAACGACAAACACCTGGAAGTGATCTCACGGCAGATGATGCGCTGGGTGCGTGTCGAACATATCGGCGATACGGAGTTCCTGCCCGAAGAGGTAGTGGACAAGTTCAAGTTCCGGGAAGAGAATACCCGGGTGATCGAGGCAGGTGGCCGGCCCGCGACGGGCAAGCCGATTCTGCTCGGTATCACGAAGGCATCGCTCTCGACTGATTCGTTCATCTCGGCGGCGAGCTTCCAGGAGACAACGCGCGTTCTGACCGAAGCCGCGATCAACGGCAAGGTCGATTACCTGCGCGGACTCAAGGAGAACGTGATCATGGGCCGCCTGATTCCGGCCGGAACCGGCATGGAATACTACCGGCGCGTGAAGATCGCCGGCGAGGACGTAGTG
The DNA here is from genome assembly GCA_963787585.1 of uncultured Acidobacteriaceae bacterium. GTDB lineage: Bacteria > Acidobacteriota > Terriglobia > Bryobacterales > Bryobacteraceae > Bog-105. Next base: position 249,980 of record CAWBDR010000001.1, read on the forward strand.
GAGGAAGAGCCGATACCCGAACAGGAAGTAGCATTCGGGGAGAGCTTGGCAGACTACTCCGACGAAACACCCGGTATCTACACCGGCGGATTGTCGGAAGACCTCGGTGAAGAAGTTATGGGAGCCGAAGAGGTGTAAGGCTTCTCGAAAAAACGAAGAGAACGAGCGGCAGCTTCGGCTGCCGCTTTTTTTTGTGCCACGCGGGTTTGCAGGATCGTGACGCTTAGCCAAACAGCGTTTCAGACGACTCGGCAGCTTTGGCGAAGTCTTTCAGCTCGGGATAGCGCTGGACGAGATGCGAGGGCGCTTTCACCGGCTCACCACGAAAAATCGCGGCGATCTCGATTGCGTTTACCGTTGCTTTGCCGAGATAGTGATTGTTTGAAACGACGTACGTGTCCTTTGCTTGCGCTGAGACCGTCTTAATGCGATCAATCCACGGTTCCAGCTCTTCCATCGAGTAGAGGTAATCGTACCGTTCGTGCGAGTGGGCGTTTTCGCTGAACCAGGTCTTGTAATTCCGCCCGTGCAGGCGAATGTAGCCCACCGGCGATGTGGAATGCGCAGACGGCTTGAGCGCGCGACCGAGCAAAGGCTGATCGATGTTGCACAATCCGATTTTGAGATCCGAAAGGGTTTCAATTACTCGTTCCTCATTCCAGCTCGAGTGCCGAACCTCGACCACGAGGGTGTACTCCTGAAAACGTGCCGTCAGCGCCCGCAGGTACGCCAGGCTCTCCGCCGTGTTCTTGAACGAGATCGGAAACTGCAGGAGAAGCGCGCCGAGCCGGCCAGCCGCCGCCATCGGCTCCATCCCTTGTTTGAAAAGCTTCTCGTCTTCTAGTTTTGCGTTCCGTTCGTGTGTGAAGCCACGCCATAATTTTGCGCTGAATTTGAAATGGCGATTGTGGCTGATCGCCTCGGTCCATTTCCGCGTAGTTTCGGGCCGAGGCGGCCCATAGAAGCTGGTATTGATTTCGAGCGTGTCGAAGTAGTTTGCCAGATATCCGGGCTCACTGAAGCCGCGGGGGCGCGTGGTGGGATATACAATGCCAGCCCAATCTTTGTAATTCCATCCGGCAGGTCCGATGCGGATCACTGCTAGTGATTATCGCCGGATGGAGCGGCCACACCTTTGGCTCTCACCCGCAGCACGTCTTTTGCGTGCACGTTGTCGAATTCCATCGGGAAGCTTTTGCCCACATAGTAAGCGCTCCACTGATCCTTGTAGTGCCCGGACGCCACAAACCCAGATTCCCCTGCCGGCAGATTCTGGACCGATTGATCCAGCGCACTCAAATCCACCACCATTCGTTCGGAAGGCCCCAGACTGGGGGTTGTCTGCTTGACCGTCGTGCCTGACCCGCTCATCTGAATGGGTCCAATGTCGAAGTAGCCGCTCACGAGCGGCAGCTGTTTGCCCACCGGATGCGCAAACGTCCACTCCAGTGAACGTCCCCACCGCCAGTTCGCCACTCGAGAACCCTGCCGCTTGCGCCCTTCCTGCAGCGCTGCGCTGAAATTATTCAGCAGCCACGTATCCCAATCATTGTTGGCAACCCACCCATTGGGCCGGCTCTCGAGCAGGTTCTGCACTACTCCCCAACGTGGAAGCACGGCAGGGTCCGAATTCTGGCGGCCGGGCTGCAGACTTAACCGGACCGCGCTCTCCCGCAGGCTGTCGCTCAGGAATTCCATCATCATCGGAGCGGCTTCGTCTTTGTCCATCTGCCCGTTCCATGCGCGTAGCAGCGGAATAGAATCTCGAACCAATTCGTCTTGGCTACCCTTCTCTTTATAGGCCTCCAATACCTGCTCTGCCAAAAAGTGATCGTAGGCGGCGTAGACATCCTTCTGAATCGCCAACATGTCACTGACCATCAAGCGCGGCTTCGCTTTGAGTCGTGAGCGAATCTGATTTACCCGGTATGCATCGTCATAACGCCCATTCACTCGGTACGGAAAACTCGGTGGAAACGGGTTCTGATTTGCTGTTGCAACGATTCCATCCGCTGGGTCATAACTGCTGGGCAACTGGTCAAAAGGTATGTATCCATTCCATTCGAATTTCCCCGAAGCCCCATCCAGCGGCACATTGGTATCGAAGTTCCCTCTCACCGGCACGGCCCCCGTCGCCTGATAACCGATGTGGCCTGCCGTGTCCGCATAAACAAAATTTTGTCCTGGTCCCCAGAACACAGACAGCGCTGTGCGGAACTGCTGCCAGTTCTGCGCCCGGTCCAAATCGAGAAATGGGAATCCGAAACCATCGGTAGCGCTCCAGCGCATGCTATAGCTCTTTCCGTTCTGGTGAAAAATCACCGGCCCGTGCCGCGTTACCCAAATATCTAGCTCAGCCGGTTTCCCGCCCTTTACTCCGATAAATTGCCGGTCGAGCTGCGCCTGCTGCACCGTTCCTTGATACAAGTAGCGCCCTGTGTTGTCATCGATCTGTTCGGCGTACAAATCCATGACATCGGCGGCCAAGTTCGTGACGCCCCACGCGATCTGCTCATTATGGCCGGTTATCACAGCGGGAACACCAGGCAACGCCGCGCCCGAAACATTCACACCGGGCGCCTTCAAATGCACCAAATGCCATGTGCCCGGGATTCCGTATTCCAGATGTGGATCGTTCGCCAGCATTGGCTTCCCGCCAACCGCGCGCACGCCGGAAACAGCCCATGCATTCGAGCCGGGACTCACGAACTGCCCTTGCGCCGCCGGAAACAGAACCTGAAATTTCGCGGGGTCCGCGCTCGCGCTCAACAAGGCGCCTCGATCGAAATCGCTCTTGGAATCATCCGTTAGAGTCCGATACATCACCAGCGCAACGGCCACCGAGTCCTTTATGGTCCAAGGCTTCGGCGCATATTCTCGTCCCGGCACAGAGAATTCCAGCGAATAATTTCCGCGCTGGCGGTCGATGAAGTAGTTCACCCCTCTTGCATACTCGACAAAGGCCGCGCGCTCCTGCGGCCGGAGCCGCGTCACGCCGGTCTCCGCGATCTCGCCCAATCGCATGCGCCGCGTACGCTCATCCTCAGGCAGGGCGGTCAGGCCGAATACCTCCGCGAGCTCGCCCTTACCGAAACGTCGCAGCGCATCCATCTGCCACAATCGGTCTTGAGCCGTCACGAATCCCTGCAAGAAAATTGCGTCTTGCCAGGAGGCGGCTTCGATGTGCGGAATTCCCCGCTCATCTCTCCTGATGGTTGCATTTGCCCGGATCGGGGCCGTAATTTCCCCCGATACTTTGGGTAGCGGCCGCACCGTGTACCAGTAAACGGCAATCGCAGTGAGCACAACCAGAACCGCTATGCTCACATTGATAATGCGTACTGCGCGGGTTAGCACCCACTGATTGTACTCTGCTGACTATATGTGGTTCGCTCTCAGCGTTGCGTGTAGAAATTGGGTAGGCGTATGCTCCTGTAACTGAAGCTGTCGACCTGGTTCTTATAGGCAATGTTGCCGCCTGGGGTAAATTCGATTGTTTGCGACAAAGTGCCGTTGTCCAGGAACCCAGGCGCAAAGTCGTAATTTCCATTTGAAAGCTCGCTGGCATATCCGACTGCCAGCGAGAAGGCGCCTAGGTCGAAACTAACGACTGGCGTCGCGACCTTATCCGATAGATTGAGACGCCACGCCTGACCCCGGCTGTTTCCACCATGGTGCGCGATCCGGTAGTTGCCATTGTCGAAAAGAACTAATTCTCCGTTCGCTTGAAACTGGGCGTTGTGTTGGTAGGAGAACCATTCTTCCTGTCCGACTCCGCTCGGCAACGCAAAATCACCACCCATTCCGAGCGTCCATATGATGTGCCCGTTTCCGGTACCGTTCTCATACGCGATTTTCCAGATCCAGCTTTGGTGACGGCTGGAGACCACCAAATTGTTATCGCTGGGATCGAGGGTAACGGAGTTCGCGTGGATCCAATCGTTCGCGATTTTGTAGTATTGCCCGCTCGAGTTCTTATTTCTGAGCGGGGGGCATCCAATTCGATATCCGGGGCAGGTATCGTTCAACAGAGCCTTGCGCTTCAAATTCACATGGTCGAAAGTATCCCATTGCCAAACCGCCTGGAAATTCGAATCGAGCACGGCTACGATATCGCCCAGGACGTCGACTGGCCCCTGGCCCTGATCGGCTACCCGTTCGTCAGTCAGAAATGTAGCCGTATAGCCGTTCGGAAGTCGAAAGGCCTCGTGACTGATGAAGGTTACGTGGGCTGCCGGCAAACCCTCCTTCGCTCGTAAGGCGTTGATCTCTTGCCCCAGAATCGTCCAGTTCGTCTCCCGAACCACGTTTCCGGCAAGGTCGAATTCGCGCAGAAACTGGTGGTCTCCGCAATACCCGGTTGTTGCCGGACAACCATGGTTAGGATCGTCCATGTTGCCGAGAACTGTTCCCGAACTGGTGTTCCTCAGTAAGGTCCCTGTCTCGTTGGGGTTATTGTATGCACTGAGATACCACACGACATTACCGCTTAGATCATGCGCAAAGGGATGTCCGCTTCGCGTGACTAGTACTAAAGGAAAGCTAGTCGATGTTGGCGCGCTAGGCCCGACCAGCAGTTCATGGGCGGGGAGATTCAGCGCGGGAAGGCTGCCGGTCTTGAAGGTCAGCTCCGGCCCGGGTGTATCGAAACCTCCGTTGTATAGATCCTGCTGCAAAATATACGTCGTGTCCGGAAGCATGCCCGCCACATAGAAGTTGACGCTTAGCCCATCGCAGGTCTTAAAGGGAGTAGCTTGCCAGGAATTGGCGCTCTTTGCGCGGAACCGCACCCGAACAGTCTTGGGCGAGCTGCATGGCGGAGCACTGTAAAGCGCTACGAGACTGTTTTCGGTTGAACTCACCACCGGAGTGCTTCCCGTAACTCGCGAGGTGAAGGTCACAGCCCGGGTCTCCGATGCCGATTGACCGCTGGATGATTTGGCTATCACTTGTACATCGTATACGCCTTCCGCATTGGTCTCCGCCCACGTCAGAGTATCCGAGGTGTAGAAGTCCTTTACAACCGAGTAAGAGGCAGAACCACTTCGCTTGACACTGAATTGATACGTAAAATGCGCGCTAGAATTGGTCGAATCCGATGCGGAGGCAGTAAAAGTAATGCTTTTCCCGACAGGAGCCGACAGGGCCGTTGGATTCAATGTCACAAAAACATTTCCGAACACGTTCAAGCCGAGCAGCAACCCTGGAGCCAGCCTGAGGCTCCTTAGAAAGCCGCCTCTGATCCGGCGACCCCGAAAGAACGGCGCTAGCAACAGGCCCGCTATTAATCCAAAACGAGGCTCGGGTATGGTCGTTGTAGGCTGCAAACGCGAAAGATCCCCAAACTCCAGCCCGTCGTGAATTGCCCCGTTAGGTGTTCTGGCGTCTCCTGGGATGTCCAACGTACTTATGTGAGAGCCGGTTAGGTTGAACTGATAAACAAAGTTAAAGCTTCCGGCGTACAAAGAAGAGTTAGAGCTGTCGTATGCAAGACCGTACAGCGGAGTCAATCCGGTGAAAATCGTCGATAGCACAGTCCCAGCAGTGTTTCTGACGTCGATGCCATCGGAGATGTCGCCCTCAGTGGTGTAAAGTGTTGACCCATTCGAGGCGATTCCGATGTTTGAGTATCCAGTCATGAAAGAGGTAAGGACTGTACCTTGCGTTGATACTTGATACACCTTTCCGTCGTAACCGGATAGCCAAAGAGTGCCGCCTGCTCCCGGAGCGCCGTCACTGATCAGGTCCGGAATTGAAAAAGAGCTGACAACGGTCTGCTTAGCGTTGAGCGCGCTGATCAGGGTGTCAGTACCCGAAATGTTAGGTTGGACGACATAAAGTAAACCGTTTTCTTCAATGCCGGCAGAAGCGCCTGTCGGCCCGAAGTCCTGCTGGTAAATGCCAGCCGAAGAGTATACCTGGACTGGTGTTTGTGTATTGAAACCAACTAATAGAGAGTCGGCGGAAGCAAAGCTGGCGATAGCCAACATAGAAATCAGCGAAGTGAGCAGGTGCTTGAAAATGACCATGACCATTCTCCGTGTGCAGTTAGGGGAAGTTTTTGGGGGACGCAGGTAGGTACCAAGCATCGAAAAAGGTGATCTACTTCGAGAAATAGAAGCCGGCTGATGTCCATTTGTTTCAGTTAGGGAGGCCAGGATCCCTGCCAAATTCCCATTTCTCCGGTTCAATTCGGACTAAATCGACATTCTGGGTCACGGCATCTACTTACAACGGCCCTTAAATGTGATTTAATAGCATCGACCCGCACCATAAAATACCGGCCCCACCGACCAGGCCTGTCGAGGGCATCAGGACTGTTATAACACCGATTTGCCGCGTTTACAGCGCCTATTATTTGTCCGGCATACGTGGGCATAGGCTCGCGTACCGGCACAGACAGAAGCACGACGGCGTTGATGAGCGTAAATATCGCTCTGTTCGCTCCGATGCGAAGGGACCGTGAAAGCACCGCGACTGCAACGAGCGCCGGAGCCTTGCCAAGTTGGCGGAGGCCATAGCGGATATCCTGCAGCATGGTTTCGAGCCGCAAATATCTCAAGGATACTGCTGATATCTCGTCGAACATTCGCTGCTCCGCTATCGTCCAAACCGGAAATATGCGTGGAGAGAGCGAACTAGGACAATTGAAGCAAGGACCGTCCGAACACCGCCGTTTATTATTTATGGACAGCCTGCTGCAGGATGTGCGCTATGCTTTGCGCACGCTGCGCCGCGATGCCGGTTTTACGACCTTCGCGATTCTGATCGTCGGGCTCGGGATTGGCGCGTGCTCTACCGTATTCAGCGTACTAGATGCGCTGCTGGTTCGCCCACTACCCTTTAAAGATCCCGGCAGCCTCGTCTGGATTGCGAACAAGACGAAAGAAGAGGGCGATCTGTCTGGTCAGACCGTTCAGGTAGGGCGGCTGTTGGACCTCCGCGAACGGAATAAGTCATTTTCCGACATCGCCGGGTATTTCGCATTCTATGGTGTGGGCGACAGCCAATTGACCGGAAACGGCGAGCCTGAGCGGCTCAGTAACGTGCCGGTGTCGCAGAACTTTTTCCCGCTGTTGGGCGTACAACCGCAACTTGGTCGGCTCTTCAGCGCCGACGAATGCAAGTGGAACGGACCGAAAGCGGTGTTGCTGAGTCGCGGGCTCTGGGAGCGCCGTTTTGGCGCCGATCCGAAAATCGTAGGCAAACAGATCACGCTCGATAAAGCGGCCGCCACCGTGGTGGGGGTGCTGCCTGCTTCTTTTGATTTCGCGTCCGTTTTCGCTCCCGGTACCCACATCGATCTCTATTCCCCTTTTCCCCTTACCAGAGAGACGGATCGGTGGGGAAACACTCTGGCGCTCGTGGGGAGACTGAAGCCGGGCACGACGATCCAGAGGGCACAAGCGGAGGCGACTATATTGGGCGAGCAAGTCTCGAATGAGCATCCTCGTGAGAACTGGCTCCATCCTAAGCTGACGTTTCTGGCGCAGCACGTGAGCGGACGCGTGCGTCCCGCGCTCGTCACACTCGCTTGTGCGGTAGGAGTCGTGATGCTGATTGTGTGCGCGAACCTTTCGAATCTGTTGCTGGCTCGCACTGCAACGCGGCAAACGGAGATGGCGATTCGCGCGGCGCTTGGCGCGGGACGGCAACGCCTGATTCGCCAGCTGTTAACCGAGAGCGTCCTACTGACATGCTCGGGTGCCGTCCTCGGACTGATGCTGGCGATAATCGCCACCCGGGCGATGACACACCTGACCGCCTTCAACATTCCGTTGCTGGCTAGCATTCATCTGAATGGCGGCGCGCTCGGCTTCACCCTCCTAGTGGCAGTTCTGACAGGCCTGGTGCTGGGAATGGCTCCGGCATTGCAGGTCGCGGCGGTTCCTCTGAATGCTTCGCTCGGGCAAAGGGGTTCGAGCGAAAGCCGCAGTCACACGTGGATACGCGGCATGCTTGTAGTTTCGGAAATCGCCTTTGCTTGCGTGTTGCTGGTCGGCGCAGGACTTCTGATCCGCAGTTTTTTACGGGTGCTGGACGTGAAGATGGGTTTCCGTCCGGAAGATGCAGCTTCCCTGCGCGTTGACCCGAGCCCTGGCTTTCCCACGCAGGCGCGCCAAAATGCGTACTTCGATGAAGTTCTGCGGCGCGTAAGAGACGTACCGGAAGTCACAGCCGCGGGTCTGACCGATGTGCTGCCCCTCGGCCATAACCGGAGCTGGGGTTCACCGGCGAAGGGGCAAGTATACAAGGGTGCCGACGATTTTCCGGTTTCCTTCGTTCGCATCGTTAGCGATGGTTACCTCAAAGCCATGGGTATGACCCTGAAGCAGGGACGTGATTTCACGCGACGCGATACTCCGGCGGGCGCTCCGGTCATCATGATCAACGAAACGCTAGCGCGGAGGCTATGGCCTGGGCAGAATCCAATCGGCCAGATAATTCAAGGAGATTGCGGTGGAGATAGACAGGTTGTGGGCGTAGTAGGCGACGTGCGGCACATGGCGCTGGAGAAAGGATCAGGTTCCGAGATGTATATTCCAATCCGCCAGTGCCAGGATTATGGATCGGTGGATCTGGTCGTGCGTTCGAGCCTTCCGCTCACGGTTTTGGCTTCAGGCGTGCATGCCAGCCTGCGGCCAATCGCACCCAACTTGCCGAAGGGCGACATGCGCCCATTGATGCAACTCGTGGACACGGCGGTTTCTCCCCGGCGATTTACCGTCCTGCTGCTGGCAGGCTTCGCGGCGTTCGCGCTAATCCTGGCCTCGCTTGGAATCTATGGGGTGATTTCGTATTCGGTCAACCGGCGAACACAGGAGATCGGTATTCGCATGGCACTAGGGGCCTCGAGCGGTCGAGTGCAGGCGCGCATTGTGATGCAGACGCTGGCCCTCGGCATTAGCGGAATGCTGATTGGAGTCGCGGCCTCATACGCTTTGGCGCGTTCGCTGAGTGGCCTGCTCTTCGGCGTAACTTATGGCGATCCCATCACGTTCTTTGCAACTGTAGCGGTTTTATTGGCTGTCGCCATACTCGCGGGTTATGTTCCTGCGCGAAAGGCTTCGCGAATCGACCCTATGGTTGCGTTGCGCGTCGCTTAGCGCACAAGCCGCGAGTTACATCTTCTAGCACAGGAGCTCCTCACTGAAGCGCTCGATCGCCATGCGCGTGAGTGATACTGGTGCGCTACTTTGCCATCATGGTTCCTGATGAATGGCGGTCCGCTTTCTTGTTCTGATTCTCATTCTGGCGACCAACGGATTCTTCGCTGCGGCGGAAGTCGCTCTGGTCTCCGTTCGTCAGTCCCGCTTGCGCGAGCTCGCCGAGCAGGGACAAGCCGGCGCGCAGAGCGCCCTCAGTCTGCTCGCGAACCCCGGTCGACTTCTATCGGTAACGCAGGTCGGCGTCACTCTCGCTAGTCTCGGACTCGGCTGGGCCGGAGAGGATACGTTCTACAAACTGTTGCGTGGCGCCATCGAGCCCCTCGGCAAAGATATTCCGGTCACGCTCCTGCACGCAGTCGCGTTCACGCTTGCCTTCCTGATCATCAGCTACGCCCACGTCGTCGTCGGCGAAGTTGTTCCCAAAAATCTCTCGATCGAAAAAGCGGACCGCATTGCGGTGCTCGCCGCGCCCGTGCTACTCGTCTTCTATCGTTTGTCCCAACCGTTCGTGGTGGTCATCGAGCGCACCTCCGCACTGGTGCTGCGAATTCTCGGTCTCGGCAGCGGGGGGCACGCTCACGGTGGCCACTCGCCCGAAGAGCTAAAGTATATCGTTCAGTCCAGCCGGCATGAAGGTCATCTGCAGCAGTTCGAGCAAGACGCCATCCAGCGCTTGATCGAGTTATCCGGTTATTCCGCCCGCGAAATCATGACGCCGCGCCACAACATCATCTCCCTTCCGGTAGACGCCAGCCTCGAACGCATCCTTAGCACCATGGCCGAGCACAAATTTTCCCGCGTGCCCATTTATGAAAACAATCCCGAACAGATTATCGGTGTCGTTCATTACAAGGACCTCATGCGCATCTGGGACGAGCAACGCTTCGCTCATGAGCGCCAGCGCGCGCCCCGGCCATTCCGCCTTCGCCGTCTCATTCGCAAACCCGTAGTTGTACCAGAAACCAAGCCGCTGAATCAGCTCATTGATGAATTCCGCGCTAGCCATATGCATCTGGCTCTCGTCGTCAATGAATTCGGCACCATCGTCGGTCTGGTCACTCTGGAGGATGTCCTTGAACAGATCTTCGGCGACATCGGCGACGAACACGATGTCGTGCGCCCGGTTCCCTCCTACCAGGACAAAGTTCTTCAGCTCGAAGGCAGTACCACCATTCGGGAGCTCGAAACGCGCTACAACATCGTGCTTCCAACTGAAGCAGGTTTTGAGACGCTTGCCGGATTCCTGCTTTTCCAGTTCGGCTACATCCCCCGTGTGAAAGACAGCCTCGAGTATGGCGGCCGGCGCTTCACCATCACCGAAATGGATCGCAATCGCATTGCGATGGTCCTGATAGAGAAGCTTGATGCCGAGCCGCCTGACCCAGTCAACGAGGGGTAATGCTTCGATGTGCCTTAGTTGTCTGATCGAAAAAACAGCCTGATCGAACAGGAGACCACTTCACACTTCGAAAATCGTTCCGCGCCCCAGCAACCACTCTGGATCGAGCCGGCGTTTGACGTCCTTCATCGCCTCAATCTCATCCGCCGAATACATCACCTTCAGCAGATCGGTCTTGGCCTTCCCGATCCCGTGTTCTGCCGCGACCGTACCCCCGAGCGAAACCACGTACGGCGCGAACTCATTCAGGAGTTGCTCGCTTAACTTCGACTGTTCCTCGGAGACCGGTAAGAAATTGACATGGTTATTTGCATCACCCGCGTGCCCGAATATCGTGTACTGGCCGGGCAGAACCTCCTCGCACCTCCGCTTATAGTGCCGGTACAGGTCGCGATGATGGCGGAACGGCACTGCAAAATCGCTGCTGAACTTATGAAATCCTCTTCGGCGCACCGTATCGGTTACAGTCACCGAGAGTGTGTGCCGGAACTCGCGGAAGCGTTCGTGATCCACCAGCCGCAAACCAAACCAGGACGCTTCGCCGAATGCGCGCTGGCGTTCCAAGCGTTCCGACCAAGCGTCCATCTCGGGGTCCTCTTCAGAAGCAAGATTCTGTTCAATCATGAGGGCGGCTCGCGCTGCTGCCGGAATCGCCGGGTAATTTCCCCGCATGAAATCCAGGGAATGTTCGTCCAGGAATTCCAGCAGGCGCAGATCCGGAATCTCCCTCCACTGCTCGATCGCATCCAGGGCTTCTTCATCTGAGGCAAAGAAAATTACGCCGCTCAGCAGTGCCGCCGGCTCATCAAACAGCCGCATTTGGGCGCGGGTAATGATTGCCAGTGTTCCCTCGCTACCCGCCAGGAGATCTACCCACTCGGCGCCAGGACGCAAAAAATATCCGGCTGAATTCTTGCTCGTCTCCGGCACGCGGACCGGCTGGAACGGAAAATTCACCGGTTCCCCGCGCCGCAGGGTGACGGTTTCTCCGGTCATGAACGTTACCTCCAGCGCCAGCACATGCCGCCGCACCGCCCCATAACGAAAGCTCCGCGCCCCACCGGCATTTGTGCTGATAATCCCGCCGATCGAAGCCGAGTCTTCGGTCGGATTCGGACCAAAGAACTGTTTCGTTTGCGCCGCGGCCTTTTGCAGGTCTTTGAGTAGCGCCCCTGTTCCGCACCAGGCGCGGCCCTGCTCTACCCGAATCTCCCGAAACCGCTCAAGGGACAGCAGCATGCCACCGTGTGGCACGCGCGCACCCGTCAAACCCGTTCCGGCGCCGGCAATCGTGAGCGGGGTCCGGCTCTGGACGCAACTTCGGACGATTTCGGCGACCTCCTCGACCGTTTCTGGCCGCAACACGCGGTCCGCCCACCCGCGATATCCGGACGCGTCTTCGAGATAGGAATCGATGTCTGCCGAAAGGGGTGTCACAACCTCACTCTAGCCCTTACGCGCTGCTTCATCCGCGCTCGATCTGCTCGACCAGCGCGCTCGGGTACATAGACTTCAGTCGAGGGTACGCTTCCGCCAGTCGAATCAAATCCAGTTCGTCTTTCTTGCGCTTGCTCAATCGTCGTTGCGGGTCACTATAAGCCCAGAGCTTTCCGCGAACGACGTCCTCAAGGCACGCGACGTCGCTCGACGGCCCAGCACATCTGTTGCGCCTCCTTGGGTCGTCAACTCGTAAGCCTCCAACGCCGTCACAACTTCACTCTATCTGGTGATGGCGCAGGCATCCTTCTTCGCGGCCCGTACAAGCGAGACTTAACGCCACGGGCCGGGGTCGGCAGCTGCGCCGCGATCGGCCGCACTGCTACTTCTTCTGCTGCGCGATGATTTGACCTTTGATCTTCTCGTAAGTGGATTGCGGAATAATCTTTCGCGTTAGCAGATCAGTTTTCGCCCTGTACGGTCGTCCGCCAATGATCTTCTGAGCCAGTGCGGGTCCTATGCCCGGTAGAGAATCCAGTTCGTCGGTTCCCGCGCTGTTGATGTCTATTAAAGCGCCTTTCTTGCTGGCCGCGGTAACTCCGGATTTCCCCGTAGTGGAGCTCGGCGAGCCAGTTTGGGCAGCGGCCAGAATGGCCGCGGAAAAAAGAATGAGCAGACATCGCCTAAAAGTCATAGGCGCGATTCTATCAGGGGTCCAGTGTTCAGGCCGAGCGGAGCTGCCGGTCTAGCGCGCCAACTTCGCCCTGATCCGGTCTTCCTGCTCCCGGAGTTCCGGTGTGAATTCGGACCCGAAATCCGCAGCCTCAAATAGGGGCCGAATCTCGACCACGCCGCCATCTGCGTGAGGGTTCGGGCACCGCTTCACCCATTCAATTGCTTCCTCCATTGACTTCACCTGCCAGAGCCAGAATCCGGCAATAAGCTCCTTCGTCTCGGCGAACGGGCCATCCATAACCGTCCTTTGGTCTCCAGAAAACGCGACGCGCACACCTTTCGAGCTAGGCTGGAGTCCCTCGCCTGCTAGCATCACGCCGGCCTGAGCCAGTTCCTCATTGAACTTTCCCATCTCCGTCAAAAGCTTCTTACTGGGCATGACTCCGCCTTCCGAGTCCTTGGAGGCTTTCACTATTACCATTACCCTCATCGTTGTCCCTCCTTCGCTTAATTGAGCGTAGGTCCTATTTGTCTATCGAATCAAACGGCTCGAAATCGACACGAGCGTGCACTTTTTTTCTGAGCATTTTCAGCAATACAATCGTTTGCCTGTGTGTCGATTTCATCTGCCCTGATTCGACGTACTAATGAAAGCAGACGTTGAGGAGTAATGATCGTGGCCAACAATCAAGAGCAGACACAAGCAGCGGTTCAGCCCCGATTCCTGATGGGAATCGCGACGGCTATCCTGTCCTTCGCCATGTTCGCAGGCCCAACTGAAGCAGCACTCCAAACTGCGCAGCAAGATCTTACGCGTCTAGAGAGGCGGGCGCTGAACTATTACGAAGATCTTCGGCTTGTTTATCAGCTCGAACGCGCTTTAGAGAAACCTCGAAAGGAGGAAGCCTCAGCGCGCCATCTAGAGCTTGCGAGTATTTCGGTAGCTCCCGCTCACTACGTTCTGCTGATGCCTGCGAAATCTCGCTGAGTCACGCTGTATCACTCACGCCGAGTCCTGGACGGGCTTTAATGCACGAGACTGAGATATATGGCCATGGCCAGGCCAACAGCAGCGAGCACAACGCCCACCGCGACAGTGTAGATGGGAGGCCGTCCTGGTATCCACGTTCCCGAACTTAATTGATGCACTAGACGAATGTGGCGCACAACAGCGCTGATGTTTACGACGACGCCCAAGCCCACCAGTGCAACGCCGGTCCAGACCGAACGGCCCGTGGTGTGAATAGTGAGATCAGGGCTTCTGGCGCTGAGTTCGCGCAGAAATAAACCGAACCGACTTACCGCAAAACCCACACCGATGAGACCCAATCCGGTACGCAGCCACGCGAGGAATGTTCTCTCTGCCGCGAGGTAAATTCGCGGGTCCTGTTCGGCGGCTTTGTCCATAGGCGAATTGTAACGGGGAATGAGGGGCGTTCCCCGTCAGAGAAGCCATCTGCTACTCGGTTCTGAGCGCATTCATCGGCGAGATGGAGGCGGCGCGGATGGCCGGAATTAATGCCGCGGCAAAGGCGCAGATTGTGAGGGAACTCGCGGCTATAATCAGCGCGAGCGGATCCCAAAAGGAAACGCCGTACAACTGCGTCGAGATCAGGCGTCCGGCTGCGACAGCCAGCGGCATGCCTAGTGCGAGCCCCACCAACACACGTTTGAAGGCTCCGCTGAGTATGAGTCGAACTACTTTCGTATGATCGGCCCCGAGCGCCATCCGAATGCCGATTTCCTTCGTTCGTTGCGCAACTGTGTAGGCGGTCACACCTTGATCGAAACGTATCGGGTCGGTTCATCGGACTTTCCGGTCGTCAGAATCCAGTTGGCGGAATCGCCAATGAAGATCTGGCGCACCTCCTCGCTGGAAGGCAACACAACGAGCGTGTGCTGGACTGCGAAAGCACTCTCATGTCATCTACATGTAGACCATTAGATCTGATATCGTACTACTATGTCTTCTGTGGATGACTTGATCCCACTTTCGACGGCAATATTCCATATTCTGCTTTCGCTAGGCGAAGGCGAACGGCATGGCTACGCATTAAAGCGCGAAATCGCGAAGCGCACGAATGGAAAGCTCAAGCTCGGGCCGGGTGTGTTGTATGGATCGATCGGTAAAATGCTGGAGCTCGGATTGATCGAAGAATCGGATGAGCGGCCCGATCCGTATCTTGACGATGAGAGGCGCCGGTATTACAGAATTACGAACTTCGGGAGGCAGGTCGCGCGGGCAGAAGCGGCACGGATGCGGGGACTGGTTGACATGGCTGCGGTTACGTTCGGGAAGGCGCGACATGGTTAGGCTCTATCGTTTCCTTTTGCATCTCTATCCGACGGCTTTTCGCGAGGAGTATGCGAACGCAATGGAACAGGAGTTTCGCGATGAACTCGCTGAAGCGCAAAACGGAGTTGCGGTTGTTTGGCTCTGGATGCGTTTACTTTTCGATTTGGCGGTTTCGTTTCCCCTTCAGCTTGGGATCGAGATGGGGCGCGACAGCAAACACGCTCTACGGCTGTGGGCGAAGCACCCCTGGCACACTGGGTTTGCGGTGGTTGCGCTGGGCGTCGCGATTGGTGCGAATACGGGCGTATTCAGCGTGGTGAACGCGCTCTTGCTGCGCTCATTGCCTTTCCGACATCCGGACCGACTCGCCGCGATGATCCATTTCTTGCCGCCTCACGACAGTGCCGCGCAATTCGATTCCTGGCGCCAGGATTCGAATTACCTTCAAGATGCCGCGGTATTTGAAGACGGCGACTTGAACATCGGCGATCCGCAACATATGTTGCGGGAGCATATTGCAATGACGTCGTGCAATTTCTTTTCGGTGCTGGGTTCGCGACCGCTAATTGGACGGACATTTGCGCCGGGAGATCATGGAGTCGCGGTGATCAGCTATGCACTGTGGCAGGACTTGTATGCCGGCAGCAACCAAGCCCTCGGTAAAACGATCCGCGTGTACGGATTGCAACCGCATCCGGACGAGCCGTTGACGATTATTGGAGTGATGCCGCCGGATTTTGATTACCCGGCAAGCACGGTTCTGTGGAAGGCACCCGAGTATACGCCTGGTAGCAATGGATGGGCGACGATCGGACGTGTGAAACCCGGGATCAGTTGGGCACAAGCACGGGCAGCATTTGCAGCCGATGTGCATCGTCTGGAGCCGCATCGCAGGTTCCGGGCCGATTGGATTCCGATGATGATGCCTCTTCAGGACGAACTGGCGGGGCGTGTCAAGGACGCTTCGCTTCTTCTGATGGGTGTTGTGATATTGACTTTGCTGATTGCCTGCGCCAATCTAGCGAATCTATTGCTGGCGCGGACTGCCGATCGGCAGCACGAACTTTCGGTCCGTTCGGCCGTAGGCGCAAGCCGGGCGCGTCTCGTCCAGCAAATACTTACAGAATGTCTGCTGCTGGCGGTCGTTTCGGCTGCGCTTGGTTTGATCGTCGCGGTCTGGGCAACTTCACTTGCGAGCAAAGTGCAACCAGCCGCTCTGCCGTCGCAGACCTACACGATTCTTGATGCTAGAGTGCTCGCATTTATGATCGCTCTCTCGGGGCTCAGCGCAGGGCTGTTCGGACTATTGCCTGCGCTGACCGTTGGCCGCACACACTTGTTCGCGGCCCGAGGATCCACCGAGTTGCACAGCTCGCGGATCGTGCGCGATGTGCTGGTTGCAGCACAGGTAACGCTCACAATTGTTTTGCTCACGGCTTCAGTCTCGGTCGTGCGAGCGTTGTCTCACCAGCTTCATATCGATCGTGGATTTAAAGCCAACGGCCTCGTTACCGCGAGCGTCGCTCTGGCCGGCACGGTCCGTGATAAGCCTAGCCAGCGGCTACAGTATTTCGAAGAGATGCTGGATCGTCTGCGGCACCTGCCGGGAGTGCGAACTGCAAGCTCCACCGAGTTCTTGCCTCTCTTGTCTGGAAAATTTGTGGGTGGTCCGTATGCGTTCGACGGTCATCCATCGGCGCACGGCACAAGCACCGACGTCATTCCAATCATGGCCGACTATTTTGCAACGACAGGCGGGCATGTTCTTTATGGCCGCGAGTTTAGCGATGCCGAAGTCCGATCGAACGCTAATGTCGCGCTCGTCAACGAGACATTAGCGAGGCTTTGGCTGCGGCCGGCCGATGCCGTCGGCCACATGGTCACAGGGCCGGATGGAACCGCGCGAAGAATCATCGGAGTTGTCCGAAATCTGGATTTCATGGGCCAGTACATCTCGGATGTTTTCGATGTGGATCCTCCAGAGACTTTCATTCCGGCGCACAACCCCGGAGGATTTGACTCGACTTTCGTCGTGAAGGTCGAAGGACGGCCCGAAGATCATGTAGCTGCGATCCGCGCCGCTGTGCAGTCAGTTGATCGTGGCGTTCCGGTGTACGCCGTGGAAACGATGCGGCAACGGATGAATCGGGCCTTTGCCCGTCCGAAATTCTACCGAACGGCGTTGGTCTTCTTTGCGAGCTTTGCTCTGTTGCTGGCGCTTGTCGGCATCTACGCTGTCGTTTCGTATGCGGTTACACAGCGGACGCACGAGATGGGTGTGAGGCTGGCGCTCGGGACAACGCCCGCGCGCTTGCGAACGAGGTTTGTCCGCCACGGTTTGGCGACTGTTTTCGTTGGCACTCTCGGCGGAATTGCCTGCGCTGCGAGCGCCGGAAAGCTGTTGAGCAGTCTGATTCCAGGAGCAAAAGCGTTCGACATTGCGACCTATGTTCTCGTGACGATCTCGATCTGTCTAATTGCAGCGGCGAGCATCTGGGTTGCTACTCGCCGTGTTGCCCAGATGGATGTGGTGGAGATTCTCCGCGCAGAGTAGATTTCGCGGAAGCACGTCGGGCCACTGCCACAGTATGTATCGGTCGCCCTCTCAGGCTTTACAGGAACAGAGATTGAGGCAACTTTGAACGCCCAGCCAGTAACATCGGCTAGAAATGATCATCGTCTAAGCTTTCATGGAAGACGCGCCACGCGGAAGTAATCGGGTTCAAGTGCTCATGAAGTACGATTATCGGAAACTTGACGTATCACGGTGGGTCGTCTCCAACGACACCGGAATTGCCGCAAAGTGTAGCGAAAAGCGCCGGGCAGGTTTTGCACTCAATAGCCCTCTTAACTCTTACGAAATTGGAACTGCTGCAAGTTCCCGAAAAGCAATCTTTCGCTCTCAGAAGCTGGCATGAACTTTGCGCTGGCGAAATGCTGTATACTTCAGCGTCGAGGCGCTTCACAATAAGCTATGCCGCTCACGCGAAATTTCTTACTGATTAGTTCACTGTTTATCAATTTGCTTTCCGCTGCTCCGGAGGGACACCAAAAAACAGTTCAAGGCTGGGTTCTCGACTCCGCATGTGCCTTCACCAAGGGTTTGGATAAACCGATCAGCCGCGAGTGCGCGCTGTCGTGCGCCCGAAAAGGTTCTCCGCTCGTTATCTTGCAAGACGATGGGTCGATCGTCTGGCCCATATCGGAATCCGTGCCGGCGGAGAGCCAGAACAACAGGCTGCTTCCCTATGCCGGCAAACGCGTCACCGCCACCGGTAAAGTCTACTCCAAAGGCGGCTCCCAAGCTCTGGTAATCGATACGATTTCCCCCGCGAGCAAGTAACTTCGCTGTCCGCTGCTATTCCGCTCGCAGCGCCTGTGCGGGATCAAGGGAGGCCGCGCGCCGCGCCGGAAGCGCCGAGGCCGCGAGAGCAAGAATAAACACGGAGATCACGGCCAAAATCAGCACCGGAAGATCAAACGGACTCACGCCGAACAGGAAGGACCGCAGCAGGCCTGAGGCAGCAGCAGCTCCCGCGAGCCCGAGGATGCAGCCTATGACGGCGAGTTTCGTTCCGGAGACCAGAATCAGGCGCACGATGCCGGAGCGCTGCGAACCAAGCGCCATGCGGATCGCCAATTGCTGTAGTCGCGCGGCGACCGAGAAGGCAATGACGCTGTAGATGCCCAGCAGAGCCAGCAACACCGCTGCGAGCGCAAAGCTGCTAATCAGAACCGTGTTGAAACGGCGAGGAGCCTCGCTGTCCGAGACAGCCTGCTCGATAGTCTGTACTTGTGTGAGCGCCAGTTGCGTGTCAATCGAGCGAACGGTCGCGCGAAGAGCGTTTTCCATATGCTCCGGCGGCAATGCTGAGCGCAACACAACATAGCCGCTGTTGCCATTGAGATCGGCCGGAGAGGCGAGAGAACCGATGGACTCTTCCAACTGTTCTACCGGCTGATAGAACTGCTCTTTTGTTTCGGAATCCGGAGAGCTCAATTTAACGTCGGCCACCTCGCCCACCACGGTCATCCAAGGCGTCGGAGTTTCTTGCATCCCGATCCGGATTCGTTTCCCAATCGGATCCTGGTTAGGCCAGAAGTGCTCGGCGAATTTGCGGCTTACAATCACCAACTGCGCGCCCGCTCTGTCGGCTTCAGTAAAGGTGCGCCCCCTGAGCAACTGAATTCCCATCGCGCGGAAATAATTCCCCATCACAGTCGCCGGGGTGGCGAGATTCATTTTCGCGCCCTTAGGAGGAACGTAGCCATCAACCAGAAAAGTCGAGTTGCTGGTGTTCCCTGAAGCGGGCAGAAAGCTCGTCAGGGCCTGCCGCTTCAGCTCCGGGGAGTCGTTCAAGGCGACCTAATAGCTCCTTGTTGAACGGATCCACCGCCGGTTGCGTGCCGTACTGCCTTCGCGGGTTCCGCTAATTGCGTGTTGTCTGCCGGCATGGCGCGCCTCCCGGGTCGATCCGATCACGGCGCTGCGTTATGAGTAGTGGGCGCCACTCTGATGAAATAAAGCGAATGCCTTCCGACGAACGCAGCGCGGGAGCATGGCTCGCCCGCGGCATTGAGGCGTATCAAAAACAGCGCTTCGCCGAAGCTGTCGAGCACTTCAAGCAGGCTGTTGCAATTGATTCCGGGTCTGTCGAGGCACACCTGGCGCTCGGCGCCACTTACTTGACGCTCTATAAGAGGCGCCCCCCTCCACCATCACTCAACTACAGCGATGCGGAACGAGACATTTGGCGCACTGAGTTCCGATGGGAAGCTGAGCTTCGAGCACATCGAGAACAGGAACGCGCGTTTTTTGCTGAGCAGAACTCGACAAACTGGCCGCTGGGCGAGGAGAGCCTTACACGAGCAAATCGGCTCGACCCCCAAAACCAGTTAGTAATCGAATATCTTTGCGCGCTGTATTTCTACTGGAAGGATCCCCTCGATGACGAGAACAATCGGATGGAACAGGCAAAACAGTGGTTTGAACGTCTTGCTCAAGTTAATCCGCACCACAAATACGCGAACTATCAGTGCGGCTTTATCGCGTGCACGCAGGCACAGAAGCTGTTACCTAATTATGGTTGGTTCCCAATATCGGCCGAGACCGAAGAAGATCGTAGATCTCTTCGTACGAAGGTAGGCCCGTTCCTTGAAGAGGCCACGCGGCATCTCTCACGCGCATTGACGTTAGATCCAGAGCACATAGGCGCGTTCCATTTCATGGCTGATATTAGATTGATGGAAGCTTACTTAGCCGAGACAGAAGAGCTCGCTCGCCAGATGCGCGAGGAATCGATTGAGTGGAAGAACAGAAGCCGACTCGGGCAAGCGCGATTCCGTGAGACGCAGGCTCCAGAAGAGGCAGTATCAGCCCACTCCGCGACAATCATATTTCGCCCGAGTCCTGAAGCTCTCGCCGAAGCACGGGCGCGGCCGTTTCCACCTAACCCATGGTGGGCATAGTTCGAGCCTGCTTGCGGCCGTGACTCCGGCGGTAATACCCGCCGCCCGCGCAGCCCCGAACGATGTGATTCAGGCGCTGCGAACCGGGTAAGCTGGTCTGGCCCCGTTGCGAAGGCGTCAGTCGGTCAGTAGATGCAGAGCGACAATCGCCAGGGTGCCTCCCGCGGTCAACGTTGCTCCCGCTATCATCACGGTGCCGATGTGCGGTCCGAGGGCCGAGAGAGTATACCGCACGGCTTGCCGCAGCTCAACGTCGTCGCTCCATCTACGCCAGAGCATGGTGCAGCCGCTAATCAGCACGGTCAACGGCAGAGCAATAAGAAGACCCCAGAGACCAATGCCCGGCCGCGCGGCATACCAGCTAACTATCTGCTGGGCCGTGTGAGCCGGCTCGTATTGTTGGGGCTGCACGTTGCGCAGGAAGAGGGCGGCCATGAAGAGGGCTGCCGGGAAGACGAGGAGCAGTTCCGTTGTAGCAATGGCGTACTTGGGTAATCTCATAAGTACTTTATATAGTGAAGTACGTCCTCGCGCAAGCGTCCGGAAAGTCAAAGTCCACGGAAAGGCCATTGCTCAGCGAGCGCTCGTGCGCAAGCGGCCTTGTAAGCTATGTGCCGGGCACGAAGTGAAAAGAATGTCCCGGTATACTGCTTCAAACTCTCCTCTTCGGGTAGAACAGGGTTCCCAACGCGAGACAGATAACCACGATGCCAAGGTAAAACGCCCCTGGATAGTACTGTTTGACGCAGGGAATCAGCGTACTATCGAGCCGGCAGGCACCCACATGCATTTCGCTCCCAGCGCCCGAGAGCGCGCTGCCGGATTTAGCTGCATACTCAAAAGCGGCCTGCGCGCGCGCAACAGTTGCGAACGCGATCGCATAAAGGCATCGCAGGATCATGCGGGAGGGAATCATCCTAATACTCGATCATCTCGCAAGGCGGTCACCGTATTCACCGGTTTGCCGGAAAAGGAGCCGGCGCAATCCAATCAGCAGCACCAGTGCTGGCTACAGAGGAGCACCGCGATCGCGAACTCGGCGCTGCACCAGGAAAGCGGTGATGCGGGACTGCAATCCTTGCCGTCGGGGTTAATGTGTTCCGGCATCAGGCCGTAAGAATTCGCATTGCGTAGCATCCAGTCGACGAAATCCTTCCCGGCAGCGGGGTCGCCATGCAGGAACTGATATTCCGCCGCGACCGCAGTGGTGAAAAAGAAAAAACCGTGCCCGTAACCTGCCAACCCGGGGTTGCTCGAATCGAAGTACCGCATTCCCCCACCCAGGCCTATCGTGTTCTTTTGATAGAACGCGTTCGACAACTGAATCTGCCGGTGGTCCGGATAACCCCAGATGACGCCAACATTCGCGGTCGTGTCCCATAAATAGACCTTTTGACCTGACTTGCCAGCGATGCTCCGGTTGTCCGCACCCTTGCTCCCGGTGAAGCGGACGTCTGCATAGGTCTGCCGCGACCCGTCGAACATCTGTAGCATCGCGTTCGAAATTCTCGTCGAAGCGTCTTTGAAGTTCGCAGCTCTGGCCGAGTCGCCGAAACCCTGTGCGATCTTTGCCGCGGTTTTCAAAGCGGTCGCGCAGATCATGTTCGTCGCAGGCAGGTAGCCCGTCCATTCAACGATGCCTCCTTCGTAGAGCAGCCCGTTGGAGTCAAGGTGATTGGCAAGAAAATCCGCCAGCTCGTACAGAAGACTCCTATTCGCGAGCCAAACCCCGGTTTGCTCGTGATACTGGTTCACCAGGTAAATGAAATAGCCGTTCGCATCCCATTCCGGTTCGTCATAGCGCGCCCCGCTGCCCGCATCGACCGCCTTGGCGTGCGCGTCGTAGCGGGCATACCATTCGCCCGGGCTCTTCATCGGAATGTCGCCCTTAGCCCAAAACTCGATGACCTGTTTTGCTTCGGCCGCATGCCCGGTCGCCAGCAACGCCCGTGCACACATCATGGCGTCGCGGGGGTAAAGCTGTGGCATGTTATTGGTCACAAATTGCCCAGTGATATCTGCCGGAATCTGGCCATGCAGATTGGCCGATTTGACGCAGTAAAGGTTCCGTTTGTAGGCTTCCAGGTATTGAGCGGCTTCCTCCCCTTTGCCCTTAAGAACCGGGAGCCTGCCCGAGTTCATCCACGATTCCCAAAACTCCCGAGCACTGCTCTCGATGTCTTTCTTATACTGAAAGGCCCGGGCTTTCGAAAGAGCATCGGCCCTTGACGACCCTGGAACCAAAAGCACTTCAGCCGTTGCGGCCTTACCGCCTAGCCGCCCTGTGATGGAAACCGACGATTTGCTCACCACCACCTGAGCCTGCGCGGAAGTCGAAAGCAGGGCAAGTGCTGTCCCGTTTGACCAGACCGCAAGTGCGATGTTGTCTTGCGCATCGAGCGACGCCAGCGTAATATTCTGGTCCGTTTTGATTTCCCTTCTCAAAACGGCCTTGAACCTGTACGGCACGTCGCGGCCGGACCCGTTCAGACTGACCGAAAGCACCACAGCATCGTCGGGGTGGACAAAGCAGAGCACAGTCTCAAGCGACCCGTCCGCGAGCCAGCTTTGCGTTTGCGTCGTGAAGAAATTCTTCATCCCGACCGCGTCCGCTCCGATAGTCCCAAGCGCCGTTCCGTTCCGGTCCAGCAGTTCGAAAGAGGTCGAAGCGACGTAGTCTGCGGTGTAGTCTTTGAAATAAAAGTGCTGTATCCCCTTTGCATGTGTCGATCCGACGATGCGAGCGTCGTCCGAATACACGGCCGCGAGATTGCCGTCGCCAAGAATGGAGTATCCCTTCCACGGACGATCTGATTCGCTTCCTTGCGAGTGAGCGAGCATGCGGGTCGAAAAGATCAACAGAACCGCCAAACCTCTTGTCTTAGGTCTTGTCAGCATTGGGACGATTCTAACGTGGTACTAGTCTCCATCGAACGATGGAGCTGAATTTCCATCCGCGGGCTCTAGACAACACACAACCTTCCGATTTACTCTGCTGAAAACGCTTCATGTCTAACGTATTCAGGTGGGTCCTCGTTGGCGTTGCAATACTGCTCTTCAGCGCTTCGCTTGCGCTATGCCAGGATCCTACGGGAATCCTGGAAGGGCAAGTTACTGACCCCTCCGGGGCCCTGATCCCAAATGCGGCGGTAACAATCACGAACTCTGCCACCGGGTTCTCCACTAGTCAGCGGACATCGGCAACGGGCGAGTTCCGTTTTTCTTACTTGCCCGTCGGAAGTTACAACTTGCATGTGTCGGAGAAAGGTTTTGCCAGTTTTAAGGCCAGCAATATTCACCTCGATGTCAACCGGGTAGTGCAGCTTCCGGTCAGTTTGGCGCTGGCTGGGACCAAAGAGGCTGTTGAGATTAGCGCGCTGGCCGCCACGGTGGACGTGAGTTCCACGCTCGGCAACGTGGTGACGGGGCATGATGCAGTCGACCTGCCCCTGAATGGCCGGAATCTAACGCAGTTAGGGCTGCTGCAGCCTGGCGTTGCACCGATGACGTTCGGTCTGTTGCAGGCGGGCGGAATCGCGCGCGCAAATCAGGCTTACGCGGTGAACGGAGAGCCGCCGGAGAGCAATAACTATTTGCTGGATGGCGTAACGAACGTCGACAGCGTCAACGGCGGCTTTGCGCTTCGTACCCCGCCTGACGCGGTGACCGAGTTCCGTATTCTCACCTCGAATGCACCTGCTGAATATGGCGAAACGAGTGGTGCGACGACAAGCGTGGTCACGCGGTCGGGAACCAACCAGTTTCACGGGGATGTCTATAACTTCCTCCGGAACAGCGCCTTCGATGCGCGCAACTTCTTCGCTGCATCGACCGAGCCATTGCACCAGAATCAGTTTGGCGCGACGCTTGGCGGCCCGATTCGCCGCGACAAGGATTTCTTCTTCGCTTACTACGAAGGCCAACGGGATCGGCAGGGCGAAACTCGCACTGCCATTGTACCGACGGCTGCCGAACGCTCGGGCGACTTTTCCGGTCTCACCGATAGCAACGGCAATGCGCAGCCTCTGATTAACGAGTTCACGGGCCAGCCTATCAGTTTCGGAGGCGTAATGGGCCAGATTCCGCCATATATGCTAAGCCCGATCGCCTTGAAAGCGGAATCGCTCATCCCATTGCCCAACATCGGTCCGTCGCTCTATTCCTCGACGCAGATGCTGACGAACAACTATGACCAGGGCGGATTTCGCCTCGATCACTATTTCCGCAACAGCGACCAGATGTTTGCGCGCTACGCAACGTTCTCACTGCATGAACTGGATCCGCTGCCGATAAACGGATCGGGCGTTCCGGGCTTTCCCGTGACGAATGACATCACGACGAATTCAGCTACCCTTTCGTATGTGCATTTGTTCACGCCGTCGCTTGTGCAAACGGCGCGGGCGGCCTTCTTCCGTAATGTTTTTTTGGAAGGGGCAGCAGCCAACCATAGCCCCGCGAGCGATTTGGGGTTCACCTATCAGCCAACTCTGCCCTCGGCGCTTGGCTATCCGTATCAGATCATCAGTGGATATACGGATATCGGCAATCCGATTACAGGCCCGCAAAACACCTACCAGAACGACTATCAGGGCTACTACTCGCTAGCCTGGACGCACGGTGCGCATAATTTGAAGTTCGGCGCGGACATCGATCGCCAGCAGATCAATGTGCTGTTGGGCATTGCGACGAACGGGTTCTTCGTGTTCGCGCCGTTCCCTGTGAACGATTCGTTCGCGAGTTTTCTGCTGGGACAACCGGTGCAGTTCTTTCAAGGTGGAGGCGATTTCAATCGAGGCTTACGGAAGTGGATTGTGGCGGGATATGCGCAAGACGAATGGCGGATAAATTCGAGGCTCACCCTGACCTATGGATTGCGCTACGAAGTGAACACGCCTTATACTGACATCCGCAACCGGCTGAATGCATGGGCTCCGGGCAAACAATCGACCGTAGACCCGAGCGCTCCCGCAGGACTTCTGTTTCCAGGTGATCCGGGCGTTCCCGCGGGCATTGCGCCCGTTGACCACCACGAATTCATGCCGCGCGTGGGCTTGGCCTGGGATCCGATCGGTAATGCCAAGACCACCATCCGTGCCGGCTACGGCATCTTTTACGACGGCTACACGAATGGGACAGGCGGCCCTTTGCAAGCCGCGGTGAGTGCGCTGCCTTGGACCGAGGCATATCAGTTGCCCGGACCCGGTATGAACTTTGCCGATCCTTACAACGGGAACACGCCGCCATTCGTGCTGCAGCAGTTCGTGCGTCCGGCAACCATACTTACAGTGCAGTCGGGAATGCTTCCGCCGTACTCGCAGAATTGGGATTTCTCGATTGAACATGTGTTTGCGAACTCGTATCTGCTCGACGTCCGCTATGTGGGGAACAAAGGAACGCACTTGCCCCGATTCATTGAGGCCAATCCGGCGATCTATGGGTCTGGAGCAACGACGAGCAATGCCGATCAACGGCGGCAATACGCGGACTGCGATGCTTCGGGATCCTGTGCCTTTGCGTCAGTCGGGTTAATCGCGGATAACAACAGCTCGACCTATCACGCCCTGCAGGTTTCACTGTCGAAGCAGTTGACCAGGAATTTGTCGTTCCAGGCTTCGTACTGGTGGTCAAAGAGCCTGGATTATGTCTCGTCACTGAATATAGCTGGATCAGCCCCGACGCTGGTGGCAGGAGAAAACGATCTCGCCCAGAACCCGTTCGACCTTCGTGCCGAGCACGGTCCGTCGTTGTTCGACGCAACACATAGATTTGTATTCAGCGGTACGTACATGCTGCCGGGTTGGCGCGCGGCGCCGCGTGCTGCTGCCCTGGTCTTGAATGGCTGGCAGTTGAACACGATCGTGACGCTCGCCTCCGGCACTCCGTTTA
Organism: uncultured Acidobacteriaceae bacterium; assembly: GCA_963787585.1. Lineage (GTDB taxonomy): Bacteria > Acidobacteriota > Terriglobia > Bryobacterales > Bryobacteraceae > Bog-105. The sequence goes on from CAWBDR010000001.1 coordinate 276,312, forward strand.
CCGTATACGACAGCAACAACGCCTCGATGCAAGGGAGCGCGCCGGAAATTACGGGCTTCTATTCGAGCCGCCCGAACGCGCTCTCCGACCCCAACAACGGGCCACATACCCCGAACGAGTGGGTGAGCCGCGATGCATTTCAGATGCTGACTCCGGCCACGAATCCGGGGCAGTTCGGCAACGAAGGCCGTAACGCAGTTCGTGGTCCGGGCCTGGCGACGGCGGATCTGTCGCTGTTCAAGAACTTCGCTATGACGGAGACTGCCCGTCTTCAGTTCCGCGCCGAAGCGTTCAATGCGCTGAACCATCCCAATTTCATGCTGCCGGAAAATGATCTGGCTTCTCCGGAGTTCGGCCAAATTCTGCAGGCGGCAACCCCACGATTGCTGCAGCTTGCCTTGAAATTCCTCTTTTAGAACGGACAAGGAACAGGAGACCAGCGCATTGGAACCGATGTTTTTGAAAGATGTCGAGCAGCATGAAGGCAACGACAACTACACGCGCGCGATCGAGATGATGAAGCGGGCCGGACCGGAGTATCCCCAAATCCTGCACATGTTCTCCTTTAAGATGAAGGCGACCGTTCACCTGGAGCGCTTCACGCAGGAGATGATGCGCGAAGCGGCTCCCCTTTCGCCAGGGCTGCGTGAACTGATTGCGGCGTACACCTCGCATTTGAATCAGTGTCCCTTTTGAACAAAAGCTCACGCCGCGGTCGCGGCGGAATTGCTCGGCAGCAAGGAACTGGTTGAGAGCGTGCTCGCTGACATAGAGACTTCTCCGCTGCCTGAACCGGAAAGAGCGCTGATGCGCTTTGTTCGAAAGGTGAATGACGAGTCGTATACCATTCAGCCGCACGACATCGAAGCTCTGCACGGAGAGGGCTACACGGATGAAGCGATCTATTACGCAATTACCGTTTGCGCGCTGTTCAACTTCTACAATCGCTGGATAGACGCAAGCGGTGTGCACCCAATGAGCGACGCTGCACACGCGGCGGGCGCGAAACGATCTGCCATCCATGGCTACTCACGCAGTTCTCAACCCATCCCCGAGCCTCCGAAGGAATGAGCGCGCCGTAGTCCTGACCACGGCTTGCTGCGGGGTTTTCGTCAGCTTCGCCTCGATTGTCGTCTACACGTTCGGCATTTTTCTGAAGCCGGTGGCCGCGGCATTTCATTGGTCAAGAACACAGGTTTCGCTGGCGTTCACGCTGGCGGCCCTTACGGTGGCAGTGTGCTCGCCCTTACTTGGACATCTGCTCGACCGCTTTCCCGCGCGCCGCGTCGTTCTGCCTTGCACCATCCTCTACGGCGTCGCGTTCGGATCGCTGGCCTTGCTGACGCCCCACTTGTGGCATTTGTATGCGGTGTTCGTGATCGTTGGCGTCGTGGGAAATGGCACCACCCAACTCCCGTATGCGCGAGTTGTCAGCGCGTGGTTTGACAAGCACCGCGGCCAGGCACTTGCGGCTGTCATGGCGGGCTCGGGGCTCGGTTCTATGGTGTTTCCACCGGCAGCGCAGGCGCTAATTTCGGCTTACGGTTGGCGTTGGGCGTACGCCGTGCTGGGCGTGATTATTCTTGTGATCGCGGTGCCTCTCGCCAGCGTTTTCTTGTATGAGCCTGAGGGAACCAAGCACCATAGCCCGGACGCGCCGGCAAAGGAAAAGGGTGGTGGGAGCGTTTGGTCAGTGCCATTCCTTGGAATTGCGACAGCGCTGCTGTTGTTCTCGTTTGCGACGAACGGATTGAACGCGCATTGGGCGGCGTTGCTTACGGATCGCGGAGTATCTGCCGGGCGGGCCGCCCTGGTCTTGTCGGTCGCGGGCTCGGCTACCTTGTTCGGCAAGTTGGGGACGGGATACCTGCTGGATCGCTTTCGCGCAGGCCGTGTGGCGGCAGTATTGCTTGGATTGTGCGCGTTGGGCTTTGTTTTCGTTCTGCGGAGCTCGAGCTGGTGGTTAGCCATCGTTAGCGCCATTCTGGTAGGGCTTGGCATGGGTGCTGAATCGGATGCTGTGCCTTATCTGTTGACCCGTTACTTCGGTCTGAAGCATTTCGGCGCATTGTACGGCTACACGTGGTTCGTGTATGCCGTGGCGGGTGCGACCGGTCCGGTTATCATGGGCGCGGTATTTGACTACACAGGCTCGTATCACCCGGTTTTAATGATTTCGCTAGCCATGGTAATCGCAGCGTCTGTGATCTTTGGCGTGCTTCCGCGATACCGGGCAGCGACGGAGTGAATGGGAAACTGCCAGTGTCTCCAGTGGCATCACTCCATTCGCGTATTACGCTTTCCTGCTTACAATCAGCGACTGCGGTGCTTTCGTCAGGGAATGAAACTCGGAAGACGCGAATCCCGCGTTGCGGAACATCGCATCATATTCGGCGAACGTGTAGGCGTCGCCCGTCGCTGTAGTGCCCAGCATCATCATGGCGAATCCCGCGGGGATCGGCGGTGATATGCGGTCCGGGTTCGGTATGAACTCTAGAGTGACGCAGCGCCCACCAGTAACGAGCCCACTCAGGATTTTCCGCATTAGCTTCTCGCAGGTCGGCGGATTGAAATGATGGAAAAAATTGGTGACCAAAACGAGATCGTAAGGACCTCCAAACTCCACTTCGAAGGCATCGCCTTCCAGCGTTGAATGACGCTCAGCCACGCCGAACTTCTTCGCGTTTTCAGTTGCCACGGCAATTACGTTGGGCCAATCCAGAGCGGTGATCCGCGCTTTCGCATTTTGCTGGGCGATCATGATGCCAAACAATCCATGTCCGGCTGCAATGTCCAACACGCTTATCTCTCCGTCGCCTGCCGCGAGAGCTGCGATCTCTTTTGCTGTGGGGAAAACCATCGGCGCCATCTGTTTCGCGAAATCGATCCAGATTGGGTTGTCGTGACTGACAGTTCCCTCCTCGGGCAACGTGGTTCTTCCGGTGCGAACAACCTCCGTCAAGTTGAGAAACGGAGCGATCAGGCGGGGGTCGAGGAGAAAGCGTGCGGCACTCCCGAAATATGCCGGTGAGTTCCGGTCCAAGAAAATGCCCGAATCAGCGGTTAACGAGTATTGGGAGCCGTTTTTCGAAAGAAAACCGCAGATTGCGAGATAGTCGCACAGGATGCGCACGCCCCTAGTGGATGCGCTGACCGCTTTTGCGATCGCATCCACACTGCGGTTCCCCCGCGCAATTTCGGTGAATATGTCGAGCTCAATCGCAGCTTTCAACGCGGCGGATCGTTGATAGGCGTTTAGGGTGTCGAAGATGATCCCGGGATTAGGTTCGTGGACGGATGTACCTGATGTGCTCATCAGCTAATGATAGACGAGCACTTTGCATGACCGGATCACCGCAGATCGAAGCTGCTAAGACAGCCTTCTCATCGCGCAGAGTCTAGCCTAATCCAAAAGCGTCACGCCGCCTCCGCTCAGGTCGTAGTATCCTGCGGCGACCTTGAGCTTGTTCTCCTTCACCAAACTGGAGATCACGGTCGATGCTTTGCGCAGGAGGGCACTCTGAAGCTTCGCATTCGCTTTGATTGCCGCCTCGAGGTTCGACCCGGCTTCATCCACCGCAGGCTGGATATGCGAGAACAGTGCGCTTATCTGCCCTGGGACCTCCTTGCCCTGGATTGCCGCCTTCACGGCGCCGCAGCTGCCATGCCCCAGTACGAGGATCGCTTTAGTGCCAAGAACGACAACACCGTACTCGAGGCTGGCAATGATCTCCGGCGAGGCCACATTTCCGGCAACTCTTGTAACAAAGATTTCACCTATGCTTTGGTCGAAGATGATCTCGACCGGAACGCGCGAATCAGCGCAGGACAACACTGCCGCGAAAGGCTCCTGCTTTTCCGCCGTGTTCTGTCTCAGGATCGCGAGATCTTCGTCTAGAGACGTCATCTTGCGATTGATATAGCGCTTGTTTCCGGCTAACAGTTCTGCCAGCGCGCCTTCCGGATCTAGCTGGGTTTGTGCCCCTAAACGCGGCGGGATGATGGTCTCAACTCCCGCGCCGGCTAGCAGGGCCCCTGCTATCCCGCCTGCTTGTGCGCGAACGAAGTTCCGCCGTGTTTCGAGATGGCTAGCGTCAGGCATTCCCATAGATTTATCCTCCTGCGGTCTGCTTGTCAATAGTTCCTCGCCTCCTCGACACCTCGGGTGAGTTGATTCGAACAGATAACCCATGTACCTCCGCAACGGGTGTATAATTGCCCCACCATCACGCCAGTGGGGAATCCTTTTTGAAGGAGCGCGAGAATTATGTCGTGCGTGCTCATAACAGGCTGTAGTTCGGGAATTGGATTGGCGACGGCGATTACGCTGGCCAGAGCGGGTCACAATGTGTATGCCACGATGCGGAATCCGGACCGGGCCGCAACGCTTCGTGAGGCACTTGAGAGCGAGAAACTATCTATCTCGATTCTGTCGCTGGATGTCGATTCGGACAAATCGGTCGACGCGGCGGTTTCCGCGATTCGTTCACAAGCGGGTTCAATCGACGTTCTGGTAAATAACGCCGGAATTGAACGTGTAGGCTCGATCGAAGAGCTACCTTTCGAAGCCTTCCGTGCAAGCATGGAGACGAATTACTTCGGGTGTTTGCGGTGTATCCGTGCCTGCTTACCCGATATGCGAGAGCGGAGGAGCGGGTGTATTGTCAACGTTAGTTCGGTTGCCGGGCGAATTTCCTGCTCACCAATGGCGGCTTACTCGGCTTCCAAGGCCGCTTTGGAGGCTGTCAGCGAGGCATTGGCTCAAGAGCTAAAGCCTTACAAGATTCGGGTTGCAATCGTCGAACCGGGGATAATTGATACCCCAATGGCGAGGCGTGTCGAGGAGCCCGTCCTGCACTCCCGTTACCTTCAGCCTGGGCGGTTCGCCGACATGTTCACAGCCTCTCTGGCCAATCCCACCCCGCCTTCGGTCGTCGCGGAAAAGATCCGTGAAATCATTGAGAGCGGTAGCTGGCAACTCCGGTATCCCGCAGGACCTGGCGCCCAACCTTTCCTTGATTGGCGAGCATCGATGACAGACGAGGAATGGGTGAACTGGGGGGCTTTAGACGACGATGGCTGGTACGACCGTGTTCGGAGTGATTTCGGGTTGAACGCTCGCCCCAGGACGGCGCAAATTTCTGCCAGTCATTGAGGTGATGTCGGGGACGCGGGTGTCTCCGCTCAAAGTTCGGGAGTAAACGCGGCCGCTCCAGAAAACCCGGAACTAAGGCGTCCTCGTGAACGTAGTTCTTGCGTGCACTCGTTCTGGCAGGATATTCGCTTCGCATTCCGGGTCATCAGGAAGGATTGGAATGTTGCGCTGATTGCTGCTGTCGCGTTAGCGCTCGGTATCGGCGCTACCACTGCGATTTTCAGCGTCATACAGAACGTTCTCCTCGATCCATTCCCTTACACGGATGCACAGCGGTTGGTGAATGTAGAGGTCCACGATCTGGACGGACGGCCCGGCGGCCGCACCGGATACACCATACCCGAGTTTCTCGATATTCAGGAACAAGCGCGCTCGTTTGATCGCGTCATCGCGGCGGATCAGGCGGATGTTCTATACGCGCGCGGCGAGGGCACAGAGCGGCTGCAGGGCGGAATGCTCAGCACGAACGCGTTTCCGACTCTCGGCATAAAGCCGCTGTTGGGCAGGTACATCACCGCCGAGGATGGGAAACCGGACGCGCCGGCCGTGTTTGTCATGAGTTACAAGATGTGGCTGACCAGCTACAACCTGGATCGGTCGATTTTGGGGAAGCAATTCACGCTGAACGCGCAACAATACACGCTGATAGGCATCATGCCACCGCGGTTCACGTTTGGGGGCGACGATCTTTGGTTGCCGCTCACACTCAGTCGCTCCGACAAGACCGCTGCGACGCACTACGTGTGGCTGCTGGCCCATCTGCGGCCAGGCGTCACGCGCGCCGATGCTGCTTCGGAGATGAGCATCATCGTAAAGCGGCTCGCGAAACAGTACCCGAAACTCTATCCGAAACGGTTCTCGACTTCGATCCTTACCCTGGCGGAGAGCGTAGTGGGACAGTTTCGTTCGATGCTGTTCGTGCTCATGGCCGCGGTCAGCATGCTGCTGCTGATTGCGTGCAGTAACGTAGCGAATCTGCTTCTGGCACGAGCTTCGGCGCGCGAGCGTGAGATTGCGACACGCGCTTCGTTAGGAGCCACGCGATGGCGGTTGGTGCGGCAACTTCTTTCTGAAAGCCTCGTGCTAGCGGTGGCCGGCGGCGTGCTGGGGTGTTTGCTGGCATGGGCGGGCCTGAAGGGACTTGTTGCGATCATTCCTGATGGTTCGATCCCGTCAGAAGCGGTGATCCGGCTCAATGGCCCGGTTCTCCTGTTTACGCTGGGGGTGGCGTTCCTGACCGCCTTGCTTTGCGGTTTGGCTCCCGCGCTGCACGCAACCCGCAGGAATCTGATCGAGCCGTTGCGAGGTGCGAGCAAGGGGAGCGGCGGCGGTTTCCGGCACGGGAAGTTGCGGTCATCGATCGTGGTCGCCGAGCTCGTGCTCTCGCTGGTGCTGCTGACAGGCGCGGGATTGCTCATGCGTACGTTCTTTGCATTGCAGGCTGTCCAACTCGGCATCAACCCGAAGAACATACTCGTGGCGAGGACGCCGCTGCCGAAGGGACATTACACGACGGCCAGGGAGAAAGCGGTTTTCTTTCGCAAAGTGCTCGACCGTTTGAACTCGCTTCCCGGGGTCGTCTCCGCAACGGAGACGAGCACTCTGCCACCGTACGGCGGAATATCGAGCGAGATCGATGTCCCGGGCAAAACGCATTCTGAAAAGTGGCGTGGACTATTCCAGTTGTGTAGCGAGCAGTACTTCCGAACCCTCGAGATCAAACACATCGCCGGGCGGCTGCTTTCTGAAAAAGACGTGATCGGTGCACGCAAAGTCGCGGTCGTGAACCAGACATTCGTGAAAAGTTCTTTGGCAGTGAAAACCCGATCGGGCGCTCGATCCGGATCTCGGAGCTTGCGACGTTTCCCGATCCGGTTCGAGATCCGATGTTTGAGATCATCGGCATCGTAGCCGACGCAAAGAATCAGGGGTTGCAGGAGCCGGTAATGCCGGAGCTTTGGATTCCGTATACCATGACCGGGTTCGGCGAGCGTGGCGTGTTGGTGCGTACAGCAGTGGATCCGATGAGTCTGCTGAGTGGGGTCCAGAAAGAGATTTGGGCAGTGGACCGCAATGTCGCACTGACTCTAACGGGAACGCTGGAAGATTTTATGAAGCGCTTTTCGTATTCTGAACCGCGCTTCGGTTTGCTGCTGCTTGGGGTCTTCGCCCTGAACGGGCTAGTGCTGGTCGGAATCGGTGTTTACAGCGTCATGGCGTATGCGGTTTCGAGGCAAACGCATGAGATAGGCATTCGTATGGCATTGGGAGCGATGCAAGGAAATGTCATTCGGTTGGTTTTGCGCACAGGATTGAAGTTGATCGCGCTGGGGCTTGTCATCGGATTCGCAGCGAGTGTTGGTCTGGCGCGGCTGATCAAGGATGAGCTGTGGGGCGTATCGGTATTCGACCCTGTCACGCTCGGGTCCGTTGTTTGCGTGCTGGTCGCCGTTGGGTTCGCAGCTTGCCTGATTCCAGCCAGACGGGCAACGCAGGTCGATCCGCTGGTTGCTTTGCGCTATGAGTGAGACGTGGCGAGCGATTCAGATTTTCCCAACTTTGCGATCCTCTGATGCCGGGGTTGCTTCCGACATCGCGGAAACTATGGCTCGGAGCCAGATCGCTGCAGCCAGTGCACCCGGATCCGGGTTGCCTATCACCCGTTCACCCAAGTAACTCGAGCGCCCACGTTTGGGAAACATGCTTGCCGTTGCTTCGGCCCCCTTTTCCGCTGCACATGCCGCGGCCTCGAGGGCATCCGTCATGGAGCGGCCTTCCTCCAGCGAGCCGGCAAATGTGTCCGCGAACGGCAGCAGCGCATCCAACATGGTGCGATCGCCGGGCCGCGCATCGCCCAGTTTACTGATCGCGTCGCAAGCCTCCAGTGACGCCTTGGCCCATGCCTTCGCATTGTTCGAGTTTGTCGCGCGGAGCGAAGTCGCTGCCCTTAACAGAAATACCGCGTAGAAAACTCCGGACGAACCGCCTACGACTCTCTGAAACGTCAAGCCGGCGGCTCTTAGCGCTTCAGAGGGGCTGTAGAGCTGATACAGCGGCAAACTCTCTTCAATGGCCCTTGCCCCACGAGCCAGGTTCACTCCCAGATCTCCATCCCCAACCGCTTGATCCAACTCCGTCAGCCGGACTTCGGCGTCCATCACGGCGCCGCACGCCGACATCATGACCCGCTGTAGTTTGTTTGGCGGCTGATAAGCCCGATCGCGGTGCGGAGCAGGAGTGAACTGTGGAGAAATCATCACCCGGTCTTGCGCCCGCCCGGTGCGTGCCGTCGCAACGTTGGGCCAAGCCGGAGCGGATGTTGGGGCATCCAAACGCTTCAGACGATTCTCATCAACACGCAGGATCGAAAGCGATATGCCCGCTGCCTCGAGTGATGTCATAAACGTTCCGGCGTAGACACGCTCGATCACCAACCCGCGCGATTCGAGCAAATTCAGTGCCTGGCGCGCGAAGATCGCTACCTCCATCCCGGTGGTCGCGCCCAGATTGTTGATCAGCACGGCAATTCGCTCGCTCTCCTTCAAGTCGTGAGCGGTAACAATCTCTTGGATGAGTTCCTCCGCGTGCTCATCTGCGCAACGGAGCGCAACCCGGCGTATCCCTGGTTCGCCGTGAATGCCCAGCCCGATTTCGACTTCTTCCTCGTCCAGTACGAAACTGGGTTTGCCCGCGGTGGGCACTGTGCCGGCTGACAGCGCGAGGCCCATCGTAGCGACTGAATTCGCAGTCTCTCGAGCGATTGCAGCTACCTCGCCCAGGTTTCGGCCTTCCGCGGCAGCCGCGCCGGCCACTTTATGAACGAGCACAGTGCCCGCAATGCCGCGTGCACCGGCATACTGCTGCGTGCCCACTAACGCCACATCGTCGGCGACCACAACGATCTCGACAGGAATTTCTTCCGCGCGCGCCATTTCGGCCGCCAGGCCAAAATTCAGACGATCGCCTGTGTAATTCTTTACAATCAGCAACACTCCCCGCTGGCCGGCGGTCGCTTGAATTGCCGCAAATACAGAATCGGGAGTAGGGGAGGTAAACACTTCGCCGGCAACCGCGGCACTCAACATACCCGCTCCCACGTAGCCGCCGTGCGCTGGTTCGTGACCGCTGCCACCGCCTGAGATCAACGCAACCTGCTGGTTGCGCGCCTGTTCAGCATCCGCACGGAGCAAAACATGATGGTCCGGCAGCAACACTAACCCTCCGTGCATCGCGACGAGACCATGCATCATCTCGTGCACTGCATTCTCGGGACGGTTAATGAGCTTTTTCATTCCGCGAGCCGTCATCCCAAGGATCTATTCGGACGCTCTTACATTCCGTGATCTTTCATTTTGATCAATTGGCTCACGGTGAGAGTTCCGAAGCCCTCGGACTGCAGCCGGTGTGCGAAATCGGCGGTAACACCATGCTCGTGAAGCTCGATCAAATCGGCCGCCGAGGCATTAGCATAACCCGCTGCGTCGAACGAACGCAGAAACTCCGAGTCAATGCCCTGTTCATGCAGCCGTATGATCTCGTCCGTCGTGAAACTCACGCTATGCGAACGGCCGGCTTGTGCCAGGAGTTCGGCCGGAACACCGTGCTCGTGCAGACTGATCAATTGATCCGGACCGAGTGCCTTAAACCCGCTCTCCGCAACGTGCCGCGCAAACTCAGGCGAGATCCCATGATCGTGAAGTTGGATCAAGTCGTCCGCAGTAACGTGCGCGTGCAGCGCTTGGGACATGTCGCGCACATACTGCGCATCAAGGCCGTGGTCTTGCAAAGCGGTCGCGGAGGAAACCGGTTTATTCAGGCCGGCATCTTTGGCAGCTCGTACCAGGCTTGCGTCCGTGCCGTGGTCATGAAGTTGGATGATCTCGTCGGTGGTAGCGTCCGCTCCGGCCTCCTCCAGACGACGCACAAACTCAGGCGATACCCCATGATCATGCAGTTCGATCAGGTCTCGTGCGTCACGGGCGCTTTTAAACTGCGGACCCATCTCGCGGATAAATGAAGCTCCAACGCCATGGTCCTGCAGCTCCGTCACAGATTCCGCGGGCAATTGGTAACCGGCGGACTGCAGCGTCTCTAGCAATGAAATCTGCACGCCATGATCCTTCATCTGGGTGACCGCTTCGATGCTTAAGGGCTGCGAAAAGAGGTGTGTCACTCGACCGAGATAGTAGCCATCCACTCCGTGATCGTTCAGCTCGATCACATCATCCCCGGTCTGGACGCATTTGCAGGCAGCGCGAAGATCGCGGGCATCCGAAAGGCGGAAGTTGTCCATCGCCAAGTCAAAGAGTTGACCTTCCCGAATATCACGAAAGCCAATCTCTTTGAGCTCGCTTAGGAAGTGCGGATCGGGCTGAAAGGTCACCGACCCCCAACCGACGCCCAATGCAAACGACCCTTTGCAGTACAGAGTGCCGGCATCGCGGCGAATGTGGAACGAGGCTGGGCCACCGTACATGTCGGATCGTTCCAACCCTCGCAGGCTCGAAAGTTGAACGGAGTTCGTGTGCGAGATGGTATTGCCGCCATCGTGCCGCGTAAGCGTGAGATTAACGGTATCGGCTCCGATATTTGCCAGAATCCGCCAGCGGTATTCCGGATCCGGTTCCGCGGCCTGCAGAAAAGACACCAGCAAGCCCGCCACGAGGACCAGCCGGAAGGAAATCCTTAAGTTATGTCTCATATCGCCTCTGAACCTGCCCCGCATTGACGCACTCCACCCGGGGCTTGGAGAATGATACGAAACCGGCTAGCGCAAGGTTCGAAAATACACGCGATCATTATTTCGACGGCTTGGACTGCCATTCGGCGGCTTTGTCGGGTTTGCCCCAGTCGCGATACAGATTGACGATGCGGGGTCCAGCGTCTGCGATATTGTGCAGGTCGCTGGTAGGAATGGTGTTCTTTTGTTTTGCCAATCCAGCATAGGCCGAGAGCAGGATAGGCTCGGCCTCGGCATACTTCTTCTGACCGGCTAAGCACGCTCCGAGAATGGCTTCACCCTCAAAGCGTTGCCAGGCATCAGGCGCGGTCTTTTCATAGACCGGCAGGGTTTGGCACAGCAACGATTCCGCCTCCGCATATTTCTGCTGCTTGAGGTAAGTACGGGCGAGGTCGACTGCGTCCTCGAGTGTGTCGGGGTGCTCGGCCCCGAGAACGCGCCGGCGCGTAACTAAAACCTTTCCGTAAAGTGCCGCCGCTTGTGGAAGATTGCCTTCGAGCTCGTAGAGCCCAGCAAGTCCGGCCAGAGTTTGCAGGGCGATTGGATGCTCGCCGCCTGGGCCGTGCTGCGCGCCATCAATCGCCTTCTGATAGTTTTCCTGCGCCTGCGCGTAGTCGCCACGAATACTCTGCAGGTCAGCCAGGCTATTCCTCGCATTGATCGTACTAGGATGAGAGTCGCCAAGGACGCGCCGATAGGCTGCGAGAGCCGTTCTATAGAGCGCCTCCGCCTGCTTGTACTCGCCACGGAAGAAATAGACAGCCCCGAGATTGGTCATGGTATCGAGCGTCTCAGGGTTCTGATCGCCCAGAGCGCGCCGTTTTAGTTCCAGCGTCTTCACAAACAGCGGTTCAGCCTGCTCGTACTTATTTAACATCCAGTATGCGGCTGCCAGGTTGCCCATGGCTCTCAAGGTGTGAAGATTCTGCTCACCTAGCACGTGCTGGTCGAGAGGAACCGCCTGCTCCAATATGGATGCACTGTTCGCGAACTCGCCTTCGTCTAAGTAGGTCGTCGCCAAACCATTCATGGTCTTTAGTGTCGCCGGATGCTGGTTGCCCAGGATGCGGCGTTCAACGGCGAGTGTCTCGCGATACAGTGGTTCGGCTGCTTTGAGGTTGCCGCGCCGCTCGTAGACGGCAGCGAGGCTCGCCATCGAAGCCAGCGTATCGGCATTCTGGTCGCCGAGCTCACCACGCCGGATGGCCAGCGCACGCTGATACTGTTGCTCCGCTTGCGGGTAAAGGCTCAAGTCTACATATGCTCCGCCCATAGTCTGTCGTATGGAAGCTTCCACAAGCGGCTGAGTCGCGAACTTGCCTTCGATACGCGCGGCCGCGCGGTCGAGCGCAGTACGCACGGTCAAATTCGGGTCAGGTTTGGCACTGGCCGACTGATTGTAGGCGCTTGCCTGAGCTAGAAGATCTTTCTCGAGGAATTCATTTACTGCTTGCGCTTCGGCTCGTGCACGACTCGCGCGCACCGCCATCCAGGCGGAGAAGATGATACCTGCTATAAGTAGCACTGCAAAGGCTGCGGCAGTCGCAAGCCATACGCGGTACTTCCGCAGCATCTTGCCGATCCGATACGCAGCAGAAGGCGGCGCTGCTTCGATGGGCTCGCCTTCGAGATAGCGCTGGAGGTCACGGGCTAGACCATTGGCCGTTTCGTACCGCCGGACCCGGTCCTTCTCCAGCGCCTTTCGCGTGATCCAATCCAACTCGCGGTCCAACAGCTTTGGCAACCTCGCGGGATCGCTTTGGCGTAAACTCGCGATGTCTTTCAGCTCGCCGGAGCGGCGCACGCGGTCGCTGGGGGGCTTCGGTTCTTCCTCCCGAATACGCTGAAGCATCTCGATATAGGAAGAGTCCTCTAAACGATCGAGCGGCGTGGAGCCGGTGAGCAGTTCGTAGAGGACGGCGCCGAGCGAGTACACATCAGTGCGCGTGTCGATATCGTGCCGGCCCCACTCCGCCTGCTCCGGGCTCATGTAACTCAGAGTGCCGATGACTGTACCGGCGCCCGTCATCCTGGTTGCCTCGCTCGACTCGTAACTAAGCGCCTTCGCGAGGCCAAAGTCGATGACTTTGGGAACCGCTTGGTTATCCTGTCGCCTGATGAGAATATTCGATGGCTTAATGTCCCGGTGGATGATGCCCTTTTGATGCGCGTGCTGGATGGCCTGGCAAACGGGTACAAACAGTTGGATCCGTTGCGGAATTGTGAGGCGCTTTGAATCGCAGTAATCGGTTATGGGGATGCCGTCCACCAGCTCCATTACGAAATACGGCAGCCCCGCCGGCGTGGTACCCGCATCGAAGACGTGAGCGATGTTGGGGTGGTCCATGACCGCAAGAGCTTGGCGCTCGCTTTCGAAGCGGGCGATCACCTGCTTGCTGTCCATGCCAGGCTTTATAATTTTGAGCGCCACTTCCCTGCGAATTGGTTTGAGCTGCTGTGCCCGGTATACGACGCCCATGCCGCCTTCTCCAAGCTGCGCGAGTAAGCGATACGGGCCAATGGTCGTATCCAGTGTGGCCTTGTTGATCTGCATGGTTCGCGTCTGGTCATTGACTTCGGCCATTTCCGGATTGTGATCGTTTTCCACAGACGACCTCGCTATCGGCCGCTAGGCGGAGTTCGAAGCGGCGGGTTCGCCGCCGGGTCTAACAGGTTTACTGAAAGATTCGGCAAGATCATAACATTGCCGGCCGGAGTTAGCTTGAGCGATATAGCCCACATCACCTGCTTCAGGTCGAACTGGTCGACGTCGGCATCTACGCTGATGACGATCTTGGCGTAGCCAACGCTATGAGGTGTCGCGAGCATACGGAAACCGATTTCCCTTCGCAAAGCCGCCGTAACGCGTTTTCGTATATACAATGGCATAAACCGGCATTAAGTCAATCCTTGTATGGATCGAACTCGTTCGCTCCGGCCATCGCCACACCGAGAGGGCGAAGCGTATGAAGAACCAGAACCGTTCCTTCATGTTCGGCTGGTACATCCGGCAAGCGTTTCTAGCGGTGCGGCGATTCATCCAGCCCGCCGCCGCGGAGTTCTACATTCTCGCGCGAGACCTAGCCCTGCAGGATAGTTCTCAAGATATCGACGCAATGGGTTGCCCGAGCCGACCCTGCCGAGCTGGTTCTCTGCAATTCGCTTCAGACCCTTTGCCCGTTGAACGTGCCAGCCCGGATGGTCAGCGTCAAGAAGCGGTGTTCAACTTTTCCGTCGTTACGCCCGATTCCAAAGCCGATCGTCCCCAGACATCGTCCATGATGGTCTTAATGTTGCGGGCATTTCATCGGCCGGGGCGTCGGTTAAAAGCGCACCCTCGTCTACGGGCGTACCGAAGGCCGGAATTCCATCAATGATCTGCATCTCACTTACAAGAACACTACTCATGAAAACAAAAGCCCCGGCCCTTTTCAGGCCGGGGCTCAAAGACTCTAAATCCTATTGCGGTTCTGATTCGGAGCTAGCGGGCTTTAATGCACGCCAGTGTGCGCTTCGTACCGTTGCGGAACGCCAACGCGTCCATCCGACGAGGACACGAAAAGCGTGTTTGATGCAGACACGAAGTTATCGGTGTAGCCGCCGAAGTTGGGAACGATAATAGAATTTGTTGCCAGCCAGTTACTCGGTTGGTTAGTAATCCGACAGTTACTGCCGGGAGTAGTCAGGTAGTGGGTCAGTATATCGCCCAACGGTGCGTTTCTCGCGTCATTCCAGACCAGGCTCACTGCCTTATACGGTTCACTGACTGCGATACGTGGAAAATCGTTCATTGGGAAACGATTGTAGCCAGGAATGGAGGTCCGCATCAGCCGACACGATGAGTTTGAGTTCTGGTTGAAAGGTGGAGCGCAGGGTGCGGTAGGCGTGTGATCGGGATCTGGGAGGCAGGACCCTGGTACATCGGTCACTGCTACCAGAGTGGGATCGCCTGGCCGAAACGACGGCCAAGCTTCCAGGAACCCGCCAGCGATTGGCGAGGTGACTTCAAAGAACCAGTCCAAAGCCTGCGGGAAATACAGCTCTACATGCGCCTCCAGACCGCTTGAGACGCAAGCCAGCGTTCCGCTTATTCGCGCTCGCGGGAAGGTTAGAGACACACCCAGAACCTACGGTGATGCCCTACGCAGTTCAAAATTATTGCGACCAAAGGCCACCAGGTCCCCACCGTCTTCCACCACCACAACTTGCACAGTATAGGCGCCGGGAGCAAATTTTTCCAGCGCTAGATTGATGCGAAACGATGCGGTGTGTGTTCTTTCGTCCACGGCAGCGGGCTCGACTAGAGCGGTTTCATCGCAACGCTGGCCCCCATGGAAGAAAACCAATCCCGCGCGCATCTTCGAGGCGTCAGTTTTCTGCGGTACGTAGGCCTGGAGGAAAACGTATAGTTGCTGATGTGTGGTAAAAACATTCGTCACGCTGGGCACAATGCGCTCGCCAGAAAATTCCAGCGGCGAGGACTTAAGCTTCGCCTCGCGTCCCAGGGTCTTTTTGGACACCTCGGACGTTCTCCCCTGCACCGGACCGAGCTGGCTCGAAAGGAGCATGGGACTGAGCTCAAGCTTTTCGTATTGTGCGGCAGGCAGATTCAGATCCTCCTCAAAGGAACCAATACGACCCGATGCATTTTCGCGCGCAAGGAATTTCAACCTGTAGCTTCCCGGCCCGAGCACCACTCCGCCTTGGTAGACCAACGCCTGGTTCTGCAACTGGTTGAAACGATCAGTGCCAAGAGTGACGGTAATCTGATCACGCAAGGCCGCGACGACCTTGCTGCTATTTCTATCTCGCACTTCCGCGGCGAAATCAAAGACGGCTTGGTGATGGCCGCGCTTTTGAGCCCATTCCAACGCGCTTGAGGGCAACTTGACAGCGATAGGAACGAATATGTCCTTGCCGCCCAGACGGAAGTAAGAAGTTTCAAGCGCAACCGGCAATTCAACCCGTGGGGCATCGTCGCGCAGGGCGTCCAAAAGCTGCCGCTCCCGGTCCTCTGCCGTGCCCACACCCGAGTCATGCGGCGCGTAATAACCCTGACGGGAAAGGACCCTGGTGCCTGGGACGCTGACCTTCACCTGTACCCGACGCCAGGCTCCGTCCGGGCGCGTGTTGGTACTGTAATAGCCAATCAGATAGTAGCCAGGCGAATCCGCCTGTATCTTCTTGAAAACATCCGAGAAGTCGCCGAGGTCAAAAAACGAGCGGCCGCCAGTGTCGGACGCCAGAGTAGAGAGCGTCTCACGCGAGTTGTGCCGCGAAGCACTTTCTTGCATGACTTCCGAGCCGCTGAACATGGCACGGCTGGCTTGGTGGGCAATCGTGGGCTTGCCTCCGCCGATGAACATAGCCGAGCCCGCGGAGGAGCCTTGCCGGGCCTCACCGCCGGGCGGCATCGGCATCAGGCCTCGCGCGTCCACGGTATAGAACGAGACGTTGGCCCGATTCGCGGCATCGGTGGTCGCCACGAGCTGTGCGCGGTTTTCTTCACCGGTCTGCGTGATACCGC
Source organism: uncultured Acidobacteriaceae bacterium (assembly GCA_963787585.1). Taxonomy (GTDB): domain Bacteria; phylum Acidobacteriota; class Terriglobia; order Bryobacterales; family Bryobacteraceae; genus Bog-105. Next base: position 292,734 of record CAWBDR010000001.1, read on the forward strand.
CGGTGAACTGGACCACGGATTTTCTTCCCGGGATTTCACGGAGCAAGACCGTGAGTGATTCGAGCGCAGCGAGTTTGCGATCCGTATTGAAGATGTTGAACTCGGTTTCATCGGCGGTGAAGGCGGCCCCGGTGTCTTCGTTGGTTGTGTCTTCGCCAGGCTGCGCGGCGGCATCGGCCATGTCGGCTAACTCTGCATCCTTGCCGGGACGCAGGCTCTTCACCGCGCGCATCAGTACTTCGCGATCATTGGTGAAGTGAACAGGAACCTTAAGCTGATTACCAAACACGGCCACCGCGACGAGATCAGCCGGGGAGATTTGCTTGGCGATATAGTTCTCGGCGCCCGCCTGGGCGCGAAGGAGATCGTCGGGGTGCATCGCCGTCAGATCGAAGAAGAGAACAATAAGACGGTGATCGCGCACGGCTGCACGAACGGTTTCCGGCTTCGGTGCGGGGACGGTCCCCATCGGCACCACGATCGGAGGAGCATTTTTGACCTCCGCCCTCTCGACGGCTTCGATGTTGTTGTAATCGAGCGAGGAGATCTTCTGGGGCTTGCCATCCTCGGTCACCGAGAATTGTACCGGCTTCAGCCCCAGAATCGGCTTGCCAGATTTGTCCGTAATCCTCACGTCGATCAGCACCAAATCCACCGACGAGCGGATGATTGTCGTTGCGGGAGGAGACTCTTGCGCAGGAGAAGCGGACGGACTTGCCTGTTGCGGGTGCGCGTTGAGGTCTCGCTGTTGGGCCGGTTGTTCCGCGCCTTCCGCCGGGGCGGCGGGAACCACCATTGAAATTGCGGCGAGCGTTGCAATTATCCGGCGCATTAAAAATGTAACCTCAGCATAATATCCATCGAACGCATCGCTTTGACCCCTGTGACAACTCCGGCATCGGTCGCATCCACAACAGTAATAACGTTGGAAAAGTTAGCCGTATTGGTCAGGTTTTGAACTTCCCAGCGCAATTCGAACTGGTAACGTCCATCTCTGCCGAAATGCATCCGGCGTCCGAACATAGCGTTTACGGTAAAGAGGCCAGGCCCGACGATCGTGCCGCGGGCGGCATTGCCAAAGCTACCGGTCGGAGGCAAGGCGAAAGCTGAAACGTTGAAGAAACGATTGTTGGTGCGCTGGTTGGAAGGCAAGTTCGGATTGCCGATCTGGTCTGGGCGCTGAGAGAACAGAGGGCCAACGCCGTTTGTATTCTGGGCGGTAATATACGGCGTGAGATGGTCCCCGCTGGTTACCAGCGTGTTCATACTCAGGTGCCAGTTGCCCAATAACTTCGCCCCGATGCCACTGCGCAGCCAGCGCCTGCGGTCGCCGAAGGGCAGATCGTAGTAGAGCCATGTGCGGAGGTCGTTACGGACATCGAAGAAGGAGTTACCGCGCTCCGCCCGGCGATTGTTGTAGTCCTGCACTAAGCCAGTGACGTGGCCAACTCCGATAACGCTGGAGTCGTCGATGGAATGGCCGAGCGTGTAAAGGAAAAGGAAGCGCATGCCGTTTGACATCCGCTTCTGCACGCGGACCTGGAAGCCGTTGTAGATGGAATTGGCTCCTGAAGTTTCATATCCGAAGCCGGAGGCATTCGGGATGCGCCGGCGCTCGTCGGATCCAACCACGCTGCCAGGAGTCGCCTGATTTGGATCTTCAAAAAGGTCGAGGTGCGTGCCCTTGGTGCCCGTATAGAGTAGCTCCATAACGAAGTTTTTTCCAAATTGCTGTTCGACCGACAAGTTCCAGATTTGGGCGTAGCCAATTTTGTAATTTGGATCAACGCCGTAGATATTGGTTACGGCCGTGGGCGGAGACGGCGGGAAGCCGTTCTCGAGCGTTAGTAGCTGCGTCGCCGAAGTCACGAGCGTGCGTGCTTGCGCCCACGGCGGCTGATTCAGCATCCCGCTGTAGAGGTCATCGTAAATCGAGCCGTTATAGAAAATGCCGTAGCCGGCCCTCACAACGGGCCCACCATTCTTGAGCGGACGCCAGGCAATGCCGAGGCGCGGTGCGAAATTGGCGGCTTGGGAGTGGATGAGTGAATGGGGCAGAGCTCCACCGAACGGATTGAGCTGCCCCGGCACGACTACGGCGACCTGGGTGATGCTGGGATTGATGAGTAGATTGGCCAGGTGGTTGTACTTCTCGACAAATGGCGTATAGAGCTCGTACCGGAGGCCATAGTTCACCGAGAAGCGGGGAGTGACGCGCCAGTCGTCTTGTACGTACGACGCGAATTGCCAGCTTCGGCCGTAATTGCTGCTCGTGCCGAATTGCACGTTAGTTGACCCTGGCAGGCCGAGTAAGAAGTCTGCAAAGTCAAGGCCCGTGCTCGGGTCGCTTACGCCCGACGTGTCAAGCTGGCTGGTCATCAAGCCGGAAAAAGAGTACACACCCCGCGCGGTCGGGTCGGTATAGGTGTTCAATTGCCGGCGGCGAATTTCCGCGCCGGCACGGATCGTATGCCGCCGAAGGATGTAGGAAATGTTGTCGAAGAGGCGCAGTGTCTGATTGCGAACCAAAAGCGGAGCCGGGTCTGCGAGTTCCGTGAAATTGTCAAACGTGATAAGAGGGACGCCGTAATCGATGGGGGCTGTGGAGACACCGGTGAAGCCATACTTGGCGGCAAGATTGTTAGTGAAGGCGTTTGTACTGAAAATCTGGTTGCGGTTGCGGTTGAAATTGATCTTCGTCTCATTGACGAGCCGCGGGGTCAAGTTTTGCGTCAAACCGAGCGTGATGTTCTGATCGCGGGTGGCCGCGTTCCCGTCGAGCGAAGGAAAGCTGGTAAGCGATTTCGCCTGCGCCTCCACCAGATTGTAGACTCCGAGAATGCTGAAGCGTGGAGAAATGGAGTGCAGCATACGGAAATTTACAAAATCCATCGTCGAGGGTATACGAACACCGCGATGGTAGTTGAGGATCAAACCGGGCAAATTGGGCAGCGGAAACAAAGGCATGACATTCAGCGCAATGGGATCCAAACGCGAGGTTGGGATTGCGCACCCGAAAGCCTGTCGCGGCCCATCCAGACCCGTCATGGGATCGAACAACTGGACTCCGCGGTCGCAAAAATCGCCGGAACGCTCCGGAATTGTCGGCACGGTTTTGAACAGGTCGTTCGCAGAGGTGTGGCGGTTTAGTTCGTAGTTAACGAACCAGAACGTGCGATCTTTCCCGTGATACAGCTTGGGAATCGTGAACGGGCCGCCCAAATTCGCGCCGAAACGCTCGCTGAAATGCGCAATCATCGGGGACGGAACACCGGTGAGCGCATAATTGCGCGCGTCCCATGCGGACGTTTCGTAGTAGTTGTACAGCGTGAGGTGAACCTGGTTGGATCCCAGGTGCTTGACCTTGTCCCGGACCGCCAGATCGGCCACGCTCCCGGCAAGATTATCACCAAGACCGGCGTGTACAAACGCTTTCGCGCCCTTGGAGTGCCCGGCACTGCTGTGATGATGATGTTTCTTGGAGTTGTTGTCCGGGTCTTCAGGGCCGCTAGAATCATCCTGATCGTTCGTGTCCGTTGCTCCAGCGGTCGAACCACGTCCGACCGTGCCGCTGATTAAATACGATTCGGCTGATAGCGATTGAGTATTCGCGCTACTGGCCGGCGGAGCCGAAGGCGCAACTCGTTGACCAGGATCTGAGCTGGCCGTGAGGACAGTTTTAGGCTCTACCGGCTCAAAACCGTCCTTCTTCGATTTAACGGCCTTGGTTTCAGCATCAGACTGGCCCGATGCGACATTGGACTTTTGAGACTGGTTGTTGGCTGATGGCCTAGTCGCCGCTTTAGTCTCGTTCGGGGGCTTCGCTGCGTTCGGCGACGTGCCGCCCGCGGCGGCGGCAACACCTGCCTCTATCGGCTTTCCAACTGGTGTGCTACGGCGAAGGGTGAGCTCGATTTGTTCAGATGTCGGTAGTGTAACGGGAGAGCTGTTATAAACATCGTTCTCCCAGAGGGCGGTTCCTAAACCGACCTGACGTGCTTCGACACGGTAGTGACCGGCAGGAAGATCGCGAACGGAGAATTTGCCTTCATCATCGGTCGAGGTCTCCCAGGTCCTGCCCGACGTCACATGTATGATACGTACCGCCGCGCCGGGGACGGCAACACCTTGCGGCGTGCGTATCGTGCCGCTAATGGCGACTATGGGGCCAGGTTCTTGTCCCTGGGCATTAGCACTGACATGAGCGGCTCGCGACAATTTAACTTCCGATGCCGCGACACCAGTTGGAAAAAGTATTGCGACAACCAAGAACGCTAGGACAAGGGCGAGCTTGTTCATACGTCACCTCTCAAGTAGCCAGTTGAATGCTACGGTCTTGACTTGAAACTCCCGGGCGGGTGCGCCTTTGCCCAAGCACGAAGCCAAGCTACCCTTCTCGGAGACAACTCCTTGCCGTCGCGGTATTGGCGAGCTTCGTCGAGAGCTCTGGTCAACGCCCACCCGTCAATCGAGTAGCGGGCTAGCGCAGCCATCATTCCTGTCCGGCCTCTGCCAGCCGAGCAGTGGATGTGCACAGGCTGATTTGCCGGGTCCTGAATGAACTTAAGGTATTCAGTGGCCGTCCGCTCTGTCGGCATCACGGAACGTGTGAGCGGCATACGCATAACGTGCTCGAAGCCAAACTTTCCGTAATCGACATCATTCTGTGTCCGAAACGTGACGATGCTCCGAACTCCTTGCTTGCGCAGCCAGATCCATCCCTGATCGCTGGGAGGAAGACCGGAACGCGTGAGTTGGTCCGGCCAAATTACTCCATAGCGCTTGGGTGCGCCGTTTCTATAAGGATCTTGCTCGATGCCGTGCCAATGTGCGCTGCTAACTGCGAGCGTGGCGAGGAGCGCGAGCATCGGAAACCCGTACGTTCCGAGTGCTCTGGTTCGGCCGATGTTCATCTCGCTCGTCCTCTCTCCCTGTCTTCTGAAGGAGCCAAACTGCCTAGCCGGTTGCTCCAGGCGATTGCATTTGAAGTGAATAAACCCTGCGATACAGACCGTTCCGTGCGAGAAGCTCTTCGTGGCGGCCCGCCTCGATCATTCTGCCGTTTTCGATGACTACGATTTTGTCGGCGCGGCGTATCGTGGAGAAGCGGTGTGCGACCACGAATATAGTTCGGCCCCGGGCGATTTTTTCGAGCGCCTCCTGGATCAACTGCTCGGATTCGGAATCCAGATGCGACGTGGCCTCGTCGAAAATCATGATGCCCGGGTTGCGCAGAATTGCACGCGCGATGGCAATGCGCTGCCGCTGTCCACCGGAAAGCTGCACGCCACGCTCGCCTACTTCAGTCAAATATCGATTGGGCGATTCGGAGAGGAAATCGTGCGCGTGCGCGGCCCGGGCAGCTTGGGTAATTTCGGCCTCACTCGCATGGGGGCTGGCGTAGGCGATATTGTCGCGGCCTGTGCCGGAGAAGAGAAAGGTCTCCTGTGACACAACACCGATCTGCTCGCGTAGGCTCTGCACCGGAATTCGATCTAGTGGCACCCTGTCGATCAAGATGCGACCCGATGTGGGCTCGTAGAAGCGTAACAACAGATTGACTATCGTTGTTTTGCCGCTTCCGCTGGGACCGATGAGTGCGACCAATTCACCCGGCTTGACGTGCAGGGAGAAATTCTTCAATACCTGATTCTCGGGATCGTAACCAAAGCTCACATTTTCGAATCGGATATCACCAGATATGCGTGGAGACACAGCGCCGGGATCGAGCGTGCTGGACAGCACGGGCTGCCGGCCCTGACTAAGGCCGTTGACCGATTCTGGCAGGACATCCATCACCTCGAAGACGCGATCACCGGCGGCGAGAATTTTCTGCATGGAAAGATTCATTTTGCTGAGGGCCTTCACCGGACTGTAGAGCTTGGTCGTGTAGGCAAAGAAGGCGATCAGCCCGCCGACGGTGAGCGTCTTGCTGGTGATGACCCATGGCGGCGCAAACCAAACCACAATCAGCGTGCCAGCGAAAACGCAGAACTCCACGCTCGAGGAATAAACGGCCGAGAGCTTCTGTAATCGCATTCGGCCCTGCAGCAGTTCCCTGGATTTGTTCGCGAAACGTTCAAATTCGAATTTTTCTCCGCAGCAAGCCTTCACTACGCGCACGCCGCCGATGGCCTCTTCGGCCAGGCTGGCCATATCGCCAATGAGAACGCGGACACGGCGAGAGAATCGCTTTACCGGCCTGCGGAAGAAGAATACGGAACAGGCGAGTGCGACCACTGTAGGCAGAAGGAACAGGGTGAGTCTGGCGCTCACCGCGAACATCGCGGCAAGCGTTCCCACCAATGTCACCAATTGCGAGCCAACATTTTGCATCAATGTGTTAAGGAAGTTCTCCACCGTATCAATGTCGCCAGTCACGCGAGAGAGCAAGTCTCCTGTACGACCGCAGTCAAAAAAACGCACCGGCAGAGTCATCGTGTGCGCGTAGAGGTCGCAGCGAAGTCGATTAACAAGGCGCTGGTTGCTGAGTTCCTGCAGGACGTCCGCCGCGAAATCGAGAACCTGTTGGCCAACAAACGAGCCCATCAGCAGCAGGATCACGAACGGAAGCCGATTGAGATCCTGTTTTCGAATCACCAGGTCGAATAGTTGGAAGCCGATAATCCAAGGCCGGGCGAGATCGAGCAGCGCACTGCCGATAATACAGACCTGCAGGGCAGTTAACAGTGGCCAGACGCCGGCGGCATAACCGAATAGGCGTCGGAACGTCGTCGGCCGCGGCTTGCCGCTCGACGGGAGATACGGATCGCCCCCTTTTGGCTCCTGTTTTTTCTGATTCTCGACCTTATTGCTCATCGGGCAAAGTTCAAGGCGCGCATCATTTCGCTCACGTAGAACTCCATCAGCTCGTCCCAGCTCCGTTTTCCCTTGGGGTCGCTTTTCTTCAAGCCACCCAGCAAACTGTGAAATACAAACGCAGCCCAATAACAACCAAGACTCACAGCGGCTTCGGGAACCTCTGCAAGGTACGCGCTGAGGAAGGCTGTCGTGGCCTCCTCGACGCGGTTCATATCAAATCCTTTCTTGAACGCGGTCAGCCGCAAAACGCGGATAAATTCGGCGGCGTCCTTGGCGGGGTCGGAAGGGCAACACCGGTCAAGATCAATCACGGCGATCACGTCCGGGCTCACGAAAACGTGATCGTGATGATATCGGCCATGGCTGAAAACGAATCGCCGGCTCGCCGGTATTTCCGCGATGCGCTTCTCAAGCAGATCCATCAGTTCGCGGACCCTCTCGAGGCTCTCCGGGCGAGCCGCAACGGCCTTGATCAGACGGCCGGCCAAACGGAAAAGCTTTAGTGAATCCCAATCCGAATCCGGCGTACCCGTTTCGAGCGAAGATCGGTGCAGGGCTGCGAGCCAGTTGGCGGCTTTCCGGCTACCAGCAATCAGATCCACGGAGGCATGTCCGTTAAATGCCGCGCCAAGCGGAGTGCCCGGCACGCAACGCATGAGGAGCAGATTGTGATCGCCGAGGAAACCTACTGGCTGCGGAACTCTGTACTGGCCGGTCGCGTTGAACCCCGCTTCCCACAGCGCGCAATTGATCTCGTGGCATCGCGGGCCGAGCCCATCGGAGTAGAGCTTAGCAAACAGAACGTTATCTGAGCCTAAGTCATAACGAAGTGTCAGGCGGCCAGTTCCAGTATTTTGGACGATCTGCCAGCAATAATTAGCGCCATTGCCATTTGGTTCGACATGGATCAGCGGAAGGATGCGCGTCTCGATAAATTCTCGCGTGGCGAACTCGGCCGCCTTGCATGCCAGTAGCTCGGAAGAGGACGAGGCTACGGAAATTTCCTGACCAATCGTACCCATCTCAGTTCCCTCAAGTGCTGTTTCGATAAAAGCTGGCGCAGGATTACGCCGCGACGCCTTGGAAGGCGTTTCCGTGAGTTGCCCTTTCAAATTCGAGGCGATACATTTTGCCGATGGCTTGTCGTTCGCCCTCATCCACTTTGTGACTCTTCAAAAGTTTTGCGAATGCCTTGAGCGCCAAAAGCGCGCGGAAGTAAGCCAGATTTTCCAAACCCGAAGGCGAAAGCATCCGATACTCGGCAATAAACTCCTGAGAAAGTTCGTCGCCACGTTGCGGATTGCGGCCCTCCTCAACGCAAATCTTTTTCAGGGCATGGACAAAGCGCGCCACGTCTTTCGCCGGATCGGACAAGCAGACCTTTTCAATGTCGATGACCGTTGCGCGCTTGCCGTCCGAAAATACGTGCGCAGGGCGGAATTGGCCATGTGTGGGCACCAGCCGCGATGATGACTTGCCCGTCGATAAGGCTCCATGCAGGTCGTGCAACATGCTAATGAGCAAAGAGGAACCCTGCGGATATTCGGCGGCAACTTTTGCGAGCGCGTCGGCGATGCTGAGGATTTCAATTCTTTCGCACGGCGATTGGACCGGGAGACCAGGAATCTCGGTGGCATGGTATTTCGCTAACCACCGCGCGGCCATGCGAACAGCAGTGAGGGCCTCCTCAAGTGAGGCGGCAGTCGCCAGCTCGTTTAGCGGCCTGCCCCCGGCCCGCCGCACGAGCAGCAGATTTGCTTCCTCCAGGAAGCCCAGCGGCTCGGGCACTTCCAAACCGGATCCGGCAGCAAAGCCTTGCTTCCAAAGATGCGCAAGCGTACTATACGTTGCGCGACCGAGCGAGGGATCGAAATAAAGCTTGCCGTAGATTACTGCAATACAGCCGAAGGCGTAGCGGAGCGTAGTTCGGTCTGTGGCTTTCGAGCGAACAATTTCGATGGTCCAATTCACCGGGTCCAGGCTGCGGGTCAGTTCCGGTACGAGCGGCACCACTTCCTGCGCAACGAACTCGCGATCGGCGGCGAGTTCTTCCTGCCGCTCTTTCCAGTTCCGCCGTTTCAACCTCATCTCCGCTCGCGTCATTACTCCCCCCTCAGGAAAGGCTCTGCACAAGTTGAGGCCATCGTCGGCGCCAAAAAATGAAGAGCGGACTCACGCGCCCGCGATTCCGATTCCCGCATGCATTTCACGTACATCGCGATTCGACGCGAGTCGACAACTTTGAGGACGCTGGCCACGTAATAAAGCGCCTCGAGGCTGGAAAGGAAGACGTAAGGAGCTATCCGGGGAGCAATCGCCATGCTTTGAAGAGATGGGACCGCGCCAAAATAGCTTTCGAGAAAAGCGTCGATTTCCAGATTGGCCGCATCCGGCGCTCGACCGGAGAAGCAGGCCATCGTGCGCGTATGTGCGATGAAGGAGCCCAGATCTAGCGCCGGGTCAGTCAGGCAGAAGCGCTCGAAGTCGATCACGGTGACAGAGTCCCTCTCGACAAAGATGTGGTCGGGATGAAAGTCCCCGTGCACCATCGTGGCCGGCATACCTTGAAAGCTGGCGAAGTGCTGCCCGACGACCATGGCGCATTGTTGAAGCTCGGCTGCCAGCTTTGGCTGGTCCACGCTCAGGGCCGTCACGAACATTCGAAGCGAGGCAATCTCGTTTGCATATCTACACGCCTGAGGTGACAAGACCTTCAGGTTGTGCAGCTTCGCTAACCACAGGCCTGCCATACGCGCATAGCCGAGGGAGATCTCGCTGCCCCTTCCCAGATAGGCCCGCAGCTTCGAGCCGCGCGCCTTCGCCTGCAGAATCAACTGAAGGTCAGGAAAGTGCTGCACGGGCCTTGGAATTCTGAAATGCTCGTCGACGCCGAACCCTGCCTCCCAAAGCAGCCGCATGGCTTCGAATTCCCTGGCTGCCTTTCCAGCGACGTGCGTGGTGTCCCGTTTGCCGATGAGCTCAATCGAGCTCTGGTTGCCGGTGCGCTGGTCGGCGATGATCAATTCGCAGGAGAATACATGCCGGCTACCCGGTCGGCGCCGCATCGGTCGCACCTTCCAGTTCTGGATGGTGAGATCCTCGGCTAAGGCTTTGCCAAGACGCGAACGAAAGCTTGCGTCGAGTATCTCCCGGCATATAGCGGGCATCGGGGCAGGTGCACCATCGGTTGCCACATTTAGGGACGGAGCCGATCGAGTCGTCATAATATTCTGCTCACCCCAATCGAAATCGTGAATTTCCTGCTTAACGTGGAGATCCGGAGAGAGGCCTTATGCCCTGCATGGTCAGGAAACGGCTGGGACCACGACAATGGACCGCCTTCCTCCTCGCGCACCCAGACCGCGGTGGAATTCGCGCTCCAGCCCCGCGATCCGCCTTCCTCGAAAGGAGTCAGCAGTGCGCGGCCATAGCGCAGCAAATTCAGATAATCAGGGGAAAACGCAAAATCAACGGAGATCGCCCCAACGGATTCGGGCAGTGCGTAGCACACTTCCAGGCGGCTTTCTCCCTGCGAAAGGTGCATGTGCTTTGTCAAACCGCGTCCCGCGCTCTGCACTTCGATGTTCTGCAAGTCAACATCGACCGAGGTGCCATCAGCGCAGCATGGGTAAGCCTGATAGGCATCGTGCTCGAACCCGAAATCGGTAAGTGCGCCGGGATGATTCGGGGGAACTTCCATAAACCGATTCAGTTCCTGCATCCAATTCCAGTCATCGGATGGATTCCCGATGACCATGTTCCCCCGCGCACCGTCAAAGTTGAACAGCGCAACAAGGCGACCTCCCCAGCGCGGCGAGATCACGGCGAATAGCTTGTCGTTCTTCAGGACCAGCTCATCTTCGCCATCCGCGTCAATGTCGTAGACTTTCGCGTGTGCCTGTTCGTCGTGATGAGTGGCCCAATGGGCCGCTTCGCCAATCACCGCAGCGTGGCGACAATGGCTACCGAGCGCCTGAATCCAAGGACTCGGCTGGCCATAGCAATCCGGATTGCCGAAGGGGCCTTCTGGCGGTGTGTGCCAAGCGCTCTCCCAGCTGGACGCGATCAGATGTTTTTCCGCCAGATCGATCAGTGCTGGATCTGCTCCGGACAACGAACACTGCTGGACGCGCCTTTCGGTCCACGAAAAGTATTCGCGATACCGGTCCCACTGCGGATCGAAAAACCACTTCTCATATCCTTCTCCAGCGGCAAAGTGGTTGGCAAGCTCCAAAAAAGTGCCGACGTCAATAGGGCGCGAATCTGCCGGCGTTCCGACTGCAGCCCAATCACAAATTCGCAACGGCCGAATAGAAGGCGTTTCGCTGATCCAGCGGAGCACACCTTCGAATTGTTGCGGCGCATTTTTGTTCCATGCTCCCAAACCCGCGGCCTTCTCCATGTCGTCGCCATAGACGGCAATCAGAGCAGGGTGGGACGAATCGCGATCCAGCGTCGTAAGCCAGCGGCAATGGTTACGCAACTCGTTGAACTGACCCTCGCTATCCGGCGGAATATTCAGGCGCAGATGTGAAGCAATGGGTAGCGCGATCAGGCCCTGACCGTCTTGAACGGCACACGCTTGATATAGCTCCTGGTCCCTACGTGGCTTGGCGTCGTAACTTTTCCGCGGCGAACAGGAGCCGTTTACCGGCAGCAGCACCCGATCATCAATGAGAATGTATTGATAGCCGTGATTAAGCAGCCGCGAATCCTTCAGGACGGGCGCCATGCGCGGCGTGTCCCAAACGCGCTCTGGCGGCCAGAAAACCTTCACCGAGTCGGGATTGATCCCCAGATGGATCTTGTAGAGGAGCAGTTCTTCATTCAGCTGTTTCAAGTTATGTTCGTAGCCGAAGAACCGCATAACATTTTGCCCATAGCAACTTCCGACAAGTCCGATGAGGCCAGCCTCAAATAGCTCCCGAACCCACGAAAGGAAATCCGGCTGGTGCCAGGCGATGGCCTCAAGCAGCGTGCCGCTGAGATGTAGATTGGCAGGGATGTTGTAACGGCGATGGAGCTCGAGGATCCAAGTGAAGCCAGACTTGCTCTCAGTGGAGCCGATGGCTGCACGCAGCCCGTGCCGGTTGTCGTAACCTTCTGTAATCAGGTACTGATTTGCGTGATGCACGAACGCGAAGGCGATGGCCATTTCTTTCACCCCGCAATACTCTTATGGATCGAAGCTCTTATAATGTTTCGCGATCCAGCTTTGCAGCCATAGAGCGCTGAAGAAGGTGAACTGAAACTACAAGCCATCGCTGGTCGCTGGAGTCCACAAGCACGCCCCGAACACCCCGCAGTGGACCGGATTCGATACAAAACTCCTGTCCAGCGGGAACATAAGGCCAGGGGCAGGGCGTCAACCCTGCTGCGGCTACACGCCGAACGGCATCTATTTCCTCCTCAGAGATGAGCTGACGCCCATTGCCCACGATTGAGCACACGCCAGGAGTGGTTATTAGAGGCAACGTCTTCGACAGCTCCGAGCGGCAAAAGACATAACCCGGGAATAGCGGCAGCTGGAATTGTTTGTATCTGTGGCAGTTAGTGTAGGTCGGCAGAAAGGCTTCATAGCCCTTGTACTTAAACGCTACTGCTACATTCTTTTCATGCCTTGGTTTGACATACACGGCAAACCATGGCGCACTACTCACATCCGAAATACACATCGGGTTAAAACGGGTGGGGAATGGAACGCCTCCGAGGATAGCTCCGCCATCTCAGGACAGAACTGTTTGCAACTAATTAGAAGCACTAGACATTAGAAACTCCATGCAATTCATGGATAGAACTAATGAATAGCCTTCTTAAATTCGAAACGGCTTTCATTCTGGATCCAAATTAATAATGTGTCAAGGGTATTTCTATTTTATTGCGATACCGTTAAGTACCAACGCCGAAGTACTAGGCTCCCGCGATGACGCTATATGAAATTCGGCGGCCTATAAATCGCGCAGATCAGGCGCCGCTTCGGACGGGAGGGGTTTAGGCCACGCTAATGGAGGTATAACGAAATTCCGGTCGCGTCCACGGAGCAGTCGTGCGGGCTCGCGTCATGCGCAGAGCAGGAGGCCTGAGGAAACTGCTTAGATGCGTACTGGTTTCCTCTTGCCTGAACGGTAAAATATCGTAATTCTACCGCGCTTAGTCGTTAAACAGACGTGATTTAGCGCGAAAAGTTAGTACATTTACCGCTGCATTTTTTGATAACGGAATGTACAGTGCTATGCGACTACCTTCCGATGCACTCATTAAAGACAGAACGCTTTGCCGGGGCCGTATAGCAGAAGGCGGCGTAAGAGTGCGAATCATGAGCGGCCAAAGCATCAATCTGACCGTTGGCTTTGGAAAATCTAAATAGCGCCTCCATGCCATTTGCAGGCCGATACACGTTATCGGGGCCGATGCTCAAGAACAGTAAGTATTTCTGCCCAATCTGTACCGTTGGAGCTCCGAGCGACCAATCTCGGCAACGGCGATGATTCCGGCGGATTTAGTCAATCTAGGGAGGGGCCAGGGCGGGATGTAATGCCCGTACATACGGCAAAAAGGCAAACAAAACGGAGCGTCTTAAGATAATCGAAATGAGTTTGTTTAGTTCCATGACAGTTCGTCCGCTCCTTTCAATTGCAGATAATCCCGACTGCGAAGTGCTCTGAACTGTCGTCAATGCTGTAGATCTAGAAAGAGTTGTTTCGTAGACATACGATGCTGCGTGCCGGTAGCGCGGCCCGCATTTGTGAGTCTTTCTTCGAGGTTTTTCTTGACTTCCGAAACGTTCCGACTTTAAACTCCAAAATTGGCCGCATTTGACACGGAACTCTTGTGAACCACTTGGGCATTTTTTCGACGATGTGGCGTAATCCGCGAATCAATCGTACCGCGCCTGAAATCTGAGTCGCGCGGCAGAGGCAGTTCTCCAGCCTCGCAGTAAGTCCCGGAAATCACAAAGGTTGATAGATGATAGCCACACCTGGCCAAGCTGTGCCGCCGTTTGCAACCACGACCTCTCAAGCTCCGCCGCTGAAAATTCCCGATTCGTTCACCGAAGCCACGCTGGCCAACGAACTCAGTCAGCGCCTCGGTGGTAGATCCGCCGACAGCGGGCCATTGCTCGTGTCCAGGCATATCCCGGGCCAAGTCATTTGGGTGGATGCGGGCAGCGATGTCATGGTGCACCTCGATAGCGTTAAGACGCACATTGCCGATGGCCTGCTGCTGGTGTCGGTGGATTTCGAATGCGATCAGACCGGACGCACGCCGCTGATCGCGGCCTTCGGAATGAATCACGGCGCAGATGCCGCCGGTCTGTTCATGACCACCGACGAATACCCGAGAGGCAACGGCCTGCTCGCCGCGCGCTGGGGTCGCATTTATCAGAACGCATTATGGGCCGCTCTGACGGGCCTCGTCTCGGACCACGCCTCAGAACGTAAGCTGTTTCCCCTCGCGCTTACTTGCTCGAATGCCACGCTGCAATTGCGCAGCGGCGCCCCACTGAATGCGCAGCAACTGGCGAGCGCTTCCAGGCCCACGACTCCCGGGATCAAGGGATGAGCGACGCGCTTCTCACTGAAATCGTCGATGCAGGCAAAGCCATCGGCCTGCTCGGTGCGGACGGCGGGCTGAACAAGAGCTGGTTCGAAGACCCGATCGCGAAGCTCGAAACGATCCTGACCGACCCCGGCCAGCGCGGCGCGTTATTCGATCTGCTCGATCAGGTCATCCCGCCCGCGAGCGTCCCCGGCCTAGATGCCCACGAGAAATGGCATCCGCTGCTCGGCAACACGGGCATCGGCAATTTGTATCTGACCGTTAACTCGAACGGCACAGCCAAGGTCGGCCTTGCCGGCGACCTCATCGGGGGCAGTTCAACGAAGGCTTCCCTTCGGGCACATCTTCCGGTCCTCAGCTTCGATGCCGGCGGCCTGCACGCCATCGCTGGAACGAAGGAAGGTCCGCTCGACATTACGCTACGAGTCGAGCTGAACCTCGTCCACAGCGCTACCAGCATTGGCATGAAGGCGATCAGCGTTAACATCAGCCTCCAGCCGGTCGTCTCTGCGTTTGATCTGCAGGTCCTGCTTGAGGGTCTCGACCTCGACGGCACGGGCCCGAAAGACACGCCGCTCGATTCATCGAACTTAGGCGCGGAAGCGACGCACGTCGTTGTGGGCCTCATCCGCGAAGCGCTGCACGAGATAAAGAGTCCCCCGCCGGGCGTGCAGATCCTCATCGACCATCTCATGCCGCTGTTTGGCCTCGGTACGGATGGCATTCCGGCGTTTCCTTTTACGAACCTGCTCAACGGGCCGGCTGCGCTTCAGGGCTGGTTCAACAGCATCATTTCCGCTGACAAGATGACGGCCTGGTTGGGCCATCTTGGCGGATTATTCGGGACCAACGTGGCAGCAACGGGCACCGGAACGCCTGCCGACCCCTGGCGCATTCGATTGGCCGCTCTGGATGCTGCGTCTTCTCAGCTCAGCTTCACCGCCGCCCTCGCGAACCAAACATTGCAGATCGGGCTTCAGGCCTCGCTCTTAGCAATGGGCGCCATCGCCGAGTTCGACGCCTCGGCCGTCATTGTAGCCATGCCGCTTGCCGGAAACGGGAAGGCCGCCGTCCTTCCGTCAGCATCGCTGCTCGTGCGGTCTATCGGGAACTCTCTCGTATCAACACCGCAGATCACGGCCAACTCGTTTCAAGCCGGCATCGCTTGGAACGGAACCGCGCTTTCGCCGATCCTCGAGATCGATGACGTCACCGTAACGATACTCGGCACTACGAACCATTACGACAAGATCGATCTGAGCAACGCGCAGGGCGCCATCGCGAGTGAGGCTTCGAGTCTCATCAACAGCATCACTGCCAATTTCGGCGGAGCGGGTCAACACCTGCTCGCTTTGGCGGCTCTGAAGGCCCCCGCGGGCGACCCCGGCTGGAACCATCTCGTCGATTTTCCAACGTTCGTTTCTAATCCGGTCAAAGCCATCGGAGCCGCGCATCGTGCAGCGCTGCTCGACCCCACACATAACTGGGGCTTCATGCTGTCCGAAGCGGCAGCTCTCGCGGGTCTCAGCGGTGCAGTCAGCGGTACCGGCACGCCGGCCGATCCCTGGCGCGTGTCTCTCGCCTCGCAAGGACCGCTTGATCTGAGCCTCGCCGCATGGAATACACAGACCACTCCCGCCGCCGATCCCCTGCTTCGCGTCGGCCTGCGCGCGTCCGCATCCAGCGTCCCGTGGTCCGCGACGTGGCTCACAGAACTAGTTTCCTTCGACCTCCTCGCATCCGGCACCGGCAACGTCTCGCTGATGGGCGGGCAGCATCTTGCGGTTTTGCTCGCTCCTATTCCAGCGAGCCAACCCGTGGCGGGTATGAGCTTCGGAGCCGATTCGGTCAGCCTGAATCTCGACTGGACACTCGGCTCCTCGATGAAGGCATTCGGGCTGGTCGAGAACATCTCGATTACGCAACTCGGCACAACGGCTGTGATCGGGTCGCTCGTGTTCCCGCCGCAGACGCCCCTAGACCTCAGCAATCCGAAGCCGAGCATTGGGCTTGATATCACATCGCTCGAGACCGCCGTTCGCCTGATGCTCACTCGCGCAGCCTATTCGTGGGCTGACATGCCAGGCCTGGCGACCGCGATTCTGTTTGGCCTCAGCGGCAATCTGCCCGGACTGCAGGCCGATTTCCCCGTGCTCGCCGATCCGGGAGCGACCGGGGTCATCTTTACCGACCCGCTTGGCGCGGTCCGCGATTGGCTGTCGCGCGTAGCCGTCAACGTCTCGAGCGATCAGACGCCGTTCTTGCCGAACGCATTGACCTGGCTCGCCGCGCTGGTGGGGGATGATCTGCCAACCTCGTACACCACGGCACCAACAACGGACGTTCCGGGAAACGGCGTTTACGATGACCCGTGGCGCATCGCGGTTGCGAGCACCGGCACGCCGCCGGTCGAACTGCTGATATGGCTCGAACCGCAAGGACCGCCCCCGAACTGGGCCGCGCCGCTTCAAAACGCAATCAACGTCACGGGATCGTTCAGCGCACTGCTCACCAAGGCCGCGCCAGTTGCGCAATTCGTTCCAGCGATACGCGGTGCATTCCGCTCTACCGACCTTTCGACCATCTCCGCCGAACTGCAGTCGCTCGCGTCATTCTTTGCGACCAGCGATGGCATAGTGCCGCTCAGTTGGCAGCTGCCATCAGACCCGGCCTGGACAACCGGCACGCCTGTGTCCGGCGCGCATCATGTGCAGCCCTCGAACCCAGCTGCAATCAGCCAGATCATCGCGAAGGTGAACGCGCTGCCGGGGCCGCATGTCGTGCTGCTACTCGGACCGGCGTTTTCAGATCACACAATCTGGACGCCGTTGCTCACGCAAGCCTTGGTACCGCAAGCCGGAACGAATTTGAACCTGCGGGTTCCAAACGTCGACCCGACCTTGATCGATCTGTCCGGCGTGACGGCTGTTAGCGCATATTACACCGCCGACCTCCAGGACGACGGAACAGGCAACCTCACCAGCCTCACGGCTCAGATCGGACACGTCGCAACGCAACTTGCCGCTCTGAACCCCGGGGCGAAGCTCATTCTTGTCGCGCACTCGACCGCCGGCATTGCCGCTCGCGCCTATGCCGCTGCGAACGCGTCCACTGTTGCCGGGCTGATCACGCTGGGCACACCGCACCTGGGCGTTGGCCTCGACCCGCTAGTCGACCCCGATGCTGCCAGCGCCGTCCGTTTCATTCAGCGGCTCTCCGTCACGCTGCCCGCCGGTCCGATTCAGGACATCATCGGTCATCTCGGTTCGGCGCTCGACAGCTATCTGCCCGCGCCCGCGCCTAATCAACTGCCGGTAGCGAACCCGTATCCATTTGGCAGCTTCGCGCCCACCGGCACAGTCGAAACGGGCGGCGTCCCCGCGCTGGCACTCGGAGGCACTCTCGGCGCGGACCTATTTACTACGCTGCGCACGACCCTGGCCAACCAGGCCGCTGCTCTGGCGAGCGGTCCGGTCACCGCGCCGACGCATCTGGCATTCGCCATACAAGGTCATCTCGGAGTTCCAGACGCCGCGAACGGAGCCGTTGCGGTAGACGCGTCCATTCGTGTCGACGCGTTCCGGGTCGCCTTGCGCGCAGGAGCACCCGAACCTGCACGCCCCAAGCATTCGGTCACGATCCTCGCCACGCTCACCAATCCCGCCGGATGGCTGGCCGGATCGGCAACATCGTTTGTCGAGCTCGGCGCACCTCTCGACAACGTGCGTGTCCGTTGGGCCGAGATCGGCATGTCGCTCGCCCCGGGGTCTGTGATACCAGTCGTTCGTCTCCACGATGCGGCCTTCCAGAGTCCCACGTTGCCTTTGGTCGACCTGAATGATCCCGCCACAAAGGCACTAGCGCTGCCGCTGCTCGGCTCAGTATTCCACCAGATCGCGACACCCGCTCTTTCGCCCCCATCGCCGGTCGGCTATCTCATGGATGCCCTGACGAAGCTTGGCCTCGCCGTGCCCGATCCTCATGGCGGCACGGGCATCTCGGCCGATGCGTTCGCTGCTATCCAGGTCGATGCGGCAGGTTATCTCGTGCCGCAGTTGCTCAACGCGTTCACGCTTCCCGGAGGAGTGCTCGATATCACCGGACCCGCGGGCGGTCCATGGACACTGCCGGTAGGGTCCGGTCGAGTAGAGATCTACGTCTCGCAAACGCCCTCATGGAGTATCGGCGTGCGCGTGCCCTCGCCTGCTCAAATCACGTTCGGCAGCACAGCAGCCAGCTCCTTTGACGCCAGCATTACCCTCCCGGCGCTCGCCCCAACATTCAGCCTCAGCTTCAACGTCGCTGCACTCACTCTGACGGCGACCTCCACAGGCCAAATCAGCCTCTCTGCACCGCCGTGGCTTGATCCGCTCAATTTACCTCCAACGGCCGGCTCAGTGAAAACAGCTCTCGAACAAGCGATCCCGCGCATCCTGATGTCGAGCGCGGTCACGGCGCTATTCGAATCCGTTCTAGGCCCGCTTTACCGCGTGCCGCCCATTGACAAGCTACTGAGCGCGCCTGGAAGCACTATGGGTGGATCAGGCGGACTCGGTACCGGAAATGGACTCGACGCCGGCAAGATCAACGGTCTGCTCGAGACCATCGGCGGCGTGGTTGGTTTCGCCGGTCCAGGACTTGGTCTGCCCGGCAACCTCCGCGTCCAGGCGACCGGAACCGAACCGGTCACCATCACACTGAGCACGACCACCCCTATCGGCGGCATCGTGAATCTCGCCCTGGATGCCAACATCGATTCGCAACTGCACGTCTCACCCGCGGGCACGTTATCGCTGGTCGTCCCCGTTGGCGCGCCGTGGAACAACGTCACGGTGAACTTCGGGGCCTCCGCATCCGGTATCGCGCTCAGCTTCGCACCCGACGGCATGCAGCCCATTCAGCTGCTCCCCACCTTCGGCGGGTTCGGAGAACTGCTCGGGGCCGCGCAAACCCTCCTGCCCATGGCGCTCGATCAATTGACGAGCGCGCTACCCGCCAGCGCACTGAAAAGCGACGCGATCACGCTCGCGCAAGCCCTCGCGCTCCATGATGGGACCTTGTTCGCGAACGAATCCGCGAACTGGAAGCTGCTGCTCCAAGGCAATTGGTGGTCGCTGATCAACAACAGCCAGCAGAACGTCGGCAATGCGTTTGTTTCTGTTCTCAACTCGATCGGGGGCAGCATCCCAGGCACATTTGCGGCGAAGGGAAAAGGAATTCAGTGGTCATTCCCCACTTCCTCGCCTTGGCTGACCGCGGCTTTTTCCGTTGATCAAACCGGCCCATCACTCGCAATCGCCGCAATCAATTTCCAGCCCGCCGGAGCGCCTGTTTCGCTCGGCTTCAACGCAGGGATCACCTCCACTCTCCAATTACAAGCCGGCCTGAGCGCCGGACTCTCGCTCAGCGATTCACTGGGAATCACCTCCGGTCCGCAATTCGCAATCGACTACAACGGGAGTGGTTTCGACGCGCATCTGTATCCGCTTGGGCAGGCGAACAGCACCCTGGTGGACATCCAACTGCTGCCGTCGCCAAACATCACCGCGCAGCAAGCAGGACTCGAAAAGTTCGTCACGAGCTGGCTCATTCCCGTCGCCAGCCAGATCCTTTACAACGCGACCAACTCACACCTCGGCGATCACCTGTGGACCAACGGCCCCACACTGCAGGCCGTTCTCAAGAGCGCGGGCGTAGTCGATAACAGCGGCAAGCTCATACTGCCGCTGCCGCCTGTTCAGAACCTCGTTATCGGCACCATCGCTGGCATGGTCTCGGGCGCCGCGTTCAACATCGGGACGCTCCAGCTGAAGATCGTGAGCGAGATTCCGACCAACTCCGGATTTACAAAACCCTGCTTCGGCCTCCGCCTGTTCGGGCATCAGGACATCGTCACCACGGACAGCCTGACGGTCAGCCTGCGTTTCGGAGAATCCGGGTCGAAGCCTAACTGGATCAGTGATCCAGGCGCGGGCATCTCCGTCTACCTTTTCGACACCGACCTCAATTTCAAGCCGCGCCTCGGGGTGATTGGCCTGGGAGTCGATTTCTCCGGCGGACAAGGCGCGCCGCTCATCAACACGTCATTCCTGCGCACGGGCCAGATCGCCGGGTACCTATTCTTCGACGTGAACTTCTCGCCGTTCCAGATATCCGATCTGGGCGCGGGCCTCGAAATCGATCAGTTCGGCATCCCGCTCGGGCAGGCGCTTGGCGGCGATCAACCCGGAAGCAATCCGGTTGCGGCCGGACTACTCCGTAGCGATGGCGGAGGCGGCGACACGCATTCGGTCAACCCTGCCATTGACCTCTTCGTCAGCTATCGCAACAGCAACTTCACGATTCAAATCCAGAACCAGACCGGCGCACTCTGGATCGGCATCCATCAGAAGTTCGGGCCCATTTACATCGATCAACTCGGCCTTGAAATCGTGAATGCACAGACCGCCGCGGCGCTGCTTGTCGATGGCAGCGTTCAAATTGCCGGCGTGACGGTCGAAGCCGATGAACTCGGCCTCACCATTCCCCTCAAAGCCCTGGCATCACCTGACAAGTGGAGCCTCGATCTGCGCGGACTCGCCGTCAGCTACGACAGCGACGATGTGACGATCGCGGGGGGACTGCTCAAGAACACCTCAGGCACATACGTCGAGTACGACGGCATGCTCAAGGTCGAGATCTCCGGTATCGGCCTGACCGCGGTCGGCGGTTACGCGCAGCCGACAGACGGACCCGGCAGCTACACTTCACTGTTCATCTTCGTTTCGCTCGCGGCCCCACTCGGCGGACCACCATACTTCTTCGTTACGGGACTCGGCGGAGGCGCCGGCGTGAATCGACGTCTGCTTCCTCCCGACGACATCAACCAGGTTCCGAACTTCGTGCTCGTAGCTGCCATCGACGACAGCACATTCGCAAACGACCCGATGGCCGCGCTGAAAAACATGGCGGTGAGCATTCCGGCACGACGAGGCAGTTACTGGTTTGCGGCCGGCATTCGCTTCGATTCCTTCGTCATCGTGCATTCGATCGCGGTCGTTTACGTAGCGCTCGATGGCGGATTCGAAATTGGCATCATCGGGGTGAGCCGCATGGCGCTCCCCACGGTGGATCTCGCCATCGCGAGCGTCGAACTCGCGCTCAAGATCCGCTTCTCCACTGCCGAAGGCCTGTTCTCAGTTGAAGCGCAGCTCACCGACAACTCGTATCTGTTCAGCCGCGATTGCCAGCTCACCGGCGGCTTCGCTTTCTTCGTCTGGTTTATCAAAGGCCAGTTCCTGATCACCCTGGGCGGCTATCATCCGGCGTTCCAGAAGCCGCCCGAATTCCCCGACGTTCCCCGGCTCGGCTTCCATTGGTCCGTAAGCGACGTCATTGTCATCAAGGGTGAAGCCTACTTCGCGCTGACGAACACCTGCGTGATGGCAGGCGGCCGCTTGGAAGTAACCGCGCAGCTGGGTCCCGCGCGCGCATGGCTCATCGCGTACGCCGATTTCCTGATCTCCTGGGATCCGTTCCACTACGACATCGCGATCGGAGTGTCCATCGGTGTCGCGCTCGATTTCGACGTCTGTTTCATCGTGTGCGGGCACGTGCACCTTGAGGTCAGTCTCGGCGCCGACCTGCACATCGTCGGTCCGCCCCTGCACGGTGAAGCGTCCGTGCACATTCTGTTCTTCACGGTTACCATTCCCTTCGGCGATCCGAACACGTCCGATCCGCCCTACATCCCGGACTTCGACACCTTCGAGACGAAATACCTTACGTCAGGCGACGCTAGCTCGAAAGTGGTCGGCATCCGGGTCGCGGGCGGGTTGCTGCCGCCCGATCCTCCGGGCGCAAAGCCCAGCCCCGGGTCGAAAACGCAGCCCTGGCAAATGACCGCCGAGTTCGCATTCATCACCGAATCGCGAATGCCCGCCTCGACTTATTCATGGGCGCTAACGACAGCCACAAGCGGCGCCAGCGGACCCGTGCCCGAATCCGCCGTAATCGATCTCGCGGCGATGGACGTCACCAGCGTTGTTAGCGATCACAAGGTATCCATTTTTATTGGCGATTCAAATACTCAAGCCGGTTCCACGGCGGATCACTGGACGATCACGAAGATCATCGCGCCGTTCCCTGAGGCGACCTGGCGCTGGAACGATCCCAAGAACATGCCGGCTGCGGCTCGCACGATTCCCGCGCTTTCCGGTCTGAATTTGCAAGGCGTCGCCGTATTGCAAGGCCAAACGCAGCTGATTCCGATCGCCAAGATGGTCGATGATCCGCCGGGCTACACGAAACCGCTGCCGTTCGCGACGTTCGATCCGAATCTGTCCGCGTCTCTGGTTGCCACGGGAACTGCGGCCGCCGCGCTTGCGGCTCAAGTTGCGATGGCCTCGAGCTCGAAAATGCTCTCTGCCGCCCAGCAGATCCTTACGGGCAGCAACTTCTTCTCTACCGTGCGGCCTAGCGTCGGTGCGCCACCGCAAGGCCTTTCTCCCATGGCGACGCGATCGCTCAAGCGCTTCCGGTCCGCACCGCCGCTTGTGACTCCGCTGACGACTGGCCTTACGATGAAGGCCGCGCAACTCGGCGCTCCTCCTGAAATTTCGCGCGTGCCCGACTCACTGCCGGTCCTTTTACAAGAGCCGCGGCTGAGAACAGTGATGCAAGGTCGCCCGCAGCCTACCGTCGACGTGCCTACCGCGATTCGTACGACAGTCCTCAAAGTTCAAGGAGCAGGGAACACAGCGCGGACGTATCCTCCGCGGCCGATCTCCGTCGCGGGCGCAACCCTGTATCGCATCCCCGCGCCCAAGGCAGCCCGGCCCACGCAGGCTGCTGTTGCGCCTCGAAACCTGCACAATCCGGAGACGGGCCTTCTGCCGGGCATCGCGCATGCCCAGGACATGGCGCAAGCGGCGAAATTGCTGCTGGGCGACGGTGTCGTGATCCCATCCGGCACCACGCACGTTTGGGACTTGCCCGCGCAGGCGTCGTACTCATTGTCTGCGTCGGGCTCGTCTGCGTTGCGCTTGGTCGCGATGGATCATGCCGGCCACATCCTGTCCGACACGGAAATGATGCCGCAGGCGCAAGCGATACCGCTGCCTGTGAACACGAAAGCGGTCGCGTTCCAATGCCTGGGAACTCCCGCGAAGGGCTTCACGGCGCCCGCACCGGGATTCGGCGCCATCAGTTTTTCCGCCGCGCCGCCGGACGGCTTCCCCGCAGCAGGATGGCAGGCCGGCGGACTCCATCAACAGGTTGGCGCGATGGCGATTCTCGGGCGCGGTTCCTACATCCGACTCAGTACCCCGCGCGCGACGGCGCACAAAGGCCGCAGCACGAGCCACGGCACCATCAACATCTCGCGAACCACACTCGGACAGATCGGGATGCAGACGATCCTGCCCGCCGCGGTTACGTGCCTGATGATCCTGCTCGATGGCGAGGACGAAACCGCTGCTGCAAACGGCGATCTCGCCATTGCGGCGCAAGGAGCAACGCTTGTCACACCGCCGATTCCGGTCGGAGGCGGACACCGCCGCGCGCTACTTTACGACGTGACTCCCTTGGTATCGGCAGCCGGCGTGCCGCCGCAGTTCTTCAGTGTGAGCGCAAGCAGCGCACTTGGCTGGCAGATTTCAGGCATCGCGGGGTTGCAAGGCAAAGCGATCGATTGGGCCAATCGCATGCATGGTGATGTCCCGCCGCATGTTGTACCGCAAGGCCCGCTCACTCCCGACGGATCGGTTCGTGTTCGCCTGATCCAGTCAGAACCTCGAGGAACTTAGACATGCCACTCACTGCTCCGCCGAAAGGCTCGATGTACCTGTTCGATTACGCGGAGCCGCCCCTCGCGCCGGGCTCTTACCGCATTCACGCCGAGACAGATGTCACGGTCAAGGGCGCAGTCGAGACGCTCGGTACCGACGACTACTTCGACGTGGTAGGTCCACGTTTCAATCTTTCGCCGACCGAAGTGGCAGGTGTCTTTCCTCCGCGCAACGGACACGGACCTTATCAGGATGCGCTCGCTCAAGTCGCTATTAAGCGCCGCACTTTGCCTTGGGAGCGGCCCATAGATGCCGGCGCGCCTCATCCGATCGGAGATCCATCGGATGGCCACGGCCTTGGCTCGAAATATCCGACGCCTTGGCTCGCATTGCTGCTGTTCGAAGAGGGCGAGTACACGCTGATGCAAGGTGTTCCGCTGCAGAATGTGCTGCCGAAAAATATCTTCCAGCAGCTCGGCAGTCCATCGAACATACTCTGCGATGCGGTGGAAGCCGATCTCAGCCTGGTCGAGTCGATCATGCCTTCGAAAGAAGAGCTGCAGCTTCTCTCGCACGTTCGCTGGGTCAACAAAGACGACCGTGAATTAAGCGTCGAAGGTAGCAACGGCTGGTTCGCCATCGTGATGACCAACCGCGTCCCGTCACCCGGCGCGAAGTGCCGGGCCTGCCTTGTATCGGTCGAGCAGCGAACGGATCTCATCAAAGCCGACCCGCCCGACAGCCTTGTCCCGCAACCGGTGTTCGTGGTTCAAGAGTTTGCGCCGCGCGATGCCGGCCCGATGACGCTCCAGACCTCACGCCTGCAGGAGCCGATGCAGGCACCCGGAGCCGCACGCCTAATCGGGGTTCAGCCCGCGAAGGCTCGCCTCGTTTTATTGCATAGCTGGCAATTCGTCTGCCAGGGGACTGGCACGTTTTTCGATCTCATGCAGAATCTCGATGTCGGCATGATCGGCAAGGTCGAGGTCGCAGGAGAGCCGCCGATGACCGATACATGCCACCTGCCCGTCGAGCTGCAAGATCGCGGCGGCACTCAGGAGCTTGCGCTCTATCGCGGGCCGCTCGTGCCATTCGTGCTCACGCGCGATCCGCTCGGTCCATACCACAGCGCCGATCAGGCACGACGCGCGACGCCCGAAGCGGGGGTCGAGGACATCTCTTACGCAGCGGCGTTCGAAGTTGGCCGCCTGCTCGCAGCTGCAGACGCGCGACTTGCACAAGAGCTGATGCGCTGGCGCCGGCAGGCGTACCAACAATCCGCGAGGCTGGACATGATTGCGAACGTCCAGACCGCGCTCGCGCTGCCCTCTGCCGTCACCGCTGCGCAGCTTTCGTACGTGCCGTTCGCGCCCGTCGTGGCCACCGCGGCAGCCACCATACTCGTGAAGGGCTCTGGACCGATCGCCGATCGTTACGGAATCACGGTTGCCGAAGAAACGCCCGGGCTGAACCCACAGACCCTGGCAGGTGCGTGGGGCATCACAGTAGAGGATGCGAGCGCCGCTCTCGGCGTGAAGACACCAGGCACGCTCGGCCTTCAAGTCGCCGCCGCGCCGCAGACCGCCCGCGACAACACGACACTGGACGCCGTTATCTCCGACACGGCTTCGCTCACCCGGCTGACGACGACGCGGGATCAGAAAATCCAGAACGCAGTTGTTGCGGTTGGAGTTTCAAAATGAGAGCCGCATGGATCAATTCACATCAAGCGCTGCAGGCGCGGCTGGCAAAACCTGAACAAGTGGACCCCGCGGCGCCCGAAGCCGAAATGCCGCCCTACATGGAAAGCTTTCTGGCGCACATCCGTGTGCTGATAGGCGTTCCCTTCGATTACCTCATCCCGGACGCGCGACTCTTACCCGACGAATCCATCCGCTTCTTTTACATCGATCCGTCGTGGACCGATCGCCTGGTGGACGGAGCCATTTCAGTCGGCAAGATCGGCACGCGCGAGCAGGCGCATCATCAAGGCCAGAACGACGGGTTGACCAAGCAGCTTGACGTGACTACGCGCGGCGTTCGCGATCTGCAGCGCGGCGTGATTTCGTTTCTCGATCTGCGCGCCAATCCTCGCAAGGTGAATGATCCGATCATCACCGGTTTCCTGTTGCGCTCTGGCGCCGTCAGCGGATGGCCGCAGATGGACGTCCGCGCGTATGACACGGTGCTGCCGAACAACTACGATCCCGCCGCGCTGCCCGCGCAAGCAAAGCAACTTCCGACGCTTCGCCTCGAGCGCTTATCGCCCGGCGTGCTGATCGCTCTGTTTGAGGGCGTGCCCAAAATGGTCGTCTGCGAGGAGCCGCACCACGGCATCCAGTTCGGTGTTCACGAAGAGAACGGCACCTTTAGCGTGTTCCGACGCAATCCTGGAGCGCTGGCCATCGGCGGCTCTATCAACGTTCCGGTGCGCAAATCCAACCCGCGTGTCCTCGCTCTCGCCGCGCTTCGCCGCACACTGCAAACGGACGCCGCGCTCGCTCCGCAGACCGGAAGCGCTTCGTTCGCCATCGAGCTTCTCAATCTTCCTTTCCGGCAACGCTTCGCAGGCACTGGTGGCAACATTCAGTTCACCGGGTTGGGGCAATTCGTGCCGGTCAGCATGGTCGCCGGGAATGTCAAGGAAATAGAGCTGCAGCAAGCATTAGAAGGAGCGTTCAAGTGAGCAGCGTTGCCGATCCGCTCATCGCACTAAACCTCGCCACGGGCGTCACACGTCTCACGGTGTCGAGCTGGAGTCCGTTCGTGTTACGCGATCCGCGTGTGCTCGTGCCAATACAGCTTGACGTCCTGATGGTCAGGCAAACCGCGCCAGCGTGGGCCGACTGCGGCATGCGCGTCCCGGCGGACAGCGGAAAAACCATCGACGCCGCTTCCATGCTCCCGCCGCCCTTCACTGAGCTGAAGCAAACGCGGCCCGCGGGCGCATACCTGCATTGGGCCCTTCCCGATGCTCTGAATACGGGCCAGCAAGACGCCTCAGCAGCAACTTTTCCCGCTATCCCCGATCGCTGGCTCGTGCTGCGCGTCTACACGTCGCCGACCGTAGCCGCACGCCGCACTATAAAGGGTTGGGTCTTGAAGTCCGGGCTCACGACTCCCACTGTGACCGACCTGGGCAGTTGGACCGAAGACGGGCAGACTTCCGATGCGAAGAAGCCGCTCACGCCGCTCGGCCATGGCGACTTCGCCTGGCAAGCGTATTACGACAATGTCGTGAACCGGCTCGGCTTCTACGACAACCTCCAGGATGTCCGGGAGGGGCCGATCGCTTACGTCGTTTGCGGCTGGTACGGCGACACCACGCTCGATCCGCTCAGCGACACGAACATCCGCTCCTTAGCCGATTTCGATGCAAAGATGCAGCAATTCGGCTGGGCGCTCGATCCCAAGAACTTCCAGGAGGCCGTCAACAAGCAGACCATCTATTCGACCCTCAACACCGCGATCGGCCTCGACATTCAGCTGCCCGTGGCCGAGCAGGAACGGCGCACGCTGCCATTCAATGCGAAACCTTTTCAGCGCCAGGAACCTGGTGCGACGCCGGCTGGTCCGCCGTACGTCACAGATGGCTCCTGGTGGCCACAGAGCACGTTATTTCACGGCTCTTGTATAGGCATCGGCTGGCCCGGAATCGGATGGACAGGCAATCCGAACGGCCTACTCTCCGGCGAAGCAGGCGGCGCGCCGAGTGCTGACAAAGTCAGCGTGGCAGTCGGCGAAACCATTACGGAAGCCATGGCGACGTTGGTCGGAAACGCGACGGGATCAAACAAAGAAGCGCGCGTTCTTGAGGCGTTTCAACTCGGCGCTCTCGCGGACCTCGATTCCGCCGATGGCCAGGCCCGTATCGATTCCGCGCTGCAAACGGCCGCGTTTGGCTCTATTCCAGGCGGCACCATTAGCGAACGCGTATGGCAGCCACCGACCGGACCGCCGCCCGTATCGGCGCCCTCAACCGCGCCACTCGACCCCGGCAAGTTTGCTCGCTACCAATTTGCAAATCAGCAGGCCACACCGAGCCGCATCAAAACGAAGCCATTTCAGAAGGCTCAGCAGGGCCCCGTCAACGCAAAAAGCTTTCAGGCCGCGTCCTTCGAGCAGGAAAAAGATATACTGCCCGGCGGACTCGGCGATGCCATAGTGCAAGTCGCATCACCCCAGCAGGAACCATATGTGCCCGGCAAATGGGTCGACGCTCAAAGGTCCCTGCCGCGCTTCTTCCATCCGATGGACCCCGTGGTTCTGCTGCAGGGAGCGAACCGTGCGTTCAAATACGGTTCAGACGATAAATACAGTGCAGACGGCACTCTGCAATGCCGGCTCACCGGAACCTGCGTACACGAGTATGTCCGATGGTTCGGCGATATCGCTTTTCCGCCGCTGCATCCCGATGACATCCTCGATCGCGGTGTCAACAACGGCAGCGTTCCTCCGGAATGCGATGAGATACTCGGCGAAGCCGTTCTCCTCGACCCCGGCTCGTCAGCGCCAATCGTGAACTTCGTTTCGAAAACGGTTCAAATCCCACCCAATAAAGTTGCTACGGAAGTGCAGAACGTGGTGGTCGATCAGACCGCGTGGTTCGCAACGCGCGATCCGCGAGTGGATCTCAATCTCATCATCTCCAAAGCTCCGTATACCGGCACGCTGCCATCGCCCGTTGCCGTCGGTCTACCCGACACGCCTTGGAATCCTGTTCACCTCGATTGGAGCATCCAATTCATTCCCTCGGCGGGCGGCATAAACGATTGGACACTGGGCGAAACGGATTTCGATGAATCCGTTCCCGTTCTCCCTGCTGCACAGCCGGCAAACGCGATCACGCTGCAGGGCCGCAGTCCACTCCACACAGGCGCAGCGGACATTGCGGCGAAAGCGGTCCAACAGGCGCTTGATCAAATCTCACGCACCGGCGGGACCGGCTCGCTTCCCGCGAGCCAGTACACGGAACAGTCGGTGTCGAGTCTCGCCCACACACTGCTCTCGCTCTGCATGCAACTTCAGGTGGATCCGAAGAACGTGCCCGACCCGGATCGCGCAGCGCTCGAAGACATCGCCACGACGCTTCAAAGCATGGACGTCCTCACGTGCAGCATGAATCTGCTACAGCAGATTCGTGGCGGATACCCGAGCGACGGCACCTCCGGTCCGAATCCTGGCGATCCTGCGCCGACGATCTTCTTCCCCATGCGCGCCGGCTTCTTCAAGATTCTGCGCATGCGATTGGTAGATGGGTATGGCCAGTTCGTTGACCTCGCCGGATCGAGCGCAAACACCAACGCCGATCCGAAACGAATCCTGCACAGCGAACCGCTGGACATTGCCGGGCATCCCGAACTTCTAGCTCTGCCGCCTCGTTTCACTTCACCAGCGCGCCTTCTGCTGCGGTACATGGACGCGGCTGGAAGCAAAAACGAAGCGAGCCTCTCGACCGACGTGTTGCAAGGCTACAGCCCGGCCTGCGGCTATCTCATGCCGAATCACCTCGACGCTGCGCTTGAGTTTTTCGGCGCGGACGGGTCGAGCGCCGGAGTACTCCGGCCTGCCGACGACGGCAGCATCGTGTGGGAAGACGGGCCGGGGCAGCCATCGACGGTGGGGCAGTCCCCCGACCGCGCGCTGTCCAATGGCTATCTCGCCTCTATCGCCGGTTCGCTGATTCAGTGGGGCATTCGCGATGCAGGTCTGCCGAACCAGGAGACGGCGCTTCAAGGCTTGATGCGCGTGATCGATTCAACGCTGTGGTCGATCGATCCGTTCGGCCATCAAGGCGACGAGCATCTCTCGCTTCTGGTTGGCCACCCCATCGTGGTGATGCGCGCATCGCTCAAGATGGAGATCCAGGAGCCTGTCGATCTCGCCAGCGCGTTGAAGATCAAGTTCCCGGTGAGATTAGGTGCGCTGATCCATTGGCAGGATGGGCTGCTGGGCTACTTCGTTAACGACGATTACAACACGCTGTACTGCTCGGATGCGGCCGCTGCTGGCCTCGCGCGCGCGGTCGGACCAGGCGCCGGATTCCTGCAGCAGGCCAACCTTGTTCAGCCCTACTACCAGTCATTCAACACTCCGGCCGCGAACGATGCCGTGACTCACCCGTACATCGATACCTCGGGGACGATCTGGATCTATCCCGGCCAGGAACTGCAACTGACGCTGCTCGTTGAACCCATGACGAACGTGAACGCGACAAGCGGGCTTCTGCCTCGCAAAGAGATCGGCATGCGGCGCGAATGGGTCACTGATGCCCTGGCGAAACTCTCCCCGACGTTCCGCTTCGGCCCTGTCCTGGTGGACCCAAAGCACATTCGCATGCCCATCGCCGCGGAACTAAACGGTTCTTGGACGTGGGATCATCGCACGGACGTTATTACCTGGGCCAACGATACGGTCACGAACGCAAACCAGGACGCGATCCTGCAGCCCGATCCGTGCGTGGCAAGTGAGGGCTGGCTGCAACTCAATCCGCCACAAGCGGGGGCGCAACAATGAACCCGCTTGGATGGACGCCCGTTGGCCCCTCCGTGATGTACAACGGGCAGCTTACAGGCAGTGGCTCAGCACCCGTGTCTGGCCGCTGCACCGGTATCGTGGTTCACCCTACCGATCCGGGGACCGTGTACGCGGGCACAGCGTCCGGGGGCGTGTGGAAGACAACCGACGCCGGCAACACATGGAAGCCGATCATGGACGACCAGGTGAATCTCTCGGTCGGCGCAATGGCTCTCGATCCGAAAAATTCCAGTCGACTGTACGTGGCGAGCGGCGAAGGCAACTCAGGCGGCGAGATCCTCGCGGGCGCAGGGCTGTTCATCTACGACGACACCCTCGGGACATGGGAACTTCGCGCACACGATACGTTGGTTGGCCTGCATATCCGGACAATTATCATCAATCCGGCCACGACGCCGTACACGATCTGGCTTGCAACCGACACACAGCTTTTCGAATCCGTCGATGATGGCCAGACTTTCTCGGCGCTAGCAGTGTCCGGCAGCAAGCTTTCCTACAGCGATATCGCGTTCGATTCCGCCAACAACATCCTGTACGCAGCAATATGGGGCGACGGCGTCTACCAACGCACCGGCGGCGGAGCATTCACGCAGATTCCACGAGGGCCATCGAGCCTGCCCGTAGCGGGCAGCTTGGGACGCATCGCTCTCGGCATCTGCAAAACGCAACCGCAGAACGTGTACGCTTCGTTTGCCGATGGAAACGGTAAGTTCGTCGGCATTTATTTCTCCGGCGACAAAGGCACCACCTGGAATTCTGTCAAACTCCCTTCTCCTTCGGACAAGCTGAGCCAAGGTCACTACAATCATTACCTGGCTGTCGATGCGGATATTCCAACAACCGTGTTCTTCGGCGAACTGAAACTCTGGCGATCTACCGACGGCGGAAACAACTGGTCCGACTGCACGGCCTCGCACAACGACTCGCCCGGCATGCACTCGGATCAACATTGCCTCGCCATCAGTCCTTCGGACAAGACCAAAGTGTGGGCGGGGAACGACGGCGGAATCTGGTATTCAACCGATTCCGGCGTCAGCTTCTTCAGTTGTAATCGCGGATTGCAGACCATGCAATATTATTCGCTGGCGCAACATCCCGACGACGCCTCCATTCTGCTGGCGGGCGCGCAGGACAACGGCTCGCAGCGATACGAAGGACATCCGGCGTGGGACATGAGCTATGGGGGCGACGGCTTCTTTTGCGCCATCGACCCAGTCGAGCCTTTTCGATGGTATGCCGCATACGTTTACTTTCAGGACGGAAACTGCAAGGCCATTCAACGATCCGAGCAGGCCGGCAGCGCGGGGTCGTGGAATTACATTGTCGACGGCATCACTGATACTTTCGTAACAAACTCAAAACCGTTCTATGTACCCTTCGTGATTGACCCCACGGATCATCAAGTGCTGTACCTCGGGACGAATCAGCTTTATCGTAGCGATCACTTCGGCGACAACTGGCAGGCTGCCTATACCGATGCAGCGACGAAGACCGCCTGGATGACTTCGAATGACCCGACGATCATGAGCACGGCTGCGGTAACCATCACCGCTATCGCCGTTAATCCGACGGACGGAACCCACGTGTATGTCGGCACGGCAGATGGAAAGGTATTCATGCTGATACGGCAGCCGGACGGAAGCTTCAAGGTCACCCAACTGGACGGATTGCCTGCCGGCGCTTACATCTCAGACATCGCCGTCGCTCCTCCCATTGCACCTGCGACCACGTCGTACGTAATTTACGTCGGCCTGGGATCGCCCGAGCTGTCCTGGACCGCCGTCAAAGATATTCCGCAAGGACGCATTTTCCTACGTAACGTAATCACCGACGCAGCTTGGACTCCGCTCGGCAAACCGAGCCTGGACCGGACGATCTCAAGCGTAACGGTCCCGAATACCAGGAATCCGGTGAATGCGATCACGGTGGACCCGGACAATCCCCGAACCCTTTACATCGGCTGCGATAGCGGCGTGTTTCGCAGTACCGATCAGGGGACTACGTGGTCGGCATACACCGATAACCTCCCGAACGCAGTGATCGCGGATATCCAGTTCCATCGCACGACCAAGTTGCTGCGGGCTGCCACAATGGGCCGCGGCGTGTGGGAGATCGACACCCCCGCCAATGCGGCATCGCCGCCAGCCACCACGATATTCATACGCCGCAACATCATCGATACCGGTCGCGCTGCTGTGCCCGCGGATGCGGTCGATCCGCTCAATGCGAGCAATCACATCAACCCGTTCAGCGGAGCGGACATCAAGATCGACACGCCACTTTTCGGCGGATACGCGACTCCCGCGAGCTACCAAACATACGGCGACGTGAATTCAGGCGCCGATTACGTTGCTTTTTCGCAACTCGATACTTCGAACGTTTTCCGCCGCAATAACAAATCGCGAGTCTACACCGAGGTCATGAACCGCGGCCCCGCGGACGCAACGAACGTGGTTATCCGCGCCTTCTATGCCTCGAAAGCAAACGGCGGGTATCCGGACTTACCCGACGACTTCTGGGCGAAGTTCCCCAGCTCCGATCCGGATCTAACGAACTGGAAGAAGTGCGGCGACGCGATCACGCTTGGGACCATCCGGCCCGCGCAACCGAAAGTCGCGATGTGGGAAATCCCGGAAATTCCAGCCGACACAAAAGACCCCATTGGCGTGCTCGCGGTGGTGACCTCAACGGAAGACCCGGTACCGATGAGCGGCAAGGACGTCAACGCGCTAGCCGCGTCAGAGCGTCACATTACGCTGCGGGAGGCCACTCTTAACATGTCATCGGCCGAGGTGGTTGCGATTATACTTATCGCGGTCGGCGCAGCGGCAATCGCCACTGTCGGAGTCGTCGCGGCAGTAAAGAAATAAGTGCTACTCAGTTTCTGGAGGAGCGGCGGCGCTTGATGGCAGGCACGATAAAAACAGCCATTAACACGACGAGCAGAGTGAATTCATACCAACCCGATCCGCCGTCGGGAGAAATGCCAAACAGACGTTCGATGAAATCCATGCAGGCTGTTGTTCGGTGCAGTCTCGATTGTAAGCGGAGCGGCGGTAGAGTTCAACGAAAAAATCCCAGTGTTTTAGCTCGCGGCTGGCGCTCGCGATGAGATGATCGTTCCTATGCGTTTTTTGCTTTGCCTCGCCGCGGCCATACTGAGTTGCGCCGGTATGGGATCTGCTACCGGTCTTCACGCCGGTGTCGCGAGAGTGGAGATCACGCCAGCCGCAGGGGAGCACATGTGGGGTTACGAGAATCGTACTAAGCCAGCAATTGGCACGCTCGATCCACTTTACGCGCGCGTGCTGGTGTTAGATGCGAATAGCAAGCGGCTAGGCCTGGTCACACTGGATCTCGGCCGTGCGTTCGGCTCTTCCTCGCTCGATCAACTCCGCGCGGCAGCCCGGCTCGACGGGATCGCCTGTCTGCTGGTGACCGCATCGCACACGCATTCGGGACCCGTTGTCCAAGATGAGTATCGCAACGGCATACCCGCTTGGGAACAGAAGGCGCTGAGCGGTATTGAAGACGCACTGCATCGGGCATCCGGCAATCTGGTAGGCGCGCGTATCGGCGTGGGTTACGGGGTTACTTACATCGGACATAACCGGCTCAAAGTGAACGACGACGGCACAGTTACGTGGTTTGAAGTGAACCAGACAAAAATTCCGACGGCGCCGGTTGATCCTACCGTTTCTATCTTGCGCGTCGACAGAGCCGACGGGCGCCCGATGGCTGTTCTCGTGAACTATTCCTGCCACCCCGTCGTCTTTGGCTCAGACAATCTGCAATACTCAGCCGATTATCCCGGTGTGATGACGCGCACCATTGAGAGCGCTCTTGGTGGAGATGCCATGGCCTTCTTTCTGCAGGGCGCGCCCGGCGACATTAACCCATACTATGCGGTCACACCGCTTCAGCAGGATGCTGTGCAACGCCGCGACTGGACCGGCAAGACACTGGGCGAAGAGGCTGTGCGCGTGACCAGGCATATTGAAACGGAGCCCGACGCGAACGCCTCTATCGAGTTCATCGAAGAGAAGCTGCCGATGCATATAAGGTGGGACATCGAGGGCTTCCGTGTGGGTTTAAAGCGGTTTCTCGGAGATGCTTATGATCAGTACGTCAGCGGCATTAGTTCGAATCTCGCGTTACCCGTGACCACTGTGCTGATTAATAGGCGCATCGCTGTGATGACCATGCCGGGCGAGCCGTTTGTCGATTTCCAGATCAATTGGCGGCAACGATGTCCCGCGGCTCATGCATTTTTTCTCGGCTACACGAACGGCTATTTCGGGTATTTTCCGACCATCCACATGGCATCGCTCGGCGGCTACGGCGCGGCAAGCGCCAGCACATGGGTGGAAGTGGGGGCGGGCGAGCGCATGGTCGACCGCGCGGTTGTTCACACATACGAGATGCTCGGGCGCTTGTACCCGGAACCGGAGGAGATGCGCAAGAAGCCATACCAGTAATGGGCTTTTGTATGGCACACTCGCCTCGATGCGTCGCCGGTGTCGCGGCTCGAGGCTTATTCCCTTTGTGCTGCCCCTGGAGACCCGCCATCCCGGACCGCTCAAAACACCTCTTCCAGAGCGAAATGATCGCAGAGCTCGCACCCAGCTCCCCCTCAATTTCCCTATAGCTCAACCTATCGGCTAGGCAACTATAATTCGCGCCCGGAATACATCTCCAGCGGGTAGCGTTCGCGATTGCACGCCAGTCTGCGCACCGACCAATGCGTGCTGCCGTCCTGCGGTTTCCGTTGCACTTTCCGGCACACCTTGGCTCGTATGACTGGTGTAGCCGTTCGTGGCTTGCTGCCCTTGTGCTTCGGTTCCAGTCCCTCGATTCCGAACTTTTAAAAATAAGAAGAGCGGAGGAACCGGCTGCAATGAGCAACCGGCTACTCCGCTCTTCCGAACTACGATCAGGTTATTTGGGGTCAGTGCCCGGCTGGGCAGCAGCGATCGTCCCAGTCGCGACCTCCGCCTCCGCATCGATGTTTGCTTGCTTCGGGCGGCGGTTCGACCCAGCACCATCGCCGCTGATTCTTTCTCCAGTTGTTATCTACGCTGCCGCTCAACACGAGAATTTGCACTTTGTTTCCGGCCAGCACCAGCTTGATCTTGGAGTTGGCATTCACCAGCAAATCAGTCCCGTGACCGAGCGTCAGAAGCACGGGAGTATTCGACGTCGCGATCTGGTCCCCCACCACGAGAGGCCAAGACGCCATGCCATTCGAGGTAACATTGTGCCCATCCAGCGCGAACGGTTGCGGACTGGATACAGTCGCGACGACGTTTGGTGGAGTGTCGGCGCTTGCGAACAACGCAATCGCGAATAGTGCTGCTACTGCTCGATGCATCTCAAAATCCTCCTGTACCAAATCAATATCGGTCTTCTTCGCCAGAACTTTTAACCAATTTTGCCGATATCTCCGTATAGAACAGCACTCTCTTGTTGAGTAGGTGGTGTAGGTCCTGCAGATGTGCTCCTACCGGTCGCGGCCCATGACCGGGTTGCAATCGAATCAAACATGCCAAAGCGTCTCGCCTTACTCGTTCTTGGAATCTTGGTTGCGTGCTACGCTGGCGCGGCATTGTGGGTGAATACGGCCGCTCCGGAAAACAGGTTAAGGCAGGCGTTTTGTGATCTCTGGCTGTGTTCAGTTGAGTTTTCGCCTGGACGAATTTCCGATTTACACCGGGACGTTTTCGGTGGACAAGCCGCCTATGCTGCAGCCGAGTTCAGGCGTGCCCTCAAAGGCAGCCCGGCCTCTGCCTACCGCTGGGCGGACTTGGCGGAAGCGTCAGCCGCGGATCGAGAGATATCGAAGTACGCCGCTGCTATGGCGGTCGCGGCCGCATCCCATTCACCCGCAGTCCTTCTTCGCGCCGGGAATCTGGCGTTTTCAGCCGGAGATGAAAGGCGAGCGATGGCAGTTCTGCGGCGAGTGTTGGAAGATCCCGAGCTTATCGACTATTACCCGGCCGTGTTTGTCACCTACTCGCGCATGCATACGCCCACAGCCGAGCGATTGCAATCCGGTGTGCCTGCTAACCGGCGGATAGCTGGTTCTCTCTTGCGGTTTGAGATGGAGGGAGACGGGCTAACCGAGGTGGCAACGGTGTGGGAGTGGATTGTGGACCACAAGCTCGAAGATGCGAACCTCGCTTGTGATTACACGCGATTTCTGATCGCCCACAACAGCGCTCGGGCGGCCTCCGCCATCTGGAGTGATCTGAATCGGGCGTTCGCCCCTGAGTACCGGCGGACGAATTGGGTCTTCAACGGTGGGTTTGAATTGCCGCTGCAGCATTCACCGCTCGATTGGGAAGCTGTCCCGAGCGAAAGCGCAGAGACCGGCCGAACGGATACCGTAAGCTACCGCGGCAAATGGGCCGCGTATCTGCAATTTTCGGGAGACGAGAACATCGAGTTCCGCGGGATTAGCCAGCGCGTGGTGCTTTATCCAGGCACGTGGCGGATTGCGGCTTTTGTAAAAACCAGGAATATTACGACCGATCAGGGAATCGGAGTACGCATATTTGATGCGGTGCAGAGCCGCAGGCTTGACGTGAGAACCGATACTCTGACCGGCACGCATGGCTGGACGAAGCTGGAACGAAGCTTTGTGGTGGATCAGGCGACAACACTGGCACAGGTTGAGGTCTTCCGGCAGCCCTCGCTGAAGTTTGACAATAAAGTTGCCGGGAAGGCTTGGATCGACGCCGTAGAACTTAGCCCCGTGCAGCGTTAGCCGAAGCAATTCCAGCGACCCAGGAGAACGTCAGCATATTCGCGGGGATATACATGTTGAAATCGACAAAGCTGTGAAGGAGGATCCCGCTGAATGCCGCGGTTGACGCCAGCAGGATGAGACGGCGGTCCGGGTCCGAGGCATGGAGAGTGCTTCGAACCGTCTGGCAAAACAGGATCGCGATAATAGCGGCCAGCAGAGAAAAACCGGCAATTCCCAGCTCCACCAGGTACTGGAGGTAATCGTTATGGACGAATTCGACCGCATACCCGTTCGCAACGGATTGGTGCTTCGGGAAGACCGATTCGAAGCCGCCCAACCCGCAGCCTAAGATCGGGTATTCGGCGATGAGCGGCAGAGTGTCCTTCCACACTGACGCGCGGATCTCCCGCGAAGTCTCCGAATGCGACGAGATGGTAGAAAAGCGCGCCGAAAGTTGTTCGGGGGACAAGAACACGCACACGAGGATGACCACGGCAGCGACCCCGGCGACCAACGGCCAGCGGCGCGGCCGCGAGAGCCACGAACGGAATCCGAGGAGCCACACCAGCAACAACTCGAGCAGGACCACAATAAAGCCCATTCTTGAGAGCGAATGGGCAATAGCAAGAAACAACAGCACGCTTAGCCCGAAAAGACTGCAGGCGCAAAATGCTGGCCGCATGCGAGGCACATTACCGTTACCGCGCTGAAGCGCGGCGAAGCCCTGCAGGAGAGCAAAGGGAAACACGAGCTCGAGCAAGCCCGCAAAATGGTCGCGGTTTGTATAAGTGCCAGCTACCGCGTCCGAGCCAGAGCCGCCGAAAGCCTGTAACAGGCCTAGCCCTGCCTCGAACGCAGCTATGGCGATTAGCGGAGCGGCGATGATCCAGCGCTTCGAGGAAAAAGAAAGGGAGAGCCTGCGGATGGTTAGGAAAACTGCCGTACAACCCAGGATGGAAAACAGGGAGAGCACCGTAGCGGCCGGGGTCACGGCCAACGGCGCCCGCTCCAATCCTGGAATTATCGGGCGCAGATGATAAAGCAGAGCAGCCCGTTCGGGCGAGAGTAGGCGTAGAACCGAGGCTGGCAACGGAATGAGCGTCGCGGCGAGGCAGAGTGGAAATGCCGTGATCAACCAGCTTAGAACCGGCCCGAGGGGAGCGCTCTTCGTCCTCCGGCCGGAATCACATAAGGCGAAGAGTGCGACGCTACCTCCGATAACGAGCAGGGCAATATCCCAATCCGGCGGCCAGACGCCCCCACTATGGAAGGCCGCCCAACCCAGAGCGAAGGATAAGCCGATGAGCGCGGCCGCCCGGATCAGCATTCCTTCGTCTGCACGGAAGCGCTCGTGGCCTTCATCGCGGATGGGCGCCAAGCTAGTGAGCCGGCACAGACGGATGCAAGCGCCGCAAGCATTTCTCTTGACTTCTCCTCCCGACTGTAACGTGGCGCCGCGGCCCAACTATTCTGAGCAAATTGCTCACGCAAGAGCGTTTTCTCGTGCAGCTCCATAGCTGCGGCGGCGAGTGCGCCCGCATCTTCGGCCGGAACACAAATCCCCAAGCGCTCGCTCTCAACGATGTGGCTCGCTTCGCCCGCTGGAGCTGCGAGTAAGATCGGTAGGCCCATGCCCATCGATTCGAAGATCTTGGACGGAATGACGGTTTTGAACAGCGGCGTGTTGCGAAGGTGAACGAGGGACACGTCGCACAGTCCCCACATGTCACGAATTCTTTCCTTTGGCTGCGCGGGAATGATCCTGACATTCGTGAGCCGCCGGCGTTCCAGCTCCGCCAAGAGGTCATCGCGCTCATGACCCGTTCCTACGAGAAGGAAACGAATGCGAGGGTCGGGGATCATCCCGGCAGCGTCGAGGACATTCTTCAAACCGTGCGCCATCCCAAACGTTCCGATATAGCCAACCACGAAATCATCAGGACCGATGCCCCATTGGGCAGCGAGCGTCGAATCCCGTTGCACAGGCGAATAACGGCTCAGGTCGACGCCACTGAGAATGCAATCAACCTTCTCCGGCGGAACCCGCCGGGCGAGTAGGTTCGTACGGAACGAAGGCGTCAGCACAACGACTCTGGCGGCTTTTCGATAAAGAAGCAACTCCAACTTTTCGATCCAGCGGAGCAGCAGATTTTTTTTCATCGCTCCGACCGCCACGATCGAATCGGGCCAGAGATCTCGCACTTCCATTACGAATGGCAACGTCGTTACCAGCGAGAGGAGCCATCCGCTAACGGCCGTGAAGAACTGCGGCGAAGTTGCTACTACGACATCGGGCCGCCGCTCAAATAATCCGGCAACGAGTGCCGCGGCCATGAAAGAAAGATAATCGATGATTCGTAATGCCTTGCCGGTGTTTGCAGCGATAAAGGTCTTCACGCGCACCACCCGGATCCCTGAGACGCGCTCTACGTGATGCCAGCGGTTCCGGTAACCGGGATAGACTTTCCCTTCCGGAAAATTTGGCGCGCAGGTCAGCACTGTGACCTCGTGGCCCCATTTCGCCCAATAGGAAGCACGCTCGAATACGAGAGACGCTTGCGCGTTCCGTTCGGGCGGGAAATTGTCAGCCAAAAAGAGGATGTTCATGGGAGTGGAACGCGGGACAATGCCGCTGGACCGGCCTTCTGTGACAGCTCCAGAAAATGCAGATCGATCAATAGCGGATACCAGAAGGCCTGAAGGAAGTGGTAGGCGATCGCTTTCCATCCATCCAGGACCCCACCTCTGAGCACAACGCGATAAGTGAAAAACAGAAAAGGCCGGATTACGGGAGGCAGGCGGTTGTAGAGGCGCTCTCGCAACCAACGCGTGCGCTCCGCCTGTGGTCCCGAAAAACTCGCCGGAAGCGTGTCGCGCTCACCGGCCGCCCTGAGCAGCGCCTGCGCCTCTTTAATCGCGTATCGATTGTGTTTTTCTATCCATTCAGAGAGCGGCTTACGATCCTCATGGATGAAATCGCTCCGCAGAGATCCGGTCGGACCATCTACCAGAATGTGTTCGTTGACTTCGCGATCCTCGCAGCGCCCCTTGCCGGATCGAAACAGGCGCAAAATCGAAACGGGGTAGTATCCGCGTCTGATCCAGGTGTTCCACCAGTAGAATCTGCGGCGCAAAAAGAAGCCGCACTCGGTAGGCTCTGAGCCAAGCACGCGACCGATTTCGACTTTCAGATCGTTCGGAAGCCATTCGTCGGCATCAAGGAACAGAGTCCAGGCGGTGTCGATCGGTAGCTCAGACAACGCTCGATTGCGCTGCCGGGAATAGTTCTCAAAAGGGAACTGAAAGATTGCGCAGTCGAATCGGGAAGCAATCTCCAGGGTCCGGTCCCGGCTAAACGAATCGACGATGAAGACGCGCTTTGCCCACCCACACACCGAAGCGAGAGCTTGCCCTATATTCGCCTCTTCGTTGTAGGTCAGAATGATAACGCTCAAATCAGAATTCATGTAAGTGTTTGCTGGACGGCCCGTGGAAGGATGTCCGTCCGGGAAGTGAACGAGTTACGCGGCTTTGCGGGCGGCTACGCCATCCACGATGCCGGTGAACTCCCGCGCATAGCGCTGCCAGCTCCAGTCGAATGACGCGAGATTGTCGATGCCGTTTTTGGCCAGCTGATCGGCACATGCGGAATCCTGGAGGATTCTATGAATGCACCCAGCGCAATTCGTCTCATCGTCGGCGTCGAAGTACAAGGCCGCTTCTTTGCACAATTCGCGATTGCTCGGGATATCGGAAGCGACGATCGGAAGCCCGAAGCCCATCGCCTCAATTAATGGAAAGCCGAAGGACTCGCAAAACGATGGAAAGAGAAACACGTCCGCGGAGCGATACAGTTCGCTTACGTCCTCCTGGCGGACTCTGCCGGTAAATTTAACGTGAGAGCGCACGCCGAGCTTCGCTGCCATGCTTTCGTAATGCGCGAAATCAACCGGATGGTCCTTCGGGCCAAACGTCAGCATCAAGCAAACATCCGGGTACGTTTTCTTGAGAATCGTCAGGCACCGAAGAAGCACATCGAAGTTCTTATATCGGCCAAGATGAGCCGTATAGAGGAGCTTCGGGTAACCCCCGGCACGGTTATTCTTTGGTTTCGGACACGCAGCCGTCTGGAGATCGAACCCGTGATACAGGGTCTGAAACTTGCCTCGCGGCAACCCGGGGCAATCTTGCAGGATGATATCGGTCATCGCGGATGTCGGCGTGACAACCAGATCTGCGAACCGCATCGCCTCAACGGTCCATTTTCGTCGAAGAGCGAGTTCGACGCGCGCGGCGCCCCCGAGGGATTCTCTGTAGGCAGGCCAATAATAGAGCGCGTTCCGTTGAAAGAGGACCTGCGGAATCGGACACCAGATAGGCCCGAAGTTCATAAGCGAGACCAGGACGTCGTAACGCCTGGCGCGGATACCCGAGCCGATCAAATCAGCGATCGCCCGATGAACGGAGCTGGCAGCGTGCCGGTCTTCCCAGCGAGTTAAGCGCACCGAGGCACTGTTCGATTCCATTGGAATCGAGGAACGGAGCAGAATCTCGTAACTATGCCGTCCCGGCGCGGATGCGAGAGCCGGTACGAAGTTCGTCAGATGGCGGAGGGCTCCGCCCATCGTAGCGCCCAGGGCATTAATCAGAACTCGCATCGATGCTAAGCGCGGAATCTAAGCTGCCGAACAGGAGGTGTACGACTCATACACGTGCCGGGCCCATCCCCGCAGACCCTTTTCGGAGGTCCGGCCCCTCAACGAACGGGACCACCGATCCACCGGAATGGAAAACCCGGTCTTCCGACGATCGACGATTTCTTGAGGTACGCGCCGCGCCGGTGCTGCCGCGATTTCCGCCTTTCCAGGTGGATTGGCGGAAAGAATGGACCCCGTCAATTGCCGTATCAGATGCAGGTCGACGAAGGGTACTCGGATTTCGATGCTATGAGCCATTCCCGCCCAGTCGGAATCCCGCAGTAGCTGATTCTGCATGTACCATTTCATTTGCAGGGCGGCGACTTTCGCTCGGGGCGTGGGTAAACGCTCGGCGCAATCGTCGAGATTCTCAATACTGTTTAAGCGGAGCAGGCCCTCACGCACCATATCGGGATCCAGTATGCCGGGGATCTCCCAAGGCAGAAATAAGCAGCGGGCGAGAAGGTAAGCGCCGCCATAGGTGCTGCCGTGTTCGAGAAGGCTCGCGTACTTGGGAGAGAGAATTCCGCTGAGCGACTTAGCGCAGATCCTGCGAGACAATCGCCACAGAGGCGCGAACCTGTTGAGCGGCCCGACTGCTGAAACCAGTTTCGGGATGCGTTTAAAATCGCGGTAGCCTCCAAAGACCTCATCGCCGCCCAATCCGGAGAGCGCCACTTTCAGGCCACTCTGCGCGGCGGCCAAGCTGGCGAAATACGTATTCACGCCGTCGATGGAAGGCTGGTCCATGTTACTCAGCAGCCGCTCGAGATCTTCGGAGAAGTCCGTCTGCGAAAGCCAGACGGCGTGGTGTCGCGTCCCGTAATACCGGCTGATTTTTTGCGCCAGGATTGTCTCGTCCTGTGGGCCGCCGCGGTAATCCGCCATCCCAAGCGTCACCGTGTGAACCGGCTGCGAACTGTGCTCGACGGCCAATCCCGCGAGAGCGCAGGAGTCTACGCCGGACGAAAGGAAGATCCCGATGGGAACATCGGAGAGAAGATGATGCTTGACAGATTCGTGCAGAACATCTTTGACCTCCGTGTTCCGATCGGACGCGGAATTCCCTGGCACTTGCGACAAGATCTCGGCGACATCACAGAAACGGATCAACTTCGGTGAGCTGTCGCGTTTGGCGATCAGGTAAGAGCCGGGCGGCAAGGGCTTGATTCGTTCATAGAGAGTGTGCGGCTCAGGAACGTGACCCCAGAGAAAGAAACCCACGTGTCCGGCGGGATCAGGCTGCGTGTCAATTCTTCCTCCCGCCAGCAGCGCTTTGACCTGTGATGCGACTCGTAGCGTCTTACTGTCGTCGCTGTAGTAGAGCGGCTTCACTCCCAGCGGATCGCGCGCCGCAAACAACATCTTGTTCGTGTTGTCCCAGAGCGCGAAGGCATACATGCCGCGCAGTTCCGCAAGCATGTTGAACCCCTTGCTTCGATACAGGTGCAGCAACACCTCGGTATCGGAATGGGACCGGAACACGACGCCGGATTTCGCGAGCCGGGCTCGGATCTCGGGATAGTTGTAGATCTCCCCGTTAAATACGACGGCGAGCTCCCCGTCGGACGAAAACATCGGCTGATTGCCGGCCGGGCTTAGATCCAGGATCGACAGCCTCCGATGGGCCAGTCCGATGGACTGTCCTTCGGAGATCCAGGTGTTGGCAGCGTCCGGCCCGCGTTCACGCATGCGGTCGCGGATCAAATTGAGCTCGTCCGCT
The DNA here is from genome assembly GCA_963787585.1 of uncultured Acidobacteriaceae bacterium. Classification (GTDB taxonomy): domain Bacteria; phylum Acidobacteriota; class Terriglobia; order Bryobacterales; family Bryobacteraceae; genus Bog-105. The sequence continues at coordinate 336,588 of CAWBDR010000001.1, forward strand.
TGCACACGAGGACCATCCTCGCGGTAAGACCAGATTGCGGCGATTCCGCACATATGATGTCAATTCACCAAGGAAGTCGAGAATTAAGTTAGGCAGCCGAAGCTAACAGGTTTCGCCAATTGGCAAGCAGGTTGCCCAGCAGGTAGCCTCGCGCGACTTTCTGGTACCCGTTGGCGCCTAGCATCGATCGCAGTTTCCGATCATTTTTGAGCAGGCGGATGCGATCTGCGATCTGGGGCGCGCTTCCGTACGGAACGAGAAAACCGTCCACGCCGGCGGCAATCACTTCCGGGATTCCGCCGCAATCCGCGCCGAGACAGGGCTTCGCGTAGCTCATTGCCTCCAGGAATGCGATGCCAAAACCTTCTCCGGAACTGGGTAGCGCAAAGATATGGCAATTCTGAAGGGCAATGTTCAGCGCCGAGTCCGTCAAAGCACCGTGAAAGCAAACACTGCCGTCAACTCCAGCATTTTGCGCTTTCTGTTGGAGACGCGGAAGATCGTCGCCCGTTCCAATGATGTCCAGTACGGTTTTTTGTCTTGCGTCTTTAAGGAGGGCGATCGCTTCGATCAATTCGTCTGCTCCCTTGTAACGCTCAAGAGAGGACAACCGGCCAACAAAGAGTACGCGCACCGGATCATCCAGAGTCTCGCGGTTCTCCGGTCGAACCGGGTCTAGCTCTGATTTGCCGAGCGCCAGCGGAACGACCACAATCCGATCTTTTGAAATCGCGTTCTCGTTTGAGAATCGTTCGCGCGTATAGTTTGTCGTGGCTACCATCCGCGCGCCTGCGCAGGCGATGCGTTCGCGCCGTCGCAATGGCCGCCACGCCTCAATGCCGTGGAGCACGACGAAGTAATCTGCGATTAACTTGAGACGGCGAAGCGCATAGGCGATTGGCGCCAGAGCGACATGTCCGACGATCATCGTCTCGCCTCTTCGAGCCGCTGCAAGCCTCGTCAAATCGCAAAGGAATCGGCCGCGGTGGCCACCCGAGCCGATAAATCGATCGTAGACGACAGGCTTTACGTGGCGGCTGGCATCCCAAGTCGAATCAACGAGAGATGCGGCCGAGAATTTCGTTCCGCCCTCCTGGCAGATTGTGGAGAGAACCTCGCTCAGGCGCCGCATGTACGACGGGATGCCGCCATGCGAGCCGTAGATTTGCGTTGCGGTCAAGATCATGCGAGTTCGATACAGGGATCGCTCTGTGCTGAAACGGGCGATTCGGGATGCGTGGTAATTCCATCCAAAGCGGCTTCGACGCACAATTGTGTTCCAGCGCACCCTTGGTGATAGGCAAGGATCTGCTTCATCCTGTTGTCGTAGGAGTATTGAGGCACCGTTCTATGGTGGCCCGCTTCGGCGATCCGCCTTGCTTCAGACGGATTTTTGAGATAGTAGTTGACCTTGTCGGCCAGCTCGGATGCCGAACCAAAACAAGCTATCTCCCGATCTTCGGCATACAGGCCGAGGACCTCATCGGTTCTTTCGTGCAACATGAAACCGCCGCAGGCAGGGATCTCGAACGTTCGAGTAGTGGTCTCGTCGAAAGCATCATCGGAGACGCCCATGATCGCGAGATTGATCCGACTCGAGCAGATCACCCTGGCATAGCCTTGTCCCCGAACGGCGCTGCCGTGCGTTAGTTTCCGTAGGGCGACCGAACCACAGCGATTCCAGTAACTACCGAAAATCCGAAGGCGCAGGCCGGGGAGCGTCTCGATCAGCTCGCTCAGCAGTCGTTCCTTGCGTTTGGTATGAGTACCCACGAAGCTAACATCCCAGGGGCACGCAGCAGATTCCGACGCGGAGATCTTTACAGGTTCGTGAATCTCGGGATCATATCCGTGTGGAATGAAGACTAGCGCCTGGAGATGAAGACGCCGCGGCATATCGCCATCCCAACCACGTTTGGTATCAAAGACGCAATCGTATTCCGGCAAAGATCGCTCGAGTTCCGTTCCGCGGATGAAAATGACTCGATCCGGATAGTAGTTATAAAGCCTTATTTTTTGCCGCCGTAATGAGCGTAAAGTTTTCGCATTTAGGAAGCTTCCCTTGAAAGCGAGTAGCATTTCCGGCTGAAACATGTCTGCCGCTGCGAGCACTTGAGCACTAAAATCAGCGCCAATGCGGCGCGAGAGCAGCCGCCTGGCGGCTTTAAGTTCCGGAGCTTCCCATTGCGGGAAGCATGTTTGCGTGTCTAGCTCTAGTACTTCACAATTGAGACGTCTCAACGCCGCACAGCAGGCGCGTGCACAACTGCCGTACCAGTTCTCCCCGACAAACAGTATTTTCATAAGATCCGCTTCGGTGCGGCGCCGGCGCGCATGACGGCTTTCATCAGCACCAGGTAGAGCGCGTATGTGACCGCGTCGCCTACGTAGGTAGAGGCAAACCAATCCGATATCTGAGCGCCCATAAGCAGTCGCTTACTCCGAGGGGCAGCCATCTGAGATCCTGCTCGTCCACATGCCGGGAAGCTATCCAGGTGAATACGTACAGAAGAACACCTTGATAGCGCAGGTCATGACCACGCCAAACCCGCCCGTTCCAGTACGCTTTGGCGAATACTCCGGGTGCACTCGAGCTCAAGGGTTTCCTGTCACGAGCCGGTTGAATTCAAATCCGGGAGTCACAAAGGTTTATCGGCCATAGCTTCTCGCCTTCGCGTTCGTGCGAGAATTGCGGGGAGGTCGTGACGCGATCTGGCGCGTCTGATTGGGGTAATGTCATCGCATAAGCACCACAAGGAGCAATTTCCGGCCAGTGCCTTTGCCGATATGATTTGGCGCCGCCGGGGCTGGCCACTGTGAATACTTCGGCTAACATGCTACTCGTGAGCCTCTGCAACGGGACGTCTTCAACACTCAGGGTCATCTGAGCTAGGAACACAGAAGCCTTCGGCGCGCCGCAACGGATGACTCAACTGCTTTCAGGATGGCTTCGACGCAGGTGTCGATGCTCCAGTCTTCGACGATTTCGCGCGATCTCGCTCCCATCTGTTTGCGTAACTCCTCCTCCTGAAGCAATTGCTCGAGGTAGAAGGACAGCTGTTCAATGTTCCCCCAGGGATAGCGGAAGCCATTGCCTTGAAGCAGATCAAATCCCGCTCCGATTTGATCGGAGAGGATGACGGGCAGGGCGAAGCACATGGCCTCGTTTACTGATAACCCCCAGGGTTCGGAACTCGATGGCAGCACAAAAACATCCGCCAGCGCATAGAGCCTCGGGATCTCCGATTGATTCCTAAAACCAAGAAAGTGAACGTCCTGGATCCGCTTCTTTCGCACGTATTCTTCGAGAGTAGGTCGCATTGCACCATCCCCGACCAGCACAAGAGCACAGCGAGTCTTTTGTCTGACTCTCGCAAAGGCTTCAATCAGATCCCCTGGACGTTTTTTTTCAATTAGCTTGCCGGTAAACAGCACGACCGGTGTGTCCGGATGCAGTTGATACTCGGTACGCAGTAAATCTTTTTTCGGTTTGAGCTGCTCTGCTTCTTGAAGAAGAAAGAGTGGTCAACCGCATAGGGTGTCAGGAAGAGTTTTTCTTCCGCTACCCCGCAAGCGAGATAAAATTCACGATTCAGTCGTCCGATCGTAAGAAAAGCCTGCACATTCGAGAAATACGCTTTCAGAAATCCGCGCTTAAGCAGACTCTTCCATCCCTTCCGCTCTTCCAGGCCATTGGACTCTCCTCGGATGAGGAGAGGCGTCCTCCTGAGAAGGGCAACCAGCCACACTAGCCAATTGCTGGCCAGCGCCCAGCCCTGAATCCAGATGGCGTCGAACCTCCCAGTCAGGCAGCGGGATAGCACGCCCGGATTGATGAGGGTGAAGAATCCTTCCGGGCCATCGCTCGTTCCGATGTTTCTCAAGAAGCGGTGCGAATATCCGTCGAGAAGAGGAGTGTCCCAGGCGATGCGAACACCGAACTGCGGATCAATCTGTTTCTGAAGGCCGCGCCTCGAATAGAAGCAGACTTCCAGGTCAATTTCTGGTCTCGCTGCCAATGCGCGAAACAACGGAGCCTGATACTGGATTGGATGCGATGTGAAGATTAGCAGCCGATATTTTCGCAAAGTTGGTCTCTGGGCGCTTTCGTATTTTGAGAATTCATTTCATTCCGGTCGTAATGGCGAGCCTGCCAAGGAACTTAGTCACCTACGGCTTACATCGCCCCGCACGCTGTCGGGTATGAGGGCTTTCATCAGGACCAGGTAGAGCGCGTATGTGGCCGCGCCGCCTATATAGGTAGAAGCAAACCAATCCGATATCTGAGCGCCCATAAGCAATCCGCTTACTCCGAAGGGCAGCCATCTGAGATCCTGCTGAGTCACATGCCGAAAGGCCATCCAAGTGAATACGTACAGGAGAATGCCGAGATACGCGCAGGTCAAGACTACGCCAAACCAGCCCGCGTTCCAATACGCTTCGGCGAATACGCCGGGCGCGCTCGAGCTTCGAGGGTTGCCGGTGACAAGCCGGTTGAATTCAAATCCGGGAGTCATGATGGGCTTGTCGGCCCATACAACGCGCGGAACGATCGCCGGAAGAATCAGTTTCAAAGTGTTTCCGTTGATTCCTGCGTCGTACGCCCGCATGCTGAAGGCCTGGGCATTCGCATAACACAATCTGGTCCACCAGCCCTGTACGTTTTCTCCCGCAACCTCTTCGTCATTTCCCTTCCAGGCGGATTGCAGCGCGTCTACCCTCTCTGAGAGCGAGGCCGGCACGGAGTTGAGGTAGAGACGCCCTCTGACGACAATCGGGGTAATGACAAGATATGTTGCCGCAATGAGTGTAACTGCTCCCATAGCTAAGGCCCTTGATGGTTTGGCAAAGTACAATCCAAGGAAACCAATTCCGAGAGCGCTTATGATTTCTGTCTTGTTGAAGCAGAGCAGCCCAGTCGCAATTTCCAAGATCAAAATCGCCGTGGCCGGGATATAGAGCAATGCATTTCGGGTCCAGGCGTAATACAGAAGCAAAAACAGAGATAGGAGCGAAAGATTCCCCAACACGACCAGGAACCCGGGTAAGACGAAATCTGGATCCATCCAGCCAAGTAAGTACGGAAGAACGACTAAGTATTTAAGGGGGAGAGCGATCCCGACAAGTCCCCAGAGGGCCATGGTGATGGCTGGACTCCGCGATTTACGGAAAGAGCGGCTCGGCGAGCGGGGCCCGATATTGCCAGAGACCTGAAAGCAGATTGTGAAAAACGCCAGGAGAGCAGCGCAACTCCATAAGTTCAGAAGGTTAGTCCTGGCAAGATCGTCTCCTTCGACCATCGCGAACTGATTTGCGTAGGCGATCGCCATGGGGTTTCCGAAGACGTGGAGTAGAGGGCCGAGGCCGTGAAATACGGCAATCGCAGCGAGAGCGCTGACGAGCGGCGACCATAACCACAGAGCGCTGGTACGTATGAGGTAAGCAACGCCGCCTAAACAGCAGGCTGCCAGCGAGATCGGCGCCCAGGTGTTCAACAGATCCGTGGAGTCCGGGAGTAGGAGAAAAACTCCCTGGAATGCGAGAGCTGCCACGAGGCAGAAGAACGTAATCGCCTGTAATGCAGACCGGCCCGAGGCGTCGGCGCGCGTCGCTGTGAGATCAGGGAACGGGGCAATAACCGCGTCGAGAACATCTCCATGTATTACTCCCGCACTCATCGCGTCACTCAATCGCATCGGAGGACATCTGCAATCTCAGTTCGGGCCTCAAAACATCGGAGATCGAGCCTTTGAGCGAGAATGAGCCCGTCCTGAGCCATTTGGGTCCTTCAAATGCACAGACGTTAGCAACCACCGCCAGCGATCCGACTGCTATCAGGCGATACCAACCCATCCATAGCGGCAACGCAAACGAGGCAAGGGCAGTCACGCCAGCAGCGGGCAAGCTTCGCACGAGGGGGATGACAAGGCCGGACCCGAGAAACGTTCTGAAGCTCAGGTCCAGCTTTCGACAACTCCAGATAGGAAGGACGATACCCGTTATTAGTGTCCGAGCGATCGCCGTGCCGGCCGCGACCCCCGCGATGCCAAACGACCGAACCAGCAGGAAGGAGCTGGCCACGTTAATCACAGCTTCGGCCACGGAAGCAATCGCCCAGGTCTTCATATCGCCCGTAACCAAGGGAATGACCGAACTTCCCCGGAGAATGGTGTCCAACAAAACCCAGTAAACGAAAACACCGTTCAAGGTGTTGCCGCCATAGCCTTGCGTTCCCACCCAGCAGGTAACAAATGCTGCATTGACACAGGCGACCAGAATCGCGCCAATTCCCGCTAGCCTGGTGGAATAGTAGACAAGCGTAAGAAATGCCCGCCTGAGGGCCTGATACTCGCCGCGTGCGTACATCTCCGCCAAAGCAGGGTAGGCAGCCGAAGGCGCCTTGTCAGCCAGTACGATGCTGAACATGGTCGCCATCCGCATCGTGACCACGTAGGGCGTCACCTCTGAGGCGCCGAGCATCACAGCAATAATCAGCGCGTCAGCATTTAGCGCAATTAGGTAAGCGATTCGCACTAACTGTAAGTAGCCGGCTGCTCGCCAGAGATCAAGTAACTCTTCCTTACTTACCAGACGAAGGGAAATTGAAAAGCCGGGCTGAATCTTCTTTGCGAGAATCAGCGCGAATATTCCGCCAAACACCGAAGTCCCCAGGCTGGAAAGCGCAAGAGCAGCTATTCCGAACCGACATTCCAACAGAACTAGCGAGAGGAGGGCTCCAAAGAGCGCAGCCGCCGCACGCAGTACACCGGCGAGAGGAGTTCGCTGAAGCCCGACCAGAACTCCATTAAAGGTTCCAAGCGGCAAACCCACTGCCCCAGCGATCGTAGCGATACGGTAAGCCTGCACGACGGACGAACCCTCCCGGCCTGAGATGTGGAACCATGCGGGAATGTGTGGGGAGATAATCAGGCCCGTTGAAAGAACTGCCGCGCCAATCGCACCGAAAGAGAAGAACGCAGCGCTTGCAACGGAGCTCAAACCGGACGTTCCTCTTCTGCCGGACACGGATGCCACCAGCCGCACTAAAGAAAAGCCAAGTCCGACGTCTAGCATCGCCAGATAGGAGAGGATCGAGAGCGCCGCCTGCCACGAGCCATAAAGCGACTTAGAAGTGAGTGCCAGAACCAGAGGTGTGAGTAGAAACGAAGACAGCGTAACGATGATCTGGCAGCCCATGTCAGCAAATAACCCTAGAAGCGCCTGTAGACCGCGATGGCCTTGCGTCTTGCAGTTAGGATCGAGCAGCCATTGCCAGGCTGAGCGGAGATTGCTAATAACAGCTCCAGCGTGCATCTTTATTGGTGTTCCAGGTACGGATTCGTGCTGCTTCACGGAAGATGGATCCGTGTGACAAGCTCAACCGGGCAGGAGCCTGTCCAACTGCCGACCAACGTTTTGTTCGGAATGGAAAGGTTGAATTCCGGATGCCAATGCGATTCGATGATCGAACCCCTGAGCTTGTGGTCGAGAGAGATTTGGGTGTCGGCTCCCGGATGAAAATGAAAAAAGATTTCGACGCGATGTTCTCCGCTTCCCTCGATGCGATCGCAAATCAGCAGCTCATGCTGCTTCAGCTCCAGCCGCCGTCTGTGGATCACCGGCCTGGACAGCCGCCGGTAGCCATCATGCGCCGCTTCGGCGAAGGTGGCTCCATCGGTTCGGACATCGAACGGCCGTGCTCGTCTCGCAACGCGGAACGAACTCCAAACTTCTGATTGATCTTCTCCATCGATCCGAACGGTATTGTGCGCGGCTGTTCCGCGCTGCCGGTGGCGTTCTGCGCCTCGCTCGTAGGTTGAGCTTCCGGAATTGACCAGAACCCGCGCACCTCGATGAGAGAGTTCAAACGAGAGTGTGTCCGCGTGCGCATGACCCGGCTGGTGATCCGGGCCGATCGGCGCGGCATCAAAAAAGACCGTTGTTTCGGTGTTGGCGAGACGAATGTAGCCACTATCGTTGAGGTCGAACGAAGGGCTCGCAAGCACTCCTAAGCGGTGAGCATAATGGGTCAGCTCGTTTGTAGCGGGTGCGATGCCGAAAACCGCATCATTGAAAAAGGCGAGACCGCCGTCGGGATGTGTCATTTTCTGCAGCCACGCCAGCATGTGCGAGGCGGTCTCGAGCCATCGAACTCGATCAAGCCCTGACGCGACACAATACCCGCGGGAGACATTGATAAGATCCAAGAGGCCCTCGAGTGCGAGCGCATGATACATGGGGCTGCGCTCGTAATGACCCCCGTCTGGAAGAATCTGCTCGGAGATCTCGCGCCTCAGTAAAGTTGTTCCAGTCTCAAGCCACAGGTCTGCCACGCTGCCCTCGAAGAACAGGCCGGCCATCGTCAAGGCAACCAGGTCTGCAAAGAGATGATTCGCACTCAGGTGAGATTCCAAGCTGCCGGATAGATACGCAACCTGGGTTGCCAGGCTCTCGCGAAGGAGATTGTTGAAACAGCCACCCGCAAGTGCCCATTTCATCCAGTTCACGGCGCGCAGGGCGATAGGATATGGTTCCCACCCTGGACCGGCGCCCACCGGATTTTCACGAACCCATCGTTCCATGAGCTCTGGCTTGGGGTGATCGAAATAGTGCAGATTATAGAGCCAAAGCTTTGGGATACCTGGGTCATTCCAGGTGCGAACGTCCCGCTCCTGGTTCAGGAATCGAAAGCGGGTTGGCCCGGTCTGGGAATCGAGGCGTGGGATACACCGCACCCATTCTGCGGTTCTCGGCCGAATGGAAACCACGGGATTGCGTCGTACTCGTGGCCGCGGCCGATAGAACCGGCCATAGACCTGTGCCGGTCTCAGGTGCCGCACTGTATGGAAGTATTTGCTAATCAAGTGATGTCACTTGCTTGAAGCGTCAGTCGCGTGCTTTCAACGATCTCGTCGAACGGAATAGGAGCAGGAGCACCTTGCCGGATCGAGTTAACGAACGCCCGGGCCATCGCGCGAGCCCCCTTGTCCTGCTGCCAGAGTTTCATAGATCGAAATCCAGGCCAGCCCCATCCGCGCAGCGTTCTGAAGTTATCAAGCTGCAAAACGCGGCCGCCGCAGAACACCTCGATCCGCTCCTTGGGAAAGCTCTTGTGGCCGCCGGTGAAGTAGTGCACCGTGCCGATGGAGCCGTCCGTAAACGAAAGCGACAGACTCACATCATCCTGGGTAGCGCTCGAATGTTTCACACGGGCGAGCTGTTCCGGCTGCACCGGCGCATCGATCAGGAATCTCAGCAGATCGACGAAGTGGCATGCCTCTCCGATGATGCGGCCGCCCCCCACCTGGCGATTCCGTGTCCAGTGGTCAGGCGGGACTTGGCCGGCATTCACGGTGATCACTACTGCTTTCGGCTGCCGCGTGCCTGCGAGAAGTGCTTTCATTTTGAGAATGTGCGGCGCGAAGCGGCGATTGAAACCGACCATCAGACGCGGGGCAATCCCGCCTCTGACACTCGTTTCATACGCCTGCTCAATCGCATCGACCTCGGCCGAATGAAGCGCCAGCGGCTTCTCGACGAAAATGCTCTTGCCTGCCTGCAATGACTCCAGCACGTATCGGGCATGCGAATCGTGACGAGTAGCAATCACTACCGCATCCAGCGCCGGGTCCGCAACTACGCTGTCCACATCGGTGGTGACTGATCTGAAACCGTGCTTCCGCCCCGCCGTAGCGGCCGAAAGCCCTGCTCTCGAAGCGATTACTTCTAAGTGGGCGCCCGCACCTTTGAAAGCGGGAATCAATGTTCGCAATGCGTAATTTCCGGCCCCGATCATCCCAATCGTAATCGCGCCAGTGCTCGGGCGTGCTGCACTGGTTAGGGAGATCGTGCGCGCGAGCATAGCGGGAGCTGATTGCGAGACCGGTGGTTCCGGATACTGCAAAACAATGCCGAGATGATGCTCTCGACCCTCCATTACCCGATACGCCTCAGTCGCCCGGTCAAACGCGAACCGATGCGTGATCAGCGGCTCCACATTCAGCCGCCCGTCCGCCAACATCTCGAGCACGGCTTCGAAATTCCGCTGCGCCGTCCAGCGAACGTACGGAAATGGATAATCCTGACCCCCTTCTTCGAATGCGGGATCGTACCGTCCCGGGCCGTACGAGCACGAAACCTGGAACGACAGCTCTTTCTTGTAGAAGTCGTCTCTCGAGAGTTCCATTCCGGCTACGCCGGCCAACACAATCCGTCCTCTTTTTCGCGACATGAGCGCTGCCTGATGCACCGGCTCATTGCTGCTCGTCGCTGCCGTGATCAATACGGCATCGATCCCCCGGCCAGACGAAAAACGCTCGGCTGCTGCGATCGGATCGCGGCCTGCGGCCAAGTCTACTGTTCGCGCCCCGAATTGTTCCGCCAATTTGAGCCTCGTTTGATCCAAATCAATAGCAAGCACGCGGCAACCCTGTGCTCGCAAGAGCTGAATTGCCAGAAGACCGATGAGACCGGTCCCGATCACCGCGATCGATTCCCCGAGGCCAGGCTGGGCCAGGCGGATGCTCTCGAGCGCGATCGACCCCAGCGCCGTGAACGCGGCGGACTCCGATGGAACGCAATCGGGAACTCGTGCGCATAGATTCTTGCCTACGCTTACAACTTCAGCATGCGATCCATTCGAAACCACGCGGTCACCCGGCCGGAATTCCGTCACTTGGGATCCGACACTCACGACGACACCGCAGCTCGAGTAGCCCAATGGAATCGGCTGGCTTAATTTCGATTGCAGAGATTCGAGCGTCGCGGCGATGCCATCGGTTTTCGCTTTATCCAATACGAGCTTCAAACGGTCGGGATGCTGGCGAGCTCTTTCGACCCAGCTTGATTTGCCGAATTGCATCAGCATCCGTTCGGTCCCCGACGAAATCACAGAACTGGTGGTTCGTATAAGAACCGAGGCCGGCGCTGCAGTCGGGCAGGGAAGCTCGGTGAGATTGACTTCTCCGTCTTTAAGGCTCTGGAGGATCTGCCTCATATCAATCACCCATGTTGAAGTGGAAACGCCGGAGGTAATAGCCGGCCGGCAAACCCAGCACCGCGCCGCCAAGCAGCATAGCGGTAGGGGCGCTCCGTGTCAGCCAGAATAGAAGGGCTTCGATCGTCGCCGCGATCAGGAAAACGCTCGCGGCAAATTGATAGGTGTTCGTCGCGAACCCAAGTACCAGCGAAACGGCGATCTGCGAAACGAGGAACCCGATGATCCAGCCACCGCGTTCAGGCAGAGCGAAATTGAAAATGAATGGAATTCCATACAGAACTGCGCTCAGAGTGGCAGCGAGTAGAAGGCGTAGGCGCACGTGAATTGTTCCCTGATCTAAGCCGGCACTGGGACCCGGCTGCCCAAATCAGCAGGGACAGCGCTGTCGAGTTGATCCTGTACCTGGTCCGGCGAGTTCGCGTCCTGATAGATCCGAAACCAGATCTCAAGCGCCATCAGAGCCCAGATCTTGAGTGAAAAATCACGGTGTCCCGCCTCGTGCTGATCGAGCATCGTGCGGACCGCCTCGTAGCGAAACAGTTCTCGATTCGCGATTGCTTCTCGTCCGAGAAGCAGGTCTTTCAAATTCTTCAGTTCGCCTGTCAGCCATGCCCCCACGGGCGGATTAAACCCCAGCTTCCGCCGGCGTGCCACGGCTCTCGGCAGCGAAGATTCCATGGTCTTCTTTAGCAGCCACTTCGACTCTGCATAACGAAACTTTTGGTCAAACGGAACGCGCAGCGAAAATTCGACCAACCGCGAGTCACAGAAAGGCGCCCTCAGCTCGAGCGCATGGGCCATCGACATGCGATCTGAGTACTCGAGCACGTTGCAACAGAGAAAGGATCTGATATCGACGTAGGCGAGGCGGTTGAGTGGCTCGAGTTCCGCCGCCAGCGCGTAGAGTCCGCGAAGAAAATCGCCCGAATCGTGATTTTCCAGGCGCTGAGCAAGAGATCCGGTGTAAAGGCGCTGCCTTTCTTCGGGTAGAAAATAGCTCACCCAGCGCAGATACATCTCAATGAAAGGCAGGCCGCAATGATCGAGAAACTCACGAACACGGCGGAACTGATGCCGTCCGTTCGCATCTTCGCTCAGAAGCCCCGCCAGGGCGGGGAATAGTCGTTTCCGGACCACCGGGGGAAGAAAATTTAAAGAGCGACTGGCATAGGCCCCCAGATAGCGCGGGTAACCAGCGAACAACTCGTCTCCGCCATCTCCTCCGAGAGCGACGCTCACAGATTGTTTCGTCAGCTCAGCCAACGTGTAGGCCAGAATTGCCGTCGGATTCCCGAAGGGCTGATCGAAATGATGAATGATTTTCGCCAGCACGTTTACGGACGAGGGCCGTCCATTCAGCACCGTATGATCGCAGCCAAATTGCTGGGAAACGAGCTGGCTGAAAGCAGTCTCGTCGTACGTGCCGGTTTCGGGAAATCCGATGGAAAACGATCGGATTGGCGTTCGCGACGAGCGCGCCATGATTGCCGTAATCGTGCTGGAATCCAAACCGCCTGAAAGCAGGACTCCCAATGGCACGTCACTGATCATGCGGCTTCCGACGGCTTGGTTCAATAGATCATCCAACGCCATCTGGTTGTCCTCGAGGGTGCCGCGCGGAATAGCGGCGCTTGCTCGAACAGGATCCCAGTAGCTGCCGGTCTTGATCTGAAGATCACAGGGGGTTGCGTGCACGCTCACCCAACTGCCGGGTTCAAGCTGATGAATGCCTTGAAAGATGGTCCGGGGATACGGAACGTAAAGATACGTGAGATAGTCATCGAGTGACCGCTCGTCTACCGCAGGCGTCTTGTCGAGCACAGTGAGAATCGCCTTGATTTCCGAAGCGAACGTGAATCCCGAATCGTCGTGCCGGAAAAACAACGGCTTTTTTCCCAGTCGATCCCGAGCGAGCAGCATTTCGCCTCGATCGGCGTCCCAAAGCGCAAATGCGAACATGCCCTGCAGACGTGTCAGGCAATTCAATCCCCAGCACGCATAGGCGTGCAGAATTACCTCTGTATCGGAGTTGGTCAGAAACCGGTATCCGACTTTCTCCAGTTCAGCTCGTAAGAGCGAGAAATTATAGATTTCCCCGTTGAATACCAGCGCAAGCGGGCCACGCCGCATCGGCTGGTCGGCCCTTTCCGAGACGTCGATAATGCGCAGCCGGCGGTGTAGGAACTGCAACGACCAGTCATTTTGCCGCGTGTGCCAGTAGCCCTCGGCTTCCGGCCCGCGGTGGGCCAGGGAAGCGGACATTCTTCGGATGGCCCGCGGGTTTCGCTCTTTACCTAGATGTCCTGCTATCCCGCACATACTGGCTTACTTGGTTCCTCTTTGGCCGAGCCATTGCCGGCGAACTCTTCCGGCAGCACCGGCAGTGGCCGTATCTTAGGAGCTGGCGGCCGGTTGAAACGGGAGAAGAGGCCGAGCTTTGCGGGCAAGAGCTTGCGGAGCGAGTCTGCAAATGGAAAAAAGACCTGCTGCGTCCGCTCCGTGTAATGTGCCGCGGTGAGCCAGACGCAATCGCAGCCCGCGAGTGGAATCTCCAACCGCCACGACCGCAGAATGTCTGCACGGCTGTTGTCGATCAACGTGCAGTCTCCCAGTTGCGCATGAAGATCCAAAAATCCGAATTCTCGATGGGAGGCCCGAAGTATCGACCAGCACTCGTCAGCGCTCTGAGCAACCGCCAGTTTGGCTTCAAAGGCCTTCAGCGAGATGCGGGCACTCAGAAGCTGCTGGAAAGATCCCTCGATGAGCATTTTTCCCGCGACGTCGAATTCCGCATAGTTCAACCGCTGGATGCCAATCACGACTGCGGCGAGAAAAACCGCCATGATCAGCAACTCGTGACGATGATTCGCCAATAGCAACGACAGCAGCGCGGCGATTCCCCCAAGCCCGTAGAGCAGGAGCGCCACTTGGCGGGGCGAAAAGCCGAGATCGAGCAACCGGTGGTGAATATGTCCGCGATCCGCGCTGAAGATCGGCTTCCCGCCGCAGCAGGCGCCTGCTGATTGCCAGGACCGTATCGAGCAGCGGGATGCACAGCGCCACAATGGGAGCGGCCATTCCCAACACCGTGGCCGATTTTTCGCTCCAGACCACGGCAAAACAGCCCAGCATGAAGCCCACGAACAGACTGCCGCAATCGCCCAGAAAAATCGTTGCAGGGTTGAAGTTATACCGCAGGAAGCCGAGCAGGCTGCCCGCTAACGGCAGCGTCGCGAGCGCGAGCGGCACGTTCAGTTGAATGACTGCCGCCAACAAGGTTGTGGTAGTCGCGACCAAACCGATGCCTGCGGCCAACCCATCCACTCCGTCAATTAGATTGAGAGCGTTCATGCTCGCGATCAGCCACAACACTGTCACCGGGCACGACCACCAATGCAGAAGATTTTGGCCGCCCAGAACCTGGATCTGGATACCGGCGCCATAGGCGAGCAATGCGGCCGCCGCTTGCCCGACGATCTTCTGCCAGGCTCGCAGGCCCAAGACATCATCGACGAAACCGGTAAGGAATGCGATTCCGGCCGCGGGCAGCAGCCGGAACACGAACGGAAGAGTGGCGCGCACCAGCGCACCTTCGCTTGAGTTCGTGCACAGCAGCAGCGCGAAGGCGAGCACGTACGAGATCAGGATCGCCACGCCTCCAACACGCGGAACGGGAGCAGAGTGCAGCTTACGTTCCCTGTCCGGGATATCGAGCACGCCCAGGTAACGGAACGCGCTCCGCACCGCCGGAGTGATCGCCAGGGACAACAGCAGCGAAAGGGTGCTTAGAAAGAGAAGGGAATGCACGCGAGTCTCGGTTCGGCGAGGAGTCTGAAGCTAAGGTCTAAGCGTCGGCGCTCTGAGGCGCAAGAGGTTCACCGGGGACGGCCTGATAGTAGTCCTTGTGAGCGCCGTAATATCCCGATGGTGAATGTTTCGGGTTCCAATCGTTGAGAATGGTTCCGATCAGATTCGTTCCATCCTGACTGAACCACCTGCGAGCAGCCAGCGCAGCGTCGCGCGTGGTCTGTCCTGCGCGAATGACGAGGATGACGCCATCGGCCAAGCGGCCCAAAATTCGAGCGTCCGGAATCTGGAGCATGGGCGGCGTATCCAGGAGGACCGTTTCGAATTCGCCTCGGAAGTGCGTCAGCAGTTCCGGAAATGAAGATCCGCAAAGTAGGTTAGTTCCCGAGGCGGTGGGCGGGCCACTAGTCAGGATAAAGAGGCCCGGCACAGCAGTCGGGCGCACAAGCGCATCGGCTGCCTCCGTGTCCACCAACTGGTCGTCGCGGCGCAGGAGCGTCGTCACACCTCGCTTGTTGTCCATGGAAAAGATTTCATGCTGCCTCGGCCTACGCAAATCGGAATCGATGATAAGGACGCGCTGTCCGGCCTCGGCAAGCGCGATGGCTAGATTGCTCGTTATCGTCGACTTGCCCTCGCCCGGGCTGCCGCTGGTGAGCACCAGCGTCCTGCAACCGGAGGCGCGGTCGCGGGACAACAGAATCGAAATCAGGATGGAACGAAAACTATCCGCGACCAGCGATGGTTTTTGTTTCCAGGTCGCCAGCTCGACACCATCAGACCGCCGGTTTTTTTTGGACCCTGATAAACCATCATCGCGGCCAGAATCGACTCTGCTACCGCCGCGCAGGGCTGGATCCCTTTCAGCCGACGGAATTACGCCTAGTTCGGGCGAATTGAGATACAGGGCCGCATCACCAGGCTGCTGAATCGTTCGATCCACGCGATCACGCGCCAAAATGAACGCGGTGCCCGCAAAAATCCCGGCAAGGAGACCCAGAATGCCGCTTTGGCCTGGCTTCGGTTTGAAGGGTTTCTCGGGCAATTTCGCCGGATCGAGAACTCGAATGTTGCTGGCCCGCATGGCCGACGCGATGCTCGATTCCTTCAGTTGTTGGAGCATCGCTTCGTAGATCTGGCGGTTGGTGTCCACCTCTCGCTTCAATATGTTGTACTGGATCGCCTTTTCACTTTCGCCGGTAACCAGCTTGGTCTGATCCGCGTAAGCGGCGCTGAGCAGCTTCTCCTTACGTTCTGCTTCTTCATACTCCGTGCGTATCCGGTTTACGATCGCGTTCCGGTCGTGATTGTAGATCGCCTCGAGCTCGGCGATCTGGGCCTGCACTCGTTTCACTTTAACGTGTTCCGGTGTGTAGATCGTCTTCAGCTCAGCAAGCTGTTGGCGCAGCTCGGTCAGCTTGCCTTGGGTCTCTTGCAACGCTGAATCGTTGAGCACATCCGGCAACACATCCGCCGCGCTGCTTTGCGCTAATTCAAACGCGGATTGCCGGGCTATGCGTTCTCCCTGGGCTTTCGAGAGCTGTTCCTGTAATTGGCGCAACTTGTCTTCTGAGATATTCGTTTTTTCGTCTGTAAAGACCAGTCCCGAGCTTCGCGCATAGCTCTGCAGGGCATCCTCGGAGTGCTCCAGCTTGATTCGTATATCATCGAGCTGCCGCGAAAGCCAATCGTTCGTGCGCTCACTCACCCGCCATCGGGACTCCAGACTTTGCTCGATAAATTCGTTCGCTAGGGTATTTACGAACTTGGCGGCGACTTCCCGGCTGGTGGAATCGGCTGTAATCTCCAGAATGCGTGTTTGCCCTGCCGCATGCACTTTTAAGCTTTTGGCAGTTTTGGTCAACAATCGTTGATAGGGACTCATCGCTCGCTCGTCCTTCAGATTCAAGGCTCGGCGCCACGAGGATCCGCGATTCTCTTCGCCGGCCACAGGATGTGAGGCCTTAACGAGGTGCGCGATCACTCGATCGCGCAATGAGTCGCTCTGAAGAATTTTAATTTCAGTCTGAATATCCCAATCGGTGGCGGCGCCGTTCTCAGCGACCGGGCTGGCCTGCTTCAGGTTCAGAAAGTTTTCATTTAGGTCAAGAATTTCCACCGAGCCCCGCGCACGGTATACAGGCGTTTGGGGGACTGCGAGCAGCACGCCAATTAGGGCGCCGAAAAAAGCGAACAGAATCCAGAGCCCGAAATGCTTGCGCAGGATGAACCAGGAATACGATAATCCGCCGGCACTTATCTCCTCTGCGCCGACCCTGGCAGGCGACCAGGGCGACGTTCCCACCGGATAACTGTGAGCCGGTGCAATCTCCGTAGTCCGGCGGCTGAGCTGCCGCAGCGAACCAACAAAGTCGTCGGGCAGGATGGACGATTCCGTCGGCATCGTTACTTGTAGATCGCCAGCCCGGCGCCAATTTGACTGCCCATGCCAATGGCCGTTTCGAGCGCGCGAAGCCCCGCGCTCTTGCCCAAGCTGTTGGGTACGAACAGAATATCGTTCGCGCCTAACTGCACATCGGGGCATTTGCCGGCGAGGAGCTTTTTCAGATCGATCGGAGTCTCCGAGAATGCGGCCTTAGCTGTTGTCGCGCGCAAAATTCTGGCTCTTGCCGGAGCGGCAGCGGTTTCCAATCCCTCGGCTAGAGACAACGCTTGCAAGGCCGAAAGGGAAGTATTCTCACCGATCGTAAAGCCGCCCGGCCGGTGAACCGACCCAACCACGTACACGAAATCTGCTTTCGGAACGGAAATGACGTCTTCCGGTTTAATTGCGATGTTGTCTTCGGGCCTGCTCGCGTCGAGAACGCTCTTTACATTCACTGAGGCGACGCTGAATTGACCGCTCTCATGATCTTTCGCAGTCGCAAGCGGAATTCTGCCCCACCTGAGCTTCCGAGTGATTTTCACCGTGCTGCCTGCGTCCTCGCGCAGACCGCCGGCCAACGAGAGAACCTCGTATAGATTCTTCCGGCCCTGCAACTGGTGCACGCCGGGCAACTTCACGGCTCCCAAAACTGAGACGGGCTGGCTTCGAAATTCCGTGATTGCAACCACGATTTCGGGATGCTGCAGAAACTTCTTCAAGCGGCAGGTCAGTTGGACTTCGAGCTGTTGTGCCGTCAAACCCGCCGCGTGAACCCTACCGATCAAAGGCAGGTCGAGGTCGCCGGTTGCTCCGATTCGGAAAGCCTTGCTATTCAGTTCATCGGCATCGGGAACGAGCAGCGCAATTTGATCATCCGCGCCAAGCTCGTAATCCTGCGGCACGGATTCTGATTTCGAAGCGCTTGGTTCCTGAAGCGGTACGGCCGTTTGGGCGAAGGCGATCGCGAGTGAGCCTAGCAGCATACAGACTGGCGGCAAAATCCGAACTAGCGGTCGCAGCATGAGCTTTGGGGTGAAGGCGCCGCGTTAGGCCTTGGCGACCAACTCGCGATCCACCTCTACGGAAACGGAGCGCTCGAGGATGGTCACCGAAATGACGATACGCCAGTCTTTTTTCTGGCGCATCAAAATGCCTTCAATGCCTTCAAGTGATCCCCGTCTGATCCGGACGCGTTCGCCTTCTCGCAGATACGCGCACGCTTCAATCGGTAAGCCGGAGCGCAGCACCGCGCGAATCGCCTCGATTTCAGCATCTGGAACCGGCGCCGGCTCTTTCCCGAAGCCAAGGATGGAAACGATACCGGGGGTTGTCAAAATGGGGAGCCGTTGCCGAGGTTCGAAACGGCAAAAGAAATAGCCCGGGAACAACGGCTGTTCCACTCCCACGATCCGATCGGACCATCGCCTGTTCGACCGATAGAGGGGTAAGTATTGCTCGTAGCCTTTCCCTTCCAGTACCCGCGAACTCGTCTTCTCACAATTAGATCTCGTGCGTAGACCGTACCATTGCAATTCGGTGTACGGAAGCGGATTTCGCTTGTCTAATGAGAGTACGCAGGATGAAGTTTGCATGGATCGTGCTCGCGCTCGAGGTGTAGAGGGCAGGCTACCGCCCTTTCGGTCACAATTCCGCACTCACCCGTGTGCCCGTCCCTTTAACGTTTTCGTACAAACTGGCTACGAGGTTTAGTCCGTTTACTTCGTAATCAACAGATTTTTTTGTGTGCTAGAGAGTACACTAACCCTGCCTGGTGGATACGCCCGCAGGGCTAGGCCGGACGCATCAATCGCGCGCAAAAAATCGCAACGGCTTCCTGCTCTTTACCGCCTTCGGCAGATCTCTCCCGGAGAGTGTAGCCTCGGGATTTACATGAAGCAGGCGGTCTGCCACGGCCGCGCCGTACCGATCGGTGATGTAGTCTCTCGGAGCCGCCAGATTCGGCGACCTGCGCACGCAATCGTGAGCATCGCTTGCGACGAAATGTACCAGGCCCTTCTCCAGAAGTTCGTGCGAGACTCTGGCGGCGGTTGTTCCAAACGATCCTAGAATGGATTGTCCCGTCAATTGAAGAAGGCAACCGTCCTTGATCAGCGGTCCAAGTTCATCCGGCCTCTGTTGGAAGGAGCCGTTTCGTTCAGGATGCGTGATAACGGGAACGACGCCCGTCCGCAGGAGTTGCTTCAGCGCCTGGCGCGTGACTTGAAAGGCAACCGCTTCCGGCAATTCGACCATCAGGTACGCTGCGCCATTAATCGCGTACTTCGCTGGATTTTCCAGAGCGTCGCGAAGGTTCCGGTAATCGAGATGGAAATCGCATCCGAGATGCACGCGGATTGTGCCGCCGGCTAGAGCCGAAACAGTACGAAAGGCCTCGGCTATTCTCAACTCATCGAAGGGGTACTCCACGCTCGCGTGCGGAGTCGCAACAATATCCGTAGTGCCTGAGTTCGCCGCCAGCTTCAGCATGTCCAGGCTCTCCTGAACGTTTCGCGCCCCATCGTCGAGACCGGGGAGGATATGCGAATGAATGTCAATCATGACCGGGAGTGGAACCGCTCAAACTCAATTCAGTGCGAGAGTGGGCCCGATTTTCTCGTGTCACATTGATGCGGCTACCGCAAGCGTGGTGCGAATCCGTTCGATTATCTGACTGAGCTGCAGCGGCATGCGGCGGAGTTGAAGAGCAAAGCGGCCGATTGGATGCCGTGGAACTACATCGACACTATTCAGCGAACCAACGCGAACGTAAACTCTGATTACAGTTATGATGATCCACTCTGGCTGAGAACCATCCTCTTCGGCCATGTGAATCGGGTCTCTCGAATCGCCGCAAAACGGGCATTGAAAAGCGCAAAACCGGACAAGAAAGGACCATCACGGCTGCCGCGCCCATAGCAGAATCTGCACCAACACTTCATCCTGCACGCGGACCAGACCGAAAAACCGGCGCGGCGGATCTATCCCGAACTGGCTCAAACGGAAAGTCGAGTCGCCGTCGATCTGAAAACTACCCTTGACCTGGTTCAGAACGGCATTCACTCTGACTGTCTGGCTCACATCCCGGACTTTGAGCTGCCCTTCCATGGCAAACCCGCGGAGCTGCTTGGTAGAGATTCGTGCGGATGCGAATTGAAGTTTCGGATATCGCTGGGCCGCCAATGCGACCTCCCGGGCATAGGAAGTCACCCGCTTGCGGCGTATTGCCGAGAGCCCTTTATCACAGCAGATCGCGCTGCTCGCGTTCACTGTGAGTCCGAATGCCGATACCCCGTGCTCCTCAGGCCCGAGCCGGAGTTCGCCACAAAAATCTTCGAAGAAGATGACGTACTTCCTTTTCTTGCTGAAGGCCGTTCTCCAGATCTCAACTGCAATCGTGGAATCGTTCGAAGGGGAGATCGTGTACGATCGTTCCATTCCTGGGCCGTTTCCGCTGATCAGTTTGGCAATCGAGTTCTTCCGCGGAGTTCCTGCCAGGCCGGACTCTTCAGAAGTTCGGGGCCGGCTTCGATCAACCGGGGAAGCAGGTTGAAAACGGCCGGAGCCGTCCAAAGCGTGCCTTCACGGGTGCGGTGCCCGTTACGGTTCAGCTCGCTGGCAATGTCGCCAATTCGCTTTTCCTTCACAATCTTTTCCAGGATGAGGAGCAGCACAGTGGCTTCGAGCGGATTCGGAACTAGCTCCAACCCGTTTTCCGCGACCTGAAGCCCATAAGGAACCTCGGTCTTGACTCGACTGTCCTGCAGAGGTGCAATTGGCTGGACGCCCTGCCCCACTTCTCGCACCCATTCGACGGCAGTCAATGACCAACCCTCGGCGGCCTTCCGCATGAAATAGTCAAGCGTAATCTGGCCTGATACCAAATCCCGGCTGCGCTGTGTCACGGTATGCTCTTTTCGAGTTGGCGTCGAGCATTTGAGGTTCCAAGACTACGAAGCGTAAGAGTAATCAGGGGCGGCCCGAGCAGGAAAGGCCGGCTCGATTCCGGGAAAGTTAGTTCGCAAATGGGACGCGGACACCGCCGCGATCACATTTTGTAGCGGCCCAAATCCTCGTCGTTCAGGTTTTCCAGCCATTTCCGGAGCTCTTCGTTGTTCACCTTCTCCGAAACGCTAGCCGAGTTCTTGGAGGTCTGTAAGACGCGATCATCGACGTAGATCGGGCAATCGTGCCGGAGCGCCAGGGCCAAAGCATCACTTGGACGGGAATCGACACTCATGAGCTGTCCATCTTTCTCGAGCCAGATCAACGCGTAGAACGTATCATCCCTCAACTCGCTGACGACCACTTTCTTGACGGCCGTATCCAGTCCCATCAACAGGATCTTGATCAGGTCGTGCGTCATGGGACGAGGGGTGGTCACCTTTTCGATTTCCAGTGCGATTGCGTTCGCCTCGTAAATTCCCACCCAGATTGGCAGAACCGAGTCACCGGCGAGGTCTTTCAGGACCACAATCGGCATGTTTGTCATCGGATCCATCATCAAACCGCGAATCTTCATTTCTACTTCCACGTTCGCCTCCCATCCCTCTTCGCTCCCGATCTGCGTGGCTCCCGACCACGCCCTATTACCACGCTACTGCACTGACGACGAAGCGGCTCGTTCGCCAGCCAGACTATTCGGGCCGGAGCGCGTCACTAACACATCCAAATACCGGCCAACTAGCGTCCTGCCTTTGGCTGGGGCCGGCAAATCGGGCTCGTAGAAGTTGAGCGTCTTATTCTGCGTAGTGCGCCCGATCCACTGCCGCGTAGCAAGGTTATAACCTTCTACGTGGACTTGCTGGATGGTTCCGATGTACGCTCCATTCCGGCGAAGCTGAATTGCTCGCTGCCGCTCTTGCAGGACCATCAGGCGCCGAGTCTTCTCTTCTTCGGGAATATGATCCTCGTACTGCAGAGCAGATGTGTTCGGTCGCTTGGAGTACTTGAAGATGAACATCGAATCATATTCGACCTCTTCGGCCAATCGTAAAGTCGCTTGAAATTCGGCTTCCGTCTCCCCAGGAAATCCGACGATGATATCGGTGGTGATCGCGATGTCACGCCTGGCCTTCTTCATCCATTCGATTCGGCGCATGTATTCGTGGCGCGTGTAGAGCCGCTGCATGCGCGACAGCACCTCGGATGAGCCCGATTGTACGGGCAGGTGAACGTGATCGCAAAGGACCTCGTTTTCGTCGATCGCCTGAACGATGGGCTGCACAAAATCGCGCGGGTGCGAAGTAGTGAACCGGACGCGTCGGATTCCGGAGATTTTGCCCGTCTCCGCGAGCAGACGAGCAAAGTCCCAACCAGCAGGCGAGGGGTCGCGATAACTGTTGACATTCTGGCCTAGGAGCTGGATCTCGGTATAACCCAGCTCGGCGAGAGACCTCGCCTCACGCATCACGCTCTCACTGGTGCGGCTCCGCTCGGGCCCGCGCGTGAAGGGCACTACACAGTAAGCGCACGCCTTGTCGCATCCTTCAATAATCGTGATGTAAGCGCGATGCGGATTATCTCGTCGAGTGAATGGAGTATCGAACGCTTCGGTGGTGTCCAGGTCCAACCCGGTAACGCGCCGGTTGCCGGCCTCGAGTTGTACCAGCATTTCGGGCAATCGGGTATAGCTTGCAGAACCGGCAACCAGGCTGACGTGCGGCGCACGCTCGAAGATTCGCTCACCTTCTTGCTGGGCAACACATCCCAGAACGCCGAAGAC
Source organism: uncultured Acidobacteriaceae bacterium (assembly GCA_963787585.1). Classification (GTDB taxonomy): domain Bacteria; phylum Acidobacteriota; class Terriglobia; order Bryobacterales; family Bryobacteraceae; genus Bog-105. Next base: position 359,502 of record CAWBDR010000001.1, read on the forward strand.
TTTTCCGCGCCCGGCTTCGCGTTTGAATTGTTGAAGCCGGTTAAATACTTTCTGCTCCGCTTTATCGCGAATGCTGCAGGTGTTGTAGAGGACCAGATGAGCTTGCTCGGGTTCTTCAACCTGCGTATAGCCCTTCTCAAGCAATGTGCCGACGACCTTTTCGGAGTCGTGCGCATTCATCTGACACCCGAAGGTTTCGATGTAAAACGTTTTCATGTATAGACCACATTACCCGCGGTCGTTAGCCGTGCAGGAAATGCATGAACCAGCCGATTCCGAACAAAGCGGCCAGGAAACAGCCGAAGCAGTACAGCCCATACCGTAACCGCTCCTGGTCTGTTCGCTTCGTGACCAGACCGAGCATTACGCTTGAAACCGCCGCGAACAGAATGGCAATTTGGAAGTGGTTGAGAGAAATCTTCATCTGCTAATCCTTCTGATGCGTGGCTATTTCGTACGCATCCACCGCCGCCAGTATGTTGAGAAGCCCCGCTGCAACCAGCAGCTTCGAGCCGTAATCCGTGTTGTGGCTGGCGGTATCGGGTGGCGCGTATCCTAACCAGACAGCGAGGAAGTATGGCAGTCCGACGGCGAGATCGCCAATCAGGCCACCCCATTGAATAAGACGGGACAGTACGTCGCCCCCGGCCGTCGGCTGAAACATGGTTCCACGCATTAGCATCCCGATGACGAACGGAATGAGAACCGTCACGAACACGATTGCGGCGCGGCCCCGACGACCTAAAAAGAGATGACCGGACCCCGGCACAAACCAAGCGAGGGCGGCCGTAAGCCAAGGCGAGCGGGTAGCGGGTACGGCGGACTTTGCGCCGGTCGAAGAGGCTGGCATTTCTTTGATTTTAGCTGGCCAGCCCAACGCCCGCTCGCCGCGCGCGGTTAAAAGACGAAACGACGGGCCATGGCGGCCGGCGGGACTCCTTGGGGCGGCTCGGTTACCAAATCGGCAATCAGTTGGCGTATGCGCGCAAGCTGGTCGGGTTTGGCAATCAAATAGCGGCTACTGCCATGCGCATCGGGAGTAAAAACAGTTGTACTGTTTGGGCCGAGGGACACGCGGCCTGGCGATGACAAATCGAAATACCCACGGTCGGGCAAAATCGCTTCCAGTACCGCTGTCGAATCCCAGTTCGGATGATCCTCCGGTTTTTTGACATAGAGGCGGTACGCCTCGGCAATTGGATGATGGGCTACGTAGCCAAAATCCATCGCGACCGATTCGTAAGGGAATGGAACCTGAAGACCGATTTCGAAGCCGCTGAAGATCATTGGTGTCGGCCACTTATCAAACAAGATCTTTGCCGATTCTGGATCGCTATAAACGTTGTACTCGGGCTGCGGGTTTTTGAAATTGCCTGCCATCAAATAGAGGACTTTTACTTTACGCTTTATCAGTTCCGGTCCTCCAGGTGAACCGAGCAGCCGGGCAAGATTGGTGCTGAACCCGATCTGCGCGATCGTGACTGATTGGTCGGGTTGGCGCGACAGGATAGCCGTCAGCAACTGGACCGCCTCCGGCGCCTCCGAGCCGTCTCGCAGGCGGTGAGAATACAGCGGCTTTCCGGCTGCGTCCCGTTCCTCCGCGGGGACTTGAAGCATCGCCGCGTCGTCCTTTGTTTTGCCATCTCGCACCACGCCGATCGGAATATCCGGCCGTCCGTAAAACGTGTTCACCAGATCCACAAAGGGTGCGGCATAACGGTTATCTTTGGTGATCGTCACTGCAAGCAGTTGGACTTCGGCTCGATTCTGGAGTGCGTGAATCATGGCGAGCGCGAGCGCGTCATCGACATCGTTCCCGATGTCGGTATCGAGGATGAGGCGCACGGGTTCGGCGGCATCCATTCGCGCGAGAAAATGGCCAAACAGGCTAAGCAGGACAAGGACAGTGATTCGAGACATCTTGGGCGCGATCGTAACACGTTGTATTACACTGGAGATCGTTCCCACCTCTGCGGATGTGGCGGAATTGGCAGACGCGCTAGATTCAGGTTCTAGTGTTCGAAAGGACGTGGAGGTTCAAGTCCTCTCATCCGCACCAACGAAATTAACGAGTTCACGCCAACAGATTGCCATTGCGAATCTATTGGCGACACGAGGGTAGCGCAATTTCGGGGATATCAGGGGTTACGAGGGCATTTGGACGGCGCGGCACTTTGCTGATTTATGCCGGGTGGATCTCAAACTCATCATTGAATTCGGCGACACTGAAGTTTCGTTAGGACTCGTTGCACAGTTAGACGGCTGTTACGTCAGAAATCTTCGAGGTTCCCGCATAGAAGGACGTATTATTCGTCTACGCGGTGGGCCCCTTTGCGCACCCAGCCGTGCGGATCGCATCGGACCCGGATTCAACTCTCACGCGGTAAGGGCGTGTCATGCGCAGAACACGCGATTGGATGAACGCTTCGCGGCCGACGATCCATTTTCGAGTAATCTCTGTTTCCGATAACGCGGTTTGAACTAAGCCGCTCGTGCGGCGGACGCTGCGCGTGCCGGTGGATCAGCGGTTTTGATTCCGTATCTCGATAGTGTTGAGGGTCACAAGGAGGTCTTGTGACCCAACTCAGAAAGTTAATGCTGGAGGAACTCCAGCGACGTAATTATTCCGAGCGTACCGCAAAGATTTACATTCGCACTGTGAAGGAACTGGCGGAGCATTTCGCCTGTTCTCCTGCGAAGCTCGGACTGGAACAGATCCGGCAGTATCAGGTGCATTTGGCAAAGAAGGAGCTGGCACCGAAAACGATCCAGCAACGCGCAGCGGCGCTGCGTTTCTTTTTTGTTAAGACCTTGCGACGGCCTTATCTTCCGGCGAACATTCCGTTCCCGAAAATCCCGCGCCGCCTGCCGACGGTGCTCAGCCAAGAGGAGGTTCAGCGCATGCTCGAATGCAGCATGAATCTGATGCATCGGGCCATGCTGCTGACGCTCTACTCCAGCGGACTGCGGCGAACAGAACTGACGCGGCTCAAGGTGGAAGACATCGACAGCAAATGCATGATCATCCACGTTCGGCAGGGAAAGGGCGGTCATGACCGCGACGTGCCGCTCAGTGGCAAGCTGCTCGAAGTGCTGCGCGAGTACTGGCGCTGGAAAAAGCCGACCACGTACTTGTTTCCGAGCGATTATCAAAAGCGCGCCGGTCAGCCCGTCAGCGACAAGGTGATCTGGTGGCTGTGCAAGAAAGCAGCCCGTGAAGCCGGCATTCGCAAGCGCGTCAGCCCACACACGCTACGGCACAGTTATGCGACGCACATGCTCGAAGCAGGCGCCGATCTGAGGACGATTCAAGTTCTGCTCGGCCATAGAAGACTGGAAGATACAGCCATCTATCTTCACTTGTCCAAGCGGCATCTCACTTCGGTCGCCAATCCGCTCGACCGCCTGGAAGTGGACACGCTGGCCGATGCTTTCCGTGCACGGAGGCAACTGAAAAAAGCATGAGCCGGCCCACCCTGGAGGTGGCCGACATCATCCGTCAGGCGGGCAACCGCTTTGTCGAACGCCACCGGGCTCATCTGGCCTGGCCGCACCTGAAGGTGCTCCGGGCCATTGAGCGCTGCCGGACGGCCGCCCTCGGCGGCCATCTGGACCGGTGCTCGCATTGCGGTCATCGCGCCATCTCTTATAACTCCTGCCGCAACCGGCATTGCCCGAAATGCCAGACTCACGCGCGTGATCAGTGGCTGGCGGCCCGTTCCCAGGAACTGCTGCCGGTCGAATATTTTCACGTCGTGTTCACGCTGCCGCACGCCTTGTCCGCGCTCATCCTGCAGAACAAGCGCGTGCTTTATAACCTGCTGTTTCGCGCCAGCGCCCAGACTCTACTTGAGATCGCAGCCGACCCCAAGCATCTCGGCGCCGAGATCGGCTTCCTGAGTGTCTTGCATACCTGGGGGCAAACGCTGGAACATCATCCGCATGTTCACTGCGTGATTCCAGCGGGTGGCTTGTCGCTGGATCGCTCCCAATGGCTCCAGCCGCGACGGCGCGGCTTCTTTTTGCCCGTTCGAGTATTGAGCCGCATCTTTCGCGGCAAGTTCACGGCGGCACTCAAACGGCTGTTTCGTTCTCGCCAGCTTCAGTTTCATGGGGCGCTCGAGAACTTATCGAGCCCACAACTGTTCCAGCAGTTCCTCCGCTCGCTCTTCCGACGAGACTGGGTGGTCTATGCCAAGCGGCCCTTTGGAGGATCAGAGCATGTCCTGCACTATTTGGCTCGCTACACACACCGCGTCGCGATTTCCGATCACCGCTTGCTTTCCTTTGCCGATGGCAACGTTTCGTTCCGCTGGAAGGATTACGCGCACGGCAACAAGCAACGCAAGATGACGCTCACGGCTCATGAGTTCTTGCGAAGGTTTCTGCTGCACATCCTTCCCAGCGGCTTCGTTCGCATCCGCCATTTCGGCTTCTTAGCCAACCACGACCGTCAACAGCGCGTATCTGTCTGCCGTCAACTGCTCGTTGCAGAACGTCTCCAGCGCTCCGCTCCGGCTGCCCAAACAACCAGCGCCAGAGCCAGTTGGCGTTGTCCACTCTGCGGTGGACCCATGCAGGCTGTCGAGCACTTCACCGCCAACCAGCTCGCCCGCGAACTGGCTCGCTGGGAGCGCGGTGTTGACAGCTCGTAAGCTCAAAATCCAGACAGCCAACTTCAGATACGTCGCCATGCACACAGCCGACGTGTGTCTTCTTGCGCCTGCAGCCAACAAACTTGCCACGGCGAAGTCATTCGCCCGCTCTTTATGGCTTCCTGCAGCATGCTCCGCTCGCCGATCCCGTCGATTTCCCCAATTCACCAGGGCCTCCAACACCCTTCGAAGTACCAAAACCAGTTACTTTACCCATAGCTGGCCGCGTCCGCCGCAAACCCGCGCGGCTCATTTCAAACCCAGCTATCGAAAATGCCCCTAACTCTGCCAGTCACGCCAGCCTTGTCCGTCTTGGCATTTCCGATAGCTCGCTAAGGTTTAAAGGCCTCAGAGCGAAGAGAAAAGCTGGCCATTCGGAAGCCACCCATTAGAGCATCATCGGATTTCGCTTTGAGGGTCGCAATTGGCGAGATTCCACAGCCAGTTCTGAGTCGCTTGACATGGCCCCGCTCAAACGTCATGCTAATAGCTAGTTCGCTTACTAAGCAATCTTTGTATGGCGCGTCAAGATTCCTTCCAAGGCTCGATTCCGCTGCTCGTTCTGAAAATTCTCGCCCGGAGAGGCGCGCTTCACGGCTACGGCCTGGCGACGCACATCAAACAGGTCTCGCAAGACGTTCTGAACGTGGAAGAGGGGTCGCTCTACCCTGCTTTACATCGGATGGAAGAGACCGGGCTGATTAAAGCCAAGTGGGTCACCACGGAAAATAATCGGCGCGCGCGAGTATACGAGATTACCAGAGTCGGCGCGAAGGAACTGGAACAGGAAGAAAGCCGCTGGCGCGCAATTTCGAGCGCTATTGGGAGAGTTCTCAAAGAGGCTTAGGCCAGCCATGTCGTTGATCTCGCGTATCGTTTCTGTGTTTCGCACGGAACATCTGAACCGGGAGCTCGAAGAGGAACAAGAGTTCCACATTGCCTGCCGTACCGCGGAGTTGATCGAAGGCGGAATATCGTCGGATGAAGCGAGCAGACGCGCGCGGGTCGAGTTTGGCAATCGAGTTCGAGCGCGAGAAGAAAGCCGCGATGCAAAACTGTTCGGCTGGCTCGAATCGACCGGCCAGGATCTTTCTTACGGCTTCCGCACGCTGCGGAAATCGCCGTCGTTTGGCGCCGTCGCGATCCTGACACTGGCGCTCGGAATTGGGGTGAATACGGCGATCTTCTCAGTCGTGAACGGCGTATTGCTCAATCCGTTGCCGTATCATGAGCCCGACCGCATCATCTGTTTGTTTGAGAAATTTCCCAATTCTAAGTTCACGTCGATTTCTTATCCTAACTTCCTTGATTGGCAGCGCATGAATCGCACCTTTTCCGCGATGGCTACCTATCGAGGGATGGGGTTCACGGTTTCCGGCGAGGGTGAACCGGAGCACTTACAAGGTGAAATGGTTGCCGCGGGATTTTTCGAGATTTTCGGCGAGCGTCCGTTAATCGGGCGAACCTTCAATAAGCAGGACGACCATCTCGGCGCAGCGCCGACAGCCATGATCTCGGAAGGGCTGTGGAAGCGGAAGTTCGGCTCAACGCGAGACACCATCGGCCGGCGACTAATCGTAGACGGAATTGGCCGAACGGTCATCGGCGTGGTGCCCTCCAACTTTCGCTTCCAATACTACGGCAGATCCCACACCGATATATACACTCCCATAGGCGAGTGGAGGGAGCCGCAATTCTATGCCAATCGCGTTGCAGGTTGGGGTCTGGCTGCCGTGGGGCACCTCAAGCCAGGAGTGACACTCGGGCAGGCGCGCAGCGACATGGACCGTGTGGCGCGCCAGCTCGCTGTGACCTATCCCGATGTTGACAGCAATGTCACGACAAATTTGATTCCGATCAAGGAGGTGCTCGTGGGCGACGTGCGGCCGGTGCTGCTCATTTTGCTGGCCGCGGTCGGATTGGTGCTTCTGATCGCATGCGTGAACGTAGCAAATCTGTTGCTCGCGCGCTCGACGTCGCGCCAGCGCGAATTCGCAATCCGCGCAGCAGTCGGAGCAGGGCAAATGCGCATCGTTCGGCAGTTACTCACGGAAAGCACGCTGCTGGCGCTCATTGGCGGCGGGCTGGGGCTGTTGATTGCCAAGTTCGGAACCGCGGCCGCGATTGCCGCTATGCCGCAAAGTATGCCGCGTGCGGAAGAGATCGGGCTCGATCTTCGCGTTCTGCTATTCACAGTACTGATATCTATTGCCGCAGGAATCGTGTTCGGAGTGGCGCCGGCGGTGAGGACCCGGCATGTCGACATCGCCGGAGATCTCAAGGAAAGCGCGCGAACGGTTGCCAGATCACGCAACCGCACGCAAAGTGTTTTCGTGGTTCTGGAGATGGCGATGGCGCTTGTCCTCCTGATTGGAGCCGGGCTCATGATTCGCACCCTATTCGTGCTTTGGGGCGCTGATCCCGGTTTCGATCCGCACAACGTCATGACGTTCTCGGTTTCATCACCGTCATCGCTCCTAAAAGAAAATCCCTCCGCCATCCGCGCCTTTTTCCGGCAGATGCATAATAAGCTCGCCTCGACTCCGGGCGTGCAGGCCGTATCGCTTAGCTATGGCGCCGATCCGATGAACGGCGACGACGAGTTGTACTTTTGGTTCCCTGGGCGGCCAAGGCCCGCTCATGTTGCGGATTTACCGATGGCGCTCGCTTATATAGTCGAACCGGAGTATCTGAGGACGCTTCGCATTGCCCTTCTGCGTGGCCGTTTCCTGTCAGATAGCGATGTCGAGCACTCAACCGCTGTCGTGGTGATCGATCAGACTCTGGCCGAAAAGTACTTCCCCGGACGGAATCCTATCGGTCAATATCTGGATTTGGGCACAGACCCATCGGACCCCGGCAGAATGCCTAACCCGCGCATCGTCGGGGTGGTCGCTCATGTTAACCAGTGGGGACTTGATTTGGACACGGCTAGCGCGTTGCGGACGCAAATGTACATATCGATGGCGCAGATTCCAGACAGTTCTCTGAAGGATCTAATGCGGGCAACCGTGCACGTCCGAGGCAAACGGGGTGTGCCGGATTTTGAAACAATTCGGCATCAGCTTCTCACATTCAATGACGCCTTAGTGGCTTTCGATGACCACCCGATGGAGCAGATCGTTCTCAGATCGATCGCGAACAAGCGGTTTTGCATGACACTGCTCGCCGTGTTCGCCGGGCTTGCGTTGCTCTTGGCCAGCATTGGGATTTATGGCGTGCTGTCGTATCTGGTCGGACAGCGGACGCAGGAGATCGGCGTGCGCATGGCTCTCGGAGCCGGACGGTTACAGGTTTTGCGCATGATACTCGCCGATGGCGCGCGCATGGCGCTGGCTGGGATCGGATTCGGAGTACTAGCGGCTCTGGGGCTTACGCGCCTGATGTCTGGAATGCTTTTCGGCGTAAAGCCAACGGATATGCTGACGTTTGCCCTGGTGTCTCTGACGCTTTGCGCGATTGCATTACTCGCCTGCTACGTGCCCGCGAGACGGGCGATGAAGATCGACCCCATGTCGGCGTTGCGCAATGAATAAACTGGAACAAGGTTTTCTGCTGTGCTCGGAAGTGCTAATTCATCGGATGTCCGTTCAGTCCTCAACAAGTCCGGATTCAAGACACTCAACAGCAACACGAGCTTTCTGATCGTCAACGGAATTGTGACCGAACGTAGGGCCTACGAGCATGGAAGCTACTGTTTCCCCGATCATTCCCCGTTGGGCTCGATGCCAATGTGATGATTTACAGCATATCGGAACCGTTGCTTGCAGCCCAGGTATTGTTCGGTTGTCTGTACGCTGACATGACCAAGTAAGAATTGGATTTGTTCCAACTCGCCGCCGGTTCGTGACATAGGCGGGCGCACGTACGCCTCAAGTCATGAGGCGCAATCTTCCCAGGGTGAGTGCACATCGCGTATTTGCGAACCACGTGCCAGATCACCTTTTCGGTTATGTTTTCTCCCCATACTGTTCCGTACTTCGTCACGCAACGAAATAACGACCCGGATTCGATGTGAGCCTCGGCAGTCCAGTGATCGACGACAGTCTTGACCCAGTCCGGAACGGGCACGGATCGAATATGGCCGCCCTTACCGAAGAGATCGACAATCGCCCAGTGATCGTCCCGACGCTGGAAATGTTCCAAGGCAAGTCGAGCCGTTTCAGAGCGCCGCAGCCCACACCCGAGCAACAGCGCGAGAATGGCACGATCCCGTTTGCCGATTAGCGCCTCTCCGCTTGGGCAACGGAGCAAGCCTTTCGCTTGTTCTGCGCTGAGCCAGTTGCCCAACCGCACGCCCAAACGTTTTGCCCCCTTGACGCGCCGAATGCGCGGGCCAAGTCCGGGCTGAGCAATCCAACATCGGCAGCTTCGTAGGCGAGCCGACGCACGGCGGCTAACCGCAAATTGATTGTCGCTGGGGCTAGATGCTTTGCTTCCAGCTGGATGCGATACCGAAGCACGACTGTCCTGTTGAATGCGATGCGCGGCTCCGAGCACTACCATGCGACGAAATCGTCGATCGCGATCCCATAGGCTCGTTGCGATTGCGGCGAACCCAAGGTATTTTAAAACGGACACCTTCGTATGGTCCAAGTCGGCAAGCCGCAGCACGCGCTTCGGAGCACTCTTCGGCTTTGATGTTGATGGCTTCATCGGGGGCAGGCCTCCTCACCCGCTTCCGATGAGCGTCTACCATTTCAATGTCCCGAAAGCAGGTATCACGGGCATTGTCCGAGACCAGCATAATTATTGTGTCCGGGTAATGCCGCTTGGCATTATGGGTAAAGGCTACGCCGATTTGCGTGATCTGTCCAAAGAGGGACCTGAATCGGGATGATTCAGAAATTGGCCCGTCATAGTTTCGGATCTCGAAGTCGATCCCTGCCAGCGATATGATTCAGAAGGGCAGAATGGTTGTCGACAAATTTCAGACGTCGGCCGCGGCAGATCAGCAGATGAACTGATGGGGCACTGGTATGGACCGACGCAAAGACCGCGGCGTTCGCCCTGATCGAGCACACGGAGCATACGAGCATGAAGCCAAAGAATATCATCTGCCTCTGGTTCGACAAAGACGCGCATGAGGCGGCGCGCTTCTACGCCGCCACCTTTCCGGACAGTCAAGTAACCGCTGTTCACCAGGCCCCCGCTGATTATCCGGGCGGCAAGAAGGGCGATGTGCTGACGGTGGAGTTCACCGTCCTAGGCATTCCCTGTCTCGGTCTCAACGGCGGCCCGACATTCAAGCACAGCGAGGCCTTTTCCTTCCAGATCGCGACAGACAATCAAGAGGAGACGGACCGTTACTGGAACGCGATCGTCGGAAATGGCGGCACGGAAAGCCAGTGTGGTTGGTGCAAGGACCGCTGGGGCCTCTCCTGGCAGATCACCCCGCGCGCACTAACCGATGCGCTTGCGGCTGGAGGCGGTGAGGCCAAGCGTGCCTTCGAGGCGATGATGACGATGAAGAAGATCGACATCGCCCCCATCGAGGCAGCGCGGCGCGGCTGACGTGAACACACCGACACGCCTTAATGGTCTTGGATCCACGGGCTAGCGGGAACTTGCCCGAATTCGATCTCAACCACCTCTACCTTTTGCTGCTTGCCGCAGATATTGTCAGCAGGCCGTCGCTGGCGCAGATGCAGCGCACTGTATCAGTCATCACCTTCGAGGTAAAAAGATCCAGTACGGCCTCGGCCTGCATAGAGTGGAGATCCCTCGCCATGGCACGTTATGGGGGCATGACGGCACGGTCTGGGGTGCCGGAGCGATATCCATGACGCGAGCCGACGGTAAGCGACAGATATCTTTCGCGGTGAACCTCATGAGGTGGAACAAGCTAAACGTCTCGGGAAAAGCTGCAGCAACATCCGATCGATGCCGCGCTCCGGAACCTTTACCAGCTAACGATGTGCGGTAGCGAGGACGTACTGTAATCGGGTGATTAGTGTATGCCTATGGTGCCACTCCGCCCTACGCGAAGCGGCTCAGATCTTTTTCAGCTCGACGGAACAAATCGCCAGAAGCCCTCGTCCTATTTGTGAGTCCTATATTAGGGACCAACAAATATGGCCACAAGTTCACCGGATCGGGAGTGGAAAAAAGGAAGCGCGGAGCTTCTGGTCTTGTCATTGCTCGAGGATCAGCCGCGCCACGGCTATGACATTTCAAAGCTGATCCAGATCCGATCGGGCGGCTTTTTGCGATTTCACGTCACCTCCCTTTATCCGCTGCTGTACCGGCTGGAGGATCGGGGCTGGATCGCCAGCCGTTGGGTGGAAAAGGCGGAGCAGCGAAGAAGGCGTTATTACAGCCTGACCCCGGAAGGTCGAAAAGTGCTTCGCTCTCAACGAAAGAGCTGGAAGGAATTCGTAACGGCCATGAGTCTGGTTACAGGAGTCAAACATGCATGATTGGAAGCGTATCGTTCAAGATCGGATCGCGCCGTTGCGCCTGGAGCCAACCGCCGAGTCGGATCTCGTCGAGGAATTTTCGCAGCATCTCGAAGATAGCTATCGCGAATTACGAAGCGGCGGAGCAAGCGACGAAGAAGCGTACCGGAACGCCATCTCGGAGTTGGACGACACCTATCCGCTGCGGACAGAGTCGGGAAGGGCGCAGCACATGGCGAAGTACGACCCGCTGCCGGTCGGCGAGTCAAAACCAGGCGGCTTAGCGCTCGGTAGCTTCCTGGAGGTCCTGTGGAGAGACGTACGCTATGCCGCCCGCATGATGCGGAAAAGCCCGCCGTTCGTTCTGTTCGTGGTTCTGACGCTGGGTCTCGGGATTGGCGCGAACACCACCGTATTCACAGTCATCAACACACTGATTTTGAATCCTCTCCCGGTTCCGGACTCGTCCGGGTTGGCGGCGGTTGGCTTGATGAAAGCGCGGAGCACGTCAAACTCGAGCGCGCCCCTGCCGCTCTCCTACGCGGATCTGAAGGATTATCAAGCTCGGAACCGAGTCTTCCGCTCGCTGGCCGGTTACACGTCTGCGCGACCTGTCACCTGGCAGGCGGCTGGCGCTTCCGAGGGGATGTTCAGCGAGTTAGTAACAGGCAACTACTTCTCGACCTTGGGCCTCAAGCCCGTTACCGGCCGCTTCTTTTTGCCCGAAGAGGACACCACCCCTGGCGCGCACGCTGTTGCGGTCATGAACTACGGGACTTGGCAATCGCGCTTCGGCGGTAGGAATGACATCATTGGGAAAACGCTGCGGCTCAATCACGTTGTCTTTACCGTCATCGGTGTCGCTCCGCCCCATTTCATTGGAGTGAATGGAATTTTCGGTCCTGATTTGTGGCTACCGGCCACCATGGCCGAACAGTTATTGCCGAATGAGATGCAGGGTGCGTTCAGCGATCGCGGCAAGGCGCTTTTTCAAGGCGTGGGGCGGCTCAACCCAGGTGTCAGGCGGGCCCAGGCGCAAGCCAATATGACGGCCGTAGCGGCGGATTTGGCGCGCGAATATCCGGCCATCGATGAGGGCCACGCGGTCATGGTACTGCCCATTCGTGATGTTCTGTTGGCCAATACCGGCAGCACCTCCACGCAGATTCTCGTCGCCGGCGCCGGATTGTTGATCGTGGTGGGGATCGTTTTGTTGATCGCGTGCTCGAACGTCGCGAATCTGCTGCTTGCGCGCTCAGCGGCAAGGCAACAGGAGATGGCCGTCCGCCTCGCCATGGGAGCAAGCCGCCACAGGCTGGTGCGTCAGCTCCTCACGGAAAGCGTGCTCCTCGGATTGCTCAGCGGCGTCGTGGGCATCTGCATCGCTTATGCGGGTCTCCACCTCTTATTCGGGGCTCTGCCCTCATCCGCCAATTTCGTGACGCCCAAGCTCGATACAACCGTCTTCGCTTTTGCGCTGGTCGTCTCCCTCGCAACAGGCTTCCTGTTCGGGACCATCCCCGCTTTCAAGGCTTCACGCGCCAGCGTGGCGGAAACGCTCAAGGAAGAAGCTCGCACAACAGGCAGAAGCCGAAAAAGAGTTACGCTCGCAAACGTTCTGCTGGTGGGCCAGGTAGCATTTTCATTTCTCTTGCTGGTGACGGCCGCGCTGTTCTTGCGAAGCATCGCGCGGGCCTACGATATGAATCCCGGCTTCCAAACCGCGCATCTTGCGGTCTTCTTTACAAATCCGGAGCAGGCCGGGTACGGAAAGCCGCAGATCAAAGCATTCGGCAAGGACGTCCGCGAGCGCGTGGCCAGAATTCCCGGCGTCGAGTCCGTTTCCTGGGCGTCGAACATGCCGCTCTGGGCGCGCAGCGTGAGTGGATTGCAGGTGGAAGGCCATCAAGCACGATCGCAAGCAGACAAAATCTCGACGATTGTCAACACAGTAGACACGAATTATTTCGAGACCGCTGGCGTGGCGCTCGAAAGCGGGCGCGAGTTCACGAACTTGGACCAGGAGAACTCTATGCCGGTAGTAATTGTCAATGAGAAGATGGCGCACGATTATTGGCCGCCCGGAAACGCTTTAGGGAAGCGCATTCAGCTTCCGGGCGAGAAACAGATGCGGCAGATTGTAGGCGTAGCGCGAAACGCCAGTTATACCAATTGGGGGGAGCCGCCCCAACTTTGCGTCTATGTGCCTCTGGAACAGAACTATGGTGGCGTGATGGCCTTGTACGTGCGCACCCGGGGAGATCCACAACAGATCCTGCTGCCCGTTCAACGCGAAATACATTCCGCCGCGCCGCAAATTGTGGTCAGCAACCCGCGAACCGGGCGCCAAATCATCGACGGAGGCTTGTTTGGGCCCAGACTGGGCGTCGCGTTGCTGAGCGTGTTCGGGTTGCTGGCGCTGGGACTGGCAAATGTCGGCTTATACGGCATCCTGGCGTATTCCGTCAATCAGCGCAAACGAGAGATCGGATTGCGCATGGCATCAGGCGCGGCGCAGGCAAGCGTGCTTCGCCTAATTCTGAAGCAAGGTATGTCGCTGGTCGTGACAGGCGTGCTGATTGGCTTCGCGGCGGCGCTCCTGGTCGGGCGCCTGGTGAGCCGGATGCTGTATGGCGTAAGTGCAGGCGATCCCATCAGCGTAGCGGGAGCGGCAGTGGTGCTGCTAACAGTCGCCCTGTTGGCCTGTTATCTCCCGGCCCGGTGGGCAAGCCGCGTCGAACCATTAGTGGCCTTACGCGAGGGCTGACTTCACCATGCAACAGCATGTATCGGCTGAAAGCTCCCGCCATCCTCTGTGGCTTCTCGCGGGGTTCTGGTTCTGCGTCGTTATCGCCATCGCCGTCGTTCTCCGCAGACTTGTCGAGCTGATCCGTCCCTCGCACGGCAGCCCTCCGCAGATGGCGTCGCTCGACGCGACCTTTTCATCGCACGCCGTGCTGACTGCGATGCACATCATTCCGGCGGCCATCTTCGTGCTTCTCTCCGCCGCTGTCCTGCTGCGCCGCACTGGTGGCGAATGGCTGGAACGGCTCTTCTTTCCCTTCGGAGCGGTTACGGGCGTGACCGCCTACGCAATGAGCTACTGGGCCGTCGGCGGTTGGGTCGAGCGCTCCGCCGTCCTTGTCTTTAACACCTGGTTCCTCTTGTCGCTGGGCCGTGCCTATTGGTTTCGCCTCCGCGGCGAGCCTTCGCGAAAGCGGGAGTGGATGACCCGCGCGGTGGGTATCCTGCTCGGTATCGCAACCACTCGTCCCATCATGGGAGTATTCTTCGCTACGAGTTCCCGCACGCATCTTGGCCCCAGCCAGTTCTTTGGCATCGCGTTCTGGATCGGCTTCTCCATCAACGCAGGTGTTATCGAGCTTTGGTTGCACTCGAAGCGGCGCGCGCAACTCCACCAACTGGGGGCTGTGTTTTAAGAGCTTTTCAGTTCTACGAAACGAACATCGTCTGAACGTGCACCCTAACGTCATCGTTGAGACGGTTGAGATACACGGTTTAGGGAAAAGCACGCCGAGAAGTAGGGAACAGTCGGTTCAGTGTCTCCGATATCCAATGTGGATTCTTGCGGAAGCCATAGGCTTGACGCGAGAGTACCTCCACCCTTATTGTGAAGGCCTTCGGTGATGGCGTTGCGACTAAAGCGCCACATAACGCTGGTGCGATGGTTTTTTCAGCAGCAGGTAGTGTAAGCAGCTGTTTGAATCCGTAGATTAGCTCGAACGCGGCCGACGCGCCAGGTAGGCTTGTAAGCGCCACTGCTGTTCCCGCTGAGGTAGTGACGGTGTCGGCGCATCAGCGAGAGCAGACCGCGATTTTTGGACCCGCTAGTGTCCAGCTCAGGCCAGCAGGCCAGCGAACGATCGGCCACGATCTGCGCCTGAGGGAAAGGTTTGCGCACCAGCGCGCGATAAGGCGAAGCTAGATCGATGCAGACCACGGCGCATGGTGACTTGGACTGAGTTGGCCAGCCCTCACAATTCGGACCCGTGGTGCGCTTCGTGTGTGTAATCACGCTTTTTCACTTGTCGAGAATATTCCCATCTTATGTACCCCGAAGCGCTGATGGAGCACGCGCGGATAGACCACCTGGATGGCAGCCGCCAGACCTGGGCAACCCTCGGTCACGATGAGTTGCAAAAGCCGCGCGTTATATTGGATTTGGCGCGTCGGGCGCCGCCGTGTCCGCGGGAAGGGCTGAGCCTACCGAGCGCCAGTAACTCGACAAATTCCCAAGACGAATCTTCTTTTCGCCCGTTACGCGGACGCCGGGCAACGACTTGAAAGGAGATCGTCATGCCCACAAATCTCGCAACCGGGCACCCAACTCGCCGGCTGCCTCCTCAACCGAATCTCGAGCAGCTTCGGAAACAAGCCAAAGATCTGCGGGAGCAATATCGCGCCGGCGAGCCGGCCGCGGTCGCCGAAGTAGAGCTGTTCGAGCGCAAGCCTAACGCCTCAGAGTTTGCCCTGCACGATGCACAACGCGTAGTCGCTCGGGCCTATGGTTTCGAGAGCTGGCCCAAGCTCAAGGCGTTTGTCGATGGGGTAAATGTCACGAGCCTCGCCGAGGCCGTCAACAAAGGTGAGGTGGGCCGCGTGCGCGCTCTACTCCATGCCCGCCCCGATCTCATCGGGATGGATATGAGCGGTGGCGATGAGCATCGCGCCCTGCACTACGCGGTGTTGCGCCGGGACCGCACGATGGTCCGCTTGCTGATGGAAGCCGGCGCGGACGCGCGGAAGGGCATCTTTCCGCACCGCGATGCCACGTCCGCTTGGACCATTGCCAGAGATCGCGAGTATCACGACATCGTTGCTGTTATCGAAGAAGAGGAGCGGCTACGCCGTGAGGAGATGAGTTGCCCGAATGCCACTGTCTCGCCCGTGCAAGACCAAATCGGCGCCGCAATCTCGCGAGGTGATGACGCTAGCGCGATTCGGCTCCTCGATGCCGACCGGTCCCTCATCCAGGCTTGCGATCGCGACGGCGCGACCCCGCTGCATCTTGCCGCGCAAGAGATGAATGAGGAAATGGTCGAGTGGCTGCTGAACCGGCATGCGAACGTAGGCAAACAGGACGTTCACGGCTGGACTGCTCTCGACCGCGCAGCGCTCGCCGCCAATCCGCGGGATGGTTCCGCGCAGCGATTTCCCGCCATTGCCAGGCTGTTGCTCGCATACGGCGCGCACGTAACAATTTATGCCGCTGTCGCGCTGGGGGATGCGCCACGTGTTCGCGAGCTGGCCCTTGCCCATCCGAGCGTGCTGCGGAGCCTCGATTGGAAGCGCGGTGGCCTGCTCACCCTTGCCGTGAATCACGATCAAATCGAAATCATCCGGCTATTGCTCGACCTGGGAGCCGATGTCGATGAGCGCGTCCTGCTCGAAGAATTGGAAGAACCCACCCTGAGTTGGGGCACGCCACTGTGGCATGCGGCGCTGATCGGGAATCGCGATATCACCGAATTACTGCTCGATCGCGGCGCCGACCCCAATGCCAATGTGTATGCGTCCGGTTGGCCGCTCCGCAATGCGTGGGGTCATAAAGACGATTCGGTCAAGCGGCTGCTCTTGGAGCGTGGCGCTAAGCCGCAGCCGTACATGATTGCCGAGGCGCACGACATCGATGCGGCCAGGCGTCTGCTGGAAACCGATACCAGTGAGAATCTGGCACACGAACTAACCTGGTCCGCGGCTGATCATGGGTGCCCCGCCATTGTCGAATTGGCGCTTCCGCGCCTCGACTGGCCGCTTAGCGATCCAAAGTGGCATTGGGTTCTGATCCAGCCCATACGGGGAGCGGTGACTGATGGCGGAAATAACGAAGGCCATTTCGCGTGCATGGCCGCGCTGTTGCGATACGGGATTGACCCAAACGTCTCGCGTTTCGGCCAAACGACTCTGCATTTTGCGGCCGCATACCATGGCGGCGTCAGCGATGCGGATCGCGCGCGCTTTGCTTCCATGTTGCTTGACTATGGAGCCAGGCTTGATCTCCGGGATGAAATCTTGAAATCAACGCCGCTCGGTTGGGCTTGCCGCTGGGGAAGAAGCAAACTGGCCCAATTACTGATCGCGCGTGACGCCCCGGTCGATGAGCCGGACGCCGAACCATGGGCGACACCCGAAGCGTGGGCCCGGAAAATGAAGCAGGAATCGATAATCGCTGTGCTGCGGGAACACAGGCGAAAGGTCGAAGGCCCGTGAGAGTTCATTCTCGCGAGCCTTTTACTCGTTACCTGTGGCGTGGGCGGTGCGTGCCGGTCCTGGGCGGTGCAGCTGTCTGCACGCCGGGTATACTCGGATCCTTAAACGTCAGCATGTACGGGCTTGCGGTGTAGCTCTCAGCGACGCCCGAGAAATCCAGCTTCTGTCCAACCTTGATCTTGTCCATCGCCGAGGCCGGAAGCGGCTGTGAGAATACCAGCGTGGCATCCGCCGTGGTCGGCGATTGCACGCCCAGAACCACTTTGGTCGGCCGGTCTGGCGGATCGATCGAGATTACTGTTCCGCTGAAATTCTTCACGCCTTCCGCGCCGGCCGGAATTTCGGCGTCCTTCACGTTGCTGTTGAAAAATTGCTCGCCCCCGCTCCCGGTCAAACCTTGCTGAATCGAGTACCAGAGCTTAAAGGCGGGATCAGAATTGATGCGGGTCTGTAAGTCGGCTGCTTCTTTGTTGGCGAGATCGGCCTGGCTGGTAACGTTATAACCCGAAGGCGGCAGAGCATTGGTCTTGGCCTGGGAGAGCACTTGATCCGCGCCGTCTGCACTGCCGTGGAAGTCTTTGTAAGCCTTATTGAAAAAATCAGTTAATTGCTGGCGAGTGGCCGCCGGGAGCGAAGGTCCGGGGCCAGCGTATTCAGCCGCGCGGGCGTATTCGAAAAGCGCGTCCGGGAATTTCTTGTCATCGTAGAGAAGCTTGGCGTATAACGCAGAGATGTTTCCCTGATCGGGATTTGCCTGCAAGCTTTCCTTGTAATGCTCTTCAGCTCCGGCTGTATCCTTCTTCGAGGCAGCGACCCAGGCGAGCGCATTGTGGGCGACTGCTTGCGCCTGGCCCTTGGCTTTGGTGAAATCGGCTTCACTTACCGTAGCCGGCTTCTTCGCGGCATCGAAAGCCTTATCGATGTTGCTTAAGACGCCGTTCGCCGCCGTTTCCACCTGACTGGTCACGTCTGAGGAAGGGCTAACTCCGCCGACGGCCTGGCCCCAAAGCGACGTGAAATACATAGCTTGGAAATTGTTCGGATCCACCTTCAGCAAATCTTGGCACTTTTGCAGGAGC
Organism: uncultured Acidobacteriaceae bacterium; assembly: GCA_963787585.1. Lineage (GTDB taxonomy): Bacteria > Acidobacteriota > Terriglobia > Bryobacterales > Bryobacteraceae > Bog-105. The sequence goes on from CAWBDR010000001.1 coordinate 377,865, forward strand.
TGCTGCCGCGCCGACGGGTCGGTCGGAGCAAGCTGCGCCAGCGTATTCACGTAATAGACGAGGCGCTCCTGGCTGTAATCGGTTTGCGGGTACTTATCCGACCAAGTGTTCAGGAGCTCCAGGCGAGCCTTCGGGTCCTGCGTCTGGCTCATCTTTACATATAGGTCGTACTCCGCACGATCCTTCCAATTCTTCTGCGTCGCGGCCCCCGGCTGCTGACCCCCGGCAGGCTGTTGACCAGCAGCAGGCTGTTGGCCTGCGGGCGGTGCTTGGCTCTGCGCGGACGCGAAGGGGATCACGACCAACCCGGTCAAAAGAGCAAATGTGCTCGCCGCAACATTCGGCTTGCGCGCTCGGAAAAAGCAAAAGTCCACGACAACCTCCCTCAGAGGAATTCTACGTCTAAAATTCTGAAGCGGATCCCTCCGCTCAGCAGCTGCGGAGAGCTAAAGGCATTCAACTGTGCTGAATGCACAAAGCCGGAGTATAACGAAATGCTCCCGCACCTGCAACATTCCTTCCAAACTATAGATGCGGCGCTCCGAAAAGTTGTTCCCAGAGTGGGTACACCAAGCTCCGGTGGTTGGCGGCGACTTCAGATAACCCGCATGCTATCATCCACTTTCCATGCGCATTGCGGACTTAGGCGTAATCATCGCCTACCTGCTCTTTATTACCTGGTTCGGTGCGCGGTTCAAGGAAAAGCAGGCAACTCTCAAGGATTATTTCCTGGGTGGCAGAGGCGCGCCGTGGTGGGCAATCGCCTTCTCGATCGTTTCGGCTGAAACCAGCACTCTGACGGTGATCGGGACACCTGCCCTGTCTTTCAGTGGTAACTTCACGTTCCTGCAATTGATTCTGGGATATTTGCTCGGACGGATCATCGTAGCCAGCCTCTTTCTGCCGCACTATTTCCGAGGCGAGATGTTCACCGCTTACGAACTGATGCAGCGCCGCTTTGGCGAACGGATCCGCCGGTTCACAGCAGGAACGTTCCTGATATTACGTGCCCTAGCGGAAGGCGTCCGCGTATTCGCGATTTCAATCGTGATCTCAATCGTGCTCGGCACTGGCGAAATTGCTTCGATTGCGGTGATTGTCTGCTTGACGCTCTTCTACACCTTCGAAGGCGGAATGACGGCCGTGATCTGGACCGATGTCATCCAAATGCTTCTTTACGTGGCCGGCGCGCTTGCCAGCTTTTTCCTCATCCTGCATCTGATTCCGGGAGGATGGCCACGGGTGATGGCTTCCGGGGCCGAGGCTCACAAATTTCAGCTCTTCGACTTCCGGTTCTCATTTACGGCCGTTTTTTTTCAGCGGAACTACAGCTTCTGGGCCGGCTTGCTCGGAGGATGTTTCCTCACTACGGCCAGCCATGGGACGGAACAATTGCTGGTTCAGCGGCTTCTCGCCGCGAGGAATCAGCGCGAGAGCCGACTGGCCCTGCTTTCGAGCTGGGTCGTAGTGTTTTCACAGTTCGCCCTATTTCTGCTGATCGGAGTGCTCTTGTACGTCTACTACAGCAGTATGGGCAAACCCGCTCCGGCCGTAGCGGAGCGAATCTATCCTGAATTCATCTGGAATCATCTGCCGCTGGGCTTTGCCGGACTGGTAATTGCCGCGATCCTCGCGGCTGCTATGTCGAATCTCAGCGCAGCGCTCAACGCGCTCGCTTCCACCACCATCATGGATTTTCTGAAGCCCCTTCGGCCCCATCATTCCGAACGAGTCTATCTGCGCCTGGCGCGCTGGGCAACGGTTGCATGGGGTGGACTTCTATTTTTGATCGGCTTGGCTGCGCGCCACTGGGGAAGCGTGCTGGAAGCGGGGCTTTCCATCGCTTCGGTTCTTTATGGCGCTTTATTAGGCGTGTTTCTGCTCGGCGTGCTGACGAGGAGGCCGGGTGAATGGGCGGCGATTCTCGGCATGTGTGCAGGGCTGGCGGCCACGCTGCTTCTGCGGAAGGATGTAGCGTACACGTGGTATGTCTTGATCGGTTCTTCGGCGACTTTCGCCACCGGTTATATCGCGGGTTTGTTTCTTCCCCAGCGGGTAAAGAGCGGTCCTGTCCCGCAGGTCGCGGTGTAAAGTGCCGGGAAACCGTCGAGCGACCCAACCTCCGGTTCCTGTTGCTGATGTTCCGGCGCAATCTCGGCCCGGTTTGCAGCGAGTCCTGGGGGTATGGAGCGCGGTGTCGATCGTTATCGGAACCGTGATCGGTAGCGGAGTCTTCCTGGTTCCCTCCACCATGATCCGCTTCGTCGGATCCGTAAAGGTTCTTTTCATCGTCTGGATCGTGGCCGGGCTGCTGAGTCTGTTTGGCGCGCTCACGTACGCGGAATTGGCCGCCGCCATGCCCGAAGCCGGAGGAGAGTACGTCTACCTCAGCGCCGCTTACGGCCCCTTCTGGGGTTACATTTACGGCTGGACCCAATTCTGGGTCGCCAAAAGCGGTTCCATCGCGACGCTCGCAGCGGGATTCTATACCTATCTGATAGCCTTCGTTCCCGTTCTGGGCTCCCCTATCATCGTTATCCCGCTGCATATAGGCCCAGGCGGAAGTCTGCTGGAGATTCACTACGGACAGCTCGTCGCGATCGCGCTGATCCTGGTCTTGGCTGCCGTGAATTATGTGGGCGTGCGATCCGGAGGCAACGTGCAGCTCTTTGTCACGGCAGTGAAGATGGCGCTGATCGGCGGAGTCATTGCCTTCGGCTTGTTATCGGGCCGAGGAGATTTCTCTCATTTTGGAGGAAAGATTACTGCGGTGGGAGGAATCGCCGGGTTCTTCGCCGCCATGGTCAGCGCGCTTTGGGCCTATGACGGTTGGAACAACGTCAGCATGGTCTCTTCGGAGATTCGCAACCCGCAGCGGAACCTGCCTCGCTCCCTGATCATCGGCACAGCGGCCGTAATCCTGACCTACCTTCTCATCAACGTTGCTTATTTTTATGTCCTCAATCCCGTGCAAGTGGCGGGAAGTCACCGGGTCGCAGCGGATATGATGTCCTACCTCCACGGGAACGCCGCGGCGGCAGCGGTCACCATTGCCGTATTGATTTCGATCTTCGCCGCGCTGAACGGTTCGATTCTTGCAGGCGCTCGGGTGCCGTACGCGATGGCCCGTGACGGCCTGTTCTTTCGCGCAGCTTCCGTAGTCCATCCAAAGTTCCACACGCCCGGCAATTCAATGATTTTGCTGTGCCTGTGGTCTTCCGTGGTAGTTCTGAGCGGCTGGTTCGATGACCTGTATAATTTCGTGATTTTTGGTAGCTGGATTCTCTACTTAATGACGGCGGTTTCCCTATTTGTTTTGCGAAAGAAAAGGCCCGATTTACCTCGCCCGTACCGGGTGATCGGGTATCCACTTGTGCCAGTACTATTCTTGTGCGTGGCCGCGTTGCTGCTCATCAGTACCATCCAGACGCGCCCGCGTGAGTCGTTGATGGGATTGGGCCTTATGGCACTCGGGATACCCTTCTACTTTTACTGGAACCGTCGTGGCAAAAAGTACTAGCCAGAAAATTTCCGCGGGAATCTTAAATATGTGCGTATTTCGACCAGTACTACTAGAACTATTTTCATTTTAAGACTAAAAAGTTATATTGTATTTACCTTCAAACACCAATTAAAATTCGTCTAAATCTTTGTGATCAGCGCGTTACAAACGAACAAATAAGCTGGCATCGCGCGCCTTTGGCAGGCCAATTAAGGAGGCCCACAATTTTGGACGTAGATAAAATGCTCGCCGAGCTAAGACTCGAGCGGGAGCAGATCGAAGAAGCGATTCTTACCTTGGAACGCTTGGCTAGAGGCCGTGGCCGGAGACGTGGCCGGCCGCCGGGATGGCTGAAGGACGCGACCGCCGGGATGGAGGATTCGCTCTCCGACGAAGAACCCGAGGCCGCAGCGGAACCGCGAAAGCGCGGCCGCCCGCCGGGAAGCAAAGCGAAGCAGAGCCTTGCGGCCGAAGCGTAAAACCGAGCGGGTCTCAATATAGCAGGTACGGCTTGCGCCGGGTCACGAAGAGAGCCGCTTGTCTCTCGGCTTTGGCCCACGTTTCGCGCGCGTCTGCGCCGGCTTTCAGGTCGCGAACAACATCCCGATTGCCAATCAGCGGCAGACACTTTTCGAAATCTATTTTGCCGGGATAGAGTTTCTGAAGCGCAGCAGCCAGCTCAATTCCAAGCCGGGTGCTATCGAAGGAGTCGCGGTTGGTGATTACGAATCGAACTCCTTCGATTTGCTTGCCGGCGAAATTGGAAGCTGTGGGCGTGAAGCGCGTCGGATAGGCTCGTACTCCGGGAATGAATCGCGAATTCAGCAGCTCGGCTAATTTGTCGCCTTCGATCCAGTCCGCGCCAATCTGCTCAAACGGAGCGTCCGTACCGCGGCCCACCGAATAATTGCTCGCATATTCGAGCATCGCGATGCCGGGATAAAGCAGCGCCGCGTTCAAGCTTCGCATGTTGGGCGAGGGGTTCGTCCAGGCAAGCGACGTGCTGTCAAACCAATCGCCGCGCTCCCAATTCTGAAGCTTGATGACGTGCAGGTCCGCGCCCCAATTCTGCTCAGAATTCGCCATAGTGGCGAGTTCGCCGAAGGTCATGCCGTGCCGCAGCGGCATGTCATAGCAACCGACGAATGACTCGAGGCCGCTATCGAGCGCTGGCCCCTCCACGTAGATGCCGGTGATTGGATTCGGGCGGTCCAGCACGAAAAACGGCTTGTTCGCTTTCCCGGCTTCTTCCAGCGCATACAGCATGGTGCACGAGTAGGTGTAAAAACGCGCGCCAACATCCTGAATATCGAAAACGATCGCATCCAGGTCCTGCATCTGGCGGGCCGTCAGACGGCGCTGTTCCGGCTGAAACAAGCTGATAACGGGAATTCCGGTCTTCTGGTCTTTGCCGTTGGCGACATCGGAGTTCGCCGTGCCTTCCAGTCCATGCTCGGGCGAGAAGAGCGTAACCACATGAATGCCCGCCGCTAGCATCTGATCGACATTCCGGCGGCCCTTGCGATCTAGCCCAGTTTGATTCGTAATGAGTCCGATGCGCTTGCCTCGGAGTGACTCAAACCCATGCTCTTCGAGAACGTCTATGCCGAGCAGCGTTTCGGCGTTCCTGTCCACTACGCGATGGATACCTGCGCCGGTTATCGTTTCGTTATAGCCGGTCAAAGATACCGTCTCCGGCGCTGCGATTTGGAAGCCGGCGGCAATAGCGGTTGCTATGCGCGACCGTAACGAGCTCAAGGAATGGCCGCGATGCGGATGCACGGAGTTCGTCAAAAGAATGACGAACGAATTCGTGGTGGGATCCATCCACATGGAAGTGCCAGTGAAGCCGGTATGGCCATACGAGCCGATCGGATATAGTTCGCCTCGGTTGCTGGAGAACGGCGAATCCATGTCCCAGCCAAGCGCGCGAAGAATGGGCTGATCCGCGGGGCTCGCCGGTTCTGTGAACTTCTGAATGGTCATGGGAGAGAAAATGCGCTTGCCGTCGTGCTCGCCTAAGGCCAGCATCATTTGGGCGTACTTGGCGAGATCCTCAGCGGTCGTAAAAAGGCCGGCATGGCCAGCAACTCCGCCCATGTAACGCGACGTCGGATCGTGAACGATGCCCAGAAAGGGAAGGCCTGTGTCTGCATCCAGTTCGGTTGGCGCAATTCTGGAGCGCAGCGAGGCCGCGGGCAGGAACCCGGTCTCATTCATATGTAGCGGCGCAAAGACTTGCTCATGCGCAAACTGCGCCAGCGTTTCCCCCGAGAGGCGATGCACGATTTCACCCATGAGAATGAAATTGATATCGCTGTAGATGAAGCGGACTCCCGGCGGAGCGACGGGCTTGGTGTTCAACGCGCGCTCGATGCCGGTCTCATATCCGCTCCAGCGCGGCGTTAACTCGAGATCCGGGGGCATGCCGGAGAAATGGGTCATTAGAAGCCGGATAGTGATCGGGCTCTTGCCGCCCTGGAATTCGGGAAGATACTGCGTGACGGGATCATCGATCCGCAGCTTGCCTTCCTCGAACAGCCGCATAACGGAAGGCGTAGTAGCGACAACTTTCGTGAGAGAAGCGGCATCGAAGATCGTGTCGAGAGTCATCGGCTCGCGCTTTGGCACCAGCGAGCGCGACCCGTACGCTTTCCGGTAAATAATATTCCCGCCGCGGCCGACGACGAGCACGGCTCCGGGAATGAGACCGGTCTGGATGGCCTCGTTAAGGATCGAATCGATTTGCGGGAATTCCTGCTCTGATTCGTTCTGTCGCAGGAGGGCGAGAGGCGCTAGCAGAAGTAGCGCGGCGGCGAAGTGTTTCATAACCCGGTTTTCAGGCTAGCTTGCCGGCGATCGCCTCTAATCGGCGGGCCAGCTCGACGTCGTTCTGGGTAATGCCGTTGACGTCGTGAGTGGAAAGATCGATGCTGACGCGGTTGTACACATTGGACCAGTCGGGGTGATGATTCATTTTCTCGATAAAGATGGAACAGGTCGCCATGAACCCGAAGGCATGGGCGAAATCGGGGAACCGATACTCGCGATGGAGCTTGCGCTCTTGAACCGTCCAGCCGGGGAGAAGTTGAAGAGCCGTCTGCAGTTCGTTTTCGCTAAGCGGGATACGGTTCATTCCGCCATTTTGTCAAACGTATAGGTTTTCGCACCATAGAAGCCGTGGAGCTTGTCAATTTAGGCGGCTCCGCTCCGACGGTTCAATAGAAGGAGAAATAAAATGGCCCAAGTATGCAAAACATCACGCCTTTCCTCTGTTTGATTACGATCACCTCAGGCTAAGTGAGAGTATTTAGAGCCGGTTTGGACTAGCATCTTGGCTGCGACCTCGTTCTGGTGGGTTAGCCAGTTCCAAAAAACATGGAGAGAGATTGGGGGAAGGGAATGAGTAAGCGACTTGTGTGGTTAGTGGCGTTGTGCCTGTCGGCAGGGAGCATGGTTTGGGCCCAGTCGGACAGCGAAAGCAAGCCAGCAATGTATACGTACGTCTCTACTTGGGCGGTCCCGCGCGCTATGTGGGCCGACTATCAAAAGTCGGAGCGCAGCGACGACGAGGCCCTGGCCAAGGCGGTTTCTGATGGTACTTTGATTGGCTTCGGCAGCTACTCCGTCTTGAACCACCAGGAAGGCCAGGCAACACATGGCTCGTGGTTCTCGGCGAGCTCCATGGCGAATCTGATGAAGGTACTCGAAGGGCTCCGGTCGGCCCCGGATGCCACTGGCCCCGTTCTGGCGGCTTCAAAACACTGGGACTATATTCTGACGAGCCACGACTACAACGCTCATTCGGGCACATGCAAGAACGGTTACCTGCGAGTCGGCCAGTGGAGCTACAAGAAAGGTATGAGCGATCCGGGCGGCAAAATCATGAAGGCGGCGATGGTTACTGTACTCGATAAGTTGTTCAGCGAAGGCGCGCTGTCTGCGTATCAAATCGACCAAGAAACCGTGCACTCTTCCGATCCGAACTCGTTCAATGTCGCCATCATCGCCAGCGGTGCGGACGGAATCGACAAGTTCGATTCCGCTATAGACGATCTGCAGAAGAACAACCCGGAAGCGGGCGCCGCACTGGATTCTCTGCTTGAACCCCATGGGCACCGGGACTTTCTGGCGCACGTGGACGCCATGGCCCACAAATAGCTCTGACGCGCGTTTACCGTTGCCGAAGTGTTCTGAGGCTTCGTCTTGGTACCCAAGATGAGGCCCTAAAGGGCCGCTCTCCTGCATCACTGCCGCGCCGCTCGAAACGTGTTGCAGGCTGAAGTTTGCCCGGTCTCTAATCCTTCGCGGAACCACTGAACGCGCTGTCGCGAGCTACCGTGCGTGAAGTTTTCCGGGCTAACGCGGCCGGTCGCCATACGTTGCAATCGATCATCGCCGACAGCCGCAGCCGCGTTCAATGCCGACTCCACGTCTTGTTCCTGGATCATCTGGCGCTGTTGAGTTGTGTTAGCCCAGATGCCGGCAAGGCAGTCGGCCTGCAATTCCAGCCGGACCGACAAGGGATTCGCCTCCTGCGGATTCTCTTCACGGAGGCGCTGCACCTTTGGCTCGATACCTAAAATCTTCTGAACGTGGTGGCCAAGCTCATGGGCGATCACATAAGCCTCCGCGAACTGTCCCGGTGCCCCGAACCGCTGGCTCAGTTCCTGAAAGAAGCCAAGATCCAGGTAGACCTTTTCATCCGCCGGGCAGTAGAACGGACCCGTTGCCGTTTGGGCAACGCCACACGCCGACGGATACTCATCCCGATAGAGCACCAGTTTCGCGTGCCGGTACGGCCGCTGCGCCTGCTCGGGCAAGATAGTCTCCCAGTTCTTTTGAACGTCGTCAAGAACAAACGAAATGAACTCCACCTGTGGCCGCTCGCGACTGTCCTGGGCGCGGTTAGTCTCCGGCTGCGTCACAGGCGTGCCCTGATCCGACGGCGACATGAACAGCGTGAACAAATTGCGATGGAACAGGAGGCTGAGCACCCCCACCAGGATGAGGCCCCCGCAACCGAGATGAACCGGGCCCAATCCAAACCCGCCTCCCCCGCCGCTACTATCACGCCGGTCTTCGATGTCACCACTGATTCCGCCTGGGGTCCATTCCATGAAAGGCTAGACTCCGAATACCACAAAACCATTCCGGCCCCAAAGCAGTTCGGTAGATTCGGAATGTAGCGCCGTTCTCAAACTGACCGGCGCTCCGCTCCGAGGTCCATTCCTGCAGGGCGGGCTATATAGCGGGTCGTTGAGGACTGTGTAAATGACTACTCTTATCGAAGTTCGTGAAGTGCCTTCGCAACATCTACTCGTGAAGAAAACCACATGCGGCCACAAAGAGATCGGTCCGGCTTTCGGCGCTGCCATCCACGCGGTCGGAACATGCATGAGGGCGAGCGGAGCAAAGATGGCCTCAATGCCCATTGCGGTGTATCTCGCGTGGCGCGATTCAGACTGCGACATGGCGGTGGGGTGCGCCGTTGAAGGGAACGTATCGCTTACTGAGGGTTGTGAGCGGCTAGAAGTGCCGGGAGGACCACATGCGTTCGCCAGTCATTTTGGACCTTACGATACGCTCCACGACACTCACGCGGCAATCAGAAAGTGGTGCGCTGCCAACGGCGCAGCGGTTTCAGGCCCATGTTGGGAAGCGTATCCCACAGATCCCGGATCAGAGCCTGATTCTTCGAAATGGCAGACCGATGTGTTTTATCCGGTTGCGCGGACGAGCACAAAGTAACCTTGACGAACTTTCATACGCTCAGGCCCCTCTCATGCACCACGATTTTGTAGCCAGCCGGCAGCATTGAGGGCAAGATAGACAATTTCAACCCCCACCACGACAACCACGGATTTTCGAATGCTCAGGCTCTTTGCGGTCCTGGAGAACCCGATCGCCATCACTGCCAGCCACCAGACCAGGAAAATATCGAGCTTGGATATTGCGGAGTACGCGGCGTGGGACACCGCAGTTCTCGGGATTACTTGAGCCAGACTGGTTGGCGACCACGCCTCCGGGGGCACGGGAAAGAAATTAGCCGGACCGCGGATCAGCAGGGCCGCAATCACCACAATCCCCCCTATACAGCGATAGATCACGATAGACCAACAGACCACGGCAAATACCTTCTGAAAAGTTGGGCCGGCCCTCGCCAATCGCAGAACGATGTAGAACAACACGGAGACACCAAGTACCGAGACTGGGATGCCTATTAGAGGTGTGAGATACCAGTAGCGGCGCATGCGACGTAACGCTTCAAGCTGTTGTTCTACCCTCGCGGGCTGCAGTTGAAACCCGGCAGCGCCGCTGTCCCATTCGATTTTTGCGAGTGCAACCCGGTCAAAATTCGCATCGTTAAGAACGATCCTGTAAACGACCAATTGCGTCAGCAGGTTGAATAGGAAGATCAACGCTAGCGGCAGAACCCAGGTAGGCTTCTGATTCAGGGCGTCAAACGCTTTCGTCGGCGAGACAACGATCCCTTTCAAGATCTCGAATTGAGTAATGTGTTCCTCTGTCTATCTTCTACACCTTCTCCTGGTGCCCGACATGCTGGCCTTGACCAAGTTCTAGTTCCAGCGGCCGGGTGTCGGCACCACTCTCTCCCGTCACATTCCCGGCATTAGAAGTCCCTCGAAAATTTCGATGGAGAACTCCGGCATACGAAGAAGCGGATGATCTTTCAGCAATTTGGCTCATGTTTGTCTCCTCTCCTTGACAGCTTAGGAAAAGCTGCACTATACTCCTGATTAACTTAGGAGTGTAAAATGTCCGGCCAGGCCCAGCTTCTCCCAGGAACTCTTGACCTCCTGATTCTGAAGGCAGTTTCCCTCGGTCCTCTTCATGGCTACGGCGTTCTCTTGCGCATCGGGCAAATCTCCGAGCAAGCGCTGCTCATCGAGCAGGGAGCGCTCTATCCCGCATTGTTCCGTCTAGTGCGCCAAGGGCTCTTAAAAGCAAGCTGGGGAACCTCGGAGAACAATCGCCGCGCCAAGTTCTACGAACTCACCTCGGTAGGGCGCAAGCGTCTGCGCGAGGAAACCGATGGGTGGAACCGCCTTGCCACAGCCATCGCTTCCGCCCTTGCCGCCCAGCCGGAGGAGACGTGAAACTCCTAGCCTATTTTCGTTCTGTTGCCGCCAGGTTTTTCCATCGGGACGAAGATGATCCCGTGCAATCGTATCCGGACTATCTCGATCTGCGCGACCGCAATCGCAGCTTCGAGAGCCTGGCATATCGAATCACCGAAGCCGGGCTGGATGCAGGCGAAAATCCATCGCGCGTTTTCGGATATGAAGTGAGCGGCAACTACTTTGACGCCTTGGCATTCAGCCGTACCTGGGCCGTTTCTTCCATGGGTCCGACGAGCATGGCCCGAACAGCGCGCCATACCTGGTGCTCGGCTACGATTACTGGCACAGCCGTTTCCACGATGATCGCGGCGTGGTGGGCCGCGTCGTGCGGCTCAACAAGCATCCTTTCACCGTTATTGGTATCGCTCCGCCTGAGTTCCACGGGACTCTGTTATTTGCTTTTCCCGATTTCTTTTTACTGATGGTGAACGAGGAGCAGGTGGAGGGAGAAATGTCTCGAACGCGCGGAATACCTTGGACTTATCTGGCGCTGGGCCATCTGAAGGCCGCAGTCACTCCGGCTCAGGCGATTGCTGATCTGAACTCGATTGCCTCCCATCTCCAAAAGACCTCCGAAAGAGCACGGGAGAATGAGCTAGTTTTCGATTCGTTGCGTACGCTAACCGGCTTAATGAGCGGGCGCCATCAACCGCATCGCAAGCTCGGCTGTGGTGTGATGACGGATGAGATCCCTCAACCGTGCGCAATGCAATTCGGCTCTTCCTTTTGTTTGAGGGCATCGCCTTCATTGCGGCGAGCCTGACCCACTTCGGCGTGCTGATGCATGGATACGAGCACCGGCCCGCTGGGACCGCGGAAGGCATCATTGGGATTATCCTTCTGATCGGTTTCGTATTGACTTGGATCGTACCAAGACGGACACGCGCCATCGGCATCGCCGTCCAAGCATTTGCGCTTCTGGGGACCTGCGTTGGAATCTACACAATCGCCATCGGTGTCGGCCCCCGCACAATCGCGGATATCGCCTTCCACGTTGCTATCGTGGTTGCACTGATAGCTGGCCTCTTAGTGACCTTTCGGCACAAGAGCAGCTTGGAGCTAACGCCCCACATCAATCACCACAATCGTAATGTCATCTGATTGCAGGTGCCTCTTGTTACTTCCCGGCCACGTAAGTACTTCCTCAAGGAGTTGCCCGGCAAACTGGTCGGCCGAAAGATGTGTTTCGCCTGTAATAAATTCCTCCAAACGCGCCTCCCCAAATTCCAGGCCATTCGGACTCGTTGCTTCCACCAGCCCATCCGTGTAGATGAGAAGACGGTCGCCGGCTTCGAGCGAAAACTCTTCTTCGGGATAAGCCTGATTTGACTGCACGCCGAGCAAGAGGCCGCCCTCACCCAATGGCAATAAGCGTTGCGTTGCCTTCCGCCAGAGTAGCGGCGGCGGGTGGCCTGCGGCGCAGTAGCGTGCTACTCGACTCGCCTCGTCAAGATACGCGCAGACCGCTGTTGCGTACTGCCCCTTCGTTTGGTCACAGAGTGTGGAATTCAAGGCTTCAATCATTTTGCTTGGATGCTTTAGGTTGCTCGCGTTGGAAGAGATTGCCACTTTCAGCATCGATGCGACCAGCGCCGCGGGCACACCATGCCCAGTCACGTCAGCCACTATAACGGCCAGCCCACCGGGAAAGATTGGTAAAAGGTCGTAGAAATCGCCGGCGACCGCGGTCATCGGCGCATATCGGAATGCAGCATCAAAGCCGGGGACTTTTGGTGTGACCTCCGGAAGAATTGAGCCTTGAATCCTTCTCGCCGCGCTCATCTCTTCTGCCAAAGAAGCGAGCTCCCTTTCGTTTGCCAGTACCCGGCGCGTCGCTGCATAGGTAACGCAGCAAATTAGCACAAACACCCCGTAGGGTTCTATCGGTTCTTTTGCGGAGGGCAAAAGCGGTCCCCACACGCGCCAATTCAGTATTTGCGCCCGTACAAATCGGTCGTATGAGAAGGCTAAAAAGAGGACGATCAGCCCGAAGGAGAGCACACCCCGATCCTCTGTCCAAGGCAGCCGATAACCTTTGAGCCGGCCCAGAAAAATGATCAGAGGCAGGAGAAAAACAGTTCCGATGCCCGCCGTCGGGAAGAGGTCCGGACGCTTCTGAGTCAAGATGAGCGTGAAAGCAATCGTGGCAAACGCTGTGTAAACCCCGATCAGCCAGCGAACAGATGATCGCCAGCCCCTACCGTAGAAATCTTGAAACAGCAGCAAGGCCGGGATCATCGAGGCGAGGTCGACGAACGCGCCGACGAATTGCCACCCGAGTTTCGGCTCCCCGAAAGCTGCGCGGGATATGGAGGTGTCGGTGAGGAGCCGAATTCCGTAAGGGCAAGCAAACATGCCGAACCAAAGCAGAAATCGTTCTCCCGGCCGCCTTCGGAGTATGTGTATCGCGACTGCGCCTAACCCAATCGCGGCAGTCACCGAGCCAAGGACTACTAATAAAAAGTCGCTTCTCAGATGAGACGTGAATTGCTCCGTGAGGTATGCGAAGGAGATGATTCCGATCACAACTCCAGCCCCGGCTGCCTGTTTTTGAACCTACCATTTCGGAGCGCTTACCATGCCTCGTGCAATGGCCACGATGGATCAATCTATCCAAAAATCAATTCTCTCCTTGACAGCTTAGGAAAGTCGCACTATACTCCTGATTAGCTTAGGAGTAAAATGTCCGGCCAAGTCCAGAAACCGGAGGAATTGTGAAACTCCTGGCCTATCTTCGCTCCGTTGCCGCCAAGTTTTTCCATCGTTCTCAAGTGGAGGACGAGATGGAGGAGGAGCTTCGCTCTCATATCCAGCACCGCGCGGATGATCTCGAACGTTCCGGCCTGCACCGCGCCGCGGCAGAACGCCGTGCGCGCATCGAGTTCGGCGGGCATGCACGCTGTAAAGAGGAGTCCCGCGAAGCGCTCGGCGGCAACTTTATTGAGACCCTGATCCAGGATGTTCGCCTCGCCCTGCGCATGCTGCGCAAGTCCCCCGGATTTTGTATGACCGCTGTTTTGACCTTGGCATTGGCTATTGGCGCAAACGCCGTCGTTTTTGGTGTACTGAATGCGCTGATTCTGCGCCCGCTGAATGTGCCCCAGGCTCAGAGCCTTTACGGAATCGAACGCGGAAGCTATAAGGCCGTCAATCACTCCTATCCCGATTACCTCGATTTGCGCGATCGCAACCGCAGCTTTGATGGTCTGGCGGCTTATAACGTCACTCCGGTAGGGCTCGATACGGGCAAGAACCCGACCAGCGCCTGGATCTTAGAAGTAACCGGGAACTATTTCGACGTGCTCAGGATTCAGCCCTATCTTGGCCGTTTCTTTCACGGCACTGATGAGCATGGCCCCAACAGCGCTCCGTATATCGTGCTCACCTATGCGTATTGGCATCGCCGTTTCCAGGATGATCGAGGCGTGGTGGGCCGCGTTGTCCGGCTGAACAAGCATCCTTTCACGATCCTCGGCGTCGCACCACCTGAGTTCCGGGGGACCTTGATGTTTGTGTTTCCCGATTTCTGGGTGCCGATAGTGAACCAACAGCAGGTGGAGGGGTCGTACGTGCTGAATGCACGGGGAAACCGCGACCTCTTGATGGTGCTGGGGCATCTGAAGGCGGGAGTCACTCAGGCGCAGGCCATTTCGGATCTGAACTCTATTGGCGTCTATTTGGAAAAGAGCTACCCCAAAGACGACGGCCAAATGACGTTTTCTTTGGCGCGTCCAGGCCTTGCCGGTGACTGGTTGGGCGCTCCGGCACGGGCATTCCTTACCGGATTGATGCTGCTGGCGGCATTGATTCTGCTGGCCGCCTGCGCCAACCTGGGCAGCCTGTTTGCCGCCCGCGCCGCCGACCGTTCGCGCGAAGTGGCTCTGCGACTCGCGCTTGGATCGAGCCGCACACGGATTCTGCGGGGACTGTTTACCGAAGCCGTGTTGATTTCACTCGTCGGAGGCGCTGCCGGACTATGGGGCAGCGTAGCTCTGTTGCACGGGCTGAGCGCGTGGCGACCACTTCCAACAGTCCCCCTTAACGTCCCTGTAAACCCAGACGCAAATGTGTATGCAGTAGCTTTGCTGTTGAGTTTAGCGAGTGGGTTTCTTTTTGGCGCCGTCCCGGTCAGGCAAGTGCTTCACACAGATCCGTATCAGGTCATTAAGTCGGGATCAACCGCTAGGGTGGGGCGGCGGATTACTGCCCGAGACCTGTTGCTCGTGGCGCAAATTGCTATCTGCGCGGTCCTGGTCACTTCTTCGATGGTTGCGGTGCGCGGACTGGCACGCTCGCTACACAGTAATTTCGGTTTTGAGCCCCGGAATGCCACGCTAATTGAAACAGCTTTGAATATGGCCGGTTACAGCGGCGACAGCGTGCCCGCCATGCAAAAGCACATGATCGAGGCTTTGGAAAAGATTCCCGGCGTAACGTCTGTGGGATCGGTTGACCGGCCACCGTTGTATTACGGCGCGAACCGCTCGAATGTCTTTACCGATAAAACGGCAGATCTGAGACCCTCGAATGCCGCCGCTGAAGCCATGACCTACAACATATCTCCCGAATACTTCCCTGCCGCGGGCACCGCCTTGCTGTCTGGGAGGACTTTCACATGGCACGACGATCAAAACGCGCCGCGAGTGGCGGTAGTGAATCGGGAGTTTGCGCGCAAAATCTTTGGCTCCGTAACCAGTGCAATGGGCAGTTACTACAAGATGCCGGATGGAACGCGCATCCAAGTGGTGGGTATCGCGGAAGACGGAAAATATGAGAACCTCGCCGAAGATCCACAGCCAGCGATGTTTCTAGCGATGCAGCAATCGCCATCGAGTCAGACAGTTCTTGTAATACGCTCGGGCCGCGATTTGCAGCAACTTATGGCAGCTATCCACAGCACGATGCTGCGCTTGGATCCAGGGTTGCCCTTTGACATCAAAACGTGGAGCCAGGAACTGGACTCAGCTTTGCTTGCTTCGCGTATCGCGACGATCTCGCTGGGGGTGCTGGGCATGATGGGCGCGATGCTATCCATTACTGGCATCTTTGGAATGGCTGCGTATTCGGTTAGCAAGCGGCTGAAGGAATTGGGAATTCGCATGGCCCTCGGCGCGCGGCGCAAAGAAGTGTTGCAAGCTGCACTTGGGCGAGCGCTTCGGTTACTTGCTCTTGGATCGATTGCGGGGCTGCTACTAGGAATTGCCGCAAGCAGGGTACTGTCTGCCATTGTGTATCAGGCGACCTCCCGCGATCCGCTCGTACTGGCTGGTGTTGTTCTTGCTATGGCGTTCGTGGGCCTGCTGGCAACGTGGATTCCAGCCCAACGCGCGTTATCGCTGGATCCCTTGACACTGCTGCGGGAGGAATGACCTGGCGCGATGAAACTCCTTGCCTATTTTCGTTCTCTTGCTACGAGGTTTTTCCGCGCTTCCGAGCGCGAACGCGGTGGTTTTTGGTGTATTGAATGGGCTGATCCTGCGCCCTCTGAATGTGCCTCAGCCGGAGAGGCTGTACCTCATCGAGCACGGTAGAGATAAATCGACGACGCTGTCGTATCCCGACTACCTGGACCTGCGCGATCACAACCGCGGTTTTGATGGTCTGGCAGCTTCCAACACCTCTGAGGTAGGACTGGACACAGGCGGAAACCCGTCCCGCGCGTGGGGCGATGAAGTGAGCGGGAACTACTTCGACGTATTAGGCATTCAGCCGTATCTTCAGCGTTTTCTTCCGGGCGTCCGACGAGCACGGCCCGAACAGCGCTCCGTATATCGTGCTCACCTATGCCTATTGGCACACCCATTTTCAGGACGATCGCGGCGTAGTGGGCCGCACCCTTCACCTGAACAAGCATCCTTTTACCATCATCGGTGTAGCGCCGCCGGGGTTCCACGGGGTTGTGTTGTTTTTCTCTCTCGATTTCTTTGTGCCGCTGGGTGAATCAGGAGGACGTGCAACACCTGAACGCGCGCGGGAAGATTTCGATGGACATGGTGGTTGGACGTCTGAAGGCGGCCCTCACTCCGCAACAGGCCATCAGTGATCTGAACTCGATTGGCTCTTATCTGGAAAAGACTTATCCGAAAACCGATGGCAAAATGAGGTTTGTATTGGCAGGTCCAAGTCTTTGGGACGATGCCGCCGGCCCGGCAGTACGGGCATTTCTGACAGCTTTGACGCTGCTTGCGGGATTGATTTTGCTGCCTGCCTGTGCCAACCTGGGCAGCCTGTTTGCCGCACGCGGCCGACCGTTCGCGCGAAGTCGCTCTTCGCCTGGCGCTTGGAGCGACCCGCAACCGCATTCTACGGACGCTATTTACCGAAGCGCTGCTGATTTCGTTGATCGGAGGCGCTGTTGGACTGTGGGGCAGCCTAGCGCTATTGGGTGGGCTGAGCGTATGGCAGCCAGTGCCTAGATACCCCCTCCGTGTGGCTATAAACCCGGATGCGGATGTTTATGGAATCGCTTTCCTGTTGACTTTAGCGAGCGGATTCCTGTTTGGCGCCGTCCCGATCAGGCAGGTACTTCACACGGACCCGTTTGAGATCGTCAAGTCGGGATCACGAACTACGGGTGGGCGGCGGATTACTTTCCGGGACCTTTTGCTTGGCGCGCAAATTGCGATTTGCGCAGTGCTAGTCACTTCTTCGATGGTCGCGGTCCGTGGGCTGGCGCGCTCGGTGCAAAGCAATTTCGGTTTCGAGCCGCGGAACGAACTCCTCGGATGTCTTTACCGCCGAAACGACGGATCTAAGGCCAGCGAATGCCGCTGCTAACGCGATGATGTACAGCATCTCTCCCGAATACTTTCACGCGGCAGGTACTGCGTTGCTGTCTGAAAGGACTTCTACGTGGCATGATGACAAAAATGCGCCGCGTGTGGCAGTAATCAACCGGCAGTTTGCGCGCAAGATCTTTGGCTCCGTAACCACTAGCATCTTCGAAATGGCGGCGTACTCAGTCAGCAAGCGCCTGAAAGAGTTGGGAATTCGCATGGCCCTCGGCGCAGAGCGTAAGGAAGTGCTACAAGCGGCGTTGGGAAGAGCATTCAAACTGCTGGCGTTTGGTTCGGCGGCGGGACTGCTCCTGGGAATACTTGCGAGCCGCGTACTGGCTTCCATCGTGTATCAGGCAACTCCCCGCGATCCGCTGGTATTAGCTGGTGTGGTTTTGACCATGGCATTGCTGGGGCTGCTGGCCACGTGGGTTCCTGCGCAACGCGCGCTGTCGCTTGATCCCCTAACATTGCTACGCGAGGAGTGAAATCGGCGATGAGGCGATCTGGAACCGGGCTACCGCTGAAACATGACCTCCAGCCAGCAACCTGCTTTGACACTTTTTGCAGTGGAGATCATTGGCCTCGGCATTCTTGTCCTGATTTACGGCGATTTCGCGCTCGTGTGGCAGCCCGTCGCCGCTTGAGTGCCAGGCCGAACCGGTCTCGCGTATGGTTCGGGAATCCTGATGCTTTTGGTTGGCTTCGGGCTGCTTTTCAGATCCTCTGCCTCTTTATCGGCTCGCGTCCTATTCCCATACCTAATCGTTTGGCTCCTGTTGAAGGTGCCCGCTCTAGTCGTGGCGCCGCAGATGGAGGCCGTTTGGCTCGGCTTCGGCGAACTTGCCGTGCTTCTGGCCGGAGGTTGGGTTCTATTTGCCAGACTGGCCAGGTTACGGGATGGATCGACTCTAACGTTCGCGGCAGGCGAAAACGGCATCCGCCTGGCGCGGATTCTCTTTGCGGTTTCCCTCATACAAATCGGGCTTTCACATCTCGTGTATGTGAAGCAGACGGCCGAACTGGTACCTCCGTGGCTTCCTTCCCGAACTGGCTGGGCTTACCTGACCGGCGTCGGACAGATCGCGGCGTCGCTGTGCTGTTCTCGCCGTATCCACGTATGACTGCAACTGTCGAAGCAGCGATGTTGAGCTTATTTACGCTTCTCGTTTGGGGTCCCGCGATTCTGGCCGCTCCGAGGACGCGCTTGCCTTGGACGGCGTTCTTCATCTCATGGGCGATCACGGCTGCGGCATGGCTGGTAGCCAGCAACATCCCAGCCAACAAGTCTGCTAAGCGGGAGGATTGATTCCCAATTCACTATCTGCGAGCAGCGTGGCCGGAACCAGGAAATTCGCCAGCCTCATTTCTTGAATCCCAGCGCCTCCACGTAACGGTCGTATTCGAACCAGTCGACATCGAGTTCCGCGGCAAAGAGGCGCTCGATGTTAGTTGCGAAGAAATGCTCCTTCCGGTACGGAGCGTTAATGTTATCGCCGGGCTCTCCTCCGACGACTCCCTGCGCTTTGTTCTGTTCGAACTTGATATCGAACTCGGTGATACGCTCTTCGGCGATGCCGCGCTGGCGTGTGAGCGCCATCTCAATAATCTCGTGAATGGCAACCAGCACTTCGTACCGCCAGTCCATCATCTCGGACACCCGGATCTGCTCGACACCGTCGCCATCGAGCCAGTAATCTCCGACCGTCGGATAGCGTTGCAAGTCATGCGAGATAGTTTCGATTTGCATGCGTAGTGGCATAGTAGAAGTGTTTTGAAGGATGATAGCTCAGATATAGCCCATCGCTTTCAGCGCTTCATAGCGGCGGATGGGAGAGGATGGATAATCCACGCCGGCGCCGTCCGGACGATAGTTGCGGTAAGGAAAGCGAATCTGCGCAGCCTTTTTCATAACGTTCTCCCATGCTGTGGGAATCGTGTACCCGTACCCGTTCACGATGAGTACGTAGCCATCGGCGTCATAGCCGGCCGTGAGATAAAAGTCGTCGCGTTTGTAGACGTCCCACCAAAAAATGTCGGGCCAGAGACGCGGAGGAAACATGATGGGCTTGCCGCCGCGCGGGTTCTCCTTCGTCATCATCGTCACGCTCGCGCCGAAGCCGCCGGAGAAATCAGGTCGGAGCGTATTATCTATGAGGCCTGCAAAGACCTCCGAGACGCCATGGCGCGAGAGATTGAATAACAGGTTCGGGTGGGCGTTGTAGCCGAGGCGCT
Organism: uncultured Acidobacteriaceae bacterium; assembly: GCA_963787585.1. Classification (GTDB taxonomy): domain Bacteria; phylum Acidobacteriota; class Terriglobia; order Bryobacterales; family Bryobacteraceae; genus Bog-105. The sequence continues at coordinate 397,523 of CAWBDR010000001.1, forward strand.
CGCATTTTTCGAAGAACCAGACTCCGTCCCGGCCAGCGGTGAAGTTCGCGTCTCCAAAACCGGTGTATTTCATATTCTTGTACGCCGGGAATAGCTTGCCAACGGACTCTTGCACGGCTTTGCAATCGAGAGGAACGATGAACGCGAAATCGAATGCGCATCCGATAAGTTCACCCATGTCGAGGGCATAGCGCTTCTTGGATTCGAGTGCCATGAACGCGAAGATTGGGTCGCCATTCAGGAACCAGACCTCGACGTTGGCTTCGACGCCCTCCTTTCGCTCTTGCAGGATAAACGCGCAATTTGGTTCAACTGAGGCCAGGTGCAATCGTAGTTCCTCGTTCGCTTCCACCGGATCCTCCGATTCGGGCAGAAATGTCTCATAATGCGAGCCTTCATCAGGTTTGTAAACGTAGGAAGTGCGTTTGTTCCGCTCACAGAATCGGATGGCATCGGCAGGATTCTCAAAACGAGTGGTTGGCGGGGCGAGCAGTCCATAGGTCGCAGTGTGCTTCAGGCACGCGGCGCGGTCGTGCTCCATTTGATAGGCGTACCGTCCTCCACCTAGCACTTTGAAGCCTTCGCTACGGAGTGTCTCGTTCTCCTCCACGCCATGATTGTGGTCCCAGACCCAATAGGCGTCTTTGAACTCGGCGCGCCGGGCCATCACGTCCGAAAGACGTTCTTTCGGGATCATGTTGCGCCCGACCAGATCATAGCGGCGAAGGCAATCGGGATCGCTCACAACCTCTGAAGCCGGATTGGTCGCGAGCACTACCTGGTGGCCTTCGTCCTGAATACGAGTGGCGAAACCGAGTCCGGAGTAATCGCGAGTCGCAATCACGAAGCGCATTGCTAACAGAGTAAATCCTGGCCGCCTTCGATTATTTCTCGCGACTTGGTTTCGATCCTGCTATCGCCAGATCACGAACGCCTCGCATCACCCTCAACGCCCCGACCCGTTTGTTCTACGATGAACAGCTAAAAGGGCGTTGTCTCATGCTTAGAACTCCTTTCAAAACTGCAGTCGAATCGAATGTACACGGCAAGTTCTCGGTGCTCTTTGGGTTTCTAATCGGCTACCTGATCCTTTATCCCTATGCGCAAAACACCGGCCTTCCTTATCTTGCCTTCCGCGTCTTCGGGGTTGTCATCGCCCTGATCGCCGTTTATGCGGTGAGTTTCCGGCGCCGCTTCCTTTTGTACGCCTCGGTGTTAGCGATTCCCGCACTCGTGCAACGCATCACTCTTCCTCGCGCGGACGCCGGCATCCCTTCGGTCATCGGCATCGTTTTTAGTTTTGGCTTCGACGTATTCATAGTGGTCGTTATCTTTCGCCGCGTCTTCATCAAACAGGAGGCGACAAGGGAGGCGATCTTCGGAGCGCTGTGTATCTACCTTCTCGTTGGGTATAGCTTTGCTGGCCTTTACGGAATGTTAGCTACGGTGCAGCCTCACGCCTTCTACCTCGATCCGGCGGTGAATGCTCATGCTGTTCCCGATCGCTTTGATCTCATCTATTACAGCTTTGCCTGCCTGACCTGTTTGGGCGCAGCCGGAATTACGCCAGCTTCCGGCCCGGTACGTTCGATCTCTGTGATCGAAGCCATCCTCGGGGTGCTCTATCTCGCCATCCTGATCTCCCGATTGCTGCACGCATATAACAGTCGAGGCGGCATCCTTCTTAACGACAAATGACGCGCTAAAGGATTACGGCAGCATCCATGGAATTGGGATTAGCAGTACCGTAAAGTGAATGAGTTCTCTGCAAGCCGGAAATATGCAGCCACGACGAAGTTGGTGGTTGGCCGTTTTGGTGGACGTGCAGTTTTGGGTTCCCTTCGTCGTGTTGCTTGTAGGATTGGTGCTTCTGTGCTTCGTTCAATAAAACGCCCGGAGGGGAATGCGTGACCCAGACCGTTTCCGAAATGGAGACAGATCGCGCTCGACAGCGAAAGCTGCACAAGCTTGGAATCTTTTGCGGCATATCAGCGGCACTGTGGCTCGCGGGAGCTGAAGCGCCGACAAAATTGGTCACTGTCGCGGTCTCTCCGTTGGTGATCTCGTTCATGATGGTTTTCGGCGCTTTCATCTCGCGTTGGAGCCTGCCCGCTGTGATACGCAGCACATCGGATACTTTCTCCGACGTGCGGCATGTACCTCACCTGATCGTATGGGGCATTATGGCTGGTTGCCTTTGGGCGATTGGCAATACGTTGACCATATTCGCGGTCCGAGACATCGGCTTGAGTCTCGCGTTTCCGCTGTGGAATTCAAACAGCCTCATCGGCATCCTATGGGGCACCCTGTTGTTTAAGGAGTTGCATCGGGCTGCCTGGTCTCGCAAAGTAGGAGTCATTGGTGGCGGCTTGGTCATCTTTGTTGGGGCGATCCTCATATCCAAGGCTTCCACCTCAGAAGCGGCACATGGAAGCGCAGTTCGTGGGATCGCGGCCGCGCTCGGTGCGGGACTCATGTTCGGGTCCATGTACATCCCCTACCGCAAGGCGTACATCACTGGCATGAACCCCCTCACCTTTCTGACATTGTTCACGTTTGGCGAGATCACCACGGTCACCGTTTTGGCAATTACCTTTCTCGGCGGAGCAAACGTGTTCTGGCACGAGCTTGCATCGAATCGCCACATCCTGTTTTGGCCGCTTCTCGGTGGATTCATGTGGGTCGTGGGCGATCTACTGCAGAACTACGCGGCAAAATATGTGGGTATCAGCCGGGGGATCCCCCTATCAAATACCAACCAACTCTGGGGCCTGCTTTGGGCCATCTTGGTTTTTAGTGAGTTGCATGGACTCAGTCCAAACCTTTATACGGAAGTAATCGGCGGATCTATCCTGATGGCAGCGGGAGCCGCTGGTATTGCATCTTCCTCCACATCCGAGGACGAATACTCGAGTTGGAAAGAAGCTGCGCGCCGGGAAACCGAACTCTACAGGATCGATCCTGTGTATGTCATGACTCGCATGGAGGGCCGCGACCTCGATTCTAAGCGCGCGCGCCGAACGTGGACGGATTGGCTTCTGATTGCAACCGCCGTATCGATCTTTGTCGCATTTGGGATACTCGCGCGCATTCCTCATATGGAAATCCACATGGGATGGCTGGTTGCCCTAAGCTTGGCGATGCTGTTGGTTCTCGTTGCTGCCGGCGTATCTTTGTGGCGGGTCACCAGATTTACTTAAGCCCATCCTGCCGATTCGACCCGCGCCGCCTGCTCGGGGCCGGCCATTCCTCGCATCCCCGCTGAAATTACTTCTTGTGCGCGAACGCCGTCGCGGTGGGTGGTGGGGAATGGGCCCCCGGTTCCGCAGCAATCGATGAATGTTGCAAGTTCGGCCTTGTATGCGCCTCCAAAGCGATCGACGAACTCTGGCAACGGGCGTCCATAATTTCGCATCGAAAATCTCCTGTAGGCGAGCGGCTCCGAGCGGCCCCGCCGCCCATAGGCTTCAACCACAACTTCAAGAAAGTTCTGCTCGAAGTGTCCGACATGAATCTGGCCTTCTTCGCCAAAAATCACGGTCTCGACACGGTAGCCCGAGACATGGTTGCGGCTGACCTGCACCTGCGCGACTAGATCGCCTTCGAACCAGAGATACAGCAGCGCATCGTCAAAATCCTCCACGCAGGTAGTGAGAGCATGGCTGTAGACTCGTGAGCCAATTGCCAGCGCCTTCGAGGGAGTCCGCCCCGCCAGCCAAAGGATTTCGTCGACGTTATGCACCGACATGTCCGCTAAAATTCCGCCACTTCGGTATCCATTCGGAGCCGGATTGGAATCCTCCAGCGCCGAGTAGATCTTGAAAACACGCCCAACAACACCACTTTCCATGAGCTGCTTTGCATAGATGAGAGGAGCATCGAATCGCCTTTGGAATGCGAGCATGACCGCGTGCGGATGATCGCGGTCAAGCTGTGCGGCAAATTCTCGATCGGTCTCGAAAGTTCCGGTCAACGGTTTTTCCAGCAGAACGCGGTTGCCGGCCGCAATCATCATCGCGGCATGATCCCGGTGATTTTCCGTGGGCGTGACGATCACGGTGGCATCGGAGACGCCCGCTTTGGCGAGTTCTTCTATGGAGGGAAAAATGGGGACCCGGCAGCACACGTCAGCACTGAAACGCCGAGCCCGATCAATATCGAGGTCTGCCAAGCCGGCGAGTTCACATCCGCCCCCCTCGCGGGCAAGTTCGTGCAGATGCAAGGCGTGGACTGTTCCCATACGTCCCAGACCAGCCACGGCAACTCTCAGAGATTCGCCATCTACATTCCCCGATCTCGGCCGCAGCCGGCGGTTTGCTGTGAGCTTTCTCGACAAACATTCGGATCGTCTCGACGAGTTTTTGACTTTCAGTGTGGCAATTCTATCCCGCCCAGCGTGCGCGAGTCCGGATACCCTGCTACACACTTTACAGCGTAGATCCCTGACTGGTTTACCTGAGAGATGAGGTCAACACGTGACGGACTCACCGGTTATAAGTGAATCAACAGGGGCTTCCGGGGACTGATCCGACGCGGATCAACTGGCCATTGTCCGGATGGCGGACCAACGGGAAACGACTCGTAAACGCCGACTTTCCGGCGCTATCCATTAATTCGCGTGTGCTCGCTTCAGCCAATGCACCAAGTAGGGCGCAACGTTGTTTTCGATCGTGCGAAATTCGTCTTGCGTCAATGGCAGTCTGTGCCATCTTTCCAGAGCGTCCTTCGGGAGGTTGTCCGGAGTGGCTGCATCGCTTCCGTAAAGAACTCGGTTTATACCGATCTGGCGAATCCGCTTGACAATTAGGCCGGCTCTGTCCTCCCACATGCCAGGTATTGCTATACCACAGGCATCGAAGTAAACATTCTTCATCCGAGGATCTTTTCGCTCGATTGCTTCCACGAAAGCGGATACGGCTTCATCGATTGTCGGATCATCATAACCTCCGCCGCCGGCCAGATGCGCGATCTGTACGGTGACATCCGGAGCCTCAGGCAGAAGTTGCTCTAAAAAGATCCGAGCTTCCTTTGCTCCGTACGGCCGATGCCGGTCAATGTTCGCGTGCATGTGTACTGTGATTGCCATGTGATGCTGATTCGCGGCGCGGAACACCCGGCGCACCTGGACTAGATGTTCAGGATTGTCGATATCGACATCAGAGTTGCCGAAGTGCAGCTTGAGTCCAGTGCGCAGGTTCGGGTCTTTCGCGCAGCGCGCGATCTCTTTGACTGCATAAGGCCTGAGCGGATTTACACTGCAAAACCCAACCAACCGATCAGGGTATTTCGCGACTTGCGCGCTGGTCCAGTCGTTCTCGGCCATAACATGCGCATATTCATTCGGAAGCGGTGGTTTGTTTGGATTCGAGAAGCTATACGCAACCGAGAGTACGACGGCTCGCTGGATTCTCGCAGCGTCGAGTTGCGCAACCAGAAAACTAGCATCGATGCCCTTCGGTCCTGGAGAGGATCTCGCGCCTGCTTCGGGACTATATAAATGCTGGTGATAATCGATGATTTCGGCGAACGAGCCCGAGGGGGCGAGCATACCAAACGTTGTGATGATCGCGAACCATTGTTTTATCGACCAGTCAGTGAAAAAGCGCGGCAACACAGCCAGATTACCGAATCAAGGGCAGCCACGTAGCGCATCGGAAGCTTCGTCAGGAGGAACTCATAGCGAATCAGAACGGGTTTAGGAATACCGAAAGGTTTATTTCCGAATCGCTCCTCAATGACGGGCGATCCGGAAGTTGTGTCCAGATGGCCGATGGTTCGCTACGTATAACAGTGGCGTGCGCCATTTGAGCTTGCGATCCTTGATAAACTCAGCCGATGAACTTTCAACCCGTGAGTCTGGATGAGCCGCATACAACGCACGACCGGTGTCGCACTTCGAAACTTTAGCCGTTGATACTGCCTGCGCAAGTCTGGTTCACGCGAGTTGCTGTCTGCGCAGCCTCGACCAGCAGGGATCGCATTAGGCGATTTCCTTGTTTGCTGATGCGTCCAAACCTCTGGCGTCCTCCACTTGAGTGCTCAGTCGGATTCAGTCCTAAATAACTCACGAGATGCTTGCTGTTGGGAAAACGAAGAACTGGTCCGACCGTAAGCGCGAATGCGAGTGCGACAATGCGCCCTACGCCGGGGTGGGTCATTAAGCGAGGAACGTCTTGGCGACCATCGCCAGCCTCCTCCACTGAACGATTGAGTTGCGCGATCGATCAAGATCATCCAATAGGCGGAGTAACTCATCACGGCGGCGGCCGGCCCACGGATCGAGCGCCAGGCTCTCAACCTCCTTCCGCCCTTTCGCGTTCCACAGCTTTGACTTTCGACAAACTTCCTTGGCCCATGGCTAGGGCATGAAGTTTGATTCTTTACGGAAGTCCGCATCCATACGAGTTTCTGACGGTGCCAAAGGAGCTGCCGCAAGTCATTTTCAGCCCGCGTGGGAACCCAGATCTCCGGGAATCTGTTATTCATCAGCAGATCAAGCAAGTGACTCGCATCTCGCGAATCGGTCTTTTGTCGCCGAACAACCATGGCCCTGATCTTCGCTGCGTCTCCGACAATCAACTCGTGCCCAAACTCTGCGAGCATCCGCCCGAACCACTGCAGATTGCCCGTTGCCTCAACTCCAACACGCGCCGGCGGTTGCAGGGAGCTATAGAACGCTCGGGCCTCGCCATTCTCATATTTAAGCCGCCGCTCGACCAGATCACCAGTATCTGTTTCGACACAGGCAATCTGCTGATAACGGGAATGAAAATCACAACCAACAAGAATCATGTGCTGACACTCCTGATTCTGATCGTGCCCGATGGTCGCCGAACAACCGAGCGCCGTTATCTAATCCGGACAGAACGCTTGGCCACGATAGGTGGCGTTGAATGAGATCTCATAGAACCGTGTTTATCACCCGAGAGGACAGTCTTCAGATTCGTTTCAGAACCTTACTCCGATCCCCGGAAATCAGTCCTCGGCTACTTTGATGACGAGCTTTCCAAAATTCTCGCCCCGAAACAACTTGACGAACGTTTCCGGAAAGTTCTCCAGCCCGTCGACGATATCTTCTCTCGCTTTCAGTTTCCCTTCGGCCAGCCAGCGCGCGAGAGCCTGGATTGCCTCGCCGTAGCGCTGTGCGTAATTGAAGACGATAAATCCCTCCATGCGCGCGCTGTTGATCAAAAGGGAAAGGTAGTTCTTCGGTCCTCGAATGTCCGTCGCATTGTTGTACTGCGAGATGGCGCCGCACAACACCACGCGTGCCTTGCGGGCCAAGTGCGCAAGCACCAGATCCAGGATTTCTCCGCCGACATTGTCGAAGAAAACATTTACACCGTTAGGGCAGTGTCGGGTTAATTCCGCTCGCACATCGTCGGCCTTGTAATCTATAGCGGCATCAAAACCCAGCTCCTCAGTGAGGTATTTGCATTTGGCGGGACCGCCGGCGATGCCCACTGCGCGGCATCCCTGGATCTTCGCGATTTGGCCAACCACGGAGCCGGTAGCGCCTGCGGCTCCGGATATGACGACCGTCTCGCCTGGCCTCGGTTGGCCCACTTCGAGCAACCCGAAATAGGCAGTCAAGCCTGTGCCGCCGAGCACGCCGAGATAGCGCGGTAAGGGCGCGAGTTGCGGATCCACCTTGTTCAAATTCTGGGCGGCGAGCACCGCGTAATCCTGCATGCCAGTCAGGCCGCGGGCAAAGTCGCCTGGTCTCAGGCTCGGGTCATTTGAGGCAACCACTCGGCCGAGGCCGATGGCTCGCATTACCTCTCCCAGACCGACTGGTGGAATGTAAGACTTGCTTTCGTTCATCCAGCCGCGCATTGCAGGATCGAGTGACAGATAAAGCACCCGGAGCACGACCTCCCCGGGTCCTGGTTCGCCGGCCTGCACAGTCGAAAATTCGAAATCAGTGCGCTGTGCCATCCCAGTCGGGCGTTTGATCAACGTGAATCGACGATTTTGTAGTGTGCTCATAGAATCCATTGTGTTGCCATGATCATCAGCTGTACAGGCCAGATGAGGGCGAGGAGTACAAGCGCACGCGCGTAAACCCTGTTGAGCAGGAGGGCGAAGATGCTAACGAAGAGTTTATTCGGTCGAAGTGATGCACGCCGTATCTGAGATCTGAGAGCATGGCGAGCTTGCGCGCTCAAGCAATTTTTTCAACGGTCGCTCGGAGCAATTAACGAATATCGAGCTTGTAGAGGAAGTGAACGAGGATATCGGGTGAGCGTGGTCGGTGTGAAATCTGACATCCATGTAAGTCGATTGTCAAGAGAAAACACACTTCTGCTGGCGCGCGCGTTTGAGGAGCGCGCAAGAACGGTAACGTCAGAACCCGCAGCTCGCATTCGCGCCTCTCGGCCGTGGTCCCTGCTTTCGCAGGACCGGACATCCATTTGCTGCCTCGGCCTTGCCGGCCTTCGCAGATGATTGAGTTTTGTGTTCGCTGCCAGTCCCGAAACAATTCGGAGGGAGCCTCAGGAGTTTTCATGTCCATCGCTCAGTCGGCCATCTGCAGGACCTGGCAGCCTGCGCGCTGTGTGATCTGTTTTTCTCTCTTAGTGGGCGGTTTTACGCCATTGCGGTGCTGAAGTTTTCTAGCGGTACAAATGGCCGCTGCGCGCGGTCTACTGCGAGCAGGTACGTCACCATCTTGCGAGCCACCGCGATCGTTGCGCGGTTGGTGTTTCCTTTCTGCTTTGCCTTTTCGTAAACCAACGCGAGCTCGTGGCTATTTTTCGGTGCCAGCTTGGCGGCTTCCACCAGAACACGCTGGATATGCTTGTTACGCTGTTTGGAAAGCGGTGTTCGCAACACTTTCTCCGCTGAACTCTTTTCGTCGCCGCATAATCCGCAATAACTGATGGCTTGCTTCACTGAGTGAAAGCGGGATACATCACCGATCTCGAGGGCCCAGGTCAACGCGGTAATCGGCCCCACTCCGGGAACGGTTCTTAGGTTTTTGATCCTTTCAGCCAGAATCGGGTCTCGTTCGAGAGAACTGACCAACGCGTAATCTGTTTTCTGCAACCGTTCGATGGACTCGCGGCTGAGTTTCAATAGCGGCCGGATGCTCGCATCTACTTCCCTGTTGTTTTCCAGCAACTCACGAAAGTACTTCACCTTGTGCAAGCGCTGCTTGTTATGGCTCACGCCGGTTTCCAGCAGCAGCCCTGAAACTCGATTCTTCATCTGGACCATCTGCCGAACCAGCAGATGGCGATAACGCAAGGTGCGGCGCCGATCCCGAATCTCTGTCGAAACCATGTGGCACTCGGGCAGAAAGTCACAGCGCAGGCAGTCCGCGATCTTGCCGGCATCGATGCGATCATTCTTCTTCTTGGCTGCCGCGATCGCACGCAACATCACAGGATGCGCCACCTTCACCTGTGCAGCATGCGGGAGCAAATGATCGTAGACCCAGCCGGTGAAGATGCTTGCTTCCATCGCCACCGTCCAGGGCTTCGGAAGTGTCTTCATCCAGCTATCCAGCTCAGTACGACTCGCTGGAATAGCTCCTTCTCGCTGAATCTGCCCGCTTACATCCTTAACGCAATAGCTGATCGTCTTCTTGTGTACGTCGAGCCCAATGTAATACATATGTTGTTGAGGAGCCTCCATGGTTGTTCTCTGAATCAACGTCCTCGTTGAGTTCAGCTTTTTGTACACCACGCGCTTATAGTTGCTGCAGCCGTGACTTAGCAGATAAGAGATTTCCACCGTCGTCGGACCGGCGTGTTGTGGAAAAGCATGGATCTGCGAGATGCTGAAACGCGGCGCAGGCTGTCCTGCGGCTACGAATTCACTCACGCGTGAACAGGCGATGTCTTCGAGGAGAGCTTCGAGCCGCAGGGTTGCCCGGTTTCCAAACGAATTCTCAGATGTCGTCTGGATCGCAGTTTGAGTTCAGGCTCTACTATAAGCCTTTCGCAAGGAGACCAGCCCGCCTGCTGTCACAAATCTTTCCTTGGAGCGAATATGATGACGGATCGATCTTCGGGTAGTCCGGAACCGGAATGGGCTGCCTTTCTTGCGATTGACTGGGCCGATAAGAAGCACGCCTGGAGCTTGTATGTCCCGAATGCTCCCAAGCGCGAGCACGGGGAGATTGCACATTCTCCGGAAGAGATTCATATCTGGATCAGCCAACTAACAGCACGTTTCGCAGGCCGGCCGATCGCGGTCTGCGTGGAACAGTCGCGTGGCGCTTTGCTGTTTACCTTGACTAAGTACGGCAACCTCGTTCTTTATCCGATCCACCCAGCGACAGCGAGCGATTTCCGCAAAGCCGTGTATCCATCTGGTAACAAAAGTGACCCGGTGGATGCGGACGTACTGCTGGATTTTTTACTCACTCACCGCGACCGCTTACGCCTCTGGCGGCCGGATACGGTGCAGACTCGTGAGTTGCAATTTCTGGTGGAAGACCGGCGCCGCATGGTGGACGAAAAGACGCGGTGCCTGAACCGGTTGACGCAGCGTTTAAAGATGTACTTTCCGCAGGTGCTGTCTTGGTTCGGCTCCGCGGATTCGGTGTTGGTATGGAGATTTCTCGAGCAATGGCCTGACCTGGAATCGCTACGTAAAGCGCGGCGCAGCACGCTCAAAAGCTTTCTGGAACGCGATGGCCGGTGTTTGCCCCCAGACATCGGAGAACTCTGGCCGACCATTCGGAATGCCATTCCGGCCACGCAAGATGCGGCCGTGATCGCAACTTCGATTCTGTTCGTGAAGACGATCGTGCGGCAGCTTCAGCTCTTGCATGAGGCTATTCGGGAATATGACAAGCGCATTGAGCAAGTGACTGAAACGCATCCAGACTTCCCGCTTGTGCGTTCGTTCCCGGGTGTGGGGAAGGCGCTCGCGCCGCGCCTGATAGCCGCGCTGGGCACCCAGCGCGACCGGTTTTGCAGCGCAAACGAACTGCAGAGCTATACCGGGATTGCACCCGTACAGGAGTCCAGCGGCAAACAACGTTGGATCCATGTGCGTCGGGCTTGTCCGAAGTTTGTGCGGCAGACGTTTCAGGAATGGGCACAGCACTCTCTGCCTCGTTGCGAATGGGCTCGCGCGTATTACGATCAACATCGTGCGCGCGGCAAACAGCATCATGCCATTATTCGTAGCTTGGCTTTCAAATGGATCCGCATCCTCTATCGCTGCTGGAAGAATCATACCCCGTACCAGGAAGCTGCCTACTTAACCAAGCTGTGTCCCAGGTCACCAGCCCCCACTACTGTTGAAATCGTCTGGAAAACGACCGCCGGCTTTTCCAAAATCGCAGCAATTAATACTTGACTTACCAGCTCAGATGTCTCCTCGCTCGACTTACATTCAAACAATCGGGAACTATTCTGAATTGTGCGTCGTTAGTTGGCCAATCAGGGCGGCCACCGAATAAGCAGCTCAGCGTCGGAGCAGTCAGAACACGGCGTAGCCCTCGGTTCGTGGCGAAAGCTCGCTGGCATTGGAACTCCCCCTGGCCCGGCTGCGTAAACATCCTTAGCGCCTGGGGGTCCTGCGTGCTCTGGTTCTACAAATCTTTCTTTCCCGTTCTCTGGATCGCCTTTCTCATCTACTGGCAGATCAAAGCCGTCCATACGAAAACCACCCGGCGTGTCGAGCCCGTCGTCTCGCGCATCCTGCGTGCCCTCACTTACCTGATCGCGATCGTCCTGCTCTTGACAACTCGCATCCCGCTGCACTGGCTCTATCTTCAGCCCTGGCCGGCTGGGCTTTGGCCCTTCTGGCTGGGAGCTACCGTCATGGTCGCCGGCCTTCTCTTCGCCGTCTGGGCGCGAGAGTACCTGGGCAGCAACTGGAGCCGCTCCGTCACGATTAAGCAGGGCCACGAGCTGATCACCACCGGGCCCTATGCAGTGGTCCGTCACCCCATCTACACCGGCTTTCTGGCCGGATTCCTTGGCACCGTGATCGCCCTCTCCCAGGTGCGCGGATTTATCAGTTTCGCCCTTATCTTCCTCATACTCTGGCTCAAGCTCCGTATGGAGGAGCAATGGATGCGCTCCCAGTTTGGGAAACATACGCCACCTATGGCCGCCAGACCGCAGCCCTAGTGCCTTACCTCTTCTGATCGCCTGCGCTGCTAAATTCTCTGAGGGGAAGTACATAGTCCCGAGGCGAGATCTTTCCAAGCTCAGAGTAGCCGACGATGCAGGCGCTATGCGGGCGATGAGATGAGAAAACGGAATTGACCCTAGGGTCGAACGCAAGATTTATGTAGAAGTTGAAGTTTCCCCAACCCGATGGCGAACGGGTGTACCCTGGCGGGCGATGGAATGGTCAAAACGATTATTCCTGCTTACGTAAATGCGACCCCTTCGGTATTCCATCAACGTCACGTTGGACGGGTGCTGCGATCATCGTGCAATACTCCCGGACGAAGACTTGCATCGTCACGCGGTCGAGAACCTCGACCAGGCCGATGCCCTCCTCTTTGGCCGCGTGACCTACGAAATGATGGAGGCAGGGTTCCGGCCGCCGGCGCGGACGGGAGCGAGGCCTGATTGGATGGAACCCTTCGCCCGGACGATCGACGCGGCAAAGAAGTACGTCGTGTCGAGCACCCTGGACCGGGTCGATTGGAACGCGGAGCTCGTGCGCGGAGATCTGGGGAAGGCCGTTCAGCAGCTCAAGCGCCAGGCGGGTAAGGGGCTGTTCATGGGAGGCGTGAAGCTCCCGCTGGCGTTGGCGGAGTTGGGATTGATCGATGAGTACGAGTTCGTGGTGCATCCCACGCTAGCGGGCCATGGGCCCACGTTGTTCGCGGGACTATCGAAGCGTGTCGACTTGAGGCTCGTGAGCCGGCTGGAGTTCGGCTCGGGGGCGGTGGCGATGCGGTATGAGCCGAGAAGGTAGCCATCGGGTTTGTTAGCCCGAGTCCGCCACATCGTTGAGCAACTCGGGCCAGGTCTTCGAAGGTTTCGACCAACCTGACCATCGCCAGCGTGTCCCGGTGACAGTAGTCGAGCAGGCCTTGCCTGACACGGTCTAGTTCGTCGTCATAATTGTGTCTCACACGGGCCATCACTCGCTCCCGTTCAATTCCAGTTCTGGGATGGCCCAGTCCCAAGATCGCGCAGCCCTCGAAACGCCTCTTTGAGGCGCTCCGAGGAACAGCCGCTTGGGTTGGTTCCGTAGTTGCGTTAACGAGGTATTATCCTCAGTTACCAGCAACGGCAAGGCTGCTGATCTCGCGCTTCGAAACTTCTACGCGATGACTTGTCTTGGGTACCGAAAATGTAAATGTTTTCCCCGATGGCCCGAATGAGAGCTCGCGTACGAAGTAGTCGCCGTCAAGCTTCCAGAGTGTGAGGTGACTGGAGTTGGAGATGTGCTGCACATCTGTTATCAGCGGAAGCTCAAATACGGTCTTGTGAGGGCCTGTTACCAGTAACTCCATCCGCAGCGCGGAAGGAGCGGGCAAGAGCATCTTGTAATCCCCAGGCTCCAGGACTGCCTGTCCCCAATGCGCCGTAAAGGGTAAATGGAACGTAGCTTGCTCCGCACCCTGCATCAACCCTGCACCGACAAACGCCGCGAGTGCGGCGAACTTGACCATGCGACCCATTGAAACGCTCATGTCTGATTTCCTTTCGACGGATCTTTCTCAGGAACCGCTCGAGTTCACGATCCGTACAATTCAAAGACGAATCGATTTCGTGTCAGGCGGCTCAAGAAAAGATCAAGAAGCGGCAAGCAAGTCTGACACGCCCTCTTGTGTTCTGTAGATGTCCGGAAGAAAAGCTCGGTTCGATAATTATGAAGTTGACTTTGTCCGCCGCGAGTTGCGGAGGTCCGGAGTCAGGCTGAGACTGCAGCGCAAGCCATTCCGCGTTCTGGAACTCCTGCTTCGCCAGCCAGGCGAACTAGTGACACGGGAAGAGCTTTTTGGCTTTCTTTGGCCCGATTCGCACGTGAGTTTCGAGCACGGCTTGAATACCGCAGTAAATTCATTGCGACGCGCGTTAGGAGAGTCGTCTCGCGAATGTCACTTTATTGAAACTCGCCCTGGCCTTGGCTACCGTTTCAACTCGCCGGTAGAAGAAGTGCCCGAAGCCGATTCGAGCCTAGCCCCGCCACTTCGTCTTGGCAAGAACCTCGATGCGTACGAAGACTATTTGAAGGGCTGCTATTTCCTGGACACGATGGCCGAGGAAGAAGAAATTTACAGGGCTATCGCCTTTTTCAACTCAGCGGCCGTAGATGAAACGTGCTGTTCGCTGGCCCATGCAGGAATCGCAGAGGCCTACTGTCAACTGGCCTTGGTTGGCTCGGTGTATTCCTCTAACATTGCCGGTCACGCTCGATCCGCAGCTGAACGCGCTATCCGAAACGATCCTGATTTACCACAAGCACACGTCTCAGCTGGGCGAGTCAAAATGATTTTTGACTGGGACTGGAAGGGCACACAGGAATCCGTGGACCGTGCGCGGGCGCTCGATGCCGGTTCAGTGCCAGCGCACACTCTTCAGGCTTCACTGTTGCGTGTTTCAGGTAAGTACGAAGAGGCGCTGCAACTCTGCCGTCAAGCTCTAGCTCTTGACCCGCTATCTTTTCCCGCTAACCTGCAGTTTGCCGCTTCTCTATATGCCGATCGTGATTTCGAGAGCGTAATCGATCAGTGTTGGAAGATGCTAACTCTCAGGTCCGGCTTCGCACCCGCTCAAATTCTGCTAGCGCTTGCGTATGAGCAGCTCGGCATGTATGAAGAAGCAGTCGTTGAATTTCACAATGCTCAACGTTGCACCGGATTTCAAGCAGCAGCCAGCAGCGGTCTGGGACACTTATTCGCGATCACGGGTCGTGAAGATGACGCGGAAGGAGCCGTTCGTCAATTATCCACGCAGGCTCAAACCGGATATGTACCCTGTTATTGGTTTGCCGTAATTTGTGCTGGCCGCCGGCAACATAGCCAAGCACTTTCCTTTTTGGCGGAGTCTCTTCGGCAGCGTGAGCCTGCTCTTCTATGGTTGAAAGCGGATGCAAGATTTGACGCGATTCGAAAGGACGATCGATTTCAAATTCTGCTTCGCCGGCTGGGTATCCAAAACTTAGATATCCATCCAGACCTGGTGCAGCCGCATGAGAGCGAACCGGATACAGGAACTGGGGCGCTTCGATAAGAGCCTCACTCCAAATCGAAGGACTCGCCTCGCGACGGAAAAACTGTGTCGACTCCAAGTTGTTCCTCGAGAACTGAGGCGAGCTTCTTTTGTGCATCCGGCTGCGCGAGGAAAATTCTCTTCAGTTTCGGCGCAATTGGGCGAACGCACTTATCACTTTATCTCAATTCCGCAAGCCAGCGTTCCAGTTGCGGATCGAGAAAGTTCTTCACCTGCAGATCCACGCCCTCAAACTGCGTTGGAGTAGTCTCGACGCCCACCAGTCGCATCCCGGCAGCGCGGCCCGCCTCCACTCCCGTTGGCGAATCTTCAAAAACGATGCAATCCTTTGGTTTCATCTTGAGCTGCGCCGCTGCTTCCAGATAGATATCCGGAAACGGCTTGGGCCGGCTCACTTGCAATCCGTTCACGATCACGGGGAAGAACTTCCGCAATCCGAGCTCGTCCAGCACGAAATCGATATTCGCCGGTTCCGCGTTCGAGCCGATCGCTTTCGGCACATCCGCATGGCGCTCCAAAAAAGCCCGTAAGCCTGGCACGCTGTACTGTTCCACTCCGGCCTTGAGCATCAGCTCGCGAAACAGACGCTCCTTCGCGGCTCCATGTTCAAACACAACATCGTCCGCCAGATGCGTACCGATCAAATCCCGAACCAGCTCCGAATTTCGTTTCCCATGCATCCGTCGCTCCATGTTGTCGACCTGGACCCCGAGTGTGGTTAAATATCGCTCCCAGGCCGCGACATGCAATGGCATCGAATGAACTAGTACGCCATCCAGATCGAAAATCATCGCCAGTTGGCGATTTCCGTCGGTTGTCACGGCGATGAGAGTAACACGACTAAGCCGCCTTTCCGAACGCTATAATCAGTTCGACGGGGACCTGTCCCCCCAACTCGTCCTTTTTGCGGATCTCTCCGCGACCAGGTACTTCGTATTCAAGAACTTGCGACATTTAAGGCTCCGCGTGTAGCGCGCTTCTTTTGGCGCGGTGCTTTTGCTGGCCTGCTCGCGACCCTCGTCCTCGGCCTTGCGGCTCCGTTCGTGAACGCTGCCCGCTTTAGCGGTCGCGTTCGGGCCGCACTCGAATCGTCGCTCGGCCGCACAGTGCAGTTCTCGGCCGTTCACTTCACGCTCTTTTCCGGCCCGGGCTTCTCGCTCGAAAACGTCACGATCAGCGAAGATCCGCGTTATGGTCTCGAACCATTCGCCTATGTGCCCACCATGCAGGTCCGGCTCCGGCTCGATAAGCTCCTGCTTGGAAAGATTCGGCCATCGGGCTTACGCCTCGTCGATCCTTCGCTGAATCTCGTCAAGCGCGAAGACGGGACCTGGAACATCGTGGAGCTCATCGATCGCCTGAGCGCGCCACTGAGCGGGCCGCTCAACTTATTCCCGGCTCTGACCGTTTCCGATGGCCGCATCGACTTCAAAATCGGAACCCGCAAAAACACGCTCTATATCGCCGAAGCCGGCCTAAGTATTTATCCTGAACGCTCCGGCAAAATCTATCTTCAATTCTCTGGGTCGCCCGCGCGCACAGATCGCGCTGGAAACGGCTTCAGTCATTTCCGTGGCAGCGCCAACTGGTACGTGCAGGCCGCTGACGCAAATCGGCTCGAGGCCGACTTATATCTCGATGAGAGCAATCTCAGCGAGCTTACAACTCTCATCGAGGGACAGGACGTCGGCATACATGGGAACGTTCGATCGGTTGCGCACCTCGTCGGCCAACTGAATGCCTTGCTCGTTAGCGGCGAATTGAAACTGCAAGATATACATCGCTGGGACCTGCTTCCTTCCAGCGGAGAAGAGTGGCGCGTTCGCTATGGCGGCGTTTTGAATCTTGTCGATCATCGTCTGGACCTTTCGACCACATCCCCGGCGGGTCAAGCGACTCCCGTATCCTTACACATGCGCGTCTCCGATTTTCTCGCGCGGCCAGCTTGGTCGATGATGGCCAACTTGCATGAAGTGCCGGTTCAAGAGATTCTGCCGTTCGCAAAGCGTATGGGGATCAACCTGCCGCAGGACGTGTCCATTGCCGGACGTGTCAACGGTGCGGTAGGGTACTCGAACGGCACGGGTTTAGCTGGCGGGCTCGAGATCAAGGACGCGGTTGCCAAATTACCTGATCTGCCCCCTATGCGGACTGACTCCGTCCTCGCAACCGTCGTAACCGACCATGTGCGCTTCGATCCCGCTATCATCCAGACTTCCTCGAATGGCGCTTTGCGAGTTGCGGGCGATTACTACTTCTCCGGCGAAAAAGTGTTTGCCTCATTATCTGCCCAGGAGTTTCCAGTAACTACGTTGAAGCAAATGGCTGGAGCCTGGTTTTCCACTCCTGACGCCCTTGCCGCCCTCACAGACGGCATGATCACGGGTCAAATGGAGTATTCACGGGATCAAACCGCTTCGGCTCCCCTGTCGGAAGAAAAGCCCTCATGGAGCGGGCAATTCCGTTTAAGCGGCGCCGTTTTCTCTGTTCCCGGACTCGCGTCTGCTCTCGATCACGTGCAGGGTCGAATCGCGTTTGATAGCGCCACATTCGATCTTACTCACTTCAGCGCCAATCTCGGACAAGTGACGATTCGGGCCAGCTATCACTACAACGCGCGGGCCCGGCGCGCGGAGCATCTTCATCTGCAAATGTCTGCGGCGAATCTCACGCAACTTGAGACTGCGCTTCAACCCTCTTTCGAAGATAGAAGCCTGCTGGCGCGGCTACGTCTTACGCGCCGGTCCATTCCGTCGTGGTTAGCGATGCGCAATCTCGAAGGAGAGATTCAAGTGGGCTCCCTCTCGGTGAACGGCATGGAACTAGGCGCCCTATCATCCCGGTTCACCTGGGAAGGCCCCACTGTGCAGCTTGTCTCAATGGACCTCAGGAAAGGCGATTTCTCCGCTCAAGGGCAAGGGACGATTGACCTCAGTTCCTATTTGCCTCGCTGGCGTTTCAAAACATTAGTTACAGGCTTCCCCTGGCAAGGCGGTTTGCTTAGAGCTGACGGCGATTGGCAGACGTCCGGTATCGGAGTGGACATGCTGCATAATCTTCACGCGATCGGCAGCTTCTCGGCAGAAGATGTCAACCTTACGCCTTCCGATTCGTTCGAGTCGCTGTCGGGAGCATTCACCTTCTCCTTCACTGACCAGATGCCGGATCTTCACCTGTCAGACATTTACGCCAGTCAGGGTGACGATGAGTGGAGCGGGGAAGGCGCGATGCAGGAGGACGGTAAGCTCGCCCTCAACCTGATTCACGGTGATCGTCAGATGCATCTGATTACGCCTCTGATTCTTGAGAAGAGGGCTGCTGTCGATCGCGTAAATGGGCTGACTACAGATCGTTAGCACTCAGGTAGAAAAAGGTTTTTATTATGCACGTGCTTGAACCCGCGTGGGATGCGCTCAGGCGGGAGTTCGATACAGCTTGCCACCAATCGGCTGAAGCCGCCCGACGCCATACTCTTTATGATCTGAACCAGTTCGTTCGCCGGCTTCGTCAATATCGGACAGAGAACGAGTGGGTGCTGGCCGTTATCGATGCCGCAAGTAAATTTGTAGCGCAGGTTGCCCTCTTCTCTTTGATCAACGAGACTCTTTTCCTGCGCGGCCAACAGAACCTCAACCTTCCAGCCGATCTGAGCTTTTCACTGAAGTCGGCGGCTGCCTTCGCCGGCGCTGTCGACTCCAAAGATCCTGTTATCGCACTACGCACTCCGGGAGAAGTAACGGAGCTGCTCAGCACATCTGATGTAAGTGATCGCGCCCATCTGTTCCCAATTGTCAACGGATCGCGAGTTGTCGCTGTGATGTTTGCAACCGATCCCGAATACGTGGACGCAAACGGGCTGGAGTTGATCGCCGGAATTGCATCGGCGCTGCTTGAACGACAATTGAACACCGCGATTCACGCTCAGATTGCAGCCGCTCCCGTGCCGGCTCGAGCGTCCGCCGTTCAGGTTCAGCTCCACCCTTCGCCTCCGGTTGCCAATGGCGTGCTCTCAGCCGAGGAAGGTGCGCGAACGAGAACTCTTCCCGCTTGGGCGGATCTCAGCAAGGATCAGCGTGCCCTTCACATTAAGGCGCAGAGGTTCTCGCGAATCGAAATCGCTGAAATGCAGTTGGCCCGTCCCGAAGCTTGCCGGGCCGGCCGGGAACAAAATAATCTATATTTGTTTTTGAAGACTGAGATTGAAAAAGCGCGAGCAATCTACCGCGAACAGTTCATCACGATCCCATCGATGGTTGATTACCTTCATATCGAGCTCGTTCGTACGGCTGCCGAAGGCAATGAGCAAAAACTCGGAGCAGATTATCCCGGTCCATTGGTCTGACCTGCAGGCGCGCCGCCGCCGGCTTCATTTGGACCACCAGTTTCTTCGTCTCTCGATCGCGTTGGCGGTCATCGCCCTCGCGTCTTTCTCCGCTGTCAGCAGGAATGCGGGAAAAAAAGCTACCGGTCCGCCCGCACCTAAGATAGTAGGCGCCGCAGGGCTTATTGCTGTTGCCCAGCACCAGCTCGATCTCTGTAAGTTCGCCGCTGCCGCCGAATACGCAACTGCCGCCTCTAGCAAGGCTCCAATGCTCGAGGATTATGCGCAATACATCCGAGCCCAGGCCGAATATCAGTTGCACGACTATCCCGAAGTTGCTAAGTCTGCGACGCGCGTGTTTGACCAGAAGCCGCTCTCTCCGTTTGTCGGCCCCGCCGCGGCGCTGGCAGTCCGCGCGGACCTCGATAGCGATAACCCCAAACAGGCACTAGAACTGATCCAAAAATACTTTGATCGCATCCCTCAACCGGAAGCCGACTTGTTGCTGGCCCGTTCCTTCGAGGGCTCCGGTGATCTGCCAGAAGCCGCCCAATACTATCAACACGTCTATTACGAA
Source organism: uncultured Acidobacteriaceae bacterium (assembly GCA_963787585.1). Classification (GTDB taxonomy): domain Bacteria; phylum Acidobacteriota; class Terriglobia; order Bryobacterales; family Bryobacteraceae; genus Bog-105. The sequence continues at coordinate 417,585 of CAWBDR010000001.1, forward strand.
TACCCAACCGCTCGCGAGGCAACCGATGCGGCCAACGCGCTGGTAAGTCTCAAGAACCGTCTGGGCGATGCCTACCCCCCGCCCACCTCTGCCGCCATGCTCAAGCGAGCCGATAAACTCTTCGAAGCGAAACAACCTGGTGCCGCTCGTATCGAGCTGGCCGCTGCCGTTCCCGAGATCGCCGGCGTGCAGCGCGACCTCGCCCGTGTACGCCTGGGCGAAGCGGATTTCTTCAACAAAAACACCGAGGCCGCGTTTCAATACCTGAGCGCCTTGAAGGTGGACGACCCGGAAGCGGATGCCGAGCGCCTTTGTTATTTGGTCCGCTGTGCGCGCAAGGTCGATCGCCATGCCGATGTCAAGCTTTTTCTCGACAGTCTGGAAAAGCAGCATCCGAACTCCGCCTGGCGCTTACAGACGCTGATCGATGTAGCCGACCAGGCTCGCCTTGATAACGACAGCGCCATTTATCTGCCCCTCTATCGCGCTTGCGAAGTCAGCTTCCCGAATGATTCCCGAGCCGGCTGGTGTCATTGGCGGGTTGCTTATGAGAGCTACCGCAAAGATCAAGAGGACGCCTATGATTTGCTCCGGGAGCAGATCCAGCGCTATCCGAATTCCATCGATACGAACGACGCGCTCTATTTTTTGGGACGCCTGGAAGAGCGGAAAAACGATAACAGCGCTGCGCGCGCCTGCTACGACGAGCTGACTACTCGCTTTCCGAATACGTATTACGCAGTGCTTGCACGTGAGCGCCTCAAACAGCTGTCGATTATGGCAGCTACTCCGGCGCCCGCAACCGTCGAGTTCC
>CAWBDR010000002.1:0-135361 GCA_963787585.1 uncultured Acidobacteriaceae bacterium
ACTCGTCAATCGCAATGGCCAGGCCGGGCTGCTCATCCGGACAACGGCGAAATCTTACTCGCCACCTTTCATGAACCTTGGCATTTCGATCGATGGCTCTGATGTTAATGATGTTCGTTTCGGCCTGCAGGGACGATTTACATTCCAGAACGTAGGAGACTTCCGCTCGGAGTGGAGAACGGATGTACTCTTCGGATCGGCATATGGGATCACCTCGGAGTATTATCACCCGCTGACCGCCACCACTAAATGGTTCATATCTCCCCAGGCATTTTTGACAAGGCTCCCCTACGATGTTTATAACGACCAAAGCCGAGTGGCAGAATACCGCCAAGTACGAGGCGGTTTCGGCTTTGATCTGGGGTATGCGATAGGACCAAAATCTGAGATTCGGATCGGTGAAGACTATGTCTGGTACAGATATAGTCTCCAAACAGGTCAGCCCGTTGCAGCTAACACCTCGTTCCACACTGCGGTCACAACTGCGCGCTTTAACTTCTATGGGCAGGACCAGGTTATTCTTCCGCAGCGCGGATTTATTCAATCCACGAACTTTGCTTGGCTTACCTCCGGGCCTAACGGCACTGGCAGTTTGCCCCTGTTGGAGTTGCAGCAAAGCTATTTTCATCCGGTTGCCGAAAAGGGTTCGGTTTTTGTGACGAGGGTGTCCCAAGCTTAGTTGAAGGTTAGAGGGCGGCGGGGGCGGCCGGTTCGTTAGAATCGATTCGCCAAAAGCAATCCTTGGAAAGGACACCACCGCCGTGAAGAAACCGTACCATATCGTAAGCCGGGAGGCGAAGACAGCGTCGGCCGCAGTGGAAGAGTTTGCAAAGGCCAACGGGCAGATCCTGGTGCCGTTAGTGGAACTGATCACTCAGGCCCGGATGGCCGTGGATGAAGTGATCGACAGCATTGGCCGGCAAACGATCGAGACCATCTTGAGTCTGAGTGCTGAGGAAGTGGCCGGGCCGCGCACGCCAGGCAAGAGCAGCGGCGACATTCGCTGGCACGGATCGCAGAAGGGACGTGTTAGCCTGGCCGACCGGCAGATCAAAGTGAAGCGGCCGCGGCTGCGCCACAAGCAGAAGGGTGAGGTCAGCGTACCGGCTTATGAGTCGCTGCAGGAGAACAGCGCGACGGCGCAGCGGATGATGGGCGCTCTGCTGCGTGGTGTTTCCACACGCGAGTACGCAGAAGTGTTGCCGCAAATGGCGGAAACAGCGGGCGTGTCGCGCAGCAACATCAGCCGCCAGGCCATCGAAGGAAGCGTCGAACAACTCCGCCAGTTACGTGAGCGGCGCTGGGACCAAACCGATCTGCTGGTGCTCTACATTGACGGCCAGCGCTTTGGATCGCATCACGTGATCAGTGCTGTAGGCGTGGATCGCGCAGGAGCCAAGCACGTGCTCGGCATCGAACTGGGAGCCACCGAGAATGCCGCGGCGGTGAAGCAGTTGCTCACTAACTTGCGGGATCAGGGCTTGCCGACGGATCGGAAATACCTGTTCGTGATCGATGGCGCGAAAGCGTTGCGAGCCGCCATCCAAGAAGTCTTTGGTGCGGGCCAGCCCGTGCAGCGTTGCCGCAATCACAAGATGCGGAATGTGCTGGACGAGCTGCCGAAAGAACAGCGTCCACAAGTTACGAACTTGATGCGGGCGGCTTGGCGCGTGTGCGATGCCGAAGAAGGCGTAAAGCGCCTGGAGCAACTGGCGCGCTTCCTTGAGCACGAATACGAGTCAGCCGCCAGAAGTTTGCGGGAGGGCTTGGCGGAGATGTTCACTGTTCAGCGGCTGCAGCTTCCGCCCTCGCTGTACAAATGCCTCGGAACCACGAACGTAATTGAAAGTCCGCAAAGCGGCGTGCAAAAGAGAACCCATAACGTCACGCGCTGGAGCGATGCCGGCATGGTAGAACGCTGGGCCGCATCGGCTTGGCTGCTTACTGAAAAACACTTCCGAAAGGTGGTCGGCCATCGAGACCTCTGGGCTCTTGCCGTCGCCCTCGGAAGAGAACCCAAATCCAACGCCTCTTCTGAGAAAGTGGCGTAACATGAAACTCAGCCGCCCTAACCTTCAACTAAGCTCGGGACATCCTCTTTTGTGACTGCCGATGGAGGTACGGCCTTTGGGGCGAAGCATACCCAATTATTTGGCTTTGCTTTAGGAGGTCCCTTACGAATGGGTGCCTACGGAAGGAACGAGCTGCTCGGAAACCAGTACTACCTATTTCAGCTCGGGTATGATCGGGAGCTCTATCGCCTGAATCCTCTCATCGGAGGCGGAGTTTATGCCGTCGCATTTGTGGAAGCTGGCAAAGTTTACGGCAATCCCGCAGTTCCCACCCAGCCGGTAGATGGTTCTGTAGCACTGGTGAGAAAGAGTCCGCTTGGACCTATCTACATTGGAGGCAGCATCGGCAATAACGGAAGAGCCAAATGGTGGTTCGGCATGGGCCGGATTTTCTGATGTGACCGGCTCCGAATGCTAATCCGAACATTATCGTAATGCTGGCAAAGATGTGGGCTTACCTTCTACTGTTTTTGGTATCCAGCAGCATTCTGCGTGCCGACTACACGCCCGCCTGGAATCGGTCCATCGCACCCTATCGAATAGCTTCCAACCTCTACTATGTCGGTACAAACTACCTCGCGTCGTTTCTATTGGTTACTCCGAAAGGCGACATCCTCATCAACCCGGATTATGAAGAGTCGGTACCACTGATCCGCGATAGCGTTGAGAAGCTGGGATTTCATTTCTCCGACATCAAAATCATTCTCATCAGCCACGCTCACGATGATCACGCCGCCGGCTGCGCCCTGGCAAAAGAGTTAGCGAAAGCCAAGCTGATGGTTATGGACGCCGATGTGGACGAGATACAGAGTGGCGGGGCGAACGATTTCGAGTATCACCAGCATTGGACGCCGGTCAAGGTTGATCGCGTCCTGCACGACGGAGATAAAGTGCAGCTTGGCGGCTTCACTCTCACGGCGAATTTGACCCCTGGCCACACGAAAGGGTGCACCACCTGGACTACCGAATTGAATGAGGGAGGTCACCTTTATCGCGTCGTCATCGTCGGAAGCGCGAACGTGAATCCCGGTTATCGGCTTGTCCGTAATAAGCAATACCCGCAGATCGCGGCTGATTACGAGAAGACGTTCCGAGTTCTTCGCAGTCTGCCTTGCGATATCTTCTTGGGCGCACACGGCGAGTACTACAACATGGATGCCAAGCTCAAACGTCTTAGCGCAGGCGGCACTAATCCCTTCATCGATCCAGCAGGCTACCGGGCTTTCATTGAGGAACACGAACGAGCTTTCAAGGAAAGGCTAGCAAGGCAAGAACGCCGTAATTGAGCTTTGGATCCGCGGACCTCAGCGGTCCGATTGGCGTTGGTGCTAAAGTTTTGACATTGTGCCCCAATTCGTAATCGAACGGGAGATCCCTGACGCCGGCAATCTTTCAGAAACCCAGATTCGGGACCTCGCCCTGCGTTCATTGGCAACGTTGAAGGAAATGGGGCCGCAGATTCAGTGGCTCCACAGCTATGTCACCGAAGACAAAGTTTACTGCGTCTACCTGGCGCCTGACGAGGACAGCATTCGGGAGCACGCCCGCAGGGTAGGCATTCCAGCCGATCGTGTTTCCGCCGTTCGCCATCTGATTGAGCCGACTAAAGTGAAGTAGTCTCCCCCAACTCTCCGAGCGAGTACCGGATTGCGTTTTCCAGGCTCATCGCAGAGCCTTCTGCCCACGCGCGCTTTCCCTCCTCCTCACTGACCGATTCCCAGGCAAGTAGGAGCGTGCGATCGAGTTCAAGTTGTTCTGCTTGATGCAGAGGAGCGCTAATCGACTGGCGTAAATTGGCTGCCGCACCGGCGAGTCTGAGAGCGCGTTCGGGGCGCCCTTGAGCAAGGACAATGCACGCAGAGCTTTCGAGTGCCCGGGCGATACCCCGCCGGTGCCTCAACCCAGCGAAGATTTCCAGAGCTTCCCGGCACGCGCTGTCAGCAGCCACATGATCTCCCCGCTCACAGTCAATGTAGGCCAAGTCTGTTAGGGATCGGGCGGAGCCCCAAAGGTCTCCGGTTTCGCGGAAGGCGGAAAGGGCGCGCTGATACAACCCTCGAGCGGCAGCCATGTCGCCCTGTGCACGTGCTATGTCGCCCTGTTGGTTGATCGACCAGGCACGACCGCTGTTATCGCCGAGCTCCTTGAATATATCCGCGGCCTCACAGAGGGCCCGGCGGGCGCTGGCATAGTCGCCGCGAACCTTGACCACATTGGCCAGGTTATGAAGGCAGCGCGCTATGGCCAAGCGGTTCGGCAGCATACGCCAGCATGCGAGACTTCGTTCGAAACTGCACTGCGCCGCCGGGTAGTCACCTCGATCCCGCGCCGAAACGCCTAAGGCGTTCAAGGACACAGCGATGCCCCATTTATCGTCCAATTCTTCATAAAGAGACAGGCTCTGTTGCAGAAAACGCTCAGCCGCAGGATAGTCGCCCTGAGCAGTGGTCAACGCACCGAGGAAATGCGCCACCCGGGCCCGTTCTTTTGAGCGCTCCGCGCCCGCCAAGGGCAGGAGCAACTCAAGCTGAGCACGCCCTTCCGTCAGGTGTTCCCGCATATCCCAGAATCGAAACAGAGCCACGCACAGACGAAAGCCCCAGTTCAGATCCTGGGTCTGAAACAACCAGTCGAGAGCGAAACGGAAGTTATCGATCTCGACATCGCACTCGGTCAACCAGCGAGTTCGATCGGCGGAACTCAGCTCTGGATTGCCTTCCTCCGCCAGGACGAGATAGTACGCGGCGTGTGCCCGCCGGGTGGCATCTTGCTCGCCGCTTTCGGCGAGTCGATCGAGGGCGTACTCGCGAATTGTTTCCAACATCGAAAAACGGGGCTCGGCCCCCGCTCGATCGAGAAGCTGCACGAGGTTTTTATCCGATAGAGAGGAGAGGCCGTCGAAGAGATCGATACCGAGGTCGCGACTAGTGTTGCAGACCGCTTCCGCCGCTTCTAATGTGCAACCGCCGAGAAACACGGAAAGCCGGCGGAACAGTTTCGCCTCGGGCTCATTCAAAAGCGCGTGACTCCAGTCAATTGTGTTGCGCAGCGTTTGTTGCCGTTCCGGCAGATCGAGCGGGCCGCCAGTTAATAAGTGCAGGCGGCTTTCGAGCCGATCGAGAATGGCCCTGGGAGAGAGCACTTTTGTTCGAGCAGCCGCCAGCTCGATAGCCAAAGGCAACCCGTCCAGCCGCAAGCAGATTTCCCGAACCGCAAATACATTCTCTGGGGTAATTACAAAGCCAGGCCAGACGGCTGCAGCCCGCTGCGCGAACAATTCGACAGCGAAGTTCTCGCTAAGCGGCGCAACAGGGAATTCCTGTTCACCGTAAATATGCAAGCACGACCGGCTAGTGACTAAAATCTTTAATAGCGGGCATGCTTCCAAGGTTTCGGCCAGGATGGTGCCAGCCGGGAGGACCTGTTCGAAGTTGTCCAGCAGCAGCAAAAACGGTCCAGTGTTCTGCAAGCGGTCGGCGATGAGTTGGGGAATGGTGCTATTGGCCACCTGCCGGATGCCCAGCGCGTCCGCGAGAGCGCTTGCCACCAAATCTGCATGCGTAATGGAAGCCAAACCAACGAATTGAATACCAGCAGTGAATCGGTCCGCCATTGCTGCGGCTAGGGCCACTGCAAGCCGGGTCTTTCCAGCACCTCCAGGTCCAGTGAGGGTCAAGAGACGAACATCTTTTCGGAGGATCAATTCGGTGATCTCGGCCAACTCCTGTTCTCTTCCGATGAGCGAGGTACGAGGGGTTGGCAGATCGTGGCGCTTCTTTAAAACCTTCTCGGAGCGCAGTTCACTGCCAGCTAAATTGCCAAAATCACTTAGGAAAAGATCTGACTTCGTCGGGGGTCGGATCACCTCGGCCGTGAATAAATACCCGCGCCGCGGCACTGTTTTGAACAACGTCTGACTGCGATCATCCAAAGCGCGACGCAACTCGAGAGCACACTGCACCAGCGAATCGTCAGTAACGACGGAATCGGGCCAAACGGCTTGCATCAGCTCCTGCTTGCTGATGAGCTGTCCAGCGTGTTCCACCAGGTACTTGAGAGTTTCATACACTTTAGGGCGAAGCTTGATCTCGATGCCCCTCTTAAGCAGACACCCTCTTACGAGGTCAAGCGTGAACTCGCCGAATTGGTAGGTTGGGGACGTCGTGTCCAAGGGCGCTCCGGTTCAGCAACGTGAAGCAGCTTGCACGCCGTTATCTTTGGGTTTTCTTTGGCGTTCTTTCGTTACTTCGCGTCCCGATGACTGTTACTTTGCAGTTGCCAGATGAGGACTCAGCACTCCATTTTGCGCACATTCCTCGGCCCTTTCCACAGAGCGGATTCTAGCAGAATGCGAGCGCTCGCGGAAGTTGTCAGCAATAACGCAATGGAGATGAGTACCGATCCGCAAAAGGAGTTTCCATGGGTAAATCGCAGCTTCCTACTATCAGCATCAAAGTCAGACGATGGGCAACGCGAGCGCAATACTGCGCGATCGTTTTCGTTCTCATGAACGTTGGTTCTACTCGCGCCCTGGCGCAAGATGACCACTTGCACAGCATGGCCGAGCAAAATGAAGAACAGACGCCGGATCAACAGAGCAAGCAAAGTGCCCTGGTTAAAACTGTCCGGGAAGCGACCGAGCGCTTTCAGGATGTGAACGTGGCCGAACGCGAGGGGTATCACCTTGAATTCGGTTGCGTGAGCGGAGACGATTTTGGAGCAATGGGCCTCCATTATGTGAATGACGCCTTGGTAGGCCACGGCATCGTGGACGCCTGGCGTCCCCAGATCGTGCTCTATGAGGCGCAGCCAAACGGAAAACCGAAACTGACGGGCGCCGATTATCTGGTCCTCGCCGAGGCGTGGGATGCGAAGCATCCGGGCGTTACGCCGCAGTTGATGGGACAGATCTTTCATTACTTCGGAAGCCCGAATCGCTTTGGGCTCCCGGCCTTCTACACGCTGCACGTCTGGGCGTGGAAGGAGAATCCCAAGGGAGCTTTCGTAAACTGGCACCCCAATGTTTCGTGCCAGTCGTTCGTCGGCAAAACCACGCCTTAGCCGGGGCGGTCATCGACCAAGAATGGGGGCTCCTTCGGTCTGCCGGCCGGAGCGAAGGAGCCGCATCGCACCAAAAAAGAGGATTCGCACAGTTAGGAAAAGGAGACAGATCAGATGAGCACAACAGAGACTCCCGCAATTGACATGAACAAACTGAACTCTTTTATCGGTCAATTCGTGACCGATCTCGGCGCCACAGTTCATGCCGGAATGGTTGTCATCGGGGAGAAGTTAGGGCTTTACAAGGCTCTCGCCGGTGGCCCAATGACTTCTGCACAACTTGCTGCTGAAACGAAGACCGATGAGCGTTATCTGCGCGAGTGGCTGGCTTCCCAAGCCGCGGGAGGATACATCACTTACGACGACAGGAGTGGCAAGTTCAGCCTCAGTGAAGAACAAGCGTTCACGATGGCAAGGGAAGATAGTCCCGCTTATCTTCCCGGAGCATTTGAATTCGCTCTGGGGTCGCTCGCGGCGGTTCCACGGATCGCGGAATCCTTTCGCACGGGCGCCGGCATGGGTTGGCATGAACACGCGGATGACGTCTTTCACGGATGTGAAAAGTTCTTCGGTCCAGGCTACGCCGCTAATCTCGTGAGTTCATGGATTCCCGCTTTAAGCGGCGTGAAGGAGAAGCTGGAGAGAGGGGCGCGAGTTGCCGATATCGGCTGCGGGAAAGGCGCTTCCACTCTACTGATGGCAAGAGCATTCCCCAACTCTCGATTCTTCGGATTCGACTACCACGACAAATCGATTGAGGCGGCACGCGAGTCGGCCAAGCGTAGCGGTGTCGCCGACCGCGCCACCTTCGACGTGTCAAAGGCAAAGAGTTTTCCTGGCAAAGACTACGACTTAGTGGCGGTCTTCGACAGTCTGCATGACATGGGAGACCCAATCGGGGCGGCTGCTCACATCCGGCAGTCGTTGGCCCTGGACGGTACGTGGATGATCGTTGAGCCGTTTGCCAATGATCAGTTGAAGGAGAATCTAAATCCGGTAGGGCGAGTCTACTACTCCTTTTCCACATTGTTGTGCACGCCGTGCTCACGATCGCAGGAAGTTGGACTTTGTTTGGGCGCCCAAGCCGGCGAGGCGCGCATCAGGGACGTTGTAACCTCAGCCGGATTCAAGCGTTTCCGGCGAGCTACAGAAACACCCTTCAACATAGTTTATGAAGCCCGGCCATGATGATGCGCGGTTATCGTTGCCGCTGGCTCGATCCAGCAACGAAGGATTCAGCAATCGCTTTGTGGATAGTGAAGTCTGTTGTCTGGATAGCAGTGATTTTAGATGTCCTCCAATCCTGGCTTGAGCTCGAGAAACCATGCAGCAGCAGAAGCGGCTCGCCGGTCCCTCGGGCTTCGAAGTAAATCTCTACACCGTTGAGCGTTCAACGCTCCCCGGCGGCTGGTCATGTGAGGGCCTCCTTCTGTTTGTCGTGCCTCCAAAACAAAACCGCCGACACGTACGCGTCGGCGGTTTATATACGCCCAATTCACCGAGTCTCAGTCAATCGTTTTAATTGAGCTTTATTCGGCAATCGCCCTGGCATTACTTATCTGATCTTAGTGACCTCGATCGCAGGTTTGATCTTGAGCTCATGCGAAGGGTCCTTCGGTATCCCAAACGTGAATTGCTTGCCTGTTTGCCCGGAATCATATTCACGGATGAAGTAGGTGCCTCTGACCGCGACCAGCTTCAGGTAGCTGTGGTTTGACCCGAGCCCCGTAGACTCGGCAATGGGTAAAATCCAAACCGTACTGCCGTTCTTGTTGAGGTTGATCTGCTGGGGCCACAACGTTGCAGAAGGGATATCAAACGTATATGTTCCGGGATGCAAAATAGTAGAGCCCCAACGTGCCTCAAAAGGCAGGTCGAACTGTGCCCGTTCTGCATTTGCGAGCGAGGCGGTTAGGCAAATCGCGGTTACGAGCGTCGCGGTAGTCACCACCCGCTTGATTCTTGAATTCACTACTGATCTCCTTTTGTGATTGCCAGCAGTTATGCCGACTTACTCGCTTGGATGTTAGGGACTCGCTCGAAGGGTCGAGTCAGTTGTAAAAGTCTTGCCAACTGTCCGTAAACCTCGCAGCTCGGTGCGGCAAAAAAGATCGAAAGGGGGAATATTTCCCGCCCGATTCCAGTATTGCTAGTTGAAACCACGTGAGAAGCGCGGTGACCAGTAGAAGGAGAGTGACAGTTGTCTGATCGAATCAAGCGGAATCTCAACCAGGATGGAGTGGATCGGAGGGGATTCTTAAAATGCATGGCGTGGGCTGGAACCGGCGCCATATGGACCGTAAGTGGCGGGGTCTTGAGCTCGAGAGCCTTTGGCCAGACTACTTATGGGGATATCGCGTCAGGCGAGTTTCGCTTTGTTCAGATAAGTGATAGCCACATTGGCTTCAATAAGGAGGCCAACAAAGATGTCACTGCGACTCTGCAGGAGGCGATCGGGAAGATTAACGCCATACAAAACACGCCCGATTTCCTGATTCACACCGGCGATCTAAGCCATCTTTCAAAGCCTTCCGAATTCGACACCCTCGATCAGGTATTGCGATCCTGCAAAGCCGGACATACTTTTTTCGTGCCTGGTGAACATGACATGCTTACCGATAACGGCCAGCAGTATCTCGAGCGCTATGGAAAGAATACGAAGGGCGCCGGTTGGTACAGCTTCGACCACAAAGGTGTGCATTTTGTCGCATTAGTGAACGTTGTCGATCTGAAAGCCGGTGGGCTCGGAACACTGGGCGCAGACCAACTCAGTTGGCTGGAGAAAGATTTGGCTGGGCGTTCGAGCAGCACCCCCATAGTCGTCTTCGCGCACATTCCTCTATGGACCGTCTATCCCGAGTGGGGCTGGGGTACCGACGACGGTGCCAAGGCACTGTCCTACTTGAAGCGATTCGGCTCCGTTACGGTCCTGAATGGGCACATTCACCAGATCATGCAGAAGGTGGAAGGCAATGTCAGCTTTCACACCGCGATGTCCACTGCGTTCCCTCAGCCCAAGCCAGGGACCGCACCTTCCCCCGGTCCAATGAAGGTTCCGGCGGAGCAATTACGGCATGTGTTAGGCATTACCCACGTAAATTATGTTGCCGGGAACCACACTCTTGCGGTTGTCGACTCTACGCTTGCTATGGAATCCGCGCAAGACGCACGTCTCGAGAAAGTCGCCGACGCAAACGTGGTCAATATAGATAATTTCTCTTTCACGCCAAAGTCGCTCAGCGTTAAGGCAGGGGCAACCGTGACATGGGTGAACCACGATGATATTCCGCACAACGTCGTAAGCACCGAAAAGAAATTCTCTTCTCCTGTCTTAGATACGGACCAAAACTTTTCTTTCACGTTCCGCGAATCTGGTTCATATCCCTATTACTGCAAAATCCATCCCATGATGACTGGCACAGTCGTCGTGCAGAAAGATAGCTCTGGAGCCGCCTAGAGCAGGCGGTGAAAATCCAGCGCGTCGGCAAGAAGCAGTCTTACATTTCTCTATTCAAAAAATAAGGAGTCCCAAAATATGAAGGACAACCGTCCTTTTCCCGTGCTCTCGTCAGGGCAGAATGCCACTGATCAGAGTTCTGTCCAATCCACCTGGCGTGGTGTCGTCAAGCGACGCGCTTTTCTCCGCGGGCTCGGCGCTGTCACCGCGGCGCTACCCGTGACCGCGCTCTTCGCGGCGGAAAGAGACCCTGACCGCGATGACCGCTCGCTCACTAGGGCCGATGCCGCTATCCTGCGCCTCGCGGCAGCTATCGAACTCATCGAAGCGGATCTCTGGCAGCAATATAACGAACTGGGAGGCGCCGTAGACCATAACGATAATCCGAATCCCGGGAATCCGTCCTATACGGCTGCCTTGGCAAATCTGGATTCTGATATGCCGCAGTACATATCCGACAATACCGATGATGAAATCAGCCACGCGGCCTTCCTGAATGCTTACTTGGAGTCTAAAGGAGAGGAGCCGGTTAACTTCAAGGCTTTTCAAACGATTCCACCTACTAAGGCCACTGGCGCAAATCAGAATCTTGCACGGATCACGAACTTACAGGCGCTGAATGTAGATACGAGCTGGTATTTTCGTTACCGCAGCACAACAAACCCTGACTTAGGGGCGCAGTTTCCGCAGTTACTTGACATCAAGAAGCAGCCGGCCATACCTGTAAGCGACGCCGACACCGACCCAAACGCTCTCGTACCGCTCCTGCAATCGCTACCCATCACGGACCCGAAAGCTCGTCGAATGCAAGCGATCGCCAACACGGCCGGGCTCCACTTTTCGTTCATCGAACAGGGCGGTTCGAGCCTGTATCCAATTCTGGCGCTTAAGGCGACGAGCCTCGAGGTTCTCCGAATTCTCTTGAGCATCGGTGGCGTCGAGATAGACCATTTCTCGCTTTGGCACGACAAGGCCGGCAATGCAATCGCACAGCCCCTGGCTGGTCCGAATGGACTAACTGATCCGGAAACTGGTCTAACCTTTCCGGATTTCAATAACCCAGCCAATCAGCACAACGCAAAGCTTTCCGCCACGGATCAAGCCGCAGGCGGCCAGATGTTCCAGACGAACCTTATCTTGCCGGAACCGGCGCAATTTCTGAGTCCGGATCTTCCTCCTGTTTCGATCATCCGGCCCACTTTGACGGGAAATGGCGGCGCTGTCGCAACAATACAGGCGTTTATAGCCGACGGCCTCTTCTTTGGTCAGAAGGATCAACGCTTCTTTGAAACAGTATTCAAACTTGCGCGGGAAGCGGATGCCGCCCGGCGCGACTTGGATGCTGAAGACCGGCGTTAACTTCCCGAACCGAAAGGCTCTTGCGCTGGCAAACCATAGCGAGGTTACATCCATGGCACACACGAAAACCATCCATTTTCTCTTAGTGGCAGCTGCTGCGGCGGCTGTGGTCGTAATCGCGCAGGAGCCCCCAACGGAGGCGCCTGGCATCGAGGCGAGGCACGGGGAGTCACTGCGCGCTTGAAGGAACTGACGCCTCAGCAGCAGCAAGAGTTGATTACTTTCCTCAAATCGTTGTAGGAGGAGTCGCTCGCCGGGCCCGTACCACGCAACAGGCAGTATCGGTCAGGAATTCAAGGGACCTGTTACTTATCTGTAAAAACTGTCCCCGACCCGGAACTTCGGTACAGGTTGGCCCATCTGGGAAAAAGGCTGCTGCCCGGCGGCTCGAGGAATAAGAGAAATGCCAATAACCAACTTAGATACTATTCGGCGCGCGCTTGACGCCAAGCGCAAAGAACTCCTGTCAGGAGGCTCTGACCGGAACGAGATTCTGATCGAGACAGTAGCCGATGAGTTCGACAGAATCCAGCAGGAGTTGAATCGGGAGGTCGTCATCACTAATCTTGACCGGGAGTCGAGGCTTCTGAAAGACGTCCAGGCTGCGATTGCTCGCCTTGCAAACGGGAGCTTCGGGATCTGCTTGCACTGTGAAGAAGAAATTCCCGAGAAGCGATTGAAAGCTATTCCGTGGGCCGCCTATTGCGTTGCCTGCCAGGAGAGGATCGAACAACAGCGTTTGACGGGCGAGGAGGTCAACGACAAGGGTGAAATCGCGGCCTAGACAGCATCCAGGATTCCAGCGCCAACTCGCATTTCTGAGAGCGTGATCCTAGCTGCCAAGTGGGGCACTTCAGACAATAACCGGCTGGGCGAAGCCGGCGTCTGATGTTGGGTATCCGGTGCAGATTGGGACGCAATCTAGATTGCAGCGTGAACCGAGCGCGTCGGCCTGTAATTCGGGAGCCGAAGTTTTCGCGAGGTGCTCCCATCAGCAATTACATTGTGAGGACGGCACGGAATCGGGTTTTGCCCTCTACAACGCGTTCATACGCCTTCGGGGCCTCGGCCAACGGATACGTCTCGACGATCGTTTTAACTTTGCCTTGCGCTACGAGATCAAGGGCTTCGTAGAGATATTCGGGGCCGTTTTGCTGGCTACCGATGACACGAATGCGCTTCGAGATGAGGTCCATCAGAGAAATCGAAATCGGCTCCGCGTCCGCGCCCATCGTGACAAGCCGGCCGTCCGGCCGCAGTCCCTGAATGCTATCCACCATTGACTTGGCCGAATTGGAAGTACTGAGGATCACGTCTGCGCCTCCCGCCGCGGCAAGGCTCTTTCCATCACGGACAATTTCATCCGCGCCGAGATCGCGGATCATCTTGTCTTTCTCGGGGGAGTGCGAAACTGCGATGGTATCGAATCCTGCAGCTTTCGCGTATTGCACTGCCAGGTGACCAAGCCCGCCGATCCCGAGCACGGCTACGCGCTCATTTGGCTTGGGATCGGCCCAGCGGAGCCCGCTATAAACGGTGTAACCGGCGCAGAAGATCGGGGCTGCCTGCTCGTAGGAGACCTTGTCGGAAATCAAATAGGTGGCCTCAGCATTCATGAGCATGTACTCAGCGTGACCGCCCTGTACATCGAGCCCCGTACTCCTCAGGTAGGGACAGAACATCCGGCGACCGCGCTGGCACCATTCGCAGCGTCCACACGTGGATTGAATCCATGCGGTGCCCACGCGGTCATCTACTTTTCGCGTGCTGACGTCGGCAGACGCGGCAACGATCTCGCCGACCGGCTCGTGACCGAGGATTCGGGGAAATTGTCCTGGAATGTGTCCTAGTGTTTCGTGCACGTCGGTATAGCAGATACCGCTGGCGCGCATTTTCACCAGCACGTGACCGGCTCCCGGTTGGGGCTGAGGAACATCTTTGATCTGCCATGAACTGTTTACGGCGGGTACGACGGCAGCTTTCATAAAGTCTCCCTCCTAGAGCGATTCGATGCACGGGCACGTGCGGTCGGTGCACGATTCTGCATCTCCGGTCGTCAATCGCTTACACAAGCTGAGTTGAGGATCAGTTGACGGCTGGTCGCTAGCCTTGATCGGAAACGCCCCGGCAGATGACAGCCCAGACAATTCACACAGAAAATGTTACAACGCCTTCCCGGCATTCCGCTGTTCTATGCCACTGCCAGCGTGGCCTGACCGGCCATCGATTGCAACTGATCATTAACAGAGGGCTGTCCAGGCTTGGCGGCGGCTATCAAGTGATCTATCCAGAGTGCTACATCAACGCTGCTGGGTGCACAAGATGCGAAACATCCTCAAGAAAGCCCAGAAGCGAGATCACGACGAACTCAAGGCAGGAGCGCAGGCCATCTACCTAGCCAAATCGGCGCGTGAAGCCCGCCACGTATTTCGCCGCTTCCCCAAGCGGAGGAGGGAGCATTATCCGGTCATGGTCCGGTAACGGGAATCTGATCTCCCTGAGTTGCTGGCCTTCTTCAGCTTCCCGAAATTACTCTGGAAAAGGCTGCGCACCACCAATGTCATTGAGCGCGTCTTGTGGAGGTCCGGCGGCGTACTCGGCCCATGCTCTGCTTTGTCAACGTGGACAGCGCCGACCGCATCATCTATTCGACCTTTCATAGATCAATCTGGAATGGCGAAATCGCACCCTCCAGGTTTTTACACAAGCCGCTTGAGATCACCCCGGGTTTTCTGACGTTGAAAAATCGGCGAGACTAGTGTACGCTGTAACTAGTTCATTCATCGGCTAAGTAGTCCTTTTTCCTACGTAGTAACATTTCCGTCACAGTTAGACCTTTCATACGCATAGACCTAAGCTTCTATTGCAAAAGCGGTGCTCTGTCCGCGCCTCCATCTAACAACTATCGCTAGAGGAGACAAGACATGAAGAAACTGTTTCAAACGTTAGGGTTCTGCTGCGCTTTGGCAGTCCAAACTCCGGTGTTCGCGTCGTCGGACATGCGGGTCAACGTGCCGTTTTCGTTTGTAGTCGCCGGAAAAGAGCTAAAGCCCGGCAACTACGTCGTTAAAGAGGACAGCCAGGGCGTGGTTTTGGTTCAAGGCCACGGCGGAGCGGCGTTTGCCGTTACTGTACCCGCTGCGAGGGCAGGAACCGCGCCCTCGCTGCGCTTCACTAATAGCAATCAGGTTGAATATCTCGTCGGAGTGGACATGGGCGGAACTCAAACCCGTGCCATCCCACTTCCGGCGGCTGGACAGCATAGATTATCCGTCTCGCGCTAAGCGCGCGAGTCGACCAAACGTGCCGGCCCGGTCTGCCGGTACTTCCCTCCCGTTTGCTACGCTAGAAAACGTTGTTGGCACACACTCACGTGTGTTGAAAAGGGAACCCGGTGTGAATCCGGGACTGCCCCGCAGCGGTTAGCAGGAACGAACGCCCGAAGGGCACTGTTTCTTAAAAGGAAATGGGAAGCCGGGCCAGTAGAAACGCAACGAAGGAAAGTTGTCTGCCTGTAAGTCCGAAGACCTGCCGCAACCCGCACCAATAGGGCGGAATTTTATTCGCAGCCTCGAGGGAGGGCCGACAGTGCGTTCCAAACTTTTCCATCCCGTTTTCACACTCCTTTCGCTGATAACCGGGCCTTTGACGGTTCTCGCAAATTCAGATTATTCTGCGCTCAATGGCACGATCTCTGATCCGTCCGGCGCGCCGGTTCCCCTCGCAACGGTTCGTCTCCATCAGCTCGCTGGCTCGGCGGTTATAGCGACGCAGTCTGACCCGCGGGGCCGCTTCACCTTCGCAACTGTTACGCCGGGCGAGTACTTGCTCGAGGCCACCGCTCCAGGACTTGCTTTGCCTCAACCGCAGACAGTAATCCTCGAACCGGACGAGAGAAAGAGCGTGTCCCTGAATTTGGTCGTTTCGGCGTTTCGAACGCAGGTTAGCGTGACCGCTGCGGATGGGCCGCAATCGCTTGATCAGGTCTCAAAGGCGCTTGACATTGTGAGCGCGGCGGATGCTGAGAGCCGCGGCATATACTCCATCTCCGACGCTCTGCGATTTCTCCCGGGCCTTCGAGTTGCGACACGCGGCGGCCCGGGTGACTTCACGTCGATCGAGACGCGCGGACTTCCCGAACAGGACACGGCGGTGCTAATAGACGGGTTCCGTTTTCGGGATCCCACCAGCATTCAGGGTGACGCCACAGCGTACATCGGTGACTTGTTCCTGGTCGATTCCACACGGATTGAGGTGCTGCGCGGATCGGGGTCCTCGCTGTACGGAACCAACTCGGTCGGCGGAACCGTCAACATCATTACCGATCCAGGTGGGGGTCCGTTTCATGGCGACCTCGATCTGCAGGGTGGGGGACTTGGTCTATTTCGCGGAGTCGCTCGTATCGCCGGGAGCGCCGATGAGAACCGGCTGAGCTACTCGCTCGGGGTTTCCCACCTGAACGTCACCGAAGGTGTGGAGGATGCCGGTGCCGTCCGCGATTGGAGCGGGCAGGGGGGCGTGGATGTTGCTCTCACTCCAAAGGTCCGGCTGAGCGCGATCTTGTTCGCCAATACTGGCTTTCTGCAGGAAAATGTGAGTCCTCAACCCACATCCAACGCCCCGGTGACGAATATTATTCCGGCGATTCCGCTTTCACCGGCCAACATGCGTCTGGCTGAACTCAATCAAAGCTATGATCCCGGCAACGCGACATTTGTGCCTTCTCTCGGCGATCCGGACGCGGGCCGGTCCGCCCACTTCATCGATTCGCTGTTTCGTTTGGAGCACGCGGTGACGCCGCGGCTTTCCTATCGCATCGGCTATTCGATCGTCAGCAATAACCGTGACAACACGGACGGCCCTGGCGGCCCCGGCCTCTACCAGCCGATCTTCAATACATCGGATCATTATCTGGGCCGCATCGATACGGTGCAAGCGCGTGCCAATTACCTGCTCGGATCGCATCAGATTCTGAGTGCGGGGTACGAGTTCGAGCAGGAACATTACCGGGAAGTGCAGACGGACCAAAATCCGGATCCAACTCAGCGCGCCTATTATCGGACCGATGCCCGGCAGCGAACAAATGCTGCCTTCGCACAGGACGAGATACATTTACTGAACGACCGGCTGGACATCTTGCTTTCAGGCCGATTTACTCAGGCAAGCATCGATCAGCCTATGTTCGTCAACGGCGGTCCATCGCCCTATGCCAACGCAGTGCTCCCATCTCCGCCCTCTGCGTATACGGGCGACGTATCCCTCGCGTACTTCCTGCCCCGCCTTTCAACGAAGCTGCGCGCTCATGCGGGGAACAGTTTTCGCTTGCCTTCACTGTACGAGCGGTTCGGCGGGTTTCTGTTTCAAGGGACAGATTTTGCTTACGGTGACCCCCGGCTCAGCCCGGAGCGTGCCATCGGGATCGATTTCGGATTCGATCAGTATCTCTTCCGCGAACGCCTGAAAATCAGCGCTTCGTATTTCTACACACGTCTGCAGCAGATCATCGGATTTCTGAATTTCCCGCCCGGTTATGTCGATCCCTACGGCCGAAGTGCCGGATACTACAACACCGGTGGCGGAATCTCGCGAGGCGTCGAGTTGAGCGGCGAGTTTCATCCCGCTCGCCGAACCAGCATTTTCGCCTCATACACGTTCACTAAAGCAATCGATCGCGTCTCGCAGTATTACACCGGAACGGCATCAAGCCCGCTGCAAACTCCCATCGTGTTTCCTCATGCTGTGTCGTTGATAGCCATGCAGCAGTTCGGAAAACACGTAGATCTGGCATTAGATTTCGAAGCTGGGTCTGATTATCTGTACCCGCTGTATGGCTATGCCTATCAATTTTCAGGACCACGCCAGCTCGGTCTCTCTGCCGGCTACACTCTGCATTTCACGGATCGTTTGGAAACGCGATTCTATACGCGCGTTTCGAACGCTCTGAATCAAACCTACTTTGAGGAGGGTTTCCTCACGCCGCCGCGTTGGGCGGTTGGAGGAATTCACGTTACGTTCTAGCCGCGCTGCGGAACTATCTCACCGCCGTACGATTACTTCGCGCAGGTGATCGCGCGTAAGAAAGAACTTGAGGGAAGCGGCCTGTTCAAATAGTTTTTCAATCGACCGATTGTTGAAATACTGGGCGCGCTGATACCCCCCGCGCGGCACGGCCAGTAAGGTCTTCGAATCCTGCACGCGGTAGTTGTAAACCGGAATCCGCTTCGCTTTGTCGTCCGCGTTGAAAAACGACAGAACCAGTCCTCCCGGCCGTATTACGCGCAGGAGCTGAGCGACGATGTCCTCGAGCACAGGCGAAGTCAGAAATTGCAGCGCGTCCCAGGCAAGCACCCCGTCAAAGAACGCATCGGGAAACGTCAGAGCCTGCTCCAAGAACCGCTGGCTGGTGCTTGCAGCCTGCTGGCTCTCAAAGAAATCCTCGCCAAAACACTGCTCCATAGTTCCGATGATGTCGTCGGAGGAAATGCGGTGACCAAAGCCGGTAATGAACGAGATATTAGCCTGGCTCGCACCCGACATATCGAGAATCGACAAATTCTCGGAATTCCGAAGCGTTGCGCAGAATTGATCGAAGCCACTACTGTGGCGAGTCAGAGCGGGAGGTGTTTCCTGCGCGGATGGCTTCTGAAAGGCTCCAAATTTCATATCAGTTCAGGAGAGCCGCGAGGAGCGGGATCACATAGGAATGGCAAGGAAACCCAGGGCGTATATCGCAGGGCCTCCCCGCCACAGTTCGATTTACCGGGAAACAGCAGTCCCCGCGGGAGTGCCGACCGATACCGGCGTCGCAGTCCCCTGGCTACTTGTCGCGCTCGACGTGCTTGGCGCAGTTTGAGGCGGCTTGGCGGCGGTGGCCTTGGAAATATCGATGCTGCCCTTAAAATACGCTCCGTCCTCAATGACGATTCGGCTGGTCTTTATATCGCCGACGAGCTTCGCTTCTTTTTTAATGTCGATTTTGTCGACCGCGTCGACGTTTCCCTGGATTGAGCCCTGAATGATGATCTCGCGAGCCTTCAGACCTGCTTGCACTCGGGCATTCGGCCCGATGGTGAGACGGTGCTCATGACATTCCACCGTCCCCTCCACTTCTCCATCAATGGTCAGATCCTCACGTGCGAAGATTTGGCCCTTTACGGTCACGTTCTTGCCCAAAGTGGCAGAGCCAACACTTCTGGAGGGCTCGGGGTCAAAAGTTCTGGTTGGGGATGACATCGTGTTAATCTCTCTCCTCGGTGGTTCAGCTACAGGCGCGGAGGGTGATACAGGAGCCGGACGGTCCTGTCGCTGCGGTAGCTCGTCTTCTTTCCGTTTACTCCACATTCAACGTGGTCTCCTCGATTAAGGCTCCATTCATGGTACTACTCCGCCTGGCTATTTCTGGAGCGAGTACTTTGTTAGTTGCCGAAGAGTATGAAAAATCTTGCCCTTTGTAATAATTGAGTTGCGTGTCGAAAGCTCGCGATTTGGAAGCTCGCCTGGAACGAGCCGAGCAACAGCTGCGCCTCTTCCAACGTGTCAGCCGGCTCATGACCCGGGATATGGAGCTCGACGATGTCCTGCACGAGATCGTCAGCCTGATAAAGGATTTCCTGGATTGTGACTCCTGCTTCATCTATTTAGTTGAAAACGATGAACTAATGCTGTACGCATCCAGCGATCCCATCGGGCCGAAGATCGGCAAGGTTCGCCTGCGCCTCAATGAGGGGCTGACAGGCTGGGTAGCGCGCGAGAGGCGGCTTCTCGCTATTTCGCGCGAGGCCTACAACGATCCGCGATTCAAGTTTTTCAAGGACCTGCCGCAGGACACATTCGAGGCGTTCCTCTCGGTACCGATCATTTCTCAAAACAGAGTGGTCGGTGTAATCAACGTGCAAAACCGCGAGCCTAAAGTGCACTCCGGCAGCGATATGGAAATGCTGAGCACGGTCGGGGAACAGGTGGGCTGCCTGCTGGTACTGTCGCGGCAGAAACTCGCGACGCCTTCTGGGGTAACCTCTTAATCAAATCCTGCTATTGAGAACCTCGTCCCGCTCAGGAGCAGGGGCTCCCTGGTCCGGGGAATCAGGGGTTTCCCGGAATGAAACCCGGCCGGCGCTGCGCTTACGGAACGTGACGAAATTTGTCCGGCACGTGGTGCACCGGTATCGGTTCGCCCCGAACCTGATCATGACTCGCTGCCAGAAATGAGGCCGGCGATTCTGGGGCCAGTCATCCAGCTTAAGACCAAGGCAATATGGGCACCTTGCACACTTCCCCTTCGAGGGCGTCCAAACCGATGTCGCCCACACGTTGATAAAGAACCGATGGTGACACTCGTTGCAGCGGAATGGATACTGACCGGTCACCATCTTCGGCAGCTCAAACACAGAATGCCGGTGCGAGCGGCGCAAACTCTGGCTGCCACAAGCGGCGCAGCGAAACGATGAGTGGTTCATACCGGAACGCTCTCCATCCGGGCATCGAGATATCTCTCACGGTAGCCGGCAAACGCCTTCCGCAGCACGGCCATCACTGCTGGGTTCTGCTTTAGCGGTGTACCCTCGATAAACAAGACTGGAAGAAGGTCTCGTGTAGTAGATGCGATAAACACTTGATCTGCTTCTTCCAAATCGGAGGGGGTCATTTCGTGTTCGGCGATAACTAGATCGGGAACACAAATCTCTTCGAGGAGAATCGCCCGGGTTACGCCGGGTAAGCAGCCCGAGTTTGCGAGCGGAGGCGTTAAAACCGACCCTTCCCGAACCATGAATATGTTTGCGGAGGTGCACTCGCTGACCTGCCCGGATTCGTTCAGGAGAATCACTTCATCGAAACCGCGCTCATGAGCTTCCTCGTACCAGGTCAGGTTCTGAGCCCAGGAGGTCACCTTCGCGCCGGCAAACGGCGATGCGCTGAACCGGCCAAAGGGCTGATAAGCAAGGTTCACTCCTTCGCCCCAATCCGCCATGTCTGCTGTAAAGGCAATCAGTTCGCTGTCTCGCCGGAGTTGAGGTGCTTCAAAAAGGCCGCCTTTATTTCGGACCACCGCAACGCGCAGGGTGGAGTTCAAAGCCCTGTTCGCCTGAACAAGAGATAGTAATCGCTGCTCCAGTTCCTCGGGCGACAGATCGAACGGAACGTGGAGAAGCCTGGCATCCCGCGCCATGCGCTGGTAATGGCGATCAAAGGCAAATAAAATTCCATCACAGACCCGCAAGGTGCTAAACACGCCCCAGCCATTCATAAACCCAACCTGGCCGGGTGAAAGCAGCAAGTCCCGCGTATCCCGAATCTCCTCGTTATGGAGCAGAAACTGATGCACTCCTCGTATCTTATCCGAACCGACTGTAGTCCGCGACGGTCGTGCTCAGGAGTTCTAGAACCACCTGAGCTCTTACCCGTGATTCGAGTATTCTTCCGTCCACCAGCGAATCATCGCTCGCAACGCCTTCCCGCGATGACTTACCGAGAACTTAACTTCAGCCGTTACTTCCGCGAGGGTTCGGTCGAACGGCGGATAGAAAAACAAAGGATCGTAGCCGAACCCTCCGTCTCCACGGGGAGAACGGAGGATTTCGCCTTCCACCTCGCCCCGAAACGTCTTTAGAGCGCTTCCATCGAGTGCCAGCGTGATGGCGCAAACAAATCGTGCGCGGCGATCCCGTGAGTTCCGGAGCTTTTCGAGCAGAAGGGCATTGTTCGATTCGTCATCCGCGCCGGGACCAGCGAAGCGCGCCGAAAGAACTCCCGGAGCGCCATCCAGGGCCCTCACTTCCAGACCGGAATCATCGGCAAATACGAGCTCAGGCGTGAGGCGGGAGTAATATACGGCCTTTAACGCAGCATTCTCTTCAAAGCTGGCTCCGGTCTCTTCGGGTGGATTGACCTCTTTTAGGTTTGGAAGCACTTCGAGCTTCAGATCAGCGGCGCCACATTGATGAACGGCGAAAGCAAACTCGCGCAGTTTCCCCGGATTCGTGGAGCACGCGTACAAAAGCATGTGACTCGAATTGTGGCACGGCCACGATTCAGACCCGCACCCAGGATTGCGATGCTAGAGACGTGCTGGTTATCCGGGAGATTGCCGTCGAGGACGCTCAGCAAATCGCTGAACTGAGCGGCGAACTTGGCTATCCCGTCACCACGGAAGCAATGGCAAGCCGGATCGCGGCTATAAGACAGCTTGAGGACCACGCGGTCTATGTGGCTTGTTCGCGGGACCTGCCAGTGGGCTGGATCGACGTCGGGCTGGTCCATCATCTGCAAGCGGACCCGTATGGAGAGATCGGTGGTTTGGTTGTCGCAAGCGCCGTTCGCAACTGCGGAATTGGCCGCCAGTTACTGGAGCGGGCGGAGCGATGGGTCAGAGAACGTGGTATCACGAAAGTGCTGGTTCGATCTCGAATTACCCGCGAAACCGCTCACCGTTTCTATATTCGTGAAGGGTACGAACAAACCAAGATATCCGCGGTTTTCTCGAAATCTCTCGTCTAACGTCTCCGGGAGTTCTTGAATGCATACACTTCTGAAATGCTCTTTCTGCTTGCTTTCGGCATTGCCACTATTTGCCCAGGACAGCGCCGAGCACGCGGACAAAGCAGCCATACGGAATGTCGTCTCAACGTATCTGAGCGCGCGCGAACACAATAACGCGCAGCAGTTAGCAGGTCTATTTACAGACGATGCCGATCAGCTTGTCTCGTCAGGAGAATGGAGGCGCGGAAAACGAGCGATCGTAAGTGGCACGTTAGCCAGTTCAGCCAGAACAGGGGGGACGCGGAGTATCACTCTGGATTCGATACGCTTCATCACTTCAGCAGTTGCAATTGCAGATGGCCGCTACGAGCTAACCGGCCTGGCCGGCGGGACAAGCAGAAGTATGTGGACTACCTTTGTTCTCACTAAGGGTACAGGCAGCTGGCGCATAGCAGCGATACGAAATATGCTGCCAGCGACTCCAGCCCCAGCCACCGAAAGACCGAAATAGTCGATGCCCTGACCGCCTGATCAAGAACTCCGCTCTTACGGAAACTAAAGCGAGCGCCGCCCGCGAAAAAGTCTCGCCAGACTTAAAAACCCAGCACCCATCAGGGCGAAATTGGCCGGTTCAGGGGCAGTGGCGGCGCTGCCGACGCTGCCCGCCTGAATAAAAACAGCCGAGTCCAACTTATGGTCGCCGGCATCCGCAATTCCCAAAGTAATATCATTTACCTCGTTCGCGTTCACCGGCGCTGTGACCGTCAAGAGAACCGTTTCACCCCCGAAGAGAAGAGTATCGCCGAAGGCGTTGTACTTGTTGAAGGATGCGGCGTTCGTCCAGCCATTGACGCCATTTATCGACACAGGAGTGTCGGTTCCCGGGATTAACGCATAATTCGTGCCGTTGACGAAGAACGCAAACACGTCATTGTACTGGCTATCGACCCAGATAGGATACTCTGCCGATGCGAACGTGTATCTAAAGGATATGGTCGAGGCAGTCGGAATGAACTGAAATGTAAGTAAAGTTGCATCATAAGTCGGGATACCGCCTATAAGCCCGGACAACAGAGGGCTTCCCGGCCCACCTTCGTTCGTACTTGGCTTGCTTTGATAAAAGTAATTGCCCTCTGCGTCAGCGACCTCTCCAGATGACAGGATGACACCGCTTTTAAAGCCAATCAGATTAGTCTGTGCGGCGGTTCCGCCAAAGATACCGGCTTGTGAACCAGTTTCAGTAAGCGTAGGAGTCCCAAACAGAGTAAGACCTGCGCCAAGGAGGTCTGCAGCAAGCGTCCTTGCGTCATTAGTGGCAGTTACGATCGGGCCCGCAACAACCAAACGTGTAGTCAGCACTACTACAAAGATGAGCTTTCTCACCGGTCCTCCGGGTCTTAGGGGACAAATAGATGACTTGCGATACTGCTAACCCCCAGAGTTAGTGTAGCCTAGTCCGTGCGGGTTAATCTATCGGATTAAGTTAACAATTGTACTAGTACTATCGATTGATAGTTATTGGAAGTGAAGTATTGTTAATCAGTAGCTATGACTATTTCCCGGCCGTCCGCTCACTCGATGGGGGAACAATACCCTTCAGCCGCATGTAGACGCTTAGGATCGCGTATTGCTCAGTGTTGTGGTTTGAATTTCCAATTAGCGCGCCAATTCTCGTTCGCTCGCCGCGCCCGGTCTTGATCATCTCCATTGCGTTCGCATCCGTCAGCCCGCCGTAGGCTTTGTCGCATTCGGCGAATGCCTCCTTTAAGCCTGCGATGACGCTAGCTTTGGAATCCGGTTTCACCGCTGCAGTTGTGCTTTGGTTGCCGGCAATGGCCGCGCAGGTATGAGATTGCGCCATAACGACGTGGGCCAGGACTTCGCCGGTGCTGCGGATTTCGGGTGTGGGTTTAAAACTGTAATCCTCCTCCGGAATCTTCTCGGCGCTCTTCATAAGGTTATTTTTGAGCGATTCATAGGTCTGCTTGACCTCATTTACCAGTGCAGTCGTTTGTGCATTGATTACAACAGCTCCTCCCAGAAGCAGCAACGCGGCGAGTCCGGCGAAATTTTTCATCGAATAACTCCTCTCATAGGTGAATCGAAGACCACTGTCATTCTATTGCACCGGAAGCTGGCATTGTTATCGAGAGGATCTTTCCCACCCTGTTGATACCTTGAGATTTCATGACCAAATCGTTGCTGAGCACCGTCGTTGTGCTGTCGGTGGCTGTTGCACTTGATGCGCAGGTCAACCCTGACCTGTTTAATAGGCTCAAATGGCGTTGCATCGGCCCGTTTCGCGGCGGCCGCGCTGTGGCGGTGAGCGGCGTTCCCGGTGGGGGCGTCACGTTTTACTTCGGCGCGGTGAACGGCGGAGTTTGGAAGACGGAAAACGGCGGATCCACCTGGGTCCCGCTCTTTGATGCTCAGCCCGTAGCATCCATCGGAGCTCTCGCGGTAACTCCCTCAGACCCGAACGTCATCTATGCAGGTACCGGAGAATCCGACATCCGCTCCGATCTCGCATCCGGTGACGGCGTATATAAATCGTCCGACGGCGGCAAGACATGGCAAAACTGCGGCCTCAAGGAAACGCGCCAGATCAGCCGCATTGTCGTCGATCCGGCGGACGCCAACAGAGTCTTCGTCGCCGCTCTCGGCCACGCCTATGGGCCCAATACAGAGCGTGGAATCTTTCGCTCTACTGATGGTGGGCAGACCTGGCAGAAGGTGCTCTACAAGGACGCCCAAACTGGAGCCGCCGACCTCTCGCTCGCGCCCGACGAACCGAAGCTGCTTTTCGCCGCCTTGTGGGAAGCGCACCGTCCGCCCTGGACCACCTACGCTCCTTTAGCCGGTAGCAACAGTGGGCTGTATCGATCGAGTGACGGCGGAAACACCTGGCGACAGGTCATTGGAAATGGCTTCCCTGAAGGTTCGTTGGGACGCATTGGAGTGGCGATCGCGCCCGGCACCCACGGTAAACGAATCTACGCGGTTATCGAGGCTGACGCGAAACGCGCCGGGTTATACCGCAGTGATGATGGCGGCGACTCCTGGACCCGGGTCAACTCCGATCCGCGTGTTTCCAGCCGCGGCTGGTATTTCAATCACATCACTGCGGACCCAAATGATCCCGACGTTGTCTACAATCCGAATGTCGCGTTCTATAAGCTCAGCGAAGGCGGGAAAACGCTCAGCATAGTTCGCGGTGCGCCCGGAGGCGATGACTACCACCAGGTCTGGATCGATCCCGCTAACTCCTCGCACATGGTTCTTGGGACCGACCAGGGAACAACCGTTTCGCTCGATGGCGGCAAGACCTGGAGCACCTGGTACAACCAACCGACAGCGCAGTTCTATCACGTGATCACGGACAACGATTTCTACTATCACGTCTATGGTGCCCAGCAGGACAGCGGAACTGCGGCCACGGCGAGCCGCACCGATCATGGTCAGATCGATCTGCGGGATTGGTTCACCATCGGCGGCAGCGAAAGCGGCTACATAGCGCCCAATCCCAAGGATCCGAATATCTTCTATATCTCGGGCACGTATGGGGAACTCGCGCGCATGGATGGCCGGATGCTGCAGAGTCAGAACATTCGGCCTTCGCCGATGCCCGGAAATTTTGCGTCCGAGATTAATGAGCGCAAGTACCGCAGTCCGTGGACACCGGTGCTGATCTTCTCTCCCATCCAGCCAAACGCGTTATACTTCGGCGCCCAATACGTCATGAAAACACTCGACGGAGGCCTGCACTGGGAAACGATCAGCCCCGATCTCACGGGCGCGAAATCGCACGCCGATACCAAGCCGCGCAAGGACTTGACGCTCGAGGAACGAATCGAGCACGGGTTTGGAGTGGTTTACACCATCGCTCCCTCGCCATTGCAAGCCTCCGAAATCTGGGCCGGTAGCGACACTGGTCTGGTCCATGTCACCAGAGATGGAGGCAAGACCTGGTCGGATGTAACTCCACCTGGCCTGGGCGCCTGGAGCAAGATATCGCTCATCGAAGCGTCCCATTTTGCCTCCGGTACGGTGTATGCGGCGGTTGACCGGCATCGCCTCGATGATCAGCGGCCTTACCTCTTCCGTACTCGCGATGGAGGCAAGACCTGGCAGCCGATCGTTACTGGCATTGCCCAAAATGCATTCATCAACGCCGTGCGCGAAGATCCGCAGAAAAAAGGCCTGCTATTTGCCGGGACCGAATTCGGGGTCTACGTGTCGTTCAATGACGGAGATCAGTGGACGCCCCTGCAGCTCAACCTTCCGGTCACCTCAGTGCGCGATCTCCTCATCCATGGTGATGATCTTCTCATTGCCACGCACGGACGCTCGTTCTGGATTCTCGACGATATCGCCCCGCTTCGGCAGATCGATGCTACGGCCGCCAGCGCCGACCGGCTCTTTGCACCCGCGCGCGCATTCCGCATCTCCAGCGACCGCTTTACCAGCACGCCCATGCCGCCGGATGAGCCACAAGCCGAAAATCCCGCTCGCGGTGCATACATCGACTACTATTTGCGGGCGGAAACTCAGGGCCCCGTTCTTCTGGATATCCTGGACGGGCAAGGGAAGGCAGTTCGTCATTTTTCGAGCACAGATGCTCCACCCAAGACGCCGGAGAACGTTCCGATCGCTCCGCGCTGGTTCCCTAAACCACCAACCTTGAGCGGGGAGCCCGGCATGCATCGTTTCGTCTGGGATCTCCGCTACGGCCGGTCTGGCGAAAACACGGTGGAAGACGACGATTCGGACGGGGAGAGTTGGGTCGGTCCGTTAGTCCTTCCCGGCCTGTACCGAGCGAAGCTCACGGTAAATGGGCAGAGCTTTACGGAGCCGCTGCGGGTGAGCATGGATCCTCGCTCGCCTGCGACGCCTGCGGTCCTGACGGTTCAGTTCCAGTGGGCCCAGCGAGCCTTCGATGACATGGTGGACGCGCGCAAGGCCATTCTCCAGTTGCAGAGCTTGGAAACTCGCCTCAGTAAGGCCAGCCAACAACTCGACCCAGCGAAGCGTGACACCGCCGTTGCCATCGCTTCAGCCCAGAAGCACGTCGTGGTGATTCTGTCGCAGGAAGGTGGTGCAGCGGATTTGAGTCTTCAAGAGGCCAGTCGAGCATTGACCGCTGCATTGAACGGAATCGAGAGCGCAGATCGCACCCCGCCTTCCCAACTGATCGCGCTTTACCAGCAGGCATCGGCGGCCGCAAAGGCGAGGCTGGCCGAATGGGCCACATTTGAGCAACAGACTCTACCGGCACTCAACCGGCAGCTCGAAGCCGCCGGCATCGCCCGTATTCAGGTCTCGGAGCTGGAACACGAGGCAGCAGCCAGCTTAGCCAAGTAATACTCGACACACGTCCATATCTAATAAGCCATCTAATAAGCCGGATTTGGCGTATCATTCAGAAAGTACCCGGAGAGATGTAACTTTTCGTGCCCGCGACGCACTTTGTTGTGGAGGCCCTGCCCCGGCTGTCAGGAGACGTTCCGATGCCATTTGAAATTGGCCAGATTGCGAGCGACTACGAGATTCTCGGCCTGCTCGGTAAGGGCGGGATGGGTCGCGTCTATCGCGTCCGCAACGTGATCTCGAATCGCGTGGAAGCCATGAAGGTCCTGCTGGCAGACGTGGCGGCCGAAGCGGAATTGGGTGATCGCTTCATCGGCGAAATCCGTACCTTGGCCCGGCTCGATCATCCGAACATTGCCAAGTTTCACACCGCCTTTAAATATGAAAACCAGCTTGTGATGGTGATGGAGTTTGTCGAAGGGTTTACCCTCTCCGACCTCGCCAAGGAACGTCCCATTCCGCTCGATGAAGTTCTCAGCTACGTAACTCAGACCTTATCGGCTCTCAGTTATGCGCATCAGAACGGAGTGATTCATCGCGACATTAAGCCTTCGAACATCATGGTTACGCCCCATGGCGTTGTGAAACTCATGGACTTTGGTATAGCCAAGTCTTCGGTCGATGCATCGCTGACGCGTCCAGGGACGACCATGGGCTCCATGCTGTACATGTCCCCGGAACAGGTGCGCGGTACGGCTGTAGACGCTCGCTCCGATTTGTATTCGGTCGGTGTGCTGCTTTACGAACTGACAGCGGGCCGCCGCCCATTTGAAGCCGAGAACACGTTTGCGATTCTCGAATCGCAATTGAACGCAGTGCCGAAGCCGCCTATCGAGTTGAATCCGGCGTTGCCCCGACTGCTGAACGACATCATTATGACCTCGTTGGAAAAGGAACCGATGCAGCGGTTTCAAAGCGCCGAGGCGTTTCGCAAGGCGCTGGATACTGTTCGAGGCCGCGCCGCCGTAGCCATCGAAGGCGCCGCTGGGGCCCAGGCAGCCGCCGCTGCGGATACGCTACCAATGCCGCCCGCTCCGCCCCCGCGCGCAAGATCCGGCGCTCGCGGCCTTTGGATGGCGTTGGGTGCGGTCGCGTGTGTTTGTGTCCTCGCGGCAGGGGCTCTCACTTTGCCTCATTTCTGGAAGAGCTCAGCCGCGACAAGTCCCGCGCCGCATCAAACCGCTACCCCGGCCCAGGCCACCGCCTCTACGTCCGCCCCAATCGCGCAAACTCCACCTCCGGTACAGCAAACGGCTGTGCCTCCAGTAGCGCAGGCCCCAGCGCCTGAAAATACTCAGCAGCCGGCCGTCCCGGCGCGGGTCCAGCCTCCCGACCGGCGACGCGTCGCGCAAAACGATCGGGGTCCGGCTCCGCCGCCCGTAATGAACCAGCCTACCTCTGCACCGGCCAGCCCGGCCGCTTCTCCACCCGCTGCACAATCTCCTTCGGCCCCGCCGCAGCCATCGCCGCAAGAGATCGACGCCGCTAATGACGACCTTGTGAAGCTTCATGCGCGCGCCGAAGCGGTGAAAGACAGTTTGGATAACCTTCGCAGACAGCAGGCGCAGGATGGCTTAGGCATCCGCCAGGATATAGCGTCCGCGGCAAGCCGCCTGAACATGTATCTGCAGGCCGCCGACAGCGCTCTGCAATCCAATGCTCTCGAAAGGGCCCGCAAAAACATGGTGCAGGCTGAAGAGGAACTAGGTAAGCTGGAAAAATTTTTCGGTAAATAGGATCACGAGATGAAACGTTACTCTGCAATATGCTTGGTTAGCACTCTGCTGGCAATACCGCTGTTCAGCCAGCAGCCTGCGAAGCGCCGCGTCGCGGTGCTCGATTTCAATTACGCGACGGTTATGACCGGTGTCCAGGCGGTCTTCGGGACAAATCAGGATATTGGTAAGGGCATCTCGGACCTGTTGGTCGATCAACTTCTGAAAACCGGCAGCTATCGTGTAATCGAGCGCAACGCCCTGGATAAGGTTTTAAAGGAACAAAATTTCTCTAACAGCGACCGCGCCGATTCAACGACCGCTGCGAAAATAGGTCGCGTGCTTGGAGTGGACGCCATCATCACCGGCGATATTACTCAGTTCGGGCGTGACGATCAAAACGCCAGCGCTGGGGGCGCGTTAGGCCATTGGGACAAATACGGCATCGGCAAGATAGGGGCGCACAAGGCTAAAGCAGTGGTGGCGGTCACGGCTCGCCTTATCGATGTCAACACGGCTGAAATTCTCGCGTCGGAGAGCGGCAAAGGCGAATCGCAGCGCTCCGGGACGAACCTTCTCGGGGGAGGTGGCGCCGGATTTACCGGCGGGGGTGGAGGTGCCGATATGAGTAGCTCCAATTTCAGCCAGACCATAATTGGCGAAGCTGTAAGCGGCGCGGTGACCGACCTTGGCAATAAGCTATCTCAGGATTCGGGCAAAATGCCGACCAATGCCGTTCCGGTGAGCGGCCTGGTAGCTGATGCCTCCGGAAATCAGATTACGATTAACGTCGGCAGCAGGGGCGGCGTGCATGTCGGAGATACCCTCCTGGTAAGCCGCGTGTCGCGCGTCATAAAAGACCCCGCCACTGGCAAGCCTCTTCGAACAGTAGAAGAACCGGTCGGCAAAATTCAAATTACCCAAGCGGACGATAGTTCTGCCGTCGGCACATTCAGCGGGGCAGGGCAGCCAAAGGTCGGCGACGCGATCAAGAATCAGTAGCGGCGCGCGCACCGCGTCAAAATCTGTATATGGCAGGTCGCGAGTGCTACCACTGCAAGCAGTGGGTCGAGGAAGGGGAAGAGCACGACTGCTGGACCACAACCGAAGCAGCTCTCACCCGGGATCTCTCCGAGGATTTGCGCGACGCATGGGATCGGCTGCGTGAGACGGCCGCATCCTTCGGCGATCAGAGGATCTACGCGTCCCATCACTCGATCATGTTCTCCCGCAAGTCCTGTTACTTCTTCGTCCGACCAAAGCGGAAATTTCTCGAAGTCTGTGTTTTTCTCGGCCGATCGCTGAAGGTGCCGCAGGTGCGGCGGGTCGAATGCTCATCAAGATCCAAAATCGCTCATTTCATACGGATCACACATCGGGACGAGGTAGAGGCGCCGATCACGGATTGGCTTCGAGAAGCGTACGAATTGGCGGACCCGCTATCAAAAGCCGGTCGGAACCGCGAAAATAATCAGATGGCCGAAGAGATTCCGCGATTGAAAGCTGGACCGGCGCCGAAGCTAGACAATGGGAAGCAACTAGCTCGCCTCCGGCGGATTTGCAAATCGATTCCCGGCACGATCGAAAAGATCTCCCACGGCGAGCCCACATTCTTCACACCGAAACGAGTGTTCGCGATGTTCGCGAATAACCACCATGGCGACGGCCGCGTCGCCGTGTGGCTGCCGGCCGCTGCGGGCGTGCAGGCTGCTCTGATCGAAGAGGCGCGCGAAACCTATTTCCGGCCGCCCTACGTCGGTGTCAACGGCTGGGTTGGCGTTCAACTGGCCAAAGTGGACGACGAGCAACTAGGTGCATTGGTCCGCGAAGCCTTTCGCTTCATCGACTCAAAGACTAGGGCATCACGAAGCTCGAAACCGCCTCAACCGGTCCGTACAGAGATGCTAGCCCCGCGGCCGGCACGAAAGAAATAACTCATCGGTGTTATCGCACATGGGTGCTCATTACTCGCGAAGTATCGATCGCGCTCCTGTTTTCCTAAAATCTTGAAACTGAGCCGCGAGTGTGAGCGAGCCTGAATGTACTTCCATCCCACGATGTTGTCGCTTATGCTCAGCGTAAGCGACCGAGAGCCAGGCCCATTTTTTGAGATGTTACTCTCATAGGCTTCGGCCAGTTGAGTGTATGTCAAATTTTCCAGTGCTGATTGTTGGCGCCGGTCCGAGTGGCCTAAATCTCTCGCTGGCCCTCGCGCGCCGAAACGTTCCTCATCGTCTCATCTCGGATGCGAGCGGACCGGGCGAGCAATCGCGCGCGATGGTCGTGCAAGCGCGCACGCTCGAATTTTACGACCAGTTCGGCTTTGCCCGAGAAGTGGTGAAGCAAGGTATTGTCGCCGAAACGGCGCATGTGCGAGACGGCGGCAAATCGGGTGCTGGCCGGGAACTTCTGTCCATCAGCTTCAAGGAAATGGGAAGTGGCCTGAGCCCTTATCCATTTGCCTTGGCTTACCCGCAAGACGATCACGAACGCTTCTTGATCGACAAGCTCAAAGAGGCAGGGGTCGAGGTCGAATGGGGCGCTAAGCTGACGGGCTTCACGCAGGGCGAAACCGGCGTTAACGCCACCATTGAACGCAATGCCGGCCAGCTACAACAGGTAGATGCTGCTTATATCTGCGGTTGTGACGGCGCGCGTAGCTGCGTGCGTGAAACTCTGAACGTTGGTTTCCCGGGTGGCACGTACGAACAACTCTTCTACGTCGCCGACGTGAAAATCGCAGCCGGCTTTGTCCGCGATCTGTGGATCAGTCTGGGCGAGCACATACTCTCCCTGATGTTTCCCGTGCGATCAAGCGGAATGCAACGTTTGATCGGTCTTGTGCCCGCCGAGCTTTCGGATCAGCAGACGCTCAGCTTCGAAGAGATCCGCGGCCATGTCGAGCCGCTCCTCGGTATCAAAGTGACAGAGGTGAATTGGTTCTCTACCTATCGCGTCCATCATCGCGTGGCTGACAAGTTCCGAGTCAATCGCGCATTTCTAGTCGGGGACGCCGGCCACATCCACAGTCCCGCGGGCGGTCAGGGCATGAACACCGGAATCGGCGATGCCATTAACCTCGGCTGGAAACTTGCCCACGTGCTGCAGGGCCGTGCTGATCCATCTCTGCTCGACAGCTACGAGCCCGAGCGGATCGGGTTTGCACGTTCCTTAGTGTCCACGACTGACCGCGCTTTTACCGGCATGGTCGGGGAAGGATTGCTCGGCGAGTTTACCAGAAGGATTGCTGCACCTCTCATTTTTGCTGTCGCCACCCGCTTTAGCCTGAGCCGCCATGCGTTGTTCCGCACGGTGTCCCAAACTCGTATTCATTATCCCGAAAGCCCGCTGAGCAAAGGCACGGCTGGAGAGGTCCATGGCGGCGATCGCCTGCCCTGGACCGGACCTGACTTAGACGACAACTTTGCCGCGTTGCGATCGCTCGACTGGCAAGCTCACATCTACGGTGACCTTCAAGAAGGTCTTCAAACAGCCTGTCGTGAGTTCAACTTGCCCTTGCATCGTTTTGCCTGGAGCGAGGGCGCCAAGCAGGCTGGAATCAAACGCGATGCCCTTTATCTGGTTCGCCCAGATGGATATGTGGCGCTCGCTTCTGCAGCGCAGAATGTGAGTGAACTCAAGTCCTATATTGGTCGCTTTTGTTTGTGCTTTGCAGAAAATCTGCGGTAGTCGCCGAGCGTAGAGCGATCGCACCTTACTCCCCAAATCGAGGGATCTGACAGGCAATTTACTTTTTCCTGGTATTTGCTCCCGGGTTCCTATATAATTCCACCAGCTTATTCCCTCCGTTGTGAGTGCATGAGCTATTGGTTCCGCTATGGTCCAATTCTTACGTTTACTAACCTGCTGTATTCCTGCGCTTTGCGTTCCCAGTATTCTCTCTGCCGACATCGTTTTTAACGGTGGCTTCGAAAGCGGCGACTTCACTGGCTGGATTCAGTCCGGCAATCCGATCGCCGGGACGGTCGATACCGCCAATCCGCACTCGGGCAATTTCGCGGCTGATCTGGTTGCCGCGGGTTCCCCGAGCTTTATCGAGCAATTTCTCCCCACCACTTCGGGTACGACGTACCATCTCACGTACTTTCTGGATGTATCGACAGCCACTACCCCTGGGCCGATCGAATTCTTGACCCAGGTGAACGGCATCACGTTATTTGACCAGACCAATATTCCGCCTCAACCCTATACGCGCTATTCGTTCCCATTCGTCGCCACCAGCAGCTCTACCGACCTCAAGTTCGGATTCCGGTATGACCAGGGATCCTTCTTTTTGGACGATATTTCCGTGAACGCCGGGGCTGCCATTCCTGAGCCCTCCTCACTGTGGCTCGGGCTGCTGGTAACTGTGTTCGCAATCGTTGCCGTGCGCCGACAGCAGGCGCGCAGCGCGGAACCTCGATCGTAAGTAGCCTCCAAAACCTAAGTAGGATTTGCATGTCCAACAAAGCGATGTTAGCGATCGTTTCGGTCTCCATTTGTCTGTACGGCAGTGCGTCGGTGTGTCACGCAGCGCCGGCACAGGACCACCCCAACATTCTGTTCATCATCATGGATGACGTCGGTATTGATCAACTGCGCAGCTTCGGTTACGGAGGTGTGATCGCGCCAAAGACTCCGGTTCTCGATCTGGTGGCTAAGCACGGTATCCGCTTTCGAAATGTCTGGGCCATGCCGGAATGCTCCCCCAGCCGTGCAATGTTTTTCGAGGGCCGTTATCCGCTCCGCACAAACATCCTCACCGCCATACTCACGACGGATCTCGCGAACTCGCAGGTCTCTCCTTTCGAGACGACCACTCCCAAGATTCTCCGTCACGCCAACTATAAGAGCGCGTTGTTCGGAAAATTTCATCTTGCCGGGCCGAACAACAATCCGTACGGAGATGGAACACCCAACGCACTGGGGTTTGATTATTTCGATGGCTTCCTGGAGGGCGCTCCGCATCCGATTGACACCACCGCCGGCGGTGTGAACATTATCGACAACTCTAATCCGAAATTCCCCATGGGTCCGTATGTCTGCGGATTTGTTCCGAATCTTAAAGATGATTTTGAGAATGGGAGCAACGTTGGGGCATGCTACTTCGCCGATAAACGTGGCTGTAAAGTAATTACGACGGCTGATGCTCCGACACCGGGTCGCGCCTGCATGCAACAGGGTGGTGTCTTCGTGCCGCCGTTCGACGAAGGAGGCGCTGCGTGCCGGTCCACTCCGCCACCGGAGGTAAATTTCAGCCTTGCAAACGGCTACTACGTGTTCAATCTGGTTACAAACGATCGGCAAGCGCGCACCGTCTACAAGCACCCGCTCACCGACCCTCGCGCTCGCATGTATTCACCGATCGAAACAACGGATGCAGCCGTTCAGTGGATCAATTCACAGCCTAATGACAAGCCATGGATGGTAACGGCCAGCTACGCGAGTATTCATGCGCCGTATCAGCAAGCGCCTCAATCATTGACTCCAGGTGAACCGGATCTTAGCGGCGTACCTTGCGGCGGAAAGAACGCAACGCTGGGGGATATCCATCAGCTAAGCGATCAAATGGTCGAGGCGATGGATACCGAAATCGGACGTCTGCTGGTCGAAACTGGTGTCGCTTCGAAGGGGGCGGATGGAAGCCTCGAGTACCATCCGGAGACATCCAACACAGTGGTCATCATCATCGGAGACAACGGCACTTACGCGCAAAGTGTCAAGGCGCCATTTGATATCCAACACGCCAAAGGCTGGGTCAACCAGACCGGCGTCTGGGTTCCTCTCATTGTCTCTGGACCGCTCGTGAACAGCCCGGGTCGCAAGGTTGAGAACATGGTGAACGTTGCGGACCTGTATCAGCTCTTCGGCGAGATCGCCGGCCTGGATGTTCGGGACTTTGTGCCGAAATCGCGCATCGTCGATTCGGTATCGATGTTGCCTTATTTGACAAATCCCTCCCAAACGAGTCTGCGCGCGTACAATTTTACTCAGACGGGTGACAACATTTCGGCTAATGGCGTAAGGCCCGGGCCATGTGTCATTCCGATTCCATCGAAGAGTCCTACATGCGTGCAGATCTTCCCTCAGAAAGCGCTTTGCGAGACAGAAGGAGGTACGTGGTGGGGTCCAGGTGCAAGCCCGCCCCAAGAATCGTTTAACTCCTGCTGCGATTTGCTGGCAAGTAACAAGGTACAAGGATTGAAGGTGCTGCCACTCGCCCAGGAGGCGGTTCGAAATGACAACTTTAAATTGATTCAAGTACACAGCGAAACGTGCGATCCAGAAGAGCGTCCGCTGCAGCTCTACAGAATCAACGAACATTCCCCCATTCCACTGCTCGACTTCCCTAAGCTGAACCTCATCATCCATCAGGACGCCCCAACGAAGGGATTAACTAAAGAAGAGGCCGAGAATTACACGGCTCTGAAAAATGAGCTTGACTCCATCCTCAATTCCGAGTCTCAATGCCCAGGCGATGGCAATGTCGACGGAGTGGTCAACCAGACGGACATCAAAAACTGGACTCTATTCCACAAGACCGGTTCGACTAGTACGACTGACCCGACGACTGGTAAGATTATCGCGGCAAGTTCGAGTTGGTACGATTTTCCGATGAAGAATGGAGTCTTCACCCCGCCCCCGGATGGAGTTTACGACGGCTTTACGGGCATGGACGATTTGAAGGTAATTCAAGAGAATTTGGGTCGAACCTGTCCAGCGCGCTAGTCGCGAGCCTGAGATTACCTTCGACAACCCCGATCATTGAAGCTAAAAGCATTCAAGCGAAACCAGCTAAGAACGTATCAGCAGGAAGGCTTTTTCTTCCCGTTGCCGGTCCTGTCTGAGCCAGAGACATCCATATTGCGGGCGAAACTGGAGCAGGTGGAGATACAGCACGGTGGTAGCTTGCCGGCTCCCATCAATAGAAAACCGCACCTCCTGTTAACGTGGCTGAATCAGCTCATCCGCGACCCTCGTATTCTCGATCCCGTCGAAGATATTTTGGGGCCTGACATTCTGTGCTGGGGCTCGGGATTCTTTATAAAGAACCCAAACGATCCAGCACGTGTTACCTGGCACCAGGACTCGACATACTGGGGCCTCTCGAAGCCCGATGTTGTGACGGCTTGGCTCGCTTTTACGCCCAGTACGCCGGGGAACGGATGCATGCGTCTTGTGCCGGAAACACATACTCTTAAGCAGCTTCCGCACCGCGACACCTTTGCGCCTGACAACCTGTTGAGTCGTGGCCAGGAGATAACCGTGAATGTCGATGAGTCGAGAGCTGTAGACGTTGTGTTGATGCCTGGACAAATGTCGCTGCATCACGTGCTGCTGGTTCATGGTTCAGAGCCGAACAACAGTGCGCATCGACGCATCGGCTTCGCGATTCGTTATCTACCGACCGATGTGAAACAGCTTGCCGGTGTGCCTGACAGCGCGACTTTGGTGCGTGGCACGGACGAGTATGGCAATTTTTTGCTCGAGCCTGTTCCGCGTTCTGACTTCCACCCCGATGCCGTGGCCTTCCATTCCGAGATGCTGGCGGCCAATGACAAAATTCTTTACCGCGGCGCAGCAACCAAATAGGTTTTAAGTTTAATCTCCTTTTTCAGGCTTGTTTTTCAGATTTGGAAATACTGCATGTTCTCGAGATCGGAGATAAGGCCGGGTCTCGCGGGGTTCCATCCCCCCAGTTTCTCTCGCGTTTGCGCGCTGGAAGCCTGGAGGTCGAGGCCCGCGAACGGCGCGAGCCAGACTTGGCGATGATGCGCCATTCCGGTGTCATGCCGTAAGTCCGATGTTGGTTCACTTTGGTCATTCTGTCCGCAAGGCCTGCATGGGATCTATAGATGCTGCGCGGCGGGCAGGAACAAAACAGGCAATCAGTGTAGCCACGCAGAGAAGAATGGCCACCATAACGAATGTCAGCCAATCCGCAGTCCCCACGCCGTAGAGCATGCCACGTAGATAGCGGGTAAGCGCAAATGAGATCATCAGACCGAGGACCAGCCCCAAGCCCGCAAAGTGCAAACCTCGTCCCAAGACCTGCCGAAAAATGTCCCGCTTGCCTGCACCGAGCGCCATGCGAATGCCGATTTCATGAGTGCGTTGCTTCGTGGCATAGGCAACGACACCATAAACTCCGATGGCAGCGAGGATAAGAGCCAACAGCCCGGATGAACCTGAGAACGCTGCTGCGATGCGCTCAAAGGCATTCCCCATCCGCATGTTCGCGGCGAGCGTGGTCTCGCTGAAGAGCGGCAAATCAGAATTGAGTCCGTGAACTGTTCGTTCCACAGCAGAAGCATAGGCCATAGGATCACCGGCTACACGCACATATACAATCTGGTCGGTCCTGTAACTCTGCAACATCGGAATCAGCACCAGCGGCGCAGTATCGTAAACCAGGCGCCGGTACTTCCCATTGGCGGCCACACCAACCACTGTCGTCCAGTGTCCGGCAACCTGCAGCCGCTTGCCGATCGGGTCTTGTCCCTGCCAATAGCGGTCGGCCAATGCCTTGTTGATAATCGAGACCGGCGGCGCGCTGGCATTGTCCCTGTCGGTAAAGTCCCGTCCCGCCAGCAAGGCTGTTCGTACCGTCCGCAGGTACTCCGGCCCCGCCACACCCCTGTCGACCTCCATGGACTCGTTCTTCCTGGGCACATAGCCTTCAGGCTGGATAAAATCTGTATGAATGGTGTAACTCAGCGGCGAGAAATCTCCCAGCGTGACCGACTGGACGCCAGGCAGCGACTTCAGACGCACGAGCATCTGTTTGTCAAACTCGATGCCTTGCGCTCTGGAATAGCCCATTGGTTTCAGATCAAAGCTCGCAAGAAACACGTGGCTGGGGTCGAACCCCGGATGGGAATCCTGTGCTTTCTGCTGGCTCCTGACTAATAGTCCGGCACAGACCAGTAGCAGCATCGACAGCGCAATCTGTCCGACGACCAGTCCTCCTGCCAGGCGCGATTTGTGGATTCCTCCGGAGGTATTGAGTGCTTCATCCTTCAGGGCAGACACCGGAGCGAGGGCGAGGCGGGAAGCTCGAAGCGCCGGCAAAACGCCGGACACCGCGGCAGTGAGAAGCGAAATCATAATGGCCGCCACTAGCACCGTTCGGTCAACGCGTCCATTCAGAGTAAGAGGAAGCGTCGTGGGCGGCAGAAACGCAGACAATCCGTGT
Organism: uncultured Acidobacteriaceae bacterium; assembly: GCA_963787585.1. GTDB lineage: Bacteria > Acidobacteriota > Terriglobia > Bryobacterales > Bryobacteraceae > Bog-105. Next base: position 38,704 of record CAWBDR010000002.1, read on the forward strand.
GCCGTCCATTTAGTCAACAACAGCGCGAGCCCGCCTCCTGCCAGAGCGATCAACGCATTCTCCACCATCAGCTGAAGCACCAGCCTCCAGCGGGTTGCCCCTATCGACAGGCGAATGGCAAATTCGCGCCGGCGCGCCACCGAGCGCACCAACAGAAGATTCGCCAGGTTCGCGCAGGCCAGCAGCAAGAGCACCAAAGCCAGCGCGAAAAGAATGGGCAGCGTTCCATAAAGATAGACGTTCGCTCCAAAGGGCGACCGCCACAGCGGATCGGAGGAGATCGTGTTCGGTCCCGTGTGCGCATCCGGAAACCGCTCCGCGAGGCGCTGCATCAGGATATTCAGCTCATTTTCAGCCTGGCGATGATCGACTCCCGGCTTGAGCTTGCCGAGCACGTTGAGCCATAGGGCGTCGCGATACTTGATTCGTCGATCAACCTGCGAATCCATGCCAAGCGGTATCCATAGATCGGACCGCAATCCGCTCTTGCAGCCTTGGAAGCCCTCGGGGGCGACACCAACAATTGTGTACGGACGCAAATTGATATGAACGATCTTTCCGATGATCGAAGGATCCGCGCCAAAATGGTTCTGCCATAAGCCGTAACCGAGCACCGCTTCCGCTGTACCCAGCCGCTCATCTGGCGCAGTCGGTCCAAGCGATCGGCCTAGGATGGGGCGCACACCGAGTACCTCAAAGTAATTCGACGACACCAGTGCTCCATAAATGCGCTCGGGCTCGCCCGATCCCGTGATCGCCATGTAGTCGTCGTGATAAGCGAGCAACCCGGCGAAGCTCCGCGTGCTATCGCGAAGATCCGCGAAGTCCAGGTACGAAAATGGAGGCGTTGGATGCTCGCTTCTTTCGCCCCGCATGATCGTGATCATGTCGCTCGTGTGCGCAATTCCGGGAATGGGGTCGAGTAGAGTCGAGTTGATCCAACTGAAGATCGTGCTGTTGGCGGCGATGCCCAACGCAAGGGTGACGATTGCGACGGAGGCAAAGCTCGGATTTCTTATCAGTTGACGAATCGCGAATTTAATATCGTGGAGCAGATTGTCGAACCATACGATACGGCTTCTGAGATAGAAGCGTTCCTGTGCTGTCTGCGCGTTGCCGAACTCGACTCTTGCCCTGCGACGCGCCTCTTCTTCGCTCAAGCCTTCGCTCTGTAACTCATCGGCTTCGAGCTCGAAATGCGATTTGATCTCCTCGGCAAAATCGTCTGCGCTTCTTCTGCGTCTGAACATGACTAGGCCTCCTCGCTGTTCGGTCGTCCATCCAGAATCAATCCCATCGCTCTCGTCAACCGCTGCCATTCGCTGGTCTTTTCTACGAGCTGCTGGCGTCCCTTAGCAGTCAGCGAATAGAAGCGCGCCTTACGGTTATTCTCGCTAACGCCCCACTTGGCGCTGATCCACTTCTTGTCTTCAAGGCGCTGGAGAGCAAGATAGAGCGAACCATGATCAACGAAAAAGACCTCTTCCGACTGACGTTGTATGGAACGCGCTATGCCTTGCCCGTGACACGAGCCGAGCACGAGGGTTTTGAGAATGAGCAAGTCGAGCGTTCCCTGCAAGAGGGCGATGCGATCGTCGGGATTGTCTTGGGAAGGCATCCGACCTAAGCTTGGCATTATCTTGGGTCGGATGTCAACAGGAATTGGGAGGGCTCATTGAAAATGTACGCTAAGAAGAAGGGGCTGCTCAGAGCAAGGAGTTCTATACTGACGACAACAGGGCAATGCATTCATTGACTGGAGCGATGAAAGCTATAGATCGAACAGCTAGTAATCGGTCCCGAGCACTCCTGGGCTATCCGCTCCAACTCACGGCTCCAAAAGCGGGGTGGTATACGCGCTGCATATTGTGCGGAAACCCTGGCCAGGACCGAAAAGAGAAAACGGTAGCGAGACACATGAGGGATTTGCTATCGGTAGAGGTGAGGACATCCGCTTCGGCCAGGAAAAGAACGGCACGTTGGTGAACGGGAGGGAGTGCGGTGAGTACACCGTTCTCATTGCGGGCTGAATTAAAGGGCGTCGAGGTCGCACCAGGGGTGACCTTGCGCTACTGGGAGGCCGGTGCGGGCCGGGCGCTGGTGATGTTGCCCGGACTAGGTCATGCCGCGTCGCTGTATAAGTATCAGCTTGAGGGACTGTGCGACGAGTTCCGGGTGATTGCTCTCGATCCCCGTGGTCATGGCGAGTCGGACAAACCAGACGGCGGCTACAACTACCACACTTTGGCCAAGGACGTCGACGGATTTCTCCGCGCACTCGACCTCAACGACGTGACGATCCTCGGCCACTCCGGTGGCTGCAAGATCATTTTGACCTACCTCGAGCTTTACGGTGATTCTCGACTGCGGGCGATTGTCTTCTCCGACGATTCACCCTGCCACCTGCGTGATGGAATCTTCAGTGCGGATCAGGCGTTGGCCGCGATTGACGCCTTCCAAGGTCCCGATGCCATCGCCTTCTCCAAGGGTTTTAGCGACCAATTCCTCACCGAAGACGCGGAGGAGTCGGCGAAGGAGGCCTTCTACCGTGAGGGGCTCAAGCTCCCTCGCCCGTACCTGGCCAAACTCTTTCGCTGGGCCGCCTTCGGTGATTGGTGGGATGCGTATGCGTTGGTCAAGGTGCCCACCCTGGTCATTGGTGGACGCGTGTCGAAAGTACCAGTGAAAATCGCGCAAGGGATCCACGAGGCCGTTCCGGGCTCTTCCTTCGTCGTTTTTGAGGCTGACGAAGGTGGGGGCCACGCGATGTTCTGGGAAGGTCCTCAGAAGTACAACGACTCACTGCGCACTTTCCTGAGGTCCTCCTAGGCCATGAAACGATTTGGGGGCGATAAGTGGTTTGCGGGCGCGGTTAGGCTGAGTGTCGCCCCACCCGAACCGTGGGTTCCCCCGAGCAAGGGAAGAGCCTTCTTCTCATGGTCGGTTAACCTCCTCGATATCAGGCAACCGCCGCTCTTTTCGAAATACGCTTCCGTCGGCGCATAGAGACGCGAAAGAGATCGCCGACTCGACTCACGTGTCAATGCTGCAATGAGGAACTCCTGTGGCCTCTATGCTCGTCCGCTGTGGTTCTGGACGTTCATTCCTGAGAATCAGATTTCGTATCGGGTGTTCGGTAATCTTCGTTCGAAAAATGCCTCTTTGAAGACATTTTTGTCATGTGTCCTCACATCACCGAAAACCTCTCGATGAGTGACTTGGCGATTTGGTGTAAACCGAAACTCGGGAATGCTAAACCAGCTTTGACCCACTTGTTCGTTGGCAACATCCACATGGAGTCTTCGCGATAAGGTCCGCTTAAGTTAAGAACCAATAGCGGCGCGCGCGGCGGAATCCAGGGCCGCGGCCGGCAGCAGTTTCCAGATTTTCTCCGCCGCGACCTTCTCTTCGGCTTGAATCGATCGCGCCAGTTCCGCCGTATCCGCGTCACCGGCGGCCTCAGCCATCGTGATCAGCGATTCGTACATGGCGACTTCATGGCTTTCGAAGACATAGGCAGCAACGAGATTCCGTGTGGTTATTTCGTCGGTCCGATGGCCAACGTGCGCTGCTTTGGCCGGTAGCCGGAAGATGTGCGCAAGCAGGTTGTTCTCTAGAGGCGCCTCTCCCTCCAGAGCCTTCAACCGCGCAACTAAGTGCTGATGCTGCAGCTCCGTTTCAAGCCGGTGAGCGTTAAACATCGCTTTGACGGCGACATTGTCGCCCTCGCCTTCAAAGGCCTTCAGTTGGCTGATCGAGCTACTCTCAACCGCGGCAGCAGCTTCAAGATATCGCCTGATCACAGCGCTGCTGCTTTCGGCCATACTCTGGTCTCTTACCGGCTCAAACCACCCGCAGGATTATTGGCCCAAGGCATCGGCTGATACGTCCAGTGCCGGGTGTTGTAGTCACTCGAAGTAATCAGGATCATGATGCCGAGCCACACGAGGCCTGCCACCACGAACAGTTTCGTCAGCGAAGTCGTATGGCGCACGCCCATAAAAATCCATGCAACCATTGACGCTTTGAAGACCGCAATCAGCAGCGCGATGACAATATTCATCCACCCCAACTCGAGGTAGGAAACGGCTGTCGTCAGGCCCGTCAAGCAGATCAGGGCCAGCCAGACTAAGACCAGCGTTCTTACCTTCGGAACATGTACTTCTAAGTGTGCGTGTGCGCTCATCTTCGATGTCCAATCAAGTACAGCAGCGGAAACAGGAAAATCCAGACAATATCGACGAAGTGCCAGTACAGGCCGATCATTTCGACCGGCACAAAATAACTGGCGCTAAATACGCTTCGATAAGCCTGAACCAGAAGGTAAGTCAGCAATCCCAAGCCCACGATCATGTGTAGCGCGTGCATGCCGGTCATGCAGAAATACAGAAAGAAGAGGATCTGTGCATGCTGCGCGTATTGAGCCGGCTCGTAGTGGAACCCGAAGCCGGGCACCAGGTGCTCCACCCACTTAGCGTGATACTCGAAACCCTTGATCACCAAAAAGGCTGTTCCGAAAATCATAGTGAGAATCAAGAACAGGATCTGGTGTCTACGGTTGCTCAACTGCGCGGCTCGAACGGCCAAGGCCATAGTCAAGCTGCTGCAAATCAGGACAGCCGTATTAGTACCGCCGAGTACCACGTTCATGTATTGGCTGGTGCTCGCGAACGCGCCCAGGTACAAGTTCCGATACATGGCGTAGGCGGTGAACATCCCGCCGAAGAACAGGACTTCCGTGATCAGGAACGTCCACATTCCGAGAGTGTCGGCCTCCATCTGCTGGGCAGACGTCGCGAAATGGTGTTTGAGGCGAATGTCCTCTACCGCGGTTTCGGGGCCCGCGGGAACCACGGTATCAGCCAATTACTTCCTCCAGCGGACCGTAATTGTAAGCTTCTTCGGTCACGATCGGGGTCTCATCAAAGTTAAAGGTGGTTGGCGGCGACGGAATCTGCCATTCCAGCCCCGCTGCGCCCCAAGGATTCGGCCCCGCCTTCGGTCCGTTTTTCAACGACCAAATGAGGTAAATCATCGGAATGACATAACCGATGCCGAGTATCGAAGCCCCAGCGGTCGAAAGAACATTGAGCGCCTGAAACTCCGGCGGATAAGCGTGATAGCGGCGCGGCATTCCCAAATAGCCCAAAATGAACTGCGGGAAGAAGGTCAGATTGAAGCCGATGAAGACGATCAGCGCTGCGAATTTCGACCACGCTTCAGGATACATGCGGCCCGTTATTTTTGGCCACCAGAAGTGCAGCCCGCCCATGAACGCCATGACCATGCCCCCGACCATCACGTAGTGAAAATGCGCGACCACGAAGTAGGTGCCGTGCATTGCAATATCGGTCGATAGCGCAGCCAGATGCAGTCCAGTGAGGCCGCCAATAGTAAACAGCCCAATGAAGCCGAAAGCGTAGAGCATCGGTGTATCGAATGAAACGGAGCCCTTGTACATGGTCGCGGTCCAGTTGAAGACTTTGATCGCCGACGGCACCGCCACCATGAAGCTAAGGAAAGAAAAAGCAATCGCCGTATAAACGCTTTGACCCGTGATGAACATGTGGTGGCCCCATACCACAAAACTCATCACCGCGATGGCCATGCTGGAGAAAGCCACAAAATTGTACCCGAACACGCGCTTGCGCGAAAAGCACGAGACGATCTCGCTGATCACCCCCATGCCGGGCAGAATCATGATGTATACGGCAGGATGCGAGTAGAACCAGAACAGATGTTGGAACAGAATAGGGTCGCCGCCGATGCTTGGATCGAAGATGCCGACGTGCGCTATGCGCTCAAAAGCGAGCAGCAGGAGAGTAATGGCCAGCACCGGGGTACCGAGCACTTGGATCAGGCCAGTCGCATAGTTCGACCATACAAATAAAGGGAGCCGCGACCAGCTCATGCCGGGCGCCCGCATTTTATGCACGGTAACGATGAAATTCAATCCCGTCAAGATGGAAGAGAAACCCGCAACGAATACACCAAACGCCGCCGCCAGAACATACGAATTTGAGTAAGTGCTGCTATAAGGCGTGTAAAAGGTCCAGCCGGTGTCTACTCCTCCGCGGATTACCGCATACATGGTCAGGATGGCGCCGATCACATACAGATACCAACTCAATAGATTGATTCTCGGAAACGCCAGGTCCTTCGCCCCGACCATGATTGGTATTAAGAAATTCGCCAGAGTTGCAGGTATCGACGGCACCAGAAAGAAGAAGACCATGATGATGCCGTGCATCGAGAACAGCCGGTTGTAGGTTTCTGACGCGAAAATACCCTGGGGCTCGAGGAGATTGATCCGGAAGAGCACCGCCATGAATCCCCCGACAAAGAACATCAGGGTGATCGAAAAGATATAGAGAACCGCGATCCGCTTGTGGTCTGTGGTGAAGAGCCAGCTTTTCCAGCCGTGCTCTACATTCAGATAATTGACCTCGCTCGCGGCTATTTCCGGTGCTCCATGCGTTAGTGTCGCCATCTTTTTCCTCTACTGCTCTTTCTTCACTTGCGGACTGGCCTCCCGGGAGTGGCGGCGTTCGCCTGACTAGCCGCGCGTCCGGCTTGCGAGGGAGTCGTCGGCGTCGGTTGTCCGCCTCCTTGCTGTGATGCCGGTGTGCTTGGGGACAAGGACTTGATGTACGCAATTAACTGAATCACGTTCTCCTCCGTCACCTGTCCCTTGAAATGCGGCATCACATCAGGCTGGAATCCCGCGACGATCTTCGCGTTCGGGTCCAGAATCGATTCCCGAAGGTACGCATCGTCGGCAATCACGGTCCGGCCATCCGTTAACTGGACGGGCTTGTTGTATATACCTCGTAAGATTGGGCATCGCCCTTGCTGATCCAAGAGGTGGCAGGTCGCGCAGCCAAACTGCTGGAATAGGGCTTGCCCTTGCTCTGCGAGGCTGCCTTGTCCACCGCCGCCGCTGGCCCACTTCGCATATTCGCGCGGCTCCATTACATCCACCCAGCCAACCATCCCCGCGTGCTGATTCCCGCAATATTCGGTGCAGTACAAGTGGTAGCGGCCAGCCTTGTTTGCGGTGAACCACACGCTGTTGTAGTGGCCCGGAACTACGTCGTGACGAATTCCGAGCGCCGGAACCGAAAAGCTGTGGATGACATCCTCGGAAGCCATAGTCAACTTGACTGCCGTCCCGGCAGGCACGTGCAAAGCATCGATTTCGCGGCCTCCGTCCGGGTATTGCACCTTCCACATCCACTGTTTTCCGGTGACGAAAACCTCCATCGCAGCTTGGGGAGGGTTCTGCGCCTTGAAAAACTGCTCGGCGCCCCAGGCGAACATGATCAGCATGATGAGAAAAGGAACGATGGACCAGGTAAGCTCCAAAGCATTGGAACCCTCAATCTGCGTGGCATGCACGGCTGTCCGGCGCCTGTACTTCCAGGCAAAGCCGATCACGCCCACAAAGATGAGGGCTGTCATCACGATCGATACAGCGGTGATAAACCACCAGAGATTGTCAATTTGCGTGGCCTGCGCGCTGGCTCTCTCAGGGATCAGGTGCAACTGTGCGAACGTCGGAAGAAGGTTAGCGAGCATGCGGCGCCTCCTTCCACGTCTTTATTGGTTTCTTGTTTTTGTCGCTTCTCATCAGGAGGAAGATTAGCCCCGCCAGTAAAACAACCGTAAGTGCTGCTGCAACTTTCAGCACGTTCACGATGGTCAAGGTATATCTGCCTTGCGTCCAGTCGTAGTGGAAGCAGAACAGGAGAACATAATCCACGGGGCTACCGATCTTGTGCTGTGAAGCCTCCACCAATGCCATCCGCAAATCCGCCGGAGCGTAGTCGATCCCGTAGAAGTAGCGCGACATCTTTCCATCCGGCGTAGCCACCATAATTCCGCCGGCATGCACGAACTGGCGCGTTTTCTCATCCCAGCGATAACGGAAGCCGATCGCGTCGGTAATCCGCTTGATATTTGCCTCATCACCTGTCAGGAAATGCCAGCCATCATCAAATCCCGGCCGGTTTCCAAACTGCGCCTTGTACTTGGCCTTGGCTTGCGCGGCTGCCGCGGGTGTATCGGCCGGGTTAAAACTGACCACAACGACGTTGTAATCGCGGCCCGGCACGAGTGATACACGCCCGAGTTGGGTCACGGTTTCGTGCAGGCTCATCGGGCATAGGCTCGGGCAGGTAAAGTAGACCATCGAAAGAATCACCGGCTTCTCGCCGAAGTACTTCCAAAGAGCGACTGAATGGCCTGCCTCATCGTGAAATGTCAGATCGAGCGGAACCTGCGAGCTCAGCTTCTGATCGATGCCAATTCCCTGTGTGATGGTCGGCCGGGGGTACTGAGCCTGGATCAGGCCGGCACTTAATACCGGGAGCAGCGCCGCCCATAACAACTTACTGGGCATGTTTCTGGATTTCTCCCTGAATCCTCGGCCGGCGATACGGACCCGGCATGTCATAGATACTTCGCGAGAAATCGCGCCCTTCGCCGCCGGGTGTGACGAGCCCCTCCGGCGCGTTCGGTGCGACCTTCAACTGCGGAAGCACCGCGTTCATCGCAACCTTTATTGGGATGTGATAACGCCCGTCTGCGTCTTTACCGTAGCCGTTCAAAACCTGATCTTCTTGCGCCCGCATATCCGGTAGCTCTTCCCATGGATGAACCTGGAGCTGCGGGGCGGGCGGAACCACACGAGCCGGAGCCAGCGCACTAGCGGGCGGAATTGGCGGATTCCTTTTTTCGAGCCACTTCTGTATGCCCACCGTTAAAGCGAACACAATAATCAGCGTTCCGCCAATGATCGCCAAGGACCAGATCACGAGACCTGGATGAGCATCGATGGCTTCAAAGCTCGTATGCTCATGCCCGTGGACGGGAACCGAAGCTTTCGGGCCGTGAAAATGAACCAGTTCGTTGTCTTTCGCTTCGGGAGTCTCCCTTTGAATGCTCATGCTACAGCCTCCGGCAGGGGATTCATTACGCGCGAGTCACGCAGCGGCAATAGCGGCCGCCGCCGCAGGTAGCCGATAAATAGAAACACCCAGATGCCGCCGATTCCGAGGAACGCCGCAAAGTCGGTCCAGTAGATTGCGAACCCGTTTGTGCGGAACGTGGGGATCACAATCCAAAAGATGTCGATGATCCGTGCCACTAAAATCCAGGCTGCCACGCGAAGCAGGCGATTCGGATCGCGCTTCCGCGCTTGGGAAAGCAAACCAAGGAACGGCACCAGGAACATGACACAAGCCACAAGCGCTGCGACAACCGTCCAGCCGCCACGCACACGTACCAGGTACCAGCCGACTTCCTGGGGAAGATTCGCGGGCCAAACGATGATGAGCTGTGATACAGACAAATACGTCCAGAAAATCGTGAACGCAAACATCATGTTCCCGAGATCATGCAGAATCACCGGATTGATTCGCCCCCCGAAGCGGTCCTCGCGCGAGGTCAGCACCATAGCAAAAATCGTCAGCGCGAACACCTGGAGCACGTCGCCAAACAGCAGCATTGCTCCGTAAATGGTCGAGAAGAATTGTGGGTCCGCCGAAAGAATCCAGTCGATATAGGCAAAGGTCGCGGTCATTGTGACGATCAGGCAGCCGGGAGCCGAAAACTTCCGCATACGTTCGCGAATTGTCGGATCCCCGGTCTGATCCTGCTGGTCTGACCACCGGTAAATACGGAATCCCCAGAACAGCCAAACGGCAAAGTAGATGAACGCTCGAGCGATAAAGAAGGGCACATTCAGATACGGTTGTCTGTGCTGCTGAATGGCTTTGGATACGGGATTTGAAATCGAATCTATGTGCATCCACGGGTAGATATCCCCCAGACCGATCAGCATGATAAGGAATAGCAACAGGATAAAGGGCAGCGTCCGCATCTGCGCTAGCAGATAGCGTCGTGCCGTCACACCCCATCTTCCCCCCACGGTGTTGTTCAAGACCAGAACTCCGAGGCCGCCGATCGAGAAACCACTCCAATACACAAACGCGAACAGGTACGACTGCCAGAACTCTGCCCGGTTAGCAAAGAACCCGGCCACGCAAAGCAATAATCCGAGGCCGCCGACTACGCCCGAAATGCGCTCCACGCTGATTGCTTTCGGCCCGAGCCTGATTTCCGGTATCGGTAGATGTTCCTCGTGTGCGTGATTACTCACTTCGTTCCTCCAGCGGTGCCGCCTGGCTCGCCGCTTGTAGCCGGCTGACTAGTCGTGTTCGCCGCGGGCTGGTTCATTCCTTGCTGTGCCAGTGCCGCAGGCGCGTTCCCCGCCATCTGCAGAGTGCGGATATAGGCCGCAATGCGCCACCGGTCGTCTACCGGTACGCGCGAAGCGTAGCTGTACATGGCTCCGTATCCATTCGTCATTACGTCAAAAAAGTGACCCACCGGCGCGCTCACCAGGCGTGGGTCCAGATAGCTGGGCGGCTGCCGAAGCCCGCGCATGACCAACATTCCGCGGCCGTTCCCTAGACGTCCATGGCAAGGCGAACAATAGATGTTGAACCGTTCCTGGCCGCGCTGCAGGTCCGCTTGCGTGATCTGGATCGGAAAATATTCGACATCCTTGCCATCCACCTTGCCGGTGAAGCGCGCTTGATCGATGTGCAACTGCCCTCGCGCTACCGTGTCTTCAATTGTGGGCCGCGCGGACCGGCCATCGCCGAAGAAGTCGGTCTTCGCGTAAGGGTTATATCTCGGCTGTATGTGCATGTCCCGCCGGCATGCGGTCGCAAAGAGGAGGCCCGCCACCGCCCCCATGAGCATTGTTCTATGCCGGGACAACGGTTACCTCTTTCCCTCCCAGATTGCGTAGAAATTCCGTCGTTTCATTTACGCTGAACTTCGGGTCCGATGATTCGATGCACAAAAAGAACTTATCGATGGAAGCGCGCTCGAACTCCGGTACGTTAAACACCGGGTGGTACGGCTGCGGCAATCCGTTCATCGCCAGCATGGAAAACAGTGCAGTCAAACCAGCCAGCAGCACCATGCATTCGAACGTGATTGGTATATAAGCGGGCCAGCTATTCAGTGGACGTCCGCCCACGTTATGCGGATAGGCGACTACCGTGATCCATACCAGCAGACTGAAGCCGCCCACCGCGCCGCAGATGCCGGCGATCAACACGCATAATGCAACCTTGTTCTGCTTGTATCCAATCGCCTCCGCCAATCCGGTTATCGGCATCGGAGCATAAGCGTCCATGCTCCGGAAACCGGCGGAATAGGCTCGCTCGCACGCCTCGACCAGTTCCTCCGGAGTATCGAACTCTGCCAGCGCGCCATGGACTGCCGGAAGTTCACTGAGCTGCAGATCGCTCATAACTTCTCCTCGTAAGCGCGTTCCATATACCTGTCGTGATGCACCACCTCACGAACTTCGAAAATCGAAATAGACGGCAGCGCTCGTACGAACAGGAAAATCAGGAACATGAAGAATCCCAGCGTTCCTGTGTAGGTCGCCCAGTCCCATTTCGTGGGGATGTACATGCCCCATGAGGACGGCAGGAAATCGCGATGCAGACTGGTCACTACGATTTCAAAACGCTCCAGCCACATGCCGATATTGATCACAATCGAAAGGCACCACACCGCAATCACGTTGAGCCGGACCTTACGAATCCACAGCAGTTGCGGTAATGTGATGTTGCACAGAATCAGCATCGCGTAGGTCCACCAGTAAGGCCCGGTGACGCGGTTCCAATACATGAAGCTTTCATACTTATCGCCGCTATACCAGGCGAAAAACGCTTCCATCGAGTAGCCGTACGCGACGATCAAACCCGTGCCGAGCATCAGCTTTGCGGCGGCTTCGATATGCCGCAGAGTGATCAGGTCGCGCATGTTGTACCAGGCGCGCAGTGGAATGATCAGCGTGAGCACCATGGCGAAACCGGAGTAGATCGCGCCCGCAACGAAGTACGGCGGGAAGATGGTCGTGTGCCAGCCGGGGAGAACGCTGACAGCAAAATCGAAGCTGACGACAGTGTGTACCGATAGAACCAGAGGAGTCGCCAGGCCGGCCAGCAGCAGATAGGCCTTCTGATAACGGTGCCAGTGAATAGCCGAACCGCGCCAGCCGAGTGAAAAGATGCCGTAAAGCTTCCGCTGCCATAGGTGTGGTGCGTTATCGCGCATGCTTGCAAAATCGGGAAGCAGCCCGCAATACCAGAACACCAACGAAATCGTTCCATAAGTCGAGACCGCAAACACGTCCCATTCAAGCGGGCTGCGCGGTTGCGGCCACAACCACATCGAGTTCGGATACGGAAACAACCAGTACGCTAGCCACGGACGCCCGAGATGCAGTATCGGGAACATGCCCGCGCAAGCCACCGCAAAGAGCGTCATCGCTTCCGAGAAACGGTTAATGGACGTTCTCCAATCCTGCTTTAAGAGGAAAAGAATGGCTGAGATCAGCGTTCCCGCGTGGCCGATACCGATCCACCAGACGAAGTTGACGATCGCGAATCCCCACCCGATCGGAATGTTGACGCCCCAGATGCCGATGCCCTTGAAGAACAGCAGCCCCGTGGCCAGCATGAGCAGATTCACGAACACAAACGAAATGAACGCGCCCACCAGCCATTTTTTGGGCGATCTCTTCCACGGCAAGTAGACGACGCCCGTGATCCGGTCGGTGACCGTCTCGTAGTCGTGTCCGGTCCCAAGGATCCGATCTGGGCCGGGATCGATCAGTTCTTTCTTATCAAGATTCTCTGCTGTTGCCACTCTGACCCCTCAGCACCTCATTGGGATTTCGAACATAACCGAGATATGTGGTACGCGGCCGCGTATTCAGATCCGCATCCAACAGTGCGTAGTTACGCTGGCTCGATCGTAATTTCGCAACGTTGCTGCCCTGAAGGTTCAAGTCGCCGAACGTGATCGCCTGTGTCGGACACACTTGCTGGCAGGCGGTCAAAATCTCGCCATCCCGGATCCGGCGACCTTCCTTCTCCGTTTTGATCTTGGCTTCCTGGATTCGTTGTACGCAGTAGGAGCACTTCTCCATGACGCCGCGGCTGCGCACGGTGACATCGGGGTTCCGCAACCCGTGTAGACTCTCCGAATTCCAGTCCGAATAAAGGTAAAAGTTAAAGCGCCGCACCTTGTACGGGCAGTTATTCGAGCAATAGCGGGTGCCCACGCAGCGGTTGTAGACCATCTCGTTCAGCCCTTCATTGCTGTGAACTGTTGCGGCCACTGGACACACCAGTTCGCAGGGCGCGTTCTCGCAATGCATGCAGGGGACAGGCTGGTTGTACATCGTCGGTTGATCCGCATTGCCTTCGTAGTAGCGGTCCACGCGAATCCAGTGCATGTGGCGTCCGCGCGCGACCTGATCTTTGCCTACCACCGCAATGTTGTTCTCCGCCTGGCAGGCGACAATGCACGCGCTGCACCCCGTGCAGACATTCAAATCGATCACCATGCCCCACTTGTAGCCGTTGTAGTGCCACATATCTGGGTACAGCGTGTGCTCGCGGGGCAACGGCTTCTCGTCTCGCGTGGGGAAATTCGGATGCTCGCGGTACTCGGCCAGCGTAGCGCTCCGTACCGGTTCGCGGCCTGCCATTGTCTGGGTTTCCTGCGTATTCGCTATCCGATATTGCTCGCCGGTCTTTTGGATCGAGCCGCTTGCCACGAATGGGGTCGCGGCATCTTGAATGGAGTAGGCGTCATAGCCAATCTTTGTCCCGACCCGCCCTGATGCCGTGCGGCCGTATCCAAGATAGACCGTGAACGAATCCTCGGCGTGGCCCGGCAGCACCCACGTCGGTCCCACAACCTGCCTGCCGTTTACGGTTACGCGCAGCATGTCGCCTTTATCAATCCCAAGCTGTTGCGCGTTCTTCGGACTGACCGCGACAATGTTGTCCCATGTCATCTTAGTCTGCGGCTTCGGACACTCTTGCAGCCAGCCGTTATTCGCCCAACTGCCGTCGCCGATGGTCGGATCTGGTCGGAATACGATTTCCGTGCCGCTGACTGGCTGTGCTTCGAGCGGCGAGAGCGGAACGGCCTTGCCCTTGATCGTTCCCACTGCGCTTCCGGCAATCCAGCCGTCGTGAAGGGAGGTTTGCCAGGTCGCTTCGAAATCGCTCTTAATCTGGCTCTGCCAATAGCCTTTCACGATATCGTGCGGACTCGCGTCGGGCTTGCCGAGCAGGATCGAAAGCACTTCGTGCGCCGATCTGCCGTCATATAACGGCTGGATTAGCGGCTGTTGAATCGTGACGGTGCCGTCAAAAGCCCGGGAATCCGACCAGGTCTCCAGATAGTGCGCTTCCGGAATATGCCAGTGGCTCCAGCGTGACGTCTCGTCAAACATTTGTCCTACTCGCACCACCAGCCGCGCCTTGCGCATAGCCTGTTGGAAGTTCAGCGAGGCTGGAGCTGAATAGACCGGATTTTGACTGAAGATGACGAGGGTTTCAATGTGTCCATTGTTGAGATCATTGACCAGGTCTTCTGTCGAGAATGTATTATCCGGTTCAACTCCTTCATAGATCTTGACTGTAGTTCCGATGTTGTCCAGCGCCTCATTGATCGCGTAGGCAGCCAGATGCACTGACTCAGGCTGGAATTCGCCAGGAATAACGACGCAACGGCTCTTCGCTTTAGCGAGGTCTTGCGCCACCGCGCTTAACCAGGCCGGTGCTGCCGTGCCAGCATCCGGTGCATTGACGCCGCACGCCTTCGCAAGCTGATAAGCAATCGCCGGAATCGCGCTGCTTTTCACGGGCAGGTGGTGATCCGCCAGCGAACCGCTCACGGAAGGAGTTGCTTCGATGGCATACAAGCGAACCGGCCCTTGTGCGGCATCGGGCGAGCGGCGCGCAGCAAATTGCCGTGCGTACGCCAAAGCCGCTGGACCGGTATTCAGAAAATCGCTCTCCAGGCTGACAATCACATCCGCTTTGGAGAGGTCGTAAGCGATAAGAGCATTTCGGCCCGCAATCTTCTTCGCAGCACTCGCAATAACCGGACTGACGGACGGCTCGTGAATGTACCACTTCACTGCCGGCCATTGGGCGCGGAGCGCGTTCATCTGGCTGATCAGCGTTGGCGACGTGGTTTTACCGCTGAGAATCGCCAGGCCCTCGCCCTTTCTGGTCGCGAGCTCCTGCGCTTCGGTGCTGAAGGCGCCCGTGAAGTCGCTCCAGATCGTCAAACGGCCTTCGCGCATGACGCTCTCCGAGCGATCGGGATCGTACAGGTTCAGTGGAGAAGCTTGCTCGAAGAATGTGGTCGCCCCGAGACTCGCCGGGTGATCCGGGTTTCCCTCCACCTTCGTGGGACGATTCAGATGGCTTTCGACCAGCAGACCTCGGGCGTATCCGGCCGTCGGCATGGCAGTAGCATAGAAGAGCGGAACGCCGGGGATAACGTTTTCCGGCTGCTTGACATAGGGAACAATGAGTTCCTTCGGCAGTTTCGTGCAGGCTGCCGCGCCGGCCATTGCCAAAGATGCGGCCATCACCTTCAGCAGGCTGCGGCGGTCAACGCCCTGCGGGATCTGTCCCGATAATCCTGGAAATTCCTGCTCAATGTACTCTTTGAGGTCGTCGCTCTCGGCTGCCTCTTCGAGTGTGCGCCAGAACACCGGTCCACGCCCCGAGGCGAGTTTCTCTCGAACGGCTCCAATGTCGAGCTTCTTACGCGGACGTTCTGCCAAAGCTTCCAGCGGGATCAATCCAGTCGCCGGATGCCCCGCAGAACCGTTCGCGTTTATCACTCTTAAAGAAGTCTGCGAAGTGTCTTTCATCGGTGGCAAGTTACGCAGTCCGTCAAAGACTGAACGTGATACTCCTTCACAAGCTGCGGTCCCAGTTCCGCCTGGTTCGAGGGATATACGTACTCCACATTGAAGACCTCCGACTTGGGCCGGAGGAACTTCGCGGGATCACGGTGGCAGTTCAGGCACCAGTTCATGTTCAGCGTTGCAACTTTATAAATCCACGGCATCTCATCTACCCTGCCGTGACAACTCGAACAGCCGATGCCTTTGTTGACGTGAATGCTGTGGTTGAAATAAACGAAATCCGGTAATTTGTGAACTCGCTGCCATTCAATCGACTTGCCGCTCGACCAGCTATCGCGAATCGGCTGCGTTGCACTAGCGTTGCTCCAGATTTGCGAATGACATGTCATGCAGGTCTCCGTCGGCGGAATATTGGCGAAGCTGGAGTTCTCTACCGTCGTGTGACAATACCGGCAATCGATCCCGTCGTCCCTGACGTGATGCTTGTGGCTGAAAAAAATCGGCTGTTCTGGCGCGATCCGGACACTCGTGATCCAAGGACCGCGGTCCATAATGTAGGCGAACGCGAGCAACGAGCCGGCCAGGAGAATTACCACGGCGATCGACAGCTTGGCAATTACGTTCGAGCTAGGTCGGAAGAGTTGTGCCATAAAGGAGACGCACTGCGAGAGGCGGGGAAGAAACCGCGGCCCCACCAATCCTGGATTATAAACCGACGCGGTTCTGCTTTCACGATAACTTTTCTTGTCAGCATGTAAATCTTTGCATTTTATGCGTCCGAGCGTGCCATGAGCGCGCTGCCGAAATAACAGATAAGCGCGAGCGCGCACAGGAGCCCAGTAACCAGCAGCGGCCAATTGATATTAGGCGGTACCTGAACATTGGTCTTCAGCGGCACGGAAAGCGGTTTGAAGAAAACCCAAGCCACGAAGCAGTTCAGAATTTGAAGCACATATAGGACACACAAAATGAGGCGCGGCAAGGCGAGCAAGAATCCGAGAAGGCCGATCGACAGCAGCAGAATGTCCGCATAGGAGGCGTGCGCGGTTCCGGTTTGAGCCGGACCGAAAAGGAGTAGGCTCCAACTCACGATGTTTCCGAGCGCGATGATCACAAGTAGGCCGGCTTGCGGGAGCGCTGACTCGGGTCTGCGCCGCGACAGCATGAAGGCCATCGGCAGCCAGCCCGCATTGAGAAAAACGAGCGCGCTGACGATGTAGTCCCGCTGCGCCAGCCGCGCCGTGCTGTTCCAGCCAAAGCCCGGCAGAACGCTCGGACCGATCAGCGTGGTCAGATTGCTCCATTTATTGCGAATTAACGATCTTCCGGATTGATTTCCGTAACGGTCGCGGAGCGCTTGCCAGGTGGACCGCGAATCGATTTCGGCCACGCCTGCAAGGTGCATTTTCAGCAGCCGGTTACCAGGTGGATCGTAGAACCTCTGGTACGCAGTCCAGGGAGCTACGAAACCCAAGACGATCAGTGCGGCGAACACCCAGCTCACAATTTGTGATCGCGCGGTTCGTTTAAATATCAGCACGGCCAGAGCGGGAACGGTAAAGACACCGCCCGGATGCGCGAGGATTGCCAGGGAGAAACTGGCTGCGCCCAGCAAGATCTCAAATCGCGTCAAAGGCCGACGCGTGATGTAGGAATCAAGCACAAGGGCAACCCCGAAGAGCATAAATGTGGCGGCCAGCATCTTCGGCCACGCGTACACGCTGTTGTAAAAAAAGAAACCAGTGAAGATCAGAAACCCAAGCGCCTGTTCGACGCGCCGCGGCGGAGCGCGCAAGACAGAGAGAAGCACCCAAACCCCGCAGATCCAAAGGCATTGCAAAACAGTCGCGAGGCATTGATATTGCAGCCCCGAGCCGCCAAACAGTCGAACTGGGCGCTGTAGGAGGAAAATACCCGCCTGCAGCGGTGGCCGATCACTGCTCAGCCAATTTCCGCAGCAGATCGGGCTCACCGGTTGCCGGTCGTAAATCTTCTCGGCGAAGAAAAGAGGGATCAGATTGTCACCCGGCCGCTCCGCAACAAAGAAGCGCCTGTTAGCAAGGTCGACACCCGATCGGAATGGGTTGCTGAAAAGGTAAAAGAGCGAAAGATAGCAGATACTCACCGCGAATGAGTAGAGAAGCGGGGTGGCGAGCCTGCGGAGCAGGAGTCTCGATTCCCGCGAGTGGGCCAGATGGAATCCAATTATCGCAATCGAACCTGCCGTAACCGAATACGAAAAAATCTCTCCGGCGATCTTGTTAGCAAAATAGACCCAAAAGGCGGCGTAACCGAACGTGGCGGCAGAAGCGATCGTGAGGATCAGCCCATGTGGCGGCTCGAGCCGGCGGCGGGCCGCGATCGAGAGTGAGACAGCTCCACCGGGCAGGAGAAACTGTAGAAAGGAAGCCAGGGCTATTGTTAAAAGCGCTACTGGATCGAGAAGCGAGATCACGCGTCGTCCGAAACTAACATGCGACGGTCCCGTACAATGAACTTTCCCGTGCGCAGTAAGACGCGATCCAATCTCGATCTCGAAATTCACCAACTCTCGACGCTGACCGAATTCAATGAAGCGGTTCGCCTGCAACGTGAGATTTGGGGCTTTGACGATACCGAGCTGCTTCCACCCCGCCTGTTTGTGGTGGCTAGCAAGATTGGGGGGCAGGTTCTGGGCGCGTTCGATCGGAACAAAATGGTCGCGTTCTGCCTCTGCATTCCGGGATTGAAGCCGGGAGGCAAGTATTATCTTCATAGCCACATGTTGGGCGTACTGCCGTCGTACCGTGATACCGGCCTCGGGCGTCGGCTCAAATGGGAGCAGCGTGAGTTCGCGCTTGCGAACGACGTGGACCTCATTGAATGGACGTTTGACCCGCTCGAAATCAAGAACGCCTTTTTAAATATCGAGCGCCTGGGAGCAGTGGTGCGCCGCTACGTACACAACCAATACGGAACCACCACAAGTCCGTTGCACGGCGGACTTCCGACGGACCGCTTAATCGCCGAATGGTGGATTCGGAGCGACCGTGTTGGCGCGCGCAGCAGCGGCGAACCATTCGAACCCGGGCCAATCGAAGCGCGCATTTCCGTGCCGCTTGAAATCGCGAAAATTCGGGAGCAGGACCCCAAGCGGGCGCAAGATATTCAGAGATCGGTGGCCGGGCAGTTCGATGAGCATTTCCGTCAGCGGCTTACGGTAATTGGCTTCGAAAGAGAGGATCATGCGGGCACGTACCTGCTAGGGCAATGGGAATCAAAATAGAGCGCCTTGTTCTGCGGCATATCCGGATGCCGCTGGTGCATTTCTTTGAAACCAGCTTTGGCCGCACGTACGAACGCGACATTATTCTGGTCGAAGCGATTTCCGGGGACTTATCCGGCTGGGGCGAAGTCACCGCCGGGGAAAACCCGTTCTACAACGAGGAGTGGACCGATTCTGTCTGGCCTCTACTGATCGACTACGTCGCACCCCGGATCCTTAATCACGATTTTGCGTCTCCGGAAGAGGTTGCTCCCAGAACGGCGCACATCCGGGGGCACAGAATGGCGCGGGGCGGAGTGGAAGCCGCCATATGGGATCTGCAGGCGCGGCTCAATAACGAACCGCTCTGGAAAACGATCGGCGGAGGAGCGCGTGAACAGATCCCGTGCGGCGTCTCCATCGGTATCCAGGACAGTGTCGATGAGCTACTCGCGAAAATCGAAACCGAGCTCGCGGGCGGTTATCAGCGGATCAAGATGAAGATCAAGCCCGGCTGGGACGTGGACGTCATTCGCCAGGTTCGCACCCGCTTCCCCGATATCAAGCTAATGGTCGACGCCAACTCGGCCTATACCCTGGCCGATACCGAGCATCTGAAGAAGCTCGATGAGTTTTACCTGATGATGATCGAGCAGCCGCTCGATCATGACGAGATCATCGACCACGCGACGCTGCAAGCTGAGCTGCAGACCCCGATCTGTCTTGACGAGTGCATCCGTTCCGCCCATCACGCCGAGCAGGCCATTCGCCTGAACGCCTGCCGGATTATAAACGTTAAGCTCGGGCGCGTAGGCGGCTTTGCGGAAGCCAAGCGTGTCCACGATATCTGCCAGGCGAACGGCGTTCCGGTATGGTGCGGAGGCATGCTTGAATCGGGCATTGGCCGCGCGCATAACATCGCTCTCTCCACTCTGCCCAATTTCGTTCTTCCGGGCGACGTTTCGGCCAGCAAACGCTATTGGAAGCGCGACATCATCACGCCTCCAATCGAAGTCACATGCCAAGGGACCATCCTGGTTTCCAATCGCCCTGGTTTCGGCTACGAAATCGATGGCGGGTGTCTCGGAGATCTCGTGGTTCGGCGCGAAACCTTGATGTGACTTTGCATTTCGCCGCATGTATCCTGACTACTGAATGCTGAATCCCGCCATCTTCCGCGAATATGACATTCGCGGAATTGCTGACGAAGATCTGCGCGACCCCGATGTTGAGGCCCTTGGCAGAGGCCTTGGCACCTATTTGATTCGCCACAGCGGCGCGACCCTTTGTCTCGGCCGCGATTGCCGGCTGAGTGGTGACCGGCTTCATCGCGCGCTGCGGTCCGGATTAGTTTCGGCGGGGGCGCATGTGATCGATATCGGCATCGTTCCCACACCGGTTCTCTATTACGCCGCAATTCATTTCAACGCGAGCGGAGCGGTGATGATTACGGGCAGTCACAATCCGCCCGAATATAACGGCTTCAAGACCGTTTGCGGCCCAGGCACGATCCACGGCGCGGAGATTCAGAATGTCCGCAAGCTCATCGCAAGCGGCGACCTCGAATCAGGCGAAGGCTCCGTGAAGGAGCTGGATGCCGTTACTCCCTACGTGAACGAAGTCGCCTCGCAGTTCCATTTCGACCGCCGCGTGAAAGTTGCGCTTGACGCGGGGAACGGAACGGCGGGACCGGTGCTACATCGCATTTTGGAAAAGCTGAACGTGGAAGCGGTCGAACTGTTCTTTGAGATGGACGGCAGTTTCCCCAATCACCATCCCGATCCCACGCTTCCGGCCAGTCTGAAATCGCTTCAGGAAGCCGTTCGCAACCAGGGAGCCGAGCTGGGTATCGCTTTCGACGGCGATTCGGACCGCCTTGGGGCAGTCGATGAGCGAGGCTCAATCGTCTGGGGCGATATGCTGCTGCTGATCTTCGGCCGCGAGATCCTGTTGCGCAAGCCGGGGTCCACCTTCATCGGCGAGGTGAAGTGCTCGCAGGTGATGTACGACAAGCTGAAGGAACTCGGCGGACGCCCAATCATGTACAAGACCGGGCATTCGCTGATTAAGGCCAAGATGCGGCAGGAGAACGCTGAGCTTGCCGGCGAAATGTCCGGTCACATGTTCTTTTACGACCGCTACTATAGCTACGACGACGCGCTCTATGCCGCCTGCCGTCTCCTCGAAATCGTCGCCAGATCGGGGCAGCCGCTGTCGCACCAGCTCGAGGGCATCCCCAAGCTTGTCTCGACCCCAGAACTCCGCATCGACTGCCCCGACGAGATCAAATTCAAAGTCGTCGAAAAAGTCGCGGACATTGTTCGCAAGCAGCGCGCCATCGTCGATATAGATGGTGTCCGCGTTCCGTTCGAGCACGGGTGGGGGCTGGTGCGGGCCTCCAACACGCAACCCGTCCTGGTCATGCGTTTCGAAGCGGAATCAGACGACTGGCTGAAGAAATATCAGCGAGAACTGGAAGACGCCGTGGAACAGGCTAAGGAGCAAGTGAGCCGCTAACGTGCTGCTGCCGTGCCGATTGTCCCTACAAGCGGGCTGCTCGCGACAGCGTATTCCCGTTTGGGCATGCGCCCAGCCAGAAACGCAGCTCGACCCGCTTCCACCGCGAGTTTCATCGCAGCGGCCATGCGCTCGGAATCTTCGGCTTCGGCAATCGCGGTATTGAGAAGCACGCCGTCATAGCCGAGTTCCATCGCGATCGCCGCATCGGAAGCAGTTCCCACGCCGGCGTCCACGATCAGAGGCACTTCCGTGATCGCCTCCCGCAAAATTTTGAGGTTGGTCACATTCTGCACTCCGAGTCCCGATCCAATGGGAGCGGCGAGCGGCATAACGGCGGCCGCCCCTGCATCAATCAGCTTTCGCGCGTTCACCAAATCGTCAGTGGTGTACGGCAATACCATAAAACCCTCTTTGACCAGAATGCGGGTCGCTTCCAGGAGGCCTTCGTTGTCCGGGAATAACGTTTTCTGATCGCCGATTACTTCCAGCTTGATCCAGTTCGAAAGGCCGACTTCCCGCGCCAGACGGGCCGTTCGAATGGCGTCTTCGGCGGTGTAGCATGCAGCAGTATTCGGCAGAATCTGTAGCTTCGAGCGATCGATGAAATCGAGCTCCGATTCCTTAGTGCGGTCGGTCAAGTTCACCCGGCGCACTGCGAGGGTCACCATCTCCGTGCCCGATGCGGCGTGGCAGCGCGCCATCAACTGCTTGCTCCGATACTTTCCGGTTCCTACGAAGAGGCGCGAGCGGAAACTCCGCCCGGCAATGGTCAGAACATCTTCCATACCACTATTATCGAGCGAGGCCGGACACAAACGCATGCGTCATCACTCGGGAAGCACTTTGATCGTGTGAAACCAGGTCTCGACCAATTGCGGCCAGGCAGTCACTGGAAGGGCAGTACGTCGAAGCCCGTAGCCATGGACGCCCTCCGTATACAGGTGCATCTCAACCGGGACGTTGGCGTTCTTCAGCGCGGCATAGTACGCCAGTGAGCATTCGACGTGGGCTACTCGGTCGTCCTCGGTCTGAAGCAGAAAAGTGGGCGGTGTCTGTCCCGTAACGGGAATGTCGGGATTCAGTGCGAAGTTCTGCTCCGCAAGCGCAAGGTACCCGGGATAAATAACCACCGCAAAGTCGGGACGGCAACTCACTTGGTCCGCGGCATCGACGGGCTTGTAGAGGCGTTGATCGAAGTGGGTGCTGAGTGCCGCGGCGAGATGACCGCCCGCCGAGAAGCCAAGCACTCCGATCCGGTGTGGGTCTATCTGCCATTCCGCAGCGTGGGAGCGAACGAGACCCACTGCTCTTTGGGCATCCTCTAAGGCCTCAGGAGACTTCGGATAGGGCCCGGATTCTGGCACGCGATATTTGAGAAGCACGCAGGTAATCCCGCTCGAAGTCAACCAGTTGCAGACTTCAGTGCCTTCCAGATCGATCGCCAGTATCCGGTAACCGCCACCGGGAAAGACGACTACCGCCGCGCCCATGTTCCGGTCTTTCGGGCGATAGACAGTCATGGTCGGAGTGGCAACATTGCCAAGACGGATGATGGGCTTGCCGGCGATGAGAGGCTCTTTGTTTGTGGTGGTGTCAATCTCCGGTCCCGCAGCGGGCTTGCCATCGGGAGGTTGACCCGGCCAGATCGCTGTTTCGGTATGACCCGGCGCGGGATGCCAGGCGGGAGCTTGCGCTTTCAGACTAACGGCGGCGCAGAAAGCGAATGTAAGAAGAAAGAGATGCTTGAGCACAATGTTCACATCTTAGACGTTGGAGTGCTATTGGTGTCGGAATTGCATGTCTTCCTGCTTAGTTTGAGAAAAACAAGATTTCCCTCCTTTGCATCAATTTGCCGGGTTATGAAGTGTTCGGCGCTGGAAAAAAGCTGTTCCGAAAACGAACAGCAGGAGTTTGAACAATGCTACTGAGTGACGTGAAATTCGCGGTCCGCAGTCTGGCCAAGAATTCGACTATGACGATCACCGCGATTGCGGCGCTCGCGCTCGGTATTGGCGCGAACACGGCGCTGTTTACTGTCGTAAATGCCGTTCTGTTGCGACCCATGAGCTATCCGCATGCAGAGCGGATTGTCGAGGTCACGCGAAGCTTTAAGGGTGGCAGCTTGAAAGCTTCTGCCGTCACGCCCACGAAGTATGATTTCTGGCGCAGAGAAAACCATTCCTTTGAAGCCATGGCGGCTTATGATTTCATGTCTGTCGGCGTCAATCTTGCCGGCGCCGGCGAACCCGAACGGCTGACCAGTTTGCCAGTCACCGCCGATTTTTTCCGGGTGCTGGGTGTGCAGCCCTCCATTGGTCGCACGTTCCGCGAGTCTGAAGACAAGCCGGGCGCGGGCCACTTCGCCGTCCTAAGCTACGAGCTTTGGCAGCGGCTGTTTCACGCGGACCCCGGCATAGTGGGGCGGCCAATCGCATTGAACGCTGCCAGCTACACGATTCTTGGCGTCATGCCGAAAGATTTCGGGTTTCCTCAGGCAGCCGACCTCTGGACCCCGCTCCAATTGAAAATCGATCCGTCCGACCATGCCAATGATTACGCCGTTATCGCGCGGCTCAAGCCGGATGTATCTCTTCAGCAGGCCGCTCGAGACATGCACCTGGTGGCGCAGCGTTTCCGGCAGCAGTTTGGCAAAGGAATCGTCATGAACGACGGCGAAGACATCGCGGTGATCGGCTTCCATTCCTGGATCGTCGGGGAGGTTCGGCCGGCGCTGCTGGTGCTCATGGCTGCCGTCGGATTTGTTCTGTTGATCGCCTGTGCGAATGTTGCGAATCTGCTGCTGGCGCGCTCCACCGGGCGCCAACGTGAGATGGCCGTCCGCACCGCCCTCGGAGCCACTCGCTGGCAACTCATGCGGTTGCTATTTACCGAAAGCCTTTTGCTCTCGCTCACTGGAGCCGCTCTTGGCATTGTGCTGGCGCAATTCGCATTACCGCTCTTATTGAGGCTGGCTCCCGCCAATTTGCCCCAGCTGCAGCATGTCGAACTGAACCAAGCCGTGATTCTGTTTTCCGCCGCGATAGCAGTCTTGACGGGTGTGCTCTTCGGCTTGTTTCCCGCGGTCCAGAGCTTCCATGCTGGTACCGCGAATCCCTTGCGTGAATCCGGCGCGCGTACGACGGCAAGTTCGTCGGCAAACCGGGCCCGGCAGGTGCTCGTCGTCGCTGAAATCGCCATTTCGCTCTTACTCCTGGTGGGCGCCGGATTGTTGATACAGACTTTTAAGAATCTCAGCGGGGTCAACCCCGGTTTTGATGCGCACCATGTCTTGACCATGCAAATGTCTCTGACCGATGAGAGATTCAGAACCACGGCGGCTACCGCTCGTCTCGCCCACCAAATCATCACCCGGCTGGAGGCGATACCAGGCGTGGTGGCCGTCGGAACCATATCCAACTTACCGACAGAGCCTGGCTTCGACGATCCCTTCGAAATCATGGGACGCCCTCCTTCTAAACAAATACTGGATGAAGACTTCCGGGTGGTTTCGCCCGATTACTTCTCCGCGCTGCGGATCCCCGTCGTTGCGGGGAGGGCATTTACATTGCGGGACACGCAGCAGTCGCACCGCGTGATCATTATCAATGAAGCTCTCGCCCGCAAATATTTTCCGCACGAGAACCCGCTCGGACAGCAAATCCTGGTCGGACGTATCATGGGCCCGCTCTTCGCCGATCTTCCGCGCGAAATCGTGGGTGTGGTCGGTGATACGCACGATGAGGGGCTGGGTACTCCTCCCCAGCCGATCTATTTCGAGCCCGTAGCGCAGCTTCCCGACACGCTCATGGCCATGGGCAATCAGTTGTTACCTGTGAATTGGGTCATCCGCACCTCCGGCGATCCGCTCGCGATGGCTGAGCAGATCCGTCGTGAAACTCTGGTCGCATCGGGCGGCGTTCCGATGGCCGAACCACGCCTGCTTGAGCAGGTAGTGGACAGCTCCATTGCGCGCCAGCGCTTTACCATGACTCTTCTTGGCATATTCGCGGGATTGGCAATGTTGCTCGGCGGTATCGGCCTATACGGAGTCATTTCCTATTCAGTCGCGCAGCGTACACGCGAGCTCGGCATTCGGGCGGCCCTCGGGGCAGCTCGGCAAGACCTGTTAGGCCTGGTAATTAAACAAGGAATGTGGCTGGCAGGTATCGGCCTCTTCGTGGGCGTAGTTTCCTCGCTGGGATTCACGCAGTTCCTGAAAGGAATGCTGTATGGAGTCACAGCCCTCGATCCAATCGTGATGGCGAGCGTCACGATGCTGCTGGCGATCGTCGCATTCGTCGCGTGCTGGTTTCCGGCGCGCCGTGCCGCGCGGGTGGATCCGGTCATCGCTTTACGGGAAGAGTGATGTGCTCGAAAGCATTCTTTGAGAATTGCCAGTCACAGCTCACCCATGCCTCTCTTCTCCCATGCCGACAGCGCGTTACCCGGGCCCCGCGACGCCCGCGGAACGCCTAACGATGTAATTTCGGCTCAGGAGAACCTATGTCCGCTCAATCCGTAAATCCCGAACTCTTAGACGAATTCACCCCCGAATTCATCGCCGAAGCCGATGCTTTCGTCGAACGCGTCATGCACAAAGCCGGCCTCATTCCCGATACGGAACCGCGCGAGCACTCTGAGCCGCGTCCGCAAGAAGCGGTCTGCCCGTCGGAACCGCGACCGCGAGGGAGCGGACACGTTTCCCCCACTCAACTCGATTGGCAATCACGACCGGCAGTGGCCGGACACATCTCCTTCGCCCAACTCCGGGCCAACCGCCAGAACGCCCAGCTCTCCCGTGGCCCAAGATCATCGGCGGGCAAGGAAACCGTCTCCTTCAACGCATTTCGCCACGGCCTTACCGGACGCTTCGCCATCATGCCCTACGAAAGCGAGCAGGATTATCAAGAGCTCCTCGACGGCCTGCGCGACGAGCACCGTCCTGCCACTCGCACCGAGCACTTACTCGTCGATCGCATGGCCGAGCACCACTGGCTCTCTCAACGCGCTCTGTATCTTCAAGGGTTCTGCTTCAACGAAGTCGGTGGCTGTGACAGCGACGCGCGCCTGGCGCTTTATCTCCGCTATCAAACTACGCACGAGCGTGCGTTCCATAAATGCCTGAGCGATCTCCTAAAGCTCAAAGCAGAAAAGCGCAAAGAGCAAAATGGGTTTGTTTCGCAGCAGCACCAAGCGGCGGATCAAGCCCGCTGCGAAGCTCGCGAAAAGCGCCACGAGGAACGCCACCGATGGGCCGTTCTGCTCCATCAGGCCAAGCTCGATCGCGAAAATCTGCTGAATCGGCAGCGTCCCCGCGGCGAACAGCTCGTCAACAAGAACATTGACAGCATCGTCGCATTCGAAAAAGCCGCCTGAGGCACAATAAGCAAGGCCAGAGCGGCCCCGGATGTACAATTCTGAGGCATGCGGATCGCCATTGGCCTTTTCCTCGTCTGCGCTTGTTGTTCCGCCGACTGGCTGACCTACGGGCACGACCCGCAACGCAGCGGCTACAACCCGTCCGAGCATGAGTTATCGCCAGAAAACGTACATAAGCTATGCCTCCTCTGGCAAACGCAATTGGATAACGTGCCGCTCTCGCTCAGCGCTCTGACCGCTCCCCTTGTTGCGATAACGTCGCGACTAATGCTGGTCCGAAGACGCTGGTGTTCGTGGCCGGCACCTCGAACACGTTCTTCGCAGTCGATGCAGACGGCGGCAAAGTGGTCTGGAACCGCACGTTCCAGAGTTACGCCGCGCCGAAGGAAGAGTCGTACTACCTGTGCCCGAATACTCCGAATGCCACACCGGTGATCGACAAGGAGCATCAGATCATTTACACGATTGCCGGGGATGGGCGCCTGTATGGACTTGACCTGGCCACGGGCACGATTAAATTTGCCCGTTCGCATTCATCCCGGCGTTCGCAAAAGCGTGGAGCTTGAATCTCCGGGATGGGGTACTTTACACAACCACCTCCCAAGGATGCGGCGGGGACCGGTCGGGGATTTACTCGATGCGGGTTTCAGACCCAATACACATCGAATCCCGTGAGCTGTTGATCCGTGGCGGATCGGGCGGCGGAATGTGGCTACGCGGCGGTACCGTAATTGGCCCGGACGGAACCGTGTATGTTTCGACCGGTGATGGTGCGTTCGACCCGCCAGCGGGCGATTACAGCAACAGTTTTGTGGCCGTGCCTCCCGGCCTTACTCGCGTCAGTGATTACTTCACGCCGCTAAACTGGAGCGACCTCAAGAAGCGCGATCTGGATTTGCCGTCCGGCGGCCTACTTGGATTCACCTATGACAGCAAAGAACTGCTGGCGGGCGGAGGAAAGGAATCGGTCATCTATCTGCTGGATAGCAAGAGTCTCGGCGGCAGCAATCATGACCGGGCGCTTTACACGTCACCCGTTTTGGCCAATGAAAGCGCGGTGTTGGAAGAAAAAGGATTTTGGGGCTCTCCTGCATCTTGGGTGGATGTGGATCACCAGACTTGGCTTTACTTCTCTGTTTGGGGAACCGTGGCCCACACAGCCCCGCCGTTTCCGCTTATGAATGGCGACACTCCGCACGGAAGCATTCTTGCGTTTAAGGTCGTCACGTTGGCGAACGGCGCGCCTGGCCTTCAACCGGCCTGGATCTCGCCCGACATGAATCTGCCGGATGCGCCGGTGGTTGCGAATGGCGTTTTGTATGCGCTGGCAACGGGCGAGAACCCGCGCCAGGACCGCGTTCTTGGGATCACGCATTTCAAGAGCATGGAGGAATGGAAGCAGAATTTGCTGACTACGGCCGAGCGCTCGGCCGGAACACACCCCGCGGTTTTGATGGCTTTGGACGCGAGCACCGGGAAGCTGCTCTACCAAAGCGGAGATGCGATGAAGACGTGGGTACACTTCACTGGCCTTGCCGTGACAAGCGGTCGCGTTTTCGCAGTCGACCATGAATCGCGCCTGTACTGCTTCGGCTTGAGAACTGGCGGGGCAGGCGACGGCTCTAGAGGTGCAGCGCTTTCGCAAGGAGCAAGCCGAGAGCGGCCATGAGAGCGGCTCCGGGGATGGTCAGAACCCAAGCCCACACGATGGTCACGGCAACACCCCAGCGGACAGCGTGCAGGCGGCGGACGGCGCCGACCCCGACGATAGCGCCGGCTATCGTGTGAGTTGTGCTTACGGGTATGCCTCCAAAGATGGCCAGGCCAAGAGTAAGAGCGCCGGCGGTTTCGGCCGAAAAACCTCCGACCGGCCTCAAGCGCGTTAATCTCGCACCCATGGTGTGGACGATACGCCAGCCCCCGCTCAGCGTGCCGAACGCCATCGCCAGATTACAAGTGACAACCACCCACAGAGGGATGTGCTGGGCGGCCAAAAGGTCTAAACGAGCCGCGACGAGAACAGCGGCGATGATTCCCATGGTCTTCTGAGCGTCGGCGCCGCCATGGCCGAGGCTGTACAGCGCGGCGGAGAAAAGCTGTCCTCTACGGAACAGCGCTTCGACTCTGTTGGGGCTGGCCCGGCGAAAAATCCATACGATGCCAAGCATGATGGAGTAGCCGAGAGCCATGCCGGCCAAAGGCGAGATAAAGATGAACGCGATGGTTTTTATCCAGCCGGACGGCACGAGAACGGTGAACGATCCATGATGCGCGGCAATGGCGGCGCCGGCATACCCGCCGACCAGCGCGTGCGAAGAGCTGGTGGGCAGGCCGATGTACCAGGTGAGAACGTCCCAGGCGATTGCGCCCAGCAGGCCACATAGAAGCACCCAAAGGCGCCAGTGCGCTTCAATCTGATGAATGTCCACCATGTCGCTCGCAATCGTTTGCGCGACCCTGGTGCCGAAGAGCGCAAACGCGACGAAGTTGAAAAACGCGGCCCAGATGACCGCCTGTATCGGGGAGAGGACGCGCGTGGAGACGACAGTGGCGATGGAATTGGCCGAGTCATGCCAGCCGTTCGCGAAATCGAAGACCAGGGCCACGGCGATGATGAAAATCGCAAACTGCAGGGCAGCAGGTTCCATTGACGAATTCATCCATTGAATCAGAGTTCCGCCCCGGCATTTCGCGGAGAGAATAGATATGGCTATGCACACCCTGCTTCAAGATCTCCGCTACGCGCTCCGGATCGTTCGCAAATCGCCGCGCTTAACCCTGGCGATCGTAGGAACTCTGGCGCTTACTGTAGGCCTGTGTACCACGGTGTTCAGCGTGCTCGACACCGTTTTCATCCGGCCATTGCCCTATGACCAGCCCAGCCGGATATTCTCGCTCCAAACCTATTCGCCGCAAAATTACACGCAGCCGGCGTCCTATCCGGAGTTTGTGGACTGGCGGCGCGAAGCGACGGCATTTTCCGCACTCGCAGCGTACAACAGCTTCAGCAGCGTGAATTTCGAGAGCGGCGGCACGGCGATTTCCTTACCGGCTGTATCGGCATCCGACAATTTTTTCCAGGTGTTCGGGGTGAAACCTGTTTTGGGGCGCACTTTCGCACCCGGAGAAGAGCAGGCGGGCCGAAATTTCGTTGTCGTCTTGAGCTACGAGGTATGGCGCAGCCTGCTCGGCGGCCGGGCAGATGTGCTCGGGGCGAAGGTGAAACTGGATGGCCATCCTTACAGCGTGATCGGTGTGATGCCGCCGGGATTTCGATTCCCGATCAGCGAGACGAATGCCATCTACCGCCCTTTGGCCATGACGCCCAACCAGCGCACGGGCCGCGGGAATCACTGGCTCCCGACCGTAGCGCGGCTTCGGCCCGGCGTGACGGCGCAAGCGGCTCAGCAGGAGTTCAATCGCGTTCTGAATCAGCTTGGGCGCGTCTATCCCGATACGAAGGGCCGCCGTGCGAAGCTGATCGATCTTCCTTCGTTCACGGTCGGGAACACGTCCGTAGCTCTGCGCCTGCTCCTTTACGCTGTGCTAGCGCTGCTGGCGATCGGCTGCGTCAACATTGCTGGCCTGCTGTTCGCCAGAGGCATGCGAATTCAGCTTGAGCTCGCGGTCCGCTCGGCGCTTGGGGCGAGCCGGGCAAGATTGATACGCCAGTTTCTCGCAGAGACGATAATTTATGCGCTGGCAGGTGGAGTGGCGGGCATAGCGCTTGCGTTCGGACTGCTGCGGGCGACGAGCGTGCTGCTGGTCGCCGCTCTGAGCCGTGGCGCCGAAGTGCGGGTGAATCTGCCGGTTCTGGTCGCGTCCCTTGCGGTTGCCATCCTCACCAGCGTGCTCGCAGGATTGATTCCCGCGCTGCGGCTTTCCTCCCTATCTGCGAACTCCGTTCTGCGGTCCGGAGGACGCGCAGGTACGGACCGCGGCCAACACCAATTGCGTGCGGCATTCGTCATCACGCAGGTGGCTTTGGCCCTGGTGCTGCTGGTGACGGCCGGACTCGTTTTCCGCGCGTTGTCGGGACTGCAACATGCGGATTTCGGATTCACGCCGGACCATATTCTGACGGCTGAGATCGATCTTTCTCCGGGAAGCTACGAACACCGCGATGTGATTGCGGATTTTTATACGCCGATGCTCGAGCGGGTCCAAACCATTCCAGGTGTCAAAAGCGCCGGCCTCATTCAGGTGGTTCCGATACAAAACTGGGGTTGGAACAGCGATGTACACATTGCGGGCCAGCCACCCAATCCTCCGAATGAAGAGCGGCTGGCGGAGATCCGGCTCGTCACGCCGGGCTACTACTCGGTGTTTGGCGATCAACTCGTGCGTGGACGGTTACTGAATACCGCGCTCGATACGCCGAACGCGCAGCGCGTCGCTGTGGTGAACGAGACGTTCGTGAAGAGGTACATTCCGGGGGGCCAGGATCCGATTGGCCAGGTAATCGACAGCGACGACAAGGTGGTCATTGTGGGGGTCGTGCGCAATATTCGGCAGAGCATCTTTGATCGGCCGCTTGCGGAGATGGATTGGCCCATTTCGCAGATTCCGCCGCCCATGCGGCTGATGGTGGTGCCTTCCATGCACCTGGTGTTGCGAACTGCCGGGAAACCCGAATCGGTGATTGGGGATTTGCACCGCATTTTCCATGAAATTGATCCCACGCTTCCGTTTCGGACGCCTGAGAGCATGAATCACGTAATCGCGCAAGCGCTCACTTTTGAGCGGCTGGAGAATTGGCTTTTCGGAACGTTCGCGGTCCTGGCGATTGTGCTCGCGCTGGTAGGGCTCTACGGGTTGATCAGCCATGAGGTGGAAATATCCACACGCGACATCGGCATTCGAATCGCTCTGGGCGCCACGCGATCCCGGATCTTCGGGATGGTGTATCGCCGGGTTAGCTTCATGGTCGGAGTGGGCCTGATGCTGGGATTGTTCGCGACATGGGCGCTTCGGACATTGATCCGCGCAGTAATGAGGGCGAACTGGGCCCATGATGCTCTCGCCGTCGCTGGCGTGATGGTGTTGTTCGCGGCGGTCACTATGATGTCCGCGTTTGTTCCGGCGCGTCGTGCGGCCACCATTGAACCAATGGAAAGTTTGCGAAGCGAGTAAGGCTTCAGAATCAGCGTGAGTCACGGCAAAATCCGCCACAAGATGAGGTTATGCGTAGCTTGACCGATGCAGGCGATCTCCGGCTTCCCATCGCCGTCCAGATCCGCGATTGCACAGCCGGCCGCCGAGATCGATCCGCGATCGAGAATCTCTCGGCTCCAGTTAGCGCCATCGAAATGGTAGATATAGACGCCGTAAGGCTTTCATCGAAAGCCGGCGACGATTTCATCGCGGCCATCCCCATCCAGATCGACGGTTTCAATTGTGTGCGCGTCGCTCAGAGCCCCATCTATCAATTCCCGTTTCCACGAGTTGCCGTCTTGCCGGTAAACAACTGCCTCGTTGCCGTGCCAGGGCTCGATCGCAGCCAGGAAACGCTCTTTGTCGAGCAGGCCGACCGCAATGTCGCTTGTCCCGTTTTTCGGCCAGGGCAGGGGACTACCCTTGGCGATCTCAACTCGCGACCATTTCTCATCCGGCTCGAACCTGTATAAATGGATCCCGAGGAAACTGCCAATGAGAATCGCGTCGCGGCCGTTGTGATCCCAATCTGTAATGAAGATGCCGTGCATTACGCCCTCTTCGGAATCACTGATCGAGCGCCGTTTCCATTCTCCGGGCCGGTAGTAGACGAGCGGCACGTGGCCCCGGTAATCCGGCTCTCGCGCAACGCCTGCTGCAAGCGGCGCATTGATCAGCACTCTCTTGCCGCTGCCGTCAATATCGGCCCAGCGCAAGCGGTGGGAAGCGGGAAGTCGATCGATTTCTTTAATGCTCCAGGGCAGTGATGGATCTTTGTTCGGCGTGAGCAGCGCAACGATTCCTGCACTCTTTTCGGGATGCATCGAGAATTCATAGGCGACTGCGATCGTAGGTACTGCGTGAGGAATGCGGGTCCAGCACGCGAGATTGATCAGGCGCGGGAGATTGCTCGCGAGCACATGGCGTTCCCAAGTTGGATTCTCGAACCAGACCAGATCCGTCATGTCGCTGGCCAGCGCGATTAGATCCAGCTTGCCGTCGCCATTTACATCACACGCGACAACCTGATATCCGCCCTTGAGGTCATCGGCTAAGAGGCGTTTTTCGAAATGCATGGCGCGCGGAGCGGCAACGGCCTCCAGAGCGAATAGGGTAGCGATCAAGAACATGGCCGATTCCACATTCACTTAATAGCGCAAGCCCCTGTGGGTAAGAGTACGAGGAAATTCTGCCGCGCGAGTGGAGTCCAACACGCGACTGGAAACGAGAATGGCAACACACGTACTTACGCATTCTGAAATAACACAGCAATATACCCCAACGGGATTCACGACGAGTAACGGGAGTCGACATATACGCGGAGCACGCGCGCTAGGGTGGTTCAGTATCGGATTGGGCGCAGCCGAGTTGCTTGCGCCACGGCAGCTAGGGCGCCTGATTGGCGTGCCAGGGCACGAGATGCTGATTCGCAGCATGGGGGCGCGGGAGATCGCCGCCGGTGTAGCGGTGCTCCTCGAAAAAAAACCAGCGCGGTCGATGGCGGGTCGGGTCGCCGGGGATGCGGTGGATTTAGGGCTGCTCGGGGCGGGATTGGGCTCCAGCCGGACAGAGAAGGGCAAATTAGGAGCCGCGATCGGCGCCGTTGCGGCGGTCACGGCGCTGGACGTCCTCTGCGTGGTGAAGCTCCGTAATGGCGCGGGCTCTACCATTCGGACGGTACAAACCATCGCGGTGAATCGCTCTCCCGAAGATTGCTACCGCTTCTGGCGAGATTTCGAAAACTTGCCTCGGTTCATGGAACATCTGGAATCGGTTCGCATGACGGGAGATGGCAGGTCGCATTGGGTAGTAAAGGCGCCGGCCGGCCAAACCGTCGAATGGGACGCGGAGCTCATTCAGGACACGCCGAATCGCATCGCCTGGCGCTCGCTCGAGGGCGCGGATGTCAATAACAGCGGCTCGGTGTCGTTCGAGAGCGCTCCGGGCGGACGCGGAACAGTGGTCAAGACCTCCATTGAATACGATCCCCCGGGCGGAAAAGCTGGCGCGCTGATCGCTAAGCTCTTTGGAGAAGAACCCAGCGTGCAGGCCAAAATGGACCTGCGGCGGTTCAAAGCTGTCATCGAAACCGGAGAGGTTCCAACCATCGAGGGCCAGAGTTCCGGGCGGGCGCTTTCCAGTACCTGAAGCAGCGCGGATTTCGCTCGTCCATCATTTCAGATTTTAAGGACCAATTTTCAAGGACCATATGAAAGCGAATTGTTGGTACGGAAAGCACGACTTACAGATCAGAGAGGTCCCCGATCCGAAGATCCTGAATCCGCGGGACGCAATCGTAAAAATCACGCTTACAGCCATCTGCGGTTCGGATTTGCACCTCTATGACGGCTACATTCCCACGATGCGGCACGGCGACATCTTAGGCCATGAGTTCATGGGCGAAGTCGTCGAACTGGGCAGCAGTGTCCATAACCTGAACATAGGAGATCGGGTTGTCGTGCCGTTTCCGATCGCGTGCGGAAGCTGCTTCTTTTGTGAACGACAAATGTTTTCGCTGTGCGAAAACTCAAACCCGAACGCCTGGATGGCAGAGAAGCTGTGGGGCCACTCGCCCTGCGGCATTTTCGGCTATTCGCACCTGGTGGGCGGTTATGCCGGAGGGCAGGCCCAGTACGCCCGGGTGCCGTACGCCGACGTCGGGCCGCTGAAGGTTCCGGACGACCTCACCGATGAGCAGGTGTTGTTTCTGTCCGACATTCTTCCCACCGGCTACATGGCTGCCGAGCAATGCAATATTCAGCCCGGAGACACGATCGCGGTCTGGGGTTGCGGCCCCGTCGGTCAGTTCTCCATCAAAAGCGCTTACCTGTTGGGAGCAGAGCGCGTGATCGCCATTGATCGCGTGCCCGAACGCCTGCGCATGGCGCGGGAAAAAGCCGGAGCCGTAACGATCAACTACGAAGACGCGAATGTTTACGACACATTGATGGAAATGACGGGAGGGCGCGGGCCGGATGCCTGCATTGACGCAGTAGGGATGGAGGCGCACATGCCCGGGCCCCTCTATGCGTATGATCGCGTGAAACAGGCGATGATGCTGGAGACGGGCCGGCCCATCGCGCTGCGTGAGGCGATCATGGCCTGCAGGAATGGCGGCACAGTTTCAGTTCCCGGCGTTTACGGCGGCTTGCTCGATAAGATCCCGTTCGGCTCGATTATGAATCGCGCCCTGACCATTAAGACCGGGCAGACGCACGTGCATCGGTATCTGCGGCCTCTGCTGCAGCGGATTCAGAACGGGGAAATTGATCCGACGTTCATCATCACGCATCGCCTGCGGCTGGACGATGCGCCGGAAGCCTTTGAAACGTTCAAGAACAAGCAGGATGAATGCGTGAAGGTGGTGATGCGGCCGAATTAACGGCCGCATCTACCGCACTTAAGACTAACGTTTCGTTTTGCCCCAGCCGCCGCCCACGGCAGTACCGCTAGCCATCGGTTCGCGGACTGCTCCTTCGGAATTCGCCGCGACTTTCGCATCCTGGTATTCCGCTTTGTGAGTCTGCCGCCGCATCATGGCCTCCACCAAACCCGGGGCCATCTGATGGGCGAAGGTCATAAATTTGCCGGCGGGTCCAACCGAGACTTCGTCTTCGGGATCGGTGGCAAGGTCGACGATGACATCGACAACTTTGTCCGCATCGTATACGGGCGGGATCGGCGCAGCTTCGTGACCGGTGTGCTGGGCCGCGTGCTCGAAGAAGGGCGTGTCCATGGAGGTGGGCATAACGGTACAAACGTGGATGTCCTTCAGTTTGTCTTCCTCCAGTTCCTGCCGGAGCACCGCGCTCAGGCCGACCACGCCGTGTTTGGCGGCGGCATACGACGCGAAGTAGGGAGACGGCACTTTGCCGATCACAGAAGACACGTTGATGAGGGTTCCCGATCCTTGCGCGCGAAATTGGCGCACGGCGAAATAGCTGCCATATAACGTGCCGAGCAGGTCCGTCTTTATGACCTGCACATGCTCTTCGAGCGGTACCTCTTCGAAACGGCCCAACGCCCCGGTGCCGGCGTTATTGACCCAGACGTCGATGCGGCCAAATCGCGAGATCGCCTCCTGCGCGAGGCGCTCGACATCCGCCTCCTCACTCACATCCGCGGGAACGGCAATTGCGAGAGCTCCTGCCGCTTCACACTCACGCACAACGTCATTTAACGGCTGCTCGCGGCGGGCCGACGCCACAACGGATGCTCCCGACTCCGCAAATTTGAGAGCCGCCCCCCTGCCGAAGCCGCTGGACGCGCCCGTAATAACCACAACCTTTTCCTTGAGGGCTTTCTTCGCCATAGTCTTTCCTCCGCGAGTACGACGCAGGCAGGTGGAAAAAGAACACACCACCGACAGACTGTGGCTTCTCCCAGTCGCGGAGATAGGCTCTTAGGATTCGCGGGCGGGCCACATCACACGCGCGATAGCATCCGCCATTTGCTTCCATTTCGATTCTTCAGCGGTGAGCTGTTTTCTTCCCGCAGGCGTGAGGCGATAATATTTGAACTCACGCTTTAGATCCTTGCCGGCCGATTCCCACTTCGCCGACAACCAACCGCGCTGCTCGAGCCGGTGCAGCGCGGGATAGAGTGAGCCGTGCTCGATTTGCAGGACATCATCGGAGGTGCGCTGGATGTGTTTCGCGATCTGATGCCCGTGCGCGGGACCAAACAGAAGCGTGCGAAGAATCAGCATGTCGAGGGTACCCTGCAGCAGTTCGATTCTCTTGGACGATTCGATCGGCATTCGTTAGCAGACATTCTACCCAAGGTCCTTTCCATTGCGCCCAGATGACTCGAACTTTTCACTTGTCGTTCGCGTATAAGTAGGGACACTTGGTTGCTATGAAAATATTGCCATTGCTCTTGATTTCCGCTGCCGTCTGCGCGCCGGCGGCCGACCTTACCGGTAAATGGGAAGTCTTCGTTACGGGTGGCCAGATAAAGGAGGCGCGACGAGTGAATGTCACGAGACAAGGAGAGGAATACCGCTGGGAGTTCTTGGGCTCGCAAATGGCCGGTACTTCACAAGGCGACAACATTACGTTCCACTGCAAAGAAAAGAAGGGGAATAAGCCCTGCGGCGATTGGAACGGCCGTATCACTGATGCGGGAATGAGCGGAGACGGAGTAGTCGACGGGATTCCGATCAAGTGGTCGGCGCGCCGGCCTGCGGTCCGCCCCAGTTCCGCCCCGAACCATCATGACTTCACCCCCACCGTCTTTCATCGTGAATTTTCCGGGTTGAAAGAACCCGTCCTGCACCTTTGGCCTGGCGATACCGTTCACACCGAAACCGTCGATGCGGGCGGTTATGATTCTCACGGCACGCACCGCGTTTTCGGCGGAAATCCGCTGACTGGTCCCTTCTATATCGAAGGCGCGATGCCCGGAGACACTTTGGTCGTGAAACTGGTTCGCGTGCGCCTGAACCGGGATTCCGCACAAAGCGGAGATGGCGTAATCGGAAGTGCGCTGGACCCCTATTATTTCCGTGATCAACCGAAAGTGGAGCATTTCGATTCCGAGTGGAAGCTCGATCGTGAAACGCAGACCGGCATGCTCAAGAACCCAACCGACCGGCTCAAGAATTACAAAGTCGCGCTCCGGCCCATGCTGGGCTGTATCGGAGTCGCGCCTTCCCCAACTCAGTCCTTCCGCGCAGGCTATTTGGGCGGCTGGGGCGGCAACATGGATTACAACCACGTCGTGGAAGGCACCACGGTGTTCTTGCCGGTGAATGTTCCAGGCGCGTTGCTCTTTGTGGGGGATGGACATGCCGGGCAGGGCGACGGCGAGCTGGCCGGAGACGCTCTCGAGACGTCCATGGATGTTGAGTTCACGGTAGACGTCCAGCAGGACAAACATCTGAACGGTCCCCGTTTCGAAGATGCCGAATATGTTATGACAAGCGGCATCGGGAACTCCTTGCAAGACGCGCTGCAGGAGGCAACGAGCGCGATGTCGAGATATTTAGCCGATGTCTACAAATTGAATCCAGCCGAAATCGGCATCGTGCTGGACACATCGATGAAATACGACATCGCCGAAGTGGTCGATCCCGAAGTGCACATCGTGGCTAAGTTATCGAAGGTTGCGCTGCCGGGCTTGAAGCCGGAAAAGTGACACGGAGGTGAAAGTGACCCCGGTTTGGCCCTCCGGCCACACCGCCGCATCCTCCCAAATGTTGTATTCGCCGCTGCGTTGCGGATGCTTGTATCCGGGCCGATCCTGATGTTCAGAAAAGGCCGAGAACCGCTAAGCGATTTCCACGCCCATGCTGTGACAGGCGCCCTTAACCTGTTCCATCGCGGCTTCGATAGTGAAACAGTTCAAATCGGGCATCTTGATTCTGGCGATCTCTTCGATCTGCTTTTCCGTGATTTTTCCTACCTTGTTCTTGTTCGGCTCGGCCGAACCCTTTGCCAGATTCACGGCTCGTTTAACGAGCACGGCGACGGGCGGAGTTTTCGTGATGAAGGTGAACGACCGGTCGGAATAGATCGTGATGACGACCGGAATAATCAGACCTTCCTGATCTTTCGCGGATGTCTTCGCGTTGAAGGCTTTGCAGAATTCCATGATGTTGACACCCTGCGGACCGAGCGCGGTTCCGACGGGGGGAGCCGGGGTTGCTTTTCCTGCGGGAATCTGCAACTTAACTTGTGCGGTAACTTTCTTTGCCATTGTTCTTTTCCTTGTGCTCTGCCGCTAAATCTTTTCGACCTGCAAGAAATCCAGCTCCACAGGCGTGGAACGGCCGAAGATAGTCACCATCACGCGCAGGGTATTGCGCTCGGTGTTGATCTCGTCCACCTTGCCGGAAAAGTTCGTGAACGGTCCATCTATAATTTTCACGGTCTCGTTCTTTTCGAACGTCATCTTCGGGCGCGGGCGTTCGGCCGGCGAGTTCTGACGGTAGAGAACGGCGTTGACCTCGTCGGCTGAAAGCGGCACAGGCTTGGTTCCACCGCCGACAAATCCAGTCACTCGCGGAGTGGATTTCACTGCGTGCCAGAGCTCGTCATCCATCTCCATTTCAACCAGCACGTAACCGGGATAGAGGAGCCGCTTGCTGATGATTTTTTTGCCGTTGCGAAGCTCGACTACTTCTTCGGTCGGAATCAGAATCTGACCGACCCGATCCGCAAAACCGAAGGCTTGGGCGCGAGTGCGAAGCGATTCCGCGACTTTGTTCTCAAATCCGGAGTAGGCATGAATGATGTACCAGTTTTTTGCAGGTCCTGGCGCAGGCTGTTCCTCTGGACCCGGGGCGTAATGGCTGGGTTCCGGCTGAGCGGAACCGGATTCGGCCTCGCCGGCGCTTTCGGAGTGCACTTCGTCGGGACGCACTCCTTCATCTTCTTCAAGGGGGTCCTGTTCGCCGCTTTCCGGAACGTAGGACGCCTCTGGGGCCGCATCGTCATCATGCTGCAACGCGCCCAGTATTTCTTCGTTGTCGAGTTTCTCGTCGGACATTTTGCTTAGCGAGTGAAGGAGTGAATGACCTTATCGATGACCAGTTTAACGACGTTGTCGACCACCGCGAAGTAAGCAGCGAAAAGAAAGGTAGCAGCAATGACCACGCCCGTCGTCGCCCGCACCTGCTTCCAGCTTGGCCACGTGACGCGGCGCATTTCCCCTCTTACCTCCTCTATATACGATTTTGTGCGCTGCGGCCAGCTAACGGCCTTTGTCATCATTTCCATAAATCACCAACACTGACCTAACTGGATTCGAAAAAGGAGGGTTCATGGCAGGGGCAGAGGGATTCGAACCCCCACTCGCGGTTTTGGAGACCGCTGGTCTAGCCGTTAAACCTATGCCCCTAGTCCTTCTGGAGTCTTCTTCCTTTACAGCCTAGCAAATACAGACTTTACTTCGTTTCCCGATGCGGCTGATGTTTCCGGCAGTACGGGCAAAACTTTTTCATCTCGAGGCGCTCCGTGGTCGTGCGCTTATTTTTTGTTTTGCTGTAATTCCGGTTTTTGCATTCGCTGCACTGGAACTGAATGATTTCTCGCGGCATTGTCTAATCCTGATTTCCTACTCCAAAATTTCACTCACGGTACCGGCCCCGACAGTGCGGCCGCCCTCGCGGATCGCAAAACGCAAACCTTTGTCCATGGCCACCGGCGTGATCAGCTCTACTTCCATCTGCACGTTGTCGCCCGGCATCACCATCTCCATCCCTTCGGGCAGCTTCGCCACGCCCGTCACGTCCGTCGTCCGGAAATAGAACTGCGGCCGGTATCCATTGAAGAACGGCGTGTGCCGCCCGCCTTCCTCCTTCGACAGCACATACACCTCGCCCTTGAACTTCTTGTACGGCTTGATGGTCCCCGGCTTGGCGATCACCTGCCCGCGCTCGACATCCGTCTTTTCGATGCCGCGCAGCAGCAGACCCACATTGTCCCCCGCTCGCCCTTCGTCCAGCAGCTTCTTGAACATCTCCACGCCCGTCACCACCGTCTTGCGCGTGTCCCGGAAGCCGACAATCTCCATTTCCTCGCCCACCTTGCAGATCCCCCGCTCGATGCGCCCCGTCACCACCGTGCCGCGGCCCTGGATCGAGAAAATGTCCTCAATCGGCATGATGAACGGCTTGTCCACCGCCCGCTCCGGCACCGGGATGTACTCATCCACCTTGGCCATCAGCTCATCGACGGTCGCTTCCCATTTCGCTTCCCCGTTCAAGGCCCCCAGCGCGCTCACCCGTACCACCGGCACAGATCGTCCCCCGGAAACTGGTAGGTCTTCAACAGCTCCCGCACTTCCAGTTCGACCAGCTCCAGCAGCTCCGGATCGTCCACCATGTCGACTTTGTTCAAAGCCACCACGATGTAGGGCACCCCCACCTGCCGCGCCAGCAGAATGTGCTCGCGCGTCTGCGGCATCGGCCCGTCGGTCGCCGCCACCACCAGAATGGCGCCGTCCATCTGCGCCGCCCCGGTGATCATGTTCTTGATGTAATCGGCGTGTCCCGGACAGTCCACGTGCGCGTAGTGCCGGTTCGCCGTCTCATACTCCACGTGCGCCACCGCAATCGTGATCCCGCGCGCTTTCTCTTCCGGCGCGTTATCGATCGAATCGAAGCTCCGGAACTTCACCTTCGGATTGTGCTTGGCCAGCGCCTTGGTGATCGCCGCCGTTAGCGTCGTCTTGCCGTGATCGATATGCCCGATCGTCCCGATATTGACGTGCGGCTTGCTCCGGTCAAATTTCTCTTTCGCCATATCCTTACTCTATTGAGTGGGGTTTTCCTCTCGCTAGCAAGCGAATCGAGGAAGGAGGCTATGCCTGGATGAATGCACACGTCCGCTCGGGGACGCAAGCATCCAAGATTTGAGGATAACACGAAGGGGCTGGAGCCGTTGACCGGGATTGAACCGGTGACCTCGTCCTTACCAAGGACGCGCTCTACCAACTGAGCTACAACGGCCACTACCAGAACTGCGGCCTACCATCCCTCCAAGTTATCAAGCCTTGTCTTGATGGGCAGCAGCGATATTTGATGGTGGACAGGGAAGGATTCGAACCTTCGTACCTCGCAAGGAGGGACAGATTTACAGTCTGTTGGCTTTAACCACTCACCCACCTGTCCGCATGGTTGAGTAACGATCACGAGAATAGCACAGAGACGGCTCCCCGGAATTTGCGAAACAAACCCATCCAGAGGGCTTTTGCCGAACGAATTCTCCACATCGGCCCGATTTTTGGGCGCGCTTTTTCATTTCTGTTTTCCAGACCAGCGACGGGGTAAACCATGTCCACAAAACCGCTGTGGCCTGAATCGCGCTATTGTCACAAAATGGCGGTAGAGGTTTAGCCAAGCTTGAGTAGCCTCTCTATTCTGTTGGTGGACGACGACGCGGAACTGGCGGCGCTCATCGCGGAGTATTTTTCGACCCACGGGATCTCGTTATCCCACGCGAACAACGGCGAGGAAGGAGTTTCAAGAGCGTTGGAAGGTTCGTTCGACCTCGTGTTGTTGGATGTGATGATGCCAAAGCTCGATGGGTTCGAGGCTCTGCACCAGATTCGGAGGCGCAGCGCGGTTCCCGTGATTATGTTGACCGCACGGACGGATCACGACGACCGTATAGCGGGGCTGAACGCCGGCGCAGATGATTACCTGGCGAAGCCTTTCAGTCCGGACGAGCTGCTGGCGCGCGTTCAGGCGGTACTGCGCCGGACCGGCAAGGCGTCCGCACTCAAGCCGGAGATACTCGAGGCCAACGGAGTGCGGTTGAATTCCGGCACCCGAGAAGTCACGTGCGATGGACTGCCGATCGAGGTTACCTCGATCGAGTACGACATCCTGGAAATGCTGGTGCGATCCGCGGGCCGAGTTGTGTCGAGAGACGATCTGGCACGGTTTCTTTATAACCGGCAGGCGAATCCGTTCGAGCGGGCGCTGGACGTGCATGTAAGTCATCTGCGGAAAAAACTCGATTGCGGGCGCAGTCTGATTCGAACTGTCAGGGGCGTGGGATATCTTTTTGCGATGGAAGGGCAAGCCATGGCGGCGGGCGAAGCGGGATGAGATCGATTTTTATCAAGATCCTGGTCTGGTTCGCCGTGACGTTGATCATATGCCTGGCGGGCTTCATGATTACGAACCAGGTCCGTTACCGTTTTGCCCCCGGGAGCCGTGATTTTATTTCACGATCTCTCGCCTTCGTGGTAACCGAGGCACGCCACGCCTACGAGACCGGTGGCAGAGCGGCTTTGCGGGAGTACTTCGCACGCTTGGAAACGTATTTCCCGGGGAGGCACGCGCTGGTTGATGCCCACGGGATCGATTTGGCGACGGGCCGAGACATCAGCGGCGAACTGAGGAATGTGGGACCGCGCTGGAGCCCGGCGACGCAGAGGCGGATGGCGATTTTGTGGCCCTCGCCGGATGGGAAGTACCGGGTGCTGATCAATGCTGCGAGCCCTCTCGGACCGTGGAACCCATTGCCAGCGTACCTATGGATTGCCGTAATGGGAGTGCTGTTCTGCTACATCCTGGCCGTTCAGTTGGCCTCGCCATTGCGCACGCTGGAACAGAAGGTGGAGCGCTTTGGACGCGGAGATCTCGCCGTGCGAGCGCGAGCGCGACGGCGCGATGGAATCGGGAAACTAACCGAGGCGTTCAACGTGATGGCGGACCGGATCGAAACGCTGCTGACGGCTGAACGCCGCCTTTTGCAGGATGTCTCGCACGAATTGCGATCACCGCTGGCCCGGCTGAAATTTGCGGTGGAACTGGCACGGACGAGTCCAGATCGCGATTCGGCAATGGATCGCATCAATAAGGAGGTGGAGCGGCTGAGCTCGCTCGTTTCAGAACTGCTGGAGGTCACGCGCGCGGAGAGCGACCCGGAGAACCGGAGAGCGGATGAGATCGCGGTACCCGGGCTGTTAAAGGATGTGGTTGAGGACAGCGCGGTGGAGGCCCAGGCGCAGAACAAACATGTACATCTCATGATCAACAGCGAGCCCGTGATCGCGCGGGGCGATAAAGAGCTCTTGCGGCGCGCGGTGGAGAACGTAATTCGCAATGCCATCCGGTACACGCCGCAGGGAAGCCAAGTGGAGGTGCAGTTGCGCGCGAGCCAGGACAGTTGCGTGATTGGAGTTCGCGATTATGGCCCAGGCGTACCACAGAGCAGTCTGCCGAACTTATTTAAACCGTTTTACCGAGTGGAGACGGATCGCAGCCGCATTGCCGGCGGGGGTGTGGGGCTCGGGTTATCGATCGCCGAACGCGCGATCGCGCTGCACGACGGGACTATCCGAGCCCAGAATGCATCGCCCGGGCTACTGGTCGAGATCGAATTGCCGGCGCAAGTCGCGGGGCCTGCGCTCAGCTTATCTCACGCCTAGCCGCGTCGGCATCGGCCGCAAGATCCCTCAGCAGTTCGAAGAATTCTCGATTCTGGCCGATAAACAATCCGTCCGTGCTAAACGCCGTGAGAGCGCCCATTGCGGCGCCCTTGGTTTGAGTTGGGCGAATGATCGAACAGGGCGGAAACTTCCGGCTAAGGAATGGGCATGGCTCGGGCATGATCAGGTTTGACTGCAATATTTCAGGCTGATTCTTCGTCAAGTCCATAAACGTCACAGTCGCTTTGGTAATCGGATCAGTGTCGGTGACTGGGGTCGCATTGCCTGCCTTGTCCTGCCAGGTTTGAAAATGCATCGTCTCGGTCGGACCGATACTCAGCAAGATCCGCAAGACCTGAACGTTCGTGACCCGCTGTGCTAACCCCGCATACAGACTCGTCCCACCCTGCTCGATGAAGGCAAAGTGAAATCCGGCAGTAAATGCGATCGCTTTCAGGTGGTCGGTTGGATTGCCAATGCTGCTGCCCATGGTGTCAGCATTGCTTCTGGGAATCGCCGGATGCTGACCCACATTTAAGCCCTTAACGGCCTGCGGAAAAACATGCCCGGAGTCAAGGTCCGGATTATTTTTGCTACTCCGGTATCGCGCCCAAAAACTGGTATCGACACTCAGCCGTGTCAAATTTGTAAGGCGTCCTTTTCCTGAAGACCCTTCCGCCGTACTGCCCTGCAACGTACGGAACGTAGGGCCATTCAGCAGGTCGATCTCGGCAGTCGAAGCTTGTTTAGAAAACAAGTAATCTCTCAGGAAAGCTGCGTGAGAGAACTCATCGTCCGTGTTGTCGTGAATGTATTGGGCCATGTCCCCATCTAGGATCGTCAGAGCGTCCGTATAGAGCGGGTTGCCGCCAGTCGCCTT
Source organism: uncultured Acidobacteriaceae bacterium (assembly GCA_963787585.1). Classification (GTDB taxonomy): domain Bacteria; phylum Acidobacteriota; class Terriglobia; order Bryobacterales; family Bryobacteraceae; genus Bog-105. Next base: position 83,542 of record CAWBDR010000002.1, read on the forward strand.
GGCGAATTCGTTGTCCTGGGTTCCCCCGAGCTCCCAATATTGCTCCCATAGATCGCTTTCCAGAATTTCAGCGGCAGCCAGAAAACGCAGAATCGCCGCGTCTCCTCTGGTGAGCTGGCCGCCTTCATCGTCTTCGTCATCAAACTCTTTGGCAAATAGCGACGAGCCACTTGCCAGGAGCCCGGCGCCCACGGTTGCGCTTCCGGCTGCCAATCCACTCTTTAGAAACGAGCGCCGATTTGCGGCGTTTTCCAGATCATTTCGTAAACGACTCACGCATTACTCCTTTTCTGCAATCGAGGATCCGTCTTTCTCTCGAAAGCCTTCCCGCGACTGACCTAACTTGACGTTAGGAGTAACGCTGTACGGCTGTCGTTGTGGAATCGTCAATTCGGTGTAAAGAGTGGCGGGGTCTCGATCGTACGATCTAGCCAGCCAGTGCGTTAGTGCACGGACGCGATGGTATCGATATGCAGGACGTCCGCGTCTTGGTCGTACTTGCCGCTAATTTGAACCCGCTGGCCCGCGTATTCGCGGACTCTTTTCTCGTCGTCTATCGGATAGACTTTCTTCGTCTGGGTGTCCAGCAGCGCGAATGAACCGCCATTTTTGACGCACGCGAGGGTACATTCTTTAGCATTCTTAGCGCCCTCGGTCTTCATCATGTTGTCGTGCGAAGCCATCTCTGCACACTGTTTGTCCATGATTTCCCCAGTGAAGGTGCGCTTGTTATCTTTGGCACAGAGCGTTAAGGTCGCAGCGAAAAAAAGAGTGAGAGTTGAAAGTTGTTTCATATGATCAGCTCAACACTAATTTGAGGCAGAACGGCGCATTTTGCGTGTCTAAGCAGTTTGTAAAAGACTTGTGAAGATTCGGCATCGAATGAGTAAATAGGGCAGCGCAGTAGGGTAAGCCGCTACAGCGATACCAACCGGATCTATTTGCGGAGGCTAGTACTTCAAGGCTTCCGTGGGCGAAACGCGAATGGCACGCCGCGCCGGGATGAAACATGCGGCCAGCGCCACGATCCCAAGCATGGCGGGGGCGGCCACAAATGTAGCTGGATCGTTTGGAGAAACGCCGAAGAGCAAGCTTGACATCAATTGCGTCGCGCCGATCGCGCTCATCAGACCAGCCACAACTCCCACCAGTGTGAGAACGATCCCGGGTCGCAGGGCAGCCACCAAAACATCGCGTCGCCCTGCTCCTAACGCCATTCGAATCCCGAACTCCTGGCTGCGTTGACTGACTGCAAGCGCCATCAGCCCATAAATTCCGATGGCCGCCATAAGCAACGCCAGAGCCGCGAACGCGCTCATCAAAAATAGCGAAAACCTTCGGCGCGCCATGGAAGCCGACTCCAGATCTTGCATTGTCCGAATGCCGTAGAGGGGCAGCTCAGGGTCTACAGAGTGCATTACCCGGGTAACGGCCTCCTTTACAGCGCTCGTGTCGTGCCGTGTACGAAGAAACAATGCCAGTTCGAAGCTGGAGTTCTGATAAATGGAGAAGTAGACGTGCGGCAAAGCCGGCGCATCCAGCCGTGACTGCGCCTGTTCCAGCGTGATACCCGGTTTGAGCCGCCCCATTGCGCCGGGCAAGATGTGCTGCGCGCGCACCGGCGGGTTCGGAAATGGATTGGCTTTGTACCCGGCGGCCACCCATACATCTACGTCGCCGTTCACAGTGCGGCCCGGATGACGAAAGTCCGGCGGCATCACGCCCACGATCGTGTAGGGGTCCTCATCCACTCGAATCATCCTGCCGACCACATGCGGGTCGCCTCCGAACTGCCGGCGCCACAAGGCATCGCTGATCACCACGCAGTCGCTGAACCCCGGCTTGGCGTCTCCTTCGCCGTAGATGCGGCCAATTGCTGCTCTGGCGCCAAGCAGATGGAAGTAGGTTGCGCTCGTCGCCAGGAGTTCGACGCGTTCCGCGTGCTCTCCACCGGTCAAAGCGGCGCTCGCGGGAAACACGACCGTGATCTCATCGAAGGCGCCGGCGCGGTCGCGCAGATCTTCGAATTCAGGCTCGGAGAAGCCGATGTTTTCCGTGCCCGCGCCTTTGAAGTCTGCGAAGATGCGCACCAGACGATCAGGATTTGGGAATGGAAGCGGCCGCAACAGCACGGCGTTTACGACGGTGAAGATCGCAACATTCGCGCCGATTCCGAGCGCTATAGTCAGCACCGCAATAGTCAGAAAGCCCGGACTCTTCTTCAATGTCCGCACCGCATAGTGCAGATCTTGCATCAACGTTTCCATATACCCCCGCGCCTCTGCGCCAACGCGCGAGCGCCGCTCTCATGGTGATGCCCTCGACATGGTGAATTCCTCACCCCGGAAGTAAACAAAATGTAAATTCTCGGATTCGCGCAACCATGTGCAGCGTTCGCGGTGAGTTGTTATACGGCGGCCAGTGATCGGGAGCAACTTCTGGCGATGCGCCGTGAGCGACCGACTAGCTATGGCTAACTAGAAATGGAAGCCGATTGTGCCCGTTACCGTACGAGGAGTAACGTAATGAGTACCGCTGAACGTCGAGAGGAAATTGTAAAGCACGTATTGGTTAGTGAAGTTAATGACCTCCAGCCGCGCGCTCCATTTATATTTGTCGCCATGGAACACGTTATCGTGACCGACAGCGAAATCAAATAGGTGCCGCGGGGCGACGCGAGGCGGGTTATGATCGTCGTTTTGCGTCCCAGGGGCCGGAATCGTCAGAAGAGTGGAGCCGTACTGCGAGGCGGCGCAAAGACCGGTCGGACTGATGGGCGTATTTGGAGTTGCGCGTACAGGGCCGCAAAAGAGTCCCGCCTGGAACTGCTGATTCGGAGTCAGACCGGACACGTCCACGATGCTATCCGTCCCGTTTGGTCCATTGGCACAATTGCCGCCAGCACACGGCACGGCGCCGGCTACGAGGCCGCTGTCATAACGCCAATTGAAGCTGAACCAGGGCCCGTTTTTCCAGGGCTGATACTGCAAGTGTGTCGTCTGATTAAATTTTTCATCATGGTCTATGCGGAAGACTCCTCCCGTGCCGACCGAAGTCGGAGTAACACCAATGCCGCTGACTTGCGGGCCAAAAAAGCGCGCCGCAACCGAGGACATCACCACGAATGCGGTCAAGCCGTGAAAGTTCGGGACGGTTCCCCGGATCGCGAAACCCGGAATTTTTGATTTTGCCCACTCGATTGGATAAAAGATTGGCGTATTGCCAAACACGCTGAAATCGTAAGCACGATTTGTGTATTTCCAGATGTACTCCGCATCCACGACGAAATACCGTCCAAACGCTTGCTGAATGCCGGCGTGGAATTCGTTACGCGTACCGGGACTCAAAGCATTCGTCAGGCAAGGATACCCTTGAGTGAGTGATTGAAGCGCATTGACCACCGGGTCGTTGCAACCGGTACTCGAGAGGACCAGGTTTTCATTAAACGGGGTTTCAAGCGTGCGCGCGTAGGAAATCCGCAAGACAGTATTGCTCGGCTTGATGTTGTATGCGATTCCGAGCCGGGGCTCCGCTTGCGTCGCCTTTGCGATGCCGTGGTAAATGTCACCTCGAATTCCAAGGCTGAAGGTCCAGTTTTTCAGCGAAATTGTGTCCTGGACATAGAGCGCCACTTCCCTGATGTCGGCATGACCACGAAACAGGTAACTCGCGCTAGTGGAGCCCGGGCAACCGTCGGACGCCGGCAGCGATCCCGGTCTGGTTAAATCGATACAGGCAAGCGTGGGCACAAACGACGGATTGGGCGAGAGCAGCCCGGCGCACTGGGACGGGTCATTCAGATTTGCGCCCGTATAGGGGCTCCCGTCTGGATTCAAACATGCGGCGTTCAGTGTCGGATCGACAATTCCAAAGCTATTTTTTTCGGTGAGAATCGTGCCTTCGTAAGTAACGCCGGCTTTCAAATTGTGAATTCCCTTGACTACCGACAGATCGGAGCGAAGTCCGAGGTTGGTGAGCCGGCGGTTCTGGCCTACGGTTTCAAGCTGCAGCCCCGGGGAAAGATCGGAGAAGGGGTTGGCGCTGGGATAGTAGTTGAACTGATCCTGCCGGGCGAAGCCGCCGAACGTGAGCACCGCGTGCGGACTGAGCAAATGCGTCCAGGTTGGTGCAATGTTGAATGTTCTGATCTGGGAACGTTGATCCGCAGGGCCTACCGGCAGGCCGTTCGGACCAAGGCCGCCGTTATCGACGACAAGGCCTGACCAAGCGGTTGCATCTTGCGCGTCAAATGAATTTGGCGTCTGGAACCAAGACCGCGTAAACTGCGCGTTCAAGTTCAACGTATCGGCATTCGAGGGTTTAAAATCGACGCGATCGAACACGTTCTCTTGATTGCCTTTCGCATGCATGACCGTGAACTCCGGAGGATCGAGGAAGCGGCCGGTGTTGAGTCCATTTGCGGAAATAAAGTTGCCCCAGGTTTGACCTCCATAAGCGAGATCAAAGGCTCCGTTTGAAGTTCCGAAAGTGCCGTAGGAAGCGGTCACATCCCCGTGCGGTTGCGTGACTCCAAGTGCAGAACGCGTGTTCACAACGATCACCAAACTCGTTTTATCGCCATACTCGGCGGGCGGGGCGCCTTGGATCACTTCCATTGACTGGACGGCGTCCACAGGAAGCTGGTTTGAGAAGACCTTACTTTGCTGGTCCGTGATCGGCTGACCATCGACAGAAAATGAATTTTCGGCGTGATCGCCGAGTCCGTGAAACAGACCGTTCGAATCAGCGGCGACGCCTGGAGAGGCCAGCGTCACCAGCGAGCTGAGCGAGGAAGACTGGCTTTCGAGAGGAAGCTTCTGGAACAGGCCTCGATCGATATCTGTATGCGTCGTGGGCTCAGTTTCAACGAGGTCTCCGCCCGCTTCCACGTTTACAGTGGTGGTCGCGGTGCCGATTTTCAGGTTAATCTTTAACTCGAGGGGCACAGACGAGCGCACGTCCACGTCCTGCGCGACATTCTGAAATCCGGACGCACCGGCAGTCAGGTGGTAATTGTTATACGGAACGTTGGGGAATTCAAAGTTGCCCTGCGCGTCGGTCGACGCCGTTCGGCTGTATCCAGAAACGGGGTTCTGAATTTCGACAATACCGCCTTTTATAGCCGCACCCGACGGGTCGAGAAGCGAGCCTCTAATTATTCCCGAGCCACTGACCGACTGAGCATAACCTGAAGGTGCGCAAGTAAATGTAAGCGCGGAGCATACACACAGAGCCCAAGCGAGCTTCGTCATGCCTGCATTGTGCGAGGCAAACGAAAGGGTTCCTAGGGGAATCCGGTCAGCGGACCAGAGACGGGTACTAACGAACTATTTCTTGCAACGACCGGACACAGCCGGCTACCAATTCAGGACATCCCGGACGTTCCTTGCCTGGCGCTTACTCACGATAAGTTCCTGGCCATTATTGAGGGTTACCAGCCAGCGCTGGCTGGTAATCATGCTCATTTTTCGAATCTGCTCGATATTCACCAGCGCGTTACGATGAATTCGGCGAAACGCACTGTTCTGCAGTCGCTCTTCAATGGCGCGTAGATTTTGAGTAGCAACGTACCGCTGTTTGGACGTAATGATCCAAGTCGTATCCCCATCGGCCTGGAAAGCAAGGACCTCGTCGGGGCTGAGCAGAAAATAGTCTTCGCCGAGTTTGCCGACGATTTTCCTAGGTCCAGGTGAGGTTTGGCGCGCAACTGAAGAGAGGGCTTGCAATTGAGCGACGCCCTCGGCGGCCTCAAGTGGGCTGCGAGAAATTCGTTTTGCACGCTCGATCGCTTGCAGCAGGCGCTGTTGGCTGAAGGGCTTGAGCAGGTAGTCGACAGCTCCTGCTTCAAAAGCTTGAATGGCGTGTTGATCGTAAGCGGTAACCATGATTACTGCCGGCAGATGGCCACTATTCAAACGATCCAGCAGTTCGAAGCCGCCCATCACGGGCATTTGAATATCGAGAAAAACGACATCCGGCCTGAAAGAGGAGATCTTAGAAAGCGCACATTCGCCGTTATCCGCCTCTCCTACAATCTCCACAAAATCGAGGAGCTCTAATTCCTCGCGAAGCACTTTCCGGGCGACGGGTTCGTCATCGACGATGAGTGCGCGCATGCGAGGCACCAAGCTAGCTTTACACCCCGGCTGTACTACACGCCTACTACTTATCTCTGGGTGGACCATTTGCGGACCACGAGCGGGTGGTTTCAGGTGATAAGCGGATCATGTTCTATTTCTAGCTCCTGGGGTGCGGCTTCGGTGCACTGGGTATCAGGCACCAGAAAGCTTACTGTTGTTCCAGCCCCGCTGGATTGAATTTGCAGCTCAGCGGACGAGCCGTAACAGAGTGCCAGGCGGCGGCGAACGTTTTCGAGGCCGAGTCCGGTTCTGCCTTGCGGACGAGTTGAACTTCGTTCGAAGCCCACACCGGTGTCTTCCACGGTTACACGCAGACCGGCGGGAACATGCTCCGCCCTCACAGAGACGCGGGCGCGTCCCGGTTTGGCCGCTACTCCATGTTTCACAGCGTTTTCGACCAGCGGCTGGATGGAAAGGATGGGAATCAAGGTGGATCGGCCTGAGTCACTGATGATCAGTTCCGTTTCCAACCGGTCCCCCAATCGAAGGGCCTCGATCTCCAGGTACGCCTCTACAATCTTGAGTTCTTCGGACAATGGTATGAAGGTCCGCTGGGACCGCAGGAAGTAGCGAAATATCTCAGCAAGATTGAGCACCATGCGTCGTGCCTCGGTCGAGCGCCGGTCAATGCTGCCGTAGAGCGTATTGAGGGCGTTGAACAGGAAATGGGGGTTGATCTGAGCCTGCAAGGCACGCAATTCAGCCTGATCCGCCAGCCGTCTCAATTCCTCAGCTCGAAAGCGTTCGACCTGCTCCACAACAGCCGCGCCCAGCCGTCGCATATCATCCAGGTCATCGCTGTGATATCTTCTGCCGCCACGCCGCGGTCCGAGTATGAGGTAACGAGCATCACCGCTGGAAAATCGGAAGGGCACCTGCGCTTCGACATGAAAATCCTGGCGCGGAAATCCGTTGCGATCTTGTTCGCGAAATAGTACGGAGGGTCTTAAAGACAGGTTCCGATCTCTCGTTTCAGCTACAATCGCGAAGCGACCGGCTCCCAGGTGGTCGGCTATCTGTTGCCCTGCTTGCGCGAGCAGCTCTTCCTCAGAACGAGCCGATGGAGCCACATTTACGATCGCCCTAACACAATCGTCCACGTTCTGACGCCGGAAAATGACCCGGTTCACCCACGCTTGCAAAGAGTTTCTGAGATAAGCAAACGAGATGAGCGATAGACACAGTGCAACGAGAGCGATGCCCGTCAGAAACATACCGGGATAGATGAGATTCCATGATCGAAATCTCTGGCTGAGCACCAGGACTGCAGCAAGGTAAACGGCGGCCAGGCCGGAATTCACGAGAAAGCGAATGAAAGTATCGAGCAGGAGGAACCGGTAGTCTCGCAAGAGAACGATCAGCGCCACAGGAATTCCGATATGATGCCAGGCAATTTCCGCGGTCCATGGCGAGCTGAAGTGCGAATAACCAAAATGCAGGAAAGAGCTGGTGAAGAGCAGAAGACATCCTAAGGAGATCCATTCTGACCTTTCGGCCGGCACGCCTTGCTTGCGCTTGCGGCCAAACAGAAATGCTGTCAGAGTGAGGACGCCAAAACCAAACACGATCACTACTAAACCTGCTTGGTGCAGTCCCGTGCTTGAAGAAAATGGTTCCCAAAAATGCAACGCACCCGCACAGACGCTGACAACGTAGCCGGCTACGACGATAAGACGTGGCTGCCCTTGCACCGCGACCTGAAGGAGAACCGCCGGGAGCAGGCTCAGCATGGAAAATATCGCAGTGGCCACAAATTCGATCGCCGGAGAAGTAGGATCAGGTGACGCGAGGATGATCAGGGAGCCGATATTCCAACCCAAGGCCAGGAAAGCGGCTGTCAACGGCAGCCTTGTGTGGCGCATTCCGTGAAGGCGCCAATCGCGGAGTAGCAGAGTTACGATGAGCCCGAATAGCAAGACACCAGCGCTATGCCCGATCGTGTTAATAAGGATAGGATCGCGCCAACTACCGTGTACGGGCATGCTTCGGGGGTCTATCTCACGATACTTCAGGCGTCGGTACGTCAGGGATCAGGAGATGACTCTTGTTTGCTAAAACCGAGGCCGTGCCATCACTCGTTCTCATTCCCGGATTACTTTGCGACGGCCGGCTGTGGAGTGGTCCTTCGTTTGTTTCCTAAGGTGTAATACTCTTCTCCATAATGAAACGTTCACCTCGAACTCTTTGGCGTTCGCTCGCTTTACGCGTTCCCGTGAAGTCAAAGCACCTGGCCAGCGTCATAGCAGTGTTGGCGTGCTCAGGAGCAGTCTCGGCGACTGATCTCATCATTCATCTTCCTGATGGCGCTTCTGTTTCCAGTAAGAGCGTTCAATTCCAATGCGATGACAGCGGAACGAAGATCGGCGTACCGGCTGGTCCCTTCACGGTAGAGCACATCAACGGCGGAGGAAACAGTTTGGCGATCGTGCCTATTTCCGGAAAGTCACTTATCTTCTCCAATGTTATTGCTGGGTCGGGCGCGCGCTACACCGCACAGCAATACACTTGGTGGGAAGCCGGCGGCGGCGCAACGCTCTACTCCGACTCGCTGGCCGGCAAGATGCAGTCGACCTGCCGTCGAGTTAGCGCCAAATAAAGACCAACTGCCCTGAGCCGTAGTGTCCATACTAGAGACTGGATATGAGCGGCATACCACAAGAGAAGCAGATCGCGCTGGTGGATCGTCTGGCAAAAGCCTGCGGCGGCAGCTATTCGCCTGAGGTACGGCGGCGGTACTTCATTACCGGCCCGCAATGGGCGGTGTCGTATCAGGGGCAAGCTGTGTTCCACGCGCCCGTTCGGACACCGATCACGTTCGAGACCGTCATCGAGGAATACAGCAAGATCGGCATCGGGTATTGGTGCACGCACGACACGGACGTAATTCCAGCCGATGATTTGTTTACACCGCGGCAAGAAGAGATTGTGGGCGGTATCAAGAACGCGCTTGCAAAATATGGACTGAAATGTTCCATGGTGACGGCCGAAACGTTCTATCATCCGGTGTGGGCGGCCGGTCCAGCGGCCGAGTCTCCCGAGCTTCGCGAATACGCGAAGCGCCGCTTAGCAAACAACGTCGCCATCGGGCATGAGCTGGGAGCGCAATTCTGCGTTTATTGGCCGGGCATGCTGGGCTATTACACGCAGGGCGCGATTGATGAGACACAGACCCTGCGCTGGTTTGCCGATGGCCTCAATGCCGCTTGCGAGGCGGACATCGAGATCGCAAAAGGAAAGAGCCGACCCACGCTGAAGCATTGCCTGGAGGCGAAGCCGTTTGAGCCGCAGGCTGAGATCCTGCTACCCACCTCCGACGCCATGCTGGCGTTCATCTTCTCGGGCCTCCTGAAGCATCCCGACATGGTAGGACTCAATCCCGAATATCTGCACGAGCTTATGTGGGGCGCCGCGCCGCGAGCCGCTCTGGCGCGTGCCTTACTGTGCGGGAAACTATTTCATTTCGATATCAATGACGGGTACCGGCTCAAGCACGATGTCGATATCGCAATCGGCCTGGTCAATCCGCTCGACTGGCTGAATGTGCTCGTTCTGCTTCGCAGCCATAATTACAAAGGGCCGTTCAATCTCGATTACAAACCCCCGCGAACCACGAGCAACCACGGAGTGTTCTCAGTCAGTGTTCCCACGATGGTGGACCGCTTTATCACGCTGTGGGAAATGGCCGGCGAGGTTATTTCGGACCCGATCATCAAGGAAGCAACGGATGCTTTGAAGGCCGGGGGAGCGGGCGATCCCAAAGATGTCAATTCGGTGGTGAAGGCCAACCGAGAATTGCTTTCGCTGCACGAGCTGATCGGCCACCGGCTGTTCCAGATTCTGATTGGAGCGCATCGCGGGCGGACGTACAGCCTGTAAGACCGCCGCACCGGATACAGCCGTGTCTAAGCGGAAAACACTCTCAGAAAGCCAGATACGCCGGATCGCAAAGGCCCTGGCCGATCCACGCCGGCACGACATGTTGAAAAAGATTGGCGGAAGGACCCACGGCGTCGCCTGCGCGGATCTGCGCGAATGCCAGCCAGTTAGCGCGGCCACACTCTCGCACCATCTCAAGGAATTGGAAGGGGCAGGGCTCATTACGATCGTCCGGAAGGGCAAATTTGCCGACCTGATTCTTCAGCGCGACGTTCTGGAAGCCTATCTGGACCATTTGCGGGCAATTTAATCCCTGGGCTGAATCCTTCCGTGGCGACCCCTCATCATTTAGACGGTTGTCGAACTATCAAATGAAAATAGTTTGAGCCGGAGAAGAGGGAAACATGAGCAAGCTGACAAATAAAGTGGCAGTAGTGACAGGCGCATCGAAAGGGATCGGCGCAAGTATTGCAAAGGCGCTGGCGGCCGAGGGCGCAGCGGTTGTTGTGAATTACGCTTCCAGCAAACAGGGCGCCGAGCGCGTCGTTTCGGAGATTGTGGAAAAGGGAGGCAAAGCGATTGCAGTACAGGGTGATGTGGCCATTGCAGGCGACGTGCAACGTATTTTCGCCGAAACGAAGCAGGCGTTTGGAGGGCTAGACGTGCTAGTGAACAATGCGGGCGTGTACCAGTTCGCGGCACTGGACGACATCACGGAGGAGCAGTTTCACCGGCACTTCAACACCAATGTGCTGGGACTCATTCTGGCGACCCGGGAAGCCGCAAAGCATTTCAACGGCCAGGGTGGAACTATCATCAACATCGGTTCAACCGTGACCCAGTTGACGCCGCCCACGACAGCCGTCTACACAGCTACGAAAGGCGCTGTGGACGTTATCACGCGCGTACTTGCGAAGGAGCTGGGGCCGAAGAAGATTCGCGTGAACTCCATCAATCCGGGAGTAGTGGAAACCGAAGGAGTTCAGGCCGCAGGGTTTCTGGGAAGCGATTTCCAGAAACAGCTCGAGGCGCAGACTCCGCTGGGCCGCATTGCACAGCCGGAGGACATTGCGCCTGTCGCCGTTTTTCTGGCCTCAGATGATTCAGGATGGCTGACGGGAGAGACCGTTCTGGCCTCAGGCGGATTGCGCTAACTCCAGGTATGAACTTCCTCCGCTAACCGCCGGCAATTGCCGCCACGACCAGAAGCGGCTCCGCACCTTTTACAACTGCGTCGGGCAGCGGAGCATCGGGCGATTCGTGAGAAAGATCCTCCTGACAGGCGAAAAATCGCACGAATGCCCGGCGCTTCTGGGTGACATGATCGCGGATGGTCCCGCGGAGCGTTGGATAAGCGGCTTCGAGGGCATCGAGGACCGCGCGCTGCGTTACAGCTCCTGCGACTTCGAGCTTCACTTCGCCGTCGATATGCGCGAGCGTCCGAAGATGGGCCGGAAGCACGACTCGTATCATTGCAAGGTTTGGACCTCGACAGACAGTACAGCCGGAAGATCGCGGACGATGGGCGCCCAGTGATCTCCGGCATCGGAGGATGCGTACACCTGGCCGCCGGTAGTGCCAAAGTACACGCCGCAGGAATCGAGCGAATCGATCGCCATGGCGTCGCGCAACACGTTCACGTAGCAGTTGCTTTGCGGCAAGCCGTTGGTAAGTGCCTCCCATTCGTTTCCACCTTTACGGCTGCGATAAACGCGCAGCTTTCCTTCGGGCGGATAGTGCTCGCCGTCGCTCTTGATCGGAACGACATAAACGGTTTCGGGCTCGTGCGCGTGAACGTCAATTACGAATCCGAAATCGGTGGGCAGGTTACCGCTGACCTCCTGCCATAGCTCGCCCCCGTTGTCGCTGCGCATCACGTCCCAGTGCTTTTGCATGAACAGTACGTCAGGGCGCGAGCGGTGCATTGCGATGCGATGAACGCAGTGACCAACTTCGGCTGTCGGGTCGGGGATGTATTGCGAGTGCAGTCCGCGGTTAATTGGCCGCCATGTCCTCCCGGCATCGTCGGTACGGAAGGCGCCCGCGGCTGAGATGGCGATGAACATACGATTCGGATCGCTTGGATCGAGCAGGATCGTGTGCAGGCACAGGCCACCAGCGCCGGGTTGCCAGCGGGGTCCTGAGCCGTGGCCGCGTAATCCGGGGAGTTCCTGCCATGTCTGGCCGGCATCGGTGGAACGGAAAAGGGCGGCGTCTTCGACTCCGGCGTAAACGGTATCGGGGTCGGTCAGCGACGGCTCGAGATGCCAGACCCGCTTAAAGGCCCAGGGGTGCGGTGTACCGTCGTACCACTGATGGGTGCCTGTTTCGCCTTCGTATGTGAACTGGTTGCCCACTGGTTCCCACGTCTTGCCACCATCGTTCGAGCGCTGTATTACCTGCCCGGACCAGCCGCTGCATTGTGACGCATACAGACGGTTCGGATCGGCGGGTGATCCCTTCATGTGATAGATCTCCCAACCCGCGAAATGGGGACCGCTGACGTCCCAGCGTTCGCGTTTCCCATCCGACGTCAACACGAACGCTCCCTTGTGCGTGCCGACCAATACCCGTACGCTACTCATTTTTAGTCTCCTCTTAGATTTATTTGGCGCCGCGGTTGGCGGCGATTTTCTTATGACAGCACGATCTCGTCGAGCCGAAGCGCAGCCACTATTGTCGTGGTGAGCCTTTGCCACAGTATCAATGTCCTTCGTAGCGTGCAACCGGTCCGGTGATGGGTGCATTCGCCTGAATTGTTCGTAGATGAAGTTTTCAGGTTCCGGTGTTGCCCGTGACACGACAACAATCGGAAATTGTGGTTGGTCGATTGGTTCGCACCGAAAGCTTCGGTTTCAGAAATTATCAATCATCCACACGTTGCTCGAGTTACGCCAGCGCGTGACAGCAAGGAGCCGTCCATCGGGAGAGGGCACGCCGACAAGGCCAAAATCGCCAGGCTCGCGCCAGATCACGCGAGTCGTGCCGTTCAGTCCAAGGAACACAATCAGAGCGTCCGGGCCACTGAGCGCGGATACAAATAATCCATTGCCGCGAGGGCTCCACGAAACCGGGCCAAGCATAGATCCCGCGTGTACTTCGAGGGAGCTTCGGCGTTCCGTTTTTGTCCCGATCAAGTCAAAATGATTGCTTCTTTCCCCGTGGAGTGCGATGGTTGATCCATCAGGTGAGAGAGCCCAGGGATGCAGTTCGGGGCTCACGGCGATTCTAGCCAAGGCAGGCCCGCGCCCGCTCGTTGGATTCAGCTCCGAAAATACGATCTCCTTCTGGTCAGGTGTTCGCTCCGCGATCACGCACGAACCCTGCTCCGTCTTCGAGCAACTGAGCGTTGCACCTGAACTCGCTGCGGCAACTCGCTCCGGCATCCCGCCTGAAAAGGGAACCCGCATCACCTCAGCGAGCTTTGCATCGGTGTTTGTGAGGTATAGGACCCATCTCCCATCGGGGCTTGTTCGCGCGCCAAGAGCGCCATCCGCGATGAGGTGTCGCGCCTCAACGGTGCTCATCTGCGCGGCAAACGGTTCGCCGCCGGCCAGGGGTTGGGCATCGTACAAGCCGACAGATTGACGGAACAGCTGCCACTTTCCGTTCTTGTCAGAGGTGAACAGGACTGTTTTGCTGTCGCGCGTCCAGTCGACAAAAGTATTCCACCCCTCGGTCATTGTGAGGGGCGACGGATCGAAACTCTTTGAGCCGGGACCAGGGAGTTCGCCGATGAGAACGCTCTGCTGGTTGTTCCACCGGGTAAATGCAAAATGGCTGGAATCTGATGAAGCACTGAGCGAGTCTAGCCCGGAGCCCGCCCAATTTGTGAGTCTGGATGGACGATCCAGAGCTTGCCCTGTACCAGGATCAACATGTTGCTGCCAGAGGTTGTAGGTGGTAACCAGAGAATTAGATTCGTCAAGTATGTAGAGAAGCCGGCCATCCCGGAGCCAATACATAATGACAATTTGATCGACAGGCCAGGAAGAGATCAGGACCGGAGGCGAGCCCTTCAAGTCCCTCGTGACGATCTTACAGACGTCCTTATCCAAATCGGCATAGAGAACGTGACGCCCATCGCGTGACCACTGCAGGGCCGCCAGCGCGCGATCGTCAGAGGTCTCGAACAGTTTGTATTCGCGTTCGGTTTTCGCATTCATCAGCCCGAGCTCACGGTCACCCAGATTACCGGCTCGCGTGCCGAACGCGATCCAGTCACTATCCGGTGACACGGAAAAGGCTTCGGCGTTTTCCCTTATTTCCCGAGGCGGGCCCGCAAAGGAAACAGCCCAAATGGAAGCATCCTTAGCGCTCCAGTAGTGCGCATCTTCAGCTGCAGGCCTTCTGTTGACCAGAAACTCCTTGCTCGAAGGGAACCAAGCGGCAATCGACCAATAGAACTCTTTGGCATCAAAGCCTGCCGGCTCTGAGATGGTTGTAGTTTCACCTGTTTCGATCCGCTGCAGGTGAATACCAAGGCGATCGGCGTATGCGAGATATTTCGCGTCGGGAGAAATCTGTCCGGCCCCACGGATTGGGTTGTCGGAGGAGTTGCTGGTGATTCTGCGCTCCCTCCACTCGTTAACGCGAGGTGTCGCGGGTGCAGGCGGCCAGCGAAGGATCGCTGCCAACGCAGCAACGATCACGATCAAGCCTGCCGCGGCGAGCAAACCGTAATGTGCCGGTCTCCATTTTCTATTGGGGCGGTTCTGCAGAAGAATCAGCTCATCTCGCATCTGAGCGGCCGACTGCCAGCGAGCATCCCGATCCTTTTGAATCGCCCTCTCGATGATCTTTGCCAGTTCGACCGGCGTTAGAGCATTCACTTCGCGCACCGGCACGGCCGCCCGGTTTAAAATCGCATCGTGCAGCAGGCTCACCGTTTGCTGCTCGAAGGCCTGTCGCCCGGTCGCCATCTCATACAGCACCAGGCCGAAAGAGAACAGGTCCGTCCGGTTGTCCAACGGTTCGCCGCGGATTTGCTCGGGGGACATGTAGGCGGCGGTTCCCATCCGGACTCCGGTCCGCGTCAAATCGATTCGCGTCGCAGTTGTCCCGCGGAAGCTCGCTGCTACAGCAACGGCTTCCGTCAGTTCGATCCCGCCTGCGAACCCGGTCAGCTTCGCTACCCCGAAATCAAGGATCTTGGCCTGTCCGCGATCGGTAATGAAGATGTTCGCCGGCTTGATGTCGCGATGAATGATGCCGTGCTGGTGGGCGCCCTGGAGCGCGTCCGCGATCTGAATGCCGAACTCGATTGTCTCGTCGATGCTGAGAGCGGCCTGCGCAATTCGTTCGCGGAGCGTATGCCCTTCCAGCAGTTCCATCACGATAAACGGATGTCCGGCTTCTTCTTCAATCGCATGCACGGTGCAGATGTTCGGATGAGTAAGGGCAGAGGCGGCGCACGCCTCGCGACGGAGCCGCCCAATGGCCAACTGATCCTGCGTTAGCTCATCGGGTAGAAACTTCAGAGCCACGCGCCGGCCCAGGTTCAGGTCTTCTGCTCGGTAAACCAGCCCCATTGCTCCCCCGCCCAGAATGTTCAAGATGCGGTAGTGCGAGATCCGGCGACCGGTGAGATCACCAACCGGCAGAGAAGGTTCCGTCACGGACTGGGAATCGGGTTCAGGTGCAGGTTTCGATGCTATGCGTTCTACCGTCCCAATGAACCGGTATCCACGGCGCGCCACGGTCTCGATGTAGCGCGGCACTTCAGCCGAATCGCCGAGCGCCACTCGAAGTTTCTTCACCGCCGTGTTGATGCTGTGGTCGAACTCGACCAGGGTGCCGTTGGGCCACAGCCGCCGGCGAATCGCCTCACGAGTCACAATTTGCTCTGGCTCCTCGACGAGCATGGTCAGAATCTGTACTGCCTGCTCCGGAAGCCGTATTTTCCGGCCGCGTTTCCTTAGCTCGCCCGAGACGGTATCCAATTCGAATGGCCCGAACAGCAACGTGCAAGGTAAAGGTACACCGCTCATCGTCAACCACCGTGCGGTCCTCTGATGTTAGTTGATCCACGCAGGCGAGATCAAGTTAACGCCATAGCCCTGAA
Source organism: uncultured Acidobacteriaceae bacterium (assembly GCA_963787585.1). Taxonomy (GTDB): domain Bacteria; phylum Acidobacteriota; class Terriglobia; order Bryobacterales; family Bryobacteraceae; genus Bog-105. Next base: position 99,622 of record CAWBDR010000002.1, read on the forward strand.
TTGCCACTGAGCTCATTGGTTTCCGCAACTTGCGAGATCAGATGGAAATCACCTTGAGCTCAGGCGCAGTGCATCGACATTTTCCGCGTGTGCGGCGATGCTCTTTCAGGACGCTTGCCAGCGTCCGGAGAACAGGTTGAAAAGGAGGATCAATGAAAGCACTCCGTCTTCTATTCGCGGTGACTGCAATCGTCATGACTGGGTCCGCAACCTCAGCGGTCGCAGAGTCAGAGAGTGAGTCTGATAGCCGCATTGCCTTTGTCCAAGGCCCGGATATTTATTCAATGAAGCCTGACGGCAGCGATGTCCGGCAACTCACAAATCTTGGCCCGAACGACTCCGCATTTTGGGAAAACTGGTCGCCAGACGGCCATCAAATCGTTTTCAGTAGATCCTCGCCCGATCATCCTGCGCAGCTTTGGCTCATGAAGGGGGATGGCAGCGGGCAGCATCCTTTGTTCGCTGAACCGGACCACGACGAGGTAGCCCCGAGTTTCTCGGCAGACGGTAATTGGGTTATCTTCACGCGTTGTCCCTTTCCTGACTTTGACGGATTCTGTGCGATCTACAAAGTTCGAACCGATGGCGCCTCCCTCGCGGCGGTGCTCGACTTCGAACCCGCGCTCGGCGACTGGGAGCCGGTCTCGTCGCCCGACGGCATGGAAATCGCCTTCGAGAGCTTCAACCGGGCCGGCATACTAACCGCGCTCTGGATCATGAATGCCGACGGATCCGATGTTCAGCGGCTGACCCCTCCGGAGCTGGGGGCGATTAATCCGCACTGGTCGCCGGACGGAGAGAAGATCGTCTTCTCGACGCACAACGATACTCGGCAGAATGAAGACCTCTGGGTCGTCGGTCGCGATGGGAACGAGCTCCACCGCTTGACTGGTGATGCCGCCAGCGATCAAGATCTTCCGGTTGATCACTACAACCAGGGCGCTTCCTGGTCGCCCAGCGGCAGATTCATTACCTTCAGTCAATATTTGCCCAGCACAAACACGCAGTCCATTTGGGTGATGAGCGCGGACGGCACTGAGCGGTACGAGTTGAGAAGATTACCCGCGCAATCCAACGTGAGGCTTCACATGCATGCCGCGGTTGCAAGGCACGACGCAGTGCGTCATCGCGTCTTGCGCGATATCGAGACCGGTGGCATCTGGGCGCGCTGGAGTCCGAAACTGCAGTAACGCAAGGTCGGTTAGCGAGAAAGGATACTTATGAAACTTCGTTATCTCACAATTTGTTCTGGGGCGGTTTGTGCGCTGCTGCTATCCCTCCCTGCAAAGGCGGTGTTCCCGGGAAACAACGGCAAACTCGCTTTCCAAAGCGACCGTTCCGGCTCCTGGCAGTTGTACACCGTCAATTCCGATGGAACGGGCTTATTGCAGATTACGCAGCTTGCTCCAACCGGTTTCGACGAGTTTGGGCCTGCCTTCTCGCCGGATGGAAAGCAGATCGCGTTTTCTTACGGCGACGTGAACGCGAACGGACAGTTAGTCGTTGAAATCTATATCATCAACGCAGACGGTAGTGGATTGAGACAGGTCACTCATGACGGTGACGTGGCCATCCTGCCGCGCTGGTCACCGGACGGGAAGGCACTTATATTCTCGGGTACATACGCTCCTACAGGAGAGTCGGTACTCAAGTTCGTTCTCACAGATGGAACGAACGAGAAAGTGATGAGCAATGACGACTGGAAGTTTTGGGCTTCGTTCGTCGGGTTCTATACACCCAATGGAAGAGACGTGATCTTTCAGAGTCACTTCCGCGGTCTCGTTTCTGCCGCCTTCATCATGCATAGCGACCGAACGGCCAGACACCGGTTGACGAGTGCTCCCATCGAAGCATTCCCGTTCGATGTCTCTCCGGACGGAAGGCGGATTCTTTGCCAAGACCATGGCGATACGCCTCTCCCGGCATCACTCTTTACCATCGACCTCGATGGCAGAAACATTCAGTATTTGCCTCACTCGGAGGGTGACGGGATCCCGATCTATTCTCCCGATGGCCGGAAAATCGCTTTTTATACCGATCGGTTCAATGCCCCTCTGACGCTCGATCTTGTGACCATGAATGCAGATGGGTCCGATATCAAGCGTGTGGTTGTCGGGGTAGCCACCTGTCCTGATGGCGGGTGCGGGGTGGTAGGATGGGGCGCCGAGAGCCCAAAGTAGAGCGACACGAGATCCTGTGCGACAAAATCGGCCGATTCGAGAATGTCAGAAGTCAGTCACAAATTGTTTTCCAACTAGCGTGCGTCAGCACGCCGCAGCGCATATTCCCGGGGACCGGGCGAGAGTTGGAATCCAGCCTGGTCCCATGATGGCGAGTGGATTTAGTTCACAAACAGATTGCCCGAAGGAACAGCACAAATAACTTTCGTTGCCTTGCGTTCCGCACGCTGTTGAGTTTTGTGCGTGAGCGCCTTGGGTAGTCAAAACCTTTTCGGAAAAATTAGCAGTTGGCCTGCGCCTCTTAAAGATGCTATGGGAACGGGTTCGGTTCCAACTACGGTACGTAAAATTGCGTAACCTGATCGCCAGCCAAACGCCCGGTCCGGCTCGGGCGTATTGTGGGAATAGCTATGGCGATCAACCTGACTGTGAACGGACGGTCGAGCACCGTCGATGCGCCCGGCGACACTCCCCTTCTCTGGGTCATCCGGGACGTTTTAAATCTCCACGGAACAAAGTACGGTTGCGGAATTGGCCAGTGCGGCGCATGCACCGTGCATCTGAATGGGCAACCAGTGCGCTCCTGCCTCACTCCTCTGTCAAAGGCGGCGAGCGCGCACATTACAACCATCGAAGGACTCTCGCCGAACAGTTCACATCCACTGCAGATTGCGTGGCGAGAGATTGACGTTCCGCAGTGCGGCTATTGCCAGGCGGGGCAGATCATGTCGGCGGCGGCGCTCCTCGCCCAGCATCCGAGCCCGACCGATCAAGAGATCGATTCCGCCATGAACGGAAATCTCTGCCGCTGTGGAACGTACTTACGAATCAGGGAGGCTATACAAAAAGCCGCGGCAATGCACGCGGCCGGCCGGTCTGAGAAAGGAGGCCTGTAAACATGCGAGTAACACGCCGCTCTTTCCTGCGAGTGACTGCGCTCTCAGGCGGAGGCATGCTGCTGGGCGCCTACGTAGAGCCGAAAGCGTTCGGGCAGCCGCCGGCTCCGCCCCCGCTCGAGCCAACCGCTTTTATCAAGATCACGCCGGACGGCACGGTGACGCTTATCTCTCGCAACCCGGAGATCGGGCAAGGCGTGAAGACAATGCTGCCTATGTTGATTGCCGAGGAGCTGGAGGTCGACTGGACATCGGTCAAAGTCGAACAGGCTAATTTCGATGCGAAATATGGGCTGCAGTCCACAGGAGGCAGCCGCGCCGCCTCCAACAACTGGATCCCGATGCAGCAAGTCGGCGCGGTGGGACGCGAGATGTTGATTGCAGCCGCGGCCAAGACGTGGGGAGTTCCGGCCTCGGAGTGCTACGCAGCGCACGGCCGCGTGTATCATCGTCCGACCGATCGCTCCCTGGGCTATGGCCAATTGGCGGCAACGGCCGCGACGCTTCCCGTTCCGGATCTGAAATCCGTAAGGCTAAAGCAGGCGAGTGAATACAAGATTATCGGCCAATCGCAGCCCGGGGTAGATATTCCACAGATCGTCTCCGGCCAGCCAATTTTCGGGATCGATTTCACGACGGCAGGAATGCTCTACGCCGTTTACGAAAAATGTCCTGTGTACGGCGGCAAGGTCGTCAGCGCCAATCTCGATGAAGTGAAAAGAATGCCCGGCGTGCGGCACGCGTTTGTTGTGGAGAGCGCTCTGAACGTCGGACCCGTCATGGAAAGCGACCCCGGACTGGAGCCGGGTGTTGCGATTGTGGCGGATACCTGGTGGCAGGCCCAGTCGGCACGGCAAAAGCTGAACGTGAAATGGGATGAGGGGCTGGGCGCGGACCAGAGCAGTACGGGTTTCGCTCAGCGCGCAGTGGAGTTATCCAAACAACCGCCAAACCACACACTCAAGAATGATGGCGATGTCGATGGGACGATTAAGACCTCTGCGAAGGTGGTGGAAGCGGCGTACTCGTATCCGTTCATCTCGCATGCGCCGCTCGAGCCTCGGAATTGCAGCGCCCACTTCAAAGATGGAAAGCTGCAGATCTGGAGCACGACGCAGCAGCCGGCGCGTGGGCGCGCGCTGGTCTCTAAAATTCTAGGAATTCCGGAAAGCGATATTTCGATAAACCTGCTACGAGCCGGGGGATCGTTTGGCCGGGGACTGACAAACGATTACATGGTGGAAGTGAGTTCTATCGCGAAGCAGGTTGGTGTGCCTGTCAAGCTGGTTTGGTCGCGCGAAGACGACATGACGCACGACTACTATCGTCCTGGCGGATTTCACTTCTTGAGGGCCGGACTGGATTCCTCCGGCAAGGCGGTTGCCTGGAGCAATCATTTCGTCACGTTTGGAGATGGCGATCGCTATGCACCATCCGCTTCTATCGCGCCCGGTGAGTTTCCCGCGGGCTTTGTCCCCAACTACTCGCTTCATACATCACTCATGCCGCTGCGGTTGAAGACAGGCGCGCTGAGGGCTCCGGGAGCGAATGCGATTGCATTCGTCATACAGTCCTTTATTGATGAACTGGCGCATGCGGCGGGCAAGGATCCGGTCGACTTCCGGTTGGCGCTTCTCGGTACGCCGGAACACCAGATGGTTAATGAGGCCGCCAAGCCGAAAGTGGAGAACGAACCGGCGCCGACCAGGAATGCAAGTGCCCCGCAAGCTTACGACGTGGCTCGCATGCGCGGTGTGCTTCAGCTTGCGGCGGAGAAGTCCGGGTGGGGCAAACGCCAATTACCGAAAGGGACCGGAATGGGCGTCGCGTTTCATTACAGTTTTCAAGGCTACTTCGCACATGTCGCCGAGGTAAGCGTGACCGCAAATAAGGCGCTGAAGGTGAATAAGCTCTGGGCGTGCGGCGATGTCGGCAGCCAGATCGTGAATCCGAGCGGCGCTCAAGCGCAAGTTCAGGGCGCGATCATAGATGGATTGAGCGAGTTGATGCATCAGGAGATCACGCTCGAGCAGGGGCGAGTGGTTCAAAAGAACTACGATCAGCACATGCTGCTGCGGCTGACACAGGCTCCGCAAATCGAAGTTCATTTCCTGAAGACGGACAACGCTCCTACCGGGTTGGGCGAACCCGCGCTACCGCCGGTGATTCCCGCGGTATGCAACGCTATTTATGCGGCTGCCGGCCAGCGGATTCGTACTCTACCGCTTGCTAATAGCGGATTTAGCTGGGCGTAGCGCAAGGCGGCTCAGCTTCGATACAATCAGGTTCCCGAACAAAAATCCGGCTGGCCTGATATGAAGAGATTCGCCGCATTCCTGGTTCTCTGCTCGTGCGCCTTTGCGCAACATCATCACGGGCCGCCCGCGGAAACAGAGAAGAGCATAGACCTGGCGAAGCTCCCGGCGCCGCAGCACATTGCGGGAATCGGATCCAGCCACATCCCGATCACAACCAAATCACCAGAGGCGCAGCAATGGTTTGATCAAGGGCTCGCGCTGATGCATTGCTTCTGGGATTACGAGGCACTGCGAGCATTCGAGGAGGCGGCGCGCAAGGACCCGAACTGCGCAATGTGCCACTGGGGACTCTATCGGGCGCTTGAGTTTAGCGATAAGGACGAGCAAGCGAAGCAGGAGCTCGATAAAGCGAGAGATCTTTCGACGAAAGCGTCGGATCGGGAGCAACGCTACATCCGCGCCTATGCGGATTCCGTTGATAAGCAAGGCGATGAAGCCGACCAGGCATTCCAGAAGGAGATGGGCGCGCTCATTCAGCGCTATCCGGACGATCTGGAAGCGCAACTGCTGCTGGCCACCCATCCCGGCCATGGCTACGACGACAAGGGAGATCCGCGGCCAGGAACGCTTTATCAGCAAGCAATGCTGCGGAGCCTGCTGCAGGATTATCCGGATGATGCGGCAGTGAACCATTACTGGATTCACGCAATGGAGATCACGGACCGGCCGGAGCGAGCACTGCAAAGCGCGGATATTCTGGGAGCTCTGGCGCCTTCGTCCGGACACATGGTGCATATGCCCGGGCATATTTTTTACCGCGTGGGCGATTATGAGCGTGCCCGGCTAACCTTCCTGAAGGCGCTGCGGGTGGATCAGGATTACATGGCGAAGCAGCACGTCGCGCCGAAAAACGATTGGAATTACGCGCACAACATTTCTTATCTGATTGCCGATTGCGCGGAGGAGGGACGATATACCGAGGCTCTCGAACACGCCCGCACGCTGGCCGGCCTGGCGAACGATCCCGATCATTCCGGCAGTCCGTGGTTCTATGTTCTGCAGATCGGCAGCACGGAGCCGAGGCTGGCCATTCGTTTCGCCAAGTGGGATGAGGTACTGAAGCATCCAATGCAGTTTGGCGTTCCGGATGACAAGGTTAGCCTGTGGGCGCTCGGGTATCGGGATGGACTGGTTGAATATGCGACGGGCATGAAAGCGATCGATGGCAATCAACTCTCTGATGCGAAAAACGATGCAACGGCCCTTGACGCGCGCCTGTGGCGTTTGTCCCAGCAAGAGGTCACGGATGACAATAAACCGGCGCGCGATGAGGTCCTAAAGATTCTAGGGACGGCATCGCTGGAGCTGCGGGGGCGACTGGAGTTCGCAGGCGGCGACGTGGAGCAAGGACGCAAGCTTCTGGAACGCGCAGACGAGAGTGAGAGGAAACTGGGCTATACCGAACCGCCTCTGTATTCACGGCCGGCCTTGGAAGTTCTCGGCGCGGCGTGCATACGCGCCGGAAAATTCGACGACGCCCGTAAGGCTTTTCAAACCGCCCTGGCGCGGCGGCCGAAATCCGGTTGGTGCCTTTACGGCATCGCTGCCGCATGGGACAAAGAAGGCAAGCGAAAAGAGGCAGAAGACGCCTACCGCGCATTTCTGGATGCCTGGCCGAATGCGGATTCAGATCTTCCCGAAGTTAAAGCTGCACAGGCTTACGTGGCTGAAAAATAGTTCGAGACGGCTGCGGGCCGGCAGGTTAGGCAGGCTTCAACACCGGAACCCGCTCTGATGCCGGGGGAAGTGCCGGGAAATCGGTAAACGGCTCGGTCTGATACCAGTAGCCGACAGAATAGAATGAATCGGCGCGGTCGTTCGCATGCCCATGTTCGATGGTGAACTTCAAGGATTTCCGGAAGGCGATTGGATTATCGAGGTGCCAACGGTAGAGGCAATAGCTACCGCCCTTATGTTCCGGAAGCACAATATAGGGCGCGCCGTTGTATAGGTTGGCGAAGGGATACTTACCGCCACCAAAATCCCAAGCTCCGCAGAAATAATCTTCCGTGCCGGTTCCGTTAATGACGGGCTTGGAATTGTTGTCGATGAAAATCATTTCGTCGCCCTCGCCGAACCACTTCTCGCTGTTCTGCACGACGCCGAGAGTCACGCCCATGACATGCCCCACGCCCTGGGTTTCGAAGAAGACATAGTTGTCGGCGCCGGTGAGATTGCTGTCTGTGGGGGGCGAGGCCGGTTTCGTGGGTGTCGCCTGCCGGTACTGCGCGTGGAAATACATCGCATCCGGCGGCACCGCGGGCACAAGCTGATAATCAATATTCGAGTAGAACGAATCAACCGGACGATCGCCCTCGTTCGTGATGCTAATGCGCGCGGCCCGGCGGTATGGCATCGCGAAGTATGCGTTTAGAGCCTTAACCGACGAACAATTTAGAAGCGCCGACTGGTAGAGGAAATAATTGCCCAGAGTCAAGCCGAAGAAATCACCAATCGGAGTCTCGACGCTCGGCTTTTCAGTCCCTTCCCAATACATTCGCAGCACCAGCTCCTTTAAATGGTGTTCACTTTGCGAATTGATGGTGAACCAGATATGAGTGATAACGCCGGGTCCTCCGGATTTAAAAACGTCGAGCGTCTGACCGGGTTTTATCTGCCAGAAATCGTGGTTACCGCCAGTACGGTCACAACTGGATTGCTTGAGCGTCCGGTAATTTTGCAGCCGCACATACGGAGGTACGTCGGCCAGTTGCGCCGAGGCCGTATCCGGCGCTTGCGCATCGACGGAGCGCTTGCCGCCCAGCAGAAAGGCTCCGGCTCCGGTTAATGAAGAAAGAAAACGTCGTCTCTTTGCGTCTAGCGAAAAATGTTGCATCTCGGCTCCGAATTATATTACCCAACGAAAAATTCAGACGAAGAGCTTATGTCCTTCATTGCGTTCTAAGCGATACGGGTCCAAACCAGATCCCCTTGAGCTGGCGAGTCCATACGGCGCCGGTTCGGGACCGCTCGGCTGGAGTAGTGAAATCGTACTGGTAGAGTAGCGCGCGCATATAGTGTGGAGGCTTTGTAAAGGGGGGCGGATTGAGCAATCCGAGAACGGCCGGCTCTCCCGTCAAGAGACGATACAGCAAGCTTCCTACCCAGGTATCGTTGTCATAGCCGCCCAGGGCGGCGAACCACATCTGCCAATCGAGCCGCGGCTGATAGGGCGCAACAAACGGAAGCTCGCGGTGAGTGTTTCCCGGTTTGTAAGGAAACGAGTATTCCTTCCAGTCTGTCCGGTCGTCCGATCCTTCGATCACAATTTCGGGCCTGGTGGTTGTCATCACCGCGAACAACCCGTACGAGTTCACGATTTCGAATGGAGCGAGGAGGGCGACTGGAGCAGAAAATGCTCGGCCGGTGCGGAACATGCCCAGCAGTTGAATGGCGCCCATTGCAACCAAGACAGCAACCGCACTGTTTCCGATGAGGCGCCAGGTGCGAACGGCGCGCCAGTGAACCTGAAACGGCATGGGTCTCCAGCGCAGGATGCGCGCCAGCGGGGCAAATGTTTCATCGTCGAGACCCCACATGCAAAGCGCCAAGGTCAGCAGATTGAAAAATGCGTAGTTACCCGTCAGCAGAATCATTACCTGAAGAAAGACAAGCAATGCCACGCTTATTTGCCGCAAACGGCGAGGAAGCCAGAGCAGGAAGGGCGCAACAAGCTCAATCCACAACGTGGCCGCCGTCATTTTATCCAGCACCCCAGTGGGAAGGCGATACGCGTAATACGCGATCGGATCCGGCAAGGGCTGAGTCATGAAATGGAATCGCAGTGCGTGAAAGTTGCGCCACTTGGGATCATGCGAGGCAAGCTTCACGATGCCTGATTCGAAAATCAAGCGGAAGAGCAGGAAACGATAGGCCCACACCAGCCACGAGGCACCGGCAAAGATTGCAAGAAATCCGGATTCGAGCAGCAGGGCGTCCCACTGGAAGCCCATAAAGGGTTGTCCGATTGTGACAAGCGAAAGATACAGGGCAAAGCAGAGAATGGCGGCCCCGCGCGACAGCGAACCTAAGACCAGGAGGACACCTGCGATGCAACCTAAAGCGCAGAACCACACGAGCGCATGATCGCTGAGAAATAGCCAAAACAGGGACGGTACTTCCCAGTACACCCGGGCGCCCATGTTGCTACGCATTGCCGTCATTAGCTGTACGGCGGGTGAAATGCCGTGCGAGCCGACCAAGCCTACGACTTGCGGCCAGAGCGAGGCGAAGGCTGCGATGTAAATGAGCCCGAGGAATCGAAGGAAGAGGGCTTCCGTGAGTGCATGCGCCGTTGAAGCAGTAAGCCGCTCGAATACGTTACTGAGAGTCTCGCGTAAGTTCATCCGCAGTGACAAACACGGGACAGATATCGACGGGAATGCCAGAAAGGCGATCGAGTGTTTTCTTCATCGCCGGGCGCATCACGCCGAGCTCGTCCAGCATTCTTTTGGCGCTCGAGTAATCGCCCTGGGCCTCAATGGTCATGAGGTCATGAGTGAGATCGCGAACCGCTTGTTTCACCTTGGGGTAGTCAACTTCGAAAGTGCCGTCGGGCCGTTCCACGAACGCGCCATGATCTAAAAAGTAATTGAACTGCAATGCCATTCCGCGGCCATGCGCCTCAGTGGTGCCGAACCTTAGCGTGCGGAACGAGGAGGCGAGGAACGTTGTGTACAGCTTTCTCTCGTTCGCTACGCCGCCGGGCAGAATACCGCGATCAAAAAACAACTGAAGCATAAAGAGGCCGGTGACATCCGCTTTCGCCTCTTCGATGGTGCTGTACAGATCTTTCAGTTCCAATCGAACCGAGCTGTGCCGACTGTTCACGGTAATCTCATGCGGTCCGATACCGTGACTCAGCTCGTGGGCGAGGATGTGACTGAAGAACCAATCGAAATTCAGATCCTCTTGAGCCGCCGCAGGCAACACGACGCGCGAAATGGGAACCAGGGTGGTATCGAATTTCGCATGCTGCACATTCTTCAGCATGACTTTCTTGCTGCCCTTCTGCTGAATCACACGCTCGTCGTTCGGCAGATTGAAAGCCGCAGTCTGCACGCCATGATTGCCATCGCCGGCCGACAGAATCTCGTTGACGACGTGAATCGGCATGGTGGTTCCGAGCTTCGGGTTGCGATAGGCGGGGTCGATCGGCAACGTGTTCTCGACTTCCTGTAAGTGGCTCGAGAGGCTTTGCAGCTTGGCCGTTTCCGCGTCGTCCTTCAAACAAACATAAGCCTCAAACGATGCTTTGTAGCCGAACAGCTCGTCATTGTACGTTTCGTAGGGGCCGATGGTGATGTCTATCGGCGCATCCAAGTCCATCCAGGCGAGATCGCTTTCATAGTAGTCGTCGCTGAGGAACGCCGCGGCCCTGGTTTCGAGGAACCGCTTCAGGGAGGCGTTATTCGTAAGACTCGCTGCTTCGCGCAGCAATTGAGCAGCGCGAGGTAAATCGCCCTTATAGGCGTCGTAATACGGAACGGCGGTCAACTGCTTGTTCTCGCCGCGTCGGATGACGGTGAAGAAGTTTTTGGCGTCCGCTGCCTGATTCGATGAGAGCCCATTCGTCCAGTGCTCGAACTCATCTCGGGTCATGTCCTCGGGATAGAAATTGGCGCCCAGGGGTTTACGCGGCGGCACGCCAGGCATGAAGGCGCGATGCGCGTCCAGGTCCGACCACGGACTCTTGTAAATGGAGAAGAGACGGAGGCGCGCTCTTCCAATAGGTGTATGGTCCTGTTCCAGGTTGCGATAAAGCGCCTGGTTGCCGCTCCAAAGCTGCTGAAGGAAGATAGCATCGATTACGCGGCCGGCCTGAACGAGCTTCAATAGCGCGCCGCGATCGCCGGGATTCAGGTGTGAAACATCAACCTGTAGCGGGGTGGGCGCAAACTGTTCAGCCATTTTCCCGAGCTGTGCGGCGTCTGGGAACGAGTGGGTCGATTGAGCATCGACGAGAAAAGTACTCATAAGGAATGCGAGTTGAAACGATGCGAGAAGCATTCTCATCGCGAACCTCTTTGAGCGTACCGCGCCGGAAAGGGCGGGAACGGCGAAGGTTATGTTATCGTGCGAAGAGAACTCGTCTGAATCGGCGCGGTAGCCAAGTGGTAAGGCAGAGGTCTGCAAAACCTTTATTCGGCGGTTCGATCCCGCCCCGCGCCTCCAATCTTTTCACACGTTTCCAATTGAACCAATAACTTAGGTGCGCATTGTAGTTCTCGCTGGATACCGAACAATCAGCGAAGATCACGCTCAATCCCGCTCGATTTTGGAGATCCGAGGTCGGAACTTGAGCAGTTGCGCCGATTCGTCCAGGCTCTGGCGGAACGCGTTACCACATTAGAGGACCTGCTGAACATCCCGCCGCAATCGGTCCGATCGAAGGCTTCGACTGTTCAATCGCCTATCGCAAGCTCGACCGCGAGATCGAGTTCTTCACTCGCCCGCGAAGAACTGGCTGCGGTGCTCATTCAATGGCGACTGGAAAAGGGCATCGAGGTTCCGCAGCGGTATTTGCGAAACCGAAGTACAGCCCAGCTCCGCAGAATGTACGACCAGATCCAGGCGGGGTCTACTTATCGGTTGGGACGAAGCTGGACAGCGAAGTAGAAGACGTCAACTGCCGCTCATCGAACTGCTTATCAATGGTCAGCCGGGTCTTCTCAAATTTCGCCATCGCCTCATCGATGTACTGCTGGCTTGGATGCACGTAACGCATGGTCGTGCGAATATCTTTGTGTCCCAGGATCTCTTTCAGCGCGGCCACATCGCCACCGCCTTCTATGAAGCGAGTGGCAAATTACTGAGCGCGACCAAGCGATCGCCGGCTTGAACACCCGTGTCGACGAACTCGCGAAATCGATCTGCGGTGGCGGCGACTCCCAATTGACAGTGCAGCTGATGGAGAAGGTCAATATGTTGACGACCCGCAATCAGCATCTGGATCAGCAACTCAAATCGGCCCAGGAGAAACTCGGGCAGCTGGCGGGAGAACAACGTTCATGATGCTCGTCGCCATCGAAGGATTCGGGAGAATCTGGGAGCGGCGGGGTGGAAAGGACCCCGGCGACCCTTTGCGCTTTTCGGCGCAGGCGGCTTTTTACAACACGACCGGCGTGCCGGCCGGACAGACGGGAAAGGTTCAACATCGTTGGAGGATCGGAGGTAAGGTTCGGTTTCAGGGTGGCAGTGCGTTCGACTCGGCGAGAGTGGAGAATAACCTCGGGCGCGTATTCGAGTGCGACGAGCCGGAGCAGCGGTTCACCTGGCTGCAGATGTGCTGCAAGCGCAAGCTACAGAAACCGGAAAGGCCGGATTGGTTTCTCTTTCGGGGACCAGCGAGCGAACCGGCTGGATCAACTTCAAAAGCGACGGTGCCAAATCCGCGAACACATTTCTGCTGTCGTATAGCGCAGACCGGATCGAGCAGGAAGCGCTCATCCTCATGAAACCGGATACGTGGGTGCAAGGCCGCAGCGGGCGTCTGGTCGTCGAACCGGATCCACGCCATCCGTGGCGGGCTAGGTTGCAGTATTGCACAACGAGCAATTTGGAGGAACCCAATGCCGCGATATGAGAAGGGAACGATACACCTCACCGAGACACGCGATTACCCGTTGCTACGCCAGATCTTCCAATCGGCGTATGCAACTCGCGCGCAGTTGTTCGAGTTCATGTTGCTGCGCAGGCGCGAACGGTCCGCAAACGCATTGAAGAGTCGCTTAACAAAACTCGTGAACAATGGACTTGTCCTGAGAGTTGCGTTACCTGGGATTTCGGAAACGCTATATGCGATCACGGAGGCTGGGCTGGACCTGATGGTGATCCGCGGCGAGCCGTATGCGGGACGCGGCTGCGGAGTAGATCGCCCGCAATCAACGGCCCGGCACGCCGTACAGCTCAATGCTCTCCACCTCGCTTTCCTACGCACAGGAAAACTGCGCGAGTGGTTACCGGAGACAGAAATCTGCTCGCGCAACATCCTCGCCGATCGTGCATTCGCCAAAGACTACGATGCGGTCCCGTCAATTGAGCATGTCGGCGAACTGCCCGTTACCTTCGCGTTGGAGTATGAATACTCGCAGAAACCAGACTCCGGCTATCAAGAGATCGCGACGGTATCCCGAGCGCAGTGGGAAGTTGAGAACGGCGGTCCATGTGATTCTACGCCACCACCTGCCGGGTAGCTGGCTGCGATCCGTCGAGGATCGCTTTAAGAGCCCATAGATCCCGAAAGCCCATGATCTTGCGGAATGATTTTTCTCCTTCCAAGAATGCGGCTGCTGACCAGCGCGCTGGCATGCCTGGACGCCAGCGGCACACCCGGCGAGTCCGGCTGCGCACGCCGGAATGCGGATTGTCCAGGATGTTGCTGGTGGCCAAACAACGATGCAGCGATCTAGGAACATCGAGCCGGTTAATGGTGAAACATTCTTCCAAGCCTTCCAGCAGCGCAGCCGCAGCCTCGGGATAATCGTGCTCCAGCCAACCGGCGATCTGGCGGAACTTGGCGATGCCATCTTTCGGGTTCATCTTCCAAGCCGCGCGCATCAGCGAGCCGGTCTGTCCCTGCTGCTCGCGAGGCAGTCGTCCGAGCACATTGCGCAGTTTATGATTTCTACACCTTTGCACCGGCGTCTCGGCGCCGAACACCGCGTTAATGGCCGTGCGCAGAGCTTTCGAGCCGTCGATAACGAACAATCGGCGGCGTGCCGGATCGATGCCGTGCTCGACCAGGTGTTGCAGCAGATCCTTGGCTGCCGCGGCGTTTTCCGTCGCGCCCTCGCGTAGCGCCAGCACATGTTTGCGGCCCTCCATATCCACGCCCACCGCAGCCAGCACGCATTGCTCGCCGAAGTGCATCGCGTCGATGTAGATGATCAGCAGCTCGATCTCATCGAAGCGCCGCTCTAATAACTTCTTCAACGCGGCTTCGGAAGCTTCGATGGTTTCGCGGCTGACTGTCGAGCGCGACACGCCCACCGTGTCGGCCATTTCGGGAATGACTTTGCCGTAGCGCCGCGTGGACACGCCATTCAACAGGATTTCCAGCATGCGTTCGCCGGTGGCGCTGTTCTGCTGCATGGCCTGGTAAGCCGGGACGGGAACCTCTTTGTTCGCGCCGCGACCTTTGTTTCGCAATCGCGGCCGGTTCACTTTGAGCTTGCGCTCCTTCAGACACACGCGGCCCGCTTGCGTTCCATGCCACCCCAGGTCCGCCGCACGAGCTTTGCCTTGCTGCGGTGGTCCGGCAATTTGTGCGGCCGATAGTTCGAGCACGGCTTCGATGCTGGCGCGGCCCATGACGTCGATGAGTTCGTCGATAACCATGCGGCTGTGCTCGATCAACTCCATCATCGGCAGCAGCGCTTGGCCGTTGCGGACCAGAAACTCGGCGAGCTTGCGCTCGCCGACTTTTCCGTGGTTATCAATCGTATGGTAGTTTCGTTTCACGGCGGTTCTCCTTTTCAAGGTTTTGTCACCCCGATTCTATTCAGAATCAGGGGGAACCGCCGCCTCAACTTTCAACTACAGCCAGGACACCGTCGAGATCGCTACCCGATTGAACAGGGAGCAGCATGTGGATTTGTTCTCTACGTTGTGCCGACAGCATACCTATACGGAAAGTTAGCGGCAACGTTCAGGCACTGTAGCCAGCCCGTGGCAATATGCCTGGCAAGCGATCTTTGTCAGAAAGTATTTGATGCTGGAGTTGTTCTTGCTACTGAAGGGTGGCGCATGACTTTGCAGGAGCTCATCGAGATCAGGTATGTGGTCAAGCGCGGGCGAACGGAAGCGCCACTTGCACGTGCTCGTGCTTAAGTGCAGAGGCGGAGCTTTGCGGTCCATTGTCGGTCCATTCCTTAGCTATTGCTTACCATCGGCGGCCGATTAGCCGCCGATTTGCCCCATATACCGACGGAATTGCCACCCATTGGCCGCGAGTTGACTCTTTGGGCTCCTAGCAAATGCCTGCGGGGCAGCTACTTGCGGGTTTACTTAGTCGTAGATTTGATGCTCTTGTTGGTGATTGGGCGTGAGGCATAGCGGTGAATGCCCTCCGGAGCGTCGACATCGACTGGTTCCCCTGAGCAGACGCGACAATCGTCCAGTTGTGGGCTGGCCGGTCATGAGTGTCCCCGACCGATCTCATGTCGAGCACAGTTCCGTTCACAACGCGGTTTTCATCGCTGATGCGGGGAACCACAGCAGCAGTATCACGCCCGTCACCTTTCCGATCAGAAGCGCTAGCACTAACCTGAGCAGAGTTGGTGCGTTCAGCTGAGCTTGTGATGGAATTTCTTTCTGCGGCGGAGCCGGTGACGGCGTCAGTGGTTGTGCAGCGTGGTGCATCTGCACCTGACGCAACTGCATACACAACTCGTCGTTCTGTGCTCGCAATTCCGCGACGTGTTGTTGTGAGTCCCGACGTGTGCGCAGCGCCTCCGGGATGTGAGTACCTGCCGCAGCCGGTGTGGTTGCTGCGAAGTCGCTCAGCAAATCGAGCGCTGTACCGTTTCCGAAATGTCCGATACCAGCAACCCGGTACGCGCGCTTCTCGGACCACGTGCGCAGAAGGTCGGGATTCTCGAAGACACTGAATTGCTCGTCACTTCCGCCGCCGAATCAGCGCAATGATGTCTGTATTCGCCGTACGGATGGCCTGCAGGAGTTCCGGCACTGACAGCATGTTGGCTGGAATCGGTTGCATGGATACCGTGCCGTCGAGTGCGCGCAACGGGTTGGCAGAAATCCGGTACACCTGCGCTTCTTGCGACCGCGAGTGAATCACGGCGATTGTTGGCTTCGTTCAGGGAATGAATTGCGATTCGCAGCAAACCGACTTCAACATCTGCAAGGTGGATGCTCCCTGGCGGCGTCCGTTCAGGGTTGCCGATGCGTCCAGCAGCCGGAGTTTCTGACAGATAGATACACCTGGAAAGAGGAGGACCGGAATTGCTTGGAGGCGCGTAACGTACCTCTCGCGCACAGGCAATCACCAGCGTTTGCTCCGGCTCGCTCCATGACGTATTTCGGAACCGTAAGCTTGAGCGACTCGGCATCGCCCCTCGCGTCTTCCATCAGCGGCACACCCCAGTAGGTCTGACTCTTCATACAGACGCTTCGCGACGAGCGCCTGGAGAAATTCTTTGACGGTCGTGACGGTGCTCATGCGGGACGCCGCCGCGCTTGGCTGTGTGTTGTTGTCGCGTGCTGGCAATACGGGTACCGATTTCCTCTCTCCCACAATATCCAGTCCCGGAATTTCTGCAACCTACGGTCGGGCGGTTGGTGTCGTGCCCTGTTTCCACGGTTTGGTGGCAATGCGTGTTTTTCGCAAAGGAGTTCCCCTGTGAGTGATGCTGTCCAACTACAAGTTGTCCGATTGCCTGGCAAGTCGTACAGTAGACTGAGGTGCAGGCTCGACCACTGGTCGCTTCGGGTTTCGCCCATCCCGCACGACTATGGCGCCATCGTCTTAACCGGTCGCGTCTTTGGCCATCCCGAGTTTTCCGATAATAGCGAGATCGTCACGAGTCCACTCTGGCTGATCGTACGCACCGAAACTGCCGATCTCGCTTACACGAATACAGCGGTTTACGAACTGAGCGCGGCGCATCCCGATCTCATCGCTGCGCTCCTCGAGTCAGATTGATCCGGGTGTTCACTTTTGTTCCACTTCTGTTTTGAGTCGCCCCCGATGAATTCGGCCAGACGTTTCGTTTCCGCGGAGCGTTCCCCGTTGCGCGCGCTCTCCACTGGCGGCGTTTACTCGTGAGGAGTCCGCATCTACCAACATTGTCAGGTTGAAGCACGCGTGTGGCAGATGCGTGGAGATGCCGGAGCAACAAGCGCTTTTCACGGTTCTGGTTCTGGCAGGTTCCGTCCTTAAGGGCGCGCGTGCGCTTGCCTTTCCTTTTGGCTAATGGCGCGTGCTGGCACATCGGCAGTTCTCCCGCTTTCGTCTGAACCACGGCGCACTTCACTTTTGCAGTGGCGGTGACGCGCCGGCTAGTCCCCTGTGCCTCCCACAGGTCACCCCGGTTCAACTCCGGGCCGCCACTTCCTCTCTGAACCATGCCGCCGGCTTGAGCTGCCTGCACGCGCGGCTCTCCGCTGGACCGTTGTTCATCTTTCCTGACTACAGTTCCGGCTGCTGCGTGGTGTCAGCGCCGGACCGGCCTGGGTTCTCACATCCATAGACGGAGTGGGAACACCGCTTTCTTCCGTTTTCTCACCCTGAGGAGCCTCTACGAATGTACTGAACAATGCCGCTGTCGCGACGGACGGTGTCCTGGCTGTAGTTGAAAGTTGAGGCGGCGGTTCCCCCTGATTCTGAATAGAATCGGGGTGACAAAACCTTGAAAAGGAGAACCGCCGTGAAACGAAACTACCATACGATTGATAACCACGGAAAAGTCGGCGAGCGCAAGCTCGCCGAGTTTCTGGTCCGCAACGGCCAAGCGCTGCTGCCGATGATGGAGTTGATCGAGCACAGCCGCATGGTTATCGACGAACTCATCGACGTCATGGGCCGCGCCAGCATCGAAGCCGTGCTCGAACTATCGGCCGCACAAATTGCCGGACCACCGCAGCAAGGCAAAGCTCGTGCGGCGGACCTGGGGTGGCATGGAACGCAAGCGGGCCGCGTGTGTCTGAAGGAGCGCAAGCTCAAAGTGAACCGGCCGCGATTGCGAAACAAAGGTCGCGGCGCGAACAAAGAGGTTCCCGTCCCGGCTTACCAGGCCATGCAGCAGAACAGCGCCACCGGCGAACGCATGCTGGAAATCCTGTTGAATGGCGTGTCCACGCGGCGCTACGGCAAAGTCATTCCCGAAATGGCCGACACGGTGGGCGTGTCGCGCTCGACAGTCAGCCGCGAAACCATCGAAGCTTCCGAAGCCGCGTTGAAGAAGTTATTAGAGCGGCGCTTCGATGAGATCGAGCTGCTGATCATCTACATCGACGCGATGCACTTCGGCGAGCAATGCGTGCTGGCTGCGGTGGGCGTGGATATGGAGGGCCGCAAACATGTGCTGGCGCTACGCGAGGGCGCGACGGAAAACGCCGCGGCAGCCAAGGATCTGCTGCAACACCTGGTCGAGCACGGCATCGATCCGGCACGCCGCCGATTGTTCGTTATCGACGGCTCGAAAGCTCTGCGCACGGCCATTAACGCGGTGTTCGGCGCCGAGACGCCGGTGCAAAGGTGTAGAAATCATAAACTGCGCAATGTGCTCGGACGACTGCCTCGCGAGCAGCAGGGACAGACCGGCTCGCTGATGCGCGCGGCTTGGAAGATGAACCCGAAAGATGGCATCGCCAAGTTCCGCCAGATCGCCGGTTGGCTGGAGCACGATTATCCCGAGGCTGCGGCTGCGCTGCTGGAAGGCTTGGAAGAATGTTTCACCATTAACCGGCTCGATGTTCCTAGATCGCTGCATCGTTGTTTGGCCACCAGCAACATCCTGGACAATCCGCATTCCGGCGTGCGCAGCCGGACTCGCCGGGTGTGCCGCTGGCGTCCAGGCATGCCAGCGCGCTGGTCAGCAGCCGCATTCTTGGAAGGAGAAAAATCATTCCGCAAGATCATGGGCTTTCGGGATCTATGGGCTCTTAAAGCGATCCTCGACGGATCGCAGCCAGCTACCCGGCAGGTGGTGGCGTAGAATCACATGGACCGCCGTTCTCAACTTCCCACTGCGCTCGGGATACCGTCTCGCGACGTGCGACCACAGAACACACGCGCTTGAAAAATTGGCAATTGATTCGGGGACACGTGGTCGGAACCGTGTCGGGTCATCCCGATCATGCCGATGGCGAGACGATGCACACCAGCGATGTCCTCACGGTTGTGGAACACCGGCACGTACGCACTCGCAATCGCGAGTACCAGTTGGGAAGTCCCGATCCGACCTGGGCGCGACTGCTGGAACTCATGCGCTCCAGCCCAGACGCGGCGCTCGAAATCGTTGCACTTCACAATTCGATACGGGCCCGCGCCGGGCGCAGGCGCTAATTTCCCGCCTTCATTGACGCAATCACTTTGCTGGTTGCGATCAAGTTTGTCCGTGTTTTGTCACTCCGGTTTGGCGCCGTTCCGCTAGACCGCCATCCCGGAGCGCACGCATCTGTTGCCAGTTCGGGGTCTGGTGAAAACCCTGGATCAACGGTTCCGCAGCCGTTCTCGCCTGGCGATGCAGGCTATTTCTGTCTGAACAAAGGAGTACGTCCATGAACGCTTCCGTCGCTTTTCGCTGGCTTCACGCCGAAGAAATTCTGCTTGGACGCAAACGGTTCCAAACGGGAGTTTCCCGCCCTGCGAGAAAACCCGGTCAATCGGTGACTCCGCGCGCCACCGCCGGCATTCCAATTCCGCATCGCATCGCCTCTGGACTTGCGGCATAAGGTTCGGGCTCGCGGGCGCGCCTCAACGTGGAAAGCAAAACACTCTATGAGGATGCCGGAAACGCCCGCCGCACTGTGGCTGCGGCATGTGCTCGATGACGAAGTTGAGCCGTTATATCTGCGAATGCAACAGCGCGTTGCTGCTCCGAGTCTGTCCGGCTTAGTGCTGCAGCCGCACTTCCGTTCATCTTGCTGTTTGTCGGCCTGTACGCGGTCGCCTGGTTCCTGGTTGTTTACTGAGCGGCCGCCGAGACTGCCGCTGCTCGCCGGGCCCATCCTTATATATAGGTTGCGCTATACCCGTGCGGCCAGGCCGACCCGCTTGGCCGTGCTTCGAATGGGCGAGGGGGCAATCAGCGCCGGATTCGAGAGGCGGTGCTCGGTCCGCTGCCCGTCGAGACTCACCATCTTGACCAAGCCTCGCAGGGCGCCAGATTCCACTTTTTGTCTGGACCGGAGCTGCACCGTCACTCGATCCGTAGAGGAAAACAATCCCGATTCCAGGTAGATCAATTCCAGATCCTGCCAGGGCCAGAGGTGCGTGCGGCGATCCGGCCCGCGGTACTCAAGATGGGATCGACCCACGCTAAGGATTGGTGTCGGATTGTCACACTCGCTTCAGTTTCCGGATCGCGTCGTTCGGGAACTGACAAGAAGCAATGCCGACCGGTATCGCGCGTTTGTCCCCATATAGCCGCTACGCGGTCGCTGAAGCCGCTTCACGGAAGAACTTAAGTGCGGTTTGTACGAATTGAGGAGCAGCATCGCCAAAGATCGGACCGTGGGTTCCATTTGGAATTACCCAAAGCGAGGATTGCGGGACAGCACGGTACAGTGCCAGTCCCATCTCAACTGGGTAAAGCGGATCGCGATCCCCGTAGACGATGAAGGTTCGTGCCGTTATTTTCGACAGAAGGGCCGGCGTGAAATTCATATCGTCGTAGCTGTCCTGCAGACTGAATCCAATTCCAAAGGTCTACTATCTGTTGGTCACCGCGCTTGTGGCTTCGCCGCATTCTCTCCCACTCCTGTGATGGCTGGTCATCCGGGAGCGGAATCTGTCGCATAATGGCCCGTGCTTGATCCGGAAAATACATCGTTGCGCTAACAATAACCATCGCGTCGATGCGATCCGGCTGGATCGTCGCCATATGTAGGAGGATGTTTCCACCCATACTTACGCCGATCCCGCGGAACTTGCTGATGCCGAGACGATCCAGCAATGCGAGTGTGTCATCCGCACACTGTCGGTACGTAACGGTCCCATCCGATTGTTTGTTGCTCCGTGTCCTCGTGCATCCGGCGCTATTACCGAGTATTCCCGTACGAACTCACCACGGCCTGCGTAGATCCAGTCATCGTGGCCGCCAGTGGCCCCGTGTAAGAGCAGCAGCGGCTCTCCATTTCCCTCTTGTTCGTAGCACATCTCGAGATGACCAAGGTCAATAATTCCCGCTCTCATCGCGTTGATTATGCTTGCGATTCAAGAAAGAAACAATCTTGTTTTTAGTCGTGGTAGACTTTACGATCCGAAAGACAAAGAAAATTTGGGGCGACCACCCGAGATCAAAGGGTCCACGCTTCAGGCCACCGAAAGACCTGGCTCGCAATTGACGGTTTGCCTGGTGATTTGGGAACGAGGTACGAAATGTCCATCAGGAGTGGCGAGCGATTGCGCAACATCAGGCCCGTCCCGCTTGCTTGTCGGCGCCCCACGACATCACTCGCTGCGTAGCACCGACGCTGATTGTACGCGCGAGGCGCGCCACGCCGGTAGCAGGCACGCCATAGTCGCAACCCCGAACAGGAGTCCAATGACGGCGGCGAACACGCCAGGGTCGAACGGTTTGGTGTCATACAAGCTGGAGCGGATTAGTTGCGCGGTCGCGATGGCGAGGAGCGAGCCTGCGGCAGCCCCGCCCAACGCAGGAGCGAGGCCATCGAGCAGCATCAGACGCAGGACGTCTTCTCGTTGCGCCCCGAGTGCCAGCCGGATACCGATCTCCGTGCGGCGCTGCGTCGCCAAATATGCCAGCACGCCGAACAGACCCACGGCAGCCAACAACAGCGATATGCCCGCGAAGACCGCCAGCAACGTCGTTTCGAAATTTGCGTCGAGCGATGATTGGTTGATGATTTGATCCATCGTGAGCACGTCCGAGATGGCGAGTTCGCGATCCATCTGCTGGATGACCTTCTGAATGGGAAGTGCGAGCCTCTCGGGATCGCGTGCGGCGCGGACAACGAGGGCGGCGCCGCTTTCTATGCCGGCATCGATTGGGAAATACATCATCGGCTCCGGTGGCTCGGCCAGCTCGTAGCGGGTATCGCCCACGACGCCAACGATTTGGTAACTCCCCCGGCCAAGGCCGATCAGGTGCTTGCCGATCGCGTCCTCATTTGTAAAATACTGCCGCGCGAATTCAGCGCTGATGATGGCTTCGTTGGCGCTACCGAGACGCTGACCGGAACCGAAGGTGCGCCCGCGCAGGAACGGGATTTTTATCGCCGCGAAATAGCTGGGATCGGCCCAGCGAACGATCGCAAGTAGTGTCTGCCCCTGCGGCAACGGCGGATGCTCGGCGATGGTCACGCTACCATCGCCGAAGTATCCTTCGCCGGGAACCGCCCGGACCAGGCCGGCCGCGTTGACTCCCGGCAATGCACGCACGCGCGCGAGCAGATCGTCGAAGAATGCCACTCGCTGCGCCGGCTTGCAGTACTGCACTTGCGGAAGAGTGAAATGCATGGTGAGGATCTTGTCGGTCGCGCAGCCTAGGTCAGTCGACCGCAGCCGCACGTAGCTCTTGAGCAGCAAGCCGGCGCTAATGAGCAGAACCACGGTGAACGCAACCTCGGCTCCCACGAGTAATTTGCGCACACCAGTACGCGAAGACCCGGAGGTGGAATTCCGCGAAGACGCTTGAAGCGCTGCGAGCAGGTCCCCAGAGCGGGTTGCCAGCACCGGGATGACTCCGGCGAACAGAGCGCAAATCAACACGAGTCCCACGACCGTTGCGACCACGACGGCGTCAATGCCGATCGACTCCGCACGCACCATGTCGGTTCGCGTGATGACGAACCATCGGAGAGCCGCGTAGGCGAGAGCGAGGCCTGCTGCTCCTCCGACGGAGAAAAGTACAAGCGTTTCGATGAGCTGCTCACGAAGAAGGCGGAAGCGACCGCCGCCGAGTGCTTTACGGACGGCAATTTCGCGTGCTCGTGCCGCGGAGCGGGCCGTCAGCAGGTTGGCCACGTTGAGGCACGCAATCAGCAGCATGCAACCGGTGGCGGCCAGGAGCATATAAAGCGCGGGCTTCACGTTGCGCACCAAGTAATCGATGAGTTGCCGCATCCCCGCGCCGCTGCTCATGAACGGAAGGTCGCGATGGGCGTCGTGGACGCGGCGCACGATCGCCGAGACTTCCTGTGTGGCCTGCTCGCGAGTGACGCCGGGCTTCAGCCTTCCAATGACGATGAACCCGTGGTTGGCGACCTGGGCCATCTCCGCGGGCGTCCTCTCGTGGTACACAGGAAGGAAGATCTGCACCTTCTGCTCGGGAAAAGCGAACCAACGCGGCATCACGCCAATCACGGTGTAAGGTTTGGCATCCAGATTGATTTTGCGGCCGATGACGGATGGGTTACCGCCGAAGCGGCGCTGCCAAAGAGACGAACTGAGGATGACGGTACTGTTGGCGGAAGGCTGGTCGTCCTCCGGCGTGAAGGAGCGTCCGATGCTGGGCTGGACACCAAGCGTGGCGAAAAGGTCCCAGGAACAGATCGTTGCACGGACCTGTTCGGGCAGCGCACCTCCTTCGGAGAGGTTGTACTGCGGAAAGTCTTGATAAAGCGCGAGATCGGAGAACGATCGGCTCTCGTGTTTCCACTCGCCGTAAATGCCGGGGGCGACGACGTTCTGCGGAAACCGTTCGCTGCTTTCGTAGAGCCGAACGAGTTGCTCCGGGTGATCGAATGGCAGAGGTTTCAAGAGCACCGACCACACGACCGTGAACAGCGAGATAGTCGCCCCCATGCCAACGGCGATCACCAGCATCGCCACCGCTGAAAATCCCGGCTGACGCGCGAGCGTGCGGATGCTGATTGTTAGATCGCGGAGAAGAGTATCGAGCCTGTCCCAGGTCCAGACCTCGCGAGTTTGCTCACTAATTACACTGGGATTGCCAAAGGCCCGCAGGGCGGCATGGCGGGCCTCTTCTGGAGCGATGCCGTGTTCCCGCTGCTCTTCTTCTTCCAGTTGAAGGTCCGATTGCAGTTCCCGTTGCAAATCGGCATCCCGCTTCCTGATCTGCCACCATTTCATCTCAGCTCTCCTCAGCTGCGGGCCACATCACGCGCGCCACAGCTTCTGCCATCCGCTTCCATTGAGATTCCTCGACGACAAGCTGTTTTCTCCCCTTATCAGTAAGCCGGTAGTACTTGAATTCCCGATTCCGATCTGGAGCCGTCTCCCATTTCGAGGTGACCCATCCCCTTCGCTCCAGCCGGTGTAGCGCCGGGTAAAGTGAGCCGTGCTGCATCTGGAGAAAATCATTCGTGGTCTGCTGAATATGCTTTCCGATCTGGTGGCCGTGAGCAGGACCATACAGAAGAGTTCGCAAGATTAACATGTCAAGGGTGCCTTGAAGGAGATTCGCGCGTTCCGGTGTCTGTTTGGCCATGGAAGATATTCGACCGTCGATTATACCGCAACGGTAGACACTCGACCATCAGCAGTTAAGAGGTGACTTGAAAATCGTGGAGGGGCATTCAGAACGGTCCACTCATGGACCACACCGGGCTACTTAGGTACTCACAAGGCCGCCCGTGTAGCCGCAAAGTACGGCGAGGATGGGGAATCCGGAAACAGACCGCGACGCTGTGCCCAAAAACGTCGATTTCACCCCACGCATTTTTCGAATTGAAATGGCTTGTTCGCAGCCGTTTCATGATGCCAATCTGAGCACCACTCGAGAGATTCGATCCCACAGCGCCATCCATTCTGATTTATCAGGGCGGCGGTCGCACCCGCAGACTTCCTTCTGTCCGCTCGTCCACTTCTCTACCATTTCAAGGAGTCTCACCATGAAACGAATCACGTTTGCGGTGGTCATCGGAGTTTTAGTGCTGGTAACCACCTTTCTCACCGGCTGTTTTCCGCAGCCGGATATCAGCGGCGCTTACACAACGGCCGTCCGTGCCCGTCAGGGAAACGGCCGCGGCTGGAACGGCACAGCTGAAATTCTGCTGACGCAGACCGGCGCTTCGCTCACCGGCCATGTCACACTGCATCACCCGGACGCCGGCACGGTTCAAATCCCGATCACGTCGGGCTCCGTGCAGGACGGCAAGGTCGTGTTTTTCGGACACACAAACCTGCCGCTCGGCACCGTGGATCTGAAATTCAGGGGAGCTGCCAAGGCGACTCGCATCGAAGGCGCAGTCAATTTGGAGTTGAACTCGCTGTTCGGCGAGGAGCAGGATACGGCCACGCTGTCCCTTTCGAAAGCATGATTGTGCGTCGGAAAAGCCCGTTTTTCAGGGCTATTTGCGTCCGTTGCAACCGCCGGGTATAACCAACACTCGGCGGTTCCTCGCCTCATTTCGATAGCTGGACGGTGTTGATTGGAACGACAGTACCGCTTATATTGCGATGGCTCCTGCCTGGGCAATCCGGGCCCGGGCGGCTGGGCCTATCGCGTGTGGCAGGGCCGGCGCGTCTTGCGCGAGCAGTCCGGTACAGAACAGAACACCACTAACAACCGGATGGAGCTGCGCGCGGCCATCGACGGACTGAAGTCGTTTCCGTCCGCAAGCAACATCGTTGTCGTGTCCGACAGCCGCTATCTGATCTCCGGAATGACCGACTTGCTCCTGCTCTGGCAACCCCGCAATTGGCGATCGAGCAATGGCCCGGCGATCCGGAACCAGGCTCTCTGGCAGGAGTTGATTCCAGCCAGTAAACGACACAACGTCCGCTGGCAATGGGTTCGAGGCCACTCCGGTGTGCCCGAACAGGAATCTGTCGACCGCCTGGCAGCTGCTGCTTGAATGAGCCTTTAGGGAGAGGCAAGGGTTCTGGTCAAATCGTCACACTCTCCTTAATCTTCTTGCTGATAGCGCGTCCCCGAAGTCCCGATATTCGTTGCGGTAAACCTCCTCAAGAACGACTTCGTCCCGGGGCTTCACACAAACGGACCAACTGGCGACCGCTTCCCGGTTAGGGTCGAACGTTGTAATGCAAGTGCACGACGCCATCTGGGAACGAACGCGCGGAAATCAATTCGAGCGGGATATTCCGATGGCGAGGAGCAACGAGCGGGATCCCTTCGCCGATCATTACGGGAATGACATGGATCGAGAATTCATCGATCACGCCTTCGTCCAGGAACGACGCGATGATCCCGGCGCCCCCCATCATCCATATGTTCTTGCCTCGCACCGCCCGGAGCTTGCCCACGAAGTCCGGGATCGACTCGGAAACAAACTCGACTCCCGGCAGCGGATCTGAGGGAGGTTGGCGCGAAAACGCATAGTGTTTGACTTTGCCATAGCCGCTGACTCCCCCCATCTTTGCCGCGAAATCATACGTCTTGCGCCCCCACAGAATCGTGTCGATCGAGCGCGCGAAAGCGGTCATGCCATAGCCATCCTTCGCCATGGGCCGATTGAGCCAATCTACGCTCCCATCAGGACGAGCGATATACCCATCCGCGCTCGTTGCAATGTAGACGATAATCTTGCGCTTCGCCGCCGGCGTCTGCCCGCCACTCTTCATCGCGTGAAATGTCCCCTTCGCTTCATGAGATACCACCTCACGGGTCGGGGTGTCGGGGAGCAACCGGGGGAGCAACAGGCAAGACCCCTGTAGCGTGGACCCCGCCTTCTCTCATTTCCTTCTCGCCGCGTAATCCGCTCAGCGCTTACCGATTGCTGTGCTTCACCCAACTTGCATCTTTTCCGGGACTTGTTCTCACCCGAGCAGGTCCTCTTTTTCCACTCGAATCCTTCGTGTGTCTACGCACGAAGGCCCTTTGTTCCCAGGAGATAACAACATGAATTCTTCGCTAGTTCGCCGTTGGCGGAACGCTGACGCGATCATTTTGGCTGCCGTGTATGGCAAGCGCGCAAACACTGTGGTTCCCGTCCTGCGGGAAAACCGATTGCTTACGCGAATGCCGGTCGGCCACAGGCAGGCGGGATTCCCATTCCCCGCCGGCGTGCGGCTTAGGTTCAGTTCCCCTGTCTGGATTCGTTCAGAGTCCCAGTTTCGCTGTAACTTCCTCGAGCAAGAGCGCATGGCAGAGCCGTCGTGTTTGTTCCTGCGCCTCCGCTCGACTGTTTCAAGCAGTGATTTGTAAAGGAGAAAAGGCGTATGCAAAGAGTTTCCATTGAACGCTCCGTATCGCTCGGTGATATCGGTCTTCACGAAGCGGCGGGCGCTGACAAAGCTGTATTTGCCTTCCTGAACTGGGCCGAAGCGGTGGCCACGCGGTGGATTCAGCACCGCGCCGGCATTCTGCTTTGTGTCGCCGTTCCCGGCGATCCGCAAAGCGGGGCCTGTTATCTGTACGTGCGGCGTGAAGGCGTGTTCCACCGTCTCGATCTGCCGGGCGCGGATAACGGCCAGTTGTCGTCGGAACAGTTCGATCAGCTCGTCAGGCAGTTCCGGCTGATCGATCTGGCGCGGCGGCCGAGAAAATTGTACGCCACGAATCCACCAGAATCGCAGCATTCCAGGCCATTTGCATCGGCCGCGTAAATCGGGTACAGCACTCGTGTGCTGCTGAATGTATCGCCCTTTGCCAGGTGGTTGCGATGACTTACGGTACCAGGGCTCGGCCGGAGCACATCCGGGATTACTGGGCACTGTTCGTGAACCGGCGTGCCTACACGATTCAATCCAAGCGGCCCGACGCCAAGACGGGCCGGCACAACTATTTTCTCGCCAAAGAGTTCCTGCCGGATCAGCCACCGGGTCCGCCGCTCGGACCTCCGAAGCCGCTGCATGAGGCGACCATCCGGGCACACCTCGAAGGACGGCTGACCATTGGCCTCTACGCGGTCAATCCGGAGACGCAGCGATGTAAGTGGGTTGCGATCGACGCGGATTACGACCGCGCTCTGTATGACTTGTGCGCGCTGCAATACGAGCTCACCAAAAAGGGAATTGATGTCGCTGTCGAGCAGAGCCGCCGCGGAGGACATCTGTGGATCCTTTTCGACCAGCCCTGCCTCGCCCTCGAATGCCGTGCGTTCATCTCGCACATCGCGTCGCAACTGAACGTGCCCATCAAAGGCGCGCGAAAAGAAACCGGCGCCACGCAGGTGGATGGCATCGAGATCTTTCCCAAGCAGGATACGGTCGAGCCCGGGCAGATGGGAAATGGTCTGCGCGGGCCTCTCGGCGTGCACCAGGCAACGGGTCTTCGTTACTACTTCTATGGTGCCGACGATTTTAGCCTGGAGGCTCAGATCGCCTATTTGGCTCAGCGCGGTCGGCTCACCGAGGCATAGCTGCGCACCTTTCTCGATGAGTTGCCGCCGCCGGAGCCCAAACCAACAGCGCCGGTTCGCGTGTACCGGCATCCGCGCTTCGACGACCGGCAGCAGTTTTCGATTCTCGAACACGTCAAGGTTAATTCACGGCGGATTGCGAGCGGCAACTATGTGACTGCTTGCCCTTCCTGCCGCGAACACGGTAAAGACAAGCACGGAGACAATCTGCACATCAAGGTGTCGGATCCACGCTTCTACCGGTGCCGGGCCGGTTGCGATAAGTACGCGATCCGCGCCGCGCTTGGCTGTCCCATTCCCGTCGTAGCTTAGGCATGATCGATCGCTGTGGGAGAACCGGTGACCGACTCGTATGCGAGGTTGAAGGAATGAGACTGCGTTCGATTGCGTATTTCCTGTTGCTGGGGTTTATAGCTGGAAATTGTGCCGCTTTTGCACAGAACACTGACGCGCGAGGCGTCGAGCCCACAGATGCGTTGCCCCGAATCCCGGTTCCCTCTGGTCCATTTGGCATCGGGCGGGTCGGCTATGACTGGGTGGACCCCTCACGACCGGACCGGTATTCCTCGGAGCCGAACGCGCATCGCGAGTTGATGGTGTACTTTTGGTACCCAAGCTCGCCAAAGTCTGCAGATAGCAAGGGGCCATACCTTCCTGGCGCGCACCGGATGGATGCGCTACCAGAAGTGCAGCGCGTAATGCGCCAGGAATTTGGTAACAGGTGGCCAGCCATCGTTTCAGGCGCTATTTTCTCGCATGCGGTGGAACGTGCTCCTGTCGCAAAGAGTTCCTGGCCATTTCCGGTCGTACTTTTCTCGCACGGCCTCGGCACCACGGGTTTTAACTATACCTGCCTGCTTGAGGATTTGGTGAGCCGGGGATACGTGGTTGCCTCCATTGAGCACACCTATATCGCTTTGGCCGTTTGGTTTCCTGACGGAAGAGTTGTCCTGAGACATGACGAGGCTCCGCCTTCGGGATTAAGTCGCGAGAAGCAATGGAAGTGGATGGTGGCGCGTGCGACGCAACTGCTTAGCGAGGGAGCTGCGGACGTTCGCTTCGTGCTCGATCGCGTAAGGGCGCAACAGGGCGACACCGGGGAGTTTCTGCTGACGGGCAAAATCGATCTGAACCGCATAGCAGCGATGGGCCACTCAGCGGGCGCTGACTTCGCGGCGCGCGCCTGCCAGCTGGATGCGCGTCTGAAGGCCTGCGTAGATCTTGATGGAGGAATGCCTCCCATAGCGGCTCTTCCTGAGTATCCCGATCACGCCACCCAGAAGCAGCCGCTTCTCTTCCTCGAGGCGTATCATCCGGAAGACAAAATGGCCGGCACACCCGCCGAGCACGCCGCCTACTTCAAGAAGAAAGAAGAGCAGCTTCAGAGCTGTCGCCCCGGCAGCTACGATGTTATACTCCGATCGCCTCGGATTGCCCACCCGAGTTTCGATGATATTCCGTTGCTATTCGCGGTGGACGACGGAAACCCTGCGACGGGCGGCGCGCTACCGGTGGAACTTCGAGTTAAACGACAAATCGCACTGCATAACCTGGATCTGATCGAGAGTTATGTCCGCGAATTTCTCGGGAAGACTCTGGAACATGAGAAGGCTCCGTTGCTGGACAGCCCCAATCCAACTACTCCAGAGGCGACCGTCCAACGTTACGGCCGCTGACGGGAACCGGTTTCAAATGGACAGCTGATTGGAGCGGTCGACGTGAGCTTTGTGGCTTGATTAGATCGCGACGGATTATGGGCAACTTGGGGATTGGACTCACAAATTATAGGTGCTCCGGTGTCCCGCCCCAGTCGATCGGGTGTATATCGGCGACCGACTGCGAAAACGTCCAAGAGTGTCCAGCGAAATCCTCCGCGTTGTACTGTCTCTCGCCGTAGGGATGAGTCAGCGGTTCCTGGGTAATCCGCGCTCCGCGAGCTTTGGCACGTTCATAGTGGGCATTGGCTCCTCAATGCGGACGGTACAGAGTGTCCTATGCCCAGTTGAGCATTCAATTCGTTGGGACGCAATTCCCTCACGATTACTGTCCGTCGCCAACGTTCAACTGTACGCGATGGTCGCCGATGCGCAGACGCACGCTGAACCCAAATGCATCGCACAGCCATGCTGCAGCATGATTTACGTCCGGATATGCCAAGACGGGGATGACCGTGGCGTGAGGTATGGATCGGTTAGAGAACATGCTTGTTCCTCTTTGCCATTATGGAAGGCCGGACCTGTTGTCGGGTTAGGGGCCACTCGGAGTTAATGTCCAGATTGCGGACGACACGGACCTGATTCCTAAATGCTAGACGGTTACAGATCCTGAATCACCCTGAGATTGCCGCAGCCCGGGGATGGGCTTTGTATCCTGCTCGTATGGCAACCGCAGCGGAAGTCATTGCTCAAGGCCGGCAAGCGCGTAATGACGGGAATTTGGCTGTGGCTCGCGCGCGCTATGCCGCAGCTGCGAAGATCTACCGCGACCAGAACGACGTTCTAGCCTACGCTCATACAATCCGGCACATTGCAGATATCTATCAACAAGAATCCAATCTTGTCGAAGCGAAGCCCTTGTACGAAGAGTCTATAGAGCTCTATCGCAGTAATCTCAGTACAAGAATTCTCGACCTCGCTAATGCACTCCGACCATACGCGCTTCTAAACGAAGCACAGGGGCGCGTAGAAACAGCGAGAAAGCTATGGGAAGAAGCGAGACAACTCTATAGCTCAGTTCGAGTTGAGGCAGGCGTTTCCGAGTGCGATGTACATATCAGTAAACTTCAGTAAACCTGACGTTCGGCGTTAGGAACAGATGGATCCTGCTCTGCCGCTAAGGAGTCACGGATCAGGCGCATAGTTTCCGGATTGCGGCCGTCTGACGGGCCACTCGGACTTAATGTCCGGGTCGCCGACCAACAAGACACGATTCGCCGGGAACGCGTTCCGCTGCCGTAATTGCCGTGACTCCGGTGCGAGCGAAAATAGATTACGCCACAATCACGTTGGAGGAATGGGATGAAGCTGAGTTTACTGGCATTCCTGATGGTTACTCTCACGCTTCGCTGTTCCGGCGCAGGCTCAACAGGCGAAATCACAGGGCCTCTTAAAGGAAGAAGTCAGTGCAGTACTCCCCGATGCGGAAGCACTGTACCTGGACTTGCATCGTAATCCCGAACTTTCTCTACAAGAGAAGAGGACTTCAACGCTGCTAGCAGAACGCTTGAAAGCGTTCGGGTACGAGGTTACAACTGGCGTGGGCAGGATACGGTGTCATCGCAATCCTCCGCAACGGTGCAGGCGCAACCGTTCTCCTGCGGACGGATATGGATGCCTTGCCAGTCGGGGAAAAGACCGGTCTTCCGTATGCCAGCACCGTAACCATGAAGAATGCGGCGGGCATCACGATGCCTGTCATGCATGCATGCGGACACGATCTCCACATGGCGGGCTGGCTCGCGACTGCGAAGTTCATGGCGGAGAATCGCCAGCGTTGGACCGGCACTCTGATGCTAGTCGGCCAGCCGGCCGAAGAGATTGGCGTGGGCGCGGCCGCGATGCTGAAAGACGGCTTGCTTACCCGCTTCCCCAAACCGAGCTTTGCCTTCGCGATTCACGATGATGTGCTCCCGGCCGGCCAGATCGGTCCAATGACCGTGCTCAGCAGCGACCGGCGCCACTGCCGAAATCTCGATCTTGTCCACGATGCGCTCATAACGGACGGTCTTCGGGTTCTTGAAATCCGTTTCGACTGCGTCAATCCAGCCTTGGTGTGACATGAAGACACCATTGCCGCGGACAATCACGAAATCCGCCGCAAGGCTCTCTCCGAACGTCCTGCTATCGTGCATTGCCAGCGCCCGATTCGACCGCTCGCGGGCCGCCCGGACTTGAGAGCCCGGGTCTGCCGGCGCTTGCGCCGCCGCTATCGTGATACAAGCCAAAACCATAATCCAACGATTGGTTGCGCGCACGTGCAGCGACATTTTCGGGCCCTCCGGCTCCGAATACTACCACACCCACTTGCGCACACGAGCTCAGCGGCCGAGTGACGACAGATCTCTATCGGAAGCGGCCCGGCAGAAATCTCGGAAAATATACTGAGGTCGCCGACGCCGGGCCGTTTCGGACCGAGTCGTAAGGAGGAACTCGCTGACGTTTGCGAGGGATGCGGCTCACTTTGGCAATGTACCGCTATGGGTTTTCAATTGATTTTCGCCGTTTGCTCATCTGCGGAGCCGGAGGAAACTGCTTCTGCAGCAAGAAAAGGTGCGCCACGGCGAAGCACCATTATCCTCCAAGCCGCGCTCCCGTACGGGTAACCGAGTTGGCCGATCCGCGTGCACGCGTAGCGTTCCTCGCGTCAGCGAGTTCGTTCTTACGCGCGATCCGGATATTGACGAACGCGATTGAGAGTTCAGGATACTGATCCGGCCCAACTACGACCCGTTTGCCGGCATTGGATGCGCAAAACCGCGTCTGACATACGCTCACAGGTCTGTTTCGCGTGAGACTTTTTTGAGGCGGGCGGTTGTCTATTCGGGGTTTGGGCGGGGGCGCGTGAGTGAGTGGCAGCGGAGGACAAATTTTGCGGATCTGGGATGGAGGGAGCGAATTACTCTTGTGGTGCCAGCGCGGCGGATCTTCTAGGCTGGTGGTTGTGGCTCAGCCAACGAGGTGAGTTTCAGGGGCGTGGGTTGGGCGTGATGAGCGGGGAATGGATTTCTGTTTGACTTCCGCATGGAAGTTTTTCGGAATGCTCTTCCCGGAGGTGCCTGTGCAAAAGAAACGATTAATCACAAAGTCTGTCCTATGGCTCTGGCCGGCGTTGTGCATTTCTGCGGAGCGTTCGCAGATCGCGATGAACTTCGCCCAGCAGACACATTTTCTAAGTGTTCATGGGCGGCGCGCATGGGCGGCGGGTTACGCAAACGCTGGGCTGGAGATTTGGGCCGGCGCTCTGCAGATTGCCGATAACGTCTATCCCGAGTTTCGCCGTTCCGGAGATGTCACCAGCATTTCCGCCAAGCAGATCGTGAGCGCGGTTTCGGTAGATCCATCGCACTTCTCGCGAACGTATGTCGGGCCCGATTTTTCGGTGGAAGAGCAGGTATGGGTTCCACTCGACAAGCCAGCGGCGTTGATTCGTTACACGGTACGCGGCGTGCATTCCGTGCAGGTAATCGTGAGGTTTCATCCGTCGTTAAATCTCATGTGGCCGGCGGCTGTCGGCGGGCAGGAAGCACGATGGGACAATGCGCAGTCGGGGTATGTGCTGACGGAGCCCTCAAAAACATTCGCGGCAGCACTGCTCGTTCCCGGAGCCACGGCGCACGACGAGCTGCTCAATACAACGCGTCAGCTGGAGCAGAGCGATGAACTTACCGTGGCCCTGGATGAGAAGTCGCCACAAGTGCTGTTTGCTCGTTTGAAAACGGGCGCAGAAGAAGGAAGCGAGCTCGATCTTGGGTCGGCGCAGGGGCTACTGACATCGCAGCAGTGGAAGCAGGACTCGAAGAAGCACTACGAGAATGTATTGGCGTCGGCCGTGCAGATCGACACGCCGGATGAGGATCTTAATCGCGCGCTGGCATGGGCCGAGATTGCGCTCGACCAGGCTTGGATATGCACCGACAAGTTAGGGTGCGCGTACGCAGGCGGATTCGGGCCGTCGCGGCGAAGCCGGCGTCCCCAGTATGCGTGGTATTTCGCCGGGGATGGAATGATCTCCATGCGTGCAGCTTTGGCTGCAGGCGATTACGAGCGCGCGCGCGACGAGATCCGGTTCATCGCTAAGTACCAGGATTCCAACAGCGGCATGATTTGGCATGAGTTGTCGCAGAGCGCGCCTTATCTCGATTGGCGAGGCAAATACCCGTACCTGTTCGTCCATGCAGACGTGACATATTCCTACATCCCCGCTGTCGCGGAGTATGTACGCACGACCAATGACAGAGCGTTCCTGCGAGAGATCTGGCCCTCCGTCGAGAAGGCGTTTAGCTACTGCCGCAAGTTAATTGATGCGGACGGTCTACCCGAAATCCCCGCCGGGAAACTGGGCATGGATGAACAAAACCCGATGCGCGATGAGTTGGGGCTCTCGGCTGATTGGATTCTCGCCTGTGAGGAGTACGCCACACTCGCCGCGCTGATCGGCGATGGAAATGCGGCACAGCAGGCGCAAGTTTCGGCACAGAACGCGAAAGCTTCTTTTGCGAACCGGTATTGGGATCCGCAGCGCAATTTCGCCATCCAAGGGCACCGACGAAATGGTCAGCCGATGGAGGGCCGTGGATTGGGGCCGACCGCAGCCGTAGAGCATCACCTGTTTAGCGATGCCCAGAGCGAGCAGTTGCTGGCGGGCGTTGCATCATGGCGGTTCCAGTCCGACTGGGGAACGCGCAGCGTAGCGGAAGGCGATGCAGGATACGATCCGGCCGGCTATGCTCATGGCAGCGTCTGGGCTTTGAGTACGACGAATGTGGCACAGGCGCTCTGGGCAATGCATTGGCCGGATGTAGCTTGGCAGATTTGGCGCCGGTTGATCCCGTGGTCCACGGTCGATTCGCCAGGGCATATGGACGAGGTGCTGGCGGGCGATACCTATCACCCGCAAGCGGAATCGGTGCCGGAGCAGACGTGGTCGTCCGCGTCATTTCTCATCTCGGCCGTGCGTGGGCTGTTTGGAATCGATGTGGAAGCGGAGCATGCGGAGGTAACCGTAGCTCCGCATCTGCCGGAGGAGTGGGATCGAGCGGAAGTTCGGAATATACAGGTCACGAGTTCCACGTTGAGCTTCGCGTTTCAGCAGTCGCTGCAAGCCTTGACCTTGCATATGGAGAACAGAGGCGCACCTTTGCATGTGCGGTTTCATCCAAAGATTCCGCTCGGATCGAAGATTCAGGGGACCACGGTCGGCGGAAGGAACACCACTGTGAAACTAGACGACAATGAACAGGATGAACACGCGAGCATGGAATTCGACGCTGCAAACGGAACGACAGAGGTGACGGTGCGGTTTAGCGGGGGCGTCGCGATTGCAGTGCCATTTTGGACGCCACCGTTGGGCGATCCGAGTACCGAGTTGAAGCTGGTTTCGGAGTCGCTGAGCGGGAATGAGCTGCGGGTGGCGGCGGATGCGATCGGCGGCGAGAACAACACTTTTCAAATTCGAACTACGAGAGAGATCGTGCGTGCTGATGGTGCGAAGGTCGAGAGAATCGCTGGCGATCAATACACCGTCCTCTTAGACCGT
The DNA here is from genome assembly GCA_963787585.1 of uncultured Acidobacteriaceae bacterium. GTDB lineage: Bacteria > Acidobacteriota > Terriglobia > Bryobacterales > Bryobacteraceae > Bog-105. The sequence continues at coordinate 135,205 of CAWBDR010000002.1, forward strand.
CGTTCAGGCAGCCGCGGCTATGAGCGACGCACAATTGTCATCAGCTTTGCGCAGTAGGGTAGGAAAGCAAGCATCGCAAATAGGCTTCACCAGTATCGTAAGCGCGGGTTTTATCACCGCCTCTGCAAAAGCTCGGATAGCTCCTCAATGACGGGCT
>CAWBDR010000003.1:0-79112 GCA_963787585.1 uncultured Acidobacteriaceae bacterium
CTCTCCTCACAAACATGCGCGATTCGGGATCATGGCCCATTTCGCGCGTGATGCCGCAAATCGAAGGTGATGCCATTGGCCGGACTCTTCACGATTTCGATGAGGTGCTTCCAGCCTTCAACCGTTCCCATGATTTGACCGGAGCCGCGGCTAAGAGCGACAGGAGGATCGTTCGGATGAAGAGCCAGCCGGACATTCGATTGTTCCGCTACCGGTATTACTGCTTTGAGGAAGTAGGTAACGTTGCTCCATATCTCCTGAAGACTGTGCACGCCTTCCTGAGGTAGTGGAGGCAGATCCTTGACACGTTCCGCACTGAATGCGGTGAGGCCGGCTCCGCCTCGGCCCATTTGGTCGTAGTAGCCTTCAATTGCGCGATGCGCGTAGAAGTTGTATTCAACGACGGGAAGGCCAACTTTGCGGCAGCGCGAATGGATTGCTTCACCTCCTCGATCTCTTCATCACGGCCAGGTTTTCCGTAGAGGGTGTTGGGAAATCCAGCGATCATCAGATTCCCGAGCGATAGACTATTTTATTCTTGATAATTCTTTTGATCCGTGTTCACTGATATCTCCTTCTTGCGCGTTCGCGCATTCTATCAGAAAATGTCAGATCAAGTAAGGCTATTACAGCAGCTTAGTGGATACACCGCAAACCGATTGGCACAGATCGCGTCTTAGCCAAGCGCTCCCTTTGCGAATCCTTCCGCTCTTTCGCTTGCCTGCACTCTCCCAGTTGCCGGGACACAGCCCGGCCCAACCTGCCAGATGCTTGGCATCTGCAAACTGATGCATGTCGAGACCGATTTCGGAGATAATGCCCCCGGCGCTGATGCGATCGATGCCGGGAACCGTGCAGAGGCGACAGACGGTGTCCTCAAAGGGCGTAGTCGCTCGGCGATCTGCTGTTCCAGCCGAGTCATCTTGGATTCGACGAATTCCAGGTGATCCAGCTCTTTCAGCAGGAAACGATGATGCGGCGTCACGTATCCCTGCAAAGCTTGCTGAAGTTGAGGGATCTTCCGGCGCAGCAAACCGCGCGACATCGCGGCCAGCTTTCTCCACCTCTTGCTCCCTGCGACGATGGCCTTCAGCATCGCACGGCCGGAGGCTCCGAGAGCGTCCGTGGCCACCGCAGCAAGCTTGAGATTGGCGTCCTCCAGCACCTTCTGAATCCGGATTACAATGCTGCGCCAGATTGCCCCCATAGCGCGTCAGATCGCGCAACTCGCGGATGGGCCGGGGCGGCACGAAACTGCTCTTTAGCAAACCATGCTGCAGCAACTCGGCTAACCAGGCGCTGTCGATCCGATCGGTCTTACCCCCGGTGCTGTGGATTGACCAGCCCCGCAAAAGTGGATTTAGTTGCTCAATCAGATCCTTGGTTTTCAAGGGAACGCATCGCCTGGTAAGCTGGCGCACCCGATGCTTGAAGCGCCGGCCAGTGCACGCGCCAAAGAAAATCAGCCATTCCTTCTCGTGTTCTACCGCCCGGAAGCGGAACGCAACACTGCGTTGTGCCAAAAACAGGCGTCCGGCCAGATTCACAGACGGGCTCGAAGCACTAGACCGAGGACGGCTTTCAGAGCCCAGCGGCTTCTCTCAGCATGGCGCCGCGCCCAGTTTCATCCCTCGTTGTGGCGAAGCCAAGCCCGCCGTGGGGGAATCATAGACTAGGTTTATTGTGGAACCAATGCTCGACATGGTCTGCCGCACTCAGGTGACTACGGAAAACCCGCGATTCTTAAGGAAATACAAGAGCGAGATCTATTCGTTGTGTTCGCAGGAGTGAAAACACAAATTCGACGAGGATCCCGACTACCTCGTCCAGAAAGCCGCCAAAGAAGAGCTTGGATTTTAGTCCTTCGCGCTAGTTTGATCGCTCACCGCCGAAAGCGAGCGATCAGCTTCGGCGAACCGCGCCAACAAAACCATAGTGAAACGAGATCGAGCCTCAGCTCAGCCAGATGGCCACCAACTTAGGAGAGAACTGCGGCTCACCGATCTGGTTTTCATGCAAGTGCTGCTCGTTACGACAGAGACTTGCATCGGGATCGCGGCACGGCAAGGTCCTACTCATATAGTTTTGTGGGTTACCGGACTTCTGATGTTCTTTGTGCCTCTGGCCGTTGTCATCCGGTTCTTGGGGCAGGTGTTGCCCTGGGAGGGGGGCGCTTATCAATGGGCCAAGATCGGCCTTGGCCCGTTTTTCGGATTTATTGCAGCCTGGAACTCTTGGATCTATTCCATTTTCCTGACCTCTTCGCTTGGAATCTCAATCGCTGAAAGTCTCTCCTATGCTGGTGGACCCTCGGCAGTTTGGATGACGACAAGTTTCTCGTTAGTTACGGGAGTGAACCTCGTCGTATTTTGCTTCATCCTCGCAGTCAACGTTCAGGGATTCAAGCTGGGCAGATGGGTCTCACACTTCGGTACGGCGTCCATGCTGGCGGTGCAGTTTACGCTTATCGCGCTCCTGTTCGTGCGTCCACACGGCCAAGTGCCGCCGCAAGCTCCGTTTTCCTGGACTCTGCCCCCGCTAACGATCCTGACTTTGAATCTCCTGACCAAGATAAGTTTCACTGGCCTCAACGGGGGAGAGCAAATCGCAGTCTTCGCGGGAGAAATGCGCAATCCGGCCCGCAGCATAGGGCAATCTATCTGGATCGCAGCACCTGTGATTGCCCTTTTATACATCCTCAGCACTGGCTCTCTCCTATCGTATGTAGCTGCGGATAAAATCGATTTGGCGGCTCCCGTTTCGCAGTTGCTGGGCGTTGCTCTGGGTGTCTCTAGCTCCACGAGTTGGATCACTGTTGGCGGCGTGTCGGCAATCGTCGCTCTCTCGATTGCACAATACACGGTCATAGTTGCGGAAACATCTCGATTACCGCTAGTAGCCGGTTGGGACGGCTTACTGCCGAGCTGGTTTACTCGCCTGCACCCGAGCCACCGCACTCCCACGCGCGCGCTCTGGTTTGTCGTACTTTGCTGCTTTGGTCTTGCGACTGTAAGTCTCCTTGGGGTCGCTCGCCAAGAAGCGTTTCAGCTCGTGATCACGGCCGCTCAGGCGTCCTATGGCCTTTATTACCTGGTGCTGTTTTCTATTCCTCTCGTTGGGCGTACAAGCCTGCCCGGTCGACCAGGAGCATTCGTGAGTCTGTGTGCGGCAATCGGTGGGGGCGTAACGCTTGTAGCGATCACTTTGCAGGTAGTGCCGGATAATCGATGTGCGTAACCCTTCGAGCTTTGCTGCGAAAGTCACGACAGCGTTGCTCGCAGCAAATCTAATCGGAGCGTTCCTTTATTTGCGCGTCCGGGCCAATGGCAGGACGGCACACGGCATTGCTCCTCCCTGAAGGACTCGCCCTTGCTACCCTCTGCGATCGCCGGGTCGCGGGGGTGCACGTGATGATGCACCCCGAATGCAAGGAAGAAAGCCCGCGTGGAACTAGCTCCACTCAGACATTGGGCTAGAACGCAAGGCGTATGCCGAACTCGATGGCTCTCGGTGCCCCCAGCGCGAAAACGCCGGTACCCAGCCCCACGCGATTCGTGATGCGATTGGCTTGCGTCGTCCCATTCACCGAGCCAGGGCTGGCCGTCAATAACCCCGTTAATATGTTGGGTGGCAAGTCGTAGTTCGTAAAGTTGAACAGATTGTAAATTCCGCAGCTTGGCTGCACCTCGAAATGCTCGCCGAACTTGTGATTCCAGCTCAACTTCAAATCGAAGGCGCGCATGGGACTGGTTCCCACTTGTCCCGCCGGAGGCAGTGCAATGCTTGGTGCGACGCCGCCCAGTTGCTGCAATTGCGAAAGCGACATCAAACCGGTGTTGACCAGCACCTGCCCGGCGGGCGTGGCCTGATTCGCGACATTGTTGTTGTAGTTCTGAATCACCCCGCTCAACTGCGACGCGGATATGCTGCGTCCGAACGAACCCATAAGGGTCCCCGGCAAAATGTCCGCCACTGTTCCATCGCCGGTGAAGTCCGTTCTGAAGATTTCGCCAGGACCGATTCCCGTATTAGGAACTTGCAACGTGAGGGGCAGCCCTGAATAAAAGTGTCCTATGATCGACGCCCGGAATGACAAGGGCAGATCGGATACGGTGCCGAACGAAAGCTGGTGCGTCCGGTCCAGCAGCGAAGGACCCATGAAGCGGAGCGGATTCGCATTGTCAACGGCGCTGTTCACGAAATCCAAGTCATTGTTGCCCGGAATAGATGGGTTCGCGCCTCCCGGATTCACAAATCGTGACAAGCTATATGACACCTGAACATTCGTATTCTTGAAAATCGAGAACTGGCGGCGGAGGTTAGCCGTCAACTTGACATCCAGACCGTTGTAAACGGATCGGCCGATAGGCTCCAAGATCGGTACCTCCGGCGCGTTCGGGTTGATACCGGAGAAAGCACATCCGTAGCTATAGGGACAAGTCCCGCCGAAATCGAGGCCCGGACTGGTCATCCCGTTGTAAGCGAAATCGGACATGGTCAACGGGCTGGCGGAAAGTCCGTTCGCCGCCTGGTAAGCAGTGGGGCTCTTGCAACCCGCCACACCCGCTGCGATGGTGGTCACGCCGCATTGCGAAAGCGTGGCCGCAATTGCCGCCTGAGCAGCGCCTTTGTTGAAGTAGCGAGTATCTCCCACGTGATTGGTATCGATTCCAAGTAACGTATGCGTCTCGATATTTCGCAGATAATCCACGCTTAGGACCACGCCCTGGCTAATCTCGCGCTGGAAGCCGGCATTCATTTGGAGAGCACGCGGTGTTTTGAAATCAGGCGAGAAAAGTCCTGTCGGAACATTCACGCCTTCGCTCAGCAGTGTTGCAACGTAGCTGGGATTGGGCGCTGAAAGATCGAACGTCTGAAGCCCCGCGTAGTAGTGTTGGAAGGCGTCGATCGCGCCAGCAGCCTGCCCTATTGTTTCACTGCAGAGCGCCTGTGGGAACGTGATCGTTCCTCCCGGTATCGAAAGCGCCTGGGCCTGCCGGGAGCTGTTGCAGCCCAAAGGAGTCTGGAGGAAAGCGCCGTTCTGGAGCCGTAACGGCCGGTCGAACAAGACGTTATTGAAGATCGTGTTCTCGTAGAAGATGCCCGAACCAATTCGGAAACAGTTTTGCCGCCACTGTTTGGACTCCAAGCGAATCCGACTTGCGGTCCAAAGTTGGAGTTGGGCTGCCTGACTCTTCCACCGTCGCCCGGAATGGCCGCATCGAGCGCGGGAATGGCCGGCAGATCGCTATCGGTTCTGCCCGTGTCGCGAACCCATCGCACGCCGTAAATCATGGTCAGGTTGGGGCGAATCTTCCAGGTATCACCGACGTAAGCGCCTACGCGATTATCGGGACCGAGCAGCCCCGCCGGATAGCCCAGACCCGCGTGCTCGGTCGAGTATCCCTGGCCGTTGCTAAGCGCCACCTGTTCGACCGGATAATTCAAGGGGTTCGAAGCGCCGCCCGGATAGGGTCCAGCGGCTGCGAGGGCTCCATCGCCAGCACTGAAGTTCGTCTGGATCTGAGGAGCGATGGAATAGAAGCCCGCGAACCCGCCCGATTCGATCCGATTGTAGTTAAAACCATAGCGCAAGAAATGCGTGCCCAGCGGCTTGCCCCCGTCGTACTTAGCTTGTGTATCGTGCTGCGGCGTGGCTTGGGGAGCAAGCCAGTTCGGCCCTGTTTGCGGACCATTGTTTACGTTAAGATTCGCCCCGATATTCGCCAGTGGAAGGCTTGAACCGGAAGTGGCGTCCGTGATGTTATTGATGAAATGCATCAGGGAAACGCGGATCGTGTGGGTAAATTGACCGGTGTTGAAGTCGATGCCTGCAACATGATTCCTGGTGTAGTCCTTGTTGTCGTAAACCTGGTAACTGGTCGAGAAAAATGTTGCCGCTGCTGAGTTGGAGAAATAGTTAAAACGGTAAAAGGCTCGAACGTTATTCGAGATCTGCCAATCCAATCTCGCCATCGGTTCGTTCTCACGGAAGGGCGACTGCCAGCTTCCTGAATACCCCTGGAAGGGTGCGGCGTAGACCACCGGCACGCTTTCGTCCTGCTTCGTGCGTTCGTAGTCCATGAAGAAAAATAATTTGTCTTTGATAATAGGGCCGCCCAACCGCCCTCCAAACTGGTTGCGCTGATAAGGAGCCGGAATGCCTACCGGGTGCGGCAACTGAGCCCCCCACCGGCTATCGCGAATCAGATAGAAGAGCTCTCCGTGATAGTCGTTCGTTCCCGAGCGGGTGATGACATTCACTGCCCCCGAGGAAGTCAAATCATTCGAAAGATCCAGATTTGATTGACCAACCCGAACTCCTGGATTCCGCTCGAGGGTATGTCTTCGGTCGTCGTGCCAACTGTTTCATCCGATATGTCCACGCCGTCTACCGAAATGCGCGCCGTGCGGCCGAAACGTCCTCCAAACGAAATCGAGGAGTAACCAACCTTCGTCGGATCGAAATTCGTTCCATCCTGAATCTGAACGCCGGGCTCGAGTTGAGCGAGATCCGGGAAGTTGCGCCCGTTGATCGGAAGTGTGTCTATTTGCTGAGCAGTAAGAACACCTTGCACGGTCGCCTGATCCGGATTAATTCCTACCGCGCTCGAAGTAACCTCGATAGTCTGCGACGCCTGCCCGATCGCCAGCTTGACGCTCCCGCTAGCCGTGTTGCCGACCTGCACGGTTACGTTTAGCTCTGCGCTCGAAAAACCCGTCGACTCAATGCGAACGAGATAGTCGCCTGGAAGCAGTCCGCCCGAATTGTAGATACCGTCGGAGTTAGAGGTCAGATTGAGTCTCTGACCCGTACCTTTGTTTGTGATCGTGACTTTTGAACCTTGCGCCTGCAACGGCAGCTCCTGAAGGATCGGTAAGTGTGCCTTGAATACTCCCGGTAGCGATGGTGGTTTGTGCAAACGAGGCAAAACCGAGAACTACGAGGAGGAAAACGCAACCTAAACTGCGCAGAACCATGTTAGACAGCATGGAAACCCCTTTCTCGGAATAGATTGCGATTATAGAACAGCGCCTGATCGGATTGGAAACCTTCCGCTGCCCGCCACGGTCTCCTTTTCAGGAGCAGTCACCTGCCGAACGCCATATCACCGTACGCTGCGCCCAGATATCGGCAGGATGCTCTCACCCCTGAAATCGTCGATCCGCGAATAGCCGACGTTGAGGCCGTGGCGCGCTGGCTCGACTACGCCTTCGCGCTGCCGGGAGGATTCCGGTTTGGACTTGCTGGAATTATCGGACTGATTCCAGGCATTGGTGACGTCGTGGATGCGTTGCTCTCGGTTTATATCGTGTTCCGGGCCATCCAGCTTGGAATTCCGCGAGTCGCCATCGCCCGCATGCTGGTGAATATAGGAATCGAGGCCCTCGCCGGGTCCGTTCCGTTTCTCGGCGATTTGTTCGATGTCGCTTTTAAAGCTAATCGCCGCAATTATCGGCTACTTAAGAACCACATCTCACAGCCGCGCCGTCACGCCATTCAGGATTGGCTGTTCCTGATCGCGACATTACTGCTTGTACTCGCAAGCATTGCGCTCCCGATATTCGGCCTGATCCAATTAGCCAAGCATCTCTAATCGAGAAGAGTACGAGGAATCCGTCACGCTCCGCCACGCTTGCGCATCCATCAGATGGCATGTCCGATAGTTCCCGTCTAATAGTAGTTTCGAACCGCCTTCCCGTGGCTTTGGTCCGCGAAGATACTGCCTGGAAAACAAAGCGAACTGCCGGCGGCCTCGCCACAGCCATGGACCCGATCTTAAAGCGCGCTGGCGGTCTCTGGTTTGGCTGGTCAGGAACAGACGAGCAATTGCCTCCCGAAGCGGTTGAACTCCTCCGGCAGGAGCAGTCGTGCATTGCTGTCGACTTACCGGCAGACCTCCTGAAAAAATTCTATGAGGGTTATGCCAACCAGGCACTCTGGCCCTTGTTTCACAGCTTTACCTCCAGGCTGCAGTTCGATGCCGAGAGCTGGGAGGCGTACATCGAAGCAAACCGCAGATTCTGTTCCGCCGTTGTGCATGAGTTTCGGCCGGGTGATCGAATCTGGGTTCACGACTACCACTTAATGCTGCTTCCCGAGATGCTTCGTGAGAGCCTCCCGGACGCAGTCATTGGGTTCTTCCTGCACATACCGTTCCCAGGCTCCGACATCTTCTCTATCCTGCCCCGTTGCGAGGAATTGCTAGCTGGCCTGCTAGGCGCCGATCTCATAGCTTTCCACACGCACTTGCACGTGCAGCATTTTCGGATGTCCCTACGCCGTCTGCTCGGCCTGGAAAGCACAATCGATCGTCTCGAAGTGCCGGGCCGTCAGTTACGGCTACAGGCACTGCCGATCGGTATCGCTCCGGACGACTATCTTGGCTATCTCGACAAGCCTGAAACACAAGAGCACCTCGACAAGTTGCGTGCGCAATATAGCGGGAGGAAGCTGATCGTGGCCGTTGACCGGCTCGATTACACTAAGGGCCTTCCCCACCGTCTTCGCACCTTCCGCCGCATGTTGGGCGGCCAACCAGAACTCATTGGAAAGGTCGTGCTGCTCCAGATCGCCGTGCCTTCCCGCGAAAACATCGAAAGCTATCAGGAACTGCGCAGCGAAGTACATGAACTAATTTCCGACATTAACGGCGAGTACGGCACGCCGGATTGGGTGCCCGTCGTTTACATTCATCGCGCCATCTCCCGGCCAGAACTGGTGGCCGTTTATCAGTTCGCCGACGTAGCCTGGGTCGCACCCTTGCGGGATGGAATGAACCTGGTAGCCAAGGAATATGTGGCCTGTCGGCCGGAGGGTTGTGGAGTACTGGTCTTGAGTTCCTTCGCCGGTGCTGCGGCCGAGATGGCTGAAGCGCTACTAATCAATCCGTTCGATCAGGAACGGACCGCGCTGACCGTAACACGTGCCCTCGGCATGAGTGACGAGGAGAAGCGGGATCGCATGCGTGCCCTGCATGAGCGCGTGCTTCGTAACGACGTGTTCCTTTGGGGCGACCGCTTCCTTGCCCTCCTTGACGAGGCGGCCAAGTTACGTCGCGAGCGCGCGCCAGAAAGTCCGCCACCGCTGCCCATTAGCGAGTTCATCGATGCCTATAGAAACGCTGCCAAGCGTCTCCTGCTCCTCGACTACGATGGCACGCTGGTCCCTTTCGCTGTCCGGCCCCAGGATGCGGCCCCCGACCGTGAGCTCCTGACGTTATTGACCCAGCTCACGAGCGATCGGGCTAACTGCGTGGTCGTGATCTCCGGCCGGAGCGCTCCCGATCTCGAACGATGGCTGCGTCAAGTGCCGCGTCTCGGGCTCGCGCCTGAACACGGTGCCCGTTGGCGGCCGCCCGGCAGTGACACCTGGCAGGGCCGGTCGGCTGAGATGGAGTGGAAGGACACTGTCCGGCCCATTCTGCAGCATTTCGTTGACCGTACGCCGGGCAGCTTCATCGAAGAGAAAGAGTTCGCGCTCGTGTGGCACTTCCGTACCATCGAGGCTGAGTTCGGGGATTGGCTTGCGACAGAGCTCGTCGCCATGCTTGAGGGCATGCTGGCCGAAACTGAACTGCGTGCCTACCGTGGCAACAAAATCGTCGAGGTAAAACCAATGTGGGCCAACAAAGGGGCGCTCGCGACTGAGTTGCTCGCGGGGTGTGCCGATGCCCAATTTATTTTCGGCATCGGTGACGACCGAACGGACGAAGATCTATTCGCGCATCTTCCCGAAAACGCCTGGAGTGTTTACGTCGGAGGCGGACCGAGTAGAGCGCATTACAGCGTAGCTGACACGAACAGTGTCCGCCACTTGCTTCGCCAGCTTACGCAAAGCGATAACGGTGAAGCAGGTCTTTAACCTGCTAAGGGCGCATTCGTGCCGCCGCCCTGTTTGCCCCTGCGCTCCGGGCCGCTTGTCTCGACCCAACACTCGCCTTGCGAGAGGAGTGATTGACGGCCGCAAACCTCGAACCAAGAAAAAGACTCATTCCCCCAAGCCCAAAGCCGAAAAGTAATAAGCTGGAAGGTTCTGGAACGGGTTCGAAGCGCAGATTATCCCAGGCAACGTTGGGGTCGTCACTCGCCAGGCCAATCGCGTAAATTGGCGTCATCGATTCCAACCCAAGGAAAACGGCAGCAGCGTTGTAGGCCGAGATGCTAGCGTTCGCAGGAGCGAAGATCCGCGTAATGCTTCCAAGCTCAAAGCCATTCTTGTCGAAGGCGCTGAGTGTGAGCGTACGGCTTACCCCGAATTCAGTGCCCACCCCCGCCAAGCCGATCTGAACCCACGGTGAACCTGTTGTCTCGATCAGAAATCCGTTCGAGAATAATGCGCGGTCGCTAATGGGCGCAGAGCTATTGCCGGTAACAGCAGGTATTAGCGTGGTGATCGACTCGTCCGGCACGGCAACCATGTCGAACCCGGGCAGAATGGCGTTAGCCGTATCGCCCGGCTGTTCGAAATTGATCGTAGTCCCGGTAATATCCGCGATTGAAGCGATGGCTATAACGCTGCCCCGAGCGCTGCTAGCGCTAAGCAGTAACGCAAGTCCCACGAGACCGATCGCGGCCAAACAAACGGCTCGCCTTGTCCTCGCTTTTTTCGGAAGGGTAATGCCGTCGTTTGGGCCTGTCAAACAAACAGGTTAGCGGATTCGCGCGCTGTAGCTGCCTAAAGTACGTGCTTATGGCAGAAAGGCCACGCCCGGGAGGGTGCATCGCCACGGCTCATCTGCATCCACTTTTCTACTGGTGTATTCGTCATTGAAACGCAAAAAGTTCACACCGGTAGGGCAGAAACTTCCGTCCCAAAACGCCCACCACAGCTCTGATCGCGGCGATGTGAAATCAGAGGCATGAGCGCAAGCGATTGGTGTGCTCGTCCGTCGACAGCGCCCAGTTCCACTAATGCCCGCTCGAATCGAACGTCAGCGTCTCGCGCTTGCTCCGGACGGTGATATTTTTCAACGTGAGTCTCCGGATGCCTGGCGGTAGTTCAGGCGGAAACTTACGCTCTAATCCGTCTTCGCCCAGCCTGAGGCCTGTATATCCAAACACGAACTGCTGCAGAAAGGCGCCCGCGCCCGTAATGAAATTCGTGTTCTGATTGTCAGGCGTTTCCGCAATCACTTGGAACGGCGGTCGAAGATAGGGCTTCGAAAGCGGACCGAGAAGCTGACCGATCAGCGGCCGGTCACCGATCTGCGCGGCCAAAATGGGATAGAATTCCGTGCCCATCATCGCGCCCGTTTTGCCATGCTCTAAGTCCGGTAATATCGCTTTGATCGCATCGCGAGTTTTCTCGGGCGAGTAGGCGCGGTCGAGCGGATACCATAACAAGGTCGAATCGCTCTCGGGCAGATACATCTTCTCGGCGACTTCGTGCCACTTCGGATGCGCTTCAACTCTGAGCTCGTGAGCCGCAGCGATCGCTAGCTCGAGGTTTTTCTTTGCAACCGCATTCGTGTAGGCGTCGTTGCTCACCCCGATGTCCGATTCCTTCACCGCGACCACGTTCCCGATCTCATACCGGCTGTGTTCGGCGTTATAGCTCACCCGGCTCGCCCAAAAGTCGGCTGTGTCTCGCAGTATGGGCCAAGCATCATTCTCCAGCCAAATCCGGTCACCTGTTGCCAGCCAGTATTGCCATGCGGAAACCGCTACATCGCCATTCACGTGATTTTCGGAGCTTGCGTTTTGGAAAGCGAAGCGCGGCGTGCTTTCGGCTCCAGCAGCGTCCGCTTCCCAGGGGAACATTGCGCCCTTATATCCGTTCCGCGCCGCGTTTTGGCGCGCGGCGTCGCGCGTTCGAGAGCGAAATGCTACCATTGGCCGCGCCAACTCAGGGTGCATAATTAGCAGCGCCGGGAACATGAACGTGTCCCCATCCCAAAAGATGTGGCCGAAATATCCCGCCGAACTTAAACCCATCGGCGCAATGCTGATGTCGAGAGCCTCACGCGCGCTTCCCAGCAAATAGAAAAGCATCGCATGAATGGTGCGCTGCAGATCCAGATTTCCATCCGCTACCAGGTCCGTTTCCCATAACGAGTGCCATGCCGCCTCGCTCGCCGAGAGCAGCGCTTGCCAGCTCTCCTGCCGCGCCGCAACGGCTGCTTGTTTCGCCTTTTCGGTTTCATCGGCCCCAGACGACGTGATCAGCGCCGCGAACTTCGTGAACGTGTACCTCTCTCGAGCGTTCACTTTCAGATGTACTTGCACTTCGGCTGAGCCGGTCTGCTTGCGTAACTCGCCTTGTGCCGTGCCGCTCCAGGCAATCGCGATCGCTTCGCCGAGCTTCGGTCCGTTCTCAGGAGCACTTGCACTGCCCCACATCAGTGCTTTCTGCGAGGAGCGTTCGACCTCAACTTCCGCAAGATCCATCTGGCCCGGATACCAGATCTTCCACGGATTTCGCGCGGCCTCGCCCTCGAGCTTCTGAATTTTCTCCAACGGGTAACGATGCGGCGCCGGCCAGTTGCGTAAGGGAAAGCGAACAGCGATACTGCCGGCGAACTCGGGAACGATCGTCAGGCGCATCGCCGCCACTTCGGCGCGATCGCGCGACACAAATTCCTCCGCTTCGACGCGGATTCTCTTGCCGCCGTCACTCCACACATAACTGGTCCGCAGCAAGCCGTTGAACATATCCAGCGTCTGGCGGTACTGGTCGATTCCCGAGAACGACGTATCCGCATTGAGCCAATGGGATCCGTTATACATGTCCACTTCGTTCCAGGCGGGAGCAGAAGCGATCCGCGGGACATCGCCTCCGCTGTGGTCGTACACCCCTGCGAGAAAACTTCGCGCCGGCTCGGTCGCGAGGGGCGTTGTGACCACGCTCATCACGCCGTTTCCAAGATAAGCGGCCGTATAGGGCTGCGGGGCGGCAGCTTCGAACAAAAACGAAGCGTCATCGGCCCCAGCAAACCTGGCGCACGCAGCAATAGATACAGCACAAAGCTTGTATCCGAGCCGGAAGCGTGAGCGACCTGAGCGATTTCTCCCCATCCTCGCCTCCCACAGGTCAAAACGTGATATGCGCTCCGAATTGCATGTTACGCATACCATTTCCGCAGGTTGAGCAGATCTGAATGTCGGTGATCAAGCCGCCCGCTGGTGAATCGACCTGCGTATTCGGGAGTGCTAGATTTTGGCGGTTAATCACGTTGAACACGTCCCAGCGAAACTCCAGTCCGATGCGCTCTCCGAATTTGAAGGCTTTAGCAAGCTGCCAGTCGGCTTCGAAGAAGTTTGGACCACGCAGGGAGTTATTTCCTGCATCGCCGAAGGTGTACTGCGCAGGCGTCCCGTATGCCAACGGGTTGAACCAAAGATTCGCGGATGGATTCGCAACGTAAGGATTGCCGATCAACTCCGGCCGGCTGGTCATATCGGGCGAGTTCAAGAAAGCCTGATTCCCTATGCTCGGCGAAAACGGCAAGCCCGAGTAATAAGAGGTAATCCCGCGGAATGCCCAGTTCGATACGAGCGCATTCACAAAGCCGAAACTGCCCCCCAGATACTTTCGTCCGTGTCCGAAAGGAAGCTCAAGGGTGTGGGCGAGCGTGAATACGAATTCGCGATCGAAACTGGCCGGTCCATAATCCTCTCGAGCATCGTATTGATTGGTCGGCGTGCCAAACTCACCAAAGTCGAGAGCCTTCTGCCAACTGAAATTTGCCAGTAGCGAGTAAGCCGCAGTAAAGCGCTTGTTAGCCTGGAACTGCAGGGCGTTGAAGTTGCTGCTCGTGCAGTTGCACTTGTCGAAAACACCCTGTGTGAGGCCATACTTGGCGAAAAGCGGGCGTCGCAGATTCGCATCCGAGCCGGGGCCGGGTACGGCGGCGTTGAGACCGAACCCGCCGTTCTCATGGCGTCCGACGTTGCCGACATAGCTTACCGAAACATTGAGCTGTGGCGCTATCTCCCGCTCTACCGTGAAGTTCCACATATCAACATAGGTCATCTTCTGATTCGAAGGAATGTAACCCACACCGATGCCGTTGTGTAGCGGGAGCATTCCGTTTGAGGGGATGGTCGGAAATACCACCGGAGGCGGAGCGGTAGTCAGCGGGAAGACCGGGGAGAAGGACGATGTTGGCGTGATGCTCTGGTTGACGATGGATGGGTAAACGTCCGCCGCAAGATTGTTAAATGTCCAGCCGAATGTGCCGAGCGTATAGCCGCGTCCGTAGCCGGTTCGAATGACCGTCTTCGCATTTGGCGCATAAGCGATTCCGATGCGGGGCGAAAAATTGCGCCACTGGGTCTGGGAATTGCCGGACAAGGAAACCCCACCTACGCCTGGAATGTAAACAATATTGGTGGTCACATCGTAGCGGCCGCCCTGACCCGCATTGAGCGAGAAATCCGGGAACCAGACATCCCAGCGAACACCTAGGTTAAGGGTTAATTTCGGGGTGACGCGCCAGGTGTCCTGAGCGAAGTAGAACATCCGGTTTTGCCGATCCTCTTGCGTGGTCGAGACCTGTTCGAATCTGGCAAAACTGGACGGATCGCCTAGCAGGAACGAAGCAAGCCCCAAACCGCTGCCGGAAACATCGGCGTCTGAAGTGACGGCATCGTTGAACTGATACACCCCTGCGCGATGATTGTCGCTCGGAAGACGCTGGTTCCAGGCCATCTCGAACGTGCCTCCGAAACGAATCGTATGATTTCCCGCGATCTTGGTCCAGTTGTTTACGTAATCGAGCAGCGTCTCACGCTCATGCAGCGGACAGTTGCAGCTATAACCCATGCTGAACCCGCCAGAGCCGTTAATCGTCAGATCAGGCAGACCGTTGGTGTCCGCCCTCCCCGCGAGGTTCAGGCCAGGAATGCCAATTGTATTCGCCAATTGCGTGGTCTGATCCTGAGCGGCGACGGTCACTCGATACCGCGAGAACCCAAACCGGACTTCGGTCTGCAAACTGGGGCTGAGGGTGTACGTAACACCTGAAGCGACGTTTTGATTCAACGCATTCGACAGCCCTGAGAAGCCCCACTGCGGGAACGCAGGTCCACCGTACAATCCAAACGGGCCAGGCGCGGTAATGTTTGCCGCCAGGTAGCTGTAGCGCCCAAACACGCGGAGATTGTCGCTGATGAAATAGTCGCCGCGGGCGTCGAACTGATTCGTGTTGTAATTTTCCACTGCCCCGGTCGCGTAGTTTGGCGCGGCAGGGTTAGTAGTTGCAATGTTGGGCAGCGGAAGCGCGCCGAGAAGAGCCGCGGCAGGGGGCGAAATGCGCCCGGCGAGATTGGCGCCTGGAAAGACGGCGCGCCCGGTCCCGTCTGCATTCCCCGTGCTCGGATCGTAAATGGGAACGCCTAAATCGCTCAGATCGCCGCTTCGTTCCGCGCCGGTCGGAACGCGAATCGACTGAGAGGCCCCGATCCTCCTTTGCGTGCCTTGATAGTCGCCGAAAAAGAACAACTTGTTCTTTATGATAGGACCGCCGATAGAGCCTCCGAACTGATTCCAACGGAGTTCAGGTATGCCGCGGTGAGGCGGCGCCGGCGCGCCGGGCGTTTGCAGTCCCTGAGTGAACGGGTCGCGCGCCTGGAATATGTTGTTCTGCAGAAAGTCGAACGCACTACCGTGGAAGTCGTTGGTTCCCGATTTTGTTTCCACCTGAATCACATTGCCCGTAGCTTGATATTCCGCATCGTAGTTATTGCTTTGAGCGGTAAAAGATCCGACCGAATCCACCGCCGGATTCACCATAGTGATGCCCAGCACCGTGTCATTGTTATTCATGCCATCCAGTTGATAATTCGTTCCGGCGAATTCCTGGCCGCCCGTGTTGACCAGCGTAGACTGCTGCGGATTCTCGCTCGGCGCGTGCTGAAACGTATTCACCACCGCGCCTGGCGTGAGCAGAGCTAAATTGGTGAAATTTCGATTCGAGATCGGAAGCGAGGAGATTTGCGCGCCGCTGAGCTGGGTTTGCACCACCGCGCGATCCGTTTCAATGCCAGGAGGCGCTGTCGTGACTGTGACTTCCTGCGTTTCTGCTCCGACCTGCAGCGAAGTATCCACGCGCGTCGATTGCGAGACGCCTACGTTAACGTTCTCTTGGACGAACTTCTGAAAACCGGGCCTGGTGATGGTGACCGTATAACTGCCAGGCGCCAAGTTGGCTACCGTGTAGTTGCCGGATTCGTTGGCGGTGGTTTGGTTGGAAACGCTGGTTCCAACGTTTTCGACCGCGACCTGCGCCCCGGAAACAGCGGCCCCGCTCGGATCAGTGACCGTGCCGATGATATTTCCCGAAACCGCTTGCCCGAACGATCTTCCCGGGAAAGAGGCGACGAGGAAAAGAAAGGAAACCAAACCTAGAGATTGGCGAGCGCGACGTAGCATTTTCTCCCCTGACTACCCCGATTCTGCGCCTCACCAGGGAGACAGTCAAGTGATGTTTTGTTAAATATTTGGATCAAGGTGGCGACTCCCCTCAGCTCTGATAAAATCCCTCCAACGCGGGTTCAGGAGAAGGCATGTGAACGCTTGCTCGTCTTCGAAGGTCCAGACGCATGAAGTCCTGAATCAGCCGCCAGCGCTTACCAACTACAATCTGTTCTCGCAGGACCGCGCCTTACGCGAAGCCCTTAATCGAGAAGGTGGACGCGGGTCCGCTCCGATTGCCAGCGAATTCGGGAATCTCACCGGAAGCGAAGAGGTGATCCGGTGGGGATTCCAGGCCAATGAGAACGAACCGCGCTTGCGGACCCACGACCGCTTCGGACACCGCATAGATGAAGTGGAGTTCCATCCGGCATGGGATCACCTCTTGCGTCTCTCGGTGAAATATGGCCTGCACTGCGAACCGTGGCTCAATCCAATTCCCGGCGCCCACGTCTCTCGAGCCGCCCTGATGATGCTGGCCGCCCAGAATGAGTTAGGCCATCTATGCCCTATATCCATGACGTACTCCGCGGTCGCGGCATTACGCCATCAACCGGAGGTCGCTCGTGAATGGGAACCGCGAATTCTTTCGCACAAGTTTGACCCGCGCCCCCAGCCGGCTCACGAAAAATCCGGAATTCTCATCGGCATGGGTATGACTGAGAAACAGGGCGGTTCGGATGTTCGAGCAAATACAACCAGGGCCGAGCCCCTGGGTCACGGGGAGTATGCAATCACTGGCCACAAATGGTTCTGTTCGGCCCCCATGTGCGATGCCTTCCTCGTGCTGGCTCAAGCCCCCGCAGGACTCTCTTGTTTTCTTCTGCCGCGCTGGACCCCTGACGATCAGCGCAATGCGTTCCATATTCAAAGACTCAAACAGAAACTTGGCAACCGCTCCAATGCGTCAACCGAGGTCGAATTCGATCGCGCGTGGGCGCAACTGATCGGCGAGGAAGGCCGCGGCGTGCCGGCGATCATCGACATGGTTCGACACACTCGGTTGGATTGCGTAATCGCTTCCACAGGTCTGATGCGTCAGGCGGTCGTCCAGGCGCTGCATCACGCATCTTATCGAAAGGCGTTCGGAAAGCGCTTAGCCGAGCAACCCCTCATGCGCAACGTTTTGGCCGATCTGTGCATTGAATCCGAAGCTGCCACAGTTCTGATGATGCGCGTGGCCCGTGCATTCGAGCCCGGCGAACATGAAAGGGAGTGCGGCATCGCTCGTCTGATGACCGCAGCCGCCAAATACTGGGTCTGTAAACGCGCCATTACGCATGTGGCCGAAGCTCTGGAGTGCCTTGGCGGAAACGGCTACGTAGAAGAATCCATCATGCCGCGTTTGTATCGCGAAACGCCCCTGAATTCGCTGTGGGAAGGATCGGCGAACGTAATCTGCTTGGACGTTCTGCGCGCTCTGGCGAAAGGACCGGAATCGCTCGAAAGCGTGCGGACGGAAATCAGGTTGGCGTACGGCGCGGATCGACGGCTTGATTGCTATATCGACAAGCTCGAGGAGGAACTTATTCAGCCGCTCAACACGCTCGAATCTGCGGCCCGCCGATTGACGGGGCGGCTTGCCATTGCTCTGCAGGCGTCTCTGCTGGTGCGTCATTCAATTCCGGCCGTCGCCGACGCGTTCATCGAATCGCGCATGAACGGGGATTGCCACCATTCTTTCGGCACGCTCAATCCCAGCGCAAATTTCCAGGCCATCTTAGAACGCGCCTGGCCTTCCATGTAACCGGCCTTAATCTTATTGCTTCTTCAAAAAGCTCACAATCGCCGGCTCGACGACCGCCGCGCGTGCGCTGCACAGCCGTATTCGTTCCAAGGTATTTGCTAAATTGCGTTCCCCTCCTGGCAGCGTAGCGATTCGGGGTCCAAAAAAACTCTCGATCTGCTGCTCATGTGCCGCATCGCAGAAACCCGTCGCAGTAAGCGGAAGCGTTGCTCCGAAAGGAATACCGCGAGCTCCGGGCAGCGCCGAGTTGAGCCGGTCGAAATTCTGCTGGACGAACTCCCACACGATTTCTCGTGTCTCTCGCGGGGCGCCAAAGAGCGTGTACTGCAGTTCTCTTGGATCGATACCGCCCGTGAATATCAGCTCGAGCCGCGCGCGCGTGATCGCAGGGTCCCGAAAGGAATCGAGCGCGTCGATCATCCATGATCGCTCGCGCTGAATCTTGTCCTTCCCGATTTCAGTAACCAGCAGATCGAAGAAGGCGCGGTCGCCGCTCCAGGCCGTCGATGGAGAGCACCGGCCCGACCATATCGGGATCAAGAGATTGGTGATCCTTCAACCATTTGCGCGCCAGCGACGCGGCTTGGGAAGACAGCTCAGCATCTTCGCCGTAAGTAGCCGCGAGCGGCACAATCTCCATTCGAAGCAGCCGAATCTCCTGCGATTCTCCGGCTTGCGGTTTCCACCCAGTTCGCGGGCGCGCGCATCGTAAAGCGCGCGGATAAGCGCGCATAGTTATGGCTGAGATCTGCCGGGAACGAAATCGCTCAACCCGCTGACCGTGCCCGCCGCTTGCCGCAGCAGTCCGGGATCGGAGCTGCGGCTGGACGCCCTCACGAATGTGAGCTCCTGTTCCGGGTCGCCGACGCCGGAAGAAAACATCAACTGAACGTTTCGCAGTGCGGCCGCAGATTCGGCAGGCTTGAGATGAGGCAGTCCTTTGTGGATCAAGTTGTCTGAAAGCGCTGCATCATAGGACACCGCGTAGTAACCCGTAGCATTCGAGTCGGCGAAGAACCACGCCGGGCAGCCCTTGACCCCGTTTAAATCAAAGTGGTCAGCGGCTTTCGTCAGCAGCGTGCATTGGCGATGCGTGCCGGCGTCGTCGTCCCAAGTTGCGCAAACTGGCACATCCCAGACGGCATCCCTCGCGCCCGCAGAGCCTACCGGGAGAAAACGCCGTTGCTCCAGTTCCAAGTAGGTCGCCTGAGAGGCAGGCGGGCGTCCTGTGGCCGTATCAAGGCAGGAGAGCTTCACTGATACAAGCGGGAATCCCACCTGATTCAAGAACGTCAAAAACGCCGCGCCTACTCCTTTGCCCGCCACTGCATCGAGAGAGGCAAGAAGATCTGCGCTCGTCGCGTTGCCCCAGGCGTGTTGCCGCAGATACAGCCGGATCGCGCGCTGGAAATCCTCCGGCCCCATGTAGTTCTCAAACATTCCTATAACCGCCTCGCCCTTGCCGTAGGTAATGCCGTCAAATGCATTTGCGATATCGCCAGGAGCTTCTATCGGCTGGCGGATTTTTCGCGCTGTCGTGAGGCTGTCCGCGCGCATGACGTAGAGTGACCTCGCAGTATCCGCCTTGATGTCCCACTCCGGCTTCCATTGGTTGAGCAGCTTGCTCGATAACCAGCTCGCAAAGGCTTCGTTCAGCCAGATGTCATCCCACCAGGCCGTCGTCACTAGATCACCGAACCATTGGTGCGACATCTCGTGCTCCATCGCGCCCGCGCGGCCACGCTGCAGAAGTTCGGTGTCCTGTTCTTTCGGTGAAAGGAGAAAGTCTCCGTAGGCGATCAGACCCGCGTTCTCCATTGCGCCCCACGCGGTCGTGAGCGGTACCACCATTTGATCCAGCTTTTCGTAGGGATAAGGAGTGCCGAAGTAATTTTCGAGCATCTCGATCAGCTTGGGCGTAACGGAAGCCGCGTAGGCGGCTTCGCCAGCGCGTCCGCGTGGCACAATGATCCGGCTCGGCCGGCGGTCCCTGCCGACGGGATCCGTCTCCACCACATCGAACGGACCTACCGCAAACGCCACAAGATAGGACGGGAGTGGCTTTGTTTGCCCGAACCGCACCACTTTCATTCCGTTCGCCTCGTCTTGTTCTGATGCAACAGCCGTGTTCGAAAACGCCTTCAGATCTTTCGGCACGTGCAGCGTTAGTTGCCAGGGCACTTTGAACGAAGGCTCGTCGAAGCACGGGAACACACGCCGCGCGGTGACCGGTTCGAACTTGGTGAATATGTACCAGTCCTTCCCTTGCTGCTGCTTAAAAGCCCCGTCGGTAAGAGTTCGACTTACTTCTCCGGAATAGGCGATGCGCAAAAGCGCATGTCCGGCGGGCAGCATGCTGCCAGTCGTGATTGCCACCAAGTCGTTCGAGGCGGGTGTCGCTCGTGCGGGCTCTTCCCGATCCGCTGTGCGAATCGTAGCCTTTTCGAACACCAAGGATTTGCCATGTAACCAAATGGTCGAAACCGGCTGTGCTATTTCCAGTTCGATTGCAACCAACCCCCTGAAGTGGTCTTCGCCAGGTGCCATCCGTAGATCGGCCGAATAACGCACCGGATGCACTGTCGTGGGCAAGCGTAGTTTCGGCGTCTCACTCTGAGCGCGACACGGAACGCGAAACAGACACAAGCTAAGAACCAGGGCAGCAACGAAGCGGGTCACGTTGTCATGATAAGCGTCCGGCGGGACTGGTTGTATCGGTGGCACCGTAATCACCAGTTCCTTCTACAATAGAGAATATGTACAACCTGCTCCCGCGCGGAGCCTTGGGCATGGGCGCCTTTCTACTCGCCTCTGCTTTTCTCTTGGGACAGGATTGGAAAACTGCCGACACGCTCGCGGGAGTTGACCTGACTCATCTGTCGGCGGCGCAGAAGGTCAACGTGCTCAAGGTGCTGCGCAGCCAAGGTTGCTCGTGCGGCTGCAATATGAAACTCGCCGAATGCCGCGTAGTCGATCCGAATTGCTCCTACAGCAAAGGCATGGCTGCGGCGGTCGTCGATGCCATCGCTCACGGCAAAACGATGGATGAAGCGCAGGCTGCGGCTGTGGCGTCAAAGTGGGGCCACCTTCAACAACCTAAGCTGCTAGACGATCCGGTGACGATTCCCGTGGCAGGAGCTCCGTCCACCGGTCCTCAGAGGGCTCCCATTACGGTCGTGGAGTTTTCAGATTTCCAATGTCCGTACTGCGCAGCGGCTGTGCCGGAGATCAGCGCTCTGCTGAAAGCTTATCCAACCCAGGTAAAGCTCATCTTTAAACAATACCCGCTCGAAATGCATTCACAGGCGGATCTTGCGGCGACAGCGGCGCTCGCCGCTCAGAAGCAGGGCAAGTTCTGGGAAATGCATGACGCAATGTTCGCTCATCACGACGAACTATCGCGCGCCAACATCTTTGTCCTGGCCAAGCAAATCGGCCTCGACATGAAACGCTTCCAGGACGATTTGGATTCCACCGCTGTTCGCGAAAACGTAATCCGTGATATGCAGGACGGCGATCAGGCGGGGGTGGAGGGTACGCCAACGCTCTTCATAAACGGCCAGCGCTACAACGGGCCTATCGCTCTCAGCGCGTTGAAACCGGTCCTTGATGCGGAGCTGAAACCAACCGGGCAGAATGCCGCATCCGCTCGCAATTAGCTCAGCTCTGTTGCTCCAGCTTTTCGAGCAGTCCCACCACCACATCCCCCACCACCTGTAGACTGCGCGCGCTTAATTTGTCCATCGTGTCCTGGGCTGCGTGCCAATATGAGCCATTCGGTCCGTAGTCGAGATCGATGATGTCGATCACGTTTACTCCCAGATCGCCAAACGGTTTGTGATCGTCCTCGATGCCGCCCGGCTCCGTGCGGAAATATTTCGAGTCTCCAAGCTTTTCAGCGACCTTCTGCACTTCGGCTCTTAACGACTCTGAAGAATTCAAGTCATTCGAGAGGTCCAGATTTTTGTCGCCGATCATGTCGACATTGATTAGCGCCTTGATGCTCGAAAGAGTCCCGTCGGACAGCCATTTCGCTGCAAGATGGCGACTGCCATAGCAGCTGTCGGTCTCCGACCACTGGCCCAGCGCCTCTTCTCCATCGAAGAAGACAATCACGATGCCATCGGAATGTTGAATTTCGGCTGCAACACGGGCGAACTCGATCAGAAACCCCGTCGATGACCCAGCATCGTTCGCGCCTACGAAGTGGACCATAGGGATCCTTTTTGTGTCGTAATGCCCGGTGACGACTACGCTCTTGGCCGACGTGCCAGGGAACTTAAGAATGATGTTCGCCATCGGCACCGGCCCAGCAGGCGTTTGGCCGGGAAACGAATCGAGGGAAAGGTCACCACCCAACGGCTTCAATTCCGATATGATCCAATCCCGCGTGCGCGTAAGAGCCTCCGAACCTGACGGACGTTCGCCAAACGATGTTGCGTGCCGGGTATACGCCAAGGCTGCCGTGCCGTCGAATCGGAGGGAGCCGGTGGTAGCGCAGTAGCTCTGCGGTACCACCGCAAGCTCTACCAGCATGAATAGCGTGAGCGAACCTACAAAGGCTCTGCGAGAACAATAGGTTTGCATGAAGATAGCTGCTTTGAGTGCGAATGCCGAGAGCAAATTCGCACAAGATTGCTGTAGCTTGAGACTGTTGTATTATAGCCGTACACAGAAAGCTCAACTGTCAATATGCAGTCTGTCGGACAGAAACTCCGCCATGCTCGTGAAGCGCAGGGACGCACTCTCGAGCAAGTTAACTCGACCACACGCATTTCGCTCAAAAATCTGGAGGCAATCGAAGCCGATGAGCCGACCGCTATCAGCTCGGCGTTTCTTTACCGCAGTTTTGTCAGGCAATTCGCGCAGGATCTGAAACTCGATTACGGCGAGCTTGAACCGGCCATCCGGGAAAGCGCAGGCCGCATCCCAGCTCCGCTCATCCCGGGCGAAGGAGCAAGTGCTGTCCCCCGGGTCGCCGCCCTTCCTATCGGACGGAGGAAAAAAGCCCGCCTGCTGTATTCGGTTTCGTCGTTCGCGCTCATGCTGGTGGCGTGCTCGGGAATCTATGCCGTTTGGCAGAATGCAAAGTTCGGCCTGCCAGCTTTCCAGAGCATTGCGAAAGCGCGCCTCACTACTCCGCCTGCACTGGTCGGCAAGCCAACCTCTCACCCAGTCGCGCGTCCTCAGACAGACGACTCGACCGCAAACAGCGCGAACTCACAGCGCTCAAGCCCTGCTGATCCGGGCGATAAGTTTACGCTCGAACTCTCAGCCACTGAGCCGGCATGGCTGTCCATCGTAGCCGACGGAAAGCCCTCTTTCAAGGGCATTCTGGAGAAGGCCGAAACCAGGGTACTCGAAGGCTATCGCAGCGCCCGCATACGTACCGGGAATGCCGGAGGTGTGGAGGTTGTGTTCAACGGCAAGCCGCTGGGCGCCTTAGGGCCGCGCGGGCAGGTTCGCACTGTATTGTTTACTCAAAACAACTACGAGGTGCTAAAAACGTCCGTCCACACCTCGCTGGTTAGTTTCAACCAGAGCGCCGCGCCTGACCTGCTTCCGCAGCTTCTCGAAGCCCTTCCTGGGTCTTGACTCCGCGCTGCAACCGGCGCTTTTGACGTTCTAAAGCGAGGAGTTCGTTTCTTCGCCGCAGTTTGATGCTGCTATCCACCTTGCCCCAGAATCTACGAAAATAGTCGATTGCAGAGGCGAGACCGAAGACCACTACCGCCCACATCGCCGCGAGAGCGAAAGGCCGGAGAGCCGCCCAGCGGATCGAAAGCATGATGAGAGCCACCCCGACGACCTGTAGCATCATCTTGGACTTCCCTAGCTCTCCGGCCTTCACCGTGAAGCCTTCCGCCGCCGCGATGCTCCGCAAGCCTGACACGGCGAACTCGCGGCTGATGATCAGGATGACCAGCCAACCCGGCAGTAACCGGATCTCTACCAGCGAGATCAATGCAGCCGAGATCAGTAGCTTATCGGCGACCGGATCGAGCAGCGTCCCTACCGTTGTGACTTGCTTCCATCGCCGCGCCAGATAGCCGTCGAGGAGATCGGTCAAAGCCGCCCCCAGGAAAACACCGAGCGCAAAAAAATCGTTGGCGACGATAAGCTTGCCGCCCCAGTGGATACTCAGGTCGTGCTGAACAAGCGCAGCCACCAGCAGCGGCACCAGGAAGATGCGTACTAGCGTCAGCAGATTAGGCAGGTTCGACAATCGTACTCAAATATAGAACATTTTAGAAGGAAGTACGTGGGTGAAGTGCGCGCTCCCTGACTACAGAGGGAAGGCAGGATGAGAAAAATTGCTTTATGCTGTGTTGTATGCCTGCTCAAAACTTTACCAAAGACGACGGCCGTCGCTTGCGCGATTTGGCCGGCATCGGCAAAAGCATCGAAGGTAACCTGCGCAATTTGGGCGTGAGCACGGTCGACGAGCTTGCGAGGCGTGATGGCGATGAACTCTACCGCGCGCTATCGGAGAAGACCAGCGCTAAACAGGACCCATGCGTGCTCGACACCTTTCGTTGCGCCGTTGCGCAGGCCCGCAATCCGCATTTGCCTTCCGAGCAGCGAAACTGGTGGTGGTGGTCGCGGCAACGGAAGGCAGCCGCCTCTGAAAACCTATACTGAGGTTTCCATGCCGTGCCCGTTCTTTGAGCCGCAGCGCCTAGCAGCCGACCCGCTGCATCCCGGATGCCGTATGCCGCTGCTGGAAGAGTATGACGGCAAGTGTCACGCCGCGGCCGAGCCCCTTGCAGCGCCCGCCGAACTGCGCTTTCAGTGTTGCAACCATGGTTACTCGCGTGGTGTCTGTTCCAGCTTTCCCGCCGCCGAAACCCGCTCCTCAATCCGGTTCGACATTCTTCGTTCCGATGCTGAGGCTCTGGAAGTTCTTTATCTTGAAGAGCGCGAGTGTGCGCCCCTTCGCTGGCAAACCGTTCGCTACGCTTTAAGCACAGAAACTCTACAACCCGAATTACAAGACATCTGTGCCCGCGCTCAGGTCCTGGCCTTCTGCAGGAGTTATCTGCGCCGGTTCTGCGCGCCTGGAATGTGACCGACTCGCCCCGAGTTTTCGCTCCATCCTTAGCGCGTGATACCCGCCGGCTTTTCAAGCGGTGGCGAATTGAGTTGGCTATGGTAACGGCTGTACGAGAAGTACACGATGAGGCCAATCAGCATCCACAGAAAGGCCGTGAGCTGGGTGCGGTGGTCGAGCGAGACGATCATCCCGCCGCAAACAAGCACCCCGAGCAACGGGAACACCGGCACAAATGGAGTGCGAAATGGGCGGTGCAGTCCGGGCTCTGAGCGGCGCATAATCCAAACCCCGATACACACCAGTACGAAAGCAAACAAGGTGCCGATCGAGGTTAAATCGCCCGTTACGTCGCCCGGCACGATCGCCGCAAAGGCGCCTACAAAAAAGAACAGGATGATGTTCGATTTATACGGAGTACGGAACTTCTGATGCACGTCTGCGAACAGCTTCGGGAGCAGCCCGTCCGTGGCCATCGAGTAAAAGACGCGGCTCTGGCCGAGCAGCATCACCAGGATCACCGAGGAAAATCCCAGCAGGATCGCTACCGTGATCGCAGTCGCGAGCCAGTGGAAGCCGGGCATGAAATGCTCCACCGCATAAGCAACGGAAGCTTCTTTTCCGGCCACGGCGAACTCTTTCCAATTGCACACGCCCGTGAGCACATATCCGAAGAGAATGTACAGCACGGTGCAGACGGCAAGCGATCCCAGGATGCCGATGGGCATATCGCGTCCCGGCTTCTTGGTCTCCTGGGCTGCGGTTGAAACCGCGTCGAAGCCGATAAAGGCGAAGAAGACGATACCCGCTCCGCCGAGGATGCCGCCTAAGCCATGCTGAAAGGTGCCCCCATGCCCCGGATAATCGGCCGGTATGGTGTAAGGCGTAAGATTCGCGTGTCTGACGAAGTGCCATCCCACGGCTACGAAAACGATGACGATAGCGACCTTTATGGCGACAATGATCGCGTTCACGGTGGCCGATTCCTGTGTGCCTTTGATGAGAATCAAGGTGAGCAGCAGCACGATGAAAAGCGCAGGAATATTCAGCAGGCCATGCACGCCGGTAGTGGACGTCTGCAGCGGCGAATGGCACCATTCGAAGGGGATGGACCTGCCGAGCAAATAATTCAAATACTCACTCCAGGAAATTGCCACAGTGGCGGCGCCCAGCGCGTACTCCAATATGAGGGCCCAGCCAATGATCCAGGCCACAAACTCGCCCATGGTCGTGTAGGCGTATGTATAGGCACTGCCCGCTATCGGAATCATGGCGGCGAATTCGGCGTAACAGAGGCCTGCGAAAGCGCATCCGATTGCCGCGACGATGAAGGAGATTACCACTGCCGGACCGGCGTCCTGCGTAGAGGCGGCGGCGGTGCGAACGAACAAGCCAGCCCCGATAATGGCGCCCACCCCTAGAGCGACCAGACTAGTTGCTGTCAGGCTGCGCTTCAGATTGCTGTGGCTGGCCTGATCGAGCAGCGCGCCAAGCGACTTCTTCCTGGTGAGGACCATTAAGATTCCGCTAGACTAACATAGACTGGCGACTCAGGCACGCGCCATTCGCTATACTCCGGTTTGAAAATCTCAAAAGCTGTTGGTATTTTTCTGGCAGCCGGCTTCGCGGTGCTCTCCTTGCTCGCCGCGCCGACTGTCCAACCAGCCAGCCCGGCCGTTCTTCCGCCGGGAATTCGATCAATCCTCAATTCGATTACGCCCGCAGACCTTAAGGGCGATCTTTCGTTCCTTGCTTCCGATACGCTACAGGGTCGGTACACGCCGTCGCCTGGTTTGGATGGGGCCGCTGAGTTCATTGCGTCCAGGTTTCGCGCGGCAGGCTTGGAACCGGGAGGGGATCAGGACTACTTCCAAATCGCGCACATGATCGATCGTCACTTTCTGAAGCCCGATTCGGATATAACGCTTGAAACAGGGTCAAAGGCCATTGATATTCCGGCAAAGTCACTCGAAATTTATGAGACGGAAGAAGCCGCTCGGATCGACCGGGCGCCCGTGGTGATCTTTCCCGATGCGAATGCCGACGCTCTCAAAAAGACCAATGTGACCGGGAAGGCCGTCCTTGTACCTTCGCCAGACTACCGAAAGCTGCCACAGGACAAGATGATGGCGGAGTACATGAAGCTTCGGACCTTCAATCGGGCCGTCGGATCTTCCAAAGCCTTGGTTGAAATCTTGGTGAGCGAATCGCAGCTCCCAATGCCGGGGTCCCGACTGTTGCCGTCCGAAGATTCCCGGCGGGGCGCGCCGCCCGTTGTGCTAGCCGCCTCCCCTGAACTGCTCGAGATCTTGCAGCGCCCGGATCGCGCGGGACAGATCAAAACGGCGACCGTTGATGTTCCGGCGCCGGATGACCACCGCGTAACGGTAAAGAACGTCATTGCGATCCTGCGCGGCTCCGATCCGAAACTAAAAAATACTTGCGTTCTTCTCACCGCGCATTACGATCACATCGGCACCACCGAGACGGCGAAAGGCATGGCCGCACC
The DNA here is from genome assembly GCA_963787585.1 of uncultured Acidobacteriaceae bacterium. Lineage (GTDB taxonomy): Bacteria > Acidobacteriota > Terriglobia > Bryobacterales > Bryobacteraceae > Bog-105. Next base: position 27,725 of record CAWBDR010000003.1, read on the forward strand.
TTCAAAAGGCAGCAGCGATCATATTTACAACGGAGCCAACGATGATGGCAGCGGCACCGTATCGGTTGTCGAAATCGGACGCGCCTTAGCCAGGCTCAATCCCCGCCCCAAGCGGTCGATCGTGTTCATGACATTCTTCGGCGAAGAGCGGGGCGAATTGGGATCGAAGTATTACGGAAAGCATCCGGTGTTTCCCGTCTCAAAGACAGTGGCCGACGTAAATCTGGAGCAGGTCGGACGCACTGACTCGACAAATGGGAAGCAAGTGAACACGGCGAGCCTTACTGGGTACGACTATTCGGATGTAACCAAGTATCTGGAGCGCGCCGGCCGGCAGACGGGGATAAAGGTTTACAAGGATAAGGAAGCTAGCGACGCCTATTTTACGCGCAGCGATAACGACGCGCTGGCCGAACAGGGCGTGCCTGCCCATAGCCTGACGGTCGCATTCGATTATCCCGATTATCATGGCTTGGGCGACGAATGGCAGAAGATCGATTACGACAATATGGCGCGAGTCGATCGCATGATCGCGCTAGGACTAATTGGAATAGCTAACGATCCGAAAGCACCAGCCTGGAATGCGCTGAATCCGAAAACGGCTCCGTTCCGCGAGGCGCGCGAAAAATCCTTGATCCACTAACTGGAGCGGAACGCCGGAGCGGCGATTTGCGTAATCCTCAATGAGGGCGACTTGCTTAGTTTTCTGCTCTGGTGTCTACTTTTGCTTATTTGTTGGCCGCTGGCACTGGTTGCGCTGGTGCTTTACCCAATCCTTTGGGTATTGCTGCTGCCATTTCGGATATTGGGCATCGCAGTGCATGGCGCGTTGGCTTTGGTTGAGGCCCTGATGCTCCTTCCAGTGCGTGCTGTGCGGGCTGTGGCGCGCTGACCGGCATGATGGCTGGCCAAGGGAAGGGCCGCAGTCAGCACAAAGCTGAGATCTTGCAGGATCTGAAATAGCGCACTCCGCCTGCGTTATCATCTCCGTGATGAGGCGGAGAGCAAACTCCTGAACAAAGTCTTCGCAAGTGTCGATGATGCTGTCGCCGGTGTTGCGGACGGGTCTTCGGTGATGATCGGCGGCTTCGGGCTTTGCGGGATCCCAGAAAATCTGATTGCGGCGTTGATCCGCAAAGGCGTGAAGGGCCTTCATACTATCAGCAATAATCTGGGGATCGATGGTTTCGGCATGGGGAAAATGCTCGAAGCCGGAATGATCGCCTCGCATATCGGCAGCTACGTCGGCGAAAACAGACTGCTCGAATCTATGATGATTGGTGGAACTCTCACGGTGACGTTGATTCCCCAGGGCACATTGGCCGAGCGGATTCGAGCGGCCGGCGCCGGCATTCCGGCTTTTTTCACTCCGGCAGGAGTGGGAACAACGGTCGGGGAAGGCAAGGAAGTGCGCGAATTCGACGGTCGCAGCTACCTTATGGAGCGGGCTCTTACGGCAGACGTTGCTCTAATCAAGGCGTGGAGAGGGGACCGGCTGGGGAATCTCGTCTATCGTAAAACAGCCCGCAATTTCAACCCGATGATGGCCACTGCCGCCAAGCTCACGATTGCCGAAGTCGAAGAATTGGTCGATCCCGGCGCCATCGATCCGGATCATGTAATCACGCCCGGTATTTACGTCCAGCGCATCGTGCAAGGCCCTGCTTACGAGCGCCGCATCGAGCGCAGAACCGTGCGGTAGCAAAAAGATGAGTCTCACATCCACTACTCCCGCAAATCCACCGACCCAAGAAAAGAGCAACGAGAAACGTGACCGTATTGTCCGGCGCGCTGCACGCGAGTTGCAGGATGGCTTTTATGTGAATCTCGGCATTGGCATGCCCACGCTGGTTGCGAACTGTGTGCCTTCCGGTATTGAAGTGATCCTTCAATCTGAAAATGGAATGCTCGGAGTCGGGCCGTATCCTGAGCCGGGCTTCGAGGATCCTGATCTGATCAACGCCGGCAAGGAAACGGTGACGGAGTTGCCCGGGTCCGCTTACTTCTCGAGTGCTGAATCCTTCGGCATGATCCGCGGGGGGCACGTCGATCTGAGCATCCTTGGTGCGATGGAGGTGGATGAGGAAGGAACTCTCGCGAACTGGATGGTGCCCGGGAAAGTGGTGAAAGGCATGGGTGGTGCGATGGACTTGGTCGCGAGCGCCCGCCGGGTAATCGTCGCAATGGAGCATACCACCCGCGCTGGAACGCCCAAAATCCTTCGCAAGTGCACGCTTCCAATTACCGGAGTTCGCGTCGTCCATATGATCGTGACTGAGATGGCGGTGATCTCTGTGGTGCCCGGAGGGCTAAGGCTCGATGAGATCGCTTCGGGGTTGAACGTGCGGGATGTGCAAAGCGTGACGGAGCCCGTGCTTCTGCTGGGTGAAACGCTGCGCGAAATTCAACTATGATAGCTAGTCGCTAGAATCGTCGAAGCATGGCCGAAACTCCCTGGGGCGATCTTCTGATCAACGATGCCCATGTGCATCTCTTCTCGCGCAATTTTTACGAAGGGCTTGCGCGTCAGAAAAAAGCGGCTGATGCCGGCGCCCTCGGCCCGCTGCTCGGTTGGGAAATCCCATCCGCTGATCCTGTGGAGTTAGCCGATCGCTGGGCAGCGGAACTGACGGCGCAGGGTGTCGGCCGCGCTTGCCTGATGGCGAGTGTCCACGGTGATGAAGGCAGTGTCGCGGCGGCCGTCCAGGCGCATCCTGACCGATTCTACGGGTTTTTTATGCTCGATCCCTTGCAGCCAAATGCAGGGGAGCGCCTTGCAGTTGCCGCCCGCGATCCCGGTCTGCACTGTGTTTGCTTCTTTCCCGCCATGCACACTTATTCCATTGCCGACCCGCGGCTCGTATCCATTTTTGAGCTGATTTCAGACCATCGCCTCGCTGCTTTTGTTCATTGCGGCGCCCTGAGCGTCGGCGTGCGCAAGAAGCTCGCGCTTCCCAGCCAATTCGATATGCGGCTCTCGGATCCGCTGAACCTTCACCCGGTCGCACTTCATTTCCCTCAGATCCGGTTCATCGTTCCGCATTTCGGCGCTGGTCTCCTGCGCGAGGCGCTGATGCTAGCCGATCTGTGCCCGAACGTGTATCTCGACACCTCCAGCACGAATCGCTGGATGCTCTATGAAGGCCTGGATCTGAGGACGACTTTCCGGCGTGCGCTCGATTTGCTCGGCGCAGACCGTCTGCTCTTTGGTACCGATTCGAGCTTCTTCCCCCGGGGCTGGCACCGCGCCGTTTTCGAGCAACAGACGAAGGCTCTCTACGAGCTTGGTCTGGACGCCGGGCCAGCAACGCAGATTTTGAAAAGCAATCTCGAGCGTTTACTCGAGCCGCGCGTTGCGTTTCTCGAACGGAACAAACAGTAAGGGACGGTCCGCCGCGCGTGGCGAGGACTTGAAAGCGATGAATTCTAGCCTGTCAAGAAGAAGTTTGGTGATGGGAATCGGTTCGGCAGCATTGCTCCCAGCGATGCCGCCGGCGGACGCCCCAGAGGAAGGAAAATGGATGCCCGGTGAGGGCATGCCCCAAGAGGGACCCGGCACACCCAAAATCGCCTGTCCAATCGAGGTGCGAAACATCACGGAAGCCGCAATTCGGCGAGTGAAGCAGATCGGCGTGAACCAGGTCCTCTCGGGTGGACCTCGGATTCCCTGGCAAGAAGAGCAGCTCCGCTCGATAGTTGTCAAGCTGAAGGAGGGCGGTCTCTCACTCGGGAACTTAATGAGTAGCGGGTTTCCGAACACGCTTTACGGACGGCCGGGCCGCGATGACGAGATTGAGAAGCTCAAAGCGTCGATTCGCGCCGCAGGCAAAGTGGGCCTGCCGGTGATCGAATACAATTTCTACGCGCACCGGGCCATCGAAGGCTACTACGAGCAGACCGGCAGAGGCGGAGCGGGATTGACGGCTTTCAACGCTGAGCGTTTAAAGGGTTTGCCTCCGCTACCCGACGAGGGCGCGCACACTCTGGACGAGATGTGGCGCAATATCACGTACTTTCTAAAAGCCGTAATACCGGTTGCGGAGCAGTCGAACGTGCGCCTGGCGTTGCACCCCAATGATCCGCCGGTCGCCATCAGCCGCGGATCGGAGCAGATTATGGGCACGGTGGAGGGCTGGAAGCACCTGATCGGAATTGTCGATAGCCCGGCGAACGGCATTACGTTCGATTGCGGTGTTACGCGCGAAATGGGACATGATCCAGTTGAGGTCTGCCGGTATTTCGGCTCGCGGGACCGTATCAATCATGTCCACTATCGCAACGTCCGCGTAAGAAAACCGTACGACGATTACACCGAGGTGTTTATCGACGAAGGCGAGAACAACATGCTGGCAGTGATGCGCGAGTTGGTGCGGGTGAAATACCGGCGGCTGATCTATCCCGAGCACGAGCGGGCGCTCGATTACGACCGCGCGGTCGGCATCCGCAATTCATATCCCGGAGGTGGCGGTTACACCGGGATGCTGTACGATGTCGCCTACGCGAGAGCGATGTTACAAGCCTCGCTGCTGCTCGAGAAACGATGAGCATCGCAAGAACTCAGGGCGATTCGTCCGTGTTTCGAGATTATGCCGCAGACGTGGCAGCTCGCGAGTTCCTCTAGCCTAAAGCCTAAGAATTTCCTGCGAAGTTTTCTCCGCGCCGGACACTCATCGATAAAGCATCAGATATGAAACGGCATTCCCTGGGCGTAATCCCATTTCGTCCTAACCGGCTTCCGAGCCTAACGCTTCCGCTGGCGTCCGCTTCCGGGCTTAGGGCGGCTCAAATCTCGGTGCTCCCGGATTTTGAATCCGTGCGGCAATTTCGCCGTGAACGCTGGGGTGAGTTAGAGGTATTTCAGCCGCGCATTCTGGTTGGCTATGGCTTCGATTTGCAAAAACTGACGGACAAAGTGAAAGCCGGAGAATTTAAGCTGCCGTCTGTTGACTGGGCGATCGTTGCCCTTACCGATTGCGGGTCGAGTCCGATCAGCAATGCTCTTCGCGACCATCTCTGGAGAACGTTCGGCGTCCCGGTTTATGAATTAATTGTGGCGCCAGGTGCCCGTTTGCTTGCCTGTGAATGCGAAGCTCACGATGGATGGCACGTGCAGGAAGGTGCCAAGCCGTATCTTCTAAAAGGCGAACTCGTTTATGATGCGCCGCCGCTTACTTGTGCGTACACCGGCTTTACCGGCGATATCGAAACACAGCTCTGCGAATGCGGCCGCAAAACAGCCCGCCTGAAGAACCTTGCGCCCTGTCTGCCTCGGCCCTACGAGCGGCGCCTAGCAGCGATCGCTTAATTCCTTCGGCGGCAAAGCGCTATGCGCGGCGGGTGATATGAATGCTCCCGTTTGTCGTCTTGGCATCGATCTCTGGACCTCCACTACCCAAAGTGAACGAGAGGTGTTTACCGATCTCGCCGCTGACCGTCACCGGAAAGTCCGTCCTAATGCTCCCGTTGACCGTCGACGCTTCCACCTTTGCGGAATAGCTTTCCGGCAGCTCGAGTTTGACACTTCCATTCGTCGTCTCCACCCGCAGACCTCCCGCGTAATGCCCGGTGTTCGCCACACTGACCGTTACTGAGCCATTGGTCGTGTCGCCGTCGACATCGCCGCTTACATCCAGCAGCCGCACCGAGCCGTTCAAGGTATGGAAGCGAATACGACCGTGTAGGCCGTCTACGACGATTGAGCCGTTGGACGCAGTGAGCTTCGTTCCTGAGTTCACGGGCATCCAGATATCGTAGGAGACGCTCCAGTTCCGCTTATCTCTTTCCGACGGCCCTGAAGCTTCAATGTGGCCAGCGCCGTTCGTCACCCGAATCTGCGAGGCTAAGTCGCGAGCCTCGGAATCTGTTGGCGCGGATGTTTGGATGCAGGCCTTCACCAGAACGTCAGCATTGTTCCAGCCATGCACTCGAATGGAGCCATTTTGCCCCGGATCGACGTAATTTATCGAGGCGTTCGGCAACCTCTCCTGGCGGCTTTGAGCAAAATTGGCGGAATCACCCCACCCGCGATGGTTAGTGGAACAATCTTCATCACCCGAATCCGGCGCAAAACCAGCCCGCGCTGGCGCTGCCGAAACGGTGAGCGCCAGCGCCGAGGCCGTAAGGCTAACAACAAGCAGTTTCACAAGCATTCTCCTTAGACGAAACAGTGGATCTACAGTCCCTTGCTCATTGTGCAAGTTCATGCCCGTGCTAAACTGCGGCTTTTTGGGCGGTAGCCGAAGCTGGAGCGTCCGATTCTGGGAAGCGCCTGCCTGAGTTTGGGAATTAGGAACACTGCTACACGTAGGTTTTGAACTCTATTACATCGCCATCCTGCACTACGTATTCTTTGCCTTCGGTACGCAGCTTGCCTAACTCGCGGGCTCGTGCGAACGATCCGGCTTCGGTCAGGTCTTTGTAGGAAACGGTTTCGGCTGATATAAAGCTCTTTTCAAAATCGGAATGAATTACGCCTGCGGCTTGCGGCGCCTTGTCGCCTGCGTGAATTGTCCAGGCGCGTGTCTCCTTCTCGCCGGTCGTCAAATACGTCCGAAGCCCGAGTAACCCGTAAGCTTCGCGAATCAAATTGCTTGCTCCGGTGTCGCTTACTCCGAGTTCCGCGAGATACTCATCGCGCTCTTCCGGCGAGAGCATGACCAGTTCGGATTCGATCTCCGCGGAAGCGACAACTGCGCCTGTGTCGTGATGCTCCTTCACATACGCTCGCACTTGCTGCACAAACGGATTTGTATCAGCTGTCGCCAGATCACCTTCCGCCACGTTGCACGCAAACAGGGTCGGTTTTGCCGTGAGCAGAAAGAAAAGCCGGACAGCAGCCTTCTCTTCTGGCGTCAAATCGAGCGTCACCACTGTCTTCCCTTGGTTCAAGTGAGTTTCGAGCTTATCCAGAAGCTGCAGCTCGGCAACGGCCTTCTTGTCCCCGCTCTTCGCCGCTTTCTGCGTCTTCGCCTTACGCTTTTCGACAGATTCCAGGTCGGCCAAAACCAGTTCCGTATTGACGATCTCGATGTCGCGTACCGGGTCGACGCTGTCCATTACATGCTCGATATTGCTGTCCTCAAAACAGCGAACAACCTGCACGATTGCGTCTACCTCGCGGATATGACCTAGGAATTGATTCCCAAGACCCTCGCCTGTGCTGGCTCCTTTCACCAGGCCCGCGATATCGACGAACTCGAAGACAGCCGGTACGATCTTCTGTGACGCGCTCATCTTCGCCAATACATCCAGGCGCTCATCCGGTACCGTCACCACTCCCGTATTCGGATCGATTGTGCAAAAGCGATAATTGGCCGCCATCGCCTTTCTGGTCTGTGTGACCGCATTGAATAGGGTGCTCTTCCCGACGTTGGGAAGCCCCACAATTCCAGCTCTTAACATTCACCCTTATCTTCGCGTACAGACCATATGTGCTTGCGTATGAGGCCCGAATGCCAAACTGAAATCGTGGATTTCGAAGACGAAATTGCCCGCGTACTACCATCCGGCATCCCTCATCGTGAGCGCCTGATCGAAAAGTCCGCGCAACACCTTCGTCTAATCGCGGCGGCCAACGAGTACTTGAATCTCACTCGCATCTCCAATCCTGCGGAGGCGGCTATTAAGCACGTCTTCGATTCCGTCGCTCCCTGGCAACACTTCAAGAGCTCTAATCTCGTGCTGGATGCCGGTACTGGAGCAGGCTTCCCCGGTATTCCCCTCGCGCTCGTTTTACCGGAAGTCCGCTTTATCCTCACCGAGTCGATTCAAAAGAAGTGTCGATTTGTGGATGCCGTCATCGAAGCTCTCGATCTCCCGAACGTGGAAGTGTCGTCGACACGGGCCGAGTCACTTGCTCTCAGTCGTCATCCCGGGATTATCACTGCTCGCGCCGTTGCGCCCGTTTACCGGTTAATCGACCTGTTCGGCAAGGCTTTGCGCCAAGGCGCTCATCTGCTGCTTTATAAAGGGCCCGACGTCGAAGCCGAACTCGCCGAAACAGATGGGCGCCAGGCGATCTCTGAAATCGTCTGCAGCTACGAATTGCCCGACGGCCTGGGCACGCGCACGCTGCTGCGCATAGCCGCTCAGAAGCGCGGCGTCCGCAGCCCTTCATAGGCGAGAACCAGCCAGCCCGCGACAAACGCTAGTCCACCCAAGGGCGTTATAGCGCCCAGCACACGGACTCCGGATACCGCCAGCGCATACAGGCTTCCCGAGAAAATCAGGATTCCGATAAATAGTAGCCAGCCCACTCGCGCCTGCCCCCCTAAGCTGATCGCCTGTGTTCGTGCCAGTAACGCTACCAGCAGAATGCCCAGCGCATGTACGAAGTGATAGAAGACGGCTTTCTCGTAAACCGACATCGAGTACGCGTCTAGGCGCGAGCGCAAACCGTGCGCCCCGAAAGCTCCCAGTCCCACCGCCGCCGTCATCAGCAACGCCCCCGTTACGGTCCAGTTCATTTGTTCCGTTCCTCAGTCTCTTTGTAGCAGTCCGAGCTCGCCGGATACCGGAAAACTTCCTTCTTTCACAACTTCGCCAATAGGGTTTACCCTACTAGCATGGATCGCAGACAGGCTTTGAACGTGATTGCCGGAGCCGGTTTAGCAGCGGTGGCACGCGCCCAATCGGGCCACCGGCAGACGCCCCAGCAACCGAACCAGAGTGGCATGATTTATCGCCAGCTCGGTAGCACCAGCCAACGCGTCTCAGCCATCGGCTTGGGTGGATTTCACATCTCGGTTCCAAAGGACGAGCAAGAAGGAATTCGTATCGTCCGCTCCGCTCTCGATCGCGGTATCACCTTTCTGGACAATTGTTGGGATTACGCGGATGGAGTTTCCGAAATCCGCATGGGCAAGGCGCTCCGGGATGGTTACCGTCAAAAAGCCTTGCTGATGACGAAATTCGACGGTCGCACCAAGAAAGCCGCCGCTCAACAAATCGATGAATCCTTAAAGCGTCTGCAAACCGATCACATCGACCTGATCCAGTATCACGAGAACATTCGCATGGAAGATCCCGATCGCTTCTTCGCGCCCGGCGGTTCGCTGGAGGCAGTCTTAGCCGCTAAACAGGCTGGAAAAATTCGTTACATCGGATTCACCGGTCACAAGGATCCGCTCGTCCACAGCCGCATGCTCGATGTCGCGAAGCAGCATAACTTCCACTTCGATGCCTGCCAAATGCCCCTGAACCCCATGGACTACCCGTTCCGCAGCTTCGCCAATAATGTCGTGCCGCAGCTTGTGGAGCAGGGAATCGCCGTTCTGGGCATGAAACCCATGGGCGGCGGGATTCTCCTCAAGAGCAATGTCGTCACGCCTCTAGACTGCCTGCATTACGCGCTCAACTTGCCGACTTCGGTCGTGATTACGGGATGCGACAGCATGAAAATTCTCGATCAGGCGTTCGAAGCAGCGCGAACATTTAAACCACTGACTCCCGCCCAGCTCGATGCGCTTGTGGACAAAACCCGCGAAGCCGCCTTGAGCGGCCGCTACGAACTGTTTAAGACAACTTCGGTATTCGACGGCACTGCTCAGAATCCGCAATGGTTAGGGTAGGTCAAACGATTACCGCGTAACTAACGAGTGTTTCTCGCGGCAGATCTCCGAACAATAGTAAAATGTCTGGCCGGCCGCTTGCCGCCGGAGCGCGGCCGATTCCGCCACATAAGTACCGCAGACCGGATCTTTATGCAGGTCTCCGCCTGGATTGGCTTTTGGAGAAGCTTCATTTTCGCGACGCCCTGGAGCTTGCCCTTGTCTCCCAAGCGAATCGGCGGAGGCCCGCGCGATACCTTTCAAAATGCTGGTCAGCACCGCACGCGCAACGAGCACGATAGCGATGGTGAAAAGAAGCTCTAGGACTGCTCGAAACATCCGGATGAACTGCCTTTACAGCGAACCAATCATCAGGGCTCGCCCAGTGAGGGTTGTTCTCTACTCCCCTCTAGGGCTTCTTCTTCTTGTTAGCCCCAGGCACAGTAATATTGGTTTGAACCTTTTCACCCAAAGCCTCTAGCATGGCTGACGCTTCCTGGGCATGTGGACCGCTCGGCTGTAACTCGAGATACTTCTTTAATGCAGTAGCCGTATCCGGCGGGTATGTTTGTTGCCCAGTCTTCGGATCGACTTTGCCTTGCATCATTTGCAAGCTGCCGTATTGATACCAAGCTTCCGCATAATTTGGATCTGCATCCGTGGCCTTCTTGAAGTATTCGGTCGCTTTATCCGGCTGTCCTCCGTTTACCAGGTTTGCGCCCATGTTGAAATACGCTTTCGGCGCCATCGTAGGGTCTAACTGTGCAGCCTTCGTCAGAGCCTCACTCGCTTCCGGCATCTTCTTTTCCAGCGCGTAGATATTTCCCAGCTGGTTGTACACGGCAGCATCGTCCGGCTTGATGGCCAATCCCTTTTTGTATGCGTCTACCGCCTGATCCAGAGACTTGTTCCGCTCGTCTCCGGTCTGCGCCTTACCGAGTCCCTCATAAGATTGTCCCAAGCTGTCCCAGATGGCGACTTGATTCGCGTCCATTTGGCCCGCCTGATTGAACTTGTCAATCGCTGCCTGGTAGTCAGTCGTCTTCTTTGCCGGATCCGTATCGGCCTGCGCTGCCTTAAGCGAGTCCTGCCCTGCGGTGAACAAATCATTCAGCGCTTTGTTCTTCTTTATGGCCTCGGAGTTCTTCTTGATTTGAGCCTCGTATTGCTCCTTCTGCTCCTTGGACATCCCGCGCGACTGATCCTGCGATAACTGACCGTTTGCGTTTGCCTGCTGAGTTGCAGCCTGCTGTGCCTGCACTTTGCGCAGATCGAAGTCGATAGGCGGATTGTCTCCGTACGAAGCCTTCACTCCGTTCGCTTTATCCACTACTTTCCCGTCCACTTCGCAGGAAATGTCGAACGTGCTGGCGCCTGGTAATCCGGTATACAGCCAGTGCCCCTTCTTGTCCGACTTAACCGTGTAATGGCCTTTGATATCGGTGCGGTCAAGCTTGATGACCGCACCCTTTAATGGCTGGCCGCTCGCGTCTTTAACGTCACCCTGCAATGTTGCCGTCTGGGCCCACGCGCTGCAGGTCGCCAGAATAATGAAACTTCCTGAAAATACTAACCGTCGCAACTCGGCGAGCATAGTTCAACCTCTCCACAATCGAATTTCGGCCTAACCATACTATACCGTCAGGCTGAATACTGCCGTTATGTGAGACATTGCTTCCCCTTTCCTGGGCCGGTTTTTCGAGTTCTTGACTTGCGGAGAATCAACCTCAATGGAATGGACCTGCTTACCGTCGATGCTAGTTTCGGACGCTAGCTGAATAGCCCAATCGGTCGATTCTCCCTCTATGGCCATCACGCGGATTAGCTTACCTGTGAATGGGCAACTCGCTCTCGGCAGCTCGACGGCTTCAGCGCCGGTCCCCGTCAACTTCAAATGGTGTACCATTGCATAGTTCAGACCAGCACAGCCCAACTGAGAGGAAAAACACCGTGGATCGAGCCGAAGAACTCAAGACCAAATACCGTTCCGCCCTGGAATCAATGCAGCAACAAGGCGTTCAGATCTCGCAGATCAGTCTGCAGGGCAATAAGTTATTTGTACAAGGCGTTGCCCCTTCCGAGGGAGCAAAGAATGCCGTTTGGGATCAGATCAAAGCCGTCGACAGCAGCTACGCCGATCTCACCTGCGATCTCAAGGTAGGTTCGCCGGCAGAATCCGCCAGCTCGCACGATCTTAGTCAGGCTGCGCCGCAATCCTTGGCCGGCGCTCTGTCCGCCGCGTTTCGATCTGACCAGACGCCGGCTTTCCCCTCCATGCTGTCGAACCTCTTTAGCAACTCTGATGGGCAGCAACGTGCCGGCCTGTTGAATCAGCTCTTAGGAGCGGCAGGTCCGAGTCTGCTTGGGTCGGCCGTGGGTGGTCCGCTCGCCAATCTGCTGAAAGGCGGTTCAACCGTCACGGCGGAACAGGCAGCGCAAATCTCCCCTGAGGCAGTTCAAAACTTAGCCGAACATGCTCAGAAGGCGAACCCTTCCGTCATCGACCAAGTCAGCGGCTTCTATTCGCAGCATCCGCGAGTAGTCCAAGCACTCGGGGCCGGGGCCATGGCGATGATCATGTCGCACATGAACAGGAAATAGCAAAGCCGTGGTCAGCTGTTTTTTCCCGTCGTAATGACGGCCATTCCAGACGCCGAACTACGAAAGTAAATTGTTGGAAAAGGCTGGAGCCACCCGCCGGGATCGAACCGGCGACCTGCTGATTACGAAACCATACGTGTCAAGTCCCATTTGTAATTAGTTTTCTCATAATCGTGTGTTTCAGCCATATTCCGGGGTCACGCGAGACGCATGAGAACGGCGGAAACACATGAGACCGGGACCTCGTGCTGACAAAACGGCTGACAAAACGTTTGCTTCATCGGGGTTCAATGGGTCTTTCTCCGCTCCAACATCGCAGCACGATGCTGCACTGGCGTGAGTCCTGAGCCTTACGGGAGCCGAGCGTGTACGTTTTGACGAGTTCCATATACACCCGGAGCGAAAGTCACACAGATGTGCCTCGACTCACTCGGAACCCAGGTACAATCTGGGTTCCAGCAGAATATCCGTGGCGTGGTTGCGATCTGTGAACCGTGACTTCACGAAATCCGCCTGGAGCGTGCTTGGCACACAGTCCCAGAATTTGACCCTACCCGGGGGGTCAGCCTTGGCACAGGTTTCGTACTGTTGATTCGTCTCTATTTCCTTAAACCGCCGCTCAGCCTCACCGGCGACCGACGAATCAGTAAGCTCTACAAAGTAGTTGTCGAAGCGCGGGGCGCATCCATCCCTCGAGCTGAGCATTGCAGCCAGCGACGCATTTGCCTTCAGCCCTCCAAAGGTCCACCACTTCGTTCGCTCGACCTTCCCATCAGACGCGATCACGGTATGCTTCGCTCGCGCAACCGTAACCTCGTTCCGTGCACCGGCGATTTCAGCAACCGCCCTCCTGGACCAGATCGGCCCAAGCTGGTCATCGGCTAGAAGGTCGCGGACTGCCCTGCACAGTCTGTAATCTAAAGCGCGGCTCTCCCCCAACCATCGAGATCGGCCGGGCACCTCGGCCGGACGAACGTGCGCAATCGATCGCTCCTCATCCAACCGAGTCACTTCCCATGCTCGTCCGCCGAGTGAGATCACGACAGGCCGTTGCCCGAATCCCGCGAATGATAACGGGTGAACCCATCCCAATTCCTCAACACCGCACGTGATTTGAAATAGCAACGGCGTATCGAAGACTGACATTAGCGCCATGTAGTTCTTGGCGCCAAACAACCTCTCTCCTACAGGCCCCAAGCCGACAACGCCGGAATCCTCATAGAGAACGCCTGTCTGCAACATGTATTCCATCAGATGCTCGATGGTATCTTTCGACTGGCTCGTCGCACGCCAAATTGATGTGGCATCAAAACGTCGCGAGACTGCCCCTTGCTGACGAATGATCGCCATAATCTGTTGCGCAACTACCGGATACGGAAGTGGCGGTGGCTGCAGTTCCTCGACATATCCCTCTTGCCATAGCCGCAACAATGCCGCAGCTCGAACTAGAGATTCCCGATGGGTGGTCAGGAAAAGACAGTTACGACGAGAACCGCGCCGGCGCCCTGTCCGGCCAAGCCGCTGGAGGAAGGAGGCCACGGTAGATGGAGCCTCCAACTGTACAACGCGGTCCAGGTCACCCACGTCGATTCCAAGCTCTAATGTACTCGTGGCCACAATGACGCAATCGCGTGAATCTCGAAAGGCTCGCTCTGCTTGACGGCGATCGTCCACGCTCAAAGAGCTATGATTGACGAAAGTCGTTGTCCCGATCCCACGCAATAAAGTGGCCAGGCGCTCGGCTTGTGAACGACTGTCACAGAACACAAGCCGCTTTTCGGCCCGGTGCAGCTGCGAGATTACCAATGCAGCGTTTTCAACGCTGCCGACATAATCCAGTTGAACATCCGTCTCAACAGCAGCGGTAGCACCAGGAGAAATCACGCGAGACAAGGGGGCTTCACGCGTCATCCAAGCGAGAATTTCGTCTGGATTCCCCACCGTTGCTGACAGGCCGATCCTCTGCGGTTGAGCCTGCAAGATCCGCAATCCGCTCCAATACCGCAAGAAGGTGCCACCCGCGATCATCGCCGGCAAAAGCGTGAACCTCATCAATGATCACGGTCCGTAGTGACCCAAAGAAATACTTCCGGTCGGTTCGCCGCGAGATCAGCATTGCCTCCAGGCTCTCGGGCGTCGTCAGGAGAATGTCAGGAGGATCGCGGAGAATCGCCGAACGCGATGCCTGACCAACATCACCATGCCAGAGTCCACAGCGGCGGCCCACGAGGGCGCAATAGCATGACAGGCGCTCTTCCAAATTGTTCAGCAAAGCGCGAATCGGGCAGATATAGAGAACGCTAAGCCCCTGCCATTGTTCGCTCAGCATTTTAGAGAGGACGGGAAGAATGGCTGCCTCGGTCTTTCCTCCAGCAGTTGGCGCAATGAGAAGGCAGTTCGCGCCGTCAAGGATCGGATCTACAGCCTGTTCCTGAAGGGGACGCAATTCGCGCCAGCCCATACTGTTGACGAGATGGTGTTGAACGCTCGGATGTAAGCGATCAAATCCCATTACAGCTTTAGCTCGATATCATCAACCGAGGACGCAGCCCTTTCTTCGAGGCTTAACTCCGCGTCAGCCAGGGTGAGACCGAAGTGCTTGCGCGGATCAAAATCGGGAAACTGCTCAATGCGATCCAGAATGTCTCCGACGAGCTTTTTCAGGTAGAGCCTCGGCGCAAGTCCGACCTTGCCCCCCAACGCCCCGACCATCGCGTGAGCTAAAGTCTCCAGATAAGCGTTGTCTGCGAGTTGACGGATGCGGTCCTCTGCCGACGAACCCTCAGCTACCAAATCACGTACCTTCCGACCGACCTCGATCAATCCGTGGATATCGAAATTGCGCAGCCGGATCTGTACGGCCCGCGGATTGTCGAAGCGATCCTCCGCACCAAATTCCACGTGAAGGCGCTGTGCAAGCGGAGGCAGCCGCCGGACGCCTTGGGGTCCATCAAAGAACGCCGGCGTTCCGGTTACCAGCAAATACAACCCTTGAAAGCGTCCGCCGAACACTTCGTCGATCAGTTGGCGAAGTGCATTCAGCCCTTTTTCGCGGATGTCGCCGCGGACACGCTGGAGGGTTTCAACCTCATCCATCACAACGACCAGACCGGCGAATCCCGCATCACGTAGCATGACCAGCAACCCTTGCAAAAAGCTTAGGGCAGCAAAATGGTCCACATCGCCCTTTATTCCAGCGCGGCGCTTGGCCCCTGCCGAAACGTTCGGTTGACCAGCAACCCAAGCCAAGAGGGCTTCCGCTTCGGCGACGTTTCCTTCCGCCATTGCGGAACGGTAGGCGCGGAGAGTGGCCGCAAACGTTGGAGCCATCTTCGTGATGGACAGCAACCGCTTCTCCATTAGTTCGTTGGTGCGGTTCAACAACTCGGTCTCCTTGAGTTGTTCACCTCCGTTCGCCTGCAAGAGATCCTCTTCCAGAGAAAAGAACCAAGCGTCAACAATGGAACGAAAGGCACCCTGTTCCTGATCCGCTGTGGACAGCCGTTCCATCAAGCGGCGGTAGACAGTTTCGAGGCGATGTAACGGTGTCTCAGTCTCGCTAATCTGAACCTCAGCTACGGCGAAGCCCGCGCGCTTGGCCCGTTCCTGGAGCCATCGCGCAAAGAAGGTTTTACCGCTGCCATATTCGCCGCGCACGGCCTTCAGAATCCCGGAGCCTGCACGCACCGAATCGAGTTCGCTGTCCACTACAGACGCGAATCGATCCATTCCAACCGCGAGCAGATCTAGGCCGCGCCTCGGAACAGTGCCCGCTCGAAGAGCGTCGATCGTCTCCCGCCTTCGCTGGCGGCTAACGGTCATTGCTGTCTCCCAGCTCGAACTGATCGCGGAGGAGCTGAAGATTCAGGCGAATGGTCTGGGACGCATCCACGGACAACACGGCGTAGCCTTCAACGTTAAGGATGCGTTGCAGAGAGGCGATCACACCGTCCACGCGAAGCCCTGAAACGCCAAGTCTTTGGGCAAGCGCGCTCTTCAAGAGTACGAGGTTGCGGTCAGCCAGCACTCTCAGGCACTGTTCGACCTGGTCTTTTTTCATACGACCGGCGAAGGTTTCCATCTGCGTGGTAAACACATCCGAGGTCAGCAATTGGTTCACCCAATCGTCTTGACCAACCGCTGCCTCGAACAGTGGCAACGCTGGTTTGAATGGCTCGTTCTTGGCGCTCTTCTTTGGCTTCGGCCTTTCTTTGACTGTGGCGACCTCTTCTTCGAACCACCAATCAGGTGGAATCGCCGCTTGAACGTCCCATCCTTCGATCTCCATCAATGTCGGTGCAACCACGGCCAGAGGCGCGATGCACTCTTGCGCGGTCAAGCCGCCGTGGTACCCGAGTCGGCGGTTTGGCGTATAGCGGACTGTTTCGGATGTCGTCGCGATGACCTGGCCGCCTTCTGCCAGAACGCGTCTGCCCTTTATTAACAGTTCATCTGTGGAAACGTCCCGTCCGCCATCCGCTGTCCGCCAACGATCCGCGCTATCAGACCTGCGGGTCAGCTTGGAGCCATGATCAAGGACATGACCGTGGTCGCTGGCAAGAATGACAACACGCCCGGCGCTCTTGGCCTCGCTAAGCAGCGCTTGCAGGACCGCTATGCTCCGTAGGTTCCATTGGATCGACAGCTGTTCCGGCCCGCCGAGCGAATCGTCAATCACATTCAACACAACCCCTACCATTTTCGAGTCGTTCTTACTAACGGCGATCCGCAGAGATTCAGCGAGGTCGGCCCCACTCGAACCGACTTCATCCTTGTGGAAGAGCACGGGCTTTCCCGGCCGCAAGTCCGCGTGATCCTGGAATTCGCGTTTCTCCATATTTTGAGCGCCGGTAACGAGCGCTCCGGATAGCAGGCTAGTTCGGGAAAAGGTCGTTGCGGACGGAAGCACCGTGAGAGCGCAGCGATAAAATGGGCCGTCCCCTCGCGTCCATTCCACCCAGCCATGTTTGCTCAAATCCAATGACAACTCCCGCCACACCGGAAGGCTCATTCCATCCATTACGACGAACAACACCCCCCCAGGACAGCGTTTGGCCAGCGGAGCGACGACGGTTCTGAGAACGTCTTCGATGAGGAGAACTCCGGGCAGTGCGCCATCCGATAGAGTATTCGCCGCCAACAACTCGGCAAATCTTCGGTTCTCTTCTTCGCGCCTGGCCGTAACCTTATCGAACAATCTCCGATATGAACGAGTGACGCCCTCTGGCTCGTCCCCAGCTAGCAATTGGTGCCGCGCCCAGTCCACCCATGAGCCATCGTGCTCGTAATGCGTGATCGATTCGGGCAGCGTCAGCGGAAGCGCGCTCGGCTTGCCCCACCAACGAACAAGGCGCATAGCCATTTCCGCACGTTCACGTCGTCCTCGCAATTCCTCCAAATATCCTGAACCCTCGTGCGAAGCCACGAGAGCATAGGCATGCTGACATTTTTGTGCATCGCCAGCGGACAACTGTTCTGCAAATGAGGACAGCCTTTGCTGGAACCCGAGCGGAGACCACCGGCTGTCAATCGCAGCTTCGAGCGCTCCGATGCTTTCCAGAATCTGGTCGGCTCGGCCCAGTTGTTGACGGATGCGATCCATCGGCTCCCGTGCCGCCCATCGTTCTGCGGAATCATTCCAGCGTTGCGCCATAGCGCTACGCAGCGGTTGGTTTCCAGTGAACCTCTCCAACCGGCCCATCGCCCTCGAATCCGAACCCGCTCCTGAGAGCGCCCCCAATGCCAGACCTACAGCGATGGCATCCGGACCATGGCCGTCAGTCAGAGATCGAATCAGAATAGGCGCCAGGTCGCCAAGACTTTGAGACAGCCATGCCTCAAGCTGTGTTTGGACCGCTGTACCCAGGGACTCCCATTTCCCTGCAGCACCTTCGGAGCTCATCCAAGGGAGAAAGTCCAACAGATCCGGTCTAGCGGGCTTCAGACCGAGTCGGTGCTGGAGGACAACCTGCCAAACTGCTTCCGCTGTCAGGACGCCACTTGGAGCCACAGGAGCGTCATTGCTTCCCAGTGCATCTAGCGCCGCATCCGCAAGGGCGGTGGACTGTCGCAGGACCGGATCTACCTGCCTCGCCTTGAATCGTTCAGCCAGCGAGTTCCAGGGATCGACCGGCAGCAACTGTTGTTTGAAGAGCCGAGCCCGGACATCATCCCCCACCGCGGCTGTAGGCAATGCCGTGACCAACACAAGGGGCACGCTGGAATCTTCGGCGAGCCGTTGGCGCAGTTCTAGAATGGAATCGCATTGAGCGACGCGCCAGGTTTCCTCGCCGACCGAGATTTGATCCCGTCCCTGCCAACGGCTCTGACTGTGCACACCGATAGCCTGTCCAGGCTCTCGTTTGGGCCGGATTGACTCGATTTGCGATAGTAGAACGGATTCCTTCATTCGCCTATTCTGGCCGCTTCTTCACAATGCGCCAGCTCATCTCCAGTTCAGCATCGTCCGTCAATTCCCGCTCAATCTCTTCTCGCAGAGTGCGCCATGCACTCTTCCCGGTGATTTTCCTTTGTCCAGTCGTCACCATCGTGCCGGGGGCGATCGGAACGGGCGTAGGTAATCGTGGCGGTTCGTAAGCTCCCGAATCGGGCACGACGGGTTGCGGAACTAGCGTGCGCGGAGCGTCCAGCAACAATTTCATTGAATCGTCAAGCCATCTTCCGACGACGCTGTCAAGAGCCGTTGCATGTTCGTCAGCTCGCAGCGCATCTTGAATCTGCTGCCGAAGCAGCCTCGCCACTCCGGCCCTCGGCTCGTCCGAAACCTGCCCCAACTTCTCGAACACGTCGAGGCGGATCTGATCCAGGGCACGGTGCGCTTTGGCAGACTGTTTGAAGACTTCGCCCATCGCGGACGCTGCAGTCAAGTCTGTGGCTTGAATGGCGTCAAATACCTCTGACGGTTTTTTTGCGCGTTGAACCGCTTGGCAGAGCGAACTCATCGCGATTGCAGTTCTGTAGCGCGGGAGATCGGCATAATCTCCCACAATGGCAGGCAAAGCTGTCCGCAGTTTGCCGACGTAGTTCACAACATCTGGCCCGAACTGCTTATTCAGTCCGGACACGTGGTCATGGAGCTTTTGGAGATTCGCCAACGTCGGCAAAGCGGGAATTGTCACACCGAAAATGTGACCTGCCCGTTCACAAACTTGCTCCCAGGCCTTTTGTGCCGGCAACTTTTGGCGCTCCAGCACGATGTCGTCGCGCAAGCTGGTTAGAGATTCCGGGACCGGAATCCCCTGAAGGGTTAGCAGGCGGTTCGCTTGCCGGGTGTATGTGAGGATGATCAGATTCTCTAGCGAATCCGGCAGCCCCATGCGATTCGGCTCGTTCATCCATTGACGCAAATGACCCACGGTGGCGGATTGGTTTGGCAATTGCGCCTCCCGCGGATCGAAGCGATCAAACCAGACGGTTTTCACGGCCAGGAACTGCTCACCCACATGCGCAAGCTCCAGCGGATCGAGCAGTGGGCGAAGCTTCTTACGAACGTCACGATCAATAGCAACTCTGCTATCGGGGGCTTCCAATGCCTCGCGAACCTTCTCGTACGCTTGCTGAACAAGTCCGGCTGTCAACCGAAGTTCGTCCTTACTGAACTTCGGATGTGCTGGGAATTGCCCATCCAGCCCCTGCTCAATAAGGTTGTCAAGCGCCGAGCGCAGGTCGGCGGCAGCCGGCGGACGAATTGTAATCGTCGCATTCAAGGATTGGAACTGCTGCTCCTTCTCTAAGCGAAGGGATTCGTCCAGTATTCCGGGCTCTGCATTCATCACTCCGTACGCCATACGCAACGCTCGACGGAGTCGCTCACGGAGTTGATCCCGCTGATTGGCTAATACTGTCTTCGCTTCCGATCGATCTGCAAGCGTCAAGTGAGAGCTATACTGACGCAACCGATCATCATTCGAGAGCAGGAATTCGAGAACGACGAAGCGGCCCAGTTCGGTTTGGAGATCCGCGGAGAAGAACGACGGCAACCAGATGATCGTGTTCGATCTCGGGTTCGATACCCGAAAACGTTCCAATCGATGAAGGTCCGTAAACGGGGTGTTGTGATCCCGATCAAACGGAACGTCGATTACGACGCGCCAGGTATCGCCGTCGGAACGTAGGGTGGAATCATCCGCTTCCCAAACGTTCGCAAAGCGCAGCTCAGTTTCCCGTGAGGTTGCGCGCCAGATGATCTTGTGGCTGATTTGGAATGTGTTTTCGTAGACGATGTCGAGCTCCTCAAAGAGAAGCTGCCGGATCTTCTGCAATCGATTCCCGGCGTTGTCCTCATGTTGAGCGTTGACAAGAATCGCACTAGTGTCTACACCGGAGAGCTGCAAGCTCATGACCGGGTCGGGTCCAGAACCGGTAATCTTCACCTCCCCGACTTCGGCGGCCCATTGGCGGCAGCGTTGCTCGACCAATTGCGATTCGCCCCCAGGAATGGGCACCTTTATGGTGCCGTAATTCAAAGAAGCCAGACGCCGCGCCGTGAGCGCCCGCAAAGTCTCTGCTTCCGGGGCCAACGCGGAAAGGACCAAAGTACCAATGATTCGTTCATCAGTTCGGAACCGGCGAACCTGGGCGTTCTCCGCAGGGAGCATCCGCAACTGGTCTTCCGTTAGCCCGGCTGAGCGTAACAGGGCCGGCCGAAGCTTCTGCTCCCATAATTTGCGGGCTTTGTCGAATTGATGGCGCAACTCAGCACTAAATGCGTCATGACCATCGAGCATCGCCCCAAACAGCGATCCAACGGGGACCAGTTCACCGAGCATCATCGTGTCCTGGTTATCGACCAGGAGCTGCATCATGATTTTCAGTGCAGTGCGCTCCCGTTGCAGCGCCGACGAGACCACCACTAACGACTTGACCAACGCCGGACTGAATGGATATAGCTGCTCAAATTCCTCGATCGTGCTCTCGCTCGTAAGGAGAACGTCGCGAACGGATTCCGGCTCGCGTTTCACTCTCTCGAATGCCTGCTTGATCTGCAGACGCGCTGCCTCGCTCTTTGGCCGTAAAATGCGATGTCGGGCGATTGCCGCCAGATTGCGGTCCTCAAGCGTAATCCTGCTGAACCGAGCCTCGAAGTAGGCGAGTGCGTCTTCGAAGTTCCGCACTTCGGCGCCCAGGGCATGTTCACCCATCAGGGTCCGCAGATCGCGTTGGCGGGCGATGAAGCTCACAATCGGAATCGGCCTTGTGCCAGCGCCGGCCTCCACGAGCTTTACCAGCTTTGGTGCTTCGCGATTGACGAAGGCAGTATCGCCGGAGCGGGATGCAAGCCAGAGGATCAGTTCGTCGAGAAATAAGATGACGCCGTCGTACCCGAGGCTCTGTGCGTGGCGGCTCATCACCACCAGCCCATCATCAAGGCTAACGAACCCGGCGGTCTGACGCGCCGCAGGAAAAAGACTCCGGACCAGCGCACCCACCAATCGGCCGCGTTCTCCCGAAGCGCCACCGGCGCGTGCGGCAGCATTGAAACTGGCTGCGTCCCAATCACCTTCCAGTGCTCCCCAGTCTTCGCTTACGCCACCATTCAGAGCTTCGAAGAACGCAGACTCGCCCATCTGCTCTCGAAGCTTGAGCGCGTTCTCCATGAGCGCGTCAGATGGAAAGAGGCCGGCGGGCGGTTGATCTGGATGAAGTTTACTCACCAGATCGTAGTAGCCGCCAAGTAAACGCTGCTCCACTGACTCTGCCCCGATCATGTGATACGGCACAAGCAAGAACTTCTTTCCCTGTGTCCAGCGATTGTGTTTGGTGATAACCGGGGCAAGCTTTTCCAGCGACCGAGCAGCGGTATTTCCCTGTAACAACAGGTAGAGCACGGCCATGAAGTGGCTTTTGCCGGCACCAAAGCTCCCGTGGAGATATGTGGCCTTACTCTCGTGCGAAGTAATCGCCGACTCGACGAAGCCCAACGCGTCATCGAAGCACCTCGCGAGTTGATCGGTGACCAGATAGTCCTTAAGCGCAGCGTCGGGGTGATGGACGACATCCGAGAGCTTCAGAACGAAGTCGCCGGGGTTGACGTGTTCGGGGAGATCAAATAGGTCGCGCAGTTTAGTCATTTCGCTTTGCTCTTTTTCTTGCGTCCCCTTGTCATACCGTTAGGCGGCTGCCACGCAAGCACCTCTTGCAGCCCAAACCCCAACTCCTGACATTGCGCTTCCGCGAACTCAGAGAAATAGGTTCCGAGCTTCAGGCCCGTTTCCGGGTCCAAATCGTCATGCCACTGCTTCAGCCATTCACGCAGATCGAGCAGACCAGCGAGGATCGGTTTCAACCGTTTTGGTTCCCAACCTTCTTCGGTGCGCATCCGCTGGTAGTAACCAGCTAATGCCCTTGCTTGATCCAAGTGAGACCAGCCGGCCCAGCCCAATACGGGCGTTTCGTCCGAATCACGCTGAAGGCCCTGGTAAAGAATAAAGCGTTCTTTTGGAACGTCCAAGCCGCCGCGCGCCCGCCAATAGTCTGGTTTCTGGAAGTCTTTTGAAACATACTTACGTGGCGCTGGAATGTCAACATTCGCACCGGAGTCTTCTTCCCGCTGTAGCTTCCATGTTTCTTCCCACTCGGCACGTTTACGCAGACCGGTTTCGGTGTAGCAGAGGCCGGGCAAAAAGGGTACTGCTTCCGGGAACACCAGATCGATTACGAACTTATCGAGATCGTCGATGGTGTCGCCGCGGTAGATCTCAGCGACTGATTGCCAATCGCTGGCGCGCGCTAAGGTGTCGCGCAATTGAGCGCAGGAAACGAGGGCACGGTCCTTCCAGATGTCGTGCGTTTCAATCCGATCTAGCAACCAAACCTTCAGCGCGGCCGATTCCATCTCCTCCCACGTGGGCAGATTCCAGCGACGTTTGTATTCCGGCCGCTCAATGAGCGCGATGTCTCGATTACTCAGGATTCTCTCGATCCGGCGTTCGACCATCCTCCGGTAGGCCGCCGGCCAGTAGCCTGGCAGGTCCGTGATCGGGGCAGAACGGTGGCGCTCGAACCAGAGCGGTTCCTCACCTGCGCGGGCCAGCACAATCTCGAATGCCCGCTCACCTAGTCGCAATGGCGGTACCTGATCCGGAGGCAAGGTGAGGTTGTCTTCCACGATTCCGTACAGACGGTAACATTGCCAGTCCAGTTCCTCTTGCAATGCGATCATTCGCCCAAGGTGTTTGGATGCCAGGTCGCGAGCCGTGTCGAGCTGTGAGCGCGTTGGGACGTGACCATCACGTAGCCTCTCTGGGAGCAGAGCGAACCGCGCTTCTGCTTCCTCTTGGAGTAGCCTCGTCGTGTGCATTGGCTTCTCCTCGGGGATCGGAAACCGCTTGAGTTTAGTGCTGTCGAATTCGTAGTAGACATCCCAAGCAAACTTTCGGACCCGCGCTCCTTCTCGTCCTACGGGATCGCCTCCTGACGGAAAGCACGTCTGCTTTAACCAGAAGCACCCCGATGAGCTGTTCATAAGTCCGAGGATCTGAAGATAATCCTCCTCGGTTGCAGTGACAGGAAGCTTGATCATCGGCGCGTGCCGATTAAAGACTCGTCCTCCGCGATCAAGCGTGAATTTATTGTGCGTTTCCTTGAACGCATAAACCAACGAAAGCGGACTTTTTAGACGGTCCTTGATCCATCGGTACCAACTCCACCACGGCTCAGACAATTGCCGTCGCGTCTTGTTGCCGAACGAGATTACACTCTGCAAACTCGTCCGTCTTGGCCATAACCATTGACAAATAGGCGCTGGTAGGGCTGAAAGATCGATGAGATCCAGGGACGCTGAATACGGCGTCAGCGCCACCTGTCCACCCATAACGCTCCAATCTTCGACATTCTCCCCCACGAAAAACTTCTTCAGGTACGCAGAGCTGATTGCGTGTCGCTGAGCGCATGCGATGTCGAACACGAACGCGTCATCCGTTCCCGGGAAGCTGGCCGGCCCGATATCAGTAACCACATTCTCCAGTCGGTCCTCGCAGTTATCATCAAGCAATTCCTTTAATTCGGCAGCACCACCTCCGCCGATCGACCAAGGGTGATTCTCGAACCAAGATCTGGGTGCCTCCGCGACGCTTACCCACTTGCTTTGTGATCCAGGCTGATTCAACTGCTCTACTATGGCTCTCCATACAGGTTGACTCGGAGGGTCATCGGGAATCCCAACAAATCCCCGAATCCCAAGTACCGCCCGCACCGTACTTTGCACTGGACGTTGGTTTCTGCCTATAAGTATTGTTGTCGGGGTGTTGTGCCCCGGTAAGTAGACACCGGCCATATCGATGACGTGAGTCAGATCCCTGTGTCGCAGGTAATTCTCGATCAGCTTCTTACCGAACGACCGTTTCATAAAGGCGTTAGAAACGATCATTCCCATCCAGCCTGAAGAATGGGTGGATGGCTCTTCACTTCGCAAGGTGAGATCGAAGAATCTCTCGGTGAAGGGAACACCTAACTGGTATTTTCCGTGGCAGGTTTCAAATCGGCTTCGGTAAGCTTCACGCAGAACTGCATCACTCACATTGATGTAAGGTGGGTTTCCAATGACAACGTGATACGGCTGGCCGAGGATGCGCCTGAGTTCTTCTGCATCTTCTGTCTCGTAGAAATGCTGGAGACGATCCTCAAAAAGACCTCGTTCGATACCGCCCCCTCCAATGCGTGCGCCGTGCAAGAGAGAGTCCCCAGCGGCTAAGTTAAAGCGAAAGTTCGGGCCGTCTCTCAGCCGGTCAATGCCACTCGATTCAAGCGCGGCGATCAGGAGCCGGAAGCGTGAGATCTCCACAGCGAACGGATTCAAGTCTACGCCGTAAACGGAGTCAAGTGTGCGCTGGACCAGCGCTGGAGGATTAGTTGCCGGTTCCCTATTTTGCCAAACGCGGAATAACCGATAAAAAGCTTCCAGCAGGAAGTGTCCGCTCCCACATGACGGGTCAATCACCTGGACTGTGTCCAAACCGAAAGCATCTAATGCCGGATTGAGCGTACGCTCTAGGATGAAGTCGATGACGAAGCTGGGCGTCTGGCACAGAGCGTACCGTTTTCGTGCGGGTTCAGAAAGGTTCTGATATAGATCACCGAGAAAGCGGGTGCCGTGGGCGGGATCAGTGAAATCAAAAATCAGCCCGTTCAAATCCGGATCTATCTTCTGGAAGAACTCTACGATTTTGGCCGCGCCTTGGGCGGTCGGTTGCAGCGAATAGAGCGGGTTGTGCTTCTTATCGAACAATCCCGCAACGCCTGGAAGTTTGGCAACCTCGGCGAAAACGTGCAGGAGATAGTCGCGATCGGTGAGGTTTGGGTCTGGGCGGAGAAAAAGCGTGCGTCGATCTTTGGCGATGGCCAGACGGTTGCTTGGCCCGGCAATCCATGCCACCTTAGCATTTCGTTCGTCCAACCAGCCGTTATCTTCGAGAAAACGTACGAAGACACAGCCCAGCAACCAGTGAACCGCAGCTTGGGTAATGGCCTCCTCGGCAAATGCGTTGTAGCCTTTGGCGGAGCCCTCGGTTCTCCCCGCACGGACGGCGGCACCGTGGCGTTCACGGAGCGTTGCTTCGAGCGCGGGCTCATCAGAGAGCCGGTCCCGAATCGCGGATTCCGTATCTTTGAGCGATCTCTGGAGTGCTTGGGTTAGCGTCTCGGTAGCAACGCCGCTAGGGCTCGCCACCTCTTCATCAATCATGCCGTTGGTCCACTTTTGATCTTGCGAAATTCGTTATCCAGCCATTTGACAGGAATCCAGGCCCATTGCGTGGGGCGGGCGGGAATCGCCTGGCCATCTATCATCGGAGACGCGGTCTGATGCTCACTTCCAGCCAGGAGCCAAAGACTATGGTTGCCGAGCGAGTCCGCCAGCTCGTCGAGGATCGAGAGCTGTCCATATCGCCCGAGCAAACCGGGATAAATCAACAGCATGGGCTGGCTTCGAGATCGAATTCTTTCGGCCACGTGAAGGGTAGCGTCTGCCGCGAGCTTGCGGAGGTTGTCCCAATCGCGGCTGCCGTTAGCACTGCCTTCCGGTTTCGACGCGTCAGCGCGGATAATTACGTCCCACCGTATGCGCTTCGATTCCGCTTCCTTTTGAAGGGCGGCAAGGAATTCGCGTTCGCAGTCGAGCGTGGCCATGGGGAAATGTTTGGAAAGATTCTGACGCGCCATTTCCAGATACTTCAGACTCGGCGCCGTGGCGAGAACGAGATAGCTGGGAACCCGATACGCAGCTTGTAGCCGGCGCTCAAATTCAAAAGCCTCCTCGATCTCGCGAGGTAGTTCCAACGGCGTCACGTAGGAGGAGGGTGTCGGCGAGATGATGGTCTGAAAACGGTGGAGGCTAGTTGACGAGGCGAACACCGGTGCTGCGGGAGCGAGATATGCAGATTGCGCGGCGTTCCAAGTGAATTCGAGCCCGGCGTCGCTGAGCAGGCGGTCAAGTTCGGGGCGGTCCGGCAGCGCCTGCGCTTCGGGATACCTGTCCCGTACGCGGGTGCGGAGTTCTTCCGGGGTTATGCGGCTGAGGCCGGCGGCAGCCGATTGCGCCAGCTTGAGCGCGCGAAGGGCACCAAGGTTCTTCGGATAGAGCTCAAGGCGCGGGGAAACAGCCACTCGGGCGGTCGCTGCCGCCAGGCGAACGAGCCGATCGTCGCGCAATGCAGGAATCGTGCCTGGAATGACGCGTAACGTTTCGAGCACACGGGTTGGCGAAGGAAGTGGATCAGTTCCCGCAAGCAAGATTCCCGCTGCGCCTAATCTTTCAGCGTAGTCAAGCGCGGCTTCTCCGAAGGGAGCTTCGGTGCGGGCCACAAGAAAGACTTCCCCGTGACGACGTTCCTCGAATCGGCAGCCTTCTGAAGGCTTCTCCGCTTCGAGCGCGGCTCGGACGACTGCCGCGGCCCGGCGTGCTGCGAGAGGTTCGGAAGCTTCTGAGCGGCGGCTCGCAAGGAGAAATTGTGCCAATTCGCCAATTTGGGCGACTCCACCCTCAGCCGCGAGGAATTCTGCCAGTTCCGTGCGAATCGGAGTAAGCGTCGGGACACTGCGGCGCCACCGTTCGCGAGCCTTCGTAAGGATTTGGCTAATCTGCGCCCGCGACTTGCCGGTGCGCTCAGCGATTTGGGCTTGCGTGGGGTACTGCGGTGGTCCGGTCATGGCATCGTCAAGCTCCAGGAATGCCGCGAGGATCTGGCGGCCCACTTTGCCGGAAGGACTGGATGCGACGGGGACCAGAAGTGCCGTAAGTGCATCGACGCTGAGTGGCGCGGAAGGTTCGGGTCCGATCGCATCCGCCGGCGAAGCAACCGAACGGTCCGGAATCGCGGATTGCGGAAGCTTCGTGCGCAGCTTTCCGACCAGGTCCATGATCTCGCGCCGAGTCTTGTTGCCTACGCCTCGAAGGTTTGAGAACTTACCCGGCGCTTGCGCGGACAGTTCCGTAGCGGTGAAGATGCCCAGACGATCCAGCGTGTTCTGAGCTCGTGTACTCAAGCCGAGCTGCGAGACCAGCGTGTCGTGCCGGAGATTCTGAAGAGCTTTCTCTTGCGCTCCCGGATCAGACACGCGGCTATCGCTCGCGGCAGCACGATGGAAAACGTTTTGCCACGCGAGTAGCATTTCTGTGGCGTTGTCGAATCGGCTTCGCGGATCTCGTCGGAAGCAGCGACGGAAGAAATCGTTCAAATCTTGGCGAATAGGCGCGTCGAAAAGATCTGCGTCTATGGTGACGTCGGCGCTGATGAGATGGGGAGCACTTTGACCGTCGCCCCAGCGAGGTGTCGTGCCGGTGGCCATCTCATAAAGGATTACAGCGATGGAATAGCGCTCCGCCGCTGTATCCCAACGGTTCCGGAGTTGCAGGAAAGGTTCGAGGTAGGGTGGAGTGCCGACGCGGACGTTATCGAGAGGAGCGTTGGAAAGCGAGAAGTCGAAGATCTTGAGGTGCAGCTTCTTGCCATACTCCTTGATCCCGATGTTGTCCGGCTTGAGGTCGCGATGAGCAACACCTTTTTCTTCGAGATACTGGACGACTTGAAGGAGATCTTCGCCAAACCGACCGACGAATTCGAGCGACAGGCGTCCAACAACTTTCAGCTCGCGTGCGAGCGTATCTCGGCGTGGTTCATCGTCGCTGGCAGGCTCTTTCTTACGATCCCATTCGCCGGCATATTCCATAAGGAAACCGCTGTTGCCATCGGGAAATTTTAGAAGGCCTTTCGCGCTGACGATGAGTTCGTGACGAAGCTCGGACAAAATACGGAACTCGCTTTCGAGGCGGTGGCTATCTTTTGCCTCGCGCGCATACTTCAGCACAAGAATTTCGTCGCCGCGTTGGATCAGTAGGGCGACTGCGTACGTCCCACCCCCGAGGCGCTTCAGCACTTTGAGGTTGTGATGTAGCAGTTCACCAGGCTTCGCTTCGAGCGGGTCGGCGAGCGATTCCTGCGGCGGCCCGGTCAGTTCCTCTTCGACGAGATCTAGGCCGGCAAGGAAGTCAGATGCTGTTTCCGTACGAAGCAAAAGGTCGGGGGCGGTCGCCTCCCGGATCAATTCCTGAAGGCGAGGCGTAGCTCCATCGAGGGTGGCACCGAGCGGAAGTCCCTGGTGCTCGGTGAGTACCTGATTCAATTCTGTGGCGCTCGCCGCCGGTGGACGTCCGCTGAATATGTGGAACGCAATAGAACCGAGTGAAAAGACGTCTGCCATTGGATCGCGCCCCCGCGGGTCCAGGACCGACTCGGGAGCGATGTACACGAGAGTGGACTCTTCGGAATATTGGCTGGGGTGCAGTGTACTTGTCCGGGACGACGGCGAGCCCGAACTGGAACCTGATGCCAGCACTCGGCCAGCCTGCCAATTGAAAAGCCGCACTTCAGGGTGGTCGGAGTCCGGGTGAACTATAAGGATGCTCTTCGGACTCAAAGTTCTGTGAACGACACGGTGGGTGTGGGCGTAACGCACGGCATCGGCGACCTGCCGTGCAAGGCTCAGGCGGATGTCGAGGGTGAGAGTGTTCCCACGCTGGCGCAGGTAGTGATCGAGACGAACTTCATCTGCTTCACGCCGGAAAAGAATAGCGGGGCCAAGCTCGTGCTCGCTGAAATCAAGTGCGCGGAGGATGCCTGGATGGTCGAGTGATTCGAGAATCTGGAATTCTTGAAGCGCTGCCCGGCGCACGGATTCGTGAGTCGCTTTGTCCTTCCCAGCAACTGTATAAAGACGAACCCGCCGCGTCGCTTTTGTGGTCGGGTGCTCAGCTTGAAAGTCCTGGTAGGCGAAAAGAGGGTTCTCCTCGATTAATTCCTTCAGGACGTAGTCGCCCACGCGGCGCTGGCGTTGGGACGGTCTAATGCCCGCTTCATCGAGCGCCTTGGCGACCCGCCGCGCAACACTTACGTCGATATACGGGCCTCGCGCAGATTCGTTGCCGTAGTAGTCGCGCTGTACCAGGGCTGGAAGAATGCCTGGTTTCTTGTCCCGAGGTTCGCGCTCGCAAACACGCATTCGCTCGGATTCAGGGAGCCGTACGCTGATGCCAGGTGCGGATAAAAGAACCAGGGGTTCGATCCACGGAGTACGTTCACCCCGAAATGCTCGTTGCTTCGCAAGGAGTCCGGCCAGCTTCCGCGCTTTGGAGTTCGTGAGAGTGAGCGGACTGTCCACCGTGATGGTGTGTCCGTCCTTGTCCCAATCCCATAAGTGCCGATTACCAGTGACGATTCCACCACGGCTCTTTAATTCGACCAGGAAGACGCCGGCTTGCGTGACGACAAGGGCGTCAATCTCGTTTACCGAACCATCGTCACCGATGAATTCGAAATTCGAGTAGAGGAAGTTTGGGTCCCGATCTGGCAAAATATCGCGTAGAAATTCGAGCGCCTCGCGCTCGTGCGCGTATCGCGATTCGGCGAACTGTTTCCAGCGGCGGGCCGATAAGGGCATAACGTATCAAAGGCCACAGATGCATGGCGGCAACACTCAATTTTAATTCACTTTGCGCTCGGTTGATTAGAAGAACGATAGCAGTGCAACTCTCAGTCACTCAGCAATTTAGCTATCTGTTCTGGCGCTGGCAGATCATTGCGGAATTCTTCTGGCACAGAAGTAACAATCCTGTACGTCGCCACGCCGATGGGTTTGGACGATTCTTTCAGGGCGTATTCAACAATCGTCCTGTCCTTGGATTTGCAGATGAGAATCCCGATCGCCGGATTCTCGCCTTCCAGTCGGGCTGTGTCGTCGAGCACGGCGAGATAAAACTGCATTTTGCCAATGTGCTCGGGCAGGAACTCGCCAACTTTTAGCTCGACCGCGATAAGCGATCGAAGCCGACGATGGAAGAGGAGCAGGTCAATGAAGTATTCCTTTTCGCCAACCTCCAGGCGGTATTGGCTTCCGACGAAAGAAAACATGCCGCCCATTTCCAAGAGGAAGGGTTGGACCTTTGCCAGGATCGCCTGTTCTAGTTGCCGTTCGCTGTGTTCGTCGGCAAGCTCCAGGAAGTCGAACGTGTACTCGTCTTTGACGGCTAATTTTGCTTGATTGCGAATGTGCTCGGGAAGCGCGATGTTGAAATTCGTTTGATTGGCAACAGTCTTTTCGTAACTTCGGTTCTCAATCTGATGGATAAGGACGTTCTTGGTCCAGCCGAATTGCTTGGTCCGGCGAAGATAAAATTCCCGCTCCGCAGAATCCTTGCACTGCTCCAGAACCACCAAATTCTTGGTCCAGCTAATTTCTATCACCAATGGTGATAAAATTTCGTTCCCGCGATACGCCTCGTAGAATTTCCTTATTTTGTACAGGTTAGGCGCAGAGAATCCGGATATACCCGGAAATTCGAGTTGCAGATCTTTCGCCAAATTCTGGACCACCGAATGCCCCCACGTCTTTCCCGCCTGCCGCTCTACGATCAGCCGTCCGATATCCCAATACAACTCAATGAGCTCGCGGTTTACAGCCCGCAACGCGGCATATTGCGCGGACCGAATCCTCTCTTTAATCTCGCTCAGAAGCGCACCGTATGATTCCGGCGCTGGGCTGCTTTCGCTTTTCACTAATGCCATGGTAGGTTCGTGCTGCAGAACGCCGTCTGTATAAAGTCACCTTCCTCGATCGCGTTCGTTGTCGATTAACGGCCGACCTTGCTGAAAGCGTAAAGATAGTCGGTCGCCGATTCGTACATCGCGGTTTAGAACTGCTGAGGGTAATACGAAAAACGTATTGGCAGCAGTCGAAACTGCCACGTGTTCTTCATTCTTTGCAACAGCTCTGCCGGTAACGCAACCAATTTGCGGAGCCGTGCGCTCGATGATCGGCCTTTCTTGAATAGCGGTTTTCGATTCCCGCATGTATCTTTCGGCCATTCTTGCTATCTCAGAGCGTCGGGAATCTAACTCGTCCCGGAGCTCAGTACCCGAGTCCGCGCCCTGCTGGTCTCCTTTGTCGAGGTCCAACAAGGAATTGATTTCAGACTGACGCGCGAGCAACTGCTCCAGCCGCTCCTCGTGCTCGAACGGACGATCTGCCTGAGATTGATAATCTGCAAGTTGTTTCTCGATCCGAGTTACCCGGTTCTGCTGCTCAGCCGCGAGCTTGTCTAAACTCCTCAGGGTGTGTTCGATACTCTGGACGGTGCCAAGCGGATTTGTGGCATTCAGGTTTGCCGAATAAGTTGCGCGCCCACGCACAAACACTTCCGGAACACGCTCTTCGTCGGGGAGCAGCCCAAAGCCGCCAAGCCTAGCTCTGCTTAATATCTCGAAACCCCGGAAAGCACCGCGCGACTGCAGGGTTTGATCGTCGCGCCACGAAAGGATTGTGAATGTGAGAGCTTTCGCGGCTTCCTCCCGTGCCCCTTTACCCGAGAAAGTACGGTTTCCGACTGTCATGCTGAACTCGGCACATTCATTCGCATTTCGTGTCGCTATGTCAGCTTCGATTTCGGCCAGATGCTGTTTCGCTTCGGTGATCTGACGAGGCAGGTCCCGAATCTCCCAACGAATATGGCGCTGTTGATTACCGTGAACGGCACGCAGTTGGTCGAGCTTCCGGACTTCGCTGTCAATCTTGATTTTCTCCACGACAGCAGGATTGCCAGACGCGATCGCTTTAATCTCTGCATAAGTGAGCGCGCCACTCTCCAGGTCTTCGGCTGAGCGAACCGAGGTTTCTCCCCGCATCACCTGCTGGATGAAGCGGGCCTTGGTTTCAAGCGTCTGCCACATGTACGCATCAAATGAGCCTTCCGTGACATAACGGAAGATCTGAACCTGTGTATTCGAGTTGCCCTGACGGAGTATCCGCCCTTCCCGCTGCTCAATATCTCGCGGTCGCCAAGGTGCATCCAGGTGATGAAGAGCGACCAGCCGTCGCTGAACGTTCGTACCTGCACCCATCTTCTCGGTCGAACCGAGCAATATTCGTACTCTTCCAGAGTTCACGGCATCGAAGAGCAGCTTCTTTGCCGTATCGGTCTCGGCATCGTGGATAAACGCGATTTCGCGGGTGGGAATTCCTGCCCTGACGAGCTTTGAGCGAACTTCGTCATAGACGTTGAATCGCTGAGGATCTGGTGTAGAAAGATCGCTGAAGACCAATTGAGTCGAGCGCTCGTCCTGCGTCGTCTTCCAAATTCTCACGATGCGTGAGACGGCCAGATCAATTTTGGTCTCGCTGTCAGGCTCCGCGCTGGGATCAATGAGGCGCATATCGAGCGCCGCCTTTCGTCCCTCGCCTGTAATCTTTAACATGTTGTCCAGGGTAGGATCAACGCGCTCTTTTCTTAATCGTTCCGCCCGTTCTGTAAGAGTTCGGATGAATGCTTTCAGTTGTGGGCTGGCGGTCACCGATGCAATCGCCGGTTTGCCGTTTTCAAGATCAGGCCGTGGGAGGTTCAGCATATCTGCCGTTTGGACGTCGGCTACCGTGCGGAACATGGAGAGCACTTCGGGAAGATTGATGAATTTCGCAAACCGGGTGTGCATGCGGTACCCTGATCCGTCTGGAGCGAGTTCCAGCGAAGTCACCGCCTCTGCAAAATTCGCGGCCCACGAATCGAAATGATTAACGTTGCGCTCGGAAAGCATTTCCGGCGCAAGATACCGGAGCATTGTATACATCTCGGCCAGGGTATTCGAAATCGGTGTGCCGGTGGCGAACACGACACCGCGACCGCCATTGTGTTCCTGGAGGTAGCGAACCTTAAGGAACATGTCAAACGCCCGGTTGCTGTCAGAATTGGATAGGCCAGCGATCCGGTTCATCTTTGTGACGTAGCCCAAATTTTTATATAGGTCAGCCTCATCGACGAACAGTTGATCGACCCCGAGCTCTTCGAATGTCAGCGTCCGGTCTTTTGAGTCACGGTCTGCTCGCTTTTTGAGGCGGACGGTGAGCCGTTTCTTGGCTTTCTCCAGTTCCTTAACGAGCAGGCGGTTGTCATCCTTGGAGTTCTTTACCAAGCCGATTTCTGCATCGAGTTCCGCCAATTGCTTCTCCACGAATCTGTTGAAGTACTCATCCGAGACAGGCAGAAATTCAAAGGATCGGTGCGACACGATAACTGCATCGTAATTTCCCGTGGCGATACGAGCCATGGCGTGCTGGCGCTTCCCGTTGGCAAAATCGTCCTTGCCTGCTACAAGGAGCCTCGCCTGCGGGTACAGCTTCAGGAACTCTGCTCCCCATTGGTCTACTAAATGGTTCGGAACGACGAACATCGGCTTCTTGGCAAGGTTCAGCCGACGGAGCTCCATTGCGGCTGCGGTCATGGTCCAGGTCTTGCCTGCTCCGACGACGTGAGCCAACAATGGGCTGCCGCCCTGGAGGATTCGCCAAACGGCGTTCTTTTGATGTGTTGCCAGATCTCCATCCCGAAGAGAAGTGCGCACCATCCCTGGCAACGTTAAATGCGAGCCGTCGAACTCGCGCAGCCGAATGTTATTGAAGCGAAAGTTATATTCGCGAGAAAGCCGTTCAGCGCGTTCGCGATCTTCCCAAACCCAATCGCGAAAACGATCTTTTAACTGCTGCTGCTTTTCTCTCGCCGCAATTGTTTCCGGCTGATTTACCGTGCGGTTTCCGTCGGCGTCCTCGTCATAGGCCGTAGGTGTGCGCCCATTCAGTGATTGTTCGATCAAATCGGATGCACGGAAGCGGGCGGTTCCGTGAGTTGTGGTGTTGCTAACTGCGTATTTTGCGCCGTAATCAACCTCGACTGTCCAAGTGGCGATGGTTTCTGCGTAGCCGACCTTTATACTTGCGCGAGGCACATCTAATAACTCGGTCAGAAAGTCTCGGATATCGGAGGGAGGAATCCACGATGCGCCGAGGCGCGCTTCAATGTCCGATGGCTCAAGGTCCTTAGGCTGCACAGCACGCAATGCTTCGACATTTCTGTCGTAAGCCGGGTCGATTTGCGCTGCAGTCCGTGCGACTGCAAGTTTCGCGCGCACGTTGCCGCTGAGATACTGGTCCGCCGTTTCCCAGGCTCCACCTTCGGGGTTTCGGTAGGCGAGAGGCCCAATTTCATCCTGTAGCTCAGAAGAATTCCGCCCGGTAAGCGATTCCATGCGCGGCCAACTGATCTGGCCAGTCTCGTTAAGTGATACGAGCAGAGCTTCTGACGCGCTTTCAACGCGGTCGACCGGACGATAGCGCTCTAGAGTTCGGCGATGGAAAACGCCGGTCTTGGTTGCCTGCTTGCTCTCAGGGTTGAATTCTTCGAGGGATAGCAGAAGAGGATGGTCCGGATCGCCAGCGAACGCCTTTACGTTGTCTCTTGCGTTCAGAGGCCCAAAGCGGGAAACGAAGGAGTCGTATGTTCGATTGAGATGACGGCGGGCCTCGATGATCGTGTCATCTGCCTCATCGGAAAGCTGCGTCCGGAACACATCGCGCACCGCGTCGCGCACCTGAAGCATTCCGCGAATTCTCGCGCATACTGAAGCGGGTAACGTTAACGGCTCGAACGCGTCGCCCCGGCGCACAACGATTTGGCCCTCGTGATCGGCCAAGCCGCCTTCTTTGACTTCACCGACTGCAGGCACTTGTGCTGGATTCACTCGTGGACCCGGACTCTCGCTGCTCCTGCTCTTATAAATGGCGGCGGGAAGGAGGGAAACAGCCTTCGCCAGAATATTTGGCTCCAAGCTTCCTATCAGAGCCGGCGCTGTGCCGTACTGCCCCGATTCCATTCCCATGCGACCCAGCATCATTTCTGGATTACGAGCAAAGTACTCGTTAATCTGCATCGGGCCGTCTGCCGTTTCGATGCTATTCAACTCAATCCAGCTTTCCTTTGACGCTGCGGTTTCTGGTGACCGCTTTTGAAGGAAAAGAATATCGGTCGTTACCTCTGTTCCTGCGTTCGCTTTGAATGCTGTGTTGGGCAGTCGCACTGCACCCAGCAAAATTGATCCATCCGCCAAGTGCCGTCGTACAGTGGAATCTACCTTATCCATCGTGAATCGGCTTGTAATCACTGCGATTACTCCTCCGGGCCGGACCACGTCGAGACACTTCGCAAGAAAGTAGTCGTGTATGGCATGCGTCAAGTGCGGGTATCGTCGATATGCCGGATCGTAAACAGGATAATTCCCGAAAGGGATGTTTCCGATAGCTAAGTCGAAGAAGTTCTTGGGAAGCGGTGTATCTTCGAAGCCTTTATGATGGACAGTCGAATCCGGGTACAGTTTTCCGGCGATACGTGCTGTAACTGAATCAAGCTCCACACCTGTGCGTCTCGTGCCTGAATGTAAACTCTCCGGCATCAGACCAAAGAAGTGGCCGACGCCCATTGAGGGTTCAAGAATCTCTGCACCAGGCCGCAGTCCAAAGCGCTCCACTGCCTGCCAGATGGCCTGAACGACTTCTGGAGACGTGTAGTGTGCGTTTGGCGTTGAGGCCCGAGCCGACGCATACTCCTCAGCACTCAGCAGATCTTTCAGTTCGTCCGCTACAGGTTGCCATTCGCGGGACGGCTGAGGAGCAAACGCGTTCGGCATCGCGCCCCACCCGGTGTACTTCACCAGCAAAGCTTTTTCCTCGGGCGTAGCCGGACGCTCTTCGGCTTCAATGTTCTTGAGCGCGCGAATAGCGGCGAGATTGGCTTGGGCTTTCTGTTTCAGACTGCCCTCGCCAATAGCGTGAGCGCTGGTTATACGGAGATCGCGGGCGAGAGTCGGTGCGGGTCGAGGCTCGCTGGATCGAACGACAATTCGGGCTGATCCTCCTCGCTCGGGAGAAATGCCCATTCCCTCGTCGCCATCTCCCACGCTGGCTGATAGTCCATCTTCCGAAGTACCGTCAACTCGTAAAGCAGATTTCCCGTTAACTCCTGCGCTGCGAAGACCGCCTGCTGAAGCTGATTCGCTTTCTCCAGCCTCTCGACCATCGTCGGTCGATAACGTCTCCAATGTTCTAGGATCTGGTGTCCGAGCAGTGTCAATGTAGCTGTTTCGCTCATCGAGGGACTCCTTTATCAAATTATCCGTCGTTTCGGCGCCGCTGTCCGGGAAGAGACTGAGTTGATCCACTTATCTTCACCAGTTCGCGGCCGACACACTTGATATTCGGAAGAGTCGCGCCCACGCCCGAACCGCCGTGGCCTGATAACGCGGTATCGGGGTTTGCTCGACCCAGTACTCATTTGCAGTCGCGATGATTACCGTCGGGTGTGCGACGGCAGAAACGAGAAATGGCCAAGTCAGCAGTTGCTCATAGCAAATCAGGATTGCCGCACGCTGATTTCCGATGCGGATAACGCCTGGTCCCGAGAGATTCAGCGGAACACCATCTTCACTGAATGGATGCCACATGCCCACGGGTACAGGGATGCGCTGAAGGAATGTACCGGACTGACCGCCGCGGATTACGATTGCATTCCGGTACACATCGGAACCTACGATGCCCCTGAGTTGCACAGCATGACGAGGAACGAGCAAGTCGCCGCCCCGAAGCGCTGCAGCAGCAGCGGCGAAATCATAGCTCACCAGCGCAGCAGTGCGGTTCTGTCCTTGCGACGCCGATTCGGAAAGTCCTGCACCGACAAGAATCGTTTTCCCGTTAGCCGATAACTTGGCGAGTGTTCGCTGCCAGAACAGGTCGGTTGCTGCGCTCCAGCGGGGCACGACCATCTCAGGAAAGATCACCACGTGAGCGTGGGAGGATTGGACTCGAGTTTGAATCCACTCAGCATTCATGTACTCGCGAATCGGATCTTCAGCGCCGTGTGCGACCGCGCCGAAATGCGTATCGAATGTTTCCCATTCGCGGGGCGGCTGAGGATCGCCACGATAGCTCAGCTGAGTGAGTATTCCGAGTGTCACGAGACTGAGCACGGTGTAAAAGGCTGTCGATTTCATGCACAGCCCCGCACAGATAAAAAATAGGGCCAGCAAGCCAAACCAAGCCGTTCCGGGAAAAACGAACCCGGTCGCTGTCAGCGGAGATGCCCATCCGATAAGCCCAAGTGGTGGCAGCACCGTTGCGATCAGAGCGAGCGGGACACGCCATAGAAGTTGGACTCGACATGTCGTCCAGGCGAGCGGCCACGGGGTTGCCAGTAAGATCGCGCCTGCCAGCCAAGCCGCGATTCCCTCCAGAAAGGATGCCTTCGGGCCAAAGAAATTGCGTGCGGCTGGAATCAAAGGCCAGAGTGCGCCGGCATAGTAGCAGAACGCGGACCCGTAGGTAGCACCACGCGTGGGCTGGAACATAGCAAGCGGCGGCATGACGAATGCGGCAGCAATGCCGATCGGATACCCGGTTGAAACTCCGAGGCCAATGCCGAGCGATGCGATGCACCGAATAACCACTCGGGCTTGCATCATCACCATCCGGTAAGAAGTGGCCGAAGGCGCGCGCGTATTGAGCTCGCAGGTACCGGCCCGAAGTAGCGGCTATCGAAACTGCGGCGGTTGTACAAGGAAGCAACCCACAACGTGCCGGGCTTCACCGTGTAGCGGCCAAATTTCCAGGCAGCAAGAGGACGACCTTTGGTATCGACTTCCAGTGGTGCGGTGTTGGGCAGCAGTCTCCCATTCACTGCAATGCCTCGGATCGATAATTCGACGGTGTCGCCTGGCGTTGCTGCAACTGGTTTCAGCAATGGAGCTGCGCCATCTCGACAGTTGCCCTCATTGCGATACCCACGTTCGATGGCGAGCGTAGCGAAGGGCTCAGCAGGGCAAAATTCGATCAAATTTGCATTCGGATCGGAGCTCGCGACGTAGAGCCCGAGCGGAAGCGAGGGCGATGTATTGATCTTGATGCCCAAAAAACCGCAGAGCTGAAACGTGAAAACAGAGACGCCAACTGCCACGAAGAAAATCCGGCGGAGGACTTCAATCCGAGTTCGCCTCAGCCTATCCGACAGGCCAGTGGTCATGTTCCACGATTCCTGGCTCAGCGTCTGCGGCTGGGGGTTCTTCCGCTGAAGATTTCTCCTCGGTTATGGCAGCGGTTTTGGCAGCCCCACGGGGCGGAGCGATCAGGTGGCAAGCGCGAACGATGATCTCCTGGATCGTGCGCTGCACTCCGTCTTTCTTAGGCGTGAACTGCCGCTGCTCAACACTTCCCTCCACGAACACGTTGTCGCCTTTCTCGAAACTCATCGCGATGGCCGACAATTCCCCGTAGAAGGAGAGGCTGTGCCAATTTGTGTGCTTTTGTTGTTTGCCGTCGGTTCCCTTGAACGTGTAGCTTTCGCCGAGCCGCGCATTTGCTACCGGAGTTCCCGAAGGCAAATATCGTAGTTCTGGCTTGGCCGTTAAGTGTCCGGCGATTTCGATGCGATTCTTTTGCATACGTTCACACTCCTGTTTGAATTCCAAGCTCTTCGAGGAAGCTCTGCTCGCCCGGTGTAAGCGGCGTATCATCGTGCGCCATCACTTCCGGTTTGCTGATTTTGTGCCGCGTGCGTGCAAGTGGCTTCTGTGGCTTCGCCTCGCCGTCTTCTAATGCCATGAACTTCGTTGGCGGAGGCAGTTCAGCGCGGGCCGTTAGAACCGGATCGAGAAAGTACAGCATCTGGGTTCCGAGAATTGGGTAATGGCCACTTACAAAAATGAGCATCTGGCCAGGCGCGATTATCCGTTCAGAACCGTTGCTTTCGCTCTTCTTCTGGGGAGGCTTCAGGCGCAGCACCTCATCCGGTGTCATTAGCGGTCGTTGGATATGATCCACGCTGGCGTTGACGTGCGCCATGACTGGAGAAAACCGAGAGCCGCTGTAATTGAAGCTTGCTTTCTGTACCGTCGTGGTTCCCGTCATCTTGCTCAGCAGTTCGGCGGTTTCAAACTGGTTCGGTGCGAATGCGATACGTACATGGCAGTTCGAGACGATGCTCTCGTTGTTGCCGTAAGCATCCACGATTTGCCGGATATCTTGAGTAATCAGGTACGCTTTCAAGCCGTACCCGGCCATGTACGATAGCGCGTCCGCGAAGATCTCCATGCGATTGAGCGAGGGAAATTCGTCAATCAGCAATAAGAGGCGATGTCGATTGCGCTTCTGCTCAGTACCCTCGAAGACCATCTTTTCCGTCAGGCGATTGACCGTCATTGTGAAGATCAGACGGATCAGAGGCCGGAGCCGGATTTTGTCGCTCGGCGGAACTACGAGGTACAGCGAAACTGGACGATGATGGTTCACCAGATCATTGATCGTGAAATCACTGGCCGAGGTGTTCTTAGCGACTAAGGGATCGCTGTAAAGCGTAAGGGCCGTTTTCGCAGTGGATAAAACACCTCCGAAGTCACGATCCTCCTTGTCGAGCATCTCCTGCACTTTCTCCCGGACAACTGGATGCGTCAGCGTTCGTTCCCCGCTCGGCATACTCCAGTTGTGCGCGTATCCGGGATCGTGCTCGAAATTGAGCAGCTCGTCCAGCGTGTCGCGAAAGCTGGAACCGGGTCTTGTGAAGACGTGAGCAAGATCGGCCAGACAAGCAATCCGGCCTTCGAGCGCCGCCTCATATGAAACATGCAGGATCATCCCCGTGGTGATCGAGGCAGCGGCATCCTGCCAGTAGCGTTCCTGCGGGCTATCCTCGCCAGTACGAACAATCATGTTCGCGATATTCTGGGCATCACTGACATCTCTCGGCGTAAAGAGCCGCACTTCGCTGAGGGGATTGAAGCGTGACGAGCTTGAATCTTCTACGGGCGAGAACTTAAAGCAGATCTGACCCTGTTCGCTGCGAAATCCCGCCGTTTTAGCCCAGTTCTCGCCTTTGATGTCGTAGATGACGGCGCTTTCATCCCAAGCCAAAAGGGATGGAATCACCAAGCCGACTCCCTTACCGCTGCGCGTTGGTGCAAACGCAAGAATATGTTCGGGGCCGTTGTGGCGGAGATAGCTCAGCCGGTTTCCTCGATCGGGGCACCAGCCTCCGACGTAAACGCCACGTTTGGCATTCAAGAGCCCCGTATCGTGTACGTCATTTTTCGCGGCCCATCGCGCTGATCCATGCAGGTCTTCGGCGTTCTCAGATAACCTCCGGGCGCGTCGATTGGCGATCACGAAGAAAATCCCCACACAGAGGAAGCTGCCTGCGACCACGATCATTTCGCCTTCAAACAGCGGCTTCCGAATTCGCTGATCCGGCGAGGTGGAATAGCGCCAACCCCAAACCATCCAGCTGAACGGTTGATAAACTCCGCCAGTTCTCGTTCGAAGGAGAGGGCGTCCAAGCGCCGGCTGATAACTGAATTTCGCAGCGATGAACTGCGTCGCAATAAGATTTACAATTGCGAGCAGAAGCAAACCAAATACGGTTGCCCGCCAATTGTAACCGCCCAAATAGCCGGGGTCGCGGGGAGTACGGTAGAGTTCAGCTTGCTGTTTTGACATTGTCGGTGGACCGAATACGTTGGTTACGGGAGTTTACGGTCACCGGCTAAGCTCTTTTCCTTTGACTCGATCGCGGAACTGGCTAACCAACCCGTGATCGTTTGAATAACTTATGCGTACCGTCTCACCCATCCCCGGTTGACGGTCCAGCAGATCCTTGAGATGCGCAACGGCAGAATTTCTCGATTGCCGTTGAACGATGTGATGCTCCGTTTCCCCTACGATGGGACCTCGATATGCACCGCTCTCGGTCTGGGCGGGAAGCGTTTTAGCGGAGTCGCCGAGACTCCGCACTGCAATGGCCTGCGCTTTTCTGAGCGATTCGGCAACCGTGTCAGTCTCCTTACTGTTGCCGTTCAAGCCGGAGGAAGCCACGGGCACTTCAACAGTTGTCCTACGATCCGTGGTGCTCTGTTTCGCGTGGACGTTCACCGTCCCGCTTCCCGGTTCATACCGGGCGACCGACTCAAGAGACTCGCGAGCGGACGAGGGATATTCCTTGGCATTTTCCGATGTCGCGGATTCCTCCTCCAATCGCTCGCGGTCGCGGTGTACCTCCTCTGTTTCCTGTTCCAGAGTGGCCGCCGAAACTGCCGTGCTGGATGGAGAATCGACATCGACGCCGAGTTCCTCGTCTGCGATCGAGCGCTCGCGTTCAAGCGAGAGCAGAAAGTCCGTCGCTCTGGACGCGTCGTGCGCCGCCCGGAATATCTCATTCTTGTCTTGCTGGAGCGCCTTGATCCAGGAACCGACGTACGCGGCATGCTGCTCGGGATTGTGGGGTATGCCTCGTTCCGCCGCAAGGAACACGCTCGCCAGTTCCGCCCGTAGTTCTTCCCTTGCATAACTGACATTGCCAAACCGATACGATTCGTTCAATGTCGAGCGATTTAACCGCGAGGGATGTCCGGTCCAATGCGCCAGTTCATGTAATGCCGTGCCGTAATAACCCGCCGGGTCTTTGAACGCGTTCTTGGGGGGAAGATGAATGCTGTCCTCCTCACGGCTGTAAAAGGCGCGGTCCGCTTGATCGTGCGCTATTCGCGCTTCCGAGTTCTTGAGGATCTGCTCACCCGCGTGTACGGCCTGAAACGTTGTATGTTGCTTTGGGATGTAGGGCGGAATTCGCTCGATCTGTTGCCCATTAAATACGGTGTACACGCGGTGGACCAGGCGCGGTTTGTCTTGACCGTTCTCGGCGGCGGAGGACTCTCCGGCGTTCCGGTTCTGAGCGGCATCAGGTCGGTCCGGACCGGACTTCACGTCCCAAAATTCAATCTGTGTGCCTTTCTCTCCCCTGCGAACCTGCCATCCCTTTTCCGAGGCTTGGTTGTAAGTCATCCAACGCGGATCTTCGTACCCGTTTCGCAGAGCTGTGGCCATCAAGTGAATGGCGTTGCCGCCCCGGTATGATCTCTCTGTCGTTGGATTCATTGGTATCCCGAGGGAAGTGGCCCCAGATTCCCAAGGCTTTTGCCACGGAGCCACACCGTTTTCAAGCATGCGCAAGATGCTGTCCGTGACTTCTTGGCGGAAATCTCGCGGCGCTGGCGTTTTTGGGGAGTGCTGCTCAGCGGGACGCTGGATAGTTGTGGTTGCCATTAGCGCTCGCTCCTCCCGGGAAGCCGAGTCCCGCGCGCGGTTTGGCCTGATTCCTTAAAATCGGCCTCGGATTCTTCGGTCTCGAAGCCCGATCCGGCCAGCGGATCGCCGCCAACCTCGTTGAACAGGGTTATCACGTCGGCTGAAAGGTGTTTGGATTCCTGCACGTTGCCTCCTGAGGCGCGATTTGCGAATGCGGCGCTCTCAGTTACAAGGGGGTGGCAAACGGAATTTCCGAACACTTTCGATTAAATTTCACGATTCAACGGGGCGCACATCGACTTGGGACCGTGAGTCTCGGGCGGCTCGAACGGGCTGGTTCGAGGTGGTGGCAACCCCGCTTGGAAGGCGTGAGTTCCGAGAACGCCCGTGTCACTCGATCATGAAATAAGCAAGCCGGACGCAGCACGCGCATAGAGACCAAATTCCGGTCGCGCCCTCTTCGGAGCCGAATCTGGCCAACACGGAACATCCGTCTGCAGTAGAGAAATATTCCGCCGGGAAAAGCTGGTCGGCGATTACGTCGTGATCTGCCGTTTCCGACCCGCCCAGGCGAAGACGGCCAAGGCAATGGTAAGCGTCAGGAACAGCAACGGCGTACCTGATCGTGAAGACCTTCCTGTTGCTCCCATATAATCGACCGGCGCAACTTGATTTGCGGGGCCGACGTACCAAAGCAGCGTGTAAATTACTTCGAAGAGCTTGCTGGTGCCACTCCACACTCCAAACGCCAAGGCCAGCGTCGGGATGAACAGCGCACCCACTATCCAGGCAGTAAGATTTGCTCCGTCGCGAGCGAGAAGGAGACGCAGAGCGGTGCCGCCGCCGGTCACTACGGCCACCATTACACCTGCTAGCCAGCACGCCGACAACTGACGACGCAGCGGGTGGGCAGTGGAAAAGATCAACTGACCAGTTCCTTGGCGAGCCTCGCGAGTCCCCATCGCGGACCAGACGAGGATAGGCCAGATCCACGCCGCTATGAGCCAAAAGCGCGATATCGCCAACGGACTGACAAGCCCACCGATGATCAGGACCAGAGCGACGACGTACCACCAAAGACCGAGCCCCTTCAGGGCCAGGCGTAGTTCGGCCGCGATCATAGCGCCGAAACGGAATTTTCGCGCGGCGGTGGACAGCGATGACAGGACGATGTGGCTTGCGGCGGGTCGAGTCAGCTTGACTTCGAGCTCGGGCGAAGCGACCGCTGAAGTCGCGCGTGTTTTGCGCGGCTCGCGCGCCGGATCGAAGCG
The DNA here is from genome assembly GCA_963787585.1 of uncultured Acidobacteriaceae bacterium. GTDB lineage: Bacteria > Acidobacteriota > Terriglobia > Bryobacterales > Bryobacteraceae > Bog-105. The sequence continues at coordinate 71,595 of CAWBDR010000003.1, forward strand.
ATTGAAGAAGACGCCAGCCAGCAGTGCTGTCCCTAAGCCGAAGCCAATCCAAAGCAAGCGTCCCAGAATGATCTCCGGTGTCCAGTGCACACCCTCCCAACGGAAGGTCGTCAAGTCCCACACCTTGCCGCTTCCGAAATTGAATCCCATGCTGAAATTCTCAGAGGTCGCGCATCCGGAGAAGGTCTTCCCACATGCGGCAAAAAGGCGTGGAATAACAACATGCAACCCCATCAGATCGCTGCTTCCGAACAACGCCTGGGCCTCGGCTACCAATCCCGCTAGTATCCAAAGGAAAAAATAGACTACGTTGCCCACACCGCCGCGTAGCAGGGGGATAGCTTCGAAGAGAATGGCCACGCTAGCCACAACCGTCATGACCGGAATAACGATGAAGAGGAAAGGGAACAAGAGTTGCCATACGCGAATCGCCATGTCCTCTCGCCGCGCAAGCTGCAAGAGGGCAGCCGCTATGGCCATCACCACTACCATGGCCGCAAGGACGGCAAAGTTGCTGAGCGTCTTGCCGAGCATGTAAAGGGGCTTAGTCAGACGGGTGGTGGCAAGAATCTGCCCGACGCCGGTTTGCATGTCGCGATCGACTGCATTCTTTACCAGATAGAACCCCACAAATGAAAGAATCCGCGGTCAGCATTGCGACCAGACTGCCGATGTACGCGGAATTGTAAACCGGGCGGTGGCCCGCGATTTGCAGGGTCACGTATCGGGAATGATTGGGCGGTACACACATTTAGGCAAAATAGATGGTCAGTCCGAGCGTGATGAGGAAGTTGTAGCGGCGCGTGCGCTCCAGAAAATCGGCTCTCGCGAGATGGTAAAGGATTCGCAGAGTCTTCAAGCGGTCACGCTTCTGCTACTAGAAATCGAATGGAGGTAGGCGTCCTCAAGTGTTGGCAAAGCCGCGACAGCGCCCGCGCCCGGCTGCGTTTCAGCGACCAGACGCACATGCACGCCATCGCTGCGATAAATGGCGCTACTCGTGAGATAGCGCTGGCGAAGCGTGGGAACCTCGACGCTCGGAATAACCCACTCCCATACTTTGCCTTGGACCGACCGCAACAACGCTTCGGGCGAGTTTTGATTCACCAGACGCCCTTGAGAGAGTATGGCGATGCTAGTCGCGCACGCCTCGACATCCGCGACGATGTGTGTGGAAAGAATCACGACGCGTGCGCCCCCAAGCTCTGAAAGCAGGTTGCGGAAGCGCATCCGTTCCTCGGGATCAAGACCGGCGGTGGGCTCGTCAACGATTAGAACCCGAGGATCATTCAGCAGCGCCTGTGCAATCCCGATGCGTTGCTTCATGCCTCCCGAGTAGCCGCCAAGCGGACGCTTACGCACGTCCACGAGGTTGACCATCTCGAGCAACTCATCGATGCGCCGACGGGCCGACTGGCCGTCGAGGCCTTTGGCCGCCGCAAGGTACTGCAGGAACTCAACAGCGTTCAGATTGGGGTAAACACCAAAATCCTGTGGCAGGTACCCGAGTACGGCGCGTAAAGCGTCTGGCGAGCGGGCTGTGTCGATCGAGTTCCAGGTGACTGTCCCCCTCGTCGCCTTGGTGATTGTCGCCAGAATACGCATGAGCGTGGACTTACCCGCTCCGTTAGGCCCAAGCAAGCCCAGAATGCCAGGGCCAACTTCAAGACTAAAGTCGCGCAGCGCCCAAATCTTGCCTCTGTACAACTTGCTGACCTCTTCGATAACGAGCCGCTCACTCATATCTGAGTGCGGTCATCGGATCTATTCGCATCGCGCGTCGTGCTGGAAAGTAGCTCGCTAATAAGGAAAGTGCAACAATCAGCGCAGGGACGCCGGTGAAAACGACGAAGAGGCTGGGCGGAAGAATGAGACCCACAAACATCGCCTTAAGCAGCCCCGGAAGCGAAAGTGCAATGGTGAGCCCAATCGCCAGCCCAATGATTGTGAGCCACATAGTGTTCATGAGCACGAGCTTTACTACTTGGTTCTTCTCCGCGCCCAGAGCCATGCGGATGCCGATCTCTTGAGTGCGCTGCGCTACGGAGTAACTGATAATCCCGTAAATCCCGATCGATGCCAGAGCTACCGCCATAATCGCGAAAATGCCAAGAAGCATGCTGAAGATGCGGTCACCGGCTTCCGCTTGAGCTAACACTTGCGCCATGGTTGCGATCTCTCCGATGGGCTGCGCTTTATCGATGGTCCACACAGTTTCGCGAAACGGTGTCGCCAACATGTTGGGATCAGTATTGGTTCGCACCACCACGTTCATAGCTGCTTGAGGACTCTGAAAGAAGTTTTCATAAAGCTGGGGGTCATTACCGGGCTGACCGAAAAAGTCCTTGACGTTTCCTACTACACCGACGATTTCTAGCAACGGAGATTGAGCATCTTCAGGCGCAGTTTTCTTGATGCGGACCCGTTGACCTAGCGGCTGTTGTTTCGGAAGGAAGCGATCGACAAACGTTTGATTTACGAGTACAGCTGGTGATGCGTGAATCCGGTCCGACTCACTGAAGTCTCGGCCCTTCAACAGGGGTATTCCCATGCTCTTCAAGTACCCTCCGCTGACAATGTAGAGCCTCGATCTCTGCTGGTGGGACTCTGATGAAAGCGACTCGCCTTCCAAACTGAAATCAACTCGCCCAGCGCTCGCGCTAGCGGGTAGACTTGCACTGACTCCCGCCGAAAGAACTCCAGGCAGCACTTGAATTTTCGTTAATAGCTGCCCGAAAAACATCGCCTGCTTCGGTCCGGTATCGTATTGGCGCTTAGAAAGGGCGATCTGCGCCGTCAAGATATGGTTGGGATTGAAACCAAGGTTGTCGCGCATTTCGGCAACGAAGCTGTCAATCATTAATCCTGCCCCGACGAGTAGAAAGATCGCTAGCGCGATCTCACCTATAACAAGAGCATTTCGTGTCTTAGCCCGCATCGGTCGCGACGAGCCGCCTCGTACCCCTTCTTTCAAAGCCGCCTGGAGATTCGGCTGCACCATTTGCAATATGGGGCGTAATCCGAACAGAAGCACTGTCACGAGAGAGATAATTAGCGTAAATAAAAGCACATGCCAGTCGATTGACGGCCGTATTGTTCTTACATATTCGTTGAAATCTAAGGTGGACCGCAGCAAGTGAACTCCCCAGAAGGCCAGGATCAGTCCCAAAGCCCCGCCGAGAAGACTGAGAAGAAGATATTCCACTAAAAGCTGCTCGGTTAACCGGACTCGCCCCGCCCCTAGGGTAGTTCGGACGGCCATTTCCCGTGCCCGAACCGCCGTCCTTGCCATCAGCAAATTCGCAACATTGGCGCAGGCGATTAGGAGGACAAAGCCAACAGCGCCCATCAGGATAATCAATGCCGGCCGGATGTTCGCTTCTTCGATCAGGTACTGCTGCAAAGGCATCACCGTTGCGCTCCAGCCTTTGTTCACACCACGACGAGTCTTATCGACTTGACTCGCGATGATCGCCGCTTCTGCTCGGGCTTTGCCGACCGTTACGCCCGGATTCAGGCGCGCGAGAGCATAGAGCGATCTGGATTCACCTTCTGCTGATCGCGGCTGGTCCGTATTTAAGGCCAGTGGCACCCAGAGCTGCGGAGGCAAGAGCGCCGCATTGAAGCGAGGGCGCATTATCCCGATGACCGTGTGAGGCTGGCCGTTGAGCGAAACGGCCTTGCCCAGGATGTGAGGATCGGACCCAAAACGTTGCTCCCACGCTTCGCCAGACAGGACAATGACGTGCTCATGGCCGGGTTTATCCTCGTCTGGAAGAAACGTGCGACCGAGCATTGCGGACACGCCGAGTACGCGGAAGTAATTGGCCGATACAGACATCCCCTCCAACTGAGCTGGTTCTGCGTAGCCGGTCAGGGTGAAATCACTCAAGCCGGTGAATGCGGCGACATTATGAAACACATGGTTCTGGGTCCGCAAAGCGATCACGTCTTCCGCCGTCAGTGGTTCGCGGCGAAGTCCCTGCACTGAGTTCGTTCCGAGAATCATCATTAGCTCATCTGGATTCGCCACGGGCGGCGTTCTCAGCATCACGGCGCTGACGAGGCTGAATATCGTCGTATTTACTGCGATTCCAAGCGCCAGGGTTAGCAATACAATGGCAGTAAAGCCGCGATCTTTCTTAAGTACGCGGAGCGCATAGCGAAGGTCTTGTATCAGCCGCTCGAGTAAGCTAGATTTCCACATCGCACGTGTGTCCTCCTTAATCAGTGTTGTATTGCCAAACGCACGTTGGGCGGCGTAGCGCGCCTCCTCTGAAGGAACGCCAGCTTCCTGTTGCTCCTCGGCTTCGGCTTCCAGATGAGAACGCAGCTCGCGTTCCAGATCGTGTTCACGTACGTTACGTCTGCGCCAAAACATCGGGAACTCCGGTTACTCATATCTCAAGGCGACCATCGGATCGACCTTCGTCGCTCGCCGCGCGGGAATGTAGCTTGCGATCAGCGCGACAGCGATAAACACACAGGAGGCAATGACGATGAGTACGGGATCTGTCGCGCGAATACCGTACAGAAGGCTGCTGATCAGCCGTGCGAGACTGAAAATCATTACCAGCCCGAAAACGAGCCCGAACGCGACATAGCGGAGAGTGGTAGCGATAGTTAGCATCAGCACGTCCCGAGCTTGCGCACCCAACGCCATTCTGATGCCCAGCTCGTGCGTAGCGCGATTGACTGAATAATTGGCCACGCCGTAGATACCAATTGCTGCCAGGAGAACTGCCGAAACGCCAAACAACCCGAAAAGAATGGTGTTGAGGCGTTCGCGGACCGTCACGGAGGATATGATCTCGTTCATGCTTTTCACGTCGTAAACCGGCACATTCTTATCGATAGAGTTCACAGCGTGCCGGATCGTGGGGATGATCGCGAGCGATGGTGCCTCCATCTTCAAAATCATTTCCGGTTGAGGGCCGGGAAGTTGAGCATAAGGAATGTAATACTGCGGTTCGAAAGCTTCGGCCAAACCGAGTGCTTTGGTGCTGTTTACGATGCCCACAATGTCTCTCCACGCCGGTGTGTCGGTCATTGACATGCTTGGCTTAATCTTCTTGCCGATGGCTGCACGCTTCGGGAAGAACTCTTGCACAAATGCCTCATCCACAATCACTACGGGTGATGAATTCAGGTTGTCGCGCCCTGTGAAATCCCTGCCTGCTTTCAGTTGCATGCCTAGGGCCCGGAAGTAACCTGGACTGACCACATGGATCCGAGCGCCAGGCGTGTCGCCAGGCGGAAATGAGCGCCCTTCGATTTCGAAACCAGAGAAGGGGCTAGAAGTGAACGGCACGGGCCAACCCGCAACGGCAGATTTCACCTGCGGAAACCGGTTCAGTTTAGAGAGTAATTCCTCATAGAATCGCAATTGCCGATCAGCCGTATAGGGCGGCACCGGCAAACTCAAATCGAATGTCAATACGTTGCGCGGGTCAAAGCCAGGGTCTACTCGAAGGAGGCGCAGATAGCTTGTAATGAGGAGCCCAGCAGCGGCCAGCAGAACGAGCGCCAATGCTGTTTCCGTAGCGAGGAGGACATCTCGAAAGCGCCGGCCTCGAATTCCCTCAGAGGCGGTTTGCCGGCCTTCCCTCAGAGCCGTTTCCAGTTTAGGAGCGGAAATCTGCCAGGCTGGAATCAATCCGAATAGAATGCCGGTTACCACCGAGACCATCGCGGCAAATGCTAGTACATGAAGGTCCAGGCCGACTTCCTCGGCCCGTGGAATCGCTTGTGGAATCGCAGCGAGGAGCGTGCGCGTGCTCCAGAATGCCAGGGCCACCCCAAAGCATCCTCCGATAAAGGACACTAGGACGCTTTCTGTTAGAAGCTGGGCCACAACACTTCGCCGCTTCGCCCCGAGTGCGGCCCGAATCGCTATTTCCCTTTGTCGTGCGAGATTTCGCGCGAGCGACATGTTGGCGAGATTGACACACGCAATCAGCAATATGCCCACCGTGACTCCAAGCAGCAGCATCAATGCGCGCCGGGAATTGCCCACAATGCGATCCTGTTCGGTCCCAACCCGAATAGAGATCCGTTTTGCATTTGTTTGCGGGTATTGTTTGGCTAAGCGCCGCGCAATGACATTCATATCCGCTTGTGCCTGGGTGGGAGTTATGCCCGGCCTGAGGCGTGCGATAACGCTCAGCCAACTGTAGCCACGCTGGACCCTTGGTGCTCCTTTGTCGATGGCGGAAGTGACCCAAAGATCCCCATCCAAAGTCGGTGGGAATCGAAAGCCGGACGGCATAACCCCGAGCACGGTGAATTCGTCTTGCCCGATCTCAAGAGAACGTCCCACTATAGACGGATCAGCGTGAAACTGCTCATGCCACAGTCGATCACTGATAAGGACCACGTGCCTCCCCGGCTGATCGTCTTCCGGTTCGAAGCCACGGCCGAGCATCGGATCCACCTGGAGAACCGATAACAGATTCGCGGAAGCAACCGCGCCGAGCACGTGTAACGCACCACTGCGTTGCGTCACCGTGAAGTCTTCGCTGTGATAGCTCGCCATATCCGTGAACACATGGTTCTGCGCACGCCAATCTTCAAAGTCTGGATATGAAGCTGGATTTCCAAAGCCGGGGCCTTTCTCCTGGACAGAAAACAACCGGTCGGGTTCCCGATAAGGTAAAGGGCGCAACAGAACGCCGTTGATGACACTGAAGATTGCAGTCGTCGCACCGATGCCGAGCATCAGCGTGAGGATGCCAACCACAGTGAATCCACGATCTCTTCGCAAGTTCGTGCCGCGTACTTCAGGTCCTAGCCAAAGCGGTCTAATGACGCCAAACTCCACATTTCACGCACCTCCTCCTGCACGCGACTCACGTTGCCGAAAGCACGTCTCGCCGCATACTGAGCCTCTTCGGTTGACCGGCCCGCCTCGACTTCGTCTTCGGCTTCAAGCTCCAGATGCGAGCGCACTTCTCGCTCCAAATCCTGATCACGATCTCCACGCCGCCGCCACCAGCGCATATCAACCCTCCTCGGCGGGCCACATCACCCGAGCGATCGCGCTTGCCATTTGTTTCCATCGGGATTCTTCCGCTGCAAGCTGTTTCTTACCAGCGGCGGTGAGCCGGTAGTATTTGAATTCACGCTTCTGGTCCTTGCCCGCCGGTTCCCACTTCGCGCTCAACCAACCTTTGCGTTCGAGACGATGTAATGCCGGGTAAAGCGATCCGTGCTCGATTTGCAGAAAGTCTTCTGTCGTGCGTTGAATGTGCTTGGCAATCTGATGCCCGTGAGCGGGGCCGAACAGCAGCGTACGCAGGATCAGCATGTCCAGAGCGCCCTGTAACAATTCGATTCGCCCCGAAGATTCTTTTGGCATATCGTTAGAAGATATTCTACCCAGAAATGGACTGCCGTGGGTAGACCATCTTCTAAGGCTCGATGCTAACTATACTAAATTGCGCTGTCCCGCGCGGCGTTACCGTTCTTGGGATTTAGGTCGTTGACGGCGGCCTTTTGGTTCGTCGGATCGGCCGCCGC
>CAWBDR010000004.1:0-129249 GCA_963787585.1 uncultured Acidobacteriaceae bacterium
CGAGACCCGGTCCGGGAAGACCGCATCTACAACGAAGCCATCGTTGATGCCCGCCCGGAAGAGCAGGCAATGAGCTGGTACTACTATCTGGAAGGCAAGATCAGCTTCCCGTTCCGGGCAAAGTGTGTCGCCGCAAACGGCATCTCGCCGCTCCGGAAGGGTGAAACCATCGAGGTTTTTCGCATGGCTGTCGAGGACACCTGCGAGCACGACATGTTTGTGCAAATCCGTTGGCAGGGGCGCAAGATGGCCGTTCCTCTCTCCCAACTGGATGCCATCCATCCAGACGAATCAACAAAGGAAGCCATCGGCGACTGGCATTACTGGCTATCTCAGGGTTATTGCCTCTGATTTACGCACAACTGCCGAAAGCTCACGATGGCTGGGACAAGGGCAAAGGCGCCAAATATCTTCTGTTGCCACCTGGCTACCAGGGAGATGTGCCCGCCGGGTACAAGACCATGCGTAGCCGCACGTACCTCCAGAATTTCCTCATCCGGTCGATCTCGACGGCCGGCTGGAATGCCGCCCTGGAATACGCATACACGTTGAAGGTCTACCCCTTGGCGCAGGCCTCAAACCCCGGCGAGACGACATTTCTGGATATATCGGGCACCGTGTTTCGCGGCGCTCCCGAGTTCGATGCCGGATACTTTGACCTGATTAACATGGTCGTGCAGGAAGAGCCCGTGAATGACTACGACAAGACCATGCTTGGGATGGCCGCATATATCGGCATCGAGAAGGGCAAGCCCTTCAAGCCCGATGCCCACACCGTGCAGATCCTCGAACGCGCGGCGAAGGATGCCCAGGAATACCTGATCCGGATATCGAACGGCGTTGGATGGTCCCCGCTGAGGGACAGCCCGGCTGGACTCGTTTAAACCTGCACAAGGAGGATATCGCGAGAGATCGCCTCTACGTCTACGAAAATGCGGATGGGATGATCGACTATCAAAGGCGCGCGGCGATTGATTACTGGGCCTATGTCATGCCCGCCGTTCTGGGAAGTGGAACCATGTACTACGCCGCGTTCGTCGACGCGGAGGGCCGTCCAATAGAATCGACCAAGAATTACCGGCTCCGGATGCCAAAGGACTTTCCTGCGCGGAATTTCTGGTCCGTGTTCGCCTATGACGGCCACACACGCACCTTCATAGCCAACAGCATGAAAGGCCGTCAGCTTTCATCCCGCGACAAGCTGGTGAAGAACCCCGATGGGTCCATAGACATTTATATCGGTCCCACCGTTCACAAGGGTCTGGAATCGAACTGGATTGAAGCCATCCCTGGAATTGATCTTTTCATAGGCCTCCGAATCTATGGTCCCGAGAAGGCCGTGTTGGATGGAACGTACAAAATTCCACGCTTCGAGCTGATGACATAGATCCGTGGCAGGCACTGCAAGCGTTGTGGAATGCCTTTCGGTCCGCACGAGGCCAGCAAGTAGATTGCGACGCCAGCGCACCCACGGAATGGCCTTCTTCGGCCGCACGGCGAACTAGTGGGGGTGGTGACTCTAGCTGACCTGGTGCGCGCTGTACGCGCTGTAGTAGCCGACCAAGAGCACTAGATCGATCATTTGATGAGGTACGTAGGGCATAAGTAAATCTTGCAATGCGCCTGGGTCTTCGCTGCGACACCCCGCGCTCAGGCGCTTCTAATCCTCTGCTCCTGTGTCGTCTGATGAGCAAGTAAGAAAGTTTCTGAACCTCGCGACGGCCGGAGCAGTCTTAAACACGACGCGAACCTTGCGAAGGCGAGCACACGGAAAATCCATCGCCGCGTATGAGGTTTGCACTAGATGCTAGGTTCTCGATGAAAGGACTCAGGGGCGACGATCGGATGAACTTCGTGCAGGACTGCCTCAGCCAGTCTGCTGATGTTCAGAAGCCCAGGGATATGAGCACGAAGGACAAAATGAATTCCTGCAAAAATCCTGCGGATAAGAGGAACCTGAAAGGTGAGGACCGCAGATCGTTTCTCAAGGACTGCATGAATAAGCTCAACTCCGCCTGGGACGCATCCTCAATCCGGAAGGGGCGAACGGATCGAAATTTTAGCGCAGTATCACAGCAAGATCAAATTATGGCTATTTGGTTGCCTGCGACCTCGTCATATTCTATGCAGCAGGAGAGCCACAGGCTTCCGGCCAGCGGAAGGAGACCGAACGGATGAGAGCCACGGGAGCGAGGCGTTGGAGTGCTCGTCTGGTAGGCGTGTGTCCTGTTCTGGTCGGAGTAGCGTCCTTGTTGGCACAGGACTATAAGCGAGACGCGGGGCCTCAGTTGTTCTCCTACGATGAACTTCTTCAGCTCGGATCGACGCACGAAGTGAGTCCCGAGCTTGCAAACAAGCTTCACGCCATTACGACGACTCCGTTCATTAACAATGAGGCCTATTATCGTGGTGCAAGACCTCGCCCACTCGAAGTGGGGGGACTGGGCCCTACGGTCCGTGTTGCTGTTTGGAATATTGAGCGGGGACTCGAGCTCGACGATATCCAACTTTTTCTGACCGACAAGGAACGCTTCATGGCAAAGGTCGCCGAGGAGCGCAAGCATGCAGAGGAGGGTGGGAAGAGGATCAGAAAGGTGGATCTAGAGAGCATACCGGAGGATATTGAAATCCTGAAAGCTGCCGACGTATGGATCTTGAACGAAGTTGATTGGGGTGTGAAGCGGACGCAATACCGAGAAGTCATCCGTGAGCTTGGCAAGACCCTGAACATGAATTGGGCTTATAGCGTGGAGTTTCTGGAGATCGACTCAAAGCAACTGGGGACCGATACGTTTGACGACGGCGAGGACGAGCAATCTCGCCAGCAGCTTCTCGATGAGTTCAAGGTCGACAAGGACCGATTGCGGGCACTGCACGGAAATGCCGTGCTCTCACGCTACCCCATTCGTTCGGCAAAGCTGATTCCATTCAGTGTGGGATACGACTGGTTTAAGGAGAGCAAAATCCGCCCGCTCGAAAAAGGCAAGCGAAAGGCGGCCATCCTGATTGGAGAAGACTTGTTGCGCGAGGTACGCCGGGGGCAACGCACGATGCTGTTGGTCGATCTTGACGTGCCAGACGCGCCGGGCCACAGTGCAACGGTCGTGTCGACGCACTTGGAGAATCGTGCAAAGCCTAAAGTCCGCCGGCAACAAATGCAAGAACTGTTGGAGCAAATTCACGATATTCCCCATCCGGTCATAGTGGGTGGCGATTTGAATACTACCGGTAGCGACTCAACCCCGACAAGCGTAGAAAACATGCTCTATAAGCGGTATGGAAGCGTGGACTTCTGGACTACGAAGGGCGTTCAGTGGGCGACCGGTGTCGGCCTGATTTATAGCGGCGCCAGAACAGCCGCTAAGCTCTCAGGGATCCAATATCGCATCGACCCCACGTCGGCCAATATTCCCGGCGCATCTCCAAATTTGGAGCGCGGATTATTCTCCACAATCGAGCAATTTCGGTTTGCCGATGGGCATGCTTTTCGATTTTCGCGGCGTTTCCCGGCGGACTATCAATGGCAGATCGGGCACTTTAGCCGACTCCAACGAGCGCGGAAGCGCCGGGTTCGCTCCGACGTTCGTGGCCGAATTGATCTGGGGGAAGGTTCGCGTTGCCAAGTTCAAGCTTGATTGGATATTTGTGAAATCCCACCTTGACAATCCGCTGGACCTGAAAGGGCCATACCGGTTCGAGCCCCACTTCGCCCGAGTGATGAGCGACTTGAACAATTGTCTGCCAGAGCCGATTTCCGATCACAGCCCCATGACAGTCGATCTTCCGTTCCATGAACCTGAGTTGCCGCAGCATAAGGCAACACAGTAAAAGGAGCAACCTTGAGATTGCGCGAGGCGAAACGATTTAGATGACAGGGCCCGCCGCGGCCGCGAAGAACCCGCGAGGAGCATTACAGATCGGCACTTCCGCAGATGAATGCAGCAACCATAGCACAATGACAGACTCAGAAGAACCGCAGAAAACGAATGCCGCTACTAGACTGGCTGTTGATCGTACTCGCCTCGCCTATGAGCGCACCTTGATGGCGTGGGTTAGAACGGCGACCTCACTAATTACTTTCGGCTTTTCAATCTACAAATTCTTCCAGATCGAGGCTGCTGGCGCCAAGCAAGACCGGCTTATCAGCGCGACCGAATTTTCCGTGCTGATGATTGTCTTCGGGTTGCTCTCACTGCTGATGGCCACGCTAGAGCACCGGCGAGATCTGAATGCTCTGAGAGCGGAATACCCGGACATTCCACGGTCATTGGCGCGGGTGCTGGCCGCGCTGATTTCTATCCTTGGCATTCTGGCATTGGCGACGGTGCTCCTACGCCGTTAAGCTACCTGGTTTTTTGTAAATTTCTTGCCGATAATCCGGAGCGCGGGCTCTCTCAATCGCTGCAGCGACACCGCCCTGAGCGAAGTACTCGCCTCACGCTCCCACGTACCGCAAGACCTGTTCGCGTAGCGTGTTCAAGCTGACCGTCAATCGATCGGCCTCGATGAGGACGAATTCGTCTAACGACGAGAAATTTTCGCGTGCTTCCACCAGCCGCCGGTGATCCTCTCGTAACTGCGGTAATGTCCTGCTGGCGCCGGGCGAACCACGCAGCGCTGCCGCTAGAAAGTAGAGAGTGAAGTCGACATCGTCTGCAAAGACCCGACATGCTTCCGGCGGGGTCTGCGGAGGGTTCTTGAGAATTCCGGCTTCCAGCCCCATCGTGGCATGTACCAATGCGTGCGAACTAGCCAGCATCGAGGTAAGGCAATCCAGCTTCTGTGGCGAAACGCCCGGCTCTGAGGCCACGCGATCCACCGAACCCTCGGCATTCGAGCGTCTACGCCGCCACTCACTCCGCGTTTGATCGAGCTTCGCCTCAAGCTCCTCGTCATCGCGTCCGAAGCGTTCCGCAACTGCTCGAAAGTACTCGCGGGACGCATCCAGCATCTCCGCCATGACCTCTGAAACTTGCTTGCGTTCCCACGTAGGCCAGAGACTGTACGCTACCAAAGCGAGTGCGCCTCCCGCGGTCGTGTTCAGAAACCGCTCCAGCACTACCTCGGACGGAGGCACACCTGTTTCCGCGATGAGAAACACAATCAGGCCGCTGATCGCGATACTGAAAACGCCATAATTGGCTGGTCCTATATAGCGCATGAAAAAAGTGAACACGCCCACCAGCACGAGCTGGGTTAAGGCGGAGTGTGGGAACACGTAGTAGAGCAGTGTCGCGATCAGCAAACCAGCGTACGTGCCGATCAGCCGAAGAAGTCCGCGGCTGTAGGTTGTCGTAAAGTCAGGCTTCAGGACCACCGCAACTGTCATGGGCAGCCAATACGATCGCTGCAAGGTTATGCCCCGGCCGATTGCATCGGCGACCGCCACGCAAACGGCTGTTCGGACCGCATGGCGGAAAGCGCTCGAATCGAGATGCAGATTCGCCCGTAAGATCGCGAGAGAGCTCGTCAGGCGAAGTCTCCAGGGCAGTGCCAGATCCTGCTTCGCAAGCCCCTCCAGAGCGGATTCGCTCATGTTTCCTGCTAGCTGCAGGACTAGTCGGAGTTGGCCGGCCAATACGTCCGCTGCCGACGCGACATCTTTAGCAAGCGGAACATCGGCCCGGTTCTTGTTGGCTTGTGCTTTTTTCAACAGTTCTTGCAATTTTGCGAACTGCGATTTCTGCTCCTCAATGGCTTGTCCCTGAAGAGACTCGCCGACACGCGCGAGTACGTCGGACGCGAGTTCCAGCAGCCCATCCAAGGCCTCCTTCATCTCACTGACATCCAGGCTCGAGCGTTCTTCATGGTTCAGCTCCGAGCGCAAGCGATTTACCAGGTAAATCGAAAGCCGCAGGCGATCGGCCTGGTCGAACAGCAGCCGGAAGCGTTCGCCCTCCACGCTGTGATCCTGGCCTAGAGCCGAAAGCGTATCCTGCACTTCCTGGCTCGGCTTGTCCAGCGGTGATTGCGCCAGAATGTCGGTGTGTGGATCCACTTCCTTTGCAAGGTTCCGGTAGACATTTCCGACGGCCCTCCGCTCCGGCTCGTATCGACGAACCGGCCAGAACAGCAGCGCCAGCAGTGTCTGTAGCAAGCCACCGCCCAGCACGAGCAGCGCAGCAACCAGCGCCCCCTTGGGCGATAGTGCCCCGCGTGCTGCGAAAACCATCAACGCGACCAGCGTATTCAACCCGAGGTCTCCCGCTCTGGTACTGACCGAAATGAGCAGCCCCGCGCCAAACGCCCATAGGCCTGCCATCAGGATCGCGGGAAGCTGATACTTGCCTGTGGCCGATCCCAGGAAAACGGCAAATGCCCCCAGGAAGCTCCACAGCAGCATCCGCCGCGCCCGCTGCGCATACGGATCGCGGCCGTCAGAATACGCAACGTTCAAGGCCCCGGTCGTAATCGCCACCGCGCCCAGTGGATTGCCGCTCGCGATCCCGATTCCCAAGGGCAACGCCACGCCCAGAGCATTTCGTAGTGCCAGCCAGGGCGTGTTGAATTTGCTTCTGTCGAGTCGCATTACGGCCCGCCAGACTGCGGCGACGGGCCTTCCCGCTGAGTTCGATCGCTCCAATTCCGACGCGACCTTGAGCTTCGTCAGGTTACAGCCTTGAATGACTCGGGAGCTTGACGACGGCGGCGTCCACTTAGCAGATACAACGCGGCGCGCAACTCGAGCAGCGGGTCATCGGAGGCCTCGATGCCGTCTACGCGCGGAATGGGGTCGAAGATGATTTTCTTCTGTTCCTGTTCATTATTCGGAACCATTCCAGTAAGAACTATCGTGCCTAGCTCGATGAGTTCCCGGTCCTCCGGCCAGTGAATCGTCGCATCATTTACGACATCGTTCGCATTCGCCACCTGTACCAGGATTCGGAAGCGAATGGGGGCCGCTGCAATGCGCTGCGCAAGCTCGTCGAAGAGGAAGTTTTCTCCCTTCCCCTGCGCCGCGGCGCCGTCCAGGTGTTCAACGCCCGCTTCTGGCACAATCCGATACCGGCCATAGCGGCTCACGCCATCCTTATTCATGAAGCGGAGTGCCGTCACGCCGAAGTACCGCTCTTTGGCAAAGCTGGAGGGAGTGGGCTTTGGAGTCTGGACGAAAGCAAGCGCTGCCGGATGATTGCCCAGGAATACCTCGACTGCCGACGGCGATGGCTTTGAGGGATCGCTCGCGGCAGCGGCTCGCAGGAACTCCAGAAATTCCTGACCAGTTCTGGTAGGGAAGCCGTCAGTCGAATGGCTGACTATATCGGTGTGAACGTGCTCGGCGAGATGAAAGCGGATGGCGAGCCCGCGCGGATTTGCATCGGGCTTGTTGTCCGGCACCATGGGAAACCCGGTGGAATTGGAAAACCGAACGGTGACAGGAGTCGAGTCGCGGATCACATGCGGCGCACGCGTTAAAGACGCCGCCTGCGAAGAGGGAGCAAATGAGCCGGTGAGCATAACGCCTTTAGCATGCGCTGGGCGAAAGCCGGGGTGCAGGCCGAAAATCGCGTCGAATTGCTGGAGTACATCCTGACTTAGCGCGATGAGCTTTTCGTCCGAAGGAAGGGGCATAGTGGTCCTTCTAAGGTATCCAATTTAGAGGACCCGATCCGGCGCGTTAGTGAAGGAACTCGTCCGTACTCGCACCCGCCACTGCGGGACTGGCGGCCGGTTGCGCACTCTTCAACTGCTGCAACTCAGCCAATACTCTATCCCATTTTTTCGGGTTCTTTTTCGTGTCGAACGGCGCGTCGAGATTGCTGTAATACGTCAGCACGTTGGCTTGAATCTCCGGAGTAAGACCGCTGAAGCTCGTCTTGGCAAGCTTGTTCAGCCAATACGCGCGAACATCGTCTTCTAGCCGGTACGCGCCCGGCGGCGTTATGGCCCCGACATCGTAGTTCTTATCCGGAAGCGACAACGCATTCTGCTGGGCATCCTGCAACTTCTGTTTGTATTGAGTGGAGGAGCGGTCGAAGCTCGACATAAAGAGCGTTTCTACCTGCGCGGTCGGCATTTTGAAGTGCAGCGCGCGCAAGGGTCCTATGGGAGGCAGCAGCTTGAAAAAGACCGCCAGTATGCGATCGCCCGCGGTGGGTCGGTCGTAGTCCTTACCCCAGTACCGCTCGTAGCTGGATCGGCTGATCGTATAGACAAACCGCCTCCGTGTGATGCCGGGATTGCTCTTCTCGATGTCCTTCTTTTTTTCGGCCCAGGCTACCCGCGTTGCCTTTGGAATAGTCTTGCTCACTGCACGGCGGTAGGATCCGATCGCCCGGTCGAAATCGCTGAACACGTCCGTCAGATTCAGGCCGTACGTGTCATGAAACGCTCTCTCGAGTGAACCCTTCGCGACATAAAAACCAATGAAATCGTGATACGCCTGCGGCGCAAAATTCCCCTTCGCAACCTCCAGGACGTCGAACCCGAATTCAGTCTTGAGATGCGCCGCGGGGTCCTGCTCATAGGTGATCACGTCTCCGTATTTGCGCTTCAGTTTTGGATAGAGGATCGGCTCGGCGACGTTAGTCGCATAACGATGACCATCCAGATCCGAAACGTAATGTGAGAGTGCCCCCAACGCGAAGGCATACTCGTCCAGCGTCTGCGATTCGGCAATTAACGCCTTAATGAAATCGCCGGTGCGAACGTAGTGCGTCAAGTCGCTGAACTGCTCGCTTCCGTGCGGATAATATCCGAGATCCTGAATAATGGCCCCGCCGTATGCATATCCATGCGCCTGCTTCAGTTCATCCGGCGTGGCATTCGGGAAGCGGGCCAGTAAAACTAGCCTGATCTTCACGTCCCAAAGTGCATCGACTACCGCTTCGTGCGTTAGCACCGAGTACGCCTGGAGCCGAGCGGCCAGGCAAGGTATCAGCAGAATGACAGCGAATCTGCTCACCCTCCGAAAACTAACCAGAGTCATCCGTCTCTTATTAGTTGCACATCGAGGATTTTTCTAAACAGCGAGAGAGGAAATACAGGTACAGTACTGACTCGCTTTGTTGGGCCGCGCACACAAAAAAACGCGGTACCCGGTGGGTGCCGCGCCCAAACTTGATAGTTTGCAGCCTTAGTTGTTGCTGATTTCTACGTTGATGGTTTTCGGCTTCGCCACTTCCTTCTTCGGCAGCGTGATCGTCAGGACGCCGTTCTTGTAATCGGCTTTCACCTTATCACCGTCCACCGTGTCCGGCAGGCTGAAGGCCCGCACGAAGGAGCCGTAGGAACGCTCGATCCGGTGGAAACCCTTGCCGTTCTTCTGCTCGTTTTCGAACTTCCGCTCGCCTTTCAGCGTCAACGTGCCATTCTCGAGCTGAATTCCGACGTTCTTCGGGTCCACATCCGGAACATCCGCTTTCAGGACCAACTCATTTTCGGTCTCATATATATCCACCGCAGGTGTCCACGGGCGCGAAGCCGGTTCGCTCAGCAGGCGCGACAACGAATCCTGGAACAATCGCAGACCGGTGGGGAAATCCTCCACCTCGCTCTGGAAGGGGCTGTATTTGATCATTGGCATCTCAATGGTCCTCCTAGTTACAATTCAATCATATAATTTGCGTGCATAGTTGTCAAGTTCTCTGCTTGAAAAAATTCAGGGCAGGCTGTGTAAGATAAGTCTCTATCGCTGGTTCAGTTCGTTCGGCAAAGCAGGGTTCATTTCCCCCTTTTTGGGTTTGTTCGGTAATTCTGTAGCCGCCGACCCGCCCAGACCATCTCTTTCAGGTATGTTCAACCTCAAAGAAGGCGATCTTGCGCCCGATATTTCTGGGCTGACCGACTCCGGCGAGCAATTTGAGTTATCTTCACTCAAGGGCAAGAACGTCGTTTTGTACTTCTATCCGAAAGCCGATACTCCCGGCTGTACCAAGGAGGCGTGCCAGTTCCGGGATGCGTCGTCCAAATTCTCGAAGGCGAATACCGTCATCGTCGGCGTCTCTCCCGACCAGTCCAAAGCCCAAGCCCGCTTTAAGGAGAAATTCGAGTTGCCGTTCACGCTTTTAGCGGATAGCGACCACAGAGCCGCGGAAGCTTATGGCGTCTGGAAAGAGAAGAGCATGTATGGCAAGAAATATATGGGCATCGAACGCACCACCTTCGTGATTGGCCCTGACAGCAAAATCAAGAAGATCTTCCCAAAGGTGAAGGTGGAAGGCCATGCGGAAGAAGTGTTGGCCACAATTCCCTAGTGAGCATCCATAGATAGTGGGCGAATCCAACGGCCGGCGCTATCCGGCACGTCCGGTCCTGGGAGTCGGCGCGCTGATCTTCGATTCTGGGCGGGTACTTCTGGTCGAGCGTGGCAAACCACCCTTGATCGGCTCCTGGTCTCTACCCGGCGGCTGCGTCGAAACCGGTGAAACCTTGGAAGGCGCGATTGCTCGCGAAGTGCTCGAAGAAACCGGTCTTCAGGTCTCAGTCGATTCCATCGCCACTGTTTTTGAAAGAATCATGCCCGACGAATCAGGGACTTGCGAGTATCACTATGTGCTGGTCGATTTCTATTGCACGACCATCGGAGGCAGACTGCAGCCCGGCGATGATTCGCGTTCCGCTGCCTGGTTTGATTTGGAGTCCTTAAGAGGCTTAATAATGACGGAAGGCACTCGCGAAGTGATTGAGGCCTGCTGCTCTGATCGCAAGACCTACTCCCAGGTCACCCGTCCCTAGCGTGAAAAACACCTGTGTTGTCCAGTACCGATCTTCTTCAATTTCCGGAGCTGAAAGAGCTGCTCGCGAATTACGGTGGCAGTGCAGCCGGCCGCGAACTCGTCTTCGCTCTCCAGCCACATAGCAACCGTCCGGCTCTCGAATCCGCTCTCGCCGAAACTGGCGAAGCCATCGCCTATCTGCGCGAAGTATCGAGCGCTCAAACCGCCTCAAGCGGCGCTGCGATTCGCCTGCGTTTTAATCAATTGCGCGACGTTAGCAACGCCGTCCGCATTCTGAAAGTCGAGGGCGCATCCCTCGACGGCCATGAAATTCTGGAGTTGTTCCATACTCTTGCTCTTGCCGGTGAGTACCGCGGCATCCTGCTCTCCGTCGCCGAGCGTTTCCCGCGACTCGCTCAACGCGCTAGAACTCTCGCCGATCTGCGCGAGCTCTCCCGTCGTTACGAGCCCGCCTTTCTTCCCGACGGCAGCCTGGCCGACCAGGCGAGCGTTGCCCTCCGCCGAATCCGCCGCGACATCGAGCGCCAACAGCGCAGCATTCAGGAATCGCTCGAGCGCTTCCTCCGAGCCCACCGCAGCGACGGCACCTTGCAGGAAGACTTTGTCACGATTCGCGAGGATCGCTACGTTGTACCCATCGTTGCCGGTCAGAAGGGTCGCGTCGATGGCGTTATTCACGGCTCGAGCGGCAGCGGTCGCACGCTCTTTGTCGAACCGCTCGAAACCATCGCTCTGAATAATCAGCTCGTCCGTCTCCGTGAAGATGAGCTGCGCGAAATCGAACGCATCCTCGCCGAGATCACCAATGCTCTGCGCCAGCATGCGGGCGAAATCGCCGCAACCGCGGACGCTCTCGCCGAGTTCGATTGCATCTTCGCTAAAGGCGCTTTTGCCCGCGATTATAATGCCGTCATCCCACGCTTCAGCCGCGAGCGGCGGAAACTCGTTCTGCGCGAAGCGCGTCATCCGCTGCTCGAAGCGGTGCTGCGCAAGCAGAACAAACCGATAGTCCCAATTTCTTTCGAGCTGAGCGATTCGCAGCGCTGCCTCCTGATCAGCGGCCCCAATACCGGCGGCAAAACCGTCACCATGAAGACTACTGGCTTACTCGCCCTGATGGCTCATGCCGCAATTCCCGTGCCATGCGCCGAAGCTGAGTTTCCGGTGCTTGACGATGTGTTGGCCGATATCGGCGACCAGCAATCGATCGCCGAAAGTCTATCCAGCTTCTCCGGCCACCTGCTTCACGTCAAAGAGATGCTCCAGCGGGTTACGCCCGACAGTCTGGTCTTGCTGGACGAGCTCGGTCGCGCTACCGATCCCGAAGAAGGCGGAGCGCTTGGTGTGGCTATTCTGGATGCATTTCGTCAATCCGGCGCCTTTTGCCTCGCTTCTACTCATCTCCTTCCACTCAAGTTGTACGGTGCCCATACCTACGGAGTCTTGAACGCCTCCATGGGCTTCGATGACGAGACGCTTCGGCCGACCTACGTTCTGAAACTCGGGACTCCTGGCAAGTCTGCTGGCCTCGATATCGCTGCCCGTCTGGAGTTGCCGGAGTCGGTGCTGGCTCATGCGCGCTCCGTCCTGCCGCGCATCCACGCCGATTTTCAGCAGCTGCTCACCGGGTTGCAGCAACAGACAGAGGAGAATGCTCGACGTGGGCAGGAACTCGAAGAGGCAACACGACGGGTAAACGCTCGCGAAACTCAGCTTCAGAATGAAGCGGAACGCCGGGAACAGCAGCGCAAGCGCGAATGGGAGAAGAAATCGGAATCCCTGATCGCCGATTTTGAAGCGCGCGCTCAGGTGCTCATGGAGCAACTGGCCCAGCAAGCGGAGCAGCGCAAAGCCGCCGATCAGGCGCAGCGGCTCATTTCGAAAGCCAAACGAGAGTTCCGCGAGGAAGCGGCGGAAGCGATCGCGCCGCCCGCCGAAACTGTGAAGTCATCGCAGCCTACTCTTAAAGAGGGCGCTCGCGTCCGCTTGAAAGACGTTCGTCAAGTGGCAACCGTCCGGCGCATTCTCAAGAACGGAATGCTCGAAGTCGAAGCCGGCTTTCTCAAAATGCAGATTCCACCGGAAGACGTCGCCGAGGTCGTACCGGGAACTTTCGAGCCCGCGCGCCTGCCCAAGAACATTCGAATCGAAACCGGCCCGGCATTGAGTACCGATTACCGTGAGTTGAACATCATCGGCCAGCGCGCAGAGGAAGCCATCGAGCAGGTCGATAAATTCCTGGATTCGGCCGCGCTCGCGTCGGTCAACCGCATCCGGATCATTCACGGCCACGGTATGGGCATCCTGCGAAAGGCGGTGAGCGAGTTTCTCGGCTCCAACCCTCATGTCAGCCGCTTCTATGCCGCTACCCCTTCCGAAGGGGGAACGGGTGCCACCATCGTGGAGTTGCGAGAATAGCTCTATGAGGAGATTCTTGATCGGATTTGCGGTATTCAGCTCCGTAATGGTCGCTTCGTCCAACTACAAAGAATCCATCCGTGCCTGGCAACAGGAACGGGATGCCCGGCTGCGGTCCCCAACAGGCTGGCTGTCTTTGGTTGGCCTGTTCTGGGTTAATACTGGCGACAACACGATCGGTTCGGCCGATTCGAATAATTTCGTTCTGCCCAAAGGGTCAACTCCAGCCCGGGTGGGAATCTTACGCCTTGAAAAAGGCAAAATCACCTTCATTCGCCCGGATGGCTCCGAGGTGCTTCTGTCCTATGACGAAGACAAACCAACCGTCATCCACTCCGGTACCGTCACGTTTTTCGTTATCAAGCGAGGTGACCGGCTCGCGGTTCGCGCGACCGACAGCGCCAGTCCGGTGCTCAAGAACTTTCAGGGCATGAAGTATTTCCCTATCGATCCTGAGCTCCACTTTCAGGCCAGATTTATTCCTGACAACCGGGCGATTCCGATCCTCAATGTCCTGGGTGAAACGGATCAGGAAGAGAGCCCCGGAATCGTCGAATTCACTTATCACGGCCAGCAGTACCGGCTTCGACCGATTTATGAAGGCAAGACGCTATTTTTTCTGTTTAAAGACCCGACGAATAAGACCGAAACCTACCAGGCCGGCCGGATGCTGAACACGCCTCTCCCGGAGAACGGCAAAGTCGATCTTGATTTCAATCGCTCCTATAACCCGCCGTGTACGTTCACTCCCTACGCGACCTGCCCCTTGCCGCCTCGGGAGAATACACTGCCGTTTCCTGTTACCGCGGGCGAGATGCGGTACGGCAAAGGGCACGTCGAATACGCTGAATCGCCGTGATACTTAGCGCGGATTCGGCCGATGCAGGAAAGCGCCTTGACTCCTTTCTGCACGAACGGCTGCCGGAATTCAGCCGCTCCCGGCTGCAGTCCTGGATCAAACAGGAGTGTGTTCAAGTCGATGGCGGACCTGCCCGCGCTTCCTATTTATTGCGCGGTGGCGAAAACATAACCCTCGAGCCGGCCCCTCTGGTGCCCCTGAAAGCCGAGCCGGAAAAGCTACCGCTGCAGATCCTCTATGAAGATTCGGATGTCATCGTCATTGATAAACCGGCGGGGATGGTCGTGCATGCAGGAGCGGGCCACAGCCGGGGCACGCTGGTCAACGCGCTCTTGTTTCACTTCGGCTCCTTATCCTCGGTAAACGGCGATCTGCGGCCTGGCATCGTCCACCGCCTCGATCGGGAAACCAGCGGCGTGCTGGCGGTGGCGCGAACCGATCAAGCGCACCAGTCTCTCGCCAGGCAGTTCCACGATCGCCAAGTCGAAAAGAGTTATCTGGCGCTCGCGCATGGCCGGATGAAACAACCCGAAGGACGGATCGTGAGTCCCATCGCACGCGATCCCATGCGGCGTACACGCATGACCACAAAACTCGGCTCCGGCCGCTCTGCTCTTACAAGCTATCGCGTAGTCGAGGAGCTGCATCGCTTCAGCTACCTCGATGTTTCAATTGGGACGGGTCGCACTCATCAGATTCGTGTTCACCTGGCAAGTCTGCACCATCCGATCGTCGGTGATCGCCTCTATGGTGCACCCAGTGCGATCCCCGGCCTAGCTCCGTTGGGGCGCTTCTTCCTGCATGCTCACCGCTTGCGCTTCCGCTCGCCCTCAACCGGAGAATGGATTGCGGTTGAAAGTCCATTGCCAGAAGACTTGCAGAGTTTTCTACGCCAGTTACGCAGTCTGAGGGCTAGAATATAGGCATCGCGATGAAGTCCGTAGCAGTTCCTTTGGCCGTTTTGGCCGCCGCCGGTGCGGTGTCTTTCAGCACGCTGCAGGCGCGTCAAAAGCCGGCCTCGCCCGCTTCTGAGCAGCCGCAGATTACCTCCGATACGCCGATTCGGACCGAAGTCACGCGCGTGAACATGCTGTTCACCGTGACGGATAAGCGGGGACGCTTCGTTACAGATCTGACCAAGGATGAGTTTCAGGTATTCGAGAACAAGAAGCCGCAGAACATTCTCGAGTTCACTGCGGAAACCGATCTGCCTCTCCGCCTCGCGATTCTGATCGATACCAGCAACAGCATTCGCGATCGTTTTCATTTCCAGCAGGAAGCCGCTACAAACTTTGTTAACAGCGTTGTTCGCCAGCAGGATAAAGCGACGGTTGTCAGTTTCGATACGGCCGCCGAGCTGGCTGTGGACATGACGAACAACACGAATGATCTCGAAAACGCCATCCGCAGGCTGCGCCCGGGCGGCGGCACGGCTCTTTATGATGCGATCTACTTCGCCTGCAAAGAGAAGCTCATGAAGGATCAGCCGATGTATAAGTTCCGTCGCGCCATGGTCATTCTGAGCGACGGCGAGGATAACGACAGCCGCTTCAGCCGCGACCAGGCACTCGAGATGGCGCAGCGGGCCGACACCGCGATCTATACGATCTCAACCAACATCAGCCATGTCGAAACCGAGGGTGATAAGGTAATGCGGTATTTCGCCGAGCAAACCGGCGGCGTCTGCTTTTTCCCCTTCCAGGCGAAAGATTTGAACCAATCCTTTGAGAACATCGCCAATGAGCTGCGGCATCAATATAATCTCTTCTATCGTCCGGAGCCGCTAAATAATGATGGCCGCTACCACGAAGTGCAGATCAAGGTGAAAGGCCGCAAGGATCTGGTCATTCGGGCCCGCAGAGGATACTACGCGCGGCGCGAAAGCGTGTAGCAGCGTCCAGATAAAACAGTTAAAGGGTGAGGTTACTTTCCGTATTGCCCAGCAGCTTTCGTAATCGATGGACCCGCCTTGGCAAGATCTTGCGGGTTCATGATGGGCCGGAGCGACACCTTTGCGTTGAAGGCAAGAAACCAGGGCTCGGCGATGGCCGGAATCTCGGATGCGTCCTTCATATCGAAGACGATTGAGCCCGACCGTTGGCCGTCGTCGTCGGCCAAAAAATAAGCCGCCTCGGGTTTGAGATCGGCCAGAATTTGTTCGATCTTGGAACCTAGGGTTCCGGCCTTTGCGGCCGCATTTCCAGCCTCTACGGGAATCGATACTCGTAGCAACATTCGCATTTGCATTTCCTCCTGGGGAATAGGTACCAGAGCATCATATACGAATGCCCGCGTTTTTTGCTGACAGGCCTCCTCTCGCCTTGTGCAGCATTTCAAAACAACTTGGTGGATATTTGTTTGGGAGTATACTGAGGAAGACCTCCCCACCGCAGCCGCTTTGAAAGGAATCCTATGGACGAGAAAGAGCGTAATCGGACTTTAACTCTGACGTTAGGGCAGATCGAAAAGCAGTTTGGGAAGGGATCTATCCTGCGCCTCGGCGCCAAGGAAGCGATCGTCCCGGTGTCGGCCATCTCTACCGGGTCCATCTCGGTCGATTATGCGCTCGGCGTGGGTGGATTCCCTCGTGGCCGGATCTGTGAGATCTTCGGCCCCGAATCGTCCGGCAAGACCACTATTGCCCTTCAGGTCGTCGCCGAAGCCCAAAGGCTGGGCGGCATGGCGGCCTTCATCGACGTGGAGCACGCGCTCGACCCGGTTTACGCCAAACAGCTCGGCGTCGATGTAGATAACCTTCTTGTCTCGCAACCCGATTTCGCCGAACAGGCGCTGGAGATCACGAGCGCGCTCATCACCTCCGGGTCGATTGATGTCCTGGTGGTCGATTCGGTCGCGGCCCTTGTTCCGAAAGCAGAACTGGACGGCGAAATGGGCGATTCGCACATGGGTGTGCAGGCGCGGCTCATGTCCCAGGCCATGCGCAAGCTCACCGGGATCGTCTCCAAATCCAATACCTGCCTGATCTTCATCAATCAGATCCGGGAAAAAATCGGCGTAATGTTCGGCAATCCGGAAACCACCAGCGGTGGCCGGGCCCTGAAATTCTACTCGTCTGTGCGTCTAGATATTCGCCGCATCGCAGCCATCAAAGATGGCGAAACGGTCACCGGTAACCGCACCAAAGTTAAGGTGGTGAAGAACAAGGTTGCGGCGCCCTTCCGCGAAGCCGAGTTCGACATCATTTACGGCGAAGGCGTTTCGCGCGAAGGGGATCTGCTCGACCTTGGCGTAACCAACAACATCATCGAGAAGAGCGGCTCCTGGTTCAGCTACAAGGGCGAACGCATCGGGCAGGGAAGGGAAAACGCCCGGCAATTTCTGCGAGATAACCCCGACATCCGGGCCAAGATTGATACGGAACTTCGGAAGACGCTCGGTTTGACCAAGAACGGCGACACCGAACCAGCACCCGCCACGCCTACGCCCATCGATACTGCGAAGACAGTCGCAGCTCGCGGCCGGTAAGTAAATTCAAGGGCATCAACCGCTTAGCCCGGCAGTTCCAGATTTTCGAATTGTTTGTTACGCTGAAGGTTGGAGAGATCGACCGATCTCTCGTCCCACCTTGGTGTAGTCATGCAACCCGAAGACAACGACAATGCTATTGCGACCGATGAGCGGCCGGAGGAAGTGACGAATGGTACACCGTCACGCGAAGCCAACAATGCGTTCCTGACTGAAATTTCTGCCGAGCGCGATCGCGCCGTTAAAGAGAAAGCTGAGCTACAGGAGCTGTTGCAGAGGCGGCAAGCTGAGTTCGAGAATTTCCGGAGGCGTATCGAGCGTGAACGTACGGAGCTGATCGAATATGCCGCCATGGATACCGTCAAGGCGCTGCTTCCGGTGCTCGACGATTTCGAACGTGCGCTCAAGCACGAAACGAGCGATAAAGAGTATGCACGCGGGATGGAACTGATCTATCAGCGCCTATATGAGGCCTTGACGAAGTTGGGACTGGAGCCCGTATCGTCCGAAGTGCCCCTGTTCAACCCGCATGTTCATCACGCAGTCGAGATGGTGAACACGACGGATCACCCTGATCAGACTATTCTGGAAGAATACCAGCGCGGTTACTACTTTAAAGGACGGCTGCTTCGTCCGGCGATGGTGAAAGTCGCCGTGAACCAGTGAGCCTGCTGCCAGTAAACAGAATGCGATGAGTGTCGCCAAACGAGATTATTACGATGTTCTGAGTGTCACGCGCGATTGCGACGAGCAGACGCTCAAGGGCGCCTATAGGAAACTGGCGCTTCAATACCATCCGGACCGCAATCCCGGGGACCATCACGCGGAAGAGAAGTTCAAAGAAGCGGCTGAGGCTTACGCCGTTTTGAGTGACCCGCAAAAGCGGGCTGCCTATGACCGTTTTGGTCACCAGGGAGTGAACGGAATGGGGCAGGGCGGATTCCAGGGATTCGACGAGACGACGTTTGCAGATTTCGGCGACATACTTGGCGATCTGTTCGGCGATATCTTCGGTTCGCGTGGCGGCCGGCGTAGAGGCCCTCAGCGGGGAGAAGACATCCGGTACGACCTCGAAATCAGCTTTGAAGATTCGATGCGCGGCATTGCCGCCGACCTGCAGATTCCCAAGCGCGAGGCCTGCTCCAAGTGCCAGGGAACGGGTGCCGAACCGAATGGAGGTCTTGTCACTTGCTCGGTCTGCAATGGCCGTGGCGAGGTCATGTACCAGCAGAGTTTTCTCGCCATTCGCAAGACCTGTCCCAGTTGCGGCGGCCGTGGAAGACTGATCCGTCAAGCCTGCTCTCAATGCAGAGGCGAGGGATACCATCGCATCGAGAAGAGGCTGAAGGTGAACATACCCGCGGGTGTTGATACCGGTACGCGCCTTAGGCTTTCAAACGAAGGCAATCCGGGGCCTCCTGGAAGTCAGCCCGGCGACCTCTATGTCGTGGTCCGCGTCCGCGAGCATCCTATTTTCGAGCGGCGAGACAGCGATCTGCATTGCACGCTGCCCATCAATGTGGCTCAAGCCGCGCTGGGCGCCGAAATCGATATCGAGAGCTTCGATGGTCCGCAAAAGATCAGGGTTCCCGAAGGCACGCAGGCCGGTGCGCAGTTCCGATTGCGGAACCTGGGTGTTCCGCAGCTTGATAGCCGGGGGAGGGGCGACCTCTACGTGCATCTCGATGTGCAGGTGCCGAAGAAGCTCACAAGAGAGCAGCGCAGATTGTTCGAGGAGCTACGCGATCACCTGCCGGCGGATAATGCTCCCCACGAGAAAGGCTTTTTCCAGAAGTTTCGCGAGCTGTTTGGTTAGGGACGACGACGAGGCAGCGTATCGAGGCCGTTGACCCAAACTGCCGGATATGTCTTTGAAAACTTGTTTCGCGAGTTGTAGATCGCGAAGCTTCCGTCGGCATTCCCGGTGACCTTCAGGTAGTAGCCGGTATCGGCTTCCGTCACGTTAGCAATGAACGGGTCTTGCGCGTTGTGCTCGCTGCCGCCCGCGTCGGCGAAGTGTAATTGCCAGAGGTCCTGCAGACCCGGCGAAGATTTGACAACGTCCACCGCCGAAGGAGATCCGCCCTTTTTCGAGCCGTTATTCATGATTGCGACACGTGGTTGAAGCGCATGAACCAGGGCCGGGCTGTTACTCTGATCCAAGCCGTGGTGGGAAACGATAAAAATGTCCGCCTTTCCGATTTTGTTTTGAGGGCAGACCAGTTCCAGCTCCTTTTGCCAGGTAAGGTCTCCCAAATCTACGATCCGCAGTTTCCCGAACGTGATTACGCTCCCGACAGAGCGTGCATTTTCGCTGGGGTCCGTGGCCTTTTGTTGAACTCCCTCGCAGTTGGGGTTCGATTGCCCCGCGCCGGGGAGAGCCTGATCGATCACGTTGCCGTCTGCGCTGACGATAACTACATCCATTCCTTTGATCGGGACGTGTTCACCGGGCTTGGCTAGGATGTGATTCGAACCGTCGATCGCCGCCTGATATTCAGCATAGAGACTTTCGCTTTGTTTTGAGCTTTCGCGGTTTGGGCCATGATCAATGAAAGTGCCAACGGGAATTTTCTGAACGAGCTGCGGGACGCCTCCCACGTGGTCCGCATGGTAATGGGTGATCAGGACGTAATCGATCTTCTTGATATGCGCGATTCTGGCGGCAGCGGCGATGCGATTCGCGTCGCGCAACGCGTTGTATCCCCAGCCTGTGTCTACCAGAAGAGACTGTCCGGCAGGCGTGACAAACAGGGTGGCCTGACCGCCTTCCACGTCTATGAAAAAGATCTCAAGTGGTTTCTCGGCAGCGATGGCAATAACCGTAAGCAATAAACCGCCGAGCGCCATACGCATCGACGAGAGCAGAACCCGCATGGGCCCGATCCTATCAAAGCCCGGTTTAGCAAGGCTGTGAAAGGCCGGTTCGACAGTAAAGCTGGGGGAACTCTGCTTTCGCTAATTTCGTACATTTGTTTGAAGATACAAATAGGAGTGCCTGATAGTTGCCATTTTGTACTAATTGCGGAGCCGCGGTTGCACCCTCGGCGGCATTTTGCACCAATTGTGGAGCTCCGCAGCCTCGTAGCGTTCCCCCCACGACCGAGTTCCTGGAGGGGATGAGTGATCGGACCGCTTCGATCCTTTGCTACATTCCCGTGTTCGGCGTCATTCCGGCGATCATCTTTCTGGCATCCAACAAATTTCGCTTGAACGTCAAAGTTCGGTTCAATGCGTTCCAAGCGCTGTACTTGTTCGTTGCGTGGCTGATCGTGTCCTCTGCGCTGCCAGTGCTCTTAATCGGAATACCGGGCTGGGGTCTCGAACACGCGTTTATCGATGCTCTGAAAGTGATCATCTTCATCTGCTGGATTTACCTGTTGATCAAAGCCTCACATCAGGAGCAAGTCCGGTTGCCCGTGATTGGGGATCTGGCGGCCCGTTCGACTACCGAACAGCTCTGATGGTATAATTATTCATTGTTGTGAATGATTACTCAAGGCAGCACCTCGTCGGTGTTGTCGGGTTCAGGGGCTACAGCGGAGACGAGCTGGTTCGCTTATTGAGCCGCCATGACGGTGTTGAAGCCGTGCTCCTGGAGCATCGTTCCGATTCGGAGGGCCATCTCGCACCCCTGGGCTATAAACCCCCAAAAACAATCCCGGCTGAAATCCCAGCCATCCGGCAGGAAGGCGTCGAGTTAGTCTTCTGCGCAACGCCTCCTGAAGTATCAATGGCCCTCGCGCGAGATCTGCTGGCAGCCAATATCAAGGTTATCGACCTGAGCGGCGCGTTCCGGTTACGCGACACAGAGACATACTCGCGCTGGTATCGGGTACGGCATGGCGCGCCGGAACTGCTCTCCGAAGCTGTTTACGGATTGCCGGAGTTCTACCGCGATCAGATTCGAGGGGCCCGGCTGGTGGCCAACCCCGGGTGCTATCCGACGGCGGCCAATCTGGCCATCCGGCCGCTCATTGATGCCCAAGTGGTTGATCGAAACCGTGGGATTATTTGTGATGCGAAATCAGGCGTGAGCGGGGCGGGAAGAAAACCGTCTTTAAAGACAAGTTTCGGTGAAGTCAGTGAGAATTTCGGTGCATACGGGTTTAGCGAGCATCGGCATGTCCCGGAGGTCCTGCAGAATTCCGGTTTAGGCGAAAGAGAGTTCACTTTTACGGCTCATCTCCTGCCCATTAAGCGCGGAATACTAGAAACGATTTATTTGCGAACGCAGCGAGTTGAAAAACCTGTGGATTTCCTGTCGATTTATGAAGAGGCGTATTCCGAGGAACCATTCGTTCGGTTATATGCACCCGGAAAAGTGCCCGATTTGCACTCCATTGAACGGACGAACTTTTGCGACATTGGCTTCGTTTTTGACGCGGAGAGCCAGCGGGCAACGATCGTAGCAGCGGAGGATAACCTCGTCAAGGGTGCTGCCGGGCAGGCGATCCAGAACATGAATCTCATGCTGGGCTTTCCGGAGACGCAGGCCCTGCTATGAAATTGTTGTTCAAAATCGGAGGCACACTGCTCGATGAGCCGGTTGGTCGAACGGCAATCGTCCGGCAGCTCGCCACTGTTGCGCGGAACCACGAACTCGCCGTGGTGCATGGGGGTGGAAAGCAGGTGACGCGCTTTCTCGAAGAGCGCGGGACCGCCAGTCGTTTCGTAAATGGGCTTCGCGTCTCGGATGAAAACGTCATCGATGCTGTCATCCAAGTAATCGCCGGAAGTATTAACAAGAGAGTCGTCTCGGCCTTCATCGCTGAGGGCGTGTCGGCGGTTGGGCTTTCAGGCGTAGACGGGCAACTCACCGAGGCAGCCGCGCTCAACCCTGAATTGCAGTTCGTAGGTCAGCCCCGGAGATCAAAGGGCCAACTTTTGGACCTATTGATCACAGCGGGATATTTGCCGGTTATCGCGTGCATTGCCGGCGATCGCTCGGGCGCCATTTACAACGTAAACGCCGATCAGATGGCGGTCTCCGTCGCGCTGGGCTGGCCTGCCAAAACTCTTGTTTTCCTTACTGATGTCCCCGGTGTTAGAGGAAGAGACGGTAAGGTGATTCCGCAGCTCACCGAAACGGAAGCTGACGAACTGATCCGCTCAGGCGTGGCACACGGAGGGATGCAGGCCAAGCTCGAGGCTGCTAGCTTAGCCCTGCGAGGTGGAGTCCCCGAGGTAATAATTGCGCCGGGCCAGGACCCAAACGTGTGGGGAAACGTAATGTCTGGCGATCCGCCAGGGACGCGGCTTCTTGCGGGAGCATTGCGCTCATGACTCGCGTTGACGTTGCCGTCCGGAAAGCGTCGATGGGCGATATTCCCAACGTGCTTTCCGTCATCAACTCGTACGCCGCAATCGGATTGATGCTGCCCCGTACCGAGTTCGAAATGTCTGAGAACATTCGCGATTTCTCGGTGGCCTATGACGGTAAGGTGCTCATGGGTTGCGGCGCTTTACATTTTTACACCCCGGCCACAGCGGAAGTCCGGTCGCTCGCGGTGCTGCCCGCCGCGAAACAACAGGGTGTCGGGCGCGCCCTCGTAGAAGCGCTCGAAGCGGAAGCACGCGAGAACGATCTCGAGGCCATCTTCGCATTTACCTATGTGCCGGGGTTTTTCCAAAAGCTCGGGTTCGAAGAAGTGGAACGAGGAGAGCTTCCATTAAAGGCCTGGAAAGATTGTCTGCGGTGCCCAAAATTCCATCACTGCGATGAAATCGCTGTGCTGAAGCGCCTAAAACAGGCGCACCAAAGTGCCAATTACGCTGCTATTTCCCACCCAGAGCTCATACAACTTCCTATCCAAAGCGCTCGAGAGCAGTAATTACGTAATCTCGGTCACAATTTACTGCAAAGTCTTTGTAAAAAATGCGCGCCTTTGCATTTATTACTAGCATTCTCTGAGCTAGTACTAATATACTTAGTACCACAACGCACCTAGTACTGGGGTTACTACCCTGAGGAGGGCAGAGAAAATGCGTGCTTTAACCGTCGATTTACAGGAATGCGCCGGTCGTATTCTTTGCTGCACGATTTTTCGGCCGGGCGGCCGGAAGCTGTTGGCAAAGGGTCACGTCTTGAGCGATGAAGACATCCGGGTCTTGCAAACCGAAGGAATGCAGCAGGTCTGGGTCACCGAACTCGAAGAAGGTGAAGTCGGTGAGGATGAGGCCGTCATGGCGGTCGCGGAGGCGATGTGCTGCGGTTCCGTCGAGATCCGCTTGGCAGCCGGTGGGAGGGCAAATTTGATTGCCACCGCCGATTCATGTGTCCTGGTGGATGATGAGCTACTGAAACAGATTAACTGTACAGCCAGCGTGGTGATCGCGACAATCTCCAATTACCGGCACGTGAAAGCGGGAGAGCGCGTAGCCACCATCAAAAGCGCGCCATTCGCTGTGGCGAAATCGCAACTCGAAGCCGTACTTTCAATTCTGAATGAGCGCGGGGCCATCCTGCAGGCCAGACCCATTCGGAACCCGAGCGTGGCGGTTCTTTACACTGACCCGGTTCACGGCGATCGAGCGCGCACACTCTTCGAACCTGTCGTTCGTACAAGAGTTGAGCGTCTGAGCGGAAACCTTCGCTATTCACTTTCAGCGGTAGAGGACGAGGAAAGCGTGGCGCGCGGGCTCCAACACTTGCTGCGAACCAGACCCTCTGTAATTCTGATCGGCTCGACTACTGCTCCAGCAGGCCCGGAGGATGTGATAGGACGGGCGTTGGGCCGCTTAGGCGCGCAAGTGGAAAGATTCCTGGCTCCGGTCGAACCGGGAAATCTGATGCTGCTGGCCTACAAGGACGACATCCCGATTGTTTCGGCGCCCTGCTGCTTCCGTTCGGCAAAACCGAACGTGCTGGATCTCATCCTTCCACCCATGCTTGCGAAATACCGCATTTCCGGATGGGAGATCGCGTACCTCGGGCATGGCGGGCTCCTGAGCTGAAGCTGATTTTCGACGTTTCTCCGACGCCAGCGTGGACCTCCTAAGGCACTCTGGGCTCCTCCTTGGCCGGGCAATCGCGCTCTATCCTCCAGGCAGCGCGTGCCCGGCATCTTTTTGCAGGTTTATCCTTTCATCTTGAACACCACTAAACGCGCGGCATCGGCTCGCGAACCTCTCCGGCGTTATCATGTTTGTTCGACACACATGCCCGAGCACGTGCAAACCGACGAATTGACAGACAAGGTCATACGGGTAATCGCGCACACCCAGCGCATCCCGCCCGAATCGATTTCACTCGATAGCACATTTGAAGAGTTGAACATCGATTCTCTCGATGGCATCAACATTGTGTTCGAAATCGAAAAGGAATTCGATATCGAGATCCCCGACGAGGGAGTGCAGAACCTGCGCTCGGTTCGGCAAACCGTTGAAGGTGTAAGAAGACTGGTCGAAGAGAAAAGCCAAGCGGTTCCACCAGGTGCGGCATGAAGCGTGTAGCGGTAACCGGCCTAGGGTTGGTTTGCGCGCTCGGAAATAATGCACCGGAGAGCTGGAAGCGGTTAGCAGCCGGCGAATGCCGGATCCTGCCTTTGAGCGAGCCAGGCTCTCCTCCTTACAAAATCCGATGTGGAGCGGAAGCTTGGGATTTTCGGCCGCTCGATCACTTCACGGAAAAGGATCTGGTGCTGCTGGAGCGGTTTGCCCTGATGGCGGCGGTAGCAGCGCGCGAAGCGGTCGCTCAGAGCGGAATCCGCTTCAACGGGAAACTGATGGATCGCTCGGCGGTAATCACCGGAAGCAGCGTCGGCGGACAATTCACGGAAGAGGAAGGCTACATCCGCCTCTATCGCAACAAAGATTATCGTGTCGCTCCTCTTACCATTCCGCGCACTATGTCCAACGCGGGCGCGAGCCGGATTTCGCTCGAATTCGGCATACGCGGCCCCGCGTACACGATCTCTACCGCATGTTCCTCTTCGAATCACGCGCTGGGTCAGGCTTTCTGGATGGTGCGCAACGGGCAAGTCATAGCAGCCATCGCGGGCGGCAGCGAAGCAGTATTTGCCGAGGGGCTGATGCGCGCCTGGGAAGCCATGAGGGTCGTCACGCCGGACGTTTGCCGGCCGTTCTCCGCCGATCGGCGAGGCTTATCACTCGGAGAGGGAGCCGGCATGCTGATTCTCGAGAATTGGGAGCATGCGACCGCTCGCGGTGCAAAGATTCTCGGAGAGATCGTGGGATTCGGAATGAGTTCCGATGCTCATCACATCACGCAACCCTGCGTGGAGGGTCCGGCAAGAGCCATGAGTTGGGCGATCGAGGACGCCGGAATCGCTCCGGAACAAGTGAGTTATATTAACGCTCACGGTACAGGCACGCAGGCCAACGATGTAATTGAAACGCAGGCGATCCACGCCGCTTTCGGGCAGAAGGCCGACTCAATCCTGGTGAGTTCGACCAAATCAATGCACGGCCACACGCTTGGCGCAGCCGGCGCGATTGAAGGCGTCGCGACTTTGCTTTCGCTACAACATCACCTGATTCCCCCCACCGTCAACTACACTGCGTCCGATCCGGCATGCGATCTGAATCTCGTGATCAACCAGGCCAGGGCGGCTGATATCGATGTCGCGCTCTCGAACACCTTCGCCTTCGGCGGGTTGAATGCCACCTTGGTTCTCAAGCGAGGCCCCGACTGACAACCGAAAGCGAAGATAATACTTGGTAACGAACGCGCAAGGATAACGGGAATGAAGATTTCTATCGGTGCAGACCACGCGGGTTACGAAATGAAGCAGCAGCTGATCGAGTTCGTGGAGAAGCTTGGTCACACGGCAAACGATGTGGGAACCTTCACACCGGACAAGCCGGACGATTATCCGGACTACGCGAAGCTGGTGGCCGAAGAAGTGCGATCGGGCAAAGCGGATCGCGGCATTCTGGTCTGCGGCAGTGGCGTAGGGGTGTCAGTAGCAGCAAATAAGTTCAAGGGTATTCGCGCGGGACTCTGTCACGATCACTACTCGGCCCACCAGGGGGTGGAGCACGACGATATGAACGTACTTGTGCTGGGGTCCCGGATAATTGGGCCGATGCTGGCACAGGATGTCGCCGAAGCCTTCCTCAAGGCCGCTTTCAGCCGCGAGGAACGTCACGTGCGCCGCTTGAACAAGGTGAAAGGAATCGAGGAGAATGAGTTCCGCTAATGCTCTAGGAATAGCCAACCTGGAAGCTTTTTCCTACGCGCTTCCCTACGAGCTGAAGCAAACCGTCGAGGGTGCAAAAGAGAAGTGGGAACGTTCCGGGAACACCGATCGGCTCTGGAAAAAGGATCCCTCGCTATGGACTAATGGCGACGAAGGGCAATGGCTGGGCTGGCTGGATATTGTGGACCGGCAGCTCAGCAGTATCTCGAAGTTCAAAGCGCTGGCGGCCGAAGTGCACGAGGACGGCTTTACACACATGCTGGTGCTGGGAATGGGCGGTTCCACTCTCTGCCCTGAAGTCTTCAGCAAAACGTTCGGCCGGCAGCCTGGATGGCCGGAGCTTCTAGTTCTGGACTCTACCGACCCGGTTCAGATCAAGAGCTTTCGTGACAGGATAGATCCTGCGCGAACCCTGTTCTGTGTCTCGAGCAAGTCCGGAACAACGCTAGAGCCCAACATCTACCTGCAGTACTTCTATAACGAAACGAAGAAGATGGTGGGCGACACGGCGGGCCATCATTTTCTTGCGGTCACTGATCCTGGATCGAAACTCGAGGCAGCAGCAGCGCAACTTGGATTCCGGCGTTTGTATCATGGCGTCCCGAGCATCGGCGGCCGCTATTCGGCGATGTCCGACTTCGGCTTGGTGCCTCATGCGGCGGCAGGGCTCGATACAGAGAGATTCCTGAGGCGCACCGCTCTTATGGTCGACGCCTGCAAAGCGAGCAAAGCGGAGCAGAATCCCGGTGTGATGCTCGGGCTCATTCTAGGAACTGCCGCGGCCAAATTTGGGCGGGATAAGGTCACGTTGATTTGCTCGGAATCGATTTACGATTTGGGCGCTTGGCTGGAGCAGTTGCTTGCAGAATCCACGGGTAAGCAGGGGAAGGGGTTCATCCCGGTCGATCGCGAGCCGCTCTTCGGGCCAGAGGCGTACGGCACGGACCGCGTATTCGCCTATATCAAGTACGCGAGCGACGGCGATGGCGAAACAGAGTCGCGAGTTGCGGCGCTCGAAAGGGCCGGTGAAGCGGTTATCCGGATCACGTTGAACAATCTATACGATATTGGGCAGACCTTCTTTCAGTGGGAAATCGCCACTGCGGTCGCGGGTTCGGTAATCGGAATCGATCCTTTTAATCAGCCCGATGTGGAAGCCAGCAAAATTGTCACAAGGGAGTTAACTTCCGAGTTTGAGAGAAGGGGCTCTTTGCCGGCCGAGACACCGGTTCTGGATCAGGACGGAATAAAACTGTTTACTGATAAAGGGAACGCGGGTGAGCTGCTGAACGGTGCCGGCAACGTTTTGGGCGCGGTGATCCGGAGGCATATCGACCGCATCCGACCTGGAGATTATTTCGGTCTGCTTGCCTATATCCCAATACTTGCTGAGTACGAAAACATATTGCAACAGATGCGCAGCCGAATCGTGGAATCGAAGCAAGTAGCTACTGTCCTCGGCTTTGGACCGCGATTTCTACACAGTACCGGGCAGGCATACAAAGGAGGGCCGAATTCCGGAGTGTTCCTGCAGATTACGTGCGAGGAACCGGAAGATCTGCCGGTTCCCGGCCAGAAGTACACGTTCGGCATCGTAAAGGCCGCTCAGGCGCGCGGAGATTTTCAGGTGCTTGTTGACCGGCACCGGCGTGCGCTACGGGTTCATCTCGGGAACGATTTGGCTGGCGGCCTGAATCACCTTAACGACTTAATCTGCGCCGCCGTAGCACACTAACAGTAGGAACCGGCTATGGAACAATTGCCGTTCGCGGAAGATTGTCTTCCAGGTAGGTCGAGAGTAACGTAAACAGGTGAATGGTTGTGCCCGGGCCTTCACTAATTGCATGCGTGCGGTTTGGATATTCCATAAAGCTGAACTGCTTTCCGCATTCGACCAGCTTGTTGATCAGCATCTGCGAGCCCTGAAAATGCACGTTGTCGTCGCCTGTTCCGTGCACGATCAGCAAATGGCCCGTTAAGCCGCACGTAAAATTGATCGCGCTCCCGCGTTTGTAACCGTCCGGATTATTTTCAGGAAGCCCCATGTAGCGCTCCTGGTAAATGGTGTCGTAAAGGCGCTGGTCCGGCACTGGCGCTACCGCCATTCCGACCTTGTACACCTCCGGTGAGCGGAACATGAGATCCAGCGTGTCGGTTGCCCCGCCGCTCCAGCCCCAAACCGCGATGCGATTCAAATCCAGATACGGGCGTTCGGCGCAGAGCTCTTTGATTGCCTTGGTCTGTTCCTCCGTCGCCAGCGGCCCAATCGAGCCATAAACAATTTTTCGCCATTCCCGGCCCTTTGGCGCCGGCGTGCCGCGATTGTCGAAGCTCACGACGACGTAGCCGTCTTGGGCGAGCGCACGATGGAACAGCTCATTGCTTCCACCCCAACGATCGACGACAGTTTGACCTGCCGGCTCGCCGTACACATTGACTAAAACCGGATATTTGCGGTTCGGATCGAAATCCTTCGGCCGGATCATCCAACCGTCGAGAGTGACGCTAGCGCCGATGTCCACCTGAAAAAATTCGCTCTTGTTCGCCAGCAGCGATTTCACTTTCTCGCGCAGTTTGGAATTATCGGCGAAAAGGTGCACCTGTTCGTGACCAGTGAGGCGAATCAATTCGAAGCGCCAGGGAGCGTCAAAGCGGCTGAATCCATGCAAAGCCCATTTCCCGCCCGGAGACAACTCGTAAGAGTGAAACCCGGGTTCGGTTTCCGGCGTGATACGAGCGGCCGGCGCCTCTCTGTTGCTCGCTTCCACGCGATACAGATAGCATTGCGTGGCGCTCGAGGGAGAAGCGGTGAAGTAAATCGCGTGCTGCTTTTCCGGTGCACCGGCGATTCCGATCACATCAAAATCGCCTGGTGTTAATAGCTTCGGCGCCGAGCCGTCGCGGTGCACCAGATAAGCGTGCCGCCAGCCGTCGCGTTCGCTCAGCCAGACAAAATCCTGGTCCATTGGACGGATCTCGTTCACGTCAACCCAAGCCTTGTCCTCATCGCGGAAGATCTGCCTGATCTTCCCAGTTGAAGCATCGGCGACCAGCAAATTCGCTGTGTTCTGGAGCCGATTAAGCTGCTCGATTGCAAGCTCGTTTGAATTGCCAGCCCACTCCATTCGGGCAATGTAGTAGTCTCGCGGATTGCCTGGGATCGCCATCCATTTCGTCTGGTCGGAAGCTATGTCGATCACGCCCACGCTGACCGCGGAATTCGTTGTTCCCGCTTTCGGATACGGGATCATCCGAATTGTCGGATAAACAGAATCTGTGTAGTCGACGAGCGGATACTCCCCCACGCCGCTTGAATCGAAATGCCAAAACGCGATTCGGCGGCCATCCGGACTCCACCGAAATCCGTCGCGCACGTCTAATTCTTCTTCATACACCCAATCGGACGTGCCGTTGATCAGCGTGTGGGAACCGTCGTGCGTGAGTTGCCGAATTGCAAGGTTCGCGAGAGTTTGTACAAACAGATTGTTCGCGCGCACAAAAGCGACTTGACTGCCATCAGGCGAGAACTTGGCGAATTGCATATTGGATGACTCGCCATTCCCGCCGAGCTTCTCAATCGTCTTCGCGTGCAGATCCAGAAGCCAGTAGTCGCCTCGCGTGTGTTGCCGCCACACCGGCTTGCTATTGGTGAAGAGAAGCAGACGCTGGTTGTCCTTCGAGAACTCGTACCCCTCGACAGTCAGAGCTTTCTTCTCGCCTCTGGGAATAAGAGTTCGAGCGGAAACCAGGATTTCACGCGCTCCCGAACCCGGTTCATAGCGAAGAATATCCTGGGCGTCCGGAACCTCAGTTGACTTCTCTAACGTCGTGTAGGCTTCGCCGTTCTCAAACCAACGCAGGTGTGGTGGCGCATTCCCCTCGTATGCGTGCTCGACGAAGATCTGATGCAGCAGGTTCTGGAGCTCGGCCGAAGTTCCGGCAAACGCGGCGCCGGCTGATGCCAGTGCGATTAGAAGAAAGCCGATGTAGGAACGAGCGCCTTGCCGGAACAGCATAGGCCAGTTTATCGCGGCGTTCTTGGGTTTTTCGCAGCAAAGGCCCAAGTTGGCCTCGGACCCTTGCTGTGTCGGAGGAGGGCGATGCCCTTGTAGCGCACCGCCCGGTTAGTACTACTTTACCCCAATAAAAATTTGGAATACAAGAAATAGTAGAAGAGAGGTTTACTGGAAAACGAAATTTTGTATTTTGACCCAGACTGGCCTCCGGGGTTGTGGGAGCATCAAAACATGGGGGTT
The DNA here is from genome assembly GCA_963787585.1 of uncultured Acidobacteriaceae bacterium. GTDB lineage: Bacteria > Acidobacteriota > Terriglobia > Bryobacterales > Bryobacteraceae > Bog-105. The sequence continues at coordinate 30,863 of CAWBDR010000004.1, forward strand.
CCGGTAACCGAACCTGTGCATTCTCATCCGCCTGCACAGGTTGATGAGCACACTAGCGCAGCGGGTCTGCGAACCGTCGCTATTTTCGAAGCGCTCAAGGGTCTTGTCGTCGTAGTGCTAGGGATCATCCTAGTTTCCGTCCACAAACATGCGGAAGATTTCACCGAGAATCTGTTGTTCCACTTGCATATCGATGTGGACCGAAGAATCGGCGAAGCCTTCATGAATGCCGCTTTAAAGGTCAGTGACGCTCGCTTGCTAACGATTTTGGCGGCAGTGGCGGTTTATGCCGGTGTTCGATTCCTCGAATCCTGGGGCTTGTGGCACCGGCGGGTCTGGGCGGAGTGGTTCGCCTTGCTTTCCGGCACTCTCTATTTGCCGCTGGAAATTCTCAAGATTCTGGAAAGGCCGGACTGGGAGCGAGTGGGTGTGCTCGTAATCAACCTCCTTATCATCGGGTACATGCTTATGATTCGAATTCGGGAGGGTGGATGGCTCGCCAAATCACGTCAAGAAATGCGACCCGGATAGCTTCTTCACTCGAGTGCGCCCAAGTAGATGGCCCGCAGACTAACCGCTCTTCAACTCGTTAAGCCGTATCGTGTGGCCCAGGGAAACAAGTTTCGATTGAAGGACTTCGATCCAGCGGACCAACAAAATCTCGATCTCAAGAACCAGGCGGGTAACCTGCTCAAAGGAGGAATAGAGCGGCTCAGCGATTTGCAGCAGAAGCTCTACGCGAGCGATCGCTGGGCGCTGCTGCTGATTTTTCAGGCGATGGATGCCGGCGGCAAGGACAGCGTGATCCGGCACGTAATGTCCGGTGTGAATCCACAAGGCTGCCAGGTGTACTCGTTCAAGGAACCTTCGACGGAAGACCTCAGCCACGATTACCTGTGGCGCGCGTCGAAGGGCTTGCCGCGGCGAGGCCAGATCGGCATTTTCAACCGCTCCTACTATGAGGAGGTCCTGGTGGTGCGCGTACATCCCGATCTCTTTGCCAAACAGCGAATCCCCCAGCCCCTTGTCACAAAGAAACTCTGGGAAGAGCGGTTTCAGGACATTCGCAATTTCGAGCAGTATCTCGGCCGCAACGGTTTTATCATTCGGAAATTTTTTCTGAATGTTTCAAAAGAGGAGCAGAAGCGCCGTTTTCTACGACGGCTCGAGCAACCGGAAAAGAACTGGAAGTTTTCAGCAGCGGATGTGCATGAACGGGAACGCTGGGGCGATTACATGCATGCCTATGAGGACATGATTCGCCACACTGCCACGCCGCAGGCCCCTTGGTACATAGTTCCCGCCGACCAAAAATGGTTTACGCGCCTGGTGGTGGCCTCCGTCATTATCGACACGCTGGAATCACTGAAGCTGAATTTTCCAGTCATGGACGCGCACAGACAGAAAGAAGTCGCCTCGGCGAAAAGACTCCTGCTCCGCGAACGCTCCGCTGGTACCAGCTAGGCTTCGATCTCAGCGATGGGAGATCCTTTACGCTGCTGCCACTTTCCGCGCGTGAAGTCTGGGAACTTTTGGGGCGCGCTCCCTTCTGCTACCGACTGTACGCTTAAGGGCCAGGGAGCCGACCACGCCGCTGCATCATACACGTCCAGGTCCGGCACAAGCCCCTTGCGCAGGCAATCCGTCAGGCGATAACACTCGATGAAATCCATCCCGCCGTGACCCCCAAGCTTGCGCGCGATCTCGCCCTGCTTCTTCCAAAGCGGGTTTTCATACTGCGCTTTATATTGGTCGATGCTGGCGTAGTCCTCCTTGCCGGGCTGCCCATCGAAGTAAATCCCCGGAGGATAATCCCTGAAGATACCTTTGGTACCTGCAATTGTGTTCAACCGGCTGTACGGATGCGGATTAGACACATCATGTTGCAGGTTAATGGTAAGGCCGTTTGCCGTTTTGATTAGGGACACATTCATGTCGCCGCTGACATAGTTCTCGTTCCATTTCGGATCGCCTTTGGCTATGTGGGCCTCACGGTAGGCGGCTAGACCGCGCGCCGGACTGCTCATCGAAACCAGGTAATCGAATCGATCTCCGCGATTGATGCCCATATAGTTCGCGACCGGGCCGAGACCGTGCGTCGGATAGCAATTCCCGTTGACTTTGGTCAGCCATGTACGCCGCCAGAGCCCTTCACCTTTGTTGGAGAAGAGTTCCTCGCGCAGATCGTGCAGGTAAGCGGCCTCGCCATAGAGGAGATCGCCAAACAACCCTGCACGGACCATGTTCAGAACAAGCGTTTCATTTTCGCCGTAGCAGCAGTTTTCGAGCATAATGCAGTGGCGCCGCGTTGCCTCCGACGTGTCTACCAGTTGCCAGCATTCTTCCAGGCTGGTCGCCGCCGGGACTTCCGTGGCGGCGTGCTTCCCATTTTTCATTGCGGCCACGGCCATTGGAACGTGCCACTGCCAGGGGGTGGCGATCACTACCAGATTCAGATCGTCTCTTGCAACCAGATCCTCGAACGCATGATCGCCTTTCGTGTAGAGTTCAGGCGATTTCTGTCCAGCTTTCTCGACCAGCGATTGCGCGTGCTGCGCTTTTTCGGGAACGATGTCGCATAGGGCTGAGACCGGGATATCGGCCGCCAAGAAATTTTCGAGCAGCGAAGTGCCGCGTCCTCCCGTTCCGATGATCCCGATGCGGGGGTCAGTGGCCGTGAACGGAACGGCGATCATGGTCTCTGCCTTGGTCGGAGGAGCTGGTTTCGCTACAGCTATGCCGGCGGTAGCTAGTGCACCGACTTGCAGGAATTTCCGGCGGGAAGTCTCGTTTGTTGCCATCACGTCGATCTTCTCAAAGTCCGGTTCCGGGAAGCACGAATGTATGCTTTTTGAAGATGCCCAACGCCTACATACGATTTGGAATGCTCGCGCTCCTGCTGGCGCTACCGCATAATGGGGCACCAGCTCAATCAGCTTCTGTAGCGCTCAGGTCGCCCAATGGGCAGATCGGTATCGCTTTCGAAACGCTGGAGCAAGATCAGCCTGCAACTTCAGGCCAACTCACTTATACCGTGACATTCGAAGGCAAACCCCTGATAGACCATTCGAACCTCGGACTCGAATTGCAGGCCTTCCGGCCGCTTGGTTCCGGCGTGCGCATCGTTGCTCAAACGCCCTCTCAAAGTGACAACTCCTACCGGCTGGTAACAGGAAAGGCCAGCGTGGTTCGTAACCACTACAACGCGCTCCAGATCGATTGCGAAGAAACGGCATTCCCGAATCGCAAGCTTACAATTGAGGCCCGCGCCTACGATGATGGAGTCGCCTTCCGGTATGTCGTTCCCGACCAGACGGCTCTTCGCGAATTTCGCGAAACGCAGGAGACGACAGAATTTCGCATCAGCAAAGACGCGACCGTGTATGCGCTGGTCTTGCCTCACTACCGGACCATGTATGAGAGCGAATACATCAAGCTCTCAGCAAGCGCGTTCGGGAATCCGAACGGCCTGTCAACCAAAGTCTTGATCGGATGCCCGCTTCTTATGGAGGTTTCGGGAGCCGGGTGGATGGCAATCACCGAAGCCGATCTCAGCGGCAACAGTTCGATGTATCTGGTGAATCCAGGCCAGGGCTGGGGCGATCACTACTTCGAGTCGCGTCTTGCTCCGGGCGACGATCCGGATGTTGCGGTTACCGGACCCCTTCCGCATCATTCCGCCTGGCGGGTTCTGCTCATCGGCAGAGAACCGGGCGAGTTGGTTCAGTCGAACATGATTACCAGCCTGAACCCCGATTCGGAGATCAAGGACACTTCCTGGATTCATCCTGGATTGACGGCCTGGGACTGGTGGAGCGGCAGCATTGGTCCCGACGGGAAACCGGCCTTCACGACCGCGACTATGAAGTATTACGTCGATTTCGCCGCGAAGTCCGGCTTCCCCTACATGCTCGTTGATGCCGGCTGGTCAGACCGCTATGACATCACGAAAATGAACGGCCGTGTAGATATCCCGGAGCTGGTCCGTTACGCGGCTGGAAAGAACGTCAAGATCTGGATCTGGATGACCTACCGGGCCGCCGACGCGCAGATGGATGAGGCGTTTCCCGTGTTCGCGAAATGGGGGGCCGCCGGCCTGAAGATCGATTTCGTGGAGCGCGACGATCAGCGTGGAATCGAGTTCTATTATCGCGCCGCGAAGAAAGCCGCGGAAAATCACTTGATGCTCGATTTCCATGGTGCAACGAAGCCCTGGGGGATTAGCCGCACCTATCCCAACGTTCTCGGATATGAAGCTGTGTTGGGCATGGAGCAGTCGAGAGCAGGCGCCCGCGATAATCCGGGGCACCGCGTTACGATTCCGTTCACTCGAATGCTTGCCGGACCGATGGACTATACGCCGGGAGGATTCGACAACGTCACCGAGGCGGACTTCATCCCGCGCGCTCCGCATCCGATGGTTATGGGAACCCGTGCGGCGCAACTGGCGATGTACGTTGCCTATGACGCGCCATTTCAAATGGTCTCCGACATGCCCAAAGCGTATGAGGACCAGCCGGCTTTCGAATTCATCGAGCATGCCCCGACGAGCTGGGATGAAACCAGAGTGCTCGGTGGGCTTCCGGGCGAGTTCATCACCATGGCTCGCCGCAGCGGGAACGAGTGGTTCCTGGGCAGCATGACCAGCTGGAGCCAGCGGAAAATCGAAGTGCCGCTCAACTTTCTCGGGCCAGGGCAGTATACTGCCGAGATTTACGCCGACGCACCGGATGCGGGCCAGTACCCCAAGAGCGTAAGCATCACCAAGAAAACGGTGGATAGCGGAACTACTTTGACCGCTGACTTGGCTCCCGGCGGCGGTTACGCCGTGCGATTTGTACCAATCAAGTAGCCATTGATCACGAATGCTTGGCGCTACAGTTCGGTGAGCGCCTCCATGGGAGAGGTCCGGGCCGCGCGGTGAGAAGGTACGAGGCAGGCAATGATAGACATCACGGCCACAATGCCGACAGCACCGCCCAGGATCGGCATATTGGAAGGCCGCACGTGGAAGAGAACGGTCTGCATGGCTTGGCCAGACAACCAGGTTCCGATCGCCCCAAGTACGATGCCAGCCGACAGCAAACGCAAAGCGAGAGAGAGAAACTGGCTTCGGATCTGGCCCGGTCGGGCTCCCAGAGCGATGCGCACTGCGACCTCTCGGCGGCGATGCGCGACGGCGTAGCTCAACACGCCATAAGTGCCGATAACTGTCAGCAGCAAGGCTATTCCGGAGAAGATACCAGCGAGTAGAGCCGGTGAGCGGCGGGCGACGAGGCTATCGGTTATACGGTCGTCCATCGATCGGAAATTACTCATCGATAGTTCAGGATCGATTTGGCGAACCAGTTTTTGCAGCCTTAGCCGCACCAATTCCGGTCGGACATTCGTGCGAACAACCACGTAGAGGTTGTCGTCGGTACGAAAGATGTACGGATAATAGATCGCTCCTTGGGCTGATTCATCCGTGAGTCCGGCTTGCTTTACGCTTCCGACCACGCCGACCACTGTAAACGCCTCGGAATCAGGACCTGGTTCGGAGCCTTCGAAGAGCTGCCGGCCAACGGCGCTGGCGCCGGGCCAGTAATATCGTGCGAAATCTTCATCCACGACGCAGACCCGGTTGGGGCGATGTGAATCGCCGGAAGCGAGGAATCGTCCTTCCCGCAAGGTGAGACCCATAGCGGCGAAGTAGTCCCCGTCAACGCCATAAGAGTAATGTCCTCGCGGTGATTCGCCAGGCCTGCGAATGTGGCCCTTTACTGACGCGGCGCTCTTGCCGCTGTTGCCGCTGAAAGGAACATTGTTGATGATGCCGGCTATCACTCCTGGTTGACGAGTGATTCCGTTCAGTAGCCTTTCGGTGAGTCCAATACGAGCCATCGCGTTTGGATATCGATTCCCTGGTACCGAGACTTGCCCTGTCGCGACCTGGTCTGGCCGGAAACCGGGAGAGACCGCCATGGCTCGCTCTAAACTGAGCCCTAGCAGGCCCGATGCCGCCAGCAGAACCAAAGCTAGAGCAATCTGGCCGATAACGAACCCGTGGCGGAGGCTCTGAGCAGCGCGGCTTGTTGTCGCTCCGCGAGTGTCGGATTGAATTGAGTTTGTCAGGTGGGCTCGGAGATTGAACCACGCGATTGGCACAGCGAGCACGACGCCTATGGCAACGGCTGCGAGCAAACCGAGCGCAGCCAATTTTGCATTAAAGGCGATCTGAGTTCCTAACGGTAGGCGATCAGTTCCCAGCACAGCCACAAGGCGGATCCCTCCGGCACCGATAATCAGTCCGAGTATTCCTCCAGCCAGAGTAAGCAACGTAGTCTCGACGACCGCTTCACTGACGATGTAGGGCCGGCTCGCGCCCAGCGCTTGCCGGATAGCAGTTTGCTTGATTCGGCCACTGGCGCGGATCAAAAGCAAGTTGATCAGGTTGACCGCACCGATCAGCAGCAACGCGAGCACGCCTGCTTGTAACAGCAGTAGCGTCGGACGGATCCCTGCTACATGGTCGGCGTGGAGTGGCGCAACAAGTGACCGAAAACCGGCATCGGCGATCATTTTGGCCTGGGGATCGTCCGCCTCGAGCATCGTATTCTGTGCATCGATTTGGGCCTGCGCTTGCGCGAGAGTAGCGCCCGGCTTCAGCCGCGCAATCATTTGGATGACGTTTCCTCCCGAATGCCGCCCCAAAGGCGTGCGATCTTCCGGGCGCGATGCCAAGGGCAAGTAGAGCCGCGCTTCGGAGGAGAGAAAACGGAAAGCAGGAGGTAACACGCCGACTATGGTCCTTTGAAGACCACCGACACGAATCTGATGCCCGATCACGTGCGGGTCGGCGTCGAAGTGTTTCCGCCAATATTCATCCGTGAGAATGACGACATCATCTGTTTGGAACGTGGTTTCCTCATCCGTAAAGCTGCGCCCAATGGCGGGGCCGACACCAAGCGTAGAGAAGAATTCCGGAGATACCTGGGTAATCGGTTCCCGTTCGGTTGAGCCTACCTCGCCGACTATCGCGGCGCCATACCGGTAGATCGATAACGAACTGAAAGCAGAAATGCGGCCGCGGCGCTCGTAGTAGTTGGTCAGCGAAGAACCGTCACGCTCCACACCCGCTTTTGGATAGGTATTGAAAATCGTGACCAGGCGGCCGGGTTCGGGGAAGGGCAGCGGACGAAGAAGAATCGCGTCAATCACGGCAAAAATTGTGAAATTCGAGCCCATGCAAAGCGCAAGAGTTAGTAGAGCCGTGGCCGTGAAACCGGGGGTCTTTTGAAGCGAGCGGAAAGCGTAGCGCAGTTCCCTCCCCAGCTCATCGAATAGATGAAGTCCGCGCGCCTGGCGGCAGTCCGCCTTGACCGTGTTCATGCCGCCGAATTCGAGTCGCGCGCGACGCGCGGCTTCTTCCGGCAACACACCGGAGCGCACGAGATCATCCGTGTATTGCTCGAGGTGAAATCGCAATTCTTCTGTCATGCCGGTCTCGAAATTACTGCGTGAAGCGAGCCCGCGGAAAAGAGAACGAATCCGCTGAAACATGTCACACCTCTTCCGGGGTCGTGTTCAGGGCAGCGCCGATCGCGGACACCAGGCGGTTCCAACCGGCTGTTTCCTCGCGAAGGCGGCGGCGTCCCGCGGGGGTTAGGGTGTAGTATTTCGCGCGCCGATTGTTCTCGCTCTGAGCCCAGCCGGCAGCAATCAGTCCTTGATGCTCCAAGCGGTAGAGCGCCGGATAGAGCGAGCCTTGCGGAATGTCCAGGGCGTCGCCCGATATCTGCCGTAACCGCAGCAAAACGCCGTATCCATGCAGCGGCTTCAGAGACACTGCTTTGAGGATCAGCATGTCAAGCGTACCCGGTAGCAAATCCGCTGTTTTGCCCAAAATAGTTCCCTCCTAGCCTAACTAGGAGTTTACCACCAGCCTCTCCTAGCCTGCCAAGGAGAAGGAAACTACAGATGTATGGCGAGAAGCTTTGGATCCGTTTTTCTACTGGCCGACAGCAGGAAGGAGCGCTCCGATGTCCGGCTCCGGCAGCTCGGGCCGGCTTTTCGGCCGGTCCGCAAGATGAAGGCTGTGGAGCTTCTGATAAGTCGGGCTGGAATGCCAGAGCTCGTCGTGAGTTCCGACCGCCTCTATGCCGCCCTTTGCGAACACCACGACCAGGTCGGCGTTGCGCACGGTCGAAAGCCGGTGCGCGATGACAAAGCAAGTTCTGCCGCGGATGACCTTCTCCATGGCCGCCTGAATCAGCCGCTCGCTTTCATTGTCGAGATGGCTTGTTGCCTCGTCAAGAATGAGGATCTTCGGATTCTTCAGCACAGCGCGTGCGATTCCGATTCGCTGGCGTTCGCCGCCTGACAGTTTCATGCCCCGCTCGCCGACCTGTGTTTCGTAGCCGCCGTCGGTGCGCTCGATGAAATCATGCGCATGAGCCGTGCGCGCCGCGTTCTCTATGTCGCTAACCACGACGTGATCACGGCCGTAGCCGATATTTTCGAAGATTGTCCTCGAGAATAACTCAACCTCTTGTGGGACAACGGCAATCTGCTCGCGGAGGCTTCGTTGAGTGATTTCGCGAATGTCTTGGCCATCGATGAGGATAGCGCCCTCTTGCGGATCGTAGAGCCGCTGCAGAAGGTTCATCAGCGTGCTCTTGCCGGAACCGCTGGACCCAATTAAGGCGACTGTCATACCCGAAGTCACGCAGAAGCTGACGTTCTCGAGACTCCATCGTTCGGCCCCCGTATAGCGGAACGAGACGTTTCGAAACTCGACCGAATGCCGCGCAGAAATAAGAGCTCTTGCTTCGGGCACGTCGCAAATTTCGCGTCGCTCATCCAAAATTTCAAACAGCTTCTCGGCACGCGACAGATTTCGTCGCAGCTTGGGAAGAATAATCGAAAGTTGCGAGATCGGCCCATATACCATGTCCTGCATCGCGATGAACAGAACGTAATTGCCAACTGTGCAGCGATGAGTCAGGACGAAGTAGCCCCCGACCGTGATTACGCCGACGCGGCCTGCCGTGGCGATGAAACCTTGTATGTTCTCAACTAACGCCCAGAGCCGTTCCGCCGCGTAATGCTTAAACCGGGCGAGATGAAGCAACTCGCGCTGCGTGGATGCTTCTTGAGCTTCCCGGTTGAATTTCTTCACCAGACGCACGTTGCTGGCAGTGTCGTACGATTCCTTGGTCACCCGCTCGAAGGCTTTGCTCACCTGCTGCTCGGTCTCATGCATGCGCGAGCCGAAACGGCTAATCGCGAGCACGTAGGCAGGAAGGGGAGTAAAGACGATCAACGCGATTAGAGGATTTTTCAGGAGAAGAGAAATGAGTACTCCGGTGACGATCAGCAGCGGAGGAACGAGGTTCTGGCCCAGGATTTCGTTGAGCATGATGTACACGGCCGTTGACCCGCGGTCCAGAGCACCGACAATCTCGCCTGTATTCACCGCACCTTGAAACGCGGTGTCGAGCGTGAGGAAGTTCGAGAAGGCGGCGTTCTTCACTTCGTCCTCCGCCTGCGAAACGGTCAATACCAAGCGGTAGTTATAGATCGAGCGGAGAATCCGCGTGGCCGCCGTCGCGATGAAGATCGCCACGGCTGCGATCACCAGAGTTCGTGCCGATCCGCTCTTCGTGCCCGTTAGGGAATGAAGAATATTGTCAATGACGCTTTGGGTCAGAAATGGCACTGCGATGTCGAGACCCGCCGCGATGAAGACGAGAGTTGCCAAAAACGCCATCGTACGGCGCCTTTTGGCCATCAGGCCTATTACTCTCCAGCCGAGCCATTCCCGCGACGGGGGGCGCTTGGCCGGAACCCCTGGAAACATGATTAGAAATGAAGTGATTATGGGACTCTACAAACTCTCAATCGGCGGAGTTTGCGTTTCCGTCCAGTGCTGACGGTCAGATAGTAGCCGAGGGTCCCGGAACGAGACGTCTCCAGGGCTCGGGCAACCAAATTTGCGAGGATTCTTATTTATATAACATTGCGACTGGATTGTAAAATTTCTGCGGATTCGCTGGCCCCAGCCCAGTAGGCGTTCACTTGATCAGACGATTCAGCCGGTTCTGAAAATTCGAACCCAAGGCCGTGAGTACTCCAATCCGTGTTGTTCTGGGGAACGACGGACTTCTTGGCAGTGGCGTCGAGAGCTTCCGCTTCCCTCTTTTGACGGACTTGCTGGATTTCGCGCAGTTCGGCGATATCCTTTTCCCGGCGACGGGAGAGGGCGCTTCCTGAAGCTGCAGATTGCGAAGCTGCTTCTCATACGCGAGGAAGGTTTCCAGCTCGATCATGCCGGGATGGAGAGCTTCTACATGCTCATCGAAGGCATTGGCGAACTGGATGCGGCCCTTCGCATAGATAGCCATTTCGAGCGCGGGAATGCGCAGCAGGCGCCAAGCGGTATCGGCGATGGATTGGACCAGATCGCGCTCGCGCTGTCCGACGGGAGAGAACTCTTTTTCGTAGGCGGCGACGTGGCGCTCGTATTCGGCCGCATCGTCCGTGTGAAGAAGGACGGTACGGCCGGTTAGGCCTGTCTTGACGGCATTGAGAGATGATGTTGTTCGCCCCGTTTCGCTGGTCGGTCCGGTGCTGAGCTGTGCATTGGCACGGTTGCCGAGCAGGCGGGCCGGGGACATGCGTCCGCTCCCTGCCGGTCGCGGTTCCGTATCGGGTTGGCTGGCGGGAATTGCGGCTGTGTTCACTGCGTCAACCTGTCGCTCACGCTCCGGGCTTAGTTTGGGTTCGGGTGTCCGTTCGAGCGCGGCCGCTGCTCCTTCGGCTTTGCGGGCGAGCTTCCTGGCGTGGCGTTCCTGTGCGCGGCGGACGGATCGAGGTGTCATCTTGTGGGCTCCGGTGTTTGTTTAAACGCGCAAAACGGGCACTGATCGCCCTGTGCGCTTCAAGTAAATGGCCCGCAACACGATCACGTGTGTTGCGAGCCTGCCAGAGCGTAGCATGCCGAGGCTCGAAAACGTACTTTGTCCGTTTAAGAATCCGGGTAAGTTCCTCTGCGAGCGGGAGAAAAAGGTTTTTGAAGTTTTGTGACTCCCACACGTCGAGTGCGTGGGAATGGATCGACGGGCCTGTATTGGAAGCCGGTCTGGAACGTACTTGAGAGATTGTTGCCCCTGGTGCTGGCCAATCCCTATCAGGTGAAAAACATCTCTTCGCGAAAAAACCGACCGTAGAGATTATGGAACCGTATCAGCCTTTGGTGACCCGGTATGCAGCATCCCCGGTGTGGACATAGGCAGCGCTCTCATAGGTGACCGGACTTTCAAGAGTCACCGAAATTGGCGTTTTCACGTCATGCCCGCTCAGGAGGCGGGCTTTGAAACCGGCGAACGGGCCGGTTTGCGAACTTTTGTCGATGACGGTTTGAACGACTTGTCAGGATAGGACGGCGGGGGTGGAACAGGGTTTGGGTGTTCGCGGATGGCGCGCCTGAGGAGCTGAACAGCCGCCTCGAGCTGGGCATCTTTGCCCTCAAATGTAGCGTGGGGGAGATTGTCAACGACGATATCGGGATCGACGCCATGGCCTTCGATCAGCCATTTGCCTTCCGGCCCGTAGACGCCCGTCTCCGCCGCGGAGGCGATACCCGTGTCGGCGAGAAAGTTGCTGAAGGAGAGCCAGATCTCGCCTCCCCAGGTTCGCGTGCCAAGCAATTTGCCTAATCCGAGCCGCCGAAAACCTTCGGAGAATGCTTCTCCATCCGAGGCAGTGAGGAAATCACATAGCACGATCACTGGGCCGCGGAATGCGCCCTGCATGTTCCAGTATGGCGAGCCTTGGCGGGATTGCCAGTACATCCACGCCTTCCGCGACAGTTTGCCTAAAAGCCAGCTATCTATATTTCCGCCGTTATTATGCCGCACATCGACGATGAGGCCTTGACGATCGTAGATGGGCGTGTACTCTTCTTCCCATTGCCGGATATCGTCGGGCCCCATGGCTCGAAGATGGATATAGCCGACCTGGCCGTCGGTGGCTTTCTCGACGGCCAAACGGCGAGTGTATTCCCACTCGCTATAGCGCAAGCGGTGGTCCTGCACGTCCGAAATGGCCGTCACGACTACGTCGTGCGGTTGATTGTTGTCCTTGTTGTGGTAGGTCAGCAGGATCTGCTTGTCTACCTGGTCGCGCAATAGTTCGGCGTAGTCTGCGCAAGGCAGTAGGCTGTGGCCGTTGATTGCCGTAATCACGTCTCCTTCCACCAGACCGGCGCCGGGGCGGAGCAGAGGTGATAGCTGGTCAGGTCGGTCGGGATCGGTGCGGTAGATATGCTCAACGCGAAAACCGGCTGCGGCTTCGTCCCTGACAAGGTACGCGCCGAGCGAGCCGACAGCAATCTGGTCCGGACCGGTTCGCAGATCGCCTCCCACTACGAAGGTGTGCAGAGCGGACAACTCACCGACCATATCCGAGATGAGATCATTCAATTCCTCACGGTCTCGCACGCGGTTAAGAAATTCCACGTACTTATCGCGGATAGTTGTCCACGCCACATGATGCATGTTGCGGTCGTAAAAGTAGTCGCGTTCGAGACGCCAAGCGTCGAGATACGCCTCGTGGAACTCGTCGAGCGGCACAACGGAAAAATTCCAGCGTTTGAGATCGATCTGGGCATCACTGAGCGTCTTGGGATCTTTGATAGATGCGGCGGTGACACCCGCGTCAAAGACAAACAAGTCGTTCTGTTTGTGAACGAGCATCTTCTTGCTGTCGGCCGAGATTTCGAAGCCTTTCACACCGTCGAGAAGCGTTTCAGGTTTATCGCCTTTATTGCCGACGTTCACGCACTCAAGAACATCTTTGGCCGGGTCCGCAAAATCGTGGTTGATCCAGCACAAGCGTTTGCCCGCGACCTGCAGATTGGCGTAGTTCCCGGGCGGAACCGGAACCTCTTCGATGCGCGCCGCAATTCCGCTCAGATCGATATCTATTTTGGGTGGCGCAGCGGGTTTTTCTTTCTGTTTCTCATCGGTTTTCACAGGCTCGGTTTTCGGGGATTCCGCTTCATGCGCATCGGGTTCGGGCGGATGCAATTCGTCGGGGGGCCGGAAGGGTGAGACGAGGTTCTTTTGAAGGGGCAGAGCGTAGATCTTATTGGCGCGATCAAAGAACGGATCCGGCAGGCGCGAACCCCAGGGACTCTTGACGGAGGATTTCAAGGCGCGGTCGGAAACGAAGTAAATCCATTTACCATCGCTACTCCAGCAGGCGGCGCCGCTGTTGTAGCGATTGGTGGTGAGCGGAGTTTTAACCCCGGTTTCAAGGTTGTAAAGCATGATCTGCACGAAGTTATTGAGCGCGTTTTCGCCGAAGGTGAGCCAGCGACTATCGGGCGACCATCTCAATTCGGCGAACGCAGGAGAGTCGTTGTCGCCGTTCGGCGAAGAGGCGATCTTCTTGTTGCTGCGCGCGGCAACATTGTAGAGCCATAACTGCTGGTCCTTGTCCTGATGAGCGATCCATTTGCCATCGGGTGACGGAATGGCTTCCCAGCGGAGCACAGTACCTGCCCTAGTCAACTCGTCGCCCGGTCCTTTGCCATTGGCCGGGTAAAGCCAAACCTCCGCTTCACCGGTCTCGGTCGAAATGAGGACGACAGACTTGCCATTCGGCAGCAAACGTGCCTCGCGGAAGCGGCCTGGCTTATTTTCGTTCACCTCGGCGAATCGGCCTTGTTTGACCGGTGTAACGAACACGCGCCCCCGAGCGGTTAGAACGACACTATTGCCGTCGGGCGAGAAATGCACCGCCGAGAGATACTGGACGGGATCTTTGACCCAGTGTTCGCGGAGATTGTCGAAATCGGAAGGAAGTTCAATGGGTATCACGCGGTCAGCGCTGGAGCTGATGTCATAGAGGTGCAAGTCAGCTCCCAGCTGGTAAGCAATGCGGCCCTCAGAGAGGGAGGCTGATTTTATATCGAAGCCTTCACTGGTAGTGAGCTGGCGCAAGCCCTTGCCGTTCTCATCCATGGACCAGAGGTTCATGGTTCCGTCGCGATCCGTCAGGAAATAGATGCGGCTGTCCCACCACATCGGATTCTTGCTGGTGCCGGCGTAATCGCCAGTGAGCGGGATCGCTTCGTGTCCCGGAGCATATTTCCAAATGTTTTCGGCGGAGCCGCCGGCATAACGCTTGGTGAAGCTCGGTTGACGGTCCAACCGAGTGAAGAAGAGCGTACTGTTGTGGGGGTTGAAAGTGCCCTGGGCGGCCTGACTCAAGGGAATCCGCTCGAATCGGTTATGCGCATCAATGGTGACAAGTTGCGCGTCCGGGAGATCGGAGAAATGATACGTCGCGTACAGAATCTTGCCGTCCGGAGTCCATCCGGCGACTGTCGCACCGGGTGTGGACGGGGCCATGCGGCGATTTTGCGGGCCGCCGCCTTCGAACGTCCTACGAACAGGGATGCCGCCATTGGCGGGCATGGTGTAGACTTCTTCCGGACCTTCGTAGTTGGCGGTGAAAGCGATCATTGTTCCGTCGGGCGAAAAGGCCGCGTGCACTTCCTGGCCAGGGGCGCTCGTAAGGCGGCGGGCTATTCCTCCCTCAATGCCAACCTCCCATAAATCGCCTTCCGAGGAGAAGGCGACGGTCTGGTCGTGTATGGCGGGGAAGCGATACCAGCCTCGATTGTTTTGCGCTTTGCCACAGATTCCGGCGAAGAGAGCGCAAGAGGAGAGGAAGAGAGCCCGATTCATATCCCAGTCAGGTTAGCGCAATTTATCGGGTTCTTGGTGCTGTGCGCACGACCCGTGGGGGTTTGAGAATGTGTCAGCGCCAAAGATCCCGGCAAGACCTATTACCCAAGCCCACCGCCACCAGACCTGAGAGACCGCGAGTATAAGTTCTGTCTCAGTTGGGCCATTCGCGTCGTTTCCGGAAGTCGCCCATCCTTGTTCCAAAAATGGCCAATCGTTTTACGGAAAGCAACACCGGGTTCGATAACCAATTCCAAATCTAATAGGGACGGTTGGTTTAGAAGCAGGTGACGTATTTGAGGAATCCCGGTACGTTGACGGCATCTCAATGACCAAGCTAGTTAGAAATTCGCTAGATGCCCTAAGTTGGAAATGGCAGAGTCCATGCGTAATCCTCGACGCGAACAACTGAAACGTCGAGGACTAATCTATGCTGCGATACCCACTCCTGCTGATTGCGGGGCTCTGCCTGATAGTAGGCTTTAGCGTTCAAACCCAAGGTCAGTCGATCATTTCCGGCGACATAACCGGAACTGTTACCGATCCAAGTGGCGCGACTATCCCGGACGCCACTGTCACGCTGATGAACGTGAGTACAAACGCGTCGCAAAAAACAACTACGAACGCGGAAGGAAGTTATCGTTTTGCATTTGTCCCGCCGGGCACCTACCAAATCAATGTAAGCGCCAGTGGTTTTCAGAGCCAGGCACGCTCGGGCATCGTTGTCACCGCCGGGCAGCCGACCACGGCAAGCATTCAACTGACCCTAGCTAGTGCTTCTCAAAGCGTGACGGTGGAGGCGGGTGCCTCTTTGGTCCAAAACCAAAACGCAGATTTGGCTACGAATTACAGCGCCGGAATGATCGAGAACCTGCCAAACCCGGGCGGCGACATCACCTACTTCGCGCAAACCGCCCCGGGCGTGGTTATGAACACGGACGGAGGCAACGGAAATTTCTCGGCTGAAGGCATGCCAGGAACATCCAACCTGTTCACCATCAATGGCATGAATAACAACGATCCGTTCCTAAACGTTAACAATAGCGGCGCATCCAACTTGATGCTCGGCTCGAACGATATTGCGGAAGCAAATGTCATTAATCACGCGTACTCCGGACAATACGGGCAATACGCCGGGTCCCAAGTTGCTTATATCACCAAATCAGGAACGAACGCGTTCCATGGAAACGCCGTTTACAACTGGAATGGCCGCGCCCTGAACGCCAACCAGTTCTTCAGCAACCAAGTGGGACAGCCAACACCTTTCAACAACTTCAACCAATGGGGAGCCGGGGTTAACGGCCCGATCGTGAAGAACCGCACTTTCTTCGACGCCGATTATGAAGGCCTTCGCAATCTTCTACCCCGGATCCAGCACCCTCACGCTTGTTCCCAGCCCGCAATTCCAGTCGGCGACATTGGCAAATTTGGCCGGAAACGGCAACTCTGCGCAAATTCCGTTTTATCAGCAGATCTTCAAGGTATATAACACCGCTCCGGGAGTAGGTAGCGCAACCCCGGTCACCTCCGACGGAGATGGAGGCTGCGGCGGATTATCATTCGCCGGTTTGCTGGCCGGTGTTCCCTGCGCACTTCAGTTCCGCTCTACACCTCCTAACATCAATAAAGAGTATCTATGGTCAGCACGTGTCGATCACCACTTCAGCGACAAAGATAGCGGCTACATCCGCGTGCTTCGAGATAACGGGTTTCAGCCTACCTACGCCAGTCCGTTCGGCCCTACGTTTAACATCCAAAGCAATCAACCTCAAATGCAAGGGCAAGTTTCCGAAACGCATGTCTTCGGCCCAAACACCGTAAATCAGCTCAACGGCTCTGTTCTTTTCTATGCTGCTGAGTTTGTGCCGTCCGATCCCAACGGCGCTCTCGCCGCGTTGCCAACCTTCATAGGCTTTTCCGGCAATTCCTTCTCGCCCACTGGGGCCTGGGGAGAGCCACCCTTCCCGCCCGGCTTCTTCTTCCCGCAAGGCAGGCGCGTATTTCAATATCAACTGGCGGATGACTTCTCCAAGGCCATTGGGAAACATACTTTCCGCGTCGGCTTTAACTGGGTACACGATAGCGTTACCGATCTGGACTTCAGTGCACTCGGTGGCCCCGTCAATGGGGCACTCACCACGAACCTGTCCGACTTCTTCAATGGAGGCGGCGCGAGCAGCTCTCTGAATCAGGCCTTCCCTTCATCGGGCGAAGCAGGAATCAGATTCAATACCTTTGGTGGGTATGTCGCGGATGATTGGAAGCTGAGCGATCGCGTGACAATCTCCTTGAACCTGCGGCTGGAAAGCTACGCAAATCCCACTTGCGATTCGAATTGCTTTTCTCGTCTCGCGACAACTTTCACCGGCGCGCCCGACCCCGGCGCCACCTCTACGCCCTACAACCAATTCATCATTTCAGGACAGCACACTGCTTACCCCAATACTCAGACGGTTGTGTGGGAACCCAGAATTGGGATCGCCTGGCGACCTTCCCACAGCGACAAGACGGTGATCCGGACCGGCGCGGGCATCTTCGCAGATACACTGCCCGGAAGCCTTGCGGAGGATGCGGCGTTCAACGTACCGAACCTGAACGCCTTTACAATTCCGAATGGAACCCTTGCTCCCGGCGCTCCTGGCAGCCTTTTCACCACGGCGGCGCTAGCAAATCAAGCACTGCTGGCGCAATTCCACTCGGGCGGGAGCTTCAATTCCATCTCTCAGTCTGTCCCCGGATTCGCGGCTCCCAGTTTTGATTCGTTTCCGAGCAACTTTAACCAACCGACTTATTACAAATGGAATTTCGGGATCGAGCAGGCCATAGGGACAAAAACACTGCTGAGCGCCAATTACTCAGGAATGCGTGGCCTTCACATCCCCGTGGGCGATGCGGGCCTCAATGCGTATTGTCCGATTTCGGTTTGCCCGAGCGGCTTTGCTGGATTACCGGCAGCGCCGCCTAACCCAGCGTTCGGAACGATATTGCAGTATCTGTCGGCGGGCGGCTCGAGCTACAACGGAGTCATTATTAGCTTGCAGCGGCGTGTTTCCTCCGGCCTCACGTTTAATCTGAACTACACCTGGAGCCACGCTCTGGATGATGTTTCGAATGGCGGCGTTGTCAATGGGCAGTTCGGCATATTTCAGACGAACCCCAATATCTCGTATCCGCAGAATCCGTTCAATATTCGCGCTAACTATGCCAGCGCGGATTACGATGTACGCCACTACTTCAGTGCTAATTTCGTGCTGACAGACATGTTCCGGCATGTGGGATTCAAGTACGGCCCGAACTGGATTTTTGGAGGCTGGACTCTTGCGGGCAATTGGTTCTGGCGAAGCGGTATGCCATTTACCATCATTGATACCAGCGCGACCAGCACGCTAGCCGGGTACAACTATGTGGGTGCGATTTTTGCTTCACCAGCGGGAAGTGTTCCACAAACCTGCGGGAGTTCGGTGAACTCGCCTTGTTTCAACACCTCGCTGTTTGCGCCTAGTGCGGCCGCCATGGGAGCTCCTACGGGCTTTGGAAGCATAGGACGCAACTCAGTCTATGGTCCCCATTTCTTCGATGCAGATATGGCTCTTATGAAGGATGTCCGGATTACTGAACGGGTCACCTTCTCGTTCGGCGCACAGGCCTACAACGTGTTCAATCACCCAAATTTCGACCAGCCAGTCAGTGATATCTCGAACCCGCTGTTCGGTTCCAGCATCGCGTTAGTTGCGCCTCCCACCAGCCTGCTAGGTGCGTTCGTGCCAGGAACAGCCGCTTCACCGCGCTTCGTCGAAATCAAGGGGGTCCTCCGATTCTGAGCAGTTAAGGCGGTCGGAAGAAATCGAGCTGATTTCTTCCGACACGTCCGTGTTCGAACGACACGTGACGTCGCCCTATCGCCGACTCGGTGACAGCGCTCACTACTCGCAAAGCAGCGCCAGCCTCGAATTCTGATCTCAAGAGTGTGTTGCGTGACCGCAGAGTGCAAGAAGCATTGAAATTGGCGTTTTCAGGTCATGCCTGCTCAGGAGGCGGGCTTTAAACCGGCGAATCGGCGGGTTGTGAAGTCCGGGTTCGTGTGTCGCTTTGGTGTACAGTAGCGAAAAGTTGGCGATTTCTTTTCGAAGGTATCACTCAGAAGGGCTCTCGATTTGAGGATAGTTACGCCACTCGACTTTCATGCGCAGTAGACACTGGACGTATGTGGCTCATCGAGAAGATCGAGATTGCTGGCGGGTTTTTGCCCGGCTTGAGCGTCAAAGTCCCCCGTGGTCTAACTTGTATAATTGGGCCGCGAGGCAGCGGAAAGTCAACACTTGCGGAGGCAATAAGGTTTGCGGTCTGCGGTATGTCAGCTGCACCAAAGCAATGTGTTGACCTCATCCAGGCGAATCTTGCGGGTGGCGCTCTCGTAACGGTCACTGCCCTTGCTGAAGGTTCGAATCACTACACCATTAAGAGGGGTCTCAAGCAACAACCTGTTCTTCTGACCTCCGATGGACGGACGATCAACACGGTTGATCTGGATCGAGGCACCTTTCTGCCGTTAGACGCCTATAGTAGCCCCGAAATTGAAGCTATAGCGGACGAGGTGCTCGGCCAGAAACGTAGAAATCTCCTAGACGAGCTGCGGAGCGAGCAAATGCGCGCCATCCACCTATCATTGGCTGAGAGCGCGCGCGCACTGGATACCAATGCCGACCGCATCAGGACGGCACAACGAACGATCCAAGACCTGACGGAGCAAATTGAAGAACTCGGCGACGTCCGCGCCCGGCTCAACGCGATTGCACCCTCAGAAGGCGAGCCGTCCGCAGATTTTGTCCGACTTTCGCGCCAGCAACAGCTCAATCAACGCGAGACCACCAAGTTAGACAGCGCCGATCGAGATCTCAGAACGCTAAATCAAACGCTAGACCAACTACGAACACAGGCGCAAATGGCGTTCAGGGGCCGCCTTGCGGAGGAGCATTCGGCGAATGTCGGTGTCCTCCGCCGATACGACGATCTGCTGGCAGCATCTTTAAAGACAGTCGAAGAACATGTATCCGCAATCAGTGATCAGATCCGCAAAGCGTTGAATACTGTTGCCGAGGCCCGCCAAGGCGTTGCCGAGGCTCACACCAGCCATGCAAGCGAACTAGCGAGGTTAACAGCGCTCAATCAAGCAGCTAGCGAACATGCTCGCGTTCGTGCCACTCTTGAGCAACAAGCCGCCAAACTTCAGGCACTGGAAGAACAGCGGCTAGAACTGAATTCCGAGTTGAAGGGACTGCTCGAGAAGCGGAAATCTCTCAAAGCGGGCCACATTTTAATGCGGGATCAAATTTCCGCAATGCGCGATGAGGTCGCCGCTGAGCTCCAGCGCCAAGCCGGCGACCGCGTACGCATCCGAATCATGCGAAACGCCGATCATCTGGCATATCAGCAAATGCTGGTGGATGGCCTGCGCGGTGCAAGGGTCCGGAATCACGACGAGATTATAACGACCATAATGCAGCTCAGACCCGAGCAACTCGCACAACTCATTCAGACCAATGACTGCGAGTCCTTCGAGGAGCAAACCGGTTTCGGAAGCGAGCGCTCGCGCAAGATACTGGATTCATTCCGCGAAAGCGTCGATCCGCTGGCTCTCGAGGTAATTACAATCGAAGACAGAATTGCCATCGAGTTAAACGTCTCGTCGACAGGAAAGGCCAATTTCAAGGATGCGTCCGATCTTTCCCGCGGTCAGAAGTGCACGGCGCTGCTGCCTATACTCCTGGCGAGAAGAGATAGCCCGTTGATTATCGATCAGCCGGAGGACAACCTCGATAACCACTTCATTTTTGAGACCGTGGTAAACGCGGTGCAGCGGTTAAAGAGACACCGGCAAATGATCTTCATAACTCACAATGCCAACATCCCTGTATTGGCTGAGGCGGACCTTATGCTCGTGATGAACTCAGATGGCCGAATCGGAGCCGTTGAGAAGTCTGGAACAGTGGATCAATGCCGGGAACAAATCATTGACCTGCTGGAAGGCGGAAGAGAGGCGTTCGACCTGCGATCGAAGCGCTATGCAAGCGCCTGAGACTCTCTACGAGAGGCTCCATCACTTGGTGGTAGAGGACCCGCGCGAAACCCGCCGGATCTTTCTGCAGCTTCTGGATTCCGGCGGGGCTGCGCTCGACCAGTTTTTAGGGAGCATCTCTTCTCCGGCGGATGGACGCCTGCGGCAAGTTGTGGCTAGCGCATTAAGGAACCATCGAGACAGGGAGCGTCTTGCGCCTCACCTCATTGCGTGGCAGGAAATTGAAACCGACGAGTTTACACATCGTGCTATCGCCCGGGCGCTCGATGGCCTCGATACGACGTCGGCTAAGCAGACGGCTCTGGCGTTGGAGGTTGCCAGGTTAACTGCAGCTATTGGTCGTGAGATGGCCCAGCGAGAGCTGTTGAATCGCGAGCTGGAAATTGCGCAGGAGGTGCAGGAGCATTTCTTCCCCCAGCGCCTTCCCTCCGTCTCCGGCCTGGACTATTGCGGCCGCTGCCGGCCGGCGCGGGAGGTAGGGGGCGACTACTACGATTTTCTGGAGCTACCGGAAGGCAGACTCGGGATCGCGATCGGAGATGTATCGGGCAAGGGCATCGGCGCGGCGCTCATGATGGCGAGCCTGGAAGCTTCCTTGCGCAGCCAAGCTTCGGTGGGCCATGACCTGGCGGAGCTAATGAAACAAGTTAATAGCTTTATGTATGAGGCATCCTCGGCAAATCGCTATGCGACGCTCTTCTACGCTGAGTACGATCCCCAGACCCGCCAGCTTTGCTACGTCAACGCGGGTCACAATCCACCTCTGATCCTGCGCAAATCTCCTGCGGGCTGCCAGGTCTTGCGCCTGGAGACCGGGGGGCCCGTAATAGGGCTTCTGCCGCAGCAGTATGAGCAAGAGTCTTTTGCTCTTGTAGCTGGCGACCTCGCGGTGCTCTTCACGGACGGCGTCTCCGAATCCATGAACAGCCGCGAAGAAGAATGGGGCGAACGTAGATTGATAGAGTTTGCCAAAACCTGCCATGGGCTGCCGGCTCTTGAAGTGATGACCCGGATTCTGGCAGCGGCCGAGGCATTCGCCGCTGGCGCTCCTCAGCACGACGATATGACGCTGGTGGCGGTCCGCGTCACTAGCTGAAACTCATCTCGTCGGAAACGCCACTGAGGTCCGACCACATTGAGACCGGGTGCTGAGCAAATTCTCCTGCACTATCTGCTTCCCCTACACTGGCGCTAGTAGGGCAACTGAAAGTTGATGTGACGTTCACGATTTAGCTGGCTGCTGAGACCGCGATCGATCAAGTCGAGCGGAGCTCTCATCTGTTCGTGCGATGTCGTGAGGAAGGAGAGTGTATTGCCCTTCACCGAGTACGCGATGGCGGCGTAGATCGTTTGATTTTTCAGGGCGATGAGGTAGATGGGCGAACCGGAACCCTCGTCCCGTCCCGAGGATCGCCCGGCATCCTGGCCATACTCATCGTATTCGCGAAGGACCGGGCCCTCTTGGTCGACGTTGGCTGGGGCTGCAGCCGGTTGCGCCTGCGCATAAGACGATAAACCGGAGCCGTAACGGTACGCATAGGTGTTAGAGTCGTCAGGCCGGGACGCAGCTGCACTTCCCGTCCAGCCGCCCCATCCCCAGCTCGGTCCTCCCCACGCTGGCCACCCCCAGCTTGGCCCTCCCCAGGCTGGCCACCCCCAGCTTGACCATCCCCAGACCGGCCACCCCCAGCTTGACCATCCCCAGGTTGGCCATCCCCAGACCGGCCAACCCCAAAAGCCGGGACGGATGAACCGGTTGCCGAATCCGAACCCCCGATTTGTTACGATGAACCGGTTACCCGGGTACCTGAAACCGTTGTTGAAGCCGCCGCGAAACCCTCCGCGAGCGAAGCCGCCGCGAAACCCTCCGCCGCCGAAGCTGCCACGGCCCATGCCGCCCATGTGGCCGCCACCTCGTTGAGCCTGAGCGCCGGTTGCAGCTAGCAGGCAGCAGAATGCGATCTGTGCAAGAGCCCTCATGGAATAGTCCTTCTACTTCGGAGCTTACTCCTGCCAGCGCGGGGCGGCAAGAGCGGCACTAGGGCAGCAAGAGCGCCACTAATAAGTGAAGAAACGAGCTTTCGCCATTAGTACATCACGAAGGCCCACAACGTATCGCCTGTGGCGGCGATTACGTACTGACGACCGTCGAGCATGTAGGTCTGCGGCGGATTCGTGACATAGCCAATGCGGGTGTTCCATAGAGGCTTGCCCGTTGCGGCATCGTGAGCGACAAGATTTCCCGCTCCGTCGCCTGCAAAGACCAATCCGCCGGCCGTTGCCAATACACCGCCACCGCCACCGCCGTCGCTGTAATAGGGATGCCTCCAGACGATCTTTCCTGTTTTGTAATCGATGGCGGTCAGGTAAGTCCCGCCCGATCCAATCTCGGCCTCCTCCTTACCGCCGAGACCCATGGAACCGCGGGGATCCAGATCAGTGAGGTAGAACTCGGAAAAGGTGTTGTGCTCGGAGACATAAAGTAGGCCTGTTTGTGGCGAGAAGGCAGGCGGCTCCCAGTTGATGGTGCCGTCTGAACCAGGTGAAACGAGTGAGCCGCCGACGGTGGCCTCTTTCTCAGGGTTAAGCTTCGGTCCGCCAGACTCATTCAGGCCTGTTGCCCAGTTCGTCAACATACCCCACTTGCTGGTAACAAGGTGTTCGCCGGTGCGGCGATCAATCGTGAAGTAGTATCCGTTACGGGTCGCCGTCAGCGCAAGTTTCCTAATTTTTCCGCCAAACATTGCATCTATCAATACGGGTGTCTGAGCAGAGTCGTAGTCATGCATGTCGTGAGGCGAGGTCTGGAAATACCAGGCCATCTTGCCGGTGTCTACATTCACGGCGATGAGAGAGCAAGTGAAGAGATTGTCGCCGGGTCCACGCGTGCCGTTCGTAAAGGCCGGAGTGGGATTGCCTGTGCCGAAGATGTAGAGTTTTGTTTCCGGATCGTATGCGCCTGGAATCCATGTCTGCGCGCCGCCGTGTCTTGCGGCATCAAGACTGGCCCAGGTATCGAGGCCCGGATCGCCCTTCTCCATAGGAACGGTATAGTGCTTCCATTGCAATTCACCGGTCTCGGGGTCGAAGGAAGCGAGGAAGCCCGGTGAATCGATATCGTTTCCTGTTCCGACCAGAACATGATTGCCCACAACGATGGGAGCGGGCGTCGAGAAATACCCGTCGTCCACGTTGGCGATCATCTTGTGCCAGCGCTCCTGGCCAGTCCTGGCGTCGAGCGACACGAGGTAATCGTCAGGCGTCTCCATAAACAGATAGTTGTGCCACATGCCGAGGCCGCGATTCCCGATATGCGTACCGCCTTTGGTCTTCCAGAAGTAATGCCAGAGTTGCCGCCCATCGCGGGCGTCGACAGCCCACGCGTTGTCGGGCATTGTGAAGTAGAGCGTGCCACCTACTTCGAGAACGGAGGCTTTGATGGTGCCGCCATGGGTCTCAATGTCGCCCGGACCCTCGCCTCCGATAATCACGGGCGGAGTTGGCTGCTGGCGTCGCCTGCGGTGTTCGGCTCCGCCAGTCTCCGTTCCAGGGGTGACCTGCATCATCCAGGCAAGCGTCAAGCGCTGAACGTTGGAACGATTCACTTGCTTCAGCGCACTGTAGCGTTTGCCGGAATAGTCGCCGTTATAGGTTGGCCAGGAATCTGAGAGCGGCTTGAGAATATCAGCCGGATTCAAGCCGCTACCTTGGGCGTGAACGAAAAGCGGCGCAATGAGCAGAGGGACGGTACAAGCAATATGGCTGAGCTTCATTTCAAGGTCACCAGGTATGCGGTTACGTCATGAATGTCTTTGTCGCTGTACTGCGATAGGAGATCACGATGGACCTTTAGAGGATCGTGAATGACGACCTTCGTGTTTCCAGTTCTACGAAACGTCTTTTGGGATCCGTCTCCGAGAGTGAGCGTGATTAAGAAATCATCGATCCGAACCAATTTCCCTTCTACGGTTTCTCCCGAGGGCAGTGTCAGAGTAGCCGTCACGGTGCGAGCAGTCGACGTAGTTCCTTCGGGGTCCTCCTCTTCTTCCCGCGTGCTGCCAGCAAGCCAGGCGTCTTGCAGCCGCTTCGGATCGGGGATCCGGCTGGCAATTTTGCTGAGGTCGTTTGTGGCGGAATGGCAGCCGCTACACTTCGCGGCGAAATAGGCTTTGCCTTCGTCGGCGTTGCCTATGAGGATGCTTGGCACTTGCTGGCCGGCCGATGGCGGAGCGCCCTGCCTCTGGATGGTTTCGATCACGCTGCGCACATAAGCGGCCACGGCGTTTGCGTCCGCATCACTCAATGGGATTGCCGGCATTCCCATGTTCTGGCGGCTTCCGTGAATAATGGGAACGATCAACTCGCCATTGAGATCGCTTAAGGCGACTTGCGAGCGCAGAAGATTCGGGCCTCCCAAATCGCCGCCGCGCAGATCCGCGCCATGGCAGCCGCGGCAGTTGATGCCAAACAACATCTTGCCGCGCGCGATCTGTACCGGATCGGCCGGCGCGCGCCTCTGCCCGGGGACAAATCCGCCTCTGCGTAAGGGCTCGTTCGGTGGAGGAACATTTTGGGTACCGGGAGTTTGTGTACCTGGTGCGGGCGCCGGCGGCGGTGACTGGGGGGTTTGTGTTGCGGCGGTTCGCGCGGCAGAGAACGCGAGGATCAGTAGGCAGGTACTTGCGACTGATATTTTGGCCAGAGTCTTTAACCTCGGTTGGTAGTACAGAGCAATGTGCGGCTCAACCCGTATTGTACGAACGACGTTGAGCTACACTGCGGCGCTCGAAGCAAAGTTGCGCACTGAACTCACTTTAGCTAAGATGAATTAGCTAAGCTATGAAAACCAGCGTTGTGACTATTCATGAGGCAAAGACGAACCTCTCGCGTCTGATTCAGAAAGCTTCCGGCGGTGAAGAAGTAATTATCTCGCGTGGTTCAAAACCTGTCGCCCGGCTGGTGCCCATTGGCGAGGTGAAGGGGAAACGGCAACCAGGTTCGCTGAAGGGGGAATTGGTAGTTGGACCTGAGTTTTTCCAAGCACTGCCTTCTGATGAATTGGCGGGTTGGCAGTGAGTCAATGCAAGCCCTTCTTGATACGCACGCTCTGCTTTGGTGGTTGTCCGATGATCCCGGTCTGACAAGGCCCGCCCGTAAGATCATTGCGGAAACCAGTAATGACGTGTTCGTTAGCGCGGCTTCAGCGTGGGAGATTGCAACAAAGGTACGGTCAGGCAAGCTGCCGAGCGCGATCGATCTCGCGGCCGATTTCACGGGGCGTGTCCTGCGGGAAGGATTTCAGATGCTCCCAATCTCTGGAGAACATGCAATCCGCGCCGGCCTGCTTCCTGGCCCCCACAAAGATCCATTTGATCGCATGCTTATAGCGCAAGCCCAAGCAGAAAATATGCCGATCGTGAGCAATGAAACCCTATTCGACACGTACGGGGTGCGTCGTCTTTGGTGAGGGCTGGCCCTTGCGATCCACACGCCAAGTGAGCCTCACCGCCCCGCTGTCCCTGGCACTTGTTGCTTGCGCCCTCGCTCAGGTGCCGGGCAATTCCTCCACCTCGACCGGCATCTATAGCGTGAAACAATTCGGCGCGGCGGGAGATGGAACGGCGCTCGATACGGCCGCGATTTCCAATGCGATTCGAGCAGCTAATTCCGCAGGCGGGGGCACCGTGATCTTTCCAGCCGGCCGGTACCGAACGGGGACCTTCGAACTGTTGAGTAATGTAACTCTGGAACTGCAGCCTGGCGCCGTGATTCAGGGCAGCAGAAACGTGCCAGATTACGCCGACACTGCGGCGTTCGGGTTCGGCAACACGTATGGCGTAGATAGTTCGGGCGAAGGGTCGAAAGCGGGGATCATCGTCGCGAGGAACGCCGAGAACGTCTCGATCATCGGGCGCGGCACCATTGACGGCAGCGGAAACTATTTCTTCGATTTTTCAAGGCCCCACATAGTCCCGGATTTCGAGGCGCGTTACACGCGTCAGGGACAAGACTTCAACAATCCTCGGTATGGATTGGCATTCGGACCGGTGGAGGTCAATCCCCAAGGCCGCCCCGGAACGATGGTGATTTTTTCACACTGCAAGAATGTCCTGGTTCGCGACGTGACGTTGAGCAACGCTCCGAACTGGACGTTGCATCTCCAGGGATCAGAAAACGGCGTCGTCTCTGGCGTCCATATCCTGAATGATCAGCGATTGCCGAACAGCGATGGGATCGATTGCATGGCCTCGAAAAGCGTCCATATCTCCGACTGCGATATACGCACGGGCGATGATGCCTTCGCCATCGTAGGCAGCGATAATGTGCAGATTACAAACTGCTCAGTAAGCTCGCATTCCACGGCAGTACGGCTGGAAGATACCCGAGACAGCACGTTCGATAACCTGTCGATCTCTTCCAATCGAGGACTCGCGATTTTCGGCCGCGGCGGCGGGCACACCAGACACATTCTGTTTTCGAATATCACGCTGCAGACACACTTAATTACCGGGCATTGGTGGGGCAAAGCGGAGCCGATCTATATTGCGGTCCGGAGCGGAACGAGCGGAGACGAAATCAGGGACGTGCGGTTTACAAATGTCATCGCCGAGGCGGAAGGCGGAATGATGATCGTGGGCGCACCGGGCGGCACTTTACGCGATCTGGCGTTCAATCAGGTGAAGCTTCGGATTGTTGCGCCCGCGCCGGAAATCGCGCACTCCGTGGGCGGGAACTTCGACCTTCGCTGGACCGCAACCCGCGTTTCCGAAGCGGTTTTCAGCCACGATATTCCGGGCATGTATTGCCGGTATGTGGACGGTTTAAAGATTCGCGGCCTTGACCTTTCCTGGGGGGACAATCTGCCGCTCTACTTTTCGAACGCGATCGATTGCGAAGATTTTGAGCATCTCGATATCGTGGATTTTGAAGGACGGCAAGCGCTGCCGGCGTCTACCGCCGCGACCATACTGCTGCGCGACGGAGATGGTGTTTCAATTTCTGACAGCCGTGCCTTGAGGGGGACCGGCCTGTTTCTTCAAATGTCGGAGATCAAGGGACAGCGGGTATTTGCCAACAACGATTTGTCGGAGGCACAACAACCGTTCGAGCCTCGCAATCCACGTTTCGCGCTATTCGGAAACGACATGCCCGGCGGGAAGAAGCCAGGCAAGTGAGACCAGCTACACGCTGTAGCATTTGGCGAAAGCGTCCTTGAATTTCGCCATTTCGTCCTTAGTACCGACAGTCACGCGGACCCAATTCGGCCATATGGGCCAAGTGCGGCCGATGAACACGTTTTGTTTCGCCATGTCGCCGAAAAATTCCTTGCCGGGCCGCTTCACGTTAACCACGAAGCAGTTTGATTCGGAGGGAATAAACTCGACGTTGCGGGCCTTGAGCCAGTTGAACGTGTCCTCTCGGTTGTCGCTGTTGATTTTGCGACGCTCGGTCACGAGATTGCTTACCTTCAGACTCGCACTGGCGCCCACCATGCCGGTAATGGGCATGAAATTTATGCTGACGCCTCTCAGTTTCTGCAGCAGATCGGGTCGCGCGATTGCGGCGCCGGCGCGCAGTCCCGCCATTCCGTAAAGCTTGGAAAAGGTTCGAAGGACAATCACGTCCTTATTGGCGCGAACCATGTCGGTACAGCGGTCCGTTTTTTGCGTGAAGTGAATGTAAGCTTCATCGATCATTACAACCGATCCGGCAGGCTTATTGCTAACCAGGTATTCGATATCGGCGTGGCTGGTCAACGTGCCGGTTGGATTGTTGGGATTGCAGACATAGTACAGGCCGGCATTCGGGGCCATCGCCAGCATCTTGCGCACGTCGTGATCCCAGGCGCCATTCCTTAACGGCACGTTTATCGCATCGGCGCCAATAAACTTGGCAGCGTTTTCACCCGCTTCGTAGCCCGGATCGGCTTTCACAAACGGCCGGTCCTTCGAACAGAACGCGACCACAGCCTGATGCAACGCGGCGCTGGAACCAGCGTAAATATCGATATAGCGCTGCTCCGATTTTCGGCTGAATTGAATGTTTTCCTGATCGGCCATCGTTTGCGCCAGCAGATCGGTTTGGTCAAACATGTAGCGCCCGCCATTTTTAACAACGCTGTGGATGGCGTCGGCGGCTTCCGCGCATGGCCCCAGCGGGTTCTCGTTGGAGTTGATTCTGACTCCGTCGGGCGGAATATCGTATATCTTTGAACTTTGATGAGCCAGCGCTGATTCGTTGTAGAAAGGCAGCGCCGCGCCGGCCGTGAGCACGCTGGCAATACGCCCGAATTGGCGGCGAGAAAAACCTCTGCGAAGCAAGTCTGCTTGCTGGCCAGCTTCAAGAATGGTCCCCATGTTGTCTCCTGGACTTCTGTTGTGAGTGCCTATGTAGAAATGGTACGTCAATGCGCCAGGACGGCTCTATACGCAACACTGAAATTTGATCCGCAGCACGAGTATCACGGTAAGCACGCGCGGCAAGGGCCTGTATCCGTTCACCCGGCAGGTGGAAGACTGGCTCTCAAAGCAGGGCATCGCAAGCGGGCTGCTGACCATATTCGTTCAGCACACTTCCTGTTCGCTTGTGATTCAGGAGAATGCCGATCCCGACGTCACTCTCGATCTACGGGATTTTTTCGAGCGTCTGGTCCCTGAGGACGAGAAGCACTACCGGCATACAGCGGAAGGCGCGGACGACATGACTTCGCATATTCGCTCGACACTCACGCAAAGCAGCTTGTCGATACCGGTTATTGGATCGCACATGGCGCTCGGCACGTGGCAAGGGCTGTATGTGTTCGAGCACCGTTCAAGTCCACATCAGCGTCGAGTTTTGCTTCAAATTATCGGGGAATGATCACGAGAAGTGCAGAAGTGTTAGTTAGGCTACACTGATGAGAATTTTCAGAGATGTGCCGCTTAGCAAAGTTTTGAACTCCTGGGGCGGCGGCAGGCGTCCTCTCTGCACACATCACATTCAACGTTA
Source organism: uncultured Acidobacteriaceae bacterium (assembly GCA_963787585.1). Lineage (GTDB taxonomy): Bacteria > Acidobacteriota > Terriglobia > Bryobacterales > Bryobacteraceae > Bog-105. Next base: position 60,665 of record CAWBDR010000004.1, read on the forward strand.
GGGAGGAGATCATGCGCGTCTGTAATTTTTTTGTGAGCGTTTCAATTACGTGTTTGCTGGCGGCCGGCGCAGCAAATGGGCAGGTTCCCGCGGGCACTAATCCAACAGATCGGGATGTTCTCGTCGGCAAGGATGGCGAGAAACTGATCGGTCATATGGAGCGTGCCGACGGTTCTTCGGTGGTATTCAAGAGCGATGTGGCGGGCGAAGTTACGATCGAGTGGGCCAAGATTCAGGAGCTTCGCTCCGCAGGAAAATTTGCTGTGGTACCGAAAGGGACCACGCTGCGCACGAAAGAAGATGAGACGAAAGTTCCTCGGGGAACCGTGACCGCAACGGACCAGCAAATCGCGGTGAACACCGGAGCGCAACCCGCCCCCGCCCCTGTCCCTATCGGGAACGTCGCGCACGTGGTGGAGGAGGCCAATTTTCAAAAGGCCTTCGCTCGCCAAGGATTCTTTTCGGGCTGGAACGGCGGCCTCACGGGAGCAATAGCACTGATCACCTCTACCCAGAAAAGCCAGACCTACACGGGCGCGGCGAATCTGGTTCGCGCCGTTCCGAACGAGAACTGGATTGACCTGAGCAGCCGAACGACGCTCGAATTCAATGGGGCATATGGCAAAATCAGCCAACCCCTCACGCCAACGGTAAAGACATCGCTGAGTCATTTTGCCCTTGAACAGGACTGGTATCTCAAGCCAAGATTATTCTTCTTTGTGCAAGGGATTCTCGATCACAATTTTGCCCAAGGTTTGAAACTGCAGCAGGACTATGGCGCCGGACTCGGGTTTGTGGTGCTGAAATCGGACGTTCAGGAACTGGATGTCAAAATCAGCGCGAATTACATAGATCAGCGTTTCGAATTGCCTGGATTCGATAAGCAGTTGTTTGGGACTGTGCTCGGTGAGACATACACCAGGATATTTGCGCACGGTATCCTGCTCAACCAGCAAGGCGCGATCACTCCGACCTGGAATGACTTAAGCGCCTACAGCGCCTTTATTGGCGCTGGGCTGACATTTCCGGTTTATCATCGATTCGGCCTTACCTTGGGGGCTCTCGATAATTACCTGAACGATCCGCCTCCAGGATTCAAGGAGAATTCCTTCCAATTCACGGCGGGAGCCACTTACTCGCTGCGTTGAATACGTGGCCGTGCGGCAAGGCTGGCGCTAGGCTATTAAATTCTGGCGCGCAAGATCGAAGCCGATCTTTTTCAGCAGCGCCCTTTTGATCTCACTCTCGGCGAACAACCACCCGGCATTCAGCCATAGAGTGCGGCGCCAACTGCCGCCTGGATTGATCAGCCGCAAGGCCACCAGCTTGAGCCGGGCGACCGCGGCATCCGCTATCGGGAACAAGCGCTCCTCTGCGATTTTGACATGAACTTCCGGGATAGGATTCACGTCAGGATCGAGCTGGCCGAGAAGCGGAATCACTGGAATCGCCCTGGTTCCGTCCGGCAAAATCGTCCCGAAGCGCTGTAAGACCTCTGGGCTGAGCGCATATTGCGCCATGACCACGTTGTCGGTGGGAAGCGTGAAATGCTGTTTGAGGAACCACTGACAGTTGCGCCTGCCAAGTTGGTAGTCGTGATCTCGAAACTCCTTTGCGAGGAACCCTCCGAAGGCCCCAAGAGCGGCGCTCGCAAGAGCGTCGCGGGTAGTGTCATCAATGCTCGGTGAGATTGCAAACCGGCTGAACACATTCGGATCCTGGGTCAGCTTGATATTTTCCCCTTGTATACGGCTTTGATTGACGAGAGTGTCTAGCAGGTTGCCTAGTACGCTGCCCAAATCGTCCGCGGGGGGACTGAGACGGAACGCAGGCGTGCTCAAAAAGGGAGCGATGCTGATTACGGCGCGGTCAGCTTCTCCAGCGGAACGCGGATTGTGGAAGCCCTGAACCGGATCCTGTTCGCATAACACCCGGTGAGCGCATTCGAACGGGTTATTGTTCGTAATCCCGCCATCGACGTTCAAGGTCTGAAATGGAACGCTATCTGGATAGGTCCAGTTCGGCTTGAGCAAAGAATACGTTTCGCATTCGCAACCGCCTTGCGCCGGCCGTGGGTTATCGGTTGAAATCCGCCAGAGCCGGCCATTATAAGAGCTGGTAGAGCGGTCTAAGTACCGTGGCGCGAGCGCAATTGGAAAGGCTCCGGTAGCTTTCGCGGCATCTCGGAGCGCGGGCCAGTTCTCCGGGCCAAATGGGGTGAGTAATAACGCTTCACTGTTAGGTTGCGCGCCATCCCAACGAACCTCAAAATTGGCTTCATCGGCGTGATAAAGCGTCTGTGTTTCGTCGGCGCCGCTGGCTGCGTCGATCCCGTAAGGTATGCCGCTTAAGTTCGTAAGAGTAAGGATCAGGTGAAGGGGGTCCGAGACATAGGGCCGCTTCTCTGGGCGAACTTTGTTTACTTGAATCGCGTCCGCGGCGATGCGGTCGATTTGCGCGCAGTCGAGAACGGATCGCGCCGGCGCGCCGCTGTCCATCAGATCGTCGCTGCCCAGCAAATATGAGATGTCAATATCTTCCACCCAGCCCTTATATAGACGGTTGGGCGGGCTGGCCGGCATGGTTGCACGCACGGGAGTGAAGTCCTCGCAAAGAGAAACAGCGGTCATGGCGGAAGTCATACCGCCGGCCGACGCTCCGGAGAGCGCAACCAGGCGTACTTCATGCGCAGGGATCTCCCATCTGGAGTAATCATCGCCATACCTGGCCTGCTGCCGCGCGCGTTCGGCATAGAGGCTGTCGAGCGCATCGATAAAGAAGTCCATCACCCCGGCGGTGTAAGCGCCTGCCGAAATGGCGCCCGCCATGTTCAATCCGATATAGAAAACGCGTGGCTTCGAATCCATAAAGAACGGAAACTGACTATACCCCAAAAGCGTGCGGTAAGTGCAAATGCTCGCCGCAGCACGGCCCTCGCATTCGGGACTCAAGGGATAATCTTGTCGTGCCATTCGCGCGCTGGTTGTTACTTCTGGCGGCCCTTCCGGCTTTGGGCCAGCAGTACGACATTGTTCTGAACGGTGGGCGTCTGATTGACCCCGCTTCGAACACGGATGCAATTCGCTCGATCGGCATCAATGGGACGAAAATCGCGGAAATCGCGGCGCATCCGCTCATGGGACGTACGGTAATCGACGCGCACGGCCTGGTGATTTCGCCTGGATTTATTGACCTTCATTCGCATGGGCAGACATCTGAGAACTACGGGTTCAAGGCGCGCGACGGCGTCACGACTGCGCTCGAAATGGAAGTCGGAGTGTGGCCGGTGGGGCCGTGGTATGCCGAGCGGGAAGGGAAGGCCTTAGTGAATTACGGGGCGACCTCCGGCCATCTGGCGGCGCTCATGGCAGTCATGCACGATTCGAATGCCGGCAAGCTGCTGCCTCGTGACGCGGCGGTGAAGCGCGCTCCCAATGCAGAGGAATGGCGGCAGACATACAGCGATGTTCAGTCAGGACTGCAGGAGGGCGGGCTCGGAATCGGACTCGGCATCGCGTATGTCCCGGAGACACCTCGCCCCGAGATATTGGAACTCTTTGGGTTGGCGGCGAAATACCAGAGACCAGTCTACGTTCACATGCGGAACGGCGGGCCGGTCGAGCCAGGTGTCGTCGATGCCCTGCAGGAAGTGATTGCTGATGCAGCGGCTACCGGAGCGTCGCTCCATGTGGTCCACATCACGAGCATGGCCCTGCGCCAAACGGAACTGTGCCTCAACATGATCGCTGGGGCGCATAAGCGTGGCCTGGATATCACCACGGAGGCTTACCCTTACACAGCCGGCATGACGGATATCTCGTCCGCGATCTTCAGCCCGGGGTGGGAAGAGCGGCAGGGCGGGATTACATATCACGATTTGCAATGGGCAGATACGGGCGAGCGCCTGACGCCGGAATTGTTCACACGTTACCGGAAACAAGGAGGCATGGTGGCGATCCATAGCATCCCTGAGGAGGTCGTTCGCCTGGCCATGGCGAACCCAGCGGTGATGATAGCGAGCGATGGCATTTTGGATCACGGCAAAGGGCATCCGCGCGCTGCTGGCACGTATGCGCGGGTTCTGGGGCGCTGCGTCCGACAGGAGCATGTCCTCTCACTGATGGACGCGATCCGGAAAATGAGCTTTGAGCCGGCCCAGCGGCTGCAATTGCCGAATAAGGGCCGCATAGCTGTAGGCGCGGACGCCGATGTCACCCTTTTCGACCCCGAGCGGGTCATCGATCGGGCAACGTTCGAAAATCCCGCGCAGTACTCGGATGGAATCCCCTACGTGCTCGTCAACGGAACGCTCGTGGTCAAAGAGAGCGTGATTCGGGACGGCACCTTTCCCGGTACCGGCGTCCGCTATTCACATTGAGGCTTGGCGCGGCCTTATTTACCTGCGGCTTTGGTTTTCCCTAAGGCTTCGGCGGCTTGCAAATGCTTCTCCAGCACTGGAAGAGCGTTCGTTGCGTATTGCTTTACCGCCGCATTCTGGGCGTCCTCTGCCGCCTTCTTGTACTCTGCAATCGCTTTGCGGTGACCGGCGACCATCGTCATTTCGTACTTTCGATCGAAAGCCGCCCCTTTGAGTTTTTCGAACGGCTTGATCATCTTGTCCTGCTCGGGGCCCAGTCCCTTTGGAATGGTCAATCCCGCTTGGGTCGCTATTTGGGCGAGCTGATTGTAAGAGTTGGTGTGATCCGTTACTAGCATTTGCGCGAAATCCTTCACATCCTGCGCGTTGGCTTGGTCCTGTGCCATCTGCCCTAAATGGGCCTCCAACATATCAGTTTGGGCCGCCATGTCGACGAAGTGTTGGTCGGAACCCGTACTGGCGGGAGTCTGTGCGAGGGCTGGCAGACAGCAAACAGCCAGCGAGCAAAGAGCCGGGCAGCAGACGCCCAAAAGAAGATTTTTCATATTTATTGATTAGCCTCCTAATTCTCGACTCCGCTGTAAGAGACAGCTTTCAGCGGTGGATGCTTCGCTGTAAGTTTTACCTGTAAGTAGGAGTACATGCGGCAAAAGCGGAAACACGCCTCAGAACGCGCCCTGGAAATCGCGCGAAAGCGTACAGTTTGGTTATGACCTCACGTTTCGTACTGCCGGTTTTGGCGGTGACCCTGCTGTCGTGGATGGCGCCGGCTCAAGACTCTGGTACCAATTGGATTCAGCTCTTCAACGGAAAGGATTTGAATGGCTGGAAGCACGTCGGCCCTGGTTCCATGACGGTGGAGAATGGCTTGATCCACACCCATGGCGGAATGGGGCTGCTCTATTGGACCGCCGGCCCAGTTGGTAATTGCATGATTCACGTGGTTTACAAGATGCGCGATCAGAACGACAATTCCGGCGTCTTCGTTCGCATTCCGGTCGAGCCCCGGGAGCCGTGGATGCCGGTCAATTATGCGTATGAAGTGCAGATCGACAATGTAGCTCCCGGGGAGGATGAGTACCACGTGACGGGGACACTCTATTCCTTAACGAAGCCTTTGGCGCGGCCGGGCAAGCCGGGACCGGAGTGGAACACGATGGACATCACTCTGGATGGGCCGCACACGGTGGTGGTGGTGAATGGCGTAAAAGTAACCGACTACACCGAAGGCGAGGAAGTTCCACCGAAAAAGCTATCGTTTGAGCCGGAGCGGGGGCGCAGGCCTACCTTTGGCTTCTTCGGGCTGCAGAATCACAGCGACAACGATATCGTGTTCTTCAAAGAAGTGGCGATCAAGCCATTGAAATAGTGCATGGGCTAGTCCGGAATGGCGCCGACTTCGTCGGCCGCGGGGACGCTGGCAGAGGCACGGCGATTCGACTCGCTCCAGCGCACCAGTATCACGCCGGCAAAGATGATCAACATCGCGGAGAGCTCGCGCCAGCCAAAGGGCTCGCGGAAGAATAGCCATCCCAGAGATACAGCCACGACCGGGTTTACAAAGATATAAATGGAAACTATGGCAACGGGCAGACGCGCCATGGCGTAAATGAACGAGCTAAATCCGACTAAGGAACCGAAAACTATCAGATAGCTGACGGCGAGGAACGATCGGACAGTGATAGCGCGTGGTGCATGTTCGAACAGCAGTGCAGGAATAAATACGGCTAAACCGGCAGCCAGTTGCTGTACAGCTCCGCTGACAAACGGCTGAACGCGCGAGTGGACGCGTTTTTGGAGTAGCGAACCCAGAACCCAGCCAATCCCGCTCAGTTGCAGCAGGAGAAATGCCGCCAGTGTACGGCCGCGAAGCCCTTCGCGCATGGCCGAAGGGGCGATGAGACAAACCGCTCCAAAGAGGCCGACCAGCAGACCAGCGGCGGTAGAAGCCAGAGGGCGGCGTCCACCGGGCAGCAAAGCATCGATACCAACCATCCAAAAGGGCGACGTGGTGTAGAACAGTGCCGCCAAGCCGCTGGGAATCCATTCTTCCGAGATGGCGAGCAGGGTATTGCCTATGCCAATGCAAATAATGCCGCAGACTGCTGTATATACCAATTCGCGCCCGCGAGGCAAATGAGCACCACCCAGAGCGGCTGCTATCAACAGAATGGCGCCTGAAATAGCGTAGCGGCCGGCGATGAGATAGAGGGGCGGAATGCTCTCGAGTGAAATTCGAATGCCAAGATAGGTGGTCCCCCAGAAGAAACAAACCGCTATCAGAGCCGCATAGGCAAGATGATGATCCTTAGCTTGGATTTGGAGCTCCGGTCAGTAGTAATCGGCGCAGCTCATGAAATAGCCACACCGCTCACAGATCAACTTGCAACGTTTGTTCGACAGGCGACTGTTGCAGACGGGACACCAGATCATTGGCTCGCTCGCTTCGGTCTCCGCGCCAACCGGTCTGTCACCGGTGTCCGGAGCGGATTCATCGTCATTCATTGCGGTTACAATTCTTCAGTATAGAGATTCCGACCTGCTCCAATGGAAGCTATGCGTGCTCTGGTGCAGAGAGTCTCCAAGGCGAGCGTAACAAGCGACAACCGGATTACAGGCGCGATAGGAAGGGGACTGTTAATCTTTCTCGGCGTAAAACGGAGTGATACCGAAGCGCAGGCGGAGTACTTAGCGCAGAAAGTAATCCAGCTTCGGATCTTCCCGGATGCAGAAGGAAAGATGAACTTGAACGTGCTGGATATCTCAGGGGAACTGTTGGTTGTATCTCAGTTTACGTTATATGGGGAAACCAGAAAAGGTAATAGGCCGTCTTATTCCGAGGCCGCACGCCCGGAAAGCGCCGAAAACTTGTATGGCCACTTTATTAAGACCTGTCGCCAAAGGGTCGAAAAGGTAGAGACCGGAGTTTTTCAGGCACATATGGACGTGCACCTGGTGAACGACGGGCCCGTAACTCTAATGTGCCATTCCGAGGCACAACTTAGCTGAGGATGATAATTTTCGATCATCGCTACATCGCGATGTGTTACTAAGTAGGAAGACATGGCAAAAGCGTCTGCGAAACCGAGTAGAGAAATCCTAGAAGCTGCACTGCAAGGGTTGGAAGCACAGAAACAGAAGCTAGACGAACAGATCGCTGAGGTTCGCAGCATGATAGGGCATCGGGGCGGCCGGGCACCGAAAGCTCAATCAGCAGAGCGAGGCAACAACCCCGCCGAAGGCGGGCGCCGCAAAAAGAGGGTTCTGAGCGCGGAGGCGCGCAAAAGAATTGCGGCAGCACAAAAAAAGCGCTGGGCCGCATTCCGCAAGTCTCAAGGCTAGACAGCCGTATTGTTGATAGGCGCGCAGCAATCGCGCCGTCGTGCGCGAGTTCTGGCCAGTGTTGACCAAGCACCCGTTGGCTACCGCACTGACGAATTACGACCGAGGCCGCCAATCGAAGCGGTCGACAATTTCATCCAGCGGGCCGTCGGCAACCAGGCGGCCTTTCTCAAGAAAAAGGGCTCTTTCGCTAAGGCTCGATGCAAAATGAACATCGTGGGTCGCGATGAGTTTGGGTTGAGGTATGCGGCGGAGTAACTCGAGCAGAGCGCGTTGTCCGGGCGGATCGAGTGATGTCGTCGGCTCATCGAGAAGGAGCAGTTTCGGCTCCATGACCAGTACTCCAGCCAGCGCGACGCGGCGTTTTTCGCCTGCGCTCAGGTGAAAAGGAGGGCGGTTTAGCAGCTCCTCCCCGATCCCGACTTGAAACAGCGCGCGGCGTGCTTTCTCTTCGGCACTAGCCGCCGCGAAACCCAAGTTAAGGGGCCCGAACATGACATCGTCAAGCACTGTCGGCATGAATAACTGCTCGTCGGCATTTTGAAAGACGAGCCCAACGCGGCGCCTGATTTCCCCCATATTTCTACCCGAGACTTCCAAGCCGTCCACCCGAACCGTTCCTTCGCCGCGCAATATGCCATTCATGTGCAGGAGCAGTGTTGTCTTGCCGGAACCATTCGGCCCGAAAATGGCCAGCTCCTCGCCCTCTCTCAATTGAAATGAGATGTCGTTCAGCGCCTGGGTCCCGTCCGGGTGGCGAAAGCTGAGATTAGAGATTTCGAGCAATGGAGGCATCGGGCATCGCTCACGCAAAATACAGAGCCGTGATGGCAACCAGACCGAGGATCCCTACAACAAGATCGCCAAAACTGAAACGCTGCCTGCCAGAGTGCGCGAACTCGCCTGAAAATCCCCGGCTGCACATTGCGCTGTGTACAATGGCAGCCTTCTCATAGGATTTGCTGAAAAGGACGGCAATCATACCCGTTGAAGCCCGCAACGCGAGGGTGCCGGCGCGGCCGTTCCGGGTGGCGAAGGCCGTCTGCATAGTGCGGGCTTCGCCTGTGAGGACGAATAGGTACCTATAGATAAGCTGGATGACCTCGACGAGGAGCGCGGGGACTCTGAAGAAACGTGCGGCGGCAGCGATTTCCGGGAGCGGTGTGCAAGAGGCTAGAATCAGCACGCTTAAGCCGGAAAGATAGCTTTTTGACAGAATGGACCAGGCGCGACGAGCATCTCCCGTCAGGTAAATAATGAACGCGAAGAATCCTACGAAAGGCACAACCAATAGCGAAATCCGAAGAATGCGCCAGGTGGGAAGGCGCCCGGCCAAAGTTATCAGAACTAAGACCGCGAGCGCACAACATAGCTGCAGGAGCGATAGTCTCGGAGCAAGCGCGATCACGACCACAAACGCGAGGAGTAGGATCAGCTTGATGCGTGTATCGATCCGGTGAACGAAACTGTTCTGAGTGCTCCAGCGCGCGAGGCTAGCGTGACGCAATCAATCCTCTTGTGTCGATTCAGGAGTATGAGCGACGCATCCGGCCCAGAAGGTGGCCGCCGATTGTGCAGACCGCGTAAATGATCGCCAAACCAGCAAGTCCCGCCATTGCTCGGCTGAACCACGTGGCACCCAGAACATGAACCTGGTAATTGCTCACCGGTGAGTGCAATACAGCGTGTCCCCACGGCATTCCCAGGGCGTTGGTCAGGTGCTCCAGGCCATCGGGAAGGCTGGAAGCGATCAGAACGCCTCCAGCGGCAAGCACCAGAGAAGCAGCGCAAATTGCGCCGGCAACTTTTTGCCAGCCTGTGCCGGTCGAAACTCCGGGGTCCCTGCTGAGACCGGTTTCTGCAACACCCGGATTCAGCCGGCTGATCGCGCGAACGACAGAAACGGTGATTGCGCCTTCCAGAATGGCGTTTACGGCGAACAACGCCAACGAGGCTTGTAGCAGAGTCGCGGGGATGCGAATCCCGGAAAGTGTCAGCTCCGTCAATGCCAGGATTCCGCTCGCGAGTACCGAGCAGACCCCCCCAAGGAAGATACCGTAAGAACGCCATTTCGTGCGGAAGAGCGCGCGTGCGGGAAGATATCCGAAAAGGACTCCCATCAACGCCATATTGAGGACGTTCGCACCGAGCGCGAGGACACCGCCGTCTTGAAAGATGAGCGCCTGCACGATCAGGATGGCGGTTACGACGAGCGCGGCTGCCCAGGGGCCGAGCACACAAGTTAGCAACGTTCCGCCTACGAGGTGGCCGCTAGTCCCCATGCCGACGGGGAAATTAATCATCTGTGCGGCAAAAACGAATGCGCCCATGACACCGAGCAACGGGACACGATTCTCACTGGTAGCTTTCTGCGCTTGCCGGGAGACGTACGCTATGGAGGGAATCGCAACTGCGTCGAGGCTGGCCCACACCGGAGGAGACAAGAAATTGTCCGGAATGTGCATAGCCGCCTTCATTCTCTCACTCGGAAAAAGGAAAGAACGGTAGCATCATGCATGTATGATCCTGGGCATCGGCACGGATCTGGCGGAGGTGGCTCGCATTCGCGAGAGCATCGAGCGGTTTGGCGATCGGTTTCTGAATCGAATCTATACCGAGCGGGAACGAGCCTACGCCGGGAGCAAAGTCAATGCCGCTGAGAGGTTCGCGGCGCGTTTCGCTGCCAAAGAAGCAGGGATGAAGGCTATCGGAACGGGCTGGCGCGGCGGAGTCACCTGGAAAGATTTCGAAGTGGCGAACGAGCCTTCGGGCCGTCCGGCGTTACGACTGTCCGGTATTGCGCAAAAGATTGCCGAGCGCATGGGGGTCGAACGGATTTCGATATCTCTCACGCACACCTCGCAGATGGCGTTCGCGGTAGTGATTCTGGAAGGACAGAGCTAGCGTAAAGGACGGCTGCGCATCCTTCAGGAACCAGTCGTTTTTCCGCGCGCCCGGCGACGTGCGGCAGCTTGCTTTGCCTGCTTAGAAAGAGCGGGCTTCGAAGCCGCCGATCGAGGTTCTCGCTTCAGTGCCTCGCGCCTTGCGCGTGAACGTTTAGCGGAGGGTTTCGTCTGTTTGCCGCTTCGGCCCTTCTCCAGATCCCGCTCAGCACGTTTGCGAGTACCCTCGGACGTTGTGCCCTTTCGCGGGGGAGGAAGATCTACGCCCGCCCGGCGTGCTTTTGAAAGTCCGATGGCTATGGCTTGCTGTGGCGAACGTGCTCCGTGTTTGCCCTCTCGAATGTGCTCCATCTCCTCGCGCACGAACTCGCCCGCCTGCGTGGTCGCGGCTTTCCCTTCGGCTTTATCTTTTTTCGCTCGTTCAAGGGTTTTCTTCTCTGGCATTGTTACCTCCTGAACATGAGAATGGTTCCCGATAATTTCGGTTGCATCGCGCGTACGACCAGCGCTACATTGGCGTCCAGTACGGAAGAAGGGCACCATTCGCTGGAAGAGCTGAGAAGTGTTCATCACCGAGGTGCTTCGACGTTTAATAGATCCTCGTGACTGAAACGGGGCGAGTTAAGCAGTCGTGCTGTTCCAAGCCGCCTAGCAGCTGCTCGCTGTTCCGAAGCCGTGTCTTCTTAAGCGTGTATCGGTAGCGATGCTCGTTTTGCGTCCGCTCTATTTCAGCAAAGTCAATGCAGGCGCTCGATGGTCACCCCTGATGAAGCACGTCTCATCAGGTCTTGCAACCGTCCAGCACTCGCTTTTAATGTGGCGTCAAAGAATGCGAGATTTAGTTCATTTATCAGGACCAGATCTGCCAACGAGTCCCCTGGATCTTTATGGTCCGACAATGCGTTGAGAACGCGCACATCCATGAATGAGCCATGGGCAAGTCCGCGTCGCCGGCTCAGAACGCTATAGGTAGGCCTTGCGTTCTGCAGAAGGAAGTCTTGTAGCAGTTTGGATTTCCTCGCTTGCCAGGCATCGAAGCTTTTCTCGCCTTCAGCGTCCACATCCCCGGGAGAAAGGTGAATAGGCACATCAATGTTCAAGAGCGAACCGTTGGTCGAGGCGTGCTCACTCACAAACGGGATGACCTCACTTGAACGGAAGTCGACTCCGAATAGACCGCCGTCCTGGTTTAGACAAGCGCTGACCTCCATCATGACCTGACATGCTTGCACCGCAACCCGGCCGCCCATGGAATGCCCAAACACGCCAACTTTTGACAGATCGAGACGTCTTTCGAACACGCCAGCTTCCGAATTCAATTTTTGAACTTGTCGTAACGCAAACTGCGTGTCTTTTGTCCACACCCTTTCGCGTTCGGCATCAATTCGGAAGAACGCGGCGTTCGGCGGTCCGTTGGGTGCATGGCGGTCTACAAACGCGATCGATTTACCGTCCGGCAGTTGGACCAGGGCTGTGTCATAGGGATGGTCCAACGCGAAGATCACATAACCGTGGCTCGCCAATTCTGTGAGTTGAATCGAATAAGCGAGAGCGGGGACGCTCAAACCCGGCGAAAACAGCAACACCGGGAATGGCCTAGTCGAATCCGCGATGAGGCTGTTCTCCGATATACTCGTTTCCACTTTGCCATCGCGAACATCCTTCCAGCTTCCAAAGAACTGAGCCTTCAGCCCGGCAACAGGGCCATTATCGTCCAGATTGGCGAGCCCTGGATAATATTCGGCCCGCTTGCCAGTTGGGGCAGCAGGGTAAAACACGAATACAGCCACATGCCTGGCGCTTCGATCAGGGATGCTCGCGTCTTCCAGTCGCGTTCCGTCTGTCCAAATGAACGTTCTTCTGCTGACGGCATACGGCCCATCAGGATGCGGCAGTTTCACCGCGCCAAGCGCCACGAAGGGCATGCATAACAGCAATAGTCGCCATTTCATGCCCAGAAAGAGTCGTTGCGAACGTACAGTCATGGCAGAGACCCAGTCTATAGCGCTCGGTGGTCTGCCGCTCGGGTTGGAGTTTTTCGTTTCCTCATGCAATGTAAACTCGCCGAACTCAGTCCTACGCATGCCTACCGAAAGGACACAATCGTCTCCGGACCGGCTATCTGCCTAGGAAGCAGTGTCGCTCCGTTTCCGGCTCCGCGACACCGCTTCCGCGATACTCGATAGAGAATTGCTACCACCGCGCCAGGACCAAAGTGTCACGCATGTCCCGGCCGATACAGTACTAAGAGCTTCCGGCTGCTCTCAGTGATGTCCGGTTCGAATGAACCGCAGCCGGTTCTCAATCCAACCAGCTTCGTCGGGAAAGGCATCTTGCTCGAATTCGGAAAGGTGTTGATATCGAGCGACTACATCAAACCCGACGCTCCATTGCAGCTTGCGCAAATCCACGGGGCAGAGATGGAGGGGGCGGGCATCCGCTTCGTCCAGGTGATTCGAGCCGTTCATCAGACATCGGTACCAAATGCAGTGTTCAATGCCGAACATGTGACAAGCCTCGTGAGCCAGGACTTTGCAGCTACGGCGCAGCACTAGTTTTTGCGTATCGGGAGTTTGCTTCCCGCCGTAGAATGCCGGACTGTAGCGAGCGAAGCTGTATATACCCACGCGGTCCCGAAGTGAGGCCTGGCCGAATACGAAATTCCATGTGGGATCCGGATAGAGATCGGTCATGGTGACTCCTAGCAGCGCAAACGCATCGTCTGGAAGGCGCTTTCGGAGCAAATCGAGAAGATCGGTTGTGAGCAATTGCGTTTGGCCGCTTGACGGATTGCGTCGACTTTCAATGTGCTGCTGTGCCGTATCGAGCGGGGGAATCGTTGCGACGTCAATAGCAAAGAATGCCGCGGCAAAACGGACAAGTTCGTCGAGGTGAGGCGTACCAGGTTCCCCGGGGCTCCTGATGGAGACGAGGTAAAGCTTTCGCCGCTGGGGGTCGGGGCGGTTCGGGCGTGAAAGGACGAATTGATCAAACGTCTGACCAGGTTCGGGATGATTCGATAGCCAATCGGCCGGTCCGGGAGGCGACACCGGCTGGAAGTCCTGTGCGGGGTCCAACGCTCTCCGCAGGTCCTCTGGCAGGATTTTGGTGGGTCCAATGGCGGCCAGGCGCTGAGCGCTATCCGGGAGAATAAACTGCATCGGCACGATCCCAAGTGATACCGCTATTAATGCCGCCCCAAGCATGCAGGTTACACAACGCTGATGCCGTTCCACGCAGTATTTACAATTTAACTTGCCTGAAATGTGCGCCTTCGCGGGCGAGTCTAACCGCAGAAGGAAGATTGCAATATGGCCCAATCCGTCCGTGATCTTATGACTTCTAACCCCGTCCGCCTGCCCGCGAACACGCCGATTCGTGAAGCGGCCAAACGGATGCGCGAGAACAACATCGGTGATGTCGTCGTCGAAAAAGACGGAAAACTCTGTGGGATCGTGACTGACCGGGACATCGTGGTCCGTGCGATCGCGCAAGGCATGGACGTCGAAACTACAAATCTGGAGTCGATCTGTAGCAAGGACATAACCTCTGTATCCCCCGATCAAACCAGCGATGATGCTGTACGCCTCATGAGAGAAAAGAGCATTCGGCGGCTTCCGGTCATTGAAAACGGAAAAGTCGTGGGGATTATTTCGCTCGGTGACTTGGCGATTGAAAAAGATCCGCGCTCCGTCTTAGGCCAAGTCAGCGCGGCGGCTGGCAACGTCTGAGCAACATCAACAGGCTCAAGCAGGCCTTGGCCGTGCAGCTCCGGCAATCGCCCTCCTGAATCTACCTGATTGAAAACAGGCGCGACGTACAGCGGCTGCAGTAAGTAGGAGGGAACGCCGCAACTCGCGTGATCTCAATCGGCACGATAGGACCGCATTAAATCTGCGATAACCTGAGTGAATTCGCTTCGAGGCGATCAGTAAATGGTGATCGGCCAGAGCATCTCGCATTACCGCATTCTCGAAAAGCTCGGCGGTGGCGGGATGGGTGTGGTTTATAAGGCCGAGGACACCAAGCTGCGCCGCTTTGTCGCTCTGAAGTTCCTTCCTGAGGAGTTGGCCAAGCATCATCAGGCTCTGGAGCGCTTTGAGCGAGAAGCGCAAGCGGCCTCAGCCCTCAACCATCCGAACATCTGCACGATTTACGACATCGATGAGTGCGATGGGCAGCCGCTCATCGCCATGGAGTTTCTTCAAGGGCAGACTCTCAAACATCTCATCGGAACGAAGCCGCTCAAAATCGACCAGCTACTCGACCTGGCGATTCAGATCGCCGACGGTTTGGACGCCGCGCATGCGAGAGGGATCATACATCGCGATATCAAGCCCGCGAATATCTTTGTGACCACGCGGGGGCAGGCGAAAATTCTCGATTTCGGCCTAGCGAAGCTGCAGGAACCAGGCATCGATCGGCAGGTGCAACGCGCCGAGCCCGATACTTCGGAGTCCGCCCTGGCGACGGTCACGATGGGGGCTGAGCACCTCACCAGCCCTGGCACAACCGTGGGCACGGTGGCCTACATGTCACCCGAGCAAGCACGAGGCGAGGAACTGGACACGCGCACCGATCTATTTAGCTTCGGCGCTGTGCTCTACGAGATGGCATCAGGCCGCGCCGCGGCTTCCGGTGGAACCACAGCCAATATCTTCGACGCGATCTTGAATAAGACGCCGACGCCGCTGAGGCGCATCAACGCCAACGTGCCGCCGGAACTGGAGCGGATCATCGCGAAGGCGCTGGAGAAAGACCGCGACCTGCGGTATCAGCATGCGTCCGAGATGCGGGCGGATCTGAAACGTCTCAGGCGAGATGCGAGCTCGAATCGGTCTGGAGCCGTAGAATCGCCCTCGCCCGGTGCACCCGGATTGCGCGAGCCGCCGCAAGAAGCAAGCTCGGATTCGGTCATCATCGCGGGGCTTCTTGAGCGGCATAAGAAAGCTGCGATGGGAACTATCGCGGCCATCATGGTAGTGGCTGGAATCGCGTGGTTCCTGTTGCACCGCCCTCCCGCACCTTCCGCCGAGCTAATCCAGAAGCGCCTGACGTTCAATTCCAGCGAGAACCCTGTCCAGAGCAGCGCCATTTCTCCAGATGGGAAGTACCTCGCTTACTCCGATCTCGCAGGGATTCACGTCAAGCTGCTTTCAACCGGCGACGAGCGCCTGATCCCAAAACCGGCCGGAGTTCCTGCCGGGGCCGATTGGTTCGTCGGCTCCTGGTTTCCCGACGACACGCAATTGCTCGCTAACGCCTGGGAAAGGGGCGGGCGCGGGAGCGTGTGGACCGTTTCGGTGCTGGGGCAATCCCCACGCGAGATCCGCGACAGCGCATGGGGGTGGGATGTTTCGCCCGACGGGACACATATTGCCTTCATCCCTGCCGTATCGGGGGCCCATTTTCACGAAATTTGGGTGGCGGACAGCCAAGGAGGTAACCCGCAAAAGATCCTCGCGCTGGGAAAAAACGAATCACTTCAGGTCGCGAACTGGTCACCGGATGGGCAACGCCTGGCATATATCAAGGGGCGGGGCGCTTCCGGGGCGTACCAATGGTCGATCGAAACCTGTGACCTCAAGGGGGCGAACCGCACTGTGGTTCTATCGAGGGCCGACCTTTTCATGCAAGACTTTTCTTGGCTTTCGGATCGGCGGATGATCTACTCGCGGCAGGAATCTCCGGGGTCGCATGACTACAATCTATGGCAAATAGGCATCGATATGGCGGGCAAGCCCAGCGGCAAGCCCAAACGCATCACCCAGTGGGCGGGTTCCTACGCCAACTGGTTGAGCGCCAGTGCGGACGGGAAATATCTGGCGTTCCAGAAGATGATATTCCAGGAACAGATTTACCTAGGTGAACTCGGCGCAGGCGGGACGCGCATGAACGCCCCTCGCCGCCTGACGAATGGCGAAGCCAACGATATGCCCACTGCGTGGACAGCGGATAGCAAAGCTGTGCTCTTCGATTCCGACCGTAATGGAACGCGGGGTATCTTCAAGCAGGGGATTAGCAACGACACGGCTCAGGCTGTGATCACGGGCCCGCAAGACGTCTTTACTCCGCGTCTCAGCCCAGATGGCACCTGGATTCTCTACGGTGAGATCCCAAAGAGCGCGAACAGATCCACTCCGACCCGCCTGATGCGCATTCCGATCGCGGGTGGGGCGCCGCAGTTTGTGATGATGGAGACGCAGAACGGTTTCTACGAGTGTGCTCGTACACCGGCAAGCCTCTGCGTGATCTTCGAAGACAGCAAGGATGAGAAACAGATGACCCTTACGGCATTCGACCCCCGAAAGGCAGAGGCACGTTACTCCGGACCATACAGAAGGACCCAACGGCTGACTTCGTCAACGAACTCTCGCCCGATGGGACAACCCTTGCGATTTCGAGGCGTAACGAGCCGGAGATTCACATTCGCTTGCTTTCCCTCTCCGGAGGGGCTGACCGCGAAATCACGGTGCGGGGGTGGCCGAATATCACAGGCCTTGACTGGTCCCCTGACGGAAAAGGGCTTTACTGCTGGTCTGTTTCGGCTCAAAGCAGCGGCGTGCTTCTCTATGTCGATCTCGCGGGGAACGCCGGGGTGCTGTGGCAATACAAGGAAGGGGCCGATTACGTCTCGGGCATACCTTCCCCCGACGGCCGCTATCTCGCCATACTGGGCGAGGTTCACAACAGCAATGTGTGGATGCTCGAAGGTTTCTGACGTTGAAGTTAGGGAAGCGTGCTGCTTCTCGAAGCAGCTACGGAGCGGGTACGCAGTTGTGCGTCTTCCAACCGCTTGGCTTCCTGATAGGTGAAGATCATCCGGTGAATAACGGTTAGATTTCCCAGCACCGCAATAACCCACAGCACAGGCGCCATCCGGTCAAAAAGCGCTCCGATGATCAGAAGTACAATTCGCTCCGGCCGTTCGAGAAAACCGACTTTGCAAGCGGGGATGATGTTTTCCGCGCGAGTTCGCGTGTAGCTGATCATCACGGAAGCGGTCATCACTACAGCAGTAAGCACGACATAGGACGGCCGATTGATGGTGCCGTAGTAGACCAGTAATCCGACTAACAGCGCCAAATCGGAATAGCGGTCGAGTACCGAATCGAAGAACCCTCCGAAGCGAGTCACCTGGTTTGTGGCACGGGCCACGCGACCGTCGACCATGTCGAATAATCCGGCGAAGATGATGATCGCGCCGGCGGTTCTGAAGCTGCCGATCGCCAGGAAGGCCGCGGCCACCATGTTAATAACCAGGCCCAGAAACGTAAGTACGTTGGGATTTATCTTCGAAAGAGCCAGCATTCGCACAATCAATCGGATGGCCCTGCTACTTCCGATCCCGATTGCGCGAGTGTAAGTCATAGTAATCGGCTGCTAGGAGCCGGCAGCGTCGTGGATGGTAGTCAAACCCAAAATTTCCATTTCGCGAATGCCGTCCGGGATGGCTATCTTTACAGTGTCACCGACTCGCTTCCCGAGTAGGCCTTTGCCGATCGGCGAACTGGTGGAAATTTTTCCATTCGCCACGTCGGCCTCTTCGCTGGTCACCAGGTTGTAGGTTAACTCCTCGTCTTTTTTGAGATCCAGGACGACCACCTGCGAACCCAAGCCGACACGATCGCGCGGGATCCTTGAAAAATCGATCATGGAGAATTCGCGCAATCGGGATTGCAGGTGTCCGAGACGGGCATTCACAAATGCCTGGCGCTCTTTAGCGGCGTGATATTCAGCGTTTTCGCTTAAGTCACCGTGAGCACGTGCTTTGAGGATCTCTTTGGGAAGTTCGTTACGCAGTTCGTATTCGAGCGCTGCGACTTCGTCTTGCAGTTTCTTCTTCAAATCCTCCATGCGTTACTGCCTTCATTATAGGGAAGCCCACGCGCCGCCAGAAGAGCGAACAGCGAGAAACCCTGCGGGTTGAGATCGACAACAGGTAAGTCAAATTGTTACAATCACCTATAGAGGATCCAGCCCGTACATAATGGCCAGCAAACCGCCCTTCGCCCAGGGAGCCCAAGTCGAGCATGGAAAGTTTGGGCTCGGCTCTGTACTTTCCTGCAACGACGATTACATTGTCATTAAATTCGACGAACATGGCGAGAAGAAATTCGTCACCTCCATCGTCCTGCCATCTTTGAAGAAGAGCGACCGGCAACCGCCGGCGGAAAAGCGGCGCGCGCCGCGCAAGAAAACGGCTCCGGCCGCAGGTGGCGCAGCCTGACGGTATTTCCTTCGAATGAAGGTCGCCGTTGTAATTTTCCCCGGCAGTAATTGCGATCACGACGCGTGGTACGCCGTTTCGCAGAACCTACAGCATCAGGCTGAGTTCGTTTGGCACGATTCGGCATCGCTCGGCGACGTAGATGCTGTAATCCTTCCCGGCGGTTTCAGTTATGGTGATTATCTGCGCTGCGGAGCTATTGCGAAATTTTCTCCGGTGATGCAGGCCGTGAAGAACTTTGTCAAGGATGGCGGCCCCGTGCTCGGAATCTGTAATGGGTTCCAGGTGTTGACAGAAGCAGGATTGTTGCCGGGCGCTCTCGTCCGCAACGCCAATCTGAAGTTCATCTGCCGCCAAGTGCCGCTCGAAATCGTAACGACTGATTCACCATTTACTCACCGCGCGCGGAAAGCTCAGACCATCAAACTGCCGGTAGCACATGGCGAGGGCTGCTATATCGCCGACGAGAGGACACTGGACGAACTGGAGACGGAAGATCGCATCGTACTCCGTTACCGCGATAACTGCAACGGTTCCATGCGAGACATCGCGGGGATTCTGAACGCGAAGCGCAACGTCATGGGATTAATGCCGCATCCTGAGCGCGCGGCCGATCCGCTAATGGGCAATACAGATGGGTTAAGTATTCTGAACTCCTTAGTAACCGCCGGAGCTGTCGCATCCCGGTCATGAGTATTACGCCGGACGTTGTTGCGGCTCACCAACTCACCCCCTCCGAATACGACAAAATTCTGAGCCTGCTCGGCCGTGAGCCGACCCTCACCGAACTAGGTATCTTCAGCGTCATGTGGAGCGAGCACTGCTCCTATAAGAGTTCGCGTGTGCATCTGAAGAAGCTGCCTATCGAGAGCGCGCGTGTGCTGCAAGGTCCCGGCGAAAACGCCGGGATTATCGATATCGGCGATGGCATCGCAATCGCATTCAAGATTGAATCCCACAATCATCCGAGCTTTATCGAGCCTTTTCAGGGAGCGGCCACGGGGGTCGGCGGGATCCTGCGCGACATCTTCACCATGGGCGCCCGACCGATCGCTGTCATGGACTCGCTTCGGTTCGGGAAACTGGACGACGTTGAGACCGGAGAGCGCAATCAACGCATTCTCGAAGGAGTGGTGGCGGGGATTGCGCATTACGGGAACTGTTTCGGCGTGCCGACTGTCGGCGGCGAGTGCGTTTTCGAAAAGAGCTACGACGGCAATCCGCTAGTAAATGTATTCGCACTCGGTGTATTTCGCCACGACGAAGTTTTCTACGGCAAGGCAACCGGGGTAGGGAACTCGGTGATCTACGTTGGGGCGAAGACCGGACGCGACGGAATCCATGGCGCCTCCATGGCTTCGGCCGAATTTACCGAAGAATCCAAAGCGAAGCGGCCTAATGTGCAGGTCGGTGATCCATTCATGGAAAAGTTGCTTCTCGAAGCCTGTCTGGAGGCGATGAAGACGGGTGCAATCGTTGGAATCCAGGATATGGGCGCGGCGGGACTGACGTCATCGACATGCGAGATGGGCAGCCGCGCGGGTACGGGCATCGAAATTGACTTGCAATATGTTCCGCAGCGGGAGCCAGGCATGACGGCCTACGAAATGATGCTGTCGGAATCGCAGGAACGCATGCTGCTGGTCGCGGAGCGCGGCCGCGAACCCGAGGTTCTGGCAGTTTTCGAAAAATGGGGGCTCGATGCAGTTCGGATCGGCGTCGTGACAACTGATGGCATGCTGCGCGTGAAGGATCATGGCCGAGTCTTCGCTGAGATTCCGAATCGGGCGCTGGCCGACGAGGCTCCGCGCTACAACAGGCCCTACTCAAAGCCGCTGCGAACGGCGCCCCTCGACGGACCGGAGATTCAGAGCGGAGATTTAGCCGCCGACCTCAAGAAACTGCTGGCAAGCGGCGATCTGTGTTCGAAGAAATGGATATACGAGCAGTACGATTATCAGGTTCGTACCAACACGCTCGCCGGGCCGGGAGCAGATGCCGCGATTGTGCGAATTAAAGGCACGAACACTTCAGTAGCGATGTCGCTTGATGGCAATGGCCGCTATTGCGCTCTCGATCCGCGCGAGGGAACGACACTCATCGTGGCCGAGTGCTGCCGCAATCTGTCGACTGTGGGCGCGCTGCCGATCGCAACGACGAACAATCTGAACTTCGGGAATCCGGAGCGGCCGGAGATCATGGCCCAGATCGTGGAATCGATCGAGGGGTTGGCAGAAGCGTGCAAGTTCTTTGAAGTTCCGGTTACGGGCGGAAACGTCAGCTTGTATAACGAGACCCTGGGCACGCCGATCTTTCCGACGCCAGTGGTGGGGATTGTCGGCACGCTCGAAACGGCGCTGCCGATCGGAGCGGATTTCAAACGAGCCGGCGCGCACGTGATCCTGTTAGGCGGGCTCGGCACTGCAGATCTCCAGGAACTGGGCGGAACACAACACGCGAAGGTCATTCACGATTCGCTGTGGGGTCGTCCGCCCGCGCTCGATATGGATTACGAGAGGCGCGTGCAGGCGACAATTCGGGAACTCGTTCGGGACCGGGCAGTTGAGTCCGCCCATGACCTGGGTGAGGGCGGACTGGGGGTGGCGGTGGCCGAATGCTCCTTTGGGCCGGCTGGCATCGGGGCAGCGATTGATCTCGATTCCGACCTGAGTCCGGAGCTGCTGCTTTTCCACGAAGGACCATCGCGGATTTTAGTCTCGACGGGCGATGCCGAGCCGGTCTTGGCCGCTGCTCGAAAAAATACTATCGAGGCGCTGGTTATTGGCGCTACACTCGAAGCGAGGGTGACCATCCGTAACAGGAAGCGGATCCTGGTGGACAGCCGAATCGCTGAGCTTGCCGGGATCTGGACCGACTCTCTTGAACACCTCCTCCACGATCCTGTCCTGGTGAATACGAATGTTTGATTTGGAAGAGGAAAGCCCGTTCGACAAGCTCCATGAAGAGTGCGGAGTTTTCGCGCTTTATGGACACCCCGAGGCGTCCAACCTCGTTTACCTGGGCCTGTACGCGCTGCAGCATCGCGGGCAGGAAAGCGCCGGGATTGCATCCAGCGACGGCCGGAAAATCCACAGCGTCCGCAAGATGGGGCATGTGGCCGAAATCTTCACACCGGGTGTGTTGAATGAGCTTCCGGGAAGTCTAGCCATCGGACACACCAGATACTCGACAGCCGGCGACACTGTGCTGCGCAATGCTCAGCCCTTGTCGGTAGCTTGCAGCAAAGGGCAGGTTGCGGTGGCGCACAATGGCAACCTGACGAACGCGATTGAGTTGCGGCGCGATCTAGAACAAGACGGCTCGATCTTTCAGTCAACCAGCGATACGGAAGTGGTTTTGCACCTGGTGGCGCGCTCGCGCGAACGAACGCTTTCCGGCGCATTACGAGACGCTCTGCTCCAGATTGAAGGAGCTTTCTCGCTCGTATTTCTGGCCGAGGACCGCATCATTGTGGCGCGCGACCCGCATGCATTCCGTCCGTTGGCCATTGGGCGGCTCGAGATTCCTGGCGAGCGGCCCGCAACCGTGTTTGCTTCTGAAACATGCGCGTTCGACCTGATCGGCGCAACGTACGTAGGCGATGTGGAACCGGCGGAGATGGTGATCATCGGACCGGAAGGCATGACCCGCGAGTACTACACGACTCCCGGAGTACGCGCGCACTGCTCCTTCGAACATGTATATTTCTCACGGCCGGACTCAGTCGTGTTCGGAAAATCCGTGGCCGAATCGCGGGAGCGCATGGGCCGGCTGCTCGCACGCGAGCACCCCGTAGACGCCGATGTCGTGGTCCCGGTACCTGACTCGGGCGTGTCGGCGGCGATTGGCTATGCAGCCGAATCGGGCATTCCGTACAAACAAGCCTTGATCCGCAATCACTACGTGGGCCGCACATTCATTGAGCCTTCACAGGCGATTCGCGATTTCGGCGTCAAGCTCAAGCTGAACCCGGTCCGGCATCTGCTCGAGGGCAAGCGCGTCATCCTGGTAGACGACTCCATCGTGCGTGGGACGACGAGCCGCAAGATCGTGCGCATGGTGCGAAGTGCCGGGGCGCGCGAAGTGCATCTGCGGATCTCCTGCCCGCCTACGATCTCCCCCTGCTACTACGGCGTGGATACGCCATCGCTGGGTGAACTGATTGCAGCCAATAACGACATCAAGCAGATTGAGGAGTACGTGGAGGCGGATTCACTCGCCTATCTCTCGCTCGATTCATTGCGCGATTCCGTCAACGACAAGGACGATCGCTTCTGTTACGCCTGCTACACGGGACATTACCCGACGTTGGTGCAGATCAACGAGATTGTGATGGCGAAGACGGGCTGCTGCTAGCTTCCATTTTCAGAAGCGCCTCACTGTCTCCAGATTTGCGCACCGATTCCAACTCATTCAGTATCAGGTCTCGAATATGGGTTGTTAGCGTTCCACGATCCTTGGGGCTCATCTGAGACGTTTCGATCGGGGGCAATATCCGCAGGGTCACTGATCCTGGGAGCACAATGCCGCTACCATAGGGCAGCACGCCTCGCGTCCCGAGCATGATCAGCGGCACAACCGGCACGCCCGCGCGGATAGCAATGTAAGCGCCACCCTCTTTAAACGGACGAAGAGCGCCGTCGTGAGAACGGCCGCCCTCGGGAAAAATGAGCAGCGAGATTTTCTTCTGCCGAATGGTCTCCGCCGCGACCTGCATGGTTTTGACGGAGGCGCGAGGATCTTCGCGGGGAACCGGAATATGCCCGGCACGACTCAAGTGCGTGCCGAGAAACGGGATTTGGAACAGTCCGCGCTTGGCAAGGAACCGAAATTGAGCCGGGATATGGGCAAGGGCGAGCGGCGTGTCCATGTAGCTTGAATGATTCGCGATGAACACGTAGGGACGAGCAGGATCGACATGCTCCAATCCTTCGACGCGGGTGTGGATGCCGCCGGCGGCAAGAAGACTTCGGGCCCAGGCCCGAGCGACACGAATCTGAACCAGGCCCGTTTCATCGAAAAACGAAACGATCAGGCTCACGGTTCCGAAGAAGACGGTGGACAGAACGACGGCGGGATCGGCAATCAGCACGCCTCGCAGCCTTTTCATTCCGTTCTCATGTTACGAAAGGAGGCCGCGAGCTTCGCCAACCAGAAATAGGGAGCCGGTGAAGAACACGGTGGCGTCAGGCGGGGCAGATCGAGCTACCTCGATTGCCTCGGGGACGGTTTGAGTCACCGTGGCTTTGGGGTGGGCTGTGACCTCCAGAATGGCGTCCGGGCGAAGGGAACGCGAGTAATTGGGCGCGGTGAGGATGAGGCGATCGGCGAGTGGAAACAACTGGGCCGTGACTTCGTCAATGGCTTTGTCCCGCATCGCGCCATACACGAGCCAAACCGGCCGGCTCGCGCAGAATTCGCGAATGTACGCGGAGAGTGCGGCTGCACCCGCCGGATTATGCGCGCCATCAAGTACGAAATCCGGATTGCTGGCTACCAACTCCAGCCGTCCGGGCCAGTGGGCCGATCCGAGACCAGCCTGGATCGCAGAAACCGGAATCTTCAGGGCTTCACAGACCAGGATGGCGGCGGCGGCGTTCTCGATTTGATGACGGCCGGGAAGGTTGCACCGGTATTCCGTCCCGTTCAGCAAGAAAGACGATTGGCGCGCCGCGACATGCGTGTCCGATAGCTGGGCCTCAGCGGTTCGGATAAGCGGACACCCCAACTCAGCGGCGCGAGCTTGAATTACGGTTTCTGCCGCCGCGGCCTGCCTCGCCAAGACAGCGGGAACGGCAGGTTTCAGAATACCCGCTTTTTCGGCAGCAATGGATTGTAGAGTGGTGCCTAGAAAGGATTCGTGATCGTAGGCGATGGGCGTGATCAAGCAGAGCTCGGGCGTGATGACGTTGGTTGCATCGAGACGTCCTCCTAAACCGACTTCGATTACCGAAATATCGCAGCGCTCCCGGAACAGCAGGAACGCCATAGCAGTAATGGTCTCGAAGTAAGAAGGGTGGGCATCGACGCGCTCGTCCCGAATGAGGCGCTCAGCGGCTGCGTGAACGGTTCCGAAGACTACGGCGAAATCAGCGGGGCTAATCGCGTTTCCGTCGATCTGGATGCGCTCGGTGGGCTCAACCAGATGAGGTGACGTGTAGAGACCGGTGTGGAAACCTGCTTTTCGCAAGACGGCGGAAATCATTGCGCAAGTGGAACCTTTGCCATTTGTGCCGGCGATGTGAATGAAGCGCTGTTCCCGCTCGGGACGCCCCAGCTCGGCCAGGAGTATCCGCATCCGTTCGAGTCCAAACGTAGCACCGATTCTCAGCTCGTTGCCGAGGGAGTACAGGAACCGGACGGATTCAAGGTAGTTCACATCTGTTCCTGGCTGCAATCCTGGCGCACAGTATTTGCTTAATAGAACTCCGCGCTTTCCCATTGTCGCTTGACTCGCAGCGCCCCTCAAACAGGGCTCAGAAATATTCTGCTTGACAGCCAATATATTTAAGTACTAAGTAATTAGTGTGAGGACAAAAAGCGCCACCTTAACCGATCAGGAGCTGGAGATCATGAAGGTCATCTGGGAGACGGACAGCGTTACGGTTCGCGATGTGTACGAGAAATTGCGTGCAAAACGCAAGATAGCGTATACGACCGTCATGACCATGATGAACATTCTCGAGCAGAAAGGGCATCTCACGAAATCCGACGGCGAACGCGCGTACCAGTACAGGTCTACACGTTCGCGCAAGAAGGTTCTGCGGGACATGGTGAGGGAATTCGTGAATCGCGTCTTCAACGGGTCGGCGGATCCTTTACTTGTGCATTTGATGGAGGACAAAAAGCTGTCCGGGAAGGATCTGGCTGAGATTCGGGGCATGGTCCGGAAGGCTTTGAGCCGGAGGGATGCCACATGACCGTCCTCGTATTGCGAGACTTGCTGGCTTACAGCAGTCAGATCGCTGTGCTTATCACCGCCGGAGGTTTATTGCTGGGGCTACTGAAGCTTCAGGTGCCTTTTCGTTTGTGGTGCCTGCAAGGCCTGTTGGCCTGCTGCATTCTGCTTCCGTTGATTCAGCCCTGGCCTGTCGCAAGGGCCGCTACACCCGGCTACGTCTCTGTCCGAACATTCGAGCTCAGCAAATCAACGGCATCGAACGGTCAGACCTGGCTTCTGACATGGCCCGAGGCGCTTGTCGCGGTGATTGTGGCGGGAGCGGTAATTCAGCTGGCCTTTGTCTTGCTGGGTCTCTATCGTCTCAGCCGTTACCGCAAAGAAGCACAGTTTGTGCCGGCTATCTTTCAACTAGAGAAACAGCGGGTTGGCGTTTGGCCGGACGTTTACATTTCCGAAGAAGTGAACGGGCCAGTGACGTTTGGCGTTTTCCGTCCAGCGATTCTGGTTCCCTCGCGCTGGACCACCGACGAAGCGGTCGCGCTCCACGAACTGATTCACGTAGCCCGGCGAGATTGGACTTTTACGCTTTTCGAGGAGTTGCTCCGCGCTCTTCTCTGGTTTCATCCGGCGGTGTGGTGGCTGATCGGCCAGATTCAACTCGCTCGCGAAGAAGCCGTTGATCGCGCTGTTGTCGAATACACCTTATCTCGTGGGCAGTATCTTCGGACGCTGCTTGCCATGGCGGAGGCGCGGGCCGACATAGGGCTGGCGCAGGCTCCACTATTTCTTAAGAAGCGCCACCTGAGAGAACGGGTGGCCGCGCTGATTGAAGAGGTGAATATGTCGGAACTTAGAATCCGATCCTCAATGGCCGGCTTCGCGGCCATCGTGATCATGACGGGGTGGTTAGGGGTACGGGGATTGCCATTGCGAGCCGCGCCGCAATCCGTAACCGATGCGACTGGCGTAACAGTTCAGGTGGATGAAGCAAAGCTTCTGCACCGCTCGTCCGTACAGTACCCGAAAAAGGCGCTGGCAAACGGCATTCAAGGAACGGTAATTATAGAGGCCACGCTGGACAAGAAGGGCGAGGTGACGGACGCAAGGGTCGCCAGCGGGCCGCAAGAACTTCGCGGAGCGGCACTCGAATCAGTGCTGCAGTGGCATTTTAATCCGGAGGTGCAGCCATCTCCGGCGCAGATTGAGATTGATTTCGCGCTTCCGTCCGAAGGTGCGGCGGAAGGACCTCGGCCGGTGTTCTTCCAAGTACCACCGGGCGTGAGCAAGGTTCAGGACATCAACGTGAGTAGCCTGCCAGAGCCACTGCGAAGCAAGGTTTTAACTGCACTGCCGATACACAAAGGCGACGATCTTACCCCCGAAAATTTCGCGCAAATACAGGCTGCTCTGAAAGATGTAGATGAACACCTGGGGCTCGCCGTCATTCCGGCAAAGGACGGCAACGGCCTGTGGCTCAGGGTCGCTTTACCGGCAGCATCCCCATCCTGGGGTGTTCAGCCGCCCGGGAAAGTCATACGAATCGGCGGCGCGGTTGCTGAGTCCAATCTGATCCACAGGGTGGACCCGGTTTATCCTCCGCTCGCAAAAGCGGCTCGCATCCAGGGTTCAGTGGAATTTAAGGTGACGGTCGATAAAAGCGGACACGTGGCGAATATCGAGCTCGTGCGCGGCCATCCGCTGCTCGTCAACGCAGCCAAAAACGCTGTCATCCAATGGGTCTACCGGCCGACGCTGTTGAACGGCAACCCGGTTGACGTGCAGTCGGACGTCATCGTGACGTTCGCGCTGCCGCCAGACGGTTCTCAATAAGACATCAGGCAACTATTGCACGTGAATGCAAAGCAACTCGCTCAGAGCGAGGTAATTATTGACCCACGTTTGGGCCTTTACGTCTCCGCGCTGGGCGCGTTTGCGGGTGCGCTGGTACAGGCCGGCCTGAATCGCGTAGACATGGTTCTGAGCCGACCACATATTCACCGGAAACGGCATCTGCCTGATGATCTTGAGAGCTTTCCGCAGGTCATTCAGTTTGTCGATGTTGATGGGATCAGCGGCAAAGCGGCTGGCAAGGCTCTCCAGCTTGCGACGGAGAAGAAATTCGATGGTTGTCTTGTCGATGCTGACACTGCTTTCCTGAGCCTCGCGGAGGAGCCCGCGAATGCGGTCCGCATCCAGTTCCTCGCTCGAAGAGGCGCGGCGCAAAAGACTGTTGATCGCGTATTCGACAGCGGCCGTAAACTCGCGGGGCATGGGAGTCCCCAGACTCGTTATAAAACGCATCAGAGCGGCATGACGCTCGTAGAGCTGTAGATATGCAGCCTCGGCTTCGGCGACGGTAGCCGAAAGGATGGTGCGGACAATACGCCTCTGCTCGTCGCGGAACAGTGAGCGTAGCGAATAAGTGCGCTCGCCGAACCGCCGGTCGAGGAGACGAACTACCTCGGGAATATCGACGCGCGCGAAAGAATCGCCGACCGAATCGAGCAGGTCTTGGTAGCTGGACATACTGGCAGCCTTCTGTACACCGCCGGCCACATTGTGATCCCCAAAATGGACCACCCAAAATGCCAACACTTCGGACTCTTGAGTAACCTTCGACGTGAAGCGCGCCTGTCCCATGGCCATGCGGAGGCGGCCTGCATCGGCCGTGTGATAGTCGAGCCGCGTGACGACATATGAAAAGATATCGGTCCGCTCCCCATAGGGGGCAAAAAGAGAGCTGATGGAGTAATGAGCGCCGACTTTCTCGAGGTCGACTATAGAGGGCCTGACATAACGCGTGTAGATTTTTGCGCCGTCCCCGTACTCTGGGAGATTACTCTTGGCGGCCGCGAGTCGCTCGAGGAACTGCGCTTCGATGGAATCTCCGAATAACTGTTCAGCGAGTTGGACCACGCGTCCGGCATACTGAATCACCTGCACAGTCTCGATGCCGGAGAGCTCGTCGAAGAACCAGCCGCAACTGGTGTACATGAGCATCGCGTGGCGCTGGAGTTCCATGAGCTTCCAAACCACGACCTGCTCAGGCTGCGTCAGGTCGCGAACGAAATGTTCCTGGCCAAAGCGTTCGCGCACTTCGGGGGAGCGATCGAGCACAACGGCGATATAACCGTCGCGCGCGGCCCAGGGATCCCGCAGCAGGGTTTCGCCGAGTTGCTCGAACTTGGCAGCGACCTCATCGCGTAACCAGTCCAGCGCTTCACGGAGGGGCTTGCGCCAATCCTGACTCCAACCGAGGCGGCCGGCGTTGCAGCCGCAATTGCTCCGCCAACGCTCGATCCCGTGAACGCAACTCCACGAAGTGTTTTCGTGAATCTGCGCTTCCCACACAGGTGGATTGTTCTGCAAAAACTCGCCGTAATTCGTGATCTTGGCCAGCTTTTTGGATTCGATGTAATCGAGCGCATAGGCCAGCGCCATTTCGCCGTGCCTGTGATGATGGCCATAAGTCTCGCCGTCAGTGGCAATGTGAACCATCTGAGGCCAGGAGCGATTGTCTGAAAAGATACTGGTCAATCGAGTGGCGAATTTTTCGCCATTGTCGAGCAGTTTTTCGAAAGCGACGGCCTGAGAAATGGGCCCGTCATAAAAGAACAGATTGATGGGGTTGCCGCTGGGCGTTTTCAGAAGGTAGGCGCGAGTGGGATCGATCTTCGCGCCATTCATATCCTGCCAATCGCCACCGCTGAGCGGCCGAATGGCTTTCGCCTGGTGGGGAGCGAGGATGGCGAACGAAATTCCGGCCTGGGCCATAAGATCGAGCGATTCCAGATCGACTGCGGTTTCGGGTAGCCACATGCCTTCGGGCAAGCGCCCGAACCGGCTGACAAAGTCTTCGAAGCCCCAGCGGACCTGAGTCTTCTTATCGCGGCTGTTGGCAAGAGGCATGATCACGTGGTTGTATGCCTGTGCCATGGCCGAACCATGGCCGGAAAACTGCTTCTGGCTTTGCCGGTCCGCATCAATCAATCCGCGATAGACGTCGGGAGAATGTTCGGCCGCCCAGGAGAGAAGGGTGGGGCCGAAATTGAAACTGATTCGCGAGTAGTTGTTGACGATTCGGGTGATCCGCTGCTGATCATCGAGGATGCGGGCCGCCAGGTTCGGAGCGTAGCATTCTGCGGCTACGCGCTCGTTCCAGTCGTGATACGGGTAGGCGGAATCCTGCAGCTCAATCTGTTCCAGCCATGGGTTCTCGCGCGGAGGCTGATAGAAATGGCAGTGAATACAGAGAAATCGCGGACCGGGCACTATGTGAGGAGACCTCGCAAAGAGAGATAGACGTCTGAAGCCTCGAAAAGCAGCGCAGTTTTTGGCAGCGCATCAGGTTGCGGGCAGCGAAATGGTGAATACTGCTCCATTCGCTTTTTCGCGGTTCGCGGCGGCCACCCTGCCTGAATATTTCTTAACAATGGATGCGACAATGTGGAGGCCTAAGCCGGAGCGCTTGCTTCCATTGTTCTTGGTCGAAACATTTGGGCGAAAGACGCGAGGCAGAATCTCAGCGGGAATCCCGGGGCCATTATCGGAGATGGTGATGGAAAGATCTTCGTCACCGCGTTCGGCAACAATATCGATGCGGCCGGGTTTGTGCATCATTTGCGCGGCATTGAGAAACAGATTTACGAAAACGCGCTCCCAATCCTTGGTCGAGCCGGGGAGGCGAACTTCGGGAGGAATCTGCCGCACGAACCGCATACGGGGTTTTCGGGCCGCGGTGCAGTAGTCGGTAACGGATTGGATGGCATCCTCAACGATGGCCGCGAGATTCGGCGTACTATCGGAGAAGGCTCCCACCAGGCGTTTGCCGCGGTTCACGCTCCGGCAGAGAGTAGCGGAGAGCGGCTTCCAGCGGCGGTCCGATTTCAGCAGTTCGGCGGCCTCGGTAATGGTTTCGAAAACGTTGTTCAGATCGTGGACGAGATCTTCGTAACTGAGATCGGTTTCAGCTAATTCTTCCATGGCTGTCAATTTGTAAGAGACCGGAGTGTCGGGTAGAACTCCGGGAATGAGATGGAGGCCGCTTCAGCGCCTTGAATGGCGGATGGTGCATTGGCCGCGAGGGCGGCAACGGAAAAGGCCATCGCTATCCGGTGATCGCCGCAGGAATCGATTTCGGCGCTCCGAAGCCTTTGCCGCCCTGGAATTTCCAATCCGCTGGAAGTGGTTGTCACGATTGCGCCCATGCGCTCCAGGTTCCGGGCGATCGTTTCGATGCGATCCGATTCCTTGACGCGCAGTTCGCCGGCATCACGCACAATCAGGCCATCTTCGCTGAGAGCACCGAGGACAGCGAGGACCGGGATTTCATCGATCACCGCGGCAGTAGTTGCCCCCTCGACCACGCCACCCTTCATGCGCGAACCCTTCACTTGAAGATTTCCGATCAACTCACCATTTACCTGCTCAATATGCAATACCTTAATCTGGGCACCCATTCCGCGCAGGAGATCGAGGAGAGCGGTCCTGGTGGGATTCAGGCCTATGTTGGTGAGAATGATGTCGGAGCCGGGGCGGATGAGAGCAGCAACTATAAAGAAAGCCGCGGACGAAATATCACCCGGAACAACGAGTGTCTTGCCCGTGAGTTCGGCGCGGGCCCGCAATCGAACTATTTTGCGCTCGACCGCCAGATCCGCGCCAAGTTCACGCAGAGCGATCTCAGTGTGATCGCGAGTCGCGATGGGCTCGCGAACGATCGTCTCGCCATTCGCGAAGAGACCGGCCAGCAGGATACAGCTCTTAACCTGGGCACTGGCGACGGGCAGAGTATAGTCGATGCCGTGGAGATGGGACCCTTGAATCTTCAACGGCGGGAACTGACCGTCAGTCGCTTCGATGTGCGCACCCATCTCGGCGAGCGGAAGCATAATGCGGCGCATGGGGCGCTTCTCGAGAGACTCGTCCCCGGCGATACAGGTTGTGAACGACTGTCCAGCGAGAATACCGGAAAGCATCCGTATGGTCGAGCCAGAATTTCCTGCATCAAGCGGGGCAGCCGGCGGCTGCAAATGACTCTTGCCTTTGCCGCGAATGATCAAGACCTTACGGCCATCCTCTTCGTCGAAATCGTGTTCGATTCCGAGTGCTTCCATGCACGATAGCGTCGATTGGCAATCGGCCCCGCTCGAATAGTTATAAATTCGGGAGTCGCCCTGAGCGATTGAGGCAAGCATGGCGTAGCGATGGGAAATGGACTTATCCCCGGGAACAGTTACGACGCCATGCAGACCTGACGCGGGCGAGACTTGCTCGGTCATTGAATCCCAATTGTAACCTCGCCGTTACTAGGAGAATACCTAGGGACTGCTCTGTGGTACAAACTCAAATCATGGTGAATCGACGGCAATGGATAACGGGATCCGCGGCGATCGCAGCTTCGGTCGCTTCGCTGAAAGCGAGCCAAGGAACTGGCGCAAAAAAGCCGGTGGTTATCTCGAGCGCCAACGGGCTGGCGGCCTGCGCGAAAGCGAACGAGATGATTCGCAGCGGGGCCGACACGCTGGATGCGGTGATTGCAGGCGTAAACATTGTCGAATCGGACCCAAACGATACCTCGGTGGGGTACGGCGGGCTACCCAATGAAGACGGCGTCGTGGAACTCGACGCGAGCGTCATGCACGGTCCTACCAAGCGCGCAGGGGCGGTAGCAG
The DNA here is from genome assembly GCA_963787585.1 of uncultured Acidobacteriaceae bacterium. Classification (GTDB taxonomy): domain Bacteria; phylum Acidobacteriota; class Terriglobia; order Bryobacterales; family Bryobacteraceae; genus Bog-105. The sequence goes on from CAWBDR010000004.1 coordinate 93,093, forward strand.
CGATTCAGGGCATCAAGACGCCTTCAAAAATCGCCAAGCTGGTCATGGACCAGACCACCCACGTGATGATTGTGGGCGAGGGCGCGCTGCGATTTGCGGAAGCGCACGGGTATCAAAAGGAAGATCTGTTGACCGAAAAATCGCGAACGGCCTGGCTGGTATGGAAGCAGTCATTGCGCACGCCGCGAGGGTTCAACAATTGGGTTTCAATGGAGCAAAACCTACAGGAAGAATCGCGAAATCCACCGATGAAACAGCTTCGGAGCAGCTTCCCTCAGGTGAGCGACGACGTGCTGGCCTGGGCCTGGGATATGGCGGTGCACCCGACCTATGGAACCATCAACTGTCTGGGACTGAATGACAAAGGGGAAATTTCGGGCGTGACGACCACGAGCGGCCTCTCCTGGAAGATTCCCGGGCGGGTGGGAGACTCGCCGATTATTGGCGCAGGTCTCTATGTGGATCAGGAAGTCGGCGGAGCTGGATCGACGGGCGTAGGAGAACTCAACATCCGCGTTGTGGGCGCGCATACGGTGGTCGAGAGCATGCGGCGAGGAATGTCACCGAAGGACGCAGTGTTGGAGGCGTTGAAGCGAGTCTCGAAGTTATATAACGACGACAGGAAACTGTTGGATCAACTCGATATCGAATTCTACGCCTTACGCGTAGATGGTGAACATGCGGCCGGATCGCTGTGGGGCACTCATAGGAGTTATAAGACTTACTCGGTGAACGATGGCGGCGAGAGCCGGCACGAACCGTGCGTTTTCCTGTACGGGAAAGAGGGCTAGCTGCGGAAACCGAGCTTTTCGCCTTCGAAGCGCTTGTCCTTTCCGGATTCGCGAACGACAGCGAACAACATCACAATTACTTGGGCGGTGAGGAAGATTAACCAGAAGCTCATGCCCACAGAAAAGCATGCGCGTAGCCGCACCTGAGGTGCTGGTAAATCATTGAAAGCACAACGCGACGTCGTGTGCTCTGTTGCCGCTGTTCCGGTCTGGCGCACTGGCCGTTTCGTTTTGAAACGCGATGGGCCGAGATGGAACTACGCAGGGTATTGGGGATCGGCTTGCAGCTCGCGGATCTGGTCCAGGTGACGAAGCGGATGGGTGACCAGTATCGCGAGACATTCCTGACCGGTGATTTTGCCGGCGAGATGATTGACGACCCGGGCGCGGAGATCATCCTGGCAATCGCGAACAAACGTGATGGTGCGATCACGATTCACGGTAAACTGCCGAGCGGCCTCCGAGAGGGAGGCATAACGTCCCTTGGGGCGAACACGCTCAGGCGCTTCCCATGCGTCGGTGCGATCCAGCCCGATCCGCTCGAGAAATTCGTTCTCACGACCGAACCGAGGCTGGTCGAGAGGCTCGAAATGGGCGCTGATTAGGCGATACATACCGTATTCGGCGACAGCAACATGTTCGACGACTTCGATGATGGACCAGCGATCGGGAGATGGCTTAAAGCGCGCCTGCACCTCCGAGACATTCGCGAGCGAAGCGGTAAACGTATCACGCGACGCGAGCAGGCGTCCCAGCAAGAGGGCCTTTTCCGCAGTGTCCATATCAGGCCTCGCGCAAGAGAGCGACCACATCGTCCACTGTAATAACCCCGATAAGCCGTTGCTCGTCGTCTACGACGGGCAGCGTGAGGAGATTGTACTTATCGAACATCTCCGCCACGCGATCCTGCGTCTCTTGCGACTCGACATAAAGCAACGGATCTGCCGCTAGTTCTTTGAGCGGCGTATCGCCCGCCGCAAACAATAGTTTCGCGAGCGGAACGCTGAAACGGAGATGATTTCCGGCATCGACGAGGAAGATCGTATGCAGCTCTTCGACGGCTTTTTCGCTCTTTCTGAGCTCCGCCATGGCGTTCCCGACGGTGGCGTTCTCGTCGAGAGCGAGATAACCGGTATCCATAATGCCGCCGGCCGTATCATCGCGGAAATCGCGCAGCTCTTCGACTTCCTCCTTGTCCTCGGGTTCCATCTCGTCGAGGATTTCTTCCGAGCGCTGCTCCTCGAGTTCGTTCAGGAGGTCGGCTGCCTCAGAGGGCTCCATCTCTTCAAGGATGTCGGCGGCCTTCTCGGCTTCAAGCGATTCGATGATTTTGGTTTGCAGATCGGGATGGACTTCCGTAAGCAGGTCGGCCGCGGTTTCGGAATCCATGGTGTTGAAGATGGCGGCGCGGTCTTCGTGACCGAGACTTTCGACTATGTCGGCTAAATCGGCCGGGTGCATGTCCTCGAGAAACTTATTAGAAATGTTCAGGCGGACTCGGCGCTGGGGGTCGGCTTCAAGGATGTTACAAAATTCCCAGCGGATGGAGTGGGCGGGAATGTTCTTCTGAATATTGCGAATCTTTGGAGCCGGGAGAATACCGCGAAGCAGTCGACGAACGATGGAACGGACGCCGATATCAACCTCAAGCACATGAAGAACGTCGCTGGAGTCTTCGCACTCTTTGAGAAACGTGATATCGTTCACGCGGACAACTTTACGGCCCTGGGCGTCAATGATCTGCTGATCCAGAAGATCGCGAACCATGCGGAGCATGTATTCGTCCGAGTGATAGGGCGTCAAGCGTTCATCTTTGAGACGGATACCGTCGAAGCTGATGGTTTTGATCTGATCGTAACGGATGCTGAGCCAGGCGGAACCTGCGCCGACCAGGTAACGGTCCAATCGGACCGGATCTATGAGCGGAACGAGCGCGGCATCGCGCAGGGTGCCAATGCGTCGACCCTTCAGGTCGAACACCTCGACGCCGAGCAGTTCCGAAAGATAGAGAATCTCTTCTGCCATGCTCATCAGGTACGCATGCGGCGCATACATGCGTAGTCCTAATTTTGAATTTCGCCTCGCTGAAAAGCGCGGGCTCATCCTTGAGAATAACCGGAGCGGGGACGGCACCAGCTAAGAGGGACATACTACACTCTTGATTGTCTGAGAGTTCCTCCCTCGTTGTTGTGAGCATTTCTAGCCATCTCGAAAAATCCGTGAATTCGCGGGCGAAGTTGACCGTTCGCAGGTTTTTTGCGCAAAACGGCATCCTGTCGCGGGTGCATCCGAATTACGAGTTCCGTCAAGGGCAGCTCGAGATGGCCCAGGCGGTGGAATCAGCGTTGGCGGAACGGCGACACCTGGTTGTGGAAGCAGGGACAGGAACAGGCAAGACGCTGGCGTACTTGATTCCGGCGCTCCTTTCGGGCAAACGCGTGATTGTTTCGACGGGGACCAAAACGCTGCAGGAGCAGCTCTTTTTTAAAGACCTGCCTTTCCTGCAGACCTTGTTCGATCGTTCTTTGTCGGTCTGTTACATGAAGGGACGCGCCAATTACCTGTGCCGTCAAAAGCTCTATGACGCCGAGCGGGAGCCGGTGCTGACGGGAATCGAGGAGACCCGAGAGTTCCGAATTATACGCGAGTGGGAACGGAGCACGGAGACGGGCGATCGCAGCGAGTTGCGCGAGCTAAGCGAGAACAGCAGTACCTGGTGGAAGCTGGACGCGCGAAGCGACTATTGTGCGGGCCAGAAATGCAAACAGTTCGAGCGTTGCTTTATTACGGAGATGCATCGCCGCGCGGCGGAGAGCGATATCGTTATCGTTAATCACCATTTATTCTTCGCCGATCTGGCGGTGCGCGATGAGCCGTACGCGAGCATTCTGCCGGAATATTCCGCGGTTGTGTTTGACGAGGCGCACGAAATTGAGGACGTAGCGGGACAGTACTTCGGAATGAGCGTGAGCAATCTCCAGGTGCAGGAGTTAGTGAAGGACGCCGCGGCCGTCTCGAGGCGAAAATTATTCGCCACGCCTGAGCTCGATCGCGCCCTGATTCAGCTCGGGGATCGGGCGGGCGCATTTTTCGCTCTGTTCCCTGAAGAAGGCCGCCACGGGTTTCGTAATCAGGAGGGTTTTCTCGAAGCGAACGAGCCTGCCTATCGCGAGCTGTTGCTGGCACTGGATGTGCTGTCAACGCGCTTGGAACTGGTGCAGGGAGCAATTGACGATACGTTACCGCTGGTGCGGCGGGCGAAACTCATCCAGCAAGGTCTGAACTTCTGGATGGAATCGGGAGAACCGCGCTATGTGTACTGGATAGAGCGGCGGGGGCGCGGGACCTACCTGCAGGCGACGCCAATCGATGTTGCGCCGATTCTGGCAGAGCGATTGTTTGGCCGCGCAGAGTCGGTTATCCTGACTTCGGCGACTTTGTCGGTGGCGGGAGACTTCGAATTTACGCAGGGCCGGTTGGGACTCGAGAATGCGCGAACGCTCTTGATCGAGAGTCCGTACGATTACCCCAAACAGGTCGTCTTATACGTTCCGCCGCACCTGCCGGATCCGCGGCAGCAGGATTTCACGCGGCGGGCGGCGGACGAGATCGAAAACGTGATCGAGGCGTCGCGCGGGCGGGCCTTCGTTCTCTTTACCAGCTATCAGCAGATGCGGCAGACGCACGAACTGCTGCGAAAGCGGCTGGAGTATCCGCTCCTGATGCAGGGCGATGCTCCGAAAAATGCTTTGATCGAGGCCTTTCGCGCGACGCCCAATGCGGTCCTGTTCGGAACAGCGAGTTTCTGGCAAGGTGTGGACGTGCAGGGTGAACAATTGAGCTGCGTCATTATCGACAGGCTGCCATTCGCGGTTCCGACCGATCCGGTGGTGTCGGCGCGAGCGGAGGCGATCCGGGAAAGCGGCGGCAACGCGTTTTACGATTACCAGATTCCGCAGGCGGCACTGGCGCTCAAACAGGGTTTTGGACGATTGATCCGAGGGACGGCGGAGCGAGGCGTGCTGGTCTTGCTGGATAATAGGATCAGCAAGCTTCCATACGGGCGCGTGTTCTTCGAGAGCTTGCCTCCTTACCGTTTCACGACCCGATTGAAGGATATTCAAGATTTTTTTCATGTTTGAGATTTGTGTCGAACACACATTTGCAGCGGGACACGCCCTTCGCAATTACCGCGGAAAATGTGAGAACGTACACGGCCACAATTATCGAGTGCAAGTGGCGATCGAAGGCCCGGAGCTCGATGAGAACGGTCTGCTATACGATTTCGCCGAGCTTAAGAGCCGTTTGCGGGGAATCAGTGAGTATCTCGATCACCAGTTCATGAACGATCTGAAGCCGTTCGACGAGATCAATCCCTCGGCGGAAAACATCGCAAAGTTCTTCTACGGAGAGATCCAGAAAGAGTTGCGTAAAGCTTCCGTCTCATACGTCCGGGTTTGGGAGACGGATACGTCGTGCGCGACGTACCGGCCCTAGGAACTGAGGATGCGAGCTTAACGGCCGAAGAACTCGGCGTTCTTTTGGGCGAAATCAGCCCATTTTTCAGGGAGGTCGTCAAGAGCAAAAATAGCCGAGACGGGGCAGACGGGGACACAGGCTCCGCAATCGATGCACTCCACCGGATCAATGAACAGCATCTGTTCGCCTTCAAACTTCGCTTCGTCTTTCTTGGGGTGGATGCAATCCACAGGGCAAGCGTCGACGCAGGCAGAGTCCTTGATTCCGATACAGGGTTCGGCGATTACGTAAGCCATCTTAGTTTCCGCGAGGGATAACTCCCCCAAATTCTAGGAGTAGCACACAGCCTGGGCCACCCACAATTTACGCCCAGCGAGTGGTCAGAATCAGCAACGTAAGGGTGAAGGAAGGGCACAACTGGAGAAGAGGCCCTCAAAGCGGGGTTTCGCCGGACTTTCCACCCCTGCCTACTAGAATGACGGTTGATGACTCCAAGAGTGCGCAAAGCGGTGTTTCCGGCGGCGGGCCTGGGGACCAGATTTTTGCCGGCGACCAAGGCTCAACCGAAAGAGATGTTGCCCGTTGTGGATAAACCGCTGATTCAATACGGTGTCGAAGAGGCGATGCACTCGGGCATTCAGAACATCATCATCGTGACTGGACGCGGCAAGTCTTCCATCGAGGATCATTTCGACGTCAGCTTTGAGCTGGAGCAATTGCTCGAAACGAAGCACAAGTCGGAGATGGTTTCGATGGTGCGGAACATCTCGGACATGATCGATATTTCGTATGTCCGCCAGAAAGAAGCGTTGGGGCTGGGACACGCGGTGTTGCGGGCGAAGGAGTTGGTCGGCAGCGAGCCGTTCGCGGTGGTGCTTTCGGATGACATTATCGCTTCGGAAACACCATGCATCCGGCAATTGCTAGACGTCTACGAATACTATGGGGCTTCGGTGCTGGCGCTGATGGAGGTCCCAAAAGATCAGATTTCCGCGTATGGTGTAGTCGATGCAGAACTGGTGATGGACAATGGCCGGCAGAACCGGTTATTTCGCATCCGCAACATGGTGGAAAAACCGAAGCCGGCGGACGCGCCCTCCAATCTGGCGATTATTGGCCGGTACATTTTGACGCCAGAGATCTTTCAGTGCATCGAGACCATCGAGCCGGGGAGCGGTGGCGAAATTCAGCTTACGGACGCATTGAAACATATGCTGCGGAGCCGGCCGATTTACGGCCTGAAATTTGAAGGAACACGCTACGACGCAGGGGACAAGCTCGGATTTCTCAAGGCGACGGTGGAATTTGCTTTGAACCGGCATGATTTGGGCGCCGAGTTCCGGGAGTATCTGAAGAACCTGTGTATTCACTAGATCGGGTGCTAGCCGCTGTTGTGCTGGCCATGATAAGCGCGCGCGCGTTCGGCCAAGAAACCAGCGCCATTCCGCCGACCTACGGCCAACCGCCTACGCCCAAGATCGTGGCCTACGTGATCAGCGCTCTCCAGCACGGCGACCTGGAAGCGGCCTCTGCGATGGTGGGACAATACCGGCGGCTGTACGGCGATACACCGGAAGCGCTGGACGCGTTTTCCTGGTTAGCGAGGGGAGAGTTGGGGGCAGGCCACCTGCAACAGGCGCTGAATGATGCCGAAGAGATCGAGCGTGTGAGTCAGGCGGCGCTCGCAACGAGAAAACTGGATGCGGAGGCCTATTTGCCGATTGCCTTGGGCGCAGCGTACGAGGTACATGCGGAGGCTCTGTTTGAACAGCATAAAGAGGCAGAAGCGCTGCGATTACTCCGAACCGGTTTGCAGACGTGGCGTGGTACGTCGCTGGTGGATCGCCTGGAGAAAACAATCAACGTATTAACACTGGAAGGGAAACCGGTCCCGGTGTTACGCCAAGATGAGTGGATTGGAACGAGACCGCAGCCGCGGGCTTCCTGGCGCGGCAAGGTCGTCCTGCTGTTCTTTTGGGCACACTGGTGCGCAGACTGCAAAGCAGAGGAGCCGATCATCGCCAGCCTTGCGAGTGAGTTCGCCTCTAAAGGTTTGCTGGTCGTTGCCCCGACGCGTCTCTACGGATACACGGCGCAGGAAGAACATGCGCCGCCCGCGACGGAGCTGCCGTTCATCAAGAAGGTCTTCGAAAAATATTATGCAGGCATTCCGCATCTGCAAGCGCCGGTGAATACCGCGAATTTTCAGCGTTTTGGAGCCAGCACCACGCCGACAATCGTCCTGGTGGACCGGCAAGGAATCGTGAGGCTCTACCATCCCGGCGCTATGACGGAAGCGAGCCTGCGGAGTGCAGTCGAGAAACTCTTAGCAGGCGAAACAGCGAAGGCGGCGGGATCTCGTCTAGGCGATAATTTCTAACATGAAATTCGGAATCCTGCTTCCGGTGATGCTGTTGGGATTAGGTACGATGTTGTCCGCGGCAAAAACGGAAACGACGATCAGAGTGGTTGTGAAGAATCAGTATGACAAGCCAGTAGAGAACGCAGCGGTGATTCTGGATTTCCTGGGCTCGCATCAAATTACGAGAATAGGAAAGCGCAAGCCCATCCACTGGGAAGTGAAGACCAACCAGGAGGGAGTAGCGCATTTTCCTCCTGTTCCGGAAGGAACCGTGCAGTTGCAGGTGATCAACAGCCGCTATCAGACGTACGGTCAGAAGATTGATGTTGAAGGCGGGGAGAAGACCGTCGACATCACTCTGAACCCACCGCAGAAGCAGTACAGCGCCCATCCACCGCTAAAACCGGCAAATCCTGCGCCCCCGCAAAAGTAACAAATTTCGGTATTTGGGAGCAACCGGGCAGAAAAGCGGTGCAGCCGCGTGTGTTAGAGCCCCCTCCTCCCCGCGAAGACTTGTGGGCGCCTGAACACTTTCTAGTATTCGGTGCCGTAGAGTCCGCAAAGGAAGAATATCGCGAGCAACGTGGGCTCCCTCATATCGACACGCTTCTACAAGACCTGAGATTTGCCCTGCGCTCCTTTAGGAAGCGTCCTGCTTTTGCCGGAGTACTAGTTCTTTCGCTTGCGATCGGCGTTGGTCTCAACACCACCATATTTACCTGGCTAAAGGCCGTTTACCTGAATCCGCTGCCCGGCGTGACGGATGCGCGCCGCCTGGTCACCATCAACGCGGCCTACAAATTTGGAGACGGTTACGCCAACTCTTTCCAGGATTATGTTTACATTCGCGACCACAGCCGCCTCTTTGCTGGCCTTTTTGCGCATGAGATGGAGATCCTTGCTGTAAATGACGGCAGGTCCGCTGAGTTGCGTGGTGCGATCGAAGGCCGATCCCTCTCCACTTCCTACCATTGATCCGGAAAGTGATTGCCGAATTTGATCGCAACATCCCCGTCGCTCACGTAATGACGATGGAGGAAAACGTTCGGTACCACTTTGTTGAGGTAAAGATTGGAACCGCAGCGCTCCTCTTCTTCGCCGTGATTGCCTGCATTCTCGCCGCAATCGGAATCTACGCGGTTCTTGCAGGGTTTGTCCATCAATGCCGGCGTGAGTTCGGTATCCGAATTGCCCTCGGGGCGGTGCCCGGCGATGTGCGTACAAGGCTGCTGATGGAGAGTGCACTGATGGCATTGATCGGCAGCGGCATCGGGCTCATGCTTTCGGTCGCCTTGGGTGAATTGCTGAAATCCGCGCTTTTCACCCTGAGCCCGTTCGACCCGCGGCTGTATGCGGCAGCCGCTATCACGATGGGTGCGACAGTTATGGTTTCAACGCTGGCACCGGCATGGGCTGCCTCGCGAGGTAGTGAATCTAAATGGTGCTGGAGGTGGGGTCGAACCCACCGAGGCGGTTTGGAATCCGTGCCTTACTGACTCCACTATTCCGCAAACGGCTGAAATCCTGAGCGGTTTTCAGACCGTGCGCTAGCGAGTTTTCTCATCTTGGTTCACGCTTTTCTTCTTATGCGTGCTCGGCTTCTTATGCATTACGAAATTTCGCTGTAATTTGCCCGATTCGCTGCATAATAGAGCGCGGAGGGTTCCATGAAGCTCCATCTCTCGACCCTTATGCTCGGGGCGTCTCTTGCACTGACTGCCTCGGGCACAACTCTCAACTTCAACCTCGCATCAGCCAGCGCTTACTATTACTTCGGCACTGTCTCACCGTGCGGTGGGCAGTGCGAACCGTTCACACTGGCCGGCCCTACAGGCACGCTGACGGGCGTTGGATCTTTCTCGGACATTGGGCTTGTAACTGGCGGTGCCGGCACTACTGTTTCGTTCTCGGTGCCGTTCGCGGCCGACATCATCAACCTCAGCGGCAGCGTCACCGGGGAATGGTGCGTCGGCTTCGCGAATTTCAGCGTCCCGCCGGTCACACTACCCGCTGAGGCCTCAACCAACTTCGTTACAACGGTTCCGGCTAGCTTCTCCGGCGCTAGCGGCTCTGTGGCGGACAACTGCTCATTCATCACCGGGCCGCCGTCAATCACCATCAACGCGTACCCGTCTACCGGCCTCGAGAAGCTGACGTTCGCGCTGGTTGGAAAGGGCGCGGGCTGGCAACTGGCTGAAGCGGATTACACGCCCACACCGGAACCTCGAACCTTGGCGCTGGTCTGCGCGGCGCTTCTCTTTTTGGCCCTGGCGAAGGTCTTACACCGCAAGATCACATCGCAGCGCATTACGGCGTAGGTCTGGATTCCATTCTTGACGCCCTACTGTGTCCGTCTGGTGATAGTCGCGCCGAGCCTCGTATCTGCGGACGCTCTGTCCAAGTTTGAACCAACTAGTGCGCCTGTGGCAAAACTTTGATCACTTTTTGCGCACTCTTTTAAATCTGCTTGTGAGCTACTGAATCTGAATGGTGCTGGAGGTGGGGGTCGAACCCACATGTTCAGTGAAGAACGCGGGATTTTGAGTCCCGTGCGTCTGCCAGTTCCGCCACTCCAGCCTGGGCTGAAACAAGATGAGTATAGCAGCGGATTCGAATCGCGCTGGTTTGTTCCAAGGTCCAGACCGGTAAGCCTAACGTGCTCAACGGGTCCCAGCGCTGTTATCTTTCAGGAAGCCGAGTGCCGTGCCCGAGCGTCAAACGGAAGCTTGGACACGTTCCGATATCAGGAAGCTAGAATTGTCTATTGAACAAGAGTCTGACTTCTTACTAAAGATGGAATATGCCCCGGATTGTGACTCAAAGTCTGTTTAAACCAGAACTGAGGCAATCCTCCTCCTGGAGGAGCTATTTAACAAGCGGTTTTGTTCACGGTTTGGTCGTCCTGGGTCTACTTGTGATCACGTTCCCGCAGGTACGGCGAATACACGAGAAGCCGGAAGCTGTTCTCATCGCGCCCAAGTTGCCCGAGTATCAGCCGAAGCTGGTTAGACCGACTCGACAGGTTCAAGCTCAGGAAGCAGTGCTAAATCGCAAAATTCAACTCAGACCCGTACCGATTTCCAAACCGCCGGTAAAGCAGGTGTTCAAACCGCCGACTATTAAGCCGGTTCCGGTGAAAGAGCCCTTAATCGCCGCTGCCCCCGAGGTTCAAGCGTCGCCTCGGGTACCGGCATATAAGCCGCTCCCAGAGCAACCGAAAATCGATCTGCCCCCTCCGAAGGTCCGCACGGGTGTTCTTGAGACAGCCGATTCCGCCAAAGGTCCGGCGCCTCCCAAGCCGGTGAAGACAGGTGGCTTCGGAGACCCCAACGGAGTTCCCGCCTCGGCCAATCCGCGTCCGGGATTGCAGGTGGCGCGAGTTGGCTCCTTCGATATGCCTGCCGGGTCCGGAAATGCAGGCGGAGGCGGTCATCTGGCGAGCGACGGCGTGAAAACCGGCGCGTTCGGAACTCCGGACGCGGGAGCTAACGGCACGCCTGCACGGACGGGCGGCGGTGCGGTCCATACGGGCGGTTTCGGAGACTCCGAAGCGGGACAGGTCCAAAACGCTTCGCGTCCCCTTAAACCCGCCGAGCCTGTCTCAACCCCCGTGGAGATTTTGTTCAAACCCAAGCCGGCTTATACCCCGGAAGCGCGCGCGCTCAAACTGGAGGGCCAAGTTGCTCTGGAAGTGGTTTTTCTTTCCGACGGCTCGGTGCGCGTTGTTCGCGTGATTCACGGTTTGGGACACGGCCTGGATCAAGCAGCGAAAGCCGCGGCCCAGCAGGTCCGTTTCCGGCCCGCTACGCGCGACGGCGTGGCGGTGGACACAAACGCGACCATTTACATCACGTTTGAATTAACCTGAAGTTTTAGCCTGTACCAGCTATGTACTTCAAAAGATCACCCTCGGCTCTGCCAAAACCTCTCGCGGCCATCGCGGCGGCTGCTCTCATGCTGTCTCCAGCCGTCGCCCAGAGCCCATCCCCGGTCGCCAATCCTGCCGCGACGCCCACGGCGCCGGCAGCGAGTGTTCCCGATCGCGCCGCCGCTCCGCAAGGTGATCCTACGCAAGATTTGAATCGCGCGGTCTGGAACACCGTTTCACGGCCCGCGGCGAGTTTTGATGAGGCAATCGATCGCACCATCAACAACGAACGGCTTCTAATCACGAAGCTGAAAACCAAGAAACCCGTCATTGAGACTTACCTGCAGGAAGTGAAGTCCGATTCGGATCTCGGCTTCGTTCCCAAGACCGATTTCTATTTCCTGGGCAAGCTGGATATGACGACCGGCATTGTGGATGATTCGTTTCTTGGAGGCCGGTCCATCATCAAGGCTATCCCGCACGCCGTCGGCAGCGTATTTACTACGCAGTACTATCCGACCGGCTTCGCCGACCAAATGTTCCCTGATGACACCGGGTTCGATCGGGCTCATTATGGTTTCACTTTCGTGCGCCGCCAGTTTTTGGGCGCTGTTCGGTGCATCGTTGTGGACGTCAGACCGCGGCCGGGTGCAGGCAAGCGGCGCTTCGAGGGTCGCATCTGGATTGATGACCGCGATTACAACATCGTTCGCTTTAACGGGACGTATGTGCCGTCTCCTGCACACGAGTTCTCTCATTTCGATTCCTGGCGCGTAAACGAGGGCGGCATGTGGCTACCCGCCTATATCTATGCGGAGGATGAATCCTCCCGGTTCGGATTGCTTCATTTCCCTTCCATGCGGGCGCAAACGCGTCTTTGGGATTACGAGACTAATAGGGACCTCGCTCAGCAAGCGTTCACAGATCTGACCGTCGATATTCCGGAGGGGGTGAAGGATCAATCGCAGACCGACCAGAACTATTCGCCCTTGCAGGCTGAGAGGATGTGGCAAATCGAGGCGGAAGATAACGTCATCGATCGTCTCCAGCAAGCCGGTCTCGTCGCACCCCCCGGGGAGGTGGACCAAGTGCTGAACCAGGTCCTCAACAATATCGAAGTCACGAACAATATCAATCTCCCGTATCCTGTTCGCGTTCGAGTTCAACTCACGACGCCGCTGGAATCCGTTGCAGTCGGCCACACGATTCTGCTAAGCCGCGGTTTGATAGACGTTCTGCCTGATGAGGCCTGCCTGGCTGCTGTAATCGCGCACGAGTTAGCTCACATCATGCTCGGCCACTCGATTAATACCAAATACGCGTTTGCCGATCGGCTGATGTTCGATGATCAGCCGACCCTGAAGAAAATCTCGGTCGCGCATACGCAGGAAGAGGAGGCGGCTGCCGATGAGAAAGCCATTCCGCTTCTCAAGAACTCCCCTTATTCAAATCAGTTGCCGCAGGTGGGGCTGTTCCTTCGTATGTTGTCAGCGAGAAGCGACGACGTTCCTCACCTGATCAAGCCCTTGATGGGGAACAAGATGGCGGATACGCACCAGAATTTGCGTCTCTCCGGGCTGGCGCAACTTGGCCCCGAACTACAGATTCACGACATCAATCAGATCGCGGCTTTGCCGCTTGGCTCCCGCGTGAAGATGGACGCATGGTCGGACCAGCTAAAACTCTTAAAAACTCAGAATCTTCCGTTGGTGGTTCCAAAGGAAAAGATGCCGTTTCAGATCACGCCGTTCATAATCTATGAAACGTATGAGAGCGACCGCAAGCAACCTGGCTCGAACGCGGCGGCGGGAACACAATCCACAGCAACGCAGGCGGCAGGTGATCCGCCTCCGGTTAGCGCCCCGCCAGCGCCGAAGCAGTAGGCCATCTGTTAATCCGCTGAGCGAAGAGTTTCGCGCTTAGAGGTGAAACTCCGCCCCGATCTCCTTCAGGCAAAGCCGGTCACTCGCCGATCCTAGAGCAGATATCAATCTTTCGATCGGCTCAAGCCGCGGCTCGCGGCCGAGTTGAAACGTCTGATGGTGCACGGGAAGGATGAATTCTCCGCCCGCGTCATTGGCCATCGCGAGCGCCTGTTCGGGATTGCAATGAACTTGAATCCAGGGATCGTATGCGCCGATGGGCATGATGGCGAGGTCGATTGCGTGCGAAGATCGCAGCCGCTTGAATTTGTCGGTATAGGCAGTGTCTCCGGCAAACAGCAAACGGCGGCCGTTCACGTCAATCAGATAGCCGTTGTAGCCACGGAACGTGTCGCTGCGCATGCGCGCTCCCCAATGCGCGACTTCAAAAGCTGTCACCTGGGCTGGTCCTACTTGCGCGGTCTGGCCCCACCTTAGCTCGTGAACGTTAGCATACCGGCGTGGTCGCAGAAGATCTGTTGTGTGAGCGGCCGTAATGACAACAGTTGCCGGGTGTTCGAGGCGGCGTAGACTCGGCAAATCGAAGTGATCCATATGGGCGTGAGATAGCAGGATCAGATCTATGGGTGGAAGGTGGGAAATCGGCGCGGCAATTTCTACCAGCCGCTTGATGCCGATAGTGAGAGGACCCACGTTCAAACCGATTCGTGAGCTGAACACGGGATCTGTCAGGATCGTGAATCCATCTACTTTCATCAGCACCGTACTGTGACCCAGCCAGGCGGCATGCAAGTCTTGATCGGGCCAGCGCAGAGGGCCGGGTTGGTGCGGAGCGGCTACACTCTCCCGCTTGTATTCTTTGGAAAATTCACGGAAAAAAGCAGGGGCCGCGCGCCGCAGAAAGCGCGCGGTCTCCGGCGCTTGCATGATTCGCCCGGAAAGCGTGCAGCTTGTTCCGGGCCGGATGTGCCTATGGGGGCGTTTGCGATTCACCGCGTTTATTGGATGCACGCTGACGAGGAGACACTTTGAGAATACAAGAGCCGTACGTTCCGCGCATCCCGGGCGATCGCTCTCTCCTTATTTTTTCCCGGCTCTCGCCGCTTCGGCGGTTACGGGCCGGCGGACGCCGCCATCCGTCGCGGCGCCAGATTTGAACGCCTCGACTTCCGGCGATTGCACGTACTCCCAATCGCCTCCCTGATTCCAGGGCCCTCGTTCATCAATTTCCCCGTTGTCGCCGACCCCGGTGGAATCGTTGAAATACTTGTTGACCCATTCCACATTTGGAGGAAGCTCTCCGATCGAGAACGGCGTCCGGCCGAGGCTGTCGAGGGCAAACGTAAACGCCTTCATATGCGTAATTTCACGCGTCATCAGGAAATTCAGGGCATCGACTGTGCCCGGGTCGTCGGTGAAATGGATCAGGTTTTCATAGGTGATTTTCGCGCGCGCCTCAGCGGCAATGTTGTTCCGCAGGTCGACCTCTATCTGGCCGCTGATTTTCAGATAATCGGCGGTCCAGGGATTCCCTGCCGAGTTATTCAGCGAAACTCCACCGCCGCCTACTATGGCAACAAGAGGATCGGCTTCCGCGGCGCTTCGTTCATGTTTCATCGGTTTCAAATGCATGCGGGCAAGAGTTCCCACTATTTCGAGGTGACTGAGTTCCTCGGTACCGATGTCCATCAGGAGATCTTTGCGTCCCGGATCATCGCAATTAAGGCCCTGAATCGAATACTGCATCGCCGCGGCCAGCTCGCCGTTGGCGCCGCCAAACTGTTCCAGCAGCATCTTTCCAAATTTCGGATCGGGCGTGCCGACCCGAACCGTGTACATGAGTTTTTTCAAATGATGGTACATTGTTGCTCCAAATCGTCAGAGATTTTCAGTTCAACCGATGTGACGCTTCGGTGCGCCCGCTTTCGCACATCGAATCGGTAGCGCCTTGCTCCGCAAAATTACGGTGTGCCGGCCGTAGGTAGAACAAGTGCAGATGGGATACTCTCGTTGTGAATAAGGAGGAGAGAGCCTCAGGCGGCTTTCATGGCGAAACAGAAGCAGCATGAATCAGGCGATGACGCACTCGGTCTCAATACGCCGATCGATCGCCGCGATCTTTTGAATTCAACGCTCCTTGCTGGAGGCGCGATTCTGCTGAGCGGGCTCAGTCCGCTCGAACTGCTGGCGAAAGACGACTGGACAGGCTACGGCGGGGTGGGAGACTACGCAGATTCAAACGGCAACACCTACGAGGTCATGATCGCCGGCCATCAGATTCGCGATGACGTCTTCGACCACGGGGCTCAGCAAGCAACTGACACCGGCGAAGAATTTGATTGCGTAGTCGTCGGCGGCGGTATCAGCGGCTTGGCCGCCGCGCTGTTCTACGCACGCCAGAGCGGCGCTTCCAAGACCTGTCTCGTACTCGATAATCATCCGATCTTCGGAGGCGAAGCGAAGCGCAACGAATTTGAGGTTGATGGCGAGAGGCTGATGATCCATCAAGGCTCGGCGGCGTGCTTTCCGCCGCTTCCGCAGACATTCTTAGCGGAATTCTACGATTCCATCGGCCTGAACTGGGGCGAGTTCAAATACCAGGACTGGAGTGGCCCACAACCCTCGATGCGCTTGGAGACAGCGCCTTATCCGGTAGGCGGCAGCACTTCGGGGTTTTTCTTTGGGGCCAAATTCGGCCATCCGGAAGGCGTTTGGCTGATCGATCCCTGGGGTAGACAGCTTCACGGCGCGCCGATTCCGCAGCAGGCGCAAAAGGAGCTGCTGCGGATGCGCGATATCGATCGCAAGCCGTTCTCCACGCATCCCCATCAGCCGAAAATGCATGGCGATCCGGCTTCACGCTATCTCGATAGCATCACGCTCGAACAACATGTGATGGAGACCTACGGGTTGAGCCCCGAAACCATCCGGACGTATCTCTCTCCTATCAGCGGCGGCGGATCGGGGCTAGGGCCGGACGTGCTCTCCGCTTACTGCGACTATGCGGCCGATGTTCTGCTGCCGTGGCAGTACGAGAAGGGGGCGCAGATGTTTCCGGGCGGCAACACCGGCGTGGCACGCCAAATTCTGAGGCAGTTGATCCCCGATAGCATTAGCGGGCCTGACACCATGTCAGGCATTTGCCGCGGGAGCGTCAAGCTCGCCGCGCTTGATCGGGCGAATCAACGCGCGCGAATTCGCCTTCGCGCTACGGCTGTTTCTGTCGCTCACAGTGGCGACCCGGCGCGCGCGAGTTCAATTCACATCCTGTACACGAAGAGCGGTAAGCTTTATCGGATCAACACTCGAAGCGCGATTATGGCCGGCGGGGGTTGGACAACTAAGCACATTATCCGTGATATGCCCGTGGTTTGCCGCGATGCTTACTCCCAGTTCCATCGAGCGCCGTGCCTGATGGCGAACGTCGCCGTCCGCAACTGGCGCTTCCTCTACAACCTCGGTCTGACGGAGTGCCAGTGGTTCGAAGGCTTCGGCAACTACATCACCCTGCGAAAGGTCGCCACTCTGGGCACCGATCCGGCGAGCATCAATCCCGATAAGCCCACAGTGATCAATTTGAAAATTCTGTTCTCCCGTCCCGGGCTTTCCCTTCAGGAGCAGACGGTGCGCGGCAGAACCGAGCTCTTTTCCACTCCGTTCCGAACGTATGAACGTCTGATCCGGGAACAGTTCACCGTGATGTTCGAACGTTCCGGTTTCAACGCTTCCCGAGATATCGCCGGCATCATCCTCAACCGATGGGGACATGCTTATTTGAGCCCGCAGCCCGGATTCTTCTTCGGCAAAGACGGAAAGGGCGGTCCCGGCGATACGATCCGCAACCATCCATACGGCCGCGTGGCCTTCGCCAACTCCGATCTGTCAGGAATCATGGATCACCGCATGTCGATACTTGAGGCGCGGCGCGCGGTGCAGCAGGTTCTGGCGCAATCCACGTGAATCACAGTTGAATGCGCGAAAACAGGTACGTTCCCACACCCAGGAAAATTGCGGTCAGGATGACAAGGACCGCAAGATCCACAGTCATTCCGAAATGCGCCAGCCCAATGAAGGAGCCGCGCATACCATCAACTCCATAGGACAGCGGATCGATAGAGGCGAGGACACCCAGAACCTTCGGGAGATTGGTCAGGGGAAATAGCGCGCCGGAGAGAAAGAAAATCGGCATCACCAGAAAATTCATCACAAGCTGAAATCCCTGGAAATCCGACATC
This sequence comes from uncultured Acidobacteriaceae bacterium, assembly GCA_963787585.1. Classification (GTDB taxonomy): domain Bacteria; phylum Acidobacteriota; class Terriglobia; order Bryobacterales; family Bryobacteraceae; genus Bog-105. The sequence goes on from CAWBDR010000004.1 coordinate 110,711, forward strand.
AAAGAAGCAATCCCCGTGCCGAGAGCCGTGAACATGAACGCAATCAGGATCATGAACGCAAAGGCGGCAGGGACCGCGGCGATCCCGTGAAAACGGAACCCCGCAATCAGACAGATCACCAGCACAATCAGACCTTGCACAAAAGCGACCGTCGCGCCACCGAGCGTTCGGCCGAACATGATTGCAATGCGCGGGACGGGAGCAATCAGCGTTTCCTTTAGAAAACCAAACTGACGGTCCCAGATCAACTCAATCCCGGAAAAGATCGCGGTAAAAAGGATCGTCATCGCGATCACACCGGGAGCAAGGAATTGAATATAGCTCCCCTGCCCCGCTTTGCGAAAGATCGGACCGAAACCGAAGCCGAGCGCCAGCAGGAACAGCAGCGGCTGGCCAAGTGAGGCGACGATTCGCGCGCGAGAACGCACATAGCGCTTCAGTTGTCGAATCCAAAGAATGTAAATCGCGTTCACGGTCGGCTACCTTCTTCCGCTAAACATACGCGCAATCGAACGCATCTGGTCGAGCGACGTGGCATCTTCGTCTCGAATCGAGGAGCCCGTCAAGACCAGGAAGGCCTGCTCCAGACTTTCGGCGTTCGTCTGCGCCTTAAGTTCGGCAGGCGTGCCCTGCGCGACGATTCTGCCGTGATCAATGATTGCCACTCGCTGCGCTACTCGCTCCGCTTCATCCATATAGTGCGTGGTGAGAAACACTGTTACGCCGTTCTCCTGATTCAGCTTCCGAACATGGGTCCACATTTGATTTCGCGTCTGCGGATCGAGCCCTAATGTAGGTTCATCCAGGAAAATGATCTTCGGCGTGTGCAGCAGACTTCGCGCAATCTCCAGCCGCCTTTTCATCCCGCCTGAAAATTTCTTGACTTCGTCATCGCGGCGATCCCAAAGCTCGAACAGCCGCAGCAAGCGTTCGATGCGTTCTTTTCGCACCGGCCGCGGCACTTTGTACAGCGCTGCATGTAATTCCATGTTTTCGTAGGCGGTGAGCTGATCATCGAGGCTCGGATCCTGGAAGACGATCCCGAACCGTTTGCGCGCTTCGCCTTGCGCCACCGTGGGATCCAGTCCATCCAGCTCCACCGTCCCGCTAGTCGGCTTCAACAGCGTGGTGAGCATCTTGATGGTGGTTGTTTTCCCCGCCCCGTTTGGTCCCAGGAATGCGAACATCTCCCCCGCATTCACTTCGAAAGAGATATCTCGAACAGCCTGGATATTGCCGAATGTCTTCACCAGATTCTGCACGCGGATCATCAGAGATATGGTAAACGTACGAGGAATTGAAGGGGCGGCGAGCAGCCGCCTTGCGCGGGTCATACCTCACGCTTCGACATGTTAGACTCGCTGTGTAGAAGGACAAAAGCAGCATGAACTGGCTTAGCCGGCTGTTCAGGAAGCGGCAACTCGAGGCAGAACTTGCCAAGGAATTGCAAGATCACCTGGAGCGTCAGATCTCCGATTACCGGCGATCCGGTCTCACCGAAGAAAAGGCGCGGCGAAAGGCGCTTTTGACCTTTGGCGGTATCGAGCAGATACGCGAAGAGTGCCGCGAAGCGCGTGGTACACGTTGGCTGGAATCTGCTGTCCAGGATTTGCAGTTCGCTATGCGGATCTTACGCAAGAGCCCCGGTTTCACATTTACCGCCACCGCAACTCTCGCGTTGGGCATCGGCGCAAACACTGCGATCTTTGCGCTGCTGGATGCTGTTCGGCTGCGCAGCCTGCCGGTTCCCGATCCGGGCCATTTGGCTCGCATTCAAATTGAAGGCGGCAATCACTTCGGTGTATCGCGCTATCCCGATTCGCTTTCTTACGCAGTTTTTGAACAGATTCGGGATCATCAGCGGGGGTTTTCAGGCGTCTTTGCCTGGGCTCCGACTATGTTCGAACTCGGGACTGGCGCAAGCCTACACGCCGTGAATGGTTACTGGGTAAGCGGAGGAACTCTCTCTACACTGGGCGTGACCGCGGTTAAGGGACGTCTTTTCACAGAGCAGGACGACCTGCCTGGATGCGGAACGCCCGGCGCGGTCATCAGTTACGGATTCTGGCAGAGCGAGTTTGGCGGGCGCGATTCCGTCATTGGCAGCAAGCTCTTGATTCAAGATCATGCGACCGAAATTATTGGTGTCATCCAGTCAAGCTTCGCAGGTCCTGAGGTCGGCAGGACTTTCGCAATAGCCTTGCCTCTCTGCTCTCTGCCTTCGTACTCGCCGGATGACGATGCTCTTCGCCGCACTGACTACTCTTTTCTGACAGTGATGGGCCGTCGCCGGCCCGGCTGGACAATATCCCAGGCAAGAGCTCAGCTTGCTTCCATCAGCCCGGCCGCTTTTCAGGCGACACTGCCAACGGGATACGAACCGTCCTCGCACAATGATTATGTGAAGTCGCGCCTGGTAGCGTATTCGGCCGCAAACGGCGTCAGCGGGCTTCGCGATACTTACGACACAGCCCTCTGGCTGCTGCTCGGTATCACCGGACTCGTCCTGCTGATCGCGTGCGCCAATCTCGCCAATCTCATGCTGGTCCGCGCCAGCACCCGCGAACGAGAGATGGCGGTTCGGCTCGCGATCGGCGCTTCACGGTGGCGGCTGATCCGGCAACTGCTGGTCGAAGGTTTGCTGCTCGCCGCGACCGGAGCCGCCCTCGGCACGCTCCTGGCACGGCTGTTCAGCCGAAGTATCGTGCTTTTTCTCACCACGCAGCCCGATTCGATTTACCTCGACCTGAGCCTGAACTGGCGCATGTTCGGCTTCGCTTCGGCGCTTGCCATGTTTACCTGCGTGATCTTCGGACTGGCACCTGCATTTCGCGGCTCAAGGACAGATCCCGGCGAAGCCATCAAATCCGGCAGCCGCAGCATGACCGGGAGCCGTCATCGCGGCTGGTTTCAAAGCGCGCTGATCGTTTCGCAGATCGCGATTTCCTTGGTACTTCTTATTGCCGCTGCCCTGTTCGTCCGGAGCTTCTGGAATCTGATGACACTCAATCCTGGTTTCCGCGAAAAAGGGATCGTCGTCGCCTCGTTGGACTTTTCCCATGTGCCACGGCTGCGGTCTAGGGACGGCGCTCCGCTCGAATGGACGGAAGACCGCGCCACTCTTTATTTTCGAAATGTGATGCACGAGTTGCGATCTCTGCCGCAGGTGAGATCGGCGGGAACCTCCACGCACGTTCCACTGGATGGCAGTAGCTGGACTCTCGGGTTCCATATTTCCGGAGAGAAGGGCGAGTCCAAGTTCACGTGGGTGAGCCCTGGTTATGTGGAGACAATGGGCAAGCCGCTTTTGCAAGGGCGCGCATTTAACGATCACGATACGCCGTCTTCACCGCGCGTAGCCATTGTGAATCAAACCTTCGTCCGCAGGTTTCTCAACGGCGTGACTCCGCTTGGGCGTACAGTTCGCACGCTCGCCGAGCCGAACTATCCAGCCACTGAATATCAAATCGTCGGAGTCGTCAAGAACGCGAAGTACGCCGGCTTGCGCGAGGAGATTCCGCCCGAAGTGTTCGCGTCCGCAGAGCAGCGCGGAATCAGCGCTTTTCCAAACGTGTTTATCCGCTCCTCCCTTCCGCCGGCGGCCGTCATTTCAGCGGTTCGGCAAAAGCTGAACCAGATCTCCCCGGAGATTCGCAGCGATTTCCGGGTCCTCGAGACAGAGATCCGGGACGGACTTGTGCGTGAGCGGCTTATGGCGGTGCTTTCGGGCTTCTTTGGTGCGCTCGCGGCTTTGCTGGCGGCGATCGGCCTATACGGCGTAATCTCCTACGCAGTGCTCGCACGCCGCGGCGAATTTGGAATTCGTCTGGCGCTCGGGGCCACTCGGGGCAGCATTATCAGGGCGGTTCTTCAACGAGCTACGGCTCTATTGCTGAGTGGAACGGCTCTCGGCCTCCTGTTGGCGCTCGCCGGACTTGCAAGCGCGCAGTCGCTACTGTTCGGGCTCAAATCGAATGACCCGACCACGTTCATTGTGGCCGGCCTGTTCCTTTTCGCGATAGGCTTAGTCGCCAGCTTCCTACCGGCCCGCAGGGCTTCGCGGCTCGATCCCTTGGCGGCGCTGCGCTATGAATAGCTCCCGGTCCTTTCAGGGCCCACGAGACATAGCGCGGCCCCAGTATGACGCGCTCGCTCAAATGGGATGCACTCTGTTCTGCCGTACACAGAGTATCAACCCCCGAAACAGTCATAGGCAGGCGCCTGATTCGCTAAAGGCATTCCAGTGCGGAACCAAACCCCAGCCAATCCAAGTGTGCAGGTTGATTCCGGCCAAACCGAACGCAGGTGGAATCAGAGTTGCGGCTGATTTGCCATCCGGGCGGAAGTCCTTCCCGTCCAGGAGGAGTTCAGCATCAAATTTACCTGCACCCCGGCGATCGGCTCAAGCCCGACTTAGTCGATGCGCTGTGATCTTTGACTTGCTCCACCCGTTTACACGCTTCCCGTTGCAGTCTCCATCTTGGAATTAGCGATGGGCGCATCCGGGCCAACAACAGGGGCGTCGTTTTCCATCCTTGAGGCTTGAACAGCCCCACTCGATCCGGCGGCTTCTAGTTTCTGCTTTTTTAGCTGACTCAATCCAACATATCCACTCGTTGCGTGCGAGCGGTGTAATATCTTCCCATGCTGTTAACACTTGCGGGTCGGATGTAAGTGCTTTCTTTAAATCTGCGGGCAGTTCGTGTACCACACCGCTAGAAATCTTTTTTCGCGACATAGATAAGCTCTCCTTTCGTCAGCTCCAACGGCGCGAGGATCTCTTGCTGAGCAAAGGATGATGGTCGTTCGGCCATGGCGAGGTCCTGACGCTCAGGTTAACTCGGCGCTCCTTTATCCATGCGGTCGTATGACGGACGACTCTTCCACAGCTGCGGTACTGGAGTATGGCCGACGATACAGGACCCGACTTCCCCGCTGCGACCATCAGGGGGGCAATAACCAGAGCCGTGGCTCTCCAAATGCGAGAGGCCTTCGGCGGCAGAGGTGTGGGCACAGCCTCGACATCTGCGCGCGCCGTCTCTTCAGCCAACCATAAACGCGCACCAAGCGCGCTTTGCCAATCTACAGGCCGTACAACTTCACTGCAGTGTCATGAAAAAGCTGGTCTTTCTCCGACGGGCTGAAATCGGAAACCAGTTCCAGGTAGGCGCTGTAAAGTTGTTTGAAGCTGCAAGACAGGAGTGTGATTGGCATGTGGCTCGCGAACATACAACGTCCGGCCCCGAATAACGCGATGACATCAAGTATCCAACGCCGAACTTGCTCGATCTTCCATTGCAGCCCGAAAATACATTCCATGCCAAAGATCTTGACGGCGACGTTTTCACAATGGCTGAGGGCTGTCATGTCACGCTTCCACGCTCGGTAGCCCTCTTTTGTAAGATCTAGTGGCCATCCCATTAGCGGCAATATGAATTGCACGTCACTACAGAACTTTGCTGCAGCCGTGAGGTCAGGTAGTTGAGGTGCGAAGATCTCAACTTCACAACACAGGTTGTACTCGCGAAGCAATCCAACACCTTTCCGCCACGTGGCATCACAAAGCAGATCGGGCCTGGTTGCAAAACACAGTAGCGGGTTCGTCGGATGCCAAGCCAGATGCTCACGTATCGCGCAAACACGCCCAATGGAGAGATATGCGTTGAGGAGATGCTGAATGTTCGGGCTCATAAATTCGGCCCGCGCGATCACACGGCTAGGATGACCAGTTTTGTCTGAGAGATTGCGTAGCCAACGGATCTCCTCGACGGGAGCTTCCGATATGAACTCCGCGCAAACGCTCTTCACTATATGGAACCCTTTTGTATCCTTCAAATAATCTTCTGGGCGATAGCACTGTGGTAGCGCGGCATAGTCACCGACGATAGTTTCGAATGCTGCGCTACGCTCCTCGAAAATTGGGTAGCGATTGACTTGCGCGTCCAAAAAGTGCAAATGGCAGTCAACAATGGCGAGTTGGCTCAAATCCACATTATGATCGTAACCGCCAGTTTTCGGGACAAAGGTGCGCTTGTGCGCTGTTCCCTTCATCTGTTTTCAATTACCGCCAAGCTCCCACTCGATTGCCTGTATCCGACCTTCTGGAACTCGGCGTCTCGGAGAACTTAATCCAGGTTGCTTACGGGTTCACGGCCACTCGCCCTCCACCCGAGTAGTGGAAGAATTTCTCCCGAAGGCCGGGCAAGCCGGAGATTAGGAATCAGGTAAGCCGGGAGAATAAATCCTGGGAGACCTCAGCGGGACCCGGAACACTGATGAGCCATTTAGCTAGCAGTCGAATGGCGCTCAGCGACTCGCAAAGCGTTTCACGAGCCGGCCGATTAGGGGAACGATATCGGAAAGCAGACGTCCGCCCACCGCGAAATCCGTGGGTGGGTAAGGGTGAAAGCGGATGTTGATGCCGTCCAGCTCAGCCGGCGGAATATGAAAGAGTTCCGCGAGCAAGGGCGTCAGACGCTTTGCGATCCGCCGCTGATGCTTTACGGACATGCTCCAGTCTGAAAGTTCCACTGTCAAATCGATCGCATTGCGTTCCTCGGGCGTACGCGCCCCGATGAACAACTCATTTTCCCGGTAAGCCGCAAAGTGCACGGTCGTCCGTTCACGCAGCTCCTCACGCGTTAAGCGAGCGCGTGGATTGAAGAACAGATCATTGACTGCTCCGGTCAACTGCTCCGCGATTGCCCGTTTCCGCTGCCCGGGCATCTCAGGACAAGTGATACGCAGATACGGCACGCCGTCTGGAATTTTATCCCGTCCAAGGTTGAAGTCATGATCCTGAATGACGGGCAAACTGGACATTGGCCCGGCAAGCGATGCATTCGGTCCAATTTCCAGATTGCCGAATATCCACGCACAATTTGGAAAGTAAGCCCTCCCCATTTTGCATTCCTAGTCTGCAAGATCATCACTTTGTGCAGGGTCTGCCTTGAGATACTTTGTTGGTGCGTTTCATTGAGGTTCTTAACGAGGATGATGTTGTTGCACACTTCCTAAAGCACGAGATCAGATCCGATCGATTCGGCAGAGCTATTTGCGATTTACTACGGCAAAATGGTTGGCCTACTAGCCTACTCGAACAACCCGACTTGCAGAGCGCTGAGGAATGTTCGATCCGAGCGAAACTCTTAAGCGAATTTCGTGGCTACCAAAGAAACGAGGGTATGTTCGAAAGCTTCCCGAACAATGTGGCTTGGGCCAGGTTTGCCATAAGTAGCCTGGAGCTGATGCAAGTCCGATATATTGACTACTCCTATTGGAATGAGCTTTCAGGAGGTTCGCGCTTGCCTTCTGATGCCGCTATTCGCATCAGGAAGGGCGCAATGGTCTTCGGCATGAGTACGCATCACTTTCTGGAGATGGCTGAAGCGTTAAGAAATGGTGCAAAGTACCCGGAACTGATCCTTGTGGGTGCCGAAGCGCATTCGGACTTAGTAGTACTCGAAGGGCACGCCCGGCTCACGGCTTACGCGTTGGTGCCGGACCTCATCCCGAGGGATCTGACCGTTATAGTCGGATTGTCTGCAGCAATGTCAGCTTGGCGTGACTTTCCACTACTCGACAAACTCGGTTAAATATCGCAAGTGTTTAGCAGCGGCATGGAGCAATTGTCTCTGAGTTGTGCCAGGATGAGAGGGTGTCCCAAACTTAGTTGAAGGTTGAGGGCGGCTGGTTTCATGTTACGCCACTTTCTCGGAGGCGGCGTTAGGTTTTGTTTCTCTGCCGAGTACGACGGCGAGTGTCCAGAGATCGCGATGCCCGATGACTTTGCGGAAATGTTTCTCAGTGAGGAGCCAGGCGGATGCGACCCAGCGCTCGACCATGTCGCCGGTTCGCCAGCGCGTCACATTGTGCGTTCTCTTTTGCACTCCGCTCTGCGGGCTCTCGATGACGTTCGTAGTGCCGAGACATTTATACAGCGAAGGCGGAAGCTGCAGCCGCTGTACTGTGAACATTTCAGTTAGGCCCTCACGCAAGCTTCTCGCTGCTGATTCGTACTCGTGCTCCAGGAAGCGCGCAAGCTGGTCGAGCCGTTTGATGCCTTCCTCGGCATTAGAAACGCGCCATGCCGTCCGCATCAGATTCAGCGCTTGGGCTTGCTGCTCCTTGGGGAGTTCATCGAGCACGTTGCGCATCTTGTGATTGCGGCAGCGCTGCACCGGCTGATCGGGACCGAAGATCTCTTCGATAGCGGCACGCAACGCCTTCGCGCCATCGATCACGAACAGGTATTTCCGGTCGGTGGGCAGGCCCTGCTCGCGCAAGTGCGTGAACAACTGCTTTACCGCCGCTGCGTTCTCGGTCGCGCCGGCCTGAATGCCGAGTACGTGCTTGGTCCCGGCGCGATCCACGCCCACGGCACTGATGACGTGATGCGATCCGAAGCGTTGTCCATCGATGTAGAGCACCAGCAGGTCCGCTTCCTCCCAGCGCCGCTCACGCAACTGGCGCAGTTGTTCCGCGCTTCCTTCGATAGCTTGGCGGCTCACGCTGCTGCGCGACACGCCCGCCGTTTCCGCCATCTCCGGCAGCACTTCGGCGTATTCGCGCGTCGAAACTCCGCGCAACAGCGCGCCCATCATACGCTGTGCAGTGGCTTCATTCTCTTGCAGAGATTCATACGCCGGCACACTCACCTCACCGTCCTCTTTGTGACGTAGCCGCGGACGCTTCACTTTGATTTGCCGGTCGGCCAAGCTGATGCGGCCGTTCTGCGACCCGTGCCAGCGGATATCCCCGCTACTCTTTCCTGGCGTGCGCGGTCCGGCTACTTGTTCGGCGCTCAGAGTCAAAATCGTTTCGATGGTCTGGCGCCCGATGCGGTCGATCACTTCATCGACGGCTACGCGAGCCTGCGTGACCAACTCCATCAGCGGCAGCAGAACCTGCCCGTTCGCTTTGGCGAACTCTTCGACCGTTGCGGCGGCTGCGGCCGCCTCCCGGTCCACGATATGGTACGTTTTCTTCACGGCGGTGGTTGTCCTTTCCAGGATTAGGTTTTGGCGAATCGATTCTAACGAACCGGGCCGCCACCGCCGCCCTTCAACCTTCAACTAAATCTGAGACACCCTCATGGCACCTCCCTGGCATCCTCAATGAACTAATCGACGCCTATCAGTACCCCGCCAAGACTAGACGAGTACACACCCAGCGAGCTTGCGTATTCCTGATTGTGGCTGGATGACGGGCAACCCGTCAATTGGCCCGTCGACGACGATGGCGCCCGATGTTCCTGGTCCAATTGACGGCTAACGACGACTCACCCACATGTTCTGGCCCCGCGAGTCCGGTAGTGAGGCTTCGAACGTGGTCCTCCAGGAAACGATCTGGCACGAATCCACACTGCTCGTGAGCATCCTCCAGCGGATCGCTTCAGAAACAGTCTTGGCGTTACAGACGAATTTCGAGGTAAAGCGAGGAAAGGGGCCACCCAGGGTGCGACGGGAGCTGTTTACGCCAGGCGGACTTTACCTCGGCGCAGGTCCGGACGCCAGCTCTGCAGGGGTACAGGTAGGTAGAGTACCCGGGTTTCCAGACTCAAAGTAGGATCCGCTCCAAAGAAGGGTACCCGTCAGCGGATCGTTGCGCCAAAGGATGAGATGCACTCCATCGTTTGCGCCACACGCTCGAAACGTGTTTCGGGCCTGCGTGTGATCGAGATCCGCCACAACGCCGTTGCTTGCCAAGCTGATATTGCTGGACGCTGCCGTTCCGAGCACTACAATAAACGGTGCTAACTTTCTCAAACTCGCCGAATCAGGAACTGAGATGTCGTAGCTGACTACACCCGGCACCGGGTTTTTAGTGATAGGACACGAGCTGCTGCTTTGGCCCGAAATGCGCGCTTCCGCGAACGCCTGCGGTATTACCGGAGTTATGAGCGTGACCGGCGAATCGGCAGTAAGCGTTCCATTCTTAACCGCGATGCAGGTTCGAGTACCCGTACGCACGCCGATTCCGATGCGTGGCGAATAATCAACTGGCGTCGACCCAGTTGGCACCGCTTCCGAATTGGAGGAGGTCGGCTTCTGACTACATGAAAACGTGAGGCAACAACCGGTAGCGATTAAGAAAATTCTGCGAACAGAGGACAATTTGCGCATATATGGTAGACGCCTCTCCGGGAGGACGTATACGATCAGCCTCACAAAAGCACGCCAGGCGGCCCTCGATGGAATCCGATTTATGCTCGTCCGCGCACTTCCACCCGTTCCGCAAAACCCGAAGTGTATTCAAATCCCATGTGGCGCATTGCCAAACCTGGTCGCGTCCGCCGCAAACGCGGGCGACTTTCTTCAAACGGCTGCTCCGAAAATGTATTGGCTTTAAGACGGCATACTGAACCCGGCTGAGACGCCAAGTCGACCGAGACAGCGCGTGTGGTGACGAATAAGTTTGCGTCGTTGACGCTCGTCCAGAACTGGGGCACCTCGTCCTTGGTACGGCTTCTTTTGAGCCAGGACATGATAAATGAGAATGAGTAAGGGGGCTATGTTGCAAACCGGAAAAATGTCTCTGGTACCCTGAAAAGCCATGATCGGAGATCGGCCGGAGTTGTTTCGAGGGCGACACTTTGCCGATGCAGTTATTGTTCTTTGTGTCCGTTGGTATCTCCGATATTCGCTTAGTTATCGGGATCTTGCCGAGATGATGATGGAACGGCATCTATCGGTGGATCCATCTACGATCTGGAGATGGGTGCAACGGTATGCACCCGAACTGAATGCGGATCCGGCGTGAGCTAAAACCGACAAATGGTTCGTGGCGAACAGACGAGACGTATGTACGAGTGGCCGGACGCTGGACCTATTTATATAGGGCCGTGGACTCAACCGGCGCAACCATCGACTTCTTTTCTTTCGCAATCTCGCGATGTGTCTGCCGCTCAAACGTTCTTCCGTAAAGCGCTCGCTGCACAAAATCACCCTCGCCCGAGAGTGATCAATGTAGATGGGAATCCGTCGTACCCAAAAGTGATCCACCAACTGACGAGGAGTCATGCACTCGGCCAGCGATGTCGCTGCCGCGTGGTCCTATACCTCAACAATATTGTCGAGCAGGATCACCGTGCGATCAAACGACGGATCAATGCGAGGCCTCGGTTCCGCTCTTTCGCCGCTGCAGGGCGAACCGTTCAAGGCTATGAGGCAATGCACATGATCCGCAAAGGACAAATTCGATGGCTGGCAAAGGGCGACGCCACGGCACAAATCCGCTTCATCCAATGTGTCTTCAGCCTCGCTGCCTGATCAATACCTTGAAGTCACCAACTACTTCGCACCTTGGGCAGTATGCGAGAGCCTATTTGCAACACATCCCTCCTGGTTGCAATCGCGCGCATGAGCATCAGCAGATGTAGGTCGGCTCGGTTGGCGTGGGCCGTTGCATGGTTTCTCCGTGAACGGCTGAGTAGTGATGGTTCCTGAGGAATCGTTACGCAGCAGAGAAAAGTTTTGGATGGGCGTAACGATAGGCGGATGTTTGGCAGTACGGCCTGTAATCCGGTGCGCAGCATCGGGGCACAGGGAGTAAGAATGCCGACGAAAGAAACGTCATCCAAAGAACTGCACAAACCACCGGTGCGTTCAACTGAAACGGAAGGAACGCGCGCGCGGCGCGGGAGCCTGAAGGGTGTAAGCCCGTCGCGGCCGAAGAGAAGAGTACCGTTAGGAGGAACGCCTCCCTTCGCATCGGGACCGGGCGCGGGCAGTTTCCCCAATTTTGTGTATCAAGGCGGACGCGTCATCAACACGCCGCAGGTCTTTTGCGTGTTTCTGGGCGACTGGACAAGCGCAGCCAATCAAACACGAGCGACGACGCTGGCGCAGTTTGTGAACGATCTGATGCACAGCGATTACATGAACATGCTGGCGCAGTACGGCGTGGGAAGTTCGGGCTCGGTGGTCAATTCCGTGTTCATTTCCAGCAGTGATAATGATTTGAACCGAGCCGATATCGAAGGTATTTTCCAGACTGCGATCACTAACGGCACGTTGCCGGATCCCGGTAACAACGCGTCCAGCAATGTATACGTTTTGTTCCTGGACGACAGCACGGGCGTGAACGGTACGTTCGGTACGGATCACACGGTGATGTGCGAGGCGTCGAGCGATGATGCGTTCGGCTTCCATTTTCATTTTGTGACCTCAGCCGGCAACGAGTTGTTCTATGCGGTGGTGCCGGCTTTGACGGATACGTGTTTGACGAACTCTTGCCCTGGAGACGATGGGAGCTGTACATTACATCTGGCTCAGTCACGGCAGGACCGGCAGACGCAGGTGATCTCGCACGAATTCTCAGAGATGATCACGAATCCGGATGTGGGCGGATCCGAAGGCTGGAGTTCAGGAACCTCCGGCGGTCCACACGAGAACGGCGATATTTGCAACGGCAACTCCGGCTCGATCACCGTGAACGGGCGGACCTGGAATGTGCAGAAGATGTACAGCAAGTATGACGATCAGCAGACTAACGGAGCAACGACTTGCGTGCTGGGATCGTCTTTCGCGCTGCCATCACTGCTGCCGACGTGCACGATCATTCTGGACCGCAGCACATTCGGTAAGGACGAGGTGGATGCTTTTCTGAATGCGCCTTCAGGTGGCGGACCGGCCACGTTCGATGCAGCGCTATATGTCGCAGTGGACGGCTTCACGGCTAATCAACTGGGCATCACGGCGGCATCGTTCACGGGAACTCCGAATGTGCAGCCATCCTTTAGCTTCACTACACTCGTCGGCGGCGTTTCGATTACGGGAACTGGTCTGTCGGCGCCTGACCAGTCCGCGTTGGATATCATCCAGCGCTTCACTTGGGTGTGCCAGGTGACTTTCACCGACGACAGCGCCTTTCCCACGCTCTCGGGCGCGAGCACGCCGATAACACTAACAGCTACAATGTCGACGGCTTCGGGCAGCGCGGACCTGCAATTGGTGAACGAACCGAATCCGTATGAGCTGGATGGCTCAGTATCGTGGCTCAGCACGGATCTGCGGGTGTTTCAGATTCCGCAGGGCACTTTCAGATTCGGCGAGCCGATGACTTCGGATGCGAACGCGTTCATTACGAATGTAATCAGCCGCCTGAACAGCGGCACCACAGCAGGCGAGACGTTCGACGGTATCTTGACGGACGAGACGGCGTCCGGATTGGAACTGTCGCAGACAGTAGACGGCACGCCGATCTACAACTTCGCCGTTGCCAAGGTGCGCTTCCGGTCATTGGCGACAGACGCGCATGACATACGGGTGTTCTTCCGTTTATTCCCGGCGGCGACTACGTCGACGGCCTATGATCCGAACACGACGTATCGGCGCGGCGGGACCGGCGCAACGGTTGTGCCGCTGCTGGGCTTCGTCGGCGGACAGACGACTACAATTCCCTGCTTCGCCTCGCGTCGGATCGACAGTTCCACAGCGAGCGTGAACACACAGACAGACGAGCCGAATCACCGGCAGCTTGACCATGATGGGTCGGGCGCAGAAGTGGTGGCATATTTCGGATGCTGGCTGGACATAAATCAGCCAGGTCAGGCGCAATTTCCCGTTGCCGCCCCGGCCGCGACGGATGGTCCGTACACGTCCGGGCGTGAGACGATTCAGAGCCTGATCCGCAACGCGCATCAGTGCCTGACTGCGGAGATTACGATGGACGGGGTAACGCTGATCAATAGCGGGGCGACACCTGGATCGTCAGACAAACTGGCGCAGCGCAATCTGTCGATCGTGGAATCGGACAACCCGGGCAGTCCGGCTTCGCATCGTATACCGACAACGTTTGAGATCAAGCCGACCCGCGTAGACGTGACGCGCGCAAGCTCTCCAGACGAACTGCTGATCAACTGGGCCAACACGCCCGCGGGCAGCGAGGCGAGTATTTACATGCCGGGTACGAGCGCGCATCACATTGTGCAGCTGGCGGACGCATTGTACGCGCGGCACAAGCTGACGGCTACAGATGCGCATACCATTACAACGCCGGTGGGCGGCGTGACGTATATTCCAGTGCCGCCGGGCGCTGGAGCGAACTACGCTGGACTGCTGACTATCGATCTCCCGAACGCTGTGAAGAATGGGCAGGTGTTTAAGGTGGTCGCACAGCAGATCACGGGCGCGTCAGGCTTTGTGGTTCAACCGATTCCTGTCATTGGCTCGAATCCCCACGCAGTAAGCGGGCGAGATGATCAAGGGCAGCAGATTGAATGGCGCAAAGTGGCCGGGTCGTTCCAACTCACGATCCCGGTCAAGACCAAAGAAGTGATGCTGAAGCCTGAAGAGAGGCTGCTTGGAGTTCTGCGCTGGATTCAGAAGTCGATTCCGGTGGGCGACCGTTGGCATCCTGTGTTCGAACGGTATGTCGGTGTCATCGCCGACCGGGTCGAAGCCCTTGGCGGCGATCCGACAAAGATCAAGCCGTCACCCGGGGACCAGGGCCATGGGCATCCGAAACCGGGCTGCGGTCACGAAGGCGAAAGGCGCGAAGTACGCATCTGCTCAATTGGCAAGGTCAGCGAACTGCTGTATGACCGCTACGGCGAGTTCGAGGGCTTCGTACTGGACACTGAAGAGGAGCAGCGGCGCTTCTTCGGGCATGAACCGGCAATGGCTCACCTGTTAAGCCGGGCTTGGGAGGAGCGGATCTTGATCAAGGTAGTTGCGGAAGAGGATGAGCATCGGCGGCCAACGATGATCGCGCTTATTCGCAAGTAGAAGCGGGTCTCGAGCTGCGGGCGATAGCATGAGGATGCTATCGCCCGCGTTTGTTGTTTTATCACTGACGATTTGCGACAGCCGCAAGAAGGCAGGATGCATCCCATTGTCACTTTCGACGCCGTGAGAACGGCAGCAGTGTTGCAAACGTGGTCTCGCAAGCGCGACGTGAGGTTCTTGCCGGTCAATCAGGCTGGGAGAGCAGCGCCGAATAAGCGTGAGATGAATGCAACCTGGCCGGCGGTGTCGTCCTTTGCGAGCCACGTGATCTGTCCCTTACGAATCATGTTCTCGGTCTCGATCCTTGAATGGTTCGCTACGCCGAGTGAAACGCTCGGAAACCCTGCATGCCTCTGACCCGGCGTTTGCTGGGCTACTCACGTCATGCAGCTCTCGAATTCAGGTTCTTCGAGCAGCGCTAACACCGCATCGCTATGACGTCGCCCAGTTGCCACTCTTCTGCGCCAAGCTTCTACCAGATCGAATACGTAGCGCAGGTATACGTTCGCCAGCAGCGGTGAAATGAACGCTCTCTTCGGCATGCCTGTTTTCGTCTCCGGCGATTGGCCATCCTCTGATACGCCGGCTTTCAGCCATTTCTGGATGTGCCGAAGCACCCGTCCATCAGCTACACGGTGCGACAACCATGGTCCATTTGTGGCTCACTCGAGAACCGGACAAAGGGATGAAGAACGGTCGATTCAGCGAAGAAGAGATCATCGGGATCTTGAAGACACAGGAAGCCGGGCAGAAACTAGCTCGCGCGGGAGCATGGGATGCGACTGAGCATCGCTGCGGATCTGAGCGATGGACAAGGTTAAGCTTCAAAGATTCTGCAAAAAGGAAGTGGGCCATTCATGGTAGGAAAAGTCAATAGCGCACACCAACATTTGTATGAGGGCGCGGGAGGCGCGTCGGCTTAAAAGGGTAAAGCCGAGAGCGATGACCGGTCAGCGAGGCGCGGAACAGGATACGAGGAGATCGATGGACAGGTCTACGACCAGACATTCATTTGCTGGATCGCTTAACGAGTCAAGAGGAAGCGACGTCCAGAAGGTTGAGTTTGGGTTGTTCCCGGCCCGCCCCGAAACAGACTGAGGCGGCATAAGGTAAGTTGACTTTGCCGAAACCCACCACGTGGGGCCGAGCCGGGTCCTGTTCATCGCAGCCGCGGCTGGATGGAATCCGGAAGCGATTCTCGCTTCACCCGGATGAGTCTGGCTGGTTATTCCTTGGCGGGTCGGTCGCCACCGGAGCCCGGAAGGTGTGAAATTATTAGAACATTTCCGTCCAATATTGTTGTAGGAGTGATTATCCTTGAGCATGTGCTCGTTTGAATCGAACTGCTCTCCGCGGGTTAAAACGATTGATCGTAAGCAGATGCTATGGCGTGCGGTGGATGTAGATCAATTGATTGAGGCGGACCATCCAGCCCGCTCGATTTGGGAACTCCTTTGCCGGCTCAATCTTGATTCGTTTTATAGCTGCATAGGAGCAGTGGAAGGACGAGCCGGGCGGAATGCGTTTGATCCTCAGTTGCTGATTGCAGTTTGGATTTACGCTTACAGCCGCGGCATTGCATCAGCTCGCGAGATCGCCCGCTTGTGCGAGATCGATCCGGCATTCCAATGGCTGACTGGCATGGATACGATCAATCACCACACTCTGTCGGATTTCCGCGTGGACCAACGAGAGACTCTCGATGAGCTGTTCACGCAGGTACTCGCTTTACTGCACCATGAGGGTCTGATCACCCTGGAGCGCGTGATGCAAGATGGCACGAAGGTTCGTGCCCGGGCACGAGGCAACAGTTTCGCCAAAGAGGGCCGCATTTGTGAGCACCTGGAAGTTGCCCGCCAACATGTGCAAGCCATGGAGAGTGAAGAACAAGAGATGACGACGTCTCGCGTTGTTTCGGCGCGGCGGCGTGCAGCGCGCGAGCGGATGGAAAAGTTGGAGCGAGCGTTACGCGAAATAGCTAAGCTACGAGCCGCGAAGATGGAGGATAAGAAGACTTATGAGCCACGCGTGAGCATGACTGATCCTGAGGCGCGGATTATGAAAACCAGTGAGGGCGGATATGCTCCGAGCTACAACGTGCAGATCACTACCGACGCCCACACAGGCTTAATCGCTGAGGTTCGGCTTACTCAGGACGTCAACGACCGTTATCAACTAGGATCTGCGATGGACGGCGTCGCAGTCCGTTGGGGCCGTGTGCCGAATCAGGCGGTAGCCGACGGCGATTTCACGACAAATCTTTCAGTCATCGAGATGGCGGCACGTGGAATCGACTTCTACGGTTCCTGGAATCCTGGTCCGGCGACAAGGAAGCAAACGCAACCCGATTGGCGAGGTATTCATCCGGAATTTCAGCGGCATGCGTTTCGCTATGACGCTCAGGAAGATCAGTATATTTGCCCAGCAGGGAAATTGCTGAAATTCGGTAAAGCTAACAAGCTACCGCACGGCGGTGAAGATCGCTTCTATAAAGCAAGCAGGGCCGACTGCGCTCCTTGTATACATCGCGAGCAGTGCTGTCCGCACTACACGAGCCGAGGGCGTATCATCACACATCGCACCGAACCAGCTGCTGTAACCGCCTTCAAATCAAAAATGGAATCTGGGGAAGCAAAAGCGATTTACAAACAACGCAGCCGACTAGCAGAGTTTCCATTTGCCTGGATCAAGGAAAAGCTCGGTCTGCGGCGATTTCATGTGCAAGGCTTTCTCAAAGCACAGACCGAGGCGCTTTGGGTGGCTCTGACGTTCAACATCCAACGATGGCTGAGGTTACGTAAGCGAGCCGAAACCGCAGTGCGACAAACAGCGTAGATCACGGTCCCATGTGAATCTCCGTCGCGTGGCATGCGACGGCGACGAGCAGCGCGAGAAGCCTCGAAAAGATCAGTGATTGCTCGCATCCCCCTCGGCGCCAATGAATTCTTTCACACCTTCCCGCCTCCGCTTCACCAGCAGAAAAAATCGTGAGGGCTGGCAAACACGTACTTCATTCGGATAGATCTGTCATGCCTGAAAAACGCGCGCCTCAGGCTGCGGCAGATTGTTGAAAGTGCTGTCGATCCACGGCAAGCAGATACCGTACGAGCCGGCGCGCAACTTCGAGAGTTGCCCGATTGGGATTGCCTTTCTGTCGCGCCGCGTCGTAGATGGCATGCAGCGGTTGGCTATAACGCGGAGCCAGATGAGCCGCTTCGACCAGCGTCGTTTGCAGGAAGCGATTACGCTGTTTAGAAAGAGGACCGCGCTTCCCGATACCT
Organism: uncultured Acidobacteriaceae bacterium; assembly: GCA_963787585.1. Classification (GTDB taxonomy): domain Bacteria; phylum Acidobacteriota; class Terriglobia; order Bryobacterales; family Bryobacteraceae; genus Bog-105. The sequence goes on from CAWBDR010000004.1 coordinate 128,721, forward strand.
GCGGATTCGCGCATTCGCGAGCAAGGAACCTCTCCCGGAGAACGCAGGATACTTCGAGCGCGTGAGCCGATAGGCTCGCATCAACTGAAAATGCCGTAGTCGATGCGCGTCAAGAGTTCCTCTACCTGTGCTACGCCCTCGGAAGTGTTTGCGATTTCGATTGGCTGCAGATTGCTTAAGACGGGATTAGGCGTTGTGAGCCAAGCGTGGGCTTTTGCAGGATCGCCAAATGTATCGACAGCATGGGCCATCAAAGCAGGTGAAATGCTTTCAAAATCCGGCTTCTGTTCTGTGGATCAGCTGGTCAGGCACTACCTCCATTATCATCGCAGAAGAATAAGACCTTTGCGCCATCCACAGCAGCTGTTGAATGCCGGTGATCGGCAACGAGGAGTAATTACCGGTATCAGAGACTCGAGCAGTGCTCCAGCCACGGCCGTGCCATTCTCCTGCAAAATTGGTATCCTGCAGCGCGTGCGGGGGAATGTTCGGTGAGCCAAACAGTCGCGTTAGGGCTGCGCGCACATTC
>CAWBDR010000005.1:0-108497 GCA_963787585.1 uncultured Acidobacteriaceae bacterium
TGTCTCGGGCACCACTTCGACCGGTGATGGTGCGGCCTTCCTTTCGCAACTGCTGTTTTATTCCGCTTCGATCAGCGCGTCCAAGCGCGTTCCGTCCACCGGAGATCTATACGCTCTGCGCGTGAATCCATCCTCCGGTAATCTGCATCCGACCGAGTTTCACTTCCTCACACGGGGCCTGAACGAGTGGCCCGACGGGCTCTATCATTACCGCCCCTCTTCGCACATGGCTGAGCAGCGTGCGCTGGGCGATCTCAATTTTAATTTGGCCGACAGCAACAGCTCCGCGCCAGTCGTGTTTGCGCTCACCAGCATTGCGTGGCGCGAGGCGTGGAAGTACCGCGACCGGGCATATCGTTATTGCCTACACGACATCGGGCACGCCTGGCAGGCGCTCGCATTAGCCGCGCAAGCCATTGGATGCGACACTTTTGCGTTCGGTCGTTTTCGCGACGATGAAGTCTCCCAGTCCTGCGGCTTCGAACCGGACGAGTGGCCGATGCTCATTGTCGAGCTGCGCGGCAGGTCCATTCCAGTCGGCGAACGACAAGCCTGTCAGCCCATTTGGCATGGCGGGCGCGCGAACCAGATTTCGACGCAAACAATCGCTTACCCATGCATTGAAGAGATTCACACGGCGACGAAACTCAGCCGACACGCGCAGCGCAGCATTTCCGCCGCCGAGCCGTCTCCCACTGGATCCGGAGAAATCAAGCTGCCATTTGCCGCTTCATCTCAGAGAGCCTTTGGCGAAGTAGCCCGAAGGCGGCGTTCGGCGCTCAACTTCCAGGGCGGCGGAATGCACTCGATGTCATTGGCGCAACTCTCGGCAATCCTCTCGGTCGCAAGCCGGCCATTCTCTTCTGATTTCGTCGGTGCACCTTTTATCCGGCTCTATCTGTACGCCCATCGTATCGATGATCTGGCACCCGGTATATACCGGTTATGGCCTGATCGTGCTGAGTTGGAGCAGATCAGGAGTGGGGACCAGCGCCTCCCCGCCGCCGGTCTGAGCCTTGGGCAGGATCTCGCGGGTAACGCATGCGTCGCCTTCTCGATGATCGGCGATCTCGGCCGTGCCGTCCGCGCCCATGGTGATCGTGGTTATCGCTATGTGCATTTTGAAGCAGGCGCTATCGGCCACCGGCTCTATGTCGCGGCGGAAGCCTTCGGGTTGGCGGCAACCGGCATTGGCGCATTTTATGACGAAGAGGTGCACCGCTATCTCAACCTCACGCCCAAGCAGGGACAAGTGGTGTACCATTTCGCGATCGGTTATCCGGTTCCCGATTACCGCCTTTCGGCATAAGATCGCGATGGTGGGCATCCTGGTGTATGGCGACAATCACTTCATCGTTCGCGGTCCATTGCCTGATAGGGAGGTTGCACTCGCACTCATTCGACACTGGTCCCTCATTCAAATTGGAGCCAGAATACCGGCCCATCTCGGTCAGTGGCAGATCACCACGCACGCTTGTTTTGGCTGATTTGCACAAGATCGCACGCCTTTACGTCAATTTCTTCCAGCCCTCTTTCAAACTCAAATCCAAAACGCGGCAAGGTGGCAAAGTGGTCAAGAAATATCACGCGCCGGCCACGCCCTACGAGCAACTGCTTGCTGATGAAAGAGTAGGTTCTGGTGTGAAGCAGCGGCTTCGCCAGCAGTTCGCCTCGCTGGACCCGTTGGAGCTCTTGAGTCAGATTCGACAGGCGCAGGATGAAATAGCTCGGCTCGAGGCAGGAGCCGATACTGAACCTAGCCCAGCGATTCTGGAACTTGATCAATTCGTTCGCAGTCTCGAAACCGCGTGGCGCCACGGCGAAGTCCGGGCTCCATACAGGAAACGACGCTCCGATGCCAAGCCTCACACCTGGCGCACACGTCCCGATCCGTACGAAGAGGTCTGGCCTCTTCTGCTGCGATGGCTGAACGAGGAACCCCACGCAACGGCCAAAAGCCTCTTTCGGCGACTCAATACCGAAATGCCGAACCGGTTCAAACCTGGGCAATATCGAACTCTTCAACGCCGGGTTAAAGATTGGCGAACCGCAATTGCTCGACGACTGGTCCTTGGCTGCAACTACGACTCAGACTCAGAGCTCGTGTCGTGCTGAGGCAACCACGCTACACAGCCTTGTCTTGACCGACATCGCCTCCGGCTGGACCGAGGCGGCGGCAATGGCGGTACGAACAGACGCGTGCCCGCAATCATCGCAGATGCACTGGCGAACTGAGATTGCACGGCACCCGTTGGGAGCCGGCCAAGATACCGTTGACGGCCTCTCTCTCATCGAGAAACCAGCAGAAGAGCTGTTGAAATGACGGTCCGTGGAAAGCATGGAAAACCAAGATCAGGTTTTCCACCCTTCCCACCGCCCTTGAAATCGCGTTGCGATTCCCACATTCCAACAGCTCCGACGGCCCGAGGGAAAGTGGAAAGCCAAAGGCAGGCTTCCCATTTTCCCTCGGCTCAACGACTCTCCCTGCCGAACTCAAAACAAATCTTTGTGGTTCCCAGTCGTTGAAACGACAACTACGGCAGTGTCGCAAATGGCTGAACCTCGGTTGGTAGGGTAAGCAAATGCCGAAAAGCAGGCCGGCGCTGTTCCGAGGGCGGCACTTTCAAGACGAGTTGATTGTGGTCTGCGTCCGCCGATATCTGCGCTATTCACTCAGCTACCGTGACCTGGAGGACCTCATGGCCGAGCGTGGATTGCAGGTGGATCATTCGACAATCGCCCGCTGGGTTCTGCGCTATGCTCCCATCCTGAACCAGCGAATGCGTCGTCATGTCCGTCGCGTAAACCGGTCATGGCGAGTGGATGAAACGTATGTTCGGGTTGCAGGCAAGTGGACCTATTTATATCGAGCATTGGATTCCGAAGGCAACACCATCGATTTCATGCTTTCGCCACACCGCGATCGTGTGGCAGCCAAGCATTTCCTGCAGCTTGCTTTGGGCCGTGTGGGCTACCTTCGCCCACGAGTCATCAACGTCGATGGACATCCCGCATACCCGTCCGTTATTACCGAACTGAAACAAGCCGGCGAGTTGCCGAGGATTTTCCACGTTGGGAGTTCCCGCACAGGGGAATATAGCACCTTCCCGGCAGGGAACAAACTCGCCACATGTAGGGAAGCCATCCGCCATTGAGTTGGTGGTCCCGTTCCTATATTTTGGTCATACGGCTAAGAAGGGTGGTTATGAGCGCGCGAACAGGCTCCCGTGTCTTTTACGGATGGTGGGTGGTCGTGACGGCGGCCCTGGGTCTAATGCTTGGGGTGGCGCCGATCATCGTGTTCTCTTTTGGGGTCTTCCTCAAGCCCCTGAATCGGGAATTTCATGCCACTCGTGCAGCAATTTCACTGGCTTTCACGCTCTTCAGTTCCGTTGCCGCACTGTGCCACCCCACGGTCGGGCGGCTTGTCGATCGCTACGGCGCCCGAAAAGTCATACTGCCGTGCACTTTGGTTTTTGGCTTGATTCTGCTCTCGAACAATCTTTTCTCCGGCAACATTTGGCGCCTGTATATGTTTTACCTGGCGTTAGGCATCGTCGCTGGCGGGACGGGGCCGCTACCGTACAGCAGCGTGGTCTCACACTGGTTCGACAGGCGCAGGGGGCTGGCCCTCGGATTAATGATGTTCGGGCTCGGCTCCGGAGCAATAATCATGCCGCCACTGGCTGGACGCTTGATCGCCGTGTTTGGCTGGCGTGCTGTCTATGCGGTCCTGGGTTCGGCGGTTCTGTGTGTTTCTTTGCCGCTCCTCACGGTTTTGCTGAAGGAGAGGCCCGAGAAGATGGGACTTTCGCCGGATGGGTTACCCCTGCTTGGCGCGGCTGGTCCAGAAGGATATCACGATCAGGGGATGACGTGGCACGATGCCTGGCGTAGCGGAACATTCTGGCTGATGCTTTGCGCTTTTTTTCTTGTATCGGCGAGCGTTCAGGGTTGCATGGTTCATATGGCGGCGATACTCACTGACCGGGGAAGTCCTGCCCAAACGGCCGCATTCGCTGGCTCGTCCTTGGGCGGGGACTCTTGATCGGCAGGGTGGGCTCTGGTTACCTCCTTGACCGCTGGTTCGGCCCTCGCATCGCGGCCTGGCTCTTCGGAGGGGCCGCGATCGGGATCGCACTGCTTTGGGCAAGCAGCACGAGCGAGCTTGCATTCATAGCTGCATTTTTGATTGGCCTGGGCTTGGGAGCGGAAGTAGATGTCATGGCCTATCTGACCAGCCGCTATTTTGGGCAATAATATAGTTGACAGACTATATGTTTGGGCGCATACTTGAAGTATGGAAGCCCCCGATAGCCTGCGCGATGCAATCGTATGGTTCGATAACTTTGAGAACTGCCGACAGTTCATGGTCGAACTGCGCTGGCCAGATGGGAAAGTTAAGTGTCCACGCTGCGGGTCCGAGCATGTGTTTTATATTTCGAAAGAGCGCGTCTGGAAGTGCTACGGCAAACACGACCATGCCAAGTTTTCGCTGAAGACTGGGACCATTTTTGAAGACTCGCCAATAGCTCTTGAGAAGTGGCTTCCGGCGACATGGCTGATTATCAATTGTAAGAACGGTATCAGTTCCTATGAAGTGCATCGAGCATTGGGCGTAACGCAAAAGACCGCTTGGTTCATGCTGCATCGAATCCGTCTTGCGATGCAAAGCGGAACATTTAACAAGCTAGGTGGCCACGTGGAAGCCGACGAGACTTTCATCGGCGGCAAGGCGCGGAACATGCACATCAGCAAGCGGGAGCGCCGGATTACCGGAACAGGCGGAAGAGATAAGACCGCAGTACTCGGCATTCTGGAACGCGGCGGTGAGGTTCGGACCAAAGTCGTCCCGAGCACTAAGAAAAAAGCATTGCAAGCGGAAGTAAGAGCGCACGTGGAAGCAGGATCGGCACTCTATACGGATGCTTTGAAATCCTATGACGGGCTTGCACAAGAATACGCACATGGCGTGATCGATCATGCTGAGAAATATGTAGACGGGCAGATTCACACGAACGGGCTGGAAAATTTCTGGTCGCTACTCAAACGCGGCATTAACGGAACCTACATCAGCGTAGAGCCCTTCCATCTGTTCCGCTATCTGGACGAACAAGCTTATCGGTATAACAATCGTCGCCTTACGGATGCCGAGCGCTTCGTTACCGTTATGAAACAGATCGTGGGCAAACGGCTCACATTTGCCGAACTGACGGGCAAGGTAGAAAGCAGTTCTTCAGAACCGATGCCCTTCTAAAGCCGCGGCAGGGGCGCGGAAAGAAAGCAAAGCCCACGGTGCCCTTGGAACCGTAACCGTTCGCCGAAGGCCGTATTGCAGCGTGTTGATAACTCTGCTAATCATGTTGGGATTCGATCTGTATGCGGCACCGGTTAGAAGTGCAAATGCTGTAACCCGATCGCCTGATCTTTGAATACGCAGGTACGCCACAATACCGCTACAACGGACCGAAGAAGACCAGCAGTCCTCCAACGATGCCTACTGCGGCAAAAATCCCATAGAAGATACGTCCCTGCCATTTCGTCAAAGGGCGTTTAGAACCGCGCAGCGTAACGCAAGGATGCGTGATTCCCTCGTACAGGCCAAAGACCCCTATAGCGATCATAATCAGCGATCCAAGCCAGCGCGGCATCTATCGATTTTTCAATCTAGCGCACGTCCGAGTAACTGTATGGTTCGGTCGCCTTGATTAAGCGACTCGAAGCTTGGCCATGCGTTCGTAGGGAAAGCAGTTCCGAACATTGCTGAGGAAGTGCCGGCCTTTGGATTCGGCGCGCAGGAAATGCTGGTAGTCGTCGTGGGAAAACTGGAAATACCGGTAGACATCGCCGCTGCGGAATCGCAGGTACAGGATGCGCTTGTCGGCATCGTATGCCACCGAGAGAAACATCTGCGATTCGAGCGGTAACCAAGTCATTGGATATTCACGCCGCATCCACGGCAACCCGGCCTGCGGGAAAAAGATTCCAGGGCAGCAACTCCGCAATGCGGTTGATCGGATGATCGGCAATACGACGCAGCACCGAAGTCAGATAAGCTTCCGGATCAATGCCATTCAGCTTTGCCGAGCCCATCAGACTGTAAATCGCCGCCGCCCTCTCCCCGCCACCATCGGAGCCTGCAAACAGATAATTTTTCCGGCCCAGGGCGACCGCACGCAGCGCGCGTTCGGCCGCATTGTTATCGATTTCAATACGGCCGTCATCGCAATAGCGTACCAGCGCCGGCCAGCGTGCGAGCGCATAGCCAATGGCCGCCGCAACTTCGGACTTGCGCGAGATCCTCGTGAGCGTGGTTTTAAACCATTCGTGCAGCGCGATTAATAAAGGACGTGCACGCTCGTCGCGTACCTGCTGCCGTTCATCCGGCGGGCGACCACGGATTTCGCTCTCAATCCGATACAGCTGCCCGATGCGCTCCACTGCTTCGGTCGCGATAGGAGAAGCATGCGCCTGGTGCAAATCAAAGAACTTGCGACGGACATGAGCCCAGCACGCCGCTTCTCGAATGCGTCCGTCATCATATAAGTGGTTGAAGCCCGCATAGCCGTCGGCTTGTAACGTGCCGCAAAACGTTTTCAGATGCCGGTGTGGATGCTCGCCTTTTCGATCTGGCGAGTACGCAAACCAGACCGCTGGAGCAGCCAGGTCGCCGGCCGGGCGATCATCCCGAACATAAGCCCACAAACGGCCGAGTTTCGTTTTGCCCGTGCCTGGCGCCAGCACCGGTACCGGCGTATCGTCGGCATGCAGTTTGCCCGGACTCATGACGTATTGCCGCAAGCCATCATTCAGGGGCACCAGCAACTCACTCGTTGCTCCTACCCAATCCGCCAGTGTCGACCGCTCCAGCTCCACACCCTCTCGGGCGTAGATCTCCGCCTGACGATACAGCGGCTGGTGATCCGCATATTTCGATACCAAAACATGTGCCAGCAGTCCAGGACCGGCGAGGCCGCGTGCAATCGGACGGCTCGGGGCTTCTGCCTGCACGATCACATCGCATTTGGTGCAACTCAGTTTGGGGCGCACATGCCGGATCACTTTGAAACGCGCCGGCACATACTCCAGCATCTCGGATACATCTTCGCCGAGCTTACGCAGCTCCCCGCCACATCCAGGACAGCTTTCCTGTTCAGGCTGGTGGGTCTCGGTCTGTCGCGGCAAATGATCTGGCAAAGGCCGGCGCGCCGGTTTCTCGGTCACGCTCGCAAAGATTGCGGCTGCTGGCGGCGGAAGCGTGTTCTCTGCTCGTTGGTTCTTCTCTGCAGCATTCTCCTCCAGATCATCGAGCTGCAGTTCGAGTTGTTCAATCTCGCGCTGGATTTTTTCCGACTTGCGTCCAAACTGTAGCCGTCGCAGCCGGGCGATGATCAACCGGAGACGCTCAAGTTCAGCATCACGCGACGAGATCTGCGCGTGCTGCTTGATAACCATGGCCTTCAATGCGGCCGCGTCGAGCGCGTCCAGATCAGGCAGCGGTACAGCAGGCATCTTCAAAAACTATGCCATGGGTTTATTACTTAGTCGAGAGCAATCCGAACATTTTTAAGTATTTTTGTTCTCGGTTATCAAACTGCCATCTCCGGCTTCCACGTGCGCGCCGGCCGGCGCCAGTCAATCCCTTCGAGTAACATCGATAACTGCGCCCGAGTAAGTGACACGCTTCCACTCTCGGCCTGCGGCCAAACGAAACGCCCGCGTTCCAATCGCTTCGCAAAAAGGCAGAGCCCGTCGCCATCCCACCACAACAACTTCACCAGATCGCCTCTCCGCCCACGAAACACAAACACATGCCCGCCGTAGGGATCCTGCTCGAGCACGATCTGCACGGCTGCGCTCAAACCCGTGAACCCGCGCCGCAGATCAGTGATCCCCGCCGCAATCCAGATCCGCGCTCCGGCTGGTGGTGCAATCATCCCGCCAGGCACTCCAATAACCTGCAGATTACGGCTGCATCGATGCAGCCGCCCACCGTCACCCTCACACCCCGCGCCTCCATGATCACGCTGCACTCCTGTTTCGCTTCCCATGCACCAGCCGCGGCTCCCTCCGCCACTTGCACCGGAAGCAAAACCGAAGCCTTACCCGGTTGCATTCTCTGCCGGTGCTGTTTGCGCCACTTGTGGATCTGACTTGGGTTCACACCATTCACACGCGCTACCGTATCGACCGTTGTACCGGCTTTCAACGAAGCCTGCACAATCCTCTGCCGTTCCGCCATCGTCCACTTGCGGCGCTGCGCTTTTACTGCTTCCGGCTTGTTGCTCTGAGCTGATCCGTCCATTCCCGAAGCATCACCCAACTCCCCTGTCCTTTGCTAGACGGTGCTCGCCGTACGCTTACTTGGAACCAGTAGAATGAAGACGTGAAAGACGTCTTATTTGAATCTACTAATCCATCCCTCCCGAGGCCCAATCGGCACTCTCTTGAAGCATGGCTCTAATGCGACCTCACGCGCCAGACGGCTACAACCGGACACTTAAGTAAGCATGGGCTTCGTCGGTTCAGCCAGTGTGATGAAGATGCCCATCTGCGCTTTCTCTCGTTTGACGACATATCCTAGATCGCGCAGCATTGCAACGTTCACGTTGTCGCCGCCCTTAACGGATACGATTGCCTTCTCTGTCGTTCGCGCATCTGGCTTGAAATAGATAAAACCATCGATTCCGGTATCTGCGCCTTTTTTCTTCCCTCCATACGGAACTGCATTCACGAGCGACACAGCCCAGTACTGAAATTCGTACTTATCCAATGCCGCTAGCGCTCTTGCGCCCTCAAGGTCCTTAGGAGTGCCGTGAACTTCATACCGAATACCGGGAAACGCATCATTCAGCCGCTTCTCAATGAGAGAGATTGCAAGGTTGGTGATATCGATTCCGATCCATTCACGGCGCAATTTCTGTGCGGCGTTGATTGTTGTTCCGCAACCGCAAAATGGATCAAGAACCAACTCTCCTTCCTTAGAACTGGAGGAAACGATTCGCTCTAATAATGCTGTCGGTTTTTGTGTTTGATAACCAAGCCGCTCTTGCGCCATTGAATTAATGACGTCTATGTCTGTCCACACATCTTGAAGGGGCACTCCAGGGGCGCCTCCTAGAAACTGCTTGTAACGGGGAAAACCCAGTTCCTTTTTGGGCCAATAGATGAGTCCAGCCTCGTCCAGCTTGTCTAAGCGTTCCAAGAACGGATACGTGCTCAGATCGTCGCCTGTGAGTTCTTTGTATTTGGTATACAGATAAGATGCTGGCTGCCAGTGTCGCCCGTTGTCGGTAGGATTAAACCCGCGCCACGCTTGCCCGCTCGGACCAGTGCGGGTTCCTCGCCCCGTCAGGTCATGGTCCTGAAATTGTTCTCCGGTCTTAGCATCGACCTTCCCAAACTTCTTTGATACGTATCCTGCATCGTAGGGCTGGCGCTGGACATTCCATGTAGCACCCGGACCTGCGTAGTAGAGAATTACGTCGTGAACTGGACCGTATCGTTTCGCGCCTCCGTGAGAGCTTGTACGTTTCCAGATAATTTCACTTCGAAACTGTTGCGGCCCATATACGGAATCCATCAACAGTTTTAAGTAGTGGCTTGCCGTCGGATCACAGTGCAGATAGATGCTTCCGGTTTCCTTCAACACTCTGCGAAGCTCTAAAAGGCGAATGGCCATCATCGCGAGGTAAGCCATTACATCGTTCTCTTTGAGAAACAACCGCATGGCGCGAAGCAACTCGGAGGCATCGGCATTGCCGCCTTGCATTACCTCGTCAAACGCTTGTTCTGCTTCTTTCGTCCAGTGCCACGTATCTTGAAACGCTTCGATCTGGGCGTGAGACTGTTCACCGCTCGGGCTACGAAAAAGAACGTTATAGCTCGCGCTGGAATTGAATGGCGGATCAAGGTAGATCAGGTCAATACTCTGGTTAGGAAACTTGTCCCGGTCCCGAAGAATCTCAAGGTTGTCGCCGTAGTAGAGGGTGTTCACCGTTGATCGGGATTAAACATACCACACAGCGCGTATGGGATAGCGACCAATCGTGAAGCGCTATTTCGCGTGTTTCGCTAGACTCGCTTGACATAGCGAATTTATGCTACTATCGAAATCGATAGGAGGTGAGATGGATAGCGCTGCACACCAAATGCTCAAAACAGTTAAACGGCGGATCGCCAACCTTCAACAGATCGAGCGCCTAATTGTTGAGGAGTTTATCGATTCCAGCAGCAGCAACGGCACAGCGATTTCGGCCAAACGCAACCGCAAACAGCCTAAGGTGGCGCCAACGGCAAATGCGGCAATAACCGGCTCTTCAAATGGAACCTCCCGAAAATTCATAATCCATGAGTGGCTGAAGAAGAACGGGCCAGCGACACGCGGCGAAGTCATCAAAGGCACCAAGTTGCCGGAAGGTACCGTGGGTGCCTACCTGAGCACTGAGAAAGATCTATTCGAAAGTCGCGACGGAAAATGGCACGTGCTGTAGGTAACGATTTTCTGCCTCAAGGGGCAGAAAAGCCCCGCTGCGTGTTTCTCGGTTTGGACGCCAGAACAGCAGCGGGGCCTATCCTTCACAAAAAGGAGTGCTTCCGTGAAGTATTACTACAAACGGAAGCGGGGTGGCTTCAAGTTCAGCTTAATTATTGGTAAGCTGCGCTTCGCCTTAGATTACCCGTCTTCCTAGGGCCGTAAGGCCCTTAAACGTATCGGGCAGGGACGAAGAGGAATACTCAGCCCTGCTCGGTTTTTCAAATATCGCTAGAGACTAGTTTACTACGAACACGGCTGCGATCAATTGCAATCTCGCCAGTAGTGGTTAGGATCGGTCTGTCACGCCAATCCTACGCTACCGCTGTGTATATAGTCTGTCAACTATATTATTGCCCTATTTTGGGTTGCGTTCGTTTGGCGTGATTTGCGGCTGTGCCTTTGCTGTTTTCGCTGTGGCAGCGGGGCTCGGCGCCTATCTAATGGGCCTCGGATTCGATTTGACGGGTTCGTATGCCGTGCCGCTCGAAGCGTTTCTGGCTTCGACGCTCGCAGCATGTGCACTGCTGGTCTGTCTCGGACCGTATCGCTATGGAGCCAGGACAGCCACAGAAAATCCGCTCGCAGGGCAACTGCCGCAAACAGCGTGATCCAGATTGCTCCAACAGGAGGTTGATCATGACGCCCCAAGCTGCTTCGTGTACAACACCCACGCCGTTGCTGCGTATGCTCGATAGCATAATCGTCCACCAGGCCCTGTACGCCGCAGCCGCTCTCGGCGTGGCGGATTTACTCACGGACGGGCCGCGCACTACCGTCGATCTCGGCCGTCAACTTGATGTGAATGAAGCGGCACTCTACCGCACATTACGGGCGCTCGCCGGCGAGGGCATATTCGAGGAAACGGCGGCGCGTACGTTCGCCAACAATGAGCTTTCACGCTTTCTCGCGACAGGTGTGCCCGGCTCGATCCGCTCCATCCTCGCTTTCAAAGGAAGCGGGTTCTTCTTCGCACCCTTCGGCGAGATTCTCCACAGCATCCAGACCGGTCAATCGGCTAGAACCAAGACTCTAGGAATGAATGGGTTCGAGTACTTGCGCCAGCATCCCGAAATGGCTCGTGTGTTCGATGACGCGATGACAAATATATCGGAGCTATCCGCCTCCGCGATCGCCTCCGCTTACGATTTCGGCCGCTGGGGTAGTCTCATGGACCTAGGAGGCGGTAACGGCATCCTGCTCGCCGCGATTTTGAAGGCGCACTGGGGTTTGCGCGGCGTACTTGCAGACCAGCCGCACGTGCTCGAACGAGCGCGGCAGCGAGGCTTTCTCGGCGGCGAACTAGAGGCGCAGCACGATGCGGGACTGCGATTTCTTCCGCGAAGTGCCTTCCGGTTTTCGGGCCTACGTTCTGAAACACGTGATCGTCGACTGGGACGACGAGCGAGCCCATACTATCCTCGCCAATTGTCGAAAAGCCATTTCTGCTGACGGCGTTCTGTTGGTGGTGGACTTTGCCTTACCGGAAGGCAATCTTCGTTCCACTGGAAAGCTGGCCGACATCGCAATGCTGGTCCTGACTGGCGGCAAGGTGCGCACGGTGCAGGAATACCGTGATCTGCTCGCTGGCGCCGGGTTCTGTCTCAGCAAGGTAATTCCTGTTCCAGGCGACCTCAACATCATAGAGGCGATGCCAGCCTAATTTACGGAATTCGCTGGGGTCAGATCGCCGACTGCGGCGCAACCTCGCCACCTGATTCCAGTTGCTGCCGAGGAGACAGTTGTGATCGCAGCTCAGAATTCGGCGTTAGAGTCAGCACTCGAACGAGTGGCTCACCGTACATGACGGTCCCCAACAGCTTTCCTGGAAATAGGTCCTGCCTTGTCAGGAAGGGTAGATCTATCGCACTGATTTTCAAGTTGACGTATAAACGCGCTACTCGGAGAGATTGACCGGGTTATGCCAAACAATGCGGGAGCTATTCGTAAACACAAATTGCGCGGGTAGGGGTGACTTTTTCAATTGCGCTTGTCCGGCAGAGATTGTCTGCGGGTGCGTAAAATACGACCCACGAGAGGCACCTACGAGCACGGTGGGAACTAGCGCCGTTCCGTGCGCTCAGAGGACGTCCCACGGAGCGGAAACAGGACAAGCAAGGCGCCAACCGGCGTTGATAGCAACGTCGGCAGAAGCTCGATAACGAGCGCCAGCGACAGTTGGGCGCCGCCAGCGAGTCCCAATACGCCCAACTGAAAAGGGCAACCAGTATTCCGCCACCAATGCTGTTGCCAGTGCCCACGCGAGTCCCATGTGCCCGCGGCATACCACGCAAGATCACCGTTGTAAGACTTATCGAAAATGTCAGCCACGTAATGTTCACCACCACCAGAGTGAGCGCGGCAGTGTAGAACGCTCACGAGTTTTGCGGAGCCCGGGCTTACGATTCCAGAAAAGAATTTTCCCGCGGGGTGTCTCAAAAGGTGTCACAACGCGCTTGATTTGGCGTTTTCTATCGAAAAATAAGGGGTTTTTGAGTTTTAACCATTTGCCTCCGGAGCAAAAGGTCGTAGGTTCGAATCCTACCGGGCGTACCAAAACTTCCAGCGCAAATTATTGAGTTCAGAGGCTATCTCGGAACTAGTCACGATGTCCTCCGGTTCCCGAAATTTTGGCCGAGTTGGGCCAATCCTCGGATGCAATTCTCGAGATACACAACTCACACAGCCTCCGTCACCACTTCTGGCCCGACTGCCGGCGCCGGGCAATAGCGCGATCCGGTGCGCCTTTCATGATCCCGTGATCTCTTTCACTGCGTTGAAGAACTGCCGCTTTCGTTCCGTGTTGATCGCCCAGTTGATTGGTGGGCACTGATAGCCATCTACGTAGTCACTCTTGCCGGGGTCGAAATAGCCCCACGACACGTATTCGGAGAGCGCCGCCAGCATGTGATTGTCCGGGTCATTGAATCGGAAGTGATCGTCTTCATTGATCAGAACCGGCATGGGCCGCCAAGTCGCGACGTCGCGCGAGGCGCGGATCATCTTGCGAATACGCCCTGGATCGTCCGGGCCGTTGCCGTGCAGCAGGAGGAAGTCCGATACCTTGACGAGGTTGGCTTGGGCGGGGGAGCCGCCGCCATAGCTGGTTCCCGCAAGCAGGCGCCGACCTCCGCGCGTCATGCTCTTGACCTGCTCGATCAACTCGTGGACCCGGGCGGATTTGAGGATGTCATGGTGGTACGCCGGCACGTTACACTCGTTGTCGATCTCGACCAGCACGTTGCGCCGCCCGCTGTCGAGGAGCCACTTGGTGGCGTTCGTCACCGCGCGCTTCACGGCAGACTCGTCCTTCACCCGCTGATCCTGCCCGAAGTAGAAGTAGCCCACAATCACCACCATCCCCAATCGGTCCGCGCGCTCGAGCACGCGAGCGAGCCGGTTCATGTACGCCAGCCGCAGGTTGCCATCGGGATCGATCGCGGTGTTCTCCCAGGGCTGGCTTTTCGAGTACCCCTCCGGACTTCCCCCTTGCAGATTGACCGTGAAGGCGAGCAGTCCATGGCGGCGCCACTCGGGAAGGGCGGCCAAAAACTCGCGGACATTGCGCTCGGCATCCCATTTGCCGGTATCGGGGTAGGCCCATTTCGTGCGGGTCTCCGGGTTTGCATCATCGAAGATCGCCTGCACCGCACGGATATTCATGAGCAGGCCTTCGATTCTCATCTCCTTGTAAAAGCGTGCGTCATAGCTAGGCTTGTCATTGAGCAGGAACTGATCTCCTCGGATGGAGACTTCCGTTCGGCCCGAAGGATCGGCCCAGGAAATCGCCGGAGCCGCCGCTGCCATTTTCAGGAACGTTCGTCGATTCATCGGTGGAGCTTCAGAACCGAAAGATTAGCCCGCCTGATCACGTTCGGTTGGCGCTAATCGCGCTTTGTGAGCAGGCCAAGCATCCGCAGAAAGCGCTACCGAGAACATCGGGCAGACAATATTTCCTTCCGTCGCGGTTTCGTTGCTGCCGCGTTTATACATTATCAAGGGATCAGTAGAATCTTCCCGCGTACCGAACCTTTTTCGGCGAGTGTCTGAGCTTCGCCTGCTTCGCTCAATCTCATCCGTCTAGCAATCGGAATGACCAGCTTGCTATCGCGAACTGCGTCCGCCATTTGTCGTAGAAGAGAGGCGTCCGGAGTTGCCATAAACGCTTCCACTCGGATAGCCTTTCCCTCAGCCCCTTTTGGTTTTCCCAAAACGGACCCGAGCACGCCGCCCGATTTCAATTTCGGAATCAGCTTGCCGATGACGTCGCGGTCCACGGTATCCGCTATTGCATCCAGTTCGGGAAGACCGCCTATCTCTCCGTCATTATCGATCCCGATCACCTGATCTACCGCCAAGGAATTCGCATCTGCTTTCTGCTCTGTCTTCACCCCGGCGATAACTCGGGCACTCTGGGTTTTGGCTACATATACCGCCGTACGAGCTACGCTTCCCAATGCTCCGGTCACCAATAGCAGGTCTCCTCGTTTGGGCTGGATGTGGTGAATCAGTTGCGCGCCAGTCGTTACCACCAGCGGCAGAGCAGCCGAGGCTTCTAGTTCAAGGCCATCTGGAATCACCGTGAGGTGGTCCGCTCGCGCGGTCAAGTACTCCGCATAGCTAGAGTTCACCAACCCAATCACTTTTTGACCAGGTTGTAGGTTCCTGACATTCGCTCCCGTTCTCATTACCGTTCCAGCAACATCGCGTCCCAAGATTGCGGGAAATGTCAACGGCATTATGTCCTTCGCTGCGCCGCTCCGTAGCTTCCAGTCGATTGGATTCACGCTCGTGGCGGCGACCTTCACCAGCGCTTCGTCTGGTCCCGGTTCGGGCGTCGGGACATCTTCGTACCGCAATTGATCAACGCCACCGTATGCATGCAAACGCACTGCTTTCATGTGATCTCTCCAAGAGCATAGACATGCTTCCTCGAATGTTGGCTTCTCAAGGATGTACGTTATCAGGGCAAATGATCTTCAATTGCAAACGTTACGGCCACCGCTATTCAACGCCCTTTCGATAGCACCCTGAAGTTCTGTTTGCTTGAACGGCTTTGTGACACGCGGTCCTAGCATTTCTTTGCCGCTGGAAATCACGTCGCCACTCTGTGCAGTCAGGTAGATTACGGGCACGTTGCGCGCCGATTGGATTTGGTGAGCTGCTTCGATCCCGTCCATGGCGCCCTTGAGGCGAATATCCATCAGAACAAGATCGGGTTGTAATTGGGCCGCCTTCGCGATTGCTTCCTCCCCTGAAGAAGCCGTCCCGACAACCGCATAATCCAGTTGTTTCAAATGCCGCCGCAAATCCAGTTGAATGATTTGGTCGTCTTCCACGACGAGGATCCGCGCTTTCACCTGCTACCGACTCCTGAGTTAACTCGGACGGTACGGGAACGAGATCTCGAAACATGTTCCTGAAGTGCGGTCCGCGCGGACGACGCCATCGAGCTGCCTTGTCAAAACCTGTACGAGTTGGAGACCGAGCGAGTCTGCCTGTTCCCAATCAAGTCCTTCGGGCAGCCCAATTCCGTTATCTTGTACCACGAGAATACATGTTCCTTGAGAGCAGTCCAATGACACGGTTATCGTACCGTGTCGCCCCTCGGGAAAGGCGTGCTTCAAGCAGTTCGTGACGAGCTCATTCACAATTAATCCGCACGGAATCGCTTGGCTAATATCAAGGCTGGCATTGTCCACCTGGATCGCAAGATGGAGGCCGTCCTCGCTCATTCCATAGAACGAGAAAAGATCTCGTGCCAAACGGTTCAGGTAGACACCGAAATCAATATGCGCCAAATCGGGTGACCGATAAAGCAACTCATGGATTCCGCCGATCGCTTGCACGCGGTTTCGGGCCTCCTCAAAGAGTCCGCGTGTTCGCTCGTCGGGAATGTGCTCCGACTGTAGTCGAAGAAGGCTACTAATCACCTGTAAATTGTTCTTGACGCGATGGTGAATTTCCTGGAGGAGAATTTCCTTCTCGTGAAGAGAGGCTCGCAACTGCTCCTCAGCGCGCCGGTGTTCCGTTTCATCGCGCATCACCTTCGCGAACCCGTGCAGCCGGCCCTTTTCATCGCGCATCGGCGTGAGCACGCCGCTTGCCCAAAACCGTTTGCCATCCTTTCGGACGTGCCAGCGATCGTCCACTGAGCGGCCTGCGCCGATAGCTCGCCCCATCTCGTCCTGTGGCGCGCCGCTTGCGAGGTCTTCCGGCGTAAAGAGGACGGCTATGTTCTGGCCCAGAATCTCGGGCTCGGAGTAGCCCAACACGCGCTCCGCGCCGGTATTCCAACTCACCATTCTTCCCTCCGCATCCAGTTGCAACAGCGCATAATCGCGCACATTCGCTGCGAATTCCCGGAACCGCTGCTCGTATTCTCGCAGCGACTTCTCTGCCTCCTTCCGTTCCGTAATATCGACGCACGCGCCTGTCAGATAGGATGGGTTCCCTTCTCGATCCTGTCCGATCTCTCCCTGATCGATCAGCCAATGCTCGCTGCCGTCTGGCCAAACAACACGAAACTCCGTGTCCAAATGCACTGCCTCCCGCAGCGTGCGTTCAAAGCTTTGAACCACCTGCGCCCGATCATCTGGATGTACGATGGCGTAGAAGTCCTCAATGGTCTCGAATCTCTGGTCCGCATCCAGACCGAATAGTTTGCGCAAGCTGTCGTCTATCACGTCAATGTTGGTACGAAGATCCCAGCGCCAGGTGCCCGTGCGCGCAGCATGCAAGGCTACCCGCAAGCGCTCCTCGCGTTCCTTCAGGGCTTGTTCCATGCGCCAGCGCGCGGTCGTGTCACGGCTAAGCTTTGTGAAGCCGGTGATCGCTCCATTGTGATCCCGGATAGCGGTGAGCACTCCTTCCGCCCAATACTGCTCGCCGCTTTGACGGACGAGCCAGCGCGTATCGTCTGCCGAGCCCTGAGTGCGCGCTTGTTTAAGCTCCTCGGCCGGAACATTTCGCAGGCGATCATCGGGCGAGAAAAATATCTCATAATGCCGGCCTAGAACTTCATCCTGGCTGTATCCGAGAATCCTTTCGGCCCCCTTGTTCCAGGTGCTCACATGACCCGATGCGTCGAGTGTGAAGATGCAGTATTCGCTTACCTGTTCGACGACGCTCCGGAAACGCTCCTCGGATTCCCGGAGCGCCCGCGTTTGCTGTTGAGCCTGGCGCTCTCTCTCAGCCAGGCGACTGTGGTTGTATAGAGCCAGCTTGATTACACGGCTCAAATCATCGGCTCGTAGCGGTTTCGTGAGATAGGCGAGTGGTTCAGTCTGCCGGGCGCGATCAAAAAGGTGGCCGTCCGGATAGCCTGTGATGTAAACCACTGGAATACTCAAGTGCTGGAATCGCTCGGCCGTCGCTATGCCGTCAATTGCTCCCGGCAGCACGATATCCAGCAGTACGAGATTCGGCGCGCTGGTTGTTGCCTGCTCAATCGCTTTCTCGCCATTTCCGGCGAGGGAAACCTCATACCCTTGTGCTTCGAGCGTTCGTTGCAGCTCGTGTGCAAAGATTTGTTCGTCCTCTACGATCAGAATCCTGTTTTCTGGCATGTCGTCCCCTTACTGGCCTTTGCTGCAGCAAGCAAGGTGACCGGGGCGAGCCGGAGAAACGCCGGGTTCCGCGCCTAGAGTTGAGGCTGGACGGCCGTCGAGCTAAGCTAATACCAGCTTCTCATATGCGCGACAGTTCCGAATTTGGCGACAATTCCGTGCGGGAAATCACTGGTTCGGCTAATTTGCTCCAGACGGCTCACCCGTTGAGGAACAGGCGCTCTTTAAAGCTTCGACAAACCGTTGAAAGCTCGATGGCTTTGTAACGTAATCCCGCGCTCCGAGAGCCAGGGAAGCACTTCTGTCGCTTTCACTTTGGGATGTACTAAAGATTACGACAGGAATCGCGCGAAGAGATTCGCTTCGCTTCAGATCGGAAAGCACTTCGAATCCGTTCTTGGCGGGTAAGTTTAAATCGAGAAGGACGAGATCGGGCTTTGGAACCTCCTGGTAGGGCGCGAGGTTCCGTAACATTGCTAGCGCCTGCTCGCCGTCGGACGCACGGAGCAGTTGGATTTCAGGTGCCATTTCCTGGAGTACCATCGCGGCGAGAAAAAAGGCACCGTCGTCATCTTCGACATAAAGAATCGTCCGGGTCTGCACTCTAATAATCGACTCTGGGAAAGGGATGTGCTGGCCTTGGTATTAATCCCAGCTCGCGCCCATATGAGATGTTATGGTTATATCGCGAATCTCGTTTTCACAGGTCTACGATGAAGGTATGGGGAACCGGAAGATCCTGATTGTTGAGGACGAGATGATCACCGCCCTGGATCTCCGCAACCAGCTCGGCCAAGCGGGTTATAGCGTGAGCGGCTTGGCCAACTCAGGTGAGGATGCCTTGCGGATGTCCGAGGAATTTAAGCCGGATTTGATTCTCATGGATGTGAGGCTGGCAGGCGCCATGAATGGCATCGAGACATCGCGGCGGATTCAGGAAACGACGAGCATCCCAGTGATCTATCTCACCGCATACCCGGACGTCTTCCTTAAGGCCCCGCACCAAATGCAGCCGCCCTATCTGTGCGTATCGAAGCCTTTTTCGTTTCCGGATTTGAAAACCGCTATCGATGTCGCGCTGCAGCAGTAGCTTCCGAAGCGCTTCTTGCTGCTCTCCCACGAGGCAGCGCTGAGTACTGTGCCACGTGATCCTGCACAGCACTCATCCGAAGGTGATAGCGCAATCTCGCTTGCCGAACACAACTCGCGAATCAGGGAGATTCATCACCGCGTCAAAAACAATCTTCAGGTGATCCTCAGCTTATTCGGCTTGCAAGCGGACCGAACCACAGACCCAGCAATCCGAGAAACGATCATAGAAATGCAGAACCGAGTGCGGGCCATTGCGTATCTTCATGAACCGCTCTATAGTACGCATAGCTTTTCGACGATACATCTCGGGGAGTACCTGAAAATGTTCGTTCGCGAACTGCACGCGTCCTATGGTGACGTCGCGTCTCGGGTGCAATTAAAACTATCACTGGCCGATTTAGCCCTGCCAACAGCGGATGCGCTGCCGCTTGGCCTGATCTGCAACGAACTGGTGTCGAACGCATTCAAGCATGCTTTCCCCGATAACCGTCGCGGGAACATTTCGATTGCACTTCGGTATGCCGCTGAAAGGCACCCCGATCGATTACAATTCTGCGAACTGCAAGTGGTAGATGATGGTATGGGATTGCCCCCGGGAACCGATGTAACGGCAGCTGAATCGATGGGCTTTCACATAATCCAGATGATGACGCAGCAATTGGAGGGCACACTCGAGGTGCGCAGCAGGGGAGGGGGCACGTCCTTTCTCGTGGCGTTTCCATTGGCAGAGCAGTAAGAGAGGAAGAAACCAATCGCTCCGCTCACCGCTCTCAAGGGACTGCGTGGATGTCCACGAATTTGCCGCCGAGTTGCGAGTGCTGCGCATGAATGCGAATGCGTCCGGTACTCTTTGGCCGGGCTTTGATCCACATGGCACCTGCACCGCCGCTATCGCCCAGATCGAATGGGTTGTCGCCGACAATTACGCCAGGGCCTTCCATCGAGAACGTGACCAGTCCTCCGGCGAACAATCTTGGGGCGCCGAATTTATCGGCGACTTTGAACACAAGCCGCGTCGCATCGGAGCCGTCGCCGAGGATGGCTGCATCGTCTGCTCGCAAAAGGAGTTGATCTGCGGCAGGATCGGCGGAGAATGAGCGTGAAAACGCAAGCTGATCGCCTACGTAACCGTCGATGCGAAGTTCTAGTTTGGGCGCACCGTCGATGGTCAAATCCGCAAAAAACGGCGGGTATTTCAGATGCGGAAAGTGCGTCCGGTCCGGGTAGAGAACAGCGTGGCGTTTGCCGTCTAGGAACAGCTCGAGTTTTTCGAGATTGGAGAAGATCGCAGCGTCCTTGCCTGGACCGGATGGCGTTGCCGGGCCAAAGTCCCAGTAGAAGTTTGGCTCAATTACCGGCCGCTCATTTGGATCGATCTGCGCGCGATAGAACGAGGCGCCGAGTTTTGGAATTCGGAAGACGTCCCCCACGCCAGGATACTTCACTCCCGCATAATCGTTCAGGAGACTGCCGTATTCGAAGGCGCACCAGGCGATGACGCCCGCATAACGGTGATCAGCAGCCCCGCGATCGTGAGCCTGGGCGTGATATAGCGCCTGCTTTTGCTGCATTCCGAGATCACCTGCACGCCGGTATTTGTTATGGAAGCCGCGAGCGCCGTAGCTGAACTGCCCGACAGCTTCCGAGAAGAAGAAGGGAACGTCGGGTACTGGCGGAACAAGGCCCACGCTCCCATCCGATGCCGAATGGTATTCGTCGTACGCAAAAACGTCCTGCAACCAGTTATCCGTTGAGAGGTGGACCATGCTACCTGAAGTGGGCCGCGAATCATCCAGGGCCTTGGCGGCTTCCTTCGTCCGCCGATAGAGAGTAGGATTGTCCTTCGACTCATTGATCCTCACACCCCAAATGACGATGGACGGATGGTTTCGATCCCTCTGGACCATCTCGTTAACATCGCGCACGGCAAGTTCCTGCCAGGCGTCGTCACCGATATACTGCCAGCCCGGAATCTCCTCCCATACCAAAAGCCCGAGCTCATCGCAGGCATCAAGAAAAGCCTCTGATTGCGGGTAGTGGGAACACCGAACGGCGTTGCAGTTGAATTCGCGACGCAGAATTTCGGCATCTCTGCGCAGGACGCGACTGGGCATCGCCCGGCCTACGTACGGATATAGCTCATGGCGGTTCAATCCAAAAAGCTGCAATCGCCGGCCATTCAAAAAAAATCCTTCGAGTTCAAAGCGCGCTTCGCGAAATCCGACCCGCGTACGGTATTCATGCAACCGTTGGTTGTTCAGAAACAGGGTGAATATCAGGTCGTATAGACGCGGGGCTTCGATATCCCAGAGCGCGACGTGTTCCAGGCCGGTTAGCGTGAGGGTTAGTTGTGACTGGCCGATGTGCTCGAGTTCAACCTTTACAGTGGAGGCGCCAATCACGCGTCCATGGTCTTCGAGCGCCGCTTCAACGTGCAAGGGAGTGTTGGGAAGACTGGCAGCATCTAGCGAGCAACTGATTTCCAGGCGCCGATTCGAACTTATAACATTGACTGGCTTGGCAAACACATCGGTGATGAAGATTGCTGGGACTGCTCGCAAGCGAACGGAACCCGTGATCCCGCCCGGTAGCAAATAGTCAATCGAACTTGGCCCCTTTGGAGAACCCTCCGGAGGGATGTTCAGCCAGCGGCTGTCGACAGCTATCGCAAGCACATTGTCGTCTTTCAGGAAGCGCGTGATCTCGTAACGGAAAGGCAGAAATCCGCCAAGATGCTGCGGCAGCTTGTGGCCATTGATAACGGGCGTCGCAGCAATCATGATGTGCTCGAAATCAACGAAAACGCGATGGCCTGCGAATTCTCGCGGACGTGAGAAATGACGGCGGTACGTCCAGACCTTCTCCCAGCTCGGAGGATTCCAATTCCGCCACGAGAGCGGCGCGACACAGTGCGGCAGTGTGATTCGCGAGAAGGCACGATCATCGAATTCCGGTTTTAGGGCAAATGGGTCGGGTTCGTATGAGAATAGCCAGTCTTGGTTTAACAGCACAGTTCGGCCGGCAGCACGGCGGTTTTGATTGCTGGAGTTGGCGTCCGAATTTTTGCCGTAAAGAATGGGTGCAAACGAGAGTGCGGCAGTTCCTGCAAGGCAGTTTTTGATCAACGCTCTGCGGGATGTCTGATGCCTTGGCATGCGGTCGTGCCCGAAAGGCAATCACTATTCCGAATGTTGCATGTATCGAGACAGGAGATATTCCATCCAGTCGCTCATACCGTGTCCTGTTTTAGCTGAAACGGGGATGACCGCCATACCCGGGCGGAGAGCGTCTATGTTGGCCCGCGCGGCGCTCCAGTCGAATTCAACGGCTTCCGCCAAATCAGTCTTGGTGATCACGGCAACGTCTGCGCTGTTGAAGATGGTCGGATATTTCAGCGGTTTGTCTTCTCCTTCGGTGACAGACAGCAGAACGAGGCGGAGATTCTCGCCCAAATCATAAGAAGATGGGCAAACCAGATTTCCAACGTTTTCTATGAACAGGAAATCAATCTCCGCGAGGGTCCAATCTTTGATCGCGTTTTCGATCATCGCGGCTTCCAAGTGACAAAGTGTTCCGGTAGTGATCTGCTTCACGGGAGCATGGCTGCGTGCCAGCCGTACGGCGTCATTTTGGGTGGCGAGATCGCCGACCAATGCGGCGGGACGGTACCGCTGCTTCAACATCGTGAGCGTTTTCTCGAGGAAGGCGGTCTTACCTGAACCCGGACTGGAAACCAAGCTCACCACGAATACACTCTGTTCCTGAAAGCACCGGCGCAGCGCGCGAGCGATCTCATCGTTGTGCTTCAGTACGTTCTGCCGGACTTCTATGATGCGTGGCGAAGAGATCACTCGGCCAACTCCAAGGCGGAAACCTGCAGCTCGCGTCCGTGCACGATTTCGGATGCCGGGGCGCCACAAACAACGCAACACAAAGATTGAATGGAGCGGACCGGGCGCTCCGTATTGCAATCCGGGCAATAGATCGAGATCGGCATATCTTCAACCACGAGCGAGCAGCGCGCAAAGTCGGTCTGCTCCGATGCGAGCTCGAACGCGGAAAGGAGCGCTTCCTTCACCACGCCTGCCAGCGGCCCGAGCTTCAGATGAATTGCTTCGACGCGCGCATCGCCGCGCCGTTCCAACTCTTCCTCGACTACCTGCAGAATGCTCAAGGCGATAGAGAGCTCATGCATGAAAAACCCCGGTTTCGTCCAGCGCCGCGATGGCCGCCTGGCCCAGACTGATGCCGCCGTCATTTGGCGGGACAGAAGAATTGGTCCAGATATGGACAGCTTCACGCTCGAGTAATGACTTCAGGCTTTGGAGCAGCAGCTCATTCTGGAAAACACCACCCGAGAGCACGACCGTGTCAATGGAATGAGATTCACATATCCTTCGCGCCGCATTGCATACTCCCGTCGCGATCCCCGAATGAAATGCCCGCGCAATTTCCGCCACTGGGCGGCTGCGCGAGCGATCACAAATGAGGCTCTCGAGCAAAGGCCTGAAATCCAGCTCATCATCATGTAGCGGGAACGCATATGGTTCGCAATCGACGGCGGAGCGTGCAATATGTTCCAGCCACATCGCGGCTTGCCCTTCGAAACTGATCTCGCGAGTGAAGCCCAGAAGAGCGGCGGCGGCATCGAAAAGGCGGCCGGCCGACGTGCTTTTGAATGTCCGAACGTTTTTTTCCAGCAGCTTAAAGCAATCGCGATAGCGGCTGGGAAAAGAAAAAGGGGGTGCCTCCAAATCAGGACAGCGCTCGAGCGGCGCCAAGAATCCAGCCGCGCATTGGACTGGAAATCGCGCGGCCGCATCCCCGCCCGGAAGGTAGGCGGTTCTGAGATGCATGAGGCGAGTGAACCCGCCTGCGATACTGCCCACGAAAAACTCGCCGCCCCAGATGGTTTCATCATCGCCGAATCCGGTACCGTCGAAGCTGACGCCCACCACGCGGGTATCCCACGCCTGGCGTTCCGCTAAAACAGAAGCAATGTGAGCGCGGTGATGCTGAACGGATCGCTTGCGCGACGCAGAAAGTTCGAGCGCATGAAGGGTAGACGCGTATTGAGGATGCGCGTCATGCGCGACCAGAAGTTCATCCCAATCGACTTCATACATCGAAATCAAATCGCAAATAGTCTGCTGGAATGCCCGGAAGGACGGGTAATGATCCAGGTCACCGATGTGCTGGCTTACGAACGCCTGCCCCTCCACAACTAGCGTGATCGCGTTTTTCAGGTCCGCACCCACCGCGAGAATCGGCCGAGAACATGGGATGGCGGCAACGGCTGCTGGAGCGTAGCCGCGAGAGCGCCGCAGGATTGCCGGGCCGAAAACGCCCGCGCGAGCAACGGAGTCATCGATTCGGCGCGCAATGGGCCGTTCGCCGATGAGAAATGCATCTGCAATATCAACCAGATTTTCGCGCGCATCGTCGTCCAGATACGCGATCGGCTCACTCGACCGGTTGGCGCTTGTCATCACGAGAACGTCAGGCGTGCCTGCTGCAAAGAGAAGGTGATGCAAGGGCGCATACGGCAGCATGACACCCAGTTCGTCGTTTTCTGGCGCGATTCCAGGAAGCTGAACTTTCGCGGGCGCCAAAACGATCGGACGCGCCGCAGACGTGAGTAGAGCTTCAGCATCGGTCGATAAGTGAACGACGGTGCGGGCGACGGCGAGTTCGCGTACCATCAGCGCAAATGGCTTTTCCTTGCGAAATTTTCGTTCGCGCAGACATCGCACAGCAGCAGCATTTCGGGCGTCGCACGCGAGGTGATAACCTCCGATGCCTTTGATCGCCACAATTCGCCCTGCGTTCAGCAACCGAACCACTTCTTCAATGCTCGCGAGATCTCCGCGAATCCTTTTGATTCTGGATTCCAGAGTGTAATGCGGTCCGCACAGTGGGCAGGCAATCGGCTGGGCATGAAACCGGCGGTCCTCGGGGTTGCTGTACTGCGCTGAGCACAGAGCATCAAGAGGCCATCGCCTCATCGTCGTTCGCGAGCGATCATAGGGAAGACCTTCGATGACCGAGTAGCGCGGACCGCAATTTGTGCAGTTAATATATGGATATCGATAGCGGGGATCGGCAGAATCGAACACCTCCGCCAAGCACGACTCACAAACGGGTAAATCGGGTGAGATGCGGACCGTGGGGTTTCCTCGCCGGTGGCTTTCGCGAATCGTGAACCCCGTCAGGCCGACCGCATCAGAGGAGTGGACGTCTACGGCCGTGACCTGAGCAGCGGCGGGTGGCCGCGCGGAGAGCTCGGAAACGAACTCTTGTATCGCCGGTTCGGAGCCTTCGACATGAATGTCCACCCCGTCGGCCGCATTAAGAACCCATCCGGCGAGCGAATTCGCGCGAGCCAACCGAAAAACGAACGGCCGGAACCCGACGCCCTGCACGACGCCCCGAACCCGTATGGATCGCGCCGCCATTACTTTGGCTCCGTACCTGCGATACAGCCGCGCCCCTGCCAGCCAATCTGCACCGCTTTGCCATCCTCAACCAGAACCGGAACCGTGCGCTGCCCATTCGTGACTTCGCGCATTCGCTTAAGAGCCTCGGAATCTGCCTCTACGTCGTACTCGATGAACTCCCGACCATTCCATTCGAGCCATTCGCGTATCTCTTGCGTGTATGGGCATCTGGACGTTCCGTAAAGCTCAGTTTTCGGCACGATCCGATGCCTCCAGGAGCTCGCGCAAAACGTGACAAATCGACGCCTGCACTTCCTGAATACGTGGAATGTAGTCGGAACGAACGACGAGGGCATGATCGACCAAGCCGCGCCGCAGAATCTCGCCGCCATCATAGCCAAGAAACCCGACTGTGAGCAGATTGCGCCTGCGTGCTTCTTCGAGCGCGATTATGATGTTTCGCGAGCCGCCGCTGGTCGAAATTCCGACAGCCACGTCCTCAGGTCTGGCTTGTGCAATAAGCTGCCGGAGAAAAATCACTTCAGCGCCGATATCGTTTGCAAGAGCCGTGATGCTAGCAGGCTCCATCGAAAGTGAAACGGCCGGAACAGGAGTGTAACCCGGGGGCGGAAGAACGCAATCGATCGCGCAATCGTTCGCGTCGGTTGCAGAACCCCCGTTGCCGAAAAAGATGAGCTTGCCGCCGCGTGCGAGACGCTCACCGACTGCCAGCGCGGCCGCTGCGATCTGCTCGGATCCCTCATCGGCGACCTGCTGCCGGAGTCTGGCATCTTCCTCGACCTTCGCTTCAATCGAAACGGAGACTTCATTAATTAAGCCGGCGTTTTCCTGGTTCTCTTGCCCCAGAAAAGGATAAAGAAAACTTGCCTCGCCAACATCGTGGCCGAGTTCCTGCCGCTCGAAAAAGACATGCACCGTTTCCCAAAGTGTGTGATACAGGATCTCGATCAGCTCCTGATGCATGAGCGGGTCAGGGGTCGTAACCGCTAACGCGTACGTACCGTGTGGCCCGGGTAGTGCGAACGTCATGCAGCCTCGCTGTTCCATCGATGCGAGAAGGGCTGTTGTTTCGCTATCACCCTTCGGCGGGCCAAAGCCCATAACGATGTCTTGAGGCTGGGCAAGCGCTTCGAGCCACGGCCCGGAGAGTATCGACAAATCGAGTGCGGGTAGTGCGCGCTTGCCAACGATCACAGGGTGCACAAACTCGACCGATACGTGCTGTGCGTCGGTTGCATACGGCCCGCGGCCAAACGCAAGCAATCGGCCGCCTTGAAGGAAACGCTCTGACATTTCGCGGCAGGCGAGGGCAAGGCGTTCCGATTCGCGTGAGAAAAACTCACGGTAAGTTTGATTGCGCGCATGCAACGCAATCTCGACGCGGCTGGCGAGCTCAGAGCGGGTGGCCAACATATCAACAGATGCGCGGCAGGGGATCGCCTACGAGCATGTCGATCACGCGCGTGCCTCCATAGCGAGTGATTCCAAGAACGGTCGACGCTGGCTGCTCGCGAATTTCGCCAATGAGCGTTGCGTCTTCACCGCCTGGCGTTTGCTGCAGAATTTTGAGGGCCGCATCAGCGTATTGCGGCGCTACGATTAAGACAAACTGGCCTTCATTCGCGATATGAAGCGGATCGAGCCCTAGCAGCTCGCACGCGCCGCGCACCGTATCGCGAATGGGTATCTGTTCCTCAAAAAGAACCACGCTCAGCTTGCAATCGCGGGCCAGCTCATTCAAAGATGTGGCTAGTCCGCCGCGGGTGGGATCGCGCATCCAACGAATTCCCGGGCCTACTGCTGTGCCAAGAGCTTCGACCAGAGGGAGCACGGATCGCGTATCGGAGGAGATCTCGCCTTCCAGATCGAGCTCGCCGCGAGCGAGCAGAACAGTGATGCCGTGATCGCCGATCGGCCCGCTGATCAGCACTCGGTCGCCTGGACGAACGGCCGCAGCGGAAAGCGTGATTCCCGGTATCAGCCTTCCGATTCCCGCTGTAGTGATATAGATGCCATCCGCTTTGCCGTGTTCGACGACCTTTGTATCGCCGCCTGAAATCACCACGCCAGCGGTGTGGGCGGCCCTGCTCATCGCCCGAACCTCTGCCTCCAGGATTTCGATTTTGAGTCCGGCTTCGAGCACATAAGTTACAACCAAAGCTTCGGCTTTCGCGCCCGACACGGCGAGATCGTTCACTGTGCCATTTACCGCAAGCTGACCAATCGATCCGCCGGGAAAGCTCAGCGGCTTTACGACAAAGCTGTCGGTGGTGATCGCAATTCGCGTCCCATTGATGCTCAAATGAGCCGCATCGCCTAGAGGTTCATCCGAGCCGTCAAACAGAAGTGGCGCAAATAGCCCCTCGACGAGTCTGCGGCTTGCCTTCCCTCCGGCCCCATGCGCCATCTCGATTTGCGAGTCATGGAACCGGATTTTAGGCAGAACGGCACTCATGTGATGGCCGTCACGCGCTCGCAGTAAGCTGCGCCAGCGCAACATTTTTGCGGTGCTCGTAATTGTAGTAAGCTGCGCAAGAACCTTCGGAGGAGACCATCAGCGCGCCGACCGGCCGCTCGGGCGTGCACTCTTTTCCGAACAGCTTGCATTGCACAGGTTTTAAAACACCTTTCAGCACTTCGCCGCATTGCGCAGCTTTGGGATCTGTCACGCGGACACCAGGAATGGAGAAGCGCCGCTCGGAATCCCATTCCGCATAGGTGTCGCGAATCCGCAGAGCAGATTGAG
Organism: uncultured Acidobacteriaceae bacterium; assembly: GCA_963787585.1. Lineage (GTDB taxonomy): Bacteria > Acidobacteriota > Terriglobia > Bryobacterales > Bryobacteraceae > Bog-105. Next base: position 28,399 of record CAWBDR010000005.1, read on the forward strand.
AAATGAACCCCATGCCGCGCCATTCGAAATAGTTGCGCAATTCGAACACTTCCGCCATGGCCTTTAGCGCAGCGCGATTACCTTCCCACGGGACCACGCGCTTGTACTGGTTTTCAACTTTCGCCTCGCCTGTTTTGAGTTGCTGGAGCAGCATAACGATGCTCTGCAGAATATCGACCGGCTCGAACCCGGAAACGACGATCGGTTTGCCCTCCTTGCTGGCAACCCACTCGTACGGCCGGCAGCCAATCACGGTCGAGACGTGTCCAGGCCCGAGGAATGCGTCGATACGCATATCCGGAGAGTCGAGGATCGCGCGGATTGCCGGGATGATCGTTACGTGATTGCAGAAGATGGAGAAGTTGCGCACGCCCATGGCCTTCGCACGTATCAACGTCAGGGCTGTCGATGGAGCCGTGGTCTCGAACCCGATCGCGAAAAAGAGAACGTGCTTGTCGGGATTCTTCTGCGCAATTTTCAGAGCATCCGATGGCGAATAAACGATTCGAACATCCATGCCGCGCGCTTTGTGCTCGAGCGGGCTGCCATCGCGGCCGGGCACCCGCATCATGTCGCCGAAGGCGGTGAAGACCACGCCGGGACTTTTCGCCAGCGAAAGTCCGTCGTCAATCCGTCCCATGGGAAGGACGCAGACGGGGCATCCGGGACCGTGTACCAGCTCAATGTTCGGCGGAAGCAAATCCTTCAAGCCGAAACGGTAGATCGCGTGGGTGTGCCCGCCGCACACCTCCATAAAACGGTAGTGCCGGGCCGGTTCGGCAAGACGACGGATCTCTTCGGCCGTCTTCCGGATCACCCCAGCATCGCGAAATTCGTCTACGTACTTCATGTGCACTAGCTAAGGCTCGCCGCTCGCTGCTGATCGCGATTCTGTTTCGGTTGCATCATAGCCTTCCACCTCTTGCAGCAAGGCTTCACTTTCGCCGAGCATCGTGAGCATGCGCAACTGATCCTGCGCTTGCTCCTCGCTGATCTTGCTCATTGCAAAACCCACGTGAACCAACACCCAGTCTCCACTCTGCAGGTGCTCGTCTTGTAGCAGTCCGATATCAACGTGGCGCCGGATGCCGGTCACCTCGACGAGGGCGCGCTGCTGGTCGTCGCCGGGCAGAAGCTCAAGGATCTTGGCTGGTATCGCGAGACACATTTTTATAAACCATCTGCTGAGAGGACGGAACGTTCACCTTGTAAAACGGCCTGTATGATGTGCTTGACCGTCTTTACCGCTTCCTCAATTGCGGCCGAAACAGGTTCACTCAGCCCTATGTTGCCTGCTTCACCGCCGAACGTGGCCGGTTCGCATCCGACCAGCACGATCCGAGCCGGTACGGCACCCATCGCCCTCGCCAAACGAAGAACGTTAACCGGGTTCATTGTGTGTCCGTCCAGCGCGATACGCGTCGTAGAATCGACCGCTTCAGTTAGCTCTGGTTCAATGACGTGGACCGTTCCGGGCTTCTGGCCGCGCGGGCACGCATCGACCAGAATGATCAGCTCGTATGGTTCGAGCAATGCGTAGGTGAGATCGTAACCACGAATTCCAAAATCGCGAACGCGGACGCTCTCGGGTAAGTCTTCCGCAGCGAGCCGCTGGACAACCTCGACGCCGAAACCATCATCGCCCAGAAAGATGTTGCCAATCCCCGCCACAAGAATTTTGGCTTCTGTCGTGCCCATACTGCCGAGGGCCGCAGGTGCGCACGGCTCGATCTCTTCCGGTTGAAAAAAGAAGCGGTGACCCGGTTGGCGAAGCAGGCCTAAATCCTTACCGGGATCATCCTCGAGCACCACTGCTACGTGCAGCTTGCCTTCATAATCCTGCTCGATGGTTTCGATTGTTGCTGTCTGGCCTGCCAGGGCCAAATCAAGTATGTCGCCGCCGGCGCGCGGGCGAAGCACTACACGATCGCCTTTCCGCACTTCGCAACCGGCGATCCGGATGGTTTCGGTGGAGATCTTGTCTTCGAGCAACTGCCATTCCCATTCGTTCATGGCAATTCCTCAGAGGATACATCGGAGGCCGCCGCCGATGCCCGCAGGCCACGGAATGCCCCGTGCATTTTCATGAACTGCTCCGGACTGATCGATTCCGTTCTTTCCAGAATCTGTCGCGCGCGATCATCTACCCGGCTCATTTGTAGCTTCTCTTCATCGCTCAGAGTCATGATGCGCAGCGTGAGAATCTCATCGATCTCCGTTCCGTCGAACAATGCACCAGCACTTTCAGGTGCGATTTGGGGATAGTCGTACAAGATGATCGGCGAGGAGAGCATCGCGTCACGGTCGCCTTCGTTGCCGGCCAGCACGGGATATGTTCCCAAGTTTCGGCATTGCGCGGCGATCTCCTGGTACTCGTCCGGTGGCTCAAGCAGCGAAATGAACTCGCCTCCGGTGACTTCGAGTACGGTGTGCGCGGACGCGAGAGATTGCATCAGCGCGGGCTCCCGGCCGGACGAATTGGTGTCGTCGATCGAAATAGTGTTTGTGAGGTGAACACGAACCTTGAACAAGTCCGGGGCAAGCTGTTCAGCTTGCACGTCAATTGCGCCTTCAATCGGTTGGCGGATTCTCACGAACGGCTCGTCGGTTTCGCGGCTCGCGGCATAACTGAATGCGTGCCGCACAAGCTGCGAGACAAGATCGGTTAAGGTCAATTCTCGAACCGGGACGTCGCGTTCTGTCGCCTCTGTCCACCCGTCGTTGCGCTTCATCAGATGAAGGAATCGAGCGATGACGCGGAGCTTTGCGTCCGGGTCAGTGCGTTTAACGAGACATTCCGTCTGGGTGTACCATCGATCGGCACCCTGCTGCGCATCGGCAAAGGCTCGCGGGTAGAGGATTCCGAAATTCCAACGCTGCCGGTTCTTCACCGCTGACGCGCGGTAGGGATAGAGCAGATAGCCCTCATAGAGGACAGCGTTCGCAATCTCCTCGACTCTTTGCCGGTCCATGAGCTTAAAATCCGGTCTAAGTGAGCAGCTCCAGCACTGCCAGCGTATCATTGAAAACTGCCGATCGGCACTGATAATCACATCGACTCACCTGTGGAGTTACCGCGTTTAACATTGCCGTTTGCGAGGAGTACAATCTCTACAGTTCTTCAGTCAATCATGGCCAGCCGAACTCCTCAGCGCGGTCAAAAACGCAACGAGGCAGGTTCAGAAGAGCCCATCCGCAGTTGTACTAGGTCACAAAAGTCCGTGCAATGCGCTCGCAAGCCGCGGAGTCGATAACACGGGCCAAGTTAGATCCCGAGGGGCACATGCCGCTGCTAAGTCTTCCTTTCTTGAAACCTAAAAAGCCGATTCCGATAGACGTTCATGTCATCTGGCTGCCTGACGGAATGAGCTGCGATGGCGACACAATCTCGGTCACAGCAGCCGAGCAACCCGCAATTGAAGATCTGATACTCGGACAAATACCTGGCCTGCCCAAGGTTGTGCTCCACAACCGCGTTCTTGCTTATGAGCAAGGCGGCGACGATTTCATGGAGTGGCTGTACAAAGCCGAGAAGGGGGAGCTCGAACCGTTTCTGCTGGTGATTGAGGGCTCTGTCGCCAACGAGCGCATAAAGTCCCAAGGATATTGGACCGGAATCGGGAACCATCCCGACGGGCAGCCAATCACGCTGATGGAATGGATTGACCGGCTGGCGCCGAAAGCCTTCGCCGTTATTGCAGCGGGTACCTGCGCGACGTACGGAGGTATTCATGCCATGGCCGGCAATCCGACTGGTGCGATGGGTCTTGCCGACTACCTTGGCTGGGATTGGAAATCGTTCGCGGGGATTCCGATCATCAATGTACCTGGCTGCCCAGTGCAACCGGACAACATGACGGAAACACTGTTGTATCTGCTGTATGAGGCGGCGCAGATGGCGCCGATGATCCCGCTCGATGAGAACCTACGGCCCACATGGCTGTTCGGCAAGACCGTGCACGAAGGCTGCGATCGCGCCGGTTATTACGAGCAGGGCGATTTCGCGCATGAGTATGGTTCGCAAAAATGTCTGGTCAAGATCGGTTGCTGGGGCCCGGTAGTCAACTGCAACGTGACGAAGCGGGGGTGGATGCGGGGCATTGGTGGCTGTCCGAATGTGGGAGGCATCTGTATCGGGTGCACCATGCCAGGATTTCCGGACAAGTTCATGCCATTTATGGATGAGCCTCCTGGGGCGCGCGTCTCGTCGGCCGCAGTGGGATTTTACGGACACACTATCCGCAGACTGCGCGAGATCACGAATTCGAGCGCGAACAAAGAGCCGAAGTGGCGGCACAAAGGCGAGCAACTGACAACCGGCTATGAATCCACGACGTACGGATCGGGAAAAGGAGGCAAATGATGAGCGTCGCTACTGAAGAAACCGTGCAGAGATCTAGCGGTAAGCGAACGCTAGTGGAGATGAACTGGGATCCGGTCACGCGGATCGTGGGCAGCCTGGGTATCTATACCAAAATCGATTTTGAGAACCGCGAAGTGGCAGAGTGCTACAGCACTTCTTCGCTGTTCCGCGGCTATAGCGTGTTCATGAAAGGAAAGGACCCTCGCGACGCACCGTTCATCACTAGCCGGATTTGCGGCATCTGCGGTGATAACCATGCCACATGCGCCGTTTACGCGCAGAACATGGCGTTCGGCGTGAAAACGCCGAATACAGGTGAATGGATCATCAATCTTGGCGAAGCGGCCGAGTACATGTTCGACCATAATCTGTTTCAAGACAACCTGGTCGGCGTGGATTTTTGCGAGCAGATGGTCAAGGAAACCAATCCGAGCGTATGGGACAAGGCACAAAGGACAGATGCGCCGAACGCCGCGGCCCACGGATACCGCAAAATCAGCGATATCATGACGGCGCTAAACCCGTTTACCGGCGAATTCTATCGGCAGGCGCTGCAGATGAGCCGTCTCACCCGTGAAATGTTCTGTTTGATGGAAGGCCGCCACGTGCATCCTTCCACGCTGTATCCGGGCGGCACCGGGACGGTTGCGACCATACAGGTCTTCACCGATTTTCTGGTGCGGCTGATGAAGTACGTGGATTTCATGAAGGCGGCGGTGCCGTTGCACAATGACTTGTTCGACTTTTTCTATCAGGCGCTGCCCGGCTATGAGAAAGTCGGCCAGCGGCGGATTCTGCTCGGTTGCTGGGGCGCATGGAACGATCCCGAAGAGTGCGATTACACCTATAAGAAAATGTCCGATTGGGGAAAGGAGATGTTTGTTACTCCAGGCGTCATCGTAGACGGTGAACTGGTGACCAACGACCTGGTGGACATCAATCTCGGGATGCGTATCCTGCTGGGCAGCTCGTATTACGAAGATTGGGCCGGCAAAGAGATTTTCGTCAAGAAAGATCCGCTGGGCAATGCCGTGGATCCGCGGCATCCGTGGAACCAGACGACCACACCGAAGCCTCAAAAGCGCGCGTTTCGCGGAAATTATTCCTGGGTGATGTCGCCGCGCTGGTTTCATGAGAAGACGGGCGATTTTCTAGCGCTCGATACGGGGGGCGGGCCCATCGCGCGGCTGTGGGCAACCGCGCTCTCCGGACGAGTCGACATCGGATATGTGAAGGCCGAAAAGGGCAAAGGGGTGAAGATCACGCTGCCCAAGACTTCCGCGCTGCCGGAGGTCGAGTTCGAGTGGAAGATCCCACAATGGAGTAATGCGATCGAACGCGATCGCGCGCGGACTTATTTTCAGGCCTATGCGGCGGCAGCGGCGATGTACTTCGTCGAGAAGGCGATCGCGGAGGTTCACAAAGGCCACACCAAGACGTGGGCGCCATTCCAAGTGCCGGAAGAGGCGATCGGCTGCGGCTTCCACGAAGCCGTGCGCGGCGTCCTTTCGCATCACGTGGTGATTCGCGACCGCAAGATCGCAAATTATCATCCCTATCCGCCGACGCCGTGGAACGCGAGCCCGCGCGATAGCTACGGCACGCTAGGACCATACGAGGATGCAGTGCAGAATACACCCATTTTCGAGGAGAACGGGCCCGACAAATTCAAGGGCGTCGATATTATGCGCGCGGTCCGCAGCTTTGATCCATGCCTGCCTTGCGGTGTGCACATGTATGTCGGCAACGGAAAAGTGATCGAATCGCGGCACTCGCCTACGTTCGGGAGGTTCGAGCATACCGGCGCCTCGGGCAAAGTATGAGCTTCGCGACGGAGTTGCAGGCACGCTCGGCGGAGATCGACGAGCAAGCGCGAGTCATCGAACAGTGCGCGGACCCGGCGACGCGGAATGCCGCCCTGGCGTTGCTGCGGTCAATCATGGAGCTGCACCGGTCAGCACTGCAGGAAATGCTCGAGGTCGTGGCGGACAAATGCACCGAACCGGAGACCATTCTCGACGCTTTGGCGCGGCGTCCGCTCATCCACGGTGTGCTATTGCTGCACGATTTGCACCCGCATGATCTGGAAAAGCGCATCGCGTGGGCTCTTGAGGAATTGCAGCCCAACCTTCAGCGGCACAATGCGGAAGCCAGGCTGATCAGCATCGCCGATGGCGTCGTGCGGATTTTCCTCGAAGCGCCGCTCATGCACGGCTCGAAGAACGAAACCCTGAAATCAACGATCGAAAAAGTGCTGATCGACGCGGCGCCCGACGCAGAGATTTCAGTTCAAAGCGCCCCGGAACCGGAGTCCAACTTCGTTCCAGTAGAGGCACTCCATCCGGCTGCCGACCACGTACGATCCAAATGGAACGCGCCCGGGTCCCAGACCGCAAACGCGGGCACGTCAGTCCAACATTCGTTCATAAGCGCGATGACGCAAACAGCCGATGCCAGCGGGAGGTGAGGCCAACATGCCAGACAAATATACATCAAAAGCAAGCAAACCATCGCACGTCGAGGGCACGCGACGCGGCGAAGAGGAGATCAAGAGGAGCGGCAGGGAGCCGGGTCGGAAAAAAGATACGCCGACGGCGCGAAGCGCGACCAGCATAAATGCGAAGAAGCACGGTCCAATCGATAAGCGCATGCCATCGATTCAGCCTGCTTGAGGAATTCATGCTCCCCTCAGCCCAGCCGTCCGACGGAGACTTCGCGCTCCTGAAGCGGCTTGCACAAAGACCTCCTCTAATAGAACGGTGCGACATTTGCAACGTGCCGCTCGAGCCTGGGCACCGGCACGTTATCGAACCGCAGAGCAGGCAAATTAAGTGTGCCTGCACGGCATGCGCGCTGCTGTTTGAGACACACACCGGGCGTTACCGGCTGGTGCCGCGCGATGCCGTCCTGCTGCGCGACTTTGTTCTCGATGATTTGGAGTGGGAAGCGCTGGGGCTCCCCATTAATCTGGCGTTTTTCATGCGCAGCAGCGCAACGGGGAAAATCGTTGCGCTGTACCCCAGCCCAGCAGGCGCAACGGAATCACTGCTGGCTCTCGATGCGTGGGACGAAATCGTGGCCAGAAATCCGCGTCTGGAGCAACTGCAAGAGGACGTCGAAGCGCTGCTCGTCAACCGCATTTCCGATCCGCACCAACATTTCATTGCACCGATCGATCGGTGCTATGAACTGGCCGGTATTATTCGCCGATACTGGCGCGGTTTTTCGGGAGGCGACGAAGTATGGGAGAGGGCAACGGCTTTTTTCGAGGCGCTGCGGACTCATGGAGCGATGGAAACATCACATGCCTGACCTGTCGTTCGCGATCGAAGGCATCGATGCGGTACCGGATACTTCAACACCTTTTCTCCGGGCGCGCTTGCGGATAACCAACTCTTGCTCCGGCGAGCCGATCCGGTCAATTGCGTTGCGTTGTCAAATACAGATCCAGCCGGCTCGCCGCAGGTACAGCGATGAGGAGAAGGAAGCGCTGGGCGACCTCTTCGGCTCACCGGATCGATGGAGCAGTACCGTCAGGCCGCTTTCATGGGCCAACACACAAACCAGCGTGCCGCCGTTTCTTGACACAACCATCGCAGAAATCCGCATTTCGGCTCCATGCGATCTCAATCTCCCCGCAGCCAATTACCTTCACGCAGTTCGGGAGGGCGAAATTCCAGTCGTGTTTCTATTCAGTGGAACGGTGTTTTATGCTGCCGATAACGACACTGTGCAGATCGCCCAAATACGATGGGATTGTGAAGCGACGTATCGTGCCCCGGTAGGCCTCTGTAAACAAGTGATGGGTTTCAGCCGGGGAATGTCTGCATGCGCGAGCCTAGATCCGACGGTTCAGGATTATCTGCGGCGTTGGCGCGCCGAAAATGTCGCTGTTGCACCGAGAAGAGTAGAAAAGTTATTGCGGACCGCTTTCGGCGGCGCTACAAGTCCAGGAGCAAAATGATGAAATTCACATTCGGAAAGTTGCTGGGCGCAGTCGTGGTCGTAGCTGTGGCCGCGGTGCTGATATCGATGTATCCCGATTTGAAGCGGTATATCAACATCGAAACCATGTAGCCCTATCTTTGGCGAATTACTTTGCCCGGCTTCACTGCTGGTGCCGGATGCGGTGTTAGTTCCACAAGTAGGCCAGCCATCTCATGAATAGGTGCAGTAAGAAGTTTCATGATGGACTGTGGGTCTGGGCTTACTGCGTTGTTTTTGCCTCAGGGATGATGCTATGGCTGTGGCTCTTGCCACATAATCCCCGGGGTGGCTGAGGCGAAGGGCACTGTCGGTCCGTCACTGGACGGATTCGCATCTCGCATTTACATCGCGGGTTCTCTAGTAAATAATCACCGGCGGCCTCCCAGCCATCGGAAGCGCTTGATATCACCACGTTTCTGAACACGTTGGGCAGTTCGAAGCGGCTTAGTGGATTAGAACGCGAGCTGCAAGTTCCGCATTGAGTGGGACTACCCTGGGGACAGTATGTTCCATCCCCTCTTACTCCAGTTGAGCCTGTTGCTGCTCCTCTTGAGTAGCTAACGGCTTATACAGATCCACCGCAATCAGCAGCGCGAGACCTATAATCGGGCAAATCAAAGCCTCCGATCGAGCGATGCTCTTGCCCCAAGCGCCTAACGCGGCTCCGAAAACATACGCCATCCAGGTGAGCGCCAGGAATAGAGCGAGCCGACGAGAGCTTTGACCAGCGGAACCCGCAAGAGCCTTTGTGAAGGCGCTGCCGCTGCGAACTTTGTCGCACAGGAAGGCCGCGTATGCAACAAAGTGCTCTGAAAATTTTACTAACGTGCCGGTTACGAATCCGGTATGCAATGTAACTGAGCTGAACCGAGTCAGAGTCGAGTTCTGAATCCCCATCGCCGTAGCAAGTAAGGCGATCGCCAGGTATTGCCACGCATTCATCGAATGCGCGGGAGTCGTACGTAAAAGGCTGGCGATTCCAAGCAGCAACACCTCACAGGCGAAAGCTACAGATGCGATACGACGAGTCCCTAGTCTGGCTCCGATCTCAATTAAAGAACGGCCGAGGACCAGGCCAAAGACATACAGCAGGATGGGCCACAATCGAATCAGAGCGGTACCCGGTTCAAGTTGGTATAGCGATATGCCAAGCGCTACGGTGTTGCCGCTCATATTCGCCGTGTAGATCCTGGCAAAGCTCAGGAACCCGACGGCGTCCACGAATCCTGCAATCCAAGTGAGAAAGGCCGCAATTGCGAGCTGTGCCAGTCCCCAGCATCCAGTCCCAGGATCGTGGCCTCGCAAGGAAGAACAGTCTTTCATACCAAATGAGATGCTTTCATCGGAGCGCTATTCCGCGCAATGAGAGTGGCACCTTGTGAAGACATCAAAATGACCATGAAGCCTGAGGTGGATCTCGCCTGCGCCGCCGCAATGCTTTTCCCGAATGTTCCAGAGTTCCTGTCATCCTATGCCTATGGGCCCAATGGACCCAATTCGTAGCCATGATGGCCGAGGTGCATCGCCGTTCACGAGGCGTGTACGCCTCCTACTCGTAGCTGCATTTTCGAGCATGGCTCTGCTTGCTGCCGTTTTTCCCTCCCTGCGGCCGCCTAACCAGGAATTGCTGCCAGTTGATGTGAGTCAAATTGGGAAACGCACTTCTCGGAAAGCACAACAGCCGCACGGCTTCCGCCAATACTATGGGATGGAGTACGAAGACTATCCCGTCCCGGATGATTACGCTGTTCCTGGCGAATGGGTCTTTGCGCGGTTCATGTACAGGGCGGTTCGCGGATGGCGCGGCGAGCGCATGCCGAATTGGACCATCGATTACCCTCGATCAGACCGTCATTTGTCCGCTGCGGTCCGCCGGCTTACCCGAATCCAGGCGCGCTCGGTTGAGCAACCCGTCGCAGCGGAAGATGAGGATGACATCTACAATTGGCCGTGGCTCTATGCCGTCGAAGTGGGGCACTGGGAGCTCACGGATCTCCAGGCCGCTAAGTTGCGTGACTACCTGGATCGTGGTGGGTTCTTCATGTGTGACGATTTCCACGGCACCATTGAGTGGCAAACATTTGTGGCCAGTATGAAGAAGGTGTTTCCCGACAGGCCGATAGTGGAACTGCCCGACAGTGATCCCATTTTTCACACTGTCTACGACCTTCAGGAACGGTATCAGGTTCCGGGCGAGCAGTTTGTGCACACGCACCTCACCTATGAGAAAGACGGTCTGCAGCCAAGGTGGCGCGGCATTTACGACGACCATGGCCGCCTTGTCGTGGCGATCTGTCACAACATGGATCTGGGTGATTCGTGGGAGCACGCCGATAATCCCGAGTACCCGGAACAGTTCTCCGCTCTGGGCTTTCGCATCGGAATTAACTACGTCGTGTACGCCATGACTCACTGAGATCACAATTCGTATCGGTGCTATAGGCCAGCCCCGGCGACGCCACTCGCGGCGGCAAGTCACATCCAGTGATTTCGCCTCTTATCTCTGGGCGCATTTCACGCAACTGTCATTCGTTTTCCAACAAACAGTAATTTCCGTGATGCAGGCTAAGAACTGCCGCTAAGGCCACTCGAAACCGACAAAGGGGATAGCATACTTGAACAGATTTCTGAAACGCTCCGTCGCCTGCCTGCGCACGGCGTGCGTTGTTCTCTCGACACTCCAACTGATCGTAGGAAATACATCTGCGCAGTCACTAGCTTTAGAAAATCAAAAGACAACGACACCAAAGACATGGAGCCCGATCAAACACGTCATCGTCATCATTGGCGAAAACCGAACATTTGATCATGTCTTCGCCACGTATAAACCCAAGCACGGCGAAACCGTCGACAACCTGCTGTCCAAAGAGATCATCCATGAGGATGGCACACCAGGTCCAAATTATGCCCTGGCGCTGCAGTACTCCGCCGTGGACACCCACAGCGATGGATACGAAGTCAGTCCGATGGATAAATCGATCTATCCGAAGCTGCCGCCGGTATTAGTTGGCGGCCCAACAAACGCCCCATTTTCGACGGTTGCGGCAGCAGAAAGTGCTGAAAATGGGCTTGCACCCGGGTACTACAAATATCTGACGACCGGGGGAACAGGACAGAAGGCGAAGACCGTTGACCAGCGCATTCCGAACAACGGCGACCTTCCGCCGGGACCGTTCCAATTGACCTCCGACACTCTTCCGTACGATTCCTACACGTCCAGCCCAGTGCACCGGTTCTATCAGATGTGGCAGCAGTTGGACTGCAATGCCGATTACTCGACGGAGTGGAACGCGAGCGGCTGCCGGGCGGACCTTTTCCCCTGGGTAGAGGTAACGATAGGAGCGGGTTCGAACGGCAAAGCGCAACCGAAGAATTTCACCGATGAAAACACTGGCGAAGGGGCGACCGCGATGGGCTTCTACAACGTGCTGCAGGGCGATGCTCCGTACCTCAAACAGTTAGCCGACGAGTATTCGATGAGCGATAACTACCATCAAGCCGTCATGGGTGGTACCGGTGCGAACCATATTATGCTCGGCACCGGCGATGCTATCTGGTTCAGCGACGGCAACGGCAATCCCAAAGAGCCGCCACACAATCAGTTGGTCGGGGCGGGAACTCCCAACGCCGGCGTCGTCGACGAAATTGAAAATCCCAATGCTCAGCCCGGAACGAATAACTGGTATACCGAAGACGGTTACGGCGGCGGCAGCTATAGCAACTGCTCCGATTCCGACGCGCCTGGAGTCACTTCCGTGCTGACTTATCTGGACACGCTGCCACGCCTGATTGACCCGCGATGCGCTCCGGGACATTGGTACCTTCTGAACAACTACAATCCCGGCTACTTCGGAAATGGCATGAACGCCTACACGGATCAGAATGCCAACAACACGGTGTTCACAATTCCGCCATCCACCGTCCGGAATATCGGCGATGTCCTGCTGGAGCGTAAGATCTCGTTCAAGTACTACGGCGATCAGTTCAACATTTATAAGAACGATCCTTACGACTTAAATCCGAACGACCAGTACTGCAACATCTGCAACTTCTTTCAATATTCAACGAGCATCATGAACGACCCGGCAATCCGGGATGCTCATTTGAAGGATACGGTGGACTTGTACAACGACATTAAGAAGGGAACACTGCCGGCGGTTTCTTTCGTTAAACCGAGCGGACTCGTGGACGGGCACCCTGCATCCTCGAAGCTGAACTTGCTGGAAGGTTTCATCAAGAAGATCGTCGACGACGTTAAGGCTAATCCGGAACTTTGGAAAGACACGGCCATCTTCGTGACGATCGACGAGGGCGGCGGATATTACGATTCTGGATACGTGCAGCCATTGGACTTCTTTGGTGACGGCACGCGCATTCCTTTGCTTGTAGTGTCACCCTATACCAAGGCGGGCCACATCTCGCACGATTACGCGGACCACGTTTCGATCCTGAAGTTCATCGAGCGGAATTGGGACCTTCCGACGATCACGAATTGGAGCCGTGATAATCTCCCGAACCCCAAGTACGACACCAATGAAAGCCGGTATGTTCCCGTGAACGGTCCGGCAATCGGCGATTTGTTCGACTTGTTCGATTTCCACGCCAAGTAATTCTTGGTTCGGAACACGGGCGGCGAAAAGTGTGTACGGCCCGTGTTCCGCATTGTAATTTACATTTAACATTTGGCCGCTATCCTGATGCCCTACACGGCGGAATTCTAAATGGCTGCTACCTCTGCTTCCCTGGCTCCTGGTAAGCCCCCTTCTCTCCTCGATTCAAAGATAAGGCGAACGCCCGGCCGCGTCGGGGCTGTTGTGTTCGGATTGGCTCTGCTTGGAGGAACTATTTATGCCGGATCCAAGCTCGTTTCTGATCTGGCGCAAGTACAAATAACTTCCACGCTGCCTTTCGTGCTCCTGGGTTTCGCGCTTGCGATCGCTCTCGGTTTCGAATTCGTGAACGGTTTTCATGACACTGCGAATGCTGTCGCGACCGTCATATATACCCACACCCTCGAGCCCCATCTCGCGGTCGTCTGGTCTGGAGCCTGGAATTTTATTGGAGTACTCACTTCGTCAGGTGCGGTCGCATTCGCAATCGTCTTGCTCTTACCAATCGAGCTGATCCTTCGCGTCGGTACCGGCGCCGGTTTCTCCATGATCTTCGCGCTCCTGGTTGCCGCAATCCTCTGGAATCTGCTGACCTGGTACTTCGGCCTGCCCAATTCGAGTTCGCACACGCTGATTGGCTCCATACTGGGCGTCGGGTTGATGAATCAGATCATGGAGCCCCGTTCCGGCATCTCGGGTGTTGATTGGAGCCAGGCACTTAACGTTGGCAAGAGTCTCCTCTTCTCTCCCATCGTCGGCTTCATCTTCTCTGCGCTGCTGCTCTTCTTGCTTAAGATATTCGTAAAGAACCGCAAGCTCTACAAGGAGCCGGAAGGCGTTCAGCCTCCGCCCTTCTGGATTCGCGCCTTGCTGTTCTTCACTTGTACCGGGGTCAGTTTTGCGCACGGCTCGAACGACGGTCAGAAGGGCATGGGTCTGATCATGCTCATTCTCATCGGTACTGTTCCCACTGCCTACGCGCTGAATCACGCCGTCGCCTACGAGCAAGTGCAGACCTTCCTCGCCGTCTCGGAGAAGGCCGAGCGGACTCTCGAAAAGTACGCCTCTCAACCCGCTTCGTCCGCAGCGAGCATCCGAACCCCTCAGGAGAAAGCGCAAGCCGCGCGCCAGGTCAACTGGACACCCCGCGAGCAAGTGGCGCTGGAAACAGTCATCTCGGATCGCAAAGTTCAACCCGATACGCCGGTGCTCTTGAGCGGCCTCATCGAAGACATTAAACAGCAGGTTGCCGGTTATCGTACGCTGGCTGCAATTCCGGCCACCCAGAGCCGCAACATTCGAAATCAAATGTACGTCGCGAGTGAAACTCTTCGCGTTATGCAGAAAACCAAGAGTCCCCGCCTCGAGCCATCCGATTTATCGGCTCTACTGAATTACAAGAATCAGCTCGATAGTGCGACCAAGTTTATCCCCAGCTGGGTCAAAGTCGCGGTAGCCCTCGCACTCGGTCTCGGGACCATGGTGGGATGGAAGCGTATCGTGATTACGGTCGGGGAGCGAATCGGCAAGCAGCACCTCACCTACGCGCAGGGCGCATCCGCGGAGCTTGTGGCGATGGGCACCATTCTTGCCGCGGATCGCTTCGGTCTTCCGGTCAGCACAACCCATGTATTAACTTCTGGAGTGGCGGGAACTATGGCGGAAAACGGCTCAGGCCTCCAATGGAAAACGATTCGCGCCCTTATCGCCGCCTGGGTTCTGACCCTTCCGGCATCAATCGCTCTCTCCGCTGGACTCTACTGGACTTTCCGCCACGTCCTGTAGGGATTCGTTCGATCGCGTGGCACCCCAATGCGATACCTGGCCCTTGCGTCTGATTACGACGGCACTCTGGCTCATGACGGCGTAGTGGATGAGAGTACAGTTCGAGCCGTCGAGCGCCTCAAGCACTCCGGCCGCAAGTTAATTCTAGTTACCGGGAGAGAACTCCGCGACTTACAATCCGTATTCCCGCAGCTGGATCTTTGTGAGCGAGTCGTTGCAGAAAACGGAGCCGTGCTATATAACCCGGCAACACGCGAGAAACGCGTACTCGCGGAGCGTCCACCTGAAAGCCTTCTCGAAAACCTACGCAATCGTGGCGTTTCTGACATGAGCGTCGGAGACGTCATCGTTGCGACCTGGCATCCCCATGAGCGGCAGGCCATTGAAACGATTAAAGAGTCCGGTCTGGAGCTGCAAATCATCTTTAATAAAGATGCCGTCATGGTCTTGCCCTCGGGGGTCAATAAGATGACCGGTCTTTGTAGCGCCCTGAATGAAATGAAAATGTCCCGGCACAACGTAGTGGGCGTTGGGGACGCGGAAAACGATCACGCCTTCCTGGATGGCTGCGAGTGTGGCGTTGCGGTAGCGAATGCGATCGATGCGTTGAAGGAAAAAGCTGATTTCGTAACGGAGCGAGCCCGTGGTGCGGGCGTCACGGAGCTGATTGAGAAGCTGATCGGAAATGATCTGTCGGCACTCGCGCCTAAGGTGAGGCAAACTTGCATCCTCGTGGGGGAATCGGCCGGGAGTGATGTGAACCTATCTGCCTATGGCCGCAACCTTCTCGTCTGTGGAGAATCCGGCAGCGGCAAATCGACTCTGGTGATGGGCTTGTTGGAGCGCATCGTAGAAAAAAAGTACCAGATCTGCCTCATCGATCCCGAGGGCGACTACGAGAACATGCCTGGCTGTCGAACCGTGGGTGATGAGAAGCGGCCACCTTCCGTTGCGCACGTTAAGCAAGTCCTGGAAGAACCGGAGACCCCCGTAATCGTGAACCTGATCGCGGTGAGCGCGGCCGATCGACCCCATTATTTTGCTTCTTTGATTAGCGAGATTCAACAATTGCGGGTGCGAGCAGGCCGGCCGCACTGGCTGATCATCGATGAAGCTCATCATGTGCTGCCGTCTGAGTGGGCGCCTGCATCGACCGAAATATCCCAGGAATTCTGCAACCTCATGCTCATCACCGTTCACCCCGAACACGTTTCGCCCCTAGCGCTGAGCCGGGTCAATACCGTACTGGTAGTTGGCCGTGAACCGAAGCTGATATTCAATGAGTTCGCGAAAACGGCTCGAATTCAAGTTCCTGATATGGACACGCACGATCTCATACGTGGCGAAGCGCTGCTCTGGTCAGTTGATGAGCAACGGGTGACGAAACTGAAGGCCGCACCACCTCTTCACGAGCACTATCGTCATCGACGCAAATACGCCGAAGGACACTTGGAAGGGGAGCGGGTTTTTCATTTCAGAGGACCTGCAAACAAGCTAGATCTGCGGGCGCAAAATCTCAACATATTTCTTCAACTCGCCGATGGGATTGACCCGGAAACTTGGCTGTTTCACCTCAAGCGGGGTGACTACTCCAATTGGCTCCGTAACGCTGTAAGAGACGAGGAGCTGGCGTATGAGGTCGAAAGCATAGAGAAACAGGATTCCCTAGGCGATCGCGAGAGCAGAGACCGGATCAGGAAGGCGATCCAGCAAAAATACACGGCGCCGGAATAAGCTTAGCCGAGCATCATAGGCTGACGAGGCCCTCACTCTACGCCGCTATCTGCAACTCTCGCAGCGCCTGCTCCTCCGCCCGTACCCGATTCCTGAGCCGGTGAGTCTGGCTGATCGAGATGCCCAGCCGCTCCCCCACCACCCGCAACGGAACGTTGGATCGCAGAAGTTCGAGTGCCTTCGGCTCGCGCCACCAACCCAACTGGCGTGCGCGCCGGCCCAAGATCTTTAGTCGCGTGTCGGACACCAAACCGGCGTCTACATTGTGCCGGACCGTAAATTCACGCGTGCTCAGCGCTTTCAGATCTTCGAGTCGCTCCGTGAAAAACTCCGAAGTGTCCTCAAAATAGTGGAATCCCAAACGGGCTCGCACTCGCTTGAGTGTGGTTCGTCCGGCTGGCAGGTCGAACAGCAGACCATTATGTTTTGTCCGGTTCTTCTCCCAGAAATCGACCAGAGGCTGAGTTGCGATCAGACGTGGCAGTCCAGTCACGGAGCCTCCGAAACGGCTTACCGGAGAGCCGAAAAGTAAATCGAAACCATGCTTCGTGCCGCGTACATCGCGCACACCCCAGAGCGCCCCGTCGACATCTTCGACGTGGCCCACCACCGGATACTTATGCCTCATTCGTACTCCTGTCTGGCGGAATTCCGCCGCACTTGCCTCTTCCTACGCTCCAAGCTTCGACTGCGGCCCGTACCGCCACGCTGCCAAAAAGTAGCTAAGTGTCTGATTTCACTCGCGGAAATAAATCCGCTCGATCGGAACTGAACCGGAATCTGCAGCTCCGGAAGTTCGTTTGGCAAAACAGAAGGGCGCACCGCCGTCTCGGGCGCCAGGCGGCTTCACCCGTAGAATCGTTTCAGATGTCGCGCCGCCGCTTCTTCGTCCCCGAAGTCCGCCGCGGCCTCGCCGAGCTCACCGGCTCCGAGGCCCAGCATCTCGTCCGCGTCCTCCGCGCCGAAGTAGGACAGCTCTACGAAATCTCCGATAACCGCGACGTCTATCTCGCCAAGATCACCACCGCTCGCAAGTCTTCGGTCGTGTTTCAGGTGACCGAAAAACTTCCCGAAGCGCCCGCTGCCGTCTATATGACCCTGTGCGCCGCCCTCATCAAATTTGAACGCTTTGAATGGTTGATCGAAAAGGCTACTGAGCTCGGCATCGCTGCCATTCAGCCCCTCGAATCTGCGCGTACGGAGCGCGGCCTCGCTCTCGCTGCCCTCAAGCGAACCGCGCGTTGGGAGAAGATCGCTGTGGAAGCCAGCCAGCAGTCTCGCCGCGCCCGTCTGCCACTGATTGCGCGGCCCTGCCCGTTCGCCGACGCCCTGCATACGGCCGCAACGTTCGCCTGCTATTAGAGGAGGACTTCTCAGCGCCGCCTCTGCTCAAAGCCATTCCTGAGCAGAGCAGCGTTGCCGACCGAATCGCTCTTCTGTTAGGTCCCGAAGGTGGCTGGACGGATGAGGAGCGCGATGACGCCCTCAGAGCCGGTTGGATCGCCTGTTCACTCGGTCAAACCATTCTCCGTGCCGAGACCGCGGGCATCGCGGCGCTTGCTATCATCGCCGCCGCTTGGCAAAACTAAGCCGCTTTCGCTGCCACTCGTTTCAATCGCGCTGGCAGAACACTCACGTCGAATGCGCCGTTCTTCAGTTCGTGCCCCGCGCCCTCCACTCTGATCAGCTCCGATCTCTCCGGAATCGAGAGCATCGCATTCCGCAGCTCCTCCACTGATCCGAAATGGTCTCGCGTGCCATGCACAAACAGTACGGGCGTTCGCAAGTCAGTAAAGTGCTTCGTTCGCCACTCCTGTGGCTTCTTCGGCGAATAGAGCGGATACGAAAGCAGCAGCAGAGAATCGCAGAGGTCCTGTTGTTCAGAAGCCAGTATGCTCCCCTGCCGCCCACCATAGGAGTGCCCGCCGAGAAATAACCGTCCCGGCGTCAGCTTGCGTAATTCCGCTACCGCCGCCTGCAACCCTGCGCGATCTGCGGTCGCGTTCGCCGGAAAGGGTGGCCC
This sequence comes from uncultured Acidobacteriaceae bacterium, assembly GCA_963787585.1. Lineage (GTDB taxonomy): Bacteria > Acidobacteriota > Terriglobia > Bryobacterales > Bryobacteraceae > Bog-105. The sequence continues at coordinate 46,901 of CAWBDR010000005.1, forward strand.
AAATCGTCGTTGCTGCCGGAATAGCAAATCGCAGCGCAACACCCGCACGCCGGCCGCCGCAAATTCCGCTGCTACCGCCACCAGCAGTCGCGATTCGCAATTTGCGCCCGCTCCATGCGTCAACACCAATCCGTCTGCAGCCGGCCCATCGGGAAGATGCAGGAACCCGCTTACCTTTTCCGCTTGGTACGGTTCGACTCGCGCTGTCACGACAGGTTCGGAATCGGCCATCCTGATCCACTCCCCGGCTACACCATCTTCGGCACAATGGCGGCCTGAACCGGCCGGTTACCCACCGCCAGCATGGTGAACAGTGATGCCCCCGTTTTCCATTTGTTTGCGCGAACGGCCTGCACGTGAATCACAGCCAAATCGCCCGATTCTTCATCCAGCACCAGCGCATATTGGCTGTCGGGCGTCACCGCGATGAAGGACGGCTTCTGCCCCACCGCGACCATCCCGATCACTTTGCGCGTATCGATGTTCAGGATCGAAACATCGGCTCCGCTATCGCTCGCTACAAACAGGTAGGGCGGAGTTGTGGAGCAGCCCATCACTCCCGGGTCTCGCCCGGCCAGCACCGTCTGCTCGACTTCAAATTGATAGGGAAATACGATCGCGATCGCGTCCATTCCCTCGCCGGATACGAAGAGCTGGCCCTGATCTGCGTTGAAGCAAAGATTCTGCGGTCGCATTGCGACCGGCAGCACAGTCACCAGCCTCAGACCGGGAACGTTGAATGCGCTCAGGGAGCGATCGGCGAGATTGGTGGCCAGCAGAAGCTTGCCGTCCGCACGGAACCGCACCTGCCCCACCGTCCCGCTCATCTGCGCGGAAGTGTGACGCGCGCTCGCCAGGTCGACTAGTTCCACCAAGCCCTGCGCGCCGCTCGAGATCGCCACCTGCCCCGAATCCGACACGTCGAACTGCTGCGGTTCGTTGCGCAGGGGATACCGTCCGATCACCCCGAGACGCATTGGGTCCACCAAAATCAATTGCCGTTGTCCCGGCGCAATTGCCAGCAGCCGTTTGCCGTCCGAAGTGAGCCGGATCTGTGCGATCTCGTCAGCCAGTTTGCGCGACGCGATTCGTTTGAGAGTTTCATCGAGAATATGCACACTCCCATTTCCAGGAGTGAGCACATAGCTGTGCTTGCTGGCGATGCCGGGAATTACCGCACTGGGAGCCGCGCCGACCGCAATCGTTTTGGCCAGTTCAAAGCGAGTCAGATCGACGGCGGCAATGCTGTGATCGCCCGCGGTTGCGATCAAGGCGTAGCCGGGATAACCGGTGCCCTTCTTCCGGCCGCACGCGGCGGCAAGCACGAGTCCGCTCGCGCAAAGCCACTTGCGCCGCGTCATTTGAACCAAAACGCAACCACCTGAAAATACAACTCTTCTGACCCTTTAGAAAATCTGTTCCTATGTTACCCTCTGATTTACCCCCCTCCCCCGCAGATGTTTGCACTTCATGAACTTTAGGTCTGTCTTTAGTCTCATCTCCTCGGATTTAGCTATCGATCTTGGGACAGCGAACACGTTGGTGTTTGCCAAAAGCAAAGGCATTGTCGTCAATGAACCGTCCATTGTTGCCATTAACAAGAACACCGGTGACATAGAGGCAGTCGGCAAGGAGGCGAAGGACATGGTGGGCCGCACGCCCGGGAATATCGTAGCTATCCGCCCCATGAAAGACGGTGTGATCGCCGACTTCAAGGTCACCGAGCGTATGCTGAACTACTTCATCCTGAAAGCGCACGGGCGCAAGATGCTGGTGCATCCGCGCATCGTCATCGGCGTGCCGAGCGAGATCACTCAGGTGGAGAAGCGCGCCGTCAGCGAATCGGCCTACCGCGCCAAGGCAAGCGAAGTTCATCTCGTAGAGCAGGCTATGGTTGCGGCCATCGGTGCGGGGCTGCCAATTACCGAACCGTCGGGGAATATGGTTGTCGACATCGGCGGCGGCACCACCGATGTAGCAGTCATTTCGCTCTCAGGCATCGTCTATTCGCGATCCGTTCGTGTCGCCGGCAACGAAATGGACGACGCAATCATGAGCTATCTGAAGCGCAAGTACAACTTGCTCATCGGGGAGCGCACCGCCGAACAGATCAAAATTCAGCTTGGCTCCGCCTATCCGCTCGATAAACCCGAGACCATGGAGATTAAGGGCCGTCATCTGATCGAGGGTGTTCCCAAAACGATCACCATCAACGATCAAGAGATCCGCGATGCGCTCGCGGAGTGTGTTTCCACCATTCTCAACGCCATCCGGGTCGCTCTTGAGCGCACGCCTCCGGAGATCAGCGCTGACATCAGTGATCGCGGCATCGTCCTGACTGGTGGAGGCGCCCTCATCAGAAATCTGGATCGGCGTATTCGCGAAGAAACCGGTCTGCCCGTTTCGATCGCCGAAGATCCCCTTGCCTCGGTCGTCCTCGGGACTGGCAAAATGCTCACCGATTTCAAACTTCTCCGGCGTATCGCCATCGAATAATGGCCTGTGGTGCAGTGTCCTAGCTAAATCCGAGCCGCGGACCGCAGGAAGCGGAGAGAACATGTAATTTAGAGAGGAATGGTATTTCCGTCCGTACCCCTCTTAGAGTGAAGTAAGGAACCTGCAATTCAATGGAAGCGTTGTTGAGCCGCTACCGCAACCTGACCGTTCTATTGGTGGTGGTCGTAGCGCAGTTGCTCTACCTGGCGTACCAGGTCAAGACCAACCGGGATGAGCGATTGATCCGGGTCTGGGCGGTCAGCGCCGTCACGCCTATGGCCGGAGTGGTGGAAGCTGTCCGCCACAACACGATCGGCTTTCTCCAGGACTACTTCATTCTGCTCGACGTCCGCGAACAGAACCGGAAACTCAAAGCCGTCAATGATAAGCTGCGACTCGAAAATGTCTATTACCGCAACCAGCTCTCTACGGCCGAGCATGCCCGCGCTTTAATCCTCTTCCAGGAGCAATCACCTTCAAAATCGATTGCCGCTCGGGTCATTGGTAACAGCACCGTAATCACTGCCAAGGCGGTCTTCATCGATCGAGGCTCAACCAGCGGTGTTGAGAAGGGCATGGCCGTCGTGACTCCTGACGGCGTTGTCGGTAAGGTGGTCGCGGTTTATCCGCTTGTCTCGCAAGTGCTGCTGGTAACGGACCCTACCTTTAAAGTCGGTGTCGAATCCCAGAAGGGGCACGTGCACGGCGTGCTCAATTGCGCCAACGGCAAATGCAAGGTCGAGCAGGTTGAAAACGAAGACAAGGTGGCGGTCGGCGAGTGGTTCTTCACTTCGGGCGAGGATCGCATCTTCCCCAAGGGCTTTCCTGTCGGCACAGTAGTGTCCGCGGGGCTGGGGCAGGGAATGCGGGACATCAACCTGGACCTGAGCGGCGCGCCCGGCGGCGTAGAGGACGTTCTAGTCCTATTAAAAGGCGTGCATCAGGCAATTCCCACAGCCCCGCCCGAAGACACCGCAAGTGTCATGCTGCCGTCTCCACCGCCGGAGACCGGAAACGACGCCGCCGAGACCCCCAAGTCGCAGACCGAAGCCGACAAGATCCAACAGAAGTATCAGGAGATCGGTAAAGAGCAAGGCCATGTCTATGGCGCAATCGGTTCTGGGATCCCCAATTTCAACGTGAAGCCCGACACGGCTGCCAAGCTGTCTCAGGGTGAAGTGCCAGCGGGTGCCGTCGCTCAAACCAAGCCGCTCGAGCCAAAACCCGCAGACAAAGCTGTCGATAACAGCACCCCGGCAATTCTGGGAGCCCGGCCGGTTGCCAAACCCGCCGCTCCGAAAGCTGCTCCGGAACGCCCGGTGCTCGGTACGCAGCCGGTTCTGCCCTTGGGCGCACCGCGGCGCAAACCTGCGGAGCCGCCTGCTGCTACGGACACGGCCACTACTCCCGTTCCTCCGCCTCCTGCTCAATGATGAACGAGACTAGCGCACTGATCAAACGGCCCGTTCGGGAGAGTTTGTTCAGCCGGTTCGAGGCTCTTGCCCTCATCGCCATCACTCTGATTGCGATCATCGGCAAATTTTATTTGCCGCGCCTGATTCCGCACACCGAATGGCTGGAACTGCCGCTTCTCCTGACTGTTTATTTCGGGTTGACCAGGCGAACAGTCATACCATCGCTGCTCTTTGGCGCTTTCGTCGGTTTGGCCGAAGATTCACTTTCGCCCGCGACCATCCCGATCGGTATGTACGGCATCACCAAGACCTTGGTGGGCTATTTCGCGGCCTCTGTTGGTGTCCGGTTCAACGTGGAGAGTCCGGCGATCCGGCTTGTACTTTCTTTCTTCTTCTACTTCTTCCACGCCTTCTTTTATTGGGTTATGCGTCGTGCGCTGCTCGGGCAAATTGTGCCGTTCGATCCGCAGGACACGTTTGTGCACGGCGCGTTAAATGCGGTGATCGCGCTGCCTTTGTTCGCCTTCCTCGATAAGATGAAGTTGTCCGGGTCTAACAGCCTGTAATGCGGAATAGTGAGCAGTGGCCTTGATTCAGAGTGAGCGCAGGCGCGACGAGAGCGCTCCCTCGGACCGCCTGCTGAGCGATGATCCGAAGCGTGCCTCCAGTAAAGTCGCTATCTTTCAGTACCTGACGGTCGTCGTTTTCGTCTTCCTGATCTCCGGTTTTTGGGAGTTGCAAGTCAAGAATCCCGACCTATACAGCGTGGCGGCGGAACACAATCGCATCAAGAGCACTCCGGTTCTTGCGCCTCGCGGCAAAATCCTCGATCGCGACGGTCGCGTGATCGTCGATAACAAAGCGTCCTACTCGTTACTGCTGAATCGCGATCAGATCAAGCCCGAACACTTGCCCGCTATCGCGGAAGCGCTGCAAATGGATTACGGCGATCTCGCCGCTAAGATTCGCCGTACAGGCAATCTCCCGCAAATCATCATTAAGGATCAGCTCACGCGGGATGACATCGCCTGGGTTGAATCGCATCAGGATGCCGGCACCTACCCCGAGATGCAGCTAATCCAGGCTTGGCGCCGCCAATACCCGCAGGATGGCTTCGCGGCGCACGTGATCGGCTACGTTGGTGAGATCAGCGAGTCGGAACTCGATTCCCCGCAATTCATCGATTACCAACAGGGCGACGTTATCGGCAAAGATGGTCTGGAGCGTCAATATGACCAGACCTTGCGCGGCGTGGACGGGCAGCAGCGCGTGCTGGTCGATAACTGGGGCCGCGAGCGCCAGATGGAAGAGCAGCAGCCGGCGTTGCCTGGCAAGGATCTCCGGACGACTCTCGATCTCGATCTGCAGGCCGTCGCCGAACTGTCGATGGAGAACAAACGGGGCGCCATTGTGGCGCTCGATCCGCGAACCGGCGAGGTACTGGCGATGGTGAGCCGCCCGACTTTCGATCCGAACAAGTTTACCGGCCGCATCAGCCGGACCGACTGGAACGAGATTGCCGGCGATCCTTACAAGCCGCTAATGAATCGCGCTATTCAAGCCGAATTCGCGCCGGGTTCCACCTTCAAGCCATTTGTCGCACTGGCCGGTCTCGAAACCGGCGTCATTGACGATCAGACCGAGTTCCATTGTTCCGGTGGCGCCTCGTTTTACGGACACTATTACGCGTGTTGGAAAAAGCCGCCGGGCCACGGCAATATCTCATTGCATCGCGCTATCGCCCAGTCCTGCGATTCTTACTTTTACAATCTCGCCAATAAGCTCGGTATCGATCGTCTGGCTCAATACGCCGAGATGGCCGGATTCGGCCACAAGACCGGAATCGATCTTCCGAATGAGCGCGAGAGCACCATGCCCTCCACTAAATGGAAACTGCGTATGTTCCGCCAGAAGTGGTATGCAGGCGAGGTGATCTCGGTCGGCATCGGGCAGGGAGCGGTGACGGCATCGCCTTTGCAACTGGCGGCTGCCGAAGGCGGTATTGCGGTCGGGGGCAAATGGGTTCAGCCGCATCTCGTAAAGTCCGCGCCCGTCAAGGTGCTGAACGCCGGAAATGTGAGTCTCGAGAATGTGCAGCAGGTGATCTCCGGAATGTATGGCGTCGTGAATGAAGGCGGCACAGGACGATTCGCTGCCTTACCAGGCATCAAGGTCTGCGGAAAGACCGGCACCGCGCAGTTGGCATCGAATCAGTTTCTGAAGGGAACCGCGCGGGGCCGGGAAATGAAGGACAACGCCTGGTTTGTCGGCTATGCGCCGGAAGAAGCTCCCGAGATCGTCGTGGTCGCTCTGTTTGAAAACGGCGAGCATGGCGATAGGGCTTCATGGATGGTCCGCGATGTCCTGAAGGCGTACTTCGATAAGAAGGCGCGCCAGCAGAATGCGGCGATTCTTGCCGCGCGTCTCCAAATGCCTCGTGCCCTCTTTACTTCTTCCCATCAAATCGCAACCCTGCACCTCGGGTTGCCGGAAGGCCTGTTGCCGTAAGTGACTGGGTATCGTTCGATCCGCGATTTGGATTGGCCTCTGCTGATCATCACGCTGGCCCTTTGCACGCTGGGCGTGTTGCAGATCTATAGCGCCACCGTTGCAACCAAATGGCACGATGCCTGGTGGAAGCAGATCATTTGGGTAACCACTGGGCTGGCAATGATGTGGCTCGTATCCATGTTCGATTATCATGCCCTGCTGGGGCGGGTCTTCTACTTTTATATAGGTTGCATTCTGCTCCTGCTGACCACGGCCATTGTCGGTAACAAGGTATTCGGGTCCACGCGCTGGATCCACGTTGCCGGGTTTACCTTGCAAACCTCGGAGTTCGTCAAGATCGTCCTGATACTGCTGGTCGCAAGATTTTTGGCGGATATCAAAGCGGAGACCCTCGAATGGAAAGACATCGGGAAGCTCGCCGCGTTTGTGGGTGTACCGATGGTGCTGGTTATGAAGGAGCCGGATCTGGGAACCGCGCTGACCTACATTCCGATCCTGATTTGCGGCATCCTCATGGCCGGCCTGCGCTGGAAATACCTCCTTCTCATCGCTTCCGTACTGGTGATTACATTACCGATCGGATATCATTTTCTTAAGCCGTATCAAAAGAACCGGTTAGTGAGCTTCATCTATCCGGACCGTGATCCGAGGGGGACGGGCTTTCAGGTGATTCAGTCGAAAATTGCGGTAGGCAATGGTGGCATGTGGGGCCGCGGCGCCAAGGAGAGTTCGCAGACGCACTTGGGCTTCCTTCCGGTTCCGCATACTGATTTCATCTTCTCCTCGTTTGCAGAAGAGCACGGGTTCATTGGAATCGTGATCGCGATGGTTCTGTATTTTCTGCTGATCATGCAGATTGTGCAGAACGCCCAAACGGCGACCGACAAGGCCGGATTGTATCTGTGCATGGGAGTTGCCGCTCTGTTGTTGTTTCATGTGTTGGTGAATGTGGGTATGGTGATAGGCCGGATGCCGATTACCGGTATTCCATTACCGTTAATGAGTTCGGGGGGCTCGAACACGTGGTCGATTTTCTTGATGTTGGGATTAGTGAACAGCGTCAGGTTGCGTAGGTTTGTGAATTGATAACTATGGCCTGAAAGAGGCCGGTTCGATAGAGAAGAACGGGTCGAACTGAGCAGGACAAGGATTTTCGGATTTGCCGGAAAAGAGTTCGCCGGTTGTGAAACGATCAAGACGTATCGCAAGTGGTAGCGTAACCGCTGTATGGCAGCGCTAGTAGCAAACGGAGCGGGTGTTCTTGAGCTAGTCTCCACTCGCCTCGCGGCAAAAGATTTTGCGCCGGTCCATAGTTTATGGATCACGGCGCTGTGCAAACTCCGGAGTTCCCTGTACTCTCGTCATCGGCCCAATTAAGGCGGTGATTCATGAGTAAGGAACTGGTGATTGGCTCCAATCGCCACGAAACGAAAGTAGCAATTCTCGAAGACGACCAGCTCGTCGAGATCTACTTCCAGCGTGCGAACGAGTATTCGCTGGCTGGAAGCATACATAAGGGCAGAGTTACGCGCGTGCTTCCGGGCATGCAGTCGGCATTTGTCGATTTGGGCCTGGAACGCGACACGTTTCTCTATGTCTCCGATTTTTTTGAGGAGCACGAAGATATTGACACGGTTGCCGAGGAGAAACCGGCTCGGCGCGAGCGGCCTCAGAACCGGCCGCCGGAGCGACAGGCACAGCCTGTTATAGAAAGCTCACCGGCGGAAAGAGAAGGTGATCTGCGGGTTGCGGACCTGCCCGAATCGGAGCCCACCGCGAGTACCGGAATTTCCGCTGCCGCGGAGCCCTCTGAAATTCGGACCGGCGAGCGCCCGCCGGAGGCTGATCGCGGTTTTCGCGGGGATCGCCACGGCCGAAGGTCTCGGCGCCGCAGACAGCGGGGAAGAGGATTCCCCGAAAACAAGTACGCCCAGCCGGTGTCTCTGCAGCAGGGCAGTCAGGTCGAGACCCAGGAAGGCAATGGTGAGGAGAGCGAAAAACCAGCGGAAGTGATTGTGCTCCCGGGCGAGTCCCTGGCCAAGTATCGCCATGTGAGCGCGCCCGAAAGCGCCTCCGGACCCCAGCCTCCAGAGCCGCAGAGTTTGCGGGAAGACGAGCCTACAGCCACCCCGGAGGAGATTGCAGCGGAGGCCGACGAGCTTGAACTCACGGACAAGGTCCTCAGCCATCATGATGACGACTCGGTCATGGGAGAGGAGCGGAAGATTGAGCAAGTCAAGCAGGATACCGACGCTCCCACACCGGAGGAACCACTTCTTACCAACGTTGTCCCGATTCGAACGGAAACGGAGCAAGTAAGCGGCCTGGAGATTGCCGAGCAGGAATCAGATGAGCTTGGCGAGCAAGAACCGGATGAGCTCGAGTTAGAAGCAGCGGATGAGGGTGTGCCGCCGGTGGATGAGGCCTTGGAAGATAACGCGCTGCCGATCGCGGATGCCGGCCATTCGGAGCAGGCAGCGGAACACGCTCAAACGCAGACCGCTTCCGTTCGTGAGCAGGGCGATCATTATATGCATCGGGTATCGCGGCGGATGCGGCGGCGGCGCGGCGGAAACCGATTTCACCACCCGCCGCGAGAATTCAGCGCTGAGCCTGCCGGGGCCGGAGCCGGAACTGCCACGGCAGCAGCCGTCGAACCGGAAGCCCGCATCTCTGACGTTCAGCGCGAGAACCACGAGGAGCGCTCGGCCGAAAAACCGGAACGGGTCTATCCCTCCATCTCCGATCTACTCAAGCAGGGCCAGGAGATCATCGTTCAAATCGCGAAAGAGCCGCTCGGACAAAAGGGCGCGCGCATCACCTCGCACATTGCTCTGCCAGGGCGGTACGTCGTATTCATGCCCAGCGTGAATCATCTCGGCGTATCGCGCAAAGTTTCGAGCGAGGAAGAACGCCAGCGCCTGAAGCGCATTCTGCAAGCGCATCGCGAGGGCACGACCGGCGGCTTCATCGTGCGCACAGCGGGCGAAGGAGTTTCAGAGCCCGAAATCGCCGCCGACATGAATTCGCTCTACAGCCTGTGGCTCGAGATCCGGCAGAAGGCCGAAAAGAAGCCCGCGCCCGCCTTGCTGCACCATGACCTCGAGATCGTGGAGCGTATTCTGCGCGACCAGGTCACCGACGATTTCAAGGCCCTCTGGGTGGACAACGAGGAGATGTATGAAAACATTGTCACGTTCATGCAGCGCTTCCAGCCTGGGCTGGTAAACCGCGTCAAGATGTATACGCGCTCCGCTCCGATTTTCGATGCTTTCAATATCACGCAGGAACTCGAGAAAGCGCTTCGCCCGAAGGTTTGGCTGAAGTCGGGCGGCTACATCGTAATCAATCAGACCGAAGCGCTCGTAGCGATCGATATCAACACCGGAAAGTATGTCGGGAAATCGAATCGCCTGGAAGACACCATTGTAAAAACGAACATCGAGGCGGTAAAGGAGATTGTCCGCCAGATCCGTCTGCGCGACCTGGGTGGAATCATCGTCGTAGATTTCATCGACATGGATGAGCGCAAGAATCGCCAGAAGGTCATGCAGGCGCTCGAAGACGCGATGCGAGCCGACAAAGCGCCCTACAAAATTCTGCAGTTCAATGACTTCGGCCTGGTGGCGATCACTCGCAAACGCGTGAAGCAAAGCCTGGAGCGAACCTTGTGCGCGCCGTGCCCTTACTGCGAAGCCGCGGGCTACGTGAAAAGCGTTCAGACTGTGATCAGCGAGATCCTTGTCGAGGCACAAAAGCTTTCAAAGGCCATCGAAGCCAAAGACGTGATGCTCCGCGTGCATCCTGAGGTAGCAAAAGTGCTGAAGGCTAGCGACAATCAATATCTCGAAGAACTGGAAGAGATACTGGGGCGGCCCGTTCTCGTAACCGGCGATCCCACGCTCCACCACGAAAAGTTCGACCTCGCTTGAAGCAACACTCTGGGCTCATTCCGTAATGGGCTTAGAGGCGCCGTCTTCAAGGACAATTGCAGCCGCTTCGCCGGTGGCGTCGAGGGCGCGCGCTGTTTCGAGCGGCGAATTGCCCGCATAGACGACTACCATGTGAGTCGGGTCGAGCGGATTCTTCGCCGCGCAGACAAGCGCATTCCGCTCGGAGGCATACGTGTTGCCATCCACCTTGAACACAGCATTCTGGTACTCGAGGCCGATTTTGGCTCGCCACGATGCCAGCGCCGAATTAGTTTCCGGGCGTCCGACGAAGATCACGTCCTTATTGGCGAGGAGAGTATCGTCCACCTCGAAATCCTTATAGATGGCAAGATCGCGCTGATCGCGGCCGCGATAACGGGCCTGCAACTGCTCCGCTACATAACGATTTGTGCCGCTCTCGGCTGCAGTTCCGTAGACGATCACGGCCGATCCGATTCTGTGTCCGATATCACCGGGAACATAAGCCGGGCCATCACCCGGATCGGGAACTTTGTACTTCTCTCCCGCGGCATCAAGAAAGGACTGCGCGGTTACGGTTCTCGTCGTGTTGGCGCCAAAGTAGCCGTTCATCAATTTCAAAAAGGCTTCATCTCCCATCTTTCGGCGTAGCGAGTCCAGGAACAGGACGCCGGCAGTCGCTTCGAGCCGGAAGTGATTCATAGGCGTATCGGGCGATAGTTTCAGCCCGCGATAGCGAATCTTTTGCGCGTTGATTGCCTGATCGACATCCGCCGACTGCAGCACACGATAATATTCGGCAGAGCCCGCGACGAACCAGGTGTCGGCATCGGAAGCGGGCAGGAGCCACCCCTTCCAGAGCTGGTCGGCACGGTCCTGCCAGGAAACGGCGCCGGTCCTGCGCGGGTGGCTTTCCGTGTTTTCAGATTTCAGCCGGGATACTTCATTGGCAGTAACGGAGGCACTGAGCGCTTCAGAAGGCTGCGCATCGAAGAGATGGTAACCGCCAGGGAACAGACCATAATTTGAGTCGCGCGCGGGAGCGACACTCTCGTTAGGGCGACCAAACTCCGCCCAGACCATCATGTGATTCGCCATATCCCCAGTGACAACTTTGGCGTCCATGGTGCTGGCGGCGATCAGAGGAGCGCTGTCGAACGCTTTGAAGCCGAACTGTTCATCGATCTGGCCCTTGTACGTTTTGTATAGCTCCATCCAGGCGAGGTCCCGCGTGCCGGGCACGTACGGAATATATCCGGGCGCGCCATGCGGGTCCGGCATATATTCGAGATTGATGGCGAGGTCTTTCGCGTTGTTATTGCCCCAGTAGAAGCCCGGCGTATTGCCGAACCATTCATTTTTCGAGCTGCGCCATAGCTTTGTGTGATTGGTGCCCAGCTCGTACATCGCGATCTCGTTGTCCTTCGCGTCGCCGATGATCCACTCGTTGGTGTAGAGGCCGTTGTTGCGCGCGCCGAGTTGCTGAACGACTTCGTCGATATTTCCACCGTACTGAATGGCCATGCGCGCCCGGAAGGCGACTGGCGTGCCCTGTAGATTGAAGGGTGACTGATCAATAGTGGTTTCGGTGAGGACGACGCCCGCGTCATTTTGATACCAATCGGTGCCGCTTTCGATCCCGCCCGGGTAGCTCTGGATCAGCATCCGATGACCGGTTTCGGGCTTGATGTCGAGCATGACGTTCGTCTGCTCGGAAAGCGTCTGCGGCCACCACGTGACGTGACCGATGACCATTTTGCCGTCGTGCGTGGCGGCTCCGGTCGCGGCAAAGGCGCTGCAGTGATCAGCTGAGGAACTGTGTCCGGAGGCGTAAGGCGGTGGATTGAAGCGATTGCCTTCCAGGCCCGTGGGAGTCACACGCAATGCGGATTCGAGCTCACCCAATTCGACCGTCGTATTGGCGAGCGCAATATCGACCAGGTCGAGCTTACGGCTTAGAAATCTCGCGCCGGCGGCATTGGCTCCATCGGCGATGCCGCGCATTTCTTCGAGGATCTCGTGATCGAAGCCGCGCAGAAAGAGCGCGTTCGCGGTAGTGCGATAGGTGTTCCAGGTGTTCTCGTCGGTTTTGCCCCCCAGTTCGATGGCGCAGCGGGTAAGGTATTCGGGGATCTCTTTGGCCATCAAATAGCCGTGCTGATATCCGCGATCGTACGGTTTGCCTTCGATGTGCAGGTAGATCCACCCCGCAGCCGGGTAGCGATACGCAGGGCCGAACGTGCGCACGGCGTCACGCGCCGGCCAGCTCTCGGCGGGCGAGACTTCGTCGATGTTGACGCCTTCAAACCACGTCTTGCCCTGCAACGCGCCGCCGTTTCCGGCGCTGATCAGGATGTGATCCTCAGATCGCGTGGCAACGAAGCGAAGTGACAGGCGCGTCCAGTCCTGGGTGCCGCCGAGCGATGGGGAATGCACATCGAAAGGCATGGATTCCATCGTGAGCGCGGCGCCGGAGGCGATCGGAGAGCGGCCGAGATCCTTGATCGTAAGGTCTTCTGTTCGCACCCACCCGCTGATTTCGTAGGTCTTGCCGATTGAGAGCTTGATGGCGCTGGAGCGGGCGCTCGCATCCGAATTTCCTGCATTGGCTTCGAGGCGCAACGATTTCTTATCATCGTGGCGGACTGAATTGTCGGATGCGACCGACCCGTGCACGGCTGTCCACGCGTTGTCCGATTGGTTCTGAAAAAGAGGCGTGGCGGCCTGGAGGCTCAGAGCTGCACAGAAGCACAGGAGGGGACGGATCATAATGATCTCCTAGTGTCCAGAATACTGCGCGTCTCTATGCAACGTGTTTTCGTGTGGTGCGATTGTCCCACCAGTTCAGCACGCGTAATGCGCGGAGAGTATTCCAGCGGCTCGGCCCCCCAAGCCGCTCCATTTCGAAATACGTCTTGCCCCGGTACCGGTTCTGTAGAGGCCAACGGCCGTCCGCGCGCTGACCGCCACGGACGACGTCGATGGCCTCGGCAAGGCGTTGGTCCCGTGGAGCATTGACGGTTTGGAAATAATCGAGGGCGCGAAGGATATCGTAGTGCCATCGCGGCGGGAACGAAAACACGGTGAATACGGGTTTTATGATTTCACCGGTTCGGTGGGAGCGAAAGAGCCGGTGTATTAGCAGGAACTCTCGGCCGAGGCGCTGGGCATTGCGCACCGCCTGAAGTTTGCGTCCACTCCGCCCTTCGTAATGTTGTAAGCCTTCGAGCGCGCTGATCGTTGTATGGACCGAAGAGTGGGTTGCGCCGGTTCTGCGCCTGCAATTCCATCCGCCATCGGGCATCTGTTCTTTTAAAAGGTAATCCGCAATTGTGTCGAGTCGGGAATCTTCGCATTCGAAGTACGACAGGATAGAGAGGACCATTCCCGTCACGCACGTCTCGCTCGGCCAGATGCCATAGTTGATACCCCCGTCGCGCCGGAGTCCTTGATCGAGAAGGAGCCGGCAAGCCTTTCGCGCTTGCCGGTTACTGGGTGGCAGTCCGAAGTCGCGGAGCAACAGCATTGTATAGGTCGTCGAGATCCATTTAGGCGAGTAAAGGCCGCCATCCGAGGATTGTCCGCCCGCCCATGTGCCTTCGGGGTCCTGCTTGAGCAGGAGACGAGCCCCCCAGCCGTCACGCGCAATGCTCTGTCGCTCTCGTGCGATAGCGCGCTCCTCGGCCCCGATCAAATCCTGAAGGACCTGCCATCGAATAGCCGGATCTCCGTCCAGAAGCCATTCGATTACCTTATTGGATTTCGAGATCACTGCCAAGTCATCAAGCTATTTGCCTGTGAGGTGGTCCTCGATGAGTCTCTCACTAACCGCGCCGGGATTGATAGTATACTGCCCCTCCCGGTACTTGCGGCGCAGTTCGGCGATGCGGGCTTCGCGAGCGGGATCGGAGGCCGTGTCCTCTGGTTCACGGGCGGTGGCGGCCGCCGTGGCGTGACCCGCGCTGCTTGAGCCGGATTGGGAGTCGAGTGCCATTAAGCTTCCTTTCCTCTTTGCCGGAATCACCTGACCTGTGCTACTAGCGTTATCGACAGCTTACCCCTTCGATTCTAGCGGGAATCAGCCGATTCTTCTCTAAGGAAGTAGGGCGAATAAGGCCGAAACTGAGTGCCGCGCGAACTCAAGTTTCCGGCGATTGCGACCGAAGAATGACTTAGAGTGCTTACCGCACCTGAGGATAAGCGCCAAACGAGGTTGTAATGACCGCCCCCGAACTAGAGAGTTATCAGACTTTAGCCCCAACTGCGGCGATCCGCGAACAGCTCATACTGGAGCATCTGCCCCAGGTAAAGCTAATCGCGCGAAGAATTCACGAGAGGCTGCCGGTGTCGGTGAGTCTTGACGACCTGATCTCGGCGGGCGTGCTGGGACTCATTGCGGCTATCGATCGCTACGATGCCAGTCACGATGTCAAATTGAAGACCTACGCGGAATATAAGATTCGCGGGGCGATTCTAGACAGTTTGCGTGGACTCGACTGGGCGCCGCGACAGCAGAGGAAGCGATCCAAGCAGATCGAGGCTGCTATTTCCTCGCTGGAGCAGGAGCATCACCGGACGCCCACGGAGGAAGAGATCTCCGCCCGCTTGGGCCTTTCGGTCAGAGAATACCAGGAATGGCTGACCGAAATACGCGGGCTCACGCTAGGCAGTCTGGAGAATGCGGGAACGGAGGACGAAGGGTGCGATCTCCTGCGCTATTTGTCAGACTCGGACGATCAGTGGCCCTCGCAGATCGTAGAGCGAACCCAACTCGAACGGTTGCTGGCCGAAGCGATTGAGAAGATGCCGCATCTGGAGCGAACGGTCCTTAGCCTCTACTATTACGAGGAAATGACACTCCGGGAGATAGCGAAAATCGTAGACCTCCATGAATCGCGCATTTCCCAACTGAAATCGCAAGCAATTCTGCGCTTACGATCGTATATGCAGAAACGGTGGCCGCAATCGCGCGGTTAGTTTGGGCCCACCCCTCAGGACTCCGGCCGTTGAATCTCGAGGCAGCCTAACGTAAACACATATGGGAACGGGCCGGGCACATCTTTGGCGTATACGCCGTCGAAAAATAGTGTACCTGTTGCGCCCCCCATTCGCTCGCAAGGTAAGCCGGCGCTCACGGGGTCTCGTTTACCGCGATATTCAGTCTCAAATTTTTATGGTCCCGGACGAGCTGGATGGAGAGGCTCTTCACGGGTTGGCGCTCCGTTCGCGTGTAGGACGTGAAATCGCGGAGACTGCCGACGCCGTGATCTCCAAGTGATGTGATCACATCGCCGGCTTTCACTCCGGCCTTATCGCCGGGGCTGCCCTTGTCCACGGAGCGAACTAAAACACCGTGCTTCACTCCGAAGTATTCTGCAAGTTGCGCGTCCAGCGGCTCACACTCGATCCCGAGCATGGAATTCTTCCAGGCTACGAAGGGCGTCGGGATATCGGAAATCTCAAAGCTGCGGAGATCCGGAAAATCGAATCGCCTCATATTGACCGAGGCAGGAGGGATTCCGACGATCTGCGGGTGAGGCGCTGCCGTGGTCACGACAGTCGATTCGGTCTTGCTCTGCCGCCAGTATTGGACTCTGATCTTCCGCCCGCTTGGAGTTTCTGATACAAGGCGTCCGAGCTGTTGAGCCCCCAAGATATTCTCGCCATTGTAGGTCAAGAGCACGTCGCCAGGCCTCAGTCCAGCTTGCTCGGCGGGACTTCCAGGTTCCACGGCCGTGATTTCTACACCGCGCGGCTCTCCCAGGTTCAGTGTCGCGGCGCGGTCGGAATCAATATCCGAAAGCTGAACGCCGAGATAGCTACTCCCGGTGCGGAATTGGCTCAAGAGAAGTTTGGCCTGATTCTGGAGATTCCAAAGATCGGAATCCTGACTGAACTGACCCAGGTTCGGATGAGCAAAGTCGGACTGAGCGAACGCATTGACTGCGAAGAGCGATCCTCCGAGCAGAGCTGCCCTTGCAAGAGAGCGGCGTACGTGAAACCCTTTCATACTTCCCATGCAGGATAGACGTTTGAGACCGGAACTCGATTGGAAGGGGTGTCCATTTTCACCTAGCGCGATTATCAGTACACGTCCCCAGAAGCATTCATCCGCTGCAAGACTTGAAGGCAGCGACTGCGCACATAATCATCGTCAGGCTCCGCACGCAGAATCCTCCGGAGCGTGAGGGCGAGTTCGGGACTTACGTCAACCTTCTGTCCCGCTGGAGCGAGTATGTCAATCGCTTCGGAACGCACACCGGGATTATCGTCATGCTGCAGGACAAAGGCCAAAGTATCGCGAGTCGCCGGATCGCTCGAAAAACGCCGGAGCCCTTCGAGAGCTTTCAAACGCACGGCTGCATTCGGATCCTTGCGGACGCTGTTCAGCAGGGCGTCCCGGACATCGCGCGCGCCCGCTTGATCCCCTAGCATTTCGGCGGAGTCGACGCGAATACCGGGGTCGAGCGATTCGTTCATTGCCGCGAGCAGCAGCCGGCGAATGGAGTCCTCCTCAGGGCTTCCGGTAATCTCGCGCTCTTTGACCTGCTCGATGAGAATGCGAACTCCATTGTGGCCGTCCGGCTGAATATCTCGGACGCGCGCAGTCGCCGGGTTCAGAACCGACATCAAAGAACTTCCGCCAAGTCCGCTTTCAGGCAGGCCGCCTCGATCCATCCAGCGGGACGCTGAAAATCCAAGAAACACCAGGAACGAAGCGAGTGCAAGCCGGACAGACCAGCGTCCTCCAGACCAGCCGATCGGTTCCATCCAACGCGTCAACCAAGATGGACCATGCTCTTTCTTAGCCGGCGTAAGCGCGACGCGCAAATCCTGCCGGCACTGCATCAGTAGGTCGACATCGACATCGCGGGATTCGGAGTTCAGGCTTGTGTGCCAGGCTTTCTCACGCGCGAAGGCCCGCTGGCACAGAGCGCAGTTGGAAAGGTGCTGCTCGAACGCTTCTTCCCGGCCAAAATCCAGCTCCCCGTACAGATAAAGAGACAGGTTGAGCCGCGCCTCACGGCAGGTCATACGAAATCTCCCAAAGCGGCCCGCATTTTCTGTGTCGCGCGAAAGAGACAGTTTTTCGCGGCCTCCTCGCTGACGCCGAGAGCGTCACCGATGGCACGCAGGCGCATGCCTTGAAAATGACGCATTTCGAAAACAATCCGTTCGCGGGGCGTGAGTTCTTCGAGTACGTCGTTGATTCTGGCATTGACTTCCGCGCTTAACAATCGCCGTTGGGGGTCGACTTCGGCACGGTGCTCCGGAACGAACTGCAAACTGTCCATTTCGCCCGCCGTGGTCTCGATGGCAGGGCTCGTTTCTTTGCGGACTTTCCGTTTGCGGAGCTGATCCAGGCAGAGGTTCGCGACGATGCGATACAGCCAGGTGCTGAAACTGCAGTCGAACCGGAACTTAGGAAGGTTGCGGTAAACGCGGAGGAAGACTTCCTGGTAAACGTCACGTGCGTCTTCCTTCGAGTGGAGGAGATTGAACGCCATACGCAGGACGTTCTGGTCGTACGCGCGGACGAGCTGTTCGAAGGCCTCGCCATCACCGTGCTGGGCCGCTCGAATGAGCCCGGCTTCGTCCGACCGGTCGGTTGCGCCGCGCACGGCTGCTAGGGTTCCGAGAGTTTCGGCCTGAGTTGCCACCGTAACGATGGACGTTTGAGTTCGCTTTTGGTCACGTTCCCGGGGCTAACTTGCTAACTCTAGCTCGATCAGCCGCTTACCCAGGTCTAAATGGGAGATGCGGAAGCTGCGGATTTCGCCGGCGCGGGCCACCGCTCTTCCCGCCGTGTCATTTCCGCCGCCCTGTTTCCATTTGGCCGCAAGCATCGCGCCAAGCGAGCCGATATCGGAGGCTTTGCGGGTCTCCGCCTCCGCCTCTTTCTCGTCGCGCGCCTTCAACTGACAAACCGCCATCACCCCTTCGCCGAGTTCTACCTTCGCACGATTGCCTTGCACTTCCAACAGGCGCCCGCTGACGGTTTGTCCCGGCTGATGTTCGGAAATGTAATGATCCACCGTTGTCGGCTCCAGTTGCTTCAGCCCAAGACGGATCCGGTGCTTGTCTCGATCTAACTCGAGCACTACCGCGCGCACGGTTTGCCCTTTGGCGAGCTTCTCTTTCGGATGATCGAGTCGCTTTTCATTGGTGATATCCGAGATGTGCACCATGCCTTCAATCCCATCCTCCAATTCGACAAACGCGCCGAATTGGGTGAGGCTCGTAACGGGTCCTTCCACAGTGGACCCCACCGCAAACTTCTGGGCGGCGGTATCCCACGGATCACCAAGGGCCTGCTTGTAGCCAAGGCCGATGCGCCGTTCTGTCGGATTGAACTGTAATATGACAGCTTCGACGCGCTCCCCAGATTTCAGCAGGTCTCCAGGTTTGCGAACTCGTTTGTTCCACGACAGCTCTGAGAGGTGGATCAGACCATCCACGCCGGGCAAGAGTTCGACGAATGCGCCAAAATCGGTAAGGCGGGAAACAACTCCGCTCACGCGTTCGCCCACGTGAAATCTTTGCGCTGCAACGGTCCAGGGATCTTCCTGCAATTGTTTCAGGCCGAGGGAAATTTTCCTGGAATTGGAGTCGATTTTTAGAATTTTCACATCCAGCTCGTCGCCCGGCTTAACCACGTCGCCGGCCTTCGCGACACGCGAATAGGACATGTCCACGACGTGTAACAAGCCATCAAGGCCGCCAATATCGACGAACGCGCCAAAATCCATCACAGTCCGGACACGGCCGCGTACGACCGCGCCCTCCTTCAACTCGGAATAAGCCTGTTGGCGGCGCTGCGCCTGCTCCTCTTCCAGGACAACGCGACGGTCGACGACAACATCTTCCTTTTCCACATCGAGCTTGGTGATCCGGCACTGAATCTCCTGGCCTACGAGATTCGCCATTTCATCTGCCTCGCGGACACCGCTGCGAGAGCCCGGCAGGAAGGCGCGAACACCGATGTCCACGCGAAAGCCGCCTTTAATCTGCTCAACGACCGTGCCTGCGATGGTGCGCTTCTCAGTAAAAGCAGCCTCGAGACCACTCCAATCCTTCGGCCGCACGATTTTGATGGTTGAGAGCTGGTAATATCCTTCTTCGTTGCGCGGTCCAACGGTAACGGCGATACTGGCTCCGAGTTTCGGCTCTTCCGTTTCGATTTCACGCCAGCGCGATAAGGCCAGAGAGCCTTCGATCTTACGACCAACGTTTATCAGGATGGCTTCTGAACCGATGGAGACGATAGTGCCGGTAACAGTTTCTCGGTTGGGTCCGTCAGCATGTTGTTGTTCAAAGCTCGACAGCAGTTCGGCAAAACTGGATTCTTCCTGCGAAGACGCATCTTCGGCCACAAAAGGATCGGATTTCACATTATCCATGACTACTGGGGTTGCCCCTATTCTGTCATAGAGCCCCAAAAATGACAGGAAACAAGAACGGGGACCGCGGCGCTGCTGGACGCGCCGTCCATGCCCTTCAGCCGCAGGATTTCGCCTGGGCATTATTCGTTGCGGCATTAATTGCGGCCGATCCGGAAACGAACTACAACGCGACGATCGTTCTGCTGCTGATTGGCATATTCCAGATCGCCGAGCCGCGTATTCGCCTATTCTCCTCGCGCCGCGGCCGAATCCTTTCGATTGTCTCCAAGATGATCCTGAGCTATTTGCTCTTGGGCTGGACGCACACGATCGATAGCTCCTACTACCTGATCTTCTTGATCCCGATCATCTCGGCGGCGACCACGCTGAATCCAATCGGAGTCTATCTGGTAACCGGAATTTCGTGCATCGCGTATTTCTCTTTTCTGTTGCCGGTTTGGATCCCTCCGGGATATGTGATGCCCGAAGGATTGATCAGCGTGATGTGCCTGCGTGTTTCGTTCTACACGATTGTGGCATTTGTGGTGTATCAGCAGGCTAAGGCAAAACGTGATGAAATGCAGCGAACCGAGCAGGCCGCCGAGCAGTTGGCCGAATCGAATCGAAGCCTGCGGGAGGCACAAGTGTCACTACGGCGAAGCGAGCGGCTAGCTGCTCTGGGACAATTAACGGCCGGGCTGGCGCACGAGCTGCGCAACCCGCTCGGGACCATCAAGGCTTCCGCTGAGATGCTGACCAAAGAAACGCTTAAGAACCGGCCGGACCTGATGGCGGAAATGGCTGAATATATCGGAAGCGAAGTCGACCGCATGAACGGCCTTGTATCGAGTTTTCTAGACTTCGCCCGTCCTTTACAGGTCCGGAAGGTGATTGCCGATTTGCGAAGCGTGATCGAAGAAGCATCGCGCCAGCACTCGGAGCTTGCCAAAAATGCCGGTGTGGCGATTGTGCTCGATCTGGCGGAGGGTTCGCTCCCATTCACGTTTGATCCGGATCTGTTACGGGTGGCGCTCTCTAATCTGGTCCAGAACGCCATTCAGGCCAGCGCCCCCGGCCAAACTGTTACCGTAAAAGCCGCGAAGTCCGATGAAACTATGATGATCCTTGTGAGCGATCACGGGCACGGCATCCGGAAAGAGCATCTCGAAAATATCTTCAACCCGTTCTTCACCACAAAGCCGCAAGGCGTCGGCCTGGGACTGGCAATTGTGGCCAAAATCGTTGACGAGCACGGCGGACGCATCACCGTCTTCAGCGAAGCGGGCAAAGGCACCACATTCGAGTTAACGTTGCCGGACGAGCCGGTCTAGGAACCTGTACCAATGTCGCCGGGACGAATTCTGGTCGTAGAGGACGAAGACAAACTGCGGCGCGTTATCCAATTGCAATTGGAATCCGCTGGTTACGAAGTGGATGGCGCTGCCACCGCGGAGCAGGGTCTACCTCTGGCTGCCGTCGCGAATGTGGTCGTCACGGATCTGCGTCTCCCGGGAATGGACGGGCTCGAATTGATCCGGCAATTGCAATCCAGGGGTTCCCCGGCCGCCGTGATCGTAATGACCGCCCATGGATCAGTGGATGCGGCGGTGGATGCCATGAAACTCGGAGCAGCGGATTTTCTTCAAAAACCGTTCTCGCTCGAGCATCTGACTACGGTTGTTGATAAGGTCATGGCCGGGCAGGCTCTGCGGGATGAGAACCGGCGCCTTCGGGAAGAGCTCGATCACCGGTATCAGTTCGACAACATCATCGGCCGGAGCGCCTCCATGCGCGAGATCTTTCATACCGTGGAGCGAGTGGCGCCGACGCGAGCGACGGTGCTGCTTGCCGGGGAAAGCGGGGTAGGGAAGGACATGATCGCGCGCGCCATTCACCAGCATTCGCCGCGGAAGAATCGCGCCTTCGTGAAGATTAACTGCACCGCTCTCCCGGAAAACTTGATGGAGAGTGAGCTTTTTGGATACGACAAGGGCGCGTTCACGGGCGCGATGGCGAGCAAGCCGGGTAAATTCGAACAGGCCGATGGCGGGACGGCGTTTCTCGACGAGATCGGCGACGTGCCCGGCAACATACAGGTCAAACTTCTTCGCATTTTGCAGGAGCGGCAGTTCGAGCGGCTGGGGTCGAACGTTACCCGTAACGTGGACGTACGCGTTATCGCCGCCACCAACGTGGATCTGCGCGCCGCGCTCGAGGAGGGCCGGTTCCGCGAAGACCTCTATTACCGGCTAAATGTGGTTCCCATCAGCATCCCGCCATTGCGCGAGAGGAAGGAAGATATTCCGTTTCTGGCGATGCATTTTGTCCGGAAACTAGCGAGTGATCTCGGCTCGATCACAAAGGACGTCAGTCCCGCCGCAATGGACCGTCTCGTAAGCCATTCCTGGCCGGGAAACGTGAGAGAACTCGAGAACACGATCGAGCGCAGCATGGTGCTCTCTTCTCACGAGACTCTCGAGCCCGCGGATATTCGCATCGAAGCTCCACGGAACGCGGTTGCACTCGAATCCCACCAGACGCCGCTTCTTCCGGAAGGCGAGACGCTCGAGCATTGGGAGCAGATGATGATTCGGGAGGCGCTCCGGCGGGCAAACGGGAACAAGAGCCAGGCTGCCAGGATGCTTGGGTTGACGCGCAACGCACTTCGTTACCGGCTCTCGCAGATGGGTTTGGAAAGCGCGAGCGCCGACGAGAACGACACCGCTGGTTAGCGTGGACGTTATCTGCTTCGATAGACTGCCTTCATGATTCGTTCTCTGCTCTGTTGCCTGGTGATATCCACAGCTTTCACTCCGCTGCCCTCTGCCGCGGCATCAAACCCGTTCGTAGGCCGGTGGGATTTCAATGTGCCGACCCGAAATGGCATTGGCGCCAATTGGCTTGGCATATCAGAGAAGAACGGCAAGCTGGAAGTCTGGTTTCAGCCGACTGGAGGCCACGTCTATCAAGTCACGGACTGCAAACAAGACGGCTCACATCTGACTCTGGTCGTTTCGCCGCAAAATGGGAATCATCCGCAGACCGTATGGGAATTGGACGCGGCGGACGGCAAACTCACCGGCACTCAGAAACAGGGCGCCCATACGATCGCGTTGACGGGCTTGCCCGCACCGGCGCTGAACCGGGCTGCACCCGCGTCCTGGAGCAAGCCCCAGCCATTGTTTGACGGCAAAGACCTGGATGGATGGGAGCCAATTGGAGACACAGCACAGAACCACTGGGTTGTACAGGACGGTCTGTTGGTGAACCAGCAGCGCGGCGCGAATTTAAAAACAACTCGAAAATTCGACGACTTCAAAGTCCATTTCGAAGTGAACTGTCCGGACAACGCCAACAGCGGATTCTATCTGCGCGGCCGCTATGAGTTGCAGCTCGAGTACGAACCTCAAGCGGAGAATCCGCCCAACCGGGCCATGGGATCAATTTACGGCCGAATTGCGCCGGCTGTTTCTGTGGCGCGAACGCCCGGCCAATGGGAAACGTTCGACGTCACTCTCGTCGGCCGCACCGTGACTGTGCGCCGAAACGGAAAATTGACCATCGACCATAAGGAAATTGAAGGTATTACCGGGGGGGCGCTTGACGCGAATGAAGGAGAACCGGGGCCCTTCTATATTCAGGGTGACCACACGGGTGGACTGAAATTCCGCAACATCACCGTTGCGGTGCCCGAGTAAAACAGACGTCTGTAAATCACGCACGGCTGTTTGCATACGGTGCCGCGCAACTGTAGAAACCGGCTCGCTGGCAAATGTTGGGGGCCGTGGCGCGCCGCCGCTGTGTTTGCGGCCCTATTCGTGTATTCCAGTCCGCGTTCTCTACTCGCACAGCTCACGACTGGCACCGTGGACGGAATCGTGCAAGACAGCGCAGGCCATCCGCAGGCCGGGGTGGTAATAACGTGGATCGGGAGTTTTTCAGCCTCCCGCTGGTCGACCCGATCGGGCCTTCGCGGCGAGTTTCAGCTCATCTTGCCGCACGGCGATTATGAACTCCAGCCAGAGTTCAAAACAGGTCCTGGACCCTCCATCGAAGTTCACGTTTTCGCCAGGCAGGTCAGTCACGTGTCTCTCACTCTCACCAGTGATTTGCGGTGGATAGCTTGGACGACATCCGCAGAGACATGGCTGCTCCCATCCCCCCGCTTCGCCGAGTCGTGTAGCTTTGCAGGAACACTGTTCAACCAAGAGCCGTCAACGGTTACCGAGCCGCTTGACTTTACCGGAACCCAAAACACAAGAATTCCGCTTGCCTCTCAGCGCAGCTTCTCCTGGACAGCAATGGCGTTCAGTCTGGAAGGGATGAACGCAACGGATCCCTACCAACCCGGACGCCCGATCGTGTTTCCGGACATCCAGGCGCTCGATGAAATGACCGTTGAGAGTTCGGCAAGTTCGAAGGCGCCTGGGACAGGTTTGTTTCTAATAACGGCAGGCAGGGGCTGGCATGGCGAACTCGCTTCTTCCGGCACCGGGGCGGTCCTGGCATCGAGCAATCTCCCGATTCCCGCGCATCGCGGGACCTTGCAGCAGCCGCAACAATATAACTGGTTCACACGCGATCACGTAGCTGTTGGCGGTCCGCTCGGGGCCCGTGCTGACGTGTACTTGTCCGGCACGGGCCAGTGGGCCTCGGAAACGGTCGCCGTCGCTCCCCCGGGTCAGAATCAAAACAGCCGTCTACTCTTCGGTAGCGCGGGTGGCCGTTATGGAATCACAGCCAAGGATCAGGCTGATTTCCTCCTCACCGGTTCCCGCATCAATCTTTCTGATTGGGGTGAGCCGGTTGGTTTGGAAGCACTCACCGGCTGGCGCATGATGCCGACGTATAAAAGCCCTTACGGTTTCAGCGGACTTGCCGAAAAGGACGATTTTAATTTCATCCAGGCTGGGTGGACAAGGCAACTTCCCGAGAGCTTCCGCTCCGGCGTGTTGCAGGTCAGATACAGCGCGTCAATTGCTCACCTGGATACGAAATCTTCAACGAGCGACGGCCAGAGCCGGACAGAGCTGCTGGACGGGACGGTCACTGGAATGCCGCCGCTGGCCAACTTCGCGGTCCGTCAGCGCCAGTCTGTTCGCGCTGTTCTGCAACCGGGCGATATGCGGCTTGGTTGGGCAACTCATCGTGTCGTCATCGGAGGAGGTTGGGAACGATCGAATGCTACAAACCGTTTCACAGCTCCTTCCGATATGGATCTTATTACCGCTGCAGGCGTGCCCGCCTACGCTGTCGAACTGAATACTCCGACCGATAGTAAAGGTCGAATCCACGCCTTTTCGATTTTTGTGCGCGATCAGATCAGGCTAGCGCCTCGGTTTTTGATCGACCTCGGCGTAATCGGCGAATTATCGAGAGGTTCTCTGCCCTCGCAAACGAGTTCGGCGGGGACATTCGCCCCGGCTCGAGACTTCCCTGCACGAGCCGACATCATTGCTTGGAACACTGTCTCGCCGCATGCTGGTTTCACGCTCGCAGTACCAGGTTTCGAGCGGCTCTCAGTGGGCGGGACATACAGCAGATTCTATGCACCTTTCGCAGCTCGCTACCTGGATTTCGCAAATCCGAATAGTCTGAGCGGCCTCGTGTTCAGTTGGAATGACATCAACCGCGACGGCATCTTCCAACCGGGCGAGTTAGGCTCGTTACTGCGCCGTTTTGGGGGCGCCTATTCGGGTGTTTCTCCC
Organism: uncultured Acidobacteriaceae bacterium; assembly: GCA_963787585.1. GTDB lineage: Bacteria > Acidobacteriota > Terriglobia > Bryobacterales > Bryobacteraceae > Bog-105. The sequence continues at coordinate 72,325 of CAWBDR010000005.1, forward strand.
TCGCTGCATTCACCCTATTCCGACGAGTTCGACGTATACGGAGCAGCCTCGCTCAACTCACAGGCCTCGGCTCGCATTCAACTCTTTCGCCGGGATGATAGAGACCGCATCGTGGCGATGGACACCGGCATACCCGCGCAGGCATATCGGCCAATCCACATTCTGGACCCAGGTCCGGATGGAATTCCCGGCACCTTTGACGACCGTCCGCTAACCGTTTACCAACAGGATTCTTCTACCTTCGGTGGGGACCAATTTCTGCTCGAGAATCAGCCTGATCTTCGCATGCTGTATGAAGGGTTCACCGCCGAACTTTTCACGCGATATAAGCAGCTAGATTTTCATGCCTCGTTCACAGCCGAGAAGTCGTTTGGGCCGACCAATCCCGGCAATGGACCGATCGAGAATGATCCGGGCATCGGGGGAGCACTGTACCAGGATCCGAACACACTGATCAATGCAACAGGACACGATTTTTTCGACCGCTCCTTTGTAGGCAAGATCCAAATGATCTACCATCTGCCGTCGAAAATCGGAGGTATCGAGCTCCTCAGTTCGGCAGGGTACCTTGACGGTCTGCCATTCGCAAGAGAGCTGCTGGTAACAGGACTGGCCCAAGGGCCGATGGTCGTGGCCGCTACAATTCGGGGCAGTCCCGAAGGTGGTAATCGTGCGGAATATGCACTCAACTGGAATTTGCGCTTAGCCCGAAGCTTTGCAATTGCTCGTGGGCAGGTACGCTTTTCCGCAGATCTTCTGAATGTCACCAATTCCGGTAATCGCATTCAGGAAAACGATGTCACCGGGGTGAATTTCAATGAACGGCTGCCAGTCGCCATCCAGGCGCCCAGATCCATTCGGTTTGGGGTGCGATACACGTTCTGACCGCCAGTCGAGGATCGCTACGTAATGTCTCTGACCCAGATGTTCCGAAAACTGATTGGCTCGCTCTTATCGCCGTGGGCCTGCAGCTTAATCGGAGCAGCGGTATATGCCTTATAGAACGGCTTACCAATGTACAGCGTTTGCCCTTTCAGCTCGAAGTGATTCTGGACCAGCACGCCGTTAAAGAAGACGGTGACATAGGCCGGAGTTTTCAGCGAGCCGTCGCCGTTGAAGGTTGGGGCCGTCCACACTACGTCATAGGTCTGCCACTCGCCGGGCTTGCGAGCGGGATTCGCTAGCGGAATGGCTTGTTTGTAAATACTGCCAGCCATCCCGTTTACGTAGGTCTTGTTGTCATACGAATCGAGAACCTGCAGCTCATATCCGTCGTCGCCGGGCCCAGTGGAAGCCAAAAATATGCCGCTGTTGCCGCGCGCCTGACCCGTGCCGGTGATGTTCTCGGGAATTCTCCACTCAATATGAAGCTGGTAGTTTTTGAAGCTGCGTTTAGTTTCGATGTTTCCCTGCGCCTTGCTCACGGTCAGCACGCCGTCCGCGACGATCCATTGAGCCGGCGACTTGTCACGGGTCGACACCCACTCGTCGAGGTTCTTGCCGTCGAACAGCACGATTGCGTCCGAAGGAGGCGCCGTGCAGGTAGCACCGGGAGTCACGACCTTGGGCACCGGCTCCCACACTTCCGTCTCTTCCGGTTTCGCTTTCGTCTCTTGTTGTGCGTAGAGAGCAGCGGCCGAGGCGATCAGAGCTGCAAGCGCGAGGGATCTCGAAAATTGAATGCACATAACCTTAGATGAGAATACACCTCGGTCGTGTCTGATCTGGCCAACGCAACTGCAATCTTAAGCGCGACATAGAATAGCTCAGGAGATCAGCCCTGCTATGGAAGGCAGAAAATTCCTCTCGCTGAAATGGCTTTTCGGAATTAGATCCTGTTCGGTTTGGATCGCACTGGAAGTGCTGACCGCCATGGTGGCGCTGGCGCAGGTACGAGTTCCTCTCCAGCCTTTCACGCAACAGATACGTCAGGTGGAGACTGCTCTCGCGTATCTCGGGGAGCCGCTGCCGCCCAAAGATCAGGACGCAATCAACCAAGCGATCGCCAAGACCGACGAAGACGCCGCGATTTCGAGTCTCGAACAGGTGCTCGACAAGTACACGCTCGCGATTGTGGACATCAATCCAGAGAGCCGCGTGAAGGTGAGCCGAGGGGAAGCCAAGCTGGAGCTCGTCGAGGCTGGGACTCGCGTCTTTTTAGTCAAAGTCATCAACAAGGCTGGGGTAACGGCGCGTTTAAAGGCGGAAAGCCCGAATGCCCTTCCGGTCTATGTACCATCTGATGGAAGCGCGGAGCCACCGAAGAAGATCTCGCCGGCGGACCTTAGGGACAGATGGATGGGCCTCGATCTCTATGAGAAAGACCCCATGTCCGAACGGCTTTCCGGTCTGCCGCTTGAATACCGAATCGTCGAAATCTACAGCCGCGATCAAGGGCAGCGTTCCGCAAACATCAGCTTCAACGTCGGACAGGGGACGCAAGATATCGGCTTTCGGAACGAGATGGTGCTCTTGTTTAACGCGCTGCCCGCCCAGCGGCTGCGGCTGCAGGTCCGCGACGACAGCGGCGCTCCATCGCTGGCGGCCTTCACCATTCGCGACGGCCTGGGCCGCCTCTATCCGCATCCATCGAAGCGCTTGGCGCCCGACTTCTTTTTCCAGCCGCAGGTTTACCGAGCCAATGGCGAAACGATTCTCTTGCCCGAGGGCACCTATACGGTGTCCTGTTCCATGGGGCCTGAATATCATGCTCAGACAAAGCAGGTCAAAGTAACGCCGGCAGGGCCGAACGAAGTATCATTCGCGATGCACCGCTGGATTGACCCGGCCAAGTACGGCTGGTACTCAGGCGACCATCACGTGCACGCGGCCGGCTGCTCGCATTACCAGAACCCGACCGAAGGTGTGAGGCCGGAGGACATGGTGCGGCAGATCCGGGGCGAGAAGTTGAACGTGGGCGCCGTGCTGACTTGGGGACCTTGCTACTACTATCAGAAACAGTTTTTCAGCGGCAAGGACAATCCGCTCTCAATACCCGACCGGTTGATGCATTACGATCTGGAGGTTTCCGGCTTTCCATCCAGCCACGCCGGGCACCTTGTCTTACTTGGCCTCAAGGAGCAGGATTATCCCCATTGCGTGCGGATCGAACAGTGGCCCACCTGGGATCTGCCTATCTTGCGATGGGGCAAATCGCAGGGCGCGCTGGCGGGCTTCGCGCATTCCGGCTGGGGACTTGAAGTCAAATCCCACGAGCTTCCGAATTACGAGATGCCGGGTTTCGATGGCATCGGCGCTAATGAATACATCGTCGATGTGACCTATCCCGACACGGTGGATTTCATTTCCGCCGTGGACACTCCTTATCCATGGGAACTTAACATCTGGTATCACACGCTCAACGTCGGGTTCCGCACGCGCATCTCGGGCGAGACCGATTTTCCTTGCATCACCGATGCGCGCGTTGGCGAAGGCCGCGTCTACGCTAAGGTCGACGGACCACTTACCTATAGCGCCTGGCTAGACGCTCTTCGCGCTGGCCGAAGCTACGTTTCTGACGGCAGAAGTCACCTGATCGATTTCAGCGTAAACAATGTGGAAGTTGGAAGGAACGGGAGTGAGGTGAAGCTCATCAGCGGCGGGATCGTGCATGCGCGAGTGAAGGTTTCGGCTTACCTTAGCCCTGCCAGTGGGGGAAGCGATGGCCTCGCGGCTGACCAGGAGCCTTACTGGATGACCCCTCTCAACAATGCAGGGCGCAATCCGTCCGATACAGCTTCTGCAGCGAACATTCATGACCGCTCGGTGGATCAAGAGCCGTACTGGCATCTCGAGCGAGCACGCATCGCGAACACGCGCCAGGTGCCGGTAGAACTGGTGATGAATGGGAAGCCGGTCGCCCACAAAAATATCGTGGCGGACGGAAGCGTCCAGGACATAGCCTTTGATGTGCCCGTCGAGCGGAGCGGTTGGCTAGCAGTACGTATCCTGGGTTCGTCGCATACGAATCCGATATTCGTTCTGGTGAACGGTAAACACATTCGTGCTTCGCGGCAGAGCGCCCGGTGGTGTCTTACTGCCGTAAACCAGTGCTGGACGCAAAAAGCTCCAAAAATCTCAAAGGCCGAACTCCCGGCGGCGCAAACTGCGTACGACCATGCCCGCGATGTGTATACGAAGCTGATCGCGGAATCCGAACAATAGGGGGACCGCTTTTCCGGGCCCAGGCCCTATGTTCCGGGTTGCGGACGTCCAGACACAACTGAGCTGAAGTCTCGCGTTCGTCTGGAGGTTTGATCAAACCGCATTAATCGAAGCGGTTCATCCGGCGAGATACTGATTCGGCACATTCCTCCTAGGTGGCGCTGAGCCAGTACGGGCAGATATCAGGAACTCGATGTTGTCGTAGACATCGCACTCGGCGCGGTGAAACTGCCTGAATAACCCACACTGCGCATACGAGACCGGGGTCGAGTCAAACACAATCGTCTCCCATGCCATCGTCTCGCCCCAGAGCAGCATTGGCACCCTGACGTATAGCGAAGCTCCAGCGGAGACGAGCACCTCCATCATCGGTCGGCAATAGTTGAAAATTGAGTTCACCGTGTGGAACACCGGCGTGTGTCCGCCGAACCCGGTGCCGTCGACTAGCGCAGGGGCATTCACGTCAGCACCCGACTGAATAAGCAGCTTTCCGCATTCAATGGCATTGAACTCTCCGCAGATATGCAGCGCAGTGACGCTTCGGCAGGAAGTAAACGCAGTTAACAAAGTGAGCCTTCGGGCTGCCGCTGCCGCATCATCTGCGATTTGAGTCTTCAACGCCTCGGCATCGTCCAACAACAATGCCTGCAGTAGCGGATCGCCCAAGTCTGCCCCGGCTGCCAGCATGACCCGCATGCAATCAGCAAAGCGCGGTGAGCGCAGGTATCCCTCGATCAGGCAATCGATCGGCCGTTTCCCTTTGATCGGCTTCAATGGGCTGATACCGGCATCGAGGATGCTCTTGATTTCCACGGGGGAGTGGACTTCGAAGGCGCCGAGGAGATCGGCTTCCGTTGCCATCCGTGAGTTGCTCCTTATCGATTATTCCCCACGACCCAGCCGGTGCAAAGCGGTGCTAAATTCGGGCCTTTTGATCGAAACGAGTAATCAGTGCTTCCGAAGCTTAAGTGTTAAAGCAAAGTGTCCGACTTGTCCCGAGTGACGGGCAAGCCGGAAACAATCCGTCTCACCCAATGCACCCGCACACTGAAGCCGCCAACTGACGAACCTACAGCCGCACAATCTTTTCCGATTTGTGCCCCTTCAGCGCGTTGCGCGTATCGAGAATCAGCTTGCCGCGTTCCACAATCGATGCGTAGTCCACGTTCGTGTGATCAGTCACGATCACGCTGCAGTCCGCTTCCTCCACGGCCGGAAACAGAGGCTGAGCTTCAAGCCGCGATCCGTTGCTCTGAATGCTCGGCACGTAGGGATCGGAAAACGTGATTTTTGCGCCAAGCCGCTCTAGCAGCAGAATGATATCGAGCGCGGGCGATTCGCGGACATCGTCGATATCGCGCTTATACGCGGCGCCGACGATATGAATGTGCGATCCGCGAACGGGCTTTGATACTTCGTTCAGCGCATGCTGGATTTTTTCGACGACGAACTCAGGCATGCGGCCGTTGGTGTATCCCGCCAGCTCAATGAACCGGGCTTCGATTCCGGCCTCTTTGCTCTTCCAGGAAAGATAGAACGGATCGATCGGAATGCAATGGCCGCCTAGTCCCGGGCCAGGATAAAAGGGCATGAATCCGAACGGTTTGGTTGCGGCGGCGTCGATCACTTCCCATACATCGATCTTCATGCGGTCGCACATCATGGCCAGCTCATTCACCAGGCCGATGTTGATCATGCGAAAGGTATTCTCAAGCAGCTTGACCATTTCCGCGACCCGCGTGGAACTGACCGGGACGACCTTCTCGAGTGCCTGCTGGTAAAAAAGAGCGCCCATCTGCGTGCAAACAGGGGTTATACCTCCGACTACTTTAGGAATGTTGGCGGTCTGGTACTTGGGGTTGCCGGGATCGACTCGCTCCGGTGAGAAGCAAAGAAAGAAATCGTCTCCCACCTTGAGGCCGCTCGCCTGCAGCTTGGGAAGCACGAGCTCGTCTGTCGTGCCTGGATATGTTGTCGATTCGAGCATCACTAGCAGGCCGGGATGCATGTACGTCGCGATCGCGTCGCTGGCTGAGATCACGAAACTCATATCCGGATCTTTGGTTTTGCGGAGCGGAGTGGGAACACAGATGTCGATGGTGTCGAGCTCGCCGATGACGGAGAAATCGCCGGTCGCCCGCAGCCTCCCGCTTTCGATCAACGGCCGGAATGTGCTGTTGTTTACGTCTTTGACGTAAGACTCGCCGGAATTGAACTGCTCGACCTTGCTCTTCTGAACGTCGATCCCGGTGACTTCGAAACCCGCTTTTGCAAATTCGACAGCCAGCGGCAAACCGACATAACCGAGCCCCAGAACCCCCACCCGGGCCGTTTTATTCTTAATACGCTCTTCCAGTTTCGCGGCAGTTGCGGTCTGGTCTGCGACTTCAGTGCTCAAGCCAGAATCTCCCCTCTCCGACTAACTCGGCCGGACCCGAGAGAAAAACGCTGTCATCCCAGCGCAAGCGCAAGGGACCGGCTGAGGTGCGAATCTCGATCGGGCTGTCGGCTACACCCCTGAGAATAGCAGCGGCCCCAGCCCCCATAGATCCGGTCCCCGAACTCCGGGTCTCGCCCGCCCCGCGTTCAAAAAAGACAACTTCCAGGGTATGGCGATCAAGAACTTTGACGAATGACACGTTGGATCGCCTGGGAAATCTCGGATGTCCTTCCGCTTCGGCAGCAGCTCTCCGCCAATCTTCTGGGAACTTATCGACAAAAATGGCGCATTGTGGATTGCCGACGTTCAGAATGGTTGCATCAAAATCCCTGCCGGCCAGCGAAATGCGGGCCCGGATCTCCTCCGCCCTCGGAACACCCATGTCCATCTCGAATTCGAAAACATTGCCGTGGTGGGCAGTGAGCCGCAGATGTTTCTTGCCGGCTCCGGTCGTGATGACGATCTCCGGACCTGCGGCAACCTTCTTTATCAACGCGAAGGCGGCGGCGCAGCGAGTCCCATTTCCGGAAATCTCGGGCTCGCTGCCATCCGAGTTGAACAGGCGCGTTTGCAAACCGCCTTGTGCCGCCCAGACCAGCATCCAACCGTCGGCGCCGATGCCGGTTGTGCGCGCGCAAATCCTTCGTGCGACATCAGGGAGGTTCTCGGAAGCGGCTTGATCGGCCCAAGTGAGCAGAAAATCGTTCTCTGCCCCGTGCAGCTTTGTGAAAGGAATCTCGATCATCGGTGTTGGCGCATGTAAATTTCGAGAATCGGTGCTTCGCGGGCGTGAATTGCCCGAACGGGCAAATAGGAAACGGGCGGTTTGCTCAGGGCTCTCGAAACGATATCGTTCTCCTGCGCAACAGCCCAGGCGGCCGGGTGGTACAGATCGGGACGCGATGTCGCGAGCATCCACGCCGGTCCGTTGCCTTCGTGAATAATCTCCGTTATGGGAATGCGAGCGCGGCAGAAAATGCCGGTTACGTCCCCAAAGGGTGCGAGAATGCCGGTGCCGCGCTGGTAGTGGACTGCAAAATAACTGGCCCCCTGTTCGGTCCACATGCGCCGGGATAGTGAGTTCTTTTGCGACTCCTTCCAGCAAATCCAGTTCTCGCGTGAGGTATGGAACAGCCAGGGAGCTATCGCGAGCAAAACCAGGAGCGGCGCGAATCGCCTTGCGCGCGGGCGCATAACCAGAACAATCGCGCCCACGGCAAACGCCGCCAGCGGAATGAGGGCTGTGCCGTACCGTGTGTTGTAGTAATCATGCGGCCAAAGAATTGGAGGACGAACCGGAAGCTTGGACGAATGAACGCTCCAGACGTAGAAAATGGGCGTGAGCAGCAGAAAGAATAGCGGCACGAGCGTCTTCCTGTATGCGGCGCACAAGAAACCCAGCGCGCCTAAGATGATCAGCGCCAAACCCGCACACATTTTCGCGGTCGCTGCGTAATACTCAATCGCCAGCCCCCAGTCGTGGTAGCCGGGGTACGGATGATTACCCTGAATGGCGGCTGCAGAATACGGCCCGTTGTAGAAATTAAGCGGATTCGACGTCTCCCACCAGTTGTGCGCTATCCAATACAGTGGGGCTAATCCGGCTAAAGCACCGAAAGCGAAGAAGACAACAATGTTGCGGCGCTTGGCGAACCATGCGAAGGCAAGTGCGGCAAACGGTATTAGGAACCATCCATCGTAACGCGTGAGACTCATGAACCAGGACGCAAAGAGGCCCAAGGCGAGCAAGCCTCCACCCTGCGTTCGGCGGAAGCGAAGCAGCGCGAACAGTAGAGCGGCGAATCCCGCAAAAAAGACGATTTCCGTCATTGGGATGCTCGCCAGATACAAAATATTCGGGTTGAGCGCGAAACACGCCAGGACAATCGCGGCGGCGAGCGCACTTCGATAAGCCTCCCGGGCCGCGTAATAAAAGAAAACGCCCCCAACCACGAAACAGATCGCGACGGGAATGGTTCCCGCGAGGCCGCTAGACCAAAGCTGCGTGCTCCCGACAAGCGGCAGACAAAGGACGTGCAATACAGGCAGCCATACGGTGCCGAGCTGATCGTAGCCTGGCGTGCGCGAATCGAGAATGCTACGGCTGATGTTGAGGTGCGCCTGCGCGTCGCCGTAGTACAGAATATAGCCGCGCAGGTAAAACCAGGTAGCCGCCGCAAGAATCAAAACGCAAAGCGAGCCACAGACGAGCGCGAACTCGGCCCAGCGCCACTGCGGCTCAAAACGCCGTGAATCGCCGGAATTCTTCAAAGCGCGCGTCGATGTCTTTTCGAGTGAGATCGCGGAAACGTTCGACACCAAACTGTTCACAACAGAAACTGCCCATCACCGAGCCGTAGATCACGGCACGATGCAGCTCGCGGACATCGAAATTGCCATTTCGAAGATCGAAGCCTTGCTGGGCCAGGTAGCCGACGAAGCCGCCGGCAAAGGAATCGCCCGCACCCGTGGGATCAAATACGTCTTCGAGCAGATAACCGGGCACCATGAAGAGCGTGTCCTTGCGGAACAGCATAGCGCCATATTCGCCGCGCTTGATCACGAGAGTATTGGGACCAAGTGCCAAAATCTTTTCCGCCGCCCTCCGCAGATTGTTTTCTCTCGCCAGCATACGAGCCTCGCTGTCGTTGATGAGCAGGAAATCCCAATGCCGGATGGTCGCCAGCAGATCATCGCGGAATTGGGAGATCCAGTAATTCATGGTGTCTCCGCCGGTAAACCGAAGCGCTTTCATCTGCTGTTGCACGCCGAGCTGGAGATCTGGCTGAATGTTGCCGAGGAAAAGATACGGCTGCGTTGCGTAGGCCGCGGGCAGCTTCGGCCGAAAGTCGGCGAACACATTCAGATCGGTTTCGAGCGTCGTGCGGTCGTTCATATCCGCCGAGTACACTCCGGACCAGAAGAACGTTTTTCCAGGGACCCGTTCCAGACCTTCGAGATCGACCCCCTTCTGTTCCAGCAGAGCGCGATCTTCCGAGGCAAAATCCCCTCCCACCACGGCGACGATTGCCGTCCGGGTGAAATAGCTCGCGCTTAAGGCGATATAGGTGCAAGCGCCGCCCAAAGTGCGTTCCCGTTTGCCGTGGGGCGTTTCAATCGCGTCGTACGCGACGGAGCCGATGACAACCAATGACATGAACTTGCATTGTAAAGGGTGAGCTGGCGATCGGTTGCTCATGGCCCGATCGCCCCAACCATCCGGGCACTCGTTCTGATAATCAAGGCAGGACGAGTCTTTCGCATTTCTCTGCCTACGTCCAGTCAAGATTTCCCGCGGCTTCAATCGCCAGAAGATTCCAGACCACGTGTTTGTGTACCATCAGAATGCTCGTGCGGCTCGGAAGCCAGTCCGGGATCACGCCTTTACTTTCGTGCGAACGCTAGTTGTGAGTGACCTTCATGCGAACCTGTACGCGCTCGAAGCGGTATTGGCGGATGCCGAAGACAAATATGACCAAATCATCTGCTGCGGAGACCTGGTGGGCTACAACCCGCACCCCGCACCGGTGCTCGAATGGGTCAGGCAGCACTGCTCATACGTCGTGCGAGGCAATCACGACAAGGTAGTGGCAGGCATCGACGATCTGGATTGGTTTAACGATGTGGCGAAGGAAGCCGCGCGTTGGACCATGAACGTTCTCAACGATGACCAGCGTGCATACTTGCGCGGTTTGCCGCGCGGGCCTCAGACCATCGACCGGCTTCAGATCTGGCACGGCTCATTGCGCGATGAGGACGAATATGTTCTGTCGAAGGGTATTGCCACGCCTTCCTTCCCGCTGATGGAAACGCCGGTTGGGTTCTTCGGCCATAGTCATCTGCAGGGAGGTTACTTCTCGAAGCACGGGAGGATCGGCGTCATCGCACAAGTCCGCAAGGGACAGACGGAGTCGGTGTTTGAGCTCGAGCCGGATTGGATTTATATGGTGAATCCGGGCTCGGTCGGCCAGCCCAGAGATCAGGATCCGCGGGCAGCGTACGCCATTCACAATTCGGAGCAGAAAACGGTAACGCTGCGGCGGGTTTCGTATCCAGCACACAGGACGGCAGAAGACATCAGAAGGACTGGCTTACCCGAGGTGTTAGCGATCCGGCTGATTATCGGAGTGTAAGTCCGCATGAGAAAATACTGACTTGCGTATTGTTCCCGATGGCATTTACTACGCCTGCGGTCTGACGCTGGTTGGGTTTGCCTTCGCGTATTTCCTAACACCTTGGGCCGGGCTTCCGTGCTATGTTCTTGCGGTGTTCTGCCTCTACTTTTTCCGCGATCCGGACCGGGTGCCGCCGCCCGGCGAAGTGATCGTGGCGCCGGCTGACGGTAAGATTGTGGCGGTTCGTGAGCTTAGCCCTCATGAGACGCGCGTCAGTATTTTTCTGAACATCTTCGACGTTCATGTCAACCGGACTCCCATACCCGGCAAGATCACAGGGATTGTGTACCAGAAGGGCAAATTTCGGGTGGCAAGTCACGAGGCCGCGTCCGCCGAAAATGAGCAGAATACGCTGGTAATGGAAGGCCACGGGACGCGCGTAGTCTGTCGCCAGATTGCCGGCCTGATCGCTCGCCGCATCGTCTGTTATAAACAGGCGGGCGACGTTCTCGCTCCGGGCGAGCGAATCGGATACATCAAATTCGGATCCCGCGTAGACGTTCTCTTTGGACCGGAGTGGCGCCTCGCGGTCAAGGAAGGTGACCGTGTTTCGGCCGGCTCCAGTGTGATTGCTAACCGGGCGCCGGGTCTTGCTAGCGGTGCGCCCGAGCAGGGGGCACTCTGACCTTTCGAGAGCGGCTGATGGGACCCGCCAGTTCCACTAAGCCCCCAAGACGGGCAGCGTATGTATTACCAAGCCTGTTCACAAGTGGGAACATCTTTCTTGGTTTCATAGCCATTGTGCAGGCCTTTCAAGGAGCGCTTCTGGCCGGCACCGGAAATTACGGCTCGAACCAGCACTTTTCGCTGGCGGCGAAGGCGCTGGGCTTCGCCGTGTTCTTCGACGGCATCGATGGCCGCATCGCCCGCATGACAAACACCACGAGCAATTTCGGGCGCGAACTGGACTCGCTTGCCGATGTGGTGACGTTCGGAATAGCTCCGGCAATACTGGCTTACATTTGGGGCGTGCAGTTTGTACTAGCGCCGGCCGAAGGCCACCTGCAGACTCACATCATGCGCGCCGGTTACCTTATCGCGTTCTTCTATCTGCTCTGCGGGGCCGTTCGCCTGGCTCGTTTCAATATCACGCACACACCCAAGAATCCCAGCCGCCCCGATTACAAGTATTTTGTCGGGATGCCGATTCCGGCCGGCGCTGGATTTATCGCTGCGGTGGTGTATCTGGATGATTCCCCGGTTCGCTCCTTCGGCTTTTCAGTCGGATGGCTCATCTTGGTTGGAATCATAGCCTTGCTGATGGTCAGCACGTGGCGGTATCCAAGCTTTAAGCAGGTCAGTGTCTCGAAGCCGCGCACACCCCTGATTGTCCTGATCGTCGGTGGAGTCGCGTTCTTGATTTGGGAATGGTCCCAACCATTTCTGCTCGCCGCGGCATCGGCCTACGTGATGAGCGGGATTTTGATTCGCGTGATTTCATTCGTACGGCGCCACAGGAAACCGCGGCCGCATCGGCACTATACGGAGCAGGAAATTGGCTAAATCACAGCCGCTGAAACTGGCCCTGGTCGGCGCAGAAACACTCCTCGGGAAGGATCTGCGGGAAATTATCGAGACGCGAAGCGCGCATTCCTCGATCACTAGTTTCGCCGCGAGCGGCGAAGGCAATTTCAGCGAAGAGGAAGGAGAAGCAGTATACCTGGAGCCGCTGAGCGCCGAGACGATCGCTGGCGCATCTGCAGTTCTGATGGCGGGAAACGCGGATGGCGCCCGGAACGCGTACGCTCTGGTGAAAGCTGCCAAGAAACACCCGCTGCTTATCGATTGCGCAGGTCATCTGGAAAGCGAGCCGGAAACGAGAATTATCGCGCCGCTGCTTGGCGATGTGAGCGCGGAGGGTAAATGGCTGCTGGTAATTGCGCATCCGGCCGCAACTGCGCTCGCGGCCGTTTTGCAGAGGCTTGCGAACTTCGCGTCCATTCGGCAGGCCATCGCGGAGGTTTTTGAACCGGCAAGCGAACGCGGCCAACGCGGGCTCTCCGAACTGCATCAGCAGACCACTGCTCTGCTTTCCTTCAAGTCACTCGACCGGGCGGTATTCGATGCGCAGCTCAGCTTTAATCTCCTATCGCAATACGGCGAGGAGGCGCCGGTCAAGCTGCTCTCTGTGGAACAGCGAATCGAGCGCGATTTGGCCACCATCCTTGCAGGACAATCGGCGGCGTTGCCAATGCCCTCGTTGCGTCTGATTCAGGCGCCCGTGTTCCACGGCTACAGCATTTCGCTCTGGGTAGAATTCACGGGCGATGCAGATCCCACCGCCATTGCTGAAGCGCTGGCTTCGCCGCAGATTGAAGTGCGGGGACAAAGCGAAGAGCCACCTACCGGGGTGGGTGTTACCGGCCAGAGCGGCCTGATTGCTGGCGACATTCGAGTGGATGCGAACCACCCGCGCGCAATATGGATTTGGATCGTGGTGGATAATCTGAAACTGATTGCCGATGCTGCCGCCGAAATCCTGCATACTCTCGAGGGCTTTCAGCGATGACCCGAGGCCAATGTCTGCTCTGGCTGGCCGCGGCAGCCGGCACGTTTGTCTCCTGTGGATATCACGTGGGCGGCAAGGCAGACCTGATGCCGAAAAGTATTCACACGATCTCCATACCGGCGTTCAACACTCTCTCGACGCGCTACCGGCTCGTCGACCTTCTTCCTCGGGATATTGGCCGCGAATTCAACGAACGGACCAGATTTCGAATCGTCAGCAATCCTGCCGAAGCCGATGCTGTGCTAAACGGGACCATCAACGCCGTATCGGCGGGTCCGACAATCTTCGATCCTGCTTCCGGTAAAACCAGCGTCGTACAGGTTGCCGTGGTAATGACAGTTACTCTCCACGAACGAGCCACCGGGCGCGTGCTCTACTCTCGCGCAAACTGGTCCGTCCGCGAGAATTACCAAATCGCCATTAACCCCCGTCTGTTGTTCGATGAGAGCGATCCGGCTTTCGACCGGCTCAGCCGCGATGCGGCCCGCGATATCGTGACCTCGATTGTCGAGAATTTCTGACTCGTACTCAAATCATGACCCCGGAGCAATTTCTCGCAAGGATCGCAAAAGACAAGCTACAGCCTGCTTATTTATTTCTCGGGCAGGAAGGGTATCAGCGCAAGCTCTGTAAAGAAGCCCTAATTCAGCGCGTGCTGCCCGGTTCGTCCAGAGAGGATGGCCTTACGCAAGCCGATCTCGAAAGCACAACCTTACGCGAGGTTCTGGACGATGCGCAGTCCCTTTCGCTATTTACAACGGAGCGTCTGATTTGGGTCTGCAGCGCTGAGCTGGCGTTGCCTCGACGCCTTGCGGCGGAGGACAACGAGGAGCCCGGAAAACCGGAGATATCGGCGCTCGCTGCTTACTTGAGTTCTCCCGCTCCCGGCACCGTTCTTGTCTTCGAGTGCAGCCGGTACGATTTCAACGGCGAGGACCGTCCGAAGCTGGAGCGCGTACAGAAGTTCTACTCGGCTATTCCGTCGACCGTCGAATTTCACCACTTCACACCGGAGTCAAGCCGTTTCCTTGCCCAGGAACTTGCGAAGCGCCTTGGGCTGAAGCTTGCCGGCGCGGAACTGGCTGCGCTGCTGGAGACAGTCGCCGGAGATGCCGGGCGCTTAGCGGCGGAGATCGAAAAGCTATCCTTGTGTACCGGAACTGAGCGGACCGTCACGCTGGACGACTTGCGCGCCCTCGTTCCCAATGCCGCGCAAAGCACGATATTCGCGCTAGTGAACGCACTGGGCAAGCGCGATCGCAACGGAGCGCTGCGGTCGCTCGATATCCTGGTGCGCGAAGGCGAGTACCTTCCCCTCGCGCTGACCTTTCTGAGCACGCAGTTCCGATTGGCTCTCGCCGCAAAAGAAGCCAAGGTGAACTCGCCCCAGCAGGCGGTTGCGTTCTTCTCGAAAATCGGCGTCCGAATGTGGCGCGAGCGTGCCGAACAGGTGATCAACACCGCAGGTGCCTTTACCAGAGAGCATCTGGCCAAAGCCATCGCGCTCATTTACGAGACAGATAAGAAGTTCCGCGAAGGCTACCGCGACGACCGGGTGGTGATGGAAACGCTCGTCCTGGCCCTGACGACCAAACCGTAGCCAGTGCAGGAACTGAGTAACCGGCTGGCAGGAGGGTACGTACTACTCTAGAGGGGTCAGAAGCGTTGATGCATCGATCCATTTGCCTCTTCGGACTCTGGGCGCTAGCCGCTAGCGGTCTGGCCGGTGACGACAATGTCGTTTTTAGAAGCGACGTAACTTTATCACACGTCGATGCTCAGGTTGTCGACCGCAATGGGCGCGCCATCACTGGTCTGCAGCCCCGGGATTTTGTTCTGCGCGTCGACGGCAAGGTCCAACCCATCAAGGAGTTCGACAGTGAGAGCATGCCCATTGATATCCTCTTGCTCCTGGACGTCAGCGGTAGCATGCGCCCGCATGTCCAGCGCATTGCCGATGCCGCCCGGCAAGCCTTTGACATCCTCGCCGAACAAGACCGCATCGCGATCATGGTTTTCGATACGCGCGCTCGCGAACGCCTGCCCTTTACCAACAGCCGCGACGAAGTCACTAGAGAACTGAATCACCTCGTTCGTTCCGAAGGCTTCAACGGGGGCACTCGAATCACTAGCTCGCTCATTGAAGGGGCCAGCTACGTTCAACACTATGCGCGTGCCGATGCCCGGCGGGCTGTGGTGATTCTGACGGACGATGAAACGCAGGATGCCGAAGACGAACCGCGCGTGGAAAGCGCTTTGTCCCGCGCTAACGCCATATTGAGTTTCCTCCAGGCGCCTTACGAGCCCCCCATGGCGGGCCGCATGCCCGGAGGCGGTGGTCGCCGGCGCGGCGGCATCGGCTTTCCTGGCGGCGGTGGCATCGGCTTTCCTGGCACCGGCTGGCCCGGTGGCGGCGGTATTCCAGGTGGTGTCGGCGTTGGCCGAGTCGATCCTTCGCACACCGCTGGCACCGACACCATTGCACGCGATTCCGGCGGTGACACCATGTCCATCAATGACGCTTCAGCATTAGAAGACACCCTTGCGCGCTTGCGCCAACGCTACGCACTGCATTTCTATCTACCCGGAGAGGGGCAAGCTCAGGCCGAGCACAGCGTACGCGTCGATCTGTCCAACGAAGCCCGCATCCGGTTCGCCGATGCCGAGGTGCGTTCTCGGCGCGTCTTTATATCCGGTGCATCAAACGTAAGTAGCGGACCAACCGTTGTCACCCATCAATCCGCACCTGCAGAACCCACGCCCGTTGAAGAGCCCGCGCAGCCTACTCTCAATCGGCGTCGCGTCGCGGTGAACGAAAACTCTTCCGGTCCTGCTGTGAACACGATCGACACTCCTGGTGCTGATACTTCCACCCAGACTCAGCCTCAAAGCGCGCCATCGCCGCCCAAAGGCAGCACGCCCAGCGCCACCCCTCACCCCTAATCGCAGTCTCAACGGCGCAGACGGCGCCGCGACTTCAAAAGCCTTCGAGCATCCAGACATTGCTGTTGGTAACGGTCCCGAGCAGCATAGCGAGATAGCGACCGTCCGGTGAAGGGATGCCATAAAACCAGTCACCCGCTTCTCCTTTGTGCTGCCACAGCAACCGGGCACTCCCCGCGAGATCGACGTAGAGAAGCGCGCCGCCGCCTTGAGGCGAAACAGACCCGCAGTACATGCCTTTTCCATCAGGGGACCAGTAAAGGCCTGCGAGGTTCGGCCAACCCTTCACCGTGATTTCGCGGTCGGAGCCACCCGATAGTGAAAACAAGCGAATGTGAATCTCCGGCTCGCGATGTCTCGAAAATGCAAAGGTACTTCCATCAGGTGAGAGTCCGTAGATGAAGTCAGCCGTTGGGCCCTTCTGTATAGTCCGGAGCACCTTGCCCCTGCCTTTCAGTGGATCGAACGCCGTAATCGTCAACTGTTTCTGATCCTGGCTCTCTTCGACGACCACGCAGAGGCTGGCCGGGGCGCGAGCGCACATATGCCAACCGTTTTGCGTCTCCAGCACAAACTGTGCCACGCCGCCCCCGATGGGAACGCGCATCAAGCGGTTCGGACTGGATTTGCTCGCACGCTTGGGGAGCTCCTGGTAGAGGATCCAGGCGTCATCCGGGCTGAGAAGCGGAAACTCGACATCTTGCGGGCGAGTGATCACAGGCTGAGCTGTGGCTTCGCCGATTCCCTGCTTGAAGATACCCCACGACCCACTGCGGTCGGAATCGAGCAGCACAGCTTTGCTGTCCGGCGTCCACGCATACGGCCAATCGTTCGCTTCGTCATTCGTCAGCCGGCGAGGGGAGTTCATGCGGGTCCCGCGTGCTTCGAGTTCGCCTAAGTAAATCTGGTCCTGATATGTGCTTTTTTGCAGCGCCAGCCGCTTCCCATCCGCGCTGGAGCTCAAATTGTTTAATAATGAGGAACCCGCCCACTGGGTGATGCGTTTGGGTTCGCTAGTGGGCGCGGCCGTCCTGTCAATGCCTATTTGCCAAAGATTGTAGTCGTTCGAACCCGGAGACTCCTGCCGGGCGTAGACGATCCGCCGATCCGGAAGCCAAGAAAGGTCTTGCAGGAAAAGGTCAAGGCTCGCTAGAACCACCGTGCGGTTCGCCCCCCTGAGATCACAGGTTTCAATCGACGTTTGGTACGTTTCCTGAGTGCGCTGCACCCTGATGTATGCGAGGCGCTCCCCGTCCGGCGACCATTTCAAGGCGCCATTCGGGATGAATTCGTTTTCTGGCAGCGCGAGGACTTTTTGCGGGTTCTCTCCTTGGCTGTCCGCCATCCAAATTTCGCGTAAATCGCCCACGGCTCCGGCAGCGAAGGCGATGCGTGTCCCATCGGGCGAAACCCGGGCCCCAAATGCGCCCTCGCGGAGTTCGCGTGGAGATTGCCCTAGCATTGAGACCGTCCAAATGCTCGCGCCCGCGCCCGCCTCCCATGCGGTAGCGAGCAATTGCGTGCCGTCGGGAAACCACGAGCCGACCCACCAGTCGGCTCCGGCAGGAGCTCCGGCCGGTTTTGGGATCAGCCGCTCTTCGCCGGTTGAGCGAGGTATTTTCCGTCAGGAGAAATGGCGACGCTCTGGACAGGGTTCTCGCTGGAATTGAACGTCAGGCGCTTTTGCGTCAGCTCGGCGGAAGGTGTGGGAGGGCGATGCAGCAGAAACCACGCAAGCCCGACCAGCACCACCACGGCGGCAAGAGTTCCAATCGCGGCTTTCTTATGCCGCTTGAGAAGCCCCACGATAATGACGGAATCCGAGGTTGCATCCTGGGGCGGCTCGCGCAATACTGGTGCACCCAGCGCCGTGGACTCTGCAGCCTCGGAGCGGTCCGAGCTCGCATCCCGCTTGAGACGCTTCAGGTCACTGCGCATCTCGGATGCGTGCTGATACCGCATGTCGCGGTCTTTCTCCAGAGCCTTGGTGATGATCCTCTCCAGTTGGGGATTCAGGCGAACCGGCGCGACCGGCTTCCGGTTCAGGATGCCATCGAAGACTGCGGCGGAAGTGTCGCCTGTGAACGGCAGCACGCCCGTAGCCATTTGATAGAGAACCGCACCAAAGGAGAAAAGATCTGTGCGGACATCCAGGGGCTTGCCAAGCGCCTGCTCGGGAGACATATAGGCAACCGTGCCAACTGCCATGCCTGGGCTGGTGAGGTGCTCTTCGCTCACGGCGACGGTGCTTTGCGCGCTCGCCAAAACACCCGCTGCCTCGCGCGAGGTTACCTTCGCCAACCCGAAGTCAAGAATCTTCGCATGGCCTCGCCGGGTCACAAAGATGTTGGCAGGCTTAATGTCGCGGTGGACAATGCTCTCGCGGTGAGCAGCATCAAGACCATCTGCAATTTCAATCCCCAGCGAGAGTAGTGTCTCCAGGTCCAGCGGACCACCCGCGATCATATGCTTCAATGTCACGCCGTCCAGGAATTCCATCGCGATGAAAAGCTGGCCCTCGCCTTCACCGATTTCGTAGATGGTGCAGATGTTAGGGTGATTCAGCGCGGAAGCAGCTTTCGCCTTACGACGGAAGCGTTCGAGCGCGTGAGGATCGTGGGTCAGATCGGCGGGCAGAAATTTTAGAGCAACAAATCGCCCGAGACCTGTGTCCTCGGCTTTGTAAACGACTCCCATGCCGCCGCCACCGAGCTTTTCGAGGATTCGGTAGTGCGAGATGTTCTGGTCGATCACCATCAACTGATCGCTTGGAAGAGAATTCACTGAGGTTATCTCATCTTATGCTCTTCGCTCTTTAGCGGCGCTCCAATGATGAACCGCGGCTATACTGTCGGGCGGACCTATCGTTCAGAACAAGCCACATGCTCGATCCTGAATCCGTAATCAACGGGCCTATTCCAGCAGTGAGTCCGCTTGCTCTCCAGCGTCTAAGGAAAGCCCCAAACCCTATCACCCATTGCCACGTTCTGCGCCTCCAGCACAAACTGCGGCGCGCCACCGCCGATAGGAATGCGCATTAGGCGCAACGTGTATCTCCTCGCGCTCTTTGAGATCTCAACGTAGAGAATTCAGGCGTCATCTAGGCTGAGACGCAGAATGAAGACGTCTTGCGGGCCTGTGATCAGAGGCTGGGCCGTGTCTTCGCTGATTGTCTGCTTGAAGATTCCCCATCGCCCGTTGCGGTCGGAAATGAAGAGTACAGCTTGCTGTCCGGCGTCCACGCGTAGGGTTCATCGTTAGCTTCGTGATTCGTTAGGCCGCGAGGGTTTTCATGCGCGCCCCGCCTGTTCCGAGCTCGCCTAGATAAATTTGTTCCTGGAGTATTATCTTCTGGAGCATGAGATGCTTGCCGTCCGCACTGGCGCTCAACCATTCGCTGTAGGAACCCGGCCACTGGGTGTCCGGTTCGCCCCGTTCAGGTCACAGGTTTCAATCGAGGTTTCGTATGCCTTTGGTGTACGCCGCCCTTTCAGGTAGGCCAGGCGTTGCCCGTCTGGCGACCAGGTCGCACTCCCAAGGAATTTGTTTTCTGCCAGCGCGATGACCAAAGAACGATGCCAGTTCGGTGGCGCTTTCGCCCGCGGGACCAGCTCCCATGGCCATGAGGTCGTAGGTGTCCGGCATGGCAGCTTTCTTGACCTTCACGCTGTACGGTCAAAGCGTGAGGATCGGGCCCGATGATCTTATGGCCATTGGGGATCAGATTGGAACGAACTCCTCGCGATGACGGCAGAACGTAGTTCTAGAAATAGGCTGGTTCTGGCGCGGTTGGGGCGCACGCGCGGTCTGCTTCTTCGCAAGGGAATGTGGAACTGCCATCCGACCTCGCTGGAGTGTTCCGAACGTATCCGAGGTTTCCTAGCCTGCCATTGAAAAAGTAGATCCGTCTGAGCAACGCCGACATCCTCCTTGCGTATTGATCTTCAGGCGTTTCGCCGCGATCTGCGGCCTTGCAAATCTTCAGCACTGATTGAGGCATGATTCGCTTCACTCGGTCGCATTTGTGTAGGCCTAAGCCAATGTGTATCCAGCGTCGTCGAATGGGAGAACGGAAGAACAGAACAATGAGCGTCGATTGGCGTGAGGCTGGTGTTTGCATCCTGATCGCGTTGGCTGCGAGTCTGGCCGGACCTGTAGCGCTTCAGGCACAGAATTACATCCGCGATTCCGAACCCAGGCTGTTCTCCTACGACGAGCTTCTCCAACTCGGCTCGGATCAGAAATTGAGTCCCGAACTGGCTGACAAGCTCCGGGTGATCACCACCACACCATTCATCAATAATGAGGCCTGGTTGGGCGGCGCAAGGCCGCGGCCGCTGGAAGTCGCCGGGCTTGGACCCTCCCTGCGCGTAGCGTTCTGGAATATCGAGAGGGGACTGGAGATCGATAAGATCCTATTGTTTGTCAGGGATAAAGACGCATTCATGGCGAAGGTGAACGAGGAGCGGAAGAAGGCCAAGGCGAGCGGTAAAAGCGTCCGAGATGTGGAGCTTGAAAAAATTCCGCAGGAAATCGAAACCTTGAAAGCTGCGGATATCTGGATCCTGAACGAAGTGGATTGGGGTGTGAAGCGTACGGGATACCGCGAAATCGTCCGCGAGTTGGGGAACGCCTTGAATATGAATTGGGCATACGGCGTGGAATTTCTGGAGATTGATCCCAAGCAACTCGGGACAGACCAATTCAATGATGGCGAAGATAAAGCATCCCAGGAACAGCTCGTTGAAGAGTTCAAAGTGGATAAGGACCGGCTGAGGGCACTTCACGGCAATGCGGTTCTGTCACGATATCCCATACGGAGCGCGCGAGTAGTTCCCTTCATGGTCGGATACGACTGGTTCAAAGAGACCAAGCTCCGTCCGCTCGAAAAAGGGAAACGGCAAGCGTCGAAATTGAGGGTGTCCCAAACTTAGTTGAAGGTTGAGGGCGGCTGGTTTCATGTTACGCCACTTTCTCGGAGGCGGCGTTAGGTTTTGTTTCTCTGCCGAGTACGACGGCGAGTGTCCAGAGATCGCGATGCCCGATGACTTTGCGGAAATGTTTCTCAGTGAGGAGCCAGGCGGATGCGACCCAGCGCTCGACCATGTCGCCGGTTCGCCAGCGCGTCACATTGTGCGTTCTCTTTTGCACTCCGCTCTGCGGGCTCTCGATGACGTTCGTAGTGCCGAGACATTTATACAGCGAAGGCGGAAGCTGCAGCCGCTGTACTGTGAACATTTCAGTTAGGCCCTCACGCAAGCTTCTCGCTGCTGATTCGTACTCGTGCTCCAGGAAGCGCGCAAGCTGGTCGAGCCGTTTGATGCCTTCCTCGGCATTAGAAACGCGCCATGCCGTCCGCATCAGATTCAGCGCTTGGGCTTGCTGCTCCTTGGGGAGTTCATCGAGCACGTTGCGCATCTTGTGATTGCGGCAGCGCTGCACCGGCTGATCGGGACCGAAGATCTCTTCGATAGCGGCACGCAACGCCTTCGCGCCATCGATCACGAACAGGTATTTCCGGTCGGTGGGCAGGCCCTGCTCGCGCAAGTGCGTGAACAACTGCTTTACCGCCGCTGCGTTCTCGGTCGCGCCGGCCTGAATGCCGAGTACGTGCTTGGTCCCGGCGCGATCCACGCCCACGGCACTGATGACGTGATGCGATCCGAAGCGTTGTCCATCGATGTAGAGCACCAGCAGGTCCGCTTCCTCCCAGCGCCGCTCACGCAACTGGCGCAGTTGTTCCGCGCTTCCTTCGATAGCTTGGCGGCTCACGCTGCTGCGCGACACGCCCGCCGTTTCCGCCATCTCCGGCAGCACTTCGGCGTATTCGCGCGTCGAAACTCCGCGCAACAGCGCGCCCATCATACGCTGTGCAGTGGCTTCATTCTCTTGCAGAGATTCATACGCCGGCACACTCACCTCACCGTCCTCTTTGTGACGTAGCCGCGGACGCTTCACTTTGATTTGCCGGTCGGCCAAGCTGATGCGGCCGTTCTGCGACCCGTGCCAGCGGATATCCCCGCTACTCTTTCCTGGCGTGCGCGGTCCGGCTACTTGTTCGGCGCTCAGAGTCAAAATCGTTTCGATGGTCTGGCGCCCGATGCGGTCGATCACTTCATCGACGGCTACGCGAGCCTGCGTGACCAACTCCATCAGCGGCAGCAGAACCTGCCCGTTCGCTTTGGCGAACTCTTCGACCGTTGCGGCGGCTGCGGCCGCCTCCCGGTCCACGATATGGTACGTTTTCTTCACGGCGGTGGTTGTCCTTTCCAGGATTAGGTTTTGGCGAATCGATTCTAACGAACCGGGCCGCCACCGCCGCCCTTCAACCTTCAACTAAATCTGAGACACCCTCTCGAAATTAGTGGGGGAGGACATGATGCGTGAAGTGCGACGCGGCCAGCGGATGACCTTG
This sequence comes from uncultured Acidobacteriaceae bacterium, assembly GCA_963787585.1. Lineage (GTDB taxonomy): Bacteria > Acidobacteriota > Terriglobia > Bryobacterales > Bryobacteraceae > Bog-105. The sequence continues at coordinate 94,971 of CAWBDR010000005.1, forward strand.
TATGTCGATCTGGACGTGCCAGAAGCGGGAGGGCAACGCGTCACAATTGCCGCAACGCATCTCGAGAACCGGACCAGGCCAAAGAACCGGCGCAAACAATTGCAGCAGCTATTGAAAGAAGTGCATGACGTACCGAATCCGGTGATTATAGCTGGGGACATGAACACTACCGGGTCGGATTCGACGCCGACAAGCGTGGAGAACATGCTATATAAGCGCTACGGAGACGTGGATTTCTGGGCCACAAAAGGTATTCAATTAACCGGGATAGGCCTAATATACACGGGCGCCAAAACTGTTCGAAACCTCGCTGGCTTTGAATACCGTGTTGATCCTACGTCCGCCAATATCCCCGGCGCCTCCCCCAATCTGGAGCGCGGCTTCTTCAGCACTCTGGAGAAATTTCGATCTGCCGACGGAAAGGCGATCGATTTTCGCGGCGTTGAGATGCGTACCACTAACGGAACCGCGGGGACGCTGGCAGATTCGAATCAGAGACAGAGCATGGGATTCACACCCACGTATGTAGCCGAGCTAATTTGGGGCAAGATTGGAGTCGCCAGATTCAAGCTCGATTGGATTTTCGTTAAGGACAATCTTAAAGAACCCCGCGATCCCGAGGGATCATACGCGTTTGCACCACATTTAGCGCGAGTTCTGGCTGACCTGAATAATTGTCTGCCGGAGCCGATTTCCGATCATAGTCCAATCACGGTAGATCTGCCGTTCCGTGAACCGACAGGACTAAATGCGAAGGCCGATGGCAAGTGAAGCTCCAACGATCTGTTCGCGCACTGCGTAGGGATGGGATCTGGCGAGGGGTTCCTCTTTCAGGCATTCGCCTCATTGTGCGAGACTCCTCACACTAGGCGTTGCAGACGATATCAGCCTGATCTCCGGTAGTGGTTCAGTTTGAAACTGCTGCTCGGGTCGATTTCGGCTCGACTGCTTCGAGCAAGCCGATAATCTCTTCAACAGACCACACGTGATCGGTCAAGCCAACTTTCACGGCTGGCGTCGTTCCGAGGGTGAGATGCTTCCGTCCGAAGTTGTAATACATCATATAGAGCGCAACCGCAGCAGAATGATTCGCGATCTTTTTTGAGAACGCATTTGTTAGGCGTGTGAACCGCCGCATGGACATTCTCATCGTGAGGTTCTGGCGCTCGATATAGCTGGTGCTGATGTGCTTCGGATCTGGTGAGCCAAGAACCTCTTGGGTTTCGCAACCAATGCACTTTGCCGGACTGTAGCGAGCTTCGTTGGCCGGTTCCACGCCGTAAATCTTGTGCAGCATGGCGTAGTCGATATCATCCGCGAATGCATCAATAACCGCATTCACGTAGATCTTGAGACCGTCCGTGGTCAATTGCACGCGATTAGCAAGACGGTTAGCAAGATCCTGGATAAACTCAGTGGCACAACCGGCATCACGTTTACCGAGCAGCCAGCAAGGAATGAGCTTCGTGTCAGCGTCGATTGCGGCCCAAACCCAAACGTCACCCGCGATGCGCTCTTCAGACATCTTGGGAGTCACCTGCTTCTGTTTGCAATAACAAAACGACCATGCCTCATCAGCCTGTAGTCTCTGGCATGGCAGGTTCCGCATTTTTTCATCAAGGAACGCTGAACACGCGGACCCGATTTCAACCAAGAGCTTAAGAACAGTGTTTTTTGAAACGCCCGTCATACGAACAGTGGAATTGATCGAACTACCCTCAATGAGGCAGCGGACCACTTGTGCGCGGCGGTTAGCGTCCAATCTGTTCATACTGACATTATGCTTGCTCGGGCAAGAAATGTCAATATCAAACTATCTGTTTTTGGTGCGGCCGCCGCCTTAGCGATTCAGGGCGAGAACGCGCGTTACACGTGGATCACTTTCAAGGTCATCCATAATTCTCACCCGATGACGAATCAATGGGCGTATGGATCGATTCGGACGCGTCCGCATTCCAGTAGAGCGAAGATCTTCTGCCATCTTGAGACCCTTGTTCAATTCCTCAATATTGATCTGCGGATTGTTTTTGAGAAGTTCTTTCAAATCTAGTGGCATTGAGTCTCCTTTACATGAAAGACCGGTAGTCTCCGAATGTGTGGACTGTACCAGCAGCACCTCGCTTGATCATATAGTCCGAGAGGAGATCATAATAGCGTCTGATTTTATCGCAGCGGTTTGGATCTTCCTCAAAGTCGTCAATGCGCAGGTTCAACTCTCTTCTTAACACTTCCATCGATATGCCATACCCGTGCGAGTGCCATCTCTTCGTATCGTTAAGCCGCCCTCCGATGTCGGACGCCCTGTCTCGCTTCATCTGGTCTGTAACGGAGTGCTTGTTCGTTTCTGTCTCAGTCCAATTCTTGAATTTGTATTTAACGAGCCATTGCTCCAACAGGGAGATGGACAGGTCCCTAGCTTGCTCGTACGCGTAGAGCTCCGCTTGATCAAACCCCTCGATCAAGAGTTGCACCTCGGCGGTAGTGATCGTTCCTTTTTGAGCCTTGTCAATCAGCGCGTTGTACTTTTCAACGTGCCCAAGCGCGGAAACCATTCGACCCCTTTGCGTCTCCAGTTGGGGGTCAATGGGTCCAAGCCTGGAATAATAATCCATATAGATCGCATCTCCCGACATCGCAAAAACAGTTCCGGCGGAATATGCGTGGTTAGGAACGATGAAGTCCACGAGCTGATAGTATTTGCGCAGAGTAGAAACCATGCGATCCACGGTCTCTATGTAGCCACCTTCGGTGGTGAGAATAAACACTAGACTTCCGGATGCAGGCTTTTGTCGGTGCCTGTTTTCCACGGCGGTTCTGAGAATATCATCTACACCGTCTACCAATGGCCCCGTGAGGCTTATTGCGTTGGCTGAAAACGCTCCTTCAATTGCCCGTAGCCGCTGATGTAGTTCCTGCTCTACGAATTCGTTAGCGGTAGCCGCAATGAGCTGAGGCATATAACATTTAGTTTTCTCCCCTCCATCGCGCTTCGGCTGCCTTTCTGGCGATCATCTTGCGTTTGCGTTCTGATAATGCGGCGGCCCGTGCCAACCCACCCTTTGACGCCCCCAATTTCGATAGTGCGACGGCAGCAGGGTTCTTCTTTGGTTGTGTGGGTTTATCTTCCAACGGTGTACCGTCTAGGTGTTCGCCAATCAAATCTTCGACTACAGACCGAGCCAGGAGGTTTGGGTCTTTGGGGCGCTTTCTGCTTGCTCGGGAAGGCATGCTTCAATTACAGTATCCCACGCGAGTCAATAGTACTCTTAGTACTTCAAGTCCATGCTTGCTCGGGAAGGAAAGGCGCGATAGGATTATATGCCAGAATCTTGGCTGACATAAAACTATTTCAGCTTCAGGCAGACTCCGTTAAGGAGCTTTCCGCTGAATCCTCTGCAATCGAGAAATCCCTGCAGACTCTTTTGGAACAGCATCTCGACGCGTTTCTTGGCGTCCGCCTTGTCGCTACCGAATATCCGACGGTATCCCGAGCGCAGTGGGAAGTTGAGAACGGCGGTCCATGTGATTCTACGCCACCACCTGCCGGGTAGCTGGCTGCGATCCGTCGAGGATCGCTTTAAGAGCCCATAGATCCCGAAAGCCCATGATCTTGCGGAATGATTTTTCTCCTTCCAAGAATGCGGCTGCTGACCAGCGCGCTGGCATGCCTGGACGCCAGCGGCACACCCGGCGAGTCCGGCTGCGCACGCCGGAATGCGGATTGTCCAGGATGTTGCTGGTGGCCAAACAACGATGCAGCGATCTAGGAACATCGAGCCGGTTAATGGTGAAACATTCTTCCAAGCCTTCCAGCAGCGCAGCCGCAGCCTCGGGATAATCGTGCTCCAGCCAACCGGCGATCTGGCGGAACTTGGCGATGCCATCTTTCGGGTTCATCTTCCAAGCCGCGCGCATCAGCGAGCCGGTCTGTCCCTGCTGCTCGCGAGGCAGTCGTCCGAGCACATTGCGCAGTTTATGATTTCTACACCTTTGCACCGGCGTCTCGGCGCCGAACACCGCGTTAATGGCCGTGCGCAGAGCTTTCGAGCCGTCGATAACGAACAATCGGCGGCGTGCCGGATCGATGCCGTGCTCGACCAGGTGTTGCAGCAGATCCTTGGCTGCCGCGGCGTTTTCCGTCGCGCCCTCGCGTAGCGCCAGCACATGTTTGCGGCCCTCCATATCCACGCCCACCGCAGCCAGCACGCATTGCTCGCCGAAGTGCATCGCGTCGATGTAGATGATCAGCAGCTCGATCTCATCGAAGCGCCGCTCTAATAACTTCTTCAACGCGGCTTCGGAAGCTTCGATGGTTTCGCGGCTGACTGTCGAGCGCGACACGCCCACCGTGTCGGCCATTTCGGGAATGACTTTGCCGTAGCGCCGCGTGGACACGCCATTCAACAGGATTTCCAGCATGCGTTCGCCGGTGGCGCTGTTCTGCTGCATGGCCTGGTAAGCCGGGACGGGAACCTCTTTGTTCGCGCCGCGACCTTTGTTTCGCAATCGCGGCCGGTTCACTTTGAGCTTGCGCTCCTTCAGACACACGCGGCCCGCTTGCGTTCCATGCCACCCCAGGTCCGCCGCACGAGCTTTGCCTTGCTGCGGTGGTCCGGCAATTTGTGCGGCCGATAGTTCGAGCACGGCTTCGATGCTGGCGCGGCCCATGACGTCGATGAGTTCGTCGATAACCATGCGGCTGTGCTCGATCAACTCCATCATCGGCAGCAGCGCTTGGCCGTTGCGGACCAGAAACTCGGCGAGCTTGCGCTCGCCGACTTTTCCGTGGTTATCAATCGTATGGTAGTTTCGTTTCACGGCGGTTCTCCTTTTCAAGGTTTTGTCACCCCGATTCTATTCAGAATCAGGGGGAACCGCCGCCTCAACTTTCAACTACAGCCAGGACACCGTCGAATATCCTACCGGAAAGAAGCACGGCGGGCGAATTGACACGCTCGGCTTGGATGACAATAATTGCCCAGTAATCATCGAGTACAAGCGATCAATAAATGAGAACGTAATCAATCAAGGTCTCTTTTATCTTGATTGGCTGATGGATCACAAGGGCGATTTCGAGTTGCAGGTAATGAGAAAGTTCAACTCGGAGGCGATTCACATTGAATGGTCTGCCCCTAGGCTTCTCTGCATAGCCGGTGACTTCACAAAGTACGACGAATATGCAGTGCAACAAATTGAGCGAAACATCGAACTGCTGCGCTATCGACGGTACGGTGCCGATCTTTTATTGCTGGAACTCGTGAATGCCAGCAGCGCCGAATCGACCAAGAAGCACGGCCAAACCGAGGCCGTCAAAGAAAGACATCAAGCGAAAGCATCTGGGGATCTTCAGGACCTGTGGGAAAACCTTAAGGCGTTTTTGCTAGCCCTTGGTGATGACGTTCAGATGAAGGAATTGGAGAAGTACATCGCTTTTAGAAGGCTGAAGAATTTTGCCTGTGTTCAGGTGCGAAAACATGATCTCTTGATTTGGGCAAAACTAGATCCGTCTTCTGTTGAGGAGGAGTCCGGCTTCACTCGAAACGTTACTCACTTAGGGCACGCCGGCACAGGAGACTTGGAGATCAGGGTTCAGAATCGCGCAACCTTGGAGAAGGCCGAGAGGCTCCTGGAGCGAGCGTACAAGCAAAACTGAGTTTCAAACTGAACCACTACCTGATCTCCGCGAACGATTCCGTTCAAGCATCCCCAGCAACCCAGCGCTTCCTCCTGGATTCGCAAACGTGTGCCGACTCGGTATCCGAATTCAAGCACAAGTGCGAGCACGACTGCAAGCAGCAGCGAGAACCCCAAAGGGTGGTTGAGAATCTGTCCCATTGTCCGCTTGTTTATGGAAAGATATATATCGCAAACTCAAACGCTTGGCTTTTCTGCGGCACGCATGCACATAAGTCGACCGGCCATGCGGTTAATCGGGCCGCGCAGTAGTAAATATGGAACAAAGGCCACTCCCACCGCTACCATCAGTCCTTCTCCTAGATAGATCCAATGGAGGACGATGATTTGATAGACCGCATCAAGCAGGACCGCGATTATAAAAATCTTACCTGCCGATTCCAGCCATGCGCTAGCCGCTCGCGTCTCGCGGTTGGGTCCGTGAATATCGACCAAAGATAGGCGGGACGGCCTGCGCGCGCATCTTTGGTCCCATCGATGACAGCGAAGATGGTCGACATCAGCGGCTGGAGAATAAGCCGGAACTGCATCGGCCCGTCCACTCGATTAACCAGGTTTTCTAACGCTCGTAGAAAATGTCCCGTCACTTCCTCCTTTGCCGGGTTGGGTTGTAGAAATAGTTACTGCGTTTGCCCGCGGTTGACGAGTAACTTGGTTTCAACGCGGCGATCCAGAGGTTGCGCCTGATTCGCGCCTTGGGCTCGGCTGTGCGTATCGCCATAACCGATCGGTGTGACCATGCGCCGTGGCGGGATGTTATGAGCAACGGCCAAGTACTGAACCACGGCATCTGCCCGGCGCTGGCTCAATTCCAGGTTCTTGTCGGCGTCTCCTGTGGCATCGGCAAAGCCAGCTACCTCAATAACGTACCCCTTCATTCCCAAAGCCTTCGTAGCTAGTCCGTCGAGTGCTTTCTTATCGTTCTCTGCCAAGCTGTACTTGTTGACTGGGAAGTAGACGCTCACGGTATCCTGCACAGCATAGTCATCCAAGCCTGTGATGCGGTCGTTGACTGAGTCAAGCCGCTTGTGCGCGGCATCAGCACTTTCGTTCGCTTGATTCGCGCTCGCAGTAGTCTCATCGAGTTTGCCCGAAAGCCTCTTTTGTTCTTCCTCCACCGGCTGAACACGCGAGTGGACCGTCATGACGTCCTTCAGATCCGCTTCGTTGAATTTGATCTCTTTGGCCACCAGTTGTCCTTCTGAGTTGCCTGTGCCTTCTACGTTAACCATGAGGCCCCGCAGCAGACTTGTCGCCCCGTAATTCTTGCCGCGGCGAAAGACTCCCAACCCTTGTTTGTTCGACTTAATCATCGTGTCGTCGGTCAGCAAGACCGTCGTGTCCGCGTCATTCGCATCGCGAATGACGATCGTGTCCGCCTCTCGTTTGTTGATTCTGCCCTTGATCTGCGCGCTTACTCCGTTGGAAATGACGGCAGCGTCCGACACAAACACGAGTCCGCACGCGAGCGTTAACAATGCTTTTGCCATGGTTCCGCAAATAGGTTTTGTAGTGGTTTTCATGATCGCGGCCGCTCCTTTTCGGCCTAACCAGACTGTAGAGTTAAATGCCTTTTCGTTTGGGCAATTGACAGATTGTTCTGCTCGGCGTGCTGCCGCAGTTCCTTCATCGTGGCGAACGGATACTTGGGAGCGTTCTTCTTGGGAGGCGTGTAGTCCTTCCACTCTATGAATCCGCCGCCTACCGAGTAATACTCCTTTTCGAAGATCACGTTGTCTCCGGCCATAAGCTTGCATCTCATCGTATTCGGATGTGGAAAGTCGCCTTCCACAGGGCCGAAGACGATGTCCTGGAGCGTGACATTCACACTTTTCGGTCCGAGTTTTACCGGGAACGATTGATTCGGCTGGTCGCGTAAGTTATCGAGAAACGCGGGATCGACAGTGGCAGGCTCCTTTCCGACCAACCCGGCCAGCGAGGCGCGCTCGGTGCCGTGGCCTTTGCCCGTCGCACTCAAGCTGCCGTACAGGTAAACCTTCAGCGCCGTGGACTTAGCCAATTGGTCACTCGGTAGCTTCGTACAGCGCTGATAGAAGTCGTAGGTGATGCGCATCGGGCCGATGGTATGCGAACTCGACGGCCCGGGCCCTACCTTATAGAATTCATCCAGGAGCGTCATGACGGGGCCCTTTTGCTCCTTCACGACCTCCAGGTCGGGAGAGAGCGTCACATCACCTGGCCCTCCCGACACACCCTTTGGCTCTGCACTCGCAGGTATCTGGGCAGACGCGCGGCGCCCTGTAATCACACCCATGGCACCGACTAAAGCGCTCCGCATCAAAAAAGCTCGACGGTCCACACCATCGGGAATCTTCTGCGATGCTAACTGGTCCGTGGACCCGAGCGGATCTTCGCGGTCTACGTCATTTCGTTTATCTTTTGAGTTGAGACTGTTATTTGACACGTGTTCTCTCCTTGCGAGCTGTACTTACAAAGGCCGAGCCAAGTGAGCTACTTGCTGGCTGTAATGGCAATCTCAATATGCTTACTCGCCGGAGTACTTGTTGAGATAGCAGGTGACATCCAAGTTGTTTCACTGAGCCACTCCTAACTGATATTTGAAGTTGTATTTGACTGAGAGCTGGATGCGCCAGTCGTCAGCGTGGAAACCGTCGTGCCAGTTGTCGCGCGTCCCAAACTGAAGTTCCGGTCCCAGGAACATGTTCTTAACTGGGTAGTAGAGAAGGTTCGCCAATGCATAGTGCCCACGGTGAAAGTCAGAGGGTGATGACCCGCTTGAGTTCGTGATTTGCACGAGCGAATATCCAGCGGTGCTCGTAAAATACTTGTTCCAGTTAAAGTCCATGAACGCGACAACTCCCAGCACCGGCAGCGCCTTACCCTTGATTGGCTTCAGCGGGTTCGAAAAGTTGTTCTCGGCTCCGATGTCTGCGGGGGCGTCGTTCATGTAATTCTCGATCCCGTTGCCATAGACGGCCTGCACGCGTGCAACGTGCTTCGAGACCTTAACATTGCCGCTGAGGTTCACACCCCATCCCACGGCGCTTCCTGAGAGGTTGAATTGGACCGGATTGAGATCGTTCCACTTGATCTCGCGAAAGATCCCGCCTAGCTGGAAGTGCCCCCATTCGCTGGAGTAGCGATAATGTGCCGAGACGTCCGGCGCCGGGAAGCGTGGCTGGATGTTCTGGAGCTCGATACGATTGCGATAAATGCCGCCGTCACCTGAGGCGCCTGGGCGCTCGATCGCGACCATGAAGTTCGAATCGCCCTTCTGCCATGGCGTCCAGCGTAACTGAACATTGCGGAAGAAGACCATTCCGTTCGGGCCCCAGTACTCAACGGAGTTGGGAAACACGTCTGGATCCATGAATGTACTCCAGGTCTGGCCGGCTCCCACCTGCCCAAGCTCACCCCAGGCGTGGCGCAGCCGGAATGTCGTCTGTCCCGCATCCACACCGGTTCCGAACAGTTCGAACTCAAAGATGGTCTTGAGTTCGCCAAAGCGGGTGGGTGTGTACGTCTTCACGCCAAAGCGGGTCTGCCGAACCGAGCTGAACCAGTTGCCTCCCGGTCCGTACTCGCCGGAGAAGGACGGCAGCTGGGTCGGACGGAGCACATCGAACCAGTCAGGGTTACTGCTCTTACCCTCGTAGCCGGTGTCAAACATCACAGCGCCATAAATGTCCATGCGCGTCGCCCCCTCCTGCGGAGACTGTTCAGGATTAGGTGCCGGCTCACTGTTCACCTGCTCCGCTGTTGCACCCGCGGGAGCCTGGGATGGTTGTTCCGGCGTTGCGCCTGGTGCCGGTGCCTTCGCTCCGGAAGGCTGCGCCTTTTCGGCGGCCGCCATTTGTGCCTTGAGGTCCTCCATCATCTGCTGGAGCTGCGCCATCTTGGCCTTTAGTTCATTCAGATCTGGCGATTGACCCCGAACCGATAAGCCACTAACAAAAAAGACAAGAAAGATTATTCGAAAGACGAGACACTTCATGGCATATCCTCACGACACCCCAATGCGCTTTCAGCAGTTTTATTATCAACGGGACTCGTTGATAATCTGGCCCCGTAACCGTCAGCAAGATGCCTGCGCTTCGTGCCTTGATGTATTTTTTTAGAAAAAACTCAGGCCTCGTACTGCGAGGCTTCTGCCTTTCGATCTGCTAACGGTTTCGCAATGCTTCGTTTGGCTTTTGGCTTAGCTACTCTTTCTTCGTCACCGCGCGTTTGATCGGGCTCTTCGAACTCAGATCGCTTGTTGCCAGTAGTCAGGTAAGTGATCTGCGAAGGCAGGGCGATCCTTGCTCCGGCTGCCTGAACAAGGTCCATAACTTCAAGCAACAGGTCTTCCTGCACGCCAAGAAAGTCGGGCCAATCACGAGCGTAGACATAGGCAAAAATCTCCACATCCAGCGATGACTCACCAAAGCCCAGAAACCGCGCGTGCAGTGAGGATTCGTCGACCTTGGGCCGTTGCCCGATGACGTTTGTAAGCCCCGCAAGAATCGACCGCAATTGTGTCACGGTCGTTTCATAAGTGAGGCGTAAGGTGTGATGGAACCAGAACTGGTCGCGTACGGATAGATTTTCAAGACTTGCGTTTGCAATCTGTCCATTTGGCACATTGACCATTGTTCGATCCAGCGTGCGAATGCGGGTAGAACGCAGACCGATATCAGTGACGGTGCCCAGTGTATTGCCGATCCTCAGAAAATCTCCAACACGTATAGCCTTATCGGAGATGAGCGAGATACCAGCGATCACGTTCTCCAACGTCTTCTGCGCAGCCAGCGCCACTGCAATGCCACCAACGCCGAGTCCTGTTAGAGCAGCCGTGGGACTAACGCCAAGGTAGTGCAATAAGACAAGCAGTCCGACGAAGAGTACCACGGCATCGGCCGCCGATCGCGCGAAACGCAGAACGGAAAGAGCGCCTGTGAGATTGCGCCGGCCAAGACGAAGCCGGACCTTGTCTTCAAACAAGCCGTTCAGCCGGATCATGAGCCAGACGCAGCCAACAATAAAAGCCACCACGGCGATGCCAGACCAAAATTGGCGGGCCAAAAGCGGGAGCGTGGTCGTAGAAACCGTCCAGCGAATGATTAAGGCGAGCAGCAAAAGGCGAACCGGCATCGGCAAAAACTCGGGATCTGGCAGATTCGGATTCTTGCGCACACGACGAAGTATTCGCCCGGCAAATCCACTGAGAACCCGGTTGAGGCGTATCCCGAGGAAATGGAGAAGAGGCAGCCCAACGAAGACAGCGAGCCAGTGAATCAGCGCGATATGGGCGATTCTGGTCTCCAGCAGGAATTTTGTAAACGCGTTCCCAGCGGGCGCGCTGACCACCTCGGCGCACAACTCAGGAACCTGCGCAAGAGTTCCAGGTGAAAACAACCAGATTGAGCCGATCTTTCCCCTGTCAATGCGCTCTACCGAAATGTCCACATTCCCGAGGTCGCTGCTAATGGATTCAATTAGCTCTTTGTTAGGCTCAATTGGGTCGGACAGAGAGCCTTCCGGCCGATCGCTGATCTCATTAAGCTTGGTGGGCAATCGCTGGTTCAGTACCACTGAGAGTTGATGAACGAGGACACCCGCAGCTTCACCACGCAGATGAGTGTTCAGGTAAAGGACCGCTGTCGCGTTGTCTTTCTGGCTGGCGGCTGTAAGGAATCCGCGCACCGTGCCCCGAGGGGTGTTGCGGCCGAGTGAGTCCTCAGGAACTTCAGGCTGGGCTGGGGCGGCGGGCGGGGCAGAGCTCGCAAGTCCCACTTGTGCCCAACCATTCTGAACAATGAGAAGGCCCAGGAAAAGAACACCCGCGCCGACGCGTCTGGCAATCAATCTTCACCTCGGTGTGGATAACGACGTGCTCCCGGCGCCTTACCCAGCTTCCGTCTTGACTCGTCGCGCTGGTTGATCGGCATCCGGAACTCGGATTTTTCCAACATCTTCGAAAGCACTCGCCGATATTGTTTCTCGTCCATTAAATCCAACTAGCGCGTTCGGTTGACGCCATCTTTAAAGCGGATTCGAGTGTAGTTCCAGGCGTCGCCGTCCCGACTGTAATCCTCCCGGACGGTGCCCCACTGCCGTTCGGAGAGATAAGGTCCCCATTTTCTCCAGGCGACAGCCCCTTGCAGCCGTGCTCCCCCCTATGTCATGCGCCTTTCCTTGCCGGTGCGAATTATGGTCCGACATGGAGATGAAATTCGATAACAGCCGATTCAAAACCTTTTCGCTCTTGGGGCCTATTCGTTGGTCTCGTGGGGAAGAACGGATTCTTTCTTACCTGCCCGCAGCGCTAGGAGCGCGCGGTGCCAGGCATCGAGATGTGAATCGCTCCTATGCCGAAGAAGTTCTGTTCCGGTTCAGCTGGAAATGGAGAAGACGTTCTCCCCGGTAAGGTAATGGAGGGAACGCATGAAGAAGCATACCGCGGGCAGAAGGAGTTGTTCGAGAACGATCTCGTTCTATCAAAGTATTAAATCGAATCCTCGCCAGACCGCATCACCAGATTGCGTCCCGTCTGCCCGGTTAGGGAGCGGAACCATGCCGAGTATCCGAACATCTGTTCTGTCATTAGCCGCCGCGCTGGTGCTGTTTGTGAGCGCATCTGGGTTTGCCGAGGAGAGCGGCCAGGCGCCTGGAGCAAACAAAGACACGGATAGTGATGTGCAAATGGCAGAGATCGTCATCGATGGCGAAACGTTATTCTCCGTGCGGGGCGTCAAAGCGCACCCAGCGGAGCGTCGTGCCCAGCAGATCGCAGATCGGATCCGGGAGCTTGCCGCAAACTCGAAGATCGGCCCGGAGTCGCTGAGACTTGAAGAACACCCGGGGGCGACCTGGATCTTTGCCGACGGCCAGCGCATCATGGCTGTGCTCGATGAAGACGCAGCGATAGAAGACATCTCTCGCGACCCACTCGCAACGCTCTACCGGGCCCGCATTGCGCATTCGATCGAGGCGTATCGCCAGAACAGGTACCCGACTTTGCTGTGGTCGCATGCCCTCTACGCACTGGGTGCCACAGCCGTACTGCTTGTAATCGCACTATTTGGCCGCCGCCTGGTTGCTTTATTGCGCGCCGGATTTGAGCGGCGTTACCGCGCGCGTATCGAGGGGCTTGAAGGCCGGGCGCATCACATGGTTAAGGTGGAACAGATCTGGCGGGTCCTCACGGGTCTGCTAAACCTCGCGTGGGGCCTGACACTCGCGGTGGCGGCCTACGCTTACCTTCATTACGTCCTGGCGCTGTTTCCATGGACGCGGGGTTTCGCCAACCACCTGTACGCAATCGCTATCGATCCGCTCCGGACCATGGGCTCCGGACTGGTTGGCATGATTCCCAACCTGGTTTTTCTAGCGATTCTCACCGTAATCATACGCTATGCGCTGAAGATGATCCGGGTCCTCTTCGACCGTGTTGGCAGCGGAACGGTGACTCTGAAGGGTTTGACCCTGAGTGGGCCGGGCCCACCTACCGGCTGGTGAGAATGCTCGTAGTCGTGTTCGCCATCGTCGTCGCTTACCCGTACATCCCCGGCTCGGAGTCCGGGGCTTTTAAGGGAGTTTCGCTCTTCATCGGAATTATCTTTTCGCTGGGTTCGTCTTCTTTTATCTCGAACTTCATTGCGGGTTACAGCATGACCTATCGTCGTGCCTTTCGCTTGGGCGACCGGGTGAAAATCGGGGATCAGATAGGCGATGTCGAGCAAATCCGCCTTCTCGTGACGCACCTCCGCACTATAAAAAACGAGGAAGTAGTCGTGCCGAACTCGACCATTCTGGGCAACGAAGTCGTGAACTACAGCTCTCTCGCCCGGAACCCCGGCCTGATTTTGC
>CAWBDR010000006.1:0-47898 GCA_963787585.1 uncultured Acidobacteriaceae bacterium
CGCCGGAGTACTTGTTGAGATAGCAGGTGACATCCAAGTTGTTTCACTGAGCCACTCCTAACTGATATTTGAAGTTGTATTTGACTGAGAGCTGGATGCGCCAGTCGTCAGCGTGGAAACCGTCGTGCCAGTTGTCGCGCGTCCCAAACTGAAGTTCCGGTCCCAGGAACATGTTCTTAACTGGGTAGTAGAGAAGGTTCGCCAATGCATAGTGCCCACGGTGAAAGTCAGAGGGTGATGACCCGCTTGAGTTCGTGATTTGCACGAGCGAATATCCAGCGGTGCTCGTAAAATACTTGTTCCAGTTAAAGTCCATGAACGCGACAACTCCCAGCACCGGCAGCGCCTTACCCTTGATTGGCTTCAGCGGGTTCGAAAAGTTGTTCTCGGCTCCGATGTCTGCGGGGGCGTCGTTCATGTAATTCTCGATCCCGTTGCCATAGACGGCCTGCACGCGTGCAACGTGCTTCGAGACCTTAACATTGCCGCTGAGGTTCACACCCCATCCCACGGCGCTTCCTGAGAGGTTGAATTGGACCGGATTGAGATCGTTCCACTTGATCTCGCGAAAGATCCCGCCTAGCTGGAAGTGCCCCCATTCGCTGGAGTAGCGATAATGTGCCGAGACGTCCGGCGCCGGGAAGCGTGGCTGGATGTTCTGGAGCTCGATACGATTGCGATAAATGCCGCCGTCACCTGAGGCGCCTGGGCGCTCGATCGCGACCATGAAGTTCGAATCGCCCTTCTGCCATGGCGTCCAGCGTAACTGAACATTGCGGAAGAAGACCATTCCGTTCGGGCCCCAGTACTCAACGGAGTTGGGAAACACGTCTGGATCCATGAATGTACTCCAGGTCTGGCCGGCTCCCACCTGCCCAAGCTCACCCCAGGCGTGGCGCAGCCGGAATGTCGTCTGTCCCGCATCCACACCGGTTCCGAACAGTTCGAACTCAAAGATGGTCTTGAGTTCGCCAAAGCGGGTGGGTGTGTACGTCTTCACGCCAAAGCGGGTCTGCCGAACCGAGCTGAACCAGTTGCCTCCCGGTCCGTACTCGCCGGAGAAGGACGGCAGCTGGGTCGGACGGAGCACATCGAACCAGTCAGGGTTACTGCTCTTACCCTCGTAGCCGGTGTCAAACATCACAGCGCCATAAATGTCCATGCGCGTCGCCCCCTCCTGCGGAGACTGTTCAGGATTAGGTGCCGGCTCACTGTTCACCTGCTCCGCTGTTGCACCCGCGGGAGCCTGGGATGGTTGTTCCGGCGTTGCGCCTGGTGCCGGTGCCTTCGCTCCGGAAGGCTGCGCCTTTTCGGCGGCCGCCATTTGTGCCTTGAGGTCCTCCATCATCTGCTGGAGCTGCGCCATCTTGGCCTTTAGTTCATTCAGATCTGGCGATTGACCCCGAACCGATAAGCCACTAACAAAAAAGACAAGAAAGATTATTCGAAAGACGAGACACTTCATGGCATATCCTCACGACACCCCAATGCGCTTTCAGCAGTTTTATTATCAACGGGACTCGTTGATAATCTGGCCCCGTAACCGTCAGCAAGATGCCTGCGCTTCGTGCCTTGATGTATTTTTTTAGAAAAAACTCAGGCCTCGTACTGCGAGGCTTCTGCCTTTCGATCTGCTAACGGTTTCGCAATGCTTCGTTTGGCTTTTGGCTTAGCTACTCTTTCTTCGTCACCGCGCGTTTGATCGGGCTCTTCGAACTCAGATCGCTTGTTGCCAGTAGTCAGGTAAGTGATCTGCGAAGGCAGGGCGATCCTTGCTCCGGCTGCCTGAACAAGGTCCATAACTTCAAGCAACAGGTCTTCCTGCACGCCAAGAAAGTCGGGCCAATCACGAGCGTAGACATAGGCAAAAATCTCCACATCCAGCGATGACTCACCAAAGCCCAGAAACCGCGCGTGCAGTGAGGATTCGTCGACCTTGGGCCGTTGCCCGATGACGTTTGTAAGCCCCGCAAGAATCGACCGCAATTGTGTCACGGTCGTTTCATAAGTGAGGCGTAAGGTGTGATGGAACCAGAACTGGTCGCGTACGGATAGATTTTCAAGACTTGCGTTTGCAATCTGTCCATTTGGCACATTGACCATTGTTCGATCCAGCGTGCGAATGCGGGTAGAACGCAGACCGATATCAGTGACGGTGCCCAGTGTATTGCCGATCCTCAGAAAATCTCCAACACGTATAGCCTTATCGGAGATGAGCGAGATACCAGCGATCACGTTCTCCAACGTCTTCTGCGCAGCCAGCGCCACTGCAATGCCACCAACGCCGAGTCCTGTTAGAGCAGCCGTGGGACTAACGCCAAGGTAGTGCAATAAGACAAGCAGTCCGACGAAGAGTACCACGGCATCGGCCGCCGATCGCGCGAAACGCAGAACGGAAAGAGCGCCTGTGAGATTGCGCCGGCCAAGACGAAGCCGGACCTTGTCTTCAAACAAGCCGTTCAGCCGGATCATGAGCCAGACGCAGCCAACAATAAAAGCCACCACGGCGATGCCAGACCAAAATTGGCGGGCCAAAAGCGGGAGCGTGGTCGTAGAAACCGTCCAGCGAATGATTAAGGCGAGCAGCAAAAGGCGAACCGGCATCGGCAAAAACTCGGGATCTGGCAGATTCGGATTCTTGCGCACACGACGAAGTATTCGCCCGGCAAATCCACTGAGAACCCGGTTGAGGCGTATCCCGAGGAAATGGAGAAGAGGCAGCCCAACGAAGACAGCGAGCCAGTGAATCAGCGCGATATGGGCGATTCTGGTCTCCAGCAGGAATTTTGTAAACGCGTTCCCAGCGGGCGCGCTGACCACCTCGGCGCACAACTCAGGAACCTGCGCAAGAGTTCCAGGTGAAAACAACCAGATTGAGCCGATCTTTCCCCTGTCAATGCGCTCTACCGAAATGTCCACATTCCCGAGGTCGCTGCTAATGGATTCAATTAGCTCTTTGTTAGGCTCAATTGGGTCGGACAGAGAGCCTTCCGGCCGATCGCTGATCTCATTAAGCTTGGTGGGCAATCGCTGGTTCAGTACCACTGAGAGTTGATGAACGAGGACACCCGCAGCTTCACCACGCAGATGAGTGTTCAGGTAAAGGACCGCTGTCGCGTTGTCTTTCTGGCTGGCGGCTGTAAGGAATCCGCGCACCGTGCCCCGAGGGGTGTTGCGGCCGAGTGAGTCCTCAGGAACTTCAGGCTGGGCTGGGGCGGCGGGCGGGGCAGAGCTCGCAAGTCCCACTTGTGCCCAACCATTCTGAACAATGAGAAGGCCCAGGAAAAGAACACCCGCGCCGACGCGTCTGGCAATCAATCTTCACCTCGGTGTGGATAACGACGTGCTCCCGGCGCCTTACCCAGCTTCCGTCTTGACTCGTCGCGCTGGTTGATCGGCATCCGGAACTCGGATTTTTCCAACATCTTCGAAAGCACTCGCCGATATTGTTTCTCGTCCATTAAATCCAACTAGCGCGTTCGGTTGACGCCATCTTTAAAGCGGATTCGAGTGTAGTTCCAGGCGTCGCCGTCCCGACTGTAATCCTCCCGGACGGTGCCCCACTGCCGTTCGGAGAGATAAGGTCCCCATTTTCTCCAGGCGACAGCCCCTTGCAGCCGTGCTCCCCCCTATGTCATGCGCCTTTCCTTGCCGGTGCGAATTATGGTCCGACATGGAGATGAAATTCGATAACAGCCGATTCAAAACCTTTTCGCTCTTGGGGCCTATTCGTTGGTCTCGTGGGGAAGAACGGATTCTTTCTTACCTGCCCGCAGCGCTAGGAGCGCGCGGTGCCAGGCATCGAGATGTGAATCGCTCCTATGCCGAAGAAGTTCTGTTCCGGTTCAGCTGGAAATGGAGAAGACGTTCTCCCCGGTAAGGTAATGGAGGGAACGCATGAAGAAGCATACCGCGGGCAGAAGGAGTTGTTCGAGAACGATCTCGTTCTATCAAAGTATTAAATCGAATCCTCGCCAGACCGCATCACCAGATTGCGTCCCGTCTGCCCGGTTAGGGAGCGGAACCATGCCGAGTATCCGAACATCTGTTCTGTCATTAGCCGCCGCGCTGGTGCTGTTTGTGAGCGCATCTGGGTTTGCCGAGGAGAGCGGCCAGGCGCCTGGAGCAAACAAAGACACGGATAGTGATGTGCAAATGGCAGAGATCGTCATCGATGGCGAAACGTTATTCTCCGTGCGGGGCGTCAAAGCGCACCCAGCGGAGCGTCGTGCCCAGCAGATCGCAGATCGGATCCGGGAGCTTGCCGCAAACTCGAAGATCGGCCCGGAGTCGCTGAGACTTGAAGAACACCCGGGGGCGACCTGGATCTTTGCCGACGGCCAGCGCATCATGGCTGTGCTCGATGAAGACGCAGCGATAGAAGACATCTCTCGCGACCCACTCGCAACGCTCTACCGGGCCCGCATTGCGCATTCGATCGAGGCGTATCGCCAGAACAGGTACCCGACTTTGCTGTGGTCGCATGCCCTCTACGCACTGGGTGCCACAGCCGTACTGCTTGTAATCGCACTATTTGGCCGCCGCCTGGTTGCTTTATTGCGCGCCGGATTTGAGCGGCGTTACCGCGCGCGTATCGAGGGGCTTGAAGGCCGGGCGCATCACATGGTTAAGGTGGAACAGATCTGGCGGGTCCTCACGGGTCTGCTAAACCTCGCGTGGGGCCTGACACTCGCGGTGGCGGCCTACGCTTACCTTCATTACGTCCTGGCGCTGTTTCCATGGACGCGGGGTTTCGCCAACCACCTGTACGCAATCGCTATCGATCCGCTCCGGACCATGGGCTCCGGACTGGTTGGCATGATTCCCAACCTGGTTTTTCTAGCGATTCTCACCGTAATCATACGCTATGCGCTGAAGATGATCCGGGTCCTCTTCGACCGTGTTGGCAGCGGAACGGTGACTCTGAAGGGTTTGACCCTGAGTGGGCCGGGCCCACCTACCGGCTGGTGAGAATGCTCGTAGTCGTGTTCGCCATCGTCGTCGCTTACCCGTACATCCCCGGCTCGGAGTCCGGGGCTTTTAAGGGAGTTTCGCTCTTCATCGGAATTATCTTTTCGCTGGGTTCGTCTTCTTTTATCTCGAACTTCATTGCGGGTTACAGCATGACCTATCGTCGTGCCTTTCGCTTGGGCGACCGGGTGAAAATCGGGGATCAGATAGGCGATGTCGAGCAAATCCGCCTTCTCGTGACGCACCTCCGCACTATAAAAAACGAGGAAGTAGTCGTGCCGAACTCGACCATTCTGGGCAACGAAGTCGTGAACTACAGCTCTCTCGCCCGGAACCCCGGCCTGATTTTGCACACAACGGTGGGTATCAGGTATGACGTGCCATGGAGGCAGGTGGAAGCAATGTTGCTTGAGGCTGCGGCGCGCACACCGGGACTGCGCGGAGTGCCCGCGCCTTTCGTTTTAAAGAAAGAGCTGCGGGATTTCTATGTCAGCTACGAAATTAACGTGTACTGCGATACGCCGCGAAAGATGGATTCGCTTTACACCGAACTCCACGGGAACATCCTCGACGTCTTCAATGAATATGGGATACAGATCATGGTGCCGGCCTACGAGGGTGACCCGGAACAATCGAAAGTCGTTCCGAAAGAGCAGTGATACGCTGCCCCCGCGCTCTCGCCTCAGAGTGGGATCTCCCTGGCGGGAGCGGATGTATCCAGCGGATTGAGCGAAAATAACCGCGAACTGACCAGAGCTTAGGTGGGCGGTTTCTGATACACGTCCCGCAATCGCTCTCGATTCATCGTGCTTTTGTTGAAGAATTCGCAAACCGGTTCAGGAGTGTCCTGGGCCCGGGCGCCACCCAGATATCCCCGCCATGCTAATGAACTACGTTCTTTCAGATTGCAAGCCCGATCCCCTTGCCTCCGCGTGCACGCGCTGAAATATCTGAAGATCATTCTCGCAATCTCTTGGCACCACTCCCGGTATCATTGTCGTAACCGAGAAGGTCCCTTGTGTTCGCTTTCGAGCGCCGGCAGGTGGATCCGAAGCGTTTCGCTTAAAAAAAAGAGCTGGGTTTGCGTTCTGGGATCATACCTCTGAAGGAAAAAGCACGTTACCTCGGCGCATAGCTCCGCTAAGCGTTAGGATTGGAATGTAGCGGTCAGATCCGATGGTTCGATTCCATACCACCGCCGGAACGCTCATTTTAACTGCAAGTTTTGCTGCCTTTAGAGCGTATGGGCAGGCGTCTCCTCCTGCAACGAGTCAAACGCCGCTCCTACCGGCCTCATTCAAGGAGATGACTTTCAAAAACGCTACGGCATCCTGTTTCGAGCCTCCGCAGCTTCCCGGCCTGGAGGATTACGACGGCCCTCTGAAGAAAACTGTAGGGGTGTTCGCGAATGCATTAGAGAGCAAGTCGGTACACCAGCCTCACTATAAGCCCGGCATGAGTCTTTGCACTCTCGGTGTGAAGGACAAGTTTCTTCTGTTTGTGAATGACTCGATCGATCCAATGACCCTCCTATCGGCTGGGTTTGACGCGCTTATCGATCAGGCAACCGATCGAGATCCCGAGTTTGGACACGGTGCCGCTGGTTACGGGAAACGCTTTAGTGCCGATATGGCTGACCGCATCTCCTCCAGTTTCGTCAAGAACTTTGCATTTCCCTCCATGTTCTCCGAAGATCCACGGTATTACCGGCTCGGGCACGGTCCAGTTGGAAGGCGTGTGCTTCACGCCGCGGCACACGTGTTTGTAGCTCACCATGGCGATGGCACCCGTATGTTCAACTATTCTGAATGGTTGGGAACCACCAGCGCGGTCCTGTTGAGCAACTCATATCACCCGGGCAACGAGCGAGGTTTTGAGCCGACCGCGAGCAGTGTAGCTTTTCGCTTCGCCAATGATATGGGTTACGACATCCTCCGGGAGTTCTGGCCCGAGGTCTCGCTGAAATTTAAGCTTCCCTTCACCCGGTAAGCATCGACATCCGGCGGCTGCACAGCTTCAGTGCGTATTGGGGTGGCCTCTTCCAAAATGAAGTCTGCCTCGCACCAGTCATCGCAGTCTTCGCACGTCAACATAGCTTGACGGAACGATGCATGCGAATGCGTGGAAGCAGTAAAGAATTCTCGTGCTCGGATTCGCTAGTATCGAGGCGTTCTATGTCTGTGAACTCGCCGCTGCCTGCTCTTTGGCCTTTGGAGGTGCAGTGTTGGCTATTTTGTGATCTGCAGCCTTCTCGGCGCTAGAAGAGACACAAGGGAACAAGACCTCGAACGTGCTGCCGGCGCCTCGCTTGCTTAGGACACTAATCTCGCCTCCATGCGCCCTGACAATCCCATGAACGGCTGCGAGTCCGAGACCTCGGCCGGAAGATTTGGTCGTGAAGAAGTGATCGAAGATCCTGCCACGAGTTTCGGTGTCCATGCCACAGCCGGTATCAGATACTCGCAGGCGAACGTACTCGCCCTCGGACAGATTGGCCCTACTGTTAACAGCGAATCCCGGTCCGAGGCGAGCTCTCTCGGTGACGACTCTGATAGACCCTTGCCGATCTCCAATAGCTTCTGCGGCATTCGTGATCAGGTTGACGATAACCTGCCGGATCTGCGTGATATTGCCGCGCACGGGCGGAAGGCCGCTGGCTAAGCTGCTGTGAACCACTATTCGCTTGGATATGGTTACGGTCACGAGCCGGAGGGTCTGTTCAACAACAAATGAGAGATCAAGCCGCTCCATTGCGCTATGGTCGACGCTGGCGCCTGCGGAGTCCCTCAGCAGGTTGACGATCTCTGACGCATACGCCCCCAGAGCCTGAACCCTTTCCACTCTTTCGCGGCCTGGCGAGTCCGGTTCCATGTCTGACAAGGCGAGGTCGGTCTCACCGAAAATAGTGCCGAGAACGTTGCCGAAGTCGTGTGCAACACCTGCTGCCATCAAACCCAGGCTCTCCAGCTTCTGGGCTGCGAGTAGTCTCTCATGGCTCCGCTTGAGATCCGTTATATCGACGGCAGACCCGACGTAGCCAGCAAAAATGCCGGCTGAGAATCTTGGAACGCCGGTATCGAGCACCCATCGGTATTCTCCATCTGCCCGACGCAACTGATACTCCATCTGAAAGGTTCGGCGCTCATCAAAGGCGGAAGAATACGTCGCATGGCAGTGCTCTGAATCAGAGGGATGTACGGCCGAGGCCCAACCGTTCCCTAGCCCTTCAGTTAGGCTTCGGCCGGTAAATTCCAGCCATCCCTTGTTAACGAAGGTGCAGAGCTTGTCGGTCCCAGAAGCCCAAATCATTACCGGTGCGGCGTCAGCCATGGTGCGGAAGCGCTCTTCACTTTCGCGCAGTTCAGCAGTCCTCTCGGCCACCTGCGCTTCAAGGTGGGCCCGCAACCTGCCCAATTCAAGGTGCGTACGTACGCGCGCCAGTAGTTCCTCACGTTGAAACGGCTTAGTTACGAAGTCGACGGCGCCTAGGCCCAACCCTTCCACCCTCTCTGGTAATTCCGTGCTTCCACTGAGGAACATAAGGGGGATGTCCCGAGTGTCTAGGTTCTCCTTAATTCGCCTGCATACTTCAAATCCGTCCATTCCAGGCATTCGGATATCCAACAGGATCAACTCAGGCCGGGTGACCGCCAACGCCGCCAAGGCCAGTTTTCCCCCGTCGGCCGCGCGTACGTCGTAACCTTCTGCTGTCAGAATTGCTGTCAGCAGGCTGCGAGATTCGGATTCATCGTCTATAACAAGGATTTTCATGCAGTTGCTTCAGTGAATCTGGCTTTGCAATTTTCGAGCGCGTCGAAAATTGGCGTGTAGGCGGAAAAATCGACCAGATGCGCCAGCGCGCCGCCAAGTGACGGGTCTTGCTCAGAGATGTGAGTGACAATTAGTGCGATCCGCTGTCCATCCAGCGAGATTACGGCATCTTGCAGTTCGACCCGTAGCTCCTCCGGCATTGCCGCCAAGTCCTCGATACGTAGCATCGGGATCACTTCTCCGATGGCGGCTCGAGGGGCCGCACGATAAACATAGCGAACGCCAAGATGCCTGGCCATGCAATCGAAAATTTCCCTGGGCCGATAGGGCTTTCGCACGAAGTCATCCAGACCCGCCGCAAGAACCTCGTCGCGCTGCTCGGCAAAGACCGAGGCGGTAATGGCTGCAATCTTCACCTCTCTACCGCCCTCCATCGCACGAATCTGTCTCGCCGCTTCCAACCCGCCCACAACTGGAACACGCAAATCCATCCAGATGAAGTGCGGGCGCCACGTTCGAAAAGCCTTGATAGATTGCGCCCCATCCTCCGCCACTCGCACCTGGAATCCGGCTGTTTCTAGCAACCTTTGCAGCAAAAGCCAATTCTCCCTCTGATCTTCGACAATCAAGATCCTATAGCTGGGCTGCCCGCGCTCCAGGCTGACCACTTCGTCCAGATTGGCGGTCTCGGCTATCACCTCTGACCCCTCACCCATCTCAACGGGGATTTCTACCTGGAACCGCGTGCCCCGGCCGGGTGTGCTCTCAAGTTTGATCGTTCCACCCAAAAGCTGCACGAAATGCCTGCTGATGCTAAGCCCCAACCCCGTACCTTGTTTCACCCGCGCATTGACTTGAACAAAGGCATCAAAGATGCGAGCCTGATCCTGCTCAGCAATGCCGACGCCGGTATCCTCTACATCGAAACTCAGCAAGAGACCTTGGGTGGTGTTTTCCGGGCGTGCATTCAGGCGCACTACAACGGTGCCTTGCTCGGTATACCTTACCGCGTTGCCAATCAGGTTTGTGAGCACCTGGCGGAGCTTATCTGGATCGGAGCGAATAAATCTTTGACACTCAGGAGATGCATGGAAGAGCAGTTGCAGATTCTTAGCACGTGCGCGCTCGACCATCATGCCGACTGTGTCGCGGAAAAGTGCGGGTAAGTCGAACGATCTTTTATGCACCACAATCCTTCCGGCTTCAATCTTGGCTACGTCCAGCACATCATCGATAAGCGCAAGCAGATGCTCGCCGCTAGTGCCGACGATTTCCAGGTCCTTGCGATGTCGGTCGGACAGGCCCACATCCGCGCGTGCCAAAGCAGAAAATCCTAGAATCGCGTTTAGCGGGGTGCGCAACTCGTGACTCATATTGGCCAGGAAAGTACTTTTGGCTCCGTTTGCCGCTAGGGCCTGATCCCGGACCTCCACCAGCTCCGCCGTACGCTGCTGTACCAATTGCTCGAGATGCTCCTTGTATTTCTCCAATTCCTTTCGGGCCCGAGCGGCGCGTTGGCGCTCAAGGAAGGAGCGCGCCAATCAAGAGCGCCTGCAAGACCAAAAGGCCGATCACCGCGACTATCTGCCACTTGTACTGTTGCCATGCCGTGAGTTCGCGAAAGCGAATGATGCTGCCCGGCGGTAAACGATCTTCATCGATACCCCAGCGCTGAAGCTGACGCGAGTCGAACATCGGTAGAACCGGAGCTTTCTCGATCGGGATATCCGACGCCCGGGCTCCGTTTGCGACCTTCAGAGTCATCTGCGCCACCTTTCCCGCATTCGCCTCCGTGGTCCAAACATAACCACCCACGATCCCGCGACCAACATTTCTGGAGGACATTCCATAGATCGGGACCTTCACCGAAGGGGCGATCAAATCGAGGACTTCCGGGGACTCCAGGAGCTTACCCTCCTCATCCCTAAATCGCTGCCATACGTAAAGGACGATGGAACGTTTCGGTAGAGTTCTTAACCTTGTGATTAATTCGTCACGTGGAAGGTCGGTCAGGTAAGTAACGGCTATTCTGTTTTTGAAGCCCTGAAGGTCGTTCCGTGCCATCGTCTCGAAGGACTCACCCGCAGATGGCGTTCCGCTGACGATGAACACGTGCTCTGTCCCCGGATGTAACTTCAGCGCGAGATTTATAGTTTTTCTGTAACTGCTTACATATAGGATTCCGGTGGCGCCAGCTCCTGACCTAAGCTGCGCCGGGCTGGGAAGTCCGGTGGCCGTGAAGACAATCGGAGTGTGCGGAAAGAGGTCACTGCGGTATTTGAGAAGGAAATTCAGTGACGCACTCGCATTTGTAACGACAACATCGATGGCGCGGCCCGCATACTTCTGTCTTATAAAGTCGCGTAAAAATAGAGATTGGTTCTCCCCCGGGAACCTGGTGGATTCCAAATACTCGGTATAATATTCAACGTCCCCAGTTGCGGCTTGTCGCAGAGCTGCTTGAAAATCGCGATCGAAGTCGGCGTTGGCAGGGTGGTCTCTGTCGTCCCAGTACAACATCAGCACCCGTTTTGGCTGAGCGGACTGCTGCCCCCGCCCGCCTGATGGCGATAGAGGACCTACGGCTATAACGAGCAACGCCATTGGGATGAGTTTTGATGATGCCTTCATCAAAAAAACAGCTTTATGGCAAGCTGGATCTGCCGCGACGACCCGGATTCGCCGGTTGGGAAGCGCGTGCTCGTGATAACGCCAAAGTTCGGACTGCCGACGACACTTCCCGGCTGGCCGAAATTCGCGTGATTGAACACGTCGAAGACCTCGGCCCGAAACTGCACTTGTGTGCTTTCGCGGACTTCAGTGTTCTTCATGATCGAAAAATCAGTGTTGTTGAACCCTGGGCCGATGACCACATTCCGGCCTAAATTACCGAAGCCCGCGACAGGCACAAAGACCGAGGTATCGAACCAGCGATCAACGCTACCAATAATTGCTATCGGCCCTGTTACGTCCGGGCGAACTGTGTTGGCCACGCCCGTGACGGTGCTGTTACTCGTTACAATGTTTACTGGGTTGCCGCTCTGCGCCTGCAGGATCATAGCGACCTGCCAGCCCTCGACGAACCGGTTGCTATGGAAGGGTAATTCATAAATTGCGTTGGTGACGAAGCGGTGACGAGCATCGAAGTCCGAGAGGCCTCGGTCGTTACGCAAGTTATAGCTGTCCTGCACGACGATTGCTTCGGTGCTGAGTGAGTTATAGTCCAGCGATTTCGACCAGGTGTAGTACGCGTCGATCTGCAAGCCGCGTGCGAGCCGTTTGTTGGCCGAGATCCAGAGAGCGTTGTAGCTTGAATTTCCCGTGCTTTCGACCTGAGTGATATTGCCGAGGGGCTTGCCCGGGAGAATTGGGCTCGACTCGGAGACCACCGGATAGGGGCGTAAAGCGTCGATCGGCTGGTTGATGTTGCGCCTGAGGATGAGGTGAGTGCCCTTAGAGCCAAAGTAGCCGGCCATTATTGCAAGGTTGGGCGACACCTCGCGCTGCACGTTGAAGTTCCATGACTGCAAGTACGCATTATCGAACCCATGGTCTACTGTCATCGGAGCGAGTCCGGCGGCCTGAGCAAGGTCGATCGCGTCCTCGAACCTAACCGTGCCGGTGAAGGTGAGCGGGATGGCAATTGGGGGGTTCCCGCTTATACCCGTCACCACACTCGTCATCGGCTGGTCCACGAGAATCGCGTAGGCACCCCGCACCGATGTCTTTCCGTCTTTGAACGGGTCCCAGGCAAAGCCGAGACGAGGCTGAAGATTTTTGTTGTTCTGATGATAGATCTCGCCCTCTTGTCCGAGGCGCTCGAGCGATGCGGTCCCGGGATCAAAGACGATGAAGCGGCCGTAACGCTCCTCCGGCGATAAGTTCCAGTCGTACCGCAGGCCGAGCTCGAGAGTGAGGTTCGGTTTCCACTGGTAGTTGTCCTGGATGAATAGGCCGAGAGCACCTTGTGTGATGCTGCTGGATTGATTGCCGAGCGTAACGCTAAATGAATTGGCGGCGTCGGCGAGGAATGCCGTGACTGTCGGAAAGTTGAATGTGCCGGTGCCCAGCCGGAAGTTATTGTTGAAGAATTGTCGAAACTCGCCGCCAATCTTGAGCGAATGCCGTCCGCACAAGCAGCTCATTGTGTCACCGGCCACAAAGGTCGTGTCCCCGCGGCCCGATGGGAGAGGCGATGGGCCGCCGAGGTTAAGCGCGCCCCCCGCAATGTTGATTTGCGGCAAACCAATGGGCTGGGTGATACCGTCGCGGATGCCGAAATCCACCGGATTGAGTTGCGCAGCAGGTTGAGTAGAGCTGGATTGGCGGTTGAAACCAAGCCGCACCTCATTGATGCGATACCCGAATGAATGCGTCTCGTTGAGCGAGAAAAACTGCCTCAGCGCGGGTTGGACATATCCGAAACCGGGAATGGTGTTTCCTCCGCCGTCGGGCTCTATCGTGTTCGTGCGATAAATGGTGTAATAAGCGTGTAGTTGGTCGCTCTTAGTGAAGATGTGAGTGACGTCAAGCCCCCACTGGTCACCCTCGACGGGCGCAGGGGCTGAGCTGAGGAAGCGTGGCGTGCCCGCGGAGTCGACAAAGTTGGGCAGCGGGATCAGTTCCGCCAGGTTCCCGATTACGGGGTTGGTGACCGATCTTCGCTGGACATCGCTGAGGACTACGCTGTTAAGCGCAAGTTCCTGTGACTGGCGCAGTCCTTCATAAGAGAGAAAAAAGAACGTCCTACTCCTCACGATTGGTCCGCCGATGTCGCCGCCCAACTGGTTGCGTTTGAACGGGGGAGGCTCGCTGGAAATAAAATTGAAGAAGTTTCGGGCATCGAGCGCGTCATTGCGCAAAAACTCGAATAATTCGCCGTGGAATTGGTTCGTCCCCGACCGTGTGGCGACGTTGACAATGGCCCCGGAACTCTGTCCGTATTCCGCGCTGAAGGTGGAGTTGTCAATGTTAAACTCCTGAACAGTGCTGATCGAGGGCTGAAACATGATCGCGCTGAAAACCAGGTCGTTGAGGGTGATGCCGTTGATCATGTAGTTGACCGTCTCCTCGCGGTTGCCGGCCGTGTTGATTGCCAGAGCCCCCAAACCGCGCATGGGTGCGCTCGAGAATTCATTCTGCGGAGGCGTGACCGAGCCGGGGGCCAGCGCGGCGAGATCTAAAAAATGACGCCCGTTGAGCGGTATTTGCTGGACCGTCCGATCATCAATCACGTGGCCCACCGAGATTGTGGCTCCGTCGATCAGGGCCGGTTGGCGTG
This sequence comes from uncultured Acidobacteriaceae bacterium, assembly GCA_963787585.1. GTDB lineage: Bacteria > Acidobacteriota > Terriglobia > Bryobacterales > Bryobacteraceae > Bog-105. The sequence goes on from CAWBDR010000006.1 coordinate 14,024, forward strand.
TCACCGTCACTTCCTGTGAAAGGTTCCCGAGCTCAAGGCGGACATCTTGAACCAAAGTCCGGGCGACCTCCGTCGTTAGCGATTCCACTGTGTATAGCCGAAACCCAGGCGCGCTTACTTGCATGCGGTAGGTACCGACTGGCAAGGCACGGAGCTCGTAAATGCCTTCGTCGTTCGTGGTTGCGGTTCGCTCGACCAAGGTCGCCAGGTTACGCACCGCAATCCCGGCGCCCGGCACGGGCCGATCAGAGGGGTCAACCACGGTGCCAGTCAATGTGCTACTCGACTCGGCGTTAACAATCCCAACCGCAATGCCGACCACCAGAATCTGACCGACCAGGTGGCATAACCCTGCCGGAATGCGCTCCCACGTGCACCCACCGTGCATTAACTCTTGCCTTGCGCGTACAAGTCGGTATCGGGCTAGGGAAACCCCCTAACCCCTTCCCGTAGCCTCCAAGTTTAGCACTCCTCAGCCCTCCAAAAAGTGCGGTTTACCGAGCAACCTGACTGGGTTTAGAGGTTCCACAGTGTCCTGGCGCGTTCCCGCCGCCCACGTTCCTGCGGTGTACCTGAACATGGACGGATGACGCCCCGACTGAACGGATGTAATTTTTTCGTAGATACTCGCCGCCGTGACGGGATTCTATAGCCGTTCCTTGCGAAAGCAAAAATAGATCCACAAGCTTCAGTTCGCCATCCATACCTCAGCAATCTTAAATGCGCAGAAGAGAGGCGCTATCCCAGGTCTAGTCATGAAACGCGAACCGAAGGGTGCAACCTTCAGATATGTACTAGCGATTCTGTGTGCCGGTATCCTCGTACCCGGCGACACCCTGGCGTATACGCCGCAGCAATCGCCTGCCCCGGCGTCGTCATCAGCGGGGCAGGCGGCCAAGATCCCTCCCGAGCAAATCGATTCTCTGGTAGCGCCAATCGCCCTCTATCCCGACCCGCTGCTGGCCCAAATCCTGGCCGCAGCTACGTATCCTCTCGAAATTGTCCTGCTCCAGCAGTGGCTGGACAAGAACAAGAATTTGAAAGATAAAGAGCTTGCCGCTGCAGTGCAGAAGGAATCATGGGATGCGAGTGTGCAGGCTCTGGCCCCTCTGCCGCAGGTCGTAAAGCTGCTGGCAGATAACATTCAGTGGACCGCCGACCTGGGCAACGCTTTTCTGGCGCAGCAGAGTGATGTGATGGATGCCGTTCAGCGGATGCGCAAGAAAGCCCAGGATAAGGGCAATCTGAAATCCAACGAGCAGCAGAAGGTGGAGACGACAGTCGTCCAAAGTAAGAGCGTCATCGTAATCGAACCGGCTAATCCGCAGGTTGTGTACGTACCTTCGTACGATCCCGTGGTGGTGTACGGCGCTCCCTATTATCCATATCCTCCTATTTACTATCCGTCCTGGGGCTACTACGCCGCGGGCGCGGCGATTTCGTTCGGATTTGGCGTGATGATGGGAGCGTTTTGGTCCGGCGGCTGGGGTTGGGGTTGTGGTTGGGGCGGCAATAACGTCTACATTAATAACAACAATAATTTCAATCGGAATACTAACATCGGCGGGGGCAACCGCGGCGGCGTTGGTGGAGTCGGTGGCGTTGGCGGCGTAGGAGGAGTCGGTGGCGTTGGCGGCGTTGGCGGCGTTGGTGGAGTTGGTGGTGTAGGCGGCGCGGGTGGTGTTGGAGGTGCTGGTGGAGTCGGCCGTGTCGGGGGTGTTGGCGGCGCGGGTGGTGTTGGAGGTCCTGGTGGAGTCGGCGGTGCCGGGGGTGTTGGCGGCGCGGGTGGCCGAACCAACTGGACACATAATCCGGAACATCGCGGCGGAGCGCCGTATCGGGACCGGGCTACCGCGGACAGGTTTGGAGGCAATGCGCGTGGCGATTCACTCGCCCAACGCCAGGCAGGTGCCCGTCAACAAATTGCGCGGCAGGGCGGGAACCTATCTAGCAACTTTGGCTCCAGTAATGGCTTGGGCAACCGGTCCGGCGCTGGAGGCGGCGGCATCGGAAATCGCGGCGGTGGCTCTAGTTTTGGCGGTGGCGCAGGAGGAGCCGATCGCATCGGCAGTCGGGATGTTTCGCGTAGCGGCGGAGGGAACCGGAATGCGTTCGGAGGAGGTTCTAAGGGATACAGCGGATCGAGCGCACGCACCAGCAGCAGTCGTGGCTCATCCAGTGTTGGATCGCGCGGAGGCGGCGGCGGAGGATTCAGCCGGGGTGGCGGCGGCGGCCGGCGAAGGTAGGCGGGATGAATCGCGCCAACAAAATCAGAGGAACAATGATATGAGATCATCATCCGCGAATACCGGCTTTTCCGGACGTGTTTGTATTCTGTGCGCGGTCGCGTGGGTTTGTGCGTCGTCCTCGGCCCTGGTTGCAGGGCAGGAAAGTGCGGCGAAACCAGCGGCGGCTGCTCCGACTACTTCTCCTACAGGTGGCCGCCTCTTTGACACTCCGCAGCAAGCCGCGGATGCGCTGGTCGAGGCGGCCGAAGCGTTCGATCCGGCTGCGCTGACGCAAATCTTCGGTCCGGATGGCGATGACGTTGTATTCAGCGGCGAATTCGCGCAAGATCGAAAACACGCCACCGATTTTGCCGCCAAGGCCCGCGAGAAAAAAAGCGTTTCTGTGGATCCGAAGAGGGGCAGCCGGGCGTTTCTCCTGGTGGGCAACGAGGACTGGCCGTTTCCCGTACCTCTGGTGAAGAGGGGTGAGAAATGGTTTTTCGACAGCAATGCCGGGCGGCAGGAACTCCTGTACCGGCGCATCGGCGCCAATGAACTGGACGCTATTGAAATCTGTCGCGGGTACGTGGAAGCACAGGACGAATATGCGACTCGGCAGCGCCAGCTTTACGACGTCAACCAGTATGCCCAGCGAATCATCAGCACGCCAGGCAAGCAGGATGGATTAGCTTGGCAAAACCCAGATGGTACCTGGGGCGGTCCAATAGGGGAAAACATTGCTAAAGCGATTGAACAGGGCTACACCAGCAGTGCGGAGCCTTACCATGGCTATTTCTTCAAAATCCTGAAAGGGCAAGGTCCGGCGGCGCCGCTTGGCCAAATGAATTACGTTGTAGAGGGTGTCATGATCGGTGGCTTCGCGTTGGTTGCCGCACCGGCCGAGTATGACGTTACCGGAGTACGGACCTTCATCGTCAGTAACGACGGCGTGGTTTACGAGAAGGACCTAGGGCCGACAACCCTCGACGAGTTCAAAAAGATGGAACTCTTCAACCCCGACAAGTCCTGGACGCCGGTCCCGGACAGCCCTGAATAGAAAAAGGCCCAGTCAAGGCGAATACAGTTAGCAGTGAGGCGCTGGCGTTTGCGGCGGATGCGGCCACTTACGTGCCATTGGAACTTGAAATAGCTTTTTCTTAACAATGAAGCACTCACAATTGTCGTCCTCGATGTCAAGACAAAGCCATTGCTGTGCCGCGCTTGAATGATAGGACGCATCCTTCGAGCACGCTAAGGCGTCGGACGAAGAGACCAATTCGATGGCAACCATCTGATAGGGCCATGGGTATTCTCCGGGATTGCCTGGAGGGGAAATCCACACAAGTAGCTGGGTGCCGGAGTTGAGGAGGTTCCGCTCTCAGGAAACGGCTGCCAGTCTTTACGTTGGGGAGGCTTTGCGTCGCGGATCGCGATCAATCCTCTGCCTCCCATCGCGCGAGCCAGGAGCATGATCGGAAGATATCCGTCCTTACAGCGGAAAACGCACATAAAGGTCGGCTCCGGATGACCTCCCTGGCCTAAATCCACCACGAGGATCCGGGCAAGTTGACCCATACTTGATCTCTTCTGCGTGAGTTTGTTGGGTATACCGCCCTCGCGCTGCATACCGGGATGGGAACGCGCCCACGACAGATAGAATGAAGCGAATGCAGCTACGTTGCAGTTTGCTGCTGCTTGCTTTCTGCCTTTTTGCCAGCGCGCAATCGGCGAGCAACGTCCCGCAGTTAGAAGCATCCGCCCGCGCAGCCATCGCAGCGAAGGACGTCAATGCGGCGCTGAATGCGTATCAGCAATTGGCAAGACTGGTACCGACCTCGGCCGCGTATCAGGACGAGATCGGATTCCTGCTCGCCGCAAGCAACCGGGCCAGCGAGGCAGTTCCGCACTTTGAGCGAGCGACTCGGCTCGACCCTAAAATGGCGCAGGCGTGGTATCACCTGGGCGCCGTTCTCCTGTTGACCCGGCGGGTTGATTCAGGTATCCGCGCCTTGCAAAGGGCGGCTGCCCTTGCGCCCGACAATGCAGATTACCGTTTTCACCTGGGCTCGGCATATAACACTGCCGGGCACTATGCGCAAGCGATTCCAGAGTTGAAGAAAGCTGCGGCGCAGCTCTCGCGCAATGCTGCGGTTTGGGAGGCTTTGGGCGAAGCGTGCCAGCAACAGAAACGCTGGACGGAAGCGCGCGATGCATACCAACGGGCGCTCGAGCTGGACCCGAAGAACGTTGCGGCCCGGAACAGCTACGGAGTAGTACTGGTCAACGTCGGTAATTCAGCCGGAGCGATCGCGCAGTTTCGAAAAATTCTGGCGCAAGACCCCGAGAACGTTCAGGTGCAAGTAAATATCGGGTACGCGTACATCGGGGCTGCCGATTACAAGGAAGCCATCCGGCAACTCTCGGCCATAGCGCGCGCGCACCCGGATGCCGCTTCCGCCCACTACGATCTGGGAGTTGCCTATAAGCAGAGCGATGATCTGGTTCATGCGGAGGCTGAATTCCAGAAGACGACCGAATTGGATCCCTCTTTGACGGAAGCTCATTACCTGCTTGGCATGACTTGCATTGATGCGGGCAAACCGGATAAAGCAGTTCAGCAATTCCGGGCCGCAGTGGCGCAGAAGCCCGACTATGTGGAAGCCTGGTTTGAGCTGGGGACGATTCTCAAAGAACAAGGCGATACGGACGGCGCTATCGACGCGCTGCGGCATTCGGTCGCGCTTGATGATACGGACGCAGGAGCATTCAACACACTGGGCCTGCTGCTCCGCCGCAAGGGCGACACAGAAGCCGCCAAGCAGGCCTTCGCAAAGGCGGCACAGCTTCGCGCGGCCGAAGCACAGCAAAAGCAGAAAAAGCTCGAAGTGGGTGCTGCACGGGTTGGCAAATGAGCACGCTGGAAGCGCGGATGGATCAAAAAATATTACCCGTCACTTGCGTCGCTGCTTTTTGAGTCCTGTCGATCAGCATTTCGGGCTGCCCGGATTGCGCGTTCGTGGTGGCACGAACCGTGATTACGCGATTTCTCACGCGGGTTGCGAGCTGTTCGATGAGATCCTGCGCCGGTAACCTGCATACAAAAGCTTCGTTCCCAATTCCCTTCACTTCCATGACGGGCCCACTGCATTGACTACGGTAGCGCGCGAGCGCGGCCATAGGATCCCTCGTCGTTCTCACGTCAATCCGAAGAGCTTCCAGCGGCGCCTTGGCGGCCTTCGCGAAGGAACAGACCCCATCCTCGGGATTGAGTTTTTCGTGTTCGATTACCGCGGTAACGTCACCGCCGAGAATGCCGCTTGCAGTTGCGGTGTTGATCCACGGGCAAACCTGTTCCGCGGGGAGCAGCGCCGTACTCGAAGCAAAAAATGCCGCGACCAGCAAAGACCACATCAGGCCTTCTTCGCCGGAGTCAGCGGTGCAGAGCTTAAGATTTTGCCGCCCTCCTGAAGGACATACAGCTTGTTCGGCTCCAGATCCTGGAAGTGATCTACTTGCCCGCTGAGCCATCGAACTTCAACCGAATCGACCTTCTCCGCCTGGTCGAGACCGAAGTGCATCCGCAGATCATTCTGCGAGAAGTAACTCCCGCCGCTTCGCAGCTCATCAATCTGCGTCAGCGGCTTGGCCGCATCGGGCTTCACTTTGGCGATTACTGTCACGCGGCTTCCAATTCCGGTCCGGTTCGATTTGACGCCGACCAGCTTGATCTTGATCCACTTCCGATTGAGAGTGGAATCACAGCGAATCAATTGCGGAACCGCGTTGACGCAATTGACGGCGACGTCAATATCGCCGTCGTTATCGTAGTCGCCAAATGCGCAGCCTCGCGCCGGCGCGTTCTCCATAATTCCCGGACCGCCTTGCGCAGTAACTTCCTCGAAGCGGCCGTTTTGCAGATTGCGGTAAAGGTATTTGTGTTCGGCGTATTTCAGGTCGGCTTTAGATTGGTCAACTTCGGGATATACGTGTCCGTTCGACATCAAAATATCGAGCCATCCATCGTTGTCCATGTCGAAGAAACCAACTCCCCAGCCTAAGAGCCGCGTGTTCACGCCCAACCCGCTTGGGTAGGTGCGATCTTCAAAGGAGGCGTCTCCCAAATTCGTGTACAGCGAGTCAGTGTCTCCGGCGAAGTTGGTCTTGACCACATCGAGATTGCCGTCGCGATTGTAATCGCCGATGCTCACGCCCATACCTGCCTGCGGTTTGCCTTCGGGAGACAGAGCCGCGCCGGCCTCAATGGCTATGTCTTTAAACGTTCCGTCCTTCTGATTCTGATACAGGGTTGCAGTGCTCGAATCGTTGGCGACGTAGATATCGGGCCAGCCATCATTGTCCAGGTCGGACGCGGCAACGCTCAAGCCGTACGTTCCGGCGGTGTTCCAGATACCTGCGCGTTCACTCACGTCGGTAAATGTTCCGTTCCCATTGTTGCGATAAAGAATATTCTTTCCACCCTTCAATCCGGGCGGCCCACACGCTACAAGCAGTCCTTTATAGGTACACGGGCCGGCTTCGGGCGGCGGAGCCGTTTTCAGATCGAAATCGACATAGTTCGCGACGAACAGGTCGAGATGTCCATCTTTGTCGTAATCGACAAATGTGCACCCTGTGTTCCAGCGAGTTTTCGGACCCGGTTGCAGCAGCCCCGCTTCCCTGGTCACGTCCGTAAACGTGCCGTTCCCGTTGTTGCGATAGAGCGCATTCTGGCCGTAATAAGTTACGAACAGATCATCATGGCCATCATTGTTGTAATCGCCGACACAGCAGGCCTGGCCCCAGCCGGTCCGCTGATCCAGCCCGGAGCCTTTCGTGAGATCGGTGAACGTGCCGTCGCGATTGTTCTTGAAGAGGTGGCACCGGGGTTCCTGTCCTGCCGGAAAGCCTTCCAGCCTCCAGCCATTCACCAGAAAAATGTCAAGCCAACCATCGTTGTCGTAATCGTAGAACGCAAGTCCGCAGCCGGTTGTTTCCAACAGATATTTGTTTTTCCGCTCACCGCCGTAAACCGTTTTGACAGCGAGACCGGACTCTTTCACGACATCGTTAAAGCAAACGCCCAGGGGCGTGCCCTCGATCGGAGACTTCGGTCCCTTGGGCGCGGGCATTGCCTTCGCGTTATACGTTCGTTCGATGGGACCAGGCAATTGCTGCGGCGGCCTGGCCAAGGCCAACACGTCCGCGAACGGCAGGACCAGAGCCGATTTGCTCAGAGAGCGAATAAAGTCACGTCGATTTCGATTCAACTGTTGCACTCCAGAGATCATGGGCCCGGCTCACGGCCGCGGTTCTGTGTGAACGTGCCAGGGTACGCTCTCAATTGAAATTTCCGGATGTTTTTGCAAGTAATCGAGGGAGTACGTCGGCGCGCCAGGATCAACTTGTTTGGTGGCGAAGAGCGCGGATTGTTGAGCGGCTTCCTGCTTCATTCCCAATCGCCGGTAAATCACAGCGAGATTATAGTGGGCGGCGAGATCGTCGGGATCGATTTTTTGCAGTGCTTCAAATTGTTTCCGCGCCTCAGCGTACTGGTGCTGCTGGTAATAGGAGATGCCGAGCTCGCGGCGCGCATCACGCGATTGCGGATACTGTTGCACAACACTTTGCAAGTCGGCAATCTCTGCGCCGCAATTCCCTTCCCGCCGCTCGACCAGCGCCATATAGTAGAGAGCGCGCGCATTGTTCGGGTTAAGGCTGAGTGCCTTTTCGAGGCTGGCTCGGGCGGTTGCGTATTTCTCCCACTCGATGTATGTCAAACCAACGTTGATCCAGCCGTTTGCGTATTCGGGCCGCATCCTGGTGACTTGTTGAAACGCGGCCAACGCCTCCGCATACTGCAACTGGTCCAAATAGGCGATACCAACGTTGTTCCACCGCATCCAGTCCGGATTATCCTTGTCATCACGCGGCAACTCGCGGTTCTCGCCAAACTGAAGAACGCGGGTCCGCGAGGCAAGCTCCACGAGCGGATAAGCCGGATGACCCGGACCGAAGACATTATTCAGATAACTCTGCCGGTAATGGCGGTAATTCACTTTGGCAGTGACGGTCAAAGGCGTCTTGGCATCCGCGGGGATATGGAATTCATAGCGGACGAGCGCGGAGCGGCCGGACTGGATCGAGTTGTCGTAAGCGAGCGAGTGAATCGTCCACACTTTGTGATTATCGACAAAGTCTCCGTCCGTGTTCACCGGGCGATTGGTAAAGCTATGCGCCCGCGGATCGAGGCTACCGTCCCCATTCAGGGCGCCGCTACGGTAAATCTGCTTTCCGCCCGCATCCGTCACGCCGAAGTCAACCCATGCTTCGTAGAGGTCGCGTACCTCGGGTATTAATGAATGCCCGATGTTCTTGTTCTGGATGATTACCATCATTTGCACGGTTTGATCCGGGGCAAGCTTGAATGCCCGCGAACCGAGCGGCGCAATCGGGTTATCCGAGCCTTGCAGTTTCAATCCGAACAAATCCACATTCAAATACATGCCCGAGTTCAGGAACTCGACGGTCTTCTGTAACTGCTCGTCGAGGCCGTAATAGAACGGCACGCCGGTGTTGCCCGCAGGCCAGCGATGCAGCGCGAGCGTGCCCTTCTTGGCCCCGTACTCATCGCTCCTTGCCGGTACGCGCAGCATGTGGCAGCCCTGACAGCTCGTGTAGTCGGCCTGATAGAAGGTGAGGGGATTGCGCTTCGAGAACTTGGAATTCTGCCACTCATCGTAGCTGGTAAAGGCGCGAATAAACTTGTAGCCGTTCAGCGCGTATGGCAGGTTCGCTTTGTGGCAGGCGGCGCAGAACTCCGATTGATGATAAATGTCCTGCATGACGGCCTTTGAATGCCGCTCCGGGTGCGCCATGATCTCGGCATCGGGGACCACACCGGGAATTCGCTTGCCGTTTTCGTCCACCATCACTGCCGGGACACCCATGACATAGCTGCCGTTGCCGATGAGCGGCTGCAGTTTTTGAATCGAATGACAAGTCATGCAGGTGAGTCCGTCCGAATCGAAGCTGCGGTCGATGTGTGAGTCCTTGCTCAAGGCACCGGAGACGACTCCTATGGGATTGTGACAACTGTCGCAATGACGCGTGAACTCAATTCCCTTGGTACGCGCCAGAATGTTCACACTGGTGCGGTAAAAGGGCGCGCGGAACGAATTCCTGTGCAGGCTCTGGCTCCATTGTTCGTACGCCTGCTCGTGACAATGCTTGCAGTATGTGGCAGCCTGGAAAGCGCCCGGTTGAATCAGGCCGTTTGTTTCGGTTTCGGCATCACCAGGAGAAGAGATCGTCCGTTCACCCGTGTTTATTGCATAAGGATTGTGGCTGGAGTCCGGACTGGGACTCGAATAGGACTGAGCCGGCAGCCGGTCCGCGCAGGCGCACAAGAGGGCGAACGCGATAATGGCCGAAGCTCTGCCGGGCTGGTTCCCCTGCCGCACCAGTTTCACTCGATTACGATGATTGTCGCACTTCGCGATGTTGCTGTGCTCGTTCGCCGCATTTGGTGATGGCGCCGGGGGCCGGTCCGATTGCACAGACGGTTTCCACCAAACTGCCAGCGCACAAAGTCAACCGAACAGAGCCCAAGTCCTAGTGCCGTTGACTGCACTTACGCTCCATGCAATTGTTAGAGGATCAATCGGAGGAACCTCGGTGCAGGTCGCTGGTCTTATCCTACCTGTCTTTGCAGTGATCGTAACTGGTTGGATCGTTGGCTATACGGGCTATCTGTCTCGGGCGTTGTCTGACGCACTTATTCACTTCGCCTACAACATCGCAATGCCGGCATTGCTGATCGTCACAATTGCACAAGAACCAGGTCATTCGCTAATCAATTGGCGTTTTCTTGTTGCCTTCGGTGGTGGCTCCCTCCTCTGCTTCATCCTCGTGCTCGGCATGATGAGCATTCATGTCTCCCGCAGTCTCGCAAGCCGAACGATGTATGGCATGGCGGCATCGATGACCAATACCGGCTTCGTCGCCTTACCGGTGCTGCAGGCGATCTATGGTCAGCGCGCCGTGTTGCCGGCGGCGATCGCCACGGTATTCGTGGCCGTTGTGATGTTTCCAGCAGCCGTGATCTTGCTCGAACTTGGCCAGCGGGATGCGCATGGCTCACGCACGGCCCCAATGGCCACAATTAAGCATGTCGTGCTTAACCCGATGGTGATGTCAACCCTGATCGGCATGCTTTTATCGGTCCTCGATCTCCGCATGCCCGGGCCGGTCACCGCTTATTTTGGCATCTTGGCCGATGCGCTCACGCCTTGTGCTTTGTTCGCCATCGGACTGGGCCTGTCAATCGATGGATTGCGCGCCAATATTGGGCGAGCTTCACTGCTCTCGGCCGTCAAGCTCGTTATCATGCCTCTGATCGTGTACGGATTGAGCGTGTCGTTGGGGCTCGACCCCCTCTACACCATTGCGGCCGTGATCTGCGCCGCAGTGCCCACGGCCAAGACTGTCTACATTCTTGCGGGAGAGTATCGCTGCGAGGAAATGATGGTAGCGTCCACCGTCTCGATGACGACTCTAGCTTCCATCATCTCGCTCGTGGTCTGGCTTTATGGGCTATCCGGGCTGGCAACACGCATCGCTGCTGGATAAAAGCATAAAACCGGTCAGACATCCCCTGCGCTTGCGCTAGCCAAGGGCTGGCGACTGCTGAAGCCGACACCGGAGTCCTGGCGACTGTCATCGGTGCCGGTTTAGATGCGCCTCGGTGCTGTATGCGTGTTCGCGCGCGAACACGCGTGTTGTGATTCACCGGCCCATCCTGACAAGTGTTCCGTCGTAATCCGAGGCGAGCGCAACGCCGACGTCATCGAGCATCACTCACACGTATGTCTCTCTTTTTACATAACAGCTGCAAATTTGTGGCAACACTTTTGGATCTTATAGACCCGCCTGCGCGTATTCCGCTCTGTGAGTCACAAAATTGAGGCCGGCTTGTAACCAAACTGATCCTGCTGAGTATTGCAACTGAGAAGTGGTCTGACGAATTTGCTAACTGCGCTTGTGCATCCCTATATGAAAACGGAACCCTGAGCGACGGGAAAGGAAAACGAATGGCGGACCTACAGGAAGCGTTTCGGCAACTGAAAAAGGCACCCGGATTTACCACGACCGCGGTAATCACGCTGGCATTGGGAATCGGCGCGACAACAGCCATTTTTACCCTGGTACATCAGGTGATGCTCAAATCTTTGCCGGTCACCAAGCCCGAAGAACTCTGGCGCGTAGGCGACAAAATCCGCTGCTGCAACTGGGGCGGGTACACGCAGGATAGCGATGGGTGATTTTTCGCTCTTCTCCTACGAAGCCTACAAGAATTTCCGCGAACACACGCCCGAGTTCGCCGACCTTGCAGTACTGCAAGCCGGCAATGCGGCCCTGGGTGTGCGCCGCGCAGGAGCGCAGGGCCCCGTCGATAGTCGCAATGGCGAATTCGTCTCCGGAAATTTCTTCCGCACCCTCGGCGTCCGTCCCTGGATCGGCCGCTTGACCGCCGACGCCGACGATCAGCCCGGCGCACCCCCCGTCGCCGTCATGAGCTATCACGTCTGGAGCGATAAATACGGCTCCGATCCCTCCGTCGTGGGTGCGAGTTATGAGATAAACGGCCATCCCTTTACCGTGATCGGCGTCGCTCCGCCCGGCTTCTACGGTGCCAAGCTCGCCGGCTGGGGTATGCCCGACCTGTGGATCCCAGTCAACACCGAACCTCTGCTTGATGGCGAAGCCCAGCGCCTCAAACTTCCCAATCAGAACTGGCTCGACATCGTCGGCCGCGTGCGACCCGGTGTGAATCCCAAATCGCTCGAAGCCAGGCTGCGCGTCGAGTTCCATGACTGGCTCGCGAGCCATCTGCCCGACATGGAGCCCGGCGAAAAGCAGACTTGGCGTCAGCAGAGCCTGCATCTCATTCCCGGCGGCGCCGGTGTCGCAGAGATGCGCGATCAATACCAGGCTGGCTTGAAGCTGCTCCTCATCGCAGCCGGCTGTGTGCTGCTGGTCGCCTGCAGCAATCTCGCCAATCTTATGCTCGCCCGTGGCTTGAAGGAGCGCTCTCAGACGTCTTTGCGCGTCGCTCTCGGTGCGTCACGCGGCCGATTGGTGCGCAAAGCGCTCGTTGAGTTCACTCTGCTCGCCATCATCGGCGGCATTCTCGGAATAGGAATCGCCTACGGGGGCAGCACACTGATTCTCTATCTTGCGTTCCACAACGGCGGCGGTCCGGCAAATTACGTCCCTGTCGATGCGTCGCCCTCCTGGCCCGTTCTGCTCTTTACGTTCGCAGTCTCGGTGCTCACCGGAATACTTTTCGGTATCGCCCCCGCCTGGATGACTTCGCATGTCGATCCGGTCGAAGCTCTGCGCGGCAGCAACCGTTCCGTGCGCGGCGGCGGCTCCGTCGCGCAAAAATCGCTTGTCATCGCGCAAGCCGCGATGTCGCTCGTTCTGCTCTCCGCTGCTGCTCTGCTCGGCCAGAGCCTGCGCAATCTCGAACACCAGAATTTTGGTTTCGAGACGAAGGACCGCTATCTCGTCTCCATCAACCCAACGCTCGGCAACTACAAGCCCGAACAAATGGAGCCGTTCTTCCGCCGTATCGACGAGCGCCTCCTGCGCGTGCCCGGAGTGCGGATGGTCGCTCCCGCTCTCTACGCGCCCATGAGCGGCGATAGCTGGAACGAGGGCGTTCGTATCTCGGGTCGCCCCGAACCCGGGCCCAAGGAAGAGACCAGCGCCGGCTGGGCCCGCGTCATGCCCGGCTTCTTCGAAACTCTCGGAGCAAAAATCGTGCAGGGCCGCTCAGTCGAAGAGCAGGACACCGCCACGACTCGCCCGATCGCGGTCGTCAACCAAGCCTTCGTTCGACGCTTCTTCAAACACCAGAACCCCATCGGCCAGCACTTCGGCATGGACCGCATTCAGTACGCGAACAAATTCGAAATCGTCGGCGTTGTGCGCGACATACGCTACATGACCTGGGATTACAAGGAGCCCGTCCGCCCAATGTTCTGGCTGTCCGAAACGCAAAGCGTCAAATACGACGATCCGCAATTCAACACTTTCGACCTCTTCTCCCACTTCCTTAGCAACATCGTCATCTGGGCTCCCGGCAATCCGCCCGGTATCGAAGCCGACGTGCGCAAAGCGCTCGCCAGCATCGATCCCAATCTGGTGGTCGACAACGTGGATCCGTACTCGAAAATTCTTGCCGGCGATTTTCAACAGGAGAACATGATCGCCACCCTCACTATGCTATTCGGCGTGCTCGGCCTTGTTCTCGCCGCAGTGGGCTTGTACGGCGTGATGGCCTATACCGTCGAACAGCGTACGAGCGAGATCGGCGTTCGTATGGCGCTCGGTGCCGATCGCGCTAGCGTAGTCCGCATGGTCCTTCGCGGCGCGTTCTTCCAGATCGGCATCGGGCTCGGCGTCGGTATCCCGCTCGCCATCGTGGCGGGCCGGCTCATGACGCGTCAACTCTTCGGTGTCTCTCCGTGGGACCCACGTATGCTTACCGTCGCGACATTATTACTCTGCGCCGCCGCGCTCCTGGCATCCTGTATTCCCGCTGCCCGGGCCGCGAGCGTCGAGCCTATGGTCGCGCTACGCACCGAGTGGCGATCGACACCGATTTGCGCTGGACTCGAGCCCTCAATCGAGATTGCCCGTGCCCCAATCCGCGGCCGCATCCGCCGCTCCGAACATCAGACGCCGGCTTCGACCAGCCAGGCTGCCTTCACCACTTCTCGGAAGTTGTTCTCGCGTGCGTAAAGCACCAGGGTCTTGAAGTCTTCGAGCGTCTCGAGCAGAATCGCTTTCGCCGCCTTACCTGCCTGCTGTCTACTCGTACTCGGAAGAACACTCGGGACAAAACCGATGATCGGTAAACAGTCCTTCAGCGTGCCCTTGGCGAGAGCAAAGTTACCAGCCTCATCGTTGTGATGGACCGCGTTGCCACCCGGATTCTGTATCGCACTATTCAGCAATGCCTTTACGTTCATCGTGCGGGCGCTGACGTCACCAAAACGGTGATGCTCGTTCGAACCGGACTCTTTGAGCCGCGAGTCAACGCCAACCATTCGCTTCACCCCGCCCGGAAGCGACCTGCCCTGCCCGCTGCCGGGAGCTGAGGCGAAAACACTACTGACGAAATGTTGCCGGTCCATTAGATCGCCCCCCTTTTGCCCGGGCCAGATTGCAAACAAATCGTAGTCGGCAGTCACGCATGCTTTGAATCCGAGATGCTTGCTGCCGGGGTTAGTGAGACCCAGAATGGCTTCAAAGCCTCGGAACTGGATCCGTTCAACCGGTTCCTTCAGTCCGTTCGGTTCCGGTAACTCCTGCGTAAATGAAACCCGGGCGCTGGTGTCAATGCACAGCACGCAATGATCCGGCTGCGCTCCTTTGAGCCAGGGCTGACTGGCATTGCCAATTGGTATCAGTCGCCACGGCAGTACCGTACTGCCCTTGCTGGCCTTCGAAACTCCTACGAAGTGACCCTTGTTGTCCTTTTGAGGATCGATCACGTGTTTCGTTTTCAAGTAATCAATCCGCCTCTGCGAAATTACGATCGGCATGACGTCGCCTACCCATGATGGATCCTTGACGCCCTTTCCGAAGAAATTCTCGTTTATCTCTCCCGAAAGCGCCTCGTGCGTCCACTTTCGGTTTTTAGGTAGGTACGCCTCATCTTTAGTGAGGCGGGGGTCCATGCAAACAAAGCCGCTCATAGGGCCCCAGTTACACGATTTGGTGTCGACGCGAAAACCTTTCATCGCATAACCGTCTGCAATCAGACCCTGGGCCATGGGGCCAGGCTCGCGAAAGAGGATGATGCAGTTTACCCTTTCGGCCACGCTCTGGGCGGCCTGAGCATGCGGCAGGTGGAAACCACTTATTTCACACGCAATCGAAAGATTCTCAATCAAATTTGACTCCAAACCGCTCGGGCAAACGACAGGCCTGAGCGTTGCTGGTTATTTAGCTTTGCAGAGCGTTGTCATGGTAGCAGTTGCGATTTAGAAAGCGAACTGCAGGGGCTCTGCAGGCGCCCCCCACGCCCGAACCTGTCTATACTGAAATTTAGCCCCGCAGTCCAATGAATACCTATGTAAAGTTCGGGATCTTGATGGCTCTTATCGTGGGATCGCTCGTCTGGCTTGCGCTGGGCGGGGTGAGAGATACCAAGACGTATTACAAAACCATCACGGAGCTTCACCACATGGGCAACGCTGCTCAAGGCCGGAAATTTCGGGTCGGAGGCGACGTGGAACCCGGCTCCATCAAGAAAGCCGGTGCACAGGTTTCCTTTGTTCTGCATCAGGGCGCTCAGACGCTGAATGTGGTGTATTCGGGTTCCGATCCGCTGCCCGACACGTTCCGGGACAACGCGCAGGCTCTCGCGGACGGCCGGCTCGGCCCAGATGGCGTTTTTCAAGCAAACAGTATTCAGGCAAAGTGCGCTTCGAAGTATGAGGCCAAACCTCCGCATGGCAATCTCTCCCACGAAGCCGTGCCGTCGAAGATCAGCTCAGTGTCCCGACCCGCGCTCGCAGTCGGGCACTCGTAAGACCACCAGGCGTTTGGAAATCGAATGGAAAATATCGGCGCGTTATCGATTCTGCTTGCGTTTTGCTTAACCGTCTTTGCGGTGATCGCCGCCGTTACAGGTAAGTATGCCCGCAGGCCATTTCTCGTCGTCAGCGCGGAGCGCGCCGTTTACGCCACCTGGATTCTGCTCACCCTCGCTTCCGCCGTTCTGATTTCCGCTCTCATCAGTGGCGATTACCGTCTTGCCTACGTCGCTGGCCACAGTAATCGGGCCATGTCCGGGCTTTACAAGTTCACCGCCTGGTGGGGCGGCCAGGAAGGCTCGCTTCTATTGTGGAGCTGGCTGCTTTCGACGTATTCCGCCGTAGTCGTCTTCACTAATCGCCGCAAATTCCGCGACATGATGCCGATCGTGGTCGCAATCATGATGACGACGCTCGCCTTCTTCGTGGGCATGATCACCTTCGTTGCGAGTCCGTTTCGCGTGTTCATGCTTGGCAAAGGCATCATCGATGTCGGTGACGGCAATGGCTTGAGCCCGCTATTGCAGTGGTGGACCATGGCCATCCATCCGCCCTTTCTCTATCTTGGGTACGTCGGCTTTACCGTGCCGTTTGCATTCGCCATGGCGTCGCTGATCACTCATCAGCCTGGCGAAGCATGGATTCATACCACGAGGCGCTGGGCTATCGTGAGCTGGTTATTCCAAAGCACCGGAATTCTGCTCGGCATGGGCTGGGCGTACACGGTACTTGGATGGGGCGGTTACTGGGGCTGGGATCCCGTCGAAAACGCGGCTGTCATGCCCTGGATCACGGCGACAGCATTCCTTCACTCCGTGATGATGCAGGAGAAGAAAGGAATGATGAAGGTCTGGAACATGGTGTTGGTTTCCGCCACGTTCCTCCTGAGCATTCTTGGCACCACGCTGACGCGCACCGGTCTAGTCGCTTCGGTTCACGCCTTCGCGCAATCACCGGTGAAGCCGTATTTCACCACTTTTGTCCTGGCCGCCACCGGCCTGGTGATCTTTGCGATTATCAAGAATCTTGGGTACCTGAAGAGCGAAGCAAAACTGGAGAGCGTCATCTCGCGCGAGTCCAGTTTTCTCTTCAACAACGTGATCCTGCTGGCGAGCTGTTTCGCGATACTCTGGGGCACTCTGTTCCCGGTCGTGATGGAAGCTCTCACGGGTGAAAAGGAAACCATCGACGCTCCTTATTACAACCGCGTTAACGTTCCCATCGCGCTATTTCTGATTTTCTTGACGGGCGTCGGCCCGCTTATTGCCTGGCGGAAAAGCTCTCTCAACAGCTTGAAAAGAGCATTTCTAATTCCCAGCATCGTTGGTGTTCTTGTCCCGATATTGCTGGCGCTGGGCGGCATCCGCCAGATCGCACCCCTGATTTCTTTCGGACTTTGCGCCTTTGTTCTGACCTCCATCGCAGGTGAGTTCTGGAAGGGCTCGCGCGCGATTCAAGCGAAAGAGCACTTATCGCTTCCGAGAGCGGCTTTCGAACTTACCTGGCGCAACACGCGCCGTTATGGCGGGTATCTCGTTCACGTTGGCATTGTGATCATGTTTATCGGATTCACCGGTAGCGCCTTCAACCGGCACGAAGTCCGCAATCTCGGCCTCAATCAGAGTCTGCGTTTCGGGCATTATGACCTGCGGCTGCTCAGCGTGAACGACGGCGACACGGGAAATTATGAATTCACCCACGCCGTGCTCGATGTATCACGAAACGGCGAGACGATCGCTCAGCTCAATCCGGAGGTCCGGCTCTACAAGTCGAGCCAGCAACAGGCCTCAATTGTCGGTATACGGCGCCATCTCGACGAAGATCTGTACGTAAACTTTTCCGGCGTTACGCCCGACAGTACGAACGCGATTTTTCAGTTGTATATTTTTCCACTCGTATCCTGGATCTGGATCGGCTACTATTCCCTGCTGTTTGGCACGATCATTTGCTTAATTCCTGGGAAGGTACGGCTCCAATACGCGCGCACGGAGGTTGTGGGCATTGCCACTGCGCCAGCCACGGTTCAGCCCTGACACGTTGCGGCGCTTTGCCGCCGCTCTCCGCTCTGGAAACGCCCGGCTTGTATTCGCATTCTTTGCGGTAATCGCGGCATTGATCGCGCAGGACGCCGCGTCCTACATGTCTCCGAACGTTACCCGTGTTGGAGACAAGTTGGCCTGCCGCTGTGGAGGTTGCCGCAATACCGTGGGCAACTGCCCCATGCTCCGCTGTGATTCCGCCGATCCCATGCGTCGGCGCATTTACCAGATGCAGCAAAAGGGCATGAGCGATAGCGCCATCATCGATACAATCGTTCGCGAGGAAGGCATCGTAGCGCTCGCATCCCCGCCAGGGAGGGGTTTGGGGCCGGTAATCACCTGGGTGATGCCCGCCATCGCACTGGCAATCGGGTTCATTATTTACTACTGGTACGTGCGGCGGAATCGAAAAACACCCGAACCGCTTACTCCGGTCGACGAGGCAACCATTGAACGCTTCCGTGCCCAGATTGATCGAGAGATGGACGACTCGCCCGACGTGGGGCCCGAGAGCAAGCGTGACCCCGAACGCAAATGATCATCGCCTTTGCCATCCTCATCGCGCTCGGCGCGCTCTTCTTCACCCTTGCCATTCGTGACAAAGATGTGCCGGAGCCGGTGCCGGTCTCACCCATCCAGCATCTGGAAGATCGCAAGCAGGCTATTTATGAAAATCTGCGTGACTTGCACTTCGAATACCGGCTCGGGAAATTGTCGGACGAGGATTATCAGCAGACCAAGCGGGCGGTGCAGAAGGAACTGGCCGGCGTATTGATGGAAATGGAAGAGACGATCAAGCGCCTTGGCCTGCAACCGACGCGCGTTCCACACAAAACGGCCCAACCGAAGCCGGCGCGAACCGCGGCAAAGGCGACCGTGTGCCCGCACTGCGGAGCCAGCTTCCCGCAAGCGCTCAAATTCTGCGGAGAATGCGGTAGGGCCATCGCATGACGAACCTGCTTCGGTTGAACGCCCTCGCTGTTTTGAGCGCAGTCTCGCTGTTCGCTTCCATCGACGGCACTATCCGGAACGGAACCACTGGCAAGCCACAGCCCGGAATCAACGTCACTCTGGTGAAGCCCGGTCAGGGCGGCATGCGCACGCTCGGAACCACTACCAGCGACGCATCCGGTCATTTTCTTTTTCAAAACTATGAGCCGGGCGGCGGCCCGCAACTATTGCAGGCAAATTTTGAGGGCGTCAATTACAACAAGCTGCTCACGCCAAACATCCCAACCTCGAATGTGGAACTGGATGTCTACCAATCAACCAAATCGCCCGCCTCGGTTCAGCTTGCGCAACGCATGCTGGTTCTCGAGCCATCCATAAGCCAGGTGGCCGTGAATGAAACCGTAATCGTCCAGAACCCCTCGAAGGAGACGTACAATAATCCCACTGTGGGAAGTCTTCGGTTCTATTTGCCGCCCGCCGCGAACGGCCAGGTCCGGATCAATGCGCAAGGCCCGCAGGGAATGCCGCTCCCTCGCCCAGCCGAGAAGACGGACCAGTCCGATGTTTTTAAGATCGATTTCCCGATCAAGCCCGGGCAGACCGAATTTGAGATCGCCTACACTCTGCCCGTTGGCTCGCCGATGACGTTTCATGGGCGCGTGACGGATATTAAAGGCATGCGGACGAGCCCACTTCGCTTGATCGCACCGTCCGGCGTGACGCTCGCCGGGAAAGATATTCAACTGGTCGGCACCGAGCCGAAAACGCAAGCGACTATCTACACGGTAACCGCTCCCGACGTATTCTCTTTCGACCTGAAGGGCAGCGGCTCCCTGCGGACCGGCGATGAAGCGGCGAATTCCCCGGACCCCAGTGACCAACCCCCGCTCACGGAGGGTAAACCGCAGATCTACGCGCATTTACCCTGGCTGATCGCTTTGGCTGGCGGCATTCTAGGCATCGGGCTCATTGCGCTTTACCGCAGTTCGCCGGTGCGCTCGCCTTCCGGTAAGTAGCCCGATCGCATGCCTGAGGCCATCTCCGCTGCGATAGAAATATCCAGCCTTTGGAAGTTCTACGGCGATTACCCGGCGCTCCGCGATGTCAGCCTCACTGTCGCGGAAGGCTCCTGCTGTGCGCTCCTTGGGCGAAACGGAGCCGGCAAGACTACGCTTCTTCGCATCCTTGCCGGCCTTTCACATTTCCAGCGCGGAACTGTGCGAATCGCGGGCGAATCACCGCGCTCCAGTGCGGTCCGGCGGCAGATCGGATTTCTGGGCCACGGAATCGGCGTTTACGAGGACCTGTCCGCTCGCGAAAACCTGCTTTTCTTTGCACGTATCGCTGGAATCGGGGACCGTAAGCGCGCAGTCGAACCGTGGCTTGATCGCGTGGGTCTCGCTCGCGTCGCTACTATGCCAGTCCGGCAGTACTCACGCGGCATGCGCCAGCGTCTCGCGCTCGCCCGCACCTTCCTCCATTCGCCCCGGATTTTGCTGCTGGATGAGCCGTTCACGTCGCTCGATGATCGCGCGATCGTGATGTTGAGCGAACTCCTCGTCGAGGCCCGGGAGCGCGGCGCAACGATCCTTCTTTCCACCCATCAGCTTCGCGAGGCCCTCGCCATCGCCTCGCATGTGGCTCTTCTCGAAAACGGGCGGCTACGCTTTGCCGGCGAGCGCACTCCCGAGATGCTCGACGATGCCAGCCACCTCTATCGGGTCTACACCGATCAGGGTGCTGCTTGACTGGTCGCCTCGCCAGCGAATGAGGACCATCGGCCAGGCCCTATCGGTCGCCCGCAAGGATCTTGCGATCGAATTCCGCACGAAGGAGTCTCTCAACGCGGCGGGAGCCTTCGCGATTTCGATTCTGCTGCTTTTCAGCTTCGCTTTCGACGTTTCATCCGAAGAAACGCGCCAGATCGCGGGAGGGCTGCTGTGGCTGGTCTTCGCATTCGCGGGCGCGCTCGTTTTCAATCGCGGCTTCGCGCGCGAGCTTCCGAATGAATGTCTGGATGCGCTGCTCGCTTCCCCGCTTTCCTCCCCCAGCCTGCTGGTGGGAAAGGCG
Source organism: uncultured Acidobacteriaceae bacterium (assembly GCA_963787585.1). Taxonomy (GTDB): domain Bacteria; phylum Acidobacteriota; class Terriglobia; order Bryobacterales; family Bryobacteraceae; genus Bog-105. The sequence continues at coordinate 34,922 of CAWBDR010000006.1, forward strand.
GCCGCGAACTTCGTAATGCTTCTGCTGGTCGAGATTGCCGCGCTTTTCGTTTTCGGAATCTTCTACAACATTCGCTGGTGGCTTCATCCGATCGAGCTGGCTCTGGTTTTTCTGCTCTCCACCTGGGGCATTTCCATCCTGGGTGCGGTGTTCGGCGCCCTCACCGTCAATCTGCGCCTGCGCGAATTGATGCTGCCCGTAATTATTTATCCGATTCTGATTCCGCTCCTGATTGCCGCGATCGAACTGACGAACGCTCTCTTTTCCGATCAGACCCTTGGCCCCGATCAGCTCCTCTGGGGCCGACTCCTCGTGGTCTTCGATATCGTGTTCACTAGTCTCGCCCTGGCACTGGCCGACGCTATTCTCGTGACCTAATGCACGGCCATCATCGCCTGAACATCCTTAATGAACATCGATTGGCTCCCCGGCCGCGTATAGAACATGTGTCCGCCCGGATATTCGTGTACCGCAACGCGCTTCGGATCGCCCATGACCGGCATTTGGTCCACCGTTAATACAGAGCTCATGAACGGACAACTCAGATCGTCCCATCCGTGAGCGATCAGCACGCGCAGCTTCGGGTCCGCGGCCACTGCCTCACGCAAATCGGCGCTTGAGCCACGCTCGAGCACCCGGTCGCGGTCCCAACCCCGCGCCACCTCATAGGAGAGCGCGTTGTATCGCGCCGTCGTCTTCCAGCCCACAACGCGCGTGACCCAATCCACCATCGCCGTCGTGGTTGGCGCGATAATCGCTTCCAGGATGGGATCGCTTGAGATCTGATTGGGTGAAAAAGGAAATGGATCGTACGCCGTTACATTTGAGTCGTACACCGACCCGATCTCGCCCTTTTCGCGGTGTACCTCGCGAAGATAGGCGCCTGCCTCGATGCGTCCCCCGGAATACTTCACGAAGGCGGGATCAAGTCCGGTCAGCTCCGTTACCTTTTTGATGATTCGTGGCGTCGCCTCTGGGTCCGAGCGGCCTGCCAACAGGTCTGTCACGTACTGGCCCCGCGTGTACGCAACCACCTCGGCCATACGCTGCGGAGTGAGCTGATCTTCGCGTTCCAGATGAGCGGCCACGATCGAAGGCAAAGTCATCATCCAGGGAAGCGGAGAAATTTCGCCATTGGCTTCAATCCACGGATTCAGATACGGCGAAACGAGGATCAGGCCGTTCATCGCAATACCGAGCTGCGATTGCAGGTGATGCGTGACGCGTGGTCCGCGGTAGCCGCCGTAGCTTTCCCCGATCAGATATTTGCGTGATTGCAGCCGCCCGCCCTTCACCAGCCAGTCGTAGATGACGCGAGAAAGGTACTCGATATCCGGCGTCGTCGAGTAAAAGAATTTTTTCGTGTCCGCGGTCGAGACAAGTGATCGCGAAAAGCCCGTCCCAATAGGATCAATAAAAACGAGATCGGAAAACGGCAGCCAGGTTCCAGGGTTGTCCGTCAGGCGTGCCGGATCGGAAGGACTATCCCCCTGATCGGCAAACTGGACGTGCTTCGGGCCGATCGCGCCGAAGTTGAGGTAAACGGAGGCCGCGCCGGGACCGCCGTTCATCGCAAAAGTCACTGGGCGATCCAGCTTGTCCTTCACCCCATCCAGAATGTACGAGGTCACGACGACCTCCCCGGTCTTCATCTCCGGCTTATTCGGGTCCGTGACGTTGTAAACGGGAATGACGCCGACCGTCGCCGTGTAATGCAGTGGCTGTCCGTTCACCGTGACCGTCTGCGCGACAGACGCGTCGGCGGGCAGCGGCGGCAAAGGTTCAGGCTTCGCCTCGGGAGCGGCAGGAGACGCTTTCGCCACCGGCGCGGCTTCCGGATGCTCCTGAGGAAACACGCGCGTAGCAAGACAGCATAGAGAAACAGGAAGAATAACTCCGGCGCCGAACCGGCGGATCGTACAGGAAAGGCCCATTTGCCGAAGATAGCAGGACAATCGACTGCGGCAGCTAGGCAGCTTTTTCGAGGGCTATGATGCGCTGGATAGCCTTTTCGACGAACTGTTCACCACCCGGAAGCTGCAGATTGAGCAGATTTTGATGATCGACTTTGGCGGAATCCATCAGGGCGGCCCATTTGTGGCGTTCCTGCTGGCGTTTTTCGCGTGCTTCGCGGCGGGCTTGATCGGCTTGTTTATGCTGCTGCGAAACAAAGCCACTTTGTTCTTTTCGCTTTTCTGCTCTCAGCTTTAGGAGGCCATTCAAGCATTTATGGAACGCGCGCTCATGGGTGGTTTGGTAGCGCAGATAGAGCGCCAGGTGGGCGTCATTATCGCAGCCGCCGACTTCGTTGAAGCAAAACCCTTGGAGGTAGAGAGCGCGCTGGGAAAGCCAGTGATGCTCGGCCATGCGACCGATGAGTAGATGCTCGGTGGGGGTGGAAGGACGATGCTCTTCCCGGAGGCCATTGAGAAGCTCTTCATAATCCTGTTCGCTCTCGTAGGGCATGATTTTGAAGCGGCCGGCGAGACCGTGGCGGAAGGCGTTGAAGGAGACGGTTTCCTTGCCCGCGGAGCTGCGCGGCCCCGTACTGAGCTGGGAGTTGGCACGGTTGGCGGCGAGTTGGGCAGGTGAAACACGTCCACTCGCTGACGCTCGTGGTTCTGAAGCGCGGGGGTCGGAAGCGGGGAGGAGACCGGCTTTGCGCCAAACGCGATCGCGGACCGCGTTGGCCTCAGCGATGAATTCGGGAGTGAATTCGTCGAGGAGTTCGGGGTTGGGTTCGGTGGCGGAAATGCTTCTGGCTCCGCTTACTGACGTGCGCGGTTCAGAAATGGCTTTGCGTGCCAACTTTCGGGCTTGGCGCTCCTGTGCGCGGCGAATCGAGCGAGCGGACATGATGGTTCTCCTCGTGACGAGAGTACATTGCACTGGTTCTGGCGGAACCGTCAAGTCCATCTAACGCGCTGTGAGCGTGGAAGAAGGAAGATTTGAGGTGTCTGTGATCATTCCGTCGCAATTCCCTGAATTGCTGAACAATCTCCCCGCGGATCGCGTACCTTCCTTAGATTTCAAACCGGAAGGTCCCATGCTCAAAGATCTCTTCTTTGCGATTCGCCTGTTGGCCAAAAGCCCAGGATTCGTGGTGGTTGCGGCTTGTTCGCTGGCTATCGGTATCGGCGCGAATTCGGCCATCTACAGCTTTGCCGATGTCCTGCTGTTGCGGCCTCTTCCTGTTCTGGATGCCAGCCGGGTAGTCAACGTTCATGCCATCACAAACGGACCTTTCGGAGGCAGCACGGCTCTCTCATACCCCGACTACGCTGACTTGCGCGATCGTAATCGCACGTTCGACGGTCTGGTCGCCAGCGGCTACACGCACCTCGGCTTCCAACCCGACCGCAATACTCAATCGCGCATGAAATGGAGCATGTTCGTCACCGGCAATTTCTTTGACGTCATGGGCATCAAGCCGGCGTTGGGCCGTGGCTTCCGGCGCGACGAGGACCTCGTCCCCGGCCGCGATTACGTAGTCGTGATCAGCCACGATCTTTGGAAGGGCGAGTTTGGAGGGAATCCCTCAATCGTGGGTCAAAAGATCTGGCTCAACGGGATTCAGTTCACCATCATTGGAGTGGCCCCAGAAACCTTCCATGGCTTAGATGCTTTAAAGGCCGCGATGTTCGTCCCACTCGTCACAGTGGAGAACCTATGGAATCCCTCTCCGTATAAGAAGCGAGATAACGCGTGGCTCAGCGTCAGAGGCAGGTTGAAGCCAGGAGCCGGGGTGTCCCAAGCCTCGGCCGATCTCACCGCTATTGCCGCCGTTCTCCGCAAAATGTATCCAAAGGCGGACGAAAATCTGAAGCTAAAAGCAATCACTGAGTTTAAATCTCACGTCGAGCAGGATCCACCCGACACCGCGTTGGTCATTATGCTGGCATTGCTCGCCATTTGCGTGCTCCTGGTTGCCTGCGCAAATGTTGCAGGATTGCTTCTCAGCCGCGCTTCCATGCGTGCCCGCGAGATCGCCGTAAAACTGGCAGCGGGCGCAAGCCGTTGGACCTTAATCCGTCAGTTGCTCGTCGAGAATTTGGTCCTGTCTCTCTTGGGCGCCGCGGCTGGATTAGCTGTCGCCTTTGGCGCCGACGCGTTCCTCAACACCATACCGTTTCCGACTGACGCTCCGCTTGACATCAACTTCCACCTCAATGGCAAGGCGTTGTTATTCACCTTCTTTGTCGGTATTGCGAGCACTTTTGTCTTCGGCCTCGCGCCTGCTCTCCAAACCACGCGATTGGACCTCATCACCGCCCTGAAGGAGAAAGAAGGAACGGCCTCGAAGGGAAGGAAGCTATGGGGACGCAATGTCATCGTCGGAGCGCAAGTGGCGTTATCGGTCTTGCTGTTGGTCGTCTCCGGCATCTTATTTGAAGGCTTCAAGAGCCAAATCGACAAAGGGCCTGGCTTTCGTACTGACGGTCTGCAATTGATGAGCTTCGATCCCGGTCTCATCCGCTATGACGAATCTCAGCGGAAGGTCTTCTATAAGCAGCTTCTCGAAAACGTTCAGCATTCTCCCGGCGTTGTCTCCGCGGCTCTCGCCGAGTGCGTCCCGATGGGGATGGATGGCCAGGACGCGGTCGCCGCTCTGCCTGATGGACGCCAATTACAGCGCGGCCAAACCATCCCCAAGATCCTCGACAACGTCGTTACGCCGGACTACTTTGCAACCATGGGAATTCCAATTCTCCGCGGCCGCTCCTTCTCGGAAACCGACACGGCGGACAGCCCGGCCGTCGCAATTGTCAACGAACAGTTCGCGCGGCATTACTGGCCGAAAGAAGATCCCATCGGTAAGCGGCTTCGTGTCGGCGATGCCCCGGGCCGCCTGACTGAGGTCGTTGGAGTCGCTAAGCTCTCTAAGTATTTTTGGATCGGCGAGAACGCGAGCGACTACATCTATCTCCCGCTTTCCCAGCACACCCAGCCGAACTTGTTCCTAATGGCTCAATCGAAAGCCGCCGACGCCACAACGATTGTCCCGGTGCTCCGTCGCGTCATTCAAAATCTGAACAAAGACATGCCGGTGTTCGACGTGCGCACCATGGCCGATCTTTATCACAGCCGCGCAATTGCCACCCCCGCCATCATTACCGAGCTTGTGGCAGGGATGGGCGTCATGGGTCTCATTCTTGCCGTAATCGGACTTTATGGAGTCGTTTCCTACTCCGTCGCCCGCCGCTTTCGCGAGTTTGGAATCCGTATGGCGGTAGGCGCCGACCGCCGCGACGTGGTGTCCATGGTGCTTCGCCAGGGCGCTGTCATCGGCGTCGCCGGCATCGCCGCGGGCTTGATCGCGGGGGTCTTCGCGTCCATCGCGATCAAGTCGATGGTGTTGTTCTCATTCGGTTCGGCCGGCTTTAAGCCATTCCTCGCCATCACACTCCTGCTGCTATGCGCTACCTTGCTCGGTGCCTACGTCCCGGCCCGTCGCGCATCCCACATCGATCCCATGCTCGCCCTCCGCGAGGAATAATTTTCGCTTGCCGCAATGTCAGGTCCGTCGTCCGCGTTGACAATCGGGATAGATCCGCTTCATAGCAACTGACCCGAGTGGAACTTTCCACTCTGCCATGCGTATTGATCAAGAGGCACCTGGAAGGGAGTTAGTCGATGAAGATCTTTGCGCTAGGCTTGGCCGCGCTTGTCGCGGGGTCGCTAGTGAGTGCGGCTGAAGCCGATGGCTCATTTGATAGGTCGCTCACTATTTCTGGCCCCGTAGATTTGGATGTTCAGACCGACTCAGGGGGGATTACCGTGACCGCAGGCCGATCAGGATTCGTGCGCATTCATGCGATCCTCCAGGCGCAGCACGGCTGGTTCAGCTCGAATGATGTGTACGCGCGAATTCGGGAGCTCGAGCGCAACCCGCCAATCGAACAAAACGGCAACAGGGTGCGCATTGGCTTTGTCCACGAACATAACTTGCTGAGGAACATCTCCATGCGCCTCGAAATTGAAAGCCCGGCCAACACCGAGCTTCGGGCCCGCGCCGATTCAGGAGGGATCGAGGTTCGAGGTCTAGAAGGCCGGATAGATTGCAAAACGGATTCGGGTGGAATCGAAATCCACGTTGGATCTGAGGTTCATGCAGAAGCCGATTCCGGAGGCGTGCACATCAATAAGACGAAAGGTGCGGTGTTTGCCCGTGTCGATTCGGGCGGAATCGATACTTCAGATGTGGCCGGCGCGCTGGACGTGCAGGCCGACTCCGGGCAAATTACCATCGGCCAAACTGTTGCTGCTCCGATTCGCGCGAAAGCAGGCTCCGGGGGGGTCAGGGTGAAGCTCGTACCCAGTGCCGGGTACGACGTCAGCGCGGAATCCGACAGCGGCAACATTTCGGTTCCGGAGATGGCGGTCAACAGCGTTTTTTCCAAACATCACATAGAAGGCAAGATTCGCGGCGGCGGGCCATCGGTCAGTATTCGCGTGGACTCGGGCGGCATCACGATCGAGTGAGTCGGCCTGCTCGGGTGACAACGCAAAACTGAATCACATTGTGTTTCGTGCGCTCGATCCTGCAGGTGAGGTAAGGTCAGGCAAGCAAAATCGAAGGATCGCAGCAATTTGATTGCTACGATAACGGCGCGATGCGTTAATAATGCTCGGCAAACCCTATTAGCGAAGAGTGTCGAATCGGAAAGAGGACGGATCGCAGTTGTGAAGGTCGTTTGTGGGGACCCATCCTGCGGGATGTGCAGAAGCCTAATCACTTCAGCGGTTTGCGCGTTATACGTCCAACTGAACGATAGCTCTACACTTGGCGACCAGGGCGGATCTGTCGGGTGAAAACTGGATTCTTGTCGCGGTAGGGACGACCATCACTGATCGCCCCCTGCGCAGATCCGTACGTGCGCGTTTACGCATACGGCTCCTATCAAGGATGAGTGGCGTTGAAGCGTGCGTCAGGGTAAGGATGCAGAGTACGAGGTTGAGGAATCCATCGAGTCAAGATCGGGGTGAGCCGATCCCAACTCACACGCGCGCGCTGACTGCGACGAACTAACACATTCCGCCACAGCCAGGCGACGCGCCGGCTGAAGACGCGCAACTGAGTCGTGTTACCTGGAACAGCATGGTATTGGTAGTAGCCCAGCACGACCTGTCGAAGCCACGCGCCGACTTCGGACGTACGGTGATGCTTCCGGCGTTGAAGTTCAGCCTTGATGGCTTTCAGCTTCGCGACCATCCGTTTCTGAGCCGTGATCCGCCAAACGGTGAATGTCCCCGTAGTGAGCTGCCCACAGAAATGGGTGAAACCTAGAAAAGTAAAGGTCTTTGGCTTTCCCTCGCCACGCTGCTTTCGGTTTCGAGCGGCGAAGCGCCCGAACTCGATCAGCCTTGTCTTGTCCGAATGTAATTCCAAGCCGAACTTTGCCAGACGGTCCCGAAACTCATTCAGAAACCGCTCGGCATCTGTCCGGTGCTGAAAACCCACCACAAGATCATCGGCATAGCGGACGACAACGACGTCGCCGCGTGCCACTTTCTTGCGCCAGGCTTCTATCCAGAGATCGAAAACGTGATGGAGGTAAACGTTAGCGAGCAGTGGCGAAACCTCGCCCCTTACACAAAAGGTAATTTTCAGTTCGTAAGAACAATCGCAGGGTGGCGAGAAAGGTATGCACTGCTTGACCTCCGTCGTAAACAGTAATATATTTATGGCGAATGGCGCGCTCAACGAAGGCGGAGAAAGCTCGCCAAATGAATGCCGCTCGTGGCCTGCTGCAGCGTGGAGTCGCGCTGCCCGAAGCAGTGCGTCGCCTGTCACGGGAGTTCGATTTGTCAGAGCGCCAAGCATATCGTTACTTGGAAGAAGCCTCCCGGCTCGATCGGCCCGTCGAAATTCCCGAAGCCACAGTATCGGTCACCTTGAAACTGCCGCCCCGGACTGTGGAATTGCTTCGAAAATATGCGAGAAGCAGCGGTCTCACCATCGGAGCGATCGTAACCACCGCGGTAAATGCGTTTCTGCGGACTCTAAAGAGGCATGGCTGAGCCGCATAGAAAGAGCGGCCATTTTCAAGTTGATGTTTCCTATTCATTTGATCGCTTGCTCGAGTTGAAGCTTGCGCAGGCTTACGAGATTCTGGTCCCATGTCGCAAGCGCCCCGTTGGCGCGCGCGTGAAGGAGTTTGAAGATGAGAATGGCGGCGATCTACGCGAGGGTTTCCTCCGAGCAACAGCGCGAGGAGAACACGATTGCGAGCCAGACGGCGTTGCTGATCGAGTTCGCCAAAAACCACGATCTGGAAGTGCCGAAGGAGTGGGTCTTCGAAGATGAAGGCTACAGCGGAGCGACGCTGGAGCGGCCAGGCTTGGAGCGTGTGCGTGATCTCGCCGCCGAAGGACAGATCCAGGTTGTGCTCGCGTATTCGCCAGACCGACTGAGCCGCAAGTACGCGTACCAGATTCTGTTGATTGAGGAGTTCGCCCGCCATGGAGTCGAGATGCGGTTCGTGAAGTCGCCACAAGGTGACAGCGCCGAAGACCAACTCCTGGTTCAGTTTCAAGGCATGATCGCTGAATATGAACGGGCGCAGCTTCTGGAACGTTCCCGGCGCGGTAAGCGACATCGAGCGCAATTGGGCGAAGTGAGTGTCATGAGCAACGCTCCGTATGGATACCGTTACCTCCATAAAACCGACGAAGCATTGGCCGCCTACATCATTGATGAAGCCGAAGCCCGTGTCGTGCGACGCGTTTATGAGATGTACACAATCGAGGGACTCAGCATCGGGGAGATCGCGCGACGGCTCAACAGGGAAGGTGTCCCGACCCGCAGGGCAAGCCGCTGGGAACGCTCAGTGGTCTGGGCTTTGCTGCGGAACCCAGCCTATCGCGGCCTCGCCTGCTTCGGCAAGACCCACGCCTCTGCACGGACGCGGGTTATGCGCCCACAGCGTCGGCGGGGTGTAACTACGCCCAGCACCACAGCAGGCCACGAACGCGCGCGCGAAGAGTGGATCGAAATACCCGTACCAGCCCTGGTGACCGAAGAGAGTTTCGCCCGTGCTCAAGAGCTGCTCTACCAGAACAAGATACGATCGCGCCGGCGTACTATCGCACCCAGTGTGGTGCAGGGGCTAGTCAGTTGTGCGAAGTGTGGCTATGCCTTTTCCCGCACATCGACTCAAACCAGCGCACGTAAGATTCATTACTACAAGTGCATCGGCTCCGATAGTTGGCGGAAACTCGGCGGCCCGGTTTGTGACAATGGCCGCTTCATCCGACAAGAACTCCTGGATGAGATCGTCTGGGCTGAGGTGATCCGCCTGCTGGAAGATCCCACTCTGATCCAGCAGGAACTGGATCGTCGCTTGGTAGCAGCGCGCGCCTCTGATCCAACCAGAAAGCGTGAGCAGAGTCTGCAAAGAGAATTAGCCCATGTCGGCAAAGGTATCGAACGACTTCTCAATGCATACCAGGAAGGACTCTTGTCGATCGAACAGTTGCGTGAGCGCATGCCTATGTTGCGTCAGCGCCAACAGGCACTCGGTGCTGAGCTGCAGGCGATCGCTGATCAGACCAATGATCGCGCCGCATTCCTGCGCTTGGCAGAAACCCTCACGGCATTTCTTGCCCGCTTGCGCAGCGCTGCAGAGACGCTTAGCGTCATGGAGCGTCAGAAAATCGTTCGACTGCTGGTCAAAGACGTGCTGGTCGGCGAAGATACGATTACGATTCGTCACAGCATTCCGATTCCCTCGGGCCCATCTCAAAACGAAGGATCGGGCTCTTCAGACGGCCGAAATTACCTTTTGTGTAAGGGGCGTGAGCACCGCTCCCTGTGGCGTTCCTATATTCGTTTCCGCCCATTGACCATCTTCCGACACTCCGGCTTGCAACCATTTCTGGATTAAGCCGAGCATGCGCCGATCAGTCACGCGATGCTCAATGAACTTCATCGTCCATTCGTGGCTCATATTGTCAAAGAACCCTCGAATGTCCGCATCAAGCACCCAGTTCACTCGCTTCCTGAAGATCCCGACATTCAGCGCATCTAGCGCTTGATGCGGGCTGCGACCAGGGCGGAACCCATAAGAGAAGCCCTTGAAATCGACCTCATAGATCTGGTTGAGGATCGTCACCACGGCCTGTTGAACAATCTTGTCCTCCAAGGCCGCAATGCCTAATGGACGTTGCCGCCCGTCAGCTTTCGGAATATAGACTCGCCTTGATGGTTGTGCCCGGTACGCTCTCCGGTGAACCCGATTGTGCAGATCGACAAGTCGATCCTCCAATCCGGCCTCATACTCTCGCCACGTCACGCCATCTACTCCCGGTGCAGCTCGCCGCTGTAAGGCGTAGAAGCTGTCCCGCAGCAGATCGACAGTGACATGGTGGAGCAAAGCAGTGAACCTCTCCTGCTTCCTTTCTCTTGCTGCTTTTCGCACACCGCGCAATCCCTGGGACATGCGTTTCCCGCTCTGTGTCGGGGACATGTGAGATCGTACGATGTTCTCCTCGATCTGTGCCCTTCCCTCCCCAACCTCCGCCGAAGGTTGCCCTTCTTTGTTCGGCTGGTTCACAGGTACTACGGCACAGTCCGACTTCTCCTGCACGTGCATGTCCGCCGTTCGCTTTTTGGGCTTCGCGGACCGGTCTTGATCTTTCGACCAAGACGTACAGGAGATCTCCCGGTTCTCGTGCATGTTGTTTCTCAGCGTGCACAGGTTCTTAGACTACGTAGGACCGAACAACCGCTCGCGATAACGCGGTTGCCGTGTTGCCTTCCTCCTCTACGGAACGGAGTCGGCATCCTAATACATCGGCTTTTCGAAGCTCAATAGCCCGGCCCACCGATACCTCTGTCTACGCTTCGACCAGCACCTCGCGATGCGCGCCGCAAGACTCAAGGCCAAGATGGAGTCGCTTTCTCCTTTCTTGTAGGACTCTTTCATTCCCAACAACATGCCGGTTCATCCCGGCGCACTCCGGATCGCCGACATCCATGTAAGTCTTTGCCTCGAAAATATTTCCGGGCCTATAGGTGGCGTCAGCTTTGGTCGTTCGTTTCTACCTGCTGTTCGTTCTTAGGGTTTAACCGTCATCTTCGACTTGCTTTTCTCGTACAGCAGAGCGATGGATGTGATCGGTACAGCAGCGACGCTGTACCGGAAATGAGGATCCCAAGCAATGCTATTATTCCTCTGTGAAAAAGCTTGCAGTCGAACTCGGCCTAGCTCAAAGCAATGTCTACAAGGCGCTCAATTCCGGCATTATCCCGAGTATCCGTGTAGGAAAGCGTTTCGTGATCCCGCGTGCCGCAGGCCGCAATACGGTTGGACGCCTTCAGCCTGTCGCGCCATCCTTTACGAACGGAAGCCGAAAGGAAATGCCATCCTGTGATCGAACCGAACGGCGTTGCGCTCCCCACGATTAGCCGCGAAGATCAGGAGCGCTGCGAAGAACTTCTGCAGCGTTGGATGGTTGCGCTGAACAGCTATGACGCCACGGGCATGAAATCGGTGATGCGCTTCCCGCATGTGCGGCTCGCCGAGAACCGCGTCGCAATCTACCAAGCCGACGATAATCCTATGGATTTGTTCACGCGGTTGCGGCAGCAGCACGGCTGGCATCACAGCGCGTGGAATGAGATAAAGCTCGTCCAATCCTCATCGACCAAGGCCCATTACGCTGTCCAATATACACGCTACCGCGAGGATGGCTCGGTGCTCAGCGTCTGCGATTCTCTCTACATATTCACCTGCGTCGACGGCGACTGGAAGCTCCAAGGCCGCTCGAGCTTCGGCGCCTAGGTGAAGGTGATCTCAAGTGCCGGGGCTGCATAACTCTTGATTTATGCACAGACTATCTACGGCGAGCGGTGATCAAAACACAACGTTCCAATCCCGCTTCATGCTCACGACGGTGATGCCGTAGTCCTGCGAAAGCTCAGTTGGGCGGTTCTATTGGGCTCTCTCGTGCTCACCACGATTCTCGGTCTGCTGTACGCGATCACCTACCTTGTGAGCCGTCGCAGTTTGTTGCCCGTCGTCGCCGGCCATTTCGTTCTCGACGCTCTCATCCTCATAGCAACTGACCCGAGTGGAACTTTCCACTCTGCCATGCGTATTGATCAAGAGGCACCTGGAAGGGAGTTAGTCGATGAAGATCTTTGCGCTAGGCTTGGCCGGGAAGTGTCGCAAACCGAAAGCGGCAGGCGCGGGTAAGCGGGATTGGGCGACTATCAGGCAGCAAGGCCAAACACACGATTCACAAATCGGATCTGGTCGCCCACATTTCCCTTCTTTGACCATCGGACTTGTCCTTTGCGAATCATGTGCAGTGCCTCGTAACCTTGGATGGTGTTGAGCGCTCCTTCTACGGAACGAAACCACTGACTGGCGATGATCCGCTTCTTTATAAAGCGATGATCCTGCTCGACCACATTGTTCATGTAATGAGAGCGTCGACATCGACAGATCCTCGGCAACTCGCCGGCTTGTTTCAGTTCGGTAATAACGGACGGGTATGCGGGATGTCCATCGACGTTGATGACTCGTGGGCGAAGGTAGCCCACACGGCCCAAAGCAAGCTGCAGGAAATGCTTGGCTGCCACACGATCGCGGTGTGGCGAAAGCATGAAATCGATGGTGTTGCCTTCGGAATCCAATGCTCGATATAAATAGGTCCACTTGCCTGCAACCCGAACATACGTTTCATCCACTCGCCATGACCGGTTTACGCGACGGACATGACGACGCATTCGCTGGTTCAGGATGGGAGCATAGCGCAGAACCCAGCGGGCGATTGTCGAATGATCCACCTGCAATCCACGCTCGGCCATGAGGTCCTCCAGGTCACGGTAGCTGAGTGAATAGCGCAGATATCGGCGGACGCAGACCACAATCAACTCGTCTTGAAAGTGCCGCCCTCGGAACAGCGCCGGCCTGCTTTTCGGCATTTGCTTACCCTACCAACCGAGGTTCAGCCATTTGCGACACTGC
>CAWBDR010000007.1:0-498739 GCA_963787585.1 uncultured Acidobacteriaceae bacterium
CCAGCTCCAAACTTGGTCGCCCGACCGATCTGGCGAGCCCAGACCTTGGACGCCGCCGACGCTGATCACGTTGTAGGCGTCAGAAGGTTCGCTGATCGTGCCCTGCGCCGGACCGGAGTTGCCCGCCGAGACCATCGCGGTCACGCCGAAAGCGTCGACATACGCGTCCCATCCTTGGCTGTCGCCGTTGTCATCCGCTGTTTCTGTGCTGCCGCGCGAGTAGGTGAGGACTTGCGCCGGATTGGCTGCGCCCGGTTGCGTGAAGTCTCCGTTCGCCGTCGAGTCCCAATAACTCCACGGCTCCCCCACGGCCCAAGCGAGGATCATTGACAGCGTGGTCGGCCTCTAGGACGTGGCTTACGCGGGGGGCGACCCCTTCTGGGTGGCGTCAGACGTGACGCATATCGAGCACCCTGTCGCTCCCTGGGAGGCTGCCATCGACGCGACTGCCGTGCCATGCACAGTGACGTTTGGGCCCTGTGACGGTTCGGTTGAGGGAGCCTCGAACGCAAGGCCCTGAAGCGCCGGATGTGTGCGCTCCATCGGGTCCTCAACGACGGCGAGACTCGCTGGATTGTCGGATGATCCTTCCCCGCCGCTAAAACCCAGGCATCCGCACCGACGTCGTCGCTCTCGGACGCGAGGTCATCGAGTGGTCGGTCTAGAGGTATCGGCTGGATTGCCTGGACGTTTGCCTCACGACTAAGTCGCGTCAGGGAATGGCGCGGGAGAACGGCCGTGACAGTCCCATAGAAACAGTCCCCACGAACGATGCGGCCTCCGAGCGATCGAACGCTCTCAACGATGTCTCGCTGGGCTGATAGCGCTCTCAGCAGCTGCGGCCGCAGTGTCCGAATCGCATGAGAACGCATTGCTTGGACAGCGCGGGCGCACCCGACGGCGTGTGCTCGCCCGGAGTTCCGGAGCGCGCGTTCTCTGCTGCACTCGGGTCCGGGCTTAGCTGAGTGCGAAGCGTCTGAGCGGCGGCGGCGAGCCGACCATCGGCGCGGGTAAGGATCTCAACCCGGACGTCCCCGCTCCGTTTGGCAGCGAGCGACCGGCTGAGGCCATACGGCTCGAAGCGCTCAGGCGCATTCTCTGAGAGAGCACGGCTCCGGACGGTCGCTCCGGCGTGCGCGGAAACGACAACTGAAATTGCCGCCAGCAACGCGACACGGAGAATCAGAACGCTTCGACGGGCATGGTCGCGGAGGATCTCCATAGTGCTCCAGATCGGCTGACCATATGTAAGGGTTAATCTCCAAAAGGGAGCTCATCGGATGGTCGAGCCTGCTCTTGCGAGGGCCACCGGGCCGCCGCGCCACTCCTGCCCGAAGCGAGGCCGGATATTCCGATCCCACTGATAGGATTTGAGCCGCGATGACCTTCTCGTCGAAGACCGAGTACGGCGTGCGGCTCATGGTCGAGCTCGGCCGCCAGCCGGCGACGCGCCGACCTCGCTCAAGGCGATCGCGGAGGCCGAGGGGCTGCCGCTCTCCTACCTCGAGCACGTCGTGGCGACCTCAAGCGAGCCGGTCTCGTGCAGTCGAGCCGCGGCGCCCACGGCGGCTACCGGCTCGCGCGCCCAGCCGAGGAGATCGCGATGGACGAGGTCGTGCTCGCGCTCGAGGGCTCGGTCGCGCCGATGGAGTGCTTCACGACGTTCCGACCGGCCGCGTCGCGTGCTCGCACGAGGGCGACCGCGGGCGGACCTGCTCGACGCGGCTGCTTCTGGATGCGCGTCCAGGGCGGGGTGATCGGGGCGCTCGCCGGGACGACGCTCGCCGAGCTCGTCGAGTTCTCCGCCCGCCGAGAGCGAGCCGCTGCCGATCGTGGACCCTCCCCGAGCCCGCGGGCGCCGGCTAGAGCACCCCGAAGCCCAGATAACCGGAGAGCGATGCCGAACCTCGAGATTCGCAACCTGCACGTAAGCGCCGACGACAAGCAGATCCTGCAAGGGCGTCGACCTGACCGTCGGCAACGGCGAGATCCACGCGCTGATGGGCCCGAACGGCTCCGGCAAGTCGACGCTCGCGAACGCGATCATGGGCCACCCGAGCCTCGAGGTGACCGACGGGCAGATCCTCTTCGAGGGCGAGGACATCACCGAGGCCGATCCCGACGAGCGCGCGCGCATGGGGCTCTTCATGGCGTTCCAGTATCCGGTCGCGGTGCCCGGCGTCACCGTCACGAAGTACCTGCGCACGGTGATGAACGCGCACCGCGCGGCGGCGGGGGAGGACCCGATCAGCCTGAAGGACTTCCGCCGCACGGTCGAGCAGGCGATGGAGCTGACGCGCGTTCCGCGCGAGTTCTCGAGCCGCTACCTCAACGAGGGCTTCTCGGGCGGCGAGAAGAAGCGGATGGAGATCCTCCAGCTCGCCCTGCTCGGCCGGGGCTCGCGGTCCTCGACGAGACCGACTCGGGGCTCGACATCGACGCGCTGCGGGTCGTCGCGAACGGCGTCAACACCCTCAAGGGCCCCGACATGGGCGTCCTGATCATCACCCATTACCAGCGCATCCTCAAGTACGTCGAGCCGGACTTCGTGCACGTCCTGTACCGGGGCCGGATCGTCAAGGAGGGCGGGCCGGAGCTCGTCAAGACACTCGAGGAGCGCGGCTACGGGTGGATCGAGGAGGAAGTCGGAGCGGCGGCGTGACGACGCAGCCGCGGCGACAGCCTCCGCGCTCGACGTCGCGGCGGTCGCCGCCAGTTCCCGATCCTGCCGCGAGATCAACGGTCGCCCGCTCGATCTATCTCGACAGCGCCGCGACCGCCAGAAGCCCGAGTGCGTGCTCGCGGCGATGGATGCCGTCTACCGCGACCACAACGCGAACATCCACCGCGGCGTCTACCCGCTCGCGCAGGAGGCGACCGACGCCTTCGAGGGTGCGCGCCGGCGCATCGCGGCGATCATCGGCGCGACGCCGCGAGGAGGTCGTCTTCACCAAGAACGTCACCGAGGCGATCAACCTCGTCGCGTACTCGCTGGGGGCGGCGCAACGTCGGTCCGGGCGACCGGATCCTGCTGACCGAGATGGAGCACCACTCGAACATCGTCCCGTGGCAGCTGCTGCGGCCAGGAGCGCGGCGCGGAGCTCGTCTACGTTCCGATCACCGACGACTACCAGCTCGACCTCGACGCGCTCGAGGGCGAGCTCGAGCGCGGCGCCGAAGCTCGTCTGCGTCGCCCACGTCTCGAACGTGCTCGGGCACGCTCAACCCGGTCGCGCGAGATAGTCGAGATGGCGCATGCGGCCGGCGCGCCCGTGCTCGTCGACGGCGCGCAGGCGGCGCCTCACATGCGCGGTGAGATGCAGCTCTCGGCGCCGACTTCTACGGCTTCACGGGCCATAAGGTCTACGGGCCGACCGGGATCGGCGTCCTCTACGGCGCCGCGATCGCTGCTCGAGCAGATGCCGCCCTTCCTCGCCGGCGGCGACATGATCTCGCAAGGTCGACTGGTAGCGAGTCGACCTGGAACGCGCTGCCGTGGAAGTTCGAGGCCGGCACGAGCGCCGTACGTCGAGGCGACCGGGCTCGGAGCCGCGGTCGACTGGCTCGACGCGCTCGGGCTCGATGCGGTAGCGGCGCACGAGGCGGACGTCACCGCCTACGCCGTCGAGCGCCTGTCCGATGTGCCGGGCTGACCATCTACGGTCCGAGCGACGGCGAGCGCGGGACGCGCGGTGTCGTTCGCGCTCGACGGGCGTCCACCCGCACGACGTCGCCGAGCTCGTCGCGCGCGAAGGAGTCTGCATCCGCGCCGGGCACCACTGCGCGCAGCCGTTGATGCGCCGACTCGGCGTCCCGGCGACCTCGCGCGCGAGCATCGGCGTCCACAACACGCGCGCCGACGTCGACCGCCTCGTCGACGCGCTTGGCGAGGTTCGTAACGTGTTCGGTATCGACTGATGGACGAGATCTACCGCGAGTACATCCTCGAGCACTACAAGCACCCGCACAACTTCGGCGAGCTCGAGCAATCCCGACCTCGAGTACGAGGACACGAACCCGCTCTGCGGCGACGAGCTGCGCGTCCAGCTGCTCTCGACGACGACGGCAGGATCGAGCAGTCGCGTTCTCCGGGCAGGGCTGCGCGATCAGCCAGGCGTCGGCGTCGATGGTCTCCGACGAGGTCAAGGGGATGCCGTCGCGGAGCTGCTCGAGCTCGACAAGGGCTTCGTGCTCGACCTGCTCGGGATCGACATCTCGGCGACGCGGATGAAGTGCGCGCTGCTGTCGCTGAAGGTCCTCAAGAGCGCCGAGCCTCGGGCGCCGCGGCCGAGTGGGAGGACTCCGACTACCGGCCGGGCGGCGCGGTCAACGGCGCCGGATCTGAGCCTCGTTCGCACTCGAGGCGACCGGGAAGCGGGCGTCCACCGGGGCGAACGCTAGATCAGAAATCCGATTGGATGGGTCGGAGTTATTGTGATTTTGGCCGAGATGATCGACGTCTGCCCTCTGAGCGAGCTGCCGCCTGGCGGCAATGCGGCTCGTTGAATGGGAGGACCTCGAGATCGGCGTCTTCAACTGCGCCGGCACGATCTACGCGATCGAGGATCGCTGCTCGCATGACAACGGACCGCTCGTCGAGGGCGAGCTCGACCAGGCAGACCTGCACGATCGAGTGCCCGCGCCACGGGTCGCTGTTCGACCTAACGACCGGAAGTGCCGAAGACGCTTCCCGCCTACCGGCCCGTGGAGACCTTTCCGGTCGTCATCGACGACGACATGATCAGGCTGGAGGTTGACTGAGATGGCGACGCCCGAAGTATGCCGAAGAGCAGAAGGCGCTACAGGGGATCAACGCCGACTACGCCGAGAAGTACGGCTTCCACGACGCCGAGAACTACCTCTACAAGGCGCCGAAGGGCCTGACGCGCGAGATCGTCGAGAAGATCTCCGAGTTCAAGTCCGAGCCGCAGTGGATGCGCGACTTCCGGCTAAGGCGCTCGACCACTTCCTCGCGCGGCCGATGCCGACCTGGGGCGGCCCGCTGCTCGCCGGCGTCGACTTCGACAACATCCACTACTTCATGCGCGCGTCCGAGCGCGCCGAGCGCTCGTGGGACGAGGTTCCCGCGGACGTCAAGAAGACCTTCGACCGGCTCGGGATCCCCGAGGCCGAGCGCAAGTTCCTCGCCGGCGTCGGCGCCCAGTACGAGTCGCGAGGTCGTCTACCACCAGGTGCGCGAGGACCTCGAGCAGCAGGGCGTGGTCTTCCTCGACATGGACACGGGCGCTGCGCGAGCACGAGGACCTCGTGCGCGAGTACTTCGGGACGATCATCCCGCCGAACGACAACAAGTTCGCCGCGCTCAACTCGCGCCGTCTGGTCGGGCGGCTCGTTCATCTACGTGCCGCCGGGCGTCCACGTCGAGATGCCGCTGCAGGCCTACTTCCGCATCAACACCGAGAACATGGGCCAGTTCGAGCGCACGCTGATCATCGCCGACGAGGGCTCGTACGTCCACTACGTCGAGGGCTGCACCGCGCCGACCTACTCGACCGACTCGCTGCACTCGGCGGTCGTCGAGCTGATCGCGCAAGCCGGGCGCGCGGATCCGCTACACGACGATCCAGAACTGGTCGCACGAACGTCTACAACCTCGTCACCAAGCGCGCCGTCGCGCACGAGGACGCGACCGTCGAGTGGGTCGACTGCAACCTCGGCTCGAAGCTGACGATGAAGTACCCGGCGTCTACCTGCTCGGCGAGCGAGGCGCACGGCGAGATCCTCTCGATCGCGTTCGCCGGCGCACGGCCAGCACCAGGACGCGGGCGGGAAGATCATCCACGTCGCGCCGCAGACGACGTCGAACATCTTCGCCAAGTCGATCTCCAAGGACGGCGGGCGCGCCTGCTACCGCGGGCTGCTCGAGGTCGCCGAAGGGCGCCGACGGCGCGCGTCGAAGGTCGTCTGCGACGCGCTGCTCCTCGACGAGGACTCGCGCTCCGACACCTATCCGACATCCGCATCGGCGAGGACGACGTCAACATCGGCCACGAGGCGACCGTCTCGAAGGTCGGCGAGGAGCAGCTCTTCTACCTGATGAGCCGCGGCATCCCCGAGGACGAGGCGTCGAAGCTGATCGTCAACGGCTTCATCGAGCCGATCGTCAAGGAGCTGCCGATGGAGTACGCGGTCGAGATGAACCGCCTGATCGAGCTGCAGATGGAAGGCTCGGTCGGTTGAGCCCGGCCGTCTGACAGTGCCAGACCTCGTCTCAAACGAGCCGTCCTGGTTGACGGCCCGCCGCACCCGCGCCGCGGACCTCGCCTCCAACCTCGAGCTTCCCTCGTTCAAGGGGACTCTTGGCTGGGAGTTCACTGACCTCAGCGCGCTCGATATCGATTCGTATGAGCCGGCGGAGCCCGCCGAGGTCTGGAATGGTGAGGCCGGGCAGCTGTTCGAAGGGCTCGAGCACGGTCTGTCCCTGACCCAGGTCGATGCTGCGAGCGCCGAGGTCGACGGTCTTCCCGACTCTCCCGACGAGCCGCTCGCTATGCCGCTTGACGCGGCCGCAGAGCGCTTCCCCGAGCTCGTCGAGCGCCACCTCGGCACGGTCGTCTCCGACGACGATCCGTTCGTGGCGCGGAATCAGCGCAGCTGGAGCGGAGGCGCGTTCGTCTACGTCCCAGCCGGCAAGAGGCTCGAGGCGCCGGCGCTGATCACCGCCCTGCAGGGCCAGCCGGGCACCGGGCTCGAGTGGCGGACGCTGATCGTGCTCGAAGAGGGCGCCGAGGCCGAGGTGTGGGAGAGTACCTCTCGGGTCCACCGCCCCCTCTCCCTACCTTTTCTTTCCCTGCAGTACCTCTATTCACACGCCGAAAACGACGGCTCAGTGGGCGGCGGCGAATCGAATGCCCCTCAGAATGTAGCCTGCCGGAAGTGCGACTGGGGCCCCAGTGTCTTCGATGTCCGCCACAACATCGTCGGCTCGGTGGTATACGCTTTGCCTTTCGGAAAGGGACAACAATTCGCGACAAGTGGCTTCGCTTCGGTACTGCTCGGCGGGTGGACCTTAAGCGGTATGAACCTCTGGCACACCGGTCACCCCCTGGACGTGACCCTGGATATTCCAGCCAGCTTTGTGCCCGATGGTAATAATTCGAACACCCGCCCTGATGTCGTACCGGGCGTTTCCGTCATTCCGGCGGGTCAGGGAGTGAATAACTGGGTGAATCCGGCCGCATTCATGGCGCCCCCCACGGATGCCAACGGAAATCTGCTCCGCTTCGGCAATGCCGGCCGTGGCCTCGTCCGCGCCCCCATTACCTGGCAAACCGATATTTCACTCGCGCGCACGTTTAAACTGACCGAGCGTGTTGGCCTCGAGTTCACCGCTCAGGCCTTCAACATTTTCAATCACGATCAGTACGCAGATCCAAACAATCTGAGCCTCACCTACAATCCGCCCGACGCCACCCATGCTCAGGGATACATCACCGTGCCGGCCGGATTCGGCCAGATTACTTCGATAGCGAACTTCAACAGCAACAGCGACAAGTTCGCCGTGGACAACACCGGAAGCGGCCTGCCTCGCGAGTTGCAGTTCGCAGTTAGAGTAACCTTCTAAGGATGCTTTCAAACTGGGGTCGAGGCGCGCTGGCGGCCGCCGGCCTCTTCTCCCTCCTTCGCCTCGCCTGTGCTGCGGACTTCCATGTCAATGACGCCACGCTCGGGAACCCCGTCGCCCTCATCGCCTATGGCGACACGCGGTTCACTGATCCTTCAAACACCGAGGCCACGAACCCGAAGGTTCGCCGCTGGCTGGTAGCTCGAATCGCAAGCGAGCACCCCGCAGCCGTTCTGCTCAGCGGCGATGTTCCCTGGCACGGCGCCGAAAACAACGATTACGCCATTTACGAACAGGAGACTCAGGCGTGGCGCGCGGAACATCTGCGCATCTATCCGGCCCTCGGCAATCATGAACTGAACGGGAACGAACATCAGTGTCTTGCCGATTGGTGGAAGGCCTTTCCTTGGTTGCACGGCCGGCGCTGGTATTCGGTCCAGCTCGGCCACCGCATCTATGTCCTGAATCTCGACAGCAACTCCTCCTTGCTGCCCGGGAGTGATCAGGAAAAATGGATCCGCCGCCAGTTGGATGCACTCCCAAACTCCATTCAGTTCGTCTTCTTAAATCTCCATCACCCGCCCGTTTCGGATTATCAGGTGAATGGCGACCCCGGCCACAACGCCCGCCCCAATGAGATCGCGTTAACGCACCTCCTCGACCAGTACCAGGCCCGATCCTCAGCGCGCTTCATCGTGACCGCCGGGCACGTACACAACTACGAACGCTTCCTGCAGGATGGGATCGTCTATCTGGTATCGGGCGGTGGCGGTGCCAGGCCCCTCCCTATCGTTCGCACTCATCAGGATCTCTATCAATCAAACGCTTTCCCAAACTACAACTACGTAAAATTCGTCCTCGACGGCGATGAACTCCGCGCCACTATGTATCGGGTAAGAGATCCGGACGCGGCGAACCCGACCTGGGATGAGGCCGATCATTTTCGGATTCCTTCCCGTCAGGTCGAAGGCAAGTAAGCCCGGGCAGTACGAAGAGCCGGTTTTGTCTCGGCTATATGGGACATACTACGAGTATGGGAACGACCAAAGTCGGAAGGCTGGGTGATCGTGAACGCTCTGCCATGCTCCGCGCATTTGACGAATTCGTTCCACGCATTCCCCGACGCAGCGCAGCGACCGTGGACCGGGAGCTCGCGCAGGTGCGGCAGGCCCGAAAAGCAGGCCGGCGCCGTCCTCTCACCCGTTCTCCGGTTTAGCCCCGGGAGCTCGGACCCGTAACAAACTGATTTGCCCCGCGTGGTGCGATTCGTGCTCGCACACATGAAACCACTTACACAGATTGTTCGTCGGTCCCCAGCCCCAACCCTTGTCGACCGCCATGAGCCATCCGTCGTCCCGCTTCCGGAATTCCGCCAGCGTCCTCTCGCGGCCCTCCTGCAACGCACTCAGATAGTAGTCCAGATTATGTCCCTTGATGGCCTGGCGTGCCGGTTCGCCCAGTTCCATAGGAACGGCCCAGTCCTTGAAAGCTGCGCTCTTGAATAGCTCTTGTGGTCCCATCTCGTCGAACGTGTTCAGTTGATACAGTTTCTCCGTCGCAGCAAGATGGAGGAGTAACGCGCCAATCCGGTTGGCCTTGTTGTCCAGCAGAAAATCGAGTTGGTCCGTTGTCATGCCGTGCACCGATTGAAGCACTGCGCCGCGCATCCATGTCATTTCCGACACCAGCGTGCCAATCTGTGGCGAGTAGCCCGGTCTGGGGCCGAGTACGTTCGCCTCCGTCTCCGCCGCCTGCACCGTTGCTAATGGAACGAACGCGGAAGCGGCCGCGCGCACGAATTGCCGCCGGTTCTGTCCGGATAAGTTGAAATGGTTCATCAGTGTCCTCCTCTTGACTCTATATACTTTTTGGCAAGTCTATCGGCGATGGATAAAAGACAATTTCTCAAGACCTCCGGTGCCTTGTTTGCCGGGGCCGTCTGCTCACGGTTGGTCGCTGAGGAGCAGCCGGGCGCGCCTCGCACGAACTGGGCGGGTAATTATCAATACCGCGCTGCACGCTTGCATTCCCCTAAATCGGTGGAAGACGTGCAAACAATCGTGAAGGCCCGCGGCAAATTCAAAGCGCTCGGCGCCCGCCATTCCTTCAATGGAATCGCCGATACCACCGACGACCAGATCTCGCTGAAGAATCTCGATCACATGGATCTGGACCCAACCGCCCATACCGTCACGGTCGGCGCGGGCGTGACCTACGGCAAGCTTTCGCCGTATCTGTATACGAATGGTTATGCGCTGCACAACCTGGCCTCGTTGCCGCACATATCAGTTGCGGGCGCCTGCGCAACTGCGACTCACGGTTCAGGCAGCAAGAACGGCAACCTCGCAACTCCTGTTTCAGCATTGGAAATTGTCACCGCCGATGGTAAGGTCGTCGCTTTGTCCCGTGTCCGCGACGGTGAACGCTTTGAGGGAGCAGTCGTCGGGCTCGGTGCGCTTGGCATCGTCACGAAACTCACGCTGGACGTTCTGCCGGCGTTTGATATGAGGCAAGTCGTTTATGAGAACTTATCGCTGGACCATCTGAACGGCCATCTGGATGAGATCTTCGCAAGCGGCTACAGCGTCAGTCTGTTCACGGATTGGCAGAACCATCGGGCCACTCAGGTATGGATCAAGAGTCGCGTCGAGCAAGGGGGCTCTACCGCGATCAAGCCTGAGTTCTTCGGCGCGAAACTCGCGACCAGAAACCTTCATCCGCTGGCCGGCCATTCCGCGGAGAACTGCACGGAACAGATGGGCATTCCCGGTCCCTGGTATGAGCGATTACCCCATTTTCGAATGAACTTCACGCCCAGCAGTGGCGCCGAGCTGCAATCGGAGTACTTTGTCCCCCGTCACAGAGGATACGAAGCCATTCTCGCCGTCGAACAGCTCCGGGACCACATTACGCCGCATCTTCAGATTTCAGAGCTGCGCACGATTGATGCTGACCATCTCTGGATGAGCCCCTGTTACCAGCGCGCCTCAATGACGATTCACTTCACCTGGAAGCCCGATTGGCCTGCCGTGAAAAAGATCCTGCCGCTCATCGAAGAAAAACTCGCGCCGTTTGATGCCAGGCCGCATTGGGCCAAGCTATTCACCTTGCCGCCTTCTCGGCTCCAGTCGCTGTACGAGAAAATCCCCGATTTTCGCGATCTGCTGAAACAGCATGATCCCGCTGGCAAGTTCCGCAACGCCTACCTGAGTACTTATATTTACGGCGGCTAGACTCTAGGTCGGGATGACAAGCTGCTGGCCGGGTGAAATCTGATCCGGATTGCTCAGCTTATCCCGGTTCGCATCAAAAATCCGGTTGTACTCGCTCGCCTTGCCATAAAACTGCTCGGCTATTTTGGAGAGCGAATCTCCGGGTTTGACTGTGTACGTGCGGGTGCCCGCTCCGCTTCCCGCCGATGCCGCCGCTGCTTGGGTCTTCTGCGGTGCTATCGCCGGGTTTACGGTCAGATCACAGGTCAAATCTTTGTAACTGCTGTCTGCCGCCTTGATCTGGTTCCAGACCTGGTTTTTCGCATCTTCGGACGGCGCCACGCCTTGTATAAACAGCTTGTTGTCTTGGACGTGCAAGTGAGTGAGCTGAACACCCTGTTGCTGAATCGTGTCCAACGCAGCCTTATACTTGCCTTTCAATTCTTCCAGGCGATCCATATTGGCGTTTCCTCCTCTATCTGGATGCCCTGCGCACAATTCAGTTGCGCTCAAATGAAACCACTCGATTCCGAGCCGGGAGCCTCAACGACCCCAAACTGCTTTCCCCACCAGCTCGCTACACAGCCGCGTTTCTTCCCGGGTCAACTATGACCTGGTCTCGCACGCAGTAGGCGTACTAACAGTACTGTCCCGTACTTGACTATCCCCCGGATCGGCAGCATATCCTCAGTACTGCAAACAGATCAGATCCAGCGTATCGGACCGCCCCGGCGGGCGACGACCCAGAAAGAGGACTCTTCATGCTCCGGCAGTCTAACAATCCATTGACTTTTCTCCGCTTCTTGATCACCTGCTGCGTATTGGGGACGGCGGCGTGCACAGTCACGGCCGCAGCCACGCTCTGCGTGAATAAGAGTGGCTCGCACGGTTGCTTTTCTACGATCGCAGCCGCCGTTTCTCATGCCTCTGCGAACGACACGATCAAGGTAAGCCCGGGCACTTACAAAGAGGATGTGGTCATCGGTAAGTCGCTTTCCTTGATCACTGAACAGGAGAAATCGAATCATGCCGAATCGAATAATGAGGATTGGGAATCGGTCGTCATAGATGCTACCGGCCTTGCGAACGGAATCTATATCGACGGTATAGATAGCCCGGGCCTCAAGAATGTCGCGGTGTCCGGCTTTACCATTAAGAATGCGAATTTCGAAGGCATTTTGATAACGAACGCCTCTTCGATCACGATCTCCGATAACCGCGTGCTCGACAACGATAAAAGCCTGGACATCTCTAACGGCACGTGTCCCGGTATTCCGGATTTCGAGACCGCGGAAGGCGAGGATTGTGGCGAAGGGATTCACCTGAGCGGCGCTGATCATTCCATCGTGGCCGGCAATATCGTGCTGAACAACTCAGGTGGAATTCTCCTCAGTGATGATACGGGCGCAACGGACCACAATCTCATTACCCGCAACAAGGTCCGGAATAACCCCTACGATTGCGGAATTACGCTCGCCTCGCACCCGCCCGCCGCTCTGACACACTCGCCATCCCCTCTTGGGGTTTTTCGAAACACGATCGCAGCCAACGATTCGTCTCACAACGGTTATCTGGTCCCGGGAGCGGGTGCGGGGATCGGGATGTTCAGCTTCCTGCCGGGAGGAACGGTCTCCGGGAACGTGGCGATTCACAATCGAGTGACGAACAATGGCCTGCCCGGCGTGACCTTCCACGCCCATAGCCCAGGTGAAAACCTCAATAACAACGTCATCACGTCCAATTACATCGCCGGCAACGGTCCCGATACCGAAGACGCCGCTACTCCAGGCCCGACCGGAATCAATATCTTTGGTGTATCGGCGATTATGGGCACGATCATTTCGCTGAATGTGATCGAAAGAGAGAGCGATGACGTGGTTGTGAACACGCCCGCGCAAGTCGACATTCATCTGAACAGCCTGCTCGGCCGCGAAATCGGTGTCAATAACCTTGGTACCGTTACCGCCGACGCCACCCTGAACTGGTGGGGATGTGCGGGTGGCCCCGAGGCCCCCGGCTGCTCGACCGTGAACGGGTCCGTCCTCTTCACGCCCTGGCTGACTAAACCGTTTTAGACCGAGCCATCGAACTTAGTACAACACCGAAGGCAAATAGGCCCCCACGGGCTCGTTGTAGAGTCCCATTGTCATCAGTGTCATCGGATAGACCACACGGAGCCCATTCTCCAAACACCAGCGGAAAAGATGTGAGTTGCGCGTCGGTACGAGAATACCCGGTCCCCTGAAACTATCGGCGGCCGCGATCAACGCTTGCAGGTCCAGATTTGACTCGCCCACTGCATGCCCGAAGAATCCAATCGCGGAAGCATAACCTGTAATCCGGCCGTGTCGTTCAACTACGGTAGCGGTACCCTGGCCGATGCCGTCGCGCAATTCGCCGGCCCGGCTGTGGCCATGCACGGCCTCGCAAACCCGGTTACCCGCTTCCAGATCGCTTTCCCTCGCGGGCCGAACCGTACATCCCTCATTAGCTGTGTTAATCGCCCTTCCTTGCATGACAGATATCGGCTCGCGGGCGTTAAACCCTAACGTCGTGTACAGCGATAGAGAGCGGTTATGGAACGCCGCCTGCAACAACCGCGTTCCCGGAAATCCACGCTCGCGTGACCGCTCGATCACGGCGTTCATTAGCGCCCGTCCTATGCTCCGGTCTTGTACGCTCGGAGCGACTGTGATCGGTCCAATGCCGGCGATCATGGAACGCTCATCCAGGCAATTACTTCCCACGATCTGCCCATCCATTTCCGCCACCACGCAGTGGAACCCCGCATGTGAAAACAGCATCCGGAGGAGATCTACGCCTACTTCGGATGACGGAAGGTCTGGCGGAAAGCTGTGCTGTTCATTGATAGCGGTAAATGCTTCGTAACAAATGCGACCGCCAACAGCGGCGTCTTCGGGAGTCGCGCGCCGTATTCGGACTGGCGGCGAACATGTCGAACTGGACATGGGAAGCTCCTTCCTCAAGTTGAAGCACGATATCACAGCTACACGTGATGCTCTTTTCGGCCCATCACACAATTCCGGTCTGGCAGCCGAGTTACTTCGATCGTCTATCTTGGAGGAAGCTGTAGTCTTCCATGAATCGCCGCACATTCACCCGAGATCTTGTGGCTAGCGGTCTCGGCGCACTCGGGATGACGGTGGGATGTTCTACGCGCGTACCTGTGTATCCTCCGCCCCCACCGGGCCCCCTTCCCAACCCTGTGACGGTGGATCCCAAGCAGTCGGGCATAGAGCACATCATTATCGTCACCATGGAAAATCGCAGCTTCGATCACTTCCTGGGTTGGCTTCCAGGTGCGGTCGGCATACCCCCAGGCCTCAGCTTCAAGGATGCTTCCGGAGCCGCTCATGCTGTCTATTCTTTGAGTGGCGACTACACGGGCTGCGGTCATCCTATACCCGATAATTCGTACGGTGTCCCAAACACTACCGCCTACAATGCCGGGGCAATGGATGGTTTCTTGCGTGTCCCGGAAAATGACATCTACAGCATCGGCTACTACGCAGAGCATGACTTGCCCTTCCTCGCAGCATTGGCACAGGCTTACACAACCTGCGATCACTGGTTTGCGCCAATTCTGGCAGAGACCTTCCCCAATCGTATGTTCTTGCTGGCGGCGCAAACCGACCGCCTCTCCAATACACTTTCACTCAGCGGTTTGCCCACGATTTTCGATACTTTGGCCAAAGCCGGGGTGTCTCACCGCTATTACTTCGGCAACATTCCCTTTCTCGCACTCTGGGGTTTGAAGTACCTGTCTTCCTCTTCTACCTTTGATACCTTCCTCGCTGATGCTCGCTCGGGAAGTCTTCCTGCCGTGTCATTTGTTGATCCCAAATTCACAGAGTTGGATGACGGCCTTGGCAATGATGATCACCCGCATTCAGATATCCGCAACGGCGACGCGTTCCTATCGGAGGTTTTTCACGCGGTTTCCACCGGGCCGAACTGGAGCAGCACCGTGCTGATTGTGACATTCGACGAATGGGGAGGCTTCTTCGACCATGTGCCTCCTCCTCGCGTGATTGCTCCCAAC
Source organism: uncultured Acidobacteriaceae bacterium (assembly GCA_963787585.1). GTDB lineage: Bacteria > Acidobacteriota > Terriglobia > Bryobacterales > Bryobacteraceae > Bog-105. Next base: position 14,861 of record CAWBDR010000007.1, read on the forward strand.
AATCTGGATACTAATCTGGTGAACGGTGAAGCCCTGCTCGGATTCCGTGTGCCAACGGTGATCGCCTCGCCATTCACCCGCCGTGTGAACAAAGTGGATTCCACTGTTTACGACCACACTGCGATACTCAAGCTCATAGAATGGCGGTGGGGCCTTTCGCCTCTCACGCTCCGCGATGCATCGCGCGCGATCGGCAACCCGGTTGCAAGTTTCAACTTCTCGTCACCAGACGCCGGCATTCCACAGTTGCCTCAAGTCAGCGGCGTTCCGGCGCTGCCCTGTTTTCTGAAAGGGCTCGCGAACAGGGCTGAGCCGGCAGCTGTGGCACAAACCCCGCCCGCCACCGAGTTCCATGCGCTCCATCAAAGTCAGTCCGTGCGCGATTGGCTCAACGATCCTCGGTTCCACAAGCCGCAATAGCTGTATCCCCTTCCGGTGTATTAGCACTTACCACACGCCGACCTGAATTTCGCCGTATCAGAGTGGCGATTCAAAATGTTAGATTGCTGGGACGATTACTTTAGGAGGAGATGGTTAAGCTGTATGGCCCGGGACATGGGTATAGTTTCGCCCCAGGACAGTGGTAACGGCGGTCTTCTTCAGTATTGCGGAAGCGGTGTCGCGGAGCCGGAGGCGAAGAGACACTGCTTCCTGTCACACGCCCCTGCTAAACACTGGGCCGTTGCTCGTCTGCCATCCGCTAGCTCACGTTTCGGAATGGCGAGCAGGCACAACCTCCCGGCGCGCAGAGCAATCGCATGGTCGACAACAGTTCGCGCGGCGGTCGGGAATACAACGGCCATTCCTAACTCCTAAAGGTTTAGTTGACAGGGTTTTCCTTTCGCTGTAAACTCCTAAGTGTTTAGGAGTCCAATTGCCTCGTCGACGAAACTCTGACCAATCGCTTACCCCCCTCGAACTCGAAATCATGACGGTTTTATGGGAGACTGGCCCCGCCAACGTCCAATCCGTGCAGGCCCGTCTCACCGCCCGCAATCCCGCCTACACGACTGTGCAAACGATGCTCAACGTCCTCGAACGCAAGGGCAAAGTCAAACGGCGACTGAAAGATCGTGCTTACTTCTACCAGCCCATCGTTAGCCGTCAAAAGGTAACCACGCAAGCGGTGGGTGAAATGGTTGATCGTTTCTTCGGCGGCTCAGCCGACAGTCTCGTCCTCAATCTGGTTGAGACCCGTAAACTGACGCCAGAGAAACTTACCCAAATCCAAAAACTGCTAGCCGCAGAAGAAAAGAAAGAGAGATAAATATGGAAACCATCAGCTGGTATCTGCTCACATTCCTGCTCAACTCGCTCTGGCAAATCCCTCTGATCGTCTGTGTGGCGGGTTTGGCAGTTTGGCTGCTGCGCCACGGCCCGGCCAACCATCGGCATGCTGTTTGGGTCGTAGCCCTGATCGCGTCCGCTGCATTGCCCATTGTCAGCACTAGCATAGTGAATTCGGAACGTACCGCATCAGCCGCCTTCACCGTGCCCGCTCCGCCCCAAGCGGAGGAGCCCTCAGCTTCGCGAAACGCGACAGTAAGGGTGTTCTCACAAAGCCCACTCAGCCGGAGCATTTCGTATAAACAAACCACCGGCACCATCCTGGCGCTCGCATATCTACTGCTTCTCTCATTCTTCTTCGCTAAACTCCTCCGCGCCCTCCTTCGCACGGCGCTAATCCGCCACAGCGGTAAGGTCGCGATCCAGCCTCCCCTCGTTCGCCAAGTATGGGCGCGGTGCGCCGAATCATTCGGCCTTTCCGATATACAGTTACTCACTTCAACGCGTATCTGGACTCCCGCGGCTGCCGGTTTTTTGCGCAAGGTGATCATTGTGCCCGAAACCCTCCTTGCATCAACGAATGAAGAGGAACTAACCACGGCCATCGCCCACGAAATGGCCCATCTAGCCCGAAATGATTTCGCCTTCAACGTCCTCTACCAATTGCTCCACGTTCCCATTTCCTTCAATCCCGCTTCCTGGCTTATCTTGCGGAGCATCGAAGAAACAAGGGAAATGGCGTGCGACGAAAGCGTCGCCGACGGAGTGCTGAACCCGTGCGTCTACGCTCGCTCGTTAGTAAGCTTCGCGGCAGCGGCAATCAATGTCGGGCAGAAACCCAGCCCTATGATGGGCGTCTTCGACGGCAACATTCTGGAACGCCGCGTCCGTCACCTGCTGCATCGTCCGGCCGTCAACCTAAAACGCGCCCGCTTACGATTAGCGGCATCGCTGACCACCTTGGTATTGTGCGGCATCATCGCCTCCGGAGCCGCCCTCAAAGCGCACGCGCAGAACAGTGCCGATGTGGCGTCGAAAGTCGCAGCCCTCGAGCCGCTGATGCAGCAGTTGCGTGAGAATCGGGACGATGTTCAATTGCTCAACCAGGCACAGCAGCAATTAGCCGAAATTCTGGCCATCGAACCGGCGAACCAGCAAGGGCTTAACGGCATGTTGAACCTTTCACTTTGGACCAACAAGCCCGGCGAAGCGCGTGACTGGGCTCGCAAAATCGTAGCGGCCTATCCGAAGGAAAAAACGGCATTCTATTCGCTTGCGGTCACCGATTGGGCTGTCGCATTTCCCGCGATCATGGCCGCCCGAAACGCCGCTGGCCTCCGACCCGATAGTTTTCCGTTTCTCCCCGACTCTTCTACTCGTGCCACCTTGCGCGATCAGTATGGCCCTACCGTTGACGAAGGAATCCGAATGCTCGGCAGTGCAATCAAGATCGACCCCAACTACTCCGACGCCATGGCCTACATGAATCTGCTCTGTCGCCTGAAGGCCTTCATGGCCGAAAACGTCGCATCCTCCGGAGCCGACCTAAAAGAGGCCGAAGAATGGGCCAAGAAGTCGCTCGCCGCCAAACCGAAGGATCATCCCAACTTCTCACCTTTGGCGCCGCCTTTGCCTCCGCCCCCGCCTCCGCCGCCACCAGCCAATCACTAAGCGGCGGCCTTGACAGAGGTATGGGAGCTATTCGTATGGCAGTGCCTGCATTGCTTAACGTTCGTTCTCTGCCGACCGGCGGCAAGGGCTCGTGACCACGTTTCGCTCGAGTTTCGGTGTTAGAAAATTCCTCTGCAATTGCGGGTACTTACGAATACTTGGCTCAGTGCTTTTAAAAGCCGCATCTCGAAAACCGAATGGCCCGGCCGCATTCTGTTCAGATCACTTCGAGGATGGTCGGTGACGGTAGTCAAAACGTGTGTAGTCGCGAAGGGTTTACGTATCGGAGTACGTGGGCTCTCCTATCGTGAGACATGCAGTGTTCGGGTTGAATCTCCCTGTGCTGCTGTCCAGAACTCCTAAGCGTAGTCTTCCAAAGTACACCTCGAATGATCCTGCGTGGGTCGGAAGGAGGCCGATGCGTTCACGCCGCAGAACCTCGGTTACGAAGATCTCTTTGCTCTTTCATCGAATCGTTCCGTTCTTGCGGACTGGGCGAGTGATATGGCGGCCATCGTAGCTAATCTCCTCAAGCGAATCGGGGAAGCCCCGCGCACTTGAACGGTAAAGCGACGCAGGCGTTTGCATGAGGATCGCCTGGTGTGGACGCTCCTCATTGAAACAACGCTGGAACGCCACAAAGCGGTCACGCTGTTCGGCTAAGCTTTCGGCGGGGGGAGAAGCCGTGTCCTCCTTGAGTGTCCGATGCGGCCTCTCGTGCGTGCCGTTTTGTGTTGGCTTGCCCGGTTCAATTCGCTCGTGCACGATGCCGAGTCGCATCCACTTGACCGACGGCTTGCTTATGCCCAAGCCGGTTACGGAGCTGAACGGTGTGCCATTGTCAGTACGAATCCGCTCAGGAACGCCGTACTTCGTCATCAACTCATCGCAGATCCGGTCGACCTCCTCATGATTGAGGTTCTTGATCGCCTGGCAGTATAGGACAGAGCGGCTAAACACGTCGGTGACGGTGAAGGTGTCACAGCGCTCGCCATTACCGCATTCGAAGCTGCCCTTGAAGTCCATGCACCAAATCTCGTTCGGTCGTGAAGCGGCAGCGAGCGGTTCAGTGTAACCCACCGTTCTTCGTCTTTGCTTCAGTCTAATGAGACCAGCTGCTTCGATCACGCGGTGCATAGTGCTCGGTGCGGGCCAACATTCGGCGGGGTGCAGGCGCTCCAGCCGTGCTCGGATCTTTCTGGCGCCCCACGTCGTGTGCTCCTGACGCATGTTGAGAACGGCGTCACGCGTGGATTGCGCCATAGCGGTCGGATGGTGGTGTGATGGGTCGTCGGTGTTACCCAACTTCCGAGTCAATACAAAAGGGCGTTCCCCTCCCCAGCAGGATTGTCAGGGCTACTTCCCTTCAACGTGCTCTTTTCCGTGTCGCTGCCCTCGACCACGCCCCGTTTGGGTACCATCGATACAATCAGTTGGCTAGAGTTCTGCGTGCACAGCGGACGATTTCACTCACGCCGGCTATTCCTTTTGGCGTCTACGGTTGCAGTTTGTACCATTGTTTTCGACGCTCAAACGCTACCCGCTATTCAGAATGCAAAGGGGTTCAGGATGCTGGCCGCTCCGGAAAACACGCAACCCACGCTTCGAATAGTATTGCCGGGCCATCCTGACACGGATCGTTCAATTGAGGTGATTTTTCCAGAACACGTCACCGCTAAAAAGGGGGGCGTCAGCGAACCGGAGCATCTTTACTTATTTCGGCCAGGGCATCAGGGCGATCCAGTCGCATGGCAGCGGATTGGCCAATCGATTCAGTACGAAAGGGACTTCCAGGACGGCATCCACTTCCTGGCGCGGGCCACATTGGAAGCTGATGGCGTCCTCTTTCACTATGAGTTTCTGAATCGTACTAATGCGGACTACAACATGATCTACGCTGTCACCGACCCAAGGCTTACCGGAATTTTTCATGATGTCCGGCTGGAGCGCACTTACGTTCATCATCAGCGTGGATTTGATCTTCTCGCTTCGGAGACGCCGGGCCGCTTTACCCTGCCTCTCAATGAGTGGCTGCCGGCGCGCTATTTGGCTTCATTCACATGGCCAGTGCCCGCACAAAGAGTAGAACGTCGCCCAGACGGCATTACATATTACAACAAAGCGCGGCCTGTCGACGAGCCAATGATCGCGACCATATCAACAGATCGCAGGTGGATAGTATCCAGCTTTGCGCGCACCACAGGCAATGTATGGAGCAATCCGGAACTAACATGCCAGCATGTTGACCCAGAGACCTCGCTAATGGCCGGTCGACAAGCGGTACTGGAAGTAAAGATTTTGGTTTTCCAAGGCTCTCTCGAGCAAGCTCTGCAGCAGGTAATTAGACAGCGCTACACGCTGAAATAGATGCTAGCTGGAGTAGCGAGCGAGCACATCATTCAAGTTCCCTCGAGTGACAGTATACGTTTGATTTGTTTCACTCGGTCCGAAACGGAGCCTGGGTGAATCGGCGTGATTTCAACCCAAGATCTCGGTACGTCCGCTCGTGAATCTGTTCAAAACGGACCGTTTCTTCGTAAGTAATCCTTCGCCTCAGTAGGTGTAATGAACCCCAAGTTCTTTAAGAACAAGACCCTGCTTTGAAAAGCGTTTTCCGCCCTAACCCGCCCCAGTTCCTGCAGCAGATTTTGAGGCCTCGGAAAACGAAGGTAGTCTGCCAACGCGGCGGTGCATACTACTGATCGATCGTGGAACTGCACTGCATCCGTGGCGCACGGGGCTCGGCGCTCTCTTGCTTGTTGAAGGCTCACGACGGCCTCAATGAATCTCGGGCGAGTCCATGGCTCGGCTATCCCCTTCGCATGCCACAAAGCAATGACATCTGTTGCCGCTTCCTCGACAACGCTAAATCCATCGACTTCAAGTTGTCGAATGATCGCCGTCTTTCCTGCTCCAGGCGCGCCGGTCACAACGTATCTCTTCATAGACGGCCTTGAAAATCCTCCTGTATAAGAGGTTTCCTGGTTACAAAATCTTTGTCGCTCCAATTAGTTTCCAGGTTGGCCGGCAACCCGGAAACAGCCGTCCCCAGCAGCCCAGCAACCATCTCGGAGAGAAACCTGCGCTTCAGCTTTGTCTAACTCGCTGGGCGTGCCACCACTCGGCTCGGAACCTTCCATTCAGGCCTGACGAAATGGCAAGTGTAGCCATCCGGGTAGCGCTCCAAGTAATCTTGATGCTCCGGCTCGGCTTCCCAGAAGGGACCAGCTTGAGTGACTTCCGTCACAACCTTACCGGGCCAAAGCCCGGACGCTTCGACGTCCGCGATCGTGTCGCGTGCGATCCGCTTTTGCTCCTCGCTGGTGTAGAAAATGGCCGAACGATAGCTGGCTCCTCGATCATTGCCCTGACGATTCAGAGTCGTCGGGTCGTGGATCTGGAAAAAGAATTCCAGGAGCTTTCGATAACTGAGCTTTTGCGGATCAAACACGATTTCGATCGCTTCGGCATGCGTTCCGTGATTGCGGTACGTTGCATTGGCAACGTCGCCGCCTGTATAGCCGACACGCGTCGAGATCACGCCCGGGTACCGGCGCAGCAGATCCTGCATGCCCCAGAAGCAACCCCCGGCAAGAATGGCAGTTTCAGCGGACATGTTACTTCTTTACTCCTTCTTCTGATGCTTGGAACAGTTGTCGGTAGCTGCCGTATCCCTCGCTTTCGAGCTGGTCGACAGGAATAAAGCGTAGCGAAGCGGAGTTGATGCAGTAACGTAGACCGCCCGCTTCACGAGGGCCATCCGGGAACACATGGCCCAAATGGCTATCGCCGGAGTTCGAGCGAACCTCGGTCCGGATCATGCCGTGGCTGGTATCGCGATTCTCAACCACGTTTTCAGCCTCGATCGGCTTGGTAAAACTCGGCCAGCCACAACCGCTATCGAACTTGTCCATCGAAGTAAATAACGGTTCGCCCGACACCACGTCAACGTAAAGACCTGCTTCCTTGTTGTCCCAGTAAGCGTTCACGAAGGGGCGTTCCGTGCCGTTACGCTGCGTCACTTCGTACTGCTCTGGAGAAAGACGAGAGATGGTTTCCGGATTCTTGTGATAGTTCGGCATTGTGCTTGCCCTGTTCCATTGGATTCCGGCGGGCGAAGTTGGTTGCAGCACTTCCGTTGGCTGATCGGTGGAAACCGCCGGTCCTGGAACGCAGAATCGTGCCCTTACAAAAATGAAAAAACGAACCCAACCAGGATGAGCCCGCGCACTTCGGCTTGGCGAAGACCCAATTAGAGTTCGTTCGGTAAAAATCCTGTGGGGCCAAGCTCGTAGCCTGCGCCGGGCGCTCCCGCCCGGTCCGCCCGCCTCAGTTCAAATCTCCCATCTTTTTCTTTGCTCCTGAAATCAGCCGCTTAGCGCAATTTCCACCCCAGTCCCGTTTGCACGCGTGCGACTCTCCAAGCAACGGACGATCGAACCCGCGCTTTTTGAGCGTGGCCAAGATTCGAGGATGAGCCCGCGATTTTCAGCGTGGCGAAATTCAAGGATCAGGTCACGCTCTTGAGCGCGGTGAAAACTCCAACGACAAATGCCCGAGCGCAAGAATAAATCAACGGGGCCTACCTCATCCGGCGGGAAGGCGACCGCCAGCATGAATCGGCTCTCGCACGGCTGCCGCTCGCGCGTCCTCATCCTGCCCTGCGAATCCGAAAACGAATTCAACCGAATCCACGACGGCTGGTACGACGAATTTCGCCCCGAAAGCTTCTACGAAACCGAGCTCGTCGACATCCTGATCGAAAATCATTGGTTCCGTGACCGCGCCGTGCGCTGCCTTAACGAAGCCGAAGCCGCGGCCGAAGACGCCCGCGCCGCGAACGAATTCACCAACGATCACGAGCATCAGGTCAGTCTCAAGCTCCGCTACAAAACCACCGCCGAACGCGCTTTCTACAAATCTCTAAATTTCCTTCGCCAAATGCGAAAGGACCTCATGATCATCCATAAGGAAAACCGTCGTATCAACGACGACAACGACCGCCTGCGCGCCGAGCTAGAGCGACGCGGGCCCGAGCAGCCTGCTAACACGCTGCCGAATCAGCCTCAGTCTCTCGCAGATTTTCAAAAGCAGAAGAAGTCCGCTAAGGCGGACAAGCTGCAGATTATGGATCAGTGGATTGACATCGAGATCATCGATGGCAACACCGTCGTCAGCTACTATCCTTCCAACGAGGAGCTTTGGGAGGAGGGCCAGAAGATGAACCCGCCACCCACCATCGTCTACCGGCGCTTTAATTTCGTCGATCACGTGCCGGCGGAATTTGCCTGGACCACAAGTGATCAGCAAGCAATGGAATTCGGCGGCCTCGGAATCCAGCGCATGAGCGTCCATACCTGGTTGCGCATCATCGAGGACGAGAAGCTGACCGGGTTGCCGGGTAAGTGCGGCGGCAATCTCCCGAAACCGGAAAAGTGGGGCCACTGCGACTGCCTCTCCTGTACCGCTAACCGCGAGCGGCTGAAAGTCATGGGACAGTCGCACCCGTAGGCGACCATAGTGAGGGTGGTCCTTGCCAGCCTTTTCCCCCTAACCCGTCTGCTCGCCTCTGACGGCTACCTCGGACTGTTCGTTTTCGTTGGCGTCGAGAGCCTTGGGATACCACTGCCCGGAGAGACAGCGCTCGTGACTGCTGCCGCCTTCGCAGCTATGGGCCATCTATCAATTTATTTGGTGATAGCGACAGCCGCCGCGGCCGCCATCGTCGGCGACAACAGCGGGTACTGGATCGGACGAAAGGGTGGAATCCGCCTGGTGCGCCGGTATGGGCGAATACTGCACGTTCGCGAAAGGGAAATGGAACGTGCGCACACGTTTTTCGAGCGGCATGGCGCAAAGGCAGTATTTTTCGGACGCTTCATTGCGCTTCTCCGGATGTGGGCTCCTGTGCTCGCTGGCGTGAGTGCGATGCAGTACCGCTTGTTTGTGCCGTATAACGCCCTGGGCGGTATGCTGTGGTCCGTCCTGCTCGGCACGCTGGGCTACGTGTTCGGACGCAACCTGCCGAAGCTCGAACATTACCTCGGCCGGTTCACTGTCCTTTTACTGATCCTCGCGGTTATCGCCGCGTCATGGTTTGTCGTACGGCGGTTTCGCGCGCGATCCGGCGCGCCAGTAGGTGAGCGTTAGCGAAGATCCGCCGCCTTCTACCGTCGAACTGCCCAGGCGAGGCCATCGGGCTGGCCGCCGGCATCGATCCGGTCCGTCACTTCGAGTCTGGTGAGATCGATGACCGCGATGTAATTGTCGGGCGAGCAGGCGACGAACACGCGCGAGCCGTCGGGCTGCATCTGGATACCCGCGGCGCCGCGTCCGATTTTCACGCGTTTCACTTCATTGCCGGTTGCGGCATCGAGAATGGTCACCTCTGGACCACCTAGCGAAGAAATGAACACGAGCTTGCCATTGGGCGTAAATTTCAGACGGTTCGCGCCCTTAACGTTCGCCTCTAGCGTGCGCGTGACCTTCTTGGCGGCGACATCGATGATGGACACGGTCCCATCCTGTGCGTTGCCCGTCCAGATTTGCTTGCCGTCTGGAGATACATCAAATCCCTCGGCGCCTCTGCCGACCGGAATCACGGTCTGGTCCCAATCGCCGCCGGGAGGGCCCATCGGCGGTCGGCCACCACCGCCGCGCGGGTTTCGCGGACCGCCCGGACCCACTCCGGGTGGCGGACCGAAGCCACCTCCGGTTCGCGTGCTCTTTTCGATCATGCTTACGGTGCCGGAACTGACATTCGTTGTAACGATGCGCTTCATGTCTTCGAAAACGAAGATCATGTGTGTTCTGTTTTGACCGGTTCCCATGATCCAGTCGACCTTCTTGCTGGCGGGATCGTATCGGCCGATGGCCTTCGCCGCCTCCGCCGTGAACCAGGTTTTGCCGCCTACAAAGTCCAGTCCGTGTGGACCGCGCAACGGTCCGAGATCTATCGACGGCAGTGCCTTCTGTTCCACCAGGTCGAGGACCGCCAACGTGTTGTAAGCGCCGCCTCCATAGTTGGAGACGTAGGCGAATTTGCCATCGCTCGACGCGATCACCTCGTGCGGATCGTTGCCTACCGGCATACGCGCGACCACTTTCAGAGTGGAAGGATCGACAATCGCAAGAGTGTGATCGTCTTTGGAAAGTGCCAGTAAAGCCTCGCGTGGCGTACTCTCGCCATGAAGCAGGCGTGGGATGACTAGACTCAGTGCAAGAAGAAACCGGGCCGCTCTCATGACCACACTTTAGATCATGCGGCGGTGAGGCCCGGACCGATCATTCGTAACGGAGGGCGCGCATGGGATCGACACGGGTGGCGCGATGTGCCGGAAGATATCCGGCCAAAACCGCCACAGCAGCAATGGCGAGAGTCGCGGTGGTGATCGAAACGGGATCGGCCGGTTGTATTCCGTATAGTTGCGATCGAACGGATTGCGTGAGAATCCATGCCGCCGGAAGCGCAATTGCAATCCCGATTCCAAGAAGCACCAGGACTTCTCGCATGACCAGCCAAAGCACATCCTTTCTCGCCGCGCCAATAGCGATTCGAATGCCAATTTCGCGAGTGCGGCGCGCGACGGTATACGCCATCACCCCGTACAGTCCGATGGATGCCAATAGAGTGGCCAGGAGCCCAAACCCGCTCGAGAGCAATGCGACAAGCCGCTCCGTAACCAGGGAATCTTGCATCTCGCGTTCGAGAGTGTCCATGTCGAACACAGGAAGATTCGAATCGAGATCGTGTACGCGCTTCCGGATGGCCGTGAAGATCTGTTCCGGATTTTGCTCAGTGCGTACATATCCGGTGATGCCGGTGGCGAATTCAAGCTGCTGGTACGGACGGAACACTTCAGTCGGGATTTCGTCCCGCATGCTTTCATATTTGGTGTTGCGCGCTACGCCGACGATCGTTATGTCGGTTTTGGTGCCGGGATCGATGCCCATGCCGATCTTGTGCCCCACCGCATTGATGGTGCCGAGGTATTTTTTGGCGAATGCCTCATTGACGATGCAAACTTTTGGAGATGTCAGAATGTCGGTTCTGCGAAAATCGCGCCCTGCTAGCAAAGGGATCTCCATAGTCTTGAAGTAATCGGGCGAGACGAAGTTCATGTGAGGATCGGGAAGCTCGCCGGTCTTGGGCGAATAGGAATCAATGGTCACCCATTGGTCCCATTCATCGCCTTCGAGCACCGGCATCACCGCGAGCGCGCCGGATTCAACACCGGGCAGCGCCTCCACCGTCTCCTTTAGCTGCTCGTAGAAGCGTTTAGTCCGTTCGGGTTTGTACCCGTTGAGCGTGGGGTCCACTTTGAAGGCGAGCAGATTGGAGGTGCGAAATCCAGGATCCAGGTCCTTAAGGTTCTGAAGACTGCGAATGAACAGACCTGCGCCTATCAGCAGCAGAAGCGAGAGAGCGATTTGTGACACGACGAGCAGTTTCCGTGTCACAGTGGACGCTCCGCCACTTACGGCTCCTGCCTGATCCTTCAGTGTGCCCGCTACGTCGGGGCGGGTCGATTGGAGTGCCGGCACCAGGCCAAAGATAACGCCGGTCAGCACCGAAACGCCGATGTTGAATGCAAGAATGCGCCAGTCGGGCACGGCCGAAATGCTCAGCGGCACCGTGCTGGGAGGGAGGAAATTGATGAGAGCTTTGTCGGCCCACACGGCCAGCACAAGGCCGGCGATACCCGCCGTCAGCGATAACAGCAAGCTTTCCACCAGAAGCTGGCTAACGATCCGGCTGCGGCCGGAGCCGAGCGCCAGTCGAACCGCGATCTCTTTTTGGCGCGAAGTAGCTCGCGCGAGCAGCAGATTGGCGACGTTGGCGCACGCGATCAGCAGCACCAGGGCGACGGTTGCCATCAGCACCAGCAAGGGCTTTGAAAATTGACGCCGAAGTTGAGAGCGCCCCTTGGATGCCGGAAGAATATCCATGGACATCTGCAAGAACTCCTTCTTCATGTACGGCGAGGCCTTGGCGAACGCTTTCTGCTGGACCTCCATTCGCAGGATCTGATGGAAGAAGGGTTGAATGCTCGCTTTCGCCTGCTGGATGGACACTCCCGGCTTGAGCCGGCCGAACGCCGTCACCCAGCGCGAGCGGCGTTCATTGAGCTCGAGAAACGTGGTCAGCTTACCGGCCATCATCATTGGCACGCGCACCTGCGGAGCGTAGCCGGGGTCCGTCCCCGAAAAGCCCGGCTGGCTGACGCCGACGACCGTAAAGGGATAACCATTGATGATGAGCTTTTGCCCGATCACGCCGGGATTGCCCGCGAACCGGCTCTGCCAGTACCCGTAGCTCAGAACCGCAATGGGATGAGCGCCCTGGAACCGGTCGTCCGCGGCAGTGAACAACCGGCCAATGCTCGCGGTCACGCCCATGACCGGGAAGTAGTTGCCCGATACAAACTCGCCGGAGATGCGCTCCGTGCGGCCGCTATAGTTCACGCTCAGGTCCGTTTCGCGAAAGCAAAACATTCCGCTGAAAACGGAATTATGGTCTCGAAAATCTTGATACATGGGATAGGAGATCCGATTCATGCCCATGTTGCTGCCGTAATGTCTCCCGATCGCGCTGAACATGACCAGTTGCTCCGGGTTCTTGACGGGCAACATGCGCACCAGCACCTGATCCGTCAACGAGAAGATCGCGGTATTCGCGCCGATGCCGAACACCAGCGATAGCAGTGCGACACCGACGAATAACGGAGCCTTCGCGAACGTACGCAAGGCGAACTTGAGATCCTGTAGGAGGTGCATGGCTGGCCGCTTTCCTTACTGAACGATGAGTTATTTGCCCTTGCGGATGAAAATCTGCCCGTTGAAGGAGGTGAACTGAAATTCCGGACCGCCGCCGTTGATCATTCCGCGGAGCGCCCTGTCGAAGCGCACATGATATTTGCCGTCGCTCGAGTCTCCGGGCTCGTTTTGCACCATGCGAGCCCCTGAATCGAGCTTCACGTCGAAGTCGCTATAGATCTCGCCGTTGTCGGTCTTCATGCGGACGTTTGCCTTGAAGCTTGGAGGCAGGGTCACGTCGATGTTGCCGTTCATGGTGCTGAAGGACATGGGTTTCGAGGGATCGACACGGTTCATGGTTACGACTACCTCGCCATTCAGGGAATGCGCGATAACGGACCCGCCTACATCCTTGATCACGATCTTGCCGTTTAGATCGTTGGCGTCGATCTCGCCGTCGACACCTTCAACCTCGATATTGCCGTCGCTCATGGATTTCAGTTCGAGTGAAGAGTGCCTCGGAACGGTAACCATCAGGTCGGAGGGAGCGCTCCAACTAGTCTTGATAGTGACCACGTTGTTGTCTTCTACGACGTCGAGGCCGCTTCCACCGAGATCGAGCCGTTTCATGCCTTCGGCGCGGGCCGGTCGCCGCTCATGCGACTCTTCGTGGCCGCGGGAACGAGCCTCCACAATGACATCCTTCACATCCGCGCCACGAACGGTTATGCCCCCCAACATGACATGCGCCTGGATACGCGCCGGACGAGACGGATCGTGCAGCGGCACGGTCGCCTTTTCGCCTCCATCTTGCCCGAGAAGGACGCCTGCGCAGAAAAGGGCGATCCCAATTGTCTTGATCATTTTGTTTGTTTCTCCTTATTGTTCGCGATGCAAGCGGATATTTCCGTTGAACGCATCAAAGCTGAGCTGAGGCCCGCCGCTCCCCACTCGCGCGCTTCTGGCGCGATCACTGTGGTAGACGAACCGGCCGTTTTGCTCTCTGGTTTCGGCAGCCGCGGCCGCTCTGGGCGCCACTTCGAAATCGCTGTAAATCTGTCCGTTGAATGTCTTGAAAGATAGATCGGCGGATAGCCCCGGCTGGAAATAGGCGTCCAATTGCCCGTTGATGCTCTTGAAGCTGGTGGGGCCGGACGGATTCTTCACAAAGTGAACCGTTATTGGCCCGTTGATCGTGTGGACATCGCCTGAGCCTGAGGCGCCGGTCATGGCGATACCGCCGTTGATGTTACCGATGTCGAAATCGCCTGCGTTTCCGTCCACCCGGACATCGCCGTTATTGATGGTCGAGACGACGATTCGAGCGTCGCGAGGGACTTGGACATCAATGTCATACGAAACGTTGTAAAACCGCCGCTGCTGGTCATGGCACCCGCGGCCTTCGCCGTTGCACCTCCAGGGCGCGTCGTAGTAGATGGAGACTGTGCCGGGCTTTTCGGTCATCTCGAGATTGACTTCGTTCTTCGCCTGCTGGAGATCGCTGTCAGTTTCAGCGCGGATCACTTTGTGCGCGGTCACCCGCACCTGCGAGCCACTGATCGCCGTGACGTGCACATAACCATCGACGTTGTCGACCACCAGGCGCATCGGTGGGCCTGAGAGGGTCAGAGTCTTTTGAATGGTCTCCTGTTCGCGGACTGACCATCGATCCGAGTGAGAGGACGCCGAGCACAGCGCTGCCGCCGCCGGCGCCAGGAGCGCCAGGTAGAGAGTGATTTTCATGTTGACGTTTCCCTATTGGTAGCTGAGTTTCTGCAAACCCCATTGCGCCCGCTGCCGCACAGCGACATTCACTTCCTTATCGCCGGTGAGCTTGCGCAACTCTGGGGCGGCCCCGTTGTCGCGCATGTGCACAACGGCATCAATTAGCGCGATCTGTACGAGCGGTGAATCTTGACGCGGAATCGACTCGATCAGCGCCTTGCGAACTGCCGGATCGTCGGAAAACTTTTCGACCGCATCGAGAGCAGAGAGGCGCACGTTTATGTTCGCATCGCTATTGAGCGTAGATAAGAGCGCGGACACCAGATCGGTATCGGGATGTTGGACGCGACTGCACCAGGAGATTCCTTCCAGCCGCGATGTGGCCGACTGCCTTTGAAGCAGCGAGAGAGCAACCGTCTGGCGCAAGCTCTGCACCTCCGTATCGAGGCGCTTCACTTCCTGCGTGGGGGCGGGAGCATTGAACTTTTCGCGGCCCACAAACAGGCCCAACGCGAATACCCCGACGGCGATTGTGGTTTGCCGCACCAGCCCCTGCAGGCCTGATTTCCACCAGGCGAAGCCGGTATCCGACACCCGACTGCGATCTCTCGCGATCGCGTTTAGCTTTTGATAAAAGCGAGCCCGCAGTGCATCGCTAGGGCGCTCTTCGGGAATGGAGCCGAGTTCGTCCCAAAGCGAACGCAGCTCTTCCACTTCGATCCGCAGCTCGGGGCTGGCATTCAGTTGTGCTTCGAAAATATCCCTCTCGGCAGGCGTCAACTGGCCGGACAGATACTGAGGGATGAGCAGACGAATATCTTCATACGTCATACAGCTTTTCTCCACCACGCGCAAACGGCATGCCCGTTTTGCGCGAGTCACCTGACACTTCACAAAACTTTTCGCGCAGCTCCTTCAGCGCGCGATATACGCGAACCTTCACCGTGCCAATCTCGCATTTCAGAATGCGAGCTATCTCCTCATAACGCATATTGTGGAAGCGGCTCAGAATGAGCACCTCCCGCTTGTCTTCCGGCAATTGTTGCAACGCCTCCTGCAGGAACGTGACATCCTGATTACGAGCGATCACTTCTTCGGGCATAGGCGCGGAACTCTTGACGTCTTCCATTTCGGTCCCCGTCAGCTCCGCGCGCCCTTTTTGGAGCGAATCGAAGCAGGCGTTTCGAGCCATTCCGTAAAGCCAAACCGGGAACGAGAGGCTCGGATCATAACTGCGCGAGTACTTGAGAACACGGAAAAACACCTCCTGCACCAGGTCTTCACTGAGCGCGCGATTCCGAGTGAGGCTCAGCAAATATCGAAAGAGCCCCAAATGGTAGCGCTCAAAGAGTGTGCCGAGTTGGGACGAGTCGCCGGCCTGCACAAGCTTCATCAATGCGCTGTCGGTTTGACTCTCCACTCGCCCTCACAGGTCAATACTGGCGTGCAGGAGAAAGGTTACAGAAAAAAGTTGAGAGGAAGAGGAAACTTAGGGCTGGGCTGCGGAGCGCTCGGCGCGATAAGTGATCAGGTAAGCAAGGCCAATGCCAATGGGGACAAGGCCGAGGAGTGACACACCCGCGGGCATCCCCCGGGCTGGTTGATCCTCCATGATTTGACGAATCTGTGCGTCGGTTGCGCCGTTTTGGCGGGCACTCGTCGCCTGATTCACGCGTACCCAGGCGGACTCTTGACGATGTGAGGTAAGAGAAACCGCGAGCAAAAACACGCCCAGCCCGATGCCCGCAAAGAGCCAGATGAGCCCGCGCAACAAAAACGCGCGAGGACTCCACGGCGCAGGCTGACGGTCAGGACCATCGTTCGCCGGAAGCGCGGCACCCTTTTCCAGGGCGGTTAGCCGCTCGCGATGCTGCAGTTCGCGTTTCTTGTAGCGGAACGCCAAAGAGATACCGACCACGAGAACTGCCATGAGAATTATGAAAGCCAAGAAGCCGGCCAGCAGAAGTTGTGCGCTCATGTTGATTGGGACTTCGGGGAGTACGTCGAAAGTTTCAGCGTCGCCGTGAAACAATCGCTGACCCGGCAGAAGTCACAAACTGGTAAGGGTGCCCGACGAACATCAGTTCGAGGCAGTGCTGCGTGCTTACCAAGACAAAGTCTTCCGGCTGTGCTACGCCCTGCTCGGCAGTCGCGCACTGGCCGAGGAGACGGCGCAGGATGTATTTCTGCGCATTTGGAGAGCCTTGCCGGGTTACAGAGGCGAGTCGTCGTTGTCAACCTGGGTTTACTCCATTACGCGCAACACTTGCCTCACGGTCCGAAAGAAAATTTCGGGCCGGCGCGACTTTCCGTTGGACCTGCCGTCTGTACGTCGCGAGGCGGAGCTTACCGCGAGCGGCATGGAACGACCCGATCGCAAGCCGGATATTCTTCGCATGGTGAGCGAACTACCTGATCAGTACCGGCAGGTGATTCTGCTGTATTACATGGAGGAGAAATCGTACGAAGAGCTTGCGGCGATGCTGGACCTTCCGCTCGGAACCGTGAAAACGCACTTACATCGCGCCCGAAAGCAGCTCGCCGAAGCGCTGGGCGGCGCTCTGAACGAGCCCGCGTTAAAGGAGAATGGAGTGTAATGGACGAAGAGCGCGCAATTCGCCTCATCGACGAAGAGCTCGATGCGGCGCTTGCCAGCATTAGCGCCCCGCCTCACTTTGCGCCGGCCGTATTGCGCCGTGCACGTGAACTGAGGCTGAGCCGGTTGCCGGAGATTCTGGATTTCATTGGAACGCTCGCCGTTCTCGCGGCCGTCGTTGTCCTGACGATCTGGTTCGCGCCGGGCTTGGACAATACCTACTGGCTCGCAGCCCTGGCCGCCGCCACTGTGATTCCGGCATTGTATTTCGGGCTGCGCTCGATCCGAGAACTGGGACAGTAAGGCTCTCGGTGCTTCGATAGATTTGAACAAGTGAACAGGCGTCAGTTTGTATCGAGCGTCTTAGCGGCTGGTGGAAGTTTGGCATTCGGAAGTGGAGTTCCTGTCGAACCCGACGCGAGTGTCAAGCGAGTGCTGCTGATGTTCAAGTGCCATCTGGATGTGGGCTTTATTGATACACAGGCGGCGGTAATTCAACGGTATTTCAAACAGTTCTTCCCGCAGGCGATACAGATCGCGAAAACAATGCGCCAGACCGGCGATGAACGTTACGTCTGGACGACCGGCTCGTGGCTGCTGTTCGAATACCTCGAACAGGCGAGCCCGCAAGAACGCAAGGTGATGGAGCAAGCCGTTGAGGCGGGCGATATCGCGTGGCATGCCCTGCCGTTCAGCTGGCAGACCGAGCTTTTGGACCGTTCCATGATTGTCGGCACTCTCGGATTCTCGAAGTCGCTCGATCACCGTTTCGGGCGCCGGACGACAGGTGCAAAGATGACGGATGTTCCCGGGCATTCACGGGGACTGATCCGTCCGCTTGCGGAGAACGGCGTCACTCTCTTGGATATCGGAGTGAATTCGGCGAGCACTCCACCCGGTGTCCCTGACCTATTTATTTGGAATAATCCAGACGGGGCTGCGCTCATCCTTATGTATCACCGCCGCGGCTACGGCGGCGTGGTTCGCGTACCTGGATCGGACCTGGCCGTGGCGGTCGAGGTTCGTCACGATAATAGCGGTCCTCATAGGCCCGAAGAAATCCGCACGATCTATGCGGAATTGCGACGACAATTTCCCAACGCGACGCTCGCCGCTTCGAATCTCACAGAGATCGCCGATGCCGTGAGGCCTTATCAGAGCGGCCTTCCGGTTGTGACGCAGGAGATGGGCGACACCTGGATCTACGGGGTTCCGAGCGATCCGGTGAAAGTGGCGCGTTACCGCGAATTGGTGCGCCTCCGGCGTGGGTGGATCGAAAAGGGCGAATTTGCGGCGGGAGACAAGACAGACCTCGCTTTTCTGGGCCGGTTCGCGCTGGCTGCCGAGCACACTTGGGGAACCGATACGAAGACCTGGCTCGATTTCGATCACTACACACCCGACGCGCTGGCGCAGATGTTGAACACGAAAAGTTACAAGACGGTTACCACCAGTTGGGCGGAGAAGCGCGCAGATATCGAGGAAGGTATCGAAACACTTCCGGCGCCGCTGCGCTCTGAAGCGAATGAGCGGCTCCGGAAGCTGAAGCCAACCGGGCCAGATGTGTCTCTGCTCAGCAAACATGACGCTCGGGCGCCAATAGAAACAGCGCATTTCACAATCGGCATCGATGCTCAGACCGGCGCAATAGTGCGTCTTCGCAACAAAACGACCAATCGAGCTTGGGCTTCTCCTGAACGCCCGCTTGCGCTCTTCAGTTACCAGACTCTTTCAAAGCGCGACTACGACGAGTTTCTGGCCAGCTACATTACAGTGCAGACTGATTGGGCGCCGAAGGATTTTGGCAAGCCGAATATAGAAAAGTTTGGCGCGGAGAGCCGGATCTGGACGGGGAAACTGACGAATTGCTTTGTGGGTGAGGACCAACGCCAGCATCGAATCGTCGCACGGTTACAGGTTGACGACGTGAGTGGATCGGCCGCTAAGATAACCGCGGCGCCTCGGGAGATCTTTCTGGAGCTGATCCTTCCCAAACAGGAACCAGTGATCCAACTGAACTTAAGTTGGTTCGATAAACGCGCGAACCGTATGCCAGAGGCAATTTGGTTGACCTTCAATCCCTATGCGCCGGAGACAAGAAACTGGATGCTTTCCAAGGTGGAACAGCCAGTATCGCCCTTCGACGTGGTTAGCGGAGGAAACCGCCATATGCACGGGCTATCGAGCGGACTCAAGTATCAAGATGGCCGGGGCACGTTCGAAATTGAGACGCTCGATGCGCCGGTGGTGGTATTGGGCGAAAGGTCGCCTATCTACTTCTCGAACTCACAGCCAGACCTCTCTAAAGGCATTCACTTCAGCCTCTTTAATAACGGCTGGGGGACGAATTACATTCAGTGGTTTGGAGAGGACATGCGATTCCGGTTTGTTATCAAAGCGTAAGAGCTGGATAATTGTTAGCGGCTTAAGAGCGGCCAAGCACAAACAGGGTCATGTCATCCGTCTGCTGAGCGTTGGAGCGGAATGCGGCAAAGTCATCCCGGCAAGCTGCCAGCAGAGCCGAGGGGTTCAGGCAGCCCTTGCGCGAAAGCAGCGATCGCATGCGCTCGATCCCATACTCGACGCCCGAGCTGTCCGTCATCTCTGATACGCCATCAGAGTAAATCACTAAGCCATCTCCGGGATTCAGATGAAGTTCGGTAATCGAGAATTCCTCGCTCCCGAAAAGGCCGACCGGAAGACCAGAACTCTGGAGGGCTGTCACCTCTTTACCGCGAACCACAAGGGGCGCTGGGTGTCCAGCGTTTGAAATCTCGACCTTGCCGTTGGGAAGCGCGCGGCCACAAACCAGAGTCGCGTACTGGTTTGGAAGCGTGCTCTTGGCGAAAACGCTGCTGGCGTGCTCGAGCATGCATTTCAATGACAATCCCACCTGAATTAAGGTGCGGACCATCGCATGCAAGTGCGCCATCATTATTGATGCGGCAACTCCTTTTCCGGATACGTCGCCAACCATGAAATACAGGCCCGCTTCTCCCGCATCGATTACGTCACAATAATCGCCGCTAACTAAGCCTGCGGGCTGATAGTGATAGCAGATGTGCCAGCCATCCCGGTCGAAGTTTTCTCTGGGCAAGAGTCCGCGTTGCACCTGGGCGGCGAGCTGCAGATCCTGCTCGAGGGCGTTCTTTTGCTGTCTCGTTAGATGGTCCAGGCAGAATCGGACGAGCGGGTCAGCGATGAGCCGGTCAGATTCGATCGCTTCGTGGCAAGATTCACAGATGCCATACGAACCGTCCTCTATCCGCGCCAGCGCGCTGTCCACCTCCTCAAGAAGCAGATTAAGTCCGTCGTGGCCGTTCGAATGCTGGACGGCATGCTCTAGCTTGTGCCGCCGGTCTAGTAATTGCTGATGCATGAACTGATCAATGCCAGTCGTCATGTGGGAGCCTCAACGTGGAAAATTCCTCAGCGCATTTGATGCGAGAAGGATACCGAAAGTTGAGGCAATTTAAAGAGAGTTGACCGATTCTTTACAATCCGATGAACCGGTACCCCAGGCCAGGAAGCGTTTCGACGTAACGGGGGGCATCCGCCGAATCGCCGAGAGCGGCGCGTAAGCGATTTGTGGCGGTGTTCAGCCCACTCTCAAAGTCGACAAACGTTCCTTGCTCCCAAAGCCTGCTGCAGATTTCCTCGCGACTAACGATCTTGCCCGGATTCTCCAACAGGCACTGAAGAACCTGCAACGGTTTTGCCTGAAGCCTGATGCGAATTCCATACTTCCGTAACTCTCCGGAGTCACTGTGGAGCTCGAATGCCCCGAACCTCACAACAGCCATTTGGATTTCCCCGATCTCCACAACAGCAAAGAGAGTTCCAACGCGGTCCAACGATCAAAGTGCTTGGATGTAATGACCTTTCATGGACGTAATTCGCGCAGCAACCGGTTCGCGCCATTCTGCTTCTGGCACTCGGTTGTAGCAAAACGCGACTAACGAGCCGGCGACGCTATATTCGGAACGGGGAAGCTGAATGGTCGATCGTTTTGAAGAAGCCGGGGAACGATTTGCTGAGCTGGTGCGAATTATGGCGCGATTGCGAGCAC
This sequence comes from uncultured Acidobacteriaceae bacterium, assembly GCA_963787585.1. Taxonomy (GTDB): domain Bacteria; phylum Acidobacteriota; class Terriglobia; order Bryobacterales; family Bryobacteraceae; genus Bog-105. The sequence continues at coordinate 35,965 of CAWBDR010000007.1, forward strand.
CGGACGGGTGTCCGTGGGACAGAGAGCAGAGCGTCCAGACGATCAAACCTTACCTTCTGGAAGAGACCTATGAAGTGTTGGAGGCCATCGATCAAGAGGATTGGCAAGGACTGGCTGAAGAGCTGGGCGATCTTTTGCTGCAACCCGTCTTTCTGGCGGAGATTGGGCGGGAACATGGATTCGATATCGCAGATTCGCTGAACGCGATTAATCAGAAGCTGATCCGCCGTCATCCGCATGTGTTCGCGAAGGGGAATGCCAAAACAGCGGAGGACGTCAAGCAGCGCTGGGACGAGATCAAGGTTCAAGAGAAGGCTGATCGGGGCGTTGCGAGGCCAAGGTCAATTCTGGAAGGAGTCCCGCGCAACTTACCCGCATTGGTGGAAGCCGACAAAGTCAGTAAGAAAGCGGCGCAAGAAGGGTTCGAGTGGCCGAACGTGGAGGGCGTACTCGAAAAGTTGCAGGAGGAAGCGGCTGAGCTGGCGCGGGCGCGCGCGGCGAACGATCCGGGTCACATCGAAGCGGAAATTGGAGACCTGCTGTTCACGATGGTCAATCTGGCGCGATTTCTGCGAATCGATCCCGAGCAGGCGCTACGGAAAACGACGGCCCGGTTCCGGAAGAGATTCGCCCATGTGGAGAGCGAGATGAGAGCGGCGGGCGGGCGGTTGTCGGAGACCCCGCTTGAACGCATGGAAGAACTATGGCAGCAGGCGAAAGGGCTCGAAAGCCAATCGAGCGGTTACTGATGTTCGTGTTGCAGGCGCTCCGCGACTTGTTCCACCTGCCGCATCAGGCGAAGCGTGTTCCCACCATAGATCTTTTTGATGTCAGCAGGCGAATAGCCCTTTTCTAATAGCGCACGGGTCAGATTCGGGAATTTAGACACGTCATCCAGACCTTCTGGCGTACAAGTTATGCCGTCGAAATCCGTGCCGATTCCGACCGCGTCGATGCCACCGACCTCCCTTGCGTGATCGATGTGGGCCACGACATCGGCGAGGGTGGCGCGCGGCACCGGGCCGTTCTTCGGCGCATCCGCCGATTTCTGCGATATGAATCCGCAGTTGATATTGATCTGGATAACGCCGCCCTTCTGTGCGAGCGCGCGGATCATGTCGTCAGTCATATTGCGCGGAGCGTTTGTCACAGCGCGGCAAGAGGAGTGAGAGGCGATAACCGGCGCTTCACTGGTCTCAACTGCGTCATAGAACGTCTTATCGGCTACATGCGAAATGTCGACCATCATGCCGAGGTGGTTCATCTCGTGAACGATGTCCCGGCCTAGCGGCGTGAGGCCGTTATGGTGCTGAATTTTAGGGTCGTTGATATCGCCGGAGGAGTCGGCCCAGCTATTCGTGTTCCAGTGCGTCAGAGTCATGTATCGTACCCCAAGGCGGTAATAGTCGCGCAGCAAGCGCGTACTGTCCTCGATCGCGTGGCCGCCCTCCAGGCCCATTAGCGCAGCAATTTTGCCGTTGCGGTGTGCCCGCTCGATATCAGCGGCGGTAAGAGCGAGCTGGAACGTATCGGGGTAACGATCGATGACGTCGTGATAGACCGTATCAATCATTTGTAGGGCGCGGTTGGCGGAATGATTGCCGTTCACGTACGTCGGTGCTACATACACGGAGAAGAAAATAGCTCCGACTCCGCCTTCGCGAAGACGAGGGATGTCGGTGTGATTCTTGGGCGAGTTTCCGATGTCAGCGCCATCCACAGTAAAGCTGGGAATGTCATTGTGCGTGTCGATCAGAATCGCCGATCGAGTAATCGCTCTTACTTCTGAATCAAGATCTTTCACGTTTTTCGCACGCGCAGCATCGAGGCTAAAGGCAACTAGGGAAAGAGCCGCCAATGCGGCTAGGAGCTTGAACATTGGTGTCGAATGTGACCAGGTTTAATACTGTTCAGAATACAATTGAAGGAAACTGTGCAAACAGGGACACCGGAACAAGCGGTCTGGAAGCGGCGCGCCGCGGCAGTAGCGGCTATTCTGCTTGGCTTGATTTTTTTAATTTCGGGAGCTTGGAAGGTACTGAGCCCATTCAAGACGGGCGAACTGCTCGAACAGGCGCAAGTGCCATCGGGACTGGGTGCACTTGGCGCGGCGGCACTTGGAACGCTGGAACTGTTGACGGCCGCGCTGCTCTTTACCCCACGGTTCCGGCGTTTAGGCGCATTAATCGGTTCGGCGCTCATGATTTTTTTCATTTGCTGGATCGGGTACTACTATCACGTGCTTGTTGGGCGGGAATGCAACTGCTTTCCATTAATTAAGCGGACCGTCGGGCCGGGATTTTTTATCAGCGACGGCATTTTTCTGTTGCTTGGAGTCATCGCTTTCGCCTGGTCGCGTCGCGTGGAAAACTTCCGCGTGCCGGCCATCGCTTTTATGGCGCTGGTCGTATTCGCAAGCTCCAGCTTTTGGGTGAATGCGGCAGAACGCAAGAGCGCACAAGTGCCCGTGCCGGTCATAGTGGACGGCAAACCGGCAGATCTTAGCAGCGGGAAAGTGCTGCTGTTCTTTTACGACCCCTCTTGCATGCATTGCGATGCAGCATCGAAGTTCATGTCGACGCTGCATTGGGGCAACACGAAAATCGTGGCGATTCCGACGGTGAACCCGCAATGGGCCGCGGATTTCCTGCGAGACACGCATCTCAAAGCGTCTACGAGTCTCGAATACGAAAAGCTAAAGAAAGCGTTCCCTTTCATCGATCCTCCGTTTGGCGTAGCGCTCGATAACGGCCGGGTGGACGAAACGTTTAACCAGGCGCAGTTCAACGCACCTTCACCGGCACCGGATCTGAAGAGACTCGGTTTCATTAAGTAGTATCGTGGCGACTTTCGCCTCCAGCGAAAAAGCGACCCAAGACGAAAGCTGCCATTCGGCGTACTTCGTTAGTTCGGCTGCGAAACATACCGAAGATAAGGTTTAACTATCCTCAAGCCGTTAGGGTGTATCTGTTTGGCCTCCTCGTCCGACAGGGCCGGCGCGACGATCACGTCATCACCGGGCTTCCAGTTTACCGGAGTTGAAACCTTGTGGGCGGTCGTGAGCTGAATCGAATCGAGGACCCGCAGCACTTCGTCGAAGTTGCGGCCTGTGCTCATCGGGTAAGAGAGCATCAGTTTGATCTTCTTGTCGGGGCCAATTACGAATACTGTGCGTACTGTGGCATTGTTTGCCGCCGTGCGACCGTCACACGTGTTTCCGCCGTCGGCCGGCAGCATGTCATAAAGCTTTGCCACCTTGAGTTCCGGATCGCCGATCATGGGGTAATTCACCCTATGGCCCTGAGTCTCTTCTATGTCCGCCGTCCATTTTCCATGGCTGCTCACCGGGTCCACACTCAACCCAATAATCTTGCAGTTTCGCTTGGCAAATTCGGGCTGCAGTCCCGCCATGTAGCCGAGTTCGGTGGTGCAAACGGGAGTAAAGTCTTTCGGGTGTGAAAACAGAATCGCCCAGCCGTTACCAATCCATTCGTGGAATTGGACCGGACCTTGGGTGGTGTCGGCCGAAAAGTCAGGCGCTTCATCATTGATACGTATGCTCATTGTTGGGTCTCCTATGTGGATTAAATGCTGTTGACGGGCAAATCAATTATTGCGCGCCAGGTGTCAAAGTGAGGGAGGCAGCATCCCAAGCCGCGAGGCCGCCGGCCATCTCGACTAAATCGGTCATCCCATGTTGATGCAGGATGCTGGCGGCGATCGAAGAGCGATAGCCGCCCGCGCAATGAACAGCGATCCGGCGGTTGCGCGAGATTTCGGCGATACGCTCCTGCAGATGATTAAGTGGCACATTCAGGCTCGCGTCAATGTGCCTGGCCGCCCACTCGCTCGGGCTCCTCACATCCAGCAACAGAGGCGGATGGGCGCTCGCCAGCTCTTCTGCCATCATTTGGGGGTTGATCCGCTCTGTCCGCCACACCAGGTCTGACCTGAGGGCGAGCGCTTCCATGCCCTCCCGCAGATATCCTTTCACATGATCGAACCCGATCCGCCCTAGGCGCAGCGCGGCTTCGTGCTCGCGTCCAGGTTCAGCGATGATGACGATAGGCTTGGCGCGATCCAGTAGCGTGCCGGCCCAGGTGGCGTACTGCCCGCCGAGTCCGATGTTGATGCTACCGGCAAGGTGGGCTTTCGCATATTCTGCGGCATCCCGAACATCCAGGATCTGAGCGCCCGCCTCTCCCATCCGAAGGGCCTCGTCGAGTTCGATAGGATGGAGAACCTGCTCGAGGTTCTTGTCCAGCGTCGTGTGCTCCCGAGTATTAAGGATGGCGTCGTAGGTGAAGTATGGAGGAGCGTCGGGCTGGTCGGCCGTGACAAGACGAATGAATTGCTCTTTTGACATCGGCTGCAGGGCATAGTTCAGGCGGCGTTGATCGCCAAGCGAAGACACCGTGTCGGAAGAAAGCTGCTTGCCGCACAGAGAACCGGCACCATGCGCAGGGTAGACCAGGGTCTCATCGGGAAGGGTCAGCAGTTTGTTGCGGAGCGAGTCGTAAAGGTGTGCGCCAAGGTCATTCGCTGTCCATCCGAGCGAAGCGCGTAGGTCCGGCCGGCCGACATCGCCGATGAACAGGGTATCTCCCGTGAGGACTGCGTAAGGCTTTGTTCGGTCTTTCTGAAGATCGAACACCAGGATCGAAATGGACTCGATGGTGTGTCCCGGCGTTTCCAGGACCTGCAGGCGCGTACCTGGGAACTCCAGCGTGTCGCCGTCTTTCGTTGCAATGAACGCGTATTCCGCCTGTGCGCGGGAGCCGAGATGGATCTTAGCGCCGCAACGGTCTCGCAGTTCCAGATGGCCCGCGACGAAATCGGCGTGGAAATGGGTAAGGAAGACGTGGCGGATCTGAAGACCGAACTTTCCGGCGTCGTCCAGGTATTCCTGAATGTCACGCTGAGGATCGACAACGATCGCGGTGGAACTGGCCTCGTCGCCCACCAGATAGGACGCGTGTGCCAGGCAGCCCAAGTAATACTGCTTCAGAATCATAAATCTTCAATCATCGCCCCACGCTTTCAGTTCCGCTGACGATCAGAACCTGAGCTAGAAAACGCATCCCACGCTCTGTGGAGTACTCACGAAGCGCTTCGAGCGACTCACGCTTCACTTCAGCCAACTGTTCCTTTGATAGCATCGCGACGTTTTCACGAAGCTTCTCAGAAACCTCCAATCGCAGCGTCCAAAAGTCTTCAACTGAGACGGCGCTTGTATTGTGAATTGCAACAGGCGCGCGGATGAAGCTATCGCGCCAGCGTCATTGAGCACGTCCCGTAACTTGCCTGGGCTGGCAGCTAAGCTCAAGGCCGGCTCTCCGGGACCCGTACCAATATCCAGAACTGCGTGTCGCTGGGCGGCTTGCATCAACGCAAGGATATCAGCGGACTGTTGGTCTCTAAAACTCGGCTATGGGAGGAAGCAGTTCGGTAGCTTCGTTACGGGTGACCTCGCCCGGAGTAGTATCAGGCACAAGAACCGGAACCCGGCACATTGTGCGAAAGAGAGTCGATCACGCCCTCGCCGACGTCACCCCCGTTGAACTCGCCTGATAAGCCGGCACAAACTCGTCGGCAACGAACTGCTCGTACGACGTCGGCGTCGTGTTCCGCTGCGATCTCGCCTCCAGTGCGCGAACGTGCCCTGAATTCAGCGCCTCCGACATTTCGACGAACATGTCCGCTATGGCTTGCGACGCCCCCATCTGCATCAGAAACTCGCGAAACTGGTCGTAAGTAATCTGACGGTACTGCAATTCTGGCTTGCCGATTGCCTTGCCGATCACCTTTGTGACCTCCGTCATCGTCAGATCGCGCTCCCCCAACAACTCTTGCGTCTGGTGGCCTCGAAATTCCAGTCGCAGCAGCTCATCCGCAGCAAAGGTCCCGATGTCACGCGTCGCAATCATGGGAACCTTGAGGTGGGCATTCAGCGGACCCGCCGTCGCTCCCATCTGCTGAATCACGCCTGCCTGCGGCAGCGTATTCTCCATGAAATATCCGGCGCGTACATACAGCGCATTCAGTGCCGAAATCCGGTTGAGCCGCTCCTCCATCGTGTGCAGCCCCGCAATCGGCCCCGTCTTGTCCGGCTTATCCGCGCCAACGCTGCTGAGAGCCACGACATGCGCCGGCGCCCCTTTCTCGAGAGCGGAAGCGATCGCTTCAATCACCTTGTCCTGATACGCCGCGTAATCAGCGTTCGCCAGATCGGGCGGAATCATTACATACGCCGCCTCCGCGCCGCTGAAAGCCCTGGTAATTGCTTCTTTGTTACTGATATCTGCCGCAAACGGTTCCGCGCCGAGTGACACCAGCGAACTCAGACGCTCCGTGCTTCGTCCGACCACTCGCACCTTCTTCCCTTTAGCGAGGAGTTTCTTCGCAATAACAGATCCGGTATGCCCGGTCGCACCCGTGACTACATACATGCTGACCTCCAGAATTATGGATCTTTTTCGATGCCGGGCACCCCGGCTCTTTTCAAAAATATCACCGGTATCTGATAAACGGCGCCAACCGGAAGGTGGATTCTAGCGTATTCCCTAAACTTAGCGGTAATCGGCCAGGTACAGGAAACGGCGCGTTCTTTCCGGTTAGCTCCGACGAGATTCCAGAAGCGCAAAAAGGCGCAGATGGCATCTGGTCACCCTACTACGGTCTCGCGACACGCATCGCAGCATCAGCCTGCTTGAGACGCAGTTACGTTCCCTCCCGCAGAACACGAGCGCGATTCAGATTAACTGCGCTTCACGCGGAATCACTGCGTTTGGCGCGGGTTGAATTCCGGGCGCGCACATCAAACGGTCAGGAAGCGAGAAAAGCTTCCGAGAAGGAACAAAAAGGAGGTTCCCCATGTTCAAGAGATTTGGAATTTTGAGTCTGGTGCTGGCGGGTGCGACGCTGTTACAGCCGACGGCGATGTTTGCTGAAGGCCTGTTTCACAACGGCAGGAACACAACCGTGGTGGAGCAAAGAGCTGATTACCGCGGAGAGCGAAACGTCGAAGTGAGACGAGGCGAAGGCCGCGCAGTGCGATACGAGAGGCCGGTTCATCGCAATCAGCATTTCGACCGCAGAGCGGATTACTGCCGTTGAGCAAGGCGTTAATGAAAGCTTCATGCTGCCTCACTGGCTCTCAGCGCAACCAGAAGCAGCATGAAGCACATCGAACCTTCAGAAAGCTGAAAGAGGCTTTTGAAAAAACTCCAAGGGAGGTTTCCCATGTTGAAAAGGGTTGGGTTATTTAGTTTGTTGTTGGCCGGCGCGCTCGTAGTGGGATCGCCGACAGCAGCAAAGGCGGCGGACTGGCATGATCGAGGAGAGTCTCATGAACGCCACGATCGCGATCGAGGCCGCGAAAGGCGGGGTTGGGGCCGTGAAGATCACGACTCGCGCTTTCGAAGAGATTGGGACCGAGGCCGGCGCGACCGGGATTATCTGTACTTCAACTACGCCCCAGCTCCGAGATATTACGCGCCCGCTTACTCGAGTCCATACTACGGCGCGCCATATAGCAGTTATCCGGCTTATAACCAATGTCCGTACTAGTGCGGCGCATTAACCTGCAAAGAGCAAACACAACAGGCCCGTTCCGAAGGCGAGAGATTCCCGGCGGAACGGGCTTGTGTTTTAGTCAGGCCGCTGCTGTCACAGATATCGCTTCACCCGCTCACGGAAGCGCGTGTAAATCGACGAGACTCCGAGAAGGATCAGACCAAGCGCGACGAACGACAGAATCCGGTAGATCGTTTCCAGATTTCGCAGGTCATATAGGAAGAGCTTCAGAATGCACAGGAGGAGCATGGCCAAGCCTTCCAGACGCAGAATGCGTTCTCTCAGCGGAAAGCCAGCGATCAAGAGAGTCAGCCCCTGGACACCCCATGCGGTTGTCAGGAGTCCCCCTGGGAATTGTTCCCATAGCAGTGCGGTCAATAAAATGGTACCGAGCAACGACCAGAAAACTCGCGGATGTTTTTCGACATATCCCAGCCATCCATTCGGAAGCTGGCGCCCTTCACGCGGCGAGAGGAATTGCGCGAAGTAGCAGGCGACAACCACGGCGGAGGCCGCTACGTGTAAGCCCACGCTCCACGCATTCAAGACGGCGGCTGTCATGACCAGATAACCCTGCCAGCATTCGTGTGACGCCTTTCTGAACAGCCCGAGCGCAAAGACCGCGACGGCGAGAGCGGCCCAGGCAGGGGCAACCGCCGCGTCGGGCATTACAAGCCAGAGTGTGCATAGCGTAAATGCGACGGCACCGCTCGATGCCAGGATCTGAAGTGATGAGCGCTTATTGCCGGCACGTTCAGAGAAGAATTGAAGGCAAACTGCTGCACCGGCGTATGAGATCCAAACGTAGTTCGGAGCGAACTTCAAGAATTGTTTGGATGCTTCTGCAATCACCACCAAAGAAGCAATGGCCGCGGTCCCATACGAAAAGTGAGTAAGGCTGGCCGGCAACCGTAGCGCACCCAGCTCAAATAGAACGATCGCCAACGCGCAGAGGCAGAGTCCGATGTAGTGTTCCGGGGCCAGGTGCCAAACTAGCAGAAACGCCAACACTGTGATCGCGGCACCGGTAGCAACATCGAACCGTTTTTGTTCGCTGTCTGGCAAGACTGGAGCAAATCGAAGCCGCAGCATCAACGCGTACACCAAAGCCAGTGCACAGGCCAGCGGAATCCAGGGATGCGTCGGGAAGACGAGAAGGTGAAAACAGATTCCGATAATGACGCCGCCTGCGGCCAGGGCATAGGCTTGGAATCTAAACTCTCGCAAGAATCTGCGAAGTCCGATTTCAAACAGGATGGCCGAAAAGGTGAGCCATCCAGTGCCAATAAATCGCCCCGGCAATTCTTGTGCGAGTACGCCGGCGATCAAGGCAGCCGCCAAAGAAGAATAGATAAAGTTGGGCTTGCGTAGTACGCGGTTCACGTAGAAGAGCATCGCGTGGAACAGCGCGGCAGGGGTCCAGGCGTGAATAGGAGCTGAATTACTCAGCGAGAAAACGTGGTCCGAAGCCAGGTCCTTAGTTATCAGGCGTCCGAGCGAGAAGGCGAAGCCGATGCTGCCCACCCATCGAAGAAATGCCAGATCCAGGAACACTCCCGTCAAATACAGAATTTCAGCTTCAATTGCGAATCCGGCACCTAGCCATACGCCAACTGCGCGATCAGCGATGGCAACGCCCGTCAAGAAGGCACTGAGCGTTACCGATGCTTCGTAGCTTCCCGCCCTCATGCGGGACATGAGATCGCTATTTAGGGGAAAGCTGCCACGCGGGCGGAGAAGGCCCCGAGTAATACTGCTCACCAGGTAAAGCGCAGCCGCGAATGCACAGCGCCGCCACATATGGTGCGGATCGTGAATAGACCACATGTGGTATGAGAGCCCCAGGAAAGCGATAGCGTTCAATGGGAAAACCAACTCTACTCCCCAACCCGTTGCGCGCCGGCGAACCCTAAGCAGATCGAATGACTCAAAGAGCAACCAATAAACCAATAAGAGCGACTCGGCAGCAAACACCGAAACGCCGAAACTGCTTTGCCAAATACATGCCGTATACGTCGCCACGACCCCGAACACCGCCATCGCGTTCCAATTGAATCGATAAGCCAGAAACAGCAAAGAGGCGGCTAGGGGAACCACGCTGAGCAGAGCGAAGGACGACCAGGGAGTTACGCTAAGCGCCGCGAAGGCCGCGAAATACGCCACGCCCGTGATTGCTTGAACACGATAACGCAACGAGTGTCCGATCATGCCGGCTGCAACCAGCAGCAGCAGGAGCGAGCCGGCATAGGGATTTTTAATCAGGCGCGCCGCGGGTACGGCATACGTTGCGTACGCAGTGACGTAGAGAGCAGCCCATCCTGCCCCGATCAAACCGCGGGCGAACACACGATATGCGTTCTTCCGCTCCAGAAAAATTCCACCGCCGAGCAAGCAGAGGCTGGCGCCCAAGGAGGTCAACGCGCGGCCCGCAGGCGTCATGTGAGTGAAGGAGTAGCCCAGGAACAGTGCAATTCCAATAACAAGCACCACGGCGCCAATCTTGTTGAGCAGGCTTCCGCCTACCAGCGCTTCCCATTCCTGGTTGCCGAAATATTTCCGAATGCGTTCACCAGCACTGGGCGATGCAGGACGGCTCGGTATGAAGATTTCGTTCGGCGTAAATGCCGGTCTTGCTGTTGGCATGTCAAGAGGCTCCGGAGGCTTCAGATCACCGGGAGCTTTCTCGTCATGCGAAGCGAGTACGGCTGGCGTCGCCAGGACTTCTTTCTGAGCGACTGTTTCCGATGGCCTTGCGTTCTCCAATCGAAAGATCCTGACAGTGAGTTGCGCGATCTGTTCTTCAAGCCTCCGCCATCTCTCGCGCAACACCAACCAGCGGATTGCCAGGACGGCGATAACAGCGACTAAGAAGAAGACTTCCATGGCCAATGCTGATGCAAGCCATGTGCCCCCCAACCTGCTCCGTATAATCAGCAAGTTGGAACCACGCCATCAAACTAGGGCGGTCCAGGATGTGCATTCAATGTACATCACCGATCGCGAATTGTACTACACAATTAAGCTCCCAGTCTGCTGTTGATCTAAATCCTTGCCGGCCGTGCAAATCCCATTCCGGCCACTCGATTGCCAGAGATCCGGTTCAGAAGGAGCACACAAATGCGACTTGAAGATCCAGTCAAGCTTCTGGAGTTCATAGAAGCAAGCAAATCAAAAGGGGCATCGGACGAATTTCTGGCTTCGCTCTTAGCGCGCCGCGGCTGGCCGCACGATGATGTCTACGGAGCCTTGGGCAGTTACTGGGAACGAGCCACGGGCATTTCTATTCCCGAGCGCACTGCGGGTGGCGAATCCTCCCGTGACGCCTTCCTTTACTTGCTGTCATTTTCGACACTAGCGGTCTGGAGCGGCGCACTCGGATCCATGCTGTTTCGGTTCATCGAACACTGGTTTCCCGATCCGGTCGCCAGGGAGTATGTGTACAATTTGCGGAACGCAGTCACCTGGCAGATGGCCAGCATTGCAGTGGCGTTCCCTATCTTTCTGCTGGTGATGCGCACCATCCTGCATGAGGCGCAAGACCATCCGGAGCGGCTGCAATCAAGTGTGCGCAAGTGGCTGACCTACATTGCCCTGCTATTAACGGCTGGCGCTATGATGTGTGATCTGATCTGGTTTCTCAACTATTTCCTGAACGGGGAACTGACGTCCCGCTTCGTGCTCAAAGCACTGACGGTAATGGTTATCTGCGGCGCGATTTTCGTTTACTTCCTGGGTTCATTGCGATGGGACTGAAACACGGATGTCGCGGCCACAAAAGGCCGCAGCCTGAAATTCGGGACCGGCGCTGCCGCCGCCGTTGTCGTCAGTTTTTGTATCGGCATCGGTATGGCCGGCACTCCGTCCGAGCAGCGTCACATGGAAGCTGATCGCAGGAGAGTCCAGGACCTGAGGACTATTTCCCAGGCTGTTCATTTCTGGTGGCAACGCACCGGGTTAAACCGATCTTCGTTCAACCAGCCGGCCAACCAATTGCCGGGCGGCCTTTCTGAACTGATCGGCAAAGGCGTCAATACGTCGCAGACGCTCGATCCGGAAACAAAGACCGCGTATGAATATCACATCAAGTCGGGCACGACGTATGAGCTCTGCGCTACCTTCTCCGGGGCCGAGGAGTCGGACCAGGTCCCACGGACGGAGTTCTGGCATCACGGCAAAGGACAAACATGTTTTACGCTGGACGCTTCCCAGCAGCCCGTTTGGTAGTCTCAAGAGCCGCCAGGAGCTCCGGATTCACCTTTGCCTTTACGGTGCGGCGGTCGATTTGCAAGCGTCTGGCGGTCTCCTCGTAACTGCGCGTTTGCGAGTAAACCAGCGTGCAGTAACGGCTGAGCAATTCGCTCGCGGTCAGGTTTCCGGAGCGTGCTTCGGCAAAAACGTCACGATTGGCTACTCCTCCGGCGAGTCGTGACACCTGGTACTCCTTCCGAATAAGAATATTCCGCACGCATTGTTCCAGCTCGCGATAGTTTCCAGGCCAAAGATAAAGTGGATCGAGGTTCTTTTCGGTCCACTCCTCCGTTTCCTTCGCCAGAACCCCCGCCTCCTCGCCGGCTACTCGCCGCGCCATGAAGAGAATCAAATCGCGAAGCACCCCTGGAGATTCATCGATTTGCTGCCGCAGCGACGGAGTCACGATCTGATCCGAGCACAACCGGTAGTAAAGGTCTTCCCGGAAACGCCCTTTTCGAATGGCTAAACCAAGATTCCGGTTCGTCGCCGCGATCAGCTTCCCTTGAAAACGGCGAGATTGGGCGCTGCTCTCGCCCAGCGGTTGAAACGTCCGCGTCTCTATGACGCGCAGGAGTTTTACTTGGATCTCCGGGTCAAGATCTCCAATCTCATCTAAGAACACCGCCCCGAGAGGAGGGCACGCCTCCAGCCATCCGCGTTTGTCCTGCACGGCTCCCGTGAAGGAACCCCTTTTGTGCCCGAACAGCTCAGATTCGACCAGTGTTCCCGGAAGGGCTGCGATGTTGATCGGGAAGAAAAGGCTCGTGAGATCTTCTTCGAAACTGAGGCGGCCCTCGTCAAACGGGACGTAGCGCGACAGCGCGATCGAGCGCGCCACCAGCTCTTTGCCGGTGCCGGAAGGACCAGTAATCAAAGTGGCGAACTCGCTCATGCGTGAAAAGAGCGTTCTGCGGTAGCGGCGGATATCGTGCGTAAAAATGGATTGCCAGATTGCTGCGCGCAAGCGCGCCGCTGGTCGTGAGTTGCCGATGATTTGGTCGAAAATGTGGTGAAACGCGCGGGCGATCTGGTAATAGCAGGCGAACGTGTGCTGCGCGTTGTGACCAGTTGGAAACCTCACGCCAGGGATCTGGAAGAAATGGTTCCAGTCGTCGCAAAACTCCCGGTAGAAGACCCACCGTGCTTTCTCCTTGCCCTGCCGGCGAAATGTCGAGAGAACGAGTTGCTGATAGTAGCGGTAATAAAGGTAGTACAGCAGTCCGTCTTCGTAGAGAATCAGATCGGATTCTCGCGCTTCGGCTGATGCGGCGAGCGATGTCCGAAGAGTTTTAAGCAAGGGCTGAAGCCGTTCGGCGATACGCCAATTATTGGCCCGCACGCGATCGGGATCGCTGACCGTCATGCTCCAGATCGGCTCTTCCTCGATTGTTTCCTCTCCTAACGCCTCGCGCTCATAGACCAAAATGTCCGGCAAGAACGGATTCGCATACAGTAGTTTGGATACGGCCGTAAGAAAGCGTCGGTTCGCAGAGTTAAGGAAGGGCACTGTTCATTGATTGTATGCGTCGTGTGCAGCGCATGTACAGCGGCATTTTGTTGCAAGCTTCCGCTCACGAGTATGTTGCTGAAAAAGCATACAGTAAGTCTTGGATCGTGAGTTGCTTCCCTAGGTCTCGGAGGACAAGATGACGAATACCAGCAGCTACGGCACGGTTCTGAAGGTAAGAGGGGTCCAGCCATTCCTTTGGATGCAGTTCCTGAACGCCTTCAACGACAACGTGTACAAGCTGGTCGTTTCTTTACTGGCAGTGCTGGCGACGACGAACAAGGCCAGCAGCGGCACCTATCTCTCGCTTGCGGGATTCATCTTCATCGCGCCGTTTCTGCTCTTCTCGGCATACGCCGGACAGCTTGCTGACAAGTTCGAGAAGCGAACAGTCGTGATCATCACGAAAGCAATCGAGATCGCCGCCATGACGCTTGCGCTTTTTGCGCTGGTGAGCGGCAGCATCGAGTGGATGCTGGCCGTGTTATTTTTCACTGCTACTCAGGCAGCCTTTCTCAGCCCGGCGAAATACGGCATCGTACCCGAACTGGTCGAAGAGAAATATCTGGCGCGCGCGAACGGACTGCTTGAAATGAGCACGTTTGTAGCGATCATTCTTGGGACGGTCGCTGGAACGTCTCTGGTCGCCGTGTGGAAACATGAGCCGGCCCTCATTGGCGTCGTCCTGATCGCGATCGCGGTGCTTGGCACGCTGACCAGTCTGCGGATCGCGCACACACCTCCTCCAGCCGCCCAAAGGCCGTTCTCCTGGAATCCATTGGGCGACGTTCTGGCGGGAGTCAAGCGGCTTACCACCGACCGGGTCCTGGCGCTTGCTGTACTTGGCACTACGTTTTTCTGGTTTCTCGGCGCACTCTTTCAGATGATTCTGCTCTTGTTTGGAAAGGAGACGTTGCACTGCACGGAAACCCAGATCGGGCTCCTCTTGATGAGCTTGGCGATCGGCATCGGCGTGGGCAGTATGGCCGCCGGGCGCCTTTCCGGCGACAAGATCGAACCTGGCCTGATTCCTATCGGAGGAGCCGGAATGGCAATTGCCGGCTTCGCACTGGCATTCGCCGTTCACAGTTTGGTTCCAGCTTTGGTCGCGCTGGCCGCGCTCGGATTCATGGGCGGTTTATTCATCGTCCCGCTCAACGCAATTCTGCAGCATCGCCCGACCCACGATGAGAAAGGACGGCTTCTCGCCACCGCCAATTTCGTCAACACCCTCGGCATCATGCTGGCCTCGGGTGTCGTTTGGCTTCTTCATGAAGCTCTGCACTTTTCCGCAGCCGCCGTCATTGCGGTCAGTGCGATTTTGACTATCATTGCAAGCCTTTACGCTCTCCAGCTGGTACCGAACTTCACCGTCCGTTTCCTTCTCTACTTCTTGACGCATGCGATTTATCGCATACGCATGTACGGTAAGGAAAACGTTCCCCGCCGCGGGCCCGCACTCTTGGTTGCGAACCACGTGTCATATGTTGATGGATTCCTGATCGGAGCCTGTATACAGCGTTTCGTGCGGTTCATGGTCGCTGAGGAGTATTACGACCGTTTCGCACGCGCCTTCTCGCTCTTCCACGCAATCCGTGTTCCAAGCGGAGGTCGTCGCACGATTCTTAGAGCCATCGAACTAGCACGTGAAGAACTCAAGGGCGGTCACGTGGTGTGCATCTTTGCGGAGGGCGCCCTCACGCTAAATGGCAACATCGGTGAATTTCACCGTGGTCTCGAAAGGATCGTCCAGAGCTTAGATGTGCCGGTGATTCCTGTGCATCTGGGCGGTGTTTGGGGCAGCATCTTCAGTCGTGATCGCCGCGCCTCTCTTTGGCGTTCCATACGAAAGTTGCCGTTCCCGATCAGCGTTTCCTTTGGCCGTCCGATGATGCAACCCACTGCATTCGAGGTGCGGCAAGCCGTGGCCGAACTTGGCTCTGACGCGGCTCAGGATTCAGTGGACACCAGCAATACGCTGGGTAGAAGGTTCGTCCGGACGGCCAGGAAGCACTGGTCTCACAGAGCCGTTACTGACTCAACTGGACGGACTCTGAGCTACGGCGAAACTCTGATTGCCGGCCGGCTGCTTGCAAAATACATTCGCAGGACTTTCCCTGAACAACAGATGATCGGAGTCATGCTGCCCGCTTGCGTTGCTGGAGCTGTTGCGAATCTCGCGATCGTGCTCTCTGGCCGGGTTCCCGTGAATTTGAATTTTACGGTAGGCCGTGATGCGCTTGACTCTGCGATTGAGCAGTGCGCTCTTCGAACGATTCTTACTTCCAGGCAGTTCCTTGCAAAAGGAAAAATCGACCAGCGGCCGGAGATGATCTTCGTTGAAGAGATTCTCTCGTTTGGAAGGTTGGCCAAACTGGCGGGCTTTCTGTGTGCTCGTCTGCTGCCGAGCCGGATGCTCGCGCCTTCGGGAATCAGAGCGGATGATCTGGCCGCGGTACTCTTCTCCAGCGGCAGCGCCGGCGTCCCCAAAGGCGTGATGCTATCTCACCGCAACCTCATCTCGAATACCGAATCAGTGAACCACCTCTTTCAGGTAGACGAAACCGACACGATCGCAGGAATGCTGCCTTTGTTTCACTCCTTCGGCTTTACCTATACACTGTGGTTTCCTTTGCTCAATGGCGCGAGCGCGGCCTATCACGCTCAGCCCCTCGACGCGAAGGGACTGGGAGAACTCATTCAACGGTCCAAGGCTACTTTTCTACCGGCTTCGCCGACGTTCTGTCAGGCCTATCTGCGCGGCTGTTCGAAGGACCAGTTTGCTTCTCTGCGATTTGTCCTGGTTGGTGCTGAGAAACTGCAGCCGGCGCTCGCGCAAGCTTTTGAAGAGAAATTCGGACTGTCACTCCTCGAAGGTTATGGAGCAACCGAAATGGCGCCGGTCATCTCGGTAAATGTCCCCAATCGCCAATCCACAGATGTCACACAGATCGGCGTCCGGACGGGCTCCGTAGGCCAGCCGGTTCCGGGCGTTGCTGCGAGGGTAGTAGACCGCGAGACGGGAGAAATTTTACGGAATGGCGAGGAAGGACTATTGCTTGTGAAAGGTCCCAATCGCATGATCGGCTACCTGAACCGGCCCGCTGAAACGGAGACGGTTTTGCGTGACGGATGGTATGTCACGGGAGATATCGTCGTCATGGACGAAGACGGGTTTATCAAGATAGTGGACCGCCAGTCCCGCTTTAGCAAAATCGGCGGGGAGATGGTGCCTCACGGAAAGATTGAACAAGTTCTACAGTCCGCGATTTCCGGCGCTCCGTGCGTGGTGACAGCCGTTGCCGATGACCGGCGAGGAGAGAGGCTGGTGGCTTTCATTGCCGGGAACAGCACAACACCGCAACAGATTTGGCAACTGCTGATGGCCTCCGGATTGCCGAAGCTCTGGATTCCTAAACCCGATGATATCCGGACCATTGAGAAACTGCCGATGCTCGGTACCGGCAAGGTAGATTTACGCGCTATAAGGCAAATGGCCTCGACTGCGTAGCGTCCGGCGAGTCGCCCGGCGGAGTAGAGAAGCGACACGGGCGCTCATTCGCGCGAGCGTGTTGACTCCCAGTGGCAAACGATCACCAGTAAAGATATGCAGGCTGCCATCGCCGCGAGGAACCATCGTAACGGGAGATGGTATCGGATCAGAAGCACGGCGGGCACGGCCGGAACTAACAGTGCTAGCAGCAGGGCTGGAATCCCGAGAGGGTGAGCGAAGTTAAGTGTCCAGCCCATCCCTGGTTGGCGCTTCGGAACGATGACTCGTGGGTCTTCCGGGCAGTGGTACACAGTGCCCCAGTTCTCGGGGTTGGCCCAGTGCCGCTCTAGTTCTTCGCGTGACAACGCTGCACCTCCTATCTATGCGAGCGCGCGGCGGATTATTTGTCCTCGCGCATCCTCGCCCCCCGCTAAAAATGATAGAGTCAATCCAGACTTGAAAGGAGGCCTTTGACGTCATGCATCCCCTCCAACTCTTGTGGACATTGATCATCGGACTGATAGTGGGCGCGGTCGCCAAGCTCATTATGCCCGGAAGAGATCCTGGCGGCATCATTGTCACCATGCTTCTCGGCATCGCAGGCTCATTTGTGGGAACCTTCTTGGGCCGGATGTTGGGTTTCTATCGCGAAGGCTCCTCCGCCGGCTTTTTCATGTCCGTCATCGGGGCTCTAATTCTCCTGTTCATCTACCGTCTGATAAAAGGAAGAACATCAAAAGGAAGGTCACCCACGACCTAGGCGAATTGCGGTTGTTTGATCCTGTCTCTGAGAGCCAGGGTCGAGTCCCGCCCCTCACTGTTTGCTGCCGCCCAGGAGAGATCCGAGCACGCCCCTCACAATTTGGCGGCCGACTGAGCTTCCAATTGAACGAGCTGCACTCTTGGCCATCGCGTCGACTATCGTGTCTCGCCGGCCGCCGCGACCTGTGGGAATGCTAATGCCAGGCAAGTTCGCGTACCATGGCTCGTTCTGGCCAGAAGTTTCAGGCACGGGCCTAGCCGCCCGATCTTTCAGGCGCTCATAGGCAGATTCACGATCCACGGCTTGTTCATACACACCTGCAACTACTGACTTCCGAATGATCTCTTGCCGCTGTTCCGGCGTGATCGGGCCGATCTGGCTGCGGGGTGGACAGACGAGGGCACGTTCCACCATTGCCGGCGTTCCCTGCTCGTCTAAAAAGGAGACAAGCGCCTCCCCCACAGCCAACTCGGTGATCGTTTTTGCGACATCGAGCTTGGGATTCGTCCGAAAAGTCTCCGCAGCGGCACGAACCGATTTCTGGTCCTTCGGCGTAAAGGCCCTTAAGGCGTGTTGCACGCGATTACCGAGCTGCCCGAGCACCACCTCCGGGACGTCAAGCGGATTCTGGGTAACAAAATATACGCCCACACCCTTGGACCGCACCAGACGAACGACTTGCTGAATTTTCTCCTCGACCGGTTTCGGAAGATCGGTGAATAGCAGATGTGCTTCATCAAAAAAGAAAACCAGCTTTGGTTTTTCCTGATCGCCTACTTCCGGCAGGCGTTCGAACAACTCGGTCAGTATCCACAGGAGGAAGGTCGCATACAGTCTCGGCGACCGCATCAGCTTGTCAGCCGCGAGAATGTTCACTATGCCGCGGGCAGTACCATCGGTCTGCAGCAGATCATCGAGGTTTAACGCAGGCTCGCCCAAGAATTTTTCGCCGCCTTGCTGCTGAATCGCAACAAGTCCCCGCTGAATAGCCCCGATACTCGCCGCGGAAATATTGCCGTACTGCGTCTGGAAATCCTTAGCGCGATCACCAACGTGCTGCAGCATGGCCTGCAGATCCTTAAGGTCCAGCAACAGCAGACCGTTATCGTCGGCGATCTTGAATACCAGTGTGAGCACGCCGGATTGCGTATCGTTCAGGTTCAGGAGGCGGCTAAATAACAACGGACCCATTTCTGAGACAGTCGCGCGAACCGGATGGCCTTGTTCGCCGAAGACATCCCAGAAGGTGGCTGGGCACCCTGAGAAGGAAAAATCCTCGAGCTTTAGTTGCTTCACCCGGGCATCGATTTTGGGATTCTCCTTGCCAGGTTGGGAGATGCCGGACAAATCCCCTTTAATATCGGCAGCAAATACCGGCACGCCAATCCGGCTAAATCCCTCAGCCATCACTTGCAACGTCACCGTCTTGCCCGTGCCTGTCGCTCCTGCTATTAGGCCGTGGCGATTTGCCATTTGCGGGAGCAATAGGAGGGGAGTATCAGCTTGCGCAATTAACAGGGAGTCAGTCATCGCTTGCGAATTGCACCCAGCGCGGCGATACCACAGGTGACCTGCAGGCCGCCTCGGCGCCTGGAGTAGTACACTCTGATCAGTCTATTGCATGACTCTTTTCCGCGTCATCGCTATTACTATGGGCGCTTTCTCGTGCGCCGTCACTTGCAAGCCGCTGGCGGCTCAGACCAAGACCATAGACGACAAGAACTGCCATGTAACGGTTCCGGCGAACTGGACGCAATTAGCTCCGCATTCCGCCCAAGCCCCGGGGACGAAAACCTTCGCGGCGGTGGTGCGTTCCATTACGCCCGACCGGTACAAGATGACACTCGAGATGATCAAGCAAGGACAGATGGCAAATTTCAAGCCGAAGATCCTGGATGAAAACGGGAAACGCCTTCTAATCCAAACTGAAATCACGTCACCGAGCGGAAGGACCACGACACACTATCAGGTAATGACCAAGGTTGCGCCAGGTTGCCAGGGCAGCGTGGATTTCGAGGACTCGTCTGAAGCCGGGATGGCGCGCAAGATCGTCGAATCTACCACGGGGGCGCAGTAGCTCTGGTTCTTGCCAACCCTCCTGAATCGATTGCGCTTGGCCGCGCGATTGCGAGCCGCGACCGTCACGAAGCGGTTCAAAGATAATTTGGTATTCTGGTGCGCATTCTTCGTCAGGAGACTGCAGTGCGTATCTCTCAATTGCTCGGTAGCTTTTCTGGCCTGATCATGCTTAGCGGATTGACACTTCTGAGCGGCGAAGACACACAAGCCCCCCAACCGCCCGTCGCGCCTCGCATAGAGCATCGGCAGGTGCGGCATAGCGCGACCGTTATTGACGACTATTACTGGTTGCGCGAGAAATCCAATCCAGAGGTCGCCAAGTACCTGGAGGCTGAGAACGCCTACACGGGCGCAATGACGAAGCAGGTACAGCCATTCGCGGACCAGCTGTACCAGGAGATGTTGAGTCATATCAAGCAGACCGATTTGGATGTGCCGGTTCGCCAGGGCGAATACTTCTATTACTCGCGTACCGAAGAGGGCAAGCAGTATCCGATCCGCTGCCGGAAAAAAGGAACGGACGGCGCTGAGGAGGTCCTGCTTGATCTGAATCAGCTTGCCGAGGGCAAGAAGTTTGTTGGTTTAGGCGCCTTTGCGGTCAGTGACGATCAGAATCTGCTTGCTTACACGCTCGATTACACCGGGTTCCGGCAATATGGATTGCACATAAAGAACCTGCGAACTCGGCAGATCCTGGCAGACACAACAGAGCGGGTGACGTCCGTCGAATGGGCAGCGGACAATAAGACACTTTTCTTAACTACTGAGGACGCTGTCACGAAGCGACCTGATACCCTGTGGCGGCACGTTCTGGGTTCTACCGCGTTCGACCCCATTTACAAGGAACAGGACGAGCTCTACGACGTTTACCTCGGGAAAACGCGCGATAAGAAATATCTGCTGCTCGGCATTTCAAGCAAGAACACAACTGAATTCCGCTACTTGCGCGCCGCTGAGCCGCAAAAGGATTTTGCCGTTTTCCTTCCACGCGAGAAGAAGCACCGCTATTACATTGATCACCGCGAAGATCTTTTCTACATTCGCACGAATAGAGACTCGGCCGGAAAGGAACTGAAGGATTTTCAAATCATGACCGCGCCGGAGGCTCGTCCCGAGCGCGCTAACTGGAAGACGTTTATCGCGACCAAAGATGGCCGCCTGATCGAAGATATCGAGCTCTTCAAGGATTTCGCAGTATCGGTCGAAAAATCGCAGGCTCTGAATCATCTTCGGGTCTATGATTTCGCAAGCGGCGCCTGGCATGAGATCCAGTTTCCCGAACCCGTCTACTCGGCATTTGCGGGTACAAATCGGGAATACGACACCCATACGTTCCGCTACAACTACCAAAGCCTGATCACTCCATCCAGCGTCTTCGATTACGATGTCACAACAAGCAAGAGCCAACTCATGAAACAACAGGAAGTCCCTGGCGGCTATGATTCCTCGCAATATGTTTCTGAACGGCTTTGGGCGACGGCGCGTGACGGTGTGAAGGTCCCGATCTCAATTGTTTACAAAAAAGGGTTCCCACGGGACGGAACTGGACCACTTTTTCTGTACGGCTACGGTTCCTACGGATTCGGCATGCCCGCTAGCTTTTCGAGTTCCCGCCTGGTTCTGCTCGACCGCGGCATGGCTTATGCCATCGCCCACGTACGTGGCGGCGACGAAATGGGCGAGCGATGGCGCGAGGACGGCATGTTGATGAAAAAGAAAAACACGTTTTTCGACTTCATTGACTCTGCGGAGTTTCTGATCAAAGAGAAGTGGACATCACGGGAGCGTCTCGTGATCGAAGGCGGTAGCGCAGGCGGGCTTTTGATGGGCGCCGTGGTCAACATGCGTCCCGATCTGTTTCGCGCTGTTCATTTAGCCGTGCCATTTGTCGATGTTATGAATACCATGATGGACGCTTCACTGCCGTTGACGGTCGGCGAGTACCTCGAGTGGGGCGATCCGAACGACAAAGCAGCGTATGACTACATGAAGACGTACAGCCCGTACGATAATCTCGAGAAGCACGCTTATCCTGCGATGCTCGTAACCACGAGCTTCAACGATAGCCAAGTGATGTATTGGGAGCCCGCAAAGTACGTGGCGCGGCTACGAACGCTGAAGACCGACAGCAATCCTCTTTTGCTGAAAATTAAAATGGATCCGGCAGGCCATGGAGGCGCATCAGGTCGATACGACCGGCTCAAAGATCAGGCCTTTGAGTACGCATGGCTCCTGACCCAGGCAGGGATTGACAGCACGGCCGGTGACGGAAGCGCCGCACACCTTAAAGGGTGCGCCACGCAAACCTGGATAGTCACGTCGGCTGTTTCAATGGCGCTGACATAGATCGTGCACTCCCTGTCGTGCAACCGATTGCGACCGGAGGGTCTGGAGTGCTCTAATAGGTATAGCGGCAAACCCGAAGTGGGCAAATAGCCCACTTTTTTATTGGGCGCGGCGCGGTGCTGAATGACCCTGGCAGCGGAAAAGAACGGGCTGATCGAACGGCTCACTCAACTCAGTGAACGTGCGGCCGGCGGTACGGAGATCGAAATTACCGAGGTCCAACTGCGAGGAGGCGGCAAGGCGCGACTGCTTCGCGTCTACATCGATAAACCAGGGGGCGTCACACACGGGGATTGCGAGCTCGTCTCCGAGCGGCTCGGCCGCTTGCTGGATGAGGAAGACGCACTACCCGGCGACAGCTATACTCTCGAGGTCAGCTCGCCTGGGGTCGAGCGCAAGCTCTCTAAACCGCGCGACTTCGAGCGCGCCGTAGGCCAGAAGATCCGGTTATCGGTGCAGCCTGCTATCGAGGGACAGACCCGCTTTGAAGGGAAGCTCGTCCAATTCACCGGCAATCTGCTCGAAGTTGAAACGCGTCCGGGAGAAGTTGTGCGGATTCCGTTGCAGCAGGTGCACAAGGCGAATCTGAAGTTCGAGTGGTAGTTCCCCAATCCATCGCCTGAATTCGAGACCCAGTTTACTGTTTGAAGAGGTTTTTACGTGGCTTCGGTTTATCAGTCCATCGAGATTCTTAGCAAAGAAAAAGGCATTGACCCGCAAATCGTGCTCGACGCGGTTAAGGATGCTATGCTGGCCGCCGCGCGCAAGCACTTCAAAGCGCAGGAAGAGCTGGTCGCGGATTTCGATGAGAGCACAGGGAACATTCAGATCTACAGCGTGAGACAGGTGGTGGACGCGGTAGAGGATCCGTTGAAACAGATCAGCCTTTCCGCCGCCCGGAAAATTGATCCGAACGCGGATATCGGAACCGAAATTCGCCAAGCCAAACCGACCGACGCGTTGGGCCGCATCTCCGCACAAACGGCGAAGCAGGTCATTCTGCAGAAAGTACGGGAAGCCGAGCGCGATACCGTCTACTCCGAATTTCAAGGGCGGCAAGGCGAGTTGGTTAGCTGTGTCATCAAGCGGCTGGAAGGGCTCGACTACCTGGTCGACATGGGCAAGACGGAGGCGCGCCTCACGAAGAAGGAACAATCGCGGGTAGAGAGCTTCAGCGTGGGGGACCGCATCCGCTGCGTGATTAAAGGTGTCGAGCGCGCCGGTAAAAACTCAGGCGTGGTTGTCTCAAGAGCGGCCCCGGAACTTGTCATCCGGCTGTTTGAGCAGGAAGTCCCGGAAATTTACGACAACACGGTTGCCATTAAGGCGTGTGCGCGCGAAGCTGGCGAACGTACCAAGATTGCCGTTTACAGCCGTGATCGCGACGTGGACAGCGTAGGCGCTTGCGTGGGAATGAAGGGGATGCGCGTGCAGTCCATCATTCGCGAGCTGCGCGGCGAAAAAATCGATATTATCGAGTACTCGGACGATCCTGTGCAGTACGTCACCAAAGCACTCAGTCCGGCCAAGATCTCGCGCGTCTCGATTCTCGATCCGGTCGAGAAGCACATGGAAGTTGTGGTCGAAGATGCCCAGCTTTCGTTAGCGATCGGCAAACGCGGTCAGAACGTGCGCCTCGCGGCCAAGTTGATCGGGTGGAAAATCGATATCAAGAGCGAGGAGGAAAAGCGACGCGAGCTCGAGACAAGGATGGCCGATATGGTGATCTCCGGGGCGCCCGTCTCTGTGTTGGTCGATCATGGGCTGCCTGAGGCGATCCTGGAAATCCTAGTAGGCGCCGGAATCGGCACCGTCGAGAAGCTTGGGTCCATGACGCCGGAAGAATTGGAAGCGATTCCGGGTATCGACGAGGAAACTGTCAGTCAAATTCAATCAACGGTGGTCTCTTTCTATGGACAATATGAGGAAGAGGCGCCGGACAGTGAAGCCGCTCCGGCGACAGCAGAAGAGTTAGAAGATTTGATCGACGAAAAAGGAAGTGAAGAATCGGGTTCCCTCGAGGGCGGTACGCAACCTGAACCTGGTGCTTTCCAGAACATTGAAACCGGTGTATTGGAACACGATTTCGCCACCCATGAACCCGCTCTGCTCGAGGAGACCGAGGAAGGCGAAATTCTTGATTTGGGGCACGTGGAAGGCTTGTCTGGAGCACCTTCCACTCTAAGAAGTCTTGTGGAATCGGATGAAAATGGCGACATCGCTTCGTCTGATACCATCAAAAATACCGAATAATCAGCCAATTGCCGTTGTGCAAGGAGTTATCTAGCAGTTTCTTCTATGAAGAAAGTCAGAATCAACGAGCTGGCGCGGGAGCTTGAAGTGAAACCTGGCGTCATCATTGATCTCTTGCCCGAATTGGGCGTCCACGAGAAAAAGACGCATTCCAGCTCAGTCGATGAAGAGGTCGCGCTTGAACTCCGGCGTCGGTTCGGCCGTGGCAACGAGAGTCCGGGGGCGGAGTCACGCGATGAGAGTGTATCCAAGCCGTCCCCCGAAATAGCGGACACCTCAAATCGCCCTTCTACTCCTCTGGATGAGGAGATTGCCGGGCCGGCAGAAGAGATATCGCCCGCGCAACCTGTGGCATCTGAGCGTCAGCATGCGACCGTACGGCCTGCTCTCGGTGAGCCGCTTCGCGCGCATGGAAGCCCCGCTCCACCTCCCGCCGTGCCTACTCCTGCACCGGCTGCCATTGAGACTCCGCAGCCTGCTCTCGAAGCCGCCGGCGCATCGATGTCATCGGGAAACCCTTCGGCTGGAACGGGCCCTTCATTGGATGCAGTGAGTGAACAGGATCGGGCGATTCCCGCATTCCGCCCACTCCGACCGCCAATAGGAGGCGGCGCCATCCATCCGCCGCTCGCCCACCAATCGTCACAGACGCACACACCAGGCTTGGTCAACCGGACGATTGCGATTCCGGCTAAGCCGGCTCCGACATTGCCGCTCAAAACACGGCCTTCGATGCCAGTAGCGCCCCCAACCGGCCCTCGTCAGCCGCTTCCGCCGGAAACTCCGAGGCCAGTATTGGGAGAACGGATGGCTCGTACCGGGCCTGTTGCTGAAGTACAGGCGCCGGCCGCACCGCAGCCTCCACTGCCCAGAGCTCCGCTGCCGCCAACGCATGTGGTCGCTCCTGGTCCGTCATCACCGCCGGCTTCATCACCGGCTGTGCCGGGCGCTCCCGCGCCGCCCCGGCAAGGGGTTCCGCGACCATCTACCGGTCTCACTCCTGGCGCGCCAATCGCTCCCCGTCCTCCAGCCTCGCGCCCCGCGCTGGCCGGGCAGCCTGCGGCACGCCCGGTAGTTCCGCCCCGGCAGGATATTCTCCAGCGTTTGAACAAACAGCCCGCCCGGCCCGGTCAAGCTGCTTCCCCCGCGGCGCCGCGTCCCGGCAGTCCCGCGCGGCCTTCGCCAGCACCAGGTCAGCCGCTCTATCGCGGGCCCATCCGCCCCGGTCAGCCAATCGTGCGGCCCGGCGGTCCGGGTTTCCCCGCGCAGCCCGGCCAGCGCCGGCCCGGCGGTCTCCGGCCTTTGCATCCGACTGCGCTCCGGCCAGAACCTGCCACCGTACCAACGGAGCAGCAGCGCCGGCATCAGGCCAAACCGGGCGCTCGTGGACCCATTCGCAAACGCGAGGACCTGGAAGAAGGAAATCTCCGCCAGCGTAGCTCCAAGCGGCCCACCATTGCAGAACCGCCTCCGATCGACCGCGAGATCACAGTCTCGGAAGGCATCAGTGTCAAAGAGCTATCTGAGAAGCTCGGCGTGAAGGCGAATCTCGTCATTAAGAAGCTCGTCGAAAGAAAGATCTTCGCCACGATTAACCAGACGCTCGACGTAAAATTGGCCGAGGAGCTAGCGCGTGACTTCGGCGCATCGACCAACCAGGTCAGCTATGAAGAGGAATCGATCCAGGACATCGGGCTTCCCGAAGCTCCCACGAACATGGTCCGGCGCGCTCCGGTGGTCACCATCATGGGCCACGTCGACCATGGGAAAACGTCGCTCCTCGATGCCATCCGCCAGACCAATGTGGCCGGTCGCGAAGCCGGCGGCATCACCCAGCACATCGGCGCCTACTATATCGAGAAGAATGGCCGCAAGATCGTCTTCATCGATACTCCCGGCCATCAGGCTTTCACCCGCATGCGCGCTCGCGGCGCAAAGGTGACGGATATTGTCGTCCTGGTGGTCTCCGCCGATGACGGCGTTATGCCTCAGACGCTCGAAGCAATCGATCATGCCCGAGCCGCCAAGGTTCCGATCCTTGTCGCGATCAATAAAATTGATAAACCGGATGCGCAGCCCGAACGAGTAAAGCAGCAGCTTGCCGATCGTGGTTTGCTGGCAGAGGACTGGGGCGGCGATGTAGTGATGGTTCCCGTCTCCGCTAAGAAGGGCGAGAACCTCGATCTCCTTCTTGAAATGATCCTCCTGGTGGCGGATCTGCAGGATCTCAAGGCCAATCCGGACCGGCCCGCCGTGGGCACGGTTCTCGAAGCAAAGCTGGACAAGGGCCGCGGACCAGTTGCCACCATGCTGGTTCGCAATGGAACCCTCCGAGTTGGTGATTTCTTTATCTGTGGCGCGTTGTTCAACAAGGTGCGCGCCATGTTCGATGACCGCGGCAATCCCGTCAAAGAGGCTGAACCCTCCATGCCGGTGGAGGTTATCGGTCTTGAAAGCCTGCCTGAAGTGGGCGACACCTTCCAGGTTGTTTCCGACACTTCCAAGGCGAAGCAGATCGTGGTTTATCGCGAAGCGAAAGCTCGCGATGTCGCAATGGCCAAGGGAGCTCGGGTCGCCACTCTCGCTTCTCTCAACGAGCAGTTCAAGGAAGGACAGCTCAAAGAACTTAACCTCGTCATCAAAGCCGACGTGGGCGGTACCGCCGAAGTACTTTCGGACACGCTTCAACAGCTTTCGAACGAGAAAGTTCGCGTGCGCGTGCTCCGAACCGGCGTGGGCGCCATCACCGAAGATGATGTTCTGCTCGCGTCCGCCTCGGATGCGCTGATTATCGGCTTTAACGTCAGGCCCGAGCGGAACGCTCTGGCCACAGCCGAGCAGCAGAAAGTCGACATTCGTCTGCACAGCATCATTTACGAACTGATCGACGAAGTCCAGCGCGCCATGACAGGACTCCTCGAGCCGGTCTATAAAGAGACCATTCAGGGTCACGCAGAAGTGCGCGAGACGTTCAAGATCAGTAAGGTTGGAACCGTTGCCGGCTGCTACGTCTCGGATGGCGTCGTGCGGCGCGATAGCCAGGTACGCGTACTACGCAATGGAGACGTGGTGCACACCGGCCGCATGGAAGCGTTGAAGCGCTTCAAGAACGATGCCAGCGAGGTGAAGAACGGCCTCGAATGCGGCATCTCGCTTGCAAACTTCAATAACGTCCAGGTCGGGGACGTTCTCGAGGCATTCACCATGGAGCGGATTGCGGCGGAGCTGCCCCCTGCACTGGTGCAGTAGCCTCAGAGGCTACGTCTGATCACGGCGCTGGTAAGCAATGGCCTCGATCGGCATTCTCACGCTCGAGATTCATGTGGAGAGCTCGCATTCTTTAAAAGAAAAGCGGCACGTGATTAAGAGCCTGAAAGACCGGCTGCGGCAGCGCTTCAACGTCTCCGTAGCTGAGGTCGATCATCTCGATTCCTGGCAGGCCTCGGTAGTAGTGGCCGTCACTGTCTCGAACGACCGTGTGCGTGCGGAACAAATCCTGCAAGCAGTAGAGGCGCACGCCGAGTCGTTACTTGGTGGCGACTTGACCGGGACCGGCATTGAGTGGATCTGAGCAATCCAGCCGTACACTCAAAGTGAGGGCGTATGGACAGTCATCGAGTCGAACGCGTTTCTGAAGCATTGCGCGAGGAACTCGGTGAACTGATCGCCTATGAACTCACTGATCCCCGGATCGGAGATGCTGTTGTGACTGAGGTTCTCGTGTCCCCCGATATGCGCCACGCCCAAGTCAGACTCCATCTTTCAAAAGATGAACCGTCCCAGAAGGAAACGATCCAGGCGTTGGATGGCGCAAGGCATTTCCTCCGGCGCCAGCTTGCCGAGCGTCTGAATCTCTATCGCGTTCCCGAGCTGCACTTTGAGGCGGACGTCTCGCTTGCTGCCGATAAGCGCATGGAGCACTTACTCAAGCGCATTCGCCGCGGCCGTCCTCGCCAGGAATAGTTTCCGGTCTTTAGAATTTTGCTACTAGCGTAGACTCTAATAGTCAACAGCATGGGTTTGCGCTTTGGCCCCCCTAACCGTTGCAGTGGTCTCCCTGGGATGGCACTGGAGGTTCTATGCGACTGGCTCCGGTAGGCGGCCGGTTTTTGGAGGCTTGCCGGAGGAGAAGCACGGATGTTCGACCGGTCTGGTTCATGCGCCAGGCCGGGCGCTATCTTAAGCCGTACCGCGATATTCGTTCAAAACATTCTATTCTCGAGATCTGCAAAAAGGCCGATCTCGCGGCCGCAGTGACTCTGCAACCTGTCGAGATCCTCGATGTGGATGCCGCCATCATATTTGCCGATCTGCTATTGCCGGTTGAGCCGATGGGCCTGCAGCTCGAATTCATCGCCGGCGAGGGCCCATCCATCAATAACCCGATAGCCACACCGGAGGACATAGACGATCTCTCTACCAGCCGTACCGACGATCTGGGTTATGTCGGCGATTCGATTCGGCTTGTCGTTCGCGCTCTTAGCGGCAGAGTGCCCATTGTCGGCTTCGTGGGCGCACCGTTCACACTCGCCAGCTACATGGTCGAAGGGGGCCCGTCGAAGACATTTCTAAAAACCAAGAAGCTGATGTTTGGCGACGAAACCATGTGGCGGCGCCTAATGGGCAAACTGGTGGACGTGCTCGGCGATTTCGCGGGACTGCAAGTGGGCGCTGGTGCGCGAGCGGTTCAAGTGTTCGACAGTTGGGTTGGTGCGCTGAGTCCCGAAGACTATGTCCGCTACGTCCAGCCTTACTCACGGGCCTTGATCGAGCGAATTCGGGTTTCCAGCGTACCGGTCATTCATTTCGCAACGGGAGCAGCCGGCTTTTTCCGTGAGTTGCACGCGGCAGGCGGCGACGTTCTCGGCGTCGATTGGCGTATCAATATCGACCAGGCCTGGATGGATATTGGGTACCGGTCGGCCATTCAGGGGAACCTGGATCCCGCCGCGTTGTTTGCGCCGTTACCTGAGCTGCGCACCAAAGTTACCGATCTTTTGCGGCGAACTGGAACACGTCCAGGCCATATCGTCAATCTCGGTCATGGAATTTTACCCGAGACTCCTGTCGAGAACGTGAAGGCTGTGGTCCAGATCGTCCGCGATTTCCATCGCTGAGAAGTGGTGAACACAGGCGTCATTATCGTTGGCGGCGGGGTGTCCGGCCTCGCGACCGCATATTTCCTTGGGACAAGGGGAATCACCTCCACCCTGTTTGAAAAGTCGGATCGCTTAGGCGGCCTGATCAAGACGGATCTGCTGGAAGGTTGCCGGCTCGAAGCCGGTCCTGACAGTTTCCTTTCAGCCAAACCCGCGGTCAGTGATATCGCCGGGATGCTAGGTTTGGCCGGTCACATCATCGGCTCAAACGACAAAGCACGCAAGGTTTACGTTGTACGTGACGGAAAACTGGTAGCCATGCCAAAAGGAATGGTCATGATGGTTCCGACACAGTGGCGGCCTGTTTTTCATTCCCGTCTGTTTTCGATCCGCGCCAAGATCCGGCTGGTGGCCGAGACTTTTGAAAAGCCTAGAATCCGGCCGGAGGATGTTTCGGTCGGCCAACTCGTTCAGGAGCATTTCGGAAGAGAGATTCTCGAATACATAGCCGAACCACTACTCTGCGGAGTTTATGGCGGAGACTCGACAAATCTAAGCGCCGAAAGCGTCCTACCTCGGTTTCTCGGCTACGAAGCCAGGTACGGAAGCCTGATAAAAGGCGCTCGGGAGGAGAGCCGCAACTCGTCACGGTCCGGTGCTCTCTTTTCGAGCTTTCGGGATGGCATGGGGGAGTTGATCGACGCTTTGGCGAGTGGCTCTCAATCGCATTGCCGGATAATCCACTCGACAGTAACTCACGTGGAACAGGCTGCGGCCGGGTGGAGAGTGACGGCGGATGGAAAAACTTTAGAGGGATCGAGCCTCGTCTTGACCTGCCCGACTTTTGTGAATGCAGAGCTGCTGGCGGACAGTTCGCCAGACTTAGCATCGTACCTGGGTGCAATTCCTTACTCTTCGGCAATTCTGGTGACACTCGTACTAGAGGCGTTTCAACTCGAACGCAATCTGGACGGCTTCGGTTTTCTGGTACCTCGCGCCGAGCGTCGCACAATCGCGGCTGCGACGTGCATCCACAACAAGTTTCCCGTCCGGATCCGCCCGGATCTGGCCGCAATTCGGGCGTTCATCGTCGGGAACGAAGCAAAGGCGTTGCTGAATGCACCCGAATCCGAACTCGTGGACTTGGTTCGTCAAGAGCTTCGCCGCTTGACCGGCGTGCAAGGACAACCCGTCTTTTCGACCGTTTATACGTGGCCTGATTCTATGCCTCAATACATGCTGGGACATAAAGAGCGACAGCGCGCGATAGCGGATGCCATAGAGCACTTTGCCGGTTTGTATCTGGTTGGCAATAGTTATGACGGAGTAGGCATACCGGACTGCGTCCGTTTAGCAAAACAAACAGCAGATCGTATCTGTATGTGATTGAAATTTCACCACGTCGTCATTAAGCGAAATTAAACGAAGACTTCGATGCATGCAGGCAAATCTATGTGTCTAATCTTCGGATCGCCGCACGTCTTATAGATGCGAGCGGATTCAAGGTCGAGAATAAAACAACCAAGTGAGAATCGACTACGCATAAGGGAGGGTAAGGAAACATGAAGGTATTAGCAGGAGCGCTGCTGGCGACCCTGGTTGCTATTCCAGCCGTGGCGCAGAAGGGCGTTGACGCCCGGCTTGAAGCAGCGACTCAGACTCTGCAAGCAGCGATGAATGCAAGTGATAAGGGGATTCCGCAAGATCTCCTGAACAGGGCATCTTGCGTAGTGGTGATTCCAAGTGTGAAGGCGGGCGGCTTTATAGTGGGTGCTGAGTACGGAAAAGGCTTCTTTACCTGCCGCCGGAATAGCGGAGTCGGCTGGAGCAGCCCAGGCAGCATCTCGGTGAAGGGCGGCAAATTCGGCCTCCTCATCGGTGCCAAGGAAACCGATGTGATCATGCTGATAATGAATAAGAACGGCATGGAGCATCTTCTCAGCGATAAGTTCCAGCTTGGTGGAGAGGCTTCCGCGGCAGCAGGTCCCGTTGGGCGAGATTCTTCAGCAATGACAGATGCTGAAATGCATGCCGAAATCCTGACTTACTCGCGTTCGCGAGGCATCTTCGGCGGACTTGATCTGGAGGGAGCCGCAGTTACGCAGGATGAAAAATCGAATGAAGCTCTCTACGGTCAATCAATTACGAATAAAGAGATCATTGGAGGTACGGTGCACACGCCGGCAGCGGCTCAACCGTTCATACACACGCTCGACAGAATCTCTTCCCGCAAGTAACACGCGTCTCACAAGGGCGAATACGGGCCACCCACTCGGAAACGAGGCGGGTGGCCTTTTACGTTGTCTGGGCGCAACGATTAGAGACAATGGTGCTTGGCTTCAACACAAGACAGGATTCGGGTGGCTCTCATATATGGTGGCCGGTCGGGAGAACACGACATTTCCGTGCGCTCCGCCAACTCAGCCAGATCAGCACTTGATCGTTCCCGGTATGAAGTTTCTGACATCTTCATCACCAAGGAGGGCAAGTGGATCCCGGCGCCCATTTCGCCCGAACCGGGAGCGAATCCCGGTATAGACGTTGTCTTTCCGATGTTGCACGGCACCTTCGGAGAGGACGGAACCGTTCAGGGCCTCTTAGAATTGGCGGGACTTCCCTACGTGGGCGCGGGTGTCCTTGCGTCCGCGATATCGATGGACAAGGTAATGACAAAGCGCCTGTGCCAGTTGGCTGATCTTCCCGTCGTCGAGCACGTCCAAGTGAGCCGCAGATGCATCGAGCGCGGCGTGCTTTCGCTACCGTTCGATTATCCGGTCTTTGTAAAGCCTGTAAATCTTGGCTCGTCTGTTGGTATATCAAAAGTCAAGGCCAAGGCGGGATTGATGGATGCCCTCCGGCTCGCAGCCCGCTTCGACAATTCCGTTATCGTGGAACGCGGCGTGAGCGGACGCGAATTTGAATGCGCAGTCCTGGGCGGCAATCCGCCGAAAGCGTCGATTCCCTGCGAGATCTTTCCATCCCAGGAATTTTACACTTACGAAGACAAGTATCTTCTCGATCAGGCTCGCATCGATTTACCGGCCAAGCTGGATGAAGAGCAGACGGCCAGGATACAACGCCTGGCAGCCGCCGCATTTCAGGCGGTGAACGGCGAATGCATGGCGCGCGTCGACTTCCTGATGGAGAGCGCAACAGGCCAGTTCTACGTGAACGAGATTAATACGATTCCCGGCTTCACCTCGATCAGCATGTTCCCGAAGATGTGGGAACAGTCCGGCTTACCGTATCCAAAGCTGCTGGACCGGCTGATCGCGCTGGCGCTCGAGCGTGCCGAGGCGCGCTGTCAAACGCAATATGCCCTGTAGCCGGATAACCGAGCGATGTTTCTAGCGAGAAGAGTATGGGTCTGCGGACTCGCCCTGGTATGCGCTCTGCAGGCGCGCCAGATACCTGAAAAGCCATCGTCTGCTCCTCTGGAGAGTGCAGACAAAGCGGTCGATAAACCTGAACTCCAGGGCGATCCAGCAAAAGAGATGACGCCGTACCTGCGGAAGTTCATCGACATCCTCGCCACGGTCCAGGCGGAGTCGGCAGATCCCCAGCCGGTAGACAAGCTTCTCTACGAGGGCGCGATTCCGTCGATGTTGCGCCAGCTCGATCCGCACACTCAGTTTTTCGACCCAGGGCAGTTCAATCAGCTCAAGCAAATGGAAGATTCCGAGCAGAAAGGCTTCGGCAGCATTGTTTCCGTTCTGCCTGGCCAAGTGATTTTTCTGCAGACGCTTCCCGGAACGCCTTCGAATAAGGCGGGTATCCAAGCCGGCGATGAATTGGTAGCGGTGAACAACATCGCTATCGGGAGACTCGAGCCGCAGCAGATTATTGAGCTGCTGACCGAAGCAAGACAACAGAAAGTATCGCTTTACATTCGCCGGCCCGGAAACGCGCGTATTTTGCAGTTTACGCTGACTCCGGAACTGGTGGATTCACCCAGCGTGGATCGGGCCTTCCTGCTCGCGCCCAGCTATGGTTACATCCGCGTGTCGAGCTGGGACCTGCAAACTGCCAAGCAGCTTCAGGATGCGATCCAGAAGCTGGGAGGAAACAAGCTGGCCGGATTGGTTTTGGATTTGCGCAACAATCCGGGCGGAATTGTGAAGACCGCTCTCGATGCGGCCGCTCTGTTCCTACAACCTGGACAAAAGATCCTGACAGCCAAGGGCCGTACCAGCGAAGTGGAAACAGCCGCTGTTCCAGACAAGGCCTCCCCGTATCAATTCAAGGTTGCAGTTCTCATCAACGAGAAGACCGCAAGCGCCTCCGAGATACTCTCCGGCGCCTTGCAGGATCACGATCGGGCGGTGATTATAGGTGAGCCGAGTTATGGCAAGGGCTTGGTGCAGAGTGTTCTGCCCTTATCGGAAGGCGCGGGGCTAGCTATCACTACGGCTTTTTATTACACTCCGAGTGGTCGGTCGATTCAGCGCCCGCTGCGGAATTCAGCTCTATCAGAGACGTTCGACCAGAGCAGTTCGCCTCAGCTTCCGGAGTACAAAACCGATCGGGGGCGGACGGTTCGGGGGGGCGGTGGTATTCAGCCCGACGTGCTAATAAGCCCGGCCCCCTTCACTCGTCTTGAAACAGTTCTTGAAGCCAGCGGCGCTGTCACACAGTTCGCGACCGATTACCTTTCGAAACATGGACCGCCACCAGAGCCCTTCGAGATTACCTCGGAGATTCTCGACGAGCTGAAGGTATTTCTATCGGCGCGGCAGATTCAGCCGAACCTCGCCGAGTGGGCGACCGAGCGAACCTGGCTCAGCAATCGCCTGAAGCAGGAGATCGTTACGCAAGCGCAGGGCGTGGATAAAGGAGACGAGATTCAAGCGGAGCAGGATGTGCAGATTCAAGCTGCCTTAAAAGCGATGCAGAACAAATCGCTCTTAGCCGCGCGCTGAATTGTCGCGAGAATGCCCTAAAGTCTGGCGCCCATAGAATCAATTCGTGAACATAGAATCGTGAGTTAAGTTCGGCTCAGGCACAAAGCGGTATACTCCCGTAATGAGCTGAACAGGTGGGAGAGGAATCGAGCACGCCGGGCGAGGTGACAATCCTCCTCCAACAGATGAGGAGCGGGGACCCTCGGGCTCCGGACCGTCTTCTTCCGCTTGTCCTTCACGAATTGCACGAACTGGCCCGGTACTATTTGAGCGCCGAGCAACCCGGCCACACCTTGCAGCCCACCGCCTTAGTCAATGAAGCATATTTGCGGCTGGTTGGCGATCAGGCGCGAGACTGGAGAAATCGGGCCCATTTCGTCGGTGTCACCGCAGGCATTATGCGGCGCATTCTGATTGATTACGCCCGGCGAAAGGAAGTTCTCAAACGTGCCGCTCTTCAGGGTGCGATCAAAGTTCCCGAAGAGCAGGATGCTCTTTCGTCCGAGCAGGCCGCAGAACTCATCGCGCTGGACGCAGCGCTGGAACGCCTGGAAAAAGTAAATGCTCGCTACCGGCAGATCGTCGAGCTGCGCTATTTCGGCGGCTTGTCGCTGGAAGAAACCGCGGAGGCACTAGGCGTCTCACTGGCCACTGTAAAGCGCGACTGGAGGGCCGCACGGGCCTGGCTTAAAGGCCAGGTCCGTCCTGAAGCCCTCCGATAACCAAGTACTAATTTGCACGACCCCAACTGAGCCCCGACAGTGACGAAGCGGTCCTCTCAACTAAGATGAAAACGCTGACCACTTGTCAATCATGTGCCCCGCTGCGCGCAGCGTCACGGCGTGAATGGTAAAGCACGGATTAACAGCGGCAGAGGTCGGGAAAAGGCAAGGGCCCGCCACAAACAAATTGGGGACGTCGTGACTCTGGCCGTAACTGTTGGCCACAGAACTTTGACGCTCGTTGCCCATGATTACGCCTCCCATCGCATGCATGCGCACTCGGCCGCTCGCCCACACCTCGTAGGCTCCCGCCGCTTTAATGATCTCCTGGCCCTTCTTCATTCCGGCTTCGTAGCAGCGGATATCATTCGGACCAAAGTCATGCTTTACCGTAGCCAGAGCGAAGCCGTAGCGGTCTTTCGTCTCTGTATTTAGGATCAATCTGTTATGGGCTTCCGGAAGATCTTCGCCCACAAAGGTCATGGTGGCAAGATGCTTCGCGGCGGTCCTCATAAACTTATGTAACTCGTCGCCAAACAGATCAGGGCGGGTGTTAACAACGCCGAGTAAGTCATTCGGTTTAAGTGCGTTTGCTATAAGCCATTGTGAGCTGTTTACGTATCCGCGGTGCGTATCCTTCGTATAGTCTTCCTGCGATAGTAACTGCCCGCCGACCGTGCCCCGATAATTCTCTGTTTCCTCGTGAAACAGACCGTAAACATTGCCTGACGTATGCGTCATCATATACTTGCCGACCAGGCCGCTCGAATTGGCAAGCCCGTCGGGATATTTTGACGTCGCCGAGTTCAGAAGAATCCGCGGCATCTGGAACGAGTAGGCGGCCAGAATCACCACCTTTGCCTGCTGGACGTGGCGCTGGTCCTCGGAATCGTAATACTCAACGCCTGAGGCGCGATCGCCCTTGCCATTCATAAGCACTCTGGTCACGCAACTGTTGTGTCTGATCGTCGCTCCAGCTTTTCGTGCCTGGGGAAGATAGACCGCAAGCGGGTTGCCGAGGGCAAGAATAGGGCAGCCGGCATCGCACCAGCCATCGTAAACACACGCCGGGCGTTCTTTATATTCCACCGAGTTGATGGCCATTGGAAGCGGCGACGTGCGCAATCCCAGCTTCGAAAATCCTTCGGCGATCAGCGTGGCTTGCCTGAAGACGCGCCGCGGCGGCATCGGGTACGGCTCTCCCAGTGGCCTCCACGCTTCAGCATCCGCGTCCCCCGAAATTCCGATCTCCGATTGAATCTGGTCATAATAAGGCCGCAGGTCCTCGTAAGAAATCGGCCAGTCCAGGCCTTGCCCGAAGTGCGTTTTCATGTCGAAGTCGTCTGAATGACGCCTCAGCCACACAGCGTAATGGTGCAGTGCGGCGCCGCCGGTTCCCCATCCGGATCCGAAGTTAACCGCGATCGCGTCCGCCCCGCCGGTCTCGGTAGGGGGACCGAACCACTTCACGCGCCGAGCCCAGATTTGTGAGCTGTAAAGATCAGCGCTACTGCGCTCGGGCCCTCCCTCCAGAACGACGACTCTCTTGCCCGCTTGGGAAAGTTTCGCCGCCAGCAGACTGCCCGAAGCTCCCGAACCCACGACGACACATCGACTTTGTCCACAGGCTTCACCAATTCGCCGGAGGTTGGATAAGCGCCAAGTACGGAACGCCGAGTTTCTCAAATCCCTGTTGCGTGCCGTAATAGACATCCGCCGCGTCATTGCGAGTGACGAAATAAAACAGCGGCGCAGGTGGACCGTTCCAACCCGGTGGTGTCTTCTGCGAAAGATCACGGACCAGGGCGGACTGTTGCTCTGCGGGTAAGTCCGCGAACCGCCGGCCGTAGCGAGATTCGCTTATCTCATCCAGCGCGTGCAATCCCGTCTTGTAGAACTCGACTAAAGAGCCGGGATAGTCCATATATTTCAGAAACAGCAAGGGAACAGGGCGGCCCAGTTGGTCATCCACGTAGCGCGCGATGCCGG
The DNA here is from genome assembly GCA_963787585.1 of uncultured Acidobacteriaceae bacterium. Classification (GTDB taxonomy): domain Bacteria; phylum Acidobacteriota; class Terriglobia; order Bryobacterales; family Bryobacteraceae; genus Bog-105. Next base: position 72,943 of record CAWBDR010000007.1, read on the forward strand.
CTTCAGCCGCTCCCGGTAACAACGTGTCGCCGAGCGCGTCCAGCGTTCGGCATTCGGCGGCATTCAAGTGGCGTGTTGCGCTGATTTCGGGTGCATCAGCGCCTGAACTGATCTGCGTTGCCATACCGCGCACCGTGACTACAACGGAGGCGGCACCGAGTCCAGCCACTAAGTTCCGCCGCGTGATTCCGCCGTAATTCGGGTTATCGGTGGTTTCCATTTTGCTCCTCCCTACTACTGAGGAACGGGCCTGGCTCAAAGGCCAGGTCCGTCCAGAAGCCCTCCGATAAAACGAGCTGTCGCACAGCTGTTTGCTTTACCTTTGAGCCGTGTCCTCATTTACTAGCTGGGTGAGCGCCTTTGATTCGGCACCCGTGTATACGCCAGGCTCACCACCGTAAGTAGCTCTGATTTCGTGCGTCCCCGCCGTCAGGTTATCCACGAGAACGGTGGCTACACCGTCTTTTAACGGAGCCGATCCATAAATTACATTCTGGCCGCCGGGAAGAGGTTCGCTTATGGTAATGCTGCCTCGAGGCGTCGGCCCTCCTGGTGAGCTTACCTTCGCGGTAAAAGTCACGCTCTGTCCGACCTTAGAGGGGTTCGGGCTTGAAGTAAGCTCCACCACGGGCGTGGCAAGCCCGTTCACGACCTCGGTAAATACCGGAGAGGTGCTGCCATCAAAATCCGAGTCGCCATCATAGGTCGCGGTGATGGAGTGATTCCCGGCGCTCAGGCTCGAGGTTACGAAAGTGGCCGCTCCTCCGTTGAGAGAAAGCGTAGCTAAGACGCTTTCGCCATCCTTGAGGATCACAGACCCCGTTGGTAGGTCGCTTCCCGAAGCCGGAGTAACCTTCACTGTAAAGGTCACCGCCGTGTCGATCGCTGCGGGATTGGGATCGGCTGTTACGGACGTGCTCGTGCCAACTTTGGCGTTTACTTCCTCGGTAAATACCGGAGAAGTGCTGCCATCGAAATCAGAATCTCCCTCATATCTAGCAGTGATGGAGTGCTTGCCGGCGCTCAGGCTCGAGGTGCGGAAACTAGCGCTTCCTCCACTAAGAGAAAGCGTAGCCAGGACGCTTTCGCCATTCTTGAGGATCACAGAGCCTGTCGGTAGCTTGCTTCCCGAAGCCGGAGTAACCTTCACGCTAAAGGTCACCCTGGTATCGATCGCCGCAGGATTGGGAGCGCCGCTTAACGACGTGCTCGTGTCAACTTTGGCGCTCTCCACGCGTTGCTGAACGGCCGAAGAAGAGCTGCTGAGGAAATCCTCATCCCCGCTGTAAGCCGCAGTGATGAGGTGTTCACCCGCCGAGAGCGCGGAGGTGCTCAGATTTCCGGTTCCGTTCACCACGCGTTGTGCGCTTCCGATTGGCTTGTCACCGTCGCTGAATAATACCGTGCCGGACGGAGTCCCGGCGGAGCTCGTCACCCGGGCAGTGAACGTGACTGACTCTCCCACGGTGGACGGATTCTCGGAGGATTCTAAGCTGGTTTGGCTGCTCTCCTGTGCGACCGTGAGCGTAAGCACCGGAGAGGTGCTGCTACTTGAGGTGCTGTCTCCTGAGTACGTCGCCGTAATGCGGTGGGTGCTGGCATGCAACGATGAAATCTTAAAGATGGCCGTGTCGTCCTTGAGGTTGGCCGTATCGAGGACCGTGTCTCCATCCTTGAAGGTCACAGTTCCCGTGAAGTCTGCACTGTGGCGAAGCGCTTTGGCAACGTAACTGACAGTGCTCGTTAATGTGACTGTATTCCCGAAGACAGGATTTGCAGGCGTGGCTTTAAGAGTGATGTTCGTTGCCCGTTGGGTTACTTGCTGATTGATAACCGGTGACGTACCCCCGCCGTGCGTTGCATCGCCGCTATATACGGCCGTGATCTCATGGGTTCCTATCTTTAATGACCGGTCCGTGAAGGTGGCCTGGTTATTGTTCAGAGGCTTGCTGCCCAACTCCGTGTCGCCGTCTTTGAAGGTTATGGTCTCGGTCGCAGTATCGCCGGTTCCGCTCTGCAGCTGAACGGTGGCAGTAAAGGTAACATCCTGGCCCCACTGCGAGGGATTGGCTGAGGATGACAATCCAACCGATGAGCCGGCGAGTGCTACATTCACTGTCACAGGGTCTGACGTGCTCTGGCCGTTGATGTCGTCGCCGCTGTAAACAGCTGTCAGCGTGTGCGAGCCCGGCGTGAATTTGTCGTAGTTTGTATTGGCCTGTCCCTCCGACAGTGTGGCGGTGGCAATCACCGTTGAGCCATCCAAGAACTGCACCGTGCCAGTAGGGGTCCCAAACCCGGCAGTCACCTGCGCCGAAAGCGCAACGCTCTGGCCAAAGATAGCTTTAGGCGGACTTACAGCCAGAACCGTCGTGGTGGTCGAAAACAGAGTAGCGGTGTGGCTCCACCGGGCAAGCATCTCCGGGCCGGGTTTGAACTCGTTGCTTCGGGGATCATAGAGCTCGCTTGAGCCAACCGGGTTAAGAGGATCATTGCCACCAGCGACGAATACTTGTCCGTTCGGCAGGCGCGTAGCCGTGTGCAGAGACCTAGGTGAGATCATTTTGGCATCTAATAAGCTCCAGCCATTAGCGTCTCTGATTTCTGCATCCCGCAGGATCGACCCGTCACCTGCTACACCTCCCGTCACAAGCAAACCCTCATCGTTGGTGAGCGCTGTCAGCGTGTGCTCGGAGCGCGGGTGATTCAGTTTCTCCGCGGAGGCTGAAAAGGATGGCGGATTGTCCAGGGTCAGCAGGGTTTCATCTCCTGTAGGGCTGCCGTTTTCAGATTTACCCCCGATGATGTCTAATTCCCCGTTTGCAAGAGAAACGGGTTTAGGGGTGAAGGGAGTCCAAAAACCACGGGGAGCTGTCGCACCTGCAGCTGTGAAAGTTCCCGTCGATTCATCGCAGATCTCCGCCCCGTTCGGATTTACACCGCCGGGCGTCAACCCTCCATAAACGAGCACCTTGGCGGAGGTTCCAGAGTTCGGTAGCAGAACGGCGTAGTGAGCATGACGCGGCTCTAGCATGTTGCCGGCTGGCGCAAATTTACCGGTAGCTGGATCGTACAGTTCTGCGCTTGCCAGTAGTGTGCCGCCGGTTCCGACACCTCCCGTAATTAATACTTTTCCATCGGAAAGGCGCGTCGCTGTGTGCCTTTCACGTGCTGTGTTGAGGCTGCCCGTAGGGATCCACTTTAAAGCAGCGGGATCGTAAATCTCCGATGTCGCCGTGACTGTGTCGGGGCCGCCGGAAAGGCCACGCAGAGTAGCGCCTCCAGCAACGAGTACCCGGCCGCCTTTCAGGCGGGTAGCCGTGTGGTAGACTCGTGCGACATTTGATGAAGGCGCGTCGTAGATCTGGTTGCTCGTGTAGTCATACACCTGAGCACTGGATTCGATGCCGTCTGGCCCAAGGCCCCCAGCCAGCAGCACGCCCCTAGCCGTTTGCCTCTTCGGAGTCCCGACCGTTACAGTGACTTCGAGGGGTCCAGTTCTAACAGACGGGGCGCCATATGGCGGAACGCTGTTAATGGATACCGTTGCGGTTTCTCCGTCTCGCGCGTCTGGCTTAATTGTGATCGGAATCAATCGCCCGGTAGAGAACGGCCCTCGGCTAGGGATGGTGGCCACCAAGGTATCGTTGGTTTCAGCCGTCCATGAGAACCCCTCGTCAGAATGCGGAATATCCGCTGTAACAGAAATAGCTCGCCGCCATTGCTCGAGGCTTATCCCTTAAACGTTACAATCCCCAAGGGCGGAACGGGAAGGGATAAGACGGCTTCACGGTGACGTCGCTGTGGACGGGCTGAGCCCAGTTATAGCCGACGTCGAAATAGCAAAAATGGGCGTCGAATTCGACCGGTACGGTAATTGATGTCGTTGCCGCGGGGACTTCAAAGATGCCGGCCTGCTTGCTGAGAAAGCCTCCGGTGCTGACGGGTGGAGCATAGGTAGGATCACATGCCGCGCCGCTAAATTGCATGTCCTCGTCCCAGTGACCCTGACCTTTGGAGTAGTCGGCGCGGTCGGTAGTCACGACTGATGGCGTGCTCCAGTGTTCTGAATATCCCGCGCTGAATGCCGCCTCCTTACTGACATCGCCGCCCACCTCAAAGCCGCTCTCTTTGTCAGTAATCGTTCCGGTCGGGCCATGGTCGATCAGCGGGTTATCGTCATTTGGTGGTTCCGTAACGGCCGGACCCATATAAACCGACCGCGAAATGGTATGCCAGTCGCAGTGAAGCCCCTCGCATGTCCCAGCGAAGTTCGGTTTGGTCTGGGGCACGGTGGCAACCATGTAGTAATCGCTGCTCCTGGAGATGGTGTTCAGCCGGAATACACCTAGCGTCAGTTCGGCCTGATTTTTGTAGTCGTCAGTGGATATCCAGGTCTGTCTATAAACCGCAGTCCAGGCCTCGGCCGGGGGTTCGGGCTGGTCGCCCTCCCCAGCGGTGCCCAACTCCCGGGCCTGCTCTTGCTCAACCCATGTGTTGAGGGCATCGAGCGAGCTCCCCTGACTCGTATTGGTGGTGGGCCTAGTCGAACTGTAAACCACATCGGAGCGAACAACGCCATGCTCGTCCTTATAGGCTGCGGCTCCAGTCATTTGCAGAGGCGGGCTGTTCAGCAACTTAGCGCTTGTCGCTTGAGTTGGCCCGGTCGCCGCTTGGACCGTCGCGCTGAATAGTGGAACACTGATTAAACGCTCAATATCTTTTTGGGTACCGTTTGTTACACGCACAATCGCGGCGCCCTTCTTGAGATCGGCATGCGCCTGCGCGATCTCCTCAGGCGACGAGTCTACGCTGAGATCTTCCACTTTAAGGTTGTTCACTGTCTGCGCCTTTAAAGACACGCAGATAAAGCTTGCGAATACGCAGGCAACTGAAGCCTTCTTCTCTAACATCACTTTCTCCCTCCCCGATTTATTTCTCGGGCAATTCGCTTTCATCCATAAAGCGAACGAGACGGAGAAAACGGCTCATCTGAACTTGCCTGATCCATTCATCACTCGGCGCTCCGCCGGCGCGGATTCTGGCCGACACAGTGATATCCTTGCGTTAAATTCCCAACACGTCCTTCACGGACAGCAGTAGTTTGCCGTGACGCCCATGTCGCCTGAGAAATGGAACAGAATGATCGAGCTGTTCCATGCCGCCCGCGAGAGAATCGCAGAAGAGCGGATCGCGCTGCTCGATTCGGCTTGCACGGACGATCCTGAAATACGGCTCGCGGTCGAACAGATGCTAAGAGACGACGCGGCTTCGTGCAGTTTGCTCGATCGGCCTCCAATCGCAAGGCTGGCCAGCGCGGCCCCATCTCGAACGATACCGGCAGTGGTGGGGGCGAGATTCGGACGCTACGAAATCGTGGATCTGATCGGCCGCGGAGGAATGGGTGAGGTCTGGAAGGGTCACGATGCAGAACTGGACCGTCCTGTCGCGCTCAAATTCCTGTTTTCGGTAGTGGATTCCAGCCGCCTCGCGGAGCGTTTAACCCACGAAGCCCGGGCTGCCTCGGCGTTGAACCACCCCAACATCGTGACCATTTACGAGGTCATCCGGCATGAGGAGACGCCCATCATTGTGATGGAACTGGTGGAGGGCCGGCCGCTCCGTGCCATCGCCGGATCTCCGCAGCCAATCGCGCAGGTAATCCAATATAGCCTGCAGGTGGCAAGAGCGCTCGCTGCGGCTCATGCTCACGGCATTGTCCATTGCGACATCAAACCGGAAAACATCCTTGTGCGGGCTGACGGGTATGTGAAGGTGCTGGATTTCGGTTTGGCTCGCCGCATCGACCGTGAATCGGCAGCAACAGGTCTTGCCGGAACGCCTCGTTACATGTCGCCGGAGCAACTCCGCGGCGAATCCGTCTCACCCGCCAGCGATATTTTCGCGCTCGGCGTTGTTCTCTATGAACTATGCTGTGGGCGCCATCCGTTCGCCGCCGAATCGCCCTTCGACACGCTTCAGGCGACCCTAACCCGGGAGGCCGAGCCACCCTCGTCGTCTAATCCCGCCATTCCCCCCGACCTCGAAAATCCCCTGGATGCGATGCTTGCGAAATCGCCCGAGGCCCGGCCCAGCGCCGCGGAAGTGGCCGATGGCCTCGACAGAATCGCCAGCTCTCTTGGAAGGAACCAGGAGGCACCTTTCTATCAGCAAGACTCAGCCTGGCGGAGGCGCCAGCTTGCTGTTGCAAGCGGCGCCAGAGCCAACAAACGCCGGCGACTCGTGTTGCAAACCGCTATGCTCACCGGTTTGGCGCTGTTTGTTGGTGTTTGGACCTGGACGAAGCGAAGTATTCATCCAGGTTCGTCGCTTCCGCCGGTGAAGGCCGGGTTAGTGGCGCGCACCGCTCCGTTCAGCAGCTTGCCAGGCGTGGAATCGGCTCCTTCTTTCTCCCCAGATGGCCAGCGCGTTGCTTTCGCATGGAATGGGCCGAACAGCGATAACTCCGATATCTATGTGAAACCGGTTAGCTCGAGCAGGATGATCCGGCTCACGTTCAACCCCGCCGAAGATTTCAATCCGGTCTGGTCTCCTGACGGCAGCCAGATCGCGTTCCTTCGCCGCGCCGGATTCCGCGCGGAGATTTTGACCGTACCATCCGCCGGTGGACCGGAGAAAAAGATCGGCGAGATTGCTGCGACGCGCATAAGTCGCTCCTTGCTTACGTGGGCCCCGGACGGCCGGAGCATCGTGATGGCCGATACACCTGAGGCCAGTCGGCCCGGTGGCCTCTCGCTCTTCCGCTTGCCGCTTTCCGGCGCCGATAGAGAGCGGCTCACTTTTCCTTTCACAGCCAACGATTTTGCGCCGGTCTACTCTCCGGACGGCCGCACCCTCGCCTTCCTGCGGGGCGTTTCCGATTACGCTGAAATTCAAATCCGCTCTTCAGGTGGAGCGGTGCGCAGTATCACATCGGCCCGGCAGACCATTACCAGCATCGATTGGACACCCAATGGGCGAGACATTCTTTATACGCTCGATGCGGGCGGTGTCTGGCGCGTTCCGGTAACCGGCGGTGCATCACAACAGGTTCTGCCCGCCGAAGGCCAAATCGATGGATTAACGATCGCTCGGCGCGGCAATCGCCTCGCCTATGTGCGCCTCTACGAGGATCTGAACATCTGGCGCTTTCCGATTCGAGCCGCAGGCAGCGAAGCTCCACAAAAATTCATTGCCTCTTCGCGGATAGAGGATAGCCCACGCTATTCGCCGGACGGCAAGCGAGTCACATTCTCCTCAGACCGCTCCGGAAGTTTTGAGATCTGGGTGTGCAATAGCGACGGCTCGAATCCAGTGCAATTGACCTTCTTTCGCGGACCGCTGGTCGGTAGCCCTAGCTGGTCGCCAGACGGCAGTGCGATCGTGTTTGATTCCCGCGTGCAAGGTAACGCCGATATCTACGCTGTCGATAGCACTGGTGGTCCCCCGAAGCGACTCACTTTCGAGGATTCGCAGGAGATTCTCCCGGCTTGGTCGAGTGATGGCCGTTCGATCTACTTCAGCTCGAATCGGACCGGGGATTGGCAGATTTGGAAGATGCCGGCTCATGGCGGCCCCGCGCGGCAAATCACGTTCAGGGGAGGTTTTGAATCGATGGAATCTCAAGATGCGCGCTATCTCTATTACACAAAACAGCGCAACGTCCCCGGCATCTGGCGAATGCCCGTGTCGCGCGGAAAGGAAGAACTTCTTCCCGCGCTCAAATCGGTGGAACGCTTTCGCTACTGGGAAGTGGGCCGGAGCGGAGTCTATTTCGTGAATTCGTACACGCACCCGCGGCTCGAATTTTTTGACTTTGGAACGGGACACAGCGCCGTACTCAGGCTGCTCTCCAACCCGCCAGGCGACCTCGTTCGCGGCCTTTCGGTCTCACCCGATGGCCAATTCCTGCTTTACACGCAGTATGATCTGGTCCTAAGGCAGATCATGTTGGTGGAAAACATGGAGTGGGAGAAATAGATGGTGCGTAACGCGCGATCCTGGAAATCGGCGTGAGCCACAACAAACAGAGCCGTCAAAACGGCTCAACGGTGCCGAACCGTCAGGCTAACCACTTTGAATCCGATGCACCCAGAAATCAACGCTCGACTTCGGCCGGTTCCCCTTCGAAACTCACGACCCGGTCTGGCATCGGAGCGGGGAGATTCAGAAGGTGCAGAAGCGTCGAGGCAAAATTGAGACTGTCGTAAGGCTCTTCGATAGTTCTTACGGGAACACCGGCGCCAGCAAGCATCCATACGGAGTGCGTGGAGATCCGGAAAAAGCTGCCGTGATTCCCCCCAGGATTCGGGAAGCGCGTGTTGAAATTCCAATGGTCCGCCGCGAAGACGTGAAAATCGGCTTGCACCAGTTCACGGCGGCGTCGCTCGAAACGCAGCAAAATTGGGCCACTGCCAGGCGGGCCCGGTACCTTGTCCTGGATGGGAGAAAGCTCTTCAATGACTCCGATTACGCCGTTCGAATATTTGCACTTGTGAATGGCCTCGAGCCACTCGCGCTCTGTATGCCAGGCGCTGAGCCAGGCCGCCCGGTCAGCTCCGTCAGGCAGCTTTAGATCCGGATCTTCGAAAAGGCGGAGAGGCAGACCCGCCCGCCAGGGCTGCTCTCGCGCAATCACGCGTCCGCTTGTGTCTTGCTTCAAATTCTGAACGGGAAGTAACGAGATCGCACCCGTCCGATCAGTTCGGATAATGAGCTGGCTCGTGTCATCCCTATAAAGCCAGTACGCGTGATTCACACGGCCATCCTTTGGCGAGAGTTGTCCATCAGGGAGGGCCATCATCGTGAAATCGATGGGACGCGGGCTTAGTTGCGGCTGCGGGTTGTTCCGCACGCGCTGCGCGGCCAGCAGCTCAAAGTAGTTTAGATACCGGAACGATTGCGCTTCATCAACGCGGCCACTTGGATCCAGTACCAAGCCGGACGGACCCGGACCAATGACGTAATGCTGTAGCTCAGCGACCGTGTTGTTATCGCCCAACGTCAGCGGTGGGATCAACTCAGAGATACTTTGCCCGAACGGGCGCAGGCCATCGGGATTGAGCGCCAGCAACGAGCGCAGGCACGAAACGTATGCTTTGTATTCGGAATACTCCGCTTCCCAATCCTGCAGCTCGTCATTTAACCTACGCCCCGCCTTATCCTCGCCGTTCGCGCGCTCTTCGGCGTTCCACTTTTCCGGTCGCTCATTCCACTTTTCCCGTTTCGAAGCGGCCAGCTCTTTCCCTTGAACGATAGCCTGGTGCAGCGCCGCCAGCTCTTCGGTCAGCTCGGCCGCGGTTTTGCTCCATTTCTCGCGATGTGTGTCTATCAGCTCGCGCAAGTAAATTGCAGCGGCGCGGCGGAGGTCCGGCCGGAGGTCCGAGCGCGAGAGCTCCTGCAATAGAATCTGGATTTTGTTCAGATCGCTATTGCGGAGGTGAATAGCCGCTCGCTCGTTGCCGTCAATGTCGAGCCAGGCAGTCGGATAACGGGACGCCTCGCCCTTGAGATACAAGGAGGCGGTACTCGCCGCGATTTCGCGATGCACGAGTGGATACAGGCCGCGAAGCTTGTAATCGCTTAGCTGGACGCGATTGGTGACAACGTGATGTCCACCGCCTTCCGGGCTGTTCAGCAAGTCTGGCAGGCTGAACGTCTGGCTCACCACCGCAGAAACGTTGTTCATGCCGTGGTCGGAGACGACGGCCATAACCGTTTCCTCTGCAAGAGGGCTCTGTTCAATGCAGGTCCAGATGCGTCCGGCTAGCATATCCAGGCGCTTCATGGAATCGAGTAGAGCGGCCGGATCATTTGTGGCGTGACCTTCGTGGTCCATGTCACCGTTGAAGAAATCGAGATACAACACCTGTGGATCCGCGAGCTTTTTTTCCAACTCGGTCTCCATCTGCTTTTGCAGTTCGCTGTCGAGTGACGGCGATGCGCCATTTTCAATAATTGAGAACAGCGCTTTTGAGGAGAAACGGTGCAGGAGAGCTTCCCTGAGCGTAGTCCAACGAACGCCGCGTTGGAAGAGCTGGAGACCTTGGTAGACCTGCCCATATTGGAAGCGATCAATCAGCAGCGGAATGCCGGCGCGGTCCAGCACTTCCACTCCGGGCATATCGACGCTACGGCTGCGAGCGTAAGACAAATAGAACGAGAAGAGATTGAGATAATCGTAAACCCACCCGGTGTAACGGTCATATTCAACGTTGCCGCGGATCACGGCGTGCCGCCCGGTATCGAGCATCGACCAGGAAGGCGCGGATAAGCTGATTCCGCGCGTATAGAAATTCTGAAAGACTGCTCCGTTCTCCGCAAAGATATGAGACAGCCAAGGCAGCTCCGGCTTACCTGTAACAGGATTCATAGTGCGCATGGCGGCGTACAGTACATCTGCATTCAGGCCGTCAACTTTCAGGACCACAAGGCGCCGGGGGGCTTTCTGGATTCCTTGCGCGAGTAGAATCGAATCCGCCAGCACCAAAGCGGCGATCGCAACGGCAAGCCGCCAGAACCGAGGTGTCACTGCGTTGTGTCCGGATCGAGGAGAGGCGAACTGATCCAAAGCTTAGGCGAGGCCAGGACGCCCGGAGCCGTGCCGGCCCGTACGACCTCTTCGCGATTGATCTCGCTCACGGCTACGGCGCAATCATCTCGCAACCCCGCATCAGCAGAGAGCTCCTGCAGGCGTAATAAAGTCTCAATCGCGTGATGCCGCAGCTCGGGTGCTTCGATGCGCGATAGCAGGCTGCTCAACTGATTAACAGAGTTCTGTACAGATTCAGCATCATGAGCAACCTCCGGAGCCGTACCGGCGTTTACCAGTGATTCGAGGAATTTCATCTGATACTCGATGCGGCGGTAGCAGGCAAGGACTGCAATGTTCCCATCTTCTCTTCTGGCGCGATGCGTGTATAGTCCCGCGCTGGCGTAATGAAGCGACGCTTGTCCGAACACACCGGCTGCACTGGCTCCGAACGCGGCAAGTTCCGAGCGCCGCTCTTTGTCTAGAGCCTTAGCTAGCTCTCCACCAGAACCAGCTTCGCGTTCGAGTTCGGCATAACGAATACCAGCCGTTTGCAGTTCCCGCCCCGGCGCAGCTTCGAGTGGATTGACCGAGAGCGAATCGAAGCGTGCCTGAAGTTCTTTTCGAAGCGAAGGATCGAGCTGGTGATCAAGCGCCAGCTTCACTCGAAATTGCGAATAGCAATCGAGCCGCGCGGATTGATTCAGAGCATCTCCATGGCGCGATGCGACAAAATCGTACAACTCCGCGCCGACATAGTAATACCAATTAGTGAAGTGGGAAATTCCGATAACACCGCTGGTGATCTCATTAATGGATCGCTGCGCCAACTCATGCCACCGCACGTGTAACTTATGTCGAAAATCGACGAGTAGCAGAGGCGCCCTGCGATAGCTCAGGCTATAAACGGCAAGAGGAACAAGCTTGACGGTGCGGGCGCCGCTTTCACCCGCTGGCCGCAAGCCGCCGCTCTCATCGAGAGAGCGCTCATGAACCGGTCCATGCCAGTCTTTCAATCGATCGTCCGACCAAGGATTTTTGATGTTCAAGATCTTCCAGACTGGCGCCAGCGACGTGCCATTCGGCTGGCGTGATTCGCCGAGCGGAAACCACAGCATTGCGTACTCTTCGGAAGTCCCACTGATGGCCATTGGTTCGAACAGAAGACCGGTTCTATCAGCGCATTGCCGGAGCAGCTCCCAGTTGCGGCTTCGGGTCTGCTCCTCTTCGAAACCTGATTCCTCTCCCAACCGCTCTGCGCTGTGCTCGTTGACGAAGCCTCCCAGCAGCCGCTTGCGCAATTCCAGGCGCGCGATGACAAGATTCAGCTCCGCCGGTGTTAAAGAGGGTTGCGCATCCGATACGGGAGCGTGCCGCAGATAACTTATAGCTTCCTCCAGGTGCAAACGCTCATGGTCAATGGTGTTCACTCGATAAGCGCGTGAAGTGGCCCGGATCGGCATGGTCATCGGATCGAGCGTAGTCCACTGAAGAACATCGCTGCTGATGCTTCCTAGCATGGGATGCTGCGGGGCGGCAACGTTCAACAGGGGCGAGAGATCTTTCTCGTTTCGGGCCGCTGCGCTGCTGCCTACTCGCCAGTAGAAGAACGGCACGGCAGAGAGCAGACGTTGCCCGAGGTTCGGCCGTTGATAGCCTAAGAGCCACACATAAAGGAGCCGGTGGGTTTCCGGATCGCTCTCTCCGAGCGTGTCCCGAAGCACAGCAACGAGCGGAACGTCTTCCGCGCTGGCCGAACCTGTTCCGCAGGCATAACAAAACAGAGTAAGCACTTGAGCTGTATCGGCGACCGGTATACTTCGCCAATAGTAGGTAGTCTGACGGGTTTCAGCTAAGCTACCGGGTTTCACCGGCACTGTTGGTGAATCGGCCCACGCGGCTACGCTGCAGAAGAAAGCCAGAACCGCTGCACGTACTAGGAGAGACATCAACTGCCAAGCCGACTCCTTAGGCCACATGCCATTGATGCGCCGAATCGCCGGGCGATTCTCAAAATAAGCACTTCAAAGCGCAAACTGCCAAACGACCCCTGGTGGAACTACCCGGTCATAACAACATGTTACGGTAGAAAAGAGTGCGGTTTGAAGTAGTACTGAATTCAATATGGGTGGCGCTCGGCGCTATTGCCATCGCCCGCACTATTCGCACCTCGGTTCGCAATAAGTTTACGGAAAAGGGTGCGCCGGCTTGGCTGCACATTGTGGGCGTAGCGCTGATAGTTGCCGCGCTGTTCCCCTATATTTCCGCTACAGACGACGTTCTTCGAATCCAGCACCTGAGTGCACAGGAGCATTCACATAGCCCGGCGAAGAAGAGCAGCAGCAATGATTTGATTCGCCTCTACGAGATCATGGACACGCCTCTGGTCTCCCCTGCTCCAGTTGTTAGATTCACTCTGCTATTCATTTCGTTCGTCATCGCACCTGCCGTAACACTTGTAATCCATTTCACGCCTGCTGAGGGCGGCCGTTCTCCGCCGCTTCCGGCATAACCTACCAAACAACATCAATCAGTTTGTCGAGGAGTAGAGATGCAGCGCCTCAATTGGCGTATGTCCATCGGTCTCCTGCTCGCTGTGGGGTGTGCAGCCCAGCTCGCCACTTCCCCGCAAGCGCTCACATGGCGGGAGACTCAGGAAAGATTCAGAACGAATAATCCGACCCTGCTGGCCGGAAAAGTCAATGTCGACGAATCTCGTGCGGACGAGATCACGGCGTATCTGCGTCCGAACCCGGATTTCACTCTATCAACGGACGGCACTCAAATTACTCCCTATCGAGGCATTTGGCAACCGTTCGCGGGTACCTTCGTTTCACCGAACATCAGTTACCTGCACGAGCGGCAACACAAGCGCGAACTGAGGCTGTCGAGCGCGCAGCAAGCAACGGCGATTGCAATTTCGTCACAGGCCGATCTCGAACGAACATTGATGTTCAATCTGCGGGATGCCTTCGTTCGCGTCTTGCAGGCGAAAGCAGTTCTCGGCGTCGCGCAGGAAAATCTCGAATACTACGACAAAGAGATCTCTATCAACCGCGACCGGTACCAGGCTGGAACCCTCGCAAAGGTCGATTTTGAGCGCGTGGAACTTCAGCGGATTCAATTCGAATCGGATCTGGCGACGGCTCAGGTTAATTTGCGGACGGCAAAGATCGATTTACTGGCCCTGCTTCGCGATCAGACGCCAGTCGACGAATTCGACATCAGAGAGGAGTTCGATTTCAGGGAACCGGAGATCACGCTTCCCCAGTTACGGACAGAAGCCCTGCAAAGTCGTCCAGATCTGAAGGAAGCCGAGCAGACGCTTCAGAAAGCGCGCACGGATCATCAGTTAGCGATCGCCAATGGCTCGACCGATCCGACCTTCAGCGGCTGGTGGACCCACAATGGCTCCTTCAACAACCCGGCTGCCTATAACACGATCGGAGCCAGCGTCAGCATTCCGCTGCGTATTTTCGACCGCAACCAGGGCGAAAAGCTGCACACCCTGCTCGATATCAATCGCAGCGAAAAGCTGCGCGATGCCACAGAGATCGCGGCCCAGCACGATGTCGATTCCGGCTACGCCACTCTCCAAACCACGCTGACCCTGCTCCGTCCGTACAGGAGCAAATATCTGAAACAGGCGGAGGATATTCGTTCGACAGTGTCGTTCGCCTATGAACACGGGGCAGCATCTTTGCTGGATTTTCTAGATGCCCAAAAGAGCTACCGGGATACGCAGCTTAGCTATCTGAACCTTGTCGGCGCATATTTTTCGGCGGTGAACCAATTGAACATGGCTGTAGGCCGTGAGGTAATTCGATGAAACGGGGAACCCTTATCCTTACCTTTCCGCTTTTGCTTGAGGCAATGCTTCTTGCCGGGTGCGGATCGAAACAGAAGCCTGACCCGGCGGCAATGGCCCCTCCCGAAGCGCGAGTCGTCGAGCAACCGGATCTGAACCTGGTCAAAGTCGATCGACCAGAGCGCTTCACGCTGGTAACGGCGGGACAACGGGAGGAACCTCCTGAGCTCCACGCGACGGGAACCATAACTCCGGATATTGAGGAATCGATTCCGGTTGTTTCGCTGGCATCCGGGCGCGTGGTGGGAATCTACGCAAAGTTAGGCGATGACGTTAAGAAGGGCCAGTTGTTGCTGAAAGTCCTCAGTAACGACGTCGCTGCCGCTTTTCAAACCTACGAGCAGGCCAAGGCAGACGAGGATCTGGCTCGCAAGCAATTGGAACGGGCCAAGCTGCTCTACGACAGAGGCGCGATTTCCCTGAATGACTTGCAGGTAGCCGAAGGCACCGAGGAGAAAGCGATCGTCAGCAGGAACACCGCGGCGCAACAGATTCGGACGATGGGAGGCGATGTAGACCATCCCGATCCGGTGCTAAATGTATACGCGCCCGCATCAGGCACCGTTGTGGAGCAGAACATATACGACGCCGCAAGCGTTCGCACCCCGGATAACCAGACCAATCTGTTTACCATTGCAAACCTCTCGAATGTCTGGGCCGTTTGTAATGTTTACGAGAATGATTTGCCCAATGTAAAACTGGGCGATCCCGCGGATGTGACGTTGACCGCGTATCCGAGCCGCACATTTCGCGGACGCATCAGCAACATCGGAAAAGTTCTCGACCCTTCGATTCGAACCGCCCCCGTCCGGATCACTCTTCGCAATCCCGGACTGATGCGATCCGGCATGTTCGTTACTGCGACGTTCTACGGGCAGAGTGGAAAAACCTATGCCACTCTGCCGAACCGCGCGGTCCTTCATCTCCACGACCGGGATTGGGTATTCATTCCGGCTGGAGACGGAGCGTTCCGGCGAACCGAAGTTACGGCAGGCAGGATCATTGCGGGGCAGCAATCTATCCTTTCCGGCGTTTCTCCGGGTCAACAAGTAGTGAACGATTCACTGGCGCTTTCGGCCGAGAGCGAGCAGTAACAACAGGAATCAATGATCCGTGCGTTTGTAGATTATTCGCTCCGCAACAGGTTTCTAGTCCTCGCAGTGGGGATTCTCCTGCTTGTTTGGGGCGCTTTCTCGTTTAAGAATCTTCCGGTGGAAGCGTATCCGGATGTGGCTAACAACTACGTTCAGATAATCACGCAATGGCCCGGGCGGGCAGGCGAAGAGGTTGAGCAACAAGTCACGATTCCGATCGAAGTACAGATGAGCGGCATCCCTCACCTGGCGAATATACGGTCGATCTCTGAGTTTGGCCTCTCGGTGGTCACTATGAACTTCGATGATCAGTCCAATAACGACTGGAATCGCCAGAAAGTGCTGGAGCGCTTATCGGCCGTGAGCTTGCCGGCCAATCTTCAGCCGAACATAGGGCCGGATTACAGTCCCGTAGGGCAGCTCTACTGGTACACGCTTAAGAGCACGAATCCCCAGTACGACCTGATGGAGCTGAAATCTCTCCAGGACTGGGTGATTGCTAAGGAGCTCAAAGCAGTGCCCGATGTAATCGACGTTTCCAGCTTCGGAGGCCTCACGCGCGAATACCAGGTGCGGCTGGACCCCGAGAAGCTGGTTTCCTACGGTCTGGGAATTGCGCAAGTGGAACAGGCGCTCTCCAACAACAACGTGAATGGGGGCGGAAGCTTTATCGAAACGGGAGAGCAACAAGTTAATGTTCGCCAGGTCGGGTTGTTCCGCGATGTGAAGGACATTGGCCAGACAGTACTGAAAACTCAAAATGGCACGCCTATTAACGTTCGCGAGATTTCGTTTATAACGCAGGGTCCGAAGATCCGTTTAGGGCAGATCGGAAAAGCAACTCACCGGAAGGACGGCACGATCATCGACCAGCCTGACACGGTGGAAGGAATCGTGCTGCTGCGCAAAGGGGCGAACGGCGACGCCATGCTGCGGGCGCTTCATGAGAAGGTGGATTACCTCAATCAACACTTTCTTCCGCCTGGCGTGAAGATCGTTCCATTCCTGGACCGAAGCGATCTTGTTCACTTCACAACCCACACCGTCATGCGGAATCT
Organism: uncultured Acidobacteriaceae bacterium; assembly: GCA_963787585.1. Taxonomy (GTDB): domain Bacteria; phylum Acidobacteriota; class Terriglobia; order Bryobacterales; family Bryobacteraceae; genus Bog-105. The sequence continues at coordinate 89,494 of CAWBDR010000007.1, forward strand.
CACCGAGGGCATTCTTCTCGTCTCGGTTATTCTGTTTCTCTTTCTGGGTAATGTGCGGTCGGCAATCATCGTGGTGCTCACGATCCCGTTTGCGCTGCTCTTCGCCTCTATCTGTCTGAACCTAAGTAACGTCCCGGCGAACCTGCTTTCGCTGGGCGCTCTCGATTTCGGGATGGTGGTCGACGGTTCGGTTGTTGTGGTGGAGAACATCCTGCGGCACATCAACAATTACCGCCGCGGTGAACGCACCGTGATGGAACTGATTCGAGAGGCGGTCCACGAAGTGCAGCGTCCCGTATTCTTCGCGCGGGCCATCATCATCACTGCTTACCTTCCAATATTTACGTTGCAGCATGTGGAAGGCCGGCTGTTCCGGCCCATGGCGCTGACGGTCGCCTTTGCGTTAGTGGGCGCGTTGCTGTTCTCTTTGTCGATCCTGCCGGTGCTCGCTGTCCTTCTCTTTGGGCGTGACACGAAGGAGTGGCACAACCCGATTCTGGCCGCAATCATCCGCGGCTATCGCAGGTCCCTCGAATGGTCGCTGAGCTCGCTGGGCCGGCGGCTGATCGTAGTCGGAACGGCCGGCGGACTGCTGTTCACCGCCGTCTACCTGATGGTCAGCGGCGCCATCGGCTCCGAATTTCTTCCCCACCTCGACGAAGGCGCGATTTGGGCGCGCGGCACCTTAGCGCCGAGCACGGGTCCAGACGCAGGCGAACGGGTCATGAGACGCGCCCGCCTGATATTCGCCAGTTTTCCCGAAGTCACGCAGGTCGTGAGCCAAGTGGGGCGGCCCGACGACGGAACGGATTCCGCTCTGTTCTCTAATACCGAGTACTTCGTCGATCTCAAACCGAAGGCGCAATGGCGGCCGGTGTTCCACGAGAACAAAGAGGAGCTCATTCGCGCTATGGATCGGGAAGTAGAGAAAATCCCAGGCGCTATCTGGAACTTTTCACAACCGATCGCGGACAACATGGAGGAGGCTGTCAGTGGCGTAAAGGGCGAATTAGCGGTCAAGATTTTTGGCACCGACCTGAAGGAACTCGAGGCGAAAGGAGATGAAATCGTACGAGTCATGCAGGGAATACGCGGCATCCAGGATCTTGGTCTCTTTCGGGTCATCGGGCAACCTAATCTAAATCTGACGGTCGACCGGGACAAGGCAAATCGGTATGCGCTCAACGTTTCCGACATAGACGATGCCGTTGAGACCAATATCGGAGGCAAGGCCGTAGGCGAAGTATTGAAAGGCGAGCAGCGTTACGACTTGGTGGTTCGGTATCAGCCCCGTTATCGGACGACCGTAGATCAGATCAAGGCGATTCGCCTGCTGGCGCCGAGTGGCGAACGCGTGTCGCTCGATCAGGTTTCCAACATTCAGATGCGAGATGGCGCGTCGCAGATTTATCGCGAGAATAATTCGCGATACGTCGCGATCAAATACAGCGTGCGCGGGCGTGATCTGGGCAGCACGGTGGAGCAGGCGATTCGAGAAGTCAATCTGAGAGTGAAATTGCCTTCCGGTTATACCCTCCAGTGGGCCGGCGAGTACGCGAGCGCCAAACGCGCTAATGCAAGGCTCGCGATCATCGTTCCTGTGACTGTGGCAGGAATATTTTTCATTTTGTACTCCATGTTCGGCTCCTTCAAATGGGGAGCGCTGGCGTTAACCAGCCTGGCGCTATCCCCCATTGGGGCACTCTTCGCTCTCTATTTCACGGGAACGCATTTCAGCGTGTCGTCCGGCATTGGAATGCTTGCTCTCTTCGGCGTAGCGGTTGAAACGGGCGTGATCATGATCGAGTACATCAATCAGTTGCGTGCGCGCGGGTACTCGGTGCACGACGCTGCCGTGGAGGGAGCTGTGCTTCGATTGAGGCCGATTATGATGACGATGCTGGTTGCCACCCTCGGACTCCTGCCGGCCGCTATTTCGACCGGCATCGGCTCTGATTCTCAAAAGCCGTTTGCAATCGTCATCGTCGGCGGGCTAAGCGCAACGCTGCTTCTTAGCGTCTACGTGCTGCCGACTATTTATACCTGGATCGCTCGGGACGGTGATGTGCTCCCTGGCTACGAACCGGATCTGGCGGAACCGCGGTAGGATCCCGAACTGATTTTCAATGCACATTCGCTGCGCTGGCGGCGATCAAGGCGCGTCGCTCAGAGTGAGCCGGGCTCGTTCGAAGCCTGCGGGGTTGACGTGCACTGCGCCCTGGAACGGACGGTAGATGTCTGCAATGGCGACCAGCGTCGCAGAGATCAGCAAAGCCAGCATGGTCACTTGGACAAGATGCACCAAGAAATCCGGCGTTCCGAAGAGACAGGCCGACATGATGGTGATTGTGGCTCCAACGATAAGCACAAACCACAGAATGCCCGGTAGGCTCGCGTTAATCTGTGACTGCCGCAGCCAGCGGTACTCCGTCATCCTGGCGAGTTCGCTCAGAGCGCGCTCGAGGCTTGTTTGCTCGAGACCCGGATGTGTTTCGGTCGTCAGGAGCGTTGCCCAAAGCTGCCGCACAATCGGATGAGATGCGGGACTGAGTTCACAGCGGTCCATTGCGGGCCATTCCTTGGTGACCATCACGTTCGCGTACTCGCGGGCGAGGTTGAGGACTTGGGTATGCTGGCCGACAGCCAGGCCTCGGGAATAGCGGGCGAGATTCACCAGGCAGTTGGCTTCGGCCTCCGCGTTTGAGTCCGCTGTTTGAAAGCTATTCCAAACCGAGAAGAGCATGAACGCGATGATAACGGCGTACGTGCTGCCAAGAACAGTAACGTTCCAGCCAATCAGGTCGTTATGCTCGCGCCGTAACTCGGTTGGCCATAGGCGACGAACTAGAAAAAGGAAACCGACAGCAGCGGCCATGGTTGCCAGCATGACCAGCACATTTTCGAAAGTATTCAGCACGTTAACGCCTCGAAAAACCCGCGCTGCGCCACAACGGTCCGGCAAGCACGAGAAAATCGTCGGAGCCCTGCATTGGGGCCACGGGCACAAACATGAGTCTATGTTATAAGCGGCCGCTTCCAGGCTGAAACGATTTGCAGTCAGACTGCACGCTACCTGTGGCTCGCGGGTTGGAGTCAAAGGCAAGTTGCGGAATATAGGATCACAGGTGCTTACCCAACGCCAACTCGACGCCTCCGATCCCGAAATCTAAGCCAGCGGTCCAGCGCGAGCGAAATCGCGGCCGCAATGACGATGCCAAATGACACAACGACGAAGCGATCCATTGCGATTCTCCATTTCGGACCATCTGCCGGAACCAGCGTTACGAGGCAGATGGTCGCCCCGCATAGACGGCTCGCGTTTTTGAGCCCCAGCGCGCCGCACGCGGTAAGGCTGATCGCCACAGCGAGCCCAAATACGAGCACATTGCCGTGCCAGATCGACGCCGCGAGCCAGCCCATTGCTGCGCCCACCGCGGTTCCCACAAAACGATCGCGCGAAGCGCTGATCGTTAGCACCGCATTCGGCTGCATCACCACCACTGCGCTGATCGCCGCCCAATAAACGTCCCTCAGATGCAATGCCTCACCCAGCACCAGCGCGACCACCGCCGCCACAGCCGTTAGCAATGGATGCTGCCAGGTATGAGCGAGTGGTTCAGTCGTCCACTCGCCACCCAGAACGACCAACCAGCTAGGCTCCCTCCGCGCTCCCGAGATGTTGTCCTGTTTCCGTTGCTCCTCCATGTCTTCTCCCGTCTAGCCAGGAAATCGAGTGCTATTGGATGCCTGCTCTAAATCCTTATAGCTGGCCCGGCGTTCCGCCCCAATCTCTTGGGTCGACATCGGCAATGGATTGCGAAAAGCACCAATGGTGGCCCGCAAAATCTTCCGCGTTATATTGACGCTCACCATACGGGTAGTCGGTCGGCTCTCGAAGTATGCTCACACCGCTACGGCGAGCATGTTCACAGTGAGCATCGACATTCTCCACTCGGACCATCACCGCCGCCTTGAGGGAGATGTTGCGGTCGGCTTCGATAAGGATCACCGCACCATCGCCGACATTGAGTTGAGCTCGATGGTCTCCAATACGAATGCGCAGGGTAAAGCCGAACGTGTCACACAACCGGGTAATCGCTTCACCAATGTTCCGATAAGCAAGCTCCGGCAATACGGTGCTTCGAGGTATTGAGCGATTCGCTAGCATAACGCCGATTGTATGACCAACGTTTCTGATGAGCCGATGGCTTGCATGGACCTTCGATGCCGTTAAAACATTCTGATCTGCGCCTCGCATTGGAGCCGCTGTACGGGCAAGTTGCGGTTAGCGTCGTAAGTACGATCAAAGTCAGGCAACCAAGAAGCCAAAGGGTTCAGGGCGCGCAGCCTCAATTCAGATCGATCTGATTACCTAGGAGACCATTTAGCTTGAACTTGGGTCACTCTCGAGCGACTCGGTAGAGTCCGTAGCCGACGAAAAACAGCCAAGCCGTGGCGAAGAGGGCATTTCCGAGGATGGCGAAGCTGAAGCCCGTAAGCGAGAGGAGCCCAAGGGCACCGGTGACCAACGCCAAATAGGCCGTGATTTTATTGAATGCTCCTCTCAGCATTACGAAGCCGGTCAATAGGATGCCGGAGGAGAGGGTCACGATTGCATACACGATTTCCAACGGGGAGTTGAGCACTGCGGAAGCACAACTGGCGGCCGCGATATAATTTGCCCGGTGCGCGTCGTCCGTGGCGGTAGAGTAGTCTCGGTAGAGAATAAGGACCGAGGCGTAATGCGACCACGTGACCGCCAAATCCAGGACTACAAACAGCCCCACGAATGCGGTCGCAAGCAACATTACGTTTCTGTTGAGCTCTTTCAACGCCAGGTACAGGGCAAATGCAACTGGCACGTAAAGAAAGTCTGTGAAGACGGACAGACCTAGAATCAACCACCAGATTCTCGTCTTCCCCGGGAGGTATTTAAACCAAGCCTCGCCGCCACTGGGAGGAGCTCCGACATGGGCGTACAAAGGGATGATGATGATGTACCCGATGCCTAAGACGAATGCAGCGAGACCCCCAACTCGATACCACTGCTTCTGAACGCGGGAGAGGGTATCGAACGCCGTCTTTTCAACCTCAGTGGCCCAAAGCATATCACTGCTGTCGCGGGCGGCGGAGTCGCCGGCAGACGGCGGCTGCACGGGTGCGTGCTGTTTCGGAGGGACATCGTCGAGAGCCCCTCCGTTTTCCACAATAGCAAACCTAAGCTATTGAAAACAAGACTAGATTTCGACTTTATCTTCGCGTAGCATTAAGGAAACGAAGGAAGAGTCGAGCAGTTACGAAGCATTGCTTCCTGGAAGCTCTCGCCGGAGGCATGTCTCTGCGGAGAAGCATGCCTGGTCGCACGTTGCAACTCAATTAAGGAGACTTCGTCATTTTTCGAACGCAGCTTTCAATTCCAATACCAATGGAGGACTCCATGATTCCGCAAGAGAAGAGAGCGGCAGTGACTCGGGGCCTGCGCGAGGCTTTCGGTGTAACTGCGTTAGAAGACATCCGCAGGCTGACCCGCGGCCACACTTCGGCTCTCGTCTTTCGCATCGTCGTGCGCGGCCATCCATTTCTATTGCGGATCATCATGCGTACAGACGATCCTACGTGCCATTTCAACTGTCTGAAGGCGGCGGCTGAAGCAGGTCTGGCGCCGCATCTCTGGTACGCCAGCGTGGAAGATCGGATTTCCATCACTGATTTTGTGGACGCTGTACCCTTTCCAGTACCGGACGCGCTTGTTCGAATGCCCAATGCCCTGCGGGCCCTGCATGCACTACCGCCGTTTCCCAGAAGGGCGAATCATCTCAACACCTCGTGCATGTTCCTGATGAACAAAGGGACTACCCTGGACGAATTCATCCGGAGGTTTCAGGCGGCAAACATTCTCCCTAAAGACGAAAGCGAGGAATTTTTCGCTCGGTACGAGCAAGTCGCTGCGGTTTACCCGCTTGAGGATGCGGAGATGGTGTCGAGTCACAACGACTTGTTCAAGCCGGACAATATCCTCTTCGACGGACACCGCGTATGGTTGGTGGACTGGGAAGCTGCTTTCCTGAACGACCGTTATGCCGACTTGGCGGTCGTTGCGAATTTGGTCGTCACCAATGATGCGGAGGAAAGCGTTTATCTTCAGGAATATTTTGGAGAACCGCCGGATCAGTACCAACTGGCTCGATTCTTCCTCATGCAGCAGGTCGTCCACATGTTCTACGCTATGGTCTTCCTATTCCTGGGTTCGTCGGGCAAACCGGCGAATCTGAGTCAGAACTTCCCGGGATTCAGAGAGTTCCATCGGCGCATCTGGGCGGGCGAGGTCAACCTGGCGGACAACGATATGAAAACCGTCTATGGTACGGTTCATTGGGAACGGCTTTCAGAGAACATGCGGCGAGCACGATTTAACGAAGCATTGAGAATCGTCTCAGATCGGCATGCCCGCTCGTAATGCAAGGCTTGTGCCGGCCCACCGAGCAGCAATCCTTCAAACCTCATATTTCTTGACCCGGTAGCCGGCCTTATTATCGGACAGGAGTTTAGCAACTCATGTTTCCTCGAAGTCGCCGGTCAAACTTGGTTGGCTGGGTCGTCCCGCTGTCCTACGCTATTGCTGCGGTTATCGCTGGTTTGACTCTACCCAGAATCGAACACTATCTGCTGCCGGGCCTCACATCTTCCATGAGCCTCGCTGCCGCGATCGCTATTTACTCTTCCATTGGATCCGGCATGATCGCTCTTACCGGAATAATTTTCTCGCTGGCTTTCGTGATAGCGCAGTTCAGCGCGACCGCGTATTCACCGCGATTGGTTCTATGGCTTGCTAGCGACCCACTGATATACCACGCCATCGGAATCTTTACAGCTACGTTTCTTTATGCACTTGCGGCGCTCGCTTGGGTTGACAGGTACGGTGTCGGAAAAGTGCCGTTCCTCACTGGGTGGTTGATCCTCGCTCTGCTCCTCATGAGCGTGGTTATGTTCGTAGCCCTTATCCAGCGGTTGGGGTTTCTCCAAATCAGCCGCATGCTCAACTTCACCGCGGAACGGGGCCGTGGCGTGATCGAGAGCATATATCCACCATTGAAGACAGCCATGGTGACCGCTGGGCCCGAAGAGTTCCTAAACTATCCCGTAACCCAGATCCTGACTCACAAAGGACAGCCGCTGGCAATACAGGCTGTGGATGCGCCTGCCTTGGCCGCTCTGGCCGAGGCTTCCGGAGCAATCGTCGAGATCACACTGGCCGTCGGCGACACGGCTATGGAGGGAATGATGCTGGTGCGTGTATTGGGCGGAACGAAAATCATCAGCGAGCAAGCCCTGAGGAAGTGTATTCAGCTAGGTGAGGACCGCTCCTTCGAGCAGGACCCGAAGTACGCCCTTCGCCTTGTGGTGGATATTGCGATTAAGGCGCTCTCTGCTGCCATAAACGATCCCACGACGGCGGTTCAGGCGCTGGATCAAATCGAGGATCTGTTGCTTCGCCTGGGCCGGAGACGGCTGGAGGTCGGAGTGATTCGCGACTCGAGCGGCGCTCTGAGGCTCCTTCTTCCCCATCCCAGTTGGGAGGACTTTGTGGTTCTGGCACTTGAAGAAGTTCGTTTCTACGGCGCAACCAGCATACAGGTTATGCGCCGCATGAAGGTCTTGGTCAGTGATTTAATTTCGATGTTGCCGGATGAACGTCAGCAAGCGGTGAGACACTTCCAGGAGCGGCTGGACTCAACCATCGTCCGATCCTTCTCGAATGCCGAAGAGAGGTTAGAGGCGTCACTAGAGGACCGGCAAGGCCTGGGCTTGCCCTTGCCCCGGCCTCGCCGAATTGGCGACTGAGAGGATCAGCCGGCCAGAAAACCCCTGAAGCGACCATGCGTGTGCTAAGAGTGGCTCTTCACTGCGGCAATAATCTCGTCCACCTTCCCGCTTGAAATCAAGTCCCTAATGCGCGCTTCGTCCAATCCAGCGATACGGCCGAGTAAAACTCTGTACGCATAGGCATGCTCAGAGTCACGCCACTTTGCCATTTCAATCAAGGAAGATAACGCTGACGTCGAAAGCTGTTCGAGCAATTTCGCATTTCGGTGCATTGTCAGTGCCAGCAGTAGCTGCCCAGCCTTGTTGCGGTCTGTCCAGAGACCTGAACTCAGCATTTCGACGAAGCCGCCTGCCGGTATTTCGGAAGCCATCTTCGGACTTGCCGTTGCGAGGACCCACAACGCTCTTATGGCGTTATTGCGAACGCCATCGTCCGGATCACGGGTCGCTCGGACAAGAGCGCCAATCTGAGTAGTTGACTGCCGGCCGTACCCGAGTATCTCGGCGGCGGCTTGGCGTGCCTCCGGACTTCCGCATCCCTGAAGTGTGTTTATTAGCGCTGGTTGATGATCGATTGCGTATTCGCGCATGGCCATCTGTTTTGCACGCAGCGTAGGATCTTGTGATAGCGAATATCCACTCGAATCGTCCTCGCCGCTCTTGCCACTTTGAATCGCGTGGGTGAGTGCAGTCAGCGCCGCTTTATAAAGCCCCATTGCGTCCGCCGGGAGGCACGTAGAACCCTGAGGCGCCGGTCCGAAGGAAATCGCCTTGGTGTTCTTGCCACCTAGACCGATGAAGATGCTAAGCCTTCCCTGATCGTCGCAGCAGACAAAGGCTATATCTGTCGCGGCGTGTCCGATGGTGCTAGTAATCGCTACGTTGACTTGGTTGCGAATGCTGGAGCCTTGCTCTTCAGATATAGAATCGTCGCTTCGGATTGGCAACACCGACCTGATCTGCTGTACATCGATGCCAGTTGTTCCAAAAAAGTCGATACTGCCGATGCGGGATGCTTCAGCTCTCAGTGATAACGCCAGGAGGACTAGAGAAAGCCTGGGAAGGAACACGGCGGCTTCATTCTACAGCTTCCGAGCGGTTAGCAATCCGTCAATTGGACCAGACTCCCAGCACCGGCTGGCCCAACTTCCAGGGTGCCCGTTAAGACGGGCGTTGAGAGCATTGACGCGTAGCCGGACACGAACGCACTGAGTTTCGTTCTCTACTTGGATCTGGCAAGGGCTAGAAGGTACGGGAATGCTCGCGATTTTTGCATATCATCGGAGTGCCATGAAGAAATGGATTACCGCGACGTTGCTCATTGCCACGGCGGCACTCGCGCAGCAAACCCACAATCAATATGAGCCGCCGAACGCGGCGGGTGCCGGTCAGAAGTTGCTCGCGCAATTTACGGGCGACTGGGAGGTCGTCAAGACTTTCTTCCCGATGAACGGGAAGCCGATCGTGACGAAAGGCATGTGTAAGCAGTACATGATTCAGGACGGCAAGTTTCTGCAGTCTAATTTCACCTTCTTCAATCCTGACGGAACGAAGAGCACCGGCACCGGGATCTCCGGCTTCGATTCCAAAACGAATCGCTTTACCACCGTGTGGTATGACTCGCGGCAGACGACGATGTCAATTCGCCAAAGCGACGGGACATTCGACGGCAAGAACATCGTCTTGTGGGCTACGCCCCTCGACCCCGACCATCCTGGGCGCAAGACCGTCGCGCGCGCGCACCTAGAGGAAGAGGGCCGCCTCCTCCTCCATCGACATTTCACGATCGACAACAAAGGGGAGGAGCGGATGGTCATCGAGCTGCGGATGACGCGGAAGTAGTTTCCCGACAGGGCAAAGGTTGGGGCGCTCGACCGATCAAACGGATTCGCAGATGCGTTTTAGGCTTCTGGCCTCTGAAGCAACGTATTCGCGAATGATTTTCCAAAACAATGCGCTGACGAAACTGGCCAATAAACCATTCGAGCTGAACGAAAGCTCCACTTCGGTTTGCGCGTTCGTAGCAATCAGGCGATGGTCTGCTATCAGTGCCCCTCCCGCAACTTTCTGCACCCATGTGAATCTTTCATTTGGAACACATTCAGTGACTTCATAAACTGTCGGCCGTAGTTTAGGTTGAGTGACCCGATATTGCGCTCCGGCTACCAATCCTTTGGTGGTTAGCGGTTTGACTTCTAGGATTGTCGGAGTCCAACTATTCCAATGTTCGACATCCGCAAGAACTCTCCAGACCACGTCTGGTCGTGCCGAAGTGACAAATCGTTCGACCGTCCGCATTCCTCCTACCGAGCATATGCACAAATCAGGGCTAATCTGTCGAGCCGCAGCCCTGGTCGCGGTGTAGGCTAGCCATTGTGGGAAAAACCGAGGCGGCGGAGACGCTGTTGATCGAGGGCCGCGAGGTTCGTATTACGCATCCCGGCAAGCTCTATTACTCGAAGCAGGTGCAGCTATCGAAAATCGACATCGCTCGCTATTACCTCTCGATTGCGCCCGCAGCCCTCAATGGAATTCGCGATCGCCCGCTGGTTCTCAAGCGCTTCGTAAACGGGGCCGAGCACGAGGCCTTTTACCAGAAACGTGCACCCCTGGAAAGACCCGAGTGGCTGCGCACCGTGACTCTTTCGTTTCCCTCGGGGCGCACAGCCGAAGAGATTGTCGTCGATGATCCGGCCGGTCTCATTTGGGTCGTAAACTTGGGCTGCATCGAACTGCACCCGCACCCGATCCGGTCGACCAATCTGGAGCACCCTGACGAGCTGCGCGTCGATCTCGATCCTGGTCCTGGAATCAGTTGGCAAAGCGTGTGCACTGTTGCCTTGGAAGTCGAGGCGTTTCTCGAAGAAGTCGGGCTTCGCGGCTGGCCCAAGACCAGCGGCTCACGCGGCATGCACGTGAACGTACGAATTGAGCCCCGCTGGACGTTCACTGAGGTTCGCCGCGCGGCTCTCGCCCTGTCGCGCGCGATCGAAAAGCGCGTGCCGGGGCTGGCAACCTCGAAGTGGTGGAAAGAAGAGCGTCACGGCGTCTTTCTCGACTACAACCAGAACGCAAAAGATCGCACTACCTGCTCGGCTTACTCAGTGCGTCCGCTGCCGGATGCTCGCGTATCAACCCCGCTCGAATGGGATGAAGTTCCGCACAGCGATCCGGCCGAGTTCACCGTGTTTACTGTTCCCAAGCGGTTCAGCGAAAGGGGCGATCCGCACGCTGGGATGGACGCCGCCCCCGGTTCGCTCGACAAATTGCTTCAGTTGGCAGATCAAGACGAGGCAGCCGGCTTAAGCGATGCTCCCTGGCCTCCTCATTTCCGAAAGACCGAAGGGGAAGGAAAACGAGTCGCACCTTCGCGTTCAAAAGCTGCGGTGAAGCAGCCGCGCAGCCGTATGCCGCTCATAGTTGTTGCCAACTCGCCCGACAAAGAGGCGGCTCTTTCCGGCCTCGAAAAATGGAAGAGCCGGCATCCTGAGGCGGCCGGCTTCCTGGCTGTAAACGATGTGCTGGTCGATTCCATGCGCGGAAGGTCGTCAACCTGGACGCGCATCCGCCTGAACCTGCGCCATGTGCCTGAGCATCTCCGCCCGGTAGATGAAAAGCCCGATCCCGATGATGACCCGACGCGTGAATGGCGCAATCTGCATACATCGAAGCCCGCGGCGAAGAACAAGCGCGCGTGACCGTGAGCGCACAGGGCGTTTTGGCTGCCCGTTGTGCGCGTGAATGATGCTCCGGCTGATATTACCGCGGCATACCGAAGATCTCAAATAACTCTTGCGGCGGAACAACCTCGAGTTGTTCATACGTGCAAGATCTTGGACTCCTGTCCGGACGCCACCTGCGGAACTGTGCCGTATGCCGGAACCGGCTGCCTTGCATGTGATCGTAAGCAACTTCCACAACCAGCTCGGGCCTAAGCGGCTCCCAGGAAAGATCTTTTCCTTGGCTCCAGCGGCTCTGTCCGCCGGGCACGCGATGCCCGGTTTCCGTCGGCGCCGTTTCATCTTCGGCCCACCGTTTCCACGGATGGTTGGAAAGAGCGTCTTTGCGATAAGGCGCCAGGAATTGAGTTAATTCGCGTCGCGTCTCGGCGGAAAAACTGCCGCAAACACCGGAATGCTGCAGGGCGCCGGCATCGTCATACAATCCGAGCAAGAGAGAGCCAACCGCGTTGGCGTCCTTCTTGTACCATCGAAAGCCCGCAACGACGCAGTCGCAATCCCGTTCATGTTTGACTTTAAGCATCGTACGTTTGTTGGGCTCGTAAATGCCGTCCATAGGCTTGGCCATCACGCCATCGAGACCTGCTCCTTCGAAGCGCGAAAACCAATCGGCGGCGAGCGCCCGATCCGACGTTGCCGGCGTGAGATGGATGGGCGATGCAGCGGAGGAGAGCAGCTCTTCGAGTAGGCGGCGCCGGGTCCGGAACGCTTCCTCGCGCAAATCCCGGTCGCCCTCGGCTAATACATCGAAAAAGACGATCGATGCCGGGCTCTGCTGCGAAAGAAGGCGCACCCGCGAAGCCGCGGGGTGCAGACGAAGCTGTAACTCATCGAAGTCCAGTCCGCGTTCCTTGACGATCACGATTTCGCCATCGAGCACACACCTCCGAGGCAATGCGGACCGCAGTGGATCAAGCAACTCGGGAAAGTAGCGATTGAGCGGTTTCTCATCCCGGCTCTGGATAAAGATCTCGTCCCCATCTCGAAAAATAATTGCCCGAAACCCGTCCCACTTGGGCTCGAAGATCCATTCCTCGCCGGTGGGTAGCTCTTCAACCCACTTGGCCAGCATTGGTAAGAGCGGTGGTTCGATGGGAAGGTGCACGACCTCATAATTATCTTGCAAGCGCAAATGATATTCCCGGCCGCTCTGCCACGATGCCCCAGCCCGCGATCGGGCCTCCTCCCACCGATGCTAGACTGATGCGCGATGAGCAGGCCGGGACAGCGCACAAGAACGTCGTCGTCGGGGCTTGCTCACTTTACCAACCGCGAGCACGAGCGCGTCATGTTCGATCGCTACTTGCTAGGAGTGAGCGGACCGCCGGCCCTGATGTTTTATGGCGTCGGCAGCTCTGGAAAGACGTGGCTTTTAAAGAATCTCCGGCAGCGTATACCGCCGGAGATCCCGTCAGCGTTTCTCGATTTGAGCGCGGAGAGCGGCGGACAGCGCTTCGTTCTGGATCCGCCGGCAGCTCTATTTGAGATTCGCCAGCAGCTCGGCTATCCAACGCCACGCTTCGACCTCGGCTTCGGCATCATGCGCCACTAACGCGTGACGTCCAGGCCATGATCCTGGCGCAAAGGAAAATACGGCTATGGCCCCCACCCAAGTGGTTAAAGAGTCTTGAGGAATGCAATCAGCGGCCTGCGACCAGATACCCGTCCTGGCCGAAGCGCTCGCAACGTTTCATTCCCACTTTCCACAGATTTTTCTTCCCGACCCCTCAACAACTTGCCTCCTCTCCAGCCGCCTTGCGAACTTCGCGCTGCGCTAGCCTCCACGCAGAACTTCCATTCACAGGACCGATCTCACCCATGACCTGACGTCAGGCTCGTAGGAATCGCCATGCGGGAGGTGAACAAGAAAAACCCTGTCCTATTCGTGAGCGCTTGCCCGTCAGGCAGCACGGATCTGTATTTGGTTCGGCTGCAACTTCCGGGTTGGCCCGTTATCCTGATCGCGAACATAAATGCTGCCGAAAATCGGGCAGGCAAGACAGAACTCAGGCTTGTGCTGCCGCAGGCGGCTGCCGGGCGGCAGTTTTATTTCGTCAGCACTTCCTGAATGAATGCCAGCGCGCGGGGATCCTGGCTCTGCCCCAGCCAGAAGAAGGCCTGCTTGCGAACTTCCCGATTTTTTTGATCTCGGGCAACCTCGATCAGCTTGGGAACACCTTCATCCTTGGGCAGTTGTGAAAGAGCGAATACGGCCTTCTTCTTCACTTCGGTATTAGGATCATTTTGGATGGCTCCAGTGATGGTCGCGGCTGCGCGCTTGCCGGCCTTTTGGGCCAACCAGAATAAAGCCTGTCCCCGGATGTGTGCAGAAGGATCGCTTTTAGCAGCCTCTATCAGCATATCCAGCGCTTCGGGCTGTTTGCTGATTGAGAGGGCGAATACCGCCTTGTCGCGCACGCGTTCGCTCGGGTCATTTGCCAAAACGTTCTTCAAAATGGCAACTCCGCGCGCGCCGCGGCTGGCCCCGAGCCAGAATGTCGTTTTCTCCCGAATTCTTTCCGGTTGCGTGGGCTCGGTAAGCTGCTCCAGGACATGGTCGGCTTCAACGCCATCATGCTGAGCGATCGCAAAGATGGCACCATCTGTCTTGTGGTCAGCCGGATCTACTGCGAGTTGCTGTAAAAAACTCAGACTTGCGTGTGCCGGAACACCGGTAATCCACACAAACGGCAGGCCGCCCGCATCAAGCGGACACAAGAGCGAATATACCTGAATCTTCTGAATCGCGTTATTCTCAACTCGAAAGAGAATCGCGATGGCATCCGAGCCTTCGAGTTGAACGGGGCGATTAGAGGGGGTAGTGATTCGGTCGCTGCTTTCATCTTTCTCAAGCCAGCATCCCGGCGAGCCGTTCCAGCAGCAGCTCTCGTGATCGCTTCGGACAGATTTCACGGCATATCCGAACCAGCTGGCCGATGTTGAGCGCAGCTCTGTCTCGAGATTGCCCGAATACCCGCGAGTCGCTAGCCGGGCATTCGTGACGTTTGGCTGCCAATTCTGCGCCAGGGCCAGGGAAGCGGCAAGGAGCAGGACCAGGTTTTTCATCTGAGAACCTCCATCATGTAATCCGTGGTTTCTTTCGAGTGAACCAGGGCCATCTTTTCGACGATTTTTTGCTTCATTTCGGGGTCTTTTTCACTGCGGGCGAGCGCGACCAGCGCCTTGCCATTGTGCTGCAGAAAGAGAGAATTCAACACCGCTTCGCGCACCTCGCGATTCGGATCGGATTCGTAGATGGAGACTAGAACATCGCCTCGTCCGTTGTCTCCCATGAGCCCGAGAGATCTGATAGCCGCAACCCGCAGCGCCGGGTCCTTCTCGTTGCGCGCAATTTCAATCAGCCTTCCCGAGTTGCCGCCCAGAAACATGGAGTGCAGAATAGCTTTTCGGTTCTCGACCGAACTATCGGATTGGTACAGTTGCCAGAGTTCATCCTGACCGCCTGACATGCCCAACTCCCGAATCGCTTGGAGGCGGAGTTCCGGGTTGCTTTCCGTCTTGGCCGTCTTTAGCAGAAATGCGTGGGAGCCCGACATCATGAAACCCTGGAGAATTGCCTTCTTAATGCGTTCATCCGACGAGGACGCATAGAGCGATGCCAGTTCATTGCGCGACTGGTCGCCTCCCATCATGCCCATGTACCGGATTGCCTTTAACTGGAGCTCCGGGTTTGATGATCCGCGGGCCATATTGGTGAGCAGCGTACGTGCTTCGGGTGATGGGTTTTGTGTCAGAACGAAGAGCGCTCTTTCTTTCACCTTGGGTGAATTGCTGGGGCTGGCAAGCAGCTTCTGAAGAATCGGCAACGCCTGATTCGGATCCGATTGCATGAGGCTATTAATCGCAATCAGCTTCAGATTTTCATCCGATTCCGAAGCGGGACTTACCGGGGCCCCGGTCTGCGCGCGAACTTCCACCTCGAGAGCGCGTGCATCGCCGATCCAATGGCTGGAAGGATAATCCTTGCGCAGTTCCGCAATGGTCGAGAGCGCGTCCTCGCGGTGGCCGGCCCGATTCTGCGCCCATGCCTTCCAATACAGAGCGGCGTCCACTTGCGTCCCCTTATGAGAAGCCGCCGCGTCGAAGGCCGATACGGCCTGATCCCATTGGCGCGCGTCGAGCGCCTGCAAGCCCTTCTGGTAATCGTCGTCTTGATTCGCCTGACGGGCCTGGAAAGTTTGCGCAAATGGCACAAAACTACCCTGCGCAGCAGCACCCACACTTACAGCGATAGTCAACGCGATAAAAGATATACGTTTGCAAATCATAAATTCTGTCCTCTTCTCCGGGCGTCAGTACCCGTGATGCGCACCTTAAACAGCAGAGCTTCGTTATCAATGCGCTGTTGGATCATCTGAAGGCCGTTCGACGACGACGAGGAGGACCCGTTGGCGACATCCAGCAACACGCGTTCGAGCGCGTCCAGTAAATCAGCATCCGCGGCATCACCGATATGGGCGGCGCTCTGACGAAGCAAACGGTTTTCACCGAGCAGTTCGCGCGCTTTGTCCCGCTCACCTGCCAGGCCGATCTCCGGATCGGCGTGGAGCAGTTCCGTCAAAAGAATCTGCGAGCGATCCAGGTGATCGCTGAGCGCCATCAAGAGAATGCGTTGCCGGGCTTTTTCGGAGATTCCCGCTTGGCGCTGGCCGGTAAACATACCGGCAAGGAAGGCGACCAGAATAAGGGTCGCGAGCGCAGGGGTAAGCATCCACCATCGAAACCAGTTCATGCGCGGCTTTGCCGCCGGCAGATCCGGAGCCAAACGAGCCCAGACATCGGACCCATAAAACTCATCCCGTTCTGGGACTGGATAATCGCGAACGGAATCAAGTAAACCGCTCAATCGCTCAAATTCCGCGCGGCACTCGCCGCATTCTTGAAGATGTTGACGCGAGACGTCATCGCTATCGCTGTAATAGGCCTCAATCAGCAGTTCTTCCGTCATGTGCGTCATCGGGCTGCCACTCCCCAGACCGGTTCCAGCGCGCGCCGGAGTTTTTGCACAGCCCGGAACACGCTGTGTTTTGCAGCATTCGGCTGCACTCCGAGTGCTGCGGCTATCTGTTCGATATCGCGGCCCTCATAGTGCCGGAGTACGAATGCAGTGCGTTCAATTTCACTCAGCCGCTTCAGGGCGTCTTCCAACCGGTTCGTGATCTGATTGCTTTGCGTCAGGCGTTCAGGCGACGGCCCGGGCGAAGCCACGCGATCCAGCCAGTGAAGGGGAAATTTCTCACCCGCAAAGGGCTGTTCCTCATTACGGCGCTTTCGCGCGCGAATCAGGTCAATCGAGCAGTTTGTGCAGATGCGATATAGCCAGGTGCCGAATCCCGAGCGTGCATCGAACTGATGCAGTTCCTTATATGCCCGGAGAAACGTTTCCTGAACCAGATCCTCGGCGTCTTGCTCATTGCCAGTCATACGAAACGCGAGACGGAAAACGGAGTGACTGTGGCGTTCGACCAAGACACGAAAGGCTTGTTGATTACCCTTACGTGCTTCGTCGGCAGCCGCTGAGTCGGTCCATTCCATCCGGCTGGTCTTTAGACTGAAAATACGCGCGCCGGTTAGTTAGCTCCGAAGAAATTTCAAGAAGGGCTAATCTGGGCAGGAGCAACAAACAGATGGACAAACAGAACACTAGTGGCAGCGCAAAAGCTGGCAGGCGAGGTTTTCTCAAGAGTGCCGGCGCCGGCCTTGCAGGCGGCTTAATCCTCAATGCAACCGGACCGAACGCCAGCGCTCAGGAGGGGACGCCGGAATCGATAACACACGCAGGTGTGGGCCGACCGCTTACCGATAAAGAAAAGGTCGCTCGGATCGCATCGAACACCTGGCCTATTCGCTACATCTTCAAGAGCCACGTGATTATGGCAGCGCCGGAGGAAGTGGAGCAGATGAAGAAAAAGTATGGCGAAATCACCATGCTGGATTTTCCGGACTTCACGAAAGAACAGTTCCCGGGCGTGTACCAGATGGATCTGTTCTCTGGGCTGTTTGGGGACGCAGGTGACGATTCGATGTTCGTCAATACCACCAGCAACGTGAACGGAAGAACTCATACGATGCACGAGTTCGATCCCTCCAGCGCATCGGGCAAAAAATGGCTGGAGAAGATGTCCAGCAAAATGGTGGCAACCGGGACTAAGTGCCATCACATTTCAAACAATGCTCCGCGGGATATCTGCGAACTGGATACCGAACGGCGAAAAGCAGGTATTGAAGTGGCGAAAAAGTGGCTGGACGGCGCGGCGATGCTGGGCGCAAAATCGATGCGCGTGAATAGCGGCGGTCCACGCATCGCTCCTACTCCGGTAGCGGATCCAAGTTCGTATCCCAAGAACGATGCGTTAGCCCAATATTTGAGTAACTGTATCGAGTCTTTTAAAGAGATGGCAGACTACGGCGGTAAGCTCGGCGTCAAAGTTACGCTGGAAAATCATTGGGGCCTAACCGCCAGTCCGACCAATATCAGAATTATTGTCGAAGAAGTGAATAATCCCTTCTGCGAAGCCTCTCCGGATTTCTGCAATTGGGAACACGAGTATCTGCTTTTCCATGGGCTCCAGGAACTCGCGCCATATGCTCATACCAATGTGCACGCCAAATACTGGAACCGATGGAAGAATCCCGATGTTCAACGGAATGTCAGAATCATGCTTAATGCCAACTACACGGGCCTTTTTGCCCTCGAATACGAGGAAGGCCCTTGGGACGGAGTGGAAGGCGCCAAATACCTCTATCGAGAAGTGATGGCGGCGCTTTAATAAGGGACGATTTTCAATGAAGATTGCCGCTACGCTTCTATCACTGCTCGCGCCCTTGTCTTTTGCGCGAACGACCTCCCAACTTTCAGCCGATCGCTCCGAAAGATTTTGCTGTGATGGCCTTGGGCGAGTCGCCGTCTATGGCGGTCCTAATGGTCCTAAGGAGCGGCAAAGCGTAGATCTGGTCTCACTGGCGAAAGTGTCTGGTTATCGGAAAGTGAGCACGGCGACGGCCTTGTTTCCGGATTACTTCGTGTGTGGTCGGCGACCCGGACATTAAGTCCGAGTGGCCCGTCAGACGGCCGCAATCCGGAAACTATGCGCCTGATCCGTGACTCCTTAGCGGCAGAGCAGGATCCATCTGTTCCTAACGCCGAACGTCAGGTTTACTGAAGTTTACTGATATGTACATCGCACTCGGAAACGCCTGCCTCAACTCGAACTGAGCTATAGAGTTGTCTCGCTTCTTCCCATAGCTTTCTCGCTGTTTCTACGCGCCCCTGTGCTTCGTTTAGAAGCGCGTATGGTCGGAGTGCATTAGCGAGGTCGAGAATTCTTGTACTGAGATTACTGCGATAGAGCTCTATAGACTCTTCGTACAAGGGCTTCGCTTCGACAAGATTGGATTCTTGTTGATAGATATCTGCAATGTGCCGGATTGTATGAGCGTAGGCTAGAACGTCGTTCTGGTCGCGGTAGATCTTCGCAGCTGCGGCATAGCGCGCGCGAGCCACAGCCAAATTCCCGTCATTACGCGCTTGCCGGCCTTGAGCAATGACTTCCGCTGCGGTTGCCATACGAGCAGGATACAAAGCCCATCCCCGGGCTGCGGCAATCTCAGGGTGATTCAGGATCTGTAACCGTCTAGCATTTAGGAATCAGGTCCGTGTCGTCCGCAATCTGGACATTAACTCCGAGTGGCCCCTAACCCGACAACAGGTCCGGCCTTCCATAATGGCAAAGAGGAACAAGCATGTTCTCTAACCGATCCATACCTCACGCCACGGTCATCCCCGTCTTGGCATATCCGGACGTAAATCATGCTGCAGCATGGCTGTGCGATGCATTTGGGTTCAGCGTGCGTCTGCGCATCGGCGACCATCGCGTACAGTTGAACGTTGGCGACGGACAGTAATCGTGAGGGAATTGCGTCCCAACGAATTGAATGCTCAACTGGGCATAGGACACTCTGTACCGTCCGCATTGAGGAGCCAATGCCCACTATGAACGTGCCAAAGCTCGCGGAGCGCGGATTACCCAGGAACCGCTGACTCATCCCTACGGCGAGAGACAGTACAACGCGGAGGATTTCGCTGGACACTCTTGGACGTTTTCGCAGTCGGTCGCCGATATACACCCGATCGACTGGGGCGGGACACCGGAGCACCTATAATTTGTGAGTCCAATCCCCAAGTTGCCCATAATCCGTCGCGATCTAATCAAGCCACAAAGCTCACGTCGACCGCTCCAATCAGCTGTCCATTTGAAACCGGTTCCCGTCAGCGGCCGTAACGTTGGACGGTCGCCTCTGGAGTAGTTGGATTGGGGCTGTCCAGCAACGGAGCCTTCTCATGTTCCAGAGTCTTCCCGAGAAATTCGCGGACATAACTCTCGATCAGATCCAGGTTATGCAGTGCGATTTGTCGTTTAACTCGAAGTTCCACCGGTAGCGCGCCGCCCGTCGCAGGGTTTCCGTCGTCCACCGCGAATAGCAACGGAATATCATCGAAACTCGGGTGGGCAATCCGAGGCGATCGGAGTATAACATCGTAGCTGCCGGGGCGACAGCTCTGAAGCTGCTCTTCTTTCTTCTTGAAGTAGGCGGCGTGCTCGGCGGGTGTGCCGGCCATTTTGTCTTCCGGATGATACGCCTCGAGGAAGAGAAGCGGCTGCTTCTGGGTGGCGTGATCGGGATACTCAGGAAGAGCCGCTATGGGAGGCATTCCTCCATCAAGATCTACGCAGGCCTTCAGACGCGCATCCAGCTGGCAGGCGCGCGCCGCGAAGTCAGCGCCCGCTGAGTGGCCCATCGCTGCTATGCGGTTCAGATCGATTTTGCCCGTCAGCAGAAACTCCCCGGTGTCGCCCTGTTGCGCCCTTACGCGATCGAGCACGAAGCGAACGTCCGCAGCTCCCTCGCTAAGCAGTTGCGTCGCACGCGCCACCATCCACTTCCATTGCTTCTCGCGACTTAATCCCGAAGGCGGAGCCTCGTCATGTCTCAGGACAACTCTTCCGTCAGGAAACCAAACGGCCAAAGCGATATAGGTGTGCTCAATGGAGGCAACCACGTATCCCCGGCTCACCAAATCCTCAAGCAGGCAGGTATAGTTAAAACCCGTGGTGCCGAGGCCGTGCGAGAAAAGTACGACCGGAAATGGCCAGGAACTCTTTGCGACAGGAGCACGTTCCACCGCATGCGAGAAAATAGCGCCTGAAACGATGGCTGGCCACCTGTTACCAAATTCCTGGCGCATTACGCGCTGCACTTCTGGTAGCGCATCCATCCGGTGCGCGCCAGGAAGGTATGGCCCCTTGCTATCTGCAGACTTTGGCGAGCTTGGGTACCAAAAGTACACCATCAACTCGCGATGCGCGTTCGGCTCCGAGGAATACCGGTCCGGTCGTGAGGGGTCCACCCAGTCATAGCCGACCCGCCCGATGCCAAATGGACCAGAGGGAACCGGGATTCGGGGCAACGCATCTGTGGGCTCGACGCCTCGCGCGTCAGTGTTCTGTGCAAAAGCGGCACAATTTCCAGCTATAAACCCCAGCAACAGGAAATACGCAATCGAACGCGGTCTCATTCCTTCAACCTCGCATACGAGTCGGTCACCGGTTCTCCCACAGCGCTCGATCATGCCTAAGCCAATTGACGGGTTGCCCGTCGTTCGGGATCAATCTGGAAACAACCCGATAGGCGACCAGGAGTTTCACTTTCCGATAGCCCAGTTTGAACTAAGCCGCTCGTGCGGCGGACGCTGCGCGTGCCGGTGGATCAGCGGTTTTGATTCCGTATCTCGATAGTGTTGAGGGTCACAAGGAGGTCTTGTGACCCAACTCAGAAAGTTAATGCTGGAGGAACTCCAGCGACGTAATTATTCCGAGCGTACCGCAAAGATTTACATTCGCACTGTGAAGGAACTGGCGGAGCATTTCGCCTGTTCTCCTGCGAAGCTCGGACTGGAACAGATCCGGCAGTATCAGGTGCATTTGGCAAAGAAGGAGCTGGCACCGAAAACGATCCAGCAACGCGCAGCGGCGCTGCGTTTCTTTTTTGTTAAGACCTTGCGACGGCCTTATCTTCCGGCGAACATTCCGTTCCCGAAAATCCCGCGCCGCCTGCCGACGGTGCTCAGCCAAGAGGAGGTTCAGCGCATGCTCGAATGCAGCATGAATCTGATGCATCGGGCCATGCTGCTGACGCTCTACTCCAGCGGACTGCGGCGAACAGAACTGACGCGGCTCAAGGTGGAAGACATCGACAGCAAATGCATGATCATCCACGTTCGGCAGGGAAAGGGCGGTCATGACCGCGACGTGCCGCTCAGTGGCAAGCTGCTCGAAGTGCTGCGCGAGTACTGGCGCTGGAAAAAGCCGACCACGTACTTGTTTCCGAGCGATTATCAAAAGCGCGCCGGTCAGCCCGTCAGCGACAAGGTGATCTGGTGGCTGTGCAAGAAAGCAGCCCGTGAAGCCGGCATTCGCAAGCGCGTCAGCCCACACACGCTACGGCACAGTTATGCGACGCACATGCTCGAAGCAGGCGCCGATCTGAGGACGATTCAAGTTCTGCTCGGCCATAGAAGACTGGAAGATACAGCCATCTATCTTCACTTGTCCAAGCGGCATCTCACTTCGGTCGCCAATCCGCTCGACCGCCTGGAAGTGGACACGCTGGCCGATGCTTTCCGTGCACGGAGGCAACTGAAAAAAGCATGAGCCGGCCCACCCTGGAGGTGGCCGACATCATCCGTCAGGCGGGCAACCGCTTTGTCGAACGCCACCGGGCTCATCTGGCCTGGCCGCACCTGAAGGTGCTCCGGGCCATTGAGCGCTGCCGGACGGCCGCCCTCGGCGGCCATCTGGACCGGTGCTCGCATTGCGGTCATCGCGCCATCTCTTATAACTCCTGCCGCAACCGGCATTGCCCGAAATGCCAGACTCACGCGCGTGATCAGTGGCTGGCGGCCCGTTCCCAGGAACTGCTGCCGGTCGAATATTTTCACGTCGTGTTCACGCTGCCGCACGCCTTGTCCGCGCTCATCCTGCAGAACAAGCGCGTGCTTTATAACCTGCTGTTTCGCGCCAGCGCCCAGACTCTACTTGAGATCGCAGCCGACCCCAAGCATCTCGGCGCCGAGATCGGCTTCCTGAGTGTCTTGCATACCTGGGGGCAAACGCTGGAACATCATCCGCATGTTCACTGCGTGATTCCAGCGGGTGGCTTGTCGCTGGATCGCTCCCAATGGCTCCAGCCGCGACGGCGCGGCTTCTTTTTGCCCGTTCGAGTATTGAGCCGCATCTTTCGCGGCAAGTTCACGGCGGCACTCAAACGGCTGTTTCGTTCTCGCCAGCTTCAGTTTCATGGGGCGCTCGAGAACTTATCGAGCCCACAACTGTTCCAGCAGTTCCTCCGCTCGCTCTTCCGACGAGACTGGGTGGTCTATGCCAAGCGGCCCTTTGGAGGATCAGAGCATGTCCTGCACTATTTGGCTCGCTACACACACCGCGTCGCGATTTCCGATCACCGCTTGCTTTCCTTTGCCGATGGCAACGTTTCGTTCCGCTGGAAGGATTACGCGCACGGCAACAAGCAACGCAAGATGACGCTCACGGCTCATGAGTTCTTGCGAAGGTTTCTGCTGCACATCCTTCCCAGCGGCTTCGTTCGCATCCGCCATTTCGGCTTCTTAGCCAACCACGACCGTCAACAGCGCGTATCTGTCTGCCGTCAACTGCTCGTTGCAGAACGTCTCCAGCGCTCCGCTCCGGCTGCCCAAACAACCAGCGCCAGAGCCAGTTGGCGTTGTCCACTCTGCGGTGGACCCATGCAGGCTGTCGAGCACTTCACCGCCAACCAGCTCGCCCGCGAACTGGCTCGCTGGGAGCGCGGTGTTGACAGCTCGTAAGCTCAAAATCCAGACAGCCAACTTCAGATACGTCGCCATGCACACAGCCGACGTGTGTCTTCTTGCGCCTGCAGCCAACAAACTTGCCACGGCGAAGTCATTCGCCCGCTCTTTATGGCTTCCTGCAGCATGCTCCGCTCGCCGATCCCGTCGATTTCCCCAATTCACCAGGGCCTCCAACACCCTTCGAAGTACCAAAACCAGTTACTTTACCCATAGCTGGCCGCGTCCGCCGCAAACCCGCGCGGCTCATTTCAAACCCAGCTATCGAAAATGCCCCTAACTCTGCCAGTCACGCCAGCCTTGTCCGTCTTGGCATTTCCGATAGCTCGCTAAGGTTTCCTTCACCACAAGACAGGCTGAAATAGCATCAGAGCTCAGACGGTAAAATCGCCGCCCGGCTATATGCCTCAAATGGGCCATCGAGCCCAATACTGGATTCGTACGGCTTACACTCCGTGGTATGCGGATTTTCCGATCGCTCTGGACCGCTCCCGGATTCGTTGTTGCGGCCGTCCTAACGCTTGGCTTCGGAATCGGGGCAAATGTAGCCTGTTTTAGCATCATTCGTGCCGTGCTGTTGAAGCCGCTCGAATATCGCAACCCGGACCGGTTGGTCCTCATCTCTGGCGGTGCAACGCCCACCCATTTTGCCGAAATCAAATCGGGTGCTCACAACTTTTCAGCCATCGGTGCCCACGCGATGGAAGAAGACCTTGTCCTCACCGGCCGCGGTGTGCCGGACCTTCTGAAGACTGTCCGCGTGTCCGCTAATTTTCTGCACATTCTCGGCGTATCTCCGCTTGTCGGCCGGGGCTTCGCGGAATCCGACAACACCGCCCTGATTAGCTCCAGCTTGTGGCAGCGCCGCTTTAACAGCGATCTGCATATTGTGGGGCAAACGATCGACCTCGCTGGAAAAGCGTACATCGTCTCCGGCGTTCTTTCGCCAAACTTCGCGTTCCCTTTCGCCGGTATAGACGTTTGGCTCGCACGCCCTGATGAGTCGCCGGAATTCAATCCGCAATCTCGCGCGCTGAGCCCGTTCCTAACCGTCTTCGGACGTCTTAGCCCTGGCGTCAGCTTAGAGCAAGCGACGGCTGAAATCAAAGTACTGCAAGCAAATTACGCAAAAGAGCATCCTGCCATGCTCGATGCCAAACCAAAGACGCCGCCCGCTGCCACGCCTCTCCAGGAAACGATCGTACAGAGCGTCCAGCTTGAACTCTGGCTCTTATTCGGAGCGGTTTGGCTGGTCCTGCTTATCGCGTGCGCGAATCTTGCAAGTCTCTTGCTGGCACGGGCCTCTGCGCGTTCGGTCGAATTCGCTATCCGTTCCGCTTTAGGCGCCGGCCGCATACATCTCATGAGACACTTGCTCGCGGAAAGTCTCCTACTCTCAACTTTGGGCGGCATTGCGGGAGTTTTTCTCGCGTATGTGAGTTTGTCCGCGATTCGCCGGTTCGCCGGAATGGACCTGCCCCGCGCAGCCGAGATTCAATTCGATAGCGTTGTTCTTGCTTTTGCGGTCGCGCTCTCATTGCTGACTGCCATTCTCTTTGGGCTCGCACCGTCTCTCAGCGCCTGGCGAGTGGACTTGATAACCGTTCTCCGCATCAGCCAAGCCAGTTCCCGCCGCTTTAGTCTCCGAAGTGCGCTTGTAATCGGCCAAATTGCGCTCTCGATTGTGTTGCTAATCGGTACAACCCTTCTGATCGAAAGCATCCTACGCCTTCGCTCACAAAACCTCGGCTTTGACTCGCACAATCTGCTGACGGCGCGTATTGCTCTGCCGCCCAACGCTAATTCGGTCCGTTTTTTCGAGGATCTTTTATCAAAAGTAACTTCATCGCCCGGCGTCGAACATGCCTCTGTTTCGTTAACGCTTCCGATGACTGGCTATCCAGGCACGCCTGTCCAAGATGCGAGTCAATCCCTTCTGCCTCTCAACCAGCGTCCCCTCGCCGCTATCTTCATCGTCTCGCCTGACTACTTCGAAACCCTCCGAATACCGCTGAGACGAGGCCGCGTCTTTACCGATCACGATCGTGAAGGTAAACAGCGAGTCGTCATCATCGACGAAAACCTTGCTCGCTCTTTCTGGCCTGACTATCCGGCCGGACCAAACCCGATTGGTCAACGCCTTCTCGTTGGCGGCGTTAACAAAGAACCCGCTGAGGTGATTGGCATTGTCGCTAACGCTCATCAAAGCATAGATAACTTGGGTTGGAACCGTAGTGTTTACGTGTCGTTTGCCCAAGCTTCACCGCCCACTGCCATGCTCGCCGTCCGCGGCAAGAACAATCCCATGCAGTTTGCCGCTACGGTCCGCCGCGCTGTTCAGGCACTGAATCCCTCCCAGCCTGTTTCTGAAATCAGGCCCATGCAGGAGTTAGTCGACGCGCAAATCGGGCCTCGTCGCATTCTCATGCAGGTGCTGGCATTCTTTGCGTCTGGCGCCTTGGCCTTGTCCGTAATCGGCATCTACGGTCTCATTTCCTATTCGACTACGCAGCGCGTTCGAGAGTTTGGCATCCGCCGGGCCCTTGGCGCGACGCAGTCCGGCATTTATCAGATCGTCATAGCCCAGAGTCTTCGGCTTGCGCTGGCCGGCGTGATTATCGGAATCGGCGCGGCCATCACGCTGACACGATTTGTGACAAGCTATCTGTTTCATATCAGCCCCACCGATCCACCCACCTTTGCTGCTGTTTCTCTGCTATTTCTAATAGTCGCTGCCTGCGCGGGATTAGGCCCCGCGATCCGCGCAGCAAACCTCGATCCGGCGAAGGTCTTGCGATACGAGTGAGTCGAGAGCTCCTGCATCTGCGGATGTGCCCCATGACTTAGCTTTTCTGACCGCCTCGGCTATTCTCGGTCCTTATCACGTTCTGCTCGGTTCTCAAAAGACGGGTTATCGGAAACGTGGAGCCCCCAATTAGCTCGCGCGAATGGCTACGGTTGTAAATTATGTCCGGACGGTCGGCGATCCGGAAGCAATCCGGCTGGCCCCGCGCTAGCTTCCCACCGCTCCGCCGCGGCCTCTGGCCCGACCGACCGATGCTGACCGAAGCGGGGCGCAAATGGTCGCCATTCCCGCTTTCCACAGATTTTTCTCTCTCAATTTACCAACAACTTCCCTCGCCCCAGCCGCACCACGGGTTTCGTGCTGCGCTACCCTCCACGCAGAACTTCCATTCAAAGGACTCGATTCTCACCATGACCTCACGCCAGGCTCGTAACCAGCGCCGCGCCGCCGAGCGCGCGGCCAACAAAGCCGAACAGTGCCATCAGGCCGCCAACGCCGGACCGGCTCCAACTGAAGTAATCACCGAGGAACGACCAGCCGCCACACCCGAACCGTGCACCCGCGCCGGGATCAATCGCGCGAATTCCCAATTCTCAACGGGTCCGCGCTCTGCCGCGGGAAAGGAAAACTCCTCCCGGAATTCCTTCAAGCACGGCCTCTATTCGACCCAGCTTGTCCTTCCTCATGAAAATCCCGCCGAACTGGACGCCCTTCGCGCCGATCTCCGCGCTGAACATCAGCCTGCCAATGAAACCGAAGCCATCTTGGTTAACGAGCTCGCCGAGCAGTTCTGGCGTCTGCGCCGCATGCGCCATCTCGAAGCCCGCGCCCTCTCCGATACCGAAACCATGGGCTTACTTGGTCTTATTCAGCGCACCATGGCCGCAGCAGAGCGTGGCTTTCGTAAATCGCTGGGCTCTCTGCAACAGCTCCAAAAAGCCCGTGGCTTCGTTCCTTTAACATCTGCGGAACTGCGGCAAGACGAACACACTGAGACTGCGGCTCCGGAATGCGAAGCCCCTCCGCCTCATCAACCCTGCCAACGGAAAACGGAAATTAGTGGCTTTGTTTCGCAAGACAACCAGGAAACGGATGATTCTGGCTTCGTTCCCCAAGATCACGAACCCTCCTTCGAGCTTTTGCATTCCGGTCAGACCGCTCGGGAACATTTCATTCCGCTCCGCCGTGAAGCAGCTTAAAAAATCAGCCCCGAAGCTGAGCAGTAACAGTTCTTTGAAAACGGAATAATCCTTCGACCGCTTCCATGCACTCCACGTGTATTCATTCGCGCACTGCCGTACGCTTGAAGAGCGGAAAGCCCGCAGGAGGCGCCCATGTCAAAAATGTATGATGCCGTCGTCATCGGCTCCGGCCAGGGGGGAAATCCACTCGCCCGCGCCATCGCCGCACGTGGTGGTGAAACCGTAGCTTTGCTCGAGTCCGGCCCTCTCGGAGGCACGTGCATCAATACCGGCTGCACTCCCACTAAAACTATGGTCGCCAGCGCGCAAGTGGCTCACTACGCCCGCAACGCCGGGCGCTGGGGCGTAAATGCCGGAACGGTCACTGTGGACCTCCCCGCTATCCTGCGACGCAAGAATGAAGTCGTCGCTCGCTTCCGCTCCGGTTGGGAGAATACTTTCGAAAACGATTCGCATTTCCATCTGTATCGTGGCCGCACGCGGTTCTCCGGCCCAAGTCAGCTCCAAATCAATGGCGAAACCGTCACCGGCAAGCGCATCTTCATCGATACCGGTTCAGCGCCCAGCATTCCTCGTATCGACGGCCTGGAAACCGTTCCGTACCTGACCAACATCTCGCTGCTCGAGCTGGATCATGTCCCCGAGCACCTGCTCGTCGTCGGAGGCGGTTACGTTGGCCTGGAATTCGGCCAGATGTTCCGCCGGTTCGGCTCGAAAGTCACAATAATTCAGAGCGCTGAACGCATCCTGCCGGTCGAAGATGCGGACGTAACCGCCGAATTGCAGCGCTGCCTCGAAGTCGAAGGCATCGAGTTCCTTCTGCCTGCCCGAGCGAAAAAAGTTCGCGGCGGCAAGGGTACCGTCGAGCTTACCCTCGAGACCTCGAATGGCCTTCGCACATTGCCCGGCTCTCACCTGCTCCTCGCGGTCGGCCGAACGCCTCAGAGCCACGACCTCGATCTGCACAACACCGGCGTAGAAATCAATGCTAAAGGCTTCATCAAAGTGAACGATCGCCTTGAAACAACGGCTCCAGGCATCTGGGCTCTCGGTGACGTGACCGGAGGCCCTGCGTTCACCCATATCTCATACAACGATTTTCAAATCATCTACGGCAACCTCTATGAAGGCCGTCAACTCTCCACCACTCAGCGCATCGTGCCTTACGCCGTCTTCACAGATCCATCTCTGGGCCGCGTCGGCCTCACAGAAAAAGCCGCCCGCGATCAGGGCCGCAAACTCAAAATCGGAACAACGCCGATGAGCTCCGTCCCGCGTGCAATCGAACGTAGCGAAACTGCCGGTTTTATGAAGTTGATAGTAGACGCCAATACCGACCTGGTCCTCGGCGCTTCCATGCTCTCGGTGGAAGGCGGCGAACTGGTCCAGATCATCAGTGCGCTCATGCTCGCTCAAAAGCCATACACGCTTTTAAAGGGAGCGATCTACATTCACCCAACGCTCGCTGAAGGATTCTTTCGTCTGATGGACAGCGTAAAGGTTGTGGATTGAACTCGGTGGGATTTGTAACCTGCTCGAATTGTCTGCAGTCGCCTAAAATAGCCTTACCCTGAGGAATTAAATAACTCGTATGTGGCGTGTCGCTCTTACCGTACTGGTGTGCTTGCCGGATCTCGTCTTCGCTCTCACTGGACCCGTGGACGCGAAGTATTTCGCCGGCATGGAGTATCGTCTCATCGGTCCGTTTCGTGGCGGCCGCACCGTCGCCATCGGCGGAGTCGTCCAGCAGCAAGACGTGTTCTACATGGCTCCCAACAACGGCGGCGTCTGGAAGAGCACCGATTACGGCAATACCTGGTTCCCCATATTCGATGGCCAGGACACCGGTTCCATCGGCGCTCTCGCGGTCGCTCCGTCTGATCCGAAAATCATCTACGTCGGCAGTGGAGAAGGTCTTCAGCGCCCGGATCTCTCAGTGGGTGATGGAGTGTACAAGTCCACGGATGCCGGCGCAACGTGGCAGCACCTCGGATTGCGCGATGGCCAGCAGATTGGCTCGATTGCCATCGATCCGCAAGACCCGAATCGCGTTTTTGTCGCCGTTTTAGGGCACCCGTATGGTCCGAATAAAGAGCGGGGCGTCTATCGTTCGATCGATGGCGGCCAATCCTTTCAGCAGGTGCTCTACAAAGACGAAAACACCGGCGCGATTCAGGTGGAGCTCCAACCCGGCAATCCACAAATCGTGTACGCCACGCTTTGGGCCGCCCGACAGGCTCCTTGGGAGATTGGCAACTCCTTTACGGGCCCCGGCAGCGGCCTTTTCAAATCGGCCGATGGCGGTCAAACCTGGAAACAGCTCACTCATGATCTCCCCACTTTCGAGCAAGGCCTCGGCCGCATCGGTTTCGCCATCGCCCCTGGCAATCCGCGGCGCATGTACGCGCTCGTCGATGCCAAGCCGGCTTATGGCGGTCTTTACCGCTCCGATGATTCCGGCGAGAGCTGGCAGAGAGTAAATAACGAGCCCCGAATCTGGAGCCGCGGCGGCGATTTCGCCTGCGTTCGTGTCGATCCCAAAGACGAAAACAAGGTCTATGTCGCCAACACGTCCACCTACCGCTCCACCGACGCCGGCCGGACCTTTACCGCCATCAAAGGAGCGCCCGGCGGTGATGATTACCACACCATTTGGATCAATCCTGAAAACCCCGACATCATCTTCCTCGGCGTTGATCAGGGCGCTACCCTCAGCGTCAATGGCGGCAAGACCTGGAGCTCCTGGTATAACCAGCCGACGGCGCAGTTTTATCACGTCATCACCGATAATCGCTTCCCTTATTGGGTCTACGGCGGCCAGCAGGAAAGCGGCTCAGCCGCTGTTGAGA
This sequence comes from uncultured Acidobacteriaceae bacterium, assembly GCA_963787585.1. Taxonomy (GTDB): domain Bacteria; phylum Acidobacteriota; class Terriglobia; order Bryobacterales; family Bryobacteraceae; genus Bog-105. The sequence continues at coordinate 119,841 of CAWBDR010000007.1, forward strand.
GCCGCAGTGATGATGGTTCCATCAGCTTCCGCGACTTTCATCCGGTCGGGGTCGAAGAGTACGGCTATGTCGCTCCGGACCCGCTCAATCCCGACATCATTTACGGCGGCAAAGCTACGCGATTCAACTGGATCACCAAAGACGTTCAGGACGTTAGCCCGCAAGTTCTTCGCGGCCCATATCGCTTCGTCCGCACTATGCCGCTGCTCTTCTCGCCCGTCGACCCACACATCCTCTATCTCGGATCGAATGTTCTGTTCAAAACCACAGATGGCGGCAACAGTTGGCAGACCATTAGCCCCGATCTCACGCGCAAAGAATGGGCGATGCCCTCCGTCATTCAAGCGTTCGAGACTCAGGACCCCGAACACGGACATCACCGCGGCGTCATCTACACCCTCGCTCCATCGCCAAGAGACGGGGATCTTATCTGGGCCGGGACAGATGACGGTCTGATCCACATTACGCGTGATGGCGGCGCGCATTGGCGCGATGTCACTCCGCCCGAATTGACACCGTGGAGCAAGGTGTCCTTGATCGAGGCATCGCATGTCGACCCCGGAACTGGGTATGCCGCTATCAATCGCTTCCGGCTCGATGACCTTGGCCCCCACGTTTACCGCACTCGCGATAGCGGCGGGCATTGGACTGAAATCGTTTCCGGCTTGCCGGTTGGTGCGGTAGTGAACGCGGTTCGCGAAGATCCGAAAGCAAAAGGCCTGCTTTACGCCGGAACGGAGCTCGGCGTCTTCATTTCCTTCGATGATGGCGATCACTGGCAATCCCTTCAGTTGAACCTTCCCGCGACGTCTGTGCGCGACTTGGTGATCCATGAGAACGATCTCGTCGTCAGCACGCACGGCCGATCGTTCTGGATTCTCGATGACATCACGCCTCTTCGTCAGATCAACGAAGCCATCGCGGCCCGAGCGTTTTTGTTTGCACCTGAAACGGCCATCCGCTGGCGTTGGAATCGCAATACTGACACGCCCCTTCCGCCTGAAATTCCGGTCGGCCAAAATCCTCCCGATGGCGCAATCATTGACTACATCCTGCCGGCCGGCGTCAGCGGCCCGGTCACTCTCGAAATCTACGATTCCGATCAGAAACTCGTTCGTCGTTATGCCAGCAATGACCAACCGGACGTCGTTGAAACCGAGCTGCAGCATAACCTGAACGTCCCCACATATTGGGTCCGTATGCCCAAAATCCTTCCCGCTGCGCCCGGCATGCACCGGTTCGTATGGGATCTTCGTTACCCCCAGCCCAACGCGCTCGAGCGCGATTACCCGATCTCCGCCATTTACAAGAACACCCCACGCGTCCCGCGCGGCGCATTGGTTCTCCCGGGCCGCTACACCGTTACGCTCACAGCGGCCGGCGAAAAGTACACCCAGCCGCTTACTGTCGTCATGGATCCGCGCGTCAAAACCCCGGCTTCAGGTCTCGAGCAGCAACTCTCGCTATCACTCAAATTGGCAAAGCTAATGGGAGATGACTTTGAAGCGTTGTCTCGCGAGCGCACCGCCAATCCGGCGGCGAAGTCGGATCTGCAGCCAAATCTTGCGCGCTTGAATAGGGAACTATCACAAGTCTTCGAGATAATCCAAGGCAGCGATAACGCTCCAACCACGCAGGCCGTTGCCGCTGTCGGGGAACTCGAGACGCGGTGGGCCCAAATGCAAAAGCAACTCTCGCATTGAACACTCTATGAAGACTAGCTGGCTGATCTCTCTCACTCTCCTCGCATTCGGGCCGCTTCTCTACGCCCAGACGCCTGATACGGCGGCTCTCAATGGCGTGGTGACTGATCAGTTGCGAGCGCGGGTTGCGGGAGCAGAGATTACCGCAACTAATAGCCTGAACGGCATTTCGAGAACCACCGAAACGGACGCGGCTGGCCGCTTCTTTTTTGGCAGCCTGCCCGTTGCGGGCACATACACGATCATTGCTGTCAAGCAGGGTTTCGCCACCGCTACCCTGAACAATTTGACCCTCGCCTCTGGCACGCGCGCCAATGTCGAGCTGCAACTCAGCGCTGCCGGAGGTACGACCGAAGTTACAGTTACCGGCGTCGCCGGTCAAGTGCGAACGGATGAGCCGCAGCTTGGCGATCGCCTTGATGATCGGCAGATGAACGAAACGCCGCTGCTCAATCGCAAGATCACTTATCTCCCGCTACTAAACGCCGGCAATAGGCAAGCCATCAATCAGGGTGACGTTTTCATGAACCAGAATCTGTTCACCACCAACGGGGCCGGCCGTCGGCAGACATGGTTTGAGGTCGATGGAAGCAATGGCGTTGACCTCTGGGGGCGTCAAACCATCTTCACCAATCTTCCACTCGCTGCCGTTCAGGAAATGACCATCCTCGAAAATGCTTTCTCAGCCGAATACGGCGGCAGCACAGGAAGTGTGATCAACATCATCACGAAAAGCGGCGGGAATAACTTCCACGGCGAGATCTTGAACATTGTAAGGCCATCAGCAACGGGAGCCAGACTTTCAGGTTTCAGCTCGACGAACGCCACTAGCGGCAACGACCTGACCAGCGATGAACTCGAGCAGGTTGCTCTGTCGCTATCCGGCCCCATTGGCCGCGGTGGTCACACGCAGTTTTTCGCTGCGGGCGAATACACCCTCGAAAATCGCGCTTCGCCCGTCACTTCACCCCTAGCCCCCGGAAACTTCATCGGCCACTATCGCAACTGGCTCGGTTTCTTCCGCCTCGACCACCAGTTCAGTGACCGCAATAATCTCTTCTTCCGAAGCGATGTAGACGGTTTCCGCGATACCAATCCGAACGGCACGGTTGGCGGTAATAATCTCCCGTCTGTAGCCCGCGTTTTCAAGCGACGCACGTACTCCGAGGAACTCGGCGAAACCGCCACGCTCTCTCCCACCCTCATTAATGACGTCCGGCTCCAATTTCAACTCGCATCGCCCATCACTCAGTTTCAACCCGTAATTTACGGCACTCAATTCTCGGTTCCTATCTCCACTGGAGGCACTTTCACTTCCGGCACGTCTCAATCCGCCCTCCTGATGAACCGGCAATACGAGGCGGCCGACACTTTGAGCGCCCACTGGGGCCGCCATCAGGTCCGCTTTGGAGGAGGCGCGATTTTTTCACATAACGGCGGAGACAGTAAAGAATTCGGCGGTCCCATCTACCTTGGCCAGTTCGTGTATAAGACCTGTACGCTGGCTCCGTCGATCTGTGAAAGCTCTGCGTATCTCGATAATCTCGCCAATGTCCAGACCTATACCCAAAGCTACGGCAATGCCAACTATGTCGTTAACGATGTGTTTTGGTCGGTTTTCGTTGAGGACGATTATCGCCTTCGACCCGATCTGACCGTCAATCTGGGTTTACGTTACGAGCGGCAGACGCTCACCGGATCCAACAATAATTTCGCGCCGCGCATAGGGTTCGCCTACAATTTTCTCGGAAACGGCAAGACGGTTATTCGCGGTGGATTCGGTATTTACCACTCGCAGATCGTCAACAACTCCGAGGCCAATTACGCACTCACAGGCCCTACCGGCGTTTTCAATTACAGCGCCGCGCCGGGTCAGATCGGTTTCCCGTCAAGCGTCGCAGCCGCCCCTCTTCCGGCTTTCCCGGCGGGAGCGCAGGTTCCGCTGCGCAGCCTCTACATTCGGCCGGGCGACAGCGCTTACCTCGATCAGTTCTTCCCAACTTCAACTCTAATCGGCTATCCCGATCGTCTCCTCAGTCCCTATTCCGAGCAATGGACCTTCGGCTTTGAGCATGCGATAGCCGAGAATTGGGTCCTCGATGTCGATTACATCGGCACGCACACGCTCCGTATCAACAGGCCACTGGATGTAGACCCTCCTGCGCCTTTCATTCGCACCAAACAAGGCCAGATTCGTTCCGCCCAGGCTGCTAACTGCACGCGCCCTTATTGGATCTGGTGGTACGCCCAAAATAATCTGACCTGCAACGTGAATAAAGCGACCAACCCGCAGCCGCCGTACAGCGTTATCCAGACCGATGTAAACAACGGCTATTCGTATTACAACGCTCTCGACGTTAACTTGAGCCATCGCTTCAGTAATCGCCTTTCCATGCTGGCCAGCTACGTCTGGTCCCATGCCATTAACAATGTCGATCCCGATGTTCCGAGCCAGAATCCAAACGACCCGAACTTCACCGGCAGAGTCGAAAACGGGGATGCTATTTTCGATCAGCGGCAGCGCTTTGTCCTGAGCGGCTTTTGGGTGGCGCCTCTTAAAATCAACTTTGGCGGCATCGCGACGTTCGGTTCCGGCCTGCCCTTCAACATCGTCACAGGCACAACAAACAGCGGCAACACGGGCGCAACGACCGATCGTCCCGTAATCAATGGCGCTGTCATCGCGCGCAATTCCGGCCGTGGCCGGCCTATCTACGACATTTCTCCATTCCTCGAGCGCGCTTGGCATCTTGGCAGCGAAGCACGCGTCTTCACCCTTCGCGCGGAAGCGTTCAACGTCTTCAATCACACCAACTTTGTCGGCTATAGCGGGACCTATGGCAATGGCGTGGACCCCGGCCCCGGGTTCGGGCAACCGCTCGCCGGAATTACTAATCAGCTCCCGGCCCGTTCACTGCAATTTGAAATAAAATTTGCCTTTTAGTTGAAGTACTTCGCGCCCATGCGCCGCAGGAATGCGAGAGACTCGGCCATCTCTTCCATCCCATTCATGCCGTCCTCGATGCTGACCCAACCCTGGAAGCAGTGATCGGCCAGAATGCTGAAAATCGCATCGTAGTCGTTCAATCCTTTGCCCGTCACGCCGTGCCGCAGATTGGACGAGTAGCCGAGAGTACCGTCTGCTTGCCGCAGATCTTCTAGGCTTGTTCCTTCGGCGAGAAAGCGATCGCTGGCATGCATACTGACCACGCGATCCGCCACTTGCCTCAGCAATGCGAGCGGATCGTCGCCCGCTACCATCGCATTCGATGGATCGTACTGCACGCCGAAATATTCGCGGTCCTGAATCGCTTCCACGATGCTTACAAACCGGTCCATCTTCTGCGCAAACTCCGGATATCGCCAGAACCCGTCTTTGTAGTGGTTTTCCATCCCGAGCACGACGCCGCACTCACGCGCAACAGGCAGTACCTGCTCGATACACTCGATGACCCACTCGCGGCCTTGTTCCCAACTCACGTCCGGATAGCGCTGTCCGCTCAGTACCCGGCAGACCGCGCCTGCTTCGCCGAGCCGCCGCGTAACGCGGATCATTTCCGCTTCGCGCTCGATCTCACGCCTGCGTTTGTCCTCATTTGGCGCTGTGAAATCCGGCGAGCAGCACAACATAGGCATCGCAAATCCGGCGGTCTGAATCGCCTCGCCGACTCGGTCCAGATATTCCGGCTCCAGGCTGGCGAAGAAGCCTTCGTACATCTCCAGGCCGTCGGCATCGAGACCTTTCGCCATTTCGATCCACTCGAAGACGCTCATTTCCCGTTTCGAGATCTGTTCGAGATAGCACTTCGGAAATGCCGAGATCTTCAACGGCATTCGGGCGTGAGCACCGCCTTCACGTAGTCTCCGGCATGCATCTTCTCGAAACACTCCTGCCAGTGCTTCAGAGTCGCCACCCGGCTGATCACTGGATCGAGATTAATCTGCCCCGATACGATCATCGAGATCACCCGCTCCCAAACCGGCCAGTTGTGCGAGAAGCTGCCGGACAGAGTTACGTTCTTCTGAACCAGCGGATCGAGGCTGAACTGCAGTGGCTGCGGTCCCCAACCGACCTTGATGATTTGCCCGGCAGGCCGCACTGCTTGCATCGCCACCTGCAGAGTGGCGGACGCGCCCGAAGCATCAATCGCGACATCCACCCCCAAACCATCCCCGAGCGACGCCACGTACTCCTGCACTCCGTCTTCGAGCGTCACGTCGGCTCCAACCTCACGAGCGACCGCGAGCCGGTGCTTGTCGACCGGCAATCCAGCCACGATTACCTTCCCCGCCCCGCTCAGCTTAGCCATTTTGGCGCAGAGAAGCCCTATCGGCCCGGGACCCAGTACCAGAACGTTGTCCCCCGGCCGCACTCGGCCGTTTACGCACACGGCGTTGTAGGCCACGCAGCAGGGTTCTGTAAGCGCCGCCTTCTCGAAAGGCAATTCGTTTGGGATGTGATGCAGGCAGCGCTCAGGAACCCGCACGTATTCGGTCATTGCGCCGTCTACGCCATAGCCAAATCCGCGGCGGCTTGGCTCCAGGTTATAAAGCCCGCAGCGGCTCAGCGGTGAGGCTTCGTCGATTACCGCAGCCGTCTCGCTCACAACGCGATCGCCTTCTTTAAAGCACTGAACGGCGCTTCCGGTTTTCGCCACCGTTCCGCCGAACTCGTGTCCCAGAATGCACGGATAGTTTACGGCCCATCCGTGTTTCCCAGTCCATTGATGCAGATCGCTGCCGCAAACACTCACCGCCCCGACTCTGAGCAGGACATCCTGTTCCCCAATCTCCGGAACCGGCACCTCTCGCAGCTCCACAGAAAACGGCTCGCGGCTGTAATTGACGAGTGCCGGCATGGAGCTCATGCGCGCGACTCCCGTTTCACGGCAACATCTCCATAGGCGTGTACTTTTTCGCAGATCAGTTTCAAAGCTCCTTCGAGATCGCCCGCTGCTGTCCGGAACGCATAGGCATCAATGGTAAGCGGCGCACCGATCACGACCAGCGGCGCACCGTATTTCGGTGTATCGGTCGCCTGTTCCAAAGTCAAACCGCCGACAGCCTGCACCGGAACAGATACTGCATCCACCACTTCACGCAACCGGTCCAAGGGTGTCGGCACGTGTTGGCCGCGAGCGCGGCGCAACGTGCGCATGTCGTATCCGATGTGATGAATGATGTAGTCGCAGCCAAGCGCTTCCAGACGCTTCGCCCCAGCGATCGGATCGGGCATGGCCATATTGTCGCCCATCACTTTCGCCCCGAGGTCCCGGCCTGCTTTTACGACAGACTCAATCGTCTCTTCGTGCGCCTGACCCATGACCACCACGAAGGTCGCGCCGGCCTTTATCATCAATTCGGCTTCCAGGTAACCGCCGTCCATTACTTTCAAGTCGGCGACGATTGGAACTTTCGGATAGCGCGATCGAAGCTCACGCACGCCGCGCGTTCCTTCCGCGAGTATCAAAGGGGTTCCGGCTTCAAGCCAATCCACCCCCGAGCGGATTGCAATTTCAGCCGTTTCGAGTGCTTCAGGAAAAGTAATTAAATCAAGGGAAAGTTGAACGGTGGTTTGCATCCAAGGCCCTGACCTTCAGGATTACCACCGTCCAACTCGGATATCGGTTTTTAAGCGTGCTGCGCAGGCATGCGGGTCAGCTTTGTTGCTAGTACTCCACTAGCAAGTGAAAACACAAACACGACTACGCCGACGCAAAGGCTATTGATAAACCGTCCGGTGTTTCCGAGGTAGCCGTAAATCCACGGCGAGAAGAATACCCAAATTCCCAGCACCAGGTTTACCCAGCTAATTCCAGTTGAGTACGCCGGGCGCGAAACGCGCACGCATGCCAAAAGGAAAATAGCCGCGCCAAGGATCCACGAATTCCACGCGTTCCCGTGTGTGTATGCGCCATAGACCCACGGCGATACGAATAGCCAGATTCCGGCAAGCAGGCAGATCGTACTTGCAGCGCGAATGCCGCCCAGCTTTCCATTCACGTCTGGCATTCTTGCGTTCACCGCCGGGGTGCTATCGCCCGTTCGTTCATCCGATGTCATGTCCATTTCACCTCCATGTAATAAGACGTTTGAAGTCCGCTTAAGTATGCGTGAATGGTGATATCAACTAGAGGGTATGCATGATGGGAAAATGTTGCTGATCCTGCTCGCAGTATCTGCGCCCGCCGCGGAGTTGAAGCCCCTTCCGAAGTTCCCGCTCAGCACAAGCTCGCTCGAAATTGTCTCGCCTTGTGTGCCGCGTGAACCTTGGACTGTGGCCGGCGAACACGGCGCGCTGTTCGGGCGGCAGGACGGTCGATTTGAAGCTTGGCTCTGGCCCGTCAAAATACTTAGCAATTTTCGAATAAGAGCAGAGCTGGCCGACTACTCTGTTCCCATTGATGTAAATGCGTTAGCCGCGGAGATCAAAGTTACTCCGGCCGAGACGACCATCACTTATTCGCACGCGGCTTTCACCATCCGGCAGCACATGTTCGCCTCGCGTGGAGCGGACTCGCCCGCAACGGGAGTCGCTGCCTATTTCGAGATTGAAAGCGCGCGGCCGATCGAGATCACGTTTTCGTTTACTCCCGAGATGCTGCGGATGTGGCCCGCTCCCAATTTCGGGCGTCCAAGCGGCGAATGGGTCGGCCAAGACGGTAACGGCGTGTATGTGCTCCATACAGATAATCCCCAGTTCTCGGCTGTCGTCGCTATGCCGCGCACTCGCCCGGGCATCATGGTGCCGTATCAGGAGCACCCGCAGACTTTTCCGCTCGAGCTGAAACTTTCCTATGACCCGAAGCGCGATCACGGCACGACATATCCGCTGATGCTCTCCATAGCGGCAGGAGGCCAGCCTCAGGATCAAGCGGCCGAAATAGAAAACGCGCTCCCGGAACTGTACTCGGCAACGCAGGCTTACTACGCTCATTTCTTCGACACGCGGTTAGTGGCCGAAACGCCTGATCCTCGGATCAACGACGCTCTCAAGTGGGCCGAGGTTGCCATTGACCAGACACAAGTGCAGTACCACGGCGAAACTGGAATGGTGGCAGGCTACTACGAATCGGCTGATTCTGCTCGCCCTGGCTATGCCTGGTTCTTCGGCCGCGACACGCTTTGGACAACATTCGCCATTAACAGTTACGGCGATAGCGCCCTCACCCGGCGCGCGCTCGATTTTTTGATTCACCGGCAGCGCGCCGACGGCAAGATCATGCATGAGTTTTCGCAATCTGCCGATGCGATCGACTGGAAAGCGACGCCGTATTTCTATGCTTCCGCCGACTCCACACCGCTTCTAGTCATGGCGGTGTGGGATTACGTCAAAACGAGCGGCGACACGCCGTATCTCAAATCAAATTGGGAAGCGATCCGCAAAGCGTACGCATTCACGCGCGCCCACGAAGGAGACGACCGGATTTACAACAACAAGGAAGGCACCGGATGGGTGGAATCCTGGCCTCCGACCATGCCGCAAGAAGAGATTTACCTGGCGGCGCTCGACAAGCAATCAGCGGAGGCAATGTCCCATCTTGCCGGCCTTACGGGCGATTCAAGTCTGGCAAGCGATGCGAAGCAGAAGGCCGCGGAGATAGCCGGCAAGATCGAATCCGAATATTACGAACCTTCCGCAAAGTTCTATGCCTTCAGCCGAAATTCGGACGGCTCGCTTGATCACACCGCCACGATATATCCCTCTGTCGCGTGGTGGGACGGCTCATTCGCGCTGAAAAATGCCGGTCCGATGCTGAGCCGCTGGGCCTCTGCCGAATTTTCCACCGACTGGGGTACACGCGATATCAGCGACAAAACTTCTTTCTACGACCCGATCAGCTATCACCAGGGCTCTGTCTGGCCGCTGTTTACAGGATGGGTTTCTTTGGCTGAATATCGCGCCGGCCGCCCGCTTGCGGGCTATGCATCGATGATGCAGAACCTGAATTTGACCTGGTCACAGGATCCAGGCTCTGTTACGGAGCTGCTGTCGGGCAGATTCTACCAGGCTCTGGGCCGCAGTAGCTCGCACCAGATGTGGTCTTCAGCGATGATCATCAGCCCGCTCTTGCGCGGCGTCTTCGGACTCGATTGGGATGCGCTCGCGAAGAAGTTGCGCGTCACCCCGCATCTTCCAGCCGATTGGGATAGGGCAACTTTACGACACGTGCGCGTGGGAACGGCGAGCGTCGATGTGGAATACCGGCGCACCGAAAAAGGCTGGACAATTAGCAGTGGCCCAGGGGCCTGCCTTTCCTCTGGATCTGGGAGTTGTGGACAAGTCATAACTGTTCCCGTACCACCGGTGGAAGTCGCTATCCCAGCCGTTTTACCGCCGCAAGGTAACGAGACGCAACAATTGAAGGTCCTCGATGAGCGCACTACCAGCCGCGATGCCACATTTGTGTTCGCCGGATGGGCCGGCTCGGTTTACGATTTACCTGTCCGGCTGAATGATTCCCAGCCGAAAGTCAATGGCGGGGAGCTGCGCGGGAACAACCTGCATCTCGAATTCCCGCCCGGCGTAGGATATCGCGAGCATACGGTGACGTTTGTTTGGTAAAGTTCGGGAGAAAAAATGATACCGATTCGCCGATCCTTTGCAGCCCCTCTGGCATTTGCTTCTCTGCTCGCGGGTGCGGCTCTGCTGGCGCAGAATCCGTCTCCCCAGACCAACACGACGGACATCCTGGCCTACATCAAACAGACCTGGACAGTTTTGACGCGCTCTAATAAAGATCTGCCGAAAGCGGCGGTCGATCCCAAGTTTCATCCCGACGCGGACGGGCGCTGGCCGGTGTTCGTTCCGCGTACCGAGAACGCGTCCGAAATCGAAGCCGGGCTCCAGAAGGAGATCCCGGCCGACGCCTTGAAAACCATTGCGATCAAGCAATTGCCGGAAGATACCTCGAGCATGCAAGAACAAGGCTTGCTGTATCTCCCGAAACCATATGTGGTTCCGGGCGGCCGATTTAACGAAATGTATGGCTGGGACAGCTATTTCATTCAGCTAGGCCTGTTGCGGGACAACGAGCTCGAGCTGGCGAAGGATATGGTCGCCAACTTCCTTTATGAAATCAAGAGTTACGGCAAGATCTTGAACGCTAACCGCACGTATTACCTCGGCCGCTCGCAACCCCCGTTTCTTACGGAAATGGTGCTCGGAGTCCATAAAAAGACGCCGAGCCGCGAGACTCTGGAAAGCGACCTGCCAGTCATCGAGAGCTATTACAAGTTCTGGACCACTGCACCGCATTTAACGGAGGACACGGGGCTTTCGCGGTATTGGGATTTCGGCGAAGGGCCGGCGCCGGAGGTGCTGGCGTCCGAGAAGAACGCGCAGGGGCTGACCCATTATGAGCTGGTGAAACAGTACTTCCGCACGCATAAGATCACCGATTACGAAGTGGATCAATATTACGATCGGAAGACCGACCAGCTCACGCCACTTTTTTACAAGGGCGACCGCTCCATGCGTGAATCGGGTTTTGACCCGTCGAACAGGTTTGGCGCTTTTAATATCGACATCATCCACTACGATCCGGTGTGCCTGAATTCTCTGCTCTATCTGATGGAGATGGAAACTGCAGAGATCTTGAAGACGCTGGGCAAGAATGCCGAAGCGGCAGCTTACGAGAAATACGCGCAAGAGCGGGCGGAGCGGATGAACCGTTTAATGTGGGACGACAAAGACGGCCTGTACTATGACTACGATTTTCAGATCCAACGCGTCCGGCATTATCCATTTCTGACGACCTTCTTCCCACTCTGGGCCGGTTTCGCCAGCAAGGAACAGGCGGCCCGGGTCGAGAAGAATTTGCCGCTATTTGAAAAAATCGGTGGGTTACAGACCAGCACCACGGTCTCGGGAAACCAGTGGGATGCTCCGTTCGGCTGGGCGCCGCTGCAGATGATCGCGGTGGATGGCCTGCGCCGGTACGGTTACAACGAGGACGCGGAACGAATCTCGCTGAAATTCCTGTCGCTAGTCCGGCGCGAATTTCTGCATCAGGGCTATATCGTCGAGAAGTATGACGTGGTCAACGGCGGATCGAACGTCGCCGCCAAGATCCATTTCGGTTACAGCGGCAATCAAGCGGGATTCGGATGGACCAATGCCGTCTTCACGGAACTCTATGATCAGCTAACGCCCGAAGATCAGAGGAAGCTCATGAGCGAGCCCGGGCCCGCCCAGCAGTAGCCGGATCGTTGCCGCCATTTACAACCTGTTCCTTCTCTTTGATTTCCACGCGCTCGCGCTTTATATCGAGGCGAATATGCGCATATAGATTCATATAAACGTTCGCGACCCAAACGAGAGAGAAAAAGGCCAGCAAGTATCCGCGCCAATCGGAGTACAGCAGCTTGAACCTGGTGATAATCAGAAAAGCGGCTGATACGTAATGGCTGAAGCAGTACTCGCAAGTGAAGAGGTAAAAAAACTTCCGCTGCATTAAACGCGCGCATGCCTCGCTGTTTTTCTTGCACCATTCCCGTGGTTCGCGGAAAATCTCTTCCTGCGTTACGGTCCAGGCGACGCAGGCGACAGGCACGGCCAAGATCAGCAGGAAGACAATCTGTTCTCCGAGGCTCATGTCGATTTTTTTAACTGAATCAGAGTCACTATTGTGGATGCAAAAGGCAGGGAAACCTCTCGACTAAACTCCTGCAACGCGACAATAAGACCAATGCCTCACGATATAGCGAGCGGAGCAAAACCCGCTGGACCCTGCGCGATGGTTATTTTCGGCGCTGGAGGGGACCTGACGAAGCGCTTGGTGGTACCGGCCTTATACAACCTGGCGTGTGCAAAGCTGTTGCCCAAGGAATTCGCGATTATCGGTTTCGATTTGGCTGAAACCAACAACGAGGCATGGCACCGCTCGCTTTTTGAAATGCTCGTGGCCTTTGTAAAAAGCAGCGGGCGTGAGTCAACGATCAACCAAACCGTTTGGAATTGGCTGACTGAACGGATGACGTATTTTCATGGGGATTTGAATGACCCGGAGAGTTACCAAGCCCTGAAGGCCAAGCTTTGTGAACCCGACGCTAAAAACGGGACTCGAGGAAATTATTTCTTCTATCTCGCCATCGACGACCGCTTTTTCGGGAGCACCGTTGAACATCTCGGGCGGAGCGGGCTGAGTGCAGAAACGAACGGCTCGTGGCGGCGTCTGGTGATCGAAAAGCCGTTCGGACACGATCTGGAATCAGCGAAAGCACTAGACAAGCAGATTCTCGCGATTCTGAACGAGAAACAGATTTATCGAATTGACCATTTTCTCGGCAAAGAAACGGTTCAGAACATCATGATGTTCCGGTTTGCCAACGGGCTATTCGAGCCGCTCTGGAACCGTGATCGAATCGATCACGTGCAGATAACGGTTGCCGAAACGGTCGGTGTTGAAAAGCGTGGCCGATTTTACGAAAAGACCGGAGCGTTACGAGACATGGTGCCGAACCATGTTTTTCAATTGGTAGCAATGACAGCCATGGAAGCGCCGAACTCATTCGAGGCAGATGCCGTACGTTCTGAGAAGGCGAAGGTGATACAGGCGACGAAGGTCTGCGAATCGGGAGAGGTCCCATGCACCGCGGTGCGCGGCCAGTACGGGCCTGGGGAAATCGACGGCAAAGCGGTACCCGCTTACCGCAGCGAAGCGGAAGTTTCTCCCACATCGGAAATCGAAACCTATGTGGCGCTCAGGCTCGCGATCGAGAATTGGCGCTGGGCCGGCGTGCCGTTCTATATCCGAACCGGTAAACGAATGGCTAATCGAAAGACTCAGATTGCCATCCGGTTCAAAGAAATTCCGGCTGCGTTGTTGCGGGAGATCCGCGTAAGCAACCCCGCTCCGAACTGGCTACTGCTGCGAATCCAACCGGAAGAGGGCATTGCGTTCGAATTCGGGGCAAAGATCCCCGGCCCGACTATGAAACTCGGGGATGTCCGAATGGATTTCAAGTACGCGGATTACTTCGGAACGGCCCCATCGACCGGATACGAAACGCTGATTTACGACGTGATGATCGGTGACGCCACATTGTTCCAGCGCGCCGATAACATCGAATTGGGATGGCAGGTCGTGCAGCCGGTTTTGGACTACTGGGGGTCCCACATTCCGAAGAATTTCCCGAATTACGCGACCGGGAGCCAAGGCCCGGCGGAAGCGGATGAATTGCTAAAGCGAGATGGACGCGAATGGCGGAGAATCAATTAATCACGGAGCGCCGCGGGATGCAAATCGCGGAATTTTCGTAGAAGCTCGTACATCACGATGGCCCCTGCGCTCGCCACGTTCAGCGAATGTTTCAAGCCCAGCATCGGCAAGCGCACATGCGAGTCGCAGGCGGCGAGCAGGGCAGGCGCAAGCCCTTCGACCTCATGGCCAAACAGAACACAAACAGGAAATCGCGGCTGCCAGTCGAAAATATCGATGGCTCGAACACTGGTTTCAATTGCGGCGATTTCATAACCGCTTTCCCGAAGGGAATGGATCGCCTGCGCGGGATCGGACACGGGCGACCACGGCACCCGGCTTTCCGCCCCGAGCGCCGTCTTTGCGATCGCGTTCTTGGGAGGGCGAGCGGTGATTCCGCTCAGCAAGAGTCGTTCAATACCAGCGCCATCGGCCGTTCGGAAGAACGCGCCAACGTTGTACATGCTGCGAACGTTATCGAGCAGGATGGTTACCGGGAGGCGCAGCTCAGAATAAGGTAGGGCCGTGACAGTGGCGCGGTAAGGGAGGCGTTCCATCTGTTACTTTAGGCCGGCGCGTTTCCAAAGTTCGTCCACGCGCTGAACCACCTCAGGGAACATGGAGATTACGTTAGGCCAGCGTCGCGTGAAGCCTTCGGAGGGCCATTTTGTGGTAGCGTCAACACCCATTTTGGAACCGTAGTTCGGCATACGGCTGGAATGATCGAGTGAATCGACCGGACCGAGACAGAACTCGATGTCACGTTGCGGATCAATATTGTTCAGAGCCTTCCAGGTTACTCCCGCGACGTCTTGCACATCCACTTCCTCATCGACTACGACAATGCACTTGCTAAACATCGCCTGGCCAAGCCCCCAGATCGCATGCATGACTTTCCGCGCCTGTCCGGGATAGGACTTACGGATGGAAACGAGCACCAGGTTGTGAAATATGCCTTCGGCCGGCATGCAGATATCGCGCACCTCGGGAAGTTGCAGCCGCATCAGCGGAAGGAATATGCGCTCGATCGCCTTTCCCATGTAGAAATCTTCCATGGGCGGAGGACCAACAATAGTGGTGGCGTAAACGGGATGTCTGCGGTGCGTAATACATTCAATGTGAAAGACAGGATAATCGTCGTCCAGCGAGTAGAAGCCCGTGTGATCGCCGAAAGGGCCTTCCCGCCGAAGCTCCCCAAGGTTGAGGTAACCCTCCAGGACGATTTCAGCGTGCGCCGGAACCTGCAGATCGCTCGTCTCACATCGCACCATTTCGACGGGTTGGCGGCGAAGGAAGCCGGCGAACAGAATTTCGTCGATACTTGGCGGAAGCGGGAGAACAGCCGAGAAGATCGTGGCTGGATCGGCGCCGATCGCCACAGCGACGGGCATCCTGGTTTCTTTACCTTCGGCAGCCAATCGCCGGTAATGATCGGCGCCTTGCTTGTGTTTCTGCCAGTGCATGCCTGTAGTCTGGCCATCAAATACCTGCATGCGATACATGCCGCAGTTGCGTTTACCTGTCTTAGGGTCGTTGGAGAAAACCAGAGGCAGGGTGATGAACCGGCCAGCATCCCCTGGCCAGCAATGTAAGACTGGGAAGTAGTCCAGGGAAAAGTGCTTACGGCGAATCACTTCCTTGCACGGACCGCTCGAAACGGTTTTTGGAAATGCAGAGGCGAGTTCGTTCAGCTTGGGGAGAAGTTTCAGCTTATCGATGAGGCTTTCCGGCTTCTGAAATTCTAGAAAAGTCGAAAGTCGGGTAGGAATCTCTTCTATATCGCTGACCTCGAGGGCGAGCTCCATGCGCCGCATGCTCGCGAAAGCGTTAATGAGAAGCGGAACGGGCGAATTCTTCGGCTTCTCAAAGAGCAGGGCCGGGCCATGGTGCTTCACCGAGCGATCGGCGAACTGAGTGATCTCGAGATGCGGATCTACTTCAAAGCCGATGCGTTTTAGTTCGCCATGCTTTTCCAGAACACGCATGAAATCGCGCAGATCGTTTAGTGCCATCTGGAATTGATTACACCAATTATCATGAGAGGGAATCATGAGCAAGCGAACGGCGTTGGTCACAGGTGCTACGCGCGGAATTGGGAAAACCTGCGCGCAAGTCCTGGCCGCGACGGGTTATCGGGTGATACTCGCGGCGCGATCGGCGGAAAAACTGGAGGAGGCTGCTGCAGCCATTCGGCAAAGCGGCGCGGAAACATTTGTCGTCGAAGTCGATCTGGCAAGCCATGAATCCATCGCGATGGGATTTTCCAAAGCGGCCAAGGAATTCGGGCGCATCGACATTCTCGTTAATAACGCGGGCATTACGAAAGACGGCCTGGCAGTGCGCATGAAGCAGGCTGATTGGGAGCTGGTTCTGCAGACGAACCTGAGCGGCTCATTTTATGCGACGCAACAGGTTTTGCCGGGGATGATGCGGGAGCGATGGGGACGCGTGGTGAACATTGCGTCTGTAGTGGGTGAAATGGGCAATCCCGGACAGGCGAATTATGTGGCTTCGAAGGCGGGGCTCATTGGACTGACGAAGTCTTTGGCGCAGGAAGTAGGGAGCCGCAACATAACTATCAATGCCGTTGCTCCGGGATTTATCGGGACCGATATGACGCTGGGCCTCAGCGACGAATTAAAGCAGAAGATGATCGGCAATACGCCCTTGAAACGCATGGGTACGCCGGAAGATGTCGCGGGTGCGGTTAAATTTCTGGTCAGTGAAGAAGCAGGTTTCATCACCGGACACGTTCTTGACGTGAACGGCGGGATTTACATGTAGCGCGAGGAAACTGCCGGTAGTCGAACGGGCTGGATAAACGATGGCCATAAGTACAATCGCGCCGGGAGCGCGCCGCGATTCGAAATTCAACATCGGACTCGTGCAGATGAGCTGCTCGACGGATCCGGATACGAACCTGAACAAAGCGATTGCCGGGATTCGCGAAGCGGCGTCCAAGGGAGCCGAGATTGTTTGTTTGCAGGAGTTATTTCGGAGCCAGTATTTCTGTCGCGAAGAGAATGCCGCACTGTTTGATTTGGCGGAGACCATACCCGGTCCATCCACGGAAGCGCTGGCTTCGATCGCCAAAGAACTGAGGGTTTCCATTGTGGCATCGCTGTTTGAAAAACGGGCGCAGGGCCTTTATCACAACACGGCGGCAATCCTGGATGCGGATGGATCCTTGATCGGCTTATATCGCAAAATGCACATCCCGGATGACCCTCTGTATTACGAGAAGTTCTACTTCACGCCTGGGGATCTTGGATTTCAGAATTTCGAGACCCGCTATTCGAGAATCGGCGTGCTGGTTTGCTGGGATCAGTGGTATCCGGAAGGCGCCCGTATCACGAGCCTGCAGGGCGCGAACGTGCTGTTCTATCCGACGGCAATCGGATGGCATCCTTCGGAAAAGCACTTGTACGGTGAAGCGCAGCTCGATGCCTGGCGTACTATCCAACGAGCGCACGCGATTGCTAACGGTGTGTTTGTGGCCGCAGTAAACCGGACTGGATTTGAAGGCCCGCCAGAGAGCGGGCTTGAATTTTGGGGAAACTCATTTCTGGCGGATCCGTTTGGGCGTGTGATGGTCCAAGCCCCGGCGAGTGAAGAAAAGGTGCTGGTAGCTGAATGCGATCCGAAACAGATGGATGAGGTGCGGCGAAACTGGCCGTTTTTGCGTGACCGACGGATTGATGCTTATTCGCCCATCATGCAACGGTGGCTCGGCTGAGCCGATGCAAGACCAGGATACGCCGGCTTCACTGGGGTTCCGCATGCCCGCTGAATGGGAACCGCACGAAGCAACCTGGCTGGCCTGGCCGCATGAGATCACGGACTGGCCGGGGAAGTTCGCTCCGATCCAATGGGTTTATGGCGAGATCGTTCGTCATCTCTCACGCGTCGAGCGAGTGCGCATCCTAGTGGAAGATTCAGATGCGCAACAGAACGCTCGACGGGTTCTGAAAAAGTCGGGCGCGGAGCTCGCGGCTGTCGAGTTTTTCGCAATCAAGACTGACCGAAGCTGGACCCGCGATTTCTGCCCCATTTTCGTGCGGGCAGAAAACAGCGAACGCGCCATCTTGAACTGGCGATTCAACGGATGGGCGAAGTATTCGAATGCGAAGAACGACGACCGTGTACCCGAGTTGCTGGCTGAGCGGCTCGCATTTAGAATGTGGACGCCGGAATGGCGGGAAGGGCCCGTGGTGCTGGAGGGAGGGAGCATCGATGTGAATGGGGCTGGGTCGCTCCTGACCACTGAAGAGTGTTTATTAAGCGACGTGCAAGCCCGAAATCCGGGATTCGATCGCACGGACATGGAGCGAATTTTTCGCGAGTATCTGGGGGTTCGAAACACGCTGTGGCTGCGGAATGGGATTGCCGGGGACGATACTCACGGGCACGTGGACGATTTGGCTCGATTCACAGATGAGAGCACTGTTGTGATCGCAACAGAGGACAACCCGGCGGAACTAAATTATGAACCGCTAAGGGAAAACAGGGCACTCCTCAGCGAAATGCGCGATCAGGATGGAAAACTCTTTAGAGTCGAGCCGCTGCCGATGCCAGAGCCAGTGTATTTTGATAATCAACGCCTGCCTGCAAGCTACGCAAACTTCTATGTCGCAAACCACCTGGTATTGGTCCCGACATTTAACGACGCCAACGATCGTGTGGCCCTGAACAAACTAGCTGAACTATTCCCTTCCCGCAAGGTAATTGGAATCGCCGCCACGGACTTGGTATTGGGCCTGGGAACTCTACACTGCATGACGCAGCAGCAGCCAGCTTGAGCGAAACCGTGCTGATTGTTTTCGCCGCGCTGCCGCTTGTTATCTGGATTTACCTTCTGCTCGGCCGCGGCTGGTTTTGGCGCGTATCCAGACACATGCGCCCGACGGAACTGCCGCACGTAGAAGGTAGGCATGTAATCGCGGTGGTTCCCGCGCGCAACGAAGCGGAGTCGATCGGAAAAGCGATCTCATCCTTGCTGCAGCAGCGGGTCGAGCCGCCGCTGCGCGTGGTGATGGTCGATGACGCGAGCACAGATGGTACCGCTGACGCGGCGAGGACAGCGGCGGAAGAACTGAATGCGACCGAGCAACTCATCATTCTGGAGGGCCAGCCACTCGAGCCCGGCTGGACCGGGAAGTTGTGGGCTCTCGCGCAAGGAGTGGATTGCGCACTGCAGTTCGCGCCGGATTACTTCTTGTTTACGGACGCCGACGTCGTTCACTCGCCGACGAGTGTTCCCGGACTGATTGCAGTGGCGGAAGCTTGCGGTTGCGATCTGGGCTCGTATATGGTCCGGCTGGCCAACCAGAGTCTCGCCGAAAACGCTCTGGTTCCGGCATTCGTGTTTTTCTTCCTTATGCTCTATCCGCCGTTATGGATTGCGAATCCAAACGCGCGGACGGCAGGCGCGGCTGGCGGCTGCATCCTGATTCGTCCCGAGGCACTGAGACGAATCGGAGGAATTGGAGCAATTCGGAGCGAGGTTATTGATGACTGCTCGCTAGCCCGCGCCGTCAAGGCCAGCGGCGGACGAGTCTGGATGGGTCTGACGGAGGAAGCGTGCAGCATTCGAAGATATGGGAGCTTTCGGGAAATCGGATATCTGATTTCGCGAACGGCTTTCAGTCAACTGCGGCATTCAACCGGCCTGCTCGTCGGGACGATTATAGGACTGTTCATCACGTACATAGCGCCGATCGCCTTGTTGTTTTCCGAACGCTCCTTACCAATATTGCTCGGGGCGGTCGGGTGGCTGCTCATGAGCGTTGCTTACCGGGGGATGGTCCGCTTCTACGGACTGCCCGTCTGGTGGAGCCTAACGCTGCCGGCAATCGCCGTGTTTTACGCGGGCGCCACCATCCATTCCGCCATCACCTATTGGAAAGGCAAAGGCGGCCAATGGAAAGGAAGGATTCAGGATTTGAATCGATGATTTCGAAGCGAGATTACCAGCGATTCTTACCGCCGCCGAAATCGCGCTGGCGTCCACCGCCGGCGGACTGTTGCTCGCGCCGTTCAGGCGGTCGAGCTTCGTTTACAACGAGGGCACGGCCCATCAGGGCACGGCCATTGCAGGTCTGAACCGCTTGGGTCGCTACCGCGTCGTCATTGATTTCCACAAATCCAAATCCGCGCGCCTCTCCGCTAAAGCGATCACGAAGGATATTTACGCTATCGACCTGAATGCCCGCCTCCGCGAAGAAGGCTTGCAGATCACTATCAGTAGCTTTGTAGGGCAGATTGCCTACGAACAGCTTTGTCACTCACATCTCCTTAACTGTTGTTCGGGAACTACGTACCTGGATTGGGCGATCTAGAAGGGGGTCACTCCAAAGGTGGGAAACGAGAACTCCGAAACTCACTTCTATCGTCCCATAACTTACACAAGAACAGGAGAATGCTCTATCCGCAGTTTTACCGGGCTTCGGCGGCTAACGAGGCGTAATCAAGCCGCCGAGCTTATCTTGCTGGGTGACCGCGTGGCGCGGAAAGCGCGTAGAGAATGCCTCCAGGGATTTAAGGCCAGAGCCCGTGTTAAAAAGTATTATGCGATCGGTGGACTTAAGAAAACCCGCTTGAAGCAACCGCCGGGCCGCCGCGACACAAGCCCCGCCCTCCAACCCCGCAAAGAGGCCCTCACACCCGGAAATCAGAAGGGCGGCATCCAACATCTCTTCGTCCGAAACAGAAGTAGCCATGCCGTGACTCTCGCGAATGGCGCGAAGGACAAGAAAATCGACGATCGATTTCGGGACGCGAAGCCCGCCAGCGATCGTATGGGCATCCTTCCAGAACTCACTAGCTGCGGCATTCTGCTCGAAAGCCCGAGTGATAGGTTGGCATCCGGTGGCTTGCACGGCAATCAGTCGGGGACGCGTGCTTCCGATCCAGCCGAGTTCCTGCATCTCATTAAATGCCTTCCACATCCCGATGAGACCTGCCCCGCCACCGCAAGGATAGACAATGGCATCGGGGAGTTCCCAATCACACTGCTCGGCCAGTTCATAACCCATCGTTTTTTGGCCTTCGACGAAGAACGGTTCCCGCGCCGTGTTGACATCGAACCAGTCCTCCTCCGGCGTGCGATCGGTCATCCTGCGGGCACAGTCGCTGATAAATCCCTCGACCAGAGTTACCTCCGCGCCGAATACCTCACACTCGATGAAATTCGATTGGGGCACGTCGCTGGGCATGAAGAGATAGGCTTCTAAGCCGGCCAAGGAGGCGTAGGCGGCTAGCGCCCCGGCAGCATTTCCGGCCGAAAGCATGGCTACTTTGCGAACGCCTAGCTTGCGCGCCATGCTTACCGCGCAGGAAACACCCCGAGCCTTCAATGAGCCAGTCGGGTTCCGGCTCTCGTCCTTCACGAACAGATTCTCGGCACCGAGGGCTTTTCCGAGAGCTGCTGTCCATATGAGCGGTGTCCAGCCCTCCTGCAGGGTGAGAGCCTCGTCCGCTTCGGCCGGCAGGACCGGCAGATAACGCCACATACTCGCAGGAGCGCTTCTCAGGTCCTCGCGCGACCAACGATGCGCGATTGAAACGAGATCGTAACGAACCAGCAGGGGACCCCCACACTCACACACATTCAAAAGTTGGTTTGGCGCTAGGCGTTTTGAACATCGGCCACATTCGATGGCGGAAGGTTGCCCCATTACACTGCCAATAGTACCGTCGAAGAGAATTTATGGAAGAACCAGGGTAAATTCCATGACTCGGCCTAATTTTGCGGTAGTAAATGCCGGCGTCGTGTGCCAAAATAGCCCTAAGCCGAAAAGCATCAAAAGGAGCGCACGTGGAGTATCCCTTGAGCCGGGACGAACACGCTGCCATGGCCCGATACCTGTCAGGTATCAGGAAGCAGTTGCAGGACGTCTCAGATCTGTTCACCACCCGATACGGCAAGAACAGCAGTATCGCCGAAATTGCGGTGAAAACGTTGGTATCCGCGACGCTGCTCGAGCACGAACTCAGCTTGTTGGATGCCGAGATAGCGCTAACAATGGAACGAGAGATCGAGGGTATCGAGACCAGATACTGAGCCGCAACGGATGACCAGCCGCCTCCGCTCGATCTTACTCGTGTTCCTCTCAACTGCAGGAGTTTGTTCGGCACAAGAAGCGGTATGTCTGAACACAGGTTTTTGCCTGGAAGTGGATTCGCACGCCCAGGAGAAGGAATCGGTTCTTTGTCATATCGGCACTGGGACCCTGGAGATTCCGGCGGGCCAGATCTCCAAAATCGAAAGAATTCCTGAGCACGCCGCCTTACTCGCAAAATCGCAAGCCAGGCAGGGGGATCCGACTCCGGAAGAATTGATCCGACGCGCGGCAGTCGAGCAGGGCCTCCCAGCCGACTTCGTCACCAGCGTAGCCAAGGTGGAATCGGGAATGCGGCCGCAGGCTGTATCGGTACGAGGCGCCATCGGGCTGATGCAGCTTATGCCGGCGACAGGCGCAGATCTCGGCGTTAATCCGCGGCGCGAGAGCGAGAACGCAACGGGCGGCGCCAAATATTTGCGCGCGCTTTTGTTGAGATACCACGGCGACTCAGCCTTGGCATTGGCGGCCTATAACGCCGGACCGAACGCCGTCTCCAGATTCGCGGGGATACCACCGTATGAGGAGACGAGGCGCTATGTTGTCCAAGTGCTCAGAGAGTACGAGCGGATACAGAAACATCATACGCAAGCCGAGGCGCCATAGAACAGCCTAATAGGCCCAACGCCAGAGGTTAGCGCCCGCTGTATAGCCTGCGCCCACCGCAGCGAAAAGCACCAGGTCGCCTTTGTTCAGGCGCCCTTCCGCAATCGCATCGCGAGTGGCCAAGGGTATGGTTGCGGCGGTAGTGTTCCCGTATCTGTCGATATTTAAGACAATGTTTTCTTGCTTCAGTCCGAGCCGATCGGCGGTTGCTGTGATAATGCGCTTATTTGCCTGATGGGGGATCAGCAGCTTTATATCCGACGCTTTGAGGTTGTGTTTCTGGAGGAGCGCTTCACAAAGATCAAACATCTTGCGCACCGCGAATTTGAACACCTGACCGCCTTCCTGCTTCACGTAATGGAGGCGCCGGTCAACAGTGTCATGGGTCGCCGGTAACCGGCTGCCACCGGCCGGCATGCATAAGAACTCCGCGCCGGAACCGTCAATTTCATTCAGATGTCCGATGAATCCCAACTCATCGGCAGAAGGCTCGATGAGAAACGCGCCGGCTGCATCGCCGAAAAGAATACAGGTGGTTCGGTCAGAATAATCAATGATGCGTGACATGGTATCTGCACCGATGACAAGGACTTTGCGATGAGTACCAGATCCAACCAGGTGCGCACCCACTGTTAACCCATAAAGAAATCCCGAACAGGCTGCAGTTAAGTCAAAGCCCCAGGAGCTGGTGGCTTCGAGTTGCTTTTGAACCAGGCAAGCCGTGGAAGGGAAAAGCATGTCAGGCGTGACAGTGCACACGATGATGGCATCGAGTTCCGCCCCTCCGATTCCTCGTTGATTCAGTGCTTCGCGCGCCGCCGCGATCGCCATATCGGATGTGGCAATCTCTGGCCCGGCAATATGGCGCTCCCGAATACCAGTTCGCTCAACGATCCACTGGTCGCTAGTCTCCACCATTCGGGAGAGATCATCGTTGGTCAAAACCCCTGGGGGAACGAAGCAACCCAAGGCACTGATTTTGGCTTTCGGCAAGCGTGAGTCATCCTCTCGGCGGTTCGTGTTTCGGTTGTCCTCGTTAAAGAAACTAATCCGAATCACTATGTTACAGTTGGTGAAAATGCAAATCGAGACTGCTCTTTTTTTTGAGTCGGTCGAACAGATTTACATGCGGGTTTTCCGTACAATCAGGCCCCGAACGGCCTTGCCCGAAATAGCAATTCGCTTTCGCAAGTACGCCAACGCAAATAGCCGAATCAGGCTCGAGGAAGGACGGTTGCGGGTCGATATCACCGATCTTCTCGAGGATGCACCGGCTCCAATACAGGAAGCCTTAGCCTCCATTCTAATTTGCAAGTTGTTTCGCAAGGAACCCGATCCTGCCCTTGTAGCGCGATACCGCCGCTATTTGAACCGTGCTGATATCCGCAAGACAATCCACCTGGTCAAGCGGGAGCGAGGATGGAAGGCCTATGCGAATCCGCGTGGGAAGTTCTATGACCTGGAGCAGATCTTCGAAAACTTAAACTTCCTCTATTTTCACGGTTTGATGGCAAGGCCGGAGCTGGGCTGGAGCATAAGACCCTCTCGAAGGACGCTGGGACACTACGATCCCTCGCACAACGTCATCGTACTGACCAGCCTCTTGGATTCCGAAGCGGCACCTAAGCTGCTCGTCAGCTACATCATGTTCCACGAGATGCTGCACCTTCGACATCCAACTGAACACAGAGGAGCGCGCCGATGCGTGCACACCAAAGAATTCAAGCAGGCCGAGAGAGCGTTTGACGGGTACGAAAAAGCGAAGTTTGAACTTAAACGGTTCTTGGAGCAGACGGGCTGACCGCGATCAGCCCCGGGTGTCACGTGAGTTGAGCGATAGAGATCGAAGTGAGCCGGGCAGTCATTTCATCGAGCCGCGCAATCAGTTGGCGGACATCGAGCGAAGGGAACCCGAGATAACAAAATAGGTAGCAAAACTGGACCCGCACAACGGCCGCTGAAAATCTAATTTTCAACCAAATTAGCTTGCTGACCAAGGCCGATTGATCCTCATTCGATTGCGCGAGGGCAAACCGAGCCACAGTATGCAGCCGATTAAAGTCGATTATCATCCGGTGTAAATACTGCTGAAAGATGCGCAAGCGATCTCGTCGCAGCTTTCGGTATACCGATAAATCAAAACCAGGTTGCCGGGAGATGAATGCGAAATCCTCTTCACTGAGCAGCCGCTGCATCAGGTGGTAGGAAGACGCCGAGAAATTTTCCACCCATTCCGGTGAGATGTCCTCGATTCGACAGCGCTTGCCCAGTCTAAACAGAACCGGGAGAATGCATGCCGAGCACAGACCTAACAAAACCACAGGCGTAAGAACCAGCGCGGAATTCAAAAAGGTCTCCGTACGTTATACGGTACAGGAATGACGAACCAGTTGGCAAGAGCTTTTCTCGGGAACAAATCGAGTTTTCGTAAAAGACTCAAGAAGTTCCCAGGGGATTCTACAGTGTGTGGTGTTCCACAGCGGTTGGGGCGCCCGGTTCGCGAGGCGCTCGGCGGGCTCACCGGCGAGCAGCACGGA
Organism: uncultured Acidobacteriaceae bacterium; assembly: GCA_963787585.1. Taxonomy (GTDB): domain Bacteria; phylum Acidobacteriota; class Terriglobia; order Bryobacterales; family Bryobacteraceae; genus Bog-105. Next base: position 145,010 of record CAWBDR010000007.1, read on the forward strand.
GCAGGGTCGCGTTCATCGCTTCTAACTGGCCAATCATACGCTCTTGGACCTGCACCCCCCGCCACCTGTTGCCAAGCCGAACCGGTGCAGCCTCGCCCTCTTTGTTGATGAGGAATATCCAGGCGAGCAAACAGCCGCTCGTAATGAAATTCATGGCCACGCTTACGGCTGCATTGATGCTGTCGTTGGGCCAAATGCTCCGTATCAGCAATAGCGCGGTCTCCGAGCCGAAGTAAATCACATAGCCAAGGCTGAAAACAGCTAAATTTCTGGGCATTTGCACCGGAAACCACAAAACAAATCCCAGAATTCCAAGCAGAACCAAAACACAAACAGTGGAGATCACTCGCTCGAGAATGATCCCGACAGTAACTGCTCGGACGATCGGCTGAGCGGAGTCCGACAGACCTGAAGCGGCGTACTCCGGGCCAATTGTGAGGAGCGCAATCCCGATGGCAATTGGGAAAGCCCAATTGAGCACTTTCCGCGAGAACCGGAGGATTCCCGGAAGTGTTTCGAGTAAGGCCGTCAGGAGGGAGTACACCATCCAAAGGTAGAGGGTCCAGCCGACAAGGCGCATCGCAATCCAGGTAAGCCGGTAGTCCAGCCGGGCATCACGCGCCAGAATTTCGTAAAGGAAAACCGACGCGGCCAGCAATTCGTAAAGCAGGAAGAGGCAGAAGACCCGGTAGACTCTGTGCAGCCGAAGATAGAGGAGCCGAAAAATAAGCGCGATACCCAGCGTATTGCTGAGGAACTCGGCTATTCGGACCAGGGTCATCCGTTACTCATCAGCTTTCTTGCTTTGGATGGTAGAGCAAAAATGTACTAAGGGCAACACTTAAGTTGGTGGCGGAAAGCCGAAGAGAAATGGCGAAAAGCCGAGTGGGCGGCACGCTACCCGAGAGGCAGCGAAGCGCTAATCCGACTTGGCAGCCGCGGAATGAGCTCGGCTCGCACGGGCGGCAAAGGGCTGTTCGGACGTGGCAGCGGCGGAAAGAGCTCGGCTCGCACGGGCGGCAAAGGGCTGTTCGGACGTGGCAGCGGCGGAAAGAGCTTCCCACTCGTCGAGAGCGCGGCGGCTGAGTGTGAGTTAGCGGAAAGAGAGGGTGTCATCTCTCCGGCTTTGGCTATTGAACTGCTGATCAAAGTCCAAGCAATCAAGGATGCTAGTAGATTGAGTTTCATACGGTTAATATGTTCCCCTGAAAACGGGCCCGGGGGAACTCTCTCCGTAAGATAGCGATCGCGAAAACGCTTAAGAAAGGCAATTTAGGATGTTTTCTGTGATCGGAACGTCCTGGTCCTTCCGGTACTTCTGAAGCTTGTGCACCAATCGTATCGGTGTAACATTGAATTTATAGTTAAATGGTAGGGAAGGCAGGTATTGACGAGCAGAAGACTAGAGAAACTCTCTGGACCCGAGATTTGGCCCAAATTGAGAGTTCCTATGGCAAGCTCGTCTATTTGGCCGGATTGCGAAACCCGGATACTGGCCGCTACGAGCATTACGCATCGAATACCAGCTACTCTGGATCTTTAATCACTAGCCGCGCCCTGAAAAAATCGCACGAGGCGATCTTTCGGGAGTGGGTCAGCCACACCCTTGAACGCAAGAAAGCTGATGTGGATCTCTATATAAATGGGATCGACCAGGTCGACAAGGCTGAACTCATCGACGCCTGGCTTCGACTCACTCCTTACAAGAATCTGGTACCAGCTTCGATTCAAGGTCCGGAGCGGGAAAAGCACATCTCGGACTTCGAGGCGATCCTAGGATTGCTCAAGAACGTGTACGGCGTCGCTTTCCCAGATCCAAACGCATAGCGATTCCTACAACCTGGCCTAAGACCTCGACGTCCCCAGGACAACGTAACACTTCCGGTGCGAGATGGGACCTAAAATGCGGTTGGAGGATTAGCAGACCATTCTGCTGAGCACACCAACGGCACTTATAACCAGCCCGATCTTCAAGGAAGTAGATTGGGCGTTCGTGGTCGTCCCCCCAGCTATCGTTCATGATCCGGCGCTTACTCTCATCGATCTGGATAAATGATCCTGGGGGGATGAGTGGATGCATGGACCAATCGTCAGTCCCAACGAAGGCGTAACACTGCTTGCGCAGGTCGAGGGAATTCAAGAGCGCGAGAGGAAGCTTTCCCCAGGGTTGCAGCTGGCGGCTCAAACACGATGTTTGCGACAGGTCCAGCATTGTTTCCAGGTGCGTAGGGAGGTCGATCAGGGTATGATCAGAAACCTGAGCCGAAAACGGGCGAGTCTGGGCCATCGTCGCGTTGGCCGCGTCGGTAGGTAGACTTTGGAGATCGACTCCGTACCAGCTCAGTACAGTACTAAAGTCGAGCCCATAAATCGCGCACAGCGAGTAGAGGCGGTAAGCAGACGGAACCGTACGTCGATTCTCAATATCAGCAAGCCGGCTCAGCCCGATCGCAAACTCGGAGTTCTGATGTCTGGCGGCAATGCCCTGACTCGCTTCCTGAACGTCCCGGTATTTCAAACGCAACCGCTCTCGAATGCGGCGGAGTTTGCGTCCTGGTTCCTGCATAATCGTTTCCTGGCGCCTTGAAGGGCGATCCCAAGGTTAAATTCGGGACCACAGAGGTAACCGGATAATTTTTGTTCTGATTTCGGAACAGTACAGCCTTTGTACCATAAAATCGCCGGTTTGAGAAGACGGAAATAGATCCATCAGATCGAGTCCGTTTCAGCACGCGCCCGCATATACCCTACACTGAATTGAAAATGTCTCGGAAGATTAGAGGAAGAGTTGCGTTTCAGGGAGAGCGCGGCGCTTTCAGCTACAGCGCCGCCGTGAAATTGCTCGGGAACGATATACACGATCTTCCGTGCACGTCATTTCAGGAGGTATTTGACGCGGTGAGAACGGGGGCTGCGGGCTCGGCAGTAATCCCGATCGAGAATACTATCCACGGCAGCATTCATGAGAACTACGATCACTTGCTGGAGTATGGTTTCACCATTTCCGGGGAGACAAAAGTCCGGATTGCACACCATCTAATCGCCAGGCCAGGAGTGCGGTTTCGCGATATCCGCAAAGCGTTTTCACACCCGGTCGCGCTGAATCAGTGCAGGCTGTTTTTCCAAGAATACCCTCAGATTGAGCCCGTTTCGTTCTACGATACGGCCGGAAGCGTGAAAATGATCATGGAAAGCGACGAGCCACACTCGGCGGCCATCGCGTCCGAATCCGCAGCGGTTATCTTTGGCGGCAAAATCTTCCGCCGGAACATCGAGGACAATTCGCAAAATTTCACACGATTTTTTCTGCTGACGAAACAAGCGCTGCCCTTCCCGACCGCAGTAGCGGGGTGGAAGACCTCAATCGTGTTCTCGACCAAGAACGTGGCCGGGGCTCTTTTCCGAGCGTTGGCGTGCTTCGCCCTTCGCGATCTCAACTTGAGCAAAATCGAGTCGCGCCCCCTCCGGGGTAAACCGTGGGAATACCTCTTCTATGTCGATCTCCTCGGACGTTCAGATGGAGCTATTGTTCAAAATGCGTTGAATCACCTCAGCGAAACAACAGAATTTCTCAGAGTGTTGGGTAGCTATCGCCCGACCCCGTGACCGTTATCTCTGGACACCCTTGCGGCAACGCGCTTAGATGTCGTAGTACAAGGCGAATTCGTACGGATGGGGCCTCAGCCGCACGGCTTCGGCTTCCGATTTCCGCTTATACGAGACAAACGTTTCAATCAGTTCTTCTGAGAATACATCACCTTTGGTCAAGAATGCATGATCTTCTTCGAGGCAAGTTAGTGCCTCGTCCAAGGATGCAGGCATGGAGGGTACGTTCTTCATCTCCTCCGGCGACAGATCGTAGATGTCTTTGTCGAGCGGTTCACCCGGATCGAGTTTGTTGATAATGCCATCCAGGCCGGCCATGAGCATCGCCGCGAAGGAGAGATAGGGATTAGAGGCGGGATCCGGCGGCCGGAACTCCACCCGCTTGGCTTTGGGGCTGTTGGAGTACATGGGTATGCGCACGGCCGCGGATCGGTTGCGGCGCGAATAGGCCAGGTTCACAGGAGCTTCGTAACCAGGGACAAGACGCTTATAGCTGTTCGTCGTTGGCGCAATAATCGCCGATAATGCACGCGCGTGGCGTAGAAGGCCGCCGATATACCAAAGCGCAGTCTGACTGAGACCGGCATAGTTGTCCCCGGCGAACAGCGGTTTACCTTGCGCCCACAAGCTCTGATGCGTATGCATGCCGCTGCCGTTGTCGCCGAACAGTGGTTTCGGCATGAAAGTCACCGTCTTTCCGTATTGATACGCGACGTTGCGGACAATGTACTTGTACAGCATCATATTGTCCGCGGACTTCACCAACGTGTCGAAGCGCTGGTCTATCTCGCACTGTCCGCCTGTGGCGACCTCATGATGGTGGCACTCGATCGACAGACCGCACTCGATCATCGTGGCCACCATTTCACTTCGAAGATCCTGATAGTGGTCGGTCGGGGGTACCGGGAAGTAGCCTTCCTTGTAGCGCGGGCGGTAGCCTAAGTTGTTGTGTTCGCGACTGGAATTCCAACGTCCTTCTTCGGCATCTACGAAGTAGAATCCGCTGTGCTGGTTCTGATCGAAGCGAATGTTATCGAAGATGAAGAACTCCGCTTCGGCCCCAAAATAGGCCGTGTCAGCGGTACCACCGTTCCTTAAATACAGCTCAGCCTTCTTCGCGATCCAGCGTGGATCCCGATCGTAGTGCTGCCGCGTGATCGGATCGATAATATCGCCAAGCATGACGATAGTTCTCGTCTCGGCAAAAGGATCCAGAAACGCTGTAGAAGGATCCGGAATGATGAGCATATCGCTTTCGTTGATTGCCGCCCATCCGCGAATGCTCGATCCATCGATTCCGAAACCGTCTTCGAAGGCATCCTCATCGAGCATATTGATGGGGTAAGAGATGTGTTGGCTTAAGCCCGGCAGATCGGTGAAGCGCAAATCCACCTGGCGGGCATCGTTCTTCTTAGCAAATTCAAGAACTTCTTGTGCGTTCATAGTCTCCTCAGATAAGTAGCGGTGCAGATGTTGGCAGCAACGGGGACGCCGGTTTTACGTCAGGAATCCACTAAAATACCGCATTCGCCGGACGCGCTTCTCATGCGTGCTGTCGGAAACTGGAATTATCCAATGCTTGCTAAGCCAGTTGTTGAAACCGGACAGATGAAACTGTCGCTAGAGGCAGAGCGCCGGATTTTTCAAGTGAAGGAATTGAATGCGGCGGTTCAAAACCTCTTCGAGATCGAATTCCGCAACATTTGGGTGCTGGGCGAGATCTCCGGGTGCCGCATGGCCGGCAGCGGTCATACTTACTTTTCGTTGAAAGATGAGCAGAGCCAGATCAAGTGCGCTCTCTTCAAGGGCAGCGCCCGATTCGCAAGATTCAAACCGCAGGACGGACTCTGGGTTCTGGCTCGCGGAAGCCTGGAGGTTTATGAGCCACGTGGCGAATATCAGCTCATTGTGGATCTGCTCGAGCCGCAAGGCGCTGGCGCTCTGCAACTCGCCTTCGAACAGTTGAAAAAGAAGCTTTCGGCTGACGGGTTGTTCCATCCGGAGCGGAAGAAACCGCTTCCCAAGCTGCCACAGCGAATCGGCGTGGTTACCTCACCGGCAGGCGCGGTGATCCGCGACATTCTGCACGTGCTGGAGCGCCGCTTTCAAGGCATTCAAGTACGGATCTTTCCGGCACAGGTCCAGGGGGAAGGCTCAGTCGAGCAAGTCTGCGCAGGACTGAGGCACTTTAGCGAGCGTAAGTGGGCTGACGTGGTGATCATCGCCCGGGGCGGCGGTTCCCTCGAAGACCTGTGGACTTTTAATGAAGAAGCCGTAGCACGGGCAATTGCAGCATCGCAGGTTCCGGTAATATCTGCGATCGGCCACGAAACCGATTTCACGATTGCGGATTTTGTCGCGGATTGCCGCGCGCCCACGCCATCCGCCGCCGCAGAAATCGTGATCCGGACCAGAGACAGCGTTGAAGAGCAGATTAGCGATTGCCGCGCCAAAGCTGTGCAGAGTTTGCGCTACAGGCTTTTACTTGGTTCCCGTGACTTGCGTGAGCGTGGAATTGAGAGGGCGGCTGCGGTGCTTCATAGGAATCTCATGAAGCGGGCGCAACGGACAGATGACCTCGAGCATGGGCTGCGGCACAGCATACACGCGACAATCGAAAGTCGAACAAGACAAGTTTCCGATTTGACGAGGAGGTTGCAAGCAAACGATCTTCGCCTGCGATTCGTGCGGCAGCGGCAGCATTTAAACCAGCTTCACAACCGCTTAGGGAACGCCGTAGGGACGCGTCTCTGGCACACCCGGCGAGATTTCGAAAGGCTGCACCTCCGGCTTGAACAATTGAGTCCGCTCGCAGTGCTGGGGCGTGGGTACGCGATCGTTCAGAAGAGGACGGGCGAAATTCTTCGTTCGTCAACTAACGCGGATTTTGACGAACAACTCCGCATCCGCCTTCATCAAGGCGAAATCGACGCCATTGTCACGGGGCGTCGTGAGGGCGAGTGATGATAGCTCTTCCTGCGGTTTGCCTGTTGAGCGGCGGATTAGATTCGAGCACTTGCCTTGCGATTGCGCGGCAGCAAGGTTATGAATGCCGCTGCTTGTCGTTCGACTACGGCCAGCGGCACCGGATTGAGCTTGCCGCGGCGGCCCGAATCGCTGAACAACTCGGCGCCACAGAACATCGCACCATCAATTTCGATCTACGCGCGTTTGGCGGCTCGGCTCTGACGAGCCAAGCGGCTGTCCCCAAAGATCGAAGCGCAGAAGACATGACAGCGAGCATACCTGCCACGTATGTTCCCGCAAGAAACACGATTTTCCTGTCGTTCGCGCTCGCCTACGCGGAAGTCACGCGAAGCGAAGATCTCTTTATTGGTGTGAATGCCATCGACTACTCGGGATATCCGGATTGCCGTCCGGAGTTTATCCACGCCTTCGAAAACATGGCAAATCTTGCAACGAAGGCCGGGGTGGAAGGCACTTCGCGATTCAAGATCCATACTCCCCTCCTCACAATGACGAAGGCAGAGATCATTCGGAAGGCCGTGGCACTCGGAGTCAATCTGAAGCTGACTCATAGCTGCTACGATCCGGATGACGACGGCCGTCCGTGTCGGAGATGCGATTCGTGCGTTCTCCGCCGCAAAGGATTCGTCGATGCCGGTATCGCGGACCCGCTGTGGGGATAACGGAGGACACGTGAGAATCGCCGAGATCTTCTATTCACTCCAAGGGGAAGGAATTCTGGCGGGAGTTCCCTCCGTTTTCGTCCGAACCTCAGGGTGCAATCTAAGGTGCAAGTGGTGCGACACGCCATATACTTCCTGGCGTCCCGAGGGCGAGGAGACATCCATAGATCAAATCGTCAACACCGTCGCGCGATTCGGCGCCGCGCACGTCGTTGTAACCGGCGGCGAACCGATGATCGCGCCCGAAATTGCCTCTTTGACGCGAATCCTGCATGCCATCGGCCAACACGTCACGATTGAGACGGCTGGAACCGTACTGGCAACGGTAACAGCGGACCTGATGAGCATCAGCCCAAAGCTCGCGAATTCGACGCCTTTTGACCGGGAAGACGGGCGCTGGGCGGCGCAGCATAACCGGCTGCGATACCAGCCGGACGTGCTGCGCCGTTTGATGGCCGCTTACGAGTACCAGATGAAATTCGTCGTAGCCGAGCCAGATGACTTGGCCGAAATCGACGAAATCCTTCATGAGACAGGCGCCAGCCGTTCCCATGTCGTGCTAATGCCCGAAGGTACTCGCGCCGAAGTGGTCCGCGAACGAGGCCTCTGGCTAGCCGAGATCTGCAAAAGAACCGGTTTTCGTTATAGCCCCCGGCTTCACATCGATCTCTGGGGCGATCAGCGCGGCGTGTAGGGTGCAGATTAAAAGATACAATCGCTACACTGAAATTTGGGCGAAAGCGATTCGCGGTTTACGATCGGCGCAGTCAGCTATCTGAACACTCTCCCGCTGGTGTGGGGCCTGCTGCGGGGCCCTCAAGCCGCCACTGTGGAGCTTTCGTTTTCGCTTCCTTCGGTTTGCGCCAGACAGGTAGAGGAAGGCAAGCTTCAAATCGGTCTCGTTCCGGCGGCGGAAATCGCCCGTCAGGGTCTGGAAATCGTACCGGGAGTGGGGATCGCGTGTCACGGCGCCGTGCGCAGTATCCTGCTGTTTTCGCGTGTTCCCTGGAATAAGGTGCGCTCGCTTGCCGCAGATTCCGGGTCTCGTACGTCTGTCGAGCTGGCACGCGTAATCATAAGGGAGCAATTTGGCGTGCGGCCGAATATTGCGTTGCAGAGGCCGGTTCTAGAGGAAATGCTGGAGAACGCTGACGCTGCCCTTGTGATCGGTGATGCGGCGCTTCAGTTGAACCCGGAAAAACTTCCGTATGCCTGCCTGGACCTCGGCGCCGAGTGGCGGAAACTGACCGGCCTGCCAATGGTGTTCGCCGCCTGGGCGGGGAAACCGGGCCTTCCCATCCAGCGCCTGCAGGCTTTGCTTGAAAGCTCATACAGATTCGGACGCGAGAGGATATCAGAAATCGCGGAGCTGGAAAGCGGCCCACGACACATATCGCAGGAACTTGCGAACCAGTATCTCCGGCATCACATCTGGTTTGAGATTGGACCCAAAGAGCAGGAAGGCTTGGAAGCATTCCTCGATCTGGCAAATCTTCGCCAGACTGTTGTCGCCAGGGGTGCATCCTGAAGGGGGAATCGGCTGATGATTTCAAGGCAGCAGGCGATTGAGATGTACCAGAGCGACGATTTGATCGCTATCGGGATGGAAGCTGATGCCGTTCGACGAAAGCTTCACCCGGATGGGATCGTAAGCTACATCATCGACCGGAATATCAACTACACGAACTTCTGCACAGAATACTGCAGCTTCTGCGCCTTCTACCGCCCTATGGGGCACAAAGAAGGGTACATCCTGCCGAACGAAGTGATTCTCCAAAAAATCCAGGAGACGATTGATCTGGGCGGCACGGGAATTCTGATGCAGGGGGGCCTGCACCCGGGCCTGAAGATCGAATGGTACGAAGATCTGCTCCGGACAATCAAGTCCCACTCGAATATTTGGTGCCACTGCTTCTCGGCTCCCGAGATCGTGAACATTGCCGAGATTAGCGGGTTGTCTCTCCGGGATACGCTTGCGCGCCTCCGGGACGCTGGACTGGATTCTGTCCCGGGCGGAGGCGCAGAAATACTTGATAATGAGGTGCGCCACCGGATTAGCCGGTTAAAGTGTTCGACTCAGGAATGGATCGACGTTCACCGCACCGCGCACGCGTTAGGGTTACGGACTACCGCGACGATGATGTTCGGCACGGGGGAAACAATCGAACACCGAATGAATCACCTGGATATCGTCAGGCAGATCCAGGAAGAAACAGGCGGATTCACCGCCTTCATCCCATGGTTTTTTCAACGCGAGTACACGTCATTGGGACGCTTCGTAAAGCAGGAAGCAACGGCAGTGGAGTATCTCAAGATGCTCGCCTTATCTCGCGTCTATCTGCATAACATTCTCAATATCCAAGCATCATGGGTGACACCGGGACTGAAGGTCTGTCAGCTTGGTCTGCGATTCGGCGGAAACGATGTGGGCAGCATCATGATCGAAGAAAACGTCGTTTCGGCGGCGGGCACGCATCACCGCGCGACTGAAGAGCAGCTTCGAAGATTGATTCGCGATGCCGGATTCGTTCCTAAGCAGCGAGACACCCTGTACCGGACGTACTTCTTAAATTAAAAGCAAAAAGGGAACCCGCCTTATACAGCGAGTTCCCCGGGAGATTCCTTTTCGTGTGGGATCAGCTAGGCTGGGTCTTCTGAGGCCGGCTGGCTTTGGTTTTTCTCATGTCCAGCGACCGATTCATCCAGTCGTCCGCCTGGGCGGCATCGGCCTTCGCCTGCTCAGGAGAATCCGCCAGCGCCGCCTTCTCACGAAGCAGAAGGTTAACGTACGACATGGCGTCTTCGTTCTCTTTGTCATAGGTGAGGCTTTTCTTCAAGCTGTCGAGTCCATCATCGATCGTCTTATCGAACTTAGCCTTGAGATCGTTCCTTACCTTCGCGTCGGGCAGCGGGCCCGGGTTATCGGGCTTAAGTTTCTGCTGGACACGTGCCGTGCTGATAGGTCCCAAAGCCTCGGCATATGCGATTACGCCGAGGTAATAGTAGGCCTCCGAATCCTTGGGATCCACTTCGATTCGTCGCAAGTTCCACTTGCGGGCTTGCTCCAGCGCCGCCATTTTTTGATCAGGCGAACCGCCGGTCGCGGAGTTGTAAGCCATCGACGCCATGGACGCAAGCGCGAGGGAATTGGTGGGGTCCTTCTGCAGGACTTTTTGAAACTCCTGCTGGGCCATTTCATAGTTTTTCTTGTTGTCCGGTGTCTCCGCCCCCGGCACCCACTGGATCATGTAGGAAGTCGCGAGATACAGTTGAGCGTTCTGATTGGTTGGGTCGAGCCGAACAGCTTCCTTGAAGTGCTTCACCGCATCGGCGTAGTGGTTGTTCTTGTAGGCTTGCACTCCCTGATTCATCTGATCGCGCGATTGCAGCTTGGCGCACCCCGTAACCGCCAGCAGAAGACCGCTACATAAAGCAACCGTCAACCATTTCGAGTTTTGCATGATCCCGATCCTTTGCTGCGCTACTGTCCCGCCTCGACCTTCGGAGTCATGATTCCGACTTTGTCAAGGCCGGCACCCTCGGCATCATCGACGGCTTGAGCGACATAGCGATAATCGACATCCGGGTCCCCCTTCACGAATACGACCTTAGTCGCGCGCGTTTTGAAGATATCCTCGAGCTTCGATTGCAACTCGGATTCCTTCACCGGAGTTCCGTTAATCTGCAGGCTCGAATCTTTGGCAACCTCGATGACAACCGTCGGATCCTGATTCGGCGGGGGAGGCGGCATGTTTGGAGGCGGAGGCTGGGGCACGAGAGTATTCAACCCATGCGGGGTCAAAGGAGTGATGACCATGAAGATGATCAGTAGAACGAGCAATACGTCGATGAGCGGGGTAACGTTGATGTCCGCTTTGGCTCCCCCGGAGCCGCCAACTTGCATTGCCATATCGAATTCCCCTTTCAGCCGATCTGTTAGAGAGCTAAGCTGCCTTTCTTGTTCTGGATATTTTCAGTGATCAACCCAAGTTGATCTACTCCCGCAGTGCGAAGAACGTCGATCACATCAGTGACGCTGGAAAAGCGCGCGCGAGCATCAGCCTTGATGTAGACGGTCTTGTCCGAACGGCTTGTCTGGAGATCCTTTACTTTACCAGCCAACTTGTCGCTCGTGATCAGGGCATTTCCCGGACTCAGGAATACCCTGCCATCGCGCGTGACGGCGATCAGGATCGCGTCTTCCTTGTCGGCTTCCTGCATCTTGACATCGTTATGCGTCTTAACCAGATTGACGTTTTGGCCTTTGGACAACATAGGCGTGATCACCATGAAAATGATCAGCAGCACCAGCATCACATCCACCATGGGAGTGACGTTAATATCTGAAACAACCGGCGGCGCTTTCGGTAAGTTTGCCATTTTCAGCTCCTCTAAACTATGAAGTGCTCGATTGAAGGAGACGTGCTCCAGTGAAGCGGAGCGGCTTCCGCCGCCCCGCAAATTTTCGATTCAACTCGAATTCCGGGAAAATCGGCCCAGCTACTTCGCCACGGTCCGTTGAGTACGTTTCAGGAAGTAGTCGATCAACTCGGAACTGGAGTTGCCCATTTCCACGTCGAATGCTTCGATACGGTTAGTAAAGTAGTTGAACATCCAGACGGCCGGAATCGCCACGAACAGACCGACGGCGGTTGTGATCAGGGCTTCGGAAATGCCGCCGGCGACAGCGCCGAGGCCGGTTGACTTCGATGTCGAAATCGACTTGAACGCGTTCATGATGCCGACCACGGTACCGAACAGACCGACGAACGGCGCGGTGGAACCAATCGTGGCGAGACTACTGACGCCGCGTTTCAGTTCAGCGTGAACAATCGCTTGCGCTCTTTCCAGAGCGCGTCGCGAAGCTTCGATCTCCTCGCCTGGAATATCCGTGCTCATCTGGTGGGCTTTGAATTCCTGCAGCCCGGCCACGACGACCTTGGCGAGATGGCTCTTATTAAAACGATCGGCAATTTTAATCGCTTCATCCAGCTTGCCCTCACGCAAGGCGCCAGCAACTGCAGGGGCAAAAGCGCGGGATTGTTTACGGGCTGCATTGTAAGCGATCAGCCGGTCAATCATGACACCGATCGACCATGCCGACATGATGAAGAGAACGGCGACAACACACTTGGCCATGACGCCCATGTTGCCCCATACGGAACGCGGATCAAAACTGATTCCTTCGGCCTCCTGGAAAAGCCAGAACGCCCAGACTTGAAGTTGTAAAACCATGCTTGTCTCCTAAGTTGAATCGAATCGTGTTGCTAATTTTCTGACGGATTAAAAGCTTCTCTCCTACTGACTCAACGTGAAATTTACGATGATATCAGTGACTACGTCGACCGGCTGCCCGTTGAGCATCGTGGGCCGGTACTTCCACTGCAGCACGGCCTCTTTGGCTGCCTGGACCAGCAGCGGATGGCCGCGCACCAGTTGAAGGTTTTGGATATTTCCTTGCTTATCGATAACAGCATTAAACTCGACCGTGCCTTGCACGCGTGCTGATTTAGCAAGGGGTGGATAGACCGGGGTGACCCTGCGGATCAGATTGGCTTCCGCGACCTGGCCGCCGATACGCACGGGACCGGTCGGCTTGGCCTTGGGAGGCGGGGGCGGCGGCGGTGCTCCCGGCACTCCACCGAGAACGCCACCAATAACTCCACCTACTGCACCGCCCGCTTCGCCCGTACCACCAACAACGCCCATACCGGTGTCCGGCGGTGGGGCGGCCTCTTCAATCTTATTTATCTGTTTCGGAATGACCTTGGGCGCGACCAATTGATTGGCTATGAACTGCCGGACCACAGGCTTCGGCTGTACCTTAGGCGCTTGGGGCGGTGGCGGCGGCGGTGGTGGCGGTGGTGGCGGGGGCGCAATCAACATACTCTTCAATTGCGCGCTTGGGAGCGTCTGGGTATAGATCAGAGGGATCAGAATCAGAATGCCGAGGACCCCGATCTGCAGTATGAGGGACAGCACAATCGTGTACGGCTTCTTGGTTTTTGCAGTTCCGTCTACAAAAGTTTGATTGAACATCTCACTTCCCTCCATTCAAGCCTGAAATCACAGGCCAGGATTGGATTGTATACGATTCCGTTACTTCGCGGTTCTCACCGGTTTCACATTCTTTACTGGCCTCGCCGCGCTTCGAGCCCGGTTCTCCACGGGAGCGGCCGCCATCCGCGGTCTCCTGTTTCGGCGCTCGGCCAGATTCTGCCAGAAGATCAGAATCGGACTAGCTATAAAGATGGACGAATAGGTGCCAATAATAATACCGACTACTAACGCAAAAGAGAACCCGTTCAGAACCTGACCGCCGAACAGGAAGAGAGACAGTGCAGTCAGAAACGTAAGTCCCGAGGTCAAAACGGTTCGGCTCAGCGTCTGATTGATACTCAGGTTCACAATATTCGAAAATGATCCGCGCACTCCTAAACGCAAGTTCTCGCGAATACGATCAAACGTCACAATCGTATCGTTCATCGAATAGCCAACCAGAGTCAGTAACGCGGCAATCACCGTAAGGTCAATCCTCTTGTTAAAGATCGAGAACAAGCCGATGGTGATAATGGTGTCGTGGAAAACGGCGATCACGGCAGCCACGCCGTAAATCCATTCAAATCGAAATGCAATGTAGACGAGCATTGCACCCAGAGCGATTAATACGACGTTAATCGCCTGCCGGCGGAGATCGGCGCCAATCTTGGGGCCCACGAATTCGTAACTCCGGATATTGAAAGCACCGGCGAAGGACTGCTGTTTGATTACGTTCAATACTTGCGGGGTAATACCGGGTACGGAGGAAAGCTCATCCAGACTCCGGATCAGTCCGGAATGGGCATCGCGGTAATTTGTGATGCCTTTCGCCAGAGCTTGCAGTTGGTCGTCTGAGAGCGCCACGCTCGCGTTGGCCAAGGGTTGTCGAAGCGAACCGGCTAGAGCGGTCTGCCCGGCGTTGTTGATATCCAGTTTGCCGCCGGATCCAGGATTGAACGTGGCATTCAGAGTGTCGATCATATTGGTGCGGGCAGCCTGTAGAGCCTGTTCGTCGCGTGCCCCCGTCGATATGAGCACTTCCTGCGAGTTGCTGACTTCCTGCACCTCAATCTCGCCCGAAATCTTCTTGCGAAGCGCGGAGCGGATCGCCTCCGCTGGGGGTCGCTTTATGAAATTAACGTCCATCAGCGCACCACCCGTAAAATCTATCCCGTACCTCGGGCCGCCTTTGATCCATAGACTGAGCAGCCCGGCCGCCGTGAGCACAAGCGACAAGATGATGAACGGCCACTTCTTGCCGAGAAAGTCGAAGTTCGTTTGCTTGAAGATTTCCATCTAGCTTCAGAGGCCGGCATCTATTGGACATAGACACCGGATCGTTACAAATGTTCCCATTTCCAGCGCCAGCCAGCCCTGAAAGGCCGCTTAGGTAATACGCCAGCTAAATACTCAGGGCTGTTACCGGCTTAGGCCGGGACAACTCCCAATCAAAAATCGCTTTCGACACAAAAACCGCCGTGAACACGTTAGCCATAAGCCCGATCACCAGCGTCACCGCGAATCCCTTGACGGGTCCTGACCCGAACAGGAAGAGAATGGCGCAAGAAACAATCGTCGTGATGTGCGTGTCGATAATGGTGAGAAACGCTTTACTAAACCCGGTGTCCACCGCGGGCCTGACCGCCTTGCCCGCTCGCAGTTCTTCCCGTATTCGCTCAAAAATCAGGACGTTGCTGTCGACCGCCATACCGATCGTCAGGATGATACCGGCAATGCCGGGTAGGGTAAGTACGGCTCCGAAATAACTCAGGCAGGCGACCAGGATAATCGCGTTCAGTATCAACGCCAGCGTCGCGTTAATGCCGCTCTTCTTGTAGTAAATGAGCATCGCCACGATCACGGCCAGCACGCCGGCGATCCCAGCGACAAAACCTTCCCGCATGGAATCGGCGCCGAGCGAAGGACCGACGGTACTTTCCTGCTCGTATTTCACACTGGCAGGCAGCGAACCGGCTTTCAAGTTCAGAGCCAAATCGGCCGCGTCCTGTTGGCCCGGCTCATTCGTGATGCGACCCTGATCGCTGATTTGGTTTTGGATCGTTGGCGCTTGAAGAACCTTTCCGTCCAGCACGATCGCCAGCCGTTGGCCGACGTGGGAACCGGTATAGCTCGCGAACCGCTTGGCCGCGTCCTGGCTGAGAACAAAACCGGTATCCCAGCTATTGGGCAAGTCGCCCTGTTGAGCGCGTGCATCGCGAATATCAGGCCCCCTCACAACAGGAGTTCGAGCAACCAGATACACCCCGCCGCCGCGTGAGGTGGAACCTGTGTCGGTGGGCTGACCAATCAATCTGGTTCCTGCCGGAAGTACGCCACCGTTCTGGGCCAGGGCTTCCTCGCGGCTTGCGTATGGACCGCCCTTTACGTCATAAAGATCCAGCACAGCGGCGGTCTGCAGGATCTCTTTGACGCGCGCCGGGTCATCTATATTCGGCAATTGCACCAGCAACTCCGAATCGCGGTCCTCGCGGCGCTGCTGTACGGTCGCCTCACTGATACCTAGCCCATTTATTTTCTTATCAATGGTGTTCTTTGATTGGGCCAGAACACTCTGCCAGAGCGCGAGCGCTTCCGAGGGTCTCAAGGTAAGCCGATAATCAGTCGCATTTACCTGGGTCATCAGCCACTGCGAAAACTGCTCGTTCACGATGGAGCGGAACGTCCCCGCCTGGGTGACGGGGAGGCCCTTCACCACAATGGCGGCTTTCGTAGCATCCTGTATGCTCTTCGCCTCATCGACTGTGACATCGGAGAGCGTGACATTTGCTTTTCGCAAGCTCTCTTTGAGCCGGTCGGCATCCGTGCTGGCTTTGTTGTTGAACGCGTCCTGCTGCTGGACTTGTACAACCAGATAGGTCCCGCCACGCAAGTCGAGACCCAGATGGATGTTCCGGTTCCAGTTCGCAAGCAGAGCGGCCTTGCTGGATGGGAGTCCGATAATGCCGTAGATGCAAATCAAAATGACGGCAATAATGGAGAAAAACTTGAGGCGTAAATTACGTTTCATTTCAAATGGATGGGACCAGGCTGCCGCACGCTATTTCTTGGCCGCTTCGTCCGCGCCGACGACGCTCGTCACTGATGACCGGGCTACCTGAATCTTAAGGTTATCCGGCTTAATTCGCAGTATTAGCGTATCATCGTTCACCGTAACAATCGTGCCGATGATGCCGCCGCTCGTCAGAACGGTCTGGCCGTTCTGCAAGGTTTTGATCATCTGTTTCTGATTCTTCTGCTGGCGCCGCATGGGCATAAAGACCAGGAAATAGAAAATAGCCACCATCAGGACGATTGGCAGAATCCCGCTGAGGAAACTACTAGGGGCGGAGGGAGCCGCAGCTTGCAGGAGCAGAATCAATGGAGACATGATGTGATCTTGATCTAATGTATTCGACCGAGTTCCTGACAGTGATGGGCGCTGATCAGTCCCGGCTCAACCTGCTCGCCTCAAAAATGGCGGGCAAAAATAGGAGCGGTAACCCGGCAGGCGGATTCACTCAATCACGGGATCGTTCGAGGCCCGACCTCCCGCTCAAAGTTAGAGCCGCTTCGGAACGATCTCAACAATTCAGGGAACTTCCCCACCATGATAGACTGCCTGACCTGCCTTATCAACTCAAGGTAGTATCGGACATTGTGAAGGGTGGCCAAGGTGGAAAACAGGATTTCTCCTGCTTGGAACAAATGGCGCAGATAGGCCTTGCTGAATGTCCGGCAGGTGTAACAGCCGCACGACGGATCCAGCGACGTGTCATCGTCCAGATATTGCGCCTGCTTAATGACAACTTTCCCTTGCGACGTGAATAGATACCCGTTTCGGGCGTTCCGGGTCGGCAGAACGCAATCCATCATGTCTATTCCTTGAGCCACATATTGTGGGAGTTCCTCGGGCATGCCGACGCCCATTACATAGCGCGGGCGATCACGCGGAAGCAGCGGCGCAGTCAGACTCGCGATTTCCTGGCTCAGTTGGCGTGGCTCGCCGACGGATAATCCGCCGATAGCATAGCCGGGCGCGTCCAACTCCAACAGGCTCTCGGCACAGGCAGTGCGCAGATCAGCATACATCGAACCCTGCACGATCGGAAACAGGGTGCAATAAAACCCTTTCTCCCGCTGCAAATAATGGGTATACCCGGCCTGAGCCCATCGGACGGTGCGCCGCATGGAAGCGAGCGCGGCGTCGTGGGTGGCGGGATAGGACAAGCACTCGTCGAGCGCCATGATGATATCGCTGCCGAATGCGAGCTGAACATCGATGGCGCTGGTGGGTGAAAAGAAGTGCGCATCACCATTCAGGTGAGATCGAAACAGGACGCCGTCTTCAGTGACCTTCCGCAGCGTGTCCAGACTGAACACCTGGAATCCGCCAGAATCGGTGAGAATGGCGCGCGGCCACGCCATAAATCGATGCAAGCCTCCTAGCCGCTCAATCCGCTCAGGCCCAGGCCTCAGGAAGAGATGATAAGTGTTGGCGAGTAGGATCTGACAGTTCAGGTCGCATTCCAGCTCCCGCGGGCTGAGACTCTTCACTGTGCCTTGCGTTCCAACCGGCATGAAAACAGGTGTTTCGATCGTGCCATGCGCGGTGTGAAGCAACCCGGCTCGAGCACCCGTTTCCGGACAAGTCGCCTGAATTTCGAAGCGGAACGCGGACATGACTGACTTCATTGTTGCCGAGGCAGGTCAAGGAGACGAGTTGGCGTGTCGCGTTAAAATCGCGAAATGCGAATCGGAAGGGACAAACTGCCGTCGGGGAGCATGCCTGGCCATCCCCAAGCCTCAGATGACGGAGTAGATTCTCTCACCCGATTCCCTCGCGACTTTTTCCTTAATGGCTCTGCGCTTCTATAACACGCTCACGCAGGAATTGCAGGATTTTCGCCCCTTGGAAGACGGCAAGGTCCGTATGTACACTTGCGGACCTACGGTCTACAATTTCGTCCACATCGGCAATTTCCGGACATTCACGTTTCAGGACATTCTTCGGAGATGGCTCCAACATCGGGGTTATCACCTGAATCACGTCATGAATGTCACCGATGTTGACGACAAGATCATCGCGAACGCAGCACGGGAGCAGAAATCTCTCGAAGACTACACCTCCGTCTACACCAAAGCGTTCTTTGAAGACGCCGCGACCCTGCGTTTGCAGCAACCGGAGCACGTAGCGCCAGCAACGAAACACATTTCTGCCATGGTCGATTCAATCGACCAGCTCGTGGCAAAAGGATACACGTACACAAACGAGGGATCCACCTATTACCGCATCTCTGCCTTCCCGGAGTACGGAAAGCTATCGCATAACGATTTCAGCGGTATTCGCTCGGGAGCACGCGTTGATGTGGACGAATACGACAAGGCTGATGCCCGCGATTTCGTCTTGTGGAAAGCTCGGAAGGGCAACGAACCATTCTGGGATACTCCGTTCGGCGAAGGCCGACCCGGCTGGCACATTGAATGTTCGGCCATGGCCATGAGTTACCTGGGTGAGACACTCGATATCCATGCCGGTGGCGTTGACCTCATCTTTCCGCATCACGAGAACGAGATCGCCCAATCGGAGGCAATTACCGGAAAACCTTTTGCAAGATTCTGGCTCCATGCGGAGCATTTGCAGATCGAGAGCCAGAAAATGTCCAAATCGCTGGGCAACTTCTATACCCTGCGCGACCTTCTTGGCATGGGATTTCACCCCGAGTCAATTCGTTATCTCCTCGCGTCGGTGCCATACCGGAGGAAGCTGAACTTTACGTTCGACGGCTTGAAAATGGCAGCTAAGAGCATTGAGCGATTGCGGGATTTCGAGCTGCGTCTTACTTCCACCAGGCTTCCTCCGGGCAGGAACGAAGCAATTGGCGAGAGATCACAAGAAGCGATCCGCAGTTTCGAAGAGGGGATGGACAATGACCTCAATACAGCCGAGGCTCTGGCGGCGATTTTCGAATATGTTCGGGCGATGAATACCGAGCTTAATGAGGGCCGGTTCAAAGAAGATAACCGGTGGGATGCCGCTCGTGTACTCGAGACCTTCGATCGCATTTTCGATGTGCTCGAGCCGAGCGACGTCACTTCAAGGGCCGAGGCTGACGGGAAAGGTGAGTCCGCCGCTCTGACTGACGCGCAAGTGGAAGCCTACATCGAGGAGCGATCGGCGGCTAAGAAATCGCGGAATTTCGCGCGTGCAGATGAAATTCGCGCGCGGCTGAACGAGAGAGGGATCGTGCTGGAAGATACCAAAGACGGGATCCGCTGGAAACGGAAATGAGATTCGAATCGGAAGTCGTTCACGCGGGCGACAGAAAACGCGTACCGGGCCAGATGGTTCCTTCCACTACCCCCATTCATCTGGGCACGACTTATTTCTATGATTCGGCTGCCACCCTGGATCGAGTGCTGGGCGAAGAGGAAAACGGATTCAGCTACTCGCGTTATGCCAGCCCCACCAATGTGGCCTTGGAAGAGCTTTGTACAACACTGGAACGGGGTCATGGTGCGCTGGCCACTGCGTCGGGAATGGCCGCGATTCAGATCGCGTTTCAGGCCGCGCTGATAGACCGCCCGCATGCGGTCCTCGCATCGAATTCCGTTTATGGAGCGACGATCGGATTGCTCGACCAGATCTTCTGCCCATTTGAGGTCCAGGTTGCTTACGTTGATATCTGTGATACCGCTGCGGTCGAGAAAGCGATTGGCAATCAATCGCCCGGCTGCATCTTCCTCGAGAGCATCTCGAATCCCCTGCTCCGAGTGGGCGACATGAAGAAACTGGCGGCTTTAGCGCGCTCGGCGGGCGCTGCCCTGATTGTCGATAACACATTCGCCACGCCCATGCTCATCCGGCCCTTGGAACTGGGTGCAAACATCGTCGTCCATAGCGCAACCAAATACCTGGCCGGACACGGGGATGTGCTCGGAGGCGTGATCGTAACCGATGAAGCCCATTATCAGAGCGTACGGACGCTGTCACGCATAGCGGGCCCGGTTCTCGGGCCTTTCGAGAGCTATTTGACTATGCGCGGCATCAAAACTCTGGCGCTCCGCTATGAGCGGCAATGCCAGAATGCCTTCCGGCTGGCCGAATGGCTCTCAACTCACCCACACGTAGAGCGCGTCTACTACTGCTCCGGCTCGGATCATCCGGACGCCTGCAACATCAAGCAGAGTTTTGCGACGGGCCTATTCGGGGCGATACTGAGCTTCGAGATTAAGGACGCCAACAAGGAGTCCATTCTGAGATTCATGGACCGGCTAAGAATGGTGGTCCCAGGCACTTCGCTCGGCGACGTGCATACGCTTTTGCTTTATCCTTCGATTGCCTCGCATCGGAACCTTTCGCCCAAAATGAGGGAGCGAATCGGCATTCGTGAGAACCTAGTACGGGTGGCTGCTGGGATCGAAGCGGCAGAGGACATCATGGCCGACTTGGACCAAGCCCTCCGATCCGTCTAGACTTGAAAGCAGCCAATAATTAGTTAAGGCGCAGAATACTAGGGTAATTTGTGTTCGCCCACCAGAGAAAACGAATACAGTTTCTTTTTGCAATCGTTGATGCGTGCCTGACGTGGATCGCGTTTGGTCTTGCGTATTGGACGCGCACGCAACTGAAACTGGAACTGCCCTTTTTCCTGCGGCCCCGGCCATTTATTTTGCTGGCCGGGTTCTGCATTGTCGTTTGGGTCGCGTGGGGGAGCTTGCAAAAAGTCTATGAATATCTGGAGGCAGCCAGTCCGCGCCGTATTTTCGTCCTTACCTTTCGACAGTGCGTAGTGGGAACAATCGCTGTCATTCTCTTTCAATATCTGCTCCGACTCGACCACCCTGTCAGCCGCAGTTTCATCGCTTTTTTGTTTTTCTATAACTTCGCACTTTTATTGCTTTTCCGCCTGAATGCGCGGCCGATTATCGGGCTATACCAACGGGAATTCGGGAAAGCCTACCATGTGGTGATCGTAGGGCCTAAAGACAAAACAGAGCGGCTTGAGCACCTTCTTTGCCACGGTTCACCGTTTTGTATCGAAATTGCCGCCCGATTGGAAGAGGACGAATGCGCTGCACGCCTTCCCAGCCTGCTTGCTAACCACATTGTCGATGAAGTGATCTTCAACGTGGATAGCAGCCAGCTTGCGGCGCTCGAGGATGTTTTCCTCAGATGCGATGAGGAAGGGATTCGAACTCGGGTTGCGATCGACTTTTTCCCTCATGTGAATAGCGATATAACTCTCGATCGTGTCGGCGATGCTCCGTTGCTCACCTTTTCGGCCGCTCCATTGGACGACCTCCGGCTGGTCTTCAAGCGCTTTTTCGACGTCGTTATCTCTGCAACCGCACTGGTTTTTTTGGCGCCTTTGGTCGCGGTTGTCGCAGCGCTGATCAGAGTCACGTCCCGGGGCCCCGTGATCTATAGCCAAACCCGTTGCGGCTTGAACGGGCGCAAGTTTACGATGTTCAAATTTCGTTCCATGGTGGTCGACGCGGAGGAGCAGAGGAACGCTTTACAGCATCGCAGCCATCGGCAGATTGCGTTTAAAGACCCGCAGGATCCACGGATAACGCCGATCGGGCGGTGGTTGCGCAAGTTCTCGATTGATGAGATACCTCAGCTCTACAACGTCTTGAAAGGCGACATGTCCATCGTTGGCCCGAGGCCTCCTTTGCCCGACGAAGTAGAAAAGTACGAGCGTTGGCAGAAACGGCGCCTGCGCATGCGTCCCGGCCTCACATGCATTTGGGCGGTGTGCGGTCGTGATCACATCGATTTCGAATCCTGGATGCGGATGGACATTTCCTATATCGAAAACTGGTCCTTGAAGCTCGACTGCTCGATCATTTTGAGAACCATTCCGCACGTGCTAGCGGGGAAGGGCGCTCACTAGCGACCAAGATCGTCAACCATGCATCTCTTACCGACCAATGAAGAAGTGATCGGAATGCTGCGCGAAACGGGTGCGCTCCGTGACGGGCATTTTCAATACCCCAACGGGATGCACACGGATGAATACCTTCAGGTGGCGCTCGCCTTCCGCTATTATCAGTACGCGAAGATGCTCAGCGTCGGCCTCAGCCGCCGCTTGCGCGCCGATCCGGAAATCAGGGCCATGATTAAAGAGCTCTCAATCGTGTGCCCGAACACCGGGGGCCTGCCGATCGCGTTCGGCGTCTGCGAGGCGCTCCGAGCGCACCAAGTCTACTGGGCCGAACAGGATACGGACGCCTCACCGATGCGTTTCCGCCAATTTGTCGAGCCAGAAAAAGCGGAAAAGGTCCTCCTGGTGGACGACATTCTCCGATCGGGCAAGAGGTTAACGGATCTCCGTCTTTTAGTCGAATCGAAAGGCGCGGAGATCGTCGGATTGGCCGTCGCTGTTTATCAACCCAATCCGACGGTCGCCAGTTTCGGCAATCTTCCGCTCTTCTATCTGGCGAAAATGGACGCTTCTTACTACAAGGATTCCAACTCGTGCGACCTCTGCCATAAAGGCGTTCCAGTCGAACGAGTCTGGACCTGAACAGCGGCGCCGCCGAGGAGAAAAACTCGTTTCAGACCCCACCTTTGTTCCGAGATTATTCCCATTATGGGTTTGAACAAAGGCGCGCAGTGGTTCAGGCCGGTCTTGCTAACAGCAGCCCTTCTGCCTCTCCTGACGGGAGGTCTCTCGGCTAGCCGCTCTGGCAGCCGTGCAGAGTACCTCGGCGGCACGCGAGCGGATATCCCGGCGAACAGTTCGGGGGACATCGAAGTCTCCGACAAAGTCTACTTCGTGTTTATGTCCGGCAAGATGCAGGTGAAGGTCCCATACGAGCGAATCAATTTGCTCGAATATGGCCAGAAAGTGGATCGCCGGATCCTGGCTGCGGTTGTTATCTCTCCATTGTTCATGTTGGCGAAAAGGCGAAAACATTTTCTGACAGTGGGCTTTCAGGACGACGATGGACAGCAACAGGCCATGGTGTTCCAGGTGGACAAGAATGACGTCCGCTTGACCCTGGTGGCACTTGAAGCCCGCACGGGACAACAGATTCAGTACCAGGATGAGGAAGCGCGCATAGCCGGCAAGGGATGAAACGCACTTTAGGCT
Source organism: uncultured Acidobacteriaceae bacterium (assembly GCA_963787585.1). Taxonomy (GTDB): domain Bacteria; phylum Acidobacteriota; class Terriglobia; order Bryobacterales; family Bryobacteraceae; genus Bog-105. The sequence continues at coordinate 168,405 of CAWBDR010000007.1, forward strand.
TGCTGTTGGTTGCGATCTTGGCTGATCTGAGAATCGCTTGCCCTCAGAAATCGGGAGCGCAAACGGGCGTCGACAGCTTACTCAGCGTGAAGCGCATCTATGTCGCCCAGCTGACGGGAGGGGGCGCGGCCGATGCGTTGCGAGATCTTATCATCTCGAGCATCGATTCTACAAAGCTGTTCATTCTTACCGACAATCAAGAGCGCGCAGACGCTATTTTGAAGGGCGCGGCGGACGATCATACGTTCACCGATACGTTCGATTCCGCTAGCGGAGTCAACGCCAGACAAAACGGCGGAAAATCCTCGTCCAGCAGCGGCATAGGCAGAGCCGGGGGAGTCTATGGGGGGCTGTCGGTCGGCGACAATGAAGCGCATCACATCAAAGAAAGAAAGCACGAAGCGTACGCCACCGTCCGGCTCTGCAACAAGGACGGTGACGTCCTTTGGTCCACAACGCAGGAAAGCTCCGGGGCGAAATTTCGCGGAGCAAGCAATGATGTGGCGGCGAAAGTAGCGCGGCAGCTTAGCTTGGATGTCGAGCTGGCTCGTCGGGCGGAAACCGCAGCCCCCACGCCCGCCAAGCCCTAGTTTGGACGCGAAATTGTCAGCGCAAGCAACCGAAGCTTCTCGATGAGAGTGGTGACGGATGTGCCCTTCACAATTACTTCGTCCACCAGCTTCCGCTCTTCGGCCCGAGCAAAGCGCGAGGGATCTGCTCCGGTAAGAACAAACACATGCAACTTCGAATCAATACTCTTGAGTTCCCTGATCAGACGCCGGCCCACGTCCTCGGTTGGAATACGAAGGTCGATTACGGCGCAGTCGGGACGGTGAGAAGAAACAATACGCACGGCAGCGCGGGAATCGCTCGCTTCGAATGTTTTAAAGCCGCTTTTTTCGAGGAGCATGCTGCGTAATGTAAGTTGATCGCAGTCGTCATCAGCAAGAAGAACTTTCATGGAAGCAGCTCTCGTTTACCCGGCGAATGTGATCCGTGCGATCACGAGTTTTGGCATGGCCTGATTCCAACCGTCCGGGAGGCTGTCGAACGGCAGGCGAAAGCCGCGAGTTTCGTGGGACGCGAGCGGGGAGCCCTGAAACCGGACAATGGGTACGCGCTCCCGGTAGATTTCCCGGCCGTCGACACTGAAGAACAAGCAATACACCTCAACGGATTGTAGCGGACGCGGACCATTGTTCGTGATCTTGCCGTCGATTTCAACAATCTGCTGCTTCATGAAATTCTCAGCGGCTTTCATCCCTACGTCACTTAGGGCCAGATCACGCACATAAGCACGGGCTTCCGGGGAAGCGCCACCCTCATCCTCGTTTTTTGGCACGCGCTTACGCGGATACAGAACGGCAGCCAGGATGCCGATTGCCACGATGGCGCAGATGATCGTCGGAACAAGAGGAATTTTCTTACCGACGGAAACCGGCCCGGCCATCTTCTATCAGCAAGTCTAAACCAGCGCGACACGCGGTCGCGCAGTGATTTGCAAGCAGGCTTAACGGCCGCGTCTGGCAGTACCGGCAGCGCTGCTCTTTTTGGCCTTGCTGCTCTTTTTTGCAGCAGTCTTCGCCTTTGAAGCCGACTTCACCGCAGTTCTGGATCCAGAAACTTTACTCGCCTTCTTGCGAGCCGCGGGCCTGGCCTTCTTTGCTGCCGATTTCTTTGCGGCAGACTTTTTCGCCGCTGCGGCACCTCTCGTTGCGGTTCTCCGAGCGGGACTTCCGCGCTTCTTCCCGGCAGCGCCGCCGCTCCGCTTCGAAGCGCCACGGGAGCTTTTCTGAGTTGCCGCATTCGCGGTTTCAGCGCTTATCAGTTTGTTGAAATTGCTCTTCTGACCCGAGGCTGTTTCTTCTTCATAGACGAGCGCCAGTTTCCGTTCATCAAATTTATCGAAGAACTGATCCCAGGTGATCGGTTCCAGAGTGCCTTCCCCGCTGTAACCGGGGAAGTCCAGCCGTAATACGCCAATGTCGTCCCGCGAGCCCGTTCGTTTGACATGGGAGGGCTTGGCCCCGCGCTCTTCGGCCCACCTCCGAATCACATCATGATCACTGGTGATCTTCGAAAGATTTGGCATACATCCTCCCTTCAGCGTGATGGCTGTGCACTTGCTATGCCACTACACCAGAAGACTATATCTCAGAGAGAAGGTTGCGCGCCATTGACTCGGACGGTTCTGACGAAACAGAGATAACGTTAGCGAGTCCCACAATTGGCCCTGCTTGAGCACGTGAGCGGGACAGAATCCCAAGCAGGCGAGGAGTAAACGTTATGCCAATGTTCCACAATGAATTCAACTCTCTCAGAGATCTGTTTATCAACCACATCGAAGATCTGTATGACGCGGAGAACCGGCTGGTTAAGGCTCTCCCGAAAATGTCGGAGGCCGCCAGTTCCAGCCAGCTAAAACAGGCTTTCAACAGTCACTTAAGGGAAACGGAGGGTCATGTCTCCCGGCTCGAAAGGATTTTTGCCGAGATAAACGTCGACCCGAAACGCGAGACGTGCGAAGCAATGAAGGGCCTGATCAGTGAGGGCGAGGATATGGTGAGCGCCAAAGGCGATTCCGACGTCAAGGACGCCGCGCTCATCGCAGCAGCGCAGAAAGTTGAGCACTACGAGATATCAGGCTACGGGACGGCTCGGGCATTCGCCAGGCGCCTCGGCCTGACTCAAGCCGTAAACCTGTTGCAGCAGACATTGAACGAAGAAGAAGCTGCCGATCGGAAGCTGAACGATATTGCGGAGTCGTCGGTGAACGTCCAGGCTCAATCGGCGGCAAGAGCAACCACCGCAAGGTAAAATCTCGAACCGGGAGCTCCTGCGGCTCCCGGTTCCTTCCTCAACGCTTCACTGCCACAATTCTTAGCCGCCGGTAATCGGCGAACCACTTTCCGTCACGAAACAGAACTGGTCTCAATTCCTCCACGGCGTCTCGGATGGCTGTCTGCTGCTCGGCAGGAGAAAGCGGTTCAAAGTGGTAAGCCGAAAATTGCTGGAGCCAATTTTGCATTCCGAGCTCGCCTTCAAGCTGAGTCGGCCGATCAAATAATTGCGCTGACTGAACTTCTAAGCCATTCGCCTCGAAAATAGTTGAATATTCGGCGACTGACGGAAAGAACGTACGTCTCGATAAGGTTGTCTCCGGCGAATAGCGGCGTAGAACGGCTTCAACAGCGCGCTCGATCTGCGCGATGTTCCCCTTACCGCCGAGCTCGGCTACCAGCCGGCCTCCCTGCTTGAGGGCTCGCGCAATGCCCAGTGCTACCGCGGATGCATCGAGCATCCAGTGCAGGGCGGCGTTGGAGAACACCGCATTAAATTCCGCCTCGAATTGCATGTTTGCCGCATCTCCGAGCACGAATCTCAACTGAGGATAGTTCTGGCGGGCCTGCCCGATCATCTCGGGAGAGGCGTCCAGCCCGGTTACATCTGCACCGCGTTCGGCTATGCGCGCCGTAAGCTGGCCCGGTCCGCAGCCGAGATCTAGAATGCGTTCGCCCTGGCGGGGATCGAGTAGTTCTATCAACCCCTCGCCCAACTGCCAAACGAACGAGTGGCGCGCCTCATATAATTCCGGATCCCAGCGCTTTTGCATGGCACGCGTTGATGCGCGGTCAGAGTTCCAGCTTGCCTTGGGAAATCATGTCTTTAAGGCGGAATTTCGCGGCGACAGACATCGAGCCGAATCGCGTGTAAAACACGATTTCTTTGTCTCGCAACGTGATCGGGTCTGTTTTGGGAAAGAACAGATGCAGGGCGCCATTAGAGGCGTCCAATTTAACATCCTGAGGGGCAAGAGCGTTCTTACCTCTTGGAACGAGACGCGAACTCGCCATAAGTTCTTCCAACATCTGTTCAGGGTTACCGGAGTCAACCGTATCGTTGCTGTTTGATTGCGCTTCGGGCTTTCCCACCGCGCGATACCTGCCGCCCGGCACGAGGCCCACGACCGTGATAATGTAGAACTTTTCTGTTTCTTCCGGCGGATAGGTCTTCTGACCAGTTTGCTGGAGGGCTCGTCTGACGGGCGCGGCACTGTCCCAACGAACCAGGACGTTGAGAGTCGGTGTTCCGAAACGATTGTTGCGAGTGACTCCCCCGTCCCAGTGAATGTCGCCCTGCGGTCCGTTGCCGGGAAGACCCGCTTCTTTCGGGCCTGGAGGTGGTCCAAAGTCTGGAGGCTCCTCCTTGGCCAGAGCAAATTTTGCCGGGGCTTGTTGAGCCCAGGGCGATGCAGTTAGCAGCTTGTCCAGACTCGGCAGATCGGCGCCATACGGGTAGCCAATGGCAACTGAAGCGGCAAGCCAGATAATTGCCGTCACGATGCGGGTCACTGTTAAAGGATGGAAAGCGACGGGATGAAGTTGCGAAAAGGGGACTGCGAACGGAAGTGCCGCGACGCGCTCAGAGACAATAGTATATATAACCGGCCCGCAGCAACATATTCGTCGCACTTTTCGTCGTTCTATATTAGGCCGTGGAAGAACTTCTTTGCGACGAGTGAGTGCTGAGCTGAAATGAGCAAATCACCCACAATTCGTCTCCTCCTCGGCTTACTGTTCACGCTGGCAGCAGTGATGGGTTTTTCGTGGTATGCCCTACACCAGTTGCACGGATTGCGGAAGTTGCAGACGGACACGATTGACATCAACCGGCACGATTCGCTTCTGCTGCTGGCCGTTCAGAACGACGTGAACATGATTGGCCTGAAAGTGCGCGACATGACACAGAGCTCGTCCCGCTCCCGCATTTCTGCGTACCGAGCCGAGTTCGATCAGATACGCGCCCACTTGCAGTCCACCATCGGTAAAGAGGCCGGACTGGTGCCCGCCAACCGCCGAGCGGAGACGCAGGCGGAGTTGGTCAAGGCGCTCCAACATTTCTGGCGAAGCTCTGACCGGGTATTTGCAGCGGCGAGCGCCGGACGCGAGGCTGCAGCGCAAAGGCTCGCATCCACACGGCTTTTTCCAGAGCAGGCCATGTTGGCCGCCCGTGTTTCGGCACTTTTAGAACGCAACAACGCGGCGGAGGAGGATGCGGATCAGCAGGTTGCCAAGATTTACGACGGAGTGAAGACGGACGTCTACGCGTTTCTCACGGCTACCATGCTGGCGATCCTGGTAACCAGTCTCTACCTGATCTATTCGAATAGAAAAATCTTTGAACAGATCGAGTCTCTTTCGAGCCAACGCCGCTTCCTGGCAGCAAAACTCATTACCGTGCAGGAGGAAGTGCTTCGCTCGGTCTCGAGAGAGCTACATGACGAATTTGGCCAGATCCTTACCGCGGTTGGAGCTATGCTATCGCGCGCGGAGCGAAAGGGGATTCCAAGGGATTCGCCGCTTCGCAGCGAATTGAGCGAAGTTCGGGAAATTACCCACAACACGCTTGAGAAAATCCGGAGCTTGTCGCAGATGCTGCATCCGGCGGTAATCGACGACTACGGGGTGGCAAAGGCAGCGGAATGGTACATCGAAATCTTCCAAAAGCAAACGGGCATTCAGACGAGGCTTTTGGTACACGGCATTCCGATTCGAATTGTTGGGCAGCCCGCGATCCACTGTTTTCGGATAATTCAGGAGGCGTTAAACAACGCCGCCAAACACTCGGGTTCAAGATCCGCTGAAGTGGAGATGATATTTGCCCCGGAAACGCTGACAGTAAGCGTTCGAGATTCCGGGCAGGGCATGACGCAGGAGAAGAATCCGGAAAAGCGCGGACTCGGACTGATCGCGATGCGGGAGCGAGCCGAACTCCTAGGCGGCCAACTGGAAGTTTATTCGACGCCAAACGCCGGAACGGCAGTTACCCTCTCAATGCCGTTGCACCATGACGGCCGGCTGGCAGAGGTTGAGGGACATCAGGTCAGGACCAACGAGATAGTGAGCCAAAGATCATGAGTGAAGAAATAACAGTATTACTTGCAGACGACCACAGCCTGGTGCGCCGCGGTTTCCGCCGCATTCTCGAGGACGAAGACGGAATGAAGGTAGTGGGTGAAGCCAGCAACGGCGTGGAAGCGATACGCATGGCATATGAGTTGAAGCCCAAAGTTGTCGTGATGGATCTTTCCATGCCGGAACTCGACGGGGTTCAAGCTACCAAGGAAATCATGAAGCACCTTCCCGGGACCGAAGTGCTGGTATTAAGCATGCACGCGGACGACAACTACGTTCGCAATGCCCTAGATGCGGGCGCAAAAGGGTATCTGTTGAAGAGCGCGATCGACGTAGACCTGGTGGGTGCGATCCGTTCCGTGGCGGAAGGCAAACGGTTCATGGGATCCGGCCTGAAGTACGTTGCCCAAGAACAAGATGACGAGCTGAAGAAGCTGACCGGTCGAGAGAAACAGGTCCTTCAGCTCATCGCACAAGGCAAATCGAATAAGGAAATTGCGAGCCTTTTAGATCTCAGCGTAAACACTGTTTCTGTACACCGCGCGAACCTGATGGAAAAAATGAATATCCACCGAACAGCGGAACTGGTTCTGTTCGCGATCCGAAAGGGTTTGGTAGCGCCGCAGTAAGATACCCGGGATCAGTACGCCCATGGCCTCAGCACGGGCCACACAAGGCGACCTGTGCTGCTGGTTTATTGAACTTTCCTGGCGGCCTTCGCGTCGGCGACGGCTTTCTTTTGAGCCTGGAGTTCGCGTGCTTTCGCGTACTTCTTCTGAAAGCGATCGACGCGCCCCTCCGTATCGACCAGCTTCTGCCGTCCGGTGAAAAAGGGATGGCAACTAGAGCAGATTTCGACGCGCAGGTCGCCCTTGTGAGTGGAACGAGTCTTGAATGTAGAACCGCACGCGCAGATCACATTCACTTCGTCGTAGGCGGGATGAATCCCTGCTTTCATTTTTCTGGGAATCCTTTCAAAACAGGTGGGTGAATCCATTTTACAATGAGTTCCATCCAGACACAAAACCCCGTCCTAGCGCCGAAAATTGCGCATCAGACGGGGTCTTGCAGGAGCCTTACGGCTTAACTCTAGCTACGTTACGCGCGACGGGGCGGCCGGTCCATAGGAACTGCGGCCTCGTCACTGAACGAAACCTGAACGTACGAACGGCGACTTTAAGAGTCGGCCACCTCGCGCGTGGATTGTATGCTACAGTCACTACCAGAATTCATTTCGACTGGACCACCTCCTTCCTCAGTGATGCTTTGATTGTATAGGTTACGGTTTCAGGGTGTCAACGAATACAGCCGAGGTGGGCGAAAAATCCGCGGAGAAAGTTCACGGACCAGACTGGATTAGCGGCTTCCTGGTACTGGGCGTCCTACTAGGATCACTGGGTTCTCTCGTCATTGCCTGGCAGTACCACATCGATGTTGAACCCCAACTGATCGGGCTGCATTTCCTGGCCTTGAGCACGGGATACGTGGTAGCCGCAATCTGGGCACAACGACTGCTCTTGCGCTATGCGATACGAACTATCGCGATAGCGAGCTGCGGTACGGGCTCTGCCAGCCTGCTGGCTCTTTCGGTTCTTGCTCCGCCGATCGGCGCGGGGTGGCGCATCCTGGGGATCGCTTTTGTGGGCTTGGCTGCCGGGGCACTTGCAACCGCTCTGCTGTATGCGCTCGAAAAGCAATTCGTGATTGCGGCAGCGGCGACGGCCAATCGTGCCGGCGCGCTATTCGGGTCGGGTTGCTTGCTGGCGACGCTGATCGTGGGATTGACGTATTTCGCGGGATCCATCCAAATCGAGACCGCTTTGCTGTCGCTGGTTCCGCTGATTTTTCTTTTTCTCTATGCGGCGAATAAGTATCCGGATGCCGTTCGTCCCGTGGGAGTGCGCAAAAACGACCCGATACGCGAAACGTTGAGGGACCTGCGCAGCATAGCGGCGGTTCTATTCAGTCTGCTGCTGTTTGTTCAATTCGGGAACGAGTGGGCCATTGCCGGATGGCTGCCTCTATTTCTGATTCACCGCTTAGGCACGAATCCCGTTTGGGCTATCTTCTCACTGGCGCTCTATTTCTTTTGCCTACTGATGGGCCGATTGGTCGCGACCCGACTGCTGGCAATTTTGAATCATAGATATCTGCTTTGGGGAAGCATGCTGGCCGCAATGGCTGGATATCTTCTGCTGAGCTTTGCTTCGGTTTTAGGACTGGCGGGTGTGGCGGTCGTACTCATCGGCGCCGGCTTTGCGCCCATCTATCCGCTCGTGGCGGAGAAGCTGGACCAGAGATTCGCCTATCATCCAGGCTTCTACCACGGCCTTTTCTCGATAGCTGTCATCGGAGCGATGGGCGCTCCGTGGCTGCTGGGATACGTTGCCAGTTCTTTGGGCATGCGTTGGGTGATGCTGTTGCCGGCTCTCGGTTCGATATTGGTGGTTATGCTGGCGCTCCTGATTACCTTGGAAGCGCACGTAATGGGCGGACCAAAGAAAGGGATCAGGCTCAAGGCGGTCTCGACGGCAAGCGGTAAGTAATTTTCCGCCAGCAAGCGGGAGACGCGTACACCGGAGTCATCCAGCTTCTGCTCGTAAGCGCGAAGATTATTGCTTCGCCACAGCCGCTTCACACGCCGGCTCGCCGCTGTCGTTCATCACGACCGCTGATCCGCCGCAAGCCTTTCGAAGCGCCTCCTGGGTTGCTTTTGCGTTCTCAACAGCACGCTCAAACGCCGCCTTGGTTGATTGCTGCTCAGCGATAGCTCGCCAAAATTTTGCGCGTAACTCCGCAGTGAGCGTTTGGGGCTCAGGCTTTGGCGCGGGAGATTCGCAAAGCATCGTCGCGGCGAATACCAAAAAAACAAGTAAATATTTCATCGTGCCGTCCCTTCCTGTTATTTCCAAGCTGGAATATAAGCGGTCGAACCGTCCGCCGTTGTCACGGCTATCCATGTGTACGGAGCCGAAGTGTTAATCGCGGGTGAATTCGAACCTAGTTGCGCACTGCCGGTTCCAACGGTATTGAGTCCGCCGAATTTCATTACGCCATTGACCGTAAAGATCGTCGTTGCCTGAGTGTCTGCCGCTCCCAAATCGAACAGCACTCGCGTAAATCCCGTGGTGGGCGTTTCGTCTTTCGCATACAGCGTTCCGGCGGTTCCCGATTTCTCGATGGCTACTTTGTAATTGCGATCGAAGTTCGATCCGAAGGAAGTATCCTGCGTGCTTTCGAACATCTCCATCATGTAATTCGTGTAATTACTGTTCTGAAATCGAATCTCTTTTCCAGCGCTCACATTGATCTGGATCAGGCCGCCTGCCGGATTGCCAAAGTTCAGGTTATTTCCCCGATCCAGGCTGAGAATCTGGCGGCCCGTGTTGTTCGTGTCCCGCCACCGCAGGGCCTGGTTGTTGGCAAAATCAGTCTGCTGGAGGGGAGCGGCAAAGTTCACACCGCTGGCGTTGTAATCGGCGATTTGCACGATGTTGCCGCTATCGGCGCTGATGAGCCGTATATAGGCGTTTCCCGCCGCATTCGCCTGCTGAATCGCCCTGAAGTTATTCGTATTGAATGCAATTCCGGTCTGCCCAACGAAATACATGGTCGAGGGGCCGGGAGTCGCTGGTATCGGCCAGGAGAGATACTGCGTACCATCTGGTCCGAACACCGTCAGGTTGCTGTACTTGAAGGACAGGTTGATCACTGTAGGAGTGTTCTTGTCCATCTGGATCGAAATAGGTCTTCGAATTGTGCTCTTTGAATCGATGAATTCGATATGCCATTCCATGTAGCAATCCGGATCGTTCGGTGGACACCAATGGGACTCCCATGACGTGAACATTGCGGGGGTCGTGCCATCGAATAGGCCTCCGCCCGGCGATGCGTTCCAGCCCAGCCTCATCACCTGGTTCAAACGCACCGGATCGTTGGGATTGGGGAAGCCCTCAACCGTGAGGTTTATTTGCTTAGCCAGAGCCTCTTGTGGATTAATCTTTAGCGGAATGCTGCCAGCGTTAGCCGTGAACAAATTTATGTAGGATGGCGAGCTGGTACTCCCGACGACAACTCCTGTATTGCCGCCGGTCTGCCCGAACGCCAGAGATGAAATAACTAACAAGCCTAGTAGCTTCATGATGTGTAAAGAAACGGTCTTCTTTCTGCTCTTTTCGAGCGTTGAAACACCGAAACTGCTGGGATCAAATACCCGTGCTTTCGCTTGCGAGTATCATCGGCCTCTGCACTGGCTCGCCGGGAACCGGTTCCTAAGTTGCTGAAGTTACTAAAAAATATTTCTGCTCCAGTACTGTGATCTCAAGAATCCCGATCCCAAAATTGCTGCGAGAGCAGACGATATACTCGCTGCGATGACGCGCCGATATCTTGCGCTGGATCTGGGAGCAGAGAGTGGCCGGGGCATTCTGGCTCAACTTGCCGATCACAGGTTGGAGTTAACGGAACTGCACCGGTTCCCAAACACTCCAGTCCGGCTTCCAACCGGGCTTTATTGGGATACGCTGCGGATCTTTCAGGATCTGTGCGAATGTATCCGGGCGGCCGCGAAGGCCGGCGAGAAGTTGGACGGCATCGCCATCGATAGCTGGGGCGTGGACTTCGGGTTGGTCGGGAGCAGCGGCAGTTTGCTCGAGAATCCGCGTCATTATCGCGATGAGCGTACGCGCGGCGCGCAGGAAGAGGTGTCGAGCCGAGTTTCGCGCGAGCAGATATTCCGGCAAACAGGTGTTCAATTCATGGACATCAATTCGCTGTACCAGCTTTACGCCTTACAGCGGGATTCGCCGGAGTTGCTCGATTGCGCATCGAAACTGCTTTTCGTGCCGGATCTCTTCAACTATTTTTTGACAGGAACTCTGGCTTCAGAGCGAACGGTCGCCAGCACGTCCCAGTTCTATGACCCGGTGAATCGCCACTTTGCAACGGATCTGCTGAGGGCGGTGGGAATTAACGCGGGCTTCCTGCCTGAGCTGATCGATGCGGGCACGGAGTTGGGACCCACCCTGCCTTATCTCGCTGACGTGTGCGGCCTGACGGAGGAATTCCCGGTATACGCGACCAGTTCCCACGACACTGCCTCGGCAGTCGCGGCAGTGCCGGCAACATCAAGTGACAATTGGTGCTACATCAGCTCCGGCACCTGGTCCCTTATGGGAATTGAATTGCATGAGCCGCTAATTAGCGACGCTTCGTTGCAAGCAAACTTCACGAACGAAGTAGGCGTGGAGCATACGATTCGTTTTCTGAAGAACATTCCAGGATTGTGGGTCCTGCAGGAATGCAGGCGGGCCTGGGCTCGCGCCGGCCAGCAGTATTCATATGCCGAACTGCTGGAGCGAGCAGAAGCCGCTAGACCGTCAGCGACCGTGGTTGACCTGGACCAGTTCGTTGCCCCAGGCAATTATCCGGAATTGATCTCCTCTTTCTGCCGAAAAACAGATCAGCAGGTCCCGAAGGATGCGGGCGAGATGACGCGCGTGATTTTATACAGCCTGGCGTTTCGCTACAAGCAGGTGCTCGACATTTTGGAACAGCTCTCGAGCCGTGAAATCGAGGTGATTCACATTGTGGGGGGAGGGTCGCGCAACCGGCTGTTAAACCAGCTCACCGCCGACGTGACGGGGCGGCGAGTTGTGGCCGGACCGATGGAAGCTACTGCGGCAGGAAACGCGCTGATACAGGCGCTGGGAGCGGGTGATATCGGCTCACTCGAAGAGCTACGTGCGGTTGTGCGGCAATCCTTCGAGGTGGAAGAGTTCCGGCCAATAAGTGAGCTTACCTCACCTTGAAGGCGCTCTGATAAAGAACTGCTGTTTGCCGATTCCGGGATCTACGGCGACATCGAAGAAGCCCACCATCATCTCGGCCCAAGTCTGTTCGCCCCAGGTGACGGCGGAATCCGGATCAGGGTTGTGCGGATTATTTTTCGAGTTGTCGAAGGTCGCAACCGCCTGCAGCATGGTGCCGGCCTTGAGCGGAATCGGGTCGGCTAGCCGGTAGCTTAGTTGCCAGAAAAAATCGTAATGCGGAATCCGCAGTAACGTCCGAACTCTTCCATGAGACTCGATGATGTTGTACTCAAAGGTCTTGCCTCGAAGATGCATATGCGGGAAGAAGCTCAGCAGCAGGGCATCATTAGGCAGGGTTCCGTGAACCTCGACACGCTTATCGGGATCGCCCGGAGGAATCACGAAACGATCATTGGTCAATTGGAGTGTGAACACACGGTTACGGGGCGGCTCCTTCGAGAACACCAAACCGATGCTCGTTCTGTCCTCGGTTGCACTACCGTGAGTTGTATAGTGCATCTGCAACACGATATCCGAGCCGGCGGGAATATATTTAGCGAAGCCCTCTGGCCATTGATCAGGCTGGCTTCCCGGGGCGTAGACAAGAAGAATATCGCTCGTGGTCCACATCGCGTCACGGCGCAGTTTGCCCTCCGGGAGGTCGTTCGCGCTGAACGGAAGGCCGACCGGCGCGCCGCGTAGCCAAGCTGATTCTGGATCACGTATGTAGGCAACCGCGTGGTGCACAACGGCCCTGTTGCTGGGCCGGATCTCCGACATCCGCACCCAGCGATCTTCTTTGAACCGGGTCGGAATGATGATGTATTGGTACGGAACATCACCGGCGGCGGGTATGCGTTTCGCTGCCGGCATCTGAAGAACGATGTCCGGCTTTTTGATGTTCCAACCTTCTGTCCAGTGGACTGGCGGAGGTGAATCGCGTGGATTGCCCGCGGGAGCATGCGCGTCCGCCCAGGCGGCAAGCGTTTTGATTTCCGCTGGGGTCAAAGACGGATCGTTGGAGAAATGGCCACAGCACGGATCTGCAAACCAAGGCGGCATAAGGCGCCGTGACGTATATTCGCGAATGGAGCGTGCGTATGGCCGCGCCTGGGCGTACGTTTCAAAGGCGATCGGCGCGATTTCTCCGGGACGGTGGCATTGCTGGCAGTGCTGCTGAACAATGGGCAGCACGTCGCGATAAAAGGTGGGTGACTCCGCTTTCTCAGGCTCGGGGTTCTGTTGCAAGGAAAGAAGGGAGGTCGTGCAGAGGAGGACTGTGCTTAAAATTCGAGCCGGATTACTTGGCGGAATTCCCGTTACCTGCCTGAACCTTCATGCTAGGCCAGAGCGCTTCCCGTTTCTGCTTGAATGCCGCTACGCCCTCTCTGAAATCATCGCTGTTCATGAGCTCGCCGCGGAGCGAAGCCGCCAGCTTGCCGGCATCCTCGAACGATTTGCCGCGCGAATCGCGAACGTACCGCATGCCATGAGCGATAGCCAGCGGACTCGCCTTGGACAGTTCGCGAGCAACGGCCCTGGCCCGATCGCTAACCTCGGTCAAAGGGCAAACTTGATGCACCAAGCCCCAATGGAGCGCCTGATGCGCTTGGAAGGTTCTGCCGGTAAGGCTGAGTTCGAGCGTTCGGCGAGGTCCCAGAGCTGCTTCGATGGAACGGTAAACAAGAAATGGCCAGAGCCCGACGCGAATTTCAGTCAGAGCGAAAACGGCACTCTCGGCAGCGACGACTACGTGCCCCTGCGCCACTAGTCCGACGCCACCACCCAGAGCCGCGCCATTCGCGCAGACGACGAGCGGCTTCAATGACTCCGATCCCAGAGTGAACAGGGCTTCGTGCACCTTCTCCAGTTGCGCCGCCTTTGGACCTACCGCCTCATCAAGATCCATACCGGAACAGAAAACGGGACCGTGGGCGCCGATCAGAATGGAACCTATATCATCCCGGTCCTGAGCGTCCCGGACCGCCTCGACGATACTGCCGCACATTTCAGCATCGAGGGCATTGCGCTTCTCGGGGCGACAGAGAGCTAACTGCAGAACGCGCTGGCTGTGATTAACGTGCAGGTGCATACTCGGCTCCTGTCTCTAACAACTGCACTGGAAGATGTTCGGTAGGAGTGGTGACGCAGGCGAGCGCGAAAGCAGCAGCCAGAATGGGACGGGTCTCCGCAGGATCAATTACTGCATCGCAATGACCTCGTGCAGCCGCGTATTTGGCATCCAGCCACCGTTCGTAGTCGGCGCGAGTCTGCGCAATCTTTGCTTCCAAATCCGGCGGGACAGGCTGATTCGCCTTCTTCAGTTTCTCCAACTCCGGGCCATACACGGCCTGCACGGCCGCATCGCCTTCCATGACACCGATGCGCGCGGTCGGCCAACTGAAGGTAAAGTTTGGGTCGAAGCCTTGCCCGGCCATGGCGTAGTAGCCGGCGCCACTGGCATGATTCACCGTCAGAACGATCTTTGGTGTCCTCGCGCAGGCCATGGTCTGTACCATCTCCGCACCGGCGCGGATGATGCCAGCAGATTCGGCCTCGACGCCGACCATGAATCCGGAGACATCTTGCACGTACAGCAGCGGCAGGCGCTGCCGCTCCGCAGTGTCTACGAAATACGCGACCTTGCGGGCCGATTCAGTGTAAACGATACCGCCGACGCGCGGACCGGAATGAGCTTTGAGGAATCCGCGCCGGTTAGCGATGATGCCGATATTACGGCCCTCGAGTTTCGCGGTGGCGCATAGAAGCTCAGGGGCGTAATCGGGCTGGAATTCGAGAAACTCATCAGCATCGAGGATGCATTCGAGCAGATCCTCCATGCGGTAGGGCAGGCGATGATCGGCCGGGAGAATGCCATAGACGCCATCGACAGAGCGGCACGGAGGTTTGCCACGTATGCACTTAGCGGGTTCCGCCAAGCGCCGAAACTGCTCCCGGATCATCTCCAGACAGGCACCATCATCGGCAGCGCGATAATGTGCAACGCCGCTAACGGACGTATGCATGGCGGCTCCGCCCAGAGTTTCGGCGTCGGTCACCTGTCCAACCGCACCTTTCACCAGGTTCGGGCCGCCAAGTCCCATAAAGCTTACCTTGTCAACCATAATGATGACGTCGCTGAGCGCGGGAAGATAAGCGCCCCCGGCTATGCATGGTCCCATCACTGCGGAGATCTGCGGAATGCGCAGTCTGCACCGCATCAGCGAGTTGTAATAGAAAATGCGCGCGGCCCCATACTGCCCTGGAAAGATACCGTCCTGCAAGGGCAGATTCACGCCCGCGGAGTCGACCAGGTAAACGATCGGAACCCGGTTGCGCATCGCGATCTCTTGGGCACGCAGGATTTTTGTAATGGTTTCCGGCCACCACGCGCCCGCTTTCACTGTGGCGTCGTTGGCGACGATAACCGCGGGACGTTTTTCAATCGTTGCTATTCCTGTAACCGCCCCAGCCGCGGGAGCCTGGCCCTCGTATTTGTCATAGGCGATGAGAAGGCCGATTTCAATGAACGGGCTTTCGGGATCGATCAGCCGCTGAATGCGCTCGCGGGCGGTCCACTTCCCGTCCCCGTGTTGCTTTTCAATTTTCCGGGGTCCACCCCCCATACGGATCCGGTTTTCAAGCGCCCGCATCTCCTCCGTGAGATGACGCATGTCGCGTGCAGAACCCTGCATTCAGATACTCGAGGTAAACAGTTGAGAAGAAAAAGGCCCTAAGCACCTGCTAGTCTAACAATCATGCCGGGGCTGGACCCACGCGCCCTTCGTGTTTTCTGGACTTTTTTCCTATTCGCACTGCTGCTGCTGATCGTCTACGCGATCCGGGAAACGATACTCCTGTTTGCCGTTGCGATCTTTTTCGCGTACATGCTCTGGCCGGTTGTGGCCTTAGTTGAGGGGCTGCTGCAGAAGCGGCGTGAACGCACGGCTGCCAAAGCCGCGGCCCGGCAACGCGCGCTGGCGCTCGGAACCGTTTACGTGATCCTCATTGGCGGCATAGTCGGAATCGGTTTTGCAATCGTCCCGAAGATCGCCGGCGAGGCTACCGGCCTGGCGACAACTCTGCCTGGCATGCTGTCAAAGCAGACGCTCTCGACAGTTCCTCTACCGCACTGGCTGGAACCCGTGCGGGAGGAGATTGTCAACACTCTGCATAGGGAAGCGGCGAGCCTGGGCGCAACACTCGTGCCGCTGATCCAGGAGGCAGGCACGAAGATTCTGTCCGGAGTAAGTTACATTCTGCCGATCGTTTTGATACCTGTTCTGGCTTTCTTTTTTCTGAAGGATGGCCCAGTCATTCGCTCCGCTCTGCTTGGCAGCGTCGAACGGACACAGAACCGCACTACGGTCGAGAGCATCCTCGATGACATACACGATGTCCTTAAAAACTATATCCGGGCCCTGGTGATTCTTTCAATTATCTCCTTCTGCTCGTTCGCTATTTTTCTGAGCGTCATGGGTTACCCTTACGAGCTTCTCTTAGCGGGCATAGCCGGTTTGCTCGAGTTCATTCCAGTCGTCGGCCCGTTAGCGGGTCTGATTATCTTGCTGATGGTGATCGGGCTAACCGGCAGCGGTAGCCTTATTTGGATCGTCGTTTTCTGGGGCTGCTATCGCGTTTTCCAGGATTACATATTGAACCCGTACCTGATGAGTTCCGGCGTGGAGATTCATCCTCTGCTGGTCTTGTTCGGCGTACTCGCGGGAGAGAAAATCGGCGGCATTCCTGGAATGTTTTTTTCAGTGCCGGCCATTGCAATTCTCAGGGTCATCTACAGCCGGTTGCGGACGAATTACACTCGGCGGCCGCTAGCACGTGTGTCATCTCCGCCGTTGCGAGACTGACTCTCAGCGGCCACCAGTACCGCGCGACGGACCTGCAGAACTGCGATAGAGACGAGGAGGTGCATTCCCCCTCGCCGCCGATGCCCCGAAGTACGTTCTAAGACCCGCCCGGATTGTTCCAGGCATTGTAGATCGCCATGCCCGCGATGGCGAGTGCGTACAGGATAACCGCGACCAGCAAACCATTCTTCAGTTTGTCGATCATTTCCAGACGCTTCCCAACGGTTCCTTGTGCGGCAATGACGTTGGAGTCGTGGGCGTCGTTGTGCAGATGGATGTAATGATCTTCGTGATTTTCCAACCACCTGTGGTAGAGGAACAGCGCGACGACAATTACAGCCAAAGCCCCGCACACAATCAGGTGAAGAGTGAGATTCATCGCAGGAAAGCTCCTTTGGCCGAATCATACTCCCGCTGAACTTCAATTTCAACCGGTACTTGGCCTCGGTCCCGCAGGTTCGGGAAAGAGCCAACCCGGATTGTTGATACGCATGTAGCACGATGAGGATGGGCGGCTGCTAGGAGCGGTCGTTTGGGAGGACACTTGCGCGGTATTCAGATTCTGCTGTTCCTGATGATGTTCCAGGCCTGGGCACCAGGCCAGAGTGAAACTCCGCACGGATTCGATCAGCCGTACCGGCCGCAGTATCATTTCTCTCCGCTCCGACATTGGACGAATGATCCGAATGGCTTACTGTACTTCGATGGCGAATACCACTTGTTTTTCCAATACAACCCGTTCGGAGACGAATGGGGGCACATGAGCTGGGGCCATGCGGTCAGCCCGGATCTTTTGCATTGGCAATCGTTATCTGTCGCGCTGCCCGAAGAGAACGGAGTAATGATTTTCACCGGGAGTACCGTGTTGGACGCCGCCGATACGAGCGGCTTCTGCACTGGCGGGAAGCCTTGCATGGTGGCCATCTACACGGGACACACGCCCGAAAGTGGTTCCCGACCGGCCCTACAAACGCAGAATGTCGCCTACAGCAACGATCGCGGGCGAACCTGGACCAAGTATGGCGGCAATCCGGTGCTGAATCTTCATATGTCTGATTTTCGCGATCCAAAGGTGTTTTGGTTTGAACCGAGCCGCCGCTGGGTGATGGCCGTTTCATTGCCTAACGAACACAAGATCGCCTTCTATGCGTCGGCAAATCTGATGCAATGGTCCCGATTGAGCGATTTTGGCCCGGCCGGCGCAACAGGCGGCCAATGGGAATGCCCGGAATTGTTCGAGCTACCGGTTGATGGCGGCCGGAGCGGGAGGCGCTGGGTACTGAAGGTCGGGTTGAACCCCGGTGCGCTGCAAGGCGGGTCCGGCGAACAGTATTTCATTGGTCGGTTTGACGGAAAGCAGTTCACGAACGACAATCCCGCTTCGACTACTTTTTGGACGGATTACGGCAAAGATTGCTATTGCGCTCTTACGTTTAACGGGCTTCCAAGAAATCAGACCGCGGTAATGATGGGCTGGATGGATAACTGGCAGTACGCGGCATCCTTGCCGACTAGCCCGTGGCGGGGTCAGATGACGATTCCGCGAACGCTATCGCTGCGAACAACGCCGAACGGGATGCGGCTGTTTCAGGAGCCGGTCGATTCAGTTAAACAATTGCGCGGGGAGCACGTCGAGGCTGCGAACCGGACAATCGAAGAAATCAATGGCGAATTCGAGCGCTCCCATGTCGCCAATAGCCATACGTACGAATTGATCTCCGCCCTCGCACTCGGGACTGCACAGGAAGCTGGCTGGAGGCTCTTATCAACGGACGGGAGTAGGACGATGGTGGGTTATGACCGGCGGCGAGGCACGGTCTTTATCGATCGAACGCACTCGGGTCTAACCGGATTCAGCAAGGATTTCCCGGCGCGGATGGAGGCGCCGCTTAGGATACCCGATAATGTGTTGCGGTTGCATATCCTCGTGGACCGGTGTTCGGTCGAGGTGTTCGGGGAGGACGGGAGGATTGCGATGACAAGCCTCGTCTTTCCATCTCCTGGCGCACAAGGAATCGAAGGCTACGCCAGCGGCGGGAACGCGGGGTCTTCCTCCGCAAGCCTTTGGGAACTCAGATCGACGCATTGAGAATGAGCGGCGCTGGCTATAATCGTGTTTCCTTCGATGGACTGGTTTCCACTGTGGCTAAGCCTACGGGTAGCCGGGATCGCAACCGTTTTTGTTCTGATACTGGGGACGCCGGTAGCGTACGTGCTCTCACACAAGAATTTTCGCGGCAAGAGCCTGCTGGATTCTCTTATCACGCTGCCGCTCGTTCTACCGCCAACCGTTCTGGGATATTATCTGCTGGTTTTGGCGGGTAGGGCGTCGCCCCTGGGGCATGTGTATGAAACCGTCTTCGGACAGCCGCTGGTTTTCACCTGGCAGGCGGCCGTCGTGGCTGCATTTCTGCACTCGGCGCCCATCTATGTAAAAGCCGCGCGGGCGATTCTCGAGACAGTCGATTATCGCTTCGAGTGGGCGGCGCACAGCTTGGGAGCGTCCGAATGGCGGACATTCTGGCGGGTGACGCTGCCGCTCGCATGGCGCGGCTTAAGCTCGTTGGCCTCATTGACGTTCGCGCGTTCACTGGGAGATTTCGGCGCCACCATCATGGTGGCGGGCAATATACCTGGGCGCACACAGACCTTATCGGTGGCCATCTATGATGCCGTGGAATCAGGAAATGGCCGTTTGGCGCGGATATTGGTGCTGATTGTATCGGGACTAGCTCTGGCGCTGTTGTGGCCGGCGGGTTACTTATCGCGCGGAACGCGGAGCGGGGCTGCGGTCTGACCTTGCTCGCATGTCAATCGAATGAGTGTTGATGCACGGCTGGTAAAGCGGTTGCCGGGCGTCGCCGGCACAGCCGCCTTCGAACTGGATGTCCACCTGCACGCAGGTCCGGGAATCACCGCGCTTTTTGGCCCCAGCGGTTCCGGGAAGACTCTGTTGCTGAATTGCCTGGCCGGGTTCGTGCGTGCCGACGAAGGACGCATCCTGGTCAACGACCGGCTCTATTTCGATGCCAGCACGGGCGTCCATGTGCCGCCGCGGGACCGCGCTTGCGGATACATTTTTCAGGACCATGCGCTATTTCCGCACATGACGGTTCGCGAGAACCTGGAGTTTGCCGCGGCATCGCGCTCTTCGCAAAACGGCTCGCTGAACCGGCGCCGCCGTTTGAACGAGCTCCTGCAGACATTTGAATTGACCGATCTGGCGGCCCGAAAGCCGGCGCAGCTCTCGGGCGGGCAGAAGCAACGCGCCGCCCTGGCGCGGATCCTCGTAAATGAACCGGCGCTGCTCCTTCTGGATGAGCCAACGCGCGGGCTCGACGCGCGACTTCGGGACAGTTTCTATGGACTCCTGCGGCGTACCCGCGAACAGGTAAAGGCGCCGATCCTGCTGGTCACGCATGATCTGGAGGAATGTTTCGAACTCGCTGACAGCGTGTGCATTGTAGAGGGCGGACGCTTCGTGCAGTCGGGAGCACGAGACGCGGTCTTCAGCCGACCTGCGAGCACCGAGATCGCGCGCTCGCTGGGTATCTACACGATCTTGCCTGCGGAAATAAAGGCGCTCGATCCCGGACGCAACACCAGCCGTCTGCAAGTGTTCGGCTTCGAAATCGACGGGCCATACCTGCCCGGACATTTGATTGGCGATCATGGCTCCCTTTGTGTTCGGTGGTCTGAAATCAAAGTGCTGCCTGCTGCCGGGCGGGCCTCACGAAACCAGATTGAAGCAGAGCTGCTTCGCCGGAGCGCTTCGGCGCGCGGCATTCTTTTGGAATTGGAACACGAGATCACGGCCCTGATCAGCGAATCCGAGTACGAGAACCTACGCGGATGTGACCGTTTGCGCCTCGAGATACCGGATTCGGCCGCGCACTTCATCGGAAAATAGGGAGTCTCGTTGAAGCGTTACTACATTACAGATCGCAAAGCGGTGGGCGGATTCCGCCCGCTGCTCGAAATAATTCGGGATCAGATGCACTTGGGAGTGGATTTCATCCAAATTCGCGAGAAGGACATCACCGCCCGCGAACTGTTCGAATTTACTCTGGCCGTGCTAGAAGTCCGCCAGAACGAGATTCGAAAAGAGTTCTCAACCAGGATCCTTCTCAACTCTAGGGCAGATGTGGCGCTCGCAACGGGGGCGGATGGCGTGCATCTGCCGGCCGATGCGCCGGAGCAGACCTTACCGGGGCTGTTTGTGGCCCGCTCGTGTCACACTCTGACAGAGGTCAGGGCAGCGCAGGCGGACATGGTCACGTTCGGTCCCATATTCGACAGTCCAGGTAAGGGCGCAGCGCTCGGATTGGATGCGTTGAAGACAGCAAGCCAGCTCGGGAAACCGGTCTACGCGTTAGGAGGAGTGACCTGGGACAATGCCGCTGAGTGCATGCACGTGGGCGCGGAGGGAATTGCGGGAATCCGATTGTTCCAGGAGCCGGAATTGTAGTGAAAAGAAAAACTCTGGGGCCACATTAATCGAAACTCAGCAAGAAATGTTCGATCGAATATAGCAGGTGAGAAGACTTCTTTACACCGCGGCGATGCTGTCCGCGCTCTGCGCCGATGGACTATTTGCCCGGGAAGTATCGCAAAAGCCGCCGGAACCGGGCCAACTAGCGCAGCCTGATCAGGCGGCGAAGGCGGGAACGCAACTCCCGAATACGATCTCGGCAACTCCGTTCACCATACGCGACAAGTTCGGTTATCGCGTTGTGCAAAGCCTGGGCCTTCGCGGTTCTGTCGGATCCGCTATTAGCGCGGCGATCGGCCAAGGGCGCGACTCCCCGCACGAGTGGGGCCAAGGCGTCGAGGGGTTCGCGAAGAGGTATGCTTCCGGATTTGCGGGAAACTTATCACGGCAGACGTTCGCGTTCGTGCTTGAATCCGCCTTCCATGAAGATCCGCGCTACTTTCCTTCGGAGGAAAAGAGCGGTAAAGAACGTATCCGGAATGCGCTCAAGCAGGTGTTTATCTGCAAAACAGACGCGGGCGGTTCCGAGTTCGCGTGGGCGCGCGTGATGAGCAATTTCGGCGCAGGGCAATTCGACAATTTGTGGCAACCAAAGAGCACGGGGTCGGTTACGGACGGGCTCATTCGCTCGTTTATCGGGTTCGGAGCGGATGCCGCGTATAACGTAATGCAGGAGTTCATCCCGTTTACCCGGCCGCACTCACTCCGCCACGGCCACCTGGAGAAGCAGCCGTAAAGTTCGTTACGCGCTGGAGGCCTGCATTGCCGCCGTGGCATGCAGTTCCTGGAGACTCCAGACACGAATTGGATCCCGGCGGCGGCTGGCCAAAGCTTCGGCAGCGGCTCGCGCGCCGCTCATTGTCGTGATACATGGGGTTCGGTACGTAACCGCGTTCCGGCGGATTGTCTGCTCATCGGGGAAGGAATGGCTGCCCGTAGTGGTGTAGATCACCAGGTTTAGCTTTCCGGCTTTCAGTAGGTCAACAGCGTTGGGCCGGCCTTCGTTCACTTTGAAGACCGTCTTGCAGGGGAGTCCGGCAGCTTTCAACGCAGCCGCGGTACCGCGGGTGGCAAAGAGCTCGAAGCCAAACTGCCGGAAGTTGGCTGCGACTTCAACAGCCGCCCGCTTATCACGATCGTTCACGCTGATAAACAGCGCGCCGCTATCCGGGATCGGGCTGCCTGCCGCAAGCTGCGCTTTGGCGAACGCTTCACCAAAACTCTCGCCTACGCCCATGACTTCTCCCGTAGAGCGCATCTCAGGTCCAAGCGCAGGATCGACGCCGGGAAATTTGGCGAACGGGAATACCGGGCTCTTGACGAAGAAATTAGATACGGGCAACGTGCCGTTGATGTTATTGCCTATAAGCTCCGTAAAATCGGTCAATTTCTTCCCCAGCATCAAACCGACGGCGATCTTGGGCAGTGGAACGCCCGTGGCTTTGCTGACGAAGGGAACGGTCCGCGACGCGCGCGGATTCACCTCGAGCACATATACCTGTCCGTCTTTCAGCGCGTACTGCACATTCATCAGCCCAATGACATTCAGTGCGCGGGCGAGCTTTCCGGTGTAATCCTCGATAGTGCTTAGGCTGGCGCCGATCGAGATCGGCGGAAGAACACAGGAACTGTCACCGGAGTGGACGCCGGCTTCTTCGATGTGCTCCATGATTCCGGCGAGGAGAACGTTCTCGCCGTCGCACAGCGCGTCAACATCCACCTCGGTAGCATCTTCCAGGAAACGATCGATCAGAACCGGTCGCTTCAGAGAGAAACTAACCGCTTCATGCATGTAGCGCCGGACCGTCTCTTCGTTGTAGGCAATCACCATGGCACGCCCGCCGAGTACATAACTCGGGCGAACCAGCACGGGGAAACCGAGCTTACGAGCCACTGCACAGGCTTCTTCGACACTGGTCGCCGAGCCATTCGGCGGTGATGGAATGCCAAGCTCGTTGAGTAACGCGCCGAAGAGCTTGCGATCCTCCGCGAGATCGATATTGGCCGGATCAGTGCCGATGATTGACAGCCCGGACTTTTTCAGCGGCATGGCGAGATTCAGCGGCGTCTGGCCGCCAAACTGCACAATCAGCCCGTCAGGTTTTTCAATGTCGTGGATGTTGAGGACTTCCTCGTGGGTAAGGGGCTCGAAATAGAGCCGGTCACTGGTGTCGTAATCCGTGGAGACCGTTTCCGGATTGCAGTTGACCATGATGGACTCGTATCCGAAATCCTGTAATGCGAAGGAGGCGTGGCAGCAACAGTAATCAAACTCGATTCCCTGCCCGATGCGGTTGGGTCCGCTGCCGAGAATCATCACTTTTTTGCGGTCCGTCGGCGCGGACTCGTCCTCGGATTCGTAGCTCGAATATAGGTAGGGCGTGAAGCTTTCAAATTCGGCGGCGCAGGTATCTACGCGGTTGAAGACGGCCTGGACGCCAACTTTCTTGCGCGCTTGCCGAACCTCGAGCGGTTCGCAGCCGAGGGCCTCGGCTATCTGCCGGTCACCGAAGCCATCGCGCTTCAAGTTTCGGAATTCCTTGGCCGTCAAGGAAGCAAGTGATCGATTGCTGAGCGATTGTTCGGTCGCGACAAGTTCCGCTAGTTGCCGCAGGAACCAGCGATCGATACTCGTCATCTCGAAAACCTGCTCGATGGTATAGCCCTGAGCGAAAGCGAAGCGGATGTAATCCAGACGCTCGGGATTCGGGGTGATCAGGCGCTTGGGAATCAGATCGGGATCAAGCGATTGCGCGCCAGCCGACTTGCCGGTTTCGAGACTCCGGAGCCCTTTTCCGAGAGCCTGCTTAAACGTGCGGCCGATCGCCATCACCTCGCCGACCGATTTCATCTGAGTGCCCAGAACCGGCTCCGCGCCAGGGAATTTTTCGAACTGCCAGCGTGGGATCTTCACCACGACGTAATCGATAGTGGGTTCGAAACAGGCGGGCGTAGCGCGGGTGATGTCGTTGCGGATCTCGTCAAGACGATAGCCGACGGCTAGCTTGGCCGCAATCTTGGCGATCGGGAAGCCCGTTGCCTTGGAGGCCAGGGCAGAACTGCGCGAGACGCGCGGATTCATCTCGACGATTACCATCCGGCCGTTCTCGGGATTTATGGCGAACTGAACGTTCGAGCCGCCGGTGTCCACGCCGATTTCGTTGAGGCATCGGAGAGCCGCATCGCGCATCATCTGATATTCGCGGTCGGTCAGAGTCTGCGCGGGGGCCACCGTGATGGAATCGCCCGTGTGCACGCCCATGGGGTCAAAATTCTCGATGGAGCAGATGATGATCCCGTTGCCGGCGAGGTCGCGCATGACCTCAAGCTCATATTCCTTCCAGCCGAGTACGCTCTCTTCGACGAGAACTTCGTGTACGGGCGACAAGTCAATGCCGCGCGCCAGAATTTCGGCCATCTCCTCGCGGTTATAGGCAATGCCGCCCCCCGTTCCCCCCAGCGTAAAACTAGGACGCAGGATGATCGGGTAGCCGGTCTTTTCGGCGAACTCGAGGCCGTCTTCGATGTTGTTTACGAGCTGCGACTGTGTCATGTCGAGCCCGATCTTCCGCATCGCGTCTTTGAAGAGCAGCCGGTCTTCGGCTTTCTTGATGGCGTCGATATTGGCCCCGATCAGTTTGACACCATACTCGTCGAGCACGCCCGATTCGGCAAGCTCGACGGAGAGATTGAGCGCGGTCTGCCCGCCGACAGTGGACAGCACAGCGTCCGGCCGTTCCTTGCGGATCACCTCGGTCGCAAAGGCAAGGCTCAGCGGTTCGACATATGTGCGGTCCGCGAGCTCGGGATCCGTCATGATAGTGGCCGGATTCGAATTAATCAGGACGACTTCGAAGCCTTCCTGTTTGAGCGCCTTGCAGGCTTGCACGCCCGAGTAGTCGAATTCGCACGCCTGACCGATGACAATCGGGCCGGAGCCGATGATGAGGATTCGCTTCAGGTCGCTGCGTTTCGGCATCGCTATCGCTTATTTTCCTCAATGAGGCGCGCAAATTCCTGGAACAGATAGTGAGAATCATGCGGGCCAGGAGCGGCTTCCGGATGATACTGCACGCAGAACACAGGCTCGCTGCGATGCCGCAGCCCTTCTACCGTCTGGTCATTCAGGTTTATATGCGTGATCTCGACGGATGAGTCGCGCAGCGAATCTGGATCGACACAGAAGCCGTGATTTTGCGACGTTATCTCAACTTTTTCCGTTTTGCGGTTGAGCACAGGGTGATTCGCGCCATGGTGACCGAACTTGAGCTTGTAAGTCTTGCCGCCGAATGCTAATCCGAGAATCTGATGACCGAGACAGATCCCAAAGATGGGTTTCTTTCCGATCAAATGCTTGACCTGCGCCGCTTGCCGTTCGAGGGGTTCTGGATCACCTGGTCCGTTGGAGAGAAAAACACCATCGGGCTGCAGTGCGAGCACATCCTCGGCGCTGGTATCCGACGGCACGACAGTAACGCGGGAGCCGATTTGCACCAGATGACGAAGTATGTTGCGCTTGATTCCGAAATCGTACGCCACGACATGGAATTTCGGTTTCTCTGAGGCGGCCAGCTTGTGGGACGCGGAGACAGGTTCGAGACCGTTCGTCCAGCCATAGGTGTTCTGAGTCGAGACTTTGGAAACGAGGTTCTGGCCGGTCATTGGAGGAGCGTTCCGGGCAGCTTGGATCAGCGCCTCTGTATCTTGGGGCCCTACCGCGATGACGCCGCGCAAGGCGCCACGCTCGCGCACCAGCCGGACCAACTTACGTGTATCGACGCCAGCGATCACGGGAATCCCGTGTTTGGCAAGAAAGTGCTCGGCGTGGTCTTCCGAGCGCCAGTTGCTCGCTACCGGCGAGATCTCGCGAACTACCAGGCCTTCGATATAGGGAGAGCCGGATTCGCAATCGGCTTCGTTCGCGCCATAGTTTCCGATCTGCGGATTCGTGAGAACGACGATCTGGCCGCAGTAGGAAGGATCAGTGAAGATTTCCTGGTAGCCGGTAATGGCTGTATTGAAGACCACTTCGCCGGCGCGATGGACGGGCGCACCAAAACTCGTACCCTCGAAGACTGTACCGTCCTCCAGGGCGAGAACTGCTTGCTCCAAACTAATTAGGCTCCTAGTAGATTGAGGTTGCAAGGGCCGCCATTCGATCCCTTGGGCCGGGATCCGCCTTGCATTTTCGCCTGAAACAGGCGCGAACTTCGTTCCATTCATTCAAGCACGTTTCGGGCGCCGGATTCAAGGAGGGGGAAAAGACCCAAAAAGCAAAAGGCCCTGAGGCGCACCTCTGAGAGTGGTCACAACTTTATACCAAACCACCCAGACTTTCGTTTTCATAAGCTTGCAGCGAATTCGCGAGGCAGCGGCGGCGGAGCGCGGCTAACGTGTCCGCAGGAAACACATGTTCAAAAATCTCCCATTCATTCCTATAGCCACCGCCCTCGCGCTCGTGCTGGTGGTGGGAACCGGCTGCAACACGCAGCCTGCTCACCCAAACCAGATCAATGCGTTTGACGGCGCGACTTACGATTCCCTAACCCTGGCCCATGCTGCGCTCACCTCGTTGCGATCCGAGGTAATCACGTCGTACCCGAAATACACGTCGGAGTTCAACCAGGCTGCGGCAGCGTATGCGACAGCTTACAGCGCCTACGCTCTGTTTCGAACCCAATCGGGCGCGGAGGGCTCGGCAAATGTCGAAATCGACAATCTGGTGGTGGCGGTTGTAGCTCTGGAGAGCGCATTCGAAACCGATATGCACGCCACTCCGCAGACCGTCGCGAACATTCGCCACGACGCATCTTTGCTGCGGGCGCGCGCAGGAAAGAATGTCACCGTATCGGATATTCTGACGGAGCTCGAAGTCGCAGCGGCCGTCGCGGGAACGGTTCCCGCGTCCCAGACCTACGCGAAGCTCGCTTCCATCGTGATAGCGGCAACGAGCGAGGCACTCGCGGCGGAGAAATCGAGCGCGGGTCAGCCGATCACGCTGGATTCGATTCAACCCGTTGCAGTGATTTAAGCGCGCTCACTGCGCGCGGTCCCGCCCGTAAGTTCAAATAGGGTTAACGGATGTTAGATCAGGTTAACCATTGGGTGGACGTCGCGGCGACGGCGGTTGATTGCTTGTTGCTGCTGCGCATTTTGACTTTAAGGTTGTTCAGACCATACGTCTTCGTAACTCTTTTCTGCCTTCTCGGAGTATTGTTCGATAGTGTGATGTTGTGGCTTGGGCCGGATTCACGCGAATTCACACGCGTGTTCTTTTACTCGAGATTTCTATACGCCTTGGTCTTTCCGGCGGTAGCGTACGACGTGTTCGAAGAGGCAAAGGGACAGGTTGCCAAATTTCGCAGACTCGGCGTTCGGCGGCTGGTTTCGACTATCATCCTGGCTGCAGTCTTCGGTTTCCTGGTGGCAGGACTGGGCGGAGTGGAGCAGGCGGGTGGAGGAGACGCAACTCTCGCCACCGTAGCGGTGGTGGTCTGGGCAGCCTCGCCCACCGCAAGCATGGCGTTCCTCTGGGCGATGCGCCGAGCCATTCGGACTCAAACAATCGAAGTTCCGCGAAACACGTCGGTGTTCATGGTCTTCTTCAGCCTTGCGTTTGCGATGGAGCTTCTGAGCTGCTTGTTCGATATCGCTGCGCCGCTCTTGAGCGCAGGGCTCTCGGGAGCGATTCAACTGGCGATCAACGCCTTCGGAATCGCGATCACAGCGTGGTGCATTCTGAAGCTGCGAGCGATGCCTTCTGATATGGAACCAGAGCCTCAGAAGGCGGGCTTGTGAGAGAACTCCCGTTGGAATAGTTCTCAGGCGAGGTCGCCGGGTTGAATCGGCAACCGGCGAATCCGCTTGCCGGTTGCGGCAAAAATAGCGTTCGTCAGCGCCGGCGCAGTGGGCGGAAGTCCGGGCTCTCCGATTCCGGTCGGGGCAACGGTGCTCGGGACGATGTAGACCTCGATGCGAGGCGTCTCTTTCATCGAGAGCGTCGTGAACTTATTGAAGTTAGTTTGCACGGCGCGGCCGCTCTCGATCGTGATCTGGCTTTTTAGCGCGGCTGTGAGGCCATATACGATCGCACTCTCAACCTGCGCGCGAATACCCTCCGGGTTCACGGGAGTGCCGATGTCCACAGCCGAAACAATCCGCTTTACGCGAACCTGGCCGTTCTCAACGGCAACTTCCGCCAAATTGGCCACGTAGCTGTGGAACGAATAGTGAGCGGCGATACCGCGGCCTTCCCCGCGCGGCAGCGGCTTGCCCCAATCGCCCTTTTCGGCGGCGAGTTGAAGAACGCCTTTGAACCGCGCCGTTTCGAGCGGCCGCTCGCGGCTGTCCGATGCGTCCTTCACCAGCCGCGATTCACCCAGCCTCTGGATGCGAAATTCATATGGGTCCGCTCCGGCTGCATGAGCCAGTTCGTCTACGAAGCTCTCCATAACGAAACCGATAACCGAGGCTTCCACTGACCGCCACCATGCTCGCGGAACTGCGGATATCGCCGGTAAATACTCGAGCTTATAGCTCTTCGTCAGATATGGCATTTGCATCGTACAACCCAGCTCCGACGATTCAGGCCCAGAACTCGGATCGAACCATTCGGCTATCGATGTCGAGGTGCATTTATGTCGCCAGCCGGTGATGCTTCCGCCTGAATCAACCGCGCCGCTCAGCCGGTGATACGACGCGGGCCGGTAGAAATCGTGCGTCATGTCGTCTTCACGCGACCAGACAAGCTGAACAGGCTTGCGAACCTTCTTGGCGATTTGCGTCGCTTCGGTCGGGAAATCCGCCTGGTAGCGGCGGCCGAAGCCACCGCCCATGAAGGTTGTGTGGACCTGAATTTTGTCCAGAGACAGCCCTGTTAGCTGGCTGATCATGTCTTGCACCTGATTCGGGCTCTGACTGGGGGCCCAGGCCTCGGCGCGATCACTCGGCACGTGAACCGTGCAATTCATCGGTTCCATCGTTGCGTGTGCCTGGAACGGAAGTTCGTAATCGCACTCGATTCTCTTTTCCGCGGGAGCGGCAGTCAGCGCGGCTTCAAAGTCGCCCTGATGGAGAATCACTTTCATGTTGGAATCGACCAGTCTTCGAAACTGCCGGCGGAGCGTTTCACTGCTCTCCGAGAGAGCGGGACCGTAATCCCATTCGATATCCAGTTGGTTGCGGCCCTGCATAGCCGTGAACGTGGTTTCCGCTACTACCGCCACGCCTCCGCAGGAATGCACGCCCTTCCCGACTGGCTCGATTTCAAAGACGTCCAAAACTCCTTTGACCGCGCGGGCCTTTGCGGCATCGAAGCTCTTGACCTTACCGCCGAACACCGGACAACGCGCAACCACGGCGTACACCATGCCGGGCACTCGCACGTCGAGACCGAAAACAGCGCTGCCGTCGACCTTGGCGGGAATATCGGTGCGGGGTTGGGAGTGGCCGATGATCGTAAACTCTTCGGCCTTTTTTAAGCGAACCGTCTTCGAATCCGGAACCGGGAGCTTTGAGGCGCTCTCGACCAGCTCGCCATAAGCGAGTTTGTCGGAGCCGTGCCAGACCACGCCGCCCTTTGCCTGGCAGTCGCTGGCTGAGACGTTCCAGCGCTGGGCGGCAGCAGCAATCAGCATCTCTCGCGCGCTCGCTCCGGCAATGCGCAGCGGCATCCACATCCCGGCGACGCTTCCGCTCCCGCCAGTCCCCTGATCCCCATAGGCTCGTATCGCGGCCGCATGTTCCACCCGAACATCCTTCCAGTCAATGCAGAGTTCGTCGGCGAGAATCATCGGCAACGACGTAGAGACGCCCTGGCCCATTTCCGACTTCGAATACACGAGCGACACAACACCGCTCTGGTCGATTTTGATCCAGGCGGAAAGGGGATTGACGGCCGGTTTTTCGGACTCGGCTTTCACCGTGCCGGTGATATCGATGCCGATTACCAATGTCGCGCTGGCCGCTACTCCGCTCTTGAGAAGCGCGCGCCGGCTAAGAGTTTGACTTGTCATCGCGCACCTCCCGTAGCTGCCTGATCCGCACTGCCATCCGCCACTCCGGCGGCCCTAAGCACCGCTTTGCGGATGCGCTGCGCCGTTCCACACCGGCAGATGTTGTTTGACATGGCTTCGTCTACCTCAGCGTTGGTCGGGTGCGGATGTTTCTTGAGGAACGCCACTGCGGTCATGATCTGCCCTGATTGGCAGTATCCGCATTGAGGCACCTGCTCGGCGATCCACGCCTGCTGCACGGGGTGACTGCGGTCCCGCGACAAACCTTCGATCGTGGTGACCTTTTTGCCTGCGACCGAGGCGACCGGATAGGAGCAGGAACGCGCGGGCTCGCCATCAATGTGTACGGTGCAGGCTCCACAAGCTGCTATTCCGCACCCGTACTTGGTGCCCGTCAGGTTGAGTGAGTCTCGCAGAACCCAAAGCAGAGGAGTTTTGGGATCAACGTCAACGGATCGTGTCTCTCCGTTCACTTCGAATGAAATTGCCATGGGGCCTCCCGCGATCAGGGATTTTGGTTCGGGTTTTCCAATCTCTTTTAAAGATATAAGAAGCCGAGGCAGGCTGTTGCCGGTTGCGGTGATATCCTTTGTTGAACATAAGTGACTGCGGAATTGCGGCGCTTTGTCCACCTTCCATGTCCAAGCAAGAACTGTCGCGACGAGCTTTCACAACTGCCCTACTCTCTGCGCCGGCGCTGCTTCTTGGCAAAGCATCGACCTCCGAAGCGCGGGTCAAGATCGATACCGACCGGGTCGTAGGTCAGATCGATCCGAGAATTTACGGCAACTTCACAGAGCACCTGGGACGCTGCATCGAAGGCGGGATTTTCGAGGAAAATTCTCCGTTATCGGACAGCGCCGGTTACCGGAAAGATGTATTGCAAGCCGTCAAGGACTTGCATGTAACTATGCTTCGCTGGCCGGGCGGAAATTTCTCTTCCAACTACAACTGGCGTGACGGCATAGGCCCACGCGACCAACGGCCTGCACGACTGGAGATGGCCTGGGGCACAGTTGAGGACAACCGCTTCGGCACTCACGAATTCCTGCGCTATTGCGAGATGGTCAACGCTGAACCGTACATCTGCGCCAATCTCGGCACGGGAACCTGGACCGAAGCGCAGCAGTGGGTGGAATATTGCAACTCCCCGGCCAAGACCGCTACTGCGGAGCTGCGCCGGAAGAACGGCCGCGACCAGCCCTGGAAGGTGAAGTATTGGGGCTTGGGCAACGAGATGGACGGGCCGTGGCAGATGGGCCACCGAACGGCGGATGATTACGGCAAGTTCGCCCTCGAAGCCGCGAAATTGATGAAGTGGACAGACCCTTCGATAAAACTGGTCGCGGCGGGCTCATCGAATTTCGGACCTAACGCGGACTGGATTGGCTGGAACCGCACTGTTCTGGACTATCTCAAGCACCACGCCGACTATCTGTCGCTTCACATGTACGTAGGAAACCCGAAGAACGACACACCCGCATTTCTGGCTAGTTCACTGCTGCTGAACGAACGGATCAAGATCGCGGAAGGCACCATACGCGGCGCCATGTCGGATGTGCCAAACCGAAACATGTATATCGCATGGGACGAGTGGAACGTGTGGTACCGGGCTCGGGGCGAAGGCAAGGAAAAGGGCCGCGACATTCTGGAAGAGCATTACAACCTCGAGGATGCCCTGGTTGTCGCAACCTTCCTAAACACCTTCATCAATAACGCACAAATCGTCAAGATCGCGAATATGGCTCAGTTGGTGAATGTCATAGCTCCGATCTTTACGAACGAGCGCGGGCTATTTCTGCAAACCATCTATTACCCCCTGCAATTGATTGCTTCAAATTCGTTTGGAAACGCGTTGGACTTATTCATCGATAGCCCCACGTATGAAACTCAGACCAATGCGGCTGTTCCCTATCTCGACGTGTCGGCCGCGCAGGATCGGGGTACGCTGGTGCTCAACGTGGTCAATCGGAATCTGACCGAGCCCGTGCAGGCCACGTTCGAACTGGAGGGCAAACAGTTCGCCGGGGAGTTTCAGGTGTCTGAGGTGAACGGACCAGACGTGAAGGCGATGAACGATTTTGGTTCAAACCCGGTTAAGATTGTAACCAAAAGCGTTGACGCAAGCGGGGCGCGGCTCCGCTACTCGTTTCCGCCGCACTCGTTCACCATGCTGAAGGGCAAGCTGACTTAGGCGCCCGCGGCGGCGCATTATCAAGCCCCGAACAATACTCATTCGTTCGAGGGTTGAAAAAACCGGATCTTTCGCGTCAACACCTCGAAGGCGATGGTGCCGTCGGAGGAGATGTTCTGAGCGGCTTGATCCTGAATGGAGTATTTCTCGCAATTCTCGCGCAGTCCTTGATTGGGGCTTCCCTCGTTTGGGACAAGGTTCTGCTGCAGAGGCGGGAAACCAAAAATCTTTCCTCGTACGTTTTCTGGCTGGGCGCAATTAGCGTTTTCGGACTTGTCCTGATCCCCTTTGGATTCAAGATACCGACCTGGCAGCAAGGGCTCCTGGGCTTCACAGCAGGCATTCTGGACCTGGTTGGGTCCTTTTTCTACTACTGGGCTCTAAAAGCTGGCGAAGCATCGGAAGAGCTCGCCGCGATGGGAGGATTCTCTCCGGTCGCCACCGCCCTGATCGCGCTTCCGCTGCTGAATTCTCCCTTTGGAGAAAACATTACCGCATTCGCCGTTATGACTCTGGGCGGTTTCATTATGTTCTTGGCCGAGAAACAGCCGCTGAAAAAGATGCTGCCCAAGATCCTAATCGCTTCCGCGGCATTCGGCATGACAAACGTTTTGCAAAAGATTGTATTCAATCAAACGAACTTCGTGACCGGGTATGTATTTTTCACCTTCGGGACATTCGTGGGCTCTATGGCGCTGCTCGTTCCGCCAGGCTGGCGAAAACAGATCTTCACGGATTCCGAAGAGGCGCCACCCCGCAGTAAGTTCTGGTACATGGTGAACCGCTTCATGGCAGGCGTAGGTTCGTTCCTGGTGGTCTTTGCGGTCAGCCGCGCCTCGCCGACTGTCGTCGAAGCCATTTCTGGAGTTCGTTACGTCATCATCTTCCTCGGAGCGTACGGCATCACCCAGTGGCGCCCGCAATGGTTCCGTGAAGATTTCGGCAGGCGAGCCCTCACACTTAAAGTCATCGCTACCTGCCTGGTGGTGGCTGGACTGGTGTTATTCGGATTGGAGGGCGGCGAAGCGGGTGCGGGACCCTCTTGACTCAAAGACACGGCTTTGATTCAAAAGGCAATCAGTGCGATCCCGACAGCCACGCACACGGCGCCCAGCCAGCGCTTTGCATTGAGATGTTCACCCAGATACCAGCGGGCAAGCGCGGCTTTTATCACGTAGCTTGACGCGCCGGCCGGAATAGCGAAGCTGACTTCAGAGACCGAAAGCAGCGCCATAAGGGAAAAGAAGGCAATGGCGTTGAACACCATCCCCGTGATGACTTCGCGATGAGTACCAATGTGGCGAAGAATGCGCGCCAACCCGCGAGTTCCGAAATCCTCTATCTCGCGGTGCTCCGCCATCCCCTTAGCCGTCATTAGGTCGCCAAAGGTCCCGGAAAAAACGCTGATCGCCAGCCAGAGCCACTTCACGACGTAGGCTCCCGCTCATGTCTCGTGTCGGGTGGCGTTTCTGAAACCAGCAGAACTCCAAAAGAAATAATCACTATTCCAATCCAACGTGCAAGCGAGATTCGCTCGCTGAGGAAGAATTTGCTCAAGATGGCGGCCAGGATGTAAGCGCTGGCCGTGACGGGAAGAACGTAAGTCAGATCGGCCCACGTGAGCATCCAGAGCTGGGCGATCATCCACACGATCAGCAACGCGGTACCAATCAGGACGTATCGATTTGTGAACAAAGCCCCTAAGTACGAAGAAAGCGAAGCCGCGCCGAAATCCGGCATTCGTTGCATACCAACACCGAGGAGGAGATTCCCAAATGTGCTGGTAATGACAATGAGCGTAATAAAAATCCGATTGGTTACCTTGGAAACACTCGGATACTGTTCGATTTTTGCTTCCACATCCGTTTGACGCACGCTCGCTTAGATTAAGTTCAGGCTCGCCCAACCACGGTTATCATCGTTTTCGATGGCTCACACGTCCTGGGGAGAGTTGCCGGTCGACGATGCGCATGTGCATTTCTTTTCGCATCGGTTCTATTCGGGATTGGCGCAGCAGAGGCAAGCTGAAAGCGCCGAGGCGCTGGGGCCGTCACTCGAGTGGGAAATACCTCCCCAAAACCCGGCAGCGCTGGCGGCGCGATGGATAGGCGAATTGGACCGTTACGGCGTGTCGCGCGCCTGCCTCATCGCCAGCGTACACGGCGACGAGGCTAGCGTCGCAGCAGCAGTAGCGGCCCATCCAAGCCGGTTCTTCGGTTATTTCATGCTCGACCCCATGCAGCCCGATGCGCTGGACCGCGTCACGGCCGCCGCCGTGAGTCCGCACTTGCATTGCCTGTGTCTGTTTCCCGCAATGCATAAGTACTCGATCTTGGACGCCCGACTCCGGCCGATACTCGACATTGCGAGCGAATACCATCTAGCCGTTTTCGTCCATTGCGGAGCCCTTAGCGTCGGTGTTCGCACCAAGCTCGGGCTGCCCTGCCCCTTCGATCTGCGCTTTTCTAATCCGCTCGACCTTCATCCCGTCGCTTTGCAGTTTCCGCAAATTCGGTTCCTCGTGCCGCACTTTGGCGCAGGATTGTTTCGCGAGGCATTGATGCTTGCCGATCTTTGTCCCAATGTCTGGCTTGACACGTCGAGCTCCAATCGCTGGATGACGTATGAGTCTCTCGATTTTCGCTCCGTATTCCGCCGCGCCATGGATGTACTGGGGACGGGGCGACTTCTTTTTGGCACCGATTCAAGCTTTTTTCCGCGTGGCTGGCAGGCGCCCATTCTCGAACAGCAGGCCACCGCGCTCTATGAGCTGGGGCTGAGCAAGAAGCAAGCAGAACAGATACTCGGCAGAAACCTGGAGCAGCTTCATCAGCCTCGAACAGCGGAGCGCACCCGTACCCTTGAACCGACGAACGCGAAGTAGGCAATGAACAAATAAGATGCGAGCGGTACCAGCATCGCTTTAGCCATGCTCAGGGATTGCGAGAGCCATCCCATTAATGGTGTGAACACGGCGCCCCCGATGATCGCCATCACTATAAGCGATCCGCCCAGTTTCGTGTTCGGCCCGAGTTCTTTCAAACCTAGCCCGAAAATCGTGGGGAACATGAGCGACATGAAGAAACTCGTCAGGAAAATCGCCCATAATCCGAGCCAGCCCGGAAACCATACGCCGATCGCCACCAGCGCCACATTAACCAAGCTATAAATGCCCATCAAAACATTCGGGCGGATAAACTGCATCAGGTATGTCGCGGTAAACCGGCCGACAGCAAACGCGACCAAGGTGCCGGTAAGAAAATAACCGGCGGTCTTCTCCGATACGTGCGCATACTCCTGCACGTACTGTATGAAGTAACTCCAGGTTCCGACCTGGGCGCCGACATAGAAGAACTGGGCGAGCACCGCTTCCAGAAAATGCGGATAATGCAAAAGATCCAAAAATTTCCCGTGATCAACAGCCGCCGTACTGTCGGCTTCTTCGCCAACGCGGGGAAACTTCGTCCGGATGATCAGAAAGGCCCACAGCAGGACCATACAACCGAGCACAAGATAGGGAGTGATGACCCGCATCGTTTCGTGGCGCAGGTACGGCGCGTATTGCCCGGCGGCTTTCATCGCTGCCACCTGCGGGGCCGTCAGTTCAATTCCTGAGAAGATAAAGGCCGTTCCAACAAGCACGCCTGTAATCGAGCCCAGGGGATTGAATGCCTGACAGAAGTTCAAGCGGCGCTCCGAACTCGCCGGATCCCCTATCTGCGCGATGAACGGACTGGAACCCGTTTCAAGAAATGCCAATCCGCTGGCGATGACGAACAAGGCGAAAAGAAAGAAGCCGTAGCTCTGGGCGATAGCAGCCGGCCAGAACAGAAATGTTCCGGCGCTGTAGAGAAAGAGCCCGAACACCAGGCCCACTTTGTATCCGTACTTTCGCATCACAAGCGCGGCGGGAGCCGAGAGTACGAAATAGCCGAAATAGAAGGCAGATTGGACCAGGCCGGCCTTAAGGCGCGTTATCGCGAACGACTTCATGAATTGCCGGATGAGCACGTCATTCAGATTGTTCGGGATTCCCCAAAGGAAGAAAAGCGCGGTGACAAGAATGAACGGGAGGATCGCTCCTTTCGGGAACAACTCGTGAGGAACTTGCGCCGATCGTTTCGCCGAAATGGCGGAATTGTTCGTTATCAAAGGAGCACCTCTCGCCTCACGCGGCCAAAACCACTGGCGGCCAACTCCTTGCGTATTATGTCCAAGGGTACATTAGCGATGCAACGATTCGGAATGGTGTTGCGGCTCAAACCGGAAGCTGTCAACAAATACCGTAAGTATCACGAGGCGGTCTGGCCTGAAGTTTTGGAAACCATTCGCCGGTGCCAGATTCGAAACTATTCGATTTTTTTCAAGGACAACTTCCTGTTCGGCTACTTCGAATACCACGGCCAGGACATTCAGGCGGATCGCGCCAAGATGGCTGCGGATAAGAAAACTCAGGAGTGGTGGGCGATTATGGAGCCGATGCAAGAGCCGCTTCCGACTCGTAAACCCGGCGAGTGGTGGGCGGCCATGGAAGAAGTGTTCCACACGGACTGACTCGCCTCCGTGAGATTTTCCCGAATTTGCCAGCCCTTGTAACTGAGGGCCACGGTGAATTGGCGTCGAGCGGCAAAGCTAGCCTGGAGTTCGCGAAATCTGCGGTGTTGCGTGCTGTGCTTCGCCGGGCTGGCCGTGAACGTCGTCCTCTATCTGCCGTTTCTCCACTACACTCCGGACACTGACTTCCTGGGTCTGTATCCAGGGGGCAGGCTGTGCGGCACAGGACATCTTTATGACACGCTGCATGTTCTCGCGGTGCAGCGCGAGGCGATCGGTCATGACAATTCACAGCGATTGTTTATTCGACCGCCGTTTTATGCCGCCATGTTATGGCCGCTCGCCCGATTGTCATACCGGCACGCCTTCGAAGCGTTTCAAATGCTGATGCTGGCTGCGGTAGCCGCGTTCGTGTGGTTCTTTCCTTTCGCGGACCGCAGATCGGCCGCCATCGCGTGTTGCTGGTCCATGCCGCTTTTTGGGAGCTTTGTCTTCGGGCAGGATCTGGCGCTGCTGCTGGGATTGACCGCAGTGGGCCTGATGGTTCTGAAAGCCAACCGGCCGATTCAGGCGGGAGCCATCTTCAGCCTCTGCGCGATCAAGCCGCACCTGTTTTTGCTCCTTCCTATACTGGTGCTCGAGCGCAGGATGTGGCGTTTCGGTGCGGGCTTACTCGCGGGCGGAAGTGTTCTGATCGCGCTCTCTTTTCTTGCAGCCGGACCTAAGTGGTTGCCTGCCTTTTGGGGAGCGGCAACTCTTCCCGAAACTAATCGAGGCTTAGCAGCGATGCCGAACTTAAACGGATTAGTAAATGGCCGCCTGCCCTGGGAAATAGCTGGCGCATTAATCGTGTGCGCGCTGGTTTGGCACGTCATCCGGCGTAGCAATCTGGAGTGGTCGTTTGCGGCAATATTCGCCGGCGGAGTCTTGATCAGCCATCACACTTACATCGCAGATTGTGCCATCCTGCTTCCGGCTTTGCTTGCTGTGAGAGAGCAAGCCGACGGGGAGTGGCAGCGCTTGTTGGCGCTTTTTCTGATGACGCCGATTGTGTTTATCTGTGTTTATCTGGCGGGAGTCGGACTGCTAGGAAGGCTCGCACTGGTTCTCTTTGCGCTCAGCTTCCTTGCTGTTCCGCAGGAATCCCGCACTGCCAGTTCAAGAAGAATTAATATTTTTAAGCGCGGTATAAACACAATTATGTGAGAATATTTTTCTGTTGAAAAATAAATACAAATCGGATGCAAAGCGCTTGCTAAGGTGCTCGATATAGAAGATACTCTCAATATCCCAAATGGGTCCGGAAAATCACCCTCTCTTTCCCCAGATACTGCGGCGGATAGTGCGGCGCCACGATGATCCGGCGCCTTGTATGAATAAACGTGAGAACCTTGACATAGAACCGGCACGCGCGCGCAGCCGAGATCGCTCGTTTCTCGTGCAAGATTGGCGGGTCCTGCACATCGAAGATGATGATGCGGACGCATATCTGTTGACGCGCGCTATGGATGAAGCCGCGATTCCAGCCAGGGTACATCGCTGTTTGGATTCCGAGGAAGGCTTGCTCTTCCTGCGTGAGATGCGGTTGAGTGATCCCATCTGGCCTGACATAGTGCTGCTTGATCTGAATACACCAAGAATGAACGGTTGGGAGTTCTTGGGCACCATTACCGCCGATCCACTATTGCGGGACCTGCGTGTCGTGATCGTGACGTCATCCAATGCGGCGGAAGACCGCGAGCGGGCATTTGAGTTCGGTGTTAAAGATTTCTACACCAAGCCGGATGATTTCAATGGGCTGGTTCGGATGCTGGAAAAGATCTTCGCTACGCCGGAACAAGTACGATCTGGGGCCGCATATGGTACCGGATTGATCGCTGCGCTTTAGCCCCAGTCTATTCTCCTTTTATTCGCCTATACTGGTTCTGCAGTGCTGTTGCAGAACTATGGCACCTTTATACGTTGAACTGCATGCCCACTCTGCGTTCTCTTTTCTAGAGGGGGCATCCCTACCGGAAGACCTGATATCGCGGAGTGCTGAAATCGGACAGCACGCCATGGCACTTACTGATGCGAATGGCGTATATGGCGCGCCGCGTTTTCATTTAGCTGCAAAAAAGCTCGGCATTAAAGCGCTGATCGGCGCTGAAATCAATTCACTTAAAAATGGCAGATATACGCTCCTGGCGGAAAATAGGCTCGGATATCAAAACCTCTGCCGTTTAATCACTCGCACAAAATTTCGGGACAGCAAACCGGGGAAACCCGAGTATCCCTTTGCAACTGAAGAGGATTTCGCCGAATACGCCAAGGAGTTAGTTTGTCTGACAGGCGGAGATGAGGGACCGCTCGCGCAAGTTTTCACGCAATTAGAAGGGCCGGCCGCTATCACTGAGGCGCGGCGCAGGCTGGAGCGATTAACTGAGGTCTTTGGCGCCAAGAACCTCTTCGTCGAATTACAACGGCATTGCCGCCGCGACGAGGAAGCGCGGAACCAGGCGCTCGTTGAATTAGCGAACAGCATGAAATTGCCATTGCTCGCCACGAATGGCGTGACTCAGGCGTCTGAGGAGCGGCGCGAACTTCAGGATGTACTCACCTGCCTCCAGCACAAAACGACCTTAGCTGAAGCCGGAAAGCTGCTGAACCTGAACGCAGAACGATACGTGAAGACGCCGGAGCAGATGCGCGCGCTCTTTACGGATCTCCCGGTTGCGCTTGCCAATACGATAGAACTGGCAAACCGGCTCGACTTCACGTTAGTGGATTTGGGATACGAGTTTCCGCGCTATCCGGTACCGCCCGGCGAGACGGCCATGACCTATCTGCGTCAGTTGACCGAAGTCGGAGCCAGAAATCGCTATCGGCCCTATTACGAACAAGCGCAGCGGCAGATAGAACGCGAACTGGCCTTAATCGACAAGCTGAACCTGCCGGGCTATTTCCTGATTGTCTGGGACATCATCGATTTCTGCCGGCGGAATAAGATTCTCGTACAAGGGCGCGGGTCAGCGGCCAATAGCGCGGTCTGTTATGCGCTGGGAATTACCTCGGTGGATCCGGTCGGCATGGATCTGCTGTTCGAGCGGTTTCTTTCAGAAGAGCGCGGCGAGATGCCGGATATAGATCTGGATCTGCCCAGCGGAGATCAACGCGAGCGCGCCATTCAATACGTGTACGAGCGATATGGACAACTTGGCGCAGCGATGACCGCCAATGTCATTACTTATCGCGGCCGGTCCGCAGTGCGGGATGTCGGGAAGGTGCTCGGTTTCGCTGAAGAGGAGATCGGGAAGCTTGCAAGCCAGATCAACACATTTGAATGGCGTGATCCGAAAGACACGCTGGAGCGGCGATTTCGTGAGCAAGGATTCGACCTGCGCGATCCGCGCACGCTGAAGTTCTTCTCCTTGACGAGCGAGATTATGGACCTGCCGCGCCATTTAGGACAGCATTCCGGCGGCATGGTCATCTGTCAGGGGCAGCTTGATTCCATTGTTCCGCTCGAGCCGGCAACAATGCCGGGGCGCGTAGTAGTGCAGTGGGACAAAGACGACTGCGCAGACCTGCAGATCATCAAAGTGGATTTGCTAGGGCTGGGAATGATGGCCGTGTTGGAGGACACGGTTGAAACGATTCGCGAAAAGTATGGCGAAGAAGTAGATTTGGCGCATCTGCCGCAAAACGATAACGACGTGTA
The DNA here is from genome assembly GCA_963787585.1 of uncultured Acidobacteriaceae bacterium. Classification (GTDB taxonomy): domain Bacteria; phylum Acidobacteriota; class Terriglobia; order Bryobacterales; family Bryobacteraceae; genus Bog-105. The sequence goes on from CAWBDR010000007.1 coordinate 208,949, forward strand.
CGCCTGTTTGCAAAAAGCGGACACGATCGGGTTGTTTCAAGTAGAAAGCCGGGCGCAAATGTCCTGCCTTCCGCGCATGAAGCCCGCAACGTTTTACGACATCGTCGTACAGGTGGCGATTATCCGCCCTGGACCCATCGTTGGACAAATGCTGCACCCCTATTTAAAGCGGCGGCAAGGGCTGGAAGAACCAGTTTGTCTGCATCCATCTCTGGAACCGGTTTTGAAGCGAACGCTGGGGGTGCCGTTGTTTCAGGAACAATTGATTCGCATTGCGATGCTGGCAGCGGGATTCACGGGCGGACAGGCGGAAGAGCTTCGGCGAGCATTCGGATTTAAACGCTCGGAGAAACGCATGCGCGAAGTGGAAGTCAAGCTGCGGGAAGGCATGGAACGGAACGGAATTACCGGGGAAACACAGGAACGGATTACACAAGCGATCACATCATTCGCTCTGTACGGATTCCCGGAATCGCATGCCGCCAGCTTTGCGCTGATTGCGTATGCGAGCGCTTTCCTCAAGTGTCATTATCTGGCGGCGTTCACGGTGGCAATGCTGAACAATCAGCCGATGGGATTTTACTCGCCCGCAACGTTGGTGAAAGATGCGCAGCGGCATGGGCAGCGGTTTCGTCCTGTAGACATCCTGCGCTCTGATTTCAAGTGCACGGTTGAAAGCGACGGCAAAACAAAATATGTACGGCTGGGATTGAATTATGTACGCGGGTTGAGCAGTTCGACCGCAAAAAAGATAGAGGAGGAACGAAAGCGCCAGCCGTTTACCTCTTTGCGTGACCTGGTGCGGCGAGTCGCGGAGCTGCAAAAGGACGAAATTTTGGCTTTGGCCGAATTAGGTGCTCTGAACGCACTTCCAAAAGAGAAATCAGACCGGCACCGGCGGGGCGCATTGTGGCAAGCGGAGCTGGCGCTTCAGCCGGTGGGCGAGTTGCTGGAACCGGCAGCGGACGACGGCACAACATCGCCTTTGCAGCCGATGACACCCGGACAGCGCACATATGCCGATTTCAATACGAGCGGCTTGACAATAGGCAAGCACCCAATGGCGCATTACCGGGAACAAATGCGCGAAATGGGAATTCTGGACGCGGCCACGGCGAAGGCGCAACGAAATGGAATGGTACTGACGGTAGCAGGATGCGTGATTACGCGGCAGCGGCCGGGGACGGCGAAGGGGTTCGTGTTTATGAGCCTGGAAGATGAAACCGGGATCATCAACATCATCGTGCAGCCCGATCTTTTCGATCGCAAGCGGCTGGCTTGTACCGTTTCTCCTTATGTTCAGGTGAAAGGGGTACTGCAAAGCATCAGCAATGTAATTTCCGTGAAGGCGGGCGATATTGAGGAGCTGACGTTCCGCGATGCGGCGGCGGTGCAGTCGCACGATTTTCACTGACGGTACTCTGGCAGTGAATGGATCGACGCACATTTTTCTCGAGCGCCGCGCTGGCTGGACTCGGACTGGCAGCTCACGCGAACCCGCAGCAGGAAAAGGCCGCTCAGCCGAAACCCCAACCTCCACCGCCGCCTAGTCCCGAAGACCTCAAGAATGCGCCCGGCGTGCACGCTTCGAGCTTCGCTCTGGATGAAGCGGCGGCTTTCGATCTTCGGGACAGAATCAGATCCGGCGAATTGACTTCCGAGCGAATTACCGAACTGTACCTGCAGAGAATCGAAGATGTTGACTCGCATGGCCCGGCACTGCGGGCAGTAATCGAGCTCAACCCAGACGCGCTCGAACTGGCGCGAGCGTTGGATGCAGAGCTGAAAACGAAGGGTCCGCGCGGCCCGCTGCACGGGATTCCGGTACTGATTAAGGACAACATCGACACCGCGGATAAGATGCAGACCACCGCCGGCTCCCTCGCGCTGGATGGAACGCCGGCAAAACAGGACGCGTGGGTCGCCGAGCGGTTACGCGCAGCCGGGGCCGTAATCCTGGGCAAGACCAATTTGAGCGAATGGGCTAACTTTCGATCGACTCATTCGACGAGCGGATGGAGCGGGCGTGGAGGACAGACAAGAAATCCGTATGCGCTCGATCGCAATCCGTGCGGTTCGAGCTCTGGTACCGGTGTGGGCGTATCGGCAAATCTGGCCGCGCTGGGAATCGGAACGGAAACGGACGGATCGATCGTCTGCCCCTCTTCCATGAACGGCATTGTGGGAATCAAGCCGACCGTCGGACTGATCAGCCGCACTGGAATTGTTCCGATCGCTCATAGCCAGGACACCGCCGGACCAATGGCGCGTTCGGTGCGCGATGCCGCCTTGCTGCTGGGCGCCCTGGCAGGCACTGATCCGCGTGATCCCGCCACGCAGGCAAGCGCCGGAAAGTTCTACACAGATTACACACAGTTCCTCGATACCAACGGGTTGCGAGGCGCGCGCATTGGCATTGCGCGCTCTTATTTCACCATTGGGGTCGCGGTTACGGAATTGATGAACGAGTGCATCGAGCTCATGAAGCAAGCAGGCGCGCAAATCGTCGATCCCGTAGATCTGAGCACCGCAGAGGGGTGGGGCGAAACCGAGATGGAAGTATTGCTTTACGAGTTCAAAGCCGACTTGAACAATTATCTGGCTAACCGCGGCGCGGCAGTGAAATCGCTCGAAGATTGCATCGCCTTCAACCGGGCGCATCCCAAGGAAGAGATGCCCTACTTCGAGCAGGAGCTGATGGAGCGGGCACAAGCGAAGAGGCCCTTGGCTGAGAAAGCCTACAAGGACGCCCTCAGCAATAATCATCGCCTGACGCGGAAAGAGGGCATCGACGCGGTAGTTGCAAAAAACAAGCTGGATGCGATTGCAGGACCAACTGCCGGGGCCGCCTGGATCACCGATTGGGTAAACGGAGATCGCGCCGACAGCGGGTGCGCATCGCCGCCGGCAGTAGCCGGTTATCCGCACATCACCATACCGGCAGGATCCAGCTTCGGTTTACCCATCGGCATTTCGTTCTTCGGCACGGCATGGACCGAGCCCAAGCTCATCAAAATCGCGTATGCGTTCGAACAGATACGAAAGGCAAGGCGAAAACCGAAATTCTTGGCCACGGTGAATTTCTATGCCTAATCCACCGATCATCACGCATCCAAAAAAGAGAAAGATGCGGGATACGAGATGGCAAACAGGCATAAAGTTGTCATTCTAGGTGCTGGTTTCGGGGGGCTGTACGCGGCAAAAGCACTGAAAGACGCGCCGGTGGACGTGACGGTAATCGATCGCCGTAACTACCATCTGTTTCAACCGCTGCTGTATCAAGTGGCGACCGGTTCACTATCGCCGGGAGAAATCGCAGCTCCGATCCGCGGCGTGCTCGCGAAACAGAAGAATACGAGAGTGCTGCTGGATGAAGCCGTAGATATCGATCCGGCAGGCAAGACGGTGGTGTTGCACGACGGCGAGCAGATTGCCTATGATTCACTGGTCATCGCGACCGGCTCCAAGGGCAGCTACTTCGGCCATGATGAGTGGAGTAAGTATGCTCCACCGGTCAAGGGGATCGAGAATGCAACCACAATACGCCATAAGCTGCTGTTTGCGTTCGAGTCCGCGGAGCGAATCAGCGATCCCGCTGAACGCCAGGCATGGTTAACGTTTGTGATCGTCGGAGCCGGCGCTACCGGGGTGGAACTCGCGGGGGCCCTGGGAGAAATTGCGCATCACACGTTGAAGAACGATTTTCGTTCCATCGACCCGGGAACCGCAAAGATCCTGGTACTCGATAGTGGGAAGCGGATTCTCTCTACATTTCCGGAGGATCTGTCGAAGCATGCGCAGAAGTCCCTGGAAAAGCTGGGGGCGACGATTCGAACGGAGGTGCTGGTCACCAACGTTAATGAAAACGGAGTGACGGTGAAGACACCGGCCGGAGAAGAACATATCGCTTCGCACACGGTGATCTGGGCAGCGGGCGTGACGGCCTCCGATTTCGGGCGGCAGCTTGCGAAGCGCACCGGCGCGCAAACCGAAAAGGGCGGCCGGATCGTCGTGGACCAATTCCTCACGATTCCGGGTTATCCGGATGTCTTTGTCGTCGGCGATATGGCCTATTCAACCGATTCCAAGGGCAAGCCGCTGCCGGGCGTGGCGCAAGTGGCGATGCAGGGCGGAGGGTACGCGGCCAAGACAATCGTGAAACGAGTGAAAGGCGACCGGAACATTCGGCCGTTCCATTATTTCGATAAGGGCGATTTAGCGGTAATTGGACGAGGATCAGCGGTTGCGAACATCTTTGGGATCCATTTGCACGGATTGCCGGCGTGGCTGGTATGGCTTTTCATTCACCTGATGTACATCGTGGAATTTGAGAGCCGGATTCTGGTTTTCATCCAGTGGGGCTTCCTGTACTTCACGGCGAATCGCGGGGCTATGTTGATCACCTGGGGAACGGAATCCAACGAGCCCGAGGATCAAGTGGCGCTCGCCGGGGCAAAACACGACCGGGCGTAAAGCCAGCCCGTCTCGTGGGACAGATAGTCTTGCCATCTGTCATTCACAAGATGCTGCGCCGGGAAGAAATCGAGGGTCGAATTGATCCGCGGAGACGCCTCCCGCATTGGGTACGGACGGCGTTCGGGTGTTTGTGACTTAGCGCTTGGCTGGTACATTCCCGCGCGGCAATTTCAGGAGCGGGCTGCAAACCGCTTTGATCTGACTGGTCTTTTCAAGGCATTGATATACGGCAATAGAAAAACTGACGCTGTTGAACCGAAGGTTTATGCACCATGGGCTGCCACTACTCAAATCTCAGCGCGACCGTCGGATCGACACGTATAGCACGGCGAGCCGGTACCAAGCTTGCGAAAATCGCCACGGCCAGCAGAAATAACGGAACGCCGAGAAATGCGATTGGATCGTGTGCGCTGAGCCCGAAGAGGAACGCTGACAGCACGCGCGAAACAGCGGCGCTTAGGGCGACGCCAGCGAGCGCGCCGATTGATATGGGTCGCATGGCTCGCCAAAGAATTCGTCTGATTATGTCGGCGCGATTCGCTCCGAGCGCCATTCGAATTCCAATTTCGCGCACCCCGCGGTTCACACTGTACGTCACCATTCCGTACACACCCACCGAGGCGAGCAGGAGTGCCAGGGCACCGAGCGTACCGGCGAGTCCAGCAACCACACGCGAGGGCGCGCGCCAAACCTCCAGATAGTCTTCGATCCGGATCACACTAACCGGCAAATCGGAATCGAGCACTCGCACTGCATGTCGCAGACCTTTGGCGGTCCCGTCAAACTTCCCCTGGAACCGAACGAGCAGGTAAACCCGCGAGTTGCCTTCAGGTGCAGCAGGGAAATAGAGATAGCTTGTATCGCGCTCGCCGAGATGGGCCACCTCAGCGTCTTTCGCGACTCCAATGACAGAATATTCGCGACCGCTATCTTCTCGTAATATTTTCCCCAAGGGATTCTGCCCGGGCCAGAGCCGCTGCGCAGTAGCTTCCGAGACTATGATGACCGACTCCTCACGCCCTTGCCCAGTAAAGCCGCGGCCGGCGACGATCGGAATGCCGACAACCGAAAAGTAGCTTGCGGAAACGTGGTTGTAGTCAATTGCGAATCGCCCCGTGCGCCCGGGCACTGTAAAGAAGTCGCCGCTGAAATCATGGCTCAGCGGCGCGCATTCAGCCTCCGCGACGTCGATCACGCCGGGAAGAGCAGCGGCACTCTCGCGTAAGCTCTGCATGAAAGCAGTTGCCCGCTTCACGTCGTAACCCTGTTCTCGCAAGTTTAGAAAAAGGGAGGCCACGTTTTTCGTCTCGAATCCCGGATCAATGGTCTGCGCCTGGTACAGACCGCGCAACAACAACCCGGCCGCGAGCAGTAAGACCATGCTGAAAGCGATCTGCGCTCCGACCAGGACGTTGCGCAGCACTTGCCGCCCCTTGTTGCCGAAGTCAAAGTAAGCGCCGCCTTCCTTCAGCGCCGTGTTGACATCCGGCCGCGAACTTTGCAAAGCGGGTACGAGACCGAAAACAATCCCGGTAGCAAGGGTCAGCAGCAGAGCGTAGAACATCACGCGAACATCCGGGAAAATATTCACCGAGACCTCTGGAAATGGGCGGGGCAGTTGGGCCATCGCGAATTGCATCAGTGTTGGGAAGCAGGATAACGCGAGCACCGACCCCAACACGCCTCCCATCAGGGAAAGAAGAAGGCTTTCGGTCAACAGTTGCCGCAGCAAACGCCATCGGCCCGCACCAATCGCCTGCCGCAGGGCGATTTCTCTATGCCGCATCGTGGCGCGCGCAAGCAGAAGGTTGGCGACGTTCGCACATGCCAGAAGCAGTATCAACCCAAACGCAATTAGAAGAACCGAAGAGACCGGAACCAAAGCTGAGCGCTCTTCGGGTCGTCCCAAGAACGTTGCGACGTGAACGGTAAGCGAACTCTGGCGTCCCGGATGTAGCCGGTCAATGCGCGAGGCAATAACGGCCAGGCCGGCTCGCACCTGATCGAGCGTAACGCCGGGCTTCACGCGGCCCAGCAGCGCCAGCCAGCTCATGTTGTCGTCCGCGAGGCGATCTTGGCCTGGCTCGATCGCCTTTTGCATCGAGAGCGGAATCCAAAATGAGCTCGGAATTGGTTCTGTACCCTGAAAGCCGCTGCGCGCAATTCCAACTACCGTGTATGCAGTGCGATTCAGCATGATTCGCTTGCCGATGAAAGAAGGATCGGCTGCAAACCGGCTGCGCCACAGATCTTCGCTTACCACGACGACGGCATTGTCGCCGGGCGCAGCACAATCCGTGGCCATGAATCCTCGTCCTTGCGCCGGATGCTCGCCAAGGACGTCGAAATAGTTGCAACTTGCTACGGTTCCCAAGACTTGCTGGGCGGTGTCACCGCCTAGCGTAGCGTCCACAAAGGGTTCATACGCGACAAGACCTGAAAAGACATGACTCTGATTCCGGTACTCAACATATTCCGAGTACGAGAACATGCTCGTTTCGTTGTGAGTGTTGCGGGTGACGTGACCATGAAAGGTTTGGCTTACACTTACAATCTGTTCGGCGCGGGGCAGCGGTAGCAAGCGTAGCGCGATACCATTCAGCACCGAAAAAATGCCAACGTTTACGCCTACCCCCAAAGCAATCGCCAGGACAGCCGCAGCGGTTAGTTCGGGGGTTCGCCACAACATACGCAGACCGAAGCGGACGTCTTGCAGGAGCTGATCGAACCAGACCAAGCTCCACACTTCCCGAGTATTCTCTTTGACTTGCGTAACATTGCCGAATTTGCGCAATGCCGCATACCGCGCTTCCGCCGGTGACATTCCTCGATCTACATTGTCTTGGATCTCCCTTTCGAGATGGTCGCGAATGTCTTGATCGAGCCCTTCGATCATCCTTTTGCGTCGGTTCATGATTTGCTCTCCGATTCCGCCGGCCGGAGAATCCGTGCGATCGCTCCTGCCAGTTTGTCCCAATTACTCGTCTCGATCTCCAGTTGTCGGCGGCCCTTTGCCGTCAGCGCGTAGAATTTTGCACGCCGGTTGTTTTCTGAGGTGCCTTCCTGAACTGAAATCCATCGCCGTTTGATAAGCCGGTGCAGCGCCGGATACAAAGATCCCTGTTCCACTTGCAGCACTTCATCGGACTTAAACTCGATAGCTTTCGCGATTGCGTGGCCGTGCATGGGTCCAAGAATTAGCGTGCCCAGAACCAGCATGTCTAGCGTGCCTTGAAGCAGCTCGATTCGGTTACCCTCTCCTTTAGTAGACATACTAGGTGAGGATATGACGCTTTTAGTAGAATGTCAAGGCGAGCCCCACCAATAGCTAAAGAGGGGAAACGCTTCCAACCGCACAATGCGCAAACCTAGCCGTTATGCAACGTCGCTCCGTCCACTTTGACCTATAACGGGCTATGGTTCCATGTGCGCGGCAAGTTGCTGAAATGGGAACCGGATGTGCGATCTGTGGACGATTACGAACGACAAACGCGCATCCAGATCCCTTGCGACTCCTGATGAAACAACAGCGTCACAGCCGATTGAGTCGGAGCGTCGGCGTACTCCGGATTTTCGCAAAGATAACCAGTTCCTCCCGCCGGTGTTTGTAACTGCCCATTCAGTGCTTCTTGTTACTGAGACCCTTGTTCAGTATCCGGTGCACATGGACCAGAGGACCGGCAATACCGCGGCATGGCGCCCGCGAGCAGAAGAACGGCGCCGCAAAACATCAGCGTATCCGCCACATAATTCAGGCCATTGTCGAGGCTGGCGCGTTCTACTACTCCTATCGGCACGTAGACGACCAGCTCTACGATGAGGACGGTCAAGCCCAGCCACGCCGCTGCTGCGCGGGTTTTCTTGCCAATAAGCAACAGGGTACCCGCCACTGCGTAAACCACGGCTGCCAGGTACGTCCAAATGGCGTGTCCGTAGACCCACGCGGGAGTCACTGGTTCCAGCGGAATGCCGGGAACGTGATCGCCGTGCATGAATTGCTCGAAGCTGAAAAACAGCACGGGAATTGCAACAAAGTATCGCGCAATCGTCGCAAGGATGTGCGAGCCGCGCTCGTGCCGCTCCTCAGTGAGGCTTGCTGCCAGCGCCAGAGCGCCGCCGCTGAAGGATATTTCCCGGAGAACAAACGTGAGCGCAAACCGATCTCGCGGATGGTGTGCCCAACCCGGAGCCTCCATCAACACGACGAATAAGAAAAACGTCAAGGCGAGCAAAGTCGCCGCGAGACGCGCCCGAATCCCTGTTACCAAGCTCAGCGCGGCTGCGATAAAGCAAGCGCCTACGAAGTACACCCAAAACTGATGCCACGGAATCCACGCCGGTATGATCGACATGATGGACTTCGTCACCGTGAAATGTTCGGTGCCGAAGGCCGCGATTGGTGCCGCGTAGAAAAGCGGACCGAACAGAATCAGCTTGTCGAATCCTCGCGCCTCTCGCCAATCGCCGCGAACAAAAATCGCGACCAGCCCGATCGCAAGAACTACTCCACCGACGAAATAAGACCGAATCACCTGGCTGGGAATTGCGACCAGAATCATGAGTGCCGGCGAATTCACTGAGCTGAAGCCCACGACGATTCCTCTGCGCCTCTTTGCGCTTAGCTCAATATCGCATTGGTCGAAGTAAGAACCGCAGATCTGCCAATCACAAGTAAGCCTCGATCTCATCACCCGAATGCGAGCTCCACGTCACGGGCAAACTTGATGCCCAACTGCCGTTCCATCGAGGTAAGTCCCACTCTTACAGCAGTTGGACGCGACCAGGCGCACAATGGGTCTGACTTGACGAATTCCGGTGCGGACGATGATCTTGTTCCGCCGGGAGGTGCTTCAACACCTGGCAGAGTTCGAATGATCCCGCGGCCCGGCGAGGCAATTTCAGCTACGCTTGGGGGATGCCAGCCGCCAGCCAGGCACACGAGTTTACAGATGTCAAGCCAGACCAGATCACCTTCGTAGAGCAGAGCGCAGCGAACGTTGCGTCGACGGTATCGGTCGACCTGAAATCTGCTCTAGAAGCCACTTGGCAGGACAGACTCGACCGCCTGGAAGCCGTGCTTGAAGCGGAATCCAGAGGTCGCCCTGTCCTGGAGGGTGTGCATCTGAAAGCGCTTGTGCAAGCTGGACGGGAGCTGGCGGGGAATGGCGGATTAGGGAAGCTCTGTGAATTGATCCTCGATCTTTCGTTGGGTGCCGTAGGAGCGTCTCGCGGCGTCGTGATGACGCGTGAGAAGCAAGGGGATCTCACGACTCGCGCGATTCGCGGCAAGGGCCTTCGGATCAGCACGGCTGTGCGCGACCTCGTTATGCAGCAGGGAAAATCCCTGCTGGTCCGCGACGCCCGGCTAGATCGGGATTTCGGAAGCCAGCAGGCCGTCGTGGAGCAGGAAATTCGCAGCATCCTGGCGGTCCCGCTGCAAACTGATGAACGAGTGATCGGACTGCTGTATCTCGATTCGCCCCATCTGGTTCGCGAGTTCACGTCTGAAGACTTGAGCCTTGTCACGGTCATGGCAAATATAGCTGCCATTCGCATCGAGCACGCCCGGCTGACGGAGCAAGAGCATGCGAGAAAGCTGTTGGCGCGAGAACTTGAGCAGGCGGCGGAGATTCAGCGCCGGTTACTACCTTCCCAGCCTCCGGAGATCGCAGGCCTTGACTTGGCAGGCTATAACGCACCGTGCCGCACTGTTGGCGGAGACTATTACGATTTTCTTCCGTATTCGGATGGGCGTGTGGCGCTCTTGATCGCCGATGTCTCCGGGAAGGGACTAGGCGCTGCTCTGTTGATGGCAAGCCTGCAGGCACGTGTTAACGTGCTGTTTGAAGACCCCGACCTGCTTACCGCACAGGTTTCCCGATTGAATCGCAGCATCGCAGCGAACTGTCCGGACAATTGTTTCATCACGTTTTTCGCGGCGGTGTTCGATCCCGGCAGCAGTGAGCTGGCGTATTGTAACGCCGGGCACAATGCCCCGCTATTGCTTCACGCCAATGGTGAAGTCGAGCGGCTCGACGCTAAGGAGTTCCCGCTCGGCATTATGCGAGATGCCGTCTATGAGCAGAGGACCTGCCGCCTGAAACGCGGCGATGTGCTGGTTATCTTTAGTGATGGAGTGACCGAGGCTTGCGGGCCAGATACGGATCAAGAGTTCGGTGAACAGCGCCTCATCGCTGTCACGCAGGGGAAACGGAACGACGCCTCTGCGAGCCTCGTAGAAGCAATAAACGCGGAACTGCTGTCCTTTACACGGGGAGCGCCGGCGGCAGACGATGTAACGCTGGTGGTCGCGCGCCGCTGCTAGCGGCGGTCCCGTACGCCGACGGTCTGAGCTATTCGTGCCGCAACGCCAGCGACGGTTCCATCTGCGCGGCACGTTGCGCGGGGAAATAGATCGCAAACAGACCGATCGAGCAAAGGCCGATAGCAACAGCCGCAAATGTTAGCGGATCGGCAGGTTTCACACCAAACAGCAGCTTTGATAATAGGTGCGTCAGCGCGGAAGAAGCGACGAGACCAAGCGCACCGCCCACGGTAATTACGCCCAGTCCTTGACGAAGCACCAGCCACAAGACCTGTCCTGGCTGTGCACCTAGAGCCATGCGAACCCCGATTTCCCGGACACGGCGGCTCGTCGCATACGAAATTACGCTGTAGATTCCAATTGCGGCTAGCGCCAAAGCCACAGCGGCAAAAATGGCCAGGAGAAATGCTATCCCTCGTCGCTGTGCCATCGAAGATCCGATGAGCTGTTCCATCGTCGCCACATCCCGCACTGGCGCGTCCCGAGCCGGGCCAACAACGCTCTTTTTGACGGCTTGTAGCACCGTCCCGGAGTTCATAGAAGTGCGCACCAGGAGATTCATTCCTGTCGTAGTTAATTGCATGAAAGCATCGGGAAACTGGAAAAGTGGAGCGTAGATGGCGGGCTCGGGAGCCGCGCGGGCGCTTTCATCTAGAGTCTCGTGCTTAATGGCTCCAACGACGCCAACAATGCGCGACCTTCCGACGAATTGGAGGGACAGCTCCTTTCCAACCGGATCCTCAGCGGGGAACAGGCGCTTCGCCAACGTCTCATCAATGACGATTACGGGCGGGCTGCCGACGCGATCGTGCTCTGTAAAGAAACGGCCGCGCAGGAGGGAGACCTTCATGGTCCGCAGATAGTCCGGCGTTGGCGTGAATAGAAAAGCAAATGGCGCGTCTTTGGGCGGCTGCGCCGCAGCACTCTTCCAGTACCCAACCGCTTGCCGGTCCCCACTCAACGGTATAACCGAATCGAGCGTTACCGCTTCCACTCCTGCAGTGTTTTTCACGCGTTCCAGCGTTTGCTGCCAGCCGTTGCGTATCCGCGCCCCGTCCTTCGCCTCTGCCGGCGGCAGTGCCACGGTCATCGTGAGAAGATTGTGCGGATCGAAGCCGGGAGAAATGGCCCAGAGCTCCCGGATCGTACGTAGCATCAAACCCGCACCCGCCAGAAGCACGAAGGCGAGCGCCAGCTCCGCAATCACAAAGACACCCTGAATCCGCCTAACCCCGCCGCTGGTGCCACGACTACCCTGCCTCAGGGCCGCTTCCGCCTCGAAGCGCTCCTGGAAGCCGGGGGCCATGCCAAACGCGATGCCGCTAAGGATAGATACTGCAAAACTGAATAGCAGGACGCGGACATCGATCGAAATCTCGTTGGTACGCGGCAGCCATTGCGGTAAATGTGAGAGCGTCCAACTCGTCCCGGCTGTGGCGATCAGCAAGCCTGCAGCTCCTCCCACAAAACTGAGCAGCAGGCTTTCGGTCAGCAGTTGCCGAATAAGCCGCGACCGGCCAGCGCCCAGTGCAGCCCGAACGGCGAATTCCCGCTCGCGAAAGATCGACCGAGCGAGAAACAAATTCGCCACGTTCACGCAGGCGATCAGCAGTACCAATCCGACCGCTCCACCCAATAAATAAAGCGTGCGGCCCGTATCGCCGACAATTTGTTCCTTCAAAGGAATAGCGCGGTACGTGAAGTTTGCCTCTGTCTCCGGATATGCTCGCGCCAAGCGATCACCGATCAGGCTCAATTCGGCATTCGCCTGCGCGAGTTCCGTTCCAGGCTTTAAACGTGCAATCGCCTGAATGCCGGTATGAAGGTCGCGCCTCTGCATCAGAAATTCGTCATTCTGGCCAATGAGAGTTAAGATCGGGCGGTTGTCGAAAAAACGAAATCCCGCAGGTAACACTCCGATTACCGTGTAGCTCTTGCCGTTCAACGCTATGCTCGAACCAACCGCTTCTTGTTGGCCGCCGAACCGCTCTTGCCAAAGCGAGTAATCAATAATCGCCACGGGCGCAGTGGCGAGCTGATCCTCACTCTCAGTGAAGTTGCGTCCAAGAATGGGTTGTACGTTTAGCACATTTAGGAACGATGCCGAAACCATGCGAGTCGGAAGAAAAGCTGGCTCACCAGGCTCTGTCACATTGGCACCCCGATTGCGCCAGGCGGCAATACTCTGAAAGGAACGGCTCTGGCGAGCACAGTCAAGATAATCGGGATACGAAAACGTCTCGAATTCGCCGGTGCGGAGGTCCTGTATGACATCTACGAGGCGGCTCGGGTCGCGATAGGGCAGTGGGCGGAGAATGACGCCATTGATCACGTTAAAAATCGCAGTATTGGCACCGATGCCCAATGCGAGCGTGCAGATTGCCGCTGTGGCGAATCCACGATCTCTTATTAGCGTGCGCCAGGCGTAGCGGATATCCTGCAGCGTGGTCTCGAGCCAGAGCAAGCCGCGGACATCCCGGCATTTTTCCTTTACCTGTTCGACTCCACCCACGTCACGCAGCGCCGCTAGACGCGCCTCTTCAGGCGAGAGCCCGCTAGCAATATACCTCTCGCTTTGACGCTCAATATAGTCCTGCAACTCGTCCTTCAGATCTGCCTCCGCTTGGGGACGTCTGAAGAGCGAACGTATGTGCAGCCACAAACTCAGTAAGAGTCTCATTTCGCTACCTCATGCCTAGCTCTCAAACACGATCGAGGTGATCGCACTCGATAACCGCTTCCAGTCCGATGCTTCCTGATGAAGCCGTTTGCGACCCTCCTTGGTAATCGAGTAAAATTTGACTCGGCGCTTGGCTTCATTGACGGACCACTCGGCCTTAATCCAGCCTGCGTGTTCCAACTTGTGAAGCGCCGGATAGAGCGAACCCGGACCCACTTGCAAGACTTCCTTAGACATTTGTTTCATACGCTCGCCGATTGCCCATCCGTGCATCGGCTGCAGAGCGAGAATTTTGAGGATCAAGAGGTCAAGGGTCCCCTGGACCAGGTCGGTGGGTCTGCTCACGCCAACTATGGTAACCGATATTGATAACCATAAGATAGACTTCTTTGGATCAACTCAAGACATTACTTCACGTGCTCCCTGCGTGGCGGCAGAGGCGACAATCCGTTGTGCCAAGCACAATCGCTCAAAGCCTCCGGGCCACAGTCACAAACGGGCTCAATGCACCAGACGAACACCGGGGTTGGTTTATCCACGGCACTGCACACCTTGTCGCTTTGCGCTGAATCCCTATTTTCATCCTCCGTTGTGCGCCCCGCCTGTCGGCCAGTCACAACCAATATTCCCCATACTTTCAGGCACTTACCGGGAATCATTTGGTCCAGGCGTGCTACACTCATTTCAGAAGCCCATCGGGGCTTCATCACTCTAAACGCCGGACACGCCGTAGTGCGATTCCGGCGTTTTTCATTTCAGGAGTCTTCCATGGCAACAAATGCCCAAGTCGCAGCAAACAAGAAAAATGCGCAGCTCTCAACGGGGCCTACCAGTGAAACCGGTAAAGCCAAGTCCTCCCTGAACGCAGTCAGAACGGGTCTCACGGGTCGCACGGTTCTGCTCCCCGGCGATGACGCCGAAGCCTACCAGACCCACGTCGATGGCTTCTTCGAGCGTTGGGATCCCATGGGCGATGAAGAGCGTAATCTCGTCCAGTCGCTCGCCCACACCGAGTGGCGCCTCTTGCGCATCCCCGCTCTCGAAATGGGCATCTACGCTCTGGGCCGGCTCGAATTCAGCGCCGAGTTCGCCAACGAGGACGAAACCGTCCGCAAGCACCTTATCGAAGCCAAAATCTTCCTGACCTACCGCAAAGATCTCAACAACCTCAGCTTGCAGGAATCGCGCCTGCGCCGCCAGCGCGAACGCGATACGGAAACTCTGGAAGATCTGCAGCACCATCGCCGCGAGGAAACCAAGCGCCAAGTCGAGCGCGCCGCCGATCTCTGCGAGCAGGCCCGCCGCGAAGGCAAGCCGTTCGGCGACAAAGAATTAGCCGAGAACGGGTTCGAATTTTCAATGGAGCCGGTGGAAGCGCGGATCGCTTACCGGAAGCGAAGCACCTTGCAACAATATCGCGCCCAGCTCAAAGCCCAGCACGAGCGTGAAAAGGAACAACTCCAGCGCGAACTCGACGCAGCCTGACCTCACCCCCGCCCCGATCACATCTCGAAAAAGAAAAGTTGGGCTGAGGAACCATCGACTTACCCACGATTTTTCGTGTCGCAGGCGACGGAATTCGAGATGCTCTGAAGCGAGTGGTCCGGGCCAGCGTCTCGCAGCAGGACCGCCAGACCGTCCCGTCAGTGTTCACGAACATGAAATCATCGCTTCATCTATTTGTTCTTCTCACGCCATTAATGTGCGTTGCGCAAACGCGCACGGATTTCAACACGCAGCTCAACAATCTGCCGTTCGTGAATGTCATGGCGGCATCCTACGGGGCGAAAGGCGACTGCGTGACGGATGATTCGGCTGCGCTGCAGGCAGCCTTGAACACGCACCGTTTCATCTATTTCCCCGTGCCGCCGGGAGGATGTTATCTGACATCCAAGACGCTGGTGCTGCAGGGCGGAGATTATCTGTACGGCGCATCCGCGAACGATCCAAATCCCGGAGACCCGGACGCAGGGGTGGTCATTCGGCTGGCGCCCAACAGCAACGTTCCCCTTCTCGAAACTTGGACCAGCCTGCAAGGCGGTGGAAACGAATACATGGACATCGAAAATATGGTGTTCGACGGGAACGGCGCCAACCAAACGCAGGAATTGCGGAATAAAGCGCTGGTCGATTTTCGCGGCGCATTCATCGGCTGCATCCTGCGGCACGTCGTGATCATTAATTCTTTCGGACCTGGCTTGTACACCGGGGATGGAGGCGGCGATCTGCGAATTGACACGCTCTGGATATTTGCAGCATCCACAAGCACTTATTCCTGGATTCACAACCCTTCCGCCGTCGGCTGGGGAACTCTGAATACCGACCAGGTGTTCGTGGAGAATCAATCGACTCCTCTCAACGGAAAATACCGGAGCATTACGTTTGGCGATCCCACCACGTACGGCCGCGCCATCCTGTTAAACGGAGTTCAGAACGGCGTAATGAAGACGACCCATTGCGAATCGACCCCGACATGCATCGATTTCGCTTCGGTGCAATCGCTGGTCTTGGACGGTATCAACGGAAGCCGAATCGGCAATCCTTCCTCGAACGATCCAACCGATCAATATCTGGTACGGATGCTGGACACCGGCTCGTATCAATTCACCATGATTGGCGCCTATTTCGATCAATCGGGCTCAACATATAACGGATCGTTCGCGGCAGCGCGGGTTTTCGGTTTAGCCAATGGACTTGTTACAAACGACTGGTATCAAACGCCGGCGGGACGCACCCTGTGGCCCTTCTATACCCACGGCGAGTTCTTCCTGCAGTCGGGCTGGCCCTATCTAGGAGAGCGGCCCGCGGCAGGCAATGAACTATGGATTCAACAGATTGGAAATTACTCGCCGAACCGGCTCGCGATCTGGGACAATGCCGGGGCGCCCAACGGCACGTATGCCTATTTCGAGCGCAACGGGACGCAATTAAACCTAGGCTTCAGTCCGGGTCCCTGGGACGGTCCGGAGCAGACCCTGCTTCAGATGAATTTTTACGGGCTAAACAATCCGGGCAACAACGTTCAGATCAGCGGCAGACTGCAAACTGGAATGTCGAGCAACACCGATTTAGCGGGAGAGCTAACGCTCACCTCGGCAAAGACGACTTCTTATTCATTTGCCGGAAGCTATAACGTACACCCGGAATGCAGCGCGACACCGCAGTTCGACATGGGAATAAATAACCGGATGTGGATCTCATATTCGGGCACAACGGCGTTCACCGTGAACTTCTCCGCTGCCGTAAGCGGCGCCGTGTCGTATGTTTGTGTTGGTAGGAATTAGAAATCGGTTTGAGGGTGGGGCGCGGCCGGCGCAAGAGCGAAGCGCCCATCCGTAAAGAATGAAGATAGTTGCCGTTCATCGAGGCGCGCGGGACCAGTATCAAGTTGCGTGCGCTTTGCAGGAGGCCGAGATGCTGGAATCGCTCGTTACCGACCTATACTGGCCCGCCGATCGGCGGTGGGCCCGGGCATTAGATCGAATCGCGCCGCAAGCTCTGGCGACCAGGTTACGCAGGCGCCATGCCCCGGCCTTGTCGGACCGCCTCGTGCGGAAATGCTGGTTGACAGGGGCTTGCGCATTTTCCCTTGATAATACGAAGGGTGTTCCATTCGGGTGGCAGCAGAAAGCTATGCGAATGTGCGACACGCGCCTGGGTGAGCGCGCGGCTCAGATTGCCAATGCGCATGATGCCGCTTTGCTCAGCTACAGCTATTACGCGCACAGCGCCTTCACTCATTTCAAAGGCACTCAGCCCAGAATCCTGTTTCAACTTCATCCCCATCCGGCCAGCGTTCGCGAAATCCTCTCGCGGGAGCGCGATTTACATCCGGACTGCGCGACATCTCTAAACAAGGAGTCGGAGCTGGCGCTGGGGGAGACTGAATTCGAGGCGCTGGTCGAGGAAGTAGAGATGGCGCAGCACTGGCTGGTAGCCTCCTCGTTCACGCGGAACACGCTGGTGGAACAGGGTGTCCCAAGCGAACGGATCAAAGTCATTCCATACGGCGCCGATCTTGACTGGTTTACTCCGGGACGGAAAGAGTCACTCAAGGGCCGTCCTCTACGGCTTCTGTTCGTAGGAACCGTGTCGCAGCGCAGAAGGCATGAAGTATCTGGTCCAGGCGCTTGAAGCACTGCCGGCGGGCTCAGTAGAACTGACGGTTTGTGGACGAGCCATCGATGATCTGCATGTTCTTCGAGGCTCGCGTGTGCCGGTCCGCTTCCTCTCATTTCCAACATCCGCTGCATTGCTGAACGAGTTTCGCGTAGCGGATCTTTTTGTGCTTCCATCCCTCGCGGAAGGATTCGGCCACGTGCTGCTCGAGGCAATGAGTTGTGGCTTACCGGTTATCAGTACGTCGCGAACGGCCGCTCCCGACCTGATAACGCCTGGCGAAGAGGGGTTCGTCCTCGAACCTGGGAATACAGCTCAATTAGCGGAATCGATCGAATACTTTCTAAAAAATCCGGGAGAGCTGGAGCGCGCCGGAACTGCAGCGCGAGCCCGGGCGGAGCGCTTTACCTGGGCCCAGTTTCGGAAGGGTGTAGCGGATGCGGTGAGCGACATTGTTGCGCGCGGGCATCAAAGAGAGCCCGCGCCAGTCGAGCAGGCCGCGGTAGGCCCGAGCAGCTAATCGTCGCTCGAAAAGAAACTGCTTAGGCCGCCGCTGGCGATAGCGCCGAGCGGGTTGCGTTCGTCGCCGGAATGGAGGTGTTCGGCGGGCGAAAGCTCATGGCGCAGGCGCTCGAGCGTCATGCTTTGGAGAATCACGCGGCCCGGTCCAGTGAGGGTGGTAAGAAAAAGTCCTTGATGGCCGAAGATTGCCGTGCGAATGCTGCCCACCATCTGGATGTCATAGTTTACGCTAGGCTCGAACGCGACCAGGTGGCCAGTCTGCACCTGCAGTGTTTCGCCGGGCCCGAGAGTAAAATCGACATGATCTCCTCCCGCATGAACGAACACCGTGCCGGGACCGGTAAGTTTCTGAAGAATAAAACCTTCGCCACCGAGTAGCCCCGCGCCCAGTCGTTTCACCAGGGCGATGTCGAGAGTGACTGTGGACTGCGCGAAAAGAAAGCCGTCGCGCTGAACCATGATGGTCTGTCCGGCTGCCAGCTCGAACACTTGTATTTTGCCGGGATAAGCGCCAGCAAATCCGACCTCGCCTTGGGTGCCCGTAGTATGGAAGTAGGTCCAGAACAGGGACTCACCCATCAGTCTGCGCTTGATGGCTCCCACAATCTTGTCGCCGATAGACTGGCCGGTCATGCGAGTGGCCCAATCCACGGTAGCGGATTTGTAGACCATCTTGCCGGCTTCAGCATAAATCTCCTGACCCGGTTGCAGATGGACTCGGACAATTTGAAGGTTGTGTCCTTCGATGTCGTACTTGAGGGGTGTCACCGCAGGAGCAGGAGGATAATACTGCCCACCCGCACTTGCGCTTGCAGGTTGACCGCAGTTCAAGCAGAACTTGGCGCCGTCGCCTAGTTGAGTACCGCAATTAGTACAAAAGGCCATATATTATTTCGTCGCGCGCTGTGACAGGATGAGTAGTTTGAGTCCTGCCTTGAATCCGAGCGGCTCTTTGCATTCTACGCTGAAACCGGATACGGAGTTCCATCTGAAGACACGGGCCGCGGGCCGCATCTTGCCGATTCTGTTCTTCCTGCTCTGCCTCGGATTTTTCATCGAACGCGGAACATATCGGGCCATTAGTCACTCCACGACGGGCGATTTCTCTACCTTCTACGCCGCCAGTCGCTGCTGGTTACACGGTGAGAACGCGTATAGCGCATCTACCTTGAAACGAGAACTCGTCTCCGCAGGAGCGCCGGCCTCCATTGTGCAGGATCAGGATGTCAATGTTTCCGTTTACTTGCCCAGCGCTCTTATGCTCGGCACCCCATTGGCAGTGTTACCTTGGCGAATGGCAAATCCGGTGTGGTGCCTTATTTCGCTTTTGGCGTTCGGTATCTCGATCTGGCTAATCCTGCGCGACTTGAACGTTGGGCCCGAGGCGAAGTGGACAATTGCTGCACTCGCCGTTCTGTTTTCGCCCACCTATGTCGGACTGTTCGATGGCAACCCGAGCGTGCTCAGCATTAGCTGCATCGTGATCGCGATCTGCCTGGCGCTCCGCGGGCGGCCCTGGGCAAGTGGGGTCCTGCTGGGAGCGGCACTCTGTTTCAAGCCGCAGATCGCATTCTCTGGCATCTGCGTTTTCATTCTCTGGAGGTTCTGGAGACCGCTGATCGGGGCGTTTGCGATCCTGTGCGCTGCCGGAACCATCGGCCTGCTAGTAGCCTCTTCGTTCGGGACTAGTTGGGAATGGCTCCAGTTCGAGCGGCAGAACGTGGCTGTCAGTTTTGCGCCCGGCGGAACGAGCGATCCCAGCCCCAGTGGGCCAGGAGCATGGCAGATGCTGAACGGGCAGACGATCGCTTCCTATGCCGTCCACAGCACAAGATTGGCGAATGTAGCGGTTTGGGCTGTTTGCGGCAGCGCTCATCGGCATGTATCTCTATTTGCGGAGAAGGGATCCTTCTCCGAGCAAATGGCGCGACACCTCATTTTTCGCAGCCATCACGCTGATAATCACGTATCACCGCTACTACGATGCCCAGCTTCTGCTTCTCGCCATTCCGCTGCTGATTGAGTGGTGGAAATGCGATGAAAAGCTAAGGGTCATCCTGTTATGTTTCTGCCTGCTGGTCCTTGCTTTCCCTTCGCAATCCGTTTTCGCAAGAGCGTTGGGAGCGAGAGCGATAACAGCTTCGCCGATCCAATTCCTGTTTTTGAGACAGCAGCCTCTGGGGGTATTAGCGATAGCGCTGATACTGGTGTTCGCCCCAAGAGGGGAGCGAAAAGAAAGTTCTTCACCTTCTCGTGATTTAGCGTCCGCAGAGTTGGAACGGGGCGCCGGGGACTGGCGTCTGGAAGGATAATCGTAACCAGATGAGCAGTTTTCAAGTTAGACCTATCACTGCCGGTTTGTGCTTCGTCGGCATCGTGACCTTGGCTCTTGGCCAATCCGCGGTTCAATCGCCATCTACGCAGCCCCCGGTCTCCCAGGATCAGACGGCCAGTCAGGAACCAACGATCAAAGTAAGTGTCGATTTGGTGAATGTTCTTTTCGCCGTGAAGGCGAAAAAGGGTGGGCAGCTTATCCCGAATTTGGAGAAAAACAATTTCAAAGTCTACGAAGACGGTAAAGAACAGACAATTCAACATTTCTCGCGTGACACCGACCTACCGTTGACGCTCGGACTGCTGATCGATATCA
Source organism: uncultured Acidobacteriaceae bacterium (assembly GCA_963787585.1). Lineage (GTDB taxonomy): Bacteria > Acidobacteriota > Terriglobia > Bryobacterales > Bryobacteraceae > Bog-105. The sequence goes on from CAWBDR010000007.1 coordinate 229,721, forward strand.
GCGCGAGCCAGGAAAACCTGATCGATATTGAACGGGAAGCGGCATCGGCGTTCTTTTCGAGCGTGGTGCGCAAGAAAGATGAAGCGTTTCTGATCTCGTTCGGGAAAGACACAAATCTACTGCAGGACTACACGAACTCCCCGCACCTCTTAACTGCCGGTCTACGGGATCTGCGCGGCGACGGACAGACGCCGATGATCAGCCGCGGTCCGATACCGAATGTCAATACGGGCCCGGTTCCGATCAGTGGTACGCCGAAGGGTACGCTGTTGTTCGACGCAATCTACCTGGCCTCAAATGAAAAGCTGAAGAGCGAAGTAGGCCGGAAGGCGATCGTTCTCATCACCGACGGCGAGGACCAGGGCAGCTATTACAAGCTACACGATGCGGTCGAAGCAGCCCAGAAAGCGGACACAATCATCTACAGCATCTATTACGTCGACCGCGGATTCTACTATTCGGCGGGAATGATGGGCGGGGGCGGCAAGCACGATCTGGACAGGATGTCGCAGGAGACCGGCGGGCACGTCTTCACGGTCGATAAGAAGCACCCGCTGAACGAAGTCTTCAATGAAATCCAAGAAGAGCTGCGGAACCAATATTCGATCGGCTACGAGCCGACGAACGCGACACGCGATGGCAGCTTTCGGCATTTGGAGATCAAAGTGGACAATTCAGACTACCGAGTTCAGTCACGCAACGGCTATTACGCTACTCCATTCACCTCCTCGGACCGGTGAACCTGGCTCATTACGTGGATCTATGGGCGGTCGCGTGCTTGCGCGCTTCGAGGTAATCGCGGACGGCTTCGCGTAATGGCGGCATAGGCGCGATACCGGCTCCATCGAGTTTGGCGTTCGAAAGCGCGGAGAACTTGGGCCGTCGTGCCGCGGTTCGATATTCACGTTCATCAGTTGGTTGAAGAGCGGGCGATACTCCTGCGAGTTTGAAGATCAGTTTGGCGTAGTCGTACCAAGAAATGGCCTCGCCGCCGCCCATGTGAAAGAGCCCGCGGATGTTTTTTTCGACCATTTCGGCGGTCCTTACAGCCATCGCGGGAGCGTAGGTCGGAGATGCGATATGATCCGCCACGACGCGAATGGGCCGCTGTTCGCGAGCAAGGCGCAGCATTAGCTCAACGAAGTTGCCGCGCGGGGTAAACATGCCGCCCGGCCCGAAGACTCCGGAAGTGCGAATCACAAGCGGGTCAGCGAGATAGGCCTCCGCGTACAATTCGCCGGCGAATTTCGAAACAGCGTATGCCCCTAACGGGTGCGGCCGATCGGTCTCCACATACGGGCTGCCTTTCGTGCCATCGAACACGTAATCGGTGGAGTAGTGAACGAGTTGGGCATCGGCCTGGCGACAGGCCATAGCAAGATTCCGCACCGCCAGACCATTTGCTTGATAGGCAGCGAGTGGCTCTCTTTCGGCGATATCGACCTGGTTGTATGCAGCAGCGTTGATCACCACCTGCGCTTCGGATTGGGCGATCGCTTGTTCCACTCGCTGGGCATCGGCGATATCGAGAGTCTGACGGTCAAACCCTCGAACGGACCATCCGCGTCGTTCAAATTCGCGGCAGAGTTCTACACCCAGTTGGCCGCCTCCGCCGAAGATGATCACCTTGCGCTGCATTCTTTTGCAGCATAGCGGATGGAAAAAAACGACTGCGGCCGTATCAGTTTCTGACGCCAGCCGGAATCAGACCGAAGGGCTTAGGAACTGCCTCACCAAGCAGACCGGCGCGAAGCGCCATGAGGCTCTGGAGACCACTCAAGACCTGCTCCACTCGGATTTCAATCTGCCACAAATCGATATGGGTCTGTGTACAGTTCATGACATCGCCGAGGAAAAGGGCATCGCTATACTCAACGCTCACCATCGATGAGGGCGATACCTGCTCGCTTGTTTCGAGCACGAGCCGCTTTCCCTCCATTCCCTGGAAGGTGCAAGGAATACGGATTCTCGGTTGTTTGGAGCCTCCCTCGGAAGGATCAGAAGCTATTTGCAGGACAGCGTACTGCGGATCATCTTCGAACGCGGTAGTCACAGCTCTCTCATCGGTTCCGCGCTGGAAAAAATGAGAAAGGAAATTCTGACCTTATTAATGAAAATGGCAGAGAGCCAACAGTGATCCTGCCGCAATGGCAGAGAGGAGCACTTCCAGCCAGATTTTAATGGAACGGAAGCCGGAGCGTTGGGGTAACGCTCGATCCTTCTGCTGTAGCTCGCGAGAGCGAATTGTATTGGCCAACCGCGATTGCACCTCGCTGGCCCGGCCTTGGAGCGCCCGCACCAGTTCCTCACGGCCGCGCTTATCGGCAATGAGGATCGTCGCCGAATTCAGGCCCCGGGTGGACTCCACAAGCTTTCGCCGCAGTGGAGGTGGCACATCTTCCACCGAGCGGTAGACACGGGTCTCTTCACCCGTGGCAATGAAGATCGTGGAACTTCTTGCTGTGAGCCGTGGCATTTCGACGTATCTCTACCCAGGCTTAAATTCTACGACCCGGCGGCGCGGAGCCGCTGATTAGGGGCATCGCCGATCTCGTTACCGGCGTGGTCCAATGTCACCTGAATGAACCCCAGGGCTGCTTTGGAAAGCGATTTGTCACGGCGATAAATGAGACCTACGCGACGGATCATCGGTTCGGGTCCGAGAGAAACGCCCTGCAATTTTCCGGCCTGCTCCTCCTCACGGCAATGAGAGGCTGCAAGAAACGAGAGCCCGAGGCTAGCCATCACGAAACGCTTGATCATCTCGGTTGAATCCAGTTCCATGGAAATCATCAGCTCCTCGATTACCGAATCAAGCCAGCTATTCAGCCGTGCACGCGTGGTGCCGGTCTTTGGTAGCAGCAACTGTTCGCCCGACAGATCTTTGGGCAATACTCGCTCATAAGATGCGAGTCTGTGGCCGGCCGGAACAAGCAATTTGATCTCATCCGAATAAATTTTCACGGCCTGTAGCTTTTTCTCCTGGACCGGCAGTTGAGTGATCCCGAAGTCGGCCTGATTATCGAGGACTGCCTGAACGACGCGGCTGCCATAGGAACGATCCACCGAGAGCTGCACATTAGGAAATTGCTTCTTGAACTCGGCAAACACGCTCGGCAGCACATAGATGCACGTTGCTTCGTTGGCTGCGATTATGAGCTCGCCGCGCGGAACCTTTTCGAGCTCATTAATGGAGTCCTGTGCGCGGCGGCGAAGCGCGAGGATCTGCTCTGCATGTTCGGCAAAGATCCGGCCGGCAACGGTCAGAGAGATTTTCGTTCCAAACCGCTCGAACAGGGTCGTATTCAGCTCCTGCTCGAGCTGGCGGACTTGGGCGCTGATGGCTGGCTGCGTCCGATAACAGGTTTGCGCAGCTTTGGAAAAGCTCTTCAGCCGAACGATCTCAAGGAACGTGTGCAGTTGGTCGAGATCCATTGCATGTAGGGCAGCACAAACGGAGTGACTCGCCGGCGACAACCGCTTGAGATGTGATTGTACCAAGCGGGGCGCAGCGACGGCGAGGCACGCCACGGCCACGCTGTCCTAATTGACTTTTCTCAATCGCTTGGCTCCCGGAGGCAGCTCAAAGATGTTTGGCGGCAACGCCTGATCCACTTCCACCTTTGAAGCGAACATCTGGTACGTCTTATAGCCGTTGCGCTCGCGTTCAATGCTGAGGGGCCACATCACACCGCCGGCATCGCGGTACTTGTCGAATTCGGTGACCTCCTCATTGCGTTCCTTGGTCTGCGGATCGAGCCAGGTGTAAGTTTCGCGTATGGGCAGCAGGGTGTTGTGGTCAAAATAGACTCGAATCGTCTGGTCCTGAGAGTCCGTGATATCGACGATTTCTACATGAGTGCTCAGGTAGACATCTGTGCCAACGTAATCGAATGTGAGTCCGGGCTCGTTGAGGCGCGTCCGCAGAAAGTAGAGGATATCGTTCCGAGTGGTCCTGGCGTATCGGTCCCAGGCCTCATCCGGAATGGGGCGTGCGCCCCGATAGGTGACGTCCCAGCCTTGATCTTCCAGAAACAGGTACGAATAGTCCTGTTTCTTTCCGAGGACTTGGCGTTCGGTAACAGCCAGTCCATTGCCCGTCGAATTGTGGTAAGCGACGTATATTTTGGCGATATCAAGCCCGCTCAGGTTCTCGTGAAAAAACGAATAAATGCGGCCGCTTGCCATACGGTTCTGCATATGCAGAAAACGATCGCCCCCCAAGGCGGCAATCGCTTGATCGATAATCTGACGCCCCTTGTTCGGGGCGGTTTGGCCGACGATCGATCCGGCGAACAGAAGGAGACTCAGCAGGAATTTACTGTTTAACAGCATCGAATTCTCAAGCGCAGGCGATGGAGCCGACCCAAGCGGCAGGCGCCTCCATTTCCGAGGCGTGAATGGGACCGGCGCGCTCGCAAAGAGGCCCTCCCTGTCGTCCGTTCAGGCTTGCCTGGATCTCAGCGACAACTGAGAGGGCAACCTGCTCACGTCCATCCGCGCCGATATCGAGTCCCATAGGGGCATGAAGGGCGGGAGCCAAATGAGCAGGCTCCAAACCGGCATCAGACATCAACTGTTCGGTGCGCTTGCGCGGACCGAGGACGCCGAGGTATCGAGGTGGCTTGGCAGCCAACTGTTTCAGGGCGGAAAGATCCTGAGAGTAACTGTGGCTCATCAAGACTGCAACGGTCCAGGGATCAACGAGCGATGGCGCGTAAGATTCTTCGGGGCGATATACCCGTACCTCGTTTGCGCGGGGAAATCTCTCCGCACGGGCATAATGCGAGCGTCCATCAAGAACGAAGACCTGCCAACCGAGAAAGTTCGCCATCTCTGCCACGGGGACTGCATCATCGCCTGCTCCGAAGAGAAGCAGACGCACGGCCGGCGTAAGCGTTTCCAGGAACAATTCAGAGCCGTCCCGGAGCAATGATTGTTTAGCGCCGGAGGAGAGCGTCTGGCGAGTATCCGTTTCGATTAAGGCCGCAAATTGTGGATCGCTGAAACTGCAGGTAGCGATACCTTCGGTATCGATTGTGAGCCGCTGTCCGGCTTTGGATTCCGGCGCGACGATGTGAGCGATGGCCGCGGCCCTGCGCCGAATGGCCACGTCCTGAAGCAGAAACAGAATCGAGGGGTCGCGTTCGAGCAGAAGATGAATGATTCCGTTGCAACCCAAGCCAAACCCGCCGGTGGCGATTTCACCTTCTGGAGTGGTGTCATACCGGCGAATCACGGGGCCGTTTCGGGTCAACCACCACGCTTTCTTGAGCAGATCATCTTCAAGGCAACCGCCGCTGACCGAACCTGCGCGCCCGCCGGTGGAGGTTAGTAGAAGTCTGGCGCCCGGAACGCGATATGACGAGCCGCGGGTCCGCAGAACGGTCGCAAGTACGACTGACTCACCAGTTTGCTGAGCTTGGTTCCACAGCTCCAGAATCTGAGCGATTTCCTTCATGTTCCGGTCGTCTCTTTTAGCTTATGCCGAGGCTCCGCGTGACCTATCGCCGTTTGGTGCTCAGTTGCGAGGCGACGTGGCATTGCCTTGTCGAACCGAGGAAGCAATTCTGCGCAGCTCGGGAAGAATATCGCCGATGGCGGTCGGACCGGAGTTGTGGCGACCTAGCGAAAAATATAGACGGCGGTACAGACGGTATAACTGGTCGTAAATCGCGGCGCTCGCGGGCTCGGGCACAAATGTCTTGTGCGTGGGACAGAGCGCGTCCTGGGCTTCTTCGATCGAGGAGAAAACTTTTGCCGCGAGAGAGGCAAAGATCACCGATCCGAGGCTCGTTACATCACCTTGGGGAACCAGAATCGGCTTGTTCAACACATTCGCGTAGACCTGGTTCAGTACGTCGTTGCGTTGCGGGACTCCACCGCCATTTATGATGCGGTTTACGACGGTCCCGTGTTCCTCCATGCGCTCAAGGATCACGCGAGTGTGGAACGCGGTTCCTTCAATGGCAGCGAACAACTCGTCCTCGGGTGTGCTGGTCAGATGCCAGCCGAGTGTGACCCCGCCAAGTTCCGGATTGACGAGCACCGTACGATCACCGTTATCCCAAGTCATCCGCAAGAGGCCAGTTTGGCCCGCCCGGTAACCAGCAAGGCTGGCTGAAAGCTTGGCAACCAAGGATCCCGCGCGACGCGCAATCGCTTCGAAGATATCGCCGACAGCGGAAAGACCGGCTTCGATGCCGGTCAGCTTGGGATCGACTGAGCCGGGGACAACGCCGCACACACCCGGCACAAGATTCGTGCGATCACTGAGCCCAATGATGCAGGTGGAAGTGCCGATGACGTTCACGACATCGCCGAGCCGGACCCCGGCGCCGATTGCATCCCAGTGCGCGTCAAAAGCGCCGACAGGAATCGGAATTCCAAACCGCAAGCCGAGTCTTTCCGCCCATTCGTCGCACAGCGTTCCGGCGATCGAATCGGAAGTAAGGTATCGACCACCCAATTTGCTGCGAATTCCTGCAAGAAGCGGGTCCACGGCGGTCAGGAACTCTTCCGATGGCAAGCCGCCAAGAGAGGAGTTCCACATCCATTTGTGCCCCATCGCGCATACGCTGCGAGGGGCCGACATCACCTCGTGAATACCACATAGAACGGTTGCAACGTAATCGCAATGTTCAAAGGCGGAGACGAGACGGCCTCGCGAGTCGGGATTATGGCGCAACCAATGCAGAAGCTTGGCGAAGCCCCATTCGGAGGAATACACGCCACCGCACCAGCGGATCGCTTCGAGGCCGAGTTCGTGAGCTTTGTGCGTGATCTCGGCCGCTTCCTTGGATGCGCGGTGGTCGCACCAGAGATAGTATTCATCCAGCGGATCGAGATCCGCACCGACGGGAATCACGCTGGAGCCCGTCGTATCGAGTGCGATTGCGCTTACGGCTGAGCCGTCGATTCCGGCTTGGGCCAGAGCTTTTTGGAATGCCTCGGCAAGCGCGCGCATGTGGTCGGAATGGCTTTGGGTCGCATAGTCCGGATCCTCGCGCTTTCTGTGCAGCGGATACTCAGCAATGCCAATACCGAGCCTGCCCTTCTCAGGATCGAAGAGCGAGGCACGAACGCTCAGAGTGCCGAAGTCGACGCCTGCGACCACCTGGCTCATGGGATCACGCGGCGATCGGACCTACGCCCGATGCCAATACATCTCCCAACCGAGATATCTGGCTGCGTCGTTCACGATGGCGGATACTTGCGAGAGATTAGCGGCGGTGTGATGCTCAAAACCCTGTTCGCAGATGAAACGCAAAAGGTCCTGCATGCGCGGAATCTCTACCACGCCCGCACCGCCAAAAGTTTCGAGCGGATCATTGGTGAACCGGCCTTCGCCGGCGTAGCATCGGATCCGGCCGCCCCGATCATCTGTTGAAACTCGCAAGTAGGTCATAGGTGCGGCTTTCACACGCCCTACGCAGGTTCCGAAGGTGTTGAGTTTTCCAACGGTCCCTGCGATGATCTCCTGAAAATCCATCTTCACGTCAGCGAAAAAGTGCTTGGGGAGGTTACTGCAGTGGAAGCAGACGGCTTTATTCGGGTCGTCGCCGTAATTGTTGTTCCAATCAAGTAAAGCGCTCGGCGAACCGGAGGCCAGCCGAAGGGCATGCATTCCGACCACGCCGACTATATCGACCTCGCAGGCGCTCGACATCAGGTTGTTGCTCATCATGCTCATGACCGTGCAGGGCACGACCCCAAAAAATTCTTCAAGAGCAGTCCAGCACTGGACCGCGCTGATGGTGAGAGACTGATCGCGCATCCAGCCATCGATCACCGCGCCGAGCTTAGACATCTTCACCAGCGAAGAATCGGGCACCTCGCCCGTGGGAACATACGCTTTTATGTCCTGGAGCTTCTGCTGCGCGGCGGGGTCATCGGCGTTCATCCGCTCGATCCGGCCGAGAATCTCGGACAAATCGATGGTGATCACAGACATTCCGTATGCCTCGAGTAGCTTCTCACTGAAACGAACAGTATTAAAGGCGGCGGGCCGCGCGCCAATTTGTCCCACCCGCAGACCTCGCATCCCGCGCGCGACACGACACACGCCGAGGAACCAATCGAGGTCTTTGGCAAACTCCGGGGATTGCGGCGTTTCGGTGTGAAGAGTAGTAAGCGAGTACGGAATACCGTATTGGCGGAGGTTGTTGCACGCCGACATCTTGCCGCAGAAGCTGTCACGGCGGTCGCGAATCGTCATCTTATTCGGCGTGTCGGGCGTTGCCTGGATGAGCACGGGGACCTTCAGGCCCGAGAGACGGAGCGTATCGGCGATGGCCCGTTCGTCGCCAAAGTTCGGCAGCGATACGATGACCCCCTCTATGTCTTCCCGATGCTTCTTGAAGAGTTCGGCGCAACGCTTCGCTTCCTCGTAGGTTTCGACAGCGCCGAATTTTGACTCTTCTGGAGTGAGGGCGATCACCTGGATGCCGGCTTGCCCCATGACCCGGAGCATGCCTTCGCGGCCGCTGGCGGCAAGGTGATCCGGGAAGAAACCGCGGTTGCCGACGATGAGGCCAAGCGTTTGGGTTTGAGTGGAAATTTCGGGCATCACTGTTCCTTCGGGAAAAAGCGGATTAAGTAGATGAGTCCTATCACAAGCAGCAACGCCCCCCACCAGACGCTTGCGTGCAGTTGATAAAGCACGACCGGATGCGCAGGCGGCGAAGCTATTTCATACAATCCTGTCGCCAATATGATGACGCCGTACAGAGTGAGCAGAACACCTATGAAAAACCAGATTGAGAGCCGTCCATGTCCGTCGTGCATTTGCCTGCCTTACCAGAAAATAATGTTGAGAATCAGAAACAGGGCACAAACAACAGCCGCCCAGAAAATCGGCCGTTGGTAAAGGGCCAACTTGCCCTCCGAAGGAATGTCGGTGGAACCGTAGACCAGGTTGACCAATTCATGCTCGGGTTTTGGCTTGCTCAACATGCTGACGGTGACGGTGACAATCACACAGATGATCCAGGACCAAAGTGCACGGTACACGTTTTCGGCCATGTCCTTTGCGCGAGGCGAGAGAGCCACGAAACGCAAAGCGCTGTGATCCAGGTACACCCACAGCCACATGGCAATGGAGGAGACGGTACCTACCAGCAGGCCCCAAAATCCGCCGGCGGGTGTAGCTCGCTTCCAAAGCATACCGAGAAGGACTGTGCCGAATAGCGGCGCAATGAAGAAGCTGAACAGCGCCTGCACGTAATCCATAATGCTTGCGAACTGCATTACGAGGTAGGCGGTTCCGATGCTCACGAGAACACCCACGACAGTACACCACCGGCCTACGCTTAGATAGTGCCGGTCGTCGGCATCTTTGATAATGAGGGCGCGATAGATGTCGTAAGTCCAGACGGTTGCGAAGGCACTGACATTACCCGCCATGCCAGACATAAAGCCGGCGATCAGCGCGGTAATGCCAAGTCCCAGCAGACCGGGGCCGCAATAGCGGGCGAGCATCAGGGGAAGCACTTCGTTATAGGTGTGGACGCCAGCGGCGCCCTGTGATTCGCCTACCAGCTTTTCCGGCAGTACCGCCAGGGCAAGGAGACCCGGAAGAATTACGATGAACGGAACCGCCATCTTAAAAATCGATCCGATGACTGGCGCCATTTTGGCGCTGCGCAGATCCTTTGCGGAAAGAACACGCTGAACGACAAGGAAGTCGGTGGTCCAGTAACCGAACGAGATCACGAAACCGAGACCAAACACAATGCCGGTCCAATGGATACCCATCGGGTTATTGCCAAAGGAGCCCAGACCGCTCCATAGATGCGTGTAATCCTGGCCTGGCCAACGTTCCGCGATGCGGTGCACCATGCCGTTCCAGCCACCGGCTTCCACCAGACCCAGGATGGAAACCACGAGCGCTCCAAGCCAAATAAGGAAGAACTGAAGAACCTCATTGAAAATCGCCGAGAGGAGACCGCCGAGGAAGACGTAAGCCGCAACCGTCAACGATGAGACCCAGATGCTGAAATTGATATCCCATCCCAAGACGATCTTCATGACCAGCGCCATGGAATACATGTTGATGCCGCTCATCAGGACCGTCATGAAGCCGAAAGTGATGGCTGAAAGCGCGCGTGAGGGTTCACCGAAGCGAAGTTTGAGGTAGCCGGGAACCGAATGCGTCCGGGAAATGTAATAGAACGGCATCATGACAATGGCCAGAAACAGCATGGCCGGTATGGCGCCGATCCAGTACCAATGGGTGGCAAGAATGCCGTATTGATAGGCCGATCCCGCCCAGCCCATCAGTTCCAGGGCGCCGAGATTTGCGGAGACGAAACTCAGGCCGGCAATCCAGGCGGTCATATCGCGGCCAGCCAGGAAGAAATCCTCGCCGGTTTTGGTAAATCGTTTCAGATACAAGCCGATTCCCAAAACCATCGCGAAGTAGAGTGCGATGACAAGAATATCTACCGGGCTTAACGAAAGAAGCTTTTCCGTTGCGGCGAACAAAAGGATCGCTGATAGCGGGGGCATTTGATTGTTATGGATAGACCTTACAGAGCGTCGATTACATAAAAGCGCCCGTGATCGCGGAATGGCGGAAAGCGATCACAGAAAGGCAGTTATATCATGCTGCTCTGCCGCACTCCCACGCATCCGGTTGCGCTTTCGTTTCGATCTAATCCTTCTCGATGGGTAACGTGGAGAAAGACAGATTCGTCCTCTCCTTCAAGAGTTTGGAAAGAACGTACTTTTTCTGATTTCCTGCTTGCCAGGGGCCAGCATGGGCCGGAAGGTGTGAAAGAATTCATTGGCGCCGAGGGGGATGCGAGCAATCACTGATCTTTTCGAGGCTTCTCGCGCTGCTCGTCGCCGTCGCATGCCACGCGACGGAGATTCACATGGGACCGTGATCTACGCTGTTTGTCGCACTGCGGTTTCGGCTCGCTTACGTAACCTCAGCCATCGTTGGATGTTGAACGTCAGAGCCACCCAAAGCGCCTCGGTCTGTGCTTTGAGAAAGCCTTGCACATGAAATCGCCGCAGACCGAGCTTTTCCTTGATCCAGGCAAATGGAAACTCTGCTAGTCGGCTGCGTTGTTTGTAAATCGCTTTTGCTTCCCCAGATTCCATTTTTGATTTGAAGGCGGTTACAGCAGCTGGTTCGGTGCGATGTGTGATGATACGCCCTCGGCTCGTGTAGTGCGGACAGCACTGCTCGCGATGTATACAAGGAGCGCAGTCGGCCCTGCTTGCTTTATAGAAGCGATCTTCACCGCCGTGCGGTAGCTTGTTAGCTTTACCGAATTTCAGCAATTTCCCTGCTGGGCAAATATACTGATCTTCCTGAGCGTCATAGCGAAACGCATGCCGCTGAAATTCCGGATGAATACCTCGCCAATCGGGTTGCGTTTGCTTCCTTGTCGCCGGACCAGGATTCCAGGAACCGTAGAAGTCGATTCCACGTGCCGCCATCTCGATGACTGAAAGATTTGTCGTGAAATCGCCGTCGGCTACCGCCTGATTCGGCACACGGCCCCAACGGACTGCGACGCCGTCCATCGCAGATCCTAGTTGATAACGGTCGTTGACGTCCTGAGTAAGCCGAACCTCAGCGATTAAGCCTGTGTGGGCGTCGGTAGTGATCTGCACGTTGTAGCTCGGAGCATATCCGCCCTCACTGGTTTTCATAATCCGCGCCTCAGGATCAGTCATGCTCACGCGTGGCTCATAAGTCTTCTTATCCTCCATCTTCGCGGCTCGTAGCTTAGCTATTTCGCGTAACGCTCGCTCCAACTTTTCCATCCGCTCGCGCGCTGCACGCCGCCGCGCCGAAACAACGCGAGACGTCGTCATCTCTTGTTCTTCACTCTCCATGGCTTGCACATGTTGGCGGGCAACTTCCAGGTGCTCACAAATGCGGCCCTCTTTGGCGAAACTGTTGCCTCGTGCCCGGGCACGAACCTTCGTGCCATCTTGCATCACGCGCTCCAGGGTGATCAGACCCTCATGGTGCAGTAAAGCGAGTACCTGCGTGAACAGCTCATCGAGAGTCTCTCGTTGGTCCACGCGGAAATCCGACAGAGTGTGGTGATTGATCGTATCCATGCCAGTCAGCCATTGGAATGCCGGATCGATCTCGCACAAGCGGGCGATCTCGCGAGCTGATGCAATGCCGCGGCTGTAAGCGTAAATCCAAACTGCAATCAGCAACTGAGGATCAAACGCATTCCGCCCGGCTCGTCCTTCCACTGCTCCTATGCAGCTATAAAACGAATCAAGATTGAGCCGGCAAAGGAGTTCCCAAATCGAGCGGGCTGGATGGTCCGCCTCAATCAATTGATCTACATCCACCGCACGCCATAGCATCTGCTTACGATCAATCGTTTTAACCCGCGGAGAGCAGTTCGATTCAAACGAGCACATGCTCAAGGATAATCACTCCTACAACAATATTGGACGGAAATGTTCTAATAATTTCACACCTTCCCGGCTCCGACTCGCCGTATATTTCGTTAGAATTCAAAGGAATCCCTTGGGATGAAGCATCCTACGACTCTGGAACCACATCACAGCACGCCTGAATCAGCCGAGACCAACGCCCCAGAACCGCCGCATCCATCTCACACACTGCCTAATTTGGATCTGGAGGACGATCCTCAATCGAGTAATCACTGGTGGATCTGGTTGGTTGTTTTCGCGGTGATCGGCTTTGGTTGCTACAAGCTATATCGATACGAAACCGGCAAGAAAGCGGCCTTGGCGGGCGCCAAAGGCATGGCCATGAGGCCCCGTAGTATTCCGGTGGTGGCTGCCGGCGCTTATCGTGGCGACATGCCCGTATACCTGCAAGGTCTCGGCACGGTCACGCCCTTCAACACGGTCACGGTAAAACCGCGGGTGGACGGACAGCTCATTGCGGTCTCGTTTCACGAAGGGCAGGTTCTTCAGAAGGGCGATCTACTCGCGGAAATTGACCCCGCACCGTTCCAGGTCGCGCTCGCTCAGGCTAACGGCAATTTGGCCCAGGCGAAAGGTAATTTAGCGAAGGACCAGGCCGCGCTGCGCGACGCGCAGGTGAACTATGTCCGGGACCAGCAATTGTTTAAGGACCAGATTATCGCCAAGCAGCAGATGGATACCCAACTGGCAACTGCCGATCAATACCGCGGAGCGATTGAAGCGGATAACGCGGCGATCGCGGCCGCCAATGCCGCCATAGACAGCGCCAAGCTGAACCTGAGCTGGACCAAGATCACCGCCCCAATCAGCGGCAGGATCGGTCTCCGTCAGGTGGACGCGGGAAATATGGTTCATGCGGCAGATGCAAATGGTTTGGCGATCATCGCGCAGATGCAACCGATTTCCGTACTGTTCAGCATCCCCGAAGACCAGTTGCCGCCTGTGCTCCAGAAATTGCGGCAGGGGGCCAAGCTGCGGGCTGAGGCGTATGACCGCGATCAACGGCAGAAGCTTGCGGACGGCACGCTGCTCACTGTCGATAACCAAATTGACACGACAACCGGCACGTCCAGGCTCAAGGCGGTTTTCGCGAACCAGGACATGTCCTTATTTCCGAACCAATTCGTGAATGTCCGGTTATGGCTTGATACCCGGCGCGGGGCGACTATCATTCCCGCAGTTGCTATTCAGCGCGGGCCGACGGGAACGTTCGTCTATTTGGTTCAGCCGGATAATACCGTAACGGTCCGGCCGGTCAAAGTAGGCATGAGCGAAGGAAACAATGTTTCGATCGACGAGGGCCTCCAACCTGGCGAGAACGTCGTCGTTGATGGCGCGGAAAAACTGACCGATGGCATGAAAGTAACCCTCAGACAGCCGAACGGGTCGGGGGGCCGCAGGCAGAGGGCAAGCGGCGCCAGCGCAGGGTCAGGAGAATGAGTCCATCTCGGCCGTTCATTCTGCGGCCGGTTGCCACATCGTTGTTGATGGCGGGCATCCTGATCGCGGGAGGCATCGCCTACAAGGAACTGCCAGTCTCGGCGTTGCCGGAGGTCGATTATCCGACCATCCAGTGCACCACCTTCTATCCGGGTGCAAGTCCCGAGGTAATGGCCTCTTCGGTGACCGCACCCTTAGAGCGCACATTCGGGCAGGTTCCCGGCTTAAAGCAGATGACCTCGACGAGCTCGTATGGGAGCTCGATTATTACCCTGCAGTTCGATCTGGACCTCAACATCGATATTGCTGAACAGCAGGTCCAGGCCTCGATCAATGCGGCAGGGACGTATTTGCCTCCGGACCTGCCGAATCCGCCGATTTACAGCAAAGTGAATCCGGCGGACGCTCCCATCTTGACTCTGGCGCTGACATCGAAAACCGTTCCGCTGACGAAAGTGGAGGACCTGGCCGACACGACACTTTCGCAGAAAATCTCTCAATTGCCCGGCGTAGGCCTCGTGACGATCAGCGGCGGCCAAAAACCCGCCGTACGGATCCGGGTGAACCCAACCGCGCTTGCATCCTACGGCTTGAGCATGGAAGACGTCCGCACGGCCTTAAATCAAACGAATATCAATCAAGCGAAGGGAAGTTTTGATGGGCTGCGGCAGGCGTACACGATCGGCGCGAACGATCAGATTCTGACCAGCTCCGGTTATAAACCCGTCATCATCGCGTACAAGAATGGGGCACCGGTCCGGCTGGAGGATGTTGCAACCGTGGTGGACGGTCCGGAGGACACCCATCAGGCGGCCTGGATGAACCTGGTTCCAGCCGTGATTGTGAACATCCAACGCCAACCGGGCGCGAACATTATTTCAGTTGTCGATCGCATCAAGGCCCTTCTTCCGCAATTAAAGGTTTCCATTCCCTCGGCGGTCGATGTCGCCGTTCTGACCGACAGAACGGTCACAATTCGGGCGGCGGTGAAAGACGTTCAATTTGAATTGATGCTCACGGTCGCGCTCGTTGTGATGGTTATCTTTCTGTTTCTGCGAAACCTCGCCGCCACCGTGATCCCGAGCGTAGCCGTTCCGCTTTCGATCGTAGGGACGTTCGGCGTAATGTACCTGCTCGGGTATAGCTTGAACAATCTCACGTTGATGGCGCTCACGATCTCAACCGGCTTCGTAGTGGACGATGCGATCGTTATGATCGAGAACATCTCGCGCTACCTGGAGGAAGGTTACACGCCTCTGCGCGCGGCGCTGCGGGGATCCGAGCAGATCGGGTTCACGATCGTGTCTCTGACCATCTCGCTGATCGCCGTGCTGATTCCGCTGCTATTCATGGGCGATATCGTCGGCCGCCTGTTCCGCGAATTCGCGATCACGTTGGCGGTGACAATCCTGGTTTCGGCGGTCGTTTCACTAACGCTTACGCCGATGATGTGCGCAAAAATCCTCAAACACAGGCCGGAGTCGGAGCAGAGCTGGTTGTATCGAAAGTCCGACCACGCCTTCAATTGGGTGATTGCGAAATACGCATCAACTCTGCAATGGGTTTTAAGACACCAACCCCTGACCCTGGCCGTGACCGTCGCGACCTTGATTGCGACGATTATTCTGTACATCATCGTTCCCAAAGGTTTTTTCCCGGTGCAGGATACAGGAGTGATCCTGGGTGTCTCGCAGGCGCCCCAGGACGTCTCGTTCACGGCAATGGCACGGCGGCAGCAGGCCCTATCCAAGGTCATCCTGCAAGATCCGGCGATCGAGAGCCTGTCCTCGTTTATCGGTGTTGATGGGATCAACACAACCCTGAACAGCGGACGAATTCAGATTAATCTCAAGCCATTGGACGAACGGCGGCTGAGCGCGAGCGATGTCATTCGACGGCTTCAGCCCAAGCTAGCGCAGGTGGAAGGCATCACGTTATTCATGCAGCCTGTTCAGGATTTGACGGTAGAGGATCGGGTCAGCCGCACTCAGTTCCAGTACACGCTGGAAGACGCCGATGCGACAGAGCTTAACGTCTGGACGGACCGGCTGGTGACGAAGCTGAGGACGCTGCCCTCGCTACGCGACGTCGCGACAGATCAACAGAATGGCGGCTTGCAAACGACGCTGGTGATCGATAGAGATACTGCTTCCAGGCTGGGTATCGGGATGCAGCAGATCGATGACACGCTCTACGACGCATTCGGGCAGCGTCTGGTCTCGACGATGTTCACGCAGTTGAATCAGTACCACGTAGTGCTCGAGGTCGCACCCGGGTTCCGGCGCGAGCCCAGCGATCTCTCAGACATCTATCTACATTCAACGAACGGCAGCGAAGTCCCCCTCAGCTCGTTTGCTCACTTCGAGCAGAATACTGCGCCTTTGACCGTCAATCATCAAGGGCAGTTTCCAGTCGTGACCATCTCCTTTAATCTGCCGCCAGGCGAATCGCTGGGCAATGCGGTGAAAGCCATCAGAGAAGCCGAGCAGGAGATAGGGATGCCCTTGAGCGTGCACTCGAGTTTTCAGGGCACTGCCGCGGCATTCCAGAATTCGCTTGCCAACGAAGCCTACCTGATTTTGGCAGCGTTGGTGGTGGTCTACATCGTGCTTGGCGTGCTCTATGAGAGCTACATTCACCCGATCACAATTCTGTCTACCTTGCCATCGGCAGGCGTGGGCGCAATTCTCGCGCTGTTTCTTTGTCACCAGGATTTTAACGTCGTCGCGCTCATCGGCCTGATTCTGCTCATTGGCATCGTCAAAAAGAACGCCATCATGATGATCGATTTCGCGCTCGAAGCGGAGCGTCAGGAAGGTAAGCGGCCACTGGATGCGATCTACCAAGCCTGCCTGCTTCGCTTCCGTCCGATCATGATGACGACGATGGCGGCGCTGTTCGGCGGTTTGCCGCTAGCCTTAGGCACGGGTGTTGGATCGGAGCTGCGGCGTCCGCTCGGTATCACGATTGTCGGCGGGCTGATTCTCAGCCAGATTCTGACGCTCTACACGACCCCGGTGATTTATCTGTATTTCGACCGGCTTGCGAAACGGCTCACCGGTCGTCACGAGGAGAGAATTGCACCGCAGCCGCAGCCGTTCCCGCAGCCTGTGCATGCGGACTAGCGCGGCGGCATTAATCCAATGAACCTTTCAGCGCCCTTTATCAAGCGGCCCATTGCGACATCGCTGCTTACGGCGGCGCTCGCGCTCTCGGGCGCTCTCGCGTTCCGGCTGCTACCGGTGGCTCCGCTTCCCGAGATCGAATTTCCGACCATCGTGGTGCACGCGATGTTACCCGGGGCCAGTCCGGAGACGATGGCTTCAGCCGTCGCCACGCCACTCGAACGGCAATTCGGCCGCATTTCCGGCGTGACTGAAATGACGTCTTCGAGCCAGCTCAGCAGCACCGCGATTGTGTTGCAATTCGACCTGAGCCGCAATATAGACGCAGCGGGACGCGATGTGCAAGCGGCTATTAATGCAGCACGGGGCCAGCTTCCAGCCGATCTGCCGAGCAACCCAGGGTGGTGGAAGGCGAATCCCGCTGACGCGCCCATTCTGATGTTGTCTTTGAACTCGGACACCTACGACCGGCCGCAGATGTATGACCTGGCCGATTCGATTCTCGCGCAGAAGCTCGCGCAGATCGAGGGTGTCGGAGAGGTAAACGTCTGGGGTAGTTCGCGGCCGGCCGTGCGTGTTCAGGTGAATCCCACGGTTATGAACAGCATGGGCATCAGTCTAACCGACGTCGCGGCCGCTCTGCAGAATGCGAATGCCCATCAGGCGAAGGGAGCGCTGAGCAACAACAACGTTCGGTGGCAGATAAACGCGACTGACCAGCTATTTCAAGCAAAGCACTATGCGCCACTCATAGTGACTTACAGGAACGGAGCGCCGGTGCGCCTGAGCGATCTGGGCAACGTGCTCGATTCGGTCGAAGATACGCGCAACGAGGGTTTAGACAACGGAAAACCTGAGGTCATTCTGGCTGTTTCGCGGCAACCGTCGGCGAACATCATGGACACGGTTGACCGAATTCGGGAGATTCTGCCGCAGCTTCGAGCCTCCATTCCGCCAGCTGTTCAATTACATGTTGCGCAAGACCGCACTGAAACGATCCGCGCCTCGGTGCACGATGTAGAGTACACGCTCCTGATCGCCATCTGCCTCGTGGTGCTGGTAGTTTTCGTTTTCCTCAGAAACGTGTGGGCTACTGTCATCCCTGGCGTCGCGGTTCCGCTCTCCTTGCTCGGTACGTTTGGCGCGATGTACCTGCTTGGCTATACGCTCGACAACCTCTCACTGATGGCCCTAACCGTTTCCACTGGATTCGTGGTGGACGACGCCATTGTCGTCCTGGAGAACATCACTCGGTACCTGGAGGTGGGCTGGACACCCTACAAAGCCGCGCTCCAGGGTGCGAAGGAGATTGGGTTTACGGTGCTCTCGATGAGCACCTCGCTGGTCGCAGTGTTCATTCCGATTCTGCTGATGGGCGGGATAGTGGGCCGGCTTTTCCGCGAGTTTGCGGTCGTGCTGACGATAGCGATTGTCATTTCCCTCGTGGTTTCGCTTACGACTACGCCTATGATGTGCGCGCAGTTCCTGCGGTCTCAGAGCGAACGCAAGCACAATTTTCTCTATCGATGGAGCGAGAACGGGTTCAATCTCATCCACGGCGCGTATGCAAAGAGCCTGCGGAGTGTATTGAAACACCCCCAACTTACCCTAGTCATCACGCTCTTCACGATCGCGATCAGCGTTTACCTGTACGTTATCGTTCCAAAGGGTTTTTTCCCACAGCAGGATACCGGAAGAATTGGCGGCGCCATAGTGGCCGACCAGGATATCTCGTTTGCAGCAATGCGTGAGAAGCTGCATCAGTTCCTTGCGATCGTGCAGCAAGATCCGGCGGTAGAGGATGTGGAAGGATTCACGGGCGGCGGCACGCTGAACGTCGCCAGGATGTGGGCGCAATTAAAGCCGCTCAGTGAGCGAAGAGCGTCTGCGGAGCAGGTCATCAATCGTCTGCGCGGCAAACTCGCTCGGATTCCGGGCGCAACGCTCTATATGCAGGCTGCTCAGGATATCCGGATCGGCGGACGTGGCAGCAACTCGCAATATCAGTACACTCTTCAATCGGACAATTTACCGGATCTGAACGAATGGGCACCCAAGCTACTCGCGAAACTGAAAACTCTTCCGCTTGTGCTGGACGCCAACAGCGATCAGCAGATTCACGGCCTTGAATCGCGGCTGGTCATTGACCGGAGCACGGCTTCTCGCCTCGGCATAAGTCCTGCAGTTATCGATACCACGCTCTACAGCGCGTTCGGGCAGCGGCAGGTCTCGACCATGTATACGGGCATAAACCAATATCACGTAGTTCTGGAAGTGCTGCCGGAATTCCAACAGACCCCCACCGACCTTGATTCCATTTACGTACGGTCTAACACCGGCCTCGCGATTCCAATCTCAACCTTTACCCATCTGCAGACTACGTTGAGCTCCTTGACAGTGAATCATCAGGGACAGTTCCCATCGATTACGTTGTCGTTTGCGCTTCCGCCGGGAGTTGCTCTCAGTGAAGCGGTAGACGCGGTGCAAAAAGCTGAGGACGACATCGGCATGCCAGCCAATGTCCATGGCGCCTTCGCCGGCACGGCGCAAGCCTTCCAGACTTCTCTGAAAACTGAGCCGCTGCTCATTCTGGCGGCGCTTCTCGCCGTCTACATTGTACTCGGCATTCTGTACGAGAGCTATGTCCACCCGATCACGATTTTGTCAACGCTGCCGTCGGCCGGCGTTGGGGCTTTGCTCGCGCTCATCCTGTTCGGAACGGATCTAACAGTGATCGCGCTTATCGGAATCATTCTGCTGATCGGCATCGTAAAGAAAAACGCGATTCTGATGATTGATTTCGCGTTGGAGACGGAGCGGAAGCAAGGAGTCAGCTCGAAGGAGGCGATCTATCAGGCTTGCCTATTGCGCTTCCGTCCGATCATCATGACAACGGCGGCAGCTCTGCTAGGCGGCCTACCGTTAGCGCTCGGGAGCGGCACCGGCTCGGAGCTCCGCCGGCCGCTCGGTATTACGATCGTGGGCGGTCTCCTTCTGAGTCAATTGCTGACGCTCTATACCACACCCGTTGTCTATCTGTATCTGGATAAGCTGCAGGTATGGCTCGGCCACGCACGGCAACTTGCGCCAAGGCTGCAGGTGGCGCTGAGTGAAGAGAACGCGTAGAGTCAGCAAGAACGGGGTGTGGCGGCAGGAACGCTCATTCGGGGCTCTGAATGTGTAATACTTCGCCGCTCTTGATTGTTTCGGCGGCTCGAAGCAGTGTCGGGAACAGCGGCACATAAGAACCGAGAAGGCTGAGACTCGCGGGCTCATCCTTGGACAGCGTGAAGCCTGCCGTCGCGCATGGAAACAATGCGATCCGCAAAAGCTGCCGCTTCCGGGTTATGAGTGATCATCAGAATGGTTTGTCCGGTGCGCTTATTCAGACTCCGCAGAATTTCCAACACCGCATTTGAATTCTCAGTATCGAGATTCCCCGTGGGCTCATCTGCGAGAAGAATTGCAGGCTGATTCACCAGCGCGCGAGCGATGGCCACGCGCTGCTGCTCCCCTCCCGAGAGGGCTCGGGGCTTGTGATCCAGACGATCCTTGATGCTCAGGAACTGGAGAATGTCATCGAAACCAGCAGGCCATGAGTTGGTACGGCCGAGGGCCTGGGCGATTGCGATGTTATCCCGCGCGGTGAGGGTGGGTAAAAGATTGTACTTCTGAAAGACGAAGCCAATCTTCTTCTGGCGCATTTCGGTGCGGTTGGCATCACTCATGCGGCGCAAATCTGACCCGTCAATCAGAACTTCGCCGGAGCTAGGCGGTGCGAGGCCGCCGAGGATGTGAAAGAACGTCGATTTGCCGGAACCGGAGGGTCCAATAACGGCCAGGAACTCGCCTCGGGGAACGTCCAGGTCCACGCCCCGCAAGGCGTGCACATCGACATCGCCCACATGGTACGTCTTTCGGAGATCCCGTACGCGGATGATGATCTGTTCGGCAGCGGCTTGCGGTGCGCTACTCATACGCCAATGCCTCTATGGGATCCTGCCGCGCCGCTTTGAGGCCGGGGTAAATAGCGCCAAGAAGTGCGCCCGCTACTGCAATCGCGGCCGCAATGGGCCACCACTCCGGGACATTCACCACCGGCAGGGAGGCCGGAATAGTTGCCATAATTACGCCTCGGGCAGCGTACGTCAGAAGGATCCCGATGATCCAGCCAGCGATGGCGAGCACGCAGGCCTCCCGCACCAGGACGTCGAGGACGGTAAGCGGCTTGGCGCCGAGCGCTTTCAAAATACCAATTTCACGCGTCCGCTCGACCACAGCTGTATACATCGAGAGGAAGACAACCAGGAAGCCCACAATGACAGCGAGGCTTGTCACCACGGCGATGAATGCCCGGAGCTGTGGAATATTGTTGATATTGAATTGTGAGACAAAATCCGCAACCGAGATCGCTTGAAGGTCGCCTTTTAGCAGA
This sequence comes from uncultured Acidobacteriaceae bacterium, assembly GCA_963787585.1. Taxonomy (GTDB): domain Bacteria; phylum Acidobacteriota; class Terriglobia; order Bryobacterales; family Bryobacteraceae; genus Bog-105. The sequence continues at coordinate 251,159 of CAWBDR010000007.1, forward strand.
CGGTTGAAAGACGCGACTTGCTGGTTGGTGAGCGCTGGCTTATCGAGCTTGACGAGGATTTCCGAGATGCGCGGCGGTTGTGCGTTGCCGGTTAAAAATTGCAAGGTGGGAAGTGGCACGATGAAACGCCCCAAAACGCCGCCTTCGATGATGCCGCTGAGATGCCAGTTGTGATTGAGGAGAGTCAACGTATCGCCGACATGCAAATGATGCTGTCTGGCGTAGTATTCGTCGACCAGCATGTCATTCGCATCTCGCGGCGGGGCGCCGGCAATGAAGTGAATGCCATTGTTGAGTCTTTCGAATTCCGGAAAGTTGACTCCATTTAGCGTGTTGACGATTTCGATAGGAACAGAGAGGACACCGGCTGCCTGAACCACGTGCGGCTGCTTCGCGACAAATGCCACGAATTTCTGATTGATCTGCCCCTGCGAGAACGAGAACGTGCCGTGTGTGTCCGGTTTGAGAAAGATATCCGCGCCGGTTCCCTTGGCGCGCTCGGCAGATTGCTGGAGCAAGCCGTGGCTGAGGCCGATGAGCGTAAGGATGGACATGACCTGAACACCAACGACAAGGGCGGAGAGCAGCGTGCGAACCCAGCGATGTCTCAGGTTTTCAATAACTAGTTTGTTGATCATTTTCGGGTATTGATCTGGCTGAAGCCACGGAGCAGCGCCGTTCGCGTTATGGCTGCGTAGCCAGGAATTCCTTCACAACCGTTTCTACGGGCTGATGTTCTTTGTCAACGCGGCGGTTCAGATCGCGCATTGTCTCATCGCTGATTCGGTTCTGGAGCATCGAGAGAGCCCATCCCACTTCGGGGCTTTGCTGCACCAACGCTTGCCGAACCACATAACAGGCGTTATAGGGCGGAAAAGCTTTCTTGTCGTCCGCAAGCGCCGCAAATCTGGAATCGGATAGCTGCGCATCCGTGGAATTCCCTGCAGCCATATCTACTCTGTTTTGCCCGAGCGCAGCGTAAAGAAGCCCAAGATCCATACTCTTGGGCGTACCATTCCAGTGCAGGTCGTACACTTCGTTCAAACGGTGCAGTCCGTCGGGGCGGGTCAGGAACTCGTATCCCATTCCCAGGCGCCATGGACGAGCGGCGGCAGCGGAGAGAACGGGTTCGCTCAGCCCTTTGGCATCCCTGGTTCTGACGACCATTGCGAACGTGTCATTAAAGCCAAGCGGCGGGAGCCAGATCAAGCGAAAGCGTTCCCTGTAAGCATCCTTCACTACGATATACGCCTGCGCAGAATCAGGCGGAATGTGCTGCTTCAGAACGACGCTCGCTGCGGTGCCCGTATATTCGGGATAGACATCGATGTTCCCGTTGAGAATCGCTTCATGCGTCAGCAAGGTGCCGCCCAGATCAAGCTTTCTTTCCACGGGAACGTGCAGCTTGCGCTCTAACTGCTGCGCGGCAATTTCCCCCAGCAGAATCTGCTCGGTGAAGTTCTTCGAGCCGACCACGATGGTACCCCTCTTTGAGCAGGCACACAGCGAAAGCGCCAGCGCAAGCAAAGTCAGACCATATTTCATCGTATTTTCATCCGGCGTTCCAACCACGACATGCCGGCGTCGGCCAGCAGAGCCAGGAGAGCGGCAGGAATAGCGCCGGCAAGAATCTCCATAGTATTTACGGAGGCTACTCCGCGAAAAATCAGCACACCGAGCCCGCCGCCACCGATGATCGCTGCAATCACAGCGGTTCCAATATTCGTGACCAGCGCAATGCGAATACCCGCAATGATAGTGGGAGCCGCAAGCGGCAGTTCCACCATACGCAAGAGCTGTCTGTCGGTCATGCCCATAGCGATGGCAGCTTCCCGAACCGGCTGGTCCACTCCTACGATTCCCACAATGGTATTTCGCAGAATCGGAAGCAGCGAATACAGGACGAGGCAAAAGATCGCCGTGTGCCTCCCGATTCCCCCTATTAGAGGTATGGGCAGAAGAAAACCGAACAACGCGACACTCGGTATAGTCTGGAGGACACTGGCAACCGTCACCGAGGCCCGGCGTATGGCGCGATGACGCGTACCCGCTATTCCGCAGCCGATTCCAACGATGATCGCGATCCCGCAGGAGACTGCGACGAGGACGATGTGCTCGCCCGTTAATTCGACGATGTCGTGTAACAGTACTCGGAGGACAGTGGGATCCACGCGCTATGGCCTGACCGCATCCTGCTGGTTGATTAACGCCGGCGGTAACGTTTCCAAGAAGGAGCGCGCTACGGGAGTGTCCAGTCGCCGAAACTCATTGGGGGTGACAATAGCCTCCACCTTACCCGCGTTCAGGACCGCAATACGCGTCCCAATGAGCAGCGCCTCGAGCAGGTCATGGGTAACAAAGACTGAAGCCAGATTGTATCTGCTGCGCAAAGCAAGGAACTGCTGCTGCATTTCATGGCGCGTGACCGGGTCAAGCGCTCCGAAAGGTTCGTCAAAGAGCAGCAGCTTTGGATCTGCCGCAAGGGCTCGCGCTACGGCCACCCGCTGCTTTTGACCCCCTGAGAGCTCGTGAGGAGAACGCAAACCTAGATTTTCGTTCCATAGACCGACCTGTTCCAGCAATTCCCGGGCGCGACCGCGCTGCTTCTCCAGCGGCCAGTCTTGTAGCCGGGGAACCAGTGAAACGTTTTCCTCGACTGTCCAGTGCGGCAGGAGGCCGAAGTCCTGAATGACGTATCCTATACTTCGCCGCAGTTGAATCGGATCGATTCGGCCGATATCCTGGCCATCTAACCAAATGGTTCCTCCCGTCGGCTGGAGCATGCGGTTGATCAGACGCAAAGCGGTGGTCTTGCCTGAGCCGCTCCGGCCGAGCAGCACCAGAGTCTCGCCTCGCTCGAGGCCGAACGTGAGGTCGTCCAGAATGCGACGCCCTTCACGAACAAACTCCACATTTCGAAACGAAAGATAAGACAAGGGTCTCTGATCCATTATGCGCGTGACATAATAAACATAGTTGAAGGCGTCTCGTGCGCCCGTTGTGTTGCTTTATCTTTCTTTCTACGACCAACAAATTGGTAACAATACCGGGAATTTCCGTTGGGTAGCATCTGTTATCGTTCACCTAACTCGCGCACGCTTACTCGGAGGGTAGCCGTTCGTCATGCCGTATCAGATTCAACCCCTTAAGGAATTTTTGGTCCGTCCGGCTCTTCCGCCCGCACTTAGCCGGGTCTCGGAGTTGGCGTATAACCTACTCTGGAGTTGGGACCATAGCATTCGCTCCATATTCCGGCGATTAGACCCGGCGCTTTGGAAAGAATGCAACCACAATCCTGTTCAGTTCCTTGGCCGCATCCCGCAGGAGAAGTTGGACCGCGCCGCTTCGGATCCGCGATTTCTTTTGCTCTATCGCCGTGCTTGTGAACGGCATGACAGCTATATGCATTCCATGCCGCCAACCGAAGCGACGCCACGTATCGCGTACTTCTCGATGGAGTACGGCTTACTCGATTGCATGCAGATCTACTCGGGCGGGTTGGGTATTCTGTCGGGCGATCATCTCAAGGCGGCCAGCGATAGCGATTTTGCCTTGACTGGTGTTGGATTGCTCTATCAGCGCGGCTATCTTCAGCAGTTCCTCAATCCCGATGGCTGGCAGCAGGAACGAACCCCGCTGAACGACTTCTATACTCTTCCGGTTCGACAATGCCTGAACGGATTGAATGAGGAAGTCCTAGTCAGTGTGAGTCTGCCGACCGGTGAAGTCTTCATCAAGGTCTGGTATATCGATGTCGGCCGAGTGAAGCTCTATTTGCTCGATACGAATATTCCTCAGAACAGATCGGTGGAGCATCGCGAGATCACTGACCAGTTGTACGGCGGAGACATTCACAAGCGAATCCGTCAGGAGATCGTTCTCGGAATCGGTGGTTTGCGGGAATTAAGGAAGCTGGGCATCAAGCCGACTGTGCATCACATGAACGAGGGCCACTCGGCATTCCTTGCGATTGAGCGGGCGCGGATTCTGATGCAGGAAGACGGGCTGACCTTCGAGCAGGCGCTGGAAGCCACGCGGCTGAGCAACGTATTCACAACCCACACCTCAGTGCCGGCCGGCATTGATCTGTTCGATTCAAGCATGATTTATGACTACTTCCATGCTTACTGCCAGCAAGCCGGAATCCCATTCGAGAAGCTGCTGATTCTCGGCCGCAAGAACTTGAGCGATCCGGCAGAACGCTTTTCGATGGCGGTGCTTGCCCTCAAGACATCGGCGTTTCGGAACGCGGTCAGCGTGCTGCACCGTTCCGTTTCACAGGCTATGTTCCAGGATCTTTGGCCAAAGCTACCGGTGGATGAGATCCCCATCACATCCGTGACGAATGGCGTCCATGCGCCGACCTGGATCAACGGGGACGTAGCCGCGCTGTACGATCAGTACCTGCAGCCCGACTGGCGTGACCGCCTGGAAGATGCCAAGATGTGGGAGCTTGTTCACGAGATCCCGAGCCAGGAACTTTGGGAAATGCACCGTAAGCGCAAGCGCCGCATGGTGGCCTTTGTCCGCGAGCGTGTCGTGAATTCGGCGATACACAGAAAGGCTTCAGCGGCCGAAGTGCGCCGGCTGCAAGAAGTTCTCGATCCTGACGTCTTCACGATCGGCTTTGCTCGCCGGTTTGCAACCTACAAGCGGGCTACCCTGCTGTTCCGCGACGTGGCACGACTGAAGCGACTGCTTAACAATCCAAAGATGCCGGTGCAGATCGTGATTGCCGGCAAGGCCCATCCGAAGGATCACCCAGGGAAAACCCTCATCCGCGAAATTATTACGCTCTCCCGCGACCCCGAGGTCTCAAAACGGCTAATTTTTGTCGAGGACTACGGCATTCAGGTGGCCCGCGAGATGGTGCAGGGCGTGGATCTGTGGCTCAACAACCCCAGGCGTGGGGAGGAGGCTTGCGGCACCAGCGGCATGAAGGCCTCGATGAACGGGGTTCTGAATCTCAGCGTTCTGGATGGCTGGTTTGACGAGGCTTACGAGACGTCCGGAGGCTGGGCGATTGGAGACCGGGCTGAGTACTCGGAAGATCAAGACGACATTCACGCGAGCGCTATTTATTCGACGCTGGAAAGCGAAATCGTCCCGCTCTTCTATCACAATCAGGATTCCGATCAGGAGGTCCCGATCGAATGGTTGCGCCGAATGAAAACGTCTATGGCCAACACCACCCCGCGATTCAGTTGCGGCCGCATGGTGGTTGAGTACATGTCGCGTCTTTACCAGCCAGCGCACAGCCTCTGGCTGGATGTTTCTAACGAGAACTTCCAGAGGGCGCGCGAGAAAAGTATCTGGGACGCTCGCATGAACGCGAATTGGGAACGGATCCGATTCGTTGACCTTGGCGACGGTCCGGCGGACCAGGTCATGAGCGGTTCTGCGGTCCCGCTGCGCGCGACAGTCGATCTAGCCGGCTTACGACCGTCCGAGGTCCGAGTGGAAGCGGTAATCGGCCAAGTCGGCGTTAATGGTGAATTACGGGATACCTACACACTCCCGCTGGCTCCCGTCGAGGAAAAGGGCACTGCGGTGACGTTTGAGACCGAGTTTACGGTTCAGCAAACCGGACGGCTCGGGTATTCTGTCCGGGTTAGCCCGAACCATTTTGATAACCCGCTTACGCGCCCGTGTAATACCCTCCTCAAATGGGTTTCGGACTGAGGGACGCAGCGGACTAGCGTCCATAGTGCAATTGCTGGTAGCCGTTACGGGCACTTTCGTGGTATATAGAAGCTAGGTACAGGCGGGCTCCTACTGTTCATCCCCGTCCGGTTTCGAAGAACCCGCCGTTCCACACACGATTCCAGCGCCGACAAGATACAGTTCAACTCTGGAACTCAGTAGATGTACATCCAGCTTGCAAATGCACACGAGAACAACAGTTCTGCATCTATGCCTGCCTGGATATTTCAAGGAGCCGGTCCACTTTTATGGACGGAGATCGCAAATACAGGCAGCACGGATATCAGGATTCAGAGCGCGGGTCTGCTTCGTACCGCTCGGAGCGTCCGAAGCAGCAAGGCCCGAAGCCTCCCATCGACATAACAGGGCCTAAGCTTCCCCGCCTCGTTCAGAACGTTGTCGCTGCACGCTGCTTCAATTGCACGGTAACGCTCAGCCCGGACACTGACTTTAGAGGGACATGTCCAAAGTGCGGCGCCGCCTTACACTGCTGTAAGCAATGCGTGCATTTCGATTCTTCGACGCGTTTCCAGTGCCTCAAACCGATTCCGGCGCGCATCGCCGTTAAGGATCAGGCCAACTCGTGCGAGCTCTTCTCCCCACGTGTGACGGTAGCGCGGGACGTATTGCCATCGGGCACAGCAGTGAAATTGGGGGAGAATGGCGCTTTGCCGGCGCCTCGCAACGCCAACGACGCCCGCGCCGCGTTTGACAGCTTGTTCAAGAAGTGATGGGGAGCGCTCGCGGTAGGTCGCTGACGGCGACGGAGGGCTACCTGCGTTAGTGGCCGCCCCGAGGATAAAGAAGAGAAAGAGCAGCGCCACGACCTCGCCTGTTCCCCGGCAGGGTGCGGTTCCGTGTCTGATCATTATTGGCGCGATTTTGCTGATCGTGGGCGTGCTGCTATATTTCTCGCTGCGCAGCGCCGGTTGACCGCCGGGTTTTCTGATTGCTACGGCGGTTATCATGGCAGCCATGAGAACCGACGGAAGACGGGTAGACCAGCTTCGCCCGACCGAGATCGCGCCCGACTACCTGGTAACAGCGGAAGGCTCCGTACTGATTCAGGCCGGCAATACGCGGGTGCTGTGCGCAGCCACAATCGAGGACACGGTTCCAGCTTTTCTTCGCAACACGGGCAAGGGATGGGTGACCGCGGAATATGCAATGCTACCGCGGGCCACTGTGACCCGCACTGGACGCGAGGTTAACAAGGGCCGCCTTTCTGGACGCACGCACGAGATTCAGCGGCTCATCGGCCGCTCGCTTCGAGCAGTCGTCGATCTCGCCGCGCTGGGTGAGCGGAGCGTCATTGTTGATTGCGACGTTCTACAAGCGGATGGAGGCACGCGGACGGCCGCAATCACCGGAGCCTACGTCGCACTGGCGATAGCGTTAGGAACGCTCGTAGATTACAAGGTAATTGGCAAGAATCCCTTAATGGACTCGGTAGCGGCCACGAGCGTAGGAGTCGTGGGTGGAACGCCCATGTTGGACCTCGCCTATGAAGAGGATTCACGGGCCGACGTGGACATGAACGTTGTCATGACCGGGTCGGGCAAGTTTGTGGAACTGCAGGCGACCGCAGAACATACTCCGTTCGAGGATAGGCAACTGGAAGCGCTTCTAACCCTGGCGCGATCGGGTATTTCAGAATTGCGAAGCATCCAGTATCAGGCATTGGCCGATCGCCGCAAGAGCTGATTTTGTTGGTACCGCCGAGAGATCAGTGATCCTTAGTGAAGCGCTGCGGGGTCAACTGATCCTTCCCTTCCTCGACCACATAGAAGCAATCCCCTTTAATATCGCGAAACGTCTGGCGTAAACCGCTGGGCCAGCGGACCTCAACGCTGTCTGCTTTCATGGTTTCACCTAATCCGAAGTGTAGCCGCAGATCGCTTTGAGACAAGTAACTTCCGCCGCCCGCCACCTCGCGAACCTGAGTTATTCCTCCAGCTTTCAACGTCACACGCGCGCCCATTGCGTCGCGATTGCTCTTCGTACCAATCAACTCCAATGTCAGAAAGTGTTTTCCGCTAACTCCGGAATTGTGAAGCAGCAAAGGGGGGTCATTGTTGTTGGCCACCACGATATCCACGTTGCCATCGTTATCGAAGTCGGCGAACGCCACTCCACGTCCCGCGTAGGGAATCGCGAATCCGTCGCCTGAAGTCTTGGTCACCTCGACAAATTTGCCGTTTCCCTGGTTGTGGAACAGAGAATTGATTTGCTTGTAGTGGACGTCCGAGGTTGTTTTCTCAACCTCTTCGTAAACGTGTCCGTTGGCAATAAACAGATCGAGCCACCCGTCATTGTCGTAGTCGACAAATCCACCTCCGAAGCTCAACACATTTCTCGTTGGTTCGCGGATGCCTGCGGCTTCGCTGACTTCTTGAAAAAAGGCATGACCGTCGTTGTGCCAGAGGTGGTCGGATGCCAGTTGGAAATCGGAGATGTACAGATCAAGCTGCCCATCGTTGTCGTAATCGCCCAATGACATGCACATGGCTGCCATCGTGGTGCCGTCGGCTGTCAATGCCATACCGCTGGACAGGCCTGATTCCGAGAAAGTTCCGTCGTGATTGTTGTGATAGAGGTATGCCTCGAGCCCGTCATTAGCCACGAACAGGTCCGGCCAGCCATCGTTGTCGTAATCGATGGCCTGCACCGACAGATTCAAGCCTTTTGGCTGATAGATCTTCGCCTTCTTGGTGACATTCGTGAACGTGCCATCTCCATTGTTGTGATACAGCACGTCGGGCGTACCGCCATAAACAGCCGGCAAACAACTCGTCAGAACACTCAGCCCAATCTTGCAATTGCGCTGGCTCGTCAAAGTGAAATTCGCGTATCCACCTACATACAGGTCGAGCTTGCCGTCCCGATCGTAATCGAAGAAGGTTGCTCCGCTGTGAAAGACTGTCCCGAAATCCATGCCATCGACGTGCGCTCTTTCGGTCACATCGGTGAAAGTGCCATTTCCGTTGTTGTGATACAGGACATTCTTCCCATACTGGGTGACGTAAAGGTCGGGGTGCCCGTCGTTATCGTAGTCACCCCACACGCAACCGAGGCCGTACGCAGTGCCCGGCACTCCTGCCTTGTCCGTTACGTCGGTGAATGTGCCGTCTCCATTGTTGCGGTACAGCACGTTCCGCAGCTCAATGCCACGGTGGTAAAGATCGCGGCCATTGACAAAGTAGATATCCGAAAAACCGTCGCCATCGAAGTCGCCCACGCAAACACCGGGGCCAGCCTCTTCAAGAATCGTTGAAATTCCATTGCTCGCCTTGGAGTGGACCCAGTGAATGCCGGCTGCCTTCGTGACATTTTTGAACTGCACTGCCGGGAGAGATGCGTCTTCGGCATTCACTGCTATGAACGGCGTCGTCGCGAATAACGCGGCGCCAGCGAGCCAGGACAGGACTTTTGCGATGCGCAAGCGGCCTCCCCGGCTTACTGCTGGGTTTGCGGGTCCACCTGCTGCGGACCGAGAACGCCCACCTGCACGCTGTGGGTCAACTGGCGCGCGCGTTCCGAAGTCTCCTTATAAACGGCGAACTCTTTGTCAGCCGGCTCCCTCTCGCCGGCCCGCCGCAGCGCAATCGCTAAGTGGTAATGAGCTGCAGGGTTGTCGGGCTGCAACTTTACGGCACGCTCGAGCGGCGCAATTGCGTCATTTGGCTTGCCGCCCTCGGTCAGGGAACGCCCGTAACCTATGAGCGCATCCGCGAAATTGCCCTCGAGTTGCACCGCCTTCCCAAAATGCTGAATGGCATCCGGCCAGTTATCCTGTTCGCGCGCCATCTCCCCGAGAACGTACTCCGCTCCAGCGTTGTTTGGATCGACCGCGAGTTCGGCTTCGAACTCCTTCTTCGCGTCATCGAACGTCGTGGGTCCTTTGGGCTTCGAGAGAATCAGGCGGCCGATGCGGTAGTGGATGCCCGGCAGGACCGGGTTCTTGTCGAGAACGGCGCGGTACTCCGCAAGCGCATCATCCCATCGCCCCTGTGCCTCCAATGCTTCCGCGTTCAATTGATGAACCTGGTAGGCAGACGGATTTGTGAACAGCAAGTCCTGAGAAGCGCGAATAGAAAGGTCCGAGAAGACATGCACACTCAGGAATTGGACCTCGGGATCGCGCGGAAACTGATGCCGCAGTGCGCCCAGAAATATCAGCGCATCGTCCTGCTTGTTCAGCATCATGGCGCAATGAATACCGGCTTTCCCTACATCCTTCTTGAGATCGTCGCTTAACGCGAGCGTGTTTAGTCTTCGCAAGCGCGGAATAGCTTCCAAGCAGTTCCCCGTTTGCGCGAGGCTGAGTCCGACTTTCGCCTCAGACGGCGAGCGCGACGCGTCCTGCTTCGGCGCCTGCCCGTACAGGAGCACCGCGCTCAATGGCAAAAAGACGCCCCAAAACAAAACCCGATTCATGCAGTACTGATGTAACGATGATGGCACGGTTAAGACAAAAAGAATTGGGGCAGACGACAAAACACATCGTCCGCCCCGCGGTTTGACTTCAGGCTGGAAGCCGTTAGAAGAGGTATTTCAAGCCGAACTGAATATTCCTGGCGCCCTGCGCACTGTTCAACAGACCGAGAGTACTGCCCAGACCAACATTCGGTGAATTCAGAATGGGCGTGTTGGTAAAGTTGATCGATTCAGCTCTGAACTCGAGCCGTTGGCGCTCTGTGAAGGTGAAGAATTTTGCCAGGCTGAGGTCCAGGGTGTGCAAGCCCGGCCCGCGAACCGTGCCCACACCGCAGCTCCCAAAGGTACCCGGGAGGGCCGGCCCAAAAGCATTCGGGTCGAACCACTGGTAGCCGCCCGATGGAGAATTTTGTTCTCCGAAAACGTGTGCCGGCGCGAGGCAGTCCGGCCGAGACCCGCGGGAATTCGTACCGGAGGCATCGGAACCAGAAATGGTGAGCGGGAATCCGGTATGCAGGCTCAGGATTCCATTGATCTGCCAATCGCCAACTACTGCATTGACGACCTTGTTCATATTCTTTCCGAACGCACGGCCCCGCCCGAAAGGAATATCGTAGGTGGCATAGCTGGTCAGAATATGCGTAGCGTCGTAGTAGCAGGGGCCCCATTCCGCCTTTTTGTCGTAAAGATTCTGCCAGTAGGGCGAGGTGGGCGTAGTCTGACCCCCCCAAGAGCCGTAATATCCGCTCGAGTCGGTCATGCACTTCGAATAGGTATAAGCAACCGAGTACTCCAGACCGTTCCCAAGGCGCTTTTGCAGGACTGCCTGCAATGCGTTATAGCTCTGATTCCCGTTCGTCGCAGTTCCCGAAATCTGTCCGATTTCGCTCTGAAGCGTGGGGTTGCCGGCCAAATATGGGCTGTTTACGACGGTACCGTCCGGCAAAAGCTGCTTCTGTAGATAAGGCATCGGTACCGCCAGATGGGTCGTGCGCTGGCCGACATAGCCGGCCTGCAGCGTAGTCGAGTTGCCTAACTGCTGCTGCACCGTGAAATTCCATTGATTCGAAGCCGCCGGGCGAACATTCGGATCCCAAACCCGCAGCGTCGCTCCCGCGAATTGATTGCCGGGGTTGGCCAGAAACGGTAGGAAGCCATCGCTCAGGGTGGAACCTGGGAAATCCAAGGACGTATACTTCAAGTCGTTTTCGTGAGCAAAGGGCGGGTTGATGGTCAGGCGCAGATTGGTGCCGGTCCCTTCGAGATAGCTAGAGAGGGTGTAAGCAGCGCGAACCACCGTATTCCTTCTGGGGTTCCAGGCAACTCCAATGCGCGGCTGGTAATTCGTGATGCCTTGATACGTGTTGTATAGAGCGCGGCTGTTGCCGTCCTGGCCCGGGAGTTGCAGAGCTCCGGAGAACAGACCGAAGTTCGCCTGCCGATCCTTCACCTCCACCCACGGCGTGTGCAGCTCCCACCGTAGGCCGAGATTGAGTGTGAGCGAGGGCGAAACATGCCAGTCGTCCTGGAAGAAAGCGCCAAAAATGTTCGCGCGCTGGCCCCAGGTGCCGCCGTTTACGCCGCCGCCGATCTCTGCGGGCAAACCGAGCATGAAATCCGCCTCAGCAATTCCGGCGCCCCCGCCAGAAGTGGCGAGCGGATTCGGACCAGCGGTATATCTTCCATCGAAGGTAAACGTACCGGCGCGCCCGTTGTTTCCGGAATAGAAGCTATTGATACGGTCTCGCCAGCCCTGGAATCCAATGTGCATCGTATGGACTCCCTTGCTGATATTCATGGTGTCCTCGTACTGGATGACGGTGTCAGCAAATAGCTGGTAAACGTCCGAATTTCCGAGATTTGCGGCGTTACCGCCGGTGAAGCTCATCGCCGGTAAAATGCTCGAGGGAATACCCGGAAGCCCGACAGTTTGCGGGAAGTTGCTGACCCCGTTTGCCGCCGCGCCATTGTTCACCCGTACGTAGTTCACACCTACGCGAGCGTCATTGACTACAGAGGGCGAGATCGTTCGTACCCAGTCAAGCACGCCGTTATACGTGGGATAAGTGGCAAATCCGTTGTAGAACAATGGCATGTTGTTCGTGGTCGGGTTATCGATCAGGCTTTGCGAATAGCGGCCGAAAATGCGGTTCTTATCGGAAGCATTCCAGTCGACTCTGGCATCACCCTGGTCGCCATTGATGGCGGTGTGAGTCGTGTACAGATAATTGTTGATTAGCCCAGGGCTGGTCGGCAACGGGTAGGCAGAGGAATTGACGATGTTCAGGGCTACTGGATCGAGGAGGTTCTTGGGAATAATATTCTTCGCGAACGGCACGCGCTGGCCGTTGACTATGTCATACGGGTTGTAAAGCTGAATGGGCTTGGGACCCTGGAGCAATTGCGAGAAGTCCCCACCTCGCTCGGCTGCCGTGAAGACGCTGGTAGCACTACTGCTGGTCGGCGTATCGAAACGCTGTCCCTGATAATCCACGAAGAAGAATAGCTTGTCGCGGATGATTCTGCCGCCGAACGTTCCTCCGAACTGGTTCCACCGCAACTTCGCCCTGGGCGAGTCTGTGAAGTTATTCGACCAGGTGTTTGCATTCAGCACGTCGTTACGGAAGAACTCGAAAACGTTACCATGAAACCCGTTAGTGCCCGACTTAATCTGGGTGCTGATAATCCCGCCCATGAAGTTGCCGAACTCCGCCGGCGCGTTCTGGGTAATTTCGTTGAATTCCTGAATGGCGTCGACACTAGGCGCATAGCCGACCAGGTTATCCGAGACCTGGTTGTTGTCCATGCCGTCCAGAATGAAGTTGTTCGCCTGTTCACGATTCCCGTTCACGTACGGACGCCCACTGTTCGCAGTGGTTTGGCCATTGGTAAACGTGGACGGATCGGGATGAACGCTTCCGGGCGCGAGCAAGGTCAATTGCACATAGTTTCGGGTCGCAAGAGGCAAAGTGGTGTTCGTCCGAGCATCGATGACCTGACCGAGGTGGGTCGATTCAGTCTGTAAGACCGGAGCGGCGCCAGTTACCTCAACGGTGGTCGAGACGTTACCGACCTGAAGCGCGAAATCAAGCTTGGCGACCTGATTCAGTTGGAGAGTGATATTCGACTGTACGGCAGCCTGGAACCCCGGGCTCTCCACTTTTATGTTGTAGGTCCCGACCAGGAGATTGGGAATCGTATAGCGGCCATCGGCGTTGGTCGTGCCAGTATATTCTGTACCCCGCTGCGTATCCGTCGCGGTAATCTTTGCACTGGCTACCGCCGCTCCCGAAGGGTCCGTGATCGTTCCGGTAATGGTCGCGGTGACTTGTTGGCCCCACATCAATGCGGAACAGGACACCGAGACAATTGCTATCGCCAGGACGAGCGCGACGCGCACTCCTCGCGAACGTTTTCTAAATTGTGAAATTTGCCCCATTGGTATCTCCCGCCGGAGCGGTCCGCATAGAACAGACACGCCTCAGCATTTACTCAGTCAGATTAATGCGATTGTAGGTGCGTACCCCGGATTTGTCAAGAAAAAAAGAAAGCATGAGAAAGCAAAACGAAAGTAATACTAATTTAGGTTGTCCCGCTGCTTTCGATTGGCGATGAAGGGCCGAAGAGCCATCGCCTAAGCGAGAACTACTTCGATGCCGCGCGCCCGCAGTTTTTCCACATGGGCCATGGGAGCGTTAGTGTCTGTGATAACGCGGTGGATGGACCTGAAATCCGAGATGAGAGAGAGGCTACGGTGACCGAACTTGCTGGCGTCTGCTAGCACGGTGACCTGCGCCGCGGATTCCATCATCCGGCGGTTGAGCTGAGCTTCCATAATGTCGAGCGTCGTCAGCCCGACTTCGACATCTAACCCAACCGTGCTCAGGAAACAGTGATCGGCATGAAGGGAGTGCATCATCTGTTCCGCATGGGGCCCTACGAACGCTGTGGACGGATGTCTGAGAAAGCCGCCCAACATTACGAGAGAGAGGTTCGGTAAATCGGCCAACTTGGCAGCGATATTCAACGCGCAGGTGATCACGGTGATGCTTTCCGGACAATTGCGGCGGATCTGCGCAGCCATTTCGGCGGAAGTGGAGCCGGTACAAAGGATCACCGTTTGCAACGGGCGGATCAACTGCACGGCAGCTTGTGCAATGCGAACTTTCTCTTCGTGATGCATACCCTCGCGCACCTTCAACGGATGTTCGGGAGTGGCAGTAAGGGGCCGGATTCCGCCGCCATGTGAGCGTACCAGCACCCCGCTCTCGGAGAGGGCATCCAGATCGCCGCGCGCTGTTACGGCCGACACACCGAAGCGCTTGACTACCTCGTCAATAGTAACTCGCCCGTTCTCGCCCAGTACGCTGAGAATTTCGCGGCGACGCTCCTCGGCAAGCAACCGGTTCGGTTTTGGTTTCGACATGGCGCTCTGTAAACTCATCGTCGCGGGATGAGGTAAACAGTTGTTGTTGCTGTATATCTTTACATTAGCTTTTGATAAAAGCAAACGATTTTTACGAATGCCGTCGTTTGCTTTCTTTTGGAGAGGGCGTTAGATGGGCGTTAGGCCGTTCCTACTGGAAATTTTCAGCCAGCATGATATCGCTGACCGTGCGATCAATTCGCGCAAAGAGGAGGCTATGGCCGTCGCGAGATACAGTGAGCCCAAGCTCCGGCGGCTTATCGAGCGTTGCCACATCCTTTCTGGTGTTACGAGCCAAATCGATGAAGCGGATAACGGACTTCGCCAGGGGCCGCGGCGCCGTCATGTAGTAAACACCCTGTTCTACTACCGCGAAGTTGAACCGGTACACTGAGTCTGCAATTTGTGTTTCTTCGCCTCCGCCGCTCGGCACTCTCCAAAGGCTTGCCGCA
The DNA here is from genome assembly GCA_963787585.1 of uncultured Acidobacteriaceae bacterium. Lineage (GTDB taxonomy): Bacteria > Acidobacteriota > Terriglobia > Bryobacterales > Bryobacteraceae > Bog-105. Next base: position 266,177 of record CAWBDR010000007.1, read on the forward strand.
GAGCCTTGGCCGCGGATATAGAAAATCGACGCCCCATCGGGAGAGGCCAACGGTGCGTACCCACCGTTTCTTGTGATCCGTTGTGGATGGCTGCCATCCGCATTCATCCTCCAAACCTGTAGGCTGCCGTCGCGGTCCGAGCCGAAGTAAATCGCTCGGCCATCCGCGGACCAGCTTGGAACGTTCTCAGTTCCGCGGCTGTTGGTCAGTTTGTGCGGGATTCCAGCATGGACGGTTACCTTATATATGTTGTCGTGCCCGCCAAGATTCGAATCGAAAGCGAGCTGACGCCCGTCGGGCGACCACCGCGCAGAACCGCTGCTCGCAGCGCCTAGCGAAGTAAGTTGAAACGCATCAGTTCCATCTGAGCGCGAAATCCAGATTTCGTTATTCCCTTCACGATTGGAGGAGAACGCGATCTGTTTGCCGTCGGGCGAATATTGAGGGTTTGCTTGCCTTTGGGTGGATTGAAGGATGATAGCTGGAGCGCCGCTCGCCTGGCCTGGTGCTGCGAGACTCAGATGCCACACGTTCGTGTCCTGGATCTGAGAGACATAAGCAAGGCGATGGCTGGCCTGATTGACCGTAGGCTCGGTCAGTGAGCCTCCCGGCAACATAATTTGCCTCGCATCCTTGCCGTCGGATCGGACTCTCCACAACGTGGAGCGGGGGCCTCCGGTTGCAAAGACCAACTCCCCGTCGTTTATCCATTCCGGCATGATTGCCGAAATCTCGAGCGAAGATAGCTGCTTCACTTTGCCCGAGGGCTGCACGAACGGCGACACAGGGAGCAGTTGGATTCGTGAGATCGAGGCGATGCGAGTTCTCGTGAAGGCCAACCATTTGCCATTCGCCGAGATATCGGGCATGATCAAGTTCATGCGGTCGTTAGAGTTGTCCTTCAGAACCTGACTCACCTCACCGGTTTGGATAGAAACTCGAAGCAAACTCTGGTAGTCGTCTTCCGCCATCGCGCCTGAGAGCACCAGGAACTTCGAATCCGGGGACCAAGCCGGGCTCCTGTTTGCCAGGACGAATTTGTAACGAACCTCCGCCAATCGTTTTTCTCTTCCGCCGAGAGCCGGTATCACCATGACAGAGTATCCGTAATCGGAAACCTGTCGTAAGAACGCAATCCATTTGCCGTCCGGGGACCAGGAGGGACACAGGTCCGGTTGCGGGTCCTCCGTTATGCGCAGCGGTTGGCCTTGTCCAACTAACTTGACATAGATGTCGACATTGTCGCCGTGCGGCCCTTCCCAAGAGAAGGCAAGCTGGCTGCCGTCAGGGGAGAAGGAAGGGCTGGTCTCATGGCCGCCGTAGTGGGTCACCGGTATAACTCGCAGTGGTCGCTCCTGCTTCGGTCGACGGCTGAACCACAGCCAGACGGCGAAGAGCGCAACCAGCGCGGCTATCAGAGCGGCCATTTCCCAAACTCGCTTGTGTTTTTCGGGGGCCGTGGGAGTCGGTGTCCCGGTCACCGGCAGCAAGACGGCTTTGAGTTCATTCGCGAGTTCAGTGGCAGTCTGATAACGGAGTTCGGGATCCGCTTGCAGGCATCGCCGTATGATCCTTTTCAGCTCGGGTGGCGTTTCCGCGGGAAGACCGGCTAGCTCCGCTTCAATATCATCACTCTCCCTGAGAGCTCGCCCGGTTACCGATTCGTAAAGCAGCGCGCCCACCGCCCAGACATCAGACCGGACGTCAGGATTTTTGCCGAGCCGCTGCTCGGGCGAGCGGCGCAGATTGTCTGCAGCGCTCGAGAGGTCCGTGGCGAGGAAGACCAGCAATGGCTGCGGGCGTCGCAATGATTTATCGCTTGGGCCGACGTATATCGATTCGAGAGTCAGCGCACCGTGCACAAAGCCCGAGTCATGGCCTGCTGCCAGCGCTTCGGCCACATGCTCCGCGGCTTCCAGCGCCGCCGAGACGGAGATTTCGCCCCGGCGCAGGCACTCCGACAGGGTCGATTCTCCCGCGGAAGCCATCACCATAAACACCCGCTTGTCCGGCAGTTCGCCAACTTCGTAAATCGGGCAGACGTTAGGATGATGAAGCGCCGCAGCGGCCCTGGCCCGATCTAATACGGTCTTGAGTCGAGCCGGGTCCTTCACCGTCGACGTAGCCCAGAGCAGCACCTTGCGGTCCAGCCTTAAGTCAGTAGCGCGGTAGAGTACGCCATCTGACATGACGCCCAGCCGCTCACCGAGCCGATAGTGCGACAGCGCATCCGCGAGCCGATCTTCCTCCTGGAAGTTTCTCGTCGAAAACTGTGGGATGTACGTTCCCTTGGGAATGTCGATCAAGAGAGGGTCAAAGCGGCCCTCCGAAGCATAGTATTCGGCGAGCCGGGCTCGGAGACGCCGCGCTTCGACCCGCACGATGTTGTCCGTAGTCGGATCGAACGATTCCTCACGGCCAAAGACCCGGACCGCGACGGAGTATTCCTTGAGTTCATCAAACTCGCGCGCCAGAGCCGTCTCGACCAGGAATCTCAGAAACGTACGAAGCTGTTTGGCCTTGGCGAATCCCGTGCTTCCCAGGATCAGATCGAGCTCTTCACGGATTACCGCAGTGCTCGGTACAACTGTCTCGGGGCTAGCCATCCCGGATTATTAGAGTGCATTATTGACGGCGAAGGACTTAAAAAAGATTCTTGAGGTAAACTGCGCTGAGTTTACCTGGCACACTCGCGTAATCTTGTTCTGGATCACCGTGAAACCGAGCATCATTCCTGGTCTACGGCGGAAAGCCGCCCTAGACTTCGACCATGAAGCAAATTTGTTCCGCACGCCTCCTGATCCGAACTGCATTGCTTGTCGCCTCCAGCGCCGCCGGCTTGATGGCCCAAAGCGAAATGGCATCCAACTCGATACCTCACGGAACGATTCCGTTCACTAGCCTACCGTCCCGAACGGAACAGGGCAGTATCGGGAATTCGCGTTTGAATGTTGCACCACATACGCTCGTCCCCGCTTCCATCGCCAAACTTGACTTGTTGAGCCGACCTCCCGTCGTGCCCGGTACCCTGGCAACGACTTCGACTCCGACCCTCGAGACCAGCCACAAGAGCGGCTTCAGCGTGGAACCGGACTATCTGCCGTCGTGGATAACGAACCAGCCTCTCGCCTATTTACAGTACGGCGCTGCACCGGCGGTCGTGACACTGCACTTTGGACACAAGTAAGGAGGATCCAGGCATGAAAAAAAGCTCCCTGCTAGTTCGTGTTCTTGGGGCCGGTGCCGTCGTGGGCATGTTGAGCATCGGCTTACTTTCTTTATTAGCTCACGCCGAAAGAGCCCGTGCCGAAGAGAATGTAAGCCGCCTGATGGATCGAAACACCTCAAAAGCCGCGGTACGCGCCGAGAGTCTGGAGGCATTCACCTTGGTGACTTTGAAGAGAGTCTATTTCCGGTACGACGAAAGCAATTTGAGCTCTCAGGAAAAGATCGCTCTGAATGGCCTAGTGAATAGCTTTCATCGAGACACACAATCGGTGATTGAGTTGCGCGGATACACAGATGGAATGGAATCGTCGCACACTGGAACAACGTTGGGCATCACACGTTCGCAAACGATCGCCCGCTATCTTACAGCGAGCGGCATCCCGCCAGACAGAATCCTCTTGGTTGCGACGAATGGGATGAGCGACGAAGTACGATCAATGAATCCGGAACACCGGCGGGTGGACATCCGGGTGTTTACGGCACCCGGCGCATTTTCAGCTCTGAACACAAGCCGCGAACCGGCGAAACCTCCGAAACGTGCTTGAAATGAACGACTACCACTGGATAGTCTGGCTCGTGTTCGGGCTTCCGCTGTATCTTGGTTTCTTATATCTCTGGCCGCGCCCTGTGCAAGAATTTTCGAGATCCCGAGCGCGCCCCAAACGGCCGAAAACTTATTAAATCCCGACGGCTGTTTAGGCATCTCAGGAGCGGATTCCCACTGATGAATGCCAGATTGAGGATCGATTATTGCCGCCGGCAAAGGCGTAAAGTCACGCTTGCAGTACTCTGTTTACTCGCTACGATTCCGGCGATTGCACACGCAATTCTAAGGGAATCCTCCCCCGCACCGCACAGCATCGTTTCAGGTCCGGACATCATGATCCGGCTGAAATTCAATTCGCGGATCGATGCGGCTCATTCACGTCTTTACCTCGCCATCGGATCGCAGTCGCGGGACGTTAAAATCACCGCACAAGCCGGGCCTGACACTCTCCTCGGCCAGGCGAAAGCCGTAACGGCAGGAGAGTATCGAATCCAGTGGCAGGTCCTCGCGGTGGACGGCCACATCACGCGCGGCGAGGTGCCGTTCACCGTTCGCTAGCCTGCGGACCATGGCTCAAATCCTCGACCTGTACGGGTTTATTGCCGTCATCCTGCTCGGGTTGACGCTGGCATTTGAGGCGTTCACCGTTGGTGGAGTTGTTTTCTTATGGCTGGTCGATTCCCTCGAACCGGCTGAGCCCGCGGTCACCTTCCGATGCCGCAAGTTTCTGAGAATTTCCGCGTTAACGCTGGGAACAGCCGCGGTCTGTGCAATTGCCCTTACAACAGTAGTGCTGCGTGCAACAACGGACGGATTCCGCTGGATTGACACTGCCTCCACCTCGTTTTCCCGCGCGGAATTGTTGATTGCCGCGGGAGGTGTGTGGATCGCGATTTGTTCGAAGACCATCTCCGCGCGTTGGCTCCTACCGCCCGCTGCAGCCGTGATCATTGGTACAACCCTCACCAGCCATGCATTCGCGCGAATCGAGAACAGGTCGTTGCTGCTGTTGTGTACGGGCCTGCATCTTCTTGCAACGGCAGCCTGGATTGGCGGCCTACCCTGGCTACTGATTGCGCTACGACGCGGCACTGAGCAATTCGCTTTGTGCGCAGCGCGACGCTTCTCGCGACTGTCAATGGTCAGCGTCGCGGTTCTGGTCGGCGCCGGAATAGTTCTGGGCCGGGAGTATGTAGGTGATTTGGGAGCCATCTATGGAACTTCGTACGGCGTGATGCTTGCCGCAAAGGTAGTTCTTCTGATTGTGCTTCTCGGGCTTGGTGCTACAAATTTCAGGTTGCTCAGGCGGGAGGGTAACTCTCAAAGTGCCGTCAGGAGTATTGTGCGCCGAACAGTGGAGGTGGAAGCCGCTATAGGCGCCGCCGTCATTCTGGTGGCATCCTCTATGGCATCCCAGGCTCCCGCGGTGGATCTTCCTGGAGGACGTGTCTCGCTCAGCGAGAGTGCCGACCGATTCAGCCCTCACTGGCCGCTGCGCCTGCAAACACCATCCGCGGCGGCGCTCTCTCCAGCGACTCCGCTCAGTGTTGAGGAGTCAAAGAGATTCGGCCAGCCCCTTTCGTATACGCCGGGTGCGCAAGCCGCCAGCCACAATTCGCCCGCGGATATCGCGTGGAGCGAATACAACCACAATTGGGCAGGCCTTTGCGTGCTCGCGGCGGGTGTGCTTGCGCTGATCGCGCAAATGCGGCACGGACATTGGGCACGGCATTGGCCGCTCGCGTTCCTTGGGCTCGCCGTCTTTATCCTGATCCGGGCTGATCCGGAAAACTGGCCCTTGGGGCCGCGCGGATTCTGGGAGAGCTTTCAGGTCCCGGATGTCATGCAACATCGCCTCGCGGCAGCGCTCGTCGCGGCGTTCGCGATTTTTGAGTGGCGCGTAACGACCGGCCGCAGTAGGCAATCCTGGCACGCCCTGATCTTCCCCGCAATCTGCATGATCGGCGGGGCTCTTCTTTTCGCACACACCCATCCGCTCGGAAATATCAGAGAGGAATTGCTCGCAGAAGAGAGCCACACCGGGATAGCAATCTTCGCCATCGTTGCAGCGGCGGCCCGATGGCTGCAATTGCGCCTTCCTCGCGGACCGGCCTTGCTTGGATTTGTATGGGCGGCTTGCTTCGTGATGATCGGGGTTATGCTGGCGTTCTATCGCGAAGCGTGAAGCAGATTCGCGGAAGCTTCGGGTGCTCTGGCAGCTCGTTTGGCGGAGGCGAAAAATGACTTCTAAAATCGGGGCACGGAAACTGTCTGTCCCTCTGTTTCTCGGCTTTTGGACTCTCGCGCTATCCGATTTGCCGGTTGCCGCGGAACTGAGAATTGGAACCTCATCATTCGCTGGATCGCTCCATCATCCGGCAGCCGGCACCCGGAACGGCAAACCTGGAAGTGTATGGCATCGTCGAGAATACGTCGGCCTATTTCGCGGCTCGTGCAGAAAAACGCGGGAGCCTCACATTTAGCGGCCTGAGACTCACCGCGATCTATTTTGAGCTGTTACAGCAGCCTGACCTAACACGTCTTACCTAGAGATATCCGAGTGAAAACGCTCGAAAGAGGTTTCGAAGCATTGATCCCAAAACCGCATCAGAACGCTGAAAAAACGAACAAGGGACGCCTTGTAGGGCGAACCAAGATGCAGCAGTTTGAGAATAGGATGTCTCTAGGGAAGGAGTACTACTGATGTCAATGAAAATGCTGATCGCTCCGTTGCTGGCTCTCTCGTTGCCCGCGATGGCTGCGGAGTCAGATACACAACGGCTAAACGCCGCCAATGACGTTCTCAAAGAAATCATGACGGCCGGCGACAAGGGTATCCCGAGTGATCTCTTTCACAAGGCCTATTGCGTAGTGGTGATCCCCAACATGAAAAAGGCTGGGTTCGTCTTCTCCGGGAAGTACGGGAAGGGATTCGCTACATGCAGAAATCCTCAAGGGACAGGTTGGACCGCCCCAGCCGCCATGCGTGTCGAGGGAGGTGGATTCGGGCTGCAGGCCGGCGGTGAATCGGCTGACATCGTGATGCTGGTGATGAGCGACAAAGGGATGCAGGGGATTCTGTCCAGCAAGTTCACTCTGGGCGGCGAGGCCTCAATCGCGGCGGGTCCGGTAGGCCGCGACGCTACCGCGCAGACCGATGCCACCATGCGCGCCGACATTTTGTCGTGGTCCCGTACCAGAGGCGTGTTCGGCGGACTTTCTCTACAGGGCGGTACCCTGCGGGCCGATGATGATGCCAACAAGGCCCTCTATGGCGAAAAACAGTCGAACAAGGAAATCCTGACTGGAAAGGTGCAGCCTCCTGCCGACGCCAGCAGCTTTCTGCAGACGGTCGCGCAGTACGGCGGAGAAAGCAGACAGACCTAAGGACCTCAGCTTTTCCGGGTTTTTCTGGCCCAGCGTCTAAAGTGTGTTCGTCTCGACTTGTCCGTTGATAACTGCGAGTCCGCATAAACTAAATCTCCTTTAGACCAAACCTCATCTAAGCTCTACGGATACTAGCGAACTCCCGCTGGCCGTAGGGCTTTTGCTTTCACGATGGTTCTCAAGAGGTTCCTTAATTTCGTCTGTTTGTTAGTGTTTCTTCCGGTTCTCGCGCTCGGGTTTGCGCGTCGGCCTCTGCTGGCGAAGCACTTTGCGGTTAATTGGACCGGCAACTTCGCGCCATGTGAACGTCACTCCGAATTGCTGAAACGGGACGCGATGAGCTTGGGGGTAAGGATCTCGACCTCGAACCTCGAATTGGCGAAGCAGTTTAAAAGCGCGCTGAACTTTTGGGCTACCGTCATCGACATGGCTTGGCATCAGGATGAAACGTCATCCTGCGCTGTTCAGCTCGTGGAAGGGACGCCGGCAATTCTAAAAAAACCGATAGTCGCCAGATCGCAACTTGCGGAACTGGATAATTTTCAGGGATGGATCGCCTTCGATTCCCACGCACCGCTCACCAAACTGGAAATGTACGTCATAGCCGTTCACGAAATCGGTCACATGCTGGGGCTTAAACACAATCCGAACACTAACTCCGTGATGTACTACCTCAACGTAATGGGACCGCAGGTGCTGGACCGGTCAGACCTTCAGCAGCTCTGGTTCCGCCACAAACTGCGTTTCGCTTCGATTGACGCGCCAGTGATTGTTTCAGAGAGCCAGTTGGGGGACTAAGCGCTTCGAAACGGCGCATTCCGCAACGCTCAATGAGAGCCACAAGGTTTTGTTTACTTATGCTATTGACCTCGCCGGTAGCTGAAGCACAGAAAGCCGCTTCGAGAAAGCTGTGAACACCTTTGAGAACTACCTGAACATGGCTGGTTCGCAGACCGCAAAGGATTTCCGGCCCTTGACTCGAGATGAAAGGACGCCTCTCTACCTGCGAAGTCTTACTAACCCGTCGGGCTTTGCTAAGGCAGCGATGTCGGGTGGTATCGACTCCGTTTTCCAGCAAGTGGGTCGCGAAGCTATGCCGCAGTAAATGGGGACGAACGTCTTTGCTGATGCCGGCCGGCTTGCGCCGCTTCCCGGCAACCCTCCCAGACTACCTTGGGTGTGATCGGTTTATCGGCTCGCCAGCCGTCTTTGGTTCCCGGAAACAGATACGTCTTCGGGCGCATCCAGCGCCAGTACTCGCGCAATGGCTCCAGCAGCTTCGGACTGAGCGGCACATCGCGGTCACGGTTGTGTTTGCCATGCCGGATGTGGATCAGCATGCGCGCGCTGTCAATATCCTCACAAGTTTCTCCTTGTGACCCGCTACTCTATCGCGATCTCTCCTCATAGTTCACCGCCCACGCGTAGCGTACGCAGGTCGCCAACGGCTCGCAGCACGAAGAACGGCCGGAAAATCTTAGCTGCGCTTCGCCGCGCGAGTTATGGAGCTAGTTTCTGTGCGAGCTCTGTTAGTGCCTCGTCCTTCCAGCCATCACGTGGTTCTGCCACAGCGCGGGCAAAAGTCCATAGCCGAACGCGTCCCTTGTCCACACCGAGCAGATCTGAGAAACGGCGGATGATTTCGTTGGGATTCGACCTGAGTCTCGCCTGGCAGTTGAACAGGTGCTGTGTCGCATCGAATGCCGGATCACCGACGAAGGGTTTCGGATCGATTACCAGCCACGGTTCCCGTTTTGCTTGAAGCACATTTCCCGCGTGTAGATCAGTCGCTAGAAGTGCCTCTCTGGCCGAGGTGCCAGGCAGTTGTTTGAAAAGCTCGAGACCCTCCCGGACGAGCCCCGGATCTGACCACTCTTCGGCGGAAGCCAGCGCTTCCTGACTCCAATATTCAGTCAGTGTTGACAGAGGGCGGAAAGGAGAGGGTGGCTCGGGGTGCTGCCATAAGCGGCGAAGCAATCGCGCGATAATCACATCCTGCTCCGGTTCCGGCTGGGTGCGTAGCGCCACGCCAGGTTCGCAGCGCTCCAGGAGCATCGCATTGAGGTCATTATCACTGTCGAGAAGCCGTACCGTCGGACTGCCGTTCCAGAAGCGTAGGCCATCGATCTCGTGCTGCGCTTCCATATGCGGCATGCCGACCTTCAATACAGCGGCCGACCTATTGCTGCGGGTAACCGGCGCCACCCAAGCGCAGCTCACATCCTGTCCGTCAAACGGATTTTCGAGGACAAGCGACCAGCGCTGCTCCACTTGATGGATTATGTCTGGCAATCGAAGGAGCCAAGCCGTCGATTCAGGTGTTTTTCGGCAGCTTGCTGCGAGACGCTGCGGAATAGGAAATACCACGAATATCGCCTGAGTGCTCGCGCAGCTTCGGATGATCCTCAATCGCCACGGATCAGTTCATCCGCGTTCGCACCCGTAACCGTACGGAGCCAGAAGTCGTTGAACGCCGATCCATTCACTTCTGTCACGATTTTCATCCGTTGACCGCCCGCCTCTGCACGCTGGCGTAGGAATCCATACTGGATTTGTGACTTAACGGAAACTTCTTCAATCTTTACTCCTTCGCCCCAGCCGAGTGCAATAGCACAAGTAAGCGGATCGTGCTGGAAGTTGATGATGTCATGCGATACACCGTCATACGTTTTCCCGTAGCGCTCTTCCATCCGTTCGTCCTCGGCGAACGCCTCAGCTTGCCGAGCGATAAGCCGTGCAAGGGGTCCTGAGTGTCTGAGAGCGCCCAGATGGGCTCTTCTAAGCGATGTCTCGATGGTTACGGCGATCGGGACCAATGTGGGATTCGAATGCTGAAAGACATGCAGCGCGGAATCAACGTCGACCTGTACGTTGTAGTCCATCTCGTGATTCCATGCAGGGAAACCGCTCCTGGGACGATACAGGTACCCGCCCATCACATAGAGCCGTGCCCGGAGCAGTATTCCGGGGCACCGCTTCTCTAACAAAGCCAAATTTGTAAACGGTCCTATAGCGACTACGATTGCCCCTTGCTCGATGCTGTGCTCAAGCAAGGACAATGCTGTCTCGAGGGAGGGCAGCGCAGGGGGTATCGGCTCGGGCCAATAGCGCGTTTCACGGGGCAAGGCCGGCCAGGAGCGATACACATTTAAGGACACGTCGGCACCCGCAGCTACGGGGATCTCAGTTCGGCCCGCCAGCCTCAATGCATAGTGAACGTATCCCGCTCGTTTGCCTTGATGTTCTGCGACCGTGGTGATCCCGAGCGGATTGATGTCCGGCCAATTTAGCAGCAGGGCCAGAGCACACAAATCGTCAATGTCGCCGCCGAGATCGGTGTCAAGATGCAAACTGAGCACGGACTTAGCCTAGTCTACAGAGCCTAGCTGCCTCGTCGGCTCTGGCCTGCCGCTTATACACAGATGATCATCACTTTTTTAGGCACTGCCGCCGCCAATGCTTTTCCAGAAGCTTTTTGCAGATGCCGAAACTGCACGCATGCGCGTATTCTAGGCGGCCCGAGTTTGCGAAAGCGGTCTTCTGCTTTGATCAACGACGATTTGCTGATTGATCTCGGCCCCGACATTATGGCCGCGTCGCAGATGCACGGCTGTTCCCTGGATAAAGTGCGATATTGCCTGCAAACGCATCCGCACGCCGATCACTTGGATTTGTCGCATCTCCTCTCGCGCAGCCCAGCTTATGGCGTAATAGGTGCGCCTGTTTTAGACGTTTACGCATCCCGTGAAACCTTGGAACGAGCTACAAGAACGTTTGAAAGAGACCTTGCAAGTTACAGTCTCTTATCTCCTGAAGCGGAGAAAGATCTCAACCTCAAAATCCACCAAATCCCGCCGTTGGAACGCTTCATCGTGGGCCCGTATTCGGTGGTGGCATTTCCCGCAAACCATGCGCCGGGGATGGGAGCGATGCTATATGCAATTGAAATCAACGGCCGTACGGTGTTCTACGGCACCGACACGGCCACGCTGTTCGAGCAGACCTGGCGGGCTTTCCGGCAGCTTGAGATGCGATTTGATGTCGTGATTCTGGATCACACCTATGGCCCCGAACAGCCTGGCAGTGATCATCTCAACGCCAATCAAGTCATTGAGCATGCGGACCGAATGCGCGCGGAGGGCCTCGTGCGGTCCCATACGCGCATTTTTGCGACACATATCGCGCATGAAGGCAATCCCGCGCATCCCGACTTAACCGCCTTTGCAAACCAGCATGGGTATGACGTTGCGTACGATGCGCTTGTTCTCAAAGTCTAAGCGCCAGCGGATTGCTCCGGTGTCACTTTGTCATGGTTTGATGATCAAAGGCTGATCACTCGGGTGATCTTCCATGAGCCGCGCGTTAGCAGGTTCAGTTGCGGTGCGAGCCGAGCGATTCTATAGATGCAGGGACATTCGGAACTCCGAGACCGGTGACGTTATCGTATGCGGGAGCCCAGCGACGCGAAGTGTCGACGTTCTCTCATTTGGGGCTCCGCTACTCTGCTGTGTGAGGGATGTTTCTATTTTGAAGAAATTCATCTTGAGTTTTTTCGCCGCATCGGTCCTCTTCGGCGCCGATTCGTCGATCGATCCGAAGCCGGATGCGCGGTATAAGGCAGATCTGCTGGTAGTGGTTGCTCACCCGGACGATGAAACTGAGATTGGCGCCTACCTGGCGCGCGCAATATTCGACGAGAACAAGCGGGTAGCGGTTGTGTTCGGAACGCGAGGCAACCAGGGCGGAAACGCGGAAGGTCAGGAACAATCTGCTGCCTTGGGCCTAACCCGCGAGATCGAGGCGAGGCAAGCACTCGCTCATTTCAACGTGAAGGATGTCTGGTTCCTGAACGGTACGGATACGCCGAGTCAAGAGGTTTTGCATTCGCTTGCAAGCTGGAACCATGGCGACTCGCTGGGCCGTTTGGTCCGGCTGATTCGATTGACGCGCCCCACTGTCATCGCGACCTGGCTTCCGGATTGGGCAGCAGGAGAGAACCACGGCGATCATCAGGCCGCGGGAGTGCTCGCGACCGAAGCTTTCGACATGGCTGGAGATCCTACCGCTTTTGCAGAACAAATCGTACCGCCGAGAAATCGCGACGACATCGGAAACTTCACCGAGGGGCTGCGCCCGTGGCAACCGGAAAAGCTGTACTATTTCAGCGACACGGAGCATCCGGATTCTCTAAACGGCAAGGGGCCTGCGTACTCATCGACCGAGAAATCCCCAGCGCGCGGCGTTAGCTACGCCCGGCTCGCGGCTGAGGAGTGTGCCTTCCATTTAACGCAAGGCGATACGGGTCAAATGGCCGAAGCCGCGCTGGCCCACAATGATCTCCATTACTTCGAACAGCCGGTGCGCTTTATCTTTGGAAAGTCTTACGTGAGCTCGGATCATAGGGCCGATCTCTTTGCAGGGACCACTCCTAACGGCATCGCATACAACCATCCGCCTGGATTTATGCCGCGGGAGCCCTCGCAGCCGCGCCTTAGCTTAGGAGGCTCATGGAATTTTTATCAGTGCTTCTGGCGAGCGCATGGACTGGAAGGGCTTGAAAATCTTTTTCCGCCCGAGATGCTGCTGAACTATTCAAGTCAGGTGACGATTCCGGTTCTGATTGAAAATCCAACGGACGGGACACTCGCGGTGAGCTTTTCCGTCGCGTTGCCAGAGGGATGGAAGTGGATGCGGCGTCCGCCGGCGAATTTTTCGGTCAGTCCGCACGACACATTGCGTCTCACGTTCCAAGCGCAGACACCAGAAGCAAAAGCCAGCGGCTGGAAAGAAATCGTGCTGCAGGCCAAGTCGGCAGAGAAAGACATCGGCGCGATTCACATCCGAGTGCAGCTAGACCCGGGCGCAATGCCGCAATAATCTTTGAATCAAACGCGAGTACGGTTTAGTCTATCTACAAAAGCAGTGTATCAGGGAGGTTAGTCCATGATTCAAAGATATCTCTACGTGTTGGCGGGCGCGTTTCTGCTCGCGGCGATGGCGTTTGGTCAAGCGGTGTCGGGCAATATTTCCGGAACCGTCAGTGATCCTTCCGGTGCGGCGGTGCCGAACGCAAGCATCACGATTACCGATCTCGATCGGGGGACTGTTTATCACGTCCAGAGCAGCGGCGATGGTAATTTCTCACAGACGCACCTGCTTGCCGGGCACTATCAAGTGAATGTAGAGAGTCCCGGATTTGGAAAATTCACCGCAAACGCAACGGTTGAAATAGACGCCACCACTCCGTTAGATGTCAAGCTGACCCCGGCGAACGTGCAAACCAGCGTGGAGGTCACGGATGTGACGCCGCTGCTCACCACAGATCGGGCAGAAATCGCGACGACCCTGACCGGCACTCAGGTGCAACAGCTCCCGGTGCTTGACCGGAACGTCACGAACCTTCTTCTTGTCGTACCCGGAACGCAATTGAACACGTGGCAGCACGCCGCGTCTGAGAATCCTCAGCAGGGCATTCAGGCGAACGCCAATGGCCAGTTCTTTACTGCGAACGGCTTCCTGCTCGACGGCACGGAAAATCAGAGCGCGATCCTCGGCATAGCAGTTATCAATCCGAACATCGATTCGCTGCAGGAATTCAAGGTCAGCACGAGCAACTATGAGGCGGAATTTGGCTCCGCAGCGGGTGCGCTGTTGCAGGCAACAACAAGGTCGGGCACTAACCAGTGGCACGGATCGCTCTTCGAATACTTGCGGAACAACATCACGAATGCTACAGACCCGTTCACGCAACTTAACCCGCCCCTCCGCTGGAACCAGTTTGGCGGCTCGGTGGGGTTTCCGGTCCTCAAAGATAAGCTCTTCGGCTTCTTCGATTACCAGGGCACGCGACGCAGAACGGGAGGATCGGTTCTCACAACTGTCCCCACGGCCGCTGAACGGAATGGGGATTTGACGGCGCTGCTCGGCAATTACATTTGCGCGGACGGCAGCGTGTCCGCCGGGCCGTGTGCAAATCCCGTGATGGTTCCGACCACGGAGGGTGGAACCGTGGCGGCCCGCGATGGCATGGTTTTCAATCCCAATACGGGCGCCGCGGATGGTTCCGGGCGCAAGGTCTACACGGTGAACGGCCAACCCAATATGATCCCGGTCGCCGCGCCCATGCAGAAACTGTTAGCGCTGCTTCCGCTTCCGAACAACGGAGATAGCTTCTTCAACAACTACATCAGTGATCGCGTTCAGCGGTTCGATACCGACCAATACAACGGGCGTGTCGATTACAACTTGAGCACCAAAACTCATATCTTCGGCCGCTACACGCTCGCGGATTTCAACAATTACGCGCCCGCGGCGTTTGGCGATGCCGGTGGCGGCCCGAGCGCATTTGCGTTCTCCGGAGATTCGATTGACCGGAACCAAAGCCTTGCGGTGGGCCTGGATCACACTTTTGGTCCCACCCTTGTGACCGATGCTCGTTTTGGTTTTTATCGCTACCGGATTCGCGTCCAGCCGAACGATGCCGGCACCACGCCCGCACAAGATGCGGGGCTGCCGGGTCTCAACACGGGATCTCCGTCGACGACAGGATTACCCGCCTTTTACGTCAATGGGAACGGCGGCTTCAACTTCGGGTACGCACTTGGCATAAATCAATGCAATTGTCCATTGAAGCAAACCGAAAACCACTTTCAGTGGGTCAATAACTGGACCAAGATCACGGGGAACCACACCATTAAATTCGGCGCCGATATCCGCCGCGCTCAGCAGCAACGCATTCCCAGCGATCTACATCGTTCGGGCGAAATCAACTTCAACGCCTCGGTAACGGGCGATTCCGGTATCGACCAGCTCGCCAAGGGGAATGCTTCCACCGGCTCAGGACTCGCGTCCTATCTTTTGGGGTTGCCTGCCACGTTTGGCCGTTATTACACGGCGTACGATTATTATCCGGGTCTCCGGCAAACGCGTCTGTTTTTCTTTGCGCAAGACTCGTGGCGGGTCACACCGAAGCTGACCGTGAACTACGGCCTGCGCTGGGAAAACTATTTACCCCAAACAGCCGCGAAACCGGGCGGCGCCGGCAGCTTTGATCCATCCACGGGCGAGGTGCTGGTAGCCGGAATCGGCAGTGTACCCAGAAACCTGGGCGTGCAGGCATACAACAAGCTCTTCCAGCCTCGTATCGGGATCGCTTACCAAGCCGCCCCGAAGACGGTCGTGCGCACGGGTTTTGGAACCAGCGCTACGCCTTCCGGACTGGGCTCCGTCTTCGGGCAAGGCGCAGATTACAATCCTCCCATCGTGAACCCGCAGAGCGTGAACCAGTCCAACATATATTTCGCGCCCTTCAATCTGCTCAACGGGCCGCCCGCGCCGATTAATCCTCCCGTTGGTTCCAATGGACGCTATCTGCTCCCCGACGGAATCGGAATCAACTACTTTACGGACCCGCTTAATTCTTACCGGATTCCGGAGGTTTATTTCTGGAACTTTACCGTTCAACAGCAGTTGACTTCTACCATGGCGCTGGAGGTCGCGTATGTAGGAAATCTTGGCCGCCATTTGTTTGAAGCATTGAACCGAAACCAAGCCGTGCCGGGCCCGGGAGACGTGAATCCTAGGCGTCCTTTTTACGACGTCTATGGTTTGACGCAAGGTCTTTATCAGTACTGCAATTGCTCCACTTCGAACTACAACGCGCTACAGACCAAATTTCAGAAGCAATTCTCGCGTGGACTCGATTTTCTCTTTACGTATACGTGGTCCAAAGCGATGAACTATGCGTCACAAGGCGCTGGAGGTTCACCTTCGAACATCTATGCCCCACAGGACGATTACGGCCCGGCCTCGTGGGATCGCACGCACACGATCACATTCACACACAATTGGGACATTCCGGTCGGGCGCAATCGTCACTGGAATCTCGGCAACAACGCGATCGCTGATGCCATCATTGGCGGCTGGCGCTTGAGCGGTGTCCATACCTGGGGGACTGGGCTTCCCTTTACGCCGACTGTGGCAAATGCACCACTGCTGAACGATCCAGACTTTAGCAACGGCGTCCGCGCCGACGTGATTGGGAACCCGAACGTTCCGAATCCAAATGCGAGCCAATGGTTCAATGTGGCGGCTTTTAGCGAACCGCAGCAGCCATTCCGGCAAGGAACTGCCGGACGCAACTCCCTTCGTGGACCGAACCTGTGGGAATCCGACATTTCCCTGTCCAAAAACGTAGTGCCGAGCGAGCGCTGGAGGCTGGAGCTGCGGGCAGACGCGTTCAACGTGTTCAATCACGTCAACCTTGCAAATCCCGCCAGCGAAGTCGACGCGAGCGGCGCCGGACAAATTACTGCGATTCAGGTGCCCATGCGGCAGATGCAGTTCGGACTGCACTTCCAGTTTTAAAGGCAGGGGAAGGAGGCCCCACCGGGCTGTGTCATTGAGGACTTGCGCTTCGAGCATCCGCGCAGGGTTGGATTGCGGAACGGGGGATATGAACTCGGGCGGCGTTGCGGGCTATCAGTCTCGAAGCGAACGTCGCGACGGCGGGTCAGGTGCGAATTGTCGCAATCGGCCACCCGCCGAACGGACGTATCGAGGTGTCGTGATTTAATGCCCGCTTTCGGTTCGAGAGCGTAGTGGGATCAGCTAGCTTGAAGTCGGGCGTTATAGCAGCCGGAAGTTGACTTCGACCTGCGCCTGAGTGGAGACCGCATGGCCGCCCTTCATGCCGGGACGGAAGCGCCACTTCATGACGGCTTCGATTGCTTTCTCGTCAAGACCTAGGCCTAAAGGCCTAATTACGTGAATATCGCGGGGCATGCCGTTCTGATCCACGACGATAGAGAGCAGAACCGTGCCCGAGTACTTGGCTTTACGCGCTTCTTCCGAATACTCAGGTTCGACTTTATTAATCAGCACAGGCGCGGATACGTCACCGCCGATACGGTAAACTCCGCCGCCCATTCCGCCACCTGAGCCAGGACCATAGCCGTCACCATTGCCAGGGCCGAGACCGCCGCCTTTGCCAGCCCCCAAACCGTTGGCGCCGGGACCTCCCGAGAGCGGCATCAGTTTGCTCATGGGATCCCCGTAGTTATCTGCAACGATCACGGGAGCCGGAGCAGTAATGGTTGGTACAGCGGGAAGCTTCGGCTTAACGACCGCCTCAGCAGGAGGAATGAATTGTTTCGGGGCAAATTTGGGCGCGGCTCCGTGATTCACTGGGGTCGGCACTTTCTGGCCACCTCCGCCACCGCCGCCCGCCTGCTGAGCCGCGGGCGGAAGCTTTGGCTTGAATTCGTTGACCGGGAAATAAATATCCGTGACCTGCTTGATTTTCTTTTGAACTGCCGGAGTCTGAAAAACAGCCAGCATCAGCGCGACCACGCCAACGTGAATCAGAACCGACATGGCGCCCGATCGAGTTTGCCCACCGCCGTAGGCGCCCCAAATGCTTCCGACTTCCACCGGCTTCGAAGTGACTTCGAGCGGCGGCAGTTTCGGCGGGTGGATCAGGTCTCGGACATTGTCGACGAGCGACTTGAACCAAGGCTGCTCGATTTTCGACATGTCGCCTAGATCGGCGCTCTCAAGTGGACGAGAGGTGAGTTCGAGCGGCGGCAGCTTCGGGGGGTTGATCGTTTCACGGATGCCGCGGACGATCGATTTGTACCAGGGCTCATCGAGATCAGCCGTGACCAGCAACCGATCCAAATGGTCATCTGCCTGGCTTACGTCAGGATACTCCACAGTTTCATTTTCCACGTCGCTAATCACGACACACTCCGCCTAGGTGTTACAGCCGGCGCTACTTAGGGCTACAAACTTTGACGTGATATGAAAAATCACAGTTGCAATATAATAACGCGAAAGCAGCCGACGCCTACAGTTTAGCTCAGGACTCAGCGTTGCAGACCCCCGAGCAAGAAAGATTGGGATTCCTCCCACACCTTATCTAGTACGTCTGTCAGTTCATGGCCGGATTCGAGCCGAATCAGCCCCGCATTTGGCCGAGATCTAGCGAACGCCACTGAGTGTTCAACGGGAACAACGGTGTCCTGGTTCCCGTGAATTATCAGAACTGGCTGCCGGACGTCCGGAAATTGTTCAAATTGGCTGGCGTCCTCCATTAATTGGTAACCGATAGGCAATTCGCGGTTCTCCGCATAGTGGAAAACCGGTATAGTACCGTTAGTTTGCCATTGTGCAAGCCGTTCCGCTCCGAGTGCCTGAGTCCAAAGCTGGTGAAAACCGAAAGCGGGAGCAAGAAGCAGAAGGCGTTCGATTTCGGGGTGGCGAGCCGCATAGAGCGCGGCCAAATATCCACCCAGGCTTGACCCAATTAAAATGGCTGGTTTACCTCCCGCCAGCTGATGGATATAGGAAAGCTGGCCAGTGATCGTCAAGTGTTCAAAGCGGTTTTGTGCAAGATCGGGGATTTCCACCGGAAAACCGGCTTCGCGCAGCCTGGCGGCCAGGAAGGTAGCTTTTCGAGAGTGAGGGCCAGAGGCGAAGCCGTGCAGATACAGAACCCGAAGGCGGCCTAACAATATCTACATGGTACGAGAACAAATTCGGGGTCCCGGCAATTCGTAGGCGCACTCTACCTCATGAGGTAGTTTAGAGTTTGGACCGGGAACGATTGCTCGCTTCGAACGGCTGCTGAAGCATTTTGCGCCTGCATCATGAAGTGCGGCTGAATACGGAAATACCAAAACTTGCGAACACAGGAGAACAGAAGATGTCGGTAGCAGAGAAGGTTAAGCAGATCATCGTGGAACAGCTCGGCGTGGACGAGAGCCAAGTAGAGCCGAGCGCGTCGTTCGTGGACGACCTGGGAGCGGACTCGCTCGACATCGTCGAACTCGTTATGGCATTCGAAGAGGCGTTCGACCTTGATATTCCGGACGAGGATGCAGAAAAGATCAAGACGGTACAGGACGCGGTCAGCTATATCGAAGAAAAGAGCAAGAAGAAGTAGTTTGACGCCCCAGAGAATATTATTCCGCCTCGGAACGACGGAGCCGGGGGGCAGCCAATGCCGCGGAGAGTAGTCGTCACCGGAATCGGCCTGATCTGCCCAGTTGGCAAAGGAACAGACGAGACCTGGGCAGGCCTGAAGAGCAGCCGGAGCGGTATTGGTCCCATTACGCAATTCGACGCGAGCGAGTTCACGTGCCGAATTGCGGGCGAAGTGAAGGATTTCGATCCCCTTCAGCACGTCGACAGAAAAGACGTCAAGAAGATGGGGCGCTTCATCCAATTCGCGATCGCCGCCAGCGAATTCGCAACACTGTCGGCGCGCCTGGAGACACCTTCGGGGGAAGATGCCGAGCGGTTGGGAGTCTATATCGGGAGCGGCATCGGAGGTTTCGAGGTGATCGAGCGCGAGCATAAGACTCTGCTCGAAAAGGGACCAGGCCGGATATCGCCGTTCTTTATTCCGTCCTGCATTGTAAATCTGGCCAGCGGATACGTATCGATCAAGTACAACGCACAGGGGCCGAACTCGGCAACCGCGACGGCGTGCACGACGAGCGCGCATTCCATCGGCGATTCATTCCGCATCATCCAGCATGGCGACGCGGACGTCATGATCTGCGGCGGCAGCGAAGCATGCGTGACGCCGATGGGAATTGGCGGATTTGCGGCTATGCGGGCGCTTTCGACCCGCAATGACGAGCCGGAACGGGCCTCGCGGCCGTGGGACCGGGAGCGCGATGGATTCATTGTGGGTGAAGGAGCAGGGATCCTGATCCTGGAAGAGCTGGAGCACGCGAAACGGCGTGGCGCTCCAATGCTTGCCGAAGTTGTAGGGTACGGGATGAGCGCGGACGCGCACCACATTACTGCGCCGCCCGAAGACGGCGATGGCGGTTATCGAGTGATGCGAAACGCGATGCGAGATGCCGGAATCCAGCCCTCGCAGGTGCAGTACGTGAACGCCCATGGCACTTCCACCGGGCTGGGCGACCAAGCCGAGACGCTGGCGCTGAAACATGCATTTGGCGAGCACGCGAAGAAGCTGGCCATCAGCTCGACCAAGTCGATGACAGGACATCTGCTGGGCGGAGCAGGCGGACTGGAGGCCGGGATCACCGTGTTGGCAATCAGAGACCAGATCGCCCCGCCGACGATTAATTACGAGTTTCCCGATCCTGAGTGCGATCTCGATTATGTGCCGAACAAGGCGCGGCCGATGCAAATTGAATACGCATTATCGAACAGTTTCGGATTCGGCGGCACAAACGGATGCTTGATCTTTAAGCGGTATCAGGGAGATTAAGCCACGGCTGCAGACGAGACCTGATAGGGCTCGGCGTCCGAACGCTTCAATACCAGACCAAGTCCCGGGCGCGAGAGATCCGGCCTTAATTTGCCATTGTTGGCGGTGATCGCTCCATCGAAGAACATTTGCTCAATGCGGACGTGATCGTAGAAGTACTCCACGTTCATCGCGGAGAGCACGGAGCAACAAAGGCTCGCATGAATCGATGGCGCGGTGTGCGCCGAGTATGGGTAATGGCAGATCTCGGCAAGATGTCCGATCTTGATGAAATTCGTTATGCCGCCGCAGCGGGTGACGTCCGTTTGCAGAACATCCACGGCTTGGGCCTCAATGAGAAGGCGCGCGTCGTCGAGCGTGTAGTTGTACTCTCCAGCGGCGATCTTCATCACGGCGGGCGCGCGCTCGACCAACAGATGCAGCCCAATGCGATCGTCTGAGGTAACGGGCTCTTCGAACCAGGTGACGCCCAAATCGCCGAAGTCCCGACTGTGATGGAGAGCCTGCTGCCGATCGTAAGCGCCATTTGCGTCGACATAAAGTTCGGCGCGACCGTTCAGCGCTTTCTGAACGGCAGCGACACGGCAAACATCCTGCTCGGGGTGCGTACCGATTTTCATCTTCACGCAGGCGAAGCCCTCTTCAGCCCAGCCGCTTAATTGGTCGATCAATTCCCTTTCGGTATAGGAAGTGAAGCCGCCGCTGCCGTAAGCCTGAATCTCATCCCGCACTTTGCCAAGCAGGCACGGCAGAGGTTCCTGCAGAAGTTGCGCCTTCAGATCCCAGAGGCACGTGTCTATAGCGGAGATGGCACTCGCAACCAGACCCGGGCGCCCCCAGTTCCGGACCTGGCGGTCCATGGCGGAGTGAAGACCGGGAATGTCGAACGGATCATTGTTCAGGATCTGCTGTTTGACTAAGTCTTCAGCCACGCGAGCCGCCGCGGAATTGGCGTACGAATAACCGAGGCCGGTCACTCCATCCGCCGTCAGCTCAACGATGACGATGGTTGTCGAATTCCACTCCGCGGTTCCGTCCGACTCCGGTTTGTCGGTTGGAACCGTAAAGGCGGATATGCGGCCAGACGCGATCTTGGTGCCTGAACAGTCGAGACCCATTGCGCAGATCGAAACTAGACGAGTTCCTTGATGCGATCTTTGGCTATGGTGGAGGCGATCTTCTGCCAATCCTTGGTGCCGCGCGCGAGAGATTCCGCGAAGTGATAAGCCTGCTCAGGTTTGATCTTGGCAGGGAGAGGCGGTTCGTTCGGATCGACAAAGCACTCGATCAGAACAGGGCCGGCGGTCGAGAGCGCGGCATCGATGACACGTCCGCACTCCGCGGGCGTTCGAATGGTTAGACTCGCCCACCCGAAGCCGCGCGCGACGGTTGCGAAATCAATCGGCTGAAGACTGGTGACATACTCGGGGTTACCTAGCAGGACCATTTGTTCCCATTTGATCTGGGCCAGTTCATCATTCTTGATGAGGAACACTTTCAGCGGCAGCTTGTATTTCATGCAGGTTGCCATTTCGCCCATGAGCATCGTAAAACCGCCATCGCCGACCCAGGCAACAACCAGGCGGTCTGGATAAGCGATCTGGGCGGCAATTGCGTATGGAAACCCGTTTGCCATGGTGGCGAGATTCCCGGAGCAGCTATGCATTTGCCCCGCCTTCGCCGGGATCTGCCGCGCCCACCAGGTGGTGTTACTGCCGGAATCTCCAGCGATGATGGCGTTCGACGGCAAGCGCTTCCCGAGCTCGTAGGCCACAACCTGGGGCTTCATGGGTACGTCTTGACGCGTACCGCGCTCCACCATTAACTCATTCCACTCCTTCATGCCTTTCTGCGCTTTTTCGAGGAAGGACTTGCTCTTCTTCTTCAAGAGCGGGATGAGCGCGCTAAGCGTTTCTCCCGTATCGCCGACCAGCGCCACGTCGGCAGGGTATCGGAGGCTGATCCGCGTGGGGTCGATATCGATCTGCACGCATTTGGCCTGGCCCGGCTTCGGGTAGAAGGTGATGTAGGGGAAACTGGATCCGGCAATGAGCAAAGTGTCGCAGTCTTCCATTGCGTCTTCGGAGGGTTTCGTGCCGAGAAGGCCAATGCCGCCGGTTGTGTAAGGACTATCGTCCGGAACGCAGGCCTTTCCGAGCAGCGGCTTGATAATGGGGGCACCCAACAGTTCGGCGATCTGCTCCAACTGCTTGCCACATCCCAGAGCTCCACGGCCGGCCAGGATAGCGACTCTCTTTCCGTGATTCAGGATCTGAGCCGCTTCTTCGAGTGCGTCTTGCGCAGGTTTCCGCGATCCGACGGAAAAGGTACTGCTATCGGCGTGTCCCTTTATATTCCGGTTCGAGCGTTCGTCGTCACTGACGGCCTGATCCTGGATATCGATCGGCGTGGTGATGTGGGCTACGCCTTTGCGCGCGAGAGCTGTACGGATGGCGAGTTCCGTCACGTTACGGGCGTGCGCGGCGCCCATGATGCGCTCGTTGTACACGCAGGCGTTCTCGAAGAGCTTGTCTAGTTCGACGTCCTGCTGGGTATACGTTCCGATCAGGTCGTGAAACTGCATGCCAGTGATAGCAAGCACCGGTTGACCATCCATCTTGGCGTCATACAAGCCGTTCAGGAGATGAATTCCGCCGGGTCCAGAGGTCGCAAGACACACACCGAGCCGCCCCGTGAATTTGGCGTAGCCGCATGCCATGAAGGCGGCTGCCTCTTCGTGCCGCACCTGAATGAAACGGATCTTGTCCTGCGCCTTGCGGAAGGCTTCGATGATGCCATCGACGCCATCGCCCGGGAAGCCAAATATGGTGTTCACGTCCCATTCAATTAGGGTTTCGACGATTACATCTCCGGTTGTTTTTGCCATTGCCTTTCAGTGGATCTCCAATGGTAGAGACCCGGTGACCTGATAAACGGTAACGAATAAAAGCGGCTGCCGAGTTGGCCCGATGCTGTAACTAATATCAGTGCGAAACGGCTCGCAACAGATCACGCTTCAGCACGTCTACGCAATGGCGGGCGGCGGTGCCTCATACCTGAGACATGCAAGTGATTGAAGCGAGCGGCAAGACCGCGCCTGGATACGATACTTTCGTTTTCCGGGTAAAGGGCGCGGCAGCAGCAATCGACAGACGAGTTAAAGATGGCCGTTTTCAGCGCTCGCTTGCGGCGGTGACGGCTGCTTCCAGCCTGGTTAGCGGGCTCGAAGTTACGTACGAACATTACAAGGGCAGTTACAGCAATCCGGTGATGTACACTCCCGTGATTCTGAGCGGAGTGCTCACCGTGGCGGCAGTCGCCGGGTTCTTCAGCCGGAAAGCTGCCCGGCGAATTATGCGCTGGATTTCGGCCATCACTCTGGCGGACGGAATCGTCGGGTTTGGTTTTCATATCCGCGGAATTCAGCGGAAACCAGGCGGTTGGCGGATTCCGCTGACGAACATCATCATGGGGCCGCCGATCTTTGCACCGCTCTTGTTTGGCACGGCCGCTTACCTCGGATTTATGGCATCCTATCTGCGCCGCGAAGAAGACGAGGAGACAGCGACTCAGAATTCTAAACCGCAGATCACCGATGGCAATCAGCAATCGAAGCGCTCAGGCTGGCGGCAGCAGCTTCGGGAGGGGCGCTTCCAGAAGCATCTTTGCCTGGTAACTGCGGCATGGACCTTTTTCTCGGGAGTAGAGGCCTGGTATTCGCATTACAAGAGCCAGTTCCGGATCTGGGCACAGTGGACCCCGGTAATTCTGGCGCCGATTCAGTTCGCGGCTTGCATTGGCGGCTTCTATAGCGAGCGCGTAGCGAAACGCCTGCTGCCGGCCACGTCCACGGTGGCGATGGTGAATGGAGGAGTTGGATTTTTTTATCATGCTCGCGGAATTGTGCGGCGGCCGGGTCATGCCCGCCACTGGCTGTACAACATCCTCTATGGACCGCCCATATTTGCGCCATTGCTGTTCTCGGCATGTGGTTTCCTGGGAGCGCTCGCGAGCATGTTGCGGAGAGAGTCGTGATTGAGATTGAACTGGGCGCCGAATTGCTTCTGCGTGATCCGGAAACTCAGCAGCCGCTTGGGCCGAAACAGCAGCCCGGTTACTACCCGGGTTACCTCACGCTCGGGCAGAAAGGATATTGGGACGCGACGACGCGACGGGTCGTGGAGGAGAGAGTATACGAGGTCCCGCCGATCCGCTTCTTTACAGAAGACGAATTGCTCACCATCACCGTCGTGTGCGAACGGATCCTGCCACAAGGCGACCGGTTACCTGCGTACCGGATTCCGATAGTTCCCCACATCGACGAACGGCTCTACAAGAACGAAATCGACGGCTATCGCTTCGCCGGTATGCCCTCTGATCGTGATGCGTACCGCTTGGGTATTCGTACGATCGATGATATGGCGCGCTCGGTCCACAAGCAGCCGTTCTTAGATCTGGAGCCGCTCAAGCAAGATTTCATCCTGAAGAGCCTACATGATGGCAAGCCACTGGTCCCGCACAAGGTTTGGGAGACGATGTCGGTTAGCCGGTTCTGGCACATGATCGTGCAGGACTGCGTGTCGGCTTATTACTCGCATCCGTGGGCCTGGGACGAAATTGGCTACGGAGGACCGGCGTATCCGCGCGCGTATACGCGGTTAGAAAACGGATTGCCCGAGCCGTGGGAAGTGGATGAGCAGCGATACGAATGGGCCGCCCCAGCAGAATCCCTCTCCGATATCTATGAACCCGGGGACGATCCAGGCAGCGTCTCCGGCCAGGGAGGCACGCATTGAAATCTCCGCTCTTCGGTTCCTTCGGCAAGCCGGATACGGACGAGAAAACGTTAGGAGCCATGCAGCGTATCTCACTGAAGAAGATGCGCCGGTTCCCGGAGAGTGAAAGGGTCGATTACGTTGTTGTGGGAGTTGGCTCGGCAGGCGGGGTGCTATGCCAGCGGCTTGCGAAAGCCGGGTTTAAGGTAATCGGTTTCGACGCCGGTCCGTTCTGGGACACGGAGCGGGATTGGGTCAGCGATGAGGAGGGTTCGCGGAAGCTGTATTGGAACGACCTACGGATCACGGGCGGCGAAGATCCGCTTGCGTTCGGTGA
This sequence comes from uncultured Acidobacteriaceae bacterium, assembly GCA_963787585.1. Lineage (GTDB taxonomy): Bacteria > Acidobacteriota > Terriglobia > Bryobacterales > Bryobacteraceae > Bog-105. Next base: position 291,700 of record CAWBDR010000007.1, read on the forward strand.
AAACAACAGCGGCAAAGGCGTCGGAGGGGGATCTGTTCACTGGGCCGCGTTTGCGCCGCGCTTTCATCCGTCGGATTTTCGGGTGTATAGCGAAGATGGCGTGGGCTGTGATTGGCCCATTTCGTATGACGACCTGAAACCGTATTACGAGCTGCTCGAGCGAGAGATGCCAGTTTCCGGGCCAGCACACTTCCCGTGGGGCGATCCACACGGTTATCCGTACGGGCCCCATCCGGTCGGGGGCGTAGGGAACACATTAATAAGAGGATGTACAAAGCTGAGAATTCCGGTTGTGGCCGGCGGCCCGGTGGCCATTCTGGCCGGATCACACGGGAACCGGCCGCACTGCATTTATCGCGGCTTCTGCATTCAAGGGTGCAAGGTTGGCGCGAAAACGAGCACCTTGATTACGCACGTGCCTGAGGCAATCGAATACGGCGCGGAGATTCGGGATCGCTCGATGGTCTTTCGCGTATCGATGAAAGATAAGACGCGCGCGGATGGGGTCTTCTATTATGACGAGGAGGGGCGGGAGCATATTCAGCGCGCGAAGGCCGTGATCGTCGCTGGCTATGCGATTGAAACTCCGAGATTGCTGTTGAACTCGGCCTGTCCGGGCCATGAACGTGGATTGGCGAATTCGAGCGACACGCTTGGCCGTTACTTAATGGCGCAGGCCGGTAATGTGATTCTGGGGCGTTTCGCGGATCTGGTGCGTATGTATAAGGCGCCCCCGGCGCACGCACTCACCGAGCACTTCTACGAAACTGATCCGCATCGCGGATTCGCACGAGGCTTCGCGATTCAGACGGTTGGGCCATTGCCGATTGCCTTTGCCAAGCAAATGATGAAAGCCAAAGGCGCGTGGGGCTGGGGCATGCGGCGGGTGATGATGGATTACAACCATTGGTCCAGCCTCGGATTGCTGGGCGAAATTCTTCCCTGGCCCGACAATCGCGTGGAATTGGCCGACGAGAAGGATCAGTTCGGAATCCCGGTGGCCAAAATCACCTTCAGCTTGCATGACAACGACAAGAAGATGATCGAGTTCGGAAAAAAGACCGTCATGGAGGTGATGTGGGCGGCGGGCGCCGAGGAAGTAGTGCAGGAATCCCGCTACGCGCACCTGGTGGGCGCGGCGAGAATGGGCAATGATCGATCGAGCTCCGTAGTCGACAAATTCGGACGCACACACGACGTTTCGAATCTGCTGGTGTGCGACGGGAGTATTCTGCCGACACAAGGATCCGCAAATCCGGGATTGACAATTCAGGCGCTTGCGGCCAGAACCGCCGATTATCTGATTTCGCAAGGCGAGAAGATCTTCGATTCCGAAAGGCGCGACATGACAACGCCTCCGATCCGTCGCGAGCTGGCTGTGAAAGGCGCGTTCGTTCACGGCATTCCGCGGTTCTGGAATTGAGAGGCCGGCTCGTTCCCAGCCGTCCGTCATACTAAGGAGAGATCCCTCGAGGTCGTCCACGTAGACGGCCAAAATCTGCATGAAGATCATTGTTTCCGTAAAGCAAGTGCCCGCACGCGATTCCGCGTTGCGCGTGGACAAGGAAGGCAAATGGCTCGATGAATCCGATCTCAGCTATGAGATGAACGAGCCGGATGCCTATGCTCTCGAAGAAGCGCTGCAATTGAGGGAAAAGCTGGGCGGAGAAGTGGTCGTCCTCTGCGCTGGACCGCAGCGGGCAACACAAACGATACGCGAGGCGCTGGCCAAGGGAGCCGATCGAGCGATTCATGTGGAAATCGGGGGAGGACCGGCACTCGATGCGCTGGCGACGGCGCGACTGCTGGCGAGGGCCGCTCAGGTCGAATCACCGGACATGATTCTCACAGGTCTCCAATCCGACGATCTCGGATACGGGCAGACGGGCGTGATCATGGCTGAGTTGCTCGGATTTTCGCACGCGACGATTGTGATGGAAGTGGAGCCGCAGGACGGCGCGGTACGAGTGAAGCGCGAACTCGAAGACGGATGGTTTCAGCATGTGCTCTTACCATTGCCGGCGGTGCTGACCATTCAATCAGGTATCAAGAAGCTTCGATACGCGACCTTGATGGGCATCAAGAGAGCTAAGACCAAGGAAGTGAAAACGATCGCAGCCACGGAACTGAAGGCGGAGCCTTCGTCCTCCGCGGCAATGGAGCAAGTTTATCTGCCGCAGCGCAGCAAACAGACGCAGATTCTCACGGGGAGTTCCAAAGAGGTGGCTCACCAGCTTGTCGAGAAATTGAGGTTTGAGGCTCGGGTGCTATGAGCGTCCTGGTGATACTGGAGCAGCGCGACGGAAAATGGAACCGGCTCTCCTTTGAGGCGCTGGCGGCGGCACAGACGATCTCGGAGGCTGTGGGCGGCCCTGTGAATGCAGCGCTTTTGGGCGCTCAAACGGAATCTCTCGCCAAGGAAGCCGCGAAATACAAAATTGAGAAGCTCTTCGTAATCGACGACCCGCTGCTCACGCAATATACGCCGGATGGATATACGGCTGCCCTGCAGCAACTGATCGAATCCGTTCACCCGAGTGTTGTTGTTTTCCCTCACACATACCAGGTACGGGATTTCGCGCCGAAACTGTCCACGCGCTTTGGAAAGCCCTTAATCAGTGACGTTGTGTCTGTAAAGGCAACGGAGGGACAGGCGACGTTCGTGCGCCAGTTGTTCCAGGGCAAGCTGAGCGCCGATGTCCATACCAGCGGAGATCCACAGTTTGTTTCCACTCAGGCCGGAACCTTCCGAGCCGCGGAACCGGGCGAGCAGGCGGGATCGATCGAAAAGTTTCCCGTGAAGCTTGATGCGAGCCAAATCCGCAGCAAGCCTGAACAACCTTTTCGCGAGGCACAACGATCCGTGGATCTTACTGCGGCGAACGTAATTGTATCGGTGGGCCGCGGCATTAAAGAAAAGGACAACTTACCGGTAGTAGAGGAACTTGCGAAAACTCTTGGCGCAGAACTGGCCGCGTCGCGCCCGATCTGTGACAACGGCTGGCTGCCAATGGAGCGGCAGGTCGGCAGTTCCGGGCAGACCGTTGCCCCGAAAATCTATTTTGCCGTAGGGATCTCCGGCGCCATCCAGCACCTGGTCGGAATGAAGGGTTCGAAGACGATCGTTGCCATCAATAAAGACGAGAGCGCTCCGATTTTCGAAACCGCCGATTACGGAATCGTAGGCGATCTTTTCGAGGTCGTGCCAGCGCTGGTGGAAGAGATCAGGAAATCGAAAGCATAAGTTCGTTGATGAAAAGAAGTCTGAAGTGCAGTACTCCTGGCGCGATTGGTGCGGCCGTTTGCATAACCCTGGCGGTGCTGGCCAGTTGCAGCCGGCCGGTCTCAAAGGATGTGGCCGCCACGGTGAATGGCCGGCCCATAACCTACGCCGAACTAGATCGAATTATTGCCGCCCAGTTCCCGAACGCACCTTTGAAGAGCAATGCGGACCAGACGGTGCAATTACGCCTGGAGGCCCTGCGCGCACTCATCGATAACGAGATCATGCTCCAACGGGCGGAGAAGGAAGGCTTACTGGCCTCCGACGCTGACGTGGATGCGAAATTCAATGAGCTTAAGGCGCCCTACACGCAGGAAGAATTTCAAAAGCTTCTCAAGCAGCGAAAAATGAGCCTGGCCGATCTGAAGGCCCAAATCCGGCGCGAAATCAGCGTTCAAAAGCTATTCAACAAAGAGATCGGCAGCCATATTTCGATCTCAGATGCGGATGTGACGGCGTTCTATAAGGCGAATAAAGCGAGCTTCAATCTGGCTGAAAACAAGGTTCGCCTGGCCCAGATCCTTGTTACGCCGGCTCCAGACTCAAACGTAAACAATCTCAAGAACGACAAGGCCCAGAACGAGCAGCAGGCTCACAACAAAATTCAGATGATCGATATGCGCGTACGGCAGGGCGAAGATTTCGCTACTCTGGCGCAGGACTACTCGGAAGATGGAAAATCGGCTCCAAACGGCGGTGATTTGGGATTCATTCCCGAATCTGCGCTCGATCAAGCCAATCCGGATCTCCGTAAGGTAATTCTAGATATGACGCCGGGCCAGGTCTCACCGGTTCTCCGCACGCCGGAGGGTTACCGGATTATCAAGTTGATTTCGAAAGAGCCCGCTGGACAGCGGCAACTGAGTGATCCGCGGGTTCAAGAAGAGATTCGACAAGGCCTGTTCCAAGGCAAGGAGCAGTTGCTGCGATCAGCCTTCTATGAAGTTGCCCGAAGCGAGGCGAAAGTCGTGAACTACTATGCTCAGTCGGTGCTAGCAAGCCGAGACAGCAAGTAGCTTTTCAGTGGTACTCGCCTGAATCGCCCCGATTGGGATTCGGGTTCGGTTCAGCACCATCCGCAAGCTGCGCCAGGCGGTCCATGATTTCCGGCTGGCGCTGATGATAGGTGCTGATCCCTGTAAGCGGCGTCTCTTCCAGAATCTTCCCGTCCGCATCGGAGTAGACGACGCAGAATTCGCCCGGAACGCTTAGACTGTAAATCTCTGCTTTCACTTTCCCGTGGGTGAGCGTGGTGACTAATTCGCGTTCCATATGTCTAGATTATTTCTCAAGACGCTTCAGTGGGCAGAATGGGAAGACGCTGCCAGGCTCGGAACATGCCTCCAGTGTTCCTCAACCGCGGAAGTAGGCTGGGCGTTGCGAAGCGAGTGCGCCCCAATCGGCGGAATAATACACATTTTCTGCTAGACTTTTGTCATCTGACGAACGTATTTGCGAATGGAGCAGCCGACCAGTTCGGTGCTAGGTCGCGGATTGCGCTGCACCAACCCGGACAGGCACCCTCATGCCTAATAGTTGGAAACGCATCGAAGAATTGTTTGAAGCTGTATCAGCTGTCGCACCCGAGCAACGCGGGCAGTTCCTTGCGGATATCTGTCCTGAGGCTCGGAAGAGGCGGCATGGGCGATGTATATCGAGCGCGAGATTTGCGCCTCAAACGCGACGTTGCTATCAAGGTGCTGCCTTCAAATTTTGCGCGCGACCCCGCCTATGTGATGCGCTTTGAGCGGGAAGCGCGCGCTGCAAGCGCTCTGAGCCATCCAAACGTTGTGCACGTCTACGATGTTGGGCACAACGACGGAATCGACTGGATCGCCTCCGAACTGGTCTACGGTCAGACGCTGCGTCAGGTAATTGAACAGGGCCCCCTGCCGGCGCGCCGCGCCATCGAGATCGCAGTACAAATCGCCGACGGACTCGCGGCAGCGCACGCGGCCGGTATTGTCCACCGGGATTTAAGTCCGGGAAACGTGATGCTTACGCCCGAAGGGCGTGCGAAGATCCTGGACTTCGGATTGGCTAAGCGCGGTCACGCGTTGGCCGACGCAAACGAAAGCCTTGGAAACGGGCTAACTAGCCCGGGGCTGATTATGGGCAGTCCGGGCTACATGGCGCCCGAGCAAATTCTAGGTAAGCAGGCTGATGCGCGGTCAGATATTTTCGGTCTGGGTGTCATCCTTTATGAACTTCTCTCGGGAACACCCGCATTCAGCGGCGACTCTGCCGTTGAGGTATTCAATGCAAACCTGAAGAACGAAGTCGCAGAACTGCCGCCTTCGGTGCCGCCGCCACTCAAGCGAATTGTGCATCGTTGCTTAGAGAAAGAGCCGTCGTGCAGATTCCAGTCTGCTGCCGATGTAGCGTTTGCGCTGCTTGCGATCTGCGACAACGGCGTAGGCGTGCCAACGGCCACCCGGAAACGGGCTATTGGACCGAAGTGGATGGTCGTTGCTGCCTTTGCCACCATACTCGTTGCCGCAGGCGTTTACTGGTCACAAACGAAGGAGGCGGACGGTAGCACACGGTCTGCTGAGCATCGCTTACTGCGACTTTCGATATTGCCGCCCCAAGGCTCTTCTTTCTTCACCGACAATTTCGCCATCTCACCCGATGGACAACGGCTGGCCTTTGTTGCGAGTGAACTCGATGGCAAAACGAGGTTGTGGGTTCGGTCGTTGGCGGCCAGTACGGCACAGCCGTTAGTCGGAACAGAGCGAGCCTTGCGACCGTTCTGGTCTGCCGATAGCCGGCAGATCGGGTTCTTTGCCGAAGGCAAACTGAAAACAATCGATCCGGGCAGTGGTGCGATCCAGATCGTATGCGAGTCTGCGGGGGGTTTTGGCGCGACCTGGAATAATCAAGGCACCATTCTCTTCGTTCCCATTGATGGGGCACCGATCTATAAGGTTCGGGCCTCCGGCGGCACGGCTGAGCCGGTCATGAAAATTGTCGGTCGCCAAGCACTTCGCTGGCCCTCATTTCTTCCGGATGGAGATCACTTTCTGTACTTCGTAAACAATTCAGGTCCAGGTCAGTCCGGTGAGCCAAGACAAGGCGACGGTCTCCATGTCGGTTCTCTCAGTTCGATGACGAGTAAGCGCATTACCACGGATATCCAGAACAATGTCCAATTCGCCGCAGGACGTATTTTCTTTGTGAGGAACCGCAGTTTGATGGCGCAATCGTTCGATGCGAAACGAATGGAACTCAGAGACCAGCCCGAAGTGATCGTTTCCCAGGAGATAGAGCCGGAGGTCGCGTTCCTACGCTCCGGATTTTCCATCTCTAACACGGGAATCGTCCTATTCCAGTCAGCCTCCGACAACATGTCCCGGCTCTCGTGGTTCGATAGAGAAGGCAAAGAGCTGGATTCGGTCCCGAGCGTTGGCCTTACCGCGCCTTCGCTTTCACGAGACGGCTCTCTCCTAGTCGCCTCCTCGGACGACGAACGCAACGGAAAGCGCTCCATTCGACTTTATGACTTCGCGCGTGGCACAAGCACTCGCCTTTCCGACGGCATCTCTGATTTATTTCCGACTTTTTCTCCCGACGCCAAGTCCGTTGCGTACACGCACAATAACGCGATCTTTGCCGTCCCAATTGATCGTTCTAGAAAACCTGAGCCGCTTGGCGACCGCGGAACATACATCGTAAACGACTGGTCAAGCGATGGAATGCATTTGATCTATATGAAGTTCGGCGGAGCGCGCCCGCCTGAACTGAATGTTTTTGATTTTCGAGATCGTTCTCACCGTGTATATGCCGAGGCCGGTGCAGAAGCGCAGTTCTCGCCGGACCGAAATTGGGTGGCATTTACCGGGTACAGCTCTGAACATTCCGTCGATTACTACGACGGCGAGGTGTTTGTGGCGCCATTCCCTGATTCCGGCAGCCGTCTGCAGATTTCGAACGGCGGTGGTGCGCAGCCTCGTTGGCGAGCGGATGCGAAAGAACTGTACTACATCGATGCTGATAAAAAGTTGATGGCGGTCTCGATTGATACAAAGGGCAGCAAAGTGGTGGCTGGGGTCCCACATGTTTTGTTCCAAACTCGAATCATCGCCCCACGTATCGTTTTGTTTCAGTATGCAGTGTCTGCAGACGGAACGCGCTTCCTCATTAACTCGCTCCCGAAGGTGGGGGCCGCACCGCTAACGGTGCTCGTAAGTTGAACTGGGAACTCTGACCGGCCGAACTGCCTTAGTGAACTTCCGAGCCATGCAAGACAAGTTCGTTACCCGGTGTTTCGAACTAGCGCTGACCTTTGTCCGCCTGCTTACGAACCAGTTCCATATACTCACGCACATAATCACGGTAGGCTATGGGAATCTGATCGCGGGTAATCTCGCCGCCCAGATCCGCGTGTTGGCCCACACGGCCCGAATACCTGGTCTTCAACTGCTGATTGCCGGAGGAGGTTTCAAACGTCACCTCCCCCGTCAGGTTCGCCGACCGCTTTCCGATGATCTCGGCGAGTTTGCCTATAGCCTTGAGTTGCTCGGCGTCCCTTATGTCCTTGTCGCCATTTTGGTGGCCTACACCGGACTGAGCCGAATCGGTCTTATGATCCGCCGATTCCGAACTGCTACGCCCGGAACTGTGAGTATTCTCCGGTGTGGCGCCTTGCGCTTCACCCTCCGCGCTCTGCTGTTGATCAGAGGGCTCGTTGCGAGCGCCGGGTTGCCGATTCGCGTTTTCTCGCCTACCCGCGACGGCCTCATCGCCGGACTGCCCAGTCTGTGACGACCGCTGGTTCTGCTGAGACGATCTCTGGCCGTCCGCGTTGGGCCGCAATTTAGCCATTAAACTCGAGAGCGCATCCTTCATACGGTCGACAAGGCCGGAAGCCTTCTGCGTGGTTCCGTTTTGTTCGCCTTCTTTGCCGGCCGCCTGTTTGCTACTGTTCGGGGCGGCCGAGGGCTGCCCGGCATCATCGCCACTTCGAGAATCGCCGACGGCTGACGAGCTATTCGCCGCATCACCTTTCGTTTGCCGCGCCCCGGCTGGAGCTTTGGCACCCGCCGAAGAAGATGATTCTGCCGGATGTTCGTCCGACTGGGCTTGCGAAGCAAGCGCATTCGGCGACTGTCCGAGTTCTTGGCCACGTGCAGCAGACACCGGCCGCGGCATTCCCCGCCGGGCGCGCTCCGGTGATGCATTCCCGGAGCGAAGCGAATTCTCCACGCGTTCGACGACATCAGCAAGCTGGAACGGCATTATCGTGCGTTGCAAACTGAGGCTTTTGGTAACCAAATATCGCAGGGCGAACAAGCCCAAAGCGGCAATGGCGAGAAGCCCCGCAAGCTGCCAAGGCCGGCGTCCTGCAAACGGAAACGCGCGCGCCGGGTCGATTCCGGAAGCGATGCGCTCTGCTCGATCGACCTGAAACAATACCGCAGGAGTACGCTCAAGCTCCTTGTGGTCCAGCAAATACCACGCAGTCGAAAGGGAATCCTGAAGTTGCAGGCGGCGATCGAGAATCTGTGCGACTCGATAGGCCGGTAATCGCCTGGCATACACACGATAAGCAACACTACAAAGCGCTATCGCCGCAAGAATCGCCAGCCAGTAGGGAGGGACGGTTTCGGTTCCGAGCATCAAGAGCACGATTGCACCGACGAGCACTATCGCGCTTGCGAAACCGAGTTGATCCAGGACCAGCGTGCAGAGCCGGCGCCGTTCTGCAGCCCGGATAATCGTAATAACCTGAAACTGGCCGAGAGCTGAGACGCTGGGCAAGAGAGACTGCCTCAAGCAAAATTATCCCATGCGATCCGAGATGTCCCCGACGGTTCTGTTGCAAAGCGGCCGCATCTTTTTTGATCGCGTAAAGCGCCATGACGCGAGATCAGCCAGGGTTGTTTCGAGGGCGACACTTCGCCGACGACGTGATTATCCTTTGTGTATGTTGGTACCTCCGATATTCACTTAGCTACCGAGATGATGGCTAAACGGCATCTTTCAGTGAATTCGTCCACGATCTGGAGATCGGTGCGTGTTACGCACCGAACTGAATGTGCGAATGTGGCGTGAGCTGAACAGACGAACGGTTCGTGGCGAACAGATGAGACATGTGTCCGGCCGTTAGCCATGGCGGCGGATAGCAGAGCGAGTGCCTTATACATGCGCGTACGGCGGCACCGTCGGGACGAGAGGCGACAGATAGTCGAGGAAGTCACTGGTAACGTTGTTGGCCGCTTCGTTGATCCAGTGCGGGGGAATGAGCCGCTCCCGGCCCGCGACGGATTCGAGCGGAGTCAGGAACGTGCTGCTGGAGTATGGATCGGTGGATTCGCGGCTAATCGCGACCATGACGCCGGATTCGCCATTTTCCGCGGCGCGTGCGGCAGCGCGGCCGCACTCACGGGCTTCGGCGCGGTCCAGTTCGCTCGCAAGAGGACCGCAGGACCTGCCGAACAAACCCGGCTTTTCTGATCGGGCACGCAGATTCAATTTCGCTGTCAGCAACCGCGCGAGTGTGTGGCCCAGGTTTGATGCAAGCCGATGGACGGCACTCGCGGGCCGATCGACGTCGGCGCCAAAGGGCGCGCCGTTCTCATCGAGCTGTCCTTCACAGACCGCAATCAACACGCGGCCGAGGCGGCGATAGACCTGCTCGACATCGGCAGCGATCCGGTTGAGACTCACGCGTCGCTCAGGGAAATAGATCAGATGGGGAGCGTCGTCTTCGTGCTTGCGGGCAAGCGCTGTGGCGCCGGCTACCCAGCCGGCGTTTCGCCCAAGCACTTCGAGCACTGTAATGGGTGGAGGCAAGGAACGGTTGTCCTCGCCGACATCACGCGCCGCGATCGTGAAGAAATGCGCAGTCGACGGATAGCCGGGCGTGTGATCCGTGACGTAGAGATCGTTATCGATGGTCTTCGGTATGCCGATTACCTGCAGATCGTACCCTCGCGCGCAGGCGTCGCTGGCGATCCGCAGCGCTGTACCCATAGACCCGTTGCCGCCCGTATAGAAGAACCCGCGGATTTCGTTGCGGCGCAAGATGTCGAGGATGCGGCCATGATCATCGTCAGCGAGCTTCAGCCGGCTCGAGCCGAGCGCTGAGCCGGGAGCTTGCGCGATGCGCTCGATCAACTCTTCGTCGCGCTCGAGCAGATCTGTGAAATTTTCTTCCAAAATGCCGCGCACGCCGAAGCGGGCTCCGTACAGCTTTTTGAAGAGCTTTCGATCACGCGACTGCGCGATGAGGCCGGCAAGACTCGCATTGATTACCGAAGTGGGCCCGCCGCCGTGCGCGATGAGTGCATTCATCTAGAGGAGTCCAGGACACGATGGAGTATAAAGGTGAAGGTTATCGAAAGATACGCTGAGAATCAAATCCTCTTGAAAAGCTACCGGCGAGCTGTGCGGATGCGCCTGATTACAGGGCGCGATGCGAACGTCCTCCACGCGGCGGGATTCGAATCTTCGGTATGGCGTTCGAGGAATCGAGGCGAGCATTGGGTCTGCATCCCGTTTCAACTTCAAGTGGGGTCACCGCCTGATTCCCGATTCGTCGCAGCGCCGACGGGTCTTTGTCACGACCTTTGAGGAAGCGTCTAGGACGGCGCCGTTGAGGCCGCTGCTCGACCCCTCGATATTTCTACACTTGGACTAGAGTCGGCACTCGTGGAATGAACAGTTCAATTACAAGCAGAGTACTTCAATCCGGGCCAACACAGCAGGAGCACGAAGGCTACGTTCACACGTGGCGCGAGATCCTTCAACAGCCGTCAACAGTTGTGGACACCTGCGAGCGAATGCTGGCGCGCTGGGAAGATCTGAAGCGATGTTTGGAGGGCGTCAGGTCGATTGTGTTTACAGGGTCCGGCAGTTCCGAGTACGCGGGCGGTTGCGCGAGTGTGGTGATTCAGCAGGAGCTCCGGATCGTCACGCAAACGGTCGCGAGTGGGAGCATCCTGACGCACGGAACGCGCGCGCTGCCTCCGCTACGACCGATACTGGCGGTATCGCTGGCGCGCTCCGGCGAGAGCCCCGAAAGCGTTGCTGCCGTTCAGCTGCTTTTGCAAACGGATCCGCAGATCCGGCATCTCGCCGTGACGTGCAACGCGGCGGGTAAGCTCGCCACACAATTTCATGGAGACCCGCTGGTTGAAGTCGTGACCCTCGACGACCGGACGAATGATCGAAGCCTGGTAATGACCAGCAGCTTTACAAGTCTGGTTGTGGCTGCGCGAGCGCTGGGCCTGATTGCGGCCCCCGAGCGGTATCGCACGTTGTGCCGACAGTTGAGCAACATCTTTCAATTTGTGCTCGACCGCTATATGGATACGCTTGCTGCGGCGGTGGATTGGGATTTCGATCGTGCAGTGTTTCTCGGCAGCGGCTCTAATTGGGCGGCTGCAAGGGAATCGGCGCTGAAGATGCTCGAGATGACTGCGGGCCGAGTGGGCACGCTGGCTGAAACGTATCTCGGACTGCGGCACGGACCCATGAGCTATCTCAACGCGCGCACGCTCGTGGTTTGCTTTCTGTCGTCTGACGCGGGCTCCCGCGGGTACGAGATCGACTTGATTCGCGAGCTCGATCGGAAGAAAGTTTCAGGCACGAAGGTGATCATGGGAGGAGATGTTCCAGGATCTGTTCGTGGCCAGGAGGATGTTGCGGTTGAGTGTCCCGAGCTGAATTCGCTGGGCAATGAGGACGGCTGCCTGGCGCATGTGCTCGCCGGCCAGCTCCTCGCGTTCTTCCGTTGTCTCAAGCAAGGGCTTCGGCCGGATTCGCCCTCCGAGAAGGGCGTCATCAGCCGCGTGGTCGAGAGCTTTCCTTTGCACATCGAAAGAGAAACGCGGTGAAGATCCTTATCGTTGGCGAGCTGAACGTCGATCTTGTCCTGCAGAACCCGTTGTCATTTCCGGCGCTAGGCCGCGAAACCTTGGTCGAGGATATTTCGCTTACGCTCGGCAGCGCATCCGCAATCTGTGCAGCCGCACTGACGAAATTGGGAGATCAAGTCACCTTTATCGGCAAGGTGGGCTGTGATCCCTGGGGCGACCTATGCCTCGCGTCGATTCGCGCCGTTGGAATCGACGCGTCGGCCGTGGTCTGCGATGAGTCTTTGAAGACGGGCATTACGGTTTCGATCACGTCGGCGAAGGACCGCGCTTTGATCACTTATCTCGGTTCCATTGCCGCACTCGAAGCTCATGAAATCAGCGATTCGACACTCGCCGGTCAACAACATCTGCACGTTTCCTCGTTCTTCCTGCAACGCGCGCTGCGGCCCGGATTACAAGCGCTGCTCGCCAGAGCGCATCGGCAGGGGATCACGACATCGCTCGATCCAGGTTTCGACCCTGAAGAACGCTGGGGTCAAGACCTGATCCAGGTTTTGAAGGAGGTTGACATTTTTCTACCGAATGAGACGGAGCTCGCAGGCATCTCCGGGAACGAGAATCGAATTTCGGCGCTGCGGTCGCTTGACAATAGCCGAACGACTATCGTCGCGAAGCTTGGCGAGGACGGCTGCATCGCAATTTGGCGCGGAGAGATTCTTAGCGTGCCGGCATTTTCCGTGGCGCCGGTCGATACGACTGGCGCGGGCGATACGTTCAATGCGGGGTTTGTCCATGCGTGGCTCGAAGGTCGCGCGCTCGCGGATGCCATGAGATTTGGAGCAGCGTGCGGCGCGTTATCTACGCTGGGGCTCGGCGGGACAGCCAATCAGCCCACCGCAGAAGAAGCGGAAGCGTTCATCGCTGCCCACCCCGCTTATCGCGATTCGGCGATGGGAGTTTCGCTATGACTACTCGACGGGGTTGCCTCGCCGGAATGAGCGTTGCACTTTCGGCTGCCGCAGCGCGCGAACTTTCGCAGAGTTCAACAATGACGAATCAAGAACCGAACACGAGTCTTCCGCAATCGAAGAAGACGCTTCCACTCTCCGAGTACGAGCCCGAAAGCATGCTCAACGTCAGCAAGACGCACGTCGAACGGTCGCGCTATCCGGTTATCGATGTTCATACGCATATTTCCGTCTCGGCGAAGGCCGAGCATGGAGTGCCGCTTGCATCCGACCGCCATTTTCTTGCGCCTGCCGAGGAACTCCTTCCATGCATGGACCGGAAGAACCTGACTGCGCTGGTGAACCTGACCGGGGGTTTTGGTAAGGGTCTGAAGGACACGATCAGCAAGTACGACGCAGCGCATCCGGGGCGTTACTACACGTTTACGGAGCCGTCTTGGACCCGCATTCAAGAGCCGAACTACCCGAGCATGCAGGCGCAGATGATCGAAGAAGCGCACCATGCGGGCGCGCGCGGATTGAAGATATTGAAGACGCTGGGCCTCTTTCTGCGCGAAAACGTCACATCGGGAGCACTGGTAAAGGTGGACGATCGCCGGTTCGATCCGATGTGGGATGCGTGCGGTCAACTGGGAATACCCGTGGCGATACATGTATCCGATCCGATCGCGTTCTTCCGGGCGACGGACCGGTTCAACGAACGCTATGAAGAACTCGCCGCGCATCCCGACTGGTCGTTCTACGATCACGATTTTCCGAGCAATGCCGAATTGCTCGAAGCGCGCAATCGAGTAATAGCGCGTCACCCACGGACGCAGTTCCTGGTGCTGCATGTCGGCAATTTCGCCGAGGATCTTGCGAACGTGTCCGAAAACCTGGACCGGTTTCCGAACATGACCGTCGATATCGCAGCGCGGATCGGAGAGTTGGGACGGCAGCCTCGGACAGCGCGCAAATTCTTCGACAAGTATCAGGACCGGATACTCTTCGGCACGGACGCAACTCCACACGGCAACGAGGTGCCTCAGCAGCTGTTCTGCGATCAACTGTACGAGATCTATTTCCGGTTTCTCGAGACGGAAGACGAGTACTTTGACTACGCGCCTTCACGCGTGCCGCCACAAGGCCGCTGGCGCATTTACGGCATCGGCTTGCCGAATGCCATTCTGCGAAAGCTCTACAACGAAAACGCAGCGCGCCTGCTGAGGATCAGTATTTAATGAGAGTACACACAGTTGCGCTGTTCGCATTCCCTGCGCTTTTGGCTTTTGGCGCGCGCCCCGAAGTGCGCGGGTGTGGGAAGGCGTTCGATGTCAATCCTTCATTTTTGATCGCGCTCTCGGTTCGCGCGCCTCCCGCAGTGAGCACAAATGCGAGAGCGAAAGCGGCATTGCGAATTGGTTTCATTTCTTTCGTTCTGCAAACTAGAGTCGCATGTCTCGAAAGCCTTCCGTTCTCTTAGCTGACGAGCGGTGGCGTGAGATATTGAAGATTCTAAAGAAGACGGTGGGTGTCAGAAGATCTGGTCGAACGGTTCCGGGTATCTGCAGTGACGCTGATTTAGTTATGGCGGAGAGAGTGGGATTCGAACCCACGACGACCTCGGCAGGTCTGTAAGTTACAGATTGTAGGTTCCTCATGATGCCAAAGATGCCACAAATGCCGTGGACCATTGCACGCTATTGCACGCTGAACCGCGATGAACGCCTTATCTTCTGATTCCGGTGACGTGTTTCTGCTTTCGGAGCCGAACTGCTGCCGCACTGTCAGCCGTTGGCGGGCGCGGTTGGCGCGGACCTGAACAGACGTTCCCGGATGATGAGGCCTTCTCGGCGACCAGTTTTGACACGGCAATTCGCAGAGGCCAAGCCGCCGCAAAAAAGCCTTCTTTTGCACCAAGCTGTAGCAAAATAGCCACAGCAAGGGCGCATTTGTCGAGCTACCGGGGACGAAGCCAAGCGGCGATGCTTACGGGTTCGACCGTACCGGGCCGCAAGCTTGCTCTCCGATGAGCACGCCTTCGTTGAGAGACACGTCCGACTGAAGCACCCACTCCGGTTTGCGCCTTATCCTGTCGCAATCCGGTGTGGTCGATGATCGGAGGTTGGATGGACATATCAATTAGAGAAGGGCGTCCAGTTCACCCGCGGGGTCCTATGGCGGAGCGGGGCCCCGGGCGTTGCCCTCGCCATCAATGATGTGAGCCCGAAGGAACCGTGCCGCCGATGACGGTTCCTTAGGCAGCGAAGTGGTCGAGAAGGGATCGCCTCTGTCCCGAACGACCTGCGCGAATGCGCCGAACACTCAGAACAGGCGCTCCTCAGTTCACGCGCTTGCACTCACGTTTGCGCTGAGCCACTGAAGCGGCCTCGGGCGGAATGCCAGTTGTGCCTTTTGCTTTCTGGTTTGAAGCTCGGCGAAGTTTGGTTGCATAGTAAACGGCATCCGGCCCTGCACTCTCAAGGGCTTGCTCTTCTGAGACGGTTGGCGGCTCCGGCGCCCCAAGGAGTTTGCAAATGCGGGAAGCCATACCGATTGTGCTATCGGCTGACTGTCAACCACGTTGTAAATGCCGACCTCGGCCTTCAGCGCGACACACGTAGCAGCCGCGGCATCGTCGATATGCACCCAGTTCCAAATGCCTGCACCCTCGCCAATCACCGGGACCTCGCGTCGGCGAACCTGTTCGCCGACATCGCCTTCCAGTGCGAACCACGTTGCGGGTCCGTAGAAGAATCCGTATCGGAGAATTATGGCCTGCAGCCCGGATTCCTGTACCGCCGATTCTAGATCAGCATAGGTCCTACATCCGTCAGCGATGCCGGGCGATGCCTCAAACGCAAACGACGCGGTCTCATCGGCCAGTCCTGGCCCGGGCGCATACCAGAACGCAGAAGATTGCAGAACATAACGCCGGCAGTTCGCGGCACGCGCGGCAGCCAGGAGGTTTGCATTTCCCTTCACGCGCACTTCTTTGTCTCGCGGAGCCGCGGCCTTCATCTCCTCCGGGGTGTAATGTTTCGGAAGTGCGGTGAGTTCGTTGATGATTACGTCCGGCTTGACATGCCGGACTGCCGCATCCGCGACAATCGCCTCCGCGCCTTTCGCCGCAATTTCCCCGTTTGTTTTTGCGGAGCGAACCAACGCAAAACGCTCGTGGCCCCCATCGCCTAGATAACTCAGCAGAGGTTTCCCAATCGCGCCAGTGGCTCCGGCAATCAGAACTTTCATTCCGCTATTCTGGGACTGCGAACTGGGGCTATCGCGACGGTGTATATGCTCCGCTGCATGCTCCTTCCTGATATGCGCGCTCAGGGGCGACATTCGGCGGTTTCAGCGGGAATATAGCAACGATCAGGCGGGCTGCGTTCCACCGCGGGCAGCAGCTCGTCTCGCGCTAGCACTCTTTCTGCATCCAAAGGGCTTTGCCCATAGATACCGGTGTCCGTGAACCGGACAGACCGAGATGAGCGCAACTGAAAGCTAAATACTCCGCAAGTATTTACGGGTCCTGCGCTCTTGAAATACCCGGTTAAGTTCGAATGGCAGGATGATGCCGGAACGCGGTTCAATGTCCAGAAGCCCGACTTTAAGTCCAGCTACCTTCCGGGGTTGTGTCCCACTCGTCAGCTTGGATTGGGCCCATTTCATTGGCGTACGTCGACAGTAGCGAGCTATTCGTGCCGCAACGCCAACGATGGTTCAATCCGCGCCGCACGTTGCGCGGGGAAATAGATCGCAAACAGACCGATCGAGCAAAGGCCGATGGCAACAGCCGCAAATGTTAGCAGATCGGCAGGTTTCACACCAAACAGCAGCTTTGATAACAGGTGCGTTAGGGCGAAAGAAGCGACGAGACCAAGCGCACTGCCCACAGTAATGACGCCCAATCCTTGACGAAGCACGAGCCATAAGACCTGTCCTGGCTGTGCACCTAAAGCCATGCGAAGCCCGATTTCCTGGACACGGCGGCTCGTCGCATACGAAATTACGCTGTAGATCCCGATTGCCGCGAGCGCCAAAGCCAAAGCCGCAAAAATGGCCAGGAGAAATGCTATCCCTCGTCGCTGTGCAAGAGAAGATCCGATGAGTTGTTCCATCGTAGCCACATCACGCACTGGTGCATCCCGAGCCGGACCCACAACGCTTTTTTTGACAGCTCTTAGCACCGCCGCGGGGTTCATCGAAGTACGAACCACCAGATTCATTCCTACGGTAGTTAATTGCATGAAAGAATCGGGAAATTGGAATAGGGGAGCGTAGACGGCGGGCTCGGGAGCCGCGCCGGCGCTTTCATCAAGGGTTTGGTGCTTAATGGCTCCAACGACGCCAATAATGCGCGATTTTCCGACGAACTGGAGCGATAGTTCTTTTCCGACTGGATCTTCAGCGGGGAACAGGCGCTTCGCCAGCGTCTCATCAATGACAATAACTGGCGGGACCGAGACGATCGCGCTCTGTAAAGAAACGGCCGCGCAGTAAGGGGACCTTCATCGTCCGCAGTAATCCTGCGCTGGCGTGAATAGAAAAGCAAAGGCGGGGTCCTTCGGTGGCGCCTCGGTACTCTTCCAGTACCCGACCGCTTGCCGGTCCCCACTCAACGGTATGACCGAATCGAGCGTTACCGCTTCGACGCCAGCAGTATTTTTGACGCGCTCCAGCGTTTGCTGCCAGCCATTGCGGATGCGGGCGCCGTCCTTCACATCTGCTGGCGGAAGCGCCACGGTCATTGTAGGGAGATGGCGCGGATCGAAGCCGGGAGATATGGCCCAGAGATCCTGGAGCGTGCGGAGCATCAAGCCCGCACCCGCCAAAAGCACAAAGGCGAGGCACAGCTCGGCAATCACAAAGACACACTGAATTCGCCTAACCCCGCCGCTCACGCCGCGACTGCCCTGCCTCAGGGCTGCTTCCACGTCCGAACGCTGCTGGAAGCCGGGCGCTATGCCAAAAGCGATTCCGCTTAAGATAGATATCGCAAAACTGAATATCAGCACGCGGACATCGGTCGAGATCTCGTTGGTACGCGGCAGCCACTGCGGTAGATGCGACAGTGTCCAACTCGTCCCGGCTGTAGCAATCAACAAGCCTATGGCCCCTCCCACAAAACTGAGCAGCAGGCCTTCGGTCAGCAGTTGCCGGATAAGCCGCGACCGGCGAGCGCCCAGTGCCGCCCGAAGCGCGAATTCCCGCTCGCGGGAGACCGACCGGGCGAGAAACAAATTCGCCACGTTCACGCACGCAATGAGCAATACCAATCCAACTGCTCCGCCCAATAAATAAAGAGTGCGACCTGTATCGCCGACGATTTGTTCCTTCAAAGGAGTAGCGCGGTACGTGAAGTTTGCCTCCGTTTCCGGATATGCTCGCGCCAAGCGTTCACCAATCAGGCTCAATTCGGCATTCGCCTGCGCAAGCTCCGTACCAGCTTTTAAACGCGCAATCGCCTGAATGCCGGTATGCAGATCGCGTCTCCGCATCAGAAATTCGTCATTCTGCCCCATTAGAGTTAAGATCGGGCGATCGTCGAAAAAATGAAATCCCGCAGGCAACACACCAATGACCGTGTAGCTCTTCCCGTTCAACACCATGCTCGAAGCTATGGCGTCGTGTCTGCCGCCGAACCGCTCTTGCCAAAGCGAGTAATCAATGATCGCCACTGGCCCGGTACCCAGTTGATCTTCATTTGCGGCGAAGTTGCGTCCAAGAATGGGTTGTATGTTTAACACGTTCAGGAACGATGCCGAAACCATGCGCGTCGAAAGGAAAGCAGGCTCACCAGGCGCAGTCACATTGGCACCGCGATTGCGCCAGGCGGCAATGCTCTGAAACGAATGGCTCTGGTGAGCACAATCAAGATAATCGGGATATGAAAACGTCTCGAATTCGCCGTTGCGGAGGCCCTCTATGACATCCACTAGGCGGCTCGGGTCGTGATAGGGCAAGGGACGGAGAATGACGCCATTGATCACGTTGAAGATAGCGGTATTGGCACCTATGCCCAATGCGAGCGTGGAGATTGCCGCCGCGGCGAATCCAGGATTTTTTATCAGCGTGCGCCAGGCGTAGCGCATATCCTGCAGCGTGGTCTCGAGCCAGCGCAAGCCGCGGACCTCCCGGCATTGTTCTTTTACCTGCTCGACTCCCCCGGCTTCACGCAAGACCGCTAGGCGCGCCCTCTCTGGCGAGAGCCCGCTAGAAATATACTTTTCCGTTTGACGCTCAATATAGTCTTGTAACTCGTCGTTCAGATCTGCCTCCGCCTGGGGGCGTCTGAAGAGCGAACGTACGCGCAGCCACAAACTCGGTAAGAGTCTCATTTCGCTACCTCACGGCTAGCTCTCAAAAACAATCGAGGTGATGGCACTCGATAACCGCTTCCAGTCCAACGCTTCCTGCTGAAGCCGCTTGCGACCGTCCCTGGTAATCGAGTAAAACTTCACCCGGCGCTTAGCCTCATTGACGGACCACTCGGCTTTAATCCACCCGGCGTGTTCCAATTTGTGGAGCGCCGGATAGAGCGAACCCGGGCCCACTTGCAAGACTTCCTTAGACATTTGCTTCATTCGGTCGCCGATTGCCCATCCGTGCATCGGCTGCAAGGCGAGAATTTTGAGGATCAAGAGGTCAAGGGTCCCCTGGACCAGGTCAGTCGGTCTACTCACATCAATTATGGTAACCGATATTGATAACCATAAACGGTACTTCTTTTAAGTGATGGCTGTCCTTCGCCAAAAATAAATCCGATGATGAATCAATGCCTTACAGAATAATACTGCCGCGTTAACTGCACGTTAAACGTGGCCTCAAATGCCGACGATGTAACATGTTACCTGCCGTTGCACCCTGCGTTGCACGCCTCAGTCGCGCCGCTAAGAAACTGAACCGACAGGGCTTGGTCCCGGACGTATTATTGGCGAAGCACAGGATAGTTACTGTGCCAGAGCGCCAATGAATCTTTATTTCGATCTGCCCTGGGTGGCGCATTCCCTCCAACTGCACGGATTCGATCGCCATGCGAAGTAACTGCTTGCGTTCCTGGTCGGGGCGCGGGTCGCGGTCCGGACGACTTCAAGACCGCCCGATAGTGGACACCCGGGCCGCACCGCTCGAGAAAGGTAGGAAAAATCAAGATTGTTGGCGCGGAGTATCACCTGCAGTCGGGTCGAGTTGAACTTTTAAAGTGAAGCGCTCCTCACTTTATGCTTGCCCGAACGTCCATAAGCACCTGATCGACGCTGGTGATACCAATAAGTCCCGCTCTCGGAAACTCGAAATCGACAATGATGTAAATCGCGGTGGTAGTTACAATCGCGTAGGTAAGGATGGAGATCCAGTTTTTCGTTTTCGCCGCACTCATACCGTAGCCCACCAGCATCGACCCGATTAGCACCAGGAACGCAAGCATGACAAAGATGATGACCGGGGGATGGGTCCTTAGCGCTGTCGTCCGCGTAGTCGTAATGTCGATCATGTCGTTCAAGGAAGACAGAACCAATGTCGTAACCGCCGGTGAACCGGCTTGACGGCACGCTTTGACCGCAAGAGTCCAGATCTCACCTTGCAGTCCCGTAGACCGGACTAATTCAGCCTTGGCTGCCTCGATGTCCGGCAGCTTCCTATAAACCGCGAGCCGCGAGTCGACGTACTGGCGGAACTTATCGCGAAGGGCAGGCTGCGTTTCATTAGGCAGCATGTCCAATCGCAGATAGGCCGTGCCTATAGCGTTGGCCTCCTCTACGATCAAGTGCCGGCGCGCCTCGAATCGTTCGGCAGCACCCGAGAAAGTGAACGCGATCAGTAGCCCTGTCAGACCGAACACAGCGCCTTCGACCGCACCTATGCCTGCGCTAGCACCCTCCGGATCTGCCGCCCGCCTCCGTACACCAATTTTCCGGCCAAATTCGAGCAGGATCAGAATGCCTGCGAACAGGCCGGCAATGAGAAGTAGAAAGATGATGGTGTATTGCATTGTTCGGCGTGGCTTTCTGAAGATTTTTTCTCCTTTTCTCGTGATCTTTAGAATATCGAGGTCAAGCGCGCCGATGTTGATCGCGAAGGTAGTGGTGCTTGCCATAACGACGCCCATCTCGGCCCGTAGTGTGTCGTATGCCGGCTCTTTGCGCTTGCATTTGTCGAAGGTGCACACGCAAAACTAAGTGACATTGGAGACTCGTCTCTGCCGTGTCGGCGCTTGTCTTGTGAGAAATGCGAGCTAGTCGCGGTGCTCAAGAACGGCGCTGCTCGAATCCAAGCTGGACGTCGCGAGTCTTCCCGGTCCAACGATCCGAAATCAAGATTAACCCGCTGACGATTAGGATCCACGATGGGAACACGATCCACTCCCAGTTCGTGATGGCCACCAGTAGGACCAGGCCGCAGGCAAATCCCAGGAACGCAACCCATCGGGGAAGAATACGAGTACGCAGCACGATTGTACAGGTCGTGAACATAAACACTCCCGCCATTTTGACGCCGAATACACCCTTGTGAGAAATCCGGGCTGGGTCAATTCAAAACGGGTACAGTGGGCCGGACAGCCTGAGCGAAATTAACCCGTTCGTGGGCGCAGCGTTCGGCCGCGAGGCCGTGTTTTCGTAGCGCAAAACGGCTACAATCTTCCCAAATCTCCTGCCGATGGACACCTGCGGTCGAAAGCCATTTGCATAATCGTTCTGCGGAATGTTGTTGACGAATGATCGGCCACCATTGTCGTAATGCACCCCAATGGATGCATACATTCGCTTAGCGATGTTGTGACTGTAGTGCGCCGTGAGCACTAGAAGCGGGTTTTGCGTGAGCTGATTATTTCCCAGATATGCATTATTGGTCGTAACGAAACGCGCGCCGGCGTACAAGTCGATCCATGACACGCCCTTATCTGGGGTGATGTCCAAATTGAAGACAGCTGTAAACGCCCAGCGATTTGCTCCTGTGCTTACGGCGGAATTGCGGTCGTACGAACCGAGGGGAGCGTTGACCGTAAGGTGAAAACTCGAATACGTTTGAGGGATCGCCTGACGAAACTCGTCGATGCGGAGCGCCGGAGCTCCAAAGAAGTTTGCATGGAAAGTGATGGCCGGGTCGGTAAATCCCGACGCTTCTACCGTGCCAAGAGGCCCGTTGACTTTGACGCTGGCGTAGCCCCCGCTCACTTGCACACCACCGTATCTGCCGGCGAGCGGGAACGAATACAAGAGGGAGACAAAACCATTGCGGGTGATAATTACGTTGTTTGGCAAGGGAACATCCGAATCGGCCGCAGTCTCTCCATTGGTGCCCAAGACATCCATGAAGAACCGGGCTGCGTTTACAGGCGTGTTGAGATAATCCCGCGCCGCAGGCCCTTGAGCCCTCGTCGTCACAGGGAACAACGTTACAAGCGCCACAACAATGCTCAATGGCGTCATGGGCAGCGTAATACAGAGTTCACATTCGGCGAATAAGCGCAAGCGCATAGAAAAATTTGTAGATGCCCGGATTCAGATGAGCATCTCAAATCCGTAGTTATTGAAAATTGACTAGTGCAATCACAGCAGACCGGAAAAGGGAGCTGAGGGAGAGAGTATACGATGCGAATTGTTTTTGACCTGAATCGGTGCCAAGGATTAGCGCAGTGCGTCCCTCTCGCACCGGACTTCATCAAGCTCAACGGCGAAGAGGCTATCGCATACGACCCCAATCCCGATGATGCACAGCCTACGGGTTCTGCGCGCCGCGGCGTCCTGCCCGCTGCAGGCGATCCTCGTGGACCACTTGGACGAATCGGAGAGTACGACAAAGCCATGAATGATCCCAACTCTGACGCATTTAAGGCGAAGGGCCGGACTGTTATCGTCGGCGCTTCACTTGCCGGGCTCCGATGCGCCGAGGCGCTCCTAGAAGAGGGGTTTACCGGGCACCTGACCGTCATCGGGGATGAGCCGCACGAGCCATACGATCGCCCGCCGCTCTCCAAGCAGGTGCTGAAGGGCTGGGTGCCGGCGGAGCATACAAAACTGCCGCGCATGCGCGAGGTGAATGCTGAGTGGCGGCTTGGCGTGGCCGCCACGGGTATAGACCGAGCGAAGAGGGTAGTTCGCCTGGCCAACGGCGATGAGGTGCCTGGCGATTGCCTGCTGATCGCCACCGGCGTTCGCGCGCGGCAGTGGCCGAACCCGGCGGAGGCAAAGCTGGAGGGAGTGTTCACTCTCCGGACGAGCACTGACGCGGGACGCCTGCAGGCGGCGTTGGCCGCCCAGCCGCGGCGGGTCTTGATCATTGGCGCCGGCTCATCGGTTCAGAGGTGGCCTCGGTCTGCCGCGAACTGGGTTTGGAGGTGACCGTGGCGGAGCGCGGACCGTCGCCACTTGCCGGCGCGCTTGGCAACGTGATCGGCGCAATCGCCGCCGAGATGCAGCGCGATGCCGGCGTGGACCTCCGCACGGGCGTCTCCGTCTCGAAGCTTGAGGGAGATGGAAGTGGGCACGTACGGCGCGCGCACCTTTCCGACGGGAGCAAGCTCGAGGTTGACGTGGTGCTGGCGTCGCTCGGCTCGATCCGCAATGTCGAATGGCTGGATGGCGCCCGGGCTGGCCGCCGGCTTCTGGGGCGTTGCGTGCGACGCCGGCTGCCGCGCCTTCGATATCCGTGGCGTCGTGACCAACCGCGTCTTCGTGGCCGGCGATATCGCGCGTTCCCCCCATGTGCTGTTTGAGTACCAGTTCCTCGTGATGGAACAGTGGAACAACGCCGTCCATGGGGCGGAGGTCGCGGCGCACAACATGGTGTGCGAGGAGACCGACCGTCGAGCTCACATCCCGACACCTGCTAACTGGTCGGGCCAGTTCCACGTTAACATCAAGTCCGTCGGCGTGCCTTCGTTCGGCGACGAGATCATCTTTACGCAGGGCTCCCCCAAGGATCGCCGGTTCGCCGCGGCGTACGGCCACCGGGGGCGTATTGTCGGCGCGGTCACCTTTGATCACGCCAAATGGCTGGATTACTACGGGGCGCTGATCGAGCGGTCGGCTCCGTTTCCGCCCTCCCGCGCGGGTTTCGATGTTCCTGCCGACGCGCGACCGGTCCCGGCTGAGTTCCCACCTCGAGGCGTCCCGACAGCGACTCCCGATGTCGTCCTGACCGGTCACGACTCGAGCGAGCGGCAAGCCGAGTTCCGGCCGCGGGCGCGCGCTCAAGCAGCGGAGGCAACAAAAAAATGACTGCACCAGCAAAAAAGGAGGAGCGACGCATCATGACACCAGAGCAGGCCTTTGACGAGGCCATGAAATACGAAAACCGTTGGAATCCATATCCGTTCTTCGACGAGCTCCGGAACTTCTCGCCGGTGGCGCGCGTGACGAATGGCGTGTACGCCGTCACTGGCTATAAGGAGCTCATCGCGCTGATTCACGATCCCCGGGTGAGTGCAGATCCTAGCAAACGTACCAACGATCCAATAGCTGCTCTCGCAAAGGACGCGCCTGCTCCCGCAAAGGACCCATACGAGCCCGCGGTTGAGGCGGCGCTGATGGCAAAATACGGCAAGGGTCAATCGATGATCACGGCCGATCCGCCCGACCACGATCGAATGCGCCGCCAATGCATGCGGCACTTCGGCCCACCTCATTCGCCGAACGTGATCCCCGACATGGAACCGGAGTGCGTGCGCATCGTCAATGGCATGCTCGACAAGGTCAAGGGCAAAAAGCGGATCGACGTCGTCGATGATTACGCCTATCCGCTGCCAGTAACCGTGATCTGCCAAATCATGGGAGTGCCGCTAAAGGACGAACGCCAACTCCACGATTGGATAGCGGACTTCTTCGCGGGCCTAGATCTGGGCCCGGAAGCGGCCACCGAAGACGGGAAGCGCCGCATAGCGAAGGGCCAGGCGAGCGGGATGGCGATGACGAAATATATGATCGGGCTGGTCGAGAGCGCCAAGAAAAACCCCACCGACGGCATGATTTCGAAGTTGGTGCACGACGACGGCCCGGAGGGGCGCATGTCCCCCCGCGACATCCTAAGCAATTGCATTCTTATATTCATCGCCGGTCATGACTCCACGGTCAACACGATCTCTCATTGCGTGCTCACCTTCCTGCGCAACCCCGGGACCGTCGACCTGCTGCGCCGCCGGTCGGGCCTGATTCCCCGCGCCATCGAGGAGGTGCTGCGCCTCCAGTCGGCGGTCAACCTTTGGCCCACCTGGACCGCTATGGACGACATCGACATCGCTGGAACGACCATTCCGAAGGGGGCGCCGATCTACTTCATGTATGGCGCCGCTAACCGCGATCCGGAGAAGTTCCGCGACCCGAACAAATTCGATCTTGAACGCGACGAGAAAGAGAGCCTCGGATGGGCGGCCGGCATACACGTCTGCTTTGGCGGTCAGCTCGCGCGGCTGGAGGTGAACACGGCGGTCGAAGCGTTCCTTCGCCGCGTGGAGAACCCCCGGTTGGTTGTCGATCCGCCGCCGTATCGGCCAAGCCAAGTATTCCGCGGCCCGTTGCATCTGCTGGTCGACATCGACGGGATCCGCGACTGAAGAGAGCAATCATGAAAGCATTCCAGTTTATGCAGTGGCAGATGGAGAAAGATGAGAGCATATCGGTTATCAAGTTGGAAAAGCGTGGGCAAACTTGTTGATATCCCAACGCCCGAGCCCCAGGCCGGCCAGGTGCTGCTCAGGGTTGGAGGTAACGGCATTTGCCAATCCGATTTGCACGCGATGTACGAGATGGAAGCAAGCCCGCCTCATCTGGACGTCCGGCTGCCCATGACGCTTGGCCATGAGATTGGGGGGTGGATCGAAGCTCTGGGGCCGGGAGTGGCCGGGTTTGACATTGGCCAACCGTGCCTGGTGACAGCCGCGGGATGTGGACAGTGCCGTTTCTGCGCGGAGGGATGGAATAACTATTGCCAGAATCTGCCACCACAGCCTGGCATCGGCCTCGACGGGGTCTGGCCGATTACGTAGTCGTTCCCGTTGCCGGCCTCGTCCCGATCCAGTCCCTGGAACCGTGGAAGGCCGCGCCCCTGACCGACGCGGGTGTGAGTTCCTACCACGCGGTAAAGCGCGTGCTCCCGTTGTTGACAGCTGGAAGCACGGTGGTGGTCATCGGCGTCGGCGGATTGGGGCACATGGCCGTGGGGGCGCTCAAAGCGATTTGCCCCGCTCATGTTATCGCCGTGGATCGGAGCGAACAGGCGCTTTGGCACGCTCTTTGCCTGGTGGTCCGCCAAGATGCTCGTTTTAGCACTGCACTTCGATGCCGCCATCATGAAGGTCCGGCCCGATACCTTCACTCTTGTCCTCTCCGTTGTAACGGGCATCTTGTTTGGCATTATTCCCGCCTGGAAGTTCAGTCGCCTCGATCCGCGACCCCGGCAACGCAGCCGCAGCTACCTGGCGCGCGCGCCGCGTCAGCAGCACGCAAGCCCTTATTTGCGCTCAAATCGCACTGTCGCTCTCTTTGCTCGTCGCTGCCGGTCTATTGACGCATAGTCTGATCGCGCTCGAAAGCCAGAACATCGGGTTCACGCGCGACCGCATCCTACTCGTACGCACTGATGCCGATCTTGCGGGCTATCAAACATCGCAGTATGAGGCTCTTTATCGCGAGATCACGGACCGTTTGGACCAACTCCAGGTGTGCAAATCGCAACACTCGCACGCTTTTCTCCAGTCAGTGGCTACAATTCGTCTGAGAACTTCTCCATCGAGGGTTATCGTGCGCCTGCGGGCAAGGACCTGCGCGTTTGGGATCTGCCGGTCGGTGCACATTTCTTCAGCACCCTCAGAATTCCTCTGCTCTGCCTCTGGCTTCTCCCGCCGAATCCGTTCGTAGATCCGATGCGCCGTGTGCCGCTGCTTGCGCGGGGCTTGTTGGTCCACCTCCAGAATCCTGTCGATGAAATCCCTCACCGGGCCAAGTTGCGGTAGCTGGCGCTCGGCCTTCTTACGCACCGGAAGCTGTGCATCGGCTACAACCAAAGTGACGTCAAACCACCGTCTCATCGAACCCGCCGCCCGAGGAGACAGAGAAAGCTTATATACTCGTAACTTGACACCCGTCTTTGCTAACGCAGGGCTGTATGCGACGTTACATCACGCCACCGATCCTGATCGCTAGCTTCTCGCTTTCGCTCCAGGTGAGTATGGCATCATCTCTCACCTTTACGACCATCGTCGATCCGAACTGCCAGTTTTGCCTCACGGCCGCCAACAGCATCAACAATTTCGGCCAAATCGTGGGAAACTCGACCAGTACTCACGCGTTTCCGGCAGGCAGTTTTCTGTACGCCAACGGCGTGTTCACACCCATAAACGTGCCTTCCGCCTTCGCCGGCTATGTTGACGCATCTGGGATCAATGATTCGGGCCAGATCGTAGGCAGTTTCAGTACCACCTTCGCCTATCCATTCGAGCACGGCTTTTTGGACGATCGCAACGTCTTCGTCACCATCGACGTGCCCGTCGCCTCTTCGACCAATGTGTACGAAATTAACAATCTCGGTCAGATCGTCGGCAGCTTTATGGACAATACAGGCTCACACGCGTTCACCGAAAAAAATGGCATGTTCACGCGCATCAACATTCAAGGCGCTAATTCAATCTTTGCTTCGGGAATCAACAATTCCGGGGAAATTGTCGGAACGTTTACCGACAGCACAGGTACGCACGGTTTCTCAGAAAGTAACTCAAATGCGGTTACCATTATCAACTATCCCGGCGCCAGTTCGACCTCAGTTTCGGGTATTAATAATGAGGGCGATCTGGTGGGATCGTATACGGTGAGTAGCGGTACTCATGGTTTCCTTGATAATCGTGGCGTCTTCATGACCATCGATGTTCCTGGTAGCGCTGACACGTCCTCTATCGGCATTAATGACCGTGGAGATGTCGTCGGCACTTTCGATTACCCGGATAGTCTGTTCCGAGAGGGTTTCGTGGCTGTGCCAACCCCCGAGCCCGCCATGGGTTTCCTATTAGAATGTGGCCTCGTTGTTGTAACTATCCTCTTGGGCGGAATTCATTTCAATCACCCGCATGCAAGGTTTCCGGCACGGCTGATTTCGTCCAACAGGAAGAAATAACCTCGATCCCGATCAGCAGCGCCACAGCCTTTGCCTGTGGTTCCTCTAAATCACCACGTCATGTGATTAATCGAGATTCGTCGTTGTCCTTCGGTTCCCGTGCGCGCTGTCCTTAACGGCTGTTTGCGATTCCCGCGGTTTATATACAGACGGAAGCCGGCCCGCGTTTTGCGCTGACAGGAGAGCGGGGCTGTTTTGGTGAGCTGGCTTTATTTCACGTGAGAATGAGAACGAACATTGCGACAAAGATGACCTCTGGCATGCTATTACTGGCCTAAATGAAGACAGAACCTCGCGATAAGAAGCTGTACCGTCCGACTACCGGCGCGACAGCGAATTAAGCCGCATCACTCAGGAAGCCGTAGGGCATCCAGTCCGAATTAGCGAAGACTTGTTCGGCGTGGTTCAAGCTTCGCAGCAGTTGTCAATCGGAACAGGCGGCGCATTCGATCTGACCATCGGTCCACTCACTCACCTCTGGCGGCAAGCTCGACAGGCTCATACATTGCCGCAAGCTGAAGCGGTCCAATCTGCAATGGCTCATTGCGGCTACACGAAAATGCATTTGGATGCCGCCGCTCGAATGCTAGATTTCGATGCGCCGCAAATGCTGCTCGATGCCGGCGGTATTGCCAAGGGCTACGCCGCTGAGGAGGCGGTGATGGTCCTGGCTAAACTCGGGCTCCACTCTGCTCTGGTGGCCGCCAGCGGAGACCTGGCATTTAGCGATGCGCCTCCCGGCGAGACCGGTTGGAAGATCGGAATCGACTCGTTTGACCGTGCGGACAAGCCGTTCACACGTGTCCTGATGCTCTCGAACGCGGCGGTTTCAACATCCGGAAACAGCGAACAGCATTTGAGCTCAGGCGGTAAAATCTATTCCCACATCATCGATCCGAAGACCGGTATGGGCTTACAGGATGACGTGACTGTAACGGCTATTTCGCGCCACGGTATCACGGCAGACGCCGCCGCAACGGCCATTAGCGTTCTCGGCTGCCAAAAAGGATTGGCCTACGCAGAGAGCCAACCAAATCTGGCGGTGTTCATACTCGTCAAGAGTGATGGGCACGGTAAGTCATTTGAGTCTGCCCGGTTTCAAGAGCTTGTTCATGAAAAGCCATTTGAGAAGGAGCGATAGACGTCTGTTCCTCCAGACCGGCTTGGCCGCTTTGGCGGCCGGAACTGTGCCGCTGTATGCCGAACATGACCGCACTAAGCCCCGACTTGGTGTGGTGGTGAGTGTTTCTGGAGCAGACACGCCCGATAGAGCCATTGGCAAAGTAAAGGCGTTTGGCTTGACGTGTTGCCAGGTGGGAGTAGGCATGGCTCCAGCGACCCTTGCCGAACCCTTGAAGGCCGCACTGGCCAAGTACCAAGTAGAGGCCACGGCAGTAATGACGCTCGGTCCGGGCAAAATGATTTGGAACTTCTATCAAGGACCTTTGACTTGATGCGGTAGACCCGCTCGCCGTTCTTCTCAAACGAGCGTACTCGCCGGCCCTGCTTGGTGACATTTCGTGAGATAAACCCACGCACCGTATGCGCCTGCCATCCGGTAGCACTCCGAATCTCGCTGAGCGTGGCTCCCTGGCAATGACATCGCGCTCGATCTTGGCGAACCAGATTTCAACCTGATTCAGCCAGGAGGAGTAAGTGGGCGTGAAGTGGAAACGAACTTTCGGGTTATCTTTCAAGAATTCTCCAAGCGCAGGTGTCTTGTGGGCCGAGAGATTGTCCAGCACAATGTGAATTTCTCTTGCCCAGCGGGCCTTCTTTACTAGCCTGCTGAGAAACTCCACAAATTCGGCGCTGGTGTGCCGGCGAGCGGTTTTGGCTTCCACGGCGCCGGTCTTCACATTCAGGGCTGCATACAACGAAAGCGTGCCGTGCCGGTAATATTCAAATCCGTGCCGCTCGGCGCGTCCGGGTGATAACGGCAGCACCGGATCCAGGCGATCCAGCGCCTGGATGGCAGATTTCTCATCGACGCAAAATACTGCTGCGTGCTGCGGCGGATTGAGGTACAGTCCGATGATGTCGGCGGCCTTCTGCTCGAACTCCGGGTCGTTGCTGGCCAGGTATCGCTCCGGTTGATGCGGCTTTAGTTTTGCCTGCCTCAGGATGCGCTGTACCGTACTCTTGCTTAGGCCTAGTTCCTGCGGTAGCTTGCGGCATGACCAATGAGTGCTGCCATCGCTTGGTTTCTGTTGGACACGCCGTAACAGCGGTACCTGCATAGCCGGCGTCGCCGCCCGCGGCTTACTCCCTTTGTGCTGGCCATGGAGACCAGCTATCCCAGACTGCTCAAATCGACTCTTCCAGAGTGCAATCATCGCCGAACTCGCACCCAACTTCCGCTCGATCTCACGATAGCTCAGACCATCGCCCAAGGCGAGCATGATGCGGGCGCGGAATGCCCACCGAAGGTTACGCTCATTCCACGCCTCTGAGGAACAATCGCGCGCTCGGAATAACATGAGAGTCAGCAGCGATAAACACGCCACATCCGCCTTTCCGGCGTCAACATAACTTGAAGAGCGAGTTAATTAAGGACGGGAGGTCTGCCACTCGCAGTCGAGGGAACAACAGTGCGGAAAACGATTCTGGGACACGAAGATCACTCTGCTACTTTTTCCAGCAATGAATGGCTCGGCGTCGAGGCAATCGCCGGGATCGGTGTGACCTCTGAAGCGGACGACGCACCCGTAGAGAACGCTCTCTATCCCGATCGCGACACCGGCTGGCGGGCCGGAGAGCCCGGCCCACAGATCATCCGAATTACGTTTGGCGGGCCAACGAACATCAGGCACATTCAACTCGCCTTCAGGGAATCGCAGTTCGCAAGGACACAGGAATTTACGCTGCGCTGTACTGTTGCTGGAGGGGAGTGGAGAGAGGTGGCTCGCCAGCAGTGGACGTTCAGTCCGCAGGGATCGACAGAAGAAGTTGAAGACTACCGCGTGACCTTGGACGATGTCGTTGTCCTGGAACTCGCAATCATTCCTGATATCAGCAGCGGCGGCGTGCATGCGTCACTGGTTCGTTTGCGCATCGGTTAGTGCTCGAACGGTA
This sequence comes from uncultured Acidobacteriaceae bacterium, assembly GCA_963787585.1. Classification (GTDB taxonomy): domain Bacteria; phylum Acidobacteriota; class Terriglobia; order Bryobacterales; family Bryobacteraceae; genus Bog-105. Next base: position 322,932 of record CAWBDR010000007.1, read on the forward strand.
ACATGAGGATTCAATATGGAAACTATACGGATCGTTACAGATTCCAGTAAACATGTGGGCTGCGGGGGCCTGATGGCGATGTCACAGGAGGCACCACAGTACATTCTGGAGCATGAAGGCCTGGAGACCACAATCCCCGGCGCGGAGATGGTCTGCCTACGTTGCGGCGAAAGAATTCGCTCGCAGGACCAAGTGGAAACGCCAAGCGAATAGGCTATTGCAAGGGGTTAACCATATCGTACCCGGCACGACCATGCGCAGCGAAGCGGCTAGGTGGACGTTTAGCCGAGCACGCGTAGCGGGCCTGTCGAAGCGCTCGTACCAGTGCGAGGCAGTTGCAAATCCGGCATTGGTCGGGCCTGGAACAATCGCCGCGTTATTTTCGCCATGCGTCTGGCCCACAGAGTAGCCCGTGCACGTCGTGCGCTATCGGTTGCAATGCCAGCCAGTGCTCGCGTACATTTGGCGATACAGCTGTACGCGGCTGGCGTTCGTTTTTGTCTCGACCTGTCGGCGTACACGCCGAGCGTTTCCAGATGGCGGGCAAGCTGTCAAACTTGTCCCAGACCCCTTGGGTTCTGGCTCGCATTTCCTCCGAACTCATAACCGGATGCGGCATAAACATCTTGGGCCTTTTCTCCGCGGAATGGGCCAGTAGCGTGTGATTGGGATGCCGTCGATTTCCGGCGGATGATCGCCCAGGCTCTTTTCCCACCGCTCAAAGTCAACCGTGCCGCAGAAAGGCGTGAGCATCACGAATTGGGCAAAGGTAATGCCGGAACGCTGTGCCAGTTCTTGCGTGGCTTGGAAGGTATCTGGACGGTCGGTCGGGAGTCCGAAAATGAAACAGCCGAGAACATGGACGCCGTGCTCTTGAAACTGCTGCAGCCGCTCCACAAGCCTCTTGCCCGAAAAATTGAAGTCCTTGAACACGGCTTTGAGGCCCTCCGCCGTTACCGCCTCAATACCTACCAGCGCACCCATGATGCGCGCCTTGCGCATCGCTTCCATAAACTCGGGATCCTCGGCCGCTTCCATCGTGATCTGGGTAAAAAACACCATCCCCTTCGGAAGCTCGGCCAAGCGCTCCATGAGTTCGAATCGCTGTGCACGAATGGCTTTCAATTTCGCCACCTTCGCATCGTTCTTCTGCCGTTCCGCAACTGTATATCCGTCAGCGACACGGGATAGAAGTTGTCGTCTGCGAGTGCAATGAAGCGGAACCCTCGGCGCCGGAGTTCGACGATCTCTTCGATCACCGGGTCGGAAGCGCGTTGGCGCGGGCGTTGGCCGTCGGTCCGCCACACAGAGCAGAAAGAGCAATGTTTGGCGCAGCCGCGAACGGTTTGGACGGACGCCCACATGTATTTGGACGAGTCCAGCAAATCCCAGCGCGCCACTTTGAACTGGTTGGCATCAACCCGGCCGCAGTCATAGACACGCTGCGCAGCCCCCGCGGTGATCTCTTAAAGCCTGGCCCCAAGCTAGGTCTCCGTCTCCGCGAATCGCGCAGTCGGCCGCCACCACGCTCGAAAGCTTCCTCCGGATAAAGCGCCGCGTGGATGCCGCCGAAAACGACGAACGCGCCGCGCTGTTTCACAAGGCGCCCGAGCGCATATCCTCGAAGAGCGTTCCCCGTATGAATGCCTATGCCGAGGATATCGCCGGCTGCAACGGTAGCTACATCCAGGGCCTCCAGTGTCTCGTCACAGAGGATTGGGTCAGCAAAGCCCCTCGGGCGTAGCTGCGGCCAGAACGAACAGCCAACGTGGCGTTATGACGGCCGTACCGAACGCCGTATCGCTTGGGTTGATTAGATGCACTCGCAAGTAGCTAATCCTTTTCCTGAGGCTGACGAGAGACTGGTGGTTCCCTGAGGAAGCAGTCCACTTTACAGACGCATATTCCGTTGCCCCCATATCGCCCGTCCGAAACTTTGCGAGGAGAGAAATGCACAGCTGGATCTCATCCCTTATAGTGACTCTGCGGCAAACCATCACATGGACCCGACAAATCCGCCGAAGCGATACCGCGCGATCATTGCCGACGACGACCCGATGTTCCGCTACGCTCTTCGGGCGCTAGTGCAACAAGCCTGCGAAGTGATTGCCGAAGCGGAAAACGGGCTAGCGGCCATCCAAGCGGCCGAGGCATTGCATCCCGACTTGGTATTCCTGGACATCTCAATGCCCGTTCTAGATGGCTTCCAAGCCGCAGCCGAGTTTCGAAGAAACCTGCCTACCGTCCGCATAATCTTCGTCAGTAGTCACTCCGATAGGGGTTATGTTGAGCAGGCGTTTCAATCCGGCGCTGAAGGATACGTAGTCAAGGGATCTGCGGTTTTTCAAATACCCGAAGCCATCGTCGATACGGTGCGCGAGCCACTGCTCGTCCTTGATCACGAACTTCGGGTCACTACGGCCAGCCGCGCCTTTTATCGGACGTTCGGGGTATCTCCGGAGGCAACGGTGCAGCAGTTTATCTACCGGATCGGTGACGGCCAGTGGAACATTCCTAGCCTTCGTATTCTTCTCGAAGAAGTTCTCCCACAGCACAAAGCGTTTCAGGATTTCGAAGTAGCTCACACATTTCCCGGAATCGGGCGAAGGGTCATGCTCCTAAATGCTCGAACGTTAGTTCGCGCTTGCAACAACACCGAGCATATTCTTCTAGCCATCGAGGACATCACGGAGAGGAGGCGCATTTCGGACGAGCTCGTCCGCTCCAATGAGGACCTGCAGCGGTTTGCCTACGTCGCCGCTCACGACCTAAGGTCGCCTCTTAACGCGGGGCTGAACCTGCTCCAGTTATTAGCTCGACAAAGAAAAGACACTTTCCAAGAGGGCGATGCTCGGCTGCTCGACCTTGCGATTGCGAGCTTCAGAAAGGCTTGGTGAGCTGATGGAGGCGATCCTCGCCTACTCAGCCGTCGAGAATGCGCCTCAGAGGCGTGCCGTCATCAGTCTCGAGGACCCGCTCAAAATTGCACTTCAGAACCTGCAGCATCATATTGAAAGCGCAGGAGCGACAATCGACGCTCGTGCACTGCCGAGCCTTAGCACCGATCGTACTCAGATGGTGATGGTGTTCCAAAACCTGATAGGAAACGCCATCAAATACCGTGGCAAAGAACCGCCGCTCATCATAATAGAAGCCGCCAAAATGGCTGGCGATTGGCAGGTTTCAGTAAGGGATAACGGCGTAGGATTCGAGCAGGAATACGCAGCCCAGATCTTTGAGCCGTTTCGGCGGCTGCACGGCGCCGCGATTCCCGGCAGCGGCATCGGCCTTGCTACCTGCAAGCGGATAATCGAGCGTTTGGGTGGAAAAATCTGGGCAGAGTCTGCGCCCGGAAAAGGTTCGGCGTTCTACTTCACGCTCCCGCTCGGTACCTAAGGAGTTCAGGAACTTTCGATCCAACGGATCTATGAACGTACGAAGAATCGAGGACAGCTAAGTACGTGGCTTGATACACCTGGTCGGCTCTATGTTGCAATTCCCGAGTGGCGGAACCTCACGAAGGTACAGTAACCGTTTTGCCGTAAGCCAGTTTCATCCCGCGTATTCAATGACTCGCGCCTTACTGGCGTCGGTATCGAGTACGTGTTCCGTACCTATCAACTCGAGATTGTTTATGGATCCACGACTGCTCGGTGCACAACCAGACGTTTTCGGGAGCGAAAAGTCACATTTTGAGCAAATCGAGCCGGTGCCAGATTCACCAATGTGCTGTGACAGCGCTGACCAAGAGCTTTCTTCCGCCGGTCGAAGCTCGATCTCCTGGACATGCACGTTGGTACGGGCCGCGAAAACAAACCGATCACTCTGAGCTGAATACTTAGTCAACCGTATGCACCTTGCCCGCCCACACGTCGCATCACTTTTCCATTGAAGATGACAACCCCTCCCATCCCGGTGCTGGTCAGCTTACTCCTCGGCCTAACTTCCCTGGCGATTCTGGCCGCCGGATTTGCCCTGCTTGCACGTGCGCTCAGCCAATCACGCCGAAGAAGGCCCGTAGTGCGCGAAGGGACTGGGGACCACGAACGGGAACTGCCGACCTCGGTGAAACACGTGGGATCCGCGGGGATGACGACTCGGTTCCTGCACGATCCTGTAGGTCAAAAGATGCTGGCAGGTTTGGCGTTGCTCGGGTTGGCCTTTCTCGGGCGCCACATCGTTCAGCTTGGGTTTCAGCGTGGCGAAGACGAACCGCAGCACACGCGCTCAGGAACAGTGAGAACGTTGACGCAACCGGACGGCACGACCATCCACGCGGAAGTGTACGGCCCGCCAAATGGACCGACACTTGTTCTCACCCACGGATGGGGCATCAGCAGCACCGAGTGGTATTACGCAAAGCGTCATCTCTCCGATCGGTTCCGCGTGATTGTTTGGGATCTGCCCGGACTCGGCTTGTCCAGCCAGCCCAGCGACCGAGATTATGCTCTCGACAAAATGGCTTCGGACCTGCGTGCCGTGTTACAACTGGCCGAGGGCAGGCGGGCCGTGCTGGTGGGACACAGTATCGGCGGCATGATCAATCTGACATTCTGCCGACTTTACCCGCAGCTTCTTGGCTCAAGCGTTGCCGGCATTGTGCAGGTGGACACGACTTACACAAACCCCGTGCGAACGACCAAGAACGCCCGGTTTTCGCTCGCAATCCAGAAACCTCTGGCCGAACCCATTCTTCACGCGATGGTTTTGCTTTCCCCGGCGGTGCGACTGCTAAATTGGCTCAGCTATCAGAACGGTTTTGCCCAGCTTTACAATGCTCACAACTCTTTTGCCGGCTCAGAAACACAAGGGCAAGTCGATTTCGTATCCCAGTTTCAATATCGGTCGTCGCCCGCGGTTGTTGCTCGCGGAACACTCGCGATGTTTCATTGGGACGCTACGCCGGTGTTGCCACACGTGAACACACCAGTTCTGATCCTCGTTGGTGATCAGGACACCACGACACTTCCGACGGCGAGCGAGCGGATGCAGCAATCCATACCGGGTGCCCGCTTGCAGCGCATCAACCCTGGTGCTCATTACAGCCTGCTCGAACAGAACGGGACAGTAGACGCCGCCGTGGCCCAGTTTGCCTCAAGCGTGCTGAAGTAATCAGGAACGGTCTGGCGTCTTTCCTCCACTCGAGAGTGGGACACCGAACAACATCGGGCCGAAGCTCGAGTGCCTGTTGCACGGCCTGTTCCCCCGACCCGGTAACAGCTAGGACGGCATATCCTACGCATTACTACGGTGGACGAAGATTCTCTGCGATGAGAGCTTCATCTTCAACGATTAGAATGCGGGTTTGTCCAGAGTTAGCTCCCATCTGCACTTTGAGACAAAGAACCTTGATCCGGCCCCACTTACTACTTGCACTTCGGCGTGCAACTGTCTGCCAGTAAGTGTACTAAGCGGAGCCCCAGCGAATCGGCTTTGCCTACCTCCAGCCCGAGAGGGGGGCCGACCCTGCTGTTTCCTTAGAAGGGTGTTTGGCCGCCCGTCGCTCCGTAGACCTCGCCTGTGATGTAACTCGCTTCGTTGGAAGCCAAGAAGACAAAGACGGGTGCGATTTCGATTGGCTGTGCGGGACGTTCGAAGGAAGTGTCTTTGCCGAAGCTTTTAACCTTTTCCGCCGGCATCGTCGCGGGAATCAGCGGCGTCCACACAGGCCCGGGTGCCACTGCATTAACGCGCACACCCTGTTTCATGCCAAGTTGCGACAGCGTCTTGGTCAGGCTCACGATAGCTGCTTTCGTCGCGGCGTAAGGAAGCAGATTAGGACTGGGATCATAAGCTTGTATGGAAGTGGTATTGAGGATCGCGCTACCTGGCTGCATCCGTGGTAGCGCGGCGCGTATCAGCCAGAATAAGGCGTAAATGTTGGTTTTGAAAGTGCGGTCAAACTCCTCCGTCGTGAACTCCTCGATCTTCTCGTGAGTCATTTGAAAAGCGGCGTTATTTACGAGTAGATCCAGTTTTCCAAACTCCTGGAACGCACGGTCGATCACCGTCTGACAATGCTGCTCTTGCCGCAGATCACCGGGAAGCTTGACGGCCTTGCGCCCGGCTTTCTCAATCCAGCGGGTGGTTTCGTTGGCGTCTTCCTCCTCCTCAGGAAGATACGTGAAAAGGACGTCGGCGCCCTCCCGCGCAAACGCGAGCGCAATCGCGCGTCCAATGCCGCTATCCGCGCCCGTAATGATCGCTGCTCGATCCGTAAGCCGGCCCAATCCTTGATAGGACTCTTCGCCGTGGTCGGGCTTGGTGCGCATGTCTTCCGTCAAGCCGGGATGCGCGATCTTTTCCTGGTGCGGGTCTGGCTTTGGTCCTGCCGACTTCGGGTCAGTAGTAGCTGGTTGCTGTAAGGTGTTACTTTCTCGCATTTACTTTCCTCTCGGAGCAGAAGAAATTAGATGTACTGCGTCGGAGAATTCGTTGCTACCGCAAAACCCCGAGGCTCTCATCAGCTGAAGCGCGCAGCAAATTTCGGGCTGCGCCGGCCGTTCCTGTAGGGCCCGATCTTGTATAGGTTTTTTAGCGCGAAAATTCGGGACTAATTTGTTCGATGCGCCAGATTGGGCCATCCTCATAGAGCGGACCTTCTTCGTGAATGAACGCCGGCGACGCGCCAGGGAGGATCCAAATCTGGTAGTCGGGGGGCTGCTTGCCGATGATAGGAGCGATCATTCGGGTCACGCCCGCGAGTTCCGCATGCAGGACGAAGTCGATGGCCTTGCGCTTGGTTCCGCCGATCCTAAAGGGGACCTCGCCCGCAGACTTGATTAAGACATGAATGAGCCGCGGCTCCTCGGTTGGAGCTACAAAGGAAGTCTCGTTTCAGGGGCCGAGGGAAGGACGTTCATGAGGAGGTTGGGCGGAAGGCCATTCGAGACATCGGGCGGGAGGTCGAGGTGATCCTGCCTAGTTTTTCCTTCTTTTGTATGAGAGGTAATTTGCCCGGTCAACGCGTTGATCAGGACGTCCATCGGTTTGGGGAAGGAGGGCCCACGTTGGATATGGTAATCCGTAATGAGACGAAACACGCCACGCTGGGAAAAGACCGTGGTGTCACCGTCGATTGAGCCGTCGGGAAAGCGGAAGATGAGGCGCGAGGTGACGCGATCGCCGTGGACGATCTGAGTCATGTCACCAGTGGCGATGCGAGTGCCTTTAACGGTTTTCAGCGCGACAAAACCATGCGCGGAGCCCTGCGGATGGCGGACGCGAACGGGGTCGGCCAGCAGGTTCGCACTCAGCAAGGGGGCTGCAAGCAACGGCGGCTCAAAGGTGCGGGTTGGCAGACAGAATATCGGAGAAACTTATTGGACTAAGTGGCCGAAACCGAGATTCTTGTCTGTAGATGAGAGCGGGGCGCTGGGCAAATTGTTGCGTGGACGCGGGCCTAAAAAACTCTGCCGATCTTTGCCCCACGATTAAGAACTGAATTCCGAGGCCGAACACGATCACGAGCAGATCAACCATCACATACCTTCTCCGGTGTGATTGTCATCCGTGCATACGGCGCCACCGCAGAAGCGCACAGCATCTTGCCTTGAGTAAATATTGTTGAACATGATGTAGTTCCGCCCGGGCAGGTGCGCTCGGGCCTGAAGCTTAGTTTCTAATTCGGCCAAATCCTCATCGGTATAACGATAGCGGTAACCCGTTTTGCCATGCAGCCGCCAATAGAGACCATCCCCATAAACAGAGTCTGCTTTGAAAGGATCTACGCAGTGAATGAGGTTGTTCGCGGCGCATAGATCTCGGATAAGTTCGGGGGACCAGTCATCTCCTCGAGGCTCCCACACAAACGTGCGATCACTCCGGCCGATTTGACGGAAGAACGAAGCAAGGTTGCGAGCGCTTTCTCCGGTCGGCAGGAAAGACTTAGGGCACTGGAACACGATTACCTGAGCGTCCAAGACATCGGCTATCTCGCGCGTGCGTTCCCATGCTAACCAGACCTGCTCGGTTGGACGGAAGCTACCGTAAAGATCTTTCTCGTTCGAGCTGACTCCTGATTTCAATCGGCGATACGTCCGGCTCGAGGGCGGATGGGTTATGAGTTGCCAGGCCTTCATGCAGAAGCGGAAGTCGGAAGGCGCTTTGGATTTCCAGCGCTTGGCAACACCAATCGCCGGAGGTTGGTAAAACGTCGTCTGCAGTTCGACGGTTGGAAAGTCTGTTAGGTAGCGCCTGGGCCTCGGTCCAGCCGCAGCAACCGACAAAGAACCGGCTTCTGCCATTCCGACCAGCACACATGGCTCTCTAATCGCCAGAAGGATCCTGGCACTGGACACGATCCAAAAATCGTTCATACCCACGCATTGGAGCAGCTGCGGACATAACGTTCGCTCTGGCATGGGACGGAATACATCGTACGCCGAAGTTGTGCTTCTCCTTCAATCGCGACAACTGTGTTGATGTTGTCTTGCGCTAAGAAGGAGTAGCTAGCTGATCAACCGCCTCTATTAGTTCACGCCGTCCACTCGCACCGAAGGAACACGTCCTGATCTTTCTGTCGTTGAGATACCAAGTGACCCGATCGCATAATTGAGTGACTCAATGACGAAAGACGCCGTGGAAGCAGCGAGCGAGAAAAAAATTGTGGCAAAGCCTCAGCCCTTGTCTCGCCTGCGCTCGCTGCAGCCGGTACTCTCACGCCAGTGCGCCATTTGCTTATTTGACGTCGGAAGCAAGTCGTGCGGTAGGCATCGATGAACGCCGTCTAAGGCCAGCCAGTCCAGCAAGTCCGAGTAGCCCAAGCCAACCAGGATTGAATCCGCGGTCGTCACGATTGGAATTTTGACTCTGGGTTGGCTGGCTTGCAGCATCCTGTGCACTTACCGCACCGGGGGTCGCTAGGAGGACCATCCCGAGAGCGAGTCCCGCGAGTACAGATTTAGAATCTATCTTGAATCTCATAAGTATTAGAGGTCTACTCTCTATGCTTAAGATCGGTTGATATTGATGAGGAAATCTACCCACGTAGAAGCCCGAAGTAGTCGCTTCCGGGAAGCTGGAACATACGTCCAGTACCCCGGCTTGAGCAGGACCGCAAACAGTTTGCCGTGAAGGGGTGTTTGAAAAGAAATTCGGAACTCAGCTACGAAAAGAAAACAAGTCGTCGGGCCAGTTCTCCAGCGTGTAATGTACGGTGCCCGCCCTCTTGATTTTCTAGATTCAAACGATATTGAGAATAGCGCTATACAGGATCGCGGCCGATGCCCGATGGTCACCAGCAAGAGCCCAGTGGATGGAATCGCGTGTGCTTGAAGCAGATGACCTACCCGCACCTATCGCCACGATGAAGAAGGCAGCGTGCATTTGGGGAACAACACGGAAGTCGGTCCTGGCGCCCAACAAATCCAATTAAAAGATCCGTGACGCCAATCCGATTGAGCTATTGAAGCCGGCTCGATAGTTCAACGCCGACCTTAAGAGGGACTAGCCGACCAACCGTCTTAAGATTGCAGTTCCTTCTGGCGGACTTCAATGCGGGCAGATCCACTGTGACGGCCAAGTATGGAGTTTACGGGCATTCTGACTGAAGGCGGCTCGGGAGGCCGCCCAGAATGCCCAGACACCGGAGAAAGAGGAGACCACCGAAGCGATCTCTTGCCCTTCCTGATCTTGAACAGACGAAATCTGCGGTACTAAACAGCTTGACGTCAAAGAGCGGTCAGCGAACGTACGATCACGCGATAAATGAATTTGTTGACTGGTACTGCTCGGAACCGCGACTTGCTTTCAATCGCACCGTTGTCCTTCGGTACCGAATTCATTTGGAACAACGGCGCCTCGCTCCAACAACGATCAACCTGCGCTTGGCCGCAGTCAGGCGTGTGGCGTACGAGGCAGCTGATTCCGGCCTCCTCAGTCCCGAACTTGCCGCCGGCATCCGCCGAGTCAAAGGCGTGCGCCGAATCGGCGTGCGCCTGGGCAACTGGCTTACTGCCGATCAGGGCCGTTCGCTCCTGCTGAACTCCCAGGGCGATAGTCTTAGAAGCAAACGCAACTACGCCATCCTTGCTCTTTTACTTGGGTGCGGGTTGAGGCGCGGTGAACTCCTCGCCCTTACGGCCGGATCCATTCAACTCCGAGAAGAGCACTGGGTGATTGCCGACCTCCATGGAAAGGCCGGGCATATTCGCACGGTACCGATTCCACTCTGGGTGAAGGCGGCGCTCGATCGCTGGACAGAGGCAAGTGGAATCAAGCACGGCCGCTTGTTTAGAGCAATCAACAAGTCAGGTAAGATCTGGGGCGAGGGTATGACGCCGAAGGTCCTTTGGGAGATCGTCAAGAGAGCGGCCAAGGCTGCCGGAATAGATAAGCTGGCGCCCCACGATCTGCGACGGACATGTGCGCGGCTCTGTCATTTGGCCGGCGGCGAGCTCGACCAGATCCAGTTCCTGCTCGGCCACGTGTCGATCCAAACGACCGAACATTACCTCGGCTGTAAGCAGAAGCTCCGGTTCGCTGTGAACGACAAATTCGGTGTCGAACCATGATCAAGGGACGGATTACCCGTCCCTTCCCGACTTATCCGGCCAATCTCTGCCCACTCCGAGCCGATCACACGAAGTCGCTTCGGTATTTCAACGCCCTGATTGTGCGCCCTGTTGCCGCGCAGATCAAGCCTATTCGTGAGCCGAATGGGAAGAAATCTTCGTAACTCGCCGGAGCCCCTTGAAACAACCCTATTCGTCGTTCTCAAACCACAGCAGAGGTTCGAACGAAAAGAAAAAAGCCCGAAAGCGACAAGCAAGTTACTAGCTCGACGCATTGCCGGAGGAGGTACCTGCTTCTGGAGTCTTGGCCGGTTTAAAACGACTACCGCGGATTAATGCTCTACGGTATCCGCATGTAGAACTGCGGAACGACTCCATTTAGTACGCCGAGGCGATGATACGTCAATTCCGGTTACGCCTAGCAGCCTAGCCGGCCTCGAGCATGCGATAGAGAAGGTTGAAATTACTCCGGAAGAGTCTCAGTTCACTCGGTTCCATTCACGAAGCGACGTCAGCCCGGTGAATGAAGAGCCAGCGCAAGTAGCTGTCGCCACGTTTACTGATTCACGCTCGCGTCAACATGAGCGAGATAACGGCCGAGAAGGTCTATTTCAGAATGTTGCGCGTTCTGAGAGCAATCACGAGCTGTTCGCGGGCATCTGCACCACTGCGATAAAAAACACCAGGCTGCCCTAGCGGCGCTGCGATGTCCATCCACATGCCGTTCGCTGAAACAAAGATCTTACCTGTCCAGAGGTGAATCCAATTGCCGGCGGGCAGGTAAAGACGAACGGTACTTGCGCCTTTATCCAAAACGGGGGCAATCAAGAAATCGGGACCCAGCAGAAATTGATAGCGAAGCTCGACAACGTTCGCGTCATTCGGTAATGCAGGAAAAGATGCCGTACAACCGGATAACCGGATTGGGAAGCCTGCTTTACTAAATCCTTTCGGTATGCCGAGAGCAACTGATAGATTTGGCCAAAGCGCGCCAAGTGAGTGAGCGGCCCGGGATCGGTGACTTGAGCGCTGATGCTCGGTATTAAACCTTCATGAGTTCGAAAGATGGCGGTGAAGGCATTTAGCTCCATCCACCGCATCAATAGTTCGGGAGAGCGGGCGATGATGGGCAAATGCTTGAATCGAGCGGCGACGAAGCCGCCGGTGTCGCTATGCAGAAGGCTGAAGCCTGACATGCCCCCGGAAAGTAAGCCGACAACCGCGGTCTTGATGCCGTCGTATTCATCCCAAGTTTGGAGCTGATCTCCGAGCCAAAAAGCGGTGGAGCTACCTGGACTTCGGGTAAAGCCGGAGCGGCTCCAGAACAAAAAGTCGTCGCCATGGTCAGTCTTGTTTATGGGATCGCGGTGCAGGGTCGACCAGGCTTCCGCGTAGTGGTTGTGCCACACGGCGGGATCGGCATTCTCGAAAAGATCGGCATTGAATGGCAACGCCTCGCCGAAGGCAGCCATCCATCCGGAAGCTCGTGCATTGCCGATCAATTCCGTTTGAATGAGTTGTTTGATCCAGGCGCGTGCATCGGGATTGCTCAAATCGAACATCGCAGCGGTGATGGTGGAATTCTTGTAAACGAACGTTTTACCGTTTTGCTTAATGAAGTGGCCTTTGCTTTCCGCTTCAGCGTAAAGGGCGCCCGGGCACGGCGGCTCATCGCGTCCACACAGGTTATTCACCAGAAATGGATTCATGTAAACCATGACACGAGCATTTTGCTGTGACAGTTTGTCGACCAGGCTGTCCCAACTCTTATACCAATCGCGGTTCAACTTCCAATTCCAGAGCACCTGTTCACCCGCGCTCGTTTCCTTGATGCCCGACCAATCCTGAACCCACAAGCCTGCGAGCGGAACGCCCGCCGCGACTAACTTGCTAAGAGCAGCATTCACCGGACCGTCTCCGCCCTGCGCAGCGACAATTACGCCCTGGTGCACCCAGGAAGGCAGCGGGCGCATGCGGCCCGCATACGAGGAGTATTCTTTGATCAGCTCCGGCGGAGTCTGCCCGAACAGGATGCGGCCGGTCATTCTCGCGGCAAAGAGCTTGATTTCCACTGCGTCGACAGCACGCATGTCGAATGTGCTGCATTCCTTGTTCTCGAGGAACAAGGAACGAAGCTGGCTGGTGATGTAGTGAGGAGCCGGTGCCTCTGTCAAGCGAGGATTGCCGCCAGCGCCGTCATACGTGAGATCGACTAACTCAGTGATAATCGGTAGGCCGCGGCCTATTCCGTGTTCCTGCACCAGTATTGGCAGTGTCTTACCTTTCTGATTGAAAAAAGTAAGCTGTTGACCGAAACCAAAGAACGCCTCACTAGGTGACGACGCGTATCGAAGGAAGATTCGATTCCAGCGATCAGAATCCGGACTTTCGACACCGAGCGTGAACTGTAGCTGATTGGCAGAAGACGAATGAAAAGTCAGGTGAAACGCAATCTTGTTGCCCCTTATATTCGTCAGAGTTCCGTTCACTTTCAAATCGCCATTGTTAAGGACCGTTGCGGATTCGAGGCGTTCAAAAGTACGAACATCCGTGACATTCTCTTTGATGTCGAAGGTCCCGAGCGGATTGCCATACTCCCGAAAGCTAGCATCACCACGAGCTACGCGAACAAAAGGGTAAGCGGGATCCGTCTGCCACAAGACACGATCGGGATCCTTCCGATGCCGAACCCGGAGACGGCTTTTGAAGACGTCTACGAAAAAGCTTTCCACGCGAAAGCTCGTGCGCGGACTTTCGAACCGCGAAGTTCGATTCTTTGGATCGACCTGGGCCTCATTGAGGGACAGCGAAGGCGTTATAGCTGCTGTGGAGAATATTGTCGTGATGCCGCGTACTAAATCGCGGCGTGAGATGTCTGATACGTCTGTGGGCAAGACATAAGGCCAGAGGAGAATTTAAATATAAAATAGTTGAGCTGTCTTTCTTGCCGATTCGAAGGTTTCGATGGTCAGAGCCACACTCGGCTAGCGAGAAGCAGCTTCGGGGAATCCTTTCGCGAGCGATAATCTGTCAAAGGAAGATTACAGTAGTAATGCTTATGAACCTGTCTAGACGAAACTTTCACTCCGTTCTCAGGATTGTTGGACTAAGTGGCTTAGGTTCGTACGCTGCGTTACTTCCAAGAGTCAGCGGCCAGCAGCAGGGGCGTCCGAGCGGTGCGAAAACCGTGCCCTATCTTTTTCAAGACCGGACCTTCGAGAATATCTTTCTCACTAGTCTTGGCCGGGCCTATCATTCGGGGGCAAACGCCGGTAGGGTTCTTTACCTCACGCGGCAGGTAGAAGACGGTGACTTCGAAAGCGCCTTCGTTGCGTTTAAAGCGGCCGGCGATGAGGCTCGAGCACAAGCCGAGGAGTCGCTGGCCGGGGGGCATCGAGAGAGTGCTCGGCAAGCCTATTTGTGGGCACAGAATTTCTACGACAGTGCGACATATTTTGTTGACGGCTCCAAAGATCCCTCGCGTTTTGAGCCGACATGGGAACACCTATATGACTGCTGGCTTAAATCCCTGGCGCTTTTTGATCCACCGATTGAGCCGGTAAGCATACCGTTTGAGGGCACTGCTCTCCACGGCTTCTACATGACGGGCAAGGGCCGTGCCCAGCACCGTCCGTTGTTGATCCTCGCGAACGGGAGCGACGGTTCACTCCTGGACATGTGGCTCTGGGGAGGTGCGGGAGCTACCGCCCGCGGGTACGACTGCCTGACGCTCGACGGGCCGGGGCAAGGATACGCACTTTGGAAACAGAAACTTTTCTTCCGCCCGGATTGGGAAAAGGTCATCGCGCCAGTAGTGGATTTTGCGCTCAGCCGCCCGGGTGTTGATCCCAAGCGTATCGCGATACAAGGAATCAGCCAGGGCGGATACTGGGTTCCCCGTGCACTTGCTTTTGAGAAGCGGATCGCCGCAGGTATCGCAGATCCCGGGGTAGTGGACGTCTCTACTTCATGGACAGGGATTCTGCCAAAACCCATGCTTCAACTTCTCGAAGCAGGCCGAAAGGACGAGTTTGACCAGTACTTGCTGAAAGCAGCCGGGCCGGCAGATCGCGCTACCTTAAATTTCAGGATGCGTCCATTTGGCCTCACTTCACCGTTCGACACATACAAGGCAACGATGGAATACAAGCTAGATGGAGTTGCACAACAAATCGACTGCCCCATGCTAATCACGTCGCCAGTGAATGAGGCGTATTGGCCAGGTCAGTCGAAGCGGTTGTTTGATCTCCTAGATTGCCCTAAAAAGCTGGTAGAGTTCTCTGTCGCCGATGGTGCAGATCTTCATTGCGAACCAAAGAGCACCGGCATTCGTGATCTGCGAGTTTTCAATTGGCTCGACGAGACACTCAAACGAGTTTAGTCCGTAGCAAGAGAACTCAAGAGCCTTTGACTCATACTTAGACCTTAAAGGAAACGACCCACATGAAGCTTCTTCCCATTGCGGCGCTAACTTTAGTTTCGATTCCGTGTTCTTCCATGATGGGCCAGTCTGGTCCTGACACACGGACACTGTCGATTGCCGGGCAGCCTAGCTCGGTGAAAGTTCGTGAATTCAACGGTACAGCCTACATTGCGGTTGATGACTTGGCGCGCCTGATGCATGGATCGGTTTCCTTCACAGGTAATCAGATTTTTCTAGCGTTACCGTCCAATCAAGCGGTTGCACCTCAACCGGCTCCTCCCGTCAAAACTGGTTTCTCGAAAGCGTTTCTGGAGGCTGGGATCGAACAGACGAGCACAATTCGTGAGTGGCGAATCATAATTGTGAACTCGATTCAAAACAATTCTCTGGTCTCAGAAGACGAGATTGCAGCCTTGCGACGGAGAGCTGAAAAACAACTTTCCCTTGTGGCGGCCGCGAGGAATACCGATGATGACCGGAGCGCTTATCCGCTACTTGTTGCGGAGTTCGCCAACATGAAAAAGCTTAACGAACAGTTTCTCGCTAAACGTAGACAGCTACTCTGTATCTTCTCCGACCCTTTTCCGTTAAACGGGCTCGTATCATTCACGATTTTGAAGCTAAATTCTAGGAAACAATCGCGATGCAGATGGGTCGTATCTCCCGGATTATTGCGGTGTATCCCAAACGGAAACAATCAAAATGCCTCTTAAGTCACTTGTAATTGCCATAGTTTGCGGTCTTGCCGCCGCCTCAATCGCAGCGGCAGATTCGCTATTAGTAGGGTTTAATACACAAACCCCGCTGCAGGCCTATTCCGCTGGTACTTACCAGCAGGATTTTGGGCCGGATGGCGCTTCAGCGGGTGTCGAGGAAAATGGGCTGCTTTACGTTGCAGTACCCAACAGTTCCGGTAGCTCTAGCACGATCGACGCTCTCAATGCGAAGCAAAAGATAGTCAGGTCCTTCTCCATCCCGGATTTGATTAGCGATGGAGCGCCCGGCCAAAACGGAACACTTTGGTTTTCAGGCTACGACGGCAAAGTGTACCAGTACACGACGAGTGGAACGGCGGTCGGTTCTTTTGACACGGGATTCTCGAGCGCGACCAGTATTGGGATCGCCTCAAACCGATCGACGCTGTATACGAGCGAAGGCGATAGCGGAAGCGGAATCGATGTCAGAGACAGCACCGGCAAGATTTTGTCGATGATATCCACGCCTTACACCGGCCTTTACGGTCTTGCGTACGATAGCTCCAATAATTCACTGTGGGCCGGCAGCTTCAACTATATCTACGATTTCAGCCTGACTGGCACTGTGTTAACGACGTTGACTGTCATGGGCGACGGTCGAACGCCCAACGGAGCGGTCCATGATGGGCTGGAACTGGTCGATCTTTCGACCCTCCAATCTCCACCGCCACCGCCGCCGCCCACAGTCCCCGAGCCTGGCTTCGGCTGGCTGACCGGCGGGCTGATGCTGGCAGGACTGGTATGCCGGAAGATATCCCGGCGAGCCTGAGTCGGTAAAGTTTCGTACGAAAGCACATAACTCACTACGGGAGAGAATATAATGTCTCGGATGATCACCAGCAGTTTTTTCCACGCGATTTCCCGCGCTATGTCTTGTGTAGCTCCGATGTTCGCCGGGCTTGCTGTTTTGAGCTTCGGCAGTTTATGCTTTGCCAGCGTTAACGTCACGGTTAGCCAACAGTCAGGTCAGGTGCTGTTTGGTCAGACTGTTACCGTAACCGCGTCTGCGTCCGACACAGCCCATCCGAACGCGACGTTTCTGTACCAGTTCTGGATCGGCCCTTCGGGCCAACTGAAGATGGTCCGGGATTATTACAGCTTTACTTCCTTCCCTTGGACTCCCAGCAATTCAGAAGGCACGTACGAGATCCAGGTCAACGCCATCGAAGTTAGTGGACCCATCTCGTCCCAGCATCCGTTCCCGACGACGACCGGCGCCAGCGGGAGCGGCTCGGCCTTCTACACCGTGACCGCGCGAACAACGACGTCCCCCGTCATTTCACCCACAAAGCATCCCTTGGTTTTCCTATATAGCTTGCCTGCGTCTATGTGCCCAAGCGGGTACACAGCCCGCGTGCGTTTTAAGCTGCCCAACGAGAGCGCCTGGCACGCCACGTATCCGCCGGAGACGTGCACCGGCTCGAAGAGCGTGAATTTCTACATTGGCGGCTTGCGCGCTTCAACCGAATACCAGATACAGCACGATGTGTTCCATGGGCCATTCGATACTCCCGGACCAGTTATGACGGCCACGACAGGCGCGGCAAATGTTAGTTTGCCGGGTTATTCTGTAACGAAGCAGTTTCCACCGCCAAACAACACCGCCTATCCTGTCGTGCTGAATGGCGCCTATCTAAACGGTAGCGGTCGCGGCTTCGCAACGGACACCAGCGGCCATCTCATCTGGTATTTGGCGCCTACAGATGTAACGATGACATACTTTGATCGGCCGGTGGACGGCGGCACATTTCTTGTGGAGACCAACGCGCCCAACAGCAGTCACAGCGTGCTGTTACGCGAGTATGACATGGCCGGCAATCTGGTGCGCGAAACGAACTACTGGGCGCTTAGCCGGCAGTTGACTGCTAACGGGGCGGACCCGGTTACGACGGAGCATCATGAGGCGCTGCGCCTTCCCGACGGCAGCGGCCGCACCGCCGTCATTGCGAGTGTCGAACACCTTTGCCCGAGTTCAGCATGCGGCAGTCAGGGTCCCGGAACGGTTGACGTCTTGGGCGATCAGGCTTTGGTGCTTGACTCGAATTTCCAATTGGTGTGGTGGTGGAACGAATTTCACCATTTCCCGATAACCCGTGCCGCCGTTTTGGGCGAAACGTGCGGGGAAACGAGCCCCGGCTGTCCGCCCCCGATCATAAATTACCCGACGTATACCGTCGCCAACGACTGGACGCACTCCAATTCCATCTGGCAGAGTTCGGATGGAAATCTGATTCTCTCCTCACGCCATCAGGACTGGATTGTCAAGATCCCGTACGAAAATGGAGCGGGGCCAAAGGATGGAGCGATCATCTGGACACTGGGCGCCGACGGCAGCCTCACCGGATCACCCGCATTCACGGTGAACTCCTCCGATCCGCATCCCTGGTTCTCGCACCAACACGATGCTGAATTGTCGAACGGCGTGATGACCCTGTTCGATAACGGGAATACGCGCATTTCCGAGTTCGGAGGCCATAGTCGCGGCCAATCCTGGACTCTCGACCAAACGAATTTCGTCGCGACCCTCGAAGTAAACATTGATGTCGGCCAGTTCTCTCTAGCAACCGGTAGCGCCCAGCTTCTCCAAAACGGCAATTACACGTTTGATCTGGGTGTGATTAACGGTGCTTCATCGACCCAGGAGTACACGGCTTCAGGCGTCTTGCAGTCGCAAGAGAATGTCACCCAGATTTCTTACCGCTCATTCCGGATGCGGAGTTTGTACCAGGAGCACTGAGCAAAGAACGGCCCGTTACGCTGGAGGATTGGCGCCTTCCTCCTACGACGAGATCGCGGGCATGTATCACAGCCTTTGGGCTGACTGGTACTTGCCCGCGGCTCGGCCGGCGCTCGAAAACCTGTTCTTTTCCCGGGTTCCCGCCGGAGCGCGTGTTCTCGATCTGTGCTGCGGTTCGGGGCACGTCACCAAAGAATTGATCGCGCGCGGCTATCGCGTCACCGGAGTAGATAATTCCACTCAATTAATCGCGCTGGCGCAGCGTGAATTGCCGCAGGCGCAGTTTTTCGTGCAGGATGTGACGTGCCTGGACGTCGAGGGCCCGTTTGACGCCGTGCTCTCTACGTTCGATTCCTTGAATCATATTCTGGACCTCGCCGCGCTGTTCGCAGGATCTTTTAATGCGAAGTGATCTGGGCCGAATAATAAGGAGCTCATAATGAACATGCACGTGCTCTAAAGCGCCAATTCTCCGATCGCGAATCATCTTCACTGCCCTCAGGAAGCCCGGATTAAAGAGTTGGTTGTGATTGACAGCGGCCTTTTTACATGCAAGCGAAGAGGCGGAAATGAGTTCCTCAATGCCCTGTAGGCTCAAGGCAGCAGGCTTCTCCAGAAAACAGCTTGCGCCCTGCCCGAGAGCGAATGTCGCAACTTGGACATGATGTTGTGGCGGTACAAGAACATGGATTACATCCGGCTTCTTGGCAAAGAAGTTTGGCAGTTCACGGTAGACTGGCAGGCCAAGATCCTGTGCAGCGATTAGACGTTGGTTGTGTGTATCGTGGCAACCAACGATTTCGACGTCCGGTAGGTTCCGAACCGCTCTCAGATGAAGCGGGAACACGTTGCCCAGCCCGATAAAGCCGACCTTCATAAACGTTTTGGATCCTCAAGCAATAGACGCTGATTGTCGCGTTGATCTTACGGCCATGCAGCAGCGCTATCAGAGCGTCATTTTCTGAGATGGCCGACAGCGTAGGCGTACCGCGATCGACAGTGAGCCGCGAAACATCGAAGCTCCGAAGCCACGCTCCAATTGCCCGTTTAATCACAGGTCGCGCCAGGTTAGTGCGAAGTCGGGTTCGGCTATTTCGCATTACGGAACACGGTAGGGCGCAAGATCCAAGGCGAGACCTGCGCGACTTGCTCACAACTTTTTTCACCGGCTCAACGAAGCTGGTCTGTGCAGATTTCATCTACTTTGCTGAAGGCCGGCTAGACGCCTCACGGAAATCGCGCTCAGCCGGGCACCAAAGAATTTGACTGGCGACAGTTGCCTACGGTAGACACCGAGCACTCTCAGTGCAAACCCGCGTATACACGATTATCCCAGGATGCTTCTTAACTATCTGAAATCTCGGCTTTAAATATCCTGGCTCACACCCTGCATGGCATAGGAGCATGAAAATCCCTACAGACTGGATCTATGGCAGCATTCCCGGAGAAATACGAGTACGGCAATGAGCAACGAGAATGTGGACGAAAAAATCCGCGCTAATGACCATACATTTCGTTCAAGCGGGGAAAGGTACGACGGGCTGAGCAAGATCGTAATCGAGCTAAAGGAAGGTAGGAATCATTTCAAGGCTGTAGGCGTGATATACAAGCTCCGCGACAACATAGCGGATATCAAAGCATTAGTTATCGTGGCACGAGGTATCAAGTGTTCGCCGGTATCAGTAACAATCACTTCATCGACCTGATAATCCGCTCGGAGGCCTACACAGAGGATGGTAGGAAAGGAAAGAGGAATGAGAGTGACGACGCTGACGTCAATAACGTAATTCATTTCCGAAGATCGCATTAAGACGTCGTGTAAGTGGGCTGACTCCTGCCGAGTCATCGGTCATCGCACGGATAAGGCGAATCACGGCGCGTGATGCTGGTGCTATGCTGAACGGCCTATTGGAGCAAACAGTCAGAACCATCTCGACAGCCGAAACAACTGCACCTGCTGACGGCCGGCCGCGATTATTTTTTCCGAATGGTATCGAACTAATTGACCTTCACGTGAAACTTGCCGCGGTCGATATTGAAGTGAAGGTCGCCGGCCCCAAACCAAGCGTCGAGAGTGCGGTCCGCAAGCCCGTTTACGATGCTACGCCATTCTCCGGAGGTAACGAATGATCTAATTGCTGGACATTTCGACGAACGAGGCCATTCTTCCGCACTCCGGCGAGCACAGAACCCTGGTCGTCAAGGTTGCGGCCGAGCCTCTTGAATGATCCAAGCTTTTTTGTGAGAACTTGATCAAATCGGCGGAGAAGTAAGTAAGGATGGCAGTCAAGACGATAATCCGACTTGAATTTTACGCCGTAAGGCCACACGTGGCATCGGAGTTCGCCAGTTTTCCCCAACATTGTTGGTCCGGTCGGCGCAGTCACCCGGCCATACGGCGAGGTGTTCTGGCAGACGTGTCGATGAGTACCGTTCCCAACTTGCCCCACCGACCCTTCGCATGAACATCTATTTTAAAGGGAAAATGTCGACGTTCGGTGGTCCCGAGGAAACAGGGATGGCACCGGATGAAGGCTTAGCGTTGGTTGATCGATATGACGACGAGCAGTATAGAGAATACTTCCTGTCCCATCAGCCGTCCGGCACGACCGGATTGGGACGTCGCTTGAATCCCGAAACATTTTATATCGCCTGCCGTTGGAATTACCGAATGACACCAAAATCAGCTCTCAGAAAAATAAAAGTTGAGGTACGAAATCCGTCAAACGGATTGGTAGCTGAAGCCAAACCGGTAGAGATTCCGGCCGTTCTTCACTCAGAATGCTCGCGTCGTGCCTCTAGAGGTTGTCCTCGAAGAATGGAACCCGTTTTAGATATCGTGAGCTCGACGGTTTGCGAACACATCGCGACGATTCGGCGCGGCTCTACAGGCAGATCTCCGTAAAATGCTCGCGAGTTCGCCATGCTGCTGCCTGCCCTTGATTTCCCGTACGGTCAAAGAACTCGAATGTGCTGAAAGCAAAGGAAGTATGATGGGCCTCTTTCCATGCACAGCACACAAGTAGCGCGCCTATTAGCGTATGTGACCGGAATGGTGAATCAGCAGCTTCTGCTGCAGAATGAATATCTCCTGGCCGAGAATAGAATCCTTCGGGCACATCTGCCTTCCCGCCTTCTCTTGAGCGATTTCGAGCGCTCCACTCTGGCCGTCATCGGCAAACGACTGGGACATCAAGGATTCGAACCGGTGGCCACGGCTGCCAAGCCAGACACCATCCTCGCCTGGTTCCGTAAGCTCGTCGCCCACAAGTTCGACGGCTCCCGACGCCGCGTCTACCCGGGACGACCTCCGCTCGGTCGTAAACTGTCGGAACTGATCGTCCGACTGGCGCGTGAGAATAGCGGCTGGGGATATGATCGCATCGCCGGCGCACTCGCGATTCTCGGCCATCGCGTTTCCGATCAAAGCGTGGGCAACGTCCTCCGCCGCTTTGGTATTCCTCCTGCCCCAAAACGGTGCCAGCAGGTCAGTTGGGCCGACTTCCTTCGCTCTCATATGGCCGTGCTTGCGGGCATCGATTTCTTCACTGCCGAGGTGCTCACCTGGCGCGGCTTGGCAACCTATTATGTTCTGTTCTTTTTGCACTTGGAGACGCGCCGGGTCACACTGGCCGGAATCACCAGACATCCGACCGAAGACTGGATGGTGCAGATGGGTCGCCGGGCTGTGGATCCGATCGACGGCGCTCTGCTCCCGGTCCGTTTTGTTCTGCATGACCGCGACACGAAGTTCTGCGCTCCCTTTCGAGACACGCTTCGTTCCGCTGGCATTCGCCCGCTCACTCTACCCGCCCGCAGCCCCAATCTGAATTCGTTTGCGGAGCGCTGGGTTCGCTCTATCAAAAGCGAGTGTTTATCCAAGCTCATCCTCTTTGGCGAAGCTTCTTTACGGCGGGCTATTACTCAATTTGTTCAGCATTATCATCTCGAGCGCCCGCATCAAGGTAAAGACAATCAGCTGCTCTTACCTCCCTCGGCGTTTCCAGGACCACGACACGCAGGTCGCATCCAATGTCATGAGCGACTCGGCGGTTTGCTCAAGTTCTATCAACGCGCCGCATGAATATTTTGGCCTTACGGGTAGTTGTAGCCGCCCTCTGGTTTGTCCGACTCGCCATGACCACGGGATCGACAGCAATCACCCGGAACTCGTCGCACAGTCCCTCAAGCTGATACTTGTACAGCGACGCGGCATGACCTAGTCCGGGCAACATCACCAGCGCCCGGCCCGCACCGGCCTCCCACGTAGCGCAAGGTCACCCCCGGTGCGACCTCGACCTCCTTTAATTCAGCCCGCAATGAGAACGGTGTACTCACCGCACTACCTCCCATCGACTTGCCCGTAATGAAGCAGTTGCCTCCTCGGCACAGCGATCCGCTTCTGCGCTTGTATGCGGTAATCGGAAGCCCGATTTTGCGGCCAGGCACCCAACGATCAGTTAACGAGCATCTTCATCGCTGATTATCCATGGTCCGCTCGCGAAAAGCCGACTCTTGCGGTGCTTCCTGTTCACGTTCTGCGGCTGTTGTCGCAAGTGCAATCTGCTCCGCCGCGATTTTCGGTGTTCGGTCCGCGTACACAAGACCATTCGCCTCCTGAAACGTATCAGCAAATTGCGTGTAGCAAAATCCGGCAAGCGCAGGCAAGCTCGTCACCGCGTGCATCAAAGCGCGATATCGCTCCAAAAACTCCCTTTCGGTCCTGGCTTGAGAATATCCCCATACACCTCCCTGGTTCGGGCTGAACGCAATACCTCCAAACTCGGTTAAAACGATAGGCTGATTGCTTGTGCTTTGGCCATCCAGTACCAGCATCCGGCCGCCGGGCCGTTCGCGTTTGAATAGCAGCGCTTCCACTTCTTTCAAACCATAGCGCCTGCCGATGCGCTCCGGCTGATCATCGTAGTCGTGAATGCCTATGATGTCTGTGGCAACGCTTTCCCAGCCATCATTTCCGATCACTGGACGAGTTGGGTCCAGTGTCTTGGTCAAGTGATACAGCGCCTGTACGTAGTGCCGCTGCGCAAAGCTGCTCGGCAGGTCCGGCACACCCCAGGACTCATTGAACGGAACCCAGGCGACAATGCAGGGGTGGCTGCTGTCTCGGTTCAAGATCTCCTGCCACTCGCGCGTTAAGCGCTCAATCGAAGTGCGAGTATAGCGGTAAGCGCTTGGCATCTCCTCCCAAACAAGTAAGCCCAACTGGTCCGCCCAATACAAATATCGCGGGTTCTCAATTTTCTGGTGTTTACGAACGCCATTGAATCCGAGTTGTTTCGCAAGCAGTACGTCCGCCTTATATGCCTCATCGTCAGGCGCGGTCAGGCCCGTTCCCGGCCAATACCCCTGATCGAGCACCAAGCGTAAATTCAGGGGCCGACCGTTCAGAATGAAACGATCGCTCTCCGTCGTAACGGTGCGCAATGCCGTATAGCTTTGCACACGGTCAAGCACCGCGCCGTCAGTGTCGCGCAGTTCCAAATCAACATCGATAATAGTGGGAGACTCCGGACTCCACAGCAGCTCATTTCGGTAATCGTCAATTCCCGGATCGGAAAGAGCAACCCTACGGTGAACTTCTCCCCCAAGAACCGAGTACGTATCGCTACATAGTATTAGGCCACCAGCGCGCATTTGAACAGCCAAACTAAACTCGTTGGCCGGCTTACCCCCTAGCCGCGCTTCCAACCCGATTTCCCAGCGCTTCAGGTTTGATGTCCACCGCAGCGTCTCGATGAATGATGCCGGGACAATCTCAAACCAGACTGTTTGCCATATCCCGGTTGTACGCGGATACCATATCGAGTGCGGCTCCTGTTTCCAATCTTGTTTTCCTCGGGGTTTAGCCAGATCGAGCGGATCATCGTCGGCCTTGACAATGATCTGCTGCGGTCCGTCGGCACCTAAGGCGTCCGTAATATCCGCCCAGAATGGCGTGTAGCCACCCTGGTGTGTGCACACCCTTCTCTCGTTCACCCACACGGTCGCGCAGTAATCGACAGCCCCAAAATGCAAGAGCACTCGCTCGCCCGGCTTCAGATCAGGAGCCTTGAAGTCTCGCCTGTACCAGACAGCTTTATAAAATCCGCAATGATTGATGCCACTCGCCAAGGTCTCTGGACTGAACGGCACAACGATGGTGCGGTTCCATTCGATAGCGCGCGGATCTGCCCACCGCGCTTCGGGATCAAGCGCAAACTCCCAAATCCCGTTCAGGCATGTCCAGTTGTCCCTGTGCAGTTGCGGCCGCGGGTAGGCACCGCGGTTGATCTCAGGTTCGCCCACAGTTGGCATTTACCTTTGACGTCGGTGTGCGGTAGAACGCATCGCCCCGATTTGTTCTTGCGGCGGAACCGATCGTCGTTCCCATTCCACAGTTTTCGAGAACAGTCTACCTCGTGGCCAAGAGCGGTCTAGCTCACCAGTCCCGTTCGCCGTGATCTCTAAATTCGTTCTGAACTTAGTTTCCCTGACGGCGGCCACGTCCGGCTGATTCCCGATTGGTCCGAAGGCGTCACTGAATCAAATTTGCCGCAAGTTGGCCCCGGATCATCGGTACGCCGTATCTCGCGATCTATGAGGCTGACGTGTTTTGGGTAATCAAAAAGTCAGTTCGCGCGAGTTTCACGCCACTTCCGACCAGCGGTAACGATGGTGAAGACCGCCCAACCGGGACGTAGACACGATTCGGGTGTGAAAGGAGAACGGCTTTCGACGGCTCGTTCGGCAGGAGTGTTCTTGTTTAGGCCAATGTGAGTTCGGTCTTGATGGTAGTAAGCAAGGTAGTCGCGCCCAAGCCGGCGAAGATGATACTCGATCAGCGGGATGATGTGGTCGAGCAGTTCGCGACGTGCGCTGCCCACCCAGCGCTCCGCCACTCCGTTTCGCTAGGGACTCCGAATGCTCGTGCGCATTGACGTGAGAGCACTGGAGTTAAGAACTGCAGCACGTCATTCCGAACTTGGAGTCATGGTCAAACAAGACGTACCGATAAGGTCGGGCAGCTGGAATGCTTCGCGTAGCTGTTGCACTACCCAATCGACGAGGCACTCGCTCGGGCTGGCGAACAGTACCTTGTACGCTTGTCGGGTATGGCACAAGCTCCGCTCCTTGTCGGCTGCTGCGGCTGGACCGAAGCGCAGGCCCGCTACGTCCGAGATTTCACGACGATCGAGCTTCAAACAACTTTCTACGAGCCGCCATCCGCCCTTGTGGCCAGGCGATGGAGAGCCACAGCGCCTCCTGCATTCCGGTTTTGCATGAAAGCCTGGCAACTGATCACACACACGCCGGCAAGCCCCACGTATCGCCGGTTGAAATCCGCGGTAAGCGCCACACAGCGAGACCTCTACGGCAGCTTCCGCCCGACCGAGCAGGTGTGGCTGGCATGGCGGCGCACGAAAGAAGTAGCGCAGATTCTTCAGGCAGCGGTCATCGTGTTTCAATGCCCCCAATCCTTTCTCCCAAACCGCGAAAATGTTCGCAACCTCACCACCTTTTTCCAGCAGATCGAGCTTCGTGAATACATGCTTGCGTGGGAGCCGCGAGGAGAGGAGTGGAGCCCTCCCCTGGTTCGCGATTTATGCGCTGAGAACAATCTCGTTCATTGCGTGGATCCATTCCAATCGGACCCGGTCTATGGGAGTTCTCTTTATTGGCGGCTCCATGGCAGATCTAGCTATCGATACCGGTACACGGACGAAGATCTGACGATACTCGATGCCAAACTGCGAGCGCGACCGGACTTACCGGGTCCCAATTACGTGCTGTTCAACAACATTTATTCCAAAGAAGACGCAATCCGTTTCTTCGCAAATCGGCAGGCGCGAAAACAAACCGATCACTCTCGGCTGGATATTTAGTCCAGTCCTACGCACGTCTGCGGCCGACACTCCGCGTCACTTTGAATCAACAATGACAAGTGACCACGCTTCCCATCCCGCTGCTGATCAGCTTACTTTTGGGCCTTTGCTCCCTAGCAATCCTGCTTGCCGGATTTGGTCTGCTTGCGCATGCGCTTCGCCGATCACGCCGAAGGAGGCCGGTCGTGCGCGAAACAGTGGTGGTGGAGGACCACCACGGCGGGGAACAGCCGCGCGTAGTGGCAGACGCGCGACCCGTGGCTGTGGGGACGACCGCGCCGCTACAAGATCGTATAAATCGAGAAATGCTGGCGGGTGTAGCGTTGCTCGCGGTTGCGTTTCTAGGGCGCCACATCGTTCAGCTTGGGTTTCGCCGCGGCCCTGACGAGCCGCAGCACACGCGCTCAGGAGCAGTGAGAACGTTCACAAGCCCGGACGGCACGTCTATTCACGCGGAAGTGTACGGCCCGGCAAATGGGCCCACCTTAGTGCTTACTCATGGTTGGGGCGTCAGCAGCACCGAGTGGTATTACGCGAAGCGTCATCTCTCGGATCGGTTCCGCGTGATCGTTTGGGACCTGCCCGGACTCGGCTTGTCCGGCCAGCCTCCGGATCGCGATTACGCGCTCGAAAAGATGGCGTCGGACCTGCGTGCCCGTGTTGCAACAAGTGGCTGAAGGAAGACGGATCGTGCTGGTAGGACACAGTATTGGGGGCATGATCAATCTGACGTTCTGCCGACGTTACCCCGAGCTCCTTGGTTCAAACTTCGCCGGCATCGTGCAGGTGGACACGACCTACACAAACCCGGTGCGAACGACAAGAAACGCCGGATTTTCGCTGGCAATTCAGAAGCCCTGGTCGAGCCCATTCTTCATGCCATCGTGCTCTCACCTGTGGTGCGAGGCTAAATTGGCTTAGCTATCAGAACGGTTCCGCCCAGCTTTACAATGCTCAGAGCTCTTTTGGCGGATCGGAGACGCGTGGGCAAGTCGATTTCGTCTCCCAGTCGGCAATCAGGACACCACGACAGTTCCGGCGCCCAGCGAGCTGATGCAGGAGTCCCATCCGGCGCCCGGCTGCAGCCCGTAGACGCGAGTGCTCATTACAGTTTGCTCGAACAGAATCAGACGGTAGATGCCGCTCTCGCGCAGTTTGCGTCAAGCGTGTTGAAGTAATCAGCCTCTGGAACGATAGTCACTGCTGTAAAGTCGTGAAGCGCGTGAAGAACAAACGTGCTTCAGGCAAGCTGATGAATAGCCGGGAGCAGCTCGGTCCCCGCTGCACTGTTAATCACGTATCCCTCTTTCCCGAGCCGGAGGGCTGCTTCTGCATATAATGGATCGGCATGCTCACTGGCAAAGATGATGCGAAACTCCGGCGTGCGTTCAAGGAGCGTGCGTGCCGCTTGGAAACGACTGATTCCGGGCATCGAGATATCCATCGTCACTACATCGGCCTGAGATCTTCAACTGCGCTTATTGCTTTATCGTCATTTTCTACGTCACCTAACACTTCCCATTCGAGCGCAGTTAATAGCCGGAACATGTAGCGCGTCGCCTCACCGTCATGGGCAGATCTGATTCTTTTCATCCGTAATCGGCAGTGTGCACCTAACGAGCGGACCTGGCTCAAGCTCCAGTGAAGGCGATCCGCTCAGCATGACCTGGTGCGCTACGGCCTATGATATCCCGCCCAAGCTTCACCTAAGTTCTTAGCCAACTCTTCTACAGGCGGACTTGACCGGCGGCGTGCTTGGCCACGGTTTTCACGGGATAAGACGAAACATGTGGCTGCCAGAAGTAAAGTGCCGACGAGGCCAGCCCAACGTTGTGACAAACTCAATTGCTTCTCCTTGGTTCTCGCTCGAAAGACCACTCGCTCAGTTCATCTAGTGCTGTGTCCGTTCATGTGTTGATCGAAGACTCGCATCCGCTTTTTGGAATTCGTCTTCATTATAGTCGTTCGCTAGCGAGGCGTCCGCTGGGCTGTGTTGCAAATGGGGGCGGATGATTTGTTAGTGTGAAGCTCGATGGTTTGCAAGCGAGCAGCACTGTTCCGAGGGCGACATTTTACGGATGAGGTCATCGTGCTCTGTGTTCGCTGGTACTTGCGCTATTCCCTCACTTATCGCGATCTGAGGGAGATAATGTGCGAGCGGAACCTCTCGATAGATCCTTCTACGATCTGGAGATGGGTGCAGTGTTACGCGCCGGAATTGAATGAGCGAATTCGCCGAGAGCTGAAGCCGACCAACGGTTCTTTGGCGAACGGATGAGACCTATGTACGCGTCGCTGGGCGCTGGACTTATTTATACAGGCCGTGGATTCAACGGGCGCGACGATTGACTTCTTGCTTTAAGAGAGTCGCGTTTGACTAGTGCTCGGCGCTTGTTCCAGAAGGCACTTGCCGCTCCCGGGCATCCTCGGCCGCGCGGCATCAATGTGGATGGGAATCCTTCCTACCCGACCGTTATCGAGGAGTTTAACAGCAGCGCGCCCTTGGTTAGAAGATGCCGCTGCCGCATTGTTCCTTATCTCAATAACATCGTCGAGCAGGATCACCGCTCGATTAAGCGACGGGTCAACGCTAATCTGGGATTCCATTCCTTTGATGGCGCACAACGCACGATTCAAGGCTACGAAGCAATGCACATGATTGGCAAAGGCCAGGTTCGGTGTTGTCAAAGGACGATATCGCACAAGTCCGGTTCATCAAACTCATCTTCGGTACCGCTGCTTAACAATAAACAAAGTTCGCAAGCGCTTCGTTTTCCCGCCCCTATTTGCAACACATCCCCGCCCCATCCCGGGACCATATCCGATACTCATCAATACCTCGACCAAACGTCAGACGAGCGAGAGACTTCATAGCTAGATCAGTCATCCAGATATCCGAGGTATTGCCGTCCCTCCGTGCAAAAGCTACGCGCTGGCCGTCAGGTGAAATCCGTGGTGTGTAGTATTCGCCAGGAGCGCCCAGGGAGCGAAGTAACTTGCCGCTACGATCACGCCAGCGGAGCTCCATCAGCGCCTACTGCCGTCAGACCTGATGGGCGGCACGTCGCAGAGATCGATTGTCGCGCCATTTGCGACTTCGCTCTTTTTCAATTTCAGCGGCGTTAAAGAACGCGACCCAGCGCGAGTCCGACGACCAAAATGGTTTGTATGCGCATTCGGAACCCGGCCCTAATCTTGACTCGCTCTGGTCCAGACGACGCACCCAAAGCTGCGCTTTCCCCTGAGTGCGTCCAACAAAAGCAAGCATGGAGCCATCCGAGAAATGGCGAGGCCACCCTGCCCGTTCCGATCGAAAACGAAGCTTGTGGCCGGAGGTGGTAGAAGCGAAACGTTCAGAGCCGCGGTGGATAGGGCAGGGCGATTCCGAAGTAGCATCCAAACGATCACGGCGGCCACCGCTACGAGAGCAGCCAGAATACCGATCCCCACCCGCTGCACCTCGCCGGTTAGTCCAATGCTCCTGTAGGCGCCGGCGCAGCGCGGAATTCCAGCTTCGCCCTTTCATCGAGGCTGCCGATGAATCGATAGCCTTGTTTCGGCAGAGTCTCAATGTAGAGTGGTTCCGAAGCACCGTCACGTAAAGCGAGCCGGATTTGCCGGATGCAGTAGTTTAAGCTCTGGTCGAATTCAACAAAGGTCGTATCGCCCCAGATAAGCCTGCGCAATTGCTCGGGAGTAACCATCTCGCCAGGCCTCTCGAGGAGCACGCTCAGAACAGTAGCGGTTGAGGCTCGATCTTGACTGGGCGACCCTCACGCAAAAGTTTCCCCGACAGAGAGTCGAATTCGAAATCGCCAAAACGCAGCGGTTCATTCCCGACTTCCATCGGTAACCTCTTCAGTGCTCTACACCCTCAGGCCGCATGAGGAAGTTCTCACAACGAACTTCATGCCCCCTCACATCAAGTCTCGGTTATGTTCGACTCACGCCGCCAAAATCGGCCAGAAAAAGGAGAACAAGGCCATGACCACACACACCAAGACGCTGGTCTGGAACTCAAGGGGGAGCATCTCCTGCATCTGGCGCTCCTGAGCAGCGTTACCACCAACTGCTTCTCGTACCGCCTATCGCCGCGCCAAACGATTCCAACCCCACACATGCCAGTCACGAGCATTCCTCCCCGGCTAAGCTCGTTGAAGTCGTTCGCGATCCCACGCGGCAATTCGTGGAGGTCAACGCTGCTGTCGCGGCCAACTACCAGCCCTTATTTGCTTGTGTCAGCGGTCGGGATCACGGCGCAATGGGCGTGCATTACATCAATCTCTCCCTGTTGGGCGACGGCGAGATCGATGCTTCGCGCCCGGAAACGCTGATATACGAACCCTGGGAGGGAGGTCTGCGGTTCGTAGGCGTCGAGTACATAGTGGACGCCGCCACTTGGATGGCGCATCACAACGCCCCGCCGATGCTCGAAGGCCAGGCATTTCAGTTCGTGAACCGCCCAAACCGATACGGGTTGCCGGCATTCTTAGAGCAGCACGTTTGGGCATGGAGGGACAACCCCCAAGGCGCGTTTGTCGACTGGAACACGCGAGTGACCTGCGAAGGTCAATAGATAGAATGCGAAACTCAATGGCATAACGTTGTCGCGTTTGGCAAGAGCTTCGCACAAATCACCGATCGACTCGTCAAAGGCGCACACGTTTTCGTGCAGGGAGAACTGATGACTCGTGAAACGAACGCGACACCAAACTTGCTGTTGGCGACGGCAGCACTATCGAGCACACGGTTCCGCAGCTCGTTATCGAGCTCAAAGCTGCCACGATCCAACTGATGGCGTGGTCCAGCGCGGCTCGTGAACAGAGCGCCGCCGCCGCCGAACCGGCAATCGCCGAGGTCCCCTACTGAGGGCGTCCTCCCATTTCCAAAAAACCGGGTTGTCAAATGGGGTTGGCCCAAAATTGGCCTACGGGCATCCACGTCGAGTGTCGACACTAAAAACAGGACATTTTAGCGCTGCTGACCATTTGCCTCCGGAGCAGAAGGCCGCTGGTTCGAGTCCAGCCGGGCGCACCAATTCACTAAAATCTCAAGACTTAGGCAATTTCAAATCGCCGTGGACGTTTGCTTCTGGCAAACGGCTTAGCCAACCTTAATTAAAGAGCCGCTATGCGGCTACCGTATTGTCGACTCTTGTCAGTGATAAAACACACAGCCGTTAGGCGCGACCTAAGGCGGGTCTCGGCAACTTTCCGACAACCCGACTTGAACGAAGCGCTTCGCGCAGTATTTGTAGCTTGAGGCAGCCGGGCCGTAGTCGGCATGATGCAGGAACGACCGAAAGGAGGTCGTTCCATGACACCGCTACGACAGCGAATGACAGAGGAGTTGCAACTCCGCAACTCTTCGGAGCAAACGATTCGAACTTACATTGCATCCGTTGAACGGTTTGCCCGGTACTACGATGAAAGCCCTGGGCAGTTAAGTGCGGAGCAGGTGCGGTCTTATTTGCTGCACTTATTGCAAGAGCGCAAGCTCAGCTGGTCGGCCATTCACGTCAACCGGGCAGCGCTGCGTTTTCTGTACGTCCGGGTTTTGAAGCAGCGCTGGTTTGACGAAGAGATCGTCGCGCCCAAGCGGCACCCGCATATCAGAATCAATGGGCCTCCTATCAGAAGTGATTGGCTTCGCCTTGAAAGGATACCAGCGATGTCGCTCATAAGTATTGAAACCATTGAGCGCTAACTCAGCAAAACGAGATCCAGCACCGTGGAAAGTGATTTGCTCTTTCTGTTACATATTTCTGGAAAAGTGAATGGCGCAAATAACGTCCGTTACCGGACATTTGGACTTTCTTAACTGAAAGATCGCTTTTTCTTTAGGACTTAGAAGGTATCGCATAAGCATAATCGCCTTCGAGAGCCGATGATGAACCGGGCTGTGGTGGAGGAAATATGACGACACGGCAGACTTCAGTAGGCGTTTTCAGACCAGGAGGAACGCGGTTACGGCGTGCCTTGCTGGCTGGCGCATGCCTCTTGGCTTTAATAGCAGGCGTTCTGCTCGCGCGAGGACAGGGGAACAGCTATTACGGCTATAGTTATCCAACCTACTCGAGCCCGATCGCGATTTCATCGGATAACCGGCTCGTGTGGTCGGTCAATCCAAACGATAACAGCGTGTCGGTGATTCGGACCGATACCGAGGCCTTGATTACAAACATCAAAGTCGGCCAGGAGCCGCAAAGCATCGCGCTGAGTCCGAATAACGAATGGGCCTATGTGGCGAACGCAGCGTCAAGCAATGTGCCGTGATTAAAATTCTCAACCCGAACCCCTATGCTTTCAAAGCGGAAATCTATCCGTATGCCGGCAATTACGGATTTTTGACGACCGGCGCCGAGCCCTGGAACATCGTGACTTCGCCCGATGGTCAACGTGTCTTCGTAGCCAACAGCAGCCAGGACACGATCACCGTCATCGATGCCAGGAAGCAAACAATCATCGGGAATGTCGATCTGCGCAACAGCTTGTGTAATGATCCCGACCGAAACCGCCACTTCCAGCCGCGCGGCCTGGCCGTTACCGCCGACAGCAGCAAACTTTACGTGACGCGATTTCTCTCTTATGTTGCGCCCGGCGGAGTGCAAGGAGCCGATACCGGCAAGGAGGGCGCCGTCTGCCGGCTCGACATCGACACGAGCAGTGGGGAAATTTACGGCTACCGTCCGGCGGCGTTGATCCGGCTGGCTCCCCGGATTACCGGGTTCCAATTTCCCGGGCTGAATCAGAACACGCTCGCCTTTCCCAACCAGCTCC
The DNA here is from genome assembly GCA_963787585.1 of uncultured Acidobacteriaceae bacterium. Classification (GTDB taxonomy): domain Bacteria; phylum Acidobacteriota; class Terriglobia; order Bryobacterales; family Bryobacteraceae; genus Bog-105. The sequence continues at coordinate 356,023 of CAWBDR010000007.1, forward strand.
AGAGTGTGGTGATCCGTGGTAACCAGGCTTATCTTCCGAATATTGCTGCCTCGCCGAGCGACCCGTTGCGCTTCAATGTCGATACGCACGCCTTCGTCAACATCGTCGACGGCGTCAACGGGACGTATCAGACGGACGCGAGCCTCAGCAAGTTCTTTCTGGGATATCAGAATTTAGGTCCGAATCTTCATCTGGGTGCGCGAGTTCCCGAAGCTGGAAAAAAGCAACTCTTTTTCGCCAACCCGTGGGGCATTGCGTTCACCAATCAGAGCGGGTACGGCGCCGGTTACGCGATTGCAGCGGGAAGCGATCTGCTGGTGAAGGTCAATGTATCGCCTAACGGAACGATCTCTTTTACCGACGGCCCTTCGACGACGCGCTACATCGACCTGAACGATCCGGCGAACCCGGTGACCAGCGGAGCGAATGCCGGAAAAAATCCTCTTGGCATCGTCATCAACGCGGCCGGAACCACTGCCTATACTGCCAATTTCGTTTCCCGCAATGTATCGGTCGTGGATTTGACTACTGACAGCGTACGCAAAGTGATCAGCACGACTGCGCTCCCCAAACCGGGAAGCAAGCAGGAAGTGGCGTTGGCGGGAGCGGAGGTCTTCTTTTCGTCGCGCGGACATTTCAACGCGGCTCCCGGAGCGAAAGTGTCAACCGACGAGCGGCTGGCGCAACTGGGGTGGCAGGCTTGCTCCAGCTGTCATTTCAAGGGATTCAGCGATGGCGTGGTCTGGGTGTTCAATACCGGCCCGCGGAGGTCGACACCGCTCAACGGGACATTTGATCCGCAGGCTCGTACGAAGAACGAAAGCGCGCAGCGCGTCCTCAATTATTCCGCGATTTTCGACGAGGTGCATGATTTCGATTTGAACGTTCGGAACGTTTCCGGTCCCGGCACTTTGAAGAAAGCGCAAAACTGCAGCGAACCGCCGCCCTCCACGAGTACTTTTGATCCGAATCACGGACTACTGCTGGGCGATGACAATTCGGAGCTGGCGCCCTGCACGATAGTTGCCTTTACCAAACCCAATGGACCGGTAAAGGGCGTGACGCGCAATGAGATTACGCTCACTTTGCCCGGAAGCAGTGTCCCGGTGAAGGCGCTCTCTGCGTTGAACGAATGGGTTCGGGTCGCAATCCGCACTCCCAACGCACCGCTCAACAACGCCCAGATACCAAGCGGCATTCCGATCAGTGATGTGCTTGCGGGAAGAGCGCTGTTTGAGCAGGCCAAGTGCGCAGCATGCCATGGCGGAAATCAATGGACGTCGAGCATCCGCGACTTTTCTCCTCCGCCATCCGTAACAGAGATTTTCTGCGAAACCGACACCGGAGCGGGAACGCCTCCGGGTTGTCAGAAAGCTCCAGTGAGCGGGAATCCGGTGAGCGCTCAGTATCTGGACAAATTCCTGCGCAATATCGACTCGTTCAATCTGAATGTGCCGGGATCGGGTAACAGGATTTACGGACAACCTTTGATCGGTGCGGTCGAAAAGGCCACGCGGATTCTCGTGAACGGCGTGCTGCAGGCGAAACCGCAGGACGCGCTGGGCAAAGACTTCAACGAAGATGGACACGGCAACGGATTCAGCCCACCGTCGTTGCTGGGAATCAATGCGTTTGCGCCTTACTACCACAATGGCGCGTGTGAAACGCTTGCCTGCGTTCTGGCGGATGTGAAGCACCGTTCGGCGGGAACCGGCTACGACACACTTGCGGATCCTCACCGGCAGGCACAGGTCGTTGTGTTCCTCGAGTCGATCGACGCGAACACCAAACCGATTTACTAATCCAGACTTGACTCGTTTCGTATGCAGACGGTCGCCAATTTAAGCACGGCGGAAACGGCAACCATCCGAAAAATCAAAATTCGATTGTTGCCGTTCCTCTTCGCACTCGATGTGGTTGCATTCATCGACCGGATCAACCTTGGCTTCGCGGCACTGACAATGAATCGGGAGCTGGCGATCACCAGCGAGCAGTTCGGGTTGGCCGCTGGAATTTTTTTCTGGGGCTATTTTCTATTCGAGATCCCGAGCAATCTGCTCCTGCACAGGATCGGGGCGCGGATCTGGATCACGCGCATTCTGCTGACCTGGGGCGCGGTGGCGATGCTGACGGAGTTCGTGCAATCGGCCACTCAGCTCTATACGGCACGCTTTGCACTGGGTCTGGCGGAAGCGGGATATTTCCCGGGCATCGTCCTGTATCTCGGCTACTGGTTCGGCCAGCGGGAGAAGGCACAGGCGATTGCGCTGATCCTGATGGGCGTTCCGGTTGCAAGCATCCTGGGTGCTCCGCTCTCGGGAGTGATTCTCGATCATGTCCACTGGCTGGGATTGAGCAGTTGGCGCTGGCTGTTCCTTCTGGAGGGATTGCCGGCCCTTGTGTGCGTGTTGTTCACGAAGCGTCTGCTGCCAGATAAACCGCCCGAGGCGCGCTTTCTTTCGATGGAGGAAAAGGCATGGATCTGCGAACGGCTGAAACGCGAAGAGCAGAACGCAGGATCGATTTCTGTGCGGCGCACACTGGCGCATCCGCGCGTCTGGCATCTCTCCCTGATCGGTTTCTGTCATGCCTTTGCGAGTTACACGCTGAGTTTCTGGTTACCACAGATCATGAAAACGGCCGTGAAGCCCGGGGCGCAGTCGAGCACGAGAGTGGGAATGCTGGTGATGATTCCGAATCTTGCGGCGCTCATCGCGATGGTGGCCGTGTCGCGCCACTCGGATCGCAGGCTGGAGCGGGGCTGGCACATGGCCGCGTGCAGCGCGTTCGCCGGAATCGCGTTTGTATTGCTCGGCGTACCACGATCACTCTTGGTCTCCGTGATTCTTTTCTCGGGGGTGGCGATCGGTGCATACAGCACTCTGCCGGTTTTGTTCTCGACGCCGGGTGCGTTTCTGCGCGGTTACTCGGCGGCTGCCGGGATCGCGCTGATCACATCGGTCGCGAATCTTGGCGGGTTCGCCGGGCCCTATACGGTCGGCTTGATTCGAGAGAAGACCGGAAATGTGCATTACGGTTTGGTTTGCGCGGGTGTTTCCTTCCTGATTTCAGCAAGCTTGTCGGCACTGTTCACGCAGCGAAGCCGCCTCGCGCTGAAGCGAGCACCAGCGCGAGGGCACGCACCGTTTGAGCCGGCGGATTGAAGAGGGAGATTGAGCATGACACCAATGAAACCCATTCGCATCGAGCCGGTATTCAAGGATCGCGAGCTGATTCGCGCCATGTTTCAGCGAAACGGACCGTATCGCGCCGTCGCTGCCTACGCTCCGGAAGGTCTGGCGGATGAGAAGGACGGGGCAGCAAAACGGCCGGTGCTTCCGTGGTTTCGCGGTAACTGGGCCGTGGACGGGAAGGCGCTCGTTGAAGGCGCCGAAGACATACTGCACAACGCGAATTTTCTCGAAGCGGCCAGCGCCTGCTTCGGGACATCACGGATCCGTCCGGAATTCGTCGTCGTCAACATCAACGCTCCGATGCCGGCCGGCAACATCCACGTGGACGTTCCTTCTTTTTATGGCGCAACGCGCGTCGACCACCCGTTGCCGTTTCTGCGAGTGATGGGCAGCTCCGGACTCTTCGAGCCCTGGCGCGTCACCCGCGCCGGAGCGCTCTCCTGGTTCTATGAAGGCGCTGGCGGCAGCTTCGATTATTGGCCGGAAGGACTGGACGGCCCGATGTCGAGCGAGCGATCGCCTTTCGGCAACGTTGCTCTCATGTCCGACAACGACCGCATGTATCACCGCATCGGGCCAATTGGAGAACCCGATATGGAACCGCCTCCTATCTCGGCTGCGGCGCAGATTCAGCCAACCGGAGATGGCGATTGGACAATCACCGAGAATGGAGAACCGCGCGCCATGTACCCGGACGATGCGATTCGGCTATCGGTTCTCTGGAAAGCGGAAGTTTGCGACGGAACGCCGGGTGTCGAAGCTCTGACGCTCGATCATATTATGGCGATCTTCCTGGCGGACCTGCGTAGCCGAAACGTGGCATTTCAGGCGCCGGCCGATCCATTGACCGATCCGGAATGGATCCGCCTTTTGCAGCGGACTTATGCGCCTCCCGCAGTGATGGCAAGTGAAGCATGACGAATGGACAGATCCCCGGACGAGCCCTCGTGATTGGCGCCAGCATGGGAGGATTGCTTGCGGCGCGTGTTCTTGCCGCGTATTTTCGCGAAGTGATCGTTTTCGAACGCGATTCATTGCCCGAGACAATCGCGCAACGAAAGGGCGTGCCGCAGGGGCGCCACACACATGGTCTGTTGGCGAGCGGCGGCCTGGCGCTTGAGACGCTTTTCCCCGGTCTCTCGAAAGAACTCGTCGCGGCTGGCGCGGTCTGCGGCGACGTCGCGAACAGGAGCCGGCGGTTTTTCGAGGGCGCGCCCCTGGCACGTTGCGCCAGCGGCCACGATGGCTTGCTGATGGGCCGCCCGCTGCTCGAAAGCTGTGTTCGAAATCGAGTGAGGGCGATCGCAAATGTTATCGTGCGTGACGGCATCTCCGTCTCGTCGTTTACCGCCTCCGATGATCGTGCCCGCATTACGGGAGTGCGAACCGACGCGGGAGAATGTCCGGCAACCCTGGTAGTGGATGCAACCGGAAGAGGGTCTCATACACCGCAGCTCCTCAGAGCGTTGGGCTACGAAGTTCCACTCGAAGAGCGAATTGAAATAGAGCTTTCGTATACGACACGCCTGTTTCGGCGGCGCGCCGGGCAGCTTGGCGGCGATCTGATGGCCGTGATACCGTCCACGCCTCGTGAAAACCGCGGGGGAGCAATTCTGGCGCAAGAGGACGATCGTTGGACGGTGACGCTGTGGTCCTACTTTGGCAAGGGCCCCGCGCCCGATCTCGACGGATTTCGCGCTCACGCACGGAGTCTTCCCGCACCTTATATATATAACGCCATCGCGGAGGCGGACCCGATCGATAATGCCATCGCATCACGCTTCCCGGCAAGCGTGCGGCGTCGGTACGAGCGGCTGAAATCCTTCCCCAAAGGTCTGATCGTGCTCGGTGATGCGATATCGAGCTTCAATCCATGGCCAGGGTATGTCGGTCGCGGCGCAAGAGGCGCTCGCCTTGCAAGAGGAAATCCGAAACGGACCGGATGATTTGGCCGCGCGGTTCTTTCGGGCTGCGGCGAGGATCATCGACACACCGTGGAGGATTACCGCGGGCGCAGATCTGCGGATTCCGGAGGCGATAGGCCGGCGCACCAAGTCAGTGCGGTTGATGAACTGGTACATGTCGAGGCTGCATAGAGCCGCTCACCGCGATGCGGCCATTTCGCTGGCCTTCCATAACGTAGTCAATTTGCTCGCTCCGGCGCCGAGTCTCCTCGCCCCAGAGATGGTCTTCCGGGTGATCAAAGGCAATCTGATGTCGCGTGACGGCAGCGAAAGCGGGTCCGTGCCTCTCAGCGCCTCAAAAGACAATCTTTACCCTTAAAGCGTAAGCTGCCCGTTAACCTCCCTTGTGTCAAGGCTCTACAAAACTTGAAAATTGTCGGCGCCCTCACATGAATGACTTCGCCTCCAAAGGATTGCTGCTTGGGGAGACAGCTCGCCGCGCATGATTGCGTTCCAACCTTGGTTGGAGTTCTGAGCAGTTTTCGGATTGCTCCAAGGTTACGGGCAAACCGTAAAGTGAATAAATGGAATACGATCTCAAGCTTCTGCCCAATGCATGCGCCGATGTTTGCTCACCGAACCGAAAGTCCTAAGCGTTGTTCTGAAAACACATCCTAGGCTGGTTCCTGTACCTCGTTGTCGAGCCAGCGCTGAAAGTAGTTGACTCGATGGGCATGGTGTCGAACGAGCCGCTTTACGGCGAGTGGAGTGAGAGCTCCGGACTTGGACTGATAAGACATGCAGCTGTCTAGCACCTCGTAGACGCGGAGCGCTAGTAAGTGTGCTGTGGCCACAACGGCCCGCTTATGCCTGATCCTCGGGGCCAACCTTCGATACCGGTCCTCGAATTCGGATCGCTTGGTGCGGGCCGCTGACCATGCCGCTTCCACCAGGGCGGTCTTCATATGCGGATTTCCTTTCATTACCGGAGCCCGCTTCCTCTTGCCTGCACTCTCGTTGTTTCCCGGCGCCACTCCCGACCACGAGCTGAATTTGGCGCCCGTGGGGAACTGCTTCATATCCGGTCCGCTCTCGGCTAAAATGGTCGCCGCAGCTTGAGACTTAATGCCAGGAATCGTCTGGAGCAACTCATAGGCTTCTATCAGATTCGCTTCGCGGATCAGAGTGGCAATCTCCTGATCCAGAGCATCGGTTTCTTCAGCTAGGAATGCCATATGCCGCATCGCGTGCAGGATCAGGATCCGATGGGAGTTTCGCATCTGATGACCTTCCAGCGCCGATCTCAACTCATTCAGTTTCTTCCTCGCGTGGCCGCGGGCCAGCTGCGCGATGTCGAAAGCTGATGGCTGCCCTTTGCCTTCCAAACCCTTCACCAAAGCTTCCAGCATTGACTGTCCGCTCAATCCGAACACATCGGTCAAAACGTCGCCGATCTTCACGTTGGCATCTTCCAAAATTTTCTGCACCCGGTTTCGCTCTTGAGCCGCCGCGCCGATCATCTGCTTGCGCCTTCGCGTAAAGTCGCGCAGATCCCGAATCGCACGGGAAGGAATAAAACTGGGACGAATCATGGCGTGCCGCAACAGATGCGCCAGCCATTTTGCGTCGTGGGGATCAGTCTTATGCTCAGTAACAGCTTTAACCTGCTGCGGATTTGCTAATAGGATTGTTGGCGAATACTCCGGATCGTCTTCCAAAACGTTGAGAACGGGTTTCCAATAAACACCCGTGCTCTCCATCACGATATGCGTGCAGCCTTCCGACCGCAGCCACTTCCGAAGAGCTTCGAGTTCAGGGCGAATCGTGCCAAATTTACGCATCGGTCTATCTCGTCATCTCCATATGCGGTGCGAATCCCCGAAATCGACATCCCAGTTGCCTCAGCAAGATCAATTAGCCGGTACGGGCGAGGTCGAACGAACTCTCGTCCGTACGCCACAAGGAGTCGGCTGGTCAGTTCCGCTTCGAGACGCTGACGGTGTAGGCCGCCGAGGGTTGTCAGTAGCGGGTCGGCAACTGAATCGGAACGGCTTTTTTCCAGTTCCCTTCGCAGCCGAGCTGCCAGTTGTTGCCGCCGTTCGGCCATAAGCCGTTCGCGCTGGGCCAATGCCCTCCTTTTTTCTCCGGTGTTGGTGTCATTTTCCGCCTGGCGTATAACGATCAGCGTGATTTCATCAATCGTGTCCATAATTGCGACTATCGCACTTAGTTGCGATGAACGCAATAATACGGGACGATTCGCCGTCAACTTCAGGGCTCACACGGAACAGTTCTCGCCGTTGAAATAGATCGACGAATTGCGTCGACCTCGCTGCGTGAAACGGGGCAGTGTCTATCGAACTGGGCTCATTCCTTGTGGGGCTGTCGGTAACTGAGTAGCCCGCTACTGTTGGTTCCGGATTGCTCCTGGAGGTCGGCAACCCGGACATTTAGAAGTGGGCGAAACGAAGGCGGCTACTCACATAGGCCTCGAGAATGCTTGAGCGAGGAACCGCGGGGCCGAGGATAAAGATGAACACTAAGGCTGCGCACAGTCCCGTAATAACTAGGGGCCAACTGCGCGTGATCGGGGCCGCTGGTTGTGCGGAATAGAGCGGGAAGGTGCGCGTGTCCCTCAGCCATTGGTGCATCCAAAGCAGTGCGGAAGTCCCACCGAATGTGGACGCGGCAGCCGAGAGCACGATAAGACGCCAGCCACCGGGATTCAGCGCGGCGGCCATGCAGGCCAAGAGACCGCCGGTGAAGTACGGGATGTAGTTGAGCCGTGCAGCTTGCGAGACGCGCTGACGCGGGTCGCTGCCGATCAACGGCATCATTTGAAGGCTAAAGCGCACGGCAAGTAGGTAACCTATTGCGCCGAGGATCGCGAGCCCGACGCGAAACAGCCACTGCGGTTGGAGGCCGACGATAAAGGCGGCCCAATCTCCGAATCCGCCGAGCCCGGAAAACAGAGGGTAACCGGCAGCGGAGAGCCAATTGATCGTCATGGCTAGCCAACAAAAGAATCGCGTTCGGCTTCTGTGAAGAGGCGTGATTCGCAAAATGAAGAGCAGTACAACACCCGCGAGTCCGTTCATAAGTGTGCCACCCGCGAGGATAAGCCGTGTGTTGAGGCTACAGTGCATGTCGAGCGTCGAAATCGAGAGCACGTGTCCGCCTGACATCACGCAGGCACCACCATGTCCGAGTGCCTCATGTATGAGGGAGCCGGTCGAGTAGGCTAGCACGCCGAGGGCCGCCAAGGTCAAGCTGTCAACGCAGGCTCGTCCTTCGCGTGAAGTCATGCAAGCGGATTGTATATCAAGGCTGCATCCGAGGTTCATCGCCGATACACGACAGCGGAGTCTCAAAATCCCTAAAAGTCTAGTGAACTACGATTTCTTTCGCTATCCGAGGCATACCTTTTTGAACACATCTTCCTTCATTTATCAACTGCCGCCACCCTCATTGCTCTCCTAGTGGTTAGCGAACTCTGCCGTCCATCAGAGTCTCGGATCGTCGGCGACCTGGAAACTGTAAGCCAGATGCGGAAACGGGAAGTCGGCCCCCTGTCTGCGGAGGAGCGCACGTTTTCCGCAAGCGAACACATGATGTGTCAACGTTAGGGCTGTGTCAAGCTTGGGCACTGGACAATGTCGTTAGCACACTATTTGTCCGGTTGAATTAGCACGGTATCTGTCCGCTTTTGAAGGGGGGGCAGGAGAGGCTTGGTATTGGAAGGAAGCCAAGCGATTTCCGCCGCGGAACTGGAGCGGATGATGAAACTGCAAGACGTAATTTTGAAAGCCATGGCGAAGAAGATCACCTGGCTGGAAGCGGCCGAGATTATCGGCGTATGTGACCGGACGATGCGGCGGATGCGGGAACGGTACCAGGAGTTCGGCTATGACGGGTTGTTCGACCAGCGGCACCGCCAACGGACAAGCATGCGGGTGCCGATGGAGACGGCCCAGCGGGTACTGGCGCTCTATCGAGAGGCGTACTTTGACCTGAGCGTGCGGCATTTTCACGAGAAGTTACGCGAAGAACATGCCCTCGAGCTGAGCTACACGTGGGTCAAGCAGGCGCTGCAAGGAGCAGGGCTTGTGGCGCGGCGAAAGAAGCGAGGGTCACATCGACGGCGCAGGCCGCGCCGGCCCATGCCCGGGATGCTGCTGCATATCGACGGCAGCAAGCATCGCTGGTTTTCCGACGATCGCTATTACGATCTGCTGGTGATCCTGGATGACGCCACCAGCGAGATCTATTATGCGCAACTGGTGGAGGAAGAATCCACACGGACGGTGATGAGCGCGCTACGCGAAGTGATCGAAACGAAAGGTCTGTTTTGCGCCTTGTACAGAGATCGGGGCAGCCATTTCTTTGTGACTCGCAAAGCGGGTGAGAAGGTCGATCCGCACCGGCTCACACAGATCGGCAGGGCCATGAGGGAGCTCGGAGTGCAGATGATCCCGGCCTACTCGCCGCAAGCACGCGGTCGCTGTGAGCGTAGCTTCGGTACATGGCAGAACCGGCTACCGCAAGAGCTGCGGCTGGCGGGGATCAGCACACTCGATCAGGCCAACACGTTTTTGCGCGAAGCTACATTGCCGAATTCAATCGCCGGTTTGCGAAACTGGCTGCCGAGAAAGGGACGGCATTCCGCAAATCTGGTCGCAAGGATTTGGATTGGGTGTTCTCGATCCAGACGGAGCGAACGGTGGCCCATGACAACACTGTCGTTCTGCAGAATCGCTATTTACAGCTCGACAAAACTCGCTTTCGAAACACGCTCGCCGGTTGCACCGTGACCATCTGTGAGCACCTCGATGGCAGGATATCGGTGCGCTGGGGTCCGCACCTGCTAACCACTCTGAAAGCCCAAAGCGACGGTGGAAAAGACGGCGCCCCAGGCGCCTTGGAAATCTCGCCAACGGCGCGAGATTCCCACTTTGCCCACCGTCCGACTGCGACGACGCCTATACTCAAATCCAAGGCCAAAACCCAAGCGGCCTGACCGGACAGATACCGTGTCAATAAAACCGGACAGATTCAAAAACTAACGACAGCTTGGGCACTGGACAATCCTGCATCTCTGCCGGGTGAAGTAGCCTGGCAAGCCGGGGATCTTTTGCGCGCACTGGGTCAAGCAAGCTGGAGTATGCGCGCTTGGTTATAGTTTTGGGGTATGTTGATGGACAGACGCAGATTCCTCGGCCTTGGGTCGAGCATCGCTGGTGTTCTTTCGGACAGCGCGCTTTGCCCCCCCGCGAGCTCGCCTTATGGAGTGAACTACGATCCGAAGTGGCGCGAGCAGGCCGGTTTGGGCACACAACGGCAGACCGGACTGGTACACAATGACGATCGGGTGGACTGGGCGAAAGCATTCGCACTATATAAACCGCGGGAATCGCAAACAGCCGTTAACGACAGCGCGCACGGGAACCGAAGGACAACGACGAATCTCGATTAATCACATGAGGTGGTGATTTAGAGGAACCACAGGCAAAGGCTTGTGGCGCTGCTGATCGGGATCGAGGTTATTTCTTCCTGTTGGACGAAATCAGCCGTGCCGGAAACCGTGCATGCGGGTGATTGAAATGAATTCCGCCCAAGAGGATAGTTACAACAACGAGGCCACATTCTAATAGGAAACCCATGGCGGGCTCGGGGGTTGGCACAGCCACGAAACCCTCTCGGAACAGACTATCCGGGTAATCGAAAGTGCCGACGACATCTCCACGGTCATTAATGCCGATAGAGGACGTGTCAGCGCTACCAGGAACATCGATGGTCATGAAGACGCCACGATTATCAAGGAAACCATGAGTACCGCTACTCACCGTATACGATCCCACCAGATCGCCCTCATTATTAATACCCGAAACTGAGGTCGAACTGGCGCCGGGATAGTTAACAATGGTAATCGCATTTGAGTTACTTTCTGAGAAACCGTGCGTACCTGTGCTGTCGGTAAACGTTCCGACAATTTCCCCGGAATTGTTGATTCCCGAAGCAAAGATTGAATTAGCGCCTTGAATGTTGATGCGCGTGAACATGCCATTTTTTTCGGTGAACGCGTGTGAGCCTGTATTGTCCATAAAGCTGCCGACGATCTGACCGAGATTGTTAATTTCGTACACATTGGTCGAAGAGGCGACGGGCACGTCGATGGTGACGAAGACGTTGCGATCGTCCAAAAAGCCGTGCTCGAATGGATAGGCGAAGGTGGTACTGAAACTGCCTACGATCTGGCCCGAATCATTGATCCCAGATGCGTCAACATAGCCGGCGAAGGCGGAAGGCACGTTTATGGGTGTGAACACGCCGTTGGCGTACAGAAAACTGCCTGCCGGAAACGCGTGAGTACTGGTCGAGTTTCCCACGATTTGGCCGAAATTGTTGATGCTGTTGGCGGCCGTGAGGCAAAACTGGCAGTTCGGATCGACGATGGTCGTAAAGGTGAGAGATGATGCCATACTCACCTGGAGCGAAAGCGAGAAGCTAGCGATCAGAATCGGTAGCGTGATGTAACGTCGCATACAGCCTGTCCTTCGCCAAAAATAGATCCGACGATGAATCAATGCCTTAGAGAATAATACTGCCGCGTTAACTCGCACGTTAAACGCGGCCTCAAGGCGGCCATGTAACATGTTACCTGCCGCCGCACTCGGCATTGCACACCTCAGTTGCGCCGCTAAAAAACTGAGTCGACAGGGCTTGATCCCGGATGGCCGTCCTTTTGCCTACGGATAGGTTCCGAGCGGTTTGTTTGAATGTAAGTCGAGCGAGGAGACATCTGAGCTGGTAAGTCAAGTATTAATTGCTGCGATTTTGGAAAAGCCGGCGGTCGTTTTCCAGACGATTTCAACAGTAGTGGGGGCTGGTGACCTGGGACACAGCTTGGTTAAGTAGGCAGCTTCCTGGTACGGGGTATGATTCTTCCAGCAGCGATAGAGGATGCGGATCCATTTGAAAGCCAAGCTACGAATAATGGCATGATGCTGTTTGCCGCGCGCACGATGTTGATCGTAATACGCGCGAGCCCATTCGCAACGAGGCAGAGAGTGCTGTGCCCATTCCTGAAACGTCTGCCGCACAAACTTCGGACAAGCCCGACGCACATGGATCCAACGTTGTTTGCCGCTGGACTCCTGTACGGGTGCAATCCCGGTATAGCTCTGCAGTTCGTTTGCGCTGCAAAACCGGTCGCGCTGGGTGCCCAGCGCGGCTATCAGGCGCGGCGCGAGCGCCTTCCCCACACCCGGGAACGAACGCACAAGCGGGAAGTCTGGATGCGTTTCAGTCACTTGCTCAATGCGCTTGTCATATTCCCGAATAGCCTCATGCAAGAGCTGAAGCTGCCGCACGATCGTCTTCACGAACAGAATCGAAGTTGCGATCACGGCCGCATCTTGCGTGGCCGGAATGGCATTCCGAATGGTCGGCCAGAGTTCTCCGATGTCTGGGGGCAAACACCGGCCATCGCGTTCCAGAAAGCTTTTGAGCGTGCTGCGCCGCGCTTTACGTAGCGATTCCAGGTCAGGCCATTGCTCGAGAAATCTCCATACCAACACCGAATCCGCGGAGCCGAACCAAGACAGCACCTGCGGAAAGTACATCTTTAAACGCTGCGTCAACCGGTTCAGGCACCGCGTCTTTTCGTCCACCATGCGGCGCCGGTCTTCCACCAGAAATTGCAACTCACGAGTCTGCACCGTATCCGGCCGCCAGAGGCGTAAGCGGTCGCGGTGAGTGAGTAAAAAATCCAGCAGTACGTCCGCATCCACCGGGTCACTTTTGTTACCAGATGGATACACGGCTTTGCGGAAATCGCTCGCTGTCGCTGGGTGGATCGGATAAAGAACGAGGTTGCCGTACTTAGTCAAGGTAAACAGCAAAGCGCCACGCGACTGTTCCACGCAGACCGCGATCGGCCGGCCTGCGAAACGTGCTGTTAGTTGGCTGATCCAGATATGAATCTCTTCCGGAGAATGTGCAATCTCCCCGTGCTCGCGCTTGGGAGCATTCGGGACATACAAGCTCCAGGCGTGCTTCTTATCGGCCCAGTCAATCGCAAGAAAGGCAGCCCATTCCGGTTCCGGACTACCCGAAGATCGATCCGTCATCATATTCGCTCCAAGGAAAGATTTGTGACAGCAGGCGGGCTGGTCTCCTTGCGAAAGGCTTATAGTAGAGCCTGAACTCAAACTGCGATCCAGACGACATCTGAGAATTCGTTTGGAAACCGGGCAACCCTGCGGCTCGAAGCTCTCCTCGAAGACATCGCCTGTTCACGCGTGAGTGAATTCGTAGCCGCAGGACAGCCTGCGCCGCGTTTCAGCATCTCGCAGATCCATGCTTTTCCACAACACGCCGGTCCGACGACGGTGGAAATCTCTTATCTGCTAAGTCACGGCTGCAGCAACTATAAGCGCGTGGTGTACAAAAAGCTGAACTCAACGAGGACGTTGATTCAAGAGACAACCATGGAGGCTCCTCAACAACATATGTATTAGCCGACTTATGCACAGAATCTGACGTTCGGTGAGCCCGTGAGGCGGGAAGCCGTCGGGAACCCCTGAGAATTCTGCATTAAAACAGGTGAGGCAGCGAAGTGAGCGCTTCGCGAACTCATTCTCAGGAGGCACCCAGATGGTGATGAACAAACAAAAGCATAGCGAGGAAAAGTCGGCCCGCCAAAGGGCTGAATCAAACAATCCGGAGTCTTTGAAAATCGGGGGCTCCACGCCTTACGATTTCCGCGGCAGGAATCTGACGGCTTACGGCGGCTTACTGCCCGTGGCCACCATGCTGGAAAAGCTCGGATTCCAGCAATTGGTAGAAGAAACGCTCGCCATCAAACGGCGAACGCGAGCGATGCCGGGCTACCAGTTCGTGCTGGCGATTGTGCTTAAGCTGTACATCGGATTTTCACGTCTGAATCACGTCCGGTTTTTGGAGCGCGAGCCGATGTTGACCGGCATTCTGAAGGTGTTGCGAGTGCCGCCACAATGCACGTTCTGGCGGTTTTTGGCCGCACTGCATCTCAGCGTAGCCAACCAGATTCTGAAGATCCAACAGACGATGCAACGGCGCGTCTGGGAAGCAGCCCACGTGCAATTGAAAGTAGTGACGCTCGATACGGACACTACGGTGCACACACTGTATGGGAACCAGATGGGCGGGCGTAGGAGCTACAATCCGAAAAACAAAGGGAAGAAAAGTTATCAACCGATTCTGACCTTCCTAGCCGAGACTCGGGAATACGTCTGCGGCGAACTACGTAACGGCGACCGGCCCACGGGCGTGCAGATCGCACGTCATCTGGAGAGGGTATTTGCGGCGCTGCCGCCCGGCATCGAAACCGTCTATGCCCGGGCCGACGCCGGTTTTTACTGTTGCGAAGCAGTGGAAGCGTATGAGAAAGCCGGTGTGCAGTTCGTGATTGCCGCGCGCAAAACAGCGCCCGTGCTGGACCAACTGAAAGCGGCGGAGTGGAAACAGTCGCCGGATGCCAATGCAGACGGCCAGTGCGAATTCCGATACCAGGCGAAAGGCTGGAGCAAAGAATACCGGTTTATCGCTTTGCGGTACGCCAAAAATGCGTCGGCGTCTGAGGCCAACAAAGCCGAGCAATATCAACTGTTCGATACGCCCGACTACAGCTATCGGGTATTCGTGACTAATATGAAGCGCGATGCGGTGGCGTTGCTGGCCTGGTTTTACGATCAACGGGCGGGGGCGGAAAATCTGATCAAAGAAGCCAATAACGATGCTGGTCTGACGGCTTATCCATCGGGGCGCTGGGCCATGAACTGCATTCATTTTCAGTTCGCCATGCTCGCTTACAACCTCAACTGCTGGCTGATGCTGTTCAACCGCGAAGAGGACACGCAAGTGGAAACGCTCCAGCACACCACCCTGGCAACCAGCAGGCTGAAGTTCCTGTTTCTGGCGGCGCGGATCTGGCGACATGCCGGCCGGGTCGGTGTCAGCTACAGCGATCATTACGCCGATAAGAGTGTCTTTAATCGCCTGATGAAGCGACTCATAACGATCGCCCAAACCGAGAGCGGTTTCCTTCCAGTGATCACTGTCGCCCTGCGCTGTTGATGAGGTACGCATAGAATCCTATGCACCCTCAGGCCTGGCGCAGCTATGGGTTACAAGCCGGAGAAACAGAGATCAGCTAAACAATCGCCGAAATCACATCCACGATGAACCGATCTGCCGTCGAGTGTATCCTCAGGCGGGCTCGGATGCCTTTCGTGTGCATAGGTCAGGTATTACATTGGGCTCGACGTACACAAGAAGACGATCAGCTATTGCGTTAAGGATGTAAGCGGGCAGATTCAGCGAGAAGGAGCTATTCCAGCGAGTCGTACTGAGCTGGATAGCTGGATGAAGACACTTCCGAAGCCCTGGACGGTGGCGATGGAAGCAAGCATCTTCACCGGCTGGGTCTACGATCATTTGCTCCCGCATGCTGCACAGGTGAAGGTGGCGCATCCTGTGATGTTGCGTGCGATCGCGGCAGCCAAGAAGAAGAATGATCGCATCGATGCCGGCAAGATCGCGGACTGCCTGCGCTGTGACTTTCTGCCCGAGTGCCACATGGTTTCGACAGAGATTCGGGATCGGCGCCGCACCTTGCGTTATCGCCATCTGCTGGTTCGGCAGATGGTCCAGATGAAGAATCGAGTTTCAGGGCTGCTGCTGGAAACCGGCGTGAGCCATAACAAGCAGCGCTTGCACAAGGTGAAGTACTTTCGTGAGTTGCTGGAAAACAACAGGGAAGTAGATGCGAGCATCCGGCCGCTATTGAAACTCAGCCGCGAGTCCATCGAACGGTTGCAGAAAACAGATTACGCGTTGGTCAGTTCTCTCGAACGAGACCCGATTCTGGCTGAAAGGATCAAAAACCTAAGAACCGTTCCCGGAGTGGGGCCGATTACCGCGTTGACCTGGGCCCTCGAGATCGGTGATGTATCCCGCTTTCACTCAGTGAAGCAAGCCATCAGTTATTGCGGATTATGCGGCGACGAAAAGAGTTCAGCGGAGAAAGTGTTGCGAACACCGCTTTCCAAACAGCGTAACAAGCATATCCAGCGTGTTCTGGTGGAAGCCGCCAAGCTGGCACCGAAAAATAGCCACGAGCTCGCGTTGGTTTACGAAAAGGCAAAGCAGAAAGGAAACACCAACCGCGCAACGATCGCGGTGGCTCGCAAGATGGTGACGTACCTGCTCGCAGTAGACCGCGCGCAGCGGCCATTTGTACCGCTAGAAAACTTCAGCACCGCAATGGCGTAAAACCGCCCACTAAGAGAGAAAAACAGATCACACAGCGCGCAGGCTGCCAGGTCCTGCAGATGGCCGACTGAGCGATGGACATGAAAACTCCTGAGGCTCCCTCCGAATTGTTTCGGGACTGGCAGCGAACACAAAACTCAATCATCTGCGAAGGCCGGCAAGGCCGAGGCAGCAAATGGATGTCCGGTCCTGCGAAAGCAGGGACCACGGCCGAGAGGCGCGAATGCAAGCTGCGGGTTCTGACGTTACCGTTCTTGCGCGCTCCTCAAACGCGCGCGCCAGCAGAAGTGTGTTTTCTCTTGACAATCGACTTACATGGAGGTCAGCCATCCGGACAGTAGATTTTTGGCGCACGCCACGCTTTACCTTCGACAATTGCCCGAATCGAAGCTAATCCGTACCCGGCAACTCAAAGTCGCGGTCCGGTCCACTTTGCGCCCAAGATGTCGAGACTAAGAGCGGGATGGCAATTACGACCGCAATAGCTTTCATTCGGATCTCACGGATCATCGTTCCCTTTCTCACTCAAGCGTTCAGGTTCAGAATGTCTCCATGGCGTCGACGTCCGCAGCGTGCGCACTGTCTCGGACGGTTTCTGCACCAGCTACTTCCGGAGACTGCACAGGCATGAATATCAGCCGCAACGCGACGACGGCCGCACAGAGTACAACCGCAGTGCTCGCGAGAAAGACCGCGCTCAATCCAGCCCAGCCTGCGACTAGCCCGAGACCCGGTCCTGTGACTCCGAGCGAAAGATCGAGGAAAGCAGTGTAGGATCCCATGGCAAGGCCGCGGCTCTGGGCCGGTGCGCGACGTATCGCTTCCACACCCAAACCGGGATAAACAAGCGAGTAGCCGAGACCAGTGAGAATTACTCCAAGCAGTGCGACAAGTGACGTATGTGCTTGCCAGATGAGCGCCTGGCCGACTGCTTCAATCAGGATGCACCCACAGGCAACTTGGGCACCTCCGAGCCTGTCGGGCAAGTGACCGAATACGCCGCGTCCACCAATGAACGCAATGCTCAGAGCCGTGAATGGCAGCCACGCAGGAGTCCAGCCGCGAGCCGCATACAGCAACACAATGAAAGTAGAGATGGCGCCAAACCCGACACCTGCGAGCGCTACGCCCAGCCCCGGAATCCAAACAGCACGGCGATTCCGGCTGATCTCTTTCACAAGGCGTATTGCGTGGTTGTGATTTCATCTGTGGCCCCGACTCCTCATTCGTCGCTGCGATTGCCACTTTTCAGTTGCGGCCCTGCGACGTCGCCAGCAGTTCGGGACTCGGCGAGAGCGTTACGACCATCCCCCAAAAATCAAAGCACACCTTCACAAACAGCAGGAATCGGTCCAGATCATCCGGCTTCCGGATAAAACAACTGGCGTGCAATTCGTAAGCTTCCCGAACCTCACGTGGGCTCTCAGAGCCGGAGACGACAATGACCGGAGTCAATTTGAGCTTGCTATCGCTCTTCAACTCAGCTAATACCTGCAATCCGGATTTTTTCGGCAAATGTAGGTCTGGGCAAATCAGATCGGGGAACGGCCTGTCCGCGAATTTCTCTTCACGACGGAGATACGCGAGTGCCTCGTCTCCGTCAGGCATGCACACGACGCTTTCCTCCAGCCCTGCCATTCGGAAAGCTTCAACGGTCAAGCGTGCAGAGGCCGGATCGTTCTCTATCACCAAAACGTCCAATTTGTCGTTGTGGAGAGCTGGATTTTGGGAAGATCTGGACACGAGTGCTTCTCACACATATTGCAACACGCTTATGAAACCAAAATCCATGTGCATCCGATCATCCTACACAGAATGAGGAGCATGGTGCCGAGATTGGATCTAATTGTGGCTCGGAATCGCTTGTTCAATTCCTTTCGCAGCAGATTCCTCACTTCGTATCATCGGCAGATCCTTTTGTGCAAGCTTCAAGAGAAACCAGTTGCTCGGTACTCGCGACCTTGCCACCTCCGCCTCGAATCGCGAGACATTCACGGCGGTGCTTTTCAGGAGCAAAATAACATAGCCGGAATCCCTCTCTTGTCCCGACAGCTCAATGATCCGTGATGTGACCGGGCAATCGTCTAGGTCGCGTTTGGGCCCAAGGGGAAAATTGAAGGTGCGTGCCATGTTCCGGAGTTGCCGATAAAGTCTTCCCTGTTCGTGAGCAATTGTGGAAGCAGTGGCTCGGATCGCCGGATTCTGAGTATCCGCTGCTACCGTTTTGCTCACTTCCGCCACACAGTGACTGCTATGCATCATGTCAAGTGCAAACCTAGCATCATCCCCTTGCCATAGCAAAGGATTGTAGTCCATCGACATAGCCGCAGGATAGATTTTCGAACCGCTACTCTGATTCCCGGCAGCGAAGATGGTTGTAATAAGTAATAGGGACCCAAACCGCAAGAAATACTTGAGCCTCAATTTAAGGATCAGTCCTCTATCAGCATGCACCTATTTCGATACAGAAGTTTGGAGGATAAGGTTGCTATAACTTAACAAGCTGGCCGTGGCGAGGCCGGGCACCTTCGCTTTGTCATCCCAATGGCGCAGCCGCACGGCCTCACGGAAGTATGGGTTGCTTTCGAAAGCGGCGATCTCATCCGCCGACATCGGCCCGCCTTGAAGTTGCAAGCTTTGGACCGACGCAGGACTCAGACGCGTGAAGTAAGCAGGATCGGTCGCGCAAAGATAGCGCTTCGCCGCCACGTGCAGGTGAACTGGTTCGTACACTTCAGGCCCAAAATCGCTGCGCCAGCCAGGACTCACCAATCTCCTCGTGTTTGGCGTCGACACCAGTGTCGGCGATGTTTTCAGGCGTATTCTCGACCAGGTGACCGATATCGTGAACCAACGCGGCGACCACCAGATGCTCGGGCGCCTCTTCCTCACGAGCAAAATGCGCAGCCTGTAGAGCGTGCTCCAATTGCGAGACGGGCTCGCCAAAGTAGCTCGATTGACCTCTCTCGGAGAATATTGCAGTCACTTTGTCATCGGCGGTCATTCCATTGCTCCTGTTCAAACGGGCCGGTTGAGAACAGCATACCGTTTGGCCATTTCTCGGCGCTGATTGACAAACAGCGCGGCCACAGCAAGGCGGACACCGCGGTAACAGCCACCAGTGCAGCGAAAACACTTTGCCAGCCGAGAGCGACGGAAAGGCGTGCGACCCCGCCACGTGCGAGAATGCCGCCAAGATAGCCGAATCCTTGCCGTCGATGCCCTCAGGACCCAGGTGATGATCCCAGCACAGTCCAATCACCCGCATGTGATCCCGGCCACCACCGAGATATGTGCCGCAGTGATGGATGGTCGCCGCGGCCCGGCAGATCACGCAGCCCAAGGCAGCGAAGACGCCATATGCTCTTTTTCCCGAGTCGTCGCCGACCCGCGCTTTCCATTACCGCGCTCCCGTTTCGGGCAGGCGTGAGGGGCGCGGCCCACGTTCGATGGCGGCGATGTCGTCGCATACTGTGCGGGGAACGGATTCGGAATGCCGATACTGATCCATGGATTCGTGAAGTTAACGGTTCCCGTATAGTTGAAAAGCGGGCTGAACGGTGCTGTGTCCACCATGCCGTTCGATTCATGGTTCCCTGGAGGCGTGTAATACAGACCGCCGCGCCCTATCCGCACGACCACCCAATTAACGACGCGTGATGGTGCGCTGCTGGTCTTCGGTAAGCGGCTCGTGAAGCGCTCTTCCGGACTCGTTTCCAGTAATGGCAGGCTTGAAGTGTGCGAGGGACCACGCGGAGCGAGTGGAGTCAGCTCATAGCCGAACAGGAAGCGAGCGGGCAAAGTCTGCGCGCGTTTTGCGAAGCGCGCGGCATTAAACCAAATTCCTTCTACCGCTGGCGAAAGCGGCTGGGGCAGAGCCAGCCCGTGCGATTCGCGTTGCTGGAACCCAAAGAAGAGATCGCCACGCGAGTTCCCGGCCTTGAAGTAATACTTAGCAGCGGCGATCGCCTCCGGGTCGCCACGGGGGTGGATGCTGCCACGCTTCGTATGGTGCTGGATACGCTGCGGCGATGATTCACCTGCCGGCCAGCGTGCGGATCTATCTGTGCCTGAGTCCGTGCGATATGCGGCTCAGTTTCGACGGCCTCCACGCGCTGGTGCGCGACCACCGGCAGCTGGATGCCTTCGCCGGCCATCTATATTTATTCGCTTCCCGCCGCAGGGACCGCCTGAAAATCATGTACTGGGACACAGACGGCTTTGCGGTATGGGCGAAGCGTTTAGAGGAGGGCGTCTATAAACTTCCCTGCAGTGAGCCGGGCGCGCGGCGGATTGAAATCACCACCGAAGAACTGGCGGCGCTGCTGAGCGGGATCGACCTGAGCGCGGCCGCGGGGCGCAAACGCTACACCCGGCGGCGGGCGCCAGCCGAAGCATAAAAACATTCTGCGATGTTCGCGTTTTTTCCTGGCGTTTGCATCTTTTCCTCTTTACACTCAGCTCAGTGCCCATCGATCCAAAGAGTCTGCCGCAGGATGCAGACACGCTGCGAAAGATTGTGGTGGATCTGGCAGCCCAGCTGGACCGCTCGCTGGCCGAACAAAACAAGTACCAGAGCCTGCTGCGCGAGCTGCTGGAAGCGCAGCGCAATCGTAAGAGCGAGCAGCTGACCAAAGAACAACTGGCGTTGTTTGAGGCCGCCTGGCAGGCGCAGCATCCGGAAAGCCGGAGCGATGAAGATGACGAGGATGAGATCGATGGCAGTCCGCAGGGCGGGCAGCACAGCAGCCAGACACAAGAAAAAAAGCGGAGCGGGCGCCAGGCGCTGGCGAAGCATCTGGTGCGGGAACGGATTGTCTACGATCTGGCGGAAGCGGAAAAACACTGCTCCTGCTGCGGCAGGGATCTGCGGCTGATCGAAGAAGAGACCAGCGAACGCTACGAATACATCCCGGCTTCTGTGAAGGTGATCGAGGACGTGCGCCTGAAGTACGCCTGCGCCTGCACCATCCGGACGGCGGGCAAACCGGCGCAGCCCATTGAGAAGAGCACGGCCAGCGCCAGCCTGCTGGCGCAGGTAATCGTGGCCAAATGGGCCGATCATCAGCCGCTGCACCGGCAGGAAAAGATGTTCGTGCGGCATGGCGTGACGATTTCGCGCAAAACCATTGGCGGGTGGATGGCGCAGTGCGCGAAGCTGCTCGATCCGCTTTATCAGACGATGAAGAAGGAATTGCTGGGCGTCGAAGGTGATCGGAACCGATGATACCAGCGTGAAGGTGCTGGATCGCAAGCTTCCATTCGCCCGAATCGGGCGCATCTGGCCCTATGTGGGTGATGTGCATCACCCGGTGATTGTTTATGACTACACGCCCACGCGATCGCGGGCGGGGCCGGCGAAGTTTCTGGAAGGGTACAAGGGATACCTGCAGGCGGACGCTTATTCGGTTTACGACGCATTCTTCAAAGGCGAACGCGGCATGATCGAGGTCGGCTGCTGGATGCACGCGAGAAGATATGTGTATAAAGCTTTGGAGTCGGATCAGCGGATGGGTCCGGCGCTGCACTTGATCGCGCGCGTGTACGCGGCAGAGGATCGCGCCAACGCGTGGGCGCTTTCGGCGGAGCAAAGACTGGCGCTGCGGAAACGTGTTTCAGCTCGGCTGCTGGAGAATCTGCACAAATATCTGCTGGAGCTGAAACAGGATGTTCTGCCGAAGAGTCCGGCGGGCGCCGCGGTGCGTTATGCGCTGAACCAATGGGAGGCGCTGACGCGCTTTGTGAAAGACGGCGATCTGGAAATCGACAACGGGGCCAGCGAACGGGCCAATCGGGACATTGCTCTGGGCCGCGGCAACTGGACGTTCTTCGGCAGCGATAACGGCGGCAGAACAGCCGCAGTTCTGAGAAGCTTCATTGCGTCGTGTAAGCGGAGCGGCGTTGAACCGTTCGCATGGTTCCGCGATGTGCTGTCCCGGATCGCGGCTCATCCCATCACGCGGCTAAGTGAATTGCTGCCTCATAACTGGAAACCCGCCAGCTCTATTACTCAAGCCTGAATTTTTCACAGGCTGGACACTGGCGAGAAGCTGCTCGGTAAGCGCTTCACGAGGCGCTTACCACGATGGTGCACCAGCAGATCGACCAACAAATCTGCATCCGAAGGGTCGCTCTTGGCTCCCGAAGGTCGGAAGCCGTTACGATAGCTGGCTAGCGTGGCCGGGTGCACTGGAAACACCACCAGGTGCGCGTACTTGGTGAGCTGAAACAGCAACGCCCCACGCGATTGCTCGACTGCTACCGCAATGGGCCGACCACCGAATCGGTGCGCCAGTTCCGCCGCCCAAGCTTCCAGTGCTTCCGGGGTGTGTGCCACTTCCCCATGCTCCCCACCGGAATGATTGGGAATTTGCAGCGCCCAGGCATGAGTCTGATCGGCCCAATCGATTCCCAGGAATGCAGCAAACTCGATCTCCTCTTTCTGCGTCGTGTGTATCATTCAAATGCTCCCTGTTTGAGATATGAACGCAAGCAGGCTCTGCTTCCGCGAAATTTGTATAGAGAGTCTGTCCTTCCTTGGCCAGACGATATCTGAGGATTCGTTTTTGGAAGCCAAGCACATCCCGCTGCTCGAAACTTGGTTAACGGACGTCGAGACGTCACGCGGGTACATTCGTAGCAGCGGGATGCCCACGTCCTGTTTACCTTCCCACGGTCACTGCAAGCCGAACAACTGCGCATTTCCACAACATCGCCGCGCGACGACTGTGGAAATCTGATCCCTCCAACATCTCCGTTCCAGCAACTATATAGTGGGTCGCATGTTCGTAATCTGACCGGGGAGACACTCCGTGCTTTCGAACATACGCGCACCGGAGAGCGATGGGGATCGAGTAAATGGATGTGATTCCAATCGGATAACCGTACAACGAATCCCGCATCCGCCATTCACTTATTTACCAGCAAAATTTAACAGCATTGGACTCAGATGAGTCATGAAAAGGAAGGATCTCTGCCCGGCAAGGCGATGGTGTCCGTCAGCGGAGATGTGAGGCTAAAGGTTATTGATCAGTGTTGATCTAATTAGCGAGCGTTGCGCTGCCACATTCTCCATCTGGTTCTCTCGACCGAACACCTGTGACAATTCGACACCGGTCTGAGAATCGTATGCTTGCACTGCGACCGTTCCGTCTTCCCTGTTTTCGATCGTGACCTCGATCGGATAGTTGCCGCGAGGGGAAGGTAGAGGCCCAACGACGAGCTGGCCAAGACTCACGGCTTGTTCTTCGGGTGTTCTATGTTGAACAACATCCAGAACGATCCGCTGCTGATTCGGACGAGTTGTGAAATATGTTTTTCTTACAGTTACTGGCAAAGGCATATTCTTGCGGATCAGTGTGTCGATTGTGATCCGCCCGGTATCCGGGCTGATCGCACGTACGCCAACAAAGTAGCCCGAAACGCCGCGGAATTCCGCGGGGACGTGTTGCACCGTGCAGCGTCCCAAGACCTGTCAAGTCGAGCTTTGCGAATTAAGGCTCTGGGCGTCTGACATTCCCATTCGCGCTCGCCTTCTTACGGACTGGCTGGATGTGGCAGCGCGGCGGTGGTCGAGCGTCGATGATGGCGCAGATGCCATTCCAGAAGACCGACATTGACGCATAATGAGTTGCTCCAGTCTGGCCTGGGGTCGGCGGCAGCGCGTGCAATGTACAAAGCCGGAGTCGCTCCTGATCGACCTCGCACAAATCGGCAAGCCGTTTCAGCAAACCGACCGCATCTGCGCGCAGCCGCGCTTCGCAATTGTGCAGATGCTGAACCACGTCATAGGCGGGATCGCCGATGAATGGCTTCGGGTCGATTATGAGCCAGGGCTCCCGTTCCGATTGCAAAACATTTCCTTCGTGAAGATCGGTGGCGAGTAGCACGTCTGTGGGCAACGGCTTTCCGAGCGCCTCCCAGAGCCGTAATCCCTCGCGGACTAACCCCGCGTCAGGCCACTGCTGAGCCTGAGCTAGTGTCTCACTGCGCCAATATTCCAACATTTCTGAGAGACGTCGGAACTGCGGAATATCGGTGTGAACTCGGTGCATCCTCAGACCCGCGTAGACACGTTGGGCACCGCAGATCGTTTCCACAGGCGCTTGAGCAGGGTCGCAATCACAATGTCTTGCTTCTGCTCCGGCTCGGCATGCAGCGAATATCCAGGTTGACAGCGCCTCCAGCAGCATCGCGCCAAGGTCCTGATCCGCCTCCAGCAATCGCACGGTCGGGTTGCCATTCCAGAAGGCAGTCCTGCGATTTCACATGCGCCTTCCATATGAGGCATTCCCAATTTCAGAACCGCTGGCGCGCCATCGGCGCAGACAACGGGGCAACCCAGGAGCATGTTACGTTCGCGTGCTCAAACGGAGGGCCAGTGTGGAGCGACCAGCGCTCGCTCAATTCCTCCAGCATCGCCGGTAACCGTTCGAGCCATCGCTGCCGTTCGGCATGCTTGCGGCAGTCTGCGCTGAGTTGTTCGGGAATTATCACTGGCCCACTCGAAACGTGCCATGCAGCCGAGCATTTGTCAAATCATCCGAGTGCGGAAAGTTGTCCTTCTGCGGATTGGAGTGCATGACGCGCCAGCCGGAAGTTGGTCTGTTTCAACTTGCCGGGAAACGCGCATTCCGCGGATGTGACTTGTGCCGGCGGGACATAAGTCCGGTTCTAAGGAGATTACCCGCGCAAAACGGCCAAGTGGCGATCTGAGGAAGCAAGCCGAGCTTGGCGCCGATTACGTGGCCCCTCCCGACCAGGCAGGAGTTAATTCCCTCCACCGCTCTGGCAAGTCTCAGCATCGGCGACAACCGGTCAATGTGGATACCGAAAGGCAGCGAAATCCTGCCTCTGTACGCATACCTCCGCCCTGCTCCGGAACGATTCCCGAGATGCGACTCGACTTATTCGGTCTGCGGCCACACCGTTGCAATCAGCTAGCAATCGTGAAGGGCGGGCCCATTTTCGGACACCTGAACCCCGAAAATCGACCACCGACTGAGCTTACCGTTCAATAGAATCAAGCACCTACTTAGGAAGCCAACCTGCATCCAAAGGGCAGGAAACCACATGCGAGGCGTCCTTGAAGACCTCCGGTATGCGATGCGTGTCCTCCGCCGGACCCCGACCCTGACTGCGGTCGCAGTGCTTACCCTGGCGCTAGGTATTGCCGCTATCACGACCGTCTTTGGCTGGATCGACGGGATGGTCCTACACCCGTTCCGGCCGCGCCAGGGACGACGGACAACTCGCCGTGCTTGAGTCCGTCAGTGCCAGCGGCCTGCAGAATCAGGTTTCGTACGCCGACTTCCGGGACTTCCAGGACAGCCTCCGCAGTGTTTCCGGATTGTTGCTGAACCAAAAGGGCCCCGCCTCGATCGGCGAGGAGAAAAGGCCTATTCCGCGTGGTACGAACTGGTCTCCGGAAACTACTTCGACGTCCTGGGCGTAAAGCCGGTCCTGGGTCGCGCGTTCACTCGCGACGAATACGGCGACCGGGCCAAAGCGTTCACGGCCGTCATCAGCTATCGGCTGTGGAAGAACTATTTTCATGCCGACAAGTCCGTCCTCGGCCGCACCGTGCGGATCAACCGGTACCCGGTCACCATCGTCGGGGTAGCGCCTCCGGAATTTCGCGGCGATTTCCCGGGAGTGGCGCTCGACGCCTGGGTTCCAGTGCCGCTGACCGGAGAACGCGAGCGCGATGCGCGGAACTTCCAGGCCATAGTCAGGCTCAAACCCGGCGTCAGCGTCTCGGAGGCAAACGCCGAGGCGGCGACGGTTGCCGCGCGCCTTGCCCGTGGCTTTCCGAAGACCAACCTGGGGATCGGCGCACGGATCGTACCGATCTGGAGGGCGCAGGAGGGGGCGTCGAGCATTGTGGCATGGCCGCTGGCCATCCTCGGTGCGGCGTGTGGACTCGTACTGCTGATTGCATGCGCCAACGTCGCCAATCTTCTATGGGCTCGTTCCGCGGCCCGGCAGACGGAGTTCGGCATCCGCGCTGCCCTGGGCGCCAGTCCAGGTCGTTTGAGCCGCCAGTTGATTTTTGAAAGCCTGCTTTTGGCGGCCCTGGCAACGCTTGTCGGGTTGCCGCTGGCTCTGTGGCTTGAGAATGTGCTGATCTATTTCGTACCGCCCACAGGAGTGCCGGTGAGTTTCAACGTACAGCCGAGCGCCCGGGTGTTCCCGTTTGCCGCCCTGGTCTGCTTGGCTTCCGCGCTGATTTCCGGGATTCCGCCCGCGTTTCAGTTGGTGCAGCGCAGCCTGCTGGATGCACTGAAGCAAGGTGGAAGAGGCGGTACACGGAGCGGGCACGCGCAGCGCATCTCCGGGGCGCTGGTGGTAGCCGAAACGGGGCTGGCGCTCGCGGCTCTGGTGACGCTCGGACTGTTTGTTCGCAGCCTTTACGGGTTAGAGAACACCCGGCCGGTTTCAATCACCGCAACGTGACGGTGTGCCGTCTTTTTCTGTCGACGAACAACTACACGGTCAGCGAGGAGCAGGAGTTCTCGCGGCGGCTCCGCGACCACCTGCTTGCCGCACCAGGGGTGACAAGCGCCGCCTATTCCGACTCGATCCCGCTCGGCTTCGGGCTGGGAAAGTGGAACAGCGTCGTGGTAGAAGGGTATGCGTCTCGGCCCGGCGAGAACCTGGATGTGCATCACGCCTCGGTGTCGCCCGGCTATTTCGACTTGCTGCGGATCCCGCTTCTCGCCGGCCGCGATTTCCGGGCCGAGGATAACGAAACGGCACTGCGGGTCATGATCGTCAACGAGTCTTTCGCACGGCGCTTTTTCGACGGGCGCGACCCCGTGGGGCACCGGGTGCAGATTTACGGCAAACCGTTCAAGATCGTAGGAATGGTCAAGGACAGCAAGTACTACAAGCTGTAGGAAGCGCCGCAGCCCTACTTCTACATGTCCTTCGACCAGGTGCACTACGGCAGTGGCGAAAACGGAGTGGCCCTCTACGCCCGGACCGACCGTGACGCGCGCGATTTAGTCTCCGTACTGCGCCGTGAAATGTCGGCCATCGATCCGAATTCCGCCGGCCTCACGGCCATGCCCTTGTCGGATTACATCTCGGCTGCCTGGTTTGGGTCGCGGATCGCCTCGTCGTTCCTCGCAGTGCTCGGCGCCATTTCCATGCTGCTCGCCGGGGTGGGTCTTTATGGAGTTATGGCTCACTCGGTAAGCCAACGGACTCGGGAAATCGGTATCCGCATGGCGCTGGGGGCCGACCCTGGGGGCGTGCTTCGGATTGTCATGAGAGAAGGCTTGCTGCTGGCTTTATTGGGGATCGGCGCCGGCCTCGCCATCGCTCTGGCAGCGACCCCGCAGATCGCGCCTCTGCTTTACCAAGTCAGTCCAGCCGACCCTGTGAGCATAGCGGGGGCAGCGCTGTTCCTTATTGTGGTTGCGGTACTCGCGAGCCTGATCCCAGCGCTGCGAGCCACGAGGGTTGACCCGATTCGCGCGCTTCGCCAGGAATGACCGGCTGCGCGCTGGTAGCAGCGCCAGCCGGCATTTGGCCGGTTGATCAAGAGAGCGCCTGCTGTGTGCACGGTTGTGTAACGCCCGATGAGAAGTGGCCGACGCCGATTGATCCACGGTAACGGCCAAGGGTTTACGAATCCAAGCACGCCTACTGAAACGTCGTGTGCACGCTCTTCGCACCAGTTAGCAGATGAGAACGGCGTTTACCGGGACCTATCCTGCGGGATGCGCAGAAACCTAAATCCCTTCAGCGGTTTGCGCGTTTTACGGCCAAATGCCTCATCCCCAGGACCGTGCGTAGTAAGCACTTCGTAACTAACACACGCGATCCGCAAGTCCAGGTGTCCGAGACGCTGACTTGCCACTACCAATCCGTCTCAGTTTCCGAAAACCCGGTTCGCGACATGCTCGAGTTTAGTTGAACTAAGAAACCCGAACGCTTCTATGCGTTTTGAGACATGGAGTGGTTTATCGCTTTACCTTCACCGCGGGCGGCATCCATTGCCCACTGGCAATCGCGGCGTCCGGCCAGTAGCTCCGAACATAGAGCGAAAAGTCGCCGGTCTTCGGGGAGGGTAGCCAGTTCGCCCGCTGGACAGGATCTCTCGGTTCCTCGGATTGAACGGAAATCGTCAGCGAATCGTCGCCGTTCGTCTTCAGGTCTTTGTTCTTCGTTCCTACCGAATAGCGCTTTATCGTATTCGGCTCGAAGAAGTGATTTGCGTTATAGAGAGTCAGTGACCAGAAGCCCTTCACCGGTGGTAGCTGTCCTGCGGCGAATGTGACCGTGTAACGCTTGCTCCCATTGAGCCGCGCGCCGGTCTCGTCCAGGTCCTGATAGAAGTATTTAGTCTCGTTCGGCTTGTTGACCAGGATGTTTGATCTTCCCGTCGCTGTCCGAGTGAAGTAATCAGTACCAAACGACGCCCCGTTGTTAATAGTCGTCCAGTTATACGGCAGAGGAATGCCAAAGTTGCGGAACTGCAACAGCGGCTCGATCAGCTCCTTGTCGGCCTTTGTCGCTTCGTCTACCATCGCCTTCTTCAACGCCGGATCCTTCTGCGCTGCTTCGATCACAGCTAACACCTGCGCATATCGTGCCTGCTCGCCGGGCAATGGCGGGGCCTGCTTGAGTACCTCGGGCAATTCGTCGAAGAACTTGCTGGGAACCACCCAGGGAGCTTCACCATTTGAGCTCTTTGACTGCGAAGGGAACTTTGGCAGCTGTTTGTAGTCCACGGTCTTAACCTTGCTGTCGAACATGGAGAGCGGATAAAGATCAATCCCGTTTACCAACGGCTGCACAGCCTGTTTATCCTCGGGAGTGTCATCCTGAAACACTCGTGGAACCACCATCCCCGTTTGCGTCTTCGAGCGAAAGACCCCGGCGATACCGCTGGGAGTTACTCCCTTCCAGTCCGGACCGACCAGCAGATAAAAACCCGGCTTTGTGCCATACATCGCACCGAGATCCGCGAAGCTATCCGTCCGCGTATCGACGACCTGATAGACCCAGAAGCGTTTGCCGAAGTCGGGGACCTGAATAACCACCGGACTTTGATCAAGGGCCAATAAGGCCCCGCCATAGACGACATCCTGATTCGGGCACGCCACGTCGCGTTCTGCTGGGTCCACGTAATCCGATAACATCGACAGGCGATTGAGAGGAGCGAACGGCAGGATGCCGCCCATTAGCCCTGGCGTTGGAGCCTGTGCGAACGCTAGACGCCGGTTGTAAATATTTACCATCGGCCACGCCCAAAAGTACGCATCGCGAGCTACGAGTCGTGCGTATGCCTCCGTAATGCGTGTGTTCGGGACCGGGCCTGGGACAACGTCGGCCGCAGTTGACACATCAGACGCTTCACTTGCTAGAGCGGCTGTCTGCGTAGGAGCATTCGCTTGGTGGCATCCGACGAAAGGTACAACGACGAGAGCGAAAATCCAGAGCCTATGCTGCATCGATTTATCTCCTGGGACCAAGTACTAATTCCGACGGAGAAGCGGTGAGTTGTCCGCATCTCCTACTGGATCTTCACGACATCATCCGGCTTCCAGCTTTGATCGAAGAACGGTTGGGTTGGAGCGTAGAGGCGGAGCATGACGAAGAAGCCTCTGCCGGTGACGGTGGCGATCCAGTTTTTTCCTTCGCCGGGAGATTTGGGACCGAAGTAAAGGTCAATTGATCCATCAGGATTGGTTGCGGGTTTATCCATCTTGTTGATGGATGGGAATGGCTGGCCGTTATCGAGGCCGGATGCGTTGTCAGCGTTGTAAAGCGTCACAGACCAGAAGAGTTTTGCGGGGATGTTCCCAGGCAGATGCATCTTGTAGGAGTTGTCTCCGGAGAGATAGTTGTCGTCTGCGTCTTTGAAAGCGGTTGGATACTTCGATCCCAAGTTCGCGACGCTGATTGCCATCACCGGGCTAGTAGAGTAGGCGGTGGTGAAGAAGCCAGCGCGCTGCGCCAGATCAGTGTAGGTCGGTGCTGTAAAGGTGGGGTTTCCGGGGACAGGCGGAAATCCGTTGACGTAATGCCGGTCTTTGTAATACATGCCTCCCGGAAGCGTGCCAAGGTATACATAGCTGATGTAGTGACCTATGTCGGTGGCGCGCTGGGCGGCACGGGTAAGGACTTCGCGCGCGTGGGCGTCTGGCGAGAAAGCCTGGCCCTGGACGATGCCGATGGCCTGCAGGACGCCGCGCATGTCCATATCGGATGGATCGGGATATTCGCTGTCGATGAATCGCTGGAGCATGTCATACGCGCTACTGTCGTGCGGCATGAGCATGTTGATGGGAACGTTGGACGCGTCCGGGAACTGCATCGGTTTGGCGCTGGCCTGCTTGCCTAGCGGATAGATCTTCGTTTGCTCCATGGTATTGACGGGAGCCTCAAGCTGTTTGGGGTCCTGGAAGAAGCCACGCCAGAAGACGAACACACCATAGGTGCGCGACTTATAGACGAGATATCCCTTCGGCGCATCCCCTTTGAAGTCGGGCGGTAGGATCAGATACTTTGCGCCTTTGCCTTTGTCCGGTCCGGGAAGGCCGACATCCGCGCACCATTGACGTCCGTCGATATTGCCTACGGAGCAGATGGGTCGCTGGAAGAAGTCGTCGAGGATCCCCTGCAGGCCGGGCGGCGCATCGATAACGAGCGGGCCATCCTGCTTAAGGTTGAGATATCCAAGGGCGTAGATGACGTCGGAGTTCGGCGTTGTGATGAGGGTCTTGGCGTTGAGGCGTTCCTTGAAAATCGGAAGCACGTTGTAGCCCTTGCCGAATTTCGCCTCGGAGCCCTCTTTCATGGCTTCCATATTGAGGGCGGGCATGGCCCAGAGATAAGTCTGGACGGCCTCGTGATAGAGCCAATCATCCTTGAGTCCGGCGGCGGTCTCGTCGGTAGGATAGCCCTGCTTGAAAACCAGTTCGTCCCCGGAGTCGTGGACCGCTGCCGAACTTGCCGTTATTGTTGGCTTCGGTCCCAAGGCGCTCATCAAAGCACCGGAGAACAGAACAGCTGTCAGGACAGCAAGCGAACGTCTTCCTAACGCGACGGGCGAAATAGGCTTTGTTTGCTTCAAAGATAGCCTCCTTGGGTTCGATCGACACCCGTGATTTGGCTGGTTCCGTAGCACTGGGCGTGCAGTGCGACCAAATGACAAGCGGAGGTTTGCAAACGCAAACCGTTTTGATTTCCGACTTGACAGCTTGAGGAAAGAACTTGCGCGACAACCGCGGCGCATTGCATTATCGTTCGTTGCACCGTCTTTAGAGCGCGCTGGGTGCCGATCGTTTTTTTTTTATTTTGGGAGTAGCTGCCGGATGACGCCAAAACCTCGATGCCTCGCGTGCGATCACTAAGGCTTAGCAGCGAGTTGAGCAATTGTTAATGGATTGTAAGTGGATAACGAGCAAACCGAACTGGAATTATTACAGATTACTCGCACCTAACCGCGCAGTGTAGAGCATCCACTTTGACGTAATGTCGGCATGTCGGAGAAGTGTAAGCCAGATACGGACTGACAAGTCCGCTTCTATCCCGCGATTGCTCGGACGTTTCTATACAGCGACTCGCAACGCTAATCCCCAGATCTCCCGCAATCGCCTGGATCAACTCGCGCGTCCCTAATCTCCCCGCTATCTTCCTGCTCTCAACCTCTCCCGGTTCGCCGTGCAGCTCTTGCATTCGCAGTGGCCCCACACCTCCGGTTTCGGGAGATTCCCGCCGCACTTGCCCGGTTTCAACGGCGCATAAAGCGATCAGCCACGCGCCTCTTGTCTGTCGAACACGTCGCCTGGTTCGCGAATCAAAGAGTAATGTATGTCCTCCAAAGACTATGAAGCAAGCACACTGCTCATAACAGATGTCTATCGAGATTGCAAGTACGCCGCCACGGCACGCGCTTGTTCTGCATCCAAATCCCGCGTCACGATGGTCATCTCTGGTGCGTGCCTGCGGTCACCCTGGCGGAACTTCGCCAACTGGGTTTCAATATACTGGGCGTTCTGGCCAGCAAGACGCGGAGCCGGACCTTTACCTTCCGCATCAATTCCGTGACAGGTCTTGCAGGCAATCACCTTCTCAGCGGGCAGACCATTCATGTACCGTTGTTTGCCTTGCTCGATCAGCGCTTTATTTCCGGAATGTCCGGACGTGCGAGGCTGCTTGGCATACCACAGCACTGCCTCCTCAATCACTTCCGGCTTTGCGGCATGCGCTACGCCTTCCATGTTGATGCGCTCCTGGCGGCTGACGTTCCCTGGATCGTTGTCCGCGCCAGCGAGCTTCGATATCGCGAAGAATAATTCGTCCGTAGGGGGCGAGACTTCTCTAAATGCCTTCAGCTTCTTTTCGGCGTACGCTGGTTCGAGCCCGGCTAGTTTCGGAACATACGGTAGGGGTGCGTTGCCATCAATACCATGGCAGCCGGAGCAGTAAGTAGTTACGATGTGAGGCGCGTTCCAGCTTTTCTGCGCGGCCGCGTTCGAGATCACTCCCAGGAAGGCCGTGCCTGCTGCAGCTCTCTTAAGTAAGTTGTAGATTGTCAATGTGCGCTCCTTCGGAAACTAAAACGCGAAGAACACCGTAACCCACAATGTGTTATTATCGCTCGGTTTTCGGCCCAGTCCATCGATATTATTCGTGAGTCCATTGAATTTCGTGAAGCCCGTGTACTGGAGCGAGGCGACTACATTCTGTGTAATAGTCCGATCCACCTGCAGAATGTAACCGGTCGTGTTCGGCTTATCCGTAAGTTGCACCCCGGACGGACTACTCACTCCGTACAGCGCAGCGTTGCTGCTTCCATTGCTAAGAATAAATCCGCCGGTGAAAGTCCAGGCTTCATGAAGGGCGTAAGATCCGTTCAGATTCAGCGTCTTTAAATTGCCCTTCGGATTGGATACATTTCCCAGCGGAAAGCTTCCGTTCCGTGACTGGTGCTCGTACATGTATGACCCTCTGAGCGTCAATTTGTTCGTTTCCCCTAGATACTGATACTGGGAATCGAAACCGTTATCGGAAAACACATCCGTCGGTCCGCTCGGAGACGAGCTGTCCGGATACACATTCGAATGCATGCCCAGCGCGCCGGCCATAAACACGTGCGGGCCCTGTGCCTTGGTCCAGTACACGCGCCAATAAGGATTTAAACCTTGCAGGTAATTGGCCCCGTTTTGTAGGGACGTGCCCCCCGTCATCCAACGGAAGAAGCCGGTTCCCACCCGGTAGGCGGACAACTCGGCGTAAAACTGCCGATCGAATAATGCATACGCGCCAAAACTACCTGTTTGCTGGCTCAGGTTCGCGATCATCGGACTGCCGGGCGGTCCGGGCGATTGTGGCGAGCCATAGAAAGGATACTTCCAGGCTGGAACGGTGTTCCAAACGTCCTGCACGCTCGGGTTGTTATTGCTATTGAACCCTACCAGCAGTTCATGATTGCCCGGATGAAAAAAATGTGTTGCGCGGACATCGACCAAGTCAACCACTCCCTTCCACCCCGGAAATTGGTTGGCGACTTGGTACTCCCAGAAGATACCTGCGAAATCGGTGAGCTTAGTGCCGAATTCGCCGGTAAACTGATACGCTTCCGGTGACCCGTTTTGAGTCACTACCGCGTTACCCTGCGTGTCATTAGGTTGAGCAGCCCAAGTCAGGCCGGCTTGCCCAAAAATTCCGATCGGGGCGTAATTAAATCCTTCTTTATCTACGAACGATTTGCCGGCCGTGTATCCGGCAAGCTTGAAAAAGCGCCCCCATGGCGTCAACTGCGGCCAATTTCCGCCCACATGGCAGGCCGCGCACCGTTGTCCGGTCTGCCTCGCGAAGGACGGCAGCGCCTGTGCTTTAGGCAGAACGCCGGTCTCGGCTGCGATGAGCAAGAGAATGCTCACGAGACGGCCAAGACTGCGGGTTCTCTGCTGTGCTTGCGATGCACCGGAGAGTACAGCTACTGCGGTACCTCTTTCGTGCGAGCTTACGATTATAGGCATGATTCTGGAATCTTTGAGGCACTTGGCGTACCACACAAATACATGGCTTTTAAAGAACTATGCACGCGAGAAATGGCAAACTCCGATTTCAGAACAGATCAGAGGAACACTCTCAGACTGCGCGATTTAACGCAACCAGCGCGAACGCACGCCCTCAAGCAAACCTGATCTCGTTCGACGGCGAATGCGAGTCACTACTTGTTCCAGTTCGTTACGAGCAGTTCGGGTTCTCGGAGCGCTTCCCTTCAAACCCCTTAGAACGGTCGCAATAATGCATGGGAGCAGGCAGAGGCGAAGAGATTATGGTTACTTCAAGTAGTTCGCACCCAGATTGGCATGCACTTAGCAGACACGGCTTACGTGTCAACAAGATCTTTCAATCGATTTTGTTTCCGGTCGACTTTTCGGCTTCTTGTAAAGCAACAGCCCCGTATGTCCGAGATCTCGCCGACCTCACCGGCGGAACAGTGACGCTGCTGCACGTTATGCCCTCGCGCCCCGCCTGGTACGGAGCCGCCGACGTCTACTCCGAAACCGACGGGAATGAAACGCCTCGGGCGCTCAAGAGAGCCCAGATGTCACCGTTAGCAACATTCCGCGACGAATGCTTCAAGGGCATTCAATGCGACATCAGGGTCGAATCCGGGACCGTCGCCGAGCAGATCGTTGACTATGCAGAACACACTGACGCCGATCTGATCATGATGCCGACGCGCGGAACTGGTGGCAGCGATCGATCGTTGATAGGTCCTACAACTGCTGCAGTCTTGCGGACAGCGTCTTGCGCTGTTTGGACTGGCCCGCACTCTGAGAAACTGAACCCGTTCATAGGTTTTCGCAGCATTGTTTGCGCTCTTGCGCCAGACACAATTCTGGGCGAGTATGTCAATGAAACAACAGCACTCGGCGCTATTTTTGGAAGTAAAGTGACGTTTGCGAGTGCAATGACCTCGGGCAACGCGTCTGGGGCAGGCGATCGAATTGTCGCTCTCGAAGAGGAATATCCGGAAGCAGGCTTGGATGAATTGGTTGCAGGAAGCAGGTGCCCAGTGTACGTCGCGACTGGGCCTGTAGGCTACGTAGTGCGGCACGTGGCCGAAATGCAAAACGCAGACCTGGTCGTTATTAACCGCCGTCGCACGCCGCGGTCCTTGGCTGGATTCGAGACGCATGCATATGAAATCATCCTCGAATCACCTTGCCCTGTCTTGAGTCTCCCGATGAGAGCGACGGCAGTACGTCTCAATATCGCTCAGGAAAGTTACACGCAGGAAAGGTTCGCGGAAGTGTGAAGAATGCGATGGACAGGCTGGCAGTGCCGCTGGTTCATGCTAACCCTGATCTCCAGCCGCGATGCGCTTCATTTACTATTCGGCTCCGATCCGTTCTGCACGATCAGGCTTGCCGAGTACATCCACCACGAGGGGTATTGTGCTCAATGCGCCCACCGCTAGCAGAGCGCAGCCAGCACCCTTTCGCGCCTCCCGACTGAGCTTATCTGCAATCAACAAACCTAAGCCGATGCCAAGTGCAACGCGAGTGCCGGCGATCAACATGATTTCAGGTATTGTAAAGCTTCTCTGTCTCATACAAACACGCTCTCATGCGGCAGAACCACTGTCAATTTCTCAATTGCAGTTTCGTGCCCACCCCAAAATCATTTTTCCTCCCGGAAATCGCGGACAAATAACGGATGGTGCACGCACCCATCGGTTTGACAAACCGGAAACGAGGCTGCGCCAATTGGCGCAGGTGCCGACTGTTAGCCCAGCACGAAGGATGAACTGCAGAGGCGAATCTATGCAGATGGAGGGTCGGCATGCCACGTCAAGATAAGGAAGCAATCACGTGAATGAAGCAGTTACCTCGGTAATGTTGGCAGGCAGGGGCCTTCTGCGGTGGCCGAATGGCGAGGAACGGGTCCGCTATCGAGTAACCGTAGGCCTCGATAGTGTGGTGAAGAGAATCTGGGTCGGCGCGCCGGTGCCGGAAATTCTGCACCGGCCCAGCCGGCACGGAAAGATCTTTTTACATACACCCGATGGACGGAGACTCGGGCTCAACGTGGCGCCAAACGGCCACCTGTCACCGGATGGCCCGATGGAAAGGAGCTTGGATGGGCAGGACTGGTGGGTTGATACAACACCCTGGCTGCCGTTCGAAACTCCCGATCGCTTTACGCTTGCCTTGAAAACGGGTTCGGTCCAAGTCTTCGAGTCTTACGCGACTCCGGAAGAGGCTGAGGCAGCGTACCACGATTGGGAAAATGTCGACACCGCTGAGATACGGCCGCCATTTGGTAGGCCGACGCGATTGAAATAGCGCCAGATGACTCGATTGCGTATCATGTGTTGCCCAAAAATACGTCACTAAACTGATTGCATAATCAGATGGCGGATAGCCACCCAGACGTTCAGCGCGGCGTTCCCGGCGCAGCGAAGGAGGCAGTTGAGCCGCATGTTCACCTTCAGTCCTATTTACGCTTCCGCGATCTCTTGGAGGCCGCTCCGTACGCCATCTTCGAAGTGGATCGCGACGGGACCATTGTGCTGCTGAACGCCGCGGCAGAAGCGATGTTTGGCTATCCACGCGAAGAGCTTCTCGGCCAACTCATCGAAATCGTTGTTCCTGAATCTGTGAAGGAGCGCCATAAGGAGCATCGGGAGCGGTATGCCGAGCACCCCACCACGCGCCCCATGGGCATTGCATTAGAGCTCTTTGCCAGGCGTAAAGATGGTACAGACTTTCCGGTCGAGATCAGCCTGAGTCCTATTCGCTCTTTGGATGGTTCCCGTATTATGGCAATCGTTCGGGATATCACCGACCGGAAGCAAGCTCAGGCGCGAATTGATGCCGTACACCAAGAGTTTGCTGCCGAGCTTGCGACGAGTAACCAGCGGTTGGAAGTGCAGAATCGCGAGCTCGAGAAAGCGAATCGCTTGAAAAGCGAATTCCTTGCCAGCATGAGCCATGAGCTCCGGACTCCGCTGCACACTATCATCGGATTCGCTGACCTGCTTGCTGAGGAGCTCAAAGGCGCGCTGAATCCCGATCAGAAGCGCTTCGTGACACACATTCAGAGCGATTCTCGCCATCTGTTGGAATTGATCAACGACATTCTGGATCTGAGCAGAATTGAGGCTGGACGCCTCGAGTTGCATACCGAAGTATTCACGCCAGCTCAAGCGATCACACAAACAATTGCCAGCCTGAAGACTTTGGCGAATAACAAAGCAATCAGTATCGTCGAAAATATCGATCACTCCGTGCAAATCACTGCCGATCCGGTCCGGTTTAGAGAAATCATTTCGAACCTCGTCAGCAACGCGATTAAGTTCACGCCCGAAGGTGGAAGAATCACAGTAGAATGCCGCCAACGAGCGCATCAGGCGATTTTCGCCGTGACGGATACAGGGATCGGCATTCCCATTTCTGAGCAGCAGGCGATTTTCGATAAGTTTTATCAGCTGGGCTCGACGACGCGAGGTGTCAGAGAGGGAACCGGCCTCGGCCTGGCGATCACTAGGAGCTGGGTCGAGATGCACGGCGGAACCATATCCGTCCAAAGCGCGCCGGGAGAGGGAAGCTGCTTCGAGTTTGTTCTACCCCTTGCGGCACCTGAACCTGCTCAGCGGCCATTATCGACCTAATCATGCCTGAAATGAATGGATTCCTAGCGAACCTCGATGCAATCCTGCAAAATGTCAAGAGACGATGAAGCGCATCCTGGTCGCTGAAGACCGGCCGAGCAGCCGCGAGCTGATATGTACCGTCCTCGATAGCGCCGGATACGAAATTCTGGAGGCAGTAGATGGGGAAGATGCGCTCGAAAAAGCGCTGCATAACTCCGTTGACCTGATCATTCTCGATTTGCAGATGCCCAAAATAGATGGGTTCGGCGTACTTGGGGCGTTGCGAAGAGATGAACGATTCACTGACACGCCGATTCTGGCCCTTACAGCCAGTGCGATGCAGGGCGATCGCGAACGAGCGCTACAAGCGGGATTCTCGTCCTACTTAGCTAAACCAGTGGACTTGAAAGCGCTTCGCTCGGAAGTCTGGCATTTCCTAGGCAGCTAAGCTTCGATAAGAGAAAACATGAAGCCACAGCGAAACGAACATCCCGTATCGCTGCTAATCGTCGATGATAATCCCGGGAGCCTCGAATTACTCTCCACGGCTTTGGAACGACCGGATCTGACGATTCTGACATCCGACGACCCGGAAGAAGCTTTAGATCTGGTCTTCGAAAAACATCCGGATATCGTGCTGACCGACCTCATTATGCCGAAAATGAGCGGTCTCGACCTGCTCGAGCGAATCACCGCGTTCGATCCCGCAATCGATGTGGTTCTTATGACCGCTTATTATTCGACCGAGTCTGCGGTCGAGGCAATACGAAAGGGTGCCAGCGATTACCTGAACAAGCCAGTCTCGATTCCCGCGCTACGCGAACGAATTGGGACGATGATTGAACATGCCCGGCGACGTCACCTCACGCTTCAGCTCCAGGAGGAACTGCAGGGCAACGCTCAATTCGAGCACATCATCGGGAATAGTTCTGCCATGTGGGAGCTTTTCTCGACAATCAGGAGAATCGCTCCTCATTTCAGAACCGCTTTGATTACGGGACCAACCGGCTCCGGCAAGGATCTGGTTGCTCAGGCGTTACATCGGTTGAGTCCCGTTGCATCGGGCAATCTCGTTGTAGTGAATTGCTCCGCAGTGGTCGAGACTCTATTTGAAAGTGAGCTTTTCGGTCATGTAAAGGGCGCATTTACGGGTGCAACGCACGATAAGGTCGGTTTGGTCGAACATGCCAGCGGAGGAACTCTCTTCCTGGACGAAATTGGCGACATGCCGCTCGGGACGCAAGCAAAACTACTTCGAACCATTCAAAACCAGGAGGTCCAGCGAGTCGGCTCACTGCAGGCGCGCAAGGTCAACTTTCGTGTCATCGCCGTCACGCATCGCGATCTCCAGTCGATGATCCGCGAAGGGCGATTCCGCGAAGATTTGTACTACCGCTTATCGATGGTCCAAATGCGGGTGCCCCCGCTGTCGGAACGCAGAGAAGATGTACCTTTGCTGGCCCGGCACTTCATCGACAAGTTCTCACAGCAGTTCAATAAGCCTGTCCGAGGAATGACCCAGCGTGCCAGCACCGCGCTCAGCCGGCACGAGTGGCCCGGAAACGTCCGCGAGCTTGAGAACGCGATTGGGCATGCCTCGATGATGGTGCTGAGCGACACGATCGATGTCGCCGATTTCCCTGAGTATCTCAGAGGGAATGCCTCACGGCCGCAGCAGGCAACGACGATACCCTCCACGACCGAAGCGAGCTCGGACAACTCACTCCTGGAGAAGAGCGAACGCCGTCTCATCTCCGACGCGTTGGCTAAGACGTCCGGAAACCAGTCAGAAGCTGCCCGTCTGTTGCGTATCGGGCGGGACGCGCTTCGCTACAAGATGAAGAAATACGGACTGGCTGACCCACTGCATAGCTAAGGACCGGGCATGGTGATTCGTGGATGATGTCATAGCCATGAGTGCGCAAAGGGCCGAATGCCTCCTGACACTTCCCCCGCCCGACCACAACTAAGTCGGCGCCCAGATCTCGCGCGACTTCAGCAACACCGGTCGCGATGCGCTCGTCAGTGATCGTAAGTGGAAATTCAGTTCCGGCTTCGCGCTGAAGTTTCGAAATCTCTACACGCGCCGATTCGGTTAAATAGCGGTGCAGGTCGAAGTCGAAGTATTTATCCGGCCTAACCTCTATCTTGGGCATGCTGTGGACTACACGCGCCTTGGCGCCGAAGTCGTTTGCCAGTTTCTCCGTGAACTGCAGGAGCGGGACTGCTTCATCGGTCAATTCCAGTGCGCACAGAACATTCGAGAAACCAGCGAGCGGTCCATCATGTTGCATGTTCGCGAATGTGTCGGTCCACACCGGGCAGCTTACGTCGTGCAGCACCTTAGCCGTCACGGAACCAAGCAGAAGCGCGCGTACCTTGCCGTATCCGTGCGTACCCATAACGATCAGATCCACATTGTGTTTCCGTGCCCATTCGGTGATGTGCCAAGCAGCATTTCCCGCTGCGGCAATGCGCTCTACACGATTTTCCGGCAGGTTAATTGAGTACTCGTTCAAGCGCCGCTTCGCTTCATCCTTAATGAACTCGAAGCACTCCGGATAGAACACCGTGGCTTCGCAGGACCCATACCAGCTTGCCGGGATCTCAAAGACATGCAGGAGCGTGACTCGTGAACCGAAGCGGCCTGCCAGCCACTCGATCTCCTTCTTGAGCCCACTGCAGTGCTCGGAGAAATCGATCGGAAACAGAATGTGATTGAATTTCATACTTAACCTCTCCGCCGGGCTTCCTGCCCAGGCTCGGTATCAGGCGAATGTAGTTGAACCTGACTCTCGTTTCGGTGCAAATCGCATTCCAGCCTGGTCTCCAGAGAATGCAGCAACTTGCGTGTAATTCAGAGGTTCGGGTGAGAAACAAATGCGTGAGATGACAGCGGGCGCAAATCAGATGCGCCAAATGACGCAACCGGCCGGCCATGCGATCCGTTCTCTCACCGAGCGTGGCGAAGAGCGTATGTCGTCAGTTCCAAAGGATGCTCGACGATCCCGGATGGCTGCTGTTCGACCCAATCGGGCCGGCGGCCCGCCTCCAACTGGCTCGGCCGGGTAATCAACCCCGCTATTTTCCCGCTCTCAACCTCTCCCGGTTCGCCATGCAGCTCTTGCACTCGCAGTGGCCCCACGCTTCCGGCTTCGTGAGGTTGCCGCCGCATTTACCAGGTGTCCCCGTCGCCTTTTCCTGTTCGATAATTTGCAGCCAGGTATCCACGCTCATCCCATATCTCTTCTCGCTGACGCACAGCTTGTAAAGCCGGCGCCCACCGACTACAGGTTCACATGAATAGCCGAACGCAACGGCCTTACTAATCCCGCGCAAGCCGCCAAGCCAGCACGATTGAGGGACTTGCGACTGCACAGGGAAAGATAGCGCGTTACAGGTCCGAGTGGCTTCAATGAACTGTTGTAAATAGAACTTACCAAGATCATGGCTATAGAAGCGATCGTGGATCTTGTTGTTATTCCGTGGCCCTATGTGATAGCTAATTACATGAAAAAGCCTGGAGATCGATGGAGATGAGTTCTCTGGGCCCGCTGGGTTCTCAACTGCATGTGGCTCCGGGTGTTTGGTGTGAACGAGCAGCGCTGGAGGGAGCAGGCAAAGGCAGCAGGGTAATGAGGCACACACAAATCCAACAAGGAGAATATCCAATGAAAAACGACGTCATGTTAACCGTCGCGTCTCTGCTCTCGATCCTCTTCCTGACGTTTCACCTCTCGGACGAAATCGCCCGCGGAATGGAGCGGGGAGGGCTCAATATGGTCATTCCGGTGTTTGTCCTGGTCGTCTGGCTGTACGGAACGCTGGTGCTCGCCGGGCGGCGATCGGGGTACATCATCATGCTCGTCGCGTCGATCGTTGGGACGGGCGTCCCCATCTTGCACATGGCGGGAAAGGGACTTGCAGGCGGCAGGATCGCCCCAACTCTGGCAGAACTTCACGCTCTGCGTGATCTCGCTATTCACCGTCATCCTCTCGGTGCGCGGACTGTGGAGCCTGCCATGGCGCCGGCCCCGGCAGTCCAACAACCCGAACATGTAAAGGGCCGTCGCGCGGCGTAGGTGAGCGGATCGGGTTCTGCCGGCGACCGCCGCGCCCAGTTCTATTCAAGACGAATTGCGGGCCTGATGGAGCCGAGCCGGTGGCAAAGCACCGCTAAGCACATCGGAGTCCGAGCTTCACGCGCGCATCACCGTTCGGTGCGCCTGCGGCCGTGGACCTTTGCTCGCGCTGCCGCCGATCCACGAGCAGACTGAAACAATCCCGTTTGGTTTGAAATCGCTAGTCTCTGGCACTGTAATGTAGGAGCACAGGCAACTCACTTCCGCCGTCGCGCTTAGTTGGGTCACGTCGCCGTTCATGTCAACTGGAGGTCCGGTTTTGAGAAGTGGGGCTGATCACCCGAGAGTAACGGCGTGGCGTTTACGAATCCAAGTTGACGGTTTGTCGGCATGTCGGAGAAGTGAACCGTAATTGCTTCCGCATAGATCCTTTGTGACGGGTAAGCCGAATTTGGCCGTCGCGTGGCCAACATCCCGGTCAGGCTGGTCCATTTGACGGTTTGCGGAGGAACCCCCCGATAAGATCGGACAGGCTCAGCATCCGATAACCTGTTGGGTTGCTCGGATTGGGCAGGAAGAATGCGGATAGACCGTTGGTTCGTTGTCTTGAGTGCCGCATTCTTTGCCGGCACTGCCTCTGCACAGGTGGCGGCCGGCCGCCAGGCAGAAAAGTTACCGAGTTCCTCGAATGACTGGACATTTTTCCTCGGCGCCTACGGTTATCTCGGTGCCGGTGAGCCCGCTTACGGCTCCTCCGCCTTGAGCACCGACCATAACTGGCTCCACCTGGAAGCCCGATATAACTACGAAAATCTGAAAACCGGCTCACTGTGGACCGGCTATAACTTCGTTGCAGGTCACGAACTGGTGTTTCAAGTGACGCCGATGTTCGGAGTGGTCTTGGGAAAGACCACGGGCATTGCTCCTGGCTACGAGTTATCGTCTACCTACAAGCGGCTTGAACTCTATAGCGAAGGCGAGTACGTCTACGATACAAAAGACAAGCACGATACCTTTGACGGTGTCCTGGCTGTAGTTGAAAGTTGAGGCGGCGGTTCCCCCTGATTCTGAATAGAATCGGGGTGACAAAACCTTGAAAAGGAGAACCGCCGTGAAACGAAACTACCATACGATTGATAACCACGGAAGAGTCGGCGAGCGCAAGCTCGCCGAGTTTCTGGTCCGCAACGGCCAAGCGCTGCTGCCGATGATGGAGTTGATCGAGCACAGCCGCATGGTTATCGACGAACTCATCGACGTCATGGGCCGCGCCAGCATCGAAGCCGTGCTCGAACTATCGGCCGCACAAATTGCCGGACCACCGCAGCAAGGCAAAGCTCGTGCGGCGGACCTGGGGTGGCATGGAACGCAAGCGGGCCGCGTGTGTCTGAAGGAGCGCAAGCTCAAAGTGAACCGGCCGCGATTGCGAAACAAAGGTCGCGGCGCGAACAAAGAGGTTCCCGTCCCGGCTTACCAGGCCATGCAGCAGAACAGCGCCACCGGCGAACGCATGCTGGAAATCCTGTTGAATGGCGTGTCCACGCGGCGCTACGGCAAAGTCATTCCCGAAATGGCCGACACGGTGGGCGTGTCGCGCTCGACAGTCAGCCGCGAAACCATCGAAGCTTCCGAAGCCGCGTTGAAGAAGTTATTAGAGCGGCGCTTCGATGAGATCGAGCTGCTGATCATCTACATCGACGCGATGCACTTCGGCGAGCAATGCGTGCTGGCTGCGGTGGGCGTGGATATGGAGGGCCGCAAACATGTGCTGGCGCTACGCGAGGGCGCGACGGAAAACGCCGCGGCAGCCAAGGATCTGCTGCAACACCTGGTCGAGCACGGCATCGATCCGGCACGCCGCCGATTGTTCGTTATCGACGGCTCGAAAGCTCTGCGCACGGCCATTAACGCGGTGTTCGGCGCCGAGACGCCGGTGCAAAGGTGTAGAAATCATAAACTGCGCAATGTGCTCGGACGACTGCC
This sequence comes from uncultured Acidobacteriaceae bacterium, assembly GCA_963787585.1. GTDB lineage: Bacteria > Acidobacteriota > Terriglobia > Bryobacterales > Bryobacteraceae > Bog-105. Next base: position 400,133 of record CAWBDR010000007.1, read on the forward strand.
TCGCGAGCAGCAGGGACAGACCGGCTCGCTGATGCGCGCGGCTTGGAAGATGAACCCGAAAGATGGCATCGCCAAGTTCCGCCAGATCGCCGGTTGGCTGGAGCACGATTATCCCGAGGCTGCGGCTGCGCTGCTGGAAGGCTTGGAAGAATGTTTCACCATTAACCGGCTCGATGTTCCTAGATCGCTGCATCGTTGTTTGGCCACCAGCAACATCCTGGACAATCCGCATTCCGGCGTGCGCAGCCGGACTCGCCGGGTGTGCCGCTGGCGTCCAGGCATGCCAGCGCGCTGGTCAGCAGCCGCATTCTTGGAAGGAGAAAAATCATTCCGCAAGATCATGGGCTTTCGGGATCTATGGGCTCTTAAAGCGATCCTCGACGGATCGCAGCCAGCTACCCGGCAGGTGGTGGCGTAGAATCACATGGACCGCCGTTCTCAACTTCCCACTGCGCTCGGGATACCGTCCGATACCTTTTTCTATTCCTGGAATGAGTTGAGATATTCACCCGTGAATTGGTTGCATTTCGGGCTTGTCGATCAGGGCTCGAAAGTGCATCGCACTGAATTCGAGGGTCAGCTCGGTGTGTCACTGGGCTTCAGTTGTCAGAACATAGACTACACGACATATACCTTCATCACCGGATCGGGAGGTCCGTCAGTAGTCTTGGCCTTGAGTTATGCGTTCTGAAGCTCGGGATCCTGAACCAGAACTGAAAGTCACGCTGAAAAGCGGCATACTTGGCGTAAACCGCTTGGGCATTGGGAGCCGAACGGCTCTTCGTCTTCTCCAGCTAGTCTGCTGTCCCAGTGGTTCGGGATGTAAGTCATGAGGGGTGGAGGGCAGTGTGCGTGGGGTGTGCGAAGCGAGCGATGCTGGCCAGAATTTCGTCGGCCGTTCTGGTCCAGACGAAGGGTTTTGGGTCTTCGTTGTGAACTTCGATGTATTCGCGGATGGCCGCCTCCAGCTCTTTCACGCTTCGGAATACACCCCGACGAATCCGCTTCTTGGTGATTTCGGCAAACCAGCGCTTCACCAGGTTGATCCAGGACCGTAAGTGGGTGTGAAATGGACATGGAAGCGCGGTCGTTTGGTGAACCACTTCCGGATGATCGCCGTTTTGTGTGTGCCGTAGTTGTCCAGAATGATATGAGCAACGAGTTCGGTGGGCACGTTGGTCTCGAGGGTATGCAGAAATCTGCGGAATTCCTGAGAACGGTGGCGGCGATGCAGCTGGCCAATTACGTGACTGGTCTTTAACTCCAGCGCGGCAAACAGAGGTTGTCCCGTGGCGTTTGTAGTCGTGCGTTCGGCGCTCGTTGCCCGGTTGTAACGGCAGCATGGGTTGGGTGCGATCCAGCGCCTGAATCTGGCTTTTCTCATCGACGCAGAAGACCAGAGCGTGATCGGGCGGGTTCATGTACAAGCCCACAATGTCCCGCACTTACGCGAAACGGACAACCGACAAAGTGGGTCGATGCCGCGGACCCGCTACTGCTGGTTCACTGCAGCTTGGCGTATTCCGCTTTGGCTTGCTTCAGAATCTGGAGGTCGGAGTCGGCATCTTTCCAGAGCGTGAGGAAACACTCGTACGCACTTTTCGCATTGGCATTGTCTCCCAACGAAGTGTATGCTCGCCCGACTTGCAAATACGCCCGTGCGCCGATGGGATCCGCGCCCACGATACCGCAATGATCGAGAATCTTCTGAAACTCGGCCGCCGCTTCCGCATACCGGTGCTCGGCAGTGAAAGCCTCGCCGCGCACATAGGCCGAGTGCAAACCGCCAAGATTGAAATAAGGGAAGTTGAGGCCATTCACAGCCAGCTCATAACGACTAGCGATTTCCAGCCGTTCCACGCTGTCTGTGGGTTTGCCCCGCGCCAGTGCGGCTACCGCGCGAAGAACCGGTGCGTAGGTAAACTTCACAAAAGTATCTTCCGGGAAGCGCTTTACCAAATCGTCAGCGAGCGCCTCGGATCGAGAAGAGCCTCCCGAAAGCGCCAGGGCAAGGCCGGCGGCATATTCGACATCTCGGCCCTTCGAAAGCTCGAGCGCCGCCATGGCGCTCCTTTTTCCTTCGGCAGCATTTCCGCAAATGGCTTCCGACACCGCTCGTGCGGCCCCGTAACTCGCTGCCGACTCGCGCGCCCCCTCTTGCATGGCTAGATCCACGGCCCGGTTCGATGACCGCCGGGCGGCCTGTAACCGGCCGGAACGAGCCAGAGCAAGAGCCTCCTCGTGGGCCATCCAGCGTTCCGCCGCGCCCTTTCCCCTGGCCAGACCTACTGCCCGGTCCATCTGATCCTGGTCTCCCTTTAGCACCGCGATGTTGTATCGCAAGACTAGAAAAAGGGGCATTTCCAGCTTGCGGGCGAAGGCGCGCTGAAGCGTGCTCTCCGCTTCTGCGAAGCGGTCGCTGAAAAAATAGGCCAACGCAAGATTGTTATACGGGATCACAAAGTCGGGATCCGCCGCGATTCCATCTAGTGATGCTTCAGTCGCTCTTTCGAATCGGCCGGTCCCATGGGTGGATAGGCCCCCTAATAGATCCTGGGGATTTGCGGTCTCCCCTTGTCGACGATAAGTCTCACTCCACAACTCGAGGGTTCGGTACGCCTTTTCCAGATTTCCCGTCACCTGCCGGTCATAGAGAAAGTCGATAAAAAATCTCGCGATCGCTGACGCGATTCCGCAGTAGCCAGCCTTTCGTAGTGCTCTCGGCTCCCAGCACGGACTCGCCACTAGTGCTGTACGCAAATCCCAACTGGGCGTGCGCCATCGCGAATGTGGGATCGATTTCTACAGCTCGGCGGAAAAAAGAGAGGGATGGCGCAAAGTTGCCGGAGGATAGGAACAACTTCATTCCGGTACTGTAAGCCTTTAGCGCTTCGAGTGAAGATGTCGCGGCCTCGGCGAGTGGCGTCGAGTGCTTTTCCACCATCGCTAGCGATTCACCCACTCTGGTTCTGAATTTGCGCGCGATTTGGCTCAGGGAATTCAGGACGTCCTCTCTTCCCGCAGCCACTACCTGGCCGTTCGCTCGCAGACTTGATCTCCTCCAAAAGATAGGAGTCACACATGAAACACATAGCAACGATGGCACTGATGCTCAATCTCGGTGTCGCGGGCGTCTACGCGCATGAGAAGCCCGTAAAGATGACGTATTCGGGGACTGAGGCCAAAAGCGCGATCGATCTAGAGTTCCCGGACACAAAAACCAGCGAATTCAATTTCGCCGGGGACGGTACCCTTGGCTCATTCACCTTTAATAATGTAGAGGCAGGCGGAGCTTTCCCGCGGCAGTCCAGCGCTTGCCCGGCAAATCAGGTTTATTTTCCAACCATGGCCGGCGCGGGCGTGTTTCGCTGCAAGGACGGAAGTCTATTCAAGGTCACCGAGGGCAACAAATTACTTGACTCACACAGACTCCAGGTTTATACTTGAAGCATGGAGACAGTTAAACTCAATAAAGACAGCGGGTTGATGGAAGCAATCCGTTACTTTTCGGACCCACTGGTCTGCCTCGAAGCTGTTTCCAAGGCCAAGTGGCCAAATGGCCCGGAATGCCCGCGCTGCCAGTCTAAAAGGCTGTCGTTTCTCAAGACGCGTCTGATGTGGACATGCCTCGAATGCCGGAAGCAATTCTCCGTAAAGATCGGCACGATTTTCGAGGACTCCGCTGTCGGTCTCGATAAGTGGCTTTGCGCGATGTGGATGCTCGGCAATTGCAAGAACGGGGTTAGCTCTTACGAAGTCGCGGACGCACTCAAGGTGACGCAAAAGACCGCGTGGTTCATGTTGCATCGGATTCGATATGCCATGCACCACGGCACAATCAACAAGATGACGGGCACAATCGAAGCGGATGAGACCTTCATCGGCGGCAAGGCGCGGAATATGCACGCTTCTAAGCGCAGCCAGAAGATTCACGGACGCGGCCCAGATGGTAAAGCCATCGTGTTTGGACTGCTTGACCGTGAAACGAGAAGGGTTCGCACCTGTGTTGTAGATCGCCGAAAAAAGCGAGACCAGCAAGCGGAGATCCGCAGCAATGTCAGCGCCGGATCTGCGCTCTACACGGACGCCCTGAAGTCCTACGATGGCCTTCCTGAGTATGTGCACAAGGTAGTGGATCATGCCGAGGCGTACGTTGACGGGAATGTACATACTAACTGCCTTGAGAATTTCTGGTCTCTTCTGAAGAGATCTATCAAAGGCACTTACGTGAGTGTCGAGCCTTTCCACGTTTTCCGCTATCTTGACGAGCAGTCGTTTCGCTTCAATGAGCGCAAAGATACTTCTCATGGGCGATTCACGAAAGTCCTGAACTCCATTTCAGGCAAGCGCCTGACGTGGGATGTTCTGACTTGTCAGGAGGCGGGGTAATGTCAGAGCGATCGGGCAAGGCCGAGGACAAAAAAAACGAACGGTCGAAAAAACCGCCCGGATACCGCAATTTCGAAAAACTGCTTAAGCAGGTTGTCAAAGCACCCCCATTGAGAGACCACCCGTTACGATCTTCGCCGAAGAGACACGCAGACTGACGTATAACGAACTGACAGGGAGACTGGACTCCACTCGTCCAAGCATGAAGGCGCTGCCCTATGCCGTTCAGGGTCGGGGTAAGCGCAAGAAAGTAGGGTAGCCGCTTGGAGTTGGTAGTGGTTCAGTTTGAGTTTAGCCGGGATAAACATCCTGCTGTTCGTATGGCAAGCGTGCGGTGCAGAGCCACAGTTCCTTTATGATTCCGAACGTTCGTTCGAGGGCGGGGAGATCGCTCGGCATTTCGATAACGCAGGCGATCCCTTCCTCATATAGGGCGTGCGTATCTCTCAGAGAGAGCCGACCAGCAAGCACAACAACCGGCACACAATGCAAAACCGAGTCGGCCTTTAAAGTACGGAGCACCTCAAGCGCTGTCATCTCGTTGAAGGCCACCGGCAACACGATCAGATTTGGGAGTTTTCGTCCTACTGTTTGCAGGTACGTTAGTGCTTCCCCACCGCTGTGGATTGTAATGATCTCGATTTCGGCGTCCTGCCCCCAGATCTCGTTGATGAGGCACTCATCGGCCGGATTTTCACGGATCGAGAGAACGTGGCATCGACATTGTTTCGCCATTGGCGCGTTTCTCTGACAAAGTTAATTATGGCACAATCATAACATGCCTTCCCGAGCAAGCAAGAACCGCCCGAGAGACCCGAATCTTCTGGCCCGCTCAGTGGTCGAAGACCTCATAGGCGAACACATGGACGGTACGCCGCTAGAAGAGAAACCGGCAGAGCGCCAGAAAAATCCTGCAGCCGTAGCGTTGTCAAAACTCGGAGCTTCAAAAGGTGGTAAAGCTCGGGCTGAAGCACTCTCGGCATATAAGCGGAAAATGATCGCAAAAAAGGCTGCGGCGGCACGCTGGAAGAGCTAATCCCAGGTACCTGGAGTTTGTACGGAAGTACAAAGCTTTATTACTCCTTTGCATCGTAACCGTTCGCCGAAGGCCGTATTGCAGCGTGTTGATAACTCTGCTAATCATGTTGGGATTCGATCTGTATGCGGCACCGGTTAGAAGTGCAAATGCTGTAACCCGATCGCCTGATCTTTGAATACGCAGGTACGCCACAATACCGCTACAACGGACCGAAGAAGACCAGCAGTCCTCCAACGATGCCTACTGCGGCAAAAATCCCATAGAAGATACGTCCCTGCCATTTCGTCAAAGGGCGTTTAGAACCGCGCAGCGTAACGCAAGGATGCGTGATTCCCTCGTACAGGCCAAAGACCCCTATAGCGATCATAATCAGCGATCCAAGCCAGCGCGGCATCTATCGATTTTTCAATCTAGCGCACGTCCGAGTAACTGTATGGTTCGGTCGCCTTGATTAAGCGACTCGAAGCTTGGCCATGCGTTCGTAGGGAAAGCAGTTCCGAACATTGCTGAGGAAGTGCCGGCCTTTGGATTCGGCGCGCAGGAAATGCTGGTAGTCGTCGTGGGAAAACTGGAAATACCGGTAGACATCGCCGCTGCGGAATCGCAGGTACAGGATGCGCTTGTCGGCATCGTATGCCACCGAGAGAAACATCTGCGATTCGAGCGGTAACCAAGTCATTGGATATTCACGCCGCATCCACGGCAACCCGGCCTGCGGGAAAAAGATTCCAGGGCAGCAACTCCGCAATGCGGTGGATCGGATGATCGGCAATACGACGCAGCACCGAAGTCAGATAAGCTTCCGGATCAATGCCATTCAGCTTTGCCGAGCCCATCAGACTGTAAATCGCCGCCGCCCTCTCCCCGCCACCATCGGAGCCTGCAAACAGATAATTTTTCCGGCCCAGGGCGACCGCACGCAGCGCGCGTTCGGCCGCATTGTTATCGATTTCAATACGGCCGTCATCGCAATAGCGTACCAGCGCCGGCCAGCGTGCGAGCGCATAGCCAATGGCCGCCGCAACTTCGGACTTGCGCGAGATCCTCGTGAGCGTGGTTTTAAACCATTCGTGCAGCGCGATTAATAAAGGACGTGCACGCTCGTCGCGTACCTGCTGCCGTTCATCCGGCGGGCGACCACGGATTTCGCTCTCAATCCGATACAGCTGCCCGATGCGCTCCACTGCTTCGGTCGCGATAGGAGAAGCATGCGCCTGGTGCAAATCAAAGAACTTGCGACGGACATGAGCCCAGCACGCCGCTTCTCGAATGCGTCCGTCATCATATAAGTGGTTGAAGCCCGCATAGCCGTCGGCTTGTAACGTGCCGCAAAACGTTTTCAGATGCCGGTGTGGATGCTCGCCTTTTCGATCTGGCGAGTACGCAAACCAGACCGCTGGAGCAGCCAGGTCGCCGGCCGGGCGATCATCCCGAACATAAGCCCACAAACGGCCGAGTTTCGTTTTGCCCGTGCCTGGCGCCAGCACCGGTACCGGCGTATCGTCGGCATGCAGTTTGCCCGGACTCATGACGTATTGCCGCAAGCCATCATTCAGGGGCACCAGCAACTCACTCGTTGCTCCTACCCAATCCGCCAGTGTCGACCGCTCCAGCTCCACACCCTCTCGGGCGTAGATCTCCGCCTGACGATACAGCGGCTGGTGATCCGCATATTTCGATACCAAAACATGTGCCAGCAGTCCAGGACCGGCGAGGCCGCGTGCAATCGGACGGCTCGGGGCTTCTGCCTGCACGATCACATCGCATTTGGTGCAACTCAGTTTGGGGCGCACATGCCGGATCACTTTGAAACGCGCCGGCACATACTCCAGCATCTCGGATACATCTTCGCCGAGCTTACGCAGCTCCCCGCCACATCCAGGACAGCTTTCCTGTTCAGGCTGGTGGGTCTCGGTCTGTCGCGGCAAATGATCTGGCAAAGGCCGGCGCGCCGGTTTCTCGGTCACGCTCGCAAAGATTGCGGCTGCTGGCGGCGGAAGCGTGTTCTCTGCTCGTTGGTTCTTCTCTGCAGCATTCTCCTCCAGATCATCGAGCTGCAGTTCGAGTTGTTCAATCTCGCGCTGGATTTTTTCCGACTTGCGTCCAAACTGTAGCCGTCGCAGCCGGGCGATGATCAACCGGAGACGCTCAAGTTCAGCATCACGCGACGAGATCTGCGCGTGCTGCTTGATAACCATGGCCTTCAATGCGGCCGCGTCGAGCGCGTCCAGATCAGGCAGCGGTACAGCAGGCATCTTCAAAAACTATGCCATGGGTTTATTACTTAGTCGAGAGCAATCCGAACATTTTTAAGTATTTTTGTTCTCGGTTATCAAACTGCCATCTCCGGCTTCCACGTGCGCGCCGGCCGGCGCCAGTCAATCCCTTCGAGTAACATCGATAACTGCGCCCGAGTAAGTGACACGCTTCCACTCTCGGCCTGCGGCCAAACGAAACGCCCGCGTTCCAATCGCTTCGCAAAAAGGCAGAGCCCGTCGCCATCCCACCACAACAACTTCACCAGATCGCCTCTCCGCCCACGAAACACAAACACATGCCCGCCGTAGGGATCCTGCTCGAGCACGATCTGCACGGCTGCGCTCAAACCCGTGAACCCGCGCCGCAGATCAGTGATCCCCGCCGCAATCCAGATCCGCGCTCCGGCTGGTGGTGCAATCATCCCGCCAGGCACTCCAATAACCTGCAGATTACGGCTGCATCGATGCAGCCGCCCACCGTCACCCTCACACCCCGCGCCTCCATGATCACGCTGCACTCCTGTTTCGCTTCCCATGCACCAGCCGCGGCTCCCTCCGCCACTTGCACCGGAAGCAAAACCGAAGCCTTACCCGGTTGCATTCTCTGCCGGTGCTGTTTGCGCCACTTGTGGATCTGACTTGGGTTCACACCATTCACACGCGCTACCGTATCGACCGTTGTACCGGCTTTCAACGAAGCCTGCACAATCCTCTGCCGTTCCGCCATCGTCCACTTGCGGCGCTGCGCTTTTACTGCTTCCGGCTTGTTGCTCTGAGCTGATCCGTCCATTCCCGAAGCATCACCCAACTCCCCTGTCCTTTGCTAGACGGTGCTCGCCGTACGCTTACTTTGCATCTAAAGACATAAGCGAATCAACACAGTGAGCGAACCATTGTGAACATGCTACTGTCGAATCGCCTGGACCTGCGATCTTGATTCGTTAGCCCGTATTCGGATTTACCCTAGATCTGTATTGCGCCTCTTGTGCGATAAGTGTACCATCGATGGTACACTACGATTGTGTCCGATGAGGAAGGAAAGAGACTAAAGAGAGTCCCGGCAATATTCTTCAGAACCGATGCAGGTGGCGAGCCGGTCCGCGAATGGTGGAAAGAGTTAAACAAAACTGAAAGGAAGCTAATAGGAGAGGATATTAGGACTGTCGAATTTGGTTGGCCACTCGGGATGCCAACCTGTAGACCAATGGGCGATGGAATGCACGAAGTCAGAGCCAATCTCCCAAGTAATAGGATTGCAAGAGTGCTTTTTTATATAGATGCGACGCAACAAATGGTTCTCCTTCACGCACTGATCAAGAAGACTGGGCGTACACCTTCATCAGACATAGAAATCGCACGGAAAAACAAAAGGCGACACGAGGGCAGATCATGAAAAACAGGCATACTGGATCAACATTTGACAGCTTTCTTGAAGAAGAGGGAATCCGAGAAGAAGTTGAATCCGTCGCTGTTAAGCGAGTCCTTGCTTGGCAGCTTCAGAAAACCATGCAGGAACAGCATAAAACAAAGAGGGCAATGGCCAAAGATTTACACACTAGTCGCTCACAACTGGACAGACTATTGGACCCGACAAAGCTGTCGGTCACCCTGGACACTATCAACAAGGCTGCGAAGGTATTACATAAGGGCGTAAGGTTAGAGATCGTAGATCTGGATGTTCCGGGCGCTCCAGGTTCTAGTAGGACTGCAACCGCCCACCCTTCAGGTGCCGATCATTCCGAAAGCCGCGAGTCAGGACATTCAAAGAAATCTAAGACCTTGAAGGCAAGGACAGCTTTGGCGTGATTAACTATCGTCCCTATCTCTGTGAGCCGATGTTTTCCGTTTCCGTCCGGCCTTTCGTTCCGGTTTCGTCGCGTCGTGCTTTCGTAGCTGCTCATCTACATCGCTGAACTGCTCAAAGGGATCTGGCTCATCATTATTCACGGCTTGCAGTTGCGACTCTGGTTTTCTCTAGTCCACGACACACTGCTTGGTGGCAGCACCATGACCTGATCAATTGGGCTCCTATATGTTCGACGTAGTGGCACTATTCTCTGTTGGGACTCTCCGAGCAGTACGACCACAGCACTGCTTCTCCATGCTGCCGAAGTATCAATATTGCAGTCATTAACAACATAAAAATCAAACGACTTACCAGCATTTAGAACAGGAATCACTTCCGTTATCGTGTGTTTATTCGCGTCTCCGAGCTTGTCGTCGAACCAGAGATCAATATATACGCGAACGTAAACCAGATTTGTGGGGCCATGATTGCTTACTCTACATCGCCAGTATATGTCGCCCACATTGTCCAGTCGCACTGATCTATTTATGAGATCGGGGCCTGGCCATTTGCCGTCCATGCCGCCACTTGCGATGAAAAACCTCGGGAATCACCCAAAAGCGGCCAACGATAATCACCTGAAAGGGTCTTCCGCACTTTTGGTGGAGGCCTCAGGCTCCGCAAAGAGGTACATGCGCGTATAAAACAAGCCTGGTTATAAATGTTTTAAGCTTTTAGGGCAAATGGCTGCCTCCCCCAGCCCTTTGCCAGGGCTGCTTCCAGACGCTTCACACCTGAGTGTTGACGACATCTATCAGGAACCCGGTGTCATTGTGATAAGCATCTCCGCAGTCCGGAATGCCGCATGCCCTGTTTGCGGAATCTGTTCCTGGCACGTACACAGCCGCTATTGCCGCACTTTGCGTGACCTTCCTTGTCAGGGAGCCGTCGTCCGAATCTGCCTGCATACACATCGCTTCTATTGCCGCGTGCAAGATTGTCGCTGTCGGATTTTCACCCAGCGGTTGCCAGCTTTGACCTCACAATACAGCCGACAGACCGGACGACATCGTGACGCTTTGCTCGCAATCGGCTACGCATTGGGCGGAGAGGCCGGTTATAGACTCTGCAATCAACTCGGAATCGTCTCCAGCGCGGACACGATTCTTCGAGCCCTAAAGCAGCATGCCGATCCGAAGCCTCATCGCGGCGTAAGAGTGCTTGGAGTAGATGACTGGGCGTGGCGGCGAGGCCATCGCTACGGAACGGTTTTGGTAGATCTCGAACGTCACCAACCGATTGACCTTCTGCCCGACCGGGAATCAGAAACGCTAGCCCAGTGGCTGCGGGTTCATCCAAGCATCGAGATCATCAGCCGCGACCGTGCGGGCGCGTATGCTGAGGGTGCCCGACAAGGTGCACCGGGTGCTGTTCAGGTGGCCGATCGCTTTCATCTCTTTTGTAACCTCGCAACCGCTCTCCAACGGGTGCTGGAGCGATTGGCCAGTCTTCTACGCCGAGTTGAGTTGCCGGAACTCTCACCTCAGGCGTCAAGCGAGATTCCGCCAGTACAAGAAGTGGCACGGGAGGCGCGGACTAAGCGCAACCAGCATGAACAGCAACGCCAACAGTCGCGGGAAAAACGCAAAGCACTATTTGAAGCGGTGAGAGAGGCGCACCAGCGCGGTGTCACCAAACGAACGATCGCACGTGAGTTCGGCGTCACGCCGCTCACCGTTCGACGGTATCTCAAGGCGAAGGAGTTTCCGGAACGTGCACCACGGCGGCGGCAGTCGGAGTTGGATTCCTTTCGCGGATACCTGGAGAAAAGATGGGCAGAGGGCTGCAACAACGCGTCCCAACTCTGCCGCGAGTTGCGCCAGCAAGGCTATAGCGGACAGCGAAGCCGAGTGAAGGAATACCTGCAGCCTTGGCGTACAAACTCATCGTCGGCGTCTTCGCAGCCGCGCAGAAAACTCCCTAACGTACGCCTAATCGCGTTTTGGCTAGCCAAGCCGCCGACGCAGCGCACACCAGACGAACAACGCTGGGTCGAGGCAGTTATCACCAGTCATCCGCAGGTCGCGACGGCCGAGCACCTGGCGCAACAATTCCGCCAGGTCTTCGAGGATCGAGACTCTGACGCCTTGAAAGCTTGGCTAGCAAGAAGCGTAGCCGCCCAGATTCCTGAACTGAAACGCTTCGTCACAGGACTCCAGCGGGATTATGAAGCCGTTACTGCTGCGGTAGAACAGCATTGGAGCAATGGACAGGTCGAAGGTCAGATACACCGTCTCAAGCTATTAAAACGGCAAATGTACGGTCGCAGCGGCTTTCCGCTTTTACGCCGACGGGTACTACCTTTCAGAACTCAGGACTCTCAGCGTTCTCCGTGAACATCCACCAAAAGCGCGGAAGACCCACCTGTGGGTCTTCCGCACTTTTGGTGGAGGCCTCAGGCTCCGCAAAGAGGTACATGCGCGTATAAAACAAGCCTGGTTATAAATGTTTTAAGCTTTTAGGGCAAATGGCTGCCTCCCCCAGCCCTTTGCCAGGGCTGCTTCCAGACGCTTCACACCTGAGTGTTGACGACATCTATCAGGAACCCGGTGTCATTGTGATAAGCATCTCCGCAGTCCGGAATGCCGCATGCCCTGTTTGCGGAATCTGTTCCTGGCACGTACACAGCCGCTATTGCCGCACTTTGCGTGACCTTCCTTGTCAGGGAGCCGTCGTCCGAATCTGCCTGCATACACATCGCTTCTATTGCCGCGTGCAAGATTGTCGCTGTCGGATTTTCACCCAGCGGTTGCCAGCTTTGACCTCACAATACAGCCGACAGACCGGACGACATCGTGACGCTTTGCTCGCAATCGGCTACGCATTGGGCGGAGAGGCCGGTTATAGACTCTGCAATCAACTCGGAATCGTCTCCAGCGCGGACACGATTCTTCGAGCCCTAAAGCAGCATGCCGATCCGAAGCCTCATCGCGGCGTAAGAGTGCTTGGAGTAGATGACTGGGCGTGGCGGCGAGGCCATCGCTACGGAACGGTTTTGGTAGATCTCGAACGTCACCAACCGATTGACCTTCTGCCCGACCGGGAATCAGAAACGCTAGCCCAGTGGCTGCGGGTTCATCCAAGCATCGAGATCATCAGCCGCGACCGTGCGGGCGCGTATGCTGAGGGTGCCCGACAAGGTGCACCGGGTGCTGTTCAGGTGGCCGATCGCTTTCATCTCTTTTGTAACCTCGCAACCGCTCTCCAACGGGTGCTGGAGCGATTGGCCAGTCTTCTACGCCGAGTTGAGTTGCCGGAACTCTCACCTCAGGCGTCAAGCGAGATTCCGCCAGTACAAGAAGTGGCACGGGAGGCGCGGACTAAGCGCAACCAGCATGAACAGCAACGCCAACAGTCGCGGGAAAAACGCAAAGCACTATTTGAAGCGGTGAGAGAGGCGCACCAGCGCGGTGTCACCAAACGAACGATCGCACGTGAGTTCGGCGTCACGCCGCTCACCGTTCGACGGTATCTCAAGGCGAAGGAGTTTCCGGAACGTGCACCACGGCGGCGGCAGTCGGAGTTGGATTCCTTTCGCGGATACCTGGAGAAAAGATGGGCAGAGGGCTGCAACAACGCGTCCCAACTCTGCCGCGAGTTGCGCCAGCAAGGCTATAGCGGACAGCGAAGCCGAGTGAAGGAATACCTGCAGCCTTGGCGTACAAACTCATCGTCGGCGTCTTCGCAGCCGCGCAGAAAACTCCCTAACGTACGCCTAATCGCGTTTTGGCTAGCCAAGCCGCCGACGCAGCGCACACCAGACGAACAACGCTGGGTCGAGGCAGTTATCACCAGTCATCCGCAGGTCGCGACGGCCGAGCACCTGGCGCAACAATTCCGCCAGGTCTTCGAGGATCGAGACTCTGACGCCTTGAAAGCTTGGCTAGCAAGAAGCGTAGCCGCCCAGATTCCTGAACTGAAACGCTTCGTCACAGGACTCCAGCGGGATTATGAAGCCGTTACTGCTGCGGTAGAACAGCATTGGAGCAATGGACAGGTCGAAGGTCAGATACACCGTCTCAAGCTATTAAAACGGCAAATGTACGGTCGCAGCGGCTTTCCGCTTTTACGCCGACGGGTACTACCTTTCAGAACTCAGGACTCTCAGCGTTCTCCGTGAACATCCACCAAAAGCGCGGAAGACCCTTTGAAGTGATAACGTATGGCCGGGTTTGAGGTGATTACCGAGGTAAAAACCCGGACCAACCCTTTGCGCGGCCAGGACTAAGCACTGCGACATCTAGGTTTTCTCCAGGCGGAACCGTCAGGGGAAGTTCTCCCAGATCACACTCCATGAAAAGCTCGGTCGATGGTGAACTATTGGGCTTAGGTGCCCACCAATCAAGCCCGACAACAATCGCAAGAGATATGAATGCAACAATTCCGGCTATCAGTTTTTGTCGGCGGAACACGCCTGCTACAGCGGCGCATCCAGCAATGGTCAGCGCCAGCCAAAGAAATGCCAGATCTATTCGCGAGGCTAAGAGGTCCACTACGCCCCGCAGTTGGAGAAAATTCTGGAGCAGCCAACCAGCAAGTCCCAATGAAGGAATCGCCAGGGCCAGTCGTATAGCCTTTGCTTTCCTGGCGCTGACAGACCAGCGCCAGAACTGCACGGTTCCGCTGTCGTTACGTTCCGGAGGAAGAATCTCGGGAACCATCCACGAACAAGTGTACCAGCCGCGTGTGAGTCAAGTAATTTATTACCTTACCGAGGGACACGACTGCATAGATTTCGTGGCTCTGGAGGCGCACTGTACCAGGACTTTTGAAATCACTGGTGGAACCCGTCGCTTCGAGGATGCATCCAGCGGCATCCTTACCTTGACCGAGAAGGTGGTGCCGGTGTTGTTCGATGCCGCTGGCAACCCGGCTTTCTTTGCCGCCACGGGCGAATTTACCGGAACGGTTTCGGGAGTGACCAGAGAGGAGGAGCAACGCCCAGACGAGCGGCAATAGGAAAAGGCACATGCGCGTGCTCACTATGCTCTCAAGTGGCACGAGTCCATTTGGATAGTCAGGCAAAGAGTCGATTTGGTAATGTCTGCCTGCACAAACAAGGTACGGCGACCGTCAGATCGGAGGATGGAGAGCCCGATGGGTCGCCGCACCGCTTCGATTTGTCGGTGATAAACATGCACTTGGACGAGAAGTCGCCTATGGTGAGATTGGCTCAAAGCGCGTTCTGAAACGCTGCCGATACGTTCCCGAAAAACGATCAGCCATGCGGTTAAACGTATTCGTACCGGCAAGTCCCGATGCGGTCAGTTTCCGGATTGCCCGTAATTGAGCCATTCAAGCCGCATGGGGCTTACCGCCTTCAGCGAGGTCGGTTAACTCGTGATGGGTTGCGTTCGGAGCTTGCGAAGCAAAGACCTTCAAGGCCGAGACCTCACAGCCGGGAAGAGCCCATCTAACCGCATCTTAAGCTTGCGCGTCGATCAAACGATGTGCCGCGCCGCCTGATTCACACTCTCCGCTGGCTCACTCGGAATAGTCCACCGGGAACTCATGAGTCGCGTCGTTATAGAGGATAGCTATCAGCGGAATGCCAGGCTCGGCGGTTGCGTCTGAGCGACAAGCCGTGACCTCGCCGGCCACCCCGCTCGTGTATTCGGCCACTACTTCGCCAAACGTGTTGCGTTGGATGGCAACCTTCTGCCCGACTTTGACCTTATCGTTCAGCTTGACCAGAAGCTCAACGAATCCGCCATGAGTTGCAAGAATAAAATGCGAGCTATTGCCGACGAAGATGCCCGTATCCCTCCCGGTGCGGCCCATCGGGCCGGAGATAATCCCGTGGTGCTTGAGCACATTCATAGTGCCCTCCACAAACAAGGGGATCATGCTGAGGTCCAGGATGCGTGAAGCGCCAATCTCGGGCGTGAGCGCCGGGATGCCCACATTGATGAATGCGTTCGCGAGCAGAGTGGGATAGGCGGGGTTGTCGAAGATCTGGTCGATGGGAAAGAGCTCCGCCATTGCCCGGACCTCAGGTAGCTCCATCCGGGCAAGATTGAACGCTGTCACATCCATACCTGTAGTCCCGGTATGGAAATCGAGCGCGTAGTCGGCGTTCGGCCTCAAGAGCCTGTTGAACAGGAGCCCGGCGTGCCGGCTGGGCGCACTGACTCCATTCTCATTCCCGGGCCATTCGCGATTGATGTCGATCAGGTCGATTCCTCTTCCTGAATTAGGCCATCTACGCGCCATGCCTTCCAGTGCCGGACGGGATACATCAGGGACCGCCAGTACCGTACCCGACATCTGGGCCGGATCGAGCTGGCTCATAACGGTTTGTATCATGTGCACCGGGCTGATCTCATCACCGTGTACACCGCTGGTCAGAGCGACGCGCTTGCCCGGCTTTGCCCCCACGGCGACTAACACCGAGACATACCAGTTTTGCCCCGTAGGCATTTGCACACCCTCAAAATAGAACGCGTGCTTCTTGCCACGCTCCAGATCGTTCACGTCAAGAGCGCTGATGACCTTCTTCCCCTGGATCACATCGCCGGTGTAGACCGTTCTTTGCGGTGCGCCCGGTTCCAGGCCAACAGGCGGTGCTTTCGTGTCCTGGGCATTCGCAGTGCCGGCACTGCTCGCAAAACTAGCCGACGCGCCAACCAGGCCGATGGCTGCCATCATCAAGTCGCGACGATCGAGGCCCTCTCTTTGTTCGTTCGGCATGGCGAACTCTCCTCCACGTTGTGCACGAGAGTTACGAATCTGGTCCCAGGCTTTGCGAGGTCGCAAGGCGTAACCTTTGCGACAGCTCGTCAGGTAGCAGTGGTTATTATGACACTGGCGAAAGGGGTGCAGACATGGTGGCAGGGCTGGCTACTGGAACTCGATATAGACCGAGTCCCAGGGTTCGGCGTGTATTAATCGGGGTCCTCATTCATAGGCTCCAATGGTGGGAGCTGTTGGGGAGCGTGGGTTGCCTGCAAAATCCGTTTTCACGGGGAAACTGTAGTGATCAGCAGATCTGGACCTACCCAGTCAACGAATCTGGCGAATTGTCGGCAACTCGGACATTAGCTTCTTAGGCTCGCGAACCGCAGCTGTCGCGTACCAACGATGCTGCCTCAAGGGCCGGGGTTCGGGCTTCTGGAAGGCCAGTTCCCTTGTTCGAGCACACCGGAACGAGGGTTAAGCTTCAATCGTTCTGCAAAAAGGGGAGTGGGTCAGACTAGACCTTTTCAAATCAGTTAGCAGCTGAAGAAAGGAAAAGGACCAGGTGACCCGAAAGCAGGATAGCGCGAAAGGAAAGATTACAGCGGAAGATCTGAAGGCACTGTTAAGCGAAGATCGGGATCTGCTGAAGACGATTGTTGAGGAAACGCTGCAGCAGGTGCTGGAAGCGGAGATGGACGAAGCGCTGCAAGCCAGCAAAGGCGAGCGCACAGCGGGCCGGCTCGGGTACCGAGCCGGTTATTACAACCGGATGCTGGTGACGCGGGTGGGGCACATCGAGTTGCGAGTGCCGCAGGACCGACAGGGGCGGTTCCGCACAGAGGTCTTCGAGCGCTACCAGCGAAGCGAGAAGGCGCTGGTGGCGGCGATGCTGGAGATGTACGTACAAGGCGTATCCACACGGAAGGTGAAGACAATCACCGAAGAGCTGTGCGGGCACGAATTCAGTTCGTCGACCATCAGCCGGATTGTGCAGAAGCTCGATGAGGAACTGGCGCAGTTTGCGCAGAGGCGATTAGAAGAGCCGTATCCGTATCTGATTCTGGATGCCCGCTACGAAAAGGTCCGAGAGGATGGTGCCGTGCGGAGTCAGGCAGTGCTGATTGCGATCGGCATCAACTGGGAAGGACGACGAAACATTCTCGCAGTCGAGCTGGCCAGCCGGGAAAGCCTGTCTAGCTGGAAAGAACTGTTGGCCAGTTTGCGACAACGGTCGCTACACGGAGTGGAGTTCGTGGTTAGCGACGATCACGCCGGCCTGCGTCGTGCCATTCAGGAAGCGCTGCCGGAGGCAGTGTGGCAGCGCTGCTACGTTCACTTCCTGCGGAATGCGCTCGACTATCTGCCGCGCAAAGCCGACGACGATTGCCTGCAGGAACTGCGCTGGATTTACGATCGCCGGGACGCCCAAGAGGCACGCCAGGATCTTTCGGCCTGGTTACTGAAGTGGGGCAAACGATATGCCAAGCTTTGCGCCTGGGTGGAAGAGAACATTGAAGAAACGCTCAGCTTCTACCGTTTGCCCCGGCAGCACCATAAGAATCTAAAGTCGACCAACATGCTCGAGCGGCTAATGGAGGAAATCAAGCGGCGCACCTTGGTGGTCCGCATCTTTCCGAATGCACCTGCCTGCCTCAGGCTCGTACGCGCTCTTGCGGTGGAGACACACGAGAACTGGATCGAGGCCATGCAGTACTTAAACATGGATCCATTGCGCGAACAGAAAAAAGAAGCTCTACGCAAACTCGGAGATGCCGCGTGAAGGCTTCTACAGGGCTGACCAGGGCAAGGCGCTCAGCTGCCGCCCTTGCCCTGGACCCCATCCCGGCTCACAAAAGGTCGAAATGACCCACACTCAATTTGCAGAACTTGACAAGCACAACGGAACGAGGCGGCACAATTCAGCAGCTTGGGCTTGCGTATAGTGCAAAGACTAGCTCGCTCCAGCACGAGCCCGTATTAGCTTCATACCAACGTTTAAGAGACGGAATGGCAGGCACCTTTTCCCTCGTCGAGGATGAGACACCGTCGGCAGCGCCGCAGGCGGCGGACCCAGCGCAAGTTTTACTTCAATTCGCTACCGCTTACGTTCCTTGTGCCGCTCTGTGGGTGGCGGCGGAACTCAAAATTGCCGATCTGATCGGCGCGGGTTCCAAACCGGTGGCCGAGCTGGCCAGGAGAACCACGACCAACGAAGACGCACTCTTCCGCATTCTGCGCCTACTTGCCATGATGGGGATCTTCACTGAGGGCGAGTCTCGCCATTTTTCCCTCACCCCGGCCGCTGAGTTGCTGCGCTCCGACCATCCCCAATCCATGCGCGACACCGTTGCATGGCTAGCCGATCCGTTCCACTTCAACGTTGCCGCCGAGCTTCTGCACTCGGTGCGCACCGGACAGCCTACGGTCGAGCACGTCACCGGCAAGCCTGCATTCGAGTATTTCTCGAGCAATCAGGTGGAATTTGATCGGTTTCATCTGGCCATGACTAACTTGAGCGCAATGGCCGTTGGCGCCGCGCTTGAGGCTTACGACTTCTCGTCGTTCCGCACCATCGTGGACCTTGGCGGTGGCCACGGCTTTGCGATCTGCTCGATTCTCAAGAAGTACCCGCAAATGCAGGGTGTCCTCTTTGATTTGCAAGACATTGTGCGCGGTGCGGACGAACGCATTCGCGAATCCGGACTCCAGGAGCGCTGCCGCACTGCCTTCGGCGATTTCTTTCAGGCTGTGCCGGAAGCCGGGGACGTTTACTTCATGAAGCACATACTGCACGATTGGACTGACGAGCAGGCTATTACGATCTTGCGGAATTGCCGCCGCGCATTGGATAGCAAGGGACATGGAAACCGGACCGGTAAAGTCGTGCTCTTGGAGTTTGTGGTGCCGCCCGGGAACCAGCCGCATCCGTCGAAGATCATCGATATCGAGATGCTGTTCTTCCCTGGTGGGCGCGAACGGATGGAGCAGGAATGGCGTGACTTGTTTGCCGACGCTGGATTTCGGCTGTCGCGCATCGTGCCAACCAAATCGCCGTTTAATGTGATCGAAGCGGACGTGGCATAGCAAATGTCAGTGGCCACGATCGCACGCAGATGAGGCAAGATTCCATCTGGAGTTCGCAGACCGCTGCTTGAGAAGTCGAGACGTACGCGATGGCCGATGGCCCGAAGGCGTATCCGCGGCGTCGGCCCATAATCCGTTGCCTAAATCATGAACGCGATAGACTGATGGCAACTGTTGTGCGCGGACCTACGAGCCGGCGTGAGCTTCTGAATCTTTTTCTTACTGGGGCCGCTGCGGAGGTCGCAGCTGCGGTTTTGGACAGTTGTGGGGGACGCTCGCCAGTCGTTGAGACTCCGGCGCCTCCAGCTCCGTCGTCCTGCGGAAGCTTGACTGACATAGAACACGTCGTAATCCTGATCCAGGAAAATCGATCGTTTGATCACTACTTCGGGAGCTACCGCGGCGTTCACGGGTTCTCTGATACAAGTGCGGCCTTTCAGCAACCCGATCCCAGTAACGGTTCAAACCCGCCGGTAGGCACGCTGTTGCCCTTCCATCTCGATACCGCCAGTACGAATGCAGCCTGCACGCACGACATTACGCACGATTGGGTGCCGCAACACGAGAGCTGGAATAAAGGCGCCATGGATGGGTTTGTCACATCGCGTCTTCCGATTAATGTCAATGACGCTGTCCTCACCATGGGCTATTACACTCGCGCGGACCTCCCCTATTACTACGCCGTTGCTGATGCCTTTACGATCTGCGATAACTATTTCTCTTCAGTTATAGGGCCGACTGACCCGAACCGGCTTTACACAATGGCCGCGTCGATTGACCCGGACGGAATGAATGGCGGACCGCTGCTTGAAACGTTAGTTACGAATCGGTCTTCGTTCTATGGGCATCTAACTTACACCACAATGCCCGAGCAGCTTGAGTCCCGCGGCATCTCTTGGAAGGTTTACTCATCACCGGATCAAGAAATCCTGAACGGGATCCTCTCCAACAATGTCCTGTCTTACTTCAAGAACTTTCAGGATCCGGCATCGCAATTGCACAAAAACGCGTTTGGGCCGCAGTTCCCGGTAGATTTTTTGGCCGATGTTTTATCAGGAAATCTGCCGCAAGTGTCCTGGTTGATAACGCCGGTCATTACTTCGGACCATCCGCCTGCTCCGTCACAATTGGGTGAACTTGTTTTGTCGTCCGTGATAAACGCGCTGACAGCCAATTCTGCGCTATGGGCAAAAACCGTCCTCTTTGTTACCTACGATGAGAACGGCGGGTTCTTCGATCACGTCCCCCCGCCCACAGCTCCGCCGGGCACGGCGGGCGAATACGTCACCGCGTCCCCTGTGCCGGATCCTTCCGTTTTGGGCAACTCGGGCATTATGGGGCCTATAGGACTGGGCTTTCGCGTACCGATGCTTGTAATCTCGCCATTTAGCCGGGGCGGGTTTGTATCTTCTGACGTGTTCGACCACACGTCCGTACTTCGGTTCCTTGAAACGCGGTTTGGCGCCGAAGTTCCAAATCTGACCGCATGGCGCCGCGCCACAGTTGGCGATCTCACGACTGCACTAAATTTCAAATCCCCAGATCAGTCGATTCCGAGTCTGCCGAGCACGCTTACGGCGACGGCGCAAACCATTCAAGAATGCGTCGCGCAACTGATCGGAACAACAACCTATTCTCCGCCGATGCCGCAGACCTCGCCGATGCAGGAAACGGGCACTGCCCCTCGGCCAAGCGGTCCGTGTGCGAACTCTGCAGCACGTGTGCTTCAGCTGCGTGTGCAGGCGCCCGCCAACTCCCGACCTGATCGCTCTGCAGAAAGCCCGACAAACCGCGGCGTTCGCGGGAGAGAACCGGAGTAGCGCGTTGCACGCGCGAAAACGCGTACGCGGTAGTGGACCGTGCCACTCAACGCCAAACGCCGACTAGTGAAAAGAGCGAGCACACCGGCGATCAGCAGGACAGCAGAGCCGGGTTCCGGGACTGAGCTGACGACGTAGCTCACGGATGGATCCGTCAGAACGGCGCCGTCATTGCGAATGAAGAGGTCATTTAAGATCGTCGGGTCGATATCATTTGGCAGCAATTTGACACTGCCGTCGACGAACGCGAATGGAACGGCGCCGGAAATGAAACTCGAAAAACCGCTGCCGTCTAGCGTCGTTGGAGCACCAACCGGGATGTCGACCGGCTCAGTCCATGGGATGTTACTCCCCTCCGTTTCTCCCAGCAGGTCGGTGAAACTTGCCCCGTCGGTGACAGAGCTGAGTTTGACGCCGTTTGCACCCTCGAACATCGTCCCTGGTCCAGATGGAACGGCGTAGCGAGTGACCGTAGAGGTGGCCGAATCCAGCGGCGTGCGATAGACATCCGGCATCTGATTGAGCAGGGCAAATTCGTGCTGGAGTTCCAGGGTTCTGCGAGATTGAACTGGTTGTATAAGCTTTGCAGGCCCAGATACGGAAGTATCGCGACACGCCAGCTTAGCAGCGGGCTGCTCGCCGAGCCGACGAACTCTGGTGGAAAAAAATATTAGCAGATTCGAAGTTTTGAACTGCGAGCGCGATTTGCTTCAGATTGTTCAGGTCTCTCACGCCGGCTTGGTCCACGACAATCGGACTGGCGAACGCAGTTGAGATCGAGCGAGCGAGTACGCAGACCGCGACACCACGGAGGAAGCGACTTAACATGCGACGGAGACCGGCCCAGCTTCCGGAAGGTGCGAATCGATTTTCATCCTCCGGAGTTTAACAGAGCTTACGAAACGCTCGCGATCCGGCCGGGCTCGCTGCTTGACGTTAATGCCGCGATGGCTATATAGTCAATTAGCTATATACCTATGAGGAATCCGAAAAGCCGAACAGATCCCCTCGACGCTACATTCGCCGCGCTGGCCGACGGCACGCGCCGCGCGATCCTGAGGCGGCTTGCTGCGGGCGAAGCCTCTGTGAACGAACTTGCGGAACCCTTCAACCTGAGCCAGCCGACGATATCCAAGCACCTGAAGGTGCTGGAGCGCGCGGGCCTGATCGCGCAGGGTCACGACGCGCAGCGCCGGCCGCGTCGTCTGTTGCTGCCGCCGCTAGAACACGCTACCGACTGGCTGCGAGGCTATCGGAACCCGGGAACACTGCAACTGACCACGCCTGGCGAGCGGGAGATCGTTCTAAAACGCTTGTTCGCGTCCCCGCGGCCACGCGTGTTCGATGCCTTCACGAAGCCGGAATTGCTGAAGCGATGGTTGTTCGGGGTGCCGGACGCCTCACTGCGGGTATGCAGGGTCGCTTTGAAGAAAGGCGACACGTTTCGTTATGTTTGGCGAAATCCTGATGGAAGCGAGATCGGCATGAGCGGTGTGTGCCTCGAATTCAAGCGGCCCGATCGCCTCGTCGCGACCGAGAAATTCGACAAACCTTGGTACCCAGGCGAGGCTGTCGGCGCGATTGCGCTGCTCGAGAAGGACGGGGTCACCGAACTTACGCAAACGCTGCGATATGAGTCGGCGCAAGCCCGCGAGATGGTCCTTTCGACGCATATGGAGCACGCGATCGCGATGGGCTATGACCGGCTGGCGGAGCTTCTGGCGTCACGCAAGACGAGAAAGAAAACGAGGTGAATTGATGAGCAACGTAGTCGTGAACGATACTCTTCGGGGAAGACGAATCGGCCGCAGCATCGGTGCGATAGTGGCCGGCGCTGCCGTTGCCATCGTCCTAAGCGTCGCCACCGATCTAGGAATGCAAGCTGCCGGGCTGTTGCCCGCCTTGGGCGAGCCGGCGTCCGATCGCATGCTGCTTCTGGCAACGGCGTACCGCACCTTATACGGCGTGATCGCCGGGTACGTAGTTGCCAGGCTCGCGCCGTATCGCCCCATGCTGCATGCCCTCATCGGCGGCGCCGCAGGTTTGGTCGTATCCATCGCCGGCGCTGCAGCAACCTGGAATCGTGGACTCGGTCCGCACTGGTATCCGCTGGCGCTGATCACGCTTGCGATACCGCAGGCTTGGGCCGGCGGCGCCCTCGGTCTTGTACAGCAAGGACGAAGCGAATAATCGCGACGCGACCGGTTCTTCACGTTGTGTAACATCTTTGGGGCATGTTGATGGACAGACGCAGGTTTCTCGGCCTTGGGTCGAGAATGGCTGGTGTTCTTTTCGGAGAACGGGCTTTGCGCGCGAGCTCGCCACGCCTTGAACTCATTGGAATCGAGCCGCATCCTGTTTTGTCGCCGCGCCATCCCGATGCTCACGACATCCGTTACGGATTTGAACGCGGGCGCGCGCTACGAGTTAACAACACCTATCATTTGTTTACCTCAGAGATGATGGGGGACCCGATCTGGGTCAAGATGCGGCTGGGGCACTGGTCCAGCCCGGATGGCCTGCGCTGGAAGAGGGTGCGCACGCTACATGAATCGAGTGGCGACTACACGGGTCGAGATCCACGCGCGTCGCTTTGGTCGCCAATGCCCATATGGGATGCCGCCACAGGCGATTGGAATCTTTTCTATGTGGCGTACAGATCAGCCCCCAACAGCAACGGCCAGTTCCGACTTAATTACGACGGCCACATCTGGCGAGCGCAATCAGTAACTGCGGGGATTGGTGGGATCGAAGGACCGTATCGTGATATGGGCGTCGTGCTGAACCTGACCCAACTCGGGTGGCGTGGGAAGGATTGCAGGGCGCCGACTCTTTCTTTCCTTATCAGGTAGGTACAACGTGGATGGCTCTTTATGGGAGCGCGAAAACCGAACATATCCCAATTACGTCCTGGCGAGTGGGTCTGGCGCACGCGCCGACTCTCGCCGGCCCTTGGCGTCGTGTCGAGCCTGCGGTTCCGGCCGGGATCGAGCCCACTTTTATTGAGAACCCGATTGTGGAGCGCCTGCCCTCGGGTGAGTTTCTCGCCGTGTACGACTCTCAGGCGCCGAGCTGCATCGGCTACGCACCGTCAGTGGACGGCCGCCTCTGGCGACGTGGTTACTCGCTTCGTATTCAAGATGCTAAAACCGGCTGGGCCAAAGATGTGCGCACCCCGCTCGGGTTGATACCTGAAGGAGGCGGCGAGTACACCGTCTTCTACACAGGGTTCGTCAACCAGCCCGATTGGGAAACACTGCTCGATGGCAACGGTGACAACACCAGTTGCGCAGTGGGTAAGATTCGGGTTCGACTTGTCTAGCCGCGAGCGCGTCGAACTACGAAGACAAGTGCTGCAGCGAGAGCTGTTCCAATAAAGGACGCCGTGGTGGGTTCAGGGACACTGCTCGCGGCTGCAGCCGAAGTCACATCCGAAGTGAATAAGTCGCCTGGAGATCCACTAGAATCGTCGAACTGGTACCTGAATAAGTCAAGGGTGCTTGTTAGTCCTCCAGGCTGATTCAAGGTCGAGTTTAGGAGCCGACTTTCTACGTCTGCCGCTGTGATTGGAAGAAGTGTAGAAGGATCCAAGATACTGAGACGAGGGTCGTTTCCGAACGACACGCTCACACCAAAGTTTCCGGTGTCGTCCGCGGAGAAAGCCATGGAGGCGATTGTGACACCTGGCCCGAACAGTTGAAAAGTTGAAGAGCTACTTGAAGCCTCGCCAGGTTGTGAAGCCGCCTCCGCAGATACCTGGCTGCCGACCCCCAGAGAAATTGTCGCACCGAACATACCGGGTGTCGCGACAACCTGCGGATCGCTGGCGCGACCTGTAGCCTCCACGGTTGGGCCGAGAACTGCCGCGGATGCATTGGCAAATGCGGTCATTACGTAGCTGGTTAACTCGTTCGGGTTATAGGGACGAATGACTTCGATCTGGGAACGTGCTGCGCCTGTTGAGCCCCCCGATGAGACAGAAGGCCGAAAAAGTGCGTTGCCGATGCTCGCATACGAACCGGATATCGGACCTGCGGTAAAAGGCACGAGTCCCAAGTCGACCTCGTTCTTTCCCAACGTCCAGGTTCCGCCAGCAGTCGTTCCGAACCCAAAAAGCGAAAAATCGACATTGTGAAGCCAGATGGAACTCGCGTGAGCTGTGATTGGGGATGCCGCGATGTCGCACGTTGCCGTGAATGCGCACACGACGGCTAAAGTAATCGTCGGCACTCTGACCCGTTCGTGCTCCTCTCAACCGCTCAGCCAGCTGTATCGAATCAGCCGCGTGAAGATTTCGACCTTCAACATCAACAACATCAATAAACGGCTTCCGAATCTCTTGCGCTGGCTCGAAAGGGGAAAGCCCGATGTTGTGTGCCTCCAAGAGCTCAAGACATGCCTCCCGGAATCGCGAGATATCCGGCGTGTTGCGCCACTTGCTCAAGGATCGGGATGGGAACTTCAGAAAGTGGGACGAAATAGCCGAGCCGCTGAAAGGTCTTGAGCAACGCAAGCAGGCCAACGCGTGGCGCGGCTTCTCGAGTCCGCTTCTCCGCCCAGACCAGCTCCACAAAGTCGGGAGTATAAACCTCATTCAGCTCCTTTACAGATGGAGCTGTTTTTAGCTGTGGGGAGGCAGTGTCGCGAATGCCGGGCATGACTCTCTAGGCTTACCTGGGGAGGATACAATCGCGCAGGCGGTAAACGGTACGACGACTGATATGAAGTTTTGCAGCGATATCTGACATGGAAAGCCCCTTAGTCAATAAGCGAGACACTTGTGCTGGAGTTGCATCCACCGGCTTTCGGCCTAAGCGCTTGCCCTGAGTGCGAGCGCGTTCTAGACCAGCCTTCGTACGCCGAGAGATTTTCTACCGTTCCAGCGAAGCCCAGGTCAACGCGACGGCAGTTTGAATGCTCCTCATTTCCCGCAATTCCGGGTCTTCATCCACGGCGGGATCGTAGTCTAGCCAGCTCTGACCGAGACTGACAACACGTACGCCGAAACGGTCCAATTCCGCCAAGTAACCAAATCCAGCCGACGCACCCTCCCGAGTTAGCCGGTCGAGGTCTGAAATGAGGAGAACGCGAAAACGGCGCAACCGAGCATCGCGCAGCAACGCCAGAAACGAGGGCCGACTGGCGCTGGCACCGGTCTCTTCATCGAGATACTCCCGAACGACCTGAAACTGTCGCACGGATGCCAGCTCGCGCAGTTGGTGAATCTGGTTAGCTGTCGATTGCCGGCCATCATCGGAGGAAACGCGGGCGTAGATGGCCGCTTTGACGACAACTTCGGCAGACTGGCGTGGGGAAGCCATACTGCAGTGTGCCACAAAGGGTCGTTTTCGCCCATCGATCTTAAGTCCATTAAAACTTTGGTATTTGCGAGCTTTCTAGAGATTCGTTCCGAGACCCCTTTTTGGCACAGCAGCGGTTGTGACCCTCCTCCCCTTGACATTCCAAGGGACAAGATAGATCCTCTTTACTTAGACACTCTAATGAAGAAGCCGGATCGAATTGATCTGCTACAAGGCACTCTGGATTTGCTGGTCTTGCGCATTCTCTCCAGAGAGAAGCTTCACGGCTACGCCATTGCCCGTCGTCTTGCAGACTTCTCAGAGTCGATTCTGCAAGCCGAGGAAGGCACTCTCTACCCATGCCTATACCGGATGGAACGGCAGGGCTGGATTGAATCTGAACTGGGCCAATCGGAAAACAACCGAAAGGCAAGATACTACCGGATCACACAAGGAGGACGGGCTCACCTGCGAGAACAGCAGAAAAACTGGGACAGTTTTGTTGATGCTGTTTCACATGTATTTACACGAACAGAGAGTCCAAGGTGATTACACAAGTTCTCGGTGAGTGGATCGAACGACGGCGAAGAATTAGAGAGGAATTAGGATTTCATAGAGATCGCCTGGAGCAGGACTTCATAAGCTTCGGGTATAGCGCTGGTGCTGCCAGAAAGCTCGCCAGGGGACGACTTGGCTCGCTTGGCAAACACCGGCGGCAGGCGCGAGAGCAGCTTAAAGCGCGAGCTCGCGATTTGCTACCAGCTCTCCTTGCCCTCCGGCCAGGTGATCCGTGGATTTTGCCGTCGATGATCGGATTCACCAGCCTAACTGTGGATTTCCTTTTACCCAAGAACGTAGGCATGGCTGTACCTCTGGCTGTCTGGCTCAGTGTTCTGCTCTGGATTCTTCCGCTGGAAGTCTCTCGAGCTTTGCAATCCCTATCTCACTGGCGTTACCACTTCTATTCGATTGTCAGTTTGCTATCGGCCAGTCTTGCAACCAGCGCCGCCTGGGCCTGCATGCTGCTCATCTGGCGCATTCAAAATGGCCGTCGCAAGGGTGGAGCGTGTCCATTTTTGTAGTGGAGGTCATCGCCTATTTATTAGTGTGTTGGTTCGGTCTTCGGTTTTGGTCTCGGAACCGCGCGTGCCGCTGTCGCTCATGCGCACGAACGCTACGTTTGCCCGATGAGCAAGGCGGATTCGGAAGATTGCTGCTCGATACCGCCACACGGTCGAGCGTGTGTATTCACGTCATGGAGCTTTGACGGTCAGTTATTGGCAGAATTCGTGGCACGGCAATGGCAGTTTTTGGGATGAGATGTTTCGGCCAAGTCATTCATAGTCTTATGGTGATGGGAACGGTAGCTATCCGGCTGTCTGCCGGAGCTTCCGGCGATATCGCCCGCGCAAGTGACCAGTACTTTACGCCTCTTGTTGCCGCTGGGAAAATTTCCGCTGCGACATGTGTTTTTGTAACCGATGGCAAACCAGCATTTGTAAAGTTGTACGGTCCTGTAAACGCCCAGCAGTCGTTGTGGCGGATGGCTTCTGTCTCAAAGGCCTTCACTGCCATTGGCATCATGCAATTGGTTCAGCAGGGGAAAGTGAGACTGGATGATGACATCAATCACTACCTCAAACATTTTCACGTCCCAGAAACGTTCCCACAGCCTGTCACAGTTCGAGAACTCCTCGCACATCGCTCTGGCCTCGATGACCGGTTCGTTGGAGACGGCTTCAAAATAGGCCAGCAGCCGCCGATGATTGACGTTATGAAGCGTCTGTTGCCGGCGCGCGTCTATCCACCCGACACCGTGGAATTCTACTCCAACTATGGATACGGTCTGCTCGGAGCATTGATCGAAGATGTGACCGGTGAGCGTTTCGAGCAATACATGCGCACCAAAGTACTTCAACCACTCCAGATGGATCACAGCACGTTTGAGCAACCTTTACCTGCGGCAGCGGCATCAAGAATGGCGCCCGGGCGATGGTTTTATCAACACTCCGCTCCAGCCTCGGCTCTTGTTGCCAGTGCCGACGATATGCTCAGGTTCCTGCTGTCTACGGTCGAAAAAGACAGCGCGCTCATGGCGAATCAGTCTTTCGACGAAATGACACCGCGACCCGACCCTTCCATACGGATCACGCATGGCCTTGGATATTGGACGGGGAACGATCGCGGCCACCATCTTGTCGGCGCAACCGGCGACAGTGGAAGCTTCCACAACGTACTCATGGCTTTCCCCGATGAGCATCTCGGCTACTTTACTCTCGTCAGTGGCGGAGGAAATGCAGTAGCTTGGGACTTCTATGAACGCTTTGCGCAAATCGCTTTGGGCGCACCCATTCACTCACAACGACTTGAAAAACTATTTCCGTCGCCCAGCACGCGCCAAATGGCTTCCAGGTTTACAGGGCTTTACAGAACCGTGCGGTATCCGCATCACGATATTTCGAAGACGTTCATCATCATGGATCTCACGCGCGTGACGGCCGATACGGACGGGGCCCTGCGAATCCATGGATCTCGATGGATACAAACCAGCCCACTTGAGTTCCGTAAGGAAAACGGACCAGAAACGATCCGTTTCCAAGAAGATAAGAATGCTCGGATTCAGTTCTTGGGAGATTCCGACGAGCGAATCGCATGGTACCAATCCGGGTATGCGGGAATGGGCTTCTACTTCCTGTTTACAGCTTTCTTCCTGATAGGTGCGTTCAAAACTCACACCCTCATGCGGTGGACCTGCATCACGGCGGTCGTTCATTCAATAGGGTGGTTGACGGTTGCGCTGATCACAAAGCCCAGCAACCTAATATTTGGCTTGCCCATTGCACTTCAGTGTGTTCTCTCGCTCGGAACATTGCTCCCGGTCTTTGTCCTCCTCGGCATCTACTCGGCCTGGCGCCACCGCGCTCCTATACAGTTCGCGTTGGTCATATTGCTTTTGGCGTACATTCCGTTCGTTAACTACTGGAATCTGAAACTATAGAAGTTGTTGGTGACGTAAGCGTCCGGTTGTAGCCGTCTGGCGCGTGAGGTCGCAGTAGAGCCATGCTTCAAGAGAGTGCCGATTGGGCCTCGGGAGGGATGGATGAGTGGATTCAGTCAGAAGGATGGCGAAATTAGGGCTTCGGATGAGACGACTGCGGCAGAGAAGCGGCGCAAGCGTTCGGCAAGCGAGAAGCAACGGATTGTGGAGGCCTCATTTAAGCCGGGAGCTTCGGTGAGGGCGGTGGCGGAGGCGCACGGTCTACATCCGACGCAGGTGTACAGATGGCGTCGGCAGTATGGCCGCAAGGTGCAGGGGAAGTCGGGAGCGGCGCTATTGCCGGTGCGCGTGACGGGGGAGAGCGATCAGCATAGCCGGTTGACAAGAAATACTTTCCAGGAACGAGAAGCGATCCCGTCGGTAACCGTTCATCTTGAATTCACGAAGGCTCGTGTGCACATTGAGAGTGCCGATCGCGCAACGGTGCTGGCTGTGCTGGAGCACCTGGCGCGATGATCTCGTTGCCGGCTGGCGCACGCATCTGGGTTGCGGCGGGCGTGACGGATCTGCGGCGTGGATTCACGGGTCTGAGCGCAGTCGCGCAAACGGTGCTGCAGCAGGACCCTTTCGGCGGGCACGTGTTCGTATTTCGCGGGCGGCGCGGCGATCTCATTAAGTTGTTGTGGTGGGATGGGGACGGGCTATGCCTATTTGCGAAGCGTTTGGAGCGCGGGCGCTTCATCTGGCCGCAAGCTGAAAGCGGAACAGTATCACTTACTCGTGCGCAGTTATCCATGTTACTCGAAGGCATTGACTGGAGACAGCCAGTGCGCACGTGGAAGCCAGAGATGGCGGTGTGATCAATAAAACAGAGATAATCGAAAATGTTCGAACTTGCCTGGACTAAGTAATAAAACCTTGGCATAGTTTGAACATGTCTGCCGCACAGCTTCCAGATCTGGACAGCATGGACGCGGCGGCAATGAAAGCGCTGATCCTGTCTCAGCATGAACAGCTTTCTTCGCATGCAGCCGAGATCGAGCGTTTACGATTGCTCATCGCCCGTTTGCAGCGGCTGCAGTTTGGCCGCAAGTCGGAAAAGGTCGAACGACAGATTGAGCAACTTCAACTCCAGCTCGACGATCTGGAAGAAAGTGCGGCTGAGAAAAGGGAGCGAGCAGAAAGCACACTGCCGCCGCCGGCAGCGGCGATCTTTGCGCGTGTGACGCAGAAGCCAGGGCGGCGGCCCTTACCGGATCATCTGCCACGGCAAACCGAAATCCATCAGCCGGAGCAGAAGAGCTGCCCAGCTTGCGGTGGCGAGTTAAGCAAACTGGGTGAGAATGTTTCCGAAGTGCTCGAGTACGTGCCGGCACGATTCAAGGTGATCCGGCATGTGCGCCCCAAGCTAAGCTGCGCGAAGTGCGATGTAATCGTGCAGGCGGCAGCTCCGAGCCGTCCCATTGACCGTGGCCTGGCCGGTCCCGGACTGCTGGCGCACGTTCTGGTGTCGAAATACGCCGACCATTTGCCGCTGTATCGTCAGGCCGAAATCTACGCGCGGGAAGGCGTGGAGTTAGAGCGCTCGACGCTTGCCGATTGGGTCGGTGCGACGAGCCAACTGCTCACACCGTTGCACGATGCGTTGCGGCAGTACGTAATGAGGGCGAGTAAACTGCACGCCGATGACACGCCGGTTCCAGTGTTGGCGCCAGGTACTGGCAAAACAAAACTCGGGCGCCTGTGGACGTATGTTCGAGATGATCGCCCGGCCGGTGATCTGGCAGCTGCCGCGGTTTGGTTTGTTTACTCGCCGGATCGCAAAGGAGAGCATCCACACCGGCATCTGGCCACCTTTCGCGGCACACTGCAAGCCGACGGTTATGCCGGGTTCAATCGCCTCTATGATGGCGGCCGCATGCAAGAGGCTGCATGTTGGGCCCACGTTCGTCGCAAGTTTTTTGACCTGCACCAGGCACACGCCTCTCCGATCGCGAGTGAAGCGATCCAACGTATTGGTCAGCTCTATACCATCGAAACCGAAATCCGCGGTCGCTCGCCTAGCGAACGTCAAGAGGTACGCAATGCGCGCGCACGGCCTCTGCTGACCTCGCTCCACGAGTGGTTTAAAACAACACTCGCCAAGATCTCGCGCAAATCAGAAACAGCTGCGGCGATTGGCTATGCACTCGCTCGCTGGCCTGCACTGATGCGTTATTGCGATGACGGCCATATCGAAATCGACAATAATGCGGCCGAACGCGCGTTGCGCGCCGTCGCGCTCGGCCGCAAGAATTACCTGTTTGCAGGGTCTGATGCGGGCGGTGAGCGTGCAGCGGCGATCTACAGTCTACTGGGCTCGGCGAAGCTCAATGGAATCGATCCGGAAGCTTATCTAACCTCGGTGCTGCGTTGTATTGCCGATCATCCGATCAACCGGATTGAGGAGTTGCTGCCCTGGAATCTTTTCCCCACAGCACCGGTTGTGGAGGCAGCGTAAACTCCAATGTCCTGGTTGCCGCTCCAATCAAAGATGTTCACCTCCGTTGCCTATGACGCGGAAAAGCGCATCCTGTACCTGCGGTTTCAGAGCGAAGACATCTATCGATACTTCGAGTTTTCCAACAACGATTATCAGCAGTTCCTGAGCGCCGAGTCCAAAGGCCGTTACTTCCTGAGCAATATCCGCAACTGCTTTCGCTACGAGCGCCTGGCTAAACTACGCGTCGCTTGACCACGTCAAGACGGTCTCGATCGGACGCTTACGAACCTTGGGAGATCTCTGCAGAAGCTGTCGAATCCGAGGAAGTCTTAGAGGCTGTACAAAAAGCAAAGCGTCGGGTACGTGGCGCTTCCGCTGTGCCGGAGGCGCGAATGCCGATGTTTATGGAACTCTAAGTGGGCTTGCGGTTAACGAGAGCCGGGAAATCAGGCCCGTCGACCCTTAATCAACAACTAAAATGCCTTGAATTTTCACTGATGTAGCAAGGAGGTGCAGAATGTCGCAGGATCGCACTCACCGATGAACAACACCGGCTCAGCTCGTTCGATGTATCCTCCTTCGGCCAACTCGCGCAGTTGCGCGGCATTCACTTGCAGGCATTGAGTGAAGTCGAACTCATCCAGCGTTTTAACACGCGGCAGATGTGCTTCCGGAATGCGGCGCTCTACCGTATTGCGCTCGCGCTCTTCGATCTCGACCGTCAACAAAGCTTCCAGATAGCCGTAATAACTCTGGTTCTCTTTCACGGCCTGCTCGGCGAGCGACACGAACTGCGAAGCCACTGCCGGCATGCGCAGCACTTTGCAATGCTGTTTTACCTCCTGCAGCGCAGCGGTCTGCTTGCTCATCGCATGCCTCCCGCTAGCAGTTCGTGGTAACTGTTCATAACTGGGAGGGGCCGCTCATAGCGATTGAGCGCACCGATGTCGATCGGTTCACAAGCCGGGCGGCGCCACGCCTCCGCGTGCAGAAAGTGTCGGACTGCAGCCACATCGCAGCAATCCAGCGACAGGCAACGTTCAACGGCTTCTTGCAGCTTCCCTCGACCCTGCTCCTTGCCAAGCGTCAGCAACTCGATCATCTGCTTGGTGCCGTTCCGTTTCCCGTGCCGCTCATTGAGCGCATTCTAGAATGTATCGAAGCTAATGGGCCACAATCCCGCCTGGCGTTGCTGCTCGAGCGGTTTTGATCCGGCAAAAGCTCCCGGCTTGCGCTGTAACACGTCGAGATAGTGCTCCAGATCGAGAATCTGTTGCAGCCGGTTGTAACAGCGCTCATGTCTGGCGATTCGTTCGCCACCACGCCAGATCTCGATAAACGAGGCGTATATCTTAGCCTGCACTGTGGTTCCGGGCGGTGCCGGCACCGAGTAACGATTCGTTCGCACGCGAACGCAGCGGTGAGTATCGACTGTCGGGAACGCGATCTCCGCTAAATCGAATCGCTCGGCTGCCAACGGCAACAGATGCTCGCGCTCAACCAGAATCGCCGCGCCGATGCTCTGCTCGCGCCCTGCAATCACTCGATGTTCATCCTGCTGACAGGCTGTCAGCAGTTGCGCGTTCAAGTCATCGAGATCGTTAGCAACCGGAACCGGCACCCAATGATTGCGCCGGAAATAGCCGCTTTCTCCTTCTACACCGCCCTTCTCATGTGCTTCGCCCGGCGTGCAGAACTCAGCCTGAAATTGCCAATGCGATCGAAAGCCGATGAAGCGTGCCGTTTCTTCCCGGCGCTGACCGCGCACGATCTTCCTTACCGCCGAGCTTAGGTTGTCGTAGCGCAGCTTTCGAAACACGCCGCCGAAGTAGAAGAACGCATGCTCGTGCGCTTCCAGAAACGCTTGTTGCGTCGCGCGGGGAAACGCACAATGAAAAGCTGCGCCACTGGCCATGCTGCGCATGCAGAAGACGTACTGCTTCTGCCGCTCCCCGCCAATGTCGGCGAAAGCTTCATACCAATCGACCTGTGCTTCCGCGCCCCAGCTGTAAGTCTGTGGCACAAACGCCTCGCGGCCCTCTATGCCCAACTCGCGCTTACGGCGCTCGACATACTGTCGAATCGTTCGCTCCGCAATCGCGCTGTCGGGGTTTTGCTCGTGTATCCGCTGCCAGATCCGATGCGCGGTGTGCCGCTGTTTGCGCGGCGCTTTCCGGTCAGCTTCGAGAATCGCATCGACGAATCCTTTTACGGCATCCATCTTCCAGGCCCGGCGTACTGTGGGCTTTCGTCTCGCTGGCAACGCATGCGCGACCGCTTCTCGCACCATGCGCCGGTGCCGTCGATCGGATCCACAGCGCGGCGAGCCATCTGCACCATCCAGTCTTCGGTTGGACGTCTGGTGATTCCAGCGAGCGTGACGCGGCGCGTCTCCAGGTGCCAGTGAAGAAATCGATGCCTGCCAGCACGGCCGTATGAGAGCGAATGAACAGGAGGCGGGATGGCAGATGGGCACGAAAGATTCTATTCTCGGTCAGCAGTATTCATTCTGCAGCAGAAGCCGCTGATTCACCATTCCGATCATATATGCCAACAGGCGCGCCACTTGCGTGCTGTGCATGGGAAGAGGCCCATCATACTCTTCTGCTTTCAGCACGTTCGAGTTTTTTGACCTAACGGGTTGTGACTCCACTAAAAGCGGTTACTTAGTTAAGTCGAGGACGAGATCGAGGCGCTTCAATGCGGTCTGAAAATCTGGGTTGTCTGACGCTAGATCCAAGGTTTCAAGACGCTGCAAGCGCTCAAAAGGTTCGAAAATGGCGCAATTCCAGAGGTCAGATCCGTGTCTGGATTGATAGGCTATGCCGTCATACCCGAGGCTGCAAATCAGTGTGGAAATTTCTTGGGTCAGCCAACGACGCTGAGACATAAGCACAGCCATGTCGAAATCTGCAGTACCTTCGGACCGCACCAATTTAGCTTCAAACTTATTTCGTAAATACGCGACCGATTCAGAATGATAGACGTCAGCGAACTTGGCGCAATTGATCGTTGCCCGACCGATGCATCGTTTCGCCAACCAACTCGCAGGAACGGTTCCGCGAGCAATGTGATCTGCATCAGAATCGCCAACCTCGAGTTCCGGATCCAAAGGACCCTTTCTGTAACGGGCAAGTGTCTCGACGAAGCATGCTAACGGAGTCGAGCTTGCGTACAGAACGCGGTAGTATCCCTCCCTATCATCGAATCGATTCCCGAACGTACGGTCTTCCCCCGCATATGCCCAATCTGGTGGACGCCATGGATCCGGCGTGCGCGCCAGGCGGAATACAGGTTCTTTTGCCGAAATAAACGGGATTGGCAGCTCAGCCGCCGGCAACGAAGGCCCTCGCCGCGTTCAGCACTCGCTTGCCGTCCGCTTGTAAATCCCCTTCGCGCAATAACTGGACCGGAACCCGATCATCAAGCTCTGGGTTTAGCCCGATTAACCAGGCCTGAACAACCGCAGCACTGTCAAATTCAGCAATCATTGAGGCGACGTGATAAGCGAGTCGTATGCGCTGCTCCACATCCTTTTGCGGAGATGTATTCTGCAGCCAGCGATCGATCGCACGGACATCCTTTACCGATGCAACGTATGCCGTGAGCTTCCGACCTATGATTGACACCAGACCGGCAACGACCTCGTTGAAGGGTGCCAAAGTCGCTTTTCGATGCGCCTGTAAATCCGGCCGCGGCTTTGCTGCTGCACCAGTGGCCATGGAGGATCTCCTCTCTGGCTTAATAATAACACCAAAATCGCTTATATTTTCCATTAGGATTCCACCTATATTACAGCTCAAAGGTATAGTGGCTACGTGTTCTTATATGCGCTAACTAATTGATATCACTATACTTAGGTAGTTTGGTAGGATCTGTGATCGTGTGAGAGCGCTGCCGTAGCTCCTTGAGCTGAACGGGATGCGATCAGCGTTCCGCGCTTATCTATAGCAAGGAGGTACGGCAGCATGAAGCAGTATATCGGGTGCCATGCACATGGGCGCCGGCCGCTCTCGTCACCTGATTTCCATTCTCAGCGCAAACGCCGGGTCCGCCGCCTTCAGGTAGTAAATCGAAAGCAACTCCTGAGAGAGGTCATTCCTTCAAACCATCCCGGCATGTTATACGCTTCAGACCTCGGGGCCACCAACACTCACCATTTGTTTGAAGAAATCGTGAAGTTGGACCTCGAAGGGTTGGTGCTGAAATGGAAGCAGAGCACCTATGGTGCCGTCGGCAAGTGGGTGAAGATCAAGAACCCACAGTATTCGCAGGCTGTGAGCCGGCATGAGCTTTTCACTCCGCGGCGCAAGTCCGTTCAATCAGCGGTTTCACGCGTAACGGCCAAATCTCATCCAAACGGCGCTTAGGACATTCACTTACGGATTCTTTGTTCGGGATTTGCCGGACATGCTGCACGACTGAAATTTGGGAGCGCCAGGGAGACCTATGATTCCCGGTCAGGGGCGGAATCTTCGCCAAAGGGCAAATCCAACGTGTATTTGTCTTCTCGCGACGGTGGAGGCTCGAGCGCGATCAGTTCGCTGAGCCGAAGTGGCCGAAATTTCGATTCCTTCCGGATTTGTTCCCAAACTTCCAGGCAAGTCTGATCAATCCTGGTTAACGCGGCCGTCAGGAATGCATGATCCTCGTTCGACCACACTGAGCCGATTCTCTGCTCCGAATAGGTTCGCAAATCGAGACTCATAGTCTCGCAGTGTATCCTGTACGAGACCTTTCTGGATTCGGCAGAGCAGGTGCGACGAAGTGCGTCCGCGAGACGTCAAGCCCTGGTTGGTTTCTGGGATTCTGGATTCGAGTCCATGTATCGCGCTCGATGGGCAACGGATTCACGCGTCCGGTTTGCTGACTGACGAATCCGCCATGATAGGCGATTTCACCATGTCGGAAAAGGCGAGCCAACAATGCAAGGGCGTGCTGGGCAAGCATTGAGTTAATATACGGCTCCTGCCGTATCAGCGATTCCGCCGCGCTACAGGCGGGCAGGTTATCGCGCGCATCGAGCCGGGCAGCGACAATCTGTGGGTAAAGTTCATCGACACACCGCAGGCGCATCGCGGTGCCCTTGCGATTCAGCCGCAAGGGTTCGCCGAGCACGAAATTGACCAGAGCTGGCGTTGTTTCCCAAATCAAGCCAATAGGGGAACCGCCTTGATTTCAATCGAACGATGCGTGCCACAGTGTGCCGCGCTGCCCGGGTATCCACACAACTGAGCACAAAATCGGCATCGGGCACATCTCGCCCGTACCGAACGTGCGTCGGAATGCCCACCCAATCCAGCCCCCAAAACACGTTCAGCCGCTGCATCAATACGTGAACTTTATAGGAGTCCGACCTCGCTCGATGTGAACGGTTGACGCACGCAATTGCTGTCGCTCACGCGATCTCCGTCGATGGCATAAACTTTGATCCCCCGGGGATGCCCGGCCGACAGCAGCGCGTGATGCAGATAGGGCAGACCCGAAAGTATGGCGGACCCTGTACCGCCGCATCCGACAACCACGATCGAAATGCGATCGCTAAGCAGCCGGCGGTTCAGCCGGTGTACCGATTGCTGTGGCATAGCGTCTCGCGCAGAGTTTTCTTGCGAATCAAATATTCAACAGGAAATCGCTTCCGTCCCGCCAAATCGCGCCACATGCCGAGGAAGCCCTCCGGATGCCGGCACAAGGAGCGCTGCAAATTCGTGTGCGTAAACCGGCTGTTGAAGTACGCATCCGACCACTGCGGCAGGTGCTCTAGTGGCATGTCGCTGAGAAACAATTAGCGTTTGCGGGTGTCTCATGTGAGATGCCCTTCGCTGCGGAAGCAATCACACTAACGACGGAAGAGCGAATTGAGTTGGAGCAGATTACGCAATCGCGCACGCTCCCGGCAGGCGATGTATTTCGAGCTCGTCTGATTCTTCTGCTCGCCGAGGGTTTGCCGTATCGAACCATCCAAGAACGGCTTGCTACGACGGCTCCGACCATCGCGCGTTGGAAAGAGCGGTTCCTGCAGCAGCGTGTCGACGGTTTGATCGAGGTGCGACATCCCGGACAGAAGCCCTCTGTGATTACGCCGGCGCTGCAGGCCAAGGTATTGGAGGCGACCCGGCGCAAGCCCAAAGATGGATCTACTCATTGGTCTTGTCGCAAGCTGGCAGCTCAACTCGGGGTGAGTAAGGATACAGTGCAGCGCGTGTGGCAGAGAGCCGGGCTGAAGCCACATCGACTGGAGCGCTACATGGCCAGCGACGACCCGGACTTCGAACGTAAAGCAACTGACATCATCGGGTTATATCTGAATCCGCCACAACATGCAGCAGTGTTCTGCGTGGATGAGAAGTCGGCCATTCAAGCGCTCGACCGGCTTGACCCGGTACTGCCGATGTCACCAGGACGCGCCGAGCGCCACGGTTTCGAGTATTATCGTCACGGCACGTTGTCGCTCTATGCCGCTCTGGATGTGCGCAGTGGCAAGGTCCACGGCAAAACGGCAGCCCGCCACACCAGCGACGAGTTTGTGGATTTTCTCGAGCAAGTGATTGGCTTGTGCAAGCCTAAGCAGGACATCCACGTTATCCTCGATAATCTTTCGGCGCACAAGACTCAGAAGGTCGCCAGCTTCCTTCAGGAACATCCAAACGTGAAGCTCCACTTCACGCCGACTTACTCATCCTGGTTAAATCAGGTTGAGATCTGGTTCTCACGCATCCAGCGCGAGGTCATCGCACGCGGCGTATTCAGTTCTGTTCGCGATCTTTCCCGCAAGCTTATTCGCTACATCCGCTCATACTCGAAAACCGCCCGCCCGTTTCATTGGAAATACGCAGACGTTCGGCATCGCGTGCCCTCATGCTAACGAATTCACCGCGACATGCCACTAGACGTAGAATGCGCGGAATCTCCATCGAGCCGTGGCAAACATTTCCATCCTCAGACGTGATCCAATAGGGCGCCTGGTAGAGCCTGGTCTCGAGTGTCGGTCGCGTATCCTCGGCAAGTGCCCATACGAACAGGTGCTCGTCGCGAACAGCAAACAGCAGCGCCGGGTGTGGATACAGTTTTCCATCCAGTGTTTTTCCGTCCGACTCCGGGCTGAAGAACATCGGACGAATACCAGCTGGCTCCCACCAGGCGGCCAGACGCCGCGACCAGATCAACACATTCACCGGTAACCATGCGAGGGGCAGCTCGGTTTGTAAGTCGCGGGTGAGTTGTTCGAGGAATGGCTTCGACAGGGGCTGCCCCTCACCGAGAAGCAGCGGTCCGCCGTCGGGATTGGGCTCGGGCGCATGCACGGTAGCCAACCGGATCTTGTTATTGCCGTAGAGAGCATCCTTAGTCCCATAGAGCAGGATGGCCGAGACCAGATGGAGCGGTGCATCTGAGCCGTAGTCTGCTGAAAGACGCATAAGAAAACCTTCTTTCTACCGGAGCGGTTCGTATCCGGGTACCAACAGCAGCACGCGCGCGGCGGCCGCGAGCGTGTTTAACGCGATGTCGGCGCAACCGAAAGCATTGCGGATGGGCTCCACTTGCGTACCGTCCATCTTGATCGTCGGCCAGGGCTCAAGCGCGACTTGCCCTGCTGTTTCGATTTCGTCGTTCAGGAATTCCGTGATGATGTCATGGTTACCGAAGGCCAGAGCGAGCATGGGAACGTCCGGGTCCGACTCCACGTACAGTTCTTCACGATCGTCCTGAGACAACGTCACGAGCGGAGGATGAGGTTGCTGGCTGGTTTCCGCGAGTGCGTCCACAGCGTTAAGCAGCGCTTTGGCGCGTTTTCGGCGCGCCAATGAAACAGCCGGTTTTGGCAATCTGGGCATCGTGGGCCGCACACAGGCAGGGAGAGCAGGTTCTTCC
Organism: uncultured Acidobacteriaceae bacterium; assembly: GCA_963787585.1. GTDB lineage: Bacteria > Acidobacteriota > Terriglobia > Bryobacterales > Bryobacteraceae > Bog-105. The sequence continues at coordinate 439,899 of CAWBDR010000007.1, forward strand.
GGCAGGGCGGTCGGCTCATAGGGAACACCCTGCCGCTCGCAGTCGGTCTTTTTTTCCTCCTCCTCTTCGGCGCGCAGCTCGACCCAGTCGTCCCAGCGCATACGCGCATCCTCGAGATCGTAGATACTGAACCAGCGCGACATGGCTTCGTGCAGCGAGTGGTAAAAGAACGACGGCAGAAGCTTGTGCTCTTTGGCCAGCAGATCGAGAGCGGGCGTGAGATTCACCCAGGCGACCGTGTCGATTACCTGAAACGAGAGCAGAACCCGCTCGGGCCGTGGCTCCTCGTCTCGCGTGTCGCATCGATCGACGTTGGGGCTCAGGTTCAGATACAGGCTGAACGCTCGGTCAATGATTTGCGCCCGTTCGCCGACAAACCGTTCGAAAGTGCGTTCGAGAAAAGTACCGATGCTCCTGGTTTCAAACCAGTCGGACGGCTGAGCAACGCCAGCGCGCAACAGATTCTGGGCGAACTGACCAGCGTAAAACGAAGATGCGCGCGCGGCAAACTCGCAGTGCTCGGGTCGGAGCTGCGGGATTGTGAAGCCCGGACCGGGCGCAATCAGCCCGGGTATACCAGGCCGGCGGGCACGGGTAGCGAGGCGGCGTGCTGTTGTCCCCGCGAGTAGCCCGCCTGGCGTTGGAGCGCCGCCCCGAGGAGTGCCGAGAGTTGACGGGAGTCTTTGCATTTGAATTTCTCGAGTAAACGATCCCGGTGAGGATCGCGCGCGAACTCATCGAGTTCGCGGAGCGCCTCCCCGAGCAACTCCGTATCGGTCGTCATCCCTTGGTGCCAATCGCTCGAGTGAATCTGTAGACGAGTTTGTCGCCGCTTGCATCCGGTCCCTCGATAACCGCAGTCGTTATCTCCGGGTATTGGGCCGCGTACAGATCGCGTACCTGCTCGGGCGTCAGCGATCGATTCGGATCTGCCAGCTGCAGACCCATGTAAGTGAAGCTGCGCTCCAGGGCGCGCGTTTGAATAGGCATACTGTTGTTCTCCTGTGAGTCCTCAAAATTGTTGGAGTTTGTGTCACTGAATGTGGCACAGAGTCTTAGGATTGGTAACACGGCTCGCACCGCGGCGCCTGCGCAAATCGCTTTCCCAGCTTCAGCTCTTCATCTCGACCGCTGCGCTCTTCTGAACGGCGTCAGGGACGATTCATCTCCGTCAGCTCCAATATCAGCGTTGACGCGTTTCCCGCAAAGCCGCAAAAGTGGCATCACGATAGATTCCCCGGGTTCCTAAACCCTTCAGGGCTACACCTGAGTTATCATATTCAGAGATCCCCGTTAAGAGAACAATCATGTCCTTTCGGAGGGAGTTCATCCAAAGCGTCGATGAGCGATGAGGAAGCGCGTTACGATCAAACGCGGAGCTGTCCCAAGCAAATCAGCGTTGTCTCGTGCCTGTTAACCCGTCAGCAGTGGCGGGGGTCTTCTAACCCAGTACGGATACCATGCCCTCGATCGGACCATCCAGAGCCGGAGCTTACTGGTGGTAAACACGTATTTGACTCCTGGCCAAGGGCTTCGTTCGGCACTAACGAGGCAGGCCAACGCAACGGAGAAGACGCTCAAAACGCGGGTCGGAACGCAAAGCATCGATTTGGGGTTCTACCCCGAAGTAACCCAGCCCCACGCAGCGTTCCTCAAGCGCCCGTTGCAGGCACGCGAAGGCTGTGTCGTTTTCCTGCAAGCCTACGTACAACATCGCCAAGTCGCAAGCTGAGACATGTTTGTCCTTCGAAATCTCATCCAGTTTGGTTAGCACACCGCGCGCTTGGTCGTATCTCCCCGTCAGCGCATAGCCGTGCCCCAACTGGGCCAGCGCGAAACTGCTGTTATCGGAAAGATCGGTTCCAGTTCTTAATTCTGAGAGTGCGTCTTCGAACATGCCTCTCTGCTCATAGACGTGCGCCAGCCAAAGGTGAGCACTTGCGAAATTTGGATCCGTATCGATCGCCGCGCGATATTCTGTGATCGCCCGATCGTAGTCGCGAGAGAAGTAATACATGCGGGCCAGATCTGTTCGGATCACGGCAGAGAGCGGGTCCATCGCTAGGGCCCTTTTCTTCTCGCGCACTGCTTCCTCGTGCTGCCCCGTCATGCTGAGCAAAGTGCTGTCCCAGTGATAGGCCTCCACATAGCCGGGGTTGAGTTCGATCGCGTGCTGGAATTCTTTTCGGGCCTCCAGCCAATCCCATTCATAATCGCGCTTGATCACGCCGAGGGCTGCATGGGGCTCGGCTAGAGAATTGTCCAGCTCCAGCGCTTTCAGCGCTGCTGCTTTTGCTTTTGAGTAAGCTTCTGTGGGCCGAAGTGCGTTGTAGTAGCCGAGTATGTTGAAGCAATCGGCCAGGCCCGCGTAACCCTGAGCGTAAGTGGGATCCGTGTCGATGGCTTGGTGAAAGTATGAAAGAGCCTTCCTTACGCCCTGTTCTGTCCTCTTACTCCAATAGTGGCGAGCTTTCAGGTAGAACTCGTGAGCCTGGGGATCCACTTGCCGGGTACTCCCTAGCCTTGCTCTTTCCTCAGGAGTGAGAATGATCCTGACCTCGTTCGCGACCTGCCGCGCGATTTCGCTCTGCAATGACAGAATATCCCGAAAGTCGCGCTCATAGCTCTCAGCCCACAAGTGCTGGTCTGTTGCAGCCTGGATGAGCTGGACAGTGATGCGAATTCGATGGCCTGAGCGCATAACCGAGCCTTCGACTACCGCATCTACGTTTAGTTCGCGTGCAATTTGAGACAGCGACTTCCGCGTTCGCCTGTAGCGCATGGCTGACGTGCGAAAGATAACCCGCAACGCCTTAATTTTGGCCAGGCTGGCGATCAACGCCTCGGTCATGCCATCGGCAAAATACTCCTGCCCCGGATCTCCCGAATGATCTTGTAACGGAAGCACCGCGAGCGACTGAATGGCGGGCATTTCACCGAGCCGGTAACGAACCGGGGTGATCGATCCGTCAGGCTTAATTTCCTCAACCCGTTCAATGAATCTGTACCCGCGGCGCGGAAGCGTCTCGATGTAGCGCGGCGTCTCTGTCGAATCGCCGAGCGTCTCGCGAATTCGAGCAATCGCATTGTGAAGGCTATGATCGAAATGCGAATTGTGCACTTGACAAAGCAGTCAATTTCTCGCACAATTGAAGCATGGGACTTCCCCAAAAGCAGTTTCAAGACGAAGATGCTGCAAGGGAACATCTGGAAAAGTTGCTGTGGCCGGACGGTCCGGTTTGCCCGCATTGCGGTGTGATCGGCGAGTCCACCAAGCTCCAGCCAAAAGAAGGCAGCAAGACTCGCAAAGGCGTGTATCAGTGCAACGGGTGCCGGAAGCAGTTCACTGTCACGGTCGGGACTATCTTCGAGGATTCCCACATCCCGCTACACAAGTGGCTGGCCGCTTTCCATCTGATGTGCTCTTCCAAGAAGGGCATGAGCGCGTTACAGCTTCAGCGCGAATTGTGGGGCGAAGATCCCGATAGCAAAAGGCCGAAAGGCTCCTACCGTACCGCGTGGTTCATGTGTCATCGCATTCGTTGGGTCATGACGCAAACACCAATGGCGGAACGGTTAAAGGGCGTTGTCGAAGTGGACGAAACCTACATCGGCGGACGCCCGCCAGCGAAGCTAGGGCGTGGGCCGGGACGCCCGCTACAAACAGAGTCCAACAAGACCCCGGTTCTGGCATTAGTGGAGCGCGGCGGCAATGTCCGATCCTTCCCGCTGGAACGAGCAACGCTGAGCAACATCAGGCCGATCATGCAAGAGCACATCGACCCGAGTTCGCATCTAGTGACGGATGAATATCCCGTGTACTACATGATGCGGGATGACTACGCCGCGCATTCCGACATCAAGCATAGAGACAAGAAGTACGTTCGGCGGGATGGCGACTTCGTTGTTACCACCAACACGGTCGAGTCATTCTTTGCATTGCTGAAGCGCAGCAACTACGGCGTGCACCACCACATGAGCCGGAAGTACCTCGGCTCCTATTGTGCGGAGCGGGATTTCGTTTACAACGCACGCAAGCTGACGGACGATGAGAGAACCTCGAAAGCCATCAAATCGGCGGATGGCAAGCGGCTGATGCTGAAAGAGCCAAAAAACGCAATCTGAAACTTTACTCTTGACGTCCTGTAGTTTGTTCTGTATTTTTATTACAGGAAAGAGTAATAAAAATACGGAGAATTTTACGACCGTAGCTTTCGGTCTCAGGCTGATTCGCCAACTACAGGGCGTTCTTGATACTGCTTATTTCGCGCTTGAGCACGGAATAGAAACAGCAAGAGGACACTTTGCTGAGACCGATCTCACCCCGTGGAGGGACAAACAGGCTTTCTCGACTTTGGTCCGGCTACACGCGAAACACTACCTTGACACACATAGCGTTGAAGCGTTTGAATTGGAGCCGTTCACAAACCTTTGTGGTATTTGGATTCACGCCGACGATTACCTGCTGAAAGTCCTAAAGATCTCGGATCAGGATCTGCATAAAGCCGCAACAGACCCCACCGGCAGAGATGAACAATTGAACCTGCTGCTAGATGGGGATGACCTGATCGCGAGATTGCCTCTGCACTTGTTTTGGTTGACGGATGACGCTGGGTACTCCCTGAAGACGCATCTCGCATACCCCAAGTATCCAGATGCGAAGGCGCATGAGTACCATTGGTGTCTGGAAATATCAGAACCCACGGAGCGCATTCAGGAACCGCCGATCTCAACTGGTGGCGATCTGGATCTGGGCGGTGACAAATCTGCCGAAGCTACCGCCTGATGTATTGAGCTACTCTGTCATGTCAATCAGCGGAAGAAGGATCAAGCAAGCGCGGGAACTGCGAGGGCTTACGCAAATTGAGCTTGCAGTGTTAACCGGCGTGTCACAGGGACTAATTGCGCAGGCTGAACGCGGGTTGCGGCGGCCCAGCGAGGATTTGCTCACAAAGATTTCAGAGCAGACGAAGTTTCCGAGGGCTTTCTTCTCTAAAGACCCGCCTATCGAATTTCCGCCTGAAACGCTGTTATTTCGCTCATACGTGGACGTGACGCAATTCCAGGAGACAGAGGCTCGACGCTATGCAGAGTTGATTGCAGAAATCGCGCTGGCTCTCCGAACATACATCTCAGGAATTCCGGTAAAGGTGCCTAGACTCAAAGGTTCGTCTCCGGAGGAAGCGGCCCGAGCAATCAGAAAAGCTCTACACTGCTCGGCTGATGAACCGATTGCGAATCTTGTCAGGGACGTTGAACGCTTAGGCGTTCTGGTTCTCGCAATTCCGGTCGAACTCAGGGGTAGGGATGCCTTTTGCCTTTGGTCTGGTGACCAGCCTATTATTGGCCTCATAAAAGGAGCATCAGGAGCTAGGCTTCGGCTGAATACTGCTCACGAACTTGGACACCTAGCGTTGCAACATGGACGCCTTACAAAAGCAGACGAAGAAAGGGAAGCGTTCGCATTTGCCGCTGCATTGCTGATGCCGGAAGAAGCTATCCGTCGCGAAATAAAACTTCCCGTTACGCTGTCATCTTTGGCAATGCTCAAACCTAGATGGCGCGTTTCAATTCAAGCTCTAGTACGCAGAGTGAAAGACCTTGGGATCATTACGGAACGACAGTACAGCTATCTCAATGCTCAAGTGTCCGCCAAGGGTTGGAAGAAGAAGGAACCGGGAGAGTTCCCGGCAGAAAAGCCACGGCTACTGCGGCAAATACTTGAAGATGTCAGAGGAGTATCGCCTGATCGACTTGCATCTGAGATCGCATTCAACCCCAGTTTCGTCAGGACCGTGATTGAGGGCTATGCCGCGAAATCTGAAGTGAATAACCGCGAGACAGTCACGGTGGCGAGCAAGGTTACGCCGCTCAGGCGGACTTCCTAGCGTTTGGTCCTTTTTTGCCGGGGTGGCGGAATAGGTAGACGCACTTCCCTCGGACGGTAGCGAGTTAACGCTCGTGCGGGTTCGAATCCCGTCCCCGGCATTCCAGTTTTCAGTTTATGACAAAAAGACGCCATACTGAAGGGGTGCCACGCCCCGGCAATAAGATTCACATTCCGCTCAAGACTGACGAAGCGCTTCGTCTTGCGCTCCAAGTGAAGCCGACGAAGGATATGCCACGGCCAGGAGCAACGGGCAAGAAAAAGCCCGCGAAGCGCAACCCCAAACGTCGCAAATAGGCGCTACGAGTAAAGGCTAATCGGCGAGATACACAGCGACCCACGAAGGCGGATTCTCGTAAATGCTCCTAATTTGTATCCGTGCCTTTGCCATGTCCGCGCGACGAGATCAGGAAGCAACAAATTGAATCGCATCCAACCCCCTGGTTCGTCCTCTCCTGTCAACCAGATCAGATATTCGTTCGGCCAACCAGGATTTACTTCCGGTTCCGGTCCTCTGCCCAGTTCAATTTTTATCCAACGATCAGAGAAACTCCCGTCTGCTGATCTGAGGCTAAATCCAAGCATCAACATCGTGGTCTTGTGATAGATCGCCGAATACGCTAAGCGATTCGAGAACTGAGCATTGCGAGCAATTTCATGGTCCATCGCGAACACGTTTTTAACCCGCATGTTGAGACGCACCTCTGGGCCAACAATCAACGCCGAGAACTCGGGATTCGAATCCATTTCGATGTTGGTATACGGTGCTTTCGACCAGCCTCTGCTCAACGGGTTTTCGGGAAGATAATCGAACCTAATTTGCTCTCGTAGCAACAGGTCCGGCTCAGGAGCCGTTTGCCCCATACCGGACTGAGGAATTGACTCTTTTTGCTGGCGAGAAGGCGGCGTCGGTTCGCCATCCGAGGGTTCGCGAGGCAGCCCGGGAGTTCCTGGTATCTATCGAGCCAGTAGCACAAACGCAAAAATGATCACCCCGAACCCAACAACTGTGACACCATCAGCGATTCCTCGCGGCAGGAAGAAGGTTCCAATGCTCGGATGTCCACTGGCCGTTCTCATGAAGTCAACGGTACTAACAGCGGATACGAATGTCCAAAACGGAATCCAGGCAGCTAAAATAGCCCCTCCGATCACAGTTGCAACCGGCTTTACATGCCGCACATTTCTCGCCCCCTCAGCGACTCCCTGATGTCGAGTAGCCGCCAACGGGTAGGGAACCCGTGTTTCGCTTGGCCGAGCTAGGCGGCTACCTTCTTTCTGAATTTACTAGACGAGTTAAAGCACTTTTCCGGGCCCTGTCACGCCGTTACCAGCATAGCTTTGTCAAGTGCATAATTCGCATCGAAATCGACAAACGTATGCGCAGGCCAGATCTCAGAACGGAATTCCTCGCGAGTTACTAGATCGCCGGCACGTTTCAGCAACGTCGCGAGCACTTGCAGGGGTTGGCCTTGCAGGCGCAACTTACGCCCACGCCTGCGCAGCTCGCCCGCACGCACATTGAGTTCGAACAATCCGAAACGAAGCACGGAATCGAATGGCGGCAGAGCAGGCATAAGGACCCGAGCTTTTAAGAGGCTAACACAGCCGTACTTTCCGAGACCCTCCTCATTCCGGATGCCTTTATTTCCCAAATACTTAACGATGGAGAAAACTTTGGAAACCAATAGATGCGCCAGGGATTGATGGAATGCGCTGTTCGCAGTTAGATTGAGTCACTGTTCCGAATACCAAATCTAAGGACTGCTTACAACTTCAACTACCAATCAGGAGAAAACAATGACGACACGAATCGTAACATTCACTCAACCTTCAGCCTTGCGCGTGCTACGTCTGACGGTACTGAGCAGCTTTCTGGCCGCTTTGCCGCTGTTTGCTGCAGGAAATGACGCCCAGCAGGATGGCGAACATGCCTCCTCTGCCAAGCTCGTTCGACTGGTTCGCGAGGCCACGCGACAATTTATCGACGTCAACAATGCGACTGCCGCCGGATACGCGCCTTTCCTTGGGTGCGTCAGTGGTTCGGACCACGGTGCGATGGCGTGCATTACGTGAACGGCACTCTCCTCAACGGGGAGATTGATGTCTGGCACCCGCAGGCGGTGATATACGAACCGTCGGACGGCGGGATGCGCCTTGTAGGCGTCGAGTTTATCGTAGACGCGAAGACATGGCTGTTAAGCCACGACGGTCCGCCGGTGCTTGAGGGCCAGACCTTCCTGCTCGTGAACAGCCCGAACCGATACAACATCGCGGCCTTTTTCGAGTTGCACGTCTGGGCTTGGCGAGAGAATCCCCAGGGCGCATTCGTGGATTGGAACAATCGGGTGACTTGCGAAGGGCAGTAGGTGGACGAGAGGTCTGGAACGAATACGAGAACGAAGTGTGGGATGCAAACTCAATGCGCTTAAAATTCTATCCAGCGGCACACTTACGCTGGTTATCGAAGCAGAATGCCGGCTGGTCCGATTTCCTACACTGCGATGGCGATGGGCGCGGGGGTGCTACAAGCATCAATGCAAGCGAGCAGGTTACGGTGAACAGCGGCAATGTTGCATTTCTTTATCGCACGAACGCGCTCTTGCTTACTATTTCGATAGAGACTCGGAAGGTAAAGAAGTAAAGCTGGAGATCTGAGCATGGCTCCAAAAAGCGAGGTAAAGAAACCTGCGCCGGCGAAACATCCGCGCCTGGCAAAGACGCAAGCAGAGATCGCGCTAGCGATGGCGAGGCTGCAGAGCAATGCGCAGTTTATGCGGGTGAACCGATATATTGAGCTGGCGATTATTTTGGCAATGCTGGGGTTAAGTGGCACTCTGCCAACTAACGCTCAGCAGTTGCAAGGTGGGCCGATCAAAATAGCGCCGCCGTTTAACCCGACCTGTGGAGAGACTTTGGGGAATGCTCCACCCCGTGTTGAAGCGGCTGGCCGAAGCAATGTGACTCTCGAAGATTCACAGTGGAGTTGCGTTCCGCCATACGAAATTCCGACCTACACGAAGCCCGCGAGTGACAGTGTGGCGACCGGAGCGTTACTTGAGGTAGGCGGATATTCCGCCGCGTATGGGACGGGCTGGGTTGGCGCGGCTGCGGGGAATTTCTGCTCGGGCACTCAAAAGCAAATTGTGCTGGCGCAGAATCGCGGGGTGAATTTTTTGACCTTACTTGGACCGACTCCGCACCTGAATCTGCTTGGGGGAGGTTACGGGCCTCTGAACTCGAATCCGGCTGACCCATGGCGGGCGATTGTGGCGGGCAACCTGGATAGGGCGGCGCATGACGAGTTTGTTGCGGTTCGACAAATCAACTCAAACAGTGTGCCAGATCTTTTGGTCGGAAAACTGAGTGAAGACTGCCTTCAGCCGTTGATTGCGGCGTCGGCGACGATCGGTGACTCGGTGAATTCGAATTGGGTGGGAACGGCGGTTGGCGATTTTGACGGCAGCGGAACGAAGCGCATTGCGATGTTGAAGCCGGAGCATTCGAATCTATTTCTGGTGGAACTGAACCAGGGCGCATTGCACATTGTGACGCGCGGGGATCTCAGCGTGGGTGATGCAGTCCGCCAACTTCTGGCAGCTGGATGATTTCACCGTCAGTTTGCGGCTGTTGTGGTTCGCCAAAATTCCTTCCGCGGGTAGGGCATTGACTGGCAGCGGGATGGATGGAAAGAATCGGAGAGATGCCAGTGGTCTTTCTGTTCGCGTTTCGATTCGTCCGCTTGCTCCTCAGCGGACATCAGGCGATTGCCATCGAGAACGTAGCGCTACGAATGCAGATAGCAGCGTTTCAACGAAAACGGAAGCGCCCGCTGCTGACGACATTGGATTGGTTATTTTGGGTCTCTCTCCGCAGCGTGTGGTCTAACTGGCGACATCCTTTAATTTATGTCCAGCCAGACACCGTCGTTCGTTGGCAGCGCGAACGGTTCCGCAAATGCTGGGCCAGGCTTTCTACGCCGCACCGGCGTCGAGGCCGCCCCGGAACCACCGCAGAACTCCGCCGATTGATCGAGCAAATGGCCGCCGCCAATCCGTTGTGGCGCGCACCCAGGATCCATGGCGAACTGAAAATGCTAGGCATAGCCATCTCCGAACGCACCGTCTCGCGCATCCTGCGCAGGCTCAGTCGTCCGCCCAACCAGACGTGGAAAACCTTCCTGCACAACGACCTGGGCCAAATGGTATCGATCGATTTCTTTACCGTGCCGACAATTACCATGAGGGTGCTGTTTGTTTTGATCGTGTTGGAACACGATCGTCGCGAGGTGCTGCATTTCAATGTGACCGAGCATCCGACCGGCGCGCGGACGGCACAACAGATCGTAGAGGCGTTCGCAGAACGAGAGCCGCCCAGTATCTCATCCGCGATCGCGACAGCAGGTACAGTGCTGAGGTTCAACTTCGGATCAAATCCTTGGGTATTCAGGAGATTCTGACAGCACCGCAAAGTCCCTGGCAGAATCCATACGCCGAGCGACTAATCGGCTCGATCCGAAGGGAGTGTCTGAACCACTACATCATCCTGAACGCTCGCCATCTCAAGAGAACCTTGTCTTCTTATTTCCGCTACTACCACCGATCGAGAACCCATTTAAGCCTCGATAAGGAATGTCCGTTTCCTCGAGAGGCGTTGAAGGTGGGAAAGATTGTCGCAATTCCACAACTCGGCGGCCTTCACCACCGATATGAACGCATTGCAGCATAGCAACTTTTGACGCGGATGAATTATTGGCGAACGACAGGTTTCGCTCGCCTGTGTGGTCTCTTATCCCGCTTGGGGACAGCCACCGGCTTCACAGCTCCCGAAAGGTCGAATCGAGAGACGGTTCAGCGGATATGCTCGGGCTGTCATCCTGCCCAGATCGTCGCGGGCAGGGGCATGACGCGTGAACAATGGGGCAGCATCGTTTCGAACATGATCAGTCGCGGCGCCAAAGGCTCCGATGAAGAGTTCGCGCAAGTGATTGATTATCTGGCTCAAACGTTTCCTCCCGGCAAACAGGCCCCGACTGCCGAAGGTGCGGCACCTCGGGGCAGACCTGCTCGGAGACCGAGTCTAATTGATCAGGCGGGTGCCAACGACAAGCAGGTGGTTGATGAAGACGCCGCCGCGCGTGGCAAGGGTTTATATGATGCTCAGTGTGTCCGATGCCACGGGCAGGACGCACGCGGCGCAAACGGTGGACCCGACCTAGTGCGGTCCTTGGTTGTCCTGCATGACCGGTATGGGAACACGATTGGGCCCTATCTCAAGAAGGACCATCCAAAACCGAATGAGTTCAAGCTGACAGATGCTCAGATTCTGGACCTGACCCATTTTCTTCATCAGCAAGTGGGCAATACGTTGCGCACAGGCCCGTTCAACCATGTGTTGAACATTTTGGTGGGAGATCCCAGACAGGGAAGGGCCTACTTCGACGGTCCAGGCAAATGCAATCAATGTCACTCCGTTACCGGCGACTTGGCGCACATCGCGACCAAGTACGACCCGGCTGTTCTGCAATTGAAAGTAGTGTTTCCGCAGACCGCAGCGTTTGGGCGTCGCGGACCGATGAACTCGCGTAAGCCGGTAACGGTGACGGTGACGACCGCGACAGGCGAGATCGTTAGCGGTGTATTAGAACAAATTGACGATTTCAGCGTTTCTTTGCGGGATGATGCAGGACGTTATCACAGCTTCCCACGCGGTCCCGGAGTCAAAGTCGAGAAGCACGATCCGTATGCGGCTCACGTTTCGCTGCTAGATGAATATACCGACAAAGACATTCACGACGTGGTTGCCTATCTGGAGACGTTTAAATGAAATTTTTCTCGGCGTTCGTCCTGGCCCTATTCGCGCTGCCATACGTGATGGCCAGGCCTACCGACGGCGGGCTGGATCCGTCTGCGATTGTTCATCCAAGCCCGGATTCGTGGCCGACCTATAACGGTGACTACTCTGGCCGGCGCTTCAGCCCCCTGACCAAAATTAATGATCACAACGTCGAGCATCTGAGCCTGGCGTGGATGTATGAACTTTCCGGCGGCGGGGATCCTCCAGGAGGCCGCATCTCCGCAACCCCGCTGGTTGTGAACGGAGTTATGTATTTCACCGTGCCTGATAAGGCATGGGCTATCGACGCACGCACCGGCCGCGAGATCTGGACTTACGCATGGACATCCAAGGGAGGTATCCACCTAGGAAATCGCGGCGTCGGCATCTCTGGACATTCACTATTCTTCGAGACGCCCGATTGCAATCTGGTCGCTCTAGATGTGAATAACGGGAAGAAGCTTTGGAATCAGGCGATCTGCGATCTGGATCAAATGTACTATGCTTCCGTTGCTCCTGTAGTCGTGAAGAATCATGTGATAGTCGGGGTCAGTGGCGATGATCTCGACCGCCCGGGCTATCTAGAAGCGCGAGACCCGGAAACGGGGCAAGTGCAATGGCACTGGTCCGCTGTGCCGAAGCCGGGAGAACCGGGTTCCGAAACTTGGCCGAACGCTGATGCCATGGAGCACGGCGGCGGTATGACATGGGTGCCATCCACATACGACCCCGAACTGAACATGTTGTTCGTGGGCACCGGGAATCCACAGCCCGTCGCCATCGGCAAGGGTCGCGCGGGTTCGAACCTGTTTACCGAATCGATCGTCGCTCTAAACGCTGATACCGGAAAGTTGATCTGGTACTTCCAACCTTCCCCACACGACACGCACGACTGGGACGCTGTGCAAACACCAGTGCTCTTCGACGGCGAGATCAAGGGACAGCGCCGTAAGCTGGTGGCGCAAGCGAGCCGTAATGGCTGGTTTTTCGTGTTAGATCGCGAGACAGGGAAGAATTACGTTAGCTCGCAGTTCGTAAAGACGAACTGGGCGAAGGGGCTAGATGACCACGGTGAGCCCATCCCGAATCCAGCGAAAGAACCGCAAGTCGCAGGCGCGTTGGTCTCGCCGAATCAGGGCGGCGCCGTGAATTGGCCTCCACCGACCTTCAGCCCGCAAACGGGATTGTTTTACGTCAATGCGACGCGCGCCTTCAGCCTCTACTACGTATACGACACCTCTGAGAAAGCGGAAGGGTGGGGCGGGAATGACCAAGGTGGATGGGGGAATCCATGCTGCAGGCGCTCGACTACCGAACCGGGACAGTTAAATGGAGCCATAAGTGGGAAGGGTCGGGGATCCGCGGCGGCCTGCTTAGCACCGCGGGCAACCTGGTCTTCGCAGGTGACCCAGGTAGTAACTTCATCGCAGCAAATGCTACGACCGGAGACGTCCTGTGGCACGCTAATTTAGGAAAATCGGCAAGCAATGCAGCGATCACCTACGAACTGGACGGCAAACAATATTTGGTGGTGGGCGCCGGAGACAAGCTATTTGCGTTCGTAATGAATCAGTAATTACACTTCTTACTCGGTTTCGTGTCGTAAGTGAGTATGTTCATCACGAGTGGTAACGTTTTGCGGTCCAGGACGAAGGCGACCGTTTGCTCGATCTGATCTGTTTGGGCAAGTCCGCCGAAGCGCACTATGTCGAGCCTCCGCGCCAGGAGATCGTCCGGAGTGGTGGTGTCGAAGAGATCGAAATGCGAGATCGAAGCAAGCTCGCGCAAGGCGGGCAGCGGCTCACTGCGACCGGCGAGTAGCCTCCGGAGAATGTCGTGGATAGGGCGATACAGATTGTCCATCCCGTAAACTCGGATGAAGCTGAAAATGGGAAACTTGAGCAGGTTCTCTCCGACCGCGGTTTTGTCAGCTTTCTGCGCGTTTCTCGCCGCTTCTTTGCGCAGCCGAGCCGCCCTGCAAATCGAGATCCTCGCGCTCCGTCATCAACTCAACGTGCTTCAACGCTCCGTCAAACGCCCGCGCTTGAGCGCGGTTGACCGCTGGTTTTGGGTGCGTTTATCTCGGAACTGGTCCGGTTGGGGTAAAGGCGGACCTGCAAAACATGGGCATGCGGGACGCCGACGTTTCTATCGAGCGCGTAGATGAAATCCCCCGCCTCGAAGCTACCGGAAAGCTCAAGAGGTTTATCCCTCTCCCTGCCGCCTCCCCGCGGAGGTGAGCACGCCGACGCGTATGAGTCCATGCTGAAGCGTGAGCTTCTGCCTGGTGTCAGCCAAGTGAGCGGTTACAGAGGTAGCTACCTTGTGCGAAGAGACGCTGGCGATGAAATCGAGTTCGTCACAAGCAACGCAGGCAGGGCTCGCTACAAATCTTGCGCTTTTCACCACGAAGGAGCTCATTGAGCGAGGGGCTGTGGTCCGGAAATATTCTGTACGCAATGATTCGATCTAACCGTTAACAGCTGTCTGTCTAGGTCTATGATGCTGCTTCCATCGGACTTTTTGCGGAGCACGGACCTTTCCAGATGGAAAGACGGGCTCCCGTTCCGGCCGAGATACGGCGCTTCATTGTGGATGGCAGAGAATACGCTCTGGCGAGCACCGCAACCCACGGTGTACTTCAGAAGGCGCATCCCGCAGCAGCACGGGCCGCTAGAATATCACTTTTAAAGCCAGCTGAATTTGCCGCGCGGAAGTCGTGCCGTCGGCCTGTGTGATCGTCGATAAAGACTGGCCGAATGTTCCGGGCGATGCCAGCGTGTCGCCCGATTCTCCGGGCTGGTCAAACTGAATCCGGTTGAAAACATTGTAAACCTCGGCGCGGAATTGGACATTGACTCGCTCGCCAAAATGGGTATTTTTCACCAGGTTCAGGTCTGTGTTGTAATACGTGGGACCGGTAAAAGTATTTCTCCCAAGGCTCCCCGGCCTGCCGAATGGCTGAATGGCGAAAGCGCTCAAAGGCGGCCCCGTTTGGTTTCTTGGCGCGTCTGCCGGAATGGAGGGATCTCCAACCAGATCCGGGCGGTTGCTGAGTCCTGTGTATTCGGAATCTCTGGCGCTGTAAATATCGAAGGGACGTCCGCTCTGGAACGTTGAAAGCCCCGACAATTCCCAACCGCCCAGCACGCGTGCTGCGAAGCCATGGCTAAAGTGGCTATGCCCTGGTCCAAACGGCAGTTCGAAGATGTAGTTCACTATCAGCCGATGCCTCAAATCGTAGTCCGACGATCCTCGCTCCTCGTGCAGGTTGAATGAATTGCGCGCGATGTTGCGGTTGCCGGGCTGACCCGCCACCAGCGGGTCGGCTGCATCGTCGATGGCGTGCGACCACGTGTAGGCGGCCTGAAACTGCACGCCATGACCGAATTGTTTGTTGAACACGCTCTGCAGACCGTTGTAGGTAGCGTTCCCGATCGATCGGATAACCACCGGCTCTTCAAAAGCTGTATTCCCCGTGACTTGCGGATATCCGAGTAAGGGAGCAATGCGCAATGACCCTCCGGAAACATCGGGCGGCAAAGTACCGTTCGCCTGAGCGGCCGCCACTAGCCAGGGTAGTGGCGGATTTCCATCTACTGAACGAAACATCCGGTGGGTACCCGAGCCCACGTAATCCACTTCGATCGTCATGCCGCTCCCTAGCTGGCGCTGGATGCCAGCGTTCCAGGACTGGGTATAGGGAAGTCTGAGATTCGGATCGAGAACAGTAATGCCCGTTAAATAAGATCCGTCCTGAATGGCTGCGGATGGAGCCGGCTGCGTAGCTGGCGGCGGCAATGCTGCTAGGGTAACTATCGGCACCGTAGGCCCGAAACTTTGATTTGGAAAATTCTGCACACCGGCAACGAAAGGCGGATCTCCTTTCAGATTTGTGAACAGGTTGCCGAAAACGCGATCGTGGAAGATGCCATAACCAGCGCGGAACGAGGACTTGCCGTCATGGAATGGATCCCAGGCCAATCCGACACGAGGCTCAAAATTATAGGGATTGCCATAAAAGACCTCTCGCCCGGTCCCTGGGCCGACCGTCTGGAAAGTGATAGGTGCCGGGTCTGACGCCTGCTGATGCAGCAGGTTCGACAGGTTCCCATTTCGCTCGAACGGAGGTTGATCGAGTTCGTACCGGAATCCGAGATCGATTGTCAGGTTAGGCCGGACCTTCCAGGCGTCTTGGATGAATAGCCCATATTCATGCTGGACGAATCTCCTGTAATCCGTTGCCGTACGGGTTCCTTGGGCATCATAGAATTGCGTTTGCGACTGGATGCCTGGCACGCCCAGTAGTGCTGCCGCCAAAGTTTGAAGCGTCTCATCGGATCCGCAAATGCTACAGTTCACGATCTGAATCCCAAAGTTCCCGAAGGCCGTAAAATCGTCTACCGGACGGGCTCCGAAAGCATCGTACCCGTTGTCATACACATACCGGAACTCGCCGCCCACTTTGATGTTGTGTTTGCCGGTTACCCAGGAGAGTTGATCTACGTAGTGCCATGTCCCGGCACGCCGGAACTGGCCGTTGCTATCGCCCAGCGCTCCGCAGCCGAAGTTAGCAATTGTCGGGACATTAGTAGATAAATTAAAGCTATAGTCTGTCCCGAACCCGAACGGATCAGGATTGCTGTTGCTGTCGATGGTTTTCTGGCCGTTGCACGTAAAGAGGTCGTCAGTCCGGTTCAGTCCGAAGCGGAATTCGTTCACCAGGTTCGGACGAAACGCCGCGATAAAGTTGAAGGAGCCATTCTGACCCTGCTGGCTCGTCGCGACGCCGCCGACACCCGGGAATATTTCATCCAGAGAATTGCCGTTCGTCAAGCCATTATAGATATAGCGCGCGAAGATACTGTACTTGTCGCTGAAGTGATGATCGATCCGGAACGTCGTGTTGGCTGTATTTTGTGGATCACTGGTCGGGAAAAAGTAAGTTCCCCGTATACTGTCCACTGCTGGACCGTTGGGGTTCGGATAAAGCGACAGAACCTTCTGCATTGTCGGATCGAGCGGCAGTCCCAAAGCATTGTTCGGTGAAGCCGGGCTGGCAAGATTGATCAGCTGCGTGTTTCCGTTCTGGTCGGTGTAATTAAAGATTCCACTCTTGAAAGCCGCAGTCGGCACTGTGGCCGAATTCGTCAGTGTGGTCCGGAAGCGGTCCCACTCCGAATTGACGAAGAAAAAGGTCTTGTCTTTGACAATGGGGCCGCCCAGCGAAAACCCAAATTGATTGCGAACGAACGGGTTCTGCGGGTCGGGTGTGGGATTAAAATAATCGCGTGCAGCCAAAGCATTTACCCGGTTGAACTCGTAAGCATCACCGTGAAACTGATTCGAGCCGCTGCGTGTCACAACATCGATAATCGCGCCCGAATTGCGGCCGAATTCCGGCAGGTAGTTATTCGTGATCACCCGAAATTCCTGGGTCGAATCGGGATTGATCGTACTAATGCCACCCGGTATGCCTGGAACCGATGCGTCGTTATTGTCGGTGCCATCCAGCAGAAAGTTGTTGTTCCGCTCCCGCTGGCCGTTCACCGAGAAGCCGCCGAGCGAACTGGTCGTTTCTTGAGCCCCGGGCGAAAGCAGCACTAACTGGTAAGGATCGCGCGTGATCAGCGGTAAGTCCACGATGCGCCTCTGATCAACCACGTTGCTGAGCTGCGCGTCTTCCATATCAATTGTCGGTACCGACGCGCCTACTACAACATCAACGGACTGCGAAACGGCGGCCACTTCCATCCGGCCGTTTAATGTCAAATTCTGTGCCACGGTTAAGGTCACGTTCTGGAAGCGTAGTGTGGAAAAGCCTCGCTTTTCCACAGTCACGTCATAGTGACCGGCGTTCAGATTCGGTACCGAATAAAATCCGGTGGCATCTGTTATAGATGTACGCGTAAAGGCCGTCTCAATCTGTTTGGTAGTAACTGCCGCGCCAGCCACACCTGCTCCCGTTGCATCCAAAACGGTGCCGGTGATGTTGCCCGTCTGCGCGTAAACGTTCGTGCCTGCCAAAATAAGCAGACTGCTCATCAGCAGCTGCGTGCAGTAATAATGGACTCTCTTTTCGTGATGTGCCATCCCGTGCCCCCTGAGAAAGCGTTACTTGCCTCATTTTTGCACGTCAAAGAGAACACCGTCATCAGCCGCGAATCTCGGTCCTTTGAGCAGTTCATGCACGGCATCAAAGGTCCTGATGGCCCGCAACTGCAGCCTCCCATTTCCTCGAGCCGCTTCACGGCTCGCTGCGACTTAATCTGATACGGTTTCTTCATAGCGACTCTCCTTTTTTCCTGCTAAGAAAAATTGCTCTGAGCCTATCAAGGCTTAGCGCTGAGAGTCGCTACTTCCTACGATCTACCGGGCATTCCCAGTGACAGGCCGGAATGGTTTGTTCCTGATATATAACCTGCGGCTTTTTATTTCATTTAGTGTCTGTATGTTGTGGGATAGTGCTCACTGCTGAGTGGAATCCGGTGCATTAATTTTTAGCTATCTTGTCGAAAAGTGTATCGGGGTAGATACTATTGTATATACTGAAAACGAGGAGACGAAAGATGGCTCCAGCGCCCGGGACCGCAGTCGCAAAGTGGGGGAATGCCCCTGCTATTCGGATTCCTAAATCTGTAATGCAGAAAGCAAATCTGCACGAAGGAGATGCCGTCGATTTCGAGGTTGAAGCGCCCGGCGTTATTATTGTGCGGGCTGCCCACATTCAGCCAACTCTTGAAGACCTTGTGTCGGCTATCACGCCGCAAAATCGCCATTACGAAACCGATTGGGGTAAACCGAGAGGCAACGAGGTCTGGTGAGCAAACAGCGGGGTGTTCTGCCTGGGGACCTCATCAAAATCAACTTCGATCCGCAAGCCGGCCACGAACAAGCGGGCTGGCGTCCAGCGCTAGTAGTTTCCGAAAGTGCATACAATGCACGATCCCACCTCGCTTTGATCTGCCCAATCACGAGCCACCCCAAGGGCTACCCGTTTGAGGTTCCGCTCCCGGAAGACTGCCCGGTCCATGGAGTTGTGCTAGCAGATCACATCAAGTCAGCAGATCTTAAAGCGCGTGAAGCGAAGCATGCAGGCACGGCTCCCAAGGAGGTGCTTGATACAGTTCGTGCATACATAGCCCTCCTTATTGGGGCTAAATGACGACTACGACAGGGGTCGAACAGCGGACGCCGCGATCCACTGATCCCACAGGTCGGCTTGCTTAACGCCATTTAGATTTCTGATCGGCGGGACCGCACGCGGAGATGCCGGGTTGGTTCTAGTACCCATTTCGTATAGGCGACCGTGTTCGGGGTAGTACAGGACTGTAGTACAGGACTGACCTATCTTTCGATAGGGTTTACGGCAGGGTGCAATTTTCTGTAGCATCGATCTGCTAGTCAGAATAGGCGAATCACCTCGGAGGGTGGGTCTGGGTTCTTTCGCATGGTTCTCCTCCCCCGGACCCGCTCTTTTTTAACAACTTCTCGTAGCTATCCATTCAGACGGTTTACGGCTCACGCAGAGCTTTCTGCTCCTTGCTGAGATCCTCTCTCGCGAGAATTGCAAGACAACTTCGGCAAGTGACTTTCGAACGGTCTTTCTTGGATGGTGAGCCCGTGACCACAGCACCGCACGCTGCAACGTTGCCTCTTTTATCCAGTGCTTTTTGGGTTCGCCTAGTGTTTGAGACCCTGGCCGGGGCATGTCCTTCGTCGGCTTCACGCGCAAGAGTGCGCGCACCGCGTCGTCTTCTTTGAGCGGGATATGAATCTTGTCGCCGGGGTGTGGCACACCACTAGTATCGGCGCTTTTATCTGACCGCGTATTAGCCCCCTCGTCAGACTGGGTTTCTTTGGGCGCTCTCAAGTTTGCTTAACCGTTTCTCGTGGTCCTTCAGTTCCCTTTCGAGTTCCGCGACGCGATCGGCGAGACGGTCAATCTGTTGCGAAATCTTGTCGTTTTCTGAGGTCATAATCCGCTCTCATGCGCTCCTTTCATGCGTATTCCGATGATGTGAATTGACCGTTCCGACGATGTGAATAAAGTCGGAGCGAAGCGACGCTGGCACTTAAGATGATGGCAATTATTCACATGAGTCAACAGTTTTGTGCTTCGGAGCCGGGATGGGACTCCCGACCGTTTGTCAATACCCGAGGCAGAGTGTTATTGAGGATGGCCGAATAAGTTTTCAGGCAGCACACTCGGCCCTCGTCGGGGTGGCACATCCGGTCGAAGCGGCAGTCAAGCACTGGAAGGGGCGTGGCCGGTTTGAATTTGTTTCCGCGCACGACGCAGTGGATCATAGGTAGTCTGGTTCTTGAGCATCGAGATAAGCACAGATAGTAGACGATCTGCGATCCCGCGCAGCGCACGACCGTGCGAATGGCCGGATGCTCGTAGTCGATGAGTAGACCAGGTCGTCAGGGCGCTTGGGCGACAACCGACTGCAGGCCACGAATAGAGGAAATCCCTATGACAATAACGCTCGATCACACTGTCATCGCTAGTGCCAATAACGAGACCGCCGCACAGCGCTTCGCCGACGTCATGGGCCTTCACGTAGGCGAGCGGGAAGGAGCAGGCGATAAGTTTATTTCAGTTCGTGTGAATGACACGTTGCGGCTGTTTTTCGTATCCGCCGGTACAGTCATGTGCCAGCATTTGGCCTTCGTCGTCGATGATTGGACTTTTGATCAGGTTCTTCACCGACTGTCTCGAATGCAAATGCCATTCGGCAACAGCCCGCGCGACACCAGAAATGGCCGCACAGATCATCCCTTTGCGCCGCGAGGGTTGTTCTGGACCGATTCTGACGGCCATCTGTTCGAGCTGATGACAAGCAGACCGGAATTCTCACGATAACGACTCTTTTGTGTTACGTCGTATTGTCGGCCAGCTTTGCCAGAATAAGGTCAATCGACGAATGGAAGGCGCCGCTGGTTCGGCTGCTTTGCCGGTGTGCCCTGAAAACCCTTCTGCTGGTTCCGCAGCATGCCAGCAACGAATTGCCAGGTAGGACCAGGCGTGTCGCGCCATGGAGCCAGTACGGTAATTCGGCAATAGGCGCGGTGATCGACGTTGAAGTGAATTAAAGTGCCGGGGGGCGCAAACGCCGATTGCCGGTCTTCATTTGTGAAGTGTCCAACTTCAATGAGACCGCATTCAATCGGGATTTCGGAAATGTTCAGCAGCCCGGCGTGCGCGACGAAATAGAACTCATTCGAGTAGCGCAAACCGATACGCGTTTCAATGGCTGTTTCATTTCGCAGAGGAAGCCTTTCGTTCTCTGTTGGCCGCCTCCGCACGCTGACGATTCAGAGTTTCAAGCGATACACGCGCTCGCCCTCACGCTCAAACGAGCGCACGTGGCGGCCCTATTTCGGCAGACTGCGTGAGAGAAAGCCCCGCACCGTGTGCGCCTGCCAGCCGGTTTGGTTTCGGATCTCGTTTAGCGTGGCGCCTTCGGGCCGCAACAACAGCCTGTAAACCTGTGCCGCCTTCGCGCCCTCCCGAAACATCGGCTGGTGCTGCACTTTTGCGTGGCGCGGCCGCGCGCTGCTACGCTCCGCCTCTGTTGGCGGCTGAATGGCTCGCCAGATCCGTCTACTCGCCGTCTTGCGATCGGTGAACCGAGCGACCGCTGGTACGCCCGGCAAGCAGTTCCAGATCGCAACCAGTCGCTTCATCGGCCATTGCCTGGCCAGCTGCTCCCACTCCTGCTCGCTTGCAAACGTAGTGCCGCCCGCCTCCGTCTCGGCGGACGCTGGTTCGTTCCTCGCGCGAATGTGATCGTCGCTGGTGAGATGAAATAGCATGGCTCGGAATCCCTCATTTCCGCTACCGCGTCGCTGCTGTAGCGATCCCATCCATCGCTCTGTTGCCAAACAAAAGCAAGTCCAAGATGACCGGATAAAGCAGCGCTCGGCTCGCTGAAATTCTTGCTGCTTCGACTGGACTTCCAGGCGCCACATCAGTCTAAGATCTGGCATGCCCAAACACCCCAAAATCGTTCCCATTACGGCCCGAAGGCTCAACTCGCATCGGCCGCATAAACAAGTGCTGGTTCCGATCCGAAAGGCAAGCTTCGTGCAAATCTCGTTCTCCGAGTTGCTCACTCGTTACATCCAGCAACAGCAAGCACAGGAAGCGGCGCAACCCGATTCCCGCCCACCAAAACGAGGCAAAGTCGTTTACATGCCCAAGCGCTCCGGCGATAGCTGCTGCGCCTAGGTATTCCGCCAGCAAAGCTCATCTACTTGCCTGAGCGCAGCGGCCATGACAGCTGCAGCGCCTGAGCACGCATTTGTTGCTGCAGCCGCCATCGATATGCGAGAAGCCGCCCGCTGATTTCGTTCCCTTGCGCCGGCGCGCTGCTTTCCCCGAGAGGGACTTCACCGGTCCTGAGAGAAGGCTGTCGAACGATCTGCCCCTGAAAACAAAGCACTTCTCTCGTGAGTTGTTGATCGAAGGGTTGTAGGTTCGAAATCCGACCGGGGAGCCACCCCGCGTTTTCGAACATACGCGAACCCGAGAGCGATGGGGATCGAGTAAATGGATGTGATTCCAAGCAGATAGACCGCGCAAGGAATCCCGCATCCGCCATTCGCTTATTTACCAGCAAAATTTAACAGCATTAAGAGCAGGACAGTCCACAGCTGGTGACTGCTGCGCGCTCTCATGCTGACGGCTGGACAAGCTGCTGCGCGATTTGGCAGAACATGCCAACGACACTCATCGAGAGGTGTAAGCGGAGGTCGGGCCTCGGGTTCCTTATTTTGGTTCTTTCGTTCCCGCAGGCCCGATTCTTTTTTTAATTGCCTAATTCCGGTCGTTAAGGGCTGAAATCTAGCTCCAGGCTCAGATTCTCGGCCTGCTTCACGCTGAGGTGCATGCGGAGATCGCATGACGCCCCTTAACGTTCGCGCAGGGTTCTTGAAACAGGCCATCCGAGTCATTGGGCTATCGCCAGCAGCTTGATAGCCCTTTTTGCTGCGGGCCGGTTCAGATTTCCGGCATTAATGGAGCATGGGGCTTGCTGATCCCCTAGACCTTTGCTTTTCCCCGCTCGGCCCACCAAACGCTGAACATAAGCGCAATGAAAGCGACAAGACCAGCAAGAACACTGACAGTGAGCTCCGTGTCGGGAGCTAATGGACCTAGCGGCTTCATTCTCACGAGAACAAAAACCAGCAGCAGTAAGGTAAATCCTGCTGCGAAGCGGAAGACGAGGGAGAAAGCAGACAATATAAACCACCTGGTTCTCCGTCCGAAGGTCAAGCGCCCAACAACACGTTCTTCTTCATCTATCCATTGCAATCGCCGCAACTCGACGTTAGCCTCGTTTCGCGCCCGGGCGATTCCCGCTCTCGCATCGTCCTTTATCATTCGCTCCTCATCGCCTCCGAGCTGCATCAAGGTCTCCAGTTCCACTTTCAAGAACTGATCCCAAAACTCGACCCGTTTTTTCGCAAGCTCAATTGCGTTCAAACGCCTTATCCGACGAGAAAAGAAATCCAAAATCCTGGGCGCTGTGACTGCAAGCACCCCGCCAAGGAATGCTACCAAGGCAGCAACGACCTGTGGGTTCAGTAAGGACTTCGCATCCATCGGATCGAGTCTATACGACGGTCTCATCGCTCGCGACGATGCCAATCGATTCTAGAGTTGTGGCCCGCGCTTACGTAAGCACGAGTTCGAAATCCCCTTCTAGCGCTAGCCACACGGGTCGCCAATACTGCGCGGTTGATTCCATCGCCGCGTGAGTAACTTGGTGCTCAGCTCAGTTGTCTGCCCATGAGAACGCGAAGGGCATTTCCCACGGTCTATCGATTCGGGGAGACGGAAAGCCCGGCATACAGTGGCGAAAATCCGAGTTGTTCGGCAACGAGCCGCGCTCTTGATTCGTAGGCTAATTGGGCAAATGCCCGTCGCTCACAACGCGCGTATGACAACGGCACTTTTGCAGCCACGCGCAGCGTCCGCGATAGCCAGCGTGAATAATGAAGATCAGGCAAGCCCGCCTATGATCTGCCGATACTCGGTCTCCGTGAATGCGCGGCAGGTCTCAGTCGTAACACTGCCGGCGGCTGCGAGGTTCAGGATCGCCTTCGCCAGTGCGATGTCATCCGGGGCGTCTATTACCGCAATCAGGTCATGCCTCCCGGTGACCATATAGAAGTCCTTCATCTTCGCGCCAGCTGATCCGAACGCCTTCCGCGCGGCATCGAGACGGGACGGGCTTTGTTTCACGTTTTGGAGTCCTTGCGGAGTCCATTTGAGCATCGCGATGTAGGTGGGCATAGCTGTTCTCCTATATCGCCGAATTCTATCTCACGCAAATGGGCCCTTCGACGGCAACGATTCGAAAGCGCCTGTCACATTGGCGAGCTTGCGCAAATGCGCTTTACTGCCGGTGCACCGAATCAGAGAAAGCCCCCAACACGGCGGCCTTGGCGCGTCCGGCCAGCCACCCGTTCTATGACCGTCTGAATCGATTGCTGGACGAATGCCAGTTTGACGAATTTGTAGAGAGCGTGTGTAAGCCGTTTTATGCCAAGAGGCTCGGTCGGCCGGGCTTGGCGCCGGGCATTTATTTCCGGCTGTTGATGGTCGGGTACTTCGAGGGCATCGACAGCGAACGCGGGATGGCGTGGCGTGCCGCGGATTCGCTGGGCATTCGGGCATTCCTGCGAATTGCTCTGGACGAGATAGCACCCGACCATTCGACGATCTCGCGGACCCGGCGATTGATCGATGTAGAAACGCACCGGTTGGTGTTTGTATGGTTGCTGGAGATTCTGGCCGAGCACGGACTGTTGCGCGGGCGAACCATCGGGATAGACGCGACGACGCTGGAAGCGAACGCGGCCTTGCGCAGCATCGTGCGGCGCGACACGGGCGAACAATATGAAGAGTTCTTGCGGCGCTTAGCCCGGGAGTCCGGGATCGAAACGCCGACGGCGTGCGCAACTGGCGAAACTAGACAAGAAGCGTCCCAAGAAAGGTTCCAACGAGAATGGACACATCCGCACGATCCGGATGCTCGGATTACGAAGATGAAGGATGGGCGCACGCATCTGGCGCACAAAGCCGAGCATGCCGTGGATATGGAGAGCGGGGCGGTGTCGCCGTCACGGTGCAAGCCGCCGATGCAGGCGATACGCGCACTGTGCAGGAGACAATGGCGCAGGCTAGCGAGAACATTGAAGTTGTCACCGAGGTGCTTCAAAGTGAGCCGCACGCACCAGAGGCCAAAGTCGAAAGCCCAGCCGAATTGGTCACCGATAAGGGTTATCACAGTCGAGAGGTAGTGCGGCAGGTGGCTGAAGCCGGCATTCGCAGTTTGTAGCGCAGTACCCGCTGCTTGTGTCATCGCGACGCACGCAGCAATACAGCATTGCGGTGAAAGTCCAGGAACTTTCGTTGCCCTTGGCTGAAGCCGCCGACGTTCACAACACGCTCAGTCTGGATACCCATTCTGGCCAGTGATGGTTTATGCGCGACGGGCGAGATGATCAGCGTGCCCGAATCTTCAAAGCCGATGAACCCACGATCAAACAGATGATCGATGCTAGGGGTGAGCAGAAGCCCGTTCTCTCCATCTAAGCGCTCCTCATTGGTTGAATCGCGCCAGGGTTTGCAGTGACTCGCGACCAGATGGACGGGATTTTCGACGAGCGTGATCCGACAGTGCGATTCAATCGCCATCACGCGCTCTTTGAACAGCCCCTGACCGCGCCGGGCACGGATGATCGCCTCTTTCTCGGTGTCCTGGACTGAATCGTCTGATTCGACCTGCGTTTCCAGCCTATGCTCCCAGGTATCGAGGTCATCGCCCACGGCTTGAGGACCATCTTGCGCAAGATCGGCTGCGATCTCTGCATGTGTAACGAGAGTCGCCTCGCTTCCGATCAATCCAGTGAGCACCTCAGCAAACGTCGCAGGCACCTCAGTGAGGTACACGGACTGAATCCCGTTGCCATTGAACTGAAGCGGTGAATAACGATCCGGCAAAACGGATCGAAGCACGTCCATGTGGTCTTTGGGGCGAACCCGATTGATCAAGGGAACGAAATGGACGCGCACCTTCCAGCCGACGTTCTCCCAGTTCTGCCCGGCTGAGCCGAACTCTTGCGGCTTCGGACTCTCCCAACAGTACGAACGGGCGATTCCGATTGCCGCGATGCGGGTATCGACGAACGAGAAGACGATATCGCCAGGAGACACTTCGCGCATCGATTCATAAAACGGATTCCTTGCGCCGTTGGCGTTCCGTTTTGGCGACCAGAGGTAACCACCCCTGATCTCCTGCCGATGTGTCTGGTTTTGGTTCACCCACCAGTAGCGCATCGATTGGCTGCGAGATAAATGGCAGAGTATCACAAGATACAGAGCCGATCTGTGACTTTGCCCACGCTACAATGCCAAATTGGCCATGCGGCTCTTGGTTGCCGTAACAGACTACGACTGGTTCCGGCTGCACGCAGCGAAACCGAGCGTAGAAGAGGTTAACTTCTGGAGGCCGTCGCCCACGGCCAGTTTCAAAGCGCTTTCGATTGGCGAGCCGCTGCTGTTTAAGCTGCATTCGCCTCGAAACTTTATCGCCGGTGGCGGGTTCTTCACCAAATTCGTTCACTTACCGCTTCGGCTTGCTTGGGAGACGTTTGGAGAAGGCAATGGCGTTCGCTCGCGCAAGAGGCCCGCACACGGATCTCACAATACAGGCGAGCACCCATCGCGTCGCATGAAGATCCCGATATCGGGTGCATCATCCTTGCCGAACCATTCTTCTTTCCCGAAGACATGTGGATTCCTGTGCCGTCCGACTTTTCGCTGAATATCGTTAGCGGGAAGCGCTACTCCACCGACGATCAGACAGGCCGTTCCCCATGGGCAGGAGTGACCGAGCGCCTTCAACTTCTCGCCGTCTCTCGCGTGGATGTTGGCGCAGCGACCCTCGCAGCAATTGAAGGTCCGCGTTACGGGAATCCGATACCCCGTCAGGCCCCGTCTTCGACAGGGTGCCTTCCGCGTGGTGGTCACGGATGCGTATGAGCGGCGATGCGCCATTACGAGAGAGCGCACGCTCCCGGTGCTTGAGGCCGCACACATCAAGCCATATTCAGACGGTGGCGTCCACGATCTGCCGAATGGTCTGCTGCTCAGGAGTGATTTGCACCGGCTGTTCGATTCGGGGTACATGAGCGTTGATCCTGACGAGCGTCGGTTACTGGTGAGCGAACGCATACGGGAAGAGTTTGAAAATGGCCGGGACTATTACGCTTTGCACGGGCGTGAGCTGGCTGTACCCGTGGACCCGACTGCGCTGCCCTCACGTGATAATCTGCTGTTCCATTTTGAAAATTGCTTCAGGCCGTGACGGGAGTCCTCGAATGATGAGTGCACGCTGGAGTGTCACGCGCCCGCAAAGCCGTACTTCACCCGGCCCACAGGAAATTGTGCTTGATTGGACTTATGGCCCCCGTTGTAATCGCACTGATAATCGCTAGCATGTCTTCGAGCGAGAGTGCGCAAACATGGCTCGAAAAGGGCGCTGAAGCATACGCAAATATGCGCCTCGATGAAGCCGGACAAGATTTTCAGAAGGCTGTCGAAGCAGATCCCCATTCTGCAAAAGCACAGTTGTCGTTGGGGGTCATTTATCTCTTTCAATATCAGAACGGAGTCGCAGTGCAATCTGGTCCATTGCGCGACGACAACGGAGACATCAGGCCGTTGACACCCACAGAGGTCCAGGCCGAGACGGAAAAGGAACGTGCTCAGATTGCGAAGCAGAACGCCACTAACGGTCCGAGCGCAGAGGAGCACCTCAAAAAGGCGCTCGAACTGGAACCTCGCTCTGAGCAAGCAATGGAATACCTGGGCGCACTCTATTTCTGGTGGAGAGAGCCACCACCCACTACTAAAGACTTGAGGGAGATAATCCTTCGGGCGCAACGCTGGGCACGGCGTGACGATGCGCGACAAATCTATACTCACATTGCGGAAATCAATCCTCATCACAGGTTTGCTAACTACGTTTGTGGTCTGATCGATTACGAAAAGGCGTTTGCGATTATTCGCTCTACACGAGGATTTCCGCGCTCTCTTGCGGACGAAGAGAGTCGTCGATCTCTTCGCGCCCAGGTCGGCCCGCTATTGACAGATAGCGCCGCGAACTTTCTGCGCTCACTCGAAATCGATCCGAATAACTCAGACGCGATGACATCCTTGGGCCATGTAAGAAGCGATGAAGCCTATATCGCCGAATCAACGGATGAGTCCGCCAGACTTAGAGCTGAGGCAGCTGAGTGGTATCGCAAGGTCGATCAGATCATGGAAGCCCATGCCAAGGCCACTGGACAGCCTTGGCCGCCTGGGGACTCGGCGAGCATTACATTTGAGCGCATTCCGGGAAAAGTGCCGGTCCCGCCGTTTCCGCCTGATGCCCGATTTATGATTCCGCCCGCATCACCACCCCCACCGGCAGCCTTCAGACGATAAACGGGCGCCTTACTATCCTTGAAATCTATGTGTAGTGTGTGGATTGAAGGAGAGAAGAGATAAACAACAGGGTGGTTTACGGGTGGACATCAGGGGTCCGCATTAGCCGAGAACATCCAAGCTGCGGGCTAGTTGTTTCGCCGTCCTGCGGAAGTTCGGTCGGTGTCGAATGGAAGGAGTGGTTCCGGTTCTGAACCAGGTTGAGCGGCAGGGATACAGTCCTAAGAGCGGGGCTCCTGTTTTGGGCTGCGGTCGGGCCTTGCTTTCCGTTTCCAGCGGAGTGATGGATGTGATCGGGACAGCGCGACGCTGTACCGGAAACAGGAGCAACAATGCTTTTTCACGTTATAGGAGACGATCACATTCGCATCGTGGACGAACACGCAGCGGCGGATGTTAGTGCCGGCGAGAACACCTTCGGGAGCGAGCAGGAAGAGTGGCGAGCACCTGGCCGATGAAGCGTTTGCTTGAGATCTGGAACCAGTTGCCAGGCGTGTCAGTGGTGGCGCGGTTCACCGATCGCCAAGACTGCCATTCCCGCCTCTGGCGCGCCCTGCAGCCAGAGAAGCGGAACCGTCTGCCAAGGCGCGCAGCCGCAGGAAAACGCTTCGGGAATTCTAAACATGTTCGTGCGAGCCGGCCAAGTGCTTCAAAAGCCAGGCACGAGCAAAGTCCCAATCGCGCTTCACTGTGGCAACGGAAATGCCCAGAGCTTGTGCGATTTCGGCATCGCGCAGACCCCCGAAAAACCGTAACTCCACGACTTGTGCCGAGCGTGGATCAAGATTTTCAAGCTTCGTGAGTTCGCGGTCCAACGCAAATAGATCAGCCTCGCACGCCGAGCAGCAATCCAAATCAGACAGCGAGGTCTTTGCGCCGCCGCCGCGTTTTGCGGCCTGCCGCTTTCGGGCGAGGTCGATGACTATGTGGCGCAATTTCCGGGCGACTAAGGAAAAAAGTGCGCGCGATCGCGAAGTTGCGGGGCATCAGCAGAGAACAAGCGCAGATAAAGCTCATGCACAAGCGCGGTGGGTTGGAGCGTGTGGCCAGCGGCTTCATCGCGAAGGTAGTGGGCGGCTAAGCGGCGGAGATCGGGATAAACTTCGGCAATAAGCTGATTGCCGGCCTCGCGGTCTCCCTCGCACCAGCGCGTGAGGAGAGTTTTCAACTCTGACCGGGAAGCATCCTCCACGACCTAATTATTTCGCATAAGCTAACGACGATGAGCTAAACCGGCCCTCTCTTCCGCTAATAGAGTGAGGTCGCGCCATTATGACGGCGGAACGATTCAGGCAAATTCGGCACGTGTTCGAGGCAGCGCTAGAGCGCGAGCCCGAGCCACGCGCGGCGTTCCTTGCGGAAGCCTGCCAGGGCGACGAGAAACTGAGAATTGAGGTAGAACAGTTGCTGCGCGCCCGGGATCAAGGGAGCCTGTGGCTGGACGCTGAGACCGCGACTCCAGGTGGACGTCTCGAGGGGCAGCGCATCGGCCGGTACGAGATTCTGCGATCACTGGGCGAAGGCGGCATGGGTGCTGTTTACCTCGCGGCCAGAGCCGATGGAGCGTTTCGCAAGCTGGTTGCGCTCAAGATAGTGAGGCCAGAGAGCACGACCAACGAAGTTTTGCGGCGCTTCCAGCAAGAACGCGAAATCTTGGCTTCACTGGAACATCCCAACATCGCGCGGATTCTTGACGGTGGTGAAACGGCGGACGGGCTACCTTATTTAGTCATGGAGTATGTGGACGGCAAGCCGATAGACGTCTACTGCGATGAAAAGCGGCTAAATGTCCGGGAGCGCCTCGTGCTTTTTGATGCGGTGTGTTCCGCTGTGCGCTATGCCCACACAAAGCAGATAGTTCACCGCGATTTGAAGCCGTCGAACGTGCTTGTAACGGCTACCGGCGAGGCGAAACTGCTGGACTTTGGTATAGCCAAGCTTCTGGCCAGCCATGAAGGCATGACCTTGCTTCGAACGAGAAGCGACCTGCGACTGATGACTCCAGAGTATGCCAGCCCTGAACAGGTCCGGGGCGAAAAGGTAACGACGTTAAGCGACATTTACTCGCCCGGCGTATTGCTGTATGAACTTCTGACCGGGCGTCGTCCGTATAGTCTGCCCAGTCGAATCATTAGCGAAGTGATTCGAGTGATTTGCGAAGAGCCACCGACGCGCCCGAGCACGGTAGTTACGCAGCAAAGCGATGCTGGGGGCGATCACGCGCCGGAAAGGTTGAGCCGCATCCGTGGCGTCTCGCCGAAACAGCTACGCCGCGAATTAGCGGGCAATCTGGATGGCATTTTACTAAAGACCCTGGAAAAGGATCCGCGGCCACGATACAGGTCGGTCGCAGACCTGAGCGAGGACTTACACAATCACCTCAAAGGCGAGCGCGTTCGGGCTCGAAAACCGAGCTTGGCAGTATTCGCGCAGCGGCATCGGTGGTGGATGTTGGCGATTATCGCGTTTGCCCTCTTTTGGTGGAACGGTTGGATTTCCAACACGGCCGCGTTCATGGTAGCCTCCATTGCTATCTTTCTCCCGTTGAGTTTTTGGTGGGCCAGTCATATCTACGGAGCAAGTTTTGTGCCCCGGGCAATCGTTGAGATGAAGCTCAAGGAGATAGGCGTCGTCGGTCTGATCTGGCTCGCATCTTATTCGCTCCTTAAAGCCTTCTTCGGCCTTGACTACTTGGGAACGGCAAGTGTCCTAACGGTGGCAACGGCCGGATGGATGCTGTATATTTTGCTGCGCTGGTCAATGCGAAGAAAGCTGCTTGGGCCGGTTCTATTGGACGCTAGCCGACCGCGCAAACCCTATCTCGCTCTTATTATCCTAGGCGTACTAGCACTGGCAATGAAGGGCGGATTACTACGGTCCGATTACACGGCGTATTTGAGTCTGCGTTCGCAGCCATTCGTGTATTTCCACCTTCCTAAGTGGCCCCCAGGAACAGTTCATAGCGGTTATGGCGACACATCGTTTCCGATCACCGCCTATGCCATGCTCAGCGAGCAACATGACGTCTTTACAAATGTGATCGCGTTCGCGCCTCTGTCTAACGCCCCGCAAGAGCGTGTACCGATCCGATTCGGTTCGCAAGAAGGGGCTGCACGCGGCGATTGAGGTCTCCGGTAACTTGTTTTCGGATCTTGATACTCGCGTCTGTTTCGGACGTACTCTCAGCGCTGTGGACGAAGACCGGAGTGCGCGAGTTGTTGTCCTTAGCTATGACTGGTGGAAGCGAAGATTTGCGTCGGATCCAACCATCGTAGGACAAGCGCTCTACGTAAAAGGGCTGCCGTTTACTGTGATCGGCGTCGCCTGTCGAGAATTTCCCGAAATCGATCCGTATCAAACCACAGATTTCTGGATTCCCCTACAGACGAGTCGCGTCTTCAATCCTTGGGGAGAGTCACTCAACGAGGGCTACAGTCTTTACAGGTCGCCAGAGTGGTATTGTCTTCTGCTCATCGGCCGTCTTCGATCTGGGTTAACAGCGCAGGCTGCGGTAGCGAAATTGCCCACGAGGGGTCAGCGTTCGGCCTCAGCGGGCGCTTTTGTCTCATTCGATCCAAGAAAATCTCAGCTCTATTTCTCGCCCGCGCATGGTGTCGGGGATTGGGAGCGCCCTGAGCGCGAGAAATCGGTGCGAACGAGACTCGCCAGCACCGACTGCGTTCCGCGATTCCGGACAGGCAAAGATTAGGTTAGGGATTGCATACGGCGCCTCATCTTGCGTACGTTGTCCGGCGACTTTCACGCGCCAGCTTGCCAGTGGGTACGGCTGAGCTGGCCCGGTATCTTATTGGGAAGACCATCGTCCGCAACGTGGGGCGAAACAGGATGAGTGGCCGCATTGTCGAAACGGAGGCTTACCCGCCAGGTGATTCGAGTGGGCATGCTTACAGTGGACAAACGGCCCGCAACCACTCCCTGTTCTTGGGCGCGGGCTTGTTCGACGCTGAATCAAATTCGGGAGGCTCACAAGGCCGCCGTCAAAGAGTTGGGGGCGGAGAACAAAAAGGCACTGGATGCAAAGCGCAAGACGAACACCAGTTCCAAACCGGTTGCAAAACCCGACGATAAGGGTAGTGTCGCAAACGGCATCCGCGGTCTGGTAGGGTGAGCAAGTGCAGAACGGGCGGGCGGAGCGGTTTCGCAGACGGCATTTCCCCGAAGAGATCATCGTGCTGTGCGTGCGATGGTACCTCCGGTATTGCCTCAGCTATCGCGATCTCGAAGAGATCATGGCCGAGCGCGGAGTCGATGTCGATCATTCGACGATTGCCCGCTGGGTCGTCCACTATGCACCGCTGCTGAATCAGCTGATTCGGCGAGAAATGCGCAGTCCGAACCGGTTATGGCGTGTGGATGAAACCTACATTCGTGTGGCGGGCCGGTGGACCTATTTATATCGGGCCATCGATTCGACCGGAAATACGATCGAGTTTCTCCTGTCACCCAATCGGGATCTGATTGCGGCTAAAGACTTTCTGCAACTCGCACTCAGCGCGGTGCAGGTTCGCCCACGAGTGATCAACGTCGATGGTCATCCGGCATATGCGTCCGCCCTAAGCGAATTGAAGTATTCCGGCGAACTGAGCCGGCAATGCATCTGTCGACTGTCTCCGTACATGACAACATCATCGAGCAGGATCATCGCTTCGTGAAGAAGCGAGTGACTGCCAGCCAGGGCTTCCGGTCAGCGGAAGGAGCGTTGAGCACGATCGCGGGGTACGAGGCAATGAACATCATTCGCAAGGGCCAAATTCGGTGGCTGCCGCAGGGCGATGTGGTCGGCCACAAGCAGTTTATCGGACGTCTCTTCGGAATCGCGGCCTGAACCACAGCTCATTACCAATTTTCGGTCGAGCGTACTTGTCTGCAGTCATTTGCGACACAGCCATGAAGAAAGCTCTTGATCCCTTTCAGTTCATTGTGATCGCGCTAGCTGGTTGGATGAATCAGCGGCAACAGAGTGTGATCGAATATCTGCGTGAAGAGAACCGAGTACTGCGCGAGCAGCTCGGAGACCGTCGCTTGCGGTTCAATGATGATCAACGTCGCCGTTTAACCGTTCGGGCGAAGGGCTTGGGCCGCAAGCTTTTGATGGAAATCGCTACGTTAGTAACACCAGCAACGCTGTTAGCATGGCATCGTAACCTGATTGCACAGAAGTACGACGGCAGTGCCAGGCGGAAACGCGGTCGACCAGTTACCAAGAAGGAGCTAGCGGCCCTGGTGCTTCGCATGGCAGAAGAGAATCACGACTGGGGTTACCGGCGAATTCAGGGCGCATTGTCCAATTTGGGACACACATGCGCACGCAGCACGATCGCTGATATCCTTCGTCGACACGGAATTGAACCTGCGCCCGAGCGGAATCGAAAAACAACTTGGGCAGAATTTCTCAAGCGGCATTGGGAGCTAATTGTATCCGCGGATTTCTTCAGCACTGAGATCTGGACCGCCAAAGGACTAACGCGCTATCTGGTCCTCTTCTTTATTGATTTGTCCACCCGAAAAGTAGAGATCGCGGGAATTGCATCGCGAACGAATGGTCTGTGGATGAGTCAAGTGGGCCGTCAGGTGACGGATGCAGTAGACGGCATCCTAAACGGCAAGCGCTTTCTGATCCATGATCGCGATCCGCTGTTCACCGCGGAATTTCAAGACATTTTGACGAGTGTGGGCATAAAGTGCGTCAAGCTACCACCACAATCACCGAATCTGAATGCACATGCGGAACGGTTTGTGAGATCCATCAAAGAATCTTGCTTAGAGCGGTTGATACTCTTCGGCGAGCACTCCTTGCGCCGAGCGATTCGAGAGTTCGTATCGCATTATCACCGAGAGAGAAATCATCAGGGGCTTGGTAACCGCCTGATCGTTTCCGACTTAGCTTCGAAGACGTCAGGTACCATTCGCCGCCGCGAACGGCTCGGTGGGATGCTGAACTATTTCTATCGTGCGGCGGCTTGATGCATAATCGTCACCAAATTCCCGACGAGGCATTTCGATTTTCGGGCCATACGCCCTTGCCAATTCGCCTGGGCATTCGAAATCGAAGGGCAGGACCGGGCTTGATCCCCGTTTCGTTACGCTTGTCGCCTCATCTCGCGCTTGGCGGCCATCGTAAGTGCTGTCTCAAGAATTCGAATGTCCCCTGAGCATGGATGGTGTGAGGACCTGTGAAGAACTCAATTGCAGTACCATCGGGCATCTGCATGTTCACGTCGTAGAATCGGCGCACCTTTGCATACTCAAACGCCACCCATTCGTCGGGAGCAACCGGATCCAGATGCCCGCGCTCGACCATGAAGGGCCGGGGCGCCATCAGATCTGCGAGATCGGAGTAGTTTACGACGTTGGCGAAATCGAATTCGAGCATGTCGTATTCCTGGGTCAACATGTAGCTGTAGGAAGAATCCACGCGTGTGGTCTTCCAAACCCACTCGTTGAAGTCTCCCGAGCAGATGGACAAGGCATAACGATCGAGAAGTGGCGGCACGCGAACAGCGGTCTTGCCGCCATAAGAGAGGCCATAGAAGCCGATCCGCTGCGGGTCAACAAACGACAATGTGATTAACCACTCCAGCGTCCGTTGGTGCTGGCCGATAATAAACGAAAACAGGGACAGCTTAACAGGATGCGCCTTGCGTTGAATGATTCTGAAGCGGTCCTGACCAATGTAAGGATTCTGTGGAGCATACGCCACAAAGCCTTCATCGGCAAGGCGAGCAGCAAAGTGGTGATAGAAATGCGAATCGATCTTCGGGTCCGCTACATCCTGAGGGCGTCCTTCGAGGCCATGCTGGCAGACCACGACCGGCCGGCGCTCGCCCGGTTTTAGGTTCTTTGGCTCCAGCAGAATGCCGTAGGTGAACACATCTGGCCAGACGTCGAGAAGCACCTCGTATCCGCGGAACTTCGGTTCATCGTAGATCAGACGCGTACGCGGGTTGGGCGGCATTGACGGCGAAGGTAATTGTCCGATTACTTCCTGCCAGATGTAATTGCGGTACGAAGCTGTGCTCTGCTGCCACCGGGCGGGCGAGGAAGAATCGGCTTTCGACCAGAATTCGGTTCGTCGTGCTGGCGACTGCCGCAGGATTGCCTGGGTATGCGCAACCAGCTCGTTGAATTGGCGATGCATTCGTTCAATAGCGTCAAACTCACGACTGATATTCGGCGGAGCCAAGTCAGGTGGCGCCAGAGTGATTTGCAGCTTACAGGTGCGAAATAGAGCACTGAGTGCTTCTTCTGACCCGGGTGATCCAGTGCCATTCACGCTTACGACGACATGAAAGTTCTCGTCTGCCCTAAGGTTCTTGTAGAAGACGCGCGCACGCTCCGCCTCTCTCCGCATGCTGCCGAGCGCCGGAGTCGTAAGCCGTCCCGTCGGTGCTGCGCCTTTGCGTTCGGGCGTTTCTGGAGGCGGACCGCTGATCTCCGGCCCATGGCAGGCTTCTACGACAAGTGCTCGCGGAGCAATCAGGCTAGCAACATCCGCGTCGCCGAACTCCCGGAGCAGTCCCCAAACATCGCGGTAAATCGGCTCTTTCCATAGCTCCTGCCTTGACTCAAAGTATCCGCTGACCACAGCACTTTGAATTCGAAGATCAATGGCAGCGCTATAGAATGCCAGCAGACCGCCCTCTCCGTAGCCGATGACTGCTATCGGAAGAGCACCGGCCCTATTCTCATGCGTGAACCAGTCGACGGCACTCAGCACTTTCTGAACTTCGTAACCGATAATGTGCCGGCCTGCTTCGAACGCCATGCGGTAAATCCATTCGCGATGAGGCTGATTGGTCATGCGAATTCCTGGAATGCCCGACCAGGTATCGCTGCGGTTGATGATAACGGGGATGAGAACTTGACAACCGTTCTCGGCCAATCTTTTGGCAAATTGCGACGCGGGATCGAGTCCGCTATCGAGTCCCACCAGCATTTCGGGCGATTGATCCGCATCGGGAATAGACACAACACGCGCCACGGCTCGTCCGGTCGGTTCCAACAACAACCCTTCGGCTGTGACATCTGGAAAAACCCGCCATCGTACCGAGTAAGCCTTGTATCCCGCGGTTGACGCTAGCAGGGGTGATGTTGACGTCGTGGTGTCTAATTCGAGAGAGGTAATAGGAACTCGCGGATCGACTGCGCCAATGATCTTCCTCAAGTCTTCACGATTCGCTGCGACTGATCGTTCATATTCTTCCGGTGAGTCGTAATTTCTTTTCCAGAGTGCAGCACGGCTAGTGATGGATCGCGCAGTTCTGTGCAGTGCATACTTGTTTATGTTCTCGACCATCCGCATTGCGAGATCACCGGTCTCGGAGAGAGGGGCAGTCCCCGGCAGGACGGGTTGAACGGTATCCCGGCGTATGGTGCCGTTCGACGCCGCGTTCAACAGTGTCAGCCCCGTACCAGCAGCTAAAAACGTTCTTCGATTCACTGGAATTTTCACCTCGACCCGGTCAGCCAGGTTTTGCGGTGAAAACCAACTTCGATTGTAAAGGCCATCGCCTCAGACTTCCGGCGCGCAACATACTTCGATATCACACCTGTGGGTAGCCAAAACTCTGCTGATGTTAGATACCACGGTTTGCACTGCCAACCAGATGTGTGATGGAGTCGCCGCGTCGTGTTACAGCTGGTTTGTGATCGGTATGATTGATGCGATTGTCGCCGCCTTCGCGGTTTTCTTTCGCAGTCGTGTGGACCTCTCGTTGGAGCTGCTCGCGCTGCGGTAACGGCAGTCGTCGGCGGCAGTTCGGGTTGCCAATCTTTGAGGCCAATGCAGGCCATCGCTAACCGGATCTCGTATCGTTCGTATATATGTAGTCGGCCGACAGGG
This sequence comes from uncultured Acidobacteriaceae bacterium, assembly GCA_963787585.1. GTDB lineage: Bacteria > Acidobacteriota > Terriglobia > Bryobacterales > Bryobacteraceae > Bog-105. The sequence goes on from CAWBDR010000007.1 coordinate 476,994, forward strand.
AGTCATTGTGTTCCAAAGCTTACGCTTCAACATTCGCGCATTAAATAAACAACCTGGATTTGCAATAATCGCGGTCCTTACGCTCGCGCTCGGCATCGGCGCAACCTCGGCCGTATTTAGTCTGGTGCAGGGCGTTCTGCTAACTCCGCCTCCGTACCATGACCCTCAACGCCTCGTCCTCATCCCGCCCACCCGTACTGATGGAGGACCCGCTGCGGATTCGCAAGGATGGGCTGCCCTTCAATGGCTCGAATGGCAAAAGGAAGCCAAGTCTTTCGCAAGTATCGCCGCCTACGACTGGTCCTTCAACTTCATCATTCTCCAAACTGGCAGCACGTCCGTCGAAGGCATGTGGGTCACAAAAGATTACTTCCCTACGCTCGGCCTTCATCCCATCCTGGGCCGCACGTTCTCCGCTTCCGACACCGCCTTCAAAGCACCTCCCGTCATCATCCTCGGTTACGACTTATGGCAACGCCAATACAACGGCGATGCGTCCATTATCGGCAAAACCATTCGCCTGAGCCGCTGGAACACGCCGCCCACTATCATCGGCATCATGCCGCCGGGCATCCGTTTTCTTCCTTCCCCGACCACCGCGAAAGAACCCAACTACAACCCCAATGCCCTCGTTGACTTTTGGATTCCAGCCGCCCCCGACGCCCAGCATTTGAAGGATCTCGGATGGAACGTTGTCGCGCGCCTGCCTCAAAACGTCGCCCTGAAGCAAGCCCAATCCGAACTCTCTGGCATGGTAGCGCGCCAAGCACGTACCGAACACGATTTCGAGGGCATGCTGCCGCAAATCGAACTACTCAAAACCGAGTTGAACCGCAATGGACGCCGCATCCTACTTCCCCTTCTAGGCGCTGCCGCGCTCGTGCTCCTGATCGCCTGCGGCAACACCGCGTCCTTGCTATTAGTACGTGGCCTCCAACGTCAACCCGAATACGCGGTTCGCAGCGCGCTCGGCATCCGTCGCATCGCTCTTCTCGGGCAGGCTTCTGCCGAAGGTCTCCTCATCGCCATCGTCGGCGGCGCATTCGGGATCGGCGTCGCTTTTGGCATCATCAAAGCGGTCAAGTTCATCGCCGGTCATGCCATCCCGCGACTGGATTCCGTAACTGCCGGCTGGCCCGTCTTGCTCTGTGGCTTCGTGGCAGCTGTTGTCTGCCGCCTTGGCCTGTTTCGTTCCAGCGTTACGAGCCGCTCAACTCGATCCAGCTGAAGCGCTGAAAAGCGCGGGCCCCCCAAAGTAGCGCCAGCCGAGGCGAACGCCGCCTTCTGGGCGGAGTCGCGATGTTTCAAACCGCGCTCACACTCGCTCTGTTAATGGGCGCCGGACTTCTCATCCGCACCATGAACAATCTCTCCAAAGTGCAATCCGGATATGACGTCTCGCACATCCTCACGATGAGTGTTACGGCTGTACAAGGCGACAGGATGGACTTTCATCGGCGTGCCTTGGAACGCGTCTCTGCTCTGCCCGGGATAGAACACGCCGCCTTTGCCTGGGGCGTGCCCCTAACTGGCAATAACTGGCCGGGCCAAGTCGATGTGGAAGGACAACCCGCTCCCGCCAAACAAAGCGATCGCCTGTCGTTCCCGATGCGCTCCGTTACGCCCGGCTATTTCGCCATGATGCACCAGCCGATCTTGGATGGGCGCGACTTCCGGTCCACCGACAACAACAAAAAAGATATCGACGTGGCAATCGTGAATCAGGCATTCGCGAATCGCTACTTCCCGCACCAAAGTGCGATTGGAAAAAAGTTTTGGTTGGACACCCGTGCTCATCCCGGCACGCGCATCATCGGCGTAGTCTCGAACGCCCGCAACGACGACCTCACGCAAGCCGCCCAACCGGAAATTTATCTTTGCTTCTGGGAAGCGACTCCGTTCTCCAAGCACTTGGTGATTCGCACCGCTTCCGATCCTCGCTCCGTTATCGCCGCTGTTCTACGCGAGCTCCGCCAAATCGATCCCACCGTCGCCATCGAAAATATCAAAACGCTCGATGAAATCCGCGCTGACTCTCTTGCCTCCCGCACGTTCGCCATGCAGCTACTGATCGGCTTCTCCGTCGTCGGAACCGTGCTGACTTTAATCGGAATCTATGGAGTCCTCACTCTTTCCGTCGCCTCTCGCCGCCGCGAAATCGCCATTCGGACGGCCGTCGCGGAGCAGAGCGCCGCGATATCCGCAACCGCGTGTTCGCCGAAGGCTTTCGCCTGATTGCAGTCGGCATCCTTGCCGGATCGGCTGCTGCACTCGTCCTGTCGCGAGTTCTCCAGTCGTTCCTCTTCGGGGTCGCTCCACCCGACCCCGCTACCTTGATCGGCGTCGGAATTCTCTTTGCAGCCGTCGCCTTCATGGCCTGCTGGATTCCCACACACCGCGCGACCAAGGTAAATCCGGTGGATGCGCTGCGTTACGAATAGTCGCGATTCGCGATCGCGACTTTGAGTTGCCGGGTACGGATTAGCTTCGAGTCGGGCAATTGTCGAAGGTAAAGCGTGGCGTGCGCCAATAATCTACTGTCCGGATGGCTGACCAACCGCTCGGAACCTATCCGTAGGCAAAAGGCCGGCCATCCGGGATCAAGCCCCTGTCGACTCAGTTTCTTAGCGGCGCAACTGAGGTGTGCAATGCCGAGTGCGGCGGCAGGTAACATGTTACATGGCCGCCTTTGAGGCCGCGTTTAACGTGCGAGTTAACGCGGCAGTATTATTCTCTAAGGCATTGATTCATCGTCGGATCTATTTTTGGCGCTGGGAGCCAAATTGTCTCTATTCAGCACCCGATTCCCGGGTAATATTCTCCTCCTCCCCCGATTGCGAGATCAGCAGCACACCGGTCATCTCATTGTCGTTGACCATCCGCCGGAGCACCGCTCACTTCCAGAGGTCGACGGTAGTCGCTGCCATAAACAGGCTTATGCGTCCTGACGATTTTTCCCTCAGTGTATACGACCAGTTCCTGAAGCAACGAAACCTGATCTGGACTCCCTCTTCGATGCTGGATATGCAAGAGTATAGCGGGTTTTATGGAAGCGCTGGTTTCGGGCATGATGGCCGGTTTGGATCGAACACGCATCTTCGGAATACCCAAACGGCCAAGGAAGAGAATCGAAAGCGTGGCCGGTGTGCCAATGCCAAGATCACGCTACCGATGGACATCGATTTCGATTTCAAAACCGGCCAGTGGAGTTGGGTGGAGCCCTGGGCCAGCCGGATCAAAACGGCTTTCGATAACGAGACGGTGACTACGGCATGACCAGCGATGCAAACAGCATCGTCTAAGGAAACGGCCGCCGGGCGTGAATTCAAGGTCGACCCCACAGGCTGATGAACTAAAGCCGACCGCTCCACTCGTTCCATTCAGCTGCCTCTTGCCGTAATCGTTCAAAGTCTGTGTCGTCCATCTCCGAGCGCAGACCGAAATCTTCGATGCGGATGATTTGTGCGTCGGCAGGGAGACCGAAACCTTCAGCCCTATCGCTCGCCTTTGCACAAATGGCAATCAGTTCGTAATGTTTGCTATTGAAACGGAAGGAAACTCGGAACACATGATCGTGAGGCGCCATAAGTGAAAAACCTTCGATGATCGCCAGCAGCAAAGATTTGCAAACTGCAGTGAGGGCTGGTTGACTTGAGGCCTAGTACGCCCGAATTCAGCTCCTTTTTTCTTCGAGTTCTTCTCTTGTACGCCGCAGTGCCCGCGCGAACATACATTTGAGATCCGCTACGACTCTCCCGCCAGGTGAAGGGCAACTGCTAACTTTCTTCTGTTTTCCCCCATTGTTAAGATTTATTAAAAGCCATCGAACGATATGTACAACTTATATAACTTGGATACATTATGTCCCCATGACTATTACGAATCGGGTAGCGCAAGCATGTATTCCAGTATGCCTGATATCGACTGCTGCGGTCGCGGGCGGCGCCGTAATCAAGGTTCCGGCCGGAGGCAATCTTCAGGCCGCGCTTAACTCGGCCAATCCAGGAGACGTGATCCTCTTGGCGCCGGGTGTGACGTACACAGGGAATTTCACCTTACCGGAAAAGAACGGTAACGCGGAAATCCTTGTCACAACGAACAAAACAATTCCGAGCGTTCGCGTTACGCCGTCATCTGCAGCCCCGTTTGCAAAGCTGGTCCCACCGAACGGTGGATCGGTGGTATCTGTGGCTCCTTATGCGGCCCACTGGCGGTTGCGCGGCTTGGAGATTAGGGCGAAAGCGGGCGTATACAACTACGGCCTGGTCAATTTCACCTCACCCACCCCCACAGACGAAAACAGCTATCCCTCGCATATCCGCGTGGATCGCTGCTACATTCATGGCGACCCTAGCGCGGGTACAAAGCGCGGGATCGCACTAAATGGCATCGACATCAGCATCGAAAATTCGTATGTCAAAGACGTGAAATCGAAGTGGCAGGACTCGCAAGCGATCTCGGGCTGGACCGGGCCGGGGCCGTTTCTGATTACCAATAATTATCTGGAGGGTGGCCAGGCGATTTTTTTCGGTGGCGCGGCGCCCTCGATTCCGCATTTGATCCCGTCGAACATCACGATCACAAACAACTACATGAGCCGTCCGATGTCCTGGAAGGGCGTATGGCCGGTTAAAAATCAACTTGAGTTCAAAATTGGGGTGAATGTGACCATTACCGGAAATGTGATCGAGAATAACTGGGCTTCTTGGCAAGACGGCTACATCGTGCTGTTCACGGTTAGAACGTGCGAAGCGGGCAATTACTCCTGGTCACGGATCCAAAATGTGAACTTCTCGTACAACCTAATTCGCCATTCCGACTTCGGAGTGAACATTCTCGGCACCGATAGTGTGCGTTCTGGCTGTGGTGGCGGCGTAGCTGGTCTGACAAGCGATGTCACCATCGCGAACAATTTGTTTGAATCGATCAACTACGGATTTTTTCAGCTTCTATCCGGCGCTAAGGACGTCACGGTCGATCACAACACCGTCGCGGAAAACGGCGACATCATGGGGCTGGATGGAACGCCGAGCTATGGCTTCGTTTTCGAGAACAATATTACCGGCTTCGCTCCATGGGGGGTCGTGGGCAACGGGACCATCGGCGTGCTCACGACGTTTGCCAAATTCGCTCCAGACGGGATCTATCAGCACAATGCGATGATCACTCCTCCGCGGTACGAATATCTCGAAAGCCGCTATCCGAAGCTGAACTATTTCCCTTCATCGATTGGTGCGGTGGATTTCGTTGACTACGGCTCTCTCGATTACGCGTTGCAGTCAACGAGTCCCTATGCGGGCGCGGGCACGGACGGCAAGGATGTCGGGGCAGACTACAATGGCGTGACGAGGAAGACCGCCACAGCCGTCAGCGGGAATGCACTCCTAGGCAAGTAGGAAAACTACTCACAGGAGATCGCGAGATCGGGAAGGTGCCTAATTTCGTCTATGCTCAGCGAACTGCTCGATCGCCGCGAAGCCAACACAGAGTTTCGCCTCACTGACCTCGAAGCCTGATCGGCTGCAAGTAATTGAGCGGCAGGAACGAGCGGGTGTCCGCGCAGCTTCACTCAGTTTGCTTTGAAAAGAACCTCTGGGCCAAAGCTTAGCGAACGAAAAAACCTGGGCATAAGAACTATAGATGCGCTGCTATCATCATTGCGTCAATTCCGGTATGACAGTTGGCTCTTGCTCACGCTTAAGAGCCGACATACGGGTAAGGCCGGAAAAAACAATAGCAGCTCCCGAGTTACGCAGAGCAAGCGGAGACGGTTGTGGCGTGCGCCGTGCATGGTCTTCCACTGACCTGGGGCGTGGACGCTGAGCGCGCCGGGCTTCATTGCATTCTCAGACGCTTACCTCATACGCGGAAGCCTAGAAGGGTTCGTCAGAACGGCGACAACTTACTTGTTGATGTCCGACAGCGGGTAACGCGCAGCGCCGCCCGTGACCCGAGGCCCATCTTTGTCATAACGGACCGTATGTTGTGACCAAGTTCGATGGCGCAGACGCGAATAATTCTTGGTTGCAAGAAACATCAGATAGATTTCCGCCACTTCGATGCGGGACAGATTAACCGGGTCCCACTGCTTAGCGCATCGCTTCAGATCGAAGTCGCCAGCTAGCTCGCCGAGCACGCTTAGCAACAGGCGATTCAAGCAGTGGTACGCTGGGGGAGAAAGATATTGGCGGCAGCCGTACCAGCTCCATTTATTTCGGTAATTCCACCAGGGGAGAAGCTCCTTAAGACCTTCGACACCTTCTCTAAACAATCGACCGACTGTTTCGTCGCGGCTCTCAACAGATAAATCATAGAGGCCGAGCAGGGACGTCATGAATCCGTCGAGAATCCCCGGTAGAGCCCCTCCCGGAACTTCGGTGTAAAAGGTGCTCCCATCAATCCGAGTACGGATTCCGCCCTGAGATACGTCCAAATCAAAGATTTTCCACGATCGCCGTAAAAGTTCCCACAAGTGCTGTCTCTTTGTCGCCCGCCAACCTCGAACGACTGCACTAATTGCCAGACCCTGAGCATGTGCGGACGTCCACGGCGCGCGCAGGAGCACTTCGTTTTCCGGATTATCGAAATTCATTGTCCATACTACGGCTCCATCACTACGCACTGTGGCATGGTCCTCAAGCCAGTCGATCTGCTTCAAGAAGGCGCTGAGGTGCTGTGAACCCCTACCCCGCAAATAATGCCCTAGCTGGATAAGCCCATACCATGCAATGTAACCCGGCCAGTACTGGGTGCCGGTTACCCGCGTCCAAGTCCTCGGGATTCCCCTTGAATCCATGCGCAGGGCTCGCCACGCGAGTCGATCACTGTACAGATAATAGTGCAGCGACTCAGGCGGTCCGGCAGCTACATCTGTCTCAAGCGGATAGGTGAGATGGAAGTCTAGGATCTCCTGCCTAAGTGTCCGAAAGGCACACACCGCTGCCCACAGCGGATTTATATTGCTGCCGCTCATGTGGAAACCCCGAACGCTCTCGCTTTGTTAATCACCGAATTCTGTGTTGATTTTTTCTCTTACGTCAAGAGCGTAGATCTGCTGGCAGCAGAGGATTGGAAGTTTCGACAAAACTTTAACTGTTAACTTGGCAGACTGGGACAACAATGCTTAAACAAATCCGGGTTTTCTGTGGAAACGCAGTACAGAGGAAGGACTGAAGCTCTCGTTTTCTCGTTTAACGTTAAGATTTGTTAAGTACTCTGAAAAATTATGTACATTTAACTAGCGCCGATACATTATATCCGCATGGCGATCGGGAATTGGGTAGTAGCACGAGCATGTATATCGGTGAGCCTGTTCATAGCGGGTGGCGTCGCACGCAGTGCAGTGATAACCGTACCGCGCGGCGGCGACTTCCAACAGGCCTTGAATCTCGCCGACTCGGGGGATACTATCACCCTGGCGGCCGGCGCAGTGTATGAGGGCAATTTCACGTTGCCGGAAAAGACGGGAACCTCGTATGTCACTATTACGACCTCTCAAGCCGGCAGTCTACCCACTGAGGGTCAACGGATTACACCTGCCCTAGCCGGTCACTTACCAAAGATCGTTTCACCGACCCGTTTCCCGGCGGCGATTACGAGCGGACCGGGAGCTAAGCACTACATATTACGAGGGCTCGAAGTAACTATTGTGTCCGGCGCTTATTCAGGCGACCTGATCGTTTTGGGCTCTCCAAATGACACCGACCCAACCACGTTTGCCAATGATATTATCGTGGACCAATGTTACATCCATGGAGATGCCAACGCTGGGGGCAAGCGGGGAATTGCTTTGAATGGAATCAACATCGTTGTCAAGAATTCTTATTTTTCAAATTTCAAGAGCAATTTCCAGGACGCTCAGGCCCTCGCTGGGTGGTACGGACCTGGTCCATTCCAGATTGTGAACAATTATCTGGAGGGCGACCAGGGCATCATATTCGGCGGTGCAGCTCCGAAACTTGCGGGCACGGTGCCAAGCAATATCCAGATCAAACACAACTACATCAGGCATCCTCTTTCCTGGCAGCACGTCTGGCCAGTCAAGAATTTGCTCGAACTCAAAAATGCCGAGTATGTCACTATCAGTGACAACATCTTGGAGAACAACTGGGTTTCGGCGCAGAACGGATACGGGGTGCTGTTCACGGTCCGTACTTGCGAAGCCGGAAACTATTCTTGGGCAGAAGTGGACCACGTCACATTCACTTACAATCTTATTCGTAATTCGGTCCAGGGGGTGAACATATTGGGAACCGACAATGTCCGCCAGAAGTGCGGGGGCGGTGTGGCCGGTCTGACGAGCAATGATTGTGATCCGAAATAATCTGTTTGAGCAAACGGGCGGCACCTTCTTACAACTTCTCTCCGGTGCCCAGAACATCACCGTCGATCACAACACCGTGATACAGCAAGGCGACATTATGGACCTCGATGGAACGCCGAAAGACTCTGGTTTCGTGTTCACAAACAACATAACGATGTTCGGTCCGTATGGCGTGATCGGCAACGGCACGATTGGGGCGCTCACGACTTTCGCCAAGTTCACGACAAGTTATGTCTATGAGGCGAATGTGGCGATTGACCCCGTGGTCGGCCTGATTAATGAATATCCTGCGGGTAATTTCTTTCCCCCCACCATCGACGACGTCGGATTCGTCAACCCCGCCGCGGGCGACTATCGACTTGCGGAAAGCAGTCCGTACGACGACAAAGGGACTGATGGAAAAGACATCGGAGCTGATGTGGCGACTGTTTTGAGCGCCACAGCGACGGTGGTCTCAGGCGCACAACCCTAAGCGATAGAGGTTGGGGGCCGATCGGCCGCAATTAACAGGTCAAAGTGAACCCAGACAAGTCCTGCACGTGATAAGGCCAGAGGGGAATGTTGCAAGAATTTGAGAGCGAGCACACGAACGACCTTGATGGTCTCTTCATCACGCAGCCATTGACACTTCGAAGAGAGCGGCAATGAACAAGGCGTGTCCCAGGATGTCGTCTTTCGATAACCACCTCAGTTGGCCTTTGCGGATGATGTGCAGGGTTTCTATGCCTTGAATTGTTCGCCCTGCCGACTCGAATCACCGGCATCCCTGACTAGCTCTGACTCGCCGCTTGACCGCTCGGTGATCCTGCTCCACGATATTGTTCAAGTAGCGAATCGGCCGGCACCGGCAGCGCCAGTTCTCCAGTACGGGTTCGGATACGACGGGTTCCCGTCTACGTTTATGACCCGTGGCCGGGGGTGATTCAGTGAACGCAATACCTTCTGAAAGAAACGTTTGGCTGCCGGTGCATCACGATTTGGCGAGAGCAGAAAGTCGATGGTGTCACCGGCGGGATCAACCGCCCTATATAAATGACTCATCGGGGGAATCTGTGGGTGACCGGTGCGTTCCGCTAGCGCAGGAGGTCAGCTCGTGCAGGCTGCGACAGGAGGTTGAGGCTTTTCTTTTCGTAACCAGTTTTCTTCCTGAAAGTAGTTCGCCTCATCCCCAGACCCGAAAGCCGGCGAAGCTCTCAGCGGGAGATAAAGGAATCGCCGCCTGCGCGGGGTTTAGGCGGACATCTACTTGTCGTTTATAAAGTTCCAGTGGCCGACGTCTATGTAAGTAACGATGGGCGAGATCGCCCACAGAAGGCGATGAAAATGGTTTCCGCTGGGCTATCGTCGGCATGTTGGCGGAGTGGACAAACGTCCTTCGACTTTGGAGAACTTGAGACCGTATGTAAGTTTGACGTTGGAGCGCATTGAGTGAACAGATAAGCCCCCGCAAGGGTAGCGCGTGACGGTGTCTATTGTGAGCAGTATTTAATTATCGTGCGCTTCCCCTCCACCACGCAAAGGAGAATGATGATGCAAGCAGAACGCTGTATCGCGGGAATCGACGTTCACAAGAAGATGCTGGCGGTGGTCGTGGGCAAGACGCACGAACGAACGCTGCAAGTTGAACGAGCGAGGTTCGGTACTACGACACAAGATTTAGAGGTGTTACGCGATTGGCTACAGTCGCGTCGGGTGGAAGAGGTGGTGATGGAGTCCACCGGTCAGTACCACAAGCCGGTGTGGCTGCAGTTGGAAGGCCAGTTTCGATTGCACTTAGCACAAGCTCAGTCCAATCGTGGTCCAAAGGGCCGGAAGAGAGACTTCGCAGACGCATTGCGACTGGTTAAGCGCTTTTTGTCCGAAGATTTAATCCTCAGCTACGTGCCGGACCCGGAACAGCGGCTGTGGCGCAGGTTAACACGGACAAAGACGAGCTTGGGTAACCAGCGCAATCGACTGCAATTACAAGTGGAAGCATTGTTGGAAGAGATGATGCTGAAATTGTCCAGCGTAGTGAGCGATCTTTTTGGATCGAGCGGGCGGCGCATCTTAAAGGCGATAGCAGCTGGAGAAGAGGATCCTGCGAAGCTCGCAAGCCTGGGTGATGTGCGGTTGAAGGCCAGCGATCAAGAATTGCAGAGAGCGCTGAGGGGTCGCGTGCATCCGGCACACCGTCTCGTCTTAGGCCTATATATCAGGCAGGTCGAATTGATCGACGAGCAGGAAGCGATCTTGGAGCGAGAGATCAGCGCCGCCATGCAGGCACACGAAGCCGTCATCGAGCGACTCGCAGACGTTCCAGGGCTGGGCCTGGATTCAGCACACCAGATCATCGCGGAGATGGGGCGGGAAGCGGCCGCGTTCCCTTCGGCCGGGCAAGCAGCATCGTGGGTTGGCGTCTGTCCTGGACGAGAGGAGAGCGCTGGTGAGTCGCACAACAACCGGTCGCCCAAGGGAAATCGATCGATGCGACGCCTACTAAACCAGTTGGCATGGGCGTCGATCCGAGCAAAGGGCAGTCACTTCCAAAGTCTGTTCCAGCGCTTAATTGTGAAGAAGGGAGTGAAGTTGGCGATCTGGGCTGTTGCTCATCGCCTACTGCGGCTCATCTGGAAGATCCTCCATGAGAAGGTTCGGTATATCGAGCATGGCCCCCGCAGCGGTAACTTGCACGCGATTCAGAAGCGCAAGCGGGCCTTGGTTCGGCAACTCCGACGTCTCGGCTACGCCGTGCAGATCACCCCCATACAGGATGAGGCCCAAGTCGAAGTGTGATTTTCGACGGAGTCAAAGTCAAGAGAAAAAACGTTCTCCTGACGCGCGCTTCTGGAGGAGCGCGCAACATGTTGAATAGAATTCCCAATCGCGGCCACGTATGCCTCTCGGCGTGGGTTCCTGCTTGCGCAGAACCGGAACCTGGTATATCGATGTCAAGAGCTAGAAGGCGAACGCAAGAATTTGGACTAAACAGCAGAGACATGCGAATACTACCTAAAGTTGAGAAACTCCCTTCGCCTTCCGCAATGCTTTTAATGCAGAGCGCTTCTTAGAAGAAGGCGAAGGGAGCGGTCTCGGGAGAGTCACCAGCAGCGACACTCACGCATTGTCCTGAATATTTCTCGAGGAATGTACGTCTTTAGTAACCGCAAAGCGGCACGTTGACTCTTTCCGTTGGTTGTTAGCCTTTCTACGAATCGTTTCGAGCGGCCGCCATCTTGTCCGTAGCCAAAACGCTAAGCGCCGATGCTGGCAAGGGGCCGAGCTACGTTTCAAGCAGCTACCGTCCAGTTGTAACGATGATGCAGACCTCCAAGCCGAGTCTGTGAGATGACGCGGGCGGCTGGCGATGGTCGTTGCTCCACCGGTCGCCCATTCGGCGCATCCTTATTTATGGCATCGTGAACGCGGTCATCATTGTGATAAATCGCATACTCGTGAAGCAGCCGTCGCAGATGTCCCTCATTCAGCGGGATGACTCGGTCCAGCATCTCGCGACGGCAACTGCCGATCCACCGTTCTGCGATTCCGTTTTGCCAAGGCGCTTGGATGCCCGAGCGCTTCGGTTTTAAACCGGTTGCTGCGAGCAACTGGACTACATCCACATTGAACTTTGAGTCGTGGTCGAAAATGGCGTACCGGTATGGATCCGCTTCGGGAAAAGCTTCCCGCAATTGCTGCACAACCCATTCCGAGGTCGGATGAGCGGTAACGTTGCAGTGCAGAATTTTGCGTCGACCATGCTCGATGATCAAGAAGCAGTACAGCAGTTTAAACCTCAACGTGGGTACCGTGAAAAAGTCGAACGCGACGATCACCTCGCGATGATTGGCGAGAAAAGCCTTCCAGCGCTGATCGTGCTTGCCGGTTCGGGGTCGCAGGCCTCGGAGATACCTGGTGACGGTGCGTTCGGAGACTTTGAAGCCGAGCTTTAGCAGTTCCCCATGTATTTTCGGCGCTCCCCAGTCGGCATTTTCAAGCCTCATCTGGCGAATTAGACTTCGGACCTCTTCGGTGATCCTAGGTCGACCGGTGCGTCGCCTGGATCGCCAGCGCCAGTATAGTCGGAAGCCTCTTCGATGCCACGCGATGACGGTCGCCGGTTTCACGATGGCCAGGACATCCGACCATCGCGGCCACATACTTCGCAGCATGATCCAAAAGAGCCGGTCGAGGCGACTCAGCATCGGTCGTCGATGTGTCCGCTTCAGCACAGCGATTTGCTGGCGTAGCGCGAGCAGCTCCAATGAGAGGTCCACACGACGGCGAAGGAAAACCGCGAAGGCGGCGACAATCGCGCCAATCATACCGATCACAAACCAGCTGTAACACGACGCAGCGACTCCATCACACATCTGATTGGCACTGCAAACCGTGGTATCTAACATCAGCAGAGTTTTGGCTACGCACACCCAACCGCATGACCGGTCCGCAATAGATTGTCGCGAGCGTCTCGGAGGATTGCTCAAATACTACTGCCGTGCCGCATGAATAATTTGACCTTACGGGAATGGGTAAGAGGCAAAGCAGATAAAGCGTCGGTGTTGAGTCGATGAATCCCTGCTCTCTCCGGTGATGTCTGTGGCGTACGCTAAAATCTCTACGCCATTTCCCGTTCGGCCCGCGCGTTGTTCAATTTCGCTGCCCGGACTGATTTCGCCAGGCCGACGAACTTCAGGATTTTGATTTGAATCCAGGACAGATCGAACTCATACCAGGCTAGTCCATGGCGTGCCGATGTAGGATGCGCGTGATGGTTGTTGTGCCAGCCCTCGCCGGAGGTGAGCAATGCAACCCACCAATTGTTCCGGGAATCATCACGGGTGGCAAATCGGCGCGTGCCCCGCATGTGTGTAACCGAGTTGACCAGCCAGGTAGAGTGGAGACCGACAACGACCCGGAGGCAGATGCCCCAGAGCACGTATGGAACACCGCCGATCGCGAGAAGGAGGAATCCAAGGACGATCAGGGGAACCCAATGATAGGTGTTCAGCCAGACATAGAAGCGATCTTTGGCCAGGTCTGGCGCGTACTTGGACATCAATGGAGTATTGCTGTGTTTGCTCTCTCCGACAAGAAGCCAGCCGAAGTGAGCCCACCAGCCGCCATCACGGGGCGAGTGCGGATCGCCGGGCTGATCGGATTTCTGGTGATGGATTCGATGGGTCGCAACCCAGAAGATCGGTCCGCCTTGGAGCGTCAACGTGCCACAAACGGCAAAGAAATACTCAAGAGCCAAAGGGACCTGATAAGACCGATGCGTGTGCAGCCGATGGTAGCCCATGCTGATGCCAAGGCCAGCAGTCATCCAGTGGAGAAAAATGGCGGCCGCACAAGCATCCCAGCTGAACATGAATAACGCGGCGAGCGCTCCGCCGTGGAGAAGGGCAAAAACGATGTTATTGGTCCAGCTTATTTTCTGTGGTTCGGCGGTGTGGATCAAATCGCCGCTCACGACTGCGTCCAGACTATCGCATTTCCAAGAGGAATTCCGCTCTGAATTCGTAATATCTCTCAATATCCGGCGGTTGCTTCCATCGGGTCACGCCACTCGAAGGTCGCTCGCGGCCGCACATCAGACCCAAGAGTCCGGACTCTTTCTCACTACGCTTGGCTCTACTCCCGAGCAAGCCTCGCACGTTCCACCTGATCAATCGAGGGCCGATGTGGGAACGGCGGCCCTCCGAGCCCGCTCTTTCATCCAAGCTAGTGACGCGAGGAACAAAAGAGCGCTTGCGAGCAGAATTGGCCGATTTCCTGCAAGTGCGAATATTGGAAGAACGGGGTTGAAAAAGCAGAATGACGGGTGCAAACAGAGCAGTGAAGGCGTATTTCCTCGTACGAAGGCTCTCGAACAAGAGGGTGATTGCACCGAGTCCGATTGCAAATCTCACAATCGTCTGATACGCAAAAACATAGGGCGGAAAGACATACGACGAGACCAATGCAGTTGCCACCAGCACGCCGATGCAGGGCCACTTCACGGCTTTGATGCGGACGGCTGCACGCTGTCCTTCCTCGAGGAGATTTTTGTTCAACCACGCACGCCAGACGGTTTCATCCAGCGGCTTCGACCTATACGCTTGTGAATCTCGCGGCCCTTCAAAATGAATGGTATGGGACTGAGGTGGACCTCAAAAATTGGACACGGTGCTAAGGATGATTCGGCGCGTCAAAAATGAAAGGAAACGACAATGCCGAACACGCGCAAGAGCTACCCACCGACTTTGAAAGCAAAGATTTCGGTGGAGGCGATCAAAGCGCAGAAGACGATTACGGAACTCGCCCAGCTGTATCACGTGAATCCGAATTTGATCACGAAATGGAAGAAACAGGCGTTAGCAGGTCTTCCGGAAATCTTCCGCCAGCCGCACAACGGCAACCACTCGGTGGCCGAGGCCGAGAAGGACGAACTGTTCAAGCAGATCGGGCAGCTCAAGGTCGAACTGGAGTGGCTTAAAAAAAGGTCTGGGTTTGTCGATTGAGGAGAAGCGCCAGTGCATAACAGCTCATCGGCATCTAACGCTAGCACGGCAATGCGAGCTGCTCGGTTTGCCACGGTCCACTTTCTACCATCAGCCTACCGGCGAGAGCAGGGAAAACCTGCGCCTGATGCGGCGACTGGACGAACTATACCTGGAGTTGCCCTACTTCGGAAGCCGGAAGTTCGCTGTGGTGCTGGGACGGGAGTGGCGACAACGCATCAGCCGAAAACGTGTGCAACGACTGATGCGGCTGATGGGCATCGAAGCCTTGTACCCGAAGCCGAACCTGAGTCGTCCGGCAGCAGGACACGAGATCTATCCGTATCTGCTCCGCGATGTCGTCGTCAGTCGGCCCAACCAGGTCTGGAGCACCGATATTACTTACATTCCAATGCGCTCTGGCTTTCTGTATCTGGTGGCTATCCTGGATTGGTTCAGCCGCTTCGTTCTGAGCTGGAATCTGTCCAATACCATGGAGGTAGACTTCTGCCGATCTGCGCTGGAGGAGGCATTACGCGCAGGCAGGTGCGAGATCTTCAACTCCGACCAAGGCTCACAATTTACCTCCAGCCAGTTTCTTCAGCCGCTCAAGGAGCAATCCATCCGAATCAGTATGGATGGGCGCGGGCGAGCGCTGGACAATGTGTTTATCGAGCGGTTGTGGCGCTCGGTGAAATACGAACTGATCTATCCCGGCGACTTCGATTCCGGCGCCGAACTCTGGTCGGCGTTGCATTGCTACTTCGACCATTACAATTTCCGCCGCCCTCATCAGTCGTTGAGTTATCGCACCCCGGCCGAGGTCTATCTAAACCGCCAAGCGAAAAGCAAAATAAGGTGAGCCGCTGCGCGGCTGTCTTCGCGTTCACTGCCCACGGCCTCGCTCGGGAGCTCCACCAAAACAATGCACCCAAACGAAAAGCCCTCCAGTCATCCCAGAGGGCTGATCAACAGCCGATTGCTTCGGAGCCAGTCCGTCGCTTCGGCCAGGGGCACGCACCGGGCGCGACCCCGACGCGCATCCCCAGTCTAGCCGAGAGCGCGGTAGTATGCGATCCTGGCTTTCAACCACGCCGATCATCCTTAGACCGGCCCAAATTTTGTCCAACGGACGACTTTTTCGTGCGATCGCCATAGTGACGTGCTCGTCCAGCAGATCGTTCGCTCGAATGCTGGCGCAAGGCACGTTGCGCCATCCTGCCGAGCTCGCGGAACTCGGCCATGTGAGCCGTCCGCGCGGGTGCCAGATCCTGCTGCTCACGAATCTGGCACCCGCCATTCAAGAGGCGGTGCTGTTTCTTCCCAAAACCGTGAGCGGCCGCGATCGCCAGAACACCGACTGCGCCGCATCGCGCGCCTGCTGGACTGGGACGCGCAAATGCGGGCCTTTCGTTCTCTGTTGGCCGCCTCAGCACGCTGACGATTCAGAGTTTCAAGCGATAGACGCGCTCGCCCTCACGCGCAAACGAGCGCACTGGGCGGCCCTGTTTCGACAGATTGCGTGAGAGAAAGCCCCGCACCGTGTGCGCCTGCCAGCCGGTTTGGTTTCGGATCTCGTTGAGCGTGGCGCCTTCGGGCCGCGACAACAGCCTGTAAACCTGTGCCCCTTCGAGCCCTCGCGAAACATCGGCTGCGGCTGCGTTTTCCTACGGCGCCGCACGTGGGCAGACGGTTCCGCTTCTGGCTGCAGGGCGCGCCAGAGGCGGCGAATGGCAGTCTGGCGATCGGTGAACCGCGTCACCGCTGACACGCCCGGCAAGTGGTTCCAGATCTCAAGCAAACGCTTCATCGGCCATGTGCTCGCCACTCGCTGTAATTCCTGCCCGCTCCCGAAGGTGTTCTCGCCGCCACTAACATCCGCCGCTGCGTGTTCGTCCACGATGCGAATGTGATCGTCCCCTCTAACTTGAAAAAGCATTGTTGCTCCTGTTTTCCGGTACAGCGTCGCTGCTGTCCGATCACATCCATCACTCTGCCGCCAACGGAAAGCAAGGCCCAACCGCAGCCCCAAAACAAGAGGAAACGCCCCAAAATCTTGACCTGCGGGACTGGACTTTGCTGGCCCACATCAGCCTACGATCTGGCATGTTCCACCACCTCAAAGTCGTCCCCATTACCGCCGGCAAGCGTGCGTCAAAGCAAGTACCGCTTGCTCGCGGCCGACCTGCCACCGTAACTCGCATGCCCACGCACGGCCGAGCCATAGATGACGACATTGATGGAACACAAGAACTCGATGAGAGGCTGCAACCGCCCGCCTGCAGCACAGGCACATCCGGCAAGCTCGTTTACATGCCGAAGCGCAGCCCTGACGACAGCTGCCGCGCATGACCCCGCATGTTTTGCTTGCATGTGCGGAAATCATGCCAACATCCACAGCCCGCTGATTCCTGCGACGGCACCTCATAGCGCCTGCCGTGCAGGCCTTTTCGCCGCCTCTGCCAAGAGATGTCCTCGTTGAAAATAAACAACTTCACTGATGACCTGTTAACCAACATCTGAGCTGATCGGTCAAGGGGTAAGGGCAGCGATTTTGCTAAAGCCAGCGCAAGTTTTCCACTGCAGTTGCACAGGTGAGCTTGTCGCGATTTGATTGCGGCGACGCAGAGCTTGCCGATAGATCTCTTCGCAATAGGGCTTGCGATCTTTCCAGCAACGAAAGAGAATCCGGATCCATTTGAAAGCCAGAGCCCTCAGGACCGTGTTGCGTGGCTTGCCTTTGCTTCGTTGCTGGTCGTAATAAGCTTTGGCCCAAGCCGAATACGGCAGCGAGTGCACCGCCCACTCATGAAAAGTCTGCCTGAGAAACTTGGGACAGGCCCAGCGCCAGTGCACCCAGTGCTGCTTTCCGCTACTGGCCAGCACCGGCGCAATTCCGCTATAGGATTGCAGTTCGCTGGCGCTGCGATACCGGTCGCGCTGTGTGCCGAGCGCGACAATCAGTCGCGGTGCTAAGACCGGACCCACTCCGGGCAGCGAGTCGACAATAGCAAACTCGGGATGTTGTCGCGCCACGCTCTCGATTTTCTGGTCATAAGCGGCAATCGTCTCGCGCAGCTCTCGTAACATCCGCACCCAGGCCAGGACCGCGGTCGAACAGGAGTCGATAACCGCTGCGTCTTGGATGGCAGGCACAGCCTTACGAATTTCCTGAACACGCTTCTCGATACCGTCGGACCTAGAACTGTTGTGCTGCTGGAAGAACCGGCGCAACGTTTCCGGACGGGCTTTTTGAGCTTGTCGCAAGGTCGGCCAACGTTCCAGGAAATCACCGGTAATCGGCGAGGACACTTCAAAGAACCAGTCCAGAACCTGTGGGAAATAGATCTTGAGATAGGCTGTGAGGCGGTTCGAGTAGCGCGTCTTATCGTCGACGAATTTCCGCCGCCCTTCCACCAAGAACTGCAGCGTGCGAGTCTCCTCCGAATCCGGATTGAGGCGACGCAACTTCTCACCATGGTGCACCAGGAGATCGACCAACAAATCTGCATCCGAAGGGTCGCTCTTGGCTCCCGAAGGTCGGAAACCCTTACGATAGCTGGCTAGCGTGGCCGGGTGCACCGGAAACAGCACCAGGTGCGCGTACTTGGTGAGCTGAAACAGCAACGCCCCACGCGATTGCTCGACTGCTACCGCAATGGGCCGACCACCGAATCGGTGTGCCAGTTCCGCCGCCCAAGCTTCCAGCGCTTCCGGGGTGTGTGCCACGTCCCCATGCTCCACACCGGGATGATTGGGAATTTGCAGCGCCCAGGCATGAGTCTGATCGGCCCAATCGATTCCCAGGAAGGCCGCAAACTCGCTCTCCTCTTTCTGCGTCGTGTGTATCATTCAAATGCTCCTGTTCGAGATAGGAACGCAAGCAGGCTCTGCTTCCGCGAAATTTGTATAGAGAGTCTGTCCTTCCTTGGCCAGACGATATCTGAGGATTCGTTTTGGAAGCCAAGCACATCCCGCTGCTCGAAGCTTGGTTAACGGACCTCGAGACGTCACGTGGGTACATTCGTAGCAGCGGGATGCCTACGTCCTGTTTACCTTCCCACGGTCACTGCAAGCCGAACAACTGCGCATTTCCACAACCTCGCCGCGCGACGACTGTGGAAATCTCATCCTCCCAAATCTCCGTTGGCAGCAACTATACAAGTGGGTGATGAAACTCTTCCGCATCAAGCGGCCGGAATGGGTTTACCTGCGAGACAAATCGAGCCGTCACACGCTGTTAGCCGCAGCCACAGAGACTGGAAAAACGGCGTCCACGGTGATCATGTCCGCACTGGAGTGGGAGGGCAGTATGCTCGCCCTCGACATCAAGGAGGACATTTACAAAGCGACCGCAGGGTGTCGTCAGAAGCAGGGGCATATCTGCCTGAAGTTCAGTCCGAAGGACCGTAACGGATGTGCGCGATTCAATCCACTCTCGTTTGTACGTCTCGGAACCGAGTACGAGATTTCGGACGCCCAGCTCGTCGCGGAAGCGTTGGCGAATCCAGGCAGGGAAGGCGAAAATGCCAGCCACTGGAACGAGACCTCAGCTTCTCTAATCGCGGGGATCATTCTCCACGAGCTCTACAAAGTGGGCCGTGAGCAGAACCGAATGGCAACGCTGCGGGATATTTCTATCGGCTTAAGCCCCTTCGATATGGATTTCAAGACGTACCTGCAATCGATGACCACGTATGAACATGATCCCGAAGGAGAGCGGGGCTGGACGCTTCCAGACGGCCGGCCCACGAAGGTACACCCTGTTGTGTGGGAAAAGGCAAAAGAGGCGTTGGGGCGCGGCGATACGGAGGAAGCAAGCAGCATTCAATCGACGGGGAAAAAGCGGTTTTCCTTGTTCGTCGATCCTCTCGTAAATTATGCAATCAGCGCCTGCGACTGGACCATTGAGGACCTGATCGATGAATCTCGCCACACGTCGGTCTATATGGTCATTCCGCCCGGAGAGCGGGAGCGCCTGGCTCCCTTGATTCGTGTCATCACCATGTGCGTTCTCAATCGAATCGGAGAGAAAAAGATCGCTCGTCGGCACAGGCTCCTGATGCTGCTGGACGAGGTGGCGGTGCTGGGGTATGTCAAACAGCTTGAGAGCGCACCTTCGTTCATCCGGGATTACGGCGTGAAATTTCTGTTCGCGGTACAGGACGTTGGCCAGTTGATTAAACACTACGGCGAGCGGAACGAGTTAGCTACGAATTGCCAGTTCAAGCTGACATTTGCCGTCAACGATCTGGAGACGGCCCGGACCATCTCGGATACGCTCGGGCACTTTACGGTCCAGCACGCCAGTTTCAATTTCAGCCAGAAGCCGAAGGTGCTTTTGGACGGTGAAGGCGTTACTGCGAACGTTCAGAACACGAAGCGCGCACTCGCGGAACCGGAGGAATTGATGGCGCTCGACACTCCTCATCGTCAAGGAGACCGCGTAACGTTTCCAGGTGAGTTTGTCATGACGATTTTCGGTTGTCCACCTGTTCGAGGCCGGCAAGGATTCTGGTTCCTCGATCCAAAGGTGGCCAAGCGTGTTCATCTCCCGATTACCGATCAATCGAAGGCGCTCTCGCCCAATTTTTTCAAAGCCGAACTGGAGAAAGTATCCGCATGAAATCTTCCATTCGAAAACGGGTAATCGCCTGGGGATTTCCGATAGCCGCCGTGTTTGCGCTGGTGTGGCATTTCCTGCCGATCACGTTTAACTGGAGCCCTTCTGTACCCTTGGGGGTCTATTGGGTAACTGCGGACGCGAACGCACCATACCTGACCTTCTGCATGAGCCGCGACCTACTGACCGAGGCGATGGCTCACGGCTACGAGCCGCTACATGGGAGCTGCCCGGGCGGAACCTCGTGGGTTCTCAAACCAAATCTGGAGCGCGCGCGTCAAGTCACGTTCAGCCGCGGCGGCTTTGTAATTGACGGGCGTCCCCTGCCAAACACTGCTCCGCTCGCACGCGATCGCTTCGGCCGCGCACTGCCGCATTATGCCTTTGGCACATACCTGGTGTCCAGCAAGGAGGTGTGGGTTGTCAGCAGTTACAACCAACGAAGCTACGACAGCCGATATTTTGGGCCGGTCAGTCGCTCGTCGGTCGTATCGTACGCCCGGCCGCTTTTGGTTCTGCCGTAGAACAGCACTGCTACTGATTGCGACGGCAATGTGTTCAAACCTCGCCTGGTCTGGTCATTCCACGTGGCTTTTGCCAATCAGTTTGGGGTTGCCGCTGCTTCTCGGGCTGTGTCATGAAAGAAGAACTGCTGCTGGTGTAGCCGCTATCTATTTTGGAGTTGTCTTGGCTCCCTGCATTCCGGGAGGGCAGGCATTTTTCGAGCAGCACTCCCCCATTTCGGCCTTTCTGCTGTGGGTCGCTTGGGTCGCGGCATTGACAAGCGTTTTCACGTTCATTTGGTGTCGGGAGCAGCGCTGGCGCGCCCTGGCCATCAGCGGGGCGGTAATCGTTCACGCCGTTTTGCCGATCGGGTTAGGCTCTCCTCTGAGTTCGGCAGGGATACTTTTTCCCGGCACAAAGTTTGCCGGCATCCTGTTCACTCTCGCGCTGTGCTTCGCCCTCAGTGCTCGCTTATGGAAGCTGGTGGCAGTCACGACCTTGGCCTCCCTGATCTGGCAGGCCCGTTATTCGCCTCCGCGACCAATTCCCAATTGGCGCGCCGTCAATACGTCGTTTGGCGGAAAAGGGTACGAGCCGATGGACCCGGCATCCTCGTTTCGCTCAGTCACGTGGATCTCCGAGCGCGCAAAGAATTCCCCAGCCCAAGTGTTGGTGTTCCCAGAAAATGTGTTGCCGGATTACTCGGATGCCGTGACTGGCGATTGGATGGATCTGGGGTCAATCGCACGGCAGAGCACAACCATTGTCTTTGGAAGTGCTCGAACAACGGTCCGATTTGGACGCCGGGAGAATGTATTGCTCGCGTGCGGAGCAC
>CAWBDR010000008.1:0-58636 GCA_963787585.1 uncultured Acidobacteriaceae bacterium
CCCAGTTCAGTATGCCGAAATCACGCATAGCTGGCGATGTCCCGGCTTTACTCCGGGGTATCTCGGTCCAGCCATTAGGCGCATTGGCTGTTTTGGATTCTCGCGAGGCTGTACCGAGTCAAAAGACATGTGCATGTGCACGCTGCCGGGTGTCCTCGGCGACTAGGATTCGGGCAAATTACGACTGGAAAGTCGTCTTCACGCCGGGCCCAACTTCCGGATCATACGTCGTCGCTGAATCTTTCGGGATTTTGGCCCCAAGGGAGAGCTGGGCGTTGGCACGGTTGCGCAGGCGGCCGTGATCGGGTATCTTGCAGGTCTCAGGAAGAGTAGCCCAGTACCAGCTCGGGTGCATAGCGGGCAAGGTCGCGACGTAAACGCTGCAAGGCCAGGTCCTTAGCTTTCGCCTCGAGCATGATGTCGAAATCCAGATCATTCGTTTCGCATGCAAAACGGATGAAGTCGAATGGGTGGATATAGTCGGCGTGTGCCGTCCAGTTGGGCGGCTGGAGAGTCTTTTCTTTCTTACCGGTTTTCCGATTGGTACGAACGATCTCTCGTGCCTGCGTGCGCGGCGACGAAAAGTGAACTTTTGGCAATACGCCTTGCGGCCAGGTGCGAAGGAATCGCTCAAGCGTGGGACGCCACGGCAACCGTTCGGGGTTGAGGCATTGGTGATGGTGCATATCGAAGACCAGCGGAACACCGGTTCTCTCATGCACGTGCAGCACATCGCCGGCGCTGAAGCGAATGTCATCGTTTTCGAGCACCAATCGCCGGCGGGCCGGCTCTGGCAGATCTCGATAGCAGGCAACCCACCGATCCAGAGCCGCGCACTTGTCCTCGTAAATTCCGCCGACGTGTATGACAAGGACCGCCTCCGGACCAAGATTCATAAGGTCGAGTATCTCTGCTTGCGCCGCCAAATCCTTGATGCTTTGGCAGCGTAGTCTCCGGTCCGGGGAGTTCATAACAATGTACTGGGAAGGGTGAAACGAAAGCCTCAAGCCGATCCGATTCGCGTGCTGCCCGAGCGCCGCCAGTGCGCGGCGGCTTTCCCTGATTTGCCCGTGAAATTGCGGCAGATCGGGATGGGTTACGTAAGGAGCGATGTTCGAAGACATTCGATACATTCGAATATTCGACTTCTCCAAAAACGTGAAAATGGCGTCGAGGTACTCGATCGAGACACGCAGGTGAGGGCCCGATTGCCATCGGCGTGAGTCATGACTTTCGAGCCCGGCCTGGCTCAGGACCTTCACCGCGAATCCAAGACGCTTTGGGGTGGACGTAATGCCTATACGCCCTCCGAGCCGTGCAACTTCACGAGCTTGTTATAGGTTCCGAGAAGCAAGAAGGTGGGAGCCCACTGACCGACGAATAGCGCGCCGTGCCGTTTGCCACCGACGTTGAGAGCTAGGGAAGTCGCTATGGAGCCGAAAGCGGCCCACAGAAACAGATCAGAAGGCCATTTGGCGGTCTGCTGTTCGAGGCTTCTGGCCACTGGTCCCTCGCGATGTTCCATGCGCGCTTGGTGCTCGGGTTCCAACTTGATGAAAGTTTCGTTTTGCATATTTGTGTTCCTCTTCCACGTAGTAAGCCCAGGCGCGTACCCGTGAGTAATTTGCGATTCGCGCGCCCGACAACTTGATCGTAAGGAAAATGCGGTTTACTGTAAAGAAACAACACGAGGTCGGCTTTCGCGGGAGTCAAAATACGCCCAGAAAGTTGACTGAAGGGAAAACAAAGAAAAAATGGAATCGGAGACGATCAAAAAGGGCCTAAAGCGTTATTCAATAGGCGAGAAGCTTCGGCGTCTGCGCCTGCGCAAGAGCATGGGGTTGAGCGAGCTCAGCAAGCACACTGGCCTTTCGCCATCGCTGCTCTCAAAGCTCGAACGCGGCCTCATGCACCCGACCTTGCCGACCCTTCTGCGCATTGCCCTCGTCTTCAGTGTGGGTCTGGAGTACTTCTTCAATCCCGAACCCAGACCAGTCCTCGAGATCATGCGAAAACGTGAGCGGCTGCGTTTCCCCGAAGCGCCTGACCGGCGCCGTCCGGCTTACCACTTCGAGAGTCTTGATTTTCGTGCCGAGAACCGGAAACTGAACGCTTACTATGCGGAGTTCGAGGGGATCGAGCGATCGCAGACCAGGAAACACGAACACGGGGGTGTTGAGTTCCTTTACGTGATAACAGGCAGGCTGGCGCTCGAAATCGGCGATGAAGAATGGGATTTGGCGGAAGGAGATGCAATCTATTTCGAATCCGCGGTAGCGCACGCGTATCGCAAGGTGGGACCGCGTCGCACGACGGCTTTGGTCGTAGTCGTCACAACGTAGTCTGCTCGCCGGCACTTCGCTACTCGCGTTGGCTGCCTACAATCCGCGCAGAGCCACTCAAACCATTCCCAAAGAACTGGAGTTTCTGGCCGGATTCTCGTTCTGAGGCGCCCGGCTTGGCCCGGTGGCCGAGTGGAAAACCCTTTCCGGCATGATAAGTAGAGGTCCCTCGTTGAACAATCTATTAGTCATGAAATTCGGCGGCACGAGCATGGGTGCTGCCGACCGCATGCGCGTTGCCGCGAACATCGTTTCCGAAGAGCAGCGCAAGCGTCCTGTCGTGGTAGTCGTATCCGCCATGTCGAAGGTCACCGACCTGCTACTCGAAACTCTGCGTCACGCCGAAGTCGGCGACCGCGGCGCGATCGACGCCAATATGCTCACCCTGCTCGATCGCCACCTCTCGGCTGCCGGCGAGTTGCTGGCTGGCGCCGCAACGCCTTTGCGAGATTCAGCCGCCGAAGCCGTTCACTCTCTCATCTCGGAATTTCATCGCATCGCGAACGGCATTCACATGTTGGGCGAACGCCCGCCGCGTTCTGTCGATGAAGCCATCGCCATCGGTGAGCGCCTCTCCGCTGTTCTCCTGGCCTACTATCTCGAAAGTACCGGCGTGGCTTCACAGGCGGTGAATGGCAGTGAAGTCATCGTCACTGACGCCGTTTTTGGCAACGCATCGCCCCAGATGGACCTCACTCGCCAGCGTGCTCAAAAGTGCCTTCTCCCCCTGGCCGAAATGCAAACGGTCCCGATCGTTACGGGCTTTAACGGCGCTACGGCGGATGGCCGTCCAACTACTCTGGGACGTGGCGGTTCTGATTTTTCGGCCTCCATTCTGGCAGCTGCTCTCGACGCCGAGGAGCTCTGGATCTGGACCGATGTGGATGGGATCATGACCGCCGATCCCCGGCTTGTGTCCGATGTTGCCGTCCTGCAGGAAGTCACTTACGCGGAAGCTGCCGAACTTGCTTACAATGGCGCGAAGGTGCTGCATCCGCGCACTCTCGCCCCGCTCGTCGAAAAACGGATTCCAGTTTGGAGCAAGAACAGCTTTGCTCCCCACAAGCCCGGCACGAAGATCGTGTCACACTTCGACGAGCCGAAGGGCGCTCGGGCCGTCACCTCCATGTCGCACGTCGCTCTTGTTTCCATGGAGCCCGCTAACGCGGTTCTGAGTGGTACGCGTCTCATGGCTCGCGCTCTGGATGCTCTCGCTCTGGCCAATGTCGAAATACTGGTTTTTACCAGCTCGAGCTATCGTCAGAGCTTCTGCTTCTTGATCCGCAAACACGACGTCGCGGCCGCTCTTGAGGTCCTCGAATCGAATCTCTCGATTGAGCTGGCGCACGGGTATCTGAAGCCGATCGAGGTCGATGAGAACGTCGGGTTACTAGCGGTTGTGGGTGAAGGGATGCGCGGGACTCCGGGCTTGGCCGGACGTGTTTTTACGGCCATCTCGCGCGAGAAGATCAACATCATTGCCATTGCCCAAGGGTCGAGCGAACTCACGATTGGCATCATCGTTCGCCTGGACAGCCTTGAACGCGCCGTTCGCGCCGTCCATGGGGAATGTCAGCTCGGGAAGATTTCTTCGATCGCCCAGGCAACCTAGCCGAACCGGCGGCCCTCGGCTGTGGGGCTCAAATCCAGAATGCTCTTGCTGTCCTGATGCGCCCGAAGGCGCCGTACCGAGAACGGCACGTTTTCCTTCCTGAAAACGCTTTCGAGTAGATCTTGCACTTCGTCCAGGTTTCGTTCCACAAGCGCTACCACCGAGGGCCCTGCGCCACTCAGACAAATGCCGAGAAGGTCCGGATGTTGCAATCCCAGGGCACGCTCGAGCCCGGGCACGAGCTTCTGCCGAAACGGCTGATGCAGGCGGTCCTGCAATGCCTCCTGTAACAATCCAAAATTTCCACTCTGAATCGCTTGCAAGAACAGCGCCACGCGTTGCAGATTAAAAACCGCGTCTTCCCGGCTGACTCTCTCAGGCAATACATTGCGCGAGGCCGAGGTGGACAATGCGAGTCGCGGCGTTACCACCACGAATTGAACGGCCTCAGGCCAGTACAATTTGACCGCGAATGCCGACCGGTCCGGTAGTTGGCAACTGATTGTCAATCCACCGAGCAATGCTGCCGCCACATTATCCGGATGTCCCTCGAGCGCACAAGCCGCATTCAAAAGTCCCTGTGGCGGAAGCGGTCCCGCAATTGCCTCGTATAATCGCAGTCCCGCGACGGTGGCGGCCGCACTGCTGCCCAAGCCTCCCTTCGGAGGGATCTCGCTCCGAACGTCGATGTGCAGCGAAGGAAATCGCCCGCCATGCTGCACCGCCACGAAACGGAACGCCCGCTCAATATAGTTCTCGCCGTCGATGTGACAGTCATGGAACTCGAAATTCAGCTCGTTCCATCCGTGCCTTACCGATACAGAGAGAGTCAAATAAAGCTGGACGGCAACGGCCAGCGTGTCGAAGCCGGGCCCAATATTGGCAATCGAGCCGGGAACTCGTATCTCGAACTCCGACGGTAGCTCGCTCATAGCATCCGCTGAACTAGTGGACGGCTACGGTCGCACTCTCAGCCTCTCGCTTGCTCTGCCCCTTAAGATTCTGCGCCCTGATGATGTAATCCGTATCTTTGAGGGCGTGCCCCGTTAACACGGCTGCAATCGTTGCATCGCGGTCGATCTGTCCGCTTGTTGCGAGCTTACGAATGCCCGCCAGCGTAGTGGCCGAGGCCGGTTCGCACCCGATTCCGTCCCGTCCGATCATCGCTTTCGCCTCGCCGATCTCTTCATCGGTAACATCCATCACCAGTCCGCCGCTCAATCTGACGCCGTCCAGGGCCTTTTTCCAAGAACGTGGGTTGCCGATGCGAATTGCTGTCGCGACCGTCTCAGGCTTCTCTACGGCTCGCAGCTCTTTCGCACCAGAACCCCACATTCGTGCCAATGGATTCGCGCCCGCTGCCTGCACAATTACAATCCGCGGAATACGATCGATGAACCCGTACTGCTTTAATTCCCGAAACGCTTTTCCGAAGGCTGAGGAATTTCCCAGATTTCCGCCAGGCACTACCAGATAATCCGGCGGGTTCCAGCCGAGCTGTTCCAGCAGCTCGAACATAGCTGTCTTTTGGCCTTCAATGCGAAAGGGATTGATCGAGTTCAGGAAATAGAGTTCGGGGTCACTCTTGCTGAGCAACGTTTCGAGTGCGTCGTCAAAGCTGCCCTCGATTTGTACAATCTCGGCGCCGAAATCCAGCGCCTGCGCCAGTTTGTTCGGGGAAGCCTGTCCCGATGGCAGGTACACTCGGCCCGTCAGTCCGGCGCGTGCCGCGTAGGCCGCCAGCGAAGCCGCCGTATTCCCGGTAGAGGCGCAAGCGACCGCTCTCGCGCCAATGAATTTCGCTTCGGTCATCCCGGCCGTCATGCCGAGATCCTTGAACGATCCGGTCGGGTTCCATCCGAGATGTTTAAACCATAGCCGCTTCACGCCGGCCCACTCTGCCGTCTTTCGGCCATGTACAAGTGGCACGTTGCCTTCGGCTAAGGTGACGATCGCCTCTTGCGGATAATCGCCCGGCAGGAACTCGCGAAAGCGCCACACACCGCTTGCATCCTGTGGAGCGTGTGACAAGCGCCGCTCCAGCCAGCGGCGCTTCAGCTTTTGAGTGTCGAATTGCTCGGGCTCGACTACCGCTTCCAGTAATTCACCGCATTTCGGGCACGCCAGCGCGCGCTCGTGGAGGTCTAATTTTGTTCCGCAATCTCCGGCGCTGCACCGGAGATAGGCCGTCGTCTGGGGTGCCACTGAATCATTCAAGGTAGCATCCGAGCGCTCACGGATACAGCGCCCCATCGATCCTCGGCGGACTTTTCACCCCCCGGCGCCAACGGTTTTCGCTGACTGTTCCACCTGACGCCAGTCCTGATCGGAAAGCTTTACGGCCGCTGCCCCGATGTTCTCTTCCAAGTGCTTTACGGATGATGTGCCGGGAATAGGCAGCATGACCGGCGAGCGGTGCAGCAACCATGCCAGCGACAACTGCACAACCGACACTCGATGCTGCTTGGCGAAATTTGCCAGCGGCCCGTTCGGCTCCGCCAGTTTGCCTGCAGCCACAGGAAACCACGGAATAAATCCGAGCGTGTGTTCCTCGCAGTAGTTCAAGGTCTTTTCATGTTCGCGATCACCGATGTTGTACCGGTTCTGCACGCTAACAATCTTTGCAGTCTTTTTTGCGCGCTCGATCTCTTTCGGCGACACTTCGGACAGACCTATATGCCGGATTTTTCCCGCTTTCTGAAGGTCCGCCAGCGCGCCCAGCGACTCTTCGACGGGTACTTTGGGATCGATTCGATGCAGTTGGTACAAATCGATCCGCTCCAGGCGCAGCCGCAGCAGACTCATTTCGACGCACTGGCGTAGATATTCAGGCCGTCCAAGCGGCAGCCACTTATTCGGTCCTTGCCTGGTAAGCCCCCCTTTCGTGGCAATCACCAAATCCTTTGGATACGGATGCAGCGTCTCGCCGATAATACGCTCGCTGACTTCAGGTCCGTACGAATCAGCGGTATCGATGAAGTTGACACCTAACTCGATTGCCCGCCGCAATACTCTGCGCGCTTCCTCCGGGTCCTTGGGCTCGCCCCAGATACCTTGCCCGGTAATCCGCATAGCGCCGAATCCCAGCCGGTTTATGGTTAAGTCGCCGCCCAACTGAAAGGTACCGCTCGCGGTCGCGTTGGCTGTTGCTGTGCTCATACTCAAGCTGATTCAGACCCGCCGCAAAGAGTTTCCGGCACGCGCCGAGAAACCACAAACTAAACGCTGGAGACCAAAGCGCTAACGAGCGGCTCGCGCCTTTGTGATCCAGTAAACGGGAAGGCCCAGGATTACGATCAGCAGACCGGGCCAGGTGCTCGCCGGCCGGAAGGCGAAGAGGCAAACGAGCACGACGGTCCCGCCCAAGATATAGACGAGAGGAACGAACGGATAGCCCCAGGCCCGATACGGCCGTCTGGTATCGGGCTGCTTCATACGCAGCCGGATGACGCCGGCAATGGTCAAGACATAAAAGATCAGCGCGGCCGAGATCACATAATCGAGCAGATTGCTATACAAGCTGCCGTAAGTGCGAGTGGCCGGATTGTACGTGCGGGGCAGTACCAGAGCGGCGGACCAGATGCCTTGCATGAGAAGCGACCAGCCGGGTACATGAGCGCGGTTCAGCGTTCCAGCCGGTTTCGGGAAAAGGCCGTCATGGGCCATGGAATAGTACACGCGCGGGCCGGCGAGAATGAGCGCGTTCATGCATCCAAACGTAGAAATCATAATAGCGATCGCCATCAACAGCGTCCCCCAACCGGGAAAGATTGCTTGCAGCATGGCGGTGGCGACGCGGTCCGCGGGTGCGTGCTGAATTGCGGGAAGCGGCAGGACGAACAGGTACGCGACATTCGCGAGCAGGTATAAGCCGGTGACGCATGCCGTCCCGAGGACTAGGGCGCGCGGCATAGTGCGGTCCGGATTCTTCACCTCGCCCGCTGCAAATGTTATGTCATGCCATGCATCGGCTGAGAAGAGCGAGCCGGATTGCGATACGCAGATCGCGGCGAAGAGCCCAAATGCCGTCAATGCGCTGAGCGATGCGGTTAAAGGCGTGACATCCCGCACGCCCCAGAAATTGCCGAAGTTCGTTGCGATGGCGTCGTGCTTAAAAAAGATCAGGCCAAGCAGAATCAGCGCCGCCAATGCGATCACCTTCGCCGAGGTGAACACGTTCTGAACGATCTTTCCATACTTGACGCCACGGCTGTTTGTCCAGGTGAGAAACGCGATCACAATAATTGCCGTGAGCTGGCCTGTGGACAGCGAAATGGCGTATCCGCTAGAGACATGAATGGGCGGGATGATGTACTGCTCCTCCGAAATGACGGGGACCAGGACGCCCGTGAAGCGGGCGAAGGCGACCGCCACGGCCGCGATGGTGCCTGTTTGTATGACCGTAAACAAGGTCCACCCATACAGGAATCCGAGAATGGGCGTGAAGGCCTCCCGCAAGTAGATGTACATCCCTCCCGCTCGCGGCATCATGGCCGCCAGTTCGCCGTAGGAAAGCGCGGCCGCCACCGTAAGGACCGCCGTGAATAGCCACGCAACGAGAAGCCAGCCGGGGCTTCCGATGTTCCGCGCCATGTCTGCCGGAACGATGAAAATACCCGAACCGATCATCGCGCCGATAACGATCATGGCCGAATCAAATAGATCCAGTTCGCGAATGAAGCCGGTTTCCTGATCGACCGATGCGGATTCCGTGCGGTTCAGGTCAGTGGCCAAGGGGTTACCTGCTCCCTTGCGCTGCCAGTTGCGACGGGCGAGCGGCGACCGCGCCTTGCACGATTTCGCGTACCAGCCGTTTCTCCTCCTCGGCCAGCTCCAGTCTCGGAGTCCGCACGCGGTCCGAGCCCATCCCGATTACTTCCTGCGTGTACTTGATCAGTTGTACAAACTTTGGCACAACGTCGAAGCGAAGCAGCGGCAGGAACCATTTGTAAAGTTCAAAAGCGGCGGCCTTTTCGCCCTTCATCGCCAGTTCAAACAGCTCCACTGATTCGCGCGGGAAGGCGTTGACCAGACCTGCAATCCAGCCCGTCGCGCCTGCATAGACAGCCTCAACAATGAGATCGTCGACGCCACAGAAGATCTGAAGCCGGTCGCCAATAAGGCTGCGCAGCGCTGCGATGCGCCGAACGTCCGCGCTCGATTCCTTTACGGCGTGCAGGTTGTGGTTTTCGGCGGTCAACTCTGCGATCTGTCCGGCCAGGAAATCGGTCTGGTAGGCGATCGGATTGTTGTAAAGCATAGCGGAAAGCGGCGTGGCGCGCAGCACGGCGCTGATGTGTGCCTTCGTTTCGCGCCAATCGCCTACGTAGACATAGGGCGGCAGGACCATCAAGCCATCGCACCCAGCCTGCTCGGCAGCTTTGGCCAGATCGACAGCTTCACTGGTGCTCAAGGAAGAAATGCCGGCAATCGCGGGCGCTTTGCCCTTTAGAGCCTCCACCACGCTTCGCAACACGGCAAGCTTCTCGTCCCATCGGAGCGTGCCGCCTTCGCCCAGCGACCCCAACGCGACCACCCCGCGGCAGCCGTTTTCAATGAGCCAGACGCAATGTTTCGAGAGAAAGTCGTGATCGACGGAGCCATCCGCGCGAAATGGTGTGGTGATTGCGGGAAAGACTCCCTTCCAATCGCTTTTGAGCATAATTGTTTCCTTCTGTATTACATCGCGCTCACGCTGGAATGCCCCAGCGAAAGGGGTCCCGTTCGTCAATTACGAGATCTGCTTCCGATGTGACAAACGCCCAACCCTTTATGAACGGAATAATCTCGCGATTATGGCGCTCAACGTGCGCCTCAAAAAAGCTTCCCGTAATGCTCTCCTGAATCCAAAGCTCGTTCTCTTTCAGCTTGCCGTCTTCGTACAGGCACGCGATCTTCGCGCTCGTGCCCGTGCCGCAGGGAGAACGATCATAACTCTTCCCGGGACAGAGCACAAAATTACGGCTGTTCGCGGTGGAATCCCGCGGCGGACCATATAGCTCGATGTGATCAATCACTTCGCCGTGCTTGCCGGTGATACCCTCGCGCTCCAGTGTCTGGCGGATGGACCAGGTAAAGGCGGTTAGTTCATCCAGGCGCCGTAAAGAAAGCTCAATGGGGCTTTCGCCTTTGGCCAGAAAGAACCAGTTTCCGCCCCAGGCGATATCTCCTGTCACCGGCCCGAACCCTGGCACGTTAAGCGTGACATCCTTTCGGTAGCGATAGCTTGGAACGTTTCGGACCGTCACTGCGCCGGTCGCGTGTAACTGTGCGCTAACGATTCCGACGGGCGTCTCTATGCGAATGTGACCCGGCGCCACGCGCTTTAAATGGGCCAGTGTCGCCACCAATCCGATGGTGCCGTGACCGCACATGCCCAGGAAACCGACGTTGTTGAAGAAGAGGACGCCCGTTTGACAGGAGGTATCGTGCGGCTCGCAAAGAAGTGCACCGACAATAGCATCCGATCCGCGAGGCTCGTTCACAATGGCCGCGCGGAGGTGGTCAAACTCCAGGCGAAAGCGCGCGACCCGTTCGCAAAGCGGGATGCGGCCGAGATCGGGAAACCCAGCAATCACCAGCCGTGTGGGCTCACCCCCGGTATGCGAGTCTATGACACGAATGCGCATGCCCGTAACTGCTCATAATGGCACGGCCAGAAGAGTCAATTTACCAGTCGTTCGAGGTCCAGAGCGAGAAGGTCTGAAACCAGAATGTCTGGTCTACTAGCTGCCAGGTCGTCGATGGGGGTCAAGCCCGTAGCCACTGCAATGGATTGAAAGCCGTTCGCCTTCGCTGCTACAACATCATTGTAATGATCGCCGACGAGAGAAATCCGAGCATTTCTTGCTATGAGCTGGAGGCGTTTCGCCCGACTTGCGGCAACCCTGGCCAGGCGCGCCCGCGTTGTGCCGTCTTCCGCGAAAGCGCCGACGGAAAAGAATTCGCGTAAGCCGGCGAGCTCGAGTTTCTTCCAGCCGATCACGCTCAGGTTGCCGGTGACCAGTCCTATTGTTCCTCCGAGCGCGCGAATACGCGAGAGGACTTCGGGTACTCCTGGGCAGACAAACGGGGCGAGATCCAGCGCGCAATTTTCGGCATAGTAAGCCTGGCACTCATGGGCGATTTGGCCCATCGAGATTCGAATTTGCCGGGCGCTTGTCCCGGCGGCGCGCAGCATGGTTGCAATGAGATCGCGATCCAGCATGCCTGAAGTGGAGATGCCATCGAGGGTGGTCGGATGTCCGGTGACTCGCCGGATGCCCTCCACCAGAGCTTCTCTATGATGCTGGCCGGCACCGCGAAGGAGCGTGCCGTCGATATCAAACAGAACCAGCGATTTGGAGAGCTTCAACGCGCATCCAGTTTGGGCAAAACTGCCGTCAGGAGCTTGAGGAGAGTTGGGGCAACAAGATGTCCCATAGCGAGCACATCCTCGTGATTCAGCTTCTGTACGCTCAGCCCTGCTGCCATGTTCGTGACGCACGAGATTGCCGCAACTTCCATGCCCATGTGATTGGCTGCGATGGTCTCGAGAACGGTGGACATACCGACCAGATCGGCCCCGATCGCTTTCAGAAACCGGATTTCGGCAGGAGTTTCATAGCTGGGTCCGAGAACAGCGGCGTACACGCCCTCGTACAGAGTGATCCCGGTCCGTTCCGCAGTTTCGCGAAGCAGGATGCGCATGGCCGGCGAATAGGCTTCCGTCATGTCTGGGAATCTGGGGCCGAGCGCGTCATCATTTTCACCGATCAACGGACTCGCTCCTTGCAGATTGATGTGGTCAGTGAGCAGTACAAGTGCTCCGGGACCGTACTCGGCGTTAATTCCACCGGCGGCGTTCGTCAAGATGACTCGTTCTATTCCGAGCTCATGAAGCAGGCGAATGCCGCTTGTCACCTGCTGTGCCGTGTAGCCTTCATAGAGATGGAACCGGCCGCACATGATCGCGATCTCGACGACCTCTTGCTCGTTTACGGCGAGGCTCCCAATCGCGAGTTCGCCGCCATGTCCCACCGCAGTTGAAGCAGGCAGCCCGGGAATATCTTCGTACCGAACCCGAACACAATTGTTCAGCGAATCCGCGAGAGTGCCGAGGCCGCTTCCGAGGACTACGCCAATCTTCGGCCGCAGGGCGCATTTATTTTGGATGAGTCGAGCTGCTTCAGGCATTGGGCGAGCCAGGGGAGGGATAAGATCTTGGAGCGCCATCAACTGTTCCCGATAGTAGCGAAACGGGATCAGAGACACGCGGGAGGAGAGAATGTGGAGGCACTCCCCTCAACCCGGAATCCATGGGAAATCTCGCTGCAATCGATTGGCACTCGGCTGCCATCTGGTTTATTTCTCTTGCTTCCATCGCATTGGTTCTGGCGCGGCCTAAAGGCTGGCCCGAAGCGATCTGGGCCGCCGCTGGCGCCAGCTTACTGGTCATCTGCCGGTTGATCTCGCCTATGACGGCAGTAAGCGGCGTAGCCAAAGGCACCGATGTCTATTTGTTTCTCGCCGGCATGATGATCATCTCCGAACTCGCAAGCCGCGAAGGAGTTTTCGATTGGGCAGCGGGCTACGCGGTGCGCCACTCACGGGGTTCGCGAACTCGCCTTTTCCTTCTCATATACGCCGTCGGGATCGTGGTGACGGTGTTCCTGTCGAATGACGCGACCGCGGTTGTGTTGACACCAGCAGTTTTGGTGGCGGTTCGCGCTGCCAAAGCCGAACCACTTCCTTACCTGCTTATCTGCGCTTTCATCGCGAATGCCGCCAGCTTTGTGCTTCCGATCTCGAATCCCGCTAACCTGGTTGTTTACGGTGGAGAAATGCCGCCGCTTGGTCGATGGTTGCTGACTTTTGGCTTGCCGTCGATCGTCTCCATCCTGATCACGTTCCTTGTGCTTCGTTGGCTGGCGACGAAATATTTGCAAGGTCCGATGAAGGCTGATGCAGAGAGCTCGCCACTCACCTGCGCGGGTAAGCTCACCCTGTTCTGTATCGCTTTTTTGGCGGTTGTCCTGATGATTGCATCAGCCCTGAATTTCAGTCTCGGCGCGCCCGCCTGCGTAACGGGACTTCTCATCGCCGCTGTGATCTCGGTACGAGACCGGGGAGCACCGAAGGATCTGGCGAAGAACGTTCCGTGGAGCGTTCTGGTGCTTGTGGCGGGACTGTTTGTGATTGTGGAGGCGCTAAATGGGGCGGGAGCGCTTGATACAGCCGTTCAGGCTCTCGGGAAGATGAAGCATTGGAGGCCTGTGGCAGCGGCCCTTGGATCGGGTTTCGGATTAGCGGCTATATCGAATCTCATGAACAACCTTCCAAGTGGCCTGATCGCGGGAACGGCCGTCAAAGCAGCCGAAGCAACGGGTCCGTTGCGCGACGCCGTACTAATAGGGGTCGATCTCGGCCCCAACCTGTCAATTACAGGCTCACTGGCGACCATTCTGTGGTTGATTGCGATCCGGCGGGAAGGCCTCGAAGTGGGCTTCTGGCAATTTCTGAAGTGGGGTGCCCTCGTCATGCCTCCGGCGCTGTTGCTCGCGATCGGTATTGCCGTACTTAGGTAGCTCTCGCTTATTTCTTTTTCTGAAGCAGCAATGCCCAATCGTTATGGTCGGGAGCATCCGGCGACGTCCACGGAGATCCCTGCGCCTCTGCCAGCGCGATTTTTTCGCCACTCAGAGCCGAGAACCAGAGTGCATGGTAGATTCCGGGATCTAGTTTCACTGTCACTTTGCCGCCGTTAGGTAGATAGATGGCGTAGATCTCGCCCGGTTTCGCCAGGCATCGAGCATCGTTGTCCACGAGTTCATCGTGAGGATCAGTCTCCCACCACTCGAAGCCAGTAAAGAAATCTACCATGTGACCGTATCCCAGGAACATCGTCATGGTGTCGTCACCGCGGCCATTCATCCAGCCTCCGCCGGTATCGGGCGCGATATTGGTCCCTCGCCGGCAGGTTTCGCCCGCGGTCTGGTATCCGCCTGCCATTACGATGTCCCAGGCGGTCCGTCGTAACACATCGGCCGAATCTGATCCCGGCGCTGCCCATGGGGGATAGTGATCTTCATACCCGTACTCTTCGTTAGTTTGCGGAATGATTCGACCTGTTTTTTTCTGCAACTCACGCGATTCCAACATGAGCGCGTGCTGGTTACGGGACCAATCCTGATACGAAGTAAATCCGAACCAGTCCGACGCGCGGTCCTGGTGAACCGTTTTTATCGGATGGCTGGTGGCGAGGTGACGGTACGGATCCCATTGCTCGATCAAAGTTCCCGTTTCATGCGCCCACTGATCGGTCCGATAGCCCTCGAGATCGTCGCCCAAATCCCAGGTCACGTTTGGAAAGGCGCTGAACCGCGACACGGCGTAGCGAATGAAACGGCGTTCGTCTTCACTGCCGGCCGGCGGGTGGACCTTGTTGTCGTTCATATCGAGCACCACCGAAATGATCATGTCCTCATCGCGGGCGTAGCGCAGCATGCGCTCGAACTTCTGCCAAAGCGGAAGATAGAAGCGCGTGTAATCGAAACCTGGGTGTGTGAAGTCGTTGGGGCTTTCGGCCAGCCACGGCGTTGGCAGATTGGTATAGTTCGCGCCGATCATCACTGGCTCCCCAAAAAAGATATTGCTTCTTCCCGCAACAGTGACGCGAATCCGATTTACTTTAAGCCGGTGAAGGCGATCGATCGCGTTTCTGATAATCCGCTCTTCCTTCCATCCGGTCAGCCAATAAGCGGTCGTGCCGTTGAAGAAGTAGTGTTCTCCTGTGCCCTCCCACATGAAATGCCACGGATATTGAGGATCGACGCGAATTGGTCCTCTGCGATGGGCGTCGTTGGCACGAAAGACACCAGAGTATTTCTTCTCAAACGTGCCTTGCCGGTACGCAATGTTGTACCGATAATCACCCGCCGCCGGCGGCATGAAACGGATGCGGTAAATGGTTCCTTCCGCCGAATCGCAGAAGCCATCCACTTGCCAATGCTTGCTGCCGTCAGACGTTTCAAAAGATCCGCTCACGGATGCATCCGTAAATGGGTTCGCGGCATGCGGCTCGGACGCCGTGGCTGTTACTTCGATGAAATCGTAGGCGTCGATTGCGGGTGCCGACTGCGCAAAGGAGATAGCGGACGGAGCGGCATACACCATGACGGGCAGCACTGCGGCAAAGGCAAACAACAATGACCTTCCGGGAGCAGCCCACTTCATAACATGATCCCCGCAATACAAGCCGACATGAAATTCGCAAGCGTGCCGACCAGCATCGCTTTGAAGCCCAGCCGCGCCAAGTCGGATTTCCGGCTCGGTGCAAGCGCGCCGATGCCGCCGATCTGAATAGCGATTGAGCTCAAGTTCGCAAAACCGCAGAGTGCGAACGTGGCGATGACGAACGAACGAGGCTGTAGCATCGCTTTCACTTTGCCTAACTCCACAAACGCGACAAACTCATTCAGCACCATGCGCGTGCCCAGCAGATTGCCGATTGTGGCGCAGTCATTCCAACTTACTCCTAGCGCCCAGGCAACCGGTGCAAAGATGAAGGCCAATATCTGTTGCAGAGATGCAGGTATCCAATGCGCAACAGAATGCAGCCAGCTCAATCCTCCATTCACCATGGCAATCAATGCGATAAACGCGATCAGCATGCCGGCGATGTTCAAAGCCAGATAGATACCGTCGTATGCTCCGCGCGCTGCTGCATCGATTATATTGACGCCCGGCCTCTCGATTTCAACCGTGATAGCGCCGCGAGTAACCGGCGTGCCTGTCTCGGGAACAAAGACTTTCGCTAGCATTAGCGTCGCCGGAGCAGTCATAATGACGGCAGTTAGTAAGTGGGCGATTGACACGCCCGCAATGGCGACGTAAGCCGCCATGACGGCTCCCGAAATATGCGCCATGCCGCTGACCATTACGGTGAATAGCTCGGATTCGGTCAGAGTTTCCAGAAAGGGACGTATGGTAACAGGCGCTTCCGTCTGGCCCATGACGATGCTAGCCGCTACGCAAGTGGTTTCGGCGCCACTCGTACCCATGAACCGCTGCATGAAGATGGCCATTGCCTTCACGAACACCTGCATTATGCCGAGATAATAGAGAATCGCGAATAGAGAGCAAATGAAGATAACGATCGGCAGGACCTGGAACGCGAAGATTGCCCCGAACTGTTCGTTCTTCAACCCGAGCTTGTCGCCAAACATGAAGCTCGACCCGGCTGCTGTGTAGTTCAGCAGCGCATTGACGAACAAGCTGATGCCGTAAAAGACCGCCTCAAGGTTGGTTTTCAGGACCAGAAAGGCGAAGGCGAATTGTAATATGATGCCCCACACCAGCACGCGTTTCTGAATGGCGGAGCGATCAGTGGAGAAGAGCCAACCGCAGAGTAGGATCGCGACTATGCCGACAACCCCCTCGAGCCGGGCCATTCGCCGGACTAACTAACGACTTCCAGGATCAGGTCGCGCTCTTCCACCGGTTGCTGCGAAATCTTGAACGCGTCTTCGACGAGTTCGGCGGCTTCTTCCAGATGCTCCTCGCCGGTATAGTAGATCCGGCAGAGAATACTTCCGGCATCGATTTTCTGGCCAACCTTTACTTCCAGAATGACCCCAACAGCAGGATCAATGGAATCTTCCTTGGTGTTCCGGCCGGCGCCGATCATAGAGGAGGCTTGGCCGATTAGCTCGGCGTCAATGCCGCTGACGTAGCCGCCCCGCGCCGTCGTGATCTCCTGCGCACCGGTGGCGTTCGGCAGCAGCTCGAAACGATCGAGCACCTGCGGATTGCCGCCCTGCGCCGCAATGACCTCTTTGAACTTGTTGTAACCGGAACCATCCAACAGCTTCGCCTGGGCCAGTTCCCGGGCTTCATCCAACGTCTTGGTGATCTTGGCGAGGTAAATCATGCGCGCGGCCAATTCGAGCGATATCCGGGTCAAATCCGCCGGGCCCGCATTCTGGAGCGTCTGCGAAACTTCCATCACTTCCAGCGCGTTGCCGATCGCGTAACCGAGCGGTTGACTCATGTCAGTTATTAGCGCTTGCACCCGCTTATCCATGCGCCGGCCGATTCCTACCATCATTTGCGCCAGCCGCCGGGCATCTACCTGCTTTTTCATGAACGCGCCCGAACCGACCTTTACGTCCAGGACCAGCGCATCGAGGCCGACGGCCAGCTTCTTGGACATGATGGACGTGGCGAGGAGCGGGATCGATTCAACGGTTGCCGTCGCATCGCGCAGAGCGTAAAATTTGCTGTCGGCTGGGGCGATCTCTGCTGTCTGCCCGATAAACGCTAATTGATTTTCGGCGAGCAGCCCGCGAAACTCATCAATCGACAGATCCGTCCGAAAACCAGGAATGGATTCCAGCTTATCGAGGGTTCCGCCTGTATGACCGAGAGCGCGGCCCGAGATCATCGGCACAACAACACCAGCAGAGGCCGCGAGAGGGGAGGCGATCAGGCTCGTTTTGTCGCCCACGCCCCCGGTTGAATGCTTGTCGACCTTAATGCCCGGAATCGAGGATAGATCGAGGGTCGAGCCCGAATTGACCATCAGTTCGGTCATGACGCTTACTTCCCGGTCGGACATTCCGGAGAAGTACACCGCCATGAGGAACGCCGCGACTTGATAGTCGGGAATATCGCCGCGGGTATAGCCATCCACAAAATACTCGATCTCTTCCGATGCGAGTTCTTCTCCATCCCGCTTGCGGTGAATCAGGTCGACAGTACGCATTTACGAATACTAAGCGTACCATCCACAATACTTTGAAGGTCCCTGGGGCGCATCGGCGCTGGAAGCCCTGAAACCCGCTTGACGATTGAGCGAGAAGGCTAGGGCAGTTGTCCTGCTAAAACGGATGGCAGATCGTTTGCCTGGATCCTCAAGCCGACATAAAACGATCCAAATAAGGCGTAAACGGCGCTCACTTCGTCGAATCGCATCTCATATATGAGCTTTTTGAAGACGAGCGGGTCATCGGCGAACAGGTCCACACCCCACTCCCAATCATCAAATCCGATAGAACCCGTTATGATCTGCCGGACGCAATCGGCGTAGCGGCGGCCGACAATCCCGTGCTCGTGCATCATGCGCTGCCGCTCAGGCATCGGGACTGTGTACCAGTTTTGCGATTCGCCGCGTCGCCGGTCCATGGGATAGAAACAGAGATATCTGGATTTGGGAATCTCCTGGAAGAGCCGTGGAGCCATGGCGGTCGCTTGGCGCACCACTGTGTCTCCTACCGCGTCATTCCATTCCGGAGAATGGGGCTCGATGCCCTGTTCGGAAAGCTGGCCGTAGGTCTTGATAGAGGAATCGTAAAGCCCAAGCTCAACAACGGAGAGATAGGAATGAACGGGTTCAAGAAAATCCGCCAGCTCGAGCTGTGCGAAGCGAAGTTCAGCCCGATGCAGTTCTTCGAGCGAATCCCGAAAATGCAGCAGCATCAGATCGCCTTTGTGCCCGATCTGCGAATACAGCGCGGATTGATTCGGGTGTCCCTCTCGGGAACCGATTTCGAAACAGGTCAGCAGCGGAATCGCTTCCGCCAGAATGCGGTCTCGATCGGCGGACGAGAGATCGCGCCAAGCCGCCCGGCGGAAACGGAACATTTGGTGAAGCGCGAACTGGCCCTCTAACGTAAGAGGAACAGATGGAACATTAGCCATGTTGCAGTTCCCATTCGGGCGCAGGCAGGCCGGGCATGTCATGGCGGTAGCGGCCCTCAAAGATTTCGTCAAAGAGGACCAGTGTCTCGGCATGGATTAATCCGTTGTCCGCCACCACGTAGCGGCCGTGCAGGTCCAGCGTTTCCCCGCGCATTCCTGAAACCTGGCCGCCCGCCTCTTCGACGAGCAGCGTTCCTGCAGCCATATCCCAGGGATTGAGACCGAACTCCCAAAACCCTTCCAGGCGGCCACACGCGGTGTACGCAAGATCGAGAGCGGCGGAGCCGCCCCGGCGAACGCCATGAGTCAGCATAGCCACTTGATAGTAGAAATGAATGTTTACATTCTGATGCCGGCGGCGGCTAGGAAAACCGGTTGCCAGAAGGGAATCGTTCAAGGTGGTCGTCTTGCTCACCCGTATGGGGGCTCCATTGAGCCGCGCCCCGGCTCCGCGTTCGGCGGTGAATAGTTCACGGTTCAAGGGGTCGTACACGACGCCTACGATGACTTCGTCCCGGCGGGCGAGAGCGAGAGTGACGTTCCACATCGGGAAGCCGTGGGCAAAATTAGTAGTCCCGTCGAGCGGATCCACATACCAGCGCAATTCGGCCTCCAGTTCCGCGCGCCCGCCCTCCTCGGCGATAATGCCGTGGCTCGGGAACCATTCTTTGAGGCGCTGTACGATGAGCTGCTCGCTTGCTTGGTCGGCTGCTGTGACCAGATCGTAAGCGCCCTTCAGCTCGAATCCGACGCCCCGATGCGCGAGCAGAACCTGCCCTGCCTCGCGGGCGATCTCGATCGCCGCGTCCAAGAACTTGTCCATATGTTTTTAGTTCAGCACAGGGGCGCTCCTGCGCTCTATTCCCCAATTCCGGTTAGGCGTCTGCCCTTTGCTCCGGAGCGATCCACTGCGGGTGAACTGCAACGCTGGGGTGTTAACCGGCCACCGCCAAGGCCTGGGATTCCATGTCTTGCAGGAAAATAAAGTAATATTGGCCGTGCGCACGCACCTTCACGGTTCGCTCATTGAATCCGCCGCCGCAACGTTCCACCATGGTTCCAGGACCGAGTTGTACTACTAGTCCGAGCTTTGCGCCACCACCTTCTTTAGGAACAAGCTGAATCGCCGAAATGGATCTTGAAAGGCGAATTCTTTCACTGCCGATGTGGCTATCGGGAATGAAAAACGCATCCGTGTTCATCATCATGAAGGCACTTCTTCCATCCACTTTTTGGCTGACTAGATTAGTGTACGCACGGCTACGCTAAGAGCGAAACTAGACAAATGCCTAGGGAGATGCGATTACCGGGCTTTCCTACTCTTCGCGAAGGGCCGCCATCGGCTCAAGTCGCGCAGCTCGCAGGGCCGGGATAAAACTCGCGGCCAATGCAATGCCAGCCAGTGCAAGCGCCGCCAACGCCATACTCACAGGGTCGGTCGGCCGCAAACCGTAAAGCAGGGAATTTGCTGTCTGTGCCGTGGCGGCTGACACAGCAGTTCCAATGATTAATCCCGCCGTCAGCAGCAGAATCGCCTCCTTAATGACAAGCCTGACGACCCCTGAGCGATTGGCTCCCAGCGCCATCCGGATGCCGATCTCACTGCGGCGCCGCGCCACCATGTACGAGATCACGCCGTATAGCCCCACGGTCGCCAGCGCCGCTGCCAGGAATCCGAAGAACCCGGAGAGCGTTGCCATTAGCCGTTCGCGCAGGAGCGAATCGCGAAGCTGTGTTTGAAACACCTGGAATTGGAATGAAATCCCGCCGTTCTGTTGGAGAATAGTCTTCCGTAGCGCGGGCATCAAAGAACCGAGCGGGGTGGCGGAGCGCGCCACAAGATTGGTCCACAGCTCAGCCTCTTTATTCTGCGAGGCCGCGACAAAGACGATCGGGTCGAAATCATCTCGCAGACTCTGGTATTTCGAATTCTTAACCAAACCGACAATTTGATAAAGGTGCTGGGGCTCGCCCGGTCCCGCAAGAATGCGGAACTGTTTTCCAATTGGGTTCTGATTGGCCAGGAACTTGCTGCAGAATTTCTCATTCACGATTGCGACCTCCGGAGAGGCGGTCGTGTCGCGATCATCGAAATCCCGGCCCGCGATCAGCGGGGTGCCCATGGTTCGAAAGTATCCGGGGCTCACCCGATCGAACCAGGGAATCTGGTTTTTCGTAGAGCGCCGGCCCAAAATCTCAATCGAGTCGTTCCACCCAGAACCGCTGACTTGCACAATTGAAGCGCTCGCGGCATCTTGAACACCTGGCGTTTGTCGGACGCTGGCCAGAAGCTCCCGGTAGAGCACAGCACGACGCGCTGGCGAATAGCCGAGCCGCGATGCATCGATAGCGGTAATTAACAATCCATCCCGCCGAAAACCGGCGTCGAGCGTCAGCAGATTGCGCAAGCTGCGCACAAACAGAAGAGCGCCCACCAGCAGCACTAGCGAGAGCGCCACCTGGCTGACCACCAGGACCCGGCGCAGGCCAAACCGCTGCCGGTCCGCCGTTACGCTACGGGCTGAAGCCTTCATCGCCGAGGCTGGATCAGTTCGCGTCGCGCGCAGCGCCGGTGTAAGTCCGAAAAGGATGCAAGTCACTATCGCGA
The DNA here is from genome assembly GCA_963787585.1 of uncultured Acidobacteriaceae bacterium. GTDB lineage: Bacteria > Acidobacteriota > Terriglobia > Bryobacterales > Bryobacteraceae > Bog-105. The sequence goes on from CAWBDR010000008.1 coordinate 21,242, forward strand.
GGGCTGCGGTGAAACCAAAAACGCGCCAATCCGGAGTGAGCTCGACAAACAGCGGATTGTCACCCGTGCTCAAGAAAGTGACCAGGTATTTGCTCAGGAATTGGGCCAAAAATGCCCCGGCGATGGCCCCGGTTATCGCGAGCGCGAAACTCTCAATTAGAAGTTGGCGGATCAGGCGCGCGCGATCCGCTCCAATCGCCAGCCGGACTGCCATTTCGCGCTCGCGCGTGCTCGCCCGCGCAAGCATCAGGTTCGCCAGATTCGAGCACGCGATCAGCAACACCAGTCCGGCGATGCCCAGCAGTAGCTTCAAGGGTTCTTCGTAGGTCTGTCGCAGCGAAGAGACTCCTGAGCCCGCCGGCGACGCTTCCAGCTTGTAGGCAGCATAATATTTTGCCTGGTCAGCCCGGTAGATGGGAGGAACCGTGCTTCCGAATACTGCCGGCGAAATCGCTTTGACTTGAGCGGAGGCTCGTGGGAGGGTCCAGCCGGATTTCAGACGCCCGATAATGGCCAGCCACCAATGATGACGCTTGGCCAGATGGCTGTTCTCTCCGTTGATTACCGGCTCGGCGCACAGCGGGACGGCCACATCAAAATTGCGCCCCACTTCCACACCGAAGAAATCCGCCGGCGTTACTCCGATAATGTCGAAGCCATGGCCCTCTAGCGAAATTCGCTTCCCCAGCGCTTCGGCATTCCCGCCAAAATGGCGCTGCCAGAACGCGTAGCTGATCACGGCGCTCGAGGAGCCGCAACCGGCATGGTCGTCACTATCGCTGAGCAGACGGCCCATCAGCGGGTGCACATTGAGTGTCTTGAAGAAATCTCCGCTCACCCAAAGCCCCTCCGCGTAATGAGGCTCCCCGCTGGCTGCCAAATTGAAGCGCTGGTCGCCCCACGCGAAAATGCTTGAAAACGCCTGCTGATGGTCGCGGATCTGCTCCCATTGCGGATAGGTGAAGTCGGGATGCCGGTCAGAGAAGTTGCCCGAGCAGCAGTGGTCGTTTTTGGCAATCTTCAGCTCTGCAAGCTCATTGGCATGGGACACGGGCAACGAGCGCAGCCGGACCGCATCCAACAACTGAAAAATCGCCGTATTTGCCCCAATCCCGAGCGCCAATGACAGAGTCGCTACCGCAAAAAAACCCCTGTTCAATCGGAACGTGCGGGCGGCGAAAAGAAGATCCTGCCAGAAGCTTTCGAACAGAACTCGCGTGTTCATCCCAGGGACCAATGCACACCCAAAGCCACGTTCGACAAGCGGGGAAATAACACATTTCCCCGCATCGAGGCGGTACCTTGTGTCCGGATTCTCACCCAGCAAGTTCGAAACCGAACAGTTGGGGGGCCTACAGAGAGGCCCCGATGTTACTCGTTGCAGACGAACGTAGATCCTTGTTTGCGGGGACCAGTGCACAGCGGACCCAGGTTCGTGATCGGATTCGGCACCGTGATCATCGCGTTTGGGCCTGCATGCTGTTCCCCGTTAAAAGGCGTGGGCTTGGAAGGATCGAAGCCGCAAGCCGCGGCGTCTTCCGGTTTGTTGAACCAGAATCCGACGTGAAAGGTATGTGTGGGTGCTAACGATGAGGCCGGATCGAACCCGAAGATCTGGTCTAGCAGAATCGTTTTGATCGCTACCTCTGCCTCTCCGTCGTTGTCAGCCTGGACATCCGTTTGATACCAAGCGAGCCCAAAGTTTTTGAAGTTCGCGTTCACTTCTCCATTAGCCAGCAAATTTGTATTCTGCGTGGTGAACAAATCGAATCCCAGGTTTGGCCTCAAGTGATGAGCGTGCAGAATGAGAACGTCACTCAGTTCACCTCTCTGAACAATGACTTCGGCGCTAGGTGGGGGCCCATACCCCTTGCCAAGGCAGTCGATAAACTTTGGCTGAGGCACAAGATTAAAAACAATCTCCGGGACCTGTGCAGATAAAGGCACTGCAGCGACCCAGAAGCTGATTGCAGCAAACGCTAGGGTTAGCGGCTTCTTCATTTTGAATTTTCTCCTTTTTCGAATGGAGCCCAATCAATGCGGCTCCTGGGCCATACTGGTCTGCATCGGGGCTTGTCGTCCTTAAAGAGCGCTAAAAAATGTCCAAATAAATTCCAAATAGCCTCCGCGAAAAGCGGCAAAGATCGCCATGGTGCTGAAAAATGGATACGTTTTATCAATTCGGCCCCTTCCGACTGGAGCCGACCGAACACCGGTTGATGCGAGATGGCCAGCAGGTTTCAGTCGCGCCGAAGGCGTTTGAGCTGCTCGTCTACCTTGTTAAGAACCATGGCCGGCTCTTGCCTAAAGACCAAATCATGCGCTCGGTGTGGTCCAGCAGCTTTGTCGAAGAGGCGAATCTCACGGTCTCAATCTCCGCTTTGCGGAAGGTCCTGGAAAAAGCCGATGGCGGCGTGCAATACATCGAGACGATCCCTAAGAGGGGTTATCGCTTCACCGCGTTGGTTAAAGAATTAGAGAGTCCGCGAGTTATTCCGACGCAACTGGAGGAGCCCGCGGATACGGCGGGGATTCCGGCGCTTGAGCAATATCCGGTTGCCAGCCCTGCGGCGGCCGAACCTCGCTGGAAAAACCGGATGGTCATAGCCGGTATCGCGATCCTAGTGTGCATGCTCGCGACGATCGGCTATTTAATGTACCGCCGAGGAGCGTTTCTGGCTCACAGGCCGGTGACACGCAGCCTTGCGATTCTGCCGCTACGTAATCTCAGACACGACCCGGCGAACGATTTTCTCGGTTTTTCGCTCGCCGATGCGGTGATTACCAAATTAGATTCGGTCAGTTCGCTGACAGTCCGGCCCTCTTCCGCTATTGAGAAATATAGAAATCAGCCGATAGACCTTCCCAGAATCGCAGCGGAATTGAATGTCGACACGCTGCTCACCGGTAATTTTATTCGCGAGGGGGACGATCTGAGAATCACTTATCAGCTGATCGATCTGAAAACCGAGAGGATTCTCGGCAAAGACACGATCGACTTGAAATATGACAAGCTCTTAACCGTTCAGGACAATGTCGCGCAACAGATCGTGAAGGGACTGGAATTGAATCTATCTCCCTCCGAGGCGGAGCGGATCAAACCTGATGAGCCTATAAGCCCGCTCGCCTATGAATACTATCTGCGCGGGGTTGACCTGATGGGGAGCCATAATTTTCCGCTGGCGATCAAGATGCTTGAGAAGTCTGCCGAGATTGATCCGAACCATGCGCTGACTTGGGCCTATCTCGGACAATCGTATACATCGACGGCCGCTTTCGAATTCGGTGGGCGCGAGCAGTACCAAAGAGCGCAGGCCGCCTATGAGCGTGCTCTTGGGCTGCGGCCAAAGCAACTTGAAGCAAGCGTGTTTCTGGCGAACTTGCTCATTGATACGGGTCGAGTTGAACAGGCTGTGCCTCTGCTCCGAGAGGCACTCAGAAGCAATCCCAATCATGCCGCCTTGCATTGGGAGCTGGGATATGCCTACCGCTTCGCTGGCATGTTGAAGGAGTCAGTAGCGGAATGTGAATTCGCGCGAGGGATTGATCCATTGGTCAAGAGGGCGAACGGTGCAGCCCTCAACACCTATCTTTATCTGGGAGAGTACGACAAATTTCTCCGAAGTCTTCCCGATGCCAGCAACTCATCTTTCGTGTTGTTCTATCGGGGATTCGGAGAGTACCACCTCAAGGACTGGGATCGCGCGGCTAAAGATTTCGATCGCGCTTACGAACTCTATTCCTCCTTATACACCCAGATCGGGAAGGCTTTTAGTGATGCAATCGCACACCAAAATTCGGATGGGCTGGAAATTCTGCGAAAGCTGGAGGACAGGATCCGGCAGCGCGGAGTCGGCGATCCGGAAGGCGCGTATAAAATTGCGCAAGGTTACGCCGTATTGGGAGATAAGGCATCCGCTATGCGCATGTTGCAGTACAGCATTGAGAACGGTTTTTTTCCCTATCCTTACTTCGTAACGGACCCGCTGCTTGATAACATTCGCGGCGAAGCGCGGTTCCCGGATTGCCTCAATATTGCGCGCCACCGTTATGAGGCGTTCAGAAGTAAGTTTTTCTAATCCGGGCAGGCACGGCTGGCGTTAGAGCGATACTAAGTTCATCTTTCGTTATTGCGTAAAGGAGCCAGCTATGAGACGCCGCGATCTTCTTGCAGGACTCGCTTTAGTGACTGCCGAGGCAGGAGCAGAAAATTTCACAACACCAGCGCCCGCCGGAGAATCGCTTTATATCCCCAAACCCCAACTTGTTGAGGACCGCCGGCTCCTTCATGACTTTATGGACGAATTTTCGTTCGTTGATCTGGTCACGGTCTCGCCATCGCTGCGCATCACTCATATTCCTGTTTTCTTAGATCGGAATGGAGGGAGCTATGGAACGATTCATGGCCACATCTCGCGCCAGAATCCACAAATAGAGGCCATTGAGAACAAACAGACCGCAGTGATTGTCTTTCGTGGACCAAACGGATACATCTCGCCAACCTGGTACGCGAAGACCGGGAATGTGGTCCCGACCTGGAACTTCGCCGTGGTCCATGCGACCGGGAAGCTGCGGCCCGTGGAGGGGAAGAAGGAACTGAATGATCTGCTCTCGAAGTTAATTGCCAAATTCGAGCGATATGAGGGGACTAGTTATGACTTTTCCAAAGTCGACGACACCTATAAATATGGCCTTATGGGTGGAATCATCGGCTTTGAGTTAGAGATTGAACTGCTGGAAGGTAAGTTCAAACTCGGCCAGGACCGTAGCCCTGCTGACAAGGAGAGCCTCTTGACGAAGCTGGCTGAGGCGAAAGCGCCGCCATCTCTTCGCGATTTCACGGCCCGCTTCTACGAGTGGCAAAGCAGGACGTGACGATCCCGTCCGCGGAGTCTCTGCAGAAGAAAGTGTAACAGTAGGAGAACATACATCACGGAGAAGACGTTCCGACGGAATGATCACCGGGTAGATAATCGCACAATCCTTAAGGCGACCGCGTACCTCGATGCGCTGTCGTTTGCGAGCAGTTATCCGGCTGATTCTCAACGGACTCCCCACAGTCACAAGACGGAAGCGGATTTGCACTAGCCGCCTCTGTCTGACGCAGACATATCGAAAGTTAAGGAGTCTAAGAATGGCAACAACCACTGCGGGGCCCACAGCGACCCGAATCAATTCGTGCTGCATGACCCAGGCAAAACGACTGAGGTGACGTACCAACCTCTCGCGGCCGGTCCCATTATCGTTGGCCAGACGCCAGGCGGTCCAAAGCTGGAGTATGCAGGCGAAGAAGGCAGCTTCACCTTCACGGGCGATCAGGTGCAAACGCAGCAGAGCCCAATCGGGAAACTGATCAGCGTGAGCTTACGCCCGAGTCCCGGCACGAACACAACGTTTACCCTGGTTATGCCCGAAATAAACGAGGAAGAGGGAACTCAGAATCAGGCGTTCAACACCATAGCCATTAAAGCGAAGCGTGGCCTTGTGGAAACAGAGGGCGCAGATCTCACCTATTCAACTCTGAAGCTTCACGGCAAGGCTGAGATTGTGAAGTTACCCCTGTAGCGCGGACGGTCGCGTTTAGCCGTCTGCATCGGTCGCAGCATTTTGCGAATGCAGACGGCAAGACCGTCTACCCCACAAGAGTCGGTTAGGTCCCTACGGCTCGTAATATCCGCTTCGCGCAGTCACGTGCATCCCGGGCGGATTCACCTCGACTTGTAGCGGATGATACCGTCTCGGCTCCTCAACGACGCCCCGCGGATAAAATCCGAGCAGATACTGCGTTCGCAGCTCTTCAATAATGGCGGTGAAGGCCTGATCGAGTCGCTCGAAACTCTCCGGATAGAAGATACGTCCGCCTGTGGATTCGGCAAGAGTGGCCAAGGCGTGCTCGCCACCGATGTTTCGCCCCGCGTCGCCGGGAATCGGAATGACCACGATGGGATAGATGACGGCATCGGCTCGTTGCGCCGCGGCTAGGGCGTCCTGATAATGTTTGTAGCTAGTCGTATCCCCGCCGTCAGTCACGACAATCAACACGTGACGCCCCTCGCGCTCAGAGAGGGTGTCGCTCGCCAGATATAGCGCATCGTAAAGCGAGGTGCCGCCTTCGCCACGCAATGCGCGGAGCGCACGTTCCGCGCGGCGCTGGTTACGCGTGAAATCGACCTCCATGCTGGTGCGCCAGTTAAAACTGAACACGGCAAACGCATCCGCCGGATTTCCCGCGCTAAGCAGCGTAGGAATAAATCGCAGCACGGAATCCTCTTCGTAATGCAGATCTCGCTCCGTGCTGCCGCTGGTATCCACCAGGATCGCGACGGAGAGGGGCAGGGAAGTGTGCCGCTCGAACAGGGCGATATCCTGTGGCACTCCCGTATCGAGTACGCGGAAATCTCGCTGGTCGAGATCGGTTCGCGGTCCGCCGTTCGAGTCCCGCACGGAAGCCAGGACGCGCACCAGGTTGACCTTGACTGAAAACTTGGGTTGGCCTTCCGCGGTTCGGTCCTGCGGTTGAAGCACCGGGGCCTGCTGCGCGGCTCGAGCGCCGTCCGCCGGCTTGAATTGCGCCCACGACGACAGCGCGGCCAGAGCAAGCGTCGCGGTAATGACGAAGGGGCGAGAACTACCGTACTTCATTGGTTGCGGCGCTCTCGAGCAGCCGCTCATCCCATTCACCGTCCACCCAGACTGCACCGTCCGCAAAAAACTCTTTCTTCCAGATCGGCACTTCCCGCTTCAGGCGATTGATGCCCTCCAGTGCAGCGTCGAATGCCGGTTTCCGGTGCGGCGCCGTCGCGACAATTGCCACGCTCACCTCGCCGATCTCGAGCCGCCCCAGCCGGTGGATCATCCCGATCCGCCCAATAGCACATTGCGAAGCGATCTCTCTGCCGATGCGAGCGATCTGTTCAATCGCCATCGATTCATAACACTGATACTCGAGGTGGGTCGTGGCGCGTCCCTTCGTGTTGTTGCGTACCACGCCCTCAAATACAACTACTGCGCCATCCTCGGGTCGTTGCAATGAATCGCTCAGCCGTTGGGAATCGATCACTTCCAGCGTGATTGCGAATACATGACCGGCGGGATCGCGAATCACGGCCCCCGACCCGCCGCTTACCGGCGGCAAAAAGGCGATCTCGTCATTATCGGATAGCGGTGTGCTGGCGGAAGTAAACTCCCTGTTCCTGGCAAATACAATCGACGGACGCCTTTCTCGCAGGGTTGCAAAGCGTTCGGCATAATTCTCGAAAACCACTGCAACAGTGCAGCCGGGCCCCACTTCCATGGAGTCTTCCGAGCGCCCGACGATGTCCTTCAACACGCCGAAGAACAGCACCCTAACCCGCATGTCCAAATGCTAGCAAGCAAGCGAAAGCCTCGCTTGGGCACCCGTCGCTATATTGCAAGAGAGGACAGGCTTGCAGGAAGAGGAGAACACGCTGTCGCGCCACGACACGCGCTTTCGTGTCCGTTATGCCGAAACAGACCAGATGGGCGTGGTTTATTACGCGAATTATTTCGTCTGGATGGAGATCGGACGGGTAGAGTTGGTGCGGTCTCGCGGATTCGATTATAAGCATCTCGAGCAGACGGAAGGACTGTACCTCGCCGTGGTAGAAGCGAACTGCCGTTACATCCATCCGGCCCGATATGACCAGGAGATCGTGGTGCAAACCGAGATCGCGAAGGCGACTGCGCGGATTATCGAGTTCGGCTATGAAATCCGGTCAGCGGAACCGGACAGGCTGCTGGCGGAGGGCTCGACGCGTCACATTTGGCTGAACCGCAATTTGCATCCGGCGCGTTTGCCTGAGCGTTATCGCGCCGTGCTGCGGATAGCATAGAGGCAGTTGAGCGTCCGATGGTTCATGTCATTCTGCCTGTGGGCATCTTGCAGTGCAATTGCTCGATTTTCGGCGATGAGCAGTCGCGGGAAGCCATCGTCATAGATCCGGGCGACGAGATCCACCAGATCACCGCGGCTCTGGACCGGCATAACCTTAAGGTCAAGGCGATCGTAATCACACATGCCCACATCGACCATGTGGCTGGCGCCCATCAGCTCCGCGCGTTAACCGGCGCTCCCGTGTATATGAATGAGCGGGACCGTGAGCTGCTCGCGATGCTCAATATGCAAGCGGCGTGGCTGGGCGTTGACACACCGCCGCAGACCGAGGTGGATGTGGCCGCGACGGAGGCGACCGTACTTCAGCTCGGCTCAGCCGATTTCCAGGTCCTGCTCACGCCGGGCCACTCACAAGGCAGTCTGTGCCTTTGGATTCCGCAGGAGAATAAGCTTGTTGCTGGAGATACGTTGTTCCGGGACTCGATCGGACGCACGGATCTTCCTGGCGGCAATTCCCGGCAGATTTTGGCCTCGATCAAAACGCAATTGCTGCACTTGCCGGACGACGCCGCGGTGATTCCCGGTCACGGCGCAACCACCACCATCGGCCGCGAAAAGGAACACAATCCGTTCCTTCAAGGGCTCTAAGGCCTGGCCTTGTATGCTGGCGTTGTGACGGATTCAGACATCGGCAGTGGCGAACCCGCTCCACTCTCGGATTACAGTGAAGACGGCGTAGACTTAAGCCTAATTCGCTGGATGCTTTCCCTCACACCCGCGGAACGCCTGCGATTCCTGGAGGAACGCATTAACGAAATATCCCTAATTCGCGAGTTAAATGCAGGAAAGTAAGCTGATTGCAACTCTTCGCATTCTGGTCGAGAACGGGATCGAATTCGTGGTTGTGGGCGGTTTGGCCGCAGTTCTGAACGGTGCTCCTATTCAGACGTTTGACATTGATCTGGTCTATTCCCAAGAACCGACTAACATTGATCGACTGCTGCGAGTTCTCCAATCACTCGACGCTATTTTTCGTATCCAGCCTGAGAGGCGCTTACGTCCCACCCTAAGCCATCTTGCCGGAGCCGGCCATCTCAATTTGTCAACGCTTTATGGCCCGATAGATCTGCTCGCGTCCATCGGCCAGGGCCTCAATTTTCGCGATTTGCTTTCCCATTCGACTGAAATGGATATCGGCGCTGGCATCTTCGTCCGGGTTCTCGACTTGGAGACGCTCGTCCTCTTGAAAGAGCAGTCAGGCGCGGAAAAGGACCAAGCCATGATCCCGATTCTGCGCCGGACACTGAGTGAGCTGAGAAAGAAGAGAGGTTCCTAGGAGTGTCCAGGAAGATTACGGAGATCGGCACTATTGCCGGTCCGCTTTCTCTTCCGCCTGAGGCTTAGTCTCGAGCACGCTCGAAATCAGCTCTTTGGCATCCGTCAGACTTTTCGTGATCATCTGGATGTCCATGGCAGGCTTGCCCAGTTGCCGGACGCTCTGGCAATACACGCCATGCTGGCCGACGAGCACCAAAGCGTCGGTGATGCAATCAAGCGTGACCGCCAGGCGTCCGCGCTCACGCCCCATCATGAACTCATAACGCTCCAGTTCCTGCCTGCGCTCTTCGTAAACCGACATTCGTCTCAATTCTCACACGCGCCCTGGACACTTCATCTTCTACACTGGAGGCAGTCTCCGGGCATGAACATCCCATCCTGGCCGCAGGCGGGCGAGCGCGAAGCCGAGCTGCTTCGTATGGTGCTCGAGAGCCCGCAATGGGGCGGCTTCCATCCATTCGTGGCCGAATTCGAGCAGAGCTTCGCCGCTTACCAGCACGCGGAGCACGGCATCAGCGCCTTCAATGGTACGGTTACGCTGGAGCTCGCTCTCACCGTTCTTGGGATTGGGCCTGGGCATGAAGTGATCGTCCCGGCGATCTCGTTCATTTCGAGCGCTACGGCCATTTCACGGGTGGGCGCAACTCCGGTATTTGTAGATATCGAAGCGGATTCCTTCAACATCGACCCCCAACGCGTCCGCGAAGCGCTCTCGCCGAAGACAAAGGCCATCATGGCGGTCCACTTCGGCGGCGCAATGTGCCGCATTCACGACTTAGGCAAGATCTGTCGTGAGCACAATCTGTTCCTGATCGAAGATGCCGCGCATGCGGCAGGGGCCGAGTGGAGTGGAAAGCGCGCGGGCAGTTTCGGTATCGCCGGTTCCTTCAGCTTTCAGAACGGGAAAGTGTTGACATCGGGAGAAGGCGGGATGCTCGTGACGTCGGATGCTGGTTTCGCGGAGCGGGCACGCTCGATCGCCAATTGTGGGCGCGCTCCCGGTAACGACTTCTATCACCACGTCCGGCTGGGAACGAATTTCCGATTGACAGCCTTTCAGGCTGCTGTTCTGCTGGCTCAATTTGAACGCTTGCCCGAACAGATTGCGTTGCGCACCGCGAATGCAGAACTCCTGAAGGGTTTGCTTTCTGATGTTGGGGAGATCCGCTGGCAGGAGCAGCCCGCTGGGGTCACTCACAACCCACATTACCTGCTGATCGGGCGGTTTGCTGCCAGTGAGGGCCTCCGGGGCCAGTTTTGCGAGCGCTTAGCCGCGGCAGGAATTCCCTGTACCCCGTTCTATCCCCACACGATATATCGAAACCCTCTTTACCGTGAGGCCGATTGTCGCATTTTGCCCTGTCCAGTGGCTGAAGCTCGCGTGTGCGACTCGTTCTGGCTATCTCACCGGGTTCTTCTCGCCGAAGAGGATACGATCCGTCAAGTTGCGGACGCGATTCGCTCTGCGGTTTCGAACGGCAGCAAACTATCTGTTATTGCGGATGCCGCTTTGAATCGTCGCTAGGCTGCGGCGCGCTGGCCGGGGCTGGGCCAATGTGCTGCCCGGGCACTTTGAATTGCGTGTCGTGTTGGTGAACTAAGCCGAGCCGTTCCAATTCGACTACTTGCGTGCTGGGATCAGTTTTGAGGCGCTCAATCCGGAGTTTCTTCGCTTCGATATCGCGCTGGAGATTCGCGTTCTGTTCTTCGAGGCCCCGGATCAGTTGCCGCTTTTCGGAGAGTGCCGCCAAGCCCTGTGGCCCCCGGAGCATGATGGTGGCGTATGCTCCTAAACCGACCAGCGCCGCCAGCGCCGCCACAGGCCGAACCAGAGATCGGAACATTGCAGAAATAGCCCTTACATATCTTTATAAACTTGTTTGAAGGAAAAGGTCTAGAAAAAAGCGAATGACCGATGCCCTCGTAATTTTCTGTACTTGCTCGACCGAGGAGGAAGCCGGGCGCATCGCCAACGATCTGGTCGCGTCTCGGCTGGCTGCTTGCGTGAACATCCTGCCCGCAATCCAAAGCATCTATCGCTGGCAGGGGGAAGTGGAGAAAGCGAACGAGGTCCTGCTCATCATAAAAACAACGCAGGAAGGTTTCGTTCGAGTTCGAGACCGCATCGGCCAATTACATAGCTATGACGTGCCGGAGATCCTCGCCGTGCCCGTGGCGAGTGGGTCTGACGGATACCTGGCCTGGTTGCGCTCGGCGTTGCTGGCATAATCGCGTCATGCGCGTTACCGCCCTCGCGATCTTGATAACGGCCGTCATTCCAGCAAGCTTTCTCATCGCACAGGAAACTCCTCTTACGGCTCTGCCGTACACACCTGTTCTAGATAAGGAGTTCATGGACAAGACGGCCGACCCCTGCGTCGATTTCTACAAATATGCTTGCGGAAACTGGAACAAACTGAATCCTATCCCGCCGGACCAGGCTCGTTGGAATGTCTACTCCAAGCTCACTGATGAAAACCAGCGGTTCCTGTGGAGCATTTTGCAGCAGGCAGCCCGGCCTGAGGCTTCGCGAACTCCCAACGAGCAGAAGATCGGAGATTTTTTTCACGCCTGTATGGATGAAGGCGCTATCGAGAGCGCCGGAACTAAGCCCCTCGAACCGATGCTGAGCCGGATCGCGAGCCTCAAGTCAGTTGACGACATTGCGGCCTACGTGGGCGAGGAGCACCGCCAGGGCGTAGGTCTGAATGTGATGTTCGGGTTTAGCTCCGGGCAGGATTACGACAACTCCTCGCAAATGATGGCTTTTGCCTGGGCCGGCGGCCTCGGCTTGCCGGATCGCGATTATTACACAAAAACTGACGCGAAATCGCAGGAAATCAGGCAGAGATATGTGAAGCACGTGCAGCGGATGCTCGAATTGTTGGGCGAATCAGGCCCTGATGCGGAGGCCGATGCTCAGACGATTATGCAAATCGAGACGGCGCTGGCCCAGGCGTCGCTGACGCGGGTAGAGAAACGGGATCCGTATAATTTGAAGCACAACATCGGAACGGCGGAGCTAAGCCAAAAATATCCTGCCTTCGACTGGAATACGTATCTGCGAGAGGTCAATGCGCCTGAGTTCCAGACCATTGATGTCACCGAGCCGAAATTCTTCACGGAATTGAACACCCAGCTCGGAACTCAGAACCTGGCTGCGTGGCGCGCGTATCTGAGATGGCATTTGATCCATTCTCGGGCTCCGTATCTGTCTTCGCATATCGCTAAGGAAGATTTCGATTTCTTCAGCAAGTACCTGCAGGGTGTCGAGCAAATGCCTCCGCGCTGGAAGAAGTGTACCCGCCTGGTGGATCGTGATCTGGGCGAAGCTCTCGGCCAGGTGTTTGTGACGAAAACATTCTCGCCGGCAACTAAAGCGGACGCCCTGCAAGCGACGCGGCAGATCGAAGACGAAATGGGCCGCGATATCAAGGATCTGACCTGGATGAGCGAGCCTACTAAACAGCAGGCTCTTGTGAAGCTGCACGCCGTGGTGAACAAGATCGGCTATCCCGACAAGTGGCGCAACTATAGTTCGGTGCGAATCTCATGGGACGATTTCCTCGGCAATGTCACTCGCGCTTCAGAGTTCGAGATGCGTCGCCAACTGGCGAAAATCGGCAAGCCGGTGGATCGCTCGGAATGGTTTATGTCGCCCCCAACTGTGAATGCTTATTACGATCCGCAGATGAATGACATTAACTTTCCGGCAGGCGTTCTCGAACCCCCTTTGTTCGACCCCAAAGAGGACGCCGCTCCAAATTATGGCAACACCGGAGCGACCATCGGGCATGAGTTAACGCACGGATTCGACGATGAAGGCCGCCAGTTCGATGCGCAGGGCAACTTGCGCGACTGGTGGACGCAAGCCGATGCCAAGGCTTTCGAGCAGCGCGTCGATTGCGTTCGCAAGCAGTATGCGCAATACGTTGTGGTCGACGATATTCACATCAATAGCAGCCTGACTCTTGGCGAAGATGTGGCGGATTTGGGCGGTACATTACTGGCCTATATCGCCTGGAAGCACTCGACCGCCGGACAGGATTTAAAGCCGATAGACGGATTCACTCCGGATCAGCGCTTTTTCATCGGCATGGCGCAATGGGCCTGTGGGGATGAACGGCCGGAGAGCAAACGCCTACATGCGATAACGGATCCGCATTCGCCCGATGAGTACCGGATCAACGGCGTAGTAGCGAATCTGCCTGAGTTCGGCGAAGCGTTCGGCTGCAAAGAGGGCCAACCCATGGTTCGGGCCAACGGCTGCCGCGTTTGGTAAGGCTGTCGAAAAACTCGTCTGCTGGGTGGTGCGGCGGTTCTCGCGCTTTGACGAGCAGCGCTCCAGAATTCAATCGATAACGATGGAGAAACGTTCGCGAAAGGAGTTTAGGGCGGCGAGAGGTGTTGAACTTGAGGATCGACGTCTCAGCACGTCCCTGTCCTTCAGGCGCGTGATTTCTCCTCACCTCTGAAGAACCAGTGGACCCCATACTTGTCGGCGAGATGTCCATAAGTCCCAAACGGCATGTCTCGCAAATCGTCGAGGAGCCCCGGGTCGGCCCCGACTGCAAGTTTGTCGAACACGTCTTTGAGTTCGCGATATGTTTTGCCGGTCAGGTACATGCAAACTGTGTTCCCCTGTCTGGGCGTTCTCGTCGGGTGCAACCAGTCTGTGGCCGAAAACTCGATGGAGTCATTCTTGAGGTGCGCGTAAGCAACCTTGCCGTGCTTTTCCGGCGGCATGTGTTCTTTTATGGGCGTGTCGCCCACTTTGAGAACGGTCAAATCACCGCCTAAGCAGGATTTGTAAAATTCCATGGCTTCAGCACAGTAGCCGTCGAATAGCAGAAAGGGCATTATGGTCAACATGGTTGGCTCCGATTAGTAGGGTTCGCTGGTTCGGCATAGATGAACCAGGCAGCCTGTGAAGCGCTCATCGTCGGATCAGCACCAGGGATTATACACAAGGTACGAGTGATGGACGAGTCGCCGACCTCCATGCTGATTTGCCCCTTGTCCCAGCAACATGTTCCGGGAGATCGCGAGAACGATTATTGGCGCGATGTCACTGCCCCTGTTCATTCTGACGGTCGATTTCTTTGGAATCGCATTGGCTTCGCCTTCAATCGGCCGCGATCCGAAGACCAGCACCACAGGTCTGGAATGGACAGTCAACGCGTTCGTGTTGGGGTTCGCCTCCCCTTTGCCGGCCGTCGGGCGCCTAGGTGACATCATTGGCCGGCGAAAAGTACTGCTGATCGGTACAGTGATTTTCGCCATCGGCTCCGCGCTGTGTGGAATCGCGCAAAACGGCGGCTGGCTCATGGCCGCACGTTGTGTGCAAGGGCTCGGCGCATCGATGTACTTTCCAGTCGAAAAGCACGGAGTCGGCATCGGTTTCCTTTCTAACCACAGATCTACCCAGAGGCTCTATTCCATTGTTTGTTGATGTGTTCTGGACCACGGCCAGTCTATTACTCACACCGCTCGGGCTCGGTAGCCGTGGAATGAGAGTAAGTTGAAAATCGATGTTCTGGAGGAGTCGCGTTCTCAGTTGGCCGAGGCTTAGGTGGTATCTGCTTTGGAGCCAACCCGTCGCAGTGGTCTTCGCACCTGCCCTACTGGGCTCGGGTAGAACAGCAATGTCCGGTTTGCTGACCATTCTTGAAGTGATCCGGAAACAACGCTGGCGGGCCGTTTCGTATGCTGGCGACTGAATCTTGCAAGGACAACCACAAATCCGCTGTTACTATCAAAACGCATGACTGGGCATTCCGTCGCGCCATCGCGTTCTGCTTCACTTTGACTGCTGCGTGTACCGCAGCGAGTTTGTCACGTGTGCCAGGCGGCTCCGAAATTGAACTTTGGACACCGGATCATCTATTCAACGGAGAATCGCTATAAAAAAGGGACGGTCCAGCGTGACATGATCAGAGGAACATGTGGCGAATCAGGACTCGCCGTATGGAGGGCCTGACCGCACTATCGGAGAATATTGAGTGGTTTTGGACCGTTCTCTAAATTTTCCCAACAAAGGTCACGGCAGCAGTCGCCGGGCGTTCTTTCACGCCGCTGCAAACTTAGGGGCAGCGGCGTCGGTGTCCGCGCACGGGCTCAGGCCCCCCTCTATTGTTCCGGATAACTTGCAGACGTTGATGGACGCCCCATCTTCTGTTTTTGTGGAACAAGACGTCCGCTCTGGTTTTCAGAAAGCCGATCGCACGGGCAAACGGTTCACTCACAACAGCGCCTCAATCACGGTGGCTCAAACCAGTTCAGGCCAGGATGTCCGAGCCTCTTCGCCCGATGGTCCTTTGAGCAGAGTAATTCTGCGATGGGAAATCAGCTTTCCAGGCAACACGCTGTACCTCGGCGATGCGTGGGAGCGGAGTTATGGCGATCTACAATGGCGTTTCCTGCAGCCGGAGCGGATAATGCCGTGGTACTTCGCGGCGTACCGGAATGAAGCCGGCTTGTTCGCGATTGGAGTCAAAACACAGCCGGGCGCCCTGTGTTGTTGGCTTGTCGATGGCGAAGGAGTCAGCCTCTGGCTCGACTTCCGGAATGGCGGGAGCCCGGTACTGGCGGGAGATCGCGAGATTCGGGCTGCAACGATCGTCGCGCTGCAGGCTCCGCGCGAGCAAACGCCGGCATCCGCTCTGCGCCATTTTTGTTCACTGTTGTGTACAACTCCACGGCTGCCGAAAGCGCCAATTTGCGGAAATAATAACTGGTATTACGCTTACGGGCGCGATTTCGACGCCGCTGCTATGGTCCGGGATGCGCAGTTCGTTGCCGAACTGGCCGACGGAAACAGGAACCGTCCCTTTTGCGTGGTGGATGCCGGGTGGACGCCTGGATCGGTTTGTCCAGGGGGACCTTGGCGATCAGGTGATCCGCGTCGATTTCCAGACATGCCAGGTCTAGCGCAAAAGATGGGAGAGATGGACGTCCGCCCAGGCATTTGGGTGCGGCCCACCGCCTTGACCGTTGTCGACAACCCGACTCGTCTTCGCCAGGGTCCAGTACATGTTGAAGAGAAGCCGCTCGACTTAACTCTTCCCGAGAACCTCAGCTTAATCCACGACGATGTGATGCGGATTCGTTCGTGGGGATATGAGTTGATCAAGCACGACTTCTCTACTTACGACATCTTTGGCCGCTGGGGGTTTGAGATGGGCGTGGAGATGACTGATCCGGGATGGCGCTTTCAGGACCAGAGCCTGACAAACGCCGAGATTATCCTGCGCCTGTATAGAACATTGCGGGCGGCAGCCGGCGATGCAGTTCTACTCGGGTGTAATACGCTGGGCCACATCGGCGCCGGTCTATTCGAAGCGAACCGGACGGGTGATGATACGTCGGGCCACAATTGGGAGCGCACCAGACGCATGGGCGTCAACACTCTCGCCTATCGAATGTGCCAGAACGGCGCGTTCTTCGCCTGTGATCCCGACTGCGCGGCGCACACCGTGCTCACGCCGTGGGATTTGGACCGGCAGTATTTGGAGCTGGTCTCGAAGTCGGGAACGGTCCTGTTCATTTCGACCGATCCGAGGACGATCACGGCCGATCAAAAGACCGTATCGCGAAACGCTATGCAGACCGCTTTATCGAGTTCTTCTTTCTCAAGTTGCGAACCTATGGACTGGTTGCACAGCACAACTCCGAAAACCTGGAGATTCGGCGAAAAAGAGGAGCAATTCCGCTGGGAGAACGCGTCCGGAGTGAATCCTCTGAGTGTTTAGTCTTAGGCCTTATTTATGAGCCTGAAATAGCGTGCGGAGGCTAAAAAGCAGTTCAAACGGCCAATTGAACAGGATGAGAAGATCCGGCTGATATTAATCCAGCCTCGAGTTTCCGGTTGGCCGACCGACGGGACACACTGCTAAGCTCCGTTTGCTTAGAGCAGTAGAGAGCGCGTCAAGGCCTAGTCTGGAAATTCGAAACTCTGACCGCCGCAAGGTCAAATCTATGCTCCGACCGCTAGACTGAATAGCCCTCTCGGATGAACGTTAGCTGTGTCGAACTAGTTATCAGCCTTCGTGAGAATCTGGACTGCCTTAGCCAGGGCTGGATCTCTTCCGGACACTATATCCCTTTCAGTAAATACATGCACATCAATATCGGGAGGAATACCCGCCACATCGAATGATTTTCCGTTAGCTGTGCGGTACACCGCGTTAGGTAGACCGAAGGTCCACCCATTCGGCAGGTGGCGATCCAGAATATCGCAGAATACCCCTTGAGTGTTCTCACCGATTCGTATTACGTGCGGAACCCGTCCTATCAGGCTTCGCTGAAGGTCTCAGACGAGCTATGTAAGCGTCCGATCGAGACCGTCTTGACGTGGTCAAGCGACGCGTAGTTTAGCCAGGCGCTCGTAGCGAAAGCAGTTGCGGATATTGCTCAGGAAGTAACGGCCTTTGGACTCGGCGCTCAGGAACTGCTGATAATCGTTGTTGGAAAACTCGAAGTATCGATAGATGTCTTCGCTCTGAAACCGCAGGTACAGGATGCGCTTTTCCGCGTCATAGGCAACGGAGGTGAACATCTTTGATTGGAGCGGCAACCAGGACATTGGAGTTTACGCTGCCTCCACAACCGGTGCTGTGGGGAAAAGATTCCAGGGCAGCAACTCCTCAATCCGGTTGATCGGATGATCGGCAATACAACGCAGCACCGAGGTTAGATAAGCTTCCGGATCGATTCCATTGAGCTTCGCCGAGCCCAGTAGACTGTAGATCGCCGCTGCACGCTCACCGCCCGCATCAGACCCTGCAAACAGGTAATTCTTGCGGCCGAGCGCGACGGCGCGCAACGCGCGTTCGGCCGCATTATTGTCGATTTCGATATGGCCGTCATCGCAATAACGCATCAGTGCAGGCCAGCGAGCGAGTGCATAGCCAATCGCCGCAGCTGTTTCTGATTTGCGCGAGCTCTTGGCGAGTGTTGTTTTAAACCACTCGTGGAGCGAGGTCAGCAGAGGCCGTGCGCGCGCATTGCGTACCTCTTGACGTTCGCTAGGCGAGCGACCGCGGATTTCGGTTTCGATGGTATAGAGCTGACCAATACGTTGGATCGCTTCACTCGCGATCGGAGAGGCGTGTGCCTGGTGCAGGTCAAAAAACTTGCGACGAACGTGGGCCCAACATGCAGCCTCTTGCATGCGGCCGCCATCATAGAGGCGATTGAACCCGGCATAACCGTCGGCTTGCAGTGTGCCGCGAAAGGTGGCCAGATGCCGGTGTGGATGCTCTCCTTTGCGATCCGGCGAGTAAACAAACCAAACCGCGGCAGCTGCCAGATCACCGGCCGGGCGATCATCTCGAACATACGTCCACAGGCGCCCGAGTTTTGTTTTGCCAGTACCTGGCGCCAACACTGGAACCGGCGTGTCATCGGCGTGCAGTTTACTCGCCCTCATTACGTACTGCCGCAACGCATCGTGCAACGGTGTGAGCAGTTGGCTCGTCGCACCGACCCAATCGGCAAGCGTCGAGCGCTCTAACTCCACGCCTTCCCGCGCGTAGATTTCGGCCTGACGATACAGCGGCAAATGGTCGGCGTATTTCGACACCAGAACGTGCGCCAGCAGTCCGGGACCGGCCAGGCCACGGTCAATGGGACGGCTCGGAGCTGCCGCCTGCACGATTACATCGCACTTCGCGCAGCTTAGCTTGGGGCGCACATGCCGGATCACCTTGAATCGTGCCGGCACGTACTCGAGCACTTCGGAAACATTCTCACCCAGTTTGCTTAACTCGCCACCGCAAGCTGGGCAGCTCTTCTGCTCCGGCTGATGGATTTCGGTTTGCCGTGGCAGATGATCCGGTAAGGGCCGCCGCCCTGGCTTCTGCGTCACACGCGCAAAGATCGCCGCTGCCGGCGGCGGCAGTGTGCTTTCTGCTCGCTCCCTTTTCTCAGCCGCACTTTCTTCCAGATCGTCGAGCTGGAGTTGAAGTTGCTCAATCTGTCGTTCGACCTTTTCCGACTTGCGGCCAAACTGCAGCCGCTGCAAACGGGCGATGAGCAATCGTAAACGCTCGATCTCGGCTGCATGCGAAGAAAGCTGTTCATGCTGAGACAGGATCAGCGCTTTCATTGCCGCCGCGTCCATGCTGTCCAGATCTGGAAGCTGTGCGGCAGACATGTTCAAACTATGCCAAGGTTTTATTACTTAGTCCAGGCAAGTTCGAACATTTTCGATTATCTCTGTTTTATTGATCACACCGCCATCTCTGGCTTCCACGTGCGCACTGGCTGTCTCCAGTCAATGCCTTCGAGTAACATGGATAACTGCGCACGAGTAAGTGATACTGTTCCGCTTTCAGCTTGCGGCCAGATGAAGCGCCCGCGCTCCAAACGCTTCGCAAATAGGCATAGCCCGTCCCCATCCCACCACAACAACTTAATGAGATCGCCGCGCCGCCCGCGAAATACGAACACGTGCCCGCCGAAAGGGTCCTGCTGCAGCACCGTTTGCGCGACTGCGCTCAGACCCGTGAATCCACGCCGCAGATCCGTCACGCCCGCCGCAACCCAGATGCGTGCGCCAGCCGGCAACGAGATCATCGCGCCAGGTGCTCCAGCACAGCCAGCACCGTTGCGCGATCGGCACTCTCAATGTGCACACGAGCCTTCGTGAATTCAAGATGAACGGTTACCGACGGGATCGCTTCTCGTTCCTGGAAAGTATTTCTTGTCAACCGGCTATGCTGATCGCTCTCCCCCGTCACGCGCACCGGCAATAGCGCCGCTCCCGACTTCCCCTGCACCTTGCGGCCATACTGCCGACGCCATCTGTACACCTGCGTCGGATGTAGACCGTGCGCCTCCGCCACCGCCCTCACCGAAGCTCCCGGCTTAAATGAGGCCTCCACAATCCGTTGCTTCTCGCTTGCCGAACGCTTGCGCCGCTTCTCTGCCGCAGTCGTCTCATCCGAAGCCCTAATTTCGCCATCCTTCTGACTGAATCCACTCATCCATCCCTCCCGAGGCCCAATCGGCACTCTCTTGAAGCATGGCTCTACTGCGACCTCACGCGCCAGACGGCTACAACCGGACGCTTACGACTGAATAGCCCTCTCGGATGAACGTTAGCTGTGTCGAACTAGTTATCAGCCTTCGTGAGAATCTGGACTGCCTTAGCCAGGGCTGGATCTCTTCCGGACACTATATCCCTTTCAGTAAATACATGCACATCAATATCGGGAGGAATACCCGCCACATCGAATGATTTTCCGTTAGCTGTGCGGTACACCGCGTTAGGTAGACCGAAGGTCCACCCATTCGGCAGGTGGCGATCCAGAATATCGCAGAATACCCCTTGAGTGTTCTCACCGATTCGTATTACGTGCGGAACCCGTCCTATCAAGGCTTCGCTGAAGGTCTCAGCCGCGCTCATCGTGATCGAACTGATCAGTTCCACGACCGGCCCTCGAAAACCGGGTCGAGCGCTCGGTCGAACCATTATCGGGTCGCCTTCTGTCCACTGGTCGTGTTTAAGCGGATCAGAACGTGCCTGGACTGTGTAGGCCAGGATCGAGGGTGTCTCAGATTAGTTGAGGTTGAGGGAGGAGGTGGCGGGGCGGTTCGTGAGAATGGAGGGGGAAAAACTCTCGGTCGGCCAAACGACTTGCGATGGCAAATCCGAGCTCATCAGAGCCACCAAACGACAGTCGCATATCTATGACGAGCGCTTTGAGTGTGGAGTCGCTGAATATCTTGTCCATTGACGCCTCAAGCGCCTGCAGGTCATCATGCCGAGAATAACCGCCGAAAGACAGAATTCTGATGTACCCGATTGAGTTGTTAATGTGTCCGTACTGAAGATGTCTGTTGCAGAACATCTTCGGGGTGCCCTGCAAATATGCCCGGTTAGTCATTTCAAACAGTTTCCATCGTCCGCGGTCTGCAAACTCCCCGGGTTTCCCTTTGACAAGGTAGCTCGTGCCTGGGCGCCAGAACATCGGGGTGGAGCGCTTAAGAGACGGCGCGGCCACATAGGCATGAATATCACCCAGAGGTTTGATCATCGATTCGAAAATGTCGAACAGTTGTGCAGGCGTAGTTCGAGAGCTTACCTCCGAGCGGTGCTCCGCCAAGATTTTGTTCCAATCTGCATGCCTAAGCTCAAATGAAATGTAGTTTTCGGCCCATGTATGCGTGAATACGTCGAAGTTTCCAATTGGCGTGTTCTCGGTCGGTTGGTTGCAAACTGCCGGTATCTTAGTGATCCGGTCTATGTGAATGTCCGGGACGGAATCTTGTAGATGTAGGACTGCATGATCACTGGCTTCTGCGCCCGTGATGAAAAATGAACCTTCTTTTTTTGATTTGAAGCTGGCGTCCCACTTGCCTGGCGCTTTGGCTTGGCGTTGAGCCGTGAAACCTTCCACACACGTTGCGCTGGTGATCTCGAACTCAGCTAACAGCGAACCTTTAATCGATAGCACGTAGCCATACCCTCGGCTCTGCCAAACACCGTCAAACGATTTCGGTAAAGATGAACCCAGCGGCCTAGCAATGAGAATGCCACCGAACCACAGACAAAGGTGAGCAACTCGAGCCCCACAATGTTTCATTTGGCCGTTTTATTCTCTCAGACGTTTCTCTTTGGTTAGGTCTCGGGCCGCTTACGTACCCGCGCTCGCGAGCCCGTCACGGAGGCATTACGAGTCGAAGCAGTAAGGGTGACGAAAACGAGTGTAGTCGGATGAAAGTTGCCGATGTGGAGCAATGTTCGGGATTGCTCCTGGATCGCAGGCAATTCGGAGAGCGCCGGGGTAAAACGGCATGGTTGTACGGGATGCAAAGGTCTACAGGAAAGGAACTGGCGGATCCATCGTGACCTCCGAGCGAAGCCTGGGGTGTCCAGCCGACTCTTTCATGCACTGTTACTGATCTGAGTAATACCCGTCCCGTGCCTCAACGGTCAGGTCCTTTTTCTTCGTCGTGAGGTGGATTCTGTGATAACCCGCGCGCGTATCCGCCGCAGTCGGTGTATAGGCCAGTATATATAGGTTCCTCAATTCCTCTTCCGCCTGCGCGTATATTTGGGCCACAGTTAACGCATGAGAGATTTTGAACATACGTCCGCTCGTCTCGGTCGAGATTTTCTCAAGTATCTTTTTGCCGTTTGGGCCCGGCCAGTTTTCGGTCAGCAGGATCGAATACACGGAAATATCGGCTCGCTGCGTCGCCTCGACGGCATCTTCCAGCGTTTCCTTGCTACCTCGATCTATCCCGTCCGACAAGACGAAGAGTGCCTTACGGCCGTGCTGCGCTTTCATCAGTTGGTTCGACGCGAGGCAGACAGCATCGTAAAGCAGCGTCCCTCCGACGCGCCCTCCACTGCTGAGCTCGGTCGTTTGCATGAGCTTGAGCGCGGCACCGAGCTTCGGGCGAGAAGAGGTAAGACCTTGCAAGAGTTCGACCTCGTGGCCAAAACGAACTACGAACGCTTTGTCTTTGTCTTCCCGCAGCATGTGATCCAGGAACCCATAACTCGCGTCGCTTACATTGTGGAGCGCATATCGCTGGTGCGGCCCCAGGCTCGTTTGCACAAGCAGCCCCAGCATCAAAGGCAGATTGCTCTGAGGTATGACATCGTTGATCGCCCGGAGGTGGCCGTCTACGTAAAGCACGAAATCGTCTTTGTTTAACGACGGCACATTTTTTTCGTGCTTGTCGCGCACAGTGGCGGAAATAAGCACCAGTTTCACTTCGACCGATATTTTGGGTGGCGGTGGCGCCTTTTGCGTTTGCTGCGCAAGAGCCACGAACACAGCCACACCGATCAGAATGGACATGAGGAATCGCCACATTCGCGCCCTACTACGGCTTCTGGAAAATGCAGTCTTAGGCATTTGATTGTTGGAAACATGCACTTCCGCCGAGACTCGGTATTCCATACCTCCTCCTCAGCGGGCTTATCGATCCCTATGTCCGTTGGCCTTGGATTTTATCTCACCATCTCCAGAGCGCAAGCGTTGAGATTGATTGCGCGCGCCACCGATTGGGAACGGATTACGGGCGATCCGAAAGTTGTGTCCAGATGGCCGATGGTTCGCTACGTATAACAGTGGCCTGCGCCATTTGAGCTTGCGATCCTTGATAAACTCAGCCGATGAACTTTCAACCCGTGAGTCTGGATGAGCCGCATACAACGCACGTTGTGCGGGATCTGATGGAGTTTGGGTTTGCCGTTCTTCCGGGTGTTATCTCAGCGAGGCGCGTAGCCGAGATCGGCATGGCTTACGACGAACTTATGATACCGAGTTGTAAGGTGGACTTCAAAGCAGGAACCACGACAGATCGGAGGTTCTTTATACATAACGAGATTGGTTTCGAGGACGTGTATTCAGACCCTCGTCTTCTTATGGCCTGTGCACAGCTAGTTGGTCAACCATTCAAGCTGAGTTCGCTGCTAGGGAGGACTCTCAGGGCGGGCAGTCCAGCCCAAGATCTTCACACCGATATACCACCGAATTCAGCAGATCCACCTATGGCTGGGTTTATCCTGATGCTCGATCCCTTCACTCCGGTGAATGGGGCGACTCGTTTCATTCCAGGCTCTCAGCGTTTCCCGTATGTTCCATCTGATCGACTCGCAAATCCCCGTTTAGAGTGCGGCGGCGAGGTTCTGGCATGTGGAGATGCTGGGTCGATGATTATCTTCAATGCAGCCGTGTGGCACGGCCATACCGCTAATACAACTTCGAAACCGCGGCGCTCCACTCAGGGCTACTTTGTTCGGTGTGGCGCGAATTAGGCGATGCACGTGCCGGGCTGGGAACTTCATACACGACCGACGGACGACTTGTTTCCGTCGTGAGCCGCCGGGTCCTCTCGCCCAATACTCGGCGGTGTAGAACTTGAGGGTTTTCGGACAGCTCCTGAATGACGGGCTAACTGGACATAATTTGCTGTTTGGCGGCTAACGACATATCCGTGAAGAATTTCAAACGGCTGCGGGATACAATCTCAAGCGAGACTGCGCGTGAACATGCCGTGAAGGCGCCACAACGAGCGGCGATGATTGGACTCACGATTGGAGCTATCATCTCACTTGCGCTGATGCTCCGTGCAGGTCATCATCAGAGTCCTTAATTTTAGTCCTACTTTTCGCGGGGTGGGTGCTATCGCCGTTCTTCGGGATCGTTTGTGCTCGTCTGAGGTCGCAACGATGGTTACGACCTGCCCGTGTAGTGTTGTATGCGCTCACGGTTTTAGTCGTCGTGGGGTGTCCCGCCATCTATGCAGGTGTTGCGTTTGGGCGCACGACTTTGAAGATGGGTTTCGTTTTCCTGGTCATTCCCTTTGCGTGCTGGCTACTGATCGGATTTCTCATCTGCTTCGCGTTGCTCTCGTCTCGCAAAGCGTGGCGACAAAGTAACGGAAGCCGAAGAAAATAGCCTTTCCGCACGGATGATCGACGGTCTTGTCGGTTACGGGCAAACAGGAAGTTGGCCGAATTACGATCCGTCGCGGTCCCCAATGTCCGGGTGGCCGACGATCAACTAGCGAAGCACGCCGCTCATACAGAGACCGGCTGATGGCTACTTCACGAGCAGGCCATTGTTGTGTTCGTAGCTGATCACGCGTGTCACCTTCCACGTATCATCTTTGTTCTGCCACAACATTACAAACTTGGCATCGCCCACACCGTCCTCGGGGTGCGCAGGGTGGTGAAATCGATGTATCCCGATCTCAACCGCTCCATAGCTCTTCAGCGGATACACTTCCAGTGTTTGCGGGAGCAGTTCCCGCTCCACCTTTCCGCATATGTTCTGCTTGATGGCGGCAAGAAATTTTGCTTTCCCGACCGAGAGGCCCGTCTGGTCATGGTAGAACTCCAGGTCGTCGGAAACCATAGCACCTAGCGTAGTCAAATCGCAGTGATTATACGCGTCGAAGAGTTTGGCATCCAAGGCCCTTATTGTCAGAAATAACGGGTCCGGCTGCGCGGCAGATTGCGCTCTTGTGGGTATACCATTTACCGCCCAAATGGCAAGCAGAAAAACCCGCAGCGATGCCTTCACAAGACCTCCTGGCTATATACGGCCTGCTGGTACATACGGGTAGCTGACAAGCGTTGTTCCGGAGAATCTTTTTCTCTCTGGCACGGTCCGGATTATGGAACAGATCACGAGCAAGAGAGACTCGTTGTAGTTTCCGTATCCCCGACGAACTGTTAGCCGCACTAGGATAGATTGTCTCCGGGAGCCACACGAGCATCTTCGGGCTTCGCTCCTGAAGCAGTCAAGGCGGTCCCGCATCGCGATCAAGGCAACTCGCGAGAATGCACTGTCTGGCTCGCGGGCTCGTTTCACTACTCACATCTTGGCAAGATATAGCTTATTCGGGTAAAGGGCCTTCACGACGTTTCGGATGACCTGTGTCCCATTTTCTCCATTGGTGAAAACTACCACTCCGATTCCTTGCGACGGAACAAACATGGCCATAGTTTTCACTCCCCAATCAGAGCCGTCGTGATCCAGAATCTTTACTCGATTCACGATTTCCACCTCCCATCCCAAACCCATACCGGCCGTCACCGTACATTGACCCACTTCTCTAGCTTCTCGGCATGCTTTTTCCAAATCTTCCGGCTTCACCATATTTCGTGTGATGGTTGCTCGTTCTGCGGCAATTGCCTCCGTCAGGCCCTCGTCGCGCATCACGCTCACCACGAACTTGGCATAGTCGCCAATCGTGGTCCGCAACAGATCCGCGCCATTCCATTTTGTCGGGACCGGGTCGATCAGTTTTTCTGCCTTGGGCCCATGGGGCACCGCCAACCGCCCCGAATACCACTCCTTCGCTGTGTACGAGGTCTCCTTCATTCCGATCGGATCAAGCACCATCTCCTGTGCCAGCGCATCAAAAGGCCTTGCGAACTTCCTTTCGGCAAACGCGCCAACATAGTTGTACCCTTCACCGGAATATCCGGTTTGAGTTCCGGGTTTCCATCTGATCTTTAGTACTCCCCCCGTCATTCGCCGCCAGTTCGCAAATCCAGTCTGGTGCGACAAGCACAACCGGGGCGTCAACAATTTGCTGTAAGGATCATCCTTTATATCCGGGTCGACCCAGATCTGCCACATCGATTCATCCAACGAGAGTCTTCTTGCAGACGCGAGTCGCAGTATTGTCTCCGCCGTTATTGGCTTTGTCAGAGATGCAACGTTGTACAGTGTTTTTTCAGTCGCCGCGACTCCCGGACTTTGTTCTCCATACACCTCAGTCCACGCCACTTTTCGATCTTGGATATATGCCACCGCTACGCTTGGCACATCGCTCTCTTTCAACCATTCCGCCACATACGCATCAATTTCAGCGCGGCCATCTTTTGTCGCTGCAAAGGCCTGCGCAGTGGATTGCGCCTCCTTATGTGCCGAAGCCGGGATCATACTTACGCACGATGTGACAGCAACCACCAACGCCTTCGCGGCTCCCCAGATTTTCACTCTCATGACTTCGCTCAGAGCCCTCTTTTTGTTGAACCTGCGTGGCAGCCCGCGCGCCGCTGCGCCATCAAAACCAGCCCCCGGACGGCACCAGGCCATTGAGGCGCAGATACGTGACGAGATTGCCGTAATGCAAGGCGTCATGATTTGCGAGTTGCGTCAAGATGAACATCTTGTTCGTCTTGTGGCCCCAGAAGTCCGCCGGGTCATTTAGGTGCGCATCGGTGAACCCGGTGTACACGCCATCGCAGTAGTCGAACGCGCCTTTGAGGTAGGCCATGATCTCGGGCTTCGAATCCTTCCCGGTAGCCGTGGCAGGGGGCGCTTCACCCTTGGCGTTTGAACACAAATAGTAGGATATGTCCGCCACATGATTCAGGATCTCGGCAAACGAGCGAACGTCCTTCGTTGGCCGGTAGCTGTATCTGGACTCTGGCATCGCGTCCGCCGACTTCATGATCTTGTCCTGCATGTTGCTACGAAAAATGGATACGGTCTTCGTCAACGGATTCGGCGCCGTGGTCGGATTGGGCAGGTTCGGCGAGATTTGGGCGTTGGCCAAGGACGCCAAGACGGAAACAGATACCATGCCAACAGGAACCACCACGCGCGCAATGGATCGAAACATTTAAGAATCCTCCAATATGTTATAGGTCATGCGAATCGCTAACCGCAGATCCTGGCAAGCGTTAGCATCGGCGCATTCCTTAGGGCAGGTATTCTTCCGACCTTCGTTACTTTTAGGTCGCTGTACTAGCTCATATTTAGCGCTTTGTCGGCAGTGGAACTGCCCACCAAGCGTCCGCTTGCAGGAAGAATGGTCGCGAAATCGGACGGCTATCTGCGGTTCGGATCCAGAATTTCGGCGGCCATCCGTCACTAGCCGTCAAGTCCCGATTAACGCTGCCCTATGTCGAACTCGGAGAACGCGCCCGCGCGTCAGTGGTGGTCAAATGGTGCCGCTTCCGCGTTGTTTCCGAATTGTTCCAGGATTACGGACGACTCGGAAAATAGGCCTGCATAGGATTCCATGCGAAGCGCACAGCAGAGTTTTTCAACAGCATCAGTCGTGAATGCCACGAAAGAATTGCGAGCGCGTTTAGTCATAGAATTGCGATCCCATGTATGCCGCTTCAAAATGACGAGCGTTCGCGAATCGAGCATTCCCGCGGAAGCAGCGCGGCAATTATCCTCCACGGTTGCAATTCGCCGCATTCCGGGGATCACGCTGGTAAGGGCTCCGTGCGAAAGGCAGAACCGCAGAGCAATTTGCGGCAAAGTACCGGAGTGTCTTTCAAATCTCGTTTTAGAGCCTCCACGTGCTCGGCCACCTGGCTACGGTCTGTTGCTGCGCCTCAATCAGCATCCGGGCCACACTCGTACGCGGCTCATTAGCGCCGGAGTAAGTCCGCCTCATCACGCTGCTGGTCGACTTTCATTTTCATCCGTTGTTGCCGCGCTGAAAGAGCGAGGTGTCACTCGTATCTAAGCGCCAGCATCGGATCGATTTTCGTGGCCCTACGAGCGGGAATACAATATGCCCCTAAGGCGACCAATGCAAGCAGAGCCGCGACTGAGACAAGGGTAAGCGGATCGCTCGGCGCAACTTCGTAAAGCAGGCCGGAGAGCAACCGCGTGAGCCCGATAGCAGCTATCACGCCGAGAGCGAGGCCGATAAAAGAGAGCGTGACCCCTTGTCTTAGGATCAGGCGAAAAACATCCGATTGTTTTGCCCCGACCGCCATGCGAATCCCGATCTCGCGGGTGCGCTGGGTTACCAGATAGGACGTCACGCCATACAGTCCCACCGCGGCGAGCACCAGCGCGAGCATCGCAAACGCGCCGAGCAGGAACGCCTGAGTGCTGGTATCCCGCATATTGCCCGCAATCACTTCATCCATCGTCCGAGCCTCGAAGACGGCGAGACCGCCGTCAAGGGCGTGCACCTGCTCGCGAATAGCGGGGAGCACTGCTTTAGGCGAAATATGGGTCTTTACGGTAAGCTGGCCGTAACCTCCACCAACCAACCAAAGCGGTAAAGCGAAATACGCCTGAGGCATCGCCCGATTCCGAATGCCATGATCCTTCACATCGGCAACCACGCCAACTACTGTGACTTTTGTGTTATTCCAATGAAACGATCTGCCAACGGGGTCCTGATTTGGCCAGAAGGTTCGCGCCATCGCCTGGCTGATAACAGCAACCATCGTCAGGTCCGGCGGAATCTTTGGCGTCCCGTCCTTAGCTGCCGTGAACAGCTCATACAATTTCTGCGTAACCACAGCCGTGCGGTCGAGATCTTCCGGACTCAGATTTCTCCCTTCCAGAAGCGGAATCCCGAGGGTGCGGAAATAATCCGGGGTGATGGTGTTCCACCATACGAGCTGTGCCGCAAGGCCTGGATCGTTGCTACCATCGACTGCTATATAACCGTTGCTCCCGCCCTCCGGCGGAATCTGTGTTGAGACAGCGGCACCTGCAACGCCGGGAATCTGATTCACGCGTTCGACAAGCTGCTCGAAGAAATGGCGGCGCGAAGCGACGGTCGTGTATTTCGTCTTTGGCAAATCGATTGCCATAGTCACGAGATTGTGCGGATTCACGCCAATCCCGGCGTTTTGCAATCGCGCGAAACTGCGGAGCAATAAGCCGGCGCCCACCAGCAACGAAAGTGTCAGCGCGATTTCGCCGACCACTAAGCCATCACGCAGCCTGCGGCGCGTTCCCGCCGGACTCAAGACCGCCTGAGATGCCGCTTTCAATTCATCGTTAAAACTAGGGGAGCCGGTGATCTGAAACGCCGGAGCAAGCCCAAACAAAACTCCAGCTAGCACACTCACTCCAATCGTAAACAGCAGCACCCAACCATCTACTTCTGCGCGATTGGCGCGTGGGATGGGGAGCGTTTTCGCAGATGCAAGAAGTCGCACGCACCACCAGGCAGCCAACATTCCAAGCGCTGCACCCGTCAAGGCGAGCAGGACGCTCTCCGTTAACAGCTGCCGTACCAGCCGGAATCGCCCTGCTCCCAGACTGGCACGCAGAGCCATTTCACGCTGCCGCACGGTAGCTCGCGCCAGAAGCAGATTCGCCACATTCGCGCACGCGATCAAGAGCACTAACACCACCGCTCCCAACAGAATCAGCAGCGGCTCCCTCGACTCTCCTACCAACCGGTCCTTCAGTGGAATCACGACGGCGTGAACCTTGTTGTTAGAGTTTGGATACTCCTTTTCGAGGCGCTTAGAAATCACCAACAGGTCCTGACCCGCCTGCGCCACGGAAAAGCCGTTCTTCACCCTCCCCACGGCATTCCAGTTGTGGCCGCCACGCAAGGTCACTTCTTTCGAGTCCATGTCGATCGGTGTCCAGACATCAGTTTGCTCCGGGAAATTGAACCACGCAGGCAGGATACCGATCACGGTATAGGCTTCGTCATTTAATTCAACGGTTTTCCCGATACCCTTGCGATCGCCGGCGAAATGCCGTTGCCAAAATCCGTAGCTCACGATCGCCACGCGATTCTTCCCAGCCCTATCCTCACCTCGCACAAACACCCGGCCCGCCACTGGCGAGACGCCAAGCACATCGAAAAAGTTCGCCTGAGTGTTCACGACCTCGGCCGATTCCGGTTCGCTAGCGCCGCTCGCGCTGACGCTGCTTCTCCAGGAATAGAGGCTGGTCGCTTCAAGAGTGTGATTCTGCGCTTGCCACTCCAGATAGTCCGCTCCATTCAGCGGATAGGTTCCGGACGCCACTTCGGTCTCCCGAAGCTCGATCAGACGCGCCGGCCCTTTGAACGGCAAGGGCCGCAGCAGGACCGAATTGATGACCGAAAAGATCGCCGTGTTCGCGCCGATACCGAGGGCCAGCGTCAACACCGCAACCGCTGTGAACCCCGGATTGCTCCGCAGTTGTCTCGCCCCGTAGCGGACGTCCTGCCAAAGCGTGTCAAGTCGATTCCATCTCCACATATCCCGGCTCCTTTCACCCGTCAATGTGACATTGCCAAATCGCTGCATCGCGCGACGATGCGCTTCCTCGGGCGCCAAACCTGATTCGAGATTCTCCTGCTCCTCCATTGCGAGATGAACTCGAATCTCTTCCTCGAGATCGTGCACCGGTTTCGGTTTGCGAAGCAGCGCTCGAAACCTGGCAAATTCACGACGCCAGCTCACTGCTCCTCCTCGACCTTACCCGGGTTCAGAACGTCCGTAATCGCCCTCACGAAACGCTCCCAGCGCGAAGTTTCAGCGATCAGCTTCCGCCTTCCGGCTGCGGTAAGCCGATAGTATTTGGCGCGTTGATTCTTCTTCGAAACACCCCACTCGGCAGTAATCCAGTTTTCCTGCTGCAAGCGCTGCAAGGCCGGGTAAAGTGACCCATGCTCCACTGTGAGGGCATCTTCCGACATCCTTTCGATCGCTTTCGCGATGCCGTGTCCATGCGTCGGTCCCCAGAGCAGAGTACGCAGGATCAACATGTCGAGCGTGCCGTAAACCAGGTCAATCCGCCCAGCAGCGCGCCTTTTGCCCATGTAGTAGTTTTTCTACCACATTTTAATCGACCCGGCGCGGATCTGTCGCGATCTCATTTGAGCCGTGCTTCCCATGCGCCCGGGACTACCTGACGCGTGATCCCTCAGGTGTGGGTCCTCTAGTGTTTGCCGATCCCGTTCTACGCATCGGCTCGGGGTTGTGAAACCTTAGCGAGCTATCGGAAATGCCAAGACGGACAAGGCTGGCGTGACTGGCAGAGTTAGGGGCATTTTCGATAGCTGGGTTTGAAATGAGCCGCGCGGGTTTGCGGCGGACGCGGCCAGCTATGGGTAAAGTAACTGGTTTTGGTACTTCGAAGGGTGTTGGAGGCCCTGGTGAATTGGGGAAATCGACGGGATCGGCGAGCGGAGCATGCTGCAGGAAGCCATAAAGAGCGGGCGAATGACTTCGCCGTGGCAAGTTTGTTGGCTGCAGGCGCAAGAAGACACACGTCGGCTGTGTGCATGGCGACGTATCTGAAGTTGGCTGTCTGGATTTTGAGCTTACGAGCTGTCAACACCGCGCTCCCAGCGAGCCAGTTCGCGGGCGAGCTGGTTGGCGGTGAAGTGCTCGACAGCCTGCATGGGTCCACCGCAGAGTGGACAACGCCAACTGGCTCTGGCGCTGGTTGTTTGGGCAGCCGGAGCGGAGCGCTGGAGACGTTCTGCAACGAGCAGTTGACGGCAGACAGATACGCGCTGTTGACGGTCGTGGTTGGCTAAGAAGCCGAAATGGCGGATGCGAACGAAGCCGCTGGGAAGGATGTGCAGCAGAAACCTTCGCAAGAACTCATGAGCCGTGAGCGTCATCTTGCGTTGCTTGTTGCCGTGCGCGTAATCCTTCCAGCGGAACGAAACGTTGCCATCGGCAAAGGAAAGCAAGCGGTGATCGGAAATCGCGACGCGGTGTGTGTAGCGAGCCAAATAGTGCAGGACATGCTCTGATCCTCCAAAGGGCCGCTTGGCATAGACCACCCAGTCTCGTCGGAAGAGCGAGCGGAGGAACTGCTGGAACAGTTGTGGGCTCGATAAGTTCTCGAGCGCCCCATGAAACTGAAGCTGGCGAGAACGAAACAGCCGTTTGAGTGCCGCCGTGAACTTGCCGCGAAAGATGCGGCTCAATACTCGAACGGGCAAAAAGAAGCCGCGCCGTCGCGGCTGGAGCCATTGGGAGCGATCCAGCGACAAGCCACCCGCTGGAATCACGCAGTGAACATGCGGATGATGTTCCAGCGTTTGCCCCCAGGTATGCAAGACACTCAGGAAGCCGATCTCGGCGCCGAGATGCTTGGGGTCGGCTGCGATCTCAAGTAGAGTCTGGGCGCTGGCGCGAAACAGCAGGTTATAAAGCACGCGCTTGTTCTGCAGGATGAGCGCGGACAAGGCGTGCGGCAGCGTGAACACGACGTGAAAATATTCGACCGGCAGCAGTTCCTGGGAACGGGCCGCCAGCCACTGATCACGCGCGTGAGTCTGGCATTTCGGGCAATGCCGGTTGCGGCAGGAGTTATAAGAGATGGCGCGATGACCGCAATGCGAGCACCGGTCCAGATGGCCGCCGAGGGCGGCCGTCCGGCAGCGCTCAATGGCCCGGAGCACCTTCAGGTGCGGCCAGGCCAGATGAGC
Organism: uncultured Acidobacteriaceae bacterium; assembly: GCA_963787585.1. Classification (GTDB taxonomy): domain Bacteria; phylum Acidobacteriota; class Terriglobia; order Bryobacterales; family Bryobacteraceae; genus Bog-105. The sequence goes on from CAWBDR010000008.1 coordinate 54,075, forward strand.
CCGGTGGCGTTCGACAAAGCGGTTGCCCGCCTGACGGATGATGTCGGCCACCTCCAGGGTGGGCCGGCTCATGCTTTTTTCAGTTGCCTCCGTGCACGGAAAGCATCGGCCAGCGTGTCCACTTCCAGGCGGTCGAGCGGATTGGCGACCGAAGTGAGATGCCGCTTGGACAAGTGAAGATAGATGGCTGTATCTTCCAGTCTTCTATGGCCGAGCAGAACTTGAATCGTCCTCAGATCGGCGCCTGCTTCGAGCATGTGCGTCGCATAACTGTGCCGTAGCGTGTGTGGGCTGACGCGCTTGCGAATGCCGGCTTCACGGGCTGCTTTCTTGCACAGCCACCAGATCACCTTGTCGCTGACGGGCTGACCGGCGCGCTTTTGATAATCGCTCGGAAACAAGTACGTGGTCGGCTTTTTCCAGCGCCAGTACTCGCGCAGCACTTCGAGCAGCTTGCCACTGAGCGGCACGTCGCGGTCATGACCGCCCTTTCCCTGCCGAACGTGGATGATCATGCATTTGCTGTCGATGTCTTCCACCTTGAGCCGCGTCAGTTCTGTTCGCCGCAGTCCGCTGGAGTAGAGCGTCAGCAGCATGGCCCGATGCATCAGATTCATGCTGCATTCGAGCATGCGCTGAACCTCCTCTTGGCTGAGCACCGTCGGCAGGCGGCGCGGGATTTTCGGGAACGGAATGTTCGCCGGAAGATAAGGCCGTCGCAAGGTCTTAACAAAAAAGAAACGCAGCGCCGCTGCGCGTTGCTGGATCGTTTTCGGTGCCAGCTCCTTCTTTGCCAAATGCACCTGATACTGCCGGATCTGTTCCAGTCCGAGCTTCGCAGGAGAACAGGCGAAATGCTCCGCCAGTTCCTTCACAGTGCGAATGTAAATCTTTGCGGTACGCTCGGAATAATTACGTCGCTGGAGTTCCTCCAGCATTAACTTTCTGAGTTGGGTCACAAGACCTCCTTGTGACCCTCAACACTATCGAGATACGGAATCAAAACCGCTGATCCACCGGCACGCGCAGCGTCCGCCGCACGAGCGGCTTAGTTCAAACCGGGTTGTCGCCGATTGAGACCGACACCGCGGTTTGTGAAGCCGGTTCGGTTTCTCAATGGAAGAGAACGCGACTTATCGAGGACTGAAAGATTGTGCTGTCATTGAGGGTCCACGCGCTCTGCTGCTCGCTTCCATCGTATATACGGGACGCTCCCTTACTCGGTGGCGGGCCGCACCGCCGAGATCGGCATCCGCATGGCCGTTGGTGCCGAGCGCGATCACGTCATCTCGAGAGTCTTCTTTTTGGTGTGAAACCGCTCGACCCACTCGCACTCACGGGCGCAGTTCTGCTGCTCGGCGGCATTGCTTTGCTCGCCGGGTACCTACCCGCACACCGCGCGGCGAGGATTAATCCAATGCGGGCTCTACGTCACGAGTAAACCCTGCAGTTCTATTTGGTCAAAATTCAGGCTGGCGCCGTCAAATTCTCAACTGCATAGCATTAGTTCGCGGATCGGTCTTTTCGCGAAACCTACTCCGCTCGAAGGATCTCTACTACGTCCATCCGCGCAATCCGTCGAGTGGCAACCCAGATGCTCCCCGCCGCGACGAGGCAAATTGCGATCATCACCAAAACATAGGTCGCCACGTCCAACCCTTTTGCCCCTTCAATCAGACTGGCGAGCAACTTTCCAGCACTTGCAGCGCAAGCAACTCCACAGACGGTGCCAAAGACAACCGTCACTAAGGCTTGGCAAACAAATTTCGTCCGCAGGCGCGTGGCGGTTGTCCCGAGCGCCAGGCGGACACCCATCTCGTGCGTCCGCTGCGTCACGGCATATGAAACTACGGCATAGATGCCGATGACTGACAGCAGCAGAGCAAAGCTCGCGAAGAACACCAGCGCCGTTCTGTAGAACTTTGGACGGGCAAATGCCTGATCCATCCGCTCTTGCATTGTCTCCACACCGAATACCGGCACGCCACGATCAACCGACTGCATAGCCGCCCGGATCGCCGCTACATGATCTTGTGGCGGTCCTTCGACCTTTACGACGAACGTCGAATCAAATCCGCCAGGGTTGTGCGCCGGGACGAAAGTTTCCGGCGGGTCCACATCGAAAACGTCCGAGATGTACTGATCCATGAAATCGAGATTCCGGACCACACCGATAATCCTTCGCACCCTGCCATCCGGATCAGTCACCGTATGCCCGACGGCATCGACGGGACTCAGCCAGAGTCTCGCGAACGTTTCGTTAACCAGCACGACATCGGAATCAAAACGAACCTCGGCATCGGTGAACTCGCGGCCATAAAGAATATGACCGCCAGTTGTCGCGAAGTAGCCGGCCATGATCGGAATGATGTCCGTACCTGTCCTGCGCGGCGGTGGCTGGCCATCCATCAAATGCGGGCCACCAGCAAAGTTCTCAGATAGGAGAGGTAAGAATTCGGTCGCGCTTACATTCCGCACCCCGGGCAGGTGGCGCAACCGCTGTAGCACTTCTTCGAAATACTGCAGCCGTTGGCCGGGCTTGTCGCGGACCGTGCCATCCAGAGCGACACTCCCGGTAACGACGCCGTCAGCTTTGAATCCACGGTCGATATGAAGTTCGTGGGACAAGGCTCGGACCACCGAAATGGAAGCGGCTAGTAACGCAATCGTGAGTGTTACCTGTGCCGCCACCAGCAGGTCGCGCACGATTCGCGAACCGCGTAATTCGGTAGACCCGCGGGCCACAAATAGGTGCATGCGGCCAACACTGAACGCAGGCAGCAGTCCGAATAGCACCGCGCTGAGCACCACCAGCCCATTCATAAATACGAGCACTCTGGCTTCCAGAATGGAATAAGTTTGCGAGGGAAGCATGGCCGGTTGCACCTTGTTCGCGAGTGCAGTCGTCCAAATCGCGACCAATAGACCAAGACCGGCCGAAATGACTGCCATCAGCAGACATTCGGTGAAGACTTGTTGAATGAGGCGTGCTCGGCTTGCGCCCACCGCGGAACGAATCGAAAATTCGTGCTGCCGGTCGGCCGTCCGGGCAAGCAGCAGATTGGCTAGATTGGAGCAGGCAATCAGCAAAGTCAATACCACAACCCCCATAAGAAGAAGCGAAGCATCTTTGACGCGCCCGGCCAACTCGTCCTGAAGAGGCAGCATCATCGGAATCCAGTCGGCCCGAAACCTGGGATGCGGCTCAAGCCGGCTCACGTCGGCCAGGAATGCTACACGTGCTTGCGTCCAGCTCAAGCCTGGTTTCAGACGACCAATTGTTGCCCACCCGTTGTTACCACGGGTATATTCGGCCGCTTTCCACAGAACTGCTTTCGACGGATACTCGAAATCGGCCGCCATCACCCCAATAATCGTGAGCGGCTCGTCCGGATGCGGTTGTAGTCCGTACACGCGAACGGTCTTTCCGAGGACCTGCTCGCTGCCGGCATACAAGTCCTGCCACAACGCATAACTAATGACCGCTACTGCATGGTCTTTGGATGAAAATGTTCTTCCAATTACAGGTCGCGCGCCCAGCATCGAAAAGAAATTGCATGAAGTAATTGCAAGGTGCACCCGCAACATATGTTGTGGGTCACCGATGTTTAAATCAACATCTTCGAACAGCGCCGCGTCTTGAAGGTAATTCGAATCCTGGCGCCACGAATCGAATTGCTCCGCAGTGTCATGCGGCGGAAGAAAGTGAACCAATGCCGCCAAGGCGGCCGGCTCTCGGAACGGCAAGGACCGCAGCAGCAGCGCGTTCACGACGCTGAATACGCCAGCATTGGCGCCAATCGCGACGCCCAGTGCTAGCACCGCAAAGCCCGTATACCAGGGATGTTTTGCCCAAAGCCGCAAAGCGTGTCGACTGTCGCGGCCGATTTCTATCGCCAGCTGAACAGGCAAAGAAACCGCCAGGTCGAACAGTAAACGCATCCAAAGCCAGAGAACCGCGAAGCCGGTTTGCGCTTCGGCAAGTTCATCCCCAAACTCCTGTTCCATTGCTTCCGCGTACTCCTCTCGGAACGCTGTAGGGTAGAGATGTAGCAGGACGCGATAAATCTTAAGCATGCTTGGTTTTTCCGAAAGTTAAGGCCGCCATTTCTGCAAGTTCCCGCATGCGCGTCGCTTCCGCGCGCGCGACCTGTCTCCCGAAGCTCGTGATCCTGTAGTACCGCCGCCGTTCATCGTCCAGATGCGGATCCGGGCGCTCGGCTGACTCCTCTATCAACCCGAGTTCCAGCATTTTACTAATTGATCCGTATAACACACCCGGCCCGAGTTGAGCTTTCCGTTGGTGCGCTTCGCGATTTCGCGTTTAATGCATATCCGTGCCGTTCGCCGGCACCGAGGGAAAGCAGAATATGGAATACGGCAGGCGACAGTGGGATCAAAGCGCCTACGGAGGACATACTAGTACATTATGCGACCTATTTGAATCCTAGCGCATCCTGAACGGGGTTTCCCGCAACAAACGAGTTTTGGCCGAAACATGCTTCTGTTCCGGTCAAGGCGTGACGCATGCTCGAGGCTCCATCAAAGCTGCTGGCCGAAAA
>CAWBDR010000009.1:0-221788 GCA_963787585.1 uncultured Acidobacteriaceae bacterium
CCTCGCACCAACAAGCAGTCTCGATTGTTTTGTGGTTGGTAGATAGCACTGATTTCCGCCGCATGCTTGTTTCTCGGACCCATTCCGATCGCGGTCTTCTCGTTCGAATATTCCTTAAATCATTCGTTCAGGAGTTCCATGGGGGCCGCGGGGCGGTTTCCTTTGCTCGCACTGTTTTCGCTATCTCCACTGCCGGGCTGCCGCTTGTGGGACGGCTGATCGACCACTTTTCGGCCCCCGCAGGGTCATTCTGCCGTCGACGATCATGGCGGGCCTGATTATGTTATCGGCTTCCTTCTGTTCACGAAATATTTGGCAGCTCTATGTCTTTTATGCAGCGTTGGGTGTGGCGACCAGCGGGATAACCCCGGTATCTTACTGCGCCATCGTGACGCGGTGGTTTGACAGGTACAGGGGCCTGGCTCTTGGCGTCATGATGCTCGGGCTCGGCCTCGGCGCTCTCATCATTCCCATCCTCGCGCAGCACCTCACTGCAGCTTTCGGTTGGCGGAGCAGCTTTGAGCTCGCGGGGGCCGCGACGCTGGTCATCACGGTACCGGCAATCACGCTGTTCCTGAGGACAGCCCGGAGCCGCTGGGGTCTTCCGCCGGATGGCGCTGATCGCCCGATTACGACGCCTGTCGAATCGGGTTCCGGCTCGGGCCTAAGCTGGCGTCAAGCCTCGCACGATTCTACTTTTTGGGTCTTGTTCTGCGCTTTCATCATCGTGGCAGCAGCAGTGAGGGATGCTCTGGGACACGTTAGCGCCATTGTGGCGGACGGGGCATCTGCGCGGAAAGCGCCGCTCTCGCCACATCGCTATTCGGCGGCGGTGTTCTGGCGGGTAGAACCGGGTCGGGATATCTGCTCGATCGCTTTTTTGCTCCGCGTGTCGCGGCCGCCATCTTCGGCGGCGCAGCAGTTGGAATAGGGCTGCTCCGTTTCGCCGCCTCACAACAGCTTGCGTTTGCGGCGGCATTCCTCGTCGGCTTGGGATTGGGCGCGGAAGTGGACTTGATGGCCTACCTGACGAGCCGCTATTCGGCCTTCGTTCCTTCGGAACGATTAATACCGTCGCTTTCGCGGGCTATGCTCTAGCGGGCGGATCAGGCACATACCTGATGGGCGCCGCTTTTGACGCGACGGGTTCCTACGCTTTCATTCTTAGCTTGTTCTGCGCCCTGACGCTCATCGGCGCGGTGCTCATGTTGCGCCTCGGCCCCTATCGGTACCAGGTCAGAGTCCAAAGTGAAGGGGCCTCCAGGTGCGCTGCTGCAACCAGTCTGAATCAGTCGCAAGTTTTCCGAACTAGAAACCAAGGTGTAAATATGCCGGTCGAAACACTTTTTTCTCAAGGCGTGATGGAAGGTAGGGGCGCGTATAACAAACATGGCGCAATTCAGGCCGCGGGAGTGGCATCAGCACTACCGTTACTCGAAAAGGCAGTGCGGAACATGGAGCTCGGGTCTGGCGATGAGCCGATCGTAATTGCCGATTATGGCTCGTCACAAGGCAAGAACTCACTCGCACCGATGCGGATCGCGATCGAAAACCTCGCCAACGTGTCGGCCCGAAGCGGCCCATGTTGGTCTTCACATTGATCAGCGTTCGAATGATTTCAATTCTTTGTTTGAGATGCTCGCCAGGGACCCGGATAGCTATGTCCGCGGCGCGCCAAAAGTGTTTCCTTGCGCGATCGGCCGCTCCTTTTACGAACAGGTGGTCCCGTGCGATTCGGTCCATCTCGCGTGGTCCTCGTATGCGGCCGTTTGGCTGAGCAGCGTGCCAACTCTCATCGCGGGGCATATCCGCGCAGGCCGCGGCACCGAAAGCGAGCGAGCAGCATTCCAGAGACAAGCTGCTGAGGACTGGAAAAATTTCGTTTCCTTAAGGGCAAGCGAGCTGCGGCATGGCGGCTATCTTGTGATCGTGCTACCTGGTCTGAACGACGATGGCGTTCCGGAACCGGCCCTCGAGATTGCGATGGATCATGCAAACGAACTACTGGAAGAGATGGTCAGCGACGGCGTAATTACTGCCGGGGAACGAGCCCGAATGGTGATCGGAAGTTTTGCGCGGCGCAGGTGCGATCTTCTCGCGCCGTTCAGATCCGATGCGCCGTTTCACGGCCTTGTAGTAGAGACCTGCGATATCTTTCCGGTTGAGGATCCAGCCTGGGCCGACTATCAGCGGGACGGAAACAAGGATTTGCTGGCCTCTCGCCAGGCACGGGCTTTCCGCGCGACCTTCGCGCCCTCGCTAGCGTCCGCCCTGATCGGGCGGGGAGATGAGGAGCGTTGTGCTTTCGCGGACCGTTTGGAACATGGCCTGAAGTGCCGGCTTGCGAAGCAGCCAAGGGCGGCTTACTCGCTCGTCCAGACGATCGTTCTGACCAAGAAAGATCGCGCGGAGGAGGACGGCAGGAGGCGAATGACTTCCAGCGTTGCATCCGACGGTACTTTCGGAATAAAAGACGGCGTTGGCATGTCATGGGGTGACCTGCTGCACCAGCGTGCGCAACACAAACACCAGGCAACGGCGCTTTTGTGCAATGACGAGAAAATGAGTTACCGGGATCATGATGATTCGTCAACTCAACTGGCCGGCTGGCTGATCAGCAGGGACTCCGGCCTAGGCGAGCGAGTCGCTATACATTGGCCGAACTCCATCGAGACCGTTCAAATCTTCTTCGCCGTTTTTAAGGCGGGTCTGATTGCCGTACCGGTAAACGTGCGCTTAAAGCCAGCGGAGGTTGCTTGGATTCTGGAGCACTCGCAAGCCGCACTCTGCTTCAGCCATCCGGCGCTCGCGCAAGTTGCTGAGGAAGCTCGCGCGAACGCACCATCACTGCGCTCTATCATCACGGAACTCCCGGCGGCCGCACACACCGGTACTTCTTCTTTACCGCCGGTTGACCAGCGCCAACCCGCCGCCATTCTATACACATCGGGAAGCACAGCACGGCCGAAGGGCGCAACCCACACGCATCGCACACTGAAGAGGGAACTCAGCTACTCGGCAGATGCATTGTTAAACGGCGAGGATACGGCTCTGGTGATGACTTCGATGATGCACGCGGCCGGGCTGGCTTCAGCTTGTTGCCAGCTCTCTACGCCAGCATTCCTGCGGTGATCTTGCCAGCGTTTCGCCCCAGCGACCTGCTGGATGCGATCGAACGGTTCCGCTGCACTTACATCGCAGGGCTCCCCGCGCTTATGCAATTCGTAGTTGAAGAACAGGCGCGGAAACCACGGGACGTCAGCTCCTTGCGAACTGTAGTCGCAGGTGGTGACAGTGTGCCGGTAGCGCTACAGGAGCGGTTCGCGTCGTTGTTCCCGGTGCGTCTCCAGGAAGGCATCGGCATGAGCGAAACGTTTCCTATGACCGTCAATCCGAAGCGGGCCATCCGTCCGGGATCGCTCGGAATACCAGTGAACGGTGTCGAGCTTCGCATAGTGGATGCGAAGGGAAAAGTGCTTACCGACGGGGAAACGGGAGAGATCATCGTGCAAAGCCCGGCGAATTGCATCGGGTATTGGAACGATCCAGCTGCCACTGCCGCACTACTCAGCGAGGGCTGGCTGCATACCGGAGACTTAGGATCCTGCGATAGCGACGGCTACTTCTGGTTCGAAGGACGTAAGAAGCAGATTATCGTTCATGGCGGCTCTAACATATCTCCACAGGAAGTAGAGGAGGCGCTGTATCAGCATCCCGCGGTGTTAGAAGCGGGTGTTATCGGAGTTCCGGACCCGATTTACGGCGAACGCGTCGTGGCATTTGTTCTCTGCGAAACGGCGCTGCGCCTTGCGAGCGCGAGTTACGGGAACACGCTCGAATGCTCTTGGCTGACTATAAGGTTCCGGAGAGAATTCTTTTTATCGCCGAACTGCCGAAAGGCGTAACTGGGAAAGTTCACCGGTCCGCACTGCGAGAGCTGCTGCAAACCAGTTTGAATCAACGAGAGATTTCGGGAAGTAATCAAATCAGGAGGTAGTATGCCGGTCGAAACAGCCATTTCTCATGGGGTGATGGAAGGCAAGGGCTCTTATAACAAGCATGCGCGATCCGGCCGCCGGAAGCGCATTAGCATTGCCGATCCTGGAGAAGGCAGTGCGGCGTGTGGAACCCGGCTCGGGTGACGACGCCATTGTGATTGCCGACTACGGATCGTCGCAAGGCAAAAACTCACTCGCTCCGATGCGCCTGGTGATCGAGAACCTGCGGACGCGCAGTGGCCCGGAGCGGCCGATGTTTGTCTTTCACATTGATCAGGCTTCGAATGACTTTCATACGCTGTTCGATGTCCTAAGTACAGACGCGGGCACATATGTTCGCGGCGAGCCGAACGTGTTTCCTTGCGTGATCGGACGGTCCTTTTACGAACAGGTGCTGCCAGGCAATTCGGTGCATCTCGGGTGGTCCTCGTATGCGGCCATGTGGCTAAGCCGCATCCCGACTTTCATCACGGGCCATTTTATGCCGCTTTTCAGCACCGGCTATGAGCGCCTCGCATTCGAGCAGCAAGCTGCGCAGGACTGGCAAACGTTTCTTTCGCTTCGCGCGATCGAACTGCGGCCCGGGGGACGTCTCGTGATCGTGCTACCAGGTTTGGATGACAGTGGAGTAGTGGGGCTCGAAGATTTGATGAACCATGCCAACGCAGTACTCGCAGGCATGGTCGCCGAAGGAGAAATCCGGGCGTATGAACGCGAGCGGATGGTAATCGGCAGCTACCCGCGGCGCAGGTGCGATCTGCTACAGCCCTTCGAAACAGACGGGCAGTTCAGAGGGGTGGCGGTGGAGGCGTGCGAGCTCGTCCCGGTTCCGGATGCAGCATGGGCCGTGTATGAACGAAACGGGGACAAGGAAGCATTTGCGACGAAGTATGCCCTCTTCTTCCGGTCTATCTTTGTAAGCTCATTGGCGCTGGCGTTGACGGAGGCTCATGATGGCGAACGGCGCAGCAGGTTCGCCGACCAGTTTGAGAATCGGCTCAAACGGCGTCTGGCAGAGCAGCCAACGCCTGTGCACTGTTTGTTCAAATTCTGGTTCTTGCGAAGCAAGCTTCCCGAGGGCCCGGTCAGCTTGACGACTAGCGGGGAAAGCGAGAATCAGATGTCTCGCCAACTCCAGTACCCAACGGCAAATCCACGGTGATCGGGTTGTGATCGGAAATTCGCTGCGGAATGCTATGGTTCAGCGCCCTCAGCGTACGCCCGTAGTGGGGAGCAAACAGATCGGTGCCGTTCTTCTCCTTCGGTTTTGCCAGGTTCGGTGTGAGAATGAACATCCAATCGAGCTTATACTGCCCGACCATCCCGAACGATTTGCCGAGTTCGCTGGTTGGGACAAACCCTTGTCGCTACGCTCATTCGAATTCGCAAGGGTTCCATCCCGCTCGTTGAAAGAGCTGTCCTTATCGCCCCGGAAATCGAAGGCGGCTCCATCGGCGGACCGAAATTTCTGAAGCATCGAAAAGAATTTTGCTTCGGGATTGTCGCCCACCATTGGGATATTAGCGCGCGTCGGATCGTCGACCTTCCGCACAACACCGATGATGCCCACCGACGCAGTGTATGCCCAGCCGAATGGGGTCAGGTAACGTGCCGCTTGCGCCGCGCCCTGCTCGGCCCACCACTTCGCGTTACCAAACCTCTCTTTCAGCGCCCGCGTCACGCTAATCGGGACGCCTGTCTGGGTGGATGTATTCATGTCACCGGTCAAAATCACCGGGTGATCGATGCTCTGTAACCGATCTAAGATCTCCTGCAGTTCTTTCTGACGGTTTGCGGGTGTGGTGACATCCTCTAAATGAGTGGCGACTACGGTGACCTTCCCTGACGGGAAGTCCGCGTCCGAGATGTCAGCCATCAACATCATTCGGCCGCCGCGCCGGACTTGTCGCACGAGTTGTTCCTTGAAGACCGCAGCGCTGACCTTCCCTTCCACTTTCTCCGAAATTGAAACCTTCTTTTCGTCGGCATACCAATCATGCGCCCGCGTTGTGAAAGGTATCAGGCGGACGTTGTCCAGGCGATAGCGGCTGAGTATTGCCGTGCCGTGCAGCCCTTTGTAGCGCTGCGGGTCAGGCGTCATGATCTGCTTGACGTAGGCGAGCATTTCGTTCCTGTCCTGGCCGGGCTCCGAGTACGCCTCCTCGACTTCCTGCACGACAACCTGCTGGTCGATGCCCATGGTGATGGGGTCGACTTCGACGAATTCGACACCATAGGCGTAGTTCATCCCGAAAGCTTCCGCCAGCTCTGCGGCAACGTTGCGGAAGCGCGTGCGGTTCATTCCCCAATCGACTTCGTTCAGGACGATGAGATCTGATTGCTGAAGCACACGCAATTGCTCAAAAATTTCGTCTCTCGCTTTATCATCGGCCTTGGAACCCTTGTCTTCCATCAAGGCGTTAAAGTGCTTTGAGTCAATGAAGGCGAGACGAATGGCATCGAACTCCAGGCCCCGCTCGATGTTCCACTGTGCAACTCGAAGGATCTTGCCCACCGCCGGCACGGCCGGCTTCAATGGTGTGCGGCCGGAATCAGAAGCGGTATTCCGAACAAAAGGTGTTGTCAGCAGGCTGTGCAGCTTGTCAGCTAAAGCGGCAGCGGGCACCTGCTGCTGATACAGCTGGATGAGCTCATCCCAAGTGAAGAGCTCAGGATCACCCTGTGGCTGCGTTTGAGCCGTCGCACTGAAAACTGCGGGAGCAAAGAGAAAGAAAATGGAAACGCAAACAGTTAAACGCGCAGGCCGGCTCCTCACAATGGATCGTGTTCTACTCCTTCTCTCAATAGATCGATTGAACAGCAGTCTGTTGCATGCGCCGCGAGCAGGAGAGTACTACTGTTCCACAGCGGACTTGGTCCGGTTTGCCCTGTCATGTGACTTTCCGCAGATCTATTACGGCAATGGCGCGAAAAGGGCGGTCTGGATGCGCCGCTACACCGCCTTCCTCGGGAGCAAGGAAACGGATACAACGACTACGTACCGGGATCATACCCGTTTAAACAAGGATTCAACATCGCAGTGGCGATCTGAGGATGATTGCGCGTGCGCTGCAGTTTACGCGTCAATTCGCGACTACTCACGTTTTGAGAGCGTCAGCGACCATCCTCGAAGTGATCCGAACACAGTACGGTGGCTACTCAGTTTCCGAGAACCGGACTTTACAGCCACTGAGCCGACATTGGTAAATACTGTAGCGTACACGAGAGCTATCGGTGAAATAGGATTTCAGATCGGCTCGAAGTGCGCGAACATCTTGGTGAACTCGGCGACATGTGATGGTATGGCGTAAGTGCAGACCGCTTCGAAACGCTTCCACAGCTCTAAGACCGCTGGATTGCTATGGGCTCCGGCGATGGCCTCCTGAGACACCCATTCAAAAACTTCAACGATTGTCCCGTCATCCGCGCGCATGACAATTGAAGCGCGGTCTGTAACCAGCCCCTCGGCTCGAAGCGGGGGCAAGTGGTTGCGAACTAGCTCAAGAAGCGCGTCTTCGCACCCGGCCTTCGGTTTGTAACAAGCAACAGAAATTGAGCCCATACGGAGAGTGAGAATATCACCCCACGCTCGCGCAGGAACGCTGTGACTGAACGCTCGCGAGATGTCGTTAGCCTTCAGCGGGAGCGCGGCGGCAAGAAAGCGATTGCGAGCCGAGACGCAGAAGCCGCCGCACTTGCTTGTACGCTCGCATCGCTATGCTTGGCGCGATTCCGCCATCAAAACGCTGCCATTCAGTGTCTTGAATCCGGACTTTACAGCGAGTGCGAAGCAGTTCTCGGATCGCGCGCTATCGATCTATTGAATAGCTGCCAAGTTAGCCTCGAGATATGAAGCGCGTGGTCATTGTCGGCCCGGGAGCTTCAGGCAAGTCGACTCTTGCGATTCACCTGGGCGAGATCACGGGGCTGCCCGTGATAGAGCTGGACAAGCTCTTCTGGCGGGCAGGGCTTGTGGCGACACCACGCGATCAATGGGTCAAGCTCCAAGAGCGGCTTGTGGAGGAGAATGGCTGGATAATGGACGGGGACTTGGGACCCTATGACGCTATCGAAGCTCGACTTCATGCTGCCGATACAATCATTTTCCTGGACTTCTCAATCCTCCGATGCGCTTGGCGAGCAATCCGCCGATCGCGCGAACGTGCCGATTTCTGGCTCTGGCTGTTGCGGTACCGCCGCCAAAGCCGCCCGTTTCTCATGGAAGCGATCGTCAAATACGCACCTCACGCAGCCCTCCACGTACTGTATAACCCTGCGGCACTCAGGCGATTCGTCGAAATGGTAGTACGCAATTGCGGAGCAGGAGAGCCTCGTCCCGATAATTGACGATGCATCGCATCAGAGGCAACCTTAACTGCACTGCTGCTCGCATGGTGAAGCATGGCCCCCTTGAACCCAGTACTGATTGACATTCCGATGCCAATCCGCACGCCACGCCTGCTGATCCGGCCCAAACAAGCCGGCGACGGCGCAATCACCTCTGCTGCGGTTGTCGAGACCTGGGAAGAGCTACACAAATGGATGCGCTGGGCTGAAGATCCGAGTGGGTTCACAGCTGAATTAATGGAAGTCAGGAATCGGCAGGTAATGGCTAGCTTCATCCTGCGTGAGTGCATAGAACTGATTGGGATCGAGACCGCAACCGGCACAGCAGTCATCTGGTGTGGCCTGCATGACATCGACTGGCAAGGCCGCCAATGTGATACCGGGTACTGCGTTCGCAAGAGCGCGCAAGGACAAGGGATTGCAACAGAGGCGACAAACGCCATGGTGCGCTATGCGTTCGCTGCGCTTGGAATGCGGCGCATCGGCCTCACGCACTCAGGAGGTAATGAGGCTAGCCGACACATTGCTGAAAGACTCGGCTTCTCCTTCGAGGGTATCCAGAGGGGTGCGAATGTACTTCCAGGTGGCAAGCATGCGGACAGGTACTGCTACGCGCGATTCGATGTCGCTAGTTTGCCCGGCCTACAGGTGCACTGGTAAGGAGATCGAGAGCATCAAAGATCCGGTCAGTCCCGCTTAATCGGTCCCAGCATGTCGAGATATTCGCGCGGAGATCCTATAAATTAGCACTTCCGAGAACAGCAGGGCATGTTCCAGTATTCGTTGCGTAGCGCCGTCATCGGATCGATTTTCATTGCCCGCCTCGCGGGCACATAACAGGCGAGTAGTGCAATGCTGCAAAGCGTCAAAGAGACCAGCACAAATGTCAGCATGTCTGTTGGCTTTACGCCGAAAAGCATCCCCGACATCAGGCGGGTAAGTCCCAGAGCCGCTACAACACCGATTCCGATTCCGGAGAAGGCCATCCGTGCGCCATCGGCGAGAATCATGCGTAACACTTGCCCTCGTCCGGCTCCCAGAGCCATCCGCACACCAATCTCCTGCGTGCGCTGTCCGACCAGATACGACAGCACGCCGTAGATTCCGATGCTGGCCAATAGCAGCGCAAGCCCCGCAAACACGGCAAGCAGCGCCATGCTAAAGCGTTTGCTCGCGATCGATCTCAGAACGATTTGCTCCATGGGATAGTGATCAAAAGCTACTAAGTCGCCATTGAATGCGATAAGCCGATGGCGAAGGGTCTCAAAATCCGGCACACCCCGTTTGCCGCGGACGTACACGGTTACCCGCATTAGGTCGTCGATCCAGGTACTGCGCCATTGGTATGTACATTTGCGTCTGCAACGCACTGGTCGTGTCCAAGCCGAGTCCCCACTGGTTAACATGAGCAACCACCCCGACAATGCGCGGGTTATGCATTCTGCCAGAGCCCGTCTAAATCCAGATATTGACCGATGGGATTCTGTCCGGGGAAGTACTTTTCGGCCAGCGTCTCGTCGATCACCACGACAGCGGGCGAGTGCTCGTCGTCGCGATCGTCAGGAAACGGCCACGCAGGAGGGCAATGCGAAGCGTCTTCAGATACTCCGGTGTGACGATGTAAGCGAGCGCCATCGGTAAATCCGTAACATGCGCGGGCTTTGGCCGCCCAGGGAACGAAAAATACAACTCGTCATCGCCGTTCATCGGATTGGCCCCGTAGCTAAGTGATACGGCTTGCACGTCCGGAGTCGACGCGAGCTTATCATGCATCTGGCGGAAAAAGGCGTGCGTGGCCGCGGGGCTTTCTTTCTGGAGCGATGCCGGCGGTGAAACCGAGAACGTGATGACGTCGTGCGGATTGAAGCCGGGATTGGCGCCCCATAGCACAAATAACGTGCGGACCATGAGTCCGGCTCCAATCAGGAGGACCAGCGCCATCGCCATCTCCAGAACCACGAAAACGCTCTGCGTGCGGTTGCGTGATTTCGCAACTGTTCGCGCGCTTTCCTTGAGATCTCCGGCGATGCTCGCACGCCGTGTCTTGAGCGCGGGCGCCACTCCGAACACGATGCCCGCGGCAACCGATATCAGAACAGTGAAGAGCAGGACGCGAACATCGAGTCCGATCTCTTCGGCGCGCGGCATGGTTTGCGGCATTGCGGCGATGGCGGCCGCGGTTCCGAATTTGGCAAGAAATAACCCAAGCCCGCCGCCAATCAGCGCCAGTAGAGTGCTTTCCGTCAGCAACTGTCGAACAATACGCATCCGGCCCGCACCTATCGCCGCTCGGATCGCGAACTCGCGCTGGCGTGCCGTGGAGCGTGCCAGCAACAGATTTGCTACATTCACGCAAGAAATCAGAAGCACCAAGCCGACCGCGGCCAGCAAAATGAGCAGCGCCGGACGCATGTCGCCCACCAGCACCTCCTTGATCGGAATCAGATTGGTTGTGACATTGCTATCAACTTCTGGATACGTCACGGCGAGCTGACGTGACACACGGTCCATATCGCCACGCGCTTGCGCCAGGGTCACTCCGGGCTTGAGGCGTCCGACCGCAGCAAGGCCCCAACCCGCATTGCGATTGGCATAAAATTGCGGCTCGCTCCACTCGCCTGTGGGAATGTATATGTCGGTGTGAGATCTCCTGTTGTACTGGAAATGAAAATTGGACGGCACAACGCCAATCACGCTTCGTCCAATGCCGTCTACGGTGATTCGCCGGCCGATGATGTTGCGCGCTGAGCCGAACTTCTGCTTCCAGAGTCCTTCCGAGATCATGGCCACGGGAGCCGCGCCGAGCCGGTCATCCTGTTTGCGGAAAGTTTGCCCGATCACTGGATGCACGCCGAAGATCTCGAAAAATCCGGCGGAAACCATTTCGCCTTCTAAGTGCTCCGGTTCACCCTCGCCGGAAATTGTGAAGCCCTTCGCTCGATAGGCAGCCATCGCGGAGAAGGTGCGATTCATGCGTTGCCAGTCAAGGAAGTTAGGGTAAGAAATCGACGTGAACTTAGAATTGGGAAATTTTTCGAATAAGCAGATGATGCGGTCGGGCTCATGATACGGCAATGGATTGAGCAGTACGCCGTTCACGACGGAGAAAATCGCTGTATTCGCCCCGATTCCGAGCGCCAGCGTCAGGATCGCGACGGCAGCGAACGACGGCGATTTCCTCAGCGTGCGGAAGCCGTAATAGAGATCTTGGCCGGTCGATTCGAGCCAGCCGAACAGTTTTGCATCGCGGCTTTCCTCGCGCGCTCGAACTCGATTGCCGAACTCAAGCCGCGCTCGTCTGCCGCTTTATCCGGCGATATTCCTGTTTCGATAAACTCAGCGGTCGGCAAGCAATGTGGAATTCCTGTTCCTCTTCGAGCTCCCGGTTCAGGCGTTCGGTGCGAAATAGAGCAACGAAACGCGAAATCAGCGACATAGCTGGCCTATGCCTCCCTGAGAACTCGTCCAATAGCGCTCGAGATTGTGCGCCAGCGGCTTTCTTCTTGTTCCAGTTCCTTCGTGCCGGCTCTGGTAATCTCGTACACCCGCGCGCGCCGGTTATTTTCCGTGGTGACCCACTTGGCTTTAATCAGCCCGGCTTCCTCCATCCGATGCAAAGCAGGATAGAGCGACCCCTCTTCCACGTTCAGAACGTCTTGCGAGACCTGTTTGATGTGGGTTGCCAGGCCGTACCCATGAAGCGGGCCTCTTCTTGCGAGAATTTTCAGAACGAGCAGGGGAATCGAGCCTTGGAAGGAATCTTGACGGGCCATAGAAAGATTGCTGAGTAAGCAAGCTAGCTTATCAGCATGACGTTTGAGCGGGGCCATGTCAAGCGACTCAGAACTGGTTGTGGAATCTCGCCGATTGTGCCCCCTCACAGCGAAATCCGATTACGTAACTGGCCGCTATTACCTGTGGAACCGTTATGCCTTCGGCCACTCGCACCATTCTGCGGCGGTATGCTTGGGGAAAACCCATGGAGAACCGGATGACCATAGGAATCGGCTTCCGTTACGAACAACGGCTGTGTTCCGCAGTATTCACCGGTGCTCCTGTCGTGAACGGGAACAGCTTTGCGACATTGAACGCGAAACCGACAAGCGCGGCCAAGACAAACACACGAACCGAGAGTTCTGATCGGTGACTTCGGAGCGCAAACTCGGCGTGCTGGTCATGGCAATGCTGCTCCGCTTCTTACCGGTGTTGGTGTGCTTCGGAATCACCGCTATCGTGGTCATGGTGTTCTTGCATTCCGTAGATTTGAAGCCGAAGGTGGGAGAGAACTTCTTTTTCTCAAAGAACGACCCTCAAGTTCGCTCTGACAACGAGATCTCCAGAACTTTCCCAGGAGAAATGACCGAGATCGACTTGACTGTCAGCGGCGATATCGCGTCACCGGCGTATGCGGATCGCATCCACGCATTGTCGGTCGAACTGGCAAAGGTCCCCGGAGTCACCGCTGTCATATCAATAAACCCCGGGCCGAAGGGCCACGGGCCAAAAGACATCAAAGACGCACTGAAGAGCCCCCTCTGGACGAACATTCTCATCGGCAAGCATCACCGCTCCACAGATGTCATTGCCACGGTAAAAGACGACATCGGGGAAAAAACGATCGACGGCGTGCAAACTGTTAAGAAGAAGTTCGACCGGCCCGGTTTCGAAGTCACGATCTCGGGCCTGCCCTATGTCACCGAAATGATTTCGCGGACAATGGCGGGGGACCTGCGAACTTTCAGCCTGGCTGCGGTCGGCGTGTTTGGCGTGGTGTTGTTCGTTGTCTTTCGCTCGCCGTGGATCCTGCTGGGCGCATTCGTCGCATGTGCGAATTCGAGCGCTGCGACACTCATCATCAATCAACGTATTCATATTCCGATTGGGCCGGTTACGGCGAACCTGTCGACGATGGTGTTCGTCATGACTCTCTCGCCCATGATCTTTCTGACTTACAACTGGATCGGGATTCGACAGCAGAAACAGTTGGTCGGGCACGCGGCTGTGTGGACTGCGGTGAAGGAAACGGTTGCGCCGTCATTCTGGAGTGCGGTATGCATGTTGCTGGGTTTCATCAGCCTCATGCTCGTTTCCGCGACGTCCATGAAGCACCTGGGCACGGGTGGAGCGGTCGGCGCGGCGATGGCATTCCTCGCCGCATACATCCTGTATCCCTGGTTCTTGGCTCTGGCCTCACCCCCAAAGACAAAGTTCGGCTGGACCAAAGGCATCGCATCGCGGCTGCGTTCGTTCTTTTCCGAGCGCCACCGCCTGGTTGCGGTCGCATTGGTGATCTTCGGCGTCGTTGGCGCCATCGGGTTGCTGCGCCTCAATACGGACCCGCCATTGTTCTTCTATTTCAAGAAAGGAAGCGACATTCGACAAGGACTCGAGGCGGTTGATCGCTCCGGAGGAAGCAGTCCGCTGAAACTCGAAGTGGAAGACATTCACGGCGCTCCGCTCGATACCAACGAGGCCTACAAGCGGCTGTGGGCGCTGAACGATGCGTTGGAGAAGGACCCCGCCGTGGGCAAGGCTATGTCGCTGCCGGTCATTCAGAGCGAAATCGACCGGCGCTG
Source organism: uncultured Acidobacteriaceae bacterium (assembly GCA_963787585.1). Taxonomy (GTDB): domain Bacteria; phylum Acidobacteriota; class Terriglobia; order Bryobacterales; family Bryobacteraceae; genus Bog-105. Next base: position 13,922 of record CAWBDR010000009.1, read on the forward strand.
GTACTCGAAACTGTTATCTATAGAAGGATTTTTCCAAGGAAAATCCAAGAAACAGAAAGAGGTCGGCGTGCTGGAGAGCCCGAAACACGGCGCGCCGGCGCGGCAGTTCATAACTCCGGATCACAAGAAGGCACTCTTTCTTTTGCGCATGCGGGAGACTGTGCGGAACGCATCACGCGAACAGATCATCCGCCGCCTGGAGCGCACGGTTCATCGCGAGGGCTTTCGCACGCTTCTTGTCGGTGGCGAGTACAGCTTATTGGGTGACATGGGCCGGCTGATCACATCCAGCATCATTACCGGCTCGCTGTTGCTGATCGGCATTTTCACGGTCATGGGTTTTGTCTTCTCTCGTTCATTGCGTACGGGCTTGGCCATGCTGGTAACCCTGGCCATCATCCCAGTCGTCGTGCGTGGATATATCGCTTACCTCGGCATGCCACTGGACTTCATTACCGCTTCAGCCGCCAATCTCGATCTGGGCATGGGAGTGGACGCCATGATCTATCTCACCATGTTCGCCAAGCGTGACAATAAGAACCTCAGCTCCTGGGAACCATGGTCGAAGGCCTGCTCGCATCTGTGGCGGCCGATCGGAACGAATTTCCTAGTGATCTGTTGCGGGTTCGGGATCTTTCTGCTTTCGAATTTCCCCCCTACCCTGCGCTTTGGGGTGTTTGTCATCTTCGGTTCCGCAACCGCCGCCAGCGCTGCGCTGTTCTTGTTCCCGTGGCTGGCGAGCGTTTCTCTTCATAGAAAATCGGCGCATCTGCCATCCGCATGGTGAGGTTCTGACGTTCCACAAAGCTGGTGGAGATGTGTTTCGGATTGGGTTTTCCGCAGGTTCATGCTGCAGGTATGAGCAGCGACCCATCGAGTTCAGACAGACACTCGCCGAATGCTCAATCAGTACCTCAGAACTTGGCTTCGTTCTTAAAGCTATGACGATGTTCAGGACAATTGTCGGACAAATAGGTCCGCAATCCACGGGATTCGCATCGAATTTCTTCTTGCAACCCGGACAACAGAAGTAATAGGTCTGGTCTGTGTACGTGCTACTGGCGGGCGCCGTTTTCGGATCTACTTGCATGCCGCAAACCGGGTCGATTTGCGAAGTTGATGTCACCTAACTTAGATGCTAAGCGGCAGAGCCGAAGACTCACTCCGATCGGAGCGCCTCCATCGGGTCGACACCGGCGGCCCGGCGCGCCGGTAAGAAGGCAGCAGCAGCCGCCGCCAACAGAAAGAGAGCCGCCACGATGAGCGTTGTTGAGATATTAATAGCGCCAACTCCATACAGGAGCTTCTCGACGACACGGCCCACGGCGACGCTGGTTACCAAGCCGCTGAGCAGTCCGATCAACACCGGAGGCGCGGCTTCTCCCATGGTCAGCCCGTAGATGGCGCGCCGGTTCGCGCCAAGCGCCATACGAACTCCAATCTCCCGCTTACGTCCCGCGACCACATAGCTCAGCACTCCATAAACGCCCAGCATCGCGAGACAAAGGGCCGCGACTCCGAACGCGGTCAGCAGCGTCGTTTCGAAGCGTTCCGGTGCGAGTGAATCGGCTACTTGCGAATCCAGGGTCTTGGCCCGCGCGATCGTGGCGTCGGGATCGTAGTTCCAGATCGCTTTCCGGACGCTAGGGATCAGCGAATCTGCCGGCAGCATACTCCGCACCATGAAGAATGTGGAGTACGGAGGGAAGTCTTTGTACGGCAGATAAACCATGTTGGCCGGAGCAAGCTTCAGAGAATTGTTTCGCGCGTCAGCTACCACCCCGATCACCGTATAAGTGAACTCGTTGTGCTTCAACTTCCGCCCGATCGGATTCTCGCCGGGCCATCCGGCTCTCGCGGCCGATTGCGAAATTACCGCGCTCTCCAGGCTGCGATCACGATTCTCGAACAAACGGCCGGAGACCAAAGGTTCGCGAATGGTTTCGAAATAGCCAGGGCTGACCCAGCGCAGGTTAGCAAGCGGAGCACTCCCCTCGGGGCGATCGGCTCTACAGAGGCAGTCGATCCACGTTTCTCCCTCAAGTGGCATCGCGCTCACCAGCCCGGCCGAGCGCACGCCCGGAAGCGTTCTCAAGTTGTGGAGAACGGCATCGTCGAATACCAAACGGGGCTGGTTCTTTGCGTACGCCTTCCCTGAAAGATTGACTTGCGCGATAACGACATGTCCAGACTGAAATCCCTTGTCGCTGGTTAGCAGGTTCAGCAGACTCTTGGCAAACAGGCCGGTAACGAGCAGAAGCGCCGTGCAGCCGAACACCTGCAAACCGATAAACCAAGCCCGTAACTCCCGGCTTCGGCGCGTTCCTAAAGCGCGGGCTGTGTTCCGCTGCAGAGCTCTTTGCGGCTCGGTTTTCAGGAATTTGAGTGCGGGCGCGAGACCGAATAGTATGGCCGAGCCAATGATCAGGAGCATGGCAAAGAGCAGCACTGTCGGGTTCAGGTGGATCTCCCTCATACGCGGAAGATCGACTGGCGCATAACGGAGGAAAGCACCCACAGCGTCACTGGCAAGCAGGATTCCCGCCGCGCCGCCAACCACCGCGAGCACCAGACTTTCAGACAGTGAACTCCACAACAGGCGTGATTTCGATGCGCCCAGGGCACTGCGAACGGCCGCTTCATTCTCGCGCAGAACGGCCCGCCCGAGTTGTGCGTTCGCAAGGTTCACGCAGGCGATCAGCATCAACGTGATCACGGCAGCCAACAGCAGCCAGAGGCTCCTCCGGGAATCGCCGACCATAGCTTCCTGCATGGGCTGCACGTAGGCGCTGAGAGCGCCATGCGGATTACGCGGCCTCTCACCGGGCGGCGCCTCGCGAATCACCTGATCCTCAATGGTATTGATCTCGGTTTCTGCCCGCTGGATGCTTACGCCCGGTTTGAGACGTCCGAGCGCAATCCAATTGCCGTAGTCGCCACCCAGCCAGCTAACATCCTTCAGATCGATCGCCGTCGGCATCAAGAGTTCGGTTTCCGGAACCTCGCTGTAGCTCTTCTGGCCCGTCGGAAATGCGCTCAGGACATCCTGCTTTGGGAAATGGAAATTTTGCGGTAACACACCGATGATTTCTTTCGGTGCGTCGGCAACGCGCAGGGTTTGGCCAATCACGTTCGGATCGCCATGGAACAAGCTTTGCCAGAGTCCGTAAGTCAGCAGCGCGACGTGATCGTGGCCAGGAACGCCATCCTCGGGGCGAAATCCGCGGCCCAGGACAGGGGCGACTTCCAGCACTTCGAGCAAGTTTGGATATGCCTTTACGGTTCCGATGACGCGCGGGTGCCCCGAGCCAATCGAGACACCATCTGTTCCTTCCGCCACCAGCGTCAATCCGGTGAACGCGTTCGCCCGCTGGGCCCACATCGCTTCGTGCCGGGGATTCGGCCCCATGTAAGGCGCGATATTGTCGAGAAATTTCACCCGCTCCCAAGCCACTACCAATTGGCCGCTGTTGCGGTAGGCCAGAGGCTTCAAAAGGATCGAATCGACCACCGTGAACATGGCGGTACTGGCCCCGATGCCAAGCGCGAGTGTCAGAACGGCCGTGAGGGAAAAACTGGGTTCCTTGCGCAACCGGCGCAGCGCGAAGCGGACATCTTCCAGATAAGCAAGGATCGCCATGGTTGTATATCAGCAGGGTATATGAGCAGGCGACGCGCCAACGCTCGTGATACTAAAGCCGTTCGAAATCAATGCTACGAACGCGGCCGGAAACTCACTAGTTCCTGAAACTGCGGAGAAATGTTCATAAATGAACAGTTGCATGAGGCCGGTATTCCGCGGATAATGCTGTGAACTCAGCAGTTACTCTCTTAATCGGAGTGTGGATGAAATCTGCTCGTAGCTATGCCGTTCTGGCCGTTGTGCCACTTCTCGCAGCGCCTTGCCTGGCGCACTCGAATCGGGAAGAAGAGCAATCAATCAAGGCCTGCGCGGAAATGGTGGCGCAAGGATTTCGCAAAATAGCCGATACTCGCGATCGGCGCTTTGAAGCAAAAGTAGGGGAAGCGACGGCTCTTTGCCGGGGAGGGCAGAAGGCGCTCCTGTTTCGAAACACGCCCTGGGCCGACTGGTCGCAGTACTGGGGCGCGGGAGATGCCAGCTCAAAACCTCCCGGGCTCATTACGAAGAACGGCCCGGCTGATCGCGGCGTAGCGGGCGCGCTGCTCGATCTCGAATATCAGCGAGTCGAGCTGATCAAATTCAACCTGTTCGACAACAACGGCTCGTTTGAGGAGTACATGAACGGGCGCGGCGGAATTAGCGGCCCGGCACTGAAGACCTGGGCCTCGATGCGATTACCCAAGGAGCACCCGCATTATCAGGAGGTCGGCGGAGACGGACCCCAGGTTTGTAAAGGCGATCTGGTTCGTGCGCGAACCTTAACGGGCATTTGTAACGACGTGCTCAATCCGCTGATGGGCTCAAGCGGACAGCTCTTCGCAAGAAATGTCGAATTCGAGAGCACTTTCCCGGAAACCAACGACGATCCGTTGACCCGCAACAGGCATGGCGACCGGATCGGGATTTTAAAACCCGATCCGCAGGTCATCAGCAGAAGGCTGTTTACACGACAACAGACGAAGCCGGAGGCCTGCAATGACGGCCACGGACTGCCTGGTTTTTCAACTGCAGCAAATTGTGACTACAAGAAGGCGCCCTTTTTCAACGTGCTGGCGGCGTACTGGATCCAGTGGATGACGCATGATTGGTTTTCCCATATGGAGGAGGGCCACAACACGAACCAGTACATGAAAGTGGGCTGCGAAACGCAGCTGGTTAATGACGTTGAGGCGCCGCTCTCGCCGGAGGACATTCAGCGGCTCGGATGCCGGCCAGATGACCGCATCGATAGCGCTTATGTGGCGCAAGACTCCGTTCCTGCAGAGTTCGTTAAGGACGGCAAGCCGTACCTGTCACGCGCGCCCAAGGCGATGGCCAATAACAATACAGCCTGGTGGGACGCTTCGCAGATGTACGGCTACGATGAGACTTCGCGCAAGCGAGTGAAGCGCGATCCGCAAGACCCGGCCAAGCTTCTGCTCGAGAAATGCGCGCCGAGAGGCGAAGCCTTCCTGCCGGTGCTGGCTCTCTCTGATCCGATGAACCCCGAGTGGGCCGGCCAGGAAGCGGCAGCGTTTCCCGACAACTGGACGGCGGGGCTCAGCTTCTATCACAATTTGTTCGCTCGCGAGCACAACTCTTTTGTGGATGAGTTCCGCAGGATTGCCGCCCGAACTCCGGATGCCGATTGTGGGCTGCGCAATCCCTCGAATCCGAAGCACGTTATCACGTACCGCGAAATCACGCCCGACGAGTTGTTTGACGTCGCGCGCCTGGTGGTTGCCGCGGAAATTGCGAAAATCCATACCACGGAATGGACTCCGCAGCTCCTGTATAACGAGCCACTTTACAAGGGCATGAATGCGAATTGGAATGGCCTGCTCGGCACGCGCGATCCGGGCGTTTCGGATGCGCTGAATAACATCGTCGTTCACAATTTCGGAAAATCGAAAGACGTTGCAGTGAGGACGGAATGGTACTCGGTCTTCGCGTCGGGTCCTGGCATTTTCGGCCTGGGAAGCAAAGCGCCCGGGTACGACATCACCAAGGCTGCGTACCTGAATGGCGGCGTAAATCACTTCGGATCGCCGTTCAACTTTCCGGAAGAGTTTGTTAGCGTGTACCGGCTGCATCCGTTAGTACCGGATCTGCTCGAATATCGCGAGCTGGATAAAGATCCCAACAAAATCGTCGCGAAGATACCGGTCATTGAGACATTCGAGGCGAAGGCAACCGACGCCGTGCACTCGCGTGGACTTGCGAACTGGGGTTTATCGCTCGGGCGGCAGCGGCTCGGGTTGCTGGAGCTGCACAACACGCCCATGTTTTTGCAAAACCTTCATCTTCCGAGACTGGATAGCAATAGCAAAACCCAGCAAATAGACATCGCCGCACTCGATATTATCCGCGACCGCGAGCATGGCCTTCCGCGCTTCAATGAATTCCGCCGTCAATACGGGCTGAGGGAATTGACAGGTTACGACGATTTTATGGATAAGAGCTTGCCCGAGAGCTCTCCCGACCGTCTGGAACAGGAAGAGATGGTAAAAACATTGCGCGAGGTATACGGCCAGCATGCCTGCGATTCGTCGAAGGTCATTACCAACGCTCAGCTCAATCCGGACGGCACGGCCATCAATGACTGTCTCGGTCATGCGAACGGTTCGCTCGTCGACAACATTGAAGATGTCGATACCGTCGTCGGATATTTGGCGGAATCGGTTCGGCCGCACGGGTTCGCCATCTCTGAGACGCAATTCGTGGTCTTCATTTTGAATGCATCGCGGCGCCTGTTCAGCGATCGTTTCTTTACCTCCAGCTTCCGGCCGGAGTTTTACACCAGCCTCGGGGTGAGTTGGGTTGAGAACAACGGGCCAGGACCGGCGATGATCGAAAAGGGTACACCGAACGGACACGTGCAGCCGGTATTACCGCTGAAGCGCGTGCTTCTGCGAAACATCCCGGAACTCACAGGGGAGCTGCAAAATGTAGTGAACGCGTTTGACCCTTGGGCTCGCGACCGGGGCGAATATTACAGCCTGCAATGGAAACCGAGACCGGGCGCAGAGGCGGACGACGCGTTCAAACCGTAAAGCGTAAATAGAGCCGGGCCCCTAATTCGGAGTCGAACTCGCGGAGGCGGCCGCCACGCGAGGCTCACTGGGGCCCGTTTGACTCCGCTCGTCATATCGGCCGAAGATCATCTTTCCGGCCGTCGTTTGCAGAACGCTTGTCACCGTCACATCCACTGTCTTTGAGATGAGCCGGCGGGCGTTGTCCACGACAACCATCGTCCCGTCGTCTAGGTAAGCGACACCCTGGTTGTGCTCCTTGCCTTCTTTGAGGATGAACACGCGCATAATTTCACCGGGCAGCACGATCGGCTTCAATGAATTGGCAAGTTCGTTGATATTGAGAACCGCCACGCCTTGCACCTGGGCAAGCTTGTTGAGATTGAAATCGTTGGTGACGATTTTTGCGTTCTCCTGCTTGGCGAATTCGATCAACTTGCGATCGACTTCGCGGATTATCGGGAAATCACGCGCCGAGACCTCTAGTTCCACGTGCGGCATTTTTTGAAGCCTTTGTACGACATCCAGACCGCGACGACCGCGGTTGCGCTTGGCGGAATCGGCGGAATCGGCAACCAGTTGCAGTTCGTGCAAGACAAACTGCGGGACGACCAATTGCCCATCGAGAAATCCGGATTCGGCGATATCGGCGATGCGCCCGTCAATAAGCACGCTGGTATCGAGCAACTTCAATAAGGAAGCGGCCGTCAGATCGCTTGAAAGTCCGAGGAAGTCCAATTTGATGAGATTCGCTTTCGCGATTCCAATAAGGAATCCAATATAAGCGCCTAGCAGCGGAATCGCGAGCCGCAGGAACTGTAATGTCGCGCTCTGGAGAAGTATGGACTGATTCAAGACAAACGAGAAGATCAGACCTAAGCCGGTACCGATCAGCAGCCCGGCTGACGCGCCGAGCAGGACTTCTACCCCGAGCCTACGAAGATGAAGAGCGATAAAGCTCGCCAGGATGGCAACACCAACTCCGGCAGCGGCGCTGGCGGCTAAAGACAAACCGAGGGGGTGAAGAATTGCGGCCAGCGCTCCCAAGAGCGCAACAAAACAAATACGAAAGAGGAGAACATCCCAATTTGAGCGGTTCACGGCGGTACATTCCGACACACACTGGCGGAGCGAGGCTGGGGTTTACTGAGACGCGGTCAGTTCTTAGCCAGCATCATTCCACATGCAATGCTGCGCAGTATAACACTATTAGCTAAATTTTGGGTGCGGGAGCTGAAGGAGGGTAGAGGGGAGCTTTCGCTCGGAGCTTATTAAGATTGCGGCGTGAGCTCCTGCTAAAGAGCCTTGGCAAGCTCCTCGGCGAAAGCGCTTTGCCGAGTGGGCGAATTGGTGGAACGGCGACCGTTCGAACCCTTCCGCATTTGCGAGTTAGCCTGACCTGTTCCAGCACCGGCTGGACGTTTGCGATCGACAGGACCGGCGCTCTTGCCTGCAGGCTTGCCGGACTTCGGCGGCTGAGCAGGATTGGCGCGGAGCAGACGATCTTCGAGAGGAGCGCGATCGAACCGGCGAATGATGGCGTTCATTTCTTCCTGATTCGGCGATTCGATGAAGGCGAAGCCCTTCGACTCTTGAGTTTCGGGGTTGCGGATTACCTTGACCGCGTCTGCGACCAAGCTTTCTGAGGCGAGCCAAGACTTGATATCGTCGGCAGTCACCCAGGCAGGGAGGTTTCCGAGGAAAACGGTAAAGCTCATGTATTTAAGGTTGTATGCTCCGTGAGGGAAGTTGCGAGGCGCACCCCGCGAGGACATCCCTCGCGAGACTATTAGCATACTAGCATAGGGTACGTAACGCGTAAACACCAAAGACCGGTTTAATTCGTTGCTGCACAAAGGCTAGTACTAATTTTTGATGCTTGTGACCGGCGCCCAGATGCGCTCTGTTTCACCCTCGCGAGTGGCAGCATTCCGCGTGCTGGATCAGGTGGCCGGGGGCGGCTTCGCATCTGACACATTACGAGCTAGCACCGATGCAGTTTCCTCCCGTGATGCCGGACTCGCGTCCCAGATTGTATTTGGGTGTCTTCGATTTCAGGCCCAAATCGATTATCTGATCTGGCACTATTCCGGAAAGCCGGCCGATAGTCTAGACCTGCCGGTTCAGTTGGCCTTGCGGATGGCGATTTTTCAGCTCCGATACCTCGAGCGTATTCCAGCCCACGCCGCGGTGCATGATTCGGTGGAGTTGGTAAAGCTCCATTGCCGCGCTGCGGCCAGGTTCGCCAACGCTGTCCTCCGAAAGGTAAACCGCGAGGCCGTGACGTGGCCCGACGCCGCAACTGCGCTCTCGTGCCCGGCCTGGCTGCTTGATCGCTGGACAGAACACTTTGGCGATCAGGCAGGCCGAAGCATCGCGCGGGCGGCTCTCGAAGAACCCGTACCGTATCTTCGAATTTCTCCCGGTTCTGGGCTGCCGCCCGGTGCGGAAGCGGAGCCTACCGACATCCCCGGGGCGTTCCGGCTGCTTTCGCCCCCTCGCCATGATCTGCGTTTGCACGACATTAGTTCGCAAGCGATACTGCCGCTGCTCGATTTGCGTCCCGATCACAGTTTTCTAGACTTATGCGCTGCTCCCGGAAACAAGACACGACAGGCTCTGGAGACGCCCCTCAAAGTGGCCGTGGCGTGCGATATCAGTGAAAAACGAATCCGCGAAATCCCCGACCTATGTCCCCGGGTGGTGCTGGATGCTACCCAGCCACTGCCGTTTGGGATAAAGTTCGATCGGGTTCTTGTCGATGCCCCGTGCTCCGGCACCGGCACTCTGGGGCGCAATCCGGAGATCAAATGGCGCATCCGGCCGGAGAATTTTCAACGCTTTCACCAGCGGCAGGTACGGATTCTTTCGCGGGCTGCAGAGGCAGTGTTACCGGGAGGCAAGATCGTGTACGCGACCTGCTCCCTGGAACGGGAAGAGAACGAGGATGTGATCGAGCGCGTCCTTGGGACTTGCTCGAATCTCGGCTGTGAGCATACCTTGTGGCGTCTGCCCGGCCGCGAGCCGGGTGACGGGTTTTTCGCCGCTGTCCTGACCGCTCACTAGCCAGAAATGCCGGTTAGACGGCGTCCGTCAGCAGATCGCCGGCTCGGACCGGCTCGGCCTCGCTAGCCAAGGAAAAGCTCGCAGTGAAATGAAAACTGCTACCTTGACCCGGCGCACTTTCCACCCAAATGCGGCCGCCGAAGAGGCCCACCAAGCGGCCGCAAATCGCGAGACCCAGACCGGTGCCTCCATACTTCCGGGTGGTCGAGCCATCGCCCTGATGAAAAGATTGGAAAATTCTGTGTTGCGCCTCAAGCGGAATTCCGATTCCCGTATCAGAGACCGTGAACTGCAGAACAAGACAGGAGGCTCTCCGGTCGATACAAGCGATTTGAAGCGTGAGCGAACCCGTCTCGGTAAACTTCAGGGCGTTACCCAAAAGGTTCAGCAAGACCTGATGCAGCCGGTAAGGATCTCCTACAATTTCGTCGCAAACGTTGTTCTCGATGTGCAGATCGACTGCGAGGTGTTTTCGATTCGCTTCTGGCGCGATCAATTGGAGCATGCGCTGGACACATGAACGAAGAGAGAACGAGGTGTGTTCAAGCACCAGCTCGCCAGCCTCAATCTTTGAAAAGTCGAGAACGTCGTTCAGGATTCTGGTGAGCGCGTGAGAAGAAAACTGGACCGTAGTGACGTAGTCGTGCTGCTCTTCTGTAAGCGGGGTATCGAGTAAGAGATCGGTGAAGCCGACGATAGCATTCATGGGAGTGCGAAGTTCGTGGCTCATATTAGCCAGGAACTCGCCCTTACTGCGGCTCGCCATCTCCGCGGCTTCTTTCAGCGCTTCTTCCTCGACCAGCTTTTGAGAAATAAGCCGGGTCTGCTGCCGTACGCGCCGCCGGAGCACAAGAACCCAGGCCAAAACAATCGCGGTGAGCGTTCCTAATAGCGTGATGGACATTAGCGCCCGCCGAACTGTCCACCACGACGGCCTCTGGAGAATGGTAAGGTCCTCACCAGCACGGGCGATCAGCTTGAATGCACTCACCCGCCCGAGCGAGTCAACGTCATTCACACAGACTCCAGTGACCTTAACGAGGCTGCCCTCATCCGGTAATTGGCGCACCGGCAGGGATTCGGAAAACACGACCGGAAAAATGCTCTGCCTCTGCTGAATCATCAATGTTTGCTGCTGCCTTAAAGCGGATCGGCCAACCACGCGTCCTTGCATGGTCACCAGATCGGAATCGTACTTTTCCGAAAATGCTTCCTCCACACTGATTTCCGCCGGCTTGAGACCAGCGTGGCTTCGCAAGCGGCGCACGCTGCCATCTTCGAGCTTCAGGTGGGAGTCTGCGAAGGCGACAAACCCCAATATCTCTACCTCATTTCCGTATGCGAAGTCGTTCGCTTGCCGGCTCTGCACGTAAATGCTTCCGGAGTTGTCTTGAAGGTAGAACCCCCGATTTTGCAGGAGGGCTGTGATGATTCCTGCCAGCTTTACTCGATGCCCCAGAGTGTTGCGAGAGCCAAAGCGCTGGACCTGCCCGATGGGTGTCGGAGATTCTGCCGCGAGATCAACGTGTGGCGTTTCTAGGGTCTTAATTTCGCTCAGATTCGGAACATACATCTGGACACCGACAAGCTGCGCCTTTGGATTAAAGTTAGCCCCGCAAACCCCTCGAACGCGAACTTTTGCATCCACGAGGTGCGGCGGAACTGGAGAGCCATTCCAGGGAATCGATACGTCTATGTGACCACCCGGGACCGCCACATCCATCCAGAGCACCCGTTCGTCCGGCGAGCGATGCAGGTACTCGGCCTGTCTGACGCTTCCGTCAATTTCGACCCGGCGGCCGTCCTCGACCGTGCTTGCCATTTGTTCAAACGTCACCCGGTCCGGTACCGGGAGTGGTCCACGGCCAACTCGCTTCAAATGCAGGTCCATGAGATCCGGGGCGAAATCGCTAAACGTGGTCCTAGCCTGGACCTCGAGGAGGTCGCCGGCAGCGATCGTCAGGCCTGGGAATGGGGGTCGGGCCCAAACGCCTCCAGTTGCATCCTGGAGGAACAAGGAGTTGTCCGTCGGATCAAAATAGGTGATGGTCGCCCGTAAGCAGACCGGATAGCCCAAACTCGCTTGTGCAGCGGAGAGGCTTCGGACCTCAGCAACAGTCGTCAGCAGCGGCAGCTGCCGGTTTGTCGCAGGTCGCGAACCGCGGGCGGCAAACGAAATGAGCAGCAGCCCAATCGCGGCCCTTGTAAGCCGGACATTCCCTGTCATTGCGGGCGGCACTCCTCTCGGCTCCATGCCGAAGATTGATTGCCGCTGGCAAGCCGACCCTTGCCCTTCCGCAGAGTGACTTTAAAGCCGCTCATTCGTCGTCTTTTATTCGCGGTATATTCGAAGGCGGTCCGTACTCAACTCTCTCGTAGCCGGAAAAGATTAGGGACGTTTCCTCAGTTAGGATACCGAATCTCCAGCACTTCCGGGCCCGCCTGTGCCACCCGGAGTTTTGCGTGTTACGATCAAAGGGTTCGCATCAGAGGTGGCAATCAAAAGTAACCTGCGGGAAAAGACCGTAAACCGAGCTTGTACCGCAGCAGGGAAGCCAGCATTTGCGGGACCAGCAACAACGTCTTTTGCCTGAGTAGCTTACGTGCTGCAGATTGTTCCATCCATTTTTGCCGCGGATTTTGCCCACCTTGGTGACGATATCCGAAAGGTGGAGCAGGCTGGGATCGGCATGATTCACATAGACATCATGGATGGTCACTTTGTGCCGAATTTCACCATGGGGACCCCGATTACTGAATCTCTTCGGCGCTTTACGCGCGTCAAACTGGATCATCATCTGATGATTGAAGATCCGGACGCGTACGCGCCGGTTATTATCAAAGCCGGGGCCGATTGCATCAGCGTACATTACGAAGTTTGCCGGAATCTGGATCGGACGTTGCACATGGTCCAGGAACACGGAGCCAAAGCCGGAGTTGTAATCAATCCCGCGACGCCGGTCATGCTGCTTGAAAACGTTCTCGACATTGTGGATTACGTGCTGGTCATGAGCGTCAATCCAGGGTATGGTGGGCAGCCGTTCATTCCCAATTCCCTGGTCAAAGTGCGGGAGCTTGTTCGCAGGCGCGCGGAGCGCCGATTGGGGTTCGCGATCGAAATCGATGGTGGAGTTGGGCCCGAAAACATTGCGGATGTCGCCCGCGCAGGAGTAGATTGGGTGGTTGCAGGCTCTTCCGTCTTTCACACCCCCAATCCGGCCGAGACCGTTCATCAAATGCAGCGCCTAGCGGAAGAGGCTTGCTCAGTGAAGGTTTAGTCGCATATGCATTTGCATTATTTTGAGTTCTTGCCGAAACGTGCGATCTTGCTGGCGCTTTCATTAAGCTTGCTGGCAGGTTGCATACGCCACAAGTACGAAACGCCGATCGTAAAAGACACGCAACAACCCGATAAAGTTTTGTTCGATCAGGCCATGCATGATATCGAGCGCGGCCGTTACGAAACTGCTCGCATCTCGCTCCAGACCTTGATGAATACTTACGAATCGAGCGAATATCTAGCCAAAGCAAAGCTGGCGATCGCTGATAGCTGGTTCCGCGAAGGTGGCGCAAATGGAATGGCGCAAGCGGAGGCCGAGTACAAGGATTTCATTCTCTTTTATCCAGGCATGGAGGAGGCGGCACAGGCTCAAAACCGGGTTTGCGAGATTCACTACAAACAGATGGACAAGAGCGACCGCGATATTACCCAGACACTTCGGGCCGAGGACGAGTGCAGACAGTTGCTGGTGCAATTTCCGAATAGTAAGTTCGCACCGCAGGCGGCGCAGCGTCTTCGCAACATTCAGGAGAGCCTGGCGGACCACGAATTCGTGGTCGGGACTTTCTATTGGAAGCGCGAGATGAACCCGGCAGCCGCAAACCGGTTGAATGCGGTCGTCGATCAGTATCCGCTCTTTAGCAAGGCGGGCGAATCGTTGTATGAGGCAGGCGATGCGTATTCAAAAATGGGGCCGCGCTTTCGGAAACAAGCGGGCGACATGTTTGCTCGAATCGTAACGCAATATCCGCTGAGCGAACGAGCTCAAGATGCCAAGCATCGCCTCGAGCAGATGGAAATGCCAGTCCCGCAGCCCGATCGTGCGGCTTATGATCGCGAGAAGTACGAGCTTGAAAACTATAAGAAAGCCAGTTTGCTGGCGCGCGGCACGGATTGGCTGCGCAGCGGCCCGGATCTGACTCACGCGGCGAAAGCCGGCAATCCAACTATGACCGATCCGAAGCGAACGATTCCTGCCAGTGTTCCCCTACCGAGCACAGAAGTAGCGAGCAACGCCGGCTCCGGAACGGGCACAGCCGAAGTCAGCGCAACCACAGTTAGTGCAACCGATACCTCGCTCGATCAGAAACCGGACGCCCGTACTAGCGGCGGCGCTGTGAAGCCCAACGGCACGACGACTGCACAGACGGCTCAACCTCTCCCCACGAACCGCGATAAGGACCTGCAGAAGTATCGCGAGCAGCAAGCCAAGAAGCAGGCAAAGCTCGAAAAGAAGAAAAAGAAGAATCAGAATTCGAGCGATCAGCAGAATCAGGCTCAGCCGCCACCGAGCGCTGCCGGACAGTCTGGGAGTTCGAGCGCTGTCAGCAATGGCAGTCAGAGCGCGACCAGCCAAAATCCGCCTGCTCCCCAGCAATAAACGGTTCCTGACACTCAAACGATGAGCAGGATCCTGCTGGCCGATGATAGTCCACAGGCCCTTCGGCTTGCAGAACAGATTTTGCGAACCCAGGGAATTGAGGTGGTCAGCGTTACGGATGGAGCGGTCACGCTGCGCCGGCTGCCGGATGTAAAGCCGGATCTGCTGATCGTGGACGTATATCTTCCGACCAAGAGTGCGTTTGACATCGCTCGTTTCCTGCGTTCGCAGGAGGAATACCGGCAGATCCCCGTGATTTTCGCGGCGGCGCCTGCCGACGAATTCAATGAGCAGGACGCCAAGAACGCCGGGGCCGATGCCATTCTCCGCAAGCCGTTTGAGGCCTCCGCTCTGCTCGGCGCCGTTCAGGAACTGCTCGAGCGCAGTGCGGCGAGAAAAGAACCCGGAGTGAATGGCAGCGGAGCGTTGGACCGAAACACCGTTCGCGCCGCGGTTACGCTGGCTCTCGAGACAGCCATGCCGGCATTGGTAGATGAACTCACCGAGCGTGTTCTGCTGGCGCTATCCCATTCCGGTTAAGACCAACTAACCGTTCAGGGAGCGTCCTACGATAGAGATTATCCATGCCTGAGAATACCTTTGACATCGTCTCCAAGATCGACTTGAACGAGGTCCTGAATGCAATCCAGCAGACGTCCAAAGAAGTGCAGACGCGTTACGACCTCAAGGACAGCAAATCATCTGTCGAGCTGAACGAGAAGGAACACAAAATTCTCTTAGCTAGTTCGGACGAATTCAAGCTCAAAGCGGTGACTGAAATCCTCGGTCAGAAACTTGTCAAACGAAATGTTCCTTTGAAGGGCCTGCAATACGGAACGATCACGCCCGCCACCCATGGCAGCGTCCGCCAGGAGATCACTTTGCAAGAAGGCATTTCGGGCGATAAGGCAAGAGACATCGTCAAGACGATCAAGGACAGCAAGTTGAAGGTGCAAGCAAGTATTCAGGGTGACGTGATCCGGGTGAGCGGGAAAGATCGCGATACTCTGCAGCAGGTCATCGCCCTGTTACGAGGCAAAGACTTCGGCATCGACATGCAGTTCAGCAATTACCGGACGAACTGATGCCGCGTCGGATGGAGACGCTTTTCCTTGGTGGCCCGGCGGGCAAGCTGGAATGCTTGCTCGAGGACCCGGACGAAGCGCCGGTAGAGGCCGCCCTGGTTTGCCACCCCCATCCGCAGCATGGCGGGACGATGCACAACAAGGTTGTGTATCGTTTGGCGCGCGGTCTTCGCAAGAGCGGCTGTGTCGTGCTTCGCTTCAACTATCGCGGCGTAAACCTGAGCGAGGGCAAGTATGATTTCGGAATCGGCGAAACGGAAGACGCGCGCGCATGTTTCCGCGAGCTTCAATCCCGCTACCCGGATCTGCCGCTGCTGGCGAGTGGCTTTTCCTTTGGCTCCCGAGTTGCGCTTCGCCTGACCTCGCAGGAACCGGCCATCCGGCGCGCCATTGCCGTCGGCTATCCGACCCGTGTTGCTGAACGAGACTTCGTCTATCGGGTGAACGTTCCCAAGTACTTCGTCCAGAGCACGGAAGACGTGTTCGGTCCGCGGCACGATCTGGAAGCGTTCTTCAGGACGCTGCCGGACCCTAAGCACCTCGACTGGGTCCCTGCATCGGATCATTTCTTTCGTGACGCGCTCGATGCCTACGAGGAAATAATCGAGCGGATCGGGCGCGAGCGGCAGGTTGCGCAAAGCGCCTAATTAATCGCTAATGAGCTCCTTCACTGGAGGCCTTGTTTCCCGCAGAGCTGTCTTCCTTGCCGTTCTGCTCGAGCAAGTATTTCTCCAAGAAAGCAATGGAAGTGTAGAACTCGAAGTCCGCGTTCGATTTCTTCTGATATCCGTGGCCCTCATCTTTCGCAATCATGTACCATACGGGAGTTCCCTGATCCTTGAGCGCCGCGACGATCTGATCCGATTCGCTCACCGGCACGCGCGGATCATTCTTGCCAGCTACCACCATCATCGGTTTCCGGATCTTTTCGATGTTGTTCATCGGCGCGATCTTCTCTAAGAACGCGCGCATCTTCGGATCGCGCTCGTTGCCGTATTCCACGCGGCGCAAGTCGCGACGATAGGCCTCGGTGTGCTCCAAAAAAGTCACCAGGTTAGACATGCCGACAACATCAATCGAGCAGCGGATCCGATCGCTGTAGAAAGTCGAAACAGCCAGCGTCATGTGACCCCCGTAGCTGCCGCCCGTCACCGCAATCCGATTCGCGTCGAGATTCGGTTGGGCGCCAATCCAGTCGATGAGGGCATTGATGTCTTTGTACGAGTCCTCGCGCAGGAAGCCGTTGTCGAGCTTGGTAAACGTCTTGCCATACCCGGTGGATCCGCGCACGTTCGGAAAAATCAACGCAATTCCAAGCTCATTCAAATAGTAGTTGTCACGCGCAAGAAAGTCGGGGCGGGTCTGTCCTTCCGGTCCGCCGTGGATATCGATCAAGACCGGTCGCCTTCCGGTGAACTTCGCGGGCGGGCGATACAGAAATCCGGAAATCGTTTTGCCATCGAAACTCCTCCAATGGACCAGCTCTGCCTCGGCAAAAGAATCGGTATGTACGGCCGTCTCGCTGGTGGTCCATCGCTCGACTTTGCCGCTGCTCGTATCCAGCGAATAGCAGTCATAGGGAGATCGCGCTGATGTAAACCCAAATGCCAGGTCATGATTGTCGCGGTGCCAGAACAGGCCCCCAATTACACCGACCGGCAGCTTTGGAGCCGTCAGCTCCTGCCCCGTGGCCGTGTCTATCAAGTGCAGCGCACTGAGTCCATCCTCATTCGTGACCAGCGCGATCTTCTTCCCATCCCAGGAGAGCGCGAATTCGTCCACATCCCACGGGATGTCGTGCGTGAGTGTTCTCGTCTGCTTACTCGCGAGATCAAGATAGACGAGGCGCTGAAATTCAGATCCTTGATCCGTTATGACATAAATTCCTCTGCCATCCTTGCTGAACCGTGCATTGCTGTAGGCGATCTGTTCACCGTTCTTCGGGGTCAAGGCGGTTTTCTCCCCGGTTGCGGCATCCACCAGCCACAGATAACTCTCATTTATGGAAAGGCCTTCAATCACCAGGATCTTCTTGTCATCGGGAGACCAGTCCTGTGGCTCCCATCCGCCCCCGGAAACTTGCGCCAGCAGATGATCCGTTTTCGGGTCAGTCGGATTTATCACCCACAAGTCAGTATCTTGACCTGTTCGCCGGGTCGACGTGTACGCAATCCGGTCCCCGGCCGTGGACCACGGACCCAGCACATTTCGTGACTTCCCGTCGGTAAGCAGGCTGCGCTCACCGGTTGCAAGATCATAACGGAAGAGCTGGTACCATTCGCCGCCCCCGACATCCTTAGAGAAGACTATGTAATCGCCTCCGTTAGGATGGAATGTTCCGCCATATACGGGTTCCGGAAAGAATGTGAGCTGTTGACGCGCACCACCCGGCATCTTGACGAGGTGCGCCTGATACGTGTTGCCAAATCTAGTGCCGATCAGCATCTCTCTTCGCACGGGATGCCAGTCTGCAGGAAAGGCCGTACGGTTTTCGTTATAACGCCCCGCCTTCTCTACCAATGATGTCGGAAGCTTCGGAATGCCCTCCGTTACCAGCGCGTCTGGCGCTCCGATCATTGCCTGTTTCGGCACGCCTTGCGCAGCGAGAAGGACGGAAGCGGAGAAGCCTAGCGTGAACAGGATGGCGTTGCGTTTCCTCATGAAATCTCCTCCGATACACAGTAGCGCAAACCCACATCGCTCGCGGGTAAGGCACGCCTCAAATTCGCCGGCCGACAGTACGCCTACTTGGGACTTTCACGGCTTAGCAGCAAGCTTATGCGGCAGGCTGCATGACCTTCGAGCGCGCGACGCAGAGCCATCCGCCACCTGCCATGGATGATGCTTGCGCTCTGAATTGCAGCGCCCTGGCGTTCAGCCAGATCGTAGACGTGGGTTGCAGGATGTCTAAATCGATCTGAATTGTTCCCGAAAATCGGTCCTGTCCGGGACTAGCTGCAAAGAAGCCGAATAGTGAAGCGGTCGAACTGTGATGAAAAACTTGCTTACGGCTGCCGCAACTGGCGCTGGACAATTCGAGCAGCGCGCTGGCTGATGAGGTCTGCGACTTTACCCAGGAGACCTGGTAAATCTTCTGGCCTTATCAATACCGGCCGCTTCTCGTCAGGCCGTCTGTTGTGATATGTGGTCAGGATTGCAGTAGCAGGCTTGTAGTCCATTAAGCGGGCATGGGCAATCACTTTCAAGCCGGCTTCCGGCGATTCCATTTGCAGGTCGCTCAACACGAGTTCGTACTGCCGCTCATCCAGCTTTCCAACTGCTTCGGCCGCTGACGCGGCAGAATCAACGTTATAGCCACCAGCCTCCAGGACTGCTTTGAGCGTCAACCGCGCGGTCAGGTCATCATCCACCAGAAGCACACGGGCTAGTTCCAGTTCCTTGCTCGGTGGTTTTCCAGAATGTGGTGCTCGCATGTTCTGTCGCACAGCTCACAACTGCCATCGGCTACAGTCTCCGAAAGCTTTGGCACGATTAGTTTAAACGAAAAGTGGAAAAATCCCCACACCAAATTTTCACTAGTCGAGCAAGCTAAGTACCGAAAACCCTGTGGAAAATCCGGTCGACATTCCCGAGTTGCCGGTCTAATGAAAACACACCGTCTAGCTGTTCCTTAGTCAAGAAGCGCTGGATGCGAGAATCCGCCTCCACGCGCGCCCGAAAATCTCCTTCGTTCTCCCAGGCTTCCATCGCTTCCTGTTGGACCAAGCGATAGGCATCCTCGCGGAGCATGCCGGCGGCGGTCAGATCGAGCAGTAACTGTCCTGAAAAAATCAGCCCTTTGGTGGATTCAGCATTCCGCCTCATTCTGGCGGTATTCACTCGCAATCCGCAGATCAGCCAGGTAGTTTTCGCCAAAAGGTAGTCGATCAGGATGGTGGAATCCGGTAGAATCACGCGCTCGACGGAGGAATGAGAGATGTCGCGCTCGTGCCACAGTGCAACATTCTCGAAGGCGGCTTGCGCGTTCGCGCGAACGACGCGGGCCAGCCCACAAATCTGTTCCGAGGTAATCGGGTTCCGTTTATGCGGCATTGCGGACGAACCCTTTTGGGCCGCCGCGAACGGCTCTTCCGCTTCCCGGACTTCCGTTCGCTGCAGATGACGAATCTCGAGCGCGATCTTGTCGAGGCTCGAGGCAATTCCGGCCAGAACCGCTATATAGTATGCGTGCAGATCGCGGGAGAGCACTTGCGAAGTCACGGCGGCGGCCTTCAGCCCAAGCCGCGAGCAGATCATCTCCTCGGCTTCCGGTCCGATGTGGGCAAACGTGCCGACCGCTCCTGAAATCTTCCCCACTCGAATTTCTTCGGCGGCTGACGCAAAGCGCTTCCGGTGCCGCTCCATTTCTTCCCACCAGATAGCGGCCTTTAGCCCGAAGGTAATGGGCTCGGCGTGCATACCGTGCGTGCGCCCGATCTGCAGCGTGTGCTTGTGTTCGTGAGCGAGCCTTTTCAAGGCATCTGAGAGCGGTCCCAACCCGGCTTCAATCAGCCGGGAGGCGTCGCGGATCTGCAGAGCTTGCGCAGTATCCACTACGTCATTGGACGTAAGGCCGTAATGTAACCAGCGCGACTCCTCGGCCGCGCCCTCCGCTTTCATCGCTTCGGCAACCGCGGTGGTGAACGCAATCACGTCGTGCCGTACTTCGCGCTCAATCTCTTCAATTCGCTTGAGATCGAAATCCGCATGAGTCCGAAGAGCCTCTGCCGCTTCGCGAGGGACCTGACCTAGTTGCGCCAATACCTCCGAGGCAGCCAATTCAACTTCGAGCCAGCATTCGTACTTGTGAAGTTCACTCCAGATCGCCCCCATTTCGGGGCGGGTATAGCGCGCAATCATTCACCACTATTGTGCTAGAGAGGGAGGGCTCCGAGGTCAGTAGCAGAAGACTTCGGATTGTTCACCTGGTTGCGCGACCACCAGTCTGGTGAGCAGAGTGCGGCCGTTCAATGCCTCTCCGCCGAGATTTCTCACCAGCTCGGGGTGATTGTTGTGCTCACTAATGTGCCCCAGGATCAGAGTGGAAACACGCGAATCGAGGTCGTCCTGAATGAATGCGCAGGCAACCTCATTGGAGAGATGTCCCCGGCGGCTCATTACGCGCTGCTTGACAGACCAGGGATAGGGTCCGACACGCAGCATCTCGAGGTCATGATTTGCTTCCAGCAGCACTATATCGGTGTTGCGCAGATGGAACCGAAGGGAATCCGGAACATATCCGAGATCTGTCACAATCGCGATCTTGATTCCTTCAGCGGAAAGAGTGAAGCCTACGGGATCCGCGGCGTCATGCGGAATCGTAAAGCTCGTCACGTCGAAATCGCCGATGGAGAACCCGCAGCCGGCCTGGAAGGTCTCGCATGTTCGTGGGCTCTCGCCCCATTCCAGGTATCTCCCTGTCCCATGGGTCGAATAAATGGGCAATTTACCTTCTCTCGCCCTCGAGAGCGATGCCAGGCCGGACGTGTGATCGCTATGTTCGTGCGTAACCAGAATTGCGGTGAGATGGGCCACGTCTTCGCCGATCGCGGCCAGCCGTTTCGTGATTTCGCGGCGGCTCAGTCCGGCGTCAACCAGGACACGCGTCCGCTCCGTCGCGATGAAAACGGAATTTCCCGCGCTACTGCTCGCCAATATACAGAGCTTTACGATAGATCACTCCCGCGACGGCAAGCCGATGCAAACCTGCCTAACTCATCGGTTGTAACAGAACCCATTAAACAAATTCTGCTCCAATTGTTTGCCTTATTCAAGCCCTACAATGAAAGATCCAATGAAAGCGCGCGTGTACGTCTCCATGAAACCAACGGTTCTTGATCCGCAGGGACAGACTATCTGCTCTGCTCTCAACAAACTGGGTCACCGGGAGATCGCCTCGGTTCGCCAGGGAAAATATTTCGAAATCGGCGTGGCCGAGGGCACCCCTCACGATTCGGCAGTTGAAGTGCTAGACACAATAGCGAAGGACGTGCTCTCGAACCCGGTGATCGAGGATTACCGTGTCGAGATTTTGGAGTGAATCGTGCTACCTGATTTCTTATGTGCGGAATTGTAGGATATATCGGCAACCGCGAAGCGGTACCGGTAATCGTGGACGGCCTACGGCGTCTGGAATATCGCGGCTATGACTCGGCCGGGGTTGCGGTTCTCACGGACAGCAAATGTCTCGATGTGCGGCGGGCGTCAGGCAAGCTGCGCAATCTCGAGGAGGCGATCCGGACCAGGCCGCTGTCAGGTTCCTATGGAATTGGCCATACCCGATGGGCCACCCATGGCCGTCCCACGGAGGAGAACGCACACCCCCATCGCGACTGCAAGGGCCAGATTGTGGTTGTCCATAATGGCATCGTCGAGAATTACCTGACCTTACGCAAGCAACTCACGGCGGAAGGGCACACGTTTGTCACGGAAACAGACACCGAGATCATTGCGCATCTAATTGAAAGGCATTTGAACGGCAACCTCGAGCACGCCGTACGCGCCGCGCTGAAAGAAATCACCGGTGTTTTTGCCGTCAGCGTCATAGCCGCGAGCGATCCGGAGAAGATCGTAGCCGCGCGTTCGGGGCCGCCGGTTGTCGTTGGACTCGGGCAGGACGAGTTCTTTGTGGCTTCCGA
Organism: uncultured Acidobacteriaceae bacterium; assembly: GCA_963787585.1. Classification (GTDB taxonomy): domain Bacteria; phylum Acidobacteriota; class Terriglobia; order Bryobacterales; family Bryobacteraceae; genus Bog-105. The sequence goes on from CAWBDR010000009.1 coordinate 36,026, forward strand.
TGTTCCCGCGTTGCTCAGCCATACGCGCGACATGATCTTTCTGAACGATGGCGATGTGGCCGTACTCACGCCCTCCGGAGTTCACCTCACCGATTTCGACGGCCGCACCGTGCGGCGCCCGATTTCTCACATACTGTGGGACCCGATCATGGCCGAAAAGGGCGGCTACAAGCACTTCATGCTCAAAGAGATCTTTGAGCAGCCGCGCGCGATTCGTGACACTATGCTGGGTCGAATCGGCTTCGAGAGCGGGCGCGTGTTTCTCGACGAAGTCGACATCTCCGAAGCGGACTTCCGCGCATTTCAGCAGGTCAAAATTGTGGCGTGTGGAACCAGTTGGCATGCCGGCCTTGCCGGGAAGTTCATCATCGAACGATTAGCACGGCTGCCGGTCGAAGTGGATTATGGAAGCGAGTTCCGGTATCGCGATCCGATCATTCAACCCAATACCTTGACGATCGTGATTTCGCAATCGGGCGAAACTGCCGACACGCTGGCGGCCCAGCGCGAAGCGAAGCAAAAGGGTTCGAAAACGCTAGCGATCTGCAATGTGGTGGGCTCCATGATTACGCGTGAAGCAGCAGGTACGCTGATGACGCACGCTGGGCCTGAGATCGGAGTCGCGTCCACCAAAGCCTTTACGTCTCAGATTACGGCCCTGGTTCTCCTGGGGATGTATCTGGGGCAGGTGCGAGAGACGTTAACCGCCGATTGCTCTGCCAAACTGGTCCAGGAACTCTCCCAAATTCCCGGGAAATTGGAGCAGGTTCTCGCTCGAGACGTCATTTATGACGACCTGGTCAAGAGTCTGTTCCGCGCGCAGGATTTCTTATACCTGGGCCGCGGGATTCACTTTCCTATTGCTCTCGAAGGCGCGCTCAAGCTGAAAGAAATTTCCTACATTCACGCCGAAGGCTATCCGGCGGGAGAGATGAAGCACGGCCCCAACGCGCTGATTGACGAGAATCTTCCGGTCGTGGTGCTGGCCACGCGCGATCCTGAATCGGAAGAGAGCCGGATTCACTACGAAAAGACGCTCTCGAACATTCAGGAAGTGAAGGCGCGCAGCGGCGTGGTGGTTGCGGTCGCCTGCGAAGGTGACGAAGCGGTCGCGAAAATGGCAGACTATCTGATCCCGATCCCCGTTACGCGTGAGCTGCTGCTGCCGCTGCTCGAGATGATTCCTCTGCAGTTACTCGCGTACCACATCGCCGTCCGGCGCGGCTGCGACGTGGATCAGCCGCGGAATCTGGCCAAGAGCGTCACTGTCGAATAGAAGTCGATCTGGCAACCGACACTTAACTGTGTTCCGCGAATAGCTCTTTCCAGGATTCGTCGAGGGAGATCCAGTGTCCGGACTCCTCTTCCCAGCTTGGAGCGAGGTGAGGGACATGCAGCACACCATGGCCCTCCGTGCAGAGCAGCTCCGTTCCGGACCAGTCAAGGAGCAGGCATCCCGGACACCCGATGCGTACTGGGAAGCAGAGCAAACGCAGGCATACGCGGCAGCGCGCCCTTTGATCGGCTAGAGACCAGAAGAACACACCCATTGCGCCGAGGATATACAGCCACAGTAGGAACGGACCGCTGGCGGGATCTCTGGATCCGTAGAGAATGGCAGATTGCGACCGGAGCCATTCGAGCGCGGCTGTAAACACGAACGCGAGAGCCAGGGCGGTTTTAGCGAAAAAGAAGGCGCCGCGGCGAACCATGGCACTCCGCGATCCGGGCTGGAAAGCTACCCGCAAACGGCGGATGCGGATGCGCGATGCCGCGAAAGTAAGGAACCCGCAGGCGAACACCGCGATTGCGAAGATGCTGAGAGGCGTGTGGATCTCATCGTCGACGTAGGAATAGCGCAGCTCCGATTGGAAGAAGTAATAGCAGGAAACCTCGGCGATGCGTGTCAGTTCCCTATCCAGCTTGCCTTGCGATACGCCCGGCTTCGCTCTCGCCACAACCATTGTGGGTTTTAGGCCGAGAAACGGGGTTGCCAGGTAGATAGCGGGTTCCCGGGAAAGAAATCGAAAGCCGCGTGGCAGTACGGCCGCAATCACATACGAATCACGTCCAATTTGCAGTTTCGAGCCGATCGCCCGGCGATCGGCTCGGAACGCTGACCGCCAAATTTCATCCGAAAGCACGACGCCTTCGGAAGGAAATGCGCCCACGGCGGGCGCGACGCGCAGCACTCGAAAGAGATTGGGATCGGAATGTATGAGAAGCGCTGGCGGATGAGAGCTTCCAGCAAAACCCGGTTGGTAGCTGACCGTGAAAGCCGAGACGCTATCGAGCAACACGCTGCGCTGCGCCCACGCCGGAGCGAGGTCCGAGGGAAGCCCTTTATCGCCTCCGCCCGAGATTGGATGCCTCCAGATATAGAGCAGCTTTCCCGGTCCATGATTTGCCTCAAATCCGAATAGCGCGCGAGTAGCCGGTAAACCCGAACTCACGAACGTTAGAACGAGTAAGGCGGCTCCCAGGAATCCCAGGCACGTCCACGGTGACCGGACGCATTCCCGGATCCGGTTCTGGACCGGATGGTCTGAAGTGAAGTGCCAGGCAGCATCGGGAAACGCACCCAAGCAGTTCCAGACGAGGCGGCAGGCTTCGAGCCAGTCCCAAATCCCCGCATGGTGGAGAAATTGCCAGCGATGCCAGATCTCCGCAAGCCATTCCTGTTTCCACTCCTCGCGTTCTTCTGCAGGAATCAAAAGCGCGATACCGCAGATGAGCCTGCTACATGCGATGACCGATAAAGGACGCTTCAGATTCCCTTGCATACTTGCTCCTCAGCGACGCGATTTCGCAACCAGACGGATTAACAATGGGTAGCGCTTTTGCGACTGTTCGAGCACCTCAGACCCGGCGCGCGTGATCCGATAGTATTTTCGCGGAGGCCGCTGCTCGGCAGTGGCTTTTTTCTCTGATTCCCATTCCGAAGAGATGAGTCCCTCACGCTCCATTCGCCGCAGCGCCGGATAGACGGTGCCGCTCGGCAAACCGGTCTCATCCATGATGTCGAACCCGTAACTGAAGCCCTGATCGATGGTCTGCAGGATCAGCGCGGCGGTGTGGGAAAGTTTCGCGGAGTCAACCATAACCTATATAGAATTCTACCTCTCTCTTAGGCCAGCTTCAAGATTTCGAAAGCGGGCGGGGGCCCATCTTCGTAAGTCAATATAGTCTCATTGGGCAGCATTTCCCGCCGGTATCGATACAGCCAGTACCAGCACGCGATGAGAGCCAGGGCGAATCCGATTAAGCGGATCGGATTGATGAGCATCCAGCGTTCGATTTCCGCCAGCATCGGCACAATCAGCAAGACCACAAATACCGATCCGATGATGCGAAAGAGCAAGCGTTTGACTTCGGGCTGAGTACTGCAGGTGAAGGGAATTTTTCGAAAGCGCACCAGCATAATATCGGCGAAAAGAACACTCAGCGCTACGACCATTGCCGTGTGTGCCAAGGCCGTTTCCCATCCAAAGAGGTGATTCGTGATCGGTAGCAGGACAGCTATTTCCCATGGCAAGACGGCCAGCAGCATGAATCGAAGCGCAATCCGGCGCGGGTCCGGCTGAGGCTCCTCGACCGTCGTGCGAAAGACCCAGTTGGCATTGAGCGCCGCAGGAATATCGAACACAAACCGCAAGCCGCTCAGTACGAAGAACGCGATCATTAACGGGATGGCGAGATATCCCGCCTTGGGTACCGTCGGGTCCGCGCCTCCGGTCGCCATAGCATCGACGCTGGTCTGTGCGACCATGACTAACCCGATCCCCAGGTAAGCGCCGAAAAACATCAGATGCTGTTCGCTGCGCAGTAGCACTTTAAGCGCAAAGCTATCGCAGGCCCATTCGAACGGTGAGCGAAACAGCCGGCCTGCGAGCCACTCCGGTATATGCAGCCTCAAAGCGTGGCGGCCGCTACCGATAGTTTCGAGGGTCTCAGAAAGGCGCAGAAAATATCTTCGATAACAGAGCACGTACGCGAGCATCGCGATCACCACAGCCGCGGCAAGCGCCAGTAGGGCTTCTCTGCCCAGTTCCGCCATCTCTGGTTTCGCGATGCCAAGCATTCGTTCGTAAATGCCAAGAAACCAGAAGGAGGGCAGCAAGCGGACGTAGCTTCCGGCATAACCCGGCAGCCGGCCGGCGAACAACTGCAAGAAAAGGTTCGACAGGAACTCGGTTAGCAGCGAGATCACAAGAACAACGCGGACCAGAATCGAGACCGCTGCGAAGATTCGCTTCGGCACCACAAGCATCATCAGTCCGGCCAGCGCAAACACGGCGAAGAAGCTGAACAAACTGGCCAGGAGGACGGTGGCGATATGGCTGATGCCGACGCCCAGAAACGCGGCGGTGGTCCCGTCGCTAAGAGTTACGAACAGCGGAAACAGAAACACGGAGACGCCATTTACAGTGAGCGCAAACAGGACAGCGAGCCCAAACAGAGCAACAAAGTTAGCTAGAAAAATGTTGCGGATGGGGATCGGCAGAATCGCGAGATTCGCGAAATCCCGCCGGTCGGGTAACAGACGATTCCAGCGAAGGACCATAACCAGGCCGGTGATGGTCATGGAAAGGACAACGAAAAAGTATTCATCGGAAACAGATGCCCTGATCGGATCAATTCGAAGATGGCGCAGCCACTGCAACAAAGTCGAGTACTTGTCCAAAAGGAAAATGGACGCGAACGCGCCGGGAGAGGCAAGAATAGCGAGAACGGCGCCGAGCCCGAGGCCCATGCTGGTGCTTCCCTGCTCGTCCTCGCTGGCGAACATACGACGAACGAAATGCCGCACGAGTGTTAGGAATGGGTCTGGAGAGGGGGAGGATACGGTTTTCATTGGCTGATCACCGCGTCGACAATCGCGTGGGCCGATTGTTCGGCATCCACTTCCTGGATTAGATTCGAGAATGCCGCCTCGAGCGAAGGCATCGATTGGAACTGCTTCAAATCCTCGATCGAACCGTAGGCGACCTGTTTGCCTTTCTGAAGAATGGTGACGTGCGAGCACACCTTCTCCACGACTTCAAGCACATGCGAGCAGTAAAAAATCGTCTTCCCTTGACGGCTGAGCGCCGAAACAAGCTTGCGAAAGATCAGCGCAGACGTGACATCGAGTCCGGACAAGGGCTCATCAAAGATGAGAAGTTCGGGGTTGTGCAGCAAGGCTGCGATCAGCAAAATGCGCTGCCGCATGCCCTTCGAGTAAGCCGAAATGGAAGTGTGGCGATGCGAGCGCATCGAGAACAGCTCCAGTAGAGCCTCCGTCCGCCTGGCACTTAGCGCCGTGGGTAGACTGCGCAGACGGCTCACGAGCTCGAGATATTCGAGTCCCGAAAGGAACGGATACAGATTCGCTTCCTCCGGCACGTATCCGACCAGGCCCTTATAGGCAGCGAGATCGTCAGTGATCCTATTGCCTTTAAACAGGACCGTGCCCGCCGTGGGTTCGAGCAGACCAGTGATGACCTTGACGGTTGTGCTCTTGCCCGAACCGTTCGGCCCGAGATAGCCCAGGACCTCGCCGGCTTGGATGGTGAAGCTTACGTTGTCTACTGCCGGAACCGAGCTGTAGCACTTGGTGAGAGATCGAACTTCGAGCATCCTGATAGTAGGATACTACATAGCTCACCTGACCTGCTGGTTCATACACCCGATTTTTCTACGATCGAGATGTTGATGTCGATCGCCACTCTACGCCGGCCCTCACTCTGGCCATTTACCACCGTCATTGCAGGGTTGGCGGCAGCGTTCTTCCCGGTGGCCGCCGGCTATGTGAAGCGCTACTCCCTCCCGCTTTCCTCCGCAGCAGGTATTTACGGCTGTTTTCTCCTCTTCTTGGTTTACGTCGTCGCACTCGCGATGCCCGCGACCCGCGCTCTGCTCGGAAAATTCATTGCAGGGAAGTATAAAGCAGCAATCGTTCTCGCAATGCTCCTCCTGCCATATCTTCTTTATGTCGCGGGAACGGAGGACTTCCGCTGGCCGGCGCTCGCCCGGTTGGTCGCGATAGCCGCGCCGGTGGTCCTCCTCTATTCCACCTTCCCGGTTCACGACCAAGCCAAATTCAACTGGCAGGACGCCTTGATAGCAGTCTGGTTAGTACCGGTTGTTCTCTTTCATCTCTTCAAAGGCATCTGGAACGTTCCCGCAAATCTCGATTTCATGGCGCGATTGTTCCTCGTCAGTTTGGGCGCGCTCTGCTGGACTTACATCCGGCCGGTTCCAGACCTGGGCTATCGACTAGACTTCAGCAGGAGAGCGCTGCGTGCTGCGGCCAGCAATTTCGCCTTTTTCGCCGCGATTGCGATTCCGCTCGGCCTCTTACTCGGCTTCACTTCCTGGAATCCGCGTTGGCACGGACTGTTCGACTTCCTTCTTAGCTATCTGGAAATCTTCCTGTTTGTCGCCATCCTCGAAGAACTGTTCTTCCGCGGATTCCTTCAGAATCTGCTTGAAAAATCGCTTCGCTCCTGGTGGGGCGGCCAGCTCATCGCCAGTTGCATCTTCGGTCTCTTTCATATCCTTCATGCGCCTTTTCCCAACTGGCGCTACGTTGTACTGGCGTCGATTGCCGGCTGGTTCTACGGGTCTGCGTATCGATCGGGCGGCACGCTGCTCTCTTCCGCCTTGCTCCATGCGATGGTGGACACGGTCTGGAGGACTTTCTTCACCAAGAGCTGAGGACGATGTACAGCTCATAAAATCAGAAGGTGAAGGTGAGGGATCTGGTCCGGCTCATCGAAGGCGACGCTTGGCAATTTCACTCGCAGAAGGGAAGCCATCGCCACTACAAGCACTCTTCGAAGCCGGGTCGCGTGACAGTGCCTGGTCATCCCAACGATGACGTCCATCCGAAGACGCTCGCCAGCATTTTGAAACAAGCTCAAATCGAGAAACCGAAGGAGTAATCATGCAATATGCCATCGTGATCGAAACAGCCCCCGGCAGCAGCAATTACAGTGCCTACGTCCCGGATCTGCCCGGCTGCATTACTACAGGGCGCACGATCGAGGAGATCAAGCACAACATGCAAGAAGCTATCGAGCTGCATCTCGAAGGCCTTCGCGAAGACGGATTGCCCATCCCCGAACCATCCACTCAGGTCGCTACGGTCGAGGTCGCAGCTTAAACATGCGGGCCTCGATGGAATCGCTGCTCCGCGAATTGCGCTACGGCTTGCGGACGCTCAGAAGCTCTCCTGGCTTTACTGCAGTCGCAGTACTGACGCTCGCGCTCGGCATCGGCGCGTCCACGGCAATTTTCTCTGTCGTTGACGCCGTTCTCCTGCGCGCGCTCCCGTACCCGAATCCGCAGCAAATCGTTCGCGTCTGGGAGCAGGCTCCTAACGGCCACCGAATGGATTTGGCGGAACTCAATTTCGACGATTTTCGTACACAGAACAACACGTTGGCCGTTTTGGCGGCTTATGGCTACCGGCAGTCATCGGTTTCCGGCGGTATCGAGCCTGTGCGTGTCAACATCGCCGAAGTCTCCACCGACTTCTTTAAAACCCTCGGCGTCAAGCCTTTTCGCGGGCGCAATCTCTCGGCGGAGGAGCTGCGCGTCCACGGTGCCCCGGCGGTGATCGTTAGCTATAACTACTGGCGGCGATATCTCGGCAGTGCAACGGATCTCTCTAAATTTCACCTGACGATGCTGGGCGGAGTCTATCCTGTCGTCGGAGTAATGCCGGAGGGATTTGAATTTCCGCCGGACGTCGCAGCATGGATTCCGCGCGAGTTCGCTACGGAACGCGACCGCACAGGGCATAATTGGCGAGGCCTCGGCCGCGTCCGCGATGGGATCACCGTCGCCCAGGCGCGCGCGAATCTTAGCGCGATTGCTCGCCGTATCAAGAATCAGTATGGAAAAGATGTTGATCTCAGCGATGCTGCGGTAGTACCGCTTGCCGACGCGCTCGTCGGAGATGTGCGAACTGCTCTCCTGACCCTTCTGGGAGCTGTCGGCCTCTTACTCCTGGTCGCGTGCACCAATGTCGCCGGCCTACTGGTAGCGCGCACGTCCGCTCGCCGCAAGGAATTGGCGGTGCGTGCGGCACTCGGCGCCGGGCGCGGCCGGCTGATTCAGCAGTTTCTCACCGAGTCTTTCTGGCTTTCCTTCGTTGGAGGCGTACTGGGCATCTTGATAGCCGCTTGGGTGGTCAGGACACTTCCAGCAATTCTTCCGACGAATTTGCCGCGGCAGCAAGGTATCGCCATCAACATGCCGGTTCTGCTATTCGCTCTGGCCGCAGTCGTAGCTGTCGCCGTTTCGCTCGGGCTCTTTGCTGCGTGGCGCGCCGCTCAAGGCGATCTCCAGGAAGCTCTGACCGCCGGCTCTCGCACTCACAGTGGCACGCGCGCTAGCCAGCGCTTTCGCGGCTTTTTGGTGTCCGGCGAAATTGCCACTACGCTTGTGATCTTGATCGGAGCCGGCCTTCTCGGCCGCAGCTTTTGGCGCCTCATTTCCACCAATCCCGGATTCAGCCAGCGAAACCTGATCACCGTCGAGTTCTTGCCTTCCATTCCGCAAGGATTTGCGATACAGCCGTCAGCGATCATGCGCCAAGTGCATCTGATGGAAAACATACTCAGCCGGCTTCGCGCAATTCCGGGTGTGGAGAGCGCGGGCTTGGCCGGGGCGATGCCCGTCGCGGCCGGCGATGATCTCGCAGACGGAAATTTCCTGATCCTCAATGGCCAAAAGCCGCCCGCCAATTTCGAGGAATGGAGCCGTATGGCTCGAAATCCCTCGCAAACCGGATACGCCCTTTATGCGACCGCTAGCGAGGGATACTTCCGCACCATGGGCATTCCGCCGATCCGCGGGCGCATGTTTGGCGAACAGGACAATTGGAATTCACCACACGTTGCGGTGATCAGCCAGGCACTAGCTCGCCAGCGCTGGCCCAATCAGGACCCGATCGGTCAACTCATCGAGTTTGGCAATATGGACGGCAACATGACGCCGCTCACGATTGTTGGCATCGCTGGCGATGTTCGAGCGCGCGGCCTGGATCTTCCCCCGAGTCCTATCATTTACGTCGATTACCGCCAGCGTGGAATGAACATCAATTCATCGCCCACTATCCTGATGCGCACCGCCGCACCAGCGCCAGAGATCATTTCCTCCGCGCGCAGCATTTTCCACGATCTCGCTCCCGATGTTCCCGTCAAATTTTCCACGTTCGCGGATGAAATGCGCGGCTGGCTCGCGGATCGCCGTTTTCTACTTCTTCTGGCGGGGGTTTTCGGTGCCGCTGCCTTAGCTCTTGCCGCGATCGGCATCTACGGAGTTGTGGCCTTTTCGGTGACGCGCCGCACCCAGGAGATCGGCATTCGCGTGGCGCTTGGTGCGGAGCGAAGCGACGTGCTGCGCATGATAGTGGGCGAAGGCGCCCGGCTCGCGGTTCTCGGCGTGTCCATCGGCATTGCCGCCTCGTTTGCCATCACGCGCCTTATGTCTAGTCTCCTTTTCGGAATCAAAGCCACGGACCCAATCACATTTGCAGGCGTGGCTGTGCTTCTTTCTCTGATCGCGCTGCTTGCTTCATATATCCCGGCGCGCCGTGCCATGCGCTTGGACCCGAATACGGCATTGCGGTGGGAATAGTCATCGTCCACAATCGGGTCAACTGAACGGGTTTTCCACAGTGATCCCAAAGTATTCTTGACCGGAGTTAAAGTCCTCCGACCGGATTCGCTTACAACGGGCCTTCTCAGCGGCTGCCACGATCATGCCATCGCAAAAGTGAATGCCGTAACTCGCTTGCGCCTCAACCGCTCGCCGGACCATCCCGCCATCTGAAGGAACGACCTTGATTGGCCCAAGTACATCGAGCAGAACGATCAAATCAGCGGCGCGTACCGCTGGGGAGATCTTGTATAGGAGCGTTGCCGAAAACTCAGCCAAGACCTGAGCAGAAATAACAAACTGTCCGGCTACCGCTTCACGAAGTAAGCGCTGCGCAACGCGCTGCTTTACAGGGCTAACCGAATCGTACGCATAGACGAGAACGTTAGTATCCAGGAACTCAGGATCGGACGTGAAGATCTGCGCGCGTCCAATTTCTTTTGCCAACCCTGAACTGGAAGCGCTCAAACGTGCGATCTAAGGCCTCTCGCTTCCGCCGTTTGCAAGAAAGATGCGCGTCCACAACGACTCGGATGCGTTACGATCCAAGAACGGTTGTGACACAGCGGTCGATTTCGCATTACGAACTGCTCCAGGAATTAGGGAGAGGCGGCATGGGAGTGGTCTACAAAGCTCTCGACCTTTCACTCGACCGATTTGTCGCGATTAAGCTCCTTCCCTCCGAGTTTGTTTCGAACCCAGACCGGCGCACACGCTTCGTCCGGGAGGCGAAATCAGCCTCGGCATTGAACCATCCGGGAATCATCACGGTCCACGAAATCGATACCGATCACGAACAACCATTCATCGTGATGGAGCTCGTCGAGGGGCAACCACTAAATCAGCTCATGGCCAGGCGACGCCTCAGCGTTGCCGAAACGCTTCACTTTGCAATTCAGATCTCCGATGCGTTGGCTGCCGCTCACGCGGCGGGCATCGTTCACCGCGATCTGAAACCGGCAAATATCATGGTGGGCCCCGACGGACGCATTAAGGTCCTGGATTTCGGGCTCGCCAAGCTTATTGCCAAGGGAGCTGTTGCAACTGACGATAGCACCGAGGCCGTCAATCCCCAAACGAAGGAAGGCGTAATCTTTGGAACCGCCTCCTACATGTCCCCTGAGCAGGCGCAAGGCGGGGCGGTCGACAGCCGGTCCGATATCTTTTCGTTCGGCGCGGTTTTGTACGAGATGACCACAGGGCGGCGCGCGTTTTCGGGAGCGACCACGATGTCAACGCTGGCCGCAGTCCTGAATCAGGACCCACGGCCCGCGACGGAGATCGTCGCTGAAGTCCCGCGCGAAATGGAGCGCATTATCTCGCGATGCCTACGAAAGGATCCATCGCGTCGCTTCCAACACATGGATGACGTGAAAGTGGCCTTGCAAGAGCTGAGAGAAGAGTCGGAATCAGGAACACTGCACGCTCTGCCAAGAACTCATCGATTTCCGCGACGCCTTCTGTTGGCGGTTATCGCGGTAATCCTCGCGGCTGCAATCGCGACTGCGTGGTACACACTCAACCGGCGAACTCCGCCCCCGATAGTGACTACGCCACTAACTAGTTATCCCGGTAATGAAAGGCACCCGAGTTTCTCGCCAGATGGCCGACAAGTTGCGTTTAGTTGGAACGGCGAAAAACAGGATAACTACGATATCTACGTTGTGCTGACCTCAGGGGGACCTCCCTTGCGACTGACCACGAACGCCGCGCCCGACACCGCACCTGCCTGGTCGCCCGACGGGCGGTACATTGCCTTCATTCGTGATCCCGGACCAAACGGCGCCGTTTATCTCATATCGCCTCTGGGTGGCCCGGATCGAAAGATCGCAAACACAACGGGTCACTCCGTTTGCTGGAGTCCAGACAGTACGTCTGTTGGCGCGTGGAACGGGACCTCGGGCATATCGCTTGTATCAATCGCGAGCGGTGAGAAGAGGAACATAACCTCTGCACCCCGCGGACTAATTGACGATGATTGCGCGTTCTCCGAGGACGGGAAAGATTTCGCATTTGTACGGTATGCGGGCTATCTGGGTAATGTTTATGTTTCATCCGCCACGGGCGCGGACCCCGGCCGAATCACTCGCGAGGAGAATCGGATTGATGGACTGTCATGGATACCAGGCAGTGCAGATCTCATTGTCGGAACAACTACGCCCGGCACGTGGCGCCTCAGCATCGTCCGCCTCTCTGTCCATTCCTGGTCATCGGGCGGCGGCGCCTTGCGATATCTCTGGGCAGAGGACGGATCATTCCCCTCCACTTCAAAGCCTTCTCAGACCGCGCCCGTTCGCCTCGTCTACGAACGCGCCGTGTCGGATTACAACCTATATAGCGTCGATCTCAGTGTCGCGCGCCATTCTGCAGACGCGCCGCCGATTCAACAATCATCGTTCGCCCCGTCAACGCGCGAGGAAATGGACCCGCAATTCTCGCCGGATGGGAGGAAAGTAGCCTTCGCGTCTGACCGGTCGGGCGAGATGGCCATATGGCTGGGCGGTCGTGATGGATCAGACCTCGTGCAATTGACGAATATGCGGGACTGTGCGGCCGGTTCCCCGAGATGGTCGCCGGACTCCAGTCTGATTGCTTTCGACTGTCTCAGGCATGGGAACGCTGATATCTACATAGTCTCGACCGACGGTGGACCTGCCAGGCGCCTGACAACGGACCCTTCGCAAGAGGTCCTACCCAGTTGGTCTCATGATAACCGTTGGATCTACTTCTCCTCGGACCGCGGGGGTGCCCGCCAGATCTGGAAAATACCGGCAGAAGGAGGGCGAGCCATTCAGGTTACTAGAGGCGGGGGGTTTGAGGCGTTCGAGTCACCGGACGGCAAGCTCCTGTACTACGCCAAGGAATCCACACCGGGATTGTGGAGCGTGCCTGTCGACGGTGGATCGGAGACGCTCGTCCTGAATTCCGTTCGTCATTTCTGGTGGGCGATTGCAGACCCTGGTATTTACTTTGTGACATCCGGTGGTAGTCCAAACCCTGATGCTCCCAGCCAGTTGAATTTCTACTCCTTCGGAACGCGAACCGTGGCTCACGTCGGCACGATCGAACACGAGCTATCTACGGATACAAACTCTCTCGCTGTCAGCCGCGATGGCCGGCAACTCCTGGTCGTTCACTTGGATCAACCCGGTTCGGATCTGGTACTCGTGGATAACTTCCGTTAGAAGCAGAGTTACTTCGTTCGCGCATTCCTGATTAGCTCCACATCCATCGAGAAGACACCACGAGATAGCGCGAGCATCGTGCCGCTTGGCGACCACGCGAAATTCCAGATCATCGCATCTGAATCGAAGTGGGTCAATGCGGTTGGAGATTTGTCGTTAAAAGATAAGCGCCAGATGTCGCGTCGATATCCGGTTACGAAATCGATTCCACGGCTGTTCGGGTCCCATTGCCAGAGAGCGTTCTCCGGAATATCGAGTTCGCCGAGAGGCTTTCCGTCACGTACGCGCGCAATAATAAAGGGCGCTTTGAGAGCAGGTGATTTTCGCTCGCTGCGATAAGCTATTTGGCGTCCCGTCTGGCGATAGCTGGTTATACGGCGGCTCTCCCTTGACCGGAACGGCAGGTCCACCTTCCAACGGAATTTTGAGTTCTCTCTGGTTATCGGCAAAGGATGTGAACTTCACCCATTTGCCGTCAGGCGCACAGGACGTGGGCCAGGCGTTTCGCGCTAGAAGTGCTCGACCAAAGCCTTCAGCCTCGATGCGCCAGATGTTCGGTTCATCTTCACGATACGACGCAAACACGATGCGGTCGCCACAAACACAAAAATTCCCTATCCGTTCCCCATGCGTAATTTCTCGCTCGTTTCCGCCACTTGCGTCCCTCACCGCTATGTCTTCTCTATCATTATCGGGAACCGTATAGGCGATTCGTCCCTCGCCAATCCAAGCCAGGCCATCAGTTCCAAGCGCTCCCGTACCGCTGGTGATCTGCCGAATATCCGATAGCGTGCCCTGCCGCCCAAGGCCGCCAGCCGTGGCGGTCCATAAATTGGATACACCGTTACCGCGCATCGCGCACAACGTGTCTGAATTCGCGGTCAAGCTGATGCTCGCATGTCCTGCGATATCCCTCGTGATCGGACGCAAACGTCCGTCGGGATATGCCATCTCCCAAATCTGGACAAGATGCCATGAGTGAGACCAGCCGCTGACGATCAGTGCACGACCGTCCCGTACCCAAGCTAAAGACTCGATCCAACCCCAATTGGCCGGGCCTACCGTTTTCCCGCCCTTGCCGTCTGGCTGAACAACCAGAACATGGCTATGCGTTCCGCCAGAACTCGTAATTCCAAGCGCGATCAGTTTTCCGTCGCGAGACCACGAAAGCGCACCTGAGAATCGTTCGGATCCCTTGCGCGTAATCGCTGTGTGCTCACGGGTGCCGTCTATCTTTGCAAGAACCAGAGCGTCTTCGTCCGGTATTACATCTCTTCGGATGAATGCAATTTGATCCCCCTCAGGCGAAAAAGCAACTCTGGAATTTACATGTTGAATCAACTTCCGTGGCGTACCGCCGAGGACCGGGATCTGGAACAAATCGGCGTTAGTTGTGCCGAGTAGCCCCCTTGTGAAACAGATGTAGGCGCTATCCGGTGAAAAGGAAATGCCGTAATAGAAACCAGAACTTTGAGGAACTATTTCAACGTCAGTACCTGTTGCAATTTGTCGCAGACGAAGGGATTGCTGGTCGTTCCCAGTAGCATAGGCAACGTACTTTCCGTCAGGTGAGATCGCCACATAAGCTACGGATCCCGTTGTCGTCAGTTGGGTGATTTCCGGATGCTCGAAATATGTAGCCTCTCGCGGATGTAGCCAAACGTAAGTACCGGCGCCGCAGATCGCTAATAAAGCGGCAGCAGCCAGAGCAGCGCGCCATCGGCCACTTTTGGGAGCCCGGCTAACCCGAATAGCAGGCCTCGGCATGAACTGATGCGATTCCGTCTGCCTGCGCAGTCGCTGTAAGTCAGCGCGGAAATCTGCCGCGCTTTGATAACGCAGCGCAGTCTCTTTTTCAAGAGCTTTCTCGATGATGTGTGCGACGGCGGGTGGCAAGGCCGGATTCAAATCGAGTGGGGCCTGCGGCACATCTCGGAGAATCGATGCCATTACGCTGGCGGTGTCTACCGCTGCGAACGGCAATCTTCCGGTGCTCATCTCATAAAGGACAACACCCAGACTAAACAGGTCGGTCCGGGCGTCGACAGTTTCACCGCGCACCTGCTCTGGTGACATATACGAAGGTGTGCCCATCGCAAATCCAGGATCTGTTTGCACCGCAACGACCGTGGTCTCCGAGGACATGCGCGCTATCCCCGGCTGCAATCGAAGCTTTGCCACACCGAAGTCAAGAACCTTCACTTGACCGCGCATCGTGATGAAGAGATTTGCCGGTTTGAGATCACGGTGAACGATCCCCCGCGCATGTGCCGCATCCAATGCGTCGGCGATCTGAATCGCCCAATCCAAAAGCTGATTCAGAGGAAGCGCTTTGCCGCAGATCTTGCGTGCGAGCGTCTCGCCTTCCAGCAGTTCCATCCCAATGAAAGGCAATGACCGATATTCACCGACTTCGTAAACAGTGCAAATGTTTGGGTGATTGATTGCCGCTGCGGCGCGTGCCTCTTGCTTGAAACGCTCGATGGCAGTGACATCGGTTGTAATTTCATCAGAAAGAAACTTTAGCGCGACCTCGCGCCCTAACGTCACGTCTTCGGCGCGGTACACAACTCCCATACCGCCCGCTCCCAGCCTCTCGATGACGCGATAGTGCGAGATGGTACTGCCAATCACTGCGTGTTTGTGCAGGATAGCATGCGTTTCCAATGTTGGGAGTTGCGATCATGGGTCTTCTTGCTTCCTTCAGTTGGAAGGCCTATCTATGGTCATTGCCAGTTGGAACGTCAATTCGATTCGCGCCCGCTTAGAGCACGTAAGAACCTGGCTAGCGACGCATAATCCGGATGTTCTACTGCTGCAAGAACTCAAAGCAGCCGAGTTTCCGGCGGAGTTGTTTAAGCCCCTCGGATACGAAAGCGCGGCCGTTACGCAAAAATCCTACAACGGTGTTGCGATCTTATCTCGGCATCCTATTGACGTAGTCTCAACAACACTCATTGGCGACGAAAGAGATAGCCACGCTCGATTTCTAGAAGCCGTGATCAACGACATTCGCATAGTCAACATTTACCTTCCCAATGGGAATCCGATCGGCAGCGATAGGTTCGTTTACAAGCTGGCCTGGATGGATCGCCTTCATCAGCAAATGCAGATTTGGTTAGACAGCGAGATGCCAACGCTCGTGGGCGGCGACTTCAACGTCATTCCGGAAGACATCGACTGCCACAAGCCTGCTTCCTGGATGCACGACGCGTTGTTTCAGCCCGAGCCCCGCGCCCGCTACCGCGCCTTGATCGGACTCGGCTACGTCGACGCATTTCGTTTCTTACACCCCGGCCAAGGCGGCCACTTTACTTTCTGGGATTACTTCCGAAAGGCCTTTGAGTACAACCGCGGCATTCGAATTGACCATTTCTTACTCTCGCCTGGGCTGGCTCAATACCTCGAGAGCTGCGAGATCGACAAAGGACAACGAGCACTGGACAAACCATCCGACCACGCCCCCATTGTGGTTCAAATTCGAAACGGCATGGCAACTGCTCCCGCGAAAAATTAGCCCGCGATTTTTATTCGCGGCTGCTCCAGAAGAGGAGTAGAATCGATGAACCAGACCTTACTTTAGGACGAGAAAGGACAGCGCGATGAGAGTTCTAGCGTTCGCTTTCGCCTTTTTTACCGTTGCCGGCGGTATGGCTCAAGACTCCGACAGCCCTCGCGATAGGGATGCGAAGGTCCCTTCCGACATCCAAGCAGTGTTCGATAAGCCCTTGTACAAGAATGCCGTCTGGGGCCTTCGCGTCATCGATTTAGACAACAAAAAAGAGCTAATCGACTTACGGCCAGACAAGAAGTTTCTCATAGGATCGGTTCGCAAGGTCTTTACAATTGGTGAGTTGCTGAATGAAGTGGGTCCTGCACACAGATACAACACTCCTGTTTACCGCCAGGGCACATTAGATAGCGCTGGCGTACTTCATGGCAACCTGATTCTAGTCGCATCCGGCGACCTTACGATGGGTGGCAGGACCAATCCCGACGGGAGCATCGCCGTCACCGATTTCGATCACAACGAGGCCAATTCGTTGGGCAACGCTGTCCTGAGTAAGCCGAATCCCTTAGCAGGATATGCCGACCTCGCGCGCCAGATCGCTTTTCGAGGTGTGAAGCAGATCACTGGAGATGTGGTCATTGACGATCGATTGTTTCAGCCTTTCAATTTCCGCGGTGAGTTTGACATCAAGCCGATTTTCGTCAACGATGACATGGTTGACCTGTCGATCGAACCTGGTGCGGTAGGGGACCTAGTGTCCCTGCAGTCGCGTCCTATTTCCGCAGCACTGCGCGTAATAAATGACCTCGTTACAAGCGCACCCAAGTCGAAGGATACTCTCGAAATAAATCCATTCCTGCCCCAGTGTATAGGCGAGCGCCGCTGTACCTCGGAGATCACGGGTCAACTTCCGGTGGACTTCATCCCTCCGCTGACGAACAAATTTCCGCTTGTGCAGACGGTCAGGATCGTGAACCCCTCCAACTATGCACGGACGGTTTTCATCGAGGCGCTTAAGAGGGCCGGGGTGAAAGTGGACGCACCACTCACTGCCTGGAATCCGGTGCGCTTACTTCCGCCTAAGGGCTTGTACTTTCCTCAATCGAAGCTGGCCGAGCTACAAGGATTGCCTTATTCTGACGATGCGAAATTGATATTAAAGGTAAGCTACAACATCGGCGCCGATACGAGTCTCCTCTTATTTGGACTTACTCAGGGTGTCGATAACATGGACGAAGCCTTAGATGTTGAACGCAGAAACCTGATTGAGAATTACGGAATACCCGAGGGCTGGTATCACTTCATCGATGGGAGCGGAGGAGGAGAGAGCACAGCGACTACCCAGGCAGTTACTCGAATGCTCACAAAGATAGCGGCGAGCCGTAGCTTTCCGGTATTTTTTGATGCGTTGCCCGTGCTGGGAGTCGATGGCTCGCTTGCTTTCGTCACGGACTTCGAATCGAACCCCACCTTGGCAGGTGCAAAAGGAAAAGTGCACGCCAAGACGGGGACCTTCCTTGAGGGCTCGGAATCGGGTCTATTGTTGAAAGGACAGGCCTTCGGTGGCTACATCCACACCAAGGGTGGGAGGCACCTCGTTTACCAACTCGTGGTTAACAATGTCATCGTTAGCGGCTTGAGTGACGTATTGCGAGTATTTCAAGACGAGGGTAGGATTTCGGCGATCCTCTGGCGAGACAACTGATCTGTTTAGCAGGTTTTTCTCGCTTGCAGAGGCTTCGACAGGACCAAGACAATGTATCGCGAATGAAATCCACAGGGCACGCGCCCGCGAGTCATGATTCAATCACTTCATGTCCACCAATTTTTCGCGACGAGGCTTCGGTAAGAGAATTGGAGCGGCAGCCATCGGCGCGTCCGCCATTCCCAGTGTGGCGGAATTGGCGTTTCCGCCTCAGGCCGCTGCGCAAGGTGAACCGCAGGCCGATTTCTATAAGTTTCCGGACAACTTTCGTTGGGGTTGCGCGACCGCGGCGTATCAGGTCGAGGGCGGCGCTAAAGAAGGAGGTCGCGGTCCTTCTATCTGGGACACGTTCTCGCATGTGCCCGGCAAAACCTATAACAACCAGACGGGAGATGTGGCCGATGACGATTATCACCTCTATAAAGAGGACATCGCGCTGCTGAAAGGTTTAGGCGCAAAGATCTATCGTTTTTCCGTTTCCTGGCCTCGCATTTTCCCCGAAGGCGCCGGCAAGCCTAATCCGCAGGGTCTGGATTTTTACAGCCGCCTGGTGGACGAAATGGTCGCCGCGGGAATCGATCCATTCTGTACCCTTTTCCACTGGGACCTCCCGCAAGCTTTGCAGGACAAATACGGCGGCTGGCAGTCGCGGGAGACTTCCAAGGCTTTTGCCGATTACGCGGGCTACGTCGCGGAGCAGCTCTCGGATCGCGTGAAGAATTTTTTTACGATCAACGAGTTCTCCTCCTTTATCGATCTTGGTTATGGCACCGGAGTTTTCGCGCCGGGATTGAAGCTCGAGCGGGCGGCTTTAAATCAGACCCGGCACAACGCCGTCCTTGCGCATGGACTTGCCGTCCAGGCAATCCGCGCCAAGGCCAAGCCGGGCACAAAGGTCGGTTTGGCGGAAAATTTCATCAGCGGCACGCCCGTCTTTAATACGGAAGAGCACATCAAGGCAAGCGAGCTGGGGACTCGCGTTGTCAATGCGCCGTATTTGACCGTCATCATGGAAGGCAAGTACATGGAGCAGTATCTGCAACATGAAGGCGCAAATGCTCCGAAATTCAGCCCGGAAGATCTGAAGATCATCAGCAGTCCCATCGACGTCCTCGGCATCAACGTCTACAATCCGACTTACATGCGGGCGGACGAAGAGCATGGGTTCGCCGTTGTTCCCCCTCCCTCCTCGTTCCCGCGCATGGCGTCGCCGTGGCTGCTCATAGGGCCTGAAGGCTTGTATTGGGCTGCTCGCCACGTAGCCCAGATATGGGGTGTCAAGGACATCTACGTCACTGAGAACGGATGCTCCTCTGCCGACGTCGTCGCACCGGATGGGCATGTCTACGACACCGATCGTGTGATGTTTCTTCGCAATTACTTAATCAACTTGCATCGCGCGGTTGCGGAGGGATTCCCTGTGCACGGCTACTTCGTGTGGAGTTTGATGGATAACTTCGAGTGGGCCGACGCATACAACTTGCGTTTCGGAATCTATTATGTCGATTACAAAACGGAGAAACGGATACCGAAACTGAGCGCTTCCTTTTATCGCGAAGTGATACGCCGCAATGCAGTGGTTTAGCTGAATTCCGCATTCGACAACAGGTCAGTAAACTGTCTGTTTGCGACATCTAGCCAGTGAGAAGCGAAGCGTGCCGTCTGTCATTCCTCAACCGGTCGTCGGGCATCTTACGCGTGCCGCCATCTTTCTCGTTGTTACGGTAAACCCCGGACGAGAGCCCTGCGCCGCCGTGCGGAGCTTTTGTGGTGAGCTGGCGGCTCTTCTGCGCGCGGTAGGCTTCCGCGACCTTGATGGCGGGCTGTCCTGTGTCATGGCGTTTGGCTCGGATGCCTGGGACCGGGTTTTCGGTGCGCCGCGTCCGAAAGAATTGCATCCGTTCCGCGAGATCCGCGGCCGGCATCATGCCGTCTCAACGCCGGGCGACATCCTCTTCCATATCCGCGCCAGGCGTATGGACCTGTGTTTTGAGCTGGCGATGCAGATCATGTCCCGGCTCGGTGGCGCAGTCTCCACCGTGGACGAAGTGCATGGCTTCACTTACTTCGATGACCGCGACCTGATCGGTTTCGTCGATGGGACGGAGAGGCCCTCGGGACAGGCTGCGATCGAGGCTACCATCATCGACGAGGAGGACGCAGCGTTTGCCGGCGGGAGCTATGTATTGGTACAGAAGTACCTCCATGACCTTCAGGCGTGGAATGCGCTTCCCGTCGAGCAACAAGAGAGGATCATCGGGAGAACCAAACTCTCCGACATCGAACTGGACGATGCCGTGAAACCGACGTCAGCACACAACGCCTTGACAACGATTGTTGAAGACGGGAAGCAGTTGGAGATCGTGCGTGACAACATGCCCTTCGGCGAATTGGGCAAAGGCGAGTTCGGCACCTATTTCATCGGCTATGCCCGATCCCCGCGCAGGATCGAGCAGATGCTCGTGAACATGTTTGTCGGCCGGCCGCCTGGCAACTACGACCGGCTGCTGGACTTCAGTCGTGCTGTCACCGGTACGCTGTTTTTCGTACCGTCTGCGACGTTCCTGGAGAATGTTCCGGCCGGTGAGGAAGATTCGGCGCCCGCCGGTCCGCCCGCGACTGAACATGAGACCGAAGCCGCATCCGGGTCGCGGCAATCGCTACCTGATGGTTCGCTCGGCATTGGTTCACTGAAAGGAGAGCCTGAACATGAATAATCTTCATCGAGAACTCGCCCCGGTTTCTGACCAGGCATGGGCCCAGATCGAAGAGGAAGCGTCCCGCACCCTCAAGCGTCACCTGGCGGGGCGGCGCGTCGTGGACGTGCTGGGCCCGAAGAGTTTCGAACTGTCGGCAGTCGGCACTGGTCATCTCCGGCAGAGTGAAGCGCCGGGCGAGGGAATCCAAGCCGCGCAACGCGAAGTGAAGGCCCTCGTGGAACTGCGTGTTCCGTTCGAACTGACGCGCCAGGCGATTGACGATGTGGAACGCGGTGCGAACGATTCAGACTGGTCGCCTCTGAAAGAGGCGGCGCGCAAAATCGCCTTCGCCGAGGATCGGGCAGTATTTGAGGGGTACGCGCCCGCCGGAATCCAAGGCGTTCGTCAAAGCACCAGTAACCCGGTATTGACGCTCCCTGTTGACGCGAAGGGTTATCCCGGTGTAGTGGCGCAGGCGGTCAGCCAATTGCGCCTCACTGGTGTCAATGGCCCCTACACTCTCCTGTTGAGTGCGGAGTCGTATACCGCCGCCGCTGCAGGTAGCGACGATGGCTATCCGGTCCTGCGGCATATCCAGCCTCTTGTGGACGGGAAAATCGTCTGGGCCCCAGCCATCGCTGGAGGGGTGGTCATCACCACTCGTGGCGGCGACTTTGAGCTACATATCGGTCAGGACATCTCTATCGGCTACCTGAGCCACACCGAGACCGCCGTCCGGCTTTATTTACAGGAGACCTTCACGTTCCTGCCGCTGACGGCGGAGGCTGCCGTAGTGCTGGCGGCTCCCGGCAAGTAGGATCGGGTGATCAGTGCTTGGTAGTTCTAGTCGCTTCCTGTTGGGAGCGGAGCGCCGGGCTCAATGGCGATGCGCCGTTGCGTTTTGCAATTTTCCAATGAAGTTTCCAATGCCCGTTTCCGAAGCCATGGCCGCGTCCCTCGGAATGTCCAGCCTCGATGCTCAAAATGCCTCCCGCGCAAATCAATGCCGTTCCAATCATTGCCATTCCATCGGGAACATTGCCAAAAAACCACCAGCCCAGGATCCCCGAAAAAATCACGACGCCGTAATTGAAAGGAGACAGCTCTGTCGCGCTCGCATAACGGTAAGCCCGAATGATCAGATACTGCGTGGCCGCATAGCAAGCGCCTACGCCAATTAGCAGCAGCCAGTTTCTCGCCGTCAGCGGCTTCCATGCCCAGATGCAGAGCGGTATCAACGCTAAAGTCGAAAACCCGAAATTATAAATCAGGATGCGTACAGGGGGCTCTGTATCCGCCAATTTGTTTGTGGCCACCAGCGCGAGAGCCGAAAATAACCCGGCCACGAGCGCAATCAGTGACGCCGGGTTACGAAACAACTGCGGACCCGGTTTGATGATCATTACAACCCCGGCCAATCCGATCAGAAGGCTTACCCAAACCACCGGCTGCACGGCCTTTCGAAACCAAACGTACACGACAATCGGGATGAACAGCGGAGCCGTATTCGAGAGCAACACTGAATCGAGCAGAGGAATTGATCCCACCGCAACGAAAAATAATAGCTGGCAAACTGATCCTGCCAGGGATCGGAACAACTGCAGGCAGAGATGTTGCGTCTTTAGGTTCGCCGGGCCCGATGCAACCGCCGCTGGTACGAAAACAAGAAAGCTGATTGCGTATTGCAGGAACAGTATCATCAATGGCGGCGCGCCCGAAGCCGCTTTGCTGAAGGCGCTCATCACGGCAGAGCAGAGGAAGGCTGTTGTGATCAGTGCGATTCCGAGCGAAAGCTTATGACCGGCGGATTGGGCTCGTAGGTCCACTGTGTTGGACTTCTTTACTCGAATCGTCTAAGCAGCGGCCTCAAATGAGATCTGCGATGCTCAATATGATTCTCCCCCGCTTGTGCGGTCAGCCAACGATCCCAGATCGTCAAAGCAATCCCAAACATCCCATGGGCGGTCCTTACCGCGATCGCCAGAAAGATGGTCCGTCCTTCGTCGCTCTCTTGGCAACGCTAGCGTATCGTGAAGAGGATGAGTAGTGTTTCGGCCATTATTCCCACCTGGAATCGGGCCGATTTACTCGAATCAATCCTATCGAATCTGCGAACTCAAACCCGTCCACCCGATCAAATCATCGTGGTGGATAACGGCAGCACGGATGCGACACAAATTGTTGCCAGGCGGTTTGGAGTTGATTTGATCGTCTTCCCGGAGAATCGCGGATTTGCCATCGCTGTGAACGAAGGAATCCGACACGCTACGGGCGAGTGGATCCTGATCATTAATAACGACGTTGTGCTCGAACCGCAGTGGATCGAACGTCTCCTCGCCAGCGTCGAGGGATCGGATGCCGCGTTTGCCGCCGGCAAACTCCTGCGCAAAGACGATCAAGGCACTCTCGATGGAAGCTGGGATCTCATCTCCCGAGCCGCGTACGCATGGCGTTGCGGGTATGGGCGTCAGGATGGAGAGATTTGGTCGACACGGCGCAAAATTTGGATGGCGCCTATGACCGCCGCACTCTTTCATAAAGAAGTATTCGAGCGAGTCGGATTGCTCGACGCTCGATTCGAGTCCTACTACGAGGACGTAGACTTCGGAATTCGCTGCGTACTCGCAGGCCTGCACGGCATATACGAACCTGCAGCAGTGGGGGTTCACATGGACAAAGCAAGCTCGGGCAAGAAGCGAGCCCGCGTCATGTACTTGACCGGCCGGAATCAACTCTTAATCCTGGCGAAGCACTATCCGGCAACAACCTTGCGGCGATTCGCCTGGCCCATTCTGGTTGGCCAGATCCTGGCGTTGATGGCGGCGGCGAAGCAGGGCCATCCGCTTGCCGCGCTTAAGGGCAAATGCGAAGCGTTATGGCGATGGAGAACGTTCCGCGAGCACCGCGAAAGCAGCGGCGATGTTGGAACTTCTGTAGAAACGGCTTTGGCGCGGAGCGAAGGCGAGATTTACGACCTTCAGCGGAAAATCGGATATGACATCTACTGGCGGCTGTACTTTAGTTTTGTTCGCCCCGTTTGATCCTTAATATGGAGCGCGGACTCGTCACGATTGCCATCGTGACTTACAACAGCGAGCAATATATGGAGCGATGCCTTCAATACGTTCTCGAACAGGATTTTCCACGTAAGGAAATTATCGTCGTCGATAACGCCTCGGCGGATCGCTCGGCCGCGATTGTGCGCAAATTTGGAAGTGCCGTTCGCGCTATTTACAACCCTAAGAATGTGGGCTTCGCCGCCGCTCAGAACCAAGCGATTGCTCAATCGCGAGGAGAATGGATCCTGACTCTGAACCCGGACGTGCGGCTTTCGCCGGATTTCATCAGCAAGCTAATCGCAGCCGGTGAGTCCGATCAGTCCGCTGGCAGCATCTGCGGAAAAGTGCTTGCGATGGGTCCAGATTTCGCAATCCCTTCGCGTCCGCTGTTCGATTCGACGGGAATCTACATGACGCCCAATCTGCGGCATTTCGACCGCGGAAGTCGCATTCCGGACGAAGGGCAATATGATCGCTGCGAATACGTCTTCGGCGGCACTGGAGCTGCTTGTCTGTACCGGCGTGAAATGATCGAAGATATTTCGATCGACGGCGACTTCTTTGACTCCGATTTCTTCGCCTACCGCGAAGACGCAGACGTGGCGTGGCGGGCCCAGTTGCTTGGTTGGAAATGCCTGTATAATCCGCTTGCGGTTGCCTGGCACGTCCGGAGCGTGCTGCCGGAGAACCGGAGATCTCTGCCGCCGATCGTAAACATGCATTCAGTCAAAAACCGCTGGCTTCTGCGGATGAAGAACACAACTTTCGACCTATACCGGCGGCATTGGCTGGCAATTACGACGCGCGATGTGATCGTGATCGGCGGCTGTTTGTTGCGCGAGTGGCGTTCGCTGCGCGCGTTCTGGCTGGTGCTGCGTCATTTGAAGTCGGCCCTTGCGAAGCGGAGTGCGATCATGCAGCGTAAGCGCGTGACCGATGCGTATATTGCAGGTTGGTTCTCGAACTCGCCGGTAAGCTATCCGCTGGAGAAAGCTCTGCGCACTCCCTTCGAAGAGGCGACCTCCGTTTGAATGCGGCTGGCGCTGCTTGGAACTCGCGGCATTCCGGCCCGCTATGGGGGATTTGAGACCTTCGCCGAAGAGATTTCGGTTCGTTTGGCGGAGCGCGGTCATGAGGTGACGGTTTTCTGCCGTGAGAAACACTCTAACCCGACATATCGCGGAGTCAAGATTCGCTATTTGCCTACAATCCGTCACAAATACTTCGATACTGTCGGCCACACGGCTCTATCTACGGCTGATGTTTTGTTTCGACGTTTCGATGTTTTGCTGTATTGCAATGCCGCCAATGCGCTGTTTACGGTTTGCCCGCGGCTTGCAGGTACACCGACTGCTCTGAATGTCGATGGCCTGGAGCGGCATCGAAAGAAATGGAATCGCCTGGCGAAGAGCTGGTACCTTTTGTCGGAATGGCTGGCGACCTGGTGCCCATCGGCGATGGTTACCGACGCGGCGAAGATCCGCGAATATTATCTGCAACGCTACAACAGAGAGTCAACGTTTATTCCATATGGAGCCGATATCGGCAAGTTGCCTCAAACGGACGTCGTTCGAGCGATTGGCCTCGAACCCGGAAGATATGTTCTGTATGTGAGTCGGATGGAGCCGGAGAACAACGCATTACTGGTGCGCCATGCCTTCGAGCAGGTCGATACGGATCTGAAACTGGCTCTCATCGGCGATGCCCCGTACTCTGCAAAGTACATTGCGCAGGTGAGAGATACGTCCGATCCTCGTATCGTCATCCCCGGGGCGATCTACGGAGACGGCTATCACCAACTTCAGTCGCATTCCGCCGTGTATATTCAGGCGACCGAAGTCGGTGGCACGCATCCGGCTTTAATTGAGGCGATGGGGCGCGGCGCATTAGTTTTGTACCTTGATACGCCCGAGAGCAGGGAAGTCGCGGAGGACGTTGCGGTACCGTTCCATCATGAGAATCTCGTTTCAAAGCTGCAATGGGCGGTGGAACTGCCCGAAGAGGAGCGGGCCGCTTGGGGCGCCCGCGCGATGAGCAAAATAGAGAAGCTCTACAGTTGGGAAGTAGTGACAGACGCTTACGAGAATCTGTTGGAGCGCTTGGCGTCACGCCGATGATGGAACAAGCCTCAATCCTTCCTGTGCCCGTCCAAGACGGGGCTTCCAAGCCGGAACGGCCGGAGCCCAGGCCTTATCGATCGTGGGTTGAGATTTCGAGACCTCAGATTGCGGCGAATTTCCGGGCCATCCGCAAGGTGGTCGGACCCGGTGTCGAGGTGATGCCGGTGGTCAAGGCAGACGCCTACCGGCACGGCGCGATCGAAGTCTCGCGCACGCTCGAGCAGGAAGGAGCGTGTTGGCTGGCGGTCAGCAACACGGAAGAAGGTGTGGCCCTCCGGGATGCGGGGATACGCGCCCGCATTCTCGTTATGGCGGATTTTCTCCCGTTCACCCGCGAGCCGATGCTCGCGTATGATTTGACACCGGTCGTTCATTCCCTCGACGATCTGGAGGAGTTGAACCGGCTGGCGATGACGCGGAACATGCGATGCCGCTGCCATTTGAAAATTGATAGCGGTATGGGGCGGCTGGGTCTGCGCGCTACAGCAGCGGAAATCGGACAAGCCGTGCTGGCGGCTTCGAGTGTTGAAGTTGAAGCTCTCATGACCCACTTTGCGTCGGCTGGGAATTATCAGAGCACGCAGACCGACGATCAGATTGCCGCCTTCGATGCCTTGGAAGCGGGTTTGAGGGAGGCCGGCGTTAACCCGCAGTTCGTTCATCTCTCGAGCACGATCCCGGTCGCTTACGGGCGGCGGCAAAGCTGGCGCGGAATGATTCGCCCCGGCCATGCGATTTACGGCTATGTCTCTCCGGCACGCGGACATGCCCCTGCGCGGATTCTGCAGGTGAAACCGGCTCTGACCTGGAAGGCCAGGATCTTATCAGTGAAAACGGTACCCGCCGGCTCTCTCATCGGCTATGGAGGCATGTTCCGGGCTCAGCGGCCGATGCGAATCGCGGTGCTGGCGGCGGGCTATGCGGACGGCATTCCGCATCGTCTTTCGAACCGGGGCAGCGTGATATTCCGCGGAGCGCTCTGTCCGATAATCGGAGCCGTCTCCATGGATCTGACGACGATCGACGTCAGCGAGCACCCCGACGCGCAGGTCGGCGACGCGGTGACGCTACTCGGTTCGGAGGGGCCGGTTAGTATTGACGCCCAGCAGATCGCGAAATGGGCGGGAACGATCTCTTACAGCGTGCTCTGCGGCATCCACGCGCGCGTCAAACGCATCTATTTGTAAGCCGTTAGAGTGGCCATCGGCGTGTTAGATTATGAGTTAAGCCTTGTAAATTCGGGAACAAGCGCCGTCTAAATTCCGTCTGGCTCTGACGGGGAGATCTTCCTTGAAAAAAAAGTGGAAAGTGCTCATACTGGTGTGCCTGCTGTTACTGGTGGCAGGTGCGGTCTTTGCGAGCATTAAAATCAGCCAGCGCGGCGTAGTTATCGTGCAAACAAGCAAGGTTTCCCGCGTGGATCTCACTTCGGTCGTTACGGCATCCGGAGAAATTAAGCCGCGGAATTACATCAACATTGGAGCGAACACGCTGGGCGCCACGCCGATCACCGCGATTTATGTCAAGGAAGGCGATCGTGTCAAGAAGGGTCAAGTTCTGGCTAGTCTGCAGGACGTGCAGCAACAGGCGGATCTGAAGGCGCAGGAGGCAGGGGTGAACTCCGCGCTGGCCGACTCTGCCGCTGCTGAGGCGGGCATGAAATCAGCCGACGACAATGTCGCAGTGGCCCAGGCGCAAGTGGAACACGATCGCGCGGATCTGCAGCAGAAGAAAATCGATTTGAAGCGCGCGAAAGAGCTGTTCGATGCCAAGCTGCTGGCGCCTCAGGATTATGAGGCGAAACAGGTTCTAGCCGATCTCGCCGCCGCGACACTACAGCAATCGGAGAGGAAAGTGGAACAGGCTCGGGCCATGCGCTCGCAGACAGCAGCGCAGCTAGCCTCCGCACAGAAAAAAGTAGCGCAGGCCGAGGCCAACATGGTGCGCTCGAAGGATATCGTCCAGCAATACGATGCGATAGCGCCACTCGACGGTGTAGTCACAAACCTTCCGATGCGTGTCGGCGAAACCGTCGTTCCAGGTCTACAAAACTCCACCGCTTCTACCATCATGACGATCGCCGACATGTCAATCATCACCGCGGAGGTGAACGTAGACGAGACCGATATCGTGAGTGTGAAGCTCGACCAACCGGCTGAGGTCACAATCGAGGCAATCCCGAACCGCACATTCAAAGGAAAGGTGATCGAAATCGGCGACACGGCGATTGTCCGATCCAGCGGCATGGCCGCTTCTCAAAGCCAGACATCCAGCCAGGAGGCAAAAGACTTCAGAGTCGTAATTGCATTAGATATACCGGAGGACCTGGTGCGTCCGGGTCTTTCGTGCACAGCGAAAGTTACGACGGCCGTGAAGTCTCACGTGCTCTCGATTCCAATCCAGGCGCTGACGGTTCGCGAGCGCGGGCAATTAAAGCCTGTGAAGGCGGCCGATCGCCAGCCCTTGGATCCCGCGGCCCAGAAGGCTGCCAAAGAGGAGCTTCAAGGCGTTTTCGTTGTGAACGGCGGTAAGGCTGAATTCCGGCAAATTCAAACCGGCATCACCGGCGCGACCGATATTGAAGTGACCAGCGGTTTGAACGACGGCGACCAGATCATTACCGGCAGCTATCAGGTG
The DNA here is from genome assembly GCA_963787585.1 of uncultured Acidobacteriaceae bacterium. Classification (GTDB taxonomy): domain Bacteria; phylum Acidobacteriota; class Terriglobia; order Bryobacterales; family Bryobacteraceae; genus Bog-105. Next base: position 64,593 of record CAWBDR010000009.1, read on the forward strand.
ATTCGGACGATTCGCAATGACGCGAAAGTAAAGGTCGACAACAAGCCTGCTACCTTCTCGCCAGGGGTGCCGGCGTAGCGAGGTCCCTCGAATGGCGAGTCTGCAAAGCCCGGTTCAAGAGCTAAGCGCGAAGCAGTTGGAAGAGCGCGGCGAGGAGCTTCGCCGCGAGGGCATCGTCATTCGCACGTACGATCTGTGGAAGACCTACATCATGGGCGATCAGGAGATCCACGCTGTTTCAGGCGTGGATATCGAGATCCGGCGCGGCGAGTATGTCGCGATCATGGGGCCTTCGGGATCCGGCAAATCGACACTGATGAACCTGATCGGTTGTCTGGACACGCCCACAAAGGGTCTTTACTATCTCAATGGCAAGCTGGCGAGCGAAATGGAAGACGACGAACTGGCCCGAATCCGAAACAAGGAGATCGGGTTCGTCTTTCAGACATTTAACCTGCTGGCTCGCGCGACCGCGCTGCACAATGTAGAGTTACCGCTGATTTATGCCGGCATCTCTTCACACGAACGGATAGAGCGTGCTAAGCAAACATTGACTGCGGTGGATCTCGAGCAGCGAATGCTTCACAAGCCAAACGAACTCTCCGGCGGCCAGCGTCAGCGCGTCGCGATCGCAAGGGCCTTGGTGAACCACCCGTCTATCCTCTTGGCCGATGAGCCGACAGGTGCCCTGGACAGCAAGACGGGCACCGAAATTATGGCGCTTTTTGAGCGATTGCATGAGGAAGGGAACACGATTGTTCTGGTTACCCACGAGGCCGATATCGCCGCTCATGCCCATAGAGTGATCCACATCCGTGATGGAAAAGTGGATAAAGATGAAGCAAATTCGCCACTAAAAACCACTGTAGTTAATTGAATTCAGAAGCTTTAGGGCGATTTCCCTCTTGTCTTCACTCTCGCGCTGCCTCGAGTAATGATTTAATACCTGAGAATAGGCGTTAATTAAACGATAAGGGGTACAGGGCTCCCTTGGCCGTTTCGAAACCTGGTACTCCGATGCAAGTTCATCCTGCAGTAGTAATGTCATCACCTTCCAATGCTGACCGGCGTGAGGGTCAGAACGCGGGGGACAGTGCTCGCGACGAAGCATTGCCCCGCATTTTGATGGCGGAAGATAACGTCATCAATCAACGAGTGGGCAAACTGATCCTGCAGCGTGCCGGCTTCGCTATCGATGTCGTTGCGGATGGCAGTGAAGCGCTCGAGGCGCATCGAGCAAGTCCCTACGACATCATCTTGATGGATTGCCAAATGCCCATCATGGATGGTTTCGAAGCCAGCCGGCAGATTCGCTTGCTACAGCAACCACAGCCTATTATCATTGCCGTCACCGCGAACGCTCTGGTGGGCGAGCGCGAAAGGTGCTTGGGCGCGGGAATGGACGATTACCTCTCGAAGCCGTTCCAGGCCGAGCAATTGATCTCGCTAGTACGCAAGTGGGCAGTCGCGCGCTGCGGAGCCGGTAGCGAACACCGATCAGGGACGCCAGGTCAGCAATAGCACGAACAGAACCACCCAAATGAAATCGAGATAGTGCCAGAAAACGGAAACCCCGTTCGCAACGACTCGGGTATTCATCTGGTACTTCGGCCCGCTCGCGGGCTCGCGCGTCCGGAATAATAGCCAACCCAACCCCGCCAGACCGATCAAAATGTGAAGGCCGTGCAGGCCGGTAAATAAGAACACAAACCACGAATGGGGATTTCGAGCCAGAACCACGCCTGAGCCCAGGATTTGAAACCAGGCCACTACCTGTCCGGCAAGAAACAGAATTCCCAAAACCACGGTTGCAGCGCAGCGAACGAAAAAGCCGCGTTGATCATTGCGCTTTAATCGCTGCCGCGCGGATTCAAACATGGCGCTGCTGATCAGAAGAATTCCCGTCGTGGCCCAAAGCACGCTTGGAAACCGGATGTGTTCCCAAAACATTCCGCCTTCGCTGCGGATCAGGAATACGGCGATTATCGCTCCGAAAGTCATGGTGACAGTGGCGAGGGCGACCGTAACGGTCAGAATTGAAAGGGAATTTAGCTCGCGCTCGCGCGAGACGGGTTCAACTGCGGCTTGCACTTCACTTACTATGATGCCCCTACGGATCTGGGCTTGTGGCAACGCGTCTTTTCAGAGCCTTCATCCGTATACCAATAGAATGGGCGCGATAACTTGCTTCTTCTCGGCTGCGGTGGCCGATGATACGAAGGTTCTAGCGCGCGCATTGCGAGGACGCGATCCCGAGGTGCTCGATCGCTTGATCGAGCAATATCAGTATCGCCTGTTTCGATATCTGCTCTACCTATCCGGCGACCGCGACACTGCCGAGGACGTTTTCCAGGAGACCTGGGTACGCGTGCTCGACCGGGGTCACCAATATAACAGCAAATCCAGATTTGACACCTGGCTCTTCGCCATAGCGCGAAACCTGGTCATCGACCTACTGCGCCGCAACAAGCCCCAGAGCCTTGACGCGTTGATCGATCCGGATCAGAAGAACCCAATCGATCTCGCTGCGACAAATTCTCCTTCGGCTTTGGATCTCATCACCAACCGTGAGATCCAAATGAGCCTTCGGAAGTCGCTTGCCCGGCTAGCAGCAATTCATCGTGAAGTGCTGGTTTTGCGTTTCCAGGAGGATATGGCACTCGAGGAGATTGCGACGGTACTCGGTGCGCCGGTCTCCACAGTGAAATCGCGGCTTTACCGCGGATTGCAAGCGTTGCGCGAACTCGTAGAACGAGGAAATGCATGAACGAAGATGTCCACGCACGCGCCGAGCACCTCATCCTGAACGATCACCTGGAACGCATCTCTCCGCACGAGCGCGAATGGCTCGATCAGCACTTGGCAGGTTGTCCGGATTGTGACGGCCTGGCCGCCGCAACCGAAGCCGCCTTACGGTCATTCTGCGCAGTGTCCGTTCCGCTTCCTGCTTCACTCGCGCGCCGTACACAGTTGCGTGTTTATCTGCGAATGGAAGAGCTCCAGGCGCGTGAGCGCGGCGGCTGGGCATTCTGGATTTCTTGCGGGCTCTCATGGGGGTTGGGCATTGCAAGCGCGCCATATGTCTGGCGTGGCTTCGAATGGGCCGGGCATCACATCGGTGTCCCTAATATTGTCTGCCAGATGGGATTCGGGCTTTGGTGGGCGCTTCCTGCTCTCGTTGCAACCGGGGTTGTTCTCATCGAGAAACAGGGCAAGGGCCCGTCAGAAACTCAATGAGCAATCGACCGAAAAACACGAATACGATCGAGGTCACAACTATGCCGGAATATCAACAACCAGTGAGTGAACGCCTTACCGAAAAAGTGCGCCTCATTCGCTTCCGCATGAAGCGGGAGCAGTTTCGTTTTTGGGAGGAGATTCGGCTTTTCCCGCGCTGGCTTATCATTTCGGTCCTCATCCTCTTTGTACTAGCCGAGGCCATAGCGATCACTATCAACTGGACTGGGCTTGGGAACAACGGTGAGTCTTGGCCCCCAGGATATACGCAGACTGAAGGCGCTCTGATCATGGCCGGCATCGTTACCGCGTTCGCAATCCTGATCGCATCCGTCCTTTTCTTGATCGCTTACGTGAACGCTGATGCCAAGCGGCGGGGAATGCATTCCGCGCTTTGGACGCTGCTGGTAATCATCCTCTTGCCGGCTTATCTCGCAACCGGGTTCATCATCTATTTCCTGGTCCGCGAACCGTTGCCGTACAACTGCCCACAATGTGGATCGACCGTGAGCGCGCGTTTCAATTACTGCCCTGAATGCAAGCACAATCTTCGCCCAATTTGTCCGCAGTGCAGGCGCGAAGTTCGGGAGGGCGATCATTATTGCCCTCACTGTGGGTACGAGCTTGGTGCGGTAGCAATTGCCGAGCCGATAGGACTGCAAAACGAGTGATGAGCTCTTCTTCGGGCGTACCTTTGATGCTGCCGAAGACCGTGCGCAGCAATGTGCTGTAGATTGGTACTTACATATGTTCGGATCATTTCTGCGCGCGCTTGCGATTTCTCTGCTCGGTTTGAGCGCCATTGCTCAAGCGGCCGATTCCCGGCTGAATCATGCGTTCCGAAAACAGACAGATGGCGGCTGGATCTTCGTGCACCTGGAAGGAAATCCGTCTGCGATCGGATATCAGAACGGATATCTGTTAGCGAATGAAATCGAGGACGCGAAGCGGGCCATGGAGCTGAGCGTCACACACGACACGAAACATCCATGGTCCGATCTGCGCACCGTCTCCGAGACCACCTTCTGGCCGAAGGTTCCGCAGGAATATAAAGCGGAAATCGAAGGGATTGTGGAAGGTCTGAAGGCGCGCGGTTCGAAACTCGATGTGCTTGACCTGGTCACGATGAACGGGTACATGGAGTTCTCCTATTACTACGATGAGTTGAAGCGCCGCGCCGGGAAACCGGGATCCGTTGCGAGCAGCATCGGCGAACATTGCAGCGCCTTCGTCGCCACCGGCAGTTACACGAAAGATGGGCGGATCGTGATCGGGCACAACAATTGGTCCGATTACCTGAGCGGCGCCCGTTGGGAGGTGATCTACGACATCGTTCCCAGCTCGGGTCACCATTTCATCATGGATGGGGTGCCGGGTCTCATTCACAGCGCCGACGATTTCGGCATCAACGATGCCGGCCTGATGATCACGGAGACGACGATTGGCAGCTTCCATGGCTTCGATGAGAAGGGCGTGCCGGAATTCGCGCGCGCCCGCAAAGCCATGCAGTACTCCGAATCGATCGACGATTTCGCGCGGATCATGGAGGACGGCAACAATGGCGGGTATGCGAACGCATGGTTGGTAGGCGATCGCAAGAAGAATGAGATAGCGCGGCTCGAACTCGGGCTAAAGTACGTGACTTTGGAGCGTACCAAGGATGGCTACTTTGTCGGCTCGAATTTCCCGATCAATCCAAAGCTGATTGCTGAAGAGACCGATTTTCCGATCAAAGATCCAAATACACCCAACGAAGTGCGGCATCGTCGGTGGGACATGCTGATGGCTGACTATAAAGGCCGAATCGACGTTGACGCGGGGAAGAAGTTCGAGACCGATCATTACGACATGATCACGAAGGAAATCGATCCGAATGAGCGCACGCTGTGCGGGCATGTCGACCGGTCAAGCCGCGGTATGAAGCCCTGGCAGGGGCCCTATGGGGCGGCGGGAGCGGTTGAGGCCAAGGTCGCAGACGCGGCGATGGCGGAAAAGCTGACCTTCGTAGCGGGAATGGGACATCCCTGCGGCGTAGAGTTTCACGCGAAGGAGTTCCTTGCGGCGCATCCGGAATATAACTGGCAAGCACCGGAGCTCCGCGATCTGAAGGCGAACCCGTGGATTGTTGTTTCCGCGGCTTCCGTACCGGAGCGCGCGGCAGCGGGACAGTAGGGCGGCCTATCGCTCGGGGGTATCGGTGAACTCGGCGTGCTCAGCCAGCACGCTGACGTGATCATTCAGCACTTCTGCGAAACCGCCTTCGATCTTCAGATACCGCTGGCTGCCTGCGCTGCCGAAGGACAGAATCCCCGCTCCCAGGGCGCTCAGCAACGGGGCGTGTCCGGGGAGGACGCCAAAATACCCATCCTTACCGGGCAGTTCCGCCTGACCGACCTGCTCATTGACCAGGAGTTTCTCGGGCGTGGCGACTTCCAGTTGAAACGTTTCAGCCATAGCGCCCGGCGCTTAGCCCTTCATGCGCTCGGCGGCCTCGAGCACATCCTCGATCGTCCCTTGCATATAGAAAGCCTGCTCGGGGAGATTGTCGTGCTTCCCATCGACAATTTCCTTGAAGCTGCGAATTGAATCTTCCAGCTTGACGTACTTGCCGGGGCGGCCGGTGAACTGTTCGGCAACGTGGAACGGCTGCGAGAGGAAACGCTGCAGGCGGCGGGCACGCGCGACGACCTGCTTATCCTCATCGCTCAACTCGTCGATGCCCAGAATGGCAATGATGTCCTGAAGTTCTTTGAAGCGCTGCAGAGTCTGCTTGACGCGCTGGGCTACGTCGTAGTGCTCGCGTCCCACGATGTTGGGGTCGAGAATGCGCGAAGTAGAAGCCAGAGGATCGACGGCCGGATAAATGCCCAGCTCCGAAATTGCGCGCGAGAGGTTGGTCGTGGCGTCCAGGTGAGCGAAGGTGGTGGCGGGCGCGGGATCGGTGTAATCGTCGGCAGGGACGTAGATGGCCTGGACGGATGTGATAGAGCCGCGCTTGGTTGAGGTGATGCGCTCCTGCAGATCGCCCATCTCGGTAGCGAGGTTTGGCTGATAGCCCACCGCGGAAGGCATGCGGCCCAGCAAAGCCGAGACCTCTGATCCCGCTTGGGTGAAGCGGAAAATATTGTCGATGAAGAGCAGCACATCCTGGCCCTCCTGATCGCGGAAATATTCCGCAACAGTCAGACCGGTGAGGCCCACGCGGAGGCGCGCGCCGGGCGGCTCGGTCATCTGGCCATACACCAGCGCTACTTTGGATTTCTGCCAATCGTGGGGGTCAACAATGCCCGCCTCCTGCATTTCGAGCCAGAGATCGTTCCCTTCGCGCGTGCGCTCACCGACACCGGCGAATACGGAAACGCCGCCGTGCTTCATCGCTATGTTATTGATGAGCTCCTGAATGATGACGGTCTTGCCAACACCGGCTCCGCCAAACAGGCCGATTTTTCCGCCCCGCAGATAGGGCTCCAGGAGGTCAACGACTTTAATGCCGGTCTCGAACATCTCGAGCCCGGTGGCTTGCTCCTCGAAATCGGGCGCCATCCGGTGAATGGGAGCGTGCTTATCGGTCTCAACCGGGCCCATGTTGTCGACCGGCTGACCTAGCACATTCAGTACACGGCCGAGCGTCTGTTTGCCGACCGGAATGGTGATGGGTTCGCCCAGATCAACCGCTTTCATGCCGCGCACCAGGCCATCCGTCGGTTCCATGGCAATGGTGCGGACACGGCCTTCGCCGATGTGTTGGGCCACTTCGGCGGTGATGTCGATCTTAACCGGCACATCGAAGCCTTCGCTCGTCACACGAACGGCGTTGAACAACTTTGGAAGATGGCCTTCCGGGAACTGGATTTCAATGGTGGGACCGGCCACCTGAATGACGTGACCTTCCGCTACCGCTGTTGTTGGCATAAGAACTCCGTAATCTAAAGACTTGTAGAGAGGCGATTGCGCCTCAACCTAGCGCTGCAGCGCCACTGACAATTTCGATAATTTCGCGCGTGATGTTCGCCTGCCGGGCCCGATTCAGCTTGAGCGTCAAGGTGTCGATCACATCGCCGGCATTGGAACAGGCCGAATCCATGGCTGTCATGCGTGCCGCGTGGTAAGCGGAAATGGATTCGAGCATTGCCCGGTAAATCTCCATTTCGACATAGCGGGGCAGCAGCGCCCGAAGCAACTCGTGAGGCGGTTGCTCAAAAATGTAGTCAATCTGCTCCGGCTGGTCCTGAGGCAGCTCGACGGGCAGGATCTTGCGAAGCACAAGGCGCGGCGCCATCACGTTTTTAAACTCGTTGGTCGCGATGTAGACCGCGTCGATCTCCGTATTCCGGTACGCCTCGACCATCCGGTCGGCGATGGCGGCGGCATCATCGTACTTTGGCTTATCCACTACGCCGACGTGTTCACCGCTCAACGTGAAATTACGCTTCCGAAAGTAGTCGCGCCCCTTCCGTCCAATGGCTTCGATTCTCAGCTCGGCCTCGCGATGCTCGTCCGCGAAGCGCTGCGCCGAGCGGAGCAGGTTGGAGTTGAACGCGCCGGCAAGGCCGGTATCACTACTCACGACAATCAGCTGAATTCGTTTCTCGTCGCGCACTTGCAGCAGCGCGAGATCCGCCGCTTCATCGATTCCACTGGAGGCAGCAGCCACGTGCGACAGCATGCGAGAGAGCATCGTGCCGTAAGGCCGCGAGGCTATGGCGCGCTCCTGGGCCCGGCGCAGCTTAGCCGCCGAAACCATCTTCATGGCTTTGGTGATCTGCTGCATGTTCCGGACGCTGCGAATGCGGCGCCGGAGGTCGATCAAACTCGGCATTCAGTCAGACTCGCGCGGGCGTCCTTCCCTCAGTAGCGGGAGCGCCTGAATGAGCGCCGTTGTCGGCGGGGCCGCCTGAGGGTCTGGGCTGCCCTTTGGCTGCGGATGGCGCCGGAGGCTTCCTCTCGTCAGTGCTCTGGAAGCGCTGTTTGAATTCGTCGAGCGCGCTCTTGAGGCGACCCTTAATATCGTCGTTCAGCTCTTTCTTTTCGCGGATCGCGTCCAATACGTCGGGCTTACTGTTGTCAAGGAAGCTGTAGAGCTCCGTTTCAAAGCGGCGGATATTCTCGACCGGCATGTCGTCGAGATAGCCGTTTGCCCCGGCGAACAGAATCGAGACCTGCTTTTCGACCGGAATAGGCGAGTAGGGCGGCTGTTTCAGAACTTCAACCCAGCGCTTTCCACGGCTGAGCTGATCCTGCGAGGCCTTGTCCAGGTCAGAGCCAAACTGAGCGAATGCTTCCAAGTTGCGATATTGCGCGAGCTCGAGACGAAGGCTGCCCGCCACGGCGCGCATCGCTTTAATTTGCGCGCTGCCGCCCACACGGCTCACCGAAAGGCCGACGTTGATAGCGGGGCGGATGTTCGCGTTGAACAGATCGGTTTCGAGGTAAATCTGGCCGTCGGTGATCGAAATCACGTTGGTTGGAATGTAAGCGGAGACGTCGCCCGCCTGTGTTTCGATGAAGGGCAGAGCTGTCAAAGAGCCGCCGCCCATTTTGTCCGAAAGCTTGGCGGCGCGCTCCAGTAAACGGCTGTGCAGATAGAAAACATCGCCGGGATAGGCTTCCCGTCCGGGCGGACGGCGGAGGAGCAGCGAAATTTCGCGATAAGCGGCGGCGTGCTTGGAAAGGTCGTCGTAAATGCAGAGCGCGTGCCGCTTGGAATCGCGGAAGTATTCGCCAATCGAGCAGCCCGCGTACGGAGCGATGTACTGCATGGGAGCGGGATCGGAGGCGGTGGCGGCGACGACGACCGTATAGTCCATCGCTCGGTGTTCCTCGAGTATCTTAACGACCTGGGCTACGGTGGAGCGCTTCTGGCCGATCGCGACATAGATGCAGACCATGTCCTGCCCGCGCTGGTTGATGATGGTGTCGAGCCCCACCGTCGTCTTGCCGGTCTGGCGGTCGCCGATGATGAGCTCGCGCTGGCCGCGACCGATCGGCACCATCGCGTCGATGGCTTTGATGCCGGTCTGTACCGGCTGCTTGACAGGCTGGCGGTCCACCACGCCTGGGGCAAGGCGTTCCAATGGGTTGAACTCAGTTGTATCGATCGGTCCTTTGCCGTCGATGGGTTGTCCCAGCGCGTTGACCACGCGACCGACCATCGCTTCGCCCACAGGTATGGACATGATGCGCCGGGTGCGCCGGACCTGGTCACCCTCCTTGATATCCGTGTAGTCGCCCAGGAGTACCGTGCCGACCTGATCCTCTTCGAGGTTCAAAGCGATGCCGACAACACCGTGACCGAAATCAACGAGCTCGCCGGCCATGACGTTTTCGAGGCCGTAAACGCGCGCAATACCGTCACCCACGCTGATGACGGAGCCCGTTTCCGATACGTTCGCTACCGCATCGAAGTTTTGAATCTCCGACAGCAGCACACGCGAGATTTCATCTGCTCTGATTTGAGCCATATCGTTTTAGAATCCTTCTAGGCGTTGGCCGCCAGGCGCTGGCGCATGCCTTCGAGCTTGCCCCGAACCGTCGCATCGTACTCTTTCGACGCGACGCGGGCCCGCACTCCGCCTATGAGCGCAGGATCGACCTGGTAATGCGCCCGGATGTATTTACCGAGCTTGGTTCCGAGCGCGCGTTCTATTTCTTTGCGCTGCTCCGGTTTCAGTTCGCGGGCGGAAGCGATTTCGGCGGGAATCCAGCCGGTTCGCTCATCCACGATCAGTTCAAAATTCTTTACTATCTCGTTCAGGTCTTTGATCCGGCGATGGGAAACGATGACCAACAGGAAATTGCGGATCAGACGATGCACGCCCAGATCATCGGTGATACGGGAGATCACGGCCTGTTTGCGCGATTTCGTGACGGCGGGCGACAGCATGGCGCGTTCGAGATCCTTCGAACCCGCAACAACCGAGCCGACCGTTTTTAACTGGCCAACCGCATCAGCCGGGGAAAGTCCCGAATTCGCGGCGAATACGGCGTCGGCGAGTGCAGTGGCATAGTGGCGAGAGACAGCGTCGGTCATCTAGTTCTTCCCCTGCTCCACCAAATGAACGAAATCTTGTAAGAGATACTCCGGCTCGCCGCGTGCGAAGCGATCCTGGAGCCGGCGTTCGGCGAGAGTAAGGGCTAGCTGCGCGGCGTGATGACGCACGCGATCCGCCGCCTCTTTCCGCAGCGCATCAATCTCGTTGTTGACCTGATGATTAATGTGATCAATCTCCTGTGCCGTTTCCCGGCGGACCCGGCCGTGTTCGCGTTCGAGCTCTATGGCGGCCTGGGCTCGGAGCTTCTTCACTTCTTCCGCCAGGGTTGCCATCTTGCGGTCGATTTCCGAGTAGCGGTAATCGGCCTCGAGCTTCAGACCAGTAGCGTCCTCAATGGCTTTCCGAATATCGGCGGAACGCGTATTGAAGAAACGCGGCGAATATTTCACCAGCGCCCATCCCAGGAGGAGCGCGAAGATACTGAAGTTTATGAGCTTCCAGCCTCCCACCCGGTCGAGCTGAGCTTTCTCCTGCGGCGACATCTCCTCCTGAGCCGATGCATGCGCAGTAGGGAAGATGAGCAGCGCTACATACACAACGCAGAAGATCACGCTGCGGAGAATTTGGCGATGCACCCGCTGTTCAGGTCTCATTAAGCCGCTCTCCGAACCAGCACAGCATCCTCAATCTGCCGGCTGAAAGTTTCGATGCGAGCGTCAATATCCGCCTCCGCGCGGTCGGCTTCCTGGCCGATCTGTTCCCTGGCGGCTTGCACTCTCGCGTCGGCTTCGGCCCGCGCTTGCGCGATGGCTTGCGCCTGCTCCTCCGACCACTGGCGGCGAAGGGCGTCATGCTCTTGATGAAGCTCCGCACGAGCGATGTGAAGCGCGTGTTCGAACTCGGAAGTCCTCTTCTCGGCTGCTTCGAAAGCGCGCCGGGCGAGTTCCCGAACCCCTTCGGTGGCCTTGCGCCGCTCTTCCAGAATGCGGGCCATCGGCCTGAAAAAGACGTAGTTCAGGTAGACCGTCAGCAGGACGAAGAAAAGAGCCGTGGGTACCGCTTCGAGCAGCAGGTGACCGAGCTGATTAAGTGTTGCATCCATGCAGAACTTAGCTAGAGGTGGGAGATGGAGCCAGTCAGGCAAGCTCGATAACCGAGCGCACTACGACTGTTTGCGGACTTCCCTAAAGAAATACGCTAGCATACAGGCTTTAAATGGGTCAATTTGGACCGGCAGCAGACAGCCAGGCCGGACATAGGGACCATATGGACGAGTTGAATGGGCGGGTTCCGGGAATCCGGGGAATTTCCGACTGTTCCAGCGCCCCGTATTCCCGGAGTGCCGCGCGTAGCACGCAGGTGCGCACGCCTGGTGGTTTGTAGCACGATTACTGGGGTGACAAGAGGACTTCTCAGATGGAATGAGAAGGCCGGTCTCCAGCGGGATGCGTTACGCTCCCGATGAGAAACGCACTCGAGGGTGCAAGAAAGGAGACCGGCTGTGAAGAAAAATAGCATAGCCAAGAGGAAGCGCCAGGCAACCAAGAAGTTGACGGTGGGAATCGATCTGGGAGACCGATCAAGTCGCTACTGCATCTTGGACGAAGAAGGGGATGTGATATCGGAAGGCAGTTTCGCGACCACCAGGGCTGGAGTGGAGAAATTGTTTGCGGCCATGTCACGGTGCCGAATAGCCGTAGAAACGGGATGCCACTCGCCGTGGGTCAGTCGCCAGCTGACTCAGTTAGGACATGAAGTCATCGTTGCGAATGCGCGGAATGTTCAACTAATTAGCCAGAGCACGCGAAAGGATGATCGCTTGGACGCTCGCACGCTAGCTCGATTAGTGCGGATTGATGCGCGCCTTCTCTGTCCCGTGCGACATCGTGGACCAGAAGCGCAGGCGCACTTGGCGATCATCCGAGCACGTGATGTCCTGGTGAGGACGCGAACCCTGCTTGTGAACGCCGCACGTGGGCTGACGAAATCATTCGGGGAGCGACTGCGAAAGTGCGGCACAGAACAAGTTGGAATGAACCTGGCAGCAGAGTTGGATCCGCCGATTCGAACAGTAGTGGAACCTTTGCTGGCGGAAGTGGAAACTCTCAACCAGCGGATTGCCGAATATAGCAGCCAGATCGAAAAGATCGCGGAAGAGCATTATCCGGAGGTGGCCGGCTTAAAAAAGATCAATGGCGTCGGCACGCTCATTGCACTCACGTTCGTGCTCACAGTGGATGATCCTAATCGATTCCGCCGAAGCCGAGATGTCGGTTGTTACCTGGGATTGCGTCCTGGACGCCGCAACTCGGGGAATAGTGAACCGCAGATGCATATCAGTAAAGAAGGCGATAGCCATCTAAGACGCTTGATGGTGCAAGGAGCGCATTACATTTTGGGTGCCTTTGGAACAGATTGCGATCTACGACGATGGGGCTTGAAACTGGCAGAACGCGGAGGCAAGAACGGCAAGAAGAGAGCGGTGATTGCAGTTGCCCGAAAACTGGCCATTTTGCTACACAAACTTTGGGTCAGCGGCGAAGTTTACGATCCGCTACGGAACAGTAATCGGGTTGGCGAAGCAGCAGCATAAATTGACGAGGATTTGGTAGAGTCCTGAAAGATAAACCGCCTAAGTTCGGGTGACTGCGGGATTGGTCCGGCTCCTGGGCCGCTTACAGTGGAACATGAGAGCGATTTTCAGGTAGCAGCACCCACTGAAACGAGAACGCCAACTGGCACCGAGCTGATTGACAGCTCAATGAGGAGTGCGGATGGAAGGATGGCGACAGCAGGTGAAGGCTTCGATCAAACTCAACCACAAACCTGAGTTCAAATGTGCATGCCGGATCAACCGCGCGGCTCGGGAAAATTAAAGATGAAATCAAATTATCGTTGACACCGACCGGCCTTCTCATGGAAGGACTAATCGGTTAAGCTTCAATCGTTCTGCAAAAAGGGGAGTGGGTCAGACTAGACCTTTTCAAATCAGTTAGCAGCTGAAGAAAGGAAAAGGACCAGGTGACCCGAAAGCAGGATAGCGCGAAAGGAAAGATTACAGCGGAAGATCTGAAGGCACTGTTAAGCGAAGATCGGGATCTGCTGAAGACGATTGTTGAGGAAACGCTGCAGCAGGTGCTGGAAGCGGAGATGGACGAAGCGCTGCAAGCCAGCAAAGGCGAGCGCACAGCGGGCCGGCTCGGGTACCGAGCCGGTTATTACAACCGGATGCTGGTGACGCGGGTGGGGCACATCGAGTTGCGAGTGCCGCAGGACCGACAGGGGCGGTTCCGCACAGAGGTCTTCGAGCGCTACCAGCGAAGCGAGAAGGCGCTGGTGGCGGCGATGCTGGAGATGTACGTACAAGGCGTATCCACACGGAAGGTGAAGACAATCACCGAAGAGCTGTGCGGGCACGAATTCAGTTCGTCGACCATCAGCCGGATTGTGCAGAAGCTCGATGAGGAACTGGCGCAGTTTGCGCAGAGGCGATTAGAAGAGCCGTATCCGTATCTGATTCTGGATGCCCGCTACGAAAAGGTCCGAGAGGATGGTGCCGTGCGGAGTCAGGCAGTGCTGATTGCGATCGGCATCAACTGGGAAGGACGACGAAACATTCTCGCAGTCGAGCTGGCCAGCCGGGAAAGCCTGTCTAGCTGGAAAGAACTGTTGGCCAGTTTGCGACAACGGTCGCTACACGGAGTGGAGTTCGTGGTTAGCGACGATCACGCCGGCCTGCGTCGTGCCATTCAGGAAGCGCTGCCGGAGGCAGTGTGGCAGCGCTGCTACGTTCACTTCCTGCGGAATGCGCTCGACTATCTGCCGCGCAAAGCCGACGACGATTGCCTGCAGGAACTGCGCTGGATTTACGATCGCCGGGACGCCCAAGAGGCACGCCAGGATCTTTCGGCCTGGTTACTGAAGTGGGGCAAACGATATGCCAAGCTTTGCGCCTGGGTGGAAGAGAACATTGAAGAAACGCTCAGCTTCTACCGTTTGCCCCGGCAGCACCATAAGAATCTAAAGTCGACCAACATGCTCGAGCGGCTAATGGAGGAAATCAAGCGGCGCACCTTGGTGGTCCGCATCTTTCCGAATGCACCTGCCTGCCTCAGGCTCGTACGCGCTCTTGCGGTGGAGACACACGAGAACTGGATCGAGGCCATGCAGTACTTAAACATGGATCCATTGCGCGAACAGAAAAAAGAAGCTCTACGCAAACTCGGAGATGCCGCGTGAAGGCTTCTACAGGGCTGACCAGGGCAAGGCGCTCAGCTGCCGCCCTTGCCCTGGACCCCATCCCGGCTCACAAAAGGTCGAAATGACCCACACTCAATTTGCAGAACTTGACAAGCACAACTGACTAATCTGCTCCGGCTCAGGCTGAGATCCGTATATGGTCCATGTTTGAAACCCCTTACGGTGAAGGCCACTTACCGCCACCGTTCCAGCACTAGAGTTCGATTTCCTCGCGCCAGGGCGATCAGTGTGCCGGTGCTGCGTTAAGAGCGAAAGTTGGGAAATCAACCGTCTGAGTGGACCGTATAGAATGCATACATCCAACCATCGAGGGTGAACGTTCCGCCGCGAAGCGGCGGTGAGAGGTTCGCGCTGGCCGGAACCCAACAATGCAAACGCCTGTCATAATCGCGAATTCCAACGACGCACAAGCTGTTGTCGACTTACCGCTGCTTAGCGCGAATTTCCCGCCGGCGCTGCGGGCCGAGGTCCTCCGCGGCAATATCGTAAACACGCTGACGAACCTGGTCACAGACAGCGTGTATGCCGCCGCAGTCGAAGGAGCGGAAGGGATCGGAAAGACAACCTTTCTGTCACAGTTTGTCCGTCGGCACAATATGACTGCAATCTCAACCTTTATCACTGCGGCGAACCGCCTCAGTTACGACCCTGAACTTATCAGGACAGATATCAGCGTGCAAGTGCACTGGGTTCTGAGCGGGGAGGTGTTGGACCGCAGCCGACATGACGCAGCGCTTCTGAAGTCTTATTACGCGGACCTCCAGCGAGTCGCCAAGCAGCGTAAAACCCTATTCTATTTCGTGGTAGATGGGATAGAAGAACTAGATCCTCGCGATCGCGACAATCTGATCCAGGCACTATCGGACATTTTGCCACTCGGAATCCCACAGTTTAGGTTTCTCTTTTCTGGCGACGAGAGTCTCTATAGGGCGTGTTGAAGGTTGAGGGCGGCTGGTTTCATGTTACGCCACTTTCTCGGAGGCGGCGTTAGGTTTTGTTTCTCTGCCGAGTACGACGGCGAGTGTCCAGAGATCGCGATGCCCGATGACTTTGCGGAAATGTTTCTCAGTGAGGAGCCAGGCGGATGCGACCCAGCGCTCGACCATGTCGCCGGTTCGCCAGCGCGTCACATTGTGCGTTCTCTTTTGCACTCCGCTCTGCGGGCTCTCGATGACGTTCGTAGTGCCGAGACATTTATACAGCGAAGGCGGAAGCTGCAGCCGCTGTACTGTGAACATTTCAGTTAGGCCCTCACGCAAGCTTCTCGCTGCTGATTCGTACTCGTGCTCCAGGAAGCGCGCAAGCTGGTCGAGCCGTTTGATGCCTTCCTCGGCATTAGAAACGCGCCATGCCGTCCGCATCAGATTCAGCGCTTGGGCTTGCTGCTCCTTGGGGAGTTCATCGAGCACGTTGCGCATCTTGTGATTGCGGCAGCGCTGCACCGGCTGATCGGGACCGAAGATCTCTTCGATAGCGGCACGCAACGCCTTCGCGCCATCGATCACGAACAGGTATTTCCGGTCGGTGGGCAGGCTCTGCTCGCGCAAGTGCGTGAACAACTGCTTTACCGCCGCTGCGTTCTCGGTCGCGCCGGCCTGAATGCCGAGTACGTGCTTGGTCCCGGCGCGATCCACGCCCACGGCACTGATGACGTGATGCGATCCGAAGCGTTGTCCATCGATGTAGAGCACCAGCAGGTCCGCTTCCTCCCAGCGCCGCTCACGCAACTGGCGCAGTTGTTCCGCGCTTCCTTCGATAGCTTGGCGGCTCACGCTGCTGCGCGACACGCCCGCCGTTTCCGCCATCTCCGGCAGCACTTCGGCGTATTCGCGCGTCGAAACTCCGCGCAACAGCGCGCCCATCATACGCTGTGCAGTGGCTTCATTCTCTTGCAGAGATTCATACGCCGGCACACTCACCTCACCGTCCTCTTTGTGACGTAGCCGCGGACGCTTCACTTTGATTTGCCGGTCGGCCAAGCTGATGCGGCCGTTCTGCGACCCGTGCCAGCGGATATCCCCGCTACTCTTTCCTGGCGTGCGCGGTCCGGCTACTTGTTCGGCGCTCAGAGTCAAAATCGTTTCGATGGTCTGGCGCCCGATGCGGTCGATCACTTCATCGACGGCTACGCGAGCCTGCGTGACCAACTCCATCAGCGGCAGCAGAACCTGCCCGTTCGCTTTGGCGAACTCTTCGACCGTTGCGGCGGCTGCGGCCGCCTCCCGGTCCACGATATGGTACGTTTTCTTCACGGCGGTGGTTGTCCTTTCCAGGATTAGGTTTTGGCGAATCGATTCTAACAACCGGGCCGCCACCGCCGCCCTTCAACCTTCAACTAAATCTGAGACCTGCTGAACGCCCGCTTGGCCATAAAATCCTTCCCGTTGCCCGAGTTCAGCGTTGACGAGACGCGAACCCTCTTCGCATCCTACCGACTAACGCCGGAAATGGCCGGCGAACTCAATAGCATTTGCCGTGGCCTACCAGGTCGACTTTCCGGAGTTCTCCGCGGGCTTGAGAGAAAGGTGATTTCGGTGGACTTCATCCAAGATCCCGCCACCAGATGGCCAGAGTTCTTCGAGATCGACTGGAGACAGGTAAACCCGCAGGACGATAGCCTGAACCGAATACTTGCGCTCGTCTCCCAGGATTTGAGACCGCATACGTTGAAAGACGTAGCGGCCACTCTAAATATCGAGGAACTTGAAGTATCTAATCGTTTATCAACCATAAATTTTGTAACCGTTGAACCGCAAACCTCCCAGGTTCGTTTCGCCAACTCCGCGCTGCAGAAATTCGTGGCTAATCGTCTGCAAGACCGCAAGCTTCAGGTGCAAAAGCTCTTGATCAAGAAGCTGATGCGTACACCCAAAGAAACGGAAGCCATCCTGGCGCTACCGGAATATTTGGAAGAAGCGGCAGAGTATACGGACCTACTGAATCTCCTCACGCCCGATCACATCCTTCAAATCCTGGAGCGCAGCCAGACGCTTTCGCGCGTCGACAGCACAGTTAAACGCGGTCTGAGGAGCGCAAAGAAGCTGGGCCGCGATGCAGACGTCCTTCGCTTCGGATTACAGGAGTCAATCATCGCGGAACTCGCGTCCGCTAACGTCTGGGAATCTGAGGTGGCAGCTTTGGCCGCCCTCCACCGCGATGCCGAAGCACTGGCTCTGGCGAACGATGCTGTTTTGCGTGAGGACAGGCTGCTTATGCTCGCGACGCTAACTCACCACGTGTGGGTCAGGGGGGACGATGTACCCAGCGAATTGCTTGAGCAAATCAGACTGCTGATTGACAACCTGGATTTCCGTTCGCTTGGCCGGCGTGCCGAAGAGGTCGCGACAAAACTAACTTGCGTGGACGCCGAACTGGCTTCCACGGTTCTAAAGAAGGCGCATTGGGAAAGCGACGAGAACCTAGATCGCACATTTGTACGTCTCGCAGTCTCGGCCTTGAGGGACCTGAAAGATCACCGTCGAAGGGACCAAGCGATCGAGTCCGCAGCGAAGTCCAGGCGGGACCCGCGGGCTCGGGGGCTACTTGAGGGAGCGCGTGTATTATCCGGCAGATTAACACCTGACGATGTCTGCGCTAGATCGCGCGACATTCAACATCCGGAATCGAGAGTCTCAGTTCTCAGATACTGGTGCCTTTTGAACGGCAGCACCCCAGAAGCCGATTTGGTCGCATCACACACGCTGCGGCTAGCGCTTGCGACACCGTCCATTACGCTTGATGCCGACCTTTTAGCCGACATAAGCTCAGCTCTCCCAGGCGCGCCAGACATGCAACGCAAGAGGGATCTAATAGCCGCGCTCGATGGCTTACGCGGTACCGCCGAGCGGTTAGGTCCGTCAGTTGATTACGTCAGGTTACAGCTCACAATTGCTCTTGCGGAAGCTGACTTCGACGGACAGGCTGCCGAGGGGCGGCTCATCGAACTCGTGGATTACGTGGCGAGGATAGGCGATCCGCCCGCAAAAGGTGAAGCGTATGCACGCTTCCTCGGCACATTAAAGCTGCTGTCATCACGGCTTAGATTCGCGTCCGGCGAATCTTTGGAGTCTCAATGCGCCAGCGAACTGGAAAGTGTGGTGTTGCTACTTTCGACATCTACGGCGGACCAACGTATTGCACTCGGCGGCATTATTGAGGGCTTGGCACCCGGCGACCTCCACAAGGCACTGGATTACGTCCAGCTGATCAATACCGAATCACGGCGCGACGGCGTGCTACTTGACGCTTTGGGCACCCTCCTGAATTGCCCGGTTACGGACATCGAGCCGAGTGCCCTAGAGTTGGTCATTGCGAGGATCACGGCCAAAGAACAGCGGGACGATGCGCTACTGCTGATCATGCGGCGCTTTGCAAACGAGAATTCGCTGTCGGAGGCAACCGTTCGTAGTTTAAGAAACCTGCTTTCGATGCTACCGGACATGGCTGATTCGATGGATGCCTGCCATGCGCTAGTATTCGCTCTCGGCATACTTGACAGAGCATCGCTCAAGGACCTCGATTCGCTCACCGCACATATTAGATCGTCCGTTCGTGGCAGGTGGAGCGCTATCGATATCGGTTGGGCACGAATCGACGCAGGTTTCGGAATTGCCAGGGACCTGGCCCGGGTCAATCCCGACGAGGCAAACGAAATCCTCAATGAAACTGAATCGATGAAAGCCGAGTCGCGAATCGCCGCACACCGCTCTGCGTACACGTACGTTGCCTGCGTTCGCCTGGCAATCCGGGTCGCATGCGGTCTCTTGCCCCGCCGACTTGAAACTGAGTCGGATCTCAGCGCCCTCGCAACACTCATCGAATTGGTACCCAGCTATGGGGAAAGAGCCATATTATGGGCAGACCTTTGCATGAGAGCTGGCTTACTGGGCCGTGTCGACTTAACGGAACGACTAGTCGAAGATAAGCTACTGCCCTGCTTCGAAGGAATATCTATCGAGGACCGAGCGTACAGGGCTCGTGTGCTAATACAAATCGCCCCCGCAACATACAGAGTTCAGCCCACACGCACTCTAAACGAGATCGAAAGCCTCGAACCGAATTACCGAGACTATGCCATTCGGCAAATCATAAGGTTTCTGCTTACGGATCGCGTGCCGTCAGATCCGATCGATAGAACTTCCGACCTTTCTGTAGAAACCAACTTCGAGACCTTGCTTCAAGTACACGAGTTGGTTGCTCGGCTTGGAACAGACTGGATGGTATACGCGACGACCGATGATGTCGCGGACAGCGTAGCATCCTCGAAAAATAAGCAAACAATGTAAGCGTCCGGTTGTAGCCGTCTGGCGCGTGAGGTCGCAGTAGAGCCATGCTTCAAGAGAGTGCCGATTGGGCCTCGGGGGGATGGATGAGTGGATTCAGTCAGAAGGATGGCGAAATTAGGGCTTCGGATGAGACGACTGCGGCAGAGAAGCGGCGCAAGCGTTCGGCAAGCGAGAAGCAACGGATTGTGGAGGCCTCATTTAAGCCGGGAGCTTCGGTGAGGGCGGTGGCGGAGGCGCACGGTCTACATCCGACGCAGGTGTACAGATGGCGTCGGCAGATGGCCGCAGGTGCAGGGGAAGTCGGGAGCGGCGCTATTGCCGGTGCGCGTGACGGGGGAGAGCGATCAGCATAGCCGGTTGACAAGAAATACTTTCCAGGAACGAGAAGCGATCCCGTCGGTAACCGTTCATCTTGAATTCACGAAGGCTCGTGTGCACATTGAGAGTGCCGATCGCGCAACGGTGCTGGCTGTGCTGGAGCACCTGGCGCGATGATCTCGTTGCCGGCTGGCGCACGCATCTGGGTTGCGGCGGGCGTGACGGATCTGCGGCGTGGATTCACGGGTCTGAGCGCAGTCGCGCAAACGGTGCTGCAGCAGGACCCTTTCGGCGGGCACGTGTTCGTATTTCGCGGGCGGCGCGGCGATCTCATTAAGTTGTTGTGGTGGGATGGGGACGGGCTATGCCTATTTGCGAAGCGTTTGGAGCGCGGGCGCTTCATCTGGCCGCAAGCTGAAAGCGGAACAGTATCACTTACTCGTGCGCAGTTATCCATGTTACTCGAAGGCATTGACTGGAGACAGCCAGTGCGCACGTGGAAGCCAGAGATGGCGGTGTGATCAATAAAACAGAGATAATCGAAAATGTTCGAACTTGCCTGGACTAAGTAATAAAACCTTGGCATAGTTTGAACATGTCTGCCGCACAGCTTCCAGATCTGGACAGCATGGACGCGGCGGCAATGAAAGCGCTGATCCTGTCTCAGCATGAACAGCTTTCTTCGCATGCAGCCGAGATCGAGCGTTTACGATTGCTCATCGCCCGTTTGCAGCGGCTGCAGTTTGGCCGCAAGTCGGAAAAGGTCGAACGACAGATTGAGCAACTTCAACTCCAGCTCGACGATCTGGAAGAAAGTGCGGCTGAGAAAAGGGAGCGAGCAGAAAGCACACTGCCGCCGCCGGCAGCGGCGATCTTTGCGCGTGTGACGCAGAAGCCAGGGCGGCGGCCCTTACCGGATCATCTGCCACGGCAAACCGAAATCCATCAGCCGGAGCAGAAGAGCTGCCCAGCTTGCGGTGGCGAGTTAAGCAAACTGGGTGAGAATGTTTCCGAAGTGCTCGAGTACGTGCCGGCACGATTCAAGGTGATCCGGCATGTGCGCCCCAAGCTAAGCTGCGCGAAGTGCGATGTAATCGTGCAGGCGGCAGCTCCGAGCCGTCCCATTGACCGTGGCCTGGCCGGTCCCGGACTGCTGGCGCACGTTCTGGTGTCGAAATACGCCGACCATTTGCCGCTGTATCGTCAGGCCGAAATCTACGCGCGGGAAGGCGTGGAGTTAGAGCGCTCGACGCTTGCCGATTGGGTCGGTGCGACGAGCCAACTGCTCACACCGTTGCACGATGCGTTGCGGCAGTACGTAATGAGGGCGAGTAAACTGCACGCCGATGACACGCCGGTTCCAGTGTTGGCGCCAGGTACTGGCAAAACAAAACTCGGGCGCCTGTGGACGTATGTTCGAGATGATCGCCCGGCCGGTGATCTGGCAGCTGCCGCGGTTTGGTTTGTTTACTCGCCGGATCGCAAAGGAGAGCATCCACACCGGCATCTGGCCACCTTTCGCGGCACACTGCAAGCCGACGGTTATGCCGGGTTCAATCGCCTCTATGATGGCGGCCGCATGCAAGAGGCTGCATGTTGGGCCCACGTTCGTCGCAAGTTTTTTGACCTGCACCAGGCACACGCCTCTCCGATCGCGAGTGAAGCGATCCAACGTATTGGTCAGCTCTATACCATCGAAACCGAAATCCGCGGTCGCTCGCCTAGCGAACGTCAAGAGGTACGCAATGCGCGCGCACGGCCTCTGCTGACCTCGCTCCACGAGTGGTTTAAAACAACACTCGCCAAGATCTCGCGCAAATCAGAAACAGCTGCGGCGATTGGCTATGCACTCGCTCGCTGGCCTGCACTGATGCGTTATTGCGATGACGGCCATATCGAAATCGACAATAATGCGGCCGAACGCGCGTTGCGCGCCGTCGCGCTCGGCCGCAAGAATTACCTGTTTGCAGGGTCTGATGCGGGCGGTGAGCGTGCAGCGGCGATCTACAGTCTACTGGGCTCGGCGAAGCTCAATGGAATCGATCCGGAAGCTTATCTAACCTCGGTGCTGCGTTGTATTGCCGATCATCCGATCAACCGGATTGAGGAGTTGCTGCCCTGGAATCTTTTCCCCACAGCACCGGTTGTGGAGGCAGCGTAAACTCCAATGTCCTGGTTGCCGCTCCAATCAAAGATGTTCACCTCCGTTGCCTATGACGCGGAAAAGCGCATCCTGTACCTGCGGTTTCAGAGCGAAGACATCTATCGATACTTCGAGTTTTCCAACAACGATTATCAGCAGTTCCTGAGCGCCGAGTCCAAAGGCCGTTACTTCCTGAGCAATATCCGCAACTGCTTTCGCTACGAGCGCCTGGCTAAACTACGCGTCGCTTGACCACGTCAAGACGGTCTCGATCGGACGTACAAACAATCACAGTTCCGCAAAAAGAGGATCTAGCCCGGCGATTCGCCGAACTGGCAAGGGCCAAGCTGCCAATGAGCCGCCACATCACTCACACGGGTTTCCGCATCGCAACGCTAGCCCAAGCCCTCAGGATGCGACAGGCCAAACCGCAGGACTGGACGGATCTCATAGAAGAAGCAGAAAAGCTTGAGAACGTGGCGGATCGGGTCTACGTACTGCAAATCGTGGCTTTGTGTTTGCCCAAAGGCATGGTCACACAACGCCTCAAGATGCTCGAAACCGCGCGAGAGCAGATTGCAGCGATTCCTTGGCACCTAGACCAGATCGAGCGCTATCTGGGGATGGCGGAAGAGCTGCAGGGTGTAGACACGGCAGCTTGCCGCGACTTAGTCAATCGGGCGGCCCTTGCGATCGCAAGTTCGTCGGAGGACGTCCGCGAGCAGCAGCGGCGTCTCGTCGATGTCGCGTATAGAGTAGACGAGGCACTCGCAAAGAAACTTGTTGATGGCTTCGATGACGACGAGGCGAAGCAGGCCGCCCAGAGGCAAATGCGACTTTTGGAAGTGAGGAAGACAATCGTTGACGAACAAGGCGCGCAGGATGAGGAACGCGTATTGAAACAGATCGAATCCAGAGACGTCTCGCGCCTCGGATTGATGCTAGTGCGTGCCCTAAATGCCGGTCGGGTGCAGACCTTTCATCCCAGCGACGTCCGTTACTATCTTGACCTGGCTGCCGCACAGCCGTTAGAAAGTTCTTACCTACTCCTCGTTTGGTACATCGATAACGCAGTAATCCGCTACTCAAAAACTGACCAAGCAGCATCTTTTCTCCGGCCCATGTTTAATGCCTGCGTCGTAGGAGCTCAGCTTGCTGGACAAATTGCGGGACGGACGCTCCTCCGTCTACGGGCGCTCAAAGAGCAATCGAACGAGCTTTCTGGCGCTCGGTCTTTGTTCGTGAAACCCGGCACCCGCGAAGAAGCGATCCGGGCGATGACGGAGTGGTTCGAGCAGAAGCTGGGAGCTGAAGTCCTCATTCATGACCCATACTTCGGCCCGGAAGACCTAGAGTGGGTCCAAAGGATCAGGACGGCAAAACGCGACTGCACGATCACCATCGTTACAGCTAGAGCTAATCAGCCAACGCCGGCAGCAGGTGAGGAGCTGGAGGACCTCTATGCTGTAGTGTGGCGCCGAAAGTACGATCAGAACCCCCCGAAAACAGAGATTGCCGTCATCGGCGGCGAGAAAACCAAAAGATCCCCCCTGCATGATCGATGGATTCTGACGGACGGGTCGGGATTACGGCTTGGCACATCGCTGAACTCGCTTGGGTTGACAAAAGATTCCGAAATCTCCGAGATGTCCGCGGAGCAAACTGATCAGAAACAGCGCGAGATCGGCGCGTATCTCGCGCGCGAAAGAACTGAGTATAACGGCGAAAGACTTCGCCTTATCAGGTTCTGGCTGTAGTGGCATCGAGGCGATTTTTGACATCCAACTCGGTCGTTGCTCAGAATCGTTGCCGGATTACTCCTGATAAACGATAGCTTCCCTTCGCCTACCCACATCCGTGCAGAGCCCGCCTGCTCGATCACAACCACCTCAAAACTTTCTTCCATTCCTACAGCTCATTACGCGGGTCTGATGATCCGCGAAGAACCATCGCCATGAACCCTCATCGCGTGAGGAGACCTTCAAGACCGCTCGATCCGTCCGCCGCGCGCAAGAACGCAAATTCAGAAAGCTGGCCCGCAAAGCCGGCAAAGCTGCGGGGCAGCGAGCGGTTGAGACAAGCCACGCCACATGGCTCTGTCCCAACTCAAATCTCGACACTGAGCCGGAACCGTCAGCGACCTATACTCGCGCCGCATTGCTCGATGCGCCGATCAATCCGGAACTCCTCGACGAACTCACTCTCGAATTCATTCAACTCATGGATCACGCGGCGAATTCTCTCATTCGGATCAGAACAGGCAAAACGAGTTCAGCGTCAAACAGGCTGAGCCTCGCTGGATAGTGGTATGCGCCGCGATTCTAGGTGCCTTTGGACCGAGCCAGGCGCTTTCGCGAATCCTGCCAGGCCTGCGTGCGGGAGCGAATGAAATTCTTATAATCCTCGTTCGTGCGTAAGGATGGAAGCGCAAGCCGAGCGTGCCCTTGCGCGTCGAGCACGGGAAGCTGGGCGACTAATTCCGCCTGCACTTCCTGCAAATGCGAAGGCCGGTCGGCGCCGGGAACCGGGCCGCCGGCTACCGGGACGACCACGCCTGCGAGCGGATCGTCGGTTCGCGGTGTTGTCAAACTCAAAGCGGCGCTCACGTCGACGGCCGCGGCATCGCGGGCGGTGAGCGCTGGTAAGTTCCAGCGCTTTTCCACGGTCTTGAGGATCGAGGTATGGTCGAAAGGAGTTGCGCCCGCTGGCGTTCGGAAAACGGTGCCGGCAGGGATGAGAGGGGAGATCAGAACGGTTGGCACGCGGACACCAAAGCGGGTGAAATCGAATCCATATTCGCCCGCGGAATTATCGGGCGGAACGGCGCCGGAAGGAGGCGGGACGTGGTCGTAGCAGCCGCCATGCTCATCGTATGTAACGATCAGCAGAGTCTGATTCCAATTGGGGCCATTTCGCAAGGCGTAATACACGCCGTGGATCAACTGCTCGCCGGCGGCGATATTGTAATTCGGATGCTGGCTATTGCCTTTCGCGTCAAAGCTCGGCTCCAGGAACACGTAACTTGCGAGACTGCCATTGGCTGCGGCGGCCTGAAAATCCCGAAACTGGCCAAAATGGCTATCGTCGGCGTTGGTGGTATCGGGGAAATTGTTGCGGGTGAGCGGAGGTGTGTCGTAGCCGTATACGCTCCAACTAATGTTCTTGTTCGAAAGTAATCCGAAAATGCTCGGGCACGTGTAGCTTTTGGTCTTGTCGTCCATGTGGCCCTGTGACGTGGCCGCGCAGACGAAGGCGCGGTTGGGAAGTGTCTCGGTCGGCACGGAGGCAAACCAGAAGTCGCAGACGGCGAAACCGCTCGCCAGTGCAGAAAGTACGGGTAACGTTTGCGGCGTAAACATGCCCATAATGTCTTTGGCTGTCGTACCCGGGACAATGGACCATTGTTCTGTGCTTTCCCATCCCAAGGTGTAGCTGTAGTCGGCGACAAAACCGTTATTGGTGGCGATGGGCGGCGTAGGCGCGGTGATGCTCCCGAACAGTTGCGAATTAGTGGCCGAGTATCCTTCGCCTGGGTCCGCGCCGGGCATGAAGTAGGCGTTAGAGTCGCCTGCTTGAATTTGAAACACCTGAACACTTCCGCCAGAACTATCGGGATTCGATTCCTGGCCGGTTAAGCCTCCGAATGGCTGGCCAGACGGGGACACATTGCCGTTGGCGGTATAGAGGAAGCCCAGCATGTGGTCGAACGACCGATTTTCCAGCATCAGCACAACGATGGTGTTGATGGAAGAAAGCAGTGAGTTTGACAACTTTTGATCCTCGGCCTACAACTCTATCGAGTCCCGTGAGCCGGCTCGATCACCGGGACTTGCCGTTCCTAAACCGGCTAAACTTCCGGATAGGCCGGCCACGAAATGGTTGCACGTTGGTCGCGAACTGATAGCAACCGAGAAATCGTGGATACAGGAAAAAATAAGAACCGGGTCGTCGTTCTCTATCATCAGCCCCATAATGGGCGGGTTCTGTTCTTGGCACCTGCAGTCCTCGAGGCTCGCGAGAGTCGGGTTTGACTGCAATTCCTATAATCAAGGAGCACTAGGCGCGACGGAGCTGGATGTTAATGCGTAAGAGGATGCTTGGTATAAGCACCCGGTTCTCGGCCTTGCTGCTGTTTTCAAGTTTTCCAATTTTTGTGTGGGCCCAACCGCCAGCCCTGCAGACAGTAGACCTAGCCGCGTCCGCTGTTATTCAAGGCACCATCTTAGATGAAGCCGGAGGAACCGTGGTCGGAGCTGCGCTAACCCTTACAAACATCGACACGGGAGAGACACGCACTACGGAGTCCGATTCCCTGGGAACTTATTTCTTTTCGGGTCTACGAGCAAGCGACTTCACGCTGCTTATCTCGGCGCGAGGGTTTAGCTCGTTCACAAATCAGCGAATCACCTTAGCCTCCAATCAGACGCTCCAACTGCCTCAGATAACCCTGCATCTTGCTGCTGTTTCTTCCAACACGCAGGTAACTGCTTCCAAAGAGGAGGTGGCGGAAGCGCAGATGAAGTCAGAAGTAAAGCAGCGGCTACTCGCCTTTCTACCGAACTATTACGTTGTGTACTTCCAAGATCCGGTGCCACTCAATGCAGGGCAAAAAATGCGCCTGGCCTTTCGACTTACCGTCGATCCGGTCACTTTCGGATTAGCGGCTGTCCAGGCGGCGAATGAGACCAACAGTAAAGACTATGCAGCATACGGAACGGGCGCGGAGGGCTTTGCTAAACGTTATGCCGCGGCTTATGCTGACGGCTTCATTGGCACCGTGATCGGATCGGGGCTGCTTCACGCGGTGCTACGACAGGATCCGCGGTACTACTACAAGGGAACCGGTACCGTTCGCGCTCGGGTTCTGTACGCACTCTCCTGGTCTTTCCGCTGCAAGGGCGACAACGGAAAATGGCAGATAAACTACTCGTCCCTGCTCGGCGACATTGCTTCATCTGAGATCTCGGGCCTTTACTATCCGAACGGCATCAGCGGAAGCCAAACAGCAAAGTCCACCATGCTGAATGTAGCCTCGCGGGGCGTGAATGCATTGTTTCAGGAATTCTTGTTTAAAAAGATAACGACACACGCCAACGAGCCGGGAAAGTCAAGGTAGATCCGGGAACACTCGGGCGCACAGCCCGCCTGCTCGATCACAACCACCACAAAACTTTCTTTTTCCATTTCCACAGCGCGTTACCCGGATCTGACGATCCTCCAAAAACCAACGCCATGTACCCTCGTCGCGTAAGGAGACCTTCATGACCGCTCGATCCATGCGCCGTGCCCTGGAGCGCCAGGAGAAGAAACTTGCGCGCAAGGCCGATAAAGCCGCGCTACAGAACCTTCCCCATTCGGAGCCGCGCCCGAAGGAAGCGGTCTCCTCCGGCATCTCTACGGTTACGGCTGTTTCCCCCGCCCAACTCGCCGCCAACCGCGCCAATGCCCAGCTATCCTGCGGGCCAAGATCATCTGCGGGAAAAGAGAAGGTCTCCTTCAACGCCTTCCGCCATGGCCTTACCGGACGCTTCAAAATCATGCCCTACGAAAGCGAACAGGATTATCAAGAGCTCCTCGACGGCCTCCGAGACGAGCATCGTCCTTCCACCCCCACGGAAAACTTACTTATTGACCGCATGGCCCAGCACCACTGGCTTTCCCACCGCGCCCTCTATCTCCAGGGCTTCTGTTTCAACGACGTCGGCGGCTGCGATCACGACCAACACCTGGCGCTCTACCTTCGTTATCAAACCACCCACGAGCGTGCGTTCCATAAATGCTTAAATGACCTGCTCAAGCTCAGAGCGGAAAAACGGAAGGAGCAAAATGGCTTTGTTTCGCAAGAGCGAAAGCGGAAAGAAGAAGCCTACAAAGCAGCGGATCAAGCCCGCCGCGAAGCGCGCGAAAAACGTCATCAGGAACGGCACCAATGGGCCGCTCTCATGCATTCAGCCAAGATATCTAAACAACAAGGCCGCATAGTTGGCCCGGGTGGCGCGGGCGATCGCCTTGTGTCGTCTGCGGAGATCGAAAGAGCCGCCGCGTGACCCTGGATTCATTGCGTTGGGCCCGCGGGGTTTGCAACCGTTAGCCAAGATGTACTTCGAGCGATTGGGTCCTGGTTGGCCGAGCGAGTTGCCGTCCGAGGGCGATGGCCGCCAGGAACACAGGTATCAACAGGGCGTAGCCGGGCTCGGGAACCGCGGCGGGGCTGATCGTGTACGTAGAAGTAAACACCGCTGGGCTGCGGTCTTGGAAGCCGCCGGTAGCTGTGCAAGGAAACGATGCGCATTTAGCGAAGGCAAACGCCATCAGATTGATGTCCCTTGTATTGATCGGGGTGACGGTCCCACTGAGGTTGGTGAACGTCAGGTCGGAGAAGACCACCGCGAAACCGCTCGGGGTTCCGCTCTCGATGGTAATCGTCGACGTTAGTGACGTTGGCGTATAGTGCGATGGATCGCTGAACGATAGCAGGACCGGCGCCGTATCGCCGGCCATGGGCGAGTTGGACAGAGTGAACGTACCTGAGAGAGTTGAGCCCGTGTGGAGCGGCGAAAGATCCAAGCTGATTTTTTGGATAATGCTCGCCTGCATCAGTCCGGCGCCGGCGATGAGCAGTGCGAACGGAAGAACTGTTTTCATGTAGTGAGCCACCTTTCTGGAGATCAGGTCAAACAGTACAAGCGCAGTTTCTTACGTATATCACTAAGTCGCCAAGGCGTGAGGTTGCATTCCGCAGCACCGTTATAGAATTTAAGCAGACAGATCAGTTCGACTGCAGGAGAAGTATCATGCCCGCCTGCCCCGATTGCGGCGTCATCACCCTTGAAGCAACCCGATTCTGCCCATCATGCGGTAGGGACACCAACCCCTTGACGCAATATCAAACCGCCAGTCCGGCTCAGCATCAAGCTCAGTATTCGGCGCCGCGCGCGCAGGGGCCCTCGAAGCGGTTTGACCAGATCTTTGGAATCGATCCCCGCATCGCGTTCCTCGCGTTCGTGGTGGATCTGATGCTGTTTGGCACGGCGGCAGCGACTATGGGAATCACCCTACCGGTTCTGATCCCGCTTGCGATCGCAGCCGGAATTGTACTCGGACGCATCACTTACAAGGCCCAAGTGAAGTGGTTCGGCGACGACCACGATTCCGCCATGATCAAAGCCGGCATCATCGGTTTGCTCACCGCTATTCCGGTCGGCATACCCGCCATCGTCTGGATCCCCTCAGGTCTACTCGGTCTGCTTCACAACGCACGGAAAGAAGTGAGCTTACCCAACCGCGGCTGATCACCTAAGAAGATTTCGCTTTCACCACATCAGGATCCCTGCTCAATCCACTCGGGGCATTACTGGCTGAACCTCACGGCCTCAGGCGCGCCGGATAGAAACGCGGATGCGTGTAACGTATCTAATTCTAAGAGGAGGGGCACAATGCGAACGATAATTTTCGGTTCGGCGTTTGCAATTGCACTTCTAATTAATCCGAGTTTGTTCGCACAGGGCTCGGACGACGTCCGGGCTGAGCAGCAAGCGTTGAAAGATAAAGGCTTCGACCCCGGTCCGATCGATGGAATCAGTGGTCCGAGGACTCGCGCAGCGCTTCGGCAATTTCAGGCGAAGCAGAACCTTAAGGAAGACGGGAGGCTCGGGCCCGAGACGCGTGACGCATTAGGCCTTCAGGCTGGGTCGGCCAGCACAGACGTGAAGGAGGCCGGCACGAATCTCAAGACAGGATACGGGGAGGGTGGCAAAGACATCGGGCACGGCACCAAAAGCATGGCGCATGACGTCGTAGAGGGCCATCCCGTCGAGGGTGCAAAAGACATCGGCAAGGGCGTAGGTCACGGCGCAGAGAAGATGGGCGCAGCTACAGGACACGCGACAAAAAATGCGGCGAAAGGTGTGAAGAACGCCGTTACAGGCGATCACAAAGACACCAAGCAATAAGATTTAGGGCGTCGCCTCGAGGGCAGGATCGGTCCTTACTCTTTGCGCATTGCCGCCCACTGCCCGTCGGAGTGAGCTTCCACTCGCATGCGTCCCTTGCCCGCATTGCCGTCTATCCATCCCGCGAGCGAAGCCGTCACCGGTCCAGGAACTCCCAATCCGGCATCTTTGGGCCACTCACCGGGGAACGACAGTTCTATGTAGCCGTCGCGCCATGTGCCGGTTACTGGGCAGTTCTCTCCCAGCGCGCCTGACCAAGTACCAGTCACTTTGCTTCCCTCGCGATTCAATCTCAAGGAACCTTCTAAAACCCCGGCGTCACTCGAGTAGCGCAGATTCCATGCACCTGAAATATCCGAACCGTTCTTGATATTCTGCGGAGTCGCCGCGGTGATCCGAACGTTTGAAAAATAAGCCTCCTCATTGGCGTAACCCCAAAGCGCGACAGCTCCGCGCAAATCCTCTCCTTTTAATCCATCGACTATTAAGGCCGGATTTTCGGACCCGTTGACATAGAGCTTGGCCATTCGGCCAGCCACCTCGATCTTCACTTTGGTCCAAGTCTCAGGTTTCAGTTCAGCGTGGGATTCGTAAACCCAGGGCCACTGCCGGCGCAGCCGGTACCAGCCAAAACCCGGCTCGGAATCATATTGCACCGCATGATTTCTCATCGCCTGATCCTGCGCGACCGCATTGCCTGGCCGCAGATAGAACAATTCATAATGGGAGGCGTCCGGCCGGGCGCGAAACGCAATCCCAATGAATCCCGGGTTTCTGATTCCCGGCGGTGTCGAGACCTTAAGCGCGATCTCGACTTCGATGACGCCGTCCTGAAAATCGGTGCCCGGCAATACCGCAAATCCGTCTTCCTGTCCCTCATAAGCGAGACGAACTGCTCTGCGTCCTTGATATTCAACTGCGTCCGCTTTCACGTTCCGCGTCGGTATCAACCCTGTCGTGTCATGAAGTGGAAAGGTCTGCACGGTCACGACCGGCTGTCCGAATCCGCACACACCTGCTAAGGCGATTAAGACGGCGTATGTTACTGAACTGCTGTGCATAAAAGATTTTAAAATTGTGCACTCGACTAACCAGATCCCTTCCCTTGCCGGTGAATGCTGCTCTAGACCCTCCTGTTCGGGTATGGGAAGTGCTTGTCCGCGAACGAACAAAGCAGCCTGGCGGCGATCGTCCCAAAAAATACCGTTCTGAGAGGCGGGAGTTCCAATCACGGCCATCCTGCGGGACGGAAAATCCGTGTACACTAATTGGAGGTATTACATTTGACTTTTTTCCTTTCCGACTCCAAGGCGCGGGTAAGCGCCGACCTGCGTTAAGTCCGGCATGTATCCACCGAGAAACTTTCCTCCTCGCCGGCCTAGAATCCGAGAAAACGTGAACGAAGCGATCCGCGTTCGGGAAGTCCGAGCTGTGTTTCCGGACGGATCCGTCGAGATCATGCCTACGCCTGCGGCTGTGCGCAAAGCGCAAGACATGGGACTCGATCTGATTCTGATCGCTCCCACGGCCGAGCCGCCCGTGGCAAAGGCAATGGATTATGGCCAATGGCAGTACGAGCAGAAGAAGAAGCAGCACGAGGCCAAGAAGAAGCAGCACGTGATTCAGGTGAAGGAGCTGAAGTTCCGGCCGAACACGGACGATCACGATTACGAATTCAAGAAGAATCATGCGATTCGCTTCTTGAAGGAGGGCAATCGCGTGAAGGCCGTGGTGCAGTTTCGCGGCCGCGAGATTGCGCACACGGATCTGGGCAAGAAGCTACTTATGCAGTTCGCACAGGACCTGGCGGGAGTTGGAACGATTGAGGGCCAGCCCCGGCTGGAGGGTCGCAACGCTCATGTGCTCATCAGTCCGGTGAAAGCGGCAGCGCCTGCCAAAGAAAAACCGGAAAGACCGAAAGAGCCTGCACCGCCGGCTCCGGCTGCGACGACGGCCTAGCGCGACGAGCCGGAGACGTTACAGCAGCTCCGCGGTGCTAAAAAAGAACGGGATTTCCTGGGCCGCCGTTTCGGGCGCATCGGAGCCGTGAACGCAGTTCCGCTCAATGTTTTCAGCGAAGCGCTTGCGGATGGTGCCCTCAGCGGCGTTGGCGGGATTCGTCGCGCCCATGACATCGCGCCATTTGGTGATTGCGTCTTCGCGTTCGAGAACCATCACGATCACGGGGCCTTCGGTCATGAAAATAACCAGGCCCGAGAAGAACGGCCGCTCCTTATGAACGGCGTAGAAGGCTTCCGCTTCCGGCCTGGCGATGCGGAGCGATTTCATGGCGACAATTCGAAAACCATTCTGCTCGATGATCGTCAGGATCTCGCCAACATGGCGGTTCTTCACTGCGTCGGGTTTAATGATCGCAAAAGTTCGATCTAAGGGCATGTAGGCAATCCTTTGGCGTTACTTCGTCTGGCTATTGCCGAGCGCCTGCTGCATCTTTTCGCCCATGAGCGCGGGCGAGGGGCAGACGGTAATGCCGGCACCGGCCATCGCTGCTAATTTGTCTTCGGCTTTACCGGAGCCGCCCGAGATGATAGCGCCGGCATGGCCCATGCGGCGGCCGGGGGGCGCGGTCTGGCCGGCTATAAAGCCCACGACGGGCTTTTTGACGCGCGCTTTGACGTAAGCAGCAGCAGTTTCTTCCGCCGTTCCGCCGATTTCGCCGATCATGATGATGGCGTGAGTATCGGGATCCTCATCGAAGAGCGTGATGGCATCCGTAAAGCTGGTGCCGATGATGGGATCGCCGCCGATGCCGATACAAGTGGATTGGCCGATACCCAACTTGGTCAATTGTCCGACAGCTTCGTACGTCAAAGTGCCCGAACGCGAAACGATGCCGACGTTTCCGGGCTTGTGAATAGGGCCGGGCATGATGCCGATTTTGCATTTGCCAGGCGTGATGACACCGGGACAGTTGGGGCCGACGAGGCGCGTCGCGGGCCGTGTCTTCAGATAGGCCCAAACGCGGACCATATCGCCTGCCGGTATACCTTCCGTGATGCAAACGATCAGGGGCAGACCGGCGTCAGCGGCTTCCATAATGGCATCCGCGGCAAAGGGGGGTGGAACAAAAATAACGGACGCATTGGCTCCAGTTGCGTTCACTGCTTCGGCGACGGTGTTGAACACCGGACGACGGAGATGCGTTTGGCCGCCTTTGCCGGGAGTTGTGCCTCCGACCACATTGGTGCCATAGTTGATCGCCTGTTCGGCGTGAAAGCTGCCTTCACGGCCGGTGAAACCTTGAAAAAGAACTCTGGTGTGTTCGTCGATGAGAACGCTCATTGCGCTAGCCTCACTACTTTCTCCGCGGCGTCCTTCATCCCATCGGCGACGGTGAAGTTGAAACCCGATTCGGTGAGGATCCTCTGCCCAAGCTCGACGTTCGTGCCTTCCATGCGGACCACGACGGGTATTTTGATTTCGAGTTCGCGAGCGGCGGAGACGACGCCGTTGGCCAGAGTGTCGCAGCGCAGGATACCGCCGAAGATATTTATCAGCACGGCCTTCACGCTAGGGTCGGAGAGCAGAATGCGGAAGGCGTTCTTTACCTGTTCCGCGCTGGCCCCGCCGCCGACATCGAGGAAGTTCGCGGGACGCCCTCCGGCGTACTTGATGATATCCATGGTGGCCATAGCGAGACCGGCGCCATTCACCATGCAGGCAATGTTGCCCTCGAGCTTGATGTAATTCAGGCCGAACCGGGAGGCCTCGACCTCGAGCGGATCTTCCTCGTTCAGATCGCGCAGTTCGAGCAGGTCCTTGTGGCGATAGAGCGCGTTGTCGTCGAGGTTGATCTTAGCGTCGAGGGCGTATACTTTGCCGTCGCTGGTAAGGATGAATGGATTGATTTCCGCGAGCGAGCCGTCGATAGCAAGGTACGCCTTCGACAGCGCGATCATCGCCGCCGCGGCTGCGTTGGCACTGGCCGCGGGAATACCCATGCCAAAGGCGAGCTTACGGGCTTGAAATGGTTGCAACGGCTGTCCGTCGGTTAAGGGCTCACGAAGGATGAGCTCCGGTGTTTTGGCGGCGACTTCTTCGATCTCCATGCCGCCTGCTTTCGAGGCCATAAACACGGTTTCGCCGAGCGCGCGATCGAGCACAAGACCGAGGTATAGCTCGCGTTCGATGGGCAGAGTCTCTTCAATGAGGAGGCGCTGGACGACGCGGCCCTCGGGTCCGGTTTGATGCGTGACGAGGGTCATGCCAATCATTTTTTTGGCCATTTCGGCTGCTTCTTCGGCGTTCTTAGCGACTTTGACGCCACCGCCTTTGCCCCGGCCGCCGGCGTGAATCTGCGCTTTCACTACGACGCTGCCGCCGAGTTTCTTAGCCGCCGCTTCCGCTTCTTCGACGGTATAGGCGACTTCTCCGCGCGGCACAGGAACGTCGTACTTGGCGAGGATGGCCTTCGCCTGATACTCGTGAATCTTCATAGTTCAGAGCGGTACTCGCAGGCGGGAGTGCGTGCATGCAAGGTCCAACGCTAGTTTAGCGTGCGAAGTGCTTACGCTGTGGTCACGGGTTCGCGCCGGCGTGAGCTCAGAAGCGCGGAAATGGCGCGGCAATCCCCGGCGAGCTCGGAAAACTGAGCGGGGTCGAGGGACTGGTGCCCATCGGAAAAAGCTTTCTCGGGATTCGGATGAACTTCGACAATCAGTCCCGCCGCGCCTGCCGCAACAGCGGCGAGAGCCATGGGGAGGACCTTGTCGCGTTTTCCAGTTCCGTGGCTGGGATCGACGATGATAGGCAAGTGGCTGAGCGACTGCACTGCCGGGACGACGCTGAGGTCTAACGTGTTGCGCGTGTGGTCGGCGAAGGTGCGTACTCCGCGCTCGCAGAGGATGACATTGTAATTTCCATCTGCGAGGATGTATTCGGCGGCCATGAGGAATTCTTCCAGGGTGGAGGACATGCCGCGCTTCAAGAGAATGGGCTTGCGGGAACGGCCGGCACGGCGCAGAAGGGAAAAGTTCTGCATATTCCGGGCGCCGATCTGAACGCAGTCCGTATAGCTTTCGACGAGGTCGAAGGTTTCAACATCGATCGCCTCAGTTACTATGCCCAGCCCGGTCGCTTCGCGCGCCTCGGCAAGATAGCGGAGTCCTTCTTCCCCGAGTCCCTGAAAACTATAGGGAGACGTGCGTGGTTTATAGGCACCGCCGCGGAGTAGCTGACCGCCTGCGGCCTTGACGGCATGAGCGGACTCGAGGATCTGATCGCGGCTTTCGACCGAGCATGGGCCACCACAGAGCACGAGATCGCCGCTACCCACCCGAATACCGTTCACAGTGACTGCGGTATTCTCACGTTTTGTCTCGCGGCTGACCAATTTGTATGGTTTCGATACCCGGATCGCCTCGGCCACACCGGGGAGATCTTCGAATTCCGCGGCGTCGATTGGGCTATTGTTGCCCGTAATACCAATCGCGGTGCGCTGTTCGCCTGGGATAATGTGCGGTTTGAAACCGAGACTTTCGATGCGCTCGCAGACGCGCGCGATCTCGGCGAGACCAGCGTGGGCCTTCATGACGACCAGCAAGTTTTGGGGTCCTCTTGCCTTTCAGGGTAGCCGAACGGACGAAGTATTCGGGAAGCTTTGAAACAGTGTAATTCAGAATGGATAGTTTGCGTGATGGGGCGATATCTTTGTTTTGTGGCTGAGGGTTTTGAGGCTGACGGGGAGTTGAACTTTGCTTTATGAGGTTGGGAGTGTCGCGGTGCGTTATGACGGGGTTCTGCCGGAAGGCAGTCTGGCGGGCAACCGGTAATGAGGGCAGGAACAACGATGGCTGAGTCAAGGGGCCATTCGAGAAGCCTGCATCATCTTCCTTACCGCAACTTCGTTCATCTCACGGAGCCGGAGGCGCACGATTTGATGTTGCGAATGCTTTCCGGGGAGATGACGACTGAAGGCATCGCTGAGGTGTTGGGTTTTCTGCGACGCAAGGGCGAGACTATTGCTGAGCTGGTCGGATTCGCAGCCGCAATCCGGGAAATGAACGCGCCGGTCGAACTCGATCAGAGCGCGGATCCGCTGCTCGATACGTGCGGGACTGGCGGAGACCAAACAGGCACGTTCAATGTCTCCACCGCGGTTGCGTTTGTTGCGGCCGGCGCGGGTGCGCGGGTGGCAAAACATGGGAACCGGCGGATCTCCAGCCAGTCGGGTAGTGCGGATGTGGTGGAAGCGCTGGGAATTCCTGTGGAGTTGGCGGTCGGGAAGGTGGCGGAGTGCATCCGGCATACGGGCATCGGATTTCTGTACGCGCCGCTGCTGCATCCGGCCGTGAAGCACGCCCAAGAAGCACGCATCTTGCTGAAGGGGCGAACCGTATTCAATATGCTGGGACCGCTCACGAATCCGATGCGGGCGAGAGTGCAATTGATCGGAGCCTTTACGGTACGGGCGGCGGAGATGCTGGCGCACGCCTCCGCGCGGCTCGGCATCCAGCGCGCTTTCGTGGTTCACGGCGCCGAGGGTTTGGACGAGATCAGCACAGCAGGTCCGACGACGGTGTTCCAGGTAGAGGATGGAAAGGTGCAGAAGGGCGGATGGACGCCGGGCGATTTCGGAGTTCCGAAGTCTTCCATCGAGGATCTGAAGGGCGGGGATCCGAAAGTGAACGCCGAAATCATTCGCGGTGTGCTAGACGGCAATCCGGGGCCACAGAGGGACATCGTGGTGGCGAATGCGGCGGCGGCCCTGCTGGTGGCGGGCCGAGCGACCGATTTAAAGAGCGCGGTCGCAATAGCTGCAGAGTCTATCGACAGCGGAACGGCCAAGCAGAAGCTCAATCAGCTAATCGAATACGCGGCCACTCTGATCCATGAAACAGTTTGAAATCCAGGAGTTCGGAGTAGAGAATCTCGCACTCGTGGAGCGGGACGTACCACGTGCGGGCGCGGGCGAAGTTCTGGTCAAGATGGCGGCAGCGTCGCTGAACTACCGCGATGATATGGCCGTGAAGGGAGTTTACAACCCGAAGCTCAGGCGTCCGATGATTCCGCTGTCCGACGGGTCGGGCGTGGTGGAAGAGGTTGGCGAGGGAGTCACACAGTTCAAGAAAGGGGATCGGGTGGCGTCCTGTTTCTTCCAAGGATGGCAGGACGGGCCGCCAGCGAAGGAGAAACTCGAGGCAGCCTTGGGCGGCGGGGTAGACGGGGTGCTGCGCGAGTATGCGGTGTTCTCGCAGGGAGGATTGGTTGCTGTCCCGAGCAGTTTAAGCGACCAGGAAGCTGCCACGTTGCCTTGCGCCGCGCTGACTGCCTGGCACGCGTTATTCGAGAATGTGGCTGGCGCGCCTGGCGACA
This sequence comes from uncultured Acidobacteriaceae bacterium, assembly GCA_963787585.1. Taxonomy (GTDB): domain Bacteria; phylum Acidobacteriota; class Terriglobia; order Bryobacterales; family Bryobacteraceae; genus Bog-105. The sequence continues at coordinate 102,115 of CAWBDR010000009.1, forward strand.
GCGTGGTGATTCAGGGAACCGGGGGCGTATCGGTGTTCGCGCTGCAGTTTGCGGTTGCGGCAGGATTGCGCGCGATTGTTACATCCAGCAGCGATGAAAAACTAGCGCGAGCACGCCAGATGGGCGCCAGCGAAACGATCAATTATAAGACGACTCCGGATTGGGAGAAGATTGCTCGCAAGCTGACCAATAACGAGGGCGTTGATCACGTCATTGAAGTCGGGGGAAGCGAAACAATGCCACGCAGCTTGCGGGCCGTGCGGACGTATGGGCTCGTCAGCGTGATCGGCGTGCTTAGCGGCGCCGAGCCCGCCGTCAGTCCTGTTTCAATTCTGATGAACAGTGTGCGCGTGCAGGGCATTTACGTGGGTTCGCGCGCCATGTTCCAAAGAATGAACCGCGGCATCGACTTTCACCGTATAAAACCGGTAATCGACCGCACGTTCGATTGGACAGAAATCAAGGAAGCGCTGCGCTATATGGAAACACAGCAGCATTTCGGGAAAATATGCTTGCGCTTTTGACAAAAACCTATTCGAACGGAGCGTCCTCTTCGCCGGTATCGGAAGCGAGATTCTCGAATTTGGTGTAGCGGTTCAGAAAAGCAAGCTTGACGCGGCCGGTGGGGCCGTTGCGCTGCTTGGCGAGAATGAGTTCGGCGAGACCCTTCAGGCTTTCTTTGTCGGGGCGGTAGACTTCCTCGCGAAATATAAAGGCGACCATGTCGGCGTCCTGCTCGATCGATCCCGATTCGCGCAAATCGCTCAGCATCGGACGATGATCGCCCTGGCGAGTTTCAGGGGCGCGGCTGAGCTGAGACAGGACGAGGAAGGGAACGCGCAACTCCTTCGACATCAATTTAAAGCCGCGCGAGAGCGAGCTGATCTCCTGGACGCGGTTCTCGAAGCGTCCCCGGCCTTGCATGAGCTGGAGATAATCGACAATGACCAAGCCGAGATCCTGCTCGGCTTGTAAACGCCGCAGCTTCGAGTGAACGTCCATCAGGTTAGTCCCGGCGCTGTCATCGAGGAAGAGCGGCGATTCGACAATCCGATAGAGCGAGTCCTGCAGGGAACGCCGCTCGTCCTGGTTGAGATAACCGGCACGAAAGCGTTGCTGATCCACTCGGGCAGACGCGCAAATCAAACGCGTCAGCAAAGACTCCTTCGACATCTCGAGTGAGAAGACCGCGACGGCTTTCGGGTTCTTCGGATTACAGGCGACGTGCTGGGCGATATTGAGGGCAAAGGCGGTCTTCCCCATGGCCGGCCTTGCAGCAAGAATGAAGAGCTCGCCTTCGCGCAGGCCGCCGGTCATCTCATCGAACTTGAGGAAGCCTGTGCTGATTCCTTTGATGCGCTTGCTGGCATCGAGAAAAGCATTGATGCCGCCTTCGTATTCGGTGACGATCTGCGCTGGAGTGGCCAGCGCGCTTCTGGATTGCGTATCGCCCAGCCTGATGAAGGCGTCTTCGACCGCGCCGAGGATCTGCTTCGGATCCTCTTCGCACCCCATGCAGCGATTGATCGTGTCCTGAGAGACCGTGATAATCCGCCGGAGAAGCGCTTTCTCTCTGACGATAGCGACGTAACTCTCGACGTTGTGCAACTGAGGCAGACCATCGTCGAGCGAAACGAGATAGCTGAGGCCGTCAACGGACTGCAGTTGCCCCTGCTTCATCAGCTCATTGGCGAGCGTGACGCGGTCGATCTTTTCGCCGCGCTCGTGCAGTTCAGCCATGCGCAGGAAAATGCGGCGATGCTTTTCGAGACTGAAATCGTCCGCCGTGAGAGTGCCGGCGACTTGAAGAAACGCGTTGTCGCTGCTCATGATGGCGCCGAGGACAAACCGCTCGGCGTCAAGGTTGTCAGGCAGCGGGTGATCGAGGCTAATCTCTCGTACGGCCATGTTAGCGGGAAAGAGTTACTTTACTGATGGAAGTACTAGGGTTCAATGGCGAAGGTCGAAAATGCCCGGCGTTCCACAAGGGACAACACTCTGGCCAGCAGGAAAAAAAATTTCTCAACCGCATTTCCACAACCTTTTCTAATACATTTTCGCCTAAGTTTGTTTCGAGCATTTACCGCCTTTGACGAAAGGGGTCCGGTTCGCAGGATTGGTATACTTAGAGTTTCGAAAGCGGCCCGCCAGGCTTGGCGGGCTTTTTTGTTAACGGCACAGAATCAAGATGAGCAACATTCTCAATTTCGATAAGGAAGACGGGCTGATTACGGCGGTGGTGCAGGATGCGAAGACGCACCGCGTGCTGATGGTCGGGTACATGAATCGCGAGGCGTTCGACAAGACCATCGCTACCCGCCGCGTGACTTTTTTCAGCCGCTCTCGACAGAAGCTATGGACAAAAGGGGAAAGTTCCGGGCATTATCTGCTCCTCGAATCAATCGCCACGGACTGCGACGGAGACGCTTTGCTGGTGCAAGCGGAGCAGCTGGGACCAGGCGTTTGCCACAACGGTTTTGAGAGTTGCTTTTATAGAACCTTTAAAGATGGAGATTGGCTGGAAACGGAAGCGCCGGTCTACAATGCGGCCGAGATCTACGGAGTCCAGCAGTGAAGCTGAAGCTTGGCATCCCTAAGGGAAGCCTCGAGGCGGCCACCATCGATCTATTCCGAAGAGCCGGCTTCATCATCACTACGAGCAGCCGCAGTTATTTCCCCGCGATTGATGACCCGGAGATCGACTGCATGCTGATTCGCGCGCAGGAAATGGCGCGTTACGTGGAGGACGGAGTGCTTGATGCAGGCTTGACGGGCCGCGACTGGGTGGAAGAGAACGAAGCGAACGTGGAAACGATTGCGGACCTGATCTACGCCAAGCAAAGTTTTGGCAAAGTCAGGTGGGTGCTGGCGGTGCCGGACGCGTCACCCTTCCGCAGCATCCAGGACCTGCAGGGGCGAATCATTGCGACTGAGCTCGTAAACATGACCGAGAAGTTTTTCGCCCACCGCAATGTGCGTGCAAAGGTGGAGTTCAGTTGGGGTGCAACGGAAGTCAAGCCGCCCGAGCTGGCAGACGCGATTGTGGAAGTCACGGAAACCGGATCTTCCCTGAGGGCCAACAAGCTGAGGATTCTCGAAACGGTGCTCGAATCGAACACGCAATTTATCGCAAATATCGAATCGTGGGCAGACGGCTGGAAGCGGCGCAAGCTGGAAGACATGAAGATGCTGCTCGAAGGCGCAATGAACGCGCTCGGCAAGGTCGGTTTGATGCTGAACGTTCGTAAGGATCACTTAGCCGCCGTGTTGAATGTGCTTCCGGCTTTGAAGAATCCGACGGTTTCTCAACTCAGTGACGATAACTGGGTGGCGGTGAACACGATTCTGGAAGAGTCGGCGGTGCGGAACATTATTCCGCGTTTGAAGGAAGCAGGCGCACAAGGCATTGTCGAGTATCCGCTGAACAAGATTGTGATGTAGCGATGATTCCGATCTACGATCTGAACGAGTTTGGCGGCAGGCGGGAAGGCCCGTGGGAATTCAACCTCGAACGCACGAGGACCTGCGGCGAGTACGAGCAAACCGTCCGGCCGATTGTGGAGTTCGTGCGCCGCGAGAGAGACGCGGCACTGCTGCGGTATGCACGGGAGTTAGACGGCCTTGGCGACTTGCCACTGAGGGTTTCGGAAGAGGAGCTAACGGCGGCTGCGGCGTCAATGAGTCCCGATATGCGCCTAGCCGCGAAGAAGGCAATCGAGAACATCCGGCAATTTGCTGAGGCGCAGTTGCCGCGCGAGCGGTTTGAAGAGTTTTCACCGGGGCGGAAACTGGGTTGGATCGTTCGGCCGCTCGGAGCAGTAGGGTGCTATGTCCCGTCGGGCCGGTATCCGTTGCCTTCGACGCTGTTGATGACGGCGGTTCTGGCGCAGACAGCAGGCGTCGGCAGAATTTGCGTCACCTCGCCGCATCCTTCGGTCGAGATACTTGGTTGCGCGCGGATGTTGGGTGTAGAAGAGGTGTACCGCGTGGGCGGGGCGCAGGCAATTGCGGCCATGGCGTACGGGACGGAAACAATCCCGCGGGTTGACCGAATTGTGGGCCCGGGGAACGCGTATGTCGCGGCTGCCAAGAAAATCGTCGCTGGCGATGCGGGCATCGATTTCCTCGCGGGGCCGACCGAGATCTTGATTCTGACTGAGAAAGGCGATCCGAAGCTGATTGCCGCGGACATGCTTGCGCAGGCGGAGCATGACGTGAGTGCGAGCGCGCAGCTCTACACAACATCTCGCGCGCTAGCCGATGCCGTTGCGGCTGAAATCGAGCGGCAGCTTGAAACTTTGCCCACGGCGGAGGTGGCGCGGCAATCGCTCGAGAACAGCAGCGCGATCATGGTGTTTTGTGACATGGAAGAGGCCGTAATGTTCGCAAACATGCTGGCGCCGGAGCATCTCAGCCTGCACGACCCGGCGCTGCTGCCCAAGATTACAAACGCGGGCACGGTATTTCTAGGACCGCATTCGCCGGAATCGGCCGGGGATTACGCGGCCGGGCCCAGCCATGTCCTGCCGACGGGCGGCGCCGCGCGGCTGCGTGGCGGTTTGTCGGTAACGGATTTCGTAAAGGTCATTGCCGTACAGGAATTTTCGTCGCAAGGTTTGCGGGAGCTCGCGCCTGCGATCATAACTCTCGCGCGAGCGGAGGGTTTAGAGGCGCACGCACGCGCCGTGGAGGTTCGTTCTGCCAGCTAATCCAGATTTGGAGATAGAAGCGCCCTCGCCCACTTCGGCGGAAACCAAGGCGCTGAAGCCGCGCGAGGCCGTACTGCGGATGGCACCCTATCATCCGCCAACGGCAGGCCGCAGAAACAAACTGCGGCTCGATTTCAACGAAAACACAGTCGGCGCGCCGGCACATGTGATCGACTTCATTAAGCGGTATCTTACAGCCGCTGATCTCAGTATTTATCCGGAGTACGACCACGCAATCGAGGATCTTTCGAGCCACTTCGAGGTAGGGATCAATCAACTGACGCTGACGAATGGGACGGACGAGGCGATTCAGCTGCTGATGAATACGTACGTCGATGACGGCGATGAGGTGCTCATTCTCCGGCCGTCGTACGCGATGTACAGGTTCTATGCACAGCTTGCGGGCGCGACTGTGGAAGAGATCGATTACAGGCCGGAAACACTAGCATTTCCGCTGGAAGAGCTGCTCGAACGGCTTACGCCTTCGACGAAGGCCGTTCTGATCAGCAACCCGAACAATCCCACCGGTACGGGTACAGGCAGGAATGGAATTGAGCAGATCCTCGCTAAAGCCAGCGATGCTGTGGTGTTGATTGATGAAGCCTATTACGAGTTCAGCGGCGTGACCGTGCTTCCGCTCCTCACGGAATATCCGAATCTGTTCGTAAGCCGTACCTTCTCGAAGGTGTACGGAATGGCGGGGATGCGTTGCGGCTGCCTCTTTTCACAGGCAGCGAACATGAGCTATCTGAGAAAAGCGCAATCTCCGTATAGTGTGAACGCGCTCGCGGCGATGGCGGCGCGCATCGCGGTGCAGGATCAAAGTTTCGTAGAGGACTATGTTCTCGAGGTCTTAACTGCGCGCGAGCTGCTGTGTGTCGGGTTAGAAAAGCTGAAGATTCCCTATATCGAGAGCCAGGCAAATTTCGTGCTGTTTCAAGCGGGCGACCGCGCACTCGAGATTCGGGACGCATTACGGGAGCGCGGAATACTGGTCAGAGATAGAAGCTACGAACTGCCGGGCTGCGTGCGGGTGACGGTGGGAACTCGCGATCAGATCGGGCGGTTTCTGGATGAACTGGAGCAGATTTGGTAGGGGCCGCTGCGCCGCCGAGCGTCATCGTCTTCGATATGGACGGGGTGCTCGTCGAAGTCAACGAGTCGTATCGCGAAGCGATCCGCGAAACAGTGCGACACTTCACGCGCGAGACTGTCACACATGAGCTGATCCAGCATTTCAAAGAGCAGGGCGGTTGGAACAATGACTGGCTCTTGTCACACCGACTGATCAGGGACCGTGGCGGTCGAGCGGAATACGGCGAGGTAGTGGATTACTTTAACCAGATCTTTCTCGGCGAGAATGGCGACGGTTTGATTCGGAATGAGAAGTGGATGCCCCGGCCAGGGCTGTTGAAACGGCTCGCCGAACGCGCGAGTCTGGCAATCTTCACCGGCCGGGCGAAATACGAGGCGGATGTCACGCTGGCACGGCATGCGGCCGACATTGCTTTTCACCCGATTGTCACGGATGAACTAGTCATGAATCCAAAACCGGCACCGGACGGATTGGAATTGATCAAGCAGGAGTATCCGGGTCGAGCGATTTGGTATCTGGGCGACACGGTGGACGACGCGCGCAGCGCGCAGAGTGCCGGTGTACCCTTTGTTGGAGTCGCCATGCCGAGCGGTTTGCGGCACGTGGAGAATGCAAATCTCTTGCGCGGGTACGGCGCTTTCACTGTGCTGTCGGACATTAATGAGCTGGAAGCGCTGGTGGAGCGCGGCGTTCCGCTACCCGCATGAGAGAGGCGTCGATCGAGCGGAACACGAAAGAGACGCAGATTTCGGGAAAGCTCCGAATCGAAGGCGAAGGACGATACGAGATCTCGACGGGAATTCGGTTTCTCGATCATATGCTGGAGCTTTTCAGCAAGCACGGAGCGTTTGATCTGGAATTGAACGCACGGGGCGATCTCGATGTGGATCAGCACCACACAGTAGAGGATACGGGCATCGTTCTGGGAGAGCTGTTTTCCAAGGCGTTAGCAGACAGGCGTGGCATTAACCGGGCCGGTTACTTCTTGCAGCCGATGGATGAGACGCTGGCGCTAGCCGCCGTGGATCTAGGCGGAAGGCCGGCTCTCGTTTATGACCAGCAGGTCACGGTCGTTCACGTCGGCGATTTGCAGACGGAACTGCTCGAGGATTTCTTCTCCGGATTCGTGAATCACGCGGGAGCAAATCTGCACGTAAAGGTGATGTATGGCCGCTCGAATCACCACAAGATCGAAGCAGTGTTTAAGTGCTTTGCGCGCGCCATGCGGTACGCCTGTTCAACGGACGAACGATTAAAGGATCAGTTGCCATCGACAAAGGGACTGCTGTGACCGCGATTGTCGATTACGGGGCGGGGAATCTACGATCAGTGCAGAACACACTCGACGAGCTTGGCGCGAGGTATCTCGTAACCAATAAGGCGGAGGACGTGCGGAGCGCGTCGAAGCTGATTCTGCCGGGAGTCGGCCATTTTGGGCAGATGATGCATGCGATCGAGAAACTCGGGCTGCGGGAGGCTTTGATTGAGCGTATTGACAGCGGCGTTCCTTTTTTGGGTATTTGCGTAGGCTTGCAGTGCCTATTTGACACCAGCGAAGAAGCACCGGGCGCCCGCGGGCTGGGCCTATTTTCCGGGACCATCAAGCGGTTCTCCGGCAGCGCGCGGATTCCACACATGGGTTGGAATTCGCTGATGAAAACAAAACCGACCAAGCTGCTGCGTGGGCTGGATGATGACGCCTTCACATATTTTGCGCACAGTTACTACGCGCCGCTAATAGAAGCTACCGCCGCGACATGCACTTACATCCATCCCTACACGGCGGTTTTGGAAAGGGATAATGTTCACGCGGTGCAATTTCATCCGGAGAAATCGGGACCGGTGGGATTACATGTGATGAGAAACTTCCTCCAGATCTAGATGTTGGCGAAACGTATAATCCCTTGCCTGGACGTGACGGGCGGGCGCGTGGTGAAGGGCGTCAACTTTGTCGATCTGCGGGATGCCGGTGATCCGGTGGAATTGGCTGAGCGATACAGCGTGCAAGGCGCAGACGAGTTGGTCTTTCTCGACATCACGGCCTCGAGCGACGCGCGCGAGATTATGGCCGATCTGGTGGCGCGCACCGCCCGGCGCGTTTTCATTCCTTTAACGGTGGGAGGCGGAATTCGCAGCGTGGCCGATGCGCGAAAGATTATCCTGGCGGGCGCGGACAAAGTGAGCGTGAATACGGCAGCCGTACACCGCCCAGAGCTGATTCGCGAGTTGAGTCTGGAATTCGGCGCTCAGGCGGTGGTGCTCGCCATAGATGCTCGCCGGAGCGGCCGCGGCAGATGGAACGTCTACACAAAAGGCGGACGTCACGATGAAGGACTGGATGCAATCGAGTGGGCGAAGCGCGGCGAGGCGCTCGGCGCCGGAGAAATTCTACTCACCTCAATGGACACGGATGGCGTGCAGACGGGCTTCGATTGCGAGCTGACACGAGCCGTTGTCGAGACGACGACAATTCCGGTGATCGCATCGGGCGGCGCGGGCAAGCCTGAGGATTTTGTGTCGGTACTGACAACCGGGCGAGCGGATGCCGCCTTGGCCGCTTCGGTTTTCCACTACGGGAAGTACACGGTGACAGATCTAAAGCGCGCGCTCGCAGAGGCGCACGTGCCGGTCAGGCCCGCGGCATGATCATTCCTTGCATCGATCTGATGGGTGGTAAGGCCGTGCAGCTTGTGCAAGGACGCGAGAAGGCTCTGGAACGATCAATCAGTGAGATGGTGGCCGCATTTGACGGCTTTCCGCAAATTCAGGTGATCGATCTGGATGCGGCGATGGGACGCGGTTCGAACACCGATTTGATTGAGGGCATTGCCCGCCGCGCTACGGTTCGGGCAGGGGGCGGCGTGCGAACGGTTGAGCGCGCTCGCGAGCTGATAGGGCAGGGTGCGTATCGGGTCATTATCGGCACGGCAGCATTTTCGACCTCCGGTCCAAACACAGCGTTTCTGAGCGCAGCCAGAGACGCCATCGGCCCCGATCGCGTCACGATTGCTCTCGATAGCCGCGCCGGACGTGTTGTTGTGAGGGGCTGGCAGGACTCGACCGAGTGGACCGCGATCGAAATGGTGGCGCAACTCGAATCGTATTGCTCGGGATTTCTGTGCACGTACGTTGACAAGGAAGGCATGATGCAGGGTACCGATCTCGAGTGGTTTGAGGGCCTGCGCCGCGCAACAGGCAAGGAACTTATCGCGGCTGGGGGAATTACCACTCTAGAGGATGTCAGAACACTCACTGAGTTGAACATTCATTGCGCGATTGGAATGTCAATTTACACGGGACGGCTGGCCTTGGATGATTTGCGAAGGTTTAACGAGGTAGCGACCGAGAAGTAAGTGGTGGCATCTGCTACTTTCATGGGAAACACCGCGTCTAACCTCAGTTGTATTAACTCGGGTTGAGCAGGAGCGAAGGTGAAACAAATTCGTTGGATTGCACTAGGTGGCTTGGCAGCACTGGGGGCCGGCTTACTGATTTCCGCAGGCGCACCGGACGACTCGGACGTCAAAAATGTGATTACGGGGACGGCGGCTTTCACGAGTTTCCGAGGCGAGAGCCCGGGCACGTTCCGGAAGATCACTGTCGCTGACCTGCCGGCTCCGTTTGCGACGAAAGGCGTTTCGAACGATCCTAAACTTGTCGGCCGGCCCAACGATGCCTGGCCGAAGGCACCGCAGGGATTCAAAGTGGATCTGTACGCGACCGGTTTGTCTGAGCCGCGCGAGATCCGGCGCGCGCCGAACGGCGATTTGTTCGTCGCGGAGAGTAATGCCGGGCGAGTTGAAGTGTTTCGTGGAATCACCAGTGACAGCAAGCCGCAACAGCAATCTGTTTTTGCGACGGGCTTGCGGAACAATTTCGGGATCGCCTTTTACCCGCTCGGCAACGATCCGCAATGGGTGTATTTCGGGAACACGAACTCAGTGGTGCGCTATCCGTATCACAACGGCGACCTGAAAGCGACCGGTAAGCCGGAAACGATCATTCCCGAGTTGCCTGCCGGCGGTGGCCATTGGACGCGTGACCTTGCCTTCTCGCAGGATGGCACCAAGCTGTTCGTCTCGGTGGGATCAGCTTCGAATATCAATGATCCGGACACGCATAAGAACGAGTTTCATCGTGCCAATATTCTGGAATACACGCCGGAAGGGAAGTTCATCAAGGTTTATGCATCGGGCATTCGCAATCCGGTTGGGATCGCTGTCAACCCGACAACCGGGCAGCTTTGGGTCTCAGTGAACGAGCGCGATATGCTCGGCGATAATCTCGTCCCCGACTACATTACTTCGGTAAAGGAAGACGGATTTTATGGTTGGCCCTGGTATTACATGGGGAATCATCACGATCCGCGGCTGCCGGAGAAACCAGAACTGGCGGGAAAAGTGACCGTGCCGGATGTTTTGCTGCAGCCGCATAACGCGTCCCTCGAGATGACCTTTTATGACGGCAAGCAGTTTCCCAGCCACTATCAGGGCGATATTTTTGCCGCGGAGCATGGATCGTGGAATAAAGCCGAGCGCGCCGGGTACGAGGTGATTCGCGTTCCGCTCGATGACGGGCATGCCAAAGGCGAGTACGAAGATTTTCTCACCGGCTTCGTGCTGCCGGACGGCAATGTTTGGGGTCGGCCGGTTGGGGTCGCGGTGGCTCCGGATGGATCGCTGATGGTAACCGATGATGGATCGAAGTCGATCTGGCGGATCAGCTATACGGGAAAATAGCTTTTTGGAGAACGATTGCAAAGCGGAGCGATGTTCCAGGGGCACGCCTGAACGCTTTGCCTTCGCACGCTGAATGTCCGTTGCGGATGCTGCGCTATCCGCCGAAGTGACCTTCGGCAGCCGAGCCCATGCCCGTCTGGGCTTCCTGACCTTGTTCGGCGTTCTGGCTGCCTTCACGCTCTGCACGATGGACGGCGGGGATGTCGCGCCGCATGTTCTCTCGGCCGTACTCCTGGCGCTGACAAGCTGCTACCTCAGCTTTCCTTTCGGACAAAGGCTGGTGCTGCGCCTTCCGGCGGTCTGCCTGTTAGCAATGGCCGGCTATGGCGTCGGGCAGACGCTATGGTCATCGCAGAAGATCGCGGCAGAGGGATGGTCGGGGGCGCTCTTCTGGCTCACGGCGGCTGCCATCGCGATACTGGCGACGCAGGTTTTCGAGGACAAGGAGGCCGCAGCCCGATTCCGTTTCTGGTTTGTACTGTTCGGCAGTGGCGTGTGCCTGCTCGACTTAATGGAACAAGCCTCTCACACGAACAAGTATTTCTGGGTAATCCCGAGCCGCTATCATGCCGTATTCGGCTCGTTCGCCTACTGGAACAATTTCGCCCAGTTCGTAGAGATTCTCCTGCCCGTTACACTCTGGATGGGACTCGGGCGCCGTAGGCCGGTTCCGAAATACCTAGTGCTGGCAGCGCTGCAGATCGGAGCGGTGGTCGCTTCCGGCTCGCGCGCGGGAACTGCGCTGGTGACCGTGGAACTGCTTGCGGCGGTTCTGTTGGTTTTCATGCGATCCCGCAACCGGAGGCTGTTGTTCGGAGCCTCGCTGGCGATTGTGTTGAGCCTTCTCTTCGTGTACGCGGCGGGATTCAATGAAGTGATCGAGAAACTACAGCAGGCGGATCAACTGCAGGTGCGACGCGATATAAACCGGTCCTCGCTGGCGATGATTGGCGCACGGCCACTCACGGGTTGGGGTCTCGATACGTACGTTCCCGTGTACAGAATGTTTGCCCGGTATGACGATGGAACCTGGGTGAACCGGGCGCATAACGACTGGTTGGAATGGGCGGCGGAGGGCGGTGTTTTCTTCGCCGGACTGATGCTCGTCATCTTTGTGTGGAGTATCCGCCCGGCGATCCGTTCGGTGTGGGGAATCGGGCTGCTGGCCGTGTGCCTCCACGCGCTGGTCGACTATCCGTTTGCGCGCTTCGGTGTGTGCGGGTGGTATTTCGCACTGGTGGCGATGCTCTCTGTCGCGGGCGGTAAGGAAGATCGCGTCCCCCGACGGCGGAGAAGGACGGCAAGTTCGCTCCGCTTCAGCTCCAGGGGGTCCGCAGCGTAACCGTGAGCCGGCGCGTGCGGATTGGCTTGCTGGCACTGGGCCTTTGGACCGCGTTTGCTTTTGCTTCCGAGAGGGAGGATGCGGGCCAGGCGCTACCCGCCGCGTTTCTTGCGCCGCGGGAGGTTCAATCGTTTCCGGTAAAAGGGGATGTCAAATCCATTTCGATCGTGACCTGGAATGTCGATCACGGGTCCGCGGTCAATACAATCTCAACCGAACTTGCGAAATATCCAAGCAGCATCTGTCTACTGCAAGAGGTGGATTGGAATGCGGCCCGGTCGGGCGATCACGACGTTGCCGCCGAGCTGGCACGCAGGCTGCACCTGAACCTGGCCTACGGCATCGAGTTTGAGGAACTCAGCCAGAAACGCGCGGCTCCGGCCTATATCGGGCAAGCAACGCTGACCGGGCTGCCGATCCGGACCTCGCGGATCTTGCGGTTCCGCAACCAATCGGGCTTCTGGAGACCACACGCCTGGATTCCTTCGTCGCTGCCGCTGATGCAGCGGAGGCGGGGTGGCCGCCTGGCGCTCGTAACAGAACTGGAATTTGCCGGGCGGCCATTGGTGGTCTACAATGCGCATCTCGAAAGCCGCAGCTATGGGCGGATTCAGGCCGCGCAGATCGATGAGATGCTGGCGGACGCGGCGCAGTATCCCGCCGGCACTGCAATTGTTTTGGGGGGAGACTTGAATACGAAATATTTACCTTCGGTGTTTCTCCGCAAGCTGGAGCGGGCTGGTTTCCACAGCGCAACGGGCGAACGGATCGAGCGAACGCACCGGATTGCGATGGCGCTGGATTGGATTTTTGCGAAGGGTCCGGTGAGGGTCGAGGGCGGCGAAGTGCGGCGAGATTTCACGGGTTCGGATCACTATCCGGTGTACGCGCGATTAGTGGCGGAGTGACGGACGGTCTCTGCCGGAACCGAGCTACGCGGCGAAATGTTTTGGCGATCGGCTAGAATCGACTGCAATGAAACTCATCTCGAGTGGGATTTTCGCAGTGCTGCTGACGAGCGCGATGAGTGCGGCGAATCTCGATGACGCCACCAAGCAGTTATCGCGCGACATTTTTCAGCAACTGATCGAGATCAATACGACGGATTCCGCCGGCAGTACCACCACAGCGGCGGAGGCCATGCGGCAGCGGCTGCTGCAGGCCGGTCTGCCTGAGAGCGACGTCGTAGTCTTGGGCCCGAATGATCGTAAGGGCAATATGGTCGCCCGCCTGCGCGGCACAGGCAAGGGCAAGCCGATTCTGATCATTGCGCACCTGGATGTGGTCGAGGCGAAACGGTCCGACTGGACTACCGATCCGTTTCAATTTGTCGAAAAAGATGGCTTCTTTTACGGCCGCGGCACGCAGGACATGAAGGATAGCGATGCCATTGCGGTTACCACGCTCATTCGTTTTCTGAAGGAAGGATACAAGCCCAACCGCGATATCATTCTGGCCTTAACGGCGGATGAAGAAGGCGGAACGTTTAACGGCGTGGACTGGTTGCTGAAGCAGCATCGCGATTTGGTCGATGCCGAGTATGTGCTGAACCCGGATGCGGGCGGCGTAATGACGGAAAAGGGGAAGCCGGTGGATGTCGAGGTAGAAGCGACAGAGAAGTTGTATGCAGACTTTCAGTTGACGGCCACGAATCCGGGCGGCCATAGTTCCCTGCCGACGCCGGACAACGCGATCTATCGAATTGCCGATGCACTGGGGCGGTTGGAAAAAGCTCCCTTTCCGTTCGAGCTGAACAGCGTTTCGCGGTCCTGGTTCGAGCAGGTGGCGGCATCGGAGGCGCCGGCGGTTGCGGCGGATATTCGGGCGATGCTGAAAACTCCGCCGGATGCGGACGCCATTGCGCGGCTGTCCCAAAACCCGCGGTTTAATTCAACGATGCGTACCACGTGCGTGGCCACCCGGTTGAGCGGCGGACACGCGGATAATGCCTTGCCGCAAACGGCGCAGGCACTGGTGAACTGCCGGATACTGCCGGGGCACTCCAAGGAAGAAGTGCGCCAGGACCTGACTCGCATCTTCGCTGATCCTAAGATCACGGTGCGCTACAAAGATCCGGCGACGGCTGAGTACCTGGACCGAGCTCCCGATACGAAGGCTTTCTTGCCGCCGCCCTTGCGGCAGGACGTGATGAATCCGCTACGGGCCATCGCCGGCCAAATGTGGCCGGGAGCGCCGGTGATTCCGGAGATGGAGACCGGGGCGTCGGATAGCATCTATACGATTGCCGCCGGGTTGCCAAGCTATGGGATCAACGGGGTCGCTATTGATTCGGACGATATTCGGGCGCATGGTAAAGACGAGCGGGTGCGGGGGGAGTCGTTCTATGCCGGTGTGGATTTCTATTACCGGTTTCTGAAGGCGATCACTTCCGAGTAGGGGCGCAGATCCCGCTCGATTTTATCGTTCGCGGGCGATTTTCGGCTTGCGCGGTCGGCCCATGGGTGATATTCTGAACGAGTCGCCGCAAAACGGAAGTGAGTGGCGAAGCGGGATGTGGCAGGAAGCACTTGCCAACCTCGAGTAGGTTTGATAAGCTAGTTGATGGCGGCCATCAGGACCGCCAAACGGGAAGGTAGTCGAGATCGGCAGTACGCGGATCTTGATTCGGACTCCATAGCAGTTTTCAAGCAGTCCTGAAGTAATTCCAAGCTACCGATTTCAACGGGTTTTTCCCGACAGTTTTTCGGGTGAGGCGCGAGTCCATGGGCCGAAGAGGGCTGGACGAGCGTGACCCAAACGGCTTTTCGAGGCCGGCAGCGATCGAATCTTGCGGAGCAATCCGTTATCGTTTGAGAAGCTGCGCAGTTGTTTGACAATCTGGTTGGACGCAATGAAGTAATTCGTCAGACTTTTTGAGTAAAAGCCGGAACGAGACGGTCCTGCTCAAGGCAGGGCCATACTCACAAAATCAAGATCAAACGAGAGTTTGATCCCGGCTCAGAATCAACGCTGGCGGCGCGCTTAACACATGCAAGTCGAGCGAGAAAGGGGAGCAATCCCTGAGTACAGCGGCGTACGGGTGAGTAACACGTGGGTAATCTACCTCTTAGCGGGGAATAACCCTGGGAAACCGGGGCTAATACCGCATAAGCCTGGAAAGGGAAAGCAGCAATGCACTGAGAGAGGAGCCCGCGGCCGATTAGCTAGTTGGTGAGGTAACGGCCCACCAAGGCGATGATCGGTAGCCGGCCTGAGAGGGCACACGGCCACACTGGCACTGAAACACGGGCCAGACTCCTACGGGAGGCAGCAGTGGGGAATCTTGCACAATGGAGGCAACTCTGATGCAGCGACGCCGCGTGAGCGATGAAGCCCCTCGGGGTGTAAAGCTCTTTCGGCAGGGACGATAATGACGGTACCTGAAGAAGAAGCTGCGGCTAACTACGTGCCAGCAGCCGCGGTAATACGTAGGCAGCGAGCGTTGTTCGGAATTACTGGGCGTAAAGAGTGTGTAGGCGGTGCTCTAAGTTCGGTGTGAAATCTCCCGGCTTAACTGGGAGGGTGCGCCGGAAACTGGAGTGCTCGAGCGTGGGAGAGGAAAGCGGAATTCCTGGTGTAGCGGTGAAATGCGTAGATATCAGGAGGAACACCTGCGGTGTAGACGGCTTTCTGGACCATTGCTGACGCTGAGACACGAAAGCGTGGGTAGCAAACAGGATTAGATACCCTGGTAGTCCACGCCCTAAACGATGCATACTTGGTGTCGGCCATTCAGTTGGTCGGTGCCGGAGCTAACGCGTTAAGTATGCCGCCTGGGGAGTACGGTCGCAAGGCTGAAACTCAAAGGAATTGACGGGGGCCCGCACAAGCGGTGGAGCATGTGGTTTAATTCGACGCAACGCGAAGAACCTTACCTGGGCTCGAAATGCTGCAGACCGCCGGTGGAAACACTGGTTTTCCCGCAAGGGACTGTAGTATAGGTGCTGCATGGCTGTCGTCAGCTCGTGTCGTGAGATGTTGGGTTAAGTCCCGCAACGAGCGCAACCCTTGTCCTGTGTTGCTAACCCGTTAAAAGGTGCACTCTCAGGAGACCGCCAGCGATAAGTTGGAGGAAGGTGGGGATGACGTCAAGTCATCATGGCCTTTATGTCCAGGGCTACACACGTGCTACAATGGGCGGTACAAAGCGCTGCAAACTCGCAAGAGGGAGCTAATCGCAAAAAACCGTTCTCAGTTCGGATTGCAGGCTGCAACTCGCCTGCATGAAGCTGGAATCGCTAGTAATGGCATATCAGAACGATGCCGTGAATACGTTCCCGGGCCTTGTACACACCGCCCGTCACATCACGAAAGTGGATTGTACTAGAAGCCTGCGCGCCAACCCGCAAGGGGGGCAGCGGTCCAAGGTATGATTCATGATTGGGGTGAAGTCGTAACAAGGTAGCCGTAGGAGAACCTGCGGCTGGATCACCTCCTTTCTAAGAGAGACAGTGGCTGGAGTCACCGAATTTAGTAAGTGGCAGCCTTTCCAGTCCATTCGTTTCCGGTATCTCCACTTAAAGAGTTTGTTTTGCTTCAGTCGCTCATGCAGGTCGTGAGCGCGGCGTCCAATTGGCCTCGATAATTTACTCTGGGAAGGCTCCTGATGAAGGAGCCTGACCTATGTAAGGGGCTGTAGCTCAGCTGGGAGAGCGCCTGATTTGCATTCAGGAGGTCGCCGGTTCGATCCCGACCAGCTCCACCAGTTTTGGCCACTGCGGTACGAAGGCATGGGCCTGTAGCTCAGGTGGTTAGAGCGCACCCCTGATAAGGGTGAGGTCGGTAGTTCGAGTCTACCCAGGCCCACCAAAACGTGGTCGAAACATGGCAGTAGGCATTTGATAATATGACGAGTGCCAACTCCTGTGGTTCGGCCGGGCTGCGGATCTGAGGAATCGGTCCGCTGGCTGGGCAAACCAGGGCTCGCGTAAAGCGCGGGCGAGGTCTTTGAAAATTGAATAGTTATTGACGGGCAACTACAAGTTGCACAGCCGCTAAGAACCCAATATTTAGCGGCAGCGCCGCCCGGTTTGACGGAACCGCAACCATATAGGGAGTGGATTCCGGAAGGGCTGGGCGAACGATGAGCCGGCGCTTCGGGGCATCCTATGGGTGTCCGAGGTGAAGACTCGTCGTGGAGAAAACTCGAAAACGTAGAGTTAATTTTATGGTCAAGCTACTAAGAGCATGCGTGTGGATGCCTTGGCGCAAGTAGGCGATGAAGGACGTGGCTAGCTGCGATAAGCCTCGGGGAGATGCAAGCAATCTGTTATCCGGGGATGTCCGAATGGGGAAACCCAAGCCAGGTAACTGGCTTACCTACCGGTGAATACATAGCCGGCTGGAGCGAACGGGGGGAAGTGAACCATCTCAGTACCCCTAGGAAAAGAAAACAACAGTGATTCCGATAGTAGTGGCGAGCGAACTCGGAACAGCCTAAACTTCGCGATTCGAAAGGAGAGCGGAGGGTTGCAGGACCACAAAGAATAAGAGTCGGTTTGGGGTTCGCCTCAAGCGGGTTCTTATTCTAACGAGGTTATAGGAAAGTGTTAAGAGAACGGTTTGGAAAGGCCGGCCAAAGAGGGTGACAGCCCCGTATCTGAAAATGCAATCCTAATTTCAAGTGGCTCCTAAGTACCGCGGGGCACGGGAAACCTTGCGGGAATCTGCCGGGACCATCCGGCAAGGCTAAATACTCACTTGCGACCGATAGTGAACTAGTACCGTGAGGGAAAGGTGAAAAGAACCCCTGTGAGGGGAGTGAAATAGTACCTGAAACCGCATGCTTACAAGCAGTGGGAGGACTATGGCGTCGTGGTAAAACATGGCGCAATGTCTGACCTCGTGCCTATTGAATAATGAGCTGGCTAGTTAGTCTCAGTGGCAAGGTTAAGCGAAAGCGAGCCGTAGCGAAAGCGAGTCTGAACAGGGCGTTCAGTCGCTGGGATTAGACGCGAAGCGGGATGATCTACCCTTGGCCAGGATGAAATCCGTGTAACAGCGGATGGAGGTCCGAACCAGTGTTGGTTGAAAACAGCTTGGATGAGCTGAGGGTAGGGGTGAAAGGCTAATCAAATTCCGTGATAGCTCGTTCTCTCCGAAATAGCTTTAGGGCTAGCCTCGTATGGTCCGTCTTGGTGGTAGAGAACTGATTGAACTAGGGGCCTTTCCGGGTTACCGAATTCAGCCAAACTGCGAATGCCAAGAACGAGTAATACGGGAGTCAGACGGTCAGGGCTAAGCTTGATCGTCAAAAGGGAAAGAGCCCAGACCATCAACTAAGGTCCCCAAGTACATGCTAAGTGGGAAAGGAAGTCGAGTTCCTCAGACAGCCAGGAGGTTGGCTTAGAAGCAGCCATCCTTTAAAGAAAGCGTAATAGCTCACTGGTCGAGGGATTCGGTGCCGACAATCCAACGGGGCTCAAGCATGTCACCGAAGTTATGGACTCAATTGGAGTGGTAGGAGAGCGTTCCTAGCGAGATGAAGGTATACCGAGAGGAGTACTGGATTGCTAGGAAGTGACTCTGCCAGCATAAGTAGCGAAAAGCCAGGTGAGAACCCTGGCCGCCGAAAGTCTAAGGATTCCTGAGAAAGGTTAATCCGCTCAGGGTTAGTCAGGGCCTAAGGTGAGGCCGAAAGGCGTAACTGATGGACACAACGGTTAATATTCCGTGACTACGTTTGTTCGATAAAGACCGATGGGGGGACGCACCACAGAGCTTCATCTGCGAGAAGGGTCAAAGATGGGGTGAGTGAGATCCGGAACGGCAAATCCGCCGGGTCGCGTGCCAGGAAAATCCTCTAAGGAGAATAAACGTACCTGTACCACAAACCGACACAGGTGGACGAGATGAGTATTCTAAGGCGCTCGGGTGATGGAGCTGCGAAGGAACTAGGCAAATTAACCCCGTAACTTCGGGAGAAGGGGTGCCCACTTCGGTGGGCCGCAGTGAAACGCGTCAGGCGACTGTTTAACAAAAACACAGGTCTCTGCAAAGTCGAAAACGACGTATAGGGGCTGACGCCTGCCCGGTGCCGGAAGGTTAAAAGGAGAGGTTAGCTGCAAGGCGAAGCTTTGAATTGAAGCCCCGGTGAACGGCGGCCGTAACTATAACGGTCCTAAGGTAGCGAAATTCCTTGTCGGGTAAGTTCCGACCTGCACGAATGGCGTAACGATCTGACGACTGTCGGCGCGCTCCGCCCGGCGAACTTGTGGTTCCGGTGAAGACGCCGGATGCCCGCCACTAGACGGAAAGACCCCGTGCACCTTTACTATACCTTTGCAATGAACTATGGTGCGGTCTGCGCAGCATAGGTGGGAGGCTTTGAACTCAGGCTCTTGGGCTTGAGGGAGCCAACGGTGAGATACCACCCTGATCGTACTGTGGTTCTAACTTACTCCCGTAATCCGGGAGAAGGACATTGCAAGGCGGGTAGTTTGACTGGGGCGGTCGCCTCCTAAATTGTAACGGAGGCGCTCGAAGCTTGGTTCACGCTGTTTGGAAATCAGCGGTCGAGTGCAAAGGCATAAACCAGGTTGACTGCGAGACCAACAAGTCAAGCAGGTGGGAAACCAGGACTTAGTGATCCGGTGGTTCTGCATGGAAGGGCCATCGCTCAACGGATAAAAGGTACGCCGGGGATAACAGGCTGATCGGAGTCAAGAGTTCACATCGACGCTCCGGTTTGGCACCTCGATGTCGGTTCATCGCATCCTGGGGGTGTAGAAGCTCCCAAGGGTTAGGCTGTTCGCCTATTAAAGCGGTACGTGAACTGGGTTCAGAACGTCGCGAGACAGTTCGGTCCCTATCTGTGGTGGGCGTAGGAGATTTGAGGGGGCTTGCCCTTAGTACGAGAGGACCGGGGTGAACAGACCTCTTGTGATTCAGTTGTCACACCAGTGGCACAGCTGAGTAGCGAAGTCTGGTCAGGATAAGTGCTGAATGCATATAAGTACGAAACCTTCCCCAAGATGAGATCTCCCCGAAGAGCCGTGAAAGACGATCACGTTGATAGGACGGATGTGTAAGCGCAGTAATGCGTTGAGCTTACCGTTACTAATAGCTCGTTCGGCTTGACCATAAGATTAACTCTGCGGTTTTGTTTGAGTCTTCGCCTTCGAAAGGCGTGGGCTCATGCAAGCAGTGCAATTTGAGGCGCTCGTCAATAACTATAAAGACCTGAAGAATTTTGTTTGAACGGCGGTTTGCTTAGTAGAACACTTGGAGGTGACTGCGTTTTCGGCGCAGCAAGAATCCAAGACAAGTTTCGGGTGATCACAGCGAGAGGGTTCCACCCGTTCCCATCCCGAACACGGAAGTTAAGCCTCTCAGCCCCGATGGTACTGCATGCGCAAGTGTGTGGGAGAGTAGGAAGTCGCCCGATTAAACTATACCGAACCCCGACCGGTGCCATCACCGGTCGGGGTTTTCGTATTAAGGCAAAGGTCACACATCGCGAAACGAGCAGTACATGGACCTGCATAAAATGATTGCCGAACTGGCCACGGAACGCGACCGGCTCGATGAAGCGATTCTGGCGCTTGAACGGCTGTCGGCAAGCAAAGCCCGACGGCGCGGTCGTCCCCCAAGCTGGCTCAAGAACGAGATTGAGCATCAAAACAACGAAGAAAATGCTGAACTTGAGGCTAGTCCGTCCATCGGTCGCCGCATAAAACCACACAGCGAAAAAGGGGTCCAAGAGAAAGAGAAAGACACGGCGTAGCCGTCTAGCAGATCGTCATGTAGCGGATACCGGCGCGCGTAAGCTTATCGCCATCAAGCGCGTGGCGGCCGTCCAGCACGAAGGCATTGCGCATCTTCTTAGCTACCAGCTCCCAATCCAGATCGCGATAGTCATTCCACTCGGTCACGAGCACCAGAGCGTCGCAACCATCGACCACCTCGAGCGGGCTGCCGCATAGGTGAACGCCCATGCAGTGATGTTCTCTCTCGAAGCGCTCGAGCGCGATCGGGTCGTGCGCTTTGACGCGAACTCCCCGGTCAATAAGTTTCTGAGCGATTTCGATTGCGGGCGCCTCGCGCAGGTCGTCGGTGTTTGGCTTAAACGCAAGCCCCAGCAGTCCAATCGTGCGCCCTTTCAGAATCTTCAGTTCGCGGAGAAGTTTCTCGACTACGCGATCCCGCTGGCGGGAATTGATGCTTTTGGCGGCTTCCACGATGGGCATGTGGAGACCATATTCGCCAGCTGTGGCGATAAGCGCTGCAGTGTCCTTGCCGAAGCAGGAACCGCCCCATCCGATCCCGGCATTGAGGAATCGCGGCCCGATGCGCGAATCGAGACCGATCCCGCGGGCGACTTCAGAGATATCGGCGCCGACGCACTCTGCTAAGTGCCCGATCTCGTTGACAAAGCTGATCTTCAGAGCGAGAAATGCGTTCGCTGCGTATTTGATCAGCTCGGCGGAAGCGAGATCGGTCGAGACGAGAGGAACCGCGAACACCGATTCAGGACGCGGCAGAAAGGTAGGCGCCTGGAAGGTCTGGTCGACAATCGGGCGATAAAGCGAATAGAGAACCTCCAGCGCTCGCTGCTCGTCCGCCCCGATGACGATCCGGTCCGGATAAAGGCTATCGTGCAGCGCGGTGCCTTCCCTAAGGAATTCAGGATTCGAGGCAACGGCGAAGTCGGGAGTGACGCCATCGGTTCGATGTTCGCCCGACTCGCGCAGGAGAGATCCCACCCAATTCCCGCTGCCGATGGGAACGGTCGACTTATTTACCACCACGGTGAAGTCGCCGTTAATGTGCTGGCCAATGCACCGCGCCGCCTGCGAAAGGTACTCCAGATTGGGGGCGCCGGAGGGAGTGGGTGGCGTGCCAACGGCAATGAACACTACTTCGGCCCCCGGGATCGCCTCGGCATAGCTGCTTGTGAACGTTAAATTGGCACGCGCGTCCGCCATCAGATCCTCAAGGTCTGGTTCATAAATAGGGATCTGACCGGACTTCAAAGCCCGAATCTTCGATTCGTCCGTATCCAGACATGAGACCGTGTGTCCAATAAACGCCAAGCAAACCCCTGTGGTAAGCCCGACGTATCCTGTTCCGATGATCGCTACGCGCATACGTTAGGTTTGAGACGCAAAGCCTTGCGGCACAATGCCGCTATAATACCCTACGCGTCCAGCAAAGGTCACCTATTGATTGAGTCTAGTCGAATGAAAAGAATGGTTTTAGCAGCACACATGCGAAAATGCAAGGGTGATTGAAGTCATTCGGGCGAGCGCGACGGCGGCTTGCGCCAAGGTGGTGCTGTTCGATTTCGATGGCACACTTTCTTTGATTCGTTCCGGTTGGATGGGCGTCATGGTGCCGATGTGTGTCGAGCAGCTTGCGGCCCTCAACACAGGCGAGACTCAACGCCAACTGCAGGACGCGGTTGAGGATTTCGTCTGGCGGCTCACCGGAAAAGAGACGATCTACCAGATGATGGCGCTGGCCGAGGCGGTGCGCGAGCGCGCGGGGGAACCACTGGAACCTCTCGCCTACAAAAGGCTCTATTTGGACCGGCTGTGGCTGAAAATCCGCAATCGGATTGAAGATCTGCGTGACGGGCGTGCTGTTCCCAAGCAGTACATGGTTCCAGGGTCCACGGAGCTGCTCGAATTCCTAGTGTCGCGGGGCATGCGCCTCTATCTGGCGAGCGGTACTGATCATTCGAACGTGGTGGAAGAAGCCACGCTATTGGGGATCGCTCCCTATTTCGAAGGACGAATTTTCGGGGCGAAAGAAGATTTGAAAAGCTTCTCCAAGGCCTTGCTGGTCAAAGACATCCTCTCGAAAACAGGGGATCTGGGAGCCAATGAGCTGCTAGTATTCGGGGATGGCTTTGTTGAGATCGAGGAGGTCAAAAAGGTCGGTGGAGTTGCTGTTGGGGTTGCGACTTCAGAGCCGACCTGTCTGACTATCGACGATTGGAAGCGTCAGCGCCTGATCGAAGTAGGGGCGGATTTCATAATTCCGAATTATCTAAAAATAGCAGAACTTACGAACACCCTCTTTGGAGCTTCGGTCGTAAATGCGTGATTTTCCGGCCTGATTATGCGTCCGCCAGCTTTCTTTCGGCACAGAATTTTTCGTGACAAACACCGCCCCAAACGCATCCACGTACGAAGGGGTCGAATTGAGTTCCTCTGTTGAAGTTCCAAAGCCGGCAAGGCTACCAAAAGTTTTGTTGGCCGATGATCACCACCTGATTCTGGACGCGCTCTGCGCGATGATGAAGGACGAATTTGAGGTGCTAACAGTCGATAACAGTCACGCTTTTATTGAGGCGGTGGGAGCGTTCCGGCCTGATGTGGCAATTCTGGACATCAGCATGCCGGGAGGGGACGGCTTCATCACCGCCCGAAGAGTACTGGAGCGCCAACCCTCGCTTCCGATCGTATTTCTTTCGATGTACTCGGACTCGAGTTATCTGGATCAAGCGGCCCAAGTCGGAGCGAAAGCATACCTTTCAAAGCGGGTACCGGCGCAAGAGCTCATCGCTGCGATTCGGGCCGTCCTGGAAGGTGAGAGTCTGCTGAGTGCTCCCGCTGAAAGACACGACGGCGACCCGCAAACAAAGACGGGATTAACTGCCCGTCAGCGTGAGGTCTTGCGACTTATCGCACTCGGGTGCAGCGCTAAAGATATCGCCAACCAGTTGAATATCTCGGTACGCACCGCGGAGTTTCATCGCGCAGCGATCATGCAGCGGCTCGGTCTGCACTCGACGGCTCAGATGACGCGTTACGCGATCGCAAACGACATCGCCTAGATCCTGATACTCAAGATACTCGCGCCGGCGGGGTGATTGTTCCTCAGAGTGGAAGCGCAGCACGCGGTTCCCGCAGGTAACCCAGCCGCGAAGAACCAGATCCAACTTGTGGAGTTCAAAACGAATGACACAACTCGGAAGGTTCTTGACTATCACCACGAGCTGCCTACTGACATGGGGCGCCGGCGGGGCACTTGGCCAGACTGACACGAGCAGCCAACACATGGACAACGGCACTAAGAAGATGATGACGTCGCCCGATACTCAGTTCGCTTTGAAGGCGGCGCAAGGCGGTTTAGCCGAAGTGAAGCTGGGTCAGCTGGCGGTGGACAAGGCCGGCAATCCGGACGTAAAGGCGTTCGGACAAAAGATGATCGACGATCATACCAAAGCCAACGATCAATTGAAATCGATCGCGGAACAGCAGGGAATGACGCTGCCGGGCACAATCAACGCGAAGGATCAAGCTCTCTATAACAAGTTGTCAAGGGAATCGGCGGAGCAGTTCGACAAAAATTACATGAGCTCGATGGTCAAAGATCACGAGGAGGATGTAAAGGAATTCAAGAAGGAGGCCAATAACGGCAAGAATCCCCAGCTAAAGCAATTCGCTGCGCAAACGACGCCTATTCTGGAAGGGCATTTAGAGATGGCTAGATCGACTAGCGCGAAGGTGCGAGGCGGATCCTAACGGAAAGGAGACTGTTGCCCATGAAATATCGCGTTGTGTTTCGCGAGCGGTCAGACCGCGCGGGTGAAAAAGCGGATGACCCGGCCAGCTACCTGGACACGCAGCTCGAGGACGGCGTAGTGCTGGACGCGGCTTTCGTTGGCCGGGCGGAGCCGGATTCTCTTCATTCGTCCGATCAGCTTGAAGAGGACGATTCGTTCCTCAGTCTGTCGCCGGAGATTTGGGAGTACGACGTCGCTGAGGGCAGAGACGCGGATTTTAAGAATGCGTTGCTCAATTCCGGCATGGTGATGGAATTCGAGCCGCTGGAATCAAACGGGGAGTTGAGTATCGGATAAGGTAGCGCCGCTCAGGCCGGGAACTCGACTTTGATACGGTAGAGGCATTCTGAAAGCGGAGTCCGCGTCCGATGCTGCGCTTAATTCTCATCATTGTTCTGTTTCTGCTGCTGATCGGGTCTTTGCCGACCTGGCCCTATGCGTCGGGATGGGGATACTATCCAAGCGGTGGTTTGGGTCTCCTGCTCGTGGTGGTTCTGATTCTTTTTCTGGTCGACCGGCGCGGTTTGTAACGGCGGGAACACTCTCGCAGGCGAGCGTATTTGGGGTGGAAATTGCGATCTCGCCGCGGCGGTCTAACGCAACGGAGAGACATGACATGAGTGATTCTCTGAAGAACAGACGCATCGCGATTTTGGCTACCGACGGTTTCGAATACGCAGAGTTGACGGAACCGAAGAAGGCGTTGGAGCAGGCCGGCGCAAAGGCCGACATAGTTTCGCCCAAAGCTGGAAAAATCAAGGGCTGGAATCACACCGACTGGGGTGGTTCTGTTTCAGTGGATGTGGAGCTTAAATCCGCAGATCCAAATAACTACGAAGCGCTGTTGCTCCCCGGCGGAGTGATGAATCCGGATCACCTGCGACAGGATCCTCAAGCGGTTCGGTTCGTAAAGTCATTTTTCGAGGCTCACAAACCGATAGCGGCGATTTGCCATGGTCCATGGATGCTGGTGGAAGCGGGCGTTGTAAAAGGTCGGAAATTGACTTCATGGCCATCGCTTCAAACCGACATTCGCAATGCAGGCGGACAGTGGGTCGATCAGGAAGTGGTGACTGATCAGGGCTTAGTGACAAGCCGCAAACCGGCAGATATTCCTGCGTTCAATAAAAAGATGATCGAGGAATTCGGCGAAGGTAAGCACATGGCACAGCACGCGTAAGCCAACGCGTGCTCCTCCTCACGGCGGGCGTCCTCTCAACTGAAGGTCGGGAGGACGCCTTCCTGTTTTGTGCTTGACCCCGAGAGATAGCTTCATGTCTCTAAAGTGGAATTAGAGAGATGCGGACGCTGGCTCTGGATATCGGCGGTACGAAATTCACGCTGGGAGCATTTGAAGATGATCGATTGGTCTTGCGCGAGTCAAGAACTACCGATCGTGACGGCGGCCCCCAGGCGATGTGGCCGCACATTGAGCGGATCTTTTACGGATGGCGTGACGAGCACGGGTTCCGACCGAATTTATGCGGGATCGGATTCGGTGGTCCGGTCGATTTTCCCAGCCAGACCGTCACGCTGTCGACGCACGTGGGCGGTTGGGCTCAATATCCGCTGATCGCGAAGCTCGAGAATTTGAGTACTGCCCCAGCCATCATGGACAACGACGCCAACGTGGGGGGATTGGGTGAAGCATATTATGGCGCAGGACAAAACCGCGATCCGCTTTTTTATATGACCTTATCGACGGGCATCGGCGGCGGAATCATTCACAATGGCAGCGTATATCGCGGGGCCGATTCGTACGCGGGCGAGATTGGACACATTAACCTCGTTCCGGATGGGCCCGAGTGCCTATGCGGCTCACACGGCTGCTTCGAGCGCATGTGCTGCGGTTTGTGGCTCGAGCGCGACTATGGCAAGTCCGCCGCGGAGTTGTTATCCGATCCGGTCTTCGTCCGGAAATACGTCACTTATCTGGCGCGCGGTCTGAAGGCTGCCCTGATGATCCTGAACCCGGCGCGAATCGTCATCGGCGGAGGAATCAGCAAAGCGGGCGAGCGGCTGTTTGAGCCGCTCAGGCAGGAGCTGGCGAAGCAGATGCCCGAGTGGTCTCGCGCCCGGCGCGACGTAGTTCCCGCTCAATTGGCGGACGATAGTGTCCTTTACGGAGCTCTTGCTCTCGCAAACCAGGGACTCCGAGACAAGCGGGTTGCCGAAGTTTAATCTAAGGTCCAACATTTGGCCAAAATCAACGGGCTCCTTTGAACGTCTTATATAGCGAAAAGGAGAAGCGGCAATGAAATTATTTAGCCGGTCAATCGCTGTCTTGTCTTTAATTTGCGGCACGATGCTGGTAGCGGGCGTTTCAGGGGCATCGGCCAATGGCTACCAGGAGTATCCGCCTCAATATGGGCCGCCACAGTACGCCCCTACGCCAGAGGGGTTACGCGATCTCGTGGCTCGAACTCAAGAGGACATCCGCAGATCCGAGCACTTTGCGCATGGAGACCACGAACGGGATAGGTGCCGTGACGCCCAGCAGCATCTTTCGACATTTGATCGCCACCTGACCAAGGGCCATTACGATAAGGGCGAACTGGACCACGTCATTGCCGACGTGCAAGGAATCCTCGATCACAACACGCTGCAAGCCGAGATGCGGGACGCGCTGCTGCGGGATGTGGAGGATTTGCGAGCCGTTCGCGCCCGCCATTATTAGGTCAGGTGTTCGCGTTAAGCGCTTGTTCCTGAGCTGAGCCCGCCAAGCCGAGTTCAGGAGCATGCGCTTTGAGCGCCTCGATGCAGAACGCGATGTGCTCTTCTAGGGAAACGCCCAGTTCCTGTGCGCCGTCCGCAATATCCTGCCGGTTCACATTGCGTGCGAAGGCCTTGTCCTTGAGCTTCCGTTTGACCGAAGCACCATCGACTTCGTAGATGCTGCGTCCGGGCTTGACATAAGAGCAGGCCGTAAGGAAGCCGGTCAGTTCGTCACACGCAAACAGGGTTCGCTCCATGAGGGAAACCCTGGGCACGCCGCTGTAAGTGGCATGGGAAAGAACAGCGCGCCGCGTTTCGTCATCCACACCGCGCTCGGCTAGAATCCGTTCACCTTTCATTGGATGGTCCGGCGCGTTGGGATGAATCTCCCAATCGAAATCGTGCAGGAGAGCCGTCACAGCCCATTTCTCAGGATCCTCTCCGAACTTGCGCGCGTAGGCGACCATGCAGGCCTCTACTCCGAGCATGTGGCGCCGGAGAGCGTCAGATTGTACAAACTCGCAGACTAGATTCCAGGCCTGTTCCCGCGTCATGTCCGGGTCAGGCCTCCTCGATTTTCACCGATTTCAGCGTGTCACCCTGCTGGATTTTATTGACCACGTCTTGGCCGGACTTCACCTGGCCGAAGACGGTGTGCTTGCCATCGAGCCAGTTAGTGACCACGTGGGTAATGAAGAACTGACTGCCGTTTGTATTCGGTCCGGCGTTTGCCATGGAAAGGGAGCCGGCTTGGTGCTTATGCGGATTGTTTTTCACTTCATCCTCGAAGCGATATCCAGGGCCGCCGCGGCCGGTGCCGGTTGGATCGCCGCCTTGAATCATAAAGTCCGCGATGACGCGGTGGAATTTAGTGCCGTCATAGAATCCTTCGCGCGCCAAGAATACAAAATTGTTAACAGTTTTCGGAGCGTCTTTCGCGAACAGATCGACAACGATGGTTCCTTTTGAGGTGTCAATCGTCGCTGCGAATTTCTTCGACGTGTCGATGGTCATCGGAGGAGGGGCGGAGTATTGATTGCTCATTGTTGCCTTCCGTGCGCGGTAGCCCGCGTCCTTACCGAACCAGTGTAGCGATGCGGCTGTCTCCGGTCTTAATTTGGGGCAGGAAACAGCGGCTTTTCGCCTGATTTTTCAACATGCTTACGGCAGTGAGACCTGCTCGGGCCCGATGTCTTTACTCAATCAGGTATCCGCTACACTAAGGAGTTTGGATTTGAGTCCCGGGTCTCGCAGCTTTAACCACACGTGCGCTGAAACCAGCGCAGGCTTACTCACGTCAGGGGTGTTTTCCGCCGGGTTGAAACGGTCAGCGTCTGCTGAACGGAAAGGATTCGCGTTTAGATGATTCATCACAGGCCTGGGCGCCTGCGGATGTCCGCTTCAGCAGTTTGTTTGCTTTCCAGCTTCTTTTTGTCCGCTTTATTGGCGAATTTTCCTGTATTCGCCGCCGAGCCGAACGCTTTACTAGAGCAGCCGGGAGGCCAAACTGCTCAACAGCCTCCTGCCCAGACGCCTCCGTCGCCGCAAGCCCAGCAACAGCAGAAGCCGCCGCAGGCCCCGCCAAGTCAACCCCAGCCAAATCAGCCGCAGCAAAAACCGCCCGGCCAGAATCCGTTTGAGAATGTTCCGGAAACACCGGTAAAGCCGACGCCCACCAAGCCAGAGACAGGGATCGAAGAAGCGAAGCCAGCCCCCATCACCGCGAACATCGTTGAAGAGATCGACTTCCGCGGGCAGCACAAAATGCCTCAAGACACTTTGCGCGCTCTTATTTTCACGAAAAAGGGCGACGAATACGACGAGGAGGCGATTCACAGGGATTTCATCGCTCTCTGGAATACGGGCCGCTTCGATGATCTCCGGGTCGAAACGGAGAAGGGGCCGCAGGGCGGAGTAATTCTTCGATTCGTAGTAACTGAGCGAAGAACGATTCACACGATCGACTACACCGGAAACAAATCGATCAGTAAGTCAGAAATTTTAGACCGGTTCAAGGATCGCCATGTCAACCTTTCCCCCGAATCGCAGTTCGATCCCGGCAAGATTCAGCGCGCCAAAAACGTGCTTGCCGAATACGAGGCGGAGCGCGGGCACCAATATGCGACGGTAACTCCCCAAATCCGCCAGGTCCCGCCCGGTGGCGTGGATGTCGTGTTCGCGATCGATGAAGGGCCCAAGGTTAAAGTTGGCAATATTCTAATTAATGGCAACAACGCCTTCAGTTCGAAACAAATCATCCGCGTGATGAAGAACACCAAGCCGATCGGAATTCCTCATTCCTGGCTCTTTGAGAATCTGTTCGCGCGAACCTACGATTCAACGAAACTCGAGGAGGACGGTGAGCGCATCCGGCAGTTCTATCAATCGCACGGCTATTTCACCGCACGAGTGATCAGCCACTCGGAAAAGATATACGACGTTAGCGGACGGGGCATAAGGATTCCTCTGTTTAACCCGAAAAAACCGGGCAAGCGGGTAGACATCACGATGGTTATTCAAGAGGGCGATCAGTACACTCTGAGGAACTTCAACTTTGTCGGCATGAAGTTGTTCCGTACTCCGGACCTGATTGCGCGGTCAGTATTCAGGATGGCGCCTGGAGACGTGTTCTCCACTGAAAAGCTGCAGAAGGGCATGGATGAGCTGCGGAAGCTGTACGGAAATTTCGGCTATATCGATTTTGTCCCTTCACCCGATCCTGAGATTGTTCCCGGCAAGGATCAGATCGATCTCACGATCGATGTGGACGAGGGTCATCAATTCTTCGTCCGGCGTATCGATTTTCAAGGCAACACGACTACTCGCGACCGTGTGATCCGCCGCGAACTTTTGATCGATGAAGGTGATCTGTTTAGCCAACAGTTATGGGATACGAGCATTTTAAAGCTCAACCAG
Source organism: uncultured Acidobacteriaceae bacterium (assembly GCA_963787585.1). Lineage (GTDB taxonomy): Bacteria > Acidobacteriota > Terriglobia > Bryobacterales > Bryobacteraceae > Bog-105. The sequence continues at coordinate 132,146 of CAWBDR010000009.1, forward strand.
CTTGGCTACTTTGATCCGCTGAAACCGGAGAGTGCGGCCGAGATTACGCGCGACACGAAGACCAACACCGTGGATCTGCTACTGAAAGTGAAGGAGCGAGGAAAAAATTCCATTCAGTTGAACGGAGGAGTGTCCGGAATTTCGGGAAGCTTCATCGGGTTCTCGTACTCGACAAACAACTTTCTAGGGCTGGGCGAAACGCTGAGTCTATCCGCCCAGATCGGTACGCTGATGGACAACGTCACGTTCGGATTTACCGAGCCTTACCTGTTTGATAAGCCGATTCAAGCCGGGTTCACTATTTTCTATCAACGCTATAGCTATGACCAGGGAGTGCAGCAATCCATTCTATACGGTCAGAACCTGCTCCCGTATTACAACGCAGTCGGCTCGGCAGGTTGTCCAACGAATGAACCAAACTGCAACTTACTGAACTACGTATCGAACGGCAGAGGATTTACTACTTTCGCCAGTTATAATTTGCGCCGAAGTTTTGCGCGGCTAGGCATCAGCTACAGTTACAGCACGATGACTATCCATCCGCTCACCGCCGCAGCAACGAATTACTTCAACTATCTAAATTTCCAGGGGATTAGCGGCCCGAGCGCGACGAACACGCTAAGCGGAATCCGGACGAGTACGATTACCCCGACTTATGCCTACAACACGGTCAACCATCCGATCATTCCCACGCATGGTTTGCGTATCAATTTCAGCTTCGGCTTTACCGGGAGCGTTCTCGGAGGCAACGTTAATATGTTGCAACCCGCCCTCGACCTCGCTTACTTCCGGCGCGGGATCTTCAAAAGTAACGTAATGGGTTTCCACCTAAATGGGCGCTTTATTGCTGGTTATGGCGGGAAGGTCGCGCCCCCCTACAGCCGGTTCTACATCGGCGGCGAAGACGACGTACGTGGATTCAATATTTTGAGCATCAGCCCCTTCGTTTACATTCCAACCAGCACAACTGTGAACGTTCTGAATAATGACGGAACGCAGCGCGTCCAGAGGATTGTCAACTCGGATGGGTCCATCGGCACTGCCCCGGTGGTGCAGACAATTCCGATTTATCAATTGCTGCTGCCCGGCGGCGATACGGCGGCGGTGTTCAATTATGAGTACCGGATTCCGATCGTCGGGCCAGTGACGTTGGCACCATTTGTCGACGTGGGGGTTAACCGGATTTCGCTGCCGAACCAGCTTGGGCTGGACCCCGTGCGCGTCGCGCAGTTGAATGGGCTGTTTCCGCAAGCCGATTTCGCGCAGCGGGCGTTTATCGTGCCGGGAACGGAAAAACCGCGGGTCTCCGCCGGCCTGGAATTGCAGGTATTAATGCCGGTGGTAAATGCACCGTTCCGGCTCTACTGGGCGTATAATTTGAGTGTCGTCAACATTAATGTGCAGCCGCCGATTGCGGCGGGCCGGTCTTTCTTTCCGAACAACGCCACCTATCAAAGCACTCTGGCTGCGTTCGGTCTGCCCTTTTCGTATGATGAGCCCCGGCATTTATTCCGGTTCTCCATCGGACGGGTGTTCTGATCTGGCAGCAGGCAGGTGTTCCCGCCTCATGTGCGACGATAGTTGGAACACCCACGAAATATTCAGGGAAGGATTTAGAAGTAGATGGTTATGAGAAGAAGTTTGATGTCGGCGGCGGCCCTGGTGGGCCTCGCCATGGGAGCGATCGCTCAGCAGGCACCGGCAGCGGTGGGCCAGGTTGGTCCGATGGGCAAGGTCGGCGTAATCAGCGTGCAAGGCGCTATTGTCGGCACCAAGGACGGACAGAAAGCATCACAGGAGCTTGATGCCAAGTTCACGCCCAGGAAAAAGGAATTTGACAACCGGCAGGCTGAAATTACCCAATTGCAGGATCAGTACAACAAGGGCGGCACGGTGATGAATGAGGACAAGCGTCAACAGCTTGCCCGCGACATCGACGAGAAGAAGAAGCGGCTTCAACGCGATATGCAGGACGCTCAAGACGAACTGCAGGGCGAACAGCAGAAATTGCTGCAAGGCCTGGGACAGCGCATGATGGCCGTGATTGAAAAGTACGCGAAAGATAACGGGTACACGATGATTCTGGACGTCAGCAACCCGAATACGCCGGTGCTGTACGCCTCAAGCGCCATCGACATCACCCAGGACATCGTTGCACTTTACGACAAGACATCCACGAATGGTGGGCCGGCGACCACGCCCGCGGTTCCGGGAGCGGTGAAACCGAATCCTAGTACAGGTCCGGGCCCGACGGGTAACGCGGCGGCGAAAACGCCTGGAATCCCTCGTTAGTTTTTGTAGTTAGGTGTTGCCGGGCGGTGGTCCCCATCCGCCGCCGCCCGGCGTCTCGATTCTGATAAGAGCGCCCGCCTTCGCCTGGATGGTACATTTACCCGGGAGAGGACGTTCGGCTGCATCCTGGATGATTGTGTTCCTTCCGGTTGCTCCCGGCGAGCCTCCCGCCAAGCCATAGGGCGCGATGGCTCTGCGATCGGAGAGAATGGTGACCTGGGCCGGACCGAGCAATTCGATCTCACGAATAAGGCCTTCGCCGCCTCGAAATCGCCCACTTCCGCCCGACCCGCTTCGATAGGCGTATCGCCGCACACGGAATGGATAGGCGTACTCAAGGGCTTCCACCGGAGTGTTGAGTGAGTTCGTCATGTGTGTGTGGACGGCGGACACTCCGTCTGAATTCGGCCGCGCGCCCGATCCGCCCGCGATGGTTTCGTAATACGCGTAGAGAACGCCATTGCGAGGATCTGTTCCTCCAATAGTGAGGTTGTTCATGGTCCCCGAACTCGCGGCGGGAACGCTATCGGGAAGAATTTGCGACAAGGCACGCAACAGCACATCGACCATTCTTTGCGAGGTCTCGACATTTCCACCCGCCACCGCGGCAGGAATCCGTGCATTGACGACGCTCGCTTCCGGCAGAATCAGCTCGACCGGTCTCATGAGTCCGCTCGTGGGCGCAGCTTCCTCGGGCAGCAGGCAGCGGAGTACATAGAAGGTAGCCGAATATGTAATGGCGGCAACCGCGTTCAAGCTGCCCTTCACCTGCGGCGCGGAGCCGGTGAAGTCCACGCGCAAACGACCGCGCTTTGGATCCGTTCTTATGGTTACCCGAATCTTGACGGGCTCACTGCCGAAGCCGTCGTCATCGAGAAAATCTTCGGCGCTAACCTCTGCTTCGGGCAATCGCTCGAGTTCCGCGGCCATGAGCCGTTCGGAGTGAGCAAGAATCGATTCAACATTTGCCTGGATGCGATCCAGACCGTAACGCTCGATCAACTCGGACACGCGCTGCACGCCCATGCGGCACGCCCCGATTTGGGCAGTAAGATCACCCTCGCGTTCTCGCGGAGTGCGCACGTTACTCAGTAACAGATCGAGCGTTTCCTGGTTCATGACGCCGCTTTTCACGAGTTTGAGCGGCGGTATACGGATACCCTCCTGCCAGATCTCGTGGCACGGACCCATTGAGCCCGGATACATGCCCCCGACGTCTGCATGGTGTGCGCGATTGGCAACGAAGAACACGGCAGGCGTCCGTGCCGCGGTGAAAACGCCCATCACCAGAGTGATGTCAGGAAGGTGAGTGCCACCTTCGAATGGGTCGTTCAGAATAGCGAGATCGCCCTCTTCGAGAGTAAGCTTGTTCAGCACAGCTCGCACCGACATGGGCATCGAGCCCAGGTGGACGGGCATGTCGTCGCCCATTGCGATCACATTGCCTGCTGCGTCGAACACGGCGCTGGAGTAGTCGCAGCGCTCCTTAATGTTGGGCGAAAAGGCGGTTCTGCGCAGGGCTGAGCCCATCTCGACCGCTACTGAGTGAAAGGCGCTCTTAAGGATGGCAAGCTCAATCGGATCCGTCACGCGATCACCGTGATCAGCAGATTCCCGTATTCATCGACGCAAGCATACGCGTTTTCAGGCAGGAAGGTCGTGGCACTGTATTCGGCGATTACTGCAGGTCCGCGAAACTTGTCTCCGGGATGCAGACGGCTTCGGTCATAAACCAGCCCGTCCTGCCATGCGCCGCCGCAATAGATCCGCTTCGATTTGAGTATCGCAGCGCTACCGTTGCCATCCTGGAGCGCCGATTGTTCGAGGGCAACGGGCGATGTCTTTGAGATCATGCGGACACGCGCATTGACAATTTCCACCGGCCTGCTTGCATCCGCGTATCCGTATTTCGAGGCATGCTTGCGGTGGAAATTCGTCAGATACTCTGGAGACCAATCGATGGCAACTTCGTAAGCCTGACCCGCGTATCGCAAATCCACAGATCGCATCGCGGTCGCCTGCAGGCCTTCTGCGTGCAATTCGCATATTCCGGCAGCTTCCAGTTCGGCAAAGTGGCAGTGAACAGAATCATCGCCGGGACGAAGCATGACGGTTCGCGAATAGTCACGGATCACATCCGAAACAAGAATACCGTAGGCGGAGAGAGCTCCCGGAAAGTTCGGAACCAGAACGGTACGTAGCTGCAGCGCACGAGCAAGAGCGCAGGCATGGAGCGGCCCGGCCCCTCCGAAACTGACCAGCACAGATTCGCGCGGGTCATGACCTTGCTCGATCGAAATTTTCCGCAACGCTTTTTCCATGTGAGCGTTCGCCAGGCGAATAATTCCTTCGGCAAGGACTTCACCGCTGGCAAGATTTGCTCTGGCCCGCGCGAGGCGAGTGCGCACGCGCTCTTCGTCCAGCTTAATCGCTCCGCCGAGGAAGTGCTCCGGATCAAGCCGGCCGAGGAGCAGATTTGCATCGGTAACAGTGGGCTCGTTGCCGTGTCCGTAGCAGAGCGGACCGGGATCTGCACCCGCCGATTCCGGACCCACTTTCAACGCGCCACCGCGATCGAAACTCGCGATCGAGCCGCCGCCCGCGCCTACGGTGTGAATGTTCAGCATCGGCACGGCAACAGGCATGCCCTGTACCTGCGATTCTGTGGTGATCTCAAGTCCGGCATCGGTTCTGAGAAAAGCGGCATCCGTCGAGGTGCCTCCCATGTCGAACGTCAGAGCGCTGCTGAAGCCTGCCAACTGCGCCATGGCGAACGCGCCGACTACGCCTCCAGCTGGGCCAGACAGAATTGTGCGTACCGGCTCTTGTGCCGCAATCCGCGCCGGAATGATTCCTCCGGAGGATTGCATGACGTGAAGTTGAGAACCGGCGCGTTCGAGGGAAGCGTTCAGGCGGCCTAGATAGGTCTGCATCTTGGGGGCCAGATAGGCGTTAATCAGAACGGTGGAACCGCGCTCATACTCGCGGAACTCCGGCAGAATCTCATGCGAGACAGATATCGGTATGCCGAGCTCGCGCAGAGCGGCGGCAACATGGCGCTCGTTGGACGGATTGGCGAATGCGTAGAGCAGGGAAATCGCGACAGCTTCAGGCCGAGCCGCCGCAATGGTTTCTTTAATCCTGGCCAGTTCATTCGAATCGATCGCGCGGAGAACAGTGCCATCGGAGGCGGTCCGCTCGGCTACACCGAAACAAAGCTCGGCAGGCGCGAGCGGAGGTTCTTTTTGAAAAAAGAGATCGTACAGCTTAGGGCGCGTTTGCCGGCCGATCGCGATACTGTCTTCAAATCCAGCGGTGGTGACGAATGCTATGCGCGCTCCTTTGCGCTCGAGCAGCGCGTTCGTGCCTACCGTAGTGCCGTGCCGGATATCGGACGCGGTTGCGGGCGCGATCTGCTCGATCGCCTGCAGGACCGCTCGTTCCGGGCCTTGCGGCGTTGATGGCAGCTTCATAATCTCCGGGCGGTCCCCAGCGAGGTACACGCAATCGGTAAAAGTTCCGCCTGTGTCCACCGCGATGCGCATCATGCAAGTCCATGCCTATCCTAAACTCAAGGCCTGATCCTTTAAATGGGTAATCCTACCGTCGTCACAAAGCAAACGCCAGCGCCGCCTTTCCGGTGGCGCCATACGACTGTGGCTCAGCGGCGCACGCTTATCGCCGCGGGCCTCGGATGGATGCTAGACGCGTTCGATGTACTGCTCTATTCCATTGTGTTGGCGACGCTCATGCGCGAGTTCGGGATGTCGAAAAGCACAGCCGGCCTGTTGAACACGCTCACTCTGGTTGCGTCCGCGATCGGCAGCTTCGGATTCGGTCTGCTCGCGGATCGATTCGGCCGCCGCCGTATGCTCAGCCAAAGCATCCTCATGTATTCGATTTTCACGTTTGCGTGCGGCTTCTCCACCTCGATCACGATGCTGGCTGTATTCCGGTTTCTGCTAGGCCTGGGAATGGGCGGCGAATGGAGCTCAGGCGCAACATTGGTAGCTGAGACATGGCCCAGCGCCTGGAGAGGGCGCGCACTCGGGATCGTGCAGAGCAGTTGGGCCATTGGTTATGCGCTCGCGGCCGTGGTCGCCAGCGTAGTCCTCAAATATGCCAATTGGCGCTGGGTGTTTTTTGTCGGAGTGTTGCCTGCACTCGTCACGCTGTGGATTCAACGCGGCGTTCCGGAACCGGCGCTTTGGCAAACCCACATTAGCCGCCAGCCAAGCCGTTCGGGAAAAAAAGGACTATGGCGCGCTTGTTCGCCGAGGCTGGTTGCGCTGCTCCTGATGAATACGTTCGGCATGTTTGCCTGGTGGGGCTTGTTCACTTGGATACCGGCCTATCTGACGCTTCCGGCGGCTAGCGGGGGCCGGAACTTCAGCACATTTGGACTCACGTCTTTCCTAGTTGTTCTCAATCTCTGCGGGATGCTACCCGGATACCTGGTGTTCGGCGTTTTTGCGGATAGGTTTGGGCGCAAGCGGACCGTAATTCTTTATCTCGCGCTGGCCGCTGCTTCGGTTCCGCTATTCGCCGGCGCCCGGCGGCCGGGTTTCATCCTACTGACGGCGGCAGTCGCAGCGTTCTTCGGGACCGGTTTTTTCACCGGCTCTGGTATTATTGGCAGCGAACTTTTTCCTACTGCGATTCGCGCCACCGCGCTCGGGGTCTCATACAACGCTGCGCGAGGCCTCAGTGCACTGGCGCCGTTCGCGATTGGAACCATAGGTGAAAGGCAAGGCCTTCCTTGGGGATTCGCTGCTTGTGCTGTGGCATTCGCTTTCGCTGCCCTGAGCGCGAGTCTGCTTCCGGAGACGCGTGGAGCGGAGCTCGCCTGATATATTGTTTCGATCGTGATTCGATGAGCGCTTGCGAACAATTATTCGGATTGATACTGCGCTGTGACGCGATTACGATCTAAAGTAGTTTTCAAGATTCACAAAATCGCGTATACTTCCTCAACAGGTGGGTTCTCTGCGATTCACAGGACCGTTCGGTTCCGATGTGATTCTCAGAGTTAATTTCTTTCTAAGTTGAGGGATCTATGCACAACGCATGGCTTGCAAGGATGGCACGCCTTTGCCTGGCGCTCGCTGTCTGTTTTACTCTGTCAATTGTCGCCTTCGCCCAGTCGGACGTAGGCGCTATTACGGGTTTCATTCGCGATCAGAGCGGGGCTGTCGTTCCGAACGCGAAGATAGTAATCACAAACGAGGGTACGGGGGAGCAACATCCCGTCAACTCCGATGCTCAGGGGCACTACACGGTCCCAAACCTTTTGCCGGGTTTTTACGCCATGACTGCGGAAGCGTCCGGATTCAAGAAATTCGAGAGCACTCACAATAAGTTGGACGCGGCAACCACTCTTTCGCTCGATGCTAGTCTGGCTGTTGGTCAGACGTCGGAAACCGTGGAGGTCTCGGCGACAGCGTCACAACTGCAGACCGAGTCCGGTTCCGTGCAGAAGAATGTCACGTCGCAGCAGATACAGGCTCAGGAATTGAATGGCCGGAATCCGTTGTATATGGCTTCTCTGGTCCCCGGGGTTCGGAGCGGCACGAATCTGGGCGATTTCAACTTCAGCCTGACCAACGGCGGCTATTCAATTAACGGCGCGCGCTCTCAAGATACGCTGATCACTATGGATGGCGCAACCGCGGTCCGGACACGCGCCAACGGCACGGGTATCGCGGTGCCGAACGTTGATGCCACGCAGGAGATCCAGGTGCTTACGGCCGATTATGCGGCCGAATACGGACGCGCAGCAGGCGGACAGATTCGTATTATCACTAAGAGCGGCACGACGGATTTTCATGGCGGGCTGTTCGAGTATTTCCGTAACTCGGCGCTGAACGCGAATAGTTGGGGCCGCAATCTCAGCACTACTACCAATTTCACTTCCCCATTCCGATACAACGATTTCGGCTTCGATGTCGGCGGTCCGATCTGGACCCCCGGACTTCCGAAGTGGATGCGGCAGAAGATGTTCTTCTTTGTGGGCCAGGAATGGACGCGCTATCGCTTCACCGATACCCAAACGCAAGCCGTCCCGACTGCTTTGATGCGCCAGGGAAATTTCAGCGAATTACTTGCGCCCAATCCCTGGTACAAGGGAGTCACTCAGCTCTATGACCCGACAACGGCCCAAAGTGTGAAGTCCGGTGTCTGTAAGCCGAAGCCCGGTTTTGCAGCTTGCATTCCCATTCCGAATAACAACATCCTGGCGTACAACCCGAGCTTGCTGAGTCCTAATGGACTCGCGATCCTGAACGCCTACCCAACTCCGACCCCCGGCTATTTGCAGGGCACTCAGAACTGGATCGCGCAGGCCGCGCATCCGATCAATCAGCGCAAGGGCACGCTAAACGGCGATTTTCTTCCGACTGAGACGAACCACATTGAGTTCCGCCGGACTGATTTCTCTTATTGGGAATACCAACCCTTCGATCAAGGGTCCGGCGAGACCGGGAAATACTTCATTCGCCCGAACCAGACGAATACAGTGTCCTGGACCTGGACCATTAATCCGACGACGATTAACGAGGCGATGGCGACCGTGAGCCTGGATGATGTGTACATTCCCGTGAACACTTCCTTGATTGGATTCAACCGGCAGAGCTTGAATCCGCCGATCACTTATCCGTATCTGTTCGGCGGCAAAGATATCAATGGCAAAATCCCGACCGTTAACGTGCCGAATTTTTACGGTCTGGCCGGAGGTCCTTACCCGTCTCATTCCTCAGGCCCGATTTACTCTGCTTCCGACAGCCTGACCAAGGTTCATGGCAATCACACCTTCAAGTTCGGATTTAATTTCGAATACTCGGGTGAAAATGATGAGGACCAGATTAACGTGGCCACGGTGCCCGGCGGCAGCAACAACCAGAACGGTACCTTCACGTTCACCGATACCGGAACGGGTACCACGACCGGGGTCGGTCTGGCGAATCTGGCGACAGGATATGCCGATAGCTATACCGAGATCGGTCCCCGCGCGTATACGCTATGGCGCGGGCAGATGTTTGAGGCCTTTGCGCAGGACTCGTGGAAGGTCAATTCGAAGTTGCACATCGACTATGGTGTTCGCCTAACAACGACGATTCCTTATTACCCGCTGTGGGGCAATGCCGACTATTTCAACGGCAAGCTCTACAACCCTTCGCAAGCGGTCAGCATTGACCCCAAAACGGGAAATGTGATTCTCGGGACGGGTAATCCCTACAACGGTGTTGTCATTGCAGGGTTTGGCAACTTTCCGAGTTCTGCTCAAGGACGTGTGCTCGCCGCAACGTCTCCAGCTTGCGCCGGCGCTTCCTGCTCGAGCTTGTTCAACACGAATCTTCCGGTCTCGTACGTGCACCACACGAACCAGTTCCAGCCGCGGCTAGGCATTGCTTACCAATTGAATGATAAGACCGTCATTCGCGCCGGGGGCGGCCGATTTCTGACCCATATGGGATTGCTCGACAACATCTTCCCAGGCGGCAACTCTCCGTTTCAGCCATTTGTCACGGTCACCAACGTGAGAGTAGATAATCCTGCGGCGGCACTGACCACAGGTACCGCCGCGCCTCTCACGATTACGACCTTAAACCCGAATCTCAAGCCACCTGAGTCCTGGAACTGGAACTTTACTGTCGAGCGAGAGATGTTCTGGAAAACGGTGTTGAACGTTGGCTATGTCGGACATCGGGGTCTCCACGGCTGGGATGTCTACGACATTAACCAGCCGCTCGCCGGGAGCGTACAAGCGAATCCGGGTGTCGCTACAAATGCGCTTCGTCCCTACAAAGGGTTCGCGGCCATTCAGGAAGAGGAACCCGTTGTGAACTCGACGTACAACGCTTTGCAGGTTACCTGGAGTAGGCGGTTCACGGGGGGCTCCACGTTCTCGTTCGCCTACACGCTATCGAAGAGCTGGGATAACAGCTCGAATTATCGTGATATAGTGCCGGACACTTACAACACGGGCAACTTGTGGGCGCCTTCGGAATACGATACGCGTCACGTGGTGCTGATTACTTATACCTACCAGCTCCCGTTCTTTAAATCGCAGAGCACGTTCGCAGGAAAGATGTTGGGCGGCTGGTCGATTACCGGTATCGCCCAGTTCCAGACCGGTACTCCCTGTGGAATCGCCACGAACAACGATTACGCCGGCGTTGGAGAATTCGGCAGCTTGGGCTGTTCCGGAAACCAAGGACAGTTCTGGGTTCTGGCCGGTACGCCCTCGGTAGTTGGCGGGTTCGCAGGGCCCACTGGTAGCGGAGCAAAATGGTTCACGGCGAGTGCAACGCCTCCGCCGGCCGGAACATTCAATCTCCAGCCAGGAGTCCGCGATTCCGTCTACGGACCGGGATTCCAGAACTGGAATATCGGGCTGTTCAAGACGTTCCCGATCAATGAGAGGACCGGGTTCGAGTTCCGTGCGGAAGCGTTCGACTTTATTAACCATCCGAACTGGGCGGGGACAAACCAGACGGGCGGCCCAAATTTCAATCCGACCTCCTCTCAATTCGGAGAAGTAACGGGCAAGACGTCAACTGCGCGAAATCTGCAGCTCTCGCTGCGGTTCTTCTTCTAAGTTTCAGGCTAGTTAGTCACCTCCCGCGCCGCGCATCAAAGCGTTGCGCGGGATTCTGTTTGCATGCGCTTTAATGTCGAGGTGTAGATTTATATTGAAGCTGACCCATGGCTCAACCTAAGACATCCCAGAAAGAATACGACGTCGTTATTGTGGGTTCGGGCGCGGGGGGCGGCGTCGCGGCTCAGGTTCTCGCTAACGCCGGAGCAAAGACATGTGTCCTGGAGGCCGGCGACTGGTACGACGGCACGAAGGACTCCAAGATGTTCGATTGGCCGTACAACGTTCCGCATCGCGGCGCCGGTACAAAAGACAAGCCTTGGGGATTCTTCGACGCCACAACAGTAGGTGGCTGGCGCGTGCCTGGCGAGCCGTATACGAATGCACCCGGATCGGATTGGATGTGGTGGCGGGCCCGCATGCTCGGCGGCCGTACGAATCACTACGGCCGCATTTCACTCCGCATGGGTCCGTACGACTTCAAGCCGTACAGCCGGGACGGTAAAGGATTCGACTGGCCTTTCACCTACGAAGAACTTGCGCCCTATTACGATAAAGCGGAAGAACTGATCGGGGTGTTCGGTTCGGCAGAGGGCCTGGAAAACACGCCGGACGGAAAGTTCCAGGCGCCACCGGCACCTCGTTGCTACGAACGGCTGATCAAGATCGCTTGCGACAAGCTGAAGATTCCCTGCGTTCCCTCTCGTTTAGCGATCCTGACGAAATCTATAAATGGGCGCCCAGCCTGCCATTACTGTGCGCAGTGCGGAAGGGCATGCGGCGTTAACGCGAATTTCAACTCACCGGGCGTGCATCTGTTTCCGGCGATGAAAACCGGAAATCTCGAGATCCGTACCAGTGCTATGGCTCGCGAAGTTCTCGTAGGACCGGACGGGTTGGCCAGCGGCGTCTCCTATATCGACAAAAAGACGCGAAACGAGGTGCAAGTAAAAGCTAAGATCGTCGTCCTTGCCGCCAGTTGTTGTGAAACTGCCCGCATCATGCTGAACTCGAAGAGCAGTCAATTCCCGAATGGGATTGCCAACTCATCCGGCCTGGTCGGCAGATATGTAATGGATACCGTGGGGTCGGCGGTTTCAGGTTTCATACCCATCTTGCAAGATCTCCCCCCGCAGAACGAAGACGGTGTCGGCGGGATGCATTTGTACATGCCGTGGTGGCTCTACAAGCAGCAGGCCGCCGGAAAAATGCCGTTTGCGCGCGGATATCACATTGAACTCGGCGGGGGCCGCGGGATGCCGGGAGTAGGGGCGTTGGGCGGATACGCGGAGCACTTTCTCGGCGGCGGATACGGCGCCGAAATGAAGCAGAATCTCCGTAAACTTTATGGCTGCGATGTTTACTTCGCCGGCCGCGGCGAAATGATTCCGAACGAGGACAGCTACTGCGAGATTGATCCCGAGATAGTGGACGAGTGGGGCATCCCGGTCCTCCGGTTCCATTTCAAATGGAGCCAGGACGAGATCCTCCAGGCCAAGCACATGCAGGAGACGTTCCAGGAGATCATTGAGACTATGGGCGGCACTGTCACCCATAAGCACGACGCGAACACGAATTGGGGAATTTCGCGAGGCGGCGAAATCATTCACGAGGTAGGAGCAACAAAGATCGGCGACAATCCAAAGACGTCCGTTCTGAACAAGTACTGCCAGGCTTGGGATGTGAAGAACCTCTTCATCACCGATGCGGCCCCATTTGTCAGCAACGCAGATAAGAATCCTACGCTGACGATCTCGGCGCTCGGCTGGCGCACTTCGGAATACATTGCAGATCAAGTGAAAAAACTGAATGTGAAGGTCTAGACGCGGAGGAAAAGGAATGGCAGAGAACGAGAGCAAGACTAATCAGGAGACCGTGCCGGCGACTACGGTCAGCCGCCGCAATCTCTTCCAGATTCTCGGTTCGGTGCCGGCTGTCGCCGCGCTGGCCGGAGGCGCTGCCGCGGAAACGCATAATCACGCGCACATGGCTCCTCAGCCAGCAGCATCCACGGGACCATACAAGCGCCAGAGTTTCGACGATCACCAATGGAAGACGGTCGGTCTGCTGTGTGACCTGATTATTCCTGCTGACGAGCACGGCGGAAGCGCGACAGAGGCCGGCGTACCCGAATTCATCGATGATTGGATTGCGTTCCGAGCAGATCAGGATGGAAACGAGAATCTGAAGGCTCAAATCTTCGGCGGCTTAATGTGGCTCGACCGCGAATCGAATGCTCAATTTCAGAAGGACTTCGCCGATGCGGCGCCGGATCAGCAGAAGCGGATTCTCGACCGCATCGCCTATCCGAAGCGCGCCGCGAAAGAGGATCACGCCTGGGTCACTTTTTTCAGCGAGCTTCGGAGTCTCACGGTGAGCGGGTACTTCTCGAGCAAGATGGGCGTGGCCGCGCTCCCCTATCTCGGAAACACGGCCGTGGAACATTGGACGGGTTGCGATCCGAAAGTTTGGGCGATTATCGAAGAGCGGATGAAGAACGGATACAACGGTATCTTGGAAGCCAAACCCTGGACCACATAAGAACCGCACTTCAGGCCTGGGGTGTGGACGGCGAAGGAATTTTCGCGCGCCTTCGCTGAAGCGCATTCTGCACCATTAGGTATTCACCCAAATTCTCGAGCGTCACCAGTCCGGCAAGCCTGCCATCTTGCATCACCGGCATGCAACGCGTTTTGGAACCGGCTAGCCTGTTCAGAACGAGCTCCAGCATTTCATTCGGGTCGGCGGTCTCGAACTCTCTGGTCATCGCTTTGGTGACCGCCTCATCAGGACCGAATTCCTGCAATCCGGCTAGCAGATTTCCGCGAGTCAGAATGCCCATTACGGTGTCGCCCCACATCACCGGGAAATCGTGCTGCGCGCCAGCCAACATTGTCCTCACGGCATCGCCAATCGTGTTGCTTGTTTGCAAAACGGTCACGTTCGTTTGCATCGCATTGCGAATCGGAATACCGGAGAAGGCTTCTTTGATCTGAACGGAATGCGACTCGTGCGCGGCTCCGATCCAGACGAACAAGGCGATGAACAATAAGAACGGATCGGCGAAAAGACCGATTAGACCAAAGATGAGTGCAAGCGCCTGGCCTATGGCGGCGGCAGCTTGTGTCGCGCGCACGTGATCCATGCGCAAGGCCAGCAAGGCGCGCAGGATCCGGCCCCCATCCATTGGGAACGCGGGAATGAGGTTGAAGATGGCCAGCGTGAAATTCGCAACCATCATGCGTTCGAAGAATGGCCCGTTGGTCAAGCTAAGCGTGGTGATCGGCTTGAACCCGCTTGTCAGGAATAAGCTCAACCAGATCGCAACTCCGATCACGAGATTGACGATCGGACCGGCAATCGCCATCCAAAATTCCTGCCACGGTTTTTCGGGCAGACGCTCGAAACGAGAGACGCCTCCAATGGGAAGCAAGGTGATGTCTTTCGTGGGAATCCCAAAGTGGCGTGCCGTCAGGGCATGACCAAACTCGTGCAGCACGACACAGGCAAACAGCACAATGACGAACAAGACACCGCTGATGACGCCCTGAATTGTTCTTCCGCCGATCCAGTGGAGAATGACCACCCAGGCAATTAACAGAAGGAACGTTGCATGTATGTAGAGGTCGATACCCGCAAACCTGCCAATTCGCCAGGACCAGCGCATTTACGCTCCCATCAGCGGACCGCGGCGGCTCTGGCGCGGAGAATAACTAGAGTCTCGCGGTCTGAGAACATTCGGGATGACCACAAGTACATTGCATGTCCGGGGTCTTGCCGGCGGCCTCGCAATGCGGAGAGCAGTAGTCGCTGCCTTCTCGTGCCTGGCAATTGCACGCCGGGTGGGCACATTTCTTCTCTTCGGGCACAACCTCTCCCGAACAATGGACACGCGGCGGCGGAAAAACATATCAGCATCCTGCTGAACACTAGCTTGCCCGACTGCACTCCATAACGGCTCGACCGTGCGGTGCGCCTCATTCCGTGTGATGCCGGCTACTCACGAAACCCTGAAAACTACCTGGCGCAGCAACGCGCTCGAAGATAGTCCATGTAAGCGAACACAATGTCATCACCTACCACGGACCATATCGAGTTCCCGACCGAAACGCTTTCCATGGACGCCATCGCACCAGGTGTGCAAGGGCTGCGCATTGCGTTCGTGAACGTCTTCTCCGTAAGCAATCAGGATGGCTCCTGGACGTTAATTGATGCCGGGTTGCCATTCAGCGAAAAACTGATACGCAACTGGGCGGAAAAGAATTTCGGGACGGCCCCGAACGCCATCGTACTCACCCACGGCCATTTCGACCACGTCAGCGCGGCCCGTAGTCTCGCCGAAGAATGGGACCTGCCAATCTATGCGCATTCCCTCGAGTTCCCTTATTTGACCGGAAAGCAGGAATATCCCGCTCCCAATCCAGGTGCCGGTGGGGGATTGATGAGCGTGCTTTCTCCGATTTATCCCCGAGGTCCGGTAGATCTTGGTAACCGTCTCCGCACGGTTCCATTGCCGAATGGATCGCCTGAGTTTGCCGAGCTGCCTGAATGGCGAATTTTGCACACTCCCGGTCATACACCGGGGCATGTCTCGTTGTTCCGGCCTCAGGACAGAGTTCTGCTGGTAGGAGACGCTTTTTGTACCACTAAACCGGAATCCTTCTTTGAAGCCGCTGTTGCGCTACAGCCCGAACTACACGGGCCGCCGGCCTATTTCACATGGGATTGGGGTCAGGCCGGGAGATCGGTGGAGCGCCTTGCGAGACTCGATCCTGCGGTGGTTGCGCCAGGGCACGGAAAACCACTTTCGGGCGCGGAGCTTCCGGAGGCTCTAAAAAAACTCGCAGCAAACTTCGGCGAGATCGCAGTCCCCGAGAACAAGAAAGCCGCGAGAGCAGTTCCTGAGTCCCGCTAAGCTCCTGGAGGCCGCGGAGTATAGGTCGCCTGCGGCGCGTAGTTGGGTGGTTGAGGATATGCGGGAGCCGGTTGCCCCAGATAAGTTCCACCGCTTTCAAGAATCCGGCGCGCCTCCTCGCTGAACAGAACCCATAAGCCATATACTCCAAGTGCGGTGCCGAGGGGAATGTGGAAGAGATGGAGCACCGAAACTACAATCATCAGAACGCGCGACCACGGTTTGTAATTCATTAGGCCCCAGCCGCCCAGAATGGCTGGCAGCGAAAGCACCAGGAAAAAGATCGCCAGAGCGAAGCCAATGCTCGCTATGACCGGCGCTGCCATTGCAGCATCAGGATCGGTGTTGTAGCCTCTCCTGACCTGTTGTGAGACGTACGCCGCCACGCCGCCCATAACGAACAGGAGAAAAACACCCACCATAGCGGTGAGCGCCCCCATAATTATGTTTAAGATCCCGAGGATCCGGATGTGTTGCCGCATGCTTCCTCCAGCCGAATGGCTCACGATGAATGATACGCCAAAATCGATCGACGCGTTCATCTGATGAAACGTAAGATCAAGAGCTTAGGGCCTACGCTGGTTGTCCCTCGGTACTAGGGATTTCGATGGAAGTGCTAGCCAGACGCTGTAAACTAAAGAAAACACGGTACACTAGAGGGGGGTGGCCTCCACTCCGCCATCGCGTGAATGCCGATGACCCTTAGCCTGCCACTCGCTTTCCTTTTTGCTCAACCCACGCTCGGTGCGCGCCTCGCGACCGGGCTGTTCGACGACACGTTTTCCGGGATTTACCGCCTTTCGCCGTTTGATTGGGCGCTTCTGATCCCTTACTTCGGAATCCTCAGCGTTCTCTCGATTTATGGTTTGCACCGCTACGAAACCATGCGGAGGTACCGGAAATATCGCAAGAATCTGCCCACGCAGCCGGCGAGGCAGTTTGAGCAGCTTCCCAAGGTCACCGTCCAGTTGCCGCTTTACAACGAACGTTTCGTAGTGGCCCGCCTTCTTGAGGAAGTCAGTAAAATCGACTACCCGCGCGAGCTATTACAGATTCAAGTTCTGGATGATTCGACCGACGAAACACATCCCTATACGGAGCGGCTCTGCAACGAGTACCGGGCCGCCGGGCTCCCCATCGAATATCGCCATCGAACCAACCGGCACGGTTACAAGGCGGGGGCGCTACAGGAAGGATTGGAGACGGCCACGGGCGAGTTCATCGCAATTTTTGACGCCGACTTCATTCCCCCGCCCGATTTTTTGCTGCGCACGGTGCACTATTTCACCGATGCGGATGTAGGCGTGGTGCAGACACGCTGGAGCTACCTCAATAAGGAATACAGCATTCTGACCCAGGTCGAGGCCATGCTGCTGGATGGCCATTTCGTCCTCGAGCATGGCGCGCGCTGCGGCTCGGGACTGTTCTTTAACTTCAATGGCACGGCAGGACTCCTCCGGCGCAAGATGATTGATGAAGCGGGTGGCTGGCAGCACGAAACCCTCACTGAAGATTCCGATTTGAGCTACCGGGCTCAATTGAATGGCTGGCGGTTCGTGTACGTTCCTCGCGTGGACTGCCCATCGGAGCTTCCGGTCGAGACGTATGGATTTCAGGTCCAGCAGGCACGCTGGGCCAAAGGCCTGACACAGGTCGCGAAGAAGCTTCTGCCTCGAATCTTCAAAGCCGATCTGCCGTTGCGGGTGAAGATTGAAGCCTTCATGCACTTGACGCCGAACATCTCTTACCCGCTCATGATCGCCGTGTCGCTGTTGCTGTTGCCGGTCATGATCGTTCGATTTTACATGGGCGTGTTCCAGATGGTAGTAATTGATCTCCCGCTGATCATTGCGTCCTTTTGGTCGATTTCAGCCTTCTACCTGTATGCCCAACGAGAGCTGTATCCCAAATCCTGGTGGAAATCAATTGCCTTCCTGCCAATGCTCATGGCTGCCGGTGTGGCTCTGACGGTCAGCAACAGCAAGGGCGTAATCGAGGCGCTCTTCGGTATCCAAAGCAGCTTTGCGCGCACCCCCAAGTACGCGCTCGGAACGCAAAAGATCAAGTTCCAGGCGGCAGCATACAGGCGCAAGAGCGGCTGGTTGCCCTACGTCGAGATCCTGATCGGCGGCTATTTCGTGTTCATGATAGACTTCGCGATCCAGACGTTGAACTTCTTCGCGATTCCGTTTCTTCTCTTATTTGTCTGCGGCTATTGGTGGGCGGGCTTCTCTACCTTGTACGAGGAGTATCGCGACAAGCTGCAATGGCAGCGGGCGCGAAAGCTGGCGGAAGCGCGGTAGAGCAAGAAATACAGGCGCGACACTCTTAGCGCCAGCGGAACAGGCGCAGCGCCAGGAAAAACGGGATCACACACCAGGCGGCGATTACAACGAACTGCCAGTGCAGTTTCGCAAAACCGGTCCCTTGCAGCATATTCTCACGTAGCGCGTCGATGACGGCCGTCAGTGGAAGTGCCCGGATAACAGGCTGCACGACGGCCGGAAACCGATCGGCCGAGAAAAAGATGCCGGATAGAATCCACATGGGCAGCATCACCAGATTCATCAGGCCCGAGACTGCTTCCATCGTCCGGGCACGGCAGGCGGTGAGCAGCCCCAGAGCGCTAAAGCACAAAGAAGAGAGTACGCACAGGACCGCCAGTCCCCAGAGTGAGCCCCGGAGAGGCACACCGAAGACGAGGGCCGCGAAGGCGAGAAAGACGATCACCTCGATCGGCAGCATCACGAGACGAGACAGGATGAAGGACGCCAGGTACTCCCAGCGGCGCATGGGAGAGGCGATCAATCTCTTAAGCAGCTTTTTCTGACGGAAGTCAACTATTGCCAGTCCCAGACCCCATATGGAGCTGCCCATCAAGTTCATCCCAAGCAGCCCGGGCACTACGAAATCGATATAGCGTGAGCCGGTCTCCCGTACCAAATCGTTCCTTGTCTTGAACGGATCCGAGCGGCCGGCGCTATGTTGCAGCGCATTGTCCGTGAGGAGCCGGGCGGTGCGGCCATCGGGATTCGTATCATCGTAACGGTAGGTGACGCCATCCGGACGCGCAATAGCGAGCAACTGTATCCGGCCGGTTTTCAATGCCAGTTCGCCGCCGGCTTGGTCCATGGTCGCGACCGACAAATTCCTATCGTTAGCCAGCATCTTTGCCAAATTCGGCCCGACGACCCCGATCTTCAAAACGTCCGGAGGGCGGTTTCGGAATGCAATCCCCAGTCCTAGAGCCAGCAGGATCGGGAACACGAATATCCAAAAAATCGCTTCCGGCTCACGGAAAAACAGATGGAAACGCGAGAGCGTTAGTTGAACCAGGGAGTTGTCGGCAAAGCGATGCTCGTCCGGCTCGATGCTGCGGGCACGGCTGCCGAGAGCCTGTTCACTCATCGCGCAGATTCCTTCCCGTGAGGGAGACAAACACATCCTCCAGTGTCGCCGAATGAGTCCTGAGTTCAGTCAGCTTCACGCCCCGGCGCGCAAGATCTCCGAAGACCAGGGGGACCGAGGTGTGTAGCTCGGAAACTGAAAGGTGATACCGCCCGTTACCAGAGTGCTGGCAGTGGAATCCTGCCACGATTTCTAGTGTCTCCAACCCGGCGCCACCCTCAATCGCAAACTCGACGATGTTTTCTGCGCCGAGCGAGCTGACGAGTTCGCGGGGCGTTCCGAGCGCGATAATCCGGCCATGATCCATGACGCCGACGCGGTCGCACAGGCGCTCTGCTTCATCCATGTAATGTGTTGTGAGAATGATGGTGCGGCCCGCCCTCTTCAGCTCTTCAACGAGATCCCATACGTGGCGGCGCGCCTGCGGATCGAGACCTGTTGTTGGCTCGTCTAAGAAGAGGAGTTCCGGATCTCCGACCAGAGCGCATGCCATAGCCAGCCGTTGTTTCTGGCCGCCAGACAAAGTGCCCGCGCGCGCAGACTTCTTCTCTTGTAGCTGGACGGTTTCGATTATCTGCGTTACAGAGATGCCGCGGTGGTAGAAACTGCGAAAGAGCCGGACGATCTCCTCGATCGTGAGTTTTTCGGGAAACTGCGTCTCCTGGAGTTGGATGCCAATGCGTTCACGCAACTCCCTGCCGTTCTTCCGCCAGCTCAGACCGAGCAATTCCACGCCTCCGGAGTCCGGCTCAGTCAATCCTTCACAGATCTCGATGGTGGTCGTCTTTCCAGCTCCGTTGGGACCCAAAAGTCCAAAGCACTCGCCTGGATACGCCTCCAAATCGAGGCCGTCGACCGCCTGGACGTTGCCGTACGCCTTGCGAAGGTTGCGAATCGAAAGGGGCAGTGGGCCGTTCGAGGACAGCATCTCCTAGTATGAAGGCACGTTGCCGCGAGGTTCAACGGGCTCACGAATCCTAATGAAAATGTGAGATAAAAACAAGATTATGACCTACGTCAGAAAGAGCGAATCGTCTCCAGGGAATGGGGCGTGACGAGGAGGGGAAGTGAATCGCTCGATTTCGCTGAGCGCTGGCTTCGCGATGGGCTTCAGGTTCTGCATCCGTCGTTTTCAGCTCTTCAAATTACCGTGGATATGACACATGCTCTGCAGCAGCTCGATGATCTCCGGCATTCTGGAGTGCAAGCGTCTCCCACGCATGTTCTGGTGCGCGCCGCGGCACGGTCCCTGGCGGCAAATCCAGATTTGCATCAAGTAATGGGCGGCTATTCCCGACAATATCCCGGGCGTGTGGATATCGGGCTGTCGGTAACTGGGGAAACGTTCGTTACCCCGATACTTGTGGTGGAGGGCGCAGATCAGAAGAGCATCGCGGAGATTGCCGCTGAAGTGGCCCGCCGCGTTCCCGAGGTTCAGGAGGCAGACCGACGACTGTTGCAAACGCTCCGCCGCTGGGGATGGGTTCTGCCTCTAGGCATTCTCCGCCGGGCGCTTCTGCGGTTGCTTTTTGCCAGTCCGAACTTCCGGCGCAAGGGCGCGGGAACCTTTCAAGTCTCGACTACGCCGGGGGATTGGGGCGTCACATCCTCTTTTTCCGCGGCGGGCGTACTGATCGGCGGGCAAGTGCGGTCCCGCGTCATGGTTGTTGATGATCAACCCGCTGTGCGTCCCAGTATGCTGGTAACACTCTCGTGCGATCACGGAGTCTGGGATGGACGGGCAGCGGTCCGCTTTCTGGCCGGGGTTAAGACCGAAATGGAACGGTCCTTATGAACGAAATTGAGGAAACTATACGGCAGTTCATTCTTACGAAATACCTGCCGTCTGAGCGGCCGGAGAATCTAAGAAGTGATACGCCGCTCCAGTCTAGTGGCCTGCTCGATTCACTTGCCGCTGTCAACCTTGTTGAGTTTGTGGAGCAACGCTTCGATGTGAAGTTAGATGTGCGCGATACGGCCGTCGAGCGGTTTGATCGTATCGATGACATCGCCGCTTTGATAACACGGAAGCGTGCCTCATGAACACGGAGGCATCTCCCTCCGATGACAGCTCGAAATCTAGCCGATTATCTCGAAGCTAGTGCTGCACTCTACGCAGATCATCTGGCGATAGTGGAGCCTGGCGGCACGAGTATTACCTATTCGGAATTGAATCGTCAGGTGGATGCGCTCGCGGGTTTTCTGTCAACTTCTGGTATCGGACCGGGTGATCGTGTCGGAATGATGGTGCCGAAAAGCATCCCCGCTATTGTCGGTATTTTTGGAATTATGCGGGCAGGAGCGGCTTATGTTCCGCTCGATCCATCAGCTCCCATCGAACGCGGAAGGAGCATCCTGACGGACTGCGAAGTCGCGGCGATCATCATTGATCCTCGTTTGCTGGGATCGGTTCCAGCTGCCGAGGATCTGCCTTCCCTGCGCGTCCTCATTACCGTAGGCGGAGATGGTCAAACGGACTTCTCGACGAAAAAAACAACTCCTTTAGCAGCTGCTCTCGAAACTCGTAAGGCCGTGACAGCCATGTCAGCAAGCGGTTCCGATCTGGCGTACATCATGTATACCTCAGGCTCGAGCGGAATGCCAAAAGGCGTTATGATCAGCCACGCGAACGCGCTGAGCTTTGTGGATTGGTGTTCCTCGACCTTTTCCCCGCAGCCCGGTGATAGGTTCAGCAACAGCGCACCACTGCATTTCGATGCGTCCGTGCTGGAACTCTACCCAGCCCTGAAACACGGCGCAACCGTTTATCTTGTTCCGGACAATATCTCAAGAAATCCCAAAGAACTCGCACGATTCATTGCTGGTAACCGGTTGACGGTGTGGTTCTCGACCCCGACCGCCCTGATGCTGCTTGCGCAGTTTGGCGATTTGCGGGCCAATGACGTATCCCGCGTGCGGCTCGTCTTTTTTGGCGGTGAGATCTTTCCCGTCAAGCACCTTCGCGAACTCCAACGGCAGTGGTCGTCTCCCAGCTACTACAATCTGTACGGCCCGACCGAGACCACCGTGGTATGTACCTTTGCGCGCATCCCTGACATAATTCCTGCCGATCGCGAGAGGCCTTATCCCATTGGCTTCCCGTGCTCCCATTGCAAAGCCCTCGTATTAGATAGTGAGGGCCGAGAGGTCGCTCAGGGCGAAGAAGGGTTCCTCCATATTAGCGGCCCCTCCGTTTTTGACGGCTACTGGAACCGGCCGGCTGAGAATGCAGCCGCCTTCATTTATCGCGACGACGTTCGTTGGTACAACACGGGCGATCTGGTGCGTTGGGATCAGGCGGAAGGGTTTTCGTATGTCGGACGCCGGGATCGAATGGTAAAGCGGCGGGGATATCGTATTGAACTGGATGAGATCGAACGGACGTTGCACTTGCATCCTCAGGTGCAGGAGGCCGCCGTTGTTTCTGTTCCCGATGCAGATGCGGGCGTGAAGATCGTCGCGTTTTTGGCTTTAAGGCACTCCGAGATGCCATCCATGATTGAGTTCAAGACCTTCTGTTCAACGAAACTACCGTCCTATATGAGCCCGGATCGATTCATATTCCAGGAGCGACTCGCGCGCACATCGAGTGCCAAGTTGGATTATCAGGCGCTGAAGTCTGAGGCCGCTTTACCGGCGAGCTAAACATCAGAAATAGGCGGCGTTGGATGAACCTGCTCCCGGATTCGGGCGCTAGTATGAGTGACTGTGGGCGTAACCGAAGATCTCGCGGTCATTGTCAAACAGGAACAGCGGCTGAAGTTTCCGGCCTTCGACGAAGAATCAGCGTGGAAGCTAGGTTGCCGGCTCCGGGACATGGCGCTGGCGCGGAGTGCGCCGCTGGTGATCGAAATACAGCGATTCGGGCAGCCGCTCTTCTTCTGCGCACTGGCGGGCAGCACGCCCGATAATGCCGCTTGGGTGCGGCGGAAAGCGAACATGGTTGCACGATTTCATCGGAGCTCCTATGGAATGGGGCTGGAGCTGCAACAGAAGAACACGACCTTGGCGGACCGTTTCGGGCTGGTTCTCACGGAATTTGCAGCGCACGGCGGTTCATTTCCCATTACGGTCACGGGCACGGGCGCGATTGGGTCGGTAGGGGTTTCGGGATTGCCGCAGCGCGAAGATCATGAGCTGGTGGTGGAAGCCCTGTGCGGCGAACTGGGACTTGTATACGCGGAACTCAAGCTAGTCGCCGCATGATACGTGCTCCCGCACCCTGCTTACGTTTGAATGCACCACGGTTACAGCTCGGCGACAGAGGCGTTCAGGTTCGTACTGGCATGACTTTCTGAGCTAGGAAATCCTCCCCCCGAAAAAGTGCTGTGGTTAGTATGTCAAGATGTCCGCTTTTGGGTTTCGGTTTAGGCGGCGTGAGCCGCTGTCTTTTCGTTTGCCCACGCGAGCCGTGGCAGTCGGCGCGGTGGAAAATGTATGGTCCGCCCTCGGCTTGCAAGCCCGCTCCCTGCAGCGCCTTCTGCCCCCACGTATAGCTTCAGTTCAATGCCGGGTTCTTCGCTGAGCTTCTCGTGGAAATGCCGTATGTTCAGGTCGTAGTAACGCTCTCCCGGTACAGGCCCAGCACCTGATCACACCTCTCCAGCGGCAGCCGCTTCGGACCCACCACCCCTTTACGCCGGTCTGCCCATCCGTCATACCCGTCCTGCTCCAGGCGCTCCCGCCAGCGCCGCATCGTGCGTGCGCTGACCCCAATGATTTCCATCGCGGAGCCTCGTATACCTTTGACCGGAGTCCACCCCCCTAGCCTTGCGCGACGGCTCCGCTTTTTGGAAAGCGGACAGATCATGTGCGAATTAGAGCGGTCAATTCACATACTAGCGACAAAACTTCCGCATTCGGGATTGCAAAGGCGCTAGGCTGAAGCTAGAATATACCCCAGGCAGGCTGGGAAGTTTGCGAGAGAGATTGCCGCGATGCCTTCGGCGACTATTCACGTAATCGACGATGATCACAGCGTCCGTCGCAGCATTGGCCGTCTTCTTCGCTCGAAAGGTCTTCACGCCGAGGCATATCCCACCACCAACGATTTTCTCCATCACCCGCTTCCACCTGGTCCCGGCTGCGTCGTGATCGACCTGCGTATGCCCGGAATCGACGGCCTCGAGTTGCAACAGGTTTTGTCGCGCGGGCATGACCACCTCTCTACTATCTTCATCAGCGGCCAAGGCAATATTTCCGATTCCGTTCGTGCCATGAAGGCTGGCGCGGTCGATTTTCTCACCAAACCATTTGAGGATTATCAGTTTCTCGCGGCCATTGATACTGCACTCACTCGCTCGCGACGGGCTTGTGAAGACCGGGAGGCGCTCGAACGCGATGTCCAGAGCTTTGGAAGATTGTCGAATAGAGAGCGGCAGGTGTGCGTGAGAGTAGCCCAGGGAATGCTCAACAAACAAATTGCCGCCGAGTTCGGGACCGCCGAAAAGACCATCAAGGTTCAGCGCCGTTGCGTTATGAAGAAGCTCAGCGCGCAATCGGTGACAGATATCGTTCGTCTGATCGAGCGGCTGCGCCTCGCCGGCCGAGTCCCGGCCTAAACAGGATTTTCCGGCAAGAGCCATACTCAACTTACGAGAACCAACGGCCTGGCTAAACCAATTCCGCTAACAGTGGTGCGCTCTCGCTCTGCCGGCAAGTGGCAATGACACACGGAACGCTGTGCCTGGTTCAGATCGGGTTTCCAAACTGATCGAACCACCGAGGGATTCGACCAGAGACTGAGAGATCGACAACCCCAGGCCCAGCCCATCGCTCTTGGTCGTGAAGAACGGCGTGAATAACTTTGGCTTATCTTCTTCCGCGATGCCTTTGCCACAGTCTTCCACCAAGATGGCCCCGCAATTGGCTTGGACGGCCGTGGTCAAGGTGAGAATTCTCCGATTCCTTGGCGTTTGTTTCATCGCGTCCATGCCGTTCCTGATCAGATTCAAAAGCACTTCCTGCAGCATGCTCTCCTTCCCCCGCACCTGGACGGCGATGGGAACGAGTATCAATCGAACTTCGACTCCTTGCAATACAGCTTCGTTTTTTACCAGCCGGTGTACGTTGTTTACCAACTGATTCAGATCCAATTCATCTTCGACAATCCTGTGCTTCTGGAAGATGGCCCGCATGTTCTCAACAACTGCCCGCGCTCGCCGGTCGTCTTCGACGATGTCGGCTAGAGCCCCCCGGATCTCAGCCAGATCTGGGTCGGTGCGATTGGCAAAACTTTCGGCCCCCTGTGCGTTGCTGAGAATTGCCGCCAATGGCTGCGCGAGTTCGTGCGCTAGAAAAGCGGCCATTTCGCTGGTTGAACCTACGCTATCGGTGTGGACAACTTTTTCTGGGCACTCGATTCCGCCCAACTCGGTTTCTTTCCGGTCTGCGAGGTCGAGAAAGCTCACTACATCGATTTCTCCCAGTCTTGAAAAATAGAACTGAATGTCTCGAGCGCAACCGTCCTTGCCTTGAATTTTTGCCTGCATGCCATGGATGCCGGTACGGTTCCTGACGGCAGTCTCGACGCGTGCTTGCCATGCGGCTTTGACCTCGGTTCGATAGTTGTCGTCAGGATAAGCCAGATGCCACCAGTGATCCATGTCGGGTACATCCCCCTTGGCGTACCCGAAGAGCGCAGTAAACTTTTCGTTGAACAGGACGTTTTCGTTCGTCCCGCTACGGTCCAGAACCATCGCCACAGGGCAGCAACGTACTTGTTCGCGCCTGCTCTCCTCAATTGCCCACAGCTCCCGCTCGGCATGCTTGCATTCCGTCACATCGATACACGATCCGAAGTAGCCCGCAAAGGAGCCATCCGAATTGAACCTGGGCACTCCTGTGTCGAAAACCCACCGATATTCTCCTTCGCGCCGCCGCACACGATACTCCACAGTGAACTCTTCCCGCCGATTGAAGGACCGTATGTAAATATTCATGCACTTCTGCAGGTCGTCGGGGTAAACTTCCGCAGCCCAACTATTTCCAAGCGCGGAATCCAGGGACCTCTTGGCGAAGTCCAGCCAAACCCTATTGGAGTGACTGCAGAGCTTGTCGGGATCCGACATCCAAATCAGCATGCTCGCTCCGATCGCTTGCACTTCTGCATGTGTGCAATCAGGACCATGAGGAAAGCCAACTGCAAGGCGAGCACTGTATGTAAGCCTTGCCCGAATTTACCACTTGCATTGCGACCAAACCGAACGAATTTCTCAGTAAATACGGGATTCGCTCCCTTTCGCGGGACCACCTCGAACATCCCTATGTGTTCAACACTGGTGGTCAGGAATATCGAGTGAGTTATCTCCCTGCTGAATCCGACTCAGGAATTTTCGGCGGAAACTCGAACTGGAGAGGTCCCATTTGGGTTCCTATCAACATGCTCCTGATCCGGGCTTTGCTTCAGATGTATGACTTCTACGGCCCTGACTTTAAAGTGGAGTGCCCCACCGGTTCCGGAAAACAATGACCCTCTTCGAAGTCGGCAGGGATTTGGCTAGCCGGCTAACGAGCATTTTTGAGCGCGACGAGCAGGGTCGCCGTCCGGTGTTCGGCGGAGCCGAAAAGTTTCAAAGCGATCCATTCTGGCGGGATAACATTCTCTTTTACGAATATTTTAATGGCGACGACGGCGCTGGTCTTGGCGCAAGTCACCAAACCGGCTGGACCGGTGGCGTAGCGGCACTCATTCGGTTCTTCGGCACGGTCGAGGCTCAATCGCCAGCAGTTCGAATTCGCGAATCGTTTTTTGCGGTGAAGGGATATCGTCAATGAATGTGTTGGTGGTTGATGTTGGAGGAACCAGCGTAAAGGTTCTTGCCACCGGGCAAGATGAGCCTCGAAAGTTTCCGTCCGGGCGGAAGATGAAACCCGAACAGATGGTTTCTGAGGTTAAGCAGATCGCCCGGGGCTGGAAGTATGACGTGGTATCGATTGGGTACCCGGGGTTGGTTCTTCGAGGTGCGCCGGCTTTGGAACCGCATAATCTAGGGCGCCCATGGGTGGGGTTTGATTTTAAATCTGCATTCGGGCGCCCAGTCAAGATAATCAACGATGCGGCCATGCAGGCTCTCGGGAGCTATAACGGCGGCCTGCTGCTCTTTTTGGGTCTTGGAACCGGTCTCGGTTCCGCCCTCGTCCAGGAAGGAATTGTGGTTCCGATGGAGCTAGCCCACCTTTCTTACAAGGAAGGGACCTACGAGGATTACGTTGGCCTTCGCGGATTGAAGCGGCTGGGCAAAAAGGAATGGCAACGTCATGTGGCGTTTGGCGTTGCCCGCCTTATCGATGCCATCCATCCCGACGACGTGGTTCTCGGTGGAGGCAATGTTAAGAAACTGAAAGAACTGCCTCCCCGTTGTCGAGCAGGCGACAATGCCAACGCATTCCTCGGAGGCTTTCGCCTCTGGAATGAACCCAGTAATCGGCGACGTTCCAGCGCAAAGTCCAGGCGAACATGAGCGAAGAAATCCGATCATTCCAAATTCACACCAGCGATGCCGAGCTTGAAGACTTGAAGCGGCGATTGCGGTCCACGCGCTGGCCTGACGCCGAGACCGTCGGCGACTGGTCGCAAGGGACTCCGCTTGCGTACGTGAAGCAGGTCTGCGATTATTGGGCGCACAGCTACGACTGGCGCAAGACCGAAGCGCGGTTGAACGCACTTCCCCAGTTCCGGACCGAGATCGACGGCCTCGGCATCCAGTTTCTGCATGTCCGCTCGGAGGACGCCGGCGCAACGCCGCTGATCATGACGCACGGCTGGCCGGGATCGATTGTCGAGTTCCTGAAGGCCATCCCTTTGCTCACCGATCCCACCGCTCACGGGGGCGAGGCTACCGACGCCTTCCACGTCGTGTGCCCGTCGCTACCAGGCTTTGGATTCTCCGACAAGCCGGAGAAGAACGGCTGGACGGTCGAAAAAATTGCGGGCGCGTGGAGCGAGCTCATGCTGCGGCTCGGCTATCCCAGGTATTGCGCTCAGGGTGGTGACTGGGGCTCCATCGTCACTACCGCTGTCGCCCTCCAGGACACCGAGCATTGCCGGGGCATCCATCTCAATATGTCCACCGCCCGGCCCGATCTGGAGACGAGCGGTCTCACGGAAGAAGAGAAGGACTGCTTAGGGGCATTGAAGGAGCACCAGGAGTGGGACTCCGGATATTCGAAAGAGCAGAGCACTCGCCCGCAGACGGTCGGTTATGGGCTTGCGGACTCGCCCGCCGGCCAAGCCGCTTGGATTCTGGAGAAGTTCTGGGCCTGGACCGATTGCAACGGCAACCCCGAGAATGTGCTTACCCGCGACGAGATGCTGGACGATATTATGATGTACTGGTTGCCGGGCACCGCGGCTTCCTCGGCGCGCCTGTACTGGGAGAGCTTCGGCAAAACCAGCCAGGATCCTGTGCGCATTCCGGTCGGCTATAGTGTCTTTCCCAAGGAGATCTTTCGCGTCTCCCGGCGCTGGGCGGAAAAGCGCTACCTGAACCTGGTCTACTGGAACCGGCTGGACCGGGGCGGTCACTTCGCGGCTTTCGAGCAGCCCAAGCTGTTCGTTGAGGAACTGCGGGCCTGTTTTCGCAAGATGCGGGCCCTAGCTTAGATCTGCTGGGGTGAGAAAGCGAGAGACCCATGACAGAGAGCCTGAAGGTTTCAAGCCGAACCCTTACACCCCCGAAGGCTGCGGCCGTAGCCGGCATGATCTTCTCCATACTGATGATCGTCAGTTTGGGGATCGTTCGTCTTGCGGTCCCGGCTGATCTGAACAGACCTGGCATCTGGCTTTCGGATACTGGCCATCGGAACGCTGTCAGCCTTGCTCTGAACCTTGTCCCTTTTGCCGGAATCGCATTCCTTTGGTTCATGGGCGTGCTGCGCAATCGCCTTGGGGCGTTCGAAGACCAGTTCTTCGCGACTCTGTTCTTGGGTAGCGGGCTGCTCTTTCTGGCGACTCTGTTCGCCTCGGCCGCTGCTGCCGGAGCCTTTGTGAAGGCTGTACAGGCGGGCAATATCCAACCAGCAAACGATGAAATCTACTATTTCGTTAGACGGTTGAGCTATATCTTCATGAATGTATTCGGCATCAAAATGGCGGGAGTATTTATGTTCTCGACCTGTACCATCGCGCTGCGTACTGGTATCCTCCACCGTTGGGTTGCGTTCTTGGGATTTGCCTGCGCCCTGGTCCTACTGGTGGTCATCACAAACTGGGAGTGGATCGCGCTGCTGTTCCCATTCTGGATACTCGTCGTCAGCGGGCAAATCTTGATATCGGACCTAGCGAAAAAAGCCCGTTCTTGAGTAGCTGGGTCAAGTCAAAATGGGTACAGCGGAGCGGACACTCTGAGCGACACCAACGCATTCGTGGGCGCAGCGTTCGGCCGCGACGCCGTATTTTCGTAGCGTAAAATAAATCGGAACTTCTTCACGGGCCAGCTAAACGCCACCGCGGGTCGAAAGCCATTTGCATAGTCGTCCTGCGGAATGCCATTGATGAATGATTGGCCGCCATTGTCGTAATGCACGCCGATGGATGCCCACATCCGCTTACCGATGTTGTGACTGTAGTGTGCCGTGAGCACCAGCAGCGGGTTTTGCGTGAGCTGATTGTTTCCCGCGAACGCATTATTGGTCGTAACGAAACGTGCGCCGGCGTACAGGTCGATCCACGACACGCCCTCATCCGGGGTGATGCCCAAATTGAAGATAGGTGTGAACGCCCAGCGATTCGCTCCTGCGTTCACGGCGGAATTGCGATCGTATGAACCGAGTGGAGCGTTAACTGTAAGGTGAAAGCTTGCGAATGTTTGGGGGATCGCGTGGAGATACTCATCGGTGCGGAGCGCAGGAGATCCGAACAAGTTTACATGGAACGTAAAGCTCGGGTCCGTGAATCCTGACGTTTCCGCCTTGCCAAGAGGCCCATTGACTTTGATGCTGGCATAGCCGCCGCCCACTTGCACACCACCGTATCTGCCCGCGAGCGGGAATGAATACAAGAGGGTAACGAAACCATTGCGGACGATCATTGCGTTGTTAGGCAAAGGGACATCCGAGGCAGCCGCGGTCTCCCCACTGCTGGCGATAAAATCGGCGAAAAACCGGGCTGCGTATACGGGCGTGTTGAGATAATCCCGCGCCGCAGGTCCTTGAGCCCTCGTGGCGACAGGAAGCAAGATTACGAAGGCAACAACAATGCTCAATGACGTCCTGGAAAGCGTCATTCAGATCTCAGATGCGGCGAGCAAGCGCATGGAAATTTTTCAATCTCTGTATTCAGATAAGCATCTCAAGTCGGTCATTGTTGAAAATTGATTGATGCGATCGCACCAGACCGGAAAGGGATATGAAGGAGGCAGTATATCGATGCGAATTGTTTTTGACCTGAATCGTTGTGTAGGGTACGCGCAGTGCGTCCCGCTCGCGCCGGAAGTCATCAAGCTGAACGGTGAGGAGGCCATCGCGTACGATCCCAATCCCGATGATTCACAGCGCCTGCGCGTTCTGCGCGCCGCGGCGTCCTGCCCGGTGCAAGCGATCACCGTGGACCAGTTGGATGAATCGGAGAATACAAAAAAGCCATGAACGGTCGCAACTCTGACGCATTTAGGAATAACGGCCGGATTGTTATCGTTGGCGCTTCGCTGGCCGGGCTTCGAGGGGCCGAGGCATTGCGAAACGAGGGCTTTACAGGGCACCTGACCATCATCGGAGATGAGCCGTACGAGCCGTATGATCGTCCGCCACTTTCGAAGCAAGTAGTAAAGGGATGGGTAAAGGCGGACCATACGAAACTGCCGCGCATGCGCGAGGCGGATGCTGAGTGGCGGCTCGGTGTGGCCGCTACCGGGTTGGACCGCACAAAGAAGGTAGTTCGCCTGGCCGATGGCGGTGAGGTCCCCTACGATCGCGTGCTGATCACAACCGGCGTTCGCGCGCGGCAGTGGCCGAACCCGGCCGAGGCTGCGCTAGAGGGCGTGTACACCATCCGCACGTGCGATGACGCGGGGCGGGTGCAGGCAGCGTTGGGGGCCCGGCCAGGGCGGGTCCTGATTATCGGTGCCGGCTTCATAGGTTCAGAGGTGGCCTCGGTCTGCCGTGAGCTGGGTTTGGATGTGACGGTCGCGGAGCGCGGACCGGCGCCGCTCGCCGGCGCGCTTGGCGGCGTCGTTGGCGCGATCGCCGCCGAGATGCAGCGCGATGCCGGCGTGGACCTCCGCACAGGTGTTTCCGTCTCGAAGCTTGAAGGAGACGCAAGTGGGCACGTGCGGCGCGTTCACCTCTCCGACGGGAGCAAGCTTGATGTTGACGTGGTTCTGGCGTCGCTCGGCTCGATCCGCAACGTCGAATGGCTAGATGGCGCCGGGCTGGCCGCCGGCTTCTGGGGCATCGGTTGCGATGCCGGCTGCCGCGCCTTCGATATTCACGGCGTCGTGACCGACCACATCTTCGTGGCCGGCGACGTCGCGCGTTCCCCCCACGTGCTGTTCGAGTACCAGTTCCTCTCGATGGAACAGTGGAACAACGCCGTCCATGGGGCGGGGGTCGCGGCGCACAACATGGTGTGTGAGGAGATCGACCGTCGTGCCCACATCCCGACACCCGCTAACTGGTCGGGCCAGTTCGGCGTAAATATCAAGTCCGTCGGCGTGCCTTCCTTCGGCAATGAGATCGTCTTTACGCAGGGCTCCCCCAAGGATCGCCGGTTTGCTGCGGCATACGGCCGCCGGGGACGCATTGTCGGTGCGGTCACCTTCGATCACGGCAAGTGGCTGCAGTACTACGGGGCGCAGATCGACCGGTCAGGTCCTTTCCCGCCACATCCCGCGGGGTTCGATCTTCCCGGCGACATGCGGGTGGTTCCGGCTGAGTTTCCACGTCGGGGCGTCCCGACGGCGGCTCCCGACGTCGTGCTGACCGGTCACGATCCAAGCGAGCGGCAGGCCGAGTTCCGGCCGCGGGCGCGCGCTCAAGCAGCGGAGGCCACAAGAACATGACTGCGCCAGCAAAAAAAGAGGAACGAAGCACAATGACGCCAGATCAGGCCTTCGCAGAGGCCATGAAATACGAAAACCGTTGGAATCCGTACCCGTTCTTCGACGAGCTCCGGAAGACGCCGGTGGCGCGCCTGACAAATGGGCTCTATGTCGTCACCGGGTATAAGGAGATCATCACGCTGATCCATGACCCCCGGATAAGCGCCGATCTTCGCAACCGTCCCAACCGCCCCAAAGCTACCTCCGTAAAGGACGGAGACGAGCCCGACATCGAAGCGGATGTGTTGGAAAAATACGGCAAGGATCCCATGATGATCATTGCCGACCCGCCCGACCACGATCGAGCGCGCCGCGAATGCATGCGGCACTTCGGCCCGCCTCATTCGCCGCACGTGATTCCCAGCATGGAAGGGGAGTGTCAGCGCATCGTCAATGACATGCTTGATAAGGCCAAAGGCAAAAAACGGATCGACGTTGTCGATGATTACGCCTATCCACTGCCGGTCGCCGTGATCTGCCGGATTATGGGAGTGCCCCTAAAGGATGAACCCCAATTCCACGCCTGGATCCATGACATGATGGCAGGCGCCGAACTGGGCCCGGACGCAGCCACCGAAGAGGGGCAGCGCCGCAAGGAGAAGGGCGTCGCCAGCCGGATGGAGTTTGTGAAATACTTCATCGGGCTCGTCGAGAGCGCCGAGAAAAACCCCACCGAGGGCATGATTTCGAAGCTGGTGCACGATCACGGCCCGGAAGGACGCATGTCCCCCAGCGAGATCGTGGCCAATGTCGGCCTTATATTCATCGCCGGCCATGACTCCACGGTCAACACGATCGCCCACTGTGTGCTCACCTTCCTCCGCAACCCCGGGACCCTCGACCTGCTGCGCCGCCGGCCGGACCTGATTCCCCGGGCCCTCGAGGAAGTACTGCGCCTCCAGTCGGCGGTCAACTTTTGGCCCACCTGGACCGCTCTCGCCAACATCGACGTCGATGGGACGACCATCCCAAAGGGGTCGCCGATCTTTTTCATGTATGGCGCCGCGAACCGCGATCCGCGGAAGTTCCGCGACCCGAACAAATTCGATCTCGAACGTGAGGAGAAAGAGAGCCTCGGATGGGGGGCAGGCATACACGTCTGCTTTGGCGGTCAGCTCGCGCGGCTGGAGGTTAACACCGCGGTTGAAGTGTTTCTTCGGCGCGTGGAGAACCCCCGTCTGGTCGTCGATCCGCCGCCGTACCGGCGAAATGCACTGTTCCGCGGCCCGTTGCATGTTGAAATCGACATCGACGGGATCCGCGACTGAGAGGAGGACACAACGATGAAAGCGTTCCAGTTTGTCGAATGGCAGAAGCCGGGCGAGCTCCGTGAAGTGCCGGTTCCCGAGCCCGGCCCGGGGCAGGTGTTGGTGAAGATCGGAGGCGCCGGCGCGTGCCACTCTGACCTTCATATTCTGGAAATGGAGAAGCCTACGGAGGCGGGAAAGTTCAAGCTTCCCATGACGCTAGGTCATGAGAACGCGGGCTGGGTCGAGAAGCTCGGGCCCGGCACCACGGGATTCGCAAAGGGCGACCCGGTGATTGTCTATGGTCCCTGGGGTTGCGGTCTCTGCATGAATTGCCGGATGGGTATGGAGAACTATTGTGAGAAGCCTGGTGGTCCAACCCCCGGCGGTCTGAGCGGCGGGTACGATGGCGGAATGGCTCCCTACTTACTCGTCCCGGCGATGCGCTTCCTGGTTCCACTGGGGAACCTCGATCCGCGCGAGGCCGCTCCGCTCACCGACGCGGCACTCACTAGCTACCATGCCATCAAACGCTCGTGGCATCTGCTCGGGCCCGGTTCTACCGCAGTAGTGATCGGTGCCGGTGGCCTGGGCCAGATGGCTATACAAATACTTAGAGCCCTCGCCGCCGCGACGACCATCGTAGCTGTGGACACCTCCGTCGACAAACTGGAGATTGCCAAGCGCATGGGCGCCGACGAGGTACTGCTCTCGGGCGATAAGGCCGTCAAACGGATCAAGGACATGACTCGAGGACAGGGCGCCGAGCTGGTGCTCGACCTGGTTGGTGTGAACCCGACGCTCCAGATGGCCGCTCAAGTGGCTCGCGTGCTCGGCCATCTGACTATCGTCGGTCTCGGTGGCGGAGCCCTGCCGGTTAACTTTTCCAGCCCACCGAATGAGTGTTCCGTCGCATCACCTTTTTGGGGCTCGATCCCTGAGCTAATCGAAGTGGTTAGTCTCGCTCAGACTGGAAAAATCAAGATGCTGGTTGAACACTTTCCACTGGAGCGCGCGGGCGAGGCATACCATCTACTCCACGACGGCAAAATCCACGGACGCGCCGTGATCACGCCGAACGGGTGATCCCCCAGGGACGTGACTTTTAGCCTAATGAAAAATGACGCGAGTCTAATGGGAGAAATCAACTCCAATGATTGAAACAGTCGGTTCAATTCTGAAGAGCAAAGGGTCTGCCGTTCACTCGGTGAGTCCAGATGCCGCGGTACATGAAGCCGTGGCCATGATGGCAGCGAGAGGTATAGCGGCCGTCCTGGTGATCGAGCAAGGAAGCCTTCTTGGAATCGTCTCGGCCAAGGATTATGGGACGAGAGTCGTCTTACAAGGAAAGAACGGAAAAGATGTCCCCACCCGAGATGTGATGACGAGTCCGGTGGTGACGGTTGGTCCCGAAGTGAAGACTGTGGACGCGATGCAGATTATGACCAAGAATAAGATCCGGCATCTCCCTATCGTCGAGAACGGCCAACTGCTGGGGGTCGTGGCCCTGGCTGACCTGGTGCGCGCTGTACTGGCCGACCAAGAGCACAAGATCGATCATTTAATGAGGTACGTAGGGCATAAGTGAATCTTGCGATGGATCGAGGAATCTTCCTCTGGAACAGATCCCGCAACCCTGGCCGGCGACTTGAGCAGATAAGAAAATTTCTGAATCTCGCGGACGGCGTGGCAGTCTTAAACAGGACGCGAACCTTGAGAAGGCGAGCACAGGGAGAATCCATCGCCGCCTATGAGGTTTGCACTAGATCTGGAGGTTCTCAATGATCAAGATTTCAGTTCAAGGATGTAAGAACGTTCCACTTAAAGTGATGCTCATGATCGTGTTGCCATTCGCGACGAGCGCAATGCTTCAGGCCGCGAGCTCGGCAGCTTGGAATCCTTCACAGGCGTCCCAACAAGACAAAGTAAACGCCTGCAAAAATCTCGCTGACAAGAAAGGGCTCACGGGCGACGATCGCAAGAACTTCATGCAGGATTGCATCAACAAGACCGCTGATGTTCAGAAGCCCAGCGATATGAGCACGAAGGACAAGATGAATTCCTGTAAGAGCCTTGCGGATAAAAAGAACCTCACAGGCGCGGACCGCAAGTCGTTTCTTAAGGACTGCATGAATAAACTCAACTCAAAATAGCGTCAGAGATTCCCGGAGCAAACGGAAGCCGCTCGCTTTTTTCGAACCGGCTTCGTAGGGGCTGTGTGTCAAAGCTGCATCTCGGCTATGATGCTTGGATTAGATGTGCTCGCAACAGCCAGGGGTACACTCGACGACAAAGAATGATTGACCATTCGAAATGGCGCGTTTTCTTCTTCGCATGCTCGCTATTGATGCTCGAAGCCACCGTCACCGCCGCACCCGCCGGAAAAACCGAGTATGTTCGTCAAAGCGGCCCCGCCTTCCTTTCTTACCGGCAACTGGTATCACTCAGTGAGCACGATGAGATTCCACCCACGCTCAATTCGGGCGTGAAGTTTCTAGCTGATAATCCGGAGCGCGGGCTCTTTCAGTCGCTGCAGAAGTTCCGCTTCGACGACGGCACTGCGTTCGATTTTCGCGGAGTGAAGGATTGCACCGATCCTCCCACACCGGAACGCTTGCCGATTCCGAACCAGCGCGCCGGCAAGGGTTTCACCACTACGTTTCAGTTCGCACGTACACTCGGCCCAAAGGGAAAATTCCGCTTGGATTGGATATTCGTAAAGGCTTACGACAAAGACCCACTGGACCCGGCAGGACCGTACCGTTTCGCCCCGCACTTTGCGCGCACACTCTCCGCCGTAAATTACGCTTTTGCAGAACGCATTTCGGACCACAATCCGACCGTCGTAGATCTGCCGTTTGAGGAGAAGGCATCACAGTGATAATGCCGCGACTTCGCAGAAAACAAGTTGATCATTCGAGCGTGCTTGAATGGACGCCCGCAAGTATTGTTAAGAATAGCGAGGCGATACTTTGTATCGCGGAGGTCGGACAATGCGCATAACAATTGCACTCACCCTGCTGGCGATGCTTCGCCTACCTGGAGTAGCAGCCGTCAAGGATTCGGGAACAACGACGCTCAAAGAGGTCCAGCCAGTAGGCACAACCAACAAGAAACAGAAACATCAGCAATACGATCTGTCCTTCACCTCTGCATCGGGCAAGGAATACGCCTGCAGGACCGGCGAGAAGTCATCGGTAAAGGCAACCGACTTCGCCGTCGGCAGCAGCGTCAAATATGAGGTTAACGGCGATAAGGGCAAAGTGAAAACTGCGGCCGGAAAGCAAGTGAGCTGCACCATCGTGCGCGTCGCAATCGCCCCAGCGGGCCCAAAGTGAGCTGATAAAGAACCATCAGCTTTGGAGACCATTCGTCCAGAGAGCGGGTTTAGGAGAAGAGAAGATGATGACGATAAGCTTGCGTAAATCAGCGTCAGCCCCAGTTGCAGTTACCACAATTCTGGTCGGGTTATCACTGACCGGGCGGTCGGCCACAGCCCAGAATCCCGAATTACAACAGCGCCTGGCCGAGGTGAAGGAAGCCTCTGCTAAGAACAAGCAAGCTCTAGCCACATACACGTGGCAAGAGCGGGACACGATCAGTCTCAAAGGCGAGGTCAAGAAGCAGGAGTCCTTCCAGGTTTACATGGGACCTGATGGCAAACCACAGAAAACACCGCTGAATGCCGAGCCGGCCGCGCAGCCCAGTCATGCCAATAGCGGACGCCGGGGTGGTCGCTTGAAAGAGAAGGTGGTCGAGAGCAAAAAGGAAGAGTACAAGGAATACGCTCAGAAGATCGGCGCCCTTGCTCACTCCTATGTGCCACCAGATCGGGCAAAACTTCAGCAAGCTTTCCAACAGGGAAACGTGAAGCTCGGTGCGGGCGCGACAGCGGGCCTGGTCCAGCTTCTCATCACCAATTACGTGAAGCCAAATGACTCCATGACTATTACCTTCGACAAGGCCACAAAAGCAATCCAGAGTGTGCAGATCGCGTCCTACATGGACTCTCCGAGCGACGTTGTAAAAATCGCGGTGCAATTCGCCAAGCTGGCAGACGGAACCAACCATATCGCAGCCATGACCGTGCAAGGGGTAAGCAAGCAGCTCAACGTCGCCGTGGAGAACTCCAAATATAAGAAGATGTGACTGAACTGAAAAGTCAAGCTCTGGGACATTCGCACGAGCAGCGCGCTTCCTGGTTCCCCTGGGAACCCTCGATCCGCGCGAGGCCGCTCCACTCACGGATGCGGCACTCACCAGCTACCATGCCATCAAACGCTCGCAACATCTGCTCGGGCCCGGATCTACCGCAGTAGTGATCGGCGCCCGGGGGCCTCGGCCAGATGGCTATACAAATACTGAGAGCCCTCGCCGCCGCGACGACCATCGTAGCCGTGGACACCTCCGTCGACAAGCTGGAGATCGCCAAGCGCATGGGCGCCGACGAAGTACTGCTCTCGGGCGATCAGGCCGTCAAACGGATCAAGGACATGACTCGAGGACAGGGCGCCGAGCTGGTGCTCGACCTGGTTGGTGTGAACCCGACGCTCCAGATGGCAGCTCAAGTGGCTCGCGTGCTCGGCCATCTGACGATTGTCGGTCTCGGTGGCGGAGCGCTGCCGGTTAACTTTTTCAGCCCAGCGCGTGATGTTCCGTCGCGTCGCCGTTTTGGGGTACGATCCCCGAGCTCATAGAAGTGATTAGTCTCGCGCAGGCTGGAAAAATCAAGATGCTGGTTGAACACTTTCCACTGGAGCGCGCGGGCGAGGCATACCATCTACTCCACGACGGCAAAATCCACGGACGTGCCGTGATCACGCCGAACGGGTGATCCCCCAGGAACGTGACTTTTAGCTTAATGAAAAATGACGCGAGTCTAATGGGAGAAATCAACTCCAATGATTGAAACAGTCGCTTCAATTCTGAAGAGCAAAGGGTCTGCCGTTCACTCGGTGAGTCCAGATGCCGCGGTACATGAAGCCGTGGCCATGATGGCAGCGAGAGGTATAGCGGCGGTCCTGGTGATCGAGCAAGGAAGCCTTCTTGGAATCATCTCGGCCAAGGATTATGGGACGAGAGTCGTCTTACAAGGAAAGAACGGAAAAGATGTCCTCACCCGAGATGTGATGACGAGTCCGGTGGTGACGGTTGGTCCCGAAGTGAAGGTTGTGGACGCGATGCAGATTATGACCACGAATAAGATCCGGCATCTCCCTATCGTCGAGAACGGCCAAGTGCTGGGGGTCGTGGCCCTGGCTGACCTGGTGCGCGCTGTACTGGCCGATCAAGAGCACAAGATCGATCATTTAATGAGGTACGTAGGTCACAAGTGAACTTTGCGCGATGCTCCAATCCACATCATCGTAGAGAACGGTAACCTGACTTTGACGGGTCTGGTTTACTCGGATGGATCGCGATCTGGCCGCTTACATCACTTGAGTCCTTTCAGTGCAGTCCGCTGCACTCTAGTCGTTGCGGCGACTCCACTGGTCATGCTAGTCAACAAGCATCTCCTTTCGCACGTATCGGTTTAGCGTGGACGTGTTTCCCGTAAACCGGTACCATTGGCCGCCATACGGCCAGAGCGAATTGATTCCGATCGCCGTTTTAAGCAGCCTCTTGACGTCGTGTCATGCGCGGTGTGCGTTCCTTGGCCAAAGGCAAGACTGGATGCGAAGAACGCAGAGGCCCGGGTGGGGCGCCCGGACGCAGGCCGAAAACCCGCCCCACAACGATGATTGACCGAAAGCTGATTAAGCACGGGCCAGGCGTAAGCTATTTCGTGCGGACATGTAGATGAATCCCCAGAACGTCATTCGTTGCTTATCCGCAGTTGCGGTGGTCGCCACCGCGCCGCGTTATCGTTTGAGCCAGATCACGGCGGAGATCCGAACGGAGCAAACCTATTTAGAAGTTCGTGCAGCAGAGAGCGGTCCAGAGGTCGTGGCTTTGGGATCCGGCGCGAATTCGTGGCGAAATGAGGGGCCGGAGAAATTGCTCGATTCCGTGGTGATCGGGGGGCGCGCGGTGCCGATTCGCTGGAAGTTCAATTCGGACGCCAGCCATATCGAGGGCCAGCGTGTCCTGTTTGTCTACGATTCCGCTTCACCCAAGCTGCGGCTCACTTGGGAGTGGATCGCGCGCGCTGGCATCGGGCCGATTGAACACGCGATCCATATCGAGAACCTCGCGCCAGAGGAGATCTGGATTCCCATGCAGGACAGCTTCGAATTCCGGTTTCGGGTCGATCCGAATATCCGGCTGGAGCAGTTTTATTTCGAGAAAGGCGCGGACAAACCATCCGGGGTGGGAACGCATCGAGAGGTCTTGCCAGTCGGAGGGAACTGGACGGGCACGTCGAGTACGTACGCGCATCCCGGCCCCGGCGAACCGCGCGAGATCATTCCTTTTTTCGCAATCGAGAAGGCCGGCACGGAGAACGGCTGCTACGCGGGCGTTGAATTTAGCGGCCGCGTGAGGTTGATGATTGAGCGCAATGCCAAGTTTGTGCGCGGCGTGGTTGGACTGAATCCGAACCCCGGACCGTTTCGCAGCCGTCTGAAACCAGGTGAAACGTTAGATACACCGGTCGTGTTTGTAGGAGCGTTCACTGGCGGTATCGATAATTTAGGCAACGTCCTACGTCCATGGGAGCGGCAGACCCTGGCGAATCCCCGTACCTGGAAGAATCCGAATTGTCCGCTGCTTGTGAATAACAGTTGGGGCAGCGGGATGCAGGTGGATGAGACCCTCGCAGAGCGCATGATCCGGGATTCCGCCGAGCTTGGTCTCGAGATGTTCCACCTCGATGCCGGATGGTTTCGCGGAGTCGGCGATTGGTATCCCGACCCGAAGAAGTTTCCTAACGGGCTGGCGGCGGTGGCCGACTATGCGCACCAGCACGGTTTGAAGTTTGGTCTCTGGGTAGATTGGACGCAGGCAGGGCTGAATACCGGACCCCGAGCGCTGAACCTTCGGGATCCAAGAGTGCGCGATTGGACCGTGTCAGACGTGCCGCCAAACTGGAAGCCAGAGCCCTTCAAGGGCCAGACGATTGATATCGGCGCACGGGCGGCGCAGGCCTACGCGCAGCGTGAAGTACTGCGCATTATTGATGACTATCGCCTCGACATGCTGGAGCACGATGGCTACCTGGTGGCGCAGGGCTGCGTGCGCAAGGACCATCCCCATGCGCCACCCGACGATTCGAGGATGAGAGTCGTGAAGGAGGATGGTTCCTATTTCGTCGAGAGCGCAAACTCAACCGATGTCAGCTATCACTCCGTTCGGGCATACTACGATATCTATGCGGAGGTCCGACGCCGCCATCCGAAGCTGTTGCTTGAAATCTGTAATGACGGGG
This sequence comes from uncultured Acidobacteriaceae bacterium, assembly GCA_963787585.1. GTDB lineage: Bacteria > Acidobacteriota > Terriglobia > Bryobacterales > Bryobacteraceae > Bog-105. Next base: position 173,007 of record CAWBDR010000009.1, read on the forward strand.
GCCGGATGGTGGATTTCGGCAGCGCGGCTCACGGAGACTATTTCTCGATCACCGACACGTACGACCCGCTTTCAAACCGGCGCGCCTTTTACGATGCAAGCCACGTCCTGCCTGCAGCCATGCTCGAATGCTATGTCGAGAAATGGCCGGCGCCCAGGATCGAAAGTTTTCGCTACATGCTGCGGAGCGGGATGATGGGGTGGCTGACTATCATGCAAGACACCAACGCCTGGACGAGGGAAGAACATTCGGCGGCGAAGGAGGAGTTTAGCCTTTATAAGGATGAGCTGCGGCCTCTGATCCGGGATGCGGATCTCTATCACATCTCGCCTCGCCCGGACGGAGTTCACTGGGATGGCATCGAATTTTTCGATCGAGGGATGCACAAGGGAGTTGTTTATGCATTTCATGGTTCGGATCAGACAGAAGCCGAGCACACGTTCCGGCTTGCGGGACTTATTCCGGAGGAGAAGTATCGACTGCGGTTCCACGATCACAGCACGCCGGATCGCGCGGCAACCGGACGGGAACTTCTCACGTCGGGACTGACGGTTAAGCTGCCTGTCCCGAGCAGTTCAGAGCTGGTCTTTATCGACCAGTAGTAGGCTCATACTAATGAGCCGATCAGGGAGGCTCTTATCTTTGCGCATTTTCATTAAGTTCATCGCCGCTCTCGGTTTGGCGTACGGAATCTCGCAGGCACAGACGGTGGATGACATCATTACGAAGAACATCGAAGCCCGCGGCGGGATTGAGAAGCTGAAAACGCTCCAAACGGTCCGGCAAACGGGGAAGTTCCAGATTCAGAGTTTCCAGGCCGGGTTTCTGCAGGAGAATAAGCGGCCGCACATGGTGCGTCAGGAAATGACCATCCAGGGCATGAGCGAGATAACCGCTTACGACGGCAAGACAGGTTGGCGCGTCTCGCCGTTCGAAGGACGCAAAGATCCGGAACTGCTCTCCGAGGACGACCTGAAGGGCATCATCGAAGATTCCGATATTGAAGGGCAGCTCATCGATTACAAGGAGAAGGGATATAAAGCGGAGCTGGTGGGCCACGATCCCGTCGAAGGAACCGATTGTTACAAGATCAAGCTCACGCTTCAGAACGGCGACATTCGCTATTACTATTTGGACACCGACACCTATCTGGAGCTGAAAGTCGAGACTCAGCGAATGATCCGCGGCGCTTACCAATACCGTGAGACGCTATATGGCGACTACGAGCAAGTGGACGGGATCTATTTCCCGATGGCGCTGGCGAGCAAGGAGAAAGGTGATTCGAATGAGGTGAGAGTCACGGTAGAGAAGGTGGAGGTCAACGTGCCGTTGGCGAACAGCCTGTTCACGCTTCCGAGTTCTGCTTCACCGCCCAAGGGGGAACAGCAATGAGGATTCGAGGGAGTCTTGCGGCGGGGCTGATCGCGCTGGCCTGCTTCGGCTTGCCGAGAGTGATGGCGCAAGAAACCAAGTTCGATCCGGACACGATCTCCGGGCTGGGTGCGCGCAATATTGGCTCGGCAACCACAGGCGGGCGGGTTTCGGCTGTTACGGCTGTGCGAGAGAACGGCCGAGTGACGGTGTATGTGGGCGCGGCGAGCGGCGGCGTGTGGAAATCCGTGAACGGCGGCACGACCTATAAGCCGGTGTTCCAGAAGGAGCCGGTGCAATCGATCGGCGCGATTGCGATCGATCCTTCCAATCCGAAAACGATTTGGGTTGGGACGGGCGAATCCTGGATGCGCAACAGCGTTTCGATCGGTGATGGGATCTATAAATCCACGGATGCCGGCGAAAACTGGACCAACATGGGGTTGAAAGATTCCGAGCACATTGCGAAGATTCTCATCGATCCGACGGACGGCAACACAGTGTACGCATGTGTCCCGGGGAAGCTGTGGAGCGATAGCGAGGAACGGGGCCTATACAAAACCGGGGACGGCGGGAAGACGTGGTCAAAGATTCTGAAGGGGACTAATCTATCGACGGGTTGCTCGATGATCAGCATGGATCCGCGCGATCCGAAGACAATCTATGAGGGCCTGTGGGATTTCCGGCGGAAGGGATGGACGTTCCGGTCGGGAGGCGACAGTCCGACGTCGCCGAGCGGCAGCGCATTTTTCAAGACGACTGACGGCGGCGCAACCTGGAGGGAGCTGGACGATAAGACGGCCAAAGGTCTGCCGCGCAAACCGTGGGGCCGGGTGGCGGTTACGGTGGCACCCTCGAAGCCGGAGGTGGTATACGCGCTGATCGAATCGACGCGCAGCGCGCTGTTCCGATCGGACGATGGAGGGAAGACATGGCAGGAGCGGGACCGGAGCCAGTCGATGGTGTGGCGGCCGTTCTACTTCGCGAACCTGATTGTCGATCCGAAGGACGAGAACAAAATATACAAGCCGGATTTCAGCTTGGTGGTGAGCACCGACGGCGGCAAGAGCTTCAGCAACATTTCAGGCGGGGCCCACGGGGATTTCCACGACATCTGGATCGATCCGGGCGATTCGAACCGGGTGATTGCCGGCGACGATGGCGGGATCTGGTATTCCGACGACGGCGGAAATAAATGGTGGAAGGGCGGCAATCTTCCGATCGGGCAGTGGTACCACGTGAGCGTGGATGATGCGGACCCGTATCACGTGTTCGGCGGATTGCAAGATAACAGCGTATGGATGGGCGATTCGGCTTATCCGGGCGGGGTTTCAAACAGCCGCTGGGAAAACATGTATGGCGGGGACGGCTTTTTCGCCTTTGCCGATCCCACCGATCCGGCTTACCTGTATGCGGAGGCGCAAGGCGGAGAAATTGGCAGGGTGAACCGCTTTACGCACGAGAATCGCGGCATTAAGCCGCAACCTAGATACGGTGAAAAGAAGCTCCGGTTCAACTGGAACACGCCGATTCATCTGAGCCCGAATGAAAAGGGTACTATTTACATCGGCGCGCAGTTTCTGTTCCGATCACGCGACCACGGGCAGACCTGGGACCGTATTTCGCCGGACCTGACTACGAATGATCCCGAGAAACAGAAGCAGGAGCAATCAGGCGGCGTCACGATCGACAACTCCGTGGCCGAAGAGCACACGACGATTTTTTCGATCAGTGAATCGCCGCGCAATGGACAGGTGATTTGGGCCGGGACGGACGACGGCAACCTGCAGCTTACTCGTGATGGCGGCAAGAATTGGACGAATGTGGTGGCGAATGTGCCAGGGCTGCCGAAATCTTCGTGGGTTTCGTGGGTGGAGGCCAGCCGCTTCGATGAGGGCACCGCCTATGCTGCTTTTGACAGGCACTGGTTCGGCGATATGGATCCGTACGTTTTCAAGACCACGGATTTCGGCAAGACCTGGACGCCGCTGATAACCAAAGGCTGCGGGGTGCGCGGTTGGGCTCACGTCATTAAAGAAGATAACGTTTCGCGGAATCTGCTGTTTGCTGGGACGGAGTTCGGGTTGTGGATCTCCATTGACGGCGGAAAACAATGGGCGCAATACAAAGGGAACGATTTCCCGGCTGTCGCGGTGCGCGACGTGATGGTTCAGCCGCGGGATTCGGCCCTGGTGATCGCGACGCACGGGCGCGGCATATGGGTGGTAGATGATATCTCGCCTTTGCGTGAGATGACGCCCGATTTGATGGCGAAAGATGCAGTATTCATTGAAGCCCGCACGCAGCAGCAACGCCTGAGTGCTTTTGGCGGGTGGGCGGAGGGCGATGCGACGTACGTGGGGCCGAATCCGCCGGATGCGGCGCTGATTACTTACTACCAGAAGAAGCGGCACATATTCGGGAGGATGAAGATCGAGATTCTCGATGGGCAAGGCAAGTTGGTGGATACTCTGCCCGCCAATAGCAGGCGAGGGCTGACCCGTCTCGAATGGTCGATGCGGCTGAAACCCCCGGGAGTTCCTACCGCGGCGAGTATTGCGGGCGAAGCGACGCAAGGACTGCGCGTGTTGCCCGGCACGTACACGGTGAAGATGACGCGCGGTAAAGAGAGCTATACGACGCCGCTCGTTTTGAGGCTTGACCGTCGCGCGGCGTTCAGTGTCGAAGATCGCAAGCTGCAGTACGAGGCTGTTCAGCGGCTTTACAAGCTGTTTCGCGATATGAGCTTCGATGTGGATCAGATCAACGGCGTACATCGGGATCTGCTGACGCGCGCCTCGCAGATGAAGACGGATGACGCTCTGGAGCCCAAGCTGCGCGATGCGGCGGCGAAAGGTGAAGCGATCCGAAAGAAGATTGTCGCTACTCAGGAGGGCGGCGCTATTACGGGCGAGGAACGAATCCGCGAGAAAGCGTCACAAGTGTACGGAGCTTTGAATTCCTACGAAGGCCGGCCCGCGGATTATTACGTGGCGCGAATCGATTCGCTCAGCCGCGAACTGGAGGATGTGATGCGCGAATTCGAGACGTTCGCCGCAAAGGATCTCCGCGATACGAACGCGGCTCTCGAGAAAAGACATCTCAAGCCGGTTACGCCAATAGCGCGCACCGAGTGGGACGGCGCCAATCCGGAATCGGGAATGAGCGCGAACGCGAGCGGCGGCCTGGTTTCGAACCTGGCGATTTTCGGAAGATAGACGCCGTTCTTTCCTCAAAAAAATAGTTCGGTCACTGTCTAAATCGCCCAGGTTTCGGACTGAAACCGACCTCGTGGGCGACGAGAGTGCCAGTCGCGGATGGGAAGACGCAAGTGTTGGATGGCCCCTATGCCGAGACAAGAGAGCAACTGGGCGGCTTTCACGTTATCGAAGTGGAGGAGTCCTTCAAACCCCGGAAGCATGAAACCCAGCGAACTCTAGTTGCTTAACGGATCGCCGTTCTCATTTCGCAGTTCAATGGGGCCAAGGTTCAGTTTCTTCAACTGCGGTTGAATCTTTGCGCGATCTCCCACAGCAATCAGGACAAAATTCTCCGGATGCACGTAATTCGTAGCTGCCCTTTGTGCCGCTTCCAGCGTTACAGCCTGGTACTGACCCGGTAATTTGCGGTAATAGTCGAGGGGAAGCCCGTAGATGAAGAGCTCGCCGATTTGGAGCGAAGTGTCGCCGACCGTTTCAAATTGACCCGGCAACGATCTAAAAGCGTACTGCTGCGCGACTCTCAATTCAGAGGTTGTGGGTGGATGGGTGCGAATCCGTTTGAGCTCGGAAAATAACTCCCGCGCGGCCGGGCCGGTAACATCCGTTCGAACTAAGGCGCCTGCGATGAACGGCCCCGTCCCGCGGTGATACCAAAAAAACGAGAATGCGCTGTACGAGAACCCGTTCTTCTCGCGGAGGTTCATGTTTATGCGGCTCGAGAACAATCCACCTAGGGCGCTGTTCATGATCTCGACTGACGGGTAATCGGCGGTGGTTCGCGGCAGGCCGATACCGAACGCAACCAGAGCCGTTTGCGGAGCTCCGGGCTTGTCCACGATTACGATATGTCGATTGGGAGCTTTCGGCGCGGGCGGCGTACGCAAGGCAGGTAGAGCGTTTCCGGTTCCCGTCCAATTTCCGAAGTACTTATCGACTACGCGGGACATCGTCGACAATTTTCTTTCCGGGTATGGTGTAGACGACAACTCGGTGGTTATTGGCGAACTCTTGTTGAGCAATGGTTGCAAAGAGGCGATAGTAGCGTTCTGGAATCGCTGAACATCTCTCTGAAGGTAACCGGGATCGCCGAGGTACTGGTTATAGAGGTTCAGTGTGTCAGCGACACCGCCAAAGCCGCCGAGGCGTTGCAAGCTTTCGATCTTCTTCGCAAGAATTACGTTCCTGGCGTGATCCAGCTCCGGTTGGGTTACGCCATGAGTGCGTAAATTCTCGAGTTCGCTGTTTATTGCCGCTTCCAGATCTTGGGGCTTAACGGCGGGACGGGCGGTCACACTGCAAATCGCCACGGACGCTAACGCCAGAGGTTCGCTATTGTTGCAGTCGACGCTCTGTGCGATCTGGCGTTCATAAATGAGCTTGCGATACAGACGGCTCGACTTGCCGCCGCCAAGGATTTGAAGGAGCAGTTGAGTCTCTGCATCTCCCTGTTGAAATGCTTTGGGGAGTAAGCCAAGCTACGGTTACACGAGATAACTGAACCGTATCGGTGAGGGTTGCGCGGCGCTCGGTCATGATCGATGGGGTCTTTAGCGCGACCTTCTCGACCGGGTGACCAGCAGGAATCGGCCCGAAGTACTTTTCAATAAGCGGTTTCAGCTTCGCAATGTCGAAATCTCCGGCCACGACTACCGTGGCGTTGTTCGGCGTATAGAACTGACGAAAGAAGTCGCGGACATCGGTCAAGCGCGCGGCCTCAATATCAGCGTGAGATCCTATGACATTCGCGTAATAAGAGTGGCCTTTGGGAAAGAGCAGATGGAACATTTCCTCATCTGAAAGTGAGTAGGGACTGTTTTCGCCCTGACGCCGCTCATTGCGCACTACGTCGCGTTGATCGGCCAGTCTTGTGCGATCAAGGTTCTCGAGGAGAAAGCCCATGCGATCGCTTTCCAGCCATAAAGCGAGCTCTAACTGATTGCCCGGCAGAGTTTCGAAATAGTTTGTGCGGTCGAAATCAGTAGTGCCATTGATCTCCGTTGCTCCAGCCCTTTCGAGGATCCGGACATGCGCTTTCTCGCCGACGTGCTTCGAACCTTCGAACATCATGTGCTCAAAGAGATGGGCAAATCCCATGCGGCCGGGCTTCTCGTTCACGGGGCCGACATGATACCAGAGATCCACAGCAACGAGCGGGAGCCGATGATTCTCGGAGAGGATTACCTCCAAGCCGTTGGACAGCTTGTATTTCTCATATGGAAGGGAGGGAACGATCAGAGCCTTGCTCGCGGCCGGATTAGCGGACTTACTAATGCCGCAACTTACAGCGAGCAGCATGAAGGCTGCTGTAAAAGCGCCTGCCGAGAATTTAAGCGAAACCCGCATCGAGGCCTTCTTTGGTTGCGAGGGCTGACCGGCTAGGCTCTCCGTGAGCCGGGCGGCTTGGGTGAAGTAATTGCGTTCCTGCAGGCTCGTTGTCCTGGCGGCGACGCCGCGGTAGTGTGCAACGGCGCGGGGCCACTGCGTAGCGGCCGCGAGCAGCGCCTCCTGCACCGCGTCCTCGGCGCTGGCGAAGTCGCGGAAGCGCCGGATGACGGCGCCGAGCACCTGCGGCGCCAGTTCGCGCAGCCGATGCCCGGAACGTTCGTCCAAAAAGTCCGATGCCGGAGCGGATTTCGTCACATTACCTCAGATTTCATCCCAGGAATTCGGGCGGAGGCCCGCTCATGATGGGCCGCACTTCGATGAGCATGTTCAAGGGCGCGCCGTTGAGTCCGGGCGCGGCGCATGCTCGGGCGGCGATCTCGTAAGCTCGCTCGGGGCTGTCCACATCGACGATCCAGTAACCGGCGAGAAATTCTTTGCCCTCGGGGAAAACACCGTCGGTAATCGGGGTGCCGTCCTTGCCGGCCCGCACCAGCTTAGCCTGATCCGGAAACGACAACCCTTCGGCCAACACCAACTCCCCGGACTCGCGGAGTCCTTCATTCAAGCTCATCATGAAGGCAATGTGGGCCTGAAATGTCCTTCTTGGACCAAGCGGGAAACGCCTCGCGATTCGCTTTCACGGTGTTCATCATTAGTATGTATTTCATATCGTGTGCTCCTATTTTGGCGCTGGTTCTGTGTGCGCTTTCATAGGGCAGTCGAGGCACGCCGCGGATTCTCGGCATCTCGGGGAAGCGACTCCCCAAAAAAGTTGCCTGACCAGTACTATGGTGGTGTTGTATGCCAGACAGTGCTGATTTCACCCTGCCGACCCCGAGCTTTTCGTTTTTGGTCGAATCCATATTGATGCAGACCCAGATGCAACTCGGGCTTCTGCATCTTGGGGGCGAAGACGAAGAACAGCCGGAGCCTAATCTGCTGCTGGCTCGCCATTCCATCGATCTGCTGGCCATGCTGCAGGAAAAAACCCGCGGCAATCTGACAACAGAAGAGCAGCGCATCCTGGAAAACGGACTGACTGAGCTGCGCTTCCGCTTTGTTCAGGTCTCGGATGAGCTGAAGCGCCGCTCCGGACAAGCGAAAGCCAGCGGGGAAGGCGCCGGCAACATAGCCGAAAACTCCGCTGAGAAGAAGGAAGACGACCGCCCGATCATCATCACCTCGGACGGCGGCAAGGGCGCGAAAACAGAGTAGATGCTCGAACAGTTCGAGCATGCGTCCATTCTCGTGCTTGGTTCCGGTACCAGCGTGGGCGTCCCGATGATCGGTTGCCGGTGCAAAGTTTGCACCTCAAGCGATCCGCGCGATCGGCGGCTTCGCCCGTCGGTCTTGCTGCGCCTGGGCGAAAAGCGCATCCTCATTGATACCTCGCCCGATTTCCGCTATCAGGCTCTGCGCTATCGGATCGACCGCATTGACGCCATCCTCTTCACTCATTCGCATGCCGACCACATCCTCGGCCTGGACGATGTCCGCCCGTTCAATTTCATGCAGAAGAAGGACATTCCGATTTACACGTCCGAGCCTTCGCTAGAGGTTATCCAACGAACGTTCCAGTACGTGTTTGACAATTCACCGAGCGAGTCTAGCCGACCCCGTTTGCGTCCAGTCGTGTTTGGGGATGAGCCGATTCAAGTAGAGGGAGTGATCGTTCAGCCGATCCGCGTCAATCACGGCAGAACGGGCACGGCCTATGGATTCAAATTCGGGGATTGCGCGTATCTCACAGACCATAGTGAGATTCCGGCGGAGAGCCAGGAGAAACTCACCGGCCTGGACGTTCTTTTTCTGGATGCGCTGCGCCATAACCCGCACCCGACGCATTCGACCGTCGAGGAGTCGCTGCGAACGGTTGAAAAGCTAAAACCCGGGCGTGCTTTCTTCACGCATATTTCTCACGATCTGCTTCACGCGGCGGTGGAGTCGCGGCTACCGGCGAAAGTCCGCGTCGCGTACGACGGGCTCGAAATCCCAATCGGCCGGGGCGATTGCGCATGAGCGCGGCTATCTTTCGTTCCATTGATGAAGTGAAAGGCCGGTTCGGGCCGTGCGCGCTCGCCATTGGCAACTTCGACGGTGTTCACATCGGGCATCGCAAGCTCATTCGCGAGGCGGTCGAGTTCGCATCGGAACGAGGTATTACGCCAGCCGTTCTTACGTTTGATCCGCATCCGACCGCGGTGGTGGCGCCCGATCGCATTCCGGTCATGATCTGCACGATGGAGCAGCGCCTCAGACTGCTGGGAGAAGCGGGCGCGGAGAAGATCTTCGTTCTGGCGTTCACGCCGGAGGTGGCGCACGAATCGCCGGAAGAATTTGTCTCCGAATTGCTCGTCAACCGGCTGCAGATTCGGGGCGTGTTTGTGGGAGAAGAATTTCGGTTCGGCCACAAGCAGAGCGGTACGCCGGAGGTTCTCGCAAAGCTTGCGTCGAAATATAACTTCAGCGCGCGGTTCGTGCGTCCGGTCACGTATCGCGGGGAAATTGTCTCGAGCTCTGCCATTCGCCAGTATCTCGCTGCGGGCGACGTGTCGCGTGCCGCACGGCTTCTAGGCCGCTGCTATGCGCTCGAAGATGAAGTTGTCAAAGGGCAGGGAATCGGCTCGAAGCAGACGGTGCCCACGTTGAATCTGCGGCCTGGGCCCGGCTTAATCGTGCCGCAGGGTGTGTACGCGACGGAAACATGCGATCTCAAGACTGGTCGTACCTGGGACTCGGTCACGAACTCCGGGGTAAGGCCCACGTTTGGCGGCACGGAGCTGACGGTCGAGACGTATTTGCTGAGTCCGCTCGAGGGCGAATCCGCCGAACGGATTGAGGTCCGGTTCCGGCACTTCATTCGAGCTGAAAGACAGTTTCCGGATGCGGCGGCGCTGAAGGACCAGATAATGAAAGATGTGGCTCGAGCGCAGGTTTTCACGAGGCGTTGTAGGCGGTTCGCGCAGTCGCCATCTTCGTTATACTGAGGGTTCGCTCACCCCGTATGCAGCTCTCCGAAGGCAAAATCAAACATCTGAATGCGCTGTCGAATGATAAAGGCGTGATTGCGGCCGCCGCGATGGACCAGCGCGGCAGCTTGCGCAAGTCCGTCGCCAAGGCGAAAAGCGTGCCGGAGAATCAGGTCTCGGACGAGATGATGAGCGAGTTCAAAATCGCCGTCTCGAAGATCCTGACGCCTCATGCCAGCGCCATTCTCCTTGACCCCGAATTTGGACTTCCGGCCGCCAAAGCGCGGTCGCGCAACGCCGGGCTGCTGCTCGCGTACGAAGAAAGCGGATACGACAACACGAAGCCGGGACGCCTGCCGGACCTTCTTCCACACCTCTCAGCCAAACGCATCAAAGAATTGGGCGCGGATGCAGTGAAGATTCTGATTTATTACAGCCCGTTCGAAAAAGCGGAGGTGAACGACATTAAGCATGCGTTCATCGAGCGCATCGGCGCGGAGTGCGAATACCACCAGATTCCGTTCTTCTTGGAGTTTGTGGGTTACGATCCGGCCGGAGGCGACGAGAAAGGGTTTGAATATGCCAAGAAGAAGCCGGAAGTGGTCATCAAATCGATGCAGGAATTCGGCAAGCCGCAGTACAACGTGGACGTGCTGAAAGTGGAAGTTCCGGTCAATGCGGAATTCGTGGCGGGCAGCAGCGTATTTAAAGGTCAGGCGGCGTATTCGCGGCAGGAGGCGCTTGAGTATTATCGTAAGGCCGCGGAGGTCGCGGAGAAGCCGTTCATCTACCTGAGCGCGGGGGTGAGTAATCCGCAGTTTGTCGAATCCCTGAACATGGCCGCCGAAGCCGGCACCGATTACTCCGGCGTGCTATGTGGACGTGCGACATGGAAAGATGGCGTGCCGGTGTATGCCAAACAAGGCGTGAAGGCGTTGGAAGACTGGCTCTCGAAAGAGGGAGTCGAGAATATCCGCGCGGTCAATGAGGCCATCAAGCCAGCGAAATCCTGGCACGCGAAGGCCGGCCTGGCCGCCGCTGTTTAGCTTGCTTCCGATCGCATTTTCTATAGCCGCCGCGCGGGTTCGTCCATGAGCTTTGCCTCCATTCCGGAAGCGCTTGAGGAGCTACGCAACGGCAAGATTCTCATCGTGGTGGACGATGAAGACCGCGAAAATGAAGGCGATCTGACCATCGCCGCCGAGAAGATCACGCCGGAAGCGATCAACTTCATGGCCACGAACGGGCGCGGGCTGATCTGCCTGTCGCTGGATGCCGAGATTTGCCGGAGGCTTGATCTGCAACCGATGTCGCCGGTCAATACGGCTCGTTTCGGGACCGCGTTTTGCGAAGCGATCGATGCCGCGGAAGGCGTGACCACAGGAATCTCGGCCTATGACCGGGCGCACACGATTCGGGTCGCTATTGATCCGAATTCCCGTCCGCAGGATCTGGCGCGTCCCGGCCACGTTTTTCCGCTGCGCGCAAGGCCTGGGGGCGTGCTGGTGCGCTCGGGGCAAACGGAAGCGGCCGTGGACCTGGCGCGGCTAGCCGGACTCTCACCCGCGGGCGTGATCTGCGAGGTGATGAACGAGGACGGTACCATGGCTCGCGTGCCGCAGCTTCTGGAGTTCTGCCGCCGCTACGGGCTGAAGATGATTTCGGTGGCGGACCTGATCCGTTATCGGCTGCAGACGGAACGCTTCGTCGAGCGCGACGGGTCCGGACGCATCCGAACCGAGTTCGGCGAGTTCAGGATCATGCGCTACGTGAGCCGGATGGACAACGAGAGTCATCTCGCGCTGATCCACGGCGAGGTTGCAGGCAAGCGCAACGTGCTTGTTCGTGTTCACTCGCATTGCGTATATGGGGATATTTTCCATTCGCTCGACTGCGACTGTCACAAGCTGGTTGCGTCCGCGCTGGCAGCGATCTCGCGAGCCGAATGCGGGGTATTTATCTACCTGCATCAGACTGGAGCGGGTATTGATGCAGTGTGGCGCGATGGACAACGCGAGCTGCTGGCGCACGATCGCTTTCAATCGAGCTTTATCCCTTCGGAGAAGCATCCGCCTTTGCAGCACGAAGCGGGACTGGGTGCGCAGATTCTCTCGGACCTCGGGCTTTCGACGATTCGCCTGCTGACAAATCATCCGCGAAAGATCGTGGGGCTGGAAGGATTCGGGATTCAGATCACGGAGCAGATCGCGATTCCTGAATTAGGAACGCCGGAGGCGGCGCCGGCTTCACTCGGCGCGCAAGGTCTCTGAGGGCGAGATCCAGCTCGCTCGCAAAGCTGGAATTAAGGACGCGGCCAGAGCGGATAACGCGAGTGCCATGACGGCGATTAGTGTGACAGCGGGATTGTACGGGTTCATGCCGTAAAGCTGATGGCCCAGGAATCGGCCTGCCGCGAACGTCAATGGCAATCCAATCAATAGTCCACAAATAATGAGCGCGAACGCGCCTCGCAGTATCAGTGCGACAACCTGCCCGCGATTAGCGCCTAGAGCCATACGCACGCCGATCTCGCTGGTGCGGCGGCCGGCATTGTAGGCAGTCACTCCGTACAAGCCGATACAAGACAAGACGAGCGAAAGGACTCCGAAAAATGACGTAAGCTGCGCAATCAACCGCTGCTGCCTGAACTGACCGGCTACTTGCTCTTTCAGACTGTGGACCCAAATGACGGGTAAATTGGGATCGACAGATGCGACGGCTTGACGTATCCGCGCCTCGGCGAGGCTGGCGCCGGGCTTGGTCAAAATGATGACGTCGCTCAAAAAATGCGAACTATCGACTTCCGGCAATCCAGTTTTGGGATCGAGGTCCTGTTGCGGTTCAGGAAGAAAGAACGATGGGGGAATGGGTTTTTCGAGATCGAAGGTTAAATAGCGTGCATCTTTCGCAATACCGACAGTCTCGTATTCCCGCTCAGATCCGACGCCGTCGCGTCCGAAGTGTTTTCCAATCGGATCTTCATTCTCAAAATACTTTCGGGCAAACGCCTCATTGATGACAGCTACGTGCCGGGAGGCTGCTGTATCCTGTTCGGAGACTCCGCGCCCTCTCACGATTGGATTTCCTATTGCCTCGAAGTATCCCGCCGTGACTCGATCGCGCAAAGCAAGATTGTCATTATTGGGTCCCGGAGGTGGATGTCCATCTATCCATACAGTGCTACCCCAAGCATTGCCGCTCAAAGGCGAGTATGTGCAGAGAGCCACGGCCGATACGCCAGGAATGCTCGAAAGCGAATCCTGAATGCGTCGATACAGCAACGTGAGTTGGTCGGGCACATAGCCGGCAAGCCGGGGACTCACCATCGCCACTGTACGCCGATCCTGATCGAATCCGAAATTTTGATTTTCCAGATTGTGCAGAGTGGCCGTGAGCAGTCCTGAAGCTGATAGCAAAACCAGCGAGAGCGCAGCCTGTAACACTGCGAGTGCCCGTCGTGGAAGCGAGCCCGTACGCATGGTTGAGCGGTTGACTCCCCGAAGAGCTTCAATCGGATCGACTCGAGTGGCCATCCAGGCAGGAGCGATGCCGAAAGCGAGTCCGGTGATCAGCGAAACGCCGAAGGCAAACAGCAGAACCGGCATAGAAGGCGAGGCGTCGATGGGTATGCCTGCCATGGCGCCAGCCTTGGGGAATGCAAAATGTAGAATGAGGCGCGTACCTGCAAATGCGATCGCCAGACCCGCCATGCCACCCAACAGGGACAATACGATGCTTTCCGTGAGGGCCTGCATTACTAGTCGTGGCGCTTGCGCCCCGAGCGCCATGCTCAACGAGGTCTGCCGCCGATGCTCCATGCCGCGAACCAGCATGAGGTTGGCGAGATTGGCACAGACGATGAGCAGAACAAATCCTGAGACCATCATCAGGATGTGCAGCCAGTGCTCATATTGTTCGCGCATGTCGGTGATACCGGCGCCCCCGGGTTCGAGGAAGAGGGTCTGTTCTGGGAATTTCGCGCGATCGGTGGCGCTCACTTCGCCCCAGTGCGAGCGCAGCCACTGCTTGAGCTCGACTCGCATTTCCGCCTGAACAGCGGCCGGGCTTGCACTTGAACGAATGCGGCCAATGAGGTGTAACCAGGCGGTGTCAGGCTTATTCAGATCGGCGTCCGCTTCAACGAACGGTTCGGTATTCAGCGGCAGAAAGAAATCGGGCGGGTAGTTGCGCAGCCGGTCGCCGAAGAACGCAGGCGGAGCGATTCCCACCAGAGTAAATGGCTTTTGATCTATATAGAAGAGGTTGCCTATAATGGACGGATCCGATCGATATCTTTGTTGCCATAAGCGGTAGCTCATCACCGCGACGGGCGGAGCGCCGGCGCGATCATCGCTTGGCGTAAACGTGCGACCGGCATAGGCCCTTATGCCGAACATGGCGAAGTAGTTGCTCGAAACGAACTCGCCTGGATAGCTTTGAGCCGGGTCCGGACGACCTGCGCGCCGCACGCCGAAATCCGGCGAAGGCGCCTCGAAAGCGGCGAGTTCCGAAAAGCCTTTCGTGTTGTCCCGGAAGTGTTTGTACAAGTCGTAGGAAACAAGAGAAAACTCTTTTTCCTGGCTATAGCCGCTGTAATAACAGCAGCGCGCTTCCTTTCCCAGTCGGTACAACTCATCCGGATTCGCCACCGCCAGTGACTTGAGCAGAATGGCATAGACCAAAGTGAAAATCGAGGTTGTTGCGCCAATTCCGAGCGCGAGTGTCAGAACTGTGGTGGTGGTGAAGGCCGGAGCGTTTCGCAGACGCCGCAGCGCGTAGCGCGTATCTTGCATGATGATTTCCAGAAACGGAAGTCTTCTCTCGTCTCGATAGCTTTCCTTCATTGCCTCCATCGCTCCGAACTTCAACACCGCCTGACGCCGCGCCTCGGCAGGCGACAAACCAGCGCGAATGTTTTCCGCCGTTTGAAGAGCGAGATGTTCTTCAATCTCAGAGCGCAATCGCTCTTCGTCCTGCTGCCGTCTCGTCAACGAGGTCATCCGCCTGAAGAAGCGTCTCAAAGGTCTCATCGCCTGCAATGCTCCTATTCGGCGCGCAAGGCCTCTGAGGGCGAGATCCAGCTCGCTCGCAACGCGGGAATTAAGGATGCGGCCAGAGCGGATAGCGCAAGGGCCGTGACGGCGATTAGTATGACCGCGGGATTGTATGGATTCATGCCGTAAAGCTGATCTCCGAGGAATCGACCTGCGGCGAGCGTTAACGGCAATCCAATTAGTAATCCAAAGATGATCAGGGCGAATGCGCCCTGCAGGATCAGTGCGACAACCTGCCCGCGATCAGCGCCCAGCGCCATGCGCACGCCGATCTCGCTGGTACGGCGTCCGGCGTTGTAGGCAGTTACTCCGTACAACCCGATACAAGACAAGACCAGTGAAAGAACTCCGAAAAACGAAGTAAGCTGCGCAATCAGCCGCTGCTGCCTGAACTGGAAGGCTACCTGCTCTCTCAGACTGCGAACATACATGACCGGCAAGTTGGGGTCCACGGAAGCAATCGCCTGTCGGATCTGTGCATTGGAAAGAGTCACTCCTGGCTTGGTCGCAATGACAATGTCATGGAGAAAATGTGAGCCGGGATTGGCCTCTTTCGATTTGGCCGCAGGCAGGAAGTCGTGCTGCGACTCCGGCAGGAAAAAGGCCGGAGCAATTGGCTGGTCGAGCATGAAATCCAAATAGCGGGCGTCTTTGGCGATGCCGACAATCTCGTATTCCCGCTTGGATCTGATACCGTGTTGGCCGAAGTGTTTTCCAATCGGACTTTCATTCTTGAAAAATTTCCTTGCGAAGGCTTCATTGATGACGGCTACGTGGCGCGAAGCCGCCGTATCCTGCTCAGAGATGCCGCGCCCCCTGAGAATTGGATTTCCGATTACGTCAAAGTATCCCGCCGTGACCCGATCCCAAAAGGCAAAGTTGTTGTCGTTGGGTCCGGGAGCAGGGTGTCCATCCACCAAGACGCCACCGCCCCAATTGTTGCCACCGAATGGCGAGTATATGCAGAGAGCCACGGCCGATACACCAGGAAGGCTCGATAGGGAATCGTGGAGCCGGCGGTAAAGCGTCGTGAGTTGATCTGACGAGTGGCCGGCAAGCCTTGGATCAATGTTCGCCACGATGCGCCGGCCCTGATTAAATCCAAAATCTTGGGCCTCCAGTCTGTGTAGAGCAGTCGTGAGGAGCCCTGATGCCGACAGCAGCACAAGCGAAAGCGCAGCTTGGAACACGACAAGGGTCTTTCGCGGCAGCGTGCCGGTACGGAAGGTCGAGCGGCTGTCTCCCCGAAGGGCTTCGATCGGATCCACGCGTGTGGCCATCCAAGCGGGAGCAAGGCCGAACGCGAGTCCAGTGATCACCGAAACGCCCAAGGCGAAAAGCAGGACCGGGACGGAAGGCGAGGCTTGGATCGGTATGCCTGCCATATTGCCAACTTTAGGGAATGCAAAATGCAGAATAAGCCGCGTGCCTGCAAATGCGATCGCCAAACCCGCCGCGCCACCAAGAAGCGAGAGCAACACGCTTTCGGTGAGGGACTGCCACACGATTCGCGGCGCCTGCGCCCCGAGCGCCATGCTCAACGAGGTCTGCCGTCTCCGCTCCATGCCGCGAACCAGCATGAGATTGGCGAGATTAGCACAGACGATGAGCAGCACAAATCCTGAGACCACCATCAGGATCTGAAGCCAGTGCTCATATTCCTCGCGCATGGCAGTGATGCCGGCGCCTCCGGGTCTCAGGAACAGCGTCTGCTCGGGGAATCTTGCGCGTTCGTTGGCAGTCATGTCGCTCCAGTGCGAACGTAGCCACCGCTTGAGCTCGACCCGCATTTCAGCTTCAATCGATGAGGCCGCCACGCCGGGCCGGATGCGGCCGATCAAGTTCAGCCAGTTCAGGTCGATTGTGAACAGATCGGAATCACCCAGGACGAGCGGCTCGGTGTTCAGCGGCAGAAAGAAATCGGGCGGATTGTCGCGCAGCGTGTCACCGAAGAAACTCGGCGGAGTGATTCCGACCACGGTGAATGGCTTGTCATTCAGATTGAAGACACCGCCGATGACAGACCGGCCGGCGCCATACTTTTCCTGCCACAAGCGATAACTCATCACAGCGACGGGCGGGGCGCCAGGTTGATCATCTGCGGCCGTGAGCGCGCGTCCCTCATACGCCGTGATGCCGAACATGATGAAGTAATTGCCCGAAACGAACTCCCCCGGATAGCTCTGGGCTGTTTCCGCGCGGCCTGATCGCCGAACGCCAAACAGCGGCTCGATTGCTGAGAATGCCGCTAATTCCGAAAAGCCTTTGGTGCTGTCCCGGAAGTGTTTGTACAAATCGTAGGAGACAAGCGAAAACTCTTTCTCTTGGCTGTACCCGCCCCAGTAGCAGCAACGTGATTCTTTCCCGAGGCGGTAGAGTTCGGCGGGATTCGCCACCGCCAGTGACTTCAACAGAACGGCGTGGACCAAGGTGAAAATAGAAGTGGTCGCGCCAATGCCGAGTGCTAGCATGAGGATCGTAATAGTGGTAAACGCCGGAGCATTTCGCAAATGGCGCAGTGCGTAGCGCGTATCCTGCATCAGGATTTCCAGGAACGGTAGCCTTCTCTCGTCTCGGTAGCCTTCCTTCATTGCTTCCACGGCTCCGAATTTCAGCACTGCCTGACGCCGTGCCTCGGCGGGCGATAAACCAGCGCGAATATTTTCAGCGGTTTGCATCGCGAGATGTTCCTCAATTTCAGCCCGCAATCGCTCTTCATCATCCTGACGTCTGGCCCAGGATGTTAGCCGCCTGAAGAATCGCCTTAGCGCTCTCATTTGAGGTCCTCGGCTTTTACAGCAAAAAAACGCCCGATGATGGCCGCAGTCTGTTCCCAACCGCGGGTCTCGGCTTGCAGTTGTTTGCGCCCATCGCGTGTCAGTCGATAGAAGCGGGCCTTGCGGTTATTCTCGGAGGCGCCCCATTCGGAGGCGATAGACCCCTCCTGTTCCAGCTTCAGCAGAACGGGATACAGAGTACCTTGATTTACGGTTAGAAGATCTCCGCTGATCTGCTCGATACGGCGAGCGAGGCCGTAACCGTGCAGGGGACCGAGTACATCCAGGGTTTTCAGCACCATCAACGCCAACGTGCCCTGCAGGACATCCGTTTTCTCTCTCATATCGACTATTGGGTTTCCAACAGGAAGCATGACACACTTCTATTGGGAAAGCAACAGGAGGATCAGACCGAAGGGTAGTAGTCTCCGGAGATCACCGCACGAACCGACGAGCCCTCGACGGCAATCTTTCGTGAAACACGATTATTGAGTCCCCATTCATGTGGCGACGCGCGCTTCTAGAATGCACACGGGGCTTGCTGTCGGGAAAACTTGCCTAAGCTTCAGGCCCGCGGAGGCAAAAAGTTCGCCGAACTCGGGCTCGGTCCTTTCCCGGCCGCCTATAGTCAATGCCAACATTTCGAGATCCAGAAGCTTGGCGAAGGACAGCTCAGGCGTAGAGTTCACAATCTGCTCGATGACCAGCACACGCCCGTGCGCCGGTAGCTGCTGCCGAACGTGTTGCAAGATGGTTTTGCAATGTTCGTCACTCCAGTCGTGCAGGATGAACTTCATCATGTAGGCGTCGCAGCCGCTGGGGGCGCGCTCGAAAAAGCTGCCTGGTTCAAAGGTGATGCGGTGTGCACAGCCGTTCAAGTGCTCCTCTCCAAGGGCGCTCGCCACCACCTCGGCCAAGTCGTAGACTACGCCCGTCATCTCCGGATTCCGGCTCAGAACGGCTGAAAGCAGCTTGCCGTACCCGCCGCCGATGTCTGCAAGCCGCCGGATGGGGCTGAAATCATACCCTGCCAGAATGGCATCGGTCATCGCAGCGGAATAACCACTCATCGAGCGGTTGAAATGCTCGGCCTGTTCCGGTTCCTCGGCCAGAAGCTCGAAAGCATTCTTGCCGAATGCCTGTGTTACGCCGTCGATCCCGGTCCTGACGACGCCGGCAAAGTGTTCCCACGGACGCGTGCTCCAGGGATCGCCCATCTGCATCGCCGTGTATCGCATGCAGATGAGAGCATCGGTTTTGAGAGTTTCGCCTACCGGCGTGAGTTGGAAGCTTCGGTCCGACGTTTGTTCCAAGACCCCGGCGCCGGCCAGCACGCGCATGACGCGGTGGAGCGCGTCCGGTTGCGCGCCGACTTCCCGCGCGAGCGTTTCCACATCTACCGGGTATTCGCCCATGTGATCGGCGAGCCCTAGATGCGCCATGGCCGAAACCGCATAAGCCACGTGTTTCCCAAACAGGAGCTGTACTATGGCCGCGTATGGCGGAACGGCGCCCGCCTTTGGGGTGCCATTGGATTCTTCGACAGTTTGTAAGAGCATTGCGTTCGCCTCCCTAGTCTACGCGTAGCCGTGGTTTGAAAAGGTCACAAGCATCGTGAAAAACTATCGAAATTCGGGTGCCGTGTAAAATAACAAACATCCTGTACTAATACTTTTATACGAGGAGCTGAATGTACAGCCGGGGGCGTCCCGACCCGCCTGGAGACTATCCAGACGACGAGAACATCTCGTGGCCGCGCGTCAAACGGGTCTTCGAAGCGGCCCTAGCCTTGCATGCCGACGAACGGGAACTCTTCGTTAAGCGCGTCGGCGAAGAAAATCTTGCGCTCAGAGCGGAGTTGGAAAGCCTCCTCGCAAATCACGACGAGACCGGTGAGTTCGTCGATGCGGCCATCGCCTCCGTCCCATCGCTGCCCGAAGAAGAGCTGCTCTCGCGCTCCGAACCCGACAAGCAAATTGGCGCACGGATAGGTGCATACCGCATTGAGAAAGAGATCGGTCGGGGCGGCATGGGCGAGGTCTACCTGGCCATGCGCGCTGATAGCGAATTCGATAAGCGCGTTGCCATAAAACTGATCCGTGATGGTTCAGAATCCGCGCTAGCCATCAGCCGCTTTCGTCGCGAGCGCCAGATTCTCGCGCGCCTGGAGAACGCGTATATCGCGCGCCTCCTCGACGGCGGGACCACCGGCTACGGCCTTCCGTACTTCGTCATGGAGTACGTGGAAGGCGAACCGATCAATCAATACTGCGAGGCACATTCACTCACGATCCGCGACCGCCTCAGCCTATTCATGAGGGTCTGTTCCGCCGTCCAATACGCGCACGAACGGAACATCATTCATCGAGATCTGAAGCCCGGCAACATCCTCGTGAAGAAGGATGGCACCCCCAAGCTACTCGATTTCGGTATCGCGAAAATCCTGGCGGCGGAAGACACCAGAGCTGAGCCTGACGCAACGCAGCAGAGCATCCGCATACTCACGCCCGCCTACGCGAGCCCGGAACAATTGCGAGGCGGCACCGCCACCGCGCGCAGCGATATTTACTCGCTTGGCGTGATTCTCTACGAACTCTTCTGCGGCAAGCGGCCGGACGAGATGCACTTCCCCGATGTCGATCTAAACTCGGTCTGCACGCATGAGACGCATATCTCTCCCTATCTGCGCGCGATCCTGCTGCGTTCCATTCATGTGAATCCGGCTGAGCGGTATCCATCGGTCGAGAGGTTCGCCGGAGATATTCGCCGTTATCTCAGCGGAGCTCCGCCGGTCGCAAACACGCCCGAAGCGGTGAGCGAAGCGGGCTCAAGGGTCTCGCTCGCGATCTTGCCGTTTCGCATCCTCGGCGATCAAAACAGCAGCAACGCTTTCCTCGCGCCCGGCATCACGGAAACGCTCATCACGAAACTCAGCCGCATCGAACGCCTCTCCATTCCGCCCCCGAGCGCCGTCCTCCGATATGCCGAGGGCGTGGAGACCGTGCGCGCCGGCCGAGAGTTGCACGTCGAGTACATCCTCGAAGGCTCTTTGTACTTCTTCGGCGAAAGCGTTCGCGCGAACGTGCAGTTGGTCTTCGCCGAAGCAGGTATTGCCGTGTGGGCCGGTCAGGTCGAAGCCACAGAGAGCACGCTCCAGAAGATGGAAGATTCCATCGCGGAACAGGTAGCCTATGCCGTCCTGGTGCACCTCACTGGAGAGGAGCGCACGGAAATCAGCCGCTCCGGCACGAACAGCGGCGCCGCGCACACTGCGTATCTGCGCGGCCGTTGGTATTGGACCAACGCCGGCGGTGATCCGCAGAAGCTTCTCAAGGCCCTGGTCTGTTTCAAAGAGGCCATCGACATTGACCCTAGGTTCGCTCGAGCGCACGCCGGCGTGGCAGACTACTACCTCCGAATGGCTCTTTGGGGTGGATTGCCGCCATCAGAAAGTTTCGCTGCTGCCGTCAAATCCGCTGAGACTGGGCTGGAGCTGGAGCCCGGGTTGGCAGAAGCTCATGCCTCATTAGGTTTTGCCCTGTGGGGCTGCAATCACGATGAAGAGGCAGCCGAAAAGCACTTCAGCCTCGCCATAGTTCGCAATCCCAACTACGCCAGTGCTCACCACTGGTTCGGCCTGCTGAATTCCGCGCGTAACCGCCCGGAACTCGCCATCGCAAATCTTGAGCGCGCCCAACGCGTCGACCCCAACTCCGTTATTATCGCGGCCGCTCTGGGCTTCGTCTATTACAACACGCGCAAATACGACACGGCTCTGCGCCTTTTGACTAACACGGCACGAGAACTCCCGCAGTCGGCGATCATTCAGGAGATGCTCACCTGGTGCTATCTGAAAACAGGTAACATCGCGGCAGCTCTCGAGTGCGCACAACGAGCCGTTCAACTCGACAATCGCGGATCCCCCTCATTAAGCTCGCTCGCCCAAGCCGAAGCCACGGCCGGCAATGCCGGCACCGCTGTTCAGTTGCGAAATGAGATTGAGGAGCGTACTCAGAGGATGTACGTTTCCGGCTACGATCGCGCAACCGCCGCTCTCGCGACAGGTCAACTGAACGACGCAATACATCTCCTCGAGCAGGCTCGAAACGATCGTGACTGGTGGTGCTGCTGGATCGAAGTCGATCCGCGTTGGGACCCCTTGCGCAACGACCGTCGCTTCAAGAAGTTGTTGCCTCGCCGTGCACCACAGAAGCGCGAGATATCCACAATCGCGTACGCGGCGGCAGCATGCGCGCTTATCCTCCTCGCGCTCGGAATCATCTGGCTGGTCACGCGCCCGCCGGTGTTGCCGTTCGACGACGTCAAATTCACCAAACTCACCACCGATGGCACAGCCGAGAGTGCGGTCATTTCTCCCGATGGCAAGACTCTGGTTTATGCCGTACGTGAGTTCGGCGATATCGCTATCTGGAGTCGCGATCTCGGCAACGGCCGCACGGTCAAGTTGGTCAATAGACTCGGCGGGACGCTCGACGGTCTCGCGTTCACAGACAACGGCGCTTCTATCCAGTTCGTCACCTTTCCGGCGAAGAACCCCGGGAGCCGCAGCCTCTCTGTCGCGCGTATCGAGGGCGGTCCCATCGCGCAGCTAAATCAAAAGTTCCCCGGCCCGGTGCGCCTGGACATGGCAGGCCGCCGGCTTGCGTTTTATATCTCTGACCTCGACGCAAGCAGAGACGAGCTCTCCCTCATGGAACTGGCGACCGGAGCCAAGCGAGTCCTTACTTTCTACCAATACCCGCTGCGCTTTGCGTGGAACTGCCGGCCCGCTTGGTCTTCAGACGGCAAACACATCGCTATGCCGCGGAGGACCACGACGAGAAAGGTTTCTTGATTCGCCTCTGGGTAGTCGACGTTGCTAACGGCGCCCGTCACGCCGTGTTATCGCCTCGGTGGCAATGGGTACAAAGCATTGAGTGGACAAACAAAAATTCGGCGCTGGCAATTGTAGGCCAGGAGCACGAATCGTCCTTCCAGCAAATCTGGTATATCCCGTACCCTGCCTCGCACGGCGCAGCCCGCCGGATCGGCAACGATCTGGACGACTACATAGGCGCAAGCCTCACAGGGGACGGTTCAGAGATCGTCTCCGTGCAGTCGCAAACGCTTTCGAATATCTACTCCGCCAAAGACGAAGCGTCCCGCCCGGTCCAGCTCACTCCCGGCAGCGGCCGGTACTTCGATGTCTCCTGGGCGCCAGACGGCCACATTCTTTACGCTTCTGACGCAACCGGGTCTGCCGATCTGTGGGTGATGAACGCAAACGGAACCGGCCAGCGCCAGATTACGTTCGGCACTGGTCGAAACTACGCGCCCGCGGCTTCGCCCGATTCAAAATCCATCGCGTTCCACTCCAATCGCACCGGCAGCTGGCAGATCTGGCGCGCGGACATGGATGGCAGGAATCCGAAGCAGCTCAGCAGCAGCGCCGGAGACGGAAATTGGCCGCAATTCACAGCGGACGGCAAGTCGGTTGTCTTCCATCGAAGTAGCCCAAACGGGCTCTTCAACATTTGGCGAGTTGCTGCGCAGGGAGGCAGAGCACACCTCTTGATGTCAGCCTTAACTATGCACCCCGCGGTCTCACGCGCGACCGGCAGAATCGCTGCCTGGTATAGCGATAAGGCAGACCGGCCCGAATGGAAGCTCGCGATATTCGCGCCGGATGGCGGGGGCCCGCAACACGTATTGAATCCCACCCCGAACGCTCGTCCCGATACGCCCATCCGCTGGATGCCGAAAGGGGAAGCTATCTCGTTGCTCGATTACGCGCACTCCGCCGCGAACATCTGGATGCTGCCGATTGATGGAGGTCCCCCGCGCGCGCTCACGTCGTTCGATTCCGGCGATATTTTTTCATTCGATTGGTCGCCCCAGGGTGGGTTGCTCTACTCGCGCGGGCTCACCACGTCAGACGTTGTCTTGATACGCGACGTCAGTGCATCGAAAAAGAGCAAATGAGCGAATCTCCCGAAGATATCACCGCCCTTCTAGGCAGTGGCAGAGCGGAAACCAGGGCGCATTGAACCAGTTAGCACCCATTATGTACAAAGAGCTGCGCCGGCTTGCGCAATCGTATCTGAATCGGGAACGTCCCGGACACAAGAAGGAATGGACGCGCCCATGCCGGCGACGTCGACCTGATTGCGCTCGACGACGCCCTGCAACTGCTGGCGCGAACCGACCCGCAGCAAAGCCGCATCGTCAAACTCCGCTACTTTGCCGGCCTGAAGATCGAGGAGACAGCGGAAGTGCTTAACATTTCACCAGCAACGGTTAAGCGCGAGTGGGTGGTCGCAAAGGCCTTTCTCAAACGCGAAGTGTTGCGCCCGTCCAGACTTTAATTTTGTCCCGGTGAGCCAAGTTGGCTCCTCTCTACGCCTAGTGAGATGAGGAGACAAGATGATGGGCACCGCCCTACTTTCATTCGAGAACAAAGCTGCTGATAAGAGACCGGCTCGGTCAATCAACTTCGGCGAAGGCTTCATGACCATTTACGCTGATTCGAGCGACACGGCCGGGCAATTTGCCATGGTCGAGATAGCGGGTTCTACGGGCGGTGAGCCGCCGCTCCATGTCCACCGCAATGAAGACGAATTCTTCCTTGTGCTCGAACGGCAGCTAAAAGTGCTTCGCGGAAACGAGGAACTCACACTGGAAGCGGGACAGTCTGCATTCCTGCCCCGCAATGTCGCCCACACATTCAAGATTGTGTCGAGCCATGCGATTTTTGAACTGCATCACGCCGGGCGGGTTCGAAGAATTTTTCCGGGACCTCGGCCAAGCTCTGAATCGGGACGGCACAATACAAGGACCTGAGGAACCGCTTTCGATAGAAGAAATGATCCGCGTCTCAGGCCGCTACACTTTGACTCTTATGGCTTGAAGTCCGCCTCGCCTCCCTCAGCATTTACTTGCGCGCGCCCACGAAATGGGAACTTGAGGCGTGCTTCCAGTGTTCCTCGATCTCTTCCAGGCGCTTGTTCTTGGTTTCCGGCACGAAGAGCCACGCGAATAGGGCTTGCAGCAGCGACATCGCCGCGAGAAAGCCAAATGTCGTTGCTTTACCGATTTGATTAAAAGCCAGCGGGAAGAGAAGAACGACGGCCGCATTGGCTATCCACTGCGTCAGCACAGGAACTCCCATCGCGGTGCCGCGCAGATCGTTAGGGAATATCTCCGCTACCAGGGTCCAAAAAACGGGTCCGATGCACGAGGAAAAGAACGCCAGGTACGCGAGGATGTAGACCAGCACGGCGGAGCTTTGAAATCGGGACATCAGGACCGTCCACATGAGCAGTAGAAGCGCGGCGGCCATGCCAAGCGAACCGATAATGTATAGCGGCTTGCGTCCGTAGCGGTCAATCATCCAGAAGGACACGAGCGTGAAGGCGAAGTTCGTGAGGCCGATGATGAAGGTTGAGAACAGCGCCGCGTCGATCTTCCAGCCCGCGGATTTGAGAATGGAGGGAGCGTAATCAATGATCGTGTTGATACCGGACACGTGAACGAGGATGGCCAGGCAGAAACCGACCAGTACCGCACGACGGATGCCTGGCTGGAGCAGATCGCGCCAGGTTTTCCTTTTGGACGACAGGCTGGCCCGGATTTGAGATGCTTCCAACTCAGCGCTTGGCCGGCCGACGATGCGCTCGAGAATCGTCAAACCCTGCTGCTCTTTGCCTGCCATAAACAGGAAACGAGGGCTCTCCGGCACTGACAACAGCATGAGGAAAAAGAGCACTGATGGGATGACGCCGGTGAGGAACATCCAGCGCCAGTTCGCCGGTCCAATGCCACGCAGCAGATAGTTGACGGTGTAAGAGATGAGAATGCCGGTAACGATCGACATCTGGTAGAGAGCGCCCATACGTCCTCTCAGCGAGGCGGGCGAGACTTCGGCGACATACATGGGCGAAAGAATGGACGCGCCACCAACGGCCAACCCACCGACGAAACGAGCCAGGACAAAGAGGTTGAAACTCGGGGCGGCGCCGGTTGCGAGCGAGGTGATCGCAAACAGGACAGCGACGATGAGAAGAATCTTCTTCCGGCCGTAAGAATCGGTGAGCCGCCCCGCGATCGCCGAACCAAGAGCGCAGCCGAACAACAGCGAACTGAATGCCCAGCCCAGACTCAGATCGCCTAGCTTGAAATGCTCGGTCAGATACGGGCCTGCGCCGGTGATGATGGCGATATCGAAACCAAAAAGCAGGCCCCCGAGCGCAGCCGTGGCGGCGAGGAAGATAACATAGCGAAGATTGACGTTCGACGTCATGCAGGTAAGACCGCGATAGAGTAGCAGAACATCAATGCTCCCCTGTTCTGTTTGTCACGTTTTGTTGGCCGTGTGCGCGGCGACACAGATGCTTGCCGCCCCGGCGTATGTCCGGATCGAGCAGCAAGGAAAGAGATGGCTCATCGGAAACGATTTTGTCGAGAGGACCCTGTCATTCTCGGAAGAAAACGGACTGCGAACGGAGTCGCTGCTGCGCAAGTCGAGCGGCACGGATTTCACTGCGTATGGACGGCAAAAGAACGAATTCGGGCCGGAGTTCAGCTTTTCGGCCAACGGCGATCGCCTAGACGGGCGCAGGTCGTTTCGTCTCGCAAATAGCGAAAGCATCGCGCTTGATGAAGGGCGAGCGCTGCGGATCGTACTGCACGACCGGAAGGGCATGCTGGATGTGACAGTGTACTACGCAGTGTTTGATCGTCATCCCGCGATTCGCAAGTGGATCGCGATTACGAACAAGAGCTCCAGCCTGATCACGCTGACTCACCTTTGGTTCGAGGCGTTGAGCCTCGGCCCTGGATCTCCGGGCGAACTGCAACTCTCAGCGGGCTATGGCGCAACGCCGCGAGAGATCTTCTTTACAGGAAGAGCTTCTGATGCGGGAATGTTTCTTCGAAATTCGCGAACAGGTGAAGGTGTCGCAATTATCGATGAGGCGCCGGGTTATTTGAAGCGCACGGAAGCCGGCGATGGATGGGGGGAAGAACTCCACGTCATGTACGACACCGACCTTTTCCCGTTTGAGCGCACCGTGCAACCGGGCGAGATTTTTGAATCGGCGAAGAGCTCGCTCGTGTTTTTTCAAGATGAGCACGGGTTTGAAGATCCCAGATGGGCGGTGCCGAGCTACATGTCGGGTGTGGTTATGCGCCGTAAACCGTATAAAGCTGTTTGGCTGTATAACACGTGGGAGCCCTTTCTGCGCGGCATTAACGAAACGACCGTCGCGGAACTAATTCCGATAGCGGCACAGATGGGCATCGATGTTTTCACGATCGATGACGGCTGGCAGCAGGAGTATGGAGCGAATGAAGACAACCGGACGAACTTCCCGGGCGGCCTGAAGAGCGTAGCCAAACTGCTCTCTGAAACTGGACTCGGACTGGGCCTGTGGGTGCCGCTTGCAGCGGTTAGTACGAAAACAGAGGAGTATCGGCAGCATCCAGAGTGGGCATGCCGCGATCGCGCAGGCCGTCCAAAATTCACACAGACGGCATCAGGCACCCAAGCGGTGATGTGCCTTGCCAGCGGCTATCGCGATGCCGCACTGCAGCGGCTGAATGACCTTGTCGGACGCTATCGTCCGCGTTATCTGAAGATCGATCTGACGACGGTCTTCAATGCCTATGGCGAGGAACCTGGCTGCAACGCGCCGGGGCATCTGCATAAGAGCTGGGCCGAGTCGCTGGATCGTATCTATGAGGGCCTGCAGTACATCGGTGAGCACTTCCACCAGGCGCATCCGGATGTGCTGGTCGATTACACGTTTGAATTGTGGGGCGAAAAACATCTGATCGATGCCGCGTTGCTTGGTTGTGCGGATCTGGATTGGCTGAGCAATGTCTCCGATGCCGATGCGGGCGACGCGGGTCCGATACAGGCGCGTACGCTGCTGTACCAGCGCGCGCTATCGATTCCGGTGGAGGCGATGCTTATTGGGAATCTGCGGGCGGCCACGGGCTCGATGGAGGAGCGCTTGGGTGTGGCGATGGGATCGGGGCCTTTGTTGCTGGGAGATCTGAGAAAGCTGACCAAGGCCGAACGCGAGGAGTACGGAAAATGGATTCGCTGGTACAAGGAATTCAGGAATCGCGCGGCATTGTCCGATTCGTTCTTCCCGCAAGGCTCGTGGCAGCAGCCTGGTCAGGGCCGTTGGGATGGCTTTGCCCGATTGAGCCGCGAGTCCGATGGTTTAATCGTTTTGTTCCGGAACGGCAGTGATGCATCCACGGCTGAAGTGAAAGTGGCTGCGCCGGCGGGCGCGAGATACGAGGCGCTCTCGATTTTTGACGGACGGCGGTTGGGCGAAGTCAGCGCGGCTGATCTGGCGGCAGGCTGGACGGCGCGATTTGATCCGAAACGAATGGTCACGATCGTGCAGCTGAAACGCACGGGTTGAGGAAAGGGCCAGCCGATTTGGCGTTGCGCACAGGTCCGATCCGAGGTGCGAAATCGCCCCCCCGGCGCTAGGCATGCACGATTTCAGTAGTATCGGCAGGAAGGGCCGCGCCTCGGTCGCGAAACTCGGCTTCCATGATTGCAAACACCTGTTCGAGTTCCAACAATGCTTCTGTTCTGGTGGGCATTAATGCATAGCAGCCGGAAATCGAAGGTATCTCCGCAACCCAGCCGGAAGGTTGATTTCGGTAAAGTACCACCTTGTATTCGTCTGGCCGCATCCGTTTTTCTCATTCTATGTCGTCGATAAGATTAGAGATCCCCAATCAGTACTTCAATGCAGCTGCCAGCGGTGACCGTCTTAACAGCCTCCACGACTGTCTCCACGTTCAAGCGAAGTTGGGGCCATTGCTGCTGGCCGAGAACTATGATCGCGATTTTGCGGTCCCGAAAGGTTTTGTCGAAAACGGATGCTCTTGTCCGTCGTCAACAATAGGTCGGACCCGGCCTGTTCGGCGGCGGTAAGCAGTTCGCCGTTCTTGAGTCTGTCCCAGCCCTGCTGTGCGGCTGTACGCACGCTGTGCCCACTGAGATACGAACGGAGGGGTAGAGGCGTTGCCTGATCGAAGAGGATCAGCACTTAGGGAGCGTAGGTGGGTTCTTTATCAAGGCTGCGAGCCGCGAATTCGATGACAGCTTTCACCTGCTCGCGGTCCAGACCGTCGAACCAATCCATGATGTCATCTAGGCTGGCCCCGCCTCCAGATTTTCGAAGATAACGGATAGCGGCATGCGGGTACCTTTCAACACCCACGCACCGCTTACGTTGCCGGGGATGCTCTCAACGGCGGGACAGTTTGACCAGTCAAGCGTTGCCACGATTCATCTTTTTTCATCATAGCTTTGCTTACTGCGATCCCTGAGGAGGTTAGAGGAAATGAGCAGTGCAAAGTGAAATAAAGGAGTCTGTGAAGGCTCGTTCCATGCGATTGCGTCATTTGATCCCGGCAATAACGGTGCTTCTTGTTTCGGGGCTGGTCGATAACTGTCGGGCGCAGCAGCAGGTTGAGATTGATGCTCGAGCGCAGGCATCGCTCTTTCCGCATTTCTGGGAAGAGATGTTCGGGTCTGGACGCGCCATCCTCACATTGCGAGAGAGCTATCGCAATGATCTGCGCGCCGTAAAGCAGGCAACTGGATTCCGCTATGTTCGGTTCCACGGCATTCTAGACGACGAGGTGGGTGTATATAACGAAGACGAGCATGGAAATCCGGTCTACAACTTCGCCTATGTGGACGAAATCTATGACGGGCTCCTGAAGAACGGCGTACGGCCAGTCGTCGAAATCAGCTTCATGCCGAAAAAGTTGGCCTTTAATTCCGACGCACTCCATCCTTTCTGGTACAAGCCGAACGTCTCACCACCCAAGAGCTGGGAGAAATGGGACGGCCTGATGACGGAGCTGGCACGTCACTTGGTGGAGCGCTACGGCGCGGGCGAAGTAGCGCAATGGTATTTCGAGGTGTGGAATGAGCCCAATATCGATTTCTGGGGCGGCGTTCCCCGGAAGAAGAGTTATTTCGAGCTTTACGAGCATACGGCCCGCGATCTCAAAAGCGTCAGCCCTCAACTGCGCGTAGGGAGTCCGGCAACTGCAGCCGCGGCCTGGGTGGATGATTTCCTGAAAAATGCGATGGAGAAACACATGCCCGTTGACTTCGTTTCGACTCACGGTTACGCGGACGATACGACAGAGGATCTCTTCGGAACGGACGAAAACATCCCCATAGACGATCGCGTTTGCCGTGCCGTGGAAAAAGTGAGAAAACAGATACGAAACTCCGCAGTGCCAAAACTTCCGCTTCTATGGACTGAGTGGAATGTGCCCGGGATGAAAGAGGCGCGTGATACGTCCTTCGTCGGCCCAGCGCTGGCGAACACCATTCGAGAGTGTGACGGCATGGTAGACATGTTGTCCTTTTGGACGTTCTCCGACGTGTTCGAAGAAGGCGGCCCGATTGCAAAACCATTTGAGGGGCACTTCGGGTTGAGAGCCAAAGGCGGCATTAATAAGCCCAGCTACTACGATTTCGAGCTTCTACATCAGCTTGGAGATCAGCGCCTGGCCAACGCCAGTAAGGACGTCATCGCTACGAAGCGCAAAGACGGAACGCTGGTGGTCGCGGTTTGGAACTTAGTAGATCCCGATGCGACGGGAAGTACAAAGACGCTTCGCTTGATTTTCAATGGCGTCCGAAGTGGCGCCGTGGTCAACATCAGCCGGGTTGACGATCAGAATGGCAATACACTCGCGGCATATCGTGCAATCGGAAGTCCGCGCTATCCGACCGAAGAAGAAGTCAGAAGACTAAATGCTGCAACAGCGGTTTCGCCCACCCGGACTCATCTGCAAGGAAACCATCTAGACCTGACGTTGGAAGTGAACGCGCTTGCAGTAATCGAAGTGCCAGCCGGTTCTTAATTGCTCGTTTGCCAGAGTCTGATAGTTTAATGCCTGAGAAGAGAGATGGCTGAAATTTCGAGAAGGAAGTTTTCAAAGATGGCGGCAAATGGCGCGGCGATCGGATTGTTATCCGGGAGCGCGCTCGAACTTGGCGCGAATCCGCTCGGGTTGCCAATTGGATGTCAGACGTATCCCGTCAGAAAAATGATCGCCGAGGATTTCCCCGGCACTCTCCGGCAGCTCTCTAGTGCTGGTTTCCAGGCAGTCGAGCTGTGCTCCCCGGTGGGCTACGCGGATTCAGGTTTCGGCGGGCTCGCCAGGTACAAAGGATCCGAGCTGCGGAAGATTTTGAATGACATGAATCTTCAATGCGTGAGCTCTCACTTCGGTATCGATGAACTCCGGAAGGATTTACCGGGCAGAATTGAATGGGCGAAGGACCTGGGCTTGACGCAGATGCTTGTGCCCAGCCTTGACGGGCCGCGCCATCCAACTATGGACGATGTGAAGCGGGCGGCTGACGAATATAACAAGATGGCCGAACAGTCGGCAAATGCCGGTATCCAACAGGGCCTCCATAACGAAGAGTTCGAGCTGTCGACGGTGGATGGCAAACGAACGTATGACGTGCTATTTGAGCTACTCGATCCGAAGCTGGTGAAGTTTCAGTTCCAGGTCTCGACCATCAGCCGCGGCTTCGATGCCGCTCAATATTTCACGAAGTATCCGGGCCGCTTCCTATCCATGCATGCGCAAGGATGGTCGGCTAAAACGAGGGAGATCGTGCCGATAGGGCAGGGCACGCTGGATTGGAAGCGAATCTTTACGGCAGCGAAAACCGGCGGCATCAAGAATTACTTTGTCGAGATGGACCTGGACAAGATGAAGGCGAGCGTTCCCTACTTGCGCAGCCTGCAGGTCTGATCACGATCCGCCAGCGACCCGGCAGACTGCCACAGGTTAGATGCTGTATTCAGTGCGGGCCGGAGGATCGACCAACGCGTTCGCCTTCTCCGAGCTTGTGATCCGCATTTTTTCCGTGTCCCACGCGAGAAAATCGCCCGGTAAGCGCTGGGCAATGCAGCCAAGGAGAAAGGCTTCCGTAACCGGAGTCTGGCTTTCGAAATTGGCAACGGCCGCAGGGCCGCCTTTGCAAGCGGCGATCCACTGATCAATGGCGATGTCGGTATGATGATGCTCCTGCTCGGGCGGGGGCGGAGGAGGTGTTTGATATTTAGGGTTCTCGGGATAGACGCGCGGACGATTACCGTTGAAGCCGGCCAGCAGAATTCCTTTATCGCCGACATACATAATGCCCTCGCCGTCTTCGCCGCCTTCGAATAGCCGTTGATCCTCGGAAAGTAGACCTGCGGGCCGGGGCGGACGAAGCCCTCCGTCATACCAGGACATCCGGATCGCGGGCCGGTTCCCGGCGGCCGGAAAGTTCAGATACACGAGCGATGCTTTTGGAAATGTCTCGGAATATGATTCGCTGGTGCTCGATTCGACCGAGATAGGAGGCGTAAGGTTGAGAATTTTGAATACGCCGGCAAAACTGTAACAACCCATATCGCCAAACGAGCCGTCGCCGAAGTCGTACCAGCCGCGCCAGACAAACGGCAGATAGGCCTTGTTGAAGGGACGCTCCGGGGCTGGCCCGAGCCAAAGATCCCAGTCAAGGCCGGCAGGAACGGGATCCACATCCTTGGGGCGGTCAATGCCTTGCGGCCAGAACGGCCGGCTCGACCAGTTATGAACTTCGCGCATTTGTCCAATTGCGCCATCGCCAATCCAGGACTCGATCAAATGCGTGCTTTCCGAGGAAGGATTATTGACGGTGATGGAAGTGGCCACCTTGGTCTCGCGAGCGACCGCTGCCACCCGTCGCGCCTCCGCAATGGTATGGGTCATAGGCTTCTGGCACAAGACGTGTTTTCGCTTGCGCATCGCCGCGATTGAGATGGTTGCGTGCCAATGGTCAGGCGTGGCGATGTAGACGGCATCCAAATCGCGTTCCTTCTCCAGCAACTCGCGGTAATCCTTATACGCATTGCAGCCTTTGTAGGCGCCGGATGAGGACCCTTTGCGCGAACCATAATAGGCTTCGACCAGGCGGCGGGCGGGCTCACGGCCTCCCATCCCGACGCTGGTTCGGAAGTCGTGAGTGAGTTGCACCTCACCGGGCGAGGCCAGATCCTCACCCCAGTTCTCATAACCCGGACCCAGCAGCTCGCGGGCGGCTTTCAACAGATCGTTATCGCCGTATTCGACGTAATTCTTGCTGCTTTCATTGCAATCGCAGACCGCAGTGATCTGAACGTCCGGGCGAGCCAACAATTCCATTGTGATGGCCTGGCCTTGCCGTCCCAGTCCGATGGAGGCGACAGTGACTTTATCGCTTGGCGGCACATAACCAGCGCCGCCCAGGACGTGACGCGGAACGATCAGGAACGAAGCAGCCGATGCGGCAGCGCCTCGAAGCAAGTCGCGCCGCGACACATTTGCCGTTTCCTTCAAAGCCGTGTCCTGGATCATGATTCTCCTCTCGTAAAAGTATCGTTCGACACGCTAGCTTATCAAGTCGGTTTCGGTCGCGTTCTGCGCTCCAAGGTAATTTGAGTCTTGCCGTAAATGCCTGCATTAGTCTATACTCGACTTTCCCTAACGTGAATGAGACGGGCGTTCCAGGAGACCGCGTGAAATTTCCGGCAATCAGATGGGAATGGGTGTGGCATGGGATCGAATTGTCTGGTCTGATTTTGGCGCTTATCGCGATTGGCTTCGCCGTCAAACAGTACCACGATGCTGCTGAGCAAAACGGAGCCCTCAAGAAGGTTAAGACTGACACGGAAACGGCTCTCAGCCACCTGGAAGACGTCGGGAATGATGCTCGGCAGGCGGTTCTATCCGCGTCTACGAGAGCCCTTCCTACTTTCCCTTCGAGCATGCAAGAGATTGAACAGGTCGTTCGCAATACGTGCGCAGACATCGACATCATGACGGATGTTACTGGCTACGGCAAATTTTCCGATCCCGATACTTTTGAGAGATATTATGTGGCGATCGAAGAAGTGAAGCAAACACATTTGCAAGAACGCAAGAAGACCTCAAGCTGCTTGGGCACGACGATGTTGCGCAAACCAGATAGCGAGAAAATACAGGTTCGTCTTCTTGTTTATTCGCCGGAGAAGCTCCGGGATATTTACAGAGATCAGTTTGCTGAAGGAAGGCTTCGGGAGTTACTACAGACGCCTGGTTTTACGGAATACTTTGCGATTCACAAAAACTTACCTCGGCCGAAGAATAGCCAAGAGCTCTTCCAGATCGTGAACAACCAGAACCTTCAATACGCGCGCCACCTCAACGCCCAGGGCGTGGACGTACGAGTGTCCAATAACTCGTTCCCCCTTTTCGTTTGGATGCACGATGCAGAGGAGGCGGCTTTCGTATTTAATTACCGGGATCGAAGCGGCCAGGCGAAAGAAATACCTTTTCGAACTCGCGATCCACATCTCACCCGGGCCTTTAAAGAAATATTCGATCGGGAATGGGATCGCGGGAAAGACATAGACACGCTAGGAATGACGCAATAATCTGACGATAGCGGTAGGGCCGGCAAGTACAATGAGCGGTTATGCCGGTTCCGTTTCGTTTGCCTCGTTTTTATCCCATCCTCGACACCGGTTGGCTGGGTGAGCGCGAAATTCCCGTCATCTCCGCGGCGGAGGCGCTGCTCGAGGCGGGCGCGAAAATTGTGCAATACCGTCACAAAGATCCCTGGTTGCAGATGCACTTTGATCAGGCGAAGCGGATTGCAGGACTTTGCCACGAACTCGGTGTCCTGTTTGTGATAAACGATAGGGCCGATTATGCGCGTTTGCTGGGCGCGGCTTTGCACATCGGACAAACGGATCTGCCGCCCGTGGCCGCTCGCCGTGTCGTCAGCGACGAAGTGGTCGGCTTGTCCACCCATGACCAGCTTCAACTGACTCGAGGGAACGAAGAGCCGGTGGAATATCTCTCTCTCGGACCTATCTTTCCCACCCAATCCAAGCAAAGGCCTGACCCAACGCTGGGTGTGGATGGAATAAAGGCGCTGCGGCCAGTGACCACGAAGCCCTTGGTGGCGATTGGCGGGATCACGATGGAGAACGCTTCCGGAGTGTTCCAGGCGGGCGCTGACTCGGCTGCAGTAATCTCGGGACTTTTAGCCGGGGCGAACGGCGGCATCAATGTCCGCCGCCGGGCCGAGGAGTGGATGCGAGCGCTTTCTCAGTTTCCGGCTCGCTGACAAAGCGCTGCCCTCACGCCAATACAGTATGAAACCATAGCGGTTTATGCTGTTATCGTTCCGATACATACTCGCCTCCCTGGCCGGCTTCGCCGGATTTTCATCTCTCGCTTTGGCGCAGGAACCGCCCACGCTAAGGCTCCCCACTACGGTTGCGCCCACGAGCTATCGGGTGGAGTTGAAACTCGATCCGGATCAGAAATCGTTCTCGGGGTTCATCGCAATCAAGGTGGACATCAAGCAACGAGTTAAGACCATTTGGTTGAATGGCACGGACAT
This sequence comes from uncultured Acidobacteriaceae bacterium, assembly GCA_963787585.1. Classification (GTDB taxonomy): domain Bacteria; phylum Acidobacteriota; class Terriglobia; order Bryobacterales; family Bryobacteraceae; genus Bog-105. The sequence continues at coordinate 208,254 of CAWBDR010000009.1, forward strand.
CGCGATCTCAGATGCCGTGCTGAAGACCGGCTCGAACGATTTGAAGGCCAACCCGGTTGTGAGCGGCACGGATTTCGTTGGCTTAACGTTCGATTCGGACGTGCCCGAGGGCTCCGGCGAGATCGACATTCATTACACCGGCCGCGTGCGCGAACAGGACAGCTCCGGCGTGTTTCATATGACGAACAACGGGAACGATTATCTCTTCACGCAGTTTGAAGCGACTGATGCGCGTGGCGCATTTCCGTGTTTCGATGAGCCTTCCTTTAAAGTGCCCTGGCAACTGACGATCGATGTGCCGCAGAAGGATGTCGCCGTGAGCAATACACCGGTATTGCATGAGGAGACGCATGGCGAGCGGCAGGTCTTCACCTTTCAGCAGACCAAGCCGTTGCCAAGCTATCTCGTTGCGTTTGCCGTAGGCCAGTTCGATTTCGTCCCAGCGGGGATGGCGGGGAGAAATCGTTACCCGGTTCGCATCATCACGCCTAAAGGGCATGCGGCGGAGGCGAAGTATGCGGCGGAAATCACCGCCACGATTCTCGATCACCTGGAGAACTACTTCGGAATCCCATTTCCGTATGAGAAAGCCGATCAGCTCGCAATTCCAGTGACGTTCGGTTTCGGTGCAATGGAGAATGCCGGGTTAGTGACGTATGCGCAGACGATCTTGTTGGCGGATCCAGCGCGCGACACCATCATGCGCCAGCGCGAGTGCGCGTCGGTGATCGCCCATGAGCTTGCTCATCAATGGTTCGGAAATCTGGTGACGATGGCATGGTGGAACGATATCTGGCTGAACGAGGGCTTTGCCACCTGGATGGAGCAGAAGATCATTGCCGAATGGAAACCGGAGTGGCAGACGCGAGTAGAAGACGTGAATTCGAAGCTCGGAGCGCAGCGCGAGGACAGCCTGGTTTCGGCTCGCAAAATCCGGCAGGAGATTGAAAGCAAGAACGACATCAGCAATGCATTCGACTCGATCACGTACCAGAAAGGCGCAGCGGTGATCGGAATGTTTGAGCATTGGGTAGGGTCGCAGGACTTCCAGAAGGGTGTCCACAGTTATCTGGTGAAGTACGCGTTTCGCAATGCCGCCGCCCCCGAGTTTCTGGATTCGATTGCGAGCGCGACGAACAAGCCGGTAACGCAGCCGTTTTCCTCGTTTCTGAATCAAGCCGGCGTGCCGCTGGTTTCCATGTCGCTCGAGTGCCATGACGGCATGGCCTCGCTGCGCATGAGCCAGCAACGGTATCTACCGCTGGGATCGAAGGGCTCAACGGATCAAACCTGGCAGATTCCAGTTTGCGTCCGGTATGGAAAGGGCGAAACGGGAACAAACGTATGTACGCTGATGGCGCAGCAATCGGTGGATTGGAAGCTGGAGGCGAGCGGTTGCCCGGCGTGGGTACAAAGCAATGATGATGCGGTTGGCTACTATCGGACCGACTACGACCATAAACTTCTTGCGGCGCTCACTGGCGGCGATGTCGAGGAACGCCTGAACGCGCCGGAGCGCGTCGATTTCATGGGGAATTCCGAGGCGCTCTCGACCGGCGGCAAAATGCCGGCGGCGGACGCACTTGCGCTTGTTCCCAAATTTCGCTCAGATCCGCAGCGCTATGTGGTCATAAGCGCACTGAACGTCGCGCTCGGACCTCGCGAACATCTTGTGCCTGAGGATCTGATGCCGAATTACCGGCGCTTTCTCCTGCAGAATTTCGGTGCGCGGGCCCGGGAACTCGGTTGGACTCCCGAACCCGGCGAATCGGACAACGTCAAGCTGCTGCGCCCGGTCCTGGTGCGAGATGTAGCTACCTTTGCCGGAGATGAGGAGCTGGCAAAGAAAGGGCGCGAACTCACCGATAAATGGCTGGAGGACCATGACGCGGTGAATCCCAATATGGTTGACGCCGTTCTCCGCACGGGAGGCTATTACGGCGATAAAGCGCTCTTCGAGCGGTTCGTGGACGCTTACGAAAAAACCAAGGACCGTCAGATACAGCAGCATCTGCTGGTGGGGATGCAATCATTCCGCGACTCGGATGCCATCAAGACCGGAATGGAAACAGTGCTTTCGGGCAAGATCCCATTCATGGAGGGACTGGCGCTGATGTTTTCGGGGCAAGGAGAGGCTTCCACGCGTTATATGGCTTTTGATTTCATGCAGGCTCACTTTGATGAGATTGCGGCAAAGCGCCCCACCGGCGGCGGTTTCGACGCGGGCGCCGTTTTTCCTGAGGTGGGGGCGTCCTATTGCAATGCGGACTCTGAGCAGAAGCTTAAAAACTTCTTTAAGCCGCGAGTGGATAAGTTCACGGGCGCGCCGCGGGCCCTTTCGCAAGTGCTCGAGAGCATCGACGTTTGCATAGCCGAGAAACAGGCGCAACAGCCGAGCGTAGAAGAGTTCCTGAAGAAGTATTGAGCGGAGCGCAGCCAGAGACTGGGGCCGGAGGGTCGCATTGTCGCGCTTAGCCCGCCTCAACTCACCGATTCAGCGCTGTAGCGTGCGATCAGGCCGGTTCGGAGGGCTTTCCTTCCCGGGCTGCAAGAACAGAGACCGCGGATCGCCCTCAAGTAAGATCCTGCCGCGTGACAGGTTCAAAGGGCGGGGCGCCTGGCGAGCGAAGGCTGCGGATGTCTCGCATGGGCGGTTGGCCGAACAAACGGCTGTACTCGCGATTGAACTGGCTCGCACTCTCGTACCCGACTTCAAAAGCAACAGTCGCGGCGTCAACGCCTTCCATGAGCATCCGAGTCCGCGCTGCCTGCAACCGAAGCTGCTTCTGATACTGAAGAGGACTCATCGCTGTCATCTCCCGGAAGTGATGATGCAGGGTGGAGATCCCCATGCCCGCGATCTGTGCGAGATCTTCCACATGCAGGGGCTTGGTGTAGTTTTCCCTGATCCAGGCGACCGCTTTCGCGGTCCGCTGGCTCTGATCACCGAGCGTTGCAATTGCTCGCAGCCGTGCTCCCTCCGGTCCCCGCAAGATCCGGTAAATGATTTCTCGTTCAATCAGAGCACCGAGAAAAGGAACGTCTTCCGGAGTGTTCAACAGATCCATGAGCCGGCAGAATGCACTGAGCAACTCCGGTGTGAGCTCACCCGTGGTCATCGCGGGACTATCCGCCGGGGCCGGATGCAAGCCAACTTCCTCTCGGGTCAGCAACTCTCGAACCATTGCCATTTCGAGCTTTAGCACCAAGGCAACACACGGTGACTCTTCCGTCGCTTCGACCACCCGGCTCACGATCGGCAAATCGACCGAAGTTAATAAATAGCGCGATTCATCGTAGATAAAGGTATTCGGCCCAAGGTCAACCTGCTTCCGGCCTTGGGCGACGATGATCGCGCTCGGCTCGTAAGTCGCTGAGCAAGGAGCAGTGGGCGCAGTCCGTCGATGTAGCGTCAGGCGAGGAAGCTCGGTTGCCAGGTTCTCTGCCGGGCCCATGAACGCGGCGATTTTCGAAGCCAGTTCACTTCGTTGCTTGCGCACTGGATTCGTTGATAAAGGCGTGTGCCTGCCCGGATTTCCCACAGCAATGCTTCCGACTCTCCTTTCAGGATAGAAGCGAAACGCCATGAGTGACCACCTGCTTTCCCGTGAACGACAGAATCAGGCAACAAATCGGCAGGATCAGGATATCGATTGAAATTCATTTCTCCCTAGCCTGGAGATGAGGAAACAATGCAAAAGCGAACACTTGGAAAGAGCGGCTTAGAGGTCTCGGCTATCGGTCTCGGCTGCATGGGAATGAGCTTTGGTTACGGCCCGGCTCAGGATAAGCAGGAGATGATCTCGCTCATTCGGTCGGCTGTCGATCGCGGTGTCGCATTCTTCGATACGGCCGAAGTTTACGGTCCATTCACGAATGAAGAGCTCGTAGGCGAAGCTCTCGCGCCGTTCCGCGGACAGCTGGTGATCGCCACTAAATTCGGGTTCGATTTGTCCACGCAGCCGCACGGTCTCAACAGCCGGCCCGATCACATCAGGGAGGCCGTCGAGGGCTCGCTCAAGCGGCTCAGAGTGGAGACAATCGACCTGCTCTATCAGCATCGGGTCGATCCAGACGTACCGATTGAAGACGTGGCTGGAACTGTCAAAGACCTCATTCGAGAAGGTAAAGTGAAGCACTTCGGACTGTCCGAAGCAGGCGTCCAGAGCATTCGCCGGGCCCACGCGGTTCAGCCGGTGACAGCGCTCCAGAGCGAGTATTCGCTGTGGTGGAGACGCCCGGAAGCGGAAGTCATCCCGGCTTTGGAAGAACTTGGAATCGGCCTGGTGCCATACAGCCCGCTCGGCAAGGGATTCCTTACGGGGAAGATCGACGAAAAGACCACCTTTGACGGTAATGATTTCCGCAACATTCTTCCTCGCTTCACGCCGGAGGGCCGGAAAGCGAATCAGGTGTTGGTTGATCTGCTCGGAAAAATTGGGGCGCGCAAAAACGTCACCCCTGCTCAGATCGCGCTCGCCTGGCTGCTCGCTCAGAAGCCGTGGATCGTTCCGATCCCTGGCACGACGAAACTGAATCGGCTGGAAGAAAACATCGGGGCAGCCTCTGTCGAGCTCACGCCGGACGATCTGCACGAAATCGAGGGAGCGGCTTCCAAAATCCCGCTCGAGGCACCTCGATACCCTGAGAGACTGGAAGCGATGACGGGGCGATAGACCGAAAGTCGAGCGCTCTGCTTTTCTGCGAAAGGAGATTCCAATGACGACTATCCTCGTTAATGGAGTAAAGCGCGAAGTTCAGGCGCCAACGGACACGCCTCTGCTTTACGTCTTGCGAAACGACCTCGAGCTTTCGGGCCCTCAGTTTGGTTGTGGGCTCGCGCAATGCGGAGCTTGTTCCGTGCTGCTCAACGGCAAGGAAGTCCGCTCTTGCATCACCCCTCTGGCAGCCGCCGGCGATAAGGAGGTCACAACCTTAGAGGGCCTCCCCGGGCGATGGGCCAAACAAAGGGGCCTATCCGCGGAACAGGCGGCGAAAACTCTTCACCCGGTGCAGCAGGCGTGGATCGACGAGCAAGCGCCTCAGTGCGGGTTTTGCCAAAACGGAATGATGATTAAAGCTACCGAACTGCTGGAGCGCGTTCCGTCTCCCACGCTCGCAGAGATTAAGGAGGCATTTACCACGTCGGGTCCTTCGCCGCACCTTTGCCGTTGCGGAACCTATACAGCGATTATCCAGGCTGTGCAGCTCGCCGCCACTCAAATGGCGAAAAGGAGCGACGTATTATGATCGCGAATCAGAACAAACTGGCGACCGATATAAGCGATGTGTTCGGTGCATCCCTTTCGCGCCGCGGGTTCGTGAAGGCCGGGGGAGCATTGCTGGTCAGCTTCGGACTGCCCAGCGCGGACGCGCAGAAGAGTGCCGCAGCCGCGAGCGGCAACACACTGAATGCGGCGCTACCGGAGTCATGGATTGAAATCCATCCCGACAACACCATCCTGGTTCGCGTAGGAAAGCCGGATTTCGGTACAGGGAGCGTGTTTACCGCGTATCGGCAGATTGTAGCGGAAGAACTCAGCGTTCCGTTCGAAGCCATTACCAGTGTCATTTCGGGCGATACAGATCGCACGCCCGACGGCAGCGGGGCATTCGATTTTCTCGGAGGCGGCATGCCGAACGTCCGAAAAGCTGCCGCGTATGTTCATCAAGCGTTGCTCGATCTAGCTTCGCAAGAAGTCGGTGTGCCCAAAGATCAGCTTTCCGTCAGGGATGGTATTGTGTCCGGCGGCGGCAAGAGCGTATCGTATGGCGATCTGGTCAAGAACCAGAAATTAAACCTCACGATACCGGTCCAAGGCGAGATCAACAGCATGTTCGGGTTGACGGTGGTCGGGAACCCTCCGTTAAAGCCCGTCAGCGAGTACACGATCATCGGCAAGTCCTTTACTAACTCCGTGACAGTTTCCAAAGTTACGGCAAAGGAAACTTGGGTTACCGATGTCCGCCTTCCCGGCATGCTGCACGCCCGTATGGTGCATCCGAAGACGTTGGGCTCCAAATTGATTTCGGTAGGTCCTCTGGACAAAGCTCGCTTTCCGAATGCGCAGGTGGTGGTTAAAGGAAATCTTGTCGGCGTGGTTGCCCCCACGGAATGGGAAGCCATTAAAGCGGCGCAGCAGGTTGCTTCCGGCACAAAGTGGACGGAATGGAAGGGACTTCCAGGCGATGCGCGGCTCTTCTCATTCCTGAAAGAAGATGCGGATTGGAAAACCACTCCCATCGAGACGAGTAAGAAATCGACCGGCGATGTGGCTGCCGCGCTTGCTACGTCCTCGAAGAGGCTTTCGGCGACCTACCGCCGTCCGTTCCTGAAGCACGCGCCGATTGGGCCGGCGATGGCGGCCGCCGACGTTCGTCCCGACGGGACGGTGTATCTTTACACGCATACCCAGAACCCGCAAGCCCTGCGCACCGGGATTGCGCATATGCTTTCCACCTCTGTAGATCACGTAGTGGTACGCACATTCGCAGGACCGGGTCATTATGGCCGGTCGAATGGCGGCAATGCCGGGGCGGAGGACGAAGCTGTGATTCTTTCACAGGCGCTCGGCAAGCCGGTTCGAGTGCAGTGGATGCGCCCGGAGGACTTTCAGTGGTCCACGCAATCGTCCGCGGCACTTGCGGATGTCGAGATTGGCCTTGACGCCCAAGGCAAGATGACGGCGTTCCAGATCGACCATTACATGCCTGCCATGCAGGATGACCGCCTAGTCGGTGCAATCCTAGCCGGTCTTCCGACCATCCCCGCACCCAACGAGAAAGAGTCTCTCTTCGGCCTGCGGAATGGCGTATCCGACCCGTGGATCTATGATGCCGTGCCGGTGGTAGTAGAGCGTGGCCACGGAACATCCCAAATCGGGCAGACCTCATCCGCGATCAACGTGGGTCTACGCGATCACAGCATGCGGACCCCAGTGCAATATCAGCAGAACTTTCCACGCGAGCTCGCCATCACAGAGGCCGCTGTGCTCGCCGGAGCCGATCCCCTTCAGTTTCGGATTCAACACGCGCGTGAGAAACGGCTGATCGCCGTGTTGGAATCCGCTCGGGATGCTTCGGGGTGGCAACCGCGTTCGGAGCGTCCGAGCGTTACCGCAGATGTCGCGCGAGGCCAAGGCGTCTCAACCCTGTTCCGGGGCGGAACTTACTGGGCCTGCGTCGCCCATATCGCAGTGAATACGACCAGTGGCGTCATAAAGGCGGAAAAGATTACGGTCGCGGTGGACCCGGGGATTGTCGTCAATCCGTTGCAGTTGAAGCGCCAGGTGGAAGGTGGCACGGTCATGGGAGTCAGCATGACGCTGCTGGAGGAACTTCGCTTTGATGAGAGCGGAGTACTTTCTAGCGACTGGCGAAGTTACCCGGTTGCGACCATGGCCGATCTTCCGGAGATCAACGTTGTCCTCATAAACCGGCCTGAGGTTGGGAAGTACGGCCAGGGATCTGAGGCGGCTAACGCGCTGGCTTCTTCGGCCATCGGCGGAGCTTTCTTGCATGCGACGGGCAAGGTTGCGCGCCGGCTTCCCCTGAAGCCTGATTACGTGCAAGCGCTGCTGAAAGCCTGAGGAGGGATTTCCGAACACCGGGCCGAAGCCAACGGTGCCGGCGATGGCAAGTGTGCTTTCGTGACCTTTTTTGAAAGCCTGTTAGTGCTCCTACTCGCAGCAATCGTGTTGCTGCAGATTTCGCGTCGCCTTTCGCTTCCCTATCCTGCGATGCTGGCGGCTGCCGGAGTGGCGGTTGCGCTGATTCCCGGTTCACCGACCATATCGTTCGAGCCCAATACCGCATTGGCGCTATTTATGGCCCCTGTGGTCCTCGATGCTGCCTATGATTTCCCGATTGGCGCCGTTCACCGCTTGCGGCGACAGTTGATTGTCTTTGCGGTTTTCGCCGTCATAGCGACGACGGCGCTTGTGGCCTGGCTCGGATGGAGACTGATCGGGCTTCCAGTCGCCGCTGCAGTCGCGCTCGGGGCCATCGTTGCGCCGCCCGATGCAGCAGCCGCAACGGCTGTACTCAAAGCAGTCTCCATTCCAAGAAGCGCCGATGCTGTGCTAAAAGGCGAGAGCCTCTTCAATGACGGGACGGCTTTGCTTCTTTTCAGCGGCGCGCTGGCGCTGCTGTCGAGTGGCGCTGTTACTGCTGGTGTCGGACTCCGCATAGCGCTTGCAGCCCCAGGAGGTTTGCTGTTCGGTGTTGTTTGTGCGCTGTTCTTCCGACGCGTCAACCGATTCGTGCAGAACACATTAGGCGGCAATCTTCTTCAGTTTGTGGTTGCGTATCTGCTCTGGATCTCGGCGGAGCACTTAGGACTCTCGGCTGTGCTGAGCACTATAGCCTTCGCGATGACCATTGCGCGAACCCCGGAAGTGAATGCGGCAACCCGCATGCGGGTCCAATCTTTTGCGGTGTGGAGCGCGGTTGTGTTCGCCCTCAATGTTTTCGCATTTCTTCTCATGGGGTTGCAGGGTCGAAGCATTGTCGCACGTATGGACCCTGCTCATCTGAGGGGGTCGTTAACGTTCGCGGGAGTGGTGGTCCTGGCGATCGTGGTTGCACGGCTCGCGATCGTCATTGGGTTCGACCGGCTGAATGCTTGGTTGGGAATGTTGCGCCGGCGCACCAGACCAAGTTCCTGGCGGCAAGCCGTGCTCGAAGGCTGGACCGGTATGCGAGGATTTGTTACGCTTGCAACCGCGATTGCGTTGCCCGCATCGTTTCCCCAGCGTGATTTGGCTGTGCTGACGGCCTTTTTCGTTGTACTTGCGACGCTTGTTATCCAAGGCTTGACGCTAGTTCCGCTCGTTCGCCTGCTGAAGTTAGACGAAGGTGACGCTCTCAACGAAGAAGTATCCAAAGGCAGGTGCCGCTTGTCGAAAGCGGCTTTGACGGCTCTGGAAGGCCAGACCGGACCGGAAGCCGATAACATCCGATTTGGTTATCTGGTTCAGCGGGAAGCGATGAAGGATCCGTGCGGAACCCGTTCGATCAAAAAAAGCCGCGAACTCGGGCTGTCGGCGATCCGAGCGCAGCGCGAGGAGTTGGAGCGGATGCGGGCAGACGACATGATCGGAGTCGATACGTATCTGCGATTGCAAGAGGAACTCGACTGGAACGAACTCACCTTGCTTTCTGACGATGAGCGGCGGATCGAGGAGAGTTGAGTGGGGGAGCGGACCATGTGCATGCAACGAAAACAGCGCCTTGCGATTACAATCAGACTCGTTCTTTGGGACATCAAGTGGGCGCCGCTTTCCGATTCCCAGCGCTCCCACGCCTACTTATCGTTGACGTCGGAACCGGCTTCGCGGTCGGCGCGCTTGATAGTATCTTTCAAATTACCGTATCCCTGCTTGACGTTGCCTTTCAGTTCATCAGCAGCGCCTTCGTCGTGCAAATTGGGGTTTCCAGTAGCGTCGCCTACGGCCTGCTTGGCCTTTCCTTTTAACTCGTCCACCTTCCCTGTGACTTGTTCCTTTTCCATGGCATCAGCCTCCGTAATGTTGGATTCAATCGCGCCCGAAGTGTTACGAAGACCGCGTCCGCCCGGGCGGCTCTAGCGTAACCCAAACACGTCATCCGGCGAGGCGATTGCAAGCAGTGCAAACGGGGAAGGTGAATGCAATTGGTTGAGTGCTAGTCTTCGAGCGTAGAAATATCACCAATGTCCCTGCCCAGTTCCTGAGCCTTCAGCAGTCGTCGCATGATCTTGCCGCTCCGCGTCTTGGGCAGCTTGTCTGGAAACGCGATTTCGGCCGGCACGGCGATAGGCCCTAGGACGTGCCGCACGTGATCTTTCAGCTTCGCTTCCAACTGAGGCGATGCCGTGTGTCCCACCCTCAGAATTACGAACGCCTTGATGTTTTCTCCCTTGATCTCATCCGGACGTCCAATAGCTGCCGCCTCCGCAACCGCGGGATGACTGACCAGGGCGCCTTCCACATCGGCAGTGCCAATGCGATGGCCGGCCACGTTCAGCACGTCGTCGGCTCGCCCGACAACCGTGAAGTAACCGTCGTCGTCACAAATGGCTACGTCTCCAGTCGAATAAGCATTGGGTATTTTGAGCCAGTCCTCCGCATAGCGATCGGGATCGCCATACACCGCGCGGAACATGTGCGGGAACGGCCGTCGCAATACCAGCAGGCCGCCCTTGTTCGGCGGCAGCTTGTTCCCTTGTGCATCTACCACCTCCGCCACCACACCGGGCAGCGCCTTGCCTGCCTTCGACGGGCGCGCCGCGAAAGCTGGCAACGTGCCCAGGCAGGGACCCCCCGTCTCTGTCTGCCACCAGTTATCGGCAACAAATCCCCATTGCCCGTTGCCACAAAGCACGCGATGAGCCCACAGCATGGCCTCCGGATTGAGCGGCTCGCCCGCACACGTAAAAAGGCGGATGCTCCGCAGATCGTAGCCGTGCGGGAGTTGATCGCCGTAACGCATGAACATGCGCACCGCCGTCGGTGCGGTAAAAATCACGGAAGCGCGATAGCGCTCGACTAGCTCCCAAGCAATTGCCGGATGCGGAAAATCAATGGCGCCCTCGCGAAATAGCGTGGTCGCTCCCGCCAGCAGCGGTGCATAGACGATGTAAGAATGACCCACCGCCCAGCCAATGTCTGACGTACAGAAGAACACGTCATCATCGCGGATGTCCCAAAAGCGGGTCATGTGATAGTAAATGCCCACCATGTATCCGCCATGAACGTGCACCACGCCTTTGGGTTTACCAGTGGTCCCGCTGGTGTAAAGGATGTACAGGGAATCCTCCGCGTCCATGATCTCGGGTGGGCAATCAGTGGATTGTTTGTGCACCAGCTCGTAAAAGTCCATTTCATGTAAGTCAAGCTCCAAAGGAGGCTGAGCGCGCCGCAGCACCACCACCTTATCGATCGCCTCTAGGCCGGAGATAGCTTCCTGAACAATCGAGCGCAAACCCACCCGCTTGCCTCGCCGGTAGGATATGTCCGCCGTAAGGATCACGCGCGCTTGTGCGTCCTCAATGCGGCTGCGTAAGGCTTGCACGCTGAAGCCCGCGTACACCACCGAATGCACAGCGCCGATCCGCGCGCAAGCCAGCATGCAAACTATGCCCTCAAGCATCACCGGCATGTAGATGATGACCCGATCACCCTTGCTCACGCCTAACGAGCGCAGGCCGTTGGCAGTGCGCGATACAAGATCCAGCAGTTGCCCGTAGGTGATTTGCCGCTCAGTGCCGTCTTCCGTCGTCCAGATGTACGCAACTTTATTCTTACGTCCCGCTTTGATTTGGCGATCAAGGCAGTTGTAGCTGATGTTGCACTTCGCGCCCTGGAACCACTCGAAGCTCGGGTACTTCCAATCGAAAACCTTCTGCCAGGGCTGGAACCATTCCAGTTCCTGCGCTATCGCAGCCCAGAAGCTTTCAGGGTCTTCGACTGATCGCCTGTACTCCGCTGAGTAATCCTTCAGACGTGCCTGCGCAACCAGCGAGGCCGGCGCATGAAACTCGGTTTCGGCCCGTAAGAGCTGCTCGATTTCTTTGCCAGGGGCTGCATGAGTTGACATGACTTCTCCACTGGCTGATGACTATAGCAAGAATTGACGCCCTGAGGGCCGATCGTCTTTATGGGGCAAAGAACTTGCCTGCCGTAGTATACTCGCCGTTAGGGGATTGATGCCTGTCGCGCAACGTGCTTCCATTCTGAGCGAACCGGTTCCGATTGACCGGAGAGCCGCGGACAATTTGCGTTTCATACGCGACACGATGGAACGCGCCGGTTCGTTTACGGCCGTTCCGGGATGGGGCGGCGTGGTTATCGGTGTGACGGCGCTCATTGCGGGCCTGTTCTCCGTACGGCTGGGAGAACGACGGCAGTTTTTGTTCTGGCTGGCGGAAGCGGTTTTAGCGCTGGCCATTGCGGTGGTTGCGGTGGAATCGAAATCGAAACGGTTGGATCTGTCATTGCAATCGCGCGCAGCGAGGCGCGCTCTTCTGAGCTTCATGCCTCCTCTCTTGGCCGGCGCCGTACTAACCGCGGTGCTCTACCGCATAGACGTCTTGGACGTGTTGCCGGGGCTGTGGCTTCTGCTATATGGCGCTTCGGTGGTGACGGGTGGCGCGTTCTCGGTGCGTATCGTCCCGGTAATGGGTTTGTGCTTCATGTTCCTTGGAGCGCTTTCCTTGGCTGCTCCGCCGGGATGGGGTAATGGGTTTCTCATGGCGGGGTTTGGTGGGCTGCACGTTGCTTTCGGAGTGGTGATCGCAAGGAGGCACGGTGGCTAAATCCGCAATGGCAAGACACATGGAGCCTGGCGCGGCGAAAACGCGTTCTTCCAGGAACGCGAAGTTGGGCGAGCAACAAGCGGTAGAGAATGCTGTGCCGAATCTCGACCGGGTCATCCATGAACGGATGCGCCTGGGGATTGTCAGCGCGCTGGCTGTGAACGAATCTCTCACCTTTAACGACCTGAAGAAGCTGCTGCAAACCACGGACGGCAATCTGAGCGTGCATGCGCGGCGTTTGGAGGAAGCACGCTACGTCGAGTGCACCAAGAGCTTCGAAGGCCGGATGCCGAGGACCGAATATCGACTCACTGCAGCGGGTAAGAAAGCGTTCGAGCGTTACCTGGATCATATGGAAGCGCTGATTCAGGCGATGCGGGACGGCAAGTAAAGCGAACCAGAAGCAGTCCGTTATACAGTCGAGACGATGGACCGCCGTCAAATGCTCGCCGGAATTGCTTCATCAGCACTCTTGAGCGGTGGCAGCGCCGCTGCGGCTGAGAGCGCCCAAACCTATCTCGAAGTCAAGACCTGGCGCATGCACAACAGCCAGGAAGATCAACCGGCGCGAGTAGCCGATTACCTGGAAGCCGCACTTACGCCGGCGCTGGCGCGGGTGGGAGCAAAACTCGCTGGAGCCTTTTCAAACCTGATCGGACCAGATGGCCCGTGCTATGTCACTCTCACGCAGTTCGCCTCACTCGGGGACATGCAGAACGTATTAACAAAGCTATCCTCCGACGACGCTCATGTGCGCGCCGTTCAGAAGCTGGATTCCGGTTCGGGACTGCCGTTCGTACGAGTGGAGAGCAGCCTACTCAAGAGTTTTGCCGGAATGCCATCCGTGAGCGTTTCCGACAGTTCCGAGAAGCATTCGTCGCGAATATTCGAGCTGCGGACGTACGAATCCCAGACGTTCGTGACGCTCGCCCGCAAGGTTGCGATGTTCAATGAAGGCGAGATGGGGATTTTTCAGAGGCTCGGGATGCATCCGGTGTTTTTCGGCGAGACGATTGTAGGGCCGAAGCAGCCGAATCTGATGTACATGCTGTCCTACGAAGACTTGGCCGCACGGGACCGATTGTGGCGCGATTTCGGCAACGATTCGGAATGGAAGAAGCTGAGCAGCCGTCCGGAGTTGAAGGATTCGCAAATAGTGGCAAATATCAGCAACATGATCTTGCGGCCCCTGGTGTTCTCGGCCATCCAGTAGCGCTATGGGGGCAAGTCTTTTCTAATC
>CAWBDR010000010.1:0-88441 GCA_963787585.1 uncultured Acidobacteriaceae bacterium
TCGAGTTCTTTAGTATGGATTCGGCGGTTGACATCGCTGTACTTCCAGGAAAACGGTTTCGCGGCTGCCGAGTATGCGTGGATGTAGCGCATGAGCTTGCGAGCCAGATCTTGTACCGAAGTGAAGATTCCGCGAGCGATCACGTTCCGTTCAATGCGGGCAAACCAGAGTTCGACTTGATTTAGCCAGGACGAATAGGTGGGTGTGAAATGTAACCTTACGTTCGGATGCTGTTGGAGAAAGTCTTCCACCTTGGCGGTCTTGTGCGCGGATAGGTTGTCCAGAATAATATGGATCTCCTGCTTGCGCTTGCATTGTTGGATGACCTGATCTAGGAAGGCCACGAATTCATCACTGGTGTGCCGAGCGGCGGTTTTGCCGTGCACCTTGCCCGTTTTCACCTCCAAGGCCGCATACAGCGACAGAGTTCCATGCCGGTAATACTCAAACCCATGGCGTTCGGCACGACCCGGAGACATCGGCAAGACCGGATCGAGACGGTCCAAAGCCTGGATGGCTGACTTCTCGTCCACGCAGAACACCGCCGCATGCCGGGGAGGATTCAAGTACAACCCAATGATGTCGGCGGCCTTGCGCTCGAAATCGGGATCGTTGCTGGCCATGTATCGCTCCAAACGGTGAGGCCGCAGACCCGCTGTGCGCCAGATACGATGCACCACGTCTTTGCTGACACCCAATTGGTTCGCCAGCTTGCGGCAGGACCAGTGGGTCGAACCATCGCTAGGCTTGCGACGGGTTGCCGCCAAGACCTTGGCCTGCAGTTGCGGTGTGATCACGCTCGGTTTCTGACCAGGATGGCGTTCCTGCATTAAGCCATCGATGCGCTGTTCCAGGAAACGCTTTCTCCACTTGGAGATGGTCGGAGCCGTGGTGTTTAACCCTTTCTGAATCTCTGTGTAGCTCCGACCGCCAACCAGCATTAGAATCAGCCGAGCGCGAAACACATCTCCTGCCGGCAATGACCTGGACAGCGACATGCGCTCCAACTCCCGGCGCTCATCCTCACTCAGACTCACTGGCTCGGCACGAAAGGGCATGTCATAAGGACTGCCCTCCCTGCTAAACGTTACTAAAAGACACTCCACTAGCGGCTCTGGTGGTTCGGATGGCAGAAGAGAATCACGGTTGGGGTTACCGGCGAATTCAGGGCGCTTTGTCCAATTTGGGACACGAATGCGCACGCAGCACGATCGCTGATATCCTTCGTCGGCACGGAATCGAACCTGCGCCCGAGCGGAATCGAAAAACAACTTGGGCGGAATTTCTCAAGCGGCATTGGGAGCTGATTGTATGCGCGGATTTCTTCACCACTGAGATCTGGACGGCGAAAGGCCTGACGCGCTATCTGGTCCTCTTCTTCATGGATTTGTCCACCCGAAAGGTAGAGATCGCAGGGATTGCGTCGCGAGCGAATGGTCTCTGGATGAGTCAAGTGGGCCGCCACGTGACGGACGCAGTAGACGGCATCCTAAGCGGCAAGCGCTTTCTGATCCATGATCGCGATCCGCTGTTCACCGCGGAATTTCAAGACATCTTGATGAGTGTGGGCACAAAGTGCGTCAAGCTACCGCCACGATCACCGAATCTGAATGCACATGCGGAACGGTTTGTGAGATCCATGAAAGAATCTTGCCTGGACCGCTTGATATTCTTCGGCGAGCACTCCTTGCGCCGAGCCATTCGAGAGTTCGTAACGCATTATCACCACGAGAGAAACCATCAGGGACTTGGCAACCGCCTCATCGTTTCCGACTTAGTTTCGAAGACATCGGGCACCATTCGCCGTCGCGAACGGCTCGGTGGGATGCTGAACTATTACTATCGTGTGGCGGCTTGATGCATGCACCACATGCCCAAAACGAGGCCTTCGATTTTCCGGGCCATACGGGGTAGCTTATTGATCCGATCAGACAGGTTTTTTCGTTTCATCGGTGACGTGCGTCTGGGCTGAACGCCATTTTCTGAGATGATCCTGATCGACGAGCCAGCGCTCATCATTCGACTGGATGGTGATCTTCGCCTCGGGGTCGAACCACGGTATTCGGCAATTCTCGGTCAGCGTTGGCAGTCGAGAAAAGTCACCCGGCCCATGTCGGCACAAGGCACGGGCCATAATGTGCCCAGACCTGCTTTATCGCCGCGTATCCGGGCAACTCCGCGATCGGGAATGTCGATATTTATTCGGGCAGAAACGCCGCGGCGCTCAATGAGGACGAGGTCGGTATCCTTCCATGTGGAAACGACAGGGTTTTTGTAGAGTGGGCCGACCGCCGGCATGGAAAAGCCGTCTTGTTTGTTGAGCAGTCCCTGTGTCGGGCCGGGAGCTGCGCCCTTCAACGCCGTCGAAGGATCCGGAATCCACTTGAATTCCGACTCCGAAAGGCCTTCCGGCAGAGCGCTTGGCGATAGTGGGGCATCCGCCTCGATGTACCAACGAGTGATTACCCAACGATCGTTGCGCTTCTCGAGATTGCGTTGTACGTGCCAGTGGTGAGAATATGCAACTTGTCCGCGGAAGGCACGCTGGAGATAAGCATGTACGTGCGCACTTTGGCAGTTGTGGGGGTCTGCTCGGTCACGTGGACATTCCCCTGTGTGTGGCGGCGCACAGCGGTCGACGTTTTGCCAAGCTTAATATAACGCTCTTCAACGACTTGCCTGAATACCCTCCTTGCCTCGGCAAATGAATGTGCCCAACTCGGGCGTGGTATTTTCGCATTCGACATCGTCCGAGAAAAGCGCGAGAAAGTCATCCTAGCGACCTTCATCAATCAGGTAGGCGTACGCTGTGACGGTATTGATAATTGCCTGACGGTCGGCCAAGAACTGAATGTCCTAGGAAATGAGGAGTACATCTATGGCGATGAGAAATCCTGAGGCACGGCTCGGCAAATGGACCTGAGTTGAGTGGTGCTAATCTGACAACCACCCGGTCTCCGCGTGCGTATGGCGGCTGATTTACAAGCGAATCCCGAGCGCGACGAACAATTGGAACGGCTTCGCCGCGTTATCGCGCGATTAAACGAAGAGCTTGCCGAGCGGAAGCAAGCCGAAGACGTTCTCGGTCGGTTCTTTACGACATCGCTCTCTATGGTTTGTATTGCGGATTTTGCCGGTTATTTCAAGCGCCTGAATCCGGCCTGGGAACGAACGCTGGGCTTCACAGCGGAAGAGCTCTGCGCGCATCCGTTCCTGGACTTCGTGCATCCGGATGACCGGGAGATCACAGCCGCGGAGATGAAGAAACTCACGGAGGGCATGAATAGTATCTCGTTCGAGAACCGGTACCGCACAAAAGATGAGAGTTACCGGTGGCTACTCTGGACCGCGACTCCCGTAAAAGAGCAGCAAGTAATCTACGCAGCCGCTCGGGACATCACCGAGCGGAAGGATTCAGAAGAAAGCATTCGCAGGCTGAAAGAAGCGGCGGAAGCTGCAAATCGGAGCAAGAGCGACTTTCTCGCGCAAATGAGCCATGAGATCCGGACGCCTCTGAACGCCATTATCGGCATGGCGGACCTTCTGTGGCAAACAGCCTTAAGCGCGGAGCAGCGGCAGTATGTCAGGATTTTCCGGCGAGCCGGAACAACTTTGTTGAATCTGCTGAACGACATTCTGGATGTCTCGAAGATCGAGTCGGGCCATATGGAGCTCGAGGAGATCGATTTCGATCTTTGGGACGTGCTCGAGAAGGTGTGTGAGCTTCTGGCCATGCGGGCGCATGAGAAAGGACTGGAATTAGCCTGTCGAGTCATGCCGGACGTAACGACGAACCTGCGCGGGGATCCAGCGCGGCTGCGGCAAGTGCTGATGAATCTGGTCGGGAATGCTATCAAGTTTACCGAGAAAGGTGAGGTGGTGTTGCGAGTGGAACGCGAGCCTGGTGGCAACCAAGCGGGGCGGCTGGAGTTTGCTGTGTCGGATACGGGTATTGGTATTCCCGAAGAAAAACTCTCACAGGTCTTCGGAATCTTCACCCAGTTGGACCCATCCACTAGCCGTAAATACGGGGGCTCCGGCTTGGGTTTGGCCATCGCCAAATATTTCGTGGAAAGGATGGGAGGACGTATCTGGGTAGAGAGCAAGGCCGGCCTCGGGAGCACGTTCTACTTCACGGCACAATTCGGAGCTGCTCGCGAGTCCAGCACGGCTCGACCATTAAAGCCTGTTGACCTGAAGGGCTTGCGGACTCTCATCGTGGATGACAATGCTACGAATCGGCTGATCCTGGCAGAAGCACTCACCGGCTGGGGTGCTTTGCTCACCACAGCGGAACATGGCGAGCAGGCGCTGATGGAACTCAACCGCGCGAGCGACGCGGGCGAACCCTACGGGTTGGTTCTGCTGGACTGCCGGATGCCTGGTCTGGATGGATTTCAAGTAGCGGAACATATCCAGAGGCATCCCGGTCTGGCCGGTATGACCGTGCTGATGTTGACATCTGACAACAGGACGGGCGACGCGGCGCGCGGCCGGAAACTTGGGATCAATGCCTACCTGGTCAAACCGGTGCAACGCCCTGAACTATTGGAAACAATCCAATCAGCGATGAGCAGAGTGCGGCGCCAAACGGGTATTCAGCTCGCCGAGGAGGACTCGACCCAAATGGCCCGTCAGCTTGCGATGGGCGTGCTGTTAGCAGACGATTCCGAGGACAACGTATTCCTGATTCAATCGTTCTTGCGCGGTTCGGGATGTTCGATTGACGTTGCGGAGAACGGCGCAGTGGCGCTTCAGAAGTTCCGGTCCGGACACTATCATGTCGTGCTTATGGACTTGCAGATGCCGGTTATGGATGGCTTCGTGGCCACGGAACGAATTCGGGAGTGGGAGCGAGAGAATGGGGCGGCACCAACTCCAATAATTGCGCTAACCGCCTACGCTTTGCCGAAGGAAATCGAACGAGGCAGGCGAGCCGGTTGCACGGCTCACTTAACGAAGCCGGTTAGCCGAAAAGCATTGCTGGAAGTGCTCGAACGATACCGCCGGCCGGCAGACACACACGCGGATGATGGGGCGACGCCGGAGCGAATCGAAGTTAAACTCGATCCAGTTAAGGTTTGACCCTCGTCTGGAGGCGATACGCCCCGCGTACTTACAAGCAAGACGCAGAGATATTCAGGCGGCGTTGACGGCGCTGGATAATTCCGATTACGAAACGATTCGCACGCTTGGTCACAAAATGCATGGGTCGGGCACCGGTTATGGATTTCCGGAGATCACGGCCATCGGTCAGCGCCTGGAGCTTACAGCGGAAGATCAAAACCCACAGGGTGTTCGAGAGCGCGTGGACGAACTTTCAAGATACCTGGATGCACTCGAAGGCTCGCTTCCGTCGCCTCAGTGACTCCCGCCATCCTCTGGCTTCTTGACATATTTGATGAGCAGAACCTCATTGCCTTTCTGGTTATAGATCAGCTCGTCCGCCAGTTTCCGAGTTAGGAGAATGCCGAATCCGCCCGGGCGAAGGCCGAGCTTTTCTCGCACTTCAAAGTGCTGGCATGGGGCATCCGGCGAATTGGAAACTGCCGCGTGAGGCAATTCATCAAATGAAAACCCCTCGCCGGGGTCCCATATCTTGTAGATCATGGATTTCGCGGTTCGTATGTAGTCAACCCGAACTGTCTTGCTCGGGTCCGAATGGCCTCCGTGTTCGATCGCGTTCATCAGCAGTTCCCGAAAAGCCGCCCCGACGTCTTCTCGTTCTTCCGCCGAGAGATCTGTCCCTATCTCTCGGACGAACGAAACGAGCCGGTCTGCAACTTCCAATTTGCAGCGGAGTTGGAGCGAGATCCATCGTGGAATAGCCGATAACACTTCGATATCGCCACGCGAAGCCGGAGCGGATAGCGCACTCGCGACCATGTCCACCACCGCATTCAAAGAGAAAGGTTTGCTGAAGTAACCCAAAGCTTCATCACGAAGCGCGCTGATGACGGCCGCCGGTGTACTCTCCGCTGTCATAACCAGGACCTTGGTGTCGGGCCGTAAAACGCGAATGCGTCGAGACAACTCGAGGCCATCCATTCCCGGCATTCGTATATCAGTAATCACCAGGTCAAAAGGTTTGGTTTCAAGAAGTGAAAGCGCTTCAAGGCCGTCGTACTTGTCCTCAATCGAGTAGTTCTCGCCGGCGAGCGCAGCCGTAAGCAATCGGTGTATATCAGGATCGTCGTCGACTATGAGGATGGTGTTGGTAGGGGACATTGATGGAACACCCGCCCGGAGATTATCTCAATTCGCAAAGCAATGCTATCCAGCTTCGCAACGTTCTTCGTACTCGTATAGAACCGGAACACGTCATTTGCAGGCCTGCGGGCCACCTCAAGTGGGCAGGCGCTAGACTGTCTTCGTAATGCACTTAGTGTTTCGGCTGTCAGGAAACAATGACGGCGTGTGCAATGAAAGGAGCGAATTCTATGTCAGTGGCCCGTGTGATCGAGATCAGTTCTACTTCCGACAAGAGCTTTGAGGATGCCATTGAACAAGGCATCACCCGAGCGAGCAAAACCGTCCGCCAACTCAAAAGTGCCTGGGTGAAGGAGCAGGAGGTGCAGATTGAAGGAGGAAAGATCTCCCGTTACAAAGTGAATCTCGTGGTCACTTTTGTTCTCGAGGACGATGCTGCTGGCTCGTTGTAGGAGAAAATCCTTGGCAAAGGGACGGCTCTGGTCTACATTGCTTCCTCCCAGCCCTTGTGTATCAACCACCAATTGGCCGGATAGCTGCCGAAAAGCCGATGATCATGCCTACTTGCATCCGGCAGATTCTCGGATCTGATTGCGAGGGTCATATCGAGTGTGATCGAATTCAGTTCGGTAATTAAATGCGAGAGGTGATCCATCACAACAGGAGAGCTGTTCAGGTCGAAAATGATCTGATTCGAGTGACCGTGACGGTGGAAGGGGGGCACGTAGCCGAAATTCTGCATAAGCCGAGTGGTGTGAACCCGCTTTGGACTCCTCCGTGGCCCTCCATCGAACCGTCTACCTACGATCCTGTCAAACATCCCGAATACGGCTCGCACAGCGAGGCCCAATTGCTATCAGGAATTCTGGGGCACAACATCTGCCTTGACACGTTTGGTGCACCGAGTTCGGAAGAAAGTGCGGCCGGGATGCCCGTGCACGGCGAGGCAGCAGTCGCTCGTTACGAGATCTTAGCGGATCCCGATCGAATAGCGATTGCAACGACGCTCAGTAAGTCACAGTTGAGATTTGAGCGACGTATATACTTGGATCCCGGCGGCAAGATTATTCGGTTTTCAGAGGCAGTTGAAAATCTCTCGCCCACAGACCGACCGATTGGATGGACACAACACGTAACGCTCGGGCCTCCATTCCTTGAGCGCGGTCTGACTCACTTTCGTGCGTCGGCAACAAGGTCGAAAGCTATTAGCTCCGAGTTCAATAACGGAAAGGGAAGGCACAAGCCCGATGCCGAGTTCGATTGGCCGCTTTGTCCGACTAAGGATGGCGGACTCACCGATTTCGAAGTGTTCACTGCCGAAGAGGTGTCAGGCGGCTTCACTGCTCATCTGATGAATCCCGCACAGCTTCATGCGTGGTTCGTCGCATGGTCGCCTTCAACGAAAGCGTTGTTTGGTTACACCTGGCGAAGAGAGGATTTCCCATGGATGGCGCGCTGGGAGGAGAATCATCTCCGGATTCAGTCGCCATGGAACGGACGAGGACTCGCTTGCGGTATGGAATTCGGAGTTTCCCCCTTCGTCGAATCGCGGCGAGAAATGGTCACACGTAGTAGGCTATTCGGTACTCCCACTTTCCGATGGGCTCCGGCCCGTTCGCGTTTGGAGGTGAACTACTGCGCGTTTATCGCAACTGCGAAATCGATTCCGGAAAGTGTCACATGTAACGACCAGGGCAGCATCGAGTTCGAATTCTAGTCCCATCGGCTCTGCGGCTCTGTTTTTCAAGATCGGACGCCAATGAGTTCGCAATTCAGCAGAATATCTCGCGCAGGCAGGTTGGGGTGTTCGATGCGTTCAATCATGGTCCACACAGCCGCTATCCCTATATCGTGGCAGGGCTGTCGCAATGTGGTTAATGGCACGTGCAGAAAACTCGCGTACCGAGTATCATCGATACCAACGATCTTTATCCTAGAGGGGATCTCGATTCCGAGTTCATTGAGGCGGATCATGAGTTGACCGGCCGTCCGGTCATTCGCGCAAGCGAAGCCGTCGGGATCGTGCCGCTCGATTAGGTCATTTATCCCTGTCCTCCGCAATAATTTCGTCGTGAAGCTCATGCCGCCTCTGCCCATCCATACTCGTGATGCAAGCCGCCGAGGATCGGTTTGGTAATCACGCGTAAAACAGAGGAGAATTGAGCAGCTTGCTCGGAAGAAGGTGGAGTCTGTTGGACTCCATCGGGAATGCCAGGTCCCAAAGAGCGATGAGGGCGGTTACCATTGTAGTGACTCACCCAGTCCAGACATTCGCGACGTATGCTTCCAATCAGTCGTTCGCAATAAGCGTTGGCGGTGGGCATACGAACCGGTGATCGCAAAACGTGGATGCCTAGCTTTCGACCGCTTCATCCAAACTGGCCGAGAATGTCTTGTGCCGATCGTGCAGCAGAAACTTGTAATCTTGATCGCCCGGGAGGGCTTCCCGTAGCTGCTGCAGAGTCCACTGAGAAGTCGGATGTTCGGTAACGTTGAACTGAAGCAAACGTCTGGATCCGATCTCGAGGGCAATGGATATATAAAGGATACGGAAGCCTACCGTCACCGAAACGAAGAAGTCGCAGGCGACAATCCCGTGTACATGGTTCCGGATGAAAGTTGCCCAGTGCTGATCTTTGCTGCCACGAGGGCGCGAGGGTCGTTCCATGTATTTTCTAACCCTACGTGGTGAGAGCCGAATCTGGAGCTTGAGCCAAAGTTCATCTGCAATCCGCTCCTCGCCCCAGGTCAGATTCTCGGCTGCCATTTGCCGAATTAACCGCCTCACGTCTGCCGCCAGCGGTGGTCGCCCGAAGTGCCAGGCAACCGCTAACGACGAAACCGCTAATGACCAGTTTCGGCCTTAGGTGAGTCGAAGAGTCGATGCGAACCGCGCGTCATGCGCGCGGTTCGTTCGTTGTGAAGCCTCGGAATGCATTCGTGATTAACGCGGCTACTGGGCTGGCGACTCTGATCCTGGGGCTTCCATGGCAGCAAGGCGAGGAAGTCCTCACCCCGGTTGACAAGGGCTCAGGACACATGTGATCTCCAGTTTTGAATTTTCACCGAGCAGGCTGACTCACTCGATCGTGATACCGCCCGAATCGACGCGAATACTGACCGATGGGCCGCCGTCGCGAATCTTGCCTTCTATGTGATGCCGGGAAAAAACGCTTCTGACCGTCATTTCCGGAACCGAAATGTTGCCGCTATCGGATTCCGCGTTGACGTCGTACCCGGCACCCGCTACGAGCTTCACCCTGACCCCGCCGGAGTCTGCTTTCGCGCGAATCGGAGCGGCAACGGTTTGGCTGAGGGTAATTGGGCCGGAGTCGGCCTGAACGTCCAGCGCGCCGGCCACATCTGAAGCATCGATTCCGCCCGAATCGACACGGGCAAACACCGCACCCTTGGCGTTATTGATGTGCACGCCTCCGGAATCGGCTTGTGCATGAACCTCAGATCCAACATCGTGGATTTCGATTCCACCCGAATCCGTTTTGCAATCTATCCGGCCTTCTAAACCTCGAACCTCGATCCCTCCTGAATCGACACGCGCCCGAAGCTCGGCGTTGGCCGGGCTTTCAATTTCGAGGCGCATAGAAATGTTCCTCAGCAAATTATGTTCGTGGACATAGCCAATGCGCACCCTGTTGCCGTTTTGTTCGATTGGCGGGTTGCGCTCGAGCTCCCGAATTCGCGCGTACACATCATTCGAGCTGAACCAGCCGTGCTGCGCCTTGAGGATTGCATGGATGCGCACGAATCCCGATGGGCCTGCGGTCACGGTAATCCCACCTGAGTCGGTCTGAACATCCAAATCTACTGGGCCAGAAACACTAAACGACCTGTCAAATGAGCCATCTGCTTCGGCCGCACTTAATGCCGCCCCAGCCACAAGCGCGGCCAAGCCTAGCGCAAAGATCTTCATCGACTAACTCCTTTCAAGGTGCCTCTGGGTGAATACGTATGGCAGAGTGGAAAGTTCCACTCGGATCAGTTCCTGTGGGGCAGGGTCATATCCAATTGTCAATGCGGGCCGGGAAGTTATGGCTCAAACCAGCCCAGAAGGTCAGAACTTTACCTTCGATAATCCCGATTAGTGAGGTAAACGCTGATCAGCCCCGGTGAAGGCGTCGAAGATAGTACCGGGGCGCTTGTGCTTTTTGATGTTGCGGCAATATGGTTCTGCTGTCCCGATTCAAGAGCGCGGGACGAGCCAGTTCGAAAACCGAGTTGTTCCAGACAACCGACAAAATTCAATAACTACTCGGGCTCGACAGGATAGTGGAGCCCGAACCGGGCCAGGAGGTCAGCTTTTGGCCAGGACTGGCGACCCCACCACAAACATCAGACCGCAAGGGCTGCGGCCTATTCGTCACGCAGGGCTTTCATTGGATCTACTAAGGAAGCGCGGCGGGCGGGCACATAGGTCGCGAGAAGCGTGACTAAGAAGAGAGTCAGTGGCATCAAGAGAAAGATCGTCAGTGCTTCTTGCTTATCCATGCCGGAGCCGCCGTACATTGCGTTCAAGAGTCGATCCGCGCCGACGCTGGCAATGATTCCAACAACGATGCCGCTGATGGCCAGGATGGAGCCCTGCTTGAGCACCATTCGTATCACGGTAATTCGATCGGCGCCGATTGCCATGCGAATGCCGATTCGCGAGTACGGCGGCTCACTGAGTAGGCGACCAATCCATAGAGCCCGACCGTAGCGAAGCAACAGTCCCATCAAGCCCATACTGCCGACGGTCTGCACGATGATGGTGGGCGCCTTGATGGCTCGATCGTTATAGAAATCTTCCATGGTGCGGACGTCGTAAATGGGCATGTTCGAATCGAGTTTGCGAATGACTTGGCGCAGTTCTGAAACGAGGCTAGCGGAGTTGCCTTCGGATTCCGCAACGAGAGTCATGTGGGATTGAGGCTGCTGAGCCAAGGGCAGATACAGATATTCCATTG
The DNA here is from genome assembly GCA_963787585.1 of uncultured Acidobacteriaceae bacterium. GTDB lineage: Bacteria > Acidobacteriota > Terriglobia > Bryobacterales > Bryobacteraceae > Bog-105. The sequence goes on from CAWBDR010000010.1 coordinate 11,175, forward strand.
GCGATTCGGCAATCCAAAGATATTTAGTGGTCTTGGTCACGCCGACGATTTGAACCAATGGACCGGTTGCGCTCGAGAGATGGAAGCGCTTCCCGATCACGTTTTGATTCGGCCAATAGTGTTTTGCGAATTGCTGATTGACTACGGCCACGAGCGGCTTGTTTGAGGTATCGGATTGCAAGAATCCGCGTCCGTGCACGATGGGAATGGCCATGGTTTCGAAGAAATGGTCGCTAACGGCAGCGGAAAAAACGTCGACACTCTGTTGGCCGCCAGGTAATTGGTACCCCTCCGGCACGACACCAATCGCGCCCTGATCCGGAAAGAGAGGAATGGCCGAACTCCAGGAGGCGGACTTGACGCCGGGCGCCGATCGCACGCTTTGGAGAAGCTGCTTGTAGAACTGCTGTGTCTGTGCATCGGTATATCGGACTAGCGTCGGATTAAGGCTCATCATGACAAGATGATTGGTGCGGAATCCAGGTCCGCGGTCGATCTCCTGCGAGAAGCCCTGAAACAGAACCATTGAAACTGTGAGCAACACCAGCGAGATGGCGACCTGCCCGGCTACAAGTAAATTCCGGCCCCAGAGACGGCGGTGCTCTGTCAGATCGGCATCGGCGGCTTTCAGCGCGGGCACGAGGTCCGGGCGCGTGCTGCGCAGGGCTGGAGTGAGCCCGAACAGGATGGTGCTGGCCACAGAAACCAGAAGAGTGAAATAGAGCGCGCGATGGTCCAATTGAGCCGCTAGCACAATGGGTAGATCCGTCGGTATCCGGATTTGATTGAAGAACTGCACTCCGCCGTATGCGATGATCACCCCAAGGCCGCCGCCCAAAAGGGCGATGAACAAGCTTTCCATCAAGAGTTGCTGGATCAGGCGAGCACGGCTAGCCCCGATTGCCAAGCGCACAGCGATTTCCCGGCAGCGCGCACGCGAGCGGCTCAGTAGCAGTCCCGCGACATTTGCACAGGCTACCAAAAGCACGCAAATTGCAAGCGTCATGAGCATCGGGACGAGCTGCGAATCGGGCGGATCTTGCTCGATGCGTAACTGAAGCTCGGTTTCGACTCGCGCTTTTTGATTGCGGTTGCTATTGGGATACGTGCGCTCCAGCGCGGAGGCGAGCGAGCCGAGATCAGCCTGGGCTTGTGTGGTGGTGACACCCGATTTCAAGCGCCCTTTGACCATGAGCCAGCGCTCGTCACGCTTTTCGAGCGCGTCGGGCTTGCCGAGGCGCGGCGCCATAGCGAGCGGCACAAATAGGGCTGGCCTGAAATACTGGTCGACGCCGGTGAAGTGCTCGGGTGCGACTCCGATGATGGTGAATTCTCTTCCATTCAGGCGCAGTTTCTTTCCGGGAATGGAAGGATCCGCGTTAAAACGGCTGGCCCACAGGTCATGGCTGAGGACGACAACCGCATCACGCCCTGGCACCTTGTCTTCGTCAGCGCGGAAGGAGCGGCCAAGGGCCGGATCGACTCCTAGAATGCGGAAGAAGTTCCCCGAGATGAACATGCCGTATTTCAGCTCCGGTACTGCGTCCGGTTTTTCACTCAGACCGAACGGGGCAAGCGAGTACGCCAATAGACCATCGAAGGTATGGTTGCGATCACGAAAATCGATGTAGTCGGGGTAGGAGATGGACTCTGAGGGGTCGGAGGGAGAACTCGAACGTACAGCTACAATTCGGCTAGGCCGCAACACCGGGAGGGGTCGAAGCAACAGAGCATCGCCCCAACTGAATATTGCTGAGTTCGCACCAATTCCGATGGCGAGCGATAACACGGCGACGAGCGTAAACCCCGGATGCTTTCGCAGCATTCGTATCGCGAAGCGAACGTTTTGAATCACAGCCCCTCCAGTCAACAGATGTGTTTCGGTGACTATGGCAGGCCGCGTTCCGTTGTGGAGATTTCTACAAATCAAAGGCCGTCAGCAGCTTGCAACGCGCACGATGTAGGGCGGCTGTTCATTTGTGGGAAACAGGAAGCCAGTTCCGCACGTTCGTAACGCGTGTCTCTTCTGATAAGAAAGCACTGGGCGAACGTCTACGCGGAATCCACACCATCTTGAGACGGTGCTTCCTAGAGGAGCATAATCCAGGACTATCCGTATCTGACAGCTGGGCTGACCGGAAGGGCTTGCTTTCGAGAAGCTACCGGATTTGGCCGGCCAATTCCGGCTCACTCATTCCTGAACGCCGGGGCCGGCGTCATAGGCGCGGCCCAATACGGAGGATTCAAACAGGCAAGCGCCGTGATGACCAACATGCAACAATCGATAGTCGAGAATTTCGAGCTAGCTGCCGGGCGATCGCCGACTCGGAAATAGTCAAGGCGGCCCGGTTACGGTGTGTAGCACGACACTATTGCCAACTTCCAGATTACCTTCGCAAAGACCATTTATCGAACGTAATGTTCGACTCCAGGCTGCATGCGGACTCCAACACTCCTTCAATTTCCGATAGCTCGCTAAGGTTTTTCGGCCACTGTCCAGATTGCCGACGATCCAAGATCAGCTCGGAAAGTAAACACGGGGATTGCGACCGCAGAGTTCATTGATGTTAGGGCAGGGGTGCGTAATGTTCCCGGGTTGCAATCAGTTGGAAGCTCCGCTGCGTTGAAAGCCCCGCTGCGTTTCAGAACGGCAAGCTGCGGGCCAGCTGCCGGCGGGAGAACAAAACGAGCGGGCCACCGAGAATCAGCGCAACTGATGCCGGCGCGGGCGCGGAGACCCCGGCTGCTGCAGTCAGGGTTCCACTACCCGATCCATTCTTCGCCTGATTCCCCAATTTGGAGAATTGCGCTATTGCCGCTGGTCTTGCTCTTGCTCCTCCTGGTTGGCCACTCCGGAGATCGTCCCCTTAAACTTCCCTGTGGCGGTAAGAAAGACGGGGCTCGGAGGATTAGTCGATTCGTCGAATGACACCGGCACCGCCGTCTCGGTCAACTTAAGCAAGCCGTGCGCATCCTTGAAACGACCGGTTCCGCTAGTGATTTGAAAAATCCTGGTACAGTGGGCCTCGAGAGCCACGAAGTCGATGCAATCGAAGCCCTCGGTGAGCTTGACAATCAACAGACTTCCGTCGTGGAAGCGAAATACGCCCGCGCCGGCCGCGGTTTGGGTATAAAGCTGACCAGCCGGGCAAAGGCTGGACGGCTGCGGCCGAAGCGGGTCTTGGTCTGCCTCTACATTACGAAAGGTGAACGGGCCCAGCGTACCGTTCCCGGCGAAATCGAATTCGGAGGTTTTTGTGCCATCGATGTTCAGATTAATCGCGCTGGCGCCCTCCGTTCCTGAAAACGTCATCTTGACAGCCTTCTCCTGTGCGTAAACGCCTGCGACACCGAGATTGAGCAGCAGTGCCACGGTTGCTATGTGTTTCATTTGAGCCTCCTGATTTTTTGGAAGAGATCCTAGTGAAGTTCTTCTTCCGCTGGTACAGGCGGAACCAGACCGCAAAAGCGGCCACGTTCTGGTATATTTTTTGTGCCCGTGGGGGAACGGGCTATCCATCGACGCACGTTCTGCAGAAATCACCAGTCTGTTGAAAGCCTGGAGAAGCGGCGACAAGGCAGCCCTGGACCAGTTGGCGGAGCACGTGTACCCAGAATTCCGCCGGATGGCGCGCCATTATATGAAGAACGAAGGCCAGGGCAACACGCTGCAGGCCACCGCCCTGATCCATGAGGTCTACCTCCGCCTGGTGGAGGTGACCAACATCGAATGGCAGGCGCGCGCGCAGTTTTTTGCCATGGCGGCGCAGATGATGCGGCGGATCCTGGTGGACGCGGCTCGCGCTCGGGGTTCAAACAAGCGCGGCGGCATAGCGCCTAAAGTGAACATCGAGGAAACAGCCGTCCTTTCGCCGGCCACGGACCGCTCCATCCTCGCTCTGGATGAGGCATTGACCGCGTTCTCGCAGGTGGCTCCGCGCCAGGCCAAAGTGGTCGAGTTGCGCTATTTCGGCGGATTGACGGAGCAGGAGATTATCGAGGTTCTTGCAATCTCGCCGAGCACCGTCCGGCGCGATTGGCATATCGCCAAAGCCTGGCTGCTGCGGGAGTTAACCGCAAAGGGCACGGCTGCGTCCCGCCCTTCGACGGAAGAACACGGCTGACCTTCGAAGGTGCAGTTTTCAAACCGTACGCCTTTTGGCGCATATCTCGAAAAACCTCTACAATAAGGAACCCGTCGAAAGCGTAGCCATGACCCCGGAGCTTTTCGAGCAGATTGAAGAGCTCTATCATGCGGCCCGCGAAGGGACCGCCGAAGAGCGTGCGGCATTGCTCGCCCGGACCGATCCCGAATTGCGCCGTGAAGTAGAGGCTCTGCTCGCGCAGTCGGGCAGCGGCGAGTTTCTGGACCGGCCTGCCATCCAGAACGCCCCGGAACTGCTCGAGGATGCGACCGTCACCCAATTCGTCGCCGGCGCTTGCCTGGGTCCATACCGCATCGAATCGAAACTGGGCGAAGGCGGCATGGGCGAAGTCTTTCGAGCGATAGACAGGCGATTAGGCCGTCCCGTCGCCATCAAGATCGCTCATGAACGGTTCAGTTCGCTTTTCGAGCGCGAAGGGCGCACAATTTCATCGCTCAATCACCCGCACATCTGCACGGTCTACGATGTCGGGCCGAACTACCTGGTCATGGAGCTGGTGGAGGGAGAGACAATAGCGGCCCGGCTGAAAAGCGCAAAGGCCGCGCAGCGCGGCGCCAGGCAAAAGAAGAACTCGATGGACTTGGCCGCGCCAAGCGAGTCCGTTTTGCGCGTGTCGCATAATAGCGGACCTCTGCCAGTAAAGACGGTGCTCCTGTATGCATCGCAGATCGCAGCCGCGCTGGCCGAGGCGCACGGCAAGGGCATCGTTCACCGAGACCTCAAACCGGGTAACATCATGATCGCGAAATCCGGTGTTAAGGTGCTGGATTTCGGACTGGCGAAATCGGGTACGGACGAAACGGCTACGGCCAGCCCCATGCTGATGGGCACGCCCGGCTATATAGCGCCGGAGCAACGCGAGGGCAAACCGGCGGACGCACGCACGGATATGTATTCGTTTGGCTGCGTCCTTTATGAGATGCTGACCGGCGCGCGGGTCGGGCCGCAGCGCAAGCGGATCCCCTCGCGAAAGCTTGAAAAAATCGTAAACCGGTGTCTGGAAGAGAGCCCTGAGCGCCGCTGGCAATCGGCTGCCGAGCTTGAGCGGCAACTGAAGCGAATCAGTACGGCGAGAAGCCCCTGGCTGACCGTTTCGGCAGCCGCTGTGACGCTGGCTTTCTTGGCTGCCGCGTATTTCTATTTCCATCGCGCCCCGAAGCTCACCGCGCAGGACACGATGGTTCTGGGGGAATTCGAGAATAAGACCGGCGACGCGGTGTTCGATCAGACGCTTCGCCACGGGCTGGCCGTGCAACTGGAACAGTCTCCGTTTCTTAGGCTCTTATCGGACGACAGCATCAAACAAACAGTTCGTCTCATGAACCGTCCGCCGGAGACGCGGCTCACTCCGGAGATCGCGCGCGAGATCTGCGAGCGCACCGGCAGCACGGCGGTTCTGGAAGGCTCGATTGCAGGGCTCGGAAGCCAGTATGTTTTATGGTTGCGCGCTCGGAACTGCGATACCGGGGACGTCCTCGCACAGGCGCAGGCCCAGGCGGGACGTAAAGAAGAGGTTCTGAATGCGCTCTCCCGAATTGCGCTTCAAATAAGGACCCGGCTGGGCGAGTCGCTTGTCACCATTCAAGGGCACTCGACGCCGCTGGAACAGGCAACTACGCCGTCTCTCGAAGCGCTGAAGGCGTATACTGCCGGGCGCAGCGCTATTTACGCACATGGTGGAGCTGCCGGTATCCCTCACTTTCAGCGCGCGATCGCCATCGACCCGCAATTCGCCATGGCCTATGGCGATTTGTCGATAACGTATTGGAATATGGGCCAGACAGATCTGGCCATGGACTACACCCGCAAAGCCTACGAGCTTCGGGACCGAGTCAGTGACAGGGAAAGGCGCTGGCTCCTTTTTCTTTATGACCGGCAGGTCACGGGAAACCTGCCCAGAGAGCTCCAGAACCTCGAATCGTGGGTGCAAGCGTACCCGCGCGATTGGCTTCCCTATGCGGTTTTAGGCGGCTGGGGCACGCAGGGCACGGGCCAATACGAAAAAGGCATTCAAGCCGCGCAGCAGGCCCTTCGGTTGAACCCGGACAACTCATTCTCGTATGTGATGGCCATACACTATTCCTTCCTGGACCGCTTTGCGGAAGCCGCCGATATCTTGCGGCAAGCGGCGGCGCGCAAACTGGAAATCCCGGATTATCTGGTCGTCCGCTACTATCTCGCGTTTTTTAAGGGCGATCGGCCGGGAATGGACCGCGAAATCGCGCGCGCGCCTTCTGAGCACGCCGAGGACTGGATGTCGCACAATCAGGCGCTCGTGCTCGCACACTCCGGCCAAATGCGGCAGGCGCGGTCGATGTGGGAGCGTGCGATCGCCATGGCGCAGCAGGCCGGAAAAACCGAGAATGCTGCGCTGTATAAGGCGTCTGAAGCGGTGTGCGAAGCGCATTTTGGCAACACCGCTGCGGCAAAGGAACGCGCCCGGGCGGCGCTGCAGCTGGCCAAAGGCCGCGATGTGGAATATGCAGCAGCGTATGCGCTGACGCTCTCGGGCGATTCATCCGCATCTCAGAGGCTCGCCGCCGATTTGGAAAAACGCTTCCCGGAGGACACGCCGGTGCAATTCGAGTATCTTCCTACGCTGGGTGCGCTTTCCGCACTCGCGCATCGCGCGCCATCGGATGCGGTGGAGCGATTGCAGAAGGCGCTTCCTTACGATTTCGCGCTGCCAGGCACAGCCTTTTTTGCCAAATTCGGCGGTCTCTATCCCGCCTATGTACGCGGCGAGGCGTACCTCAAAACACGGCAGGGCCGGGAGGCGGCTGCGGAATTCCAAAAGGTTCTCGATCATCGCGGGATCGTTTATGCCGACCCAATAGGCGCCTTGGCGCATCTGCAGCTCGGCCGCGCTCTCGTTTTGGCGGGCGATAAAAGCAAGGCGAAAACCGCCTACCGGGACTTTCTCACGCTCTGGAAGGATGCCGACCAAGACCTCCCGATTCTGAACCAGGCCAGGGCGGAATACACCAGATTATAGTCAGCGAAGTTTGCAGGGGTTGCAAGCTACGCGCCCTCGGATACGAACCGGAAGAATCGCCATCGGCGCTCGTTCACGATCCGTATCTCTTCCTCATAAGAACCGCACGAGTGGCCCGCTATCGTCGTGCGCCAGAAAACGACAGCGGGCCCGTTAGCCTCCAGAACTCTGACGAGCCATGCGCCAGGATGTTCGTTCCAAACAAGCGTGGCCATTCTTCGCCCGAGACCATTCCTTCGAAATCTACGGATGATAAAGAATTCGTGCACGTCATGGGCACCGGTATCACCGGACCACTCGACCGCCGATCCGATAATGGCAAAGCCCGCGATGGAGTCACCGGCCTTTTCCAGATGCACTTCGTATCCGTTCGCCCACACAACGGACGTGTCGTAACGTAGCTTCCATCGGCTTTGGTATCGATTTCAAACCACTCTGCCATGTCGTGCATGTAGTGCTCAAACAAATTTCGCAGCACCAGCTCCGACTCGCGCCCGATTCTCAAGATCACCAGATCAGAAGGCGACATCGGCATGAGCGAACCAGTGTTCAGAATAGTCTCATGTATTCAGTTCTCGCTTGCTTCAGGATCGGGACGTCGCTATCCGCGTCTTTCCAGAGCGCGAGGAAACTCTGATAGCTGGCTTTGGCTTCGTCCGCCTTGCCCGAGAGCACCCATGCTCTCGCCAAGTGCAGGCGAGCTGCTGCGCCCACCGGGTCGGTCCAGACGAGGGTAGAGTCGTGCACGATTTTCTCGAATTCTGCAACCGCTTGTGGTCCCTGATGTCCCGCTGAATAGGCCATGCCGCGGACGTAAGCCGGATACAGATTACCGAAAAAGCCGAACCAACTGCATGGTATTCCCAGTTCGTAAGGAGTCGACACCTGAAGCAGGTCGATGGCGCCGGCGGAGTTGCCCCTGGCGAGCAAGGCGAGCGCTCGAAGAACCGGTATATAGGTGAAATTGACGCAGGTGTCTTCAGGAAAGCGACTCTCCAGCTCGTTTGCCAGCGGCTCCGATCGCCTCAGATCACCCGAGATTGCCGCGGCAAAGGCAACGCCGTACTCAACGTCCCGCGCGTTGGAAAGTGCGAGTGCTGCGGTAGCGTTTTTCCTGGCCTCGGACGCGTTGCCGAAAAATGCTTCGCGCACTGCCGCTCCTGCTTCGAACATCGCCGCCCGTTCCTTCTGGCCTCCCTGGTGGGCGAGGCCGGCGGCACGGCGAGAGATCGTCCTGGCCGTCTGCAGGCGTCCGGAAAACGCCAGGACGAATGCCTGTGCGTTCGAGATCCAATCCTCAGCTCCGGGCCTGTCCTGAGCCAGGGTGACCTGCCGTTCCATGCCGCTCGCATCACTTCTTAAAAAGGCGATGTAGTACGGCAATAGAATGAAATCCGGGAATTCGAATTTGCGCTCGCTGGCTTGTTGGATCGCGTTCGCGGCCTCGCCAAAACGTCCCAGGAACACATAGGCCCAGGCCAGATTAGCGTATCCCGGAGGGAAATTCGAATCCGCTTCGATCGTACGTTTACCCTCCTGCACTCCCTTTTCGTACTGGCCAAAACTCTGGTAAATGCCGGACAACAGTGCATGCGCATCTCGATCGCGAGGGTACGTCTGTGCCCATAGCTCACCCGTCCGCCGAGCCTTCTCCAGGTTCCCGGTCACCTGGAGATCGTAGGCCAACGTGATGAAAAACCGTTCCCGATCGCTCGCGCGCTTCCGCAATTCGTAGGCCCTGGTAATACTCTGCGCCGCTTTAGCAGACTCCCACGTATCGCCGTAGGAGCGGCCGAGGAATGCATACGCCATCGCGAACTCAGGGTCGATTTCGATGGCACGCTGCAGCAAGGGCACGGCTGCGGAAGGATCGTGCGAGAGCCCGGTTTTGAGAGCGGCGCTATATTCCTTCAATGCTTCAAGAGAAGGCGTAGTGGCCTCAGCGAGCGGAGTCTCCAGTTCCTTGACGGTGGCGAGCGATTCACCCACACGCGTCCTGAACGTGGCAGCAATCTGACTCAGAACGTTCAACACGTCCTCTTTTTTCGCGGCCTGCACCTGTTCCTCATCGATTATTTTTCCGCTGCGGCAATTCTCGGCGCGTACTCCCAGAACGTACCGGCTTCCGAAACTCGTGATGGACCCTCCCAGCACCGCTGCGGCGCCTGTCCTCTCACAAACCTCTCTGGCGATTTCAAGAGTCAGCGGCGCGTTCGCCGGCTGCTTCATCAGCCCAAGCGTTGCCTGGATTCGCTCATCGGCAACGAGACTGAGAAACGGCGACTGCTCCAGTTGGATAGCAAGGCCCTGGCGCAGGGTGCCATCGAAGACCGGGTCGCCCGTGTGATTGACGAAATCGGCAAGCACGATGGTGTCTTTCGGTCCGAGCGGATGCGGGCGGCGAAAAGAGAAGAACGCACCCGCAGCGATTGCGATCGCACCCAGGCAAGCCATTGCCGCCATCTTTCGGCTTCGATTCGCATGGGGCAGCACCGGGAGGGCGGGCTCATTGCCGGAGAGCGTTGCGCGGAGCCGTCTCAGGTCTGAAGCCAGAGCGGCAGCGGCGGGATATCGCAGTTCACGATCCTTTTCCAGCAACCGGGCGATGACGCGATCCAGTTCAGCCGGCAGCTCCGGATTCAGGCTGGTGGGAGCAGGCGGATCCGTGTTCAGAATCGCATCGATCGTCAGTACGTTGTTCGTTCGCGCGAACGGATGCCGTGCCGTGGCGAATTCGTAGAGCACGATGCCGAGCGAAAACAGATCGCTGCGCCCATCCATCTCTTCACCCCGAGTCTGCTCAGGAGACATATAAGAGGTGGTTCCGGCGATCGCGCCTTCGAGGGTCAGCGATTTGTTTCCCGGGCGGCTCTCGATTACCGGAGCGCGCATAATCTTGGCCAGGCCGAAGTCCAACACCTTCACCTGTCTCCGAGCGACGAGGAAGAGGTTCGCTGGCTTGATGTCCCGGTGAAGGATCCCTTTGGCATGCGCAGCTTCCAGAGCGTCGGAGATTTGAATGCCAACATCCAGCAGTTCCGAAAACTCGGCGCATCCCGCGCAAATTCTCTGCTGCAGATTTTGGCCTTCCAGCAACTCCATCACGATGACGGGTTGCTGCTCGTGCTCTTCCACTTCATAAATGGTGCAGATGTTTGCGTGGTTCAGCGAAGAAGCGGCGCGAGCCTCGCCCTCAAAGCGCTCCAGAGCCTGCGGATTGCGCGCCAGGTTCACGGGCAGGAACTTTAATGCCACCCTCCGCGCCAGCCGGATGTCTTCGGCCTCGTACACGAATCCCATGCCGCCGCTCCCCAGCCTGGCTACGATTCGGTAGTGCGATATGGTTTGCCCGGCGGTCTCAGGCTCCGGTCCCACTAAATCCCTAGAGGAGCGTCCGGACGCGGTCAACGTTTGCGCCGCGACAACGTCCACAGCTGCGGATTCGAGAAAATTCTCCGCCTTGCTTTGCAGGGCAAGCAGGCGTTCCAGCTCAGCCAGGAGGTTCTCGTCCCCCGAGCACGTCTCGCGAAGAAAAGCGTCTCGCCGGCATTCCTCGACCTTCAACGCCGAGTGAAAGATCTCGTCGATTTGCCGCCAGCGTTCCGCCTGCATGTGGTCTCTATGGATTCAACTCGCCAAGCAGCCATACCTTGGCGAATTTCCAATCTCGCATCACCGTTTCAGGAGAGATCTTCAACACTTCGGCGGTTTCTTTCACGCTCAAGCCGCCAAAGAATCGAAGTTCAACTACCTGGCCCTTTCGCGGGTCCAGGGCTGTCAACCGGTTGAGTGCTTCGTCCACCGCCACCAGATCGCGGCCGGCTTCCCGTGACACCGCAAGCGATTCATCGAAAGTAACCCGGGTGGCGCCTCCGCCTCGTTTTTGATATTGCCGGGCGCGAAAGACGTCCACCAGAATGTTTCTCATCAAGCGCGCGCAGATCGCGAAAAAATGCGCGCGATTCTGCCACGTCCCCCGCTTCACGTCGAGCATCCGGACATACAGCTCATTAATGAGCGCAGTGGCTTGCATGGAGTTGTTCCGCCGGCCCCGGGAGATGGAGCGTTTGGCCGAGCGGTACAGCTCTTCATAAATCAAAGGGGTCAACTTCTGGAGTGCCCGCTCATCTCCGCTGTTCCACGCCTGAAGCAGCGCGGTTACTTCGTGAGTAGGTAGTGTCTCCATATACAAAACGGCCGGAGCTAGCGCATAAGGTGACGCGAGTTTAGCACGAAAATCGCCTCGTTCGCCAGAATTGCCTTCACTCGGGTCCTTGCCTTGTGAAAATTTTGCGCCGCCATGACATTTTTCGACTGTGTTTCTCGATTCCAGTCGTGAAGGGCAATCAAGCCGAAGAGAGGAAAACATGAAATCGATATTCCGAATCTGCATACCCGCGGTCAGCCTGCTGGCGGTCGCTGCGAGCGCGCAACAGCGCTACAAGGTCACGGATCTTAAGCCGCTACCCGGTGGAAATTTCAGCCAGGCGTTCTCGGTGAACAACATCGGTCTGATGGGCGGGCAGTCCAACATCACGGACGCTACCCAGCGCGCCGTCGTTTGGGTCAGAGGCTGGACTAACCCGATCCTCATCGGGCCCGCCGGCGTGAATAGCGCGATGTTCGCAATCAATGAAAGGGGGCAGGGCGAGGTCCAATCGGAACTTTCGGAAACGGACCCGAACACCGAGAATTTTTGCGGCTACGGTACCGACCGCAAATGTCTTCCGTTCCGCTGGCACGACAATGTGCTGACGCCCCTTCCACTACTAGGCGGCAATAACGGCGCGGTAGGTGGAATTAACAATCGAGGCGAGATTTCCGGCTGGGCCGAGACGGCCATCATGGACCCTGAGTGTGCAGAGCCGCAGAAGCTTGACTTTGAAGCGGTGGTTTGGGGACCCAGGCACGGCGAGATGCGGCGGCTGCGCCCGCTTCCCGGGGACACCGTCTCGATGTCGATCTGGATCAACGACCGCGGCGAGGCGATCGGTACCTCGGGTAGCTGTGCAGATACCGGCCTTCTTCCGCTGGGGCATGGCGCGCACCCCGTGCTGTGGGATAAGGACGGTACGCCGCTGAACATCGGCGATCTCGATCCCACCCAGGAGTTCGGAGGCATCGCTCTGTCCATCAACAATCGAGGTCAGGTAGTTGGCGGGGCGAATCAGCCGGGCGGTTCCTTCCGGCCATTTCTCTGGAGCAGGCAGGCGGGTGCACGCATGCTGCTCCTGCTGCCAGGGGGAATTTCCTGCGGTGCGGTGGCGATCAACGATCGCGGCGATGCGGTGGGGCAGTCGTTCGACGCGGACGGCGTTCCCAGCCCGGTCATCTGGCAGGACGGCGGCGATCCGAGAAACCTGAATGATCTCGCTCCCCGTTCCCCTCTGTATCTGTTGTGGCCCACGGACATTAACGAGCGGGGCGAGATCTCCGGCTTCGGCGTAACAGCGGACGGCGACGTTCACGGTTTTCTCGCAACGCCGCGTGGCGCGAAGTCGGATGAGGAAGACTCTACGGCCGATGGCGAGATGCGTTCGCCGGTCTTCCCCGAACGTCTCAGAACATTGCTGCGCACCCGCTTCGGAGGCCGCCGCCGCTAGGGTCGCGCCTGTTTCGCGGATAGGGTTCGGCCCTATCCGCGCTTTCGCAGCCGACCCACGATAAGCATGCCAAGCCCGAGCCCAACCAGCGCGATTGAGAACGGTTCCGGAGTCGCCGCCGCCCCTTGAATCACTTCGGCGGCCGGATCGAAGTTTCCAACGCCTGTTGTTCGGCCGGTCGAGAGATCAATGTTCGCGATCTGAGTTGTCAGGTCGTTGAAGGAGTAAGTAATCCCGTGAACTTCAGTGGCGGCTCCGATTCCTAAGTCGGTCGTCCCGATCACGGTTGCCAATCCGGTAACCGGATCGATGGTGTAAAGCTTCGGGGCGACGGAGATCGCCTCCACGGATGAGGTTTGAAAGTTGTATATGAACGCGTCGTAAGTGGCATACAACTTGCCGCGCGCACCCCAGATTGCTCCGTCCGCGAGGTTGGTGGTTCCGTCCGGGTTCTGACTTCCGGGCACAAACGGCGCCGGCGGCAGACCGGAGTTCTTCGCGAGCAGGGTGGCCGCACCAGTTGCCGGATTAACACTGTAAACGCTGTTCGAAAAATCCGTGGCAAACAGCTTTCCGTTTATGCCGCCGAGCGCGAATTCGCTGGTAGGACCGCACGCGGGCGAGGGAATCAGGCAAGGCTGTAGTCCAGTCGCTCCGATCCTCGTGAACGCGCCAGTTACCGGGTTTATTCGATCGAGCTGGCCCACATAGTTCAGCGAGTAGAGAGCGCCGTTCGGCCCGCTTGCCATCCCGAAATAACCATCCGGTTCGGCTGGACCGATCTGCCGGTAAGCGCCCGTCGTGAGATCCACCGTACCGAAGCGGCCGTTGCCGGTAATATCAGCGCTGACTACGTAGACGGAATCGGCGCTTGCAGAAATCGGCGGCATAACAAGCGCGAAGGCTAACATCAGTTTTCGTCGAGTGAGCATAAAAATCCTTTTCTGATTACGCCGGTTAGTGGGCGGCGTTCCCATCCTCATCGTTTTTGTCGTCGTCCGCGTGCCGTTCATCCCGGCTCAGCACGAATCCATGGAACACGCCGGCACCGATGTAACTCCCCACGATGTCGCCTTCCGAGTTGATGGCGGTAGCCCCGGTGAAGGTAGCGCCCGGAAAATCGATGGTAGAGAATTCCCCTCTCTTTAGCAGATAGCCGTGACGGCCGGTTGCATCCACATAGCGCCCGACAATCTCACCGCGCGGGCTGATCCCCAATGCGTTTGTGAACGTCGCGCCCGGGTGATCGATCGCACTGTAAGAGTCGCGGTTCAGGTAAAAGCCATGGGGCTTGCCGTCGCTGTACGCTCCCACCACTTCACCCCGCTCATTGATGCCGCCGGCATAGGTGAAAATTGCACCCGGATAATCAATCAGCGTGTACCGGCCGCGGCGTCGCAGGAAGCCATGAGTGCCGGCACCGCAGCACGGTACTGTGCTGCTCAGGCTGTAATCCCCTACGAGTTCGCCCCGCGCATTGATACCGAGGAATTCGCTGCTGGCACCGGGGAAATCAACAGTAGTAAATTCACCCCGGCTCAGCACAAAATCATGGGTCACACCGTCCACACCCACATAAGACCCGGCAATGTCGCCGCGCTCGTTGATGACGTTGGCATAGCTCGAAGTAGCCTCTGGAAAATCGACTGCACGGAACTGATTCCAGCGCAGTACCCAGCCGTGAGTTACATTGTCCGCACTCACGTAAAACCCCACGATCTCGCCGCGCGAGTTAACTCCCCAGGCTTGCGTGGAACTGGCGCCCGGAAAATCAATCGTGCCGGGAGCGGGCTCGTCTCCCAGAACATTCGAGGTAGCACTCAGCACGAAGCTAAGGGCGAGTAAGTAAACACTCCATTGCCGTCTCACATATCCTCCACCTGGATAGGCGCAAGAGGCACGCGGAAACTATCACTCATGCGCTGCTATAATTCGCCGCAGTCATGGAACGGGAAGATCCGGGCAGCCAGGTCAGTATGCTGCTGCGCGCCTGGACGAACGGAGACGAGAGCGCGCTGGAAAAGCTGACCCCCGTTGTCTATGACGAACTGCATCGCCTGGCGCATCACTACATGCAACGGGAGCGTTCGGGCCACAGCCTGCAAACTACAGCCTTGGTCAATGAAGCCTATACCCGCCTGGTGGATTACAAGCGGATGCAATGGCAGAACCGGGCGCATTTTTTTGCCATATCGGCGCAGTTGATGCGGCGCATTCTGGTGGATTATGCACGCCGCCATAACGTAACGCGGGGCGGCGGCCTCAAGCGTGTCCCGTTGGAAGGTCTGGCGGTTGTGGACAGCGAGCGAGCCGCCGATCTGGTGGCCCTTGACGATGCGATGAACGCTTTGGCGCGGCTCGATCCGCGTAAAAGTACAAGTTGTCGAAATGCGTTTCTTCGGCGGCCTGAGCGTCGACGAGACCGCGGAGGTGCTCGATGTGTCGCCCGCCACCGTGATGCGCGACTGGAGCACAGCCAAAGCGTGGCTCTACCGTGAAATGACTGGCGCAGCAGCCGATGCGATCTGAGCAATGGCAACGCGTCGATGAATTGCTGCAATCGGCCTTGCAGCAGGCGCCGGCTGATCGCGAAGCGTTTGTGCGGCAAGCCTGCCAGGGCGACGAAACACTGGAAACGGAGGTCCGCTCGCTGCTGTGTTCGCACCAGCAAGCCGGTAACTTCCTGGAACACCAGGCTATTGAAATCGCTGCACAATTACTCGCTCGCCACGGAAACGAAGCACAAGAGCTTGGCAGCCCGCTGATCGGAAGTACGCACGCGCATTACCGGATCATTGAGAAGATCGGCAGCGGCGGCATGGGCGTGGTTTACAAGGCCGAGGACGTCCGGCTGCACCGGTTAGTGGCGGTCAAATTTCTGCCCGATGAGCTGGCGCGCGACTCCCAGGCTCTCGCTCGCTTTCAGCGCGAAGCGCAAGCCGTCTCATCGCTCAATCACCCAAACATCTGCACGCTTTACGACATCGGAGAGCAGGACGGCCGTGCCTTCCTCGTCATGGAGTATCTGGAAGGCGCTACCTTGAAGCAGCATATCGGCGGGCAAACAGTGCCAATCGAAACGGCAGTGAAGCTGGCGATGGAAATCGCCGATGCTCTCGACGCCGCTCATGCGCAGGGCGTTGTGCATCGTGATATCAAGCCCGCCAATGTATTCGTGACGAATCGCGGCCACGCCAAGGTGCTCGATTTCGGCCTGGCTCAGCTTTCCGCGGCCGAGCTCATACAGCCCCGAACAGACAGGCCGCAGGAGATGGCGGCAGGCAACGAGCAACTCACCGCTGCCGGCACAACGTTAGGTACCGCAGAGTATATGTCGCCGGAACAGGTGCGCGGCCAGCCTTTGGATCCACGCACGGATCTCTTCTCTTTCGGAGCTCTGCTTTATGAAATGGTTACCGGAACTGCTCCATTTACCGGTCATGCTCTGGCGGACATCTTTGAGGCCATCCTGCACAGAACTCCGCTTTCTGCGGCACGCGTGAATGCCCGCGTACCCGGGGAACTGGAAGCAGTCATCTCGAAATGCCTCCAGAAGGATCGCGGCTTGCGGTATCAGCAGGCTTCGGAAATCCGCAGCGATCTCGATCGGCTGAGGCAGAATAGCGATTCGCACCGGCCCGGCGTACGCAGTTTTCGTCGTAGCCGTTTGGTTGTGGCGGGTGCGGTGGCCATCGGCCTGTTGATTCCGCTCTACTTCGTGCTTAGTCCGCTCCTTCCTCCGCGAGCCTCGAACTATGTTCAGATCTCCCATGACGGCGAGGGCAAAGGTGGGATTCTGGGCGCGATGGTTACGGATGGATCGCGCCTTTATCTGCAGGAAGGCGGCGGCATGACGAGCTTTGTGGCACAAGTTCCCGCAACCGGTGGACCGAAACCATGCTGCCCACTTCTTTGGAGTCCCCGGAGGTGCTGGACATTCTTCCGCAGCGATCAGAACTATTGCTCGCCAATTTTAATAGCGGTTTGGGCCTGTGGCCGCTTTGGATCGCACCCCTGCCGGCAGGTCCGTCTCGCCGCCTGGGGAATCTGCTGGCGACAGCTGCGGCCTGGTCTCCCAATGCACAGGAGATTGCGTATGTGATCGGGCGCGATTTGTATCGGGCTACCCGCGACGGAAAAAACCCCAGGAAACTAACGACTCTTCCCGGAGCGGCCTTCTGGCTGCGTTGGTCACCGGATGGGGCTCGCCTGCGATTCACGCTCGGCAATGTCATCGACCGAACGGGCCCGCTGGCGATTTGGGAAGTATCGGCAGGTGGAACCGGACTTCATCCCTTGCTTGCTGGCTGGAACCGGCCGCCAGCCGAGTGTTGCGGCAACTGGACGCCCGATGGCAAATACTTCGCATTTCAGGCGACCCGCCAGGACAAAACCGAAGTCTGGGCGACTCGAGAGCAGCATGGGCTTCTGGGAGTGGTCCCGCAGATTGGGCGCAAACCAGTACAGATTACCTCCGGGCAACTGAACTCACTGGCGCCGGTGTTCAGCCGGGATGGCAGGAAGCTGTACGTCGTCGGTCAGCAACTGCGAGGCGAGTTGACCCGCTACGATGCGAAGGCACGCCAGTGGGTGTCGTACCTGGCGGGCGTTTCCGGCGAGTTTGTGGATTTCTCGCGCGACGGGCAGTGGGTCACTTATGTTTCGTTCCCGGAAGGTGCGTTGTGGCGCAGCCGAACGGACGGCAGCAAGCGCCTGCAACTCACTTTTGCGCCTCTGCGGACCACGGCTCCTTGCTGGTCTCCCGATGGAAAGAGGATTGTTTTTCAGGGCGGGAGAGCGGGCAAATTCGACGGGATTTACCTGGTATCGGCCGGTGGCGGCCCGGCTGAGTCGCTTTTTAAGGACCAGCGCAATCGACTACGTCCCAGCTGGTCACCCGATGGCAACTCGATCGTTTTCAGTTATGCTCCCTGGACCGAGACGGCTCCGCAGGGAGTTAAGGTTTTGAATTTGACAACGCACGAAGTGAAACAGTTACCGGGGTCGGAGGGGTTGCTATTGGCTACCTGGTCGCCCGATGGCCAATACATTCTTGCGCGGCGCGGCGACCACCACGCCCTGATGCTCTTCGATTTAAAAACTCAAAGATGGTCCGAACTGGCGAAAGGCGAGCTGAACTGGGCGGACTGGTCAAGAGATGGACGCTACGTCTACTTCGAGCGGCACGGTAAAGAACACGCCATTATGCGTGTCCATATAGAGGATCACGCCGTGGAGCGCGTGGTCAGTCTTAGCAACGTGAAGCGCACAGGCACATCCGGAGGTTTCTGGTTCGGCTTGACCCCGGACGATTCACCTCTCCTGCTACACGACACCGGCACACAGGAGATCTACGCGCTCGACTGGCAAAGTCCGTGAGGTTTACTCCGAGCCAAAAAAAGCGCTCGGCTCCTGCATCTTGCAAAAGCCGAGCAGCGAATTACTGCCGATGTGTTCCAAAGCGCGCGCGAACCATGTCGCGCACATATTCGGGAATTACGGTCTCATGTGGTGCACGTTTAGCGCCGGTGTCGGTGTCTTCATTGCACGGGGTCGCGAGAAAAGCATGCACGTCTCCACCCGTCGTCACGCCAAATCCGACAATCTCGCCAGCATCATTGATGCTAAAGACAGCAAGTAAAGCGTCGAATGGCGAATCCCCTGCTACGAGATCGTTCAGATTGAATATGGACGCACGGTGCCAGACCACCGCCCGTGGATTGCCCATTGGATCTATGGACAGGCCAATCACCTCTCCCCGGTCGTTAATTCCTGACGCGACGCTCGCAACGTCACCGGGAAGAGTACCCAGGGACCGCATCCCCTTTTGCCGAGTCCAGAGAAACGCCAGCCCTCCATTGGAGGCTAAGCTCTGGTCGGTGGGGGACGAAGCGCCTACGACTTCACCACGGTCATTGATGGACAAACCGGCATTTTGGGTCGCGCTGCCAAGATTTCCCAGGTTGTGAGGCTTGCCGTTCGTATCCCAGAGCACCGCATGCGGACCGTAGGCGACGGGCGGGTTCTCACTGTTCGCGCAGGTACCGGATACGCCGACAGCCTGACCATTGTCGTTGATCCATAGAGCAATACTTACCGTGTCGTCCGGCAACGGCTTCAGCTTCCGCATCTGCCCGGGCCTCGGTCCCCAGACCACACCTTCATAGTCCAGCACCTGCGGGCCTGTACCATTCGCTGCCACAGTACCGGGACAGTCCGGATCGCGGATATCGGTCTCGACGGTCCCCGCGATCTCGCCCTTGGCATTGATCGGGCCGGAGTTGCCGTTATTGCCACCGAGCGTCGGAAGCGGGATCGTTCTATGGCCATCCCACAGAACCGGCAGGCACTTCTCATGACTGCCGTAATCACAGAAGTTCTCATCATTCGGATCGAGATCGGCAGATTCGGCCTGCCCGACGGCAAGCACTCGTCCTCGTCTTACCGCTCCGAATGACCCGCTGTTCAGCCCACCCAGGGTGCCGAACTCAAGAAGCTTGCCGTGCTCCCACACGACGGCGCGTTGCGGACTGGTAGGCGTCGCGGCGGCTAAACCGCTGATCACGCCTGTATTGCTGATGGTGCTCGCCTGGCTGAAGGTCCAGCCGGGGGGTGCTCCAAGATCAGTTACCCTGTAATGTCGAGCGTGAGTTGGCCTGCTTTCGCTGTCCTCCTGGGTCGCGAGATAAAGCGGCAGCGTTAGCAAAGCAGCCATAGCTACTGCGCTCGTTCGATTCAAAACCGGTGCTCTCATTCTTTTCTCTCCTTTGAAGTTCCACTGTTTAGTGCAGCGTGCCCTGATTCTGTCCGGGCCGGCGCAAAAAGAACATGTGGTGAAGGTGACTTCTGCATGACTTCCGCCTGATTCCACGTTTTCTGCGAGCGGGCAAATCTCGCTAGAATGAGTAACCCTCTTCCGGCCAATCTCATGCCAAACGGAAAACTGGCTAGCACGTTGCGCTTCGATTGTTTTGAGCTCAACCTGCGCTCCGGCGAACTATACCGAAACGGACAAAAGGTTGCATTGCCGGAGCAATCGTTTCGCATTCTCGAACTGCTCATCCTGTCTCCGGGTCAGGTGGTCACTCGTGAAGAGATCCGCGAGCGGTTGTGGCCAAACGGCACGATCGTCGAGTTCGAAAACGCAGTAAACGCCGCAATCAAGAAGTTAAGGAACGCTCTGGGCGACGCGGCCGATCGCGCGCGCTATGTCGAGACCGTGAAGCGCCGCGGGTACCGCCTGATCGTGCCTGTGGAGGACAGCTACCCCGACTCATCCTCCGGCGGCGACACCCTGCCTCTCCAGACGGAACGGATATCAGGCGAACGAGTGTCTCATTACCGTGTCCTGGCCGCACTCGCGGCTGGCGGCATGGGCGTGGTCTATCGGGCAGAGGATCTTGTATTGGGTCGCGAGGTGGCGCTGAAATTCCTTGCCGCTGACTTTTCGCGAAGCCCGCTCGCACTGGCGCGCCTTCGTAAAGAAGCGCGCTCGGCCTCCGCTCTGAATCATCCGAACATTTGCACCATTTACGAGATCGGAGAAGAAGCCGGGCAGCCGTTCATTGCGATGGAACTGCTGGAAGGCTGCTCACTGCGCCAACGCATCTCGGGAACGCCAATGCCCATGGATGAGGTGCGGGACTATGGCTCTCAAATCGCCCAGGGCCTTGAGGCAGCTCACCGCAAGGGTATCGTTCATCGCGACATCAAGCCGGCCAATATTTTCATCACGAACGAAGGGCGCGCGAAGATCCTCGATTTCGGATTGGCCAAGGCAACGGCACCAGGCAGCGGGGAAGCGAAACACCTCACCAGGCCCGGAGCGGCTGCCGGTACGGTCGCCTACATGTCCCCGGAACAAGCGTCGGCGCAGGAGTTGGATGAACGGAGCGATTTGTTTTCGTTCGGGCTGGTGCTGCACGAGATGGCCACGGGAAAGCTTCCTCGATCAGGCCTGCCGCTGAGCGGATGCCCGGCGGAACTACAGCGCATCACGTCCAGGTGCCTCGAAAATGATCGCGAATTACGATACCAGACCGCTTCCGAAATTCGGGCCGATCTCGAACGCCTGAATGTCCACCGGGATTCCAAGCCGAATCCTGCGGCGCGCTGGACCACGGCTGCGATTCTCGCGGCAGCCGTCATCGCGATTTCAGCACTGGCCTGGTTCCATTTTCGTGCGACTCCCGGGCTTACCGACAAAGATACGATCGTTCTTGCGGACTTCACGAATCGAACCGGTGATCCCGCATTCGACGACACATTGCGCCAGGGTCTGGCAATACAGCTTGAACAATCGCCCTTCCTCAGCCTCATTTCTGAGGACCGGATTCAGCAGACGCTCCGGCTCATGGGTAAATCCGCCAATGCGCCGCTTACGCTTAACGTGGCGCGCGAAATCTGCGAGCGGACCGGAAGCGCTGCCGTCCTGGAGGGTTCGATCTCCCGGCTGGGAACGCAGTACGTGTTGGGATTGCGCGCGCATAGTTGCCGGAGCGAAGACGTCCTTGACGACCAGCAGAGTCAGGCTGGCAGCAGGGAGGACGTGCTTGCCGTACTGAGCAGGATGGCCCGCAGGTTCCGTTCCCGGGCAGGTGAATCTTCAACGACCGTAAGAAAGCACGACATCCCTCTTCGGGAGGCGACCACCCCTTCGCTGGAAGCGCTCAAGGCGTTCAGCTCAGCACGGCAGGCGAGCTTCTCGGTGGGTACTGCCGCGTCGGTGCCCCTTTTCCAGCGAGCTATTGAAATCGATCCTCAGTTTGCCATGGCCTACGCCACCCTGGGCCTTACTTACAGCGCGTTGGGAGAGTCCGACCTTTCGGCGGAGTATACCGCCAAAGCCTATGCGCTTCATCTCCCAGGGAGTGGGGAATTACGAACGGTCGATCGAACAAGCCCAAAGGGCAATCCGCCTGGATCCGGATCATACATTCGCCTACGTCAATCTCGCCGCAAGTTACTTCTTTCTGAATCGTTTCGAGCAGGCCAAAGCCATCTGTAACCGTTTTTCCGAAAGTAATCAGGTGTTCCCTGAAGTTGCGTTGCTTCGTTATAACATCGCCTTCCTGCAGGGTGATTCTGCGGCGATGCAGCAACAGGCGATCTTGGCCAAAGGAAGGCCCGGAGCCGACGATTGGTTAGCACACGCGCAGGCACTGGTTCTTGCTCGTTCCGGCAGAACCGAAGCCGCCAAGGCTATGGCGAGGCGAGCTATGGATATCGCTCAGCAATCCGGTCAACGGGAGAGGGCGGCCAGTTATGAAGCCGCGATGGCTCTATGGGAGGCGTTCTTCGGCAATTCATCCGGCGCTAAGGGAAATGCGCTGGCTGCGCGGGAACTCTCGCTGGGCCGCGATGTGGAGTATGCCTCTGCCCTGGCGTTGGCGCTTTCCGGCGAAGTGAGTAAGTCACGGGAATTGATGAACGACTTAGACACGCGCTTCACGGAGGATACCTCGGTGAAGTTTACCTATGTGCCGGCACTTCGCGCCGCTCTTGCCTTGCATGACGGAGCTCCTGAGCAGGCGCTGGAAGCTTTGCGAGCCGCTGAGCCCTATGAACTTGGGATGTCTGGGATCGCCTTCTTCGGTTGCTTCGGTGGCCTGTATCCCGCCTACTTGCGCGGCGAAGCTTATCTGCTGTCGCATCGTTGGCATGAAGCCGAACTGGAATTTCAAAAGATTCTCGATCATCCCGGTATCGTGATCGCGGATCCAATCGGCGCCCTGGCAAACCTCCAATTAGGGCGGGCGTATGCGCTATCTGGCGATAAGGCCAGGGCGAAAGCCGCTTACGGAGATTTCCTCACACTCTGGAAGGATGCCGATCCAAATATTCCGATTTTGAGAGAGGCGCGTGCGGAGTACGCGAGGCTGCTATAAAGCAACATCTCTACTGTTTTCGACAAGGTTTGCCAATGCCGAAGAATAAGTTTCCGAGTTGTGCCAGGATGACTCGCCACTCGGAAATTGAGCGGCACTCGAAGCCGGCATCTACGACGGTCTGCTCAATTGGTTATTAAGTCGGGTTTCCGGAAACTTGCCGAGGCCCACCTTAGGTCGCGCCTCGCGGCCACGTGTTTTATCACTGATCAAGAAGCGACAATACGATAGCCGCACAGCGGCTGTTTAATTGCTGTTTAATTAAGGTTGGCTAGGCCGTTTGCCAGAAGCAAACGGCCACGGCGATTTGAAACGAGGTAAGTCTCTACATTTCAGCGAGTTGGTGCGCCCGGCTGGACTCGAACCAGCGGCCTTCTGCTCCGGAGGCAAACGCTCTAACCCACAAAGCGCCGATCCCGCGCTGCGGCGGCGAGGGCATCGACTAGAACATCACTCCATACCGAAGCCACGTGGCGTACGCGGCAGGTCGCCCAATTGTTTGGCCGAGCGTAATTGTTGGTGTAAACGATTCCGCAAACTTTACGACACAGAGCTTCCGTCCATTAGCCGTCCAATATTTGCATTCTGAGGCCGAAAACCAGGGGCTCAGGCAAAACGGGAGCCGTTGAGATTGCTTGAGCGTCGCAGTTCCAAACACTGCCATTTCAAGGGATTAGCTGAAAGAAGAATGGTCGGGGCGAGTGGATTCGAACCACCGACCTCCTGGTCCAGACTTAGGCGCTCAAATCCGTCTACTGACGCGCCGCGCAAAGCGGGCGCAGGGACTCGCGCCTTCCAGAGTCCTCAATCCTGGGTGACATCAGGTAACATGCAGCGGCAAAACGAGCAATCATGGCAACAATTGCAATCCCGTGTTTTCAATAACTTCTAGCAAGAAAAGCACGTCCCCGCTTCCGACTCCCATTAGCTTCCGTAAAGCGTTTTTATTATCAATAACTTGCGCGGCCACCCCGATTCGTTCCGAATCGGAACATCAGGCAAGCTGAGTTATCTCCAATGGGGAAACAGTTCGCCTTTTGTAAAGGAGCGGCCTTAGGCGCGCTGGCAGGGACAATTATCTTGATGAAAATTGGGCGAACACTCGCGGTTACAGCTTGCCCAAGCTCGTTGTGAATCTTCCGTGCCGGTCGTTTCCGTTCGTCTTCGCGGGCCACGCGACAATCGAGGCGGAGGCTGACGTCGTGGGCTTTGCTGCCTTGCCATAACCTCTAACTCGCTTTCGTCCATTTCACAATTTTGAGATCCAGCACGGCGATGCTGTAGAGCACCGGCACCAGCAACAACGTGATGAACGTCGCGACAGCCAGTCCGCCGATCTGCGCGTAACAGAGCGGTTGCCACAGCGGGCCGCCATGAATCGCCAACGGGAACAGCGCCAGAATTGTCGCTCCCACCGTGATCAGCACTGGCCGCAGACGTTCAATTCCCGCATCGCGAATCGCCTGCTCGAACGGTTCGCCCTTCTCGTGCATCTCTTCGATGAAATCGAACAGCACAATGACATGGCTGACGATCACGCCGATCAGGCTCGCCACTCCCAGGAACGCCATGAAGCCGAACGGTGTGTGCATCAGCGCCAGGCAGAGCATTGCGCCCACAACTCCGTACGGAGTAGCCGCCAACACGAGCAGCGGCTTCACTGCATTGCCGAACTGCAGCAGCAATGCTGCATAGATACCCAGGACCGAAATCACCAGAACCATCGCCAGATTTGCGAATCCGGCCGACTGCTTCGCTTGCTCACCACCGATCACCATGCGATAGCCGGGCGGCATATTCTTCTGAAATTCGGCCAATTGCGGCCGCGCCTTGCTTAGAATTTCCGACGGCAGAACGCCCTGCTGCGGATACACATGAACGCCGATGGTTCGGAAGTGCTCCTGTCTGCGTATGCGCTCCGTCACCATTTGATTTACCACCGATGACACGCTCCGCAGGGGAACCTTTGTCGATCCCTGGCTCGAGTAGACGTAGAGATTTTGCACGTCGGAAAGCTGTGCGCGTTCCATGGGCGTTAATCGCGCGATGACGGGAATCTGCCAATTGCCCTCGCGCAGTGTAGTCACGGTGGTTCCGCTCATCGCCGCCGTCGTGGAGTTCGCCACGTCGCGATTCGTAATGCCCACCAGATTGGCACGATCCGGATCGATCTGCAGCTTCACTTCAGGACTCTCCGCGAACCAATCGTTCTGTACCACCTGCACGCCCGGAATCGGCCGAAAAATCTTTTCGACGGAGCCGGCGAGTGCACGAAGATTCTCGATGTCGGCCGGTTCGTCCTTTGCATCGTAATCCGACGTTCCAGAGATCCGTACCTCAACGGGAAACTCCACCGGATTCGTCTGCAATTGATGAACGGTCACGTACGCGCCCGGCACTTCCCTGCTCAACGCCGACTGCAGTGGTCCCACGAGAGCAGGTGTCGTGTCTTTGTCACGCAGCCTGATCAGGATTTGCGCATAGTTCTGCTGCTGCAACTCAGGAGTAACGGAAAACCAGAAGCGTGGGCCGCCCCCGCCGACGAAAGCCGTGACGGATTCGAGAAGCTTCCCGGCTTCCCCTCCGTACTCTTTGGACGGGTGCGTCCGCGCATACTCCTCCGACACGCGCTCCACGATGGATTCGACATGGCGCGCTGCATCACTCGTCGCCAATAACGCCGCATCATTGGGCAGCCACACGTCAATGTACGACCAATATTGAACGTCATCCGGAAAGAACTGTGTCTTCAAATTCGCGGCGACGATCACGCCCAATCCGAGAAAGACAAACGACCCGCCCAGCACCGCCCAACGCCAGCGGATCGCCTTCCCCGCAAGCGTGTAGTACCAGCCGTAAAATCCGTGCGTGCGCCGCTCTTCGAGCGTCGATTCCGGCTTTTTTCGCGGACGCAGCAGATAGTAGGCCAGCAACGGCACAAACGTCATCGAAGCGATGCGCGAAGAGATGAGCGCCGCCGCCATGACAATCGGCAGGCTATGCAAAAAATCGCCGGTGGTGCCCGTCACCATCAGGAACGGGAGATACGCGATGATGTTCGTCGCCGTCGCGTAGACGATGGCGCGCGCAAGCTTCGTCGGCCCCAGCCACGCGGCGGTGATTGGATGATTGCCTGCCGCCAGTTCACGCTTGATCGCGTCGTTGGCCACCACCGGGTCATCCACTAGCAATCCGAGCGCAATGATCAGCGTTGCGATGGATACTTGCTGCAAATCAATCTGCGCCGTATGCGCCAGGCCGAAAGTCATGGCCAGCGTGATCGGTATCGATAGCGCCATCAGCAGTGCCGACCGCCATTCCCAGAAGCCGATCAGCGCGATCAGCACCACCAGCAGAATGGCTTCATACAACGCTTCCATAAATAGATCGACGCTCTCCTTCACCTGTAAAGGCTGATCCGAAGTGCGCGCGATGATCAGATCGGCCGGAAGCACCGCGCGCACCTGTTTCAATTTCTCGTCAATCGCGGCGCCGAATTTCTGGATCTGTTCTCCCGATCGCATGTAAATCGCGAGTGTGATAGCGCGGCTCCGATGCGGCTTTCCGTCTTTGCCGATCGCGGTGTAGAAATTCAGATAGTCTGGTGGAGCTTTATATTCGCGATTGATGTGAACCAGATCGCGGAGATACAGTGGCTGCCCGCCGTTCGAGGGCGTTAGAAGCACGTCGCCGATCGCGCGAGCGTGTTCAAACTTGCCCGAAGGGTCAATCACTATCTGCCCCCCGCCGGCGTCGGTCGATCCTCCCGGCAGCGTGATGTTGCGCGCATCAAGAGTCTTGCCCAGATCTGAGACCTGCAATCCGTACGATCCTAGTCGGTCCTGCGAATAATCCAGGTACACGGCCTGCGACAGAACGCCCTTGCGTTCCACCTTCGAAGCCTGCGGCGCGCCCAGCAGCGTGCGCCCGATCAGGTCCGTGAAATCGTCGAGCTGTGCGTAGGTGTACTTCGCGGTCGCGACAGACTTCAGCTTCTGCTGCGTTTGTGAAACGTCGCGAATGATCGCCGGGTCCGACACATCTGGATCGAATTCCGATTCGTGCAGATGTGTCGCCACGAACTGTTTGAGATAAGCCTCAATGCGGGCGTCATCCAGGTTTGATTCCCCGTCCACGCCCATGAATCCCCGGCCGTTTATCAGCCGTGAGTCCTTCAGCACACCGGCGCGCTCCGCATCCTGCCGGAATACTTCGGTCGCCTCCATCACGCCCGTTTCTGAAAGAGTGAGCGGAAACGAATACACAATGCTGACGCGCGGCATCATCGATGGCCCTCCCGCCGCACGCGCTGCTTGAATCGCATCCTCCACCGTCAGCGCGCGCATCTGAATTTCCAGCTTGTCGATGGGCGGGCTGGCCACTGTCATCATCAGCGCGGTCGTGTCCCCGAAGTCGCTTTGAAATTGGATGGCCTGTGCACCGCTCGGCAACTGCGGCTGGAGCGCCTGAAGCTTCAGATTGATATCGCTGAACTGCTCCCGCGTGTCGCTGACGGTTTCAGCAAGTTGGACGTAGACGATCGAGGTGCCAGGCAGCGAGATGGACCGGATGCCGTAGTCGGAGGCCGTCGCCGGGTGGATCGTTTTGTTCTCCGCAATGGTCTGCTCAATCGGCCGCGTGACCAACTGCTCCACTTCCTGAGCAGTGGCGCCCGGCCAGTTGCAGGATGCGACCGCCACGCGGACCGGCACATCCGGATCTTTGCGTTGCGGCATCGAGTAGTATCCGTAGATTCCCCACGCGATAACGCCTATCAGCGCCGCCCAGGCGATCTGTCGATGCTCGACAAAAAATCGCGAGGTGTTGTGCTTGTGTGCGATTAGTTCTTGATCGGTTTCATGCATGGCACACGTCCCTACGGGAGAATACTCACCTGCTGGCCGTCATGCACCTGCGCCGCTCCCATCCAAATGATCCTTTGCCCGGCCGCAAGACCGCGCATCACTTCGATCGAATTGCCGAAGGTCTGGCCAATCTCAATTGGCTGCGCCGAAGCGTACAACTTCCCATCGCTCTCGGTTATGCGGAAAACCGCGAATCCAGTCGGATCGTTGGGCGCGCGCACCACCGCGCTCAGCGGCACCGCCAGCCTCCGTGTCGAATCTCGTGGACCGCCTAAAGTGATCGTCCCGATCATGCCCGGCCGTATATCCTCGCGCGAGTTATCCAGTGTCACTTCGATTGAGAAAA
Organism: uncultured Acidobacteriaceae bacterium; assembly: GCA_963787585.1. Lineage (GTDB taxonomy): Bacteria > Acidobacteriota > Terriglobia > Bryobacterales > Bryobacteraceae > Bog-105. The sequence continues at coordinate 39,037 of CAWBDR010000010.1, forward strand.
CGCGGCTCGTCGAATCGGCCTGCGGAGAAATTGACGTGATCACTCCTGGAACCGCCCGTTGAAGAATGTCCAGCGCCACAGGCTCCTTTTGCCCCAGGTGGATCAGCGGCAGCGTAGTATCGGGCACGCCAAAAGACGCTTTCACCAGATGCGTGTCTTCGATGCTGAACCCGACCGTCGAGGCGCCGACGAGACTTCCGCGATCGACGTTTCGCGCCGTGATCCAGCCGGCGAACGGAGCGCACAAAGCCGTGTCGCTCAGCGAGAGCTTTGCCTGACTGACACCTGCACTCGTATTGCCCACGGTGCTTTCGGCCGCTTTCACCGCCTGTTCGGCCGCGGCCACGGACGCGGCACCCGCATCGTACTGTGCCTTCGCCTGGTCATAAGTAGGCTTGATCAGGCTTCCCGATTGGAAAAGATTGCTGTCGCGCGCGTACTCGAGATCGGCTTGGTGGAAATTCGCCTGCGCCTGTGTGAGCTGGGCCTGGGCCTGCGTCACTTGCGCCTGCGCCTGTCCATGCTGCGCTTCGGCCTGCGCAAGGCTATTTTCATAATCGGCCGGACGCACCTGCGCCAGTTCGGCGCCGCTGGGCACCTTATCGCCGATGTCAACGTTGCGCATGCGTCCGTCGGCCCCGCGTACCTGGCGAATCTGCGCAACGATTCCACCGGACTTGAATGCCAGGTCGACCTTCTGGATCGGTTCGATGCTCGCAGAATAGCGCTGAGGCGGGGCGCCGTCTGCACCCGGCTCGATCTGTCCCACAACGCCCGCCCGCACTACCTGAATCACGGGCTGTAGCTGCTTTTCCTTGCTGCAACTCACCAGAAACACTGCCGCTGCCAGGACAAAAGTAAGCGCACAGCCCGCTTGGTGGGCGTTGTGCGCGAAAAGAAATGTCGCTCGCATTGTGTTATTCCCTCCCCAATGCCCGATCGAAAGTTGCTTTGGCCCGCCAGAAGCCGGCCAGAGCACTTTGATAGGTCGAGTCCGCCTGCACCACTGCGCCTTCCTGTTGCAAAACGTCGGCGAGCAGCGCGGCCTTTTCGTGATACTGATTCGTCAACTCGCGCAGCTTTTCGCGCTGCGCTTCCTGCGCTACTGCGCTCGTATCCAGCAGCATGCGCGCTTCAGACAGGGCCCGGAATTGTGTGTTCACGTCCAGCAGAATCTGCCGCTGGCTGTCGCTCTCGCTGATCTTTGCCTGCTTGGTCGAATCCTGCAGCGCTCGCGTTTTATGCCGTTTTTGGCCCCAATCGAAAGGCTGCCACTGCAACAGAAACCCGGCATTCATAAAATTCTGTGGCGCGAAACTCACATTCGGTAATGAGGCGTACGTGAAACTCGCACTGATTTCGGGAATGTATTCGGCACGCTCCAGGCGCACTTGCGTTTCGGCCTGCTTCGTTTGCAAACGTGCTTCCGCAATTTCGGGACGCTGGCGAAGCGCCGTGCTGTGCGCCGCCGCCAAATCGATCTCCTCGACCGAAGCCAGCGGCTGCGTCTCTACTGAGAACTCAGTTGCAATATCGCGGCCCAACAGCCGATTGAGCGATTCCTTCTGTGTACTGCTTGTGTCCCGCAGGGTAACCAATTGATATCGCTGCTGGCTGAGTTGCGCCCGAACGGCCAGGCTGTCCGCTTTCAGAGCCGCTTGTTGCGCCAGCTTCCGGTCGGTCTCAATCTGCAGCTCCGCAAGGTATTTCTCGTTCGCTTCGCCGCCGTCAATCTGTGTCTGAGTTTGCGCAATCTGGTAGTAGAGATCGCGCACAGACTGGGCTGTGTCCTGCCGCTGCAGTCGCAATTTCTCTTTCTCGAGATCCTCGTTGATCGTAAGCGTCCGGTTGTAGCCGTCTGGCGCGTGAGGTCGCAGTAGAGCCATGCTTCAAGAGAGTGCCGATTGGGCCTCGGGAGGGATGGATGAGTGGATTCAGTCAGAAGGATGGCGAAATTAGGGCTTCGGATGAGACGACTGCGGCAGAGAAGCGGCGCAAGCGTTCGGCAAGCGAGAAGCAACGGATTGTGGAGGCCTCATTTAAGCCGGGAGCTTCGGTGAGGGCGGTGGCGGAGGCGCACGGTCTACATCCGACGCAGGTGTACAGATGGCGTCGGCAGTATGGCCGCAAGGTGCAGGGGAAGTCGGGAGCGGCGCTATTGCCGGTGCGCGTGACGGGGGAGAGCGATCAGCATAGCCGGTTGACAAGAAATACTTTCCAGGAACGAGAAGCGATCCCGTCGGTAACCGTTCATCTTGAATTCACGAAGGCTCGTGTGCACATTGAGAGTGCCGATCGCGCAACGGTGCTGGCTGTGCTGGAGCACCTGGCGCGATGATCTCGTTGCCGGCTGGCGCACGCATCTGGGTTGCGGCGGGCGTGACGGATCTGCGGCGTGGATTCACGGGTCTGAGCGCAGTCGCGCAAACGGTGCTGCAGCAGGACCCTTTCGGCGGGCACGTGTTCGTATTTCGCGGGCGGCGCGGCGATCTCATTAAGTTGTTGTGGTGGGATGGGGACGGGCTATGCCTATTTGCGAAGCGTTTGGAGCGCGGGCGCTTCATCTGGCCGCAAGCTGAAAGCGGAACAGTATCACTTACTCGTGCGCAGTTATCCATGTTACTCGAAGGCATTGACTGGAGACAGCCAGTGCGCACGTGGAAGCCAGAGATGGCGGTGTGATCAATAAAACAGAGATAATCGAAAATGTTCGAACTTGCCTGGACTAAGTAATAAAACCTTGGCATAGTTTGAACATGTCTGCCGCACAGCTTCCAGATCTGGACAGCATGGACGCGGCGGCAATGAAAGCGCTGATCCTGTCTCAGCATGAACAGCTTTCTTCGCATGCAGCCGAGATCGAGCGTTTACGATTGCTCATCGCCCGTTTGCAGCGGCTGCAGTTTGGCCGCAAGTCGGAAAAGGTCGAACGACAGATTGAGCAACTTCAACTCCAGCTCGACGATCTGGAAGAAAGTGCGGCTGAGAAAAGGGAGCGAGCAGAAAGCACACTGCCGCCGCCGGCAGCGGCGATCTTTGCGCGTGTGACGCAGAAGCCAGGGCGGCGGCCCTTACCGGATCATCTGCCACGGCAAACCGAAATCCATCAGCCGGAGCAGAAGAGCTGCCCAGCTTGCGGTGGCGAGTTAAGCAAACTGGGTGAGAATGTTTCCGAAGTGCTCGAGTACGTGCCGGCACGATTCAAGGTGATCCGGCATGTGCGCCCCAAGCTAAGCTGCGCGAAGTGCGATGTAATCGTGCAGGCGGCAGCTCCGAGCCGTCCCATTGACCGTGGCCTGGCCGGTCCCGGACTGCTGGCGCACGTTCTGGTGTCGAAATACGCCGACCATTTGCCGCTGTATCGTCAGGCCGAAATCTACGCGCGGGAAGGCGTGGAGTTAGAGCGCTCGACGCTTGCCGATTGGGTCGGTGCGACGAGCCAACTGCTCACACCGTTGCACGATGCGTTGCGGCAGTACGTAATGAGGGCGAGTAAACTGCACGCCGATGACACGCCGGTTCCAGTGTTGGCGCCAGGTACTGGCAAAACAAAACTCGGGCGCCTGTGGACGTATGTTCGAGATGATCGCCCGGCCGGTGATCTGGCAGCTGCCGCGGTTTGGTTTGTTTACTCGCCGGATCGCAAAGGAGAGCATCCACACCGGCATCTGGCCACCTTTCGCGGCACACTGCAAGCCGACGGTTATGCCGGGTTCAATCGCCTCTATGATGGCGGCCGCATGCAAGAGGCTGCATGTTGGGCCCACGTTCGTCGCAAGTTTTTTGACCTGCACCAGGCACACGCCTCTCCGATCGCGAGTGAAGCGATCCAACGTATTGGTCAGCTCTATACCATCGAAACCGAAATCCGCGGTCGCTCGCCTAGCGAACGTCAAGAGGTACGCAATGCGCGCGCACGGCCTCTGCTGACCTCGCTCCACGAGTGGTTTAAAACAACACTCGCCAAGATCTCGCGCAAATCAGAAACAGCTGCGGCGATTGGCTATGCACTCGCTCGCTGGCCTGCACTGATGCGTTATTGCGATGACGGCCATATCGAAATCGACAATAATGCGGCCGAACGCGCGTTGCGCGCCGTCGCGCTCGGCCGCAAGAATTACCTGTTTGCAGGGTCTGATGCGGGCGGTGAGCGTGCAGCGGCGATCTACAGTCTACTGGGCTCGGCGAAGCTCAATGGAATCGATCCGGAAGCTTATCTAACCTCGGTGCTGCGTTGTATTGCCGATCATCCGATCAACCGGATTGAGGAGTTGCTGCCCTGGAATCTTTTCCCCACAGCACCGGTTGTGGAGGCAGCGTAAACTCCAATGTCCTGGTTGCCGCTCCAATCAAAGATGTTCACCTCCGTTGCCTATGACGCGGAAAAGCGCATCCTGTACCTGCGGTTTCAGAGCGAAGACATCTATCGATACTTCGAGTTTTCCAACAACGATTATCAGCAGTTCCTGAGCGCCGAGTCCAAAGGCCGTTACTTCCTGAGCAATATCCGCAACTGCTTTCGCTACGAGCGCCTGGCTAAACTACGCGTCGCTTGACCACGTCAAGACGGTCTCGATCGGACGCTTACCGTTGATCTTCGACGAGAGCACCGATAGATGAATTTTCCAGAGCTGAGACAGAGGCTGTGAAGCCTGCCCGAGGATGAATCCCGTGAACTGCTGCGGCTCCGTGATGCTTCGACTGTGTGCCGGAATCGGTCCCGTCGCTGCAAATGTCCCTAACGCGCCCGCCGGGATGTTGAATTTGATAGGAACGAGAGATTCGCCTCCGAGTGCATAGACCTTGAATTGCGGCAATCGCGTCGTCTTGTTTGCGGCGGTGGTCTCTTTCGCGTTGTCCACGTCCAGTGCAGCCGATTGCACCGTCGGGTTTCCTCTCAATGCAAGTGCAACGGCATCGTCGATGGTCAGTACCGGCACCGGATCCTGCGCTCGTGCGACAAGCGCGATCAGCGGCAGTATGAAAGCCAACCAAGCCGTTCGACGAGCGCACCGGCGTGTGGGTCTGGGCGTAGCACAGGCCGTTTCAGCCGTTGTGCGAAGCCCAGCTCCACGAGAGCCGTTGTGCGCGATCAATATGACTCGTTCCATCTGAGGCAATGGTGCCTCGATTTGGGAGTCTGGCGGCAGTTATGAGCCGTAAGTTGTCCGTAAGCTTACGGGCCGACTCAGTGTGGAAGATTCAACGTTTTCAAAAGCTTGGTGAACCGGCCGTCGCTCCTGAGCGGGTTAAAAAACGGTTCGATTCCCAACAGGTTGACAAAGTTTGTCTTGTGATCAATCGCTTCTTCCAGACGCTGAAATGCTAGATCGAAATCTTTCATTCCAATCGCGGCGAAGCCTTCTGCGAGCGGAGTTACGTAGTGTTTCGTTGCCAATCGACCAAGTTTTTCAACGCATTGCTCGGCCCGTCGCCTGCTACCCTGCCGGGCGTGAGCTGCAGCGATCAGACCGATATCCAGCGGAGCGAGCGAGGGGGAGAGACACTCCACAACGGCCGTGTAATCTTTCTGCTGGAAGCGGAGGAGCCCTTGGTAGAGTCGCGCTTCCGTGCTCGGCGCTCGCCTTCACTTCGGAATACACGTCACGCCCCGACACGACCCCAAACAGGGCAAGAAAGCCGTGTGCGGCAGCAATACCGCTGTAAGCAGGAGCGTAGTCGGGAAACGCCTCAATGAGTTCTCGTAGCTGCCGCAGAGCAGCCCGAAGTGTTTCAGGACGCCGTTGAAGAATCAGGAATCGAGCTTTTAAGTACATCGTATAGGCCTCGACATTGCGCGCGGAGGGGCGCGCTGGAGCCTGTGGCGCTGGCATATGAAGCCGAAGCATGTCGGTAACAGATTGGGCGATCTCTTCCTGAATCGCAAAGACGTCGTTTAGTTCACGGCGGAACGTCTGTGACCAGAGGTGATGACCCGATTCTGTCTGAATCGCCTGGGCGGTGATCCTCAAATACTCGCCGGCCTTCCTGACACTTCCCTCGATTACGAAATTCGCGCCAAGGCGCCGGCCCACTTCCCGGATGTCAATGGAGACAGCCTTGAATTGGAACGCCGAGGTCCGCGCGATAACGTTCAACCCCGGAACACGTGTCAGCGCGTTGATGATTTCTTCACTGATGCCGTCGCAAAAGTAGTCCTGCTCTGGCTCCGGACTCATGTTCACGAACGGCAACACCGCAATCGAAGCACGGCCAGGTTGAATTGCAGCTCGGATTTCCTGGTGTTCGCTCGCCTGCCGCGACTCTAGCCAGCGGAAAATGGGGACATAACTGCCCGGACGCAGTGCAATCAGGACGGGATCAGAAGTGCCTGGCCCTTCTTCGTAATAAGCCTTCAACTTTCCCCTGAGACGCCGAGCTTCGACCCGGACAATTGCGTCGATGTTCGGATCGTAATCAGAGGTGCGGTCGAACACCTCCATTGCGATCGAGAACTCCTTAAGACTGTCAGGATCGCTATCGATGGCCCGATTCACGATGTGCGTCAGGAAACGGCATAGCCTGGGTGACGACACGAACCCTGGACTATTCACCACGCGCGCCACTTGCTCACGAACTGCCGCGGCCGGCACACGGTCGGCAGCGGCCGATTCTAATGATAACGAGGGCGGCATCGGTGCTTAGCTACTAACGATAGTTCATTTATGGCTGGGTGCGCGAGTCCCGGCGTTAACGGAGAGCTTACGGAAGCTTACGGCAATTGCGGGGCCATACTGGGCTACTGTAAGTCGAGAGCGAATAAGCATCGATGCAGAGCGACGAAACACCACAAACGGTCATCTTTGTGGGCGGCAGGAGACCAGAACCGGTCGTCGAGCAGGAGCTGCAAGCGCGCGGCATAAAAGTGCAATGGGCGTGCACCGTCAAGTCGGCGGCTGATTTGCTCAAGTCGGTGCTCGGGAAGACCGTAGTCATGACGGAACTCGCTCTCGCAGATGGAAATTGGAGGGACCTAGTTGAACGGGTCGCGTGTGTTGCGACGCCCGTTCCTATTGTGCTCGTGAGTTCGACCAGTACGGCTGAGCTGTGGTGGGACGCGCTGGATTGCGGCGTTGAGGACATCCTGGTGGCGCCTCTATCTGTTTCCCGTTTGCGTCAATTTCTAGCAACGCATTTCGATATCGCAAAGTGAGGCCGCGGCCCAACACGGCCCAAAGCAGCTCAAAGCGCACGAAGAAACGCTGAGATACCTGTAACCTTAGCAGGGTCGGCGTAGCGACATCGAAGCCGATACGCCGACGCCAGGCGGTAGTCCTGGTGCTTGGCTATCGAAGCCAGGTCCGACTGGTTGAGTTGTTTGTACGCGACTTTTTGGTCGGATGACTCTTGAGAAGTCAGAATCGGTCCTTGCGATCGACAGCTTCCTCGATGGAGCTTCGACTCGTTCAAAATCTGTCAAGATCGTGAGCCACGATAACTTCTCCTTTGAACATCTCGTGCGCCTCCCTGATGAGCTCCGGCGCCTCGGCGTCTGTCGCGCCAGGAATGCCCAAGTGAGTGAACACCAGGCGCCGTACTCCGGCCCGGGCAGCAATTTTACCGGCCTCTTGTGGAGTGAGGTGGTGTGTCTTGAAATGCTGACTGAGGGCCGACTTCGCCGGTAGCGGGATCGGGAAGGGAGCATTCTGCGTTATAGCGGTGATCATGGCCGGTATATCCATGACCTCGCTCACCAGCAGATCCACTCCCTTGTCCAGGTGAGCGACAGCTTCGCGACGAACAGTGCGCGGACGATTACGGAATTCGCGATAATAACGTCACAGCTATCTCTCTAGTGCGAGCGCTCAAGCATTCTTCGCCGCCTTTTCGCGAGCTTTCATGTCCTGCGAGAGTTTTTTCAGGATGCAATCGGCCAGCTTCTTGGCATCGGCAGAGAGATTCTGGTGAGGATCTTTCGCTAAATGCAGCGCAAGCCCTGCCGGCCCGAGCGGCGGCAAAACGTCTCCACCTTTCACCTGAATATCGAAGTTATCTATCGGACTCCAACCGTCCTTCGTTCTCGAAAGAGCAACCACATGAACGGCCAGGCGGCTCGCGCCCATGTTCATGCCAATTAACCTCTTGGCAGCATTGCCGCCGTTGGCGTTCATGATGCAACCGCTGATGGTGAGCGCGCCGATAGGAATTGCCGTAGGATTGGGATCCACCATGACCGACATCTTCTTCGACAATTTCGCTTGCATTTGCTCGGAGATCGTGTCCAGGATGTTCGGATCCACGGTTACAGAAGGTGTGGGTGTAGTTGATGACGCGGCAGCGGCGCTAGCCGGACAGGCCTGTTCCGAGAGTGCCGAGGTGTCGTTCGCTGGTTCAGATTCCACGGCAAACCGGAGTATCACCGCAGTTCGCGGTTGCGACCCGGGTTCGGCTGAAGGCGTTTGAATAGTAGCCGGTGCTTTGTTGTCCTGCGGATCTCTATCTCCGCGAGGTGCGCCGACCATGAGAGTAGCGGTTACTAGTAACCCGCACGCTAGAACTGGCTTTGAATAACGGTTCATGAGTATCTCCATCTGGATTTGTCGACGAGTTATTTAGTGTTCGTCGCATCCCGAGATCATCATGCCTCGATATGGCCGGCCAGCGGCAGTTATCGCCCGTAAGCCCCCCGTAAGCTTACGGCAACTTACAGCAATTGGTGAGCGCAACGATCTGATAGCTCGACGGGTCAAGCGGCGAGTGAACAAAGCGCCGCGCCGTCAACGGGCTCGAACGAAACTTCTTTCGTCATTCCGGCTGCCGTAATTCGGCCTGCCTTCTGGCGCGAGGCGGCCTGATACCAACGAGAACTCTTCCCGTTATAAGCACGGACATACAGCCTGTTGTCGACAACAACGGACCATATCCAAGTCGGTGTTCCGTGACTCCCTCCGTCCTCACGAAATGGTGAGATGTGGAGGTCATCCGTTTCCGCAATCTTCGGCAGTTCGTCTGTTGGCCATGCACTCATTGCGACGTCCTCATTCCTGTAACTTGCGATCTTGCTACCGTGCCGTGTATCCGCCGGCGGGGACAATGGCTTGGCCCACCATAAACTCCCGCCGGGACTGCAAATCAAAGAACGGCTGAAACAATCTCTTCGGCTCTGGCAAGCCGCCTCATCGGGATCTCTTTCGTCACGGCTTTCATCGTCTCCGGCTCATTCGCCAACGCGTTCGCAACCATCGGAGTATCGGTGCTCCCCGGGCACACTGCGTTGATGCGAATGTCCTTCGCGGCATATTCGAGAGCAGCGCTCTTTGTCAGCCCGGTCACGCCGTGCTTGGACGCGGTGTAAGCGCCAAGGCCCTCCGGTTCCAACTGATCCGCTCTGCGGATGAGCAGTTCACGATCACGCCACTTCCTCGCCCGGGCATATGGCGGATCTCATATTTCACGCAGTTCCAGATGCCCCGGAGATTAATCGTAATCACGCGGTCGAAATCCTCCCCGAGAGCATCAGCAGTTTCAGCGACGGGAGCATGGACACCGGCATTGTTGAATGCAATGTCTAGTTGACCGAACGTAGAGATGGTCTGCCGGACCATTCCGGCCACGGCGTATTCGGCAGCGACATTGCAGCGGATTGCGATCGCCTTCCGGCCCGCCGAGGAATGTCCACCCGGCTCCGACTGACGCACGGAATTCCTGCAGAGTATGGTGATCGTCGGTGGCGATCGTGGCGATCTGAGTGTACGCCACTGCAATCTTCGGGAAAACGCGGCGAGTTCCAAATGCTGCTGGTGTTCTTTTGGGCAGTAGTGGCCGTGCGCGAGCGTGAGGATTAGGATCGTCGCCCTGTAGTTCGCTAAGCTTGTGCAGTGTGCCCGTGTGATCGGGCCGTTCGTAGTCGGGGAAAATGCCTCCGGGCACGATTTCAGAACGCATGATTGAACTCCTCCCGTTTCTCTTAAAGGTCCAGCGTGACACCCGCGTTTGGCCGGGAACAGCATACGAGCACGTTCCCGGGAGCGGGACTCTCCAGCGGCTCAGGGTTATAAACAATCGATCCGTCAATCAGACCAGTCATGCAGGTGTGACAGACTCCAGTTCGGCACGACCATCTCACCGGAACGTCGCACGCTTCCGCCAGTTCAAGCAAGCTCGCGAATTGGGGATCCCAAGCGGCGGTAATCCCGCTACGCGCGAATGAGACTGGGAGGCCAGATCCGGGCGGCCCTTGTGGCAGGTGAGGCGTGTGATTAACCTGCGCCATACCAGGGGTAATTGCGTCGAGAGAACCGAAGATTTCCGTGTGCACATTCCCGGCGAGCACACCCCAGTTTCGCAGCCCATCGCGCATGTTCTGCAAGAATGAAGATGGGCCACACAGATAGAAGTCACTATTGCGTGACACTCCGATTCTCCCCAGCAAAGCTGTGTCGATGTGCCCGGGAGCATCGAAGTCTGCCCCGACTTGGTCGATTGCAGCGGGCCTGCTGTAAACGATGTATCCTCGTCCCCGAGAGAGCTGTTTCAGTAATGCACGCGATTCTTCTGCAAATGGATGGTCGACGCGATTGCGCGCTCCATAGATCCACCAGATCTCTCGTTGTGATCTTTGAGCAGCCAGTGTGTGCAGCATGGACATCACGGGCGTTGCGCCCACTCCAGCGCTCAGCAGAACCACAGGATTCTGGCTGGGACGCAGAGTAAAGATTCCTCGCGGTGCACTAACACCCAATACGTCGCCTTCTCGCGTACGGCTGCATAGAAATGAACTTCCAATCCCATTCAATTCGTTCTTGACGCTGATGCGGAAATGATCGGCTCCGGGCAGATCAGATAACGAATAGCTGCGAACAACCGGTGGTTTGCCCGGATCGACGAGCAACCGCAAGACTACAAATTGACCTGCCTGGAAGACAGGAAGAGGTTGCCCATCGATCGGCGCGAGAACAAAGGAAGTCACGCTACCGCTCTCCTTACGGATCTGCGCAACTCGCATTTGTCTAAATCCGGGCCATGCCGGAGCCTGCTCCTCATTCGCGAGTCCCGGATTCCCTGCCACAGTCTTGGAGCTCAAATCTTGTTGGAGCATCGCCTGGAAGGAACTCTGCCAACCCTTGCTAAGCGCAGGAACCTGCAGCGCGCGTTGCAGTTGCTCGCGAGAATGTCCTGGCAAATATAGGAGGGCATCGATCTCGGCCACTGTCATCCGCTCCGGACCGTCGGCAATTTTTACGATGTCATCCCCGGCACCAACTTCTCCCTCCTGCAACACGCGAAGGTAAAATCCTGGTCTTCGATGTGCTACAAGCAGCGCTGGCATACGAGGTTCGTTCATGCGGATGCCCACGCGGTAGCACGTTACGCGCGGCTGTGTCACCTCAAACATCGCGTCACCAATGCGGTAGCGATCGCCAATGCAGACCGCGCTATCAGGGAGTCCCTCAACAGTGAAGTTTTCTCCGAACTGGCCGAAGATGAAGTCACTACGTGCGAGAATGCGCTCCCAGTAGTGATAGGAGTCCATCTGATAAACAAAAACGGCGCGCTGCTCCCCACCATGACCAACGAGATCGCCTTGTGCATCGCCAACAATATTGAGCTTGCGCACCATTTGTCGTCCCTCAACGGGATTTTTCCAGATGGCGGTATGGACAGTCTTACCCTTCCATGTCACGTCGCGTGGAGGACCGACATTTACTGAAAGCAACCTGGGCATTCATACCTCGTCGAAGTCCAGCACGGTGGAGGGATCGCTTCGTACTCTTCTTCAATAAGTCTCGATAAGTCGGACTCCCGCCCATGTGCTCGCTTAATACTTCACTTGTCCGAGAACGGCGTTAATCATGACTTAGCGCCAGTCCTGCGGCTGAAAAATTCTGTTAATGACCATCAAACTCTTCTCTAGCAAGAAGCTGCTTCGTCGCGCGATCACCTCAGTAACTTGCCGGCGAGCCAGTAATCGACACTGAACTTTCCCGGACCAGAGCAGATCAACCAGATAAAGAAGAGCACGTACAGGACTTCCGGAAGGTAGAGGAAATCGTCGAGCCAGTTAAAAGGCGAAAGTCCTTTCGGCATGGCGAAAAGTTTGGCGGTCAGGATGGCGACAAGCATATCGACCAACAAAGCCACGCAGGCCGGGATCGAAAGAAACCCCACGGTCAGCAAGGATCCGCCAACGAACTCGACACTCGATACGAAATAAGTCATCAGGTGGGGAAACGGGACTTTGGCCTCAACGAGCGTTTCGTACATAGTTTGCGTTTTACCGGCGACAAACAATTTGTTTGCCCCGGAGATGGCGAAGAACAGGCCGAGCGAAACGCGTACTAGCAGGATGGCATATTGTTCCAAATCACTGCTACCCAGCAGCGCAAACTGGACCAACCGTTTCCAATCCACCACTTGTCCCTCCATCGGAGGAAGTGGTGTAACGATACCATATGTCACACCGACTTCTCCGGTAACCGCGTTAACCAGGACTTAGCGGGGCTCTGGCGTTAATCTCTGTTCTCGACAACTATGCTGCAAACCGCAAATGGCGGTGTCGTTAGCGAATCCTCGCGCCTTGAGATTATGTGTCCATCCGTTCGACCCATTGCGCGCGCCATGCGGGAGCCACGAATGGATCCGCAAAGTACTGTGTTTCCCGCGCAACCTTGTCGTCCCTGAACTCCATGATGCTGACGCTGTAGGAGGGCTTGCCGTCATAGGTCAGGATGAATTCGGTGACCCAGAAATCACCGCCGCCAATGATTCGTCGGACAGCAAACCGCTTTTTGCTCGGCTGACTAGCGCGTTGATTCCGTATGTTGCTTCGACCGCGGGTTCGCTCGCCTGACTGCGGGTATTCCAGCACCGCGTCCTCGTGATAGATGCGGTGCTCCCTTTCAAAATCGTTGGCATCGGACGCCGCCCAATGCTGATCCAGTGCCGCGCGGATCGCTTGGTCTCGCACTCCAGAATACTGCTCCTTCTTTTGTTGATCGTTCATCTTGGCCTTCAATTTGACACGAAGCTAAATTGCTTCAGCGGAATCGGAGTGTACGACTCGTCAAGTCGCGCTGTTTCTTCGATCACCCCAGAGTCTACACCGCGTCGAAGCGTCTAATCCTGATTAGTCGGATTGTTGGACAAATAAACTAGGCCTGGGCAACTTGACAATGGTGCTCAAAACTCAAGATAAAAAGCTCGTTCTTTAGGGCCTATAAAAAGCTATTCAGAGTCCTCCTGCGAGTTGTTGTTTCGCGGATCGTCTTTCGCGCTGAGGTATTCCAGTCCCAGCGGCCCGATCGCTGTTACTTGTGTGACGTACTCGCCGGACTTCGCCCAGTGGAAGTGCGATGTATTCGCAGGCAGAACGATCACCGCACCGGGCGGATACGCCAGTTTGTCGGCATCGAATTCGTCGCCGCGGCCGATATAGAACACGCCTGATATGAACGTGTAGTGCCCCCGCTGACATCGTTCCTAATCTGAAATCAAACAGAAGCCGAAAGTCGCGCGACAGCCATGAAGCGCAGCTCTTCGTGTCCCTCGATACTCGTGGGATGCTGATCGAGAGTGAATCGCAGGCTATAACGAACGTCCGATACATGCTGCGCGCTCGAGGGCCAGGTCCCGGGGAACGCCGAGCGGTGCGCTCGCAGAGAGCACGCGAGCAGCAAGCAGAAAAAGAGTACAAGTTTCAACAATCGGTAGTATTAGACAATTAGAGCAAAGCACTGGAACTTAGTCATGAACCAACAACACCGCATGGCCAGGCCTCTGTCAGAGGCAGATCCGGAGATTTACGAAGCGATTCAGCACGAGCTTGATCGTCAGAATACCCGTCTTGAACTGATCGCGAGCGAGAATTTCACCTCTGAAGCGGTGCTCGAAGCGGCCGGCAGCGTGTTCACGAACAAGTATGCGGAGGGCTATCCGGGGAAACGGTATTATGGCGGCTGCGAATTTGTGGATATCGTTGAGAGTCTGGCTCGGGAACGCGCAAAGAAGCTGTTTAATGCCGAATATGCAAACGTGCAGCCTCACTCGGGATCGCAAGCGAACGAAGCGGCCTATGCCGCTGTACTGCAACCGGGCGACACCCTCCTGGGCATGAATCTGGCCCATGGCGGCCACCTGACGCACGGTCATCCGCTCAATTTCTCCGGAAAACTCTACAAAGTTGTGGCCTACGGCGTGCGGCGCGATGACGAACTGATCGATTACGACGAATTGGCGAAGCTCGCCGAAGAACATAAGCCCAAGCTCATCATTGCGGGCGCGAGTGCCTACTCGCGGGTGATCGATTTCGCGCGTTTCCGGCAAATCGCTGATGCGGTTGGCGCGGTATTTCTGGTCGACATTGCCCACTACTCGGGACTTGTGGCAGCGGGAATTTATCCGAACCCCTGTGAGCACGCCGATATTGTCACTTCGACGACGCACAAAACGTTGCGCGGCCCCAGATCGGGCATGATCCTCGCCAAAGAGAAGTTCGGAGCGGCGATCGACAAGGCTGTTTTCCCCGGCGCTCAGGGCGGCCCGCTAGTGCATATAATCGCGGCCAAGGCTGTGTGCTTCCGCGAGGCCGCGTCCGAAAGCTTCCGCGAATATCAACGGCAAGTTCTGGCAAACGCGCGCGCCCTGGCGAGATCTCTGCAGGAGGAAGGCTATCGCGTCATCAGCGGAGGAACCGAGTCGCACATGTGCCTGATCGACGTGTTCGCCAAGGGAGTAAAGGGCAAAGAGGCGGAGAAGGCCCTCGATGACGCGTACATCACTGCGAATAAGAACGCCATTCCCTTCGATACGAATCCGCCGCTAAACCCAAGTGGTATCCGGCTAGGAAGCCCGGCGGTCACAACGCGAGGTTTCCGAACGGAAGAGATGCAGGAAGTGGGCCGGCTAATTGCGCTGGTGCTCAACGATGTGAAATCGGAGCAGGCCAGAGCGGAGGCGCGCAAGGGAGTCCATGCCCTGACGGAGAAATATCCGCTATACGCATGGAAGACTCAGGCCGCCACGGTTTAGATCAGGAGTGGCCTAGAATGCGATGCGGGCGGTAGCACTCTTCGAGTTTCTTGATCTCATCCGCAGAGAGCTTGATTGATACCGCCGCGAGCGCCTCTTCCAAATGGTGCGGCTTGCTTGCGCCGATAATGGGCGCGGTAATTCCCGGCTTGGAAAGAATCCAGGCAAGCGCGATTTGCATATTCGATAAGCCTCGCGCCCGCGCAACTTCGGCGAGGCGGTCTGCGATTGCAAAATCGTCATCCTGGTAGTACATCTGTTTCGCGTATTCATCGGTTTTTGCCCGGGACGTTTCTCCGCCGTTCCTGTTGCGATTCCCGGCAAGAAAGCCACGCGCCAGCGGAGACCACGGAATAAGCCCGATGCCGCGCTCGCGACAGAGAGGAATCATCTCGCGTTCCTCTTCACGATAGATCAGGTTGTAATGGTTCTGCATGGACATGAAACGCGTCCAGCCTCGCAGCTCGGATACATATAGCGATTTCGAGAATTGCCAGGCGAACATAGAGGACGCGCCGATGTAGCGCGCCTTCCCTGCCTTGACGACGTCGTGAAGCGCTTCCATGGTCTCCTCGATCGGCGTCGAATAATCCCAGCGATGAATCTGGTACAAGTCGACGTAATCGGTGCCGAGTCGTTGCAAGCTGTGGTCGATCTCGGTCAGGATCGCCTTACGCGACAAACCCCGGCCATTTGGATCGGGCCGCATGGGATTGAACACCTTGGTCGCAAGAACAATCTGATCGCGGTTGGCGAAATCGCGAAGCGCACGCCCCAGGACTTCCTCGCTGACGCCGTCGGAATACATGTTAGCCGTGTCGAAGAAGTTGATACCTGCTTCTATGGCGCGTTTAATAAAGGGACGGCTCTGGTCTTCATTGAGCACCCAATCGCGCCACTTGTCGGTGCCATACGTCATACAACCGAGGCAAAGGCGGGAGACCTTTAGCCCGGTGTTTCCGAGGTTTGCGAATTCCATCCTAAAGGGCCTTTGGGGTGTGGCTCTTAAGCCAGTGTGTTTACAGTTAGCGTTCTTCCGGCCTCATACTGCGCAATGGCAGGCTCCTGCTTCAGAATGTAACCGAGTTCGTCCACTCCTTCGAGCATGCAATGTTTTGCAAATTGGTCAATCGGGAACTGGACGCGAGATTCGTCGGGCATGGTGAGTGTCTGATTCGCGAGATCGATGGCCACTGCTGCCTCGGGATTTTCAGTGACCGCGGCGAGGAGTTTCGTGAGCGCATCGGGCGGAACAATAATCGGCAGCAAAGAGTTTTTGAGAGCGTTGCCCCGGAAGATGTCTGCAAACGAGCTACTGATAACGGCGCGGAAGCCGTACTGGGTCAGCGCCCACGGCGCGTGCTCGCGCGAGCTACCGCACCCGAAGTTGTCGCCCGCAACCAGGACCTGTGCGGCGCGTCCTTCCGGCCGGTTCAGGATGAAATCCGGTAGCGGTTTGCCTTCCGCATCGTACCGCCAATCATAAAAAAGCTGATCGCCTAAACCCGCCTTTGAAATTGTTTTCAGGAAACGCGCGGGAATGATCTGATCGGTGTCGATATTGTCAATCGGGAGTGGCGCCAGACGGCTGGTGAAGCTGGTGAAATTGTTCATTTGCGGTGCTCCTACAACATCGTCCTTACATCTGTGACAACGCCCGTAATGGCACTCGCCGCGGCAGTGAGGGGGCTCGCCAGGAACGTTCTCCCACCTTTGCCCTGCCGCCCCTCAAAGTTGCGATTGCTGGTGGAGACGCTGTACTCTCCAGGAGCCAACTGGTCTCCATTCATCGCAATGCACATGGAACATCCGGCTTCGCGCCAATCCGCTCCTGCCTCTCTAAAGATGCGATCCAATCCCTCCGCCTGCGCTTGTTGCTTCACTTGTTGCGAACCCGGCACTACCATAACGCGGACGTTCGGGCTCACTTTCCTGCCCTTCAGGATCTGAGCCGCAGCCCGCAGATCGGAAATACGGGAATTGGTGCAGCTTCCGATGAACACGACGTTTACCTTGTGGCCAAGCAAGGGCTTGCCCGATGGCAAGTCCATGTAGCGCAGCGCCTTGCCCAGTGAATCGCGCTCCAGGGGATCGCTGATCGAAGTGGGGTCAGGAACCGGCGCGGTAATCGGGATCCCCATGCCTGGGTTTGTTCCGAAGGTGATCATCGGCTCCAGCGAGCCCGCATCAATGTCAATTCGCTTGTCGTAGGAAGCACCCGGATCGGTCGGGAGCTTTCGCCAGAAAGATAGCGCCCGATCCCAGTCGGCGCCTTTCGGTGCATAGGGCCGCCCGGCGATGTATTGGTAAGTAGTGTCATCCGGGGCAACAAGACCCGCGCGCGCGCCGCCCTCAATCGACATGTTGCAAATGGTCATTCTCTCTTCCGTCGACAGCGAGCGAATGGCCGAGCCAGTGTATTCAAACACGCATCCCGTACCGCCGCTGATCCCGATGCGGGAGATGAGATTCAAGATAATGTCTTTCGCACCGACGCCTTGCTTAAGGGCGCCTTCCACGCGAACCTCATAGGTTTTCGAGGGCATTTGCAGCAGGCATTGAGTAGCAAGGACGTGCTCTACCTGGCTCGTTCCGATTCCGAAGGCAAGTGCGCCGAATGCGCCATGCGTCGCGGTGTGACTATCGCCGCAGACGACGGTCATGCCCGGCTGCGTCAAGCCTTGCTCGGGGCCGATGATGTGGACGATTCCCTGCTTATCGCTGTGCGGGCCAAAAAACGGGATGCCGAAATCGCGGCAGTTCTTCTCGAATTGCGTGATTTGAGCTTCGGCGACCTTGTCCAAGATCGGCAGGTTGCGATCGTAGGTCGGAATACTGTGATCGGTCGTCCCGAGTGTCAGATCGGGACGGCGCACTTTTAATCCACGCTCTCGCAAACCTGAAAACGCTTGCGGAGAGGTGACTTCGTGAACCAGGTGCAAATCGATGTAGAGCAGAGTGGGCGCACCTTCCCGCTCTGCGACTACATGGTTATCCCAAACTTTTTCTATAATCGTGCGCGGCTTCGATGCCGGGCCATTCTTCGTTGCCATATTCTCTACTGCCTGACTCGCCTTGAGCGCGTTTTTGGGGGTGAAGTTATGCGGAAACGGCTCTGGCCGAGAGCACTTCGCAAACCGCATCGCCTACCTGAGCGGTACTTGCAGGCCTCCCTGCCGGCTTCAGATCCGCCGTTACGCGTCCACTATTCAATACCTGGTCGATGGCGCCATATACGGTACGAGCCTCGTCGACGAGACCGAAGCTGTACTCCAGCATAGCCGCAACCGAGCCGATTGCGCCCAGCGGATTCGCCTTGTTTTGCCCAGCGATGTCGGGTGCAGAGCCATGAACCGGCTCATACAATCCTACCCACGCGCCCGACGGCCGCTGGTCGCCGATGGAAGCCGATGGGAGCATTCCAATAGAACCCGCCAGCACTGCTCCTTCATCGCTCAGAATATCGCCGAACAGGTTTTCCGTGAGCACGACATCGAACCGCTTCGGATTCAGAACCAGTTGCATGGCGCAGTTATCGACAAGAATATGATCGAGCATCACGTCGGAATAACCCGCCGCTATTTCCGTCACGACACGCCGCCAAAGTTGCGAGTTCTCGAGAACGTTCGATTTATCGACGCTGGTCACTTTCTTCCGCCGCTTGCTCGCGAGCTGGAAAGCCATGTGCGTGACACGTTCGATTTCGGGTCGCGTGTACGCCATCGTGTTTATCGCATATTCTGTGGTCCCGCTCCCGAAGATCCCTCGAGGCGTTCCGTAATACAGTCCGCCGGTGAGTTCGCGAACGATGATCATGTCCGTTCCGTCCACCAGTTCGTTCTTCAGCGGCGAGGAATCGATCAAGGCACGATAGCTGCGCACCGGCCGCAGATTTCCATACACACCCAAGACTTTGCGAAGCCCGAGCAGCCCTCGCTCCGGGCGTTTGTCGGGCGGGGCGTTATCGAACTCGGGGAGGCCAACCGCACCGAGCAGCGTCGCATCGGCTTTTAATGCCAAGTCGCGCGTCTCATCCGGGAACGGGCTGCCAGTTTGATGGATCGCTATGCCGCCCAGCAGTCCCTCGCTTAGTGCGAGTTCGTGGCCGAAAGAATCGGCGATCCGAGCCAAAACTTTGGAAGCTTCTCGAATGACCTCAACGCCGATGCCGTCTCCCGGCAAGAGCAAAATATTGAGCCGCATGCATCAGTGACCGGCCGGAACCGGCACAGCCCGCTCGGCTTCGCGCGAACGGCCCCCGATAATTGATTCGATCAAAAGTGCGATTTCATCGTTCCGGAGACCTTTCTTGTTGTCTGCGGCGTGGGTAAAACGTTGATACAACTCGTCCAGTTCACTGCGCGATAGCTGAAATCCAAGATCTTCGGCACGCTTGTGTAGCGCGTGCCGGCCGCTATGCTTACCCAAAACCAGCCGGGTCTCGGGTACGCCTACACTATCCGGCGACACGATTTCGTAAGTCAGCGGATGTTTCAAATACCCATCCTGGTGAATGCCGGCCTCGTGCGCAAACGCATTCTCACCAACAATCGCCTTATTCGGTTGTGGGCCGAAGCTGATGAATCGCGTGAGCGTCTGGCTCGCGGGGAACAGTTTCTCGGTATGAATTTTTGTTTCAAAGGGCAGACGGTCGTGGCGCGTCTTAATTGCCATTACGACTTCTTCAAGCGCGGCATTCCCCGCCCGCTCGCCAATTCCGTTGATCGTGCACTCTACCTGCCTGGCTCCGGCCTCAACGGCGGCCAACGAATTCGCGGCGGCCAAACCCAGATCGTCGTGGCAATGAACACTCACTATTGCGCGATCGCCAAGCATCGTCACAATGCGGCGGATCAGCGCTGCATACTCACTCGGAACAGAAAACCCAACGGTGTCTGGAAGATTCACCGTCCGGGCGCCGGCCTCCACCACGGCATTGCAAACGGCCTCGAGGTATTCGATATCGGTTCGTGTGGCGTCTTCGGCAGAAAACTCTACGTCATCCGTGTAATTACGGGCCAACGATACTGCTGCGACCGCATCGTCCAACACCTGTTGCCTGGACTTTCGCAGCTTGTGTTTCAGGTGGATATCACTGGTTGCGAGAAACGTATGGATACGGGGTCGCTTGGCGAACCGAAGTGCTTCCGCCGCGCGTTCCACGTCCAAGGTACAGGATCGGGCCAGCGCGGCGACTTGGACCCACGAAAATTGGCGACTTATTGCATCCACGGCTTCGAAATCGCCATCTGATGCGATAGGGAATCCTGCCTCCAAAATGTCGACGCCAAGATCAACGAGCGCGGTTGCCATTTCCAGCTTTTCGCTGGTGGTCATACTGCACCCCGGAGACTGCTCTCCGTCCCGTAGGGTAGTGTCGAAAATGTACACGCGACTCAAAGTCCTGCTCTCCTATGGGTTAGCTTCCTCCATCGTAAATTAATGTCAGGGATTATGCAAATTTATAGTTTTAGCACCAACTATTAGCTATAATGATGACATAAACGCCTTGTCGGAGGGCGTTATGGAACTCTATCCCCTCAAGGTCTTCCTCACAGTTGCAACAGAACGCAGTTTTTCCCGGGCGGGCGAAAAACTGTTACGCACCCAACCCGCCATCTCTATTGCCATCCAGCGGCTGGAAAGCGACTTAAAAGAAAAGTTGATTGACCGCTCGGGACGGGAACTGCTGCTCACGGATGCGGGACGCGTCGTCCTTGAATATGCACGACGCTTTCAGAGCTTGGAATCAGATCTGGACAATGCGCTTCGTGAGCTGAGAGACAATTACGCGGGCCGGCTTGCGATCGGTGCCAACGAGTCAACCTCGCTCTATCTGATTCAGCACATTGAGCAGTACCGGCGTCAATTCCCGAAGGTGAAGGTGCAGGTGCGGCGTTCGGAGTCGAGCAAGATTCCCTCTCAGTTGCTCGATGGCGAACTGGAGCTCGGAGTCATCAGCTACGATCCCGGTGACGAGCATCTTCTTTCCGAGATCATTTACAGCGACCGGCTGACGCTCATTGTTTCTCCGGCGCATCGATTCGCGAACAGAACAGAGCTATCGATCGCGGAGCTCGATATGGAAACCTTTATCGCGCACAACGTAATCTCACCGTACCGCGAGACCGTGCTTCGTGAATTTCAGCGGCATAGGGTTCCACTTAACATGGACGTCGAGATGCCTACTATCGAGACCATCCGGCGTCTGGTTCAGGACAACGAAGGGGTTGCGTTCGTACCCCGGATGTGCGTTGATCAGGAGTTAGCGCAGGGCCTGCTCCGCGAAATTCGCGTAAAAGAGTTGAACGTAGAGCGCAAGATCCGACTAGTGTATCCGGCCAGGCGGGCTTTGAGCCACGCGGCGAAGGCATTCCTGGAGGTGGTCCGGTCTGCTGGCCCGCAACCGCTGCGCTTGAAGGAACCGGCATCGGCGTGAGCCGGACGGGTTCGGCCATCCTCGATAACTCAATCGCGATCGCCGGAGCTGGAATCATCGGCTTATCCACAGCCTGGAGGCTTTCACAACACGGCTGGCCAGTCACCGTGTTTGAAAAGGGTGAGATTGGGGGCGAAGCAAGTTGGGCTGGAGCCGGAATGCTCTCGCTTGGGGGCGAAGTGGACCAGGCATCGCCTTTTGCCACACTGGCGCTTGAATCGCGCCGCGAGTATTCTACTTTCATTCGCGAATTAGAGAGCGTTTCGGCTCGAGTCATCGATTATCAGGAATGCGGCGCTCTGGATCTTGCCTATTCCGCTGACGAGCTGCTCAAACTCGAGGCGCGAGCGATATCGCAGGCGCAACTCGGAATCGAATCAAGATCGGTTAGCGCGAAGCAAATTCAAACATTTTGGCCTAGAGT
This sequence comes from uncultured Acidobacteriaceae bacterium, assembly GCA_963787585.1. Lineage (GTDB taxonomy): Bacteria > Acidobacteriota > Terriglobia > Bryobacterales > Bryobacteraceae > Bog-105. The sequence goes on from CAWBDR010000010.1 coordinate 60,867, forward strand.
TCGATCAGAGGGCCTGGCCGGGGGACGGTTCTTTCCGGGCGATGCCATTGTCGACCCGCGCGAGGTAACCGGGGCCCTCGAGGCGGCCTGCGTTCGGGCTGGAGTCAAACTGGTTCCCAAGTGCGCGGTGCTCTCTGTTGGCGTCAGCGCGGATCAAGTGGAGGTCGAGGCGGAATTCGGGGCGGAAAGCTTTCCGGCGATGGTCATCGCAGCGGGCGCCTGGAGCAGCTCCATCCCAATTGCTGGCGTTCCGCCGGTTCCGGCAGCGGAGCCGGTCCGAGGGCATCTCATTGGCTATTGCCAACCCGAACAGACCTGTAACACGATTCTGCGGCATGGTCACACGTACCTCCTGCAGCGTGCCAACGGGCTCTTGATAGCAGGCACTTCGGTCGAGCGTGTTGGGTTCGATCGCGTGGTACAGCCCGAAATCGTGGCTCTGCTGGCTTCGGAAGCGGGTCTTGTCTTACCGCATTTGAAGGAAACCGCCCCCGCGGAGGCCTGGATCGGTTTTCGTCCGGCTAGCGAGGATCTCCAACTGGGTTCCTGGCATTCGCGGCGGCTGTACCTTGCCTATGGCCATTTTCGAAACGGGATCCTCTTGGCCCCGATTACGGCCAATCTTTTAACTGCCGATATCAACGCCAATTTGCGAAGCCCGTAAGGCGTTTCTCCTGCAACTCACGTAACAAAGCGGGTACGTGTGCCCGGCGCTTCAGGAGGGTTTCCAGCATCCGCTCCAGAGCATCTTCATCATTGTCCAGCCAGTGCCGGGGAATCTCCTTCCATGCCGAGTCGACGACTTCGATCGGGAAGTGTTCCACCATATCGAGCCAGGGCTGAAAGGAATCGAGCGAGCGCACCTCGTCATATACCGAGGTTCTGAAGTACAAACCCTGTAAAGCCGATTCCTGAAATTCCCAATGCGGTCCGTTGAACGCGAATCCGTGATCAATCATCTGAGCGAAAAAGCCAATTCGGGGAGGCGTTTCTCCCTTCAATGGAGTCCAGTTCCTGGCGCGCGCGCGAAAGAAGACAGCCTGCCGCGAATCCGCATTCCCCACCCATTTGTCGAAGACGAGCATCCCGAGGAAGTCCACCCGGTTTTCCAATTTTCCAAGCAGCTTGTCGGGCAGGAAATCGAAAACGGCGACGCGGTCCGGATGTACCGCCATACGCGAGCCGAAATGGATGCCGGATGGGATGGGCTCGCGCCGGGTTCCAATCGAGAGATATAGTTCGGGAGAATCCTCGATAAATTCCGGAGTAAGTTCGATCAGGATGGTGTCCGGGACAAAGATTTGTAGATACCGGAGGAAGGCACAGGCCAGCCATTCGTTAATTCAGAATCCGGCGGTGTTGAGGGTTATTAGTAAACTTCACGACGTAGAATTCGCCATCTTCGCCCTGAATCAAATGAGCCTGCGCTCCGCCTCGCATTTTGCGGATCAGCTTTGTTGCGCGAATAGGCATGTGGCGAGAGCGGATGAGAGAATCAGGCTAGTACCACTTCTAATACAAGGAGCGAAAGCGACGAATGGCTCAAGAAAGTTCCGAGAACCACGCACAGCGGAGTCCCGACGAGATCGCATTGGAACTAATGAAGTTCATCGCCGTGACGACGGGCTACGGTAAGGGAACACCTGTGGCGGGATTCGGGGGGAAGGCACCACGTTCGGCGGAGGAGTATACGGATTCGCTGTTGGAACTGTTCGATCGATGCCGCTCCACAGTGCGCAAACAGCCGAAATAGCAGAAAACCCATCAAGGCCGGACGTGTGAATCCGGGCCCGGCCCCGGGGCTTATCTTCTGCGAGCTGCCTTCTTGCTTGCGCTCTTTTTGGTTGCGCTCTTTTTGGTCGCCGTCTTCTTGGCAGCCTTTGTTGGCGGAGCTTTCCTGGCACTCTTCTTAGCCGCGGATTTCTTCTGAGCCGTCTTCTTGGCTGAGGATTTCTTCGCTGGCCTCTTGGCCCCTTTGGCAGGAGTTTGCTTCATTCCTTTGCGAGCCGCGCTCCTGGTTCCGACGCTCTTCTTCCTGGCCGCAGCTTTCTTCGCGCTGGGGGCTTTCCGTGCGGCCGCTCCAGGTGCGCGTGACCGAGATGCCTCCTTTGCAGGCGCACTTGGCGTTTCCATCTGGCCGGCAGCGGGAGCCTTCTTTCGGGAAGACGCTTTTCGAGCCGCACTCTTTTTAGGAGGTCCGGTCTCTTCTTTTTCGTGCCCTTCTTCCGTCGTCAGCTCGCGTTCGCGTTCTGAGGTTCCACGAAGCCCGGCTTCTCCATCCGCACCGGCAGAGTGCGCGTCCGCATGAGAAGACGGCGGCTTGTGTGAAGCCGCGGCGGGCTTTCTGCTTTCTTCTTCAACTAGCTCTTCTTCGTCGTCTTCCTCGTCCTCCTCGTCGTATTCATCTTTGTCGGACGCCAATTCGACGTGTTCATCTTCGTAATCGAAATCGTCATCTTCGTCTGGCATGAGCCAGTATCTTGAACTCACTCAATCCTCCTTCCGCAATACTTACTATGCATCCAGATGATGCGAGAAGCAAAATAATTTCGAGAAACCAGTGTCAGCGAGTGCAACTGCAGATACGAAATCGGCCCGGAAAGCCACTCCCGGGCCGATCTCAATACTCCTCGTATTGATGCCGCTCTTATTCGAGGCTTGCGGTACGAAGCGCCGCTTTGCGATGCAGAACCGGAGGGGGCACATGCCGGGTTGCAGCCACATGCGCACCGTTTCGACCGGTGGTGGATTTCGCAGTTCCAACCGATCCAGCGTGATGAACCCGGCCGCGAACTGCTCTTACTCTTCGCGAGCTCGCAGTTTCCTCGTGGTAAACGGCGGGGATGAGTAGAACGTCACCGGCTTCCAAGGAAACGGCTGCCCGATTCACTGCAACGATCTTTTGGGGCGCCAAGTGATACGATCTCGCGATCGCCTCCAGCGTGTCGCCAGACTCGACTCGGTGCAGACGCCAAGCGTTTCGGTTCTGTGCCGGCACCGTTTCAAGCGCTGCTTCCGCTCCCCCTCCCGTTCCCTTCGGCACGTGAACAGAAAAGCCGGACGGTGCTACGGTCCGGAGTATCGATGGATTCAGATCCCGAATAACCGATACCGGCTGCATCGTCGCGTCAGCTATCAAGTTCAGATTCGTCGAAGCGGCGAGCTGAATGGAGTCGTATTCAATCGGGACATCGGTTTCAATATTTTCCAGACCGTAGTCCTGCGGATTCTTGGCAATGATTGTCATCGCCACGATAATCGGAACGTAGTTAGCGGTTTCTTTCGGGAGGGCGTGCCGTTTGAGAAGTTCCCAGTAGTCGGCATAGCCAGTCCGTTCAATGGCCCGGTCAACCGCTCCAGGACCGCAGTTGTACGCTGCTAAAGCCAGATACCAATCCCCATAACGAGCGTGGAGGTCTCTTAACAAACGCGCAGCCGCTCGCGTGGCCTTCTCCGGATCGAAGCGCTCATCGAATGTCGAGGTGCGAACCAAGTCGTAATTGGCCCCTGTTCCCGATATAAATTGCCACATTCCGAGGGCGCTCTTTCGCGAGACCGCACGTGGCAAGAAGCCCGATTCCGCCTGTGCCAGGTATATCAATTCCTGTGGGACTCCCTCTTCCGCGAAAATCCTTTGGATGAGAGGTTTGTACCTACCCGCCCGGCGAAAACCCGCAAGCAGAACCTGGCGGCCGCGATCTGTCGAGAAGTAGTGCACATAACTGAGAACAGGGTCTGAGAGGTCCAGCGGAATCCCCGAACTTGTTTGGTTCAGCTCCGTTTTCAGTTTCGGGGCAAGTTTCTCATCTGCCGGGAAAGTCATGTGACTGATTTCATCGATGGGGGCTTCATCGAAAGCCACTCCATCCTCTTCCTGGCGACCCGACCCGAGCTTCTCGATGTCAAAGCGATAGACCAAATCGCAGATCTCATCGAGGCGCCGTTCGATGCGGCGGCGATCGGGAAGGTTGTCCGGAGCGGTTAAAAGAACCTCGACTGCGGAATCAAACTCACGGCGCGCGCCATCCAGGTTCCCGTCGAAATAAAGCTGCCGGCCAGCGTTGAAATGTGAATCAGCCCGGCCCAAGCGCTCGTCGGTTTCGGGGGAGTGAACTGGGGAGTCATTGCTGACTGAGGACGCGGCGGGAACAGAGTTCGTCGCATCAGGCGTTTCCTTAACTGGAGCATCGTTGGGATTTACGGCAGAAGAACTATCAGCCCCAGACGCGGGACCGACAGCGGCCGACATACTTCCGACCGAATTTACTGCCAAGAAAACGAACCCAGCCAGCAAGGGAAGTGATCGTTGTAGCATCATTCGATAAGCAGAATTTATCGTTAAACGAATTCCTAACGGAATCATCACTTTAACCCAGGCTGGAACACCCGGTCAAGTCTAAAGCTGCCTGCCAGCTTCCATTTTCGTATTGAATTCGAAACCTTGTAGTACTCTTCGCACTTATAGAGTCTCGAAACGACAAATCTGAAACGTCCGTTCCCCATTAAAACAGTGACGAACTTAACGATCCGCCGTAAGGCGCCGTTAAGTTACAGAAAACAGGGCTTAGAATCGACTTATCGGGTAGGTACCGGTGTAATAGCCCGATTACTGATCACGCGATCAATCATGCCGTACTCCAGTGCCGCCTCGGGTTCAAGAATATAATCCCGATCGACATCCCGCGAAATCTTATCGACGGGCTGGCCCGTTGCGTCTGCCAGGATCTCGTTTAACGATTGCCGCATGCGCAGGATTTCGCGGGCATAGATGTCGATGTCTGCTGCCTGGCCCCCCAGTCCGCTCATGGAGGGTTGGTGAATCAGAATGCGCGAATGAGGCAGACTGAACCTCTTCCCTCTCGTTCCGCAGGCGAGCAGAACCGCGGCCATCGAAGCTGCTTGACCCAAGCAGTAGGTGACGATATCGGGTTCAATCAGGCGCATGGTGTCCAGAATGGCCAAACCCGCTGTGATCGAGCCTCCGGGGGAATTGATATAGAGAGAAATGTCCCGTTCGGGGTCCTCAGCGGCCAGAAATAGCATCTGAGCCATGATCAGATTGGCAACGTTGTCATCGATTGGCGTGCCTAGAAAGATAATGTTCTCTTTCAATAGCCGAGAGTAGATGTCGTAGGCCCGTTCGCCTCGCGACGTCTGCTCGACTACCATCGGTACGAGTACAGAATTATTCATCCCAGCTCCTTCACTCGCTTCACGGAGGAGCGTGAAGCAGGCGGCAAACCCATGATATAGGATGCGAGAGAATCAGAAGTTCCCGGCCGTCTTGATTTGTACTCACCCTGACGCTGGAAGATGCTCACCTAAGATTGAGAGAAAGGGCTTGTTTTCTTTAGTTTCCAGCGATACAAAAGATGACGCGTTCCCTGTTGAAACTTACATCCTGGCGTGTGACGAGCCTAATCATTTCGGCTCGGACAGACGATATAGATGGAGAGGCGAGGCAAATTTGGGCTGAAAATGAGGGTACTGATAGCTGACGATAGCGCACCTTCACGAGCGATGCTACGGAGCGCACTCACGAAGTGGGGCTACGAAGTTGTGACAGCGGAAAACGGCGCCCAAGCCTGGGACATCCTTGCGCAGCCGGATCCTCCCCCCTTGGCCATTCTGGATTGGGTCATGCCGCACATGACAGGGCCGGAAGTCTGCCGTAGAGTCAGGGAGACACACCGGGAACCGGATACATACATCCTGCTTCTTACCTCCAAGGCGACAAAGAGCGAAACGGTTGAGGGCCTCGAGGCTGGCGCTGACGACTACATAATCAAACCTTTCGATCAGCAGGAATTGCAGGTCCGGCTGCGGGCGGGTAAGCGCATCATTGATCTGCAGATGCGGATTCTGAACGCGCGTGAGGAGCTTCGCGAGCGGGCGAATAAGGACCTGCTCACGATGCTGCCCAACCGTTCCGCGATCGGGACAGTGCTCGAGCAAGAACTGGCCCGTTGCCACCGTGACCGGCGAACGGTGGGCGTCGCACTGCTGGATATCGATCATTTCAAGAAGATCAACGATACATATGGCCATTTCGCCGGCGATGCCGTCCTTCGCGAGACCGCTTCGCGTCTGCGGCAACACATGCGTCCCTATGATCAAGTGGGTCGATACGGAGGAGAGGAATTTCTAGTGGTGTTGCCTAACTGCGAACTGGAACAGGCAACGAACCAGGCCGAGCGCATGCGCGAGATGCTGCAGTCATCAAGAATGATCGCAGATGGAACCGAGGTGAGCGTTTCCGCCAGCTTTGGCGTGACTGTTTCGGACGGTTCGGAGCGCAGCCCGGAAGTGTTTGTCCGTGTGGCAGATGAGGCACTGTACCAAGCGAAAGCGCGTGGCCGCAATTGCGTATCGAGCCTTCGCCTGGAACACTCTTCCCAGAGAAACGAGTAGCGGCGAAGGCGATCGGATTAGCTGGTTCCGCTGGTATACTGGGCTCTATCGCGCCCGTAGCTCAGCTGGATAGAGCGTCTGGCTACGAACCAGAAGGCCGGGAGTTCGAATCTCTCCGGGCGCACCATTCCACGCTGTTTTTGGCCCTGCGAACAGGCTCTACGCACTTGATGGGGCAGGTCCGCCTCCGACTGATCTTAAGAACACATCACCTTAACTCTCAATCGGTAGTTCTGGAAATTCTGAAGCCGTAGGCCTGGCGCTGCAGGACCTCCATTTTGGTATCGAATCCGTCGGTGATGCCGTTGTATTCGGGCGAGCCCAAGAACCCCTCTGATCTGATCAAAACATTACCTCACAGTTTGTTTTATCAGGCAGAGGCCTGAGCTTGCCCCATTTAGGAGCAAGAGCGACGTAAATGCATCCACGCAATCCATACGCTGATCAATGCTGGTCATCGGCAGATCGTTGATGCGGACTTGAGCAGCTACTTCGATACGGTTCCGCACGGCGATCTTATGAAGTCGGTGGCGCGAAGGGTAGTCGATCGAGCCATGCTACATCTGATCAACATGTGGCTGGAGGCTCCGTCGAGGAAACCGACGAGAGCGGAAACAAGCGTCGAACGCGTAACCGCGATGAAGGCCGAGGAACTCCGCAAGAGCCACCGATCAGTTCTCTGCTCAGCAACCTGGTACGCGAGGTGCGATGGTCAGCGTAATGGCGGAATAATGCCGTGGGATGCTCCGCGGAAGAATGCGAAGGTTAAGCCCGGGCTCACAATCCCAGAACGGTATGCAATCAAGGACTATATGAGTTCCAAAGCCGTCCTCTAGGGCGCATCTCTAATGACCCTCCCCTTGATCTCGCGCTCGACAGCATCGAACGACGCTGCTTTCAGCGAACACCTAAGCGGAAATCGACCGGCTTCTCGACTCATGTGGGTCGCGGCGCTGAACGCGATCCTTGTGTTTCTTGCGCTGGCGATCGGGTTCTGCTTTACTCGCGGCCCCTGGTGGGACGAGGGACTCTTCGCCGATATCGCTCTGAATTTCCGAAACTACGGCCATCTCGGCAGCGTTCTGCTCGCGCCGAATAGTTATCAGAATTTCCCGGCTGTAAATCATTACACGTATTGGCAGTTTCCGGTGTATTTGGTCTCGCTCGGCGCATGGTTCCGGATCGCCCCACAGACGGTCGCATCGATGAGACTGCTTTCCGTCCTTTGCGGCGGCGTTTACATTGCTTGCTGGTTCTTCTTTGTCCGCGGCATGAACCGCGATACGCCACTGGCGCTCTTGGTGGCCTCGGCCGTGGCGCTGGATTACTCCTGCATCGGAGCGGCTTCCAACGGCCGGATGGACATGATGTGCGCGGCCTTCGGCCAAGCGGCGCTCGCTGCCTACGTCTGTTTTCGCAGCTCACAGCGGAATCTGGCGATGCTGCTAGCGGGAATGTTCGGTGCGGCTTCGCTGTTCTGCCATCCTATGGGTGCTTTGATGAACGTGTTTCTCGTCATCATCGTGTTGCAGGACGTGCGCCACTTGAGGTGGCCCGCCGCGATGCTCGGGCTTATGCCGTACCTGGCAGCCTTGGTTGCCTATTTTCTCTACGCGGCGCAAGCACCTCAAATTTTTTGGGCGCAAGCCACAGCCGCATCGGTCTACCGTATTTCCAGTTTCAATGCGCTCTTCGAAAACGTTTTCAATGATGCTTATGAGCGTTATTTCAGGTTCTATTTCGCGAACTTCTCGCCAATAACCGCCGTGAGAGGCTTCGCGATTCTGTTCGGCGTCGTCGGGCTCGTCGCGCTGATCGCGAGCAAGCGCCTGCGTGCTACTCCGCTCGCTCGAACGCTACTGTTTTTCCCCGCGGCCGGCTATCTCGGTATTGCCCTCCTCGACAACCAGAAGTTCACGTTCTATTTGATCTATTCGACTCCGGTGTTCTCGGCGTGCGGTGCGGTGTGGGTCTACGACACCTGGCGCCGACCCGGTTTGGCGCGAATCCTGGCGGTTGGTCTTCTGCTCGGTTTTGGGGCGGCGGCTATAGGGGGCTTCGCCTTCAAAATTCACAGAAACGACTACCTGCATGTGTACCAGCCAACGATTGCGGCTATCCGACACATGACTCATTCGCAGGACATAATCATGGGTCCTTCTGAACTGGGCTTCGCGCTTGGGTTTCGTCCACCTCTGATGGATGATTGTTACCTGGGCTACGCTTCAGGTATTCGGCCGCGCGTTTATGTTATGCACAGTTCGTGCGGATCTTCCGTGGCGACCCAACGGGCCTGGGACTGGTCGCGGCGTGAGCTTGCCGCTGCGTATGAGCTTAAAGCGACCTTCGGCTCTTATGAGATCTATCTTCAAAAGGAGCCGGGTGAGGGTTCATCTCAGGTCTTCATTCGCGCGAGGAAATAGAGGCCTGCGAGTGAAAAAATGACGTCGGGTGACCAGGCAGCCATCATGGCGGGAAGTTGATTGAGATCGCCCACCTGATCGAACACGGTTCCGATCGTCCAGTACGCGATGGCGATCCCAAAACTGATACCGACGCCTGTCATAGCTCCTCGATTGCCTGCCACGAAGGCAAATGGCACGCTGAGAACGGCCATGATCAGGGCGAACAACGGCACTGCGAATTTCTTGTAATACTGAACTCGTAGCGGCGTTGTGTCGATTCCGGTTGCCTGTAACTCCCGTATATAGGCGCCGAGTTCCTGGAAATTCATTTCCTTGTACTCTTTCTCTTCTTTGACGAACCAGGACGGCGGTTCGGTCAACTCATGGAAAGATGCGGAGCCGCGGAACAGTTTGTAGGTATCGAAGTCGTTTACGACTGTTTGGCTCATGCCGTTCTGGAATATCCAGGTGTGCTGGTCGGGATCCCACCGCGCACGATCGGCCGAAATCTGATGCACAACCCGGAATGTCGCCGGATCGAGCTCGTAGACATTCACGTTCGACATCACAGCGTTCTTAGGGTCCAGGAAGCTGTAGTTGTAAATTCTCGGACCCTCCCCATAAACCCATTGCCGGTCTGCCCGCAGATATGTCGCCACGGGCTTGTTCTTGATCTGGGCCCGCAGCATCTCCTGACGGCGGTTAGCTTCCGGAATGTAGTAGTGATCGAATGCGAAAAGCAGCGCGCTGATGGCGAAGCTGACCACCAGTACCGGCGCCGCCAGACGATGAACGCTCACGCCGCCGGCCTTGAACGCGGTGACCTCGTTGTACTTCGTCAGAATGCCGAAACAGATGAGAGAAGCAACCAGGGTACCGATCGGCGTGAGCTGATATACAAGGCTGGGCGCCAAATGATAGAGGTAGTCGATCATGGTCGACATTGGGATGTCGTTCTTGATCATGTCACCCAGGAGCTCGAAAAACGTGAACACCTCAATCAGCGACACCAGCGCGACAAGCAGAATGACGAAGTAGAAAGTGAAGCCCCCAAGAACGTAGCGGTCTATCAGCATAGGCCGAAGACCGAGCCGGCGAAATCCCCCAATTCGGACTGGCCGTTCTGAAAAGAATCGCTTTTGTCTAAAGAGGGCTGCAAACCGAGCCGCGCAGAGCCTTAGATAAGCCACGAGGTCTTGATCGCCGGGTTTTTCAAGGCGGGAGAGTAGAGCCACGCCGATCAGCGCGAAGATGGCATCCGGCGTCCAGACGGCGATTGGAACAGGCAGACTGCCTTTCTTGGCGAGCCCGATCAAAGTAATAAAGCTCAGGTAATAAAGGAACGCGAGGACCACTGTCATGACAAAGGCCGCCGATTTCCCACCTTTTCGGGAGGAGATGCCCAGCGGAATTCCAACCAGTGCCAGCAGCAAACAAGCCAAAGGAAGCGCAAAGCGCTGGTGCAACTCGATGGCGGCTTCTACACGATCCTCGCGCGATTTCGGGGGATGCTGGTAGACCAGCTTATACAGTGGGCCCGTATCCATTTCCTGAACGGTTTTATTGAGCTGCAGCTCTTCCTGTTTCTGAGCCTGCAGGGCCTCGACTTGAGTGGGGGCGGCGGTGGTGATGACCTTGCCTTCTTTGTCCCGCTCGGTCGACCGGAAATTCTTCATGTCGAGAATGATGCGGTTGTTAACAGGATCGGCGTGGGGAATGGCTTCTTGCGCCACCATGACGCGGGGTCCTGCGCCGCGATCGCGTCCCTCGCGCTTCAATTCATCGGAGGGAGTCACGTCGGCGATGAACACGTCACGCCAGACGATCTGTTTTCCAAGCGCCTGAACGTTGCCGACGTAAAGAACCGTGTCCGGGAACTGCTCGTCAAAAATCCGCGATTCAATGGCTCCTGTAAGCTGCGCGGCGGCGAAGTTCCGGGCCGCTTTGGATTCGAGCCGCAGCGATAAGGGCGTAAGCCAAAGCGAAGCGAGCGCAGTGGCGAAAAGGGCGCAAAAAGCGAACAGGAGCACCGGTCGCACGACCGAGACGCTGGAAATTCCCGAGGCCCGCATGGCCGTGATCTCGCTGTCCGCCGACATCCGGCTCAGGCCAATCAAAATACCGACCAGCACACCCAACGGGAGCGCAAAGGGAATGGTGGATGGCAAGGCGTACAGAAGGAGCTTCGCAATCACATGCCCTGGCGCCGAACTCTTCACAAGGAGAGACGAGAGCCGCTCAATCGTTCGGAGGAATAGAACAAAAATGAAGAGTAGCGTTCCGAGCGTAGCGCTGGTCAGGACTTCCTTGAGGATCGCTCTGCTGAGAATGCGCATGGAACCACTACATACCCGTCTATTGAACCAGGGCGGGTGCGAACCAGAGTGGGCTGAAACGCAATCTAAGGATAACAGTGAGCGGCGTTGAGGATGGCGGTGGCTTGGCAGCTGTTACGACCGCGGAATGCGCGTGGAGCGCTAGATGAAAACGGCAATTCTATGCTGGACTGGGCGACCGGGCTGATCGAGTTCGCCGGCCGCCCGCTGCCCTCACGGTGCGAAGTATCCGGAGAGGTCCAGAATCAGCTGAGTAGTGCCGGCGGCGAAGGACTCGATCGAGCCATCGGTGGTCGGCACCAGCGCCATGTTCGCGGTGATCGCGCTGTCGAGTGCATTGAGCGTCGAGACCAGAGGCTGTGCCCCAGTCGGCCAGAGCGTCAAGTAACCCAATCCACCATCCGGCACCACTGTGGCGTTCAGCACGAAGGACTGGGCCGCTGAGGCCAGAGCGCCGCAACTGCTGCCGGCCACATCAACGGGAAGAGTGCCGGTAAACGCACCCGAGGCCGTACGCGTATCGAGCACGCGGCAGGGCGGCACCGTGTGCAGCGACAGGCCGCCTGTCGCTGCCGGGGCGAAATATCCATTGACGTCGATGACCAGATCGGTAGAGTTAATGGCGTACACCGAAATATCGCCATTCGATGCGGCTGGCACAATTGCGGCATTTGCTGTGATTGCGCCGGTTAGTGCATTCAAGGTGGAGACGAACGGCTTCGGCTGATCCGCCGGCCAGACGGTGATGTAGCCAAGGGGTTCACGCGGCACGGCAGTGAAGTTCAGCGAGTAGGCTTGGGCGCTCGAGGGAATCGAGCAGGAACTCGATAAAATTGGGAACGTGCGCGGAACGCCGGCGCTCAGATATGGCCCGCCCAGTAGCCCGGCGGCCTGCCGGGTATCGGCGACACGGCAGGGCGTTAGCGGATAGAACTGCAGGGTTGAAGTTCCGGCAGGCACGAAGTAGCCGTTGATATCGAGCACCAAATGGGTTGCATTGGTCACGTACACGTTCACACCACCGCTGGTTCCGGCGGGGATGATGGCGGCACCGGCCTTGATGCGGCCGTCGGAATTGAGGGTCGAGACCAGGGGCCGGCTCTGTCCAGTGGGCCAAATCGTCAAAAACCCGAGAGGGCCATCCGGCACAACGGTCACGTTCAGCGCGTAGGCCGCAGCATTGGAGGGAATTCCGCAGGCCGCGGCGGGAAGATCAAATGTGCGCGTAGTGTTGGCTCCCAGTTCCGGTCCAGCCAAGGCGCCGTTCGCGAGGCGCGTATCCACCAGACGGCAGGGCCGGATAGGAACAAACTCCATTGGCTGGCCAGCGGTCGCTTGCGCAAACGGCCACACCGCACCTGTGTAGCTGTTGTCGTCTGGACCACCGATCAGAGCAGTGGTCCCGTTACCGGACAGGGCGACCGAACTACCCTGGGCGGCGTTGGCAGCAGCTCCACTACCGACCAGCTTGTTTCCCAGCTGGGTCCAAACGCCGTTGGAACGCGTGAAAGCCCAGGCCGCGCCAACAGAGCTCGCATCCACCGGACCTCCTTCAAGGGCCGTATTCCCATCAGCGGACAGCGCGACGGAAAACCCTTGCTCGCTGTGGCCCACGCCGTCGCTACCGATCAGCTTGCTTCCCTGCTGGCTCCAAATACTGTTGACATCACGCGTGAAGACCCACACGGCGCCCACATTGCTGTTATCGTAGGGACCACCTGCAAGCGCGGTATTGCCGTCGGCGGAGAGCGCCACGGCCCGACCCTCTTGAGCCCCGCCAATAGCACCAGAGCCAACCAGCTTGCCTCCCTGCTGGCTCCAGTTGCCGTTATCGCGCGTGAATATCCACAAAGCCCCTATCGAATTGTTATCAAAATGGGCACCTGCGAGGGCCGTGTTGCCGTCGGAGGAGAGCGCTACGGAAAAACCCTGCTCGGTTTCGCCGACGCCACCCGTGCCCACTAACTTGCTCCCTTGTTGGGTCCATACGCCACTGTTTCGCGTGAAGACCCACACTGCACCTGTTCCGGTGGCATCGCCGGGGCCGCCGATCACAGCGGTGTTGCCGTCTGCGGATAGCGCAACCGACTGGCCCTGCTGCGACGGACTCGTGGATCCGGAGCCGATCAGCTTGTTCCCTTGTTGACTCCAATTCCCGTTGCCGTCGCGAGTGAAAACCCATGCGGCACCGGCGGAGCCGTGATCAGAGGGGCCCCCGATCAGAGCGGTGTTGCCGTCCGCGGATAACGCAACTGATTGGCCCTGCCGAGAAGGGACGACGGCACCGGAGCCGACCAACTTGTTTCCTTGTTGTGTCCAATTCCCGTTGCTGTCTCGCGTGAAAACCGCAGCCGCCCCGGCATCGCTGTTATCACCGTAGATGCCGATCAGAGCGGTGTTGCCGTCCGCGGATAAGGCGACGGCCCCGCCTTGAAAGCTTGCGCTGGCCAACCCAGCGTCCACCAGCTTAATCCCCTGCTGGGTAAACACCTGCGCAGATGCGGCCGTACATAAAGCCAGACCTGCGCACACAAATGACAAGTGGAATCGCGAGAAATACACAGATATCCTCCGCTTGGGGAATCGGGTTCCGAGGCCCAATTCGCCGTCGTGGTTGGATACTAGCACGCAAGAAGTCGTTCAGAGAAGTTCTGGAAGTACTATCACTTATCGAAAAGCACTAGGGAATTATAGGGAAATTGAAGGAAATTGTTGGGTCAAAAACCGTCTAATTTGGAGCGCTTAAGATGATTTCCCCGATCCCCAGCTCGCGCAACGCGGGTTCAATCGCGGCTCGATCGCCGACGACCATCCAGATCATGTGCTCAGGATTCAGAAGGGATTTAGCACACGATTCAACGTCCGCAATGGTAAGGGCGGAGACACGGCTCACGTACGTGTCGTAATAATCGAGCGGCAGACCCAGTTCGAGCAGATCACCGAAGAGGTTGCCGATGGAGTTCATGGTTTCGTGCGCTCCCGGGAGCTCAAAGATCTGCTGCTGCTTCACCTTGTCGAGCTCGTCCGGACGGATCGGATCGGCGCCGGTAATGCCGTTCAGCTCCTTCAGCATTTCCGATATAGAGTCGGCGGTCTTATCGCGCTGCACGGAGGCGTAGGCCAGGAACGGGCGCTGAGCGTGCGCACTATACAACACCGAACCTGCCCCGTAGGACCAGTGCTTATCCTCGCGCAGATTCATGTTCAGACGCGCGCCAAATGTGCCGCCGAACACATTGTTCATGGTTTCGAGCGCAATTTCGGCTTCGGCTCTGGGCGGCGGGGCAATGGTTCCAGCGAGAACGATCGAGTGCTGCGCGCCGGGTTTATCGACGAGATAAATGGTGGGCTTGCTCGGCTGCTTTACTGCGGCAAGATTCATGATCGGTATGTCGGCAGCCGACCATGAGCCGAAGAAGCTTTCGATCTCCGGCTTTATTTCAGCGACGGTCGTATCACCGACAACGATCAGAGTGGCGTTGTTGGGCTTGAACCAAGTGGCGTGGAAGCGGACCGCATCCTCGCGCGTCATCTTCCGGATGGTTTCTTCGGTTCCTGATCCGGTCAGCGGTGCACCATAGGCGTGCTGCGGGCCGTAGAGTATAGGCGGCAGCGCCCGAAGAGCCATCTGCAGCGGAGTGACCTTCTCATTAGCAATCGTGGCAAGCTGAAGCTGCCGCTGGCGCTCGAAATCGGCTCCGGGGAAGGCCGGATGCAGAATAATGTCGGCGTAGAGATCGAGCGCCTGGCGCAACGTGGATTTGAGGGCTGAAACGTAAACGGTCGATAGGTCAAGGTTGCAGCCGCTAGTGAGTTGAGCGCCGAGCATCTGCAACTCATCGCTGATTTCGAGAGCGCTGCGCCGGGCCGTGCCGCCGGTGAGAAGAGCGGAAGTGAGGCGGGCTGTGCCGGGAGAAGCGAATTGGTCCGCGGCAAAGCCGGCGTTAACGTCGAGCCAGAGATTAACCACGGGAATTTCGTGCCGCTCGGCGACGAGCAGACGCAAACCGTTCGAAAGCCGGTCCTCCCGCAAACGAGGGAGCTTCAGCTCATGCGGCGCCCCAAATTCGGGGAACTCTGTTCGATCGGACGTTGGCGGGGTCGACGGGGCGGTCACTGAGAACGGATGAACCTCGAGCGCGTACACGCCATCCGAGAGCCACACTTGAGCGGTGTCGCGCAGATCGGCGGTGGTCGAATGTTCCAGATTCAGGAGCCTGGTCCGGTAGCCTTGCGGCGAGCCGAAATAGGTCTGACTGGTCGCGAGAATGTCTGATTTTCCCCCGAACCCGCCGATGCGCTCCACTCCGCGGATAAAGCCGGCATAGGATTGTGTTTTGAGGCGCTGAAGCTCCCGCTCCGATGGACCCTCGTTGAGGAAGCGGGACAGTTCTTCATCGACCGCGCGTTCCACTTTCTGGAGATTTACTCCCTGTTTAGCGGTAGCGATTATGACGAACTGGCTTCCAATCTCACGCTCATCGAGATAGGCAGCCACTTGCGTCGCGATCTGCTCGTCATAGACGAGGCGCTTGTAGAGGCGCGATGTTTTACCGCTGGAGAGGACGCCGGCGACGAGGCGAAGATAGTCCGCGGCGGCCGTACGACAACCGGGGACGTTCCAGATCTTATATAGACGGGCTTGCGGTACGCGATCCTGAGCCGCTTCACGGTGCTCGCCGGCCATTTTGGCGATCCACTCGCGTTGGTGAGCCACGGGAGGACCGGGAGGTATATCGGCGAAGTATCGCCGCACGCGTTCGCGCGCTTCGCCTGGCGCGATGTCGCCGGCCACAACGAGAACCGCGTTTGATGGGGTGTAGTACGTTTTGAACCACTCGCGGACATCTTCTAGCGAGGCGGAATCCAGATCTTCCATCGAGCCGATGACGGTGTGGTCATAGGGATGTCCGACCGGGTAGGTCGATTTAACGACGAGATCCTCGACGACAGCGTAGGGCTGATTCTCCCCTTGGCGCTTTTCGTTCTGCACGACACCGCGCTGCAGGTCGAGCACTTCCTGATCAATCGTGTTGTAGAAATGGCCCATGCGGTCGGATTCAGCAAAGAGCGCGTAATCGAGCGCGGAAGTAGGGACGTTTTCGAAATAGTTCGTGCGGTCTTCGCTGGTCGTGCCATTCAGATCGGTGGCGCCGATCTTCTCCATGGCTTCGATGTAGCTTCCCTGAAGATGCTCACTGCCGCCGAACATGAGATGTTCGAACAGGTGAGCGAAGCCGGTTTTTCCGGGCTTTTCGTTTTTAGAACCTACGTGATACCAGAGATTTAGCGCAACGATGGGGGTTTTGTGGTCTTCGTGAACGAGGACCGTCAGGCCATTGTCGAGCACAAATTCGTCATAGGGGATTTGGAGGTCTGAGAATCGCATTACGGCGTGAAACGTCACGATAGCAGATGGAACCTGCCGCTCTACCCGTCTCACTGATATCTCAGTGCCGTCCAGAGGATCCACCCGCAGAGCACGGACTGCGGGCGCCAGGGTCGCGAGCAGCGCAACTGCACCAAGCGCTCCGACAACCGCAAGGAACTCAGTCGAATCGAAAGCGCTGAGACCCGGGACCAGGAAAAATGTAAAGGGCCGCATAGCAAAGGAGGCCAGAGTCACGCCTATAACGGCTCCACAGCCCACCAGCCGTAGGCTTTGAGCCTGTTATTGATATCTCGCCTGACCGCCTTGAGTGCGGGCAGCAAGCCGCAAACGAGCGCGCTAGCGAGCACCTGGCCGAGTGATTACCTATGATTGTGTCAACTGAAAACTTGGCAGTTAGAGAATTGTGAATTGCGCAAGTACCGCGATACTCAGAGCGCAGCAGTTGCGCCAGCACCAGCGCATTCACCCGGTCGGTCTTGATCTTGGCTTCGGCAATGGCGCGCGTGCGCAGTGGATTGGAAACCACGACTTGCTGGCACAGCGATTCCAGGATGCCGGCCACCGCCCAGCAGTTGGTGGTCGCCTCCAGCGCCACGCGACCGTTTCCCAGGTGCTTATGCGCAAACGCCTCGATGCTGCCCCGGTCGGTGGCCAGGCGCTCCCGCAAGACGCCGTAGGATGGGGACCAGCGCGTAGCTTCGGTGACGGTAGTATGGCGGGAGTGGGCACGAACTCCGGCCATACAACCCCTGAGCGCTCTACTCGACCTTCGTCCCTCTTAACGCACCGCGCACCGCGGTGTTCATCATGTTTTCAGCCAAGCTCTGCGTCGCCTGATTCAGGGCTTCGATCTTTTCGTTAATCAATCGATGGTCGTCGGCGTGATAGACAGCCCGCAGCTCGCGTTTGGCTGACTCGATGGCGCGGCGCTCGCTCTCCGAGAGAGCATTCCACGCCTCATTTTTTTGCGCCTTCTCCGTTGCCGCCAGAATGTTATCGGCTTCGACGCGGGCCTCGCGAACCTGCCGTTCGCGCATGTCCTCTTCGGCTTTATCGAACGACTCCTGAATCATCGCTTCCACCTGCTCTTCAGTCAGGCCGTAGGAGGGTTTCACTTCCACGGTCTGCTCTTTGCCAGTGCGGGCATCGCGCGCGGTTACGTTCAGGATTCCATTCGCATCGATGAGGAATCGCACCTCGATGCGGGCCATGCCTGCCGGAAGTGGCTGAATATCTTTCAGGTCGAACCGGGCGAGGCTGCGGCAATCCTTTACCAGCTCGCGCTCGCCCTGAAGAACATGAATCAACACGTTTCGCTGGCCTTCCACAGCCGTGGTGAACGTCTCGGTGGCACTGGCCGGAATAGTTGAATTGCGGTGAATCAGTTTCGAAACCACGCCGCCCATGATTTCGATGCCGAGAGATAACGGAGTGACGTCAAGGAGCAGCTTATTTTCCACGTCCCCGGCGAGAATGCCTGCCTGAACGGCTGCGCCCAGGGCGACCACTTCATCGGGGTTGAGTTCAGTGTGCGGTTTCGCCTTGAACAACTGCTCTACGGCCGTTCGTACCAGCGGGATGCGTGTGGAGCCGCCGACCATGACGACTTCGTCGATCTGCTCCGGACTCAGTTTTGCGTCGGCGAAGCAGGAGCGGCAGGACGCGAGCGTTCGCTCGACAATAGGCGCAATCAGCCGGTCAAAGAGCGTCCGGTCGATCGAGCGTTGATAGGTTTTGCCTTTGTAGCGGAGTTCGATTGTGGCTTCCGGAACGAAGGACAGCTCTTCTTTGGCGCGGATCACGGCACGCCGCATCCGCTGCACGCCTTCGGAATCTTGCGACAGATCTTGACCCCACTCGGTTTCCACATCTTCCAGCGCAATGCGAAGCAGCAGATTGTCGATATCATCTCCGCCCAAATGCGTGTCGCCGTGGGTGGCCAGCACTTCGAATATTCCATCGTGTAGCCGCAGGATGGAGATGTCGAAAGTTCCGCCGCCGAAATCGTACACGGCGATAATGCCGTCCCGACGCTTATCGAGTCCATAGGCGAGAGATGCCGCGGTGGGCTCGTTTACCAGGCGCAGAACATCTAATCCGGCGAGCCGGCCAGCATCCTTCGTGGCCTGGCGCTGAGCGTCGTTGAAATAGGCCGGGACAGTGATGACCGCCTCGCTGACCGGGGCGCCCAGAGCCGCTTCCGCGTTGTTTTTCAATTGGCGCAGCACGGCCGCCGAAATCTCCGGAGGCGTAAACGTCCGATCGCCAAGATTCAGCTTGATCACGGATTCGCTATCGGCGGCGATACGGAAAGGAAAGAGCTTCAGCTCGTCCTGCACGTCGCCAACGCCACGACCCATCAGGCGCTTGACCGAGTAAACAGTGCGCTCGGCATGGGTCAGCAGCAGTTCGCGCGCGGGTTCGCCCGCCACCAGTTTGCCGTCCTCCGAAAGAGACACAATGCTGGGCACAATCTTTCGGCCTTCACTATCTTCGATAATTCGAGGACCGGTCAGGTCCATATAGGCGATGAGGCTGTTGGTGGTGCCGAGATCGATTCCGACGATCTTTGATTTCCGATCCTCACCGAAGTCTATTTGCAGTGTTCCCATTTCTTATAAACGATCCTGTGCCGTTTCAGCGGCCGCGATTGATGGATCCAGGGCGCGATCAACGTCGCGAACCAGATTTTCTATATATCTGCGCCGGTTCAGAACGCCGCGTATTTCCTGCAAAGCCTGCTTAGCAGTCTCGCTATGGGGTTCCGCGGCGTCGTACTTCGCGAAGAGCACCTCGAGTTCGCGTTCGATGCCAGCGCGCATGTCCAGGAAATTCTGCCTGGCGCCTTCGAGCTGCGGACGAGTGGATTCGTCTCCGGCCTTCAGCTCCTCCAGCATCATATTCAGCTCGAACACTTCTTCGAGCAGCTCCGGTGGAACATCTTTCGAGCGCTGCTCACCAATTGGAAAACCCTCCTCGGTCAGCAGGTACTCGGCTCGTTTCACCGGATCCCGGAGGGTCCGATATCCATCATTCAGAAGGGCAGTCGCTTCCAGGGCCTGAGCCTGTTCCTCGGGGCTCTTGCGGGTGAAACGGTCCGGATGCCAGCGGCGGTTGAGCTCGTAAAATCGCCGTTGTAGCGCGTCGTTATCGACGGTCAGCTTTCGTTCGAGACCAAAGAAATCGTAGTAGTTGCGAGGCAGGGTAGAAGACATAAGACGGGTTCCGAGCGGCCTGGGGTCCCGGCAAATTTATGCAGGTAAATGCCGCCGGCTCAGGCCGAAAAGGAAGTGCCGCAGCCGCAGCTCTTGGTAGCGTGCGGGTTCTGAAATACAAAGCCGGATTGCATCAATGAATCCTGCCAGTCCAGTGTCATGCCATCCAGGAAGAGCATGCTCTTCGGATCGACAAACACTTTCACGTCGTCGAATTCGAAGACGTGATCGCGGGGACGCGGCGCGGGCGCAAACTTGAATTGATAACTCAGCCCGGAGCAGCCGCCGCCGAGAACACCCAGGCGGAGACCGCCAGAGACACCTTCACGCGCGAAAGCCGCGCGGATCTTTTCCACGGCCTTCGGCGTGACATGAATGCGCTTCTCGCCGGAGCTTTGCTCCCCGGTTTGCGAGCCTAGTGCTTTGCCAGCCTCAAGCTGGGTCAGTTCAGCCATCCAAGAAAGCTCCTCGAGTTAGCTGACGGAGAGAGCTTCACGATCAGCGGCAGGCTGTTTCCGCTTATAATCGCCGATCGCGGCCTTGATTGCATCCTCGGCTAAGACGGAGCAGTGAATCTTCACCGGCGGCAACGAGAGCTCGTTGACGATGTCCGTGTTCTTGATCTCGAGAGCCTGATCCACTGTCTTCCCCTTCAGCCATTCCGTCGCAAGCGAAGAGCTGGCGATCGCGCTGCCGCAGCCGAAGGTCTTAAATTTGGCATCCTCGATAACGCCGGTGTCGGGGTTCACCTTAACCTGCAGCTTCATCACGTCCCCGCACTCCGGAGCGCCGACCATGCCGGTCCCAACATTCGGGCTGCTCTTATCCAGAGAGCCCACGTTTCGCGGGTGATTGTAATGATCCAGAACTTTGTCAGAATAAGCCATTTAGAAATCCCTTCCTCCAGTTTAATGGGCAGTCCAAGAGACCTTGCTCAGATCTACCCCTTCTTTTGCCATTTCATAGAGGGGCGATAGCTCGCGCAATTTCTGGACGACGTCTATCACCTTATTTGCTACATAATCAACTTGCTCCTCGGTATTGAACCGGCCGAGGCCGAATCGAATGGAGGAGTGAGCCAGATCGTCGCCGGCGCCGAGCGCTTTCAGAACATAGCTGGGCTCGAGGGTGGCCGAAGTGCAAGCCGAGCCGCTCGATACGGCGATATCGTTGATACCCATTAACAGGCTTTCGCCTTCCACGTACGCAAAGCTGATGTTGAGATTGTGCGGCAGGCGATGTTCCATCGAGCCGTTGATGTACACCTCATCGAGGTTGTTCAGCAGCTTGTCTTTCAGCTTGTCGCGCAAGAAGCTGAGGCGCCGCGATTCCTCCGGCATCTCCTTCCGCGCGAACTCGCAGGCTGCTCCCAGGCCCACGATTCCCGGTACATTCAGGGTTCCGGAACGCATGCCGCGCTCGTGGCCGCCGCCATCCATCTGAGCCGTGATCTGCACGCGCGGATTGCGCCGCCGGACATACAGGGCGCCGACGCCTTTCGGGCCGTACAGCTTATGGGCGGTGAGCGACATAAGGTCGATTCCGTCCTGAGCGACGTTCACGGGAATCTTGCCGATCGCCTGCACGGCGTCGCTATGAAACAGGACGCCTTTCTCCTTGGCGATCTTCGCGATTTCCTGAACCGGCTGGACCACGCCAATCTCGTTATTCGCGTACATGATCGAGATCAGAATCGTTTTGTCGGTGATGGCGTCTCGCAACTGATCAAGATCGATCAGCCCGTCTTGCCGCACCGGCAAATACGTCACACGCACGCCGCTTTTCTCCAGGCGCTTGCAGGTATCGAGAACGGCTTTGTGCTCGATCACCTGCGTAATGATGTGGTTGCCGCGCTCGGAGTACATCTCAGCTACGCCCTTCAGGGCGAGGTTGTTTGACTCTGTTGCGCCGCTGGTAAATATGATCTCTTTCGAAGTCGCTCCGATAAGCTCCGCAATCTGCTTCCGCGCTTTCTCGACACCTTCCTCAGCCTCCCACCCGAAGCTGTGGTTGCGTGAGGCCGCATTGCCGTACACTTCGAGGAAGTACGGCTTCATTGCTTCGAAAACGCGCGGATCTAATTGAGTCGTTGCGTGATTGTCCATGTAGATGGGCAGTTGCATATAATTCATTTCCTTGTTGCGCTCTGCGATTCGAGCACGCTTGCGTTGTCCCGAAGGGCTACCAATGTCTGTGGTCCATGAAGCGCCGCCGGGGCGTGGGCTACGGTCCCATGCGGCTCGCCTTCGGAATCCTGCAGCATGTCTTGGATGCTGACGCTTTCGAGGAGTCGCAGAATACCGTCGTGTATGCGCTTTAGTGGGCGCCTCACGGTACAGCGGCTCAAATGACCGCAGTTGGAGTTTGCGGTGAAGCAGTTGGCGAGCACAATGGGACCATCGATCGCCCGAATCACTTCCAGGGCGGAGATAAGCCGGGGATCGCGCGCCAGCCGGTAACCCCCATTGGTGCCGTATTCCGAGACGAGAAATCCGGCTTTGCCGAGCCGCTGTAAGAGCTTCGACAATACGGGTAAAGGAACTCCACAGGTATCGGCGACCTCCTTGGCGCTGACCGCCTCGACGCTCTCGCGCTGACGAGAGGCAAAATGCTTGAGAGCAATCAGACTGTAATCGGCCTTTTTTGTAAGTCGAAGCATTCGCGACGTTCGCCTGGGCAGACCGCGGCTGCGATCTGCGACCAATGCGATCTGATTTCTTTATAACACGAGACAAGGGAGACCAGGGTAACTTTTATCTCGTACGAAATCATAAGCTTAGCTGCTTAGCTAGCTCACTCCTACGCGAGATGCCGCAGCACGATTCAGTAGGGGACGCGTGTTAAACTCGTACCCGCACGCCCAACCATAAAACTCTCCCGTGATTCGCCTTTTTCGGGTCTTCGTTCCAGCTAGCGTCCTCGGGCTTCTGCTCTCCGAAGCTCTCTTAGTTCTGGCGTGCTATTCCCTTTCGCTTTACCTGATTGATGTCGATCCGGCTTTTTACCTTTTCACCCTGAATAACTACTGGAAACTGCTGCTCGTGACGGGGCTGATCATCCTAGTGATGTATTTCCAGGATTTGTACGACGATCTCCGGATCACATCGCGCATTTTGCTGGTCCAGCAGGTTTCACTAGCGGTTGGCAGCGCGCTGCTGATTATGGCATTCCTGGGATTCTTACGGTCGGATTTGCTGCTGGGCCGCTGGATGATGATCGCCGGCAGCTCGGGGGTTCTCATTCTGCTGCCCGTGTGGCGGGTATTCTACTGGCGTTACGTTATTTCCGGACTGCGAACAGAACGCGTTCTACTGCTCGGAAATTCGAGCATTCTGGGCGAGGTCGTCGCGCAGGTCGTGAAAAGACCGGAATTTGGGTATTCGATCATTGGATACCTGTGCGAGGAGGAACCGTGCGATTTCCCGATCAATTGCCTGGGGCCTGTCCAGGACGTCCGGCGCATTTGCGAGGAATACCGGCCGACCCGAATTGTCGTGGGCATGGCAGAGCGGAGAAATCGCCTGCCGGTGGAAGAGCTCCTGGATATCCGGTTTTCCGGGATTCCGATCGAAGACGCCTCCGATACCTACGAAAGAGCTTTGCACCGCGTTTGCAGCCGGAAGATCCAACCTTCTCAACTGGTTTTCTCCTCGTCGCTGGGGCCCAGGCATCAAGCCATCATCATGCAGCGGTTCTACTCGCTGCTTGTCGGCATCATCGGCATGATTGTCTGCTCGCCTTTGATGCTCATTGCGGCTATTGCGGTGAAGCTGTCCTCGCCGGGGCCCGTGCTCTACCGGCAGCGCCGGGTGGGGATGAACGGGCGGGTGTTCACGGTCTACAAGTTCCGATCGATGTATACCGATGCGGAGGCCAGGACCGGAGCCGTTTGGGCGAAAGTGGGCGATCCACGAATCACCCCTGTGGGGTGGTGGTTGCGCCGACTGCGGCTGGATGAGCTCCCGCAGTTCTGGAACGTTGTAAAAGGCGATATGGCGATCGTCGGGCCGAGGCCCGAGCGCCCCGAATTTGTGGAGCTACTCTCGCAAAAGATTCCATATTACCGGCAGCGCCTTGCCGTCAAACCGGGTATAACTGGGTGGGCACAAATCAACCACAAATACGGCGACACAGAGCTGGACGCGATCATCAAGCTTGAATACGATCTGTACTACATCAAGAACGTCGGAATCGCGCTGGATACCTACATCATTTTTCACACCATTAAGGTGATGCTGCTCCGGCGTGGAGCGCAATAGCATTTCTTACTGCTGCTCACCATCGAAGCGCAGCGAGGTCTGCACCTGGTAGCGGTGATAGTTCGAGAAGGTCAGAAGATTCCAGTCGCGCCGGTCCGATTGCTCATAGAGCACCGCGTATTCGCCCGATCGCGGAAGCAGATACTTCTGACCGCTGAGCTCGACTGGCTCCAGGGTGACGGCCCACTGTATTTCAGAGATGCGCATTTCGGGCGGAAGAGCATCCGCCGTCCGCGCGATTTTGACGATCTGTCCGGAGTCCCTGTCGACCGAAACCTCCGTCTGGAACGGGACCCGGTGATGCCCTCCGCTCACTTCAAGATCCCAGGGGCTCTCTTCGCCGCTGACGGAGAATGCGTAGACCGCCACTAGCCTGTCATTCATCTCTGAGTAACGGCGGAACTCAACCGCCTGCGTCATGAGGAGCGTTTCGGTTTGCAGCAGCAGCGTTCCGAACTCACCTTCCGACCAGGCACCGATAACGCTGGACAGAGTGGTACCGCGCTTCCCTTTCTGCAGGATGTCAGTATAGTGCTCGATGCCATTCTCGAAAGAAAGCTTTGCGGCGATCGTATCTACTTCCCGCGGGTTGTCACCGTTGAAGCGACCGCGGAAGCGTTCGATTTGTTCGTCACAGATGAAGGACTGAAGGCTCGAATAGAGATCTTCGTTGGCGGCACGCACAAGCTTCAACGTTTCCGCCTGGTCGGGAGCCGCAATGGCCGGTGATGCCGCGGTTGCGCTCACATCCGACCCTCTCGGGACATCTGAGTCATCGGCCAAGGCCGGGACGGTAAGTAGACCCCAGAGAAAGAACGAGGCGCAAAACGGTGCGCAACACTTCAAACCGAACCTCCGATGCCGGGTTCGGCGCGATCCGAAAATCCAGGGGAACTGCGCGTCCCGACATACGTGTCATCGGCAGATTTTGAGCGGCGTTTGAAGGTGTTTTAGAGGGGTGAGCGAGAGTTTAGAACCACAAACGCGATGGACTAAGTGGTGCTGTTAAGATTATGTTCGACCGAGGCCAATTGGCCCACTGGAGGATTTATGAAGCGTTTCTGGCTCGCACTTATCCCAGTGTGTGTCGCAGTGAGCGCGGTTGTATACGCTCAAAGACCGCCGGAGCCATGGGAATACCATGGAAATTACAACTGGGATCCGTCATGGAACCGGCGTCCCTACCCGTCGACCGGAGCCTGCTTCTTTACGAACGCCGGATATGGAGGGAACCGTTTCTGCGTCAGGCGAGGTGACCGGCTTCCGAAACTGCCTGGAGACTTTGGCGACAACATCTCCTCGATTCGGCTGTTGGGGGGTGCCAGAGTTGTGGTTTTCAACGATCGTAACTACACTGGCGGTTCCCAGGAATTCCACAGCAGCGTGCAAGATCTCCGCAACCGGCGGTTCCGAGACGGCCACACCTGGAACAACCGGATCTCTTCAATCATCGTTCGGTAGTATCGGTACGCCGCTCTCAGGCGAAGTCCGCTATGCTCAAAACGATTTTCCCGGGCTTGTGTGGAGCGCCAGCCAGCATCTGGTGCGCCGTGCGCGCTTGCGGCAAGGGAAGTACCGTGCCCACTCGCGCGACCAGCTTGCCTTGGTCGAATAACCTGGTTATCTGATCCAGCCGTTTTGTCATTACTTCGACCAGGAAAAAGACTGCTCGGATGTCGCTCAATTCATCGGTCCGAGGTAGGGGTTCCGATACGATCGACACAAGAATTCCGCTCGGCTTGATAATTCCTAGCGATCGCGACCTTGTCTCTCCGCCAATCGTGTCCAGAACGATGTCGACCATCGGTACGATGTCTTCGAATCGATTGCTTTTGTAGTCAATGACGGTTGTGGCGCCGAGACTCTGAAGGTAGGGCGTGTCCTGGGAGGAAGCCGTCACGCCGGCGCCGAGCGCCTCGACGACTCCAGACAGGTCGGATCCCAAGGTGAGCGGCAAGGGCGAATTGATAACGCTCTTCTGTTCGCGAATGAGCGCATCCCAAGGTCCGACTCCCGCGCTCGCTACGCGCAGTAACACCTGTCCGGGGCCCGGCACTGGGCGGGGCAGATCGTCAATCACGATTACGTCTGGTGGCCCGAAGCGATGTATTCTTGCCGCTTTCATCGAACTCATTCCGGTTCAGTGACCTACTAGCGTCCGAGTCTAAAACGAGCATTGTAGACCACAAAAAAAACTTTTGTCGTGATGATCCTTAGGCCTGTAGAGCCGCGCTTTACCAGTTGAAGAAGCGATTCGGCGAAGTAAACTCGCCGAGATTCGATAAGGAGCACACTGATGGCTTATTTACAAATGCTGTCCGATTTGGGAATGAACTATACGCTGAACCGGCCCTTATTTGACGGCCAGGCAAAAGCGCGGATCAAGGAAGTTAGCGCAGTTGCGCCGCAGATAAAGGATTTCGACAGTTGGCATGTGGTCTGGCTCGGCCTTGCCAAGACGGCGGAGAAAGAACAACGATGGCTGGATGCCGCCACGTACTACGCTGCGCGCGAATCGTGATTCGGGATTGCAACGTACCGGCCGTCGGGCGACACATCCCAATCCCCGAGAACTTCCTGAGACCATCTCGTTCGCGCCAGCTCATGACCCTTGCCGCGGATGGGATCCAGATCGTAATAGATGAGGTATTCAGTTCCTACTGTGGTGCGCAGCACGCATCTTTTGCCGGTGGTGAGCGCGCAGCGAAACTCGTCCAGCTTTCCGCCGATGGGCACTTCCTCAGGGGCCCCGCCCTGTAGTGGAACGCGCATCAGTTTGTAAGTTTTAGGCTTGTAATACTAGGGCTGCTCCGCCTCGCGCCGTCGGGCTGCGCACAAAACGGAGCGGCCATCTTGGGCAAGTTGGGGGAGAATCTCCGTCAATGGGGTGGCAACTATGGTTTCGGGCGTGCGACTGCCGATGTCCTGTTTAAGAAGGTCGAAGTTGCCACTGCGATTCGACTCGAAAATTACCGCGCGACTGTCCGCGGTCCAGGCATGCGGATAATTTGCACGCTCGTCGAGGCTCAACCGGCGAACGTTCACGATGTGTGGCGGAAGCGGATCAAAGTCGCCAAGAAAAATCGTTCTGATCGGATCGACTGAGGACCATAACCCGCTTTCCATCTGACGTGGCAGTCAGGTCGAGCAGGCTCATATCGTCCCCTGGGACTGTTGCAACCTTTCGCGGTTTCCCGAGCAGGTCGCCGGTCGCCAAGTCCGTTTTTGCTTCCCACAACTCGTGCGACGAATTAAGTCGGCATTCCATTCTAGGAAAACGAGTCGACCGTCCGTCAGCGCGCACACCGACGAGCGCGGTGGGCTGAAGTGTATGATCCGGCCGCTCACGTCGTAACTGGAGCCGCGCCAAACTACGCAGTTCCTCAAGTACAAGGGGGATCAGCTTATCGGCAGCTTCAGAGTTGCCAGCCCTGATTTGATGAAGAAGTACAGTGACTTCTCCCGCCGCCGCTTCCATACTTGACCTCGCGACCTATCCACAAAGAGTAACACCAGGAATGACGATTCGAGAGCGCCAAAAGATGCGCAACTTCGGT
>CAWBDR010000011.1:0-265244 GCA_963787585.1 uncultured Acidobacteriaceae bacterium
CCAAATTCGTTATCGTCACTGATTACGAGGACAGCGAATTGCGTGCCGCCGCACTCGCAGCGGGCGCTAGCGATTACACGCTCAAGGATAATCTGCCAGATTTGATCTATCTGCTCGACCGCATGCTCACGGGCCGGGGCGTGGCGGAATGAACCTGTAACCAAGTGTAAGGAGATACAAAACATGGGCCGACCACCAGCTGAAGAGATGATGACGCTTCATACGAATATTCCTGAAAGGGCCTCCGAGCGAGAGATCAAAGAAATCTGGCGCACGGAGAATCCAAACCGCAATCCCGATGACTTCGAGGGCACCGTCGCTGCGAGGACCTGGGCGGCGGAGACAAAGACTTGGCGTGAAGAGTTCTTCACGCGAGCTTCAGATCGCTGGAAAGAAGAAAGTCCCAACTTACCAGCCTTAGACAAGGTCGACCAGAAAATCGGATCGAGCTTAGCACTAAATGACGGCCAGGCAAACAAAACCTACGCGTCACTGGTGCAGCGATTCGATGATACGCATCTGCTTAGCAGTATGCTGCCGATCCACGAGCGGTATGGATTGAAAACGCTCGTAGCGGACGCTAGAGAACAAATCCTGCGGAATACAGATAACTTGGCTGTGGTGGTCAAGAGCGCCAAAGGTGTGGCCGGAGATGAGCTCGCGGGACGGGCGAGGCAGGACGCAATATCCAACGGTACCGATCGCAACGCAGCGGAAACCGCGGCAAGAACCGAGTGGGAAACAAAATCGGAACTCTACAAGGCGCTTGACGACATTGAAAAGCTCTTACCCGACTGGGAGAAACTGTTTGCCGACAAGCCGCTGCCCGAAGCCGGCAAAGTCCAGGAGTTGGCCGTCAAATTTGACCGTGCGTTCGCTGAGTTCGAGTCAAAACATGCGAAGGTCTACAACGCGGACAGCGCTCCACCTTATCTAAATTATCAACTCCCGGCCACAATGAGCGCTCTCTCCGAGAAGATTGCCTCTCAATTTGCGGCCCACGTCGGACAACCTTCCTTCTCGGCCGCGTACACTCTGATGATGGAGGTGCCCCATTCGGGAACTTATGAAGAGAGTAAGAAATCGGCAAAAGAACTGATCAAAAAACCTCTCGCCGAAGGCTTTAAAGTGAAGCGAGACGAGTTCATCAAAAATCTTAAAAACAAGTTCGGCGTCGACGAGTCGGTCTTAAAGGCTGACTTCGACACCATCGATGGATTCGCGGGTAACCCCTCTTTAGGAAATTGGCAAAACGCTTACAACGACGTCGGCTCTGGCGATGCAAAAAAACAAAAAAAGGCGCTCTCTGATTTGTATACGAGCACCGCCCAGCTTGCATTTCAATTCAAACACTATAACGAAGCGGTTGACCGTTTTCTGATAGCTGTTCCGGAGGCCAAGTCTTACGGAGAAACCTATCTCGCAACGCTGGATGGGTTTGTTACTGCTTTGACAGAAAAAGTTGCGAACGCCGAGAAATTGCTCGGTTCGTAAGGTGCTGCAAAGTCCGATGCCGCTCGACCACTTACCGAAAGCCGCGACGGCGAGGGAGCGGTTGAGCTCGTCGCTATCCCCTTCGATTAGATCCCAATATGATTGCAAAGCTTGAGGAAATTCATGAATAACGTACTGCTCGATCCTATCTTCAACCTGCAAACCGTCCCCCCCATTAAGCCGGGTAACTGGCTTGACGACACTTCGACCATTCTCGAAAAGGTATCCGTCGAGACCGCCCGGCCCATCGTTCTCACTCAAGACCGGTCGAAACTGCTCAACCCTAAACGCAACTATGTGTACCTACCCCCAAGCGCCAGCATCGAAATCCATGCCGACGAAGTGACGGTCTCCGGAAAACTAAGTTTCCCCGGTCAGAATGTCGTAATCGTTACGCGAGTGCTAGGAGCTGAAGATGACGGCTCGAATCCCGCAAGCATCAGCGTGGACGGTGCCGCGCTTCCCGAGGAAAAGGCCCACCCAGCATTTCTCAAGAAGGGAGTGGCACCCAAAGGCAAGCCGGAAAAGGCGGGAAAAGTATCCATCGGCAAGCCTGAGTGGTCGGCTCGCGACCACCCCAACGAGATGAACGGGGAAGACGGTGACAAAGGCGAGCCCGGCAATGCGGCTGGAAATGTTTGGATCTGTTGCCAGAAGACCAGCTTCGACGGCACGGAACACAAACTAACGATTACGGCAAACGGCGGCCCGGGTGGTGATGGGCAACGCGGCCAGGACGGGGCCGACGGTGGGCCCGGGCACGACGGTCGAGATTTCAGCGGCGGAGGCGTAATCGTCACATATCCGGAGCAAGGTACGAAAGGCGGCGATGGTGGGAACGGCGGGAAAGGCGGAAAAGCCGGGCAGGGCGGCAACGGGGGATCCATCCTTTTTCACTGCATTACCTCCCAGCCAAACCTTGGGGTCAATTACGCGCGTGGCGATCCTGGCGCACGCGGAAAGGGGGGCGACTGCGGCGGCAGGGGGCGAGGTGGACAGGGCGGCAAAGGAGGAGTGATAACAAGAAGCTACGGGCAGGGGCCTCCAGTAATCGAGCGGGTCGACGATGCCGCTCGCGGCCCAGAGGGCGAGCTTGGCCGCCCCGGCGATGAAGGCGACAAAGCGGACCCGTCGAAACCCGGCTCGGGCAGCATCACCTGGGGTGAGGTGGACTACGCAGCCCTCGTCCAGATGGCCAGCATTACTCAGTTGCAGATGCTGTTCGAGCACACACGCGCTGATTATCTCGTAACCGAACCGCCCAATTACTCTCTCCGGCTGATGGCCGTCGCTCCTCTTAAGGATTCGACTTCCAGCGCTCCCGATCTGGTCAATGAGGGAACCAATCTCATCGTGGTGGGTCGTTCCCGCGGCGGTCTGCACGTGCGCATATTCGACGGAAGCGGCGAGATCGTCGCGGATAAGCAGGAACCCGAGATCATCGAGGCTCAGAAGCGGTTCCACATTTCCATGGCCGATGTTCTGGAGGCTGGGAATTGGGTTACACCGGAAGACCTCGATCGTATGTCCGCAAAGGACCGCCAGGCCCTCATGTCATCCGGAGGGCAGCGTGGCGCTCTCATCGACCAACTGAGCCGGATCAGCGGCCTGGAGAAATACGCGTTCAACGAGCTGAACGATTACGATTTGACAGGATGGGGCGCCGTTACCGCATTCCTGTTGCAAATGGGTATCCGAGACGAAGCCGGTCTCAAAATTAGGCTGGAAGGCTATCGCAATGCCGTCATAAATGCTGTAGTGCCGGAAATCGCACGCAACACCGGCTACAACGAGGCAAGCTTACGGAAGCTCAAGGATCAAGAACTCGTTCGGGTTGCACTCGACCCAGAGCTCTTGAGCCCAGCGCCTAAAAACAAATTCGTTCTCCGGGGAGGCATGGACTTTCTTCGACACCAGCTGTTCAGCCAGATCCCCCCAATTACCCTGTCCGATGTTCTCCAGGCCGGAGGTTGGATTACAGCACATGATTTGAGCTGGATGCAGCACCCTGACCACCGCAAGGCCATAATCAACCAACTTCGGTGGAAGACCGGTCTGGTCAATGAATTCCACGAGAGGCTGTACGATCGCGATTTGATCGGATTTGGCGCAGTGATGGCCTTCTTATTACAAATGGGGATCCGGGATGAAGCGGGTTTTAAAGGTGATCGGCAGTGCGGCCGCAGCATTTTGATCGGGGAGCTTGCCGGCAAATGCGGCTACGACCGTAATTACTTGGAGGGGCTGCATAACGAAGAACTCGTGCGGCTGGCACTTGACCCAAAGCCCACCAATCAATTCGCTCTCCGGGGCAACATGGTCTCCCTTCGAAAGCAGCTATTCCGCCCAATGTCGCTGGCGGAGGTCCTGCAGGCCGGAAACTGGCTTACGCCGGCTGAACTGGATGACATACACGCGGGTAAAATGTCCGCCCAAGACCAGCGCCAGGCCTTAATCCATCGGCTTAGCCTGATCAGCAATCTGCAGAACGACAACTTCGAAAAGCTAAATGATGACGACTTGATTGGATTTGGCGCCGTAGTCGCATTCCTATTGGAAATGGGTATCCGGGACAAAGCAGGTCTCAAAGCCAACCTGGAGGACTATCGCAACACTTTAATCGTCGAGGTCGCAGGCAACTGTGGCTACGATGGTGGCTACTTGCAAGGTCGCAGGAATCTAGAACTGGTTCAACTAGCACTCGAACCCAAACAGCAAAACAAATTCGTTATCCGGGGCGGCATGCTCCTTCTTCAACAGCGCTTGCTCGGCACAGAGAAAGTTGCTGCGCTGAAAAGGCTCTTTGAAATGTCCCTGTCCGATGTGCTGCGTGCCGGCGGTTGGGTTGCTCCGGATCGATTGAAGGCGATGTCGGCCCAAGACCAGCGCCAGGCCGTGATCGACCAATTGAGCCGGATCAGCGGCCTGCCCAAAGACGACATCAACAAGCTGAACGACTATGACTTAATTGGACGCGGGGCAGTTACCGTTTTTCTATTGCAAGCGGGTATCCGGGACGAAGCAGGTCTCAAAGTTAACGTGGACCATCGCACCGCTCTCATTATGGAAGTCGCGGCGAAATGCGGCTACGACCAGCAGTCCCTACAGGGACTCGACAACTATCAACTCGTTCGAGTTGCGCTCGAGCCAAAGCCCGGTAATAAGTTTGTCATCCGCGGCGGTATGGCCTTCCTTCGAGACTGGCTATTCGGCCAGATGCTTTTGCCCGATGTCCTCGAGGCTGGCGGTTGGGTTCCGGCCGATCGGTTGAGCAGCATGTCGGCCCAGGACAAGCGTAAAGCCTTGATCGACCAACTGAGCCGGATCAGCGGTCTGCCCAAAGCCGAGTTCGACGAGCTGAACGCTTATGACTTAATTGGACGCGGTGCCGTAGCCGCATGTCTTTTGCAAATGGGTATCCGCGACGAGGCGGGTCTCAAAGGGCCCCTCCAAGGCCATCGCGACATTCTGATCAAGGAGGCCGCAGCGAAGGCGGGCTACGACGAGCAGTCCCTAAAGGGACTCGACAATCATCAACTCGTTCGCTTTGCGCTCGAGCCAAAGCCCGGCAATAAGTTTGTTCCCTTGGGCGGTATGGTACTTCTTCGAAACCGGTTATTCCCCGGAATCTCGTTAGCCGAGGTCCTGCAGGCCGGGGGTTGGGTTGCCCCGGATCGGCTAGGCAACATGTCGATCCAGGATCAGCGTCAGGTCATAATCGATGAGCTGAGCCGGATAACCGGACGGCCCTGGGATGAGATCTTTACTGCTCTACGCAATGATCATGCCTTGGCCGCCTGCGGCGTTGCAGCCGCATTCCTGTTGCAAATGGGTATCCGCGATGAGGCAGGTCTCAAAGGGCCCCTGCGAATCCTCCGCGACACGCTCATCAAAGAAACCGCAGCCAACACGAGCTACGAACAGTACTTGCTGCAGGGACTCGACAATCAACAACTCGTTCGGCTTGCACTCGAGCCAAGGCCCGGTAATAAATTGGTTCCCCGCGGCGGCATGGTACCTCTTCGAAACCGGCTATTCCCCGCAATGTCGTTGCCTGATGCGCTGCAGGCCGGAAATTGGCGTACACCGGCTCAACTGGATAAGATGTCCGCCCAAGACCAGCGCCAAGCTCTGATTGACGAGCTCAGCCGGCTAACCGGTCTCGCGAAAGCGGAGTTCAGCGCGCTTAACGATTACGATTTGATTGGACGCGGGCTCGCAATCGCATTCCTGTTGCAAATGGGCATCCGCGACGAAGCAGGTCTCAAGAAGGGTGATTTGGACCAGCATCGCAATACTCTAGCCGTGGAAGTCGAAGGCAACTGTGGCTACGAAGTTGGTTACTTGAAGGGGCTCGATAATCAGCAACTCGTGCGGCTCGCACTGGAACCCAAGCGCACCAACCATTTCGTGCTGCGCGGCAATTTGTTGGACCTTCGCGACCGCTTCTGCGATGTATCCAATATGCCAATGAGAAAGCAGGAAGGAACCATTGCCTTTGCAGCCGATATTGCAAATTACACCGACACCTGGAGCAGTATCGGCCAGCGCTTGGAATGGCTTTTGCATTTGCTGAAAGCTGCCTCTAAAGATCATCCCGAAAAAGCTTTGGCGAAAACGATCCAGCCTTCGGTCTGGTCGGCTATCAATAACCACATCGACGGGCTGGATTATTACGGCCACACACCCGATTGGGTACCGTTCCTGTCTCTCGGCACATATTTAGAGGTATTCGACACGTCGGTCAGCCGACTCGAAGGCATTGAGAAGGCGCACAAAGAGTACTTTGCAGCCTGGAACGACCAGAAGGCGGCAACCGACTATCTGAAGACGGCCCTGGGGTCGGTCGACGACCACAGAAAGTTCCTCTCCGAGAGGATCAAGAAAGTAAAAAAAGACAAGAAGGATACCGAGATGTCCATCATCGACAAGGATAACGCGCGAAAGGGCCTTGAGGATTCTTTGAAGCAGCGACTAGAGAAGGTCGACAAAGACGTGCAGGGCGCTTTTGGGCTCACCTGGAACACTTTCTTGAACTGTTTGAGTCAGCTTGGGTTCGCGAGTTTCAGTGAACCCGCTCGGGCCCTCAAAACCGTTTCCAAAGCGGGGGGGTTTCTTAAGGCGGATCGTGTCGAGGGGGGCGCGGTGGTGGGTGGCTTTGCCAGCGCCGGCGCGATGGTCGCGGGCCCGCTTGGCATGATGCTAGACGAGGCCAGCACCAGCATCGTAAATGATTCTGGCCAATCCGTGAAGAAGAACTGGCTGCTGCAGCAGATTGATGTGATCCGTGGCGATCTCGACCTAAAGTCGGGACTGAAAGATCGCATTGATGGATTCATGACCTACACCGAATCGCAGCGCCTGGTTGTAGAGCTGAGTAAGTTCGAAGAACTATGTAAACAGTTCCGTAACTCCGTATCGGGGCAGGCCCAACTTAGCAAGGATCTCGACGCCTACATAGAAAACATCACCAGCCGGAACCACTACATAGATTATTACAATGCTCTCGTACAGGATCTTATGGATCTTTTGGGCGACCAAAAGAAACTCGAGACACGCAAGTCTGTAGTGGAGGGCCAGCTTGCCGCGACTTCCAATCCGGGTCTTCCCGCTATGGCAACGTTTGTTTCGGCGCTCTTCGAGCGTGCTAAAGCGGAATGTCTGTACGACTTCTATCTTGCTAAGCGAGCCTACTCGTTCTGGGCGCTCGAACCGTACAGCGATTTTTTCGAAACCATCCAAAGTCCGGGCGCCATTACCAGTAAGAGCTTAAAAAGCGCGCACGGGGACCTCACAGACGAGATCTTAAAGAGGCTGGAGGGCAAGGGGCTGAAGCACGCATCTGGTTCGGTCAACTTCTCCCCAGCTAGGGATAAGAGCGAAGGGTCATTGGGTATCGTCGTGGTCCTATCAAGAGAAAGTCACCCGGATTTCTTTCAAGACCTGAAACGCGACAATAAGGCGGATTTCGAACTGGAACCCGCGACCTTCGCGTCCACTACGCCTTCCAAAACGTTTGCTCCGACGACGGGCGTAGCGTGGTCTGGCGAGCGCCCGGAACTTGATCCATCTACTCCCCACCCATTCCACGGAATGGCTAACGTACGTCTGACCAAAGCCCGGCCTTGGATCCTAGGCTTCTACACGGGATCTGGGACTACCACGGTGAGGCTGACCCATCTCGGAGCGGAGCGGTTTCGCAGCTGGAAAGATAAGCCCTATCCTCCTTTTACCGATGACCAGGAGCCGGAGTATGTCTCCCATGAGCACAAAGACATCAATTTCAGATACAGTTCGACGGGACTGAGCTGGTCTCCGGTCGCCGACAACTTCACCCCAGGGCAATTGTTTGTCCCCGGCACCAGTGGCACCGAGGATGGTGATCTGGGGTTTCCGCAGCCCGGCGCGGGCCTGAAGGACAAGCAGGAGAGTATTTACGCCCCAATCGGGCCGTTTGGGAAGTGGCGCCTCACGGTTCGCCCCGAGGACAACACCGATGACCCGAAAAACAAACCTCTGAACTGGGATACGGTGGAGGCTGTCGTGATCGATTTCCACGTCTTTGCGGAGGGGTTCAGTTCCGAGATAGTCAGCAGCGCGAGGGCTGCCGCTGGCCGGTGACCTAATTTGCGGTACTTTGACGCTGAACAATCTGTCAGGAGGAAAGAGACCTTGCCAAGCAAGCACCTGATTTCAGCTATCGGCAGTATTTTCTTTATCGTTTGGCCGCTTATGGCCCAGAACGAACCGGCAACCCTCGCCGCTCTGGAATTCCAGAAACCCAAGTTCGGAATGGCGCCGCAGTACGAGGCCGGGCGGAAACAGAAAGCCGAATGGCACAAGCAGCAGAAGGACCCTCAACCGCTGTATGTATGGGAGATCCTCAGCGGCGAAAATACCGGAACTTACATTGTCGGCCGCCTAGGCCAACACTGGGCTGACTTCGATAAACCGGCGATTCCAGACGAAGCGGATCGAGGCGAATTCCAAAAGGTGATCGCAAGTTTTGTGGATTCGCTCACCACTCGCTACTACCAATTCATGCCGAAAATCAGTAACCCGGCCGATGACAAGACGCCTTCCAAGTTCGCCGAAATTATCACCTTCTACGTCCGTTATGGCAAGGGTTCGGACTTTCGCTCTGCCATCGACCAGGTAACCGCAGGAGCACAAAAGACGAAGTGGCCCCTCAATTACTCTTGGTACCAGTTGGCAAACGGCGGACCGAGCGGCGAGTTTGTTCTCGTCCTGCCACGCAAGAACTGGGCGGACTTCGAGGATAAACCGGACGTGAAGCCCTTGCGCGACATGCTCAAGGACGCTTTCGGGCAAGCGGAGGCCGATTCAATCATCGCCCGAATCGATGGTTCAGTGGAGAAAGAGACAAGCGAGATTATCCAATTTCATCCCGAGTTAAGCTATCTGCCCGCAAAGTAACTCACCCACGCGACCCCCGCTGGCCTCTGATTGTCTTTGCGGTCGAGAACTGAAATCGAACCAATCACACTCTCCGTCACTGGCCATTGCACTTTGACAGGGCCGGTTTCGGCTTTGAGGCGATCTAGGTAGATCTCGATAGTTGACATCGCTTAGGCGATCGTACACCTGGCTTCTCACTGCAAACGGTGAGTTTTCGGCGAGCGTGCGTGACGGCGGATCGGGTTTGCTGGTAAGGTCTAGCCGGAGGAGACCCACGCTATGCCAAGTGAAGCCGTTATTCCTGACGATCTAGAACAGCTACGGCGCCGATTCGAAGAGTTCCGAGCCACGCAGCCGAAGCGATCACGGTTCCCGGAGGCGTTATGGACAGCTGCGGCAGAGTTGGCCAAGCGTTATGGTGTGAACCGGACAGCACAGGTATTGCGGCTGGAGTATGGCGGCTTGCGGAAGCGAGTGGAGAACCAGCCCCGGCCTAAGGCGCAGAGCAAGAAGAACGAAGCAGCGAGTTTCCTGGAGTTCATCGCGCCTGGGGCCAAGCCGGTGAGCAACTGCTTGGTGGAAGTGGAGTCGGCGCACGGCAGTAAGTTGCGGCTGGAGTTAAAAGCAATCGCGACCAGTGAGCTGGCCGATCTGATCCGCGCGTTCGTGCAGCAATAAGCGATGCTGCAGATCGCACCGCAGATGCGCATTTTGGTGGCGCTGGAACCTGTCGATCTGCGGAAGGGCATAGATGGGCTGGCGGAGTTATGCCGCGAGAAGCTGTCAGCTGATCCGTTCTCAGGCTGCTTGTTTGTCTTCAGAAGCCGTGGCGCCACCAGCATCAAGCTATTGCAGTATGACGGCCAGGGGTTCATCTTGGCCCAGAAGCGTCTCTCGAAGGGACGTTTTGTGTGGTGGCCAAAGGGCACTGGGCCAGCGCGTGCGCTGGAAGCTTATCAGGCGCAGTTACTCGTGGCCGCCGGCAATCCCGACACGCAAGCCGCGCCGCTGTGGCGCAGAGTGAGTTAGGCACTAAGAAAACCGCAGCGAGGGGCTTGCGTTCTGTGCGCATTTCTGGCACACTGCTGCTGTGCCGGAAGAATATCGTTATCGCGGACGGAACATCGGCCGCAGCGAGATCCTGTTTGTGCGGCAGTTCATCGCCGATCACCCGGAGCTGAGCCGCTATGCATTGTCGCGCCGGCTTTGCGAGTTGTGGGGATGGAAACAGGCCAACGGTGCACTTCGCGACATGGTATGCCGTGGGTTGCTGCTCCTGCTGCATCGCGCCGGTGAGATTCAGTTACCAAGCACGCGCTGCGGTCTATCACGAGACTGGGCAGAATGGGAGCGCCCGGAGCCGCTTGTACCCGATAACCGGCGGGTGCGCGGACCGCTGCGCGATCTGGTGCCTTTGGAGTTTCAGCAAGTGCGGCGCACGGAGCGAGAGCCGCTCTTCGATAGCTTGATCGAGCAGTATCACTACCTGCGCTACCAGCAGCCGGTTGGCGAACACTTGAAGTATCTGGTCTCTGCAAAAGGACAAGTAATCGCCTGCTTGGCCTGGTCGTCGGCGGTGCGCCATCTGGCGAGCCGCGATCGTTTCATCGGCTGGAGCGCGGAAGTTCGCAAACGCAATCTGCACTTGTTGGCGTACAACACGCGCTTCCTGATTCTGCCGTGGGTCGAAGTGCCGCACCTGGCATCACACATTCTGGGCCGCATGGCGAAGCTGGTACCGCCAGATTGGCAGCGGCTCTATGCGCATCCCATTTACTGGCTCGAAACGTTCGTCGACCCGGCGCGCTTCAAAGGCACCTGTTATCGCGCGGCGAACTGGCTGGCACTGGGGCGTACGACGGGGCGCGGCAAGAATGCGCGCAGCAAGAAGCCGAGATTCCCAATCAAGGAAGTCTTAGCACTGCCGCTGACCCAGCGCTTTCGCGACTTACTAAGTCAGTTATGAAAACGCGTTCGCGCATCGAGCTGAATCTGGACGAACTGGACCAGATTATCGATCGCGCGACGGATGCGCCGTTGAGCAAGTCTGATAGCGCGAAACTTAAAACCGCGCTACATGCCATGGCAGAGCGCCTATTCACCAAGCGCACCACCGAGAAAACGAGCGTGGTGCTTGGCGAAACAAAAACTCCGGGTTCAACGCAGCAATCAGAGAAGGCACGATCTCGCCCGCCGGGCCACGGCCGTAACAGCGCGGCCGAGTTTACTGCCGGGTCCACAGTTGCTGTTCCACATGCGAAGCTGAAGCACGGCGAGGGCTGCCCGGCGTGCCGCGAAGGAAGGATATACCGTCAGAAGCAACCGGCGACGCGGGTGCGCATCGTTGGACGGCCGCCGCTCGAAGCCACTGTTTTCGAGATGCAGCGCTTGCGCTGCAATGCTTGCGGCCAGATCTTCACTGCCGATGCTCCGCCAGCCGCTGGCGACAACAAGTTCGATCACACCGCCATCGCGATGCTCGCGTTGTTGAAGTATGGCGCCGGCACTCCCTTCCACCGCTTGGAACAGCTGCAGCGCCAACTCGGGATGCCGATGCCGGCAACTACGCAATGGGATCTGCTAGCGGCCACTGCACCACAGTTGCAGCCCGCCTGGGAGGAGTTAATCCGCCAAGCGGCGCAAGGCTCGGTCGTGCACAATGACGATACCGGGATGCGCATTCTGCATCTGGCGCGCGAACCGGGCGACAAGCGCACGGGCACCTTCACCAGCGGCATAGTATCGATTACGGGCGCACACAAGATCGCGCTGTTCTTGACCGGATGGAAGCATGCGGGCGAGAACCTTGCCGCGGTGTTGAAGGAACGCGCTCGCGAACTCGCGCCCCCGGTCCAGATGTGTGATGCACTGTCGCGCAACACGCCCAAAGTAGAAGGGATAAAGACGCTGCTGGCGAACTGCCTCGCACACGCGAGAAGGCAGTTTGTAGAAGTGGTGGAGAACTTTCCACAGGAATGCCGCTATGTGCTGGAGATACTGCGCGCTGTTTATGCCGAAGGCCGTATTGCAGCGTGTTGATAACTCTGCTAATCATGTTGGGATTCGATCTGTATGCGGCACCGGTTAGAAGTGCAAATGCTGTAACCCGATCGCCTGATCTTTGAATACGCAGGTACGCCACAATACCGCTACAACGGACCGAAGAAGACCAGCAGTCCTCCAACGATGCCTACTGCGGCAAAAATCCCATAGAAGATACGTCCCTGCCATTTCGTCAAAGGGCGTTTAGAACCGCGCAGCGTAACGCAAGGATGCGTGATTCCCTCGTACAGGCCAAAGACCCCTATAGCGATCATAATCAGCGATCCAAGCCAGCGCGGCATCTATCGATTTTTCAATCTAGCGCACGTCCGAGTAACTGTATGGTTCGGTCGCCTTGATTAAGCGACTCGAAGCTTGGCCATGCGTTCGTAGGGAAAGCAGTTCCGAACATTGCTGAGGAAGTGCCGGCCTTTGGATTCGGCGCGCAGGAAATGCTGGTAGTCGTCGTGGGAAAACTGGAAATACCGGTAGACATCGCCGCTGCGGAATCGCAGGTACAGGATGCGCTTGTCGGCATCGTATGCCACCGAGAGAAACATCTGCGATTCGAGCGGTAACCAAGTCATTGGATATTCACGCCGCATCCACGGCAACCCGGCCTGCGGGAAAAAGATTCCAGGGCAGCAACTCCGCAATGCGGTTGATCGGATGATCGGCAATACGACGCAGCACCGAAGTCAGATAAGCTTCCGGATCAATGCCATTCAGCTTTGCCGAGCCCATCAGACTGTAAATCGCCGCCGCCCTCTCCCCGCCACCATCGGAGCCTGCAAACAGATAATTTTTCCGGCCCAGGGCGACCGCACGCAGCGCGCGTTCGGCCGCATTGTTATCGATTTCAATACGGCCGTCATCGCAATAGCGTACCAGCGCCGGCCAGCGTGCGAGCGCATAGCCAATGGCCGCCGCAACTTCGGACTTGCGCGAGATCCTCGTGAGCGTGGTTTTAAACCATTCGTGCAGCGCGATTAATAAAGGACGTGCACGCTCGTCGCGTACCTGCTGCCGTTCATCCGGCGGGCGACCACGGATTTCGCTCTCAATCCGATACAGCTGCCCGATGCGCTCCACTGCTTCGGTCGCGATAGGAGAAGCATGCGCCTGGTGCAAATCAAAGAACTTGCGACGGACATGAGCCCAGCACGCCGCTTCTCGAATGCGTCCGTCATCATATAAGTGGTTGAAGCCCGCATAGCCGTCGGCTTGTAACGTGCCGCAAAACGTTTTCAGATGCCGGTGTGGATGCTCGCCTTTTCGATCTGGCGAGTACGCAAACCAGACCGCTGGAGCAGCCAGGTCGCCGGCCGGGCGATCATCCCGAACATAAGCCCACAAACGGCCGAGTTTCGTTTTGCCCGTGCCTGGCGCCAGCACCGGTACCGGCGTATCGTCGGCATGCAGTTTGCCCGGACTCATGACGTATTGCCGCAAGCCATCATTCAGGGGCACCAGCAACTCACTCGTTGCTCCTACCCAATCCGCCAGTGTCGACCGCTCCAGCTCCACACCCTCTCGGGCGTAGATCTCCGCCTGACGATACAGCGGCTGGTGATCCGCATATTTCGATACCAAAACATGTGCCAGCAGTCCAGGACCGGCGAGGCCGCGTGCAATCGGACGGCTCGGGGCTTCTGCCTGCACGATCACATCGCATTTGGTGCAACTCAGTTTGGGGCGCACATGCCGGATCACTTTGAAACGCGCCGGCACATACTCCAGCATCTCGGATACATCTTCGCCGAGCTTACGCAGCTCCCCGCCACATCCAGGACAGCTTTCCTGTTCAGGCTGGTGGGTCTCGGTCTGTCGCGGCAAATGATCTGGCAAAGGCCGGCGCGCCGGTTTCTCGGTCACGCTCGCAAAGATTGCGGCTGCTGGCGGCGGAAGCGTGTTCTCTGCTCGTTGGTTCTTCTCTGCAGCATTCTCCTCCAGATCATCGAGCTGCAGTTCGAGTTGTTCAATCTCGCGCTGGATTTTTTCCGACTTGCGTCCAAACTGTAGCCGTCGCAGCCGGGCGATGATCAACCGGAGACGCTCAAGTTCAGCATCACGCGACGAGATCTGCGCGTGCTGCTTGATAACCATGGCCTTCAATGCGGCCGCGTCGAGCGCGTCCAGATCAGGCAGCGGTACAGCAGGCATCTTCAAAAACTATGCCATGGGTTTATTACTTAGTCGAGAGCAATCCGAACATTTTTAAGTATTTTTGTTCTCGGTTATCAAACTGCCATCTCCGGCTTCCACGTGCGCGCCGGCCGGCGCCAGTCAATCCCTTCGAGTAACATCGATAACTGCGCCCGAGTAAGTGACACGCTTCCACTCTCGGCCTGCGGCCAAACGAAACGCCCGCGTTCCAATCGCTTCGCAAAAAGGCAGAGCCCGTCGCCATCCCACCACAACAACTTCACCAGATCGCCTCTCCGCCCACGAAACACAAACACATGCCCGCCGTAGGGATCCTGCTCGAGCACGATCTGCACGGCTGCGCTCAAACCCGTGAACCCGCGCCGCAGATCAGTGATCCCCGCCGCAATCCAGATCCGCGCTCCGGCTGGTGGTGCAATCATCCCGCCAGGCACTCCAATAACCTGCAGATTACGGCTGCATCGATGCAGCCGCCCACCGTCACCCTCACACCCCGCGCCTCCATGATCACGCTGCACTCCTGTTTCGCTTCCCATGCACCAGCCGCGGCTCCCTCCGCCACTTGCACCGGAAGCAAAACCGAAGCCTTACCCGGTTGCATTCTCTGCCGGTGCTGTT
The DNA here is from genome assembly GCA_963787585.1 of uncultured Acidobacteriaceae bacterium. Lineage (GTDB taxonomy): Bacteria > Acidobacteriota > Terriglobia > Bryobacterales > Bryobacteraceae > Bog-105. The sequence goes on from CAWBDR010000011.1 coordinate 14,740, forward strand.
TGCGCCACTTGTGGATCTGACTTGGGTTCACACCATACACACGCGCTACCGTATCGACCGTTGTACCGGCTTTCAACGAAGCCTGCACAATCCTCTGCCGTTCCGCCATCGTCCACTTGCGGCGCTGCGCTTTTACTGCTTCCGGCTTGTTGCTCTGAGCTGATCCGTCCATTCCCGAAGCATCACCCAACTCCCCTGTCCTTTGCTAGACGGTGCTCGCCGTACTCACAACGATGCGCTGGCGCGGGACCGGAATCTGTCGGCGGACGCGCGCCTGCGCTTCCATCAGGAGCGTAGCCGTCCCTTGGTAGCAAACTTGCACGCCTGGATGCAAGCGCAGTTTGCCGAAAGAAAAATAGAGCCGAACTCAGGACTCGGCAAAGCCGTCACTTATTTACTGAGGCATTGGAAAAAGCTCACGCTCTTTCTCAGGCATCCCGGCGTTCCCATCGACAACAATGTGGTCGAGCGTGCTCTGAAAAAAGCGATTCTGAACCGCAAGAACGCGCTCTTCTATAAAACATTGAATGGCGCGAGAGTGGGCGACCTATTTATGAGCCTCATTCACACCTGCGAGTTGAACGGCGCAAATCCATTCGAGTACTTGACTCAACTGCTGCGGCACTCAGATGAGTTGAATCAGAAGCCATCGGCATGGATGCCTTGGAACTATCGCGCCAATCTCACGCGCTTCACTACGCCCAGTGGAGCGTAATATGATGGTCCGGCATATGGCCGAAAAGGTTCCTCTGCGGCCAGTGGAGCAGACCTTCTCGAAGTGCCTCTAAAACCGGCTTTTCAAAAACCAAAATTGGATAACGTTTTCGGCCAGTCACGAAAAGCGGCAAAAATGTTTCGGGTTGGTCTGTATGCCCGCGTGTCCACCAACGATCAGCAGACACTTCCAATGCAGAATCGCGCAATGCGCGAGTACACAGCCCGCCGCGGCTGGACGATTGCCATGCAAGTGCGCGAGGTTGGTTCGGGCGCAGCCAAGCGCGAAGCTCGCGAGAAACTGCTGGAGGCCGCTCGTCGTCGCGAGATCGATGTGGTGCTGGTGTGGCGACTGGATCGCTGGGGCCGCTCGGTAACCGATCTGCTGGCAACCCTGCAGGAACTCGAACATCTAAGCGTCGGTTTTGTTTCGCTCACCGAAGCGCTGGATCTGACCACGCCAGCCGGACGCGCCATGGCCGGCCTGCTCGCTATCTTCGCCGAGTTCGAACGGGACATCCTGCGCGAACGAACGCGGGCCGGCTTGGATCATGCCCGCCAGAATGGGAAGCGGCTCGGCAGGCCAATAACCGCTGGGCTTCAGACCGCCGAGATCCACAAGCTATATCGTGCGGGTGTTGCCAAGGCGGAGATTGCGCGCCGGCTACACATCGGGCGCACCTCGGTACGCCGAATCCTGGGAGCGAAGTGATGAAGCCGCCCAAGCGAGACCCGGTCCGGGAAGACCGCATCTACAACGAAGCCATCGTTGATGCCCGCCCGGAAGAGCAGGCAATGAGCTGGTACTACTATCTGGAAGGCAAGATCAGTTTCCCGTTCCGGGCAAAGTGTGTCGCCGCAAACGGCATCTCGCCGCTCCGGAAGGGTGAAACCATCGAGGTTTTTCGCATGGCTGTCGAGGACACCTGCGAGCACGACATGTTTGTGCAAATCCGTTGGCAGGGGCGCAAGATGGCCGTTCCTCTCTCCCAACTGGATGCCATCCATCCAGACGAATCAACAAAGGAAGCCATCGGCGACTGGCATTACTGGCTATCTCAGGGTTATTGCCTCTGATTTACGCACAACTGCCGAAAGCTCACGATCTCGATAGTTGACATCGCTTAGGCGATCGTACACCTGGCTTCTCACTGCAAACGGTAGTTGCCGCTGGTCGCTTACCACGGAAGCATTGACTTTCAAGTCGGCGAAATCCTCCGCTTTAGTGGCCTCGCAATGAACGGATTACTCCCGACAAGTCCCGTTCGATCCCGCGATTGCTCGCATGTTTCTATACAGCGACTCGCAACGCTAATCCCCAGATCTCCCGCAATCGCCTGGATCAGCTCGCGCGTCCCTAATCTCCCCGCTATCTTCCCGCCCTCAACCTCTCCCGGTTCGCCGTGCAGCTGTTGCACTCGCAGTGGCCCCACGCTTCCGGCTTCGGTAGATTGCCGCCGCATTTACCCGGTTTCCCGGTCGCTTTCTGCTCTTCGATAATTCGCAGCCGGGTGTCCACGCTCATCCCATATCTCTTCTCGCTGACGCACACGCTTTCAAACCGTCGCCCACCGACTAGAGGTTCACATGAATAGCCGAACGCAACGGCGTTTACTAATCCCGGCGCAAGCCGCCAAGCCAGCGCGATTGACGGACTTGCGACTGCACAGGGAAAGATAGCGCGTTACACGACCAAGTGGACCCGCGGCCGCCAGGCCCCCAATTATAAGACTTGCCGCGATACACTGTTGAACGTTCAATCCAGGAGGATACTGATGAAGTATATGATCAGTTGGTTCGAGCGCCCACAAGGTTCGCCTGCGGAGTATGAGAATGCGCAGAAGCGGATTCTTGAGGTTTTCAGTCAATGGAAAGCGCCCGCCAATTTCAAGATCGAGTTGTTCGTCGTGCGTGTGGGCGAGTGGGGCGGACATGTGCTGGTAGATTGCGACGATCCGCTGGCTATTCATAAATTTTGTTCGACCTGGCCGGCTTTCGAATTCCAGGCACGACCCGTGATTGCCGTTGAGGACGCAGTCCGGGTCGAACTCGAAGCCATGTCCTGGCGCGACGGACTGAAAGGGAAGTGACACACCCGATAGGACTCCACGCATCCACAGGTGCGCCGTTTGTGCGAAAGGCGTTGCTTGGCTCGTTGCAGGATTTAACGCCGAAAAACGCGTCAACTGAAGTCACATGAACGTATAGTCGCCATATCGGACAAGTGCCTCCCAGTCAGTGTCCCAGTTGAGATGGGCGTTTGTCGTTCTTTATCCGCGGCAAGACCAACAAAGCGTTTCAGTTCGGCGGCTTTCAGCATCGCGGAGGAGCAGTGCCCGTCATGTCTGATATGATTAGCCGGTTCAGTTTCCGGATAGCCCGTAATCCAGGGGCTACCCGGAAAGTTGCTTTCTGCGGCCAGTAACGGATGCCGATTTATCGAGGGTGGCCGGACCACCTCGCGACTTCATTAGCGGCATTGTCAATCTCACCTGGCGAAGGGCGTTCTTTGGCCCAGGCAATAAACCCGTCCGGGCGAACAATCGCGCAGAACGGCCCACTCACACTCCACGTGCGCCGAAACTTGGCCCCATCGCCGATTGAAATCTCTACCGCTTCGAGAGCGCACTTTGAAGCGAAATTCAGTGCGTGGCAGACTACCAAAAACTTGCCGCGCTGGCGAGTGAGCAAGCGTTCTACCGTCGCTCCCCTGTTGATTTCGCAGTCCGGCGCGAGTCGACCGGTCCACCGGCGATTACCGGTAGCAAACTCCGATGGTGGATACCGCGCAGTTAACATGCTCATCGCCGCCAAGATTCGTCGTCGTAACCAACGATTCTTCATGACCGAGGCGAAAAGCGCCATGAAGAACGCCCGAACCGGGTAAGGGGCGAAGTAAAGGGTATTGCTGGCGATATCCGACGTGCGTTCGACTGCATGAACGACAGCATACCGGCGTTCCGCCTCGTACGAGTCAAACAGCGACACGCTACCGCCAGAAAGAACCGCCTTAATCTTCCACGCGAGATTGTTGGCGTCTTCTATGCCGCTATTCATGCCCATGCCGCCGGCAGGGCTGCTCAGATGCGCAGCATCGCCCGCCAGAAAAACGCGATTCACCCGAAACCGTTTCGCGAGGCGACTGTGAATGTGAAACGTGCTCGACCACAACAGGTCAAAGGGCAAATCGCCAGCCAACCGGCGAACGCGTGCCGCGATACCTGCGCGTGACTTGGCGTCTTCGTCGCGCTCATCCGAGCCGACGGCCCCCACGATGCGCCAACGCGACTCATCGAAGCGAAGCATGACTAGTGGGCCTTTTGCTTTCAGCGCGATTCTCGGAGTCGGTAAGGACACATTCTTCCTCAACGTGATATCGGCGATCAGCACGCGAGTCCTGTATGTTTTTCCAACCAATTGTAGCCCGAGATGCTCACGAACTGTGCTATGTCCGCCGTCGCATCCGATCAGGTACTGGCAGCGGAAGGTCATGCGTGAATTGCCTTCCACGCCTTCGACCGTGACACCCTGTTCATCTTCAGTAAATCCCGAGAGCGCCGTGCCGAAGCGCACCTGACAACGACCGGTGGACTGCACCGCTGACAAAAGGACCGCTTCTGTCCGATCCTGCGGCAGGAGCAAAAAACCAGCATTGGCAGTCAGGTCGTTAATCTCCGTGAAGTCGATGGTCATTACCACGTGGCCTGATTCCGCTCCATAAGCTTCTAATTGTGGTGAGTGAATACCCTCACGCATAACAGAATCAAGGATGCCCCAGCCCTGAAAGATATCGAGGGTTCGGGCGGGAACAAGGATGGCCCGCGAGAATGGCTGAAGGTGCTCGTTTTTTTCGAGAACAATGGATTCGATGCCAGCGCGTGCGAGAGCGAGAGCCAACGAGAGGCCAACCGGCCCTCCACCGGCGATGATTACGGGGGCGATCCCGGTCCAAGGGTCAGCTCGCATAGATGGATCGTACCGCCGCACCTCTAGTTCATGCCAGACCGATCATCTATCATCCCAAAACTCGGTTGCACTCGAGAGTTCCTGCAACTGCCGCACACGAAGACGCGCCGAGTCTTGGTGCATAACCGTGGTTCAGGTCCTGGATTATCGGCAATCCGGAAACTGTAAGCCAGATACGGAACGACAAGTCCGCTTCTATCCCGCGATTACTCGCACGTTTCTATACAGCGACTCGCAACGCTAATCCCCAGATCTCCCGCAATCGCCTGGATCAACTCGCGCGTCCCTAATCTCCCCGCTATCTTCCTGCTCTCAACCTCCCCCGGTTCGCCGTGCAGCTCTTGCACTCGCAGTGGCCCCACGCTTCCGGCTTCGGGAGGTTGCCGCCGCATTTACCAGGTGTCCCCGTCGCCTTTTCCTGTTCGATAATTTGCAGCCAGGTATCCACGCTCATCCGCTGAATCCCCAATCCACCCAGTTCCATCGTCTGCGGATCGCTGGTGGTCCAGGCATACTCCGGAGGCACGCCGTTCACGAAATTAAAGCGCCGGTACACCATAGTCGGTGGCGGAACCATCTTCTTGCCTTCTTCCCACAGCTCGTCGTTCGGCGGATAGTAGCTCACCACCGTCCTGCCATCGACAATCTCAATGTCGATCCACTGATCCATAATCTGCGGTTTGCCCTGCTTGCCGCTGCCCGTCTGCGCCTTAGGCTGATTCTTCTCCAGCTGCTGCACCTGCGCGCGCAGCTTCTCATTCTCTTGCTGCACCTTGAAGATCCCGGTGTCCTTCCGCATGATGTCCTTTCGTAGCTGCAGCAACACGTTCAGCGCCCGGTAAAACGACCGTTCCGCTGTGGTCAGGTAACGCTGCGCTAGTTCCACCTGATGGGCGTCCTCTTCCGACCAGTCGGGTGGCTCGAGCCCTTTATCGCCGGCCGCTCGCGCCTCCGCCTTAAAGCGGTTTCGCTGGACCCGCAGCAGCAGCCAGTCGCAGATGAAGAGATTCTCCACCAGCCGCTCCTCCATGTATCCTTCCGGCTCCCACTCTTTGAGCCAGCCGCTGCGCATGTGTTCGTATTCTTCCGGATCTTCGCCCGTTAGAATACGCGCCGCTTTCGAGCGACACCCATGCGTTGTCGAATTCTGAGACGAGCGTTCCCGCCCATCCCTCGACTTCGGTCCGCCCCCTTTGCCTCTGCCCACGCCCCAAGCATCCGCCGACGTGCGCACACGGTGGTGCCCCGAACCCACCTAACACGCTGATTCCACTCGCAAAAAATTTTGCGGTGCGGATCCTTGATCGGCGGCGGCCTCTCAGGCCGCCTTATCAAGCGAAGTTCGTTTGGCAAAACAGCCCGATTCCTGCTCCCCTTGTGATACGTTTGTCGCCAAGGCCATGTCTTCCAGATCCGCTGCCCCACTTCTTCTCCTGATCCTTTCCGCTATGCCGCTCAGCTTCGCTCAATCCGACACCGCGAATTCTCAGGGTTGGCTCCTCGTTGCCAATAAAGGGGATCACGCCCTCGGTCTCATCGACCCCTCCGAGGCGAAGCAGGTCGCCAATGTTCACGAAGGCGGTATAACGGGCCACGAGGTGATTGCCTCGCCCAACGGCAAGACGGCCTACGTGCCCATCTACGGCAACTCCGGAGTCGGGAAGCCTGGCACCGACGGCCGCAACCTGGTCGTCATTGATCTCGCCTCTCGCAAAGTGACCGGTAATGTCGATTTCGGCCATGGCGTGCGTCCGCATTGCCCTCTGTTCGGCCCCAAGGATGGCATGCTCTACGTCACGACCGAGCTCGACAAGACGATCAGCATCATCGATCCCGGCACTTTGAAAATCATTGGAACCGTGCCCACCGGCCAGCCCGAATCGCACATGCTGGCGATCTCGCACGATGGCCGCCGCGGCTATACGGCCAACGTTGGCCCTGGCACGGTCTCCGTTCTCGATCTGGAAGCACGCAAGACCCTCCAAGTCATCCCGATCTCGCGCGAGACGCAGCGCATCTCCATTTCGCCCGACGACAGCATGGTGTTCACCTCCGACCAGACCAAGCCGCAGCTCGCCGTCATCGATACGGCAACTTGCAAGATCAAGACCTGGATTCCACTCCCCGGGCTCGGCTACGGAAGCGCTTCCACCAGCGATGGCCGTTGGCTGGTGATCGCCGTGCCGACGGTTAACAAGGTCGCCGTAATCGATCTGAGGTCATTGAAAGTCGTTCACGCCATCGACGTTCCGAAAGCGCCGCAGGCAGTCGTCATCGGCCCCGGCGACAAGGTTGCCTACGTTTCCTGCGATTCGAGCCATCAAGTGGCGGCGATCGACACCTCAGACTGGAAGGTCCAGAAGCTGATCGATGCCGGAGCAGGCGCCGATGGCTTAGCCTGGGCACGTTAAAGCAGAACCGCGCGCGTCAGCAAGCGGTCTTGTAGCATGCTATCCAGCTCACTGCCCCTGCTCATAGCCATAACTTGCCTTCCTCTATTCGCGCAATCCGGCTCCGATGTGCAGGAGCGTGATAAGAATTCGCGCCTGGAGCGCGGACGCCAGTTTCTTGGTCTTGGCGCGCCTCCCGACGCCGCTGCCGCTGCTCGTGGGGAAAAGCTTTTCGCTCGCAACTGCGCGTTCTGCCACGGCGCCAAGGCCACTGGAGCCGAAGGCCCCAATCTCATTCGTTCCGTTCTCGTACTCCACGACGAGAAAGGCGAACAGATCGGGCCATTCGTATTGAAGGGCCGCCCCGATAAGGGCATGCCCGCCTTTGCGTCCCTGACGCCCGATCAGCTTTACGACCTCGCCGAGTTCCTCCATCAGCGCGTCTATGAAACTGCGAATCGCTGGGGCTATCAAGTCCAGAACGTCGTAACCGGTAATTCACAAGCCGGGCGTGCTTTTTTCGAAGCGCACTGCACCGCCTGCCACTCCGCAACGGGCGATCTCGCGCATATCGGAAGCAAGTATCAGCCGGCCGACCTCCAAGCTGTTTTCCTCTATCCCGGAACAAAGGTGCGTGTGCCTCTCAAACTGGTCGTCACTCTTCCTACCGGCGAGAGAATCTCTGGCAGTCTAAAGCACCATGACGACTTCAACGTTTCGATGATCGACAAGACAGGCGCTGTTCGCTCCTGGCCCAATGACGCCGTTACAATCCAGATCGAGAATCCGCTTGCGGGTCATCTCGCGCTGCTGAACGTCTACACGAATGACGACATGCACAACGTGCTCGCTTATCTCGTTACTTTGAAATGACCGTGCTCCGTCTCTTCGCCGTCGCGGCACTCGCGTCCGTTCTCGCCCGCCTCCAGATCCTCGATCCTGCGAAGCCGCTTTCCGCTCCGACTGATAGTTGGCCCACTTACAATGGCGATTACTCCGGCCGCCGCTTCAGCCCGCTCACTCAGATCAACGCGGGCAATGTAAATTCGCTCGCTCTGGCTTGGACGTATCGCGTCAACGTCACCGCATTGCGCGGCGTTTCCGCGGTGCAGATCAAATCTACCCCGCTCGAAGTAAATGGAGTTCTCTACTTCACCATTCCCGATCACGTCTGGGCCGTCGACGCGCGCACCGGCAAGGAACTCTGGCACTACGCCTGGGTCGATCAAGGCGGCCATCTCATCGGAAATCGTGGCGTTGGGATGTACGGCAACTGGCTATTCTTCCTCACCCCGGACGGTTGGCTTGTTTCACTCAACGCAAAGGATGGAAAGGAGCGCTGGAGACGGCAGGTCGCTGACGCGAGGCTTCAGTACTTCACTACCATGGCGCCCCTCGTGGTCCGCAATCACGTCCTGATCGGTGTCGGGGGCGACGCCATGGACGTCCCGGGTTATCTCGAAGCGCGTGATCCCGAAACCGGCGCCTTGCAGTGGCGCTGGAATACCGAGCCCGGTCCCGGCGAACCGGGTGCCGAAACCTGGCCCAACGCCGGTGCCATGCAGCACGGCGGCGGCATGACGTGGCTGCCCGGCACCTACGATCCCGAGCTCAATCTCCTTTACTGGGGCACCGGAAATCCCAATCCCGTGTATGCGGGTCAGGGCCGCAAAGGCGCAGACCTTTGGACTTGCTCCATCGTTGCGCTCAATCCCGATACCGGGAAGCTCGTCTGGTACTTCCAGGCTTCCCCCCACGACACTCACGATTGGGACAACGTTGAAACGCCTGTTCTGTTTGACGCTGAAATCGACGGCCAGCCTCGCAAGCTGCTGGCCCAGGCCGCGCGGAACGGACTCTTCTTCGTGCTGGATCGCACCAACGGCAAGAGCGTCGCGACCGCGCCTTACGTTGGCAGTGATTGGGTGAAGAAAATTGATTCGAATGGTCAGCCGGTGGCCGATCCCAAGAAAGATCCCCAACCTGACGGCGCTCTACTGAACATCCCCGGGAGCGGCGGCACCAACTGGTTCGCTCCCAGCTTCGACCCTGAAACGGGTCTGTTCTACGTAAACGCTGAGCGGGGATACAGTCTCTTCTACCTGACCGATACCGGCACAGCTCCGCAAGGCTATGCGGGCGAGCGCCAGAATCTCTGGTCCAGCTCAGTTGTGGAAGCGCTCGATGCGCTAACCGGCAAAATCCGCTGGTCGCACGAATTTTTCAAGGGCGGCAATTCCTCCGGTATCCTCAGCACCGCGGGGAAACTTCTCTTCTCGGGCGATCCCTTCGGCAACCTGATCGCCTTCGATCCAGCTTCGGGACGCATTCTCTGGCATTTCCATCTCTCGGCTGCCGTAACCAATGGCCCCATGACGTTTCAACTGGACGGCAGACAGTATCTGATCGTCGGCGCAGGCGATACGCTCTACGCGTTTACGCCGCCGCGTAGCGCCGCAGAATCGCGGGGAGATTCTGGGAAAAGGCCGAGCGCGCAATGACCATGTCACAGCCTCTCTCCTGTGCCGCTTTCTTCAAATCGGCCTGTACGTGCGATACATACCCGAGTAGATTGACCCCGCTCGTCTGTTCGTCGGCCTTCAGTTTCGCGATCACGTCCAGCGGCTGAACGCCGGCATTGTTCAAATCCAGAATCATCACCGCCGGATTCTCTTTGGCACGGGCCAGCGCCTCCTGCTCGGATTTAACAAAGATCGCTTCCAGGCCTGCCCCTTTCGCGGCCTCCTGGATCTTCACCATGAACATCAAGTCGCTGAGTACAGCGACAATTTTCTTCTTAGGATTTGCCATGCGGAAAAGCGAGACGTGCGTTAAATCTGATTCTAGCCCGGGGTGCCGTTCCAAGCCGGTCTATAACAGTTTCGATTTATCCAGACACTTCTATTTCGCCTTATCATCAAAGAGATCATGAGCGTCCTTGTCCAGCCGATTACAGATGTCAATCCGTTACAGGATTCACTGCGCTTTGCCCGGCGGGTCCCCCCATGCGCTGTCGTCATTTTCGGGGCCAGCGGTGATCTGTCGAAACGCAAGCTGCTCCCCTCCTTGTATCGGCTCTTTTACGAGCGCCGGATTTCGACCAACTTCGCCGTCGTCGGTAGTTCCCGCACTCCGATGTCCGACGATCAGTTCCGGAAAATGATGAAGGAGTCCGTCTCAAAGTTCCTGGAAGACGCTCCTTTCGATGAGGACGTCTGGACCTCTTTCGCGCAATCGTTGTTTTACGTTCCCGGAGATCTGAACAACCCCTCATCGTATGACGACTTACGTGAAAAGCTGGACGCGGTGGAGAAAGCACACCAGACCGCTGGTAACGTTCTGTTCTATCTCTCGACCCAGCCCAGTCACTACGCTGAAGCGATTCTCGAGCTCGGACGCCACAAATTGAACGAGGGTAATGGGTGGCGCCGCGTCATTATTGAAAAGCCATTCGGCCATGACCTCGAGAGCGCCCGCAAGCTGAACGAGGAGATTCACAAGGTTTTTGACGAGTCTGAGGTCTACCGTATCGATCACTATCTCGGTAAGGAGACGGTTCAGAACATTTTGGCGTTCCGGTTCGGTAACAGCATGTTTGAGCCGCTCTGGAACCGCCGTTACGTCGACCATGTGCAGATCACTGCGGCCGAATCAATCGGTGTCGAAGGGCGCGGCGCGTATTACCAGGAAGCCGGCGCTCTGCGCGACATGATTCAAAACCATCTCAGCCAGGTCATGGCGACCGTCTCCATGGAACCTCCGAGTGTTTTCGACGCGACCAACGTGCGCGATGAACGCGCCAAGCTGCTCCGCGCCGTTCGCGTGATGAAACCGGAGGACGTTCCCTTGTACGCTGTCGCCGGCCAGTACGGCCCGGCCAAGGTGGGCGGCCAGGATCTTCCGGGCTTTCGACAGGAGCCCAGTGTCAATCCCGATTCGCAGACCGACACGTATGCTGCGGTTACGTTTTTCATCGATAACTGGCGCTGGGCTGGCGTTCCGTTCTACATCCGTACCGGCAAACGCATGCCGAAACGGATAACCGACGTTGCCATTCAGTTCAAAGCCCCGCCGCTCGGACTGTTCACGCAGGAAACCAAGACCGGTCCCCGCGAAGTCCGCCCGAATCTTCTGGTGCTGCGCATCCAGCCGGAGGAAGGAATTTCATTGCGGTTCCTGTCGAAGAGTCCCGGCAGCGGGATGCGCGTTCGCCCTGTCTCGATGGATTTTAATTACGGTTCCAGTTTCGGAGAACGCACGCCGACGGCATACGAAACTTTGCTGGTGGATGCGATGGCGGGTGACCCGACGCTGTACACGCGCCAGGACATGGTGGAAGCAAGCTGGCAAATCGTTATGCCCATCCTGGAGGGTTGGGCTCACACAAGATTTGATTTTCCGAACTATCCCGCCGGAACCTGGGGCCCGAAGGCCTCTGACGATATGCTCGCCCGGCAAGGGCACGTGTGGAGGGTGCCATGAGCGCTAACATCTTTCCGGTTCAGCCGGAAGCGATTCTCAAGGGTCTCGGCAAGCTCTGGACTTCTCTCGGCGAAGAAGAGAAGCAGCTCGGCAAGCCGACCGTTCTGCGCGCCTGCGCCATGACCCTGATCGTCGCCACGGACGAGAGCGATGCCGGGTTCTTTGCTTCCCAAACGATCTCCGAACTCATGCACGAGCATCCCAGCCGCGGCATTGTGCTGGCTGTTTCCGACACTGCCGAGCGAGGCATGGAGTCCCGGGTTCTTGCGCAATGCTGGAAGCCCTTCGGGAAAGCGCAGCAGATCTGCTGCGAGCAGATTGAGATCAAAGCCCGCCCGGAAGACTGGCCGAATGTGGGCCCCACGTTAGTTGGCCTCACGGCGGCCGATCTGCCCGTTATCTTCTGGTGCCGTCATCAAGCCGCCCTTAGCGTCACGGCCACCGCCGATCAGAAAGCGGGGCTTGAGGCTGTCATGAGCCTCGCCACCAAAACTATCGTTGACAACGCTGGGATGGACTTGCAGCCGGCATTCTCATTCATCGCGGATTCTCAATCGCACGGCCGTACCGTCGCAGACCTCGAATGGACCCGCCTTACCTTCTGGCGCGAACCACTGGCCGGAGTTTTCGACAGACGTCCGCTCTCCAGTTTTCATTCAGTCGAAATCGCGCACTCGGACCAGAAATTATCCGCATCTACTGTTTACATTGGGGGCTGGCTTTCGGCTCCGTACAAAGCGAAGGTGACGTTCAGCAAAGTAGACGGACACGGGCCTGGCATTCACCGCGTGACCTTGCGTTCGGAAACAGAGACCATAGATTTTGAACGAACCGGACCCGATTGCATGACGCTGCGAAGCTCGAACGGCCGTTCGCGCCAGTACAACTACCCAGATGCTGATCTCACCGCTCTCATGACAGAGGAGTTGGCTGTGCTGGGTCCCGATCCGGCCTTCAATACAGCGTTCGCGCGCTCTCAGGAACTGATCCGTGAGCTCAAATAATTCTCCACACTTGGAGATCCGCAAGACACCGCAAGAAGTCGCGAATGCCTGTGCCGATTTCATTGCTGATTCGCTGCGCCAAACACTGAAATCCCAGCCGTATGCCACGTTGGCAATTTCCGGGGGCAGCACGCCGCGCCCACTCTTTTCGGCGCTGGCTTCAGCCGATGTGCAATGGTCGAATGTTCACTTCTTTTGGGTGGATGAGCGCTGCGTTCCGCCAACTGACGATCGGAGCAATTACAAACTCGCCGAGCAAACACTTTTGAAGCCGGCGAAAATACCCGCCACGAATGTTCATCGAGTGTATGGCGAGATTGATCCCGAGGGGGCGGCCTCACGCTATGTCTCCGAGATTCGGCGATTTTTCAAGCTGACGGACGGCGCGCTTCCGGTATTCGATCTCATTCATCGCGGGATAGGCCCGGATGCGCACACGGCGAGTCTGTTTCCTGGCAGCCCGCTCATTGCCGATCAGACGCACATTGCCGCTCATGTTTGGGTCGAGCATCTGAAAATGGATCGCGTCACTCTTCTGCCGGGAGTTCTCGAAGCCGGAAAATGTACTGTTCTGCAGGTTGCCGGCGACGATAAGAAGGAAGCGGTCCGGCACGTGCTGAAAGGGGGAAACGACCCGATGCGGTATCCGTGCCAGATAGCCAGTCGCGATGAAAGAGCAGTCTGGTTTCTCGATGAAGCCGCTGCGTCGATGCTCTAGTGCGCTCGAGGCTTCCGCTCGTAGCGATTGCTCTTGCCGTTTTCTGTTGCTCGCCTCAGGACCTGACTCAGGCCGGTGCGCCAAAGCCTTATAATCGCCTCATTTTCGCCGGGGACGTGATGTTCTGCCGCGCCGTGCGAAGGCAGATTCTCGCCTCGCGCGACACGGCGCTTCCGTTTCGTAAAATCGTGCCGCTCATGACTGGAGCAGACATAGCCTTCATTAATTTGGAGTCGCCGTTTTCAGATCGTGGCGCGTATTCCGATCACGGTTTGGTTTTCCATGCGGCACCCGAAATGGTCGCCGGACTGGAATTCGCGCACATTGCGATTGCATCCACCGCAAACAATCACGCTCGCGACTGCGGCCCGCACGGAGTTGAATTCACTGTTTCCTGGTTGCGCAGTCATGGCGTTGAGCCGGTCGGAAGCGGGCTTACGATGGCGGAAGCGCATCGAGGCGTGGTGCTGGAGAGAAACGGAATTCGCTTTGGATTTCTTGGCTATACCTACGACCAAGAGAATGGAAATTGGCACGATATCGACAATCGCATCGCCTTAGCCGACCCGAAGGTGCTTTGCCAGGACATCGCCGAACTGCGCAAGCGCGCTGACGTAGTCGTCGTCTCGATGCATCACGGTATCGAGTACATGCCGAAGCCCTCGGCCGCGCAGATCGCATTTGCTCATGCCGCCATCGATGCAGGTGCGGCGCTGGTGATCGGCCATCATCCGCATGTGGTGCAGCCGGAAGAAACTTATCGGGGTGGTCTGATCTTCTATTCGCTCGGGAACTTTGTTTTCGATCAGTATCAGCGTGACGCCACGCAGCACGGCGAAATCGTGCAGGTGTCGTTTGTCGGCCGGGATATTCTCGCGACCCATGTTATCCCGATCAAAATTACGCCCACCGGCCCTGAGGTTGAATAACCGAAATCAACCGCCCGTCGGCTGCTCGACGTGACCACCAAATTTGTAACGCATCGCCGAAAGCACCTTCTCTGCAAAGGTGTGCTCTTTTCGCGAGCGAAACCGGGTAAATAAGGCTGATGCCAGCACTTCCACCGGGATCGCCTGCTCGATCGCTGCATTGATGGTCCAGCGACCTTCGCCGGAGTCCTCCACGAATCCGCTGAAGTTCGAGAGGTCGGGATTTTCCGCCAACGCCATCGCGGTCAAATCAAGCAACCAAGAGCCGATCACACTTCCGCGCCGCCATAGCTCCGCGATATCCGCGACGTTTAGGTCAAAACGTTCGTTCTCCGGCAGATCCTTCGAATTCTTGTGCTCCAGCAGATCGAAACCTTCGGCATACGCCTGCATTACGCCATACTCGATTCCGTTGTGCACCATTTTTACGAAGTGCCCCGAGCCGGGCGGTCCGGTATGAAGATAGCCTTGTTCCGACGTGCCGCCGAGCTTATCGCGCCCGGGAGTTCGATCAATGTTCCCCAATCCAGGCGCCAGAGTTTTGAAAATCGGCTCGAGCTGTTTGAAAGCCTCAGGGTCGGCGCCCACCATCAGGCAGTAGCCACGTTCAACGCCCCACACACCCCCGCTAGTTCCGGCGTCCAAGTAATGAATTCCCTTTTTCCTCAGCTCCGCCGCGCGACGGACGTCGTCTTTGTAGAAAGTGTTTCCGCCGTCGATGATGGAGTCGCCCGGTTCCATTGCGGCAGCTAAGCTCTGGACTGTACTCTCGGTGGCTTTGCCGGCCGGCACCATGACCCATACTGCGCGCGGTTTTGGAAGTTTCTTGACTAAGTCTTCCAGCGAAGTCGCTCCTTGCGGACCTTCGCTCGAAAGCTTCTTGACACTCTCGGGGTTCATATCGAACACGGTGCATTTGTGTCCGCCCTTTTGTAAACGGCGCACCATGTTCGCGCCCATGCGTCCCAGACCTACCAGCCCAAGCTGCATTCGTCCACCTCGCGTAAGCTAAACAGTTTTGGACAACACCTGCTAGCTTACCTCGGTCGCGCAGGGCGTTAGTGCCGGTAATCAGCGATCAGTATGTCGCCTGTTTGCGGTGTCAGTGTCGTGCTCTTGAAGGTGATGGTTGATCCGCTCAGAGTGTAATCGCCGCCTTGCTGTAGCAGCACGCCATTCTTGAACAGCTTGAGGCTGCCAGAGGGATTTGGCCCGGCCGCCACCGTGAACGTCAGATTCACGCCGTTGATGGTACCGCTCGGAGTCTCGGAATCGGAAAAGCTGACGCTCGCGGTTGTCCCGGCCGCGCGATAGAAGGCCAGTAGAATATCGCTGGTCTTCGGAATACTGGCGGAGAGGAAAGAGATGGTCTGGCCCGACAAAGTGAAATCGATGCCACTCGCCTGAACCAGCCCGTTCCGGTACAGCATCAGACTGGCCGTTGGACTCGGGGTCTGAGACAAGGTGAAGGTTGAGTTTGTCCCGTTGACTGACCCTTGCGGCGTCTCGGCATCTACGAACGTCGCATTGATTGTGTTGCTGTTACTGCTGGTTAATGCGTTGACCGTCGTCTGCAATCCGCTGACGGTGGTGTTCAGGCCGGCAACACTTGAGGTCAGGTTGGTAACTGCAGTGTTCAGCACATTGGTCTGATTCTCAATGCCGGTGAGGCTGACGCCCGAATTCATCACGCTGGATAAGTTGTTCACCTCGACGGTCAAGGATGTCAAAGAGCTGTTGATCGCATTCAGATCGGCGCTCAAATTCGTAACATCGCTGATTGGAATCGTTCCACCGCCGCTGGTATTACCACCGCTGTTCGTGTTTCCGGTTCCGGTGCCTTGAGTCGTCGATACGCGGACCTGGCTGAGCGTAAGCGGTACTGTACTCGGTGGAACGTTCCACGTTTCGGTCCAGGTCGCGGTTCCATCGAGGCTGCTGTAAACGGCTTGATAGTAAGCGTTGGTTCCAGTGGTGCTGGGAACGAGCAATACGGTGAGTGCGCCGTTTTCAATCCGAGTCGTAGTGCTTAAAGGGGAAACGGTGCTGCCGTTGGGTCCCGCGCCGCCATTCCAGGTGATGACAACCGTCCCATTGAACAAGGTCCCATTCGAATTGGCGACTGTATCCCGGATTTCGGTAAGTTGCGTCTGGGCCATTGCCCAGACTGCGAGCAGCGGCGAGCTGATAAGAATTGCCGGTAGGAGGCGGCCGAGTTTTGCCATGAATCCTCGTGTGGATGTTGCTATGCACCTTTGTGCAAGCGACTTCAGTCAAGCACGCGAATCACTGAGGATTTACGGCGGTCCTCTATAGGAAGATTTGTACCTTTCGCCTAAGGCTTTGGCTGCATTGCGCTTACTGAAATTTCAAAGAATTTTGGAGTGCTGTGACTCCCCTTGCGGATTACAGAAGCCGGCCGCCGGTGCGATCAATACGTTCCGCATTGAGGTATGGCTGCAACACGGCTGGAACACTAATACTTCCGTCTGCCTGTTGGTAATTCTCCAGAATGGCGACCCAAGTACGCCCGACTGCAAGCCCGCTCCCATTCAGAGTGTGGACGAACTCTGGCTTACCCTTTGCGCTTCTCGATCGAATCTGCGCCCGGCGGGCTTGGAAGGCCTCGAAATTCGAGCAAGATGAAATTTCCTTATATGCATTCTGGCCCGGCAGCCAGACTTCGATGTCGTATGTTTTGGCCGCGCTGAAACTAGTATCGGCGGTACACAACAACACGGTTCGGTAGGGCAAGCCCAGTCTGCGGAGTACCTCTTCCGCATCGCATGTCAACTTCTCGTGCTCATCGTAGCTACTCTCCGGGCGCGTAAATTTCACAAGCTCCACTTTTTGAAACTGGTGCTGTCGGATGATGCCACGCACGTCGCGGCCGTACGATCCCGCTTCGCTGCGAAAACAGGGAGTGTACGCGCACAGCGAAAGCGGCAAAGCGTCGGAGTTTAGAGTCTCTTCACGGAACAGGTTAGTGACCGGCACCTCGGCAGTTGGAGCGAGCCATAGATCGTGCTGCTCACACTTGAACAGGTCTTCTGCGAACTTTGGTAAATTGCCGGTGCCGTACAGACTCGCTGAGTTGACCAAGAAGGGAGGCAGAACTTCCTCATACCCATGCTCCTTTGTATGAAGGTCGAGCATGAAATTGATCAATGCCCGTTCGAGTCGCGCTCCAATGCCCCAGTAGACAGCAAATCGCGCCCCAGCTACCTTGGCCGCGCGCTCCAGATCTAAAATTCCGAGCTCCGGGCCCAGATCCCAATGCGCTTTCGGAGAGAACTCGAACTGACGAGGTGTTCCCCAGCGCCGAATTTCCTGGTTATCTCTTTCATCGCGGCCCGCGGGAACGCTCTCATGCGGAAGGTTGGGCACGCGCGCCAGGAAGTCGCGAAATTCAAGCTCGAGTTTGCCGGCCTCCTCATCCAGTTCGGTGATGCGTTCTCCCATCGCGCGAACCTGCAATTGGCGCTCGGCTGTATCTTCTCCGGCTTTCCGCAGCCTGGCGATCTCAGCGCTCGCCTGATTGCGGCGCGCCTTCAGCTCTTCGCTTTCCGTAAGGCACTCGCGGCGCTTTCGGTCCAGATCTTCGAAGGCGTTGACGTCCAGCTCGTAACCACGGCTTGCGAGCCGGTCGCGAATCTGCTCGACGTTGTTCCGGAAGAAATTCAAATCGTACATGGGTGTATTGTTATTGCGCGCTAGTTAATGAGCAGCGCGGAAAACTCGGGTTCGGCTCCGTTACCGCTCGGAAAGCGGAATCCAAGATTGGCCGTTTGGTGCGCCTTTGTACTCAGCGCGGGGGCGAATCAGCCTGTTGTTCCGGTACTGCTCGAGTACGTGTGCTGTCCATCCGGACATTCTGCTCACCGCGAAAATCGGAGTAAAAAGGTCAATCGGAATCCCCAGCGAATAATAAGTTGACGCGGAGTAGAAGTCGACGTTCGCATTCAGGTGTTTTAATTCCTGAACCGTCTTCTCCACGCGAGTTGATTTCTCATACAGATCGATGTGACCGGTACGCTTTCCGAGTTCTTCGCTCATCTTCTTGAGATGAATGGCCCGCGGGTCCAGAACATGATAAACGCGGTGGCCGAATCCAGGAATTTTTACTTTCTTATCCAGATCGCTCTTTACGCGCGTAACCGCGTCATCGGCTGATTTTGTAGCCAGCAACAACTGAATGACTGCTTCGTTGGCTCCGCCGTGCAGCGGACCCTTTAGAGCACCGATAGCCGAGGTGATCGCCGAGTAGATATCGGACAGAGTAGCGGCGGTTACACGCGCGGCGAAGGTGGAGGCGTTCAGTTCATGGTCGGCATGAAGGATCAGCGCGAGATCGAATACCCGTTCCATGACGTCGTCAGGCTTGTTCCCGCACAGTGTATAGAGAAAATTCGCCGCGTAACCCAACCCCGGCTCGCCCGGAATTACTTGCTTGCCGTTGCGCAATCTCTCGAAGCTGGTGACGATCGTTGCAACACGCGCCATTAACTTGACTGCTTTGTCCCGATTCGCCTCCGCGGAGTTGTCGGCTGCCAACGGGTCATAGAGGCCCAGCATGGAGACTGCTGTTCGCAGGACGTCCATCGGTGAGCTGCCCTTGGGAGCATTTGCCAGAAAAGCCGTGACCGGCTCGGGCAGATTGCGCTCTGCTACGAGCGAACGCTTCAGCGATTGCAGCTCATCCTTGCTTGGCAGCTTCCCGTTCCAAAGAAGGTAAATCACCTCCTCAAAGGTTGCGTTCTCTGCAAGCGTGTCGATGCTGTAACCGCGGTAGCTCAGTATTCCTTTGTCGCCGTCTATGTAGCAGATTTCGGACGACGTCGCGACTACGCCTTCGAGACCTGCACCTGCGCTCGCCATTAGGTTTCTTAATCGCTCCCGATTTGATTCTATATAACCGAATCTGCTGGGCTGTTGGAGCAATCACCGCTATTGCGAATATCATCGTGCCCCAAGATCTGATGCGCCCCTCTACCTGCGTCGGGAGTTCGGCATGGAAATATAATCCGCCAATGGCATCTGCCGGGCATGGTTCCGCACGCCTTGGTAAGGCGGAGGACAGATGTTTTTTCAAACCAGTCTTGAGAACTCGAGAGGAGACCAGCTACCGGCCGGCATCGCATCGGATGCGTTCTTCGGGCAGCTCGGGTTGTTATCGCTTCGCGAACTCTCTCCTCAGTGGCTGCCTGCGCATGCCTGCGGCGACTCCTTCCGGAGAGCC
Source organism: uncultured Acidobacteriaceae bacterium (assembly GCA_963787585.1). Lineage (GTDB taxonomy): Bacteria > Acidobacteriota > Terriglobia > Bryobacterales > Bryobacteraceae > Bog-105. The sequence goes on from CAWBDR010000011.1 coordinate 34,182, forward strand.
GGATGCGGGAAATCCGCACGTCCGGTTCGAGGAGGGGACGCCCCGTCGTGCTCTGCATCGCGGGTCGCTCTACTCTACTCAATCGGCGAGATCGAAGTCCGCGCCCTCGAATTGAAGCCCCATCTGTTCGACGACTACTGGCGTCAGCTAGAAGAGGAGGAGCGCAACAAAGCCGCCTGAGCTGCGAACCGCGAATAAGCGGTTAGATATCATCAAGTCTTTTCCGCAAGTCGCGCGGGTGAGAGATCACGGGCCATTCAGAGAGGATAAAGTCGATACATATGCAAAGCGGAAGCTGCGACCTGGGACTGATCGGACTCGCCGTGATGGGGCAGAATCTCGTTCTGAATATGAACGATCACGGCTACAAGGTGGGCGTCTTCAACCGGACAACCTCGAAGGTGGACGAGTTTCTGGCCAAGGAGGCTAAGGGCACGCAGGTGCTGGGTGCGCACTCCATTCCGGAACTGATCCAGGCGCTCAAACGACCCCGGCGCGTGATGCTGATGGTGAAAGCGGGCGAGACCGTCGACCAGATGATCGACCAAATATCGCCGCACCTTGAGCCCGGCGACATCGTGATCGATGGCGGCAATTCGCATTTCCCCGATACGACCCGGCGATGCAAGGCGCTGAATGGGAAAGGCCTGCTGTTCATTGGAACGGGCGTGTCGGGCGGAGAGGAAGGCGCGCGGTTTGGACCATCCATCATGCCCGGCGGCAGCAAGGATGCTTGGCCACACGTAAAAGAGATCTTTCAGTCGATTGCGGCCAAAGTCGAGGACGGCTCGCCATGCTGCGATTGGGTGGGCGAAGAGGGCGCCGGCCACTACGTGAAGATGGTCCACAACGGGATCGAGTACGGAGACATGCAGTTGATCTGCGAAGCCTACCAACTCTTAAGGGATGGCCTGGACTTGAGCGCGGACGAGCTGGGCGATGTCTTTGCGGAGTGGAACAAGGGCGAGCTGGACAGTTTTCTGATTGAAATCACGGCGGAAATCTTCAAGAAGAAGGACGAGGACGGGCGGCCGCTCATCGAGAAGATTCTCGATACAGCCGGGCAGAAAGGGACCGGCAAGTGGACTGCGATCAGCGCGCTCGATCTCGGAATGCCGGTGACCTTGATTGGCGAAGCAGTCTTCGCAAGGTGCCTGTCGTCTTTGAAAGGGGAGCGCGAGACGGCTTCGAAGGTTCTGCAGGGTCCCCATTACAAGATGGATACGCACGGAAGGGAGGAGTTCATCGAGGAGGTGCGGCGCGCTCTTTACTGTTCGAAGATGATCTCGTATGCGCAAGGTTACATGCTCCTGCGCGCGGCAGGTGAAGAGCAAGGCTGGAACCTCAACATGGGCGGGATCGCGCTGATGTGGCGTGGCGGCTGTATTATCCGCAGCCGCTTTCTGGGCAAAATCAAGGAAGCGTACGAAAGGAATCCAAAGCTCACAAATCTGCTCCTTGATGATTTTTTTAGCGGCGTGCTGAACCACTATCACACTGCGTGGCGGCAGGCGGTCATTCATGGGATCGGGTTCGGCGTGCCGACGCCGGCATTTTCCACCGCATTAGCTTTTTATGATGGCTATCGGACTGCGACATTGCCCGCCAATCTACTGCAGGCGCAGCGGGATTTCTTCGGGGCTCATACCTACGAGCGGGTGGACCGGCCGCGCGGGCAGTTCTTCCATACCAACTGGACCGGGCGCGGAGGGCGGGTCGCGTCAGGCAGTTACAACGCATAATGGCCGGGGCCGCAGTAATGTTTGCTAGCGAGATACATCTATAGGACGGCTCGCACGGAGAGCACCTGCAGGAGAAAACCATGGACTACGGACTGAATATTCGACAGAACGCCGCGTGGGATTTCGTATCGGTGGGAGCGATGATACACCGGCTGGATCCTGGCATTATTCCCTTTCGCAAAGCGACGCAATGCCTGATTCACGTGAGCGGGGGAGAGTTCAATGTCGCGGCGAACCTTTCAGATTGCTTTGGACTCAAGACGGGAATCGCGACAGCAATGGTGGATTACCCGATCGGCGATTTGATTGCGGAACGCGTGCGCGCCATGGGCGTGAAGGGCTTTTACAAGCATTTCAAGCATAACGGCGTGGATGGTCCGAACATGGCCACGGTCTACAGCGACCGCGGGCAGGGAGTTCGCGCGCCGGTGGTCTTTTACAACCGCTGCAATGAGGCGGGGGCGAAACTGAAACCGGGCGATTTTAACTGGGGCGCGATGTTCGAAGGCGGGTTGCGCTGGTTTCATAGCGGAGGAATCTTTGCAGCCCTGTCACCCACTACTTCCGAGGTGATTATTGAAGGCATGCAGGCCGCAAAGGCGGCGGGCGCCACAATTTCGTTCGATCTGAATTATCGCGAAAAGCTGTGGAACGTGATTGGCGGGGAGCAGAAAGCTGTCGAAACCATCGATCGCATCGTGAAGAACGTTGACGTATTGGTCGGAAACGAAGAAGACCTGCAAAAGGGTCTCGGGATTCCAGGACCGGAGGTTGCGGCGAAATCGAAACTCGACCCGAGCGCGTTTTTCAGCATGATGGAGAACGTGCGTAAGAAGCATCCGCAGGTCAGGGTCGTGGCAACGACTTTGCGGGAAGTGCATTCTACGAACCGGCATAGCTGGAGCGCGGTGGCCTGGATTAATGGAAGGACACATCAAGCTCCCACAGCGGAGCTGGATGTTTATGATCGCGTCGGCGGCGGAGATGGGTTCGCGGCCGGACTCTTTTATGGATTGTTAACGGGCGAGCCGGGAGAAGAGGCAGTCAAGCTGGGCTGGGCACACGGAGCGCTGCTGACCACTTTCCCCGGCGATACGACCATGGCCACGCTGGAGCAGGTCCGGCAGTTTGCTAAAGGCGGGTCGGCCAGAATTCAGAGATAAGCGCGCGGGCTACCCGCCGCAAGCCTCTCGGGCATCGGTTCATTCCTGCCGAACCGTTCCGGTTTTTCCCTCGACCGCAATTGCGGTCTCGTGTAGTTGATCCAGATCTCCGCGGCGATTAAGTGCATTGTGAAGCCGAGCCAAAATGCAGTGCCGAAGAAGTCGTGAGGCGTTAAATGCGTAAGGCTTCGCGTAGCGAAGAACAAGCCCAGGATGGGGCGGATGGTAGCCACCGCTAACCCGATGGTAAAGGCCCGAATCATCCATTCCCGGTGCAGAGCGACGTTCCCCTTGCGGATGAACACGAATGCTTCACCAAAGCGAACAAGAAGATGACAGCAAAGAACATGGTGGCTACTGTCTCATTCGCGCCACCGATCGCCATTTGCGGACTCATTTCAAGCGCCGTGCTGCCGATGATCAAACCGGACGCAAGCACTACGCGCCCGATCCAGCGGTGCAGTCCAGGCCTGCGGTTCCGCAGCCTGCGAACAAACTGAAGAGGCGCTAGCGCCATGAAAAGCAGTCCGGGAACGATGTGGACCATGGTCAATAGGCGATGCGGCGCGAAACTCGCATCCATCGCCGCCGCTTCTGGAAAGTTGGATGGTGCGGGAGAAGGAGCAAAGAGATGCAGCATTCTCCGGATTACGATCACCGCTCCGATGAGTGCCAGAAACAGAGTGATCGACCAGAGAAGTTTAGTAAGCGCGGCTCCTGGCTTCACCACAGTACAGCTTTCCCATCAGGCATGCTCAACCCCTGTCACTCGACCTATGGCGGCAACGAATTCTTTCCAGCTCCTCCGTTGTGAGCGAAGCACTTTCCGGCCTTCGGGCGTTAAGGTGTAATAGCGTCTCCTTCGCTGCTCAGGTTTTTCCACCCAGCGGCCACTAATCCAGCCACGGTCTTCAAGCCTGTACAGGAGTGGGTAAAGAGAGGTGACATGAAACCGCAAAACTCCGCCCGATCGGATCTGGATCAGCCTTGAGATGTCATACCCATGACGCGGCTGATCCTCGAGCAATGACAAGACTAGGAGCTCAGCGCTTCCTTTCTTCCATTCCTGATCCGGTGAATTCGTGGCCATATTTGTTAGCTCATTATATAGGACCCACAAATATGTGTCCTCGCTCCCGCTCGGCCAGCGCCGCCACAGAAACATTCAAAGATTCGAATATAATAATTGATTACATGCAGGATGCGCTTCGGCAGTTCAAAGCTAATTTCTTTCAAGCGCTGGCTCATCCTACCCGAGTTGCCATCGTTGAACAGCTTCGGGACGGCGAGCTGTCAGCCGGCAGCCTGATTGAGCGTCTCGGGATTGAGCAGGCCAATGCCTCCCAGCACTTGGGCGTGTTGCGCACGAAAAACATTGTCGTGAGCCGTAAAGTCGGTAACCAGGTGTTTTACTCGGTCCGAGACCCTCTGATCATTGAAGTTCTCGACGTTATGCGGCGCTATTTCCACGCGCATGTGACAGAAGCTCTGGCGACCTTGAAGGCCATAGACAAAGCCGATAAAAGAACGAAATGAAAATTCCTGAGCAGTGGTTACCGGAGTCGGTGCGCTGTTTGCGTCACTACTCACGGGGCGACTTCAGCGCAGACGCGTTGGCGGGGTTGACCGTCGGGCTCGTCGCATTACCCCTTGCGATGGCCTTCGGCATCGCTTCCGGTGTTACTCCCCAAGCGGGTCTGTATACGGCCGTCATTGCCGGCGGCTTGATATCGGTGCTCGGGGGGTCGCGCGTGCAGATCGGCGGACCGACCGGAGCATTCGTCGTTATCGTGGCGGGCATTGTAGCGAAGTTCGGGACAGCCGGGCTCGCATTGGTGACCATGATGGCGGGCGTCATGCTGGTCGTAATGGGCCTGACTGGGCTCGGAGCAGCCGTCAAGTTCATTCCACGGCCGGTGACAATTGGCTTCACAAATGGCATTGCTCTACTGATTGCTTCGACTCAGATCAAAGATTTTCTCGGTCTGAAAACTGCCCTGGTTCCGAGCGCCTTTATTCCTCGAATGGCTGTTCTTTTCGCCGGCCTGCGTACGGTCCAGTGGCCAACGATGGCAGTTTCAGTCGCCTCACTTGCCGTGATCATCTTCTGGCCTCGCGTGACGAGGCGTGTTCCTGGGTCGATCGTGGCGATGCTGGGCTGTACGGCATTGCTCGCATTGGTCCGGCTCCCAATCGAAACCATTGGGACCAGATTTCGCGGAATACCTACTGGATTCCCGGAGGTGTCCTTACCCGCATTCAAGCTTCAGCAAGTACTGCCGCTATTCCCATCGGCGGTAACCGTGGCCTTGTTAGCCGCGGTTGAGAGTCTCCTTTCCGCGGTTGTTGCGGACAGCATGAGTGGGAACCGGCACAATTCGAATGTCGAACTGCTGGCACAAGGCATCGCCAATGTCGCTTCACCTCTATTCGGCGGCATCCCGGCAACGGGGGCTATTGCGCGGACGGCAACCAACATTCGATCGGGGGCCAGGACTCCTATGGCGGGAGTTATTCATGCGGGCACACTGCTGGTGATCCTGCTTGCCGCAGCTCCTCTCGCCAGGTTTGTTCCGCTGGCTACTCTTTCCGCCGTTCTGTTTGTCGTTGCTTACAACATGGGCGAATGGCGTGAAATTGGCACGATTCTGCGGCTGTCAAAGGCCGATATCGCGGTGTGGGCGACTACCTTTGCGCTCACAGTGCTCGCCGACCTCACGGTAGCGGTCGAGGTTGGCATGATTCTGGCATCGCTCTTGTATATTTACCGGATTTCGCAAACGACGACCGTTGCGCCTGTAACCGAGGAGTACATTCGCGACGGGCGCGCCCATATTTTGCAAGACAAACAGGTGCCCTGGTACGTCGCGATTCTGCGAATCCACGGACCGTTTCTGTTTGGAACGACGGAAAAGCTTGCCGATCCACTCGAAACCTGGAGAGCTTCCCGCCCGTGGTTATACTTCGGCTTCGCAATATGACCGCTATCGACGCAACGGGCGTGCATGCTCTCGAGGAATTTTCGAAGCGCTTGCGGAAATCAGGCAGAACCTTGTTGTTGTGCGGTGCTCGTGACCAGCCCTCCCGGTTGCTCGAGAAAGCTGACGTCGTTGAAAATATTGGAAGGGAGAATGTCCTTCCTCACGTTGAAGCCGCTTTGGAACGGGCGCGCCAAATCAACGCCGAGTTTGGTGGCGTGGGCAAGGAGATGGCCGAGGACTTTACGTCAAAGTCTCTGTAAGCAGCGGCGAATAGTTCGAATTGGGGACGTCATCATCGTTGGGTGTAACGGATTCCCGTGCTTCCGCACGAAGTAGCGGGATCTGATTGTCTTTGCCCGCCTAATTGACCTAAGCTATAAGTCCATAACCGGATTACCGAAGGGGGCGTAGTGTCTGCAGCTTTAGAGAAACTGAAGCACGTTGTGGTCGTGATGATGGAGAACCGGTCCTTCGACCACATGCTGGGCGCGCTGCATGCGCAAGATCCTCGCATTGACGGCCTTACCGGGGCCGAATCGAACCCGGACACGACGAATGAGCCGATTAGAGTGAAGCCCCTTGCGGAATTTCAGGGACAGTTGGATCCGGACCCGGGGCACCATTTTCCCGATGTGGACCTGCAACTGTTCAATCGCAGCCAGGACCGCTCGAAGCCGAACATGCAGGGCTTCGTTCAGGCCTATTTCCAGCAGCGAAAGGACGTAGACCATTCGCACAAGGTCCTGTATTACTTCACGCCTGAGAAACTGCCGGTCATCACCACTCTGGCGCGGAACTACGCGGTCTTCAATCGCTGGTTCTCCTCGATTCCAGGGCCGACTATTCCGAACCGGGCGTTCGCACATTTCGGAACATCCTTCGGCAAAGTGGATATGAGCCTGTTTTACCTCGGTGAGCCCTACCTGAGCATTTATGAGCGAATGGTGAACGCGGGCCGGACCGCGAAGATTTACTACTACGACCAGCAGAGCTCGACGATGGCGCTGCCTTTTCTGTTGAAGAACCAGCCGAAGCTCTTCGGTACGTACGACCAGTTTCTAGAGGATTGCAAGAAAAACAGGCTGCCGGATTACAGCTTCATTGAGCCGAACTATACGGATCACGATGCCGATGGTGGCGAGGCGGTCGCGTGTGATCAACATCCGGATCACGATGTACAGGCCGGAGAGGTATTTATAGCGTCTATTTATCACGCCGTCCGGAACAATCCGGACCTCTGGGAAAGCACAGCACTGCTGCTTGTCTACGACGAGCACGGCGGGATTTTCGATCATGTCCCGCCGCCCAATTGCATACCGGACGGATTTAAGGATCAAGCGACCGGATTTCAATTCGACCGCCTGGGCGTGCGCGTGCCGGCTGTCTTGATTTCACCTTGGGTGCCGGAAGGCACGGTGGTTTCGCCGTTGGACGCAAACGGAACCGTGACGAACGAGCGGATCTTTGAGCACGCGTCGATTCCCAACACCGTTACTAGCTTCTTCTTAGGGCCCTACGATAAACGATCGGCTCGGGAAAAGGCGTCGCAGACTTTCCTCGACCTGTTATCTCTGCCGCAGCCGAGAACCGATACGGTTTCATTTGAGACGACGCCGACAGGCAAGGCGCAGGTGATGACGGCTGGTGCTTCGGGCAATGGGGCATCCGGGGATAGTACCGGGGCCGTGCATTCCGTGGCGGTTCCCCAACCCTCCGGAACGATAAATCCGGCCCGGCCCATCTCGGGGCTAGTGCAGGACCAGATCACTCACCTTCACAAAGTGGAGTTGACGTTGCCGCCGGACCAACAGACTGGAGTCGATGTCCATTCGATCCACACCGAAGGTCAGGCGAGTGACTACATACAGCAGATGACGGCAAGATTGCACGTGCAGACTGCAACCTTCCCGGGCGTATGAAGGCGGCGCGATGAAACGAGTCGGTTTGGCGATACTGCTGCTTGCGAGTTGTGCGGCCCGTGGGCAGGAATCGCAACTCGGGGCCGATTTCCGTCACGAAAAAGAGGATTTCTCGCACGGCTGTTCCGGCCCGTTTTTCAAAGCTCTCCTAGGGTGCGCGCAGGATCTTTTTACCGATCATCCGCTGCACATCGCCATCGGAAGCCTCGCACCCGGGAATGGAATTGCGGCAGGACCTGCTTTCGTGGCGCACCTCACGCCGAATGAAAGCTGGCGTTTGAGCTGGAATGCGGACGCGGTTGGTTCCCCGAACGCATCGTGGCGAGCCGGCTTGTACATGAAAACGATTTACACCGGCGGTAAACGAAACTTAAACATAGTAACGACGACGCAGGAGTACCCGGTCATCGATTTCTACGCACAAGGAATCTCGCTCAACAAACTCGACTACTACGGTCTCGGAAATTCCACCGACAGGAGCGGGCACTCCCTTTGGGGGATGACCCAGACGATTGTGGGCGCCCGCGGCACGAAGCCGTTCGGGTCGGTACTACGGCTGTCGCTTTTTGGAGAGGTGAACGGCCGCTTTGTCGGTGTGCGAGGCGAGCAGGAGAATGGTACGCCCTCGATTACTCAGCTCTACACGCCGCTTTCGGCGCCTGGTCTCGCGAGCCAACCCGCTTTTGCCCAGTTTGGCCAAGGCGCTCGCATCGAGCCACATCTCTTGGGCGGTCATCTGCAGTTGGACTATTCCGTGAAGTTCCAGGAGTTTGTCGCACCCGGATCAGGCTACACATTCAACCGGATGGTCGGAGATTTCTCGCACACTTTCCCGCTTTACGGAAACCCGTCGTTTGTACGTGTGAAAGCATTCAACGGACCGGATGATTGCTCCAGCAGTTCCGGTGGACGTTGCCCTCCGGTAAGCGCGAGCAGCAATCGATCGGGCGCGGTTGGCTTTCGGGTTCTGCTATCCGAGTCTTTTATGCCGGGGGGTAATACTGTGCCCTTCTATTTCCAACCGACGCTGGGCGGTTCCGATATCGATGGCGAGCAGTTGGTGCCGAGTTATCCCGATTACCGGTTCCGCGCTCCGAATTTGTTTTTGATACGGGGTAGTTTCGAACATTCCATCTGGGGTCCTTTTGCATTCACCGCGCTGCTGGATGAAGGTCGCGTTGGGCTCACGCGCGGCGAACTCGGATTCAATCATATGAAGCACAGTGTGGCCGTTGGACTGACACTTCAGGCTGGCGGTCTGCCGGCCGTTTCGTTCCTGTTTGCGTGGGGAGGGCATGAGGGGAACCACACAATTGTTTACATGGATCCGAGTCTGCTGGGGGGCAGCGCGCGGCCCCCACTCTATTGAATTCCTCAGAATCTGGAACATGGCAATCCGTGACCTAGGCTTCAGTTGCGGTGCTATGATCGGGTCTAGAAAGCATCAATCTACATGCGGACATGCGCTCTGTCCCGCATTTTTGACCTGAGCGTCCAAGCGGGAGGACGTTCCTCTCTATATCCACGTTCGAAGGCCGGATTCGCGCTACTTTGCGCATTGTTCGCTGCTACTTGGCCCGCCACTGCGCAGTCTGAAAAGCAGGCTAAGGACACTTCCCAGGCCGCGCCGACAGCGGGTGAACCGGTGACGGTTCCATCTCGAAAACCGCCGGCGGCCGCGACCGTGCCATCTAAACCGGTTGATATTCGCGTGGAGAGGCAGTTGGTCCTGATCAACGTGACCGTGACCGATCCACTGAACCGGTTTGTCACAGGATTAGAGAAACAGCATTTCCGGCTATTCGAGGACAAGGTCGAACAGGTGATCTCGCACTTTTCGAGCGAGGACGCGCCTATTTCGATCGGATTAGTCTTCGATACCAGCGGCAGCATGGGGTCGAAGCTGCAGAAATCCCGGCAGGCGGCAGCGGAGTTTTTCAAAACGGCGAACCCAGCTGACGAGTTCTTCCTGGTTCAGTTCAATGACAGGCCGGAGCTAACGGTTCCCTTTACGACCGACACGGACAAGGTGCAGAGTACGTTGACGTTTACGCAATCGCGCGGGAGAACGGCACTTCTCGACAGTGTCTATCTGGCGATGCACGAGATGAAGAAGGCTAAGAATCCGCGAAAAGCCCTATTGATCATTTCAGATGGCGGAGACAACAGCAGCCGGTACACGGAAACTGAGATCAAGAGCGCGGTTCGTGAGGCGGACGTACAGATTTTCGCGATTGGAATTTTCGAATCTATGGCCAACCGCGGACGCACGCCGGAAGAAGCCGCAGGCCCCGGCTTGCTGAATGAACTCGCGGAGCAGACGGGCGGGCGCGAGTACGCCGTCGAGAACGTGGCGGAGCTTCCGGACATTGCCGCGAAAATAGGGATTGAACTGAGGAACGAGTACATACTCGGCTATACTCCGAAAAACACGGAGCGGGACGGCAAGTACCGGCGAGTACTAGTGAAACTGAATCAGCCACGCGGGCTTCCACCTTTGAAAGCGTATTTCCGGCTGGGGTATTATGCACCGACGAACTAGCAGCGTTCGCTCTAAGACTTATTTGAGAGGGCAGCTGGCGGCGCTTTTGATTGGCGTTTTGCCCGTTTGCGCGCACGCTCAGTTCCGCGCGGATACCAGATTGGTGGTATTGCATGCAAGCGTGACCGATAAAAAAGGCAAGCTGCTGACCAATTTAAATCGAGATGCCTTCAAGGTATATGAGAACGGGCAACTTCAGCAGGTAAAGATTTTCCGGCGCGAGGACGTTCCAGTGTCGCTCGGGATCATCATTGACGATAGCGGCAGCATGGCGACGAAGCGCGCTCGAGTAGAAGCGGCGGCTCTGGCGATGGTCCGCGAATCGAACCCGCAGGACGAAGTTTTCATCGTAAACTTCAACGACGAACCATTTCTGGATGTGCCGTTTACAAACGACGTTCACAAGCTAGAGCAGGGGCTGGCGCGTATCGACTCACGAGGCGGAACCGCTATGCGCGACGCGATCAGCAGTTCACTCGACTACATGAAGGAGAAAGCCAAGAAGGACAAGAAGGTCCTGATGGTTATCACCGACGGGAACGACAACGCCAGCAACATTTCGCTTGAAAAGGTGGTGGCGAGATCAAACCAAAGCGATACGCTTGTCTATGCGATCGGGTTGTTTACGGAGGAGGAGCGGCATGAGGCCACCAAAGCGCGCCGGGCGTTGAACGAACTCACCGGAGCCACAGGCGGTCTGGCTTTTTACCCGAAAGAAGTTGTCGAGGTCCAATCGCTCGCGGTCGAGGTTGCGCACGATATTCGTAGCCAATACACGATCGCGTATAGCCCAAGCCTTCAACAGCTGGACGGAAGCTATCGCCAGATCAAAGTGACGGTAAGCGCGCCAGGCAAGCCGGTGGTGCGGACCCGGTCCGGTTATTACGCGACGCCAGACGTGGACCGCCCGAAGCAGGTCAATGCGGCCGCTACCACTACGGTCGCGTCGGCTCCGCGGCCCTGATGCTCAAGTTTCTATGGATAGCTACCAGAGGCTATCGCCTGCGGCCTTGGCAATCGCCTTATCTGCGTTGGCGTATTGAAACCTATTCTGGGATACCGGCCGATTCGATCACGCGCAGTTCGTTCTTTCAGTTCATCTGGGCTGAGCGCCTCTCGCTATGGCAGTACCTGCGATGGGTTGCCCGGATGAGCGGCTGACCAGGTTATTTGGCGTGACCATTTCCGCGCGCTCCCCAACTCGAAACACGTAGTCTCCCGATCCGATCTGGCACACGACATCGCCCTCGAGCATGTGAACGTTCGAAATGCCGCTCGCGCCTGTTTGCGGCTTCCCCGCGAGATATATCGGAGCGCTGCCCTCACTGACCTCGGGATCCGCTAGTTTGAGGAGCGGCAAGTGAACAGAAGCCGTTGCGCCGACCGGGATGGTGAGTTTGAGCTCATAGCCGGGGCCGACCCGGCGCCACGCACTCGATACGCCGCCTCGGACAGTTTCCGTTGAGGCCGAGACCCAATTCAGACCATGGACAAGCTCCGGCTGGATTCGGATATTTGAATAAGCGAGTCCTTCACCGCAATTGATGCCCGCAAGGACATTGAATAGAAATGTTCCGGCGCTGGCGAACATGTGATGGTTATGGGAATTCATCTCGGGTCCGGTCCGTTCCTGCCAGAGCTCCCAAAGAGTAGTTGCTCCGCGAGAAAGCATAAAACCGTAGCCGGGGTAATCGGGCTGCGTTAGAATTTCAAAAGCAAGGTCGGCGTGACCGCGCGAGGCGAGCACAGGAAACAGATACTTGGTTCCGAGAATGCCGGTTGTTAAGTGAACGTTGTGGAAGTAATTCACATCGTCCAGCAAGCGGGACATTGCGCTGCCCTCCTCTCGCCCCGGAATCACGTGCGCATCTAAGGCGAGCACCTGCGCGGCCTGTGAGCCGGATCCATACACTCCTTCCGGATCGCGCCATTTGCGATTGAAGCCCGCGCGAGCCCCTGTCGCGAGATCGCGATACTGCTTAGCTTCATCTTCCTTACCGAGGACATCGGCAGCCATCGCGACTACATCCAGAGCCTTGATATACGCCCAGGTTCCGGCCAGCAGCTTGGGAGTGGGATCGATGCCGACCCAATCCCCAAAGTAGGAATAATCGACCGTGCCGTCCGGAGCATGCCGGTGGAGGAACTCGGCCCACGCCTTGATGCCGTCGTAATGCTGCTGGATGATGCGTTTGTCTGCGTAGTTTTGGTACATGTACTGGACGAGCAGGGGATACGCAAGACCCCACGACGGATCGCCCACGCGATTCTTATTGAAGCGCTCGATATAGGGAACAATGTTCGGGACCTCGCCCTGGCTGCCTTGCGCGTCGCGAATATCGCGAAGAAAGTTCGTGTAGAACGCCGCCATATCGAAGTTCAGAATGGCTGTTTCAGCCGACAAATGCGCATCACCCATCCAGCCGAGGCGCTCATCGCGCTGATCGCAATCGGTCGGCACGCTGGCCAAATTGGTTTTTATGCCCCAGATGAACATGTGCTGAATGGCATTGAGCATCGGGTCGGATGAGGCAAAACTTCCAATTGTCTCAACCGCATTGTGCACTTCGCGGCCGCGAACAGAATCGAGCGAGGGCACGGAAGGGAAGCCGCTCAGTTCGACGTAACGGAAACCGTGATAGGTGAAGTGAGCCTCATATTCCTCGCCGTTCGGATCACCGCGAAGAATGTAGGTATCAGTGGAACGAGCTGTGCGCAGATTGTCAATCATGACGGAACCGTCGGGATTCACCAGCTCGGCGTAACGGATCTGGACACGCGTTCCGGCTGCTCCGTGGACCTTGATTTTCGCCCAACCACTGAAATTCTGTTCGAAATCATAAACGTAAATGCCGGGAGAGGACTCAGTCATCTTGCGAGGCACGAGCGTATCCACGATTTGAATGGCAGGCATCAATTGGGATGAGAGCGTGACACCCGGCAAATCGACGACGTTGACCGGCTGGCCGGCTTCGCGGTCCGACGGCTCGGCCTCCAGCCGCGCGTCATAGGTCTCGCCGTCATAGATATCGTCCAGGGTGATCGGGCTCTTATACCCCCGCCAGTTCTCGTCCGACGTTAAGAGAAAGGGTTTGCCATTTTCGTATTCACCTTGAATCTGGCAAATTAGCTTCGGCGGTTGGTTCGAGACCTTCCCGTACCATGCTCGGCCAAGGAGTACCGCTAGCGTGTTCCCGCCCGAATGAAGCTCTTTGGTGATGTCGTACGCGGAATAGAGGACACGCTTCGAATAATCAGTCCAGGCAGGATCGAGCACGTGATCGCCAATCCGATGATCATTGATGCGGAATTCGTAATAGCCGGTTGCGGCAACGAAGAGGCGAGCGCGCTTGACAGGCTTGCTCAGTGCGACGAAGTCCCGAAGCAGACCGCCGCCTGTGATCCACTTGCCTTTCCAGTCGGACGACTGAAAAAGACCCGTGCTGAATCCAGCCGTGTCACTCCAGGGACTCTCTGTTCCATTGGCGTCGCGAAACCGGACCCTCCAGAGATAGGCTGTATCGGAGGTGAGCGGTGGTCCTTTGTACTCGACCTGGAATGTTTCAGGGCTGTTGACTTCGCCCGAGTCCCAGAACATTCCCTTGAACCTGGGATCCCGGCTGACCTGAAGCTGGTACGCGGTTTGGTGCTGATTCCGGTCGGTATGATTCAGAACCCAGGCGAAGCGTGGAACGGCTACGTCGATAGCTGTGGGGTTCTGAAGGTACTCGCAACGCAGGTGTGTCGGCGCAAGCGGACCGGACCAAAGCGAAGAGGCGCCGAGAAGTGAAATAAGGAAAGTGGCAGGGGCAGGAAAGTGGCTGCTCAAAGAAAGATCCTCCTGAGGATTGTCAGGAGGATCTTACTACAGGTTTTGCGAAGTGCTATTCCTGCGGAGGGCCGGGCGGAGGGGGACCGCCGGGAGCGCCCGGTCCACGAAAATTGGGTACATCGCGTACGGTGTAACCTTGGGGAATTTGAAATAAGGAGGGATCAGGATTACCACGCTGGATATTGGTCAACGTGTAGGTCGATTCACCAATGCGCGGATCGCTATGGACCGATTTCACGGCCACTTGAAGGTCGGGAGAATACCAGGTCTCGGTTTTGGAAACCAACGGCATCGCGTTTCCGATGGCGCCGGCCTGAATGGTTCGCGTGATGCTCTTGCCTTGTGCATTCACCCCGCCAATGGATTGAGTACCCAAATTCGTTTCGAGTACGTTCGTACTGTCATTCTCAGGACGGCGATTCATCTCAGATCGCGCCTGACCGGCGGGCGGCGTTTTAAACGGGTGTTTGGTAGCGGTATGGTCGGCGGTATGTAGAGTGTAAACGTAGCCTGCAACAGGATCTGTGATGAAGATCAGAGTAGTCGGCGCGCTCGTGAAAGGACCTTGCTTTATATTTTGCTGAACATAGGTGCGTCCCTGGGCATCACGAGCGACTTTGCCAGTTGTGGTGCGCTGAATCGTGTTGCCATCGGCTAAGGTTTGCACGAGAGTGTCCGTGATGTCGGCCGAATACGGTGCGCCGGTGACCACTTTCATCAGCGATCTGCCGATTCCCATGTAGCGGCCTTCCATGCCCGGGTGCGGCCGCATCATCGGCGGCGGTCCTTCTGGCGGTGGCACCGCCGATTGGCCGAAGGCAGAGCTAGCCAACAGCAACACGGAAATCAAGAATGTGCTTCGTTTCATTTAGTTCTCCTTAGACGCAACTCATCAAATCCACGTAAGATCACCCTCAATCGAGGCTCACAACATGGACACCGAGGGGCTGACCATCCATTCCGAAGAGGACGTCCGCAACAACGGACCGGTCCATTGCCTGGACGCCATTTGAGACAGGCTCGAAGGCGATACCGGCAGCAGCAAGAGAGGCTACCGGGACCTGCATCTGAACGATATGCGGAGCGGCCGTTGAAAGGTCGGGATTTGAATAAGGCAGCGGAATAAAATTCTCCCCATCAATTTCGAACGTGCCGCTCTGGACTTGTGAAACCTCAGTGCCGGTAGGCTTTGCCGAATGAATCGAGCGCGGTACTACGACCGCAATTACCGCTAGGCTGGCCGCCAGCGCCATGGCCCAGCCGAAACCTCGGGCGAGTTTGGAGGGGCGCCGCGCGAGCAATGGCCGCGCTTGCGTTTCCAGCTTGTGGACCAGAGTCTCGCGCCGAGCTGAAGCGGACCTGACCGCCCTCGCGACGAGCGATTCGACTTTGTCAGAAAGGAACCGAAACTCCGCTGAGCGGCGCTTACATCCCTCGCAAACGCGCAGATGCGACTCTACAACAGTGGCTTCGGCGGGCGTGAGTTCATCATCGAGAGCCCTGATCAACAGGTCATCCGTTAGGTGATCAGGCATGTTCATAATAGTTCCTTCAATTTCTCCAGGCCGCGCTGGATGTTTTCGCCAACGGTGGATGTAGAGAGGTTCAACACGTCGGCAATTTCACGGTATTTGAGGCCTTGTGAGCGAAGAACCAGACAGTCCCGTTGGGCAGGGCTCAAGGCCTGAATGGCCCTGTTCATACGATCGAGGCGCTCCCGCGCCAGGAGATCCTGCTCCGCCGAGTTGGAGCTGGCCGGAGGATCGCCCGCCAGCGTCACATCAGCTAAAAAGTCGGTCCTGCTCGAGCGGAAGGCCGATTGCGAATTACGTGCCAGATTGTGAGCCACGCGATAGAGCCAGGCGCGAAGGTTTGTCCGGTCGCCGCGGGCAAGAAGGTGCTCCTGCAGTTTCAGAAAACATTCCTGCACTATTTCCCACGCAGTTTCCGGATCGACGCCGAGGAACGCAACATAGCGGCGGAGCGAGAGCTGTTCACGGTCGTACTGCTCCAGCACGAGCCGCTGAACAGAAGTATCTTCCAGTAGATCTGTTTCCCACACCGCGCCCGCCAACGCGAGACTCTCCATAGATTCCATGACTATCCCACAGAACTGGAGCAACTTCCAGGCAACCTAAGCTCTGCAGAAACAGCGAGGGCCACAAGAGAGTTTTTGGGGGAGTTGCACTTGGGGTTGGGATCACTCTCCTGTGGCCTGGCGTCTCGCATGCTAGGTGCCTATGAAACAGGCGGTCATTCCTCTTTTCCGGCTGGACGGGACAAAATAGCATGCCGGGTACGGGGGCGCTTGTTAGTCTGGGTGATTTATGGGAACAATTGCCGGAAACGTCGGTGATCTCAGCTACCCGATTGGCCGCTTTGAGGCCCCGCAGACCGTGAGCCGTGAGCAACGGGGGGCCTGGATAGGCGATCTGGATCGTTTCCCCGCCGATCTGAGGAGAGCGGTAGGAATGCTGAACGAGACGCAGCTTGACATGCCGTACCGCCGCGGCGGCTGGACCGTACGTCAAGTGGTTCATCATCTCGCGGATAGCCATATGAACGCGTACGTGCGATTCCGGCTGGCGTTAACCGAGACTACCCCCACCATCAAGCCCTATGACGAAGCAGCTTGGGCGCAGTTGGCGGACGCCAATGCGGCGCCCATCGACGTGTCGTTGAAACTCCTGGAGAGCTTGCATACTCGCCTGACTCTGCTCCTTCGATCAATGCACGATGCCGACTTTGCAAAGAGCTTCCGGCACCCGGAGCTGGGAGAGATGCGACTGGATACGAACCTGGCGCTGTATTCGTGGCACGGCCGCCATCATTTGGCGCATATAAACGACCTAAGGCAACGAGAACGCTGGTAATCCTTCAGCAACACGCGCGATGATGCGCCGGGCCTCTGGTGCTGCAGAGATTATGGGCAGTGTTGACGAGCGCCAGATGTGAGAAGGCTTGAGGGAAGTTGCCGAGCTGGCGGCGTTCTCTGGGATCGTACTCCTCGGAGAGCAGGCCCACGTCATTGCGAACAGCCAGGAGCTGCTCGAATAAATTGCGAGCATCGTCGTGGCGGCCCTGCAATATGTAGTTGTCGGCCAGCCAGAAGCTGCACGCGAGGAAAACGCCTTCGTTGCCGCCGCCTAATCCGTCCACATCGCTGCCTGTGTTATAGCGCGCGACGAAACCGTCGTGCAGCAGAGATTTCTCGATCGCCGCGACAGTGCTGAGCATTCGTGGGTCGCGCGCGGGAAGGAACCCGACCAACGGCATCATGAGCACGCTGGCGTCCAGCTCCGTGCTCCCGAAGTACTGAACGAAAGCCTGGGCCTGGCGGCTGAACCCGAGCCGGCACACCTCGTCGTGTATGTCCGAACGGAGCCTCTTCCAACGCTCCAACGGGCCTTCCTCGCCGAATTCCTCGATGGTGCGAATAGCGCGATCGACGGCCACCCAGGCCATGACTTTCGAGAACGTAAACTGGCGGCGGCCTCCGCGGATTTCCCAGATGCCGTCGTCCGGTTCCGACCAGATTTTCTCGAGATGTTCCACCAGTTCGCGTTGCAGAGCCCAGCTCTCGTCCAATTTACGAAGGCCTTTTTTGCGCGCTAGATACAGCGAATCGAGCACTTCGCCGTAGACATCAAGTTGCAGTTGATTGGCGGCTGCGTTCCCGATGCGAACCGGTCTTGATCCTTCATAGCCGTATAGTTCTGCGAGCTCGAATTCGGTGAGGCGGCGTTCGCCGGCCACGCCGTACATGATCTGCATTTGCGCCGGATCTCCCGCGACGGCACGCAGCAGCCAATCCCTCCAGGCCTTCGCTTCGTCAATAAAACCGGCTTCGAGCAGCGCGTAGAGGGTGAAAGTGGAATCGCGCAACCAACAAAAGCGATAATCCCAATTGCGAATGCCACCGATCCCTTCGGGAAGAGAGGTCGTCGGCGCCGCCACAACGCCGCCGGTGCGATGATCCGTCAAAGCTTTCAGGGTGATGATGGAGCGCAGAACGGCCTCGGAATACTCACCTTTCGGAGTGTGCTGGCTCGACCATTTCTGCCACGCATGGGTGACGTTGGCCACAATTTCTTTCGCGGGCTTCGGATTAGGTAGCGGTGCGTACGAGGGAGACCAGGTCAGGACGAACGCGATCTCCTGGCCTTCCGCGACTTCGAATTCAGCGCGAGTCGTCAGCTCTTCGCCGCGGAGCTCAACGGGGGAGTCAATGATTAAGCGCTCAGCGCCCGCAATGGCCTGAATCCGATTCTTTTCCAGGCTGCGAACCCAAGGAATGACTTGCCCGTAGTCGAATCGCATGATGAGCTCCATTTGCATAGAAACGCGGCCACGCAGGCCCCGCGCCAACCGGACCAGGTCCTGATGCTGGCCGCGCTGATCCATGCAGTCGACGAGAACAACTGAGCCTTCGGGCGTACTGAACTCTGTTTCCAATACCAGAGTGCCTTGACGGTAATGGCGTGTAACCTTGGGGTGCTCGCCCTGCGGGGCGACGATCCAACGTCCGTTCCACTTCGAACCGAGCAGGGAGGCGAAACAGGCGGGAGAATCAAAGCGCGGAAAGCCGAGCCAGTCAATCGATCCATTCCGCCCGACCAGCGCAGCGGTCGCGTTATTGCCGATGAGGGCATAATCTTCAATCAAGAGCGTCATAGCAGCTCCTGCAGCTATGCCGAAGCAAGTTGGATCACCACCTTAATATCATCCGGATCGCGTTTCAGCGCGTCTTCGAAGTTGGCCAGCGGAACGCGGCGCGAAATCAGCCGGGAGATCCAATCCCGATCCGCCTTCAGGAGAGCTTGCTCGGCCAACTCGTAATGCCGGCGATTGGCATTCACACACCCGAAAATAACTGCATTCTCCAGCACTAAGCAGCGGTTTATTTTGCCGAAATCGATCGTCTGCACCTGATCGCGCGAAGAAACGCCGAGCAGACATAGAATGCCGTCGCTCGCCAAGTGAGCCATTGTTTCAACGATCACTTCGGCAACACCTGTGCACTCGATGCTTACATCCGGAGCAAAGCCGATTTTGTTTACGGGGCCAGTGTGGTAAGTGCCGCCAAGATCGCGCACCAATTGGGGCTTGAGGCCTTCCTTGACGACATCCAGAACGTGGACCTCGAGGCCCCGCTGCTTTCCCAATAGCGCTGCCAGCAGGCCGATTGGGCCCGCGCCGGTGACCAGCAGAGTGCGCGGCTCCCATCTGGCACGTTCGCCAATGCGGGTGATGTGATCCCAGGCCTTCGCGACTATGGTGGTGGGTTCCATCAGCACGCCGATGCTGTCGAGGGTTGGGTCGAGGCGAAGAGCAAAGTCCGGCTCGATGCGCCAATACTGGGAGCCGAATCCGTTTCGTTCTTTGATGCCGCGCTCCGTGTACTTGCCATTGCGGCACATATCCCACTGACCTACTGCGCAGGCGAGGCACGGAACCGGGTCAGGTCGGCGAACGATGCCGACCACCAGATCGCCCTTATTGAACCCGCTGCCGCGCGGGGCCTCTTCGACGCGTCCTAACGATTCATGACCGAGGATCAGATGATCGCTCCCTGGGGGCGCCCAGCCATATTCGGCGCGAACGAGTTCGAAATCGGTGCCGCAGATTCCCAGTTCCAGAGCTTTTACGAGAATCGAGCCGTCGGTAGAAGGGGGATCTGGGGCTTCCTGAACCGCGGCGGAATTCGCTTTTCCCGGAATGATTGTTAGGGCCTTCATGGGAGATTTACCGTAATGTGAGAGCAAGCTCGTCGCGCAAAAGTATCCAGCGCAGTCCAAGAGCTTCCGGTTGGTAGATGAGAAAGGGGAGATTTAGTAACAACTCCCAGGAAGGCGCACCAGTCGGGGATTTACCATGCGAGTAGATGAAGCGCGATGACGGAACGGACTTCGTATGAAAGCGTTGGTAAAGAGCCAACGAGCGCCGGGGTTGTCTTTAGAGGATATAGCTGAGCCAAGTATCGGAATCAACGATGTTCTGATTCGAGTGAGTCACACGGGCATCTGCGGCACGGACCTTCATATCTACGATTGGGACGAGTGGGCGCAGGCGACAATTCCCGTGCCGATGGCGATCGGCCATGAGTTTGTTGGCGAAATTGTCGATGTCGGCGCAAATGTAAACGATTTTCATCCCGGTGAGGTCGTCAGCGGCGAGGGTCATGTGGTCTGCGGCCGGTGCCGCAATTGTTTGGCGGGCCGGCGGCATCTGTGCGCACACACCCAGGGGGTAGGCGTGAACAGGCCGGGAGCTTTCGCCGAATACATTGCTCTTCCGATGAGCAATATCTGGCGGCACAATTCGAAAATCAATCGCGAGATTGGCGCCATTTTCGATCCCTTCGGCAACGCAGTACATACCGCGCTCTCCTTCCCAGTGCTCGGCGAGGACGTGCTGATCACCGGCGCCGGGCCAATCGGGCTTATGGCAATTCCCGTGGTGCGCCATGCGGGAGCGAGATATGTAGCTGTTACCGATCTGAACCCTTACCGGCTCGAACTGGCGCGCAAGATGGGGGCGACGATTGCCCTCGATCCAAGGCAGATTTCAATTGGCGAGGTCCAGCGCCAACTGGGAATGCAGGAAGGGTTTGATGTTGGATTGGAGATGTCTGGCACTCCTTCCGCATTTCGCGACATGATCGCGAACATGAGCCACGGCGCCAAGATCGCGATGCTTGGTATTCCGAGCAAGGAAATGGCGATTGACTGGCATCAGGTGATCTTTAACATGCTCACGATCAAGGGCATCTACGGCCGCGAGATGTACGAGACCTGGTACAAGATGACCGTAATGCTGGAATCCGGCTTGGATATCACTCCAGTAATCACGCATCGCTTTTCCTATCGCGATTACGACAAGGGTTTCGAAGCGATGCGATCGGGAAACTCGGGCAAGGTGATTCTCGACTGGACTCATGTTCGTAAGTCGGCGGCCTTCAAAGCCGAACGCGCATGAAGACCAGCATCTTCGATCTGTTCAAAATCGGAATTGGTCCTTCAAGCTCACATACAGTCGGTCCAATGCGGGCAGCGCGGCGCTTTACGGAACGCCTGCTTGAGCCGGGGCACCTGGCTGCAGTTCACGGTGTGCTCGCAGAGTTATACGGCTCGCTCGCGCTGACGGGCATCGGGCATGGCACCGACCGCGCCATTCTGCTCGGATTGTCCGGAGAGAAACCCGAGGAAGTGGATCCGGAAACGATTCAAGCCAAGCTCGAAACAATTCGAAGCAGCAAAGCATTACGGCTGCTGGGCATGCATGCGATTGGATTCGAAGAAGCGCGGGATCTTGTCTTCCACGAAGATAAGCGGCTGCCCGGCCATCCGAATGGCATGAAGTTTACGGCATTCGACCCCGCAGGAAATGCGCTGTCGAGCGAAGTCTACTACTCGGTTGGGGGCGGCTTCATTGTGCGCGAGGGAGAGCCGGCTGATATGCAGCCCGAGGCGTTGCGTGTGCCGTATCCATTTTCCAATGGCGCCGAACTGCTGGAGCAGGCGGAGCGGAATGGACTTCCCATTTGGACTTTGATGCTGCGGAACGAGAGCGCGCTCCGCAGCGAGCAGGAGGTGCGCGATCACATCAGCAGCGTCTGGTCTGTGATGGATGCATCCATCGAGCGCGGATTGCACACGGAAGGCATTCTGCCCGGCGGATTGAAGGTGCGCAGGAGAGCGCCGCGGCTTTTGAAGAAGATCGAATCGCAAGGGGCGAACAACCCGCTGAAGGCGATGGATTGGCCGAACGTGTTTGCCATGGCGGTCAACGAGGAGAATGCAGCGGGCGGACGCGTCGTAACGGCTCCCACGAACGGCGCCGCCGGACTGATTCCCGCTGTGGGACGCTATTATCGCCAGTTTCTGGCAGAGAGTTCAGAAGAAGGTCTGATGCAGTATCTGCTGACGGCAGGCGCGATCGGGATCCTTTATAAAGAGAACGCCTCGATTTCGGGAGCTGAAGTGGGCTGCCAGGGCGAAGTTGGGGTGGCGTGTTCGATGGCGGCGGCCGGGCTGGCCGGCGCGCTGGGCGCGATCAATGAAGAGGTGGAGCACGCCGCCGAAATTGGGATGGAGCACCACCTCGGAATGACGTGCGATCCCATCGGCGGGCTTGTGCAGATCCCTTGTATCGAGAGGAATGCCATCGGAGCCGTCAAGGCTATTAACGCCTGTCGAATGGCGATGCAGGAGGGCGGCGAACATAAAGTGTCGCTCGACCAAGTGATTCGAACGATGTACCAGACGGGTTTGGATATGCAATCGCGTTACAAGGAGACGGCGCTGGCGGGACTTGCGGTGAACGTTAAAGACTGTTGAGAAGGAGATTGTATGTACGCGAGTGTTGAACCATATCTAGATCAGAAGATTCGCGATATAGAAAGCGCGGGTTTATACAAACGCGAGCGGCTGATCGAGAGCCCACAGCAAGCAGAAGTGAAGGTCGGTGGCGATTCGGTCCTGGTCCTGTGTGCGAATAACTACCTTGGCCTGGCGAATCACCCAGCAGTGGTGGAAGCCGCGCACAAGGCACTCGATGAATGGGGATACGGGCTATCGAGCGTGCGATTCATTTGCGGCACGCAATCGATCCACAAGCGGCTGGAGAAGGCGCTGAGCGACTTTCTCGGGACGGAAGACACGATTCTGTACACGTCTTGTTTCGACGCAAACGGCGGATTATTCGAGACGCTGACGGACGCCGAAGACGCGATCATCAGCGATGAGCTGAATCACGCCAGCATTATTGACGGAGTGCGGCTTTCGAAGGCGCAGCGCTTCCGCTACAAGAACGGCGAAATGGCGGATCTGGAAGCAAAGCTCAAGGAAGCGAGCGGGCTACGCAACAAGATCATTGCCACGGACGGCGTGTTTTCGATGGATGGATACGTCGCGAAGCTGCCGGAGATTTGCGACTTGGCGGAGCGATATAACGCCATGGTCATGGTAGACGATTCGCACGCGGTTGGATTCATGGGCAAACACGGGCGGGGAACCCACGAATATCACAATGTGATGGGCCGCATAGATATCATCACGGGAACGCTTGGCAAGGCTTTGGGCGGAGCAAGCGGCGGCTATACCAGCGGGCGCAAAGAAATCATCGAGCTGTTACGGCAGAGGTCACGGCCCTATCTGTTTTCGAATTCTGTCGCTCCTGCTATCGTTGGCGCGTCGCTGAAAGTGCTGGAACTGTTAAGCGAGACCTCCGATCTGCGGGAAAGGTTGTTCTCGAATACGAGGCTATTTCGAGAGCAAATGACAGCGCAGGGGTTTCATATTCTTCCGGGCGAACACCCGATTGTGCCGGTGATGTTAGGTGACGCTTCGCTGGCGACCAGAATGGCAGACGCGCTGCTGAAACGAGGCGTGTATGTGATCGGATTCTCTTATCCCGTGGTTCCCCAGGGAAAGGCGCGAATTCGCGTCCAGATCTCGGCGGCCCACACGCCCGAAGAACTGGAATTTGCGGCCGAGCAGTTTGGAGAATGCAAACGGAGTTTAGGAATCTGACGAAATGACGCGCCCGGCGACTGTCGCGCTTAGCACGATCCTCTGTGCAGGAATCGCGTGGGGCCAGTTGGACGAGCACCGCACGATACTCCTTTGGCCGGACGGTGCTCCGGGCGCGCAGGGCGAAACGGAGGCGGATAAACCATCCTTGACGCTCTATCCGGCTTCGATCGCGAATAAGGTTCCGACGGCAGTTGTGGTGTGCCCCGGCGGCGGATATGTACATCTTGCGATGGATTACGAAGGGTTTGAAATCGCGGAGTGGCTGAACAAGCTGGGGATTTCAGCTTTCGTCTTGAAATACCGGCTAGGGCCGAAATACCGCTACCCGGTTCAGCTCCAAGATGCGCAACGGGCCATTCGCTGCGTCCGATTGCATGCGCAGGAATTCGGAGTACGGCCGGATCGCATCGGAATTTGGGGCTTTTCCGCAGGTGGGCATCTGGCATCGACTGCGGGGACGCACTTCGACGCCGGCGATAAGGGGTCGCGGGACGTCATCGAGCAGCAGAGTTCCCGACCGGACTTCATGATTCTGGCGTACCCGGTTATCACGATGATGGACCCGTATGTGCATCGGGGCTCGCTGCACGCGCTCTTAGGAGACGACCCTGATCCGCGTCTGGTGCGGCTCCTATCCAATGAATTGCAGGTTACCCCGCAGACCCAACGTTTCTGTTCCATACTGCGAATGACAATGTCGTACCGGTTGAGAACAGCATCGAGTTCGATGAAGCTCTCAACAAAGCCGGCGTGTCGGCCGAAATGCACATTTATCTGAAGGGCCGCCACGGCGTAGGATTGGCGGCGGATGATCCGGTCCTGCGCACCTGGCCTGACCGGCTGGCAGATTGGCTGAGAGTCCAGGGACTGCGATAGACTGCCGGGTGATTCTTTCGAAAGGAGGTTCTTATGGCTGAGCGGGGTTCCAGACGCGATTTTCTGCAGAAATCTTTGATCACCAGTGTTGGCATCACCAGTGTTGGGCCAACAATTTTTGGGGCAAGCGGTCTCAGGACCACTGCGCAGGAGCAGAATGCGGCTCGAACTACGGCGGAATCACCGGGTCTGCCGCTGAGCCAACCGGCCCCGAACAGCGAATGGCGCAACAAACAACCAGGCATGGCGTACAGGCGGCTCGGGCGAACCGGTTTGATGATCTCGGAGGTTGTATGCGGCGGAGATCCGATTGGGACGGACAACTACAAGCACCTGGAGCTGGCCTTGGAAATGGGGTTGAACTATCTCGATATGGCCCCAGCCTATGGAAACGGCGATTGTGAGATCGCGTACGGCAAATTCCTGGGGGGTCCCGCTAAGCGAAATAACGTTTTTCTGCAGACCAAGGTGAGTGCGTTCGGTCGTCTGCGGAACCGTTTGTATCGGGATATCTTTAACGGCCTGCCTTCCGAAAAGCAGCAGGCCATCATGGCGCGAGTGGAAGAGATCCGCAGAACGAATCTCGCCGAAAAGCCGGGTTACTATTTGACGTACTTCCCGGGGCAGCACGATCAGTTCGAGGGCGCCTATCTCTGCAGCGCGATGATGCCGGATTACGCGCACCTGGTTGAGGGCAGCCAGCAGTTCCGCAAGTGCATTACGGATTCGCTAGAAGCCAGTCTGCGGCGCGTGGGTACAGATCATTTCGATTTGTTGATGTGCCCGCACGGGGCGAATACCGCGGACGAGCTCGACAATCCCCACATATACGAAACTTTCTTGGAACTGAAGAAGCAGGGCAAGGTCCGGTTTCTGGGCGTGACATCACATAACGACGCAGCGGGAGTACTTCGCAAAGCGACCGAACTGGGTCACTACGATGCCGTGCAGATGGCATATAACGTTATCAACGGAGGGTACGTAGATCAGGCGATTCTTGACGCCGCTGCGAAGAACGTGGGCATGATCGCCATGAAAACAGCTCATGCGGTGGCAACACATCACAAAGAGCTGCAGCCGATTCCGCAATGGCGCATCGATAAGGTGAACAAAATCATACCGGGCGATATGAAGCCTGCGCTGAAGGGCTATCTTTGGGTGTTGCAGAACCCGTGGATCTCCGCAGTCAATTCAAATCTGTGGAATGAGACGTTCGTCCGCGAAAACCTTGGACTTGCTGGGAGGAAAGTGCAGCTTCAGCAGGTTTAATCTATGTCTTACTGTATCGAGAGTGAGGCTGTCGAAGCATCACGGTCGCCGCGGTTTCGCTAGCCTCCGCAATGTAAGCCCAGATGTCGAAGATATCGGCCTTGGCAAGAACCGTGAGAGCGTAGGCCCTCATTGCCCGCGCGAACGCTGTTCACGCCATTTCTCCTTCATGGCCTGAAATTCACGGTGCGCTTGTGCGCTGTCGATAAGCTCCCCGCGTTCCGCCTGCTGATAGCCTTCCTCGATGTACACCGACAAAGCGCGGCGTTCCTCGTCATCCCAGCTTTCCTCCGCGTCCTGACCCTCAAGAGCGCGGCGCAACACGTCCTCCGCGTCGGCATAGGCGCCGCTGGAAAGGCGCTTATTAATCAGCATCTCAAGGTCGGGGGGGAGGGTCAATTGCATAGCCGGTTCTCGCTTTTCATAGTAGCTTTTTGCCCCTGGTTTGGTCCGCGCGTCAACGGCATTGTCCAGTATCGCGATTTCGCTACGCTCGCTGCGACTATGCCAGCCGCTCGACAATCCCCTTGAGGTCCGTTGGATTTGCTTCGACCGTGCCACCGGACAGATTGGGGCCAATCGCGAGTGCTTCGCGATGTCCTTCGAACCAGACGAGAAAACGTGCTTGATCGGCGCCGGGTAGCCGCTGCTGGTTGATCCACGTGTAATAGCTGCCCATATCGGCGTCGACGAGAGAACCTTGAGGATCTGGCGTGGCGGCCTGGCGGTTGCCCGCAACGAGCTCGCGCATCGATTGTTCATGCAGCCGTGGCGCGAATCGAGCCAGAAGAGTCAACGGTTGAGCCCGGCGCAAAACCTCGCGCGCCGACCATTGAACAAACGTTGTGCTGAACAGCTGCGTGCCGGACCCTTCGGTCAGAATGCTGATCTGAAATCGGTTAAGAACGGCTGTATCACCGGAGCCGGACATCCCGAGGTCTTCCGGTCGCATGGAGGCCAGCATGGTCCGGAGCACTTCCGGGCCACCGCCGCCCGGCTGCATGACTCGCCGCATCTTATCCACTAACGTCGTCCGAACGGAATTGAGCGAACTGTAAGAGACGGAGGTTACGGAGGCAGCTATGGGTTCATTACTACCGCCGTCGATGTACCAATGCCCAAATGGCAGGGGGTGCGCTGCTGCTCTCGTGGCCACAGTATCGAGCAGAATGCGGCAGCCATTCTCCGGATGGACGTTCGTGAAATACACGCCTTGTGGACGAAGTTTCCGGAAAACCGGATATTTGTTTTCGCCGACTCCCTGACCCACAATGGCGATGCCGAGCCGGTGCACGGGCAGTGCTGTTTCCGGGGTTGCAGCGTTCAACTTGCGGATGTATTCAATCGACGCACTGCGAAAGGCATCGATCTGATGCGAGGCCCAAAGATGCGCCGTGAGTTTCTCGGAAAATTGTTGTGGCGAGTTGACCCAATCGAATCGAATCAGATCGTCTGATAGACGAAGCCGCGCGAACGGCGCCATTACCTGCACGACCTGATCTCGGGAGAAGGCCGCTAGATACGAGAACTGATTATCGAGATCGCGGCGCTCAGCCGGAAATTTCCAGTCGTAGGAAATTACCTCGCGCAGCAGCAGCGGCAGGAACGATAGCGGGAGCTGTTGAAGCAGCGAAACGTGGCTGATTGCCAGTTGTCGCGCGAGTGGTGGATAGCTTGCGAAGGATTCAGGCGTCAGCTCAGCAGGTAGCATTCACGACACCTCGGAAATCGGCTTGCCCTGCGAAAGCTGCGCTGAGAAACCAAGTACAGAGCCGAGCGTGGGGACCAGATCCACCGATTCGACGGCGCGATCTATTACGAGATTCTGGCGAATGCCGGGGCCGAGCACCATCATCCAGGTCGTGCGCGATAACGGATCGCCCGTTCGATGGTGCTGAAAGCCGTTCCCACCGGCATCGTTATCCGAGTCGCGGCCGAAATCAGGAAGGATGAACAGCGTAGTTTTGCCCGCATATTCGGGATCGCTTTGGATGGTGTTCCAGATTTCGGCGCAGAGACGATCGGAACGTTGAATACCTTCGATGTAGAGCGAATAGGCTCCGGAGTGCGCAATGTCGATGTCGTGAAGAGTGATCCAGAGCAGGCTAGGCGCGAGTTGCCGCATGAGTTGACGGGCGATGTACACCGAGAGCTCGTCGGGGCTGGCGAGGCTGCGGGCGTGCGCCGTGAAATCGCCAACCGACAGCTTCAGGATTTCAGCCATTTGCCGCAGCTCAACTTCACTGCCGCTGAGTTCGGGTGTGTAGAGCGGGGTCTCGTAATTATCGCGAAGGAGATGCTCGTACTGGCCTTCGCCCGCTGAGGAAAGCGCCGCTGCGAGCAGCCGCTTGGGAAGAATCACGCCGGCGCCCAGTCCTCGCCCATAGCCGCGGTGATCGCTTTCACCGATACGATTAAAGCCGTTGCTCGGAGCGACGACCCAGGTGTCGCTGGCCGGCCGCTTCAGCTCTCGTCGGAAATACTCAAACACTGTCGGATTGTCGGGCGGGACGGCGGCGAAGTTGTTGAATGTTTCGTAAACGCCGGTGGCGAGGCTTGCAGTGGCGACATAGTGGCCGAGAATGCCGCGGTTCACCACTTGCGTGAAGAACGTAGACTGCGGGATAAGCTCATTCAGCAGATGCGGAATGTTTTCCTGACCCTCGGGCATGAAGGTCTCTTCGTCGCGTGCGCCACCGCCGAAGGTGACAACAACAACTTTCCTGGTGCGCGGCAGAGCGAGGGCTCGAAGCGGAGCAAGACTGAACAGAGCGGCGCCTGCGGTCGCCCCGGTGATGCTGCGTAGAAAATCCCTGCGGTGCGTGCCAACGGCCTGTGCTATCTCGCGAGGACTGCCGGCCCCGTGCAGGAGACTACGATAGGAATTCAAGTTAGTTAAGTCTTATTATGCCGAAGATCAAGTCATATAATGCCGGGCGAACCAAAGAATGAGAACCCGTCTTTTACTCCTGGCCAGTTTCGGGTTACTGCTGCTCGCTGTGTTGGCGTTCAAGCCATCCAAGAAGTTGCCAAACCGCAACGGATGGCCGACGTACGGCGGGGCGCCCGATAATATCCACTACTCGACGCTGAAAGAGATCAATCGCAAGAATGTCAAAGATCTCCAAGTGGCCTGGAGCTTCGATACTGGAGATGCATTCGCGGGCTCCGAGATGGAGTGCAATCCGATTGTCATGAACGGCACTCTGTATGCGACCACGCCAAAGCTCCGCGTGATAGCTCTTGATGCCGCCACCGGCAAGCTCAAGTGGAGCTTCGATCCCAACCAAGGCCACCGCGTTATCAGCAAAATGCGGAACCGGGGGGTGGCGTATTGGGAAGGCTCGAATGGCGATAAGCGCATTTACGTGACGGTCCGGCAGTATTTGTACGCGCTGAACGCGGACACCGGAGAGCCGGTTGCGGAGTTCGGCGACAAAGGAAAGATCGATCTGCGGTGCGACCTGGGACGGGACCCGGCGCAATTATTCGTTTCGGACACAAGCCCGGCGTTGGTTTATAAGGATTCACTGATCGTAGGGAGCATTGTTCCAGAAACTCTGCCTGCTGCGCCGGGCGACATCCGTTCTTATGATGCGCGAACGGGCAAGCTGCGCTGGAGCTTTCACACCATCCCTCATCCCGGCGAATACGGTTACGAGACCTGGCCGAAAGATGCCTGGCAGTATATCGGCGGCGTGAACAACTGGTGCGGGATGAGTCTGGATCTTGAGCGCGGCGTTGTGTTTGTTCCCACGGGCTCAGCAGCGTTTGACTTCTATGGAGCGAACCGGTTGGGAGACGATTTATTTGCCAATTCGCTGATTGCTCTCGACGCAAACACAGGCAAGCGCCTGTGGCATTTTCAGAGTGTCCGGCATGACGTCTGGGACCGTGACCTGTCCTCGCCACCCGCTTTGGTGAGAGTGAAGCACAACGGGAAATGGGTGGATGCGGCCGCGCAGATCACGAAATCCGGCTGGGTGTACCTGTTCGACCGCAAGACGGGACAACCCCTGTTTCCCGTGGAATATCACAAATACCCGAAGAGCGAAGTGGATGGTGAAGTGACCGCGGACACGCAGCCGCTTCCTGTGAAGCCGGCCCCGTTTTCGCGGCAGATATTCACGCCTGATATGGTTACCGACCGCACGCCGGAAGCGCATGAGGCGGTGCTCAA
The DNA here is from genome assembly GCA_963787585.1 of uncultured Acidobacteriaceae bacterium. Classification (GTDB taxonomy): domain Bacteria; phylum Acidobacteriota; class Terriglobia; order Bryobacterales; family Bryobacteraceae; genus Bog-105. The sequence continues at coordinate 64,222 of CAWBDR010000011.1, forward strand.
ACAGTTGCAGGGTTCGGTAAGCGCGGGCCAATTCGTGCCGCTGAACCTGAAGGGAACGATTATTTTCCCTGGGTTGGATGGCGGCGGCGAGTGGGGCGGCCCGGCTTTCGATCCAGAGGCCGGCATACTGTATGTGAATTCAAACGAGATGGCGTGGAATCCGCATTTGGTCGAGCGCGGTCAGAGCGTCGCTCGCAGCGGGAAGGATCTGTATCTCAACAACTGCGCCACGTGCCATCGCGGCGATATGAAGGGCAGCCCACCTGAATTTCCATCACTCGTGAACATTGCCACCAAAATGGACGAAAACGAAGTGATGAACATGATGGAGCAAGGCGCGGGAAGAATGCCGTCATTTGTGAACCTTCCCTATTCAGACCGGCATGCGATCATGCGCTATGTCGTGTACGGGGAGGATATCCCGGTTGGAGCCGGTCCAAGAAAGCCCTCACCTATTGACCTCAAATATCAATTCAGCGGTTATGACAAATTTCTGGATCCTCAGGGTTATCCGGCTGTGAAGCCGCCGTGGGGCATGTTGAGCGCGATTAATCTCAACACTGGCGAGTACGCGTGGAAAGTACGATTCGGAGAATATCCCGAACTTGCGAGGCGGGGCGTTCCGTATACCGGAAGTGAAAACTACGGCGGCGGAGTGGTTACCGCCGGCCGGCTCTTTTTCATCGCGGCGACCAGTTACGACAAGAAGATGCATGCGTACGATAGTGCGACCGGCGAGTTGCTGTGGCAAACGGTATTGCCGGCCGCGGGAAACGCTACGCCCGCCGTTTACGAGCTGAATGGAAAGGAATATGTAGTAATTGCGTGTGGCGGCGGGAAATCGAAAGATCCGCCTGGCGGATCGTATGTAGCGTTTGCTTTACCATCTAAGCGATGACCTGCAAGCGTACCGAGTTCTGGAGAGTTTTATGAATAGACGAACATTTGCGAAGGATCTGGCCGGAGCGGCTTTAGGCGCAGTAGCGCTTGCGAAGGGGCCGGAGTTGGCCCGAGCCGAACAAGGTGATGCAGGCACAAACGCACCGTACAAGATCTCCGTGATGCTTTGGACGATCCTTCGCGACATGCCTTTCGAGCAACGCCTGGAAAAAGTTGCCGAAGCCGGCTACAACCAAGTAGAGCTGGTAGGCGAATACCGGAAGTGGTCCGACGAGGAGTTCAATCGGGCTAACGCGAAACGCAAGGAGCTCGGAATACGATTTGATGTAACGGCGGGGCTGCGCCATGCCGTGGGCAATCCTGCCGATCGCGACGCGATGCTGGCGGATGTGAAAAACGAGTTGCCGATTATGGAGCGGATCGAGTGTCCGGCTGTGATCATCATGTCCGGCAATGTAGTTCCGGGGATGCCGCGAGAACAACAGCATCAGAGCTGCATCGAAGGGCTTAAGCGTGCAGCGGCTCTTGTGGAAGGCAAGCAGATCGCGGGCGAACCGGTCCGCTTGCTGCTCGAAAATATCGATCCGGAAGAGAATCCGAAGTACTATCTCACATCTGTAGCTGAGGGGTTCGAAATCATCCGCGCCGTCAATCATCCGCAGGTCCGGCTGCTCTATGACTTCTTTCATGAGCAGATCTCAGAAGGAAACCTGATCGAGAAATTGCGGAAAAATATCGAGTATACGGGACTGGTTCACATCGCCGACGTACCAGGACGCCATGCGCCGGGAACGGGCGAAATCCATTACGACAACATTTACAAGACACTCGCGGAGCTGAATTACTCGCATAACGTAGCAATGGAATTTCTGCCGCTGGGCGATCCAGTGGCGGAATTGCGCGCTGCAAAGGAACAGGCGTTGCGGGCAGGGAAGAGCGCCTGAGAGTTATTCGAACCGGTAGACCACAACCTTTTCAATCCTGGTGGTCTGGGGAGCAAACCGCCAATACCGGCCTTGGTCGTTTTCGTCTCCATTTAGCCGGCGACCGGGCATCCATACGCTGTTTGCAAACTTGCCTTCCTCCACATAGCCGATCCCCGCGTGCGCCGGGCCGGGTGAACGAGGGTCGAACTTGACACGGAAACCGCGGCCTGCTCCGATGAACTCGTTCGGGCCAGTAGCGATAACTAGGCCGAAACCCTTTTCCGCATTGGAACCAAAAATCTCGTCGAGGCTGATGGAGAGCAGATAGCCATTCATGACCCTTGATACGCTTGGATGCGATCTGTCAAGAATAAAGCCCGTCATTTCATCCGATCGCTGGTGCTGCAAGATGAGAGGCGTGAGTTGGGCCAGCACTTCATAGCTGTTTCCGAGATCGTTCTTCTGATCGTTCCAGGAATCGATACCAAACGGTGAGAAACCGATGGCGTCGTGTTCGCCGAGAGCATAAAAGACGTTAGCTTCTCCGGTCGCGTCTCCCGCAGCTTCTGGGATGAACAGAGGATTGCCCGCACGATGGTAGCGATGGCACCATTCCGCAAAGTTCGGTGCGTAAATATCCGGCGAATAGATATCGACGGCTGAACCGGCGGATTTCCAAACATCTATAACACGCTGTTGCGGACCACCGCTCGGATAGACACCGGGCATAACGTCCTCCCCGGCAAGCCAGGTGTTCACATACATCGGCAATGAATATTCAGCTTTACCGGCGGCAGCGACGTGATTCACATAACGGCCATAGTTCCAGGCCATAAAGATTTCATCAGCGCGTGGAGTGTTGCCGAAGACCTCCGTCCACGTGCCCGAACTCTTGTCTCCGTTGGCATCCCAAAGCTCGCGCAAATCCGGGAATAGCGTGTCGTGATGCTTCCGGAGATAGCCGGTCACCTCCGGTGGAACGCCGGACGCGAAGGCCTTATCCGCTGCTGCGGAATGGTCGCGAGTATCGCCTAGCACTCCGACTTCGTTTTCAACCTGCATCATCAGCACGGTATGGTTCTGAGTATCGACCTCGCGGATGTGCCGCATCGTTGCGGCGAAAGCTTTTGAATCGGCGTCCATCGTGGCGCGCCCTATGGTGCTCAGGATTTCGACTTCGTTCCCGTTTTCCTCCACTCGCGGAAAACGGCGAGTGTCTCTCTTCACCCAAAGCGGCGCGTAACTGGACATGCCGTTCTTCCAACTCGCTAGCCAGAGAAAGACAATATGGAGCTTGTTTTCACGAGCCTGCTGGATCAGGCCGTCTACCAGCGCAAAATCGTATTTGCCCTCCTCCGGTTCGATCAGTTCCCATGAGAGGGGAGTCAATACCGTATTCAGTGGAATGGTGGCAAGACGCGGCCAGATTGGCTTCATGTAATCGATACTGGACGAGCTGGAATTGTGTATCTCAGCGCCAAGAATCAAAAACGGTTTGCCGTCAACGATCAATTGCACCGCGGTACCGTGCCGTTCGAGGTGAGGCGCGGAGTCAGTCTGGGCGGAAACGGATATGCACACCAGAAGAAGAGTAAGGTGAAGATACTGAACCTTCATTTCATTTGCACTCGATGCAGCAGCACGAGCGTGCTGTCGAAGTCTCCTTTCAACTCGAGTTGTAAACCGTTCTGCATCAGCCATGCGCCGCTCGCTTCCTGCTGCTGATTCAGGAGTTTGTTGTCGATCGATCCGACTTGGTAAGTCGCGCGTGCGTCCAGGCCTTGCAGGTAGATGACCGGCGGCAATGTGTTGTACTCCTGGGAATGGCGGAAGCTGAAGAGCACCGCTTCGGCGCCGTCCCGCGCGACGTACTCGTTTGCCGTGGTATCGCTTGTGCCCGGAGAGAGAATCCGATACAGTTTGCCGAATTGGACCGTGTCGCGGATCTTCTTATCGAGCGCAATCATTTTCGCGGCAAGCTGTTCGTCCTGTTCCGTCCACTTGTTCAGGTTCGCTCCGATCCCGAGAGCGCCTTGCATGGCGACGAGAAATCGATACTGCAGTGGCGTGCTGCGCTGATTCATGTTCGGAACGTCTGTTACCCAGGCAGACATCAGTTTCGGAGCATACGCCTGAGAGAAGCCTTCCTGAATGCGAAGGCGGTCGAACGCTTCCGTGTTGTCGGAAGTCCAGAATTCGTCGACATAGCGTAGGATGCCGAGATCGACGCGGCCGCCTCCGCCGGAGCAGGATTCGATTTCCAGGTTCGGGTGCTTCGCCCGAAGACGGGCCATGATATCGTACAGGTTCCAGACGTATTTCACCCAAACCTCTTTTTGCTCGTCCGGCGCTACTTCAGGCCAGCCGGGCTCCGCAAACGTACGGTTCATGTCCCATTTGAAATAACGGATGTTGTACTCGCTCGCGAGTTTGTCGAGAACGTTGAAAATGTATTCCTTCACGTCATCCCGCGCGAGATTCAGCACAAGTTGATTCCGTAATTCGCTGCGTGGCCGCCCGGGAAAATTCATGACCCAGTCCGGATGCGCGCGATACAGATTGCTATCGGGGTTCACCATTTCGGGTTCTACCCAGAGGCCGAAATCCATTCCAAGTCCGTTTACATAACTGATCAGGCTATTTAGCCCCTTCGGAAACTTCTGCGGATTCACGACCCAATCGCCAAGTCCGGCATGATCGTTGTTGCGCTTACCGAACCAGCCGTCGTCGATCACGAAAAGCTCGACGCCCAGCTTGGCGGCTTTCTCTGCGAGCTCCCTCTGCCCGGCTTCCGTGACGTTGAACTCCGTGGCTTCCCAAGAGTTGTACAGAACCGGACGGGCGCGCGCTTTTAGACCGTGCGGCTGTATCTCCGCAAGCTCCAACTGATGCAGGAGCCGGGAAGCTTCGCCGAATCCCGTATCGGAGTAGCCGCCATAGAACACGGGCGTTTCGAGCGAGTCGCCGGGTTTCAGCGGATAAGCGAAATCAAATGTATTGAACCCGCCGGTGACACGTACCTGCTGATACGGAGTTTGCTCGATGGCGATGCGCCAGTTGCCGCTCCAGGCCAGCGCCCCGAACCAGACGCGGCCGTGCTGTTCATCCGCATTCCCCGGATCGATTGCAAACCACGGATTCAGGTTGTGTCCAGTGTGCCCGAGGCGGCTCTCGAGTATTTTCATTCCTTCCTGAATTGGCTCACGATTGAGCTGCGTCTCGGCCGCCCAGCGGCCGCTTAGATACGACAATCGGTAGCCATCCCCGCGCGGCATGTACCAGATCGCTGATTGCGCGCGTTCCACGGTAATGGCCTGTTTCGTGCCGTTGCGGATGGCGGCCCAGCGGGCGATGATTCCGCTGTCCGGATAAACGCGATAATGCAGCGTAGCGTCGATGTCATCGCGGATGTCCTTCAGCGTGATCTCCAACTCGTTTTCCTGAGCGCGATGGCGCTCGTAGTGCAAGACCAGATCACGGTCGCCATTAGCGCGTGTGATTTTCAGGCCGGGTTCATAATAGCGGGGACCGCCCCAGCCGGGGAACTCTTCGTTTTCGAGCATCTGGTGCGGGTCGAACGAGGAGATATCGTGAATTTCCCGTGCGCCTGGAACATCGGCTATGCGCCAGAGCGGCGCGCCCCAATACAGGTGCTGAAGCTGGCCCGAAGGCCCAATGCCCATGGCGTATGAACTGTGCGCAGTCGTGATCAGCCAGATTTTGCGACTCTCGTCGTACTGAATTTGAGCAAGAGCGGCGCAAGCGAAGAACAGCGCGAAACAGCAACCGATTGGAAGAGAGCGCATCGAGTCGATTGTACGTGGGAGGCCGCGGTTGGTGATCTAATGAGGCAGTACAAGAATGCCCACACTCAGATTGACGGCATCAGCGGCGCTTATTTTGTCGCTCACGTTTCAGCCGCTACTGCCAGCGCAAAATCCTGACTGGTTCCCGAAAAAGGACATGCTGACGATCGGTGTCTATTACTATCCCGAGGCATGGCCTGAATCGCAGTGGGCAAGGGATATGGCGAATATCCGGAAGCTCGGCATGGAGTTCGTCCATATGGGCGAGTTTGCCTGGTACTTCATGGAACCGGAGGAAGGCCGGTACAACTTCGATTGGCTGCAAAAGAACGTGGATCTCGCGGCGAAGAACGGGTTGAAAGTTGTTCTTTGCACGCCCAGCGCGACCCCGCCGATCTGGCTTGAGCGCGAGCATCCGGAAATCCTGATGGTCGACGCGCAGGGCCGGACAATGCAGCACGGCAGCCGTGAACAGGCTGATTGGAGCTCGCCGCTCTATCGCGAATATGTCGCCAAGATCGATACCGAACTGGCGAAACGCTTCGGTAATGACCCGCGAGTCTGGGGCTGGCAAATCGACAACGAGCTGAGCCATTACGGCCGTCAGTACTCTTATTCGAAAGCGTCAACGGAGAGGTTTCGCGACTGGCTGCGGGAAAAATATGGAAGCATTGACAAAGTGAATGAGGCGTGGGGCGGCGCGTTCTGGTCGGAGATGTATCAAAATTTCGATCAGATTGAGATCCCGAACTCGCAAACGCTGGTGGCGGACCCGAGTCCGCACGCGGTTCTCGACCTCAATCGCTGGTTCGCGGACGAAGCGGCAAATTACCTGAAATTTCAAGCGGAGATTCTGCGCCGGTATTCCAAGAACCAGTGGATTACGACGAACTTCATGACCTTGCACAAAGATGTCGATCCGTCTCGCTCGCAAAAGACATTGGACGTGTTCAGCTGGACACACTACCCGGTGCACGGCGAATTGGGCGAAGGCCCTCTCGGTTTCAGGCTGGGGAGCGCCGAACAGATGGGCTTCATGCACGATTGGATGCGCTCATTCAACGGGCTCTCCGGTCCCATGGAACTGCAGCCCGGCCAAGTGAATTGGGGTGATGTGAATCCGTGGCCCCTTCCTGGCGCGATTCACATGTGGATCATGCGCGCGTTCGGCGCAGGGGCGCGCCTGGTCTGCACGTATCGTTACCGGCAGCCGCTGTACAATTCGGAGCTGTACCATAAGGGTCTGGCGGAAACCGACGGCGTGACTCCATCACCCGGCGGTCGCGAATATGCGCAAGCCATGCAGGATGTGATCAAACTGCGCCAGCACTTTGATCCGAATGCGCAGGACCCGAAGCCCTATGCGGACCGGAGGACGGCGTTTCTGATCAACTACGACAACTGGTGGGATATTTCGAACCATCCGCAGACGAAGCGATGGGACACGGTCGGGCACTGGATGCGTTATTACCGGGCGCTGAAGAGCATAGAAGCTCCGGTCGACGTGATCACGCCGGATCGGGATTTCGCTAAATATCCGTTCGTGGTTGCGCCGGCGTATCAGTTGGTGAATGAGGAACTGATTCGACGGTTTCACGACTATGCTGCGGGCGGAGGCCATCTGATTCTGACCACTCGCACGGGACAGAAGGACTCGCGCGGGCATCTTTGGGAGGCGCTCTGGGCCGCGCCGATTTATCCCCTTATTGGTGCCAGGATCCCGAGATATGACGTACTGCCAGTCGGTGTGGACGGGCACGTAGCGTGCGACGGAAAGAATTATGCCTGGGGCTCGTGGGGCGACATTCTGGAACCGGACGCCGGCACTCAAGTGCTTGCGACGTACGCCGATCAGTTTTATGCCGGAAAAGCCGCGGCTGTTACGCACAGCTTAGGGAAGGGAAGTGTGACGTATATCGGGGTTGATACGCTTGACGGCGAACTGGAACGCGCACTGCTGCATCGTGTGTATCAGGATGCCGGAGCAAGTCCTGCAAATCTCGACCCGAATTTTCTCGTGGACTGGCGCGACGGGTTCTGGGTCGCGACGAATTTCGCCAGCAAGACGGAGTCAATTCCAGCCGGGCCGAACGCCCAGATCCTCGTTGGACAGCGCGAGGTGCCTCCGGGCGGCGTCGCGGTTTGGCAAGAGCCGTAGCGGCTAACGCGGTTCGGTGATGGCGAGAACGCGATCGCAGCTTTGGTTTTCAAGGACCTGCCGTACGCCGCTCGGCCACGTGATTTCGATGCGGTCGACCTTCATAGCGGAAGCGATGCCGAAATGCAGGCGAAGATCGCTCTGCGACAGATAACTTCCGCCGCTCCGGACTTCACTCGTCTGCGAATGACCGCCGGCCACGAGCTTCACGCGCGCGCCGATTGCGCTGCGATTTGAGCGGGTACCCGTAAGCTTCAGAATGATCCAATGACCGGGAGGGTTCATTGCCTGCTTAAGGAGAGACGGCGGCTCGTTTTGGTTGTTGACGGCGAACTCGATGGCGCCGTCGTTATCGATGTCTCCAAACGCAGCTCCCCGAGACGAATGCAGCTCGCGCAGCGCGGGTCCAGCCTCGCTTGAAATGTCCCGGAATCGTCCGTTCGCAAGGTTCTGGTAGAGGATTGCGTGGTCCTTGTAGTGAATGTCAGTATGAAGATTGTCGATTTCGGGGAACACATGGCCGTTGACTAACAGCAAATCCTTCCAGCTATCGTTATCGAAATCGAAAAAACCGGTTCCCCACCCGACGTATCTTGTGTTTTCGCCAAGACCGGAATCGAGCGTCACATCATCGAATGTCGCCCGGCCGCGGTTCCGGTAAAGGGTCTCGAATTCATCCGAAAAGTTTGTCCGAAAGATGCTGAGGTGCCCGTCACCGGCGTAATCTGCGCTGGCCACTCCCATGCCGGACATTGCCTTGCCGTTCTGGTCGAAGGCAACCCCCCGAATGACGCCCTCCTCCTCAAACTTGCCGTGACCTTTGTTGATGTAGAGCAGGGAAGGCGTCTGATCGCAGGCGACGTAAATGTCCGGCAGGCCGTCGTCATTGAAATCGCCGGTAAGTACGCCGAGCGAGTAGTGACCCTCCGGATCGGCGATGCCGGATTGTTCAGAGATATCCGTGAAGGTACCGTCGCCGTTGTTGCGATAGAGAATGTTGCGGTCAAAGGGCAAGCCGCGAGGGCCGCAATTCACTGAGATGCCGCGGTAGTAGCAATACGGATTCGCGCCCGGTTTGGGAGTAGTGGCGGGGTCGAACCTCAAATAGTTCGCGACGAAGAGGTCCAGATGGCCGTCGTTATCGATGTCAGTGAATGCGCAACCGGTGTTGTACCGGGTACGGTTCTGCGTCAGTTGAGCGGTTGCCGTTACGTCTTCGAAGCGCTTGCCCTGGATATTTCGATAGAGATGGTTCTGACCCCAATATGTCACGAAGAGGTCGGTGTAGCCATCATTATCGAAATCGCCTGCGCAGACACCTTCTGCCCAACCGGAGGAATGCAGGCCCAGCGAGTCCGTGACATCACGAAAATGGTCATGACCCTCGTTGTGGTACATGCGATTCGTACCTCCCTGTCCTGAGAGGACGAACAGGTCGAGCAGGCCGTCGTTATCGTAATCGATGAGCGCGATACCGCTTCCCGTCGTCTCGATGATGTATTGCTTCGATTTTGTGCCGCCGTTCGGAAACGAATCGACCAGGCCCGCTTGGGCTGCGATGTTGCGAAAATCGGGCGCATAAGCTTCCTGCTTCAGTTCGGGGAAAGTGGCAGCTAACACCGCCCCGGCGAGAAACGCCAGCTTCGAGAGGAAGGTGACGTTCACTGCTCGGGTGGTTTCTCGCCCAGCTTCTTGAGGAAATCCGAGAATTCTCCTTCGGGAGGCTTCTGCAGGCGATCGAGAGTCGCCTTCTCCTCTTGAGCCTCGTTCATCTGGCCCGAATTCCGATACGCCGTCAACAGGGCATAATGGGCGGACTCATTCGTGGGTTGAGCTTTTACGGCGCGCGCAAGCAGCGTCACGGCTTCGTCATATTGCTTCTGTCGGGTCTTCAGCTTGCCGAGCGCGATCAGTGCCTGAACGAAATTCGGCGACAGTTTGATCGCGCGTTCGAAATGGGATTCGGCTTCGGAACTCTTTGCTTCCACTTCGGCGATTTGCCCGAGCTGAAATTCGCAGGCGCCGTCTTCCGGATTGAGCTTCAACTCGGACTGAAATTCAGCCGCAGCCTGTTCCAGGGCTTCCGGGCTGTGGCTTTGAAGGAGAATCGCCCGGCCAAGCCGGAAATGGAGGTCCGGAGCGTTCGGGTTCAGTTCGATGGCTTTCTTGTACTCTGCAATGGCATCGGAATAGCGGGCTTCCACTTCGAAAATTTCGGCCGACAGCTCGTGAACCCGATAAGATGCCGGCACTCGCTGAAACATCGCGAAGGTCGTGTCATTGAATGCCTTCATGTGCAACTTGGCGGCCGTGTAGAGTACGTCGGGGTCGTTCGGAAACTGCTTCTCGAGCTTGTCCAGCAACGCGAATGTCCTGGCATTGTCCCCGGCAGCGCTGTAGCATTTGACTGCAGCCACGCCAGTCAGCCGGTAAGTGTCGCCGTCCGCAGGATTGGTTGCGATAAGCCCGGGTAGAGCCGCGTCGCAATGGCCCAACGCAGCCTGGGTCAACGCGAGGAATGCGTGTGCGATGCGGTCTGTAGGATCTTTAGCGGCTTCCGTGAGTTTCGGAAGCGCATCGGAATAGCGCCCTTCGTTGAAATCGGCGATGCCAGCGTCGCGGATACTGCCGGCGGCAAGACTAATAGAAGCCGCTACGAGCGAGGCGAAGAACTTCTTAATGCCCGGCATCATCCAGCATCAACTCCGAATTTCCAAATCGATGACGAAGTTTGCCTTCGTAGTAGCGGAAGCTGAGCAGCGGGGGCGGCCCGGGCGCGATGGCCGGTTGCGGGGCGACTCGTGAATCGGGTGATTCGGCCACGTCCGCACAGCGCCCCGATGCGGAGACCTGCTGAACGACCTTTTCAGTCTGCTGATCGTGCGATGCCGTCCGCTCCGAAGCCGGCTGTTGTGTCGCGGCGAACGCCAGCGAAAGTAATAGAGGAAACCACATATCGCTATCGGCCGCTCAAGTCCTGGAGAGCGCGCTTGGCCGTTACGCTGTCGGGCTTGTGGTCCAGAAGTTCCTGCATGACCTGACGAGCCCGGTCGGGCTTTCCAAGCTGGACGTAGGTTCGACCGAGATTTAAGTAAAGTATATCTTCCGAGGGAGCGACACGGATACCGTATTCGAACGCCGCGATGGCATCGTTGACTTGCCCTTCCTGCATGTAAAGCACGCCCAGATTGTTGATGGCCTCCGAGTAATCGCGGTGAACGCTAATCGCCTTCTCAAAGAGCGCGCGCGCCTCCTTTGTGCGGCCCTGTTTCGCGGAGGCGAGGCCAAGTCCATTCATTGCCTCGGCAGACTGCGAATCCAATTCCAGTGCGCGACGGTAATACCCTTCGGCTCTCGCGGGATCGTTCAACTTGTCTGCTGCCTGTCCGGCGTTCAGTGACGTGTACAGCAGGTCGGGTTTCAGCGCGAGAGCTTTTTCGTATTGCGCCAGCGCTTCGCGCGGCTTTCCGGCTGACTCGCATACGTCGCCTAAGCCGGACCACGCTTCGGCATCATTGGGGTTTACTTGCAGAGCCTCGCGAAAGTACTTCTCAGCCGATGTCGCCCGGTTAGCGCGTAGATGGATCTGACCAACCAGAACCAAGACGCGAGCATTGGAAGGATTCTTCGCGAGTACACGTTCCAGGTACGGCAATGCCTGGTCTGGGTAACCAGACCAAAGAAAAGCTGCGCCGAACTTGAAGAAATCGCGATGCGGCGTGCCGATGTAAGCGCCCGGGAACGGCAGCACATCGGTAATGGACAATCTGGCGATCCGATCGAGATCGGCGTTCGCCTGTTCCCGGTCCGGCAGTTCAGCATAGACTTTGACCGCGGCCCCGGATTCATTCAACAAAAGAGCGAGCGGAGTCTTCAGATCGGTTCGCCAGTCGAACAGATAGCGCCGAAAGAGCGCATACTGCTCGCCGCGCTCTGAAGATTGCGAGAGATCAACTTTTATAACCGGCAGTCCCAGGTAAGACGGCGAACTTTCACCGTTTAATAGCAGGAGTAGTCCGGGACCGGGTTGGTGTTCTGGCAAGGGGAGCGGCTCCATGAACCACGTGTCATGCAGGCGCAGGCCGTTGTCCGCATCCACCGGCCACGACGGAAGAACGCGGCGCGTGGAAAACGGCTGCGAAGTGACTGCCTGCGAACCCTCCGTGACGGAATATGTGCTGCCGGCGCGCAGATTTTCGAATTCCTGCACGTCGCCTGAAGGCCACTTGATCCGCACCTTTCTGGCGCTGTTCGATTCCCCCAGCCCAAAAATCAATCGCTTGCTGTGTTGCGAAAGAAATCCCGAGCCGGCTTCCAGCCATTTTGTCTGTCCATCCACCTCAATACGAGCGCCGATCCCGTCGCGATTCGACTTCGTGCCTTGCAGGCGGAAGGAGATCGATTGGTTCGCGCCGGCGCAGTTGTTCTGCAAAATGCGAACTTGTGGCCCCAGGCGGCTCTTCAGAAAAATGTCGGGCTGGCCGTCGCCGTCGAAGTCAGTAACCGCGAACGCGCGGCTGTCTTCCGCGAAATCCAACCCGCTCACGCCTGAAAAATCGAAGTAGCGCTCGCCTCGCCGGACATGGAGGACATTGGGCTCGCGCCCATTCCAGCTATAGTCCTCACGGATGAATTGATTCAGGGCATTCCATCCATTCTCGTAAGCGGCGGATGGCTGCGCCTTAACAGGCGACCGCGCGACCACCTCACGCCAGAAAAAGCTATTCAGATCGGTGGCCGACTCGTTGGTCAGCATGCCGCAGGTGACGAATATCTCGGGGGAGCCGTCGTTATCGAGATCGTGACCGCCGGATGCCCAGGCCCAGCGCCCGAAGTTAATATGCTGCGGAGCTGTCGTGTCTTCGAACGTGCCGTCACCGCGATTGTGGAACAGCGAGTTCCCCATCGTATGGCCTCGATACGCGTCGCGAGCGGCCGGATCGTGCGATGGCCCGAAATGCGGATCGGTGATGGTCCGCTGCCCGGCGTCGGTCCACATGTTCGCTACGTACAGGTCGGGCCTTCCGTCCCGATCGTAATCGAACCAGGACGCGCTCATTCCAGGTCCGATGTTTTCGACTCTGGCGACTGCCGCCAAATCCCGGAAGTGGCCGTTGTTGTTGACGTACAAATTCTTGCGGCCGAAATCGTTCGCAACGAACAGGTCGGGCCAGCCGTCGTCGTTGAAATCGCACCATGCTGGCGCGAAACTGAATCGGTTGTTGTTCTCATTCATTCCGGATTCGGCCGTCAGATCCTCAAATCTACCCGTCCCATCGGGATTCAGCCTGTTGCGGAAGAGAAAATTCGGCGGGCCGTTTTGCGCATCGTGATAGGGCGAGGCATACGTGTACTGCGCTTCGCTTTGGAAATAGATATAGCAGCAGAGATACAGATCGAGTTTCCCGTCGCGATCGAAATCCGCAGCCGCCATTCCGGTAAACGCGCCCGCCGGCGGCGTCACGAAGTGAAAAGCATCATCACGCAAACGAAAATGAGTGCCTTCGTTCAGAAACAGGACCGGGCCCGCACTGCGGAGCACCACGAGATCCTGCCTACCGCTATTGCGGAGATCAAGGAAGAGCGCGCTCGAGGTGTCATCGAGCATGCCCGCTCCCCATGCCTCGGTGATGTCGGTGAAATAGCCGTCCGGATTGTATTTGTAGAGGCGATTTGGTAAGCCGCCGGGCTGGCACACGTAGACTTCGTCGTAACCATCGTTATCGATATCCCCGACAGCGAGCCCGTTGCTGCCATACAGGTCGATTCCGCATGCCGGATCGAGCTTCGCCCGCCAGTACGGCACGCCTTTCGTCAATTGCTCCCGGAAGGACCGCGTCTTCTCAAAAACCACAGTGGTCACATCCCGAAACAGTGGGCCTGTTGCCGAAGCGACATGCTCCTCGACGGGAACAAACGAGCTGAGCCGCCCCTCTGCCCAGGTCTGCTTCCAGAGTCCGACTCGATAAAACAGCTTGCCGTTCGCTTCACTCGCGACTTCGTAACGCACGACATCGCCCGGCAGCCAATGGAACTCGGCGCGGCGCACTCTGCCGAGCGATTGGACCCAAGCCTTCCAGCCAGATGCAATCGCCGTATCGGAAGTGTCAAAGACCGCTTCCTCTAGGTCCGGAGCAAGTGCTCTGTAGGTGCTTGGAAGCGGCGAATGCCCGGTTGCCACGGCAGCGAGCGGGAGTTCGACGGATTCGAGCGCCTTCAAGAGCGATGCCGTAATCTCTGCCGCGGTTTTCTCGCCGGGAAACTCGTCACTTCCTGGAACAATAAATTTCTTCAGTGCCAGATACGGTGGCGTATGGCGAGGCTCTTCCGCAAATGCGGGCGAGCCCCGCAACGATGCCAGCACCGGAAGTGCGGCGGTGGCGGCGAGGAACTCGCGGCGATTTACCCCCGGTCTCAGCGTCAGTTCCTTCACTACTTCTCTACAACTTTGAGGGTTTGATCCGCGGCAACATCGGGAACGTGCTGTACCCTCCCGCTCGGCCACCGAATCTCGACATCCTGCGCGCGATCGCAGGTGCCGAGACCGAAATGCAATATGAACGAGTTTTGCGAGTAGTAGCTCCCCCCGCTCGTGACTTCATCGATCCTCTTCCGGCCGCCGGCAGTCACGATGGCACGCGCCCCGATCGCGCTCCGGTTCGACTTCGTACCCTCCAGCTTCAGATTTAAATAATGACCGTGCGGACCCATGTTCTTGAGCAGGCTGGGGTAAGAATTCATATTGACAATGACGATTTCGAGCCTGCCATCGCCGTCCAGGTCGCCCACCGCGAGCCCTCGTGCTGGACGTGGCGTTTGAAAGCCGGGACCCGCTTCCGCCGTTACGTCCGCAAACTTACGATTGGCCAGATTCCGGTAAAGAATAGTCGGCTGTAAGTAAGTGTCCCCGAGCTGCTTGCCTTCCACCTCCGGATAGACGTGACCGTTGGCCACCACTAAATCGCGCCAGCCATCGTCATCTACATCGGTAAACGCAACTCCCCACCCGAGATATTGTCGCGCCCCCAGACCCGCTTCGCGCGATACATCCGTGAAGAACTTCCCGTCGTCGTTGTGGTAGAGCGACGTGAGGTCGCCTGAAAAGTTGGTCTTGGCGATATCGAGGAGACCGTCACCGTCATAATCCGCTACCGCGACCCCCATTCCCGCCTGCAGAGCGCCGTCATAATTGAAAGCGACTCCCGCCTCCGCGCCTCGCTCCTCAAATGTGCCGTTGTGAAGATTGTGGAACAGCAGACTCGGGGTCATATCGCAAGCGACATAGATGTCCGGCCAGCCATCGTTATCGAAGTCGGCGGCCACCACGCCCAGACTGTAGCGGCCGCCAGGCTTCAGAATGCCGGCCTGCTCGGAAACATCAGTAAACGTTCCATCGCGATTGTTGTGATAGAGCACATTGTGCGCGAGCGGAAGACCGCGCGGCCCGCACATGACGGGTATCCCCTTCCAGACGCAGAATTCTCCGGAGCCCGGGTGCGGTGTGGCCGCCAGGTCGAGATCTACATAGTTGGCGACAAAAAGGTCGAGAAAACCATCCCGATCGTAATCGACAAAAGAGCAGCCCGAGCCATACCGCACGCCCGTTGTGGGAAGGTGCGCTTTTTGTGTGAAATCCTCAAACGTGCCGTCGCCCCGGTTGCGGTAAAGCAGATTGTGTCCGTAGTAGGTGACCAGCAAGTCGGGGTGCCCGTCGTTATCGTAATCTCCCACACAGACACCCTGTGCCCAGCCCACCGCCTTAAATCCGGCTCCGGCCGCTACGTTATGAAAGTGTTCGTTCCCGTCGTTGTGATAAAGCTGGGGCAGGCTATCCGCGGACCCTTCTCCGGCGTGAAGACGGGTGCCGTTCGCTATGAAAATATCGTTTCGGCCGTCCCCGTCGTAGTCGAAGATGGCAACCCCGTTTCCAGTCGTCTCCAGGATGTAGTCTTTCCGTTCCGTCCCGCCAAAGACGTTCTTCCCGGTCAATCCGGCGACTGCGGCGATGTCCCGAAAATCAGCGCGAAAAGCGGGTAACGCGCCCGCGGCTAAGGCCGAAACGGCAACAAAGGCCCGGACAAACCGCCGACGCATGGATGGACCATTGTAGCGTGCAAGGTCACGCTCTTAGCCCTAGCGGAGATCAGCACAAGAACTTACACGGAACGTGAAAAAGGTCTTGAAGTAAGCGTTTACCTGTGATAACGTTCTACACAGTTCAGCGGTCAGTATATCTCTGTGTTGAGGGGGGGCCTATGCCAAGTCGGCGTAGTCTTTGGATTTCATTCTTGCTGGTGCTAGTTTGCAGTGTTGCATTCGCTCAGCGAGATCTCGGAACTATCACCGGAACAGTCGTCGATGCTCAAGGAGCCGCTGTTCCCAACGCCAAAGTAACCATCACTAACACCGCTACAAGCGTTCCGTACGACACAGTCACGACCGATACCGGTGCGTATACGCGCCCGGCTCTGCAACCCGGGCCGTACACTGTAACGGTGGAAGCTCCCGGATTTCAAAAGGCGCAGCAAAGTGACGTAATTGTTAATCCCGGCGCGCCGGTTGCAGTAAACCTCACGCTGCAGGTCGGCAACGCCAGTCAGACGGTGGAGGTGACCGCATCCGCGCCGTTGCTCCAAACAGAGAGCCCCGCCCTTGGTTCGAACCTCAATGCCGCCCAGATGGCCGATCTTCCCTTGGGCGGCCAACGCACGTTTACATTCCTGGCAAGAATGACTCCAGGCGTTCTGCCGGCCGAGAACGGCGCCCGCGGCACCCTAGGAGGCGACTTCTCGGCGAATGGTGTGCGCTCCACGGGTGAAAATAACTTCCTCCTGAATGGCGTCGATAACAACGTCAATGTCATCGATTTCATTAATCAGACTTCATTTGTCATCGGCCCTTCGGTGGAAGCCATCGGAAACATGCAAGTGCTGACTAATGGTTACAACGCCGAGTACGGACGAGCGGCCGGCGGGGTGGTTGATATCGACCTGAAATCAGGTACGAACCAAATTCACGGCGTCCTTTTTGAGATCCTCCAGAACACTGTTCTCAACGCTAATAAGTGGGAGAACAATTTGGCTGGAGTGGACCGCGCTCCTTTCAAACAGAATCAATTCGGCGCCGCTGTCGGCGGACCAATCATTAAGAATAAGCTCTTCATATTCGGTGATTACCAAGGCACGCGTATCTCTACTGCCGGCGGCCTGGTCGAAAATCTCGGACACGGCGGATTCTACAGCATTCCAACTCCAGCCATGAGAAATGGCGACTTCTCGGGTTTATTAGGTCCGCAGATTGGTACGGATCCGCTCGGCCGGCCCATTCTTCAAAACGAGATCTACGATCCGGCAACCACAAAAACTTTGGCAAATGGAACGTTGGTTCGCGACCCCTTCCCAGGCAATGTGATTCCGTCTAATCGGTGGGATCCAGTAGCGGCCAAGTTGATGGCTTTATATCCGAATCCGAATCAGCCAATCAAGGCCGGTTTCCAGCCGCAGAATGACTATTACACAATTACACCGGGCACATTGAACACCGATCAGGGAGATGGACGCGTCGATTTCCACATGAACGACAAGAACAGCATCTTTGGGAGTATTAGCTGGTCCGATAATTCTAAGACGAGTGGTCAACCGTTCCAGGGCGCTCTTGACGGTGCCGATTTCTATGGCGTAGGCGAGACGAATCTTGGCCGTAATGGGATGCTTAGTTGGACCCATATCGTTTCGCCGGCGATTGTGAACGAAGCGCGCGTCGGCTTTACTCGTCTTGTAACGGCTCGTGTGCAAGGAAATGCAAACACGGATGTATATAAGGCGCTCGGTGTCGGCGGATATGACCCCACGACTACGTTGAACGGTGGCTTCGCGCAGACCAATTTCAACAATGTCTACAGTCAGATCGGCGCGAACAACTGGCTGCCGACCAAGGAATACAACAACGAATGGGATTTCATTGAGAACCTCTCCGTAACGAGAGGCGCACACTCAATGAAATTCGGGGCCGAGTTCCGCCCGTTGCACTTCCCTTTCTTCCAGGTTCCCTACCCGCATGGACAATTGCAGTTTGGTCGTAACGAAACAGCTTTCCCTTCCACAGCCGCAGACACAGGCGGCCAAAACGGAACATTCAGTAAAGATACAGGTGACGACATGGCTTCGTTCCTCCTTGGCGCTCTTGACGGCGGCCAAATTTCGACAACGAATTTCATTTCCTCGACGAAACAGGCTTATTCGTTCTATGCGCAAGACGACTGGAAGCTGAGTCCGAAGTTCACGCTGAACTACGGCGTCCGCTATGAGTTGTTCTCGCCCATAGGCGAACAATTCTCGCGGCAATCGAATTTCGATTACAACACACTGACGTTGCAGATTCCGACCGGTCCAAATATGAACACGCCGCTCCCACCCAACTTCAACGCGCCGGCGACAATCAACGGCATCACGTTCCCGGCTTTGTTCCCGAACGTGAAAGTGGCTCGCGGGCAGGTCGGCCCGTACCTGATTCCATGGGACAAGAAGAACATTGGTCCGCGCCTCGGATTCGCCTACAATATCAAGCCAAAGACCGTCATCCGCGCTGCTTACGGCATCTTCTACGGCGGTGAAGAGAATCAGGGCGGCAACCCGAACCGGGGTGAATCCGCGCCATTCAACATGTCGCCTTCTCTTTACAAACCGAGCGGTGTTGGCGATTTCCAGCCCAATCCGTTCTTTGCAAACGGTGCGCCGACCGGTGGTCTCGTGATTGGTTTCCCGGTGAACGTCTTTAACGGCTTCCCAGTCTCCTCACTTCAATTCCGGGAAGTAGCCAACAATTTCCTGAATCCGATGGTGCAGAAGTGGAACTTTGCGATTCAACAGCAGCTACCCGCCAACATGGCCCTGGAGGTGAGTTACGTAGGAAACCACTCCTCGCATCAACTGCTGCAACCGGATTTCAACGCCTGTCCGAATTTCGGGACTTTGAATTCAAATATCAACTGCAACGATCTTCGCCCGTTCCCTGATATTGGCAGCATTTCGGGGACCGCAACGTTTGGGTTTGGCAATTACGAGGGCATGACGGCCAAGCTGGAAAAGCGGCTTTCGGCTGGCTTGCAGTTCATTGCTTCCTACACCTATGGTCATGCGTTATCAGACAGCGGTACGACGCTCAGCGGTTCGCAGGGCTTCGGCTATAAGGACAACACGAACATTTCGACCTCATACTCCAGTGCCGCCTGGGACATCCGGCATAATTTCACTTTCGGGGGCAATTATGACATTCCGTTCGGCCGTGGCAAGCAGTATGGCGCCAATATGAATCCGGTGCTTAACGCGATCGTGGGCAACTGGCAAGTGAATGGCATTCTTACCCTGCATACGGGGCAACCTTACACGTTAACCGCCAGTGGTTGCCAGGGTGTCTGGGCGAGTTGCTTTCCTGAATTGCTGCCTGGCAAGGAAGCGAACGCCGCACCTCCCGGCGGGCGTACACCTTCAGAGTGGTTCAATACCGCAAACGTCACTGCGCCAGCGTCTCTGACACAAGGCAATCTCGGTTTGCAGACGAACTATGGGCCGCCTACGAAAACAGTTGACCTGTCTCTCTTTAAGGACTTTGCCTTCACGGAACGCTGGAGACTTCAGTTCCGTGCAGAAAGCTACAACATCGCTAACACGCCGCAGTTCATCGTCAGCGACGGTTCGACGAATAGCTTTGGGAACGCGAAGTTCGGAGAAATCACCGCCACCGCCGCGGGCTCCGAACGCCACATTCAATTCTCGTTACGGCTGATGTTCTAGTAGCCTGGAGGTTTGTTAGCTGCCGCCTTCCTGCTGCTTCTCGCAGTTGACGCAAATCAGGCCAAGGCGCTGCTTCAGAGGGGACTGATCGCACTTCAACACGGTCAGCTCTCTGAAGCGCGCTCGGACTTAGAAGACGCCTCGCGGGCCGATGCAGGCAATCCCTACGTTTGGGTCTCGCTCGCCCAAACATATCTACGCCTCAACCAGCCTGGAGACGCCGAAGCTGCCGCCTCAAAAGCGGAGCGGCTTGGCGCCGCCAATCCAGTTATTGTCCACGCGCTTGGGATGTTCGCGTTCGAATACTCGCAAGTGCTGCTTCACCAGCAGGATTTCACGAAAGCTGCCGCTGTTCTCAGCGCGGCCGTGCAGGCGAATCCTCGGGACGCCCAACTCATGCTGGCGCTTGGCGTTGCGCGCTACGGACAACGCCGCTTCGATGACGCGATCACAAACTTCTTGAAAGTAATTCAGATCGATCCGTCGATCGAGCAGCCGTACGTTTTTCTTGGGCGCATTTTGGATCAGGCTGGTTCGCACCTGCCCGAAATCACAGCGGACTATGAGGCCTGGCTCAAGGCCAATCCCGAAAATCCCAAAGCCAGCCGGCTGCTTGCCGAAGCTCTGCTCAGCGCGGACGCCGCCAGTACCCGTGCCGAAGAGCTACTTCGGCGAGCGATCGCGCGCGACCCCAACGACTGGGAAGGGCATTATGACCTCGGGGCACTGCTCGAATCGAGGCACCAGTATCAAGAGGCTGCGGCCGAGCTCGGTCGCAGCGCCGAACTAGACCCCACGCGGGCACTCGTGCACTATCATCTGGCTCGCGTTTACGATAGACTGGGTGAACCCGATCGAGCGAAAGCCGAGCGGGAAATTCATCAGCGCTTGACCACGGCACCTGGGCACGATTCGGGAATGAAATAGGCGCCCGGCATTACTATTCGAAGCGCGGCCGGATTCGGATTTTGTTCGGTTCAACAATGGCAAGCCGCCCGCGTAATTCAACATTCTTCAGCAGCAGAAGCGCTTTTCGAAGAGTATCTCTGATCGCCTGCTCTGTGGGCGCATGAAGACGAAGACGCACCAGCCCAGGAGTGTTCTCGGCAGGAAAACGAAATATGTTTGCGAAGTCCGCATCCAGAGTCAAAAGGATCCGGTCCTCCTTGATCGCGAACTCTAGAATATGTCCGTCACTCGCTCCCGAGAGCTTGGCCTCGATCACCGCCAGAGCGTCGTACCCGTCGGCTCGTAGCTCCCTGGCGTGAAGCGATGAGATGTTCTCGTCCAGCAAGAGCTTCACTATGTGGTAAGAACAATTTCGTCGGCAGCCAACTGAGCCGCGTATTCGAAAGCTGCTCGAATATGCTCTCCCTTTAGCTGCGGGTAGGCCGTCAGGATCTCATCGGCGGTTTCTCCTGCCGCGAGCTTTTGGAGTATCAAGTACACCGGAATTCGTGTGCCGCTGAAACAAGGTTTTCCCATCATGACGTCAGAACGAACCTCGATATGCTCTGGAAACTCCATGTATTGAATCTAGCAGCGTCCATTGTCAGCAACCGCAAACGGTCGGCTGAAAGCACGGGGCAAGCGCCTACGGTAAACCAAGCGCGCGGATTTCTTTCGGCATCAGAGGGCGGACCGGCGTGAGGCACAACTCATCGAATTCCCGCAGCGTACGCTTATCTATGAGTCCAGCCGCATGCAGACCTACGGCGGTCTCGTGAATCGATGCCATCACGGGACTACAGTAATTGTTTTCTCATCACTGGTAACCTCCACCAAGGTTTCCGATGCTGCAGACCGCGCAATTTTGTCACCATACTGGACGAACGTCTGTAAAGGGCAAACGCTGCGGTTTACAGGTCAAGGTTCTGGTGCGCCCAGCGCAGGCAAGTCACCACGTTCTGTTCCTCTACTTGCATCGCCTCGTCATGCCCAAGCTGGCTTACCCGCGGTAACGGCTGCGGACTGCGATGCTCATTCACAAACCGCAAGGTTCTGGCGAGGTAAAGGCCATTCCGATCGGGGAACGTAATCCAATAACTGTCGTTCAGGCAAGGCACCCGTAGCGGATCCCTGGTGATCATCTCGAGTGAGAAGCGGACATCCGGGCGATGCTCGCGAATTGTTGCCACAGCCTCACCGAGATCGAGATAGCCGTCGCCGAGCAGGACTTCGGTCAGAAGAAATCCGTCTTGGTATGGCGTAACCGCCATGTTCTTCAGGTGCGTACACACGGCGAACGGCGCCAGCCTTTTGATCACTTCCATGGGCTGGTCGAGCAGGGCGATGTTATTGCCGAAATCCACGCAGGATCCGAAATACTCGCTCGAATGCGCCTGAAACAGCGCAACGGCTTCGTCGATGGTCCAGTCCTTATGATTCTCCAGACCGAGTGGAATCTTATAGCGCTCGAGTAGCGGAACTGCCGCGGCGATCGATTGCTTGCTTTGCGCTACGTGCTCCTTCCAGTCGTCGAGTGAATGGAAGGTCTCGTACCGTCGCGTGCCGAGGCAATCGGAACGGAGGGCGACCGCTCCGGCGTCTTTCGCGTCTTTCAGGCTCTGCTCGAACGCGCCTGTATCGTTCCCGTGCGGCATCGGAACCATGGCCTCGATGTACATACCGAGTTGTTCGGCTCGAACTCGAATCTTCGTTAGATCGCCATGAAGCGCGGACTGGATTCCGGCTGCCCCTAATCTGTGGCAATGTTCCAGGAATTCGTGGGTGTCTTTCGGCCGCCATACGCCCATGTAGGACGTAGTGGCGATTCCCATCTTGTACTGGACTCCAGGTTCTGTAGTCTGATCGGCCATGAGCGTCTGAGTCGCTAAGGTTGCGGCGGTGGTATGAAGAAAAGCCCGTCGTGTCATGCGGGATTCCGCTTCCGGAAGAACGTAATCGTGAGCACGGCCGAACCAAGGCAGAAAGCGGCCAGGGTGAGCAGTGCGGGTGTCATGCTATGTGTCACGTCCTTGATTTTGCCGACCAGCCACGGACTCAAATAGCCGGCTAAGTTCCCAATCGAGTTGATCCAGGCGATTCCGGCTGAAGCCGCTGTGCCGGTTAGAATTGCGGTCGGTAGCGCCCAGAATGTCGAAGAAGCCGCAATAATGCCGGCCGTTGCCACTGTCAATGCAATCAGCACACCTGGGCCGGAAATTCCGGGTATCGAGGACATCCCAAATGCTACCGCGCCGGCTATCGCTGCCAGCGCCACATGCCAGCACCGCTCACCGGTAACATCGGAATGATGGCCCAAAGCCAGCATTGCAATCGCTGCCGCTCCCCACGGAATCGCAGTGTACAAACCGATCTGGAACGGATCTTTGGTTAGAGTGTCTTTAAAGATCTGCGGCAGCCAGAAACTTATTCCGTAGTTGCCCATTACAATGCCGAAGTAGACAAAGCACAGAATCCAGATTTTTGGGTTGCGAAAGACATCGCGCAACCCGGTTCTGCCGCCTGCGGAAGACTTTTTCTGTTCCTCATCCTCCCTGAGGCGTTCCATCAGCAGCGATCTTTCCGTCTCATCCAGCCACTTTGCTTTGCCTGGGTTGTCTTCCAAAACGAACAAAGTCGTTATTCCTGCAAGGATCGAAGGCACTGCTTCGAATAGGAATAGCCATTGCCATCCGCGGAGCCCTCCAACGGAAGACATGCGGTCGAGAAGCCAACCGGAGATCGGTCCGCCAATTACGCCCGAAAGGGGAACCGCTGTCATAAAGGCGGAGACCATCTTGGCGCGGTATTTCGCCGGATACCAGAAGGTCAGGAACAGAATCACGCCGGGGAAGAACCCGGATTCTACGACGCCCAGCAGAAAGCGCACTATGGAGAAACTCACCTCGCCTTTGACAAGCATCGTGCTGGCGGATACCACGCCCCAGACGATCATGATCGGTCCGAGCCAGCGTCTGGCGCCGATCCTCTGCAGCGCTAAATTGCTGGGTATCTGGAAGAACAGATAGCCGAAGAAAAAGATACCGGCGGCATTACCGTATGCGGCATCGCTAAAGCCGAGATCCTGCTGCATCTGCAATTTCGCGAACCCGACATTGACCCGATCGACGTACGCGAAGATGTAACACGAGAACAGAAATGGGATCAGTCGCCACGTGACTTTGCGGTAAGTCGCGCTCTCAAATTCCGGGGTCCAAACCGCACTGCTGTGAGCCGTTGAGCCCTCCATCACAACTCCCGTTTCGCCGCGAGGTCCTTGAGCCGGTCGCAGCCTCTGGCGGTCAACGCCATCATCGTTAGAGTCGGATGTTTGTCGCCGGTTGTGACGAAGCACCCGCCTCCGAACACGAACAGATTTGGGACATCGTGGGTCTGGCAGAACGAATTTAAAACGCTGCTCCTCGGGTCCTTCCCCATCCGCGAGGTGCCCACCTCATGAACCAGGCTTCCCGGAACACCGATCCGCGGCTTGGCCTCCACGATCTCGCCTCCCGCGGCGTGCATCAGTTCCTGCGCACGGGCGAAATAATCTTCGTACAGCCGCCGGTCGTTGTCGCCATAGGAACAATGAATCCGCAGGACCGGAATTCCCCACTTGTCCACTACTTCGCGATCAAGCTCGACAAAGTTCTCCTTGCGCGCCAGCATTTCTCCGCCGGACAACCACACGCGGGCGAAGGCCGGATACAGAGATTTCACCTGCTTCTTGTAGGTCGAACCGAAACCGGGAAGAGTCGCCGCAAAGGGTGGATACATCTGAGCGCCTCCGCTAGCGCTCATGGCATAGCCGCGAATGAATTTCCCCGAGCCCGGCCGGACGCCAATGTTCGAGAAGTTCGGGATATACAAACCGCCTGCTTTGCCATCATCGTTCCGAATCGCGGAGCCTTTCAGTTGGGGCAGAAAGCCGGTCACGGCCGCGCCTCCCACCTGATCCATGAGGTAGTGCCCAAGTACCCCGCTGCTGTTGCCCAGACCGCCTTCTTTCGAATGCAGGAGAAGTCGCGTGTTCTCCAGCGATGAGCCGGCAAGAATCACGACACGCGCCTGAAGTTCCACAGCGCGATTTGAGTGCCGCTCGATGTAGCGAATGCCCGATACGTGATTACCGCCGTCAGTCAGAACGTGGCTGACGATCGAATCGCAAAGCAGCGTGACATTTCCTGTCTTCAGCGCAGGCGGGAGCGTGGAAGACACCGTGCTGAACATAGCGCCCACATCGCATCCATTGACGCAATTGCCGCAATAGTGGCAGGGTGGCCGGTTGTGCAGCATGCGGGTGAGCTGCGCCACCCGGCGCGGTGTTGCCGGAAACCCGGCTTTCGCAGAGGCTGCCTGAAAGATCGTCTCTGCGCAATTGAGCGGCATCGGCGGAAGAAACGAGCCGTCCGGGAATTGCGGCAGGTTGGCCCGCGCGGCGCTAACTCCTATAAAGCGCTCTACCTGGTCATAGTAAGGCGCTAAATCGGTGGAGGAAACCGGCCAGTCTTCGCCGTAGCCGTCGCGAGACGCCGCTTTGAATTCGAAATCCGACATCCTGTCGGATGCCCGTGACCAATGCAGCGTGCGACCGCCCAGCACACGAGACCGAACCCAGTTGAATCGCGAATCGGGCGAAGTTGTGTACGGGTTCTCCCGGTCGTCAATCATGATGCGGTAGTTGTATTCGGTCGACCCTTTGAAGTGTTTCCGCAACAGCCCCGGTTGGCCTGCTCCGCGAAATGGTATTTCGTACGGCCAGACGTGACGAAATTCCCGGTACGGTTCGACGTGCGATCCGGCTTCGAGTAAAATGACTTTGAAGCCGCTTTGGGCCAGAGTCATGCAGGCCCATCCGCCGCAGGCTCCCGAACCCACAATTGCGACGTCATACTTTTCCATCTCAGATCCGATGATGCTCCGGATGGGTGCAGGCGGGGAACTCCGTCAGATAGGCGAGCCCTTTGTACTCGAGGACGTCAACGAGACCAACACGCGAAGTATAAAAAGCATGGACCGTCATGTCCTTGATCAAGGAATAGGTTTTGAATCCATCATCGCGAGCTTTAGAACGGTCGCGTTCGGGCGCAGAGATCCGCTCGACGAACTGCACTTGTTCTTCCGCTGGCATCCCCGAGAAGTTCTGGCGTCGAAGCCAGGCCATCGCGTCACGCCAATGCCGTTGCATATCAGGCGCATACTCGGCGGCCGCGTCTACAACAAAATCGATGAAAGGCGCGACGAAGGCTTCCCGTGCGCCGGGCGTGTCATCGGTGGGAATCAGGATCGCGCTGAAGGTCTCCAAATTCCGAAAGTCCTCCTTTGAGAAAAACTTCGGCTGGTAGGCGTTCCAGTCGTGAGGATCAGGCGGCGCACCGGCGGCGTGCCAATGACCCCGGGGGCTCATCGAATCCGCTTTCGCCCAAGCCGTGAAAAACTCACGGCCTCCCGCAATGCTTGCTGCTTTCAGAATCGACCAGCTTGCGTCCCGGCGCGTCATTCTGCCTTTACTTCGCAAGCCATCCCCCATCAATGACGATGTCGGTGCCCGTTATGAAACCGGCATGCTCGGAACACAGATAGGCAGCCAAGGTGCCGATCTCTTCTACCTTGCCCCAGCGCCCAACCGGAAGATTCGACAGGAACTGAGCATTCACCTCCGGATTCTGCATGATCGGCAGATTCATTTCCGTTCCGAACGGACCGGGGCTGATCCCATTTACGGTAATCCCATCGGGTGCAAGTTCCAGCGCGAGAGCACGCACCAGCCCAAGCAGCGCCGCTTTGCTCGCGGAATACGGCCCGCGCCCGGGTAGTGAAACGTGACTCATAATCGACGTCATGTTCAGAATACGGCCGTAGCCGGTTCCTCGCATATGAGGAACAAACGCCCGGCACATCAGAAACGCGCTGGTGAGGTTGGTGTCGATAACGGCCGACCATTCGTCAAGCGTGTAATCAATCAAATTCTTACGAATGTTGATGCCGGCGTTGTTGATCAGGATTTGCACTTTCCCGAGACGGACCGCCACAAGCGATTCGAGTTCCAGAACGTTTGCCTCATTGCGAACGTCAGCGGTAAACACCTCGGCGTTTCCGCCGCTATCGGCGATTTCGCGTTTCACTGCGGCCAGCTTCTCTGAATCGCGCGACACCAGGGCGATACTTGCCCCGGCTCGACTCAAGGTCAGCGCCATCGCCCTTCCCAGCCCTTTGCTTGCTCCTGAAATAACGGCAATTTTGCCGGACAAATCCGTTTGCAATTCGACAGGCGGCATCGTTGCTGTACGCGACTATGCTATCGCGGACGTCAGCGAATCACGTCACGTCTCCGGTGCCGGATCGCGGTCCTAGTGTTCCATGAAGTAGTAGCAGAGCATGTGGCAAACGATCATGTGTGAGTCTTCAATCCGCCCCATGTGCGGCTCCGCTACTTGAATCTTCAAATTCGCCAGCGGCCCCAGTTTGCCCCCGTCCCGTCCTGTAAGTGCAATTGTCTGGCAGCCGATCGAGTTCGCGTAATCCATCGCGCACAGCACGTTGGGCGAGTTCCCCGAGCCACTGATGGCGATAAATACGTCTCCTGATTGTGCAAAATTCTTGAGTTGTTCAGCAAAAACACACTCATAACCGACGTCGTTCGAATAGGCGGTGATCGTGGGCAAGGAGTCGGTAAGAGCCATGATCCGGAAGCGGGACGGGCGGTTGAAGCTGGCGCCTTTCACCATGTCGCAGACGAAGTGCGATGCCGTTGAGGCGCTGCCGCCATTTCCGCATACGAAGATGTGGCGGTTCGAGTCGCGCGCGTCTGCCAGAATTTCAATGGCCTGTCCGATCGCCTCCAAATCGAGAGTTTCAAGGGCCTGAAATAGCTTGGTTTTGTATTGTCGCGAAAAGCTCGCCGCAGCGGCGGACCCAACAGTGGTGGCCGGCATACCTGTATCGTACTCCCGTTGATCAGCAACCGAAGGCGGCGAAAGAGTTGCTCGCCGTAAGTACAAACCGAGCAAAGCCGCCCAGCCGAGACAATGAGAGAGCGGGAGAGACTATGGGAGCATGGGGCAGGGACAATGTTGGCGAGCACCTCGGCGCCGTACCTACACCCGTCTTTGGTCGACCGCCGGCGGCCGCGCTGGTATAAGGTCAAACGCGTTTCATGACCGCCGTTCAGCAGCAGACCTGGCGATCGCCCACCAGGCTCGCTTATCTCGCAGTGGCGTTCGGGCTTGCCGCCGTATTGTTGTACTTCTCTCTTCGCGGTATCGACTGGAAACAAGTCTGGGCGATCCTCTCGCGCACCCGGTTTCGCTACCTCTGCTTATGGATCGCAATCGGAACCGTTTCCCTTTTCCTGCGTGCGTTCCGGTGGCGTATCCTCCTTCGCTCCGGCGGGCGGGTTACGGCGGCGACGGCATTCTGGGCCACCTGCGCGGGATATTTCGGCAACAACTTTCTCCCGGCGCGAGCCGGCGAACTGATTCGCACTCTGATGGTGAGCGCCAGGTCTGGCCTAAGCAAGACGTTCGTGCTCACTACGGCTTTGTCGGAGCGATTGTGCGATGCCGTTGCTCTCGTATTAATCAGCTCGATCGTGCTCCTGACTCTGCCGGAGCGGCCGGGCTGGTTCAACTATGCGGCTCGACCGTTTGCAATTGCCGGCATGGTGGGCGTTCTTGCAATCTTACTTACTCCGCGCTTGGATTGGCTGTGGCGGCGTATTCTGGCTCTGTTTCCTGTATCGCGCCGCCTGGCAGAGAAGCTTGAGCACATTCTAGATCAAGTGCTGGCTGGGTTTCGCGCATTCCACGATACGCGGCGCCTGTTGAGCTTTCTAGCTCTCACAGCCGTAATTTGGTTCTGCGATGCCATCGGGGTAAAGATCGGAATGTACGCGCTGGGCCTGCACATCAGCCTGCCGGTTTGCTACCTCCTGATTACCGGCCTGGGGCTAGGCAGTGCTCTTCCTTCGACGCCCGGATACGTAGGCATCTACCAGTTTGTAGCCGTGAGCGTTCTTACGCCGTTTGGCTTCAGCAAGGGCGACGCGATTGCTTTTATACTGCTGTTGCAGGCCCTGCAGTATGCGTCCATGACGGTGTGGGGGATTTTGGCGCTCATCTGGTCGCGAGACATCAATCTGAAAGCAGCGGCTTCCCTGGCAGCGTCTCAAAGGGCTACTGGCGAAACAGGCACGCTCTCTGCATCGCCTCTTTCGGGGGCGCAATGAGAGCGGAACCCTGCGCGCATGATCGGGAGCGGACCACACGCCGATGAATCCAAACCCCGCCCAGAGAAAGCGTGCTCTCATCATCGGCGCTGGCCCCGCCGGCCTGACAGCCGCCTACGAATTGCTCACCAGGACGGACATCCTGCCGGTGGTGCTCGAAAAAAGCGAGTACATGGGCGGCATTTCGCGCACCGTGAATTACAAAGGCAATCGGATGGATATTGGCGGTCATCGATTTTTTTCTAAGTCGGATCGCGTGATGCAGTGGTGGCTAACTATTCTTCCGCTGCAGAAGCTCGAGGGGGCGGCAGCCCAGATCGCCTATCGACAGCAGAGCACGACCGTACAGGCATCGATGGAAGGCGTCGATCCTCAGCGCGAGGAGAAGGTGATGCTGGTCCGCAACCGCAAGTCGCGGATTTACTTTATGCGGCAATTTTTTGCGTATCCGATCACCTTGAGTGGGGAGACGCTTCGCAAGCTGGGCCTCGCCAAAACACTGCGCATCGGATCGAGCTATCTCCGCTCGCTTTTGTTTCCGATCCGCCAGGAACAGAACCTCGAACAGTTCTTCATCAACCGTTTTGGACGCGAGCTGTACCTGACGTTCTTCAAATCCTACACCGAAAAAGTGTGGGGGATTGAGTGCCGCCAGATCAGCGCGGAATGGGGCGCGCAGCGCATCAAAGGTCTCTCCATCTACAAGACGATTTCGCACGTCCTAAAGAAGGTTTTTTCCAGTAAGAAGAGAGACATCGGACAGAAGGACGTCGAGACTTCCCTGATCGAGCAGTTTCTCTACCCCAAGTACGGGCCCGGTCAGATGTGGGAGGAGGTCGCTCGCCGGGTGGAGGCGCTGGGCGGCCGCATTCTCACGCATCGCAGCGTCGAGAAAATCGCACGCCTCGACGGCCGGATTACCAGTGTATGCGCTCGGAATTCGCAAACCGGAGAAAGCGATTCTTTTGAAGCCGATTATTTCTTCTCCACCATGCCGGTCAAAGAGCTCGCCGCCGGAATGTGCCCGCCACCTCCGCCCGAGATCCGCGCAATAGCGGAGGGCCTCATCTACCGGGATTTCATCGCCGTGGGCGTGCTTTGCGACCGGCTGACGCTGCGTGAGGCCTCCGGTGAGATCGTGCAAGACAATTGGATCTATATTCAAGAACCGGATGTCCTCGTCGGCCGCTTGCAGATCTTCAACAACTGGAGTCCGGCGATGGTGGCCGACGCGAGTAAAGTCTGGATTGGTCTCGAATACTTCTGCAACGAAACCGACGCGCTTTGGAAAAAGAACGACCGCGAAATCATCGAGCTGGCTAAGTCCGAATTAGCATCCATGAAGATCGTCGAGCCGCAAGACGTGCTGGATGCGACAGTAATTCGCATGCCCAAGACCTATCCGGCGTATTTTGGGTCCTATGATCGGTTTCCCGAGCTTCGTTCGTGGTTCGACGGCTTCGAAAATCTCTTTCTAATCGGCCGGAATGGCATGCACAAGTACAACAATCAGGACCACTCGATGCTGACGGCCATGATGGCCGTGGATAACATCCTTGAAAATGTGCGCAGCCGCGATAATCTGTGGGCGCTTAACACCGAGCAGGAGTACCACGAAGAGAAACGGGAAGCGCAGTCCGTAAAAACAGGGGAACAACAGCAGGAGCCGGAAACGGTTCCTAATTAGCCTATCTCACCGTGCGCATCTTTCGTCCCGGGCGTTTCCGGCGGAACGGTCACGCGCGTCTCTTTCCACAACGCGTCGGCTGGTCGGAAGAAAACGACGAGCGCGCACAGCGCCGCTGAAACCAGGACAACAAAAGCTCGGACCGCTGCCGAGAATCTCTTTAACGGAAATCGTTCCGGTATCAACGGATCGATAACCGCCAGACCATACGAAACACCCTGCGCTACGAGTGCCACTGGACGCCAAAAACCGGGCAACCAGAAACTACTCACGGCGGCGGCAATGAGGCAGAAAGGAAGAAGCAGCCGCCCTAGCTTGTGCGACAAGAAATGAATGAAGCGCGGGTTGGTGGGGCTTAGTAGGGCAGGAAAGTGAAAAATGATCTGATACACGCCGGCTTGTGTGCGGACTTTGCGCCAGAACTCGGATCGAAGAGAGGTGGGGGAATCGTACGCTCTCGCAAGGCTTTCGAAGTAAATCCGAAAACCCTTCTGAGCCACAGCAAATGGAAGATAAACATCATCAAGCAAGATATTGCGGGGAATGGGTGTAGCTAGCTCGCGCCGAATCGCATAGATTGATCCGGTTGCTCCCAGCATCACCGCCATGCGATTCAGATTGCGGCGAATCCATTTCTCATAACGCCAGTACAGGCCGGTGTTGTACTCTTCCGAGGTAGTGCCGGAGCGAATCACCAACTCTCCGGTTGCTACTCCGACGGACGGATCACTGAAACAGGCAACCAATTCTCTGATTGCCTCCGGATCGAACTCCTGGCGCACATCCGTGAGTACGATGATGTCGCCTGCGACATGCTGAAGACCGGCTGTCACCGCCGCTGCTTTTCCGCCGCTGGGGAGAGCCATTAATCGCACGCGCGCATCCGGGAAACCGCGCACAAGATCCTCGGTGGCGTCGGTAGAACCGTCTGAAACAATCACGACATCGATAAGATCCGGCCGATAGTTTGAGGCAAGCAGAGAACGTATCTTTGCTTCCACCCATCGCGCTCCATTGCGGACAGGCACAATCACTGATACGGATCTTTCGGCGAAGCTCTTTCGGATTTCTCTTGGAAAAAACCCCGCGCATATCATGAGCAAGAGCGGGTAACCGAGCAGTACGTATCCCACCAGCGCCGTGCTTACGCAGAAGACCACAGCGGCAATCATGATGGGTGTCGCGGGCTCAAGCTGATGAACATGCTCATTGTATCTTCAGCGCTGCGCGACCTGTGCGATTTCGCCTATTCCTGTATCGACTGACACTGCAGGGCTCTTTAGACTCTCTTCCCCGGTTTTTTCCGTGAGGGTCTCAACATTTGGGCCGGAAAAGCCGATCAAGCTTCTAGGAAGGGAAGCGTTGAGGCGGAACAGTACAGATTCGCGTAGCGCAAAGCGTACGGCAGCCCCGTCGCGGATTCACCCTTCATGGAAGTATTCGTTAGCGCGTATCCTCCTGATTTCCTTCCTGATACTGGCAGCAGGGAAGCACGCGAGCGCGAGTCTCGATCCGGACCGTCCGATCTCGCAGTACATTCACCAAAGCTGGCGGAGTCAGGAGGGTTTGCCCCAGGACTCAGTCTTTGCCATCGCTCAGACGCCTAACGGATATCTCTGGCTTGGCACGGAAGCGGGATTGGCCCGATACGATGGAGTTCGCTTCACGGTATTCGATAAACATACCGTCGGTTTGCAGGACGACCTGCTTCAGGCTCTCTTCGTTGATCATGAAGGAACTCTTTGGTTGGGCACCAGGAGCCGCGGGCTTTCCTATCTGAAAAACGAGAAGTTCGCGAGTGCGTTCTCCAGCTCGAATGCCCTTTCCAATCGATCCATCACCGCCTTATACGAAGACCGCGCCGGGGCGCTCTGGATCGGTACAGATGGCGGCGGTCTGGTCCGGTTTTCGCACGGTAATATTCGAATCTTTACCGCGCGTGACGGCCTGGGGGACAATTCCGTGTTCTCGATTTCCGGCGAAGCCAACGGAACCTTGTGGATCGCAACACACAACGGACTCACGAAGTATTCGAACGGCCGATTCACCACGTTGACTTCGCGCGATGGTCTTTCGGCAAACTACGTCCGCGCAACTCTTGTCGATCAGACCGGGGCCGTTTGGGCGGGTACAAATGACGGCTTGTGCCGCCTGACCTCAAACGGGGTTGTGCGGTTCACCACCCGGGACGGCCTGGCCAGCAACACTATTTATTCTCTTTATCAGGATCGGGCCGGGACGCTTTGGGTCGGAACCACGAATGGGTTGAGTCGGTTCGCGAGAGGTCGGTTCACCTCGTTCACGGAAAAGGACGGGCTTCTCGGTAAGGACGTCTGGAGCATTCTTGAAGACCGTGAAGGCAATTTGTGGGCCGGAACAGCAGGTGGTGGGCTGAACTGCTTCAAAATGGGGTCCTTCACCACGTTCGGAAAGGCAGAGGGCTTCACCACCGACACCATTCTGCCGGTTTTTCAGGACGCACAGGGTTCGCTCTGGATCGGGTCTGACCAGGGCCTAATGCGCTGGAAAGATGGGCGGGTCACCACCTACACCACGCGAGATGGTTTGCCGAACAATTTCGTCTTCTCGATAGCCCAGGACCGTTCTGGGGCGCTCTGGGTCGGGACACGTCATGGAGTCGGACGTTTCAAAAACGGCAAGTTCAGCATTTTCCCCATCCCGCGCCAACTCGCCACGGAGTACATACTCTGCTTGTACGCCGATCATAGAGGCGACATCTGGATCGGCAACCGAGGCGGGCTGGGCCATTTCGATGGCAGGAATTTCACAACCTACACAACGAAAGACGGACTCTCGACCGACTACATCCAATGGATCTCGGAAGCCAAAGACGGTTCGCTTTGGTTGGGGACTCATGCCGGCCTTGACCGGCTAAAGGACGGCCGCTTTATCTCCTATCGAGTCAAAGATGGCCTCAGGAGCGATCTTGTCTGGTCCGTATATCCCGATGCCGACGGGACTATTTGGATAGGAACGGAGGGCGGACTGAACCGCTTGCGAAACGGGAAGTTTACTGTCTACAACACGGCCAAAGGTCTTTATGACGATTCAGTTCTCGCCATCTTGGATGACCATCTTGGCCATCTCTGGATGAGCTCTGAAAAGGGCGTGTTTAGCGTCAGCAAGAAGGATCTGAACAACTTCGCAGACGGCACCATCAATTCCATCCGATCCGACTTCTACGGTTCCGGCATGAGAAGCCGCGAGTGCAACGGCGGATTCGAGCCTTCGGCTTGGCGGAACTCTGCCGGCCGCCTTTTCTTCCCAACAACGAAAGGATTAGCTTCGGTAGATCCTGCGCATCTGATCCAGAGTGAGCTGCCGCTAGCCGTTAACATTGAGCGCGTAATGATTGACCGCCGCGATGTGCGATTCGATCAACCCATTGTGGCTCCTCCGGGCAAAGGCCAGCTCGAAATTCAGTTCACTGCACCCACATTTCTGAAGCCCGAGAAACTCGATTTCGAATACATGCTGCAGGGGTTTGATAAAGAATGGACTCACGCGGGAACTCGGCGGACTGCGTATTACACCAACATCCCTCACGGAGAGTACAGGTTCCGCGTTCGTGTCCGCAACGGCGAGGCCTGGAGCGAATCGCCTTCCGGCGTGGTTCTCACGCTCGAGCCGCATTATTACCAGACAAAGCCCTTCTTTGTTGGATTACCCCTCCTGGTGCTCGGATTGTGCGCCGGTAGTTACCGGCTTCGCGTCAATCAGCTCAAACTTCGCGAGCTGAAACTTGTTCAGCTCGTGAACGAGCGCACCGCCGCACTGCAAGAGAGTGAGCAGGAGTTGCGGAAATCGAAAGACGAACTCGAGATCAGAGTCGAGGAGCGCACCCGCGAACTGGTCCAGGCGAATAGTGCTCTAGAGGGAGAAGTCGCTACGCGCCGCCGTACGGAGGAACAATTGATTATCGCTAAGGATGCCGCCGAGGCCGCCAGCCGCGCGAAAAGTCAGTTCCTGGCGAACATGAGTCACGAGATCCGAACACCCATCAATGGAATTGTCGGCATGACTGAGGTCGCACTAACCACCGATCTCACCGAGGAGACATCTGAGCTGGTAAGTCAAGTATTAATTGCTGCGATTTTGGAAAAGCCGGCGGTCGTTTTCCAGACGATTTCAACAGTAGTGGGGGCTGGTGACCTGGGACACAGCTTGGTTAAGTAGGCAGCTTCCTGGTACGGGGTATGATTCTTCCAGCAGCGATAGAGGATGCGGATCCATTTGAAAGCCAAGCTACGAATAATGGCATGATGCTGTTTGCCGCGCGCACGATGTTGATCGTAATACGCGCGAGCCCATTCGCAACGAGGCAGAGAGTGCTGTGCCCATTCCTGAAACGTCTGCCGCACAAACTTCGGACAAGCCCGACGCACATGGATCCAACGTTGTTTGCCGCTGGACTCCTGTACGGGTGCAATCCCGGTATAGCTCTGCAGTTCGTTTGCGCTGCAAAACCGGTCGCGCTGGGTGCCCAGCGCGGCTATCAGGCGCGGCGCGAGCGCCTTCCCCACACCCGGGAACGAACGCACAAGCGGGAAGTCTGGATGCGTTTCAGTCACTTGCTCAATGCGCTTGTCATATTCCCGAATAGCCTCATGCAAGAGCTGAAGCTGCCGCACGATCGTCTTCACGAACAGAATCGAAGTTGCGATCACGGCCGCATCTTGCGTGGCCGGAATGGCATTCCGAATGGTCGGCCAGAGTTCTCCGATGTCTGGGGGCAAACACCGGCCATCGCGTTCCAGAAAGCTTTTGAGCGTGCTGCGCCGCGCTTTACGTAGCGATTCCAGGTCAGGCCATTGCTCGAGAAATCTCCATACCAACACCGAATCCGCGGAGCCGAACCAAGACAGCACCTGCGGAAAGTACATCTTTAAACGCTGCGTCAACCGGTTCAGGCACCGCGTCTTTTCGTCCACCATGCGGCGCCGGTCTTCCACCAGAAATTGCAACTCACGAGTCTGCACCGTATCCGGCCGCCAGAGGCGTAAGCGGTCGCGGTGAGTGAGTAAAAAATCCAGCAGTACGTCCGCATCCACCGGGTCACTTTTGTTACCAGATGGATACACGGCTTTGCGGAAATCGCTCGCTGTCGCTGGGTGGATCGGATAAAGAACGAGGTTGCCGTACTTAGTCAAGGTAAACAGCAAAGCGCCACGCGACTGTTCCACGCAGACCGCGATCGGCCGGCCTGCGAAACGTGCTGTTAGTTGGCTGATCCAGATATGAATCTCTTCCGGAGAATGTGCAATCTCCCCGTGCTCGCGCTTGGGAGCATTCGGGACATACAAGCTCCAGGCGTGCTTCTTATCGGCCCAGTCAATCGCAAGAAAGGCAGCCCATTCCGGTTCCGGACTACCCGAAGATCGATCCGTCATCATATTCGCTCCAAGGAAAGATTTGTGACAGCAGGCGGGCTGGTCTCCTTGCGAAAGGCTTATAGTAGAGCCTGAACTCAAACTGCGATCCAGACGACATCTGAGAATTCGTTTGGAAACCGGGCAACCCTGCGGCTCGAAGCTCTCCTCGAAGACATCGCCTGTTCACGCGTGAGTGAATTCGTAGCCGCAGGACAGCCTGCGCCGCGTTTCAGCATCTCGCAGATCCATGCTTTTCCACAACACGCCGGTCCGACGACGGTGGAAATCTCTTATCTGCTAAGTCACGGCTGCAGCAACTATAAGCAGCGTGAATATCTCGATATCGCAAGGGTCTCCGCCGATTCTCTGCTCGCCATAGTCAACGATATCCTCGACTTCTCTAAGATTGAGGCCCGCAAGTTCACTCTCGATCACTCTCAGTTCGCGTTGCGGGATTCCGTTAACGAGCTAACTCGATCCTTAGCCGTTCGCGTAAAGCAGAAAGGTCTCAAGTTGCGATCTTGGATCGACCCGAAGCTGCCCAATAGCGTCATCGGTGACGCCCTCCGGCTGCGGCAAGTGCTGCTTAATCTGCTCGATAACGCAATCAAGTTCACCAGTGAAGGTGGCGTGACACTCTCGTTGACAATGGAGCACAGCGGACCGGGCTACGTGACTGCTCACTTTGGGGTGGAGGATACTGGTATCGGCGTACCTGCAGAAAAACAAAGGAAGATTTTCGAAGCCTTTTCGCAGGCGGACAATTCGTCGACCCGACGCTACGGCGGTACGGGCTTAGGTCTGACGATCTCCTCACAACTCGTCGAAATGATGGGCGGACGGCTCTGGGTCACGAGCGAACCGGGAAAGGGAAGTACTTTCCAGTTTACGGCCCGTTTTGATCTGCCACTAGCGGAAACAAACGTCGATTTGACTCCTGGCCTCGAGACCGTAAGCGTTTGATTTCCCAGCGCGCGCCATGGGCGGCCGCTCCTAACCAAACCTAGTCCGCACTCTTACGTCCAACAATCGTTAATTCCCGCTTGTCCTCAGGCGTAATTCATTCGCTATACTTTAGACAACCTCCGTTTTCCCCTCATGAACAGCCGTTTTAAATGGACTATTGTTGGCAGCTCAACGTGCGTTGTTGCGCTCCTTTTGCTTGGAGCCAGAAATGGCCGGGCGGTATCCACCGACGATGTGTATGGCCATCTCAGAGTCTACACAGAGGTTTTGGAGCGCATCAAGCTCGAATATGTGGAAGAGCCGGACATGAAGAGCGTCACTCTGGGCGCTATTAACGGTCTCTTGGAATCGGTTGATCCGTTCGCCAGCTACATGAACGCCGATCAATACCGCCAGTATGAAAAGACCGAAGACTCCGCAAAAGCCGGTGTCGGGTTGGTTCTGGCTAAGCGTTATGGCTATGTCGCGGTGGTCGACGTGTTGCCTGGGTCGCCGGCAGAGAAAGCCAATATCGAGACGGGTGATCTGATCGAGAGCATCGGGAAAGTAGCCACGCGCGACATGCCGTTGGCGTACGCGGAAGAACTGTTGCGTGGAGACCCGAACACGACTGTTGAGATCGGCCTTCTCCGTCTCAAGAACCCCGAGCCTCAGACGCTGACTCTCACGCGAGTGGTTACTCCGTATCCCGAAATCGTGGCGAAACTGTTGCCTGGCGACGTAGGCTACCTTCATGTGACTAGCCTGGCGGGCAACCGTGTGGATCAAACTAAGGAGAAGCTCCGCGACCTGAAGCGCCAAGGCGCAAAGTACCTTGTTTTGGATCTGCGCCACTGCTCGACCGGTGATCAGGCGAATGGTATTCCGTTAGCTAATCTGTTCCTCGATAAGGGCCAGATCGCGACTCTGAAGGGTCAGAAAGCCGGCACACAGGAGTTCGACGCGAAGACGGAAGACAACCTGTGGAAAGGACCTCTGGTGGTCATCACCGATCGCGCTACAGCCGGTGGCGCCGAGATTGCCGCTGCGGCTCTCGAAGATGACAAGCGGGCGCAGCTCGTCGGCGAGCGCAGTTATGGCGACGCCAGCGTGCGTAAGACTATCCAGATGGATGATGGCGGCGCGGTAATCCTATCCGTTGCCAAATACTACTCGCCGGCCGGCAAATCGATTCAGGACAATGGCGTGATTCCTACAGTTCAGGTCACAGAAAACGATAACAGCCCGGAATTGGATCAGGATGGAAATCCCATTCCGAACTCCGCGCCCAAGAATGTCGAAGATAATCTCCTGAAACAATCCATCGACCTCGTCACAGGGAAAACCACCGTAGCGCAGTTAGTCAGCCAGGGCGATGGAATGATTCCGCCGAATGAGCAGCATCCTATTGTCCAGAAGAGTCCCCAGGAACCGTAGTCGCCACGGCCAGAACACGACATGCCTCTGTACGAATATCAGTGTGAAAAATGCGGTGAATCGTTCGAAGTAATGCAGAAGTTCTCGGACGAGCCTCTGACCGCCCACGAAAAGTGCGGCGGGAGCGTGCATCGTCTGGTTTCTGCTCCCGCGTTGCAGTTTAAGGGCAGCGGATGGTACATAACCGATTACGCCAAAAGTTCAGGTCCGGCTGGTAACGGCGACGCTAAATCGGGCGGATCGCCCGAATCCAAATCGTCTGGATCGGGACCTTCGGAATCGAAATCCTCATCTGGCTCCGAGTCATCCCCCTCCGGGCCTCCCGCTAGCTCAGGAACCAAAGCAACGTCCTCTGATAAAAGTAAGAAGTGACCACTCGCCGGGCGTTTCTGGGCGCAACCGCCGCTTCGGGACTCGCTACCACCTTGCTTTCCGATCAGGCGGATCGGCAGAAGCCTCCCTCACCCGACGACCGGATACAGATTGCCCTTATCGGCTGTGGCGGCCAGGGACAGGATGATACCAAAGCTTCTGTTTCTACCAATCTGACCAAGCTGGTTGCCGCCTGCGATTGCTATGACGGCCGTCTCGAGCACATGAAGGAGCGGTATGGCCGAGACATCTTGACGACCAGGAATTACGAAGAGATTCTTGCTCGCCGGGAC
This sequence comes from uncultured Acidobacteriaceae bacterium, assembly GCA_963787585.1. Classification (GTDB taxonomy): domain Bacteria; phylum Acidobacteriota; class Terriglobia; order Bryobacterales; family Bryobacteraceae; genus Bog-105. Next base: position 103,103 of record CAWBDR010000011.1, read on the forward strand.
ATCGATGCCGTCATCGTCGGCACTCCCGATCACTGGCACCAGAAAGTTACTGTTGATGCTTTGAATGCAGGCAAGGACGTTTACTGCGAAAAACCGATGGTGCAGCATATCGATCAGGGTCTCGCCGTCATCGATGCGCAGCGACGAACCAATCGGATCGTTCAGATCGGGAGTCAGCGTGTCAGCTCCGTCATTTACCAGAAAGCGCGCGATCTGTTTCGTAGTGGCGCAATTGGCAAGCTGAACCTGGTCGAAGCCTGGTACGACCGCAACTCGGCCATCGGAGCCTGGGAATACACCACTCCTCCGGACGCTAGTCCCGCCACCTGCGATTGGAATCGTTTCCAAGGGCCGGCCCCGCGCGCGGAATGGGATCCTAAGCGCTTCTTCCGCTGGCGCTGTTATCGCGATTACGGTACGGGTGTCGCCGGCGATTTATTCGTTCATCTGTTCTCGGGTCTGCACTTCATTACCGGGGCAGTGGGCCCCAACCGTGTCTTGGCCACTGGCGGTCTTCGCTTCTGGAAAGATGGCCGCGATGTGCCCGATGTTCTCGTCGGACTCTATGACTACGCCGAGTCGCCGAACCATCCGGCGTTTAATCTCGTCATGCGCACGAATTTCGTCAATGGCGCCAGAGAGAACTCCGGCTTCCGATTTACTGGAAGCGAGGCCATCATGAACGTGGACCGGCAGGTCAGCCTTAGTGCTCCTCCACCTGAAACGGAGCCGGGGTATACCATCGAAACGTTCTCCGAAGCTGGCCAGAAGGCCTTTCTTGAGCAATACCGCCGGCGCTATCCAGAGGTGAAACCCGTTCCCGCGGCCTTGAAAGCTGACAGGCAGGAAACGTACGCGGCTCCTGCCGGCTATAGCGATCATTTCGCGCATCACCTCAATTTTGCGAACGCTGTTCGCTCGCGTGAGCCCGTCATCGAAGATGCGGTTTTCGGTTTCCGCGCCGCTGCTCCAGCCCTTCTGTCGAATGTGAGCTACTTCGAAAATCGCATTGTCGAGTGGGATCCCAACCGAATGAAAGTGCGAAGCTGAGCGCCATGCCATCCTCGAACGACAATATTCAAATCGCCCTGATTGGCGCAGGCGGTATGGGGCAAGGCGACGCGCACCTGGCAACTTCTATTCCCGGCGTCAAACTGATTGCCGCCTGCGATTGCTACGATGGCCGCCTCCAACACATGAAAGAGGTGTACGGGCCGGACACGTTCACCACTCGTGAATATCGGGAGATCCTCGCGCGCCCTGGTATCGACGCTGTCATTGTCGCTACTCCCGATCACTGGCACCGGCACATCTCGGTGGATGCTCTCAATGCTGGAAAACATGTCTACTGCGAAAAGCCGATGGTGCATGCGATTGAGGAAGGAAAGTCAATCATTGATGCTCAGGCAAAGTCGGGCAAGGTCTTTCAAGTGGGAAGCCAGTATCGCAGCTCTGCCACTTATCTCAAAGCCCGGGAGCTGTTTCAATCGAACGTAATCGGCGAGCTCAATTCAGTCGAGGCGTGGCTCGACCGCAACACTGCAATCGGTGCCTGGGAATATTCGATTCCACTCGATGCCAATCCTCAGACTTGCGATTGGAACCAATTCCAGGGAAACGCGCCAAAGCATCCCTGGGATCCCAAGCGCTTTTTCCGCTGGCGAAACTATCGCGATTACGGAACGGGGGTTGCTGGTGATCTCTTCGTTCATCTGCTCACCGGGTTGCATACAGTAACCGGTTCTATCGGTCCCAAACGGGTGTACGCTACCGGAGGCCTGCGCTTCTGGAACGACGGCCGCGATGTGCCTGACGTGATGCTCGCCACTCTCGATTACCCGAAGCGGGATGAGCACCCCGCCTTTAACGTCTTGCTTCGCGTGAATTTCAAAAGTAGTCTGCCGGAAGAATCCTTCGGCGTGAAGTTCATCGGTAGCGAGGGCGTGATGACAACCGGGTATCGCGGCATAAAGATCGAGCGCACGCCGCGTCCGGACGAGTTCGATTACACCATCGACAGCTTGCCGGATGCCATGCAGCAGCAGCTCAAGACGGAATGGCAGCAGAAACACGGAACGGCGGATCTGGATCTTAAGCCCGATTCAATGCAAAGCTACGATACTGCCGGCCAGAACGCCCAGCTCGAACACCACAGAAATTTCTATCACTCGATTCGCGACGGCAGTCCCTTAATCGAGGATGCGACTTTCGGATTGCGGGCCGCTGGTCCCGCCCTGCTAACTAACGAAAGCTACTTCAACAAGAAAGTTGTTCTCTGGGACGCCGGGGCCATGACCCAGCTTCAAAGTGCTGCTACCTAATCCAAATACTTTATGAGCAGTACCTCGTTACCGATCTCACTGTAGATCAGCTCGTCCACCGTACCGCCAGCCACAAGAAGACCGTATCCCCCCGCCCGCATTCCTTCTTCTTCACGCTGCAAAATGTGGGCCCTGGGATCATGAGACAGGTTTGCGCTAGCCGCGTGCGTAACCGATTCAGGGCGGAACCCAGCCCCGGGATCGCGTACGTAAAACACCAGCGCTCTTGCCGTGCGAACGCCGCTGACCTCAACCACCTGTTCGGGATTGAAAGCCGCTCCGTGTTCCATTGCGTTCAGCAAAATCTCTCGCAACGCCTGCATCATTTCGTGTCGCGTATCGTGAGGCAATTGAGCACTCAGTTCGTTCGCAAAAGTCATGAGGCGCTCAGCCGTGATAAGGCGGGAATTTACTCGGACTGACACCCAACCGGGCTTGGCCGATACAACTTGTATATCGTCTCGCCATCGGCTGTCGGAAGCTGCGCTACGGGCTAGATTCGCAATTTCCACCGGATCGAACGGGGGCGTGAAGCAGGCAAATACCCGGGCGCGCAGGGCAGCGATGACCTCGTCCGGAGTACTGTCACGAGCCAGGATGATGCACTTTACCCCAGGCCTGATGGTGCGCATTTCCTCCAACAACGCTAAGTCCTCCTTGACAGCGCTATCAGGACTGGTAATCACTACTCCGAACGATCTCATCCGCAATCGCTGTAGAGTGTCGGCGTGCCCGGCCGAATACTCTATCGGCAATTCAGCGGCAGCGAGGGCAGCGCCGATCTCGCGGCTTACTTGGGTATGACTTCCAATGACTAGGAGCCGGCTCATGTTCCCCTCCGAGGCGCTCACAGCACTGATTCTTATATCGCGTAGGTCGTCCCGGCCTCGGCCTCACGAATGCAGTGCCGCGTTCAGCGATCCTTGCCGGTATCCTTCCAGGTCGAGCGTGACATAAAGAAACCCGAGCTTCCGAAAGATCCTCGTGAACGCGTCCGCCATTTCGGTCGTAAGAGCTTTCGGGAGTTCGTCCTTCGCGATTTCGATCCGGACTAGTTCGCCGTGAAAGCGTACCCGGAACTGACGAAAGCCCAGCTCTCGAATAGCTTCCTCACCCTGTTCAATCGTCCGAATAGTCTCCACTGTGACCGCCGTTCCATACGGGACTCGCGAGCTCAGGCATGCTGCTGCCGGCCGGTCCCAAACCGATAATCCCGCTCGCTGGCTCAGTTCGCGAATCTCCGCCTTGCTCAAGCCTGCTTCCACCAGCGGAGCCTTTACGTCGTGCAGTTTCGCTGCCCGTTGTCCCGGTCGATAGTCGCCCAGATCGTCCCGGTTCACCCCGTACACGATGTGATCGTAGCCATGCTCGTTGGCGTATGCCTCGAGCCGCACGAATAGTTCGTCTTTGCAATGGAAACAGCGGTTTTTGTCGTTCTTGACGTAGTCCGGATTCTCGAACTCATAGGTCGCGATGTACTCGTGCCGGAATCCGCACTCCCGTGCAAATGCTTCCGCATCGCGCTTGTGCGACTGCGGAATGGAGGCCGAATCGGCCGTAATGGCAATCGCATTATCGCCGAGCACTATGTGTGCCGCCCATGCGAGATACGCTGAGTCTGTACCGCCGGAATACGCGATAATCACCCGGCCCAAATCTCGCAGAATGGCAAACAGCGCTTCTTGCCTAGCTATAAGATCCGCGGGATCCGTCGGGGCCGGTGTGGCTCCAAGTGCAACAAGAGCGGCCATACCTGAAGTATAGAGCCGCCCTTGTTCTTCCCTCATCTTGCTTGCGTTCTACTGTAGGGGCAATTCTCCGTTTTTCACTCCGTTCTCTTCTTCCGATTCCGGAATGACCGAAGCCGCCGCCACTTGATCGCCTTCCTCCATCCGCACCAGCCGCACACCCTGAGTCGAGCGCCCGGCCTGCCGGATCTCACCCGACTCCAGCCGGATGATTTTGCCTTCCTTGGTGATGATCATCAGATCGGTGACTTCCTTGACCGACAGAACCGCAACCACCTTCCCGACCTTCGGCGTCGTCTTCATGTTGATAACGCCCTTCCGGCCTCGTCCCGTCAAACGATAGTCTTCAAGGGGTGTCCGCTTGCCGAATCCGTTTTCCGAGATCGACAGAATCAGGCCCTTCTTCTCGACAATTTCGAGCCCGATCAGATAATCGCCCTCCTCGAGATCCATTGCCCGAACGCCGCGAGCCTGCCGCCCCATGGCGCGAACTTCCGTTTCGTTGAAGCGGATCGCCATGCCCTTGTGCGAGCCCAGGAAGATGAAGTTCTCTCCGTTCGTGATCCGAGCGCCCAGCAACTCGTCGCCATCGTCCAGTGCGAGCGCGATGATTCCGCGCGAGAGCGGATTGTCGAACTCCGTCAGCTCGCATTTCTTGATCACCCCTTGCCGCGTCACCATGACGATGAACTTGTCCGGGATGAACTCCTTCACGGAAAGAAACGCTTTCACCGTTTCATCGGGTTGCAAGTTGATCAGCCCCGATATGTGTTTCCCCTTACCTGCCGTGCCGGCATCGGGAATCTCATAGATCTTGAGCCAGTACACTCGCCCCTTATTCGTGAAGATCAAGAGATATGCGTGCGTGGAGGCGATTACAAGGTGCTCCACAACGTCTTCGGAGCGTGTGCCCATCCCGATGCGGCCTTTACCGCCCCGTGATTGGCGACGGTACGTGTCGACCGAGGTGCGCTTCAGATATCCGCCGCGAGACACCGTCACGGCGACGTCCTCCATCTGCACCAAGTCTTCCAGCCGGATCTCCCCTGTATCTTCGATAATCAGCGTTCGCCGCTCGTCGCCGAAATCCTTCTGAACCTCTTTCAGCTCCTTCACGATCAAGTTCTTCAGAACCTTGTCCGAGCCGAGAATCTCCAGGTATTCGCCGATCAGCCGTTGCTTGTCCGCGAGTTCATCCGCGATCTTTTGCCGCTCCATGCCGGTCAGCCGTTGGAGTTGCAGCTCAAGGATCGCGTTTGCTTGCCGCTCGGTGAATTCGAAGCGCGCGATTAATCCGCTGTGCGCCTCTTTGACGCTGCCGGCCGCGCGAATCAGCGTGATCACCGCGTCTAAGTTGTCGAGCGCCTTTTGAAAGCCGAGAAGAATGTGTTCCCGTTCCCGCGCTTTCCGCAACAGGTAATCCGTGCGCCGCCGCACCACGTCGGTGCGGTGGTCGAGGAATCGCTTGATCAGATCAATGATCCCCAGTTCGCGCGGTTGCCCGTTCACGATCGAGAGCATAATCACGCCGAAGTTCACCTGCATCTGGGTCTGCTTGTACAGGTTGTTCAACACCACTTCGGCCTGTTCGCCTCGTTTCAGCTCGAAGACGATGCGCATCCCGTCGCGGTCGCTCTCATCCCGCGCGTCGGAAATCCCTTCCAGCTTTTTCTCCGCAACCAGCGTGGCCACGTGTTCAATCAACCGGGCTTTGTTGACCTGGAAAGGAATTTCAGTGACAACAATCGCTTCGCGATCCTTGCCGGTCTTCTCTGTCGCGGCCTTCGCGCGGAGCTTCAGGCTGCCGCGCCCGCGCGCGTAGTAGTCGTAAATTCCCTGACGACCCAAAATGAATCCACCCGTCGGAAAATCCGGTCCCGGAATCATTTCCAGAATCTTGGTTAACGGAGTCTTTGGATCGTTTATCAGCGCAATGGCCGCATCGATAATTTCTTTCAAGTTGTGCGGAGGGATATTGGTCGCCATTCCCACCGCAATTCCGGAAGACCCGTTGATCAGGAGGTTCGGAACGCGTGCCGGCAGAACCTCCGGCTCCTGCTCGCTGTCGTCGTAGTTCGGTCGGAAATCAACCGTCTCTTTATCGATATCCTCCAGCAGCGTTCCCGCGATCCTCGCGAGCCGCGCCTCGGTGTATCGCATGGCCGCTGGAGGATCGCCGTCCACCGAACCGAAGTTCCCCTGTCCATCGACCAGCGGATATCTCATCGAGAACGATTGCGCCATGCGCACGAGCGAGTCGTACACCGGTGCGTCCCCGTGCGGGTGATATTTACCCAACACCTCGCCGACGATCTTGGCGCACTTGCGCGTGGGCCGGTTAAAATGCAGCCCCATTTCGTGCAAGCCGTAGAGAATCCGGCGATGCACCGGCTTCAAACCATCGCGCACGTCCGGAAGCGCTCGCCCCACGATCACGCTCATGGCGTAATCGAGGTAAGATCGCTTCATCTCGTCTTCGATATTGATCGGAATGATGTTCTTGTTATCCGGCGGGAACAGCACACCGCCGCTCGATCCGTCTTGTTCGGCCAAATGAAACTCCTAGGACTGAGGGCTTTCGGCCCTGCTTCTATTACCCTGGTGGTATGTTGCGCAAGTTATTGCAAACTAGGCAACTTAGGGGTGAATGTCGTATACTGTTATTTTAACAGTTCATATGCGACTTGCGCGCTTTAATTTGCATCTCTACAAGCGCGTATTCCCATGGAGATATCGCGCTCAATGCTCTCGATCGTAATCCCCATCCACAATGAGGAGCCGGCGATCCTCCCCCTTTACGACCGGTTAACCGCCGTGCTTGAGGATCTCAAGCGCCCTTACGAAATTCTTTTCATAGACGACGCTTCCACGGATCTCAGTTTTGACCTGCTTTCGAATCTGGTCGAAACGGACCCTCACCTCAAGGTCCTTCGTCTCCGCCGCAACTTCGGCCAGACTGCGGCCCTGGCGGCCGGTTTTGATGAAGCGCAAGGTGACGTAATTGTCTCAATGGATGGCGACCTGCAGCATGATCCGGAGGATATTCCGCGTCTGCTCGAGAAGATCGACGAAGGCTATGACATCGCGAGTGGGTGGCGCAAGGACCGGGTCGACAATGCGGTGACCCGCAAGCTCCCATCCCGCGTCGCGAATTGGATGATGAAGCGCGCCTCTGGAGTCGATCTTCGCGATTTTGGCACGACCTTCAAGGCATACCGCTCAGAAGTGCTCAGGGACGTCAATCTTTACGGCGAGCTGCATCGCTTCATTCCAGCCCTGGCCAGTTTTTACGGCGCGCGGGTTGCTGAGGTGCCCATCCGGAATATCGAACGTCCAAACGGTGCATCCCACTACGGCCTGAGCCGTACCTTCCGCGTCTTCTTCGACATCATCACCATCAAGTTCCTGCTGCGTTATCTCACGCGTCCCATGCACTTTTTCGGCACCTGGGGGCTCGGTGGAATCGGCCTCGGGAGCGCCGTGCTTCTCTTTATGCTGATTGCCAAGCTGGCCGGGCACGACATCCTTGCCGAGCATGGACCTCTGCTGGTAGCGGGAGCTCTGCTCTGGATTGCTGGGCTGATGATGTTCAGCACTGGCCTTATCGGAGAGGTGCTCATGCGCACTTACTTCGAGAGCCAGGGCCGCAGGATCTACGCCATCCGCGAAGTGCGCAGCCGCCCCGAACAATTGGTCGATGGCGCTCGTTAACGGTTACGAGTCGGTTATCTTCGACTTCGGCGGCGTCTTGGTCCAGGATCAGACCGAGGCAGATCAGGCCCGGATGGCCTCCATCGCCTGCATATCGACGGATAAGTTCTGCCATCTTTATTGGGATCTCCGCCCAGAATACGATAGGGGTTATCTTACCGCGCCGGATTACTGGAACGGGCTTGCGCGGGAGGCGGAAACGACTTTCAGTGATGAGCAAATCGCCGCGTTAACCGATCTCGACAATGAAAGTTGGATGCGTTTTGATTCCGTCATGTGGGACTGGGTCGCGCAGCTTCGCGCCGGCGGAAAGCGCGTCGGCCTGCTATCGAACATGCCGCATACTCTCGGGGACGCGCTCGAGTTCGAAACAGATAGGCTCACTCACTTTGATCAAGTAACGCTCTCGTATCAGGTTCATTCAATCAAGCCCGAGCCCCAGATCTATCAGCAATGCCTCGAAGGCCTGAATGCCAGCCCCGAACAAACGCTGTTCTTCGATGATCGGATCGCCAATATCCAGGCAGCCGAAGCGCTCGGGATACGCGCGATTCAATTCCTCAATCGTGATCAAGTGTTGCTGAAAGTCCGCGAGTAAGGCAGCGCGCGTTCGCGGTAAGCTGATACGAACCCCGAGAGGGTTGCATCGTTTAAGTATGGACTTGCAACTGAAGGGCAAGCGCGCCTTCATCTCCGGTTCTACTACCGGCATCGGCTACGCCATTGCGCAAGCGCTCGCGCGGGAACAGGCGTGTGTAATCATCAACGGGCGTACCAGGCAGCGCGTCGAGCAAGCGGTTGAGGCCCTCAGAAAATCAGACGGCGATGCCCACGGCGTAACAGCTGATCTCGGCACTCCTCAAGGCGTCGAACGGGCCCTGTCCTCGTTCCCGACAGTCGACATCCTTATCAACAACCTCGGCATCTTCGAACCCAAGCCGTTCGAGCAGATCTCGGACGAGGATTGGCTTCGGTTTTTCGAAGTGAACGTCTTGAGCGGCGTTCGTCTCAGCCGTCACTATCTCCCTCGCATGAAGGAGCACGGTTGGGGCCGCGTCATATTCATTTCCAGCGAATCAGGGCTGCAGATCCCCACCGAAATGATCCATTACGGGACGACGAAAACGGCACAGCTTGCGATTGCTCGTGGGCTGGCGGAGACCCTCGCAGGCACGAATGTGACGGTGAACTCCGTGCTTCCTGGCCCCACTGCTTCAGAAGGCGCGCTCGAATTCATGGACCGTCTCGCTTCGAGCAACTTGAAGACGCGCGAACAGTTCGAAACGGACTTCTTTGAGCACGTCCGTCCCAGCTCGATCCTCAAGCGATTTGAACAACCCGAGGAAATCGCGTCCGTCGTGATGTTCCTGTGCAGTCCGCTGGCATCCGCTATCACAGGAGCTGCCATTCGGGCCGATGGCGGAGTCGTTCGATCGATCGGCTGACGAAACAAAGCCAATTTGGCTTTGTTTCGTCATCTTCTGCCACTGCGCTATTTGCCGTGATCTTTAGTGTCCTTTGTGTCTTTGGGAGGCGGAGCGCGCCTTTCCTCATTCTTCGGCGGAGGTGCCGGCCGAGCTTCGTGCTCGGGCGGAGGTGCAGGTCGAGCTTCGCGCTCAGGCGCTGGTGCAGGTCGTGCCTCCCTCTGAGGTGCAGCTTCTGGCTGCGCTTCCCGCTGAGGCGGAGGCGCAGGCCGAGCTTCGCGCTGAGGTGCTGGTGCCGGTCGCGCCTCCCTCTGAGGTGCAGCTTCTGGCTGCGCTTCCCGCTGAGGCGGAGGCGCAGGTCGAGCTTCGCGCTGAGGTGAAGGTTGAGGCGCGGGACGTTCCTCCGGACGCGCTTCAGGTGCTCGGTTCGGCTGGGCAGGCTGCCGTTCTGGGTATGCCGGTTGCGCTGGCCGGGTTGTTGGACTAGGCCGCTCTTCAGAACGAGTCTGCGCCGGCGGTTCAGTGCGCGGTTGAGTTCGTTCGGCCCCCGGAGTGGCAGGCGGTTGCCCTCTTTCCGGCATCCTTGACGCTGGCTCAGCCTGCGGCCGGTTTGGCGGCGCAGGAGTTCGTTCGGTAGAGCGTGCGTTTTGAGGAGCCTGATTCTGGGGAGCCTGGTTTTGCGGAGCCTGTCTCAGGTTAGGCGGCGTTCCGTGACTCACCGGCGCAGGAGCCTGGGGCTGCCCCGCCGGACGAGCATTGCTCACCGGAGCCTGGTTTCCGGGTGCTACTCTCCCACTGGCCGGATTCTGCCCTTGCGGCATCTGCTTCGCGTTGACCGCCGGAGGCGGCGCGTTGCCGCCGCGCTGTCCCGGTTTGACTGCGACGGGCCGCACCGAAGGAACCTGGCGCACCTGCGCAACGGTTTGTCGCGCTTGGGGAGCTACCGCCTGATGCATGGCAGTGAAATTGTGTGGCTGTCCCGCATGCTGCTGAAGATAAGCTTGCCGTGCAGCAAATGGTGCTGGTGCCGCTGCCGGGGTGCTCTTTGCAATCACTGGCCGTTGGATCACTTGGGCCGCCGGACGCGCGGCAGTACGCCCCAACGTCGGCGCGACCGCTTGCCTGGTGGGCGCCACTGGCGGCGCGATCACCGCCGCCGTTCGAATCCGGTTAAAATCTGCCTGCCGGACCGGTGCCGCTGCCTGCCGCACAGGTCTTCCGCTTGCGAACGCGCTCTGAGGCATCGACATCACCGCATTCGGCGCTCTCACGTTCGCGATCTGCTGGTTATAAACCTGATGGTTCACGTAGACCGTGTTGTACACGTTGGTGATGTTCACCGTGTTAACCACCCGCGTGTTGTACTGGTTCACGTTTGAGAAATAGGAACGGCTGCAAGCGTACGGGGGCGTGTACACCTCGCCATAGCTGAGCGGCACCCAGCCTAGGCTCGGTCCTCCTCCTCCAATGCCGATCGAAACGCCCCAATTTGATCCGCCAAACCAGGCCACCATGGCCGGCGCATAATAGGGTCGGATCCCGCCGTATCCTCCTCCGCCGACCGGTCCCGGGGACCAGCCCCAACGGTTCCCGATGTATGCCCATCGTCCGTAGTGAAAGGGCGCGAATCCCCAAGGCATGTCGTCGACCCACGTCCAGCCCCACGGCTCGACCCACGCCCAATGTCCGTCATGGTAGGGAGCCCAATCCGACGAAACCGAACGGGGATACCAGACCGGTCCGTAGTCCGGCGCCTGCTGCCATGAACCGTAGTCATCTAGGTCTTCATATCCGATCATGGTCGGCGGCACATACCGCGCGCTCGCAAGATGTTGCTCATGCTGATCGCGCGAAGCGCACCAGTTGTCAAACTGATCGGGCGCAGGTGCTGTCTCCACGTCGTACGACATCTGGTCCGTCCCGGTAATCTGCGCGCTATCACCCGTGTTCATCGTGAACGCCTGTCCACCGCCCGTCGCCTGTGCTTGGCCGGACCGCACCACCACATAGCTGAAGTTCCCGTTGGGATCTACGCGGAATCGATACACTCCATCACGCAGCAGCGTTACCGCCGCGTTTGCCGTATCGACTTCGAAAACCTGGTTCGGGCCGAGATCGTGTACTCGGAACTCCATATCGCCCTCGGACAATTTGATCTGCACGGTTTGATCGTTAAGGTTCAAGAAGCCGAAGCTGGTGTTCGCGCCCATCCGCATCACGGCGTCATCCACATGCAGCTCTGCCATTCCGCTGCTATCGGTATACAGGTAATCGCCGGTAGTAAACGGACGGTTCACTGTGGCTGGAGTCCAATCGTCTAATCCAGCCGGTTCCATTGACACATTGCCGTTGATATAGTTCAGTCGAGCCACTCGATCAGGTGGGTCTTCCTGTGCGTATGCCGACAGGGATAACAGTCCCAACATCGCTGCGGCTATTGCTAAGTTGTTCAATATTTTCCCAAGTGGGTGCACCATGATTGGCGCCTCCTGCACCGTAGATGTGGGGGTTTGTACCCTTGTTTCTCCGAAGACGGAAAACTCGCAGTTTGTGCAGCAAAATTAATGTGAATGAAACTACAGAATTATGCGCAACTAATCTCTACTAATCCGTGAGGAAAGCAGTAGTTTTCATGCCTGAAACTTCAAAGGTGCGGCGGCAGCGTGGATTCTTGCAAGTGACTTTGTCATCGAGCAACACCATGTAACTCGCGGCTTTCGCAAACTTGGCCCGATCTCGTTCATCCGCGTTGCGAGGCAGACGATCAATCTTTCGGCGCACCAGCCATCGAAGGTCGTATTTCTCAACTGTCTTGCAAAAGGAACAGTTCAGCTCGGCCGGTTTGGTTATTTGCGATTCGCGATAAAACGCACGTTCGTCCACCGTTATTGTCGAGCCCTTTCCGTCAATGCCCGGAGAAGCGGAAATTGGAAACCGCGATCTCATCGCTGCCCGGAACGTAAAAACCGACTTTGCCTTTCGTGAAATCACGCCCGAAACTGTCGACGGTTCCGAGATTGGTCCAGGTTCCGTCGGCGCTCTTGATGTGAGTGGCGAGCGAATCGGGCTTTACAGTCAGGTCCACCTGCACCCAGTCGGTTGAGCCGGCACTGAACGGAATGCGGTTGACCTCGGTCGATTTCCCATTATGGATGCGCCGTACTATCGCGTGCTTTCCATCAAGGGTGAACAGCACATAATTTTCGCTGTCTTGGTACGCGGCGTACCATTGCAGCTTGCTGTGCTTGAGGAAGCCGCCGATATGTCCTTGGGCTTGAAATGAGTATGTGCCTGCAGTGCGCGTAGTGTGATACGGCACGAAACCGCCGCCCCTTTGCACTCGTTCCGTGGCAGTAGACGGCTGCACTTCATCGATAGGCGCCGGTTGCGCGGCCTCAGATCGTGTTTGCGGGGTCGGCGGAGCGGCATTCTGATCGCTCGCAATCTTTTCCAACTGCACGTCTGCACCGGTCAGCACCACCGTGCCGCCCGCCTGAAATGTTCGCTCCAGCTTCTTCGGAGCGGCCTGATCATGCTTCAGCTCCACCGTATGGCCGCCGGCCCTTACGTTGGGTACTGTCGCACTACCGTCGGCTCCGACAAGAGCGGCCAATTGGTTATCTATGATGACCTGTGTTGCGGGAAGCGCTCCCCTAATCTGTAATTCGGCAACTTGCGGTATCGGTTCCAGACTGAACTGCACCGCGGTTTCTTCCGCTTTCTTCACCTCGACAGTCTGGGGAGGCGGATCGACAAAACCGTTCTTGTGCGCTGTCACCGTGTACTCGCCGACTTTGAACGGAATGCGAAGCTGCCCTTGCGCTGTCACGCGCCGGTAAGTCTTTCCATCGATGGATACGCTTACGCCGTCTTGACCAGCCATGACCACGAGCGTTCCGGCATTGGGGTCGGATTTAACGTAAACCGTCAATACGGGTGCCTGCGTGTAAGTCCATACAAATCTCTGCCGGTCCTTGTTCTGAGCGATCTGCAACTCATGATCGGTTTTCCCGAAATCGTCCAGCGCCAGTCCGTCCGATCCCACTTCACCCGCCAGCTTGCCGTCGATTGTGAGGATTGAATCGCCGTTGGTGACTATCCGCCCTCTACCGTCCTGCTCCGATACGAGCACGGCCATAGCATTGGTGGCGCTCGGAGTTCCGACGATTTGAGGCGAATTCTTGTCCTTCACCTCAAAACTGAAGCCGGCATTGCCATTGGGTCCCACAACGCTGACGGAGTGCATTCCCGGTTGTAGATTGTCGAGAACGAGCTCGCCGTCCTTCAAATCCGCGGGCGCGCCGTTGTCGATCGAAACCGTTCCGGGTATAAGGTCCGTATACAGGCGAAGTGTCGGATTCAGGGAAATTATCGGTCCTGGTGCCGGCTGCTTTCCACTAACTGGCTTCGGATTAGCCGGCGCAGTACTCGCGGTGGTTTCAGGCTGAGCCAGATAATTTTTGCGCGCTGCCTGAATCAGGTAGAAAAATCCGGCACAGAAGATGAAGGTAAGGAACAGAGCCAAGAAAATGACACGTTGCCAGCTAGTCTTATCGATCTGTGGCAGCTCGGAGTGTATTTCCGCTGCATCCACGGGCTGTTCGTCAGCAATCGTCTTCGAGGCTCCCGTTGAGCCGTCCTCTTCTTGATTCTCGGCAACATGGATCCCTGCAGATTGCCCGCGCAAGGTCCTTGCTCGCTGAATGATTTCATCTTGAACTTCGGCTACCCGGAGCTGTATGTCGAAATCGCCGGCATGCGTGAGCCGAAGTTCCTGAACGCGATCGAAATAGCGACGCAATTCGCCCAGCGTTTGCGAGCGCCGCACCTCCATTTGGATCTGCGTCAACTCGTCTAGCGAGGAAATTGCTTGTGGGGAGCGGCTCACCGTAGACGAAGGACTCTTGTCGAATTATAGCGAGAGGCGCGCCAGAGCCCTCATCCTCGCTGAGCGTAGTTCAATTCGTAGAAGAGGCGGTATTCGCCGCTCTTCACGCGCTCCACCCAGCCCCGGTTCTCGCGATACCAATCGATCGTGACCTGGAGCCCTCGATCGAAGCTCATCAGCGGTTCCCATCCGGTACTTCGGGTGAGTTTTTCATTCGTCAGCGCGTAGCGCCGGTCATGGCCGGGGCGATCCGCCACGCAAGTAATCAGCGTTTCCGGTTTGCCTGTCGCTCGCAGAATGCGACTGATCACTTCCAGGTTCGGCAGCGAGCAGTTACCGCCAATGTTGTAAATCTCGCCGGGAGCGCCCTTCTCCAGAACAGCATGAACCGCGCGGCAATGATCCTCGACATATAGCCAGTCGCGAATCTGCTGCCCATCACCGTAAACGGGGAGAGCCTTGTCTTCTAAGGCATTCGAAATCATTAACGGAATCAGCTTCTCCGGAAACTGATACGGGCCGTAGTTATTCGAAGCGCGTGTAACCGAAACATTTAGCTTGTAAGTAGTGTAATAGGATAGTGCCAGCAAATCGGAGCCGCCTTTTGATGCGGAATACGGACTGCTCGCGCACAGCGGATACGTCTCATCCGCCTCATGGGGCGGATCGATGCTCCCATACACTTCATCCGTCGAAATATGCACGAACCGCGCAACCTTGTATTTCCGCGCTGCCTCGAGCAGCGTGAAAGTACCATTCAAGTTAGTTTGAATGACCGGGGCAGGGGAGTGAATGCTTCGGTCAACATGCGATTCCGCGGCGAAGTGGATCACCGCATCCGGTGCCTCACTGGCGAAAATGCTTTCTAGGGCTTCCGGATCGCAGATATCGGCATGCGCGAAACTATACCGGGCCGTCTCGCCGATTCCTCGCAAGTTATCGAGATTTCCGGCATAAGTCAGCTTGTCCAGGTTAATTACTCGTTCTGCCCAGGCTTCACGCAGGGCCATTCGCACGAAGCAAGAACCGATAAAACCGGCTCCGCCCGTGACAAGAATCTTCATTTATGTTGCAACTCCCAGTCGTAGGCGATCGCCGTATCGTTGTACGGAACGCGCCCTTCATCCTTTGGGTCATAGGTGCGGTTTGTGATGTAAACCAGCACCGAGGGTTGTTCGCCAAGCACTTTGTACCCGTGCGCAATTCCAGGCGGGATCAGAATTTGCCAGGGACGTAGCGTCCCCACGTACAGCGTGTTCTTCCAGCCATACGTGCTCGATCCAACGCGCAGGTCGACCAGCGCTACTTGAAACAAACCGGCAGCCGGCACCCAGTAATCGGTTTGCAATTTGTGATAGTGAAACGCCTTAATTATTCCAGGGTAATTGAATGCCGCCGAAACCTGAGTGGAATCTGCCAGAAAATGTGCGACTAAATTCTGGCCGAGTCGCGCGACTTCCAGGAAATAGCCACGATCGTCCGGCCAAATCGGGAACGCTTTGATCTCGACTCCGGAGATAAGATCGCTGCTAGTGGGGGACAGAATTACTCTCCCGATCCCTGGACTCGCGACCGGAACGGCAAGCTCAACTCCGGAATCGAGCGTGCCCAGCGCTGCAGCGCTCATCCCTGCAACACTCCCCCCGCTGTGGCCAAATGAGGTTTCTGCTTTCCGCGCCGGGTTTCGCGAACGAGGTTCGCGGCATGGAGTAGCGACTCGAACGTGCCCGCATCCGTCCACCATCCCTCAAGATAGTTAAAGGTCATCGTCCCTTCGTGGATGTAAGCATTGTTCACGTCGGTAATCTCGAGCTCTCCTCGTGCCGACGGTTTCAAAGTACGCGTCTTATCAAAGACGGTCTTGTCGTACATGTAGATGCCAGTTACGGCGTAGCTGGATTTTGGATGCGCTGGTTTTTCCTCAATGCCGGCAATCCGATCTCCGACAATCTCGGCCACTCCGAACCGGTCGGCATCGGGAACTTTCTTGAGCAGGATTTTGGCGCCGCGCTCCTGCTGCTGGAAGCTCCGGACGGCCTCTGCGATGGATCCTTCGATAATGTTGTCGCCCAGGATGACGCAGATTTTGCTGTTTTCGGCAAAGTGCTCTGCGAGCGCCAACGCTTCAGCGATACCACCCTCACCTTCTTGATAGGCGTAATTGATGTGCTTTAATCCAAATTCTTTGCCATTTTCGAGAAGACGTAAAAAATCTCCGGAATTCCGCCCGCCCGTGACAACGAGCAAGTCCCGAATTCCCGCCTCGACAAGCGTTTCAATGGGGAAGTAAATCATTGGCTTGTCGTAAATCGGCAGCAAATGTTTATTAGTGATTTTGGTCAGCGGGAACAGCCGGCTGCCGGTGCCTCCGGCCAAAACGATGCCCTTCATAAACTCCCGATGGTAACAGGTTCCCGGTGTTGTTGGTCAGCTAGGAGGCGGCCGCTCAGGCGCGTTGCAGGCGCAGATCGCTATTGTGTTTTAATGGGTGAGGCCCAGTTGCACCGACCTTTCGAAGAAAGAGCGGGTACAGCGCGGAGCGCAATGCTCCTCAGTAGCTCAACGGTAGAGCATTCGGCTGTTAACCGAAGGGTTGTAGGTTCGAATCCTACCTGAGGAGCCAAATTAAGTCATTGAATTAGAAGCCATTTCTGCTCGACGCCCTCTTCGGTTTGGTTCTGTTCTGTACGAACTTTTGTACGAACTTTCCCCCGCTCAGTCCGTTCCCGTATGGCCCAGATACTCGAACTCCTGAAACGAGAGATAGTTACGAGTGGTGGTGAGGGATGGGACAATCAGTGGGAACCGATGCCGAGAATGCTCGATCCGTTCCAGTTCTTGCTCGTAGCCATTGCCGGCTGGATGAATCAGCGACAGCTGCAGGTCATCGAGTATTTGCGAGAGGAGAATCGAGTGCTGCGGGAGCAACTCGGTGAGCTCGCGCAGAGCTTCTGGTTTTTCTTGTGTTCCTTATTTCCTGGCACAGCTCCGGGGCAAACCTCCCGCGCCCGGCACCGGCCTTTGGCGCTGCTTGCATCGGAACCCATTACGGTTGGAGGTAGGTACAGTCGTTGAGCACCCGTCGGCTTGTCAGTCTGGGTGAACCCCTTGGCTTTTTTGGCTCACTTTCGCCGATGCGGGCGCTCCGTCGATGCACGCTTCAACAGCGCTGTCCGCCTCGCGGTTGAACTCATCAGCAAGCCGCTCTTCCGAGGGGAGCCGGAGCCTGTACTCGCGAGCAAGCACAGTGTAAGAAAGGTTCCCCAACGCATAATTGATCCAGGTCTTCCAGATGCTAAACGGGCTGATCCAGCGTTTCGATATTACAGGCTCATGCGCTCCAAGACCGAGCCCAAGCTCAGTAAAGAGATCCGTGGCGATTTGCTGCAAGCGAGTGCAACAGGCACCCCAAATTGTTTGCCGCTACGGTGAGCAGGAGAAGAGTATGCGGGAGATTTCACCTGCTGTAGGAATGTCGCTAGAAGACTATCTGAACCCGTATGGTCCGCGCGGAAAGGCCTCCGAAGATCTGTCGCTCTTTGTCGCCTAGAACGTTTACATTCTCCGTCACTTCAACCAGTTCGACATTTCCGAGAACCACAAATTCGCGAAAACAGCTTCGCACGGTGAGTGACAGGAACTTTCGGCTCAGAAACACGTCCAAGCTCGCACAAGGTGTATGGAAACTCTATTACGCGATCTTCGGCATGCGATTCGAGTATTTCGGCAGGGCGGGGGCTCGTTTACGTTGACGGCCGTCGTGGCGCTGGCTGTCGGAATTGGGGCGAATACGGCGATTTTTTCGCTCGTGAACACGGTGCTATTGAGGGAACCACCGTTTCCGAAATCGGATCGGATTGTCATTTTTGAAACGAAGACGCCGCAAGGCAGCTTCCAAGGAGCGTCGCCGGCGAAATTCGCGCACTGGTCTCAACAGACACAAGCCTTTGAGGACGTATCGGCGTTCGGAGGGGGCATCGTCAATTGGACAGGCGGATCGTTTCCGCACCAGCTTCGATCCGAACGCGTGAGCGCAGCCTATTTCCGACTGTTCGGGGTACCGGTGATCAAGGGGCGGCCATTCAACGCACAGGACGATCGAGAGGGAGCAGCGCCATTAGTTGTCATCAGCGAGGGTCTGTGGAAGAGCCGGTTTGGAGGCGATTCGAACATCGTAGGGCGGGTCATGATGTTGGGGGGCGAGCCGCACGTGATTACCGGTGTGGTCGGCAGACGATTTGATTTTCAGGATTTTGGGCCCGCGCCGGACCTTTGGTTGCCGTTTCAACTAGATCCGAATTCGCGCGATCAGGGGCACTACTTTCAAGCTGCAGGGCGCTTAAAGGAGGGCGTGAGTTTGGCGCAAGCGAAAGCGCAGCTGGACGGATCCGCAGGCGCATACCGTCAAAAATTCCCTGATGGGCTGGATAAGAATCAAAGCTTCGACGCCGGTACGCTGCGGGATTTACTCGTGCAGGGATCCGAAAAGTCTATCTGGGTGTTGGCAGCAGCAGTTGGGTTTGTGCTGCTGATCGCCTGCGCCAATGTGGCGAACCTCTTGCTCGCTCGGGCAGAAGTGCGGAAACGCGAGCTGGCGATCCGGGCGGCTTTAGGCGCGGGAAGGCTAATTATCGTTCGGCAGCTACTGACGGAGAGTCTGTTGCTGGCGGGCGCGGGCGCCGTGTTGGGGACAGTTTTGGGGCTCGTGGGTATTCGCGCGCTGCTTTCTGTGAATACGGCGGGATTGCCGCGAGTAGGAACTGATGGCCAGTTGGTATCGCCCGATTGGAGAGTGCTGCTATTTACACTGGCGATTACTCTGCTGACCACATTGATCTTCGGATTGCTGCCTGCATGGCGAGCTGCGCGCATCGACTTAAGCTCCACGATTAAGGAAAGCGCGAGCCGATCGGGGAGCGGCTTCCGGCAAAATAAAGTGCGGACGATTCTGGTGGTGAGCGAAGTAGCCCTGGCGGTGATTCTGCTGGTGGGTGCGGGGCTGCTGATCCGCACTGCGGTGGCGATTTATGCGGTTAAGCCGGGCTTCGATACTAAGAACGTCTTGACCATGCGCATGTCGTTATCGGGCAAGTCGTACCAGACTAGCGAAGCAATCGAGAACCTGGTGCGGCGGGCTGTAGAGCGGTTGGAGGCGCTGCCCGGAGTGGAATTGGCGAGCGCGACCTGTTGCGTGCCGTTAGAGGGCGGTTATGGATTGCCGTTTAAGGTGATTGGGCGTCCATTGCAAAATGGGCCTTTTCATGGAGGCGGTGGTTGGAAGACGGTCTCGCCGGGATATTTTGAGGTGTTCAAGATTCCGATCGTGCGAGGCCGATCATTTACCGAGCGCGATAATCATGTGGGGCCGCCGGTGGTGATTATCAATGAATCGATGGCGAAGCGTTACTGGCCAAAAGGAGATCCGCTACAGGATCGCATCCTGATTGGAAAGCCGATGATGCCTGAGCTGGACGCCGAGCAACCGCGGCAGATTATCGGGATTGCGGCAGATCAGCGCGATGGATCATTGAACCAAGATCCGCAGCCGGAGATGTACATTCCGAACGGCCAAGCTACGGATGCGATACAGGCTCTCAACGTTAAGCTGACTCCCCTGGCCTGGGTGATCCGCACGCGCAAGGAGCCAATGAAGCTTCGAGCTCCAGTTGAGGAGGTCTTGCGCCAGGTGACGGGACTTCCTGTATCGGATATTCGCGCGATGGATGAGGTGGTTTCGCGATCGACTTCACGCGAACGATTTCACATGCTACTGATGAACGTGTTCGGCGGGGTAGCGCTGTTGCTGGCCGCGATTGGCATCTACGGGCTGATGGCATATTCGGTAGAACAGCGGACGCAGGAGATTGGGATTCGTATGGCGCTGGGCGCGGAACGGGCCGACGTGCGTGGAATGGTAATACGCCAGGGAATGATGTTCGCCATTATCGGCGTGATCGTGGGAATTGGCGGAGCATTCGCGCTAGCGAAACAGATTGCAAGCTTCTTGTTCGGTGTAACGGCGTGGGATCCGCTGGTGTTTGGGACTATACCGGCAGTGTTGTTGGCTACAGCAATATTGGCGATCTGGTGGCCTGCAAATCGCGCAACGCGCGTGGACCCTGCGACGGCTTTACGGCAGAGCTGAAAACGGACCAATGGATCGGCCGGACAGTATCGGTATACCGGAGAAGCGAGTAGCTGCCATCATGGTCACGCGTGGGCGGCAATGTGAACCTGACCTGTAAGGCCGTGCTGTTCGATATGGACGGGCTCGTGGCAGGGGTGTGGGTTTTTACAGATTACCTGAACAATAGGCCCTACACCTCTGCGCCAGTTGACGACTCCGCGGCGTTAGCTAAAGCCGAAGATGCCTATTCGGCTGTCGGGAACCTGCTCACAACGCTCGCCACTGGCCTGCTTGCAGGGTTGGGGTTGTTTTTGACGAGTACACCGAAACAGCGTTATTCGGCGCGAGAAATTTGGCCGCCTTCAGTGCCGTCTGCGCATGCCTTTCCATATACTTCGGTTTAATTTCCGCGCAGAATGTTCAATGGGCGATCGAGTACTCGGTCGGGACTCTGGATCTTCCGAAGATTCAATGGCCGAGGGAATTGCAATTCTACGGGCTCGTATTAGGAGTCTTATGTTTTGCCGATTTCCTAAGGCGAAACTGGACCAAGTTGGAATAAGATGACAGCTCAACGAATCTTTCCAGGAACTAGAACTGCGATTGGTTGCCTACTTCTATGCCCATTTCTTTTGTCATTTCAGAGGCCCCAAACCGCCAGGCAAGCTATCTGTAACGTCAACACCACCGGGTGCCATGATTACGATTGATAATCGCTCCAAGGGCAAGGTAACACCTTTCACCTTCGTTGTCTCTCCTGGCGACCACTCCGTAGCGTTACAGAGCAACGACTTGCCTAATTGTGCAAAGGCGAAGGAAGTTACAGTCACTTCTCGTTCTAGAGAGTCGATCAATTGCGATGCGAATGGATGGGGCGCATAGAACCCAGCGGCAACCGTCATAGAAAAAAACGATTGGGAAGAAATGAAGCTACTGGCCTTAATCTCGGTTGTGCGTAGCCAAAACTCTGCTGATGTTAGATACCACGGTTTGCAGTGCCAACCAGATGCGTGATGGAGTCGCCGCGTCGTGTTACAGCTGGTTTGTGATCGGTATGATTGGCGATTGGCGCCGCCTTTGGGGTTTTCTTTCGCAGTCGTGTGGACCTCTCGTTGGAGCTGCTCGCGCTACGCCAGCAAATCGCTGTGCTGAAGCGGAAACATCGACGACCGATGCTGAGTCGCCTCGACCGGCTCTTTTGGGTCATGCTGCAAAGTATATGGCCGCGATGGTCGGATGTCCTGGCCATCGTGAAACCGGCGACCGTAATCGCGTGGCATCGAAGAGGCTTCCGACTATACTGGCGCTGGCGATCCAGGCGACGCAGCGGTCGACCTAGGATCACCGAAGAGGTCCGAAGTCTCATTCGCCAGATGAGGCTTGAAAATGCCGAATGGGGAGCGCCGAAAATACATGGGGAACTGCTAAAGCTCGGCTTCAAAGTCTCCGAACGCACCGTCACCAGGTACCTCGGAGGCCTGCGACCCCGAACCGGCAAGCACGATTAGCGCTGGAAGGCTTTTCTCGCCAATCATCGCGAGGTGATCGTCGCGTTCGACTTTTTCACTGTACCCACGTTGACGTTTAAACTGCTGTACTGCTTCTTGATCATCGAGCATGGTCGACGCAAAATTCTGCACTGCAACGTTACCGCTCATCCGACCTCGGAATGGGTTGTGCAGCAGTTGCGGGAAGCTTTTCCCGAAGCGGATCCATACCGGTACGCCATTTTCGACCACGATTCAAAGTTCAATGTGGATGTAGTCCAGTTGCTCGCAGCAACCGGTTTAAAACCGAAGCGCACGGGCATCCAAGCGCCTTGGCAAAACGGAATCGCGGAACGGTGGATCGGCAGTTGCCGTCGCGAGATGCTGGACCGAGTCATCCCGCTGAATGAGGGACATCTGCGACGGCTGCTTCACGAGTATGCGATTTATCACAACGATGACCGCGTTCACGATGCCATAAATAAGGATGCGCCGAATGGGCGACCGGTGGAGCAACGACCATCGCCAGCCGCCCGCGTCATCTCACAGACTCGGCTTGGAGGTCTGCATCATCGTTACAACTGGACGGTAGCCGCTTGAAACGTAGCTCGGCCCCTTGCCAGCATCGGCGCTTAGCGTTTTGGCTACGGACACGCGATCAGTGCAGTTGCCGTGATTGGCCCGATGCCGGGGATCGCGTCGAGACGCCGACAACTTTCGCTCTCCCGCGCCGCTTGCTGAATCAGCGCATCCGTCTCGGCCAGCCGCATGGCCAATTGCTCCAGCTCCAAGTTCAGCTGCGCCAGCAGCAACCGTACTACTCCCGACAGCTTTGCGTCAGTGTCTTTTAGAATCGTGGGCAAGGCCGCCTCTAAATGACACCTCCCCTTCGGCAGAGTGATGCCGCGCTCCAGCAATAATCCACGCATCTGATTGACCACGGCCGTGCGTCGCACTACCCAACGCTCGCGCACTCGATGTAATGACTGCATGTCCAGTTAATCGTCAGTCTTGATCGGGACGAAGCGCATCGTTGGCCGGCCCACCCCTTCTGCGATTGCCTCAGCATCAATGTAGTCGTTCTTGTTGGTTTTCACGTACGGCTTCACATACTGTGCCGGAATCAAACGCACTTCGTGCCCCTGCTCTCGAAGCGCCCGACCAAGAAAGTGGGAACCTCCGCACGCTTCCATCCCAATCAAACAGACTTGCCGGGTCGCTGTGAAGCGGAGCAGCTGCAGACGCGAGAACTTCTTTCGCACCACAACCTCCCCGCGCAAGTTCAACCCTACTAAATGAAAAATCGTTTTGCCGAGATCGATGCCGATCGTGTGTATTTTCATATGATGGTCTCCTTTTTCCCCTCTTATATTCCAGCCACGGTGAAACAGAGGCGGCGGACCATCCCATTAACTGAGATTCTTCATTCGTGGGGTAAAGGCCAAGAATAGGTGACCGGACGCCACTTTGACGGTTAGTCCGCGTCGCGTTGATTGAAAGCTGCTTTTCCGCACCTCGATCGACTGCGCCCTTAAACGGCAATGTGAACAACCCGCGTTGCAGAGAAGGTCGTCTGTGCCTGCACTTATCGGAAATTTGATCGTTGAACCGCAGAAAATGACCGTTCGGACAGGGGCTCACTGGAAGAGTTCAGCCCGCAGCGAGTGCCTGGCGAAAATGCAAATCATCGGGCGATAACGTCCTTTCAATTGGTTCTACGGCGACTATTGTGGACGGAGTAGGTTCAGACAATTGGGTGAGCTTGGTTATTCTGATTCAAGGGCCGGCATGTGAGCATGAAGAACCTTTTGGATGCGACGGTGGCGAATCAGATGAAGGTCCGGCTGGGGAAGTTGGAGCCGCAAAGTGAGAGGCGCTGGGGCAAGATGACAGCGGCGCAGATGGTTGCACATTGCTCGGTGAGTATGCAGTGGGCAGTGGGAGAAGTGGTGCCCGAAAAGGGAGCGCTACCCGCACGTCTGATGGGGCGACTGGTGAAGCCGATGGTGTTTCGCAACGAAGGTCCGCTGCGGAAGAATTCGCCGACGGCGAAGAGCCTCATGGTGGCGGACGAACGAGATTTGGACAAGGAACGGGAGCGATTGTCGGGATTGATTGACAAGTTTGCGGCGGGAGGGTCGGTGGGGTGTACAAAGAGTCCGCATAGTTTCTTTGGCAATATGACGCCGGAGGAGTGGGCGATCTTGATGTACAAACATCTCGACCATCATTTTCGGCAGTTTGGGGTCTGACCGCCTCAGAAACGGTAAGTTTTGCAAAAGGGCTCGACTGCCGGCAAGCATTGCATCATGCTTGCTGCAAACCTACGCGACAGATTCGAAACGGCCTCAACGGCTTTTCGGGTCGGCAGAGTTGACTGCTGCCCTGCAATAGCTGGACGACATCGGCCTACATGCAACAGCTTGGGCAATTCAAGTTGACGGATTGTTTGAATGTAAGTCGAGCGGGGAGACATCTGAGCTGGTAAGTCAAGTATTAATTGCTGCGATTTTGGAAAAGCCGGCGGTCGTTTTCCAGACGATTTCAACAGTAGTGGGGGCTGGTGACCTGGGACACAGCTTGGTTAAGTAGGCAGCTTCCTGGTACGGGGTATGATTCTTCCAGCAGCGATAGAGGATGCGGATCCATTTGAAAGCCAAGCTACGAATAATGGCATGATGCTGTTTGCCGCGCGCACGATGTTGATCGTAATACGCGCGAGCCCATTCGCAACGAGGCAGAGAGTGCTGTGCCCATTCCTGAAACGTCTGCCGCACAAACTTCGGACAAGCCCGACGCACATGGATCCAACGTTGTTTGCCGCTGGACTCCTGTACGGGTGCAATCCCGGTATAGCTCTGCAGTTCGTTTGCGCTGCAAAACCGGTCGCGCTGGGTGCCCAGCGCGGCTATCAGGCGCGGCGCGAGCGCCTTCCCCACACCCGGGAACGAACGCACAAGCGGGAAGTCTGGATGCGTTTCAGTCACTTGCTCAATGCGCTTGTCATATTCCCGAATAGCCTCATGCAAGAGCTGAAGCTGCCGCACGATCGTCTTCACGAACAGAATCGAAGTTGCGATCACGGCCGCATCTTGCGTGGCCGGAATGGCATTCCGAATGGTCGGCCAGAGTTCTCCGATGTCTGGGGGCAAACACCGGCCATCGCGTTCCAGAAAGCTTTTGAGCGTGCTGCGCCGCGCTTTACGTAGCGATTCCAGGTCAGGCCATTGCTCGAGAAATCTCCATACCAACACCGAATCCGCGGAGCCGAACCAAGACAGCACCTGCGGAAAGTACATCTTTAAACGCTGCGTCAACCGGTTCAGGCACCGCGTCTTTTCGTCCACCATGCGGCGCCGGTCTTCCACCAGAAATTGCAACTCACGAGTCTGCACCGTATCCGGCCGCCAGAGGCGTAAGCGGTCGCGGTGAGTGAGTAAAAAATCCAGCAGTACGTCCGCATCCACCGGGTCACTTTTGTTACCAGATGGATACACGGCTTTGCGGAAATCGCTCGCTGTCGCTGGGTGGATCGGATAAAGAACGAGGTTGCCGTACTTAGTCAAGGTAAACAGCAAAGCGCCACGCGACTGTTCCACGCAGACCGCGATCGGCCGGCCTGCGAAACGTGCTGTTAGTTGGCTGATCCAGATATGAATCTCTTCCGGAGAATGTGCAATCTCCCCGTGCTCGCGCTTGGGAGCATTCGGGACATACAAGCTCCAGGCGTGCTTCTTATCGGCCCAGTCAATCGCAAGAAAGGCAGCCCATTCCGGTTCCGGACTACCCGAAGATCGATCCGTCATCATATTCGCTCCAAGGAAAGATTTGTGACAGCAGGCGGGCTGGTCTCCTTGCGAAAGGCTTATAGTAGAGCCTGAACTCAAACTGCGATCCAGACGACATCTGAGAATTCGTTTGGAAACCGGGCAACCCTGCGGCTCGAAGCTCTCCTCGAAGACATCGCCTGTTCACGCGTGAGTGAATTCGTAGCCGCAGGACAGCCTGCGCCGCGTTTCAGCATCTCGCAGATCCATGCTTTTCCACAACACGCCGGTCCGACGACGGTGGAAATCTCTTATCTGCTAAGTCACGGCTGCAGCAACTATAAGCGCGTGGTGTACAAAAAGCTGAACTCAACGGGGACGTTGATTCAGAGAACACCATGGAGGCTCCTCAACAAACATATGTATTACATTGGGCTCGACGTTCACAAGAAGACGATCAGCTATTGCATCAAAGATGTAGGCGGACAAATTCAGCAACAAGGGACGATTCCAGCGACTCGTACTGAGCTGGATAGCTGGATGAAGACACTTCCACAGCCCTGGACGGCAGCGATGGAGGCCAGCATCTTCACGGGCTGGGTCTACGACCATTTGCTTCCGCACGCTGCACGGGTGAAGGTGGCGCACCCTGTGATGCTGCGCGCGATCGCGACGGCCAAGAAGAAGAATGATCGGATTGATGCCGGCAAGATCGCAGACTGCCTGCGCTGTGATTTTCTGCCGGAATGCCATATGGTTTCGACAGCGATTCGGGATCGACGCCGTACGCTGCGCTATCGTCACCTGCTGGTACGACATATGGTGCAGATGAAGAATCGAGTGTCCGGGCTGCTGCTGGAGACCGGAGTGACCCACAACAAACAGCGGCTGCATAAGGTGAAGTACTTCCGAGAGCTGCTCGCCTCGAACCCGGAAGTGGATGAAAGCATCGGGCCGTTACTGAGGCTCAGCCGTGAGTCCATCGAGCGATTGCAGAAAACCGATTACGCTTTGGTCAGTTCTCTCGAACGAGACCCGCTGTTGGCCGAAACGACTGAAGAACCTGAGGACAGTACCGGGCGTGGGGTCGATCACTGCGCTCACCTGGGCACTCGAGATCGGCGACGTATCGCGCTTCCGCTCGGTGAAGCAGGCTATTAGTTATTGCGGTTTGTGCGGCGACGAAAAGAGCTCAGCAGACAAAGTGCTGCGAACACCGCTTTCTAAATAGCGCAACAAGCATATTCAGCATGTTCTCGTGGAGACCGCCAAGCTGGCCCCGAAAAACAGCCATGAACTCGCCTTGGTGTACGAGAAAGCCAAGCAAAAAGGAAACACTAATCGAGCCACAACTGCGGTGGCTCGAAAGATGGTGACGTATCTGCTCGCAGTAGATCGTGGACAGCGGCCCTTTGTGCCGGTAGAAGACTTCAGCATCGGGGTGGCGTAAACCGCCCGGGAAAGAAAGAACAAGATCACACAGCGCGCAGGCTGCCAGGTCCTGCAGATCGCCGACTGAGCGATGGACATGAAAACTCCTGAGGCTCCCTCCGAATTGTTTCGGGACTGGCAGCGAACACAAACTCAATCATCTGTGACGGCCTTCGGGCTCGAGACAGCGAATGGATGTCCGGTTCTGCGAAAGCAGGAATCACTGCCGAGAGGCACACGTGCGAGCTGCGGGTTCTGGCGTAAACTGTTTTTGCGCGCTCCTCAAAGGCGCGCGTCAGCAGGAGTGTGTTTTCTCTTGACAACCTCAATGGCCCTGCGGGCCACCCCTGGGGATGAAAATGCGCCTCATTCGCCAGTAGAATGACTCCGCGGACGAGCGAAGGCCGATAGTCTATCTGGAGAGTAAGAATCCCGTTTGACAGTTTACAACGGGATCGATCTCTCGTTGTATCGTCTTCAGGAATGCGGTGGTGATGACTTAGTCTTTCTTGGCCGTATTCACCCGGACAAGGGCGTTCATCTGGCGATCGAGGTTGCTCGCCTAAGCGGCCGGCGTTTGATTATCGCCGGCATTATCCAGGATGAGTCCTACTTTACGGAGCAAGTCAAAACCGTACATCGATGATCGCAACATCCGCTATATCGGGCCGGTGGGCGTAGCGGAAAAAAATGGACTATTTGCGCGTGCGTGCGCTCTGATCCATCTGAACACTATCCCGGAACGGTTCGGACTGGTCCTGGTTGAAGCGAATGCAGCGGGCGTGCCAGTTATCGCCATGGACCTGGGCTCGTGCCGTGAGGTGATCCAAGATGGCAAGACTGGATTTCTGGTCACGAACGTGAGTGAGGCCGTCGAGGCCCTGGAGCGCCTTCCCGAAATCGATCGCAACGCGTGCCGGCAACGAGTCCAGCAATGCTTTTCGATCGAGACTATGGTCGAGGCGTACGAGCAAGGCTACTCGACGATCTTTGATTTGGAAGAGAAGAGACAGTCATGAAGCCGGATATTATCAGGCGATATTGCCACAACCCCATTCTCACCAAGGCGGAAATCCCCTACCCGGTGGAAACGGTCCACAACGCGGCGGTAGTAAATCATGAGGGCCAATACATCATGCTTTTCCGTTCGCATCTCCGTACCGGCC
Organism: uncultured Acidobacteriaceae bacterium; assembly: GCA_963787585.1. Lineage (GTDB taxonomy): Bacteria > Acidobacteriota > Terriglobia > Bryobacterales > Bryobacteraceae > Bog-105. The sequence continues at coordinate 131,173 of CAWBDR010000011.1, forward strand.
GGTCCATCATTGGCTTGGCGCGCAGCCCGGACGGATTCCACTTCACCGCCGATCCGGAACCCTTTCTGGTTCCCGCGCGCGACAGCCCGTTTGCCGCTTACGAAGAGTTCGGCGTGGAGGATCCACGCGTGACTCGGCTCGAAGGCGAGTACTTCATCACCTACAGCGCCTATTCGCGAAATGGAGTGCGGATCGCACTTGGCAAGACGAAAGATTTCAAGCAGGTGGAAAGAGTCTCACTTATCACGGAAGCGGACTATCGAAACGTGGTGATCTTTCCGGAGAAGTTCGATGGATTGTATGCGCGGCTTGACCGTCCGCATTCGGAGATCAGTCCTTGGTCAATCTGGATTTCTTATTCTCCGGATCTGCGTTTTTGGGGCGAATCGCAGCTCATTATGAAGCCTGAACCCTATCACTGGGACGAAATGAAAATCGGTCCCGGCGCGCCGCCGATCAAAACGGATCGGGGATGGCTTTCTATTTACCACGGAGTTTTCCAAACGATGGATGGATCGGTCTATCGGTTGGGGGTTGCTCTTCACGACCTGCGGAATCCGGCAAAGATGATCGGCATAGGAGACTCGTGGATCTTGCAGCCGGAGGATCCATGGGAAATAACCGGGTATGTCCACAACGTGGTGTTCACTTGTGGGGCTGTTCCGGAGCCCGATGGAACCGTGAAGATTTACTGGGGCGGCGCAGATACGGTCATGTGCGTTGGAGAGGCGAATGTCTCGGATCTAGTGGACCTGTGCGTGGAGCACGGCAGGCCGGCCGAATAAGTAACCTCGGGAACGATAAGCGCCACTACCGGAAGGCGAAATCCATCCGGCTTTCGCGAAGGATCCGGGTAGGCGGCAAGGGACGGGTAATCCGTCAGCGTCGGGGCAAACCATCTGTTATTGCGTTATTGCGAGGCGGTGAGTGGCGAAGTTGAAGGATGAACGTAAAACAGACCGAAGGAGAGCGGCGGCGCCGGAGCTAAGCTTCTCAATACCGGCAGCTTTGGCTGCCGCTCTCACGATCTCCCAAAGAACTTTGGCCGTTTATAAAAAAGGCCGGGAACTCGCCTAACTATCAGTTTTCGCCGCATTGCCAGTAGTGGCGGCAAAGGTATTTCGGAAAGACCCCCTCGAGACGGCTACTCTGGGTTTGTTGCCACGGCTGGTATCAGCGCGACTCGCTTCTCTGGCTGCTTCAATCTGTTCGCGCGTCCTTACGTCAGGTTCCGACAGTCTCAGCTTCTTTTTAGCGCGAGACACCTGACGCTTGTGTCGCTTCTCTAGTCTCTTGTCCATACTCCACGCTACACCGTACGCACTGTCGCCGAGCATATCCTTTGGAAGGATGTTGCGGGTCAGAACGTTCCCGGGCGATCAGTTCGTTCAGGGAATGTTGGATCTCCAGGCTTTGGGTGCGGATTCCGGGCGAAGGTGAACGGGATTCTGGGGCGAACGTGAAAAGCATTCCGGAGTGAAGGCGAACAAGATTCCGGGCTGAAGGTGAACAGTGATTCCGGCGGGAAGGCCAACGGTTTTTCGCAACAGCCCGGAATAATTTTCACGATGAGCCCGGAATGTGGCTTCAGCAGCTCGCTGGCTCACGTGCGTTATCGTGGCCGAAGCCGGATTCGTGGATGGTGATTCCCCGTGCCGATAGCTCGCCCAGCAACTGCTTCACTGCTGGTGAGATCTCAGTGTTTTCTGACGCGATCACTGCCCATTCCAAATTTTCCCTGAGCTCGCGCGTGGTGATCTGCCACTGACCGAGATGGGCCGGTATTCTGGCTCCAATTTGAATGAGGGACCAGTGTCGAATGAGTGCGAGTGCAACCTCCCTATCAGGCAATGGACCGCGAACGATGAAGTGATTGTCGCCATACACCAGGATGCCCACCATCGCGATCTTATGCCGAAAGGCGGTAATCGGGAACCGGATAACCGATCGCGAAATGGTACACCACTTGTCCCTGCTTGGGCGTGAGGTTGAGATAGCGGTGCACCTCTTCGTCATAAAACGCGCCAATGCCGGTTGCCGCCAACCCGAAGGCTTCCGCCGCGACATAGAGCCGGTGGCCGATAGCGCCTGCTTCAAAATGCACATAGCGATAACCACGATCACCATGGGCGCGGACGGCACGGCCGAGATCGCCGATCATCGAGAAGGCGACGCATGCGTTACCCGCGAGATCCTGCCCAAGGCTCAGACCGGCGGCGGGGAGGCGCTGGTCGCCACTCCTGATCTGCTCCAACTCAGCACGATCAGGCCACAACCGGTATATACCGGGTGCCAGATCATCGATACGATGGGCGTACAGATAGAGCCGGATAAAAGGTGCACCGACGAAATCAGAAGAGAATGGCCGGCTTGCGACCGAGAGGATTGCCGAGAGTTGCGCCAATGACATCGAGTGCATTCCGCCGCCCTGGAAGTTGAGCGCCGAACGCCGCCTTCGGGCTACTTCGCCAAAGGCTCTCTGAGATGAAGCGGCAAATGGCAGCTTGATTTCTCCGGAGCCAGTGGTAGACGGCTCGGCGGCGGAAATGCTGTGCTGCGCGTGTCGGCTGAGTTTTGTCGCCGTGTGAATCTCTTCAATGCATGGGTAAGCGATTGTTTGCGTCGAAATCTGGTTCGCGTGCCCGCCATGCCAAATGGGCTGACAGGCTTGTCGTTCGCCGACTGGAATGGACCTGCCGCGCAGCTCGACAATGAGCATCGGCCACTCGTCCGGTTCGAAGCCGCAGGACTGGGAGACTTCATCGTCGCGAAAACGACCGAACGCAAAAGTGTCGCATCCGATGGCTTGCGCGGCTAATGCGAGCGCCTGCCAGGCGTGCCCGATGTCGTGTAGGCAATAACGATATGCCCGGTCGCGGTACTTCCACGCCTCGCGCCACGCAATGCTGGTGAGCGCAAACACGACTGGCGCGGAGCTGTTGCTGTCGGCCAAATTAAAATTGAGATCGCCCAGCGCACGCTGCTCAGCCATGTGCGAAGAGGGGCGGTAATGATAGAGCCCGTCGGGCCACTCGTTCAGGCCCCGTGTGAGGAAGTGAAACTCGGTCGGATGCAGATTACCGGAGGATGGATTCACGCGCAGAGCGTATAGATCTCCGGTGGACGGAACGCGCTTGGACGCGCTGATCGAAGCGGAATAAAACAGCAGTTGCGAAAGGAAGGCCGCACCATCACCGGTCGAAGTGGTGCCCGAGACACCATTAAGCACTGCAAGGGCGGGGATTTCAGGGACGGGCGGATCGGCTGGAAGGTCCAGCACCGGTACGCCCTCATAATGTCGGAACGGATCGGGCATGTTTGCCCAGTCGAGAAGATGCGGCGCTCGCCTCAGCGATCCAACGCTGTGCTTGGTAGATTCGTGATATTCGCTCCAGGTCATTGGTATTGACACGTATCGGTGAGATGCAGTTAGGCGCACCGTTTCCATGCTGACGCGGCCGTAATTGTGATTAAAGCCCGTTGAACTCCGTAGGCATTGGACGTCTGCAGGCGCGTTGACGAGTCAACGAATCGCGATTCGGCAAGGACTCATGTTCTGGCGGTCTCAATGCAGTCGCCTGATACCAATCTGAACCAATTGGTGCATTTTAGCGTAGTTTAAGACATGAAATCGTCGGCGTGCGTGGCTTTGGCGAAATCTTCGTTAAGTCCGACGACGTGTAGCTTGAGTCGGCCTGTTGGGAAATGCGTCGGCGTCTCTACGCGGAACTGTTTAATTACCGGCTGAAGCACGCCATCCGCCGCCTTGTGACTCACTCCAGGTTTGACGCGTAGCCCCACGTAGAAAGCACGTGTGCGGTCCTGTGTGATCTTGAGCGGAAGATAAACATCGCCATCTCCCCACGTGAAGCGAGGTGCAGCGACTCCTACAATCGTGTAGGTTTTTCGAACCAGTTGCAAAGGCTTGCCAATCACGTTCGGATCGGAGCCGAAATGGCGCTGCCAGAGTTTGTAGCTCAACACGACGACCGGCTGCGGGTCTTGACCATCGATCGCATCTGAAGGTAACAATCCGCGTCCAAGGGCGGCCGGAACACCGAAGAATTGGAAGGCATTTGATGTCAGATACACTCCATTCACGTCTTCCGGGAGGTCTCCGCCCGTAAGTGTCAGGTTCCAGTCGTCTTCGGCGAAAGCATCTTCCACCGCGGGCGACTTCTTGATGAGTTGATATTGGCCGCCTGTCAACCCGAACCCCCCTCGTGACCGGCCGGGTCAAGCAACCGCATATGAATCATCCGATCAGGCGCGGCATACGGATAGGGGTTCATCAGAATTGCGTAAATCACGCTGAAGACGGCCGTAGTAGCGCCGATGCCCAAAGTCAGCGAGACGATTGCGGTCAAGCTAAAGCCCGGAGCCTTGATCAGTTGGCGCGCGCAGTAGCGCAAGTCCTGAAGCAACGTGTTCACAAACCAGCCCTCTCCGTGAAGCCGAAGAAAAAATGCGGCCTGACTCTCTCCGCGTTCACGCATTTCAACGGCCGTGCGCCAGAAAGGCTGAATACTGCGCATATCTGAACGTGGGTACATTGGGTGAACTCACGCGAGAGTTCGACATCGGGACGCAATGTTCCGAATATGGGAGGGTTCGCCGATGCTTCAGTAATTCTCGGCCAGAACGTGTTGCCTGATGGCGGTAAACACCTGGACGCCGTCGGTGCCCCATCGTCCTGGCGTGTGTTGCGCCCTGCGTAATGTCCGGATCGCCCGTCATACGAACGCATGGATAAACTAGCGCCGAGTTAGCCTGAGCGTCTGAACCTTTTCTGATGGTTGGTCAGAAGAAATCGAGGGTGGATTCCGGTTCGGGCAGCTTGCCAAGTTTGAGGCGGCCAGAGAGGACGAATCAGCCACCCGAGCGGGTAAGGCGCGTCGGAAAGTCTTTGGGTCCTCAAGATGCGTGGCCATGCATAATTCCGGGGCTCGACCTCGTATATAGTGCATGGTTGCCGTGGTGACGGCCTTTTCGCCTGTGGCGGAACCCGAGTCTCAGTGCATCGCGCGTGCACTGCGGCGAAGAGACTCGGAATTCATTGGCCGAATGGTGTCGCGGTATCACTATCGGCTCCTCCGATATCTGGTCTACTGGACATCCAGGCGTGAACAGGCCGAGGACCTCGTTCAGGAAACCTGGTTGCGTGTACTGGAACACGCGGGGCAATATAACGGCCGCCTCCGTTTCGAGCCGTGGTTGTTCTCCATCGCACGAAACCTGGCGATCGATCACCTGCGAAAGCAACAAACGGCGACGGCAAGGCATCGGATGTGCCGAGAGGACGAAGCGGGCTTGAACCTTCCGGCGCCGGATTTCGAATCGCCGTTCTTCGCGGCCGCAAGAAGCGAAGATGCCAAACGAATCGCGGCCGCTTTGGGTGCGCTGGAGCCAATCTACAGGGAAGCGCTTCTCCTGCGTTTCCAGGAAGAACTGTCCCTCGCGGAAATTGCCCAAGTCGCAGGCGCTCCCATCTCGACCGTTTCGTCGAGGATTCATCGCGGCCTGTCGATGCTGCAAGCCTCTCTCGGAGGAGGCGCCGATGCCGCTTGAGAACCATGAAAAAGCTCGCTTTCTGCTTCATCGGTCCCTCGTTGAAGGAAATTTCGCTGGAGGACCGGCACTGGCTCGATGCTCACATCGGACAATGCGCCGAATGTGGCCGGTATGCCGATCTCTCGGCGCGTGCCGTCCGAGCGCTGGATTGGTTCGCGCTTGAACTCGACCCGGCAGCAGCGCTTCGGGTTGAGAACGTAGTCCGCAGCCGTGCCGAGGGGATGAGATCGGCCGAGGCGCATGCAAAAAGCCTTTGGATCGGCACAGCGGTCGCAATATTCCTCACGTTCACGGGATCTGCCGTTACGTGGCGCCCTTTGGCATGGCTGGCCAGTCAATGGAATCTCCCCAGCCCCGTATGGCAGATCGTATTCGCGGCCTTCTGGTTGCTGCCATCCCTTCTACTCGCGTTGCTGCCGCTTTTTCGAAGAAGGCTTCTGGGAGAGGATTCCGATAGCAACGGACAAACTGTATGAGCTGGCGCAGCGGATTCGGTCTCATTCCAGGTCCGGCCAAAATCCTGGCCGCTTTAGCCTTCGTGGGTTTCTTTTTCGGGGTCTTGGAGGAGCATCGGGCGAGCGGCCTCGGGACCTTGATCGGTCTGGCGGGCGGTACGCTTGCCGGCGCTTTCTTTCTTCTCGCCGGCTATGTTTACGCAGACGCAGTGCGGCGCGGTATGCCGCCGATTCCCTGGACGGCGCTCGCGGTGCTCATTCCGAACTGCGTTGGCTTCGTGCTCTACTTCCTGTTGCGAAAGCCGATCCTCCATCCGTGTCCCAGTTGCGGGCGCGGAGTTGCACCAGATGCTGCGTTCTGTCCCCGCTGTGGCCAACCGCAAATGAACATGGGACCGCAACCCTCACGGGAAGAATCTTGAAAAATGAACCGTCGGATCTCGGTGCGAGTACATCAGGCGCAGAAAGCGAATCTCACATGAAACAGACCGCTATGTTGACCACAGCGTCGCTGCTCACCATTCTATTGATGACGTTTCACCTGACCGGCGACATCCTGTTCAAGATGGCCCCGGCAGGTCTCTCAAATCTGTTTGCGGTGTTCATCTTCGTAGTCTTGCTGTGTGGAACGCTGCTGCTCGCCGGACGCCGAGCGGGATACATCATCATCTTCTTCGGGTCGGTCCTCGGGCTGGTCATCCCTGTCATCCACATGAAAGGGACGCTGGGTGTTATCGGTGGCGAGATCGGCAACTCAAGCGAAGCTTTCTTTTTCGTGTGGATACTCCTCGCGTTGGGTATCACCGCGACCTTCTCCATCATCCTATCGGCGCACGCACTGTTGAGCTTGCCCTGGCGCAGGAGCCGCCGCGCGTCAACTGCCGCATAACGCCCGTTGCTGACATTTGCCGGGATCGGCCCTGTCTGACGGAGCGTTTACGGGAGGGAGCAACTGGTTCAAAAGGCAACTGGCTACGAACAGCAAAGAGCTGAAGCCCGCACAGGTCGGGCTGAGCGAACCGGGCTTCCGCCGCCATTGGAGCGTTATCAGTGACCCACAGATTCCTCCGACGAGGCACAATTCTAAAGCCGCGATCCAACTGATCTGAATGCATTTAAGTGTTCCTGAGTCGTCGGCAATCCGTACATTGGCACCGGAGACGGCCAATCTCCAGTTTGCCGTGATCCCAGACACAAACTGGAAGTTAAACGGATGTATCGCGTGCCGACTCTACGGAGGCGCGGCAGGAGAAATAGACGCAAAGCCGTTTAGGCGACACTCAAAAGCTCGACAGGATCGCTGTTCCAAGTTCGCGTATCTGGATCATGCCGACGTTCGCCGAAGCCTTAGCAAATCGGTGCTTAGGATTCTACGCCGCCTTCTTCCGGCAACGGCCCCAGAAGGTCGACGCTGTATTTTGCCGCCAGCGCAACCAGCTTCGCCATATCAGGCGGGGCTGGGGGCGACGTGAGGTCCTCAGCCATCTCCAATACGAAACGCTCGAAACCGCCCGGAGCGCACATCAGCAACATTCTCGAGGGCGCATTGCCGATCACCTTGAAGCCGTGAGGAACCTCACGTGGTCCGAACACGTATGCGCCCGGTCCGCCTTTGATCCATTTGCCATCGCAGACGAATGCCATTTCGCCTTCCAGCACATAAAAGGCCTCGTCTTCTAGATGGTGCACGTGATACGGGGAGGCAAATCCCGGGGGCATCGACCAGTGCTCCATGAGGCCGAACGCTCCGTTGGTCGTTTCGCTGGTGGACCTCATGAGCGTCGGTATACCCAGGAACCGGAATGCCGAGTCTTCTCTCGTGTTCATGTAAGGCTGTAGCGCTGATGTGGTCATTCGTGTTTATCCTTTTCTGTACAGTTGATACCCGGATGTGTGATGACCTAAGCTGGCGTTACAAAAAAAGTCGCTGGCTACCACGCAGCGGGACCGGGAATTGTGCGCGTGTGGTTGAAGGTATATTCGCCAAGCAGACGCTCGCTGCCGGACTCGTCCAAAGTAAGCAGACGCGCGATCATCGTTTCCGATGGCGCGGCCTTCGCGTACGTAATGGACTGCTGGAACGTGACGCCGGGCGCCTGGGAATGAAAAGGTATATCCGGCAACCTGAGCCGCTCGAGACCGCGATCATCCCAGAAGGAGAGATCGACTCGTTTGGCCGTGCTCAAGTCCGCAGTCAAGTGCCCGATGAGGAAATCGTCTTCGGCGCTCACAGTGCATTCGATACTTCCCAAATTGGGAGGGGTGTATTCGCGAACATGCAAGCCCTGCTCGGCGGCGCGTTTCACGAACGCGTCGCTGATAACCATGATTAAGGATCCCTGGCGCGCCAGCTTGCGGATTTCTTCGGCCAGCGCGATCACCTCGCGAAGTCGCGTTCCGCATTCGTCGCAAGCGAACAGATGTTCCTCGACGGCCTCTTCCTCGGATTTCGCCAGCATCGCTAGCCAGTAATCGGCGAGAACGGCCGCATTGATCGGATTCAGACAATTCATGCGGCAGCTCCCATGCAGTCACGCAATTGGTGAATCGCACGATGACGGATTACCCGGACATTGGCTTCAGAAATACCCAGGAAACGAGCGAGGTCCGCTCCGGTCTGCTCGTCATAGAACGTCATGACGACGACGGTCCGCTCGCGTTCCTTCAGGCTCTGAACGCAGCGCGTAAGCTGTTCGCGATCGACGCTCGGCTCCGCCGATGGTGCCGGCGCCAGCAGATCGGAGCCAAACTGTTCGAGTAAGCGCTCCTTTCGTTCGGCGTTGCGACGCTGGTCGAGCACGGTCATGCGGCAAGTTCCTAACACGAACGATGCGAGCTTTTCAGGCTCCCTCAGGCGGCCCGATCGAAGGACTTCGAGGGTGGTGATGAGAACTTGCTGAGTCAGGTGGTCGGCGGCATGCTCGTCTCTCAGATGACGCAGACCGTAAAGCCGGATGCGTGGAGCCATGCGGGGGAAAAACTCAGCTTCAGCCTGGGCATCGCCGGAACCGATTGCCCTACAATCTGAGCATCGTTCAGCTCGATAATCATCAACACACATTCTATGTGTAACGGGTGAACCGCTTCGTTACACGTCCGGGGTGTCAAGCGCAGACGAGAAACGCAAGAGACGGTCTGCTAATAAGGAGAGCACCATGAGGACGAACGCACCATCTTACACATCGCTGAAGAATGCCCTCGATCAGACGCGCAATCAGCACGTCGCAGCAGTAAATGCCGGAGATGCCGAGGCGGCGACCTCCCTCTTTAGTCCCGAGGCGATCTTTCTTCCGCCAGGCGCACCCGCACTGGAGGGAACGGCGGCGATACGCGCCTGGTTCGACCAGGTGTTCGCGAAGTTTAGCGTTCAGGGGTTCGGCCTCGAACCAGGCGCCGTCGATCAGTATGGCGATACCATGATCGAGCACGGCAACTGGAAGGCGACCTTCCAAGCCCACAATGGTTCGCCGGCACTGCCGGCCGCCGGCACGTATTTAACTGTATACGCGCGCCTCTCGGACGGTAGCGTCCGTATGATCCGAGATACGTTCAATGGCATGCCGGGATGAACATGTAGCGTCATATGGAAACGAAAAACCGGAGCGCGACGATGGCAGAGCAGGAAAATGTGCGGATCATAGAGGAGCTCTACGCTGCCTTCGCGCGTCGTGACCTTCCATTCATATTGAACGTGCTCGCCGAGGATGTGGATTGGCAGCATCCCAGGCCAGACATTCCCTGGGGCGGGAATAGACGCGGCCGTGACGCAGTGGCGCAATTCTTTGTGGCCATTGGTGAGTGCTTGGACATTGAGCAATTCAGCCCGGAGCGATTTGTGCTTCAAGGCGACCATGTGGTCGTGTTTGGGCACGAACGGATGGGCATAAGGTCCACTCGCCGGGTCTACCGGGTTGAGTGGGTGCATGCCTTCACCTTGCGAAGCGGCAAGGTTGTGGAATTCCGTGAATACACCGACACTGCAACAATCATCGAAGCATTAGCAGAGTCGTGAGAGACATCAGACCGCGTCAGCACCTCGTGACGAGGCCAAATCGCACCACTTCAGAATCGAGTTCAGGTGTCAAAGAAAGCATCGAGATGTCAGACCAACAACTAGATAGATATGAACTCCTGGAGAAGATAGGCGAGGGCGGAATGGGCGCCGTCTATCGCGGGCGGGATCGCGAAACCGGAAGTTCCGTCGCAATCAACAACTGCGGGCCGACATTACGGATTCGGAGATCGTGGGGCGTTTCCGGTGGGAAGGCGAAATTCTTCGCCGGCTCAACCACCCCAACATCGTCCAGTTGCTCGATGCGATCGAGTCCCACGGCCGACGGTACCTTATCATGGAATTCGTCGAAGGCGGGTCGCTTCGCGAAAAGCTCGACGGTACTCAGCGTTTGGGAATCCGCCAGGCTCTCTCTCTTTCGATCGAGATCGCCGATGCGCTCACGCGCGCCCACCATCTCAACATCATTCACCGGGATATCAAACCGGCCAACGTTTTGCTGGCCGGTGACGGCACCCCACGCCTTGCCGACTTTGGAGTTGCCCGGATCGAACAACTTGGCCTCACCAGGGCCGGTACGATCATCGGCACCATCGGGTATATCAGTCCTGAACTCTTGCAAGGCAAGAGCGCGAATGCCCAGTCCGACGTTTGGTCTTTCGGCGTAATGCTCTTCGAGATGCTGACTGGAGCCCTGCCCTTCAAGGAGGATCACAGTGCCGCTGGACTCATCCGCTCCATTCTTAATGACCCAATGCCGGATATGGAGAGCCTGCGTCCGGAACTGCCGACCGGCCTGATCGACTTGGTTTCCCGCATGTTGGCGAAGGAACCGGCGGAACGGATTCCGAGCTTTCGCGTCGTGGGTACGGAATTGGAATCCTTGTTGGAGGGGCAGAAAAAGCGGGCTGGAGTTCGTCTCACGCCCCAGGAGCCATCAGCAGTCTACGGCCAACGCCGGTTTGGTGGACAATTTACCAGCGCCGACAAGGCCTTTTCTGGGACGCACCACCGAGCTTAACGAGCTGGAACAGGCGCTCAAAACCTCACACGCTAGACTGATCACCATCCTGGGTCCGGGTGGAATGGGCAAGACGCGCCCTGGCTCAGGAAGTTGCACGACAGGTTCGGAATCACTTCGCCCAAGGCGTCGCCTTCGTGTCTCTTGTGGGCATCGACTCCGCCCAGCATCTCGCGCAAACCATCGCCGAAGAATTACCGCTGTCACTCGCCTCGCAGGATGATCCTATGGTTCAGGTGCGCAACTATCTCCGCAACTCCGAGGTGCTGCTGGTGCTCGATAATTTCGAGCATGTTCTGGAGGGCCGGAGTTTGGTGCAGGAACTCTTGGAGTACGCGCCGGGCGTAAAGATCCTCACGACCTCCCGCGAACGGCTCGGGTTGCAGAGCGAAATCATCTGCAATCTCGCAAGCATGAAGACCGCCGATTGGAATAGCGTGGAGGAAGCGCTGACATACACCGTGGCGGCGCTCTTCGTGCAAGGGGCCAGACGCGCGCGGCCAAGCTTTGCGCTGCAACAGGCCGAGCTTAGCGGTTTGGGGCGCATCTGCCGCTTGGTCGAGGGTTTGCCTCTCGCGGTCCTGCTGGCCGCCGCTTGGGTCGACGTGCTCTCGGTCGAAGACATCGCCACCGAAATCGAAAAGAGCAGCGCGCTCCTCGAGACAGAGCTGCACGATGTGCCGGAACGGCAACGCAGTATTCGCTCCGTTGTTGAGTCGACATGGCGGCGGCTCTCGCCTACGGAGCAGGACCTGTTTGCACGGCTATCTGTTTTTCGAGGGAGCTTCAGCCGCGAGGCGGCCCATTGTGTGGCGGCCGCGTCACTGCGGTCATTGGCTACTCTGATTTCCAAGTCATTGCTGACCCGTGATGCGGAATCCGGGCGCTATCACATCCATGAACTACTGCGCCAGTAGGCGAACGAGCAACTCGAGACGTCTCCGGAATCCGGGCGCAGCGCGCGGGAAGCGCACGCCGCCTTCTTCGCGGATTTTATGCTGGATCGGTGGCAGCATTTGAAGGACCACCGCTCCAAAGCGGCGCTCCGCGAGATTCGCGATGATATCGAGAACGTGCGCGCCGCCTGGCGCTACTGGCTCGAACAGCGAAAGGCAAGCCAACTCAGGAAGTTCTTCGAAAGCCTGTGGATGACGCATGAGACCTGGGGATGGTTTCGGCCGGCCATCGACCTGTTTCGCGAAGCGGCTGCCTTGCTTCAGGGTGACGATGACCCCGAACTCGCATCCGTCCACGCCTATGCACTCGCCGAGGAGGGCTGGTTTCTCAGTCTGGTGGGATCGCCCGACAAAGGTATCGTGCTAGCGCGTCAAAGCTCCGATGTGTTGTGCGGCTTGGGCGAAGACATGTTCCTGCCGGCCAGCAGCGTCAATATCAATGCCATCTTCCTCGACCGGTTGGACGAGGTCACGGCCTCGGTCCACAACATGCAGCAGTCCGCAAGAACAATGGGCGATCCGTGGGATCAGGGATTCGTATTGATCTGGCAGGCGTATATCGAGATTCTTTAGGGACGATTCGACGAGAGTCAGAAGACAGCCGAGGATGCCGCAGCTATATTCGAAACGCTTCAGAACCCTTTCGGGCTTGCGGTTGCGAGCGGTATCATTCTAGGCGCGGCCCACATGGCGCAAGGCCATCTTGCGCATGCCCAAGAGGCGTACGAGAAAGGGCTCGAAGCAGCCAGCCGCACGGATTACCGTCGTATCGTCCAGCTTGCGAACGATAGTCTCGGGACCATCGCTCTTCTGGAAGGCCGTATCGATGATTCGCACAGTTACTTCCTCAAGAGCCTGAAGATCACTTTCGAGAACGGTCAGTTCCGGGAGCAACTCGGCTCTTTGCGCGATATCGCTAGCGTTTACCAGCAAAAGGGCAACTGGGAGGCAGCAGTCGAATTGCTTGCCGTGGTTCTGCATCACCCAGCGAAGGAGCAAAACTCGCTGAGCCGGCGGGAGAGTCTGCAGACCGAAGCCGAAAGGCTGCTCGCGGAGATCGAGGCGACCCTTCCCGCAGAACGCTTCCGGAGCGCCTGGCAACGCGGTAAAAGGGGTGAGCTAGGGAAGGTAGTCGCCGGTTTGCTCAACCAGAATCGGGATCCTGTGGCCTGTGAACCCACGGTCGCGTTTTCTACCTGAAAAGGGTTGTAAGCGCGTCAGAAGGTGAAGGTCTTTTGCGGATAGGTCACCTCGATCAGCGGACTGCTCGCAAAGCCATCGATCTGTGTCCAGTTGGGTTTCGGCAATTCGGCATGAGAGAAGTGAATCACAGTCCAATTGACGGTTTGCCCGTCGTCCGACCACAACTGACTTGGATCAGGTGTTCTTCTGGTCTTTCCTACAATGAATAACGAGGTAGCGCAGGTCTACGGGGTTTTTTGATGCCATTTTGCAGCAACGTCCGGCGGCAAAGAATTCAGGCGACTCAAAAACAGCGCTACGCTCCACGCACGGTCGTCCGACATTTTCGGTGAATAACCACCCATGCCCGTGTAGCGAATTCCATTTTTTGCCACCCAAAAGATCTGCCAGTCGGGAAGAGTCGGCGGCTCGAAGCCGAACTGCGGAACTCGTGGATAAAAGTCCGTCGTTCCCCACGTGCTTTTTTCCTTCGTTGTGCCATGACAACCGTCGCATGCTTCGTGGAAAACCTTCATTCCCGCCAGGACATTCTCCTGCGTAGGCCGGAGGGGATTTTTCAGGACAGGCGCTTCTCGCGCGATTGATCTGGCGAGCACAAACTGCGCGAGTTCTTTCTCGAATTGGGGAGGGTGGCTCGTCGCGGCAACGGGTAGATGGCCTGTGGCGGCCAGCAGGAGCAGAACCGCGGGTAGCAGCATGATTCCGAGGAGGAGCCCTGCGAGAAATCTGCCCATAAGGTCTCCTTAGTCAGTGCTGAAATGCCCCACACGTCGGAGCAGGTGAAGAACATTGAGGCACGTATATGGCCGGGGTGGGCTGAGGAATGGAGTTGCTGGATCGAAAGTAGTACAAGTGAGCGGCGAAAGAAGTTAATACGACCGTGGGACATCGCTGTCCGGAAGCGGACGGAAGAGATTCGGCTTTTTTCAAATCAGCGCTTTGGAGCTACCGACTATGGCGGCGGACAGGATTGCGCCTCGACCCGTCGGCCATCCGGAAACTAGATTAAGAACGCGGTAGTCGCGGAGCGTAGAGGAACGGCCAACTTGAGGCCCGAGGCGGATTAGCAAACGCTGCGCCTTTATCGCGAAGCTAGCGCTGTTTCCAACCCTACGACAAGCAAGTATGGCTATCGGGTCCGGGAGCGGACGGCGTCCTGTTTCCAATTCAAGAATAGCAGTTCGGCCAACTGCAAGTCTAACTCACTAATAACACAAGAAATATAGGTCACATTTAGTGACTCAGAACACTCGCTTGTTCAGCCTGAATTCGGTTAGCCTGACTTAGTAAGTTAACCCGGCGCCTTGGTGTATGAAGCAAGGACGGGATAGTGTCGAACGTCGATTCCGCGGACTTGACACTGCTAGCACCGCCTTTCAGGAAAGGGGATTCTCACGCATGGCCACAGCAGCAGCTCCTTTGCCTTTTAGCGAAGTTTTGCGGCTTCGCCCGGTGCGACGCCTGTGGATGGCGCAAATTGTGAGCGTGTTCGGGGACTTCCTGGCCGTGTTCGCAATTATTGCGGTGGGTGACGTTTAAGCTGCAAGGCACAGCGACGCAGGTGGCAATGGTGCTGGTATCGTTCATGGCGCCGATGGCGATCGTCAGCCCGCTGGCCGGCGTTTTCGTGGACCGATGGCACTTAAAGCGGACGATGATCGCAAGTGACTTGATCCGCGGCGTGTTGGTACTCTCGCTGGTGTTCGTAAACGACCTGTACGTGATCTACGCCATCCTGTTCACGATGAGCGTGGTCTCAGCCTTTTTCGTTCCGGCGCAATCGGTGGCGGTGCGCACGCTGGTCTCGATGGCAGGGCTGATGGCAGTGAACGGATTGATGTCGCAGGCCCAGCAGGGCTCGCTGATCCTGGCCCCGAGCGTTGCCGGAGAACTGGTGCAGCTTGCCGGCGCGAACTCCTGTTTCCTCTACGACAGCTTCAGCTTCTTCTTTTCGGCAGCGCTGGTTATGACGCTGACCATCGAGCGACAGACGGTGCGCACGCAATCTAGCGCGGTACTCGATTCGATGCGCCAGGGATTCGGCTTCATCTTCAAGCACCCGACGATTTCGTTTGTCATTGCCTCGATGACGGCGGGGATGTTCGCGATGCGCTGCTTCGGCGGCCTACTCTCGATCTACGTGCGCGACGTGCTGCACTCCACCTCCGCGGCGTTCGGTCTGCCGAATACCCTGATCGGCATCGGCATGATCATCGGGACACAGTTGCTCACGCGGTTTGCGCGGCACATCCCGCAGCAGAACCTGGTGGTGTACGGTCTGGGCGGAATGGGCATAGCAATATTGGTCACGGCGGCGTTCGGCACGATGGGATCGACCGCAGCGGGAATGTTCGGGTTGGGCCTGTGCGCGTCCGCAATTTTCATCACAGCGACGACGCTGATCCAGCACGAGACACCGCACGAACTTTTGGGACGAGTCATGAGCAGCATGATGTCGCTTGTGGCGGGATCCCAGGTAATCTCGATGTTCGCGGCTGGTCCGGTGGCGGAAAAGACTGGGATTCCGAACCTCTATTACGGAAGCGCTGCGCTGCTGGTCGCAATTGGTGTCGTGGGGTACTTCAAGCTGCCGAAAGCCGAGAAGAAGGCCGAGGCTGAGAAGATGGAGTCGGCAAAAACGGGCTAAGACCTGACTAACCCTCGATCGATCGCCAGTAGTCGTTAGCCTTCAACGGGAGTGCGGCGGCAAAAAAGCAGATTGCGAGCCGAGACGCAGAAGCCGCCGCACTTTCGTTAAGGAGACTTGGAGGAAGGCGCTTGGCGGGGCTACCTATTAACTATGGAGTTTGAATGCTGTTTTGGTACTTTCGTACTGCTACTTCGATGGCGGAACGAATGCTCCATACACAGCATCGATCCATGTTAGCTCATTAGAGTCACGCCGCAGGCGTCCGCCGCGCCAGCGGCTTCGTCCTTGTCGCCCAGGATAGAACGATCCTTGGCCGTATTTCGTGGGTGATCGAACGACATGGCCGATATCCTTGGGTTACTGCCCCTATGTGGAAAGGTGTCTCTCATTACGGGCGCCTCACGCGGAATCGGAGCGACGGCAGCCGTGAAACTAGCCTTATCCGGAGCCGATCTTGCGGTCAAGTACCGCAGCAAGGGTGCACGCGCAGAGCAGGTGTGCAAAGAAGCCATAAATCTCGGCAGAAAGGCAATTGCAGTCCAAGCCGATCTGACAATTGGCTCCGAATTAGACGCGATGATGTCGACGATTCAACAGGCATACAAGCGCCTGGATGTCCTGATCTTGAATGGAAGTGGAGGTCTTGAACAGGGAAAGGCTGACGATTACGCGATGACTTTGAACCACACCGCTCAGTTACAGACGGCCAGGGCAGCAACAAATTTGATCCTCGAAGGAGGTCGCATCGTATTCGTGACGAGTCACTGGGCTCATTTTTATAGTCAAAAGCCGGTGATTGCTGGCTACGAAGTAGTAGCGAAGAGTAAGCATGCAGGGGAGCAACCCTCCGCGACTATACCTCTGAGCTAAATAGATCTGATATTTCACTCGTCGTAGTGAGCGGTGACGTCATTGAGGGTACGATTACTCCTCGCCTCTTGGAACGAAAAAATCCAGGGCTAATTGAGAATCGACGGCTACAAGCTCACAAGCTGCCCACAATAGAAGAGTTCGCCGATTCGATCGTTAACGCCGCGGTTGACAGGAGTCTTCCGTCAGGCCATACGATCTTTGTTGGTCCGACTGACTATTAATGAATCGTAGTTCCGACTTCTTCCTGCGTGCGTACGTCGTGACAAAACCACTTGCGCATCGTCGTCGCCAACCTCGCCATCAACGAAATGGCCGGCCATGCCCTCTCCGATTACAGGCTTCTCAATCTGCGTTACAGCCAACGTTTTGTTCCCCACGGCTACGAGCACCTCCAAGCCCTCCCCGCCGGCATTCTCGGACCCGTCACTCTTCGCCTGGCGAACATTCAGTAACCGAGACCCCCCGCCCGGTATCTTACGCGTAGTTCTTCCGGAACCCCGAACCTGCATGGAAGTCCAAAGTCCCCCAGCCCGCCCCTCCTGGCAGCTCTTTCTCTTTTCTGTCTGGGGTCGGCTCTGGGTTCGGATCGCACTCGGCGTTCTCTTTGTTGTCTCGATCGTTACCGTCGCCATCTTCGCCCATTTCTACTCGAGATATGAACGGATCGTCGACGATCGCATCAGCCGGCCCATCTTCAACGAGCCTGCGCAAATTTTCGCTGCTGCCGACCGCATCACCACGGGCGACGAGCGCACAATGCAAACCATCGTGGCCGAGCTCCGTCGCGCCGGCTACTTGTCCAGCTCGGAAACGAGCAAATCCGACGTCGGTTCCTACTCGCAACGCGGCCCGAAGCTTCTCATCCAACCCGGTCCCGAGAGCTATCACCCCGGGCAGCAAGCGACCGTCCAAATCAAAGACGGTGAGATCGCTTCCGTCGTCGGCAGCGACGGCAAGCCGCTTTCGTCATACGACCTCGAGCCGCAGCTTGTCACCGGCCTGTTCGACGCAAAGAACCGTTCCATTCGCCGGCTCCTGACCTACAACGAAATTCCTCCTGTCGTCCGCAATGCCATCGTCTCGATCGAAGACCGGCGCTTCTTCGAGCACAACGGCATCAACTACGGGCGCCTCATCGAAGGCCTGCTCACGCCTATCTTTCGCCATCGCCGCATCCAGGGCGGCTCCACCCTCACCATGCAGATGGCGCGTTCCTTTTTTCTTTCAAACGAACGCAGCGCGCGCCGCAAACTCGCCGAGATGATGATCGCCACCATCCTCGAGCATCGCTTCACCAAAGAGCAGATCCTCGAGATCTACGTCAATCAGGTCGATCTCGGTCAACGCGGCTCCTTCGACATCCGCGGCTTCGGAGAAGGCGCAGTCGCCTATTTCGGCAAGGACATCAAGAGCCTCAATCTCCCGGAAGCGGCGCTGCTCGCCGGCATGGTCAACGGCCCCAGCTACTTCTCTCCCGATCTCCATCCCGAGCGTGCCCTGAAGCGGCGCAACGTGGTCCTTCTCTCCATGTATGAGAACCACGCCATCGATCACGCCACGATGGAGGCAGCTGAAGCCACGCCGCTCAAGCTCGCGCCTATGAACCGGCAGGCCGAAGATGCACCTTATTACGTCGATCTTGTTCGCGACCGCCTGCTCACGCAGTACGACGAGGCCGAACTCGACAACGGCGCTCTGCGCGTCTACACCTCGCTCGATCTTCAACTGCAGCAGGCCGCGACCGAAGCCGTAGAACAAGGCATCAAGCAGGTCGACGCAGCCATCGTCAAACAACGCACCCGCAGCATCCGCCAGCGCAAAGGCAAGAACGCAGTCGTGACCACCCAGGTGGCCTCCGGACCGATGCCCCAAGTCGCCCTGATCGCCATCGATCCCCACACGGGCGAGGTCCTCGCGCTCGTCGGCGGTCGCGACTATTCCGCCAGCCAACTCGACCACGCGCTCGCGAAGCGCCCCACCGGTTCTATCTTCAAGCCTTTCGTCTATGCCGCCGCCATCAACACCGGTATCGCGGGAGACCCAGCCAAAGCGATCACCCAGACAACGATGCTCGACGCCAGTGTCGGCACCTTCGACGACAACGGCCGCCCCTGGTCTCCGCGCAACTTCGATCCCACCGAAAGCACCGGTGAAGTCACCGCGCGCGCCGCCCTGCAGCACTCGATCAATACGGCCACCGTGCGCCTCGCCCTCATGGTCGGCCTGGACAAAGTTGTCGATCTCGCGAAAGCGGCCGGCATCACCAACGCGAAGCCCACACCATCGGTCGCCATCGGCACCTACAGCGCCACGCCGCTCGAGATGGTCACCGCCTACACGGTCTTCGCAAACGGCGGTGTACGTCTACCCACCACCTTCATCCGTTCCATCCGAAACAAGACCGACGAAGAAGATAATTCCGGCCTTGAAGAAAAAGCGGGTGCGAAAAAGACGGTTCTCGACCCTCGCGTCGCCTACGTCCTCACCGATATGCTCGAAGCCGTCTTGAACGGCGGTACCGCAAGCTCCGTACGAGCCCGCTTCGCAGCTCCGGCGGCGGGCAAAACAGGAACCTCTCACGACGCCTGGTTCGCCGGATACACATCGAATCTTCTCTGCATCGTCTGGGTCGGCAACGACGATTATTCCAACATCAACATCGAGGGTGCCAAAGCTGCCGCTCCCATCTGGACCAACTTTATGGTGCGCGCTCAGAAACTCGCTCGCTACCATGACATGCGGCCCTTCAACCCGCCCTCCGGCGTCGTCGCGGTGAAGCTGGACAAAGCCTCCAATCTGCCCGCCGACGACTCCTGCCCCGACGATTACCAGGCCTACTTCGTCGACGGCACCGTGCCCGCTGCCACCTGCAGCCATCCTGAAGGCCCGGAACGTTCTTTCTTCGACAAAATGTTCGGCATCGGCAAACATCCTCAAACGGTTCTACCGCCTATGACCGAACCGGCGCCGCCCGCTCCCACCGCGGTCCCCGCCTCGCCCGAAACCTTGCCCACCCAACTGCCCGCGCCACCGCCCGAACCAAAGAAGAAACGCGGCTTCTGGCACCGGCTCTTCGGCGGCGGCAACAAAAAGGACACCGCCACGTCCACCGACACAACTTTCACTGAGCCGCATTGAGCACACACGACGATCTGCGATCTCAAAAGGAATCCAGGGCTCCTGTATAGCGGCGATCCCGAAATTAGCCGATGGGAACCGGGCTTTGCAGTAATCGAGTGTGAAGCATGTAAAAGGCAATGCACTCATTGACGTGGCGGAAAGAGCGATCTATCTAGCCGCATTCCAGCGCCCGCTCCGAACCCACCGCTGGCGCGGGTTGCCTCCGGTATCCCGGCGCGACCCGCGCCTCCCCTGAGTCTTCCATTCCCGCTATCCTTCTTCGGTGTCCACCAGCTCAGCTAAATACATACTCGGCCACACGGACCGCGAACGCCGCCGGCTCACATTACAGGCTGAGATTCTGAATCCCCTCACCGCAGGAATACGATCTGTCGCGCTACTACCCACACTCCCCGGCTAAGCCGCTGTACGAGCGTATGTCTAAACTGTTCGTCGATTTCTTTACGCGGGTGACTCACGCTGACATCGGCATGCGCCTGTTTCAAATGTTCCATGATGCCGAACTGGCTAACATTGATAGCCGTGCCGAGTTCATCGTGGATGGCGGGCCACAGTGTCCTTTCTATGAATGGACCGCCGAGACCTTGCGCAGCCTTTTGCCAAAGTTGGAGGGGCTCGGTATCGTGATGGCCAAAGAATTGGACCTGGACACCCTCACAGATCGCCTGAGACAAGAGTCGCTCACAACGGGCGGCTCTATCCCAGGCCCGATCATTGTTGGCACCCTCGGCCACACGGTTTAGGCTCGCGAACTGCTGCTCCTCACTCCGCTGCGATAACAGCGCAATGCTCATCGAGCGTAGCTTTCTGGTATAGCTGTGCAGGTGCTAGCGGAACGAACATCACAAACGACAGGGGGATTTTTCGGTAGGTATCTGGCTTACATTCGTACCCTCAGGACACCGGCGTTCGGCGCGGGATTCATAAATGGTAGGCCGTCAGGGCGGGTCTATGCGCGCCAAAAGGTCACATCCACGCCAAGCGCGTTTTTCGTCAAGTGAGTCGCGCGCTGCCAATTTCGCGATTGCGGGTTACACATGTCCGATTTCTCGGCATCGTCGAAGAGCCCCGTCGCACCAATTGAAATAAATGTCGAGTAGCCTCAGGCCGCCTGCCCAGATACCCCATACCACCCGAGCAGAAAATAGGTCATGCCCGATATGGCAAAGCAGCCTCGCGATCAACCCGCGATTCTGGCCGCATCCGCCGCGCATCCTTCCACCGCCCGCAGCCCTTGGGTTCTCGCCGCTACGATACTCGGCTCCAGCATGGCTTTTATCGACGGCACAGTCGTGAATGTCGCTCTTCCGGCGCTTCAATCCGCTCTGGGAGCGACTGTATCCCAGGTTCAGTGGGTGGTCGAATGCTATGCACTTTTCCTGGCCGCTCTTCTGTTGGTAGGCGGCTCGCTCGGCGATCTTTATGGCCGCCGCAAGATCTTCGCCGTTGGTGTCATTCTCTTCGCTGGCGCCTCCTCCTGGTGCGGCCTTGCTGCCGACGTCGGCCAGCTCATCGCAGCCCGCGGATTACAAGGGATCGGCGGCGCGCTTCTTGTGCCCGGAAGTCTTGCCTTGATCAGCGCCTCCTTTCCTTCCGAAGAACGAGGGCGCGCCATCGGAACCTGGTCCGGCTTTACGGCCATCACTGCTGCCGTCGGTCCTGTTCTTGGTGGCTGGCTCATACAGCACGCATCCTGGCGCTGGGTGTTCTTCCTCAACCTGCCGATCGCTGCGGTTGTTCTCGGACTCACGTTCTTTCGGGTTCCGGAAAGCCGTAACCAAGAGCAGAAGCACGAAAACCTCGATTGGCCCGGCGCTCTGCTCGTCACCGTGGGACTTGGCGGCATCGTGTTCGGGTTAATCGAACCTTCCCATGCCGTGATCGCCGGCGCTGTCGGCGTTGTGTCCCTGATAGCCTTCTTGCTGGTGGAAGAACGCTCCCGCTCGCCGATGCTTTCTCTCGATCTGTTCCGCTCGCGCGATTTCACCGGCGCAAACCTGCTTACTCTGTTTCTCTACACGGGCTTGAGCGGAGTATTCTTTTTCTTTCCGTTGAATTTGATCCAGGTTCAGGGATACACAGCTACCGAAGCCGGCGCCGCGCTTCTGCCGTTCATCTTGCTGATGTTTGTCCTCTCGCGCTGGTCTGGTGGGTTGGTGGACCGGTATGGCGCAAAGCCGCCGCTGACGATAGGCCCCACAATAGCCGCCGCCGGATTCGCTCTTTTTGCAAGGCCGACAATTGGTGGAAGCTACTGGACGACGTTCTTCCCGGCCGTTGTCGTGCTTGGGTTTGGAATGGCTGTAAGCGTCGCGCCGCTCACGACAACAGTAATGAGCTCCGTTTCCCAAAACCGCGCCGGCGCCGCTTCGGGCATCAACAATGCCGTCTCGCGGATCGCGGGTCTGCTCGCGGTCGCCGTTCTTGGCTTCGTGCTGATCGGCGTATTTAATCGAGATCTCGATCGACGCCTGGATCGTCTTTCTGTCTCATCCGAACTCCGCCGGCAAATCGATTCGCAACGATCCAAACTTGCCGCCATTCAGACGACAGACTCTGATGTTCGCAAAGCCATCGGCGAATCTTTCGTTGTGGGGTATCGATCGGTATTGTGGATCGCGGTGGCCCTGTCGATGGCAAGTTCTCTCAGCGGCGCGCTCTTTATTAAGCCGAAACGGTAGCGCGCTCCGTCGAAAAAGTATTTCCAGAGGATGCCGTGACGAAGCAATTTTGTGGTGATCGGCGCTATCTGCGGCGACAGATGGATCGCGAATCATCGCGAGCAGCGTTTATCGAAGCATGCCACTTGGACGGTCGGCATGTCGGAGATTTGAAACTCTCATCATTATCCCTAGCGGCCCGGGGGCCATTAACGCGCTTTTGGCCCATAACAGCCCGCGACTAATGGCTGATTAGTCTCTGGAAGCCAAAACAGGCTGTGACAAGAAATGATGGGCCGTTTTCCGCCAAGAGATCATCTAAGAAGAACTCAAGAGAAAGCTGTGGAGGAGCCGAGCCAGTCCGAACGCCTCAAAACGCTTCTGCCCGAAGTCTGGGCGCTTATGAAGCCACGCCGAAGCCTGCTGCTGGCCGGTGCCGCACTCATGGTCCTCAATCGAGTTTGTGGACTCGCTCTGCCGATCAGCTCAAAATTCCTGATCGACAATGTGATGCGCAAGGGCCAAATGAACCTACTCACGCCCATCGTGCTTGGAGTCATTGCCGCCACCATGATTCAGGCGATAACTTCCTTTTCACTCACCCAGCTTCTTTCCAAATCCGGGCAGCGCCTTATCTACGAGATGCGCGTCCGGCTGCAGGAACACATCGGCAAGCTTCCGATTGCGTTCTATGACGGAAACAAGACCGGAACGTTGGTGTCCCGCATCATGAGCGACGTTGAAGGGGTCCGTAATCTCCTCGGAACTGGGTTGGTGGAACTAGCTGGCGGGCTGCTCACCGCGCTCATTTCCACTGTTTTGCTTTTTCGCACCAGCGCCACGATGACGTCTTTCGTGCTGCTGATTCTGCTCGTCTTCGGTGCGATACTACAGCGCGCCTTCAAAACTGTCCGACCCATCTTCCGCGAGCGGGGCAAGATCACGGCGGAAGTCACCGGGCGGCTGACCGAAACGTTAGGAGGCGTCCGAGTAATTAAGGGCTATCATGCGGAGCAGCGTGAAGCCGGAGTGTTCGCCGCCGGGTCCCAGCGGCTGCTTAACAACGTCTTACAGTCGCTGACCACCATTTCGCTTATGACATTGGCCTCCACCGTTCTTATGGGCCTTGTCGGCGCGCTCATCATGTTTCTCGGCGCGCGCCAGGTCGCGGCTCATCGCATGGATGTCGGCGACTTCGTCATGTACACTTCGCTGCTTGCCTTTATGATTGCGCCGGTGATCCAGATCGTAAACATCGGTACGCAGATCTCTGAAGCGCTCGCCGGACTGGAGCGTACTCGGCAAATCTTCCGGGAGCACACGGAAGACGAAGATCCGCTGCGCTCAACCGCGCTGCCGGTGATTGACGGTCATGTGCAGTTCGAGCACGTCTCCTTCGCTTACGAAGAGGCGAAGCCGGTCCTGCACGATGTGTCTCTCGAGGCGCGGCCAGGAACAGTCACAGCGCTGGTTGGCTCGTCAGGCTCGGGCAAGTCTACCATGATTGGCCTGATCACTGCGTTTCACTCGCCGAACCATGGCAAGGTGCTCGTGGACGGCTTCGATCTTTCGACCGTGGCGCTCTCGAGCTATCGTCTGCAACTTGGCCTCGTGCTGCAGGAATCGTTCCTTTTTGACGGGACCATTCGAGACAACGTTGCTTTCTCGCGGCCGGCCGCGACGGAAGAGGAAATTCTGGAGGCTTGCCGTATCGCGCGCGTTGACGAGTTTGCGGAGAATTTTCCGGAGCGGTATGACACCCTTGTGGGCGAGCGCGGCGTCAAGCTAAGCGGCGGTCAGAAGCAGCGCGTGTCTATTGCCCGCGCGATACTGGCGAACCCACGCATTCTCATCCTCGATGAAGCCACTTCAAGCCTCGATTCCGAATCAGAGGCGCTGATCCAGGCTGGCCTCGCCTATCTCATGCAGAGCCGGACGACGTTCGTGATTGCTCACCGCCTTTCGACTATACGCCGAGCCGATCAAATACTGGTCGTCGAGGGCGGCCGCATTGTCGAACGCGGGAACCACGCAGAGCTGTACGCGGCAGAAGGCCGCTATTACGATCTCTACACGCGCCAACACGGGCTGGAATCGAATCTATTCCTTGCACCCGGGGAAGGTGACGAGGTTGAAGCGTCCCTGGCCTAGGCTAGCAGAACCGATCCGAGACTGGGAGTGAATTTATTGCGCCGTTTGACTCTGCTCAGTTCGGACCGCTAGCTGCGGTCGTTAGAAAGCTGTTGTTACGTTAAGTTCAAATATCGCTAGCTTTTCTTTGAATGATGATGTGGCTACGACTCATCAGAGCAGCTCATTCTCAGGTCATTCTACGGTTTGCGCGTTTCTCGTCAACTGCACACGCGCAGCCCAACTTCCGGTTTGCGCGTTTTCCGTCAAAGTGGCAGTTCCTGTGGCATTGCCGGATGCTGGCCGACTTGTCCTTGCTGATCCGAACTCGATAACTGCTCTGGCGCTTTAGCCAGCAGCCGGGCGGACTTCCGAGTTGGCGGCGATTCAGGAACTACCGCCTGGTTCATTCCTGTTAAGAGCGTTGTGCTCTGCCTCAGTACCGCATTCGGTGATGACCGCACAAGCCGGTACCGCTGCTCAGTATCGCAGGACGTTTAGAAACAAGAGAGACTCAGCTTGTCCATGGCGGAGCACGCTTGAGCTATTTCATTGCGATGCCGTGAGGACGTGCCGGGCCCGTTTTGAAGGCCGTGTTGAAGTCAAGATTAAACCGCTTGTCCTCGGTGAGTGTATCGTGCGTTACTTTGAGAACGTGCGCTTTGTGGTCGCCTTCATAGTGGATAATGCCCGCCTCATCTTCATTGAGGAAGTAGTCTGTCACCACAAGGCGACTATCATCATCGCTCAGCACCAGGTTGTGCGGTCCAGCGTTCGCGCCGAAGCTGACAACGGATACCTGCTTCAGATTGAAGCGGTCGGTCGTGTCCAACATTACTACTTGCCCCGCCATGAACGTACCCACGATCAGCCGGTCGCCAGACTGCGGTGTCGCCATGATCTGGCCCATCCCGCCGGGCACTGGTGTGTCTACGTGAGGTTGCACAGTCGAGAGATCAAACACGGGAGTGCCAGTGCCCTCTTCGGGATCGATTAGATAGATGTGTCCGTCAAACATGCCCGATGTATACCCGTAACCATCGGGATCCATAGGGAGCATCTTCACGTCCATCGTGCCCTGCGCAGGACTGCCGTCTGGCGCAAACAGGTCGACGGTCTTGGTGATCTTGCGTTCTCGGTAGTTCCAGATGCGCACGGAACCACGCAGGACGGGCCCCATAGAACCCATCAGCGTGCTGCTGGGCATGATGAAGTCCGAGGTCATCATCAGATTTAGATCCGGACGCGCGGAGATGCCGTGGGGGTTGAACCCGTCCACCGGCGGCTTGGTGGGCCACTCCTGGAACAACGACACGGTGCCAAAGTGATTTGCGACGAAATGCAGGCTGCCGTCGAATTCTGCGACGCGACCGGGCGCCATGCCAGTAGACGAGCCCATCTGTGTGATCAGAAAGCCGCCGTTTTCAATCGGCAGAAAGTCGTCCGTCATGCTCGATTCCACGGCTTTGGTAGAAAACATAAATCGCGGTTTCTTCGCATCGGTTACGTCGAAGAAAAAAATTCCGTTCTGCCCTTTCAACAGGCTGAGCAGCCCCCCGCAACCCAGGATCTTCTTGTTCGAATTAAGGTGGCAGTTGGTGCGGTTCGTTGCCGATATTCCCGGGCGGTGGAAGCGGGACGGTCGTGATGACATTTCCATAATTCCGAGAATCCTCGTCAAAATCGATCACCGCAAGGAAATCCGGAGCAACATGAGCCCGGTCCTGCGCCCAGATATACAGAACCTTTTCTCTCCGCCCATGGGAGTCCTTGTCTTGATCTCCGCCCTGGCTGTATTGAGCCAGCGCCATGGTCCATGCGCCGAGCACCAGCGCCGTCATAACTAACAATCTCGCGGTCATCCCCGCACCTCCATTTCTTTTCGTCATCTGACACCACCATTCGCGCAGTCTTCGCGAAACACCCCTGACTGCTGTGATCCGCGTAGAACTGAAGCCGACGGTTCGCCTCAAACGTTCCACGCCATCCCCAATTGAGCTGAGATCCCGGGCGCTGTTATCACGTTGCCCAGGTTCATGGCGGAGCGGGCGCCGTTTCTCCGATGAATACAATGCCACCACCATGATTTTCTTTGCGGCGTGTGACAGGCCCGGGTTCCCGTCTGGCTTACATCTTTAAAAGGGAGAGCAGGTGATCATTTTCAATCACGAAAAACAAACAATTTTCTATGTACCGGTTTTCGATAAACTAAACCGATGACCGACCCGCGGAGGGTACGGGTTTTGGAACTCTGCGAATCAACTTAGGCTATTCCGCCGGAGGCTGCTCAGGCACGGAATTGATTTTTTTGGAAGTTTGATGGCGATATCGGCGTAATAATCGCGTTGTGGAGAAACGGCGCGACGTTCCGCTAGCGAATGCTATAGGGTTAGATGGAGATCGCTTTGCCTGTGGTCGCGCATCTGTCCGTTACCGCAGGTCGCAAGTCGTCTTGCAGACGCTCCACGCAGCGCGCACCACTTGCTGATCGATCACGGTTCGGCTTACTTTCCAAATTCATCCTCGAGCCATTGCCGGGCAAACTCCCAATAACGCCCAACTGTGGCTGTCCCGACCCCCATACGTGCTGCGCAGCCTTTAGCTGTTAGCCCTTCAAAAACTCGCAACTCAACCACGGTCCGAAGGTTAGGATTGATGGACGCAAGACGATCGAGCGCGTGTTCCACTCGTGCGAGCGCTTCAGTACCGGAAACTCGTGTATCCGGCAGATCCTCCAGTTCCAATTTTTCCGATCGTTTGGATAGAGGTCGCGAATGGTGGATCAGCAGCCGTTTCATCAGGTGCGCCGCGAGAACTAAGAAGGCTCGCCGTTCCGCCTCGCCGTCGGAATCGGATCCGCACAACGCCTTGACCTTGAGCAATTCCAGGTAAAGTTCGTTGACCAGAACTGTCGGCTGCCAGGTATGATTCACCTGTTCGCCTCTCATGCGCGCCGCGGCCAGACGACGTAGTTCGGGGTAGAACAACGTTACGAGTTCGCCGGCAGCCTGCTTGTCTCCCATCCGAAACCGCTTCATTAAATCCTGGACAGTATCGGGGCTGTAACCTGGGGACATCAGCTCGCTGCAATATTGTACACAGCACGAAAGCGTGTAACCCGTAAAACGAAAGAACCACGCCTGTCAACGTAATGCGAACAAGCGCCACTTGCCTCGCTTTGGTGGGCGTCCGTAATGGCGGAGTCTGATCGATGAGAATCTCGTTGCGAATGCTGTCCAGCTGTACATACACGATGAGGCTTCCGTCGGGCGAGACCGAGAGGCCACGCTCAGACTCCAGAGGAGGCTGAGGCAGATCTGCCAGAGCGAATGTCTTGCGATCGCGCAACCGGAAGAACTTCAACACGGGTTTGGCGCTGGATTCCGCATAATAGATGCCGTCTTTCGCCATAGCCCAAGAGCGGAAGGGATTGACGGAAGCCAGCTCAGGCAGGAGCTCTTCCTCTCCGCCCGCAACCGGCAGGCGCCAGATTCCGGGGGAGCCGAGCTTTCTGACGAAATAAAGGTATCTGCCGTCAAACGTCTCGAAGCCCTCGAAACCGCCATAACGCGTCACCTGCGACGGCGGTCCCCCCGCCACCTTCGTCTTGAAGATTTGAAGTCCCTCTCCAACGAAATAGATCCAGGCGCCGTCAGCAGACCAGTTCGGGATAAATCCGTGCAATGGCGGATCCATGAGCCTGCGCGAAGGCCCGCCATCAGCGTTCACCAGCCAGATCTCGGTTGGACGACCAACCAGCGCGGCATCGTAGGCTAGCACCCGGCCGTCAGGCGACCATGCGGTGCTGCCTGCGAATGTACGCTGGGAGGTCACAGGGTGGGGATTTGATCCGTCGCGTTCGCAGACCCATATCTCGTAGGCGCCGGCGCGATTCGAAGTGAACGCGATTCTTCGACCATCCGGTGAGATACGCGGATCTTCATCCGCGCGGGTGGAGTCGATCAGGGGCCTGAATACGTGGTCGCCTTTGGTCAGCGCCCAGATGTTTGTGTCCTTCTGCTCATGAACAAAGGCCATACGCCCGCTCGCCGGCGAAAGCACGAGATCGCGCATGGCGGTCCCGAATTGAAAGCGCGCCGGGGCCGGCTCGCCTCCCGCTAATGAAAGCACCTGCACGCGATGTGGCGGAGCAGCATCGCTGCAGAAAGTGAGCGAGCGGCTGTCCGACGACCAGGCGAATCCCTCGACGTCAGGCTCGGCCGCGAGCTGCCGTGCCGAGCCGCCGTGTGTGTCTATGACATGAAACTGATATGCGTTGCCAGTTTTTCGCAGAAACGCAAGATAGCGCCCGTTGGGTGAGAAGATCGGCTCCACATCATCCATGCCTTCCGGAGGATAAGTAAGGCGCCGCCTCTGACGAGAGCTGATGCGGAGATCATACAGACTGAGCCGCGATCCTTGTCCCGGCTGTTCAGGGCTGTCTGCGACAATCAGCTCATCCTCATCAGGCGACCATGTGAGAAGTCTGCGGCCAGTCAGCCGGCCATCTGCGACCGTTCCCACAACCGTCTGCGCGCCGCCGAGTGCTGGGACAACCATCACCTGCACGCCAGCCGGCGAATAACGAAGGAATGCGAGTTTTGAAGCATCAGGCGACCACACCGGGTTATCGTCTTCCGCTCCGCTGGTCAACCGCAAGGGATTGCCGCCATCCACGAGCCGCACGTAGATGCTCTGCCCTCGAGTCACGCTTCCCCGATCCCATGCATAAGCGATCTGCCGGCCGTCTGGAGAAAACGCCGGATTCGTTTCATTGCCCGGAGCGCCGGTAAGCGGCAGCCCTTCAACAAGCATGGGAACGACGCGGTTCGAGGGCTGCTTTCGCAGGATCCAGTAAATTGCACCTGCCAGGGCAGCGCACAGGGCGATAACCGCGACAGTGACACGCGGCACGGAGTGCATGCGCAATCGCCGCCATCGCATCTTGCTGACGCGGTCTGAGGAATGCCGGATGGCGAGTAGGCGTTCGGCTACGGATTCCGCGCTTGGGCGCTTTGCCGCCTCCTTCTGGAGCATGTCTCTCAGCAAGGCACTCAGTTCCGGGGGAACCGACGGTTCAACCTCGGCGGCTGCTTGCGGCTCCCTCGGTGTAATCAGGTACGGAGCCATGAGTGCGTCGAAGCCCGAACGCGGCAATCGTGGAGTAGTGTCGGCCTTTCGTACCTCGCCAGTCGTCGGCAGTTCGCACGCGAAGGGATGGATGCCTGTCGCGAGCTCATACAGCACAATTCCCAACGTGAAGATATCGCTTGCCGGCTTTGGCATTTCGCCATAAACCTGTTCGGGAGACATGTAGCGGAGAGTACCGGCGATACGCGGCGTGACTGAGTTGAGAATGCTGCCTTCTACGTGCCGAGCAAGGCCGAAGTCGAGCAGCTTGATCAAACCGTCCGGACGCATCATGAGGTTCTCCGGTTTGATATCGCAGTGAACGATGCCGGCCCTGTGCGCCGTGGCGAGCGCCGTCGCAATCTGGCACCCCCACTCCGCAACCTGAGCGGCCGGATGCGCTTCGCCACACATAGCTCGCATCGAAACCCCATCAATCAGCTCCATCACGATTCCTACCGCGGAACCATCTCGCACTACATCAAAGATCGTGACGATGCCTGGATGGTTGAGACCGGAGGCCGCCTGAGCCTCACGGATAAATCTGGCCACACTTTCTGGGTTTCCTATATCTCCGGAGGACAGGAACTTCATTGCGACGGTCCGGTTCAGTTCCGTGTCCCGAGCCCGATAGATCTCGCCCATGCCGCCGGGGCCAAGAGGGCTGGCAACCACGAACCGTCCAAAAGTCTCACCCACACGTGTCCAGTCCTGCGGAGATGCGGCGCCGTCATCTGTGGGCGGACCGGACATTGCTGATCGCGAACTTCCGTTCATCTCGGCGCCCATTTGGTAACGACCCAGAATGGCGAGCAGCTTATCCAATTCTTCAGGATCAGTAATGGCCGTCTGCGCGTACGCTTGGCGCTGGCTCGCAGGCAGCTCTATAACATCTTCAAAAGCGTCCCAGACCCGTCGCCAGCGATTCTCGTCCATACAATCCCGCTCTCAAATTCCCACCATCTGCGGCGCCGCGAACGAGCCAGCGCTCCGATTCCGCAACATCGGTGCTGAACGAGATCTCAGTGAGAAACTTCGTTCATTCTACAACCCGGCTGTGCTTCGCAAAAAGAGATCGCGATGCTATGCTCCCTTTTCCCATCGGTGCTAATGATACAAATCGCCAGAAATTGGTTATGCGATTACACGCCAAGCGCCACGCCTGATCAGGCGCGTTCTGACCAATCGCTCCGTGACGCTCCGTGTCCGCAATGGCCGGCCTTGAGGACCGATGAAAACGGCCGGTATTCTAATCTCCGACCCAACGCACGAAGAACTGTCGCAGACGTGTATCGCTGTGTGCGATGACATGTCCAGGCATTCGCGCCGTACTGTTCTAATCAGCCGTTCACAATGAGCATTGGCGGTCGGCATGCGAACGGGCGATCGCGATACGTGAATCCCCCAACTCTCCACCTCGTCCTCCTTATCGAAACGCACCGTCGGACCGTCAGAATATCTCTGGTGTGACCGCAACGTGCTGACCTGATGACAGTTCGCCTTTTAATGGCGCATTCGTAAGGGGAAACGCCGTAGGGTTTTGAAATCCACTTGTCCGTAAAGTCGTAAGCTTTGATCGGAAATGTCGCGGCGGACAGATGCCGGGCCGAGCGATGGTATTGATCGCCAGGGACATTTTCGATAAGGAGACTTGAAGGAAGGCGCGGGTGGTAGCGGCGGGCGCCGGCTATGGAGATTGAAAGCGTTTTCGACGGTGCTGCAGATCAAAGAACAATAGCGATAAGTCGTCGGAGAGTTGGAAAAGGGGGGCTCTGAGGCTGAATAAGGGGCACGGACAATGACTTAAAGGGTCCCGGAAACGTGGTTGAGGCGTTGCCGGGCACACGAGTGCGAGGGCGTGCCGGTAGCACGTCAGTGCGGTGCGACTGAGTGGTGGGATCACGAAGAGTCGAAGAACGTGCATGGTGAAGAAAGTTCCTGTGGCGTAATCCGCCGGAGAATAAGCATGAACGCGCCGCAACGCGGACAATGCCAGGCAGAGGCGGCCGCTGGTGGTGTAAGTGCTGTTTCAGAAAGGACGCAATCGAGAAGTTTGCGGCACAGTGCGAGCCGGTCAGCTCGAAAACAGTTGGCCAGGAATCCGAAATGCCGGATTCGCACAAACCCTCTGGGTAACACATGCAAGAAGAAACGCCGTAGGAACTCGACAGCGTGAAGAGTCATGACGCGCGACTGATTGCCATGCGCATAGTCGCGCCAGCGAAACGTAACGTGCTCTCCATCGAAAGCCAGCAGGCGATGATTCGAGATGGCAACGCGGTGCGTGTAGCGGCCGAGGTAACGGAGTACTTGAAGTGGTCCGCCGAAAGCAGGCTTGGCATAAACAACCCAGTCCTGGCGACGCAAACGTCCTATCAGCTTGGCAAACTGCCTGGGTTCTCTGAATACGGCCGCGGGTCCGGCGCAGCCGAGCTTGTTGCGGCGATACAGGCGTTTCAGACCGTCGATGAACTTGCGGCGGAACAAACGACGTAGAGCCCAAACCGGCAGAAAAAACCGCTGACGACGAGAGCTTATCCAACGGCGGTGATCCGGCGAGAGCCCGCCGGCCGGGATCACGCAGTGAATGTGAGGATGCAGCAATAGGTTCTGACCCCAGGTGTGCAGAATGGCAAGCATGCCGATCTCGGCACCGAGGCGTTTGGGGTTCGCTGCCATTTCGAGTGCCGCGTCGGCACTCGCCGTAAATAACAGGTCATAGAACACGCAAGGGTTTTCTAGTGCAAACACATTCAGTTCGTTCGGCACGCTGAAGACGACGTGAAAATAGCTGGTCGGCAAGACTTCGCGTTCGCGCGCTGCGAGCCAGCGTTGACGCGATTGCGCCTGGCACCCTCGAAAATAAATGTCCGAAAAGCCTATAAAGTGATAACGCCGCCTTCTGTAAGGGGCGTGAGCTGCACAGTGTATCCCAACTTCTTTAGCTCCCGGATGAGCTGTTGTTTTCGTTTGTGTCGTGCCGAAGTGTTAAGTGCAAGCGGGCCATACTCGATGTATTCGGCTTGACCGTGAAGAACTTTCCAAATTACGCGCAGCAGGCGGTGGGCTACAGCCCAGATAGCTTTTCTGATACCTAACCGGGGTATGAGTCGACGGAACAGTATTTGAAAATAGCTGCCGTCCGCCTTGCTAGCTGCCCATGCCAGTTGGCTGAGCAGAGCTCGCATGGATCGATTCCCCTTCGCGGAGCGGTTACTCCGGGATTCACCAGCGCTCTCCTGCCTGCCTGGACAGACTCCAACCCAGGAAGCGAGCTTCGCGGAAGAAGAGAACGCAATGGCTTGCGGGCCGATCTCGGCTATGATCTGCTGCGCAGCGCCGGGCTTTAAACCCGGTAATCCGCAGAGGGGTGTAATCACTTCTTCTTGGGCCCGCATCGCCTCTGCAGTTTCCTGCTCGACCGCGGCAATCTGACGATCAAGAAGGTCCAGGCGTTCGAGATAAAGCCTGAGCAGACTTCGATGAATCGAGTTCAGTTGGCCGTGCAAAGCATCTTGCAACTCCTCCTGACTTGCCTGCAACCGTACGTCGCCCAAGGCGGCCAGCCGGGCTGGGTCAGTCTCCCCAGCGGCCAGGGCGTGCAGAATACGACGTCCACTGCTGCCCAACAGATCGCTGATGACGCTACTCAGTTTTATTCGTGTTTCCTCGAGCAATCCCTCGATCTGATTCTGCAAGCGCACACGCTCCCGAATGAGTTGTTGACGACCTCGGGTCAGCAAACGCCAGCTCCTCTGCTCGGCATCGGGAACATAACTGAGCGTTAAGTCACCCGAAAGTAACCGTCTCACGATTCTTGTTGCATCTGCGAAATCAGATTTTACGCCCTCTCGCTCCGGTCGTTGATCGCGCTTGGGCCAGGTACAGACGAAAGCGATCTTCTAAAATCATCCATACCGGACGCCAGTACTGAGCTGTTGACTCCATGGCAATATCGGAAACCTGTCGTTCAGTTAGCCAATCAGATAAACGCATGAGTTCCCTGGCGCTTGTTCCGAAACGCTGGCTTGTGCAAGAGATCTCGTGATCCTGGACCTCAGCGATCACCACAGCCAGCATCTTCTTATGCACATCGATGCCAGCGACTACACGTGTTCGTTCCATTGTTCGCTCCTAAGGCGTGAAATGGAGAACGCACGACAAATTCTCAGGCACCCTCACGTGCTACCTTTCGCTTTATTCGAAGCCATAGGTGCACACTTATCTGTTCGTTCGTACGCTCCGGGGCAAACACTTCGACGGACTGAATAACTCCAGTGCCAGACCGACCTCACCACTTCACGCCAGTGTTCAGCTTCGCGTATTTTCATCGCCTTCTGTGGGCGATTTGCCCATCCATAACACTTCGGGCAGTTCCGGTTCCGGCAGGAGTTATAGGAGATGGCCTGCCGGTAGCCACACTCAAGACAAGCATCGAGATGTCCGCCCAGAGCCGCTGTGCGGCAGTTCTGGATAGCACGAAACGCCTTTAGCTTCTGATATCCGAAGCTCGATTGATACTTATCGAGAAAGCGGCTGCCCTGCGCGCGGAGAATGTCGGCCACCTCCACGGCGGGCTGACTCATTTTTTCTTGCGGTGATACTCGCGGTTAGTTTCTTTAACGTTTGAGATCGGCAGTTGGTCCAGCGGATTGGCAACCGCATGCAGATGCTGCCGGGACAGGTGAAGATACTTGGCAGTGGTCTCCAGATCTCCGTGGCCGAGCAGGATCTGAATCGTTCGCAGGTCGGTGCCCGCTTCCAGTAAGTGGGTCGCCCAGGTATGTCGAAGGATGTGCGGCGTAACGCGCTTGGTAATGCCGGCGTGTCGCGCTGCTTCTGTGCAGGCGTACCAGACGCTCTTGTCTGAAATGGGCTGCTCTTGACCACGGTGGCCATTCCCACTGGGAAACAGATAGATTTGTGGCTTCTTCCAGCGCCAGTACTCGCGGAGTGTTTCTAACAGAAGCCGGGCTGAGCGGCAGATCGCGGTCGTTACCGCCCTTTCCGCGTTCCACCCGAATGATCATTCGCTGGCTATCGACATCTCTGACTTTCAAGCGAGACACTTCGGCTCTGCGCATTCCCGTTCCGTAAAGAATCATCAGCAGAGTGCGTTGCTGGAGGTTTCCGGCCGCATTGATCAACCGAGCAACTTCTTCTAAGCTCAAGACCCTCGGCAGCCGCCGCTGCTTCTTGGGATACGGCAAGTCTTGCCGGAACTCGTAACGCTTCAGGGTCCGAACGAAGAGAAAGCGCAGCGCAGCCACGCGGGCGATTACCGTGCCCACAGCAAGCTTGCGCTCTTTCAGCAGGTACGCCTGGTACCGGCGAAGATCGTCTGGTCCGAGCTGGTCGGGCGGCCTTCCGAAGTGCTTGGCGAATGCTTCAACTGCTTGCAGATAGCCGCGGGCTGTACGATCGGAGTAATTTCGGCGCTGTCCTACGGGGCCAAGTGGCCCGCGAAACCCCATGAAAATGAGGTAGTATCTCCAGCGGTTCGGGGTGGCGAGGTCGAGAACTCACTGGAGATGTTGAAGCCGTGGTCGCTGTCTGATCCGGAGCGTGCGTATTGAGCGGATAATTGGGCACCGTTGTTTTCCTGAGAGTGCAGCGATAAGCCCGCGACCCTGGTTGAGAACCGTAGCACGCTCTCCGCTCCCGGCCAAGGAGGAACGATGGCGTATAGGATAGCGGGAATCGATGTCCACAAGAAGATGCTGGCGGTGGTCGTGTGTGATGTCGAAGTTGAAGTGGAATATACATTCGAATCCAGGAAGTTCAGTAGCAGCCCCGAGCAACTGCGATCTTTGGCCACATGGCTTCTCGAGCAGGAGGCTGAAGAAGTAGTGATGGAATCCACGGCGCAATATTGGAAACCGGTGTGGGAAGCGCTGGAGCGTTACTGGAAGCCGGTTTCCGAGAAGCGCGAAGGGGCGAGACGCAAGTCGGGAACATTGCATTTGGCACAGGCGCTTTCTAACCGCGGGCGACAGGGGCGCAAGAGAGACTTTCCTGACGCTGAACGTCTGGTGAAGCGCTTGGTGGCCGGGGAATTGACTCTGAGCTTCGTCCCCGATGCCGAGCAGCGTCTCTGGCGGACAGTTACGCGCAAGAAGAACCAAGTACGGCGAGATCGAATACGCCTTCAGAACCAACTGGAGTCTTTTCTGGAAGAGGCACACATCAAGTTATCCAGCCTTGTCTCCGATTTGTTTGGCCTCAGTTCACAGCGGATGCTTAGAGCCATTGCTGAAGGTGAAACCAATCCAGCGCAACTGGCGACTCTGGCCGATGAGCGGTTGCGAGCGACAGCTGAACAACTATGCGATGCGCTCGGTGCCTGTACGGAGTTGAATCCCGTGTATCGGCGACTCATAAGTATGGCATTAGAGGAACTGCGACTGATCGACGAGCAGATCAGCCGACTAGACCGCGAATTGGCTGGTCTCCTCAAGGCACATCAGGACGCCGTGGAACGACTGGCGGAGGTGCCGGGGTTAGGCGTAGACTCAGCACAGCAGATCATTGCCGAAGTCGGCCCGACTGCGGCAGCATTTCCCTCGGCCAAATGCCTTTCCTCTTGGGTCGGTGTCTGCCCGGGCAGCGACGAGACAGCAGGCGTCAATTACAGCCACCGCTCTCCCCAAGGCAATCGTCACATGCGACGCTTACTCCATCAGGTTGCGAATGCCGGAGCCCGGACCAAAGGAAGCATTTTTGAAATTGTGTATCGCAGGATGGTTCCGCGCCTCGGACACAATCAAAGCATCGGAGCCATCGCCCATCGACAGTGCCGTCTGATCTGGCTGATCTTGCACGAGGGGGCGCGTTACGAAGAACGCGGTTCAGGGCTTACCAAACGATCGAAGCAACTGCGCACTTGGAAGATAGTTCGGGAACTGCGCACCCTCGGTTATCGAATCGAACCACCTGCTTCTGAGTGCAGCCAAGCACCGGGACATTGATTTTCGACCCTGGAGTTCTTCCAGCATCCGTTGACGAAGTGGGGTCACAGAAATCTCCTTTCCTGTGACCCCGAACTTATCGCTCTATCACGCTGTTCCGGGCACCACGCAGCTGCGTCCGCCGCGCCAGCGGCTTACTTGTAACGGGCAACCCGGAAGTTAGGTCTCTCTAATGCGCCGCCTACGTGCATAAAACAAAAACGTTCGATGCTGTTGAAAAACTCTCTTCGGCGGAGTGATCGGACTGGATCAAGCTTGATTTGGCACTGCTAGAGTTTCGAGAAAGTCCTTCTCAGGCCAATCTTGCTGCTGGTTCTTTCGGTTGGCCCATATACCTTATTAGTCGTTTGACGTTCTGAGCCGTTGCCGCCAAGATGAATTGCTCTTTCGCGTTTTGCAGACCTCGCAGCCGTACCTTGCGGAGCTGGATTTGATTGCGTAATTCGGAGAACAACGCCTCGATCTTGTTTCGAGCGCGGCGAGCAATCGCAAACTCCGGTGTTTGGCTGAGCTTCCGAACGTGTTCGCGCACGTCCTCATACCAATTCACTCTCAATGTACGGCGAGTTGACGACGGAGTGCACGCGGGCTTATGGGAACAGTTTCGGCATTGTGAGGGCTTTGCGCTGTATGTAAAGCCCTGTGAACCTCGACTCAACCCGATGTAGTGAAGCAGGTGTCCTGCTGGACAGCGGTAGGCGTTCTCTTCCGGGACATGAGTAAAATCATGCTGCGTGTAG
Organism: uncultured Acidobacteriaceae bacterium; assembly: GCA_963787585.1. GTDB lineage: Bacteria > Acidobacteriota > Terriglobia > Bryobacterales > Bryobacteraceae > Bog-105. Next base: position 168,683 of record CAWBDR010000011.1, read on the forward strand.
AATCCCTTTGTTTGTTGCTTTCGATCCAAAACGGGGATGTATGGCGTCATCTGATGATTTGAGAGCCAAGACAGGAACTCACCGGTGCCGTAGCTCTTGTCAGCAGTGACGCTGACGGGTTGCAGTCCGAACCGTTCTTTTGCTCTTTCCAACATCTGACGAGCCGCAATGATCTCTTGGCTGAGGCGTGCTGGGGTCGCCAGCACGCTCGCAATAATGCAGCTTCGATTATCGATCAGATAGTTGTCGTAATAAGCGAACTCGGAAGATCCTCTCTTGCTCGACAGGGCTGCTTCCGGATCGGTTGTCGAGATCTTCATCGGTGGCGAGTTTCGATACGTGCGGCGCAGTTCGAGCTTGTCTTCCGCTTCGGATGCAAATGGATCAGCGGCTTGTGCCGGCTCAGCGATGACGTTCTCGCGCTCGACCTGCTCGACATACTCGCGTACGGTGCGATTGACTTTGGCAACTTCCGGCAGTTGCTCACGAGTGATCGTCCGGCCAGGACTGGCGTCGGCGCGAATTTGCGTGCTGTCCACGGAGAGATCGACACCTTTCAACAGTCCGACGTTCATACACTGCTGTACGATGCGCTCGAAGAGTTCAAGGAAAAGCGGGGACTCGTGAAAACGGCCGTGTCGATTCTTGGAGAATGTCGAGTGATGCGGGACCTCTTGATCAAAGCCCAAACCGGTAAACCAACGATAAGCTAAGTGCATCCCGACGTCCTCGACCAAGCGGCGCTCACTCGTGATGCCGTACAGATATCCGATCAATAGAATGCGGAGCAGGACTTCCGGATCAATCGAAGGACGACCTGTGTGGCTGTAGCTCGCCTTCAAGGCTTCACGGACAAAACCAAAGTCGATATGCCGATCAACGAGCCGTAAGAAATGATCTGCGGGAATATGATCTTCGATTCGGAAGTAGTAGAACAGCGATTCAGAACGAGTTTGTTGACCCATCATGGTGAGCAGCACGCCTCCAAGAAAGTTGATCCAGAACGACATCAAGGAACTCTCTGCGAAGACGTTCTCGAACACGCGAACGTCACCGAAACATAAGACAATCTATTTGATTTTTGGAGCTGATCACTCCTTTTTCGGTTCAAGATATGCTCCTGTGATACTCACACCAACTAGTCCGATCGCAATGATCTCAGCGCAGTTCACAGATGGAGTCATTCTTCTCCGCCCGTTGCACATGGGCGATGCAGCTGACCATCTTGCCGGCGAAGATGAAACAATCGCGAGATGGCTAAGCGGCGGACGCAGCACAATCGAAACCGTGCAGACCTACATTAATTCGTGTGAGGAGCAGTGGCGAAACAACGGCCCACGAAAAGCATTCGGAATATTCACTCTTGATACCGGAAAGCTGATTGGTTGCATCGAAGCTAACCTTGATCTGCCGGTCACCCCCGGCCAGGCGAACGTCTCGTTTGGGATCTTCCCCGCTTGGAGAGGAAAGGGCATTGTCGGACGTGCGATCAATCTAATGAGTGAGTACTTACGAGGAGCGACTCAGACACGTCAGATGGTGGCCAGGATCTCGCTGCTGAACGAGGCCTCTCTCAGGGCAGTTCAAAGGGCTGGTTTCCGGCTCGTACGAGTCGTCCGGGAACCCGAGGGCGAGATGGCTCATTTTGTGCGGGATGTCTGACCACTGTGAGTTTTTCAACAGCATCGTTCGTTTTTGCACGTCCGCCGCGCCGTTGATCCGAAGCTCCGTTTGGTAGAGCCGAAGATCAATGGGTTCTTGGAAGGAATCCTTACCGCTATCGAACCTCTGGCCCGCCCACGTCAAAGCCATCCGGAAGCTCGAACAATCGCTCCCGACAACCGCACGCGCGCTCTGATCCAGACGATTGCACAAACGAAGGTCATGCACGACAGCCAGCCTTCCTCACCTCATGTCACCTTGAAGCACAGCTCTTTCTCCCGATTACCGTCCATTTCGAATTCCAGCGCTATTGATTGAACGCTGAATACGCAAAGAGAAGCGCGATCTCGGTCTCCTTCGTCCGAAAGACCATATGAACCCGTAACGAATAGCAGCAAACGCCGGGTTCTCGAACGCAGGCTGGACCAGGTGGGAGCGAGCTTACGGTGCCTCTATTCCTGGCGGAGTGTTTCGATCGGATTGAGCCGCGCAGCGCGCCGCGCGGGAATCAGAGCGGCTGAAAGTGCAAAAGTGCAGAGCGCCGCAATTGACAAAGCGATTGTTGACGGATCAGCCGGTTTCAAACCGAAAAGGAGCTGTTCGAGAACACGACCGGTTGCGAACACCATAACCAGTCCTGCCGCCATGCCGGCCGCGAGTAGGCGCAAGGCATCGGAAAGGATCATGCGCGAAATGTGCGATCCCGCCGCGCCGAGCGCAAGACGGATGCCCAGTTCCCTCGTCCGCTGCACGACTATATAAGAGACGACGCCGTAAATCCCCACAATGGCCAGCAGCGCTGCGAGCCCTGCATAGAAGCCAGATAGTACAGCGAGCAAGCGCTCGCGGGCGAGAGCGTCCGCGATTGAATCGCGCATGGCGTTATAGCGCAACACAATCTGCGGGCTAAACTTCGCCGCGGCACCGTCGAGAGCCTGTTTTAGCGCGGCAACATCCAGATTTGAGCGAATCACAAATGTCGCGTCGGTATCGGCAAGAGTGCCTTGATTGCGGGGAATGAAAACAGTCGGGAGATACTGCTCCTTAAGCTCTCGATATTTCGTATTTGCGACAACGCCGACGACTGTGAAAGGCTTGTCGGGTTTACCGCCGTCCTGACGAACTCCGATCGTTTGATCGAGCACGCTCTTCCCTGGAAAATACTTGGCGGCGAAAGCTTCGTTCACAACGGCTACATGCTGCGAACCGGCGGTATCGGAATCGTTAAAATCACGGCCCGCACGAATCGGGATGTGAAGTGTGTGAAAAAAGCCAGGTGCCGCCGCATTAAACCAAACGACCGCGCGCTGTACGCCAGTGGCGGGAATGTTGATAAATTCGTTCCACCCATTGCCGCTCATTGGCACTACGTCCACGTCGGCCGCCGACTGAACACCTGGAATAGCGCGAATCGCGTCTCGAAGCAATTTCGTTTCCTGCACCAACTGCGCTTGCGACAGCTTAAGCGGCGCGAAATCGAAATCCGCGACCAGGACGCGGTCTGGATCGAAGCCGAGATCGACTGCCGCCAGGTTTCGGAAGGTTCGGGCGAACAGAAGGGCGGTGATGACCAGCACCAATGAGAACGCGAGTTGCGCGACCACAAAAGCGCGCCGTAAAACAAGGCTGCCCGAAGCCGCCGTTATACTGCGTCCGCTGAGCCGGATGGCATCTCCCGGATTGGCGCGCGAGGTATACAGCGCGGGTACCAGACCGAACAAGATGCATGTGCCGGCCGCCAGGGCGGTAGTGAAGAGTAAAATTCGCCAATCAAGTTGGACCGAGAGGAACACGTCGTTGTGATTCCTACCGACAGTGCCAACAAAAGCGGCCGCAACAACGCGCGCCAACACGACACCCAGAATAGTCCCGCCTGTGGCGAGCAGAACGTTTTCCGCGAGCAATTCCCGAATAATTCGATAGCGCGATGCCCCGAGCGCGAAGCGCATCGCAGTCTCATGCTGGCGAGCCGCGGCTCTGGCGAGCACAAGGCTGGCAATATTCGAGCACGCAATCAGCAATACGAGTCCGGAAATGCCTAACAGAACAAAAAGAGGCCGTTGATAATGCAAGCGCAATTCGGATACGCCGGTGGCGGCAGCTTCTGCGCGCAACCCGAAGCGCAGATATCGTTCGCGAGCAATAGGGTCATAGCTCGTGGGCAGCGTTGATTCGAATACCGAATGCGCAATAGAGGAAAGCTGTGCGGAGGCGCGCGTCACTGACCATTCCGGCCGCAAGCGTCCGATCACAGCCAGCCACCAGGTAGTTGGGCTCGTGCTCCAGGCGTTTGGGCCATTTATGAGCGGTTCAGAGCAGAGCGGAAGGGCCACATCAAACCTTCGCCCGACCTCAAGACCGGTGAACCCGGCCGGGGTCACCCCGATAACCGGGAAGCGCTGCCCGGCGATCATAAGTGTGCTCCCAAGCACGTTCCGGCTTCCACCGAAATACGATTGCCAAAACGAATAGCTGATTACAACTCCCTGGTTTCCGCAGTTGACATCGTCCTTAACAGCAGAAAAAAACCGACCAAATCCGGGCTTAATCCGGAGCATATTGAAGAAATCGCCGCTGGCCCACACGGCTTCAGCATGCCGTGCTTCTCCTCCGTTGCCCAGATTCAGGCGCTCGGTCCCCCAGGCGGCAATACTCGAAAAAGCTTGCTGCCGCCGCTGCACCGCTCGCCATATCCCAAGCGAAAAATCATCCTGGCGCGAGACGCTGTCGCCCACGCGCCCTTGATGCAGCAGTTTTATATCGGCGAGCGATTGCGGATCGGGCACGGGTAGCGTGCGTAGCAAGACGGCGTCGATCAATTCGAAAATGGCCGTATTCGCACCTATCCCAAGCGCCAGAGACAAAATCGCCACCACCGCAAATGCCGGGCTCTGTCGCAAATGCCGGAACCCGAGCCGGAGGTCTTTCAGCAATCCCGAAAATGGCCCGGCGCTTTCCACATAGGGATCGCACGCTGGACGACATGCGTCGTGCAATTCGCTCTTGAATGCCTTGCTATGTAGATCTTTGAGCACGACTCTGTATGCTTCTTCGTTCGTATTGCCACTCGCGATGAGGTCGTCGTATTGGTCGGCGAGGTGCTCCGCGAACTCTTCAATGATCGACTGCTCGCGGCATGCATCAAGTCCGAGATCATCGATCACCGCCTGCAGTTCTTTCTTCCAATCAGGCATGCTCCGCTCCAGTGACTCGGTTTATGACGCTGACAAACTCGTTCCAGGTTGAGCGCTGGGCTTTCAGCGCCTTCCTGCCGGCGGCCGTCAACCTGTAGTACCGCCGCCGCCGTTGTCCCGGTTTTTCCACCCAGCGGCCTTCAATCAGACCGCGTTTTTCCATGCGGTACAGCAGCGGGTAAAATGATGCGACATTGAACGTCAGTCTTCCGCCCGATCGCTCCTCAATCAGTTTGCTGATTTGGTATCCATGCCGCTGCCGATTTTCAACCAACGACAGGATCAGCAATTCTGTACTACCCTTTTTGAGTTCGCGATCGAAGGCCGGTCCTGCCATATATAACAAAGCAATATATCACAACAGCAGGGTACAGAACGGGCCTCATCGCTCTGGCAGGAACAGTGATCGTGGCACAGAAGCCGATTCCTAGCTTGAGGCGGGTCGACCCATCTGGATTATCGATTTTCCGGCCACTGCATAACCAGGATTTCTGCACCAAAACAGTGCTCATCTTGTTTTCTCGAATTCTTGTTGCAGAACTGTGTTGCACAACAAACTTGGCCGGCAACAGCTTTGTGCAATACCCCGCCCATGAGTGGGGCTCTGAAGGAACGCTTGGCTCCCCTACCCAGAAGTTCACACGGGCCCGTGAACCGAGTTGTCGGAATTAACACCTGCGGGTCGCTGTCGCCCCGTTTCCGGATTGCTCCCGAACGACGCGCTATCCGGAAGCTGGGCTATGGAGCCGCAACTGAATCGGATAGGTCGTGTGTGACGGCGAAGGGTAGAACTTTGTGCTGATTCTGGCTGGCAGGGCGCAGGAGGCCGCCCCGAATGCCGAAGCCCCGACGCAAGAAGAAAGCGCCGAAGCGAGTTCTTGCACTTCCAGACCTCGAACAGACAAAGTCTGCAGTCATCAACAGCCTAACTTCTAAAAGCGGACAGCGAACGTACGATCACGCAAACCGAATTCCTCGACTGGTACTGTTCTGAACCGCGACTCGCTTTCAATCCCCCTCCGGAATGATCCATTCATCCATTCGCCCGCCTGGACATTCAATTCCGCGGCATTCGTCGCGATCTCAGGTATTGAGTGAATGGGGCCGCGATGTTTGCCGAGCCGCACGTCGTGATCGGCACGCAGTTGGACTTATTTGACTGGCCGCGAGCCTGTGATGAGAATGTCCACTAATCGCTTGGCGCTTTGCTGCCAGTCGGGGCCAGAGGCGACGTTCGACACGCCGATTAGGGCACGAAGCAGATCGAGCGGGTCGAGGTCTTTTCGTATGTCGCCGCTCTTAATGGCGCGCTTTACCAACAAGCGAATAGCCTCCCAGATCTGACCGTGAGAGGATTCGAGGACTTTTGAGGCTCCCCCGAGCAAGATATTCAGCACCGGTGCAATGATTTTCTTCGCCGCGATGTAGTCCACGAATAACATCATCCAAGCTCGCAATGCTTCAATCGGCGGCATCGTCTCAGCGAAGCTCCGCTCCGCCGCGGCCAGCTTTTCTACTTCCGTCCGATAAACTGCTTCGATCAAAGCTTCCCGCGAGGGGAAATGGCGGTACAACGTACCCGCCCCGACGCCAGCCCGTTTGGCGATGTCATCCAGGCTTGCCTCCGTGCCAAATTGAGTGAACGCATCTTTGGCAACGTCCAGAATACGGTCGCGATTCCGTTCCGCATCGGCGCGCGGTTTTCGTTTGAGAAGTTGGGAATGTTTCGTAGCCATCCAATAAAACTTGCAACCGGAGAGGCCCTCCGATAATCTAGCTATACGGAGGTCATCTCCATTTTATCAGATTGCCAGAGCCTGGTCAAATCCACGCGAAGCTGACCAGCACAGAAAGGACCAGAATATGCGTGTTTTCGTTACGGGAGCTACGGGATTCATAGGCTTAGCTGTCACACAGGAGCTGATCGGCGCGGGTCATCAGGTGCTTGGTCTTGCCCGGTCAGAGGCAGGCGCCAACTCTCTGAAAGCCAATGGGGCTCAGGTCCATCGTGGTGACCTGGAAGACATCGAAAGCCTGCGCAGCGGGGCAGCGATCGCGGATGGCGTGATCCACTGCGCCTTCAACCACCACTTCTCGAAGTTCGCCGCCAACTGCGAGCTTGACTGTCTACCCCGCGTCAAAGACGGCCCTCAATGCGATGACCGTGGCGATGGCAATCGAGCTGGAGCCGGCCGGAATCAAGGTCAACGCCGTCTCTCCGGGCTACACCAAGACGAACCTCAACAATTATTCGGGCACGGAGACGGTCGAGGAGGGTGCCGCCGAGGCCGTGCGTGTTGCGCTGCTCGGCCCGGACAGTCCGACCGGCACGTTCACGCACGCAAAACTCGGAACGCTTCCGTGGTGATTGGTAAAGCCGGGCAAAGATGAGCCGGGCGGTCGATTGTGAGAGCGAACCGCGCCGTGAGTTGCGTTTGATACGAGGGAGGTTCGGGACATATGGGTGAACTCGTACTTAGTAAATCGCTGATGCATCGCAACTCTATCGGTCGCGACCTGATGACGATGGCTGAGCGAGAGAGCTGTCGGCATTCTTCACCGCAGTGACTGAGCTGTTTGGGCCAGAACAGGCGGAGGCATCCGCAGAAGACTGGTTGGGCGAGCTGATGGAAAGCAATGATCTTCCTGCTTCAACTCGTGAATTTAGGATGCTCACTATCGCGGCGGCTGCCCGGCTTCCAGCCGAGTGAATGCTTCGAACTGTCAAAATAGCCGACTCGCCTCTTTCGCACAAATGACACTCTTGATGGGCCGGAGAGAGAATGACCGGACAAGCGGCGCCGCGGGCAGCCTCACACTTCCCTCTACATGCACCTTTTCACGCTTCTATGGCCGTGAACATCGAGGAAGACAGGAAGAAAATCTTAATGCTGAGGATGAACTGCTGGGTCGAGCTGGAGCCGGAAGAATTCGCGCTGGCCGCGAGCGTTAGCCGCGCGCGACAGAGAGCGTGCTCACCCGCACTTCGATAGCATGCGCGTTTGCCGTCAACTTGGGATGCTACTTTAATTTCCGAATGGCGCAAAAGCCGACAGAAAATACCAGCAGGGCCGGATAGTACCGTTCTGCCAGCCGAGATCAAGCCACTTCCGCTTGCCGCTTACTATACATCGCGGATATCGAAACGCTGAATCAGCCCGTTTCGCATCTGGAAGACGTGGGTCACCAGTCTGTCGGCCAGAAGATTGCCCTCGATGTCACGGACGAGCTGATGAACTTTGACAGCGACTTCCCCCTTACCATTGGGCGAGATCTCCACGGGCTCGACACGTGGATCGATGATCGCCCATTGACGTTTCCAATAGCTGCGCACCTCATCACGTCCGTGGACGTGGCCACCTTCCATTCCATTTGCCCAAACGACGTCGGGATGCATGGCCGCGAGAACGCTCTCGATGTCGCGGCCATTGAAGAGGGCATAGACTCGTCTTAAAAGTTCCACATCATCCGACATTCAGTTCTCCCTTTCATGTCCGCCGCCTATCGAACGGCCGCTGCTACGGCAGAATAGCACTCCTCGCGGATGGCCGAGGGGCCTTATGCCAGGCGCCGGCTTTGCTGTACTGCGGATACAGTTTGATGTTGCAGAAGAATACGGAAACCAAGTGCGTGCGTGATCAGCAGTAGCGGCACGATGAAAGTCGGAATGAAATAGGTGGCTCCCAACTGCCCCGCCACTAGCCCGGCGTGATTAGCCTGATAGAAAGCATTGAAGAGATCGGCTGTACCCCAGAGACTGAAAATCCATGCGATGACAACGCCGGATGCACTGGGCAGCGATATCAGCGCCAGCAAGGCGAGTATCGCCGCAATGATGTCCCCATAGGCCGCGGAATGCGCGAAGGCAGACGGCAGGTCAGGCGACACGACCCCTGGGACCAGAAATGCTAACCCGATGAAGCGGAAGCTGTGTAGCATGAGCAGAGGCTGCAACGCTTCGGTCCGTTGCCGGAGGCGGAGTTTCGGCCAGATGTATCGGGCGGTGACGATTCCCCACGCGAAGAAGCTGAATGCGATGCTGACGAAAAAAGAGAGTTGCGACTGCATAAATTCCTCCTATTGAGATTCCAAAGATTGAGGGCGGCTGGTGGCAGAAGTGGGTTTGTTGTGAACTGACGCTGCAGACTTGGCAGGGTCAGTGAACCGTGCTCGCGCCGCCAGACCTTGCACTCGGGCGCGAACTGCGGCTCGGATGGGAACGGACGGCGCAGTTCACGGTCGTACCGATCCAAATTGAAGCCAGGGCTGAGCGGGGCGATCATGAACTGCGCGAACTCTCGAAGCCAGTTGCCGAGCGTCTGCTTGTGGCGGGGCTGCGCCGCATACCGACGAGCGATCATCTCGAAGTCCTCTGGGGAGCGCCCGGTCACATCGAGCACATCGGTCGTCGGTGCGCCCAGTTCAAAGGCACCGCGCTTGTGATCATCCATGTAATAGCGCACGTTGCTCATGAGATCGATGGACATGCCGCCCATCCGGGCAGCCTTCATGAACAGCCAGATCGGAGTCGGCACAACCCTGACCCATCGTCCAACAGCTCGGCCGATTGCCTTGGCCATGTCCTCCGCACCGAGGAGTTCCGGCCCGGTGGGGCGGTAGCTCTTCCCGGCGTGCCGCGCCGGATTCATCAGGGCCGCGACAGCGACTCGCGCGACGTCCTCGTTCGAGGGTGGCGCGTTGCGGCTTTTGCCGTACATCCAGGGGAAGATGCCCAGATGCGTCGCCAACCCAATCGTCACCAGGTAGGAGTCAGCGAAAAAGCCTGGGTTGACGATCGTATGCGCAACTCCCGGCGTCATCGAAAACAACCGATCGACGAGCCAGTGCTGGCGGGTCATGAGCGAGGGATGCGACGGGCTTGCTAACCATTGAGTCAGGCCTACGATGTGTTCGAGCCGGGCTTGCTTGGCGGCGATCGCGAACGATACCGCCCCCTGAATCATGTACGGATCGAGAGGCGGACAATAATAGGCGCCGTGAACGTCGGTTAGCGCTTCAGCGATGCGCTCGACATCGCTCATGTCGGCGACTGCGATTTCGGCCCCTTGCGCCTTCAGCCGCGCACTCCGGTCATCTTCTCGGCGCACCATGGCGCGGACGGGATAGTCTGCCTTCAGTAGTTCGGTGACGACGATGCTGCCCGTCTTCCCAGTCGCGCCGGTCACGATAATCCTTGGCTTGATCATGATGGTTTCCTTCTAACAGTTCCCTTCCTGCGCAGCAGCAGCGCTATCGCGAGGAAAGTCACCGCTGCGCTCCTGGTCCCATCAATGCCCTCAGCGGCATCAAGGGTCCGACGGGAATGTACTCGTAATCCATCAACTGTTCTTTCGCGAGCGGCAGCGTTTCCATAAGGGCTCGTGCCTCGTCCTCGGTGTTCGCCTCGACCAGGACGACGACGCCTCTGCCATCCCCGCGCGAATACCACTGGCGGATTTTCCCGTCGAAGTAGAGCTTCACAGTTGCCCGGATCTCTGCCGGCATGAGGGCCACGATTTGTTGAATCTGTTGAGGGGTTATACCCTGCTTGGCAGCCTGAATGACCAGCACTTCGGTGGCTTTAGGTATAGCCACGCTGGGCACGCCTGAGGCGGCCCCGGACTGCGACTGCGCTACGGACGCTACCGGAAGCGCTGCAATGAGAAAAGGGATCATGAATTTCATCGGTTATCCTTTCGATTCGGTCTTTGGTTGCTAGCGGCGTCTCGCTCGCCTGTCCGATATTTGCCCGCAGCACCCGGAATGTGACACGATTACGAATGATCGATTTCGGGCACGAAACCGGTCACAAACGCGCCTCGCGCGGCAAAGAGTTGAATAGTGAGCGACGGAGATCAGGAACTTCGCACCCTGATGATCCGTTATCAGGGCGGATCACTGGAAGCATTTCAGGAGATCTACGCGCAGCTCGCGCCGGGAGTGCGCCGATATCTGTCGCATTTGGCAGGCGGCTCCGAAATCGCCGATGATCTGCTTCAGGAAACATTTCTTCAAATGCACCGTTCGAGAGCCGCATACAACCCGAAATATGCGGTTAGACCCTGGGTGTTCGGATTGGCTCGAAACGTTTTTCTGATGAACCGGCGTGCGGCCCGGCAATGGGCAAAGGTTCATGAGTCGCGCGAGGTTATGCCTGAATTCCCCGTGCTTCCGGAAGCGGACAGGCTCGGCTCCCAGGACGAGATCCGCAGATGTATGGCGAATTTGGGCCCGGATCAGGCCGAAGCGCTGCTGCTGCACCATGAGTGGGGGTTCAGTTTCGAGGAGATCGCCGGAATGCTGGGCATTAGTGCCGCGGCGGCTCGCGCGCGCGCCAGCCGGGGGATGACGGACCTGCGCATGGCGCTGAACAGTCTGCAGAGGGCTCGTGCATGATGGATCGTTCACCAAAACCACCGGAAATGCTGATGCGGGCGATCGCTCAGGACCTCAGACCCGTCAGACCATCGCCGCAGCCGCTCCATTTGGCGCTGCGAATGGTCCCTCTCGCTCTCCTGGTTTCATCGGTGATTCTGCTGGCGATTGGGCCGCGCCACGACTTAGGGGTATTAGGGCCGTTGTTGGCGTGGGGAGCCTCCGCCGCGCAGTTCGTGTTGGCGATCGTGTTCGTCTGGATCGCCGCGCACGAAGGCACACCGGCTGGCAGGCTGCCGAGGCAGACAGTTTACTCCGCGGCGGTCGCGGCATCTTTGCTTGTTGTATTGGTAACCCTACTAACCTACTCGACAAGTCCGGCGAGCGAACCTCTCCTGCGTGTCCCGCCATGGATAAACGAAACCCTGCGTGCCGCGCCGTGGATCATGGGCTTTGCCTGTGGGATCGGCGGTACGCTAGCCGGGGGAATGCTGGTCCTGGTCTTCAGTTTGATATTTCGAAACTCGCTCGCCACCCGGCCAACTGAAGCGGGTGCCCTGTATGGCGCAGGCGCGGGTCTCGCGATCAATGCCGGTTGGCGCATTGCATGCCCGGTTTCGACCTTATCGCATGCGCTGGGAGCGCACGGAGGAGCGATCATCGCCACAGTAATCTTAGGAGCACTCATCGGGCGTTTTTTAGGAAATCGCAGATCGCACATCGGCAGACGTTCCTGAGCGCCAGTCGCTCAACGTCGATGCAGAAACACTCGTCGCGCCGAAGTGACCGGCAGCAGCAAAATTCCGCTATTTTCGAGCGCGAGAGCGCAACGGTGACTTTAGCTCCCGGCGCAGAAAGCCAAGATCAATCCACTCGGACGAGAAGTCGGGATCTCGGACATTTGGATGCCCGATAACCCGCGGTGGTCGCCAAGGGACGGGTAATCCGTCCCTTGGCGTCACGGCTCGACGCCGATTTTGTCGTTGACTGCAAATCGCAGCTTTTGTTTACAGCCGAGATATCGTTCCGTCGTCTGGATCGACACGTGGCCGAGCAGGAATTGGATTTGCTCGAGTTCACCGCCTGCTAAATGGCAGAGTCGCGCGCATGTGCGCCGCAGATCGTGGGGCGCCAGCTTTTCTATGCCTACAACTGCAGCCGCTTGCTTGACGATTTCCCAAAGCACTTTCGGCGTCATGCCATTGCCCCAGATCCTTCCTGACTTGTTAATCGCTCTAAAGAGACGGCCCTCCTTGATTCCGCTTGCTTCGGTCCAGCGATCAAGCGCCTCCTTGACCCAGAGTGGAATCGGTACCGTTCGAATGTGCCCGGCCTTTCCATGTAGGTCCGCAATCACCCAGTGCTCCTCTCGAAGTTGGAGCCAGCAGAGAGTGCGAGGAGTTCACCGCGCCTCAGTCCACAACCAATCAGAAGAGCGACGATCGCGTAATTCCGCTTGCTCCTAAGGTTGTCGCCGTGGGACTTCAGCAGAAGCGCCCGGCCCTGATCGGCGGTGAGCCAATTACCGAGTCGCACACCGATTTGGCGTACGCCTTTGACTCGCCGAATGCCGGCGGCAAGTTCTGGACTGAGCAAACCGGAATCCGCTGCCTCGTGCGCTACACGCCTAACCGCAGCCAAACGAAGGTTGATCGTGGTTGGCGCAAGCCGTCGTTGTTCCAGGTGGATTCGGTATCGAAGGACAACGGTGCGATTGAAAGCAAGTCGCGGTTCCGAGCAGTACCAATCGACGAACTCGTTGATGGCGTGATCGTATGTTCGCTGGCCGCTCTTCGATGTCAGGCTGTTCAGTACCGCAGACTTAGTCTGTTCAAGATCGGGAAGGGCAAGAGATCGCTTCGGTGGTCTCCTCTTTCTTCGGTGTTTGGGCATTCTGGGCGGCCTCCTGCGCCGCCTTCAAGTCAGAATGCCCATAAACTCCACCCTTCGCCGTTTTGCGCGAGTAATCGTAAATAAGGCCACTCAAATGCACGAACAGAGAGTTACACGTCACCTTGAGTTTCAACGGCACATGAGTATGACATGCCCCCTTTTTCCGCTCGATGATTGCCTGATTGTGTAGCGAATGAGGTTGTCGCTGCAAGGCACGCCTGAGCAAATTCATTGGGCGTGCGGTAAGTAAGACTGCTTTGCGATCTCTGCCGGCTGAACTCGTCGCCAAGCGGCAATCGGCGCCATGCATGCCACAGGTTTCGAACCCACTGTTGTTCAGGCACTCGTCTCTCAGCCGGCGATGGAAACTTTCCACATGCGCATTTTGGATCGGCTTTCCTGGTTGAATGTGGACCAGTCAATTCGTTGATCGATCCCCCAAGCCAGGAAGTGACGAGAGGTAAGTTCGCTACCATTGTCCATTCGAATCCGCTCCGGTTTACCGCCGCATGGCGATCACACGGTCGAGCGTTCGGGTGACCCGCTGGCTAGGTAAACAAGTATCCACTTCCAAGGGCCCACCATGAGTCGCAGCAGGAGCAGTCCGAGTTAGTGAAGCGTGCGAGTTGCGGGAACATTGCGACATCTCCCGACATTTAGTGCGAGGTTGGTGGTTGTTCTATTCCTCCGCTATGGCCGAAACATCTTTTCTGCCGGCCTTCTTGTTCCACCCATGGAAACGCGATAAGTCGCCGGCGTTCCACGCATCGCGCAGTCCAGGAGTACTCAAATCCCAGTCTGGGCGGATTTCGCTCGTCACGACGCGCAGATCGTGCCAAAGATCGATGACCGATGGACGTCCCCAGAACCAATAACCGTTATAAATGCTGTGGATGACAAGGCCCGGCTTGAGGACGACCGTATGCGGGATCATCGGATTGTGCTCGGGGTCGGTGTACTCCTGGATGTTGAGGTCCTTCTGAACCGTTCGGCCGGGGTCCGAAAGGAAGGTCCACTGGGCTCCGACTGAGGCGCGGAATTCCTGCAGCGTGTGGTGATCGTCGGTGGCGATCGTCGCGATTTGAGTGTACGCAACAGCGATCTTCGGGTAGAACTCCGCGAGTTCCAAATGCTGCTGGTGCTCCTTTGGGCAATAGTGGCCGCGCGCAAGCGTTAGGATTAGCGGATCCTCTCCTTGCAGGTCGCTGAGCTTGCGCATTTGGCCCGTATGATCGGGCAGTTCGTAGTTGGGGAAAATGCCCCCGGGTACAGTATCGGCGCGCATGATTGAACTCCTTCGGTGGTTTGCTAGCTCGTTCGATAAAGCCTGGAACGCCTGTGTTAACCACTTGGTTAAGCTGCTGCTTAGTCTCAATACGATTTATTTCGTTGACGTTTACCAACGACGAGCGGGAGCTGCGCCATCCACATGGAGAATCTCCCCGCTCACATGACCCGCCTGCACCAGGTAAATCACGGCGTCCACAATATCTTTCACTGTCACCTTTTTCATGGTTGGCTGCAGCGTCGATTCGTTGGGATCGTCCGGGTGCATTGGCGTATTCACAACACCGGGAGCTACGGCATTGAAACGAATCCCATCCTTGGCATACTCGGTTGCGAGATTCATGGTCGCCGAATTTAGACCTCCCTTCGTAATCATCGAAATCGAGCCGTTCGTGCCGGCGATTGGCCGGTCGGCGAGTGCCGCAGTAATACTCACAACGCACCCCGACTTCTGCTTAAGCATCTCTTTCACAGCGCGCTGAGTCACGTAGAAGAATCCAAGCAAATTCGTGGAGACCAGCGCGTTGAAGTCTTCGACACTAAAGTCAGTGAAAGGCTTGGTTAGGAAAATGCCAGCGGTATTGACCAAAACGTCGATGGCTCCGAAGTTCTTGATGGCCGCGCCCACAGCATCGTCGGCCGTTTGTTGCTTGCCGATATCGCCCGCGAGCACAGCCAGGCTGCGGGAGGCCGGCAACTTTGCATTCGGGTTACGCGAGGTCGCGACGACGTTATAATCCTCTCCCAGAAATCTTGCGACTAAGCCCGCGCCAATCCCTCCCGAAGCCCCGGTTATGATTGCTGTTTTCTTGGCCGGCATGGATAACTTTTCGTTTTAGCCTTCGAACCCAATACACAGCCGCGTACGACCGCCTCAAGTGGCTTCATCCAGCCCGGCGCGCCTTGAGCCCTCGCGAGAAGAGCCGAGGAATCCTCGCACGAATGCGGCGATTTGATCGGCTGCCGTGTCCAATGCAAAATGACCGCCGTCCACAATGTGAACTTCAGCATTCGGCACATCTTTGCGATAACGTTCCGGCTCGCCCGGGTCGAACGAGAGCTCATACTTGCCCCATATCACCAGCAGTCGCGGTTGGTTCTCGCGCATCCACACTTGCCACGTCGGATAGGCGTCCACGTTGGTTCGATAGTCGTAGAACAAATCGCTTTGAATCTCAGCCTGGCTCGGCTGACTTAGAAAATAGAATTCATCAGTCCAGAGATCGGGGTTGTAGCGTTCTACATTCGGATCGTTTCCAAGGTGACGAGTGCGTGTAGTGGCCAACGAGAGCAAATTTGCGCGAAGTGCCGTCTCGTTCGACGCGCGGTCCGCCCAAAATGCCCGCCGCGTCTTCCAATTCGCACCGAGGCCTTCATTGTGTGCGACGGCGTCTTGAACAATGAGAGCATCCACATGTTCGGGTTGCGCCAGCAGCATGCGAAAACCTACCGGGCCGCCATAGTCTTGCATGTAGAGTGTGAAGCGCCGGAGGCCAAGCGCTTCGGTGAAACAATTCATGATCTCGGCGTAGTGATCGAATGTGTACGCGAACGCTTTCGGGTCCGGCCAGTCGCTGTGTCCGAAGCCGGGGTAGTCAGGCGCGACCAGATGATAGCGATCGGACAGCCTGACGAAGAGCGGCTCGAACATGCGCGACGATGACGGAAGTCCGTGAAGCAGAAGCAATGTCGGCGCGTCTTTCGGGCCGGTCTCTCGGTAGAAAATGGTGAGCCCATCGATCTTTGTAGTGCGATAGAGCGTCGGATATTTCATGGAGGCAGCCTCACTCGTTAGTAACGAAGACCCGATACAACGGAAGATTGACCAGCCCCCACTACGGACTCAATTCTTCTTCCCGTTTGAGTGCCGGTAGAAGAAGGTTCAGAAGCGCTTCATCAGAGAACGGGTTCTGACCTGAGATCACCTCGCGATCTTGAAGGACGTAGCTCTTCCATGGAGCGACCACACTTACGTCACCGCCCGCTGTACGCAAGGCGAAGTCCGGGTAGAAGAGAACCTTACCACCAATCTCAAGCGGCTCCCGCTGCTGCTCTTCCGCCGTCGAAAAGATTGTCATCTTGTATCCGGAATAGATCCAACCTTGAGCCTTTGCCCGCGCTCCAGCTGTATCGCCCGTCGCCAGCGCGCCGACCACCTCGGTCGAATTCGGAAGGGCCGAGAGTAGTGAAATCGGGCCATGGCAGAGCACTGCCGTAGGCTTGGAGGCTTCGTGAAAGTGTCTCATCACGGCGCCAGCGTCGGGATCATCGAGAAGGTCGATCATCGGGCCATGGCCGCCGGGGACAAAAACACCGCCATATTGATCGAGGCCGGATGCGATGACATCCGAGATACGAGTGGGATTTTTGAGCCCAGTCAGGCTGTCGCGGAATTTTAGATAGTCCTGAAGCTTAGCCTCGTCTCCACCGAAGAACTGGGCTATAGCTGAATTGACATCCATTTGGGGCGTGTTGCCTTTCGGGTTGGCGAAAGTGATTTCGTAGCCTTCCTTCATCAGGGCGCGAACCGGAACCGTCAGCTCGTTGAGGTAATAGCCAGCGCCGGCATAAACCTTGCCATCTTTTAACGGCAAGCCATGACCGCTCGAGACTAGCACCAAAACTTTTCCTTTTGTTGTCATTTTGTTCTCCTCTCTGAAATCGAATCTGTTTCCCGAGATCTTAGCTTGTGCCCCGACCCTAGCTTTCCCGGGGCCGCAAAAACCTTCACACCAAGCGTGTTCGAGGCGACAGGCGCGGTCACGCGCGTGCTCTCTTTCGGTCCATGTGTGCCGTCCATTTGGTAGTCGTTTCGATGTCAGAGCGAGTGACCGTTCAAGGCGAGATTGGCAGAAGCGCGACGACGAGTCTATTGGACGAAGGTATCGACCAATATCACGGTATGGATTGGACATATCCGCAAAGAGCGTTGCGTAGTCTCCGAATTGCCGACGAGCGTATTGGAATAATCAGCTTCCAGGCCCGGGACACATTAACAAACATTGCGCCGTAAGACATGATTAATCCGAAGCCCCGACAGTACTCATCTTTGTTTGTGGGTCGGCATGGCGGGCAAAGTTAGGTTAGGAGGACTGCATACGGCGTTTCATCTTGCGTCCGATGTCCGGCGACTCTCACGCGCCAGCTTGCCAGTGGATACGGCTGAGCTGGCCCGGTACCTTATTGGGAAGACCATCGTCCGCAACATGGGGCGAAACAGAATGAGTGGCCGCATTGTCGAAACGGAGGCTTACCCGCCAGGCGATTCGAGCGGGCATGCTTACCGTGGACAAACGGCACGCAACCACTCGCTGTTCTTGGGCGCGGGGTTTGCTTACGTGTACTTCATTTATGGAACGTCCTTCATGCTCAACGTGACGGCGGAACAGCCCGGGGTTGGCGCCGGCGTATTGCTGCGTGCGCTGGAACCGCTCGATGGAATTGAACTGATGCAGCGGCATCGCAAGACCGACAAACTAATTGATTTGGCGAGAGGGCCCGGGCGGCTTGCGGCTGCATTGCAAGTTGACGAGCGTCTCGATGGACTTGACCTGTGTACCGATGGGCCGCTTTGGCTCGGCACTCCAGTTCAGAAGAGTGCGCATGTCGGCAAAAGTGCGCGCATCGGCATCACCCGCGAGGTCGGCCGGTTGCTGCGTTTTTTCGAGGTCGGTAATCCCTTCGTTTCTGGCCCGAAGGCCCTAGCGCCCGATTAGCCCATCGAGGCTGTAGCGTCCCGGCCCCGAAAAGATCAGCCAGACGAGAATCAGTACATACAGCGTCTCCGGGAGGTAAAGGAAGTCATCGAGCCAGCCGAGTGCTCCGGTCGCCTGGATGCTGTGGATTCGGTTGGTGGCAATAGCGACGATCATGTCGACCACGAGCACTACTGCACAGAGTGGCGTGAGAAGGCCGACCACCAGACCAGCGCCCGCGGCGAACTCAACCAGCGATACAAACAGTGCATTGGCGTGTGGAAACGGGATGTGCGATTGAGCCAAGGTGCTCTCCATGATGCGGAACTTAGCCGGTACAAACAGCTTGGTCCCGCCAGAAACACAGAAGAAAATACCGATTAAGACGCGCACGGCAGTGATCGGTATCCATTCCGATGCGCGGAGCGTCGACAAGAAGTTCTCGATAGCATGCCACATTAGAATTGCTCCTTCGATGCTCTTGCTCGTCCCAAATTGTAGGTCGCATTGTAGCGCCCGACAAAGTGTCACCTGATGCAATGATCGGCGGCAGCACTTTCGGCCCGCGTCCGAAAATTGTCGTGAGGCCCAGCGCGCTGACGCAATTGAAGCCTAAGCGGCTGTCTTTTGCTCAACCAGCTTCAAAAGCGCTTGGGCTCGGGCGGATTCGCCATCCGGGCCGAGCGTCAACCGTAGGTGAGATCGGTGCTCTGTCCGACTTCGATGATGTAGCCGTCAGGATCGCGGATGTAGCAGCGAATCTCGCCGTACTTTGGTATCGGTTCCGTAATGAACTCCGCTCCTCGACTTTTCCATAATTTGTAGCAGGCCTGAATATCCGCAACGCGGATATTCATAAAGCCGTTGATCTTGTTTGGGTCGGGGGTGCTGAGCGTTACCGTCGGCTTGTCGGGAGTCGGGCCACCCCCGACGTTTACAAGCAGCCACGTATTCGCGATCTGAATGTACGCGGGCGCGCCTTCGGTGTCACCTGTGCTCAGAATGCGACCGCCAAACACCTTTTCGTACCAGCGAGCCGATCGGTCGATATCGGCGACGGTGAGAAAGTGTGCAACGCTGAACCCTTCCCGCGGCGGCATCTCATAGGTCTTCTGTTCGATTTGTACGCTGTTCATTGATGACTCCAATTCCGATCCAGTGCTCATTATGAATACCGTGTCCCAGGAGTTCGGGTTTTCGCTGGATGTGGGGGATCGTGATTGCGCTAGTCATAATTGCTCCGATCAGCAATTTGATTAAGCCAGAAGAGCAAAGACGAATCTATTGGACGAAGGTATCGATCAAATACCAAAGCGTCGGATTTTGCTTGGACCCGATCTCGAGAGAATTTGACGCGGTGAGTTCGGCTTTGTTTCTTCGGACGGTAAGGTCCGCGACATAGCGGCACCGGGCCTACCACGAAGCTAATGGTCCGCCAAACTTGTCTATGACTTTTCGGAGTGGGGAAGATCTTGTGGAAACCTCAATCACGGCTGGGCCGCTGCTCTCTTTAGCTGTGACCGTCACATCAGAACAGAATGTTGAGTCTGTGTTGCGAAAAATTGTCGAAGGGCTGGCCTCACAGCCAGCAGTGGCGTTGGTTCGCATTTGGTTACTGCCGTCTGTCCACATCCCCCATGCTTGGCAGGAAGGTGCACATTCTCAAGACGGGATAGAGCATCTTCGTCTGGTCGCAAGCGCTGGAAACCCCATCAGGTCTCCAGGAGAGGACTGGTCATTTCTGCAGGGACGGTTTTCCCGATTCCCGCTGAATATCGGAAAGGTTGGCCAGGTCGCAGCCGATCGGCATCCGATTTTCATAAAGGACCTCGCCCCTCAGGACACTTGGGTCGTTCGACCGGAATGGGCAGAGCGTGAGGACATTCGGAGTTTTGCAGGGCATCCTTTGATTTTTCAGGGAAGGCTGCTAGGTGTTATTGGTCTCTTTAGCCGTAAATCGCTGGATGAGCAAGAGTTCACCTGGCTAGGGTTGTTTGCGAATCACGCTGCTGTCGCTATCGCCAATGCACGCGCATTTGAGGAGCTGGCCGAGCGGCAAAAGGGGGAAGCAGAAGTCCGTGAACTGGCAAGTGGGTTGGAAGCCAAGATCCGACGGCTGGTCGAAGCCAATGTTGTCGGGATCGTCATGTTTACTCTCGAAGGTGCAATCACCGGGGCCAACGACGCATTTCTCCAAATGGTGCAATACAGCCGTGAAGATCTCGCCACCGGTCCCGTGGTTTGGATGGACCTCACGCCGGCCGAATGGCGCGCTCGTGACGAACGGGCGATAACCGAGCTACAGACGACGGGCATCTTTCGACCATTCGAGAAAGAGTATTTCCGGAAAGATGGCAGTCGCGTGCCCGTATTGCTCGGCGGCGCGCTCTTCGAAGGAAGTGGGAACGAAGGTGTGGCTTTCAGTGTCGATTTGAGCGAACAAAAGCAAGCAGAGAGAGCTTTACGACGCAGCGAGGCGTTCCTCGCGGAAGGCCAGCGTCTCGGTCAAATAGGCAGCTATTCCTGGCGCGTGGCGACAGGCGAAATCACGTGGTCAGAGCAGCTCTATCGCATCTACGAGTTTGAGATTGGCGTGCCACTGACGCTCGAGCTGATCCGTACTCGAGTTCATCCAGAAGATCTCACCTTGTACGCAAAAATGGTCGAACAGGCGCGAAACGGCGAAAACGACTTTGAATGGCACTACCGCTTGCTGATGCCTGACTACTCGATCAAGTACCTGCATGCAGTCGCTCGTGCGACCCGGGACCAGGATGGCCAACTGGAGTACATCGCGGCGATTCAGGATATTACGCCGCGGCGCCTGTCTGAAGAGGCGCGCGACAAGGCCAGATCGGAACTTGCGCACGTTGCCAGAGTGATGAGCCTCGGAACACTGGCAGCATCAATCGCTCACGAAATCAACCAGCCGCTGTCCGGCATTGTCACCAACGCCAGCACCTGTCAGCGGATGCTGGCCGCCGCGCCCCCTAATGTTGACGGTGCCCTCGAAACCGCGCGTCGAACGATTCGAGACGCCAACCGCGCTTCTGATGTGATCACGCGGTTGCGCGCGCTCTTCAGCAGGAAAGAGGCTGCGACTGAATCGGTGGACTTGAATGAGGCCACACGAGAAGTGATTGCGCTGTCATTAAGTGGACTTCAGAGAAACCAGGTGGTTGTGCAGGCAGAATTGGCCGAACACCTCCCACTCCTCATGGGCGATCGCGTCCAGCTTCAGCAAGTCATTCTGAACTTGCTGCGAAACGCTGCGGACGCAATGAGCACAATCGACGATCGCCCAAGAGAGTTGCTGGTTAGAACTGAACGAGCTGAAGGGAATCAGGTTTGGCTAAGCGTGAAAGATGCCGGAGTCGGTTTTACACCTGAAGCTGCGGACAAGATCTTCGAAGGGTTCTACACGACCAAAACCGATGGTATGGGAATCGGACTTTCCATCAGCCGCTCCATCATTGAGACTCATCACGGACGCCTCTGGGCGACACAGAATGATGGGCCCGGATGTACATTTTCGTTTACGATTCCTTGTGCACTCGAGCGTGTGGCTGATGCCGAGCCTCGCGTCAACCGGACTGATACATCGACGGACGCCGCATAATATAGGTCCACTGCTCACAATCGGGCGCGGAGGTAATACTAAAGCACAATGGACTGTCCCCCACCCAATGCCGCATTCTTTTGTCATGGGGTGCCCTAAGGGCAGGGGCAGGAACGAACGCCCACTTCTATCGATAGTCGATGATGATCAGTCGGTGCGCGAGTCACTGCCTGACCTGATTATGGAATTCGGCTTTGCGGCTCGAGTTTTTTCGTCAGCAGAAGACTTTCTCTCATCCGGTTCAATCGATGAGACTAGCTGTCTGATCCTCGACATTGCTATGCCGGGTATGAGTGGACCGGAACTGCAACAGGAGCTAAAACGTCGCGGGCAGGAGATCCCGATCATATTCATCAGCGGTCACAAAGATGAGATTATTCGTGCTCTAATGCTCAAAGAAGGCGCGACTGGGTTTCTGTTCAAGCCATTCAGTGACGCAGATCTGCTTTCGGCCATTAAAACGGCGCTGCGGCCGTTTGAGGTTCCGCACGGTTAATCTCCGGGGTACAGTGAATTCGGCGCACACACATCGCTCCTAGATGAGGACTTTGCCAATGTCGACCGCCCTGCCTATCGTATTCATTGTTGATGACGATGTTTCCGTGCGCGAATCGCTGGACCTCTTGGTGCGGAATGAGAACTGGGAGCCGGAGACATTCGCCTCCGCACAGGAATTCCTCAACTACCCAAGAACACTCGTCCCGAGCTGTCTTGTCCTTGACCTTTCACTTCCAGGCCTGAACGGACTTGAAGTGCAGAAGCAACTCGACGTTGAACACATCGAGATGCCGATCATCTTCATCACCGGTTATGGAGATGTACCGAAGTCGGTGCAAGCCATGAAAGCCGGTGCTCTCGAATTCTTGACCAAGCCGCTCAATGCCGACGCCCTGGTGAGCGCCATCCGAAACGCCCTCCAACGAAGCCGTCTCGCCCTCGCTCGAGACGCGGAGATGCAGGAGCTTCGGGACCGTTACCTCTCACTTACTCCCCGAGAACAGCAGGTGATGGGGTTAGTTGTCTCTGGGTTACTGAATAAACAAGTTGCCGGCGAGCTCGGCATCAGCGAGATTACGGTTAAAGCACATCGTGGGCAGGTCATGCAAAAGATGAAGGCCAATTCCCTCGCTGAACTGGTTAAGATCGCCGCCAAGCTCGAACCTGCGCGTCGGGCAGTTCACGTGGCGTGACTACACCTCAAGCCGGGCTGAGTCCGCGATAGATTCTTGCCTAAGCAGAACCACGACGCGTGGTCCAAACTTTCGGAGCGATTCGCATCCCAAATGATAAACGCCAGCGAGTGCAGCAGCGATTCCCAACTGGCTGGAACTCTCCCGGCCGGTCCAGGTGCTGGTTGATCCTCCGGATGCGATTGCGGCGGAAGCAACGCCGCACCTTTGATCATCGCCCCCTTCTCATAATCGAAGAACCAATCCTCACCCGCCTCGACGCTGGCAATGATCGGGTGCCCTGTTGCCGCCGCATGCTTGGACGCATGCTGCCTGGGAGAACTGTCGCAGCAACCGATGTGTCCACCTCCGCACACCGGCGCAGATGAAACCACCAACCTTTCGGCGACGCCAGGCATTCGATACAGCCATCGCCACTCGGCTTCGAAGCGGGGTTGATTCCGCGCCGGTCTTTTTTCATTTCCGATTTTCCTTTCGTGTCCTCTCTTTGCAAAATGAAGTCAGGCGACGAGCAAGATCTTCCCGACACCACCCTTCTCTGCCGCTGCTTGAGCCTCGGCCGCTTGACTGAGGGGCAGTTTCAGGCTAATCGGGATTACTAGTTTGCCATCTCGCACCGCTTCGGCCATGAACTCGAGCGTTTTCCTGTCGAATTTCGAGAAGACTTTTACCACTTTTACGGATGCGTACTCCGCGGCGTTGTGGGGTGCCTCGACAACCGATGCATGGACTCCTCCCGGCTTGACCTTGGCGATCAGCTTCTCGGCGGTTCTTCCGCCGACCGTATCCGCCACCGCATCGAGGGGCGGAAGATTCGCAATCGCGGTGTCGTCGTCGGTGGCGACGACCTGATCCGCGCCGACAGTCTTCGCGTCATCGATCTGCCTCTTCAAAACCCCCGCGATCACGGTCGCCCCGCGTACCTTGGCAGTGAATACCGCCGAACGCCCCACACTTCCAGCAGCGCCTACAACGAGAACCGTCTCGCCCACTTTGATTCCCGTCGCTGAGAGGAGCTGGTTGCCAGTCGTCGTCACCAGCGGCAACGCCGCTGCCTGGATCAAATCGAGCCCCTTAGGAATTTTCGCGAGGATCGCGGCTTTGACGACACAGAGTTCGGCGTAAGTATCGTCCGCCATCGCGAACACCTGGTCGTCGAGAGAAAAGCCTTCCACTCCCGGCCCAATCTTGACCACAGTGCCCGCGATATCGACTCCGATAAGTCCCGGGAACTTGAGGGGGTAAAAATCTTTCGTTAATCCGGCACGCCGCTTGTAGTCGATCGGATTCACGCTAGTGGCAGCGACCCGCACCAGCACTTCGCCTGGACCCGGGACCGGATCAGGGTAATCCTCGAACTTGAGTACCTCAGGACCGCCATATTGGTGGACAACAACTGCTTTCATCTTTCGTCTCCTTAGCTCGCAGCGTATTCTCTGTCTATCCACATCGAAAATAAAGCCTCACACAGAGACATCCTTTGCGACGGGGACTTAATGTCCCCCCGGCTCAACGCTTTTGGTACGGGTGGAAGACGTAGTTTTTCGCCTTCACGGCCACATGGCACGAGTTTCCGCAGTCTACAAGGGCGGTTGGATCGGCACTGAACTTGTCCGATGCGGCGTCGTAGTTGAACACCGCGTATCCCCAGCCGCCGGTTTTCGGAAATCTCTTGCTGTGCTTTTCCATCACGAAAGCCTGCTTAAAGACATCGGGCACATCCACAACGAAGGGCGCCTCCGTGCTCTTCTTCGGCTTTCACTGCAGCTTCACGATCATGGACCCCTCCGGAAAAGCCTGGCCCTTTCCCGGAGCGCCGGCCTTGTACGCGTTAATCATCGCCAAATTCGCGACGATTACCTTAAGCACTTCTTCGGTGCGGGCGGAAGAGACCACAGACCAGTCCTCGTATCCCCTGAAATCGGAAAACGCGATTCCGCCCGGCGATCTCAGCGAGTACTTGTCCTCATTTTGGGCTTGCGCGTAAAGGACCGCGCCGCCGAGCATGGCAAGCAGCGCCGTGGCCGCAAGGATGGTAAGCGCCGCGATATGTTTTGCGGCCGTGCGGGGTTGTATCTTTTCTTCTTGTTGTACTTGCGCCAAAGATTCCGTCATAAGTTAAGTCTGGTGTGCTCGCCTTCACAAAAAGGTTCTAAACCCGATCCACCTGCGTTTCCGACAATTCCAATCAAGCCACCAGTGCGGGAATAAAACAATTGGACGATGGTATCGCCCGTAGCTTCGTATCAGCTATGCGGTACGAAGTTTCCTTCACTTTGATCGATTTCAGGACTAGCTGGATGGAGAAAACGCCCATGTCGGCAACCTGCTTCCGCAATGAGCGAATTTGCGCTTCGCTCAACTCCGGACAACTGGATTCTGCCGATTACCCGTGTGTAGTCGCGAATGTAGATCTATACGTCGCCGTCAGAGCAGATCTATCCAGCCATGAACCGTTTTGAAGTCCGCGCTTGTCTCCGAGGGCGTCATGCAATAGCAATTCGAAGCAAACACTGTATTCACTTCTCCAAGCTCCCGCCGATAAATGTTAAGTTTTTTTGCCTTTTTGGCACGGCCGGGCCTACTGTCGCCCGCAGAATCGTGAATCTCTGGGATTACGTATGTAATCCAACGAAACACTGATATGCGTTACGAACCGGAACACAAGAAGCGAACCCGCGATCGTATCGTGCGGAACGCTGCTCGCAAGCTCCGCGCTGAGGGGCTAAGCGGCCCTGGCGTCGCCGGCGTAATGAAGGCATCGGGTCTGACCGTGGGCGGCTTTTACAAGCACTTTCGGAGCAAGGACGAGCTTCTCGCTGAGGCTATCGCGCAGGGATTCTCGGAGTTTAGCGACAAGGTCTATTCCTCACTGCAAAATGTGCCGCCTGAGGACAGGTGGAAGCAAATCGTTCGGTGGTACCTCTCAACCGAGCACTGTGATCGTCCCGACACCGGCGGCCCGGTTGTGACGTTGGCGCCTGAGATTGCTCGCGCCAAAATTAGTGTTCGAAAACGAATTGCCGGTCTGATGAAAGAGCTTACGAATCGTTGGGCGGAGTCCATGCCGGGAGCGACCCAAACAGAGCGGGAGCGAAACTTCTTCGTGATTTTTAGCGCGATGGCTGGCGCCGTTTCCATTGCCCGTCTTTTTACCGACCCTACCGACAGGCAAAAAGCGTTGACTAGTGCGCGGGATCATATTTTGCACAGCTTTTGAGATTTTTGCGACCTTTGGATTACGAAAATAATCCCATGCACCGTACGAGATCTAAAAACGAACTCGTGAGGGCTGAAAAGTTTTCGGCCGACAGAAATGAAACGCGTTTCTGTTCGACAGTAGCCATGAAAGGACTCCTATGAATCTCACCGGTCGCACAATTCTAATCACCGGGGGCTCCGCCGGCATCGGCCTTGCTTTCGCGCTCAAGTTCGTCGAACTCGGCAACGAGGTCATCGTGACTGGTCGCCGCCAGACCGGTGCTGGATGAGGTGAAGGCGAAATACCCGAGACTCCACACGATTCAGAGTGACGTCGCGAATCACGCGCAAATCGTCGCCCTTGCGGCGCGCGTGAAGGCGGATTTCCCTAAACTGGACGTGCTGATGAACAACGCGGGCATTATGATCTACAAAAACCTAAAGGTTCCAGCGGCCGATCTTGCTGGGTTGGTGGCGGAGATGAACATCAACGTGGGGGGTGTCATTGGCATGACCTCCGCATTCATCGACATTCTCAGGGCCAACAAGGGCACCGTGATCAACGTGTCCTCTGGCCTGGCTTTCGTGCCGCTGCCGGCCGCGCCAATCTACTCGGCCAGTAAGGCGGCGATTCACTCCTACACCCAGTCGCTGCGGTTCCAATTGGAGGAAACTGGCGTAGAGGTCATCGAGCTCATGCCCCCGGCAGTGAAGACCGACCTGACGAGAGATCTTCCAGAGGGCAACGGCCTCACTTTGATGACGACGGACGAGTTGGTGAAGCAGTCCTTTGCGTCGCTGAAGGCGGGTGCCGTCGAGATCCGGCCGGGGCAAGCCAAACAGCTCGCATTGATGCGCCGCCTCGCCCCCGATTTCATCAACGGGAAACTCTGGAGGGCGTCCAAGAAATTGGTTCCGGCCGAAGTGAAAACACCTTCGTCCTGGCCTGCTGAAAGACAGGCCACAAATGCAGCGTAAGCAGCTAACTGTTCATCGGAGTGATCCATGCAGGATACAAGCACACTGATCCATCAGGAGTTCTCCAGCCAGCGCACCTTCGACGCTGTAGTTGCAGCATTCGAGGCGGCGCTTGGCCCGGGCGATGGCAAGACCTTCCAATCTTTGGTGGATCAAACAACAGCGGGAGCAATTTTGCCGACCGCATCCGTGCCACCGAGGGTTCCAGCGGCTTCATTCTCTTCCTTAAGGTGGAGCACAGTCCATGGCTGGCGCGAGTGGGGATCGGAGGCCGGGCGACTATGTATACCATCGGCAATGCTCTGATCGCCCGGACCATGATCCAGCACAACATCGAAGTTGGACTGAACGTTCCCGTACGCGTTCTGATCTATGAAGACGCCGCCGCGAAAACCGGGCGCATCGGGTACGATCTTCCCTCGTCGCTGATGGGTAGGCTAAAGAACGAGCAGATCACAGCAGCCGCGAAACTGCTGGATGACAAGCTCGCGGCCTTGGTGCGGCATTGTACCGGAACTGATGGCTAGATCGATTTGTGGGCGGCATCATGAAGGCATTCATCATCGATCGTTACGGAAAGAAGGAGCGCGGGCGGATTGGCGAGATGCCCGAGCCGGAACTGCGGGAGAATGACGTCTTGGTCCAGATCTACGCCGCCGGTGTAAACCTCCTGGACTCCAAAATCAGAGACGGCGAGTTCAAACGCATTCTGCCGTATCGCTTACCGCTCATTTTGGGCAATGATGTGGCTGGGGTCGTGGTCCGAGTCGGATCTCGCGTGCGGCGATTCAAGCCGGGCGATGAGGTTTATGCGCGGCCAGATAAGGATCGAATCGGCGCGTTTGCGGAATTCATTGCGATGAATGAAGATGCCGTGGCGATTAAGCCCCAGAAACTCACTATGGAAGAGGCGGCTTCCATCCCTCTGGTCGGCTTGACCGCCTGGCAGGCGCTGATCGAAAGAGCGAACCTGAAGAAAGGGCAAAAAGTTCTCATCCATGCGGGCTCCGGTGGTGTAGGAACATTCGCAATTCAGCTGGCGAAGCATGTGGGTGCGACCGTAGCGACGACAACGAGCACGGCGAATCTCGATTTGGTCAAGAGCCTCGGTGCGGATATTGCGATCGATTACAAGAAAGACGATTTCGAGAAAGTCCTGCGTGATTACGATCTTGTTTTGAATAGCCTGGGCAAAGAGACGCTCGAGAAATCTCTACGAGTGCTAAAACCTGGCGGAAAGCTCATCTCGATCTCCGGTCCACCTGATCCCGATTTTGCGAAAGAGATTGGATCGAATTGGATCGTGAGATTGGTAATGCATGTTTTGAGCTATCGGATCAGGAAGAAAGCAAAACGTCATCACGTAAGCTATTCGTTTCTTTTCATGAGAGCAAATGGCGACCAATTGCGAGAGATCAGCTCTCTCATCGATTCCGGGGTCATACGCCCAGTTGTGGATAAGGTCTTTCCATTCCAATCGACCAAGGAGGCTTTGGCTTACGTCGAAAAAGGACGTGCAAAAGGGAAGGTTGTTGTCAAGGTGAGATAAATAACCTTGCTTCGGCGGAATTTGTCGAGAGCTTCGCCCGTACTATATTTCTCAGCGTGACTGGCGGATTCTCCTGCCTTGACCCAGATATTGGAAAGCTACTGACTTGTTTCCGTTCATCGTCGTGACAGTGAACCGCTCGTATTTCAATGTAGTGAAGCCTTCTGTCAGCGTCCGAATCCATTGTTCGGAGTGATGACGGACGACGACACCCTCGGGAAGCCGGAATATTCCGAACGTGCCGAACTCGGCCGCGAACTGATCGTATCGCTCAAGGTTCCGCGCGTCGCCATTGAGAAGTAGATCGCTGATATAGACCACGCCCCCAGGCCGCAAGACCCGCCGAATCTCTCCCATTAATGCTTGCTGGTCAGAATCCTGAGGCATGCTGGTCAACATTGTGAAAACAACCGCCGCATCGAAGCACGTATCATGAAATGGAAGTGATCGACTATCTGCTTGCACGAGCCGACACGCCAGATCGGGATTGAAGGCTGCACAAGGAGCGAGCATGCCCGCCGAGAAGTCCGTTCCGACAGCGCCGCGGTACCCAACGCCAACCAGTTCGCTGAGGAGGCGTCCATACCCGCACCCGCAGTCCAGGATGTCCCTGCCCGCCACGTGAGCACCCAACCAATCGGTCCGCAGTTGGTGTTGGAAGGTTTTTTCTCCAGCGACGCGATCCCAGTATGCTCTCGAAGCGATGAGGTCCATACACGAACTTAAACGCAATATTATTCGTTTACGGGAGGAGAGCTCTCAAAGCCCTCAACTCCTACCTGGTCGCGCAACGTAGATCTATACATGGCCGTTTTGCGCGAGTAATCACAAAGATGGTGGGTCACATCAACGACCATCCCGTTTCTCGTCAACTTGACAGCGAGCCGATCCACTTTCCGGGTTCCCGGCCAACTGCCCGGAATTTCTCAGCGGTCATTCATAACGCAACGCAGTCGCAGGATCAACTTGCGCAGCGCGAAGTGCAGGCGTCAAAGCCGCGGCCACTGTAACCGCTACAAAAAGTCCGGAACCTGCCAATAGGGCGATCGGATCCATCGCGCTCGTATGGAACAAATAACTCAACATGAGACGCGTCCCAGCGAGAGCGCCTAACAAGCCCACCCCAATGCCGGCGACGACGATGCGTAACGCTTGCCTGATTATCATTCCGATGATGTTGCTATCACGCGCCCCAAGCGCACGGCGAATGCCCATTTCCCGAATTCGCTGCGCAACCGAATAAGAAGTAAGTCCATAGATTCCAACCAAAATCAGGCCTAGCGTAATTGACGAGAAAAACGCGAGCAACCGCATCAAAATGCGCTTTGATCCTAATTGAGCTTCAATGAGTTCCTGCATGGATTGAAGCTCAGAAACCGGTTGCGAAGTATTAAGGATGTGCACACTCGTCCGAATATCATTCGCGTAGCTCATCGGATCGCTTCTGGTCCGAAGCGCCAACATGGCGGATGGCGTCGGTGACTGTGCGAAAGGAACGTAGACGCCCCGATTCCACCCGGAGCCGTCCAGTTCTTGGTGAACATTCCCGACGATCCCGACGATTTCGGCAGGCTCTTTGTGGACGCCTCCCACTAGCAGTCGCTGACCAACCGGGTCCTGCCCGTGAGGGTAGTCTGGCCAAAATTGGCGCGCCAGGTTCTCATCGATCACAGCAACTCGTTGCGCTCCCTCTCGATCGCGTTCCGTGAATGTTCGGCCCCGCTTGAGCGGGATCTCAAGCGTGGCAAAATAATCAGGAGTCACAATGAATATACCGGCAAGAGGGCGCTGGTTCAGAGGCGCTGGTGGTTGATCAGCTCGTTGAACCGGCGTTCCCGGATAGCTGGTCATTGGCAGAGTAAGAGAAGCCGAAACGTGCTCAACTCCCGGAAGAGCGGAAAGCCGTTGCTGCAGATCCTCGAAGAAACGCAATGGGTTGTCGGTAGGCTTCAGAGCCACTCGCGCTGTGACAATATTTTGTGGGTTGAATCCGAGAGGTTCGGCCTGCAGGCGCAGTATGGATTCGATCAGAAGCATCGTGCCGACTAGCAGCACAAACGAGAGCGCGATTTGGCCGCCAATCAGAAATGAACGCAGACGTGTGCGGGCGATTCCACTGCGATTACCCCGTATAACGAAGTTCAGGTCGACTTGAGAAGCCATGAGTGCGGGCGCAAGTCCGAAAACGACGCCTGAGAGCAACGAAAGACCCACTGCGTAAGCCAGGACCAGGCTGTCGAATCCAATTTCGCTGGCGCGCGGTAGCTCGGAAGCGGTAATTGTGCGAAGAGTTGAGAGCACTAAAAACGCCAAGAGTGCGCCAACCGCACCGCCGAGCGAATAAAGAATCAAAGTCTCACCAAGTAGGAGCTTGGCGATGCTTGCCCGGCTCGCGCCTAGCGCACCCCGCACCGCGAACTCGGTCTGGCGCCGAGCGGACCGCGCGAGAATCAAGGTCGCCAAATTGGCGCACGCAATTAGGAGTACGAGCGCGACTGCGCCGAATAGCAGCGCGAGCGCGGGTTGTACTCGCCGGACGATCACTTGTTTCAGGGGATTGGCAACCGGAGGAGTCTTCGGCTTGGCATCAAGCATCGCAGGATGATTTCTGGCGTACTGCGCTTGCAGAACAATAAGCTCAGCTGTCGCTTGCTGCAAAGTAACTCCCGGGCGTAACCGGCCAAACACGGCCAAGAACGGACTCAATGCTCGTGACGGTGGAGGAAATTGCGGCGAGTCTTCTGGATTTGCCAGCCATACATCAATGCCGGGTTCCGGAAAGGCGAAGTTCTGCGGAAGTACGCCAGCGATGGAGTATGCGTTTCCGCCAAGGTCAATCGTTCGGCCCACCACTTGAAGATCACCATGAAACTCTCGCTGCCAGAACTTGTAGCTGATCAGGGCCGTGTTCCCAGTCGGGCTCAAACTCCGGCCCAGCAGCGGTGATGTGCCGAGAATGTCCAGGAAATGAGCGGGTACCCGGTTGGTCTTCAGAAGTTGGGCGCTGGCGCTGGCAGTAAATGTGAGATCCTCTTCCATCGCGTAAGAGGCGATGGAAGAAAACTGGCGGGCTGCAGATCGAATCTCCCTGTAGTGAACTGGTGTGGCCCCGCTCGAAATAAGCACGATTCGGCCAGGGTTCCGATAAGCGAGCGGTTTCAGCAGAACAGCGCGAATTACCCCGAAGCAGGCCACATTCACGCCCGTTCCAAGGGCCAGGATGAGAACAGCCGCCGTTAAAAAACCAGGACTTCTCCAAAGCGAACGAAAAATGCTCATTGTCCTATTCATTGCGTAACGCGACGGCAGGATCCACTTGAGCCGCGCGACGCGCGGGCAGCAAGATGGCCGCTGCGCCGACGCAGGCCAGCAGCAGGACGACTCCCGCCAGCATACGCGGATCAGTCGGCCGAACTTCGTATAGCAGATTCGCCATCCATCTTGCAATGACGAACGTCGCCCCAAGACCTATCGCAAGTCCGAAGAGAATCGGGCCACCACCTTGGCGCGCGACTAGGAGGAATAAGTCATGCGCTTGCGCGCCGATCGCCAGCCGGATTCCGAACTCACCGATTCGCTGAGAAACCAATTGTGAGATCACACCATATAAGCCAACTGCGGCGAGCAAGATGGCTGCGAAAGCAAACACCCCAACCAGAGCTGCACGGAATCGCGCGAAGGACAAGAGACGCGACAGATCGCTCTCCATGCTTTCCAGGTCGTCGCTGTGCGGGACTCGGCTGTCGACAGCGTCCAGGGCAGCTTCTACTCCTCCTGTCGCGCTTCCGTTGTGGGCACGAACGAGTAACGTAAACTGCTCGGTTGGCGCTTGCAAGAGGGGTCGATAAAGCAATGGGTTTGCCTGCCAGCTCATTTCATGCATCAAACTGCTATGCTTGGTGTCCTCAACAACGCCCACAATCCTTAACCACGGGTTGGGATGCGTTTCGTCCCGCAGCCGCACTCGTTTGCCGAGTGGATTCTCTCCTGGAAAATAGCGACGCGCCAGCATGTTGTTTACGATCGCAACCGGCTCGCCTGCTGCTTGATCACGATCATCGAAAACGCGTCCCTGAAGCAAAGGCGTCTCGAGAACCGAAAAGTATCCCGGACCAATCGAGACGCTCCCGACATCATTCATTTCGGCGGTTTGCGTGGTCGGCTCTCCATCAACCTCTAATAGGCTGGAGCCTCCTCCGTATAAAGGAAGGTCGGAACCCAAGGTCGTTCTTTCGTTCGGAAGCGTTCGGTCGAGGGCTCTCAGAAGCGCTTTGTAGAAGCTGACCCTTGCAGCATCATTCGGATAACGATCGACGGGCAGATGCAAACTCGTGAAGCGCAGGTTATGCAGATTGAACCCGAGCGATGCATTTTCCATGCGGTAAAGACTCATCACGAGCAAGCCTGCTCCTGCCAGCAGGATCACTGAAAGGGCCATCTCAACGGTCACGAACGCCCTTGTGAGGTACTGACGTGAATCCTGTTGATCTGCGCTTCGGCCTCCTGCTT
Organism: uncultured Acidobacteriaceae bacterium; assembly: GCA_963787585.1. Lineage (GTDB taxonomy): Bacteria > Acidobacteriota > Terriglobia > Bryobacterales > Bryobacteraceae > Bog-105. The sequence continues at coordinate 201,835 of CAWBDR010000011.1, forward strand.
TCAACGCATTGTTCACGTCCAGATGTGAGGCTTTCACGGCGGGAAGCAAGCCGAAAATCAAAACAGTCGCGAGCGTCAGCAACCCGCTGAATGCAAGCACTGTCAAATTAACTTTTACGTCCGAGCCAACGGGCAGTTCGACAGGATTTGCGCGATTAAACCAGCTGATCACGCCGAAGGCAATCGCCACGCCGCCTACCGCTCCGAGAGAGCCGAGCGCAAGCGACTCTGTCAAGAGCTGGCGCACCAATCTCGCCTTACCTGAGCCCAAGGCGACGCGAACCGCTAGTTCGCTTCGCCGTGTCAACGAGCGTCCCAGTAGCAGATTCCCCACGTTCAAACACACGATCAGCAGTAAAAAGAGCACCGCGCCCGCCGCCAGTCCGATCGTAGTGCGCAGAGTGCGACTTGCCAGAAACGTGAATTGATCCTGAAGGTAAAAAACCGCTGCAGTCCTGTATCGCTCTTCGGGATTATGTTGCTGGACTGCACGATGAATCGCCTCCACTTCGTTCTGCGCCTGTGCCAGTGTCACGCCCGGCCTCAGTCGCGCAAAAGTTCCGACAATCAATTTTTCGCGAGGCGGTTTCAAATTGGGGCCAGCCAAAACCCAGAGCTGTGTCTGTCGCGGGTAAAAGCTGAAGGTGGGCGGCGTCACACCAACCACCGTGCAGGGTTGGTCGTCAATGGTCAGCGTAGTCCCAACCACATCCCGCCTCGCGGCCAGCTTTTCTCGCCAAAAGATATGCGAGAGAACAACAACGCAGGGCAACTGCTCGTCCGAAGCATTGAAAGTCCGCCCGAGGGCTGCATTTACGCCGAGCGTTTGAAAGAAGGTGTGGCTCGCCGCCACGGCAAGAATGGTCCTGGCTCGTTTACCGTCGAACCAGACCCTGCCTCCGCCCCATGCCCAGGTCGCGGCGGAAACATTACTGAAGCTCTTCGCGTGACGCTTAAACTCGTCGAAATCTGCGTAGCTTTCAAAAAATAGATCCTTGATGTTTCCACGAGTCATGTGGTCCCAGATCACAACGAGTTGCTGTGGGTTGCGATAAGGCAAAGGTCGCAGCAGCGTCCCATCGAGAACAGTGAAAACTGCTGTGCTTGTACCAATTCCAAGCGCAATCATCAGGCTCGCAATTAACGTCAAGCCACGACTTTTTACGAGGATGCGAAAGGCATACCGCAGATCCTGCGCCAAGTTATCAATCCATCGCCAACGCCAGGCGTCTCTGCTGATCTCTCGAATGAGCAGGGCATTCCCGAATTGGCGAGTTGCGGCTTCGGAAGCTGATTTAGTACTGAGTCCGCTCTCGCGAAGGCGCTGTTCCCGCAGCTCTTTGTGTAATCGGATTTCTTCGGCAAGTTCTTGATCGAACCCCTTTCGTCGGAATTGGTACTGAAGTTTGCGCCAGAAGCTGAGCATCCGATCTCCTCATGCGGGCTGCAGGATGCGGCCAATCGCTCGCGAGACCCTGTGGTACTCGTCAATTTCAAGCTCGAGCTGTTTCCGTCCGGCAGCGGTCAAGCGATAGTAGCGGGCACGGCGGTTCTCTTCCGTCCGCCCCCACTCGCCTCTTATCCAGCCATGCAGCAGCAAACGCTGAAGCGCCGGGTACAGAGAACCTTCCTCCACTTGCAGCACGTTCTCGGTGTGCTCCTGAATGTGTTTCGCGATCTCAAACCCATGCATTTCTTCCCGGCCGGCGAGCGTCTGCAGAATTAGCATGTCGAGAGTACCTTGTGGAATGGTGCTGCGTTTCCTCTCCAAGGGCATGCCATAGACATTCTATGTCAAAGAAGGAGATGTGACAACTTGCATGTTGGGAACGGGGCGATTCGGCAATTCCCGAATACACCAGGATGGCGAGCCACTCGAAATTGGCATTCCGCTGGCGTGAAAATGGGCAGTGTTGAAGTGCACGAAATCCACGCGGACGCATAGTCGCCTGTGGCGAGATTTGCATCCGACCGGCACTACAGAGAAATAGATCCGTCCTGGTCGCCAAGGATAGAACTATACTAGGCCGTTCAGCCAGAGTAATCTGCGAGCGCTAGTAAAGGAGATCCTTCTGCTTTATCAATCAGCCGCGGTTCTGCTTTTCAAACCTCTTAACCATTTTCACGAAAGGTTCGCGAATGATAAACGGAGGCACGCGTCTACCATCGGTGTCGGTAAATCCGTACTCACGAGCCAGTTCGCCGACGTGGAACGCCTTTCCCGATCTGCGCATGACGCGTGGGTCACCAGCCAGCGCTGCTACCGCGCGACCAACGTATTCTGGCGATTCGCTGTTCTTCAACCAGGGAATCTTCTTCCACTCCACCTCCCCCATTTGCATGTGACATTACCCTTTCGGTACGCATGAACCCTGGCGCAATGGCGATTGGTTGCGATGCGGTGCTGGCGAAGTTCCATTGCGAGACCCCACAACAACCGCACGATCGAGTGCTTGGCAATATCGTAGAAGTTTCCGATATATTTGTCGTGATCCCATGCAACGGTGCTGACAATGAGTCCGGGCGCTTGTGAACTCCTGGTCCGCACTGCCGGGCAAGCGGATTCCATCATAAGAGGAATCGCAAAATAAATCGCCAACAAATGAGCCTTCAACCCGCGTTCGAACATTGTATCCCAAAGCCGGAGGGGTGCATGCCAAAAATAGGCTGGCATGAGCCGTTCCCCCTCGTAGCCTCCCCACGCATTATTGACAAGAATGTCGAGCCGACCCTGTTGCTCGCGTATTCTGAGGAAGAGAGACTCGACTTGCGATTCGTTTGCGTGATCGCACCGGACGGCAATTCCTTTTCCCCCGCGTCGAATCACTTCTTCTGCCGATTCTTCGATGGTTCCGGGTAGGTTGTTGGTTGTAGACTGCCCACGCACACGTCGGCCGGTTACGTAGACGGTTGCTCCATGTTCGCCAAGAACGGCCGCGATAGCACGTCCTGCACCACGGCTCGCTCCCGTTAACCAACGCTACTCTGCCTTCAAGGCTTCGGGAATCTTGTCTGCGTTTCCGTGGTTGCGCGCGCATCGGGATCTCTATTTGGACTAATTCTAATGCGGTTTCTGTGTCAGGCGTCAGATCCTGCGCGCCACGAAAGCGGACGCGAGAATACCGAACTCTAGCTGGGCATCTCATCCGCGGACGGCCCATAGACGCCAGGAATGGCGATGCCGTTCAGCCTCAGGTAAACGCCCAGCTGCGCGCGATGGTGAATCATGTGACTCAGCACCCATTTCCGCAGCACTTCATCGCGCGGGCTGTCGATGATCACCTGGCCGGCCCATTCCATTTTCCATGGCTTTGCCATATCGGCGTCGTTCAAGTTCGCGAGTAGCGATCGGGCTTCGGGTAAGTTGCGGTCAAACCGTGTGAGCATGTCGGCGCGCTGCTTGCCCTTCCACTCGCCCGCCATTTTGGCGCCGTCCGCTTCGGTCAGTGTCAGGACGTCGCGCTCTAGCGTGTCGCGGCACCATTCCGGAAAATCAGAGATGTGCCAGGCCAGGCGTCCCAGCTCCATCGATTTTTCGTGCGGCTTCCAGGTCAGCTTGTCGTCGGGAACCAGGTCCAGGAATTTGCGGGTGTTCGCAAATTCTTCATCAAACTCGGCCAACAATTTGGCGGAAGTATTCATCGCCGATTTGCCTCCGCCGCCCACGATACACGATTGAGATTCGCGCATTGCGCGGCCGCTTGCGTTGTGGCTACACAACATCTCCAGTTCAGCTTCGGGCATGCGGGGCTAGACGGCATATATAATCTATTGCTCATATATAATCTATTGCTCTACGCTGCGCCGTTACTCATGACCTATAGGACAACCGATTGCAGTGTCCCGATTAGCTTCTGCAGAAATCTATTCATCACCTGGTTGGGGTCATCCGTCTCTCTCACCGGCCCAAATGTGACCTCATAGAACTTTGGACTCGAGTGCGGGCTTCACGGTCGCTGATTGTTGGATCGCGGCGTTGCTAACTTTCCGTAAACGTCGATCTCTTTTTCAGCACCGACATACACGCGCCCATTCGCTACCGTAGGTATTGCGAACCGCACTGCCCTACCTGCGTAATCGCGCGGCCATTGATTACTGTTGTACAACTCTGGTCGCGAAACGTCGGAGGCATCGTACGCGTGGAGGATGGCGACGCTGGTCTTCGGTTGATGACACTCAATGGCCCACACGATCCCGTCCGCAATTCCATTCCCAGAAACGGTCGGCGTTGCCCCATCCCCTGTAAATGGCTCGGCCTGATTTGCTTGCCGTTCCAACCGAAGTCCATCACGATGGACCGAAAACTGTTTGAGAGTTGTTCCACTGCAAAGATAATAAACAGACCCATTCCAGTAGGCTGGCGCAGCGTACGCGCCACTGCCGCAGTCATGAAGCGTCTGTAGGATCTGGTGATTGTCGGCCTTATTGTATCCGCCCAAATGCTCCGGGTCCAATACGTAAATTGCATCCCCTTTCCCTGCTGTGATCAACAAAGTTCTGTTGCTGGGTGGCTGTGGTGGAATCAGCATCGGACCGCCCGAGCCCAGGTCCAGATCATTCCTGTTCATTTCTTCTTCGTTAAAGGGCGTGAAAAAATCCCGGAGGCTTAAACCGTTCTTTGTAACTTTCAATTTGAGAACGCTATCTCCGTAGCTCCGACCCCCGGCTGAAGCCGTAAAGACTCCATTTCCAGTCAGCACAAAGACATTGCCGTCGTGATCGGCCGCTGGCGTGGTGTCAGACTGCCAGATTCCGCCGTCGCCGCTGTCGGGAGAGGTATTAAATACGCCCGTCTGCTTCAGACTGTGCGCATCATACGTCATGACCCAGCCGTGGTAGGGTCTGTTGTCGCATGAAGATCCCCATGCGAGAACCACCTGATCAGCAACAAGAGATAACCCAGCTCTCGGATTCTCCAGCAGGGGGCTGAATTCCACTTTGTTTTGGATCAACCCGAAGAGGCTCGAAGAGCCGTTTACTGAACCGCTGATAACGATTGGTCCTCCTAATTTCTCGCGGCCGCTTCTAGTGTCGAGTGCGTGCAGTCTCTGCCAAAATCTCACCACGCCGGCATGATCTCGCTCCTTGGTTCTCGCGAGCACGTAAATAGTATTTGTGGCGACGTCGATCACAGGAGTTGCAACAACTCCGACATCGGGTCGAATGAAATGGCAATCAAGATCGTCCGACGAAACTGGCGCAATTCCTGCTAGGGGATTTGCGAAACTAACGCTCCACAACGGGATGGTCGTGTGACCTGTCGCGTCGAAGGCATAAACACTATCGGAAGCGGTAGCGACGTAAAGGACGTCATGCACTCCTTTACCGGGGATGTTCACGGCGGGCACGTACAGAGGCTGCGCGTACACCTCTCCATCCGCAGGCAATACACCGATCTTCCCGAATTGTCTGGCGTTCACGTTCTTGGGTGTCAGTGCATGTTCCTGAAGGTAAGCTCCGGTGCGGGCATTATCGTACTGTGATGTCTCCACCTGACCCTTGCCGTGGTACGGCAGCAATGCCTCTAGGAAAACGCTGATCGCGAGAAGTCGGATCAAGTCTGGATGGGTGAACGTTCGTTCAGCAGCTTTGTTCATCGATCTCATTTGATATTCTGGTGAGTTGTTGGTAACCGATAACTCGCCAGCAGTATACTACGGTCTATGAGCAAACCGACGGAACTGGTCCAGGGAACGCTCGATTTGTTGCTTCTGAAAATCCTCGCGCTCGAACCTATGCACGGCTGGTCGATCGCACAACGGCTGAAGCAAATGTCCAATGATGTGCTGCAAGTCGGTCCAGGAACACTGTATCCAGCCCTGCATAAATTGGAGCAACAAGGCTGGATTCGCTCTGTTTGGAAGATGAGCGACACCCAACGCCGCGTCAAGTTTTACTCCCTTACTGCGGCGGGGAAAAAGGCGCTTGCCTACGAAGCTGACCAGTGGGAGCGGCTTTCTCAGGCGATTTCGGGCATTGTCCGTGTGCCGTCATGAGTATTGTTCTTAGAGTATTTTCGGCCGCGCGGCTTCGATTACGGTCCCTCGTATTTCGAACAAGCGTTGAGAGAGATCTCGAAGAGGAGTTACAGAACCACCTCGCTCTGGAAACCGTGCAGCAAGTGGAAGCAGGGTTGTCAGAGGGCGAGGCGCGGCTCCAGGCCGAGCGATCCATGGGGGCCATTCATGTCATCAAGGAGCGATGTAGAGATATGCAAGGGTTGAATTGGCTTGACGACCTGATGAGTGATGTGAAATACGCCTTGCATTCCTTCCGTCACCATCCAGGCTTTGCAGCAGCGGCGATTGCGATCTTGGCTCTTGGTATTGGCTCAACGACCGCGGTGTTCAGTGCCGTAGACCGGCTACTGTTCAAAAGCATGCCGTACTCGGCTCCCAAAGAACTAGTGTCGTTCGGATTCTCATTGCCGTTCATGAGTTATGAGTTCGTTTTTGGGACCGTTTACTTGGACTGGCTCCACGAGCCGCTCCCGTTCACGAACATCGGCGCTTGGAGTGGCGTCGCTGCTTGTGACCTGACCGAAGAGCAGCCACGGCGAATGAACTGCGCGGTAGTCGATACTAACTTCCTTCCGACCCTGGGTATTCCATTGCAGCTCGGCAGAAACTTTGCTCGTGAAGATGACGATCCGCACGGCGGGGCGGTCGGTATCATTTCGGACGCGTTGTGGAGAGGACGCTTTGGCGGCGACCCTAATATCGTCGGCAGAGTCGTCAACATCGATGGGTCAGCAGTACGGATAACCGGTGTTCTTCCCCCTGCTTTCGAACTGCCGAATTTGGCTGATGCTGACGTGTTAATGCCACAGCCTCTTCCCGGCGCCGGACCCGGTGTGCCGTTGCGCGTCATTGGGCGTCTTAAGCAAGGGATTACCCTTGCGCAGGCAAGATCACAATTAGAGCCGATAACGAAGCAGTTCAAGCAATCGGCACCTGCGAACCTTCGGTCGCAGATTGCATTTGGCATTCAGTACCTTGCCGACCAGCAAACAGCAAACATAAGGCGGACCTCAATTTTCCTGTTTGGAACAGTAAGCCTCATTCTCTTCATCGCATGTGCAAATGTGGCGAATCTGCTATTGGCTCGCGCAATCAGCCGACAGAAGGAAATTGCGGTACGAACAGCGTTGGGTGCAGGGAAGAATAGGCTTACTCGGCAGTTACTGACGGAAAGTGTACTGCTTTCAGTTTTGGGTGGCAGCCTTGGCTGTGTTTTAGCCCGGCTGCTGCTCTCTTTGTTCAAGCTGCTTGCGCCGACAGCGGTCCCGCGACTTTCTGCAGCCTCTATCGATAGCCGCGTACTCGTATTTGCCGCAGGGGTCTCCGTCGCCAATGGCTTGCTTTTTGGCCTCATTCCCGCTTTCATGGCGCTTCCCTCAGAAGCTCTGGCCGGCAGAACAGTGCATACCGTAGGAGGCCATTCCTTACGTAGGCTTTTGACATCTAGTCAGGTAGCCCTCTCCCTGATTCTTCTGATGCTCTCGGCAGTTTTCCTTGACAGTCTATGGAAGCTGTCGCACGTTTCGCTGGGAATAAATCCGGACAACGTTGTTTTAGCTGAGCTTGCCTTAAACGCCTCCAGGTACTCAAAGCCCGCTGCGCAGGAGAGTTTTCTATCTTCTCTGATCACGGAAGTTCGAGCTTTGCCGGGGGTGAAGGCGGCAGCTATCAGTGACACCGTTCCACCGGGAGGATTCGTGCATACACGTCCGATAGATGTTCTTCAAGTTCCGGGGAGGAACCTCCCGACAGGCACAGGGCAAATAATCGCGTGGCGCACAGTGTCGCCCGGTTACTTTCGCGCGCTCGGCATCCAGCTTTTACGTGGGCGAGCCTTCTCAGATAAAGATGAAATTGGCACTGACTACCCCATAGTTCTGAGCCGATCTCTTTCGCGCCAGTTGTTCGGCAGCATTGAGTCAGTCGGTAAAATCGCTAACATTGTTGCGCAGCAGGTAATCCCCGCGACGGTCATCGGGGTGGCGGCAGACGTGAAGAACGATGGACCTGCGTCGGCGGCGGTTCCCGAATACTATGTTCTGAGAAAAGCTAACAGCTCAGCGGGAAATGTTCAGAATTCCCTGCCGGTACGCGTTTTAAATGCTTCGGGAGGAACGGTCACGTTGATCGTGCGAGGTGAAGGAACGCCGCAGGGATTAAGCGCAATGATTCGATCAGCGGCGGAGCATCTCGATAAAACGCTCCCCTTGCAATTCACGACTCTGCGTAGCAATATCAGTCGATTGTCGGAACGGCCACGACTTGAGGCGGCGCTTTTGTCGCTGTTCGGCTTGATCGCGCTGATTTTGGCGGCCATCGGAATTTATGGTCTAACATCGTTTTTCGTTGCACAAAGGGTGGCTGAAATTGGCTTGCGAATGGCTGTCGGCGCCTCGCCACGGATGATCTTGGCGCTGTTTTTAAAAGAAGCACTGCGATGGTTGGGTATTGGCATTGCTGTAGGAGCGATTTTGATTGCACTTGTGTCGCGGTTCGTTTCGTGCCTGCTCTTTAAAACATCGGTCCTAAATCCACCCTTGTTCCTCGCCGTGGCTTGTCTGCTGATCCTCGCGGGAGTATTGGCAGCTCTGTTTCCATCACGACGCGCTTCCGCTGTGGATCCGCTGGTCGCGCTACGCCAGGAATAACCGGAATGTTGGCTGGGCGTCCATTCGCCCTGGCGTTGTCGAAATATGGGGAATACTGGACAAACTTGGACGGCAGTGCGTGCGAGGTTCCGGACGCATCCTACAACTCCCTCGAATCACTCCAACCAGGTTTGTTGGCACGATAGCACTCCTAATCACGATTGCGGCAGTGGCTGAATATCTTCCGGCCGTCGCGCCACGCGTGTTGGCCCGGCATGACCTTGCGCGATACATGGAAGCGAGGACGTCGACTCAGCGGGGTGTTTCGGTGTTTACGGTAGGGCGGAACAACCATTCGGCAATGGTAAAGTTTTCGGCGTTGCGCGAATCTACAAAGGCTCGCCGTACCTCAAGCTGGAGCACTCCGGTACCCGGACGGAACTGACTTGGATATGACCAAGAGCGCGAGCAGTCGGCCAGCGTAGAGGAATCGTCAGCTTCGGGCCCGATACGGATTAGCAAACGGTAGGCGCCACAGGCGATCTATTTGGACGCAATCGAATACGATGAGCGCGTTCACAGGTACTAATCGGGTGCCAGATCTGCCCAGGTGTCGTGCGGGTCGAGGGGCGCCGAGGTTCACGTTATGCGATGCTCCGACACGGAACGAAATTGCCCCCACTCGCGTATCCCTTGGAAATGAGGAATGTGTGCCTGCTCTTTGTCGCCCTGTGGGTAGTGAGTACCGGGACGGCCGTCAAGGGCAATCCTGCAAGTCAACAGTTATGGGAGACCTGCGTCTTGAACACTTGCAAAGCAAGACCTATGGCGAAACAATCACTCTGCGGATTTGGCTACCCGCCGGGTACTCCGATGCAGCGAACAGCAGTTTGAAGTATCCGACCCTCTACTTCTTGGACGGCCAAAATGCCTTCGACGAATGTACTGCCTTTCATGGAGAACATGAACTACGCATCAACGAATCGGTCATGAAACTCATTACCGACAAGAAGATTGCGCCGATCATAGTCGTTGGCATCGACAGCACAACCAAACGGAACTCTGAATACGCTCCCTATCGCGATCCAATGGCTGCACCGGGCGGCGCAGAGCCTAGCGCCAAGCAGTTACCGTCATTTCTGGCCGATGAAGTGCTTCCATTTGTTTCTGCTCGTTATAGGGTCACTGACGATCCCGCGCACAGAGGCATTGGTGGGTCAGCGGCACTTTACGTCGTCCTAAACCATCCCGAGATGTTTAGGCTGGCGCAGATTGAGAGCCCAAATCTGCTTCTCGGTAACGGACAATTGCTGCGGGATACAGAATTCATCGTTCGAGCTCCCGATCGGATTACTATCGGCGTTGGACAAACAGAGGTGCATTTCCCAAACATTGAGCAGTATCTTGCCCCAGCGGGACTGGCTGAAAAGGATACCGATCCAGGCACCGTAAGAATGAACGAGACCCTTGTCTCACATCTGAAGCAAGCGTACTTCAAACGACCGGAGATCATGTTTGTGGTTCAACCGGGGCGAATCACAGTTCCCTATACTGGGCGCAACGGCTGCCGGCCGACATCGAATTCTTGTTCCGACCATCTGAACCTTTCCGCTAGATCGTCGTAGTTGGCTCGGGAATCGCGCGACCCCGTCCTCGCAAGTCGGCGTGTATAGATCTATGCTTGCCGTCACACAAGATTAGGAATGTACTGCGCTCCTCGCGCTCAATGGGCCCTCATCGCTTTCAACTCCGCCTCCGAGAAAAGGCGCCCGCCTAAGACGACACCCACGATTTTTCGAGTGTTGGCAATATCGGCGAGAGGGTCGCCGTCGAGCAGCACGATATCAGCTGTTTTTCCCGCTTCTAGCGTTCCCACCTGTTTCGAGACTCCCATGCCGCTTGCAGCATCGCGAGACGCCGCTTGCAGCGCCTGTAACGGGCTAAGCCCCGCCCGCACAAGCAGCTCAAGCTCGTCATCTAACCCCTCTCCTCCGCCTCCGTATGGTCCATCGGGTCCGGCCAGAATCGGAACGCCACCCCGCTTCATAGCCCCGACGACGGCGAGATCTTTTTCAAAGATCTTCGATCCAAGCTTCATGTCTTCTTCATTCAGCCCGTGGCTTCCTTTGTTTGTTTCCCACAAGGTCTTAAGAACGTGAAGTGTTGGCGTTTGTGCAACGCGGTATTGGGCGTAGAGCGCGTAAAGCTGTTTGGCTTTGGCCTCGCTGAATGTCGAAAGAAGCCGCGCATCGAACTCTGCTTTGAACTGTGGTTCTTTCGCTTGGCGCTTTTCGCGAAGTGCGGCAAGAATGTCATTGTTAGTTTTGGCTATGATTTGGTTGAAGTAGGGCTCGTCGGTCGAGCAGGCAATTAGCACATTCAGGAAACGACCCCCGAGGTGCTCAACGTCGACCTGCCCTGCAGTAACGATATCTCTTGCTGAAACCTTCGCTGGTATATGGCCGACTAGAGGCAGGCTCTGCCGTTTGGCCTCATCCGCGACGGCAGCGAAAAGCGCCGGGGTGAGAGTGGTATCGACCTCTACGTAGTCCACCTTATGCGCCTTGAGGTTTATCACCTGCTCATGAGCCTGCGTTTCGCTGAAAAGGTCCACGATCAATCCCATTTGGACCGGAACTGGACCTTCCATGACCGGTCCAGCGACGAAGAGGCGCGGTCCGCGTATTGTTCCCGCAGCCATTGCATCGCGAAGCCGCACGATGTCGCCTAGGGGCGCGCCCATGTCCCTAACTGTTGTAACGCCGTTGGCGACCGGTTCCCTCAGAAGGGGCGGGGCTTCGTCGTAGGCCGGTCCGTGCAAGTCGTTATTCCAGAGCCCAGGTATGACATACTCTCCCGCCCCATCTATGACCCTTGCATCTTTGGGAATTTCGTGACCTGACGCTATATGTGTGATTCGGCCAGCTCGCCATATACTGTCGCGTTCCTCAACGGAGGGCGATCCGTCCCATCAATGATGGTCACGTTCGAAAGAGCAATCTCCCCTTGATGTTGAGCGCACGCCGAAACGAAAGCAGACGCAAGAAGCCAAGGCAGCAGCAAGACTGCTCGGCGCACGCGAGAATTTACAGTTGCGAACGAAACGTTCCTGTTGCTCACGCCTCTGTATACGGAAGCTGCGGGACGCATGTTCGCTTTACGATGAATCGCGATCGTCGAACTGAACGAAGCCATGAGCGAGCCAAGGCATTCGACCCTATCCTCATGTCCACGCCAAATCGACATGCAACTTCCTTTCGCCGATCCGATGAAGAAACGAGCCGCTTCGCAACACGCGTGTCCGTCACACAACATTTCGGCAGACAGGAAACGGCTCTCTCCGCTAGCATCGCGCCATGCAGCAGTCCGTATTAAACAGCTTCGACCACAAGATTTATTTGCGGCGCCGCCACTGCCGGCACACGACACAAGTAGTCTGTGCCGCCGCGTTGTACCTTGCGATTGCCTCGTACGAAGCGCTTGCCGGCGAGCCCGTGCAGATCTCTATGACCGCGGACCGCTGGACCACTGTCCTCGGCGATGTTAAATTTGTCGAGCACATGGGAAAGCCCTCCATCGAATTAAAGGAAGGCGACTATAAAAAGGGCATCCCCGAGGGCGTGGCGTCGCTCAAGGACTTTCAGTTCGGCGATGGAACAATTGAATATGACGTATCCGCCGAGAGCGGGGATGGGCGCTTCGTTTGTATTTCGAGCCGCTAACGAAGACACTTTCGAAATGTTCTATTTGCGTCCGCGCCCTAACTGCCAGGAGGCCCCGGACTGCATCCAATATGCCCCACAGACGCATGGTGTCCTGCTTTGGGACCTCTTCCCGCAGTATCAGGGGCCCGCTCCCCTTCGCACCGGCCAGTGGAATCATGTGAAACTCGTCGTCTCCGGCAAGCGCATGAACATCTACATCAATGGCGCAACCAAGCCCACCCTGAAAATCGGACACCTCGAGGGCGACACGAAGCAAGGAGGTCTGATGCTCGCAGGCGCCGGCTTCTTCGCCGAGCTAACGGTGCACCCGAACGTTGTCGACGGCCTGCCGTCTGATCCCGAGCCGGACGAGACGGCATCAGACAGTTGCTACCTGCACCATTGGAAACTTTCTCGCTTTTCGAAGCTGGCACAAGGCCAAGCACCCACCTATGCGGACCTGCCTGGCGCCTCGGCCGAATGGGTTTCACTTGACGGGGAGCGCGCTTTGGTTTGGCTCAAAACCACCATTCACTCCGACAGCGCGCAACAGAAACACGCCTCCCTCGGCTGGGCTCGTGAGGTCTTCGTTTTCGTGAATGGCCAACTCGTTTACGCGGACAAGAATCTGTTTCAGCCCCCACAAGCACGGAAACCGCCAGACGGACGCCTGTCGCTCGAAAACGGCTCATTGATGCTGCCGCTCAAAGCCGGTGATAATGAACTCGCAGTCGCGGTCGCGAATAACTTCTATGGCTGGGGCATCAAAATGCGTCTGGACGATACCAAAGGCGTTCTAGCGACTCGTCCGTAAAGAGATCGGAGGCTGCACGCAAAACGGAGTGAGAGCCGGAACGTTTTGATAACGGAGCTAAGAGAACGGATAGCGCTGAGCCGATGGGCAATGAAAAGCCGATGGGGTCGCTGGCTCGCAGCGACTCTGTTGTGGACCGGCATTGGTTTCGTATTTGCGCTGCCGGGCCTCTCATCCCCCTACCCGGTCCGTGCTCTGCTGAATTCGCTTACCCAGTGGTGGGCCTGGGGGCTAGTCGCTCCGCTCATCTTCTGGATGGACGCCCGGCTTCCCTTCAAAGAGAAGCAGCTCGGGATGCGTATCCTGGCGCATCTCCTCGTGAGCGTGACTCTCACCATCTTCTATGTCTATGTATGGATGGCCCTGGGCGCACTCATGGGTTTTCGCTCATGGAGCGTACTGGCTGATGTCCATTTCCTTCCAAACGCGTTCCGCCAAGGCCTCCTGTGGAGCTGGCTCGTCTACTGGGCCATCTTCGGTGTACGGGAGACTTTCCGTTACTACGATCACTACGTAGCCAGTGAGCTTCGGCTGGAGCGCATGGAGCGCAGCTTGTCGCAAGCACGCCTGAATGCTCTGCGCATGCAGTTGGACCCACATTTCCTCTTTAATGCGCTCAATACCATCTCATCCCAGGTGGAGCGCGATCCCCGCCTCGCGCGCAGCATGCTTGAGCATCTCGGCGATCTTCTTCGCCTGTCGCTCGAAGCCCGCGACCGGCAGGAGACCCCTCTGGTTGAGGAGCTCGCGTTTGTTGACCATTACCTTGCCATCCAAAAGATTCGTTTTGGAGCCAATCTGCGCATCGAAACACGGGTGCAGCCCGAGGTGAAGTATGCGCTCGTGCCTTGCCTGATCGTGCAGCCTCTCGTCGAGAACGCGATTCGCCATGGCGTGTCGAGTCGCGCGTCAGGCGGCGTCGTCAGCGTCAGCGCCGAACGCACTAATGACTGTATGGAAATCCGTGTCATCGATGATGGCATTGGATTGCCGCCCGGATGGTCGCTCGAATCATCTGCTGGTCTGGGACTGTCGATCACTCGCGAACGCATCGCCGGCCTGCACCCCAACGGAGATAGTCGCTTCGCTGTTAAGCGGCGCGGCGATGGCGGTACAGAAGTGGAGATCTCCCTACCGCTGCGCTTCGCAGGAGAGCCGGACAATGATCTCGCGCGGTGAAAGACTCCGCATCCTGGTCGTTGATGATGAAGCGCCCGCTCGCCAGCGGCTGGTCGATTTGCTGGAAAAGGATGCCGAGATTGCGGCTATTCTCGAAGCCGCAAACGGGAAAGCGGCAGTCGAGATCATTGCACGCGAATCTCCAGATATCGTTTTTCTCGACGTTCAGATGCCTGAGCTCGATGGTCTTCAGGTGATCGAGGCCGTCGGTCCAGCTGCTATGCCGCTCGCGATCTTTGTCACTGCTTATGACCAGCACGCCATTCGCGCTTTCGATGCGAACGCACTGGACTACCTGCTGAAGCCGTTCAGTGACGAACGGTTGGAAACCGCGCTCGCCCGCGCCAAGGCCCGCCACAGCGAACGCAGCCTGCGCGAATTTGGACAGAGTGTTCTCCGCGTGTTATCCGCGCGCCCGCCGGCCGGCCGTTATCTCGATCGCCTCGTGGTGAAGTCGGGTGGAAGCACGCGATTCATTCGCGTGGCCGATATTGACTGGATCGAAGCCGCGGGCGTCTATGTCAATCTTCACGTCGCCGGCAAGGAACTGCTCTATCGCTCTGCGTTACATGAGCTGTCGGCGCATCTGGATCCGGGGCGTTTCGTCCGCGTCCATCGCTCAGTTATCGTCAACATCAACAGCATCGTTGAACTTCAGCCCATATCTCACGGTGAATTCGAGCTCGTCCTGAAGGATGGCCATCGTGTGCGCGTCAGCCGAACTTACGTATGGAACTGGAAAAGCGCCTGGGGCAGCCGCTGTAAATGGAGAGCGTCGATCGGTTGAGGCGGTGTCGCGCCTATCGGAAGCCGCGAGCAGCCGCCAAGGGCTTACGAAAATTTCCGAATCGGGCCACGATTTTCGGCGAATCGAAACGGACCTAAGCGGAATCCCAGTTCTGATCCGTTCGTAACGGGACATGCGTCATCTCATCGCAACACCGAGCTCTTTTCGAATAGGTTTTGCGTTGCGGGTAACCCGAAGCTGAGCGCTCATCGGCCGCATTGATCAATTATAAATCTCGCCTAGTCGCCACGCGTTTAGGAATCCAGATCAAGGCGCTCCGTGGGTCGAGACCAGTAAACCTTAGCGAGCTATCGGAAATGCCAAGACGGACAAGGCTGGCGTGACTGGCAGAGTTAGGGGCATTTTCGATAGCTGGGTTTGAAATGAGCCGCGCGGGTTTGCGGCGGACGCGGCCAGCTATGGGTAAAGTAACTGGTTTTGGTACTTCGAAGGGTGTTGGAGGCCCTGGTGAATTGGGGAAATCGACGGGATCGGCGAGCGGAGCATGCTGCAGGAAGCCATAAAGAGCGGGCGAATGACTTCGCCGTGGCAAGTTTGTTGGCTGCAGGCGCAAGAAGACACACGTCGGCTGTGTGCATGGCGACGTATCTGAAGTTGGCTGTCTGGATTTTGAGCTTACGAGCTGTCAACACCGCGCTCCCAGCGAGCCAGTTCGCGGGCGAGCTGGTTGGCGGTGAAGTGCTCGACAGCCTGCATGGGTCCACCGCAGAGTGGACAACGCCAACTGGCTCTGGCGCTGGTTGTTTGGGCAGCCGGAGCGGAGCGCTGGAGACGTTCTGCAACGAGCAGTTGACGGCAGACAGATACGCGCTGTTGACGGTCGTGGTTGGCTAAGAAGCCGAAATGGCGGATGCGAACGAAGCCGCTGGGAAGGATGTGCAGCAGAAACCTTCGCAAGAACTCATGAGCCGTGAGCGTCATCTTGCGTTGCTTGTTGCCGTGCGCGTAATCCTTCCAGCGGAACGAAACGTTGCCATCGGCAAAGGAAAGCAAGCGGTGATCGGAAATCGCGACGCGGTGTGTGTAGCGAGCCAAATAGTGCAGGACATGCTCTGATCCTCCAAAGGGCCGCTTGGCATAGACCACCCAGTCTCGTCGGAAGAGCGAGCGGAGGAACTGCTGGAACAGTTGTGGGCTCGATAAGTTCTCGAGCGCCCCATGAAACTGAAGCTGGCGAGAACGAAACAGCCGTTTGAGTGCCGCCGTGAACTTGCCGCGAAAGATGCGGCTCAATACTCGAACGGGCAAAAAGAAGCCGCGCCGTCGCGGCTGGAGCCATTGGGAGCGATCCAGCGACAAGCCACCCGCTGGAATCACGCAGTGAACATGCGGATGATGTTCCAGCGTTTGCCCCCAGGTATGCAAGACACTCAGGAAGCCGATCTCGGCGCCGAGATGCTTGGGGTCGGCTGCGATCTCAAGTAGAGTCTGGGCGCTGGCGCGAAACAGCAGGTTATAAAGCACGCGCTTGTTCTGCAGGATGAGCGCGGACAAGGCGTGCGGCAGCGTGAACACGACGTGAAAATATTCGACCGGCAGCAGTTCCTGGGAACGGGCCGCCAGCCACTGATCACGCGCGTGAGTCTGGCATTTCGGGCAATGCCGGTTGCGGCAGGAGTTATAAGAGATGGCGCGATGACCGCAATGCGAGCACCGGTCCAGATGGCCGCCGAGGGCGGCCGTCCGGCAGCGCTCAATGGCCCGGAGCACCTTCAGGTGCGGCCAGGCCAGATGAGCCCGGTGGCGTTCGACAAAGCGGTTGCCCGCCTGACGGATGATGTCGGCCACCTCCAGGGTGGGCCGGCTCATGCTTTTTTCAGTTGCCTCCGTGCACGGAAAGCATCGGCCAGCGTGTCCACTTCCAGGCGGTCGAGCGGATTGGCGACCGAAGTGAGATGCCGCTTGGACAAGTGAAGATAGATGGCTGTATCTTCCAGTCTTCTATGGCCGAGCAGAACTTGAATCGTCCTCAGATCGGCGCCTGCTTCGAGCATGTGCGTCGCATAACTGTGCCGTAGCGTGTGTGGGCTGACGCGCTTGCGAATGCCGGCTTCACGGGCTGCTTTCTTGCACAGCCACCAGATCACCTTGTCGCTGACGGGCTGACCGGCGCGCTTTTGATAATCGCTCGGAAACAAGTACGTGGTCGGCTTTTTCCAGCGCCAGTACTCGCGCAGCACTTCGAGCAGCTTGCCACTGAGCGGCACGTCGCGGTCATGACCGCCCTTTCCCTGCCGAACGTGGATGATCATGCATTTGCTGTCGATGTCTTCCACCTTGAGCCGCGTCAGTTCTGTTCGCCGCAGTCCGCTGGAGTAGAGCGTCAGCAGCATGGCCCGATGCATCAGATTCATGCTGCATTCGAGCATGCGCTGAACCTCCTCTTGGCTGAGCACCGTCGGCAGGCGGCGCGGGATTTTCGGGAACGGAATGTTCGCCGGAAGATAAGGCCGTCGCAAGGTCTTAACAAAAAAGAAACGCAGCGCCGCTGCGCGTTGCTGGATCGTTTTCGGTGCCAGCTCCTTCTTTGCCAAATGCACCTGATACTGCCGGATCTGTTCCAGTCCGAGCTTCGCAGGAGAACAGGCGAAATGCTCCGCCAGTTCCTTCACAGTGCGAATGTAAATCTTTGCGGTACGCTCGGAATAATTACGTCGCTGGAGTTCCTCCAGCATTAACTTTCTGAGTTGGGTCACAAGACCTCCTTGTGACCCTCAACACTATCGAGATACGGAATCAAAACCGCTGATCCACCGGCACGCGCAGCGTCCGCCGCACGAGCGGCTTAGTTCAAACCGGCTTTCCGGAAACAGAAATCGCGTCAAAGTTGTGCTTGTCAAGTTCTGCAATTTGGTGTGGGCCAGACTGGACCTTTGATGCCGGGATGGGGTCCAGGGCAAGGGCGGCTTGGGAGCGCCTTGCCCTGGTCAGCCTTGTAGAAACCATCACGCCGCATCTCCCAGTTTTCGTAGTGTTTCCTTTTTCTGCTCCCGCAGTGGTTCCATGTTGAGGTACTGCATGGCCTCAATCCAGTTTTCATGCGTTTCGACGGCCAGCGCTCGCACGAGTCGCAGGCAGGCGGCAACATTGGGAAAGATGCGCACCACTAACGTGCGCCGCTTGATTTCTTCCATCAAGCGCTCGAGCATGTTGGTCGATTTCAGATTCTTGTGATGCTGGCGTGGCAAACGGTAGAAGCTAAGAGTTTCTTCAATGTTCTCTTCCACCCAGGCGCAGAGCTTGGCATAGCGTTTGCCCCACTTCAGCAGCCAGGCCGAAAGGTCCTGCCGCGCTTCTTGCGCATCGCGCCGGTCATAGATCCAGCGCAGCTCCTGTAGACAATCATCGTCGGCTTTGCGCGGCAGATAATCGAGTGCATTGCGCAGGAAGTGGACGTAGCAGCGTTGCCAAACCGCCTCCGGCAGTACTGCTTGAATCGCACGGCGCAGGCCGGCATGATCTCGCTGACCACGAACTCGACTCCGTGTAGCGATCGCTGCCTCAAACCAGCCAGCAACTCTTTCCAGCTAGACAGGCTCTCGCGGCTGGCGAGTTCAACCGCGAGAATGTTCCGCCGGCCCTCCCAGTTGATGCCGATCGCGACCAACACCGCCTGGCTGCGCACCGCGCCGTCCTCGCGCACCTTGTCATAGCGAGCATCCAGAATCAGATAGGGATACGGCTCTTCCAAACGTCTGCGTGCAAACCGCTCCAGCTCTTCGTCCAGCTTCTGCACAATCCGGCTGATCGTCGAGGAGCTGAACTCTTGCCCGCACAGTTCTTCGGTGATCGTCTTCACCTTTCGTGTGGATACGCCTTGTACGTACATCTCCAGCATGGCTGCTACCAGTGCTTTCTCGCTGCGCTGATAGCGTTCGAAAACCTCGGTGCGGAAGCGACCCTGTCGATCCTGCGGCACACGCAGTTCGATGTGGCCTACCCGCGTCACCAGCATCCGGTTGTAGTAGCCGGCTCGATATCCGAGTCCCCCCGCCGTCCGCTCGCCTTTGCTCGCTTGCAGCGCTTCATCCATCTCCGCTTCCAGAACTTGCTGCAGCGTCTCTTCAACGATCACTTTCAGCAGATCTCGATCTTCCGCCAACAGCTTCTTCAGATCCTCTGCTGTAATCCTTCCTTTCGCGCTATCCTGCTTTCGGGTCACCTGTCACCTTTCCTTTCTTCAGCCGCTAACTGAATTCGAAAGGTCCAGTCTGACCCACCTCCTTTTTGCAGAACTAGTGAAGCTTAACCCGCGTCAAAACAACTCGGCGACTCGCAAATACCTTCTGAACCGGTGTCGCTCCTCCCGAGTTGCCCTTGGCTCCCGCTGGAACTCGCCCATGTGCTCAAGTAGCTGATGCCGTAGTTCGCGCCAGGGTTCGGCTCGTTCTTCGGATGGATATTCGAGCACATTTTTGAACGATTCGATAAACCAGTCGGACGGCGGACATTTGGTGTCCTCCATCGCCTGAAGTGCTTCACACAGGGTCCAGAATTCGCGGCGTGAGTCCGCCTCCTTCGGCGGAACATTCAGCAGTTCCCGCTCGAATTGCTCTTTCGTTATCGGCTCTTGCATTAGTGGCATCGGCATCATTCTTCGTTCGTTGTATCCGATTTCCCGGCAAGATGCAGACAAGCTCGTTTTGCGGGTTCTTGAGGTCTTTTCGCATGACTCGATTACACAACTTTTGCGGGTGACCGCTTCGCACTGCTCTATCCGAGCCTGGGAGCGAACCGGCACCTGGGGACCGTGACTGAGGTCACCGCAACATCCATCTCCGTCCACATCGATGGCTCCTGCGGCCGAAGCCGTTTTTCTTCTCGCGCAAGCCCCATTGGTTCAGCGAGAACGGCCAAATGGTCACCATCGACTGCGTTCCTTCAGAAACAGCGCGCGATCTCCTTAAGGATTCACCTCATGGCTCAACTCGGTCTCTTCGAGATTGCGACTCCCCCGCATTCGTATGACGTGGCAATCACGCCCGAAATCGAGCGGGCGCTCGCCGATCATACCCCGGTTGCAATTGGCGTATCAGGCGGCAAGGATTCCAGTGCCGTCGCCATTCGGACATTCGAATACCTCGATGATTGCGGCCATCGCGGGCCGGGTCTTCTCGTTCATTGCGATCTTGGTGAAATCGAGTGGGCCGAAAGTCTCCCCACGTGCGAGCGATTAGCGGCGTCACTTGGAACCGAGTTGCTGGTTCTGCGCCGCGGCCCCGGCGGCCTGCTGCCTCGCTGGCGGCAGCGCTGGGAAACCAACAAACAACGGTACGCCAGGCTCGAATGCGTTCGCGTCATTGTGCCCTGGACTTCGGCTGCCGCTCGGTTCTGTACGAGCGAGCTGAAAACTGCTATTGCGTGCCGCGCCCTGACCAAACGATTTGTAGGGTGTCCGATTCTCTCGGTTACCGGTATCCGGCGCGCCGAAAGCGCGGCTCGGTCGAAAGCGCCTGTTTGCAAACCGCAACAACGCCTGGTACGCAAACGCGCAGGGACGTCGGGGTGGGACTGGCATCCGATCCTCCACTGGTCTCATGCCGAAGTGTTTGCATTTTTGCGGGAACGGAACCAGCCCTTGTATGTCGCCTATACCGTTTATGGCTGCTCCCTGGTTTCCTGCGCGTTTTGTGTGCTTTCCTCGGGCGGCGATTTAGCTGCGGCTTCCTGATGCGAAAGCAACCAGAACGTCTACCGGCAGTTGGTCGCGCTCGAAGCCGAATCGAACTTTTCCTTTCAGCCCGGTCGCTGGCTGGGCGACGTCGCGCCGCACCTTCTCTCGACCGATCTTGCGTGTCGGCTCGCCTGGGCGAAGGACATTGCGCGCCAGCGCGAGGCATTGGAATCGCAAATCCCTGACGACCTGCTGCTCTCAAAGGGCGTGCCGGGCCGACTGCCTACTCGGAGTGAAGCAGAGCTATTAGCATCGATACGTCGGGAAATCTCTGCATTGCTCGGCTTCGACCTCGGTTATAAGAGCCCGGAGGAGGTCCTCGCGCGTTACGGCCAGTTGCTTTCTGCGGGGTAAAGTTGGGTTTTTGCCCCATTTGCGACCTTCTGTATGCTGCGAACTCGGCTCACCGCGAACACAAAGAGTCCTCCGGATTGCCCAAAATGGGCGGTTTGCAACCGGTTTCCTTTTCAAGTATGTATCGGAATCCGCTTTTTATGAGTTTTACAACCACTCTTTTTCGAACGGCAGTCCTGGCCGCCTTGGGTACCCTGGCGCTCGCGTCACAGCCGGTTACTGTCATGATGCAGGACGGCAGCCAAATCAAAGGCACTTTCGCCGGCGGAAGCGCCGATGACATTAAGGTCATCGTGGCCGGCCAGACGCTTACCCTCAGAACGGCCGATATCGAGGCCGTGAAATTTGATTCCGGTCCTGCTGCGAGCCCAACACAGGCATTTACGCCCATCAACTCTGTACCGGCAACTCCGCAAACAGGAAGGACCATTGCCGCCAATACTCCCGTTGTCGTCCGCCTGATCGATTCGGCCGATTCCAGCCACGACCCTCTGGGCAAGGAATACCGCGCTTCTCTGGATGAACCCCACATCCCGCAGCATCCCGCTCATTTTCCTTTGCCTCTGGGCAAGGAATACCGCGCTTCTCTGGATGAACCGCTGGTAAGTCAGAGCGGAGAAATTGTGGCCCCGCGCGGCTCCGATGTGTTGATCGTTCTCACAAATCGGCAGGAATCCGGACACATTGCCGGGAAAACGGAACTCCGGCTGGTGTTGCGTTCTTTGACGATTCAGGGAAAACGCTACGATGCCTCGTCGACAGATGTCGTGGAAGCGAGTTCCTCCCGGACCGCGCGCTCGGGCAAAACGATTGGCGGGTTGGCCGCGGCCGGCGCCGTGATTGGCGCGATCGCAGGCGGCGGAAAGGGCGCGGCGATTGGAGCCGGCTCCGGCGCCACACTGGGTACCCTCGGAGAGGTATTCACATCCGGTCAGCGAGTGCGGGTGCCGTCGGAGACCCGGCTCACCTTCCGACTTCAGCAGCCGTTGCTGGTGAATTGAGGGGTTTGCGTGGCATGATCCGCCCCTCCGAATGAAGCCTCATGCGGTCGCTCGCTGCGTTACCGGGCTCGCAACTGTCCGCGCGATTTTCTCAATCCAAACCGACAAGTCTTTCACATGCGGAATGCGGCCAGCATACCCAAGAGTTGTTCTGGCGTTTTTCGGCTCGGTTCGTATGGCGTGGCGAGTCGTTTTCGCATACGACCGCAGGAAGGCGTTGAGCGATGTGTTGGGGTGAAAGATATAGCTCGCGTGTCCGGCCTGCGGAATTTCGGAGACGACCGTCTGATCGAAGGCAAACAGATATTCATTTCGGAACAGATAGACCGCCCTGGCACGGGCGGCTAATTCCCGGTAGAAGCATTCTTCGTACTCCGGCTCCCAGTTGACCCATCTGGCTTCTACCGAGGGCCGAACACCGTGCGCGTGACACCACTCGGCAGCCCGTTGGGCCTCGATGGCTTCCTGCTCCAATCGCGCGCGCAACAGCGCCACGATATCCGCGTGCGGATGAAAGTGCTCCCAAAAGGCGTGCGCTGCCTCGAACCGGGGGACGACCGATAACGGATTCTGTACAGCCAGCGTGCTCTGAAACGGCTGCGACCAGCTTCGCGGCTGAAATCCACTTTCAGTGCGCCGGAATCGTGTCTGTTGCCAGAAGGTCGCTTTCACCGTAACGGAGCCGAGCGCCAGGTGCGCCCACGTGTTCCACTCGTCGGTCCATTGCATCGGCAGCAAAGAGGAATCGAAGTGAATGAGCATGCGCTTTGCGTGCATCGCGGTAGACGGCCTCCGGTCCTTCGAATCGAAAGCGGCGTAGAGCAAGCCGCACACTTCGTGCTTCGGTGCGCGGGAAGAAGCTCACAAAATCGCGCACAATAAACAGGTCACCTTGCTTCTGACCGAGCGCCCGCAGACATCCAACAGTCCAGGGTGAGAAGGCGATACTGGCATCCGGGTCGTCGAGCAACCGCAGATAATCGCGGCACAGATCCGGATCGAGCAAGATCTGCAGGCCGCGCGCGAGTTGGGCCTGTAGGGAGCGGTTGGACTCGTTGCCCTTCGTCTTCAGTTCCAACATGCGCACACGGTACGCCAGCCGAATCTCGGCCGGCGTGCCGTTCTTGCGAACCTCAAGAATCTCGAACCAGCTCGGCTGTTCTGCCCAAGATACGGATCGATCCGGGGCGAAAAAGTAGTCGCGGATTTGCGCGGCCGTGACCAACACCTTCGAAATGCCGTGCTGGGCTGCCGTCGCATCGAGCATGACGAAACCACGGCCGTGCCGGTCTCGTTTGGGCGGCGCCGCTGCGGTGATGGGAATTTGAGCCAGGTTCAAGCGGCCGCCGCGCTCCAGGTGGAGCGGCGTCAAACGATCGGCGACGGTCACATCCTGCGCGACATACAATCGGTCTGCAACGGAGATTTGCCCGCGCCATTCCGGGCCGAACGCAATCGCCCGGCCGTCGCGGAGCTCACACCGCAGTCCCTCGCCATTAGGAATTGCTGCTATCACGAGGTGGTTCCACGCAGTTGCCAGCATACGGACAACTGTACGGATTTGTTGCCGGCTTGCAACTCCCGTTTTGTTTCAATACCTTTTTGAGGAATCATGAGCCATCGCTATACCTTTTTGCCGCTCCTGTTCACTCTGGCCAGCCGCATGGCCGGCGGCGATACGTTGATTCTCAAGGACGGACAAGATTGAAGGCCGTTATCTGTCAAGTACGGATTCGGCGGTTCAGCGCCCGTTAACCCCGGCGGGTCAAGGATTCCTGGAGACGGAAGGCGATGGGATTTCGCTGATCACATGGAAGGCCGCCGAGAATGGCAATGGAAGCATCTTACGTTTCGCCGAAACCCGCGGTAAGCTCACAGAAGCTACTGTCCGGCTTCCTCATTGCCAGATCAGCTCGGCATATCTTTGTACAGGAGTCGAGGATAATAAAAGCCGGCTGCCGATCGGCGATCGTTCCATTCACCTGTCCTTCAAGAAATTTCAGGTCTTGACAGTTCGGATAGTGACAAAGCTTTGAAACCGGCTGACGGCCATTTCGAAACCACTGAGGAGGACGTCGCGGCTTTATGCGAAGGAATGGAGCTTTTTGCGTTTGTGCAGTACGCTGCGAAGAGCCACCGGGAACGCCCCAAAAAAAGGTGGATTCTCAACGCTTGCGGGTCGCAGCCGCGGACGCGAAATATCGGACAGCAAATATTCGCCTTGAAGCTCATTCAAGAGATGTGGTTCGATGATCGACCAGCCGGCGGCGATCTGGCCGCCGATCACGACTACCTCCGGCGCGAGCCCGTGCGATAGCCCTTTGATCGCTCGGCCCGTGTACGAAGCGCTTGTAATCAGTTCGCGCTTCGCTGCTTCATCCCCAGCTTGCGCGAGAGCAATCAAGTCGTGCAGAGAAGCAGGGAACCGCGCAGCGCTGCCGTCGATTGCCGCAAATCTGGCAAGTGTTGCTTCATCCGATGCCAGAGTCTCCCAGCACCCAACGCTGCCACAGGAGCACATCGGACCCGCCGGGTCCAACGGAATATGGCCGAACCCGCCCATGCCAATTCGCGACCCCACATAAACTTCGCCGTTGAGAATGAGCCCCGTTCCGATTCCTTCAACAATCAAAATGAAGAGCACGCAATGCGCTCCCCACACGTCCATGGGTCCATACCAAAGTTCGGACAGCGCGGCTGCGTTCGCATCATTTTCAACGTGGACCGGCAGGTTGAGCTTGCGCTCAAGAATAAAGGCAATGGGCACATCGCGCCACCCAAGGTTGGGTGACCGCACGAGACAACCATCCGCGCGATCCACCAGGCCAGGAACACTGACGCCGACACCTGCGAGCCGGCCATGCCGGAAATTGGCCGTCAGCTGTGAAGCAATCTCTTCTCCAAGATCAGCAAGGAACCGTCCGCTGTGTGTGTCCGTTCGCATGGTCCGTTGATTCAAAATCCGCCCGTTGAAGTCACTTACGCCATAGACGGTTTGGTGAACGCCGATGCTGATTCCTACTACGTACGCCTTCTCAGCGTTGATCTGGAGATACGTCGCGGGCCGCCCCCCGCTCGACGGAGCGAGGTCGCCTTCTTGGACGACAGATGCCCGCAGCAAACGGTTGACGATGACGGACACCGTACCGGCGCGCAGGCCCGTTGCCTTTACCAGATCTACGCGCGAAATTGGCTGCCGGTCACGGATGATATGCAGGAGTTTGAGTTCGTTTGTCTCGCGAACGTCATCTACACCCAACATCTTCATTTTGTTCGGCAGACTCGTTCTCATTCGGAAACTCCCCGTGACCAGTGTCCCGTGACGCGTTCGGGCAGTATCAGTTCGCTCATGGTTGAGCGTTGGCTGGAGGACCCTTGAAGCGATCGTCTCCTGGATAGTGTCGCCTACCGCGTTCGAGCGCGGCATCAGCACGCTCTTTCATTCCAACCTGTCTCGCCGCCGCCGCGAAACCGAGCAGCCCGTCCGCATCGTACGGCTCCCGCTTTAAAACGAGAGAGAATTGCGCGAGCGCTTTCCCAGGCTGTTTCTGCGCAAGCAATATTTGGCCCAGCAGAAGTCGATATTTTTTTTTGTTGGGTTCAATCTCGAGCAATTGAGTGATCGCGGCAGCAGCGTCCAAACGCGGGCCGGAAGCGAGATAAACAGCAATCAAGCTTTCGCGCGCTTCGAGGAAAGTCGGTTCGATCTCAATCGCCTTCAGAAAAGACTCAGCCGCGCGTTGCCATTGCTTCTCAATCTGAGCCTGCTTGCCCGCCTCATATGCGGCCTCCGCAGTCCGGATATGCGGAACTCCGGGCTGATCCAGACCAAGTGCTGTAAACGCCAACAGAACGCCGAGAAAGATCACTGTTCGTGACCAGCCTTCCCGGTGAGTGCATCATTCAGGCGCGTGCTGGTGATTTCATTAAGAGCTTCGGCGCTCGGCGATCGAAGTTGCTCGAACATGGCCCGCGCTTCCGTGGTCCGGCCCTCCGCTTGATAGGCTCGGGCCAAATTATAGAGAGCTGCCCGTGATTGAGGATCTTGCTGCCGCGCGAGCTCCAGGTCGGCGACAGCCTCTTTGGGGTGGCCGCTCTCAAGCAGTAGCTTGCCGCGCAAGGCTCTGGCAGCAACGGATTTTGCATTCAGGTCGATAGCGCGGTCCAATTCCTTCAGTGCTTGGTCCAAATTTGCTGAATCCTCTTTCAGGAGACACTCCGCCATGAGATAGTGCAGATCGGAATCGGTCATCCCGTCCTTCAGGGCTGTTTGCAGAACTGCGGTAGCATCTGAGAACTTTCCTTGCTTGTAATCCACCAGCGCCAGGAAAAATCGCGCGTCTGCTCGTGACGGTGCAAGACGTGCGCCGGTCGCAAAGTCTGCATACGCCTGGTCTAGGTGGCCTAGCATGGTTTCCGCCGCACCCAGCACGATTGCAGCATCGCCCGAATCCGGGAAAAGTTGCTTCGCCTGCTTCGCTATCTGTGCAGCTTTCGCCACGTCCCCGCCTTCCGCACAGACTGTCACCAGATTTAAATAGGTCGTGAGATCACGCGGATTGCGATGCGTCTGTTCAGTAAGAACGTCATATGCGTTTCGGTACAAGCCCAGTTTCGAATAAGACACGGCCAGAAGATTCATCGATTTATCATCAGCTTTGCCGGATGCCTGATATGGCCGGAGAACGTCAATTGCCCCCTGGTACTGCGCAAGCTCAAACCGGCTCAGAGCAATCGCGTAATCGTGAGTGATCGGATCGGGCACGTTGCGAGGAACAGCTTCGAAAAGCTTTAAAGCGTCCTCGAATCGCCTGGCCCGACCGTACAACCATCCTAATTGAAAATTCTCCGAAGGTTTGCGGCCAGGGCAGGCCTCGAATCGCCTCAGCAGTTCGCTTGCACGATCATATTGGTTGTTTCTGATAAGTTGATCTGCACGCTGGAAGATAGCAGCTCCGTCACACTCGTCCATCCGCGGCTGAGCGCACGCGACGAAAACTGCGGACCCGCTCACTACGAACGCGAGAACGGCCACCGGTTTAGTGCACGTATGTGTGAGGATTCTCAAAGTGCAAAACATTATGAATGTTTGCCTGAAGTTCGGTAAAAGCATCGCGCTCGAGCTGTGCGTCGGCCGGACGATGCAGGAGAGTGTAAATTTGCGCTAATTGAAAGTGAAACGCTGCAGAATCCTCCATCTCGGGGCCGATCGATTGAAGAACCCTTAAGGCGTCCTCCGGCCGGGCTCTTTGCTGGTATGCCCGCGCGAGTTGCATCGCAATAGCTGGATTGGAATGATTCTGTTGCCACGCCTGCTCAAGATGCCGTAACGCCGCATCCCAGCTTCCATTTCGCGCTTCGAGAAGTCCTATCTCGCCGTTGACAACCGGATCTTTGGGATTACGAGCGAGCGCAGTATTGAGCAAGCTCCGTGCTTCTGATTCTTGGCCGGTCTCCAGATCTGTCCGAGCAAGGCCCACCAATGCTGCCGGGAATCCTGGGTTCCCGGTCAGCGCCTTTTGATAGCTGGCGGTGGCGCCCGCTGCATCCCCCTGGGCTCGCTTGAGATCACCTTCCGCTGTCAGCAGCAACGGATCGCACAGCGCGCTTCGGCACGCCCGCGCCAACACTTCCTTTGCGCTGTTGAAATATTCGAGTGCAATCAGTTGTCCGGCAAGCGCATACGCAATATCAGACCGTCCCGGAGCAAGACTTTGCGCCTTATAGATCCAGGGAACTCCCATTCTTGCCTCTCCGCTAGCCACATAATCGAGGCCCACGTGGAAATATGCATCCACGTGATCGGGATGCTTGTCAATCGCCACGAAGTAGCTGCGCCGGGCATCATCGAATTGCTGCAGGTGAGAGTAGGAGAGACCCAAATTGAAGTACAACGCATCATCGGCCGCTTCGGCTGGCACTAGTTTGAAGTACTCCACTGCCTGTTTGTACATTGCGTGCTGCGCGAAGAGTGTTCCTAGCGAGAACAGCAGACCCGGCGGCATGGAACTCCAGTGAGCCGCCAGCAGCGTGTCCACACGGTCGCCTTGCTTCGTTTCAAGAAGAGTTTCAGCGAGCCATAAGATGAGAATCGGTTCCTGTTGAAGCAAGCCGCTGTCGCTCTCGATATTCAGCGTTCGGAACAGTTCCGCGGCCCGGGGCCAATTTCGGGACCCCACTGCGGCGCCAATGCCGTATTTCAACGTAACCGGGTTTGATGGATCAAGCCTCAACGCCTCATCCAGAGCCTTACTCGCTTCCAGCGGCTTGCCGTTTTTCAGAAGAGTTGCTCCAAGTTCTGTCAAAAGTCGCGGCGACGCGGAGTCAAGCCTGACCGCCATACGAAGTGATTCTTCAGCCGCTATCTTGTTTTCGGATAACTCGTTTGCCAATCCCAGAACTTCATAGAACGCACTCGATCGCGTGCACCGCGAGCGTAGCGGCTCGAGTAATGTAAGCGCCTGCGCGGGGTTGTGTTGCTGGAGTGCGGCGATAGCGGCCCCTAGACTGTCATCGCACCCGGCAACCGCAGTAAGCAGTAAGATCGGCAGCACAACCATCGCGAGCTAGGGCTCCCCGCGTAGGAGCCCCTAGGCCAAGATTAGAACATGAGCTTCAGGGCGAGCTGAATCTCGCGATTCGAGTCGGGAAGCGCAGTGCTTGTGATTGCGCCGAAATTAGCATCCGTAACCGTATTATCCGGCAAACCAAAGCTCGGGTGGTTGAAGATATTAAAGAACTCAGCACGGAACTGTAGTCTAATTCGTTCCGTAAACAGGAAGTCCTTGTAAGTGATAAAGTCGAGGTTCTTAAAAGGCGGCCCTGTCAAGTTATTCCTACCTTCGTTGCCGAACGTGTACGGCGCCGGAAGCGTAAAGGCAGCCGTATTAAACCATTCGTGAACGCTTTGTGTGAATCCCGAATTGGGATCTCCTATGTTTTGAGCACGTTGGCTTCCTCCGCCCACGTTGGCAATATCTCCGCCCGCAACTATGTCATATGGTCGACCCGTATTCAGCGTGAGAATCCAACCTACATTCCAGTTGCCGAGGAGGTTCGTCACAAATCCGTTCGCGTTTGAAAGATGGGTCATGCCCTTCCCGAAAGGCAATGCATAATTCCCGCTGAAGACGAACATTTGAGTTCGATTGAAGTCTGCCGGCCCCCAATCGCGCCCGTAATCGTAAATCGTTTCAATACTTCCGGACTGCCCCTCAGACTGGATATCCAACACCTTGGACCATGTATAAGAGAGCAGGAAATTGAGCCCTGACGAGAGATTCTTCTGAAGCTTCAACTGAACAGCGTTGTAGCTCGAGTTGCCAACGTTCTCATCGAACGGAAACTGGCCGCCATATGCAGGATATGGCTGCCGTGCCGATATGGGTCCGGGCGCTGGGTACAAGGCAGTGTTTGCTGTTGGTTGAATGAATAGATGCCGGTCAACTGAACCTACATAATTGACGCTGACTACAGTGGAGTGCGGCAGTTGTTGTTCAATACCAAAGTTATACTGTATTGAGTACGGCGTCTTATTTCTGTTATCTGCCCCAAAGGCTACTAATGGCTGAAGAGGGTTGAAGAAGGAACCATACAGCGGCGGATTATCAAAGTATTCGGTGGGTAGTCCACGATTGAGGGCACTCTGTGAGACTCCGACACCCTCTGGCCAAGATATGCGCGGGTCTTGTGCCTCCTGGACGAGAACATTGTTATGGTCATCAAACATGGCAAATCCGGCCCGAACGACAGTGGATTCACTGGCCCGATAAGCAGCTCCAAAACGTGGTTGAAAGCCTTTGTAATCCGGATCATAGTAGGTCTTGCGTACGTTGGACGTGGGATACAGCGGCGGTACCGCGCCGGATACCAGGAAATTACCAGTTAGTACGTTCAACCCGGAGACGATCTTACTGCCATAGCTAGGTGGCTGCACAAAGTCGTACCGGAGCCCATAAGTGACCGTTAGTTTTTTAGATGCCTGCCACTGGTCTTGAACATAACCGGCATACCACCAGCCACGTTCGTCTGCCGACGTGTTGCCAAGAAAACCAAATAAGCTGTCCGGCAATCCAAGCATAAAACTGGCAGGCCCATACCCCGTCTTGTTAACCAGCCCGCCCTGAGATGTTGCGTTTTGCGTGAAGCTCGGCCCCATCCCCCATCCGTCGTCGAAGCTGTGGATGTGATAAATCATTGCTCCAGCGCCGACCGTGTGCTTGCCCCGAACGACCGACAGATCGACGTGACCGTCGTTGTTGTATTGGGGCCCGAGCGGGATGGCGAATTGCGAAACGCCGGTATATCCGTTCGAAATTCCCATGTTCGGCCCCAGAGCAATTCCATTCTTCGCCGGCGCCAGTTGCGCGAAGTTCGCTGCCGTTATGAACGCTTGACCAGATGCTTCATCGAACTGACCGAAGTTCGTGTTCGTCCAACCATAATGAACGTTGAAGACGACCGTCGGGCTGAACAGGTGTGTATATCCAAGCGCAACTGTCTGGGCATAATTTACAAGCGATTGGTCGTACGTAGGCAGTCCTTCGGGCCGAAGGAGTGTTGCGTTTGACCGGTTATACCGTCCGAATAGCGTGTCGTTATCGCCGAAACGATGGTCCACACGTATCCCGGTCTGATCACTGCTCGTGTGATTGCCGCCCGCCCATTGATAATTTGGAAGAACTCCAGGACTAACATTTAGATTCGGAAGAGGATAGTACTTCTGTAACACAAGCACTGTTGTTGGATTTATGCTGCTCGCCAGAATGATGTTCCCCGGAAACGGATCCCGGATAATGTTGGCCGGATTTGTGGGGTCGGGGCGGCTTGTGCTCGGATTAAAAATTTCGTTTTGATAGAGTGGCCTCCCGAGGCTGTCCGTTCCGATTTGAGGTCCTAGAACTGCCGAGAAATCACCGTTCCGCATCGCTTGCGTTGGAACACTGGCGAAGTTGTTCAAACTCTGAGCCGATCGGAACCCCTCCCAATACCCTTCAAACCAGGTGTTGTTTCTCCCGTTGAAGTGCGGGAGGATCACTGGTCCGCCAAACGTCACGCCATACTGGTTCTGCCTATACGGCGGCTTCCTCGCGTCAAAGAAGTTGCGCGCGTCTAACACGTCGTTCCTAAAGAACTCCCAAAGATCGCCATGGAACTCGTTCGTGCCTGAACGGCTGACAATATTAATGTTCGCGCCTGACGAGATTGCGAACTCAGCGTCGGTGATGTGGGTCTGAACGTTGAATTCCTGCAGAGCGTCAGGCGGGGGACTGATGCCCCAGGTGTTCGTATAAATATTGTTGTTCAGCAGTCCGTCCATCGTGAAATTGTTTTGCTGACCTCTCTGTCCGTCCACGGACGGACTGACCGCACCGGCGCCCTGCTTGACGGTAAACGCACCCTGCTGGCCGGATTCCTGAGGTGCGGCGCCTGGCGTTAGCAGCGTCAACTGCGTGAAATTGCGTCCGTTAAGTGGCAAATCTACGATCTGCTGATGTTGAACAACATCGGTCAACGTCGCGTTCGTCGTGTTTAACTGCGCAGGCGCACCGGTTACCTCAACGGTTTGGGATACAGCAGCTACAGACAACTTGAAATCGAGTGTCGCGCTCTGATTGACAAGCAGTTGGATGTTAGGCCGGGTTTCTTTTGCGAACCCTTGCTTTTCGACACTGACGCTATACCGGCCCGGCGGCAACTGGGGAACGATGTAGGTTCCGTTATCCTGCGATGTGGCGGTCCGCTGCTCGCCTGTATCTTGATTCGTTATCTGGACCTGAACACCGGCAACGGCACCCCCCGATGGGTCCGTGATGGTCCCGGTTATGGTCCCGTTTGTGGTCTGGGCGTGTAGCGTGGCAACGAAGCCGACCAAGAGAACGAGGCTACTGAGCCTTCGAATGAACCTCATTTTCAGACTCCTGAATTTGCGTGGACAGTACTTGGAAAGAGAATTGCGGCTTATCGCTTTACGAACAGCTATAACGCATTAAGCCGCCCTGGTCAAGACTTTTTTAACGCCTGTGTGAAAGTTCCTAGCTGCTCGTTAGGTCTCTACTTGCTAACGAGTCGAACGGTCAGGACCTCGAAAGGCTGGAACGTAAGACGGACGGCGTTGTTCTCAACCGGCAGGCTGTGCATGTCGACCTCGACACTCGAACAGAGCCGCGCTGAGGAAATACCCGCTCTTGGAAGGCTAATTTGGGCCGCAGCCGGCTTACCCGCGATCTCCTGAAGCCGTAGGATCGTCCCATCTCCATTTTCGGCCTCCTTCCAGGTGATCAGCGCAACGTTATCACCGGAGCTGTTCAAGAAGTTCGCGCCTTGAGCCGGCAGCGGCCTGGGTGGATTACCCGGTTTGTCCTGGCTCACCACGTAATCCAGCTCCGCCGGCCGCATCTCCTTCAACCCAAGCTTGGTGAGCGCAGCCCCATCCAGTTGCGGCGCGCTCGTCAGCGCGTAACGGAACGTAAAACTGCCACCCTGGCCGGCGCGGTAGTTCGTGTGCCAGTAGTTATTCATAGCGTAGGAGAAAATGGTACCGCTCTTGGGAGCGAACGCTCCCGGCCAAGTGCCGCGATTGATGTCACCGAAACTTGCAAGCGAGGCGTCCAGCGGGACAATTCCGACCGCAAGGTTTGCGTCCCGGACCGCCATCCACTGCTGGATATTGAACCATTCCAAGCTGCCTCCCTTCATCAGGTCATGCGCCGGGTCCACCCACTGCTGCTGGGTGGCATACATGAAATCCGGCTGCGACACGGAGACGGGAAAGGCAAAGTAGACCCCCTCTTTCTGAACCGCGTGGTCCTTGTGCACGCCGTAACGGAATTCTATCTTCTTCTCGTCATCAAACAACAGGATCTCTGTATCGATCTGCGGCGTGTTCGTGCTGGAACTGGTCAGGCGTATCGACTGGCCCCAAGGCATCTTCTCGACTCCCAGGCACTTCCCGCCCTCGGCTGCATGAACGGTTAATTGCCCCGGCGGCAGCGCCGGAAATGGATTGATCATCTGCGTGTCGCCGTCGCCGCCCGTTACATACAGGTACTGGCCGAACTTATAGGGACTGTTTGCATCCACAATCTCTCGCTGCAGTTGCTTGTCGTAGATGCTGCTGAGCGATCCCGTTGCCTCGTCGACCTTGATGCGATAGAAGGCGTTTTCGGCCGTGTCCTCGTGGGCCCTCTGCGGTTCTGCCGGGCCGCCCTCCTTCGCATATTCAATGCTGAAACACTTATACCCAACCCCCGGCACATCCTTCGCAACAAACCGAACGTGCAAGAATTTCTCCCTGTTATAGAGCACCTCGAGCGGCACCTGCTGGTGAGCCGTCAGGTCCATCAGCTTCGGATGCTCAAACAGATCCGTCTCTACTACGAGATCGCGCTTCCAATTCAGTGAATTGAACACAACGAGCGTGTTCGCCGGCACCTGAATATCGTTCGCGAGCTCGCTCATGGACCGGTTGATCACGTCATTGATCTCGAGCGCAGCCCGGTCCGCGCGGTCATCTTTCACTCTTAGCTGCTTGATCGTTTCATCATGATCCGGCTGCGACACGGAATTATAAGAAGCCCACGTATGCTCGGCAAACAGAATGATGTTTTCCCAAATGTCGGCAAACAGTCCTTTCGGCGGATTCAGATTAGGGTCGACAGTATGGGTCGCAGTGGATAGGATCTCAGCCGAGAGCGCGCGGTTCTGATTTTCGCGGTCTTCCTGGGCATAATACGCATCGCTTCCGATACCGTCTTCCCAATACCCGCCCCCATCGCCCTTGAAGGTCTCAAACTGATCGCCGTAATGCTGCTCCAGGTAGTGGAAGAAGTCAGGAAAAGTCGAGTAGATGAGCTTCGGATATGCATACAGCTTGTTCCAGTCGTTCGCGAATGTTGCAGTTGAAGGAAAGAGATCCGTGTTCTCCACCTGCGTCCCGTAAATAAGAGCCACATCTGGTTTGTAGCTCGGCTTCGAGTAAGCCTGCAGATAAATAGGAAGGGACTCACGGACAGCATTGAGCTGCGGAGGCAGTCCGAACAACGTCTGCACTTGCATGTAATGTCGGGAGTACCAGAACAAGATTTTCTTTCCATCCGGACCCACCCACCAGAAGGGGGATTTCTCGTTCCAGTGATCGTAAAAAAAGATGGGAGCGCGATCATTGTTCGACGCCGCTACCCAATACTTCACGCCGCTGCTCGCCAAAACGGAGGGGTAACTGCCCGAATAAGTCGGAACGTCGGTGATATTGGCGTATTCGAACGGAAGACCGTACCGCTCGGCTAACGCTTTCGAGGCGTATAACGATCTATAAAGCGTCTCGAGCGACGCGTACCCCGTCAACAGGTTGCAGTTTTGCACCGGCATCGCCATCTTGCCGCTGCGAATCAGATTGAGGATCTCTTCCTGCTTCGCCTTCGGGCGCGTGGTTAGCAATTGCTGCAGGTTCCACGAACCGTCCATGGAGAACCGGAAATCCGGATGCTCACTGATCAGCGCGTCTGCCTGGCTCAGCACTCTCGCTTGCGTTTCGGAAACTTTGCCCTGATAATCCGTATAGCCGACGTCCAGGTGAGTATGTGGAACAACATAGAGGCTCCACTTCCTTTCCGGAGTCAAACTCACTTTGACTGGGCGCTTCAACTCGGAAGATAACTGAAGTTTGCCCTGAACTGTCCCGTTCCACTCGCGGACATCGAAAGAAAGCCGCCGCTCGCCGAACTCTCCGGCCGGGAAATCCGCTGTGTATCGCTGCCCGTTCACTTCTAGAACGGCATGGCCAGCGTCCCACGGACGTGGAAACTGCACAAACGCATCCACCACCTCAGCCAGCCCAGCCGGCGTTTGCCGGTACAGGATCGTGGGTTCCACCTCCACTTTTGCGTCGCGGTCCTGCGCAGCGGGCGCCGTGTCCTGTTCCAGGCTCAAAGCGTCATAGCTAATTCCGCCGATCTCCTCTTCACCCGCTGACGTTGCCGGTTCATCCACGCAAGTAATCGTAATCGCGTTTTGGCCGGTCTTCAGAAACGAAGCGGGCACTTCGATGTCCACCGCACTCTGCGATTCATGGGGATCAAATGCGTACGTGAAGTCACTGCGCGAGTAACTCAGCCTTGGATGAAGAAAAAATATGCCGGCGTGGCCATTCACATCAATCTGTAGCGCGGGGACGCGCGGTCTGTCGATGAGCGTGGCTATCTTTAGCGTATAGTCGCCTTGCGTGGACTCGAGTGCAAAGATGATCCGGTACGGATGCC
This sequence comes from uncultured Acidobacteriaceae bacterium, assembly GCA_963787585.1. Taxonomy (GTDB): domain Bacteria; phylum Acidobacteriota; class Terriglobia; order Bryobacterales; family Bryobacteraceae; genus Bog-105. Next base: position 237,236 of record CAWBDR010000011.1, read on the forward strand.
CGGTGGTCTGCCGCGCCGGCCAATCCTTGTCAGCATTGTTTTTGCCGACTTGGAAGGTGATATTGTCTTCCGGAGCCCGTGAGAACTCCACCGGTGACTCGTCAAACTTCCCGATCTGCCACACAGTTCGCGTCTGGGCCGTCGCACTGATAGCCGGCACAAGAGTCAGCACGAGCCGCCAGCACTTACTAAGCTTCATCAGATGCCTTTCGTCACGTGCAAGGGTGCTTTTTCAACCCTGAGAACACCCGGGGCTTAACGCCGGCTTGTTGCCTGCCATCGCCACCGACGATTACAATACCACTGTTGCTTTCTCTTCGGTCAAGATAAAGTTTCTACCAACTCCATGGTCGAACCCGGCAGCGCTTTAGCTAAACAATCTGAAGGCAGAAATGCCGGGCGGTTTGCATTATGGATTGCGACTGCCGTCTCGTCTCTGGGCGGTTTTCTGTTCGGTTACGACAACATCGTCATAAGCGGCGCTATCGGCCATCTCTCGCAGTATTTCCAGCTTCAGCCTGCTTCGATTGGCTGGGCCGCGGGCTGCGCGCTTATCGGTTGCCTGTTTGGTTCAGCAACCGCAGGCGGCATCGCCGACCGCTTCGGCCTCAAACGCGCTCTCTACGCGTGTGCTGCTTGCTTTGCGCTGTCTTCTCTCGGCGTCTGGATTTCCGGCTCATTCTCACAGTACGTTGCATGGCGCATAGTCGGTGGAATCGGCATTGGTGCGGCATCCATCGCTGCGCCCATGTACATCGCGGAAATTGCACCCGCCAGGATTCGCGGCCGGCTTGTTGTCCTCTATCAGTTCGGAATCGTCGCCGGAATCCTGTGCGCCGTATACGTCAACATGCTCATCGAGCGCTCGGGCAACCAGCCCTGGCAAGTCGCCCATGGCTGGCGCTGGATGTTCGCGGCTGCGGCGATTCCTGCAATCGTCTTCGCTATCGCAATACTGTTCTCTCAGGAAAGCCCGCGCTGGCTCATGAAAGTCGGCCGCCGTACCCAGGCAGAGCATGTACTCGCGATCATCAACGGCGAAGCTGCGGCGCGATCAGAAGCCGCATCTATCGAGCGGTCTCTGGCAGATGAGGAAGGCGGTCTCAAAGAGCTTTTTGAGGGACCGTTCCGCCGCGCCCTCATCATCGGTTTCCTCCTCGCTGCGTTCTCTCAAACCAGCGGTATTACCTGCCTACTCTCCTTTTTGCCCGAAGTCTTCAAGAGCGCCGGTCAAAAGGCTGCGGACGCTTTCTTCCAATCCGTATTAGTCGGCGTCGTGAACCTCGTGTTTACCGTTCTTGCAATCTGGCTGGTGGACAAAGCCGGCCGCAAGACTCTCATCCTTTTCGGCACGTGCTTACAGACGCTGTCGCTCGCTGCAGTCGCGTCCCTGTATATGCTTGCGGTTACCGGCAACGGTATCCTCGGCGGCATCATGGCCTTTGTTGCGGGCCACGCAATCGGAAACGGTGCCGTCTGCTGGGTGATCATATCCGAAATATTTCCAACTAAAGTTCGCGGCATCGCTATGTCCATTGCAACCACGGCGATCTGGATCTTTGCCTACTTGGCCGACCAGTTTTTCCCTCTGATGCAGGCGCACCTCGGCAGCTCCGGAGCGTTCTTTGTCTTTTCCGTGATGGCCGCGATCAACTTCATCTTCGTCCTCCTCTTCGTTCCGGAGACCAAGGGGTACTCACTCGAGCAGATCAGTCATATCTGGCTGCCCCATACCGTCACTCACGCGAACACGGTGAACACACGAACTCCATAATCAGGTCTGTCTTATGAAATTAGGCTTCGGTCTTTACAGGCACATGTTGAATCCGGCTTATCTCGCTTTTGCGCGGCAGGTCGGAGCTACCCACGTCGTCGTGCATTTGGTTGATTACTTCAATAAAGCCGGCCCTGCGAATCCCCGTCAGGATCAACCTGTTGGCGAGCTCGCCGGCTGGGGCTATGCCGGCGATCCGCGGCAGCTTTGGACCGTGGAGGAAATGTGCGCAATCAAAAAGCAGATTGAAGACGCCGGCCTGATCTGGGAAGCAATCGAGAATTTCGATCCCGCCCACTGGTCCGACGTGCTGCTTGACGGTCCTCGCAAGAAACAGCAGCTCGAGGGCCTCAAAACGATCATCCGCCGTGTGGGCGAAGTGGGCATTCCCATCATCGGCTACAACTTCAGCATCGCGGGCGTGGCAGGCCGTGTCACAGGTCCGTTTGCGCGTGGCGGCGCCATCAGTGTCGGCATGGACGGCCCGCTCGACACGCCGATCCCCAACGGCATGGTCTGGAACATGATCTATGATCCTGACGCGCCTAAAGGAGCTCTTCCGCCGGCCACCTCAGAGCAGCTCTGGCAGCGGGCCGCGGATTTCTTAAACGAATGTCTTCCCGTTGCCGAACAAGCCGGCGTCCGCCTAGCCGCGCATCCCGACGATCCTCCCTTGCCAACGCTGCGCGGACAGCCTCGACTCGTCTATCGTCCCGACCTGTATCAGAAACTCATCGATATCAATCGCAGCATCTCCAATCAGCTGGAATGCTGTGTAGGAACAGTCGCCGAGATGCGCGATGGCGACATCTATGACGCCGTCGATCGCTACAGCGCCCAACAGCGCATTGCTTATATTCACATGCGGAACGTGCGCGGGAAAGTGCCCGAGTACAAAGAGACACACATCGATGAAGGTGACGTCGATGTCCTTCGCGTGTTCCGTATTCTGAAAAAGAACAACTTCGCTGGAATGATCATCCCGGACCACGCGCCGCAACTCACCTGTGATGCGCCTTGGCACTCCGGGATGGCCTTCGCGATGGGCTATCTTCGCGCATGCCTGAAAGCTGTCGAGGTATAGCACCCGTGCAGGACTTCGCAAACAAGGTAGCCATCGTCACTGGAACGACGGGCATCGGAAAAGCTGTCGCAAAGCGTCTCGCCTGCGGCGGAGCTCGAGTCGTAGCTTGCGGAATCGATTCCGCGGCTAACGCCGACCTTCAACGCGATGCTGCATCGAGAAGCCTTTCAATAGAGATCCAACACTGCGATGTTTCTTCTCCCGAAGATGCGAAAGCCGCGGTCGCGAAATGCGTTCAGTTGTTCGGTGGTCTCGACATCCTCATAAATGCCGCGGCTATTCACCCCTATGGCACTGTCACCGAGACAGATCTCGAAACATGGAACCGCTGCCTGAGCGTGAACGTTACGGGCATCTTCCTGTTTGCTCGACTGAGCGTTCCTGAAATGAAAAAGCGCGGTGGCGGTGCGATCGTCAATGTTGCATCCGTTCAGGGTCACGCCTGCCAGCGTGGGGTCGCGGCCTATGTAGCTTCCAAAGGAGCAATTCTGAGCCTCACCCGCGCGCTCGCGCTCGACTACGCTCCTGACGGGATTCGCGTCAACTCGATCAGTCCTGGCTCCGTTGCTACTCCGATGCTGGAGTCGGCCGCCCGCACGTTCTCGCCTGAATTGCCCGTCGATGACGTGTTCAAGCGTTTCGGCGATGCACACCCTCTCGGGCGGGTTGGCACTCCGGAAGAAGTCGCCGAGTTAGCGGCCTTCCTCGCCTCGACCACAGCAGGCTTCTGTACTGGGGCCGACTATCTCATAGACGGCGGACTGCTCGCCGGGCTCGCCGTGAAATAACCCTTAGATCGGGACCTTTAAGACGTGGCCCGTCCCGCTCTCGACAATTTCTAATGCTTTCGATCGGACGTAAATATCGGCGGTCCCCCTGTAATCTCTGGGAACCGGATGCAAAAAGGCGATAAATCGTTTGCGCACCGTCGAATGCGCATCCAACCACTCGTAGGTGGGCACATCCCAGATATGTGAAGCGCTGATCAGCGTCTTCATTGTTCCGTGATGGGGCGTGTTGCTGAACTCCATACCGCGTGTTTTCATCTTTTCGTTATTGCACTGCCAAACGTTCAACCAGGGGAAATCGGCTCTTGCGTACACGTATCCGAACAGAAGTGCCAATCTCCGTTGGAAGGCGGTAAAGAATGCCCACTCGCGCTTCGTGTCAGCCAGAAACGAATTCACCAGGTCTTCGTGAGCAAATTCCGAATACCTGCTCAGGTTGAAATCCGGCACCTCCGAACACTCGCTCACTCCTTCGGGCCATTCAAGCTCTGGACCCAGTGAATCGCCTGTGGCGAAGCCCTTCACCAGCGACGCGTCAAACTGCACCTCACCGCTATCGAGGAACGGCGGTCCTATTGTCACGTGCTCACACCACGCAAACGGCCGATCCCACGCACTCGTATTGGTCGCCTCCGCCTGACAGTGCAACGCATGTCCCTGAACGCGGAAGCGCCGCCTCATCTTCGCGGCGGACTCGGGCAGCGTGACTTCCACGGTTGCCTCGCCCGGGCGTTCTTCCACTAATTGCCATCGTCTAATATTGGTTTCCCCGTGAAACGTCATACCCGCCGCAAATTCGGCAGGAGATGGATTACCCCAGAACGGAAAACACAAATTGTGTCCAGCCAGTCCACTCAATAACCGCGATTCGGGATTCCTGCCGTAGATTGCTCCGTGAATCTCAGGATCATACGTTTCCGAGTCGATCGTCGCACGCGATTGCACCCAAAGCGGGCTCACCGGTTCTCCCTGGGTGAGAACGATTTCGGCCAAGTGACCTCCGCTCTGCAGCAGTGTCACCCGGACATCATCAGTTTCAATTGCCCACGCGGCATGGCCCCTGAAAGAGGTCTCAGGCATCAATTGTCCTGCGCCGTCGGAATGCTACGCATGAATGACGAAGCGGAACCGCATGTCCTGCTCATACCACTGTGGAAATGCGGTACCCCAGAGGTTGTTAAACAAATTGACATGTATGCCCTCCCGCATATCCGGCTGTTCGTTATCAAATCTCAGCAAATGCCGCTGCCCAGGAGCAATTAGTGGCGCGTCCAGTGTTTCGAGGGTGAAAGTTCCGTTCGCATCGCTGTATTTGACATCTTTCGTTACGGCATGTAAGTGGCGGTTACCGTTCTCCATGACGTCAAGGGGAGAAACAAACTGGTTCATCTTCTCAAACATCGGCATCCACCAAAGGCGCGATCAACCCGCGAGTGTGACCGGGCACATCTGTCAACTTCCCCGCAATCGTCCGTTTCCTGAATCGCTGATCCAGTCGGGCCGAGATATTCAGACTCGAACGGACGAGAGACCGATCGAGCATCTCAGATTGCCAGGTAAACGGCAGCGCATGCCACGCAATATCTCCGTCGGCAACGGCTTCCTCCATTCGCTTCCGTTGTTCGGCAGATGCCTGCTCGAGGTACTCGTAGAGCATCCATGACGCGATCGTCCAGACGTACCGTTCATCGCCGCCCGTTGTGCGCAGCCCCCGTGCGACCTTCATCGCGCGTAGGAAGTAATCGTCGAAATAAGTCGCGAGTACGTTTCTCTCGGTGTCAGTAAAGCCAATATCCAGATGGCACTTGGTAAAAACATAGACCTTCTTCATCGATCGTTGCGCTGCTGCAGCGCTCAAACTTCTCGCGTGCCCACCGACGATCCCCGCTAATGCAGCGCGGCTCATTCCAGTCAGGAATTCACGCCGCCTCACGCGTGCGTAGACCGGTTTCTGTCTGGTATTTGCCATCGTTATCCTTTACTTTGTCTTAATCAATAGAGAAAGATTAGGGTCCATTGTAAAGCAGGTCCACCGATCACTCGAGTGATAATCTACGATCGATAACTTGCTTCCAGACATACAGAATGCCGCTTTGGAAGAACGATGACCAACTGTTCGCGATCGCCAGGAGCGAGCTCTTCAGCTCTGTTCTTGGCGATGTCATGGACAAACTCGGTCTGTTCCATCAGTTCCTCCCGCCTGCGATACGAGCTTTGCATCCTGACATGATCGTCGTCGGCCGCAGCATGCCTGTCCTTTCAGTCGATGTCTTTCGCGAGCGCATCATCGGAAGCGCCAACAAATTGATGGAAAAGCCCTTTGGTCTCATGCTCGAGGCGCTTGACGATCTCAAGTGCAACGAGATCTATTTAAATACCGGTTCATCACCCCGCAACGCGCTGTGGGGTGAGTTGATGAGTACGCGGGCACTCAAGCTGGGCGCCGCAGGAGCTGTTCTGAACGGTTATAGCCGCGATACACGAGGCATTCTGAAGTTGAACTTTCCCACTTTCTCTTGGGGCAGCTATGGTCAGGACGCGGGTCCTCGCTACAAGGTCGTCGATTTTCGGATACCTGTTGAGATCGGAGGTGTGCTGGTGTCACCCGGCGACGTCCTGTTCGGCGACATCGATGGCGTTTGTTGTATTCCGCGAGATGCGGAAACTGAGGTATTCACGAAGGCGCTGGAGAAAGCGCGCGCTGAAAGCCGGGTTCGCAAAGCGCTCGAAGCCGGTGTGAGCGCTGTCGCAGCTTTCGCTGAATTTGGAATTATGTAGACCTCGTACCGGAAGTATCCGCACCGGTCGAGAACCACGTTTACGGTACCGTTCGGAGCGATGCGTCAATTCCACTCTCCGCTTTCAGGATACAAGCTAAATCATTGAAACCAAGACTACCTAGGTCTCTGATGTATCCCTCTAGTATCGACAAACGAAGGCATCATTTTAGTCGTTGTGAAGCACTGCCTGTGGGTAGCCAAAACAAGCGCCAGACCGGTGCAAGGGCCGAGGTACGTTTCAAGCAGCTACGCTCCAGCTATAGCGGATGATGGAGTCCCCCGAGCCGGGGCTGTGAGCTTATGCTGGCCGCTGGCGACGGTCGTTGCTCCCCTGGTCGCCCATTCGGCGCATCTTTATTTAAAGCATCGTGAATACGATCGTCATTGTGATAACTGGCATACTCGCGAAGAAGCCGCCGCAGATGTCGCTCATTCAGCGGTATCATGTGGTCGAACATCTCCCGACGGCAACTTCCAATCCACCGTTCCGCAATTCCGTTTTGCCAGGGTGCCTGAATGCTCGTGCGCTTCGGCTGTAAACCGGTTACTGTGAGCAACCGGACTACATCGACGTTGAATTTCGCGTCGTGGTCGAAGATCACGTAGCGGTATGGATCCGCCTCGGGTAAAGCTTCCCTCAATTGCTGTACAACCCATTCCCTGGTCGGATGAGCGGTAACGTTGCCGTGCAGAAGCTTCCTCCTGCCATGCTCGATGACCAGGAAGCAATACAGCAGCTTAAACGTTAAGGTGGGTACAGTGAAGAAATCGAACGCCACAATCACCTCGCGATGATTGGCGAGAAATGCCTTCCAGCGCTGATCAGGGTTCCCGGTCCGGGGCCGCACCGCGTCGGAGATACCTGGCGACCGTGCGTTCGGAGATCTTGAAACCAAGCCTGCGACTTGTGGATACAACCTTATCCGCGTGCGTGGCTGCCCCACGGATTCTTCGCAGGCGGTATTTATCCTCCCTTGGGCGAATACGAACGGTCAGCCGAGGAAGCCAAAATAGCCCTCGGAATTCGATCCGGACTCTTCCATCGGACACGCGCCCTTCTCGCCGACGCCTACCGGTACGCTGGAGCGCACGGCTGAAGCGGAGAACACCCTCCAGCGAGCGTCTGAGCGCAAACTTGAAATCCCTGATTTCTCTGTCCTGCGATATGTTATTGCCTTTCTGAAAGGCGACAAGTCGGGAATGGAGCGGGAGGCCGCTGACGCTCGGCAGAAACCCGGAGTGGATGACTGGATGTCCAATGCCGAAGGATTTGTACTGGCATATTCCGGCCACTTGGAGGAGGCAAGGAAAATGTTACGTCGGGCAGCAGATTTGGCTCGGAAGGCGGAGCGACGGGACACGGAAGCACTTTACGAAGCGGATGCGGCGATGCGGGAAGGCTTGTTCGGAAATCCGTCCGCGGCACGGCAGCGACTTGGGAATGCGCTTGAGCTTTCAAAAAGCAGGGATGTGGGATATGAAGCTGCCTTCGCGCTTGCTCTTTCGGGAGATTCTTCCCGATCCCAAGCGCTTTCGGGATGACCTCTCAAGGCGCTTTCCGGAGGATACCCGGGTCCAATTCACATATGTACCGACGCTGCGCGCACTTCCGGCGCTGAACCACAACGACCCGTCAAAAGCCATCGAATTGCTTCAAACCGCGATTCTCTATGAAGACGGGAGTTCGACTAAAGGCGGTTCTGAATTGCTTTTAGGAGCGGGTAACCTCTGGGGACCGCGTGGCGCAAAACGCGCATGCGGCCGATGAATACGTCGAGATCGATTTACTCATTCACGCAACTAAGGCGCTGCTCGTGTTCATCGCGGATTGGTGGGCATGGCGCACGCCTGATCCGCGCTCAAACCGCGATCGGCCGCGGGCCTCTTCGATCATGCAATCTTCGGCACTACGAACGGCGTCCGGTACTCGCGCGTGAACATGCTGTTTGCTTCCGCATCATCCTTGCACGTCATCGTCGCCGAATCAAAGTACAGTGACCGGCCCAGACGATACGAGATATTCGCCAGGTGGATCAGAATCACCGAAGGTACTGCCTCTTCTATCGGCGCATTCAGATCGGAATGCTTTCGGCTGCGCACCGCCTGAACGAAGTTCGCCCAGTTGTTGCCGCGTTCCTCAGCGACCTCCGCTTTGGGCCCGGGCTCCTGTTCCTTGCCCAGGAATGTTTCGAAACCGTTCGCACTGCTCAAATAACCTTTTGAACCATAAATAATGTTGCCGACAGTCGCATGTGAGCCGGCCGAAGGTCCGGACATCTTATCCGCTATCGAAAGAATGTCCGCTTCACTATTCGTGATCCAGTGCCGCACCTCAAATACCAGCATCTTGCGAGAGCCTTCATCGAATTCGAACGTCGCCACCATCGTGTTAGGCGTTTCCTGATCGTCATCAAACATGAAGTGACCGCCCGTCGCGGTCACCTTTGTCGGGTACTTCACCCCGAGCAGCCAGCGCGCGGCATCCATCTGATGCACGCCCTGGTTCCCGATGTCACCGTTGCCGTAGTCCCAGAACCAGTGGAAATTGTAGTGAAAGCGATTGCGCGTAAACTCGCGTTTCGGCGCAGGCCCCAGCCACAGATCGTAGTGCACGCCAGCGGGAACCGGCTCAATCGGAGTCCGGCCGATCGTATCGCGCCACTTATAACAGAGCCCGCGCGACATATACGGATTGCCAATCACACCGTCGCGCACCTTCTGAACCGCCTGCTGCATCGCCGGCGAAGAACGCGCATTCGTGCCATGCTGAACCATGCGGTTGTAACGGGTAGCCGCTGCGAGTAGCTGCTGCGCCTCAAAAATGTTATATGCGCACGGCTTCTCAACGTATACATCCTTGCCGGCCTGACAACCCCAGATCGCCTGCAGCGCGTGCCAGTGATTAGGCGTGGCGATCGAAATCGCGTCAATCGATTTATCTTCAAGGAGCTTCCGCAAATCGACAAACGGCGCCGGACGCTTGCCCGTAAGCCCTTCGGCATCCTTGAGCCGCTGCCCCAGAACATTCTCATCGACATCGCACAACGCCGCGATCTCGACGTTTTGCATCTTTCCGTACGCGTGTATGTGGCTTTGACCCTGTCCCCGAACACCCACGCACGCCACGCGAACCGTATCATTCGGGCTCGCCCGCGCTCCTTTGTAAGTGGCGACCGCCCCGGCCGAGCTCATAAGAAAATGTCGTCGATTCACTTGCGTGCTCCTTACTTCAGTAATGGATTCGATAAGTCTAGTGTCCTATCCGCTCATTCAGCAGCCGCCACAGCGTCCCGCCAAAAATATTCGCTTGCACTTCCGGCGGAACCTTACAGGCATTCAGCATCAGGCGATAGCGTTCGAGTTCACGGTCCAATTCACCTAGCTCGCCTTCGAAAACATCCGACCCGAAAATCAGCTTCTCGAACGCAGGCCTCGTCGATTTCGGCGTGTGAGCGCTCGCCACGTTTGTCCACCAGAAGATCTGATTGAAAAATGCGTAATCTTCCTGCTTCTTGATCAGCGTCGAGCCGGACACGTCGAAGTATACGTTCGGATTCCAGCGTGCGATCTCTCCGGCCCACGCGTAGTCGGGATTCCCCAGGTGCGCGCCGATGATCGTCAGCTTCGGAAACTCGCGTGCGATCAGGTCCAGCGTCGAGACCCGCATACGATCCGAACTCGAATCCGAAGGGATTTCTGGATTCGTCCGATTCACGATGCCCGTATGAAAGAGAATCACCATGCGGTACTGTTCGGCTCGCTGGTAAATCGGCCAATACCGCCGGTCATCGTACGAGTAGTGCGGCTTCGTCAGTTCGCCCAGCCCGCGAAATCCCGCGCTGTGATAACGGTCTACCGTGTCGAGAGCATCGGGCGCGTCCAGGTCGATCTCACCCAACCCGACCAGCCGTCCCGGGTGTGTCTTCATGAACGCGGCCACTTGATCCAGATCTTTCGGCTCCGTAAGCAACAGCGCCATCCCTTGCAGACCTTCGAGTTTGCTCACCAACTTATTTAAGAAATCTTCGCTGCCGTTGTGATGCACATGGCAATCGAAGATTTTCGGCGCCGGCGTGTCACACCAGCACAAGCTCAAGCTGCAGGCGATCAGCAGTGCGTTCTTGAAAGGCCTCAACACGCGCCCGTTATGGAAGTGCAGCATATTCTTGGTACTTTTGATCGAGTTCCGGGAGCGAAAGATCGCCGTCATAGATCACCACGCGATACCGGAATCGCAGGGATTTGCCCTCCGGTATCGCCCAGCTTCCATCCTGATTCGGATCGTTCGTAAATTCGCGCAGGCCGAAAGGATTCGCCGCAAGCAAGCCATAACCTCGCGCGTGCCAGGTCGTCGGATGCCGGAAACTCTTGGGATGCTCGAAGACAACAATCCCTATGTGCTTCCCCGACGACGTTCCGTAGTAATCGACCCAGTTCGCGCGCTTCCCCCAAATCTCTTTCTCGCCCTGACCACCTTGTGAATTGATCATGTGGCCGCGCGGCGCGCTGAGATCGTCCCCCAGCCGAATGCCGAATGTGCCTTCCTTCGTGTCGCCGATCGCGATCGGCCCGTGATCCGCCTTTAACTCGAATTCACAATCGATCATTCGCGTTCGATCGTCACCGCGAAACGCAAACGTCTGCATCTGGCTGCCGATCACCCGGTTGTTCGGATCTTCCAGCGCAAAGCTCGCCCGGATCGTCCCCGCGTCCCCGCTCTGGCGCACTTCTTCCATCTTGGCATCGGCCATATGCCCGTATGCTTCCTGCGAATGCCCGCCATAGTATTTCAGGAAAATCGCTTCGCCCCAGAAATTCAGGCCGTCGATATCGCCGTGGGCGAAATAGAGTGGCCGTTGGTGCGGTTCAAACGACGACGCTTTCGGATCGCCCTTAGACGCATCATTACCGACCGGAAACGGCCGGCTGATGACGATGCCGCTGGCCGTCTGCAGAGGCCTCAGATAGGCCTTCGCGACCTCGGAGCTGAAATAGTAAGTCGTGAAAGGCCGGGAGCCGATCAGAACATCTATATGATCGCCGCTCCGTTTCAGTTCAACCGGCGCCGCCGGGAGAATCAGCGTAAATACGCAAGCGACGCCGGTAAGACGAAAAAACCGTGTAATCAGACTCAGCGCTCGACTCCTAGAACATCAGTTTCAGTGCGAATTGCAGGACGCGCGGATTGCCAGCAGAGGTGATCGTGCCCGTTGACGCCGATCCCAGATAATTGTTCGGTTGGTTGAAGTTCACATTATTAAACACATTGAAGAATTCGGCGCGGAACTGCAGAGACATGCGCTCCACGATTGCAAAATTCTTCAGCAGCCCCATGTCGGTGTCAAAAAACCGCGGACCACGCAGAATGTTCTTCCCTGAATTGCCGAAAGTCCCGATCGCATTCGGAACGAACGCCGCCACGTTGAAGTATTCCTGCACGAGCTGCCCGTGAGATCGGCCGGGGTCAAGACTCGGCGATCCCCCGATATAATCAGCGCGGTCAGAAAAGATCCCGCTGAACGAGTTATCCACATTGCTGAAAACCGAATAGGGGAAACCGGATCTCCAGTTTGTAATCGCCGTCAGTTCCCAACCGTTGATCAGCTTCGATGCGAGTCCGTGCAGCGGCGCCGCCGGGATCTGCCAAATACCGGAGAAGTTGAACACATTCGGAACGTCATCGTTCGAGAGTCCGTAGTCGAAACCTCGGAAGAAGGGATTGGTGCGGCCATTCGCGCCATTCGCACTCAGGTCATCGATCATCCGCGAACGGGTGTAATTGGCAAGTATGGAAACGCCGTGACTCAGCCGTTTCTCTACATTTATCCGGAACGAATTATAGTGCGAATTGTTGTCTGACGAAAAGAGCCCCACGCTGCCGAACAGCGGGTTCAGTCGCCGCTGCTGCGTGTTTGCCGCGGTGGAATTTCCAGGAACGTAAACGGCAGGGTTCTGCTCGTTGAACCCGAGCACACCACTCGCAAGATACGTACCTTTATTCCCGGCATAAGACACTGGCGTCCATCCAGCGGCAGATCCACAATCTTCTTGCTGTTGATCACCTGACCCACTGTTCCCGATTCCGTGTTGATTAATTGAGCGTCGGCCGCCACTGTTACCTGTTCCTGGACGCTTCCAATCTGCAACCGCACCGGCAGGCTGGCCGGCTGATCGACCGTCAGCGTAATGCCTTGCTGCACAAATTTCGTGAAGCCCGTCTTCTCTACCGTGACTTCGTATGTACCCACCGGCAAAGCCGTGAATGTGAAAGCTCCGTTGTCTCCCGATGTCGAAACTCTCTCGAGACCGGTATCAAGGTTGCGAACCGTGATATTGGCGTTCGCGACGGCCGCGCCCGACGGATCCATGACGGTAACGCCGAGAGTTGACGTCGTGTACTGGGCAAGCAGACAACCCGTGGTACCAAGTGCGAGGAAACAAATGAGGAACCGGACCATCAATTGGCAACGTAAAAACGGCACGAGACACCCCTTTCTTGGATTCCAAGCGTTGGCGGGAGGCGCAATTGAGAAATATTTCTCAACCACTGACGGGACTGTGGATGCACCTGCACAGCTTTTTAAACGAACATATCAAGCCGTCGATGAAGTATATGGGAAATTTCGCTGGACAGTCAAGAGTAATTCGTACGAGCAATTCGTACACAAGCACCGTCCTTCCCGGAAATCGTTATTGCTTGTAGGAAAAAGATTTCGCTGCCTGAGCTCGTCGTGATAGACTTTCCGCTCGGAGAGAGAAACACAGGATGAATTCGCGGCGTGAATTTCTCGGAACAGGCTCCATCGCACTCGCGGCTTTTGCGGCCAATTCGCGGGCCGCAGTCAAGCAAGGTGAGAACGTGCCCGCCGAGACCCCAACCCGGCAACGCGACTACTGGAACGATCTGCCGAACCGCATGACCGCGCAGGTAAACGCCGCGCGTGCCAAGCGCAAAGCCGAGCTCGCCAGGTCGAAATCCAGCAGTGCCGCCGACGAACGCATCGCGATGATTCGCACCCGGACATGGGAGCTGATCGGAGGCAAACTCGACGAAACTCCACTGAACGCCCGCACCATGGGCACAATCGACCGGGATAGCTATCGCATCGAAAAAATTATCTTCGAAAGCCAGCCTGAGTTCTACGTCACCGCCAATCTGTACCTGCCCAAATCGGCATCCGGCCGTGCACCCGCCATAATCGCACCTCTCGGCCATACGGAAGAGGGCAAAGCCTATCGCAGCTACCAGATGGTTTTTCAGAATCTCGCCCGCAAAGGTTTTGTCGTGTTCACCTGGGATCCGGTCGGCCAGGGCGAACGCTTGCAATACATCCAGCCCGGCACGAACCGCTCGCTCTACGGCCCGACCGGCGAACACGATCGATTCGGATGGCCGGCACTCCTCGTCGGGTCCACCACGACGCAGTTCGAAGCGTGGGACGGTATTCGTGCGCTCGATTATCTGTTGAGCCGTCCCGAGGTCGATTCGCAACGGATCGGTTGCTGCGGCCATTCGGGCGGCGGGACGCAGACCATGTGGCTGTGTGCCCTCGAGCCACGGATCAAAGCGGCGGTCGTCGTCGAAGGCCATACAGAGAATCTTGCGGGAGCTGATTATGAACCGCCGGGAGCGTACGCCGACGCGGAACAAAACATAATCGGCGGATTAAAGCTTCCTATTGATCGTGGCGATCTGCTCGCCGCTTTCGCACCCAAACCTCTGCTGATTCTCTACACGCCCATCGACAACGGCACGACCTACTCTGCGCACTACGTGCGTGGAACCGAAGAGATCGTCGACGAACTTCGCTCGCTGTATTCGTTGTACGACGCAAAAGAGAAAGTCGGTATCAACCACTCGCCCCTGCCCCACGACTACGACTACTTCCACCGCCGGTCAACATACGCCTGGTTCAACAAGTGGCTGAACGATGGACGTGGCGACGACGAAGAAGCTCCGTTTGACGATGGCCCGGAGTCCGCATTGGGGTGCACATCTATGGGCCAGGTGATTACGTCGCTCGGCGGCCGCACAGCTTACCAGGTGAACTATGACCGGCTGAAGTCAATGCGGCGGCACACGAATATGACCGACGTCCAGCCTAGGCTGCGCAAAATCCTCGACCTTCCGGCGTCCTCTTCTCCACTCCGCGCCAACTCTCTGCCGCCCAAAACCTGGAATGACGTCGTTATCGAGGACATCGAGTTCGAATCCGAACCGGGTATCCGCGTGCCTGGCTGGTTCCTCAAACCGTCATCTGCCAGTTCCAGTGTTCCCGTGATCCTCATGACGGAAGATCGCGGCAAAGAGGGGCTGTTTGAGGATTGGGCGCTTGTTAAAAAGCTCACTCGAGGCGGCTTTGCCATCTGTTCCATCGATCTCCGCACAAACGGCGCAACCCGGCCCCGATTCCCGAGCGAAGGTCCGCTCTTCTACGATCACGGTATCGAACTTGCGTACTCGCTCGTGAACCTCAGCATTGGCTCGCCCATCCCAGGCCAGCAAACGTACGATTTGCTGCGCGGTCTCGATTATCTCCAGGACCGGAAGGACGTCGATCAGTCGCGTATCGGCATTTTCGGCACGGGCGTTAGCGGTCTGCCTTGTATCGCCGGAGCGGTGCTCGACTCGCGAGTGCGGTCCATGATGCTGAACCGCACGCTGCTGACTCTCGAATCCGTAGTCGCGTCGAAAGACTACGATCTGCCGTTGTCAGCGGTTGCGTTCGGTCTGCTGCGCGAATTCGATCTGCCGGAGTTGTGCGGAGCCGTCGCACCGCGCGCCGTCTGGCTCCTCAACCCTGTCAGCCCGCAGGGCGAAGCTCTTCCTCTCAGCGCCGCCCAGCCAGCTTATAGAGCCGCAACCCTGCGAGTCCAACGCGGTCCCATTGACGAAATCGTGCTCGAATGGGCCCGCCAAACCCTCGCATAAGGTAGCGCACATGGTCTTGCGTCTGCCATGCTTCATGTAGAGTCGAGGCGTGACGCGGTGGTTTAGATGGGGCCTATCTGTTGACCCACCCTTTCGTCTGTGGGTGCCTCACTAACCCCATCCTGCTGTGTTTTCACACGCCGCTCATCGAACCGGACAGACAGGCGCACCATGCTCGTCAGTTCTGGGAAAGACAATGCCGTGTTTGCCCTCTCCTCGGGAATTTTTGTTGGGGGTCCACGTCGCCAGCAAAGAGGAATGGGGAGCGGCGTTGATGCCTGTACTGGGTCCAAAGCGCACTTGCGAAAACTGGACTGCAGTTACCGGCCCCATAAAGAGGCTGAGATCGAATGGTGCGTTTCCGACCGAGACTGCTTCTTACCGGAACTTCGTCTGTCCTTTATTGCGCCGGAACTCCGGGAAGGTCACGACGAAGTCGAGCGCGCTCTCGAAAATACGCTGCCCCTTCTGGTCTCGCTTAAGGATCTGCGCGGCGAGCTTCATACCCATTCGATCTCCAGCGATGGCGCCGATTCCATTCAGCAAATGGCCATCGCAGCGGGGAGCAAAGGCTATGAATACATCGGAATCACAGATCATTCGCAGAGCTTAAAGATTGCGGGCCGAGTTTCTGTCGAGGATCTCTGGAAGCAGAGCGACTTATCGACAAGCTGAACGAGCGCATTGATGGCATCCGCATTCTGAGGTCAGCCGAGGTGGATATTCTTGCAGATGCATCACTGGATTACCCCGACGAGTTGTTAAAAGAGCTCGATTGCACGGTTTGTTCCATACATTCGCGGTTCGGGCTCGGCAAAACAGCGCAAACAGAAAGAATTCTGCGGGCCATGGACAACCGCTGTTCACGATCCTGGCCATCCCACTGGGCGGCTGCTCCTGAAGCGCCCCGGCTTGAGATTGGTATCGAGCGGATCATCGCCCATGCAAAACAAAACGGCTGCTTCTTTGAGATCAATTCGAGCCCGGACCGCCTCGATCTCTCGGCTGACAATGCCCGCCTCGCTGCGAATGCCGGAATCAAAATCGCAGTTTCAACTGACGCCCACAGCACGCGTGAGTTCGATCTAATCCGGTACGGTCTTGATCAGGCGCGGTGGGCCGGCCTAGATAAATCTTCCGGTCTCAATTGCCTCTCCTGGAACCAATTTTCCCGTAAGGTACGGAACCTGAAACTATCTTAGTTTGGCGGGAGTTAGGTGCGAGGGATGGAGGTTGCGATAATGAGCAACTATCGATGGCGAGAACTCTGGATCCATTGCAGTTTGTGTTGATGGCGATGGCGGGATGGATGAACCAGCGCCAACAACGGGTCATCGAATATCTGCAGGAAGAGAATCGGGTCTTGCGTGAGCAGACAGGCAAGCGGCGATTGCGGTTTACCGACGATCAGCGACGTCGCCTGGCAGTCAAGGCCAAGGTTTTGGGCCGCAGAACTCTAGCCGAATTGGACATCTTGGTGATGCCTGACACTTTGCTGAACTGGCACCGCAAATTGATTGCCGAGAAGTACGATGGCTCCGTCAAGCGCCGGCCTGGGAGACCGCAAGTTCGAGAAGAAGTCCAGCACCTGGTAGTCCGTCTGGCCAAGGAGAACCGCACTTGGGGATATCGACGTATCCAAGGTGCAATTTCGCATGTGGGATGCAAGCTCGCGGTGAGCACGATCGCCGAAATACTGTGTCGGGATGGTATCGAACCGGCGCCGGAGCGCAGCCGAAAGAAAGTTGGAAGGAGTTTCTGGCGCAACACTGGGGACTGATTGTAGCGGCCGATTTCTTCAGCGTGGAGGTCTGGACGTGCAAGGTCTGAAGCGTTTCTTGGTTCTGTTCTTCATCGATCTGGCGACACGGCAGGTGGAGATCGCTGGCATCAGTTCTGCTGCCAATGGACTCTGGATGAGCCAGGTCGGCAGAAATGCGACCGACGCGGTGGATGGAATCTTGTTCGGCAAACACTATTTGATTCATGATCGTGACCCGTTGTTCACAGGGGAATTTCACCAGCTGCTGGCCAGCGTTGGAGTGAAATCAGTGAAGTTACCGCGGCAGTCGCCGAATTTGAATGCCTACGCGGAACGATTTGTAAGGACCATCAAGGAATCCTGTTTGGAGCGGCTGGTATTGTTCGGAGAGCGATCGCTGCGGTCGGCCGTGCACGAATTCACACAGCATTATCTGAGAGAGCGCCATCACCAAGGTTTGGGCAATCGGCTGATTCTGGGTGATAACTGCATCGAGGTGAATCAGGGACGGATTCGACGTCGCCGCAGACTGGGTGGACTGCTGAACTACTATTACCGCGAAGCCGCATGACAGACGAGCAGGCCCGCTGCAATGGCATGGTTTTCGACTGGCTGGATTTGCTCTGCCTGGGGTTGGCCATTGTGGAGCTCACCCTGAAGAGGCAATGTTCGTGGTGGAGAGTCCTGCTACCGTTGTGGACCATGGTGGGCCACAACGCGCTCTTTGTAGCGGTGGAATTTGTGTAGCTCCATTTCGTTGACGACCGAGAGACGAGCCTGAACGAGGAGGCGCGGCTGCCAATTGGCGGCGCTGCTTTGTTCCTTTCTATTTCTTGACAATCTGGTGGGACGGCTAGAAAGAGGCCAACCGCCTGCCTAGCAGTGGCTCGGATCTGGCCAATGGCAGCTCCTTTTGCTCTTCGCTAGCCTCTTGTGCCAGCTTCTGTACTGGTCGGAGGCCATCCGTTCAGATTCTCATCCCCATGAAAAAGTTGATTCCATGCGGCTTCGGGTTTCCGGACCATACGAGATCATCGCTTTATCAAGAAGCGAATCGTTGCGAGTCAAGGGTTCCGTTCAGTGCAAGGCGCACTGAACACTATCCAGGGCTATAACCCCGCCGACAAGACGAGTTCAGCAGCGGCAACGCGAATCGATCTGATTCGAACGCATATGCAGACGTTAGACAAGCTCTGCAACATTCTGCTGCATGAAAATTGCGGCGCATGCCTTACAAATCAGTGAGCGCAATGCGCCGAGAGGCGCATTTTGAGCAACGGAAATGCGAAATGGGTTCCGCTTTTTCGGATCAGAAGTTCGTGACAGCACAGAGGTGGGCATGCTTCGGAGGATGTCAAGATCCTTTATCACTTGCGCCCATGCTTTGGCGTTTTTCTTGGTTGCAATGGGCGCATTCGGGTCGCTATAGAAATCCAGAATGTTTTGCTTCAGGTCTGATGGAATGGAAGCGTGCGGATCAGCCGCAATGCGATGCAGCAGCGTAGCATATGTTTTATCAGTCCGGGCGTACGCACCGGGGCGGCTCTTGTCGCCCGTATCCAGATCGAGATTGGGGAGCGGCTGCGCTAAGCCGTCGTTCGTGGCAGCAACCTGGCTGAGCAATTCTCGGTATCTCTCAATGCTTTGATTCATGCTGGTCACGTAAAGCTCTTTAGTATGGGCTGTAGGAATTTTGATTGCAAGCATGGAGAGCGGCCCGACCTTCGGCAAAACGACAATCATGGCGGCGAGCAGATGTGTTTCGATTCCAGCCTTGTGACGATAACGGTTCCAGACGGCCTGGAAGTCGGCTTGCGAAAGGCGATCGAGAAAGACCTTCGAGGAATCGTCCGCGCTATCTGGCGGGAAGTCGTTCCTGTGAATGACGGTTAGGGCATGGGCGATGCGCGGAAGAAAGCTTCTCACCGCAGCCCGGTAGGAGCGAACGGAGGGCCGGCGACGACCAAGAATGTCGCGTAACTGTAGAGAATAGGTCCCTTGGAACGCTCGATCCAGTTGATCATAAGACACCCCAAGTCCTACGAACCGCAAATACGCGCCGGGCGCCAAGTGTTGTTTGCTCAACTGGTCAATGTCAAAAGCAAACTCTGTGCGGACGTGGGCGTGAGGATTTTGGTCATAGGTGACGGCAGGCCCAAATCCTTTGGCGAGCTTGGGGAAGGCAAGCGCAGTGGCCGGATTGATGGCATCGCGATGACCCACGGCATTGCCAACATAGTGGGACAAGGCTCCCAGCGCGAAGGCATATTCGTTGGCGTTTCGCGCATCCCGGAGAAGGTTCGCAATGAAATCCCCGCTGCGGACGTAATGAGTTAAATCGCTAAAGAACTCGTTGGTGAAGGGATAATAGCCCAAATCCTGGATGGTACAGCCACCGTAGGCGTAGGCATGCGCTTTATGCAAATCTGCCTGTGTTGCTTGAGGGAAGCGCTTTAAGATCATGGGCTGGATCAGTCCTCTCCAGGTGAGATCGATAAGTTCCTGATGACTGAACACGGAGTACGCGGGCAATACGCCGGCCGAGGCGCCGAACAAGCAGGCGAGGAGTAGCAGTCTGAAGATAGTCTGCAAGCCACATGGTAACGGAACAGCTGATTGATGATGTTCGGTTGCCCGCGGGGAAGTGTTGCGAAGCGGAAGGAGTCTGATAGGCTTGGCCGCTCATGCGACAGGACCGGCCAGCGCTGTTTAAGGGGCGACATTTTGAACCCCGCGATCATCATCTTGGTGCGTTCGCCGGTATCTTCGATATGCGCTGAGCTTGCGCAATTTCGACGAGATCATGGCCGAGCGGAATGTGCATGTAGATCACGTTACGATTTGGCGCTGGATCCAGGATTATGCTCCGGAACTCAGTCGGCGCTGTCGACGCGAACTGCGGAACACCAACGGATCGTGGCGGGTGGATGAAACCTATCTTCGCGTTGCTGGCAAGTGGACCTATTTATATAGAGCGGTGGACTCGACCGGTGACACGATGGTTTCCTGCTCTCTCCGAAACGCGATGCCGCTGCTGCCAAGCGCATCTTCCAGAGAGCCTTACGGTCGCCCAATTATCCTCGTCCACGAGTCGTCAACGTAGGTGGGAATCCGGCGTATCCGAGAGCGATCGAGGAGCTCAAGGGAACTCGAGAACTCGACCGGCACTGCCTTGTCGACCTGTTCGCTATCTCAGCAACATCGTTGAGCAAGATCATCGAGCGATCAAACGACGGGTTCGAGCCATGCAGGGCTTCCGATCGTTTCACTCGGCCTGGCGGACGATTCGGGGTATCGAAACGGTGAACATGATCCGCAAGGGACAGATCCGCTGTAAGCGTACGGCGAGCACCGTCTAGCAAAGGACAGGGGAGTTGGGTGATGCTTCGGGAATGGACGGATCAGCTCAGAGCAACAAGCCGGAAGCAGTAAAAGCGCAGCGCCGCAAGTGGACGATGGCGGAACGGCAGAGGATTGTGCAGGCTTCGTTGAAAGCCGGTACAACGGTCGATACGGTAGCGCGTGTGAATGGTGTGAACCCAAGTCAGATCCACAAGTGGCGCAAACAGCACCGGCAGAGAATGCAACCGGGTAAGGCTTCGGTTTTGCTTCCGGTGCAAGTGGCGGAGGGAGCCGCGGCTGGTGCATGGGAAGCGAAACAGGAGTGCAGCGTGATCATGGAGGCGCGGGGTGTGAGGGTGACGGTGGGCGGCTGCATCGATGCAGCCGTAATCTGCAGGTTATTGGAGTGCCTGGCGGGATGATTGCACCACCAGCCGGAGCGCGGATCTGGATTGCGGCGGGGATCACTGATCTGCGGCGCGGGTTCACGGGTTTGAGCGCAGCCGTGCAGATCGTGCTCGAGCAGGATCCCTACGGCGGGCATGTGTTTGTGTTTCGTGGGCGGAGAGGCGATCTGGTGAAGTTGTTGTGGTGGGATGGCGACGGGCTCTGCCTTTTTGCGAAGCGATTGGAACGCGGGCGTTTCGTTTGGCCGCAGGCCGAGAGTGGAAGCGTGTCACTTACTCGGGCGCAGTTATCGATGTTACTCGAAGGGATTGACTGGCGCCGGCCGGCGCGCACGTGGAAGCCGGAGATGGCAGTTTGATAGCAGGTACGCGACGAGCGTGCACGTCCTTTATTAATCGCGCTGCACGAATGGTTTAAAACCACGCTCACGAGGATCTCGCGCAAGTCCGAAGTTGCGGCGGCCATTGGCTATGCGCTCGCACGCTGGCCGGCGCTGGTACGCTATTGCGATGACGGCCGTATTGAAATCGATAACAATGCGGCCGAACGCGCGCTGCGTGCGGTCGCCCTGGGCCGGGAAAATTATCTGTTTGCAGGCTCCGATGGTGGCGGGGAGAGGGCGGCGGCGATTTACAGTCTGATGGGCTCGGCAAAGCTGAATGGCATTGATCCGGAAGCTTATCTGACTTCGGTGCTGCGTCGTATTGCCGATCATCCGATCCACCGCATTGCGGAGTTGCTGCCCTGGAATCTTTTTCCCGCAGGCCGGGTTGCCGTGGATGCGGCGTGAATATCCAATGACTTGGTTACCGCTCGAATCGCAGATGTTTCTCTCGGTGGCATACGATGCCGACAAGCGCATCCTGTACCTGCGATTCCGCAGCGGCGATGTCTACCGGTATTTCCAGTTTTCCCACGACGACTACCAGCATTTCCTGCGCGCCGAATCCAAAGGCCGGCACTTCCTCAGCAATGTTCGGAACTGCTTTCCCTACGAACGCATGGCCAAGCTTCGAGTCGCTTAATCAAGGCGACCGAACCATACAGTTACTCGGACGTGCGCTAGATTGAAAAATCGATAGATGCCGCGCTGGCTTGGATCGCTGATTATGATCGCTATAGGGGTCTTTGGCCTGTACGAGGGAATCACGCATCCTTGCGTTACGCTGCGCGGTTCTAAACGCCCTTTGACGAAATGGCAGGGACGTATCTTCTATGGGATTTTTGCCGCAGTAGGCATCGTTGGAGGACTGCTGGTCTTCTTCGGTCCGTTGTAGCGGTATTGTGGCGTACCTGCGTATTCAAAGATCAGGCGATCGGGTTACAGCATTTGCACTTCTAACCGGTGCCGCATACAGATCGAATCCCAACATGATTAGCAGAGTTATCAACACGCTGCAATACGGCCTTCGGCGAACGGTTAGATCCGCTGGTTGCCAAAAGACTACCTCCTCGGCCAGACCGCATTCATAGTAGGTCTGTTCGGAGTCGCAATCGCTGCCTGACGATCACAGTTTAGGTTCCTACTGTCTTCACTTCCGATCTCGCAACACTTCCCGCCGACCATTTACCAAACGGCGCCACTCAGACGTTATTGACGGAATAAGCGCAATCGGGAGCACTGCGGCCGTAAGTGCACTGCAGGAATGATGCCACGTTCACGTTCTGTGGCCTTTGCGAAAATCCGTTTTCACGGGCAGCCTCGTCGTTGGCCACTGGAGGGCGCTTCGCTATAAACTCGTCCTGTAGACGCTCTGAGCAAATCTCCTCGTTTAGGGAACTGTGGCCGAGTCTCAACCGAGGAACCCGTATAACAGAATGTCCCACCAGACTGGCGAATCGGCACGTGACGACCGGAAAGAAATCGTCTCGAAATCGATGCCGTTGTCATCTTAGAATTCCAAAGCGCTATTAAGGTGTATGCTTCGTAGTACGCTCTGAGTCCTTAAGTTCACGCTTAAAAGGACATCTTGAAGAGAGACACAATGATTCGGTTCTGCTCGAAGTTCTTGTTCGCGTTTTGCGCCATGCTGACCGCTGCAGGCTACCACCAGGCCGCATTCGGCCAGACAAATGTCCTGACATGGCACAATGACAACGCCCGTACCGGTCAGAATGTATCTGAGTCGATCTTGACGCCGGCTCGCGTAAATCCAAAGACTTTCGGCAGGCTCTTAAATGTGCTCGTTGACGGCAAGATAGATGCCCAGCCGCTCTATGTGTCGGGGCTGAGGATGCCCAATCGTGGCGTGCACAATGTCGTATTTGCGGCGACGGAACACGACAGCGCCTACGCCTTCGACGCAAACAGCGGATCTGTTTTCTGGCACGTTTCTTTGCTTAAAACGGGAGAGATGACATCCGACTCGCGAAACTGCGGTCAAGTTGTTCCCGAAATCGGCATCACTTCGACTCCGGTTATCGATCTGAGCGCCGGTTCTCATGGGAGCATCTATCTCGTAGCGATGAGTAAGGATGCCGGCGGCCACTATTATCAGCGATTACACGCGCTGGACATTACCACCGGTGCTGAGGAGTTTGGCGGGCCTGTTACGATTCACGCCTCCTACCCTGGAAGCGGGGAAAACAGCAGCAACGGTCAGGTGATCTTTGACTCAAAGCAGTATAAGGACCGCGCTGCCCTCCTCTTATTAAACGGAGTGGTATATACAAGCTGGGGATCGCACTGTGATATCGATCCCTACACGGGTTGGATCATCGGTTACGATCGTTTAAGCCTGAGGCAGACGAGCGTCTTCAATTTCGCTCCAAACGGCCGCGAGGGCGCGCTTTGGAATAGCGGGGCCGGACCTGCAGCCGATTCACACAGTAACATCTTTGCAGCTATAGCCAATGGCACGTTTGATACCGCACTCAACGGAGAAGGCTTTCCTAAGGCCGGCGATTACGGCAACGCCTTCGTGAAACTTGTCATTCAAAACGGCAAACTAAATGCGACCGATTACTGGACCATGTATAACTCCGATAGCGAGTCGCGCAACGATATCGACCTGGGCTCGGGAGGGATCATGCTGCTCCCCGACGAAACAGACGCGCGCAGGATAGTACGCCATCTAGCTGTGGGTGCAGGCAAGGATTGGAATCTCTATGTGATTGATCGTGACAACATGGGAAAATATAACGCGACCAGGGACGCGACAATCTATCAGCAGTTGACAGGCGCGCTGCCCGGAGGCATCTGGAGCAGTCCGGCTTATTTCGACCACTACGTTTATTTTGGACCGGTTGGTGGCGCACTGCAAGCCTTCAGCATTGCCGACGCGAAGCTGCAGCCCGCATCAGCAACGGTGCATACCTTCCCCTTTCCAGGGGTGACGCCTTCTGTTTCTGCATGGGGCTCCTCGAATGGCATACTCTGGGCAGTCGAGAATACAAACCCAGCGGTGCTGCATGCTTACGATGTCATGGATTTGGGTAGAGAGTTCTACAACAGCGGACAAGCCCCCTCAGGTCGCGACCATTTCGGGGCAGGGAACAAGTTCATTGCCGCCACGATAGCCAACGGCCAGGTTTTTGTGGGCACCACAAACAGCATAGGCGTGTTCGGCGTCTTACCTGCGCGGCCACTTCCAAATGGAGAGTACACGATCACAGGGCAGCTGAGCACGCTCGTGCTGGACGATCCGGATTCCAATGCATCATCCGGTACACAAATTGTTGAGTCGACGCCTAACGGCAGCGCCAATCAGAAATGGGCTTTTGTGGCAAACGGCAGCGGGTATTACACCATCCGCAACGCTTCAAGTGGATTGTATCTCGGCGATCCGGAGGGTTCGAAGACGAATGGCACCAAGCTTGAGCAACTTACCGCCGCCCACTCCGACGCGCAGTTATGGTGGCTTACCGTCTCGGGCTCGGGATATGTGATCCACAACAAGGCCAGCGGCCTGGTGATAGATGACACTGGTTATAGTTTGAAGCCCGGCACGGGTATGCAGCTCTGGAATGCCACTGGAAACAGCAATCAGGCGTGGCTGATTTACTGAATGCCATTCAAGAAAACGACACTAACTGAACTCGAAATTCTCAGTACATTAGGAAACGGCGGCCGTGATAATTCACGCCGTAGCCCGTTACCGTCAACCTTCCTTTGGCACCCGAACTCGCCGTCCCCAGCGACTAGCGTATCTGTCCCGGAAGAACACCATAACCCAAACCGATCAGGCCACGTAAAAGGCGGTGAACTCGCGCTGCAGGGAGCGATCGGAGTTGCTCTCTTCCTTATTAGTTCACCGCCTGTTACTAAACGCTGTTGCTAATTATTGTCCACCTCCTTTGATCAGTTGGTCGGGACTGCTGTGATGTACTTAGACAGTCCCTGAGTTTTTTGGCGAAGACTTCGAGGCTACTATCCTGATTCTGGCCATCCCCCGCGCCTGAGGCGCCGCTGCGGCAGTCGAAAAAGCTTTGATACCGTGAGTCCCATTGCTTGCGGCACACTGCTGTGGATCTACGGTGGTGGAATCCTCGGAGGCGGAGGAGGCCGTGGAACCGGAGAAGGCGGAGGCGGAGGAGGCTGTGGAACCGGAGAAGGCGAGGCAGTCTTTCGGCCGATGCCGTACTGATCGCCGACCGCAGTAACTTGTCCGTTGGACGTGTTGATGTCGACCTCCAGCATATCTTCGCTGGCGCCGACAGTTGCCGCGACTTCGTGCGTTGAGGTGTTATACACCTGGGTGGGCACGCTGCTTCCTTTTCCAGGTGCTATGTAGGCATAGTCTCCGGCAATAGAAAAGGTCATCCAATGCGTTTGCGAGGGCAAGGGTAGTGTGTGCGTCAGTTTTGGATTCGTAGGATCGGTTATGTCCCACACATACTCATGGGGATCCGGAGCTGGGCCTGATTGCCAAAGCTCTTTTTCATCCGGACGCATGCCGATCCCGTGTGAGAACCCGCTTCTGGGCGCATTCGGCGGTATGGCCGTGTAAATCTGGCCCGTATTCAGGTTTCCGATCTGAATACCCCACCAATTGACTTCAGTAACAGCTACATAGTTGCTCGCCCCGTCCACAACATAAGGCCCCAAAACTCCACGAAACGGTCCGAATTTTGTGACGTTATACGTTTTCGGATCGATCCTATAAAGGTAATTGCATGTACTTGCCTTGCACTCCTGGAACAGCGGTCCCGATAACGGATACTGGGCATCATGGGTGCGGTCATCCACCGTTACAGCGGTGACGAGGCTCCCGTCTGCTGCATTGACGATATTGATGTAGTTCGTATTAGCGGTATTTTCGTTTGTGGGGACGTACAAGGTGGAGCCATCCGGACTAATCGCCAATCGATCAACATTCGGCGAATACTCTTTGTCCCAAACAACCTTGTCCGTTTTAAGATCGAGGCAGAAGATGCGACCTGGTGAGTCGCTGACGTAGAGCTTAGCAGCCTTCGCGCTGGCGACGACACCTCGGGGATCTGAAATTCCACTAACGGTTGGGATCGTTTTCACCAGCCTGTGCCCATTGTCCATGTCATAAACGGATATAGTTCCGATGTTCCCGGACTCATTCACCGCATACCAGAAGCGGGTGACGAGGGACGATTGGCCTAGGAGGCCCGTAGCCAGTAGGGCCGTAGCTGAAATAAGCCACGCCAGGAAGCGCGGGTTCTGACGTCTTACAACTGCCCTGCTCGGGCACACTTCCGTTCTTCTCACGGGTTGCTCCTTTCTGATTCGTACTGGGGGGACTTTTCCTATAGCGCCGGTCGAAAATCGACGCCTAAAACTGGCTTACACGCGCGGAAAAGTTGCCTTGTGAAATGAGTTCCGCAAGAACGCTAATGATTGTTCCTCAATTCCAAGAACTCTGGATCAATGTGACGAATTGGTTAGTACGAAATTCTTTTAATTTTATACATCTATTTGCACTGATTTTTATTGGAAAACAAGAGGCGCTGGTACTATGGCAATGACCATTTAGTACTATAGTGTCTCCAGCAGCTGGAAATGACGGTGACGATCCAACTGTCTAATGAAAAAGTCGCTGCGTTGCAGGCGCACGCGTAAGTTTCCTCTATGGTCGAAGCAGCAGCCCCAAAAAAAGCTTTCGCGATATCCGTTGCGCGGCGGGACTGGAACAGATCGGCGATGGAATCCACCCCAGAATGCACGATCTGAGACATACGTTCGCCGTCCAAACATTGCTTGCTTGGTACCGCAGCGGTGCTGATGTCGAGCGCAATCTGCCGATCCTATCAACGTTTCTCGGGCACAGCCATATCGAACACACCTATTAGTACTTAACATCCACGCCCGAGCTCCTGGAGCCGCTTGTGAACGGCTCGAAATGCGATGGAGTCGTCCACGATGAGTTCGGCAAATCTTGCGGCGCTACTACAAACGTTCTTCACGGACAGGCTGATCGCACAACGCCGGGCCAGCCCTCACACCGTAGCGTCATACCGGGACACCTTCCGTCTGCTGCTGCAATTTACGCAGAAGGAACTGGGGAAGTCGCCATCCCAACTCGGAATAGTAGATCTGAGCCTCCGCGCTCATCGGCGCGTTTCTTGACGATCTCGAGAAAAATCGGGCGAATACATCTCGGAGCCGAAATCTGCGTCTCACAGCGATCCGGTCGTTCTTTCGCTACGCAGCGCTGGAGTGCCCAGAGCACTCGGCAGGAATCCAGCGCGTCCTTGCAATCCCCACCAAAGCGGCAATCCAGCCGCGCGGTGGATTTTCTGACGAGGCCTGAAATCGAGGCTCTCTTGGAAGTGCCAGATCAAAGCACCTGGCTAGGTAGACGAGATCGCGTGTTGCTGCTCTTCACGATTCAGACCGGGCTCCGACTTTTGGAACTTATCGGACTTCGACAGTGCGACATCCACCTGGAGCGCGGAGCTCACGTCCGCTGCGAAGGGAAAGGGCGAAAGCAACGCTCGACGCCACTCACTCGCACGACCGTACAGGGTTTAAAGGCCTGGGTCCGTCAAGAGGGGGGCGACGAGGCCAAGATCCTCTTTCCCAGCGCTCAGGGTGGACGACTGAGCCACGACAGCGCTCAGTACTTGGTCTCAAAGTACGCGAAATCCGCTGCGCAAAGCTGCGCGACACTGCGCAAGAAGCGGGTAACGCCTCACGTCCTGCGGCACACAACGGCCATGGAACTGTT
>CAWBDR010000012.1:0-163820 GCA_963787585.1 uncultured Acidobacteriaceae bacterium
TGCGGCCCTTCCACAACAGTTCCCGCTCCGCCGCCGACTGTGCCACCCGCACATCACGCGCCCCGCAGGCGCGGCAAACCTCGGCTATTTGTACCGCCTGTTCCTCCACGCCTTCAAGTAGCCCTTCGAGCTCAATCAACAAAACTGCCGCGGCGTCCAGCGGGTACCCCGCATGGGTCGCCTCTTCAACCATCCTTAACATCGGACCATCCAGCATCTCAAGCGCCACGGGTATAATGCCTCGCGCGGTCAGCTCGCCCACTGTGTCGCCAGCCGCATCCGTCGAGCTGTAAACCGCGAGCATGGTCTTAATCGCCTCGGGCTGCCGCATCAATCGCACGCCGATTTCCGTTACCAGCGCCATTGTGCCTTCCGATCCCGTCAGGAGCCCGACCAGATCATAGCCCGGCACATCCAGCTCTTTCCCGCCCGCCTGAATCACGGTCCCATCGGGCAGCACCGCTTCGAGACTCACGACGTGATTGGTCGTTACTCCATAAGCCAACGTGTGCGGCCCGCCGGCGTTTTCCGCCACATTCCCGCCAATTGTGCATGCCCTCTGGCTCGACGGGTCGGGAGCATAAAAGTACCCGAACGGCATCACGGCGAGCGAGATATCCAGATTTACAACGCCAGGCTGCACGATCGCACGCTCGTTCTCGATATCAATTTCCAGAATGCGATTCATCCGTGAGAACGACATCACCATGCCGCCAGCCCGAGCAATGGACCCGCCGCTCAGCCCGGTTCCCGCACCGCGGCCGACGATTGCGAGATTGTATTTCTCCGCAATCTTCACCAACGCGACGACATCTTCCGTGGTCCGCGGAAACACGACTGCTTCGGGAAGCCCTTGGTCCACTCCGCCGTCGTATTGATAGAGCTTCAGGTCGCTCGGAAGAGACAGAACTCCGTTCTTACCGACTTGCGATTCCATCGCGCTCAGCGCTTCGGCGTGAACCCGCATAACTAGAGCAAGCTTTGGACGTACTGTGTCATGTCGTCACTTAACCAGTCTTCGGCGTTCGGAAACTTCCGCATGATGCGGCCGTCTTTGATGATGTAAGTCTCAGGGAATAGAAAGGTGCCATATTCGGCGCTGACGTCCTGACTCGGATCACGCGCCGTCTCAAAAGAGACAGGAATCCGGCTGAGAAACGTTTTATATTTCTTCTCATTCTTGTCCACGCTGATCGCCACTACCACCACCCCTGACTTCGCGAACCGCCTCTGAAACTCGTTAAGCGAAGGAATCTCCTGAACGCAGGGCGTGCACCACGTCGCCCAAAAATTCAGAACTAGAATTTTGCCTCCAAACGAGCTTGCCGTCACCACCTTGCCGTCATCCGTCTTGATTGAGAATGCGGGCGCCGGGCCGCCCTCCTTGGCTGAAGTATCCCGTAAGCTCCACGCAATAACGCTGACAAAGCATATCGTTAACGCCGCTAGCAGCGCGCGCAGCCCGTTGTTAACTGTTGCAGTATGCGGGATAATTTAAGTATCTAACGCCTCCGCCTAAACATCGTATTTATTGCCATGTATGTGACCAGAAGGGCAGAATTTTCTGCATCCCATGTCTGCCGCGTAGATTCGCTGAGCGAAGCGGAAAACCAGCAGATTTTCGGACCGGCTTCTAACCCCCACGGGCATGGGCACAATTACGTTTTGGAGGTCACTGTAGAGGGCGATCCGGATCCCAGTACAGGCATGGTCGTCGATCTAAGGCATCTCAAAGAGCTTCTGGAAAACGAGATCGTGAATCCTATGGATCATCGCTTTCTGAATTACGAAGTCAAGCCTTTCGATACTGTGATCCCGACAACCGAGAACATCGCTCGCGAGATCTGGCAGCGTTTGGAAAACCGCGTTTCGAAACTGAATGCCCGCCTTGCGAAGGTTCGCCTTTTCGAAACCCCCGATCTATATGTGGACATCTCGCGCGACGGAGCTAGCGCATGATAACTCTCACCCGGCTGTATCGGTTCTCCGCTTCGCACCGCTTGCACTCGCCTGAGCTGAGTGAAGCTGAGAATGCGAACCTTTATGGCAAATGCAACAACCCGTTTGGCCATGGACATGATTACATTCTCGAGGTGACTGTCGGGGGAACGCGAGACCCGCGGACCGGCCTGCTCGTGCCCATCTCAAAGGTGGATCGCTTGGTTGAAGAAACGGTGTTAAGGCTTCTCGCTCACAGCAATATGAATCTTGACGTGCCGCAATTCGCGCGCCTGGTGCCAACAACTGAGAACCTGGTCTTGGTGATCACCGAATTGCTCTTGCAGAATTGGGATGCATATCTCGGCGCTCTTCCCATTCACCTCGACCGCGTTCATATACAGGAGACAGCCCGCAACGGCTTCGAGTTATTCCCTCGGCTAAACCCCGAGAACGTGACCGCCCATGCATAAAGTCAAAGTACACAACAAAAACACGCCCGTAATCGATATCCAGTCGAAAGCTTCTGCCGTATCCATCGCCTCAAATATGAAAGAAGTTCTTAAATCGCTCGGCGAGGACCCAGACCGCGAAGGACTTCTGAATACGCCGGAGCGCAGCGAAAGGGCTCTGCGCTATTTGACCAGCGGCTATTCTGCCAACGTGCAGCAGATCGTCAATGGCGCGCTATTCGATGTGAAGTATGACGAGGTCGTGATCGTCCGCGACATCGAGTTCTTCAGCTTGTGCGAGCATCATCTGCTGCCTTTCTTCGGCAAAATGCACGTTGCCTATCTGCCGGATCAAAAAGTCATCGGGTTGAGCAAGATTCCGCGGCTAGTCGACGTCTTCGCGCGACGCCTACAGATCCAGGAGCGCCTAACTCAGCAGGTCGCCGAAACCATTCAGGATTTGGTCAAACCCGTCGGCGTGGGAGTAATCTGCGAAGCGCGGCATTTTTGCATGATGATGCGAGGCGTCGAAAAGCAGCACTCTGGTGCCATTACTAGCGCCATGCTCGGTGCGTTCCGAGACAATAAAGAGACTCGAAACGAGCTCCTTTCCCTGGTCGGCCAGCGCTCTACGACCATTTAATTTCTCTCTGGTCCTGTCCGGCGCGCCACATGCTAGCATCTGGTCATGAGCGACCAGTACCGCCTGTTTGAGGCGGGACCGGACCCGTTTGGCCGGATGTGGAGAGTACAATTCCGATGGCTTCAGACCGCTATCTCAATCCGCCATGCCGATACGGTGGATGTCAAGTTCTTCATATCGACCGACGGCGGTGCTCCTGAGGAAAAGGTAATCGCTTTACCGCAAGCTGCCCTCCTGGAACTTTCCAGGGAAACCGGCCGGAAGCTCACCGACCCTCTGTGCATGCGGCTTGCTGCCCTGCACCTCAAACACATGATCGAAACCTCAGAGGATATGGATAAAACACTGGTGACTGTCTCGCCTCAAGAGCTGGCCGCCTATGACCAGCAATTGCAGCGTGAAACCGTTCCGCAGCGCGCATAATCCATTCGGTCGTAGATCCTAGAGGAATACCCAGACAGTAAATTGGCAGTACATGGGGCCATGTATAACAGTTAGCTGAGAAAAGGAAGATTTATGATCCCTTGCCCAAAGTGCGACGCTTCGATAGACGTCGAAGAAGAAGAACTGGACGAAGGCGATGTCCTTTCGTGCGATGAGTGCGGCGCTTCTTTGACGGTTGCTAGCGTAAATCCGGTCGAGCTGCAAACGGACGAAGAAGAAGAGGACGACGAAGATCTCGACTTCGACGAGGACGAAGACGAGGAAGAAGAGGAAGAGGAGGAGGAAGAGGAAGAAGAGTGGCACTGAGGTTCGCCTTGCCATTCCGCTTCATGCTTCTTCTCCTTGCCGCGTTTTCATTTGCCTCGTATGGGCAAATCCAGCCGAGCGTACAAGACCAGTCGAGCGTCCGCCCAAGAACGCGTGCTATTGAAGGAACGGTGCTCGATAAAGCTGGCGCGCCCGTGCCCGGGGCAGTCGTCCTGCTGAAGGATTTGAAAACGCTTCAGGTACGCTCGTTCATCGCTCAGCGCGATGGTAAATATCACTTTTACGGTCTAAGCCCCGATATCAACTATCAAGTACGCGCGCAGTCGAACGATGTCGTTAGCCCGATCAAGAACATTAGTGTGTTTGACAGTCATACCAGAATTGTCGTGAATCTCAAGCTCAAGAAGATGAAGAAATCGTAACCCGACTCCATGCAGCAACCTGAGATCCTCGCCCGCATTGCCGAGATCGGTGTGGTTCCCATCGTGAGAACCGCCAATGCGCAAACTGCATTACAGGCGGTCGAAGCAGTACGGCAAGGCGGTATCGAGTGCATCGAAATCACGATGACGGTCGCAAACGCCCTCAGCGCGCTTGAGGCGGTTGCAGATCGTTACGGCGATCAACTGCTACTCGGCGCCGGTACCGTGCTCGATGCTGAAACGGCGCGCGCCTGTATGCTCGCCGGGGCTCAATTCTTCGTGGCCCCGAGCTTAAGCCTCAAAACTATCGAAATGGCCAAACGTTACAGCAAGCCCATTTTCCCGGGCGCCCTCACGCCTACCGAGATCGTAAGCGCCTGGGAAGCCGGGGCCGATGGGATTAAAGTCTTCCCCTGTAGCGCCGTGGGGGGTGCGAAGTACATTCGGGCCGTCAAGGCGCCCCTTCCGCATATCCAATTGATTCCTACGGGCGGCGTCAACCTCGAGACCATCGGTGATTTCCTTCAAGCAGGTTCATTCGCAGTAGGGGTGGGCAGTGAATTGATCGACGGCAAGTCTATCGCCGAAGGCAAGTACGGCGTCATCACGGACCGGGCGCGGAGATTTCGCGAAGCGGTCGCTACAGCTCGAAAGGGTCAATAGCGCGGTACCGCTGGGTCGATCTCGCGGCTCCAGCGATCAATGCCGCCCGCGAGGCTAAAGCAGTTCTCCAATCCTTGCTGCCGCAGCCAAGCCGCCACTTGCAAGCTTCGTACCCCGTGATGACAAACAAGGATCAAGCCGGCGTCGTCAGCCAGGGACTCCAGTCGCTGCATTTCGGCCGGAACTGATTGCATCGGAACAGCTTGGGCCCCCTTGATGCGGGTAATCGCGAGTTCTTCCGGCTCCCGCACATCGATCAGAATCAGCCGCTCTCCCCGGGCCAGCCGCGACTGAACCTCCTGCGGACTGAGTTCTAGAGTTTCCTCCATGCCTATAACCACCGTTACTGAAACTACCCTAAGAAAACCCTGGGAAAATTACTGTAAATACGTTCCGCGTGCCATACTGAATTTCAAGAAAGCTCCTACATGGCGCAGCTCGGCGAGGCAATCGCGCGCTACCACAAGCTCTTGTGTGAGAAAGCGTACCGTGATCTGGCCTGGGCACAGGAATTTCAGGAACGCATCCAGCAGTACCTGACCGGCTATGGCCGTCTGGGTACGCTCGTATTACGCCCGCACTTCATCTCTCCACGCGAATTGGCGCGCGTCTCGCGTGCAACCGAACAACTCGCGGTCATTCTCGATCAAATTGAAGAGCTCGCGTTTAGAACCCCCTCTCTTCTGGACCGGATCCAGCTCCTACCCGCCGAGAAAATGCTCGCTGCCATCCCGTCCGGCTATTCGCGATTCAGTCTTAGTTCTCGAATGGACGCGCATCTCCGGAACGGTTCGCTCGCGTTACGCGGTCTAGACTCCTGCAACTCGGGCTTGGCTTATTCGGACCGGTTGGCCGATCTTTTTCTTGATCTCCCCATCCTCAAGCAATTCAAGCGAGGGCGGTACCGGTTATCCAAGCTCACCTCGCAGGGCCATTTGCAGACCGCGCTGCTGCAAGCCTGGAAGGAGTTTGGTGGGAAGCATCCGCCCAACATTGGAATCGTCGAGTTTCGGGACCCACCCGCCTCCGACCCGGCTGAGGGCATGCTCCTGGCCGAGCTCTTTAACCAGCGCCGGATGGCGGCTCGCGTCGTCTCGCCCGATGAGCTCGAGTATACGAACGGTAAGCTTCGCGCTGCGAACTTCGATATCGACATAGTATTCCGCCGCCTGCTCACCCGGGATCTGCTGGTGCGCTTCGATCTCTCTCATCCCCTACTGCGTGCTTACCGTGATCGCGCAGTTTGCGTCGTCAATAGTTTCCGGTCTGAAATAACGAATCGCCGCGCCCTATTCGATCTCGTCACGGACGAAACGGTGACGGCACGCTTTTCGGCCTCGGATAGAAAGCTAATCCGCGACTTCGTGCCGTGGACCAGAATCGTGGCCCACAAGAAAACCAAATACTGGGAACGCGAAGTCGATCTTCCGGAGTTCATCGTGCGAACCCGCGAGCAACTGGTACTCCGTCCGAACGAGGACGTCAACGGTCATGGCGTCTTTATCGGGGCAGAATTGGATCAGCGCTCCTGGGAGCGCGCGGTTCGTATAGCCCTTCGAAATCGCTATGTGGTTCAAGAACGGACGTGTTCTGCTCGGCAGCCCTTCCCGGTTTTGCAATACGGCGAATTACAAATAAAGGACGCCGAAATATCGCTTCATCCCCAGATCGTGAATGGAAAGATGCACGGTGCTTCTGCCATTCTGCGGACATCGGCTGCGGGCTCCACAACGCGCTCTGTTATCCCCGTTCTGCTGCTTGAAAATAAGTAAGAGAGTACCAGTGAACGCTAGCTCTAGAACTGAATTAGGGTCACGCCAGTTTTCTTCGACCCTCGAACAGAACTACGATGGGCCCGTGGGACTGACGAATTCGATAGGCTTCGACCCGGACTGTTACCGTTGCGCTGTGTCCCTCAAATCGGAATTGCAAAGCATCGAAACGCTACTGCTGCTCAGCCAGAAGTGCTTCAGCCCCAAGCTCAGAAGTTATGCTCTAGAGCTGGAGGCCAGGAAACAGAAGCTCATCACTGAAATTGAGAGCCGGGGAAAAGAAGAAGCCTGTTACGGCAAGCCGCCCAACAAACGGCATCGTTCTCCTTTCGTTTCTTGAACTTCGGATTTCTTCGCGCGATTCACGAGTTTGCATTCGAATTCTCCGTGCGCCGCGGGTACTGCCGCTGCCCCTGCATAATGCGCTCCCTCCAGGCCGATTCCGCACGCATATCGAAATCGGGCCGCGATCCAGTGGTGGCCAGCGCGATCTCCTTCAATGGCGCCTTCGGGGTGCGATCGGCATACAGCAGCCCATTCGCCTCCTGGTACGTATCGGCAAACTGCGTGTAGCAGAAACCCGCGAGAGCAGGTAGATTCCGTACCGTGTTCATCAACTCGCGATAACGCTCCAAGAGCTGCGCTGAGTTATCAGCCCGTGAGTAGCCCCACATTCCCTGATCAGGTCCGGAAAGGGCGATTCCGCCGAACTCAGTTAATACGATCGGCTGTCCCAGGCTGACCTTTCCATCCACCACCAGCATCCGGCCCCCGGGCCGCTCGCGCTTGAACAGGCGCGCCTCAATATCGTTCAGCCCGTAGCGTTTGCCGATGCGCTCCGGTTGATCGTCGTAATCGTGGATACCGATGATGTCGGTCGCCACGCTTTCCCAGCCATCGTTGCCAATCACCGGCCGCGTCCCGTCGAGAGTCTTGGTCAAATGATAGAGCGCCTGAACGTAATTGCGCTGTGTCGGGCTGTCCGGCAGGTCAGGCACGCCCCACGATTCATTGAAAGGAACCCAAGCCACAATGCACGGATGGCTGCTGTCTCGCTTCAGTACTTCCATCCACTCACGGGTCACTCGCTCGATTGACTTCCTGGTGTAGCGATAGGCGCTCGGCATCTCCTCCCAGACCAGCAGGCCCATGCGGTCGGCCCAATAGAGGTAACGCGGATTCTCGATCTTTTGGTGCTTTCGCACGCCATTGAATCCCATCTCCTTCGCAAGCAAAACGTCGCGCAGAAACGCATCGTCGTTCGGAGCCGTCGACCCGCTCTCCGGCCAATAGCCCTGATCGAGCACCAGCCGCAGCATGAGCGGGCGTCCATTCAGAATGAAGCGGTCACCTTGAATCGCAATGGCCCGCAGTGCCGTGTAGCTCTGCACGCGATCCACCACGTCCCCGCGCTGATTCCGCAGCTCCAGCTCGACATCGATGATGGTTGGCGAAGAAGGGCTCCACAATAGCGCGTTGCGGTAATCATCTATGCCGGGATCTGAAAGAGCAATCCGCCTGTGCACTTCCCCCGCAATCACCGAGTACGAATCTTCGGCAAGGACCTGATCGCCCACATGCAGCCGGGCGCGCAGCATCATTCCTTCCGCCCAATGCCCGCCAATATGAGCTTCCAGTCCAATCTCCCAGCGCTCGAGATTGGAGGTCCACCGCAGCACGTCGATAAAGGATTCCGGAACCGCCTCGAGCCAGACCGTCTGCCAGATGCCTGTCGTTCGGGGATACCAGATGGAGTGGGGTTTCAGCTTCCAATCCTGCTTCCCGCGCGGCTTCGCGAGATCAGCCGGGTCGTCCTCGGCCTTGACGATGATTTCCTGTGTCCCTTCCTCCCGGAGCGCCGCCGTGATATCCGCGCGAAACGGAGTGTACCCGCCCTGATGCGAACAGACCTTAGTTCCGTTTACCCAAACGGTAGCCGAGTAATCGACCGCGCCGAATTGCAGCATCAACCGCTGCCCCGGTTCCAGATTTGGGCAATCAAAGGTCCTGCGGTACCAGACCACGCGGCAAAATCCAGGCTTGTTCACTCCGCTGGCGGGCGTCTCGGGGCTGAACGGAACCGTAATCCGGGCGTTCCAATCGACCGATTCCGGGTCATTCCATGCGGCTTCGGGATCTGACGAGAACTCCCAAGTCCCGTTCAGCGACATCCAGTTGTCTCGTTGAAGCTCGGGGCGGGGATACCAGTAGGCATCTGCCTGGAACTCTTCTTCCGCTGTAGCACTCAGATCAATCACTACGCCTGTCCGTCCTCTTTCCCGTCTGGCAGCGGGTCGCCCTATATAACTGTGAGGGTCGGCCGCGCTCGCTCTCC
This sequence comes from uncultured Acidobacteriaceae bacterium, assembly GCA_963787585.1. GTDB lineage: Bacteria > Acidobacteriota > Terriglobia > Bryobacterales > Bryobacteraceae > Bog-105. Next base: position 8,937 of record CAWBDR010000012.1, read on the forward strand.
GTTCACGCGCGCATCGGCGCGCTCTCTTCTACTCTACGTGTCAGATGAACGAAGAGGATCCAACTATGTTCAGGCCGGAAGGTGCTGTACTTGGTTCGGGGCGGCCCTCATAAATTCACCACATTGCCGCGTGCGCTTGTCGCGCTAATCGTCTCATCCTTGACGTCGTGTAGTTTGTGACCTTCCCGAGCGGATCGGTGACAGCGGCGAATTCTCTTCGGTTTCATCAGGGCAAGCAGTCATAAAAGGCTCGCGCGAATACGATTTGTAGCTTGACGAGATCCAAAAGAAGTCTAAACTATGTCTCCGGTCTAAGTTGTAAAGGATGTATCCGGCCGGTCACGAGCGGATCGGTGACGCTGCTCAGTCTGCGTTCCGGATCGTACGCGTAGCTCACCCTGCGGCCGATATTATCCATGGCCTGAGTGATCCGATTCTGGCTATCGTGGCGGAAAGTGATCGAGCGGCCGTTCGGGGTCGTGATTTTCGTCAAAACGCCAGGTGCCTGATCGCGTGTTATCACCATCGTATTGCCATAACGGTGGTGATCTTCAACAGAGCCGCTTCGAAAGGGGTTGGTTTGGCCGGCAGGAGGATAGGGCTATTCTGTCTGGTTCCGCCCCGGTGGTGTGCCGGCCAATTCTTCAGCTATCTTTGCTCCCAGGGTCGATTTAGTAGCACACTGGGTACTGTTTATCGCCGAATCAGCGATGGAATCACCCTTATGGCAATACCCACACAAACAATGATGAGCAAGACCAGCAGCGATATTTTCTGGCGTCGGCTGGCCTTCCTTTGCATCTCGATTGACTCTTGCTGGTTCCGGAGAGCTTCCTTACAATTCTCAAAGTGCAACTTTTGCAGATCTCGGATTTCCTGCAAGAGCTTAACTACCTCTTCGTCAGCCATAAGCGCCATTTTATGCGGTTAGCGCAAAAGCAAGAAGTTCCTTTGTCAGGCCATCAACGCACCTTTAGGACACCACCCGGCCAACGGTCCAAGGACTACGCTCACGACGGCAGTCAACAGTCCCGCAAACGCCCACCAAAAGAAAAATGCTGACGGGCGGCCAAGAGATAGCTTACCCCTAGAAATACTGCCGCTCCCAACCACGCTAGACTTGACAGTACGAGGGATGTCTGGGAGAGCACTCGCTGCGGGTGGTATCTGCCTTCATGTCTTAGCTCTGTATTTTAGGGAGCAAAGCCTCATTTTGGGGGGCAGAGCACAAAGAACGCTCTATGCTTGATTACTTGGTTAATGGGCGCTTGCTACATAAGCCCTGGCTTCGTCGATCTCTTGGAATGTAAGCGTGCCCAAGAGTGCCGCAGTTGCCAAATCGTCCACACCTTCTTCTCGCGCCGTGACCGCTAAGTAACACCTGAGAGCCCTTTCGCGATCTGCCGTCAACCTGAGCCCCGTGAGTAGATACGCCCAAGTTCGAGCTGCGCACGGATCTCGATTTTTGCAACAGCTTCATAAAGACGTATCGCCTCGGTCAGGTCTTTCGGAACTCCTAGACCTTCGGCATGCATCCGGGCAAGGTTGACTAGCGCGCGGGAAGCACCCCTGTTGGCGGCAATGGATAGTAAACGAAACGCCTCTCTATAATCAACCTCGACTCCTCGCCCGTATAGGTAGCACACCCCAAGGCTAGCTTGTGCGACAACGCCTCCTGATCCGGCCTTCTGCTGGAGATCAGCGATGTTCATCTCCGCCCTTTCTTGTGTTCCAGAATTCGTGCGAGCGGGACACTTCGATGCAACTGGATTTCTTCAGCTCCATTTCGCTCGTAACGAAATTCTTTTGGACCTCAGTGAATCGGATCACCGCCGCACAGTCGGATACCAGACCGCGTGCACAGTCCTCAACATTCGTATATGGACGGCCATTGCGGCATCCTCTCATTGTGATCGGACCATTGTTAGCGATCGGATCTTGACACACCTCGCGAGCTTCTTGCCATTCCTTCTCGCAGGCATTATCACTGCCTTTCTCCTTGCAACAGTCGATTTCAAGAAAGAAGGGTCCGGCATTATATGGGGTCCTCGGCCTAGTACTGAAGGTTCGGAACGGGTCCCATCGCGGCGGTCTCCTATAGAGCCAGCCCATTCTTTTGCAGGCCGGCTTTAACGTGGCGTGGTTCCGGACGAAACCAAGGTGGCCGTGTGTTGGAACAAATTCACTCTAAACACCCTACCTTCCGCGCCCATATGTCCCGGACGGCTGCCCGGCTCCGCCCACTCTCTGAGCAAAATATTACGGCTGCTTTCAAGACGTATCGCAGTAACCGCCCCGATGTTAGTATTCGGTGCGTTGCGAATCGTTCCCATTTTGAACGAATCGTATACCAGTTTCGCCTGATAGGCTCCGTTACCTCCCTCAAACCAGAAGACGGTAGTTTCGTCCGGCGCCACGCCAGAGAGTACCACTAGCGCCCGTGCGGACGGGAGGCGGGGCCACTCTGCCACGAACAACAGTCCCTCTTGCGGCGCAAGATTCGGCACTGCTGAGGGACCGAGCCATTGGCCAAGCACCGAGGAGGGCACTAGGATCGCCTTATGCGGAAACGCGAGCACGTTTGGGACATTACAGCCGAGCGAGCTCAGAGCATCATCTAAGCGCTTCATGTCCAGTACTAGCGGGGCAGTGGGTCGCTGGGAACTTGACAAGTTTGGGGAATACTGGCTAACCAAAAATCCGTACGCGATAATCGCCTGAGAGAGATCGCCGTTTTCAGACGCTGCGGAACTTGCCCCTGGAGCAATACTTGGCAACAGGGTCAATCCACAACTAAGCAGAAGAAGTAGGGAACTTGCCCCAGTGACAACCGGTCTCGCTGTCGGCTTCATCACGTCATCCCTTCAGAGGATCGTTTAGCTTCTGAAACGGCTAAGATTCAGACTCACCGTCCAAACAGTTCCCGTTTGGCTGAAAGTGACATTCAATCCTGAGAGCACGCTTTTATCGTCGTTCTCCCAGTCAAAACTCTGATCTGAATCTTGTCCGATCGTTGCTGCTTCTGCCTCCGAGAGACCCGTGGCCGACGCGAGCATTCTCGCTGTCATCACTACTTCTTCCTTTTTCCGACTAGAGTAGTGGATTACGACATTGTTCAACTCCGTTTGCCAGGCCCCATTCTTGTTCTGCGTGACATTGAAGAAAAATGTTTCGCCACATTCGTAGTGGCCGTTGATGACCCGGCCTTTGCTTCCTACAGAACTACAGACATCTGTATTACAGTCAATGCCAAGTAGCTCATTTGGCCACATCGTTTGTAGCCGCGCCACGGACACGTCTCGCCACGGACTCAGTCGCAACTGGCTCAACGCTTTTGTGATCGAGCGAGGATCGGGGCAACCCTCAAGAGCACGGGCGACTACCGGTCGATTCCAACAATATGAGAACGCCAGAAAAACTATAGGATAAGGACACATTCTCATTGCCTGCTTCTCCTCCCGCTGAAACGCAACAAATCAATCACGGGCCGTCTGGAGAAGAATGCTCATGCTTTGACCTTCTCCGCGATGTACCGCATTAAGGGTGCAACATGAACCAAGTCGTACGATATATCTCCGCTCTGGCCACGCTTGATCAGCTTCATAAATCAGCATCATCACTTAGCCGTCCAACATCGAAATCGGCCGGCTCCTTTGATAAATCGTAAATCTCAGACGCGGGACAGTGCCAGTAGCAGTCAGTATTCTCTTCGATCTTGATTTGTCGGTACCCCAGGTCGTCGATCAAATGATCTAATACCGCATTCACCGCATCCTTGAGGACGTTAACGTCGATTTCAGAGTAACCCATTTAAACGCTCACATAGCTTCCGCTAAAATCGCTCATCACTTAGGACTCGTGTTGCTTTGGTGGATAGGAGGATACCGCCCAGCTTGACGGAGCACGCGAGAGGAACGGTAATAGGAAGAACCGCCACGCTCCCGGAAATACCAGTCGTTCCGGACTGCTCTGGTATTGGACAGCCAGGTGCTTGGCGATCTCATACAGTCGTTCTAGTTGCTCGAGTGGCATATCTTTTGCGGCCCACTCCCATGCGTACGCGAAGCTATTATGACTGATGGTCAAGTCGAGGGTTGTTTCTATGTTTTCCCTACTGCTATCATCTAATGCCAGCGCCGCGCGGTCCCAGTCGGAAATGGGTGCCTCGAACCGCCATTCGAGTCCTTCCCCGAAGGGCGGCCAAAGTTCCAGCGCCTTGGACCTTAGGCGCTCGAAAAAGTCATTGACCCAGGGGTCGAGTGCTGGCTGCTTCCTTTGCTTATTTACGGCTGATGCTGCAAGCAAACTCCACGTCCACTGAGCACTTCGATCTGCACCTCCAGAAACGTAGACGTCGTTCCCCCAACCGATCAGAAGCTCTACCTGCTCGGGACCAAAGGTCTCCTCGAACCAGCGAAAGCACTTGTAAGAAACGGTTGCACCGTTCGATAGATAGAAGTCGGGATCATTCACCCACTCTTGAAAAACTCCTTTGAGCCCATTCGACAATTCGGCCGGCTGTGCGGGGACCAACAGTTGCTCGAAGAATGCGGCTGCATCATCCAACGAGAGGAACCGCCAAATGCCCATCCACCGGAAGTCGGTATCGAGAATCTTCATGAGCCGTTGGCTAGGCGCCGACCGGGGTCGCGGCAATCATCAAAAGTATCATGATGATTGTCAATCCCGTTCCAAGTATATTGACAGTCCTTGGATTCCACGGCGGCGAAGGCCGGGCAGACTCGACGCGAGTGGCAGTCAAAGAGTCGATGCTGTTGAAAAACCCTTCCGCGACGGGGTGGCGTTTTCAGAGTGTTACGTTTTGCCGTCGAAGACGCGAGCCGAGCTCTGCTCGGAAGTGGGTTCTGATTGCCCGATTGCTCCGGCGCATAGATCGTGAGTACAATCTGCGCAGCGAGAGCAGAAACAGCTCTTACGGTGTCCGGTTGAATCACTCTACAGAAAGTGCTCATCAATGCCAAGGCCGCTACTCGCCGTCCCCAGGTCCTGTTTCTTCGCCCGGTTCTGACGGCCTCGTAACGGACTGCAAGAATCTGAGTGCCAATAACGCTTGTTTTCTATTGAAGCGGTTCGGCTCTGCTTTTGAAAAAATTTCGAACATAAGCCGTAATGTCTCTCTCTGGCCGGGAGACAGCAACTTTGCGCGGCTCCATAGCCACCGGCCTTCAGGGGCTCGAATGGAACCTACAAAGCTATAGATCACCACTTTCCCGAGTGAGATTTTCCCCGCATACATCATCCATAGAGCGCATGAGCCAAGCAGCCAAGAACGCAACGAACGCCTGATCGGTCAATAGTAGAAATCCATCTGGCATTTCGTCAATAAGATTTGCGCCCACTTCTGCCCAGCTCCTATTTTGCAATGTTTCGTATAGTAACCGCTCCTCGTCTTGTTCGGGTTGCCAGCGACCGTCTGCTGGTGTAATGGGGCCGCAAAATCGAGTTGACGCAAACTCCTGTCGAATTTTATTCCGGATAGAGCTTACAGTCACGTTCAGATGCTCGTGAGCATTGCCGGGCATGTTTTCGTTCCGCTCTACTACGTACTATCGCTCGAACGCTGGAATGAGAAAGGGTATGGCTTCCCGCATCCCTATCTTAAACAGTGATCACCAATACCTTCACCCGGATTAAAAAGTAGAAGATTAGGGTGTGACGATCTTCTCCCGTTCGAGGCTTGGGGGCACAGGAAAACCGAGATCGCCGTCCTTGCCCGCGTCCCAACGGATTTTGCCGTCGTACTTCCGATTGAGCAGGAAGTAGAGCTCGGACCCGATCATTACCATTGCTAGCTGCAGGGCCTGAACCTCATCGACGCCGCCTGCAGACCGCACCTTTTCGTCACCGATACCAATAATTTGGTAGGGGCAAAAGACAAAGTCATTTCTTTGAGGACTCGTGACTCGTTGTGGCTTTCCTATTCGGACACGAATCTTCATATCAGGCTGCCCTTCCAGGTATAAGTACCTTTCCGCAATCGCTTCCGAAATTTCTTTGATCTCAAATATCATCTGTTCTTCCATTGCAAGCAGAATAAAAATGCTCGTGCCACCATGTGCCGTCATCTGCAGTAACAGTCTGCCTTATAGCATGCCTATTAGCGGTTAGCTGGCTAGCCCCTATCTGCTCAATAACGGCGCCAGCAGGCGTTCGAAAAATGACAGCGGACGAGCGACAAATAGGATTTTTCCCGGGACTTGCTTTTCGAAAGCGTGGGATTTTCCGGGCTCGGCAGCGGATTTTACGATTCCTTTACTCATCACGTCCTCCGTAATAGCGAGTACACCGCAAGGGCAATGCCAACGATTCCCATCTATATCGACAAGGACTGTCAGGTGGGCGGGCGGAGGCTCCGGAAGTCTAAATTGCGCCTCACCATTGACGTTAGTTTCTAGCCGTAACATCCCCTTTTGATTTGCCGGGATCTTTTCTCCCGGGCCGTAAAGGAGGAAGAGCTTTACAGGCTGCTTCTGGAGTGGACGCCCATTTTCAGTACTGATGACGCGAATCGTCACGGGTTGCGCATAGCACAAGGGCGGCCCAACGGTTACAAAAAGAAAATACGCCAAGCTTCCGATACCGGAAGTTCTATTTCTCCAGAAACTCTTATTCATAGGCGAGCCAGTCGACAGTCTCATTCACCATGGGCAATGTGCCGGGTCTATGTTTTCACCTAAAGCGTCAATAAGAGTGCCCAGAATTCCCTCGATGCCTACATGCCCGGCGAGGCCCCCGAGACCTCCTCCGCCAAGTGAACTACCATTCGGGTTGTAAAGATCAAGGTGGGCTGTGCCGGTGATAGTGTAAGTGGTGTCATTAATGGACCACTGGTTGACTAGGTAGCAAGGCACAGAAATCCAAGAGGCAGCAGGAAAAACAAGCTAACTGCAGAATTTTTGGCTTCTCCATACTCGCTCTTTATCAGCTCACACCGGTCTGCTTCACTTTCCACAATATCTGCCTTAGCATCCCGAGCCATGTTTCAGCATCGTGCTCCCGGATTGCCAGGCGGCGTACAAGACGCCTCAACTTCAGTTCGGCGGACGTCGAAGTGCGCTCGTTCACATAGCCGGAGCGTTCCAGCAACTCCGCTAAGAGGGTGGTAATCCGGTCCAGATTTTCTGCCGTTACCGCCTCAGGAGCTTCGAAGCGGTGCTCCACCGCGCTCGCTTCCCGCCGCAATTCGTAAAGGCAAATCGCAACCGCTTGCCCCAGATTCATCGAGCCGTGCTCTTCGCGGGTCGGAATCCGCAGGAGCCAGTGACAGTAGCTCATATCGTCATTCGAAAGCCCGAACTTTTCGGAGCCGAAGAGCAGGGCAACGGGAGAAGAGGCCAGATGTTCCTTGATGACTGCGCCCGCGGTTTCGAGCCGGTGCAATGGAACGTGCAGGTCGCGGTTCCCTACTGCGGTGGTCCCCACAACCAGAGTGCAATCGTGGACCGCTGCCGCGAGGTTATCGAATACCTGAGCCCGATCCAGAATGTATCGCGAACGAACTGCCGAGCGCGCCTCCCGGAAGGCGACGTCGTAAGGATTGACTAACCGCAGATCGGTAAACCCGAAATTGCTCATCGCTCGGGCTGCAGCGCCTATGTTGAGCGGGTTGCGCGGGGAGACAAGAACGATCCGAAGCGGATCGGACACTACTGCTCCAGGTATGTGTACCCGTTTAATCCGTCTTCGTAAAATTTCAGCAGTCGGCCTGCTTCTTCGTAACCGACACGCTGCTCGCGAACGGCTACCTCCACATCTTTGCGGAACTCGTCGAGCAGGGTCTGCGAATTGTATTGCACGTAGTTCAAGACCTTGCGTACGGTATCGCCCTGCACGACGGTCTCTAGAACTACATCGCCGTGCTCATCAAGGCTTACCTGCACGGCATTCGTATCACCGAATAAATTATGCAGATCGCCAAGTATTTCCTGATACGCTCCCAGCAGAAATGCTCCAAGGATATACGAGCCGTTATTGAATGAGTGCAATGAGAGCGTCTTCTTCACGTCGCGCCGGTCGATAAACTGATCGACCTTGCCGTCGGAATCGCACGAGATATCACCTAGCACGCCTTGGCGAGTCGGAACTTCGTTGAGACGGTGAATCGGCATGATCGGGAAGAGCTGCTTCACAGCCCAGTTATCCGGCATGCTCTGGAACAGCGAAAAATTACAGAAATAGGTATCGGACAGCATGCCGTCCAGGCCCTCGAGCTCCTCGGGAAGAAAATCGAGTTCGGCGGCGAGCTTCAGGATTTTGCGGCAAATGGCCCAAAAGAAATTCTCGGCAAGACTGCGCTGCTGGAGCGAAAGATAGCCCAGACTGAACAGGTTCAGCGCGGAGTCGAGCGCTTGTTGCGCGTCGTGATAACCCTCGAGGAGATTCTTCTTATTGATGGAACGGTAGGTCTCGAACAGGTCGATGAGGCATTGTTCCGAATCTTCCGGCACGCTTGTGGGCAGGTCTTCTTCCCCGAGTCCACTCACGCCCAGAACATTGAAGACCAACACGCTGTGATACGCCGCAAGGGCCCGGCCGCTTTCAGTGATGATGGTCGGGTGGGCCACTTCCGCTTCATCGCAGATGCTTTGGATGTGGTAGACGACGTCGCGCGCGTATTCTTCGAGCGTGTAATTCACGCTCGATTCGAAGTCGGTTTGCGAGCCGTCATAATCGACGCCAAGCCCGCCCCCTACATCGAGATATTTCAACCCGGTCGCCAGCTTCTTCAGGTCGACATAGATGCGGGCGGCCTCGATCACGGCTCCTTTGATTTGCCGGATATTGGTGATCTGGCTGCCCAAATGGAAGTGGAGGAGCTGCAAACTTTCGGCCATGTTCCGCTCTTTAAGGAACTCCACGGCTTTGAGCGCCTCGCTGACCGTCAAACCGAATTTCGATCGATACCCACCGGAAGATTTCCAGCGCCCTGATCCGCGGCTGGCAAGTTTGACGCGAATGCCAATCGTGGGCTTGACGCCTACTTTTTCCGCATGCTTCGCGATCAGCTCGAGCTCTGTGAATTTTTCGACTACGGGAATGATGCGCCGGCCGATTTTCTTCGCCAGCATCACCATCTCGATGTACTCGTCGTCCTTGAAGCCGTTGCAGATGATCGGAGTTTCGTTATCGGCGACCGCCAGTACAGCCAGCAGCTCCGGCTTCGAGCCCGCTTCTAGCCCAAAGTGATAGGCGCGGCCGAACTTGAAAACCTCCTCGACCACCTGACGCTGCTGGTTTACTTTGATCGGGTAAACGCTGACGTACCCACCTTTATAGCCGTGCTCCCGGATCGACACGTCAAACGCCTGGTACATCTCTTCGAGGCGGTGTTTCAGAATATCGGCGAAGCGGATCAGAATGGGCAGCGATATCCCGCGCCACTCGAGCGTGTCTACCAGCTGCTTCAAGTCGATGGAGCGGTTCGATTCCTTTGTGGGGTGAACCAGTAAGTTTCCGTTTGGGGCAACTGAAAAGTAACCCTTGCCCCAACTTGCGACATCGTAAAGCTCCGCTGCGTCATTGATGGTCCAGCGGTCGGCGGGCTCACGTACTTGGGCGGTGACGGCCGCCTTGGTATTCAACTCGGGGTGCTCCTTGGGGTGTGACTCAGCCGCGGGTTTCTAAACCACAATTAGAACATGGAAAATCGATTTTCGCCGGAAAAGTTAACCGCAGTCAGTTAGCTGGGCAGGGTGGCAGTTTCCATCCAGAAGCTTTTAATCTGCTTGGCAGCGGAAATCAGCCCGTCCAGGGTAGATGGCTTCTTCAGGTACGCGTTGGCATGTGAGTCGTAGGCGCGCCGAATGTCGGCTTCCGCCCGCGACGAAGTCAAGACAATAACGGGAATCCGGCATGTGTGGGGGTTGCTTTTGATCCGCGCCAGAACATCGTGCCCGCTCACTTTGGGCAGATTCAGGTCCAGCAGGATGATATCGGGGTTCCTCCCCGATTTGGGGTGCAGGGTCTGAAAAACACGATCCAGACCCTCGGCCCCGTCTTTCGCGACCTGCAAGTTGATATCGGCTTCTAGTTCCCGGAAAGCTTCCGCGATGAGGCGCACATCCCCCGGATTGTCTTCAATTAACAGGACTTCCAGCGTTTTTTGCAAATGGCCCCGACGCTCTTTGGACACGCGGAGAGTACGTGCATAGAGGTACTCGCCTGAGAGGGTAGACTTCCTTTCGCGCCAAATGGTTGCACCTGACCTTCGCCCAAGCAGCAGACTGCCTCGGTAGGATAACTCCCAGTACGAACGCGCGAAACCGGTCGTAGGAGCGTCCCGCAAGTCGATTCACTACCTCAGGGCAGATTTTCTAAAGCCGGCAAGCACTTAAGTCGATAGAAAATCTGGACGCACGCAAACGGTGATGCAGCGCACAAAATTCCAAAACAGAGGTCGGACACATGGAAATTCGGACTTCCTGTGCTTTGACGCCCCCGAGCCAAAATCCGCTGCATCTCACTGCAAGCTACTGATTGTGGACTCTTCGGAGCAAAACCGATTTGCTCTTTGCGCGGCTCTCGCCGAACTTGAGCACGAGCTCATCCAGGCAGAAACGACATCTGAGGCAATCTCGGCAATTTCGCTACACAACGTCGATCTGGTCCTGATTGACTCGATCGCGCCTGAGCTCGGGGGCGCGGAATTCTGCCGGATGCTCAAGAAAGCCAGTGCGACCCAGTTCTTGCCGGTCTTCGTTATGGCCCATTCCGACGATGTGGATAACGAAGTTCGCGCCATCGACGCCGGGGCGGACGAATTCCTGACCCACCCGCTTCGCCCGCGATCCATTCGCGCCCGCATACAAGCCAGCCTGCGGCACAAGGCCATGATCGACTCGCTAGATCATTCCGAGACGGTCCTGTTCTCTTTGGCTCAATCCGTCGAGGAGCGGGATCCGGATTTGGGACAACACTGTCAGCGGCTGGCCCTTATGGCGGCCGCCATGGGGCTCGCTTCGGGCCTTCCGCCGCAGGACGTGCTGGCCCTCCAGCGCGGCGGATACTTGCACGATATAGGAAAAGTTGCGGTTCCGGATCACATCCTCTTCAAGCCTGGAAAGTTAACAGCTCAAGAATGGGAGATCATGAAGAGTCACGCAGAACGCGGAGAACGCATTTGCAGCAGCATGCGGTCACTGGCGCCTGTTCTGCCAATAATTCGGCATCACCATGAACGGTGGGACGGCTCGGGATATCCGGACGGGCTGAAAGGCGAGGAAATTCCGCTGCTCGCCCGGATCCTTCAGCTCGCAGATATCTATGACGCATTGACTACAGCCCGACCCTATAAGCCGGCATTCACTTCGGAGGAAGCCATTCAAATCCTCAATAGCGAGGCTGAGCGGGGGTGGCGAGATCCAGCACTGGTTGCCACGTTCTCCGAAATACTACCCGTATTCCGAACGCATACACCACCTGACATGTCCAGGATGTCTCTGCAAGCTTTGGCGACCTCCCTTGAGCGCTTTCGAAAAAAACCAGCAGTGAGCGAGTCAGACACTGCCAGCGCCAGCACGGAAGCGGTGAAAGAGGTCATCGGCTTATAATCACAGCGGACATGCAGGGCGTCCCAACTGCGCGGACCCGTATTGATCTCGCTTCGTTGCAAGTTTTGAACCAGGAAGTAGTCACATGTCACCGATGTCCGCGACTTGTGGCACACCGCGAACTCATTGGACGCGTTCAGAAACGCGCTTACCGGGGGCAGGAGTATTGGAGCCGGCCCCTTCCGGGTTTCGGAGATCCAGCAGCGAGGCTGCTAATCGTCGGACTTGCGCCAGCTGCGCACGGAGGGAATCGGACGGGACGGATGTTTACGGGCGACCGTTCAGGAGATTTTTTATACCGCGCGCTCTGGGAAACGGGTTTCGCGAATCAGCCTCAAAGCGTTTCGCGAGACGATGGTCTGCGGCTACGTGACGCCTACATTACGGCGCCCGTGCGCTGTGCGCCTCCTGATAACAAGCCGGCTCGGCAGGAAATGCTGGCGTGCAGGGGCTATTTCGTGCGGGAAATCGCGCTCTTGAAAAACGTCCGCTTAGTCGTCGTGCTCGGCGGCATCGCGCTCGACTCCTATCTTTCTGTGCTGCGGGAAAGGGGCGAAATCCAATCGCGCTCGGCGTTTCGTTTCGCCCACGGAGCGTGTTTCAAAACCCATTCGCTCGGTCCGCTTGTGCTGGCGTCCTATCATCCGAGCCAGCAAAACACTTCTACTAAGCGCCTGACAGCCGCCATGCTGCGAGAAGTTTTCGAGCGTGCCCGATCGATAATCGAAAGCCCTACACGCCTGGAGGAGTTTGGGGCGGATAGCTCGGCGGCGGGTAATTAGGTTGCGCAGGATAGGGGACAGCAGGAGCGGGTAGCTGGCCGCCGGTTTCAAAGAGCCGCCGCGTTTGATCATGCAACAGCACCCATAAGCCGTAAATTCCGAGCGCGGTTCCTATCGGAATGTGAAATAGATGAAGCGCAGAAATAACGATCATCAGAACCCGGGCCCAGGGCTTAAAGTGCAATAATCCCCATCCGCCAATGATCGAGGGTGCGCTGAGGACGAAAAGTAAAATGGCGATGCAGATACCTATAATTGCCAAAATTGGAACCGCAGCAATAGCGTCGTGATCGTTGGAAAACGGGCCGCCTGATACTCCAGCTAGACCCGCTAAACCGCCGAACACAAATAGCACGATCACACCAGCGACTGCCCCCAAGCAGCCCATGATGATGTTCAGGATCCCTAGAATTTTCACGTGGTCTCGCATGCTGTCCTCAACGTAGATGATACGCGAAACGAAGCCATTTTGTTCGATTTCTTGTAGTACTCTCAGTCACTTACACCGTTTTTGCCAAACGAACCCGGGTGGCCTGGACGAGTGAAGACAAGGCATCAAATTTCCCCTATGTATAAGAAAAGAGATAAAATGAGTCCTGAAAAGTAAAGCATGGACGGGTTGATTGCCATATTTGGCTTCCTTTTTGCGGCGCCCTCAGTTGGTTCTCAGTTCGTGAACGGTATGTTTGATGACACGTTCTCCGGAATCTATCGGCTTTCGCTTTTCGATTGGTCGCTCCTGCTGCCGTATTTCGGAATCCTGCTTGTCCTTTCCGTCTACGGTTTGCATCGCTATGAGACGATGCGGCGGTACATCAAACACCGGCGAAAACTCCCTCAAAGCGCCCCGGGTAAATTTGACCATCTGCCCAAAGTAACGATTCAGCTTCCGCTATACAACGAGCGGTTCGTCGTAAAGCGCTTACTCGAAGAAGTAATAAAAATTGAGTACCCACGCGAACTCCTGCAAATCCAGGTACTCGATGATTCGACTGATGACACGCATGCCTACACCGAGCGTCTGTGCAACGAGTATGAAGCCGCTGGATTCACGATCGAGTACCGGCATAGAAGCAATCGTAAAGGCTTCAAAGCCGGAGCCCTTCAGGAAGGTCTGAGCACGGCAACCGGAGAACTGATCGCGATCTTCGATGCCGACTTTCTTCCGCCGCCTGAGTTCCTCATGCGAACTGTGCACTTTTTTGTGGATCCGGGAGTGGGAACAGTACAGACGCGGTGGACGTACTTGAACAAGGAATTTAACATTCTCACTCAGGTACAAGCGATGCTACTCGACGGGCACTTCGTTTTGGAGCACGGGGCGCGCTACGGAGCGGGCCTTTTCTTCAACTTCAACGGGACCGCCGGCATTTTGCGGCGGGAGATGATCGAAGATGCCGGAGGCTGGCAGCATGAGACCCTCACCGAAGATTCAGATCTCAGTTACCGCGCGCAATTAAAGGGTTGGCGGTTCGTGTATCTGCCCAACCTCGAATGCCCTTCGGAACTGCCGGTCGACACCTACGGTTTTCAAGTGCAACAAGCTCGCTGGGCGAAGGGGCTAACCCAGGTTGCGAAAAAGCTGCTGCGGCGAATCCTGCAATCAGATTTGCCCTTCAAGGTAAAGGCAGAAGCCTTCCTTCATCTAACACCGAACATCTCGTATCCGTTGATGCTCGCCGTTTCCATGCTCATGCTGCCGGTTATGATCGTCCGGTTCTACATGGGCATGTTTCAGATGGTGCTCATAGACTTGCCTCTGATTGTGGCCTCATTTTGGTCGATCTCGGCTTTTTATCTATACGCGCAAAAGGAGCTGTACCCGAAGACATGGTGGAAGTCGATTGCATTTCTCCCTATGCTGATGGCTGCGGGAGTGGCTCTCACGGTCAGCAACACGAAGGGCGTGTTGGAGGCTTTGTTCGGCATCCAAACCAGCTTTGCGCGCACGCCGAAATATGCCATTAGCGCCGGAAGAGCGACCGCGCGCCCGGCGGCTTACCGGCGTCGAAGCGGAGTCCTTCCTTATATCGAGCTGGCGATTGGCGCCTATTTCGTCTACATGATCGACTTCGCGATTGAGACGTATAACTTCTTTGCGATTCCCTTCCTCCTTCTGTTCGTGTGCGGGTATTTCTGGGCGGGTTTCAGCACGTTGTATCAGGAGTATCGCGACCGCTTGCAGTGGCATCGTTCGCGGAAGTTGGCCCAAGCGCAATAAGGGGCGAACGCCTGGTCCGTAAGTACGCGTACTTGAGCGTAAGCTCGCAACCGCTAATCCCCGGTCCCGCTCAACGTCGCTTTATGAGGCGAACCTGCGGCATTGTCCGTAATGCTCAGCGAAGCGGATCGTGTTCCTGTAGCTTGCGGCGTGAACTTGACGGAGACCGTGCAACTCGCGCCAGCGGCTAAACTCGTTCTGCAGGTATGCGTCTGGCTGAAGTCACTGGTGTTGGTGCCTGTAATCGAGATGCTGGTGATGGAGACGGACGTGCTTCCTATATTCGCCACAGTGATCGTCCGGGCTGAACTGGTCGTCTTTACTTTCTGAGCCCCGAATGAGAGCGTCGAGGGAGTCAGCGTGATTGGTACACCTGTTCCAGTTAGAGTTGCCTTTTGAGGCGAACCGGAAGCGTTATCCGCGACGGTTAAGGACGCGGATCGTGCTCCCGCAGCCTGGGGCGTGAACTTAACCGAAATGGTGCAACTCGCGCCAGCGGCAACACTCGTTTTGCAAGTATTGGTCTGGCTGAAGTCGGCGGGATTCGATCCTGTCATCGTGACGCTGGTGATCGAGAGGGTTGCGGTCCCCGTGTTTGAAAGAGTGATGTTGCGGGCGGAGCTGGCAGTCTTCAGTTTCTGGTTACCGAAGGAGAGCGAGGACGGGCTC
This sequence comes from uncultured Acidobacteriaceae bacterium, assembly GCA_963787585.1. Taxonomy (GTDB): domain Bacteria; phylum Acidobacteriota; class Terriglobia; order Bryobacterales; family Bryobacteraceae; genus Bog-105. The sequence continues at coordinate 24,179 of CAWBDR010000012.1, forward strand.
ACTGAGACCTGCGGAACTCCAACGCCTGTGCCGCTAACAGTGGCGCTCTGAGGCGAGCCGGCGGCATTGTCGGTGATGACGACAGACGCAGATCGCGATCCGGTCGCTTGCGGCGTAAAAGTTACGGAGATGGAGCAACTCGCGCCAGCGGCAACGCTTGAACCACAGGTGTTGGTCTGGGCGAAATCAGTCGCGTTGGTTCCGATGACGGCGATGCTAGTGATGGAGAGCGCTGCGGTTCCGCCGTTCGAGAGCGTAATCACCTTCGCTGCGCTGGTAGTTCTCACGTTCTGGTTCCCAAACGATAGCGAGGTGGGGTTGAGCGAGGCTTGCGCAACACCAACGCCCGTCCCACTGAGAGCCGCAGTTTGAGGCGAGCCGGTGGCGTTATCGGTGACGGCAAGAGACGCAGATCGTGCTCCCACCGCTTGCGGCGTAAAAGTTACGGAGATGGAGCAACTCGCGCCAGCGGTAACGCTTGAACCACAGGTGTTGCTCTGAGTGAAATCGGTGGCATTGGTTCCGGTGATCCCAATGCTGCTAATCGAGAGCGTTCCGGTCCCGCCGTTTGAGAGTGTGATTACCTTCGCTGTGCTGGAAGTATTGACGTTCTGGTTTCCAAAGGACAGGGAAGTCGGGTTGAGCGATGCCTGGGAGACTCCCACGCCGTTGCCGGAAAGCGCTGCGCTCTGAGGCGAGCCTGTCGCGTTGTCAGTCACTACGAGAGAGGCAGAGCGCGCTCCCGCGGCTTGGGGCGTGAATGTTACTGAGAATGTGCAGCTGCTACCTGCTGCGAGGCTTGTTCCACACGTATTCGTCTGAGCGAAATCGGCGGTATTGGCTCCTGTGATCGCAATGCCAGTGATGGAAAGTGCAGCCGAGCCTGCATTTGAGAGAGTGATGGTCTGCGGCGCGCTCGTGGTCTTGACGTTCTGGCTTCCAAATGAAACCGAGGAGGGATTGAGCGAGGCCTGGGCGACTCCCACGCCTGTGCCGCTGAGAGCCGGTGTTTGAGGCGAGTCGCTCGCATTATCGGTGAGTGATAACGACGCCGATCGTGGGCCTGTCGCTTGCGGCGTAAAGGCGACGGAAATCGTGCAACTCGAGCCAGCGGCAACGCTCGTCCCACACGTATTTGTCTGAGCGAAGTCGCCTGCGTTGGTGCCTGTTACCGCGATGCTGGTAATCGAGAGGACCGCAGAGCCTGTGTTTGATAGCGTGATCGTCTGCGCCGCGCTGGTCGTGTTGACGTTCTGACTCCCGAACGAGACTGCGGTGGGATTCAGGGAGACCTGAGCTGCCACTCCTGTGCCGCTCAGCGTGGCGGCTTGAGGCGACCCGCTGGCGTCGTCCGTGACGGATAAGGAAGCCGATCGCGCACCCGCCGCTTCGGGCGTAAAAGTGATCGAAATCGTGCAACTCGAACCCGCGGCAACGCTCGTTCCGCAGGTGTTGGTCTGGTTGAAATCGGCAGCATTGGTTCCAGTAACCGTAATGCTGCTGATTGACAAGGCTCCGGATCCTGGATTCGACAGCGAGATGATCTGCGCTGTACTCGTCGTGTTGACATTTTGATTATCGAAGGACAACCCAGAGGGATTCAGCGTGACCTGAGATGTCACGCCCGTGCCGCTGAGAGAGGCTGTCTGCGGCGAGTCTGGCGCGTCATCGCTCACGATTAGTGAAGCTGATCTCGGTCCACTTGCTTGGGGGGTGAAGGTGATCGAAATCGTGCAACTCGAACCAGCGTCAATGCTTGTTCCACAGGTATTGCTCTGGCTGAAATCCGCTGTATTGGCGCCCGTAATCGAGATGCTGGTAATCGATACCGCTCCTGAACTCGCATTCGAGACGGTAATCGTCTGCGGCGAGCTAGTTGAATTGACGTTCTGGTTTCCGAAGGGGAGAGTTGAGGGATTGACCGAGATCTGGGGCGTGGTCACGTTGGTTAACGAGAAGGTAGCTGTTAGCGCGCCGGCGGTTGCGGTCACGGTAAACTGGCCCGCATTGGCGTTAGAGGTGAGATCCGGGGCGGTGGCTAACCCGTTGGAATCTGTTGTGACTGTGGCCGAGCCGCTGAACGTCCCATTCGCGCCGGAACCGCCAGCGACGGGGGAATACTCGACTGTTGCGCCGGAGACGGGATTGCCATTTGAATCTTTGATTAGAACCTGCAGCGGTGTCGGAAATACTGAGTCGACAGCATTGCTTTGATTGTCTCCGGCCGTCTTGGTGATGCTTCGCGCGTGGTACCCGAAAGCGCCCATCATCCATGCGGATGATTGATCGAAGGTGCCGAAGGGAACGGCTGTGCCACTAGGGTTAAGGATGGAAGAAAAAGAAGAACCGAGGCTCGCGCCGGCTCCGATTGCCGGAGAGGAGGGTTGCAACTTCACGTCGTTCGCCGCTGCGGGAGGGCTGTTGACGAATTGGGGATCAGTTACTGTGGCGCTGTGGCTGCCCAGAGCCGCTTTATATACGGGAGTAGGAACATTGGAGTTGTAAAGGTCGTAATCTTCAGTAACCGAAGCGCATCCGTCGCAGAAAATGCCGATTGAGAAATCATCAAAAATGTTATTCTCGGCAGTTACACTGCTTCCCGGGAGCACGTGAATGCCGTATGTCCCGGTTCCGCCTGAGAACGTATTGTTGTAATAATACCCGCTGGAACTCGAGCTGATGTGAACGGAGTTTTCTGTTCCGCAAGCTCCAACGATCACATTGGAGCTCACAATATCATTGGTCGAATAGTAATGCCCGATAGCGTTTGAAGTTCCGCCCGAGCCGCTTTGGCAGACAATAACGTTGCGGGTAACGGTTACACCAGATTGGGGATTCGCAGCCGACCCAGTCAGCTCTATCGACTCGCCATCACCGCCCCCGAGCTTAAATATTTGATAGGCGTAATTATCTGCGATCAGTCCGCCCGTGATCGTAGCTGGATTAATGGAACCGGCCTTGATCGCAAATGCCTGACTTCCTCCATAAGCGTAGTTGTATTCGATGACGGCATTGGAGGATCCGTTGAGTTGAACACACGCCGAACTGCTTGTCGAAGGATTCAGGTTCCTGAGATCACACGTGTTGTTGGTAAACGTAAACGGACCGTTGCCTTGGGCGACGAAGCACCACGCGATCATGGTCCAGTTACTGTCGCTGGTGCAAGTCGTGTGATCGATGAGCGTGTTTCCGACGCCGGAGATGCCGTAAAATCCCCAAGTTGCAGCGTTTTTAGCGGTCACGTAGGTGATCGTGGTGCCCGTTGTACCTGTGAAAGTGATCCAAGTCTTTGTGGCGTTCTGAAGTTGTAGGCCTGTAACGGTTATATAGTTTTGCGAGATTGTTATTAAGGTGGTTAGTGAGTTGCCGCCGTCGAGAATGGGAGCCGCTCCCGTGCCATAGCTGCCGTAAGTGATTGGACTGCCGCTCGAGCCTGCATCGGGCGTAATGAGTGTGGTTGGGAAGTTAGGACTACCGACCCATGTGTCTCCGGACTTGAATAGAATCGAGTCTCCTGGACTATAAAACCCGGCGTTGACCTTAGTGATGGTCTGCCAGGGCGACGACATCGACGTGCCGGTATTCGAATCGGAGCCGCTGGAAGACGAGACGTAATAAGTGGTTCCGAATGCGGGCGTAATGCAATAAAGCAGAGCTATAGCTAAATACTTCAAATCTCGAACTCATGCCCTTATATTTCCCGTCGACATACTTCACCGTCGACCCGCGCGGGAGGCTGGTCCAGTTTCGTGCACTTCGAGGATAGAGCGAAGATATTATGCCATACCTATACCGCCCGGACGAGGATAAAAGTACTACCGGAAGCTTGTCTGCCTCCGGATTGGTTTAATAGAGGCTTCTATGAAACTCCAGAGTTATACGATCACCCAGGGTAAGGAACGTGCGGGCGCGCGATCCTTTTTCAAAGCCATCGGATTCACCGATGCGGATCTGAAGAAACCAATCATCGGGATTGCGAATACGTGGATCGGAACGATGCCGTGCAACTTTCTACTTCGCGAACTGGCAGTGGATGTAGCAGCGGGGATTCGGGAAGCGGGTGGCACGCCGATGGAGTTCAACACCATCGCGATCAGCGACGGGATCACGATGGGCACGGAGGGAATGAAGACCTCGCTCATCAGCCGCGAGGTGATTGCGGATTCGATTGAGCTTGTGGCCCGCGGTTACATGTTCGACGGCATTGTTGCCTTGGTTGCCTGCGATAAGACGATTCCCGGCGCGGCAATGGCGTTACTGCGGCTGAATGTGCCGGGCGTGATTCTCTACGGAGGAACGATCCTGCCGGGGAAACACAAAGGACGGGACATCACGGCTCAGGATGTTTATGAGGCGATAGGTGCGAATGCAGCAGGACGGCTGAGTGATGAAGAACTCCTGGAAATCGAGAACACCGCGTGCCCTGGACCGGGCGCGTGCGGGGGGCAATTCACGGCGAACACAATGTCAACCGTGATGGAGATTATCGGGATGTCACCAATGGGCCTGAACGCCATTCCGCAAGTGGACGCGCGCAAGCACGACGCTGCCCGGCAATGCGGCGAGGTGATTCTGAACGCAGTGCGCAATAATCTGCGGCCTCGCGATATCGTGACACGGGGCGCCATCGATAACGCGATTGCGAGTGTGGCGGCTTCCGGGGGATCGACGAATGCCGTTCTGCATCTGCTGGCGATGGCTCGCGAGGCGGGAATACCGTTGACGATCGATGATTTCCAGGAGCTGAGCAGCCGGACTCCGCTGCTAGCTGACTTGAAGCCGGCCGGACGATACACGGCTGTCGATGTAGACAAGGCTGGAGGCATTCCGGTGATTGCGAAACGCCTTCATGACGGGGGTTTCGCGCATTCGGATGCGATGACTATCACCGGGAAGACATTCGGCGAGCAGGTCCAATCGGCGCACGAAACTCCGGGGCAGGACGTGATCAGGCCGCTCGACAACCCACTTAAGCGATCGGGAGGGATCGTGATACTGAAAGGCTCGCTCGCGCCGGAGGGGTGCGTGATCAAGGTGACTGGTCTGGATCGAAAATCGCAGACGGGCCCGGCACGCGTGTTTGACAGCGAGGAAGCTGCAATGGAAGCCGTTATGCATGGAAAGATTAAGGCGGGCGACATTGTGGTAATTCGCTATGAGGGACCGAGGGGCGGTCCAGGGATGCGGGAAATGCTGGACGTTACGGGGGCGATTGTGGGCGCGGGATTATCGGAAAGTGTCGCCTTGGTCACCGATGGGCGATTTAGCGGAGCGACGCGCGGTTTCATGGTGGGACATGTCGCGCCGGAAGCGGCAGTTGGCGGGCCGATCGCGGCGGTTCGCGAGGGGGATTCGATTTCGATCGATATCGAGCAGCGGAAGATCAGCCTGGACATTCCGGTGGACGTGCTGCATGAGCGGCTGTCGAAGTTCGAGCGGCCGGCACCGAAATACACGACTGGCGTGATGGCGAAGTATGTGGCGCTTGTCGGGTCGGCTTCGGAGGGAGCGGTGACGTCGGAGCCGAGGCTGTAGCGGACCGCAAAGCGCCGAAACCCAATATGATCGTTTCCGTATAGCCCGCGATCCAGGAGCTATCCGGACAGTTCGTTTCAGCTATGAGTAAACCCTTTGCGACAAGGCAGGATCTATCTGGGTCTGAAGCCCAATTTTCTTCTGTACGGGAATGAGAAAATCATATCTTTCATCCCGAGGCGTATGACCCAAAGCCATGCCCGGATTGCAAGTACTTCGGCCTTTCTTACCTTCGTGGCCGTGGCCGGGGCAGCCAATTGCGGAGGAGAGAGTTTATTTCAGTTGCCGGCCGATTTTCTTGGGCGCCGCGTAAATCTCATCGGCCTGATAAACGCGCAGATCAGGCACTTGGCAGTGAAACCGGGCGAGTATCGAGTCGCCGGACGAACTGTTTACGCCGGAATCGAGGCTGAACCGCCCGACCATCCAGAGATACAGTACTACGATGCAGAGACGCGGCGGCTCGGAACCCTCGAAAGCATCTCGGGCCACGAATACCGAAGCGATGACTCCCCTAAGACGACGTTCGTTTTAGAATGGCCGGCCTCTCCAGTTGTAGAGAAGCCGTTCGTCGTGGAGCAGGGCCCCGACCGCCTGGGCGCGTCGCTGTGGCACGCCGCCGGAGCCGAGCGACGGTCCACAATTATATTGATTCATGGGACCGATGACGAGACGCGCGCGATGGGATTTCTCATCCCGTATTTCGTTTCGCATGGACTCAACGTGGTCACCTACGATCAGCGCGGCACGGGCGAGTCTACCGGAAACTGGCGATATACCAGCCCCGATTCCAAAGCCGATGACGTCCTCGCAATACTTCAAAGAGTCAAAACCGATCCCGCGGTGGACGCGCATCGCATCGGTGTTTGGGGATTCAGCAATGGCGGTTGGGTAGCACCCATCGTTGCAACCCGTTTTCGGCTGGCGTTCATGATTTTGAAGAGTGCGCCAAGTGAAAGCATCGCGGAGAATGTGCTTTACGAGATCGGGCAGGTGTTGCGGGAACACGACCGGTTCAACCCGGAACAGACCTTTGATGCGCTCGCCTTCGAGCGAACGATGCTCCTCGCGCTGCAGACGAACTCGAACTGGAGTGCGGCGGGCGAAGCATTGGATGCGGCAAAGAAGCAGCCATGGTTCCCGTATATGCGGATTCCCCCGGGGATGACGACTCCACCGCCGCCACCGATGCTGGCCGCTCTGCAGGCCGCGCTCGTCTACGACCCGACAGCGACTTTGCGGCGCGTCGGGACACCCACACTCGCACTGTTCGGAGCGCTCGACAAAAATCTCGATTCCGCCGATAGCCCGGCACGCTTTCGCGACGCATTCAATCGAGCCGGTCTGAAGGACTTAACCATAGTGACCTTTCCGGGAGCGGGACACACATTGGTGAGCTCGGCAACGGGATACGAAGACGATCCGTCATTGCCTGAGCGAACGGTCGAGGGATATCCGGAAGTTATGGTCCATTGGCTCGATACTCGCGGGTTTACGAAGTAGCTGGATGTGCGCAACGAGCTTTCAGGCAAACCCATTCTGGCAAGAGTTACCCACACGTTGCAGAGCCCGACAGGGAAACTCGATGGAGTCAGCAACATAGATCCTCTGTAAGGGCGCATCATTTAGCGATGTTCGGCTAAAGTGGCATTTGCTTCCGTTGAGACCTGGAGGGTGAAGGATGCAGGAGCAGGTAGCCCCTCAACGATAGCCGTGTTTCGCATCGCCAGCGGCAAGGCAGCTGGACTTTGATGAAGCGATAGCCTTGTGTGTTGTTGATGAGAGCGCGTAAAGTAGAGCATTACGGGAAACCTGCTTCGCAGTCTATGCGCACCTTACGAATCAACCGCCCGCCGCAATTGAAACGGGAGAGAAGCCGCGGTCTCGGCTGGCTCGCCAAGATTCTTTTGCTGATTACGTCCGCAGTTTGTGTTCTGTCTAATGCGTACGCATTGCCGTCATTCGCCCGCCAGACCGGACAACGTTGTGCAGCTTGCCACGTGGGCGGGAATTGGCCACAGCTTACTCCGTGGGGCAGGTTTTTCAAGCTTGCCGGATATACCGCAGGCAAGCCTCTGTTCGACCGCGACGAAGGAGGAATTCAGTACGTGCCTCTGGGAGTTCTCGGGCAAGCCGGACTCACCTGGGCGGCTCAGCCAAACGATTCACTGGGGCAGCCGGTTGTGGCACAGAACGGAGCACCGGAGTTTTATGGAGTTACTGCTGAATTGGGGACGAAGCTGACCGATTGGGCGGGGGTGTTTGCCGAATATGGGGTGAGCAACACATTCCCAGGTTGGAAAGGTGCTTCGGGACCGATCGATATACGAGCAACCCATTTCTTTCATCCAGGGGATCACGAACTGCTGGTTGGTATCGATAGCAATAACGACCCGGCGCTGCAGGACGTTTGGAATACCGTTCCGAGTTGGGCGTATCCGTTCTATGGGTCGCCCGAAGCACCCGGTGCGCCCGGTAGTCCGATGATTGCAAGTTTGGCCCAGGAGACCGGCAGCATTGGGGCTTACGCTTTGTTTGATCGCCAGTTCTACGCGGAAGTGTCCATGTACCACGTAGGGAAAGGATTCTTTCGCTTCATGAATGCGGGTACGTCATACCAAACCGGAGCCCAGTATTTGAAAGGATTCAATCCATACTGGCGTGCCTATTGGACCAAGGAGCATGGTCCGAACGTCTGGATGATCGGCACGTTTGGCATGCACTCCGATGTCTATCCGGACAGTGCCGCTCCGAGCGGCCCAACCGATAGCTTTGCCGATACCGGCTTCGACTCGCAATATCAGTATTTGGGCGATACGCGCAAGCTGACGCTGCGAGGCTCGTACATCTATGAACAGCAGTCCTGGAACGGTAGCTTCCCTCTAGGGAATGTCCCGAACCCGAAGGGCAATTTGAAAACCGTGAACCTGAGTGCTTCTTTTGCGCTCCGTGACGCCTGGACGTTCACCGGTGGTTACGTGCTAAGCAATGGAAGCAACAACGCGGCGTTGTACGGGATCACTGACCCGAACGGGAATCAACTGTCGGCAAAGCCGAACACAACCGGCTATGAACTGGAGGTCGACCGGACGCTAACGCAGAACGTACTGGCAATGATCCAATACAGCGGCTTTACAAAATTCAACGGACTCAGTAGCAATATCGATGGACTGGGTCGGAAGCCGAGTGACAACAATACGCTGTGGATCAGCGTTTTCTTCGCGTTTTGATTGCTGGGGAGCATGGCTTGCCAATGTACAAGTTAATTACGAAAGTGGCAGCGGCAGCACTGGCGGTGGTTACGTTCAGTTACACTGCGCAGGGTCAGAGACGTTGGGATGCACCCAGGATTGTGACTACATACTGCTCCGGATGCCATGGAGTGAACGGCAATACTCAGCTGCCTTATTTCCCAAAATTAGCGGGGCTCGACCCGACCTACGCCGAAAAGAAATTGACCGCATTCAAGGAGACCTCTCCGCCCGTCGAAGAATTGTACTGGTGGACGTTGAGGGTCATGGGCGCAAAGAAGGATGCCAGTAACGCGACCCGCAATGAGCGAATCAACATGGAAGGCGTAGCGCACGCTGCCAAGCCCGATGTCATACACGAAGCGGTGCTTTGGTATGCGAAGCAGCCTCCGGCTGCGGGACGCTCAGGGAATAAGGCGCTGATAGAAGAAGGACGAGAATTCTTTACGAAGGGTCTGCCCGCTCAGAAGATCCTTCCTTGCGTGACCTGCCACGGAGGGGATGCGCAAGGGAAGGGACTAGCTCCGCGTCTTGCCGGTCAGAATGCGGAATACATGGAAGGTCAATTGGACAAATTCCGCAAGGGTGATCGCAGGCATGCGCCCGAGATGACCATCGTCACCCGCGACTTAGATCCACAACAGGCACACGCGGCCGCGGTTTACCTGCAGTCTAGATAGATGTGCGGGCTCATCGCCCTCCGGCATGAAATCACGAGACACCCGGAATCTAGTTCTTCTCGTGGACGTTATTGTGGCGTATTCGTAAACTGGCGGTGTTCCAGAGATAGATCACGACTAACGGCCAAGGATAGATCTATGCATGCCGACTAGGCGGGGTGATTTCCCACAACGCCGCATCTTGGGTACGAGGCGGATTGTTCGTGGACTGATGATTCAAAATTCGTTAGTTTCTTAAGAGATTGTCTCTCCGCTTCCATTCGAGTCTCTGAACATGTGCACGGAGTGCCTCCATAAGAGTGTCGATGAGCTTTTGCTTTTCTTGAAATTCATTTTGCTTAGCATCGAATTCAGGGAAGAGGAAGGTGGCAACCGTATCTAGGATGTCCATATGGACAAGGCAGGTCCAATGAACATAGGCCTTGAGCTCGATATTTGCATCCTGCGGCATTATTTCGATTAGGGAGAAGGTGCTTTCATCAGCCATTGCCTGTGTCATGATGTGCCGCATAGAACTCGTCCGGTTGGTATGCGCTCTTTGGGACGCGAAATTGTAGTGATCCCGAAGCTCTAATAGGTAGGGTTTGACTTTGCCGAATAGATTTCTTGGAACGAATAGTTTTCTGGCCTCTGATCGGGCAGCTTCAGCGCCGGTGTCATTCGCAAAGACTGGATAAGCCTTGGCGTCGTGAAGGATCATATTAGCCATGGCGGTCGATTCCGTGGCGCTCCGTGCCTCACGGAACGTCTGGCTAGCATAGAGGCGATACAGGCTGTTGATGCCCGTGATCAGATGTTTTGCATTGAGCGGTAGACATAAAATTGCCGCCGTCTTGCGCCGGTCAGTATCGAGAGTCGGAATAAGACTCTGATAGATCAAGTGGTAAAGTCCGGCGATCAGATCCGGGATCTCTGCGGCCCTTCCGATGCCTTCACGTGACACGCTGTAGTTATTGACATCCTGCGCATTGACTTCGGCAGTGCTGAACATGAATAAACTGATACCACTACTCCGCAGCCTTAAGCAGCGGCGCGATTACTGTAGCGAAATCCGCTTCCTACCAGGTGATGCCCAAGAAGTCCCGATTTAGGGAGATTACCCGCGAGTAACTGCCAAGTGTTTACTGCCTGTTTCAGGACGGTCGGCAAACCGGAAACAATTCTGTCCAGGTTGTGGTCAGCGGATAGCGTTACACCCGACGATCCGAGCAGTCGTGTTGAGAGTTAGTCCCTATTGCTCACATTGACGAGGACGCATTTTGGCTCGAGTGCGAGCGCATCCTTCCGGAGAGTGTTGCCTTAGTCACTGATGGGCGATGCAGCTGCGCTGCGCACGATTTGATGGTGGGGCATGTCGCGCCAGATGCTGCTGTTGGCGGGCCGATCGCAGCGGTTTGCGAAGACGATTCGATTTCAATCGATATCGAGCAGCAGAAGATAACTTTGGACATTCCAGTGGACGTGCTGCGCGAGCGGCTGTCGAAGTTCGAGCGGCCGGTACCGAAATACACGACTGGCGTGATGGCGAATTATGTGGCGCTGGTGGGATCGGCTTCAGAAGGCGCGGTGACGTCGCAGCCGGCGCTATAGCGGAATTGACCCAGAGTCCGCGATAACGCAACATACGAGAAGTTCGCCGCGTCGGTAAATGCTTGGCCTTAAGGCGCTAGCTATTTTCCGACGACGCCAGACCGCGGGAGCTGAACACAGAGAGATGAGCAACCTGCCGGTCTTCTGCCTGTGTGGACCTGCTCGGGGATACATTAATCGTGCTTACATGTCGACGTGATTGAGCCGCGAAAGCCCCTTTGTCCGCCCTCTTTGACCAGAGTTGTCCGTTGATGCCCAGAGTCCTCTCACCGTATTCTCGCTTCATGACACCAGCCGAATCTTTGTCCCCTCATGACGAGATACTAAAGACTCTTCAGCTTTACCTAGACGGTTCCAAGCAAGGCAAGAGCGAACTGATGCGTCCTGCCTTTCACCCGGAAGCATCGTTCTTTGGTTATGCCGGCGAGCAACTCGCTGTCGGAACCCCATTCCTGTTCGATTGGATTGATAGAAACGGGCCAGCGCCGGATATTCAGCCTCGCGTAGTAAGCGTGGACATACTCGAATCGATTGCAGTAGTTCGGCTCGAAGTGGCAAACTGGTCTGGGAAGTTGGCCGGTTCCGGCGGTCGCATGTCGGATCTCTTCACGTTTCTCCGGATGCCCGAGGGTTGGAGGATCATCCAGAAGGCTTTTCACTGGCATTCCTGAGTACCTCGGAACGAGCTTTGTTGTATAGTCTGTTGATAGGTTTTCGATGCCGGAGCGGAACACCCCTCAGAAAGCTCTTGAGTCATGGAAGCAGATCGCGGCCTTCCTCGATCGCAGTGAGCGAACAGTCCGGCGCTGGGAATCGAATGAGGGCCTCCCAGTTCATCGCCTGGGGCACAAAAAGCATGATACTGTGTTCGCTTACAGGCACGAAATCGAAGCTTGGACGCGTCGCCATACCAGGTTCGGAGCGAATGATGCGGGGGCGAACTCGCTAGAAGCTCAGGACCTCCCTCCAGTCAACACTCCGGCCAACCGCTATCTGATCGAACATGACGCGATTACCCGCACGATGGACCGCTATATTGGGGGTGCTCGTGCCGGTGATGGCGAACTGATGCGTCCGGCGTTCCACCCGCAAGCAACGATCGCGGGCTACTGCCAGGGTGTGGAATACAGTGGCTCTGTCGAGCACGTGTTCGAGTGGGTAACAGCGAACGGGCCTGCGCCCAACATTGAACCCCATTTCGCAAGGATCGAAATCATCGAAACGATCGCCCTTGTCCATCTAGAGGTTCAGCGCTGGTCGGGCAAACTCGCGGGCGCGAACAGCCGGGCATCCGACGTTTTCACTCTCCTAAAGCTAAACGGTGAGTGGCAGATCACACACAAACTGTTCCACTGGCACAATACGTAAGCTTCTCCCGCAGAGCGGCTATCGAAAATTCGAGTGGCGCGTGCCGAAATACACGACTGGCGTGATGGCGAACTATGTGGCGCTGGTGGGATCGGCCGCCGAAGGAGCGGTGACGTCGGCACCGGCGCTGTAGTTTGCTCTTGTGTTCAGCGATGTTCGAGAAAAGCCTTTAAAACAGCGGGTCCTGCAAACAGGAAGGATTCTAGAATGAGACCGTAGGATCCGCTCTCACTCGCTTTTTCAGGCGGCCTGGGCTGGGATTGGCCCGGTCTTGGGACGATCAGGCATCCTCAGTAATTGACACAGGCTTTTTAGCGGTTCAGTAGCATTCCACGACAACAGCTGTTCGAACCGCTTGGCTGGATCAACGTCGAGTTGGCTATGGAACTTGGCTTCCAGCCTCAACGGCCTATGCGGTGTTGGCTGCTTCGGTTCTAAGGTATCTGCGAGAAGACTTAAAGCAATCGGGAAGTTGTCGAAAGTTAATCGCTGTCGAACTTGGCACTCTAGCCGGAAATGCTCTGCTTCCTTTTGCAGGACATTATATTCGTCGGTTCCTCGTGGCGGATTCAGAATACAGGCGCGCCTCTCAACGAATTGGATTTGGAGCGTTTGCGTTCCCGAGATAGAGAGTTCGGGAACTCGAATCACAAGGCGTTCCAGGCAAAATCTTTGAAATCCATACGGAGTTTCGAACGGCTCAAAGCCTGAGCCTTGGCTGCCCATTTGATTCCGCAACTTGGCATGGATCACTTCAGTAATGCAGTTTCCATCGAGGATGGCCAAAAAATATCGGAAATTATGTAGCGGACCACCACGCAACTTGCGAATTTCGATTTTTGACAAAGATTTGAAACTTATAAGATTTAGCAATTGCTTTCTCCTTTGGATTGAAGACACTCTCAACCCTTGTCGTCACGAGATGCAACAACCGATCACTAAAAACTTTTTTATATGTAATAGAAATTTTTGGAACCCAAAAGAAATTCTTGAGGCGGAATTTATTTTGTAAGGCGAGCGAGCATCGTTGCGAAGTAAAAGATGCGCAGTGGAGAAACAAAGATAGCGCATGCGTTGTCGCTTGTCAAGCAGCGGGCGTTATCTATGGGCGTGTGTTCCAGTCTGCACGCTTCTGGAGCACTTTGGAAGTCTCCCAAATGCGCTCGCTCATAGTCTCCATTGGAGGATAAACTTGCTCAAAGGCCCGCTCACCCCCAAAAGCGCGTGAATCGAAGTAACCAGTGTGCATCGAAATCACACACCGGTCCGGCACGTGTGTTCGACAGTGCGTTGTAGGCGTTTCCCGGTAACGTCAGTCAACCGGCGGGATAGTTTCCGAATACCGCGGGTCCAGTATTTATCGTTCTGGTCATTGTGAAGCCCTCTTTGTAAACGGGACTTAGCTAGCAAGCGCTGATCGGACGTTAAGGTGAGGAGATTAGGGGACCGGTCGTGTTCGTTCTGGTGCTCTTCTGGCAAATGTTTATAGTGAAGATTCGAGCCATTCGTCCATTCGTCAACGTTGCCCAGAGAGATCATCTTCGACACAAGCGCTATGAATGCCCTCGCGGCTGACGAGGATTCTATAGCCCTCATACAGGGGTTGGGGATTGCTTATCACCTTGGCATAACTGAAAGCTTGATTTCGGAGGTGATCGCAACTCCCGACGAGGAAGACCGTAAGGCACTTCTCGACCTACTTAAGCGTTTCCTGAACTTCGGCACGTGCATTATGCCTTACAACTGGATCGTGGAAGAGCAGGCTAAGGCGTATCAGCGCGATCCTGGCGGTTACGACTGGAAGCGCTTGAACGTTCAGTTCAGGGAGGCGGAACAGGAGATCGTGCGCCAGGAGTTCATACATTCCATCAGTGACGAAACACGGGGCAATCACAAGGAATGGGAGAAGCAGTTCAGGGATATTTATAGAACAGCGAAGCCGGCTTTCCAGAAGATTTTTCGGGTCGGGAGCGACGAGTGGCCGTCGCTCCGGGAGGTAACGGAAAAACTTCTCGCCGAGCGAGGGGCGCATTTAGCAATCGGGGCAAGTCTCATCGAGAAGGCTACCGGGACGCGGCCCGGTGAGGCGCAGACCAAGGATTTTATCGAGCATTGCCCGCCGTTCAAAGCTCTACTCGTGGCCCTCTGTTTCGCTCAGTATGGTCGCTGTATCCGACCTGAGCGCAAGCAATCGCTCGGGAAAGCCGGAAGAGTCGATATGTTTTCTGCGGTCTACCTTGCCTATTGCAGCGTTTTTGTGACGAGTGACGATGGGCAATGCAAAGCGCTAACGGCCGTCTCGGAACTCGCGGCACTCGAGGCATCGATTGTGATGTATCGGGATTTCAGGAATGAGTTAGTCGGGTTGAGCATCTAAAGATGGGTGCTGAAACAGACACGCGGCTGGGTCCTGACCAGAGCGCCGTCCACGGGCAAAAGCGGTACATGCGACGGATTTGGTTAAGTCTGGATCGTCGGCCAACGGGGTGGACGTGTTGCAGAGCGTCTCTCGAAATTCGAGCGGCCCGTGCCGGAGTACACCAGTGGCGTGGTGACAAAGCATGTGGCTCTGTTGCTCAGAGCCTGTAAACGCGCGAGTAAATCCCCGCTACTCTTGTGTCTCACGCATGCGCGAGGCTCGGGTCAACTCATATTCACTCTGCACGAGGCCGGACCCGTAGCAGCGGGTTGCGACGTGATGAAGAGGGATATCGTGTGGCACCGGGCCAAATAGCGGAATACCTTCTCCGATCAGCACCGGGACGCGCGTAATCACCAAGCGATCGATGAGTCCCGCCGCGAGGAATCGTTGAATCGTGAGACCGCCGTCTATATACGCGTGTTGGAATCCGCGTTCTTCGAGGCGCATTACGATTTTGCCCGGTTCACCTGACATCCGCTCGATTACCGCGACCTGGCCCGAGGGCAAGTCGAGCGGGCGGCCGCTCAGCACGATCACAGGCTTCGCGCCGTAAAGCCCCAAGTGACCGAGCCTGAGGACGACATCCAGCGTCCTGCGGCCGATCACGACTACATCGACGGTCGCGAGGAACTCGCTGAAGCCGTGCGGCTCCTGTTCACCTGTGTTCAAGAAGTCGAGTGCGTCGTCCGTTCGAGCCAGAAAGCCATCCACGCTCAATCCACAAAAGACGGAGACCTTCATTTACCGCTCCGCCCTTTGATCTCTACGTAGTCATTCTCATCGTTCGAGTCGATCTGAGCTTTCCTAGCCGGGATAAGTTCCATGGTCATGGCACCAAAATCAAGCTGGAGGGCGCTTGCTTCCCTGAACAAGTCCAAACCGAAATTACCTGCGCAGCCCTCTACCTCGATGGACTTCAATATGACATGGGCAGGAGATAGAACGGTGTCGAATCCGCCAAGATAAATCTCAACTCGGGGCAGGGTCATTGAATCGAACGTCCCGGCATGACCAACACCATGCACCTCGGTCGAGTCTTCCCTACCGTATTGCTTAACCAAGCTCGCGAATCTATCTGCAAAGGGTTTATAGAAGTACGTTTGTACAGCGCCGGTGTCTACGGTTCCGCTGACCTTTTGACCTTCAATTACAGCGCTGGCTACGATGTGGTCATTGTCAAAGGTAAGATTCGCCTTGTGAATATCAAAGGGCTGAGAGCGTTCAGCCAACTCCACGCTGCCCGCCTTCTCCCAACGCAAGGTCTGTAGACCTACTATGAGAGGAACCCCAATAACTCCTCGACGTCCCCGCGGCAGATCGGACCACGGCTCCTGATCATCAGGAAATACGGCGAAAGACACACTCTTGAAGTGAGTGTTTCCCACGATCACATCCTGTGCCACAGCCGTGCGAAAGGGAACCTGTGCACCCGCCATCTGTCCTATCGTTCCCACGCCGTTCCGTATGGAGAGCCGAAGCCTTTTCGCCTCAGATTCACTCATGGAAGAAATTTAGGCACCCGTGTCGAAAAAGTAGTTTGCCGGACACCCATTAATTGACAGAGGAATGAAGATGCTTTCGGCGTCGTGCGTGAGCTTAGACGGGCGAGTCGTTTCAACCGTCTGATTCGGCAGCCCACGGAAGCCTTGAAGCGCGTTCCGTTCGTCTGCGTTTTCTTTCTTTTTGGGAAACGCCGCCCACCGTCTTTCCATGATTGAAATCAGACTCCGATACTGGCCACGATAAAAATAAAGATGGCTGAGCCAGTCAGAAGCATCGTAGGCATCAGGCGAATGTGGAGCAGCATCGATAACGGACAGGAGTAGTCGTTCCGTGCGCTCAGGATCTTGGTTGAACGTAACCCAAATGCACCACGATACAGGGCTCCATCTTGGGCGTGCTGAAGGCGTTGATTGAGCTCAACCCATTTGTGGGCTTTATACAAGCCCTGAAGTTCAGAAGTCTGTGCTCGGCCGATTGAAACAAGGCCGAGCAATGCAGAGATCAAGACGCGTGCTCGCGGCATTTTATGAGCTCATCGGACCACTCGACGTTTTAGCTTGCCAGGATGGGGGCTAGTATCTCACGCATGCGCGAGGCTCGCGACGTACTCCTCAGGGCAGCCAAACCCTTCGACCTTCATTCCGAGGCGACGCAGCGCATCTATTGCGAGCATCCGCCGGTAGAAATTGAAAGTAATCACATGCGCGAACGTACCACCAAAGGTAAAGGTCTCCGGGGGCTCGCACAGCGCATCGACAAAGGTGTCCTCCCAGGCACTTCGATTGCTTACATCTGTGAGTACACTGTGGAACGCTGCATCCGCTTTCTCCATGCGCGCCAGCATGGCCGACGGAGTTCGATGCTCCGGGGGGGCATCTTCCATCAGGGGCATGCTGCTGCCCGTAAGCGCTGCAGCCCAGACTTCCTTCGTTAGCACCATCCGGTCCAAAACCTGGCGTAGACTCTGATCCGGGCCATCCCATGGAAAGACCTTTACCTGGTTTTTCAAAGGGCGATCCAACTGTTCATCGTTCAGCGTGTTCGCCAGGTTCAGAAGACGTCGCGTGTGCCAGGATTCCTGGCCAGAGAAGATATCAAACAGATCCATAGATGAACTAACTCCTTTCGCCTCATTCCTGCCGGAATGGTGATGAATTCCATTACTGCTGTGAAGGTGAGTGTGCATCGCCCCGATACGGCGATAGAGGCTCGGTGAAACGCCGAAGGCTTTTCGGAACGCTCTGGTGAACGCTTCGAGCGATCCGTAACCCGCGTTAAGACTGATGTCTGTCACCGAGAGTTGAGTACGCGACAGTTGCCATGCCGCTCTCTCCAGGAGGAGCCTCCGCCGCATAGCGACCGGCGTCTCCTCGACCATTGCCCGGAATACGCGATAAAACTGCGTCCGGCTTCGATAAGCGTGGCGCGCGAGGCCGTCGGAATCGTGCTCCTGATCGAGCGAGCCGAGAATGACTTCGCGTAACCGGTGCGCTTCGTCCACACAAGGAAAATACCAGTTCCAGCCTGCATCCGCCTGATCGGAAGTCCCAAATTGACGCGGGATGGGTCGGTCTGCCAATCAGCCGCAGTCCGGCCTCACGCTGTTGTGTGGATCCTCCGCCGTGGTCAGCAAGCGCTGAGCAATCACGTCACGGGACGCCCAGAGTTAGCGTGATCCTGTCCAACTAACGCCGATATTGGCTGCGGTTCTTAGGCGCTCAATCAATTGCCCCGTATGATGCTGTAAATGACGGATGTTGTAAGCCTGAAGTTCGAATTTGTCGAATGGTAGCCAGCTAAATCCGGAACCATCTTCGAGTCGAATTAGAGGTACTTGCTTCTCAACCTCAGCTAGGCACAACTCGAAATAGTCTTGTACGTCCGACTTGGCATACGGCTCCGGAATTTGGAAAGGCTCGTTCTTCGCCCATGGCCTGGGGCCAAGATAGTTCGAATTCGGCACGTGTTTATTCCAGGCTTGAAAGTCGGTTTCTGACGGCTGAACGTACAAGTGCGTGTAGAACACAGTGTGATAGGCAATGTGCCAGAAGCGGTTTCGGTACTCGGTGCTGAACCAGAGGTCCTCAGGGCACAGCTCAATGGCACTATGCAACATGTCCATTGCCGCGCGATACTGCCTCAGAGTTGATTGCCTTATGCTCGGAGCTTCCATTCCCTCCGATATCGTAACTCTGCACTAGCCGGCCAGCAGCGGAAGATCAATCTTTCGGTGGACGCGTTTCATGAGCGGCTGTCAACGTTCGAGCGGCCCCGTCCCGAAATACACGACTGGCGTGATGGCGAAGTATGTCGCGCTCGGGAGCTCGTCAGGGCAGCTCTTAATCAGGTCAACAGCCTTCGAAACGAAAGCGTCTGCGCATACGTCTCCGGCACAATGAAGCGCGCTGTCCTGTTCTTACTTGCTGCAGCGGCGTGGGCGCAGGAAACGCGATTTCACACGCGGGTGCACGAGGTCGTAGTTCCGGTCTCAGTGATGACGAAGAATAGCAAGCCCGTGGAAAATCTATCCGCAAACGATTTCGTTGTTCTGAGCGACGGGAAGCGACAAGTAGTGCGTATGATCTCGCGGGATTCTGACGCTCTGCCTGTTCACGCCGTAATCGTTCTGCAAACCAGTGACTCGAGCGATCCAGCTTTGGCCAAGATCAAGAAGACGGCGTCCGTGATCACCGGCTACATCACGAACGATATGGAAACGGGAGCACCCAGCCTTGCAGCCGTTGTGACCGTTTCAGATGACGTACGGATGGAGCACGATTTCACTGCCGATCCCGGCATTCTGGGCGACGTCTTCGCAAAGCTCTCTGCTCACGGCGACTCTGGCCGTCTCCTGGATGGCGTAAGCCTGGCATGTGACTTGCTTGCAGGGCAGGAACCTGCTCGCCGGATGGTTGTGCTCTTAAGCGAATCGCGTGACCGCCAGAGTAAAGCTCATTTCGCGGATGTCGCGGCGAAAGCGCAGAAGGACGACGTTGTCATTTATACGCTCTCGTATTCGGCTTACTCAACAGCCTTCACTCAGAAAGCTTCCGAAGCCCAGCCGCCTGATCAGCCAGGATTGTACGATCCGAGCGCCCAAGGAGGCATCCCTCTATTGGCTATTCCGCTGGAACTTGCCCGGCTCGCGAAGATAAACGTTGCGCAAGCTTTGGCGCAATCAACCGGAGGCGCGCACGACAAGTTCACGACTCTTCACGGCCTTGAGACACAGCTAACCGCGATCGGAACCGAAATTCACAATCGCTATACGCTGACGTTTGTGCCACCAGAGCCGCAGGCAGCGGGTTATCACCGGTTGTCGGTTAGCCTCCGCAGGCCTGGAGACTTGCACATTCACGCGCGCGCTGGCTATTGGACGGCATTGGAGTAAGGCGGTCAGGCGCGGCCGTCAGCCGGTTTGTTTGAGGCGAACGATACTGGGGTGATGTCCGCTGCGTCTCGAAACTTGATTCCGTACCTGGAGGATTCCTCCGGTTACCACGGTGAAGCCGAGCAGGTGTATGTTCCCGCCGATCGGGACGAACTCAGTGCGATCATTCGCGCAGCTTGCGACGGAGGCATTCCGGTGACGATCGCCGGTGCGGGTACCGGGCTGACGGGCGCGCGCGTACCCCATGGAGGATGGGTGATCTCGCTGGAGCGTTTCCGGACCCTCGAAATCGAGTCGGGTGCAGCGAGATGCGGAGCGGGCGTTATGCTCAGCGAGCTTCACGAAGCCGCCGCTACAAAGAAGCAGTTTTTTGGGCCGAATCCCACTGAAATATCAGCGTCCGTTGGCGGCGTGATCGCGACGAATGCGGGTGGGGCTCGGAGCTTTTGTTACGGCTCGGTGCGTAGGCACGTGCTTGCTCTCGAAGTGATGTTGATGGACGGCCGGATCCTGCATGTGAGGCGGGGCGAGCGCGTCGATTTCCCGATCTCTACCGTTCGTGTGCCAAAGACGACAAAGAATTCGGCCGGATATTACCTACAGCCGGATCTCGAATGGGTTGACCTCATCTCGGGAAGCGAGGGAACGCTGGGAATTGTCACCGAGGCTGAGTTGAAACTGTTTCCTGAGCCCTCTGCAATTCTGAGCGGTGTTGTCTTTTTCCCGTCAAGCGATATCGCCTTTCAATCGGTCGAAGCATGGCGCGGGATACCGGAGCTCCGGTTTTTGGAGTTCATGGACGGAAACTCACTCGAGCTACTGCGATCACGATATCCGGAGATTCCAAAGGGTGCGGGGGCTGCACTGTTGATCGAGCAGAATCTGAGGTCGGAGGACGATGAGGAGGTCGACCGTTGGGCGGCGCGTCTCGGGGAGGCGGGTGCACTTGGAGAGGAATCCTGGTTTGGGTTTAGCGCGGCCGATCGCGAGCGCTTTCGCGAATTTCGCCACGCGTTGCCTACGCTCGTGGTCGACATAGCGCGCCGGAACGGGTTTCCGAAGTTTGGAACGGATTTCGCGGTTCCGCTCGACCGCAACCGCGATTTGTACGCCTACTACGTCCAGCGGTGTGAAGAAACGTTACCGGGGCAATACGCCATCTTTGGACATGTGGGCGACGCCAACGTGCACGTGAATCTGCTTCCCGCAACGGACGAGCAGGCCGCTCGAGCCGAATCGCTGATGGTAGATTTTGCGCGCTACGTGATTTCGCTAGAGGGCACCGTGGCGGCCGAGCATGGGATTGGAAAGCTCAAGACCGACCTGCTGAAGCTGATGTATTCGCCTGATGAGATTGCAGCGATGCGGGACGTGAAGCATCGGCTCGACCCGCGCTGGCTGTTAGGGCGAGGCAATATCTTCGGAGATTGAACTTGTTCTAGCGCGAACGAGTCTGTCCCGCAACCGGACACACTGCCTTAGCAGAAATCAAGCTTCTGTTGGGTTCCTGAGGGAATGCCGCGTGCATCATTTTCCTGTTATGAGCACGCTTATGCAAGACCTGCGATATGGCGTACGGGTGCTGTGCAAGAGCCCGGGATTTACGGCGATCACGTTGCTAACTCTGATGCTCGGAATTGGCGCGACAACGGCCATTTTCAGCGTAGTGGATGCGGTATTGCTGCGACCGCTGCCCTACCGGGAGCCGGAGCGCCTGGTCTCTGTTTTTGAGGATCTAAGCAGTGTCGGATTTCCGCGCAACACGCCGTCGCCGGGTAATTACGCCGAATGGAAGAAGCAGACGCAGATTTTCGAAGATGTTGCAGCGGTTACAGACCGTGTCTTCAACCTTTCCGGAGACAGCGAGAACCCAGAGAAACTTGAAGGTATAGCGGCTACACAAAACCTCTTTTCGGTGCTTGGCACGAAACCAGCGCTGGGACGCATTTTCGGGCCCAGCGAGGACCGGCCGGGAGCGCCGCGTGTAGCCCTGATCAGCCATCGGCTGTGGAGGGGCAGATTCGGAGGAGACCCGAACCTGGTTGGCCGCGACGTTCTGCTGAACAACGAGAAGTACATGGTGATCGGCGTGATGCCGGCAAGGTTTTCGTTTCCGTCTGCCGAGACCGACATTTGGACGCCACTTGCGTTTGGTCCAAAGGATTGGGCCGAATTCGGATCGCACTTCTTGCAAGTCGTCGGGAGACTTCGCAATGGGGTCAACATCAAGAAAGCGAACGCCGAACTGCTCGTGTTGGCTAAGCGAATGGCGCGGCAGCATCCCGACACGAACGCGGCCATCGCGCGGTTCTTCGCTGAGCCGCTCCAGGACAGTTACACGCACGACGTCAGAGGCGGTCTCATTATGCTCATGGCCGCGGTTGGGTTGATTCTGCTCATTGCCTGTGCAAACATCGCGAACTTATTGCTTTCGCGGGGTAGCGGAAGGCACAGGGAGATCGCGGTGCGAACTGCGCTCGGAGCACGTCGCGGCCGGATTATCTTTCAATTACTCACCGAGAGCGGCTTGCTAGCGCTCGGAGGCGGTCTCTCCGGCGTTCTAATTGCAACGTGGCTTTTCAAATTTCTCAACGCGCTGATACCTGACGATCTGTCACGCACTGTTTCGCTTGCGCTTGACTTTCGCATGCTTGGATTTGCGGTTTTGGTCTCGCTCGCAGCTAGCCTTCTGTTTGGGCTGGCTCCGGCACTCCAAATTTCGAGGATTGAGTTGAGCGATGTCCTGAAGGAAGGTGGCCGCGGCAGTGTTGGTTCGAGTCGAAAGGCCTTTCGCAATCTGCTCGTGATAGCAGAGGTGGCGCTTTCACTCATGCTGCTGGTCGGTTCGGGCCTTCTGCTGAAAAGCCTTTCAAAGCTGCGTGGGCTTGACCCAGGGTTTCGCTCCGATCATGTACTGACGATGCGCCTGGTTGTGCCTGAAACGAAGTATAAGGATTTCTCAAAGCGCACAGAATTCTTCCAGCGCGTTTTAGATCGAGTGAAACTTCTCCCGAGTGTAAAGGCGGTGGCGTTTACCAGTGCGTTACCGCTCACATGGCGAGGCGGAACGAACGGCTTTACCCCTGAGAATGTGGCATTGCAACGAGGAGTAACTTACGATGCAAATGATCGTGTGGTGACACCCGGATATTTCGAGGCGATGCGGATTCCTTTGGTTCGCGGCCGGATGTTGAACGATGGAGATGGCAAAGACGCCCCACTTGTGGGGATGATCAACGAAACCATGGCCCGCAAGTTTTGGCCGGGTCAGGATCCAATCGGAAAGCGTTTCAAAGTAGACGGACCGGACGAAAATCCTCCTTGGGTGCGTATCGTAGGCGTGATCGGCGACGTTCGTCAGATGGGGTTGAATGAGCCGCCGCGCCAGGAGATGTACTTCCCGTACTGGCAGGGAAACCATAACTGGATGGTGCCTCGCGATCTTGTGATTCGGACGCATGGCGACCCGCATGATCTCGAAACCGCGGCACGCTACGCCGTATGGTCAATCGATCGGGATCAGCCGGTCTCAAACGTGATGACGCTCGATGAATTACTGGATCAGGAAGTAGCGCAAAGACGCGTGCAAACGATGTTGCTTAAAACTTTGGCTCTGCTCGCCTTGATTCTGGCATGCGTAGGCATTTACGGAGTGCTCTCGTATGTAGTTGCACGGCGTACCCAAGAGATCGGAGTGCGCGTCGCGTTGGGAGCCGATTCGGGACGGATTTTTCGGACAGTTGCGGGGGCGGGTATGGGGTTGACGGCAATTGGAATCGGAACAGGCGTGATTGCGTCGATGCTGCTGTCGCGATTTCTTGTCAGCCTGCTTTTTGATGTAAGGCCGATAGATCCACTTACATATTTCGGCGCCGTCGCGGTTTTTACGTCGATTGCCCTGCTTGCCTGTTACATACCCGCGCGAAAAGCGTCGAGAGTTGACCCGATGGTGGCGCTGCGGTATGAGTAGCGCGCCACCTGGATCACTCCCGGTTTATTGTTGCATTGAGAACACTAGGGCGGACCCAACCCGTCTGGAAATGGCCGTCTCCTGACTCCGGCTTCCGCTGCTTTGAGGTAAACGCGGAAACAGGCGCGTTCACTTGCGAGCCTTCACGTTCACGCAGCTCCTTTATGGTGTTGAAAGCGAGCGAGGCGGGATTGATGCGAATTAAATCGTTTCTCAGCGCTAACAGCACTTGGACAGATCGCGGTAGCGGGCGTGGACCCGAATTCTCCGTACCAATCACCATGCGCCGGGGATTACGGCAATCATTCATCCGAATTACCGCAAGCTTTCCATCGGTCTGTATCGAACGGTCCGATGGGTCGTCTGCTTCGGACGACCGCTTCATCAGGGTGGTGGCATCGACGCATCCAGTGAAAACCAGATCGTTCAGCACCTTCGCCCGCTCGTTATCGATAAGCGGATCGGTAGCGTGGGTCAAATGCATGTTCCGAACCGCGTAACCCACATCTTCGCTGGCCGCGCTCAGCCACGCATTCTCCTGCCGCTGTTTCCAGAGGCGCAGGTGGTGGCGCTTAGAAAAAGTATCGAGGCTCTTCTGATACTCGGCATCAGCAGGTACACCATTTAACGTCAAGTTGCCCATGGGAGCCATGCTGTAACCCATGCGCTGCACCATGCAGTGATACATCCGGTAAATAGACAACATGGAGCTTCGCTGCGCGCCGGACCACCCGGCTGCCTGAAACGCCCGATCAATGGACTCGCGACTTCCAAGAAAAAGAATATTGACCAGGTCGGAGGGATGGTTACGTCCCCTATCGGTCCGTTGCGCCGGAAGCTTCGCAATAATGCGGTGCACGTCGTCCATCTCTGCTGCGGAGAGCGGTGCAAGCTGACTTTCTTGAAGGCCTGGGTCGGAGATCTCTGCGGGGGCGGTAAGCTGCACGATCAATTCGGTGCCTGTCGGGAAGTAAATCTCAGGATCCGGAGATCGAGCGATCAGAAATTTGACTCCCAGAGCCGGAACGCTAAATTCCGGAGTAATAAAGAACAGAGGCAGTCCGTAAAGCGCGAAGCTCGAAGAGAGATTCGCCGTGGGATATATGCCGCCGATCACTCCCTGGGCGTTTACTCGCTCTTTAGCCGTTTCGACCTGTATCACGCGAGTCTCAATGGGAACGGCCGCGCCCTCGGGCAACTGTAGCGTAGTGAACCGGTATTCGATAGCAGCGGTGGGGTGTTTGAATCCCCACCCGAGGCGGTTGACGCTTGCAACGATTCCCGAGGCGATTGCCCCTTGCGGGATTAAGAGGCGTTCGCCCGAAAATAGTGGCGCGATGACCGTGGCTTGAACCTGATCGCCCGCGTGTGAGATGCGGGATCCGGTCGGGACAGAAAGGCGGAGTTCCAAACGAGTGGCAGGCGGTAATGTTTCCGCGGGAACGAAAGAAGGAACCAGGAGAACGGCGGCTAACGAGGCGGGCAGAATGGCAAGGGCTCTCAGCATGAACGGAGACCTCTATGCAACTATTTGCCCATCCGTCCGCTCACCGTATGCATTAGACGAGTTATAAGGTTCTTATACTACACGAATAGCTTACGCCTGCCCACGACTCCTCGCGCCCGTGTTCTCGAAGATTGTGGTGGCTCTACGCCAGCACCGGCGGTGCATTACAGCCACCGTACAGGGCGCGAACATGAGATAGCTTCGAGTTATGTGGCAAGATCTGAAATTTGCGATGCGGGGGCTGCGAAGGTCGCCGGCATTCACGCTAGTGGCGGTCGCGTCCTTGGCGCTCGGCATAGGCGCGAATACGGCAATCTTTTCGTTTGTGAACGCGATTCTGCTGAAGCGATTGCCGGTGCCCGAGCCGGAACGCTTGGTGACATTCGTGGAGGTCCGGGGCAGCGAAATATCCGGTTCAACGTGGCGCATGAGAACCGTGGAGGAGCTGGCGAAGCGAAGCCCGGTTTTCGATGGCGTGTTTGGGTGGTTCCCCAAGCCAGTGAATTTTTCGAGCGGCGACACTGGCCAGTGGATCGGGGGTGAGCTGGTAACGGGCGAGTATTTCCGGACGCTCGAAGCGAGGCCGGCCATCGGAAGATTGTTCACCGAGGATGATGTCCGGAACGCCGTGGGGAATCCGGTTTGCGTGATCAGTTATGCGCTGTGGCGGCGCGAATTTGCAGGCGACTCGGGCGTGATTGGCCGCACTGTGTTCCTGAATGGCCATGCTTATCGTGTTCTCGGAGTGACGGAGCGCGGATTTCGTGGCGCGGCGTTACAGCAGCAATTCGACTTACGGATTCCGGCCACACGAATCGGAGACTTCATGCCGAAATTCGGCAGCGGTACGGGCGTGGACTGGATGAAGACGCTGTCATGGATGAGGCCCATGGCGCGGCTGAAGCCAGGGATGACGCGGATTGCCGCACAAGAGCAGACGCAGCGGGTGTTCCAGCAAATCGAGATGGAAAACAGCAACGGAAAGGAGCCGGGCCCGAAGCTGGTTCTCGAGGACGGCAGCCAGGGATTTAACCCGATGCGATCCGAATTCGGCAGGCCGGTGATGGTGCTGATGGCAGTAGTAGGTGTGGTGTTGCTGGTTGCTTGCGCAAATCTCGCCAACCTGCTGCTTGCGAGGGCGCAGGCACGCGCCAACGAATGGGGAGTGCGGGTATCAATTGGGGCGTCAAGGGGGAGACTGATTCGGCAGCTTATGGTTGAGAGCCTTGTGCTCGCGGGTTGCGGTGGAACGACCGGCATCGTGCTTTCGTTCTGGATTGATAAGACGGTGCTAAGTCTCTTTAACACCGGCAAATCGTCGGTGGCTGCGCTGCATGTAGCGCCCGACATGCGTGTCATCGGCTTCTCGATTGCTTTGTGTTTTGTGACGGCGATTGTGTTCGGGCTGATTCCGGCGTGGCTTGCAACTGCCACAGACCCGGTCGCCAGCTTGAAACACGAGTTCCCCGGTGGTGGACGGACGCTCACACGCAAAACCTCGGTGATTCTACAGATTGCACTTTCATTCGGTGTGATTTTCGCGGCAGGTTTGCTGACCCGGACTTTGCGCACGCTCGAGACGATTGATCTAGGTTTCAAACCGGCGCAGGTCATCGCCTTGAATGTCGATCCTGCTTCCGACGGGCACTCGAGCGTGGAGGTCGCGCGCATTATGGACGAGATCGTGACGCGGGCGCGGGCGTTGCGGGGTATGAATTCGGCCAGTTTGGCGGCGAGCACACCGAACGGTTTTATGGAAATCTCTCTCAGCTTCGAGATTCCGGGCTATACAAAGAAGAGCGACTCGGACGAGATAGCCGGGTTCAACTTCGTTAGCCCTAATTACTTCGCGACGTTAGGGCAGGCGCTGTTACGAGGCAGAGACTTCACAGGGCGAGATGACAAGAGTGGTCCGCGAACAGCTATCGTGAACGAGAAATTTGTGCGGCACTATTTCGGCGGGCGAGATCCGATTGGGCAGAAATTCCGGCAGGGTGGCGGGGATGTGGAGATCGTGGGAGTGGTTGGAGATGCGCGAGATCGTGGCATTCGCGGCGGCCCGGAGGAGATGGTGTATGTGCCGGAGAAACAGGGGCAAACCTCGGGGCTGACTGTGCTGGCACGGACGAACAAGGATCCCAAGCAAATCATTCCTTCGCTGCTTGCGATCGTTCGAAGTATCGACCGGCGGATGCCCGTGTATTCGGTGCACACGGTGGATATTGACGTTCAGGCGGGGCTGTCGAGTGAACGCATTCTGGGGTATTTATCGACGCTATTCGCGGCGCTTGCCACGTTACTCGCGGGCATCGGATTGTACGGGGTGCTTGCGTATTCAGTGACGCGGCGCACGCGAGAAATCGGGATACGCTTCGCGGTGGGCGCGCAGCGGCGCGATGTATCAGGACTGTTCGCGCGAGAAAGTTTGGTGATGGTGGCTGCGGGTGTTACGCTGGGCAGTCTTGGGGGCTTAGGCGCAGCGAGAGTTTTCAAGAGCTTGCTTTATGGCGTGAGTACGTCCGATGCAGTAACGCTTGTGGTAAGTATCCTGGTCCTAGGCATTTCTGCCGTGCTTGCGACTGTGTTTCCGGTATGGCGTGCGACGCGAGTGGATCCGATCGGGGCGATACGGCATGACTGAGTGAAGCTGGCTGGATGGAAATTCTTCTTCTCCTTCTCATCTTTCGCTGGGGAGTAACGGATGCAAGCGCGCCGCCGAATCCTTTATCGATAAAGGTGCGTGCCCATTTGAAGGGTGCACGTATCGAGAATGGATTACCACCAAAAAAGTCACGCTTCTTGATAGACCAAACGGAAAACGCCAGGTCGGGATCATAAAGGCTGGGGAACACGTGATGGGGCTGACCGGAGAGGTTTATTGCATTCCTTTGCTCGTTCACGCGAGGGAAGATGTGCCGAATCCGGAGCATTCGGAGCAGACGATGATACCAAAAGGCGAGGCCTTCTACGTGCTCCACTACCTGGGTAAAGGCTACTGGCTGTGCTGGTCTAAAGGGCGTCTCGTCAAAGTCGAGGATATGTCCGACTCGGGTCCGTTCCCCAAACCTGTTTGGTGGGTTGAGATCGAGACTTCAACCGGGTTGACCGGTTGGACAGTTTCAAGCGAGAACTTCAAGGGGCAAGACAGACTCGGATAATTCCAACCGGGTTTGTGCTCGGATTTTCACGCTGATCCGACTGAGTTCCCGAACGCAGCCATTTTCCGCGATAAATACCAGCTATCTTTCAGAAATCCTCTGATATAGACTAAATGGCGCTTCGCTTTGAGGGAGGATATGAAATCTAGCAGTTTAGCTCTCCAAGCCTCCGCGCTGGTTTTGGTTTGTGTGCTCGGGGGTACATGTAGTTTCGCCCAAAGTAATCGCGGATCCATCGTCGGAACCGTAACGGATCTGACGGGCGGGGTTGTTGCAAACGCGACTGTTACAGCCACGGAAACTAATACGGCGTCGACCTACAACACGGTTACATCACAATCGGGAAATTATAATTTCCCGCAACTCGTAGTCGGGAGCTATGAGGTGACGGTGAGCGCGCCGGGTTTCAAGACCGAAAGGCGCACCGGCATAGTGGTGCAAATCAACACCACGACCTCGCTGAATGTGCAGCTATCAGTAGGTCAGACGGCCGAGACGGTCACAGTTACAGCCGATGTTCCCACGGTTCAATCGACCACCTCCGAGATTAGCGGTGTGATCACGCCGCGGCAGGTGGAAGAACTACCGCTGTCACTCGGCGGGGTCGGCGCCTTCCGGTCGCCTGAAGCGTTTGAGTTTCTGCTTCCGGGTGTGGTCGGCCCAGGTACGGGGGACAATCCGAACGGGATATACATTCAAAAAACCAGCGGAGGACAGAATTTTGGAGATGACGTGATTCTGGACGGAACCTCAGCGGCGCGCCCCGACAACGGCTCGACGTTTGATGAGACCGCTCCCTCGGTCGATGCGCTGCAGGAATTCAAGGTGACGACGGCCACGCCGCCTGCACAGTTTAGCCGCACGACGGGAGGGATTAGAAGCTTCACGACACGCTCCGGCACCAACTCCTTTCATGGCACGGCGTACGACATTCTGCGCAATACGGATCTCGACGCGAACACCTACTTCAACAACCTTAACCGCAACGTTTCGTGTCCTGGCCCGATGTGTTCGACATTTGACACGCCGAAAGACATCAAGAACGATTATGGCGTTACGCTCGGTGGGCCGGTGATCATACCGCATCTTTACAACGGTAAAGACAAGACATTTTTCTTCTTCGCGTGGGAGCAGTTGCAATGGCCAAGGAGCGCAGTCACAACCAACTCGATTCCGACAGCAGCGGAACGTACTGGCGATTTTTCAGCACTGCTCACTACGAATCAGATAGGAACAAATCCATGCACCGGCGCACCCGTTTATGCGGGCGAGATCTTCGATCCGCTCTCGACCACTACGGCCCCAGATGGGACCCCTTGCCGCACGACGCCTTTCCCTGGCAATAAAATTCCCGCAAATAGGATAGATCCAGTGGCTGCGGCCGCTCTGACATATTTGCCGGAGCCAAACGCTCCGGGGCTGTCGAACAACTTCAACTTCCTAAGCCATTTTCCGACTAACAATACGACTTACACGATCCGTATCGACCAGAACGTTTCGAATAACGACAAGATTTTCGCATCCTACGATGCGCGTGAGAATACGCTTTTAACAGGGGGCTTTCCTGCGCTTCCGAATCCCATCGATCCAAACACTTGGAATCAGGATTTCGTAACGCATTACGGGCGCGTAGGGTGGGATCACATCTTCTCGGGCAGCCTGCTGAATCATGTGAACCTCGGCTACAACCGCACGAACAGCAACAACAATGCAGGATCAGTGAGCGCCGGAGTCAATTGGCCGGCGAAACTCGGATTGACAGGCGTGTTGGGGCCTACGTTCCCGCAGTTTAACTTCAACAACACGGGATTTCCTGCCATTGGCCAGCCTCGAGGAGACGACGACATCGGCAACGAGGCCGACATAGTGGACATCCTCAGTTGGACGAAGGGCCGCCACACCTTGACTATTGGCGGTGAATACCGTTGGATTCAATACAATAATCTCGCTTACGACAACGAGTCCGGCGTTTATTTCTTCCTTCCTAATGAGACTGCCGCTGGACCCGGTGCGTTGTCGAACGAAGGCGGTTTCAGCTTTGCCAGTTTCCTGCTTGGTCAGACCGACAGCGCTTCCATAAACGCGTTTGCGCATTTTCCGCGTTACACCTCAAGTTATTACGCCCTGTTCTTTCAGGATGATTTCAAGGTCACGCCGCATTTGACGCTGAATCTCGGGTTGCGCTGGGATGTGGATCAGCCGCGGAAGGAAGCGGATAATTTCACGTCGAACTTCGATCCAAGCATTCCTAATCCTGGCGCGCCGGGCAAGTTGGGCGCACTCATTTTCGCGTCGAACTGTAACGGATGTAATGTGCGGTGGGCGAAAACGTTTTATAACGACTTAGCGCCGCGCATTGGGTTTGCCTGGTCGCCCGGGGACAGCGGAAAGACGGCGATCCGCGGAGGCTACGGCATCATCTACGGGCCGCTCTATTATGCAGATTTTGCGAACAGCATGAACGCGGGTTACGCGGCAACGCCAAACCCGCTTTCGCCGGATGGCTTTTCGCCCGCGTTTATCTTGGGCAATGGGTTCCCTGCGTATCAACCGGCGCCCATTCTTGACCCCACAATCAGAAATAACCAGAGCGTCGACTACATCACTCCCGGGTTCGGCAAACCGCCGATGATCCAAAGCTGGAGCTTTCAGGTTCAGCAGCAGTTGGCCCCGGACCTGATCCTCAGCGTTGGTTACGTCGGCAACAAAGGCCAAAATCTACGCTCTGCGGCAGGGTTTGGTATGTACAATAACATGCCGGTACAGGACCTTGCACTCGGAGCGAACGTGCTTGGCGCGGCCATTGGATCGCCGATAGCGAATGCTGCCGGAATTTTTGCGCCTTATCCGGGATTTACAGGGTCAGTAGGCGATGCGCTGCGACATTACCCCCAATATCGCCGTTTCAACACGGACTGCTGCCTCGAGAATGACGGTATGTCTACGTTCGAGGCTCTCGAGATCACATTGGCGAGACGATTCCACAATGGATTGAATCTTCAAGCTTCTTATACCTGGTCGAAGAGCATCAACGATGCGGACAGTTTGCAACCCGGGCAGAACGCAGGCGGCGGGTTGTACCAGGACCCGTACAATTTGCACCTGGAAAAGGCCATCAGCAGCCAGGATATCCCGCAAATGTTTGTCCTGAGCTACTTATATGAGCTGCCTTTCGGAAAGGGCAAGCGATTCCTGAATCACGGCGGAATCTTGAATGCGATTTTCGGAGGCTGGCAAATCGGCGCCATCCAGCGCTATCAAAGCGGGGAGCCGTTACCTTTCTATTGCGCCTCTTACGGGATGCCGGGGTGGGACAATTGCATTCGTTATAATCCGGTGCCCGGCCAATCTGTTTACAATCCCGCGATCAATCAGCCGGGCTTTAACCCTCTGACGACGCCTTATCTCAATAACAACTACTTTGCCGATCCCAATCCGAACCCGAACGCACCCATAGTGTTCGGGCAACTTCCTCGCGTGACGGGTTTTCGCATGCAGCCCTATTACAACGAGGACGCAAATCTAATGAAGCGATTCAATTTGACGGAATCGGTGCGTTTGGAGGTGCGCGCGGATGCGTTCAACATCTCGAACCGGCACATTTTCGCTTCGCCTTTCAACTTGGGCCCACAACCGGGGTTCTCGGGGTCTAACTTTGGCTTCGTGGGCGGGACGATCAATACGCCGCGCCTGGTTCAGTTGGAAATGCGCTTACGATTTTAGCGAAGAGCCGTGCCGTCGGGATTTATTGCCTCTTCATCAGGTCGAATCGGATAGTAGTCCTTCTTCTCTTCGAGCTCGTAAAACAGAATTCAGTGAATACCAACCGCCTCGCACTTTGAGACCGGGCGACCCCAGATATTTGCGAATACCGGATCGAGTAGGCTCGCTGTTTCCGGCGTGTAGACCTCATCTATAAACGCGATATTTGGGTTGCCTGAAAAAATCGCTTCGAACTCTTTGGGGTAGCGGCGAAGATGTCATAAACGCAACTTACGGCTCCCTCGATCACGTGAATATTCTTCATTCCCGCGTCCGAGACTCGTGGCAACCACACTGTTTCCCGCGGGTGGTGCTCCTCCACAGTTGCGAATGCGCATTCAATGACGGATAACGACGCATTCTCAAGTGGGTAAACAAAGCGGGTCACGTTGATTCCCGCTCTTAACAGGTTCTTGTGATCTTCCTCCGAAACGCAATCGGCGCCCACCCACACCGGAGCACCCGTCTGTCTAGAAAAGCTCGATAGGCTCAGCTGCTGAACCCCTTGTTGTCGCCAGAAATACCACGTCAACAGACTTACTGTGTTGCTGATCCGTCTCCTTCGCTCTCATCCACGCTTGTACTTCCTGCCCCGAAATGGTTTGCGTCTCTTCAGCTTTGAAGATCTCTCCAACAACGTCACGGTGTGACAAGAGTACTCTGTTCCAGCGCCATAGCGGCTCCGCAACCATCCAAACGTGGTAAGCCTCCCAATATCCAGCAACGTACGGAAGTCTTGCACCGAGCACTTCCGGGATGTGCTCCTCAGAAGTGAGGAAAATGGCACCGCCTGTCTTTGGGTCGAGGGAGGTGAGATCGCCGATTAAGCATTCTCTTTGAGGCAATAGAAACCAGGACCTTCCATCACGTACGCCGAGCGTTTGATCAAATATTCCGTGAAGCTTGAGATCAATGTACTGGGTCGGATGCCGCTCCGCGAGTTCGATGGATGAAACGAGAAAATGCGGTAAATCTTCGAGGCTCTTTCGAAAGTTCACAATCGTACGAAGGTAGCACTGATCCCGGCTGCAGTATAAGGCCAGCAACTCATCCCATAACGGCTGGTGGATACAGCGTACTACCCAATTCGTCAATCGTGAGCGCGCTGCCTTCATAGCACCTTTTAAGGTGCTATATCTAGAAGAAGTGTCCATGTTCGATATTACGGAAGACATTCAGTCGCTAACTAGTTTCAGGCGTAATTCGGGTCAATTTATGCAGCGGCTTAAGAAAACGAGGCGTCCGGTGATCCTGACCGTAAATGGAAAAGCTGAAGCCGTCGTACAGGATGCCGAAGCGTATCAGCAATTGTTGGATTTGGCGGCCCGGTCTGAGGCCAAAGAAGGGATTCGCCAAGGGCTCGAGGACATCAAGAGAGGGCGAACCCGCTCTGCTAGCGAGGTATTCAAAGAAATGCGCCGCAGACGTGGAATACCGCGTTAGGCTCGCGCGGCGCGCGATTCGTGATTTGGAACACATTTACGAATACATTCACGCCGATTCGTCGTCCCGGGCGTTCGCTTGGTTCAAGGACCTGGAGAACGCCGTTTACAGTCTGAGAGAAAATCCGCAGAGGGGCACGACGACGCGGGAGCGCACAGAATTGCGTCAATTACTCCATGGACGCAAGCCCCACATTTACCGAATTATCTACTCTATTCATGAGCCGACAAGAGCTGTCAACGTGGTTCACATTCGACATGGGGCACAGGACTCATTCGGAAAGAGGGAAAGCGAGTAGAGGCCGTGCCTGAATGAGAGTCAAATTCGTTTCAACGCCGGTTCTTCTATCTCTGGTGCTGTGTGGGGCGGAACAGCAGGATGCTGTCAAGATCGAAGTCGATGCGGGGAAGCGGGCAGATTATGTTATGCCGCGCACGATTTTCGGCAGTTTTCTCGAGCCGATCGGCAACTCGACATACAACGGATTGTGGGCGCAGGTTCTACAGAACCCGAGCTTTGAAGAGAACTTGTGGAGCGCTCCGGAGATCGCGCGAATGATCCAAGATCATCCATCATTAGCTCGGGCGTCGGAGTTGGGATTGCCTCTACCTTGGGAGCCACTCGACGAGCGCCAAGGAAATCGCTATGAGCCTCGATGGGGAGATGCTGCCAATTCGTGGCGCTCGCTCGCGATCTTCGGAGTTCCCGGAGCGGAAACGGGCGTAAGGCAAGAAGTGTTCTTGCCAGTTCACCGGGAATTGCGATACCGGGGAAGCATCTACGTGAAACACCTCAGCGGAGCGGAGGGAATCGAGATCTCGATCCGCCGCCCGGATCACCCAGAAGATGTGCTTAGCAGAGCAAAGCTGGAGGCGCCCGGTCACGAGTGGCGGAAGTATGAGTTCTCACTTGATTTACCGCCAGGAAAATTGATACCGCTCGAACCGGCTGATTTCGTCGTCAAGGTGGAAGGCGACGGGCGAGTTCTCGTCGATGAGGTTGCACTTACGCCCGCCGACGCGGTTGACGGTTTAGATCCCGATATGGTCGAAATGGCGAAGGCAATGCACACGCCGCTCGTGAGATTCGGCGGGAATTTTACGTCCGCATATCATTGGCGGGATGGTGTCGGGCCACGAGACAAACGGATCAGCATGTTGAACATCGCTTGGGGCATGCCCGAATACAACCAGTTCGGAACTGACGAGTTCTTAAAATTTTGCGAGTTGATCGGAGCGCAGCCACAGATCGCTTTGAATCTCGGAAGCGGGACCCCGCAGGAAGCGGCGGATTGGGTTCGCTATGTCGATCAGCACTGGAGCAAACACAGCGGCCTTCTCTGGGAACTGGGGAATGAGTTATGGGGCGAGTGGAATTTGGGTTACCCCACATTGAAAGAGCTACCGGAGCGAACGCTAGAGTTCAGCAAAGCGATTCGCGCCGTCGATCCTCATGCACGTTTGATTGCAACGGGACAAGATCCCGACGTGTATCAGAAGTGGGACGCAGCGCAGCTGAAGAATCCTTTGGGGACGTTCGATTACTTATCAACCCATTTTGTGGTGACCACTGATAGGACGGAAGGCAAACGCGAGAGTCCGGACTCGATAGCACAAGGTACGTTCGCGCTTCCTGTGGAATTGGGGCGGCGGTTGCAAGCTATGCAGGGGCAGATAGACCGAACGGATTTTAGAAACAAGGTGCATATTGCGTTTACAGAATGGCTTCTGGTTTGCTGCGAGCATGGCCCCGTCGACGCGCCGCGGTACGACAACATGGGAGGGGCCGTGTTTGCTGGCGGCTTCTTCAACATGCTGATGCGGAATGCCAAGATCGTGCCCATATCCGATATGACCGGCATCATTGAATTTGGAGGCATCTGGAAGAAGCGAGGACGCGTGTATGGAACGCCAGCTTATTACACCTTCCGCTTATACTCAAGCGCCGATGCTGATGTTCCCGTTGCTGTCACCAGCACTTCTGAAAGCTATGATGTACACCACGGAATTAGCAGGTTACCCGAAATTGCGGATGTGCCGTATCTCGATACCGTGGCTGCAATGAATGAGAGGAGTGATCGGCTAACGATTTTTTGCGTTAATCGGCACTTGAATGAAGACATACCGGCAAGCATCGCTATCAATGGGTTTGATGCTAATGCAACTGGTACGGTGGACGCGCTGAGCGCCGCAAGCATCTATGAAGTGAATGACGAGACGCGGCCGGAGCTCATCACGCCCGTTGAATCGACCGTCTCTGTTCAAAACTCGCACCTCGAATACACGTTCAGGCACGAGAGCGTCACGAGGATTGAATTGACCGCCCGCTAGCATCCTCCGCCAGGGCCGCGTCTGCGCGCTGGAACGCGCGCATGACGGCGATTATGTTTTGAAAGATAAAGTGGAGGTCTGATGACGGCAGCGGACCGGCGTTCAGGTCCGACACGTTCTTCATGATGATTTCCTCTCGTTTCGGCTCGTAGATTGGTAGATCCATCTGCTGCTTGAGGCGGCCGATCGCGCGAGCGGCAATTGCCCTTTCATTTAGGAGGCGGACAAGTTCGCGATCAATCCCGTCGATTTGCTCCCGCCAATTCGCCATAGCTGTGTTTTCACGGTCTATTCGTTTCTCTCCTGGGGCGGGCCGAGGCTCAGGCGATAGCAGTAAGAATCTGGTGAAGTTCTTGGGGTGATCGTGAATATCGCGGTCGAGAATGAGGGCGCCGTAAAGCGCTGCCGCGTTCTCGCTTGCAATTGCAGCAATGGAGGTGTCCTGCGATTCGAAAATTTCTCGTACGCTGCCGGCGGTGTCGGCTGCGGGTTCCGCGGAAATAGCGGGGCGACTGGAGAGATACTGGCGGCATTGAGCTAAAGCGACGGGATGTGATCGCACTTTTCGGATTCCGGCGAGCGTTGAGCCCGGGAGTCCGATGAGTTGCAGACGAATTG
Source organism: uncultured Acidobacteriaceae bacterium (assembly GCA_963787585.1). Lineage (GTDB taxonomy): Bacteria > Acidobacteriota > Terriglobia > Bryobacterales > Bryobacteraceae > Bog-105. The sequence goes on from CAWBDR010000012.1 coordinate 60,707, forward strand.
GAAATGTGATTTCGTCAATCAAGAAGAACCCGGCGCGCGCCACAAGGTTGCAAGATTCGGTGATCGGCCCGGCAATTGAGTTTTCGACCGGAGTAAGGATGCGGTCGGCGCGGTTGTCAGCGATTGCCGAGAATAGCTCGGTAAAAGAGGAGCAGGGCACAGGCACGACGGAGCCTAAGGTCAGAACGGCTTCTTCGCTGAACGCGCCGGGCTCACCCTGGTAAGCGATTCTCAGCGGCGGCGAACCCTGGAACGTAGTGGTTTCTTGATCCAACGCGTTTTTAGATACCTAATTCGGCTTTGGTTGCTGCGAACTGTTCGACGGCAAACTCCAGTTCTTCAGGCGTGTGCGCAGCCGAGACTTGCACGCGGATGCGAGCCTTCCCTTGAGGAACGACAGGATACGAAAAGCCAATCACATACACTCCGCGCTTGAGAAGCATATCTGCCATCCGCGAAGCGAGCGCTGCATCTCCCAGCATTACGGGAACGATAGGATGTTCACCTGGAACAATGTTGAAACCGTGTGAGCTCATGCGCTGCCGAAAGAGTCGCGTATTTGAGAATAAGCGCTCACGCAGCTCCGAAGTTTCAGACAGGAGATCGAGGACTTTGATAGACGCCGCGACAATCGGGGGAGCGACGGAATTGGAGAAGAGGTAAGGACGCGATCGCTGCCTCAGCAGGTCGATGACTTCTTCGCGGCCGCTGGTGTAACCTCCGCTGGCGCCTCCCAGGGCTTTGCCTAAGGTTCCGGTCAGAATGTCGATACGGCCCATAACGTTGTGATACTCGTGGGTGCCCCTCCCGTTCTTGCCCACGAATCCGACCGCGTGAGAATCGTCCACCATGACGAGTGCCTTGTATTTGTCTGCGAGATTGCAGATTTCGGGCAGCTTGGCGACGTGGCCATCCATCGAAAAGACGCCATCCGTTGCAATGAGGCGATGCCGCGATCCGCTTGCCTCGTTCAGCTTCGCCTCGAGATCGGCCATGTCGCCGTTTTTGTACCGGAAACGCGCTGCTTTACACAGCCGGACGCCGTCGATGATACTGGCGTGATTCAGCTCGTCGGAAATGACTGCGTCTTCCTGGTCGAGGAGCGTTTCAAATAGCCCGCCATTCGCATCAAAGCATGAACTATAGAGAATCGTGTCGCCGGTGCCGAGGAACTCACTGAGCCTCGCCTCCAGTTGCTTGTGAACGGATTGAGTCCCGCAGATAAAGCGGACGCTCGCAAGTCCGTAACCCCACTGGTTGAGAGCTTGATGCGCCGCTTCGACAACTGCGGGATGGTTCGCGAGTCCGAGATAATTATTTGCGCAAAGATTGAGTACTTGGGCCCCAGCCCCTACTTGGATCTCGGCTTTCTGCGGACTCTCGATCAGGCGCTCCCGCTTAAAGAGTCCAGCGTTCTCGATTTCGCCGATCTTGTCTTTTAAGTAAGATTGAACGTTACCGTACATCTGCCTTCTATGATGACTGACACGTCCAGTCGAGAATCACCTTACCCGACTTACCGGAGAGCATCGCTTCGAATCCCTTCTCGAAATCGTGAAAACAGAAACGGTGAGTGATAACGGGCGTAATATCGAGTCCGGATTCGAGCATGACAGTCATTTTGTACCAGGTCTCGTACATCTCGCGGCCATAGACACCTTTGATGGTGAGCATACTGAAAATGACTTGTTTCCAGTCAATGGGCATTTCCTGTGAAGGAATGCCGAGCATGGCGATCTTCGCGCCGTGGCTCATGTTCGCGATCATGTCGTGGAAAGCTGATGGATTGCCGGACATTTCCAATCCGACATCAAAACCCTCCAGCATGCCGAGCCGTTTCTGGACCTCGCGGAGAGAGGTTTCGTTTGGATTGATCGCGAGCGTTGCGCCCATTTTTCGGGCCAGATCGAGCCTATATGGATTCACATCAGTGACGACGACGTATCGCGCTCCCGCGTGCCGGACGACAGCGGTGGCCATCACGCCGATTGGGCCCGCTCCAGTGATCAGGACGTCTTCACCTAATACGGGAAAGGAAAGGGCGGTGTGGACCGCGTTGCCGAAAGGATCGAAGATCGCCGCGACCTCCCGATTGATGTCGGGATTGTGACGCCAAATGTTGCTCATAGGGAGCGCGATGTATTCAGCGAATGCTCCTGGGCGGTTCACGCCCACTCCCTGCGTGTGAGCACACAAGTGGCGCCGGCCAGCAAGGCAATTCCGGCAACGGCCACAAACCACGTGTCCTTCGCCGCTGACGATCTCGCCAGGATGAAAATCGTTTACATTGGACCCAACCGCGACGATTTCTCCGACGAATTCGTGCCCGATCGCCATAGGAACGGGTATAGTGGCGCGCGCCCAATCGTCCCATTGGTAGATGTGGACATCCGTACCACAGATTCCGGTATGAGTCACCCGAATCAGAACGTCATTGATGCCAAGGCCGGGTTCAGGAATGTCTTCAAGCCATAGGCCGGGTGCGGCTTGACTTTTGACGAGAGCCTTCAACGGCTAACCCGCCGATTCTGTGCTGATTTCATTCTCCTGAATGATAACCAAGCATCCTGCGGAATCGTAGCTGTTAAGGAGCGCTGGTGGTCTGCACGAACACGGCGTTGGTCGGTTTTAGATACTTCTCATACCAGGCGACGTATCGCTCGTACCGATCGCGAATGAAGCTCGGTCTCGTGAATCCATGAAACTCCCCCGGGTAAATAATGAGCTCAGTCGGAACCCCGAGACTTCGAAGCGCTTGATACATCTGCTCGCCACCGACCAGGGGCACATTGAAGTCTTTGTCGCCACCCATAAATAAGGTTGGCGTGTGGATGCGGTCCGCCTTGAAAAACGGGTACGACACTTTCATCCAACCTTCTGGATTGCGCCAAGGAGGGCCGATCTCGGTGTCATATTGAAACGTGTATTGATCGACGCCATACATCGAGAGTTGGAGCGCGCTGCCCGCCCCGCTGATGGCGGCTTTGAAGCGCTGATCGGAGGCGATGGTGTAATCGGTGAGAATGCCGCCGTAGCTCCACCCGCCGATTCCGAGCCGGTCGGGATCGGCGACTCCGATGCTGACGACGTGATCGACGCCCGCAAGCAGGTCGGCGACTTCTTTGTTGCCCCAATCGGCAAAAATGCTCTGACCGTATTTCTCGCCGCGACCTGCGCTGCCGCGGTAATTGACGGCGATGACAGCGTAGCCATGAGCGGCGAAGAATTGATGCTCGAAGCTGAACGCGTGGCCATCTTGCCCGTTCGGGCCGCCATGGATACGAAGCAGAGTTGGATATTTCTTCCCGCTTTCGAAGGAAGGCGGTTTAGTAAGGAGCCCGTGCACTTCGGTTCCATCGTGGCTTTTGAAACTGATGTCTTCAACACCGCCGAGCTGCAATTGTGAAATCAGGGCGTCATTGTGTTTGGTCACTTTTCGCAGAGTGCCACCATCGAGCGCGAAGATTTCAGGAGGGGCGTGATCAGCGCTCGCCAGGACGGCGGTGTGTCCGTCAGCGGAAGATGCAGCTGACACCACCATGGGGCGGCCCGTGAGCCGCTCGACGCTCCCGCCCTTCACAGATACTTCCGCGGGATATTCGGACCGATCGTCCGCTACAAGGAAGGTTACGGACGCGCCATTCCGGGTAAACGCCGGGTACGAAACGCCCCGGTCGAGATTCTCGGTCAGTACGCGCGAGGGACCACCCGCAACCGGCACCACGGCCAGGCGATTCATGTTATACGCGCTGAACTTGCTCTCGCTTCCTTTCAGATAGGCGATCAGCTTGCCATCCGGACTCCACGACAGAGGGCCGCTATCCGGACCGGGATAGTCAGTCAGCTTGCGTGGTGCCGCCCCGGGGCGCGCATCCACGACGAAGACGTCGGTGTTTTCGGTGCGATCGGGATCCTTATCGTGATTGCTGACGAACGCGATTTTCGTTCCATCCGGCGACCAAGCCGCATTTGTTTCGTCGTAAGATTTATCACTGGTCACTTGGTCGAATTTCTCGGAGGCGATGTCGAAGATATAGATGTGGTTACGTTTTGATCCGCTGAGATAGCCCTCTATGTCCTGCTTGAAGTGATAGCGATCGATAACGACGGGTTTGGGAGGTTTTGGCGGCGCACCGGGGGCGCTCTTCTCATCCGAATCCGGCTGCTCCTTTTCCTTCATCACGAGCAGAAGTTTTTTGGAATCGGGCGACCATTCGTATTGCGAGATGCCGTAATCCTTTATGTGAGTGAGCTGGCGGGCCTCTCCGCCTCGTCGATCGAGTAGCCAAACTTGCGAGCCCTTCGCCTTACCAGCTCGCGAAGAGACAAACGAGATATATCGGCCATCGGGGCTCCAACGCGGTGAACTTTCGGATTCTGAGTCATATGTCAGCTGAACGTTTTGCGTGCCGTCCCAACTCGCCATCCAGATGCTCGTGTGGCGCTTGTCGGCTTCGCGATCGACAGTGGCGACAGAGTAAGCGACCCATTTACCGTCAGGGGAACTGCGCGGATCGCTGACTTCTTGGAACCGATATAAATCGTCCAAGGTCAGCGGCCTTTTTGCTGGTGTTTGGGCCAACGCGTACGGAAATGCACAGAGAAAAAGGGCGAATCTGGAGAGCCGCATTGCGAGCAGTGTAGCACTCTGGGACAGAAGGCTAGCGGAGCCTAAAACGTGGAATCTGGAATTAGAAAACTAGAGATGGATCGCTCGCGACGCGCCATTCTCCGACAGGCTTTGCGATCGTAAGGGCCTCTTTCTTGATCGTGCCGTCGGCATAAGATACCCGGTATGCGCAAGTATAGGCGCCACGTTCGCGCTCAACGCATGGGCCCAAGGGTACGTATCCGTTGACCTTGCCGCGGCTCCTCAGAGCTTTTAAGGCTGCAGTGAATTTCTGGTAAGACCAACGCTTTTGAAATGCCGTTCCGGTCATGGAATACGCGAGATCGGGCTGGCCGAAATCGCGTTGCTGCAAGTACTGGAATCCGAAAGCGCCAGCTTTAGCGGCATCGGGGCTCGGCGGCGGAGGAGAAGGTTTGCGAGTCGCCCACCAAATACCTACAGCAAGCACGACCGCCACGACGAGCGCCGAAACAACGATGTAGGGCCGCAGACCGGGCCGTGGCGAACGTGACGCTGAACCGAGGGGGGGAAGTACGGGCGAACCAGGCGATTGCGATGCTTCAGAACCCCGTGGAGATTGGGAGCGTGGGTCTGGTGAAGCAGATGCTCCTGCCGCGGCAGCTTTAGCAGCCGGGGGGCGTCTGAGTGGGCGCGGAGACATCCGCCGAATTTGCGGGTGAGGCAGCGTGGTCCCGCACGACATCGGCCAGACGATCCATCGCCGAATCGGAATTGGGACCAAACGCATCCAGCCATTGGATATTCCCGAGGAAGTACTGCAGCTCCGGCGGAGGTTCAACGTCCTCGATGCGGACTGTAATTATGGGAAGCCCGATGTTATCGGCGAGCTCAGCCTCTCGCGAAATCTGCTTGGCATTCTTGGAATTTGAGGACAGCACTAAGACGAACGACCTCGACGCTTTCAAAGCCTGGACGATGGACGCTGCCCACTCGCGGCCGACTGGAATATCGCGCGGCGCCATCCAGCACTTAATGTTGTCGCGCTCCAGCGCCCCACATATACGATCTGCCGCTGCCTTGTCTTCTTTCTTGTAACTGATGAAGACCTCTCGTGGGATAGGGCGAGTTTACGCTAATTCGTAATGAACAGGCTACTTTAGCGAATCGCCGGAAGTGGCCGGGATAGAATGGCGATCTCAAGGAGGCGGTATGGACCAGCCCAAGAAAACCTGCTTTGTAGTAATGGGATTTGGAAGGAAGACAGATTACCAAAGCGGGCGCGTGCTGGATTTGGACAAATCCTATCAGTACATAATCAAGCCCGCAGCCGAGGAGGCCGGCCTGGAGTGTAAGCGTGCCGACGAGATTATTCACTCCGGGCTCATTGATGTACCGATGTACGAGCAGCTGCTGGTGGCCGACGTTGTCATCGCCGACATCTCGACTGCGAATGCCAATGCATTTTATGAGCTCGGTGTGAGGCATGCGCTCCGACCGTTTACGACGATCACAATCGCTGAAGACAAAATGCTGTTTCCGTTCGATGTGAGTCATCTTGCGATTAGAAAATATCAGCATCTGGGTGACGGCATTGATTTCGGCGAAGTTGTTCGAATGAAGGGCGAATTGAAAACTGCGGTTCAAACGATCCTGGAGAATCCCGGGAAGGACAGTCCTGTTTACAGCTTCTTCACCGATCTGGAACCGCCGATGAGACGAAAGGTTGAACAGGCCGTAGCGCAATCGGCACCCGCCGCTGTCGCTGTTGCGGCCACTGCGAGCAACGAAGGGCGAACGGTGAATCCGACGATGAGCGTCCTCATGGAGCAAGCAAATGCCGCGATCGCAAAGGGGGATTTCATGACGGCAAGAACGCTGTTGGGGCTCGTGCGTGCTATGGCTCCGAAGGATCCGTATGTCGCACAGCAGCTCGCGCTCGTCACCTACAAGAGCAGGATGCCTGACGCCCTCCGGGCAGTACAAGAAGCGATGGCGATCGTATCCGAACTGAATCCCAAAATTTCGACGGATACGGAAACACTAGGGTTGTGGGGCGCCATCCATAAACGCGCCTGGGAGGAGACCCGGGACGAAAAAAACTTGGACACGGCAATTTTCGCTTATGAAAAGGGTTTCTATCTAAAGAACGATTACTATACCGGCATCAATTTGGCGTTTCTTTACAATTTGCGAGCATCACTTTCGCAGGGCGAAGAAGCAGTGGCCGACGTGGTATTGGGAAATCGGATCAGAAAGCGCGTGCTCGCAATCTGCGAGTCCCTGTTACGAGGAGGTGTCTCTATGCCACCAACCGAAAAATACTGGCTGCTGGCCACTGCCGCCGAGGCTTGTGTTGGATTAGGTGACGAAGCGAAGGCGACTGAGTATCTGAACCAGGCCAAGGGGCTCAATCAACCGGCATGGATGATCGAGAGCACCGCGGAGCAGCTCGAGAAGCTAAGGCGGCTTATGACGCACCCCGAAGCCGTTAACCAGCAAAGCCAACTGCGAGCTTGAGCAACGACGATGTGAAGAGGCTGTCAATGGCCGGATTCTGCAGCATCTCCCAGACCGCCAGAATCAACCATGGTTCCTTAAAACCTAGCGTGCTATCTTCAACGACTTCTCTACCAACCCTCTCGAGCGGCTGGCCTGCGGCCAAAGCTTTCGCGTATGATTCCATGGCCGACGACCACCAAATGAACGTAATGACATCCACATCGGCGGCTTGACCGATACCGCGGTCGGCTAACAACCTGACCTGGTTAGCCGCAGCGCCTGCATCTCGCAATTGTGCCCAGAATGCCTGGTCCGATTCAAACAGCTTCAGGCGGTTTGCACTTGTGCTATCACCGTCACCGTTCAGAATGGTGATCTCGGCGTCGCATGCGTGGCGAAGGTAGTAGGTCCAGTCGTAGGGTTTCCCACTGCCGTCGAGGAACAGCTGCCGGCACTGCGGAGGGGTTAACTTCAGACCCAGGTATAGAGATGAAGTTCCGTAATTCTTTAAATTCTCATTCAGTAGGGAAGTTGCGCCAGCGGCACCGGCAGCGCCCGTTGCTCGGAGTACATTCACAAACTGATGCATGGTTTGCGGATCAGTGCCGGCCTTACGGTCAAAGAAGACCATGTTTATCGGTGTTTTCGCTTCCGGAGTATTGGCGGATGCTGGCAAGGTCAATGTGATCCCTTTCAACACGACTTGCCGAAGTTTTTCAGCGTCCAGATTGTTCGTTGCGATCTGGATGCTTTCATCTGAGAGCACGATCTCATGCGTATCTTTTGTGTAATCTGCCTTCGATTTCGCAATAAAAATGTTCGTGCTTTCCCAGTTGAAAATGCCGAGCAAATGGAGCGTAAGAGTATGCGTGGTTCGAGAAGTAACTGTCAGCGCGGAGTCGAGTTCGCGGACGCCAGCGAGGGCGGCGGCCTGCGTGGTAATCCGGCTGAAGTTTCCGGCCAGGGCTGATTGAACAGCCACGGTGCTGTCGGTGTCTAGTGCAGTCAAATCGATCTCGTAAAGAAATAACCTGTTACGGCATTTACTTTCATCCAGAGCGGCTTTCAATGAAGCTTGAAAGGAAGTGTTCAGTGCCGCATTGATTGCGGTTGTAATGTCCGTCCTGAGCCGAACAGCCTGCTCGGGCGGCATATCGGTAGCAAGCTGGGCCATCTCGACCGTCGCGTTGGGGCTGATTTTACCCAGCAGGAACGCGAGGGCGTCGTGACTGCCCACGTTAGCTGTCACTCCCGCTGACGCCGTGAGACTGGTTTCAAAATCGTCTGTTTTGGCGAGGCTTACGCCGAGGCGGAGTCGGCCGTCCGGCAGTTTGGCGATGGTCACAGTGTGGTCCGCGGTGTGGGTGACCGTCGCTTCGAGGGTCGCCCCGGCGGTGGCATTCACTGCAATGGAGGGAAGTTTCGAAATGGACGCCGTGGCCAGCGGATTATTCATAAAGGCGTATGTAACGCTCGCCGTGAACTGGAGAGAACTCGACGCCTCTATCTCACAAATGGCGTTGGCCGGCAGACTTTTCAAGTCATTAATGTCGTGAGGAATCGTCAGACCCGTTACTGCGCGCTTGACCGTGTCGAGAAACGTGTCTGTATTCGATGCTATGGAATAGTTGGTCAGAGTAACAGTCGCTCCACTGGTGATCCCGAAGCTGAAATCACTTACGGACGCAGTTGGCCCGCCGCTAAGTGCGCCTTGAACCCCGAACGATACAAGACCACCAACGGCCGGATCATCCGGTATTTGGAGCGAGCTCAAGAAATCGTCTTTATCATCACGCGTCAGCAGACCCAATGATGCGGACGCGTTCAGCTGAATATTGAAACAGGTTTCTTCAACGTCGAATTGACCCTTTCCACTTGCAGTCGCTATGAGCGGGAAAGGGGCTGGGTCGAGATCCACAACCCTCTTGCCGACCAGTGCGTCTAGGCTGGAAGGTGCGAGAAACACGAGAGGACTTTTCAAATAGCGGTTGATTGTCGCGTTATGGTCGGCCGCTGAAGCTGTGAAGTTGAGCGCTGCGTTGTTCGTAAGTTGAATGGTCGGCATAAGTCCTGGTCCACATAGCTTATCGCGAAAACAGAGGCCAAAGTGGGCTTCTCGCCCATTCTCCTCGACGGAGTAACACGATTACGCGCAATTCTATGCATTTGATGTGATTTTTCGATATAATCGCTCGGCAACACCCGGGAGGGATAAAAAGATATGAGTAAACGCATTGCCTTTTGCGCCGATGGTACCTGGGATAGCTCCACCAGCCATACGAACGTATATAAGCTCTACAAAGCGCTGATCATTGCCGCCGACCAGATCCCGCTCTATGACGATGGCGTAGGCGCTGACGGAAATCCAATCATAAAAATTGTCGGCGGGGCTTTTGGAACAGGCCTTTGGGAGAAGATCAAGGAGGGCTATAAGAAGATTTCGCATATCTATGAAGCTGGTGATCAGGTCTACCTGTTCGGATTCTCCCGCGGCGCTTATACGGCCCGCAGTTTGGCTGGAATGATTGCCGCTTCCGGCCTTCCCACGCAGAATTTCACCGACGACATGGTTGAAATTGCTTTCGATGCTTATCGAGATAAGCCGAACCGCGCCGATAAATTGAAGAAGCTCGCGAATTGCAACCTGGACCCGAACCCCGAGATCACGATGGTGGGGGTCTGGGACACGGTGGGCTCGCTCGGAATACCATCGGCCATCGGTCAAATTGATCCCATCGCTTATGGCTTTCTCGATACAAGCCTAAACCCGAAGATCAAGCACGGTTGTCATGCGCTGGCGATTGACGAGAGGCGGGGGCAGTTCCCACCGACGTTGTGGACTGGGCAGCCCGTTGCGGGCCAAACACTCGAGCAAGTGTGGTTCACTGGCGCGCATAGCGATGTCGGAGGCGGCGAACCGGACGACTTGCCTGGTACCACAGCGCTTTCAGACATCACATTGGGTTGGATGATGAACAAGGCGAGTAGTTTTGGACTGCAATTCGATCCGGAAGTTCAGCGGCAGTACACGATGCCTCTGGATCCAACATACTCGCTCGACAAATTCCACGAATCCTGGAAAGTATTTTGTGGATTTCCGATCCGTCGACATATCGATGAAAAGGCATGTATCGCGAATAGCGTGCTGGTCCGCTGCCAGGATGATTCGACTTGGCGGCCTCAAAATCTGAAGTTTGTTAACAATTCACTGGCTTCGGGGTACCAGATTGTCGACGTGGTAAGCGAGCCCGTAGTCACCGCTGCGGCCGCTGCGCAACCCGCAGTTCGAGGCGCCGGCGGTGTTTAAAGCGTCTTCAAATACTCGATCATCGCGCGCTTATCTTCTGGGGCGAGGGTGGCGCCCCAGAGGTGGCCGCCGTTGCCGTTGCCCGGCACGCTCGTGTCGTATCGAAACCCGATTCGCTCGGCCTCCGGCCCGGTGGAGACGAAACCGACTTTTTCAAGGTCAACAACGTCGTAGCCCCGATAAAAGAGCTTAGGCCGATGAGCGGGATCTTCCAGCAGATCGGAAAGCGTGGGCACCGAGCCGTTGTGCAAATAAGGGCCCCGGAGCCAGAGCCCCTCTAACGGTACATTGACATATCCGTTCTGTTTCACGAAGTGAGTCAACCGCCAGAAGTGTCCCGCTCCGTAGTTGTTGTAGGCGGTGGCCGAAGCTTGGGTCCACATGTCGACACGGTGGCGATCTGTCTGGAGCATTGGGTTATCGATCGGCTCTACTTTCCCAGTGCGTGCGCCTGTCGGGGCATGGCATTCCGAGCACTGCTGGTTGTAGATCGACTTGCCGCGTGCCGCGAGACCGGTGTCGATCGTGCCAGGATATTTCGGCGGCTGCACGTGACTGATGTAGTTCATCACGCGCTTTAGACTTGATTCGCTTTCCGGCTTCTTCCAATCCTTGTCGACCCAATTGGGTGGCGTGCCATCTCCGATAGCGGAGGAAATGACCACCTCCTGCAGATTGGTGTTCAAGCCATCCCAGTGAAAGGAGTAACCCTGGTGCGCCCCGAGATTCCACAGCGGCACCATGTCGGAGTTTCCGATGCTTCCATCAACAGGTTGATTGAGGACGCGATACTTTACGGGGTTGAACGGATCAATGCGACCGTATCCCCAGGGTGGATTGTTCTTCATCCAGCCATATTGCTGATACTGGTTCTGCTGCTGCAGCAAGGTGATCTTCGTGAATGGAATCAGAGCAAAGCGATAGGCCAGACGATCGAGAAGTGAAAGACGGTAATTACGCGCGATCTCGGCCATGATAGTGGACGAATTGAATCGCGGGTCGGCAGCACAGGCAAACAGAAACCGCAAGTAATCCTGTGGACTCGTAGTGTGGCTAGGGGCTGCAGGAACCACGGCCGGCTTGTCAGCAGCGTGAATTCGGTAGGTAGCCGTATGGCAGAAGGCGCAGTTTATCCCTACGCGCTCGATTCCGATCGTCTGTTTAGAAAATCCGACGGGCAGCTCGCGGCCTTCCTGCGCGACAATGCCGAGCGATTCATAGCCCCCAGCATAAGGAAGCTTATCGGGAAATACGCGCGGCAGCACCAACCAGATCCAGTAAGGCACGCCGCCGGTTCCCTCGGTTCCAATCGAGCCGTAGAGGAAATGCTCCTCGTCGGAAGCAAAATGCGGGGGTGGCACTTCGCGGAAGAATTCGTAGTATGTTACGCCAGCGATGAACAGCACCACCAAAATAGCTGCGGCGGTCAGGCGCATATGGAACTTGACGCGATCCGGGGGCCCGAACGCATTGCCGAGCGTTGCGTCGGTGACCGTGCGGCCGGCAACCACGCCTAGCGGGGCTTTTTTGGCCTCGCGCACAGCGAGCGTGAGCAGGATACTTTCAGGGACGAAAAACACGAGGTCGAACAGACCGAACATGAAGTAATCGCGGTTGAAAATGCAAAAGAAGATGACACCCGCTAGGCGCGCAAGAACGGTCAGCCAAGAGACGAGCGGATAATAAAGCGGTCTCAATGCCGAAGGGATATAGAACACGCTGAGCAGAATCAGTAGCAGCGCGGCGAAACTCGGCCACATGGTAGGCGACGCGGAGGGCAGCGAGTACATCGCCAGCATCTGGTCCGGCATGAAGAGCGTGGGCAGCGCGAGGGCGAAATTCGCGAGAATGCCGAGCCAGACTACGCGTCCGAACCATTTTGCGTATTCGTTCATAATGCGGCTATAGGGTCTTCATGTACTCGATCAGATCCTGCTTCTGATCAGCAGCAAGCTTTGTGCCCCACAAATGGCCGCCATTGCCGTTGCCGGGAATGGTTGTGTCGTAAAGAGAGCCGGTGGTGCGTGCTTCGGGAGTATCGTAGATAAAACCGACTTTCTGCTGGTTATACACGTCGTAGCCGCGCACGAACTGTTTTGGTCTGGCTGGTGGCTCTTCGAGCAAGTCGAGCAAAGTCGGCACGGAGCCGTTGTGAAGGTAGGGAGCGCGCGCCCAGATTCCGTCTAATGGCTGGTTTGCGTAGCCATCGGTTTTGGCGAAATGCGTGAACCGATACCGGCTTTCCGGATACAAAGCGGCCTGATTCACGCAAAAAATGTATGTGTAAGAGTTCAGGCGGTATGGATCGGTATTGACGGACGCAAGTTTCTCGACGGTCCCGGTCTTGCTTCCGCCGAAGCTATGGCATTCGGCGCATTGCTGATCGAATATCGCTTTGCCGCGCGCACTTCGCGACTGATCGATCGCGAACGGATATCGCGGCGGCGGCAAGGTCCAGATCCAGTCATGAATTCGTTGCAAGCTGGGATGGTCGACGGTGACGGGAGTAACTCCCGCTCCGAGTGAGGCGCTCAGATTGCGCTCGTCAACAGAGGTGTTATTGCCGTCCCAGTGCAGATGCATGCCCTCGCGCGGCCTTTGATTCCAAAGCGAGGGAAAATCTGAAGCCCCAATCAACTCATCATGCGGAAGCGCGGTGAGGTTCCAATTGAATTGCAGAGACTTGTAGGGATTGAATGTGTCCACTCGTCCGCGGCCCCAGGCGGGTATTGGAGGGTTTAAAGCGTAGCCCATGCGGTTCTGCTGCTGAAGCGTCTGCAGCTTCAAGCGCTGAATGAGCGCTGCGTATAAGAGAACTTTCTGCATGAGGCTCATGTGCTCGCCCATGTCCTCGGCTTTTTGGATGACATTCGCGGGGGTAAGGCGATCATCGAGGCTGCACGAAATTACAAAGTTGAAGAATCGCTCAAGATCCAATTGATGAGCGGGCATTCCGAGCACGATCATGGGTTGGCTGTTTGCGCTCTCGCGCACAGTCCCGGTGTGACAAACGGCGCAATTCAGCCCGACTTGTTCCACACCTAAGCGCCAGCGGCGGGAAACGCCAATGGGCATGTCGTGATTTGGTTCGAAGACGAGTCCGAGCGAAGCATATCCCCCCGGCAGTTTGTCGGGACAGACCTTCGGGAGCGTTTTGAATATGAGATAGGGCGGCAGCACTCCTCCTATGGGGGTCAGAACGGTGCCGCCGGGCTCGCTACCTATGGAGCCGTACTTGAAATGTTCTTGGATATCAGAGTATTCGCGGGTGTGGTCCGACGTGAAGTACCAGAGGAAGTAAATGGCGATTAAGGCGATCACGACTACTACGATCAGCAACACTAAGCTGCGGACCCGGTGTTGCCAGTTGTCAACAGGGCTCGCGTAGATCTCGTCGACCAACTTCCCTTCGCCGGTCTTGATGACCATTTCATCCGACATTGCGGGGCCTCAGTGGGTCACCGGAGTGGAATGCGCCGACATGGTGTGACGTAACGGCGCGGCAGTCGAGAATTGCGAGGGATGGAACACTTCCATAATTTTGGCAACCATCAACTCGTGGTCACCATCGAAACGGCGCACATCGTAACAGCCAAGCGGATTGGCGACGGCGTTCACCAAACACCGGTTGCAGAATGAACACGGTTTATCGGGAAGATCTCTGCCGGATTCAAGGATCTGTGGCAAATCCCGGTTTGCCACGAGCGGGCGCGCAATCGAGACCGCGTCAGTGTAGCCTTCCGAAATGACGCGCCGTATCACCGCGCCGTCCTGATATCCGCCCGTGTTGATGATGGGAACGCTCACGTTCTTTTTGACTTCACGGCAGTACTCCGAGCTGACGGCTTCGATGGGATGATCCTTTTTTGTGCGCGCCCAAAAGAACGTAAAGATCGGTCGCAGCAACCTGAAGTGGAACATCGTGTAGTTGAAATAACCCAACACGCCGCTCGAGATCATGGTGCCGTACCACCAGTTCAGCTCGTCCGGAGGAAAACCACCGGGAGGCAGCAGCGGATGAGGAAAAATGCTTCCGATCGACACGTGAATGGCGTCGACGCCGGCCTCTTCCGCCCACTTCGCTACTTGAATGCCTTCTTCGAGCGTATTGCCTTTCTTCTCCCACGGATAAAGAGCGTTGCTGAAATCGACTGCATTCAGCTTTGCCTGCAGGTGATAGTCGCTGCCGACCTCTTGTCGAATAGCGCGAATAATTTCGATCAGAAACGCGGCCCGGTTCTGCAAGGTCCCACCATACTGGTCGGAACGATCGTTGATCGCCGAGCTGAGGTACTGTGTTATGAGGTAACCGTGTGAGGCGTGTAATTCGACGCCATCTAACCCGGCCTCGCGAGCACGCCGCGCGCCGTCCGCGAAATACTTCACCGTATCCTTGATCTGCTGAAGCGTCATGGCTTCACAGAGCAAGCCATGGAAAGTGTCCATGCGGTTGGTGGATGAGAGCGCCTTCTGTCTGAAGTTCTCAACGCCCGGATTGTCGCGCTGCCTTCCCGAGTGGCTCAATTGCAAAATGTACTTGCAGTCGTGCCGGTGCACGGCATCGCCAAGAGCACGCCAGAACGGGATTCTGTCGTCACTGTCGATCATGGCGTAATTGGGCATGATGCGCCCACGCAGATGAACGGGAACAAAGGAGGAAATGATGGCTCCGACTCCTCCACGCGCAAACGATTCTTCCCAATTGATGCGCGTCTGGGTGCCGGAACCGTCGTAGTTATCGAACCGCCCCGATATGTTGGACCGGAACAGCCGGTTCTTTACAGTGAGGTTGCGAAACCGCAGCGGCTGAAAAATGACGTCGTTGTCCATGTCCTGCCTACTCGCTAGAAGGTTTTCATGTACTCGATCAGCGCGCGCTTGCTGGCATCTGGTAGGTTCACGCCGAAAGTATGCCCGTGGTCCTGAATGAAATCGGGAGATTGATTTCTGGCCAGGAGTAATGGAACGAAGGCCTTCAGTCTCTCGTCATACTGTCCCTGGTTCTTCAAGGCCTGTACCATTCGAACAAGCAACTCGGGATCTTTATTCAGTTGTCTCAAGGTCTCGAGCAACTGACCGGGTTGAAGAGCTGCATATAGGTTGATGTTGGCCAACAGATCCACCGGAGTTCCAGCTGGGACACGAATGCTGATTTGCCCAACGCTCAGCTCGGAATCGGTTCCAGTTACTTTCATGGTTGGCTTGCCGGCCCGCTTTTCCGGCCATAACAGCTTCTCAGCGGCGTCCTGGTATGCCGTTATGCGGCCTTTGACCGAGGGATCTCCGGTGTATATGCCAAGCATGTTGTTATGGAGGAAAGGCGCCGTCGCCCAGACATTTATGAGCGAAGGCGTGCGGTAATAGCCGCCCCCACCCTGCGGAATTTTGAAATGAATGGGCTGGCTGCCATCAAACGGGTTCTGAAGAACCAGTGTCCCCGGTGTCGGCAGTTGCTTGAAGGTGAGCGATGAAAAGTTGTGCCAGAGATGATCGGTATCCGGATTCGTACCCAGCGCTCGATCGGCATTCGTGCCGATTGCCATTCGCGGATCGGTCGACACAAGTGGATAACGCGCGTCATCGGAAAGGAAGTTTTTGGATAAGAACTCGTCGGATTTGACTAGCTTCACCCACGCCGCTTTGGCTTGCTCGGAATGCTTGTCGACTCCACCTTGCGTTACCTCCGGCGGCAACTTGCTCGAGTGACACCGCGCACATTCCGCCCCGAACGTCGTCTTTCCAAGGTCGAGGATCGCGGAATCTTTGGTGATGTAGTCGCCCCCGCCAGGGGCGTTTTTCAAGTAGTACGGTTGGTTGGCATCCAGGAAGTTGGCCGCGTCGGTCATGCGCGCCGCTGTCAATTGCCAGTCCACGCAATTCTTTTGCGCGTTGACGAGATCGAAGGGATGCTGCACGGTTGGGTTTTTCGCATTAGAAGCTAAGGGCGGGGGCCGCAGTATTCCAGTAAAGGTGTCTTCAAGGCTCATGCGGTAGTCAGGACAACTGCCAATGTTGATGTAGACCCGCAAAGCCGCGCCTTCTGCACCTATGGAGTCCGATCCGTCCTTCAAGATGTGCGGAACGTCTTTTGTGGTCCCGTCATTCATGACTTCGGGATGAGTTGGCCGGGAGGAAATGATGTACCAGATGGAATTGATGGCGTTCGGGTTATTGATGAAGTCCGTACTGAGGCGGCTGGTGTCGGAGGTGCCGGGCTGTTGCGTGTCGAAGACCCAATACAGGAAATTGCGTTGAGTCAGCCGGCCCTTAAACATCTCGCCTTCTTTCAGGAATTGATTGCCCAGCGCTGGCGCCAAGTTCTCCCACTGAGGGTTCTCAGGATCGGCGGGTGGTTTGGTCGGGTTGAACGTGACGTGACAAACACCGCAGCTAAGACCGGACAAATAAGGCGGCTCGATGCGGGAATCGAAATTCAAAAACTTATTCGTGTCCCATACCGCCGGATTGAAGTCGGGGTTAGGAAAGAGCCGGATTCCCATAATGCCGCTTGAATAAGGATCGGAGCAGTCGTCCAGCATCAGGCCGTACGCGTCGGGCTTCGTCGCCGCTTTACAGCCCGGGTCATTGATCACGCCTAACTTTTTGAACCGCTGATCTCGAGGCGTCCCGGTCACATATCTCAGAAGAGCGACGTCGATCGGAAGGCCGGAGAGATTCGCGATTACCCAAAGCTTCTTTTCCGCCAGACGCCAGAATCGCGGATTGCCGCGTGCGTCCTTTGGGCTACCTTGAGTCCGTAACGGGTCGCCGCCTGGCCACAAATACCACGTGCAAGCTCCCGCCTTCTGCTGATCCGATAAGTAATATCCAAAATGGTCGGGAAGGTTGCCGGGAATGCCCCCGCACGTCTGAGTGTAGTTGGCAAATCGCACCTTTGGATCGGGATATTTCGAACCCGAGCTTTTCTGATGAGGGCAGGAGATTGTGAAAAAACAAAACACAACCGCCAGGGCCAGCACATAAGGATTCATAAGTGAATCTCCCTTCGACCTGGACTCGACACGGTAATGCTGCACTTATACAGCCACTATCCCCAGCGTTAGAGTTCACCTAGAACTCGGGCAAGGACAATCAACACAAAGATGACTCGTGAAGCGAATCATATCTTAGGTTCAGCAGTAGAGCAACATTTTTCTCTCTACTGTGCGCTTAATTACGTAGATAACGATTTGAGCGTGATGTCGGTTCAGCTGACCCCGCCCGCTCCTGAAACGCGTGCCTGATCCGCTTCCTTCTTTAGGCCCGGCAGATAAGACAGCGGTAAAGAGTGTGCGTGGCCTAGGTCGAATGTAAAGCCACCGTCGATCGCCAGGAGCGAACCAACGTGCTTGTACAAACAGAGCGGCGGAGCGGGAACAGGGACATTCGGCACTATGTCCCAGCGGTTGACGACGCGGAGCGTTCCTGGAACCCGCGCGTTATAGGAAGTGACAAAATCGGCTAATCCCGTGCGGGGACCGGCGAACGTGCAAACCTGAACATTGGGCGTTAAGGAAACGGCGTCATTCGCGAACAGGACAGCCAATGCCGCGCCGAGAGAGTGCCCAGTCACAAAGAGTTCATCCCCGGGATGCAGCGCAGTCTTGAACGCATCAATGGAGCTGTCTCGAATGACCTCATAGACTTTTTGGAAACCTTCGTGGACTGTTCCAGCGCCGATTTGACACCCGGTCGGAACCGCCTCGAAATCACAGAGCCATTCCCCTGGAGTCTCCGTGCCGCGAATGGATACGAATACTGCCCCGGGCCGAGTCGCGACAAAGCCAAATATGGGACTCAACTTGAGCATGCTCGCGAGCATCGGTAGGTGCTGAGGCGGAACCTGTGCCGCCTTCTGAGGATCAACTTGAATCTGCTTACTGAAGACGAAGTTATTCCCCACAAGCAGGTGAGCAGGGTCCTGACACCCGTACGCTGCATTCGCAGCCGGATAAAAGAAATTCAGAGCATCAGTTACAGAAGGTGCGGTCGGCATGTTAGTAACCTCGGATTTGATCGATCTAAGAGCATTTTATGCGCCAATTTCTGAGTTGGATAGAGTCGCGGCCTTGACTCGCTGGCGCGAGAGGCGCTTAATCGCGGCAGCCACCTGATCGGTAATGCTGCCTTCATAGCCGTGTTGCTTCAACTCACCTTGCAGGGCTCTGAACTTCCCAAGCGCATCCTCTGCCTTACCGGCAATCTCTGCAATACTTGCTTGAATAAATTCGTGCTGTATCCGCTGCGCTTCCATTTCGTTACCCGTTGCCTGCTTATCGTCGAGCCACTGGAAGGTCGCCCACGCTTCATTAGAAGGCACGGCACTGAGTGTTTCCATCAACTCGCCATAACTATTCATGGGACTGTAATTCGATAAGATCCGGTGCTTGTACCACTCGTCCATAGCTTCCGAGTTGATCCTCATTTGATTCGCAACTCTGATGAGTTCCCGTCGAGCCCCGGGATCGAAGTTAGAAATCAGCCCACCGAGTTGCATTTCGCGAACTAGCGGCCTCTGCTTATTGCTGTTGAGGGCAACAGCGAAATGTTGTAGTGCTTCGTGGAAGCTACCATGATTCTGAAGCAGCCAGTTGCCTAGCATCGCATTGGCGTAAACATTTCGTGGATCAAGCGTGAGCGCGCGGTGTAGATCTTGTTCTGCAGCTGGTCCGAATTCTCGTTGAGCAATGTGCTGATTCAGCCAATGGGCCCAACCGAGATGGGCGAAGATATCGGCGGCCCGTTCTCCTCGTTCCTTTGTACGTGCCAGTTCCGCATCGAGGACGGACATGATCTCAGATAGCGACGGTCCCGCAAGGTCCTCTGCCTTTTGACCTTCTCCGATGAGCACGTGAAAGTTTTGGAGCCACAGCATGGCTGCGTCCACTTGGCGGTCCATCGCGATCCGGTTTCCTGGCTCCAGTTTTAGAACCTCGCCATACGTCTTAAAGGCCGGTTCGTATTCAGCTTCGGTTATCTGCGTCTTGGCAGTATCGAGGAGTTGATGAACCCGATTTCTCTGCGTTGGAGATTGGCTGAACGGGCCGACGCCGATAAACCGAGAAGCCGCTATAAGTAGAACTATTAGGGCCACGGAGCTGACCACCCATGCAAGTACCTTTTTGTATGTATTGTTGGTTCCGAATCGCACGCCGAGCCCAACATGTGCTCTGAGCGTTTCTGCCAAACGAGCGCAGTCCTCTTTAAAAGTTTCGTCGCGGAGCTCGACGGCCTGATGCAGAGGCAAATCGGCCAAGCTCTCGGGAAGGTCCGTCAACTGGGCCATTGTCGCCCTCCCAACCAGAACAGGGATTACCGTGGTCTTCCGTTGGAGCGCTTCCGCGATCTCGCGGCGGACATAATCTTCCTGCTGTTCGCTCAGGCGGCTCCGCAGTAGTTCCGTCCACCTCGGTCCGATGATGACTAATACCGCGGCGCAGTTTCCGATCGTATGATCAATCGTCTGAGCGAAATTCTGCCCCGGCGTGATGTCCTCAACGTCCATGAAGACCCTTGTTTCACCGAAAACAGACACGAGCTGATCGCATATTCGGCCGGCATAAGCAGCTGAATCTTCACGGCGGTAGCTGATGAAAATATTACCCGTAGCTTCCCTCGCGCAACATCAACCTTGGCCGGTTTCACTTAAACCAATAAGGCGTTTTGGCAGTCCATTCGCTCTTGGGATATCGCGTGTGCAATAAATCGAACGCTGCTTTCGATATGCTGCCATTTTTTGGATCAACACGAGCGCAGCCATAGCGTACGACCATTACGAGTCGATGCAGGGCTTGGGGAATCAGAGGATCTTGAGGGTGAGATTTCGCCCATTCGAGAATGATACGACCAAGAAGCGCTTGAGCGGAACCCGTCTCCTTTAGTCTTCCGATCTCCTCGTCCGCGGAATCACGCTCAGCCTTCGAGATCACGGCCTCGCTGGGCTGAAAGATCACCGGGAGCCGCCATGCCACAGTTGAGAGTTCCCGGCTGGGCAAGTTTGTGTCCGGTGGCGCTACTCGATACCACCAACTCCCTCTATCAAGGTGCTTTCGGTAATCGACTGGAACCAGCGGCTGAAACTCGGCATGATTCGCTATCAGCAGCGCGGCGCGAAAGCTCCAGGCGTCGAACTCCGGCGTCGACGGGGGACTCAGGTTTCCACTCCAATCCGGATGAGCTCTTTCGAGAATCGGCGCTACGTCCCTCATGATCGTACGATTGTGCAGTATGAATGCGCGTGTCCACGTCGCCAGGGCTACATCCGCGGCGGACCATTGCGGTAAACGATTACTGTGGGCCGCTTCAGCAAGCTTCGAGAGTGGTGTGCGGTAGTTCAGAACATACGCGGAATCCTGCGCCAGAACCGGAGACGCGGCGTTCGGATCCCGTGAGTAGTAGCTCGAGTAGATCGGAGTTCGCGGCGCCCAACGCAGTAGATCGTCGAGGCTAGTGGCAAGCTGCATTCGTTCCGCACGCCACGCGTTTACAACTGCGGGTGGTTGCTTCCGTTCATTTGCAAGAAGCCCATCGAGCTGTCGGCGAGGCTCGTCCGTTACATTGCTTTCCATTTGCAACCGGATCGCATTATAGGCCGCGGTCGCAAATGCTGGTGAAGAAGAGGAAAGGTGATTTGCTTCCGTTATTAAGTCCGCAGCGGGTGCGTCTCCGCCTCTCGAGCAAATCAACGCCAATGTAAGCCAAGGCAGAGAACGTGTCGCACGCCAACGATCTATCGCGTGAGGTGCATTCTCATGTTCAAGCGTTCGAACCCAATCGAACGGCTCCGGTATGTCGGGCTGCGATCGCGCGTCGCGGAACGTATCGGCTACTAACACGTAACGCGCCACTCCGAGAGTCTCGTTGAATGAAGCCGAGGCATGAGGCAGCATCAACTGCGCCGAAAGAGTTTGGAGCGTTCCCCCGGGATGCTCGATGGCATTCAGATGCTCTAGCAGCCCGCGGGCGGAAGCCCGAAGAGCACCGGCCGAGGGGTCGTCGGCGATTTTTAGGAATTTTTGTCGTGCCGCATCCAACGCCGCAGTGTTGTTCTGAAGAGATACTTCACGTAACAGTGTCCGTCCCACCATGTAATCGCCGATTTTCGCCCATGGCGAGTTTCTGTCCTGACTGATCGCATGGAAAAGTTTTTGCGCCATCTCGAGATCCTGGGCATAGAAATGTGCCGCTGCAATCTGATAACTGCGATCCGCTCTTATCAGCTCCCCCGCACCGGAAACGGAATCTTCCGGTAAAATGGGATTCTTGTTGTTACCGCAGTTCGCAAACACCTGATCCTGCGCCCGGACCCAATCCTGGAAGGCGGATGAAGAGCCGTAACTCTGCCGTCGATCAGCGAGGGTACTGGCCGCCGTCACGAACGCGCTTTTTAAGCAATTCTCGTAATAGACATAGGGCGACGATGATCCGCTTGTACGGTAGGGGTTCATGTATTCGGTGGGCGCGGGCGGATCGGAAACTCCCTGACGAGCCTTCCACCAAATTTCAGTTCCGGGAAGATTCGCCTCAGTTGCAGGAGTACTAGACGATCCGACGCCATGGATCGCTTGTGGGTTTTCGAATGTCAGGCCGCTCAAATATCGAAACGCAATGAGTTCATCAGCCTTGTTCAGGCTCGGCGTCATGAGGCCTAGCTGCCCACCGATAAATTCAGCTTCGTTCTCTGGAGACTGATCTGCACTGAAGAACGGCCCCGGGTCAATGGCGCATGCCACGACAACACTGGCAGCGCTGATGCATGCCAAAACGACGTGGGTTAGCTTCATTTCCAATTCCGAATTCGGTTGACGGCCGCAAGATAGTCTGGTTGCGTCCAGGAATGGGGGCTGAACAGGTAAATGCGATCGATCCCCGGCGGCCGTTTTGCGGGCCACGGCTCGTCGGTCGAAAGGCCGATCGAGGTGCTGCAAATTGAGCTCTCAATCGACATGTCATGGGACTCGCCTTTTCCCAAGCGGAAAAACATCGGCACTGCTTCGGTGATAGGCTCGCGGTCCAGCCATCGATCCCCCGAACACCAGGAAGCGAGCGCTGTCACACTGATCGGCTTAGGTGTGAGTACTCGCATGCGTTCGAGCAACGTCCGATAGAAATTTCGCTCGGAAGCCCGGGCATCGAAGTCAATTTGGACGCCGCGCACTTTTGGGAGCCTAGCGATTTCTCCAAGTCCAGCCAGTAATGGTTGAGCTTGCACCTCGTGGTGTTGAAACGGAGATGCGATGCGGACTACCGCAAGCACTGGAGTAGTTGCCGGAAGCAGAATCCGCTGAGTTCGCGGATG
Source organism: uncultured Acidobacteriaceae bacterium (assembly GCA_963787585.1). GTDB lineage: Bacteria > Acidobacteriota > Terriglobia > Bryobacterales > Bryobacteraceae > Bog-105. Next base: position 83,402 of record CAWBDR010000012.1, read on the forward strand.
GAATAAGACGCTGCCATCTCGTTCGATGAGAGCCGTGGCCGCGAGGAAGGCCACTCCGGTCTGAACGGGATCGAGGAAACGCAAATCCTCGGGCCGTTCCCAAGCCCAAAGAACAACGTTCGGCAGGTCTAAACCGGACTCATGAACCCGCGGCGCACAGCCTCCGCACATTGCGGCTGCGAGCAACGTAATCGCATGTAGTCTCGGCACTCTCATGCTTCGGGAGCTTCGAGCTTTTCGGCCATGGCGAGCATCTTCGTTACGCTATTCCAGTTTCTGGCCGTCCCAGAAGTTTTCAATATCTTCTCGAGAGCTGTGAGCTGCAGTTTCGTGCGTCCCATGCCATTCGCGAAATAGATATAGAGCTCGCGACCATCGATCCACAATTCCTCAGGATCCGTTTTCATCTTGCTGACCTTATCGCGCGCTTCCGGTGACGGGTCTCCAGCAAGAAAAGTGATAAGGAGCTTGTTAGGCTCTATGCCAGGCCGCGCCGCGAAAGGGTTTCTCGCGACCACGTGTTTCAGCTCGGAGCACGTACGAATGATTACGTCCGAGCGAAAACCGAACGTGCTCTCTATACCCGTTTCAATGCGTCGCCCTAGCTTTGCTAAATCTCGCTCGCGGGTCTTGAAAATCACATTCCCGCTCTGGACGTAAGTTTGTGGATCTTCAAACCCGAGCGACGTATAGAGACCTCGCAATGCCCCCATCGTGACCCGCTTATGGCTTCCAACATTGATGCCGCGGAGCATGGAGATGGCGACAGTCATGAGAACCTCCAGGATATCTGCGTCCGCTCCGTTGCCCTGTATCTTAAATGTAAGGTCTCCGATGACTTCAACAACTTCCCTCTCTTCCACCGAAATTAGCGAATGGACGCGCAAGCTGAATTACGGGACGTGGAAATTTCAAAAAAGCTGGACTCCGCTGCACATTGCCGACGCGGAAGGCTGCTATTTCATTGACGGGAACGGAAAACGCTATCTCGATTTCTCTTCTCAGCTGATGTGTCTCAATCTCGGACACAAGAATCCGGCCGTCATTGAGGCGATCGCCGCTCAGGCGCGCGCTTTACCGTACATTGCGCCGAGCTATGCCACGGAACCAAGGGTTGAATTAAGCCGGCTATTGCTCGAGGTTCTGCCTAAAGGACTCGAGAAGTTCTTTTTCACTACTTCGGGGACAGAGGCGAACGAGGCTGCCTTCAAAATCGCGCGAATGTTCACCGGCAAATCGAAGATCATCTCGCGTTATCGCTCCTACCACGGTTCAACCATGGCCTCTATTGGCGCAACTGGCGACCCTCGACGCTGGCCGGTAGAGCCCGCGGGCAAAGGCCAGGGCGTCGTTTTCGCACCGGAAGTGAATTGCTACAACTGCGTGCTCAAGCACACATATCCGGACTGCGGTGTGGCCTGCGCCGACTATGTCGAGCACATGATCGAGAACGAAAGCGACGTAGCGGCCGTGATAGTTGAACCCATCGTGGGTACGAACGGCGTTCTCGTTCCACCTCCTGAATACCTGCCTCGTTTGCGTCAGATTTGCGATCGCAATGGCGTGCTCCTGATTGCCGATGAAGTGATGACCGGATGGGGCCGTACGGGTACCTGGTTTGCTGTAGACCAATGGAACGTGAAACCCGACATTCTGGTCACTGCCAAGGGTCTTACTTCCGCCTACGTCCCGTTGGGCCTGTGTGCAACCACCGGACAAATTGCAAACTATTTCGAGGATCACCTGTTTGCGCATGGTCACACTTACGAAGCACATCCGCTGATGCTTGCAACAGGCGTTGCTACTATTCGTGAAATGCAGCGGCTGAACCTCGTCCAGAGGGCGAAGGAAATGGGTTCTTACCTCGGCGAAAAGCTGAATGCCCTAAAAGATAAACATCCCTCGATCGGCGATGTTCGCGGATTGGGTCTCTTCTGGGGCGTGGAACTGGTGAAGAATCGCAAAATGAAACAGCCGCTCAACACCAAAGAAGAGAAGATCACCGGCAAGCCTTTGATCGTAGATAAAATTGCGGCGGAGATGATGAAGCAGGGCGTTGCTGTGCAATCGTGGATTAGCCATTTCGTAATCGCGCCGCCGCTCATCATCGAAAAAAGCGACATCGATTTTGCGGTTTCCGTTTTCGACAAGGCTTTGGCGCTGGGTGACGCGCAGGTGGAGGTGTAAGCCGCGTTTTGCAGTCAGGACTCCAGAGCCTGGCGCGTCCTGAGTTTGTACCAGACCACGATTGTTACCAGCGAAAAGCCGAAAATCAGTGTTGAAATCGCATTGATCTCGGGCGTGATCCCTCTTCGGAGCCTCGACCAGATTTCCAGAGGCAGCGTATTCTGTCTCCCAATCAGAAAAAAGCTCACGGCGATCTCATCGATTGAGAGTGTAAATATCAAGAGCACTGCCGCGATGACCGAGAGCCGCAGATTCGGCAAGGTCACGCGCCAAAATGTCATCCACAGACTTGCGCCAAGGTCGAGCGAGGCTTCCTCCTGCGCGCGATCCATTTTTTGTAGTCCCGCCAGGATTTCGGTCGCCGCTACTGAAATGAGAGCTGTGCCGTGCCCAATCGCAATCGTTAGCAAGCTGAGCTTCATGCGGGCAGTGACGAAAAGGATGAGTAACGAGAGTCCGGTGATGATTCCAGGCAGGATGAGCGGAAGCAGAACAAGCCGTCGAAAAAGCGCTTTGCCGGGGAAGGAAACGCGGTCTAACGCCAATGCCGCCGGCAGACCGATGAGAATCGAAATACACACCGCTGCTACGGCGACCAGCACGCTGTTCCACACCGAAGTCAGCAGCGCATCGTCGGTCATCAGCATGCTGTACCAATGCAGGGTCCATCCTTGCGGCGGGAATCCGCCGACACTTTCGCCGTTGAACGAATACACAATGAGGACGACAATCGGAAAATAGAGAAACGCAAACACCGCGGCGGCGTACCATGTCAGCCATCGGGACTTTGACCAATGATTCACGCCGATATCTCGACCGGGCTGAGCTTTCTCCCGACTCGTTCCGACGCGGTGATCAATGCCACTACGAAAAGCAGCATCAGAAGCGATACTGCCGCCCCAAGCGGCCAATCGTACGCCGCTCCGAACAGGCTGACGACGATGTTCGAAATCATGATTCCGCTCGGACCGCCAAGCAGCAAGGGCGCGAGGAAATCTCCCAAGCTCAAGACGAATGCAAACGTTGCACCCGCCAGCACGCCGGGCATGGCGAGAGGAAAGATCACGGTCCAGAACGTGCGTACCGAAGATGCGCCGAGATCGTGCGCGGCTTCGACTAGTTGCCTCGGGATGTGCTCGAGCGCGGCATAGATCGGCAAGAACGCGAACGGTGTATAGATGTGAATCAAAGCCAGCGTGACCGCAAACGGACTGTAAAGCAGAAACCCAACAGGATGGTGAATCACGCCGGAATATTCCAGCAGCGTGTTCAAAACGCCGGTTCCTCCGAGAATCGTTTTCCAGGCATAAGCGCGAACAAGGTAGCTGACCCAGAGCGGAATGATCACGAGCTGATACAGCAGGGTTTTCGATTTGGTTGCGCGAAATGAGAGGTAATACGCGAGCGGAAAACCGAGCAGTAACGAGAAGATCGCGACCGTGCCGGCAATGCGTACTGAGCGCAGGAGTACGTCGAGATAAACAGGATTACTAAACAGAGTTCTGTAATTGTGTAGCGTCCAGTGATGGGCGATGGTCTCCGATTGTACGGTCCAGAAGCTGAAGCAAAAAAGAAATGTGTACGGCAGCAGCAGAAACATGACAACCCAGGCGAGCGGCGGAAGTGCGATCAATCGTTTGTACGCGCGAGAATACATTTATCTAGCCCTCACTTACGCCGGTCTGCAAAGGGGTCGCGTTTTTTGGGGAGAATTCGAGGGACAACTCCCTGCCGATCTCCGTGCCATTCGGAACGCGGGCGCTCAGGACCAATCCGTGAAGGGATTGAACCTCAATCAGATCGGTCGGCCCATTGAACACCATCTTTCGTAATGAGGCGCGAAATCGCAAGTTTCCGGGCGCGCTAGGATGCTCGGGGTTTGCGACGCCGATGTGCTCAGGCCGCAACGAGAACAAGACATCGCCCGGCGGTAAATCACAGGGCCATTTGAGCGGGCCGGCTTCAGCGATCCCATTCTCCACGCGAGCATGCAAGAGATTCGTCTGGCCGACAAAGCGAGCAGCGTAGGCGGTTCGCGGGCTGTTGTAAAGGTCGCGAGGAGTACTTACCTGTTCCAGCTGTCCGGATCGTAATAGAGCGATTCGATCCGAGAGTGTCATTGCCTCCTCCTGGTCATGGGTGACAAAAATGAAGGCGATTCCCACTTCGCGCTGCAGGGCTTTCAACTCGGATTGCATTTGGCGCCGCAGATTGGCATCCAGGGCTGACAGCGGCTCATCTAAAAGGAGCAGCTTCGGACGATTGATAAGAGCGCGCGCTAACGCCACGCGCTGCTGTTGTCCCCCGCTGAGCTGACTCGGCCTTCGTTGTGCAAACTCAGCCATCTTGATCTGCGCGAGAGCCGCTTCCACACGCGCGGCAATCTCTCTTGCAGGACTCTTCCTCGCGCGAAGACCGTACGCCACGTTTTCAAGAACAGAAAGGTGAGGAAACAGCGCGTAGTTCTGAAAAACCGTATTGACCCCGCGGCGATTGGGCGGCAGCACATCCAAGCGCTCCGCGGCCATCCACACTTCGCCTTCGTCGGGGCGCTCAAATCCTGAAATAATCCTCAGCAGAGTCGTCTTACCGGATCCACTCTCGCCGAGAATCGTCAGAAATTCGCCCTCGTCCACCTCGAGCGAGATATCTCGCAAAACCGTGATCTGCCTGAATCGCTTAGCGACGCCCCGAATCGATAACAGCCCGCTCACTGCGCTGCTTTGACTTCGTTCCAAATCTGGTTGTATTTATCGCGTCGCGGTACGTTTTGCCAGAAGTAAATCCGCTTCTGGTAGTTATCGAGATCGTCCAAATGAAGGCCCTTTTTCTCGTCTGGAGTGAGGAATTGCGCGACGTCCGGATTTGCTGGCAGATAACCTGTGACTGCACTCACCTGTTTCTGCGTGCGGGGCTCAATCAGGTATTCGAGGAGCGCGTACGCGAGATCTTTGTGATCGCTTGCTGAGGTAATCATCAAGTGATCGATCCAGCCGGTTGTGTTCTCCCTGGGAATCGTTTCGCCAATCGGAAAATGTCTTTGCCGCAATTGATTGGTCATAAGGGGCCAGCCCATCGCAATCTCAACTTCGCGATTCTCAAATAGATTTGTCAGCTCGCCGCCGGTCGACCACATCTTTCGGATGTTCGGTTTCAGCTCGATCAGCTTCTGCTTCACTTTATCGAGCTGTTCATCGCTGAGATTGTATAGCTGGCTCGGATCGGGCTTATCGTAGCCCAGGACCTGTGCCGCCATATAGACGGTCGAAAGGTCATCCCAAACTGAGACTTTTCCCCTCAGCTTCGGATCCCAAAGGATGTTCCAACTGGCGGGCGTAGTCTGGAATGCGGTTGTGTCGTACAGGAGCGGATTCGGTCCCCATTGAAACGGCACGCCGTAAACCTTGCCGCCCGATTTCACGACGGACAGGGAAGTCAGTGCCGGCATAAGATTGCTGTACGTTGGGACGTTCGTGAGCTCGAGCGGTGCCGCGAGGCCGGTCGTCGCGATCATCGTCGCTACGTCGCTCGATGGCGAAATCACGTCATAGTTGCTCGCACTGCCACCGCGGAGCTTTGCAACCAGCTCATCGCTTGATCCCATATACGAAGCGCTCACTCTGCAATGGCATTTGGTTTCGAAGGCCTGAATGAAGGAGGGATCCGCGTACCCCTCCCACACCAGCAATCCGAGCGTGGGCTGAGACTTGCTGCAAGCAGCGCAAATAGTAAGGAGCGATGCGGTGATGAAAGCGAGCGTCCGGATCACATGACGCCTACCGTCGCGGTGGAATCGACAGCCGATACCTGCCTTGAACTCACATTTTGAAGCGCGGCTTCGAGCACATCGAGTGCCTCGCCCATCTCTTCGACGGTGATTACTAACGGCATAAGAACGCGAACCACATTTCCGTATGTACCGGCTGTGACAAGAATGACTCCGTGCTCGTATGCATAGCGCGTGATCTGTTTGGTTGCTTCAGCGTTCGGGGATCCATCCCCGCCGATTAAGGCAATGGCCTGCATGGCGCCGAGTCCCCGGACATCTCCAACGATGGGGAAGCGATGCTGCCATTCGAGCGCGCGTTCTTGAAAGTGCTCGCCGAGAGTTGCGGCGTGATTGAGCAGACCGCCGCTCGCGAACTGTTCGATAACCGCCAAAGCAGCCTCACACGCGACCGGATTCCCGCCGAACGTGCCTCCCAGTGAACCCGCGCCGGTGTTGTCCATAATGTCTGCTTTGCCCGTGATTGCGGCAATCGGCAATCCTCCACCCAGACTCTTCGCGGTGACCACAATGTCCGGGTCGACTCCGTAGTGTTCGATCGCAAACAGCTTCCCTGTTCGCCCAAAACCGCTCTGGATCTCGTCCGCGATCAGTATGATTCCGTGCCTGTCCGCAGTTTCCCGTAATGTCTTCCACCATCCTGCAGGCGACGGTATGAATCCGCCCTCGCCCAGTACGGGTTCCGCAATAATTGCCGCCACCGATTCGGCAGCAACGACGCGCTTGAACGTGTCTTCGAAATTCGTGTGTCCGTACGGGAGCCGGTAAATCTCACTCGGAAATGGCTCGAACCCGGCTTTGTACGGGTGCGTCTTGCTCGTCAAGCCGAGCGTCAGTAGCGTCCTGCCGTGAAATCCGTCCTCAAAGCAAATGATCGCCGGACGCCTAGTGTAAGCGCGTGCGATCTTCACGGCGTTCTCCACGGCCTCAGCGCCGCTGTTTACGAAAAACGTTTTTTTCGGCCGCTTCCCCGGAGCGAGCGCGTTCAACTTCTCCGCCAAGCGAACGTAGCTCTCATACGGCGTGACCATGAAGCAGGTGTGCAGGAAACGATCAAGCTGATTCCGTACCGCCGCGATTACTTGAGGATTGCGGTGGCCCACATTCAAACAACCGATGCCGCCAGCCAGATCTATGAATCGATTCCCGTCGACATCTTCAATCACCGCTCCTTCGGCCTTCTGGACGAACACCGGCGTAAGTTGAGCCACTCCCCGCGGCACAGCCTGAGAACATCGCTGAGCAAGTGCGCTCGACTTCGGCCCTGGAATCGGCATCTTGAGCTGAATCGACGGCATCAGTACCACCCCACGGGTTGTTCGCTGAGATTGATGTGCACTTGCTTCGTTTCAAGGTACTCTTCGATGCCCCACGGGCCCAACTCCCTTCCAAAGCCCGACTGCTTATAACCGCCCCAAGGCGCTTCCACGTACGTCGGCTGCATATGATTGACCCAGACGATGCCGGCGCGCACCGCTTTCACGACGCGAAAGGCGCGAAAAATATCGCGCGACCACACGGCGGCAGCGAGGCCATACGGCGTGTCATTGGCGATGCGGATCGCTTCCGCTTCCCCATCGAACGGAATCACAGCCGCCACGGGCCCGAAAATTTCCTCTCGCGCAATGCGCGCTCCGTTGTCGACGTCTGTGAAGATTGTCGGCTCGACGTAGTAACCCTTGCCGAATTTCGCGGGCCGGCCGCCCCCCGCAACGAGCTTCGCCTCCTTTTTCCCGACCTCCTGGTACTCGCGCACTCGGTCATATTGCTCTTTGCTGACCAGCGGACCCATCTTCGTTTCCCGATCCAGCGGCGCGCCCAGCTTAATCTTTTTGGATTTTTCCGCCATTGCGTCGACGAATTTCTTGTAGATCGGCTTCTCGACGAGAATGCGGCTTCCCGCCGAGCATACCTCGCCTTGATTGATGAAAATCCCGAACAACGCTCCATCAATTGCGGCTTCAAAATCGGCATCGGCAAAGAAGATGTTCGGCGACTTTCCTCCGAGTTCCAGCGTCACGCGCTTGATGGAATCTGCCGCGCTTCGCAGGATCAGCTTCCCAACTGCTGCGCTTCCGGTGAAGGCGATTTTGTCGACATCCGGATGCGCTACAAGCGGCGCTCCGGCGGTCTCGCCAAATCCTGTAACAATATTCACCACGCCCGGCGGAAATCCGACTTCCTCGAGCCAACCCGCCATTTCGAGCGCCGTTAAAGGCGTTTGCTCCGCTGGTTTCAAGACGCACGTACATCCGGCGGCAAGTGCCGGCGCGAGCTTCCACGCAGCCATAAGCAGTGGATAATTCCACGGGATGATCTGTCCGGCAACACCGACCGGCTCTCGCAGCGAAAGGCTCAGCGCATTATCGGGCACCGGATTCACATGGCCCAGAATCTTTGTCGCTAACCCGCCGTAATATTCAAAGCAGGTTGCCGTGTCGTTGATATCGAACTCTGCTTCCGTGATCGGCTTCCCGCAGTTGCGCGCTTCGAGCTCCGCCAAGGTCTGCGCCTCTTTTCGAATCCGATCCGAGAGCTTGAATAACAGGCGGCCGCGGTCTTGAGCCGTCATTTGGGGCCAAGGCCCGGAATCAAACGCCGCCCGCGCAGCCTTGACCGCACGGTCGACATCGCTGGCGTTCGCCTCGGGAACTTCCGCCATGATCTCTTCAGTCGAGGGATCATAAACCGGAAACCACGCGCCGCTTCCGCTCTCAGCCCGCTCGCCGTTGATATACATCCGATACCGCTTCATGGGAATCCTATTTGCACCACACTGTCTTGATATTCACGAATTCACGTATTCCAACCGCGCTGAGTTCACGCCCGTATCCAGACCGCTTCACCCCGCCGAAGGGTAGCCGCGGGTCGGACGCGACCGGCCCGTTCACGAATACCTGGCCGGCCTCGATACCCTCGATGAACTGCTCCATCTCGCGTTCGTCTTGAGTCCAGACACTCGAGCCAAGCCCGAAAGGAGAGTCGTTCGCGATGGCAATCGCCTCCGCAGCGTCTTTCGCACGAAACAGCATCGCCACCGGTCCGAAGAATTCTTCGTAATAGACCGGACTCTTCCGCGAAATGTCCGCGAGCACCGTCGGTGGGTAGAAATTCCCCCGGCCATCCATTTTCGAGCCGCCCGTCAGCACACGCGCGCCGTCTCCGACCGCCCGCGTCACTTGCCCGTGGAGGTCGTCCTGAATTTTTTGGGTTGCCAAGGGACCGATATCGGTTTTCGGATCCATAGGATCCCCCACCTTTAGCCCTTCCATGCCCTTCACGAATAACCGCTCGAACTCGTCGTAAATACCTTCCGCGACAATGAATCTCTTGGCTGCAATGCAGGATTGGCCGTTGTTGATCGTTCTCGCATTCACTGCATTTTTCGCGGTCTCGTTCAGGTCGGTGCTAGGCATCACGATGAACGGATCGCTGCCACCTAGCTCGAGCACCGTCTTCTTGATCTGCTTCCCGGCCTGGCTTGCGACAGCTTGTCCCGCTGGCTCGCTACCGGTCAGCGTTGCAGCCGCAATCCGATCGTCATCGATCAGCTCTTGAACTTGGCCTGACTCAATTAATAAGGTTTGAAAACTGCCATCAGGAAACCCCGCTCGCCGGAAAATCTCCTCGATCGCCAAAGCACATTGCGGAACGTTTGAAGAGTGCTTAAGTAGCCCGACATTGCCGGCCATCAACGCCGGAGCAGCGAAGCGGAAGACCTGCCAAAACGGAAAATTCCAGGGCATGATCGCCAGCACGGGTCCGAGAGGCTGATACCGGACGAAGCTGCGAGATGCGCTGCTCGCGATCACTTCATCAGTAAGGTGCTTCTCTCCGTTCTCGGCATAGTAGCGGCATCCCAGTGCGCACTTTTGAGATTCGGCGATGGCGGACTTCAGCGTCTTGCCCATTTCCTGCGTCATGATTCTTCCGAACCGCTCGGCTTCGTTGTCGAGAATTTCCGCAGCCTTCAAAAGCTTTTTCGCCCGCTCGCGATAGGGCGCGTTGCGCTGCGCGCGATACGTCTGCATCGCCAAATCGAGCTTGCGATCGATCTCATCCTTCGAGAACGGCTCAAACGTCTTAAGCGTTTGTCCGGTTGCAGGATTTATAGATGCGATCGGCATTTATTCAAACTCCCGCCGCGACGAGTGGAAGGCGCGATTGCCGCCGTGAGTAGTACGCAAAAAGTCCACCCGCTAAAGCAAGAAAAAGCGCACAGGTGCAGAACATTTTGAGCTCGAACAGCAACACGGAATCGACGTGCCTCGATGGAACAAACCCCACAATCATACCGAGTGTTGTCGTACCCAAGCCGGCCACCGCGGCGAACCGAAGCCGCCCCTTTCCGTAAAAGCATTGACGCGACGATTTCGAAAACGCAATTTTCGCAAGCGATCCGTAGAGGTAGAGGTACGAAATCATCTGGAGTACGACTGCTAAATCGAGCAGTGTCACGTAGGCTTCTTTGACGGTCGCCCTTCCAATAAAGCTCATACCGATCAATACCGATGAGAACGCGGCGAAACTAATGATTGCGACGTGCGGCGTATCATATCGTGGATGAATTTTCCCGAACATCTTCGGTAGATAGCGGTCGATTCCAGAAACAAACAAGATACGCGCCGATCCGCTCAACCAGGCTGACGTAGAGCCGACGACCGCGATTCCCAACAGGACCGCTACCGGGATCAACAACCAGCCGACTCCAAGCCCACCACTCATTTTGTCGACGCCCTGCACGACGCCTTGCACAACGGATACGTCTTGAGGCGGTATCGCGAGTAGCAGCGCAAGCGTTGAACCTATATAAAGCAGACCGGAGAGAGTTCCGCCGAGGAACACGCTCCTCGGAACGCTCCGCTTCGGATCCTTAATTTCGTCTCCCATCACCGATCCCAACTCCAGTCCAACAAGGCCGAAACAAATCACGCCAAATGAAGAGACGATTCTCCAGTCGATTTGCCCGAGCGCGAAGCTGTGAGCTGGAATCATGATTCCATATCGCGAAACAACGAAAATAGCTAGCGCCATGAGCGACGTCGCTGTTACTACGGCCCCGAGCCCGCCTGCATTGTTGACCCACTTGCCTACCCCGAGGCCCCTCACATTCGCTAACGCCGTGAGCCACAGCAAACCTATCGTTAGGCAGAAGAAGAACAACGGATTTTGAGAAAAGCCGCTTATGTAATGCCCTCCCGTGTAAGTAATGATCCCGACAAGATAGAACAAGAGCGTCGGGATATAAAACATGTTGTTTGTCCAGTAGCACCAGCCGCACAGAAACCCGTGAAAATCACCGAACATCTCCTTCGTCCACACATAAATTCCACCCTCTTGCGGGAAATGATTCGAGAGTTCGATCACAGCGATTCCCTGTGGGAGGAAGAACAGCGCCAGCGCCGCGAGCCACAGCCAAACCGTCGTCGGACCACTGGCGGCGATTACCGGGACAAGGTTTAGGTTTGCGATCGCCGCGACATACAGGAACGTCAGGTCCCGGACGCCGAGAGCGCGCTTGAGATGGGCTGAGGGCCCATTGCCCGGCGCGCTCGTATGGGTTGCCATCGCGCTGCTACGCGGTCGTCCCTACCGGCCCCACCGCAGCCCGTTCTTCCTGAGCCGCCGCGAGCGCGGGCGCTACTTCGGCGAACACCTGCAAATGCTCATCGATATCTTTTTCGGTGTGTTGCACGGAGATCGTCCACTGCTCATCCCACCAGTACGGCTGCGCCAGTATTCCGCGGTTCGCCATCGCAAACCAGTAATGCGTCCAAAGATCTTCGTCGACGTGATACCAGTCCCGATAATTCCGCACGCGATTCGAGTAAAACATGAGCGCGCCATTCGCGCCCGCGCCGTCCGTGTAGCCGATCAGCCCGGTTTTTTTAAGAATGCCGTTATAGCCTTCTACCATCTTGTTATTCAGGCTGCCGACATACTTGAATGCGTCGCGCGTTAGCACTTCCCGAAACGTTGCCAGCCCCGCCGCCATCACGACCGGGTTCGTATTGTACGTACCCGCGTGAAACATCTTCTGCGTCGCGATCACGTCCATTACGTCGCGGCTCGCCGCAAACGCAGCAAGCGAGAATCCGCCTCCAATCGATTTGCCCAGGCAGATCACGTCGGGTTTCACGTCGAAATATTCGCAAGCGCCTCCATAGGCCAGCTTGCCACCCGTTTTCACCTCGTCCATGATGAATAGCGCGCCGTAGCGCTTGGTCATCTCGCTGATGCCCTGCAGATAGCCTTTGTCAGGCATGCAAAACGCGATGTTCATCATGATCGGCTCAACGATTACGGCCGCGATTTCATCCCGATTTTCCCGAAACAGTCGTTCGAGCGCGGGCAGATTATTGAATGGAGCGACCAGCGTCGCGTCGGCTGTCCCTTTAAGCACACCGAGGCTCGAAACTACTGGCGTGGGATGTTCGGGATCGCCGAATTGGCCCTCTTTCGGTTTCACGCTCACCGAAACGGCATCGTGTCCACCGTGATAACCGCCCTCCATCTTCACGATCTTGCTGCGCCCCGTGACCGAACGGACCAGCCGCAGCGCATGCATGGTGCACTCCGAGCCGCTGTTTGCGAATCGCACCATTTCAACCGGAAATCTGGCGCAGATTTCATCCGCCAGCTCCAATTCCATCCCGTGCGGCATTCCGAACAGCGTGCCGATTTCCAACCGTTCTCGCACCGCTTTCATCACCTCTGGATGACAATGCCCCGCCAGCAAGGCGCCATAGCACAAATTGTGATCGAGATATTCGTTTCCATCGAGATCATGAATGCGGCTGCCCCTTCCGTCGCGGACGAATAGAGGATACGGCGGGTAAAAGCGATAATTACTTCCGACTCCGAGCGGTACGCGGCTGACAGCCCGTTCGTGGGCCTCTCGAGACTTCGGCGTTCGCTTCTCGTACGCCTCGATCTCTTTTTTCAATTCTGGATACATCTTTTGGAAAAGTTTCCTTTGACAAGCGTCAAGTTTGAACTACAATCTCAACGATTATATCGGCCCGGTGCCATCCCGGGAGCGCAGTAGAATCGGTTGTGCATCGCACTCTCGCATTGCTCCTTATGCCGACATTGCTTGGAGCAAGCGACCTCGCCGTAGATCATGTGACGGTCGCCGGAAAAGAACTTAAGGCGATGATGGCGAATCTCGCCGCAGTGGGCCTCAAGTGCGAATACGGAGGCGCGCACAGTAATCACGCTACAGAGATGGCCCTGACCAGCTTTCCCGATGGCTCGTATCTCGAGCTGATCGCGCTGCAGCCCAGTGGAGACCCGACCGCCGTTTCATCGCATGTCTGGGCCAAACAGATGCAGAACAACGCCGGCCCCTGCGCGTGGGCGGCACGAGCGACCGACATCACGGCCCAAATCGATCAGCTGAAAGCTGCCGGAATTGCCGTGAGCGCGCCTGTGAAAAACGGCCGGAAGCGGCCCGATGATACGCAGCTTGAGTGGGAGACGGCTCAGGTGGGCGATGAGCCGAACGGAACTTTCTTCCCCTTTCTAATTCGCGATCTCACGCCCCGACGCGAACGCGCCTTTCCAAGCGGCCATCCCACAACCAAGGATTTCAGCGGCATCACGAAAGTCGTCATCGCGGTGCGCGACTTGCAAGCCTCCATCGACCGTTACCGCAAGGCGTTCCAACTGCCGCCGCCAATCAAGCAAGTCGATACGAGCTTCGGCGCGCATCTCGCTTCTTTCGGCGGCACGCCCGTGATTCTGGCTGCGCCTCTCACTCCTCAGTCCTGGCTCGTCACGCGCTTGGGTCAGTTCGGAGAAGGCCCGTGCGCGTTCATTCTCGCGGCCCGTAAAGCAGGTCACTACACGGCCGCTTCGAAAACGCGCTGGTTCGGCATAGACGTCTCCTGGTTCGATCCGAACAAACTCGGCTGGCATCTCGGGTTCGAGTAGTCCGTATTCCTTCCGAATCCCCTCGACATCATCGCTATACTAGCCTGCATACACACCCGTTAATCCGCTTTGGAGTCATGCAATGCACCGTCGTCTGCTTGCTTTCGTCTTCTGTCTTGTAACGCCCGCGATTCTTCTCGCCCAAGGCGGCGCGACCGGCGCCATTACCGGCACTGTCCAGGATCAAAGTTCCGCCGTAGTCCCCAGGGCGCAGGTCCAGATTTCGGGAACTGCCGGTACGGTCCGCAATCTCGTCACTGATGCGAACGGTACTTTCACTGCGCCTTTATTGCCGGTTGGCACCTACACGATCACCATCACGGCTCCCGGCTTTGCTGACACGCGCCTCTCTTCTGTCGACGTCAGAGTTACCGAAACCACGCGCTTGACGGCTACTCTGCGCCCGAGAGCGGTGGCCACTCAGGTGGACGTGCAGGCTCAGCTCGCAAATGTCGAAACTACGACTGCCGTCACCGGCCAGTCGCTCACGAGCCGCACAATTACGACGCTGCCACTCGCAACCCAAAATTTCCAGCAATTGCTCACTCTCTCCTCCGGCACCGCTTCCAACCTGAATGCATCCGCGTCTCTCGGCCGCGGCGATACGCGTATCGACGTGAACGGCCAGCGCGAAGACAACAACAATTACCAAATTGAGGGGATCACCGCGAGCGACTACAATGTCGCCGAGCTGACCAACACGCCTCTTCCTAGCCCCGATGTCGTCGCTGAATTCAAGGTTCAAACCAGTCTCTACGACGCGAGTCAGGGCCGCAACGGCGGCGGCAATATTAATGCCGTCCTGAAAAGCGGCGCCAATCAGGTCCACGGAGATGTTTTCGAGTTTTTCCGCAATGATGACCTGAACGCTAACGAATTCTTCCTGAACAGCGAAGGAAATTCGCGGCCCACCGTTAAGCAAAACATTTTCGGCGGAAGCCTCGGCGGCCCCATTCTGCCGCACGGCAAGTTAGGCTATTTTTTCATCAACTATCAAGGCACGCGCCAGCTCAGCGGACTATCTTCCGGCACCATCATCGGCACATCGATTCCGGTTCTTCCTGAAACCGCTCCGCCGCGTCGCTCGCGGCGACTTTCTTCCCAGGCAATCCAGCGATGACACCCAGCCAGATCGATCCCGTTGCTCTTGCACTGCTGAACTTAAAGGGCAATCAATTCGGCGGCGGCATCGGCGGATACCTCATTCCAACGATTCCCGGGACGCCGGGCACTACAGGCCGCTTCAACTACAGCCGTGCCGGCAAGTACAATGATGACCAGTTCACAACCGATTACGACAAAGAACTAGGCTCGAAAGACAAGCTCTCCGGCCGCTTCTTCTTCTCCGATTTCGAATCGCTTCTTCCGTTCGGAGCCGGCGGTCTGCAGGCCTCGTTCGGGAGCGGCACTTCGCCAAGCGACCTCAATTTCCCGTATGATCTTCCCGTTCGCGATCGCTTCCTGAACATCACCGAGACCCACACCTTCTCGCCCAAGTGGGTCAATGAATTCCGCTTCGGCTTTGTGCGCATCTACAGTGGCGATATCAATAGTCCCATCGTGAACGTCAATCAGCTCGGCATCGATCGGCCCAACAACAACGTCGACAACCTGATCTATAAATTCACGCTGAACAGCTCCGGATTTCAGATTGGGCCTACCCCCGCGGCCGACATCACTGCAGAGCAGAACAACCTGACTCTGCTAAACACGACGAGCTGGTCGAACGGCAAGCACCTGGTGCGTTTTGGAGGCGAATTTGACCGCATCCACCTCGACAAGAATTTCCCGCAGGTTTTCAACGGCCAGTTGTTTTTCAGCCCCGGAACCGCCGGCGCTGCATGCGCTCTCGGGTGCTCCGATTTTCAGGAATTTCTCTTGGGAGCGCCCTCGTTTACATACGGTGGAAGCGGCGTATCGAATCATAAATACCGCATCAACGACTATTCGCTATTCCTGCAAGATGATTACAAGGCCACTCCTGATCTCACGCTCAACCTCGGCGTGCGCTGGGAGCTCAACGGGGCCGTGCGCGATGATCTGTGCCACATCGGCAATGTAGATCCGGGTCTCGCGCTCGCGGGCGAAGATCCATACATCTATCCCTCTTGCGTCAACAAGCTAAACGTTCCAGGTCTCACCGGACATCGCAGCCCGACCACGCTCAACAACAACTACGCCTCGAATTGGGGACCGCGCGTCGGCTTTGCGTACAATCTATTCGGTAAAAGCAGCACTTCTATCCGCGGTGGTTATGGCATCTACTATGTACGCGAAGACGCCGGCACTATCGATCAGCTCTCCTTCCAATCGCCTTTCCTCCCCATTCCAAGCACCGTCGGCACGCCTGGTCATATGAGCACGATTTTTGTGGGGCTGATTCCGACGGGCGGCGTAATCGATCCCGCCTTCGTCCCCGTCTATTCGCGTCTCCTCGGATTCGTGAATGGCGCGGGTGCGCCCACCACTGATACGACGCAAACGCCCGTGTACACCGGGAACAGCGTCAACATTCTGGCGCTTGAAGTTCCGTTGCACGACGTCAACCCGAGCACGCAACAATGGAATTTCACTCTGCAACAAAGCCTCGGCCGGGGCTGGGTGCTCGAAGCCGGATACTTAGGCACGAAGGGAACGCATCTTCGCGAAACGCGCGATCTCAACCAGGCATACGATGCGCGCATTAATCCCGTCACGCTCACGGCCGCCGACGGCACGACATACACTATTACGCAAAACTCTCTCGCCAACGTGAATGCTCGCGCCCGCTTCCCTGGTCTCGGGGTCTCGGGATACCAGCTATTCGGCAACGATGCGAACTCGATTTACAATTCCTTCCAAACGACGCTCTCTCATCGCTTCTCGCACGGGCTGCACTTTCAGGCCGCCTACACTTGGGCGCACGCGATTGACGAGACTTCTACCGGAAACACTGCGCTGAACACAGCCCTCAACGATCAAACCACTCTCAAGGACTCTCGTGGGCTCGCCGATTTCGATCGCGCGCACCGGCTGATCGTCAACTACACTTACGAGCTTCCGTTTTTCGCGCGATCGCGAGGATTCGTTCACGCGGCTCTCGGCGGCTGGTATATCAGTGGGATCACGACGCTTCAATCCGGCGCGCCGTTCACTGTACTTGATTCTGCCGCTGCTTCTGCATACGGACTTATCGGCACGGGCACGCCAACCACCCCCAATCTCATCGTGGGCGTTGATCCGCTGACCCATGGCGGAGTTGAGAGCCGCCTCAACGGGTACGTGAATATCAATGCCTTCGCCCCTGCACCAGTGGTCGGCGTAGACGGGTCTACCGGCTTCGGCACCTTGGGGCGTAATAACTTCCGCGGACCCGTCCAGCAGAACTGGGATTTCTCGGCAGGCAAATCGTTCGCGGTTACGGAAAGGCAAGCCCTGCGCATCACCGCCGATTTCTTCAACATCTTCAACCATCCGAACTTCGCGAACCCGGCATTTGTCGATATCGAAAGCCCCTCGAATTTCGGCCAGATCACGAGCACCGTAGGGACTCCTCGTCTGGTGCAGTTCTCGGCGAAGTACTCGTTCTAATGATGCGTCGGCTCGGAACCCTAAGCGGACCGGCGGCTTTCTGCGCCGTCCTCTTCGCAGGATACGTCTCTGCCCAATCCGTTCCGTACGGAACCTCTGACGTCACTCACCTCTACGCCGACTTGCTCACGGAAATCCAGCAGATCCGTATCTTCGACAATCACTCGCATCCGGGTTTCCCCGATGATCCCGACGTGGACGCTATGGCTGCTCCGCCCGGCAGCGCGGCTCTTCGTCTTCGGTCCGATAATCCTGAGTTGATTGCCGCCTCGAAAGCCTTGTTTCAATACCCTTATTCCGATTTCTCGCCCGAGCACACGCGCTGGCTAATCGACAAAAAAGCTCAGCTGAAACGCCAGGACGGAAATCAGTACTTCAGCCGCATTCTCGACCGGCTCGGTATAGAAACCGCAATTGCGAACCGCGTCGCCATGCCCGAATATCTCGATAAGAAGCGCTTCCTATGGGCGGTTTTCGTTGACTCTTTTCTGTTCCCTTTCGATAACACGAAAATCAAAGCGCAAAATACCGACCAGCAGGTCTACATGCCCCTGCAAGAAAAGAAGCTTCATCGCGAGTTAAACCAGGCGGGACTCCAAGCTCTCCCTAACTCACTCGATGATTACCTGCGATTCGTCACCCGCATCCTCGAACTGGATCGCCAGAACGGCGAAATCGCTATCAAGTTCGAGGCCGCCTACTTCCGATCACTTCACTTCGGCGATCCCCCGCAATCGCAAGCTGAGGCAGTTTACACGCGCTACAGGAATGGCGGCGCGCCCTCACCTGAGGAGTACACGGCGTTTCAAGATTTCATCTTCCGATATCTGCTGCGTGAAGCCGGCCGCCTGCGTCTCGCCGTGCACTTCCACACTTCCGTTGGCATTGGCGACTTTTTCAGCCTGCACAACGGAAACGTCCTCAATTTGGAAAACGTTCTGCGCGATCCGCGCTATGACTCCGTCGTTTTCGTCCTGCTTCACGGCGGTTTCCCCTATGATCGCGAGGTCATCTGGCTGGCCGCGCGCAAAAACGTCTATGTCGATTCCTCGTTAGTCGATCTGTATCTTTATCCTTCCGAGTTCAAACAAGTCCTGAAATACTGGCTCTCCATTTATCCCGAAAAAGTTGTGTTCGGGAGCGACGCGTTCCCCTTCAACGAAGCCCTCGGTGCAGAAGAGTCCTATTGGTTATCGGTCCAGTCCTCGCGTGAAGCGTTGGCCGCCGCTCTAAGCGAGCTCGTCTCCGAGCACGCGTTCACGAAAGATCAGGCTATGAAATTCGCCCACGGATATCTGCACGACAACGCGACAGAGCTTTACAATCACCTTCGCCCGCAATAATTCGCGTTCACAGCAGCGTCCCTCTGAGAATCACGCTGGCAATCGTGAAATAAATCACGAGCCCCGTCACATCAACCAGCGTTGCTACAAATGGCGCCGAGGCACTGGCCGGATCGAGGCCAATTCGCCGTAATACAAAAGGAAGCATCGATCCTGCGACGGTTCCAAACAGAACCACACCGATTAGACTGCACGCGACAGTCAACGCAATCACAGCATAGTGCGGTCCGTACGGCTGCCAAACTTTCTGCCAGATGACAATGCGTGTCATGCCGATCGCACCCAAAACAGCGCCCAGAGCCAAACCGGTCGATATTTCCCGGTAAATGACTTTCCACCAATCTCGTAGCCGCAATTCACCTAAGGCCATCGAGCGGATCACAAGCGTCGTTGCCTGCGAGCCCGAATTCCCGCCGCTGCTGATGATCAGCGGCACAAACAGGGCCAGCACAACCGCGCGCGCAATCTCATCTTCGAAATAACCCATCGCCGTCGCGGTTAGCATCTCGCCAACGAACAGGATCGTGAGCCAGCCTGCTCGTTTTTTGACCATTTGCCAGAAACGGATTTCCAGATACGGACCGTCGAGCGCCTCCATGCCGCCGACCTTCTGAATGTCCTCGGTAGCCTCTTGCTCGACGACGTCCGCGATATCGTCGGCCGTCACAATGCCCCGCATGTGCCCGGTCGCATCCAGCACCGGGATTGCGAGCAGGCGCGACGTGCTGAAAAGCCGCGCCAGAGTTTCCTGATCCATTTGCTCGGGCACGGAGATGAACTTCGTCCGCATAATGTCGCGGACCAGCTTTTCGCGATCGGCCGCAAACAGGTCACGGAAACTCACCACCCCCAGCAAATGCTGCGTCTCATCCAGAGCGTAAACATAGTAGATTGTCTCGACGTGGCTCGCCTGTCGCCGGAGATAGCTGATCGCTTCATCAATCGTCATATCCGGACGAAGTCGAGCAAAACGAGGGCTCATTAAGCCGCCCGCTGCGTCCTCTTTGTATGCGAGAAGAGCACTTACCTCGCGCCGCGTTACATCATCCAGCTGCGCCGCGAGCTCATCGCGCTTATCATCGGGAGCGAGCTGAAGAATGTCGGCCGCATCATCGGGAGGCAGCAGCCGTAGCCAGATTCGGCGCTCGCCTTTCGGAATCGACAGCAACAGGCCAAGCTCATCGCGACTGCTCAGCCGCAGAAAGAAATCATCGACCCGGTCGCGAGGAAGGCTTTCGAATGCCTTCACGCGCTCCGGAGGCGATAAGTCGCTCCATTCCTGCAGCAATGAAGTCTGACTGAGACCCTCGGCGGGCATATCGGTCTTAGGTTACGCCCGTGCGCCTAGGATCGTGAGCCTTACCTAGGCGACCCAGCCCAGTACGCGCGGATCCCCACGTAATCCGGGTCCGGCAAATTGCCCAGAATGATGCGGCGTAGTTTCAAGAGGTCAACCTCGCCCTGATGCTCATACAGCACCTTGCAGTCCGGGGATAGCACCATCGAGTACGGCAGCGCGCCCTGCCACTCCGGAGCAAACGAGTGCTGCATCTGATCCGTGTCCGTCGAGCCAAAAAGAAGATTGCGGCTCCCGCCATGCAGCCGGTTCAGGTATCTCAGCACCCCAGGCTTTTCATCGGGCATGTTAGCTGCAACCGTCACGAAATCGTAATCGCGCAGCCGGTACATCCGCCACGTAGTCTCGAGATCTGGCAGCTCATGAACGCAGCCGCCGCACCATGTCGCCCAGAAATTCACCAGCAGGACTTTGCCGCTAGAATTCTTTCGCAGCTTCTTGAGACCGTCCGCCGAAACCAAATCGACACTCACCGGTTCGGCCTCAATCTTCTTCATCTCGGCAACCCTTCCGGCTTCTTTCGAGATCCATTTCGTCGAACAACCGAACACGCTCGTATGCGTGACGGCAACCGGCTTGCCGGCGAGCAGCGCATCTATCGCGTTGCGCGCATCCTGTGTTTTGACCAGCGATTCGCGCTGGCTGTTGTCGATCCGGCCCTGGTAGCGCAGCTTGCGCTGCTGATCGAAAA
Source organism: uncultured Acidobacteriaceae bacterium (assembly GCA_963787585.1). Classification (GTDB taxonomy): domain Bacteria; phylum Acidobacteriota; class Terriglobia; order Bryobacterales; family Bryobacteraceae; genus Bog-105. The sequence continues at coordinate 104,272 of CAWBDR010000012.1, forward strand.
TAAACACGTGCGGCGTCGCTTGCGGTCCGTAGGCGCGCGCCACCGATTGCGTGTCGCCGTCGTACAGGTAAGGAAAATCGAAGTGCCGGTATGCGGCCCGGATCTTCATCTCGTCGAAGCTGTCGCTCACGTCCGTATATCCGAGCTCGTCCAGACGGATCGCAGCCGGATTATTTGGCTGTATCGCAACCAGGGCCACGCCCTTGCCGCGATAATCATCGGCGAGGCGCTTAATGCGGCTCTCGTAGAGCTGTGCCGTGGGGCAGTGATTGCACGTGAAGACAATGACAAGAACTTTGCTCGACGAGTAATCGCTCAGTTTATGAGTTTTGCCGTCTACGCCCTGCAATGAAAAGTTCGGTGCCGACGACCCAATCGCGAGAATGGGATGACCTTCGTCCGGGAAAGCAGCAAAGGGGATCAGTAATAGCGCAAGTAATCCCCACATGAGAGTAGCGGCTGAGGGCTGAATTCGCATCTGTCCTTAACATACCCGTCAGGCATGAGCCGACTCCGAATGGAACATCGAGTCCGCATATTCCTGAACGGACGTCAGCCTAATGGGGAAAATCGAGAGAGTCTCTTTCATGTCCATCGGGCAACCGTTAGCATAGTCAAGCATCAAAGCCGCGAAGGTCTCTTCCAGAGGATTCGAAGCAGTGCGGCGTTGCTCGATTAGCGCATTCTCGTCAACGTGTTCAACCGCGAACCGTGCGTCCCGATGACCGTTCGAAAGTACTTACCACGTCTATCGGCGACAGGTTTGCGGGACCGGCGATGGAGATGGTTCGATTCTTCGGAGCTTCCGCTGCGAGCGATCGCACGGCAACTTGGGCCACATCTTTGTACGAGACGAAACCGACCGGTCGATCGCCGGTTCCATAGATCGTTGCCCGCCCGTTTTGAGGATCAAATCCCAACGCAGGACTCAGCCAGACTTCCATGAAAAAATTAGCGGCAAGCACCGTGTAATCGATGCCACTGCCAATGAGGTACTCCCCTACCTCCGCTTTCGCGCCTGTGAGCGGAGATTCGTATCGGAAGCTCCGCGGAATGGACGTATAAACGAACTGCCGCACTCCTGCTTTCTTAGCGCTGTCGATCACGCCGAGACAGCCGTCCCGATCCACGGTTTGAATCGAGTCGCCTGGCTGCCGCGAAAGCGTGGAAGATGCAGTCGTGACGACCGCCTCGATTCCTTGAAATGCCGTTTGAACCGAGCTTGGTTCCTTGAGATCTCCAAAAGCGATATCAGCGCCGGTTTGCCGCAGAGCTTCAATCTGCGATGGATTCGATGTCGTTCGGGCGAGAGCACGAACGGCGTACCCAGCAAGCCGAAGCTGCCGGACGACCTCGCCGCCCAACAACCCTGTCGCCCCGATTACCAATACCATCGATTTCTCCCTTCGAATGGACACGTTACCAGCTGCTTTGTGGCGCAGCTTTCAACCCAAGCTGACCCATGCATCGGCCTAGCTCTTCTTTGGCGCGGCCGCAGTCGCTTTCGCCTTCTCGCGCCCGGCGATCTCTTTCGCGCGGAACTTAGCGATGCGGCCGATCAACTTCACCGGTATGGGCCGCGAGAGCGGGAACCGGATTGTGCCCTTGTTGATCTCGTAGGGTGCAAGCTCGTCCTTAAACGCCGCGACCAGGCGCTCGCTGGCAGGATACAGCGAGTAGTGCTGCTTCCACCCTGCGAAATAGAGCACCGGGCTAGCGTCCAGTTTATACGCGGGGATCTTGTACGAAATCACTTCCTCGGCTTCCGGCACGGCGTCGCGGATGGTGCTCCGTACACGTTCGAGTATGCCCTGCACAGCCGCAGGTTGCGAGGCAATGTACTCATCGACGGATTTGAAATCAGCCTTGGCCATTGTGCACCGTTAGCGCCGCGCCATTCGCATACATACCTCTGCAGCGTTTTTACAACGTGACAATCGTAACTAGCTTTCCTCTTCCCGCTTTCGGTGTCGGATCGGCACCCTCAGGAACGGTTCAGTGGTAGCCTCTCAACGCTTCGTGTCGTTGCTCTCCTTTTTCTCGCGCGGTGGAGCTGTGGAGTGCTGAGCTGGAGCTGGTCTGGCTTCCGATGCCGGCCGGTTCGGAGGCGCTCCGTGCGCGGCTGGTTGTGCATGCGGCGATTCCTGCGTCCGAGTCGCTGGTCGTTCCTCAGGTCTCGCTGGGGCTGGTTGGGCGGCGTGAGTCGCGGGGTGCGCAGGAGAAGCCTGTGGTGTCCGAGCTGCCGGCCTTTCCTCAGGCCGCACCGGTGCAGGTTGCGGAGTTCTCGCCGCCGGTTGTCCCGGGTTCGCCCGCCGTACGTTCGGCTCTTCGCCATGGGTCGCGGCGGCTGGCGCAGGCGCCGGCCTTCTTTCTACGCGGGGCTGCGTCGTGGGAGCATGCGCCATCGCATTGGGCCGTGTTTCCACACGTTGACCTGGACGCGCATTAGGCTGAGCCTGGGCGCGCGTTTCTGGGGTTGCTGCTCGTCGTGCATTCACCGGGGGGATGGTTCGTGCCCCTGGGACGGCCGTCGGGTGCGGTGCCGGAGCCTTATATGCGGTAGCCAGCGGGCGCGGTGCTACCAGCGTCTGCGGACGTCCGTGATTCACCGCGGCGAATTGCGCGCGGTTGGTCGCGGCCTGTTGCATATGCTGAACCTGCGCCGGAACAGGAGCTATGCGCTGCTCGTGCAGTACCGCCAGCTCCGCAGCCGTAGGCCGAGCGTTGAGCCCGCCGGGGCCGCCGACATAACTTGTTTTCGTGGTCGTGTAATTCGTGACTGTGTAGTTGTACACGTTGTGAATAACGGTTGTATTCACATTGTTCACAGAGCGGTTGTAATCGAATGCGCCTCCCTGCCAATATCCGCCCTCATAGCCACGACCCACATAACCGAAGCCGTAATTGACTCCGCCATAAAAGCCAACATGCGGACCCCAGTAACCGCGGTGCCAGCGATAGCGCCCACCGAAGAACGCCCAATAAGGAGGCGTCCAGAGCGAGCCGACATAGGGAGCAAGCACCCATGCTCCGGGAACCCAATAGTAGCCCGCGGAAGCGTATCCCCAATAACCCGGTGTCCAGATGTAATTCGGTCCTGGGCATTCGGGCTGGCTGTATTCCGGTAGCGGCGGCGGTGGTTGTTGCGCTTCAACGGGCTGCTCATTATCGTAGGTATCGCCCGTGTCGTATCCGACGCTCTGATCATTGCCCTGATAAGACGCAGCCGGTTCTTGCACGGGCGCTTGCTGCGCGGTACCAGATGGCTCCGCCGGAGCCTGGGATTCCGGTTGCTCACTCGCGGACGCCAGATTAGCCTGCGCCGGATCGGAACTCTGTGGTTGGGCCGTCGATTGATCTGTGCTTTGTTGTTGAGCTGCGGTTTGATCTGTACTCTGCTGTTGTTGAGCTGCCGATTGATTTGGATTCTTGTTGCAGCTTGTTACGGCCAGACAAAGAGCCATTGCTACGACTGAAAACGCTCCCCACTTGCTGATCTCTTTCATTAGCTGTTCGCCTCTCTTCTAACTGCATCGTACCCGAACATCTCCGCCCCGGACCTCCAAACCCATACCGCGGCAAGAGTATCCATGAGGAGGATATGAAACGGGCGGGCCCTTATGTGACCCATACTCTATAGACACCACCTTGCCGCAGAGCAGTGACAACCCGCGAGAGAATTTGTTGGGACTGATAATTCAGTAACTTACGCGGAATTTCGGCCAATGCATCGTTAACCAATGGAATTCTCAGGTCGGGCGAAATTTCAAAATTTCTATGCTTACGAGACATTCCATAGCGCTACTCCTTCTTGCCAGCGCAACCGTTGCTCAAATGGCCGCGCAAACTCCACGTGACACGTCGATTGACTTACAAGTTCAGGCCAAGAATCCCGACTTTTCCGGCTTTCCCTTCACCCGGCCAATTGCGGTTGGCGCGGCTTTGCCCGGCGCTTGTCAAATCGGCCAGCTCTACTTCCTGACTTCGGCAAACGCTGGCTCGAATCTGTACGCCTGCACGGGCACTAACGTGTGGACGGTTGAATCAGGTTCTGCGCAAAGCACCGCGATGGCGGCTCAACTCGGCGACTTCAGCGCCGTTCTCTCTAGTGGGACGTTGGCTATCGGCGGCGCGTGTTCTACGACGACTCCGTGCAACGCGCGAGTCGGAAACACAACGTTCAGCTTCAGCAGTCCTGCTACCGCTGTGATCACTGGCGGCACAGCATCGGATTTGGCGCTCATCTATATCGATTCGGCCGGGAACCTTACGGTCGCCGACAACTCAGCTCCCATTACGTGCACCGGCTGCACGTACTTGAGCGGCATTTCTCAATTCCCAGCGAATTCCATACCGTTGTGGAGTTGGACAATTGTCGGAGGAGCGTTAACCGCGGCTGGGGGCAGAGATTACAGGGCTGTTTTGTCCACCAATCCGGTGATCGCAGGAACGGGCATACAAGTCACCCCCTCGTCCGGCGTTGCCACTGTTGCAATCGATCCGACATCCATCCCGACTCTCTCCGGAAGTAACGCGTTTAGCGGCAGCAATACGTTCCAAAACATTACGGTAGCCAGTTGCACCGGATGCGCGTCGGGCAGCGCAGCTGCCGTAACTGCCGCCGCACCTTATCTATCGATTGGCGGAACAAAATATGTTGCTGCTACGATGGCCCCTGCGACTCTTCCCAGCTTCACGAATGGCTGGAGTTGGGTGGCGGGCAACAGTCCGACAAGCGCAAGCGGTCCGAACGGAGATGTCGTGTTTTCGGGTGTAAACACTTATTGGAATCTCACATCCGCCACCACCTCCATTGAATCTGTTTTCAACTGTGCCTACGAACCGAACGGCAACAACAGCACGTGTGGTGTCGCGCTTTGGGACTCCACAAACAACCTTATCTACGCTTGGACCGTTGTCGCCTCGCCGGGCAACTCACCTGAATATTTCCTATTTGCGTCCGATTGGAGCTACTCGGGGTCCGGAACTCCGTCCTACGTCGGGCAGGTCGGCTCATCCTATCCCACCTCAACGTTTACGGTGCCGCATCTTAGGGTAGTCAAGGCGGGGACGGCGCTGGCCTTTCAGACAAGCCAGGACGGCGGGCAAACCTACACGACCATAACTTCCCAACCAGGAGTCGGAAATATTTCATCAGCTGGCGTCACTATGAGTGCAGCAAGTATGAATGTCTTGTCTTTGGTTACTCAGTGACCTGGGGTGGTCATGTGTTGCCCGTCGGTTCCCAAACCGGCGGCGCGCTGTAGCATCTTTTTTCCTCCCACGAGCCCCCGCGCGGAGGATATGCTAGTGGCAACGGGTCGTGGTTAGATGGTTGATTTGAAACTTGAGTGGAATGCGAACTTCGCTGCGTTACGGATTATTAGCGTTGGCGCTGCTGATCATAGGCGCGAGCATAGCCATCCATACTTATGTACAAAATCTCGGCCCTCAGGCAAAAGACCGTGTCGTTCAGGCGTTGCAGGACCGCTTTGACGCCGATATCGATCTCAAGTCATTTCACCTTACCGTCTTCCCTCACCCGGAACTCGTAGCCGAGCAGCTGTCGATCCGCCATAAGGGATGGAACGATCCCCATCCAGTGGTTTTCATGCGGCGCTTGACCGCAATTGCCGGTTTTTCTACCCTACTCGGCCGTGCAAATGACGTGAGCTTCGTCCGCATCGAAGGTCTGGTTATCCATCTGCCTCCCCGGGGCCGCAGCACAGTCCAACCCGTCGCGCGCAATCAGCCAGAACTTGTCAGTGCGGAATCGGGGCACGATAGCACGCGTTTCCGTTTTTTAATTCAAACCATCGTCGCCGACGGCGCTCTGCTTCAACTCGAACCCAAAATTCATGGTAAGCAGCCCCTTCGTTTCGACATCCAAAAGCTCACGCTCCATTCCGTCGGCCCTGGGCAGCCAATGGCCTTCAAGGCGTCCTTAACAAACGCGAAGCCGCCCGGTTTAATCGACAGCACTGGCGAATTCGGCCCTTGGCAACGCGACGATCCGCGCAGCACACCGGTTTCTGGTAACTACACGTTTCAGAATGCAGATCTCAGCGTCTTCAAAGGAATTGCTGGGATTCTCTCCTCCGATGGCAGCTATCACGGTGTGTTGCAGCGCATAGAAGTCGATGGAACCACCGATATGCCTAAATTCTCCCTAAAACGCGGGGCGGAAGCCGTACATCTGGTTACGAGTTTTCACTCCACCGTGAACGGGATTGATGGCGATACCCTCCTCGATAACGTGGATGCTCGCTTCCTTCGTTCCGAATTCATCTGTAAAGGGGGCATCATCCAAAAGCCGGGAGCAAGCGGGAAAACCGTTTCGCTTGATGCTGTAAGCAAGCGCGGCCGAATCGAAGACATACTGCGGCTTGTGTTAGGCAACAAGAAGCCATTCTTAACGGGCGCGGTGAATTTCCAAACCAGAATCGACATCCCTCCCGGGCCTAAAGACGTCTTGGATAAACTAACCCTCAACGGCCAGTTTGGCCTGCTATCCGCCGAATTCACGAGCCTCGAGCTTGCGCAGCGCCTGAACACGCTGAGCGAACGTGCTCGGGGAATTCCCAAAGTGCACGAAGCGGAATCGCCCCGGACCGTCGCATCCGATTTTCTCGGCCGGTTCCGATTGGCTGGCGGAACCGCCTCGTTTTCCCGCCTTTCATTCAGCGTGCCAGGAGCTTTGATGAGCCTTACGGGAACTTATGGCTTGCGTTCGGAACAAATCGACATGCAAGGCACGTTCCGCATGCAGGCAACACTCTCCCAAACCCAATCCGGTATCAAACATTGGCTCCTCAAACCCTTTGACCGCTTCTTCGAAAAGCAAGGTGCGGGGTTTCAGTTGCCGATCAGGATCACCGGTACGAGAGATCACCCCGAATTCGGCGTGATACTCTTTCACAGGGAAATGATCCTACATTGAGACGCGTGTTGGTTTTACCAGTTCTGTTAACCGCTTTGGCACCGGCTTTTAGAGCGCAGAATATGCAACCTTTCGGAAAGACTCCCGACGGCCAGGAAGTTTCTCTTTATACTCTGAAGAACCAGTCAGGTATGGAGGTAACAATCACCAATTACGGTGGCACCATTACGTCGATCAAAGTGAGCGACCGGCACGGGAAATTCGGCGATGTCGTGCTCGGCTTCGATAGTCTTGACGGCTATGTTTCCAAGACCAACACTGCCTACTTTGGTGCCCTGATCGGTCGATATGCGAACCGAATAGCAAAAGGCACTTTCACCCTCGACGGCCGCGAATACTACATCCCCACCAATGACGGTCCAAACGCATTGCATGGCGGATTGCGAGGCTTCGATAAGCGCGTGTGGGACGTCAAGAGCGCGCCCACTGCCCAACAACCATCGCTTGAACTGCATTACCTAAGCCGCGATGGTGAGGAGGGATTCCCAGGTAATCTCTCCGTGACGGTCCGTTATTCGTTAGGCGATGCGAACGATCTTCGGATAGATTACAGCGCGACCACGGATAAAGATACCGTGCTCAATTTGACGAACCACTCCTACTTCAACCTGTCTGGACCCGGAAGCGGCGACATCCTCCATCACAAGCTGACGCTCGCGGCGGATCGCTTCACGCCCATCGACTCTACCCTCATCCCGACGGGCGCTCTTCAAAACGTTGCGGGTACACCGCTCGATTTCCGCACGCCGGCAGTCGTTGGATCCCGCATAAAGCAGGATAACGAGCAGCTCAAATTTGCTAAAGGCTACGACCATAATTTCGTCCTGAACCATTCGGAAAAGGAACTGGCGTTAGCCGCAAAAGTGGAAGACCCGCACTCCGGACGCGTAATGGAAGTGTTTACCACGCAGCCCGGAATTCAGTTCTATTCCGGGAACTTTCTAAACGGCTCTGTCCACGGCATCGGAGGAGTGTACGAGTTTCGTTCGGCCCTGTGTCTTGAGACCCAGCATTTCCCGGATTCGCCGAACCATCCGAATTTCCCCAGCACCGTGCTGAAACCGGGTGACGAGTTCCACCAAACCACCATCTATCGCTTCTCAACCGAATAGCCGTCTTACATACCCGGAACGCAGCGACCGCTTGTCTTATCTCTGAACCCGTCTCAGCGTGAACGCGTCGTCGCGGAGCGTTGCATTCTTCAATTTCTTCCAGTCATCGCCAACATTGATCAACTTTCCCGTGATGTGATTTGATCGCTCCGAGGCCAGAAACATTGCATGCTCAAACTGCAGTTCTGGCGAGATGCCGCCTGTCCGTCTCGTCTCCTTCGCGGCCGCAACTACCCTCGGCTCGAGCGTGCCTTCAGCCCGGATGATTTCGTCCGTCACATTGGTGTACGTTGGGCCTGGATCGAAGCAGTTTATTTGAATGTTATGGTCAACCATTTCGGCGGCCAGCGCCTCCACGAAGCGGACGACCGCAGTTTTGGAAGTCGAGTACGCTGAGAAATTCAATTTTGGCGCTTGGTCGCTCTCACAAACCAGCGCGATGATTTTGCCGGAGCGCTTCTCCATCATGGAGGGCAGCACAGCGCGGCAAGAATGCACAACCCCCAGCAGATTAATTCGGATCGCTTCAGTCCAATCCTTTAGTGGGCTCTGCAGGAACGAGCTTAGAGGGCCTGAAACAGCCGCTGCACAAATCAAAACGTCTATCGGGCCGCCGAAGCTTACTCGCGTTCGGTCGACCGCCACCACCAGGCGCTCCTCATCGGTTACCTCCGCTCTGATTTGAAGAGCGTTGCCGCCCGCGTGTTCAATCTCGATTTGCGCAAGCTCAATTTCGGCCTTGCTTCGGCCAATCAGTGCGATCCGGGCCCCAAGCCTCGCGAAGCCGAGCGCCAACCGCTTCCCAATCCCGCGGCCGCCGCCCGTAACTAAGATGTTCTTGTTTTTGAATTCGTTGTTAGGTGTCGCCACGTTCGTCCGATGATGCTTTCGGGCTGCGAGAGAAGCAGGTAAGAGCAGCCCCGACTAAAGGGTAGAACATACCATTTCCTGCGCTATACTTGCCCTAGCGCGCCGCCCTTCTTTGTGCGGTGCGCATATCACTTGCAAGGGGCGAATGAGTAAAGAAGACAGCATTGAAGTAACTGGAACAGTCGTCGAAAAGTTTCCTAGCGGTCTCTTCAGCGTTCAACTGGATCAGGACCGAACCGTTCTGGCTCATCTGGCGGGCAAACTTAGGCGCAACCGAATTCGCGTGTTAGCCGGCGATCGCGTCACGGTCGAGATGTCTCCCTATGACCTCACCAAGGGACGAATCACCTACCGCCACAAGTAGCCTAACTTCGTTTTCATCCCATTCCAGCAAGCGTGTACTCGTAGTGTTCGGTACGCGTCCGGAAGCGATTAAGCTCTGTCCCCTAATCGCAGCTTTGCGCGGAGACTCCTTTCAGGGCCGCCTGCAAACCATCGTGTGCGTTACCGCGCAGCACCGCCAGATGCTCGATCAAGTATTAGACGCATTCGAGATCACCCCCGATTACGATCTTGATCTGATGCGTCCCGGCCAGACGCTGCCTGCCTTGACCTCGCGCTTGCTTTCAGGGCTGGAGCCTGTTCTCGCGACTGTGCAGCCCAGGCTAGTAGTCGTCCAGGGTGACACAACCACGACGTTATGTGCAGCTCTAGCGGCATTCTATGCCGATATCCCCATTGCTCACGTCGAGGCAGGCCTGCGCACGTTCGATAAGCGCGCGCCATTTCCAGAAGAAATGAATCGTGTTTTCGCGGCGCGTCTGGCCGATCTCCATTTCGCGGCTACGGATTGGGCCGCCGAAAATCTTTTGCGTGAGGGCGTCAACAGCGAATCGATTCAGGTAACAGGGAATACTGGCATCGACGCGGTTCTCGCCATTTACGAACGCCTTGAGCAGGGAAAAGTCTCCGGGCTTTCTCTCCCGCTAGACTCCCGCAAGAAGCTGATCGTAGTCACTGCTCATCGCAGGGAAAGCTTCGGAGAAGGATTCGTCCGCATTTGCGAAGCTATAGCGACGCTGGCCAAGCGGAACGACGTCCAGGTGGTGTGGCCGGTTCACCTCAATCCCCACGTGCAGAACACAGTCCATCGAATAGTGGCAAGCAGCTCAAATGTCCTTCTGATTGAGCCTGTCGATTATCTGCCCTTTGTGGACCTGATGCGGCGATCCTATCTGCTCATCACAGACTCAGGCGGGGTTCAAGAGGAAGGCCCTTCCCTCGGAAAGCCGATTCTCGTGCTGCGCGAAAAAACAGAGCGTCCCGAAGCAGTGCGCGCCGGGACTGTAAAGCTGGTAGGCACAAATCGAGATGCCATCGTAAGCGAGGCAGCCCGTCTTCTCGATGACAATGCTGAATATCAGCGCATGGCTCGCCTTCACAACCCCTATGGGGACGGGAAGGCCAGCGGCAGAATCGCCCACCGCATCGCTTCTTACCTGGACCCGCCGTACGCGCAGCGTCCACTAACATAGTAAAAGTTGGCATCTCTCGACTCACTTCGCCACGAGACCGTTCCGAGGCTCGATCGAAGGCATTGGCCGCAGATCTACTTCGGCGTAGGAGCAACGTCGCTTGCAACCCTACTTCTCGAGCTCGCCCTGACCCGCGTCTTCTCGGTAGTGTACTTTTATCACTTTGCCTTTCTTGCAATTTCCATAGCCCTGTTTGGATTGGGCGCTGGAGGCGTCTTCTCCTACCTCGTAGCAGGCCGGCGCGGGTCACTTTATCGCAAACTCGGCATCCTTGCCGCTGTAAACGCCGTCGCAGTCGTCCTTTGCCTCTCATTCCTGCTGAATCAGACCGGCGAGATGCAAGGTGGAGAATTGATTGGCTCTTACTTCCTTGCGGCCATTCCCTTCGTATTCTCGGGCTCCATCATTTCGCTTGCCATCGCGGATACCATTGAGCGCGTCGGCCATGTCTATTTCTTCGATCTTGCTGGCGCAGCTACCGGCTGTGCTGTACTTGTTCCTTTACTCAATTGGATCGGCGGCCCAAACACAATTCTCGTAGCTGCCGTCCTGTTCGCAGTCTCATCCGCCATTTGGTTTCATCTTGCACATGAACCTGTAGGCCGTGTATTCGCGGTTCTTCTCGGCCTCATCCTCGTCGTTCTGATTACTTACAACGCGAAAGATTCTGTCATCGACGTGAAGTTCGCGAAGGGTAAACAACTTCAAAACGAGGAGTTCGTCCAATGGAATAGTTTTTCCCGCATTGCCTTACGCCCGGAACCGGGCAGCGGCTTGAAAAGTATCGTCATCGATGCCGACGCCGCCACCGGCATTCCCCACTTCGATCTGTCGCACCTCACGCCAAAGGAGAGAATCGATCTCGCATACCATGGCCCGGGTTTCCCATATCTGCTTCGCCCCGGCGCCAAGACTCTCATAATCGGTCCGGGCGGCGGTTGGGACATCTCGCGAGCTCTCGCGTCAGGAAGCAAACAAGTGACCGGTGTCGAGATCAATCCCATCATCGCCAACGTAATCATGCGGAGAAAGTTTCCGCAATACAGCAATCGCCTTTACTTCCGCCCCGAGGTGAAAATCGTTGTCGAGGACGGCAGGTCCTTCGTTCGCCGCTCCAATGAGCGGTACCAGGTTTTACAAGCGACTTTGGTCGACACCTGGGCCTCCACTGCTGCAGGGGCTTTCGCTTTATCTGAAAACAATCTCTATACAACGAACGCTTTCGTCGACTATCTCACTCACCTCACGCCCGACGGCATCCTGGCGTTTACGCGCTGGGGTTTCGAACCTCCCCGCGAATCGCTGCGGCTGGTGTCGTTGGCGCAAGCGGCCCTCAAACAAATCGGAGAACAAAATCCTGCTCAAAACATCATCGTTGTTCGCGAAGATAGCGGAAAATTGAAATCCTGGGGATCTCAGGACACCATTCTCATCGCACGGAACCCTTTCAGCGCTGCCGATATCGCTCGCGTTCAAGATGCCGTCGCAATTGCGCATCTGCAAGTGATCTATGCCCCGGGAACGATCGCGAAGTCTCCGTTCCGCGATCTTCTGCTTTCTCATGACCTCAACAGCTTCTACGACGCCTACAAATACGACGTCAGACCGGTCAGCGACAATCGCCCTTTCTTCTTCTTTACGGTCCAACCGCGAGATTTTTGGCATTTTCTGACGCATGCATCGCGTAATGCCGAGGATTACAAGATCAACAGTGCGCTTCCAATCCTCTTTGCGGTCGTCGCGAGTAGCATTATTGCCACGGCGATCATCCTCGCGCTGCCGCCGCTCATACTTCGGCATCGCCTCCCCACCCTGAAGGGCAGCATCCGCCCCCTGCTTTTCTTTCTCTGTATAGGAGCCGGTTACATCCTGATCCAAGTAGCCTTGATCCAGAAGTTTGTTCTATTTCTAGGCCATCCTACCTACGCCCTAACCGTCGTAATCTTCTCGATGCTTCTGTCGAGCGGTCTAGGGAGTTTCGCCAGCAAGCGCCTCGTCGGCGCGGAAATTAGTCGGCTGAGTACGGTTTCGCTGCTCATTGTCGCCGCCGTATTCGTAATCGCAGCCGTTCTTACTCCGATTACGGAGAACGGTGTCAGCCTGGCCCTGCCTTTGAAGATACTGATATCCGTAGCCCTGATCAGTCCCGTGGGATTCGCCATGGGGATGCCGTTCCCGACTGGATTAACGCTACTCGAAAGAGTGATGCCTGCCTCTGTTCGCTGGGCATGGGCCACTAACGCGGCATCAAGCGTTATGGGATCCGCCGCGGCGATGTTTTTCGCCATCTACTTGGGTCTTCAAATCACGCTTGCGATCGGTGGCTTGTTGTATTTCGGCGCCTGGCTCAGCGCGATTCGTTCTCCTCTTAACACCGGATACTCGACGGAGCTAGCCAGCGCAGCCCGATCGTCGCTGTAAATTATTAGCGTGATCACCCCAGCCGGGAAACGAGGCGACCTCCACGGCAGTGCGCCAGATAACCACCCCATCGCGTTGCTCCTGATTGATGTGGTCAATGACTTCGAATTTCCGCGCGGCTATGAGCTGTTCAAGCAGGCGTTGCCCATTGCGCCGAACATTGCAAACTTGAAGAAACGCGCGCGAGCCGCCGGAATTCCCGCCGTCTACGTCAACGATAACTTCGGACGCTGGCAATCGAACCTCGACCAGCTCGTTTCCCACTGTTTGAACGACGGCGTTCGAGGCGAGCCATTCGTTCAGCAGCTTAAACCCGACCCCGACTGCGATTATTTCGTCCTGAAACCGAAACACTCCGCCTTTTATCAGACGCCCTTGGATCTGCTTCTGAAGCACTTCGGCACACAACGACTGATTCTCACCGGAGTCTCGACCAATAGTTGTGTCCTCTTTACCGCGAACGATGCCTACATGCGTGATATTGAGTTGATGGTTCCTAGCGATTGCGTCGCAGCTTGCAACGTGCACGAGCAAGACGTTGCCATGGAACAAATGAAATCGATGTTGAAGGCCGATATTTCGCCTTCGTCCCAAATAGATCTGAACGCCGCCCCGACCAAGAGGCTTGCTTGAGAAAAGCGCTCCATCAACTCGAGCTGTAGCTCAGGTGTTCGTTATGGCTCGGCCCAATCACACCCTGTCCAAGCCCTCTGGACATAACCCTCAGCGCTTCTTCCAGCGCCTCGACGAAAAAGTACTCGCCCCACATCACGGACTCATCCACACCCAGTCCTTTGTGGATGTGATAAACGCCGCCCTTCAGCACACCCTCCCACTTCGCGTCCGCCGTTGCAAGATATTTCGTGCATAGTGTCCGCAAAATGTGTATCGCGGTCGACCAGTAGAAGTGTCCCTTCATCGGATCAGAAATTAATCTGCACAGCTTCAGCATCCCTGCCGCGGCGATTGCGGCGGCGGAAGTGTCTACCAACGACCGGTTCTCCGGAGGCGCGTTGTAATCCCACGGCGGTACGCCGTCGCCCGGCGTATGTGTGATGTAGTAATCAGCGCAGGCTTGCGCCGTCTGCAGGAAACGCGGGTCCCGGCTATAGGAATACGAACTGGAGAAGCCGTACAGGGCCCAGGTAAGCCCGCGTGACCAGCATGAGTCTCCGCGAAAGCCTTGCTGGGTAGTCTGGCGGAGAAATTCTCCCGTCTCCAAATCGAAAATGCCCTCGTGCGCGGTCGATCCATCTCCCCGAACCAGGCAGCGCCGCGTGGTCATGCAGTGCCGTATTGCAATGTCCCGCAGCTTCTTGTCGTTGCATTCCCGTGCAGTGTAGAAGATGATCCCGACGTTCATCATAATGTCGATGAAAATCGAATCTTCCGCCACAAACGAACGCAGATATTGGCCTGTGTCGTTATATCTCTGTGCGAGTGTCCGCCCCGCCTGCAGCACTACTTCACGAATGGCGTTGTCTCTGGTTAGCTGATACCACCGGTGATACGTAGATAGAAACACGAACCCGAGATCATGCACATCGCGGTCCATTTTCCGTTCTTCGAGAGGTCGGCTGTAACGAATTGCCCGCTCCATCCAGAACCTGGCATCCGGGCTATCCGGACCCACATATCTATAGAACAGCCACATCATTCCCGGCAAGAAACCATCGCACCAATGCGTCCATGCCGGTCCTTCGTGCTGCCATTTCCCGCCTTCGCTGTACATCGGGTAGAAGTCCGGATAACTCTCAAGTAGCCGTTTTACCTGCTTCTGCGCAAAGCCAATCGCATGTTCAAACAGCTCTCTATCGGACTCGTAGATGAATTGAATCACTGGAACCCTCTATCCACGACAATTATAAAAAGGAATTGTATGCCCTCTGTTACCATCGGTGCAGCATGGCCGCGAAAGTCACCATCATCAATAACGGACCGATTCGAATCGAGGGCGAATTCACCATCCAGGATTCCGAGGGTAACTCCTTTGGCCTCGCAGGCCGCACGGTCATTTCGCTCTGCCGCTGCGGTATGGCCGAGAGCAAGCCTTTCTGTGATGGGTCACATGGCCGCAACGGGTTCTCTTCCCAGTGCAAAGCTCGCGATCTCCCGCCTCCCAAGCCGAAGATTTAGATCTTCTCTCTGAAATGCCGTGCCCACCGACAAACCGCGTGGCCGCCTCATCGAGCTCGATATTCTCCGCGGGTTTCTTCTCCTGTGGATGACCCTGACTCACCTCCCTACCAAAGCCAGTATCATCTCGAATCAAACTTTCGGCTTTGTCTCTGGGGCGGAAGGGTTCATCTTCCTCGCCGCCTTCATGGTCGGACAGCTGGAGCACCGCATTGAGCAGAAGCGAGGTCAGCTCGGTACTCTTGTCGACGTTTCCAAGCGCACCCTGAAAATCTATATCTATCACTGCGCTCTTCTTGCAATCGCATTCACGCTAGTTGCCGAAGTTGGAGTCACGTTCCAGCGCCTCGCGATTCAGAATCTCTTGTCCTTTTATCTGCAGAATCCGAGAGAAGCCACCATCGCCGCCGCCCTGCTTGAATATCGCCCTTCTTTGCTCGACATTCTGCCCATGTACATCGTTTTCATGCTGCTCACCCCCATTGCGCGCAAAATAGCGCACTGGTGGGGATGGGATCCCGTCATTGCCATTAGCTTTCTAGTCTGGACCGCCGCGCAATTCGGTCTCCGTCATTGGCTGTACACGCGGGGCGATATCTTCGGCCTCTCTGTCCCCGAAAACTCGACTGGAGCTTTCGACCTTTACGGCTGGCAGCTCCTTTGGATGGTCGGGCTCGCATTAGGCAGTATCTATGCCGACAATATTGATGCCGCAGCGCAGCCTCAGGACGCTACCGCTGAGGCCAGTATCCCGGGTTGGCTTCTTAAACTCAGTCTTGTTGTGGGCAGCGTCTTCCTGGTTTTGCGCTACAGCCCCGTCGATCGTTGGATCAACCCCGCTGTATACGGCTGGCTCATCGATAAATGGCACCTCGGGGCAGCGCGCATCATCAACTTCAGCGCGCTTGCAATCATCCTCACGCGTTTCGGCGCGCGAATCGCGGCCCTGCCGTTGATCAAACCGCTCGCATTGCTCGGCCAGGCCTCGATCGAAGTGTTCTCGGTTCACGTCTTGTTTTGCGTCGGTGGAAACGCTCTCAGCAAGGATGCCGATCCGCAGCTCCCCTGGTGGCAGCAAGCGATCCTACTCACGGTCACCATCGCGGCTCTGTTTATTACTGCCCGGCTCTGCAGAAAATCGCCCGTCAGGAAATACTCTCCGACCCCGCCCGCCACCGCTATTGGCTAAGCACGCAGATGTCGCGGAGATTCCTGTAGTCTTCCGCGTAATCGAGACCGTACCCCACCACGAATTCATCCGGTATGCGAAAGCCCACGTACTTTACCGTTACGGGTTGCACCCGTTTCTCAGGCTTATCCAGCAGCGTAACGATCTCGAGCGATTTCGGTTTGCGCTGTTCCAAAAGCCTCATCAAGTAACTCAATGTGAAACCGCTATCGATGATGTCCTCGACGATCAGCACGTTATGTCCCTCGATATTCACATCCAGGTCTCGCGTCACCTTCACCTGTCCCGAGCTGGTCTTCTCGCTGCCATAACTCGAGATGCCCATAAACTCGATTCGCACCGAATGTCTCTTCAATGCCCGGGCCAGATCCGCGAGAAACACGAACGCCCCCTTCAAAATTGAAATCATATAGATCGGCCCCTCTGGATAATCAGCATCAATCTGCTCGCCTAGAACGCGAACCCGCTCCTGGATCTGCTCGGAAGGAATCAAAACCTGCAAGGCGCCGGTGGACATTGCTCAATCATATTCGCTCAATCTTTCCAGCAAGCCGGCCGTTCAGCCCCCACTCCCCCATGCTGTCGCGATAGTCCCGCATTCGCCTTCTCTTGCTTGTCGAGAGAAAAAGTCTTACAATGTCCTCGGTAACCGATACCATAAGAAACGTGAGCAAACCTTCCGATCTCGTTCAGGGCACTTTGGACCTTTTGCTTCTGAAAATCCTGGCCTTAGAGCCAATGCATGGATGGGCGATCAGTCAACGCCTGAAGCAGGTCTCGGGAAACATATTGCAGGTGAGCGATGGCTCGCTCTATCCGGCGTTGCACAAGTTGGAACAGGAAGGATGGATAACGGCTGAATGGAAAACGAGCGATCTCGGCCGCCGCGCAAAGTTCTACTCACTCACACGATTGGGCCGTCGGCAGCTAGCGAGGGAGTCCGCAAAGTGGGAACGGCTTTCGAGCGCAATTAGCTCCGTCGTGAACCTGAGCGAGGCCTGAATATGCCGCCGGAACATTGGTTGTACACAGTTCCCCTTCGACTGCGTTCTATTTTCCGCCGTCGCTCACGTTGAACAGGAATTGGACGAAGAGCTTGCGCTTTCATGTTGCAGCGGCAGATCGAGGAAAACATTGCACACGGATTGACGCTGGAGCAAGCACAGGCCGCGGCGTGTCGCGCGTTGAGCGGTCTGGAGCAACGAAAAGAGGAGTGCCGGGATATGCGCAAAGTCAGACTCATGGAAGATCTGATGAAGGATACACGCTACGCTGTGCGCATGCTTCGGCGCAGTCCGGGCTTTTCGATTCTGGCGATCCTCTGCCTGACTCTCGGGATCGGCGCGACAACGGCGGTGTTCAGTTGGGTGGAGGGCATTCTTCTGCGCCCGTTTCCCGCTGGTTGCAGCGCAAGAGCGGCTGGTGGCAATCACTGGCCAGGATCGCACGCGGCAGGACCGACGTATCGTGGCCGGATTTCGTCGATTTGCGAAAGAATTGCACGTTGGTTCAGGCCTTTATCGCCGACCGGATCTTCGGAACTACCCTCAGTATCGGCACCCGGGCCGAGCACGCAACGGGCAGCGTCGTTTCGGCCAACTATTTTCAGGCTCTAGGGGTTCGTCCAATTCTTGGCCGCGCGTTCGATCCTTCCGACGAGATCGGCCGGAACGCTCATCCGGTGACGGTGATTAGTTATCAAGTCGTGGAAGGACCGGTACGGGGGCGATGTCAACATCATCGGCAAAACGCAGATGCTCAACGGCGTGCAACATACGATCATCGGGGTTGCGCCTGAAGGGTTCTATGGCACCTTTGTCGGCTATTCATTTCAGTTTTGGGTTCCCGCGTCGATGGAGGAACTCTTTGAGGCGGGCGGCTACAAGCTGGAGAACCGCGGTGCGCGCTGGATCGAAGGTTTCGCGCTGCTGAAGCCTGGCGTAACAATCGGAGCAGGCGCAAGCCGAGATGTCGGCCGATTGCCAAACGGTTGGAAATCGATTATCCGGCCACGAATCGCGGACGCGGCATAAAGCTGTATCCGCTATGGCAAACACCATTCAACGGAGCCGGTACACTGCTTCCGACACTACGAATCTCGCTCGTGGTGGCCTGCTTTGTGCTCCTCATTGCCTGTGCCAACGTCGGCAATCTGCTGTTGTTCAGGTCCTTTGGACGGCGTCACGAAATGACGGTCCGGCTCTCGGTGGGCGCGGGGCGCGGCCGCTTGTTGAAGCAATTGCTCACGGAGGGCTTGATCCTTGCGGCGCTTGCAGCTTGTGGCGGTCTTGCGGTCGCCTATTGGTGCCGCAATTTGATTATGCTGCTGTTCCCGCGGTATCCCGGCATTATCGTAAATCTGCCCGCCGAAATCGATTGGCGCGTTCTCGCGCTGAGCGCTGGCGTTTGTCTTCATCTCCACGCTGCTGTTTGGCTTGGTTCCCGCCATGCAAGCCAGCAAAATCGATCTGGCAGTCGCGATGAAATCCGATTCGGGGGGCGCGCTCGGTGGCCGCGGAAAAGCCTGGATACGTTCCAGTCTCGTCCTGGTTCAGGTATCACTTAGTTTCGTTTTGTTGATTGCGGCGGGTCTGCTGCTCAAGAGTGTCCGGGCGATGCGAGACGCCGATCCAGGATTTTCAGCGGATCAGAGTGCTGACAACCGGCGTGGACATGATCGCGGCTGGTTACGATACGCAGCGTATCAAGAGTTTCGAAGACCAGTTGCTCGATCGTATTCAAGCGATGGGCGGCGTCGAATCTGCCGCGTTTGCGCGAGTCACGCCGGTTACCTATAAAACCTATTCTTCGGCTCCGGTCGCGGTCGAAGGGTACGAGACGCAAGCCCGGAGAGCAGCCGGTCGTCGAGTACGACGAAGTTGGTCCCGCGTTTCTCGCCACCATGGGGATTCCGCTGATGTCCGGCAGAGAGTTCACTCGCGCCGATAACGAAACCGCGCGGCTGGTTGCCGTTGTGAACGAAACGATGGCGCGGCAATTCTGGCGTGGCGAAGATCCGGTGGGCAAGCGCTTGCAGATGAAAGGCCAGTGGCTTCAGGTGGTGGGCATCGCGAAAGATTCCAAGTATGCAGAGTCTTTTGGAAACTGCCAAGCCGTTCTTCTATGTGCCGATGCGCCAGAGCATCATGGGGCAGGCCCTGGAGATCCGGACTTCGCTGCCGCCAGGAGTCGTGGCCAGCGCTTTGACTCGCGAGGTGAAAGCTTTGGATGCGAACCTCGCGCCCGCCGAAGTGATCACCATGCGCGAACAAGTCTACCGAATGAGCTGGAGCAAGCGCGCAGCGGTCATTTTGCTGATGATATTCGGAGGAATCGCGTTGTTGCTCGCGGCAATAGGCTTGTACGGTGTTATGTCGTACAGCGTCTCGCAGAGCACCAGGGAGCTAGGATTGCGGATTGCTCTCGGCGCGGACGCATCCGATCTGATGCGTTTGGTCGTATCCTACGGATTCGCATTGACGGCAACCGGCGTCGTTCTGGGCGGAGCAGCGGCACTGGGGTTGACACGCCTGCTTGGATATTTGCTCTACAAAGTGAGCCCACGCGATCCATTGACGTTCGGATCGGCACTTGTAGTGATGACGATCGCCTCGTTGGTGGCGTGTTTGATACCTGCCTGGCGCGCGATGCGGACAGATCCAGTGCAGGCTTTGCGCAACTGAGAGGAATCGGAACCTGCAATGCTCGTGGACATTGCTCAATCATATTCGCTCGATCAAATCTTGTAGACTGTGCCGGACGTCCAGAATCGGATCGGGTATGCCCGACCGCTGACGAGCCGCTTCGGCTCTCTAGCTTGACTACACGCTTGCTATCACCCAAACGTCCGGTAGCTTAAAGCAGACCGACTGAGGGTCTGCCTCAAGTTGTCGCGCACTGGCGAGTAGAGCATCAAATTCTTCTGCGGTCATGAGCTTTTTAGAGATGGCGCTCTGGCGAACTGCTTCCGCATTCAGGCGATACCAACGCTTATAAGAGCCCTGATCGTGGTCCATTCCCAGGAGGGCGCCGGCCGAGTACTTCGTAGCTCCAGCGGAGCGAAAAAGGTGGAGTAGTTGACGCCCCATCAGAGGATGCGGAAAGAGATGGCGCCAGAGATAGGACATCCGCTCCATCGCAGCGTTCGGAGGATAGCAGAATTCAATGCAACAGTCGGGCTCATACGCGACCACAAAGCCCCCCGGACGGGTTACGCGAAACATCTCGCAGATAACCCCAGCGGGGTCGGGCACGTGAAGCAACATGTAACGAGTGAATACAAGATCGAAAGAGGCATCTGGGAAAGGGAGTTGGGACGCATCGCCTTGCTGGAACGCGATACCAACTGGGTTGCTCGGGTCGGCCCTGGCCCGGGCGACCAGGGCGGCATCGTACTCAAGGCCGATCGAGGAGGCGTTGGGGAAGTGCTCGGCAAGCATCCGGGTGGTGTGGCCTTGACCACATCCGAGGTCGAGGATCTTGGCAATGCAGTCGCTAGGGATGCGATCGAGGACTTGGCGAGTGAGGGGGTTCAGCATTTCAGCCAAAAGCTGTTGCCGCTCGGAGTTTTGTTCGTCGATCGCGTAACTCATGGAATGACGGCTATTCTACTTTATTTTGCGCCGAACACTTACCTCGCTTGATCTTCACCGCACGTCGATTAAAATACCACCTCTCTCCACGCCGCCGTACCCTCAGCGGGCTTAATTTCCCCAGCTGGGGCCTGTTCTACTCTGCGAAGCCGTCAGCCAAGCTGGTGATCAAAGGTTGCCAAGCACGCTGCGCCCTCTGCCGTTCCCGCTGCGGGCAAATTTCCGATGTCACGTACTCCTCTCATGCCCCGCCTAAGCCCTGAAAGAGAAGACGAGAAATCACAAATCTGTAGTACGGTAATGGGTTATGCCCAGCAAAGCCCGGATCGATGTGGCCGCCAATGCCGCAGCCCTGACCGCGATTCCGGAAGGCAAGCTTGTCGATTTCATCTCGGGTCGGTTGTTATCGACACTCCTGAGGAATACGTTCGCCAGAATGTCGCGATGAGCCTCGTCCTTGAGTACGGTTACGATCGGTCTCAAATCGAAGTCGAGTTTAAGATCAAAGTCGGCTCAGGTTCGAAACGAATCGATCTGGCGATTTTTCCTGAGGGCGTCACGCACACCCAGGAAAACGTCGTCCTGGCCATTGAAACGAAGAAGCAAGGCACGAAACGCGAAGATCCCATGAATGGTGTCGATCAACTGAAGTCCTACATGGCATCATGCCTCAATGCCGAATACGAAATGTGGACCAACGGTGATGATCGAGTTTGCTATTGCAAAGGTGTTGACGCTGGCCAGCAGATATTCATCGAATCAATCGACATTCCTGCGAACGGAAGCAAAAAGGCTGACGCGCCCTCGCGAGACGTGCTTCGTCCGGCAACCGGGGACAATCTATTGTTTGCCTTCCGCCGTTGTCATAACTACATCGCTGGGAATCAGGGACTCCAGAAACCAGAAGCATTCTGGGAGCTTCTGAAGCTAATCTTCTGCAAGATTGAAGACGAACGCTCAGAATCAGAAACCCTTCAGTTCTACGTCTCGCAAACCGAGCGCTCATCCATGAGTTCGCAGGCGAAGGTGAAAGCAAGGCTTCAAAAGCTGTTCACGGAACGTGTTGTAAATCGATATCCAACCATCTTCAAGCAAAATGACGAGCTTGGAATGATTCCTTCAGTGCTGGCGTACGTGGTCGGTGAACTTCAGCAGTATTCGCTTCTTGACTCGCCCGTCGATGTAAAAGGTATTGCGTACGAGGAGGTGGTCGGAAGCAATCTCCGTGGGATCGGGGTGAGTTCTTCACTCCACGAAACGCATGCCGAATGGCCGTAAAAATGCTGAACCCGAGGCCACATGAGCGGATACTCGATCCGGCATGCGGCACCGGTGGGTTCCTGATCACCGCCATAACGATTTTTTCGCTGAGATCGAGGACATTCATAACAGGCGATGGAAAAACGGGAGCGTTCCCCAGAAAGCAACGTCGCCGAGTATTATCGGCAGAGACATGAGTACCTAAAAAACAACATCTTCGGGCTGGACCTTAATCCATCGCTGGTCCGCGCCGCCAAGATGAACATGGTCATGAACAATGACGGGTCTGGTAATTTGTTCCAATGTAATTGTTTGGAGCACCCGCATCGCTGGCCTCCTGAAGTCGCAAAGGCGGTACCCCTTGGATCTATCGAAGTCTTAGTAACGAATCCTCCGTTCGGAACCAAGATCGTCGTTGATGATCCCCGAATTCTATGCAGTACGATGTTGCCGCATCTTGGACCGATAGGGTCGAGCACAACAAAAAGAGTGAACTGCGTATCCGTAGGACGGCCGACAATAAGCCGGTGTTACAGTCCAGTGGGGCACCGGAAATGCTGTTCGTCGAGCGTGCCCTTGAATTCCTGAAACCCGGAGGCCGGATGGCCATAGTTTTGCCCAATGGGCTGCTAAACAATCCTGGACTATCGTACTTCAGGAAGGCTGTTCTATCGAAGGCTCAGCTTCTAGCGGTTGTAGACATGCATCGTGATCTGTTTCAGCCGCACAACGATACCCAAACCAGCATGGTTCTCCTGCGGAAGTGGGCGGTGGGTGAAACGGCGGCGACTCCGGTCATTATCCGATTTTTATGGCTATAGCCGATGCAGTCGGCCATAACAAACGCGGCAAAACTATATATAAACGTAACCCCGACGGCACTGTCATCCTCCGTGAGGTGGATACGATCAAAACACGCACTGGTAAGGATGGTGATGAGGAGCGTGTTATCGTTCGTTCTCGGCAGCCGATCGTAAATGATGAACTCGAAGGTGTTGCGGCAGAATACCTCGAATGGCTGGAAGCAATGGCCGCTATGCGGAGAGGTAAACGCCGGAGTTCATGATGAGGATTATCACTGCCGATGGGAGCGAAGTGACCAGCGCGATCGCGCCTGGATTCGAAGTTCTTCATAGAACGACTTCCGCTCGAACGTATCTATCGAGGCAAGTGGCCGTTGGCATCCGTTCGCGAAACCTTTGGTGACAACATTCTATTGCCGAATATCTTTGAAAGAGTTCCAGCTACATCAGAGGAATATGGAAAACCGATTTTGGTCCCATACGACTGTTTCCGATATCTGCCGTATTCAAACGATATTCTCAGCAGGTCTCAGGTTTCGATCTTCGACACGTTAGAAGTTCACCGGGGATGGTTACTGATGGTTTGTTCAGGCCGAAATCTCGGTCCCGTGGCCATGGTGGATGCGTTCCTCGAGAAGTTCGTGCTATCCCACGACATGATACGCATAACTGCCAGTCCTTCCGAGGAACTCTTTTACTTCGCCGCACTGATGCACACGATGGTGGGGCAGGGCTAGTACGACGAGACAGGAACGGCTCGGTGATCGACCACTTGGATAGTAACCAAGTGGGCGCATTGCGATATCCTCTAGTCGACGATTCGCTCAGAAAGCGTTGCGCTGACGCCTTTGAGCAGTCATTTCTGCTCCGTGAGAAGGCGAGACTATCTCTCGAAGAGCTTGCGAAGCAGTTCCTGTCATGTGTCGGATTGACCGACTTTCGAGCCAGGCTTAGCATTCCTGCGCGAGCACGCCGGTTCACTATTCATCGATCTGCAATGGCAGATCGATTTGATAGTGAGCCGTTTGCTCCCCGATATGCGGCATACCGTGAAATGATTCGTGACACCGGATGGGGGACCACGATACACGAACTTGCGGATATTGTGAAGCCACCTGGACGATACAAGACACTCTATGTGGAAAATGAGACGTATGGCGTGCGTCTCTTGTCCGGTCGGCAGATAGCGCAGTTTAGACCAATCGGGCTCAAGATCATGAGCTTTGGCGCATGGAAAGACCCCGCTATCTACCTTCTGCATGAGAATGCCGTTTTGATTACCGCGGACGGCCGAGCGGATGAAAACCTTGCGGATTGTGCTATGGTTCGCAAAGACCGAAGTGGGTGGGCGGCGAGCGGGCACGTACATCGCGCCACACCCAGGAAGGGTATTCACCCGGGTTTGCTTTATCTTGCGTGCGCGAGCAGGCCCGTTCAGGATTTGATGAAATCGCTTGCCACTGGCTCGGTGGTTGACGCCCTATCTGTGCAGGATCTCCGCTCGGTCTCCGTACCGTACCCGGACAACGCAGAAGGAAAGCGGCTCGGTGATGAAGCTATGGCAGCATGGGACGCTTTCTCAGACGCCGCCTTGCTCGAAGACACTGCGGTTTCATCCCTGGAAGCGGAATTGGCGGAAAACGTTCAGTAGCGAAACCAAGCTGTCGCGGTTGCCTGATCGACGTGCAACAAACCAAAGCCGGGGTCGAGCCCGACCGAAGTAATCGCTAAACGGGTTTCGGATTCGAGCAGAGTGTAGAGATAGTTCAAAATCGCATTCACCGGATTCGCAGATCTGTAAGATGTTCCGGAGATTTGCGATTGCCGAATGTTCGCCAGTGGTCAGGCACCCCCGGCAAATCCTTTTCGGAAACTGAACTCCGGCGCTCTGCCAAGCTGTCCAGTACACTCCCGCGCCGTGCGATTCAAAGATGCGAAGATCGTCGATTATGTTTGCAGTTCAGAGACGTAAACGGAAGCTGGCAATCAAGTCCGTTACGGCCGAGTTGTGGAGCTTATCGCGGACAAGCGTCTCTTGGCCAGTGAGCTTTGCGCTAATCGATCACACATCTCCTTACCTTCTTCATCCCACCTAATTTCTGCCACTTACGCCGTATCCGCCGCCCACCTTCCTACACCGCGCCGTAGCGTTTCAGCATCATGTCAACTTCGGCTCAGATCGCAGCCAATCAAGCCAACGCGCAACACTCCACGGGTCCAAAAACGCCCGAAAGCCTCGCCGCATCCGTGCGCAACAATTTCCGCCACGGCCTCACCGGCGCATTTGCCGTACTTGCCTGGGAAAAGCAGGAAGAGTTCGATCAGCTCTTCGAAAGCCTTCGCGGTGAGCATGCACCCTCCACGCCAACCGAAACCCTGCTCGTCGAAGGAATGGCGCAACATCACTGGCTCAGCCGGCGGGCCCTTCATTTTCAGAACATGTCGCTCCAGGACGGATTTCCGAGCACAGACGATGACAAGGGCCTCGCTCTCTATATCCGATATCAGACCACCAACGAGCGAATCTTCCACAAGTGCCTTGCCGAGCTTCTAAAGCTCAGAGCCGAAAAGCGCAACAGCGAAATTGGGTTCGAATCGCAGCAGCATAAAATTGCGGATCAAGCCCGCGAGCGGCAGCAAAGCCGACCAGAAAAGCCGACAAGCGCGAAGCTGCAGAAAAACGCAAGCAGGAGTGCACAGATGGTCCGTTTCACTCGCCGAAGCGAAGCTCGACCACCAGTTATTCCAAAATATGCGGCTGGCAAGCCCAAGCATCATCCCGATCGCACCGAGCGACGATCGCCGCCGAAAACGCCGCCTGATTCTCCCCCGATCTTCCAAATTCGGACTGACTCAACCCTGACCAGGCAAGACTTAAGATCACAACATGGCCGGCACACAACATTCACTTCGCGATATCTCGGATACGGCGCTTTGGGCAGCCGTGTTTCGCGCGCGTGAAACGGATTGCAGCGATGCGCTATTCCGCGACCCATTCGCACGTGAGCTTGCCGGAGAACGAGGCGAAACAATCATCAACACCATGCCCCATGGCGATGAGAACTCATGGGCATGGATCATGCGCACCTATCTGTTTGATCGGGCGATTACAAATCAGGTGCAGAGCGGTGCTGACATGGTCATTAACTTGGCCGCCGGTCTGGATGCTCGTCCCTACCGCATGCCGCTTCCGCCGTCGCTGCACTGGGTAGAGATAGATCTGCCGGGGCTGTTTGCGTATAAAGAGCCCATCCTCTCCGCTGAGAAGCCAGTATGTGCTCTCGAGCGGATTCCTTTCGATCTCACAGACGCGGAGGCCCGTCGCGAACTGTTCGCACTTTTGGGAAGAAAAGCGAAATATGTGCTCGTCCTTTCAGAAGGACTTCTCATCTACCTCTCGAACGAAGAGGTCGAATCCCTGGCGCAAGATCTCGCCGCTGCTCCGAACTTCCAGAATTGGCTTCTCGATCTCGCCTCGCCCGGACTGCTTCACATGCTCCAACAAACAGCCGGCAAGAGTACCAGCGAAGCTGGCGCGCCATTAAAATTCGGTCCGCCAGAGGGACCGGAATTCTTTACGCCCTACGGTTGGAAGCCTGTCGATGTTCAGTCCTTGTTCCGCGCCGCCATCGCGACCAGTCGTCTGCCGAAAGAGCTTGAGCCGTTCGCATCCATGCCGGAATCCTCGGGACGTCAAGGCGAGCAGCCCTGGTCAGGCGTGTGCTTATTCGCAAAATAAACGCGTCGCAAGTAGGGCACATCCTCGTCCTCGCCGACTCCAAGTCGCCTTAAGGCCCAGCCAGCAGATTCCGCATCGGCATCCTCACCCCTCTTTGCCCCAAGTCTAAGGCTTTTGCGGCCATCTACCGATGAGAAAACAGATGCCGCGCGCAGTCCAGCAGATCAGATTCGGTGTTTGCGTACTCGCTTTCTTTTCTTTAAATTGCTCATTCAGCGTGGCTTCGGAGGTTCACGGAAGAATTGTCCTTCAAAAGAAGCCGAAAAAGCATCTGCTTGCACCTGCGGTTTACGATTTGCGAGGCATGGCCATGCCCGACCATCCAGCTAGCCAGGAACCGGGCAATGAATTCGATCAGGTCGCCGTTTGGCTTGAGTCGGGTCCACCCGCCCCCCCGGTTACGGCGAGCCTCGAGCAGCGCAATCGTCGCTTCTATCCGGAGCTTCTGGTAATCCCTGTAGGATCCAGCGTTGAATTCCCTAATTTCGATGCCATTTTTCACAACATCTTTTCTCTATCGCGTACGCAGCCGTTTGATCTTGGCTACTACCCGAAGGGCCAAAGTCGCACGGTCAAGTTTCCTC
Organism: uncultured Acidobacteriaceae bacterium; assembly: GCA_963787585.1. Lineage (GTDB taxonomy): Bacteria > Acidobacteriota > Terriglobia > Bryobacterales > Bryobacteraceae > Bog-105. The sequence continues at coordinate 131,453 of CAWBDR010000012.1, forward strand.
GAGCCGGAATAGTCCAGGTCTACTGCCACGTTCATCCGAATATGTATGCCGCGATTGTCGTCACGGATACACGATGGTCCGGAAAACCGGCCAAGGACGGCACCTTTTCGTGGCCGGATGTGCCTCCCGGGAAATATCGCCTCATGATCTGGCAAAAATTCGTAGGCGTCTTTCGAAAAGATGTCCTGGTCCCGGAAACAGGAGACGTTTCCCTCGACATTTCGATTCCCGTCGAAGAGCCGGAGAACCTCCACTAATGCGTCGCTTATCCTTGACGACGCGCGCGTTCCTGCTTTCTTTCGTGCCCGTGTCTCTCGTGCTGCTTGCGAGCTTTCTCGCCTCTAACTGCCGGAGTGCAGCAAAAAATCAAACAGAATCTACGTGAATCGCTACAAGCCTCCGACGACCTCTTGAATCGCGCCAGTCATTGAGTATTCCCGCCGCACGGCACCGCTCGTAGCTGCGCTTACCGAAAGTGCGGGATTGAAAGCTGCTGTCGGTCTGCTGACTGAGGCTCATCGGGAGCCTTCCGCCGAACGCGAAGTCCATGCAACTATCGAGGCCCAGCTGCGCGAGTTACATACGATGTCTGGCTACGATCTCATCGCCGTTTCAGACGGTGCTGGGCGAACAGTTGCCGCTCTCGAGTTTCCCGAACCGCGGATACCAAGCTCCCGTTCCCGCGCTCCCTCAGCGCTCCGGTCTTAGCCGAAGTCGAAGGTGCACTCTACCAGCTCGAAACCGTTCCGATCGATATAGACGGTGAAAAGATGGGTGCCCTCACTCTCGGCACCCGCTTCGATTTGAAGCGCTATCCACTCGCCGGTCGCGCAGTCTTGCTCCAGGGCCGTAAGGTTGTGCTCTCGACCTTTCCGCCTGGATCGAATAGTGCGATTGAGCAGGAACTGCTTCAGCGCTGCCCGATCGCAGAGTCGAAGTGTGAGGTATCGATTCAGGGCGAGCTGTATGTCGTGTCGCAGCTGCAGAGGACACAACTCGGCGACCGGTACACGTTACTCGGTTTCCGTTCACTTGATCGTCCCTTCCGCGAATTTACGGCGGGCTTTTTGCGTATCTTATTCGCGGTCGGTGCCGTGGGTATTCTTCTTGCGCTACTGGCTACACTTTTCACCTCTCGTTCTGTGTCCCGGCCTTTGCGCGATTTGCTCGTACAGCTAAAGGGAAGCAAACACAATGGTCAAATGCCATCGCGCCTGACGGCCGCCCGCGGCGCACACGAATTGAACATGCTCGTCGACGCCTTCAACCAAGTGGCGGAAGCAGAGTGCCGCTCGCGTAGAGAGCTGCTGAGTGCCAAAGAGGCTGCCGAATCTGCCAACCGCCTCAAAACCGAGTTCCTCACCAATGTCAGTCACGAGCTTCGCACTCCCATGAACGGAGTCTTGGGCATGACCGATCTACTTCTCGGCACAAACCTCGATGACGAGCAGCAAGATTATGCGGCGGTGGTCCGTCAATCGGCCGAGTCTCTCCTCGTGATCATCGATGACATCTTGGACTTCTCTCATATAGAAGCCGATCAAATCAGATTGACCTCCGCGCGATTTAACCTTCGGCAAATCGTTGAGGAGGTGATTGCGAATCTCCTGCCGCGAGCCAATGAAAAAGGGATCAATCTCCGGCTCGCTGTATCCGTCATCGGCCGCAGACATGTTCGTCGGCGATCCCAACCGCATCCGCCAAGTCCTCCTGAGCCTTACCGGAAACGCCCTTAAGTTCACCGAGCATGGACACGTTCAAGTCTGTGTGGAATTCCACGAGCAGTCGGAAGCGGGACTCATTGCGAAGATCCTCGTTCAGGACACCGGTATCGGCATACCGGCCGGAGATGTTGGAAGCAGTTTTCCAAAAGTTCACGCAAGCAGACGGTTCGCTGACGCGACGGCGGGGAGGCACAGGCCTCGGCCTTGCAATCGCTAAAGAACTAGTCAGGCTAATGGGAGGAGAGATCGGCGTCGAAAGCCGTGTGAATGCCGGTTCCACGTTTTGGTTTACATTGCCCTTGCCCGTCTGTCAGCCTGCACTGGCTGAAAGCGAGATGGCCCTGGCGGGTGATGTGTGAAGCAAACAAGGCTCCAGCGCCTCTGTCTTGTTCTGATTCTCGGAAGCCTCGCATGCTTCACGGCTAAGGCGCAAGAGGCAGAGTATGGCATCTCGGTTCCCGTCACGCTGAGCGGCGACCTGACATATCGAAACGGCACTCAAGCAGAAGAGTCCGGACAGAGTTCAGTAGCACCGGGATTTCGCGCCTTACTCTCCCCGACCATAAGAATCGGCCCGCATTGGTTTCTGTATTCCGACCTGGAGGTCCGCTCCTCGTCGTACTTCACTTATCAGACGGGATCTGACAGCGAGGCGAAGGTCCAGGCTACCTTGAGGCAGGCCTTCGTGGGTTACGAAACCAAGATCGGAACCGCGAATCTGCTCGTCAAGGCGGGTCAGCTTACTTCGGCGTTCGGATATTTCCCGCTCCAGTACGACGACGCAAAGACCGCGTTTCCTGAACCGCCGCCCGCTTACATCACAAACCTCCCGCTCCGGCCTGACCAGCTTCCCTGCGGCGTGAACGATCTGCTCTGGCAGAAGTATGGCGGCGATGTAGACCTTTACTGCGGCGGTTCCCATACCGACGCTTACGGTATGTTCCCGGTCACGCTCTATGGATTGCCAAGTATCGAAGCGGAGGTATCCCTGGCACGCATAGACGCACGTCTCCAAATCACGAATAGCTCACCATCCAATCCGCAAAGCCTTACATCGACGAATCAATCGCTGCAATGGACCGCCGGAGCCGGCTACACTGCTCGCGGAGGGCTCCACGTCGGTGTATCTGCATTTCGTGGCCCGTACCTGGATCAAGCCGTAGTTCCCTTCTTACCCCGAGGCACAGATATTCGGAACTTCCCAGCAACGGGAATTGGACTCGATGCCCAGTGGGCACGGGGGCGATGGTCGATTGATGGGGAGTTGCAGCACTTTCAATTTGATCTCCCCGGATTCGTGAAATCTCCCTCCGAGCGTGCAGCATACGTGGAGGTGAAAAGAATTCTTTCCCCTAGAGCTTTTCTCGCCGCTCGCACAACGGTGATCAGCTTTGGCCGCGTTCAGGACACGCAAGGTACAACTGCGAACCATCTGCAGGCGCCGCAACAAGTCTACGAATTCGCCTTTGGATATCGCCCGAATCGATACCAACTGATCAAGACCGCCTATGAATGGATCAATCGTGACGATTCGCTAACTGGTTACTCGACTCACGGAACTATTCTTCAGGTCCAGCTGGTAACTTCACTCACCGCATTTTCGCGCGCGTTTCGCTAATCGTCACCGCGAGGCCAGCTTCAACCGTGTGCTCTCCGGCCCAATATGAATATGGGGGGCAGTAGCCGCACCTGCCACTGCGCTCCGAAATCCGAGATACGGAACATGCAGCCCCTCCAATAACTGTCGCAGCCAGATCCCTTCCGGCTGATCCGGGCTCAGCGCCACATCCACCCGATTCCGGTGATCGAGGCCCATTTGCTGATGTACTAGCGTCTGCCCCAACGCGCTAATCGGCAAAGAGTGATGGAACTGCTTCTGAAATGCATTCGAAATCGTAGTCAGCTCGCCAAGGTTGAAGGACCCCTTACCGTCGTACCGGAGCATCGCTGACCGGAGCGCCCCGCTGTTTGCCGCCCGTTCGAATCTCCGCTCGGCTTCCGCCATCTGTTTCAGGTCCTCGACAAGCTGCGCCCGATGCCGCGTCAGCTCAAGCACGTTCTGCCTTGATGCGAGTTCATCCTGAAATGCCGCGAATTCCGATCGCGCCAGAATGCCCGTATCAAGTAATTTCTGCCGGTCCTCTACGATCTTTTGCTGCCTGTCTACCCGCCGTTGTGCCGCCTCCACCATCGCCTTCGTCTGCTCCGGAGTCATATCCTCTATCCGCATTTCCCCGTACAGAGTTTGTCCCAGTATCGCCTCGTCCTTGGCATCGGCCAAAGCTAACTCCGCCTCGGCCAATCGGCTTTTCGGCAACGTGCCATCTGCTACCAGCGCTTTGATTCTCGTGACTTCGCTCTCTGCCCGTTCGAGCAATGTGGTCGAGAGCGCATTGGAAGGTGCCGCGCTTGGTGCATTCGTTTCTGAAGCCGTTTGCGTCCGTCCCAAGGGCCCGCAAAAAGCGCAAAATACCAGTGCTCCTGCCCACAATTTTGGGCGTTTACGCATCCAACGCCAGTGTAGTACGCTAAACGAAGGAGAGCCTTTCGACGAGCCTGACAGGTCGTTCCACAAACCCCCAGACAGTCGCTACAGCGCAAGAACTGCCCAACTGGCTCACTGCGGCGCGTGCGGCTGAGTCCAAAAAAGCCTTTGACCTTAGCGTTCTCGATCTGCGCGAAATCACTTCGTTTACTGACTTTTTCATCATCTGCTCGGTCTCAAACCCTCGCCAGGCGCACGCGGTCTCGGATGAGGTTACCAAGCAGCTAAAGCAGATAGGTGAGCTGCCGATCAGCGTGGAAGGCTATGAAACCGCTGAGTGGATCCTACTGGACTACGGCGATTTCATCGTCCATATCTTTTCGGAAACCGCGCGCTCATACTATGATCTCGAGCGCCTCTGGCGGCACGCCAAACGCGTGGAAACGACCGCCTGGGCAGTTTAACCCGGGCGCCCGGCGCTTCGAGAGTCCAACCCTACAGATTGGTCAGGACGAGTGGATCCTCAGCATCACGACTCCGTGTTTCGGCACGCTGGCCCTGTAGGTGTCGCTCGATATAGCCACGTCCTGATGGTTCCAGAGATCACGTGCTTTAGAAGGGCGCGTGATGCCCAGGCTTGTCCAGGTGACGGTTGCCGATGTGGCCTGCGCGCCGCGATTGAATAAACCCACCGCGATTGAGCCATCCTGCATGGGGCGCGTCCATACCTCAACGTTTCCGCCTTGAACCGTTCGTTTAACGGGTCGAGCCGCAGGATCCTGATCCACCGAAATTACCTCCGCGTTCGTGAGCAGGGCCAGCGTGGCATCTGACATGTTGCGGAGATCGTTGCCCGCAAGCAGCGGGGCCGCGAGCAAACACCAGAGGCTCATATGCACACGGTACTCGTCGTCAGTCATGCCTCCATTCCCGATTTCAAGCATGTCGGGATCGTTCCAATGTCCTGGCTCTGCGTAGCGCGCAATTTCGGCTTGTGTGAAGCCAATACCTGTCATGCTCGACCAGTTATCCCGGATATCATCAGTTGTGCGCCACAGGTTCCCCCCAGCTTTCGCGCCCCATGTCCAAACCTGATCGCGCCCGTACTGGCATAGGCTGAACACAATGCCACGTCCCACTGATCCGAGAGCTTCACCCATCTTTTGATACACCGCGGGCATATCCTCGTCTTTATAAATATTCCGGGCCGAGCACCAGTCGTACTTGAGGTAATCGATTCCCCATGCCGCGTATGTCTTCGCATCCTGGAACTCGTGGCCGTAACTGCCCTCGTATCCGGCGCAGGTCTTCGGGCCTGGTGATGAGTAGATGCCAATCTTCAATCCCTTCGAGTGCACGTAATCGGCAAGCGCCTTCATATCGGGGAACTTGGAGTTGGCAGTGATATTGCCGGCAGCATCGCGCGAGCCCTCCCAGGTGTCGTCGATGTTGATGTATGTGTAGCCCGCCTTCTGCATGCCGGAAGAGACCATTGCGTCAGCCATACTCCGAACGATGGGATCATCGATTTTCTTCGCGAAGTGATTCCAGCTATTCCAGCCCATAGGCGGCGTGCGAGCCAGACCGTTGTCGGGAAGATCGCGCAAAGCAGGCAGCGACTGTCGCGCCGGTTGTTGGGCTACAGCGCACGCGAAGATAACGACGGTTGCGCCGAGGATAGACAACGTTAGTATTCGCTTGGGCATGTGACTTTTCTATCAAACACGGGTCTAACTGCGACTCGCCAATTAACGCTCCCTGGTTTATTATCAGTCGAGAAAGGAATTCGATGAACTGGAAAGCATTCACTCTCCCACTCCTGCCGTTATGTTTTGCAGCGTTCCTATTCGCTCAGGCGCAACACACGCCTCAACCTGCGCCAGAGCTTAAGAAACTAGACTATTTCGTAGGCACATGGAAAACCGAAGCGCAGACCAAACCTAGTCCCATGGGCCCTGGGGGCACGTTCAGCTCAACTGACCGTTATGAGTGGCAGCAGGGAAACTTCTTCGTTATCGGCCACTCGGAGTTCACATCATCAGGCATGGGAAATGGCGTTGACCTTTCAGTTCTGGGCTATGATCCCGCCAGAAAAGTCTATACGTATCATTCGTTCAACAGCGCCGGACAAGACGAGTCTGCAACCGGAACGTTCGAGGGAGACACCTGGACATGGATCTCCGGGGAGCAGAGTCCGTTCAAATGGCGGTACATTCAAAGGGTACTTTCGGCTAAGTCGTTTACGAGTAAGCTCGAGGGCACTCAAGACGGGACGAACTGGGCGACGATTTTCGAAGCGAAGGTCACGAAACGGTAGCTGAGGCACAACGCCGATTCGCTGTTCAGCCGAGGCCTGGCGGAATAATGATCTTGCTCTCCGAAGAAGCAGGGGGAGTAGTATCGTCGGCAGCCTTGACCAGACCTTCGGGGTGCAGATTGGGCTGAGAGCCGTAGCGGTTCGCGAAGGTCCTCGTGAGCTCGGCCCCAAAAAAGAAGATTTGCCCCGAATAGTAGACCCAAATAATTAGAACCACCAGCGAGGCCGCCGCTCCGTAAGTAGACGCGAAGCTCGCCTTCCCCAAGTACAGGCCCAGCACGAACTTGCCTATAGTAAACAGCAAGGAAGTGGCTGCGCCGCCAAGAAGTACATCACGCCATTCGATTCGCACGTCGGGCAGGATTTTATAAATCGCCGCGAACAGGCCTGTAATTACGACGAAGGATATCACCACATTCAGGACGTGCAAAATCAATTCCTGTGCTGGCAAGATGGGTGCAGAGAGGGTGCCCAGAGCGGTTATCCATGCGCTCACCACAAGTGACACGACCAGCAGGAAGCCGATGGAGAGCACAATCGCGAAGGAAAAGAGCCGCTGTTTGATAAAGGCAGTAACCTTACGGACGCCGCTTAGATTAGGACTCGGAACTTCCCAGATAGTATCGAGTGCATCTTGCAGCTCGATCAGCACTCCGGAGGCGCCGAACAACAGCGTAATGATGCCAACGCTCGTGGCGATTACACCGTGGGTTTTGTTTCGTGAGCCTTCGAGAACCGCCTGAATCGCCTTCGCGCCCGGTGCACCGATCAGCATTCTGACCTGCTGGATGATGTCGCGCTGAGCGGCATCGTGGCCGAATACGAGTCCCACAATGGAAACGACGACAAGTATCAGGGGTGTCAGCGACAGCAGTGTGTAAAAGGCGAGAGAAGCGCCCAAGCGGGGAGCTTTATGTTTGCTCCACTCGTCGAAGCTCTCACCCATGAGCGCTTTGATGTCGCACCATCGGAAAGCGGTGAGCGGCTTTCGATAGCGGCGGGCACCGCCAGCAGCCGTTTCCACTTCCGCGCCTACCGGCTCGAGTATATTCTTTACGTCTTTGGCACGCACTAACCCGCCCTCCTGGTTATAGCTCGTATCCAAATTCTATCTTCGTACTTATGCGCTCTGATCTTGGCAAACTTTTCTCTATATCAGAGATTTTGTGAACACTACGGAAGTTTTGGCGTGCTCGTAACCTTCGCGCTTATAGAAGCGGTGAGCCGCTTCGCGGCTGATACGTGATCGCACGAGCATCTTTGAAAAACCGCGATTTAGTGCCCACTGTTCAGCCGCGGCAACTAACTGGCGGCCGATGCCACAACCGCGATGCTCGCTTGAAACGACTAGTCCGCCTATTTCTGCGTACGGCTCTGCTTGGAGGTGATGCACAATTCCAACGTCAATCCAACCGACTACGGCCTCAGAGTTGCAAGCTACTAAGACAACGTGATCCGATGAACCACACAAAGCTTGAATGCGCCTCTGCATTGCTTCAGCCGAAACTGGATACCCGAGTTCGCCGCTTAACTTCGCCGCGCTTTCAGTGTCGCCGGTGTTTATCTCCCGGATGATCACCTCTTCAGCATCGCAGCCGAGGAGGGTATCATCATCCAGGGAACTAATGAAGACCGTCGCGAAAAGAGCAACGAACGTCGGACTGCCGACACTTCTGCTGCTATCAATGGTGCTCCTGCTGCCTGCTTGTGCGCGGGGACAGCAGGACTACGTGGGACGTTTTGACATTTATAACGGCTTCACGTATTTCGACAGCCCGGACATTCACCTCTCACAACGCGGCTACCATCTTCAACTTGGATATAACCTTAAAACCTGGCTTGCTCTCGGCTTCGACTACTCCGTCGCGACCGGAACGCTCAACCTGACATCTAACGTATTGAAACCGTCATTGGACGCTTCGATTCAGGCCTCACTCGAGCCGCTGATTCTCGCAGGAGTTGTTCCACCTAATTTCCAGCTCTCGATACCGACGAGTTCGACAACGCAAACCTTCGCCGCAGGCCCGCAGCTTGAGTACAGGCACTTTCGATATGTCACGTTGTTTATACGGCCATCCATCGGCGCCATTCGAGAAGTGGCGACGCCGCACCCGGGCGATCCCGTCAGCGCCATGATCGTGAAGAGCCTCGCTCCTTCTGGTACGAAAACCGAGTGGACGGGCTTCTATGGATTTGGAGGGGGCGTGGAACTGAACATATGGAGGCACGTGAGTCTACGAATGCAAGCCGATTTCGTCCACAACGACCTGTTCACTGATATTTTGAAGAGCGCGCGGAACACCACTCGGTTATCTATCGGCCCAGCATTTCACTTGGGACCGAATATCGCGCGTTGAAAACGTCGAGCCCCATTCTCGGCTCCTAAGCTTCAGCCGCGATAATGTCGCCGATGCCCAGCTCTCGCAAGCCGGGTTCGACTTCTGAGCGATCCCCAACCACTATCCAGATCATGTGCCGGGGATCGAGGAGCGATTTGGCGCAAGCCTCAATTTCGGAGACGGTAAGAGCAGAGACACGGCTGACATACCTGCCGTAATAGTTCAGCGGCAGCTGGAATTGGAGCAAATCACCAAAGAGATTTCCGATCGAATTCATCGTCTCGTGCGCACCTGGCAGCTCGAGAATTTGTTGCTGCTTGACTTTGTCCAACTCTTCCTGGCGCACTGGTTTCGTTCCTGTCATTCCGGAGAGTTCTGCAATCATTTCGGCGATCGAGTCACTCGTCTTATCGCCCTGAACAGAAGCGTACACGAGCAACGGACGCTGCGCACGAGCTCCGTACAGCACAGAAGCAGCTCCGTACGACCAATGTTTCTCCTCGCGAAGGTTCATGTTCAGCCGTCCACCGAACGTGCCCCCGAAGACGTTGTTTGTAGTCTCGAGCGCGACCTCGGTCCCTTCACTGGGCGGGGGAGCGATCGTGCCCGCGATCACAATAGAATGCAGCGCTCCAGGTTTATCGACTAAGTACACAGCCGGATGTGCCGGTTTTGCAATCGCGCCTACATCTTTAGAAGGAACCTCGCCGCCAGCCCATTGTCCGAAAAACTTCTCCAGCTTGGGTTTGATCTCAGAGGGCGTGGTGTCGCCAACCACGATGAGGGTCGCATTCCCAGGGTTGAACCAGGTGCGGTGAAATAGTGCCGTATCTTCTCGAGTCAGCTTTAGCACGCTGGATTCGGTTCCCGAACCGGTGAGGGGCAAGCCGTAGGCGTGGTTTGGTCCGAACAGGAGAGGTGGCAGGACCCGTAGCCCCATTTGCAGCGGCGTGACTTTTTCGTTGGCAATCGCAGCGAGCTGAAGCTTCTGCTGGCGCTCGAAATCTCCCAGAGGAAACACGGGATTCAGGATCACGTCGGCATATATATCAAGCGCCTCGTCGAGAGTGTTCTTAAGAGCCGATAGATACACGGTAGACATATCCAGGTTTGAGCCGCTGCTCAATTGCGCGCCCAAGCCTTGCAATTCGTCGCTGATCTCAAGCGCGGTGCGGCGCTCGGTTCCACCCGTCAGCAACGAAGAAGTAAGCCGCGCCGTACCTGGAATCGCGAGTTGATCGGCAGAATAACCGGCCTCCACAGCGAGCCAGAAATTGACGACGGGAATTTCGTGACGCTCGGCGATTAAAAGCCTGAGGCCATTTGTAAGCCGATCCTCATGAATAGCGGGCAATTTGAGATCACGCGTAGGCCCAAGATGAGGCAGATGCCGGTCGGTAACCGTCGAAACAGGCTTCGCTGCCGCGAACGGGACCACTTCAAGCGTGTACGCACTTCCGGAAACCCACGAGCGCACCGCATCACGTACATCTTCCGCGGTCGCTTCTTCGAGATGCTGTAGCCGCTGCTTGTAAGCACTTGGAGACCCTAAGTATGTCTGACTCGTGGCGAGAATATCCGATTTGCCGCCAAAGCCGCCGATACGCTCGATCCCACGGACGAATCCTGCAAATGACTGGGTCTTGATGCGGTCGAGCTCGCGCTGGGTCGGCCCGTGTTCCAGAAACCGGGAGAGTTCTTCATCCAGAGCTCGTTCCACTGTGCGGAGGTCCTGGTCCGGGCGCGCCGTTGCAGCCACAACGAATTGACTTCCGATCTCGCGCTCATCCAAATAGGCAGTCACCTGCGTTGCAATCTGATCGTCGTACACCAAGCGTTTATAAAGGCGTGAGGTCTTACCGGCAGACAGAATGCCGGCCGCAAGCCTCAGGTGGTCCGCAGTAAGCGTCCCGTAGCCGGGTACATTCCAAACTTTGTAGATGCGTCCGTGCGGGACGCGATCCTCAACGGTCTCGCGGTGATCGTCCGCGATTCTCGAAATCCAGGCGCGCTGATGGGCGACGGGCGGTCCAGGCGGAATATCGTTGAAATACCTTTGCACCCGCTGCCGGGCTTGAGCCGCCGTGACATCACCCGCCACGACGAGCACTGCGTTTGAGGGCGTGTAGTAGGTTTTGAACCACTCCCGCACATCGTCGAGCGAGGCCGAATCGAGATCCTCCATGGAACCGATTACTGTGTGGGAATAGGGGTGCTCGGCCGGATATGTGGATTTCACGACCAGCTCTTCGACTACGGCGTACGGTTGATTTTCACCTTGGCGTTTTTCGTTTTGCACAACACCGCGCTGAAGGTCAAGCACCTCCTGGCTGAGAGTCGGCTCGAAGTAGCCCATGCGGTCGGACTCAGCAAATAATGCGTAATCGAGAGCCGATACGGGAACATTTTCGAAATAATTTGTCCGGTCTTCGTTCGTGGTTCCGTTCAGGTCAGTTGCACCGACGCGTTCCATGGCTTCGATGTAGCTGCCTTGAAGATGCTCGCTGCCCCCGAACATTAAGTGCTCAAAAAGATGGGCCAAGCCCGTCCTTCCCGGCTTTTCATTTTTAGAACCGACGTGATACCAGACATTCACGGCGACTATAGGGCTCTTGTGATCTTCGTGAACGATAACGTTCAGACCATTATCGAGAGTGAATTGTTCGCAAGGGATATCGAGGTCTGGAAAATGCATTACCGTGTGAAACCGTCACGATAGCAAATGAAGGCGCGGAGATCTGGCGGGCAAGTTTCGCTAAGATGCGCCGCCCACCCGGCTGAGTCGAAGAGTATCTTCCAAGATGGCAAGGAAACTTGGTTCATCGTCGAGCTCCAGATCAATCTCGAGCCACGCAAGATCGAGCGGCGCAATTGCCCTATCCAAGTGTTTCGGGCAGTTGATGCGATCCTTTTCTGTGGTCACCAGCATTTCGGCGCCATGCACGCGAGCTTGATGCGCGATCCGCTGCAATTCGATGGGCCTGTAGTGGTGATGATCATCGAACGCCCATCGCGAGACAACTTCAAGGCCGAGGGACTCAAGCGTATTCCAGAAGTTCTGTGGGTTACCCACCCCGCAGAACGCCGCAACGCGGCGAGTCGGTAGATCCGGAATACACTCCCCAGTACCGTAATCGCACCAATGCCGGACGACTCAGGCGAGCGCGAAATATAGGTGCGGCGGGGTTATAGTTGTGGAGACGGGCGCAAATCGCTTCGTAGCGGAAGTCGTTTTCAGCACGGGTCACTACGAATATGCGTGCGCGGCTCAAGGCTTGAAGGGGCTCACGCAACCGTCCGAGAGGAACAATTTCTTCCTGCCCGAAGGGATCCAGTCCGTCGACCACGACGATGTCGAGGTCGCGTTTCATCCGGGCATGCTGGAAGGCATCGTCGAGAAGAAACACATTCGTTGTAGGGAACTCTCGCAGCAGGATTTTGGCTGTCTCATAGCGATTTGCCCCGATTCCGATTGAGGCGATACCTGTACGCAAGAAAATTTGGGCTTCATCGCCTGTGAAGGCGGCTGGGACCTGCGCTCCGGGAGAAAACACAAGGTTCGGAGATGGCGAGCGACGCCGGTATCCGCGGGTAAGAATTGCAGGAGAATATCCGCGAGTACTCAATCGAGCTGCCAGGTAATTGGTGAGGGGCGTCTTCCCGGACCCACCAATCGTGATCCCGCCAATGCTCACTACTGGAAGAGGCAACTCTGGAAGAGAGGATGCGTGCCGTTCCAAGCGCCGGCGCCGCAAGGCGCCCATGCGAACACCAGAGCCATGCAAGCGGGCGCAGAATGGACCGCACGGCAAGGCTACGAGGCGGTTTCAGGAAGGCTGCATACCGGAGCGGCCTAAGATCACGAGCAATGCGGCGCGATGCACCCGCATTGCGCTCGAGAACCCGGCGCGCAGAGTTCCCGAGTTGCTCTGCTTTCTCCCGGTCCACCAATAAATCCCGCACAGCAGAGAGCAGGTCATCTCCGCGTTGGATTTGCACAACGGCGTGGCTCGCAAGAAAATCACTTGCGATACTTTCGAAATTCTCCATATGAGGACCGATGATGATTGGCACGCCGCCGGCAGCGGGCTCCAGAATGTTGTGTCCGCCTCTCGGCGCGATCGAGCCGCCCACGAACGCGGCGTGCGCGAGCGAGAATGCTCCCGCGAGTTCGCCTATCGTGTCCAGTAGCAGAACGCCCGGCAGCTGAACCGAAAGAGAAGGATCTGCGTGCAAGGCGGTACGCCGGAGGAAATGGGTTTTACTGCTCTCGAGCTTCTGCGCAACGACCTCGAAGCGAGCCGGCTGACGCGGGGCGAGAATGAGCAGAAGACGCGGGAACTCAGCGGCGAGCGCCTGAAAAGTGCGTATGACGATCTCGTCCTCATCAATTGAGTGGCGAACGATACTCCCAGCCTCATCGGGTCCTGCGGTACTCGCAGCTACCCAGACCTGCTCTGCTCCGAAAGTGGGAAGCGTGGTGGTAGTAGAGAAGGAAACATCGTATTTCAGATTGCCTGCAAATTGAAGCCGATCAGGAGGAACGCCCAACTGGACGTACCGATCCAAATCGGTGGCACTCTGCGCGTAAATGGCATCCGGAAATTGCAAGACACATGCGAAGAACTTCTTGAGTGCCTTGTAACGCGGCCAACTGCGGCTGGAAATCCGTCCATTTGCGATAACCAGGCGAGCACCCGATCGCTTTGTTTCGGCGTAAAGGTTAGGCCAGATCTCAGTCTCGAGAACAATCAACAGGCCCGGCCGGATCGCTCGCAGGGTGCGCCGCACGCAGGATGCATAATCGAGCGGGCAGAAGAAGACGCCGTCCACAAGTGAAGCGGCGCGCTGCTCGGCAGTATGGCGTCCCGCAATCGTGGCCGTAGATAAGTATATTGGGATCGATGGGTCGTCGGCGCGCAGTTCGTTGATGAGGGGAATCGCGGATGCGACTTCGCCCGCCGATACGGCATGCAACCAAATGCACCCCGCATTCGTCCGATTGAAACGCCGGGGGAGGAATCCGAGCCTCTCGGTGAAATGGGAGCTGTACCCGCGGCTGGTTAATAGCCGGGCCGCGAGGTATAGAAGTGTAAAAGGAAAAGAAACGAGCTGGATCAACCGATAAAGGAGAAGTGCGCGCGTGATTCCAAGAACCCGGTTCGTGATTTCGAGTATAGCTTTGGGCCTGGCAGCGGCAGTGGGAAGCGTAGGAGCTGACGACAAGGCATTTCGGGCAGGCACCGCAAGCGAGTATGCTCATCAGACGTCAGAACAGGTGACGATTGGCGCGAAATCCTATGGCACGGAAGAGCTGACTGCGGAGGCGTTCGGGAAGAAGACGGATCTTCTGAGATACGGCGTTTTGCCGGTGCTCGTGGTCATCGAGAACAAGAGGGAGAAGACGCTTGATCTTCGGGATTTGGAAGTGAATCTAGTCGCTGCTGACGGACGGCACGCTGGGCCGGTCAGCCCTGAGGATATTCCGTTCCTCGGCAAGCGGACGAAGCCGCCCAAGATCAATCCAGTTCCCAATCCCTTGCCCAAGAAGAAGAATTCGCTGAACGCTCCGCAGATCGTGGAACGGGCGTTCGCGGCCAAAATGCTTCCCCCAGGAGATTCGGCGAGCGGCTTTTTCTACTTCGAGGCGAAACCCGAACCCGGAGACAAGCTATACCTGAACGGGCTGCGCGACACGCCATCCGGGCAAGGAGATTCTCTATTTCGAGTTTGGGTTGGATAAGTAGTAACTGTCAGTAGATAAGCAAGGCGAGACTGGTTGCTAGCAGATTGCTAGCATATAGTTATGGCAACCTTGACGATCAGGAATGTGCCGCTGCGGGTGGTGAACTCGCTGAAATCGCTTGCAAGAAAGAAAAGACGTTCGATGGAACATGAGATTCGAGAAGTTCTTGAAGATTATGTCGCCGAGCGGGGCTCGGTTCTCGAACAAATTGAAGCAGGTTGGTCTCAGCAAAAGGGTCGGCCCACTGCCAAACAGGTTGACAAATGGATCGCGGTCGGTCGGGAGTAATCGCGGTTGTCGACACAAATGTCATAGCTTACTTCCTTCTAGGCACCCGTCCATTTATAGACGAAGTACGCCAGTTTTGGTATAAAGCGGTCGAAACACTCGCGCCAGCAAGCTGGGAAGCGGAGTTGTCCAACGTTCTGTGGATGGCTATTCGAGCCGGTGTCATTGAGACTGACGAGGGCACGCGCCGGCTTCGTCTTGCCGCTCGTCTGGGCATCCAATCCGTCCCGAGTAGGGCTCTTTGGGAAGGGGCACTAGTTCGCGCTGTTTCTTCAGGGGTGTCGGCTTACGATACGTTGTTCGTCGAACTTGCGGTTCGCCAACAACTGCCGCTCGCAACATTCGATAAAAAGCTTATATCCGCTTACCCTGGGGTTGCCCGACGTCCGGGCTCACTGCTTTCTCATTGACAAATCGGTTTCCCGCGAGGGCCCTAGCTCCAGTAATTCCGATCCAGATTCCGGCACTGGACGGCTTCGGCAAGATGCTTGGCTGAGACACTTTGCAGAGTGATCGAGATCGGCGATGGTACGGGCGACTCGCAGCACGCGATCATGCGCGCGGGCGGACAGATTCATCCGGCGCACCGCCATTTCGAGAGTTCGTTCTCCGCTGTCGTCAAGCGCGCAGAGGGTTCGAAGCTGAGCTGTAGGAATTTGCGAGTTATAAAATCCGCGCTGGCGTTGGATCTCTCTCGCCTCCTCCACTCGTTCGCGTATCTGAAACGTTGTGTCGCCGTCACTTTTGCTGCGGAGTTCTTTATAGGGCACAGCAGGAACTTCGATGTGCAAATCGATGCGATCGAATAGCGGTCCGCTAATCTTTGCGAGATAGCGCTGGATGATGCCCGGAGTGCAGCGGCACTCCCGAGTGTTGTCGCCATAGAAGCCGCAGGGACAAGGATTCATCGCAGCTACGAGCATCAGACGTGCGGGGAAGGTGAGCGTCCCATTGCTACGCGCGAGAGTGACGGAACCTTCTTCGAGAGGCTGGCGAAGCTGTTCCAACACGCCGCGCGGAAACTCCGGAAGTTCGTCAAGAAACAAAACGCCCTGATGAGCCAGGCTCACTTCGCCTGGGCGCGGGCTGCCGCTGCCGCCACCAATCAGGCCTGCATCCGAAATCGTGTGGTGCGGAGAACGAAAGGGTCGATGCCGCAGAACTCCGATTCCTGGCTGCAGGACTCCCGCTACTCCGTGAATCTGTGTCGCTTCGAGCGCCTCGCGAAAGGTCAGCTTCGGCAGGATACCTGCGAACCGCTTTGCGAGCATCGTTTTTCCCGACCCTGGGGGTCCGATCATCAGCACGTTGTGGACGGTTTCCGCATTCGAGCGAGGTTGGCAAGATGCCCTTCAGTGTCACGCGCTCACCGTCGAGAATTACTTCGTCTAGAAGCGCCCGGAGTAGCTTTTGACGGGCTGGCGCGTCCATCTTGCAAACGGCCCTGCTGAGTAAGTTGCAGTACTGCAGCACGGTTTGCTGGACCTGGGCCTGATCGCGCTTCATGGCGATTCGCGCGTCGATGCTTCCCAGTGTCCCCTCTAGCGTTTGGCGGTTACATTGCAGCTCCTTGGCTTTGTCGCGAATGCCAGGCAAAGGGATATCGCCGTCGAGCAGCGCGTCTAACAGCCTTCTTTCCTTGCTCTGCATTTCCCGAATCTGCTCTTCGATTCTGCGCCGCTCCTCGTGTAAGTCCTGCTCTTTGCGCTCTTGCTGAGCGAGTTTTTCCGCGAGCAGGTTCGGATTCGCCAGCAGGTGTAACGTGTAATCCCAGACAAACGATTCGATGCTCTCCGCCGAGATCGGAGGCGCGGTGCAACGCGGGAATGCGAGGCGATCCCTGCCAAGGCAGCGGTAATACCTATCCTTGAAAATCGGCACTCCTGCGAACTTTCGCCCACATGCAGAGCATCTGAGAATTCCACGAAGAAGATACACGGTTTTGGGAGGTCTGCCCGAGCAGCGCGCGCTGTTTCGTGTCAAAGCGGCCTGTGCCGCTTGAAATAGATCCGGGGTGATGATCGCTGGAACGGTTTGCGGAATCCATTCAGAATCGGGCCGCCACCGATGGAGCGTCTTTTTGTTCCGTCGCACGATCGGCGACGTGCTTTCGGGTTCCACCCGCTGCCGGCGGTTATAAAATGCACGGCCGATATAGATCTCGTTGCGAAGTATGCGTCCAACCGTGGATTTGGCCCAGCGGCCGCCCGCGTAAGGTTTGTATCCACACTGGTTTAGGCGATCCACTATCGCCCGAATGGAAAGCCTGTCGTTGACCAGCCATTGAAAAATCTGGATTACGAGGCGTGATTTTTCATCGTCGATCTCATAGAGACCGTTTGCCAGCTTGAAACCGTACGGCACTCTTCCGCCGACAATGAAACCTTGCCGCGCTTTCTCGCGGCGCCCGCGCAACGTGCGTTCACGAATCTTTTCGCGTTCGTACTCGGCGATCACGCCACGAACGTTCAACAGCAATCGGCCTTCCATGCTGTCCGTCGACGGCGTGGTGATGAATTCGAGCCGCGCGCCAGCTCTCTCGCACTCTTCCGTGAGCAGCAACTGATGACCCAGCTTTCGTGCCAACCGGTCAGGGTCATGCACGAGAACGATCGAGATGGCCTTCTGCCGAAGCAGATCGCGTAACGTTGTCAGAGCCGGCCGGCCGAGATCGCCGCCCGAATATCCCTCATCGATGAGCTCGCGAACGACTTCATAGCCCAATTTGCGAGCATGGCCGCGAAGCTCGGACAATTGAGAGTCCAGGCCGAACTTTTCAGCTTGTTCTTCCGTCGACACTCGGGCGTAGAGCACGCACCGGTGAAATTTGCTGATCGACCTCTCCATCAACCGCCTCGTCTAGAATTTCAAATACTTGCCGCCAACGTTCCGTGTGCTCTCCTGTGACCGTGACAATCTCACGCAAGCTCAATCCGTCCGGACGAGCTGCTGTAGATCCGCTTGTGTCCCCAGCAGCACGCCCGCGAACGCGGGAGAAACGGTCTGGATTATATCGAACCGAGCGCAAACAGTGGCGAGTGCCGGAATCCACGATGATTTCAGGCGCACCCAGCGCCCGGCTAAACGTTACCGTATGCGGGGAAAGGATCTCCAGTGTTGCCGTATTTCCTGTGAGAGCGGCCGGTGGGCGCTGTCTCCAGTCAGACGAAAGGGCTAGTATTTTCAGATCTATGCGGGCCCTCGATTTGCATCAAACTGGCGTAAAACATTTCGATGCGGTATTGTTTTGGCCAATCAGCGATCACGTAAACGACGCATCTACGTGCGTAATCTCGTTACCTACTTGCACCTGCATGTAGAACATGGCCCTGCGTCCCGAAAACAGGAACGTGAGCATCCCCGAACGTGCAGCCTGCACGCAGAAGACCACGTTAACAGGAGCGCAGCAGCAGCTCGTAACCGATCACTTGGCAATCGTCCCGGCCATTGCAAAGCAGCTGGTGAAACGGCTCTCGTTGCCGCATTGGATCGACATAGACGAGATGGTGAGCTGCGGATACGTAGGGTTGTGCAATGCCGCGCTCAGCTTCGACCCGACGCGCAATATCAAGTTCGGAACGTATGCCCATTTTCGGATACGGGGTGCCGTTATCGATGACTTCCTGCGGAAGCAAGACGTTGCGACAGATGATCTGGCAGCGGTGCAGGCGGAGACGAGGCAACTCGATCATCTTGCAGATCCGACGCCCTCAATGGAAGACACCATGATTGACGAACAAGAGCAGCGGCGCAAGTGTCGACATCTCGCCTTCGCGAAATTGAGCATGGGAGAGATCGAGTATCGAGCTGTGACGAAGAAACATTTGCAGGGCCAAACCTTAAAAGAGATTGGCGCGGCAGAGAACCGATCCGCAACTTGGGCTTTCTACCGGGTGCATTGCGGTGAACGGCAGCTTCGGCAAGCGCTCACTACGTGCGCCGACTGAGCCAGGTTCCTGGGGAGCCTTGCTAGGATAGTTCGGCTTGATACCGGCGGCCGAACTTCTCAGCTTCCTTAAGCAGACGCATGGCCCTTGGACGGAACGCGAGCTCGCCAAGACGCTGAACATCAATGCTTCCGACGCGAAGCAGGTGATCGCCGCCATGCAGCTGCAGGGCTATGTCGAACCGATTTCCAGAACGCAGAAGTGGAGAACAACCGACCAAGGGCGAACCATTGCAGGCACCAAGTCTCCGCGGTTCACCCGTGAAGCCGTTGAGCAAGCCCTGTCCGCGCTGCGTGAGCGTATCCGTGCAAACAATGACGACGCGACTTCACCGTACACCGTCTCTGAAGCAGTTGCCTTTGGAGATTTCCTATCCGATGAGCCGCGCGTTCAAGCTGCCGATGTCGGGATCCGGCTTACACCCCGAAAGATCGATTCCGGAGCTTCAGAGACGGCGGTCGAGCACAAAGCTGAAAAAGCGTTTCTGAAGCAGCTCCGCGGCAGGATCGCTACGCTTCAGATGCAGCCCTACGAAGAATGGATGAGCCACAGGTCTCACCGGAAGCTGCTCTAATCGGCACGATGTAATTCCCGCAGGATTACGCAGCACATGCCAGGACTGTTTGAGTGTGTGTGCAGAACCCGAGCGGCTCAGCGGCTAATCTGTTTCAGCTCTGGATAGTGCTCAAGAAGTATTGACGGTACTTCAACCGGTTGACCCCTCAGAATGGAGCTGATCTCGAGACCGTTTACTGCCGCTTTCCCAAGGTAATGATTATTGGTCACGGCGTAGGTGCTCTCGTGCGAGAAGCAACCGTTTTGATGCGATCCACCCAGGGCTCCAGTTCATCGACTGTGTAGAGATAGTCATAACGCTCGTGAGACTTGGCTGTTTCGGCAAACCAGGTCTTGTAATTGCGCCCGTGAAGCCTTATGTAGCCTATTGATGAAGTTGCTTCCGCGCCGGGTTTAATTGAGCGATGGAAGAGAGGCTGGTCGATGTTGCACAGACCGATGCCTATCTGTTCGAGCCAATCTAGAATTCCCACGTCATTCCAGCTCGCATGTCGCACTTCGAGGACCAATGGGTATTCCTGAAATATCCTTTTGAGGCGACTCACATACCCGCGATTCTCGCCAGTGTTGCGAAAGGACCATGGGAATTGCAAGAGGATTGCTCCCAATCGGCCACCTTGAAGCAGTGGGGCATATCCGGTCTTGAACTCGCGCTCATCTTGTGCAGTGGCAATCCGATCGTGTGTAAAACCGCGCCACAGCTTCCCGGTGAACTTAAAACGCGTGTTCTTCTCGACCTGCTTAAGCCAGTTTTCTGCTGTGTGCGCCGGAATAGGCCGGTAAAAGGTCACATTGATTTCAATCGTGTCGAAGTACGAGGAAAGATACGCAAGTTCCTGGAAGCCCTTCGGCTTCACGGAAGGGTAGACCATTCCCTGCCAGTCCTTATACGACCATCCGGCCGGGCCAACGCGAGTCACGAACTTCCAATGTAAACACGAGCGATAACGCACGAGAAGAGAGCCTGCCGGTTCACAGCGCACAATGTCAGCGTGGGAAATCCAGAGGAGCGGATCAGCCAACTAGAACGCTCTCACGCGGAACTCCGGGCAGCGCTCATCTTGGCAGGAAGAGAAATCCGCAAGCTCAACTTCGGCCGACAGGACTCGCCGGTTCTGCAGCTACTTCGGCGGACCTTGCGAGATGCGCGGAAGATTGCAAAGCGTTCGGTCGCCTGAGAGACAATCTCTATGGATCGTGTTTCGGACGTTATGGACTGCCTCATCTGTCGGGACGCCCATTGGGTATGCGAAGATCACCCGGACCGCGCCTTGGCCCAATGGCTGCGAGCTGCGGCTGCGGCTGGAGCACCATGTCCTGCCTGCAACCCATGTGATCGAGAACACCCGCGAGAGATGGCGGAAGCGATTATCGCAGCTCCATCGTCAGTACGAGCGCATCCACACATGCAAGCACTGTTGAGGATCTGAACTGGGTCGAGTTCGAACCGTGGCGGTTGAGCCATCCATACTCACCACTCCGAATTTATGCGCTCTTTTTGGCGGGTGTGCGCACTGTCCTGGGTTTGCCAGTGTCGAAGCAACCGGGCTGAATCCGAACCATCCGAACCCAGACGAACTCGTGTTCTGCATGCATGAGTGTCATAAATTATCAACGCAGGAAGAGGATACTGCCGAATGACACATCGGGTCCGGCCCGTCACTCCGCCCAGCCTCCAGCCCGAGGCGAATAAATAGCGAAGTGTTAGACTCGCCTCGTGGCGTTCTGCCGGGTCAGCTATCGCGATTCTGAGGGTATCGAGCACGCGGTAGAAGTCGACGGCGAAAGCCTGTACGAAGCTGTCGCCCGAGCAGTGAAGATCTTTCGCAGAGATGACGGCTGGAGCATGGATCCGCCCGGCTCAGGCTGCCAGCTGACTGTGAGAGATGGTGAAGGAAGCGCCGATCACTTACACCGTTCCGCTCAAGAAAGTAGTCGATTTCGCACAGCACGGCACAGCAAAAGGCCCTTCAGACATTCTGCGGAAGAAGCGAGTCAGGGAACTACTCGGGCTTGCTGATCCGTGAAACTGGGGTTCGATACACTGGGTGCTCACTCGAAGGGGATCACAGCGATGAGATGGTTCAGGGCTGAGCT
The DNA here is from genome assembly GCA_963787585.1 of uncultured Acidobacteriaceae bacterium. GTDB lineage: Bacteria > Acidobacteriota > Terriglobia > Bryobacterales > Bryobacteraceae > Bog-105. The sequence continues at coordinate 152,972 of CAWBDR010000012.1, forward strand.
TGATATCGCGATGAGCGACGAAGACGAAGCGCATGTAATTGCTGTCGCACGCAAGCTCGTTCCTACCCAGGATCAGGACTGCAACCACTTGAGCCCGGAAACGCAGATTGTGGACCTCGGAGATGCTGTTGACGAGTTAATATTCTCGAACCCCCTGTTTATGGTCGGAGGGCTTGAGGTTCAGTCGTACTCGGTACGAGAGCTGCCCCCTGAAGAAATTCCTGCTGAAGAAGTTATCGAATGGCCGGAAGGATTAGGCGCCTCCGCGGCGGCTGAATACATACGGGGCCAGCTGCCGAGGCAATCCCTACCTAAACAGATGCGAAAAGCTCACCTGGAACACCAGCGACTGAAACGCTAATTCCCGCCGTTTCGAACCCGACGCTTCCTGGCGGGCTTCCTCTTGGCGGCTGCCTTCTTCGAGCGCACCTCAGCACTCTTGGCGGCGGCTTTGCGGGCACGGGCAGCCCGCTCCTCAGCCGTCATCGTAACGAGTGAGCGTTTGCCACCCTTCTTGCCACCAACCCGACCCCCGCGGCTTCCTTCCTTTCGGAAGAATTCAAGAACGTCGGGCGGTAGCTTCCTTTTCGCCATTCTTATGTTCAGCTTATACCCACTCTAAGCTTATTTCAAACTTTCTTCTTGACTAACAGGGGGTCTTAGCTAATAATCATTATGTCACGCAGATCGTGACCTTTACGGCTCACCGGTTTCAGAAAGGAGTAAACCATGGCATCAGCCACTAAGACAGTTCGTTCGGTAAACAAGAACGACCTGCAACATCAATTCAAGTTCTTTCTTGAGAGTGCCCAGGCAGAAGAGATTCGCTTCCTCAACAATGTTTTTGAGGAATGGTCCGGCGCGTATCTGGGCGCGGAGGTCGGGATTGCATCCGCCTTCGAGTACTGCATCGCCAGACGCGGCGAATACGTGCGAATCGAGGACGAAGAATTGCTGGCGACGGTCACTAAGTTCCTCCAGGGCGAAACCAAGGAACTGTCGGCAACGAAGGCCCGAAAAACCCAACTCACGTGCAAGGGGGCGACTTTGCCGGCTCACGTCAAGTTTTCCAGTGAAGAGCTAGCATTGGCGGTCCGCCTCGCATCTGTTACGCGCCATCGAAATTACTGGTTGGGATTCTTCATTCAATGGCTGCTTCAGAACGACGCTGAATCGCTGCGTGAGCTCACGGTCAAAGACGTCGAGCAGATTCTGGCTGACATGAAGGCCATGGAGAACTGGATCGACTACCTGGAAAACCTTAAGCGGAAGTGCCCTGCAATCGCACAACATCGCGCGGTAGCGTGGCTACCTGAGAATTCTTCAGGTTGGCTCCCGGACACCGAAGACGAGCAATTCTATGAACTCGTACGGCTCTGGCGCAAGGAGCATCCCGAGCCTCCGAAACCCGTCCAACGCCCAGTAGGTCGGCTTGGCCGCAGTACGGACGAGCAATGAAACCAGCAGGAGCATCGACCGTGAGAAACAACGTTCTGTTGAACACCGCTGAGCGCCCCAGACACAAGCCCAGCTATGCAGAGACGCACGTCACGCAACAGGAAATCGAGGCTGCTCGTAAAGCCTGCCGTACGCTTCTTCAAACACTCCGGCCGCTCTACGGCAAGATCAAAGAGGAACTCCCCGTCGAGCCAGGCCCGTACCGGTTCGCACCCGAGTATTTCCCGCCGTCATCAACGCAAGACGAAGGGTTTTACGCCCCCATCATTTCGCTGGCCGCATTGTGGGGTGTTGAGGCGTTCCTTAAGTACACTCCGCATTCGATAGATACCGACGATGAGGATTGACCATCCATGGCAGCCGTCGCTCTAGTTCCGGTTTCCGCTACAACCGCGCTCTGTGCTCAAAGCGCGGACCGCGTTCAGTTATATCTCGACAGTGCTCGGGCCCGGAATACGATTCGCGGGTATCGGTCCAGCTTCCATCAGTTCGAGCAGTGGTGCGAGACCGTTGGTCTGTGTCCCATGCCAGCCGGACCCGAGACCATCGCATGCTATCTGGGCGCGCAAGCTGGCCGGCTCAGAGCAGCAACACTCGCACATCACCTCGCGGCGATCGCCAAGGCTCACAAGTCTGCCGGCTTCCCATCACCCATCAAAGATAACCAACTCATCGCTGAAACGCTGAAGGGCATCAAGCGGACGCACGGGACGGCGGCGAAGCAGAAAGCGCCGGTGCTCACCGAAGATCTCCGGATGATGCTCCGCCTGCTGCCGAACAACGTTCTCGGCATCCGCGATCGCGCGTTGCTGCTGGTAGGATTCGCGGGTGCGTTCAGACGCAGTGAGCTCGTGTCTCTCGACGTAGCCGACCTTCAGTTCACCGCGGAAGGATTGCTGATCACGCTCCGACGCTCTAAAACCGATCAGGACGGCGAGGGTAGACAGATCGCGATTCCGCACGGCAAGCATGCAGAGACCTGCGCCGTCCGTGCTGTGCACGCATGGCTAGACGCAGCGACCAGCAGTCCTCAACTTCGCGATCTGGCTTTCAGCATTCGCGTTGTGTTCTGGCTGCGGGCGTACTGGTCGAGCAGGATGGTCCCAACCTGCATCGCTGCCAGCCGCTCCGTCCCCAGCGGCGCCAGCAGTAGGAGTGACGAGCCCCGTCGAGGATTCGAAGCTCATGCTGTTTGGGGGAATCGGAAATAAATCGATCTCGGCACGGCTCACCATCGCGCAGCATAACCCAAGACACATTACGGCGAGCGAAGCCAACGGCATTCTTCAAATGATTCACGCGCTTAAGAATGACGCCAGGAGTGCTGCGACGCAGGCCAGAATGGAGGACGACCTAACGTCCCCCTTGCGAGAAGCTGCAAAGCTGATTGAAAGAGCCAAGCTGCCGGGCCGCCCTGGTGTGGAAGGCTCGATTTCTGCGGCAACCCCCACACATTTACTAGAGTTATTCGTCCGTCGCGTAGAGCTCAATGCTCCTGACCTCGGCAAGTGGCATGCGGATCGTCTCGCAGCCGGAGGATACGAACTCATAGCGCAATTGGAAGGACAGACACAAACGCACTAAGCCCCAAACTCATGCCAGGCCTTCCGTCATCTCGGCGGAAATCGGCGAGCCCTAAGGTTCTGCGGAGTAAGGGCCTTGTATTCTCATTGATAAAGTATCGGACCTGCCCGGGATTGGCGGGGTGCGCTCGAGAGAGGTCCTGAGTCCTTCACACGCAAATTGGTCGGCCGGCTGAAGCTGATAGTTGTCATTCACCCAAACAAAGCCTTTCTCATCGATCGCAAAGTTACCCGGCCCGCTCATGAGGTTGGTGCTGCTTTGCTCGCTGTGAAAGCCTCCGGTGATCTTCAGAAACAGGAGCCAGTTCGTAGGTCGCTGGCTCAAAGCAGGTTGATAGATCGGCGCCAGCGCTTAATCAGCCGCGATAGAAATGCTTCGAAAATACACTCATTGTTTTGTCCTCTGACTTGACCCGCAACAATCTCAATTAGTCTTTACAATTGCCGGCGGATACCACCTACCAGCCAGAACATTTGCATCCGGCCAATACAGCCGCAGAAACAAAATGAAGCTCCCGTCATTGCCATCCGAAGGTTGCGGCGCCTCCAGCCAATTGCAGAATTGCTTACTGTCTGAGGGCGGTGTGGATTGCACGTAGATGTCGAGCGATCCGTCCGCATTAAGACATGATTTGATGACTCTGCACCTCCGACGTGCTGAGTGCGTTCCAACTTGCAGTATTGTTATCGTTCAGCGTGCCGTCGCCTTGGTAAAGCGTGATCGACCAGAAGCCGTACTGGTTGACAGGCGGGATCTGCAGGGCGCCATGCTGCTGGGTCGCAGCCTCGAAATGCAACACGTATTTGTTTGCGCCATTGAGAGCGACTCCATAGTTGTCCTGAGCGCCATATCCATACACCGCATCTTGCGGGCGATTCGCACCCAATGCCTTCTGCGCCACAAGCGCTCGCAACAGATAACGCGGTCCGTAGTCGCCAACATTGAGCGGTACCGACCAATTAGTCGGTGTCGGCGAAGGTTGAGGCGCGTGCAACATGATCTCCTTCGCCGCCAGCAGGGCTAGTTCCAATGCGCCAAGCGTCTGCCTGCCTTGCGAAGTAGCCAGTAATCCGCTGCACGAGAACTGGCTCTTGTCGGTAGGAATCAAACCTAGCCGTTCTAGCCGCGGCATCATCAGCTTATCGATATTGCGGGGAGGGTTGGTCGCCAGCATCGACGACATGATGCTGAAGAATCCGCAAGCGTCCATACTGTCTTCCTGTTTGATTGGCTGTGTCAATGTGTCGATCGAAGGATTCACCGGCAGGCCCACGGGCACGGTATATCCCTTGCCGTAGGCGCTGGCTGGTATCAGCGTAATTTCATCAAACAGGTCCGCGACTGCCTTCTGGTCTGAGTCCGTACCGGTCGTATAAAAGCGTGTGATGATCCAGGCTGTATTCGTGTCAAAGTTGATCTGGCCGGTAAGTCCTGCCGGCAAGGGATAGCTTCGATCCGTTCCCACCAGCGCATAATCGCCCGGCTGTGTCATCGTCCGACTCCCGGGGGACGCGGGGTTCACATTTGTCCAGCCGTCCAACAACTGGAAAATATAAAAACGATGGTCCGGCACCACGGGGATGTGGAGGATCAACGGCTCTTGTGCGAGATTCAGAAATGCGGAAGCGTACATAGTTGTCGTGCTCGGCAGCACAACGTCCTTGTAACTGGAGCCGACCGGCAAATTCTGCCCTCGAAAGAACTGGTTGATCGGCGCGCGGCCGAAATGGGCGGTAGCATCTGGCGTGGTCGTCGCTTCGCGTTCCGTCGTCGCGATTGCCACGAGTGGATAACCGTAGATGTAGGTCGCGACCGCATCTCGAAACACCTGCCCGGCGCTTTCATCCAGGCCGTCCGGTACGTGCGCATTCGCAATTAGATTTTCGATGTCAGCAGAATCAGTTCCCTGCGCCAACAACCTCTCATGAAGGCCGATCCCTAGTGCAAAAACCAACCCTCCGGCCAACAGGCCAGACCGTAAAAACCGCATTTCTGATACCTCTCGTTCGACACTATCAGCGGGTTGCGTCTGCGGCTGTCGCAATTTGTAAGGTTTTGTCGACGGCGCAGAACGTTCGCGCTCTACGGTGCTACAGTGTGTTTTCGATCCTCGCCCGGCTTCGACAAGACATCGATGTCTCTCATCAATCGCTTCGACTCGGGTCTGCGCCCGAGCCTGTTTCGAAACTGGGCCGCTCAGCTACGAGATTGGGCGTCGTATCATACCCCTCCCGGCCAGTCCGGTGCAGACCACCTAGTGGCGACGCTGCTATTCCGCAGCATCTGTGCGCTGACGATTCAGGGCGTTTTACTCATAGCGATTGCACCATTCGTCGCTCCGCGGTTGCTGTTTCTAAGTGCGGCCTACCTGTTGATCGCGGGTGCAGCCCACTTATTCAACCACCTCTATGGCGCACGTGCCGCCTGGCGCGCCGCTTACATCCTGGGTCTTCTCGCTATTGCGCCCTATATTGCAGTCACCGGTGGGATTTACAGCCCAGCTGTTGGGTCGGCGATCATGTTAACTATCAGCTCGGCTTTTGTTTTTGAGCTGAATACAACGCTTATTGCCCTGGTGGTGGAACTTGCTTTGTTGGCCGTCGTGAGTTTCCTGCAGATCCACGGCTTATGGTTTAAGCGGACAATGACTCCTCCTCCCGGAGTTGCTTGGATGCTAATTGCCCAGATTACAGTTAACTACGTGATTCCTATCGTCACTACGATTCAGGCTTATTGCGAGGCGCTCGGCAATCTCGAACAGAGGCTAAAAAAACTAAGATCCGCGGAAGAAGAGGCGCGAAGCCTTCTTGAGTCGCAGTCACGCTTCTTTTGGGACGTCTCTCACGAATTGCGTTCTCCGTTGACGCGTCTGAACCTTTCCGTCGCCAAAGTCAGGCGCGAAGCCTCGGCGCAAGCCGAACCCTCGCTGGAGCGAATTGAGAACGAAGTAGATCGTCTGAATCGCCTGCTTCAGCAACTCCTTTTGCTCGCACAGCTGAGACAAGGCGTACCATTCCCAATGAAACAGCATTTTGATCTCGCAGCAGAGGTTGCTTCCGTATGTCAGGATGCCGAATTCGAAGCCAACATAGCCGACCGCGATTTACGAGTTGTTTTCGCGAAATCGGCGACCCAGGGCTGCCCAACCAAAGGTTGTGCCGAACTCCTGCGAAGCGCTGTGGATAACGTGGTGAGAAACGCGCTTCGCTTCGCCCCCGAAGGGACCGAAATCGAAATCCATGTTTCGAAATCGTCTGAAGGCCTCACATGCATCTCCGTCTGGGATCGAGGGCCTGGAGTTCCCGAAGCGCAGATTTCCATGTTGTTCAATCCCTTTTATCGTGTTGTTCCGGAGGGCCCGACGCCATTGCAGCGAACCGGATCGGGCCTAGGCCTCGCGATCGCGTATGAAGCAGTCCGGAAGCACGGCGGCCGAATAGAGGCTCGCAATCGCCCGGGCGGTGGCCTTGTCGTCAGGTTGGAAGTTCCGAATGGTCAGTTGAACGGAGTCCATTCAGAAGCTAGCGTGGAGATGCACGCCAGTGCCGCAGAGTAACGACGGTCGTCAAATCCCGGCTGGAGTTACCATCCTGATGATCGATGACGATGTCGGTCTGTGCGAGCTCGTGGGCGACGATTTGGCTCGCTACGGTTTCGCGATGGAAGCCGTTCATTCGGGAGAAGACGGGCTTGAGCTGTTGCGCCTTGGTGCTTCCTTTTCACTCGTCATTCTGGACGTCATGCTGCCATTAATGAACGGCTTCGAGATCTTATCGCACCTCCGCCAGTTCTCCGATGTCCCGGTTCTTATGCTCACCGCGCGTGGCAATCCCATGGATATCGCTCTCGGATTCCGAATGGGTAGCGACGACTACTTGGCCAAACCATTCGGTAGCGAGGAACTAGCGCTGCGGATCGGAGCCATTCTCCGCCGATCGCTACCCAAAACTTCTGTGCTCACCCCCGCCGCTCTGCCACCGGATCGATCTAGTGTTCGCCTCGACGATGTCGAACTACTGCCCAAACTCCGCCGAGTCTTCCAAAATGGAATCGAGATCAAGCTGACTTGCGCCGAGTTCGACATTCTCGGCCGCTTTTTTCAGACACCGGGAGAAATCGTCAGCCGCGAGGAACTGTGCCGCATTGCACTCGAACGTGATCTCAATCCGTTCGATCGCAGCGTCGATAATTTGGTGACCTCACTCCGTCGAAAGCTGTCGTATGGAGCAGGTGGATCCGCTCGAATCAGGTCAGCACGGGGACGAGGGTATTTCTACTCGCCCCACGAGCGGTCGGCGGCGAATGAAGGTGAGGCCACTTAACGCTTACTGATCGCCCTTAATTCCTGCCATTCGGGTTTTCGGGCCAAACGGCATGATCGAGCCAGCGGAAAGTGATGGCCAGAAGATCTTCTGCGCAATAGTTTCCTGAACGTATCGGACCTGCCCGGGATTGGTGTGTGCTCGAGAGGTCCTAAGGCCGACGCACGCAAGTTGGCCGCGTTCACTCGCGAGTTCATGTTGCAAACGCTCCTGGGTCTCACGTCCGATTTCAGAAACCCAAAAAAGGCGCACCCTCTAGATCAACCGACCGAGTTCGTTCGGTAAAAACGCCCGCATTCCCACCCGCGTATTCTCGCTCCACACTCATTCACCGATCCCAAAAACCTTCCATCCCAGTCTGAATCAATCTCTTCTCTGCCAGTCGCGAAACGCCGCGCCGCGGGCCTGAACCCACTCACCGCGCTTCGCTGCGAGTAGGCGTCCGCGATCGGTGTCGATTCCGTCCCCGCGGGGGTTTTAGCCACTTTCCCTTCATCATCATCGTTTCAGGTTCCTACTTCTCCTCGTCCATGCTCTGTCGCTCCGGCAACATGCGCTCATGAAGAACACGAGATATCAGGATGCCCGCAGTTTCTATGCGATAAAACACGACGTGCCTCCCATGTTCTATCCGGCGCAAGCCCGGCCGGACATGATCGCAGGCGCGGCCCAGTTCAGGATTATGTGCCAGCTGGCGGCAGCACGCTTCAAGTTCGTCGAGATATCGAAGTGCCTGATCTTCCCCCCACGTACCGACGGCGTAGGCGCCGATGTCCCGGAGGTCGGCCTCAGCCAGGCGCGACAAACGGACTCTCGCCACTTACCTAGCGCAGTTTCTTGGAACGCCTAACTGTTTCCCGCACGCGCGCGAAAGGATTGCCCCCTGCAATGCCGCTGCCGTCCCCTTCATCAATTGCCCTCCGCAGCGCGCCCAACTTCGCCTCGTACTCCCGTTCCTCACGCTCCAGAGTTCGCAGCGCCGCACGGACCACCTCGCTGGCGTTTTCGTAACGGCCACTCTCTACTTTCGCCACGACGAAGCTTTCCAGCTCATCTGTCAAATTCACATTCCGGGTAGGCATAGGCGTTCCTTCGTGACCGGCGATTCTGAAGGGCAGTATACCAGAGTTAGCAATCTTTGCCAAAACCCCGCTTCTTCACAATTCCGCCCGCCGAACAGCACGGAATCACGGCTACTAAAGGAACGCCGTCCGGAGCATGAAGAAGCGCTGCATATGCAGTGAGCTCATCCGGTGCGAGTTCGATGTAGTTGCAGCGCCGGATCTTTCTGGACGCTGGCGTTCCAAATGCGGCAACCGTCGTCATAGCCAGCGTCCCCCGGCGCGAACAGCTCACCATGAAACGAAAATTTGAGTGGTTGAATGTCGAGAACGGGCATGGCTTGTGCGCGAATTCTATCATGGGCCCTCTTCTTGCTGCTCAGGCGTTGACGAAGTGCTGCGATCAAGAACGATAAACGCGCTTCACGGATGCCATGCCGACTTGTCGTTCCCAATCGGGGGCTTGACTGCGAGCGTAGTGAGAGTTTGTCCGCGACGCCGTTTTCCGTCTTCCGGATTTGACTGGTCCGGCGATTAAACAGAAAGAGCGAAAGATGTTTTATACTCCTATGCAGTTGGCAAAGTGCCAGCTCTAAGGACGGGAAAAAACCGATGCGGGTCCTTCTCGACACGAATATTCTGATCCATCGGGAAGCGGCGACGGTCGTCCGGCGTGATATCGGCAAGCTGTTCCTTTGGTTGGACAGGCTCCGTTCCGATAAATGCGTTCATCCGGCGAGCCTAGACGAGATCAATAAACACCGCGATGAGCGGGTCCGCACCACATTCGAGGCAAAGCTCCAGTCTTATCAGGTTCTGAAGACGATCGCTCCGATATCCGCGGAGGTCCAGGCGGCCACTTCAGAGGACAACTCGGAGAACGATCGGAATGATACTCTCCTGATCAACGAGCTCTATTCGGGGCGCGTAGACATCCTTATTACGGAGGACCGCGGCCTTCATAAAAAGGCTCTGGCGCTCGGCATTCCGGATCGGATTTTCACGATTGATGCCTATCTGGAGAAGGTCGCCGCTGAAAATCCCGATCTGGCCGACTATAAGGTGCTGGCGGTTCGGAAGGTCGCATTCGGCAATGTCGACGTCCGATCAGACTTTTTCGACAGCTTCCGGGCCGATTACGGTGGGACGGCATTCGACAGATGGTTCAACCGGAAAGCGGACGAGCCTGCGTATGTCTGTTACGAGGGCAATGACTTGGTCGCGTTCCTCTATCTGAAGGTTGAGGGGCCAGGCGAGAACTACGACGACATCCAGCCCGGTTTCAGGCCGAAGAGCCGGTTGAAGATCGGAACGTTCAAAGTCGAGCTGAACGGATACAAGCTCGGTGAGCGCTTTCTCAAGATCATCTTTGACAACGCGATCCTGCAAAAGGTCCAGGAAGTATATGTCACAATTTTTCGCACTACCATCGAGCAGCAGCGCCTAATCAGTCTTCTGGAAGAGTTCGGCTTCAAAAATTACGGAACGAAGGCTAACCAATACGGTACCGAGGAAGTCTACCTGCGCGACATGGCGCCAGTGGTTGACGGGTCCGATCCAAAATTGTCCTTCCCGTATATGAGCCGCGCGGCGAGGACGTTCATAGTGCCGATTTACCCGGAATATCACACCAGCCTTTTGCCGGATTCCATTCTGTGCACCGAGTCTCCGGCGGATTTTGTCGAGCACGAACCGCACCGAAACGCGATCCGAAAGGTCTATGTGAGCCGGTCGTTTTTTAAAGATCTGCGAAGGGGTGATGTGCTTGTGTTTTACCGTACTGGCGGATATTACAAGGGCGTGGCCACGACACTGGCCATTGTCGATGGCGCGTACCAGCAGATCAAGAATGAGGAGCAATTCATAAGTCTGTGCCGAAAGCGAAGCGTTTTCACCGATAAGGAACTGAGCGAACAATGGAACTACAACCGGAACAGTAGGCCTTTTATAGTCGGATTCCTTTATACATATTCCCTGCCCAAACGACCGAATCTGAAGGAGCTGATCGATAATGGCGTCATCCGCAGCATTGACCAAGTCCCGCGGGGATTCGAAAGAATCACAGCGGAGCAGTTCAGGACAGTTCTGGGGCTGTCAAAAGCAAACCCGCGCTTTATTGTCGATTAAGAAGCGCTACGCAGATGCAATTTTCCGAGGCGAAAAACTATTCGAGTTTCGCCGGTCGGTCTTCCGGAAAGCCGTTCGTGTCGTCATTGTCTACGTCACGAGCCCCACATGCGAGATTGCCGGGGAATTCGAGGTCTCGGATGTGATCTCCGAATCGGTAGAGGACTTATGGAACCGAACGAGCCGTCATGCAGGCATCGATCGGGACGGGTTCTTCAGCTATTTTGAGGGGTGCGAAATCGCGCATGCGATTGTGATTGGCAAGGTTCGCAAGTACCGCGAGCCTCTGGATCTCGG
>CAWBDR010000013.1:0-835686 GCA_963787585.1 uncultured Acidobacteriaceae bacterium
TCAGGCTGGACCAGCCGGTTCGGGAACTGCTGCCGGCCGGGACGGTGCCGAAGCCGGATAGAGCGGAGATCACGCTGCTGGATCTGGCGACGCAGCATTCGGGGCTGCCGCGAATGCCAGATAATTTTCACCCTGCCGATCCGAAGGATCCGTATGCGGATTACCACGCGGCGAACCTATACGAGTTCATTGCGAAGCACGGCGTAGCGAAGCCGGCGAGCACAAGCTTCAATTACAGCAACGTAGGCCTGGGGCTGTTAGGACAAGCACTCGCGAACGAAGCGGGAGTGACGTATCCGGAATTGCTGCGAACGGAAGTTACGGGACCGCTCCGGCTGAGCGATACAGTGGTGAAGCTTTCGCCCGAGCAGGAGAAGCGATTCACCGAGGGCCACGATGCACAACACCATGAGGCACATGCGTGGGCGCTGGATGCGCTGGCTGGGGCGGGAGCTATCCGGTCGACCGCAGGCGACATGCTGACGTACCTCGAGGCGCAACTTTATCCGAGCAAGATCCAGCATGCGGGTGGCGCAGAAGGCGCCGAGTCGCCGGCGAGCACACTATCGAGCGCGATCCAGATGTCCCACGAACCACGGTCGGATGCCATGGCCGGCATGAAGGTTGCACTGGCATGGCTCTATATACCGGCTACTGGAGCGTATTGGCACAACGGAGCCACAGGCGGATACAGCAGTTTCGCGCTGTTCAATCCGAAAGAGGATTACGGGCTGGTGGTGCTCTTCAACACCACGATCAGCCAAAACGGGAGTTTCGCGGATACTTTGGGCGAGCACGTCGCGGAACGCCTGAGTGGAAAACCCGCGATTTCGCTAAAGTGAGCCAGGGTGCGCAGCTTTTAGATGTAGCCGTTTAGCATAGGTTGAATCCAACCGTGAGGAGGCTTTATGGCCGAGAACAAGAAATGCGCACACCCGTCATGCCAGTGTCAGGCGAGAGATGACAGCAAGTACTGCAGCGCGTATTGCGAAGCTGCTGGAACCACGGTAGAGATTCAATGCAACTGCGGGCATCCTGAGTGTTCGTCGACAGTGTAAGCACTGCCCGCGTAAATTCGAGCGGGTTCCTACTCACGATCTGAGGCACAATCTCCCATAAGCTTGGGATAAGAGCGATAGGGCCTTTAAAGCCTCTGCGGCCAAGCATGGTTAGAGTTGCTCTGTATTCGTTTCTCTCGCAGCACCGGTACGGAGTGGTGTCGAGCATCTCTCCCGCGGGCACTCCACAATCCGCGTTGGTCGGCATCGCTACCACTCCCGACCTGGAGATAGTTTTTGACACGGTGAAGTCTTCGCGAAAGTATCCGAACCTGATTGCACGGCCTGCTTGCTCATTCGTGGTGGGGTGGGCCGGTGAGCAGACAGTGCAGTTCGAAGGAATTGCGGCGGAGCCGAAGGTGCCGGAGTTGAAACATTACCAGGAGATGTACTTCGCAGTCTGGCCCGACGGACCATCGCGGTTAAGTTGGCCCGGCATCACGCATTTCGTGGTACGGCCGCGGTGGATTCGGTACAGCGACTACGATCAAAGGCCACCACTGATTGAGGAAAGCACTTTTCCTTGAATGCGTGAACCAAGGTGTGTCCGATACCCGCCGGCGTGCGAGTCCGCGGCGCTCGGCCGCAAAGTCTAGACCTTCACGTTCAGTTTCTTGACTTGATCGGCGATATATTCCGAAGTTCGCCACCCGAGCGCGCTGATCGTCAGGGTTGGGTTCTTGTCGGCATTGCTTACAAAGGGCGCGGCATCGGTGATGAATAAGTTCTTGCAATCCCATGCCTGGCAATATTGATTCAATACCGACGTCTTCGGGTTGTCGCCCATTCTAGCGGCGCCCACTTCGTGAATAATGGACCCGCCCGGCGCGATCCCCCAATTCTGCGAGGCATCTGATTTACTGGACACCTCGCCGCCGGCTGCCTTGATGATGCCTTCAAACGTCTCCTGCATGTGCTTGGCCTGCAGGATCTCGTCCTGGCTCCATTTGAAATGAAACCGCAAAACGGGAATGCCCCATTCGTCGACAGTCTCTGGATCAATTTCGCAATAACTGTCGTCATTCGGAATCATTTCGCCACGCCCGGAGAAATAGATTTCGATCCCGTAGAGTTTTCTAAGATTGCGCTTTAATTCTAGGCCGTAACCGCCATCGAGATACTGCTCGGCGGCACCGCCGAGGATTCCCGCATCGGGTTGAGAGCGCCCGCCGCCGATCTCGATATGGTATCCGCGCGCGAAAGGCAGTTTGCCGGCTTTCTGCTCCTTATACAGCCACCACGGCATATAAAGGTGCATGCCGCCGACACCGTCCTCATTCTGGGGCGGGAGGTCTTGCAGAATCGGGAGGTAGCCGCTGACATCCGAGCCAACGGTATCCATCAGGTAGCGACCGACCAGACCAGACGAGTTCCCGATGCCATTCGGGAAGCGGCTGTTCTTCGAATTCAGCAGGATGCGTGCTGTCTCGCAGCAGCTTGCTGCCAGAACAACGATCTTGGCTTTGACGGTAATTTCGCGCCGCGTCTTCTTGTCGATGTAGGACACGCCGGTTGCGAGCCCGTCGCTGCCGACTGTCACTTCGCGGGCCATCGCTCCGGTGCGGACATCGAGATTGCCCGTCTTCATCGCCGGAAAAATGTGTACGCCCGGCGAATTGAAGTTCGCATTCACTCCGCAGGGCCGGCCGCACTGAGCGCAGTAATGACACGAGGGCCGCCCATTCAAGGGACGCGTGAGAATTGCCAGCCGTGAGGGCACGCAGGGAATCCTGAGCTTCCGGCTTCCCATCTGAATGATTCGCTCGTAGGCGCGAGGAGCCGGAGCCGGAAGGAACTTCCCGTCGGGAGTATTTTCGAGGCCCTCGTTGGATCCAAAGACGCCGATCAACTCTTCTGCCTTGTCGTAATACGGAGCAAGATCGTCGTAGGTGATCGGCCAATCGAAGCCTTTGCCATCCCGGCTGTAGGGTTTGAAATCATACGGACCCATGCGCAGTGAGATCCGCCCGTAGTGGTTCGTTCGGCCGCCAAGCATTCGCGCGCGCCACCACCACCAATCCGACCCGGGCGCGTTGGTGTACGGTTCGCCCTTCACGCGCCAACCGCCCTCGAGCGTTGCGTCGAAGTATCCGAACGGCTTCTCCTTTGTTGAGGAAGCGCGGTGCGGAGCGTTATAGGGCCAGTCAAACATGGTCGACTGCTTGCGGTAGTCGAACCACTCCCCGGCCTCGAGCATGCAGATTTTAGCCCCGGCGAGCGCGAGGACATGAGCCGCCACTCCGCCGCCGGCCCCTGAGCCGACAATCACTACGTCATACGTTTTCGCGGGTTCGGTCGCCTGTGCCATCGTCTGTACTGTACACTGTCACGCAGACGGGACATACTGCCAGAGGTATCGCTTGGCCATGATGAATCCCTGCTTGAAATCGTCGCTGAAATCAGGGCCGTGATTGCTGTCGCCACCGTACAGCGGATCTTCCTGTTCCACACTCATGGCACCGGTATAACCTACGTTCTGCAGAATGCTGAAGAAGTCGCGCCAGTTGATGGAGCCCATTCCTGGAATGCGATAACGCCACCAGGAAGCGCCATTCACCGGATTGATGCCGCCGGCGCGCAGCACAGGCCATAAAATTTCGGTGTCCTTGAGATGGACGTCATAGATTTTCTCCGCAAAATCGTGCGCCGTTTGAATAGGATCCATAAACTGGCGCACCAGGTGGGACGGATCGTATTGCAGTCCTACATAGGGCGAATTGTCGAATCCCTTGAATAAAGCTTCAAAGCCCACCGGACTCGTTGCGAGATTCGGCCCCTCCGGCCATGGCTCCCAGAGGATGCGGACGTGATTCGTTTCGCAAGCCTTGAAGTATTTCTCGTTGTAAACTCGCACGATCTCGTCAATCTGCTCTGGAAATTTCTTGGAGCGGTCTTTTCCGGAGGCAGTGCCGATGTACGGAACGCCGAGTTTGCCGGCAAGCTCGATCGCGCTGACGAAGTACCCGTTTTCTTTTTCGCGTTTGCCGGGATCGGGCGCGATATGGTTTTGGGTAACCTGCAACGCCGAGACGTGCATCGCGGCCTTCTGAAGAGTCGCTTTGATCTGCTCTATTTGGGCGTCTGTGAGAGCAGCGGCGTTGAGCGTCGATTGCGAAGAACCGTCGAGGATCATATTCGTGAATCCTTGCGTCTTTGCGAATTCGACGTTTGCCGGTGTGTAAGGGCCCAGAACCCCGAGCCTTGGTTTCCACTCCGTACGAGTTGGGGCTTGGCTGGCTCGGAGCAGGGAAGAGGTGACTGCCGCGCTGACACAACCGAGAACGGTTCGTCTGGTCATACGAGCAGTTATATCTCGAACCGAAAACAGCACGGCTCTGAGCGGATTCCATAGCCGTTGAAATTTCGATTTGGATTTGGACTACGGGCTGGTGGGGGAGGGTTGAACGATAGCGGCGACAGCCAGACCGAGGCCGGTCAGAACGATGGCGCTCAGCAGGAGCATCGCCGCTTCCCTCCGCCTGCGCGCATTGCTTACTTCCATCGGGGTTCCGTTGGCCGGGGCATCGCGGGTCTGAAAAGCCGATGCAGTGCCCGCGCCGATCCGGGTCAGCAGCACTCCTTTATCGTTCAGGACCTTCAGTGAACCCGCCAAGGCGGCCACTTCGACAGCGTCTCCTTCGAGCCGGACGACAGCTTGTGATGCTGGTACCGCGCTCACGATGCGGTAGTTCTGCGCTTCGATTGCGTACCCGTTCATGTTGTTCACGCGGGTTGCGCCTTGCTCCAGGACCAGATGGTCCTGGTACAGTGTCGCGGACGAATTGATATCTATAATTACGGATGCGCCGTTTTGGAGAGAAACCTGACTCGAGGCTTTGCCGGTTTTGAGCTGCGAGCCGTCGAAAATATTCGCGTTTCGTTCGACTTCAGCATTATTGACGACAAAGGTTCCAAAGGCTGAAGCGACTCCGATTATGCGGTTGACCGCGAACAGTATAGCGAGAGATAGGGTGACCGCGATAAGGAACTGAACAGTTCTCCTCATTCGTGTTCTGTTTGCTTAGAGCCCTACAGTCAATGGACGATTTAATTTTACCGGAACTAAAATTGCGTGGAACGATATGATCTTGAACGGAGAGCCTTGTGGACTACTACGACCAACTTGGCGTAAGCCCGCACGCTAGTACTGACGAAATCCGCCAGGCATACCGTCGTCTCAGTAAGCTAGTCCACCCCGATCAATACGCCGAGGCCTCATCGAAACAGATCGCCGAGGGCTTAATGGGCCGGATCAATGCAATATCGGGATACTCTTCTCGATCCGGAGCGGCGTTATTTGTATGATCGAGTGCTCGGTGCTGCTGGAGACAAGGGTTTCCGGCAGTGTGGCTTCGCTGGTGGGCTATTGGAGCATTCGCCGCTATCGCCCTGATTCTCTCCGCAGTGTGGTTCTGGGCCAATAGCTTCGGGAGTTCGTTTGGAAGGCCGGCCTCTGCTGACAGTTCGTTTGGCAGAAACAGCGCGCCAGCAACTGCCGAGCCGGCTGCGGCTGTGCCGTCGAGCCTGGAAGATTCCAGACTGGCGGCGCGTTCCGACAGCGATCAGGATTCGGACCGGACAAGAGAAGCAACGGCTATAAAAAAGAGCGAGCTAAAGGGAAAAGCTAAACGGTAAGTTCACTGGGCCGCTGTGATCCGCAGATTATGGATCGAGACGCCGGTGAAGATAGCCGCTTCCGCGAAGTTGCCGACCGCGAATTTCGATTTCAGATTCTCGTGCTTGCGGAACAGAATCTCAGGGACGACTACACCCGCTGCTACGGCTGCCTTGATGCTGAGACCTCTTGCGCCGAAGGTTCCGTCAGAGGAAGCCAGTAAACCGTTCGGCTCACGCTTACCCCACGAAGTGCCCGCATCCAGACCGGTCGAGCCGACCAAAGCGAGCATGCTGGCGATCCAAATGCGGTTGACCCTCTTCTCATGCTTGTCCTCGACTTGGGCGATGTCGACTTTCGGGAGGACAGCGGAGCTGCTGCTCGCGGAAAAGCCGGCCGGCGGGATCACAACCTCGGGCGCAACGGCAATCTGGCCGGGCTTTGGGACCGACTGACCGAAGATAACTCCGGAAAACGAAAACACCAGGGCTGCGGCCGCCGCGCCCATGAGAACGGATCTCATGCTGATTGCCTCCGATCGCCATTGCGATCACTACTCTCATCGGAGGAAAAGCAGCCGGACCTTTAGCGATGGCGTGAGCGATAGACTACGTGCTACAATCGCGGCATCCTTTCTGACTGTCGGGGACGAAAGGACTGTGAATTGCAACTGAACCGAGGAGGAGTTTCGGTATGCGAGGCATCGAGGCGCTGTTACTCGCCGCGTTTTTAGGACTCATTGGACTGGCGGTCTGGAATGGACATCAGTGGTTCCCCCACTGGAGTGGCGCAAGCACCGTCCGGGTTAATCCGGCAGCAGCCAATCGGGTGGCTGGTGAATCCGAAAAATCAGTGGCGAAGACAAAGGCTACCGGGAAACGCAGCTTCTGGCGCGGGCTAACAGACCCCAATTTGCCCGTTTTGAAGACGGAAGTTGATATCGCGGCCTGGCATCCTGCATTCCCGACCGTGGCGGATCTTCCGGTCGGCGCTTCCGCAACTCAGATTCGTACAAAATATGGCGAGCCAACCGCGCGCATAACCGGATTGCAGACCGGTCACCTGGTCGAACAGTATTATTACTTCAACCCCGACCGGACACGACTCACCGTTGCAAAGTTGGACAGCGGAGTTGTCGTCTCGGCGCAAAGTGTTTCGCGCTAAAGCGAGCCGCGCTGAAGCGAGTCGCGCTGACACTCAACCTCCCCCATCCGTTCGCATGCCACCTCACAAGGAAATAACGGAACCGGGCTGAGACGAAGTCTGCCTCGGAAAAACGTTTCTACTGAAAGAGTCCAAAGGACTCCCAGTACGCGACTAGCGGCTCCGTTCGCATTCCGGCCGAACGGCAGCTCCGCGAATCCGTATCCAATGATTGAGGGCGATGCACACGCAAGTGGAAATAACAAACGAAAAAATTCTGGCAAACGGCGCACTAGCTCCAAGCAGAACAATAGGGCTGGCGACCATTCTTTTTGTTGGGTTGCAGTGCCTGGACCTGATCACAACCCTGGCTGTTTTTTCGCGGGGCGGCATCGAGCTGAATCCTGTCGTACGGAGCTTGATGCCATGGACCGGTCAGTTGTTCGCACTGATCCTGAGTAAGGCGGCGGTTGTATCCATGATCTTGCTGATCAACCGCCGAAGGCGCGTTTTGCGATTTGGCAACGTTTTGTATACGGCCATCGTCGCGTGGAATATGTGGGTGTTTTTCGCTCTCAAGTGAGCACGAGCAACCCAGCCGACGCTCTATCGGGCTGCCGGCTTCCACTCCAGGGCGTTCGTCTTGGATGACATGGACGCCTTTACCAGCTTTCCGAGAAATCTCTCGTTCTCGATCTCGAGCGCGGCTTCCTGCTGAACCCGCCGGTATTCCAGATATCCCACGTCGACCGCGCGCACGATCGCCCAAAAGAACCGCATCACCTTATAGAGCTGCAGAATGATCCATTGTCCGGACGAGCGACGCTCCTTCACCGTACGCCGGTTCAAGAATAGAACAATGAGCCCTGCACCCAGAGCAATCCCGAGCGTTGTCCAACGCGAAACCTCTTCCTGCATGAATGTTTCCTCCTTCGCCGGGGCAGCGAGCCCCGTGTTTTCTCTACAGTAGAGAAAGGCGGCAGAGGAAACCATTCTCTAACCCGGGAGATACGGTTCGGTTTTACGGCTGTTTCAGAGCGGTACCCTTACACCGTTCGGCCAAAGGGCCTAAAAAATGCTCGACTTGTACCCAGGAACATATTAGGATACCCCTTTGGCCCCTTAGTACTACTTCCACTTGATTGAGCGCCTGAGAGTGGCTATTCTCGAATCTCCAGACCAAAATCCAAGACTGAGAAAGTGATGCCTATCATCCCCAATAGGATCCGTGTCGGACTGTATTCGCAAGACCAGAAATTGCAACCTCTGCTCGCGCCCGCTCTAGGAAAGGACTTTGAGGTCATAACGGAGCCGGACGAAACTCGGCTCAGGACGCTGGTTGAAAACGGATCCCTGGACATCATCCTGCTGGATCTGGATTCAGAGTTCGGTAACGTAGCCAATCAAATCGAGTTTTACGACCAAATCACTGAATTCAGTGTCGCGGTCGTTGTCATGACCGACGATCCCTCCCGGTCGGTGGCCGTCGATCTGGTACAACGGGGCGCTCATAGTTACTGCCGCAAACCGCCCGCCGTACGTGAGCTAAAAGCAATTATTCGCAGGGCTTACGAGCACACCATCATGAAACGGGAGCTCGAAGGCCAGCGCATACTGGACACCGCCGAGGCGGAGCCGGAACCGGCCCGCTGCGATGGGCTGATAGGATCCAGCGCGGAGATGTGCGCCGTGTACGACCTGATTCACCGCGTTGCCAATCTGAATGCTTCGGTCCTGATAACGGGTGAGAGCGGCACGGGTAAAGAACTGATCGCGCAGGCGATTCACAACCTGGGCGACCGGGCGAATGCTCCCTTCGTGGCGGTTTCCTGCGGCGCCATTCCGGAAACGCTGATCGAATCCGAGCTGTTCGGCCATGAAAAGGGCGCCTTCACCGGTACGACCGGCGTTCGTATGGGCTATTTCGAGCAGGCCGGAAACGGCACGCTCTTACTCGACGAAATTGGCGAGTTGAGCCAGCAAACGCAGGTCAAGCTGTTGCGCGTGTTACAGCAAAGGCAGTTCTCGCGACTCGGCAGCGGCCGCGCCATCCCGTTGAAAGCCCGCGTGCTCTTCTCGACCCACAGAGATCTCGAGCGAATGGTGGCCGAAGGCACGTTTCGCCTGGACCTCTATTACCGGCTGAACGTGATGACGATAAAGGCGCCGTCCCTGGCGGATCGTCCCGCCGATATCGGCTACCTCGCCAGGTTCTTCGTCAAACGCTATTCGGAGCAGTACAACAAGCGGGTGACGCAGATTTCGCCGGGTGCCCTGGCAGCGCTCGAGGAATACGATTGGCCGGGCAATGTGCGGGAGCTGGAGAACGTAATTCAAAGCGCCCTCATTCGCGCCGACACTGACGCGATTCTGCCATCGGATCTGCCGGAGCGCTTCCGGGAAACGGCTGTTGCGGTGGACGATCCGGATCTTCCCCAAGTTGGATCGTTTGAGAGGCTCCTGCGCGATTTCAAGCTGAAAATAGCGATGAAGGCGATCGAAGATTGCAGGGGCAACAAGACGCTGGCGGCCCGCAGCCTGAACATTTCACGGGCCTACCTTCACCGCCTGATCCGACCGTCATCTTCGGATGATTTAGAAGCCGTCGATGTAGCTTGAGATAAGCCTTCCTTGGCCAAGGCGCTCGAAGTATCCTCGGATTTCTTCGCGACGGTGACTGCTTCAGACCAGGTGCAAACAGGAGTGGAGCAGGATAAACAGCAGAAACGCAATTAGCGCCAGAAGCAGCATCTTTTCGCCCACACGTATAGGTATTCTCTCCCAAGGGCGATTGGCATCGTGACTCGCAGGTTGTCCAGCCCTGTAAACTCATGGACGCTGCCCCTGTAAACGGGTGTTTACAAGCAAGCCGGCGCGAGGAAATCTAAGTTGTTGAGTCAGGGGGCTCGTTCTTTGGCCGTCCGAGTGCCGATGTTACGGTGTGCCCGTGTTGCTTGAAGAACCAGTGAAGCCGGAGATTGCCGTCGCCGGGGTTCGCCGGCGCGGCGTGCTGGGAAATGTGTTCTCGTTTCCGGTTGTTCGTGTAGTCCTGCTGGTAATGATGGCGGTGTTCACCTTTCGTGGACGTTTTAACGCTACCGATACCTGGTGGGATCTGAAGACCGGCGAGATCATTTGGAACACCCATCACGTCCCGACTGTCGATACATTTTCCTTTACAACGAATAGCCACACTGTCGTTCCCCACGAATGGCTGGCGCAACTGACGATTTACGCGGCCTACCATTTGGGCGGCTATGTCGGAATGGCACTCTGGTTTTGCGTTTTCGCTTCCCTGCTATCGATTGCCGGGTACGTCCTATGTTGGCTGTATTCCGGGAGCGGCAGACTGGCCTTCCTGGGCGCCTTGGGAATCTGGTTCTTTTCAACTATTGGGTTCAGCATCCGGGCGCAGTTGATCGGTTATTTATTACTTGTGTGCGAACTGCTGATCGTATTGCTCGGCCGCACCCGCAATCGTAAGTGGTTTCTGCTGCTGCCGCCCTTATTTGCGATCTGGGTAAACACGCATGGATCGTTCCTGTTAGGCCTCGCTGTGCTTGGAGCAGTGCTGGCGTGCTCCTTCCTCGAGTTTCAGACTGGTTTGCTCGTTTCGCAGCGCTGGACGAGCCGCCAACGGAATATGCTGGCAGCGGCGTTCGTGCTCTCGGTGGCCGCCCTATCGGTTAACCCTGTCGGCCTGACGCAGCTCACTTACCCCATCAACACGATGTTCAGCCAGAAGCTCGCGGTTGCCTCTGTGTCCGAGTGGCAGCCGGCGTCATTCGACGACCCCCGTGCCTGGGGTCTGTTGGCAACGGCTGGATTGATATTGCTGGTGCCCCTGCTCAAGCGTGTAGAGCTAAGTGTTCAGGAGCTTGTTTTTGTTGCGATCGGATTCGGACTGGCTGTCCAGCACGAACGAATGGTGTTTGTCTTCGGGATTCTTGCGATGCCGGTTCTCTCTCGTCTGCTCGCCAGGGCCTGGGATCGCTACAATCCGGATCGCAACCGCGTTCTTCTCAATGCCGTTGTCATAACCATGGCAACGTGGGTGATCGTGCAGCGATTTCCGACTTCGCGCGAACTTACCGAGCAGGCGAATAATAACAACCCTGTGAAAGCGCTGAGCTTCATCCGGCACTCCGGTCTCTCGGGTCGAATGCTGAACGATTACAACTATGGCGGCTATTTAATCTGGGCGGCTCCCGAGCGCAAGGTCTTTGCGGACGGGCGCGGAGATGTCTATGAGTGGACCGGTGTGCTGAGGGACTACTTCAGATGGAGCCATCTGCAAGAAGATCCCAGGCTTCTCCTGGATAAGTACCGCATTGATTACTGTCTGCTGGATCGCGAGACCCCGATCTGGCGCGTGATGCAACTGCTGCCAGGCTGGAAATCTGTTTACTCCGACGATATGTCGGTGGTGTTTGTGCGCTCGGCTGCCACTAACGCAGGTGTCGTAAGCAAATAGGACTCAAACTTCTCTCGGGACAGGCGGGCCCAGAGAACCCGAAGCATTCACGACTTTCGGGAGAACATCGCGAACTGCCCACCCAAAGGCAATTTGCGAAGGCATCTCTCGATCGCACCAACGCGCTTAAAAATCCTCTCCGGCATGTAAAGGAAGTAGGCTGTCTCGATCGGCTCCAGACGAGCGGAGCCCATGAGCCGCGCGGCGCCCGCCCGAGTGACAAGATGCGCGTCCACGTCAACCGGGCATCTCCGTACGATGATCTGGGTGGCCGGATTGAACGGATTGTGCTCGATCAGGCAAAAGACGCCTCCCGGCTTAAGGACCCGGTAAATCGATTTGGTAAGCGGAACCCTGTCTACGCTCTGAACGTGATGATAGACGCATACGGCGGTGACAAAGTCGAAGGACTGGTCACGAAAGGGTAGCTCGGCAGGCGACCGCTGCTCGGAGATGTCGATACCCGCGCACGCTTTTGTCATTTCTGGAGATGGATCGCATCCAACTGCTTTTGCGAATCCGCTTCCGGCAATTCTCAACAATTCTCCCTGGCCGCACCCGACATCGAGCCAAACTATGCTAGCGGCGGACATCTTCTGCCGTGCAAAAAAATCGTGGATCAGATCCGCTTTTCTCTCATGAAAGAACTGTGAACTACTCGCAAATCTGTTCCGAATTGGGTCGTCGAGCAGGTTCCGGTATGCCGACGCGTACGAGTCGAATTCAGGAGTCATGGCGCCGCCTCTCGTATCGCCTGTCGCGAAGATGTGAACTGGGCTACCAGGTTGGCATGTAGCGATTGCCCGCTGGGTTGCTTCGAAGCCTTAATAGGCTCGGAGTTGCGTTCTAAGATATCGATCCCATCGACGGACTTCAGGAGATGATATTGCCCCTTCAAATAGGGTTCGATTATGAGCTGATCTTTAGATGGCGCTGAATATGCGGGAAGACCTTCGAAAAGACGAGATGTCCGATCCCAAATCACGTATTGGACTCCTTTCTCCTGCAGAGATCTGACGGCCTCATGGAACTGATCGTCCGTGTTCATGTGATAGAGAAGTATGCTAAAGCGCGTCGGGTTCTCGGCACCGCTCAGGAAATAGTAGATGGGGTGATAAGGGTAAACGAAGATATCTTCTCCAGATTTCACGTGAGCATTTAAAAAGTCGAGAACGGGATCGGGTCCAAATGTATAGAAACTACCGCGTTGCGTAACGAGCTTCGTGCTCGCATAATGTGTTAAAAGCAGGTTGAAACCGCCCAAAGCAAAACTCGCGATGCAAATGAGTTGAAGCGCACCTCGGGCGAGCCGATGTCGCTCCCGAGCAAGGAAATACAGGAGCAAGATGATCAGGAGCGGTGATCCATAAATCAGATGCACCATGTCCTTTCGGTGCAGCTCGGAGAGCCACAGCGCAGTCCCGGCAGCCCAGTACGGCAGAGTTATCCGATCGAAAGCGCGACGCCTGTAAAAAAGCGCAAATGCGATAAGAATTGCAGGGAGGCTCGCTATCAAGAGATAGGGGACTGTGAGCAGATCCGCAACGCCAGCGCCAATCATCAGAGGGCAAACCGGATCTAATCCTTCCTTCAGCAGTGCCCAGTACTTCCCGAGTCCCTGCCCATACGGTACGGCATTCACGCCGCTGTAGTTGCCGAGCGGCCACACAACGTTGGCGTAAATGAGGTCGGGAAGGGCTCCGGTCCTCCAATACAGCAGAAGCACTGTGACCAGGACGGAAACATACCCGCCTGTCAGCCAGCTCAAGGAGCTAAGTAGTCTTGCCTTACCACGTAGGAGAGCAACCAACAGAAGGAACGAAATAAATAAGAGAACTCCTTTCGGCTGCAGAAAGAGGGTGGTCATGCCTGTTAGCGCACCAGCTAAACAGAGCAGCCACGGCCGATTCGTTTCGATCCAGCAAACCAGAGCTGCAAAGGAGAGGAGGGCGAATAGAGTGCTGTCTGTGTGATGGCTGATTTCGGGCCAACAGTGGCCGAACAGCGCGGCGATCAAGAGGACTGCGGGCATTGCGTAGTATCCGGTTTTTAAGCGACGCATCAGAAGGTACATAAGTAGCGCAATGCAAAAAGATGTGAGCGCCAGTGAAATGCGTGTAGCTAGGAAATTCTTGCCGAACAGCTTGAAGAAGGCGGCCAGCCAATAGAAGGAGCCGGGCCCCATCACCTCGAAGAAATCGCGGAAGGGAACTTGCCCGCTGCTCACGCGAACTGCACCGTACAGCAGTGTACCCTCGTCGGCGCTTTGAAGGAGCAGCCTCATGAACGGGTAAAGGTATAAGAGGGAACAGGTCCCAAATATGAGAAACGGAAACCAGCGTCGCGTCCGCATTGGCCTTAATCTCGATTCGCCTTTCCCTCGTTCGACTTCACAGGAAACGGCGAGAGTTTTGGCGGATTTGAGTCCGGTTCTACCAGCCAGGCCTTGCGGTCTTTGTAGTAGTTGAGCAGCTCGCGATCGCTCGCCGGGTCCATCTGGCGGGCCCAAATCACTTTTGATTTGTCGATATCCGCCCCGTTATAAACCCAATCGTTCAGGATGCGATGAGGTGCGTAGGCGACGATCGCAAGCTGCGGGCCGGGCAAGCTTTCGAGCTCCGTTAAGACGTGAGCGCGCTGGAGGCCAACCGGCACCGTGCCGGCCCATGACACAGCGGTCGAAGCTTCGGAACCAACATCAATATGCAACGGTTGAGCGTAGATGCGAAGCACGGCGAGAGCGACGCAGACGACCGGCGTTACGCGCACCAGGAACAATCCGGATGGCCCCCGCACCCGCAGGTGACGCATGCATTGGAGCAAGACGGCATAGATGATCACGGTGGCCGGCGCCAGGTAATGCTGTATGAAAAAGGTCTCGACCGCTAACCCGGAAACGAGAAGCATCCCGCTTAAAATCAGAAGCCGGATGCGGCGGTCGCGAAACGCCCATGGCAGCATGATGAGCGGCGGCATTAACGCGAAATTGAGGTAGAAAAGCGCGCCCTGGAGCAGCTTAATCCCGTTGGCCTCCAGGAACCCCGCTACAGACCCTGTTTCGTCGCGATACCACTTCATTTCCGAGTCGGCTCCCGATCCGGCGTAGAAATCGCGCAGGATGCGGTGATGGTAGACCGGTTCGGGACGGGGTGATTGCCATGGGAAGTACTGAGCAACCGCATAGGTTTCGCGGTTGACCTTATAGGGAGGTGTAAAAACGTTTCCGTATACGCGGTAATCGTAATAGCCCATGAAGGCGAACGTGGCGACTAAGACCACAGCTGCGGGCGCGATGCGCCGTAGGAGAATGAGTGCGGGCGGGCGCCGATCCTGCTTCTTGAGCCAGCACCAGGCAAGAGCGGCTAAGGCCGGTATGGAGACGAGCAGCCCTTCGTAAGGGCGGCTGGTGGCGAGAATCGCCATTCCGAGCGCCATCCAAAAGAAATCGCGCGTGCGGAAGTGGCGCTGAATCCGGGGAAGCCCGCCGAGCACCAGGGCGCCTGCAAGCGCCGCCAGGGCACCGGCGCCTGTGTATGAGTTAATCCAATAACTGAACAGTGAGAGGCGCAGGACCGCCAGCATCGCGCCGAGCAATGCCCAACCGGGCGGTAGCCATCCCTGCAGCATCCAGCAGATAGCAGCGCACATCAATCCGCAAGTCGCCCAAACTCCCCACCAGGGATGTCCCGCGAGAACTTTTCCGGCCGCCATGATCATCCCCTGCGCTGGAAAGTACATGGACATGTAACTCGGCTTCAGAATGATGTGGAAGGTCTCGAAATGCGTCCACATGGCGGGGGTTGGGTTCGTAAGGCGTCCGTGGCCGAAGGTATCCGCTGCGAGGAGAAAGCTGAAATCATCGTGGACGTAGGGTTGGGGGATGGGCAAGATTGGCAACAGGAGCAGCCGGAGAGTGCAGGCGGTGGCACCGGCAAGGAAAACACATAAAGCTTGCCTGCGAGCGAGCTTACCGAATAGGTTCTCCAGCCGCGCGAATAATCCGGACCCCGCTCGAGGGCAACAGACTGCGAGGGCAACGGCGATGAGAGTTAATCCGAGCTCAATGATTAGAAGCGAGAGCCCTGCAGAGGCGGGCGGTGTTGCCGGCATTCTTGGATCATCAACTCCACTCAGGCGCTAACGCGGACGGCCGGAATGGGCTTGTCTTCGGGGACAAGTAAAACGGAAGCGCACCGTATTTCGTCCCGGGGTATCTGGCAGTTCAGGCTGCTCGCTACCACGTAGAGCGGACGGCCCTTGCTCTCCTCAAAAATCCGGGCGACATAGTCGCCGATGGCGCCGAGCGCCAATAAAATCATGCCGGAGAAGATGCACTGGAGCGTGACCATGGATGCCCATCCAGGGACAAGTTTGTGGGTAAAGAACGCCAGATAAAGCACCCGGAGCAGATAGAGAAAGCCCCCGCAGCTCAGGATCGCGCCAGCGGCTATACTGAGGCGCAAAGGGAGCGCCGAGAACGACGACACCGCCGTCCAGGCGAACTGCAGCATTTTCCAAAGCGAATATTTGGTTTCGCCGGCCGCGCGCCGCTGTCTCTCGAACGGAAGAACGGCTTCCTTAAGTCCAAGCCAGGCGACCAGACCGCGCATGAATCGATGGCGCTCGCGAAATCCGCGGATGGCCAGCACGGCGCGGCGGCTGAACAGGCGAAAATCGCCCACATCGACAGAAACCTTCCCGCTCACGATACGCGCCAGAGCGCGGTAAAAAAGGGCCGCGGTCCAGCGTTTAAATAACGTTTCTCCTTCGCGCGAGATACGCTGGGGAGAGACAACATCATAGCCTTGCTGGAGCAGCTCCAACATCCGGGGTAGAAGCTCGGGAGGATCCTGGAGATCCGCGTCCATTACTGCGACAGCGTCCCCGTTGGCGAAGTCCAGTCCCGCCGTAATGGCGGCCTGATGGCCGAAATTACGGCTGAAGCTGATGGCCTTGATGCGGGGATCCAGCAAACCAGCCCGGCGGATAATCTCAAGCGAACTGTCCGTGCTGCCATCGTTGACGAAAATGATTTCCCAGTTCACACGCCGGAGAGCTTCGCGCACGCGCGTAATGGTCATGCCAAGCGTTTCGGCTTCGTTAAAAACGGGAATTACAAGAGAAAGCAGCATGCCCGACCTCCAGACAAGTTGTTATTCCAGTTACCTTCAGGCGAGCGGAAGAAAGCGGTATGGTTGAGCCGTCCCGCTCTCTGGAACGAGCCGCTAGCTTAGAAGCTTGCTTACCTTGGTGCCGACACCAGTCATAGCGGTGTTGATGCCACTGGCCAGAGTGTTCATGCCGCCCGCAAGCGCCAGCACGACCAGAACAATCACGGCCGCGTATTCGACCAGATCCTGGCCTTGTTCGTCCTTCAGGGTGCTCCAGAGCGCTTGGCCCTTCAAGTACAGTTTCAGAATTGCGTTTTGCATTCAAAAACTCCTTTTCTTGCTTTTTTTCTTTGATCTTGTTT
The DNA here is from genome assembly GCA_963787585.1 of uncultured Acidobacteriaceae bacterium. Classification (GTDB taxonomy): domain Bacteria; phylum Acidobacteriota; class Terriglobia; order Bryobacterales; family Bryobacteraceae; genus Bog-105. The sequence goes on from CAWBDR010000013.1 coordinate 16,764, forward strand.
AGCCTGTTTGCAATCAGCCGAAAAGGGCGGAATGGTTGAGCCGCTCCGCTCTTTCCGGAAGGAGCTCCTAGCTCAAAAGTTTGCTGACCTTGGTACCGACACCGGTCATAGCGGTGTTGATGCCATTGGCCAGAGTGCTCATGCCGCCCGCGAGAGCAAGCACGACCAGAACAATCACGGCCGCGTACTCGACCAGATCCTGGCCTTGTTCGTCCTTCAGCGTGTTCCAGAGCACCTGGCTCTTTACATACAGTTTCAAAAAAGTTTCCCGCATTCAAAGTTTCTCCTTTTACTTAGTTGCTGTTCCTCCGATAGAAGGTAAGGCGAACTCTCTTCGGGCAATTGGCGCGCCAAAGCTCCCCATGCGAAAAATGCCGCCGTCAAGCGGGCCTTCGCGCTACGCCGGCAACCGAAGAATTCAGACCGCCGGGCAGATGGCAGATCAAAGAGTTGCTTAGGATTACAAGCAATTCGGAACTAAGGCAAGGGCCAGCGGCCTTGCCTCGAACGACGTGGCCAGCGGAGGATAAATAAGCCGCATGATTTCGCCGCCTATGTAAACGGAGTGTCACGCGGCCCGTACCGCTGTAAACAGCCGTTGACACTGGTACAATGCCTCCGTCGACAACGCTCTGATCCTGCTGGTATCCTGGTTTCCTCCCAAAGTGGCGTGTTAATTGCCCACATCCTTGGGCGACCGGTGATGGTATTGGCCGGGAAACCTTTATATGCACTCGATTGCCTGGTGGCCTACGATGATTGCGACGATCCTCGCGACGGCGTGGGACCTCCGCAGCCGGCGCATTCCGAACTGGCTTGTTTTTCCCTTTTTGATAGCCGGACTGGCGGTTGCCAGCATAACGGGCGGTTGGAGCGGTCTGGGGCGCAGCGCCCTCGGAGTGGTCTGTGGGGCCGCCGCCATGGGCCTTTTCTATATCCTCGGCGGAATGGGGATGGGCGACGTCAAGCTGTGCGCCGCGATCGGCGCCTGGATGGGGCTCCAGCAACTGCTGTTGGCGTTCGTGTTTATGGGCCTGGCGGGGGGCGTGATGGCCTTGGTATGGGCAGTATGCGGGGGATTCCTCAAGGAAACGCTCAACGGCACGGCGGACTTGCTTTTCGGATTCCGGAAGCGTGGGCTGCGGCCGCATGAAACGCTGGTGTTGGCGAACCCGGCCGCGCGCAAAATGCCCTATGCGCCGGCGATTGCGATCGGGGCGATTCTTTCCTTTTTTGCATTGCCATGATTTCTCAGACTGAATTAGCCAAAGTGAGGCCGCTGTGATGTCCACTTTTATGCGCCAGACAGAGTCGCTGAGTATGAGCGCGCTCTCGGTCGTGCTGATCGGGCCAAACCAGACCCGGCGGCGATTGCTGGCGGGAGCGTTGGCGGGGCCGCAGGCCAGGATTGCCCGCGAGATTTCCGATTACCCGGAGCTAGACGAACTGCCGGACCTGACGAGAGCGGATTGCGATGTGGTCATCGTCGATCTCGATGCCGATACGGAACGGGCCCTGGATGTAATTGAGAATCTGTGCGCCAGCAACAACTGGATGACGGTGATGGTTCATTCGGAGCGCATCGAGCCCGAGCTGCTGGTGCGGTGCATGCGGGCCGGCGCGCGGGAGGTTCTGACGGAACCGCTGCTTCCAGGCGCGGTAGCGGAGGCGTTGGTACGGGCCGCGGTGCGGCGCGACGAAGTGCGGCGCAGCAAGACGGCGGCGGGCAAGCTGCTGGTCTTCACGGGCGCCAAGGGCGGGTCCGGAGTGACGACGGTGGCGAGCAATTTCGCCCTGGAACTTGCAAAGTACGGCAAAGTGGCGCTGGTGGATCTCGATCTGCAGTTGGGGGATGCGGCCCTGACCTTAGGGGTCAGGGCGGAGTTCACGGCGCTCGATGCGCTGGAGAACCTGAAGCGGCTCGATTCCGATTTCCTTACCGGTCTGATGACGAAGCATTCTTCCGGTTTGGCCGTGCTCGGCGCGCCGGATATTATTCCCGCTGTGCAACCGGCGAAGGCCGGCATTGAGCGATTGCTGCGTGTTACCCGGGATGCTTTCGCGTACGTGGTAGTGGATGCAGGGTCGCACTCGATCGATATGTATCAGGCGCTGTTTGAGGCCGCCAGCACCGTCTATCTGGTCGCGCAGGTCAGCGTAGCCGATTTGCGCAATGCCAACCGATTCGTAACGCGCTACTTCAGCGCGACGAACCGCGAAAAGCTCGAGATCGTGCTGAATCGATACGTGGCGCGCAATCTCGAGATTGACGATTCCGCCATCGAAAAAGCGTTGACGCGGCCGGCCAAGTGGACGATCCCGAACGATTTCGCAACCGCCCGGAACGCTCAAAATACGGGCATTCCGATCGCCGCGGGCAAGAACCAGATCGCCCGTGTTTTGGGGGACATGGCGAAGGCGGCGTCCGGCCAGATTGCCGTGTCGGAAAAAAAGAGAAGATTCGGTCTGTTTGGTTGAGGCGATCCAACAGAATGGCGGTTACGAATTAGAGACAAAATGGAAAAGCTGAACTTTGAACAATTCAAATCGGACGTTCACCGGAGTTTGATCGCTAAGCTCGATTTGGAGAAGCTGGCGACGGTACCAGGCGAGAAGGCCAAACATGCCGTGGCGGCGCTGATCCAGAGCGTGATCGCTGAAAACAAGCTTCCGCTCAGCGCGGTGGAGAAGGAAAGGATTCAGTCCGATTTGCTGGATGAAGTCTTCGGCCTGGGTCCGCTGGAACCGCTGCTGCGTGACGCGACGATCTCCGATATCCTGGTGAACAACACGCATCTGGTCTACATAGAGCGCCGCGGCATTCTACAGAAGACCGACGTCGTGTTCCGGGATGACCGGCACGTTCTGCAGATCATCGACCGGATCGTTTCGAAGGTGGGCCGAAGAGTCGATGAGTCCTCGCCGATGGTGGACGCCCGCCTGCCGGACGGGTCGCGTGTCAACGCAATTATTCCGCCACTGGCGCTGGATGGTCCGGCTTTATCCATCCGGCGTTTCGGGACAGGACCCCTGTCGGCGGATGCGCTGGTGGACCTGAAGAGCGCCTCGCCGGAGATGCTGCACCTGCTTTCCTGCGCGGTTCGAGCGCGGATCAGCATTTTGATATCGGGTGGTACCGGCGCAGGTAAGACCACCTTTTTGAACATGCTTTCGCAGTACATCCCAAACACTGAGCGGCTGGTTACCATCGAAGATGCGGCGGAGTTGCAGCTCGCGCAAGAAAACATAGTACGGCTGGAGACCAGGCCGCCGAACGTGGAAGGGCAGGGCGCCATACGGCAACGGCAGCTCCTTATCAACTGTCTTCGCATGCGGCCGGATCGGATCATTATCGGTGAGGTCCGCGGCGAGGAGGCGTTCGATATGCTGCAGGCGATGAACACGGGCCACGAGGGATCGATGACGACGATTCACGCCAACAGCACGCGCGATGCGCTCTCCCGGCTGGAATCGATGGTGGCCATGGGCGTTACGAATTTGCCGGAGCGAACTGTGCGGCAGCAGATCGCATCGGCGATCGGCATTGTCGTGCAGTGCTCGCGGCTGAGCGACGGTTCCCGCAAAGTGATGAGCATCTCAGAGATCACCGGAATGGATGAAAACGTACTCAGCATGCAGGAGATCTTCACGTTTCAGAGGAAAGGTATCGGCCCGAACGGGAAGGTTCTGGGGACGTTCAAGCCGAGCGGAATCCGGCCGAAGTTTCTGGAGCGCCTGCGGGTAGCGGGTGTTCACCTGCCGCCGGCTTTATTTGAAACGTCATTGGAAGTCGCGTGAGGCCGGGGAAGGAGAAATAAATGCTGCTCGCCATCATCGTTTTTCTTAGCGTCTTCATCGTGGCGGCTCTCCTGATTACGGCCACGGGAACAGGCGCGTCTGAACGTATCAAACAGACGCTGGCGCGTCTGGAGGCGCTGGCGGTTACCGAAGGCGTGACGAAGGATGTACAGGTAGATCTCCGCAAACAGGAGTTACTCAGTTCCATTCCACTCGTGAACCGGATTCTGCTGCAACTGGAAATTGCGCCGAAATTGCGCAGAATGCTGTATCAGGCAAACATTTCCTGGACCCCGGGCGGCCTGATACTGCTTTCGATCGCGGCCTGGACGCTGGCAGCTTATGTACTGTATCTGAAGACCGGGGCGTTTTTCTTCTCGCTCCTACTGGCATTGGTTCCCGGCAGTGTTCCCATTCTGTATGTGCTTTGGAAGCGAGGGAAACGATTTCAGAAGTTCGAGGAAGGCTTGCCGGCGGCGCTCGATCTCATGGTGAGCGGGCTGCGGGGCGGTCATAGTCTGGCTTCCGTATTGGGCCTGGTGTCGCGCGAAGCGCCGGACCCGATCGGCCCGGAATTCCGCATCTGTTTTGACGAGCAGAACTATGGCCTTGAGTTGCGGACGGCGATGGAGAATTTAGCGACGCGCATGCCGATTCAGGATGTGCGGATCGTCATGACGGCGATCCTGATTCAGAAGGAGACCGGCGGGAATCTGGCAGAGGTTCTCGAAAAATGCTCGCACGTGGTTCGTGACCGATTCCGGCTGAAACGCGAGATTCGGACGAAGACGGCGCAGGGACGGCTGACCGGATGGGTTCTGTCCGCGATGCCAATCTTTCTGGCAACAATGCTGTATATCCTCAAGCCGGAGGTAATCAGTTTGCTCTGGACGAGGCCTGCCGGATTGAAGATGCTTTACACCGGCGTAACCATGATGATTGTGGGAGCGCTTATCATTCGGAAGATTGTCCGGATCCGCGTATGAGGAGTTTGTAATGGGACTTGCCCTCTTTGCATTCATCGCGATTTTTCTGCTGATCACCACGGCTGGGCTTCTGATCGCCTATCGAGCGGGAATGGCGCAAAGGCTCTCGGCGGCGCTCGCTACCGATTCGGGGCGGGGGAACTGGCTGACCTGGCTAAGGCGGCATCGGGCCGGAGACTCGATCAAGGCCGTTGTCCAGCCGTTCGACAAGGTTCTGCCCAAGAGTCCGAAAGAAGTCTCGGTGCTACAGAAGCGCCTCATGCGCGCCGGCTACCGGGAGGACGCTCACGTCAGAATTTTCAATGGCTGTAAATTTCTAATCCCGCTGGCGCTGGTCCTGCTCGTCTCCATCAGTGGAGTCACCCACTACTTGAGCCCTTTCTATGCTTACGTGCTGGCGATGGGGTTGGGTTACTTGGCTCCGGATTTTTGGCTGGGGCGCCGAATCAAGAATCGCCAGACCGAGATCCGGCTGGCGCTTCCGGACTTCTTAGATCTGCTGGTGGTCTGTATTGAAGCGGGGTTAAGTTTAGATCAGTCGCTGGCGCGGACAACGGAGGAGCTGCGGACGGCCCATCCGGAACTCGCGGACGAGATGGGATTGGTTATTCTCGAACAGCGGGCGGGCAAGCCGCGTCTGGATGCCTGGAGGAACCTGGCCGAACGCGTCGACCTGGAGATCATTCGGACGCTGGTGGGAGCTATTGTTCAGGCGGATCAATTTGGCACAAGCATCGCCAAGACGCTGCGGGTCTATTCGGAGGGCTTGCGGACACGGCGGCGGCAGCAGGTGGAGGAACTCGCGGCGAAGACTGCGGTAAAACTGGTATTTCCGCTGGTGTTTTTTATTTTCCCCAGTTTGTTCGTGGTGGCGCTCGGGCCCTCGTTGCTGGCCATACAGGAGTCGTTCCAAAAGTACTTCAAGTAGCCTCGGTAGAAAGGAGAAAGGAATGGACAACGTAACTTTGATCCGGATCATCGCCGGTGTGTTGTTTGTGATCGTGCTGATTTTTCTGATCCAGCGGCGACGAAGCAAGGTTCGCTAGATGAGATTTTCGGGGCGTCGCTCGGAAGTTCCGGGCACGCCTCGGTTTGCGCGAAGTGGGAAATCCACTTGGAGTCGGAATCGTAAGGCAGTTAGAGCAGTGACGGAATCGGATACCAAAGTGAATAGGCGAAAGGAAAAATCGCGCCAGAGATACTGCGCCTTCAATCGAACGCGGGAATCTTTCCTGAGTTTAAATGTCGTGTTGACCGACACTCACCTGTCCCGGCTGAAGGGCCTGATGGGAAAGCTGCGCCTCAAAGGCGATGAGGGGATCTGGGTCGTTCCGTCCCAGGGCGTGCATACGATTGGTGTGCTTTTTGCGATCGATCTGATCTACCTGGACGCCCAAGATCGGGTCATTCACCTGGAGGAATCGTTTGGAACGTTTCGAATCGGACCGGTGCGAACGAATTGCGCGAGCGTGCTAGAACTGCCTACGCGCACGATTTACTCGTCACAAACGCAAGTCGGTGATGAACTGTTGATCAGCCGGCCGGAACTTATGGAGCAGTTCTTGAAAGAGAGGGACGCGGCTCTCAGGGCGTCGGCTGCTGAGGCGGGAAGCACATGAGAAGGGCGCCATGGGGGTGCTCGATTGGTTCCGGGACGGTGATCAAGCCAGACGCGCGACGCGCTACGAACACCCGGACCTTATCGCCTTTTATTGGGACGGAGGAGTACCGGATGGCAGGTGCGTAAAGGATGTGAGCCTGACAGGCGCGTATCTGTGCACGCACGAACTCTGGTATCCAGGAACGATTTTGATCATTACTTTCAAGCAAGCCAAGGAGGAGTTGTCTTACAGCCTGCCTTGTGAAGTTGTACGAAGTGGTCCTGATGGGATGGGAGTTCGTTTTATGACTAAGGGGCAAAACAAGGTGTTCGAGCGGTTCATTCAAAGCGCGGTAAATGGGAGCTCCGGTGACGGTCTGTAAGCAGGCAAAGAGCACGCAGGGACAGGCGTTAGTGGAGCTGGCTGTAGTAATACCAATGTTGTTCGTGCTGATCTTGCTGGGCCTGAACTTCGGAACGTGGCTCTACGGCTGGATTGCGGTCGGGAATGCGGCGCGGGCAGCAGGCGATTACGCAATTTTGGGCGGAGCCTACGCGGGACTGCCCCCGACGGCGAGTTCGAGCACATTACAGTCCCTCATCACCACCGATTTGACGCACTTACCAAATGTAAGCGGTTCAAATCCGAAAGCATGCATCAAACAAAACAATAATGGCGCCTACACCACGCTGATGGAAAGGCCGAGCGGCGCGTGTGCGAGTTATTCAAATCCGCCGGCGGATCCCGAGCCTGCCTCGTACGTCAGTGTCGCGGTGGATATCACCTACACGTATACGTCGTTCTTTACCGGTTCCAATTTTCTGGGGCTTCCCCTGACGGTGATGCCCGGCAGTATCCACCGGCGCACGGTAATGAGGATGGTGCAATGAGACATCGCGCCGGACTACGCGATTGCCGCGGACAATCGCTGGTCGAATTTGCTATTTGCATTGTTCTGTTGTTAGCGCTTGTTTTGGGGGTCGTTGAATTCGGCAGGATGATGCTGGTCTACACCACGATCGCCAACGGGGCGCGGATTGGCGCGCGCTATGCAATCGTCCATGGATCGGATAACTCGGCGACAACCACGCAAATTCAAACGGTGGTGAACGACTTTTTGCACGCGGGCACAGTAAATTGCTCCGGCTGCGTCTCAGTCACCTATCCGGGCTATCCGGACGGCACTAGTGTCAACTGCACGAACCCGGGATGCCGCGTGGCGGTTTCGGTCACCTATCCCTACGACCCGCTAATCACATATTTCCCGCTGGGTAGTATCAACTTTACGAGCTCGAGCGAAGGGGTAATTACATGGTGAAACTGGCGGTTCGGAAGAAAAAGAGCGAAGCGGGCCAGGCGGTTGTTCTCGTCGTTGCAGCCATCAGTGTCTTCTTGCTCGGCGCAGTCGGCTTGGCCGTCGATGGCTCACATTTATACGCGCAACGTCAGACGGCTCAGGCAGCCGCCGATGCCGCTGCCGTAGCGGGCATCATGAGCATTTTTGATGGTACGAACACCGGCACGAATTCTTTTGGCTCGTCCGCGTATAACTGTACAACGACCGATGCAACAACTCCGTGCGTCTATGCGCGGACGAACGGATTCGGCACCACAAGCGGCACCGGAGCCGACACGGTCTACGTTGAACCAGACCCAGCGGTAACGGTTTCAAATCTGGATGCAGGCACGCCTAATATCCTCCGCGTCACCGTCACGAGGCCGGTAAGCATGACTTTGACTAAACTCGTCGGTCTAACTTCGTTCAATGTCAGCGCGAGCGCCACGGCCGCCATCGTGGATATAATCTCTCCGGTGCCGATCATCGTCACGCATCCCACTATGGCGGGAGCATTGAACATGAACGGCAATACGAATATCACGATAACCGGTGGGCCGCAGAGAAGTATTCAAATCAACTCCGATGGGACGAATCCCTCCGGAGCGGCTTATTCCGGCCCAAGTTCAGGAAGCGTGGACCTGTCAGGCGCCGGCCCTAACGGCACAGGTGGAGATTTCGGCACCTTTGGCGGGCCTACCAGCAATCCGGGTAATGTGTCGCTTGGAACTACCGGACACTATATGGACCCGTCCTCTCCAATCAAAGATCCGTTGGCCGGGGTGGCCGCGCCATCGGCGCCCTCCGCGGCACCCGCTCCAGCAACATGCACAACTACATCCGGGCATACACAAAGTCACTGCGGTGACTGCCCTGCTCCCTCATTTACGGGGACAAAGCCATCAAGCTGCACGGAATACCGTCCGGGCGAGTACTCGTCGCTCGATCTCACGGGAGTCAACAGTGCGATATTTGATCCGGGGATCTACTACATTGAGGGCGGCGGCTTCACCCTAAAAAACGACACCGTCGCGATGTGTTTGTCGTGCGCGGCTGACGCCACCACCAAACAGGGCATGCTTATTTATGATACGTGTGCGGGCACGCAGCCATGCTCGGTGGGGAGTGATTCGACCGGCGGATTTACTGTTGATACCGGGACCAACGCAGAGTTACTGGGAGCCGGCCTGTCGAGTTTTACCTCGACCGCGGCCCCAGCATCGCCCTACTACGGCATTCTTTTCTTCGAGGACCGGAACGCAAATGCGCACGTCGGTAACGGCTCCCACGGTGCCCACACTATTGGCCAGGGGAACGGCTGTTTCTCCCTAGTCGGTACTATCTACATAACAAATACATTCGGTATCATGAAGGGCGACAACACTCATTATCAACAGGTCGACTACCACGGGAACCCATGCACAGGCGTTAATGACTACGGGGAGATTATCGTAAGTCAATTAACCGTAAAAGGGACCAGCGGAATCAATATGGGGTTGTTCCCGAATGGGTTTCTTAAGGTCCGCCAAGTCGCGCTCGTGCAGTAATCGCTACTCCGTCTCTCGCGGAATAATCAGCAGAACCTCGACCGCGATCGGTTCGCCGTCGCGGCTCGCTGGACGGAATGCCCAGAGATTCAGTGATTTCAGCAGCAAATCTCTCTGCTCAAGTTCGGCGGGGAAGACCATCGCCAATTGATCGAATTGGCCGGCAGAGGTGAGCATCCCGTGGACCATGATGTAATCGGGATCGAAATCGTTGAGCCGGTCGGGGCGCATCATCAGGAAGGGCCACGGCGCGTCGAGTGGAGTCGCGGTTCCTCTCCTGACGCCATCGACGGGTTTGGGAAGGCAGTACTGTAATATCCAGCTCTTGCGGAGCCCGACCTTGAGGTAAACCGTGTAGACAATCTTGCCGCTGAGTGCGCCGACGCTCTCCGGATACGGTGTGGAAGCCGATGCGCCCGTGACGACGACTCCGAACTTGCCGTCCTTGGGTAGTGTGATGCGGGTGAATCCGGCGAGGTTGGTTCCGAGCGCTCCTGCGGATCCGTCTGCGCCAGAGCCGCTGCCGCCGCTCCCGGAAGCAGCAGAGCCATTGCTTCCATTGCCGGAGCCGGTGCTTCCATTGCCAGAGCCGGCCGCGCCAGCGCCTGAACCAGCGTTGTCCCCTGCGGTCCCAGATCCGGCGTCACCGTTTCCTCCTGCGGCGACGCCCGATCTGCCTCCGAGTGATCCTCCGATTGCATTTCCTACTGCACCTGACGCGCCAGATGCACTCAGGCCATTTCCTTGCGTACCGGAGCCATTTCCCTGCGTGCCGGAACCGTGGCTGTTGTCCTCGCCGCCGCTTCCAGTGCCGTGCGATAAGCCGCTGTTCGCCGCATCAGAAGGAGCAATTTGATTCGCCGGCGGAAGGACCAGTAAATTCGACGTGCGCGAAGGAGTGCTGGGCAACGATATGAGATTGGCTGGGTTGGGCTGAGTCGAATCAGCCACATCGATGCGTGGAATTTCCTTCGCCGGTTCCGGCCCCGCATTCGAAACGGGAGGGGCTACGCCCGGGGGATGAACCAGATGGGGAGTATCGGTGAGGACGGTCGAGGCCAGGTTGAGATCCGCCACGTTGGTTTCCAGATTCGACCGCTCGAGCAGGGGCGCCGAGGGCAACCGCTGGATGACCTTCGGGATCGCTTTAACTGGGGGCGCGACAAAGGGTTTCCTCAGCTTGGGCAGCTCGGTTTCCGTCCACAAGACAACCGTAGGAAGCGGAATTTCCTGTTTCAACGCGATGTTGGGCGGGAGATCCAGTTGAACGAGGGTTTGTTTGACCTTATCCACTCGAGAAGTGGGCGGCAGCCTGAATTGGCGGTGCTCGGGTGCGGAGGGCGAGTCGGTGGCTGTCGGTGATTCAGATCCGCCGGAGGCGGCGGCAGCAGCGGGCGGCTTGGATAGCGCCAGGAGTCGAGGCGATCCCGCCGATCCCGTTTCGCCAGCGGCTGAGCGCGCAGGCGCCTCGGGGAGTTTTCTCCTATATGCCTGAAGCGGTTGCAGTTGAACAAAACGGATGGAATAGTGGTGCTTGACCACAGCCGTTGTGGTCTGTGGCCGGCTCACCGACCAGGTTGCCAGGACGACGATCAGAACGGCGTGGAGGAACACGGAGCCGGCAAACGCTGGAAGGGGTTTGCGCTGTTGAGGGGCGTTTTCGAAAAGCATCTGTGGAAAAAACGATTCTCCCTTTGGAGGTGCGGCCGTGAGGGTAGTTCAGGCACACGTCTTGAAACTGTATACCAAGCTGATTCGTGTTGCAATGGAATGACCGAAGGGAACCGCTCTGGTAAGGCGTTCAGAGGCGAGGCGAAGGTGTCTACATGGCTACACTTTTGTTGCTGTTCCTGTAAACAAGTGTGCACACCCTGGGGTAACCGTCAGTGTAAGCCGCTGAATTTCGCGCTTGCCGTGCGGCTCGGCGGTGGCCAGTGGATTGCGCCTAGAGGCCTGGACAGAGTTTAATGAATGGATCGGAAGTGAGCAGTCGATGAATCGAAGACTATCCACAATTCTTCTCCTTGCGTTCGTAATAGCGGCGATCGCGAGCTATGTTGTGTACCGCATCGCAGGCAAGCAGATGCATCCCGCGCAGCCGGTTACGACCACGATCGTCGTGGCGTCGCAAGATCTCCAGGTCGGCACTTTGATTAAGGATGCCGACCTGACTACGGCTCAATGGGTCGGCGCGCCGCCGAAGGGCGCGCTTCTTAGTAAAGAGACGGCGATTGGCCGAGGCGTCGTATCCGAGCTGTATCAGGGAGAACCGATTTTCGACAACCGTCTGGCAGCGCCCGGTTCGGGAGGAGGGCTGGCTGCAACGATCCGTCCTGGCATGAGGGCATGCGCGGTGCGGGTAGATGACGTGGTGGGTGTGGCCGGATTCGTCACTCCCGGCATGCGCGTTGACGTTCTCGTGTCCGGGACGGGTCCCGGCGCGGCGCCCGCGGAAGGTCCGAAGGTGAAGACGCTTTTGCAAAACATCGAGGTCTTGTCGGCCGGAACGAACATTCAGAAGGACAATGAGGGCAAGGCCGTGCAGGTACAGGTAGTCAATCTGCTGGTGACACCGGAGCAAGCCGAGCTTCTCAGCCTGGCGAGCAATCAGACCAAGATTCAGTTGGTGTTGCGCAATCCGCTGGACACGGACACGCCGAAGACGCCAAGCGTCGCGATGGCCAGTGTGTTCGCCGACTCGAACGCCGCGCCAAAGCCGAAGGCTGTAGTGGCCAGGAAAGCTGCACCGCAGGTTCAACCTGCTCCGCCTCCTGCTCCGCGTCTGTACCTGGTGCAGGTCTTCAACGGTGCGAAGCGCACGGAAGAGAAGTTTCCGGAAACGCAGCACCAGTAATACTAGAGAATTCAGGTTCATTTTAAGGAGCGGTTTTGAAGCAACAGGGGAGATCTGCGGTCGCGGTAATCGTCAGTAGTTGCCTTATCGTATGTCTGGTGGCCAGCGAGGCGGCCGCCAGGCAGCAGCAAGCGCAACCGGCGGGTCCGCAAGCGGCGGCCGGACAGGCTCAGCCGGCGGCAGCGCAAGCCGCGCCAGGCTCGGAAGAGTCGCCGAACGAGCTGTTCGTTACGGTCGGGAAGTCCGTAATAGTAAATAGCTCGGTGCCGATCGAGCGAGTTTCGGTAGGCTTTGGCGATGTAGCCGAAGCAACCGTGGTTGCTCCGACGGAAGTGCTCGTGAACGGAAAGGCCGCGGGAGAGACAAGTCTCATCATCTGGCAGCAGGGCGGCGGCAAACTGTTCTTCGATATTCTGGTGCAGCCGAGCCGGTTTGCGACCAACAGCCGTACCGACATGCTTCGGAGGCAGATCGCCAAGGAACTGCCGGGGCAGAAAATCGATATCAGCGTTGAAAACGATCTGATCTTTTTGAGAGGAACCGCTAGGGATCTGACCAGCGCCGATCGAGCCATGGCGATCGCTTCGGCACTGGGAAAACCGGTCAACCTTCTTTATGTCGATGTACCAGCGGCTGAGGCGCAGATCTTACTGAAGGTTCGTTTTGCGAGTGTCGATCGCAACCGCCTAAGGAATTTGGGGATAAATTTCTTCAGCACCGGCGCTGCGAACACGATAGGATCTGTTACTACCCAGCAGTTCTCGCCACCAAGCTTGACCACTAGCGGGACGAGCGGCAGCACTGGTGGGGTAGGCAGTGGTAACGGAGTCACGGCGACCATCACGAACTTTCTTAACCTGTTCTTCTTTCGCCCCGACCTAAATCTCGGAGCGACGATTGCAGCTCTCCAGCAGCAAGGAGTGGTGGAAATTCTCGCTGAACCGAACGTGTTAGCGGAAAACGGCAAACAAGCCAGCTTTCTGGCAGGCGGACAGTTCCCGTATCCGGTAGTACAGGGCGGTACCACCGGAGGATCGACCGCAATTACGATCCAATTCCAACAATTCGGCGTTCGCCTGAACTTTCTCCCGACCATTACGCCCCGCGGCACAATCAGGCTCCAAGTGGCGCCTGAGGTCAGCGCGCTTGACTATGCGAACGGCGTCACTCTGCAAGGATTCACAGTGCCCGGGGTGTCAGTGCGGAACGTAAATACGGAAGTGGAGTTGGGCGAAGGGCAAAGCTTCGCCATCGGCGGGCTACTCGACAATCGCGAAACTGAAACATTCAGCAAGATTCCGTTCATCGGCGACGTTCCGATTCTCGGGAAGTTCTTCCAATCCAAAACGAAGAACAGAACGAACACGGAATTGATGGTCATCGTGACGCCTCAGATCGTTCGGCCCATGCCAGCCGGAAAGACAATTGCGATGCCGAACTTCCCCGTGCCATTTCTGCCGCCGAACTCAACGACAGAGATGGCCACTCCCGGCCAGAACGTGACCGGTCCGGTTCCGGTAACGCCGCCGACGCAATCCGTTCCTGTGGAGTCATACATCAAGAGCCTGGCAGAGAAGCCGCTGGTTGTGACATCGACCTCTAGTCCCTACGGTTCGGGACAGCAGGGTGCTGGTGGTGCCATGGCGACCGGCCCTGCTGCGGCGCCTACGGCACCTACGGCCCCGGTAACACCTCCGTAACGGATGTTGGTTCGAAACGAAACGCGTAACAGCGTTCTAGCGGACTCGGTGGATATCGCAGATACGAGCGCTAAGCGACGCCGCGGATTACTCGGGCGTGACAGTTTGCCCGACGGTACCGGACTGTGGATCGTTCCCTGCGAGTCGGTTCACACCTGGGGCATGAGGTTTCCGATCGATGTGCTGTACCTTGACCGGAAGAAAAAGGTTCGCAAGCTCCGTAGAGTGATGGTGCCTTGGCGTGTGTCGATGTGCCTGTCAGCCCATTCGGTCTTAGAGCTGCCTGCGGGCGTGATCGAGAAAACGGGGACCCTACCGGGAGATCAGTTGGCGCTCACGGAAGGTTAGAACGAGTCCTCGTTTAAAATCACGAGAGCTTCCGCAGTCGGGGCGTACGCGCCAATCACTTCCAATGGCAGGCTACTTGGCCATTGCGAACTGGCGTGGTCCGGTAGGTCCTGGTTCAGACATCGAGAACCGGACGAACCACACGGTAGTGCACGTCGCCTATGCAGATGCTATTGCGTACTGTAAGTGGCCTGTAGGCGCTTGCCCACGAATCGCTAACCCTTTGGACAGCGTTATAGCTTTCGTTCAACTCACGGATCAGCCGTGCGCGGTCGATCCCGTGATGCTGCCAAAACATTCTGCCGAGTGCGTGATGGGATTCCGGCCCTAGGCGATGGTCCCAGGCGCACAGCGGCCCCGTTTCCCGATCCGAACATTTCTGTGCGAATGCGCGAACGCCCAAATGCGCGGCTTCCGAACGGCTACGGCCGCAGATCAGGCAGGGCAAACTGCGAATCCAGGCCATATAGGCGCGATCGCGCCGTCTCCAGGTGTACTTCGACTTGCGGATCATGAGTCACTCCGCGGGCTCATGTCCGAATGAGCCGCAACTTTTGCGTCAGATGCACACCCGGAATCACTAGATCCCGGTCCCGCTCCAAGGCTCGTTTGATCGCGATCTTGTCCGCTTCGGGCTTGCTGCGAATGTATTCGTTCGGAATCAGCGATAAGTTGTCGACCTGGACGGCCTTGGGACACGAAACCGCTTGGAAGGCCCGACAAAAGCCGTCCACCCGCTCGAGATTCGCTTCGGACAGTTTTTCGAGGATCTGATCTTCCAATCGATCGATCCTGCGCCGGGCACACGCCCTGCGCTGCTCCAAGGGTTGGAGGTACTGCTCGCACAACATTCGGATTTGCGCATCGTAGTGGGCGACGCGCTGTTCCAATCGATCGAACACAGCGTTCGCGCGATCGATCGCCTGTTTCGTTTCGCGCTCGGAAAACGGATGCTTAGGAATCTCGACCACGTCCGCTTTGCGAGGGACCGGGGGAGAGGCGTGGCTCACCACCGCATAGAGCCTCCGGGGAAAGGCCATTAGTGTCCCTCCCCTTTGGCGATCGCGGCCAGCGCCGCAGCACACCGCTCACAGCCACGAGTGCGCTTTGAGCGACGGATCCGTTCGCTTTCCTCCACACGATGGCCGCACGCGCAACCGGCGACCAGGGATCGGAGTTCGACCAGAAGATCCGGTGCGGCCGCCATCAATCGCGCGGTGGCTTCGCATTCGGGCTGGCGTCTTTCCGAGAACAACACATAGGCGATGGTCCTGCCCCCGGCCGATTTGATGCTGCGCATTCTCGGCCCGGATCCCGCGACATGATAGGGACCCGGCGTGAATCTCGGTTTCGTTCGATTGCGGGGCACGGGCCGAATCGTCAGCGCTCCAAGCGTGCTCATGAAGCCTCCCGGAGACGCTGGTTATCGCCGATGTACACGGTGATCCCCATCGCACGGATGTCCGAACCCGTGAACGCGATGTTGATGCCTTTTTGACGGGCATATTCCTGGACCTCCACGGCCACATCGACCGCCACGCAATAGCAGCTCATCATATGCTGCGAAGCCGTTTGTTGCCGCGACCCCGTGATCGCAGGAGCCGATGACACAACCGGCTCGGCGGCCGAAACCGGTTCCGAAGCACACTCCGGTTCGGGACGTGCGAACAGCCGTTCCGGTAAGGCTCGTATGCTCGATCCTGGTGTGGTCGGCTGGCCTGGTTCCTCCGCCGATTGGCTGTTTGGCTCCGACGGAAACGGCAGATCGGGTGCGAGCCGCTCTGCTTCCCACCGCCTCTTCCCGAGTCGGCGGATCGCCACTTCTTCTCCGGCGGCTGCGCCCGATTCGAGCAAGGCTTCTCGCCCTTCTGTCGGCAGATACATCACCGCTTTCCCGTTGTTCACCGAATACCGCCAATCGATTCCGTACTGGCCATGGCACTCGATGCCGGCATGCGGACCTTTGTCCAATTTGACCCGGACGGGTTCCGCCTCGAACCGGATGACCTCACGCCGCGTCGGCATGTTCCACCGCCCTCGGCTCCGACTCTGCCACCGATCTGCGCAGCATCGTCATCCCCCGCAAATACTCCTCATAGTCCGCCTGGCATTTTGGGCACAGTTCGTTGATACTTGTGGGCTGCGAACAGCCACATTCGTGTTCATCCATGTTGGTTGTCCTTGTTCTCGAGGCCCGGTGAATCTTGGATGACTCCCCGAGCTCGGTCTTCTCCTTCCTCTCTCGTTCTGAGACTTGCTTTTGCACTGCAAAATCGGTTTCGAAGCGCTGGCGAAACATGCGAGATTTAGTCTGCTCGTCATGCGGCCTCCTGTATGTCGCGGTTTACGAGAGCCTGGCATCGGTGAGAGCAGACCCGCAAGTCCTTATCGTTGGTAGGCAGAGCGCAGGCCGGGCAGATCGGTTCATTGCACTGGGCGCAGGGCTCAATTTCGATCACCGCGACAATGTGATCACAGCGGTCGCAGTAGGTGACCGAAGAGTGTAGGGCTGGCATTACGCAGCCTCCACTTGGGTCATCTCATGCTGTTTCGCCTCGCATCCGAGACAAACGACCGTCGGGGTTCCTTCGAGAGGATCGATCCGGGTCTCTACATGAGCCTCGCAGAATACATCCCCGCACTCCGAGCATTCGACTAAGATTGAGCGCATAGTTGTACGTGTTTACAGCGCTTATCTGCACACTCGTTCGCGTCTCCATCCTGCAACTCTCGGCAGTAGTCGCAGAGCCATTCACGATCGTGCATCGTTGGATAATCTCGAACGCCCCACCCCATATCTCTGGTCAGTTGTGTGTTACAAGGTCAGTATATGCTCATGTACGCTCATGTGCAACCGAAAAGTGTACCTTTGGTAAAAATACTCTTGTGCGCACATAGGGTACTATCGGATGCATGGTGATGACGGCCAATGAGATGGCCAAGAAACGCTGGAAAGGGGTCAGTAAAAAGGACCGGCTCAAAACGGGGAAGATGCTGACCGAGGCGCGCCTAGCCGCCACGACACCCGAGCAGCGAAGCGAAATTGCTAAGAAAGCCGCAGCCGCTCGTTGGGCGACCAAGAAAAAGAAGGGCAAATCATAAATACCTCCCGGATACTTGGCCTTTCTACTGCTCGCAGCCGCGTTGCCAGGCGAAACCTCTAAGACAATCTCCAAACCGCGTCATTACCGCTTGTGAACTATCTCCCGATGAGCGGTTCATCGAGCTGGCGCACAACACGGCGTCATTCACACAAAGGTTCAGGCCCTTCCGGGTTACGCCTCAGTCCAGTTACGGACTCTGTGATGGGGAATTAGCGGTCCACAGCCACTCCTCTCCTCTGGTCCGGGTCCTCCTCCGGGAAGACCCGATTTTTTTGCCCAGCCCAAAGCAGTCGATCTCCCGCCAGCGCGCAGATGCCAAGAGGTACCTCGGCATCACCAGCGCGAGTGACGATACGCTGCTCGGGAACCTCATCACCGGCGTCAGCCAGTATGGGCGGACCCGCACCTGCTGCTCCTGGTTGAAGTCGGTGGCCAGCGACAGCGAGCGCTACAACGGCAGTGGCCGCGACACGCTGCGGCTGCGCAACTGGCCCACTCCTCGCCCAAACCGGCGCGCACATGCGATCGAAAAATCTCTTGACGTTACCAATGGATCACGTTACTATAAACTCACGTAGGAGAGGGCGGACCCGTGACAGTGGAAGAGCTAACCCTGGATACAACCCAGAGCATCGACATTCAGGCGGATATCGGGAGCGTGTTTCGCAGTGTGCTGCATCGGCTCGGGGAAGGCTTCGAGTCGCTGCAAATGATCCTCGAGGAATGGCCCGGCGGCCGCTGGTTCCGCGATCGCGGGAATGGCATCGGCCATCTCTGGGGACACGTGCAGGTGATCAAGCCGCCCGCGCTGCTGGAATTGAGCGGACCTCTCTTTATGTCCTACCCCGCGCTGAACCATATCGAAGTGAAGCTCGAACAGCGCCCAGGAGGAACCCATGTGGAATTCCGTCATCGCGCGATCGGTTTCCTCGATTCAGCTCACAAACACGGCGTGAGTACCGGTTGGAAATACACGCTGGATCGAGTTGCCGAGGATTGCTCTGCGCGTATGCATGCATAACGGACCTCATGTGCACGACGACGAACTCGACAGTGTGTGGAAAGCCTTGTCCGATACCACCAGGCGGGCGATTCTCGATCTCTTGCGGCAAGGCCCACGGACGACGACCCAGATCGTCGAGGCGTTTCCGCACCTGAGCCGGTTTGGAGTCATGAAACACATCGACGTGCTCCGCGAGGCGGACCTAATTCACACGCGGGACGAGCGCCGGCAGCGGATCAACTCATTGAACGTCGTGCCAATTCGGCAGATTTATGAGCGCTGGGTCGGCCGCTTCGAAGAGTTGTGGGCGAGCCACCTGCTGCGCATCAAAGAAGATGCGGAAACAAAATCTGCCGGCGCTCACACCGCCGAGATACGAAGGAAGAAACGTCCGACAGCGGGCTAACTCATAACCCCGCACGGGCCAGCTACCAGCAGCGTGCCCGCGCATAACTAAAGGAGATGGCATGAATGTCATATCCAGTGATCGGCGGTAGTCTCCGGGAAAGAACTTCCGGAGTAGACAGGTCACAGGCTGTATCGGATTGGTGGGGCTCAGACCCCGTAAAGGAGATTGGTCAGACCTGTGGCTGGACGTCAGCATGAGACGCACAGCGATCTCGAATAGGAGTGTGGTGACCGCCGCAAAGTATGTCTACTCGAACTGGCAGTTCAACCGAAAACCAGGAGAGCGACATGGAGAAACGTTATATCGGCATCGACCTGCATCGCAATCAGTTCACGTGCTGCGTGCAGTTGGAAAACGGCAGGAACTATCTCAGCCAGTGGCAACTGAAAGATCTGCCGCGCTTTGTCCGGAAGCTGCGGCCGGACGACGAGCTGGCGCTGGAGATTACGGGCAATACGCGCTTGTTCTACGACGCGGTGGCGCTGCACGTGGCGCGGGTGGCGGTGGTCGATACCAACCAGTTCCGGGTGATCAGCCGGTCGGTGAAGAAGACCGACGCCAACGATGCCCGGCTACTGGCGCTGTATCTGAGCAAGGGATTGCTGCCGGAGGTGCGCATGAAAGATAAAGAGCATGGCCAGTTAGCCAGCCTGACGCAGACGCGCGACACGCTGGTGAAGCTACGAACCGCGCTGAAGAATAAAGTGAACAACATCCTGTCGGCGCGCGGTATCAATCTGCCGAAGGAAGCACTGTCGAGCGAGAAGAAGCTGGAAGAAGTGCTCAGCCTGCCCTTCGATGAGGTGGTCCGGATCGAACTGCGCGTGATCGTCGATCAAATCCGCAGCTTGAACAAGAGCATTGCGGAATTGGAAAAGACCATCGCCGAGGAAGCCTCCAAACTGGAGGGCCATAAAAGCCTGATCTCGATCAAGGGCATCGGCAAAATCACCAGCGCCATCCTGCTCAGCGTGATTGGTGACGTGAATGATTTTCCTGACGAGAACCGGTTGGCTTCCTACTTTGGCATTGTGCCGCGGGTGGCGAACTCCAATGAAACAGAACGCTCCGGCCGCATCCACAAGCGCGGCAGCAAACTGGGGCGAACGGCGCTGGTGCAATCGGCCTTGATTGCCGCCAACTACAGCCTCTATCTAAAGAACTTCTACGAACGTGTGAAAGCCAGGCGTGGCGCCGGCAAAGCCATCATCGCCTTGGCACGCAAGTTTCTCGGCATCATCTATCGGACTTTGAAGAATAACTGGGTCTTTGAAGATTTCCCGAACTTCGTCCTAGCGGAGACTGCATGAGCATCTGCACAGGAAATGTAAAACAATTTCTTCGTCTTACACAAGACGAGAACCAGTTAAGAGTTGACAAAACATCATAGGAGGGACCTATGTGCCCAGCCTGCATCGCAAGCACAGCCGTACTGGTCGCCGGAACCGGATCCACCGGAGGACTACTGGCGGTGTGCCTCGCCCAGTTCAAAGATTTTTCAGAGCGAATCGTATTGGTCTGTTTCAGAAGGAGAAAGGAGAAATGAACATGGCAACCAGCAAGGAGAGAGACATGGAGCAACAGAAAAGGACCATGCCAAAGAACACGCCCCCAATCGTGTCGCCGCAGGAGTGGGAGGCTGCACGTCGGCAGCTCCTCGTCAAGGAGAAGGCTTTAACCCGTGCTCGGGATGCGCTGGCCGCCGAACGCCGGCGGATGCCGTGGCTGGCCGTGGACAAGAAGTACGAGTTCGACGGACCCAACGGCAAGCTAAGCCTGCTCGATCTGTTCGAGAGGCGCCGGCAGTTGATCGTCTATCGCGCTTTCTTCGAGCCTGGGGTGTTCGGCTGGCCCGAGCACGCCTGCCGCGGCTGCTCTCTAGGCGCCGATCAGGTCGCCCACCTGGCTCATCTGAACGCCCGCGACACGACGCTCGTGTACGCCTCGCGCGCGCCCCAGAAGGATATCGCGCGCCTAAAGGCCCGAATGGGTTGGACGATGCCGTGGTACACCATCACAGACAGCTTCGACCAAGACTTCGGCGTAGACGAGTGGCACGGCCATAATGTATTCCTCCGCGACGGCGACACGGTGTTTCGCACGTACTTCATCAATAATCGCGGCGACGAGGCAATGGGAAGCACCTGGAGCTATCTGGATCTCACGCCGCTCGGCCGTCAGGAGACCTGGGAGGACTCGCCCGAGGGGTACCCCCAGACCCCGCCGTACAAGTGGTGGAACTGGCACGACAACTACAACGCCGCGGGCGCGCCGGACCCGCGGTGGGTCGACATCCTCACCGACCCGCAGGAAGCCGCTCGAAAGCGCGCGGCGGAGGCGAAGGCCTGACCGACTGCGAATCCTTCTCATCCGATGTAAGCTAGTGATTCGATACAGCAAAGGTTTTCCGTGAGACCAGCCAGACGGATCTCCGGCAGGATGATCAAAAGGGTGCTGGTTCGCCTAACATCCGAAACCCGATCCCCGTTCGTTCGGCCGGACTCTCGGCCGCTTTCTAGGCGAACCCTGTTCCACGGAAAACGCAATCCCTTGGTCCGGTTATTTGGTGGTGGGCTAGATCGAAAGGAAGATCCGGGGATTCCGAAGGGGAAAGAAACCATCGGTGTCGTTCCCCTTCGTGTACGGCGAACATTGCTCCACCCCCGAGCAAGCAACGACCTAAAAACAGAGGTCCTATTAGCGCGTTAGCCGAGTACAAGCCCTAATCTCAGTGCTGGCTTGCAGCGCTTCACAGAGCGGCTACCCGGAGATCCCGCTTCTCTCCGCCCCTAAGCGGCGAAATCCTCGGATTCTTCCAATTCGTCATCGTCCAATGAATAGCTGGATCCGAGGAGAGGCATCTCCATGCTGGTCGCGATCCGATCTTCCTCTACGATCGGCAGTGCGGCCGCATCTTTCAAACGCGGGATCAAACGCTCGATACAAAGCTTACGCGCTGCCGGATCCCCTTTTTTGGCGTCCTCGATTATGCTTTCAACGATTTCCCGGCCATTGTCGAGCAGCATTTTTTGCAGCAATAAACTTGTCTTGTTCGGGCTTCCCGGCGGACGCCCCTTCCCAAATGTATTGCCGAGTTCAAAGGGTCGGCCTCTCCTACTCATCGCGTACACTCCTTACTATTTCTTTCATCACGAAATTCCTTGCACCAGCGCGTTCCTCGACGACCGCCGCCAACGTACGATTCGCCGGGGATCGTCCATCCTCAGTAGGGCAAAAGCCGAGGAATGGATATATTCTGTAACCACACGATGGCCCTGAGTGGCCGTATATAGATACGAAATCTATAGCTATTGAAGCACGCGCGACCCATCCAGCCTCGGGCTAACCCGCGTACCTCGGTCTTTCGCCTTGCGGAATGTCCTTGCGGACTGGCCCGAGCGAAACCCTGCTTTCATATGTGGGCTGGACGCGGCAAATTTCTCGCTCTTTTTACCGTCTGAACGACGGCAGGATTCCAGCATATTTCCAAACGGATGCGCACGTCGGAGCCGCGATACCGATTCGTTCGGCCCGATTCTCGGCCAGCATTTCAGGAAGAACTTGTTCCATCCAAAGGCTCGATAAGCTCAGACAGTCTTGCCTGCAATGGAACTGCATACGATCAAAAGAGTTGTGCTTGTCAAGTTCTGCAAATTGAGTGTGGGTCATTTCGACCTTTTGTGAGCCGGGATGGGGTCCAGGGCAAGGGCGGCAGCTGAGCGCCTTGCCCTGGTCAGCCCTGTAGAAGCCTTCACGCGGCATCTCCGAGTTTGCGTAGAGCTTCTTTTTTCTGTTCGCGCAATGGATCCATGTTTAAGTACTGCATGGCCTCGATCCAGTTCTCGTGTGTCTCCACCGCAAGAGCGCGTACGAGCCTGAGGCAGGCAGGTGCATTCGGAAAGATGCGGACCACCAAGGTGCGCCGCTTGATTTCCTCCATTAGCCGCTCGAGCATGTTGGTCGACTTTAGATTCTTATGGTGCTGCCGGGGCAAACGGTAGAAGCTGAGCGTTTCTTCAATGTTCTCTTCCACCCAGGCGCAAAGCTTGGCATATCGTTTGCCCCACTTCAGTAACCAGGCCGAAAGATCCTGGCGTGCCTCTTGGGCGTCCCGGCGATCGTAAATCCAGCGCAGTTCCTGCAGGCAATCGTCGTCGGCTTTGCGCGGCAGATAGTCGAGCGCATTCCGCAGGAAGTGAACGTAGCAGCGCTGCCACACTGCCTCCGGCAGCGCTTCCTGAATGGCACGACGCAGGCCGGCGTGATCGTCGCTAACCACGAACTCCACTCCGTGTAGCAACCGTTGTCGCAAACTGGCCAACAGTTCTTTCCAGCTAGACAGGCTTTCCCGGCTGGCCAGCTCGACTGCGAGAATGTTTCGTCGTCCTTCCCAGTTGATGCCGATCGCAATCAGCACTGCCTGACTCCGCACGGCACCATCCTCTCGGACCTTTTCGTAGCGGGCATCCAGAATCAGATACGGATACGGCTCTTCTAATCGCCTCTGCGCAAACTGCGCCAGTTCCTCATCGAGCTTCTGCACAATCCGGCTGATGGTCGACGAACTGAATTCGTGCCCGCACAGCTCTTCGGTGATTGTCTTCACCTTCCGTGTGGATACGCCTTGTACGTACATCTCCAGCATCGCCGCCACCAGCGCCTTCTCGCTTCGCTGGTAGCGCTCGAAGACCTCTGTGCGGAACCGCCCCTGTCGGTCCTGCGGCACTCGCAACTCGATGTGCCCCACCCGCGTCACCAGCATCCGGTTGTAATAACCGGCTCGGTACCCGAGCCGGCCCGCTGTGCGCTCGCCTTTGCTGGCTTGCAGCGCTTCGTCCATCTCCGCTTCCAGCACCTGCTGCAGCGTTTCCTCAACAATCGTCTTCAGCAGATCCCGATCTTCGCTTAACAGTGCCTTCAGATCTTCCGCTGTAATCTTTCCTTTCGCGCTATCCTGCTTTCGGGTCACCTGGTCCTTTTCCTTTCTTCAGCTGCTAACTGATTTGAAAAGGTCTAGTCTGACCCACTCCCCTTTTTGCAGAACGATTGAAGCTTAACCATCAAAAGGAAGCTGCGGGGATTCCGAAGGGGGAAGAAACCCTTGTCGTCCCCCTTCGTGGGCGAACACCATTCCTCCACTCGCTGCGGCTTGCGGTGCGGTCGTCAGCGCATCGTCGACGAGGGGACCGATCCAAAGTCACTTGCCGGAGTTGCCTTGCGCTTCTCGCGAAAGAGGATCTTAACAAAGAGCAAGACAGCGTTTCGCACACGTAAAAAATCGGCTCAATCGGGAATGGCCATTAAGAGCGGGGAACGGCGAGGAAAGGGCGGACCAGAAAAAATGAGCTAAGCATGGAAAAAGAGCGGGCCCAGGGGAGGAAAAACCATGAGAAAGGAACCCAGGCCCGACCTCCGACGCGCATTCGCGATTCGGACCAGCAGATTAATGTTACGGAATTGTCCTAAGCCGTAAAACCGATCAAAAGATAGGTCCGTACTGCCGTGAGCCGGGCCGAGGGAACGAGTACTAGAACCAACCCAGCATTCCGTTCGAGCAAAGGGAGCCGCCCTGTTTGCCGGCTAAGCTGCAGGAGGATGTTACTACGTTTGCGTTCTAGGACAATACTTGTCTTTCGATAGCGCAGTACGGAAAGCACTGGAATCCAACCACGTGATGATCCGGAAGCGCCGATCAGAAAAGCAGAATGGCGTTCAGCAAGCCGCTACGCGGTCAAAAATGGTGCGGTCCCCGGCCGAGAATACGAGCACCTCGATGTCCGTTCGTTCGCCTGACTAGAATTCGAGGGAGAAGTTTTCCAAGATGAGGGCACAATCACTTCGATACCATTTGTTTCTGTCGCGCCAGATAAACGGGATTCCAAGCGGGTAAAAGGCGCTGCCTCAGACCGACGCGTTATTTCCACGTTATTTTGACTCAAACGGCAGCGGCTTCCGGAACGCCAACAACCGGATGGTCCGCGCACGCTTCGCCCAGCGATTCGTGCCCTGGCGTGTATCGATGTGCCTGTTGGCGCATTCGGTTTTGGAACTGCCCGCCGGCGTGATCGAGAAAACGGGGACACAAACGGGAGATCAGTTGACGCTCTCTCAGGGTTAAGAACGAGTCCTCGTTTAGAATCAAGAGAGCTTCCATTGTCGGGGCGTAGCGCAGCCTGGTAGCGCACCTGCCTTGGGCGCATTACCGCCAGCTCCAACAGCGCCATTGATTTTCTAAGCTTCTATTGTTTTCAATAGTTTGGGGAATCTGCCTTTCGCTCGAAGCTAACCCAAATGGCTCGAAAGCGAAGAGTTTTGTCACGGTTTTGACACGGTCGTTCGCCTGTGGCTCTCGCAAATTCAAACGGAGAAGGGAAGAGCCCGGACGAGAGGTGCCGGTTTCCGGAGCCAGCCCGCTTTGGAGCACAAATTGGGCCAAGGGAAATCAGCAGTTCTGACAAGAGAGTGCCGCTGCACATCACGTGCGCATGTTGGCAGAGTTGGTGAAAACAACTGCGAGGACCATGCAATCGCGTTGGATAGCCGTGTTGCGCTTCAGGCAACCCGGCGCTCGTAACGATGGTGCAGACCACCAACCTCCGGCATCGAAACGATCGGGCCGCTTCGAGTAGTTGCACAGCGTGCGTCTGCGGGCAATCTTTGTCCAGGGCTAAGTGAGTTCCGGTTCGATGATAGTAGTCGGCGTAAGCTCGCAGATGGCGTCTTACACTGTGTTCGTTAAGGCAGTGTCGCAAATGGCTGAACCTCGGTTGGTAGGGTAAGCAAATGCCGAAAAGCAGGCCGGCGCTGTTCCGAGGGCGGCACTTTCAAGACGAGTTGATTGTGGTCTGCGTCCGCCGATATCTGCGCTATTCACTCAGCTACCGTGACCTAGAGGACCTCATGGCCGAGCGTGGATTGCAGGTGGATCATTCGACAATCGCCCGCTGGGTTCTGCGCTATGCTCCCATCCTGAACCAGCGAATGCGTCGTCATGTCCGTCGCGTAAACCGGTCATGGCGAGTGGATGAAACGTATGTTCGGGTTGCAGGCAAGTGGACCTATTTATATCGAGCATTGGATTCCGAAGGCAACACCATCGATTTCATGCTTTCGCCACACCGCGATCCTGTGGCAGCCAAGCATTTCCTGCAGCTTGCTTTGGGCCGTGTGGGCTACCTTCGCCCACGAGTCATCAACGTCGATGGACATCCCGCATACCCGTCCGTTATTACCGAACTGAAACAAGCCGGCGAGTTGCCGAGGATCTGTCGATGTCGACGCTCTCATTACATTGAACAATGTGGTCGAGCAGGGTCATCGCTTTATAAAGAAGCGGATCATCGCCAGTCAGTGGTTTCGTTCCGTAGAAGGAGCGCTCAACACCATCCAAGGTAACGAGGCACTGCACATGATTCGCAAAGGACAAGTCCGATGGTCAAAGAAGGGAAATGGTAAGCGGCTCGTGAAGCGCTCTTCCGGACTCGTTTCCAGTAATGGCAGGCTTGAAGTGTGCGAGGGACCACGCGGAGCGATTGGAGTCAGCTCATAGCCGAACAGGAAGCGAGCGGGCAAAGTCTGCGCGCGTTTTGCGAAGCGCGCGGCATTAAACCAAATTCCTTCTACCGCTGGCGAAAGCGGCTGGGGCAGAGCCAGCCCGTGCGATTCGCGTTGCTGGAACCCAAAGAAGAGATCGCCACGCGAGTTCCCGGCCTTGAAGTAATACTTAGCAGCGGCGATCGCCTCCGGGTCGCCACGGGCGTGGATGCTGCCACGCTTCGTATGGTGCTGGATACGCTGCGGCGATGATTCACCTGCCGGCCAGCGTGCGGATCTATCTGTGCCTGAGTCCGTGCGATATGCGGCTCAGTTTCGACGGCCTCCACGCGCTGGTGCGCGACCACCTGCAGCTGGATGCCTTCGCCGGCCATCTTTATTTATTCGCTTCCCGCCGCAGGGACCGCCTGAAAATCATGTACTGGGACACAGACGGCTTTGCGGTATGGGCGAAGCGTTTAGAGGAGGGCGTCTATAAACCTCCCTGCAGTGAGCCGGGCGCGCGGCGGATTGAAATCACCACCGAAGAACTGGCGGCGCTGCTGAGCGGGATCGACCTGAGCGCGGCCCCGCGGCGCAAACGCTACCGGCGGCGGGCGCCAGCCGAAGCATAAAAACATTCTGCGATGTTCGCGTTTTTTCCTGGCGTTTGCATCTTTTCCTCTTTACACTCAGCTCAGTGCCCATCGATCCAAAGAGTCTGCCGCAGGATGCAGACACGCTGCGAAAGATTGTGGTGGATCTGGCAGCCCAGCTGGACCGCTCGCTGGCCGAACAAAACAAGTACCAGAGCCTGCTGCGCGAGCTGCTGGAAGCGCAGCGCAATCGTAAGAGCGAGCAGCTGACCAAAGAACAACTGGCGTTGTTTGAGGCCGCCTGGCAGGCGCAGCATCCGGAAAGCCGGAGCGATGAAGATGACGATGATGAGATCGATGGCAGTCCGCAGGGCGGGCAGCACAGCAGCCAGACACAAGAAAAAAAGCGGAGCGGGCGCCAGGCGCTGGCGAAGCATCTGGTGCGGGAACGGATTGTCTACGATCTGGCGGAAGCGGAAAAACACTGCTCCTGCTGCGGCAGGGATCTGCGGCTGATCGAAGAAGAGACCAGCGAACGCTACGAATACATCCCGGCTTCTGTGAAGGTGATCGAGGACGTGCGCCTGAAGTACGCCTGCGCCTGCACCATCCGGACGGCGGGCAAACCGGCGCAGCCCATTGAGAAGAGCACGGCCAGCGCCAGCCTGCTGGCGCAGGTAATCGTGGCCAAATGGGCCGATCATCAGCCGCTGCACCCAGCGTGAAGGTGCTGGATCGCAAGCTTCCATTCGCCCGAATCGGGCGCATCTGGCCCTATGTGGGTGATGTGCATCACCCGTTTCTGGAAGGGTACAAGGGATACCTGCAGGCGGATGCTTATTCGGTTTACGACGCGTTCTTCAAAGGCGAACGCGGCATGATCGAGGTCGGCTGCTGGATGCACGCGAGAAGATATGTGTATAAAGCTTTGGAGTCGGATCAGCGGATGGGTCCGGCGCTGCACCTGATCGCGCGCGTGTACGCGGCAGAGGATCGCGCCAACGCGCTGGCGCTTTCGGCGGAGCAAAGACTGGCGCTGCGGAAACGTGTTTCAGCTCGGCTGCTGGAGAATCTGCACAAATATCTGCTGGAGCTGAAACAGGATGTTCTGCCGAAGAGTCCGGCGGGCGCCGCGGTGCGTTATGCGCTGAACCAATGGGAGGCGCTGACGCGCTTTGTGAAAGACGGCGATCTGGAAATCGACAACGGGGCCAGCGAACGGGCCAATCGGGACATTGCTCTGGGCCGCGGCAACTGGACGTTCTTCGGCAGCGATAACGGCGGCAGAACAGCCGCAGTTCTGAGAAGCTTCATTGCGTCGTGTAAGCGGAGCGGCGTTGAACCGTTCGCATGGTTCGCGATGTGCTGTCCCGGATCGCGGCTCATCCCATCACGCGGCTAAGTGAATTGCTGCCTCATAACTGGAAACCCGCCAGCTCTATTACTCAAGCCTGAATTTTTCACAGGCTGGACACTGGCGAGAAGCTGCTCGGTAAGCGCTTCACGAGGCGCTTACGGAAATGTGGGCGACCAGATCCGATTTGTGAATCGTGTATTTGGCCTTGCTGCCCGATAATCGCCCAATCCCGCTTACCCGCGCCTGCCGCTTTCGGTTTGCGACACTTCCTTCGGGCGTATTCTTCACACACGGAGCTGCGGGCTTCATCCTCATTGCCGCGGTGCTTTCCGCACAAGCCCAGCACATTCCGCCGAGCACAAACATTGTGGTCCGGAATGATTCGCGAACATTAAGTAATGCGAACTGATGCGCTCCGAATATGAATTGTTTCTCTGAAACTGCCGTACATTTCCGGCTGACTGGTTTGGTTCACGCAACGCTATTGTTCCAAATCAATAAAAATTCGCGCCGAGCAGTCCCCGAAGCTGGAGCGGAACCGTGATAGACTGCTTTTTCGGAGCCGTACCGATTGCAGCCCCTCCTAAATTGCCTTCCAGGCGCTTCCGTCCCAATGCGGTCGGACGTATATTTCGCGGCCGATGGCGCTTGCGCGCGTGAAGTGTTCGAAACGCCACGAGTCTGCCGATTCTGGCTCCTGCTAGAAACCAAATGTAACTACCCGAACCAACAGGTCAAAGTATGGAACGCGCTTTTAACCGGCCACCATCAAGGATCGGCGCTCTCGCGTATCTATTACTAGCGGTCGAAAGAACGAATACGCTTGCCCGCGCAGAAGCGTTCCTTGTTGCTCTAAGTCGAAGCACGGTTGCACTCGTAATTGCATACTCAGCCGTTGTATTGCCCATCTCCATTGCGATTGCGGCGCGGCGCTCGCTTTGGTTCGACGAAATCTATACGGTGCATCTCGCGCACTTTACCGTGCCCCAGCTTTGGAATGCGTTACTTGCAGCCGTGGATCAAATGCCGCCAATGTTCGACCTCATCACGCGTGGAATGTTTTCACTCTTCGGCCAAAGCGCTTTGGTAGCGCGCATTCCAAGCATTTTGGCCTTCTGGCTTGCGGGGCTCTGCATTTTTCGTTTTGTTGCATTTCGAACCGCTCCAGTATGGGGGTTCGTCGCAGCACTCCTGCCGTTTGCAACCGCCTCAGCATCTGAGCTTTCTGTAGCCTATTACGCTACGGAAGCGCGCCCCTATGCATTTTTAGTAGCCTTCAGTGCACTAGCAATGGTTGCTTGGCAGAGCGCAGCAGCCGGCCATAGACGTAGGCTTTCGCTCTTTTTACTCGCGACATCTCTTCTCGTCGCAATCAATTCCCACTATTATGCCGTGCTGCTGATTGTCCCGTTTTTTGTTGGCGAGATGGTGCGCACAATGCAACACAGGCGAATTGACTGGGCAGTGCTCGCATGCACAGCGCTTCCGTTCTGCTCTATCGCAGTCTATCTTCCGTTCATCCGCAACTCGGAACGCCTGCTTACCGTTAACGCCTGGAACAAGCCGAGTCTCAGCAGCATCTATGAGCCGTACCCATTCGTCTTCGCCCATAGCGCGGCTATTATCTGGGCCGTTCTCATCGCATCCATGCTGGTCTCTTATGTGCCCCAGTCGAAGCGCACGCGACAGGACGGGATCATCCGTGCGCTGCCACCGCTGCACGAAACTCTCGCCGCGTTTGCGCTTGCGCTTTTACCGATCCCGGCATTTATTGCAGCCGTCACAAAGGTGCACATGATTTATCCCAGGTACGTGCTGGAGATGATCGTAGGGATCGCCATTCTTTTTGGCTTCGCCTGTTACAGAATCGGTCGTGCGCGCATTTTGTTTGCATTAGCTGCCTCGGCCTTCATTTCAGTGTGCATTATTGCGTGCGGAGCCAAAATAGTCCGGAACCTGCCGTCAGCAACTGACGCCTGTCCGGTTGTTCCGACGTCAGGATCAACTGCCGCGTGGCCGGTTGTGATCGATGATTCAAAGATCTTTATGCGATGTTATTACTACGCAAATCCCGAAATGAAAAAGCGCATCAAATTTGTGTCGGGACCCAAAGAAGCGGCTGCGATTGGGGAAGGCAATTCGCAACATCAGTTACTGCTGGTCGGGGCACAAATTTTTCATCTACCGGTGGTACGCTACAATCGATTCCGCGCTTTGCATCGGCACTTTTATCTCAAAGCAGGCGTCGAGGCCGCATGGGTATTAAAGGAATACGCTCATGAAGGAGCAATAATTCGGTTTTGCAAGAGTCCTAATATGTACGTAGTCGATGATTCCTCGCGCACTGCAGTTTCTTCTCTTCATTAGAGCCTCAACAGTGTGCGTTCCTTCGGAAGTGTCGCAAACCGAAAGCGGCAGGCGCGGGTAAGCGGGATTGGGCGATTATCAGGCAGCAAGGCCAAACACACGATTCACAAATCGGATCTGGTCGCCCACATTTCCCTTCTTTGACCATCGGACTTGTCCTTTGCGAATCATGTGCAGTGCCTCGTAACCTTGGATGGTGTTGAGCGCTCCTTCTACGGAACGAAACCACTGACTGGCGTAAGCGTCCGATCGAGACCGTCTTGACGTGGTCAAGCGACGCGTAGTTTAGCCAGGCGCTCGTAGCGAAAGCAGTTGCGGATATTGCTCAGGAAGTAACGGCCTTTGGACTCGGCGCTCAGGAACTGCTGATAATCGTTGTTGGAAAACTCGAAGTATCGATAGATGTCTTCGCTCTGAAACCGCAGGTACAGGATGCGCTTTTCCGCGTCATAGGCAACGGAGGTGAACATCTTTGATTGGAGCGGCAACCAGGACATTGGAGTTTACGCTGCCTCCACAACCGGTGCTGTGGGGAAAAGATTCCAGGGCAGCAACTCCTCAATCCGGTTGATCGGATGATCGGCAATACAACGCAGCACCGAGGTTAGATAAGCTTCCGGATCGATTCCATTGAGCTTCGCCGAGCCCAGTAGACTGTAGATCGCCGCTGCACGCTCACCGCCCGCATCAGACCCTGCAAACAGGTAATTCTTGCGGCCGAGCGCGACGGCGCGCAACGCGCGTTCGGCCGCATTATTGTCGATTTCGATATGGCCGTCATCGCAATAACGCATCAGTGCAGGCCAGCGAGCGAGTGCATAGCCAAT
Source organism: uncultured Acidobacteriaceae bacterium (assembly GCA_963787585.1). Taxonomy (GTDB): domain Bacteria; phylum Acidobacteriota; class Terriglobia; order Bryobacterales; family Bryobacteraceae; genus Bog-105. The sequence goes on from CAWBDR010000013.1 coordinate 48,130, forward strand.
CGCCGCAGCTGTTTCTGATTTGCGCGAGATCTTGGCGAGTGTTGTTTTAAACCACTCGTGGAGCGAGGTCAGCAGAGGCCGTGCGCGCGCATTGCGTACCTCTTGACGTTCGCTAGGCGAGCGACCGCGGATTTCGGTTTCGATGGTATAGAGCTGACCAATACGTTGGATCGCTTCACTCGCGATCGGAGAGGCGTGTGCCTGGTGCAGGTCAAAAAACTTGCGACGAACGTGGGCCCAACATGCAGCCTCTTGCATGCGGCCGCCATCATAGAGGCGATTGAACCCGGCATAACCGTCGGCTTGCAGTGTGCCGCGAAAGGTGGCCAGATGCCGGTGTGGATGCTCTCCTTTGCGATCCGGCGAGTAAACAAACCAAACCGCGGCAGCTGCCAGATCACCGGCCGGGCGATCATCTCGAACATACGTCCACAGGCGCCCGAGTTTTGTTTTGCCAGTACCTGGCGCCAACACTGGAACCGGCGTGTCATCGGCGTGCAGTTTACTCGCCCTCATTACGTACTGCCGCAACGCATCGTGCAACGGTGTGAGCAGTTGGCTCGTCGCACCGACCCAATCGGCAAGCGTCGAGCGCTCTAACTCCACGCCTTCCCGCGCGTAGATTTCGGCCTGACGATACAGCGGCAAATGGTCGGCGTATTTCGACACCAGAACGTGCGCCAGCAGTCCGGGACCGGCCAGGCCACGGTCAATGGGACGGCTCGGAGCTGCCGCCTGCACGATTACATCGCACTTCGCGCAGCTTAGCTTGGGGCGCACATGCCGGATCACCTTGAATCGTGCCGGCACGTACTCGAGCACTTCGGAAACATTCTCACCCAGTTTGCTTAACTCGCCACCGCAAGCTGGGCAGCTCTTCTGCTCCGGCTGATGGATTTCGGTTTGCCGTGGCAGATGATCCGGTAAGGGCCGCCGCCCTGGCTTCTGCGTCACACGCGCAAAGATCGCCGCTGCCGGCGGCGGCAGTGTGCTTTCTGCTCGCTCCCTTTTCTCAGCCGCACTTTCTTCCAGATCGTCGAGCTGGAGTTGAAGTTGCTCAATCTGTCGTTCGACCTTTTCCGACTTGCGGCCAAACTGCAGCCGCTGCAAACGGGCGATGAGCAATCGTAAACGCTCGATCTCGGCTGCATGCGAAGAAAGCTGTTCATGCTGAGACAGGATCAGCGCTTTCATTGCCGCCGCGTCCATGCTGTCCAGATCTGGAAGCTGTGCGGCAGACATGTTCAAACTATGCCAAGGTTTTATTACTTAGTCCAGGCAAGTTCGAACATTTTCGATTATCTCTGTTTTATTGATCACACCGCCATCTCTGGCTTCCACGTGCGCACTGGCTGTCTCCAGTCAATGCCTTCGAGTAACATGGATAACTGCGCACGAGTAAGTGATACTGTTCCGCTTTCAGCTTGCGGCCAGATGAAGCGCCCGCGCTCCAAACGCTTCGCAAATAGGCATAGCCCGTCCCCATCCCACCACAACAACTTAATGAGATCGCCGCGCCGCCCGCGAAATACGAACACGTGCCCGCCGAAAGGGTCCTGCTGCAGCACCGTTTGCGCGACTGCGCTCAGACCCGTGAATCCACGCCGCAGATCCGTCACGCCCGCCGCAACCCAGATGCGTGCGCCAGCCGGCAACGAGATCATCGCGCCAGGTGCTCCAGCACAGCCAGCACCGTTGCGCGATCGGCACTCTCAATGTGCACACGAGCCTTCGTGAATTCAAGATGAACGGTTACCGACGGGATCGCTTCTCGTTCCTGGAAAGTATTTCTTGTCAACCGGCTATGCTGATCGCTCTCCCCCGTCACGCGCACCGGCAATAGCGCCGCTCCCGACTTCCCCTGCACCTTGCGGCCATACTGCCGACGCCATCTGTACACCTGCGTCGGATGTAGACCGTGCGCCTCCGCCACCGCCCTCACCGAAGCTCCCGGCTTAAATGAGGCCTCCACAATCCGTTGCTTCTCGCTTGCCGAACGCTTGCGCCGCTTCTCTGCCGCAGTCGTCTCATCCGAAGCCCTAATTTCGCCATCCTTCTGACTGAATCCACTCATCCATCCCTCCCGAGGCCCAATCGGCACTCTCTTGAAGCATGGCTCTACTGCGACCTCACGCGCCAGACGGCTACAACCGGACGCTTACGGACTGGCGATGATCCGCTTTTTTATAAACCGATGATCCTGCTCGACCACATTGTTCAATGTAATGAGAGCGTCGACATCGACAGATCCTCGGCAACTCGCCGGCTTGTTTCAGTTCGGTAATAACGGACGGGTATGCGGGATGTCCATCGACGTTGATGACTCGTGGGCGAAGGTAGCCCACACGGCCCAAAGCAAGCTGCAGGAAATGCTTGGCTGCCACAGGATCGCGGTGTGGCGAAAGCATGAAATCGATGGTGTTGCCTTCGGAATCCAATGCTCGATATAAATAGGTCCACTTGCCTGCAACGTAAGCGTCCGATCGAGACCGTCTTGACGTGGTCAAGCGACGCGTAGTTTAGCCAGGCGCTCGTAGCGAAAGCAGTTGCGGATATTGCTCAGGAAGTAACGGCCTTTGGACTCGGCGCTCAGGAACTGCTGATAATCGTTGTTGGAAAACTCGAAGTATCGATAGATGTCTTCGCTCTGAAACCGCAGGTACAGGATGCGCTTTTCCGCGTCATAGGCAACGGAGGTGAACATCTTTGATTGGAGCGGCAACCAGGACATTGGAGTTTACGCTGCCTCCACAACCGGTGCTGTGGGGAAAAGATTCCAGGGCAGCAACTCCTCAATCCGGTTGATCGGATGATCGGCAATACAACGCAGCACCGAGGTTAGATAAGCTTCCGGATCGATTCCATTGAGCTTCGCCGAGCCCAGTAGACTGTAGATCGCCGCTGCACGCTCACCGCCCGCATCAGACCCTGCAAACAGGTAATTCTTGCGGCCGAGCGCGACGGCGCGCAACGCGCGTTCGGCCGCATTATTGTCGATTTCGATATGGCCGTCATCGCAATAACGCATCAGTGCAGGCCAGCGAGCGAGTGCATAGCCAATCGCCGCAGCTGTTTCTGATTTGCGCGAGATCTTGGCGAGTGTTGTTTTAAACCACTCGTGGAGCGAGGTCAGCAGAGGCCGTGCGCGCGCATTGCGTACCTCTTGACGTTCGCTAGGCGAGCGACCGCGGATTTCGGTTTCGATGGTATAGAGCTGACCAATACGTTGGATCGCTTCACTCGCGATCGGAGAGGCGTGTGCCTGGTGCAGGTCAAAAAACTTGCGACGAACGTGGGCCCAACATGCAGCCTCTTGCATGCGGCCGCCATCATAGAGGCGATTGAACCCGGCATAACCGTCGGCTTGCAGTGTGCCGCGAAAGGTGGCCAGATGCCGGTGTGGATGCTCTCCTTTGCGATCCGGCGAGTAAACAAACCAAACCGCGGCAGCTGCCAGATCACCGGCCGGGCGATCATCTCGAACATACGTCCACAGGCGCCCGAGTTTTGTTTTGCCAGTACCTGGCGCCAACACTGGAACCGGCGTGTCATCGGCGTGCAGTTTACTCGCCCTCATTACGTACTGCCGCAACGCATCGTGCAACGGTGTGAGCAGTTGGCTCGTCGCACCGACCCAATCGGCAAGCGTCGAGCGCTCTAACTCCACGCCTTCCCGCGCGTAGATTTCGGCCTGACGATACAGCGGCAAATGGTCGGCGTATTTCGACACCAGAACGTGCGCCAGCAGTCCGGGACCGGCCAGGCCACGGTCAATGGGACGGCTCGGAGCTGCCGCCTGCACGATTACATCGCACTTCGCGCAGCTTAGCTTGGGGCGCACATGCCGGATCACCTTGAATCGTGCCGGCACGTACTCGAGCACTTCGGAAACATTCTCACCCAGTTTGCTTAACTCGCCACCGCAAGCTGGGCAGCTCTTCTGCTCCGGCTGATGGATTTCGGTTTGCCGTGGCAGATGATCCGGTAAGGGCCGCCGCCCTGGCTTCTGCGTCACACGCGCAAAGATCGCCGCTGCCGGCGGCGGCAGTGTGCTTTCTGCTCGCTCCCTTTTCTCAGCCGCACTTTCTTCCAGATCGTCGAGCTGGAGTTGAAGTTGCTCAATCTGTCGTTCGACCTTTTCCGACTTGCGGCCAAACTGCAGCCGCTGCAAACGGGCGATGAGCAATCGTAAACGCTCGATCTCGGCTGCATGCGAAGAAAGCTGTTCATGCTGAGACAGGATCAGCGCTTTCATTGCCGCCGCGTCCATGCTGTCCAGATCTGGAAGCTGTGCGGCAGACATGTTCAAACTATGCCAAGGTTTTATTACTTAGTCCAGGCAAGTTCGAACATTTTCGATTATCTCTGTTTTATTGATCACACCGCCATCTCTGGCTTCCACGTGCGCACTGGCTGTCTCCAGTCAATGCCTTCGAGTAACATGGATAACTGCGCACGAGTAAGTGATACTGTTCCGCTTTCAGCTTGCGGCCAGATGAAGCGCCCGCGCTCCAAACGCTTCGCAAATAGGCATAGCCCGTCCCCATCCCACCACAACAACTTAATGAGATCGCCGCGCCGCCCGCGAAATACGAACACGTGCCCGCCGAAAGGGTCCTGCTGCAGCACCGTTTGCGCGACTGCGCTCAGACCCGTGAATCCACGCCGCAGATCCGTCACGCCCGCCGCAACCCAGATGCGTGCGCCAGCCGGCAACGAGATCATCGCGCCAGGTGCTCCAGCACAGCCAGCACCGTTGCGCGATCGGCACTCTCAATGTGCACACGAGCCTTCGTGAATTCAAGATGAACGGTTACCGACGGGATCGCTTCTCGTTCCTGGAAAGTATTTCTTGTCAACCGGCTATGCTGATCGCTCTCCCCCGTCACGCGCACCGGCAATAGCGCCGCTCCCGACTTCCCCTGCACCTTGCGGCCATACTGCCGACGCCATCTGTACACCTGCGTCGGATGTAGACCGTGCGCCTCCGCCACCGCCCTCACCGAAGCTCCCGGCTTAAATGAGGCCTCCACAATCCGTTGCTTCTCGCTTGCCGAACGCTTGCGCCGCTTCTCTGCCGCAGTCGTCTCATCCGAAGCCCTAATTTCGCCATCCTTCTGACTGAATCCACTCATCCATCCCTCCCGAGGCCCAATCGGCACTCTCTTGAAGCATGGCTCTACTGCGACCTCACGCGCCAGACGGCTACAACCGGACGCTTACCCTGCAACCCGAACATACGTTTCATCCACTCGCCATGACCGGTTTACGCGACGGACATGACGACGCATTCGCTGGTTCAGGATGGGAGCATAGCGCAGAACCCAGCGGGCGATTGTCGAATGATCCACCTGCAATCCACGCTCGGCCATGAGGTCCTCTAGGTCACGGTAGCTGAGTGAATAGCGCAGATATCGGCGGACGCAGACCACAATCAACTCGTCTTGAAAGTGCCGCCCTCGGAACAGCGCCGGCCTGCTTTTCGGCATTTGCTTACCCTACCAACCGAGGTTCAGCCATTTGCGACACTGCCCTTCCGCTCGCAGTTCAAATATGAGGTGGAGAATGGCCAGACCAAGCAAGCATGACGGTGTCGTTTACAGACGTGGCGAGAGCAAAATGTGGTGGATGCGCTATCGGGATGCGTCCGGTGCACGCCGCCTGGAGTCAACGAACACGGAAGACTGGGACGAGGCGTAGCGCCGGTTGCGCGAACGTCTCCACGCCCGCGACAATCGCACGCTGGAGGTCGTGCGAAGGGGCGAACAACTCACTTTTAAGGATTGGACGGACTCGTTCATGGAGAACTTTTCGAAACCGCCGATCCCTGCACAGAAGACCCACGAGGCGAACGAGCGCGCAATGAAGCATCTACAAGAGACATTCGGTTCGTGGCGGCTGGTGGACTTGACGGCGGATGATATCGAGCAGTATCTCCGAGCCCGGCTCAAAAAGCATGCCCGAGTGAAAACAAAGGACGGCTTTCGCGAGTTGGGAATCCTCAAAGCAACAACAGTACATCAGGAGTTCCGGGTGCTGCGCCGGGCACTGAACGTGGCTGTGAGAAAGAAGTTCCTGCCATCGAATCCTTGTGCGGGAGTCGAGTTTCCTGTATCGATCCGGGGGTTGTTCCGGCCGCAGTATGTCAACGTCGTCGGAGCAGCAGATGATCGAGTTCCACGCGCCCGAGTATCTTCGAAACGTGGTCCGGATCATCACGGAAACTGGCCTACGCGTGTATAAGGAATTGATGTCGATGAAGAAGGATCAAGTAGATCTCGACAACGCCCTGGTTTGGATTCCAGATTCGAAAACGCCAAACGGTATTGCGGAAGTGCCGCCATGAATCCTCGGTGCGCGCCACAACGGATTGGCGGCGGCCATTTGCTCGATCAATCGACGCAGTTCTGCGGCAGTAGCGGGGCGACCTCGCCGCCGGCGCTGCGGCTTAGAAAGCCTGGCCCAGAATTTGCGGAACCGTTCGCGCTGCCAACGAACGACGGTGTCTGGCTGGACATAAAGCAAAGGACGTCGCCAGTTGGACCACACGCTGCGGAGAGAGATCCAAAATAACCGATCCAATGTCGTCAGCAGCGGGCGCTTCCGTTTTCGTTGAAACGCTGCTATCTGCATTCGTAGCGCTACGTTCTCGATGGCAATCGCCTGATGTCCGCTGAGGAGCAAGCGGACGAATCGAAACGCGAACAGAAAGAGCACTGGCATCTCTCCGATTCTTTCCACCCATCCCCTGCGAGTCAATGCCTTACCCGCGGACGGAATTTTGGCGAACGACAAGATGCGATTCGGACACAGTTTTGACACGGTTGGAAAGCAGCGGCGCAGTGTTTTGTTGACGGGTCTTGCCATATATAACGACATAATTCGTGGCAAGAGTTAGCGATGGCTAAGGCGCGGAAAACACGTCCGGTTTCCATGGATCAAAAGCGGCTCCTTTCGACGCAACGGCGGTTACATATGTGATTTGTGAAGGAAGGGCGATCGTTGCTCCGGCTGCCTGGACGAGGTCCATCACCTCAAGTAACAGCTGTTCCTGCAGTTTGAGAAAGTGGGGCCAATCGCGGGCATGGACATAGGCGAAGATCTCCACATTGAGCGATGATTCACCGAAACCCAGAAACCGCGCGTAGGCAGAGGATCCCTGAACGTGCGAGCTCTGCAATAACAGGTTCGTGAGCCCTGCAAGAACAGAGCGCAGCTGCGTTACGGTTGTCCCGTACGCAAGCCGCAATATGGGATGAAACCAGAATTGGTCGCGCAAGGAAAGATTTTCAAGACTTGCGTTCGCGATCTGTCCGTTGGGTACATTAACCATCGATCGATCCAGGGTCCGAATGCGCGTCGACCGCAGACCGATATCAGTGACCGTACCCATAGTATTGCCCACCTTCAGAAAATCTCCGATGCGTATGGCCTTGTCAGAAATCAGTGATACACCGGCGATTACGTTTTCCAGCGTCTTCTGCGCGGCCAGAGCGACGGCGATACCACCGACTCCGAGTCCGGCCAAGGCAGTGGTGGCGTTGATAGCAAAGTAATTCAGGACGATAAGCAGACCTATGAAAATAACCAGACCGTCGACGGCCCAGCGCACGAAACGCAGAATGGAAAGGGCTCCGGTAAGATTGCGGCGGCCGAGGCGAAGACGAATCTTGCGTTCAAAGGTGGCGTTCAATCGAATGGCAAACCAGACAGAGCCAACGATAAGAGCCATAGCTGCAATAGTCAACCAAAACTGACGGGCCAAAAGCGGAAGAGTGACGGTAGTGAGCGCCCAGCGAATAATAAGCGCGAACAGCAGAAAACGAACCGGTCTAGACAATAACTCGGGATCCGGCAGATTCGGATTCCTGCGAACTCGACGAAGCAGGCGCCCTGCATGTCGGCTGAGAACAGGGTTGAGGCGTTTCGCCACTAAGTACAGCAAAGGCAAGCCGACCAAGAGGGCAATCCAATTAAGGAGCGAGATATACGCGATTCGTTTCTCCAGAAGGAATTTGATGAGTCGGTTTTGGGTATCCTCGCTCGTTACCTCTGCGTAAAGCTCAGGAATCTGAGAAAGAGTTTCGCGGGAGAACAACCAGAGGCCGCCCGCCTTATCAAGGCCGACACGCTCAAGCACGACATCGATCTCGCCCGTGTCAGTAGGGACGGTTCCGATTGAGTCCTTATCTGGTTCATTTGGATAAGACAGGGACCCTTCCGGCTTGTCGCTCATCTCGTTGAGCCGGGCAGGCAGCCGGCGGTTCAGGACGACAAAGAGCTGACGAGCGAGAACAACAGCAGCTTCGCCGCGAAGGCGGGTGTTCAAGTAGCGGACGGCTGTTTCGTGGTCACCCTTGCCCGCGGCAAACAAGAAGCCTTGCACCGTGCCGCGAGGCGTGTTGCGACCAAGAGGGTCCTCGGAAACTTCCGGCTGCGCCGGAGCGGCGGCAGAACGCGGAGCTCCAACTTGGGCAGAAGCGTTCGGCGCTGTAAGAGAAACCACGAAAAGGACACAGGCGCCAAAGCGTCTGAGAATCAATTCTCACCTCGGCTTAGATTCCGACATAGTCTTCACGGTCTCGTCGCCCGCAAAGGTACTTTCCGGTTTGGTTTGCCACACTGGACCTTTAGAGAACCCAATCTTTGGGGTGCCAGGAACATCAACATCTGAAGCCTTCAAATGTCCGAACAACTGGATCAGGTTCGCGACAGTTCCTGTCCATCCGGTCTGATGACTCGCTCCAATGCCGGCGCCGTTATCGCCGTGAAAATATTCGTAGAACAAGATGCAATCGCGCCAATAAGGGTCGCTTTGGAATTTTTCGGTGCCACCATAGACAGGGCGCCGGCCGTTTGCGTCACGTGTAAAGGTTCGGATCAGCCGGTCCGCGATCTCGTGTGCGACTTCAAAAAGGTTCATCAGCTTGCCGGAACCGGTTGGGCATTCGATCCGAAAGTTGTTGCCATAGTATTGGTACAAATTCAGGAGCGAACGGATGATCATGACGTTAATCGGCATCCATACGGGACCACGCCAGTTGGAGTTCCCACCGAACATACCGGTGTCCGATTCAGCGGGCACGTACTGCACCCGATATTCCTGACCACCCGCTCTAAACACGTACGGATGATCGAGATGGTACCGGGAGATTGATCGAATACCATACGGTCCCAGGAACTCCGCTTCATCCAGCATTTTCGAGAGCACGCGGCGATATTTAGTCTCGTCCATCAGGTCAATCAGTCGCGTGCCGCCCACGCCGTCTTTCAACGCGGATTCGAGAGACAACGATGTGCTGATCTTAGGATGGTCTTTGACGTAACTGCCGAGCGCCTGAGCGACACGGGGCAGGTGCTTTCTAACTTCCCCGTGTAACACTGTGGCCGCACAAAGCGGCAGCAGACCGACTAACGAGCGCACCTTGAGGCGAGTGGCCGAACCGCCGGGCAGACGAAGGATATCGTAAAAGAATCCGTCTTCTTCGTCCCACATGCTCTCATGCTCGTCGCCTACGTTCTCCATCGCCAACGCAATCCAGACAAAATGCTTGGCGAATTTGATAACCATGTTTTCGTAGCTGGGGTTCTGAATCGCGAGCTCGATGGCAATCTGCAACATGCACTGGCAATAGAACGCCATCCATGCAGTTCCATCAGCCTGTTCCAGATGACCGCCCGTCGGCAGCGGGGCGCTCCGGTCAAAGACTCCGATGTTATCGAGGCCGAGGAATCCACCTCCGAAGATGTTCTTCCCTCGCGGATCCTTACGGTTGACCCACCAGGTAAAGTTCAAGGCCAGCTTATGAAATATTTCTTCCAGAAATCTCGTATCCGCTCGTCCTGTAACCTGCTTTTCGATTTGGTAAACCAAACGCGCAGCCCAGGCATGAACCGGCGGGTTTACATCCCCGAAGTTCCACTCGTAGGCCGGAAGTTGACCGCTGGGGTGCAGGTAATCGTCGCGCAGCATCAGTGCGAGCTGTTGCTTGGCAAATTCGGGGTCCACCATAGCCAGCGAGACTGTGTGGAAGGCCAAATCCCACGCCGCATACCACGGGTATTCCCATTTATCAGGCATGGAAATGATTTCTTGGTTAATCATGTGGACCCATTCGCTGTTTCGGCCTTCGTAGGTTCCAGCCGAGCGCTCCGACACCCAACGGTCGACGTTGTAGCTGTAGAACTGCTTGCTCCACAACATGCCAGCCAGCGCTTGCCGCATCACACGTACTCTGTCTTCGTCCACTGAATCAGGTGTTATCGATGCGTAGAACTCATCCGCCTCCTTTCGGCGGGTGTCCATTACTTGATCAAACGACGTGCCAAAGGCGTTTCCACCCCCCAGGGCGTCGGGTGCCAGGGTTGTTAATCGCAGTTGAATTACCCGGCTCTCTCGGCCCGGAATTTCCAGGAGATAGCATGGGGAAGCTTTCGTCCCAACTTTGTTGGGATTCACTTTGTCGGCGCAACCATGAACGAGGTAATCATTGATTCCGTCTTTTACGTAGGAAGACTTGTTCGGCCTGCCGAATATACGCTCCTGGTTCGTCTCGTTCTCAGTGAAAAGGATCGGAACGGAGCCTTCGCCATAGAGATACCTGACTCCCAGGTCGGGGTGTGAGGCAGCGATCGCAACTGATCCTTCGGGGCCGCCCGTTTCTTCCAATACAGCCTTCGATGAGCTCTCGTGCCAGGACCAGGTGTTACGAAACCATAAGGTCGGCAGTACATAGAGCGAAGCTTTCTCCAGGCCCCGGTTTGCGGCAGTGATCCGGATAACAATGTCTTCCGGGGACTGTTTGGCATACTCGACGAACACGTCGAAATAGCGATCGTGATTGAAGACGCCGGTATCGATCAGTTCGTACTCCATTTCATAGCGGCTACGCCGTCCGTTCGTTTTAACTAGATCGTCGTACGGATAGGGCGACTGCGGATATTTGTAAAGGAACTTCATGTAGGAATGGGTGGGCGTGCTGTCAAGGTAAAAATAATATTCTTTGACGTCCTCACCATGATTCCCCTCGCTGTTTGTGAGGCCGAACAGGCGTTCCTTCAGAATCGGGTCCACACCATTCCAAAGCGCCAGGGCAAAACAAAGGATCTGCTTTTCATCGCATATCCCACCAATGCCGTCCTCGCCCCATTGGTATGCCCGAGAGCGTGCCTGGTTGTGACTGAAGTGGTTCCAAGCGTCACCGTCGCTGCTGTAATCCTCCCGAACGGTCCCCCATTGCCGATCGGAAAGATACGGCCCCCATTTTTTCCAGGCAGTATCGTGTTCATGTGTTTCCTGAAGCCGCACAGTTTCCGGGGTCATGGTTTAGTCCTGCTAATACGAGCTTGTGTCTGAAAAGCTGATGAATCTGCTTAAAGACGGGATTCAAATGTTTTATAACAGCGTATGATGGGCGCGCTGTTGCGCGGAGTTTCGACGCGCGAATACGCCGAAGTGCTGCCGGAGATGGCGGAAACGGCGGGCGTGTCGCGCAGCAGCGTGAGCCGCCAAGCTATCGAAGGAAGCGCGGAACAACTGCGCCAGTTGCGTGAGCGGCGCTGGGAGGAAGCGGACCTGCTGGTGCTCTACATCGATGGACAACGCTTCGGATCGCATCACGTCATCAGTGCCGTGGGCGTGGATCGCGCCGGGACCAAGCACGTACTCGGCATTCAGGCCGGCGCGACCGAGAACGCAGCGGCGGTAAAGCAGTTGTTCACGCACTTGCGCGAGCAGGGCCTGCCCACCGACCGGAAATACCTGTTCGTGATCGATGGCGCGAAGGCGTTGCGTGCCGCTATCGAAGAGATCTTCGGTCCCGATCAGCCGGTGCAGCGCTGCCGCAATCACAAGATGCGCAACGTGCTCGATGAACTCCCCAAGGAGCAGCAAGCCCAAGCGCATGTTTTTCGTGACGATCTATTGCCTCCACAAGCCTGTAGCCCGCATCAAGTGAAACAAACTCCATGTCTTGGCTATGGCGGCAGCGACTGAGGGCATTTCTGAGAAGTTCATTGTGGGTTATCCCGGTTTTGGCGATGGTTGCTGCGATGATCACTTTCCTTTTAACTCGCCGGTTGAATGACACGTTAACGCTGCCTTTCCTGGACTACGGGTTGCAGGGCGCCCGCGCGGCAGTCGGAGTGATTGCAGCCGCCATGCTCACCTTTGTAGTGTTTTTCTTTTCGGTGCTGCTGTTGACGGTCCAGATTGCCAGCGGCAATCTGTCGCCTCGAATCATTGCTCGCCCTTTCCGCTCAAATGTCTTGAAGGTGTCACTTGGCTTATTTGTCTTCACGTTCGTTTACGCAACTTCTGTGCTGGGAAGGCTGGAAGAGCGTGTCCTTGAGCTGCCTGTTTTCCTGACCTTGGTGTTTACGGTTGTGAGCATCGGCGTTTTTCTTTTCGTGGTCGAACACATAGGTAAGGAACTGCGCCCGGTCTCTGTGATGGCTAAAGTCGCTCAGGAGGGCCTGGTGGTAATTAAGAATACGTATCCGCTCGCAGGGACGAGAGCGTCAATTCGCCAGCCATCCCTCGCTAACCGCCCAAACGAAAATGATTACAAATCCATCGCTCATCAGGGTCACGGGGGTGTGATCATCGCCTTCGACGCAATCGGATTGGTTAAATTAGCTAAACGGACTAAATGCATAATTGAGCTTCTTCCGCAGGTTGGCGACTTCGTTGGTGCAGGTACTCAGTTGTTTCGAGTGTACGGAGAGTGCGGCGAAATTGGACAGCTCGAGCTGCGCCGCTTCATTGCTCTGGGTGCGGAGCGCACAATCGAGCAAGACGCTGCATTCGCGTTCCGGATCATCGTGGATATTGCGGAAAAAGCACTATCGCCGGCTATCAATGACCCAACGACGGGCGTGCTGGCAATGGATCAGATTCAATTTCTGTTGCAGGAAGTCGGAAAGCGTGATCTGAGTAGTGGAACCGTCTGCGACGATGCCGGAAACGTTCGCCTGGTGTATCGGACCCCGGACTGGGAGGATTTTGTATGGCTCGGCGTGACGGAAATACGCCAGTATGGAGCGAACAGCGTCCAAGTCATGCGTCGACTTCGCGCTATGTTGGAGGAGCTGATCAAAACTTTGCCGGCTGAACGCATTCCGCTTCTTCAGGCGCAACTCGAACTAGTCCACGCGAGCGTGGAACGACAATTCAGCGATTCGTCAGACCGCGAGCTGGCTGGCTTAGCGGATTCTCAGGGCCTTGGCGGAAGACTCAGCTCACCCGCACGCCTTAGTCCTGAGAACGACTGCAACAGAAATGCTTAACCAGATAAGGTCACGATTTTTCTTGAGCGTTGCTTGCTCCCTATTGATGCTCGAAGCCGCAGCTGGTTCCGCAGATCACGGGAAGGCCGAGTATATTCGCCAAAGCGGCCCCGATTTCCTTTCTTACCCGGAACTAGTGGGCCGTCCCAGTGATTCGCTTAGCGCTGATTCGTCTTTTCACGTCGGTATAAGTCCAGCGGATGGGGCGAGCGCGTTCGGCATGAGCACGAATGTATTTCATGAGTTTGCGGCGCAGATCAGAGACGGAAGTGAATACTCCGCGTGCGATCACGTCGCGCTCGATTTTGGCGAACCAGATTTCGACCTGATTCAGCCAGGACGAATAAGTCGGGGTGAAGTGAAGCCGTACCTTAGGATGATCCGCTAGGAACTGCTCGACCGCCTGCGTTTTGTGCGCCGACAGATTGTCGAGTATGATGTGAATCTTCCGCGCCCATTTTGCTTTTCCGGTCAACCCCGTCAAAAACCCCACGAACTCTGCGCTGGTGTGCCGCCGCGCCGTTTTCCCCTCCACCCTTCCGGTCTTCACGTTCAATGCCGCATACAGCGAAAGAGTTCCGTGCCGATAATACTCAAAGCCGTGCCGTTCGGCGCGACCCGGCGATAAGGGCAGCACCGGGTCCAGCCGATCCAAGGCTTGAATCGCAGTCTTCTCATCCACGCAGAACACCGCGGCGTGTTGCGGCGGATTGACGTACAGCCCAATGATATCGGCGGCCTTGGCCTCGAAATCCGGATCGTTGCTGGCCATATAGCGCTCCAGCCGATGCGGCCGCAACTTGGCCTGCGCCAGAATTCGCTGCACGGTCGATTTGCTGACGCCTAACTGCTCGCCCAGCTTGCGGCACGACCAGTGGGTGCTGCCATCGGATGCTTTCTGTTGTGCTCGCCGGATCACCTGCGCCTGCATCGCTGGCGTCGCCCGACGCGGCTTACTTCCTTGATGCTGACCCTGTAAGCCTTCCATGCCGGCCTGCTCGAACCGGCTCTTCCACTTCGCTACGGTGGGCGCACTCGCGCCCAGCTTGCGCTCGATCTGGCGATAGGTCCAACCATCGGCCAGCGCCAAAATCAATCGCGCGCGGAACACAGCACCGGCGGGCAGGCTTCGCGATTGCGCCCAACTCTTCAACTCGTCTCGTTGTTCTGCACTGACCTGCAGCAATTTTTGATTATCGGCCACATCATAAGGACGCTCCGATCACGCTGCATGTATCACTGGGACGGCCCACTAGTAACACTCAGCGAGCAGGAACAGATTCCACCCGAGCTCTGATTTATTCATTGTTTGCTCCGTTCCAAGACTGTAGCTTGGCGTGGCCGTTTGTGATCGGTCACCCTAAAGCCTGTTCGAAGGGCTCGATTGCACCAAGCGCTTGCCGATTTACTTTTTCTTGAATCCGTTGACCGGGGTAGACATCAGGGTTAGCGAGATGCGGGTCTTGTGAAAGCGTTCGGATGAATATTTTCGGGAACTCAACAGTCGCTTGGTTATGACGTGCTTCAAGCGTCTAGGAGCGGCCAGGTGCCCGGGCCCAACGCGGTGATTACCGGCGCGGTGCTGGCCGCGATTGAACTGGGTCTTCCGCACTTTTGGTGGAGGCCTCAGGCTCCGCAAAGAGGTACATGCGCGTATAAAACAAGCCTGGTTATAAATGTTTTAAGCTTTTAGGGCAAATGGCTGCCTCCCCCAGCCCTTTGCCAGGGCTGCTTCCAGACGCTTCACACCTGAGTGTTGACGACATCTATCAGGAACCCGGTGTCATTGTGATAAGCATCTCCGCAGTCCGGAATGCCGCATGCCCTGTTTGCGGAATCTGTTCCTGGCACGTACACAGCCGCTATTGCCGCACTTTGCGTGACCTTCCTTGTCAGGGAGCCGTCGTCCGAATCTGCCTGCATACACATCGCTTCTATTGCCGCGTGCAAGATTGTCGCTGTCGGATTTTCACCCAGCGGTTGCCAGCTTTGACCTCACAATACAGCCGACAGACCGGACGACATCGTGACGCTTTGCTCGCAATCGGCTACGCATTGGGCGGAGAGGCCGGTTATAGACTCTGCAATCAACTCGGAATCGTCTCCAGCGCGGACACGATTCTTCGAGCCCTAAAGCAGCATGCCGATCCGAAGCCTCATCGCGGCGTAAGAGTGCTTGGAGTAGATGACTGGGCGTGGCGGCGAGGCCATCGCTACGGAACGGTTTTGGTAGATCTCGAACGTCACCAACCGATTGACCTTCTGCCCGACCGGGAATCAGAAACGCTGGCCCAGTGGCTGCGGGTTCATCCAAGCATCGAGATCATCAGCCGCGACCGTGCGGGCGCGTATGCTGAGGGTGCCCGACAAGGTGCACCGGGTGCTGTTCAGGTGGCCGATCGCTTTCATCTCTTTTGTAACCTCGCAACCGCTCTCCAACGGGTGCTGGAGCGATTGGCCAGTCTTCTACGCCGAGTTGAGTTGCCGGAACTCTCACCTCAGGCGTCAAGCGAGATTCCGCCAGTACAAGAAGTGGCACGGGAGGCGCGGACTAAGCGCAACCAGCATGAACAGCAACGCCAACAGTCGCGGGAAAAACGCAAAGCACTATTTGAAGCGGTGAGAGAGGCGCACCAGCGCGGTGTCACCAAACGAACGATCGCACGTGAGTTCGGCGTCACGCCGCTCACCGTTCGACGGTATCTCAAGGCGAAGGAGTTTCCGGAACGTGCACCACGGCGGCGGCAGTCGGAGTTGGATTCCTTTCGCGGATACCTGGAGAAAAGATGGGCAGAGGGCTGCAACAACGCGTCCCAACTCTGCCGCGAGTTGCGCCAGCAAGGCTATAGCGGACAGCGAAGCCGAGTGAAGGAATACCTGCAGCCTTGGCGTACAAACTCATCGTCGGCGTCTTCGCAGCCGCGCAGAAAACTCCCTAACGTACGCCTAATCGCGTTTTGGCTAGCCAAGCCGCCGACGCAGCGCACACCAGACGAACAACGCTGGGTCGAGGCAGTTATCACCAGTCATCCGCAGGTCGCGACGGCCGAGCACCTGGCGCAACAATTCCGCCAGGTCTTCGAGGATCGAGACTCTGACGCCTTGAAAGCTTGGCTAGCAAGAAGCGTAGCCGCCCAGATTCCTGAACTGAAACGCTTCGTCACAGGACTCCAGCGGGATTATGAAGCCGTTACTGCTGCGGTAGAACAGCATTGGAGCAATGGACAGGTCGAAGGTCAGATACACCGTCTCAAGCTATTAAAACGGCAAATGTACGGTCGCAGCGGCTTTCCGCTTTTACGCCGACGGGTACTACCTTTCAGAACTCAGGACTCTCAGCGTTCTCCGTGAACATCCACCAAAAGTGCGGAAGACCCTGCCGAACTGGGCTGGTAAGGCCGTTCGAAACAAAAACGGAAAGAGGATAACATCTCCCCATGGCACACGCACTCACACTCGCAAACGCAGAGTTGCCGCATCCCGCTAACGTAAAGGTCCCGTCCCGTTTGGCACACCGTTCCCGAGCCGAGCGCAAGGCGGTGGGCAAGGCGTTACAGGAGAACTGTCCGCGAGGCTCGCACGCCGAATGGAAGCCACCGCGCGACCGGCCCGATCCGGTGCGTCTGGTACTGAAGGCCAATTAGGGGCGCGCACCCGAACTCCTTTCTCTCCGCCACGGGCGGATGGCACTGTCTCCGTTCACGTTCTATCGCGGGTCCGCGCTCGCCATGGCAGTGGATCTGGCGGGCACCCCCGCTACTGGCATCCGTGTGCAATGCGGCGGAGACTCTCACCTGGTCAACTTCCGGGGTCTCGTCACGCCCGAGAGGCAGGTCATCTTCGCTATCAACGACCTGGATGAGACCCTCCCTGCGCCCTGGGAGTGGGACCTCAAGCGTCTAGCGACGAGTTTCGTGATCGCCTGTCGCGACAACGGCCTCCCAGAATCTGTTGCTAAGGATGCGGTCCTCCGTTGTGTCAGGTCCTATCGCGAGCACATGGCCGAATTCTGCGAAATGAAGGTGCTGGACCTGTGGTACTTCGCCGTCGAGGCCGAGATGCTGATCGCCGGCATCCAGGATGCCAGGCTCCGCCGCAGTGCGATCAAGGGCCTCGCGAAGGCCCGTGAGAGCAGCACCTCCGAAGGTGTCTTCCCGAAGCTCGTGGGCGATTCGGGCGGGTCGCCAGTCATCAAAGACCAGCCCCCGGCTGTCTTCCACTGGAAAGAGCACGTCGCCGGGCAGATCCACCCGGATGCCAGGAACGTCTTCGACCGCTATCGCGAGACCCTGACGCCTGCCCACAATATGTTGCTCGATCAGTACGACCTTAAGGACGCCGCGCTCAAGGTCGTTGGTGTCGGGAGCGTCGGCACCGCTTGCTGGGTGCTCCTGCTGGTGGCAGGTACAGGAGATCCTCTCATTCTCCAGATCAAGGAAGCGCGAGCTTCAGTGCTGGAGGCCTATGCGGGCAAGAGCGAATTCCCGCACCACGGACAAAGGGTGGTGAACGGCCACAAGCTCATGCAGCCGGCCAGCGACATCTTTCTCGGCTGGACCACGGGTCCGAAGGGACGTCACTACTATGTCCGCCAGCTCCGGGACGTCAAAATCAAGTTCGCTGTCGAGACGTTCGACACAGCCAAGATGACCCTCTTTGCCGAGTGGTGCGGCTACTCGCTGGCGCTCTCCCACGCGCGCTCCGGCGATGCCGCGGTGATCAGCGGCTATCTGGGCAAGAGCGATACTTTCGACCAAGCGATCGCTGCTTTTTCGATCGCTTATGCCGATCAGAACGAGAAGGACCACGCCGCGCTAAAACGTGCAATCCGCGCCGGAAAGGTCAAGGCGATCGTAGAATCGGCAAAGTGAGTGGCCGGTAGCCATCCTCGAACCGGAACGCTCCGCATCGTGAGGTCCCGTTCCGGCCACCCACGGTTCCAGCCACTGATATGCGTTCACCGACTGCAATAAGTAGTTGTGCTTGTCAAGTTCTGCAAATTGAGTGTGGGTCATTTCGACCTTTTGTGAGCCGGGATGGGGTCCAGGGCAAGGGCGGCAGCTGAGCGCCTTGCCCTGGTCAGCCCTGTAGAAGCCTTCACGCGGCATCTCCGAGTTTGCGTAGAGCTTCTTTTTTCTGTTCGCGCAATGGATCCATGTTTAAGTACTGCATGGCCTCGATCCAGTTCTCGTGTGTCTCCACCGCAAGAGCGCGTACGAGCCTGAGGCAGGCAGGTGCATTCGGAAAGATGCGGACCACCAAGGTGCGCCGCTTGATTTCCTCCATTAGCCGCTCGAGCATGTTGGTCGACTTTAGATTCTTATGGTGCTGCCGGGGCAAACGGTAGAAGCTGAGCGTTTCTTCAATGTTCTCTTCCACCCAGGCGCAAAGCTTGGCATATCGTTTGCCCCACTTCAGTAACCAGGCCGAAAGATCCTGGCGTGCCTCTTGGGCGTCCCGGCGATCGTAAATCCAGCGCAGTTCCTGCAGGCAATCGTCGTCGGCTTTGCGCGGCAGATAGTCGAGCGCATTCCGCAGGAAGTGAACGTAGCAGCGCTGCCACACTGCCTCCGGCAGCGCTTCCTGAATGGCACGACGCAGGCCGGCGTGATCGTCGCTAACCACGAACTCCACTCCGTGTAGCGACCGTTGTCGCAAACTGGCCAACAGTTCTTTCCAGCTAGACAGGCTTTCCCGGCTGGCCAGCTCGACTGCGAGAATGTTTCGTCGTCCTTCCCAGTTGATGCCGATCGCAATCAGCACTGCCTGACTCCGCACGGCACCATCCTCTCGGACCTTTTCGTAGCGGGCATCCAGAATCAGATACGGATACGGCTCTTCTAATCGCCTCTGCGCAAACTGCGCCAGTTCCTCATCGAGCTTCTGCACAATCCGGCTGATGGTCGACGAACTGAATTCGTGCCCGCACAGCTCTTCGGTGATTGTCTTCACCTTCCGTGTGGATACGCCTTGTACGTACATCTCCAGCATCGCCGCCACCAGCGCCTTCTCGCTTCGCTGGTAGCGCTCGAAGACCTCTGTGCGGAACCGCCCCTGTCGGTCCTGCGGCACTCGCAACTCGATGTGCCCCACCCGCGTCACCAGCATCCGGTTGTAATAACCGGCTCGGTACCCGAGCCGGCCCGCTGTGCGCTCGCCTTTGCTGGCTTGCAGCGCTTCGTCCATCTCCGCTTCCAGCACCTGCTGCAGCGTTTCCTCAACAATCGTCTTCAGCAGATCCCGATCTTCGCTTAACAGTGCCTTCAGATCTTCCGCTGTAATCTTTCCTTTCGCGCTATCCTGCTTTCGGGTCACCTGGTCCTTTTCCTTTCTTCAGCTGCTAACTGATTTGAAAAGGTCTAGTCTGACCCACTCCCCTTTTTGCAGAACGATTGAAGCTTAACCCAATAAGTAATAGGTCCGCATGGAAAAGGAATCCGCGATGGGCAGCCGGACTCCCGCCTGAAAGCGATTCTGGGTGTAGCTGCCGCCGTTGGCAAAGCTGTTGGGTCCAAATGCAATAGGACGCCACGCTTTCATGAGAACGCTCCTCGCCGAAATCCGATTGTTACACCGCAATAGTGTTCGAGCAATCTCTCAAGACATCCGTCACATTCTCAATTGGAAAGCTAATGCTGGCGCGGCGTCGGCCAACCCGTCCAGGAGTACTGCCACGCTACCTGCAGATTTTGGTAGTTGCTGCCGAAGCGAAGGTAGGTACCGCCGCTGTAGCTGATCTTGACGGACTGATGCTGGGCAATGCGGAGCGATGCGGTAGCGCCCAGCCGGGAAGCAGTTTGCCTGGTGGCGGGGTTCTGTATACCGCTCAAGCTGGTCACCCCGCCTAACCAAAAGTTGCCATCGAGCGATACCCACGTTCCTGGCTTGAAATCGTAACTGAGATGGCCTTCGAAGCTGCCGATTGGCTTCTCACTCTGGGACTTGGGCAGAGGTAGCGAGAAGTAGTCGGGATTCGTGGTATAAAACCACACGCCGGCATAGCCGTCGAGCACCCATTTATTCCAGCGCTCCGAGTAACCAAGTTCCGGCTTGAACGCCCAGCGGTTAATGCCCCAATTTATAAGTTTTTTTGGATCGTATTGCCCGGTGGGCGCAACGATCTTCAAGCTGACGCCGAGAAGGGTCTTTTGCTTCCACTTCGCGAAGCTCTGTAAGGGCATTGCCTGACCGCCCAGCAGGTTCACCGATAAGCGCGTAGAGAAATCCATCAACCCCGATCGATAGACGGACTGATGCTGTTGCAATACCTCGCCCTGAAAGGTTCCGACAGCGTACGGTAGAGATGCTGTGATGTTGGCTGATCGTCCGAAAAGGCTAAACGAGCGGTAATAACTTAGGATCGGGATGCTAAACGTGCCCGTCGCTCCAGTGATGGGGATAGCCCCATTGAAGTTCAACCCGCCGTCAAAGTACGACCATGTCAGGATAATTGCGTTCGAATCCAGCGGCGTGATGACGTAAGCGCGCGGCGCCAGATCCTGCGCAAACAGTAACCTAGGAATTGCGACTACGAGAGCGCACAGGAATGGCTTGGAGGTGACTTGCACGGCAAAGCGCACCAAAAATGCGTAGCGAAGATACCTACTCCACACCAAAGATCACTTGTTTGCAAAATCGTAAGGTCAGGCGGCCAGCCGCTCTTCGCGCAGCTCCCGGGCACGGATTTTCGCAAACTGCTCGGGGTATGAGCACCGCATGGAGCGGCCTTCGAAGAGGGCGACACGCTCCTCGATTTCGTCAAATGAAAATTCGAAGCCAAATTCGGCAGGATCGAAGGGATCCTGATTGTCTTTGAAACGCTGGTACATGTGGGCGGCGGCATTGAGCCGAGCTTCGTGAAGCTTGCGGCGCTCGTGCTGGAGCTCTTTAAGTTCGGCGACGTCCTTTTCGCGCTGGCGCCGGAGTCGGGATTCCTGGAGACTGATGTTGGTGAGATCGCGGCGGGAATGCTGGAAGACGTAGGTGTCGAGCAAGGTGGCGCGAAGCTCTTCCGGCTGGTCCGCGAATTTATCCGCAAAGTCAAGGCGGCCGAGGGCATAAATGCCCGATTCGAGGGTAGGAATACGGAGCAAACGCCAATCAGTGTCGGCGATCAACTGGACGAGCGCTTTCTCGCGATCGGTTTCAGGCCTCCATTCGGCGAACGTGCCAGCCACATGCTCTTCGTAGGCGGCGATGTCATCCGATGGCAGGAGGACGGTGCGGCCGGTGAGACCCGTTTTGACCGCGTTCAGCGACGAGGTTGCCTTGCCAGTGTCGGATGTAGGACCTGTGGAGAGCTGAGCGTTCTTCCGGTTGGCCGCGATTTGCTGTGTAGATGTCATTAATGAGAAGTTTCTTTCCGGTTCCAGCATAAGGCGTCGTGTCAAGCGTTTTTCGCACGAAAGGCCCGAAAACATTGAGTTTTTGCCTTGTGAACGCGCGGTCGGCACAGGTCACTCTGAGGAAACCGGTCATTCCTCTACGGGGGTCCAACTGGCATCGGGATCGAATTCGCTCATTGCCGTCGCGGTTTGTGTCGTAGTCTTCCCCAGATCCTTTTGGAGCAGCACTCCATCCTGGTTGATCATGAAGGTCATCACCCCGGAGTTGCCGTATTCGGCCGGATAAGCCACGAAGCCGAAGCCGCCGCTCATCTTTCCATCCACGATGTAGTCCCGTGCACCGCCTGGCGCTTTTTGGCTTTGGCCCTTTAGGATGTGGAAGTAGTAGCCGTGGAAAGGGGCGTGCGAACCGGACTTTGTGCTATATCCTTCGGAGCTAGCGAACGCCGCCAGCGGTCCGAGCGGGCTCGCGGGCTCGCCTTCCGCCGATTTCCAGTACAATCCGTTCTGCTTGCCAGGGTCACTGATGAACTTCATCGCGTACTGTTTAGTGCTTTGGCCATCGTGCACTTGGGAGAAGTACTCGGTCTGGGCTTCGGCCACCGCCCGGCAAACGTCGATTGTGTCCAGTTCATTGCGGCCAACACGGCGTGCCAGAACCTCGTCCTTGCCGGCAGCCGTATCGAAGAACCACTGCCCGGCGCCATTTTTCTTCAGTGGGATCGGGAACGGGAAGTTGTCAGGTCCGACGATCAGGATTTGGGCGTCATCCGCTAACTTGCGCCAGCGATGCATGGTTCCATATCCTGCCGCGAATGCGTCCATCGTTTTCTTGTCCTGCACGGGATCTCCGGAAAAGATAATCTCTTTGGAATCCGGACCGAAAATCGCCAGCAGCGCATTTTGATCTTCTGACTTCGCCGCTGCGTCCAGCGCATGGCTCGCGTCGTCTGGGGAAGTAAACGTCCTCGCCGAGAGTTTTTTCTCGGATCGCGTGCAAGCGGCAAGCGAGATGATTACCGAAAAGAGCAGCAACCACCTTGTAAACGAAATTCCACTGTATTTGAGCGTCATAA
Organism: uncultured Acidobacteriaceae bacterium; assembly: GCA_963787585.1. Lineage (GTDB taxonomy): Bacteria > Acidobacteriota > Terriglobia > Bryobacterales > Bryobacteraceae > Bog-105. Next base: position 70,838 of record CAWBDR010000013.1, read on the forward strand.
GAACCTCCAAAACTTCGGTCGCACTAATCTTTACCAACACTGCTGACGAAGGCTGGTTTTATTTTGCGGGAGCGCTTGTCGGCTTACCGGCGGCGGAAACCGCCGCCCCCACCGCGCCCACCAAGGCTTGCCGAACCACGCGCACTGGCCTGCCTTGATTGCCAACCGCCTCCGCTGAAGGCGGATGATCCGCTGCTCTTTTCCTGCCCTCCATAGCCACGCGCCGCAGGGCTGGTTCCCTGGGTTTGCTTCCAACCGCTCCCGGTGTTCTGGTAGACGTTGCCGTTTGCCCCGGCATACTTGTTGCCGTTTGCCGCTTGGCCCACGGCCGCATTATTACCGTTGACGCCGCTTGCGGCAACGCCCCGGCCACCTGCCGAAGTTTGTACGCTTCCTACAGATCCTTGCGCGGTGGTTTGATGCTGGGTGTATGCAGTCTGGCCGTTCTTTGAGGCAACCGAGCTTCCGTAGTTTCCGTAAGCGTTGGACCCTTGACGCGTCGCGCCAGAAGCTCCGGTCCTTGGATTGTAAGCTTGAGCAGCCCCTTGGGCGCCGTAAGGCGTCGTGGTCGTTGCGCCGCGGGCATACGTCCCAGTGGACGGGTTATACGCTTGACCCGCCTGCTGGGTGCCGTACGGCGTCGCGACAGCCGCGCCACGGGCATACGTCCCGGTGGTCGGATTATAGGCAGTCCCAGCTCGCGCCGCCCCATACGGACCAGAGGCGGTTGCACTGGAACCGTAGTAGCCTCCGCGCCATGCGGTATTTCCGTAGTAACTGCTACTCCTATATACCACCGCGCCACCACGCCAGTTGGTGTTCCAATAGCTGTAACCCCACCCGCAACAGCCGTTGTTTATCGCGGCCCCAACGGCGATTCCAGCTCCGAATGCAAGCAGTCCGGTTGTCACCACGGCTGCTGTACTATACCCCGGGGTGACATAAGGAGTGCCGTAAACAATGGTGGGGTTGTACTGGGGGACGTACACCACTTGTGGATTGGCAGGTTGGATTACGATCACTTGCGGCGACTCCTGCACAACCTTTATCTGTGAGCCTGACTTTAGGTTGCCGGCGGCTTGCGCTTTAGCGCGCAGCACCTGAACCGCAGACATGACATCAGCCGGCTGAGTGCCATAAGCCTCTCCCAAGGCGGAGGTCCAACTCAGGTTTTTCGCTAAGTTGTCAAGGACGGAAGGGAATTGCGTCAGCGCTTTAACACTGGGATCCCACGGCTGGGTATCAACGGCTTGCATGAGAGCCGCGCCGGCGAGCTGGGTATTCTGATGAAGCCAATTACCGGCTTGCACGAGCTGGTCCGGGAAGGTCGCCGCTCCAAGGACTTGCGCAACCAGGGCATCTGGGTACAGGGCGATCGGTGCTACGAGTTGTTGCAACGCATCTGCCGAGAGCGGCGGCCCTTGTCCGGGATGCCCAGCAGGGGCCGGTTGCTGGCCGCGAACCTCAAACGGCGCAGCGCTGATGACCAGCAGGCAAGATAACGGTATTGACAAGAGCTGTCTCACGAAGTTGCTCGTCATTGTCTTCTCACTTTCCAATTCCTGTGCTTAAGAACGCGCTGCTCACGGAATCATGCCGCATTCGAACATTTTGTTGGCGATGGGAGCCGCGACTTTGTTGAGAAAAGCGGCGCGCATCTGTGGATCCTGGTGCAGCATCTGCACGGCTTTCTGCTCCGCGGCCGACGGTGGCTTTTTTTCTGCCTTCTGCTGACCTAGTTGCTCGCAGCTAGAGGTTTGGTACTTCTGAACGATCTTGTCTGCGAGCTTGTCCATGATTGGATACTGCTGAGCTCCGGCGGCGCTCAGGTAAAGCGCGGTAAACACCACTGCGAATAGGTAAGAACGTTTGCTCATCTAAGTTGTCCTCTCGACACCTCCCTCGATGTGGCTCCGATGCAGTCGATTTACTTTTTTGAAGTGGCGCTGAGGTGAATGGGCTGTAGACCCCTAAAGGAGCTCCGACCGATTTTGTGAATCTTGTATCGAGCGAACCCATCGATGCCTAAGACCATCTGTGCCGCCAGACTTGATTACCCACGAGATAGAGCGCGGGGGGACAACTTCGCTCCGATCGAGCAGCTGCTGGAGGACTTGGGCAGACCGCGTGCGGTCGGCGGGCTGCGACATTCGGGTTATTTGGCAGGTTTTCAGAAGTAACCAGGTGCCGCTATGTGCCCGGATCATCGCTGGCTGCAGCATCGCCTATCTGGTCTCTCCGATTCAATTGATTCCGAACTTTATCCCTGTTATCGGGCAAATGGACGACTTGCTCGTACTCTATGTAGGGATAAAGTTAATCCGCCGGCTAGCGCCGGCGATGACTGGAGAGAGAACGCGGATAGCTTTGCGCAGTGCTGCCTAATCCCGTAGGAGCACTGTAACTAATGCCAGAATTCCCAGGAGAGAAATCAATGCAGCTAGCACGCGTGCCAAGGATCGCGGCGGAACGTGCGGGTATTCCGCCCTTAGCGCATTCAGATCCCGGCGGTGCTGTAACGTGGCCATGAGCAGGGAGACCAATCCGAAAACAATCATCAGGACGGAAAATTCGGTCGCGCCGACGACGCCGTATTGTTTGCCGGCCGCCTCGATCTGGAAGAATTTGTAGATTGTAAACCCGAAACTAATCAGTGAAATCGCTGTTCTAACCCAGGCCATCAACGCGCCGTCATAGGCTAGACGAGTACGATCAACAGCGAGTTTAGTAGTGGCATTGATCTTCTCAGCCGGCGGTTGCACTGCGTCTGTCATTCCCTTATCACTGCCTCTTATCACTGCGCGAGCTCTTATCACTCCACGATTGGACCTGCGGAAGTGCCGGTCTGCAGCGCTCCTGGCGGTTTCTGGCGGCTGCGACGCCATTTACGAACGATCCGGCTTGCCAAACCTCGGATCAATGGATATGGCACTAATGCGATCAGCGTCGCTACAAGCAGCGGACGGATGGGATAGATCCTGCGGAAGACAATCAGTTCGTATACGATGTCCAGTACGAGCGCTAGGATGAAGATTTTTGCGACCTCTCTCCAGCCGTGTAGCAGCAACTCCTTCCGCTGAACAGAATTGGTCAGAACCGCCCAACCGTATGCCTGGCCTTCCATTCGCGCGTCCCGCAAACCGGCACGGCACGCGATGACCGCTATTACAAGTGGTTGAAGAACGAATCGGAACGAGAGGGGGCCATGTAAGCGGGCAGCGAATATCTCCCATACATGCGTGAAGTATTGCTCCATGAACGCTTAGACCGCTACGAGGATCTTCCGATCCATAACCTTCACCACCGCTCACAGGCCAGGATGCAGTACCCGCGAAGCGGATTCTAAAAAACAGTCACAGCGTTCGTCTGCCCGGGGTATTAATAATCTTCTGAGTCTTCATCCGGGAAACTTCATCGTGCCTGTTGAAAATGAGTGCACAAGACAACATCCAACGAACCATTCTTCCCATTCCGGAGCAGGCGCATGTCGGCCTCACGACGTACGATGCCAAAGATCCAGACACCAAATATCCACCAATTCGGGAATTGCGGCCACCCGCGGGCGCGCCCAATGTTCTCGTCATTCTGCTCGACGATGTCGGATTTGGCGCATCGAGCGTGTTTGGAGGTCCGTGCCGGACACCGAATTTCGAGCGTCTGGCGGCTGATGGCCTGCGGTACAACCGGTTTCACACCACCGCTTTGTGCTCACCCACCCGCCAGGCATTGCTGACCGGACGAAATCATCACTCCGTCAACATGGGAAGCATTTGCGAGCTGGCGACTTCAGCGCCCGGCTATAGCTCGGTGCTCCCGAAGAGCACGGCCCCGCTTCCGATGACGCTGAAGCTCAACGGGTATTCGACTGCGCAGTTCGGTAAGTGCCACGAAGTTCCGGTGTGGGAGACCAGCCCGATGGGTCCGTTCGACCAGTGGCCCACCGGCGGCGGCGGCTTCGAGTATTTCTATGGGTTCATCGGCGGTGAGACGAACCAGTGGTATCCCGCCATTTATGAAGGCACCACACCTGTCGAACCCGACAAGACGCCGGAGGAGGGCTATCACTTCACCGAAGACATGACCGACAAGGCAATCAAGTGGATCCGCCAGCAAAAGGCGTTGATGCCGGACAAGCCGTTCTTCGCGTATTTCGCGCCGGGAGCGGCGCACGCTCCGCATCACGTCAGCAAAGAGTGGATCGACAAATACAAAGGCAAGTTCGACCAGGGCTGGGACAAGCTGCGCGAGGAGATCTTCGCCAGGCAAAAACAGCTCGGCGTCATCCCGCCGGACTGCCAGCTCACCGAACGTCATCCCGAAATTCCGGCTTGGGACACGGTCTCGGATGCGATGAAGCCGGTCTTGGCCCGGCAAATGGAGGTGTACGCGGCTTTTCTGGAGCACACCGACTATCACATCGGACGGCTGATTGACACGTTGCAGGATCTCCAGGAATTGGACGACACGCTGATCTATGTCATCATCGGCGACAACGGCGCGTCGGCAGAAGGAACTCTGAACGGCCTCTTCAATGAGATATCCATAGCTAATGGCATGGCGGGAATGGAAACAGTGGAATTCCTGAGGAGTAGGATCGACGATTTCGGCGGACCGAAGGCGTACAATCACTATGCGGTCGGCTGGGCGCACGCCATGGACACCCCCTACCAATGGACGAAACAAGTCGCATCGCATTGGGGCGGCACGCGCAACGGGACGATCGTGCACTGGCCCAAAGGCATCAAAGCCAAGGGCGAGATCCGCTCTCAGTTCCATCACGTAATCGATTTCGCCCCAACGATTCTGGAAGCCGCAGGCCTGCCGCAGCCGGTCATTGTCAACAGTGTGCAGCAGGCCCCGATAGAGGGCGTGAGCATGCTGTATTCGTTCGATGACGCCAAGGCGGCCGATCGGCACGAAACCCAATATTTCGAGATGTTCTGCAACCGCGGCATCTACCACAAGGGCTGGACCGCGGTAACCCGGCATAGCACGCCGTGGGAAATGTCGAAACCCCTACCGGCCTTTGATGATGATGTGTGGGAGCTATATGACACGAACACAGACTGGAGCCAATCGAAAGACCTGGCGAAAGAGAATCCGCAAAAACTGCAAGAATTGCAGCGGCTGTGGCTCATCGAGGCCGCCAAATACAGCGTTCTTCCGCTCGACGATAGAAGGATCGAACGTTTTAACCCGGACTTAGCCGGCCGGCCTCAGTTGATCAAGGGCAACCGGCAGATGCTGTTCAGCGGCATGGGGCGGCTGAGCGAAAACTCGGTCGTCAACATCAAGAACAAGTCCCACTCGATAACGGCCGAGGTCGTTGTTCCGAAAACCGGCGCCGAAGGCGTCATCATCGCGCAGGGGGGCGCCTTCGGCGGCTGGAGTCTCTACGTTAAAGACGGCAGGCTCAAGTATTGCTATAACCTCCTCGGAATGAAGCTGTTCTACGCAGTGTCGGACCAGAGGATTGCTGAGGGCAAGCACCAGGTACGCATGGAATTCCAATATGATGGCGGTGGCTTGGCCAAAGGCGGCAATGTGTCGCTTTACGTGGATGGCAGAAAGGTGGGCGAAGGCCGCGTGGATGCAACTATGCCGATGGTTTTCTCGGCAGATGAGACCTGTGACGTCGGCAAGGGAACGGGCTCGCCGGTATCACCTGAATACGGCGTGCACCACAATGAGTTTAACGGCGAAGTGAACTGGGTTGAGATCGATATCGGTAAGGATTCGGTGAATCTCGATCACCTGATCTCGCCCGAGCAACGCATGGAACTCGCCATGGCCCGGCAGTAAACCGAGCTCGGCAGACAGCAGAACACCATGCCCTCGCGTCGGCCGTTTCATCTTCTGGCCAAGCCCACGGGAGCCATCTGCAATCTGGATTGCAAGTATTGCTTCTTCCTGTCCAAGGAGATGCTCTATCCGGGCGACCGCTTCCGCATGTCCGACGAGCTGCTGGAGACGTATATCCGGCAGCTCCTGGACGCGCATCCGTCTGGTGACGTGAACGTCGCGTGGCAGGGCGGCGAGCCTACCCTGATGGGGCTCGACTTCTTCCGGCGCGCCATCGTATACGTGGAAAAGTATCGGAAACCGGGGCAGAACATCCTGCACACGATACAGACCAACGGCACCCTGCTGAATGATGATTGGTGCGGCTTTTTCAAGCAGCACAACTTTCTCGTTGGCCTCAGCGTGGACGGCCCCAAGGAAATGCACGACGCCTATCGCGTCAACAAGGGGGGGGCCGGGAGCTTCGATCAGGTCATGCGCGGTTGGGAAGCCCTGCATCGGCACGAAGTGGAGGTCAACATACTGTGCACGATTCACGCCGCGAACGCCGATCACCCAATCGAGGTGTACCGGTTTTTCCGGGACGAGCTGCAGGCCAACTTCATGCAGTTCATTCCCATCGTGGAGCGGACCACTGAAAATTTCCTTCCTATTGCGAACCTGGGCTGGGGCGAACAGGCCGGTTCCGATCGACCGTTGTACACCCAGCACGGCAGCCTGGTCACCGAGCGGTCGGTCGGCGCCGAACAGTTCGGCCGATTCCTGATTGCCATTTTCGATGAGTGGGTGCGCCGCGATGTGGGCAAGGTCTTTGTGCAGACATTCGACGTGGCGCTGGGAAGCTGGCTTGGGCAGCACAACTTGTGCATTTTCTCGCCCACCTGCGGCGATGCCCTCGCATTGGAACATAACGGCGACTTGTATTCGTGCGATCACTACGTGGAGCCCGACTATAGGCTCGGGAACATTCAAGAGACGCCCATGCGGGAGCTGGTGGACTCGCAGAAGCAGCGCGCCTTCGGGCAGCACAAGCTGAGTAGTTTGCCAAAGTATTGCCGCGAGTGCGAGGTGCTGTTCGCTTGCTACGGCGAGTGTCCGCGGAACCGGTTCATCACGACCCCGGATGGCGAGCCCGGGCTCAATTACCTCTGCGCCGGCTACAAGCTATTCTTCAAACACATCAATCCCGCGATGAAGATCATGGCGAACCTGCTCCGCGAAGGCCGCTGGGCCGATGAGATCGTGCCCTTGTATGCGGCTCAGCAATCGAAGGGGCTTCAGCCAGCGTGTGTTAGTTGAACGAGTAGCTGATTCCTGAGCTGGTGCCGTAGTCGCTGCCTGGGAGCTTGTCGGGCGGCTTGTTGTCCCAGTTCCCATAGAAGGAGAAGTTCCACCAGAACTGCTTGAATATCTGGATGGAATAAACGCTATTGGTATAGAAACGCACGCGGCCAGGCTGGTTGAGCGCCGGGAATAATATACCGTCTAATGTCAGGTTGGTTTTCCTGAAGACAAACAACTGAACGTTGCCGGAAATCAGCCCGGCCGCCGCCTGTTGGTTGAGGTTCACCTGAGACTGGTACTGCGTGTTCTGCCATGCGAAGCCGCCCACGAGGTAGATCCGAGCCCGGTTTGTGTTCTTGAGATACCGTCCGATGCCGCCGCCGAGACTGGTCTGCCGGCTGATTTCTTGCTGCGAACTTTGCAGGAAGCTCCCGATACCGGTATAAAACCAATTGTTCCAAGGCAAAAGCCTCAACCCATCCATGTTTATCTGGTTGCGTGTCGACGCTGTCTCTCTGTTGCTTGTAGACAGGGCGGAACTGACGTTGGCTTCAGCGCTCCACCGCTCCCGGCGATAGGTAAGGTCTGAGCCGAGGCTATATTGGGTCGTGTTGTTGCCCCTGGAATAAATCAGGCCCGTGTTGAAGTTGCCGCTGAACCGGCGCCAGAAGGACTCGGAGCCCTGGTTCATGCCGACTATCTGTTCCCTTGCGACAACCTCCAGCTGTTGCGAGGTTTCCGTAATCTGGATCTTCACCGGCTCTTCCCCTGCCGTAGCGGCCGTCCTGATTGTCCCCTCGTAAACAGAGCCATCCTGCGTCTGAACCAGGAACAATTGGCTGCTTTCGATTCGCGCCACCTTCGACCATTGGATCGAAATAATTCCGTCCACGTACTCCAGTCGGGCGGAAAGTACGCCGCGGTCGAGTGTCTTGATCTCACAGGTGAAGCGGTCACCGTTCTTCATCACGATGACGTCGGTTCTCGAGCGGCCGAAAAGCGGGCCGACGACAAGGCAGGTGAAAAGCAAGAGGAGTCTTAGATACATGGAAACCCGGACTCTTTGATGACGACAGCAACGGACAGACGCGAAAAGTGGGGGACGATGGAATGAGCTCGGATTACTTACCCCCAAGCATCGTCCCGCTCTTGCCATTGCTCTGATTCTGGGTCAGGGCCTGCCTGAGCTTTTGGGCAAGGTCGCCAACCCGATATGGTTTTCGAATAAAAGCGGAAACGTGCTCCGGGCCTATCGCAAACTCAGCCGCTGCCCTTTCCCAATCGTAAGCACTGGTGAGAACGATCTTTACCTCCGGTTTTAGGCGCAGGACCTCACACAAAACTTCAGGACCGGAGAGACCGGGAAGTGTCAAATCGAGCAGAATTGCAGCGATATCATTGGCGCGGGAGCAAAAAAGATCCACGGCCTCGCGGCCGTCGGCCGCCGTGAGTACCGAAAATCCGTGCTTGGCGAGAGACTTCGATATTGCGAGTCGAAGCGTATCCTCGTCCTCAATCAGCAGGATGGTTTGATTCCCGGCAGGCGATTGCTCCGCCTCCATAATGCGTTCACTTGGCCGCCGCTCTTGGTCCGGCACCCGCCCGAAGGGGAGGAATAGTTGGAAGGTGGAACCTAGGCCCAGCTCACTCGTGACTCGAATCGCGCCGCCGTGTGAGCGGAGAATGCCCTGGACAGCGGATAAACCAAGGCCGCGGCCCCTCGATTTAGTTGTATAGAACGGATCGAATATGTGAGTTCGAGTCTGTTCCGTCATGCCATGACCAGTGTCCGTGACTTCGAGGAGCGCATAGTCTCCCTCCGGCAGACTGCCGCTGCCGGTACATCGGCCAACCGCCGAAGCGTGTGTGCGGGAAGTCGAGACTTGAATTACACCATCGCGCCCATTGAGCGCTTCTGAAGCATTGGTGACCAGATTCAGCACAACGCGCCGGATCTGCGCAGGGTTCGCGTAGATGGGGGGCAGGTGCTTGTCCACGTCAATTTGTAAAACGGCTCTCTTTGAAACTGTGACCTTGAGGAACTCCAACATTTCTTCCACCAGGGAAGAAATGTCTACCCTCTCGAGGCTTTGATTATTCCCGTTGGCGCCCGCGTAGTCCATCATCAGGTTCACCACTTCCGAGCCGCGAATGGCGACCCCTCCGATGCGATCGAGGCTTTCACGGACAGGCGAATTGGCGGGAGCTTCAGATAAGGCAAGGTCTGCCTCAGCAGAAATGCTGCCGAGCAGATTATTGAAGTCGTGCGCGATACCGGCGGCAAGAACTCCCAGGCTTTCCAGTTTCTGGGTAGCCAGGATGCTTTCCTGATTGCGCTTGAAGTCGGTGATGTCGCTCAGAGTTCCGATGTGACCGGAATAAACAACACCGATGAATCGCGGCGTGCTGGTATTGAGCATCCAGCGGTACTCCCCGTCGGCGCGCCGGAAACGGGCCTCCAGTTCAAATCCTCGCCGCGCCGCAACTGCTGCGGAGCACTCGGAATACAGTCTGTCGAGATCATCGGGATGTATGACTTCTCTCCAACCTCCTGCGGCAAGCTCTTGCGTGGTGCGGCCGGTCATGGTCAAAGCTCTTTTGTTGCAGAACGTGAGTTTTCCGTCCGGGCCGCTGGTCCAGATGATAACGGGTGCCGTGTCCGCCATATCGCGAAAGCGCCCCTCGCTCTCGCGGAGGGCCTCTTCGATCATTCGGCGCTGAATCAGTTCACGGTGAAGCTGCTTGTTGACACCCTGTAGCTCCAGGGTTCGTTCCGCGACAAGCGCTTCCAACTGAGTCGTTAGGCGCCGCAATTGAAGGTGTGTGTGGACCCGTGCGAGCAGTTCCTCCCGGCGGAACGGTTTGACTATAAAATCCACCGCGCCTAGCCCCAAACCTTCCACATGCTCGTCCGATTCGTGGGTTGAGCTTACAAAAATGACTGGGATTTCGCGACTCTCAGGGCTCGCCTTTAAACGCCGGCAGACCTCAAACCCACTCAGGCCCGGCATTCGCAGATCAAGGAGAATCAAGTCCGGCACTGTTGCCCGCACCGATTCAAGCGCCAATTCTCCGCTGTCGGCGGGGCGGACATCATATCCCTGCTTCGTCAGAAGGTCGGTCAATAATTTCAACGATGCGGGTTCGTCGTCCACCACCAGAATGGTGCATAGATTCGCCATCACTTCCATTTTGACGCGGGCGTACTACTGCTACGTTGCAAACCCCGCAGCATGGAGGTGAACGCGTACCTGCTCGCGTCTTCGGCGAGCAGCCCGCCCAAAGCGGGCGCGATTTCGGAAACGCGGTCTATAAGGCGCGAAATTCGCTTAACATCTAAACAGATAACGGCGTCTTCCAGCTGTCCTCGCAAGTCTTCGGGAATAGTGGCGAGCGCTTCGGGCTCGAGGATCTGGGTACCGGTTGGAGACGAGGCGGGCGCATCCTTAAATAAATATTGGACGCCCAGGTGGCGCGTCATACAACTGAAGATAGCTTCCGCGGTAAAGGGCTTACTTACGAAATCATCAAACCCCGCGGCCAAAAGCTCTGCGCGCTCCTCCGGTATAACCGACGCGCTAATGGCCGCGATCTTGGCACCGCTTTCACCCATGGCTCGAATCCGCCGAACCGCTTCCATACCATCCATCACGGGCATTCGGCGGTCCATCCACACAAAATGGGGTTTCCACTCGCGGAAGGCTTCTACGCCCTCCGCCCCGTTACCTGCGACCAGAACCCGGAAACCGGCTTCCAGTAGCAGACGCTGCAGCAAGAAGGCGTTCGCGCTCTCATCTTCCACAATAAGGATGCGATATTCCGGCTCTCCCGGCGCGATTCTGGTGACCTGCTCGCTGCTGCGGCTTCGCTGGATAATCTCCGATTCTTCACTCAGCTGAAGGGGCAAGCATACCCGGAAAACCGACCCCACGGACGGCACGCTTTCCAGGATTATGGTGCCTCCCATCAGCTGAAGAAACTGTCGTGTGATGCTCAGCCCGAGGCCGGTGCCCGAAGGAGTCTTCGAATTGCCTCCCTGCACAAAGGGATCGAAAATCCGTTCCTGATCTTGGGCCGCGATGCCGATTCCAGTATCCTCAACGTGAATCTTGAGCAGCACACCCCGCTCTGCTTCCTTCACTGCATTCACTTTCACGCCAACACTGCCCTTTTCCGTGTATTTGATAGCGTTACCGACAAGGTTGATCAGTATCTGCCGCAGCTTTGCGGAATCCGACCGGATGTACGTCGGGAGATCGGAAGACGTCTCGCAGGAAAGATTCAGCCCTTTTTCGGCGGCACGAATGCTCATGAGCCCCATCACTTCGCGCACCAGGTTCAGCAGATCGAGAGGCGCATTTTCCACCACGGTCCGTCCCGCTTCGATTTTAAAGACGTCCAGCAGGTTATTGATCAATTCCAGCAGATGCGCACCGCTGCGGTTGATTATGTCGAGATCGCCTCGCTGCCGATCAGTAAGGTTACGCTCCGTGCCCAACAGGCTCGAGAAACCGAGGACCGCGCTCAGCGGGGTCCGCAGTTCATGGCTCATCTTCGCGAGAAAGGCGCTCTTGGCCCGGTTTGCTGCCTGAGCCGCGTCCCGGGCCAGTATCAGTTCGCCGGTGCGCTGTTCTATCAGTTCCTGCAAATGTTCTTTGTGCTTCCGCAGTTCTTGTAAAGCCACGTTCAGAATTCGCAAAATGTGCGCCGCCGGAACCGTGGAGATGATCGTGGGAAACAGAACCGTAAACCATATGCCCGCCGGCGTGCCGGGGAAGAAAATCGGCGGCGACTTACCTAACATTTCAAGGACTGCCATTCCCAGCGAGCTCACAAGACACAAAGCCGTAACCCACAACGTCGCACGAAAGCCCAGGAGCCACGCGGCGGAAATCGGTAGCGCGATGTAGAACACCAGACCAGGGCTGCGTATGCCTCCGTTGAATGCGATCAGCACGGTCCCCACAACCCAGGTAGCGCAGAGATATACGAGGCTTGCCGCACGGATGGCGCCGCGGTGCAGCAAAACCCATGAACAGAGAAGCATCGCGGCCTCAAAACCTGCGAGAAGTGCGCTGGAAGTCTTTCGCACAGCCAGAAACGGTATCGCCAATGTGAGTTCAAGGCTTATCCATAGGAGAAGGCAAAGCAGCAGGACGTGCAGAATCCTGGCGGTCGGATCGTCTGCAAGAGGCCCACGCAACCGAAAGGCGTTAGTGAGTTTTCGGGCGGCGATTTTCAGAGCACTCGGCGAGCGACCGACGGGCCGCACCAATGAGCGCTGGGGCCCTTTCAGCTTCCGCTGCCCGCGCTGTAATGTCTCGCGCATTCCCCTTCCGGCACGGTTTTCGCGAACATTGCAGGAGTGGCAGAATGCGATTGCGGGGCTGTCACAGGAAGAGTTAGCAAGAAGGTTGAGCCTGTTCCGAGCTCGTTCTTCACAGAAATTTCCCCGCCGTGCGCTTCAATGATGCGTTTTGAAACGGCCAGCCCCAAACCGGCTCCGCCTTTCATAGAGGGGCTGCCATTGAGCGAACTTCGGAACGGTTCAAAAATTGTGTCCACGGCGCCGGCTGACAGACCCGGTCCTTCATCGCGAACCGAGAGAGTCACAATTTCCTGGTTTGTGGCGAGCCGAATATCAATCCTGCCGCCATTTGGGGAAAACTTGATCGCATTGTGAATAAGGCTATCGATCGCTTGAGTGATTTTTACCGCATCTAAGTTGACGATAATTGCCGGTTGCTCCCAGGATTTGTTCAGTTGTAATTTCTTGAATTGGAGCTGGGTAGTGTTCAGGAACAAGTCATGTTCAACCAACGAGACGAGATCAGTGGGGCGAAGATTGATTTTCAGCTTTCCGCACTCGGAAGCCGAGAAATCGAGAATTTCGTCGATGATCTGAAGCATGTACTGGCTGGATCGAATGACGCTCTCAAGCAACGGGCGACCTTCCTCCCCAACGCCGGACGAGGAATCTTCGATCAGATACTCGGCAGCCGCCAGAATGCCATTAGCCGGATTCCGCAGAGCGTGTACAACCATTCCGAGGTTTCTGAAGGTTTCAATCTTCTGTTCTTCCAGATCCAGAGTCTTTTGGACTACCTGCTGCTCTGCACTCGGGAGTTCTGTATTCGATCGCGTAAGCTCCTGACCGGATGAGGCAGCCTGCCGAGTCCGCGAAAGTGTCCACGAGCGGGGTTTTGCACGCCTACCGCACACCCGATCACGCTCTTTCCCAGCCAATTGCATCAACTCGAATTCGACTTCTTTCGCGGAGCGTGATTTTGCACACCCGATGATGACGATCCCCGAGTTCGTCCTACAGCCAGAAAAAAATAAAGAAAGGATGCCGCGTTGGGATGCAACCTCGAGTTCCCAATCCAAGGCTGCGCCAGAGTCCACGACCTTGCGGATGAAGCCAACCATTTTGGGCCGGCTGTTAGCGCCGGCAATCCCGGCCAAAGATTGTCCAGCCGCGAGAGAGTTTTCGAGCCGCAAATTGTTTCGAAGAACTTCCGTGACGGTGCCGTCGGTTTCGCAGCAAGCGGCAATTTCAGGGTTGTTCTTCTGCATATATCCTTCCCCTAGTGAGGACAGGAACAGCTGTACGGCGACTTTGAACTAGGCTACCAGTCTACTCCATAAGAACAAGTAATTGTGCTAGTTTTTGGGTTACAAGCCTGTTTCTGTAAGAAAATTGACAGATTGCGGCTCTGAATCAGCTTACGTAGGTGTACTCGACTCTTTTGTGAGCCGCCTGCGACACGAGCGTATGCGGACCCTGTCGCCCGTAATGTTTTTTGAGACGGACGCGCATTTCCCTTCGGGCTCGCATGAGGCGGGATTTCGCGGCAGGCACCGAGAGGCCCAACCGCTGGGCTACCTCGGGCATGGGCAAGCCCTCGATGTCACGCAATTCAATCACATTTCGCAACAAAGGTGGCACGCGCGAGAGCTGCTCACGGATAAGAATATCAACCTGACGCGCGCCCAATTCGTCTTCCTGATCGCGAAGCTGCTCGACTAGTTCCAGCCTGGCATTGGAGGGCGCAGTGGCGTCGACGTAAACGAACCCGGACTGACGACGCTGGCGAATCAACATGCGGCACTGATTCTGCAAGATTCGATAAAGCCAGGCAGAGAATGGCCCTTCGGAACGGAACCGGCTCAGGTTCTCGAAGGCCTTTGAAAAGGTATTCTGTACTTCGTCTTCGGCATCAGTGCGGTTCCGAAGCATGGCGAATGCACGCCTAAAGCAACCAGCGAAGTGGCGCTGTATGAGCTCGCCGAAAGCGCACGAATCACCTTCCCGGGCGAGCATGACCAATTCCTCTTCACTGCGGGGGACAAGCGGATAATCAGCCAAATCGAATGGACTGGGGGTTCTAACCGAAAGCGACATGCCCGGCGTAAAGGCATTCACGAGACCACTACGCAAGCAGTAGAAATTCAGTGACTTACAGGCCGAACGACCGCCGAAGTACACGAAAAGTGCACGTTTTGAGTGGCTCCGTCGCGCCACATGCACGTTTTGGTGCAGTATTGCGTGCGTGAGCACGACGGTGACGGGTGCTAATAAATATGGCTAGAAACGGCCGTGCGGCGGCTTCATCGAGTGATCACCGGTATTGACCAAGCGCGCTTGATTCCAGGCTAGGTCAGGAGTTCAGTGCGTGGAGGTGAGAACTCGGCGGCCGAAATCCCGTGCTTCTCGACGCGATAGGCCAAGGTTCTGCGGCTCAGCTGCAGGAACTTTGCGGCCCGCGACTGATTGCCCTCGAACTTTCTTAGCGCTTGCACCAGGAGGTCCCTCTCCATTGCTCCCAGATTCAAACCTGTTTCAGGCAATGCGGCGGCCAGTGGCACCTGGGCAGGCACGTGCGAGGGGCGGAGAAACTCCGGCAAATCGGACAAAGTAACTTCGGGCCCTCGCGCCAGGAGGACGATCCTTTCGATAGCGTTCTCCAACTGCCGTATGTTGCCGGGCCAATCATAGTTACAGAACTGAGACAGAAGATCCGATGAAATCGTCAGATCCTCGCGTGCGTGCTTAGTCTTGCACCTGTCGAGGAAGTGTCTTACGAGTGCCGGGACATCTTCAGTGCGCTCGCGAAGCGGCGGCAACTCGATCGGTACAACCATCAGGCGATAATATAGATCCTCTCGAAACGACCCAGCCTTGACCATCGAGGCGAGATCCCGGTGTGTGGCGGCTATAATTCGCACGTTGAGCTTGGTGGGACTGGTAGCACCGATTTTCTCGATTTCTCGCTCCTGAATCAGTCGCAGAACTCTTACCTGCAACTCGAGTGGCAACTCCCCGATTTCGTCCAGAAACAAGGTGCCGCCGTCAGCTGCTTCGGCCTTTCCTTTCTTGTGCGAGACCGCGCCCGTAAAAGATCCTCGCATATGCCCGAAAAGCTCGGATTCCAGCAACTCCCTAGGTATGGAGCCACAGTTGACGGTGACAAATGGCTGTTCCCGCCGCTGGCTCCGGAAATGAATAGCTTTGGCAACGAGTTCCTTCCCGGTGCCTGTCTCGCCATGTAGCAGCACGATGACATCGGCAGCAGCGATGCGCGCCGCGATGTCAAGGGGCGCCATCAAAGCTGCAGACGAACCGATTATATTTTCGAATCCGTACTTCCGGTCCAGGCACGAGCGCAGAAGGTCCACTTCTTCGATCAGCTTCTGGTGCTGGAGAGCGCGCTTTACCAGCGCCTGGAGTTCGTAGAGGTGAACGGGTTTGGTGAGGTAGTCGTACGCCCCGGCTCTCATGGCATCTACCGCGCTCTGGATGGTTCCAAAGGCGGTCATTACGATTACCGGGATTTCGGCGGAAATGCTGCGGGCTTTCTTCAGCAAATCAATACCAGAGGCGCCTGGCAGGTGCAAATCAGTGATGATGAGGTCCATCGATGATCGCAGGAGAACATCTATCGCTTGCTCGGCATCGGAGGTGGAAGTGATTTCATAGCCCTCTCGCTTAAGTGCCGCCTCCAGCACCTGCCGGATGGTATCCTCGTCCTCTGCAATCAATATTCGGGGTTTTGCCATATAAGAGTGCGCTCAACCTTGGCACTTTCGAACGGGGAATCTACTAACAACCTGAATGCCGCGACGGGCTAACTTCCGCAAAATGAGCTCTTTTTTCATTCTCCGCGCTCCATGACGCCCTGTTAAGGATTATCTGCGTAATTGGTGCTCCCTGCCTAAATCAGGAAGCAACTCCAAAATGAGAGATTTGTTTTGCCCCCGGCATGTCCCCCCAGACGCTGCATTGGCCCGCTTTGAGTCCTCATTTTAGTTTCTCCGAGTTGGATTGCATGGAAAGGAGCTGTAGTTTTGGGCACCCGGATCACTGGGGGCATGATGACGATCTGCGACTCCGGATTCATTACTTCGAATCGAGTCCCGCCGCCGGCGGTCATATTTTCTAAACCCATTCTTCGACTGGGCCATCAGATTCTCCGCGATGTGCGAAACGAATGGCGGCAGCAACAATGCAATACAAAACAGCGCTGGTGATTGGAGCCGGTCATAACGTCATCCATGACCTAAGGCAGATTCTCCTTCCGCCCGACTGGCGGATTCGGGAAGCGCTCAACAATAGGGCAGCACTTGAATTTGCAAAATCGACAAAATTCGATCTGATCGTCACGAGCGAAAAGACTTCAGCTAGAGAAGATGTCGAGTTACTTCGGAGCATAAGAAAGGTTCAGCCGCATACCCGGATGATCATCCTGGCGGACGAAAGCACACCAGAGGACGTTCTGGAGGCTCTCCGCGAGCGGGCGTTCAGCTACTTTTCACCCCCATTCTCGCCCGTAGCTTTGGCAGACGCGGTAAGGAGCGCCACCCAAGGCCCAGCCTGGGACGATGGCATCGAAGTTTTATCGGGTAGCCCAAACTGGATTCGGCTCGCAGCGAGGTGCGACATGCAAACGGCTGATCGGTTAATCCAATTCGTTCGAGAAATGATCGACTTGCCGAGCGATGAAAGGGACCTCATGGCTTTGGCGTTGCGGGAACTGCTGATGAACGCGGTGGAACACGGCGGGAAGTTCGACCCCAACCAGTATGTCGAGTTGTCGTACCTTCGGACGAAACGGGCCGTGGCATGCCGGGTCAAGGATCCGGGCGAGGGCTTCTCTTTCGACGAGATACAACATGCGGCTGTTTTGAATCCCTCGGAGGACCCGCTTCGGCATATCAGCTATCGCGAAGCAAAGAATTTACGACCCGGCGGTTTTGGCGTTTTGCTTGCTCGCAGCAGTATCGACGAGCTGATTTACAACGAAAAGGGCAATGAAGTTGTACTGATTAAACACGTGGATTTGCCATCAGCCCAGGGCCGCTGAATGTTTTGCAATTTGTTTTGCATCCGCCGCACCGCAACCACATCATCTCTCCGACACCGGTAAACTCGGTTTCGCCGAATGGAGGCGATTTGGTGCGAGGTCAGAAACCATACAGCGGACGAGAACGGTCAGGGCAGCGGTCGAGATGAACTTCCATTTGAGTGTTGTCATGCCGAGTGATCCACGCTTCTTAGCCGTCGTGCGTTCTGCAATCACGGAACTTAGCTCGATTTGTGGCTTGTCGGATACCGATTCCCGGAGAACCGCTCTAGCCATTGATGAGGCCTTGGCCAACATCATTCGCCACGCTTACAGGAGCCGCGACGATCAGCTCGTTCATCTGAATTGTGATATGTCGCCGGATTGCCTGGAGTTCACACTATTTGACCAGGGCGAGGCTCCGGACCTGGCCAAACTTCAGTCGGTTCCGTTGAACAGCGACTCGCTGAGCGGGAGAGGAACGCACATTATTCGGCTGGTAATGGACGAGGTGGCTTACGAGCGAGTTCCCGGGGGAAATCAACTGAAACTGAAGAAGCATTTGCCAGCGGAGAATACGGTTGCCGAGGCGTAGCCGTCTACACCGGCTCAGCGGGTTGAACAGAAACGGAAAACAGATGAAAACTTCGACGCGTGATGAAAAAGGAACAACGATCGTGGATGTCGTGGGTCAAATTGACCTTTCCAGTTCGCCGGCTCTCCGCAAGACGCTGCTCGATGCCCTGAAGGGCACTCGCCGCCTCGCCATAAACATGATCGATGTGAAGTACATCGATAGCTCCGGGATAGCGTCATTGCTCGAGGTTCTCAAAGACGCGCGAAGCAGCGGGAAGCGGGTGATCCTGTTCGGCTTGACCGCTGCCGTTCGAGAGGTGCTGCAACTGACGCGTCTGACCGGAGTTTTCGAAATTCACGAGACGGAAGACGAGATGCTGAAGGCCTGAAGCCCGCAACTCAGAAGGAGGTCGAGAAAACAACTTGCCACAGCCAATAGATTCGAAAATGCCAGAAGCGCTTCTCGCCCTGCCGGGCCGGGTCGGCGTCAGAACCATGAATGGTCTCTCGTACGTCGGCCAGTTGGCGAGCCTCGCGGGCCAATCCGCTTACTTCACTTTCGTCGGACCTTTCCGGGGACAGCGCCTGCGTCCTCAGCGTGCAATTCATCAAGCGATGGCCGTGGGCGTCGAGGCGATACCGATCGTGTCGCTCATCACGTTCTTTGTGGGCCTGATCATGGCATTGCAGAGCGCGTATGAGCTTCGAAAATTCGGAGCACTTCAGTTCGTAGCCGGCGCGGTAGCCATTTCAATTCTGCGGGAACTGGGGCCGCTGCTGACAGCCATTGTTGTGATCGGCCGCTCGGGGTCCGCCTTCGCCGCTGAGATCGGCACTAAGAAGGTCACGGAAGAAGTGGATGCTCTTAGAACAATGGCATTTAATCCGGTGGCATTTCTCGTGACGCCGAAATTCCTGGCCATGCTCATCATGTTGCCGGCTCTTACTTTGTGGGCGGACTCGATGGGCGTGTTGGGAGGAAGTGTGTTCGGAGTGGCCGGAGCGAATTTCACGTTCGAATCGTATTTGAAGGCCACTCGGGACTCCATTGCCTTGCGTGACCTGTTCACCGGTCTTCTGAAGAGCGTGCTCTTTGGTCTGGTGATTACAGCCGTGGGCTGCCGCGAAGGATTTGCGACCGGTGCGGGGGCCGAGGAGGTTGGGCGCTCGACAACGGCGGCTGTAGTGACCTCGATTGCGCTGGTGATTCTGGTGGATCTGGTGTTCACCACTTTGTTCTATTTGACAAATCCGACTTAGGAAAGAAGGCGAAAGACACATGACCGGAGCCGACGTAGGCGATCCAGCTATCTCGGTGAAGAATCTCCGCGTGAGCTACGGGGACCGCGAGATTCTCCATGGGATCAGCTTCGACGTCCAGAAAGGCGAGACGATGGTGATCCTGGGCGGCTCGGGCTCGGGGAAGAGTACGCTGCTTCGGACACTGGTCGGCCTGGAGAAGGCGAGCGATGGCGAGGTCTGGATTAAGGGGGTCAACACCGCACGGATTTCGGAACGTGAAATGGACGCCATCCGCAAGAAGATGGGCATGTCGTTCCAGGGGAGTGCGCTGTTTGGGTCTCAGACCGTGGGCGAGAACGTAGCATTGCCGCTGCGCGAGCACACAAACCTGGGAAACTCCACGATCGAAATTATGGTCCGGATCAAGCTGGGGCAAGTTGGGCTTGCGAACTTCGAAAACTTCATGCCTTCAGAGCTGAGCGGCGGCATGAAGAAGCGGGCGGCCGTGGCGAGAGCCTTAGCCATGGATCCCGACATTCTGTTCTTCGATGAACCTTCAGCGGGGCTGGACCCCATCATCGCGGCGGGGCTCGATGAATTGATTCTGAACCTCAAGAAGGCTTACGCCATCAGCATGGTTGTGGTAACGCACGAACTGGCGAGTGCCTTTCTGATTGCGGATCGCATGCTACTGGTCGACCGGGGGCACATCGTGGCCATCGGAACACCGGATGAGATCAAGGCAAGTACCCATCCGCGTGTGCGTCAGTTCCTCGATCGTGTGCCGGAGCCCGAAGTGAACGAGGAACTGGATTATTTGCAAATGCTGACGACCTCGCCGGCGCAGAGGAAGCGTTAAGGATTGAAGCTTTATGAGAGGACGTTATGAATAGTACGCGCGAACAGGCCTGGGTGGGACTTTTTGTGCTGGTCGCAGCAGGTCTGCTGATAGGGACAGTGCTGGCCGTTTCCGGCACGTTCAGCAAGGGGGGCATCGCCCATAGTTCGTTTTTCAAGTTCGCGGGCGGCATTACGCCGGGCGGCACTGTGCGTTATGCAGGTTTGAAAGCCGGGAGAGTCACGGGTGTCCGGGTAGATCCCGAGGATTCGACACGTGTCGAAATCAAATTCACGGTCACTCCAGGCATTCCCGTGAAAACCGATAGCGTCGCCAAAATCACCGCTCTCGGGGCTCTAGACGAGAACTTCATTGAACTCTCAGCGGGAACGAAGGACGCGCCGCTTGCTCCGCCGGGAAGCGTCATCAAGTCCGGGGAGACACTTGGCATTGCAGATCTCGGGGATCTGATTGGAGGGCTGGCTCCGGTGGCCCGCGAGACCCTGGAGGGTCTCAACCAGCGGATTGGCGAGCTGAAAGTTACCGTGGCTCGCGTCAATGACCTTCTAAACGACGGAAACCGCCAGAATGTTGGCAGTGCATTGGCGAACTTGAACGGCGGGTTGGTGAATGTCAGATCCATGCTGACAGAGGAGCGTCCGAAAATTTCGACTACGCTCAGCAACGTCCAGGGAGCCAGCGCCAAGTTCGCACCGTTGCTAGACAATCTTCAGGCGGCAATCAAGAACGCAAACGAAACGTTGTCGAACGCCAACTCGCTCCTGGTCGATAATCACCAGGATATCCGGGCATCGATCGTGGCACTGCACCAAGCTCTAGATAACGCTTCGGCAATGATTACCCAACTCAAGGGGACGATGAGCTACGAAACGGTGAACGTCGATCAAACCATGGACAACGTGCGTGACGCAACCGACAATCTCAAAGAATTGACTGAGGGCGTGAAGCGCAGACCGTCCGTGCTGATTCGCGGCGAGACGGTGAAGGAACGCAAGCCTGGGTCCCAGAATTGAGCAGGTGAGAGGTGCTCTATGAATAAAACGAAGGGTATTCTGTTAATTTCATTCCTGGCCTTGGGTCTCGGAGGTTGCGGGACCGGTCCGGCGATTAAATACTACACTGTGCGGGTGCCAGCGGTCGCGCCAGATCCGTCTGGCGTGCATGGCGTGCCGCTTCTTGTCGGACGAATCAATGGCCCAATGATTCTTCAGGATGGGCCCATCGCTTATCGCGTGGGCGCACACGAGATCGGGACGTATGCGTATCATCGCTGGGAGGAGCCGCCGGTTGACATGGTGAAGTTAAGCTTGATCCGGTACCTTCGCGATTCGGGCCAGTTCTCGTCAGTGAATACCCTGATGAGTGACTCGACGGGAAAGTACGTCGTACGCGGCAGACTCTACGACTTTGAAGAGGTGGATGGCGGGGCGACTATCTCCACACTCGTCTCGATGGATTTCGACCTTCTGGACCGAAAGACCGGAGAGATCCTCTGGTCACATTTCTACTCACAGACCGAACCAGTCGAAGGAAAGAAAATCCCGGAGGTGGTGGCGGCTTTGAATCGAAATGTTGACCGCGGACTCAAACAAGCTACGGCCAGTCTCGGCGAGTACTTTTCGAAACCTCGCGCCCAACGTTAAGTGTGGTGCGACTGAGTTTAGCAATCGCGAATAGGTGACGGGGCGAAAGAGGCAGGCCTGTTAGCGAACCTCAAAATCCGGACAAAGCTACTGGTTGCCCTGCTCCCTTTGGTGGCGATGGTGACTGCGGCGGCCGTGTACTCATCGGTCGAGATGATCAGAATCGACAACGAGTACAGCGCGTTAATTGACAGGGGTGAAAAGGGACTTCAGGACTACACAGAAGCGAGGGTGCGGATCAACCGTTTCTGGCAAAACCTTTACAAAGAGATCGCGCAGCCCGACCGGGACGCAAAGCGCCTGGTTGAGGGGGATCTTGACAGGGCCGCCGCGGAATACAACTCGTTATCGCGGGAGGCGCTGCAACACAGTCCAGGTCTTACTCAATCGGTCGAAAAGGCGTTGGTCCTATTCAATCAAGCGGTGTCGGATGCACGTGCCGTTCGCGCTGCGGCGTTGGCGAATGACAATCAGAGAGCAATTCAACTGCTTCGCGCAGGCGTGGATGCTGAGCTGGAACGGGCCCGGCAAGCATCTGTCGCCGGAATTGAGCAGGGAATCAGATCTGTTGATCAAGAGTCCGACGATTTAACAGCTGCCACGCACCGCGTGATTCTGATTCTCTGGTGCATCCTTGGCTTTGGCCTCACTCCGGCATTTGTGCTGGGCTTGTACGTTATCCAGCGTGAGGTGATAGCCGTTCTGCTGGGGTTCCGTGGCCGCATGCTGGAGGTCGCCGAAGGGCGTTTAGACTGTCCGATTCCTAACCTTGCCCTGACGAACGAGATTGGCGAAATGAGCCGGGCGCTCCGCACCTTACAATCTGCTGCCCAGGAGCGCGACACGACGGGATGGATCAAAGGTGAGGTGGCGGCGATCACGGAGCGTCTTCAGTCGGCTCAAGATTTTGCAGGCTTTGCCGGAATATTGTTATCGCGAATTTCGGAATCGATCGAATTGCTGTACGGAGCGTTTTATCTCGCGGACAAGAGTCACAAGCGATTCGCCCGGGTTGGCGGATTTGCGCTTCATCGCGCAGACCAGCCGCGCGAATTTGCTTTGGGTGAAGGATTGGTGGGGCAGGCTGCTGTTGAACTGCGTACTTTAACGCTCGGCTCAACGAACGCCAGCCAGATCCAGGTCTCGACTGGGATCGGGACCATAACGCCGAACCAGCTTCTGTTTGTGCCGGTGCTCAAACAAGACAAAGTGATGGGAGTGATTGAGTTGGCCCCGGCTGCTGCTCTTTCAGAACGGCAACAATCTCTGCTGGATGCACTGTTACCAACGGTGGCCCTGAACGCCGAGATCCTGGCCGGAAGCATTGAGACTAAAAGGCTGCTGGAGCAAACCAGGTTCACGCAATACGCCGTGGACAATGCTGCCGATGCTGTGTTCTGGGCGAAGCCCGCCGATGGCGGTTTCGAGTACGTCAATGAAGCTGCCGCCCGCATGCTAGGGTTCGATCGCTCAGAGCTAGTGGGATTGAAGATCTCCGACATCGACGTGAACTTCGAAGACGAAAAGCTGGAGCGCCTGCTCGCACGACTAAAGCAAGAGCACGTTGTGACCTATGAAACCCAATACCGCCGGAAGAACGGTGAATCCTTCGATGTCGAGGGGACAGTTTACCTGGCCGAGTATCTCGGACGGCATATCCTCGTCGGAAACGCCAAGGACATCACCGAGCGCAAATGGGCCGAGAGTGAAATACGGCGGGCGAAGGATGCGGCGGAGGCGGCAACACGAGCCAAATCGGACTTCCTGGCCAACATGAGCCACGAGATCCGCACGCCGATGAACGCGATCATCGGACTTACTCACCTGGCTTTGAAGACGCAGCTGACGCCCAAGCAGTCGGATTACCTAACGAAGGTGAAATCGGCCGCTAACGCCCTTCTAGGGATCATCAATGACATTCTTGATTTCTCGAAGATAGAAGCCGGCAAGCTGGACATGGAAAAGGCAGAGTTTCGGCTCGAGGATGTCCTGGATAATTTGTCTTCCATTGTGAGCCAGAAGGCACAAGACAAGAATCTGGAATTTCTGATTTCCGTGCATCGCGACCTTCCGCCAGACCTGATTGGTGATCCGCTGCGCCTGGGGCAAATCCTGATTAATCTCGTCAACAACGCCGTGAAGTTTACCGAACGCGGCGAGATCGTGGTAACGGTCGCGGTTGAGGAACAGACGACGGGTCGCGTCAAGCTGAAATTTTCGGTCCGGGACAGCGGCATCGGGATGACGCCGGAGCAGAGCGCAAAGCTTTTTCAGGCGTTCGCTCAAGCTGACACGTCCACCACGCGGAAATATGGGGGCACTGGTCTTGGCCTTTCCATATCGAAGCGGCTCATCGAAATGATGGATGGCACAGTGTGGGTCGAAAGCGAATACGGCAAGGGCAGTACGTTTCATTTCACGGCCTGGTTCGGCATTGGATCCTCGCACCCGGCACAGAAGCGTTTCGTCCCGGACTTGGCTGGTATTCGTGTCCTGGTAGTCGATGACAATGCGCAGGCGCGCGAGATCCTTTGCGATTCGCTGCAGGGATTCGCAGTGAGACCGGAATCGGTGTCATCTGGCGAGGAAGCGCTCCGCATGTTAGCGGCAGCGGATTCCTCAGACCCGTATCGGCTCGTTTTGATGGATTGGCACATGCCGGGTATGGACGGCCTCGAGGCGAGCCGCATCATCAAGCGCGGCGACCGTCTGAAGCATGTACCGAAAATCGCCATGATAACGGCCTTCGGCCGCGACGAGGTTCGCACCCAGGCCGAGGAAATCGGGATTGAACACTACCTTGTGAAGCCGGTCAATCCCTCGGTGCTTTACGACACGTTGATGGATTCCTTCGGTGTGGTCGCACGCGATGAGGAACGGATGCGGCCCGCGAAAGCCGCTGCACCCACATACAATGCAGCCGGCGTCCGCGTCCTGCTGGTCGAGGACAACGAGATGAACCAGCAAGTCGCGACTGAATTACTGGAGAGCGTAGGAGCCATCGTGACCATCGCCAACCATGGCGGCGAAGCTTTGAAATTCTTGACGGGAGTTGACGGGCCACCGCCTTTCGATGTGGTGTTCATGGACCTGCAAATGCCCGAAATGGATGGTTTGACTGCCACGAAACTAATTCGCGCTGACCCACGGCTCCAGACGCTGCCAATCATTGCGATGACCGCGCATGCATTAGTTGAGGAGCAGCAGCGCTGCATGGACGCGGGCATGAACGATCACGTGAGTAAACCGATCGATCCGGACGCGCTGTTCACGACGCTGACACGCTGGGCGAAACCGCGCCCGAGCGATACGGAAATACCGCCGAAGCAGGTTCAAGAGAAAAACGGCATGGTCATCCCCGAGATCGTGGGCGTCAATTCAGCCGATGGTCTCAAGCGTGTTGCGGGCAACAAGCGCCTGTACCTGGATTTGCTGGCTCAATTTGCAGAAAAGCAGGGAGACGCGAATGTGCAAATCGCTGATGCTCTGCAGATGGGAGACCGCAAGCTGGCCGAGCGCATCGCGCATACCGTGAAAGGCGTCGCAGGCAACATCGGAATCACGGGAATCCAATCGGCCGCGGCAAAGGTAGAGAAAGCGATCCGCGAGGAAGACCCTGCAATCTCCGCGTCTTTGGAAGAACTCGCTTCGCTGCTGGCTTCTCAAGTTCGCGCGATTCGCGACGCACTACCCGACCGCTCACCCGGCGACCTGAGCGATGGCAAGGAGTCGCCCTTCGTCGCCGAAGAGGCGTCCGCTGCGGTGGCAAAGCTTAGGAGTCTGCTCGAGGCAAATGACGGCGATGCCGGCGAGGCGTTTCTCGGCTTGAAGCAAGCGGTGGGAAGACGCGTGGAGCATTCACTTCTCGAAGCTCTCGGCGTGGCCGTCAACGATTTCGAATTCGACACGGCGACCACGAAGCTGGAACAAATTGCGAGAGAACTCAATTTGAACGGGGGACAAGCACACTCATGAACGCAGAAGAAACCAAGACTGTAATGGTGGTTGACGATGCTCCCGCGAATATCCAAGTCGTGAACTCGATTCTGAAGGACACGTATAAGGTTCGCATCGCCACAAATGGGGCGAAAGCTCTACAGCTGGCAAGTACTATGCCAGCGCCCGATTTGATTCTGCTCGATGTGATGATGCCGGAGATGGATGGTTACGAAGTCTGTACCCATTTGAAAGCTGCCCCAGACACCCGGGATATCCCAGTCATCTTCCTGACAGGTCAGACCGAGACCGAGGACGAGACAAAAGGATTCGAAGTAGGCGCGGTCGACTACATTCATAAGCCATTTTCGCCCGCCGTCATGAAAGCGAGAGTAAACACACATCTAGCGCTTCGCGGAATGCGGGAACAATTGGAGCGGCAATTGCTGGCGATCCGGGCGGAGCTTGAAACGGCGCGCGATATTCAGCTATCCATTCTGCCGCGGCAGGTCCCTCAACTCGAAGGCCTGGATATTGCGGCTCGCTACATTCCGATGACTTCGGTGGCGGGTGACTTTTACGATTTTCTCGTTGTCGATGAGAAACGCATCGGCATTCTGATCGCCGATGTCTCGGGTCACGGCATGCCTGCGGCGCTCATTTCTTCCATGCTGAAGATTGCGCTTGCCGGACAGCGTGCCCAGGCCTGTGATCCCGCACGTCTTTTATCCGGCCTGAATGATGCGCTCTATGGGAAGTTCCAGGGCCATTACGTCACAGCAGCGTATGCCTTGATAGACACGGAAAAGCACACCATTTCTTACGCGGGCGCCGGGCACCCGCCCCTATTGATCAGGAGCCAATGCACCGGAACCGCGCGCCAGCTGCTGGAGAACGGTTTGTTCCTCGGTTTCTTTCCAGAGGTGACATACTCCGCTGTGGAAGCGCCATTTGAACGCGGCGATTGTTGTGTTCTCTATACCGACGGAATCGCGGAAATGACCAATCCCTCGGAGGAACAATTTGGGATGAAGCGGCTGCAGCTTTTCCTCGAAGAGCATCACGATCTTAAGGCAGGCACATTCGTCGATAGCTTGCTTGATGAACTGGCTCGCTGGTCCGATCACGCATCCGGCCGCGAAGCGGAGGACGATCTCACGCTATTGGCGGTTCACCTTTACAACTAACTTACGACTCTCTTTCGGTGCAGTTCATCAGTGAGTCAGGTAACTGCGCAAGGACAGAAACTCAGCTAATTG
Source organism: uncultured Acidobacteriaceae bacterium (assembly GCA_963787585.1). GTDB lineage: Bacteria > Acidobacteriota > Terriglobia > Bryobacterales > Bryobacteraceae > Bog-105. The sequence continues at coordinate 97,782 of CAWBDR010000013.1, forward strand.
CCAATGAATACTCTATTGAACCTGCCGGGTGTGGTGTGCTTGCTGTTCATAGTGGTCCTATGGACATCGGCGGTGATCGGAGCGAAGCTCTACGTTGGGCGTCGAGCGCTGGAACCGCACGAGCGCGACTATTTCGGCATCGTCCTGGGCGCCAGCCTAACCCTGCTCGGCCTGATTATCGGATTCAGCTTTTCCATGGCCGTCAGCCGCTATGACCAACGAAAGAACCTGGAAGAGGAAGAGGCCAACGCAATCGGGACAGAGTTCGTGCGCACAGACCTTGCTGCCGGCCGGTAACGCAGCAAAGGTACGAAGCCTGCTACGCGACTATCTGGACCAACGCATCCGGTTCTACCAGGCCCGCGACGCTGCAGAGCTTCGAGAAATCAATACGTCCACTGGGCGGCTGCAGAATGAGCTCTGGTCTTCGGTCCAGATTCCCGCTTCGGCGCAGCCCACCCCGGTGATTGCCCTTGCTGTGTCAGGGATGAATGATGTCCTGAACTCACAAGGCTATACGCAGGCCGCATGGTGGAATCGCATCCCACCAGATGCATGGGGAATGATGGCCCTAATTGCAATCTGCGCGAATGTGTTACTTGGTTTTGGACTCCGTCGCTCTCAACGACTGCGCACTCTTTGGGTTCTGCCGATTATTCTTTCCATTTTATTTGGCCTCATAGCCGACATTGACAGTCCGCGTCGGGGCCTCATTCGGGTGTATCCCCAGAACCTGCTCAGCCTCTCGCACTCGCTGCGACCATGACACGCAACGCTTGCCCGACTTTGCAAATCACTTTGGCTGATTCCGAAAGTAAAGGTTCAGAGCAAGTCCTACCGCGTTGATTCGTTGATTCGGTCTTTTACCTGTGTTGTTCTCATGCTCATAGTAGACGTCCAGCTGGATATGTGCCTCGATGGGAAAGTAGCAGCCGGCGTAAAGCGCCGTCGCGCTCCATTTCTGATACCGACTCTGATAAAAGAACTCAGCGCTGGTGTACGGTATGAGGCGATACGATCGAATTGAAAGGGTCCTCTCAGTAGTTATCCGATTGCGATAGCGCCAGGAAAAATCGCCTTTGGTCCAATCCAGGTCTTCACGGTTTCGATCGGAAATCAGCACATGCCGGAGGACCGGAAAATGAAGCGTTTGGACCAACTCCATTCGGTTTACAGCCGCAGTATTAGGCGAAGGCAGATAGCGGTATCCGATCGATGACGTCAAAAACCGATGCTTCGCATCGTCTAAATCCGCATCGGTAATTTTCTGAAGCAGCTTGTTAATCACCGGCGCATAGAATTCGAAACTCGGCCCTATCTCAGCTTGCGTAGGGTCTCCCCCTTCTCTGGTTTCCTTAGCTTGAAACGCGACCCGCACATTTGAGTTTAATTTTAAGTATGTGTCAATTTCAGGCAAGAATTGGGCCGTCTGAGCAATGGCAGCTATGGGCGAGAAGAAGGGTAGCAAGGCTATTGCCCGCCAGGCATTGCCTCGTGAAATTGTCAATCTTCAAGCCTTCTGGTCGAAGTGACTGATGCGACTTGTGCCTTGTAGATTCACGTTAACTGTGTCTCCATGGCGCCGAAGAGCGATTCCGCACGGCCGGGGAGTTCGAAATTAATCTGATTCGCTTGCGTACGAGCCGCATCTGGTCTTCTTAGCGACAGCCGGCAAGGAATCGGTTGGAAGCAAAACGCAAGTATTCAGCTTTCACTTACATAGGAGTAACAATCATGAAAACAACACTCGTGGTATCAGCGATGCTACTTTGTAGCACATCCGCTGTTACCTTCGCCCAACAAGTTTCGGTCAACTACAACCCCAACCAGAACTTCTCGCAATTTCGCACATACGCCTGGGGCTCCAACAACACTAACGAAATTCAAAATTCCATACTCGCGCAGGTAGCGCACCAGGACATAAACTCCGCTTTGCAGAGTAAGGGCCTCCAGATGGTGCAGGAATCCCAAAATCCCGACCTGGTCGTCACGTCCAATGGCGGCATGAGACAGACGACCTCTTACCAGGCCTGGGGAATGCGGGGATGGGGCGGAGGAATGGGTGGTATCACTCCCGAGCAGAACGTGCAGGGAACCCTGATTGTCGATCTCTACGACGCAAAGAACAAGTCCCTGGTGTGGCGAGGTGTTGCACAACAGACTCTGAGCAATAACGGCCAGAAGAACACGAAATCGGTAGGAAAAGCAATAACGAAGATGTTCAAGAAATACCCCTCCGCGGCGAAAGGCTGACCCCTCAACTGCGCCGGAGAGCCCAACCAACATCAGCAATCCACTCGCGACAATCCAACTGTCGACGACGCGGACCGCGATCCTAAGCCAGTGCTGTGGTGGTCAAGCCGAACAGTCCGCCGGCGATCCACGCTGAGGGCAATACGAATAACACCCAGCGGCCGTGTGCGGCCCCGCGCTGTCCGGGCTCAGCAAGTATCTTTCTTGCGGCCGTTGGCCAGCCCCAAAAACATTGCCAATTTGAGATGGAAACGGCCATGACCGTACCGACTTCGCCGCCATCATCCGAGGGTGTCTCAGATTTAGTTGAAGGTTGAAGGGCGGCGGTGGCGGCCCGGTTCGTTAGAATCGATTCGCCAAAACCTAATCCTGGAAAGGACAACCACCGCCGTGAAGAAAACGTACCATATCGTGGACCGGGAGGCGGCCGCAGCCGCCGCAACGGTCGAAGAGTTCGCCAAAGCGAACGGGCAGGTTCTGCTGCCGCTGATGGAGTTGGTCACGCAGGCTCGCGTAGCCGTCGATGAAGTGATCGACCGCATCGGGCGCCAGACCATCGAAACGATTTTGACTCTGAGCGCCGAACAAGTAGCCGGACCGCGCACGCCAGGAAAGAGTAGCGGGGATATCCGCTGGCACGGGTCGCAGAACGGCCGCATCAGCTTGGCCGACCGGCAAATCAAAGTGAAGCGTCCGCGGCTACGTCACAAAGAGGACGGTGAGGTGAGTGTGCCGGCGTATGAATCTCTGCAAGAGAATGAAGCCACTGCACAGCGTATGATGGGCGCGCTGTTGCGCGGAGTTTCGACGCGCGAATACGCCGAAGTGCTGCCGGAGATGGCGGAAACGGCGGGCGTGTCGCGCAGCAGCGTGAGCCGCCAAGCTATCGAAGGAAGCGCGGAACAACTGCGCCAGTTGCGTGAGCGGCGCTGGGAGGAAGCGGACCTGCTGGTGCTCTACATCGATGGACAACGCTTCGGATCGCATCACGTCATCAGTGCCGTGGGCGTGGATCGCGCCGGGACCAAGCACGTACTCGGCATTCAGGCCGGCGCGACCGAGAACGCAGCGGCGGTAAAGCAGTTGTTCACGCACTTGCGCGAGCAGGGCCTGCCCACCGACCGGAAATACCTGTTCGTGATCGATGGCGCGAAGGCGTTGCGTGCCGCTATCGAAGAGATCTTCGGTCCCGATCAGCCGGTGCAGCGCTGCCGCAATCACAAGATGCGCAACGTGCTCGATGAACTCCCCAAGGAGCAGCAAGCCCAAGCGCTGAATCTGATGCGGACGGCATGGCGCGTTTCTAATGCCGAGGAAGGCATCAAACGGCTCGACCAGCTTGCGCGCTTCCTGGAGCACGAGTACGAATCAGCAGCGAGAAGCTTGCGTGAGGGCCTAACTGAAATGTTCACAGTACAGCGGCTGCAGCTTCCGCCTTCGCTGTATAAATGTCTCGGCACTACGAACGTCATCGAGAGCCCGCAGAGCGGAGTGCAAAAGAGAACGCACAATGTGACGCGCTGGCGAACCGGCGACATGGTCGAGCGCTGGGTCGCATCCGCCTGGCTCCTCACTGAGAAACATTTCCGCAAAGTCATCGGGCATCGCGATCTCTGGACACTCGCCGTCGTACTCGGCAGAGAAACAAAACCTAACGCCGCCTCCGAGAAAGTGGCGTAACATGAAACCAGCCGCCCTCAACCTTCAACTAAGTTTGGGACACCCTCCATCATCCTGATACCGGAGAAGAGAGGGCAGCGTCAATCGCGCTTTATAGCGCTCTCCTTAACAGATTTCCACTCTGCCGGTGACAAGCCGGAAGGTCCCAATCGAAGTGTCAACTTGTTCAGTTTTCCGGTGAACGCAAATGGAGGCTGATAATCGCCATCATCGACGCCGGTTCCCGTGTCCGAGCCAACGTCAAATGTCTCACTGGTTTCAAAAGCAAACGGGAGTGTGCGTAGGAAATTTTGACGGGCGACTTCCGCACCATCGACCAGCAGCACAGCGGTGCCACCCTTGGCAAGACCCGGTCCGTCATACCTGAAGTCAATGGCGACCGAGTGCTTCCCAGCCGACAGTGGCTGTGCACACTCGATCCGTTCACGGTTCAAGTCGAGCAAGTTATAAACAAAGACGGGCTTTCCTTTGAGCAGGTAAAATCCCCATCCGGCGAAGCGTCCTCCCGCGGTTGCTAGCATCCCTTCCCCGCCGCCAGCAGGCACTTCAACGTCCGCTGTTATGGTGAAGGACCTGTTGAGAATACTGGGCGCGGTTCCTTGCGGAATTCCTATAAGCGGTTTGCTGTAGACGAACTCCGCACGCCCTGCCACGATGCTCGGCTTGGGAGAGATGAGCCGTTCGAGCCCTGAAGCATCGAGGGGCAATACGTCGTATTTCTCTGCCTCCACCCAGAACATATCCTGCAACTCTTTCAGCTTGGCTGGATTGGAAGCCGCAACGTTGTGGTTCTGCGTCCAGTCCTTTGTGACATCGAACAACTCCCAAGTCACTCCGTTCACGATATCTTTAGGCACTGGTTTGTTGCCTTCCCAAGGCGCTCGGTAAGGCACGGTGCTGGCGATCCATCCGTCGTGATAAAGCGCCCGCATGCCGAACATTTCGAAATACTGCGTGTGGTGACGGGAAGTCTCGGTGGCGTTCTCCTTATCAAAGGTGTACGCCAGGCTCACGCCTTCGATCGGCTTCTGGTCTATACCGTTGACCGACTCGGGGGCGGGGATTCCTGTGACTTCGAGGATTGTTGGAACGATATCTATCACGTGATGGAACTGAGTGCGGATGCCGCCCGCATCTTTGATATGGCCAGGCCAGGCGATGACCATGCCATTGCGCGTTCCTCCGAAATACGATGCGACCTGCTTGGTCCACTTGAACGGCGTGTCCATGGCCCAAGTCCAGCCGACTGCCATGTGGGGGTAGGTCTTATCCGTGCCCCACACGTCATAATATTTCTTTAGCTGCACGTCGACCGGGACGTCAAACGCGTTGAAAAACGTCAGCTCATTTGGCGTGCCAACAGGAGACCCTTCGGCACTGCTGCCGTTGTCCCCGCTGATGTAGATGATCAGAGTATTGTCGAGCTTCCCGATATCTTCGACGGTCTGGACCACTCGCCCAATCTCGTAATCGGTATAAGAGAGATATGCGGCGTAGACTTCCATCTGACGTGTAAAGAGCTTCTTTTCGTCGGGCGAAAGATCGGCCCATTTTTTCAAGAGATCGTCTGGCCAGGGAGTGAGTTCGGCGTTTTGCGGGATTACACCCAGCTTCTTCTGGTTCGCAAAAATTTGCTCACGCAGTTGGTTCCAACCCATGTCGAACTTGCCTTTGAACTTGTCTATCCATTCCTGGGTGGGGTGATGCGGAGCGTGCGTGCCGCCAGGGGCATAGTACAGGAAAAACGGCTTGTTCGGATCAAGCTCATTGATCTGATGCAGGTAGGCGATAGCGTCATCCGCCATGTCTGTAGTCAGGTTGTAGTCTGGTTTGCCAACGTAGGGGTAAACCCGCGTAGTGTTGCGATAGAGATCGGGTTGCCATTGATTTGTTTCGCCCCCCACAAATCCGTAGAAATAGTCAAACCCCATACCGATGGGCCACTGATCAAACGGACCCAGCTGACTTGATTCGTAGGAAGGCGTGTTATGTTCCTTGCCGAACCAGGAGGTGGCGTAGCCATTCTCCTTTAAGATTTCAGCGATGGTCGCTTTATCTTTGCTGATGACACTGTTGTAGCCGGGATAGCCGGTGGCCAATTCCGAAATTACTCCAAAGCCGACCGAATGATGATTGCGGCCCGTAATCAGCGCCGCCCGTGTCGGGGAACAAAGCGCTGTGGTATGAAACTGCGTGTAGCGCAGCCCCATCGAGGCTAGTCGATCAAGGGTTGGCGTGGGGATGACGCCTCCGAAAGTGCTGGGCGCCCCGAAGCCTACATCATCCGTGAGAATCAGCAAGATATTTGGTGCATGTTTGGGTGGAACCACCTGGGGCTCCCAACAGGGCTTCGAATCAAGTGCATTCCGCTTGATGACACCGCCGAATGGTTTCGCTTCCGGTGGCACATGTCTCCCATCGACTGTCTGTGTGGCGGCTGGCGAACAGGGTTCGGGCGTGGCTTGCTGCGCGTACGCCCCTGCAGCCGCGAAAGTACAGAGCGACACCGCTGTTAGCGCAATTCGTCGTATAGACGAGGTATGGCAGTTCTCGATCCTCTCACTGGTGCTGATGATATGTATCGGTCGTCCATTGCTTTCCTTTCCACACTCCCGTTTACGTCTGTATCCCGTTGGGGCTTGATTACATCACGCATCGGAAACCAAGGTGATTTGTGCCCGTGTCGACTTCACCTTTGCCACGTGTTCCCAAGATGTACCGGGAACAATATTGATCTGTGCACAGATAAGATCCACCTCGATGCACCTTTTTGGGCTCAGCCGGCTCGGCGGGATCAAAAGGAGCGCTAGGTCCCTGTGGGTTTCGGGCGACGCCTCCCATAGAAGCTAGCTGCTGGTAATAGTCGGGCCGATACCAATCACTGGTCCATTGCCAGACGTTTCCCGCCATGTCGTACAAGCCATAAGGATTCGGCGAATAATGCTTCACCGGGGAGAGCCCAACGAATCCATCCGCTCCGGTGTCGGCGTTCGGGAAGTGCCCCTGGTACGTGTTCGCCATCCATTTACCGCCGGGACGAAATTCATCACCCCAGACGAACGGCTTGCCAGTAACGCCACCCGCGCCGCAAACTCCCATTCCGCTTCAGTGGGCAACCGTTTACCAGCCCATTTCGCGTAAGCTACCGCATCTTGGTAGGCGATTTGAACGACCGGGTAATTCGCCTTGTCGCGTACGTCGCTCCCCGGCCCGCTGGGGTCCCGCCAATTCGCACCTTTGACGTAGGACCACCACTGAAGGTGATCGTTGACTGGCACAGCATGATCGGGTGGAGAAAAAACGACGCCTCCTGCAATGAGGTTTTCGGATGGCGCGTCCGGAAAATCCTCGGCCCGCGGCGCGAGTTCCGCCACGGTCACGTACCCAGTCGCCTCAACGAACTTGGCGAATTGGGCGTTGGTCACATCCGTCGTGTCCATGAAGAAACCGTCCACATAGACACGATGAATCGGACGAGCATCTTCTGTGGCCTTCATGCCCACTTCATCCATTGCAGGAGGATCGTTTGCTCCCATCGAGAATTCTCCACCGGGAATCCAGACCATTCCGTTTGGAGAAAGCCGAGGAGGGGGCTTACGATTCTGGATCGTTGGCTGAAATCGTTCTGGTGAGGCGTTGACATTGCGAGGTTCGGCAGCACGGGGCTGCCCTTCCGCCGGAATGCTGCCGTGACTCTCTGAAGAATTCGCTCGATAAGCTAAATACCCGCCGCAAACAAACAGCGCACTCAGCGCGATTACCAAGAGAATCGGAATTCTTGCACTCTTTCCCCCGTCTCCGGTTGATTGCGCAGTAAGGATCATGGAATCTCTCCGGGCGATAAGGATACGTTCACCTCTATGAGTGCTTCCGATGCAGATCTGGGGAGATGGGTTCAGAATCTTCCAGTAAATCGGCGCTAGGCTGATTGCAGCTTGGATGACGACGCGATCCCGGAATCGCCCAGGGCGCATGCGGCGGTTCGGTTAGGCAAATAGCAAAAACAAAGAAGCTGGCACCTCATTTCTACATCGAGGCTAACCAGGAGGCAGAGCTGGCCGCACCTCTCGCGTTCCCGTTCTTCAGCCCGAACGTGCGGCTACGGGATAGCGACCTTCCCCATGCGGTTCGTTGTTGCTTCAATACTGCTCGCGTTATCGTGCCTGACGACCCGCTCGCAAGCCGCAGATATCCCAGGCTTTGGAGACAAGTGGAAGACTCAAAGCCGAATTACTACTGGCGAGCAACACCAGTCGGGAACGCTGCCGAACTGCTGACTCTGTTCTGGCGACAGGGCAACCTCGAAATGACCGAACTTCGGGATGTACCGCTCGTTAGCGTGTTGCGAGACACTCTAGGCGATTCTGATCCGCGGAACGATCACATTTCATATGTGTGGCTCCTGACTTCTTCGCGTCCGAGTATCGGACGGCGCATTCTTTCAGCAGCCCCTTTCTTCTACTGGTCTGTTGGGCAAGACTCAAAACAGACCAGTACTCATTCGATGAGGCCTCTGATCGATTTGAATGCACCCGAGCATCCAGCGATATCGGCTTTGAAACGTGACATCTTGCAATGGGCTGTGCTGGATCAACACACCATGGGACTACGCGCGGTCTCGCGGGCATACCGGACGAATCAGCTGGATGATGAGCGCCTTCATCTCGAGGAGACGATCAGCTATCTGCGCAGTGCCCCTGTCTCGGAAAATACATCTGCGCTGACGCGGGAACAATTGGATACGCTTCTTGGTCGTTTGGAACTACGGAAACACCTATTAGGGGGACTCGTCAACGAGGAGCGTGCCGCTCGATTCGGAAAAGAGTCCGATCTTGAAGAGGAGCGTGTCCGAGGCCGGAATTGGGAGCTCCTACGCCAGTGTGCCGAAAAAACCGGACTTCTTTTCGAATCCTTGAATATTGCAGGAACAGCAGGTCAGTATGGCGTACTGTGGTTTCCCTTGAGAGAATCTCCGGTACCCACCGGTTTCGCGCTTGACTCCATCTGGAAGCTGTTAAACATCAAGAATCCCTGGCGCGATAAGCGCTTGCAGCAATGGAAAGGCGTAACTTTCAATCGCGCGCTCGACGAAAACGGTTCGTTGCTCGCAGTGGGTGCTTCCGGTGGCCAACCGGTCCTGCTGGTCCCACTTGGGGTGTATGGTCTGAGCTATCCGAAGCAGCCGCTTCTGCTCGTCGATTTCCGGGACAAGCTCCACGGCCGACGTTACGAAATAGTTCAGCGGGGGATTGAAGAGGTCGCGAGCGGCGTCCTGGGCATCTCGCGGTTTACGAATTGGTATTACTATGTGGCCGCAGACTTATACGAGTTCATCGCCGCACGCCACGGAAGCCCCATGAATCAAGCCGCTCGTCTGGATTGCTATTCCCGATTTCGCGTGGCACTTGCGTTGGACCAGGAACTAGATCCGTTACTCCGCAAAGACGTGGAACGCCGCCTCGCTTCACTCAATGTAAACCCTCTGGTGAGTTCACCAGCCAGTGAGGTTCGTGCGGCAGTCGCTAACTATGCACGGCTTCAGGTCGAGAGTGGAGCGAATGGAGGCCTGCTGGCACAGGTTGAAGACGAGCGCCGCAATGAAATTGCCTCACTTATTGAAACGAGAAAACGTCGAATGGTTGAGAGCTTACTGAGCGATGCCAGCTTTGGCCTCTATAAGCAAAGGTCCAGACACGGTGATGACATTATGACCAAGCTCGATTGTTACCGGCGCGTTCGCTACGAACTCAGCTTCTTGGATTCAGTCGTCGAGGGAGGTCCTCAGCCGGAGATACTCTACGATCACTCACGTCTGCATACATCCATAACGGAGTTGAGTAGCCTCATGACTGGCCTGCAGTCTTCAGGTTTGCGAACGCATGCTGAGAGGACGATTAGACGACTGGGTGATCTGTCGCAAGATGTGGGGCTACAGACTGAATGTGCTTTAGCCGCGGCTTCCCTTCGACATAATGCAGTCCGCGAGGGAATGCCTGCTGGCATCATCACTTCGACTCGTACCGTCGGTGCGATCGCGCCTGTAAGGGTTGCCGGTTTGAGCAAGTAAGACCCAAGCCAACGAGCAATCCGGATCTTCAGCTCGCACACACCGAATGGCTGTCAATCAAGGGAAGCAGTAGAACTGGTGGGGTATCGGTAATTAGCTTTGGGCAGTATGGCTCGGCAACTAGCGAATTACCGTCCAGCTAATGCCCTCGTCCGAGTTTCTCTCTGGGTCCCACAAAGCGACCCGGTCGCAAGCTGGCGCGCATGCGGCCGGGGAGTGGAGCGTCGAGGAAAGTAGTTCGTTCGAAGAACGTATTAGCTGCCGGATAGGCCTTTATTAACCAGTATTCTCACGACAACGCGCCGATTCTCCGACATGCCTTGGGTCGTTTCATTTGAGGCCGCAGGGTTAGACATGCCCATGGCTGCGGGAGACAAAACACGGAAGAGGGGTACTTCGCACGACTGCTGCAGATAGGCGATGACGGCGGCAGCACGGCGATCACTCAGTTGCTGATTGTAGGCAGCGTTTCCTGATGAATCCGTGTAGCCTGCCACCTGGATCAGATAGTGACTGCCGACTTGCTTCGCCTGAGTAGCGAGCCCTTGCAGGTCTTGCTCGCCTTTGGCGTCAACCTTAGTGCTGTTCACGCCGAAATAGACAGTCGCTGTTCCCTTGACGTCATAGTCCCCGAGTTCACCGAAGCGCTTGGCAAGGTCTGCCTGGTCGCCCTGAGTTTTCTGAATCTGTTGTTGGTTGGCGTCGATCGCGGCCTTTTGCTCCCCAAGCTGCTGCTGGTTGCCTTGGATCTGCTGCTGGTTGGCTTGGACATGCTGCTGGGTTGACGAAAGCTCCTCGTTAGTGGGTGTCAGCCCGGCTTGTATTTGGTTGGTGGTCTTGAGATCGGTGGCTTTGAACTTGACACTTTTGGCGACGAGTTGGTTGGGAGCGCCAGTTGCATCAACTTCGACCGGCAGTCCCGGAACCAAAGCGGTGAAGCCCATGTCCGACCTGCGAAGTCCCAACTTGCCTTTGACCGCTTGAACCTTGGTGGTGTCGTCAAGGGTAACGGTGACGCTGGTCCCCTCCTGGGTCTTGATATTGACGTTCGCGCCATCCCGGCCCGTAATCAGGCCCTTAACGGTTGTTGTCTGTCCGAGAGCGATCCCCGTGAAGGCCAGCACGAGGGCCGCATTCAGCGCGCAAAGCACTAAGTCTCTGGTTTTGTTTCGCATCGTAATACTCCTTTTGGACTGGTTTCCGGCTTCCACCTCTCGGGTTCTGAAACGGACCAGATCATTGCCATTGATTCACCCTTCGGGGTGCAGGGCTTAAAATTTTCGTGACTCAGCGGGCGGACACGACCTCGGAAGTAGCAGGATGACAGGCGTGGGAATCATCGGCCGGTATCGCGCAATAAGAGCTGCCCGATCCGTGAGCGGATTGCGCTGATTGCGTAGACACGATCAACGGCACTACCATGGCGCGGAGCTTGTGACGAGTCGCCAGTGCCGCAAGGTCGGTGTCATCGAGGAAAGCCGGACCATCCAAGCGCAGGAAATACATCACCGAAGACGCGTTGTGGCTATGTGGTAATCCGAAAACGTGCCCTAGTTCATGCACTGCCGTAAGAAACAGCTCATTCGCCGGCAGGGAAGCGTTTTTGTTGAACGCGATCCAGCCCTGAAACGAAAGCCTCCCGGGGAATTGCGCCCTAGCAACTTCGGCCGGTTTGAAAAGCCGGGGAAAGCCATCGACGATTTGAATAGCGCAGTTGCGGCTGTCTTCTTCGTGCCAACTCATGTCGAGGATGGTGGCCCAGAAATCCATCGCTCGCGCAAATTCCACGGCCAGCTCGTTGTTCGATGTGGAGAACCGGACGCCGAGATCCATGTGTTCGTGCTTCAAGACCTCCGTGTGCTGTTCGCAGCGAGTGTAATTGCCAGTCCACTCGCCCGGCTGCGCTGCGCTAGTGACGGAAGCAAGCATCAGGCAAAACGTGGCCAGTCTTTTCTTCACGCAGGTCTGATGCTAGAACCGGACGGCGGAGCCAAAACTTCAGCAGCTGCAAACAGCGGTGTTGAAGACTGTGGCCCCGGCAGCGTCGCATTAGTCGCGAAAAAATAAACCGGCTTGGGGAGAAACCGATCAAGTAGCTCGAAAGGTTTCAACATCAGAGCTTATGAAGACACTAGGAATTTTTGTTAAGAAGGTGGCGTGCTTAGCGGGGGCGGGCGCCTTGCTCGGGGTGAGCATGTATGCCCAGGAGGGGCCGAAGGCTGACCTGTTCCTCGGCTACTCGTTCGTGCGATATAACTCGGCGCAGACGATTCCGGCATTCACTGCCAATGGAGGCCTCGCAACGCTTGGGTGGAATTTCAACGATCACCTCGCCTTAGAGGCCGAGCTGGGCGGTTACCATAACGGCAACGTCAATAGTTTTCAGTTCGACAGCACGGCTTTCAGCTATCTTTTTGGGCCGCGCATTTCGTATGGGAGATCGAGGAGAATCGATCCGTACTTTCACGTGTTGTTTGGCGGGCAGAACGCAAGCACCAGTATCTCGAAAACCTCGCTCCTGATTCCTCCAGCGGATGTTACTTTGTGTGCCGGCAATCGCTGCAGTGTGGCGACGAACAATTTTGCAATGGTGGGGGGCGGCGGGCTAGATATTAGGCTGAGCCATGCGATTACACTCCGGCCGATCCAGCTCGATTATTTTCTCACCAGAGTCGAGGCTCCTAACTTCACGCTACCGCCGGGTACGACGAGCCCTTCAGCCCGAAACCAAAACAACCTCCGATATGCGGCCGGAATTCAGTTCACCTTCGGCGGGCCGCAGTAAAGAAGGTTTTGTTGCGCGGGGATCGAACGACTACGAGGTGTGTTGAAGTGTCGAGACCGCAGCTTCCATTGCGTAGCATTCACGTCTGCACGGGCTCTGAAGATCGAAGCGCTTGAAGAATCGAGGAGTACGCGTACCTGTCCGCGTACTCCGAGAGCGTGCTACCCAACGCGGCATTCTTCTCGGAGATGCGGCTGATAACACCGGCTATCCGCGCGATGTCGAGCGAAATCACGGCATCCGTCAACTCCTTGCGCAGTTCCGCAGGCAAGTCGGCTAACTGCTCCTGTTTAAGGCTGGCGGTCGTCTTTTCAGTCGTGGCGGCCTGATACACATAGCGCACCCCGAGGTGGCGTGCGAGGCAATCGAATATTTCTTCGGCCTGAAATGGCTTGCTAACGAAATCGTCTACACCGGCCGCCAGCGCTTCGTCGCGGTAGTCAGTAAAAGCGAATGCGGAGACGACCGCGATCTTCACTTCAGGGCTACCTTCAAGCTCCCGTATGCGCCTCGTCGCTTCGAGGCCGTTGATGCCGGGCAGCCGCCAGTCCATCCAGATAAAGGTAACCGTTCGCCGAAGGCCGTATTGCAGCGTGTTGATAACTCTGCTAATCATGTTGGGATTCGATCTGTATGCGGCACCGGTTAGAAGTGCAAATGCTGTAACCCGATCGCCTGATCTTTGAATACGCAGGTACGCCACAATACCGCTACAACGGACCGAAGAAGACCAGCAGTCCTCCAACGATGCCTACTGCGGCAAAAATCCCATAGAAGATACGTCCCTGCCATTTCGTCAAAGGGCGTTTAGAACCGCGCAGCGTAACGCAAGGATGCGTGATTCCCTCGTACAGGCCAAAGACCCCTATAGCGATCATAATCAGCGATCCAAGCCAGCGCGGCATCTATCGATTTTTCAATCTAGCGCACGTCCGAGTAACTGTATGGTTCGGTCGCCTTGATTAAGCGACTCGAAGCTTGGCCATGCGTTCGTAGGGAAAGCAGTTCCGAACATTGCTGAGGAAGTGCCGGCCTTTGGATTCGGCGCGCAGGAAATGCTGGTAGTCGTCGTGGGAAAACTGGAAATACCGGTAGACATCGCCGCTGCGGAATCGCAGGTACAGGATGCGCTTGTCGGCATCGTATGCCACCGAGAGAAACATCTGCGATTCGAGCGGTAACCAAGTCATTGGATATTCACGCCGCATCCACGGCAACCCGGCCTGCGGGAAAAAGATTCCAGGGCAGCAACTCCGCAATGCGGTTGATCGGATGATCGGCAATACGACGCAGCACCGAAGTCAGATAAGCTTCCGGATCAATGCCATTCAGCTTTGCCGAGCCCATCAGACTGTAAATCGCCGCCGCCCTCTCCCCGCCACCATCGGAGCCTGCAAACAGATAATTTTTCCGGCCCAGGGCGACCGCACGCAGCGCGCGTTCGGCCGCATTGTTATCGATTTCAATACGGCCGTCATCGCAATAGCGTACCAGCGCCGGCCAGCGTGCGAGCGCATAGCCAATGGCCGCCGCAACTTCGGACTTGCGCGAGATCCTCGTGAGCGTGGTTTTAAACCATTCGTGCAGCGCGATTAATAAAGGACGTGCACGCTCGTCGCGTACCTGCTGCCGTTCATCCGGCGGGCGACCACGGATTTCGCTCTCAATCCGATACAGCTGCCCGATGCGCTCCACTGCTTCGGTCGCGATAGGAGAAGCATGCGCCTGGTGCAAATCAAAGAACTTGCGACGGACATGAGCCCAGCACGCCGCTTCTCGAATGCGTCCGTCATCATATAAGTGGTTGAAGCCCGCATAGCCGTCGGCTTGTAACGTGCCGCAAAACGTTTTCAGATGCCGGTGTGGATGCTCGCCTTTTCGATCTGGCGAGTACGCAAACCAGACCGCTGGAGCAGCCAGGTCGCCGGCCGGGCGATCATCCCGAACATAAGCCCACAAACGGCCGAGTTTCGTTTTGCCCGTGCCTGGCGCCAGCACCGGTACCGGCGTATCGTCGGCATGCAGTTTGCCCGGACTCATGACGTATTGCCGCAAGCCATCATTCAGGGGCACCAGCAACTCACTCGTTGCTCCTACCCAATCCGCCAGTGTCGACCGCTCCAGCTCCACACCCTCTCGGGCGTAGATCTCCGCCTGACGATACAGCGGCTGGTGATCCGCATATTTCGATACCAAAACATGTGCCAGCAGTCCAGGACCGGCGAGGCCGCGTGCAATCGGACGGCTCGGGGCTTCTGCCTGCACGATCACATCGCATTTGGTGCAACTCAGTTTGGGGCGCACATGCCGGATCACTTTGAAACGCGCCGGCACATACTCCAGCATCTCGGATACATCTTCGCCGAGCTTACGCAGCTCCCCGCCACATCCAGGACAGCTTTCCTGTTCAGGCTGGTGGGTCTCGGTCTGTCGCGGCAAATGATCTGGCAAAGGCCGGCGCGCCGGTTTCTCGGTCACGCTCGCAAAGATTGCGGCTGCTGGCGGCGGAAGCGTGTTCTCTGCTCGTTGGTTCTTCTCTGCAGCATTCTCCTCCAGATCATCGAGCTGCAGTTCGAGTTGTTCAATCTCGCGCTGGATTTTTTCCGACTTGCGTCCAAACTGTAGCCGTCGCAGCCGGGCGATGATCAACCGGAGACGCTCAAGTTCAGCATCACGCGACGAGATCTGCGCGTGCTGCTTGATAACCATGGCCTTCAATGCGGCCGCGTCGAGCGCGTCCAGATCAGGCAGCGGTACAGCAGGCATCTTCAAAAACTATGCCATGGGTTTATTACTTAGTCGAGAGCAATCCGAACATTTTTAAGTATTTTTGTTCTCGGTTATCAAACTGCCATCTCCGGCTTCCACGTGCGCGCCGGCCGGCGCCAGTCAATCCCTTCGAGTAACATCGATAACTGCGCCCGAGTAAGTGACACGCTTCCACTCTCGGCCTGCGGCCAAACGAAACGCCCGCGTTCCAATCGCTTCGCAAAAAGGCAGAGCCCGTCGCCATCCCACCACAACAACTTCACCAGATCGCCTCTCCGCCCACGAAACACAAACACATGCCCGCCGTAGGGATCCTGCTCGAGCACGATCTGCACGGCTGCGCTCAAACCCGTGAACCCGCGCCGCAGATCAGTGATCCCCGCCGCAATCCAGATCCGCGCTCCGGCTGGTGGTGCAATCATCCCGCCAGGCACTCCAATAACCTGCAGATTACGGCTGCATCGATGCAGCCGCCCACCGTCACCCTCACACCCCGCGCCTCCATGATCACGCTGCACTCCTGTTTCGCTTCCCATGCACCAGCCGCGGCTCCCTCCGCCACTTGCACCGGAAGCAAAACCGAAGCCTTACCCGGTTGCATTCTCTGCCGGTGCTGTTTGCGCCACTTGTGGATCTGACTTGGGTTCACACCATTCACACGCGCTACCGTATCGACCGTTGTACCGGCTTTCAACGAAGCCTGCACAATCCTCTGCCGTTCCGCCATCGTCCACTTGCGGCGCTGCGCTTTTACTGCTTCCGGCTTGTTGCTCTGAGCTGATCCGTCCATTCCCGAAGCATCACCCAACTCCCCTGTCCTTTGCTAGACGGTGCTCGCCGTACGCTTACAGATAAAGTGCGGGCGCCATCTTAGAAACTTCTCGATGCCGGATGCGCCATCCTCGGCTACCTGCACCTGAAAGCCTGCGTTCTCGAGTAGTCCCTGGAGCAACAGCCAATTTTCCGCTTGATCCTCGACAATGAGAATGCGACATTCGGGCTGGCCAGGCTCGAGCCCGGCGATCTGTCCGCGCTTGATCCCGGAAACCGGCATGTCAGATCTGTCGAGCGTCCGCACAGGAATCTCCACTCGAAACAAGGATCCTTCCCCCGGCGCGCTCTCGACCTGGATGGTCCCGCCCATTAACTCGACGTACCTCTTGCTGATGGCCAAGCCCAGTCCCGTGCCCTTTTGTGTGGACAGCTTGCCCGCTTGTATAAATGGCTTAAAGATGCGTTCTTGATCCTCGCTGGCGATGCCAACTCCGGTGTCCTGCACTTCCATTACTAACCTGCACTGATGGGCGTTCTCGGCCGGTTGACTACTCACGCGCAGGACGATGCTCCCACGGTCGGTATACTTCACAGCGTTCCCCACAAGGTTGATGAGAACCTGACGTAGCTTCTCGCCATCGGCCTGCACGAACTGACAAGACGCAGGAATTTGCTGAAAGCACAGTTCGAGACCCTTTTCTTCTGCCCGGAGGCGCATCAGATCCATGACACCGCTCACGAGCTCCGTAAGGTCCAGGGGAGCATTTTCGATCACGATACGGCCGGCATCAATCTTGGCCATGTCCAGTACATCATTGATGAGGCCAAGCAGATGTTCGCCGCTGCGAGTGATGATGTCCAAATCTCTGCGCTCTTTTTCGGGAACGCGTCGGCTTTCACGCAGTAGATTGGAAAAGCCAAGAATCGCGTTCAATGGCGTACGCAGTTCGTGGCTCATGTTGGCGAGAAAGGTGCTTTTAGCCTGATTGGCGGCCTCTGCCGTATTCTTGGCAATCTGCAGTTCACGCGTTCGTTGCGTTACCTGAGCCTCGAGCCTGGCAGTCTGCAGCCGCAGCCCCTTGACACGTGATCGGTAGATTGCCCAAATTAGTCCGAAAAGGAGTAGGCCGGCAATGCTTCGAAACCACCATGTTGCCCACCAGGGCGGCAGAACCGTAATGGCCAGACTGACGCCTTTTGTGTTCCACACGCCGTCGTTGTTCGATCCCTGCACTCTGAAGAAGTAGTTCCCGGCGTGAAGGTTAGTGTAAGTGGCGTTGCGGCGACCGCTGTCTACCTCATTCCACTGTTTCTCCAGTCCCTCCAGCCGGTACCGGTATCGGTTTCTTTCTGGAGCCACATAACTCAAGGCGGCGAACTCAACTGTGAAAATGCTTTGGCGATGCGTCAGCGTGAGGGCATCGGTCGCCCAAATCGATCTGCTGAGCGGCGAATCTTTACCTTGGCGCACCGGCCTGTTGAACAGCAGGAAATCAGTCAACACAACGGGCGGCACGTGAGAATTCTCGGAGATCCGCTCCGGGTCAAAAACGGTCACACCGGTGCTGGACCCGAAGATCATTTCACCGTCTGGAGTCCGGCAGCTTCCCTCCGGCCCATACGGGTTCAGCAGATTACCGGCAAGACCATCCGATTCTGAATAGTTGCGAAAGATTTTCGTCTCTGGGTCGAACCGGCTGAGTCCGTTGTGCGTACCCAGCCAGAGATGTCCATGACGGTCTTCCAGAATGGATTCGATCGTGTCATCTGGTAGCCCGTCACTTTTGGTGAAGATCGTGACAGTTTCACGGCTTCGATCGAATCGATTCAGTCCGTTCTTAGTGCCAATCCACAGCCATCCATGCCGGTCTTCCCAAATAGAAGTTACTTTGTTATTGCTGAGACTTTGAGGGTCATCGGGGTCGTGACGAAAAGCCCTGAATCGCTGCGTTTTTGGATCGAAGCTGATCAGTCCCCGATCTGAGGTACCCAACCACAGCAATCCCGCTCGATCCTCGAATAGGGCCGGGAACGAAAGATCCGGATCGAGCGGATCATTGAAATACGAAGTGAAACGTCCTGTTGTCGAGTCAAAGCGATCCAGCCCTCCGCCCTGGGTTCCCACCCACAGCGTTCCATATCGGTCGACTAACAAAGAGAGAACGGAGTCGCTACTCAGACTGCCAGCATCTCTCGGATCGTGCCGGTAGGCGAAAAACCGTCCCGTTGCGCGGTCAAAACGATCCAGTCCTCCCCCATACGTGCCGAACCACAGAGTCCCCGCGCGGTCTTCGCGGATTGCGGCGACTTTGTTGTACGAAAGGCTGTGAGGATCTTTGCGATCGTGCTGGTAGAACGTAAACGCTCCGGTTCGAGGGTCCAGCCGGTCAAGCCCGTCTTCGTCTCCAATCCAAAAGGATCCCTCGCTGCCCCCCTGTACGGACCAAATCATGTCGTCGTGAAGGCTGTTCGGATTGCTTGCCTCGTGCTGATACTCCACAAACGAGGGTGGCCCTCGCTGAAACCGGCTTAGCCCGCTTTGCGTGCCCACCCACATTTCTCCTTCGGCATCTTCTAGCAGGGTGTAAACCGTATCGTTCGGCAGGCTATTCGGGTTGCCGGGTTCGTTGGTATACCGGATGAACGTTTTGCGTTCGCGGTCGAGCTTCAGCAGACCGCGATCTACCGTACACAGCCACAGCGCATCATCCTCGCCTTCAAAGAGCCTTACTACACCGGTCACGCTTTGACTGGATGATTCCTCTGTGTGAAACGAGTACTGTGTGAATTCGCCGGTTCTCACGTCCAAGGCGCTCAAGCCGCTCCCGAACGTCGAGGCCAACCACAGAATCCCTGATCGGTCCTCGAAAATAGAACCGACGTAGTTGTTACCAATGCTGTGCGCGTCTCCCGCGTTGTGCAGGAAGCGTTCAAAGTGACCTGTGGTCCGATCCAGCTTATTGAGTCCCAAGTTGGTGCCGACCCAGAGATTCCCTCGCCTATCTTCGTAGACAGAGATGACATTATCGGCGCTCAGGCTGGCGGCATCCTGAGGGTTGTGCCTGTAATGAACGAAAGTTCCAGCAGCCGGTTCGAAGCGGTCGAGCCCGCGATCGGTACCAATCCAAAGTTTGCCCCCATCATCGCGATAGATGGAGCTGACATCGTCGCTGGCCAAGCTAGCCGGGTCGTCGGACTTATTCCGATAATGCGTGAAAGTATCCTGGCTTGGATCGAGCCTGTCGAGCCCTCCAAATCTGGTGCCGATCCAGAGACTGCCATCCCGATCCTTGTACAGAGCCATGACGGTATCGTCGGCCACGCTATTCGGGTTTCCGCGCTCATGCCGATATGCCTTGAGACTATAGCCGTCGTACTTGTACAAGCCATCTGTCGTTGCGAACCACAGGAATCCGTAGTCATCCTGCACAATGTCTTGCACTCGGCTCTGAAGGGTTTCTCCATTGACGGAGAGCCGGGTGAAGCGGATATCATGTTTGTCGATAACGGGAGGCTTTATTAAACCCTCAATGCTCTCTTGCGCGCAGGCGCAGTAAGCATAGGCAAGTGACAGGGCCAGGACCTCGAGCAGCGACAGCAGTATTCTTCGGAGGCAGGCCGAATAGCCTGTACCCGCGCAAGTCCCGACCATTTCGACTATTCCCTCAGCATAACGTCTGTTCGGTGCAAGCTTCGAGGATAACTAAAAATGATGGCGCACACTGGAACCGGGCCTTGTCCTCGCCCATTTGAATGACCTACAATACGCGAGGCATGAGTTCTAAAAGGCGATTGCGCCGGATCCCAAGCTGGCGCTCGCATATAACCGTCCTGGGCATCAGCACACGAGTGGACGGCAGAGGCGCTTTCGAGTTGCTGTCGGTCTTCTATCTGGCGGTATTGCTGCTACCCGTAACTGCGATTGCTCAGTCAGCTTTCGGGCTCATCAGCGGCAGCGTTACGGATGAGCAGGATGCTTCAATCTCGGGAGCTACGACACAGTTGCGGCTCGATATGTTCAATGCGTTCAACCACACGCAATTCAATTCGGTTAACAATTCCGCGGTGTTCGATCCGGCGACTAGAAAACAGGTGAACACGGCTTTCGGCCAGCTTAATGCCGACAGCGGACCACGAATCATCCAGGTGGCCTTGCGCCTCGCGTTCTGACTTTTATCTCGAAAATTCTGGTGAGGGGGTGCTGTCGGCAAGATCCGTTCTCGCCATTGCTGATTTAATCCCACAGAGCCCAACATTAGACGAGGACAGATGAGCTATTTAGATGAGTCTAAATCCTGATCAGGTTTCTTGTGCGGAATTCGACGGAGCAGGTCAGGCAAAAACTCTTTTAGCACTGAAGTTGCGGTGTTGCCGCCCATGGTGATGCCGAAGCTCCCAAGCGCGGCGCTGGCGCTGCTTTGACTTGGCGGAAGCCACAATCGCGCAACGAAGGCGCCTGCTGCTACGCCGCTCAATTGTGAAATCGAGATCTTGAACTTTCCCTCATCGTTCCGCGCGAGAACGGAGCTCATAAGCGCATACTCAGTTCGCGGCCAGAATCCGTGCTTACCCGAACCGAAATATCGATTATCTTCGTGTAAGGCTGACGAGAGCAGGTAGTTGACGGTTTTCTGAACGACGTATTGCCCTTCGATATTGGCGTACCGCTGACCATAGGGTCCCCATCCCTGACCCCATTCCTTCGGCTTGTCGTGGGCTTGGTCGATGCCTGCCGACATCGTCGCTTTGAAGAAACTCCAAGGGTTGGCGCGGGTTCACGGGTTTGAGCGCAGCCGTGCAGATCGTGCTCGAGCAGGATCCCTACGGCGGGCATGTGTTTGTGTTTCGTGGGCGGAGAGGCGATCTGGTGAAGTTGTTGTGGTGGGATGGCGACGGGCTCTGCCTTTTTGCGAAGCGATTGGAACGCGGGCGTTTCGTTTGGCCGCAGGCCGAGAGTGGAAGCGTGTCACTTACTCGGGCGCAGTTATCGATGTTACTCGAAGGGATTGACTGGCGCCGGCCGGCGCGCACGTGGAAGCCGGAGATGGCAGTTTGATAACCGAGAACAAAAATACTTAAAAATGTTCGGATTGCTCTCGACTAAGTAATAAACCCATGGCATAGTTTTTGAAGATGCCTGCTGTACCGCTGCCTGATCTGGACGCGCTCGACGCGGCCGCATTGAAGGCCATGGTTATCAAGCAGCACGCGCAGATCTCGTCGCGTGATGCTGAACTTGAGCGTCTCCGGTTGATCATCGCCCGGCTGCGACGGCTACAGTTTGGACGCAAGTCGGAAAAAATCCAGCGCGAGATTGAACAACTCGAACTGCAGCTCGATGATCTGGAGGAGAATGCTGCAGAGAAGAACCAACGAGCAGAGAACACGCTTCCGCCGCCAGCAGCCGCAATCTTTGCGAGCGTGACCGAGAAACCGGCGCGCCGGCCTTTGCCAGATCATTTGCCGCGACAGACCGAGACCCACCAGCCTGAACAGGAAAGCTGTCCTGGATGTGGCGGGGAGCTGCGTAAGCTCGGCGAAGATGTATCCGAGATGCTGGAGTATGTGCCGGCGCGTTTCAAAGTGATCCGGCATGTGCGCCCCAAACTGAGTTGCACCAAATGCGATGTGATCGTGCAGGCAGAAGCCCCGAGCCGTCCGATTGCACGCGGCCTCGCCGGTCCTGGACTGCTGGCACATGTTTTGGTATCGAAATATGCGGATCACCAGCCGCTGTATCGTCAGGCGGAGATCTACGCCCGAGAGGGTGTGGAGCTGGAGCGGTCGACACTGGCGGATTGGGTAGGAGCAACGAGTGAGTTGCTGGTGCCCCTGAATGATGGCTTGCGGCAATACGTCATGAGTCCGGGCAAACTGCATGCCGACGATACGCCGGTACCGGTGCTGGCGCCAGGCACGGGCAAAACGAAACTCGGCCGTTTGTGGGCTTATGTTCGGGATGATCGCCCGGCCGGCGACCTGGCTGCTCCAGCGGTCTGGTTTGCGTACTCGCCAGATCGAAAAGGCGAGCATCCACACCGGCATCTGAAAACGTTTTGCGGCACGTTACAAGCCGACGGCTATGCGGGCTTCAACCACTTATATGATGACGGACGCATTCGAGAAGCGGCGTGCTGGGCTCATGTCCGTCGCAAGTTCTTTGATTTGCACCAGGCGCATGCTTCTCCTATCGCGACCGAAGCAGTGGAGCGCATCGGGCAGCTGTATCGGATTGAGAGCGAAATCCGTGGTCGCCCGCCGGATGAACGGCAGCAGGTACGCGACGAGCGTGCACGTCCTTTATTAATCGCGCTGCACGAATGGTTTAAAACCACGCTCACGAGGATCTCGCGCAAGTCCGAAGTTGCGGCGGCCATTGGCTATGCGCTCGCACGCTGGCCGGCGCTGGTACGCTATTGCGATGACGGCCGTATTGAAATCGATAACAATGCGGCCGAACGCGCGCTGCGTGCGGTCGCCCTGGGCCGGAAAAATTATCTGTTTGCAGGCTCCGATGGTGGCGGGGAGAGGGCGGCGGCGATTTACAGTCTGATGGGCTCGGCAAAGCTGAATGGCATTGATCCGGAAGCTTATCTGACTTCGGTGCTGCGTCGTATTGCCGATCATCCGATCAACCGCATTGCGGAGTTGCTGCCCTGGAATCTTTTTCCCGCAGGCCGGGTTGCCGTGGATGCGGCGTGAATATCCAATGACTTGGTTACCGCTCGAATCGCAGATGTTTCTCTCGGTGGCATACGATGCCGACAAGCGCATCCTGTACCTGCGATTCCGCAGCGGCGATGTCTACCGGTATTTCCAGTTTTCCCACGACGACTACCAGCATTTCCTGCGCGCCGAATCCAAAGGCCGGCACTTCCTCAGCAATGTTCGGAACTGCTTTCCCTACGAACGCATGGCCAAGCTTCGAGTCGCTTAATCAAGGCGACCGAACCATACAGTTACTCGGACGTGCGCTAGATTGAAAAATCGATAGATGCCGCGCTGGCTTGGATCGCTGATTATGATCGCTATAGGGGTCTTTGGCCTGTACGAGGGAATCACGCATCCTTGCGTTACGCTGCGCGGTTCTAAACGCCCTTTGACGAAATGGCAGGGACGTATCTTCTATGGGATTTTTGCCGCAGTAGGCATCGTTGGAGGACTGCTGGTCTTCTTCGGTCCGTTGTAGCGGTATTGTGGCGTACCTGCGTATTCAAAGATCAGGCGATCGGGTTACAGCATTTGCACTTCTAACCGGTGCCGCATACAGATCGAATCCCAATATAAACCCCGCACGTAAAGATTCGTCCTTTCCTGTTGAGTTAGAGGACGGAAGTCTTTTGCGGTGTGCGAGCCGGCCATGTTCAGGTAACTTTCGAGGGCGTTTACAGTCTTCTGAGCCGTTGGTTGCTGAGCCTCGGCTGCATGCGAGATCAACAAGGCAACGATAAGTGATCGCATTCCGCACATACTCCCTCACTGCTTTCCGAGCAATACCAGTCGAAGATAGCCCGCGGCCGCGCGGAACCGCACAGCATCTTTCTTGTCATCGAAGAGCGGGACAAACTCCTGTTTCAGTGCGGGATCATTGCGCAGCGCCATTGCGTGCACGGCGGCTGCCCGGACCGACCAATCACTGTCAGACAGAGCGGCCTTGATCGCATCTCTTGTTGGAGCGTCTTTATCGCTCTCGAGCATCAGCACCACCGATGCTCGTGCCGATGCGCCCGGGTCGGAAAGAATCCCCTGAGCAGATGCAACCCCTAAACCGAATCCGGGGATCGGCACGGCCATTGTGGCGGCCGTCATGAACAATTTAGAAGGTGATTGGAGCATCCTGAGGGCACTCCTCTTCTGACTCGTTAGAAAACTCGAGGAGCCTTTCTCCTGACCCGACAGAACCGACAGAAGCACCTCCTTGCCGATCGGTTGCTTCATGTTAAAGAGCGCCTTGGCGGCCGCGAAGCTAACCTCCGGGGCTGGATCTTTCAGCGCTTTGTTCAGGATCGGGATCACGGCTGGATCCTTGAAATCGCCCAAGCAGGAGACGACCGCCAGCCGGACCGGGATATCTTTATCCTCATCGAGCATGGTGGCCAATCTGGAAATGACCTTTTCGTGAGCGCCCACTAGGCTTGCGGCAAGGACCGCCTGCACGCGCGTGTCGGGATTCTTCTCGGCTACCGCGGTCAGCAGTATGTCTCTGGCACGCTCGGCGGTGGGATCAACAGCTTCCTGTGCAAAACCAATTGCACTGCAAATGACAAACACGCCGAATCTTCTGAGTAGTATCGAGGATTTCACAATAGTTACACCTTAGGCGGATTTTCGGCGCCCGAAACGCCCTCGGAATACTCAAGATGCCGTATGGAACTCGCCGACTCATATTAAGTTAAGCGGTGCGAGCCGCTGGTTCAAGACGGATGCCAGAGCCTCCCACCGAGGCACAATTTCAGGAGCGTGGAATTAGAGAACGGAAACACGCCGACTTTTTACTGCCCTACTTTGGCAAAGCGTGAGAGTACGCGGGCGTTCTCGACGACGGCCGCGAGCTGACGTAACGAATGTCACGTTTGCGCAATATCTCCAGAGCACGATCAAATTGATCGGCATCAATCCAGCGGATCTTGCTTCCAGCGACAGAGATTGCTGTCTTAGAACGTTAAGACAAGGCAGGCGGTTCGCGCAGTTCTAATCTGCAGTCCGACGCAGAAATAGGCGATGAAATTTGTCAGCGCCCAAAATACGGCGTGTCTCTCTCAGGGCGAAGAAAGGAATAAATGCGAAGAATACGACTAGCGATAACGCCGTAAGCTCTCCGGGAGGCGCTGCCGAGCGGAGCGAGCCAATAAGAGTTTGCCCATGAAACAAAGACTCGACAGTGACCTCAAGAACATGAACAATCAAATAAAAGAGCGTGAACATCGCAGCTTTATAAAGGGTTGGAACGATCAGGGACTTGCTCTCGGACCTCTTGCCAATTCTCGCAATGTCCCCGATGAGAATGACTTTACCCAGTACGAGTGCGTTCACCAACGCCGTAGCAAGAGCTGTTCCATAGGAAAAAGAGTGAATTCCACACGTTCCCTGCAAGTACTGTCGAAAAATGGCAAATGAGACGAGAAATGGGGCGAGCAAGATCATCACGGTCAGAAGCTCGACCACCTCATGAACAGCTCGTGTTTTCAAGTCAGGTTTATCCATAGGGCCTCTGCATCACCGCTAATCCGAGCGCACCCCGCCTGCAGGCGCCACGCCGATTCGAGGCCGCGATGTCGCGCTGGGCGTCGCCGGCTGAGCGAGCACCCGCAGACCAAAAAGGCGCAACGCGCGACAGATTCAAGCGAATCGACACTGGAGAACGATTCTGCAGTGGATTGCCCGGCGCAATTTTTCGACCTACAGCAATTTACTCGAAATCGTCTTGAGAACCCAAAAAAGTATTAGAGCTGTTTGTGTTTCTGATCATCGTGCAATGGGACAAACTGCTTTGGTCAGAACAGGAGTTTCTTGACAGTGAGGATCACGATGAGTTCTAACTTTTGGGGACCGATCGTTTTTTGCGTCGCGTTGGCCGGCGCACTGCCCCTGGGGGCCCAACAGAAAGGTCAGTATGTGCTTGGCCAGTTTGGACTGAACGCTGGAATATTGCCGGATCCGGGCATCACTTACGCCAACATAGATATCAATTACCCGACTAATACGTTCAACGACAGTAACGGAAACGCCTTAGGTCCCAAACCGTCACTGAACCTTTGGATTGTAGAAAACATTTTCTATTACGTGCCGGACAACAAAATTCTCGGGGGAAATCTCGGATTCATGGTCGCGACTCCCACGCTTGCCAACGGCTCACTGACGCTGGAGCAGATCAACCGGAGCGGCAGCACGTACGGATTAGCGGACATGTGGCTGCAGCCGCTTACGTTGGGGTGGCATTTGAAGCGCGCGGACATCCAAATCGGCGATGCAATCATGTACCCCACCGGCCGATATTCACCGGGCGCCTTGAACAACATTGGATCCGGCTACTATGGGAACCACTTGTTCACAGGCAGCACAGTTTACCTGACCAAGAACAAAGGGACGAGTGCAAATCTTTTCACCAACTGGGAAGTTCACGGCCACAAGCAAGTTGCGAACGGGGGTCGTATAACGCCCGGGCAAGCCTTCAGCGACGAATGGGGCCTTGGACAGGTTCTTCCTCTAAGCAAGGATCTCAGTAAGCTGGTTCAACTCGGAGTGGTCGGTTACGATCAATGGCAAGTCACACCCAATGGCGGGAACTATGCCATTGCGGGCCCGCTTGGAAACATCATTTTTTTGCCTGCGAGCTTAGTACCCTTTTACTCGGTCCATGCGGTAGGAGGGCAGATCAGCTACATCATGCCGGCAAAGGGTCTTAACTTTTTTTTCAAATATGACCACGAGTACCTGGCGCGCGCGACCACTCTCGGCAATCAGATCGTGTTCGGCGGATCGTGGACATTCAGAATTCCAAAGCCGAAATGAGGTGCAACTCGGTGGAGGGTCGTTCTGACATGAAGAAATCGGTGGTCAGCCGCGAAAAGCGTCGGGCGTTATTGGCGCTCATCGCCGTTACGTGTGCGATTGCTATGTCGGGTATCGGGCAGCAACTTCAGGCCCAACAAAGTTCCGGAGCTGCGAAGTCAACCCCAACGGACGCCCAAGCGGGAGCCAATGAAAATGACGTGAACGGTCAGCCGACCGAGCAGTTGCAAAAGGCGGTGCAAAACCCGGTGGCGAACCTGATTAGCGCGCCTCTGCAGAACAGTGCCAATTTTGGGGTCGGCCCGTACGACCGGACGCAGGACGTTCTAAACTTTCAACCGGTGATTCCGGTGAAACTCGGTGAGAATTGGACGCTCATCACCCGAGTGATCCAGCCATTCGTCTGGCAACCATATCCTGCGCCGACAACGGGAGAATACGGGCTAGGAGATATGAATCCGACATTTTTCTTATCGCCTCAGCGGCCCGGCAAAGTGATTTGGGGCGCAGGACCGGCTTTTATTATTCCGACGGCGACCAACAAAATCCTGGGACAAGGCAAGTTCAGTATGGGGCCTTCGTTTGTGGCGCTCACACAGCCGGGACCTTGGACACTGGGCGTCCTGGTCAACAACGTTTGGTCAGTTGCCGGTTCGGGCGGCCGCCCGGCTGTCAACCAGATGCTGCTGCAATACTTCGTTAATTACAACTTGAAGAAGGGCTGGTATATCAGCCTTTCCCCGATCATCACCGCCAATTGGAAGGCTTCAGGAGGGAACGTGTGGACCGTACCCTTTGGCGGGGGAATTGGGCGAGTAACGAAAATAGGTTTTCAGCCCGTCAACATAACCGCGCAGTTTTATAGCAACCCGGTTCGTCCCGCAGGCAGCTCGAGTTGGAGCATGCGTTTGCAGATTGCCTTCCTGTTTCCAAAGCTGTCGAAAGAACAGCAAACGTTGCTCATGGAGCAGAAGCTAAAGCAGCTTCAAAAAGAGAAACAGTAGGCTAACGCCGCGGACGCACCTGTTCAGTCCGCTTTGGAGCGCGGGCGGCGGCAGATCACAGGCCGGCGATAAATTTGATGGCTGTGATGCTCGGCAGAAACACGTACCCAGCGGCTTTGGTCGTAACGAAGCTTAAGAGACCCTTTACCTCGATCGGCGGGCCCCCATTGGCCTGCGGTATCACGAAAATGCTTTCCGCCGGGTTCTGAGTGCCAATCACTGGATCTTTCGACTTCGGGTTCAGCCTGACAGCTCCAGCGAATTCGCTGTCGTTTACCCAATGTCCCAGCACGAACTCATATTGGTTCTCGATATTCGAGTTAACAAAATAAAACAGAATCCCGCGCTCGATTCCATCGTAGGGTTTGCTGGGATCATACATCGGCCCGTAAGGCAGACCGCGACGGATTATTCGGTGCGAATTATTGCTTCCGCCTGGTTGCCCTTGCCCTGCGACCGGCTGACCTCGTGGATTGACGCGGCGTATGTGTGCACCCACGGGACAGCGAATCCCCTTCGGATCTCCCGAACCATCAGCATTTACGTACTCGAAATCGTTCAACTGTTCGGGTGAAATCCCTCCTGCAGGGCTATCCGTATCCGGTGACAGGGCGAGAGGAACGCCGTTGCGCCATCGTCCGCACATCTTTGCGGCGAGCAGTTCAGGATCTATTTTGTCTTTGTTCGACTGTAAGAAATTTTCAAAGCCAACCACGTCCATCTCGACCTTTTTGAAAACTGCAAAACTACCGTTCAGGCCAAGTTTTCGCGGCTCCGGTACATGGTAGTTCGCAGCGTCTTCCAGCAAGACGAAGAGCCATGGCTCGCAGGGCTGCTGATGATCGGGATGATAGTTTTCCGGGCCGCCGCGAATGGTGGTCATACTGATGCCGTCGGTATACCCGAAGGGAAGTTTGCTGGTAAACACGGGTTGGCCATTTTGCATCTCCATTAACGCCATCCCGTCCTGGCGCCAGATTTCTTGAAAGGCATTTCCTTCGGCAAACCAGGCACACAACCGATCGGTATAGTTTTTCATCGCTTCCGGGCTGATGGCGTGCAGCGTCAGCAGGACGTGATCCTGCCCTTTTCCAAAGCCGCCAGTCCAGTTCTGGGGCGAACTTGGTCCGGTATCTCCGACCAGCTCCGCTCGTTGCGCGGCTCCTTCGATGAACGCGTCAAATGACTTGAAAGATAACGTTGGGACGCGGTCTTTTATCTCCAGCGCTACCAGTCCGGGCCAAGTGATGGCGATGTTGAGGCAATAATCGGGCTTGCGACGCGGGGCTTCCGTGGGATTGTCTCCCGGTCCGGGCTCGAACCCGACGTGCCAGTCTTCGGCAGTTGTGATTTGCGGGACGTCGGATTCGTCGCCGCTTACCAGCCGTTCGAGTTGCCTGCGCGCTTGTGCCGGATCTCCTACCCTCAACAAGAAATGCCGCAGCATCGGCATTTTGTAACCCCGGAGAATGATCCCCTGAATGTCCGCAAGATCGAGCGCGGAGTTTTCCACGGCTCCCGAATTGCCATCAGCCTCGGGCTTTTCATGCCGCCTTCGACCCAGCATTCGGCGAAGAAGCTCCGAGCCCTCCTTCGCCGGTGCCGGTTGCGTTTGGTTCTCCTTTGCCAACACGTACCTCCGAATTGATCCTGGTCCGGGAAACAACTGCTATGCAGTGGCCAATTGCGACTTGCGATCGGCCAGCAGGGCTCTAATGTCTTGAACCGATAAGCCTGGATAGGCGCTGTAATACCCGATGGCCGGATGGTTGTTTTCCGTTGCCCACTCGAGGAACGCCTTGGCGTTCTTTTCTACTGGGGCCGGCGGCCCATCATTGACATAGTCAAAGACCTGATCGAAAAAGGGCCCGGTCTTAGCTGCGAAGTCGTAGATGTACTTCTCGAAAGAACTGTCGTAGATGGTGAAGAAGCCCAGGTGACGGTTCTCAAAAGGCACAGCGTAGTCGAAATGAAGGGTCCCAATAGCATCCGACATTTCCTTTGACTTAGCCGCTACGGCCTTGATAACCACGTGCTCCAAGGTAAAAGCTTTCAGCATTGACTTGATATTCAGGTATATATGCCAGGTGCCCTGCGGGCAATTGCTCGTAACGCCAGCTGCACGAGCGGCCGCCTTGATGTCCTGAACCGAAGCGTCCTCGAAAGCGCTATACGGCGCTATAGCCCGGCGGTGATGATGCTTCAGCCACTTGATCGTCGCCGCAGAGTTACTAGCCACGGGCGTGGCTGGAGGATCTTCCACGTGTTTGAAGATAGCCTCGAACACGGGGCCAGCACTCTCGGCGAGACGTTCAATGTGCTTTTCAACCTCGCCGTCAATGTCCGCCAGGAAGAGAAGCTTATCATCTCCGTGGACCGTGAAACGAGAGTAATGCACGGTACCGAGATCATCCTGCGCTTTCGCGAAATCGGGCATCAACGGGGGCAGCTCTTCGGTTAGCGCCTGGGCGTTGGCGGGCGCTTTGATAGGGAAGTCAATCGTGAGATGACTTTGGCTCATTTTAGGGTTCTCCTTTGGGGGTCAGAATGGTCAGGGGGGAGCTTCTTCGGGAGCCCGCCACCCTTTCTCAGTGACCTAGGATTCTAGATTGGCGGTCCAGATGCTTTTTTTTCAAGGTGCCGTCAAGCTTTCTGCCCGCGGGTGACCAAACGGAGACTCGCGTATGAAATTTTCTAAGTCGATCGGGAGCGAAAACAATCAACCGCCACAAGCCGCGTGATAAGTAATACTAAACACTTTGAAAAGGCCTCCCACTCGTTCGCTTCGTGGGCGTTACCGGCTGCAGTCCTTGCCGCTCTGGTGCTGGTAATCATTGACGAGGCCTACGTTCGAATTCCCTTTGCTTCTCATGCTGCCCCGGTGTGGGCGGTTCCGGAAGCAACGACTGAACCGAAACAGGATTTCGGGCCAACCATCCCAAACACGGCGCCCCGGCCCGGAAAGGCGCCCCTAGGGATGGTTTGGATCCCGGGTGGCGAGTTCTCGATGGGTGCACAGGATCCGCCGGGATCGGACAACAACATGGTGGGCATGCATGCCATGGACGATGCTCGCCCAATCCACCGGGTTTACGTTCACGGGTTCTTCATGGACAGAACCGATGTCACTAACAGGCAGTTCGCCGCTTTCGTTCGAGCAACCCACTATGTCACCGTGGCGGAAAGAACGCCGCGCGCGGAAGATTTTCCGGGTGCCCCGCCGGAGAACCTTATCGCCGGCGGAGTCGTATTCTCGCCGCCAAACCATCCGGTTCCGCTCACTGATCATTTCCAATGGTGGAGTTATATAGCGGGCGCGAATTGGCTGCATCCCGCGGGCCCGCAAACTTCCATCGTTGGAAAAGAGAACTATCCTGTCGTCCAAATTGCTTACGAGGACGCCGAAGCTTATGCAACATGGGCGCACAAGCGCCTGCCAACTGAAGCCGAATGGGAATTCGCGGCGCGCGGCGGCTTGGCGGGCAAACCTTATGTGTGGGGAAATGAATTTCGACCGGGCGGCAAATGGATGGCCAACACTCATCAAGGAAGTTTTCCAAACGAAGACATCGGCAGTGATGGTTACGTGGGCCTTGCACCAGTTGCTCAGTTCCCCGCGAACGGATACGGACTGTACGATATGGCGGGGAACGTCTGGCAATGGACTTCCGATTGGTATCGGGCGGATTACTACCGCACGCTGCAGGAGGCGGGCGGCGTGGCCCGGAATCCGAAGGGCCCGGATACTCCGTACGACGCGACGGAACCAACCGAGAAGAAGAAAGTTCAACGTGGAGGGTCATTCCTTTGCACCGACCAATATTGCTCGCGTTACATGGTCGGAACGCGGGGAAAGGGAGAGATCACCACGGGAACGAATCATCTCGGGTTTCGTTGCGTTTCGATGACGGCCGAGCCCTAACCGCGGACCTTCAAGATTCCGAGGACATACAAAAATAGAATCTCCAGGCACCGGGCGCCATCGTTTCGGACGTAGGAGAAAGGATTCAAACTGTGATGGCGCGCTGTATGACCAAACAATTGTTAGGAACGCGGTTGGGCCTAGTTCTCGTTACCGTCTGCTCGGTTGCGATGCTGCCCGCCCAGGCACAACAGAAGAAACCAAACATTGTCATGATTATGTCCGACGACGTTGGGATATGGAACATCAGCGCCTATCATCGCGGAATGATGGGAGGGCGCACACCCAATATCGACCGAATTGCCAAAGAAGGCGCACTGTTCACGGACTACTACGGCCAGCAATCGTGCACGGCCGGGCGAGCCGCGTTCATCACCGGTCAGACGCCTTTTCGCACAGGTCTGCTGAAGGTCGGCATGCCGGGAGCAAAACAAGGCATCCAGGACAAAGATCCGACCATCGCTGAACTACTCAAACCTATGGGGTACGTCACGGCGCAGATCGGAAAGAACCACCTGGGCGATCGCAACGAGTACCTGCCCACGGTCCACGGCTTCGACGAGTTCTACGGTATTCTGTACCACCTGAACGCCATGGAGGAGCCGTACCAAGCCGACTACCCTAAAGGCCCCGCCATGGCCATGTTCACTCCACGCAATATTGTGGACTCCAAAGCCACTGATGTGGATGATCCGACGATCGACCCGCGCTGGGGCAGGGTTGGTAAGCAGAAGATCGAGGATGGCGGTCCGTTGCCGCCACACCCAAACATGGATCCGAAGGCCAAAGTGAGCATGGAAAACATCGATGAAGAGCTGGTAAGCCACTCGAAGGATTTCATCGATCGTTCTGTCAAGGGCGGCAAGCCATTCTTCCTCTGGTACAACTCCACGCGCTGTCATGTCTGGACGCATCTCTCGCCCAAATGGAAGGACAAGAGCGGCTATGGCCTTTACGCCGATGCCATGATGGAGCTCGACTGGGAAGTGGGCGAGTTGCTTAATAAGCTGGATGAACTCGGCGTTGCCGACAACACCATCGTTATGTTCACGAGCGACAACGGCGCCGAAATTTT
The DNA here is from genome assembly GCA_963787585.1 of uncultured Acidobacteriaceae bacterium. GTDB lineage: Bacteria > Acidobacteriota > Terriglobia > Bryobacterales > Bryobacteraceae > Bog-105. Next base: position 130,623 of record CAWBDR010000013.1, read on the forward strand.
CTCCTGGCCTGACGGCGGCAACCACCCGTTCCGGGGTGAGAAGGGCACCACCTACGAAGGCGGTTTCCGCGTGCCCATGCTTGTTCGCTGGCCCGGGACCATCAAACCCGGCACCATCATGAACGAGATCATGGCAGCCGAGGACTGGATGCCGACTCTGGTGGCTGCTGCGGGCGATCCCAATCTCAAGGAAGAGCTTCTGCAGGGCAGGAAAGTGGGTGACAAAACGTTCAAAAACCACCTTGACGGTTATAATTTTCTGCCCTTTTTCAAAGACGAAGCGGCCAAAGGGCCACGGCGTGAGTTCTTCTATTTCACAGACAACGGCGATCTTACGGCGTTGCGGTACAACGATTGGAAGCTCAGCTTCAAAACCATCAAGGGCAATCTGTTCACAGGTACAGAGGAATCAACCAACGTTCCGCTCGTAACGAATCTGCGCCAGGATCCATGGGAGCGTTATCAGGACCAATCGATGCTTTATGGCAGATGGTGGGGAGATCACCTTTGGGCCATGATTCCGGCCGTCGCGATTACCGCCCAATTCCTTACAACGTTCAGGGAATTCCCGCCCAGCCAGCCTGGCGGAACCACGAGCATTGAAGGGGCGCTCAAAATGATCCAGAGCGGACCTAGTGGAGCGGGCAAGTGAAACCTGCTCAGGGCATTGATGGGATCCCCTTTCCAGAGCTCAATGCCATAGCATCGGACAAGACGTTATCACTCCCAAGGGAAAGGCACATAGATGAGTAAAATCGGGACAACATGCGCAGTTTTATTTGCACAGATCTTCATTGGGCGCGCTGGCGCGCAAGGCATGCAGGAGCAACTGCAACAGAAGCTTGCAGCCGTGAAGCAGTCGATGGCCCAAAATCAGGCTTCGCTGCGGCAATATACGTGGACCGCCCACACCGAAATCAGCGTAAAGGGTGAAGTCAAGAAAGTAACGAATGAACTATGCCGCTACGGCCCGGACGGCAAGGTGCAGAAGACCCCTCTGGATGCGCCTGCTCCACAAAAGGAAATGCGCCGGATGAAAAAGAGAATCGTCGAGAAGAAAGTTGGTGAGATGAAGGACTACATGGATCGGGCTGTCGCTCTCATCCACAACTATGTGCCTCCCACTCCGGAAAGGATGCAGTCTGCGGTTCAATCAGGCAACGTATCGATAAGCCAAGGAGGCGGGCCCGGGATGGCGGAGCTTCAGTTTAAGAACTATTTCAAGCCCGGCGACATGCTCAGCCTGGGTTTCGATTCTGGTGCTCGGGCTTTACGGACAGTCAATGTAGACAGCTACCTTGATAATCCTCAGGATGCGGTCAAATTGGACGTTGGCTTTCAAACTCTACCGGATGGAACGAACTATGTGGCGCGTACTGTTCTGATGGCCGCCGCCAAGCAGATGCAGGTCACGGTTCAGAATAGCGACTACAAAAAATAACGAGTCCGGTACTGGCACCATGCATCGAGGGATTTAGAACTGGGCCCGTTCGGTCTTAGTGAAGGGTTAACAAATGCGTTGGACATATCGAGTGTTTCTAGGAGTTGTGCTTGCGTGTACCGGCCTGGAGGCTCAGTCGCCTGCCGCTTCCAGTTCGAGTCCCCCGAATCAGACCGCAGCTACCTCCAGTCACGATTTGAATATTCAGGCGTACACTCAATTGTTGCGCTCGGATTTGAGGAAATCGAGGACGCAGATAATGGCGCAGGTCATGCAACTTGATGCCGAGCAAGCGACTGCGTTCTGGCCGATCTACAAGCAGTTTGAGTCTGATTTCAAGAAAATTGGCGACCGTGGCGTCTCCTTGGTCCAAACATATACGAACAACTATGACCAGATGACAAACGAAGTGGCAGACCGGCTTGCCACTGAAGCATTAACGATTGAACAGCAGCGAACCGATCTTAAGCGGCAGTACTATGAGAAGTTCAAGAAGGCGCTTGATCCAATTACAGCGGCCAGGTTTATCCAGGTTGAAAACCAATTGGAGAACCTATTGAGTCTGCAAATCGCGTCGCAGCTGCCCGTCATGCAGAGTTCACGAAGTGATACGCAATGAAACCTTCCATGATTTTCTCGTTAATTGCGCAGGTAGGGCTTGGGGTCGCATTGGCGAGCCCGGCGCCCCAATCTTCGTCGCATGCGGGGCCCATCTTGGTACCTGCCGGTACCACTCTTCGTGTTCGCACCACCGAATTCATCGATGTTGACTCCACCCGTACCGGAGCGAAGTTCAGAGGTACGCTCGACGATCCAATCATGTTGGGCGGCGAAGTCGTGGTCCCCCGCGGCGCGGATGTTGAACTCGTCGCTGCGAAGGTACAACAAGGCGGCAGGATGAAGGGCAGCGACTTAATTCAACTTAAGGTCGATGCGATTACCGTGCATGGCCGTGCGATTCCGGTAGTGACCAACCTTTCGGAGTCGAAGTCCGCTGGAGAGGGCAAGAAGACAACGAGAAGGGTGGCGGGTGGCGCGGGTCTTGGTGCAATCATCGGCGCCGTAGCAGGAGGAGGAAAAGGGGCCGCAATCGGTTCCTTGGCTGGGGCCGGAGCCGGCACTCTGGTTTCGGCTGCAGGCCAACCACATCTGAAGATACCTTCCGAGACCAGACTTCAATTCCAATTGGTTCACTCTGTGAAAATTTAATAAGGGCCGCGGCGAAACTCTGCGAGATCGCGTTCGGAACGAACGTAAGCGTACGGCGAGCACCGTCTAGCAAAGGACAGGGGAGTTGGGTGATGCTTCGGGAATGGACGGATCAGCTCAGAGCAACAAGCCGGAAGCAGTAAAAGCGCAGCGCCGCAAGTGGACGATGGCGGAACGGCAGAGGATTGTGCAGGCTTCGTTGAAAGCCGGTACAACGGTCGATACGGTAGCGCGTGTGAATGGTGTGAACCCAAGTCAGATCCACAAGTGGCGCAAACAGCACCGGCAGAGAATGCAACCGGGTAAGGCTTCGGTTTTGCTTCCGGTGCAAGTGGCGGAGGGAGCCGCGGCTGGTGCATGGGAAGCGAAACAGGAGTGCAGCGTGATCATGGAGGCGCGGGGTGTGAGGGTGACGGTGGGCGGCTGCATCGATGCAGCCGTAATCTGCAGGTTATTGGAGTGCCTGGCGGGATGATTGCACCACCAGCCGGAGCGCGGATCTGGATTGCGGCGGGGATCACTGATCTGCGGCGCGGGTTCACGGGTTTGAGCGCAGCCGTGCAGATCGTGCTCGAGCAGGATCCCTACGGCGGGCATGTGTTTGTGTTTCGTGGGCGGAGAGGCGATCTGGTGAAGTTGTTGTGGTGGGATGGCGACGGGCTCTGCCTTTTTGCGAAGCGATTGGAACGCGGGCGTTTCGTTTGGCCGCAGGCCGAGAGTGGAAGCGTGTCACTTACTCGGGCGCAGTTATCGATGTTACTCGAAGGGATTGACTGGCGCCGGCCGGCGCGCACGTGGAAGCCGGAGATGGCAGTTTGATAACCGAGAACAAAAATACTTAAAAATGTTCGGATTGCTCTCGACTAAGTAATAAACCCATGGCATAGTTTTTGAAGATGCCTGCTGTACCGCTGCCTGATCTGGACGCGCTCGACGCGGCCGCATTGAAGGCCATGGTTATCAAGCAGCACGCGCAGATCTCGTCGCGTGATGCTGAACTTGAGCGTCTCCGGTTGATCATCGCCCGGCTGCGACGGCTACAGTTTGGACGCAAGTCGGAAAAAATCCAGCGCGAGATTGAACAACTCGAACTGCAGCTCGATGATCTGGAGGAGAATGCTGCAGAGAAGAACCAACGAGCAGAGAACACGCTTCCGCCGCCAGCAGCCGCAATCTTTGCGAGCGTGACCGAGAAACCGGCGCGCCGGCCTTTGCCAGATCATTTGCCGCGACAGACCGAGACCCACCAGCCTGAACAGGAAAGCTGTCCTGGATGTGGCGGGGAGCTGCGTAAGCTCGGCGAAGATGTATCCGAGATGCTGGAGTATGTGCCGGCGCGTTTCAAAGTGATCCGGCATGTGCGCCCCAAACTGAGTTGCACCAAATGCGATGTGATCGTGCAGGCAGAAGCCCCGAGCCGTCCGATTGCACGCGGCCTCGCCGGTCCTGGACTGCTGGCACATGTTTTGGTATCGAAATATGCGGATCACCAGCCGCTGTATCGTCAGGCGGAGATCTACGCCCGAGAGGGTGTGGAGCTGGAGCGGTCGACACTGGCGGATTGGGTAGGAGCAACGAGTGAGTTGCTGGTGCCCCTGAATGATGGCTTGCGGCAATACGTCATGAGTCCGGGCAAACTGCATGCCGACGATACGCCGGTACCGGTGCTGGCGCCAGGCACGGGCAAAACGAAACTCGGCCGTTTGTGGGCTTATGTTCGGGATGATCGCCCGGCCGGCGACCTGGCTGCTCCAGCGGTCTGGTTTGCGTACTCGCCAGATCGAAAAGGCGAGCATCCACACCGGCATCTGAAAACGTTTTGCGGCACGTTACAAGCCGACGGCTATGCGGGCTTCAACCACTTATATGATGACGGACGCATTCGAGAAGCGGCGTGCTGGGCTCATGTCCGTCGCAAGTTCTTTGATTTGCACCAGGCGCATGCTTCTCCTATCGCGACCGAAGCAGTGGAGCGCATCGGGCAGCTGTATCGGATTGAGAGCGAAATCCGTGGTCGCCCGCCGGATGAACGGCAGCAGGTACGCGACGAGCGTGCACGTCCTTTATTAATCGCGCTGCACGAATGGTTTAAAACCACGCTCACGAGGATCTCGCGCAAGTCCGAAGTTGCGGCGGCCATTGGCTATGCGCTCGCACGCTGGCCGGCGCTGGTACGCTATTGCGATGACGGCCGTATTGAAATCGATAACAATGCGGCCGAACGCGCGCTGCGTGCGGTCGCCCTGGGCCGGAAAAATTATCTGTTTGCAGGCTCCGATGGTGGCGGGGAGAGGGCGGCGGCGATTTACAGTCTGATGGGCTCGGCAAAGCTGAATGGCATTGATCCGGAAGCTTATCTGACTTCGGTGCTGCGTCGTATTGCCGATCATCCGATCAACCGCATTGCGGAGTTGCTGCCCTGGAATCTTTTTCCCGCAGGCCGGGTTGCCGTGGATGCGGCGTGAATATCCAATGACTTGGTTACCGCTCGAATCGCAGATGTTTCTCTCGGTGGCATACGATGCCGACAAGCGCATCCTGTACCTGCGATTCCGCAGCGGCGATGTCTACCGGTATTTCCAGTTTTCCCACGACGACTACCAGCATTTCCTGCGCGCCGAATCCAAAGGCCGGCACTTCCTCAGCAATGTTCGGAACTGCTTTCCCTACGAACGCATGGCCAAGCTTCGAGTCGCTTAATCAAGGCGACCGAACCATACAGTTACTCGGACGTGCGCTAGATTGAAAAATCGATAGATGCCGCGCTGGCTTGGATCGCTGATTATGATCGCTATAGGGGTCTTTGGCCTGTACGAGGGAATCACGCATCCTTGCGTTACGCTGCGCGGTTCTAAACGCCCTTTGACGAAATGGCAGGGACGTATCTTCTATGGGATTTTTGCCGCAGTAGGCATCGTTGGAGGACTGCTGGTCTTCTTCGGTCCGTTGTAGCGGTATTGTGGCGTACCTGCGTATTCAAAGATCAGGCGATCGGGTTACAGCATTTGCACTTCTAACCGGTGCCGCATACAGATCGAATCCCAACATGATTAGCAGAGTTATCAACACGCTGCAATACGGCCTTCGGCGAACGGTTACGAACGAACGAGGTCTCGCTTTTTTATTGGTGCGGTTGACTAAGGATGCACGCCATGCTCTTGTCGACCACGATTCTGTTTTGAAGTATCGTGCTCAAAGGCATCTCGGGAAAGGTACAGAAAAGTTCCCGATTCGCTCATCGTGACCAGGCATCGCATGAGGCCCACGGTCTTCATTGTCGCCGCCCTTCTTGCAGGCAGCGAAAAATTCCTGGGCTAGTCGCAGCAGCACGGAGTCTCTGGCCAACTGACCGATCCCCAATCGCACCTCCTCACAGCGGCCCGTGTCAGCTTCACACAAGAACAAACAGAAAAGACGTGGATAGTCCAGACGGATGAAACCGGTCACTTTATGCTGCGGGTTCGTGCGAGAGGTCTATACAAAGTCAAGGCGAATGCACCTGGTCTTCATGTGTTGGTTCAGCCTGAAATGGAGAGAGGGCGCTCCCCGTTAGTGAGTATTCCGCCGTTCGGGCGGGGATTTTCAAGGCATCCGGGTCTACCGATCCAATGTGGTTTTTTGAAAAGCGCCAGAAGCGAGGCCTCCGCGCTCCGTTCATCGTCTCGATGAGCCCACCGGGTTATCCCTCGGCATGGTTGCTTCCCAGCAGAGCCAGCTTCTGTTTCGCCCGGCAAGCTCATTGTAGCTCGCCGCGACCCCCGCCGCGGTTTTCTCAATTTCGGTTTGCCCGTGACACATTCCCGATCCGTAAACACGGGCGTAATGCGCCGAAAGCGCACGGGCAGCGCGATTATGAGCTGCCCAATGTCAAGATACGACAGGATAGAGCACAAAATCGCACTCACGAGGAGCCTAATAAGCAAACGAAGATTCTTGTCGAGACGAATTTCTATCGTGGAATGTCAGGCTATAAGGGCCGAAATCCCCTTGGGTCAATCCCGTGTGGCGTCGCATCACGCGTGTAAGATGGCTTTGATCGGCGAAGCCGCTCTCCTGAGCGATCTCTGTAATAGGTAATCTGCTGTTTGCGAGCAATTCGCCAGCGCGTTTGACACGCTGTTTGATTACAAATTGATGTATTGGTTCACCTGTCGCAAGTTTGAACTGCTTGTGCAATCTCGATGAGCTTATGCCGGTTACTGCGGCAAGGTCCTCGAGTCGTATTTCGCCAGCGAGATTCTCAGTGACGTATTCGATTACCCTGCCGATGAGAGTAAGCGAGAGCTTATAGTCCTTTTCCCGGCGAATTGAAGTAGTACCGAAGTTCTTGACTACGTGAACGAGCAGGGCTCGAGCCAATGCATCCGCATATCGTCTGTTGACAGCCGCTCCTTGCGCAAGATGTCTCAGCGGCTCGTCGCGAGCATGAAGAATTGGCAAAAGCTCAATACGGCAGGACCATCAACCTCCGCACACACTCGCTCAAGGCAGGGCTGCTCAACAAATACGTGCCCAAACTGAGAACGCGTGTAGCAATATCCGTTTGTCAACTGCCGCGCGGAACGAGAACGAAGACGCCAGGCTGCCAAACGGACCTTGTAAACCGCCCGTCTATCTCCAATTCAGATTCTGCGGTGTTTGGTCGTATGAGAAGTGAGTGGTTTGTCGGATTCACCTGCGGATCAAAGCGCTCCGGGGACACGTGAGCGCAGCGTTCGGTGATGCTGAAACCGGCAAGTGAACGCGATGGAACAGGTCTTTTGATCGAAGCGCCAGCGTTTTGTTGTAACTGTCCTCGACGAGGCGATCCATCTGCTGTTCGAGATCGGAGCTCAGCTTTTCAACAGATTTCCGATTCGCTGGCATGGGCCACTGAGTATCCGTATTCTACAAGACTCTTCAAAATCGATGATTTTTGTTCAAGAATATATGCTGAACAAGGACTAAAATAACATTCGGACAGCTGGGCGTAAAGCGCGTGCCGCTTAGGGAGCTCTGACTTGCGCGATAAGGGTGTTTCTTGCCAGAGACATGTCATTTGTAACCGTGTTTTGATCTGCGCCCTCTCTGGCGTTTCTGCGCTTTTCTCGGGAATCGGGACCGCACGGGCGCAGGAATCGGGTCTTCATTGGGAACGACAACGCGCGCCTGAGAGGCCGCGCGCCGGAGCTATCGAGGGTGGGCCGGGAGACGCCCCAGAGCATGACTCGCCCCTGTTTGTTTGTCGTGCCGAATATGCCGGAAGTTTGCAACCGGGCAAATGGGTCAAAGGTAACTGCAGCATCTCTTATGGGGGCAAGGAAATTGTCGCTGAAGATTACGAGATCGCCTACGGCCAAGCGGGCTGGCGACCCTACGACGGACACTCGGCAGGTCTCATTCAGACGGGAAGGGATACAGACGGATCTCCTCTGTACTCGTGCCGGGTGCAGTATCGCGATCTTGGCTACCAGCCGGGCAAACTGAAGGGGGACACCTGCAACTTTCCCTATGGTGGCAAAGATATCGCAAAACGAGGGTCATTTGAAGCTCTGTATGCCGGCACGGGTACTGGGGAAACCGCAAAGTCCAAAGGCAAAGGTGTCTGGGGCAAGCTGATGGACAATGCGAAGTATCAACAAAGCCGCCGCAACGGGGCCGCCGGCAGTTATTCGGGCCCCGCCGCTGATAGCTCGGTAAAAAAGGATAAAGAGGTTTGCAAATTCGGCGATGACGGCGTTCACCTCCAGCCTGACGGCTCCTGGGCGGGACCGAATTGCGTCACCGCTGATAGTTCGGGCCACCCGGTTAACCCGGAGGACACGAAACAGAAGTCTCTCAGCGAACAAGAAAAGCGCGCTCGATACCTAGAGACGCATTCCTGCCTTACGACGGACGGAGCGGAGAAGGCGAATCAGCTCGCGGAAAAATGCAATAAAGTGACAAATGCTCCACACGCCTCCTGCAATGTGCAAGAGAATTCGTGCGACGAAATCCGCAACGCGACGAAGCATGGATGTTGGGGATTGGCGGCGTCGGCGCCGGATTTTTGTTTCGCAGAATATCGCTGATTCAGTTTGGGGGAAAATCGGAGGTCAACCGAGTATGAATCGATTCAGTTCAACTGTCGCGCGCCCGCTTTGGCCCTTGTCTCTCTTAACCCTTGTGATGGGTTATCCGTTAGCAGCGCAGACGCCGGAAGCGCTCAGCCAGTTTTTTGAAGGCAAAAGCGTGACGGTCAAAATGGATATGCCAGCTTCCCAAAAGGGTGTCGACATTTACCCGGACAAGCCTCCGTCGCTGAACGTGAAAGACTATGCAAGCCGTATGAAGGAGGCCGGAACGTCGCTACGTAACGGTGACACGGTGGTGATCACGAAAATCAAGGTAAAGGGCGACAACATCGAATTCCAACTCGGAGGAGGGGGTTATGGAACTGCGGGTGACCTTACCGATGGATCCGTTCACTTCAAACCGACTGAAAAAAGCGATCACGAGAAGGAGTTGGAGGACCAGCTAAGTAAAGAAACAGATCCCGACCGGCGACGTTCGTTATCCCGCGAACTGGATGATTTGCGGCGTGACCGCGAGCGGCAGGATCGGCGCGAACGGGCCAGGGCTGAAGACGACGCCGAAGCAAGAAGGCAGCAAATCTCGGCGGGTCGCGCGAATGGCGGATCGAGGTTTAACATACGCTTCGAGAAACGGAGATCAAATGAGGTGCTTACACCGCAAGCGGTTATGACGGCCTTGGCTCCATACGTGTATTTTCCCGCCGGAACATTCGGACCCAACGGTAGTCAGCCGGCAGAGGGTGCTGTCGCCGGACCTGGAGCGCCGCCACCACCCTCAGCAGCCGCGGATCCTGGCAAGGAACTGAAAAAAGGATTGACTCGAGCCCAGGTAGAGGCCATGTTTGGACCGGCCACCGATGTACATGAGCAGCCCGAAGGCACGATGACGAGAACGACATGTACTTACCAGAGTGCAAGCCAGACAGTTAAGGCCGAGTTTGTAAACGGCGTTCTGGTGCAATACACAGTCGCTTCGCGCTAGAGCTCGCTCCGACGGCTGGGGAACGAGGTTACAGAGCGGCCCGCATGAAACCTCAGCCATGTCCTGGCATAGGAGTGCTGAAATGCCGTATCTCATCAGGTTTCCCGCAAAACCGCCAAGATGAGTTACTTCAGCTTCTGCTCGGCGCAAATCCTCGGCCGTCAGACGACGGAATCCAAGCTATGGAGAAACGGTATGTATCTGCGCTATCGAGTTTGCCTCATCAGCATGCTCATACTTACTTCCCTTGGCGCCGCCCCGCAAGAGCAGACGTCTAAGCCCAACCGCGCGACGGTAGGTTTAGTGTTGCAAGGCGGAGGGGCGCTCGGGCTCGCCCACGTCGGTGTCATTACATGGCTCGAAGAACACCACATCCCCGTAAACTACGTGGCCGGCACTAGCATGGGGGGCCTGGTAGGCGGCGTGTACGCCACGGGCCGCGACGCAACTGAGGTCCGCGAAGTTGTGAATCGAGTCAACTGGGACCAGGTCATGTCGGGCCAGACGCCATTTGATGACCTCTCGTTCCGCCGCAGGGAGGATGCCCGCGATTATCCCAACAGCCTTGAGTTTGGCTTGCGCAAAGGCGTGCAGTTTCCGGCGGGCTTCAACTCCGGTCAACAGGTCTCGCTGATTCTCGATGAGGTTGCGCTTCCCTACTCGGAAATCGAGAGCTTCGACGATCTTCCTATTCCCTTCGCATGCGTAGCGACTGACCTTGTCAGCGGCAAACCGAAGGTTTTCCGCAGCGGATCCTTGTCGCTGGCGCTGCGCTCCACCATGTCTCTTCCAGGCGTCTTCACGCCGGTGCGGGGCAAAGATGCTATCTACGCAGACGGGGGACTGTTGCAAAACATCCCCGTTGAAGTTGCGAAAGAGATGGGAGCCGACCTGACAATTGGGGTCCACCTCGACGAGGCGCCACTGGCTCTGGATGCGAGTCTCTCTTCATTCACGGTGCTCGGCCGGTCGATCTCGGTCATGATCTCCGCCAACGAGCTCCGGAGCATGCAAAACGCGGACGTCCTGATTTCAGTTCCATTACAAAAATACGGGACACTCGACTTTAACAAGGCTGACGAGATCATCAAGGCTGGTTACGATGCGGCCGCGGCCAAGGCCAAGATCCTTTCAAAGCTCTCCGTGGATGAGGAAAGTTGGAAGCAATACGTGGCCGAACGCCAAGCCCGCCGCCGCACCAATCCCATTCCGACGTTTGTTGCTGTCGATGGGGTGAATGGAAATCTTTCTCAAAGGGTCGAACGGCAGATGGCGGGCATGGTTGGCAAGCCAATCGACATCGACGAGCTAAACCAGCAGATCATGTACTTGAAGGGAATTGGGCGATTCTCGACGCTTAGCTACGAACTCGTGGAGCGAAACGGTCAGCAGGGGCTCTTGGTGAACACCGAGGAGAACGCTTACGGACCGCCGATCGTTCGCCCTCTCATCCTCATCGATGGCTCCAGTCTCAAGAACGTTACGTTCAACATAGGAGCGCGAATCACCTTCCTGGATGTTGGAGGCTTCCGCTCGGAATGGCGCAACGACATCATTATGTTCTCGGAGTACGGGCTGCGGTCGGAGTATTACCATCCCTTCACGCCGCTGAGCCATTGGTTTGTCGCGCCGCGAGCGCTGGCGGATAACAATCCGTTTTACCTCTATGACAACAACAAACTGATTACCCTCTACCGACGCAATACGTACGCCGCCGGAATCGATGTAGGCTACCAGTTCGGAAGGACGGCGAACTGCGCGTCGGCTATGAAGGCGGATGGCAACGTTTCGCACCCCAAATCGGAAATCCGAACGAGCTGCCATCCTTTTCCGGCGGTTACGGGAACACAAGGATCCAATATAGGCTCGACCGCTTGGACGATGCCGTGATTCCCCGAGCCGGACAAAGCCTACAAGCCGATCTTCTATGGTCAAATGCCAGTCCGATAGCAACCAACCAGTATCCGGTGGCGGAAGTCCGCTCGCAGAACTACTTCCGGCTGAACGAACCATCGTCGGTCTTTCTCAACGGATTTGCGGGAACAACGTTCAACTACGAAACTGGGCTACCACAGTTTTCGCTCGGCGGCTCCGAGCGCCTGGTGTCGTACGGCACTAATGAGCTGCTGATCAACAAGTATTTGCTGTTTCAGTTGGGATACTTGCGGGAACTGGCACGGTTACCCCCTCTGCTGGGTAGCGGTGTTTATGCCTTGGGCCTCTATGAGGCCGCGCAGGTTTACGGTGCGCCACACACGATGGTGAACAAGGCCTCGGGCTTCCCTACCGATGCTGCGGTGGGCGTGATCGTCAATACTATCTTCGGTCCGGTGGAGGCGGCCTACGCTTATGGCGACACGGGACATCACAAGTTCTTCTTCCGCATCGGTCGGCTGTTCTAGTAGCTTGCCTCTGTTGCGTTGAGAAATCACGCCTTGTCGAATTATTGAGATGCCGCGCGCTCCTCGGGAAATTGATCGATGTACGTCCCTCGGACGAGGACCCGATCGCGCAATCTGAATACCGCCCGATGGCTCGGACTTCCGAAAAGGCCACTCCAACGGCGCATTGACGAATACTGTCCCATTGGGCGGCAACCCGGAAACAATCCACTCGACGCCTATCCAACACCGGAGCAGCTGGGCTCTTCGCTCCTCACGCGGCTTGCTTGCGGCGACTCTGCCGTTGTTGTCTGGCTGCTTCCAGCTTACGGTCGCGTTCGGCGTGGATCTCCTGCTGCCGACCCGCCAACATGTCCTTCGGCGTGATGTAGCCGGTGGCACTGTTCAAACGGACGTTGTTGTAGTGGTCCACGTAGCCCTCGACAAGATGCCGCGCATCATCGAGCGACAAAGGCGTTCCGGGCCGGATGCACTCGCTCTTTAGCGATTTATGCCAGCGTTCGATTTTCCCGTTCGATTGCGGGTAGAACGGCGACGTTCTGGCGTGCGTCATGCCAGAGATCCGGATGAACTCTTTGAAGTCCTTCGCGATGAACTGCGGCCCGTTGTCGGAGACAATCCGTGGCCGCGCTTCCGAGTACTTCTCCTTTGCTCTCTGCATGATGATCTCGATGTCGGCCTCCGTCATCTTCTCGCGCAGATCCCAGTGGACAATATAGCGGCTGAAGCCGTCCAGGATGCTGCACAGGTAGTAGAACGTACCGCTGATGTTGATGTAGGAAACGTCGATGTGCCAGTGCTGATGCGCCGCCAGCGGCTGCTCGAAGCCCGTGCCCTTCTTAGATGGCTTGCCCTTCCACTTCGATAACAGTCCAGCTTGGCTGAGCACCCGCCAGACGCTGGACGGGCTGACCGCCACAATGTCGGCGTCGAGCATCCTGAACGTGAGCCGCCGGTATCCTTCCAGCGGATTCTTTAGATGGAACCCGACGATGGCCTGTTTCTCCCACTCCTCCAGCCAGAAATCCCGGGGAACCCAGCCGTTGTGCTCGTTCGCCTTGCCATAGCGCTCCCGCCAGCCGTAGAACTTGCTGGCGGCGATGTCGAGCCACTCGATGAAGCGCCCGGCGCCGATCTCGGTCTTCTCCGACCAGCGCCGGACAAAATCAACAATCTGGTCCCGCGTATCGTGCGGAACCCAGACTCCGGTCAGAGTTCCCCAAGCGTTTTTTTTAACGCGATGTACTCCGCCATCAACTCGGCCAGAATCTCGTCCTTGCTCTGGATCTTCTTCTCCAGATACGCGACGCGCTCCTGCTCGGCGGAGTGGTTGCTCGGCCTCTGCTGCTGAAAGGCAACCGCCCCGTTCTCGAAGAACTCCTTCTGCCAGCGGTAGAGGACCGTCGGCTTCAGGCCCATCTCATCACACAGTTTTGAGACCGGCTCCTTGTCCAGCAGATGCCGCCGCAAAATGGCGACTTTTTCTTCCGGCATGTAGTGCTTCCGTTGCTTCTTCATGCGTTCGCTCCGTTATCTTAACGGCAGAACGCCCTCTCCATTTCCAGCTGAACCGGAACATTCAGGATGCGGTGAGCTAAGACTGACAGATCTATAACGATTGTGCGGTCGAGCGACAGGGTCATCGAACGTATCGAAGCCGACTACGTCGGGCAAGTTTCGAATGTGAGAGCCCCAGTCAGGGGGCGGACCGCTTACCTGCAATAACTGTCCTTGCCGGTCACCGGTCGCCGGCATGCCCGAGTAGTGGACGTGAACGATTTGCCATTGGCCGTTTTCGTGCCGATAAATTTGCGTCTCTCGCCCTTGCGAATGAAAGGTACTGCCATCATCGTCACGCTAGCGTCGACTCACAACCGAATTCTGCCCAAGCTGTTTCGCCAGAAACGTGCGAGGAGACACCTTTCGGCGTCAGCTTTCGTCTTAAGAACGTTTTTTTCCATCAATGCCCGATAGAACGTCGCCACGATGCGTTTGCGCCCTCGTTCTTCGCGATGGGGATGAATGAACCGAGTACATCCAGGCATGGCAGCAAGCTTTGAAGATGCCAAAGGCACTCCTCACACACTGGAAGTGCGCGCGGTCCACGGATTACGCTGCTGCGCTACTCATCGGGATCGGCCGAGCGAGATCACCCGGCCAGATTTACCGGTACCAGGGGAGGCACCGCCTTCGAGGTTCGCCCAATCGCGAATAGACAATTTACCGCGTTATCGGCACACGTGTGGAGCAGTAGGCCAATCAACAAGCCCAAACACAATACGCTGAGGTACGTGACTCAGAGGACAGCGTTCCGACCACAACAGACATACTCAGCGCCCGAATAAGCGCTCTCTTTGTCGTTGGCGTTCGTGCTTCCGGTTGAGTGTTTCTTCGCTCCACTGGGTGATCTCAGTAGCTGCCTTGGCAAGAGCTCCCTGATAGCGCCCCAGCCAGCCTCCCCAGCCGTCGTCCGCAGGCATGATTCCACGGTTGAGAAGCTTTCTTGCAGCGTGCGTCAGGTAATGCGGATTGCTCAATAACCTCTCGGCATTGCCCAAATCTTCGAGGTCCAATACTACGCCTCCCCGTCGAGAGAGATTCCGCAGCCGCACGTAGGAGTTGATTCGCAATTCACCGCGGCTGCGTGCCTGTTCTATGTCTGGCGTATAGGCAACGAAATAGATCTTCGCGTCCGTGCTTTCGAGCATCAAGTAATTCCGCCCTGATTGTTCCTCTTGGCCGTGAACTAATACCCGGCCCTCAACCGTGGTCACTCGGGAGAGGTCGAGAACTTCCATGAGAAGACGCTCGTCCGAAAGCAAGGCTCCGTGTTCCGCAAGCACTCTCTGCCGGTCGGCCGCTCGTTGCATGGCCCGCAGAACCTGCTCGAAATCCCGGCGCAGAAACCACGTTCCTGCACCTTTCGGTTCCGCCAGGCCCATCCGGTGGAGCACCGCGAGCCGCGCAGCATCGTGATGAGCCTGAATCCGCCTCGTCTCACTCGATGCAACCTGAATCGGTTTCCGAATCACAATGAAGTAGCGCTGGCCCTCGTTCGAAATCACCTCGGATGCACCTCTCATTAGTCTGCGGTCGGGTGCCGTAAATCGCTTCTCCGTGATCTCGCGCCGTTCTGCTTCTACCGCATCAAGCTGTGTTCGATACCCAAGCTGGCGAGTGCAGAGGTCCTCCGCGATAACTCGAATCCCTTGCTGGACGTATTGTCGGCTCATCCGCAACTCGTGGCCGTCATCTCTCAAACCTCTAACGACAACGTGAACATGCGGATGCTCTGTGTTGCAGTGCTCCACCGCAGCCCATTCGAGGCCGGTTCCAAGATCCTGCGCCATGCGGTACATCAGCTCGCGCGTTAACCGACTCAAATCGACTTTCTCACCGACTTCCGGAGATACGATCAGTTTCCAGACCTTTTGATCGCCTGCCTTCTGCCACGCCTCTAGCTTCGACGCGATGTCGACCGCCTCACGGTCATGGCTGAAACCCGCGCCCTTGCCGTCGCTTCCGTGCGCGGCGCTTTCTCGTCCCAGGTAGCGCCCGTGCGCTTTCCATTGTCCTCGTGTCCTGTTGTTGAGATACGTTACCCGCACTGCGCAACGCTGCCGGTACTGCCGTGCTGTTCTTTCTTTTCCAGCGTGGGCGCGGCGGATGCCCCTTTTGCTTGTGCTACGGGCGTACTGCATCAGCAGCCTGAACCCGCTTGACCAGCCAACATGTTCGTATCGACTGAGGTGAGGCTTTCTTGGCCGCAGCCGGAATTCCGGCTCTTCCTCAGTTCGTCCCATGACCAGTCAGATCCTGCATAGCGGCGTGCGCACCGTTTGACATACTCTGACCGGCGGCCTTCATAAGCCGGTCGTATCGTTCCTTTGCTCGCGCAATCGCCTGCGGCCGGGCATCCGGTGGAGGTTCCGGCACGCAGGTCAGAATCGTCTTGGCGAGAGTGTCCACCAACGCAAACAGCGCTTGCTGACCGCGGGCAAGTCGAACAATATCCCGCGACACCCGTTCAAACCCTCCAGCGATCCGTTCTTCCGTCTCACCCAACTCGGACGGCCCATTGAGTTCAGTCCGGATGGCTGCCCGGATGAGCGCACTCGGACTCTCATAGCCTCGGGCTTTTACAGCCTGTTCGATCTGATCCCGATCTTCTCGGCTGAGTCTCAGGGCCATTCGAGCCGTTCGCGGTGCGCCGGTCGGTTGTCGCATAAATTCACCCTCTAATTACTAAGGGAATGGCGAACAGCACTTCGGAACGCCTTGGATGAAAAAATTTGTGATTTTCTTGCGATGAAATCTCTTCAGTCAAACACGTGTTCGACACTGGCTTGATCTCGTCGGACAAGGCAAACTGCTGGTTAAAGACGGCTTGCTGGAGCAAAAACAAAGGGCTGTCAAACGTTTTCTTTATGTTCCACTACCTGAGTCCGCTGCGGTTTCGAAACCTGCTGGTTGCCGTGATTGTCGCGATCTGTCGCAATTCGCCGCAAGTTGCCGCAAACTGTCCCTTCTCTTTCGAATTGCCTCACGATTTGAAAAAAAGTCGTTCCGACCCGTCCTCTTTGTCCTCTGCCAATCCCTATATATTTAGAGGTTTCTTTCTGGCCATACATCAAACTGAGATTTCACGGAACTGGATCCTCGACGCTCGTAGACGCCTTGCAATGCGCCGCAGGGAAAAACCTGTTACCAAGGCCGGTCAAATCCGTGCATTATGGCCGGAAATCGATGCCGTCCTCGCAGGAGGACAAAGCATGAACACCATTCGGGAATGGTTGCAGGAGGATGCTGGCATCACCCTCAGCATTACGAGCCTCACATCATATGTCAGCCGGATTCGCCGGCGGGAACTGCTGCATAGCGCGGCCTCTTCCCAAAAATTCGTCCAAACTCAACGCGACGCGGAGACGCGAACACCCCAACGCATGCTCGACCCGAGCGACCCAGTTCCGCACGATCCACTCGCACCGGCCATGGAGATATTGCGTCAACGCCGATTCGACATTCGTGAAGTACATGGGGATGGAGATCCAACGGACAAGAACTTGATTTGAACAACGGAGCATCAAATGTCAAAGAACAATACGAACAATGGCGCAGCCCAAAGCGCCCAACCCACTGTTCATCTGATCCTGCAAGGCAAGGGTGGGGTGGGCAAGAGCGTGGTTGCAAGCTGGTTAGCCGAATTTCTGATCAAGCGCGGCCATCGTGTCCGGTGTATTGACGGAGATCCGGTCAACCGCTCCTTGGGCCAATATAAAGCGTTTTCCGCCGAGAAGCTGGACCTGCTAAACGCAGACGGCGTGCTGGACCGGACCCGTTACGACGGTCTTGTCGAACGGTTCTTGGCTGAGGACGCCGTATTTGTCCTCGATAGCGGGGCCACCGCGTTCCTTCCCTTTTGGAGTTATCTGGTCGAGTCCGATTTGATATCGGCGCTGCGTGCGGCTGGCCGAAGCGTGTACGTTCACGTTCCGATCGGCGGCGGCGAGATGCTGAATGACACATTGCTCGGCTTCAAGACGCTCGCTGAAAGCGCGACTGATAGGAACCTGGTCGTCTGGCTGAACGAGTATTTTGGCCCAATCGCGCGCGACGGCAAGACGTTTAACCAGATGCAGGTTTATCTCGACCACCACGACAAAGTTCTCACTGCGGTTGGGATTCCGCAGAGGAGCCCCGATACATTTGGCCAAACGATCCGCCGCATGCGCGAGAAAAAGCTCACGTTCGAGGAAGCCGTCACATCGGCGGATTTCTATCTAGTTGACAGGTCCCGACTCTTCCGCGTCCAGACGGAACTCTTTGCGCAATTAGAAGAAACGCCGTTTGCATGAGGGGCAGCAATGGCGAGTGTAAATACCAATAACCTCTCGAGAGGACTCGACCGCCACTATCGCGAAGATCATACGGCTGATGGTCACTTCGCTACGGATGAGATGCCGCTCACCGTTCGTGATGCCGCTGCATATCTTGGCGTCAGCATTCAGACCGTGTATCTTTGGGTAGAGCGAAAGCAGATTCCCCATCTCCGCGTGATGGGCCGCAACATCCGATTCCTCAAATCGGAGTTGGAGCCCTTCCGCGCGCAATTCAAACAGGAGGTGGAGAGTGGCCAGACCAAGCAAGCATGATGGCGTCATTTATAGACGTGGCGACAGCAGGATTTGGTGGATGCGGTATCGCGATACGTCCGGTACCCGTCATCTGGAATCAACGCAGACAGAAGACTGGGACGAAGCGCAACGGCGGCTGCGCGAGCGTCTGCAGGCCCGCGACAATCGCACCTTGGAGGTCGTGCGAAGGGGCGAACGACTCACATTTAAGGAATGGGCCGATTCTTTCCTTGAAAACTATTCGAAACCGCCAATCCGGGCGCAAAAGACGCATGAAGCAAATGAGCGCGCGATGAAGCACCTGCAAGTGACATTTAATTCATGGCGTCTCGTCGATATAAGCGCAGATGATATCGAACAGTATCTACGCGCACGGCTCAAGAAACACGCCCGAGTGAAAACCAGGGACGGCTTTCGAGAGCTGGGGATTCTGAAGGCTACGACAGTACATCAGGAGTTCAGGGTTTTACGTCGCGCGCTGAACGTAGCGGTCAGGAAGAAGCTTTTGCCCGCAAACCCTTGCGCGGGCGTCGAGTTTCCAGTGTCTATCCGTGGTTTGTTCCGGCCGCACTACGTGACCTGGTCGGAACAGCAAATGATCGAATTCCACGCGCCGGAGCATCTGCGTAATGTCGTCCGGATCATCACTGAAACCGGGCTGCGCGTTTACAAAGAACTTCTACCGATGAGAAAAGATCACGTGGATCTCGACAACTCTGTGCTTTGGATCCCTGATTCGAAGACTCCGAACGGCATCGCCGAAGTGCCACTTACGCAGCTTGCTGCGGAGGCGTTCCGGGATCAACTTCGAATCGCGGGACCGGGCCCCTATTTATTCCCCAGCGACAAGAACAAATCAGGGCACCAGACGACCCTCAAAACCGTTTGGCACAAGACCCTGAAACGCGCGAAGATCACGTACTTTCGGATATATGACCTTCGTTCTACGTATGCCACGCGGCTCAGCGCCGGTGGTGTGGCGGACGAATGGGTGACTCAGATGCTTCGTCAGGGCGACGCAAAAGTCTTCAAGAAGTACTCGCAAATGAAGCTTCAGATGAAGCGTGAGGCTCTCGAGAAGATCAACCGAAAAACGAACGAGGCAAGGAGTTTTGATACGGTCAAAGTTCAATGAACGAGTTTTGATACGGTTTTGATACGTTTTGAGGCTGAGAACGATGCGCAAGCTGGATGGCAGATCGAAAAGTGGATTAGAATCAAGGAGGCTTTCTCTGTCGGGGCGTAGCGCAGCCTGGTAGCGCACCTGCCTTGGGCGCAGGGGGTCGGGCGTTCAAATCGCCCCGCCCCGACCAAACCTCTGCTGATTCCCAAACGAGTTGACTCGCCGGCGGTTGAGCTTCGCCAGCGCATAACGTATCGTCTCGTGGCAAGATAGGGAACACCTATGCTGAAGGTCACCATACAAATCGACCGCTCCGCTTGTATCCTCGCCGCAAACTGCGTTGGAATCGAACCGAAGCTGTTTCAGATCGGCCAGGAGCCTTATGTCGAGTTGACCGACGCGAGCGGCACCTGCCAGGGAACCGATTACACGTTCGAGGCCACCCAGACGCAACTGGAGATGATCGAAGAAGCTGTCGACTCCTGTCCGACGCGAGCGATCAGCATGCAAACGGCGGTTTGAATCCTGCTCTATTAATCCAATGCCGACGCCCCATGGCGGACGCACGAAGCTTGGATGAAGAGGCGAGTATCTGAGCGCAATTGCCGAAGTAACGTGATGGTCTAATTAACAAGTGCAATCTGTCTCAAGTTGCATCGCCTGAAGAATCTTGGCGGTTGGACGAAGGTATTCACCACCTCTGGATGGCTTTGATCGCAACGACATGTTTATGGAGTAAGCGCGCCATTCTATCGGGTGCGTTAAAGGCGGAAAGGAGCCAGCCAGTGATCCCCTTCGAAGAAGGCGCTCAAGGGGTTGCCATCTTGTATGTGGACAAAAGCTGCTCTGCAGGATAGAAGGAACGCACTGTTGAGGCTCTAATGAAGAGAAGAAACTGCAGTGCGCGAGGAATCATCGACTACGTACATATTAGGACTCTTGCAAAACCGAATTATTGCTCCTTCATGAGCGTATTCCTTTAATACCCATGCGGCCTCGACGCCTGCTTTGAGATAAAAGTGCCGATGCAAAGCGCGGAATCGATTGTAGCGTACCACCGGTAGATGAAAAATTTGTGCCCCGACCAGCAGTAACTGATGTTGCGAATTGCCTTCCCCAATCGCAGCCGCTTCTTTGGGTCCCGACACAAATTTGATGCGCTTTTTCATTTCGGGATTTGCGTAGTAATAACGTAAGCGTCCGATCGAGACCGTCTTGACGTGGTCAAGCGACGCGTAGTTTAGCCAGGCGCTCGTAGCGAAAGCAGTTGCGGATATTGCTCAGGAAGTAACGGCCTTTGGACTCGGCGCTCAGGAACTGCTGATAATCGTTGTTGGAAAACTCGAAGTATCGATAGATGTCTTCGCTCTGAAACCGCAGGTACAGGATGCGCTTTTCCGCGTCATAGGCAACGGAGGTGAACATCTTTGATTGGAGCGGCAACCAGGACATTGGAGTTTACGCTGCCTCCACAACCGGTGCTGTGGGGAAAAGATTCCAGGGCAGCAACTCCTCAATCCGGTTGATCGGATGATCGGCAATACAACGCAGCACCGAGGTTAGATAAGCTTCCGGATCGATTCCATTGAGCTTCGCCGAGCCCAGTAGACTGTAGATCGCCGCTGCACGCTCACCGCCCGCATCAGACCCTGCAAACAGGTAATTCTTGCGGCCGAGCGCGACGGCGCGCAACGCGCGTTCGGCCGCATTATTGTCGATTTCGATATGGCCGTCATCGCAATAACGCATCAGTGCAGGCCAGCGAGCGAGTGCATAGCCAATCGCCGCAGCTGTTTCTGATTTGCGCGAGATCTTGGCGAGTGTTGTTTTAAACCACTCGTGGAGCGAGGTCAGCAGAGGCCGTGCGCGCGCATTGCGTACCTCTTGACGTTCGCTAGGCGAGCGACCGCGGATTTCGGTTTCGATGGTATAGAGCTGACCAATACGTTGGATCGCTTCACTCGCGATCGGAGAGGCGTGTGCCTGGTGCAGGTCAAAAAACTTGCGACGAACGTGGGCCCAACATGCAGCCTCTTGCATGCGGCCGCCATCATAGAGGCGATTGAACCCGGCATAACCGTCGGCTTGCAGTGTGCCGCGAAAGGTGGCCAGATGCCGGTGTGGATGCTCTCCTTTGCGATCCGGCGAGTAAACAAACCAAACCGCGGCAGCTGCCAGATCACCGGCCGGGCGATCATCTCGAACATACGTCCACAGGCGCCCGAGTTTTGTTTTGCCAGTACCTGGCGCCAACACTGGAACCGGCGTGTCATCGGCGTGCAGTTTACTCGCCCTCATTACGTACTGCCGCAACGCATCGTGCAACGGTGTGAGCAGTTGGCTCGTCGCACCGACCCAATCGGCAAGCGTCGAGCGCTCTAACTCCACGCCTTCCCGCGCGTAGATTTCGGCCTGACGATACAGCGGCAAATGGTCGGCGTATTTCGACACCAGAACGTGCGCCAGCAGTCCGGGACCGGCCAGGCCACGGTCAATGGGACGGCTCGGAGCTGCCGCCTGCACGATTACATCGCACTTCGCGCAGCTTAGCTTGGGGCGCACATGCCGGATCACCTTGAATCGTGCCGGCACGTACTCGAGCACTTCGGAAACATTCTCACCCAGTTTGCTTAACTCGCCACCGCAAGCTGGGCAGCTCTTCTGCTCCGGCTGATGGATTTCGGTTTGCCGTGGCAGATGATCCGGTAAGGGCCGCCGCCCTGGCTTCTGCGTCACACGCGCAAAGATCGCCGCTGCCGGCGGCGGCAGTGTGCTTTCTGCTCGCTCCCTTTTCTCAGCCGCACTTTCTTCCAGATCGTCGAGCTGGAGTTGAAGTTGCTCAATCTGTCGTTCGACCTTTTCCGACTTGCGGCCAAACTGCAGCCGCTGCAAACGGGCGATGAGCAATCGTAAACGCTCGATCTCGGCTGCATGCGAAGAAAGCTGTTCATGCTGAGACAGGATCAGCGCTTTCATTGCCGCCGCGTCCATGCTGTCCAGATCTGGAAGCTGTGCGGCAGACATGTTCAAACTATGCCAAGGTTTTATTACTTAGTCCAGGCAAGTTCGAACATTTTCGATTATCTCTGTTTTATTGATCACACCGCCATCTCTGGCTTCCACGTGCGCACTGGCTGTCTCCAGTCAATGCCTTCGAGTAACATGGATAACTGCGCACGAGTAAGTGATACTGTTCCGCTTTCAGCTTGCGGCCAGATGAAGCGCCCGCGCTCCAAACGCTTCGCAAATAGGCATAGCCCGTCCCCATCCCACCACAACAACTTAATGAGATCGCCGCGCCGCCCGCGAAATACGAACACGTGCCCGCCGAAAGGGTCCTGCTGCAGCACCGTTTGCGCGACTGCGCTCAGACCCGTGAATCCACGCCGCAGATCCGTCACGCCCGCCGCAACCCAGATGCGTGCGCCAGCCGGCAACGAGATCATCGCGCCAGGTGCTCCAGCACAGCCAGCACCGTTGCGCGATCGGCACTCTCAATGTGCACACGAGCCTTCGTGAATTCAAGATGAACGGTTACCGACGGGATCGCTTCTCGTTCCTGGAAAGTATTTCTTGTCAACCGGCTATGCTGATCGCTCTCCCCCGTCACGCGCACCGGCAATAGCGCCGCTCCCGACTTCCCCTGCACCTTGCGGCCATACTGCCGACGCCATCTGTACACCTGCGTCGGATGTAGACCGTGCGCCTCCGCCACCGCCCTCACCGAAGCTCCCGGCTTAAATGAGGCCTCCACAATCCGTTGCTTCTCGCTTGCCGAACGCTTGCGCCGCTTCTCTGCCGCAGTCGTCTCATCCGAAGCCCTAATTTCGCCATCCTTCTGACTGAATCCACTCATCCATCCCTCCCGAGGCCCAATCGGCACTCTCTTGAAGCATGGCTCTACTGCGACCTCACGCGCCAGACGGCTACAACCGGACGCTTACGTAATAACATCGCATAAAGATCTTTGAATCATCGATCACAACCGGCCACGCGGCAGTTGATCCTGACGTCGGAACAACCGGACAGGCGTCAGTTGCTGACGGCAGGTTCCGGACTATTTTGGCTCCGCACGCAATAATGCACACTGAAATGAAGGCCGAGGCAGCTAATGCAAACAAAATGCGCGCACGACCGATTCTGTAACAGGCGAAGCCAAAAAGAATGGCAATCCCTACGATCATCTCCAGCACGTACCTGGGATAAATCATGTGCACCTTTGTGACGGCCGCAATAAATGCCGGGATCGGTAAAAGCGCAAGCGCAAACGCGGCGAGAGTTTCGTGCAGCGGTGGCAGCGCACGGATGATCCCGTCCTGTCGCGTGCGCTTCGACTGGGGCACATAAGAGACCAGCATGGATGCGATGAGAACGGCCCAGATAATAGCCGCGCTATGGGCGAAGACGAATGGGTACGGCTCATAGATGCTGCTGAGACTCGGCTTGTTCCAGGCGTTAACGGTAAGCAGGCGTTCCGAGTTGCGGATGAACGGAAGATAGACTGCGATAGAGCAGAACGGAAGCGCTGTGCATGCGAGCACTGCCCAGTCAATTCGCCCGTGTTGCATTGTGCGCACCATCTCGCCAACAAAAAACGGGACAATCAGCAGCACGGCATAATAGTGGGAATTGATTGCGACAAGAAGAGATGTCGCGAGTAAAAAGAGCGAAAGCCTACGTCTATGGCCGGCTGCTGCGCTCTGCCAAGCAACCATTGCTAGTGCACTGAAGGCTACTAAAAATGCATAGGGGCGCGCTTCCGTAGCGTAATAGGCTACAGAAAGCTCAAATGCTGAGGCGGTTGCAAACGGCAGGAGTGCTGCGACGAACCCCCATACTGGAGCGGTTCGAAATGCAACAAAACGAAAAATGCAGAGCCCCGCAAGCCAGAAGGCCAAAATGCTTGGAATGCGCGCTACCAAAGCGCTTTGGCCGAAGAGTGAAAACATTCCACGCGTGATGAGGTCGAACATTGGCGGCATTTGATCCACGGCTGCAAGTAACGCATTCCAAAGCTGGGGCACGGTAAAGTGCGCGAGATACACCGTATAGATTTCGTCGAACCAAAGCGAGCGCCGCGCCGCGATCGCAATGGAGATGGGCAATACAACGGTAAGCGTCCGGTTGTAGCCGTCTGGCGCGTGAGGTCGCAGTAGAGCCATGCTTCAAGAGAGTGCCGATTGGGCCTCGGGAGGGATGGATGAGTGGATTCAGTCAGAAGGATGGCGAAATTAGGGCTTCGGACGAGACGACTGCGGCAGAGAAGCGGCGCAAGCGTTCGGCAAGCGAGAAGCAACGGATTGTGGAGGCCTCATTTAAGCCGGGAGCTTCGGTGAGGGCGGTGGCGGAGGCGCACGGTCTACATCCGACGCAGGTGTACAGATGGCGTCGGCAGTATGGCCGCAAGGTGCAGGGGAAGTCGGGAGCGGCGCTATTGCCGGTGCGCGTGACGGGGGAGAGCGATCAGCATAGCCGGTTGACAAGAAATACTTTCCAGGAACGAGAAGCGATCCCGTCGGTAACCGTTCATCTTGAATTCACGAAGGCTCGTGTGCACATTGAGAGTGCCGATCGCGCAACGGTGCTGGCTGTGCTGGAGCACCTGGCGCGATGATCTCGTTGCCGGCTGGCGCACGCATCTGGGTTGCGGCGGGCGTGACGGATCTGCGGCGTGGATTCACGGGTCTGAGCGCAGTCGCGCAAACGGTGCTGCAGCAGGACCCTTTCGGCGGGCACGTGTTCGTATTTCGCGGGCGGCGCGGCGATCTCATTAAGTTGTTGTGGTGGGATGGGGACGGGCTATGCCTATTTGCGAAGCGTTTGGAGCGCGGGCGCTTCATCTGGCCGCAAGCTGAAAGCGGAACAGTATCACTTACTCGTGCGCAGTTATCCATGTTACTCGAAGGCATTGACTGGAGACAGCCAGTGCGCACGTGGAAGCCAGAGATGGCGGTGTGATCAATAAAACAGAGATAATCGAAAATGTTCGAACTTGCCTGGACTAAGTAATAAAACCTTGGCATAGTTTGAACATGTCTGCCGCACAGCTTCCAGATCTGGACAGCATGGACGCGGCGGCAATGAAAGCGCTGATCCTGTCTCAGCATGAACAGCTTTCTTCGCATGCAGCCGAGATCGAGCGTTTACGATTGCTCATCGCCCGTTTGCAGCGGCTGCAGTTTGGCCGCAAGTCGGAAAAGGTCGAACGACAGATTGAGCAACTTCAACTCCAGCTCGACGATCTGGAAGAAAGTGCGGCTGAGAAAAGGGAGCGAGCAGAAAGCACACTGCCGCCGCCGGCAGCGGCGATCTTTGCGCGTGTGACGCAGAAGCCAGGGCGGCGGCCCTTACCGGATCATCTGCCACGGCAAACCGAAATCCATCAGCCGGAGCAGAAGAGCTGCCCAGCTTGCGGTGGCGAGTTAAGCAAACTGGGTGAGAATGTTTCCGAAGTGCTCGAGTACGTGCCGGCACGATTCAAGGTGATCCGGCATGTGCGCCCCAAGCTAAGCTGCGCGAAGTGCGATGTAATCGTGCAGGCGGCAGCTCCGAGCCGTCCCATTGACCGTGGCCTGGCCGGTCCCGGACTGCTGGCGCACGTTCTGGTGTCGAAATACGCCGACCATTTGCCGCTGTATCGTCAGGCCGAAATCTACGCGCGGGAAGGCGTGGAGTTAGAGCGCTCGACGCTTGCCGATTGGGTCGGTGCGACGAGCCAACTGCTCACACCGTTGCACGATGCGTTGCGGCAGTACGTAATGAGGGCGAGTAAACTGCACGCCGATGACACGCCGGTTCCAGTGTTGGCGCCAGGTACTGGCAAAACAAAACTCGGGCGCCTGTGGACGTATGTTCGAGATGATCGCCCGGCCGGTGATCTGGCAGCTGCCGCGGTTTGGTTTGTTTACTCGCCGGATCGCAAAGGAGAGCATCCACACCGGCATCTGGCCACCTTTCGCGGCACACTGCAAGCCGACGGTTATGCCGGGTTCAATCGCCTCTATGATGGCGGCCGCATGCAAGAGGCTGCATGTTGGGCCCACGTTCGTCGCAAGTTTTTTGACCTGCACCAGGCACACGCCTCTCCGATCGCGAGTGAAGCGATCCAACGTATTGGTCAGCTCTATACCATCGAAACCGAAATCCGCGGTCGCTCGCCTAGCGAACGTCAAGAGGTACGCAATGCGCGCGCACGGCCTCTGCTGACCTCGCTCCACGAGTGGTTTAAAACAACACTCGCCAAGATCTCGCGCAAATCAGAAACAGCTGCGGCGATTGGCTATGCACTCGCTCGCTGGCCTGCACTGATGCGTTATTGCGATGACGGCCATATCGAAATCGACAATAATGCGGCCGAACGCGCGTTGCGCGCCGTCGCGCTCGGCCGCAAGAATTACCTGTTTGCAGGGTCTGATGCGGGCGGTGAGCGTGCAGCGGCGATCTACAGTCTACTGGGCTCGGCGAAGCTCAATGGAATCGATCCGGAAGCTTATCTAACCTCGGTGCTGCGTTGTATTGCCGATCATCCGATCAACCGGATTGAGGAGTTGCTGCCCTGGAATCTTTTCCCCACAGCACCGGTTGTGGAGGCAGCGTAAACTCCAATGTCCTGGTTGCCGCTCCAATCAAAGATGTTCACCTCCGTTGCCTATGACGCGGAAAAGCGCATCCTGTACCTGCGGTTTCAGAGCGAAGACATCTATCGATACTTCGAGTTTTCCAACAACGATTATCAGCAGTTCCTGAGCGCCGAGTCCAAAGGCCGTTACTTCCTGAGCAATATCCGCAACTGCTTTCGCTACGAGCGCCTGGCTAAACTACGCGTCGCTTGACCACGTCAAGACGGTCTCGATCGGACGCTTACATACAACGGCTGAGTATGCAATTACGAGTGCAACCGTGCTTCGACTTAGAGCAACAAGGAACGCTTCTGCGCGGGCAAGCGTATTCGTTCTTTCGACCGCTAGTAATAGATACGCGAGAGCGCCGATCCTTGATGGTGGCCGGTCAAGAGCGCGTGCCATACTTTGACCTGTTGTTTCGGGTAGTTACATTTGGTTTCTAGCAGGAGCCAGAATCGGCAGACTCCTGGCGTTTCGAACACTTCACGCGCGCAAGCGCCATCGGCCGCGAAATATACGTCCGACCGCATCGGGACGGAAGCGCCTGGAAGGCAATTTAGGAGGGGCTGCAATCGGTACGGCTCCGAAAAAGCAGTCTATCACGGTTCCGCCCCAGCTTCGGGGACTGCTCGGCGCGAATTTTTATTGATTTGGAACAATAGCGTTGCGTGAACCAAACCAGTCAGCCGGAAATGTACGGCAGTTTCGGAGAAACAACCATCGCCTGTGCATCCATCGGGTTCTTAGGTATTCAGCGGGCCTTTAGGAAGTGGTACGATTTTTGGGCGCTCGCCCGCTCAAATCGACAAACTGTTGACGCCTTCACGTCACGCTCGTTCTGTCTGAGAAACCGGAACGTTTGATACAGCGGTTTCAAAAAACGGCTCTCCGGGCTCGTACTCAAAGTTCACTCGTTCCTTCTCGATGACATAAGGGCGTTTTAGTACCTGAGTGTGAATAGCACCGATGTACTCTCCCAAGATCCCCATAGACACGAGTTGGACGGAACCGAGGAAAAATAACCCGATGACGAGAGGCGCCATTCCTACCTCGAAATTGCTCCAGAACACCAATTTGTAGATAAGGTAACTCAGCGCTACCAGCACCGAAAGCACTCCGCAGGCGAAGCCCAAGAATGTGACTGCCCGCAATGGCACTTTGGAAAGATTCGTGATGCCAAGCATTGCCATGTCATACAGAGTGTAGAAGTTGTTTTTCGTGATGCCTCTGACGCGCTGCGGCTGCTCGAACTGCAGTGTGCAGTATGGGAGCCCAATCTCGGCAATCATGCCGCGAAAATAGGGATAGGCGTCCGGGAACGACTTAACTGCCTCTGCGACTTTTCGATCGTAAAGCCCAAAACCTGTGAAATTCTCAAACGTTTGTATCTGGGATAGCCGCTGCACCAGCCGGTAATACTGTGTCCTGATCCAGTACATCAGAGGGTTCTCCCGGCTCGCGGTTTTTACGCAGAGAACCATGGAATAACCTTCTTCCCACTTTGCGATCATCTGTTCGATCATCTCTGGCGGATCCTGCAGATCGGCAACAATCCCGATGACAGCGTCGCCCACGCACTGTAGAAAAGCGTGGTGCGGAGACCGGATGTGACCGAAATTCCGGGCATTCACGATCACCTTTACGTTTCGATCCCGGCTGGCGATGCGCTTCAGAACGCCCACGGTGTTATCGCGTGAGCTGTTATCTATGAAGATGTGCTCGTAGCGATAGCGACCGACTTTCAACATCACAGCACGAACCCTGTTGTAAAGCTCTTCGACGTTTCCTTCCTCGTTGTAGCAAGGAGTTAAGATGCTTATCGTTCTGTCGTTGTTTGAACGATCCGCAGTTCGCGACTGTTCAGGCGGCAAGGCGTCGGAGTGGTACGGCATAAGATACCAGGTCCTCAATTAGTTGTACGTGCTGACGCAATAGGATCGCATATTCCGGATTGATTTCGTTTATCAAAAGTGGGATGGTCCAAACGTGATTCTGTACGTGACTTGTTCTGCCGCTCCGCCATGCTGCCTTTCGAACCTGGGCCCCAGATGGTAATCACGAATGCGGCGGAATTTCCGAACTGGCGGACAGCTTCGGGCGGAGAATAAACTTTGACTCCGTCGATCCAAGTCCCCCAAAGATCCGGGCTGTTATCCGAAAACGCGAGCGGTTCGATTCCAGCCGACCGTAGCCCGCGCAGGGTTCGTCTCCCCAGCTTTCGCGCACCGAACAGAACGATGGATTGGCCGTGCGGACCCGCGAGCCTGTCGAATTCGGTACGTTCACGCTGGATGGCCCCGTTGACCCCCTCCGACAGCAAAAGTTGGAACTCGTCGAGTAGATGAGCGCACGATTTCATAGCACCTGCTGCTACTCGGGCAATGGCTCCACAATCATATTGGCCAGGAATTCCTCGCGCGGCAGGAACGGCCAGAGATCTTCAAGCGGTCTCGACACCAATGACCCGTCCGGCTTTTGGTAATTCGCGATGCGAGGAGCACGCACTTCATCCGGGATTACGCGAACATCGCAGACGACCGGTCCTGGTAAGTTTAAAATGCTTCGAACTTCTTCTCGCAAATTGGTCTGGTCGTGAATGACATGACTCTTGATTCCGTATGATGCCGCCACCTTGGACAGGTCCGGCACGGTTAGGCCTGTTCTCGAGTCGCACCCTATATTCGGGCTACCGAACCAATTCGATTGCGAAGCCCGTATTGAGGCATAGCCATCGTTGTTCAACACGAAAAACTTGATTGGCAGGTCCAAACGGGTAACGGTTTCAAGCTCCTGGATATTGAACTGGAATCCGCCGTCTCCGTCCACACAAATCGTCCGGCGCCCGCCTCCGGCAAGGCAGAGTCCAATGCTGCCCGGCAATCCGAATCCCATGGAGCCAAGGCCGGCGGTGTGGTAAATCCGCTGACCGGTGCGGGTTGGACAAGCGAGCAAGAAAATCTCGATTGCGCTGCCTGAGCTTCCGCTTATCAGCAGGTCCTCGGGATCTGACTGGGTGCCAATTTCCTCCGCAAGGTTGTAGATACTGACCCGGCCTTCCCGCTTTCGATGCTCTTCTGTGACGACCGGGTACCGCGTCTTCCAATCTGTGCAACGGCGGTCCCAGCAACTTCGGTCTCTTCCAACAACGTCGTTACTCCGCCTAAGCAGTTCCCGCAGAAAGATGCGGGCGTCACTCTGAACCGGTTGTTGTAAGTGCGGCGCCAGTTTACGCAACTCTGCCCCATCGATATCCACCGCGGCTTTATACGCACCGCGGGCCAGCTTTTCGGGTGCATAACCGGTAATGGCGAAATCAAGACGAACGCCAATCGCGAGCAGAAAATCACAGTTCTGCAGCGCGAAATTCGCCCCGCGCGCCGCTACCGAACCGGGACGACCTACATAGAGTGGATCATCGCTTGAAATCAGATCGGCAGCACACCAGGTTGCCACGACTGGAATCTTCAGCAGGCGAATTAGCTCTGCGAATTCCTGTTCAGCGCGCGCGAGCCGAATTCCGTTTCCCGCAAATAGCAAAGGCCGTTCGGCCTTGTTCAGGCGGTGAAGAACAGTTTGTACCTCATTTGCCAGATTGGTGTTTCGGTCATCAGCAGCCGGCTGCACTTCATTTGGACGGAAGCCCTCGAGGGTTGTGATGTCGATCGGCGCTGCCTGCACATCCAGTGGAATATCTATCCACACGGGTCCTGGCCGCCCAGTTGTTGCCAGGTGAACCGCCTTTTCCAATTCGTATCGTATTTGGCGAGGATCCAGGATGGTGACCGCGTACTTCGTCACTGGCTTGATTATCGAAACGATGTCCACTTCCTGAACCCCGAGCTGCCGCATCCCGAGTGGTTTGCCTTCAGCATCGAACATCCGGTCCGGCCGCTTCACCTGCCCCGAAATAAACAGTGTCGGAGTTGAATCGAGCCATGCCCCCGTAACGCCCGTCACGGTGTTTGTACCGCCTGGCCCTGTGGTGACAAGAGCAACCCCCAGCCGATTCGTAGCCTTGCCGTAGTTTTCGGCGCAAATAGCGCTCGCTTGCTCATGTGAGTTGCACACCGGCGTGATGCGCTGACAGTGGGCGAGCGATTCGTTGAGATGCATCGCGCCCCCACCTGTTACCAGGAACACATGCTTCACACCTTGGTCCGCAATGAACTGAACCACGTAGTCTGAAAGTTTAGGCATTAAAAGTGAACGAACGTCCCCTATAGCGCACGCGTGGCCAAGACAGCTTCCACCAATTCCCGTACGGCGCCATTGCCGCCGTTACTGCTCGCGAGAAACGCGGCGCACTGGCGCGCTTCCGGTTGTGCGTTGGCCGGCGCGGCTGCCAGGCCGGCAAGGTTCATGGCAGCCAAGTCGTTCACATCGTCTCCCATAAAGCAAATTTCAGATAAAGCTAAACCCGCATTTTGGGCGAACCGCATCAGAGCACTCGCTTTGTCTTTGCAGCCCTTCTCCAGGTCGGTGATACCCAACTTTGAAGCAAAGTGGTCCACAAGCGGACTGTCCTCCCCCGAGATGAGCGCCACCCTAATTCCCGCTTTACGTGCGCGAGACAGGCCCATTATGTCGGCAAAGCAGAACCGCTTCCACTCTTCCCCGCCGGGTCCCCACCAGACACCGCCGTCTGTCAGGACTCCATCGACATCCAAGGCAATCGCCTTGATGTCCCTCATGCCGGAACGGGAGCGGCACCCACGCGGCGCAGTTTCTTTATGATCGGATATTCGCGTTCATAAACGCGCTTTTCGCCGTCTCCAAGAGACTGTTCGATTAAACGGATATCCCGCACCACACGCGTAATTCCGTTGGGCTCCAGCGAAGCTGCATGATCGCTGCCCCACATGGCACGGTCGACGGTGATGTGTCGCTCTACGCAACAAGCGCCTAGCACCACGGCGGCCACGGTCGACGGGATACCTGTTTCGTGTCCCGAATAGCCGACCGGCACTCCGTAGCGTTGCCGCAGTTTAGGAATCGCGCGAAGATTCAGCTCCTCGTACATGGCGGGGTATGTGCTGCAAGCGTGCAGCAGGATAAGGTGCTCTTTGCCCAACACCCCCACAGCATGGTCAATCTCCTCAAGCGTGCTCATCCCCGTAGACAGAATGATCGGCTTCCCTGTCGCTCGGGTATGTCGTAGAAGATTATCGTCCGTCAGTGAGGCCGAGGCGATCTTAAAGCAGGGCACGTCGAACCGGTTAATGAAGTCGACCGATTGCTCGTCCCAGCAGGACGCGAACCACTCAATATGCACTGCCTGGCAATAGGCGTTTATGTCCTCGTAATCTTCCTGGTCGAACTCCAATCCCAATTTGAGGTCGCCATTGGTATTCCCGAACGGACTCTCTCTCGGTTTCGCTAATTCTTCGGGCGTATAGACTACGTCTACGGTTCGTTTCTGGAATTTGACAGCGTCGCAACCCGCGGCGACTGCGATGCTTATCAGCCGCTTGGCCAGATCTAAGTCGCCGTTATGATTTATTCCGATTTCGGCGACGACGTAACATGGCTGGCCGTCTCCGACCAGTTTCTTTCCGATTTTAACGGTGTTCTGCTGCACCAGAAGCCTCCCGTACTCCGCGATTATGCCATACTCGACCGCAGTCCAGGCTTCCAACCACGGAGAATCGCCGATCTACAGATCCCTGTGGCGGAACCACATATCGGCCGCATTGAACACGCTCATCTCATGGTCTGGCGCACGTTCTGCTACTGCTTCACGGATGCCTACGCTTCTGCGCCCTGTTCCACTCGTACATCCGCCGAATCTGTTCCTCCAAAGGGACTATGGGGCGCAAGCCCAGTTCGAACCGCGCGCGCTCGACTGAAGGGACATAGCGCGGAGCCGGCACACCGGGTTGTGGCATCGCCCAGATCTGAATTGATGTTCCCGGTGCGATCACATCCACAAGTAATTGCGCCAAGTCTTGGATGCTGATAGCGTCGGCTGACCCAACATTGTAAGGTTTAGCTGACTCGCCACGAACCAGCAGATGCCATAACCAGATCGCCATATCCGCGGCGTACAAATACGAACGGCGCGGCGTACCATCCCCAGCGATCCGCACCGGTCCTCCCTCCAGCAAGTCGCGTACGAAATTGCCGATCGCGAAATTGTAATTAAGCGGCAGATACGGTCCCGCGAACGCGAAGAGCCGGACGATAACGGACGCAAATCCGAACTGCCGCGCGTGTGCGGCGCAGAGAAACTCCGAGGCGCGCTTCGCTTCTCCATACGCCGACGCAGGATCCATGGTGCACGGCGCTCCAGGATAGTCCTCCGGTATGTTTTGCAATTCTGGTGGCTGCCGTCCATACACCGCCCCTGAACTCGTAAACAGCAGCCGCTTCGTCCCGCACCGCCGCGCAAAGTCGAGAATGCGCCGGGTCCCGCTAACCTCACGATCGAACGTACCCGCCGGTTCGCTCGCACTAGGCTGAACCTGATCGGTCGCCGCGTGTATAGCGAAGGAAAACTGACCCTCTGGAAATTCAAAACTGTGCAAGCCGCCTTGAAGCAATTGCACGGACGCGTGTTTTGCGCCGTAGGGAGCTTTCGCGCGAAACGCCTCGGGGTTACGAGTCAGGACCGTCACCTCGGCATTCAACCCGAGGTGATCGTTCGCCCACGCTAAGCTCTCTACCAGCCACGTACCGACAAAGCCGGTCCCGCCGGTCATGAAGATCCGCTCACCGCGGAACGCATCCCAGATATCGCCGGTGTGTGCGAGAACGTGATTGAGATCCCGCTCAAGCGGATGCAGCATTAGCGGTTTCTACAACGCAACGAGATGGGCGACCGGCAACTTATGAAACGCCTCGATCACGTATTCAAGCATCTCCCTGGTGATCCCCGGATAAACTCCAATCCAGAACACCTGGTTCATGATGAAGTCTGCGTTCTCGAGCGAGCCAACGACGCGATGCTTGATTCCCTGATACGCCGGCTGGCGGAGTAGATTGCCACCGAACAGCAATCTGGTCGCGATCTTTTTGCTCTCCAAAAATGTAATGACCTGATTCCTGTTGAAGGGAGCACTGGGGCGGACCGCAATCGGAAATCCAAACCAACTCGGCTCAGAGTCCGGCGTAGCTTCCGGCAGGATGAAAAATTCATCGAGATCTTTGAGCCCGGCGTATAGAGCATTAAAATTCGCACGTCGCTTTGAGATGAATTCCGGAAGCTTCTTAAGCTGGGATACGCCGACAGCGGCCTGCATATCGGTCATCTTCAGGTTGTAGCCCAGGTGAGAGTACGTGTATTTGTGATCATAGCCGTGAGGCAGTTCGCCGAGTTGCCAGTCAAAGCGCTTGCCGCACGTATTTGCTTTCCCGGGCTCGCACCAACAATCCCGCCCCCAATCCCGGAATGATTCCACGATAGTTTTGAGCAGCGGCTTCTGGGATAGTACACAACCGCCTTCCCCCATGGTGATGTGATGAGCGGGATAGAAACTCACGGTTGCTAAATCCCCGAATGTTCCGACCTTCTCGCCACCGTAGGTCGCGCCAACTGCATCGCAGCAGTCCTCGACGAGCCAGAGGTCGTACTTCTTCACGAATTCGGTGACGGCACGCAAATCGAATGGATTGCCTAATGTGTGCGCAATTACGACCGCTCGCGTCTTCTCCGAGCGTGCTTCTTCGAGCTTTGTGACATCGATGTTGTACGTGGGAATGTGGTCATCCACAAACACTGGCACCAGGCCGTTTTGAATGATGGGGTTAACTGTCGTCGGAAAACCGGCAGCAACGGTAATCACTTCATCGCCGGGCTTGAGCCTGCGATCCCCCAACTTTGGCGATGTCAGTGCGGTTACGGCCAGAAGGTCGGCCGATGAACCGGAGTTCACCAACGTTGCCGTTCGAATACCGAACCAGCGTGCAAATTCTTTCTCGAACTGAGCGGCAAAACGCCCAGTCGTGAGCCAGAAATCAAGCGAGGAATCGACCAGCGAACGCATGTCCTCGTCGTCGAAGACGCGCCCTGAAACCGGAACGGCCGTCTCGCCAGGCACAAACGGCGATCGCGCGAACGCCTCGGAGTGGTACTCAGCGACGAGATCTAGAATGCGCCGTCGCAAGTTCTCGGCCTGAGAACTCATCGTAAGACCCTCCGAAAAAATTGCGATACCAATCGATAGTTCGTTTCAGACCTTCCTGCAAAGTGAACAGCGGGATCCACCCTAGTTCTTTCCGTGCGCGCGCCGCGCTCAGGTACTGATGTCGGATCTCATTTGACGCCTCGTTGCGAATATCGGGATCCAGCGACGATGCCATCTTCTCCAGAATCAGGTTTACGAGCTCCGTGACAGTGACCTGAATCTCGTTTGAAAAATTATATGCTTTACCCGCGATGGAGTGGTCCTCGAGTAGCCGCTCAGCCAAAAGTATATACGCTGCCGCGCCATCTTCCACATAGAAGTAGTCACGCACGTACTTGCCATCCGAGCGGATCACCGGACGCTCACCCCGCAATACCGACCGGATGGTGCCCGGCACAATGCGGTTCCAGTTCAAATCGCCACCCCCGTAGAAGTTGCCGCATCGCGTAATAGCAACCGGCAATCCATAAGTAAATCCGTAGGACTGGCTAATCAGATCTGCGCAGGACTTACTCACGTCATAGGGATGGCGCCCCTGCAGCGCGGTGTCTTCCGAGTACGGCAGAGTCTCCTGATCGCCGTACGCCTTATCGGACGACGCAACGATAACAGCCTTCACCGCGGGCGAGCGCCTACATGCCTCGAGCACGCTCCAGGTCCCAGCTACATTGCTTTCGAACGTCGAGATTGGATTCCGGTTTGCGATGCCAACAATCGTTTGGGCTGCGAGATGAAAAACCGTACTGATTTCGTACTCGCCGAGCGTCCGCTCCATGAGGTCTTTATCACGGACATCACCGCGCACCACCTTTACGTGTTCGAGTAGTCCGCTGCGAATCGCTTCGCTTTGCGGCACCCAGTCGCGCACGATACATACGACATCCGCACCGGCTTCCCTCAGACTGCGCGTCAGCCAGCTACCGACTAAGCCCGTCGCCCCGGTAACCAATGTCGGCCTGTCGACCCAAACACCGGAACTCATGCCCACATCTTCCAGGGTGCCTGGCCCGATTTCCACAGATCGTTTAGTACCTGATACTCCCGGTACGTATCCATGGCGTAAAAAAAGCCCTCGTGGTTGTAGGCCATCAACTCGCCCTCACGCGCTAAGCGCTCCAGGGGCTCGCGTTCCAACACGGTCTCGTCCCCATCGAGGTAGTCAAAGATCTTGTTCTCGAACACAAAGAATCCTGCGCTTGCCCATGCGTCGGACTTGGGTTTCTCAATGAAATTCTTTACCTGGTGTGAAGAATTGATGTCGAGAATGCCGAACCGCGACGCCGGCCGGAACGTGGTAACCGTTGCAATCTTTCCGTGACTGTCGTGGAAATCAAGAAGTTTCCGAATGTTGACGTCACTTACTCCGTCGCCGTAAGTAAGCATGAAGCGCGTTTCCTTGTCCAAATACTTGCGGACCCGTTTCAAACGACCCCCGGTCATCGATTCCGCACCAGTTTCCGCCAGGGTCACCCAGAAATCCTGCTCGTCGTGGTCACCGTTGTATTGAATCTGCGCTCTTCGCCCAAGGCAAATTGTAAAGTCGTTATTCATCGCTTCATAATTAAGGAAGTATTCCTTGATCATGTTGCCACGGTATCCAAGACAGAGAATAAATTCCCTGAATCCGTAATATGCGTAGAGCTTCATGATGTGCCACAGGATAGGGCGGCCGCCGACGTCAACCAGCGGTTTCGGGCGAAATTCCGTTTCCTCACGGAGGCGTGTTCCCAACCCGCCGCACAGAATTACGACTCTCATCTGAAAATTATACGTTGCGATGCCGTGTTTTCCGAAACGCCGAGCTTCTGAGCCGTTAATGTCCAATTTGACGCTAGAAACCAGTACTCACCCATTTGTAGTAGACAGCTCGGGGTCTGACGTGCGCCCAAAAGCTTTACACTCAAGGTTTCACGATGAGCAATTTCACGGTTATCGATCTCAGCGGCTCACTTCTCGGCGTGATTCTGTTCGCTCCGCTGATGACCACCCCGGGCTATCTCGCAGCCTGGTTCAGCGATGCACTCGGTTTTCGAAAACTTCCCGTGCATTGGCGAGTTTCTATTTCGGTCCCGCTCTCGGTCGCAATATCCCCTATCATCAGTTACTGGCTAGGCTCTGTGTTCGGCTGGCCAGGAGTGTGGGGCCTCTACGGGTTGGCGGCAATCCTGTCAGTTCTACTGCTGTGCGGGGTCTTCGGTCACGAATCCGCGCGCGCATGGTTTTCGCAAGCTGCGTCCGCTCCGCGCTTTGCGTATGTTGTCGCGGGGATCTGGTTGCTCGTAGCCGTCCTGTCACTTGTAGACATACAAATCGGTGAACGCCTATATTTTTCGGCGACAGTCTACGATCACAGCGTACGTACGGCGATTACGGACGCTATCACTCGAACTGGCGTCAGACCAGCCAATCCGTTTTACGATTTGGGCTCACTCGCTCCGCTGCGTTATCACTATTTTTGGTTTATCGCCTGCAGTTTGGTCGATCAGTTGGGCGGACGAATCGTCGATGCACGACAGGCGATCATCGCGAGCGTAGTTTGGAGTGGCTGGGCATTTACCGCCGCTATACCGCTGTTCTTGAGATTCGTTTTCAACCTATCTGGCAGCACCCTCCGGAGGACCACCAAGGCAGCATTGGCTCTGACTCTCGTCACAGGATTGGACATCTTGCCCACTATCTTCGGCTGGTTCCATGGAATCGTCTATGCGGATATGGAGTGGTGGAACTTCAGCCAGATCACGTCTTGGTGGGACACAGGTCTATGGGTTCCACACCACCTCGCGGGTCTGACCAGCGGCCTCATCGGCTTGCTGCTCCTATGGCATGCTGCATCGCAGCCACATGGCCAAAAAAAGATTGCGGAAACGATTCTTGCGGGAATTGCCTTTTCAACAATGGTCGGAACGTCTATATATGTCGCGTTTGTCATCGCCGTTTTTCTCGCGTTATGGACTGCTCTAGTCCTGTTCCTGCGCGAGTGGGACCACGCCCTCGTGCTTTCAATCGCCGGGGCGGTAACTTTCGCACTTGTGCTCCCGTACGCCTTGTCAATCAGTCACTTGGGATCGGCGAGCGCTGGACACGGCGCGAGCGTCTCGTTATTCAAACCCTCCATAAGACACTTCAGTCCGCTTGACGCCTGGCTCGCAAGACGGCAGCTGAGCGATATCACCGGCAAGCTCATTACGTTGCTCGCGCTTCCGTTGAACTACTTTCTCGAGCTTGGGTTCTTCTTGGTAGCGGCGCTAGTCTATGTTCGCGAGAAGCGTAAAACCGGTTGCTGGAGTATGTCGCTCAATTTCACAGCACTCTTGGCCGCGTCCAGCTTCGTGATCTGTAGCACGCTTCGCTCGGCTGTTATCAGTAACAATGATCTTGGATCACGCGGATTTCTGCCCGCGCAATTCGTCTTTCTGCTGTGGACTGCTGAACTGCTGTGTTCTAGGAAAGAAGTGCGAAGTGCAGCGAGGCAGCCGTCAACTTGGAGCTTTCATCCCGCCTGGGCAGTGCTCATTGTTTTAGGGTTAGCCGGAACAATTTATCAAGTCGGATATCTACGCCTTGTAGGGCCGCTTGCTGACCACGGGATTGCTCCCCTGAACTATTCACCAGATCGTCAATTGGGGCGCCGGGCCTATGCACTCCGCAGCGCCTACAGGAACTTGAATCGAGTGATCCCCCGCTGGGCGATAGTCCAGAACAATCCCCAATGGAAGTACTCCGATTTCTTCTATGGGCTTTATGCACACCGGCAGACCGCCGCATATGACCCCGATTGCGGCGCAGAGTTTGGGGGCAGTCAATCAGAATGCCATATCGCGTTCCCTCAGCTGGCTTCCGCATTTTCGGAATCGAGCGACACCACTGGGGATATCGCTCGTCTGTTTAGGACATTTAATATCCGCGCCGTAATCGTGAAGGATTTGGACGGGGCCTGGAAAGATCGCGAAACTTGGGTTTGGAGAACGTCACCCGCTTTAGCAAACGATTACGTTCGAATCTACCTCGTTCCCGAAAATCTAAAGCAAACATCTGCAGCCACGACGGAGTCGACAGCAGAAGCTGCTCAAGCAAATGTAACCGCCGAGTACCAGTAAAGAACGCCCGGGACGAAAGATGCGCACGGTGAGATAGGCTAATTAGGAACCGTTTCCGGCTCCTGCTGTTGTTCCCCTGTTTTTACGGACTGCGCTTCCCGTTTCTCTTCGTGGTACTCCTGCTCGGTGTTAAGCGCCCACAGATTATCGCGGCTGCGCACATTTTCAAGGATGTTATCCACGGCCATCATGGCCGTCAGCATCGAGTGGTCCTGATTGTTGTACTTGTGCATGCCATTCCGGCCGATTAGAAAGAGATTTTCGAAGCCGTCGAACCACGAACGAAGCTCGGGAAACCGATCATAGGACCCAAAATACGCCGGATAGGTCTTGGGCATGCGAATTACTGTCGCATCCAGCACGTCTTGCGGCTCGACGATCTTCATGGATGCTAATTCGGACTTAGCCAGCTCGATGATTTCGCGGTCGTTCTTTTTCCAAAGCGCGTCGGTTTCGTTGCAGAAGTATTCGAGACCAATCCAGACTTTACTCGCGTCGGCCACCATCGCCGGACTCCAGTTGTTGAAGATCTGCAAGCGGCCGACGAGGACATCCGGTTCTTGAATATAGATCCAATTGTCTTGCACGATCTCACCGGAGGCCTCACGCAGCGTCAGCCGGTCGCAAAGCACGCCCACGGCGATGAAATCCCGGTAGATGAGGCCCTCCGCTATTGCGCGGATCTCGGGCGGAGGTGGCGGGCACATTCCGGCGGCGAGCTCTTTGACCGGCATGGTGGAGAAGAAATAATCGGCTTCAAAAGAATCGCTTTCTCCGGTTTGCGAATTCCGAGCGCATACACTGGTAATCCGGCCGTCGAGGCGTGCGATTTTCTCGACGCTGCGATGCGTGAGAATGCGGCCGCCCAGCGCCTCCACCCGGCGAGCGACCTCCTCCCACATCTGACCGGGCCCGTACTTGGGGTAGAGAAACTGCTCGATCAGGGAAGTCTCGACGTCCTTCTGTCCGATGTCTCTCTTCTTACTGGAAAAAACCTTCTTTAGGACGTGCGAAATCGTCTTGTAGATGGAGAGACCTTTGATGCGCTGCGCGCCCCATTCCGCGCTGATCTGGCGGCACTCAATCCCCCACACTTTTTCGGTGTAGGATTTGAAGAACGTCAGGTACAGCTCGCGTCCAAAACGGTTGATGAAGAACTGTTCGAGGTTCTGTTCCTGGCGGATCGGAAACAAAAGCGAGCGGAGATAGCTCGATCCGATGCGCAGTGTTTTGGCGAGGCCCAGCTTGCGAAGCGTCTCCCCACTCAAGGTGATCGGATACGCAAAAAATTGCCGCATAAAGTAAATCCGCGACTTGCGGTTGCGGACCAGCATCACCTTCTCCTCGCGCTGAGGATCGACGCCTTCCATCGATGCCTGTACGGTCGTGCTCTGCTGTCGATAGGCGATCTGGGCTGCCGCCCCCTCGAGCTTCTGCAGCGGAAGAATAGTTAGCCACCACTGCATCACGCGATCCGACTTAGAAAAAAATCGATGACCGCCAATATCCATCCGATTGCCTTTGTAATTCACGGTGCGCGAAATGCCGCCCATGTACTCGCTTTTTTCGAGCACCACCGGCAGGATGTCCGTCCTGGTGAGCAATTCGTAGGCGGCTGTCAGGCCGGCGGGGCCAGCGCCGATGATGAGAGCACGCTTTCTCTGGGCGGGGTTTGGATTCATCGGCGTGTGGTCCGCTCCCGATCATGCGCGCAGGGTTCCGCTCTCATTGCGCCCCCGAAAGAGGCGATGCAGAGAGCGTGCCTGTTTCGCCAGTAGCCCTTTGAGACGCTGCCAGGGAAGCCGCTGCTTTCAGATTGATGTCTCGCGACCAGATGAGCGCCAAAATCCCCCACACCGTCATGGACGCATACTGCAGGGCCTGCAACAGCAGTATAAAAGCAATCGCGTCGCCCTTGCTGAAGCCAAACGGCGTAAGAACGCTCACGGCTACAAACTGGTAGATGCCTACGTATCCGGGCGTCGAAGGAAGAGCACTGCCTAGCCCCAGGCCGGTAATCAGGAGGTAGCAAACCGGCAGGCTGATGTGCAGGCCCAGCGCGTACATTCCGATCTTTACCCCGATGGCATCGCAGAACCAAATTACGGCTGTGAGAGCTAGAAAGCTCAACAGGCGC
The DNA here is from genome assembly GCA_963787585.1 of uncultured Acidobacteriaceae bacterium. Classification (GTDB taxonomy): domain Bacteria; phylum Acidobacteriota; class Terriglobia; order Bryobacterales; family Bryobacteraceae; genus Bog-105. The sequence goes on from CAWBDR010000013.1 coordinate 171,946, forward strand.
CGCGTATCGTGGAATGCGCGAAACCCAGCCAGCACTTGATCTAGAATGTGCTCAAGCTTCTCTGCCAGGCGGCGCGATACAGGAAACAGAGCCAGAATACGCCGCCACAGCCAATCCAAGCGCGGAGTAAGTAAGATTGCAAGAACGCCCACCATGCCGGCAATTGCAAACGGTCGAGCCGCATAGTTGAACCAGCCCGGCCGCTCCGGCAGAGTCAGGAGCACGATCGAGCTGATTAATACGAGAGCAACGGCATCGCACAATCGCTCCGACAAAGCCGTAGTGAGCACGAACGTCTTGCTTAGGCCAGACCTGGCGCTCACCATCAGAGTGCGAATCAGTTCGCCGGCTCGCGCCGGGAGAAAGTTGTTGCCGAAATATCCCGCGCAGGTGGCCCAGAATGCCGTCGCCGCCGTAACCCGCCCGCCGGAGCGAAGGAGGATACGCCACCGGAACGCACGCAGGAAAAGGGAAACGGTTCCGATTGCGATCCATAAGCAGAGGTAGCGAAACCGGGTGCGCGAGAGGATCGCCCAGACTTGTTTCCAGTCGATACCGCGAAGAGAGAAGTACAACAATACGGCGGCAAGCCCGAACGCCACTGCGAGATAAGCGAGCCTGGTGGGCGATCGCCAGGTCTGCTGCTGAACGGCGGTCATGAAACGCGTTTGACCTTATACCAGCGCGGCCGCCGGCGGTCGACCAAAGACGGGTGTAGGTACGGCGCCGAGGTGCTCGCCAACATTGTCCCTGCCCCATGCTCCCATAGTCTCTCCCGCTCTCTCATTGTCTCGGCTGGGCGGCTTTGCTCGGTTTGTACTTACGGCGAGCAACTCTTTCGCCGCCTTCGGTTGCTGATCAACGGGAGTACGATACAGGTATGCCGGCCACCACTGTTGGGTCCGCCGCTGCGGCGAGCTTTTCGCGACAATACAAAATTGAGCCTGGCGAATTTGCAGATTCAAATAGCGGAGCCGCACATGGGGCGGATTGAAGACGCACGCATGGTCGTTTGTCACATGCTCTGCTACTACTTCATGGAAGACTAGGACCGCGCGATCCGGCGCCGGAAACGGGACGTGATTCGCTGAGGTTCGCGATAGCATAGTCGCGTACAGCAACGATGCCGCCCGTCGAATTTGCCAACGGATTTGTCCGGCAAAATTGTGTCCTGCGGATGGGAGCTGCTGTTAAGCAGAAGAGTTAAATGAGGCTGAGGACCTTCGGGAGCGCTCCTCTAAGCCCCTTAGAAATCTTAGAGCTATGCTTGACCATTCTATGCATTATCCTTGCGTTCGCCTGGCCAGCCATAGGGGAAAAATGGTTTTCCCGCGTAGAAAAATGTTTGAATGCGACAGCCCAGCATCGCTGGCTCTGCGCGATTATTGTGGGGCTTCTGCCGGTCAGCCTTCGCCTCCTGCTCCTCCCGGTTTACGGAGTTCCTGCTCCCTCTGTGCATGACGAGTTCGCGTATTTGTTACAGGCGGACACGTTCGCTTCCAAAAGGCTGACGAACCCCTCGCCTCCGTGTCCGGAGTTTTTCGCAGCTCCTTACATTCTGGTTAACCCCACCTACACAGGCGAATACCAGCCAGCGCAAGGCTTGGTCTTAGCCATAGGTCAAAAGCTTGCCGGGTCGCCTTGGGCCAGTGTGGTCGCGAGCATGGGCTTATTTTGCGCCTTGCTGTATTGGGCCCTGCTCGCTTGGATGCCTTCGGTATGGGCATTCGTAGGAGCCACACTCGTCGGAATCCAAATAGGCGTGTTCAGCTATTGGATGAACGGCTATTGGGGAGGCACAGTAGCCGGTATCGGAGGAGCGCTGGTTTTGGGCGCTCTCCTGCGTTTACGTGACGAGCATCGGTTGCATTATTCGCTCCTTATCGCGATCGGATTGGTAATCGTTCTCAACAACCGACCGCTCGAGGGCGCTCTGCTCTCCCTCATCGTAGTGGGGGTAATACTCTACTGGTGCTTGATCACCAAACAATTAGATTGGGCGGTATTGCTGCGCCGGATTTTGCCTCCGATAGCGTTAATCTTCGCGGCTGCAATCGCAGGCATGGCGCATTACAACGAACGTGTGACGGGCCACGCCACTGAATTTCCTTATATGTTGTATCGCCGTGTATACGGCATGCCTCAAGGCTTCTTATGGCAGAAGCCACTGAGGGTGAGCACTCCCATGCCCGTCGACATCAAAGCCGTGTACCAGCTTCAAGTTGACACTCATGAGCGGGGCCGTTCACTGGAGGGACTGGTCCGGTCAACGGCAAGGAAACTTCGACGAATGTGGGAGTTTTATATCGGCGTGCCGCTGACCGTTGCACTCTTATTTCTACCGTTTATCTGGCGCGAGGCTAACATGGCCATCGCACTAATTGTCCTGATCATCATTGTCGGCCTAGATAACATGACATTTTTCGAATACCTACCGCATTACTCGGCTGCGGTGGCGGTACTGATTGTGCTTGCACTGATGCAGTGTATCCGGCGTATGCGGGCGAGCAGCCGGGCAGGCCTCTTTTTGTCGCGATCGCTCCCAATCGTTTGCGCGATCGGCCTCGTGATTCCAATCTCCGGACGTTTTCTCGACTCCTATCGTGACGCACGCACAATTGAGCTCTGGAAAAGTGAGTTTCGGTACCCGTTGCCGCGCGCCGGATTTCTGAAACGGCTCGAGAAGCAGCCCGGAGGCCAAATAGTTCTGGTGCGTTACAGCAAGTTACCTGAGGGCAGCCGCGACTACACCATTGTTAACTTGAAGAAACAGCGCGAGGACAGCGCGTGGGTGTACAATTCAGCCGACCTCAACGCGGCTAAAGTCATTTGGGCCAGAGAATTAGATCCGGAATCGAATCGCGAGCTTCTGAAGCATTTCCCCAATAGAAAAGTGTGGCTAGCCGAACCGGAGCATAGCCCACCGAGGCTGCGGCCTTACCTAGATGCCACTTCACGCGATGGCAATCAATGATCTGATCTCGGCCAAGCGATTGCTCACGCCCCTGGTTGGCCATTGCCTCAGGTCGCAGCGACAGCCTGGTGGCGTTTTACTCTGAATGAGAGAGCGACCAGGAAAATGCCCATGATCAGAGCGTAAGCGCCTATAATCCAGATCACGGCCAAAGCTCCCGCAGCCGGGCGAGCAAACAGGATTATTCCAAAAACGAGGGAGCAGATACCGCCCAGGATCAGAGCCCACTCATTCGCCATGACCTTCCGCAATTGAATTGCAGCGGTGATCTCGATAACTCCCCTTACAATAGCCCAGGCCGCGATGATGAGCAGCAGCGTGAGCGCTGTCAGCCGTGGAAAGAACAATGTGACGAGTCCGGCGATAATACCGAGCACACCCAGGATTGCCAGGCCGGCCCACCGCGCGTGTATGCCGACGACTAGAGCGAAGATTCCATCGAGCAGCGCGTAGGCCGCAAACAGTCCCGTGAGAATGATGATGGTCAGCCCCGGCCAGGTGAAAGCCAAGAGTCCGAAAATGATCGCAATGATGCCGCGCACAAGCAATATCCACCATCGCCGGCCAAGCAGTGGCAACAAGACGAGATTCGGCACGATCCACCTCCCGACACGGCGAGTGTATCAATATTCGGCTCGAGGCATAATGGTGAAGAAACCGCTGTGCGGCACATGAAAACGTTCACCGTTCCGATTTTTATTGTGTTCGGCATCATTGCAAACATGCAGACCGCTGATGCGCAGAGTAATCCCAGGACGCCCGTTCTGGTCGAGTTGTTTACGTCGGAGGGATGTTCCAGTTGTCCGCCTGCAGATAAGCTGCTGGCCCAATGGGACACTTCTCAACCGCTTCCAGGCGCGGAGCTGATTGTGCTCAGTGAACACGTCGATTACTGGAACCATGATGGTTGGAAAGATCCGTACTCCTCGTCCTTGTTAACGGAGCGGCAGACTGGATATTGCCGGGCCCTCGGAGTGGATGATCCGTACACTCCGCAAGTGATCGCTGATGGAAGCGCGGTGTTGCGGCTCACCGACCCCAAGCAGATCGGCCAGACTCTACAGAAGGACGCGGCGGCTTCGAAGGTCGTCGTCCGCATCGATTCGCTGAGTGTCGGGGGCAATGTGCTTCGCGGACGAATCGAAACCGATCAGAAATCCGAAAAGCACAATGCTGATCTCTACGTTGCAGTTGCCCTTAACAGCGCGCAGTCCCAGGTTCTGCACGGAGAGAATGCCGGGCGGCACCTGACGCACGTCGCTGTTATCGAGTACCTGAAGAAAATCGGCAGATTGGAGAACGGCAGCGCCGGTCAGACATTCGAGGTGAAACTCAAGCACGATATCGATCCCGCAAATATCCGCGTCATCGCCTTCGTCCAAGAGCCTGGTCCGGGTAAAGTGCTCGGTGCCGCCTTACGGAAAGCGCCGTTCAACTGATCGCCGCAGATCGCGACTCATCGCCAAGAACTACCGTGCGCGGGCATCCGAGGTTTGTAAATCGGCTCCGCGGATCCACTGCAAGATAGTAGTGTATTGCCAACTTGATTCATTACCCGGCCAGCGCTGACCGCCGTTGTGGGTTGCCAGATAATCGGCCACGTTTCCGGCTGAATCCGTGGGCCGGGTCGGCTTTATCAGCATCAGGCTGTGCGCCGGGTCATTGATGTCGACCACGCGCATCGCGTATTTGTAATTGTCTTCGCTGTCTTGCGGCGAGAAAGCCCCATCGGCCTCAGGCGGATGCAGGCGGAAGATGACATGCGTTGCGTGACACATCACGCAAGCCTTTCCGTCCGCTCCGGGGGCTGCAAGGATTGGTTCAATCTTAGACACGAAGTAGTTGAAATCCAAGATAGATCCAGGTTGCACGTCGGCAAGCGCTTCATTCAGTTTCTTGCCCGAGAGAACATTCCTCGCAATGAGCTTAAGCCGCGGATTTGGATCATTCTGCATCCGCTCCAAGGCGGTGCGAAACTCGGATCTTCCTTCGATCCCTTTCGACCTGCGCAACAGGTCAAGGGCAGCGGCGCGCACGTTGGCGTCGGGATCGGTGAGGCTGCCCACGACGACCTGGAACACAACCGGCTGTTCCAGAAGATCGGGAGGAGATTTGGTCGCCGCTTTGCCTAAAAAATACTTCTGATCCTGAGATAAGGCGGCGCCCGAGACACCGAATCGATTGATGAGGAATTTAGGATCGGATACTTCGTCTATCAGCACGCTGCGCTGCGAACTTCCAAGCCGACTGAAGACCTGGCTGCTTATGGCGGTCGCGTTCGGATCCAAAACGCGCTCGAGCGCAATCTGAATTGCCGCACGCTGCACTTCTCGATCAGAATCGTTGATTGCGGCGAGGACCTGATCACGGATCTCTGGCTCCTTCATCAGGTCAGGAAACGAAGCTGCGGCCGTTAATACATGGGCGTAGTTGTGAGTCCTTGGCTCACGGGTTAAGAGCATTCGCAAAGCGGACGCAACTTGCGATTGATGCGTCCAGGGCGAAGTCACAGGTAAAGCGGCTAGCAGGGGCAACGCGGTATCTTGCGCGTTTTCTTCACCCGTCTCGAGTATTTGCGTGATGATGCTGACGAGCTCCGGATCGGGTCGCGCCGGCGTATTGATATTGAGAATGCCGCGCTGGCCGTTCGCGTAGACGTAGCTGACGGTTTCGCGTACCTCTTTATTAGGGTCGAGCGCAAGTCGTAATGCCGCTTTGGCAAATTGCTCGTCGCCTGCGGCGCTAAGAGTGCTTCCTGCTTTGAGAATGTTGATTTTCGTGCTGCTACCCGCGCCCTGGAGGCAATCAATTAAGGCCTGCTCCAATTCCGGTCCTGAACTCTGAAAAAAATGAATCAAGTCGCTGTCATTTCCGACACGGGTCTGAAAGAAGCCATTGTGAACGTCGTAATGAAAGTCCGCGGTATCGCGGTAGGGCGGATATTCATAACCTGGAACGTGGAGATCGGGAACACCGGAGAGGTATCGGGTGAAGACCGCCGGTAACGCAATCTCCACTTGGCCCTCCTTGAGCTTGGGCAGCGAATAGTGGCGAATGTGGAAATCCCACAACGATTGGAGAATCTCCTCCCGGCCTAGCGGCGTCGCTGAACGCAGGGCGCGGGCGAGTATTCGGGCCTCATCACGCACCACCGCTTCATACCCTTCCTGAATTCGATTCTGATCTTGGTCTGTTCCGGCGGCGCGCACCCAGGCTTCGAGATATCCCGTGTTTTCATCCAGGACATCGTAAATGCTTTCGTGAACCGCGCGCCGAATGGCGGGATCCGCCTCGGTATTCAGCCGGGTGGCGAGAGCCTCCAGGATCTGATTCCGCGACTCGCGATTGTCGACGGTCCAGTAGTACCACTGCCAGAGGCCGCGAGCGGTGTTCAAACGAACCGCGGGAACCGAATCGTTCAGATCACGAATCAGCGACAAGAGAAGCTGAGGATCGCCGCTCAGATATTTGAAGTGTTGATTGAAGAGCTGCGTCGCTCCCCAGCGGACTCGCGAACTGCTGGATTGAAGAGCTTCGCTCAACTGCGCTCGTCCTGCCGCAGCAATCTCCGGCCGGCGTTCCAGAATCATGCGCAAGGCCCAGGCGGCGCTACGTTGAACCATCTTATCCGGATCGCCGAGAGCGCTCACAAGAGGTTGGATCGACCCCGGATCGGCCATGTGGCCGAGCGCCCGTGCCGCCGCCTCCCTCGCCAGTGGCTGCTCATCGTGCGCAAGCACGTCGCGAATCTGTTCCACGGTGGAGGCGGGCGCAGGATCCCAAAACTGATCCAATTGACTGAGCAGAACCGCAAGGTCATTCCTGGCAAGACTCGTCGGGACGGGCGGAAACGCATCACCCCATCTTTTCTTCTCGGCGGGTTTTTGATCCGGCCCTGGATAGAGCGTCGAAAGAGCCATGACCGCGAACTGCGTGGCGCGAAACGGGGTGTTGAAGCCCTGATAGACGGGATCGCCCTCCCAACTTCCTTCGGGCCGCTGCGCCTGAAGCATCGCTTGGACGGCGCGAGCCAGATTGGGATCCGTTTCGGGTCGGCGCCCAGCCAGAGCGAGCGCGAGGACCGCGTGATAGGAGATGAAGTCCGACGGCCTCCCGCTCTTATCAAACATATAGGGCCACATGCCATTCGGCTGCTCGTAGGTGTAGAGCCGGCCGATTAGCTCGTTGAGTTGAGGACCATATTTTTGGCGTCTGAGGGTGGCTAGAAAATGAATCTTCCAGTTCAGGTCAATCATGTTCTCAGGCTTGTAGGGAACTGCGAGCCGCTCCACCGTCTCGCGCTGTTCCAGCCATTGGTTCTCACCGGTTTGCCGGAAAAGCAGGTTGAAGGTATCCCAGCTTTGAGAGGCGATTTCGAAAGGACTCACATCCGGCTCGCAGCCGTCGGTTTCGGTCCCAGGCATCTCGGTGCGGTCCTTGTAATGGATTCGGAGATAGTTTGCGTAGGGTATCTCGAAATCATTGATGCGGGGCCGATCGTGCGTCACGTTCGTCTCGAACAGATGTTCGATAACTGGGAGGCGGCTGGCAACCGTGCGCGCCGAATAAATCACGCGGACCCAACTCGCGCCGGGCTCTCCGTATAGCGGCCGCTGATTGTTGTAAATGCGATCGGTCAGAAACTCCAGGGCGGGCCGCTGGGTGGGCGCGTAACCGTTTGAGATTGCGGTGAGGTACCCGCGTGTCGTGAACTGGGTGGGGTGGCAAGCGATGCACTGCTTGGTGTCGCCATGGTTCATCGTCGTGCGCAGGGCAATCGCACCACGGCGCGGGGTATTCGAAAGCCAGCTATCACCCATGTTGATCAGAAAATCCATACCCGCGCGAACCGCCTCGCGTGGATCGCTATATGGAGGAACCGGATATGCGAGGGTTCGCAGCTGGTAGGAAGGATGATTCGCGTGGACGCGAAGATAGTATCTCTCTCCCGGGTGCAGGATCCGCGTCCGGAACTTGTACAGTCCGGGATAATTCTGCGTTGCTTCGATTTGGTAAATGGAGGCTCCGTTCGTGTAGGGTTTCACCTCGGCCGCGCCGATCGCTGTTTTGACGGCAGTGAACACATCCACATCCAATGGGACTTCGCGGTCGGTGATATCGAGCACGAAGTAGGCGAGTGTTGGCTTATCGCCATGGAAGGTGAACTGGAACCATTGAAAACCGCTGGCTAGAGCGTGATAGCGATCTTCGTCAGGCGCGGGCGCGTAGGGTCGCTCGTCTGCGCTCCCATAAATTGTCTGGCCGAATTCGACCGGTTGAGCGGTCTGCCAGGTATCGTTCGGCATAGCCGAGATGACGCTCGAGCCCGAGCTAGCTTGAATCGGCCGCATCGCGGTGATAAGCGCAGGAATTTTGCGGGAAGCAGAATCCAGAGTTGCCGTCACGGAACCGCGCGCTCTGGCCCTGAGAGTCAGATAGAAATCCAGATCCTGCGCATGCAGACGTTTTTCCGCCACGACACCGCGGGCGTCTGATATTGAAACGCGAACGGATTCTTGCCCCTGCAACTGAGCGGGGTCTTTGACTGCGATCGTTATGGCGCAAAGAGAACCGGCGACGGCCTCGCCAAGAACTATTCGCTGAGCCGAGGCGGGCGAGGGCGTCGGCTGCCGAGCCGCTGAGAGAAAAGCGGCTCCGCACACAATTCCGCTAACCAAGGCTGCGAGAAAAAACGGCCAGCGAAAGTGGCGTACAGAACGGCGCACGAGTTAGCCTCCCCAGTCCAGATGAACGAGTCGCTTCGTAACGATCTCAGCCTCGTTACAAGGACACGTAACGGAGGCATCTTATCGCAGTTCGAGTTGGCTAGCCGACATCTGGTTGAATCCCGACCCTAGCGCCCCGAAATTTATGTTCGCTTCACTGGAATTGGGCTGAGACTTGTGATAACTGTTTTTTGGAGGCAATAGAAATGGCTGTAAATGCAATTCCGAAGGGATATCACACTGCTACGCCGTATCTGATTGTGAACGATGGGAATCGGGCTCTGGACTTCTACAAAAAGGCGTTCGGGGCAACCGCGATAACTAAAATGGATGGCCCGCCAGGGAAGATCGCTCACGCCGAATTCAAGATCGGCGATTCGATGATCATGCTCTCTGATGAAATGCCCGGCGGGGGTAAATCGCCGCAATCCCTAGGTGGTTCCGCGGTAAGCATTTTTCTGTATGTAGAAAACGCGGATTCCGTGTTCAACCAAGCGGTTAGCGGCGGAGCGAAAGCCGATATGCCGCCCCAGGATATGTTTTGGGGCGATCGGTTTGGAAAGCTAACGGATCCCTTCGGCCATGTCTGGTGCATCGCCACTCATATTGAGGACATTGCACCGGAGGAAATGAAAAAACGCGCTGATGCCGCAATGGCAAAGATGGCGCAAGCCGCAGGCGGGCAGGGAAGTTAATCCTGCTTCGATACTGAAGCTTAGAACATCACGCCTCAGAGTCGACCTGACCGCCTGGCTTCGAATCGCTCAGGTCAGGCGGACCTGGCTCACTTTAATTTGGTCGTCACTGAATTCGCCCAGGCCCATCATTCCTGCTATTTCGATATGTTCGACCTGGCAGTTTAAGTAATGGCTACTCTTGTCGGGCTTCGAGAGAGCAATCGGCGCCATTCCCATCTGCTGGCGCTTGGCGTCGATCACTTTCCAGCCCGTCTTATCGAGAGCGACCGGGTCCGTCCCGAAATACATTGTCTTCTGCTCCCAGATGAACTGGGGTTTTGCAGAAGGTCCGCCATGATAAGCGGCTTTCACGGCGTCGACGACGTGCAGCACCACCTTTTGACGGATCACCGGCATGCTCACAACGGATGGTATAAATATGCCGCACGCATTCGCGGTCGGCGTAATGTGGCTGCGATTCACGTTGTTTACGAAGCCATGAGACATGTTTTTCAGGGTGATCGTCACGCCGGCGGACTGGTGATGCTTTAGAACCGGCAGATTGATGATCTTGTTTACTTGCGTTGTCACGACCTTCGCGGCATAGGAACGGCGGCAGTGCGGGTCATTCGGGTCGTCTCCGGGCTTGACGATTGCCAATTCCATGAAATGGTTTTCGTCGTAGCCGCCCATATCCAGTTGGCTGTTATCGTACCGAGGCGAGGCGGCCTCAAATCGGATTCCCGGCCGGAGCCATTTATCGATACCGGCCTCAATCACTTCCTCGCGGTAGCGATTGAAGACAATGATGTTGGTATCGGAAACGCCGGCCTGGTTCAGGCCGTCGAGAATCGCGTGGAGAACGGAGGCATCGGAGCACAGCTTAGCGCCGCCGACCGGACTAACCTTGATGCCGACGACATCTCCTTTCTCAAACATCGAACGCCAGGCATCCTGCCAAGTGGGCGCTCCGGTCAACTCCGTCATTCCGCGCTGCACCATCTCACGGACGGGCTGCGGCTGGTATGTGCCCGAGACGATGCATCCGGGATGTTCGACCGCAATCACGCGCCCTGGATACGGGCCGGGCATGCCGAGCTTGGATGCCGCAGGGGCGCTGGCTCTCGCTTGCGCCAGGGCCGCCCCCGCTCCCGCCAATGCCATTTCGATAAACTGCCGTCGACCGGTTTGCACTTTGCCTTCCCTTTTGCCCAACCCGTAAATGAATAACTGAAAACAGTGTATCGCCGCGCTACCATGATCTGCGGTCCTGTGGATCTATGAAAATTCAATTGCGAATATGCTTTTCGCTTGGTCTGATGATGCTGTCGTTCACTACTTTGCCCGCATTGGCCCAACCTAAGTACGATTTACTTCTGCGCGGCGGCCACGTCGTGGATGCGAAGAATCACATCTCAGCTATTCGCGATGTGGCGATTCGCGACGGCCGTATTACGGCTGTAGAGGAGCACATTGACCCCGCAACCGCACTTAAGACGGTGGATGTTAAAGGCTTCTATGTCACTCCCGGGCTGGTCGATATTCATGTGCACGTCTACGCCAGCACCGGCGAGCGTGGTTCCTACGCGGGCGATAACAGTGTCTTTCCGGATGGATTCACGCTCCGGGTGGGCGTGACGACTGTCGCCGACGCTGGTTGCGCCGGATACCGCAATTTCGAAGATTTCAAGCAGCACGTTATCGACAGATCGAAGACGCGTGTACTTGCTTTTCTGAACATTGTCGGCGCGGGCATGCGCGGACCAAAGTACGAAGACAACCTAGCCGATATGGATCCGCAGCCAGCGGCTGAAATGGCTAAGCGCTATCCGGGACTGATTGTCGGCATTAAGACCGCGCATTATTCCGGCCCGGAGTGGACGCCAGTCGAGCATGCGGTACAGGCGGGAACGATGGCGAACATTCCGGTAATGGTGGACTTTGGAGCTAACCGGCCCGAGCGTCCGATCGATATCTTGCTGACTCAGAAGCTTCGCCCAGGAGACATTTACACTCACTGCTATTCGGGGTTGCGAAATGAACTTCTACCAGACGGCAAAGTCAATCCAGGCATGTGGGAGGGCCGCAAGCGAGGAGTGATTTTCGACGTGGGACATGGAGGCGGGAGCTTCGTGTGGCGCATTGCGGTCCCCGCCATCCGGCAAGGCTTTCTGCCCGATTCGATCTCGACGGATTTACACATCGGCAGCATGAACTCCGGCATGAAAGACATGTTGAACCTGATGAGCAAGTTTTTGGCGCTCGGGCTCTCGGTCGATGATGTCCTGGTGCGTTCCACCTGGAATCCCGCGCGCGAGATTCATCATGAGGAATTAGGGAATCTTTCGGTCGGATCGCCCGCGGATGTGAGCGTGCTTCGAGTGGTGGACGGCGATTTCGGGTTCACGGATACGTATGGCGCCCGGATGCGCGGAAACCAGAAATTCGAATGTGAGATGACCGTTAAAAGCGGGAAAATCGTTTACGACCTCAATGGCATCAGCCGGCCGGATTGGGAGTCGCTACCGCCGAATTACACGAATGTGGGAGATCCGCGCTGGGATGCGCTGAATCCTTCGGCGAAATCGCCGCGTTAACGCACCCTCTTCAGTTGCGCGGTGGATGGTTCTGTAAATTCGGCATGAAGCCGCGAGCCTTGGTGCGAAGCCGGTACACGGATTTCGTCGCAGTGATGTACAGCGTGCCGTAATCTTCATCGCCCCAGGCGAGGTTAGCGGGCTGTTCCGGCAGGACGACGGTTCCCAGGTGGTGCCCTTGCGGATCCCACACCCAGATACCTCGCGGCCCGACAACATAGAGGTTGCCGGATTCGTCCACCCTCATTCCGTCCGGCACGCCGCCGGGTTCGTCCTCTTCCCCGAAGACCCGGCCATTGCTCACGGTGGCCTCGGGAGAGAAGTCGAAAACGCGGATGTTCTTCTGCTTGCTATCGTCCACGTAGAGCCGCTTGCCATCGGGTGAAAATGCCAGCCCGTTGGGTTGCGACATATCTTTCACCAGGAGCCGCACGTTGCCTTTCTCATCGAGCCTGTAGACGCCTTGAAATGCGATCTCCTGCTTTTCGCCTTTCGGCAAATCGAGCGTAGGATCGGTGAAGTAGAAGGCGCTGTCCGGACCAATCACGACATCGTTCGGACTATTAAACCGGTGACCTTGGAAGCGATCCGAGAGCACTGTGTATTTTCCGTCAGGGCTCACGCGGATGATGGCGCGCAGAGCACTCGCGCAATCAAGCAGGCGCTGCTGCTCATCGAAGGTATTGCCGTCCGGATCTCCCAACTCAATCAAGGTTTCCTTGCGGCCATCCAGGTAGACGCGATAGATCCTGTTCTGCTCTTCATCGCTGATATACAAGAAGCCAGATGGATCCCAGACCGGGCCTTCTGTAAATCCAAATCCGGTGGCAACCCTAGAGAGCTTCGCTTCGTGATCGAAGAGGTCCCAGAATTCTGGCGCCCGCGCGGCGAGTTCGAAAGCGCGTGGGTTCTGCAGCTCGGGCTTTGCTTTGAGATAACTCACCAGATCGTCCATATCGGATTTCGAAATCTGCGATCCATAATCGGACGGCATCATGGATCGTGACTCCCGCTGAATTTGCGCGAGATCCGTTTTGTCGAGCAAGTGAAAGCTACCGTCCGCCGTTTGCATCTGAAGCGAAAAATTGTCTTCATTGCGAGCCACGCCCGTGTACCGCTGCCCTGCGCGAGTTGTGACCACTACTGTTTGGTTCCGCCGATCGAGATTGTTATTTGGATTGAGGATGGCTTCTCGGATGTCCGCTGCTGAATGCGTCTGCCCGTAGCTGGACAGATCAGATGCCAGGAAACCTCCCTGGCCATGCATTGTGTGACAGCGCGAACAACCGAGGCTGCCAAAGAAGAGCAAACGGCCATGGTTTGGATCGCCCGGTACAACACCCGTTTCGATTTGTCCCTGGAGAACGCGCACGTACCGTACCGCGGCGTCGATCTGGTCATTGTTCAGGGACCCGGCGAATCCGGGCATTCCTGCTCCCGGAACACCCTTTCGTACGATGCGCGCCAGCTCCGACGTCGAAAGCCGCTGCACACTGGGGTTGGTCGCAAGGTTCGGGCCGTGTTCGCCGCCTCGGCCATCGAGACCGTGACATCCCGCGCAGGTAGAGGTAAAGATCTGTCGTCCGGCAGGCGTTTCCTGAGAGATTTCAGATTGACCGCGGGCGTGCAATGATGCCAAGCCAGCGGTGCAGAAGACGCAGACGATTACCATACCTACAGTGCGAAATCTTTTCCTGCTTACATTCTGCAGCTTGTTAATGGCAGCTTCCCTCAGGACCGCGTGCGGCCAATCGATTACGGCATCTATCGATGTAAGCCAGGCTGATCTTCTGTCGCCAATTGGAAACAACTGGCTATCCTACAACGGCGATTACACCGGGCGCCGATACTCCGAACTGAATCAGATAACGCCTCACAACGTAGGGACTTTGCGAGCGCAGTGGGTATTTCATTCGCCCAATTCTAACCTGCTGGAATGTACGCCCAGCCTTGCCAATGGCCTGATGTTTGTAACTTCGGCTAACGATGCGTTTGCGCTTGATGCACGGACCGGCCGCTCCGTTTGGCATTACTCACGGCCCGTAACAGAAGGGCTGGTAGACGATGCGTCGGCACATCACAACCGCGGCGTGGGCCTTTGGCATTCGCGGGTTTACATGCAGACAGACAATGCCCATCTGCTCTGTCTTGATGCGCGATCGGGTCACTTGCTGTGGGATGTGGCTTATGCAAAGGGAAACAAGAACTACGGCGCGACGAGTGCGCCCCTCGTTCTTAAAGACAAGGTTCTGGTTGGAACTTCAGGCGGTGATGACGGCGTTCGAGGTTTCATTGCCGCGTTCGACGCCGAATCAGGTAAAGAGCTCTGGCGCTTCTGGACCATTCCTGGTCCCGGCGAGTTTGGCTCGGAGAGCTGGCCGGGAGATATGTACCTGCGCGGTGGGGCGACCACATGGATGCCCGGCACTTATGATCCGGAACTAAACATTGTGTATTGGGGAACGAGTAATGCCGCTCCTGATTTTGACGGGAGCGTACGTCCGGGAGACGATCTTTATACTGCATGCCTCTTGGCGTTGGATGCCGAGACGGGGAAGCTGCGTTGGTATTTTCAGTTCACGCCTCATGATCTCTTCGATTACGACGCAACCGAAACGGCAGTGCTGGTGGATGCCGTGTATCAGGGTGTTCCCAGAAAGCTAATTGTGGAGGCGAATCGCAACGGGTTTTTATATGTCCTAGACCGCACGAACGGCAAATTCCTGGCGGCTGCGCCTTTTGTCAACAAACTGAATTGGGCGAAAACCATAGACCCAGCCGGCCGGCCTGTGCGTACCGGCCTTGAACCTACGGCCGCCGGAACGAAAATCTGTCCCGATATGACTGGCGCGACAAACTGGTTCTCACCTTCTTACAACCCCTCTACGCATTTGTTTTATTTCATAGCGCTGGAAAGTTGCCAGCTCTTCTTTGTTAAGCCCGAGAAATTCTCGGAAGGCCGCGAATTTTACGCAACCGGTGTGAAGCAGTCACCCGGCGAGCACGGCCAAAAATTATTGCTGGCCTACGATGTCGAAACGGGCAAGCTTGCCTGGCGGTATCCGCAAACGGGGTCTGGGCAATCCTGGGGCGGCACAATGACCACCGCCGGCGGCCTGGTGTTCTTCGGAAATGATTCAGAGGCGTTTGAGGCCGTTGACGCCCGGAGCGGGGAATCGCTTTGGCATTTCAATACCGGTCAATCCATGCACGCTTCGCCAATGAGTTTCGCTATTCTCGGCAAGCAATATGTTGCTATTGCCTCGGGCAGTGATGTTTTTACGTTTGCATTGCCGTAGCTGAAGCCACGCCCCCCGGAGAATCTGTGTGGTAGACCAGGAACATGGCTCGGTACTGGAATCGTCTAAGCCGCAGACAATGGCTTCGCGGGAGCGCGCTCGTAGGATCAGCTCCTGCGCTGCTGGCGCGGCGGGCTAAGGCGCTGCCGGATGCGACACACGCTCCTCCGAATATCTACGGAAAAATTGGCGTGCAGCCGATCATCAACTGCCGCGGCACGTACACCATCATCGGAGGGTCGCTCGAACTCCCCGAAGTGACTGCCGCCCAGCAAGCCGCCGGCCAGCATTACGTGCAGCTCGATGAGCTTGCGGACGGAATTGGCCAACGTCTCGCTGAGTTGACGGGGGCCCCATGGGGCATGGTGTCAGCAGGCTGCGCCGCCGGACTAGCGCACGCTACTGCTGCCTGCGTCGCGGGTGGAAATCCAGATTTGCACGTCAGAATCCCGGATCTGCGCGGATTCCCCAGAGACGAAGTCGTTATACCTGCACACTCACGGAATGAATACGATGCCGCTGTTCGATCAATCGGAGTTCGAATTATCGAAGTACAGAATGCACAGGAGTTTCAAGCTGCTCTCGGTCCTCGTGTGGCAATGATCTATGTGCTGGCCGGTCCCAATGCTGAAACCGGCTCGCTGAATTACGACACGATTTATCCAGCGGCTCGCGACCGAAATATACCCGTACTCGTGGATGCAGCGGCCGAAATCCTGACAATCCCAAACGTTCATTTACAGCGTGGCGCAACTCTCGTCGGGTACAGCGGCGGTAAGTGCATTCGCGGGCCGCAGTCGGCTGGATTGATTCTTGGCCGCAAGGATCTGGTTAAGGCTGCCTGGGTTCACGGCGCTCCCCATCATGGGTACGGCCGTGCCATGAAAGTTGGAAAAGAGGAAGCAATGGGGATGCTTGCCGCCGTGGAGGCCTGGACCAAACGCGACCACCAGGCCGAATGGAGACAATGGATGTCGTGGATGAATTACATCGCCGGCGAGGTTGAGTCGATTAATGGTGTGACCACCTCGATCAAAGAAACGAAGGAGCTATCCAATCAGAGCCCCGTGCTCGATATTCGCTGGAACACGGACAAGGTTGGAACCACCGGAGCAGATGTGGAGCATACTCTATTCACAACTGAGCCTCGCATCACTCTCTCCAGCTCGGGAAAGCGGTTCGGCGCCGAATCCGGAGGAAACGAATCCGGCGTATCGATTACGGCTTACATGATGTGCGCGGGGGACAAGAAAGTTATAGCCGCGCGGCTCCGAACGCTACTCTCGCAGGCCGCCGGGCAGAAGCTTGCGATAGACAACGCTTCGCCGTCTTCGGATATAAGTGGCGAGTGGGATGTCCAGATCGAATTTGCCGCGAGCCGCTCGACGCATAGCGTTTACTTGCGCCAGAAGGATTGCGACATTCAGGGCACTCACCAGGGCGACTTTCTTGCGCGCGATCTTGTGGGCACTATTCATGGAAACAATGTCAAGATGACGAGCAGCATCGGCGAACAGCACGGGGCCGCTCTGAGCTACACCTTCACCGGTACCGTGAGTGGGGACAGCATGGCGGGCGATCTGAGTCTCGGCGAGTATCGAAGCGCGAGTTGGCGCGCGACCCCGCATAAATACCGCTTGGGCGGGCCGGGCAGGGCATAATCTATGAGCACCCGCAGCACGCGGCGTATGCTTCTCAGCCGCGCCGGAGGTCTCCTCGCAGCGGCCAGCCTGACGAATCGGGTTCAACCAGCTAGCCGCGCGCCGGCAACGCAGGATTATTACGAAAAACTTGGCGTAACGAAGATCATCAACGCTGCTGGGACTTACACCGTGCTCACGGCCTCGGTGATGCCCCTCTCGGTACAGAAAGCAGTTGCGGAAGCGGCAAAACATCCGGTTCACTTGCTTGAATTGCAGACGAAAGCGGGAGAATATCTGGCGCGGCGGTTGCGATGCGAAGCAGCCATGGTTACGGCGGGAGCTTCCTCCGCGCTGACACTTGGGACTGCAGCCTGCATCGGGGTCATGAATGGCAGCCCGATTCAGGCGGTACCTGAAAAGATACCAACGCTGCCAAAGAACGAAGTAATCATTCAAAAGGCGCACCGCTACTCCTACGATCACGCGATCGAGAACTGTGGGACACGCTTCGTGGAAGTCGAATCGCCAGACGATTATCAGAAGGCGTTTTCGGAGCGGACTGTTATGGCGCATTTTTTCAATGCGGCGGAAGGCGGCGCGATCGGACGTGAGGACTTCATTCGCGTGGCGCATCAGCACTCCGTACCATGCTTCAACGACGCGGCCGCGGACGTGCCACCGATTTCAAACCTCTGGAACTACACCCAAATGGGGTTCGATCTGGTGACCTTTTCGGGAGGGAAGGGAATTCGCGGCCCCCAGAATGCCGGATTGCTCCTGGGACGCAAGGACCTGATCGCTGTCGCCACTGCCACGAATAATCCGTTCGACGAAGGTGTTGGGCGAGGGATGAAGGTGGCGAAGGAGCAGATTGTCGGAATGGTTGCCGCCGTGGATTGGTTTCTCAGCCAATCAGACGAACAGATGGAAACTGAGTTTCGAGGTAGGGCAGATCGAATTTGCGCGGAGCTTAAAAAAATTCCCAGTGTCGAATCGAGCATCGCCGTCCCTCCGGTCGCGAACCATGTGCCTCATCTGCTGCTGCGGTATGACCAGGAGCGCGTAAAGATTACTCCCTTGGAGGTCGCAGAAAAGTTGCGCAAGGGAGATCCCAGCATCGAACTTAATCCTTCCACCGGGCGCCGAGAGGGCTCGGCCGGGCTTCATTCGGACGAGAACACGATCGTTGTCGGTGTTTGGATGCTTGAACCGGGCGAGGATGCAATCGTGGGACGTCGTCTCTACGAAGTGTTATCTGCGGCCGCGGTTTAAATCATATTCACGAAAAACTTGTGCCCTATTGGCAGGTGACGTGCGTCGAACGGGTACGACAGCTTCATGATCTCCGCTCCACAAGTAACGGAAGTCACAGAAACTCTGCCACAGCAAAGCCTTCGCGAGGGCAATAAAGTGGGCGGCCGCATCATCGCGCTCGACATCCTCCGAGGCTTCCTTCTGCTTTGGATGACGCTGACGCACTTGCCGACCAAAGCCAGCATCGTCTCGAATCAGACGTTTGGGTTCGTTTCCGGCGCGGAAGGATTCATTTTTCTGGCAGCCTTCATGGTTGGTCAACTCGAGTATCGAATCGAGCAAAAGAGCGGTCCATCCGCTACGGTCCGCGATTTATCCAAGCGAACGCTGCGAATCTATTTTTACCATTGCGCTCTCCTGGCCATCGCCTTCAGTCTGGTCGCTGAAATAGGCGTAAGATTTCACCGGCTGGCCCTCGAGAATCTGCTCTCCTTCTATTTGCAGCGACCGCACAACGCGATCATTGCCGGCGCACTTCTCGAATACCGCCCATCGCTGCTTGACATCCTTCCGATGTACATCATTTTCATGATTCTCACGATGGCGGCGCGCGCCATTGCCCGCCGTTGGGGCTGGGCTTTCGTCATGTATCCCAGTTTTGCGATCTGGATCGCAGCGCAGTTCGGCTTACGGGCCTGGATGTACCGGCACTTCGATGTTTTCCGACTGGGTGTGCCCGAGAACTCGACCGGGGCTTTTGACACATACGCCTGGCAATTCCTCTGGATGGCGGGGCTTGCGTTAGGTAGCGTTTACGCCGGAAGAAAGAAATCTGAAACGGCGATTCCCGGATGGCTGGTGAAGTTGAGCCTGATCGCGGCGCTTGTTTTTCTGGTACTGCGCTACAGCCCTGTTGACCATTGGATCAATCAGGATCTCTACGGCTGGTTAATCGACAAATGGCATTTGGGCCCAGCGCGGGTAATCAACTTTACTGCCCTCACGATTGTGCTGACGCGTTTTGGGCAGCGCATCGCCAGTCTGCCGTTCATGACCCCATTGGCCGCGCTTGGCCGTGCTTCGATCGAGGTGTTCTCGCTGCATGTCCTCTTTTGCATTGCTGGGAATGCACTCAGCAAAGATGCCGATCCGAACCTGCCCTGGCAACAGCAAGCCATTCTGCTGATCGTGACGATTTCCGCGCTCTTCATCACAGCCCACCTTCGTCAAAAGCGAATCGAAAACCGGCGGCTCGAGCTCTCAGTGGCTTCCGCATAGTGCCCAATACGAGCGGTACGCGCCGCTTGGATACTATGTGAATTCGAACAAGGATCGAAATGGCAAACCAAGGACCCGACCGGCGCGAGGCCTTACAGATGCTGGCGATCGCGGCCGCCGCCGGTCAGTTTCCAGGATTCAGCCGCTGGTGCTATGCCGCGCAGAACGACCAGCAGAACAGCGAGCTGCCGAAACCTGCATACAGACCGCAATTCTTTAGCGCCGACGAATACCACACTGTCGATCAGTTGACTGAGATCATCATTCCGAAAGACGATACGCCAGGCGCCCGGGAGGTGGGCGTTGCCGAGTTCATCGACTTCATGGCCGCCCACGACGACGAGATTCAGCAACCGTTTCAGAGAGGTTTGCACTGGCTCAACGCGAAGGCGCGAAGGCTCTACGGGCAGCCTTATTCGAAACTGCCGATCGCCGATCAGCAAGCTATCCTGCGCCGGCTTGCCTACACCTCCGAGCAGTCACCGGACGAGAAAGAGGGTCAAGAATTCTTTCTGCTGTTGCGCAGGTACACGGTTATGGGCTATTACACGACTCGCGCCGGACTCGAGCAACTCGACTATCCCGGGCTCCGTATGTACTCGTCCTCGCCGGCTTGCCCCCATAAGGACGATCCCGAACATCGTCACCTGACTCCGAGGTACTGAGATGCAGCAGCGGAAGTTCGATGTGATCGTGATCGGCACCGGTGCGGGTGGAGGCATGACCATTCGCACGCTGTGCAATGCCGGAGCGAAGGTGTGCGCGCTAAATGCGGGGCGGCGCCTGGATCCGCGCAAGGACTTCCGCAACCATCGCATGCCTTACGACATGAAATTTCGGGGCTTTGGCGACCCGAAGCTGCGTGCGCAGTCGTACGGCTACATGGATAACGAGTACACGAAGGGAATCTGGGAACACGAAATCGCTTTCACTACTGCGCCCGGAACCCAGTGGATGTGGCCGCGCTGTTTTGCGGTGGGAGGGAAGACAAACTTCTGGGGCAGATCCTCCGCGCGCTTCAGTCAAATCGATTTTCGCGCCGCGAGCCGCGATGGATACGACATTGACTGGCCGGTGAGTTATGAAGAGATCGCGCCGTACTACACGCGAGCCGAACGAATGATCGGGGTGGCAAGCTCGGTTCAAAACCGGCCGAGCAATCCGGATGGCGACTATCTTCCTCCCATGAATTTCCGCTGCCTGGATTACATCCTCCAGGCCGGCGCTCGAAAAGTTGGCGTGCCGTATCTGCCCGACCGGATCGCGCAGCTCACTAAACCGCTGCACGGACATCCCGCGTGCCATTTCTGCGCAAACTGTACGGAGGGGTGCGATACCGGGTCGTTCTTTTCAACGCCGTGGTTCTTTCTACCGGATGCGGAGAAGAGCGGCAACTTAGAGTTGCGCACGAACGCGCTCGCGAAGAACATTCTGGTGGATGAGAACGGACGCGTCTCGGGCGTTGCTTACATCGACCGTGAGACAAAGCAGGAAGTCGAGGTATATGGGCGGGCGGTTGTGGTAGCAGCCTCATGCATCGAATCGGCGAAGATTCTGCTGAATTCGAAATCGCGGCACTGGCCTACAGGAATTGCGAATTCGACGGGCCAGGTTGGGCGCAATCTATGCGACCACCTGTACGGAACCACGGGACGAGGCTATCTGCCTCAGTTGCTCGGTCAGCCGAGCTTTCCCGATAACGTCTCAGCCAGCACGATCGCCTGGATGCCTCGCTGGCAGAACTTAGAGAACCCGCGAAGGGAAAAATTCATCCGCGGATATTCGATGTACCCTGACGGCGGGTGCGCAGGATTCCCCGGTTATTTCGATCAGATCGAGGGATTTGGAACCAGCTTCAAACGCGAGATCAAGCGCCGCTACCCAACGCCCGTGAGCTTTTACCTGCAGGCTCCCAGCCAGCGGAGCGATTCCAATTACGTCGATATTGACCCAGAAGTCAAGGACGCCTACGGCATTCCGGCCGTGCGCATTCATTTCGAATGGGACGACAATACCAAACTAATGTGGGAGCACGCCAAGCATGCCACCGAACAACTTATGCGAGCGGCCCGGGCCGAATACCAAGGGCACGGCGAACCGGAAATGCCTGGCTATAGCTTGCACGAAACCGGCACCTGCCGCATGGGAAGCGATCCGAAGACTTCTGTCACGAACGGCTTCGGCCAGACGCACGATGTAAGCAACCTCTATATTTGCGATGCGAGCGTGTTTCCGAACTGCACGGATAAAACGACTACGCTGTCGATCCTGGCATTTTCATTGCGCAGCTCGGAGCATCTTCTGGAGATGCTGAAGGCGTGAAGAATTCGCCTTCAGCGCAGCTCGAGAGCCCGCAAAGCCAGACCACGCGCGACCGAAGTGAACTCGTCGCCGGTACGGATCTTATGCTGTCCGAAACGATTCTCGAAAATGCGGCGGACAGCGGGGACGAAAGACGAGCCACCGGTGAGAAACACCACGTCGACGTCGGCCGGGTGCGTTCCCGTTTTCGATAGTAGTTCATCCACACGATTCTCTATCGCTATTAGCTCTTCCTGTATCCAGCTTTCGAAATCTGCGCGAGTTAGTTCCTCATCGATTTCCGCTTCGCCATCGGAGAAATGCAGCCGGGTCCGGTCAACATTCGAAAGAGCGATTTTTGCGCGCTGTACGGCCCGGTGAAGCTGATAACCGAGATCGTGCTGAATCAGATACAGAAGAGCATGGATTTTCCTGGGTTCGAGCGCCTGTCCCGCGACGCTCTTCAGCATACTGATCGTCTCGGCGGATTTGAGAAACGACAGGTGATGCCAGCGCTCAAGCTTAAAGTACACCCAGTTCGGGACGGGTAATCTCTTGCCGCCGGATTCGAGTTCGGAACCAGCTCCGAGAGCCGGAGAAACTAAATGGCGGACAATGCGGGCATCGAATGAATCACCGGCGATACCCACACCTTCGTTGCCGATGACGTGGCGGGCGCTTCCTGACCGGCGCAGCGAGGGGCCGACGCGGAGGAGCGAGAAGTCACTGGTACCGCCGCCGAAGTCGCCGATCATTACGAGTTCGTCGCGATCGAGAGTGGATTCGTAGTGATAAGCGGCTCCCACCGGTTCAAACTCGAAGCGAACTTCTTTGAATCCGGCAATGAAGAGTGCTTCTTTCAAACGGGCGAGAGCGTATTCATCATCTTCCTGTGATTCGGCGCCGACAAAGCGCACGGGGCGCCCTACGACGACCTGCGTTGCTGTCGGACCGAACTGCCTTTCGGCGCCGGCGCGGATATCCGCGAGAATGCGTGCGATCAATTGCTCCAGCCTGAAGCGTCGTCCAAAGACTTCGGTGGTCTGCAGACTGCGGCTGGTGAGGAAAGATTTGAGTGACTGGACGAGCCGCCCCTTTTCATCGGAACCGAGATATTCGTCAATACCCGCGGGACCGCTCCAGGACTTAATAGTGCTTCGGCCATTTTCGCGAATGCGGTGAAGATATAGGAGCGAACGGAAAGCCTCGGTCAGGCCGCCAGAATATGGAAATTTGGCAACCTGGACACCGTTCGGTCCTGCGAGCGCGATGGAGCTGTTGGTAGTTCCGAAGTCCAGACCTACGGCCACCTTTTCAGGATGGCAGTTTGATTCATTCGTATCGCAAAGCCAGAATCGGATCGATGCGGCTCGCCCGAAGAGCCGGAATCCATCCCGCGGCGCTCGCGACCGCAACGAGAATGGCGACCGTGGCTCCGGCAATCCATGGATCGGCGGCTTTGACGCCATAAAGCTGGGCAGATACGAACCTGCCGAGGCCGATTGCCGCCGGAACGCCAAGCGCCAGTCCGATCGCGACCAACACTTGAACCTCTCGCATCACCAGCGCGATCACCGAATGCGGGTTGGCGCCGAGCGCCATTCGCACGCCGATCTCTTTGGTGCGCCGCGTCACCACGAAGGCCATCACGCCATACAAGCCAATTGCCGCCAGCAGCGTCGCGAGCAAGCCGAAACCTGCCGACAGCATAGCTATCAGCCGCTCGGTCAGCAGCTTTTCATCCAACTGTGCCGCTAGCGTCTTCAACGCGTAAACCGGCATCGCAGGATTCAGTTTTTTCACCTGGTTCATCACCGTTGTGTAAGCGGATTTGGAACCAATGCCGGCACGAACATAAAACGCAGCGCCTCCATTGCCCCAGTTCGGAACGAATACTTGCCGGTGCACGCCTTCTCGCGGACCTTCATAAAGAGAATTTCCCACCACGCCGACGATCTCTACATCCAACTTCGTGCCCGGACCACTTCCTCTGCCGATGTGGCGGCCGACAGCACTCCTGCTTCCGAAAAAATGCCGTGCGAACCGTTCATTGACGATGGCCACCTTCGAGTTATCTTTCACGTCCCGCTGGTTAAAGTCTCGTCCAGCGAGCAGCGGAATGCCCATTGTTTGGAAGTAGCCCGGCGAAACCGCATTCATGAACGCCTGCATATCTTCGCCGTCCTTGGCTTGGTGGCCTTCCACTGATGTTGTGCTATCCCACTCGTCGTCGGTCAGAA
The DNA here is from genome assembly GCA_963787585.1 of uncultured Acidobacteriaceae bacterium. Classification (GTDB taxonomy): domain Bacteria; phylum Acidobacteriota; class Terriglobia; order Bryobacterales; family Bryobacteraceae; genus Bog-105. The sequence goes on from CAWBDR010000013.1 coordinate 195,935, forward strand.
GGGGATCAGAGGCCAGAGCCGCCGCCTTTATACCGGGGCTCGCGCGGAGGTTCGTCAGCAGCTCATCATAGAAATGGACGGTGCGCGGAGCATCGTAACCGTTGAGAGCAGGCGAAAGCTGGAACGTTACCAAGTTGTCCAGGTCGCGGAAACCAGTGTCGGCCGCCTTCAGATTCTGCAGGCTCCGGACAAACAGGCCTGCGCCGAACAATAAAAGAAAGCTCAACCCTACCTGCGCGGCGACCAGTCCCTTTCGCAGATACACGGAGCCGGCCGACCCGGCAATCGATCCGGCCACGTCCTTCAGTGTGCTCCATAGATCGGGGCGGCTGGCCCGCATTGCCGGCACTAATCCGAAAATCAGGCTGGTAAGGACGGTCAGCGCCAGCGTGAAGAGCAGAATCCTCAAATCGGGTTCGGGTCGAATCAACAAAGGATTCCCTTCCGCGGGAACCAGCGCCAACAGACCCTTCGTCATCGCGAAGGCGAGGCCAATCCCCGCTGCTCCGCCCACCGCCGAGAGAACCAGGCTTTCGACGAGCAACTGCCGCACCAAGCGGGCTCGTGAGGCTCCGATCGAAAGCCGCACCGCAATTTCCCTCTGTCTCGCAAATGCCCGCGCGATCAGGAGGTTGGCAACATTGGCGCATGCGATCAAGAGCACAAGGCCCACCATACACATCAGCACGATGAGCGCCGTCGAAAAGCTATTTCGAAGCTGCGAATATCCGGTCGCGGCTTCCTGAAGATGAACGGTTCCGAGCAAAAATTGCTGCTTTTCATACTTGGACCAGTCCTTTGCCGCAGGCAGCGTGGATTCGTATTCCCGGATCTGGTGAAACAAGACCTGCAACGGGGCCTGCGCAGATTTGACCGTGTAGCCCGGCTTTAGACGGCCAAACACCTGGACCCACCTAGTTCGCCTGTCATCCATGTGAAACCATGACCACTCGGGCACTATCACTGGCTCCATCAGAATCGGCACGCGGATTTGGGGAGCCTGCGCCGGATCGAGTCCAGCGAATCCGGGGCCCGACACGCCTACGATCGTCATCGGGTAATTGTTCACCAGGATCTTCTTCCCAACTACGTTGGGATCTCGAGCGAAGCGCCTCACCCAGTAGTCGTAGCTCAGAACCACGACCGGGTGGCCCAGGTACACGCGGTCGTCTTCGTCAGAACGGAGCAGCCGGCCCGCCGCTGCTTTTACCCCCAACATGGTGAAATAATTTCCCGAAACCATCTCGGCATCGACTCGCTCCGTTTGATTGTCTACGCTGAGCGAGGCGGACCCCAACCGCCGGCACAGAACTTCCGAGAATGGCTTCGCCTTTTTCTGAAAATCCTGGTAGATCGGATAAGAGTTCATGCGATCTCCCATGTTGTTCCCGTTGTGCACACCGCGCTGATAGATCATGACGAGCTGCTCCGGGTCTTTTACCGGCAAATTGCGCAGCATAAGCTGATCCATGATGGTGAATATCGCGGTGTTGGCGCCTATGCCCAGCGCCAAAGAGAGGATCGCGATGGAGGCGAACAGCGGGCTCCGGCCGATTGCCCGCAGTGAGTACTGCAGGTCCAGCAAGATACTGGTCATATGTTCACCTTAGCGAACGTTTCAGGTCAGGCCTCCAGCTCAGCCCGGGTGCTCTACGGTTCGCTCTGATCCCCCCGCACTGCTTGCCAGGTGAGAGAGCGATCAAAGCTGACCAGGGTTCCCTTCTGGCGCACCGACAAGCCGACCAGGTATACATCTGTTACCTGGCGAGTTCCGGCGATCAAACTGCTCTTGAACGCGGAATCATCGGCAATCGAGACATCATCTGGCCAAAACTCGTATGAGTTCGCAAAGGCCGCCTTTAGCGCATTCAACACTTGAATGACCTCCGAGGGAGTGCGCTGGCCGCTGGGATAAGCTGGTTGCGACAAGACCCGAACCATGCCGTTCTCGGTCAAAGGGCAGGTCGCCCACCCGGACCGATGGTGCTTTATAAACCACTTCTGCATTGCTTCGTGGCTTACGTGATCGGAATCCACAAGCGCGATCAAGGCGTTCACGTCGAGGAGAGCGGCCACGCTAACCGTCGATTTCCAGAAGTTCCCTTACTGCCTGGCTCGTCACAGGCTTGGCACCAGGTTTACGGGTCAGAGTCGGGATGATACCGTGCCTGACAGCAATTTTCTTTGAGGGCTGAAGCCCTCGGCGGATGAGATCGGACAACACGCGGCCCAAACTTTGCTCCCGCTCCTCGGCTAGATGTTTGGCGACGCGCAGAACGTCTTCGTCCAAATCAACCGTGGTGCGCATGTCTGTTTACAGCATACTCGATTCTGATGCTCTGATGTTAGGATGAGATAACATCATTCCACCTCTCACGAATCGTTCAGAACATGATTTTGAGCGAAAACTGAATCTGCCGCGAATTAGTTGCCGTCCGGTTTATCTCTCCGAAACCCGAACCCTTGATCGTGTTCGCCGGCAAGCCGAAATCGACGATGTTGAACAGGTTGAAGAATTCAGCGCGGAACTGTATGTCCATCCGTTCGCGGCCTGACCTGGTCACGAGCGGTGTGTCTTTGATGAGCCCAAAATCAAAGTCATAAAGCGCTGGACCGCGAAACGTATTACGGCCTAACGATCCAAACACGCCGTTGTTAGGGCCAGTCCCGCCCGTCACACCCACCGGAATCAGAAAAAAGGATGCGTTGTTTGCTCCCAGGCCGAAGTAATCTTCCCGGATCTTGCGGCTGGTTGACAGAGTGGGATTGCCGATCTGGTCCGGCCGGTCCACACCATTAGAGCCAATTCCCGTCTGCTGTACCCCGGAGTACACAGTGAACGGAGCGCCGCTGGTCAGAGTGGAGACCATCAGCAACTGCCAGCCGCGAGTGAGCGCGGGCCTAAGCGGCCGCAAAAGCGCTAGCCTGTCCACTTGCAGGTCCTGAAACGCCGTAAACGTGAAAGCCCGGTTGATGTCGAAAGTTGACGGCCCCTTCTCAGCCGCGGTATCGAATGGATTTTGCGGCGAGGCCGGCGCTGTGGCTCCTGATGCGCCGCTAACAAATCCTCCAATCACGGTGCTGGTGTCGTCAATAGACTTTGACCACGTGAAGCTCGCCTGGATGAGAGGGCCTCCGCCCGGAATGGTGCCTTGCAGAGAGGTCTGCAGCGCGTGATAGCTGGAGTGGGAACGATTTGTGATGAGCGACTCGGTACCGAAGCCGCCGGTCGCCTGCCCAGCGCTGTTGAACTCCGTATACGGCGCAAAACCTACGGTGGCGCCCGCGTAAGCATTCGGGAAATTAATCGCGGGAAGGCTCACGCCGGCGGTACCGACGTAAGCAGCGCTCGCATTCAGGGGGCCCAGGGGCCGCTCCACAGCAAATGTCCAGCTCTCTAGATAGGCATTACGGAAATCCTGCGAAACGGCGTTCACATTTAGAGGAGTGATTTGATGGCTCGGGTTGAGCGCGGCGAGTTCTTGCTCAAAGCGGTTAGTGTCCCAGATAGTGTTGGCGGGTACCGCTTTGGAATCGCCCGATGCCAGAATATTCACGCCTGACGGCGTATAAGCCGGGGGCAACTCCTCAGGCGTGATGCGCGTTCCAAACAGCAACGGAGCGCCCGGCGCGGCCGTCAGCCGCGGATAGTCGACGTAAGGCGCAGCTCCAGTCAACAGATTGTCTTGCCAAATGTTGGGAGGAATGGTAGTGATTGCGCCACCTGCCCTGATCCAAAGCTTCGGTGACGGCTGCCAACTGATGCGGACCCGCGGTCCCCAATTGTTGCCGCTGAGTCGGTAGCGTGGCTCCGGGTTAATCAGATACTCCTCCTGCGGTCCCGTTGGTCCGTTTGTAAAAGACACACCGGCCGTACGCTTGGCTCGCTCGCTGAGAGGAGTGTACAGTTCATATCGCAATCCGTAATCAAGGACCAGCCGGTCGGAAATCTTCCATGTATCCTCCACAAAGAAATTAATGCCATAGCGCGAAATAGCCGCGACTCCAATCTGGTCGCCTTGAGGAAAATTCGCCGGCGCGACAGCGAGTGTGTAAGAAAAGGCGCTACCGGTGAGCAGGGCGGTCAAGGTGTCGGGAAGGGCCGCCCCGGCAGCGATATTATGAGCACCGCTCAGCGAGGCTATCGGAACCGGCGCGTACGCTGTCCCGCCCCCAAATGTGTATTGGCCGTTGGGAGTGAGCCCGAAGTAGGTGGAGTCCCGATTGGCGCGGAACTCGGCGCCTGCTTTGATAGAGTGCCTGCTCTTTGTCCATGAGAAGTTCTGGCGCCCTTGAAAAAAGTTGCCTAAGGAAGCCATAACAGATCCACCGGCGGCGTTGAACGGTTCGTACAGTCCATCACTAAACGTAAGCGCCGGGTCTATGTGATTCGCCGTAGGAAAGGAAGGCGTGGTCCGGGTGTAGCTGATGGACGATTCCGAGGAGAATGTTGCCGACGGCGTCCGAACCCAGGTGACAACCGCGTTTCGTTGATGGTCAACATAAGAAATCCCAAAACTCGGGTCGAGAGCAGTCTGATCCGGATTGGTTGTGGGTCCGGTCAGATTATTCGCGGTGAAACGCGCGAATACGTGGTCTTTCGAGGAGAGCTGATGATCGAGGCGAAAGGAAAATTGATCCGCATCCGTGGTGACCTTCGACGAGGTTGCGTACGTGCGCAATCCGAATGGCCCTCCGGGATCATTGGGCAGCGGATAGCGATTGATCAGCGGCGCAATTTCTGGATTGACCGGTACCACCAAGGTGTCACCAGGAAACGCCGAGCTGTCTATTCCGGCGCGTTCCTTCGTTGTCGGAACGGGCAGGACTTGGGTGGTTCCGAGGACCTGTCGAAAACCTTGATACTCCGCAAAGAACTGCGTCTTATTTGCGCCATTGTAGATGCCGGGAATCAACACAGGCCCACCAATGGTAAAACCGAACTCGTTCCTACGGAAGGGAGGAATCCGGCCGGGGTTGGCAACCGATCTCCGATCGAAAAAATTTCGCGCGTCAAACGCAGAATTTCGAACGAACTCAAACAGCGAGCCGTGGAAATTGCTGGTTCCGGAGCGGGTGACGATATTGTTGAATCCCGCGGCCCCATCCCCGACGCTTGCGGGCATCCAGCCTGAGGAGGACTGAATCTCCTGGACAGCATCCACATTGAAGTTTGAGAAAGTCGCACCCCCCATCTCGGGATCGCTGATATCCGCACCGTCCATTGCAAATACCGCCTCTACGCCGCGCTGGCCGTTGATCGCGAACTGCTGAGTGAAATTCGTGGCGCCGTTTGCGTCCGTCATAGTGCCGGCCGCAAGAAGCAGAAGCTGGCTGAAATCGCGCTTATTCAGGGGAATTCCGGAAACGGCATTGGCAGAAAGCGTCTGACCGCCGCTGGCCGTGGAGTTGGCCGTCAGTTTCAGTGACAAAATGCCACCTTCCGAGAGGACGATCTCGGCGCTATCCGAAACAGGTAGATCAATTGCGTCCGGATAGGAAAGAGCGCGGCTTTTCAGGTGTACGGAGACCCGGTAGCGTCCGTTAGGCACGGCTCGGAAATGGTACCTGCCATCGACTTGCGTCACGGCCGATAAGTCGACGTCCCTCGAGCGCAGTTGGACAATCGCGCCGCTTATGACGGCCCCGGTCTGGTTGCGAACAGTCCCATTCCATTCCCCGGGTACGCCGTCTCGCGGCCACGCAGCCAGTGCGAACACGAGCACCAAGAAGGCAGAGCGCACTCTTGCAGAATAGCGGCTCCGGAGAGCTTGGTACTCGAGAAACCAAATCCCGCGATGATTGCTCCTATGTGTGAAGGCGAGGACGAAAATGAGTCGAATCGCGATGGCGTTGCTGGCGGGGAGCTTGTTGGCTGGACCGACCGCATGGGCCCAGCAAACGAGCACTACCCAAACCAATCCAACGCAAAACAAAGATATCCCCAAGCAACAACCGAGGGACAACAATCCGGATCTGGCGCCACAGGCGAATTCCGCTCCAAACACACCCCCGGCCAAACGACACACCCGCAAAAACCGCAAAGGGACCGGCGGAAGCTCAAGCAACACCAGCCAAACCAGCTCCACTCAGCGGTGATCCCGGCGGCATCGCCAGCCGCAAATTCTTTCCAGCCGTGGCGCGGCCGCCTCATCTAAGGGTTGATATAGATGAGACCAGCCGAGGAATTATGAATAAAGTCAAGACGATACTGCTGCTTGGCGTGCTGAGCGGGCTCTTGCTTTTCCTGGGGGACTACTTCGGAGGGCGGGACGGCTTATACATCGGGCTGATACTCGCCGTCGGTATGAATTTTTTCAGCTATTTCTTCTCGGACAAGATCGCGCTCGCGACTTATTCGGCTCAGCCCGTCAGCCCCGAACAGAACCCTTCGGTGTACATGCGTGTCTATCCGATTGTGGCGGGTCTGGCCCAGAAAATGGGAATCCCCATGCCGAAGCTTTGGCTCATACCGGACAGCTCGCCGAATGCGTTCGCGACTGGCCGCAATCCGCAGCACGCCTCGGTAGCCTTTACGGCGGGGATTCTGCAGACAATGACTGACGATGAAATCGAAGGCGTCGTGGCACACGAACTGGGACACGTGTTGAACCGCGATATTCTGATCAGCTCCGTTGCCGCAACCATCGCGAGCGCGGTCACATTTCTCGCCCGCATGGGCATGTTCTTTGGGGGAGGACAGCGTGACGACGATCGGAGAGGCGGCGGCGGATTGAGCGGCCTTTTCATGCTGATCCTCGCTCCCCTTGCGGCCCTGCTGATTCAGATGGCCATTTCACGCAGCCGCGAGTTCGATGCGGATACGGCGTCCGCCAAGTATACGGGGAATCCCCAGAAGCTGATCTCCGCCTTGCAAAAACTGGACGCGTACTCGCGGCGGCAGCCGATGGAAGCGACGCCCGCCACTGCGCACCTGTTCATTATCCAGCCTTTCACGGGGGCGAGCCTGACGCGGCTATTCTCGACTCACCCGAGTACAGCCGAAAGAATCGCGCGTCTCGAACGAATGTCTTGAGCCAGCTGAAACGTTTGTCTTGCTTTGTTCGTCTAACCCGTTCAGTTACCAGATGATAGCGATATATTTGCCAGCCCGCAGTACTAGCAGAGTCAAGTACTAAAAGGGAGACGAAACAGGCCCAGTACAGCAGGGAGTCGCAATCAACTCGGACTTGGTGTTAATTGGAGGAGAAGGATACAAATGAAGAGCGGATTTCGATATTTGATTCCGATCGGAGCATTGCTCGCGTTAGGAGCGGCTGCAAGCGCAACAACGCTCGGCTGGCAACCCTGGACCGAGCAGACCATTGGCGGCTCGCCTCAAACCGCTAATAACAACGGCACGCCCTATTGGAATAACGCTTCAGGTGACGGCACCACGGTACCATCGGCCGCTAACATAGGCTGGTGTCTGCTGAATGTCAACCTGGGTTGCCAGATGCTGAACGCACCAGGAAACGCGGTCCCTTACTTTGGGAATTCGGACGGCACAGCGCCCGGTAACCTTCAGTTCACCGATGCCAAGAGCAGTCCGATTAACGTCAGCCTATTAGGAATCAATACGAATCAAACCGGCGGGACAAACGGTACGGATTACCTGGGTTGGTACCAAATCGTGAACAATCAAGTTGTCATGCACCCGGTAGTCAACTCGACGGAGTCGGTAGGTTCTACTGGAGCGTTTACCCCCAGCGGGCAGTGGGGTTGGTTCCTCCATAACGTACAGAGCCCCGGCCTCAGCTATGAGGCGGACTACTACTGGTTCAGCGATCCAAGTCTAAATTATGCCACCGGCACCGGTTTCGGCCACATCACGGTAGGGTCGTTCCGTTTCTCGTTGTTCGATGATGCGTCCAGTGGCAACTACATTCTTGGCGCGGAGGATACTCTTACCGAGAGCATTGATCGCGATTTCAATGATTTCATAGTCTCCTTTACCGCCGGTGGACTCAATGGGCCCACCATTCCGGAACCGCTTTCGATGGCACTCCTCGGCGGGGGACTTCTGATCTGCTGGGCTGTGCAGCGAAAAAGAAAAAGCTTCTAATACAAACCGGTTCGGTCTGCGTTTGCGCTACTTGCTTTTGCCGGCGGCGTGATCTGGCGCTTTCTGAGCCCTTCTGCGATGCCTCGTCAGGTTCGGAGCATAAGACAAATAGATTAGCGCGGCGGCAGCCTCATATCTTACTTCCCTGCTGCTATCGGTTAAGAGCGGAGCCAATGAGTCCGATAGCCTTGGATCGCCGCGTTTGGCGAGGGCAACGACCGCCGCAAACCGAATCTGCGATTTCGAGTTTGAACACGCTTTCACTAACGCCTGGGCGCTACGTGGGTCGGGATCCCTTGCGAGTTTCTCTGCCGCATCGGCTGGTGCGGGTGGAAGCAGGAGGAGAATCCACGACCGAAAGCGCTGTCCCGAAGGAGGCTCCGAGCAGGCCAGACTACTCGCTGCGTTACTCTGAAATTGGTTTATTCCAACGGGTCAAAATCAACATGGCTAGCACCGTGATCGGGGCGCGTGAGATTCACCCCGCTCGCTTTTGGGCGTCCACGAACGGCAAAAAGGCCGTCATGGCGGTAACCGGGTTCATTCTGCTGTTGTTCGTTATTGGACACGTTATCGGCAACCTTCAAGTATTCGAAGGACCTGCGCAGCTCAACGCATACGGTCGTTATCTTCGCGCCGTCCCCGAAATCCTCTGGGCAGTCCGGATCGGGCTGATCGTGTCGGTCGTTCTCCATATCTGGGCCTCGATCGGGCTCGCGACGCGTAAGATCCAAGCGCGCCCAGTCGGCTACGCCAACCGCGAAAACGTCTCCTCCAGCTACGCTTCACGCACGATGTATTGGAGCGGGCCTATCATCCTGGCGTTCGTCATTTACCATCTCCTCCATCTCACAGCGGGTGTTGTCCACCCCGGCGGCGAGTTCATCGAAGGCGATGTCTACCACAACGTTGTGGCCGGCTTCTCGGTTTGGTGGGTATCGGCCTGGTATATCTTTTCGATGATTCTGCTCGGCTTCCATTTACGCCACGGGATCTGGAGCATGTTCCAATCGGTCGGCTTCAATCATCCGCGGCATACGCCCATTCTCAAGAAGACCGCGCTTGTGCTTGCCCTGGCTATCACTCTTGGCTACATTTCTATTCCTGCGGGTGTCATGACGGGATTCATCAAGTAGATCGCCAATCGAAATGGAACTAAATTCGAGAATCCCCTCCGGCCCCATTCAGGACAAATGGGACAAAGCGCGCTTCGACATGAAGCTGGTAAATCCCGCCAACAAGCGCAAGCACTCCATCATCGTTGTAGGCTCGGGATTGGCGGGAGCTTCCGCGGCCGCAACTCTGGGCGAGCTCGGCTATAAAGTAAGCTGCTTCTGCTTTCAGGATTCCCCGCGTCGCGCGCACTCGATCGCCGCGCAGGGTGGCATCAATGCCGCCAAGAACTATCAGAATGACGGTGACAGCATCTATCGCCTCTTCTATGACACCGTAAAGGGCGGCGATTTCCGCGCGCGCGAAGCTAACGTCTACCGGTTGGCGCAGATTAGCGTTCACATTATCGATCAGTGCGTCGCACAAGGCGTGCCGTTTGCGCGCGAGTACGGCGGCACGCTCGCCAATCGCTCGTTCGGAGGCGCGCAGGTCTCACGCACTTTCTACGCGCGTGGTCAAACCGGCCAGCAGCTTCTTTTGGGCGCCTACCAGGCCTTGGAGCGGCAGGTCAACGCGGGCTCGGTCACAATGTATCCGCGAACCGAAATGCTGGACCTGATCGTGATCGAAGGCAAGGCGCGTGGCATTGTCACCCGCAATCTGGTGACCGGGGACATCGATACTCACCTTGCTGATGCCGTCATTCTGGGTACCGGCGGATATGGCAATGTGTTTTATCTTTCCACTAACGCGAAGGGCTCCAACGCAACGGCCATCTGGCGCGCGTGCAAACGCGGCGCCCTTTTTGCGAACCCGTGTTTCACGCAGATTCATCCCACTTGCATCCCAGTCTCAGGCGATTACCAATCGAAGCTCACGTTGATGAGCGAGTCGCTTCGCAATGACGGCCGGATCTGGGTGCCTTTGAAGAAGGGTGATAAGCGCCCACCGAATCAGATCGCGGAACAGGAGCGCGACTACTATCTCGAGCGCCGGTATCCGAGCTTCGGCAACCTGGTTCCCCGCGATGTCGCATCCCGCAACGCCAAGTACGTGTGCGACGAGGGCCGCGGGGTGGGGGAGAACGGGCTTGGTGTCTATCTGGATTTCTCGGATGCGATCCGGCGCCTCGGCCGAAAAACGATTGAAGAGCGCTACGGCAATCTGTTCGACATGTATCAGCGGATCACCGATGAAGACCCTTACCAGGTTCCGATGCGCATCTATCCGGCCATTCACTACACGATGGGCGGCCTCTGGGTCGATTACAACCTCATGAGCACGATTCCCGGCCTGTTCGTCATTGGGGAAGCCAATTTTTCCGATCACGGTGCGAACCGCCTTGGCGCCAGCGCCCTGATGCAAGGCCTATCGGACGGCTACTTTATCGTTCCCTACACCGTGGGCGATTACCTCGCGAATAACAAATCCCCCAACATTGACGAATCCGATCCCGAAATTCGCAATGCTGTCGCCTGCGTCCAGCAGACAGTTCAAAAGCTGCTGAGCATCAACGGCAAGAGGACGGTCGATTCGTTCCATCGCGAGCTTGGCAAAATTGTTTGGGATTACTGCGGCATGTCCCGCAATGCGCAAGGGCTGGAGCACGCGATCGAGCGCATTCGGGAACTGCGAGAAGAGTACTGGCAAAATGTCAAAGTTCCGGGCAGCGCCGCTGACCTGAATCAGAGCCTGGAAAAAGCCGGCCGCGTGGCCGATTTCTTTGAGTTGGCGGAGTTGATGTGTATCGACGCGCTCGAGCGCAACGAATCGGCGGGAGGCCATTTCCGCGAAGAGTACCAAACGCCGGATGGGGAAGCGCAGCGCGATGATGATCGTTATGCGTATGTCGCGGCCTGGGGCTACCGCGGGTACGGTAATTATCCGGAGTTGTCCAAAGAGCCGCTCGAGTTCGAGTACGTTCACCCGGCGCAACGGAGTTACAAGTAGTGCGGCTGACTCTCAAGATCTGGCGTCAGGAGAACCGCGCAGATAAGGGCCGCTTTGCCAAGTATCAAATCGGCGATGTCAATCCGGACATGTCGATGCTTGAATGCCTGGACGTGCTGAACGAGCACTTAATCGAGAGGGGCGAAGAACCGGTTGCGTTCGAGCACGACTGCCGGGAAGGCATCTGCGGCTCGTGCGGCTTCATGATTAACGGTGAGGCGCACGGCCCGCTTCCGGCGACGACCGTTTGCCAACTCACGATGCGTCATTTTAAAGATGGCCAAGAGCTTCTGTTGGAGCCCTGGCGCGCACGTGCCTTCCCGATCATTAAGGATCTTACTGTAGATCGGCGCTCCTTCGATCGAATCATCGCCGCAGGGGGTTATATCTCGGTGTCCACGGGAAGCGCGCCCGACGGCAACGCCATGCCGGTTCCAAAAGAATCGGCCGACCGCGCCATGGATGCTGCCGCCTGCATCGGTTGCGGCGCATGCGTAGCTGCCTGCCCGAACGCTTCCGCCGCCCTGTTCACCGGCGCAAAGATCGCCCACTTGGGGACCTTGCCGCAAGGCGCTGTGGAGCGTGACCGCCGCGCCATCCACATGGTCGCTCAGATGAACGCTGAAGGATTCGGCGGTTGCACCAATATCGGTGAATGTACGGGCGTGTGTCCGAAGGAGATTCCTCTCGAGGTCATAGCGCGCATGAATCACGATTTCATTTGGGGCAGTTGGCGCGAGCGCGACAATGTTGTCACCACTATGCGCCCGTTCACGGAATGGAGTACAGGCTCCAAGCTCCAGATCGACGAACACCAGACGAGTTAATCCGCGATCGTGATCGTTGGCCGCGCCTTCTGCTTCGTGGCTTCGGCTCTCTCGATGGCCGCTCGGGCCAGCTTTTCAAAGGCAGTAACCTGAGCGTTGGGCTCCGTGAGGGTAGCGATCGGCTTGCCGGAATCGCCCATCTCGCGCGTTTTTGGATCGAGCGGAATCTCGGCCAGAAGCGGGACCTTCATCAGCTCAGCGGTCTTGCGCCCGCCACCCTTCCCGAAAACATATAATCGCTCGCCGTTGTGCTCAAGGTAGCTCATGTTCTCGACGATTCCGAGAACTTGCTCTCGCACCTGCTCGAACATGTTCACGGCTTTGCGCGCGTCCTCCAGGGCGACATCGGAAGGTGTGGTCACCACAATCGCGCCTGTTAGCGGGGTGGTCTGAATCAATGTGAGTTGCACATCGCCTGTTCCCGGCGGCAGATCGATGACAAGGTAGTCGAGCGCGCCCCAGTCCACGTTCCGCAAAAACTGCTGAATGACGCTGTTCAGCATGGGGCCGCGCCAGACCAGCGGTTTGTCTCCGGGATTGAGCAGCGCCATTGACATCAGCTTTACCCCGTGCGCGTCGATCGGCTGAATGCGCTGGCCGATCGCATGCGGAGTTTGCCGTACGCCCATCATCAGCGGCACGTTCGGCCCGTACACATCAGCATCCATCAGACCCACCGAATACCCGAGCTTTGCCAGACTGATGGCCAGGTTCACCGCAACGGTGCTTTTGCCGACGCCGCCCTTTCCCGAGCCGATCGCAATAATGTTTTGCACGCCGGGAATTGGAAGCTTCGGCTGTTCGCCAGGAGCGTGAGGACCCATAACTCAAGCTAGCACCAGGCTGGCTTGGGCCTTCAATCCGAAGCCGGCGAACTCGCGCCGCTGAAATTTGGGAAACGCGGCGGCGGCAATCATCGCGGCATTGTCGGTTGCGAGGCCAGGAGACGGGAAGTAAAAACTGAGAGATTTCTCTGAAGCGGCTTGATCGCGCAGTCCGCGGTTGGAGGCGACCCCACCCGCGACCATCACCGATTCCACTCCGAGCCGCTCTGCTGAAAGCACCGCGCGCCGCAGCAACTCCTGAATCACAGTTGCCTGGAAACTCGCGAGCAAATCGAGCGTCCGCTGCGGAGTCGCGGCCAACCAATCCTCGAAGCGTGGATTCTGTAATTGCTTCCGCCGCGCCACTTCATCTGCAATGTCATTTTGTTCAGTCCAGCGGAGAACCGCGGTTTTGAGGCCACTGAAACTGAAATCCAGCTCGTTGCCCTTCATTTTCGCGAGCGTGAACTTCACTCCTCGCGGATTTCCGAAAGCTGCCAGGCGGTCAATGATCGGCCCTCCCGGATAACCATAGCCGAGGAGCTTTGCGACCTTGTCATAGGCTTCGCCGGCGGCATCGTCGCGCGTTTTACCCAAGAGGTGGTAGTCACCGACCTCGCGCACTTCAAATAGGTGCGTGTGGCCGCCGCTGACTACCAGCGCGATGGCAGGGAACGTGATCTCCGGATTTTCCAGCAGAACGGAATGAATGTGCCCCTCCACGTGATTCGCCGCGATCAGCGGGACCTTGCGGGCAAAGCATAGTGCTTTCGCGTATGTCACTCCTACCAGCAGAGAGCCGACTAACCCGGGGCCAACCGTGACGGCGACTGCATTCAAGTCTGAAAACGAAACGCCGGCGAGTTCCAGCGCTTGCCGTACGACGGGAACGATGGCGCGCAGATGCTCGCGTGAGGCCAACTCGGGGACCACACCTCCGTATTTGGCGTGAACATCGAGTTGCGAAGCTACGATGCTCGAGCGAATCTCGCGCCCATTCTCGACTACCGCCGCGGCGGTTTCGTCACAGGAGCTTTCGATTCCTAAAATGAGGGTTTGCAAGTCTCTGATTTTAACTATGAGTTGCCCGAAGAGCTGATCGCCCAGGAGCCGCTCGAACAGCGAGGCTCCTCGCGAATGCTGGTGCTCTCGCGCGAGAGGAAGTCATTTTATGACGACATGTTCAGCAATTTCCCCCAATATGTCCGGCCCGGCGATTGCCTGGTGCTGAATGATACCCGCGTGTTTCCCGCGCGCCTGCACGGCCGTCGAAACTATGAGAGCGGAGCGCAGATAGAAGTTTTCCTGATCCGTGCGCTGGATGGGGAGGAAAGATCGTGGAACGCACTGGTGAAGCCAGCGAAGCGCGTCCGAACAGGCGATTGGATTCTGTTCGGAGATCATCTTCGCGCGGAGGTTGTCTCCGAGGCGGAGTTCGGTGAACGCATTCTCCGCTTCCATGCAGTCGAAGCAATGCGCGACGTTCTCGAGAAACTCGGAGAGACTCCGCTGCCCCCTTACATTCACCGGCGCGCCACCGCCCGGGATCGCGAGCGTTATCAGACGGTGTTCGCCGAAAAGCGAGGGTCAGTCGCGGCGCCGACAGCAGGCCTTCATTTCACACCTCAGATTCTCGATGCCTGCCGTACGGCCGGAGCCGATATTTCCTACATAACGTTGCACGTCGGGCTTGGAACGTTCGCTCCCCTGCGCCGCGGATGGTTATCCGAAATCGCTCTGCACGAAGAATATTTCGAGTTGAGCGAATCGAATGCGGAGCTAATGAGACGAGCCAGCCGCCTTGTCTGTGTCGGCACTACCAGCGTGCGCACGGTGGAAACCGCAATGTTGCGAGGCGGGCTGCATGGCGCCAGTGGCGAAACGAACCTCTTCATCTATCCCGGTTTCCGCTTCCGCGCGACGGGAGCGATGCTGACCAACTTCCATCTACCGCAGTCCAGCCTCTTAATGCTGGTTTGCGCATTCGCGGGGCGTGATTTCGTACTGGATGCGTATCGCTACGCTGTGAGCGTGGGCTACCGATTCTTCTCGTACGGTGACTGCATGCTCATTGCATAGCGAAGTAGCGCCGATAAGCGTACAGCCCGGCCGCGACGTGAGACTCTAGAGCCTCCCAACCGTCTTGAGCCGCTCGCGGATCGCAAAGCAACCGCCGTCCGACGCGGGCGATATCGAGAACATCGTCGACCTCGGCCTTCCAATCCTCCGGAGCCCAATCAATCGCCTTCGAGACGACGGAAGGAACGCCTTCCGCGACTCCATCCGCTGTCACCATGTTGAATGACTCCGTGTAGCTCGGTTGAAGCAACAGATGCATGTGGCCAACGGTCTTTCTGAATTTAGGCCAGGATTGCCACCCATTCATGATCAGCGTGACGTTCGGGAGTCCGTTCAGCATTTCTTTCACCGCCGCCAGGATTCCTTCTCCACCGCCTTCCGCTCGTCCGGCCGAGAGCCACAGTTCCAGCGAAGCGCGAAAATTACGCGCGATCTCGACCGCCGCCCCCGCTGCGCTCATCAGGTTTTTCAATGGGCGCGTTGCCCCGAAAGCGCCTATAAGAAGAGTTCCGCCCGTGAACGGCCGGTGCGGATTGGGCTTGGCGTCCAGGTAGTAGAGATTTGGGAGATACGCGCACGGGACTCCGAACGCGCTGCGCACCCATTCGCAGAATCGGCGGCTGTTGCCCGCGACGTGAACGTTGTGAGTGCCCATCTCGACCTCAATGGTCTCGCGCAGGAGCTTGACGCCGTTGCGGTCGGCCTGCAAGAACCCGACGTTCGAATGACACGTCACGGCGAACTGCGTCTCGGTGAACTCGTTCGCAAGACTTTGCAGTTCGGGCGCGGGAATCCATGGCGCGGAGATGATGACATGCTCCGCCGGAGCCGATTGCAATCTGAACCGCAGATCGGCGCCGCTTAGAATCGGCCAGACGTCGGTCCTTATACCGGCGCGGCGCAGCACCTTAGCGATATTCATCGCGGCTACGCCAAGACCTATATGACTGATGTTGCGGTTTGCCGCAAAGTTTTTGTAAGCAAGGACTACGCTCATGAGATCGGCTCTGGTTTGTGATTCGCCGATCTCAGGATCGATGCCGTCCGTCGCCGGAACGCTACCGAGCGAATCTAAAGCACTGATTCATCGCCGGAAATAGCTTTTTTGAAATCTGTGATCGCCTGCAGAGGGTTAGCATGTCAGGACACCAGGCTCATCGCACGGCCCGCGCAATCGGCCCTTGTTAGTGAGGCAAAGGAACGAAATCCTGGTGCGATTCCGCAGGTTGAGCTACCGCGCCAAAGACCCGGTTCACCAAAATATCCGCAAAGGCCTTTCCGTTGATTTCGAGATTGTAATCGCGGCAGATACGTTCGCGGGCGGCTATTCCCAGGCGGATTCGAAGGTTAGAGTCGTCCATCAGAGCCGAAATCGCCTCGACGAGCGCGTCTATGTTCGAAGCCGGTACCAATAATCCATCAATTCCATCCCGAATCAGCTCCGGAATTCCCGTTATGCGGGAAGCGACGCAGGGAAGTTGCATGGACATTGCTTCCATCAGCACGACCGGAATTCCTTCGGTGAAGCTGGGGAGGACAAAAATATCCGCGGCCTCATAGATGCTGCATAACCGAGACTGCGAGCTCCAGCCATCAAATTGAACGCATTCCGTCAGCTTCAAATCAGCAACCAGGTTGCGTAACGAGGAAGCGAGCGGGCCGTCGCCTACCAGTGTGACTTTTACTGTTCTCCCCAATTCCTTTAACCGCTCGACAGCGTAAATCAAAATAGCTTGTCCCTTTTCTGGAGACAATCTTCCGACGGTCAAGATGACGAACGGGAAACGCCGGGTGCCGGCACTAACAGGCGGGAACTTTTCGGGATCGATGCCCAAACGAGCTAAGGCAATCTTATGCCACTCTTCCCTAGGTGTTGCCTGCATCACCTGGCCTCTAGCGAAGCTGCTTATAACCGACACGAATTGAGCCCGGTATACTTTTTCGCGGAGAAGAAAGCCGCGTGGATCCTGCAGCTCTCCGTAGCCATGCACCGTGAAGGACATGCTGATGTCGAAAACCCGGCAGACTAAGAGGGCGACATTCGAGGAAAAATGCGTATGCACATGCGACAGGCGCCTCTTTCGCATCCACTCGCCGACAACGATGGACTGCAAAAAATAAAAGAGCCAATGCAGAGTCTTTTCCGGATCTCCCTTGCCTATCGACAATGCATAGAACAAGGCTCGCAAATATCTCCACGGCCGAAATAGCGCGGTCCGTGCATGCGCTGCTAGGAAAGCAAATCTCTGACGCTTTATATAGAACGTCCGGCGTGCCTCAACTGCTTCATCCGGGTCCATCGAGGAGATTGGGCGATCTGGAACGGATATGGAGGCAACGTCGACGTCGATGCTCGTGCTCCGCACCTGCTGAATCTCGCGGAGCACGTAGGTGTGGTTGATCGCCGGAAATTGGCTTACCAAATAGGCGATACGCGAGGAGGCAACCGAACCCATGAGCGTCGATAGGAACGAACAGATACACACGACGTTCCTTATTTGGGATCGGCGGGTTCTGGTCTCTTCGATAGGGCCCGACGAGTTCTAACGGTACTCGCCGGTGAATTCGTTCCACTTCGACCAAGGCGTACTTACCTGCCTTCGCTTGGTTACAGATTTGTCCTATCCCAGATACATCACGTGGACGTAAGTGCCGAACCTCACGTTATAGGCGAGATACCAGCCTGGGTGATCCGGATCATCGTACAGGACAATCTCGTCGGAATTCCAATCCCAGTCGCTGACGTAGCCGATGTCTGCCGGGGCCACGCTGAAATAGAAACCACTGAACCAGAACCGATTCGGACCCCCTCCGGCAAGGCGCCAAACGTGCTGGGGACCAAAGCCGCCCGTAAAGCGCCCGTGCTGCCAGGGATGATCCAGGTGATATCGGGCATCATTTCGTCCCGAATCGTGTCCGATCCACTGCCCGTTTTCATGGACGTGGGGTGCATTCGGATGGCCTGGTTGATCACGATAATCGCGCACGGCCGGCTCCCGCCGCGATTCGTCCCGTGTCTGGGACGGTGCCTGGTGATGGTCCCTCTCAGGAGCGGCACGCTCCGCGGCAGGCGGTGGACCATGCTCCGGAATGCGTTGAGCGTGCGCTTCGTGTCCGTGCTCCTGGCCTCTGTCCTGCGCGACGAGCGGCGCAGAAGCCATTACTATCAGAACAGTAGAAATTCCGAGTAGCGTTCTCATGCTGATTTGACCTCACCAGGAGCTTCCTGTTTCGGATCGGGTACTTACCTCGTTCTAGGACTTAAAGTACCCGTTGTGAAGTGTGAGCCGTGCGATCTGCGGTTACTCTTCTGGCGGCGCGCCGGGTTTTCCGATAAGGCTATCCGGCGAGCCAGAGTTGGCCTCATTCGAGGAGGCGTATGTGATGCGGGACTTTGCTTCGAACTTTCTGTAGTTCCTGAATTCCAACTCGTTCCTGTCATTCCGCGTAGGTGCTTCGAGCGCGACCACAGCCGTCATCGGAAGCAGGTAGTCCCGCCCAGCAATGTCCACCCGGTCGTAATCGATCACGGTAGACATACTCTTGGTCAACAACTCGTCGGGGAAGTCGGTTGGAACGCTGGTGATGCGCCATATCGCCCCAGTCTCGGGATCCGCATAGATTGATCCGTGGTAAGGAAGATAGTCTTTTTTCGAATCGCCCAGGCTGAGGCTGACATTCGAATGCCGCTGGTCAATGGCATAGTGGAACACAGCGACGCGTCGTCCTTCAAGGGCTTGTAAGCCCGCCCACGAAAATTCGGCTTCGCTTGCTGGAGCAAACACTCCCTGCATCAGCATTCCGAATTCGCCCTCTGTTACGAGCGGCTGAAACAGGCGACGGTTCGGCGAGAGCACGGGTTTGTTGTTCACCTTCTCGAGAGTATGCTCCTCCCTTCCGGCATCGAAGGTAAGCCTGGATGTGAGCGTATCGCCTTTATGCCAACGCTTGGCCTTCTTGCCGGCTTGCAATTGTCGGGTCTCCAACTCACAGACGAAGTTCGGCAGGTTGGCAACGTATCGCTCTGCGTAAGCACGTATCCGTGACAGGATCTGCTGTTGATCGGCTTCGGATGAAACCGCCGGAAGCTGCTCCTGGGCTGGAGCCGCCGCGCAAAGAAGAGTCAACCCGGTTACGGAAACCACGAGAATCCGGATTGGTGAGGAGATGAGCATTCAAATCAAGGATCAATGCTGTTGTATCACGTCGACATGCCAGCGTAGTGCCGCACCCCGTGATCGATGCGCCGTAACAGAACCAGACCGATAACGGTCAACCGGATGTGCCACCTCTTTCTATAGACCTTCCCAGCAGCGAAATAGCACCGTTTCCGTTTTTCGATGCCCCGCCGGATATCTCGAAATTGGAGGCCGGCCCGAACGACAGCCCTATTCAGCGCGGGGACCGCGAAGATACCGGGGACAATGAAGCGCGCGAGGACGAAATGGGCTCCGGCCCCGCCCAGCCGACGGTCGATCCCACGGCTTTTGGTGCTAATACGTCGATCCGACATCCCAGTTCCGACGCGTTCGATCCTGAGGCCGAAATGCAAGACTACGACGGCCTTGAAATCGTCCCCAAAGAGGACAGAAGCCTCGGTTTAACTGATGTACCCGGCGTTCCCGCCGAGGACTGGGCCGCCGACACCGGGCCGGACAAAGCGCCAGGCACAAAACAGTAATCCCGACCTAGTAACAGACGAAATGCGTCATCCTGGTATCAGGTGCAGAGCTTGCTATCTGGATTCGATCCAATCGGTTTTGATCCAATTGTGCAGCAGTGGTTCACGGAGCGTTTCGGCTCGCCCACGCCGCCCCAGGCACAAGGCTGGCGCAAAATTTCCGCCGGACACGACACGCTGATCTCGGCCCCGACCGGTTCTGGCAAAACGCTTGCAGCCTTTCTCATCTGCCTGGACCGGCTGGTTCGCGCTGCGCGCACCCAAACGCTGGAAGACGCAACTCAGGTGATTTACGTCTCGCCTTTGAAGGCGCTGAGCAATGATGTGCACCGGAACCTGGAACAACCACTAGCCGAGATCGCCGCGCTGGCCAAGCAAGAGGGAGTTCCGCTCCAGCCGATCAGAACCGCGGTTCGAACCGGAGATACAGCGGCATCCGAACGCGCGCAGATGCTCAACAAGCCCCCTCATATTCTGGTGACGACGCCGGAATCGCTCTACATTCTTGTCACCGCCGAAAGGTCGCGGGTGAGGCTGCGGACCACATCGACAATAATCATCGACGAAATTCACGCCATAGCGGATGACAAGCGCGGCTCGCATCTGTTCCTATCCCTGGTACGCCTGGATGCGCTGACCGGGAGACGGTCGCAGCGCATCGGCCTCTCCGCAACCGTAAAGCCGATCGAAGAGGTGGGGCGCCTTCTCGGATCTGATACCCGAATAGTGAATACCGGACACCGGCGCGAGATGGAGCTTGCGGTTGAGGTGCCGGGCGACGAACTCAGCGTTGTCGCTAGCACCGAGATGTGGAATGAAATCTACGATCGGATAGCCGAACTGATCCTGCAGCACCGTACAACGCTGGTCTTTGTAAACACGAGGCGCCTTTCGGAGCGGGTCGCGTTCGGATTGGGAGAACGCTTGGGCGCCGGGGCCGTGCTACCACATCACGGGAGTCTGTCCCGCCAGATGCGATTCGACGCGGAATCGAGGCTGAAGAAAGGCGAACTGCGCGCCGTGGTAGCCACTGCTTCCCTCGAGCTCGGCATCGATATTGGGACCGTCGATCTGGTGTGCCAGATTGGTTCCCCGCGCTCGATCGCCACTGTGCTGCAGCGGATTGGCAGGTCGGGGCATTGGGTTGGGGCCAAACCGAAGGGCCGGTTATTTGTCACTACGCGCGATGAGCTGGTCGAATGCGCCGCGGCGATTTCAGCGATTCGCAAGGGCGAGTTGGAGGCAATCGACATTCCGCGAAACGCGCTCGATATTCTGGCCCAGCAGATTGTCGCTGCCGCATCGGCCGAGACATGGGAGGAGGATGCGCTCTACGATCGTTTCCGTTCGGCTTACCCGTACCGCGATCTTCCTCGCAAGGACTTCGACGCTGTTCTGGAAATGCTGTCCGAGGGCATCGCAACCTCGCGAGGGCGGAGTGGCGCACTGCTTCATCGCGATCGCGTGAACGGACGCGTAAGAGGCCGCCGCGGAGCGCGTCTCGCGGCCATCACATCGGGCGGCGCGATCCCGGAGAACGCTAACTACGCAGTCGTGGCCGAGCCGGAAGGCAAGACGGTCGGAACGCTCGATGAAGACTTTGCGATAGAGAGCCTGGTCGGCGATGTCTTTCTGTTGGGAACGCACTCCTGGCGGATTAAGCGCGTGGAACCCGGGCGGGTGCGTGTCCATGATGCGAATGGCGCCGCGCCGACGATTCCTTTCTGGTTGGGCGAGGCGCCGGGACGATCGCGGGAGCTATCAGCCGAGGTGGCTCATGTTCGCGAGCGCGTGCTCGCCGATTCTGATCCCCTGCCGGCCTTTCTCCTTTCGGATTGCGGGCTGGACGAAGCTGGGGCCAAGCAAGCAGCGGCTTACATTCGCGCCGGAGCCGCTGAGCTGGGTTCGTTGCCCACTCAAAAGACTGTGGTGGCGGAGCGCTTTTTCGATCAGGCGGGAGGCATGCAATTGGTATTGCACGCGCCCTTCGGCTCGCGCATCACACGCGCGTGGGGACTTGCTCTCCGAAAACGTTTCTGCCGCAGCTTCAATTTCGAGCTGCAAGCAGCCGCCACCGATAACGGGCTGGTGCTGTCGCTAAGCGATCAACACTCGTTTCCGCTCGAGCTGGTATTCGCGTTTCTGAAAGCAGCTACCGTGGAGGACGTGCTGCGGCAGGCGCTGCTCGCCGCGCCAATGTTCGGCGCTCGCTGGCGCTGGAACACTACGCGGGCGCTCGCCATTTTGCGTTTCCGCGGAGGAACGCGCGTGCCCGCCCCTATTCAGCGCATGCGAGCCGATGACCTGCTCGCCGCGGTGTTCCCCGACCAGGTCGCCTGCGCCGAGAACCTTACGGGTCCGATCCGCGTTCCGGATCACCCTCTGGTTAAGGAAACGATAGAGAACTGCCTATATGAGGCCATGGATCTCGATGGATTACGCGACGTGCTGGAGGATATCGAGAGTGGACGTATTCGCACCGTCGCCATAGATACTCCGCGTGCCTCGCAGTTTTCGCACGAAATTCTAAACGCCAATCCGTACGCGTATCTGGACGATGCTCCGCTTGAAGAACGCCGCACGCGGGCCGTGCAACTGCGGCAGACCATCGGAACAGACGTAACGGGAGAAGGCATTCTCGATCCGGCGGTGATAGCCGAAATTTCGTCTGAGGTCTGGCCTGAAGCACGAGATGCCGATGAACTCCACGACGCGCTGTTGACATTGATTCGGTTTCCTCCCGTTCAGGAGTGGCAACCATTTTTCGATGAGTTGTCCGAGGCCGGGCGTGCCTCCAGCATCACGCGCGCGGAATTGCCGTTCTGGATTGCGACGGAACGCAAGCCGGTGGCGGACGATGCCCATGCGGTCGTGTCCGGCTGGATGGATTCGAGCGGTCCGCTGACCGTCGCGGAATTGGCCGGCCGCGTTGGGTTTGCTCCGGACGAGGTGGAAGCCGCGCTCTTGCGGCTCGAAGCGCAGGGTCAGGTGCTGCGGGGTCACTTCCGCCAGGCCGGAGGAGATACAGAATGGTGCAATCGCCGTATCCTGGCCCGCATTCATCGCGCCACCCTGGGACGTCTGCGGCGCGAAATCGAGCCGGTAACGGCTCTCGATTTCGAAGCCTTTTTGCAGAGCTGGCAGCATGTTTCGCCGGGAACGCAGTTGCATGGTTCGGACGGGACACTTCAGATCATCCGTCAGTTACAGGGTTACGAAATCCCCGCGTCTGTCTGGGAATCGGAGATCCTCGCGCGGCGGATTGCAAAATATGAACCCGATTTCCTCGACCAGCTCTGTTTCTCTGGCGAGGTGATGTGGGCAAGAGTTTCGCCGCATCCAGCAATTGCCGAAAACCGCCGGGTGCGGCCCACTCGCATCGCGCCGATCACTTTATTCCTGCGCGAGGATGCCGAATGGCTGATGAATTCCAGCGCGGCGCAGGATTCGCCAGGGTTATCACATCCCGCGCGGGATATTCTGGTTGCTCTGGAAAACCATGGCGCGAGCTTTTTCATCGATCTCGCACGGCAGACACACCGGCTTCCGAGCGAAGTGGAAGATGGTTTATGGGAATTGCTGGCGGGCGGCTTCGTCACGGCGGATGGATTCGATAATTTGCGGGCGCTGATTGATCCCAAACGGCGCCGCGGCGAGGGTCGAGGTAGCAAGAAACGGCCGCGCCATGCCGCCGGACGCTGGGCCCTGCTGCGCCCTGTTGCCGCTGGAGTAAGCTCCGCGGAGCGCATCGAGCGTTTTGCGCGGCAACTGCTGATCCGCTGGGGCGTTCTGATACGCGATCTTCTAGCCCGGGAAACGCTTGCGCCACCCTGGCGCGACTTGCTGCCAATCCTGCGAAGAATGGAAGCGCGGGGCGAGATTCGCGGCGGACGGTTCGTCTCCGGCTTTACGGGCGAACAGTTTGCCCGGCCCGAGGCCCTGGACTTGCTTCGCGCGATCCGAAGAGCAACGGACAAGAAACCCGCCGTTCCTGTCTCAAACGCCGACCCGTTAAACCTGACCGGCATTATCCTGCCGGGCCCCGCCGTAACTCGTTTGGCCGCGATGGGGGTCGTGCCGGCGTAAGCCCGGTAGCATGCGGGCAGAGAGATATAATTCCCCGGATGATCCGCCGCGCTCTTTTCTTGTTTGCCTTGCTCGTGTCAGCCGCCCGCATGCCAGCTCATTCCGCGCCGCAAGCGCAGCCTGTCCCCAAGGCGACCCCGCAAATTGTTACGGCAGACTCGCCTCACGCCACACCGGGCGGCGCTACCTTCATCGTGCCGGCAGGCTGGTCGATCGCAAGCGACGCCTCGTCCTCCACGCTACAACCGCCTGAACCTGACAGTCATATCGCGATCTTTGACGTTCATGCTCCCGATGCCGCTGCGGCCGTTGCCAGCGCGTGGGCCCGCTATCGGCCCGATATGAAGCGGCCCCTCAAAGTCGCTGTTCCCGTTCCTGATCGCAATGGTTGGACCAACGGCAAACAATTCATTTACGAAACCTCGCCAAACGAGCGCGCCGTGGTCATCGCCATCGCACTACACTCGGCTGACACCTGGACGGTGGTCCTTGCCGAGGGTACTGAGCCTACGTTTGAAAAGCGGGGGGCGCAGATCAATGTCGTGGTCCAGAGCTTGCGGCCCAAGGGCTATCAGCGTGAGTCTTTCGCGGGACGCAAAGCGCTTCCGCTCACGCCCGAGCGCATCGAAACCCTGAGGACCTTCGTCGAGACCTCCATGAAGAAGCTCGGCGTGCCTGGCGCTTCGCTGGCGCTCATTGACGACGGCAAGGTGGTCTACGAGGGAGGGCTTGGTGTCCGCGAACTCGGGAAGCCGACACCGGTTGACGCCAACACCTTGTTCATGGCGGCGTCCAACACCAAGGGCATGACTACGCTGTTGTTGGCCCGCCTGGTGGATGCGCAGAAGCTTCAGTGGAACGAGCCAGTGACTCAGGTCTATCCGGAGTTTAAGCTTGGCGATGCGAACACGACGCGTCAGGTTGAAGTCAAACACCTGGTCTGTGCCTGCACCGGTTTGCCCAGGCAAGATATGGAATGGCTGTTCCAGTTCAAGAACTATACCCCGGCCTCTACGTTTGCTCTACTTAGCACGATGCAGCCGACCAGTCGCTTCGGTGAAGTCTTTCAGTACAGCAACTTGATGGCTTCGGCCGCCGGTTACATCGGTGCGCACCTGTACGTACCCTCAGGCAATCTGGGCCCAGCTTACGACCAAGCGATGCAGACGCAGATTTTCAATCCGCTAGGCATGACGGATACAACGTTCGATATGGAGCGAGCACAGCACGGTAACTTCGCGAGCCCGCATGGCGACGATGTGGACGGGCATCCCACGGTAGCCACCATGGACAATAACTACTCCGTTGTCCCCTTCCGACCCGCGGGCGGCGTCTGGACTTCGGCTCATGACATGACGCGCTACGTGCAGCTTGAATTGTCACGCGGCAAACTGCCCAATGGGCAACAACTCGTCTCCGAAGAGAATTTACTCATGCGCCGCAAGCCCCAGATCGCGACAGGCGAAGACGAGACCTACGGGATGGGCCTGGAGACGAATAGCCGGTGGGGCGTACCCATCATCCACCACGGGGGCAGCCTGTTCGGTTATAAGAGCGACTGGATGATTCTTCCTGATTCCGGAATCGGGGCGGTGTTGCTAACGAATGCCGATACCGGCGGGATGCTACTGCATCCGTTCATGCGCCGCCTGGTGGAGGTCGTGTTTGACGGTAAACCCGAAGCCGTGGGAGATGTCGACAGCGCGGCGGCGAACTACCGCGCCCTGTTGGCTAAAGAGCGCCAGCGCCTCACGGTGCCGGCCAGCAATGATGAAGTCGCCAAGCTCGCCGAGCACTACACCAGCAGCGCACTCGGTGACCTCAAGGTCGAGCACCAGGGCGCCAACACCCTGTTCGTTTTCAGCGGATGGAAGAGCACGGTTGCCTCCCGTAAGAACGATGACGGCACCATCTCGTTCATCACCATCGATCCGACCCGCAGCGGGTTCGAGTTCGTAAAGGCCGACCGCAGCGGCAAGCGCGCGCTCATCATCCGCGATGGTCAGCACGAATACGTTTTCAGCGAAGCAAGCCTGGGTGAAGGGTCAACGAATTCGCTCCGCTCAAAATGATAGAGGTTATGGATCTGAAAGATCAGGCATCCTTTCGTGAGCGCATTGAATCGGTTCACCAGCTTCTGCTGAATGTTTCAGATGGGGACTCGCGGCGTCCCTTGAGAGAGGGAGGCTGGTCGCGCGGCGAGATTCTCGGACATCTGATCGACTCCGCGCTCAACAATCACCAGAGATTCGTTCGCGCAGCACTCGATGGAAGCTACGAAGGACCGTCGTATCAACAGGAGGGCTGGGTCGCGATGCACGGCTACGGCTCAATGCCTTGGCACGTCCTTTTGAAACATTGGCATTTGCAGAATGAACTTCTGTGCGAAGTGGTCGAGCGAATTCCGGAGGCACGATCAGACGCTCTGTGCCGAGTGGGGAATGACGCGCCAGTGACCCTTCGCTTCCTGGTAGAGGACTATCTCAATCATCTTGACCATCACGTCCGGCAAATCGCCGGCTACGCAACTTGAGACCCGGCGCAGCAAGCGATCGAAAACCTCCGGTTACTTCTCATCGCGCAGCGCCGCGCGGCTCTCACGATTTGGCAAGGCCCACGCAAATAGCACGCCGCCGCTGCTCGTCACCACGAATTGACGTCCGTCGAGCTCGTAGCTGATCGGCGAACTCTCGATATGAGCGCCGGAACCGGAATGCCATAGAGTGTCGCCCGTTGCCGTATCGAGTGCAAGAAAATTCCCGGCGGCGTCGCCTGTGAACGTCAGTCCTCCACCCGTGGTCAGGACACCCGCGCCGGAACCTTCAGGCCCGAGTTCGTGAGTCCAGCGGAGCTTTCCCGTTTGATAATCGATCGCGTCCAAGACACCTTTGCCCCAAACGGTATAGTCGGCGCCGGCCCAGCCGAAAATTCCGTCTGCCTGTTTCGCGAAGTAAATACCATAGCTCGGATGCGCATCGACCAGGAACAATCCGGTTTTCGGATCGAAACTGGGTGAACGGTAGTTGGTAAGACCACCCTCATCGGGCGCAAGTAAGCGGCCGTCGGAAGCCGGTTCTTTCCTGGGATTCGGAATCGGAGCGCCGTCTTTATCGACGCCGAGCGCCCAATTCACGGGGCCATACGGCGCTGCCAGCAGACATTTACCATTGGTGCGGTCCAGTACGAAAAAATAACCGTTCCTCGAAGTCTGCATAAGCATCTTGCGCGGCTGTCCATGAAAGTCCCCATCGACCAGAACTGGCGTTTCCACGGCATCCCAATCATGAGTGTCATGGGGCGAGGGCTGAAAAGCCCAGACCAGCTTTCCTGTATCGGGATTCAAAGCGACGATGCTGCAGGTGTATAGGTTGTTCCCCGGCCTGGGCCCGCCATTCAATACAGGCGTTGGATTGCCAGTCCCCCAATAGAGCAGATTGAGAGCTGGATCGTACGTGCCGGTCATCCAGGTCATGCCGCCGGTAGTCGCGTTCGGCGTGCCGGCCGGCGGCGTGCTGTTCCACTGCCACTGCGTTGCACCGGTCGCGGGATCCACAGATCTCAGGTAGCCAGTCAAATTGTCGAAATCGCCGGAGACGCCGACAATCACGTGATCGCGTATGACCAGGGGCGACATCGTCGTCCAATAGCCTTTTTCAGCGTCGGCGAGCACGATATTCCATCGAACTTTCCCATCTTTTGCGTTCAGGCAAATCAAATGCGCATCGGGTGCGGTGAAGTACAACGAATCCTGATACATGGCCACTCCACGCTGGCCGATGTGAAAGCCCTTGTTGGGCGGATACGCAAAATGCCAGATCTGGTGCCCGGAGCGCGCATCCACAGCCCACACGTTATCCGGCACGGTGAAATACAAGACGCCATTTACCAGCAGAGGAGAAGACTTGATGGTGTCGCTCTGGCCGGTTTGAAAGATCCAAGCCAGTCCAAGCTGGTTGACATTTCGCGTGTTTATTTGCGTCAGCCGGCTATGGCGCTCGCCCGAATAGTCGCCGTGATAACTCGGCCAACTGTCCGCGAGCGGATTCGCGATTACGTTGGGATCAAGGCCCTGCGCCGTAGCGGCGCCGCGCAAGCTAAGAAGAAGAGCGAATAACGCGACCGTCTCCCCCAGGATCTTCGCGCTTCTTTGGCAATCCATCAGGCGCCTCTTAGCGAAGGGTTTGCAGATAGGCCATGAGATTGTGAATGTCGTCATCTGTGTATTTTTCGAGCAGCTTCGCGTGCGCTTCAGCGGGCGCGTCGATCGTGAACTTCAGCGTATTAGCGGGCCATGAACGGTACCAGCCGGATTCATCCATCAAACCGACGGTGAATTCATCTTTATAGGCGAGCTTTCCTGTAATCGTCTCCCCGGATGGAAGGGTAACCGTAATTTTTGCCGGAACGTTACTCGGATAAAGCAGACGTTCTTCCAGTTTCAAGCCTTGTAAGCGCGTAGCCAATCCGGCGAGATCTCCTGTAGGCGAATGGCACCCCGAGCAGCCGCCTGGACCGTTGAAGTAGCGTTTGCCCGCCTCCGCATTGCCCGTCTGCAGGTCCGAAACCTCCACGCCGCGGCGGCGGCCCGGATGTGCGTCGGCTTTGTCTTTTTCCTGATGAATGAAGGCGGCCAAGGCGGCAATCTGGCCGTCGGAAAGATTGAAACGCGGCATGCCTTTTTCGGGCCGCCCATTCTTCACGACCACGCTGATCTTGTCGCCCTTTACGTCTTCCGCTACCAATTTGGAACTGGTGAGATCGGGGCCCGTTTCACCGCCCCCAGCGTCGCGCCCATGGCAAAACGCGCAGTGTTGGAGAAACAAAGGTTGTCCGTTTTCGGCCAACGAGGGCCGCAGCGGTGGCGCACTGTTCAAGCCTTGAGCTTGTACCGTCCCCTGCTGAGCCTGTGCCGAGCTTGCAAAAACCGCAACCAGAAGCAACGGAGCCTGGAAAAGGCGACGAGGGAAGAGCATCACCCATTCTAATCGGGCACGGCTGGTACATCGTTTGGGCTCCATTTGCTTCCTCGGCCAGAATTTGTGCCTCGCATAGAATGAGCGGTAACGAGCCGGGAACATATGCGCGCACTACTTTTCGCTGTACCGGCGTCAATCATTCGGGGGCGCAGGCGTATGATTCGTTTCCGCGCCTTTCCGGGCTGCGAGATCTGACTTTATGGCACTGCGGATTGCACAAGTTGCCCCTTTGGTGGAAACCGTTCCTCCCGAATCCTACGGCGGAACGGAGCGTATCGTCTCGTATTTGACTGAGGAACTGGTCGGGCTCGGACATGACGTTACCTTATTTGCAAGCGGCGGCTCAGAGACAAAAGCCAAACTTGTGCCTGTTTCAGAACGTTCTCTGCGATCCGATCCCGATGTCAACGATCCGATCGCGAATCGCATCGTCGAGCTCGAGGAGGTCTTAAAGCGAACAGAAGATTTTGATATCGTTCACTTCCACGACGGTTATGTGCACTTCCCGCTCGCGCGTCACTTGCGGATTCCTACCGTGACAACCATGCACGGCAGAATGGATTTGGCCGATCTCGTGCCTGTTTTCCGCGAGTTCTCCGATATGCCGCTGATATCCATTTCAGATCAGCAACGGAGTCCGCTGCCGTTTGCTAATTGGATAGCGACAGTGCAACATGGTCTGCCCGAAGATCTCTACTCTTTTCGAGCCGAACCTGAAGACTATCTCGTATTTGTTGGCCGTATCTGTCCGGAAAAGCGGCCGGATCGCGCTATCGAGATCGCAAAGCGTGCCGGCATGCCGTTAAAGATTGCAGCGAAGGTAGACAAAGTGGATGAAGAGTATTTCCACTCCCAAATCGAACCCCTGCTTGACGGCCCCCTGGTCGAGTTTGTGGGGGAGGTGAACGAGCAGGAGAAGCACCGTCTGCTGGGTGGCGCCCGAGCGCTTATTTTCCCAATCGATTGGCCAGAACCATTCGGCCTGGTGATGATCGAGTCGCTCGCCTGTGGGACGCCTGTCATCGCTTTTAGTTGTGGTTCTGTGCCTGAAGTTCTGGAAGATGGCAAGACTGGATTTATCGTCCGGAATATGGCCGAAGCCGAGCAAGCGCTTCAAAAAATTGAGCAGATCAGTCGTTCCGTTTGCCGGCAGGAATTTGAGCGAAGATATACGTCGCTAAGAATGGCTAGCAACTATGTCCGGGTATACGAATCAGTACGGTGCGCATGACCACCTCTTGCCGGGACCTTATCAGAGACGCCAGCAAGGAGCATAACTTAACTAGCTGGCCAAGTCCGACCGAGAACATCGTTTTATGGTTTGTTGTAGCTCTTCAGAAATGTTCCTCGTTTTCGCCTCGCTAGAAATGTCGTTTTTTATGCGCTTAGCAGCCGGGAGTGGGTTGCGAGGCGAGGGCCGCATGGTAGCGCCTGACCCGCCACCACATGACTAAAGATGATATTCAGCTGATGTACGAGTACGACCGCTGGGCAAATAACAGGGTTTTGCAAGCGGCTTCCGCGCTCAACGATGAGGAGTTTACACGGGATCTGGGCGGTAGCTTCCGTTCCGTACGAGACACGCTTGTGCATATTATCGGCGGCGAGTGGATTTGGCTTGCGTATTGGAACGAGCCATTCCATAGCTCCACTTTGTTGACACAGTTGAGAACACAGCGGGAGGTTCTGTTTAGACCCGATGCCTTCCCGAACATCGCTATGGTGCGATTGAAGTGGGCGGAAGTCGAGAAAGAGCAGATCGAATTCGTGAATCGCGTAACAAACGAAGTATTGGAAAAAATGCTTCCTTTTCGCGCAACACACGTCAGATTGGCGCACCTGACGCAACATTTGGCAAACCATTCCACTTACCATCGGGGTCAAGTCGCACTGATGATGCGGCAACTGGGCGCCAGGCCTATGGCCACTGACTTCCATGTGTTCCTGGTGGAAGGTCCGCGCGAGGTTGTGGCTACGCATTGAGGCTACTGCCGTGGGAGATCCCGAAATGATCGGCTTCAGCGAAGCGCCCGATACACGGCTAGCCATCTATGGAACCTTGGCCCCGGGCCGAGTCAACCATCATCAGATCTCGGCACTAACCGGGAAATGGCAGCGCGGGACGGTGAAGGGCAAGCTATTCTCTTCCGGGTCGGGAGTTGCACTTGGCTTCCCTGGATTGGTCTTGGACCCGCTCGGTCTGTCCGTAGACGTGTACCTCTTCGAGTCGGCCGAGCTACCGGAACATTGGGCCCGGCTTGACGAGTTCGAAGGAAGTGACTACCGGCGTGTGGTCACAACGGTATACACAGAAGACGGCGAACGGAGTGCCTGGATTTACGTCCTTGCTGAGGAGCCGCAATAGGACGGGCTCCCGTTGGATCAGGGATTTACGAGATTGGCGGTGATAAGTGCATCAGCTGCTCGCGGGTTCGCAGCAGCACCTCAGGTACGCCATCCGCGATCGCCGCCGCTCCCACACGCTCCGCATGACTCAATGGCGCAGCGATGTCGCGAGGCACGTCGAAGTAAACGTAACCGATATCGGCAGTCATTGTTATGGTTTGCGGAATTCCCTCGAACAAGATGTGGTAATGAGCATCGATACGACTGGCATTAAGGTGCGGCCGCCGCCCTCGATGACTGTTGACACCCTCACCTTTGGTACCGTTGACGGCCTCGGCGGCGAGCACTGTGCTGAGTAGCGAATCCTCGGAGTAGTACTCGAAATTTCGGCCGTTGCGCATGTCGCGATCCGCCCGGACGCCTGAATCTTTCGCCCTCTGAGCCGCCGCTGCCGTCGCGAGCGCGCCTGCACGCGCCACTTTAATAAAATCGCGCCGCGATCCATCACCAGGTTCCCCACTCGTTGATGTCGAGAATCTATCAGACATACTGCGTCCTCGTAGCGAAGACTCCAGCGGAGCCGAGGAGCTTGTCCGTGCCATTCTTCGTCAACTCGGGTTTTTACGGGCCGCAACGGTTCGCACACTGCGCCATAAATTGAAACTGAAATAGCGGGTTCCGGAAAGGCGGGTCCACACGTCACCCCGGCTCGTTTAGAGATACACTCTTTGGACAAGGGGTTGTTATGCGCCGTAGTCTGTTATTCGCTTCCCTCAGTCTTTTTGCAATGTCTGCGGCGGCGTTTTCTCAGGAAGTTGTCTCCGCCCGCTCCGGAGTTGTGCATTTCCTGGAAGGTGCCGTTTCGCTCGACGGCCAGCCGCTCGATCGTAAGGCGGGCACATTTCCGAGCGTGAAGGAGGGTTCCACTCTTCGCACCGAGAAGGGGCGCGTGGAACTCCTTCTCACTCCGAATGTTTTCCTGCGCATGGATGAGAACAGCGCGGTCCGCATGATTTCGAGCGCTCTGACGGACACGCGTCTCGAGGTCTTGCAGGGCTCCGTCATTCTGGACTCCGTGGATGCGCCGGCTGATACGGCCGTCACCTTGATCTATAAGCAATGTCAGGTCCGTTTTCCCAAACATGGCGTGTTCCGTCTGGATTCGGATACCGACGTCCTACGCGCTTATAGTGGCGAGGCTGAAGTGTCGGCCTCAAGCGGAAAGCCGGTCACAATTGACAGCGATCATCTCTATTTCCTCACGGTGGGAATGGAAACGGAGAAATTCATGGACCGGAGCGATGACGAATTCTTCGACTGGGCCAAGGATCGCCACGACGCGATCTCATCGGAGAATGAACTCGCGCAAAACGCGCTGGATTCTTCGCAAGGAGATCCGGACCCGAACGGGCCAACTCTGCCCCTTCCGCTTTATGGAAACTCTCCCTCTTACGGGAACTCTCCCCTGTACGGAACCTCTCCTTCCGTGGGCGCAACGTATCCTTCCTCTGGTGTCGTCGATCCGAGCTTCTGGATCAGCAGCAATCCGATCGACCCGCTCCTCGGATTAAATACCTTCCCTTATTTCCCGACCTTCGTGTTCGTTCCGTATCGCGGCTACTGGGTAAATCACTGGCCGCCGGTCAAGAACACGAATCAGTGGCCGATTAAGAACACGAATCATTGGCCTGGTCTGAACACGACGAGGTCCGGGTTAGGGGCAGGGCCTACCAGCACGCGGCCTGGTACGCTTCGCATGCCGACATTTCAGCCGGCCCCGATTACACCAACGCGAATTACTCCAACGACGGTCAGGCCGACCGGGCACATCTATGCGCGTCCCACGCCGATGCCGCACGTCGGTGGCGCTCCGACGGGAATACACGCCGGAGTACACGCAGCCGGCCACCGTTGAACGGCGCGGGATCTACTGAGCGGGAGCGTAATAGCCGAGACGCCAACGCGCATTGAGCCCGGATAGACCCGGGGGTGAACTCACGCCGACTTGCACTTTCCGAAATTTCCCATTGTGTTGCTGATTCGAAGGCGAGTAGGCCAGAACATACTGATTGCGCAGCTCGATTCCGATTCTCTTCGCAATCGTGGGAAGCGCGCTGAACTCTCGCGCCGGGAACACGCGGCCGCCTGTCTGCTCCGAGATCTCAGCCAACAGTCGCGGGCCAGAAAGCTCGGCCGCCGAGAGCCCGATAAATGGAAACTGCTCAAAAACCCCCATGGAGTAGACCTGTACGTCCGCCTCACGCACGAGATTCTCGATCTGGTCGGGCTTGTACTTGCTATTATTGTCACCCCCATCGGAAATGATGAGCAGGGCCTTGCGCGGATTCTTGCTTTTCTTCATCTCACGCAGCCCCAACTCCACCGCATCGAGCAAGGCTGTCAGGCCCTGTGCGTCGGCTGAGGCAAGCTGGCTCTCGACGTCCTCTGCGTGTTGAGTGAACGGAACAACCACACGCGCCCGATCGCTGAATTCGATAAGAAATGCCTCATCTTGCGCATTCATGGTTTTCAGGAACTCGGAGACGGCGCGACGAGAGGTGTCGATCTTGCTGCCCATACTGCCGCTGGTGTCCACCAGCAGACCCACAGATAGCGGAGCATCCTCTCCGGAAAACTGCGCGATCTTCTGGGAGACTCCGTCTTCGGAAACAGAGAAATCTTTCTTCTCAAGACCCAAAACAAACCGGTGGGATCCGTCGGTGACTGTTACGGGGATTAAGACCAGCGTCGTGTCGACACGGATACTCAAATCAGAACTGGGATTTGCGTGCTGCGCGGCATTCAGCGCACAGCAATATACAAGGCCGAGTAAGAAGAGGCGCTGCACTACTACCTGGGCGTTCCCGTTTGAGTTTGAGCGTATCACGCCTCTGGTGAGCCACTCGCACCGCTAGCGGGTCAGCGGCGAAAGATGACTTTCCAGTCGTGCTTCATGTCCACGACGACCCACCCTTTCGCATTCGCTTCGTCCAAGGTGAATTGGGTATATATCGGCTGCTCGACCCAAAGGGTTCCGTCGTTGTCGAAGGTAGCGATCCTCTCATCCTGCGCACGAACGTGGAAGCACCCTGGCGCGTGGCATCCGTAACGAATTGCACGATGGCGCGCTTTACAGAGCCGTGGTTCCACGAGGGCAGAGGGTCTTGCGCTGCGGCTGAGACCGCCAGTAAAGAAAGAACTAGAAACGACTGAACGATCCTGCGCTGCTTGAATGCTTTCATGATTGTTTGTGTTGTTTGTATTGCTCCGGAGTCATAACACAGCGGAACCCGAGGTGGTTTGTTCCCGTGCCGATCTCACCCTTACCGCGCGTCCCGACAATGTAGCGCGAGCAGTACTGGTCCGTGCATAGAAACGAGCCGCCGCGATGAACTTTCTTCGGTTGATTCGGTTCAGACGGGTCGTAAGATGAATCGGGGCCTTGGGGATTGCGGGCCACGCTCCCAGCAACAGCTAACTGCTTATAGTAATCGGGCCGATACCAATCACTCGTCCATTGCCAGACGTTCCCAGCCATGTCGTACAGGCCGTAACCGTTAGCGGGAAAGTGTGCGACCGGGGCAATTCCTACGTATCCGTCCTCCCCAGTGTCCTTCACTGGAAACTGGCCTTGATGTGTATTGGCCATCCATTTCCCAGCCGGCCGGAATTCATCGCCCCACACGAAGGGCTTTCCGGCGAGTCCTCCACGCGCAGCAAATTCCCATTCCGCCTCTGTCGGTAACCGCTTCCCGGCCCATTTTGCATATGCGAGAGCATCTTCGTAAGCGACGTGAACAACAGGGTAGTTCTCTTTGCCTTTGATGTCGCTCTGAGGACCGAGCGGATGACGCCAATTAGCTCCATGAACATAGTTCCACCATTGGTAATGGTTGTTCAGCGGAACAGGATGATCCGGAGGAGAAAAGACCACCGATCCAGCGACCAGATTTTCGGGAGGAGCTCCCGGAAAGTCTTCCGCGCGCGGTGTGCGCTCCGCGATCGTTACATAGCCGGTGGCCTTCACGAATTTCGCGAATTCCGCATTCGTGACATCGGTTTTGTCCATGTAGAAGCCATCGACGTAGACCCGATGAATCGGACGTGAATCGACGGTCGCCTTCATCCCGACATCGTCCATATCAGGCGGGTCCTGCGCGCCCATTGAGAATTCGCCGCCCGGAATCCATACCATACCTTGCGGCGAGGGGCCGGGAACCGGAGTTCTGTTCGGAATGGTTGGGCCAAAGTCCACATGAGCCATGGAAGTCATTGGCTCCGGCTGCGCGGGTACAATCCGATGCCGTGGATGCAGAGCCCCCGTCGTGCCGAGCACGATCAAGATCAGAAGTGGCAGAAGGAGCAGCTTGTTTGGGGATACGGGTTTCCGGGCCGGCGGCTTGGGCGGCTCAGGAAGGGCCGACTTGCGTTTTTTGGCCATGGCTTCGGGTTTAGATGCCTTGCGATCCTGGTGGATTCATTAAGTAATCATTGGCCCTTCGCGGGATTCTCGGCGTAATTCCCGCCCGGTTTGTTTCCTCTGATGAGCGCATAGCCGCCATCGTTCCCAGTTTGACGGCCGAGTCCGTATGACGCAAGCGGACCATCCAACCGGCACGGATCGCCTGGCCAAAGTTGCCTCAGCCGAAAACGCCGCGATTTACGTTAATATTCAAGGCGACGAACCGCTCATCGGTCCGGACGCGATCGACGCCGCCATTCTTTTGGTTCATGGCGATGAAAACGTGTCAATGGGCACCCTCCAAAGCCGTGTTCCCATCTGTTAAAACCGCCACCGACCAGCCTTGCGCCGCCCCATAGGGCTGGTCAGCTTCCGCCCTGCTGTGTAAAGGTTTGCCCATACGCGACCGCGCACATGAGTGCTGCGCAAATGGCGACAGACCTGCCCCGGGATCTGTAAGATGAATCTGGTTCTACCTGTTTGAGAAAGGCGACGAAGAAACGTTGGCCATCTCTCGAGGGTCATAACCCGTATTGCTCAGTTTTTCGAGCGCGTATAGGTCCGCCTCTCGCTCTAACTCTCGCTGATACCCGAAAATCGACGACTCCATAGCAGCGCGTGCGATCAGGGTGGGCATCGGCCTTTTCGCGCAGCGGTGAGAATACCGCGACGTAGTGTCCGGGCGGAGTCTCGATGCGGACGTGGTCGTCAGGTCCCGCTTCCGCGTAGTATTCGGCCAATTTGCGCCGAACAGCGTTGACTTCTACGCGCACCAGCGTATGACGTCTGGGGTCGTAATCATGGCGGCCAAATACATCTCTGGCCAGAACGATTTCCTTGAGTCCTTGGCCGCGGCCCGCCAGCGACTCGGTAACGATCGTCCGTAGTAGAAGCTGCTGGCGAGGCGATGAACTAAAGAACTTACTTGCGAGTACGTGGTCGACTTGCCTTTGGACCGCATCGGCAAAGACTCCGCAGCCCCGAAGGGACACGTCTTCGCTGGTCCTCATTCGATCGGGGCGCTCCAGTCTCCTTGGCAACAGAAGTGCAACAGAGCGGCTGCTGAAGGTGTACGCCGCGCAACCCGCTGCACAGTAATTTAGCGACTCTGAAGGTGCCCTCTGTGCGCCCCGCGACCCCGCAATATGCCCAAAACATAAACTTCTTATCCTGTTTTGGCGTGCTATACTCGGTTGTGCGGACGCGGATTCTCGGCGTAATTCCCGCCCGGTTTGCCTCCTCCCGATTTCCCGGTAAAGCTCTCGCCTCTCTCGCTGGTAAGCCCATGGTCCAGCATGTCTGGGAGCGTGCGCGGCAATCGCGCTATCTGGACGACGTGCTGGTTGCCACCGATGATGAGCGCATAGCCGCCGCCGTTCGCCAGTTTGGCGGCCGAGTCCGGATGACGCAAGCGGATCACCCAACCGGCACGGATCGGCTAGCCGAAGTGGCCTCAGCCGAAAACGCGGCGATTTACGTCAATATACAAGGCGACGAACCGCTCATCGACCCGGACGCGATCGACGCCGCCATTCTTTCGGTTCATGGCGATGAAAACGTGTCAATGGGCACGCTCAAGAAACGTATTGTCGATCCCTCCGATATCGTAAACACGAACGTCGTAAAAGTCGTAACCAATCTATTGAATGAGGCGATCTACTTCTCCCGCTGCCCGATTCCATACGAGCGCGACGGACGAGGCGGCTCGATTTACTTCAAGCACGTGGGTTTATATGTCTATCGGCGCGAGTTTCTTGTACACTATCCGGATCTGACCGTCGGTCCGTTGGAGCAGGCGGAAAGGTTGGAGCAGTTACGGGCTCTGGAGAATGGCTATCGCATTCGCGTCGTCGACACGGAATACGAATCGCTTGGCGTTGACACACCCGAGGACCTGGAGCGCGTCCAGCAACTGTTCGCAATCACGGCGCAACAGGTCGGGTTCAGTTAGTAGGAGAAGGCTGCTTGCGGGGGAGTAATGGCTAAGTACATCTTTGTCACGGGTGGAGTTGTTTCTTCATTAGGGAAGGGAATCGCGGCCGCGTCGATCGGCTGCCTTCTGGAAAGCCGCGGTCTGCGGGTTACGCTTCAAAAATTCGACCCATATCTCAATATCGATCCCGGGACGATGAGCCCGTTTCAGCATGGTGAAGTGTTCGTGACTGATGACGGCGCGGAAACGGATCTGGATCTCGGCCATTACGAGCGATTCACTCACGCTCCCCTGACCCAAAGCAATAACCTCACGTCCGGGCGCATTTACGAAAACATAATCGCCCGCGAGCGGCGCGGTGACTATCTCGGAAAGACCGTTCAGGTGATCCCTCATGTCACTAACGAAATCAAGGCCGCTTGCCGCAAGGTCGCCGAAGGTATGGACGTCGCCATCGTCGAGATCGGTGGGACCGTAGGCGATATTGAATCACTGCCGTTCATAGAGGCTATACGCCAAATGCGCCACGAAGAGGGGCGCGAGAACACTCTGTTCGTGCATCTCACGCTGGTTCCCTGGATCGCTGCGGCCCAGGAACTCAAGACGAAGCCAACCCAGCACAGCGTCAAGGAACTGCGTGCGATTGGTATTCAGCCCGACATCCTCTTATGCCGGTCCGAGCGCCAACTTCCCGATGAAGTGAAGGAGAAGATCGCGCTCTTCTGTGACGTGGATGTGAGCGGCGTCATCACCGCCAAGGATGTGCATTCGGTCTACGAAATCCCGGTGGTATTCGCCGAGCAGCGCATCGATGAAACACTGCTTCGCCTCTTGCACTTGAACGCCGGTCCGCGGAACTTATCGCGGTGGAAGCAAATGCTCGAGCGGATGAATAATCCCGTCCGCGAGGTCAGCATCGGTCTGGTGGGCAAGTACGTCGAGTACGAGGATTCCTATAAGAGTCTGAAAGAGGCATTACTGCATGCCGGTATCGCGCACCAGGCGCAGGTCAAGATTGAATGGATCGAATCCGAGGAAATGAGTTGGCCCGATTGCCGCAACTACTTGCGCCGGTTCGACGGAATACTCGTCCCCGGGGGCTTCGGCAAGCGCGGCGTCGCCGGCATGCTCAACGCCATTCGTTGCGCGCGCCAGGACCGGATTCCGTATTTCGGTATTTGTCTCGGGATGCAGACGATGGTGATTGAATTTGCGCGGAATGTCTGCGGACTGGCTGATGCCGATTCCACCGAAATGAATCCCGCCACCCCGCATCGTGTCATCTACAAGCTGCGAGAGTTGAAAGGCGTCGATGAACTTGGCGGGACCATGCGGTTAGGAGCGTATGTTTGCCGGCTCGCGGAAGGAAGCTTCGCCGAGCAAGCCTACGGCACGAACGAGATCAGCGAAAGGCACCGGCACCGCTACGAATTCAATCGGGAATACGAGCAGATCCTTACTGAGCATGGTCTGCGCTTAACCGGGCAGACACCTGACGGCGTTTATGTAGAGATCTGCGAGTATCCGGATCATCCCTGGTTCCTCGGCTGCCAGTTTCACCCGGAGTTCAAATCGAAACCTCTCGAGCCGCATCCGCTTTTCACTGCCTTCCTCGGTGCGGCGCTCGAGTATCGGGAATCGAAGTCGCGAACAGCCGAGCCGCAGATTGAAACCGTGTCCCAACGCGAGTTCTCGCACGCGCAATGAGCGTGACGGTCGTTGCCGGCGAGGGCGCCTCGCAAGTTGCGTTCTCGAACGACTCACCGCTCGCGCTGATCGCGGGCCCTTGCGTCATAGAGAACGAAGAGCATGTCCTCCGCCTGGCGACGGCCATCCGCGAAATGATTGGGCCCTATGTTTTCAAGGCGTCGTTCG
Source organism: uncultured Acidobacteriaceae bacterium (assembly GCA_963787585.1). Classification (GTDB taxonomy): domain Bacteria; phylum Acidobacteriota; class Terriglobia; order Bryobacterales; family Bryobacteraceae; genus Bog-105. Next base: position 235,152 of record CAWBDR010000013.1, read on the forward strand.
ATAAAGCGAACCGGAGCAGCGTTGGTTCCTATCGCGGACCTGGTCTTCGCGAAGGATTACGAATTCTGGCCGGGGTTCGGGCGCTCGGGGTTCCCGTCCTCACTGATATCCATGAACCATCGCAAGCGGCGTTCGCAGCCGAAGCGGTCGATATTCTTCAAATTCCCGCCTTCCTGTGCCGCCAGACGGATCTTCTGCTCGAAGCCGGAAACACCGGCCGTGTCGTGAACATCAAAAAGGGTCAGTTCGTTTCACCCACGGATTTCGCCAACGCCGCCGAAAAAGTTGCGAGCACCGGAAACTACCGGATCCTGCTCACCGAACGCGGCAGTTCGTTCGGCTACAACAACCTGGTTGTCGATATGCGCAGTCTGCCGATCATGGCCGCGACCGGCTACCCGGTCATTTTCGATGCTACTCATAGCGTGCAGTTGCCGGGTGCGGGGCGAACCGTTTCTGGGGGGCAGCCGCAGTTCATAGAACCTCTGGCGCGAGCAGCAACGGGAACAGGTATCGCCGGCATCTTTGTTGAGGTGCACGAGGAGCCCGAACGGGCGCTCTCCGACGGGGCGAACGCGCTTCAACTGAATCGATTGGGCCCTTTCTGGCAACGACTGACCACCCTCGATAAGCTCATTAAAAGCTTTCCGAGCGTCGACTTTTCATCGCTTTGAGACAACGTTACCGCAACCCCGTACGTCGTATCATGTGAATCGTATGTTGTCTAGGCTGCGCCAGCGGAGGCGCAATCAGTCCGGCTTTTCCTTAATCGAGCTTCTGATCGTTATTGCGATCATCCTGATTATTCTTTCCATTGCCTTACCGCAAATGAGCAAGTCGCGAATGAACGCTCAGGAGATGGCTGCCGTCGCCGAGATCCGCACGATCAATCAGGCGCAAGTGCAATATCAATCCCAGTTCGGCCAATTCGCGACCGCGCTCTCTCAGCTCGGGCCGCCCACATCCGCTGGATCTGCGGAAGGGCCCCAGGCCGCCGGTCTCATTCCGGCCAAACTCTCGTCCGGAACCGACCATGGCTATGTCTTTACGCTGGCCCAGAGCGCCGGAGGGTATGACGTCACAGCCGTTCCGCAACAGTTCGGCAGCACGGGCCGTAGGACATTCTTTTCCGACCAGACCGCGATCATCCGGCAAAACTGGACCCAGGACCCTGCCACGGTTAATAGCGCAGAGTTGCGATAGTATTGGCCTTTGAGGTCCCTCGGCCTTTTCTGTTGCGCTCTCATCGGTTCCGTCGCGGCCGAAGCGAGCGAGCAACGCGGCGCAGCCGATATTTCTCAGGAACTGGCCCACATCTCGCTCGACCTGCAGCAGGCGTACTACGTGCGAAATCTGCAATTTGCCCGAGGTGATATCAAGTTTTACATTACCGAAGGCGTGCTGGCGTTCGCACGGCCCGTCGAGGGGCATCGCGTCGCGGCAATATTTACGACCACCTTCTCAGAGGCTGGCGACGCCGAAGTCCTGCTCCTGCCGCCGGATCGAAGCGAACGCGCCTCGCTGTCTACTTTTGCCAAGAGTCCGAACCTCGACGAGCATTTCCACACCGCCGTCTTTCTGTTCTCCGATGCGACAGAAAAAGAGCTCCTGAGTCAGATCGACGCGAACCCGGTTCACCCCGCCTCCGATGTTGCCGATCAGCTTGCCCGGGCTGCTGACCCGATCTTTCAAACTTCAGCCGTCGGCCTCCAAACCCGCCTCGTTCAGTCGGTGCTGGATGCGCATGCGCCGGAACAGGGGTTCTTCTTTGCCGCGATCGCCGGTTTGCGCTTGGGACCTTTCGACGTTATGTATGAGCCGGACCGATTCGAGCCCGTGTCGGTGGGTGCGGTTGCTTCGAATCCTGGCGCCTCACCTGCATTTCGGCTTTGGTCCAGCTTCCGGCCGCGCCACGCGCCTGCCTTCGTCGCCCCTCGCGCGAGGTTGAGCGATTACCGGATAGATGCCAGCGTGAATCCGGATCTGTCGCTTTCGGCTAAGGTGGCCTTCCAACTGGTAACGGACGCGAGCGAGGGCCGGACCCTACTGTTTCAACTCTCCGATCGTCTGGAAGTGGAATCGGCCACCGTCGATGGTGGGTCGGCCGAAGTGTTTCAGCGCAAGTCCATGCATGCGCAAGCAGGTAACGGTGGCGAATTTCTGCTTGTCTGCGCCCATCCCATGAGTGCGGGCACCCGGCACACGGTTACCATTCGCTATCACGGTTCAGTTATCCGCAAGAGCGAGCACGGATATTTTGTCGATGACCGCACGGATTGGTACCCGGTCAGCGGGCCCACCCTCACGAATTTCGACCTGACGTTCCACTGTCCCGAGCAGTTGCACGTGGTCTCAACGGGTGAAGTCGTGAGTGATGAAGTGAGCAACGGAATCCGTACCGTCCATCGCAAGACCGAAGTTCCCGAACCTCTCGCCGGATTCAACCTCGGCGACTATGTCACAGCCACTGTTAAAAAAGACGAGTACCAGGTCGACTGCTTTTCGGAGAAATCGATGGCGGCCGTGCTCGACCCTAATCTGCCCGGCACAACGGCAGATATCTTGAAGGAATACACGCAGTGGTGGTCGCCTCTGCCCATCCGCGATCTCGCGGTCTCGCCCATCGATGGCTATTTCGGCCAGGGTTTCCCGGGCCTGATCTACCTTTCTACGGTTTCCTACGTGCGGCAGGAAGATCGTCCTAAAGAATTTCGAGGCGAGCTATTCAATAGCTTCTTTTCCGACTTGCTGCTGCCGCATGAGATCGCTCATCAGTGGTGGGGCAACATCGTTCGGGACGCCAATTACCGGGCGGCTTGGCTGACGGAAGCCATGGCCAGCGATTCCGCCATCGAGTACCTGAGAAGCACTAAGGGCGATTCCGCGGTGAACGCCGTGCTGCACCGTTATCGCGATGAGCTGTGCAGCCGGGTGAATGCACAGCCACTGGAGTCCGCTGGCCCGATTGATTTCGGTCCGCGCCTGATCGATAATGCCGGATTCAGTTCCTGGCACATTATCACCTACGAAAAGGGCGCCTGGATTCTGCAAATGCTGCGTTGGCGGCTCGGCAGCGACAATTTTCGCAAGCTGCAACGGCTGATGCTGCAGCAGTTTTCCGATCAACCGATTACCAACGAGGATGTTCGCCGCCTCGCCAGCCAGTGCGCGGCGGCAGGCGATCCCGACCCCTCGCTCTCGTCATTTTTCGAAACCTGGATCTACGGAACAGGCATTCCCAAGCTGGCCCTCCAGCGTTCCAACCAGCAGTACGATCTCGAAATTTCCAATGTCGATGAGGATTTTACGATCGATATCCCGCTTTCCTGCGCCTCGCGATCGGGCCGGAAACGGACGCGCTGGGTCCGAGGCACCGCCGGCTCGAACCCGGTGAAATTACAGCCGGATACAAAGTCCTGCGAACTGCCGTCCGAAAACGCGTTTCTTTATACCCGATAAGCTAGCGCGTCATTGCCTTCAGACGCCAAATGGCGTAATAATAAGTGTCAGGTGACCTTATGACTGTTTCCGCGCTGGCGAAACTCCTGGGCGGCAGGAAAACTCTCGGAAAAGACATAGAGACTTCGTCGGACCTCGAACACGTCACGCGCGCGGGCCTGCCTGTCAGCATCATAAACATCGTGGCGGGCGAACTGGACATGCAACGCTTGGCGGTCGCAAAGCTAATTGGCATCTCGGAACGCACCCTGAGCCGGCGCGTCAACGGTAACACGCGCCTCACCCCCGAGGAATCGGACCGCATGGTGCGTTTGGCGCGCATTCTCGCTCTGGCGAAAGAAACCCTCGGCGACATGGAGAAAGCCGGCCGCTGGCTTCAAACGCCAAATCGGGCCTTGGACGGCGACCGGCCTTTCGATCGGCTCGATACCGATATGGGCGTTCGTGCAGTGGAGCAGGTTCTCGGCCGGATCGAATATGGACTCTATAGCTAAATGCGAGTGTGGCGGATCGCGAAGGCAAAGTATGCCCACTCCGCTTTCTCCGGCGAAGGAGCCAAACTGTTTAATGCGCGGTGGAATCTCTCGGGCGCGCCGATGGTCTATACATCCTCTTCTTTAGCCCTGGCCGCAATGGAATTTTTTGTGCATCTCGATCCGAGCGAAGCTCCTGCGCCGCTTCTCTCAGTTATGGCCGAGATCCCGGAGAATCTTCGCGTCGAGCAAGTCGACCTGAAAACATTACCCGTTGGCTGGCGGAAGCCGAACAACAAGTACACTCAGCAGCTAGGAACCAATTGGGCCAAATCGCAATCCTCTGTCGCTTTGGTGGTCCCATCGGCAGTGGTCAACGGCGAAACCAACATACTTCTCAACCCGGCTCATCCCAGCTTCAAGGAAATCAAGATCGCTCCGGCCAAACCGTTTCACTACGATGAACGGCTGTTCCGCTGATCATGCAGCCGACTTGACTCAACCTCTCCCCAGGTCACTTCTAAGTCGGGTAGACCAGCAACGTCGAAACGAGCATAGCAGTACTTGTCTGCGGATTTGCCACCAGGGAGCACGTTCGCCCTCCGCTGTATCCCTTCAAAACTAAAACCAAGTCTCTCAGCAATGCGGCGGCTCGGTTCATTTCCGCTCGAGTGAGTGAGACCGACCCGCTGCATTCCAAGCGCACCGAAAGCGTAGCGCAGCATCGCATTAGCCGTCTCCGTGGCTAATCCTTGACACTGAGCGCTTTTGCGGACCCAATATCCGGTGTCGCATTGCCGAGCTTTCCAGTCGATATCGTGGAATCCACACCAGACCACGGCCTTGCCAGTATCTGTTTCGATTCCGATCAACTCGATGGTCTCTCGCAGGAGGAAGCTGGCCATAACCTGCCGGTTGCGAATTTCCATCAACTCGGCCGTGAACGCTTCTCTATCCTCCGCCCATCGCATCCAACGGTTCAGTTCTTCCCAAGTTTCGGCAACCGCAGCCGATGTAATGGCGCCATCACCAACCTCTTTCGACCGAATCGTCAAGCGCGGAGTGCGGATCGGCATCGGTACGTCGATCAGAACTTGACTAGTGACTGCCATGATGATCGATGATAGCGAGACATACACACCAGATCCGTGATGGTTCGGGCGGCATTCGGACCGTCTTCCCCGCACAGCTGGCCATCCGGACACAATTCGTTTGGTCCAGATAACCCGGGTGTAATCGCCAAGGGTTGAGTAACCTCCCGCGGCGAAGATGCGGACTGTATTCGTAAATGCTTCGCCGTTAATCGCGGGTGATGCAGACGCGGGTCCCACAGTGCCGTCGCGGCTTCCGCAAGTTCACCTGTTTGAATCCGGTCTCCAGCCTAGCAGTTTCCGCAATCCCTGCTCGAAGCGATCAGCCCGCGTACAGATGCGACCATCGCCGAAGACCTCGACAAGCCTTGGAAAAGCTCCGCTTTTTAGTTGGGCGGCTGCAAACTCGGCGTCGATTGCGGCATGGTCCGTTGCTTCACGCAACGCGTGACCGAACACGAAGTCGTCGACCATGGCGAGGAGCGTAAGCTTCTCCTCACCCGTCATTGACGTTTCGGCCAAGGCTTCCAGACATTGCTCCATGTGGCGCATCGCGTTGAGTCCAGGCGGAGCGGACAACATGGCGCTAAGCGCCCAAGGATGACGGGTGAAGAGCGCGTGCGTCCGCTTGGCAATTTCGACGATTGCGCGTTTCCAACCTTTTGGAAGCGACGGTACGAGGGCTTCGGCCATCAACGCATCGTCCATCACCGCAATCAGATCGTCTTTGGTCTTTACGTAGTAATAGAGACTCATCGTCCCCACCTTCAGCGCGTGCGCGATCCGTCGCATCGAAACGGCGTCGAAACCATCCTTATCGGCAATGGCGAGTGCGACAGTCGCAATCTTCTCGCGCGTTAGACCCGATTTACGTCTTGACATTCGTACAGCGTACCATTAAGCTGATTTAGTACGATGTACGAAATAAGTGTAATGATTGTTGGTGCGGGCCCGACAGGATTAACGCTTGCGCTGGATCTCGCGCGTCGCGGGATTGCCTTCCGCCTCATCGACGCCGCGGAAAGACCCTTCGCAGGTTCACGCGGCAAAGGCATCCAACCTCGCACCCTGGAAATCCTAGAAGACCTTGGAGTCATCGATGCGATCCTGGCCGCCGGCGGGCTTTATCCGAAGTTTCGGGTTCACCTCGGTCCCCTTTCACTGCGAGCAGGCTCGCTGGGTACGAGACGGCAGCCAACGGAGGGCGTGCCCTATCCAAACCTCTGGATGGTGCCGCAATCGCGCACGGAATCTATCATGCGCGAGCGCTTATGCGCGTTCGGGGCCCCAGTCGAATTCGGAAAGGCGCTGACGACACTCCGCCAGGATGAGTGCGGTGTCGAGGCTACACTTTCCAACGGCGAAATCGTGCGGTCCGACTTCCTTGTCGGCTGTGACGGGGGCCGGAGCGCGGTACGAAGAGCGCTTGGTCTGAATCTGGAAGGCGAGGCAATCGATGAAAAACCCATGCTGGTAGCTGACGTCGAGGTTGAAGGACTTGACCGCCGGAACTGGCATATTTGGCTCCTTACTAAAGGCTCGCCTGTAGGCCTTTGCCCGTTGCCTGGCACGGCACTGTTCCAACTGACTGCTAAAGCGGAGAGGATTGGACCTGACATCGAGAGTGCCGTGTACCGGGCCACCGGCCACCGCATCGTGCGGGTAAGTTGGAGCTCGATTTACCGGCCGGCCGTTCGCATGGTCAATCGCTTCCGCGTCGGGCGCGCGTTCCTGGCGGGGGATGCGGCTCATGTGCACCCGCCGACAGGTGGACAAGGTCTCAACACGGCATTCAGGATGCTTACAATCTGGGGTGGAAGCTCGCGCACGTTCTGCGCGGTGGCCCCAATTCGCTACTTGACACATACGAAGCCGAGCGCCTTCCCATCGCCGCAGCCGTACTTGGTTTGAGCAAACGGCTGTACCAAACGCGGTCTATTAAGCGCGGCGACGCGACCGACCAGCTAGCCTTGCATTACCGGACGAGTTCCCTTTCCTCCGGCATCACCTTCGGGAGCCTCCATCCGGGTGATCGAATGCCCGACGGCCGGCTCGACGACGGCAGCAGGCTCTTCGATCATTTGCGCGGTGGTCATGCGACAGAGCTTGTCACGCCCGAGGGACCTCGGATCTTGATCCGTCCTGACGGCTACATTGCACACATCGGCACAAGGCACTTCGCTGAGTACGCCGGTGAACCGACTCGGCAGATTCGGTGCGCGTTGCCCAATCCAAACGGGAGATAGCCGAACCATCTATGGCGTTCACCTCATCTGGGCCGCTGTCATTGCAGGTGTACTCTCGTCGCAATTTCGGCCCGTAACCTAACGATTGCCAGCCGGTTGTCGCGATGTGTTTACAAACCTATGCAGGTAAAGTTCCCGGAACATCCTCAATAGCACCCACACGAACGCAACTTCTGGGTGCGCCCGCCATGGTTGGCCGAACGGTTTCTCCTGCGAGCTGCCCTCCCGCGTTTTTCTATGCCACTGAACATTAAGTCTTTTTCCTGCTTTGTAAACCTAAAGCCGTCTCCACTCGTTTGCGTAGATGGATAGCTATGATAGGCGCGATGGCCGACCAACTGGAACGGGCTGTCCACGTTGGGGCCGAGCTTCGCGATTTCGGCACTTGGATGGCATCCGAGCAGAAGCACGTCTTTCTGCTCTGCCGCCGCATGCTGCAGGACCCGGACGAGGCCGATTCCGCCACCCAGGATGTCTTTCTCAAGGCCTATCGCGCCCTCAGCGCAAACCGCGAGCTGCAGGAACTGGATAATCCGGGCAAGTGGATCACACGCATCGCGGTAAATACCTGCCTCGACCGGCTTCGATCGAGAGCGTGGAAAATGTGGCGAAGGCGCCCCGCGGCGGAGGATGAGGAGTTCATTCTGCAATCCGCAACGGATCATGAGCCTGACGCAGAAAGTCAAATATTTGCGAAGCAGATCCAGCGCAGACTCGAATCAGCGCTCGCCAGGTTGTCGGACCGCCAGCGCGCGGTTTTTTCCTTGCGTCACTATGATGCAATGCCGCTGGAGGAAATCGCCGGCGTTCTTAAGCTGGATGTAGGAACTATAAAAGCGCACTTGTTTCGAGCGATTGCCAAGATGCGCGAAGAACTGAAGGATTTGTACGAGCCTCGCAAATGAGGCCCGTAGAGGGAAGTATGCACATCGAGTCCAAACTGTCAGGACATTGGACAGATGATCAGTTAATTGCACATCTGTACAGTGTCGGGCCCGGCGACGGACATATGAATGTCTGCGGCGAATGCCAGGCCCGGCTGAAGGCCATGCAGCAGAGACGTACGGCTATTGACCGGCACACGTCCGCGGACGAGGACGTGACGTTCGAGTTTCTGGCTGCTCAGCGGCGGTCGATTTATGCCAAAGCGGCTGCGCCCGTCCGCTGGTGGTCCATGTTGCCGGCCCGGCGATGGGTCCCGGTCGTGGCGATGACTACTTTGCTGGCCGGAAGTGTCTTTCTTTACGAGGCGAACCAGCATCACTATACCAACGAGCAACTCACCGATGCGCAACTCGCGCAACAGGTGAGTCAAATGGCAGCGGATCCCGAACCGCAGCCCACAGCGCCCCTGCAAGCGCTCTTCGAAGAATGAAATACACGTTACTCCCTTTTCTCCTGTTCGTGATTACGGGAACTCGAGTTAGCGCGCAGGAACACGCGAATTTCCCGTGGTGGAACAGCCCCATTCGCGGCGATCTGGGTCTGACCCCAACTCAGACCGAAAAGATTCGACAGATTGTTCACTCCTATCGCGATCGCTTGCTCGATGCTCGCAACGAAGTTCAAAAAGCTCAGGGAGACCTGGAAGAGGTCCTCAACGACCCCAACGTAAACTTCGAGGCTGCCAAACCTGTGATCGACCGCCTCGCGAATGCGCGCGCGAATTCAAGCCGCGTTTTCCTCCAAATGAGCGTCCAGTTGCGAAGCGTCTTGACTCTGGATCAGTGGCGTATACTCGTTCGCCGGTGGGATGAACAGCAGAAGCGAAAGCCCTCTCAAGTGGAGACTCCTCCCGAGTAGGAACTAGGCGGTCGCCTCGATCTCCTGCGTTACTTCCTCCCATTGAGCCATCACCTGATCGAGTTCCTTGCGGCGGCTCTCGAGCAGATTTGAACTGCGGATCGCTTCATCCGGGCCGATGAAATCCGACAAGGCCAGCTCCGATTCCTGGATCTGCGCCTCGAGTTGGGCGATGCGGCCTTCGAGCTGTTGTGCCTGCTCCTGCATCTGCTTCAGCTTAATCGGATTCAGGCGCTTCGCGGACGTCGTTCGGGTCGGGATTGCAACCGGCTCGGCCGGAGGAACGCCGGCCAGAACATCTTTTATAGTCGGTTCTTTATCCGGGCCGCCTTGCTTGCGCCAGAGGTAATCCGCATAGTCTCCCGGGAAAACACGCACTTCGCCATCAGCGATTTCAAAGACTCGCGTCGCGAGATGCTCGATAAAGTAGCGATCGTGTGAAACGAACACGATCGTCCCCGTGAACTTTTCCAGAGCCTCGAGCAGGACGTCCTTCGCGCGAATATCAAGGTGATTCGTAGGCTCATCCAGCAGCAGAAAATTCGACGGGTGCAGCAGCATGCGCGCAAGCGCATAACGGTTGCGCTCACCGCCCGATAGCACGCCGATACGCTTAAACACATCGTCTTCGCTGAACAGAAAACATCCGAGCAGGTTGCGCAGTTCGGTTTCCGTCATGCGGGGCGCGGCATTATGCAGATCATCCAAAATCCGGACGTCGGTGTTCAACTCCTTGTATTGATCCTGCGCGAAATAGTCGGGTTCGGCATTGTGCCCGAGAACGTACTCGCCGGAGCTAAGCGGCTCCGTGCCCGCGAGCAGCTTAATCAGAGTCGATTTCCCCGCGCCGTTGACGCCGGCGAGCGCCACCCGGTCACCTCGCTCGATGATGAAATCGACATTGCCGAACACATACTTCTCCCCGTAGCTCTTGGATACGTTCTTAAACTGCGCCACGACGCGTCCGCTTGGTTTCGGCTGCGGGAAGGAGAAATGGATCGTCTTCTCTTCCGGCGGCAACTCGATGCGCTCGATTTTTTCCAGCTCCTTGATCCGGCTCTGCACCTGCTTGGCCTTCGTCGCCTGGTACCGGAAGCGATTGATAAATGTTTCCAGCTGCTGGATCCTGTCCTGCTGATTCTTGTATGCCGCTCCGAGTTGCGCCAAGCGTTCGGCTTTCTGCTGACGATACTTCTCGTATCCGCCGGTGTAGAACGTGACCTTCTTGTTCCATATCTCCGCGATTTTCTTTACGGTGATGTCCAGGAAGTAGCGGTCATGCGAGATAAGAACATAGGCAAATTCGTAATTAGTAAGATACTCTTCCAGCCAGTTCCGCGCCTCCAAGTCGAGGTGATTGGTCGGCTCATCCAGCAACAGCAGATTCGGTTTTTCCAGCAGCAGTTTCGCCAGCGCGATCCGCATCTGCCAGCCGCCTGAGAACTCCTCGGTTTGGCGGGACCAATCTTCTTTCCGAAACCCAAGCCCCGCCAGCACCGCCCCAACTTGCGCCTCAAGTGTGTACCCATCGCGAGAGCGGAACAGGCTGTCTGCCTGCTCGAACCGGTCCGCCACCTGCGCGTACTCCTCCCCCTCAGGATCGAGCTCGCTCATTCTGATGGTCAATCCTTCGAGTTCCTGCTCCAGGTCTTTGATTTCCGCGAACACGCTCATGCATTCGGCGAAGACGCTGCGGCCGCTCACAGATAGCCCATCCTGCGGGAGATAGCCGATTCGTATTCCTTTTGTCGCGGATAGCGAACCGTAATCTAGGCTTTCGATTCCAGCAATGATCTTGAGTAGAGTGGATTTCCCTGTGCCGTTTCCGCCGACCAGGCCCGTCCGCTCTTTGGGAGTGACGAGCCAGTCCAGTCCATCAAATAGCAGCTTATGGCCGAACCGCTTTCCGGCGCCGCTGAGTTGAAGCATCCGTTTCCATTTTCGCCGAAAGGACGGAAATGGCTACGCGAAAAAGAAATTGAGGGCGTTCGAGATATAGCCCTTCAGCTCTGGGCGCTTTACAACCGCGTCCAGGAACCCGTGTTCCACCAGAAACTCGCTGCGTTGAAAGCCTTCGGGCAGTTTCTGGCGAATCGTCTGTTCAATAACGCGCGGACCGGCGAAGCCGATTAGCGCGCCAGGCTCGCCAATGTTCAGATCTCCTAACATGGCAAAGCTGGCCGTCACACCGCCCGTAGTGGGATCGGTTAGAACGCTGATATAAGGAAGGCGCGCCTCATCCAGCCGCATCAACGCCGCTGATAACTTGGCAAGTTGCATAAGGCTGATTGCGCCTTCCTGCATGCGCGCTCCACCTGAAGCCGAGATGATGATCAGCGCGGTTTTTTCCTTCAGGGCCCTTTCAATCGCGCGAGTAATCTTTTCACCGACTACCGCACCCAAGCTTCCGCCTATGAATTTCAGCTCGAGAGCGCAAATCTGCACCTGACGGCCATCCAGCAGTCCGCTGCCGCAGATTACAGCGTCCGGCAGTTTGGTGGCTTTCTGCATTTCGGCCAAACGCTGCGTGTAAGGTTTCGAATCGACAAATTGCAGCGGATCGGAAGATTGCAGCTTGGAATCGTGAGTCGTGTAAACGCCGTCATCGAATAACTGCTGAAGGCGCTCGGCGGCGCTGATACGAAAGTGGTACCCGCATTTGGGGCACACCCGCATGTTATCCTCTGCGGCTTTGCGCCAGATGATTTGCCCGCATGAGTCGCACTTTTCCCAAAGACCCTCGGTGCGGACATTTTTTTCACCGTCTTCGGGCGGATTGCCTTCTATAGATGGCTTCTGCCGTGTGAACCAAGCCATGTAAGTCAGCCACCAAAGTAGCACGGGTCCAGCGTCTGCCCAAAAAAAGGGGGAGCGCCGAAACGCTCCCCTTTGACCCGTACAGAGGAGAACTTAGAGCCAGCTCACTTTGCGAATGTCCGGCGCGCGCCGGCGATCACCACAAGTCCTGTCCCCATCAGGAAAATTGTGGCTACCTCGAAAGAGGGTGTCTGCTGCGTCAAATTGCTGGTTGCGAAAAAGAAGTCGTCGATGAGCGGGTGCGAACCGTTGGCAGTAGAAATACTCAGCCAGCTGATCGATTGCGAGAGCGCAAGCCCAAAAGGCCCCACCGGCGAACTGAATGTTTCGTTATCCGATAAATGGATGCTGAGCGGCGTGTTGGTTGTTGAATCGAGATTCAGATAAATAGCGTTTTCACCGCCCGTTGGCAGCGTGATGTAGATCGACCCGACTCCATCTGACGCTCCCTCCAGAAAAACATAATTGTGGGTGTATTGAGTAAATGTCGTCCCGTACAGATACGATCCGCTACCGTCCGGACCCGTAAAAATGAACGGCAATTGAGGGCCAGAGAGCGGATACAGCGTAAGTCCCGAGCTGCTGTAGTTATGATCAGTAGTTATACCGTTAACATTCAACTCAATAGGAGCTCCGTTCACATCGGTAAGCCAACCACTGTAGCTAGTGCTAGTTAGGGCTGTCGCGCTTGCGCGCCCGGTCAATACGAGACAGGCTGCTAATGCACTCGCCGCGACGAAAGATGCCTTCATGGCGTCACCAAGCCTCCGAATCACTTTGTTTCGTAATGAAGGTGCTGCGTCCTGGAAGCTATTCGAGTTAAGAATTGCCTTTACCCGTAGGCCTCGAATCAAGGCACTACTGTTTGAGGCTGGCCGCGATCTGACGCTGGAACTCCTCTGCCTTCCGCAGGATCTCGGCGGCATTCATTGTAAGCACGCGGCGACCGCTGACGATCTGTTTCCCATTTATAAACACATCTTCGACATCGGCCGCCTGGCTCGCGTAAATGATCTGCGAGTATACGTTGTAAAGCGGAACCGCATTGGGATGCCCCAGGGAAACAGTAATCAGGTCGGCTCGTTTTCCCGGTTCTAACGATCCGATTTCTCGTTCCATCCCAATTACTCGAGCGCCGGAAATCGTTCCCATTTCGAGAGCCTGTTCAGCCGGCAAGACGGTCGGGTTCATTTGCGTGACCTTCTGCACCTTGGCCGCGAGGTCCATTTCCCGGATCAGGTTGGCGCTGTCGTTGCTTCCGGCGAAACCGTCATTACCCACGCCGACATTGATTCCAAGTTTCAGCATGTCGGTGACCCGCGCGACACCGCTGGCGAGCTTCATGTTGCTGGATGGACAGTGCGCGACGCCGGTGTTGTGCCGCTTCAAAATCTGAAGGTCATTATCGTCTTCCCAGATCGCGTGAGCGACAATAACCCTTCCGTCCAGGATCCCGAGTTTCTCCAGAACCTGCGTGGGCGTGAGGTTCCGCTTGGCCAGGGAGTCATCGCGCTCCTTCCGCGTTTCGGCGAGATGAATCGTAAGCGGAACACGATACTTCACGGCCAGGTTGTGCGACGCCACCAGCGCTTCATCGGGCGTCGTGTAAATCGCATGAGGAGCAACCGCCGGTATGATCAGATCATCGTTGCGAAATTTCTGAATGAAGCGCTCGGCTCCCGCAATCCCTTGTTGCCAGCTCTTGTAGTCCGGAGCCGGAAAGCCGATAATCGCTTGCCCCAGCACGCCTCTTACGCCTGCCTCTTTTGCGGCTTCCGCTTCGACATCTTCGAAATAGTACATATCGGTATACGTCGTAATACCGGCTAATACCATCTCAAGACAAGCGAGGCGGGTTCCCCAACGGACGAAATCCGGAGAAACGTTTTTTGATTCGGCGGGGAAAATATAGTTGTTTAGCCAATCATCCAGCCGCTTGTCATCAGCGACCGCCCGAAATAGAGCCATCGGCGCGTGCGTATGAGTATCGATCAGGCCCGGCGCGATCAGCGAGTCCGGCTTATCGAGCGTTTGCCTGGCTTGAAAGCGCTTTGCAATCTCTGCTTGCGTTCCGACCGCGAGAATGCGCGACCCTTGAATCGCAACCGCGCCGTTTGGAATGGCCGTATGCCCTGCATTCATCGTGAGCACGTATCGAGCTTGGATGATCCAGTCGACCGCCTCGGCCGCATTCGCGAGCGGCGGCTCCGCGAGTACTGTGAGCAGGAGGCTAAAGAGAAGCCGCATCGAAAGGTTCAGGAAAAATTTGTTTGATCGTCATTACTTCCTGTTGGCCGGCCAGGTTGGCGAGAACAAGCTCGGCATCTCCACAGAATTCCCAGAGAATCTGGCGGCATGCGCCGCACGGCGGCGTTAATTTGTCTCGGTCGGTCATAACTGCCACTCGCTTCAGGCCTGCAGCCCGTTCGGAAACGGCTTTGAATACTGCAACGCGTTCGGCGCAGATCGTCAAGCCGAAGGATGCGCTCTCTATGTTGCAGCCCGTGAAAATGCGTCCGCTCTCGTCTTCCACCGCTGCTCCCACTCTGAAGTGCGAATGGGGCGCATGCGCTCTGGTCCGCGCCTCACGCGCCGCTTCAATCAGTGGATCCATCCGCTACCCGGGCATCTTTGATCGACAACGCCCATGACCCGTAGCCGCGTTTTCGCGCAATAGGATCGTCTTCAATCTGAAACAGGAGATCGAGTTTCTTTCCTGCCTGCAAGAGCTCATCCCGCGAGCCGAAATTCCAGGCGTTACAGAACAGCAGCCGGCCATCGTGGCGGATCGGCACTCTGAAATGTTTCCCTTCCTTCAACGCCTTTGCCGGTCCGGCGACTTCCGCCGCCTTCGATAAAAATGTCGGTGCCGGATTGCCGCATCCGAATGGCCCTAGCGCCCGAACGTGCTCGACACAACGATCGTTCAGTTCGGAGAAGGACGCCAATGCATCTACTGTGTGCCGGGGACGGAGGTCGTCCGCAGTCAAGCGGCCCGCGGCATATTCATTAAATCGCCGCCGGAACTCCTCTGCGTGATGCGCGGATAAGGTGAGCCCGGCTGCCTGGCGGTGGCCGCCAAACTTTCGGAAGAGGTCGGGCATGCTTTCGAGTGCTTCCAGCAGATGAAAGCCGGCAATGCTGCGCCCGGAGCCCGAAAGATAGCGCTGTCCGTCAATCGCCTCGGCATCGCTCAATACGAAAACGGGGCGGCTGAGCTGCTCAACCAGCCGGCTGGCGACAATACCCAGAACGCCCAGGTGCCAGTTGTCGCCGGTAAAGACGAGCCCGGCAAATTCATCCGGCGCGAAGCCCAATTCACATTGCTGGAGTATTTCGTCCACGATTTCGGCTTCCGTCTGCTGCCGTTCCCGGTTGAGCTGATCCAGTTGCTCAGCAAGCGCGCGTGCGCGATCGAAATCTTCCGTGAGAAATAGTTCTATTACGTCGTAAGCGGTCGCCATGCGCCCCGCCGCGTTGATGCGCGGCGCTAGACGAAATGCCACCTGATGCGCGGAAGGGCATTCCCCCTCATCGAAACCTGCCACGGATAGGAGTGCGCGCATCCCAGGGTTCCGCACTTGCCGGAGACCGGAGAGGCCGCGCTGCACCATCACGCGATTCTCGCCCGTCAGCGGAACGACGTCGGCTACGGTTGCAATGGCAACCGGCTTTAGAAATGAATCGAGCAGGGAGTTCTGGCGGTTTACCGCCATTCCGGATGCGGCTAGCAGCGCATGCACAAGTTTGAACGCGACTCCTGCGCCGCAGAGGTCCTTATTGGGGTAGGGGCAATCAGGCCGGTTGGGATTGAGGACCGCGATCCCCGGCGGCAGCTCGGCTTCCGGGAGATGATGATCCGTCACAATGACGTCGATGTTCAGTTCATTTGCGTACCGAACCACCTCGTTCGCGCGAATGCCCGTATCCACACTGACAATCAGACGAACGCCCGTCTCGGCAGCCTGCCGGATGACTTCGCTCCGCATCCCGTAGCCATCCTTCAGCCGGTGCGGAATGTGAAACTCCGCCTGGCCGCCGAGGCATTCGATCGCCTTTTTCAAGATGACTATGGATGACGCGCCATCCACGTCGTAATCGCCATACAAGAGGATGCGTTCGCAACCCTTGATCGCCGCTTGCAACCGCGATGCCGCGATGCTCATATCGCGCATCAGCATCGGGTCATGAAGCGAATCGAGCTTTGGCGATAGAAACTCGCCGGCCGCTTGAGGATCGCGGTAACCCCGCCGCGCCAGCACCGCGGCTGCAAGGCGATGAATGCCGAGTTCCTTCGAAAGGACGTCAGCCGGTAGCGGGTCTATAGACGGTTCGATCCAGCGGGCAGCCGGACGGACCCAGGATCGTACAGCCTCCGGGATCGCCATCAGTTCTTTGAAAAATATCCGCCGAGCGAGTCGTCTTCCTCGATATCCTGATCCTCAACGAACGTCTCTAATTCGCTGACCGTATCGGTGAAGGTTTCATACCAGTCGGTATGTGATTCGAAGGAATACAGCGTTCCCTCCAGCGTAAACGACAGTTCGACCGAACAGGTGAACCCTTCGTAAGCCCGTAACTGCTTCAGACGAGTTTCGTAATTGCGCTTTTCCTCCCGAGTGAGGTCCGCATCTTCCAACTGGTCCAGCGCTTCGTCGATGCGATCCAATGAGAATGCGTGGTGATTGAAGATCAGCAGACGAGCGCCGGACTGGCGTGCCGATTCCACGAATTCACGAAAATCCGGATGCCGCTCGGTGTCCCAAATAACATGAGCCGCCGGAGGCAAACGATGATAGCCATGAAATACAGCCACACCGGACTGCGCCAGGTGTTCTTGCATCTCTGCCCTGAGCGTTTCAAGGTCTTGCGCCATTCGATCCACCGTATCAAATTCAGGGACGCTTATTCTGGCTCAGCGCTGCCAGTCTTTCCTACTTTCTGAAATTGCTGATCAGAACAACGTCACTTCGTGTCCTGCCCCGGGTTATGGCTAATCGCTTGCCGTCCGGCGACCAATCGTACGCAAAGATCAAATCCTTGAAGTGAGTTAGCTGCTGTGGTGGTCCACCTGTTATCGGTTGCCTCCAAAGGTTCATTGAATCCCCGTCAAGCAAAGGATATGTGAGAGCACGTCCATCGGTAGTCCAATGCAGAAGAGAATAGTCCCAGTAGTTCAGGGTCCCATGTGGAGCAAGTGGGAACGTTTTCACAGGCACCCCTCCGAGAACATTGAAAATCCGAATCATGTTTTGATTGTTCTTTTCCTCGAAGGTCGCAATCTGTTTGCCATCGGGTGATAACCTTGCTCCGTAAAATGCCCCTTGCTCAATAACCGACGGCGCACCTCCATCGATAGATATTTTTTCGATCGTTGAAGTTGAAGAAGTTTTGCTGCTTCCGTTGTACACAACCCATTTCCCGTCCGCTGAACAATGAGGAGAAAAGTCCCCCTCGCCTTGTGCCAAGCGGTTCAAGGTGCCATTGCTTGAATCTGCTCGCCAGATGTTGTAGCGGTTTCCCTCACGTCTGCTTGAAAACACAATAAAACGGCCGTCTCCACAAACCGATACATTGTTTTTCCATCCTTCATCTCGAAAGAGAGGAACACGGTCGCTTCCGTCGGCTTGCATGGATGAGTACTCGCCCTTGGCATTCCGCAACAGGAGTCTTCCATTCGGCATCCACGCCACGGCGAAACCGTCCTCGCTGCCCGTTGTCACCGCCTCGAGACGTTCCAAGTCTCTGGAAGGACCAACAAAAGTTGTCGAAAATGTCTCATGCGTAACCGCTGATAACAGTCTGCCGGTTCTGTTCAGGCTCAAATCGGTATAGTCTTTCACGTCATTTGTGATCCGCTGCAGACTTCCCTTTGGATACGATCGGAACCATATCTGGAATGGGGCGGACGGTTCGGCATTGTAAGACAGCAGAAAGCCAGTCTGATCTGGCAGCCACGGGCCGACTCCGACGTATCCCGGAGAGGCGAGAAGAAGGGTTGGCGTGCCCCCATGGACCGGGAAAGCGCGGATTGCGCTGAGATATTGCTCTTTACGCCACCAGGAGCTCGCTATGACCAGCTTTGCGTCGGGGGACCATGCAGGGGTGCTGCCAACTCCGAAGTAATCGGCTTGGCCGTTACTTTTGCCAATGACATATTCACCCGAGCCGCCGCTACCGGCCACATTCAATGTTGAGCCACCTGCCTCAGGATGGTAGATAAAGGAAATCTCTTTGCCAGCGGGCGAGATACCCACACCAAAAGGCATTGCGTTCTTGGTCACTAATCGAGGCGTGCCACCGAGAGCGGGCACAACATACAAGGGAACTTCATCTTCGTGCTCGACCTGGAAGTACATATATTCGCCATCGGGTGAAAACCCAACCCAGTCATATCCTGTCTGATCAGACTGGAGAAGTTGCACCGCACTTTCCGCGGCAACTTGGCGCAGCCACAGCGTTGATCGGGGACCCCTTTTCGAGATGTACGCTACATATCTTCCGTCCGGGGATAAAGCCGCACCTCCCACAGAACCGTCATCCGTGAGCTTCGTGATGACCATCTTTTCCGGAGTTAATATTGCGCCGTGGTGTTGAAAGGCAAACCTATAAGTAATGGCTGCCGCCACTGTCAAGAGCGCAAGAGCCAAACAGATGGTTTGTACTCTCGATCTTTTGGTCGGAACCGGATGCCCCGGCTTGCCTGACGGATCCGAGAAGGCGGCGCTCTTCGCTGACTCGGTATCGCGCTTTAGGCGGGCGAGATCTGAGCGCAAATCTGCAGCGGTCTGATACCGCATCTCGCGGCTCTTCTCGAGCGCCTTGGAGATGATTTGTTCGAGGTGCGCTGGTAATTCGGGCCTGAGTTTGACCACCGAAACCGGGTCCCTATGGAGAATCGCGTCAAACACAAGCGCAGTGGTGCTACCCTCAAACGCATGCTTGCTGGTAGCCATCTCGTAGAGCACGACACCAAAAGAGAAAAGGTCGGTACGCGCGTCAAGCTCTTCTCCACGTGTTTGCTCCGGAGACATATAAGCCACGGTTCCGATCGTCATGCCTGGGCTCGTAAGCAGGTCTTCCGCCAGGGCCGTTTCTTCTCCCGTCCCGGCATGGATCAACTCTCGTTTTGAGTGAGACTTCGCTAAGCCAAAATCCAAAATCTTGGCCTGGTCGCGATTTGTCACGAAAATATTCGCGGGCTTTATGTCCCGGTGAATGATTCCATGGCTGTGCGCGGCTTCCAGAGCATCCGCAATTTGGATCCCCAGAGAGAGCAGCAGTTCTAACTTAAGCGGTCGACGTTGAATCAAATGTTGCAGCGTCTGCCCGTCCAGGAGCTGCATAACGATAAACGGCTGACCTTCTTCGTCACCGATATCGTAAATAGCGCAGATATTTGGATGGTCGAGTGCCGATGACGCATGTGCCTCTCTCTTGAATCGGGCAAGCGCTGGGTCATCTTGCGCTAGGTTCTCCGGCAGAAATTTCAAAGCTACATAGCGACGTAATCTAATGTCCTCTCCTTTATAAACGACCCCCATGCCGCCGCCGCCGATCCTTTCGAGAATGCGGTAATGGCCGACAGTCTTACCCAGCATTTTGCAATTCTATTGCCTGCCAATCGTCAAGTCAAAAGCAATTGCACTACGTGCGAGTTCCTCAGGTATGCGAGGCTGCGGTGGACCAATGGGTTATAGTCGTTCCGCCACAGGCTGACCTTGGGCCGGAGGTCGAAGCACAGGATCGTGCCTTGTGAAGGATATTTCGATCGGCCGAGGCTGACGCAGGCTCTGATACACGACGCAGTAGCGCTCAGTTAGGCGGCGCAGCGTTGCCAGTTGTTCAGCGTCAGCGTTGGTATTAAGATCGGAGGCGATCCGGATATTTTGGAGACCCACTGGAGCGTCCTTGCTCAGCCCAAGCGTTGCGCGAAAATCAAGATCCCCTTCGGTTTTCACAATGCCACTCCGTAGATCCACGCCGATGGGCCGCCTACTCCCGCCTGCCCTGATTCTCGCCCCGTTTCATCTCCCAGGGTGGCCGTCAGGGCATGTGGGTCATCGGCGGCCATCAGTCGTTCTCCGTCCGTATCGTCCCAGCCATGAAAGAATTGACTCGCATGAGCGAGCCCGCCCCTGAAATCCGGACGGTCGTCTCGCTCGCGCCTGAGATCGCTCTCGCCGATCGCACCCGCCGCCGCGTTACTCGCCGGCTGCTTCCGTTCCTCATGCTCCTGTATCTCTTCGCGTTTGTGGATCGAGCGAATGTCGGCATCGCCAAACTGCAAATGCAAGGCGATCTTCACCTGACCGACGCTGTCATTGGATTCGGCGCCGGCATCTTCTTCCTCGGCTACTTCCTTCTCGAGGTGCCGAGCACTTTGATTGTCGAGCGGTGGAGCGCGCGCAAATGGCTGGCGCGCATCATGATTAGCTGGGGCATCGTGGCGGCCGCTACCGGCTTCATCGGCTTGCCTCTGTTCGGCCACGGCGCTGTTGCCCGTCAGTTCTACTTCGCGCGCTTCCTTTTGGGTGCAGCCGAAGCAGGCTTTTTCCCGGGCGTCATCGTATATCTTTCCCACTGGTTCCGCGCCGAACATCGGGCCCGTGCCAAAGCCTGGTTCATGATTACTCAACCGCTGGCCGTGGTTGTTGGGCTTCCAATTTCGCGGTGGATTCTCGAAACCGTTCATTGGCACGGCTTGGCCGGATGGCGGTGGGTCTTCATTCTGGAAGGCCTGCCGTGTATCTTCCTTGGCATCGTTACCGCACGCTATCTCACGGATCACCCTGCCCAGGCAACTTGGCTGACCGCCGATGAGAAGGTCTGGCTAATCTCCGGGCTTGAAGCCGAACGGCGCGCCCGTATCGCCGCAGGGCGCGTTCGTATCTCCGACGCCTTCCGCCAGCCCTACGTGCTCTTGCTCATCTTTATTTATCTGCTTGTCGTCACCGGGAATCAGGGACTCCTCTTCTTTCTCCCCTCCATCACGAATGAGATGAAGACGATGTCGATCTCAGCACGCACGCTCGTAACCGTGCTTCCCTATCTATGCAGCATCTGCGGCATCCTGCTGAACGGGTATTGGGCGAATCGTACCGGTGAAAAGCGCTGGCACACCGCCATCCCCATGCTGATCAGCGGCAGTGCGCTCCTGCTCGCGGTCCTATCAGGCGATCGCCTCGCGCTCGTGGTTGCGTTCTTCTGTATGGCCGGTGCAGCCTCGCAGGCTTATCTGCCCGTCTTCTGGACGCTGCCCGCCGCCTTCCTGGGTCAATCCGCCGCTGCCACAGCCGTCGGATTGATCAATTCGTTCGGCAATCTCGGAGGCTTCGTAGGTCCCTATGTCTTCGGCTTTTTGACAACGCGCACCGGACACTTTCAAGCCAGCCTTTGCTTCCTCTCCTTCTGTACTCTGCTTGCCGGCCTGCTTGCCACGCGCATTCGTCAAGCGCGTACGCCGGCAGGCCCGGTGATCTAATGGGCTCCAGAATGGCAACGCGCATTGCACCCGAACAGCTCCGCAGCTATCGTTGGTTCGGCACCGCGAATCTCACCGGCTTTAGTCACCGCTCTCGGATGAAGCAAGTCGGCTATCGCCAGGAAGATTTCGTCGGCAAGCCAGTGATCGCCATCGTCAATACCTGGAGCGAAATCAATCCCTGTCACACTCACTTGCGCGAGCGAGCCGAAGCGGTCAAGCGCGGGGTGTGGCAGGCGGGAGGATTTCCGGTCGAAATCCCGGCCTTCTCCATCAACGAAACCTACATGAAGCCCAGCCCGATGCTGTATCGCAACCTGCTGGCGATGGACACCGAGGAAGCGCTCCGGAGCCTGCCCCTCGATGGCGCGGTTTTGATGGGCGGCTGCGACAAGACTACGCCCGGACTCCTGATGGGCGCGATCAGCATGAATATTCCCGCTATCTACTTGCCTGCCGGCCCCATGCTGCGTGGTAATTGGCGAGGGCAGCCTCTCGGCAGCGGGACTGATCTCCGTAAGTTCTGGACCGAGCGCTGCGCCGGAACCATCAGCGAGGAGGACTGGAATTCAATGGAAGCGAGTATCGCGCGTTCGCCCGGTTTCTGTATGACCATGGGCACGGCCTCTACCATGACGGCGCTGTCCGAAGCGCTCGGCATGACGCTGCCCGGCGCATCCTCCATTCCCGCCGTCGATTCCAACCACACCCGTATGGCAATGAGCAGCGGCGAGCGCATCGTCGAAATGGTTTGGGAGGATTTGAAGCCGTCCGACATTCTCACGCACAACGCGTTCAAAAACGCGATCACCGTCGACATGGCGATCGCGGGCTCTACGAATGCCATCATTCACTTGGTTGCGCTCGCGGGGCGCTGCGGGTTCGACCTCGATCTGCGGTTTTTCGATCAGATCTCTCAACGTGTGCCCGTTTTGGCAAACATCCGCCCATCCGGTGCGTTCCTTATGGAGGACTTCTACTACGCTGGTGGTCTGCCCGCGCTCATGGCCGAAATCAAAGATCTCTTGCACCTCGATTGCCTCACCGTGAACGGCAAGGACTTGGGACAGAATCTGCAGAGCGCAATGCGCATCAATTCGGAGGTGATCCGCGGCCGCGACCATCCTCTTCAATCCACCGGTGGAACGGCGATTCTCTATGGTAGTCTCGCGCCGAATGGCGCTGTGCTCAAAACGTCCGCTGCCGATCCGCGCTTCTTACATCACACCGGTCCTGCCGTCGTCTTCAGGAACTATGAGGATCTCGAGTCGCGCTTAAATAGCGATGACCTGCCGGTGACGGAAGACTCTGTGCTCGTCCTCCAAAACGCTGGTCCTCTGGGTGGTCCTGGCATGCCGGAATGGGGTATGCTTCCGATCCCCAATAAACTGCTCACGAAAGGCGTGCGCGACATGGTACGAATTTCCGACGCTCGTATGAGCGGCACTGCCTATGGCACCTGTGTCCTGCATGTCTCGCCCGAGAGCTTTGTCGGTGGCCCACTAGCTCTGGTAGAGAATGGCGACCAGATCCGGCTCGATGCGGAAAACCGCACCTTGGATCTGCTTGTCTCTTCTGAAGAACTAGCCCGCCGCCGCGCGCGGTGGACGAAGCCTGCGCCGAAATATCAGCGCGGCTACGGTGCGCTCTATCTCGAGCGTGTTACGCAAGCGCATCAGGGCTGCGATTTCGATTTTCTGAACCGGCAAGCGCCTACGCCCGAGCCGGAGATCCATTGACGCTTCTATTTCTGGACCAATCTCTGTATTTCGTCCAGCTCTTTTCCGGCTTCTGCCCATTTGCCCTGCGCACTCAGGTCCCGGTAGCGCGCCAGATGATCACGGATCTGCTGCAATGTCTGCACAGCCTGAGCGGACACCTGCCCGGCCGGCGCTTGGGTCGCTGCCGCGTTCGTTTGCACCGGGCCTGCCGCCGGAGCGTTCTGCGCGCTCAGTGTTGCGGGTGCATTCGCCGTCTGCAGGCCCGCTCCGTTTCCACCCACTTCTTGAATGAGCTGGCTCAACGCCTGTTCATACGTATCGGCGTACGCCAGCACGTTTCCCATCGCTAGCGCCACTTTCTTCAACTGCGGCATCCTGGCCTGGGAAGCCTGTATGTAAATCGGCTCGACATACAGAAAACTCTTATCGATCGGCAGCACCAGCGTTTGTCCTCGTAGAACCTGGGAACCCTGCTGATTCCATAACGTCAGGTCCTTCGAAATGGTCTGATCCTGATTAATACGGGCATCGATCTGCATCGGCCCAAAGATGATGTTCTGCTTCGACAACTGCTCGAAAACCAGTTCGCCGAGGTGCGGCCCGTCGCAGCGCGCGTACATCACGCCGATCAGGTTGTCTTTATTAGCCGGTGTGAATGTGGTCAGCAGCAGGAACTCCGGCACGTTGCTGTCGGGTAATGTCGCCACTACATAAGTCGGGGCTACTGCGCCTGAGCCCTCGCTCTGTCCAGAAGAAGTTTTCGACAGATCCCATAAATCCGCTCGGTTGTAAAACGCCCAGGGATCCTGCATGTGAAACGTTCGATAGATCTCGGCCTGTGCATCGAACAGCGTCTCCGGATAGCGCGCGTGAGCTCGCAAGTCCTCGGGCATTGCATCCGCCGGCTTGAACAGGTCGGGAAACAGCCGTTGGTATGCCTGAATCAGCACGTCGCCGGGAGCGAACACATACATGTTCACCTCGCCCGTGTAAGCATCGATCGTTGCCTTTACGGAGTTGCGGATGTAATTCACTGTCTGGGCGCTCGTCATATCGAGCGCGCGCGAGTAAGGATGCGCGTCCGATGACATGTAACCGTCTGCGATCCACATGAGGCGGCCGGAATTCGTCAGCACGATGTACGGGTCCCGGTCCCAGGTCACGAAACCGGCGAGCGTCGAAACGCGCTCCAGAATCCGCCTGTGGATCATCATCCTGCTGTTCGCATTGAGATACTCCGTGAGCAGTACGTTGACATCGCCATAGTGAATAGCCGCCGCCAGCCTCGTCAGAGGCGACGAAGTCGAGAATCCGCCCGATCCCTTGTAGCGCGTGTACACGGATTCGGAGCCCGAAGGAAAGTTGAATTCCTGTTGGCCGGTGTCTACATATACGGGTTCGTGACTCTGTTCACTGTAGTAGAGCTCCGGCTGGGTCAGCTTCAGACTCTTGCTCGTCACGACTGCCGGCGCGTCCCGTACGAAAAGGACCGGCAGCCCATCCGGCGTGATCCGGTTTGCTTCCGCCATCACCACCCCGTATCCATGGGTGTAAATAAGATGCGGATTGATCCAGCGGCCGGCCGCCTCGCCCAACTGGCGAAGCTCCAGCTCTCGTGGCGCAATGAGAACCTGGCGCAGACGGCCGTCGATCGTATATCGGTCGATATCAGTATCAACGTAGACGTAGGGCCGGAGCGGTTGAATCTGCGAAATGGTGTCGTGGAATGCGCGCCAGTCCCAGAGCCGCACGTTATCGAGCAAGGGCTTGTGTTGCGCGTAATCAATCGGAATCTCCGGAGCCGCTTCGAGGGTGCCCTCGCGCACCCGCTGGTTTAATCCGTAAGCAGACCGGGTTGCTTCGATGTGGTGCTGGATGTATGGCTTCTCTAACGCCAATTCGTTGGGCCGGACATACAGGCCCGCGAAGATCGAAGGCAGGAAAAAGCGTACCGGCAGAATCAATAACAAGAGCACGGCCAACCGTCCTCGCCGCGCTAAGACCAGAATCGCGCCTAATATGGCGCAAAGGATTTCTGCCCACTGCAGCGGCAGCACAATGTGGTCCGCTACCCAATCCACGCCGACGAGATACTGTCCGTGGTCAACCATCAACAGCGCATACCGGTCGAAGTAGATTTTGATCGCAATACCAATCAGCAGGATTGCGATCACCAGCCGTACAAAGCGAGCGTCGAACGCTTCCCGTACGTTGAATCCTTCGAAACGGTAACCCTCCATCGGAGGATACGTGGTGGGGAGGTTCTTGCTCAACTTTTCGGCGTGCGAAGTCAGCCAATAAATGAGCAGGGAAAGCACGGCTCCTGTCAGCACAACGCGCAGCAGCAGATTGTAGAAGGGTAGGCTAAAGAAGTAGAAATGGAGCGGTTCTCCGAAAATCGGGTCGACGTACTCCCCGCGCCCGGGCGGTAGCCGCAGGCCGCCAAAGTAGCGAACAACCGTCCAACTGTCAACGGTCGCGTTCGCGACCAGAATCGCGAGCAGGATAGCAATTGCGAGCCCGGCGAGCTGAACCCAACGGCGCTTAACAAAACCGAACAGGGCCGTATGGCCCATTTTGCGCAGCCCGGCTCGAAATGAGATCCAGAACGCCAGGAAAAAGAGAATCAGCGCGATCAGAATCGGCCCGGTTCCATACAGCAGCAGGTTGATCCAAGTGTCCACCTGCCGCATCTCCGACCACCACGAATAATCGATTAACGTCGACGCGATCCAGCGTGAGCAGAGCAGAATGACGATGGCCGCGACAATCAGAGAAACGCAGCCGCCGCGGCGGCCCTCGGCGCGTCCGGTCAGTCGTTCTGCCATTGCGCGAACACGGCGTTCAGGTTGGTGTGCAAGAAGTGAGTATATCGCCGTCAGGCGGCGTTTGATTTACTCTCATCTCGCAACAAACCGAGCAGACCGCTCGTTACTTCATTGAACACCTTGCGCCGCCGGTGGATAATCCGCACGGGCCGGAACAGTTCGGCTGGTTCCAGCCGCAAAGCCACGATTCGCCCCTGCTCCATTTCCTCGCGCATCACGCGTTGCGGCATGATGCTGATACCGGCGCCGTGCGCTACCGCTTCCTTGATCATCTGCAAATTGTCAAAACGCAATGCCACGTCGACGCTGACCTTGTGGTCGCGGAAGTAACGCTCAATGTGGTTTTCGATCGGAAGATCGTCGTCAAAGCCGACAAACGTTTCGTCTTCCAACGCTGCGGCGGGAACGGAGTGCCTGTCTGCCAGCGCATGCGTGGGCGCGACCGCCACGACCATTTCCTCATCCCGCCAAGGCAGCGCAATGATCTCCCGCGAAGAATCCGCGTAGCTCATCAGCCCCAAATCCGCCTGGTCTTCGGCCACGGCTTCCCAGACGCGCTCTGGCCTGAGATACGAAACCTGGAGTTCGCCATCTGGGTACTGGGCTGCGAACCGCGCCTCAATCTGCGACATCTCTGACAGCCCTACGGAGTAGATAGCCGCCAGCCTCGCCACCCCATTGGCTTTCTGCCGTAAGAGTTCTATTTCTGCCCTCAGCTCATCGTGCCTTCGCAGCATGTCCCGGCAGTATTCGAGGTACATCTTACCTGCAGTAGTGATCGTTAGGGGCCGGGTGCTGCGATCGAATAATTCGACGCCAAACTCGCGCTCGACCTCCTGCACGGCCTGACTGGCTGCCGACTGGCTCATCTCGTTGAGCCGTGCCGCTTTGCTGACGCTGCGATTGTGGGCAACATCGCGGATCAGCCTGAGTGTCGAGATGGTCACGACTGTAGAGAGCGTATCATAAGAAGAATCGATATTGCAACTCTATTAATTCGATTTGACGAATAGTGAGTTTGCCGCTACACTATACACTATTCCTCCCCGAACACCCAGAGGAGCTTAGGTGTACCCAGTCGATCCCACTACCTATTTACCCGAAGCGCAGGGCCTCTATAATCCGGCCCACGAACACGACGCATGCGGCATCGGATTCGTGGTCAACATTAAGGGCGCGGCTTCGCACGACATTGTTCGTAAAGGGCTGGAGATTCTGGTTAATCTGAGCCATCGCGGCGCTTGCGGCTGTGATTCGGAGACGGGCGACGGCGCGGGTATTCTAATTCAAATTCCCCACGAATTCTTCGCCCGCGAAACGGCGAGCTTGGGATTCGCTCTGCCAAAGCGGGGCGAGTACGCAATCGCGATGTGTTTTCTGCCGGTTGAGCGGCAGCAGCGCCTCGCCTGCGAGGGCCTGCTTGAAAGAATCTCGCGCGAGGAAGGCCTGACGGTGCTCGGATGGAGGGACACGCCGGTGGAAGTCGATGCGATCGGACGCGTCGCTCGCGCTTCGCAGCCCTACATTGAGCAGTTCTTCGTCGGTCGCCCGCTAAATCTCACGCAGGATCAGTTTGAGCGGAAGCTCTACGTCGTGCGCAAGCGCGTAGAAGCCCTGGTCGCCGGGTCTGACATGCGCGACAAGAGCTTCTTCTATCTACCGTCGTTCTCATCGCGCACCATCATTTATAAAGGCCTGTTGCTTGCGAACCAGATTGGCGAGTTCTATAACGAACTGCTCGATCCCGCGACGAAGAGCGCCCTCTGTCTCGTTCACCAGCGCTTCTCTACCAACACCTTCCCGACCTGGCAACTTGCCCATCCGTTCCGTTATCTCTGCCACAACGGCGAGATCAACACCGTTCGCGGCAACGTGAACTGGATGAACGCCCGCCATTCCGTGATGTCATCGCCCCATTTCGATGACTTTAAGAAGCTGCTGCCCATCATTCAGCCCGGCGTCAGCGACTCCGCAGCTCTCGACAACGCGGTCGAGCTTCTCACGATGGCCGGGCGCTCGCTTCCGCATGTCATGGCAATGCTTATCCCGGAAGCTTGGGATGCGGATGCCACGATTTCCGCCGAGAAGCGGGCCTTTTACGAATACCATGCTTCGTTGATGGAACCGTGGGATGGCCCTGCCGCGGTCGCGTTCACCGACGGCAAAATGATCGGCGCCACTCTCGACCGGAACGGCTTGCGTCCGGCACGCTATCTGGTCACCAAAGACGGCCTGTTGGTGATGGCATCCGAGACGGGCGTTCTGCCGTTCGCCACCGAAGAGATCGAATTTAGGGGCCGGCTGCAGCCAGGAAAAATGCTGCTCGCCGATCTGGAACAGGGGCGCATTGTTCCCGACGAGGAGATTAAGCACCAGCTCGCCACCCGGCAACCGTACGGCGAGTGGCTGAAGCAGAATCAGATTACGCTCGAAGCACTGCCCGAGCCGCACCGCGTTCAGGATTCCGATCACCAGAGCATCCTCATGCGCCAGCGCTGCTCCGGGTACACGGACGAAGATCTGCGGCTGCTGATTTCGCCAATGGCTGCCGAGGGACAGGAAGCAGTCGGCTCTATGGGAACCGACACGCCCCTTGCCTGCCTATCAGATAAGCCGCAACTGCTCTTCCATTACTTTAAGCAGCTTTTCGCACAAGTAACAAATCCGCCCGTCGACCCGATTCGCGAAGAATTGGTCATGTCGCTGACCAGCTACATCGGCACGGAGCGAAACATTCTCAACGAGACGCCTGAGAACTGCCATACGCTCAAAATGCCGCACCCGGTCTTGACCAATCGAGACCTGGAAAAGCTGAGGCGCGTGTCGAGGGGCGATTTGCTGGCTTCGACGCTATCGACCATCTTTAGCGTCCTCGAGGGAACAAACGGCCTCAAGCGCGCTCTCGACAGTCTATGCCGCCGCGCCTCGCTCGCCATCAAGGCCGGTTACACCCTGCTCATCCTTTCTGACCGCGGAGTAGACGAAGAGTATGCGCCGATTCCGTCGCTTCTGGCGCTCACTGCGGTTCATAACCATCTGGTTCGCGAGGGTACCCGCACGGGTGTCGCGCTGATTATCGAATCGGGCGAGCCGCGCGAGGTGATGCACTATTGCCTCCTGATCGGCTACGGCGCGAGCGCAATCAATCCGTATCTTGCCATCGAAACGATCGAGGAACTGGCCGCCTCCGGCGAGCTGACGCATGGCATCACCCCGGAGATCGCCGTCAAGAATTACATCAAAGCCGTCAACAAAGGGCTCCTCAAAGTCTTTTCCAAGATGGGCATTTCCACCCTGCAGAGCTATCGCGGCGCGCAGGTCTTCGAAGCCATCGGTTTGAATAAAGAGCTGATTGACCGTTATTTCACCGGCACCGCTTCGCGTATAGAGGGCGTGGACCTGGAAGTTCTCGCGAAAGAGGCGATCGCGAAACATGAGTTCGCGTTTCAGCCTGTTTCCGAATCTGAACCGGAACTCGCGATTGGCGGCAATTACCAGTACCGCATCAACGGCGAGCAGCATCTTCTCAACCCCCTAACCGTCAGTAAACTCCAGCATTCGGTTCGGCGGCAAAGTTACACAACGTTTCAGGAATACTCAAAGCTGATTGACGAGCAGAACGAACGGCTATACACTCTGCGCGGTTTGATGCAATTCAAGACTATTCCGCGACCGATTCCGCTGGAGGAGGTCGAACCCGCCAGCGAAATCGTGAAGCGCTTCGCAACCGGGGCTATGTCGTTCGGCTCCATCAGCGCGGAAGCTCACCAGACGCTTGCGGTCGCGATGAACCGGATCGGGGGACGCTCGAACACGGGAGAGGGCGGGGAAGACGAGGCGCGTTTCATTCCTTTGCCGAACGGCGATTCCCGCCGGAGCGCGGTCAAACAGGTCGCTTCAGGCCGATTTGGCGTCACAACTAATTACCTGATCAACGCCGATGAACTGCAGATCAAGATCGCACAAGGCGCAAAACCCGGTGAAGGCGGCCAGCTCCCAGGTCACAAAGTGGATTCGGAGATTGCGCGGGTCCGGCATTCGATTCCCGGTGTGGGCCTGATTTCGCCGCCGCCGCATCACGACATCTACTCAATTGAAGATCTGGCGCAGCTAATCTACGATCTGAAAAACGTCAATCCGGCTGCGCGCGTCTCGGTGAAGCTTGTCGCCGAAGTTGGCGTCGGAACGGTTGCGGCCGGGGTTGCCAAAGCGCACGCGGACGTGGTACTGATCAGCGGGCATGATGGCGGCACTGGAGCGTCACCGCTAACCTCCATCAAACACGCCGGTATTCCCTGGGAACTCGGTTTGGCGGAGACGCAGCAGGTCCTGGTCATGAACGATCTGCGCAGCCGTATTCGCGTTCAGGTCGACGGCAAACTGCAGACCGGGCGTGACGTCGCGATCGCCGCTCTCCTTGGCGCCGAGGAGTTCGGTTTTTCCACTGCCCCACTAGTTGCCATGGGCTGCATCATGATGCGCAAATGCCATCTGAACACCTGTCCGGTTGGAATCGCGACCCAGAATCCCGTGCTGCGCAAGAAATTCGAAGGCACGCCGGAAAACGTCATCAACTTTTTCTTCTTCATTGCCGAGGAACTACGCGAGTGGATGGCGAAAATGGGGTTCCGCAGGATGGACGAGATGATCGGACGAGTGGATATGCTCGAAGCGCGTCCGGCGATGGACCATTGGAAAGCACGCGGCCTCGATTTCTCTAGCATCTTGTACAACCCGCAAGTTCCAGGGCGGGTGGGACGGCGCTGCGTGGTGGGACAGGACCATGGCCTCGAGCAGGCGCTCGATCACAGCCTGATGGCGCAGGCGAAAGCCGCCATCGAGGACGGAACGCCGATCGAATTCGAGATGCCGATTCGAAATGTTCATCGCACGGTCGGGGCGATGCTCAGCGGCGAAGTGACGCGACGTCACGGCTCGAAGGGCTTGCCGGAAAATACCATTCGGATTCGCATGGCAGGCTCGGCGGGGCAGAGCTTCGGTGCGTTTCTCGCTCCCGGCATCACGCTCCAGCTCGAAGGTGATGCCAACGATTACGTCGGTAAAGGATTGTCGGGCGGCAACATCATTGTCTATCCGCCTAGGAATTCGACCTTCGCACCAGAACACAACATTTTGGTCGGCAACACGGTCCTATACGGCGCCGTTAGCGGCCAAGCGTTTTTCAGCGGTGTGGCGGGAGAACGATTTGCGGTTCGAAATTCCGGCGCCACAGCCGTAGTGGAAGGCGTGGGGGATCATGCCTGTGAATACATGACCAACGGCACCGTGGTCGTTTTGGGCTCCACTGGCCGCAACTTTGGGGCAGGCATGAGCGGTGGTATTGCGTACGTTCACGATCCGGGCGGCGACTTTGTCCGTGTACGCTGCAATCCGGACGGCCTCGATCTTGAGCCGCTGTTTGAACCCGAAGATGTTCGCCTGCTCGAAGCTCTTATTCGTAAACACGTGGAATACACCGGAAGCGCTTTGGGTCAGCGCATTCTCGCCACGTGGCCGAATGCCGTCCGTCATTTCGTCAAGGTCTTTCCGCACGAATACAAACGCGTACTTGGGAAAACGAAGCTTGCTGATCGGAAGGACACCGTGCCGATCGGATTGGCCGCGCACGCCGTTGCCATGCGGGATCGAGCAAGATAGCCATGGCGATGGTAACAGGTTTTCTCGAATACACTCGTGACACGCCCGCGCGGCGGCCGGTTCTCGAACGCGTCAACGATTGGTTTGAGGTCTATCAGGACTTCCCGGCTCAGTCCTTGCAACAGCAAGCAGCGCGCTGCATGGATTGTGGAGTACCGTTTTGCCACACAGGGTGCCCTGTCAGCAATCTGATCCCTGACTGGAACGATTTGGTTTACCGCGGTCGGTGGCACGAAGCGCTCCGCACTCTGCATGCAACCAACAATTTCCCCGAATTCACGGGACGGATCTGCCCCGCTCCGTGCGAAGCCGCCTGCGTGCTCGGAATCAACGATAAACCGGTCACGATCAAAGTGGTCGAGCAGAACATTATCGATCGAGGCTTTCAGGAGGGATGGGTACAGCCCGAGCCGCCGCGCCGGAGAACGGGAAAAAGAGTAGCCATTGTTGGCTCCGGCCCCGCCGGGTTGGCAGCGGCACAGCAACTGAACCGGGCGGGTCATACAGTTACCGTCTTCGAGAAGCACGACCGTATTGGTGGTCTGCTGCGCTATGGCATTCCCGATTTCAAGATGGAGAAGAGCGTGGTCGACCGCCGCTTGGAGCAACTTCGCGAAGAGGGTGTCGAATTTCGCCCGAATACTCACATCGGCCGGGAGATGACGGGTAATGACCTGTTACGTGGGTACGATGCAACCCTGCTGGCTATGGGCGCCGAGCAGCATCGCGATCTTCCGATCCCGGGGCGCGATCTGAAGGGAATTCATTTTGCAATGGATTACCTCACGCAGCAGAACAAACGCTGTGCGGGTGACAAGTTTACCCATGAGGAAGAGATTACGGCTGCTGGAAAGCGCGTCGTCATTATCGGCGGCGGAGACACCGGCGCGGACTGCCTGGGAACCGCGCACCGGCAGCGGGCCGCATCTGTGCATCAGCTACAGATCCATCCCATGCCTCCGGACGAGCGTCATCCGGATACGCCCTGGCCGCTATGGCCGCTGCAGTTACGCATGGAAGCAGCACATGAAGAAGGCGGTGTTCGTGAATGGAGTGTTTTGACGACCCACTTCAGCGGCGATGAACACGGCAACGTAAAGAAGCTTCACTGCGTACGGGTCGGACCTAAGCCTGCGCTTGAGCGGGTTCCAAACAGTGAGTTCTATCTTGATGCCGACCTCGTGCTGATCGCTGTTGGATTCTCCGGGCCCGTTCGCGGCGGCTTGCTCGAACAGATCCCGCTGGCGCTCGATTCACGGGGAAACGTGCAGGCGAACTCATCCTTCATGACTTCGATAGCGGGAGTCTTCACGGCCGGCGACGCGCGCCGCGGGCAATCGCTGGTGGTCTGGGCGATTGCCGAAGGCCGCCAGGCCGCTCACCACATCGATCGCTTTCTCACTGGATCGAGCCAATTACCGGTTTAATTTTTCACTCGGGACGGCTCGCGTCTGCTCCATTGACAGTTGTCGTGCCGTTCACGGGACTGTGCCGCGCATAAGCAGGCCTCTTAGCTAAATTGATCCGGCATTATAGAATTCGACCAATGTCTCAGCAGCACCTCAACGGATTCTTGGCCGATATACGATCAATCAACCCGGGCATAAATATTGATAATCGCGTTGGACGGAGAACCAGTCTGGAAGGGCTGATTACTCACCTACGGGCAACTGTTGCCGCGCCGATTTCTATGACGGTTCTCACCGCGCGGCAGCATTGCGCAGATCCGGCTGACCTCCGGTTAGCGAAATATATGCCGGCTTTGGAGCGGCTGGTTTCGGTTTGGGGGCGGGGCAACCACCGTGTCTACCCAGCCACTCTGAACTTTGTGGCCGTCCCGGAACACCTGAATCACCGAGCCCAGCAGAACTTCGCTTTGTACGCGAACAACGCCCCCGTAAATCTTCGCCCTCAGTATGCACAGCTAGATGATCACGATGACGATCCGTTCAGTTTTGCGAATGGACTCGGACCTGGCTATCTACTTCGGGTGCCAGGCGCCCCACCGTTAGATATAACCGCCCGCGGACTTCTCTTGAAAGCCGGTCTGGCCCCGCCTCCGCCCGAGGGCTGGGACAACGGATATGTGGCGTGTCTGCAACTGACAGCCAACGATCTGACCCGCATGCAAGGCCGCTCCATTCTGGATGTCGGATGCGGCGCCGCGATTTTTCGGGCCGAGATGGAGGCTTTGTACGGCTGCGATACGACCGGGATTGATCTCAACTTCAACCACGTTCCAGCCGCCATTCCTAACGGTCAGAGCCGCTACGTGCGGAGCTGTTTTTATTTGAAAATGTTGAGCGATAAGGGTGTGCTTTCGCGCACCACAGTTCCGCCCTGGACTGCCGGGCTCCTGGACCGCCAAATAACCGAGCTCCAAAATATTCTGAACGCTTACGCCCAGAGCCTGCCTGTTAACGGCGACGTTTTCAACCTTGCTGCCGTGCGGCGAACCTGGGAGTTCACGTTCAGCATGTTCTTACTCTGCTACTTTGATGCCGATCAGCAGACTGAGGCCGTCCTGAATATGTGTTCCGTGACAAAAAGGTCGGTATTTCTCTACGCAGGACGCGGACTCGTGATCTCACCGCGCTTGATTTACGATCAAGACCAGGTTCGCGCTGGCTTCCCAGGTTGTAATATTGTCGTCAAGGACGAGAGAACGCATCACATCCATCTACGCTGAATTGTGATGTTAGTTTGGGGCCGAAAACGGCACTTCCGCACCGGCGACCTTCCAGTATTTGCTTCTCAGTGTAGATATTTCACTTATTCTTGCGTTCCGATGCGAGGCTCCCTCCTAATTTGAATCACTTGCCGCAATGGCCCCACCCGTGCTCTCCCCTTGGTAGATGAAATACATGAATCCCAGTTACCTTAAGTGTGTATGTTGTGGCCTGCTGCTAGGTGGGGCATTGTGTGCCACACCGGCCCCTCAGGCCAGTAACACCACCAATACAGCCGCTGATAACACCAAGATCAACCAGCGCGACCGGAATCAATCAGAACCAACCGCGGACAACGCGAAAAATGGTACATCCGATCGTGAGCTGATGCGGCAGATTCGCCGAGAGATTGTGGCCGACAAGTCACTCTCCACCTATGCTCATAACGTGAAGATCGTTGCGCAACAAGGAAGAGTGACGCTCAAGGGCGTTGTTCATACGGATGACGAAAAGAAAGCGATCGAAGATGTTGCTCGCAAGCATGCTGGCGATAACAATGTAACAAACGAAATAACGGTCAAAAACGATGGCGACGAGTCGGCTAAGAGCAAGTAACGAGGAGGGAATTTAACCATGGCAAAAAATACTGTTGTTTACGGGATATACCGCACACGTTCAGAAGCAGAATCGGGTGTAGATGATCTGCTCGCTTCGGGTTTCCGCAACGAAGACATCTCGGTGTTGCTGCAGGACAACACCGGTACCAAGGATTTCGCACACGAGAAACACACGAAAGCACCCGAAGGCACGGCTGCTGGAGCGACTACGGGTGGAGTCGTCGGAGGCGCGCTCGGGCTCCTCACCGGCATTGGAGCTCTTGCGATCCCGGGTCTTGGACCCTTCATCGCGGCAGGTCCAATCATGGCCACGCTGGCGGGTATCGGATCTGGCGCAGTTGTCGGCGGAGTCGTTGGCGCGTTAGTAGGGATGGGCATCCCCGAATACGAAGCCAAACGTTACGAAGGCCGGATCAAGGAAGGCGGCATTCTGCTTTCCGTTCACGCGGACGACCGTGAGTGGGCTGGACGTGCAAAGGAAATTCTAAAGCGCACCGGCGCGGATGACGTCTCAGCGACTGGCGAAGCCTCAGCGGATTACGCAGAGACCGACAAGCCGCTCAGCAGGACGGCGCGCAGCACCTAACGACGCCGACTTCGGAAGCCCCAGACATGGCGGATCGCACACAGGTGTGGTCCGCCATTTCTGCAATACACGACTGATCGCAGGATAGATCAACCCGGCGCCACCATAGCTAGAAGTTTTAGTTCAGTTGATGTCGCTTTCACGGCGCGGCCTTCGCAGGGCGCGACGCGAATCGAGGTTCACTTCGATGTGGACACCACCCTGAAAACGCGCCCTCGGCGATCCCAAATTGCATCCGCGATACACTCTGAGCGACAGATTGCATGAAACGAATCAGATGGATCGAAGTTGGACGTATCTGGGCCGGTGGAGTACTGGTCCTGTCGATCGGAGCCTTATGGGCCCAGGGACCGGGCGGCGGGCGAACTGCCCAGGCGTTATTTAATGCGATGGATGCGAACCGCGATGGAACCTTGACACGCGGCGAAATCGAGTCGGCGTTTAATGCCTGGTTTACGACTTGGGGCGGCAACAGCCGAACGTTGACCCGGGATCAGATTGCAGCCGGACTGGGCAAGCTGCTGCCCGCGCCGCCTGCGGCCAAACCCGGCCAGGCGAACACATTCAACATCGCCGGTAATTCGACGCCAATAGCGGTGCCACAAGCGGCTGTTGATGCAATGATGGCGGCTTTGCCCAGCACGCCCGGTGTTAAGCCGCTGCGTACGCGCAAGGTGCTGGTGTTTGCGCATACGGGAGCGGGAGGCTTCGTGCATGCGTCGATTCCGCTCGCGGCGAAGGCCGTGGAGGCTCTGGGAAATCGGGGCGGCTTATGGACCACCACCGTCAGTTACAACGCAGCCGATATCACCGCGAACAATCTGAAGCAATACGACGCGATTTTCCTGGACAGTACGACGGCCTGCTTCCTCGACGATAAAGATCCCTCGGTAACGGCAGCGCGCCGCTCTGCATTCATCGACTTCGTAAGGAGCGGAAAGGGTATCGCCGCGATTCATGCCGCGACGGATGCGTACCACACCGACTGTTTGGCGGCTGAGACGGCCGCAAACGGCGCGGCAGGACCTAATTTCGCGGCCAGTATTCTCGCTGCTCAGCTAGTCGCGGCGGCGGACAAAGGTCATAGCGATTCGGTAAGCCGGCAGGAGTGGACCGCAGTCGCCGGTGATTGGTATCAAAAACTGGACGCGGGCAATACCGGCAAGATCAGCGAGGCCGATTTTGCGGAGCACTTCCATTCGTTACTGCCGCCGCTGAGCCCGAAGATGTTCCCGGAGCCGAAACCGGTGCTGCAGTGGCCGGAGTTCAACCAGTTGATCGGCGGTTATTTTAAGTTTCACTGGCCCGACCCGCAATTGATTTACGTCAAAATCGATGATCCGAATAGTCCGTTGACGGCCATGTTCCACGGGAAGGAATTCGAGATTCGCGATGAGACCTATACGTTCGCGCAGAACTCGTTTTCGCGCAGGAACGTGCATGTGCTCACAAGCATCGACTACAACAAAATGAGTCCTGAGGACAAGGCGAAGGAAGTGAACCCGCGAACGGATGCGGATTACGCGTTGAGCTACATCCGCCGCGAAGGCCAGGGGCGCGTTTTTTATGAAGGGCATGGCCATGCTTACCGGGTTTATGCAATGACGCCGATGCTGGAGCACATTCGCGCCGGAATTCAATACGCCCTGGGCGACCTGAAAGCGGATGACAGCCCTTCGGTGAAATAGGCTCATACCGCAGGCGGGAACTTGCACTACTTGTCCTTTGCAGCGGATCCAGCGGTGATCGCTGCACATGCCCCTTTGACAGCGCTGCCCAAAATCCGGGTGGAGTTGCTGTACACGAGATCTTCATTCCTGTTAAAGACCGCGACTTTATTTCCGTGCACGAACGGCGTCGTGGGATTGATCGCTTCGTGATCCAACCGGACGAGGTAGTCCGCCTTCTCGGGGTTTGCCGTGACGGTCACGGCAGGGCAGTATCGTACGAATGCCTTCATGACTTCCACATTCTGCGCGCTTGTGCCGCCTGTAAGCGCCAGGGACCCTTTCACGTCGCCGACCGTAGCGTCTCCCGCGGCCTGTGGAGCCGTGCTCTCGGTAATGAATACCCGCGGCTTTTGAGCGGGCGCTCCCAACACGGCATTCGCAATCAGTAATACTGCCGAGCAAAGTGATTTGCGTTTCATGCTCCCCTCGAACGGCATGACCGGATGCAAGCTGGGAAAGGCACTCTCGCCCACCGTCCAGTTGCCCATTGCTTCAGACGATACAGGTAGTCGGCGAGTTACAGCGGCCGGCATAAGGATGGAACGGAAAGTGCACACTTCCGGTAACCGGAATGCAGTTCGAGAGTACAGAGAGCTGGCACGCGGGTGCGGAAAGGACGTGAAATGAGCGAGTGGTGGCGAGATTTGCGGTTTGGATTCCGGTTGCTCGGCAAGAACAAAGGCTTTGCGTCGATTGCGGTGCTTGCGCTGGCGCTGGGAATCGGGCCGAACACGGCGATTTTCAGCATCATTTATGCAACTCTGCTGGCACCGATGCCCTATCCGAAACCGGACCAGTTAGTCATGGTGTGGTCGAAGATCCAGGGCAACCGCAATGGCGTGGCGGCGGGCGATTATCTGGATTGGAAGAACCAGAGCCGGTCGTTTCAAGGCTTGTGGGCATGGACGGGCTTCAGCGCGAACCTCGGCGGAGCGCAAGATCCAGAGCAGGTGCAGGGAAGCCAGAATATGCCGGGGATGGAGAACGGGATGGGTATCCAGCTCATGCTGGGACGCGATTTTCTGCCGGAAGAGGGCGTACCGGGGCACGACCATGTGGTGATTTTGCGGCACAAACTATGGGCTCGGCGGTTTGGCAGCAGGCGTGACATTATCGGACAGCAGATTCGCATAAACGATCAGCCGTACACGGTGGTCGGAGTGATGCCGGCTGGGCAGCAAGACCGTATGCCCGGCAACTTGCTGGTTCCGCTGGCATTCAAGCCGGAGCAGATCAACCACGATTTTCATTGGCTGCTGGTGATGGGGCGATTGAAGTCGGGCGTGACGATCCAGCGGGCGCAGGCGGATATGGACGCAGTGACGAAACACATTGGCGAGGTTTATCCGCAGGACAAGGGATGGGGAGCGAGCGTGGAGCCACTGCGCAACGATTTTCTGCCGAAGCAGCGGATCGCGGGATTGTGGCTGCTGATGGGCGGTGTCTGTTTCGTGCTGTTAATTGCCTGTGCGAACGTAGCGAATCTGCTGTTGGCGCGAGGGACAGTGCGGCAACGCGAGATTGCGGTGCGGGCCTCGCTCGGGGCGTCACGGCGGCGGTTGTTTGGACAACTTCTGACGGAAAGCCTGGCGCTGGCGCTGGTGGGCGGGGTCGTTGGTGTGGGGCTCGGTTGGGGAATTCTGAAGGCGGTGGTGGCGTTTATGCCAGACCAGACACTTCCCTCCGAGGCGGATGTGAGCCTGAATATTCCGGTGCTGTTGTTCACGCTGGCCGCCACGCTGCTGGCGGGGATTTTGGCCGGATGCGCGCCGGGGCTCCAGTCGGCGCGGCTCGATTTGAACGAGACCTTGAAGCAGACGGGCAGATCGGTGAGCGGCGGACGCCACTGGTTGCGACGGGTGTTGGTCGCGGGTGAATTTGCGCTGGCGCTGACGCTGCTTGCGGGCGCAGGCCTGGCAATTCACAGTTTTTGGAAAATTACGCGGCTCGACTTGGGCATACGAACAGATCACATCCTGACGTTTTTCCTGCCGGTGCCGGAGGAGCGACTAAAGGGGGCAGACCAGATCCGCAATTTCTATACGCAGATGCTGGCGAACATTGAGGCGGTTCCCGGAGTTTCAAATGCGACGGTGACGACGGGAATGCCGATCCAGGGGACGGGGTTCGGCATGCCGTTTTACATCGAGGGAAAACCGTTCGGCAATCCGGCGGATCGTCCAGGCGCGGGGTTCCAGATGCTGACGCCGGGATACTTCGATACGTTCGGTGTGCGGGTGG
The DNA here is from genome assembly GCA_963787585.1 of uncultured Acidobacteriaceae bacterium. Taxonomy (GTDB): domain Bacteria; phylum Acidobacteriota; class Terriglobia; order Bryobacterales; family Bryobacteraceae; genus Bog-105. Next base: position 274,575 of record CAWBDR010000013.1, read on the forward strand.
TCAGAGGACGGCGTTTCAATGAGCGCGACACAGCGGGTGCGCCGCGGGTGGCGATGGTGGACGAGCGGTTTGTGCAGAAGCATCTCAAAAATGTCGATCCGCTGCGGCAGCGAGTGATGGTGGAGGAACTTGTGCCGGGAGTAACGAAGCTGGGACCGGCGATGGCGTGGCAGATTGTCGGGGTGTTTCATTCGGTTCAGTATGGTGATAGGCCGAACGATTTTCCGACCATATACGTGCCGTTCGCGCAGAGCCCTTGGCCGCAGGCGCAGATCGCGGTGCGAACGAGCGGTGAGCCGGAGGCGATGACGAAAAGCATTACGGCAGCCGTGCACATTATGGCGCCGACGCTGCCACTGGCGGGCACGGAGACGATGGACCGAATCGTGAATGAATCCCGCGCTGGGGATCGATTTGAAACGTTTCTGTATGGCAGCTTTGCGGCGGTCGCGCTGTTACTGGCGGCGCTGGGAATCTATGGCGTGATTGCGTTTCTGGTGGAGCAGAGAACGCACGAGATCGGGCTGCGGATGGCGCTCGGTGCGGGACGCGTGGCGGTGCTGAAGCTGGTAGTTTCGGAGGGCATGATACTGGCTCTGGCAGGGCTAGTATTAGGACTGATAGGCGCATGGCTGGTGGGCCGCGCGATGCAATCGATGCTGTATGGTGTAACGGCGGTTGATTACCGCGTGTTCGGCGTAGTGGGCGCAGTGCTGTTGGGCTCGGCACTGCTTGCCTCGTATGTGCCGGCGCACCGGGCTGCGACGGTGGATCCGATGCTGGCTTTGCGGCAGGAGTGAACTCCGTAACGGGCCCACGGTTACGAATCGCGCCTTGTTGGTCGGCGATTGGTAAACCGTAATCCGGATACGGAACCGTACGTCGGCATAGAATCACAAAGGCGTGCAGAGTCCGTTCTGGTCAGTCCGCTTGTCTCATCACGGTGCGCGTGTGATGGTGGTCATGGTAATGCTCGTCGCTGTTCCTCTCGCACACATGGGCATCCCGTGGCTGCTTAGCCATTGGGGACCTCACTATGGCTGGATCGCAGGTGCACCGGGTCTCGTAAATAAGCTCGGCTTCATCGCACTCGCGTGCGCCATAGCACTAATCATCTGGATCACGAGGACCGCGCTCCGTCAGATCCAGCTCTTGCCTGAACGGATACCGATTGGCTTGCGGCCTGCGAAACTGATGCAAACTGGTCCATACGCCAGGATGCGGCACCCGATGTATATGGCAGAGATGTTGCTATGGCTCGGCCTGGCAATTTATTTCGGTAGTTTGGTCGTTCTAGGTACTGGGGTCGTCATCGTGATCCTGGCAGCACGGTTCGTTATTCCCCGCGAGGAGCGTGCTTTAGAAAGCCAATTTGGAGAAGAGTATCGGCAATATCGAAAACGGGTGCCTGCCCTAGTGGGCTGTAAACGCTATCCGTCTCGTGGAGCGGATCGCGTATTGTGAGTCGCCTTGCATCCGTTCAGACGCCAGTGACCCGACCGCTTGCGATATGTTCAGATCCGGCGCAATTTCCACTTTCCGCGCGCGAATACAATCAGGCTGATCACCGTCATCACCGTGTCTGCCACCGGAATCGATGTGAAAACGCCATCTACCCCGAGAGATGTACGGTTTGCCAGGTACCAGGCGAGCGGTATCTGGCATAGCCACAAGCTGACTATGTTCACGATCGTCGGTGTGACCGTGTCGCCCGCGCCGTTGAACGCCTGTATCATCACCATGCCGAATGCGTACACCAGATTCCCGTAGGCGATGATCCGCAGACAATCAGCCGCCACATGCGACACCACTCGATCTGCCGAAAAGAACGAGACGATGAAATGCGGCGCGAAAATCAGGACTACCGCGATCGCAACCAAGTATATGGCGTTGTAACCGCCGGTCGTATAAACCGCCCGCTCGGCGCGTTCGGGCTTCTTGGCGCCCAGATTTTGCCCGACCATCGTCGCCGCAGCTCCGCTCATCCCCCATGAAGGAAGAATGATAAACATGAAGATGCGGATGCCGATGGTGTAGCCCGCCACGGCTAAACTGCCAAACGTGCTGATAATCCGAACGAGCACTAGCCAGCTCGTGTGCACGATCAGGAATTGCAGCACGCCCGTTGAGGAAACGCGAATGAGTGACAGAATGACACCTGGCTCGAGTCGCACATGGCGTGCCGTCAGGCGCACGCGCCCGCTTCCGTTCGTCAAAATCCAGAGCTGATACAGGACTCCACAGGATCGCCCCGTCAGCGTTGCCACGGCTGCACCCGTAACGCCCAGCTTCGGAAACGGACCCAGGCCGAAGATGAAGCAGGGATCCAGGCACAGGTTGATCAGGTTCGAAAACCACAACACGCGCATGGCAATCGATGCATCGCCCGCGCCGCGAAAGATCGCGTTGTTCAGGAACAGCAGCATCACCACAGCTGTTCCGCCGAACACGATTTCGGTATACCGATGCCCGCCCGCTATAAGAATCTGGTCCGCACCCATCAGATTCAGCAATTGACGCGCAAACATCACCGCGGGCAGGCCTACTGCAAGTGCCACCCCGATGCCCAGAAAGATCGATTGCATCGCAGCAGTTGCGGCGCCTTCTGCGTCTTTTTCGCCAATACGCCGTGCGACCATCGCCGTCGTCGACAGGCTCACGCCCAGCGCGACCGAAAACACAATGGTGAGCATCGATTCCGTGAGGCCCACAGTCGCGATCGCGTTCGCTCCCAGCCGTGAAACCCACAGTGTGTCCACAAGCGCAAACAACGACTCCATCAGCATCTCCAGCACCATCGGAATCGCAAGCAGGAGAACCGCCCGGCCGATTGCGCCTTGCGTGAAGTCCTGATGCGTTCCTTTGATCGCCTCGATGACGGTCCGCCAAACGCCTGCCTTCGGCTGCGCGGATATTGCTGTTTCCATAAATAAGCTCCACTTCGCGCGGATACAGCGCGACATTTGCAAGAAGAGGAAAAAGGCTGAAGAGCTTACGCGATCACGATGACCGCAGCTCCATCAAAAAAACGCGTGGTTTTAATCCGCGCGTTTTCGGCTGTGGTCATATCGGTGCGCATAGGCGAAAGTCGGGGCTGATCCCGATCAGCACTACTATACCCGCACCAGAGTCTGAAAGCAAGCTGCGAGAAAAACGCAAACGCGCGCTGAGAAAGCGCTCTTCGTCAGCCCGCGGGCGAAGCAGCAAACAAGAAACACGGCAAGCATTGACCTATGAGGCACTACAGCCGTATGATCGGGGGCTAGGTTGGACGTGTCCGCGAGATACGAAAGGGGAATTCCCCTTCCAGTCCGGGCTGAGCGCACCAAGCTGAAGTTAGTTGCCGCCCGGAACGCTTGGCATGCTTCGGAGAACGGCTAGGTCCTTCAGTACGTTCGCCCAAGCCTTGGGATCCTTTTTCGTCGTGATCGGTGCATCGGTATCGCTATAGAAATCCAGAATGTCTTGCTTCAGGCCGGAGGCGACGGGCCGTTGCGGGTCAACTGTGACCGCATGTAGCAGCCTGGCGTAGGTTTTATCTGTCAGCGCGTAAGCACCCGGTTGGCTCCTCTCGCCCGTATCCAGGTCCAGGTTGGCAAGTCGCTCTGTTAGCTGCGGGGCGGCTCCGAACTGCCGCAGCAACCCTGCGTACGCGTCGATGCTGCGATTCATGCTCTTCACATAAAGCCCTTGCGTATCCTGTGTGGGAATCTTGATCGCGAGATCAGACAGCACTCCGATTTTCGGCACAATGACGATGAGCACGGCGATCAGATGTGTTCGAATTCCGGGCTGGCGGCGATACCGGTTCCATTCTGTCTGGAAATCCGCGCGCGCGATGTGATCGAGAAATACCTGCAAGGATTCGCTCGCGACGTCCGGCGGAAAATCGTTCCTGTGAAGCACCGTCTCGGCGTGTGCGATGCTGGGCAGAAAGCTTCTCACCGCGCTTCGATAGGAACGGATGGATGGCCGGCGACGGCCCAGAACGTTGCGCAAAGGTAGCGAATAGGTCTCCTCGAATGCTTGCGCAAATAAACGATAAGGTACCGCGAGACCTATGAATCGCAAGTAGGCGCCGGGCGCCAGGCGGTGCTTGCTCAACTGATCGATATCAAAGGCAAACTCTGTGCGCACGTGGGCGTGAGGGCTCTCGTCATAGGTGATCGTTGGCCCATACTTTTTCGCCAGCTTCGGAAATGCAACCGCTGTAGCCGGGTTGATGGCATCGTGATGCCCAATGCCGTCGCCAATGTAGTGGGACAGAGCCCCCAAGGCGAAAGCATATTCATTGGGATTTCTCGCGCCTCGCAACAGACTCACAATGAAATCGCCGCTGCGGACGTAGTGAGTCAGGTCGCTAAAGAACTCGTTGGCAAAGGGATAATAGCCCAAATCCTGGATGGTACAGCCGCCGTACGCATAGGCATGCGCTTCCTGCAGATCGGCCGGTGTCGCGTGAGGGAAGCGCTTGACAAGCAGCGGCTGCAGCAGCTCTTTCCACGTGAGATCAATTAATTCCTGATGAGTGAAAACCGAATACGCGTGCAACACACCCGGCAGGCAGGTGACAAGCAACAGCCGGAAGGCATGGCGCAACCAATATCGTAACTCTCTCTAGGGAATCCCATGCAGACCAGCCTTCGGCGAATCGTGGGTCGTCCATTCCTGCGAAGACCTCAGCCGGTTACCGGAATGGACACCTTACACAAACTATTGAAATGGGTGCGCCATGGCGTCGCAATTGACGGGGCTTCGGCGAGCGACAGAGCGTGTGCGATTACATGTTCGTGGCCGGAGGCTTTCGTAGCCAACTGAAACGTCAATGTAATTGCATAGAGAAGCAGCGCATCTGGTCGGTCACTTCGGAACCTGTCGGCCAGATACGGAGCGCCAAGTCCGCATTTGTCCGCTCACATAAATCTGCCTTACTGAATGATGCGCACCCGATTGGCCGAGAAAGCCGCGCCAATACCAGGCCGATACTCGGAACCATCTTAGAGATTCGATGCGGGACCTGTTGAGCCGAGTGCTTTGCCGTGGCGGACAGCGCCTCCTCACGCCCTCTGACCCGCAGCTTCGTTTGTGCACGCGGAGTTCGGCGCGAAGACTAAAGCTCATCGGCGGCGCTCGAACAAGCACCGCATTCTAACGTTTGTGGCCTCACCCCAAGATTTCTCTCACAATTTTCTGTAAAAATTCAATGACTTACCGCAATCCCTCCGCTCGGCCACCGCGCCAGTCCGCCACAATAAGACTGACCGCCATAATTCGCCCCCACAGCGGTTGGCTTCGTTTTTTCAAATCGCGAGATGGCGCGATTGGGTTTGCTTCGCAAAAACGCCGAGATAGGAGAGACATTTCAAATTGGCTTTGTTTCGCACAACCCGCCCGTCAGCCACGCCCAGCCCAGTTCGTTTGGTAATTCTCGGTCCAACGCCGTCCACGAACTGGCTTTGCTTCGCAAAATCGCGCCAAGCCGCCGAGAGCCGACCAGTTCATTTAGCAGAAAAGAAGTTCGTTCGGCAAAGCCACACGCTGCGCCGTCCGCGAATTGGCTTTGTTTCGCAAGACCGCGTCAGGTCAGCTACTGCCGCCCCAGTTGGTTTGGCAAAACCGGAAATTCGATCCTTCCGATTGTTCGAAAAGAGTGCGAGGTAACCTGCTCGTTATCAAGAACATCCTTTCTCTTAAGCCCTATGCACTGTAGGCGGAATTTTGTTTCGTTTCATCCTCCTTATTCTTCTTTCCTGCGCCGGCGCTGACCGGCTCCTGGCTCAAAGCGGCTTCGTTCGCGCGGATGGCCAGCCAATCCCCGGAGCGACAGTTACGCTCAAGCAAGGCGATCAAACCCTGTCGACCGTCACCGATAACGACGGGCATTACGTCTTTCCGCCCCTTGCGGCTGGACCGTGGGCGGTTACCATCGAAATGTTTGGGTTCCACCCTCTGGCAAAGAGCGTCGACTACTCGGCCGCCAAAGGTCCGGTCAATTTCGATCTGCAGTTGAAGCCGTCTCCTCTCTTGCAACGCATGCAGCAGTTCGCGGCGCGCCGAAACGAAATGACAGGCCGGGGTGAAACGGGAGGCGGCCCCGCGCCATCGGGCGGGCGGCATGCAGCGGCGGGTACGGGAGGCGCCGCATCCCGTACCGGACAAGCGGACCAGCAAATCGATCAGCAGCTTCAGGCGGAGCTGAACTCACAGCAACAACAGAATCTCACTACCCCGGCCAACGGAGGAAGCAATGAATCCTTTCTAGTTTCTGGAAGCCTGAGTCCCGGAATGGCGCAGGGCGTTCAAGCCGATTCGGGGCCGGACATGCGGTTCGCGGCAGCAGGCGGTCCCGGCGGAATTGGCTCGATGAACGGCGAGCAAGCCGCTCCCGGTTTTGGAGTCGCCACACAAGGCTCTGGCCCGGGTGGAGGCTTCGGCGGTGGTTTTGGCGGTCGAGGCGGATTCGGTGGCCGAGGCGGTGGCGGGTTCAACGGCCAACGAGGCCGTCGACCCGCACAAGTAGCCGGCGCCCAATTCGGGAACCGCCGCAGGCGCAATCAGCAGATTCATGGTCAGCTCTCCTTCACCCTGCAGAATTCCGCTCTCAACGCCGAACCTTTCTCATTGAACGGCCTTGACATTCCACAACCGGCCTATGCCCAAAGCCGTTTCAGCATGATAGTCGGCGGCCCGCTCGTGTTGCCCAAGCTCGTCAAGGATCCGAACACGCAATTCTTCATTACCTATTTCGGAACGCGCGCGAAGAACCCCGACCTTTTCGCCGAAACCGTTCCAACCCTTGCCGAGCGGCTGGGAGACTTCTCGCAGTCCACGCAATCGCTCGGTGGGAACAATACGAACGTCCCGGTAACAATCTACAATCCGGCAACGCATCAGCCGTTTCGCGGCAACGTCATACCCACGAACCTGCTCAGCCCGATCGCTCTCGGTTTGCTCCCGTTCTACCCGCTGCCGAACCAGCCGGGAAGCATCAATAATTACCAGTTCGAGACGACGAACGTGGCCAATACGGATAACGTCGGCGTCCGTGTGCAGCGGAACATCACGCAAAAGGATCGGTTGTCCCTCAACTTCCAACGTCAGGATCGCGACGGTACAGCGGCGAACGCGTTCGGCTGGGCGGACACCACCAGCGGGTACGGAACAAATGCCACGTTGGGATGGAACCGCAACATCGGCTCCAATGCGATCAGCAATGCGCAGGTGAGATTCAATCGAAATGTCACGCAACTCGTTCCGTATTTCTCGCTGCTTCCAGACATAGCTTCGGAACTGGGTATACCCGGTACGTCCTCGAATCCGCTGAATTACGGTCCACCGACTCTGAACTTTACAAATTTCGGCGCTGTAACTGATTCCGCGGCATCTTTGATTCGCAATCAGACACTAGGCCTGACCGAAAGCGTCAACTGGCTCAAGGGACTTCACAGCTTCACGTTCGGTGGCGGCTACTCCCGCGCTGATCTGAGCTCGGTAACGGACCCGAACGGCCGCGGAACTTTCAGCTTCACTGGAGTTGCTACGAGTGAATTCGTCGGTCCCGATTGCCAGCCAAATGGAAAAGGTTGCACAACCGCCCCGGGAACAGGCTACGACTTTGCCGATTTTCTCCTGGGATATCCGCAATCGAGCTCGATCCGCTATGGCGATTCCGCCAATTACTTCTTTCAAGACCAGTGGGTCGGTTATGCGCAAGATGAATGGAAGGCCAGACCGAATCTCACCTTGATTCTTGGCGTTCGCTATGAATACTTCGCACCCTGGGCAGAGAAGTACGGGCATATGGCTAACCTGGATATCGCGCCCAATTTCACTAACGTGGCGGTTGTGACATCGAGCACGGCCGGACCCTATTCGGGTTTGTTTCCGAACGGTTTGATTAATCCAGACCGCAACAACTGGTCGCCGCGCGTTGCGCTTGCATGGAAACTTCCCTGGACCAAGCGCTCGACCGTTGTTCGAGCCGGTTACGGAATTTACTACAACGAACAAGCCTATGTATCTCTTGCGGAACAGCTTGCCCAGCAACCGCCGTTCGCGATTTCGAACGCTGTGAACACTAATTTTTCCAATCCGCTGACTCTCAGCAAAGGATTCCTGACGACCTCACCCAGCGACATCACGAACACGTTCGCGGTCGATCGTTACTACCGTACCCCCTATGCCGGAAGCTGGAATGTCTCCATTCAACACGATTTCGGTGCCGGGTTTTTTGTGGAGGCGGCATACCTCGGAACCAAGGGAACACGCCTCGACGTGCGAATACTGCCAAATCAATTGCCCCCGGGCAATCCATTGGCGCTGACGCAGCGTACGCAACTGGGCGATGCGGTTGGCTTCACTTACGATCAGCCGGTCGGAAATTCGATCTTCAATGCCTTGCAACTCCGCGCGATCCGACGCTTTAATCACGGCCTGTCGTTCAATGCGTACTACCAATTTGCGAAATCGATTGACGACTCTTCGACCTTTGGAGGCGCGGGGAATACGGTAGCGCAGAACTGGTTGGATATTGCCGCCGAACGCGGCCTTTCGAGCTTCGACGTCCGGCACGAGCTCACTACCAGCTTCGTCTATACGTCTCCCGTTGGAGCGCCCGGTTCGCGAATCGCTCCGGAGAGCAAATTGGGAGAGCTGTTAAAAGATTGGCAGCTCAGCGGATCGATTACCGCCCAGACAGGGAACCCGTTAACCGCCCGTGTTCTGGGAAATACTGCGCAATTGGCTCAAACCGGCGGGATTGGGAGCGGCAGGGCCGAGGCCACGGGTCTACCCATCGACACTGGCTCGGGTTTCTTCAACCTCGAGGCGTTCACCGTGCCGGCACTGGGCACCTACGGCAATGCCGGCCGCAACACGATTCCAGGACCGGGTCTGTTCAATCTGAATCTGGCATTTGCGCGATCCTTCACTTTCGGGGAACGCCGCCGCTTGGAATTCCGTGTGGAGTCGAACAATGTCCTGAACCACGTGAATTACACCAATCTGTACACCGTGGTAAATGCAGTGAATTATGGCCTGCCGAGTGCCGCCGGCCCGATGCGAACTCTGGATGCGGTAGTGAGGTTCCGATTTTGAAGCCGATATCAATCCTCTTAGCCTCGTTGCTGGCACTACCTCTGTTACCGCAGGAACGGCGGGCTACGTTCACCATCAACACCAATGTGGTGATTGTCAATGTGACGGTGTTGGACAGTAGTGGCAAACCGATCCCGAACCTCACCAAGGATGACTTTCAGATCTTCGAAGACGGGAAGCTCCAGAAACTCCAGGCGGTCGATTTCCAGCATCTGAGCAATCAGGTGCTGCCTTCGCCGGATAAAGAACAGCCCCCGCCGGAGCCTAAAGGCTACAATCCCGATGCGGAAAAAGCGGCAGCAAATTCCGCTCTGCTTTCCAAGTATCAGGACCGCCGGCTTATGGTCATGCTCTTCGACTTCTCGTCCATGCAGCCCTTCGAGCAGATACGAGCGAGAGAAGCGGCGATTAAATTTCTAACCAGCCAAATGAGCGCCAGCGACATGGTCTCGATCATGACGTTCGGCACGGAGCTGAAAACCGTTCAGAACTTCACCGCCGATCGCGATCTGCTGATCAATACCATCAACCGCTTCCGCACCGGCGAATCAAGCGAGAACGCGACTTTTGCGGACGCGGGCGCGGATGCGCAGGATCAGAGCGGTCAATTCGTCGCCGACGAAACGGAATTTAATATCTTCAACGCCGATCTGAAACTCGCTGCTCTCGAAGATGCCGCCCGTGCACTCGGGCAATATCCGGAGAAGAAAGCTCTCATTTACATCTCGAGCGGCATTCAAAAGAACGGCGTTGATAATCAATCCCAGCTCCGGGCCACTGTCAACACGGCAGTTCGGGCTAATGTCGCTTTCTATCCGATCGATGCGCGCGGATTGTCCGCTCTGGTTCCGGGCGGAGATGCCACGCAACAAGGCGCGGCGGGAAATAACTTATACAATGGCGCGGGCCAGAACTCGCTGAGAAACAACTTTGTCAATCAGCAGGAGACGCTCGCTGCGCTGGCCATCGACACCGGTGGCAAGGCTCTGCTTGATTCCAACGATCTCACCGAGGGCATGCGCCAGGTGCAAACGGATTTCTCTAGCTATTACGTGCTCTCGTATGTCTCTTCCAACACGGCGCAGGACGGCCGGTACCGCCGGATCCAGGTGAAGCTCGCGCCGCGTTTTGCCGGCCTGAAACCCAAATTGAGCTATCGCGAGGGCTACTATGGACCGACTACCTTTGCCCACATGCGCGACAGTGATAAGGAGGCGCAGCTTTCCCAGGCGCTGCTGTCGGACAATCCTGTCACCGATCTGCCGATCGCCGTCGAGGTGGATTACTTCCGGCTCGAGAAAGATAAGTACTTCGCCCCGATATCCGTCAAGATCCCCGGTTCGTCCCTGGCATTCCACAGCAAAGGATCGAAGCAGGCAACCGAGCTCGATTTCATCGCGGAAATCTTCGATGCTCGCAACCGGTCTGCTGCCACGGTCCGCGATACCATCCCGCTCAAGGTCACGCAGGATATAGCCGGCCAGGTGACGCAAAAGAGCATTCAATACGATACGGGAGTTACTTTGACGCCCGGCCGTTATAAGCTGCGTTTCGTGGCGCGTGAAAACGGGGAAGGGAAGGTAGGTACCTTCGAAACGCCGTTTACGATCCCGGATCTCGATTCCGCCAAGACTCTTCGTATCAGCTCCGTAGTGGTAAGCAATCAGCGGGAACCAGCAGCGGATCAGGTCGCCGGGGTGAAGAACAGCAAGAAACTGCTGCAGCAGAACCCGTTAATCGAGAATGGCCAGAAACTTGTTCCGAACGTAACCAAAGTCTTCCGGCCAGGCCAAAGCATGTTGGTGTACGTCGAGGTCTACGACCCGGCGCTGCCCGATAGCTTGCCTGAAAATTTTCGGCGGCCCGATATTGAGGCGAGCCTTGCCTTCTACGCAGCCGATAAGAAGGTGCTCGAGACCCCTTCTATCAGAGCTTCGCGGTTCGCTGCCCAGCGTTCCGGCGCCTTACCCGTGTGGCTGACAATGCAGATCGGCGATCTGAAGCCTGGCCGATACCAATGCCAGATCAATTTGATCGATGCATTCGGGCGGAAATTCGCCTTCCCCCGAACACGCCTTGCCGTGATCGACTCGACCTCCAAGCCAGCAAACTCTGGGACCGAATAAGCCGCGCAGGATCCAACCCTGGGGCCCGCAATCTTAATTCCATAAATGGGATATAATATCTCTATGAGAGTTGGTTATAGCTGTCTCCGAAAGAGGCTGTCCGTGCTTTCTAAGCAGCTCCTCATGGTCGCTGGTCTAATGGCTCTCCCAATTACCCTGCGGCCGGAGAAAGTAGCGCACGCGAAGCCAACTCCAGCTAATCCTCCCCAACCGCCGATTGCTCCTGAACCGGATCCACGGACGGTTCGGTTGCAAAAATTCCTTTCGAAGCTCCATTGCCCGGTTGCCGTTTTGTCCGAGGATTTCGTTCACGCCGCCGACGATAATCAGCTTGACTGGCGTCTCCTGCCCAGCATTTCAGTCATCGAGTCCAGCGGAGGCAAAGCCTACCGCAACAATAATTTGTTCGGGTGGGGAGACCGGGCCTTTCCAACTCTTCGAGCTGGGCTGAACGAAGTTGCCTTTAAATTAGGTCGGAGTTCTCTCTACAAAAACCTGGACAGCCTGGACAAGCTGCGGCATTACAACCCCGATACGACGTATCCCGATCGAGTAATGGCAGTAATGAACCGGATCAGTCCGGTGGTCAATTTGCGGCGGGTCCAGCGCCTTTTCCACAATCAGAACGGATACGTTTACGCGACCGAGTGACGTCGAGCGCGGCTTACGCTGCGGCGCAGGTAGCTGTTTCCTGCAAGGAGGCCACTCCGATGCGATCACAGAAATCACCGAAACATTCGCCTGACCGCCGCGTAGCCGCATAGAACTCGATTACCGGACGGAGGCGAGCCGGAATTTCGTGCCGCTTGACGTTTTGGGCGAAAAGCTTTCCCAGACGAGTCCCCAGCGGCGAAGCTCCTAAATAAATGCTGTACATGTCCACGCTGGCCCCGACAATACCGATCTCCGCCGTGTAGGGCCGCGAACAGCCATTGGGGCACCCGCTGGTGCGAAGGTGGACGACTTCCTTCCGTAGTCCAGCCGCATTCAATTCAGCTTGGATCTCGACCACGACTTCCGGCAGGATGCGCTCGGATTCAGTGAGGGCCAGTCCGCAGGTTGGAAGAGCTGGGCAGGCGATCGCATGCCGCAACACCGGCGGAAGGATCTCCGGTTCCGCGATTCCGTGTTCGCGAAGAAGGGCAGCAATCGCCGCCCGGTCTTCATCGCGAATGCCGCTCAGATAAAGGTTCTGCTGGCAGGTGAGCCGAACTTCGGGCTGAAATTGCGAAACGATTTTTTCGAGACCCGTGCGAATGCGGCGCTCGTCATCGAAGTCCTTAATGCGGCCGCTGAGCACCCTCACACCGACGAACCAGACGGAGCGTCCCTCCGAATCGACTCCCTGTCTGTGCCAACCGAGATAGTCGTTCGAGCGGACCCAAGTGAGCGGTCGAGGGGCTGGAAGTTCACGGCCTACCCGCGTTTCCAGTTCCTGTTTGAATCGAGCGACCCCCCACTCGTCCATCACGTACTTCAGTCGCGCAAGCTTGCGATTCGAACGATTTCCGAAGTCCCTGTGGATAGTGACGATCGCACTTACCACCTCCAACAATTCCTGCGCGTCAGGGCCAACTGAGCAGATGGGGTCGGCCAGCCGGGGATGCGAGGCCTTTACTCCCGCGCTCTGCCCCATGCCGCCGCCCGCCAGAATAGTGAAGCCCTTCAGTTCGCCGTCCTCATAGTGCGGCACAATGCCAATGTCATTGGCATAAATGTCGGTTGTATTGTCACCGGGAAAGGCGAATCCGACTTTAAATTTTCGCGGAAGATACGTGGCGCCGTAGAGAGGTTCGACATCGCTCTCCTCTTCGGCTGTTGCGGCTTTTTCCCCGTTAATCCAAACCTCGTAATAGGCAGTCGTCTTGGGCTTGAGACTGCGGGAAATAAACTGGACGATTGGATATAGCTCCTGCCGCTGGTCGCTTTCAAAGGGCGCCGGGCACGAAATAACGTTTCGAACAACATCGCCACACGCCGCCAGCGTGGTCAAATAACTCTCGTTGATTCCGCCGATCAGCTCACGAAGCCGCGCTTTGGGAACGTGATGGAATTGAATATCCTGGCGAGTCGTGATACGCAGAGAGCGATCTCCCAAATCTGCCAGACGCGCCAAGGCAAGGAACTGGTCCGCAGTGAGAACGCCGCCCGGGACACCCACCCGCACCATCGCCGAATATTCCTTGACGCCTGCCTTGCGGAGGTCGCGGTCGTCCTGCTGATAGATGCCGTGAAATTTGAGGACCCCGACTGCGGTTTTCGAGAACAGGGTTTCCGAATTGTCGAGCTCTCCGTTTACCGTCCCCCTCAGGTAACGGCTATCGCGCTTAGCGGCCTCAACGGGCGATAGTGCGTTGTCCATCTAGATACTAGAGTATCCCAAACCGCTACCAAATGGAATAACCCTATCGGCATGGAGGGATTTTCTCCTCTTAGCGGCTGAAAGTTGCACTCCGCCGAACCGGACCGGGGGGCTCAGGCGGTTCTTCGACCACAACTTTTTTCGGGCGGGCATCAAGTCTGGCCGCTATCATTTGGCGTTGAAGTTTCGCAAATTTAGGCGTCCCGGGCTGGCCTCCACGCTCAATGACGTCTTTTTCGGTTACTTCCTGAGCAAGGGGCAGGTATTTTTGAAGGTAATTCTTGGTGCGGTCCAGAACAATACGCTGGGCGGAGCGCATGAGCAAGAACAGCAAAATCTCACCCGAGGCTTTAGAAAGCAACCCGTAAACTACAGATGGCTTTGAAACTTTGGCCCTAGCAACTTCCCGTTCGAATTTTTTCGCTCTGCTCTCAAGCCGCGTGGCTGCTTCCAGGTCGTTCTTGCGAATGCCGATCGAGTTAACGAGCTGGCTTCGTTCCCTAGGTGTCAACTTCTCAAGAAGCAAGAAGAGGAAGAGAGGATAGGAATCCGCAACGATATCGATTCCAAAGGGCAGTGATTGACGCGCTTTTTGAAGTTTCTGGAAGGCCGCCAAATTTAGTTTCGGCCCAGCCAAAGCAGCAGAAAACACATACAACAGATTTTCGTCTTCAAGCGCTTTCAGGATGTCTCCTGCCAGCGGGTCTACAGCAATTTGCCGAAGCTCGCGCTCGAGAGCGTTGGCCGGAATCTTGTTTTCCAGCTTCATTTCACGAACGTTGTGATATTGGGACTGAGTACGTTCGTCCACGGTGAATCCCAACCTGGTACGCAACCGGACCAATCGCAAGATGCGGGAAGGGTCGTCATAAAGCGCGTAATTTGATACCGCGCGGAGCTCTTTCCGGTCCAAATCGCCCAGGCCGTTTGTGGGATCGAGAATGAGGCCGCGCGATGCTTTGCTGAGTGAGAGCGCAATTGCGTCGACGGTAAAATCGCGTCCTCTCAGGTCTTCATGAATGGTGGCCGGCTGGATCTGTGGTTTAGATCCCGGTTTGGGATATCGCTCCTGGCGCGCCATTCCCACGCTGACGCTGACATTTCCAAAGAATCGAAATTCCGCGGACCTGGCCCCCTCATCCAACGACAAGATTTCGGCTTGACTCTTTTGCGCTATATGCTTAACGAATTTAACAGTTCCGCCTTCGACCGTAAAATCGAGATCGCGAATAGGGAAACCGCCCATCATGTCGCGCATGGCGCCACCCGTCAGAAACAAGTTGAGATTGGCTTGCTCGGCGGCATCTCGAACCTCGCTGAGCGCCTTGGATTGGCCCGCGCTCAGATGGCTTTCCAGCATAAACATGTAATCGCTCATAGCGATTTGGCTCCTCGAAGTTTCCTGGCAGCCGCAGACTGCGAATTTCGAGCGGCGCGGGGATGATGTTGGTCGACCGTCTGTTTCAAGCGCGAACGCATGATATGGGTATAGATCTGAGTGGTTCCGATGTCGGCGTGTCCCAGCATAGCTTGCACACTACGGAGATCCGCTCCCCCCTCCAGCAGATGGGTAGCGAACGTGTGGCGGAGTACGTGAGGGCTGATCTTCTTAAACAGGCCCGCTGCCCTGGCGCGGGCTCGAAGGAGCTTCCAGAAGCCCTGGCGGCTCATGGCCTGGCCGCGCGCTGTTACAAAAAGGTACGGAGACACCCGTCCCTTGAGCAGTTGCGGCCGGCTTTCGGCGCGGTAGCGCTCAATCGAAGCCAGCGCTTCTCTGCCGACCGGGATCAATCTCTGTTTGTTGCCCTTGCCAATCACGCGAAGGACGCCCTGCGACTCCTCGAGATCTGAGACGCGGAGCTTGATCAATTCGCTGACACGCAGCCCGGCCGCGTAGAGAAGGTCGAGCATGGCACGGTCGCGAATGCCGTTTGGCGAATCCTGACCTGAAGATTCCAGGAGATGATCGAGGCTGGCGCTGTCGAGGTATTTCGGCAGGGTTGCCGCAGCCCTCGGAGCCTTGAGGAGCTCCGCGGGATCTCTGGAAATGTCACCTTCTTCTAAAAGAAATCCGAAAAACCCTCTGAGCGTGGTCACTTTTCGCGCAATTGAGCGGTTCGCCACTCGCGCACGACGAAGATGGTCCAGAAACCCGCGAAGAGTGTCCAAGCTAATAGCCGCGAGCGGAGTATCTCCAATAAATACAGCGAGTTGCGTGAGGTCGCGTCGGTATGCCTCCACGCTGTTTGGCGAGAGACCTTTTTCCGTGCGGCAAAAATGGAGATACGACCGCACTCTCGTCTCGAATGTCGCCAACCCATTCATTCAGTTCATGATACAATATCGGCGAAATTGTTTGAAACAAAGTGATACATTATCTTCACCTTGCCCTCCAGTACTGCCAAACGAGTGCTCCTCTACCGGTTTGATCGCCAGCCACTCGAGGGCATTGTGAATCCGGCGGCATTCCTATTACCTGATCGAGTGGAGTTGATCACGCTGAGCGGCAGCGTCGAGGCTCTCGCTTATTCCGACTTCAAGGCTCTCTGCTTTGTCTCGGAAACCGGCAAAACGGATCTCTTTTCAGAGCACAATCTGTTTGAACGGCGGCCAAAAGTTCCCGGTCTCTGGACGCGGTTCACGTTCCGGGACGGTGACAAGCTGGATGGGATACTTTCCCATAACCTCCTCGAGTGGCCGCCATCCGGATTTTTCATCACGCCGCCGCGAGCGGGCTCAAACAGGCAGAGAGTCTTCATCCCTAGGGCCGCGCTAGGAGGGACCGAGTTGAGGGGAGTCGTCGGTAGCGGAGCGGGGTCGGCCAGGGCCATCCGGAAGTTGAAGACTGCACGGACCGAGGGCCAACTTAATATGTTTGATTCGTAATACCTCCGGAAGTCAACCTAAGATTTCGAATGTCCAATTCAACTTTTCTTTTAAACGTTCGATTCCTGGCTGCCAATTGATTCCATGATGGCGGGAGAGGCGGAGGCGGCGTCCAGCCTCGGCTCGGGCACCCACCAGGAGGCGGGTTCGAACCCAATATATTTGGCGACCTTCATTTCCGCTGGAGTGCCCTCGGCAGTCACCGCCTCGAGCACGTCACCTGGCCGGAGCGGCTTTCCATCCGTCATTAGCATCTTCCAAGCGGCGTAGACGGTCGCGGCTTCGATTTCTTCGTTAGAATCGTAGTCTTTGGGCTTGACTATTGCTGGGCCACTCGTGTGAGCCGTCCAACGAAATTGTTGGGCCGGCGTATTCTTGATCCGGTGAATGCGGTAGAACGCCATCAGGCTTCAGTCTATCGCGTGAAATGTATACGGCAAGCCCGACAAAGACAACTCACATGTCTCTGTCAAAATGTGGGACGGGAGTTTATGTAAGAAGCGCAGGAAATGAGGAAATACTGGCTGCTGGTTATCGTACCGGTGTTGCTGCTGATCTGGTGGGGCGTAGACCATAGCGGATCCGCGCCCAAGATGCACTTCTCCACAGTTCGCCGCCAGCGCATCGAAAGCACGGTTTCGACCAATGGGAAGGTCGAGCCGGCGCAATGGGCGGCGGCTCGGGCGGAAACGGCGGGAGTGATCAAGACGATTTCGGTTCAGCGCGGCCAGCGCGTGCGTGCGGGCGATGTGCTGGTCAGTCTCGACACTTCAACGGCCCAAGCGAGCCTCGCAACTTCCCTGGCTCAAGAAGAAGAGGCCCGAGCGGAAGAAACCACGACGGGACAGGGCGGCAAGGCGGGACAGCTTGCGAATTTGAACGATTCAATTGCCACTACGCAGGCATCTATGCAGGTGGCTCAACGAAATTACGATTCGTTGCGGCGCCTCGAGCGCGGGCATGCGGCGACAAAGCTGCAGGTCGAAGATGCGAAAGACGCGCTCGATCGAGCCAAATTGCAACTCTCGGCGCTTCAGGATCAAAAGCGGACTCTTGTGACTGCGAGCGATCGAAGCGTCGCTCAAGCCAAAGTGCACGACGCCCAAGCGGGCGTCGCGCTTGCCAAGCACCAGATCGGACTGGGGCAAGTCCGAGCCCCGATCTCCGGTACCGTTTACCAGTTCGATTTAAAAGTCGGAGCTTATCTTCAGCCTGGTGAATTAGTCGCTTTGGTCGGCGATTTGGATAATGTCAAAGTGGTCGTTTACGTTGATGAACCCGATTTGGGGCGAGTAGGGCTTGGCATGCCGGTCAGCATTACGTGGGATGGCCGTCCCGGTCAAAAATGGTGGGGGAGAATTGAAAAATTGCCTACTCAAGTGGTGGCCCTTAGTGCCCGCACTGTTGGAGAAGTCACAACGGTTGTGGCCAACCCGAATCATGACCTCTTGCCGGGCGTCTCGGTGAATGTCAAGATCATTTCCAAAGAGAATAACGATGCGGTTAGCATTCCGAAAGCCGCATTGCGGAGCATGCATGGACAAAATGGCGTGTACAAACTCGAGAATGAGACCATTACCTGGGCCCCGGTGGAGACCGGTATCAGTGACATAAATAATGTGCAGATCCTTTCCGGAGTGCACCTCGGCGATCATGTACTTGATCGTGTAATCCAGCCAAGCGACGCGGAGATCCGAAACGACATGCGTGTGACCCCGGTGTTCGATTGATATGGTGAGCACAAACGGCGGCCTTCTCTCTATAGTGGTTCCGGCTTATAACGAGGAGGCGACGATCAGCTCGATTATTCAACGCCTTCTCACTGTTCCGAACCTTTTGGAAATCGTGATCGTGGACGATGGATCAAAGGATCGGACCTTTGAACTGGCGGCGCACTTGGCCGCTCAACATAGCCAGATTCGAGTTTTGAAACAGCCCCAGAACGCGGGAAAAACCGCGGCGCTTAAAGCGGGGTTTGCAGCGACGCGCGGAGAGATTGTGCTCGTGCAGGATGCGGACCTCGAGTACGATCCATCCGAGATTCCGGAGTTGACACGTCCCATATTGGAGGGCGTGGCGGATGTTGTTTATGGTTCCCGATTTCTTGTCCGGCGGGCAGCGCGCGTCCTGTATTTCTATCACTTCCTTGCCAATAAAGCGCTGACGTTTTTGTCCAATCTCTTGACCAACGTGAATCTCTCCGACGTCGAAACCGGCTATAAAGCATTTCGGGGCGAAATCATTCGTAACATGGTCATCGATTCCAGTGGCTTCGGGTTCGAGATCGAAGTGACCGCGAAGGTGGCGAAACTCCGCTGTGCGCTGTATGAGGTGCCGATTAGCTACTACGGCCGAACATACGAGCAGGGGAAGAAGATCGGAGCCCTCGATGGCTTGGCAGCCATATGGTTCATTTTGAAGTACAACCTGTTCTGCAGCTTGCGAAGTTCCTTCCGCGAGATTCCCGTCCTCAGCCCACTTCATGGCGCTGCGCGGCATGCGGGTTAGGCCAGCCCTGCGCCCCCTTTTCCTCGCCTTCGCACTGACAAACACAATTCTCTACGCTTGCATTCTGCCCCTCTGGGAGGGTTTTGATGAACCATTCCATTACGGCTACGTACAAGCGATCTCGGTGGGCGGACGGTTCCCAATCTTGAATCAGGCAAGGATTTCCGCGGAGATTCGGCAGTCCTTCCATTTCGTTCCGTTAAGCCGATTTCTAAGCGAGGCGATGCCGGGCAGCCTCTCCTTCGAGCAGTGGCCGAAATTGAGCGATACCGACAGACAGAGGCGACGAGCGGAGCTGAATCAGATAAGCCCGCAGGCTCGGGAGAAACAATCAGACCTTCTGAACTATGAAGCGCAACAAGCGCCATTGGCGTATCTGATGCTGGCGCCGTTTGATCTTTTATTACGCAACGTTCCCATACGCTGGCGAATTCTGTGCCTCCGCTTGCTAGCGGCAATTACAGCCACGCTGGCAATCTTCTTCGTTCTCGAAAAATTAAGCGAACTCTTAGGCGCACGGCCCGCATTCTCCGCTGCGGCGCTTGCATGTGTGTTTCAAGTGCAGATGCTTTGGGCCTCGATTGGCCGCGTTGGAAACGACTTCCTGGCGGTACCGCTTATAGCGTGGTTCCTGACATGGTTGCTTTTTGCTGCTCAGAAATCAACGACTCGCAACATTATGGTGCTGGCCGGAATTCTTGCAACTGGTCTGCTCACGAAAGCATACTTCCTGGCATTCGTACCGGTTGCGGCGCTTATGATGGCACGCCTCCTGATTCGGCGGAAGATCTCGGCACGTTCCGCCGTAGCCTCGGCGGGGCTGATCTTGCTGATTGCCGGACCGTGGTATGCGCGGAATCTGTTCCTTTATCAGAGTCTTAGCGGCACTCAACAGTCGATTACCGGAATTGGACCGATGCGAGCCATCAGGGCTGTTCCGCTGATAAACTGGCCGGCCAGTGTAATAAGCTTTGCTCACTGGTCGCTCTGGACCGGGAACTGGTCCTTTCTGTCCTTTTCGAGGGCAACGCTGGATTTCGAGCTCAGTCTGCTGCTAGTGGCGGCCACTCTTTATCTGACGAGCGGGCGCTCATTGCGATCGCCTCAAGCATGGCTGGTCTTGGCGTATGCGTGTTTTGCAACAAGCCTGGTGTATCAGACGGCAGTCACTTGGATCCACACGAACGGCCTCTCAAATTTCCCTGAGCCTTGGTACGCACAAGGGTTGATAGCTTGTGGCTTTGTGGCGTGCTTTGTTGGATTGCAAAGCGCCGGTCTCGCCGGGAAGATTATCGCAAGCGCGTTGACAGCGTTGTCTGCCTGGATTGCGGCCATGACCTACTACGCTAAGCTGCTGCCATACTATGGGTCGGCATTGAGCCGAAGCAATGTTGCCGCGCTTTGGCGATGGTGGCGCGCCATTCCGGTGAGGCAACTCGACAGTGTTCTGATGGTTCCCCCGATGGCAGTATTTATAGGCCTGTCGCTCTTCACGATCTTGCTGGTCATCGCAACAGGAGCCGCGATTCGAGGGATCTGGAGAGTATCTCCTTAAACGCCGTTGCTAACTGTGTTTCGCAGCCGGGATTTGTTTCGCGCGGATTTTCCGGTTGTGGCATGGCCCTGCGGCGCAGCGCTCGCTTGCTGATCCCACCTCTTCAGAGGTAAAACACGAACTCTTGCTGGTATCTCCGGAAGGTCCAGAATCCGCTTCTCAGATCACAGCTCAGACGTGCGCGTATTACAACCAGGGCGAGATTTCATCAAGCATCCTGATTCTGGTCGGCGTAGTTCACAATGAGAAAGTTCCTCCTCGCCTCCGATTTCTGAGAGGTAATAAAGCATTCGCGCGGAGTTGCGTAGCGGACCGTTTAAAATCAGAATCAGCGGCTTTTCACGCTCCGCGTTCGAGTTCTTTATGCGGCACCTGTCTGTCCTCCTCTTGTTCGGACTTCTTCCAAATTCCGTTAGCGTACTGGCGCAAGATCCGGCTAATGAAGTTAGAATCGCCTCGCACGTCGGAATAGAGATACCAGCACTCGATTCAGTCAAGCGGCTAGATTGGTCGGCGGGTGAGGGGAGTGCCGGTTCCGATTTCCTGAAGAGGCTGACAATCGAGTCATTCGGAGCTGGCTCTGCACCGACAGGCCAAGGCTTCGAGCTTACGCCGAGGCTTACAGAGGGCCCGTTTACGTCACATGGTCTTGAATGCCCCCGTTGCGTTATAAGGCCGACAACCGATCGAGCGAGGTTCACGCTACCGCCATTTGGGAGTCAAGCAACTCTGTCGGCTTCTGATCGCGTCCAGTTGTTCACCGGCTTAGGCGGGGTAAATGCTTGGAGGGCAGACAACGTCACCGTAGACTTAGACCCTCGGGGCGGCTACCGCAGGGATCGCTCCTTCAACGACGCATGGTTGGCACAAGGCTGGGCTGGAGGTAACGTAGCCATAGATCATAATCGACATGTTTGGCTGGGAGCGGCCGGCCGTTACCTATCAAACCTCGGGTATGGAAAGAAGACCTGGACAACGTTTAGCGGGGCTGCTACTTTTCAGTTCGGGCACTGACGACGGAGTTGAACCGGCGCCGAGGTCGGTGGATCCGGCGACTGGGACCTATCTTGGCGTTCCTGTCGGTAGCAGTGATTTCCAGTTGTGCTCGGGTCCGTGCTCTACGCATCTCGAGGGATCACCACTAGTTCCGGATCTCTTTTCGGCGTAGTCTGGACCACAGGGATCGCGTTCGCTTTGATTCCAGGTAAATACACTTGGTGAGGTTATTTCTATAGGGAACCAAGTTCTTGAATAAGGCGTCGTATGCACGTCCTGGATCGCACCTTGGGCTCTTCGCGTCGGGCGATAAACCATAAGCATCCAGATCGAAGTCTCCCAACAACTCCTCTCCAGGATCGCTTTCCAGGATTCGCTCGGCGGTACGCCTAGCGGGGGAAGTTGACCAGTTCCGGCTTCTCAGAAGCGCTGAGCACGGCGATTGCCTCCTCTTCAGTGAATGCCTGGGTCTTTGCCGAGTGATTCATGGAGCAGAATTTCGGGCCGCACATCGAACAAAAAGCCGCGTCCTTGAAACCCTCCTCTGGCAATGTCTCGTCATGATAGGCTTGGGCGGTTTCCGGGTCCAGTGACAACTCAAACTGCCGTTTCCAATCGAAGTTAAACCGGGCGCGGGAGAGCTCGTCATCCCGGTCGCGCGCTCCTGCTCGATGCCGTGCGACGTCGGCAGCGTGAGCGGCAATTTTGTACGCGATGATTCCTTGCTTCACATCTTCCCGGTTCGGCAACCCAAGATGCTCTTTGGGTGTGACATAGCAAAGCATGGAAGCACCGTGCCAGCCGATCATCGCGGCGCCGATCGCGGAGGTTATGTGATCGTATCCGGGCGCGATGTCCGTCACGAGCGGGCCGAGCGTGTAGAAAGGCGCTTCATAACACATTGCTTGTTCCTTCTCAACCTGCAGCGCAATCTGGTCGAGCGGGATGTGTCCGGGGCCTTCGATCATCACCTGAACGTCATACTCCCAAGCAAGTTTGGTGAGTTCGCCCAGCGTCTTCAGCTCGGCGAACTGCGCCGCATCGCTTGCGTCCGCAAGACAGCCCGGCCGCAGACCGTCTCCGAGGGAAAAGCTGACATCGTGTTTCTGGAAAATCTTGCAGATCTGGTCAAAGTGCTCGTACAAAAAGTTCTGCTTATGCTTCTTGACCATCCACTCTGCGAGAATCGCGCCCCCGCGGCTGACGATGCCGGTAATGCGTTGCGTTGTCAGCGGCACATATTGGACCAGCACGCCGGCATGAATGGTCATGTAATCGACACCCTGCTCGGCCTGCTCCTCGATGACTTCGAGCATCACGTCCAGGTTCAGATCTTCGACACGGCGGACGCGGCTTAAGGCCTCATAGATCGGCACGGTGCCGATGGGAACAGGCGAGGCGTCGATAATGGCCTGGCGGATCCTCGGGATATCTCCGCCGGTGGAAAGATCCATAACCGTGTCAGCGCCAAACTTGACTGCGTACTGAAGCTTCGCGAGCTCTTCGTCGATGTTCGAAGTCGTCGATGAATTACCGATATTGGCGTTGATCTTGCACTTGGAAGCGATGCCGATGCACATCGGCTCCAGGCTATGGTGGTGGATGTTTGCGGGGATGATCATGCGGCCACGCGTCACTTCCTCGCGGATCAGCTCAGCCGGGAGATCTTCGCGCTGCGCCACGTATTCCATTTCCCCAGTGACGAGACCGTTTCGGGCATAGTGAATCTGTGTTCGAATCGGGTCGTTCATACGAGGCGAGAGCCACTCGGAGCGATTCATGCTTCGATTATAGGTCGGGGGTGAAGCGCAGAGATCCGAGGCTTACTTGATCCCACCGCTCCAGCGAAGCCCAACCCGCCAAAGGCGCGGCGCACCAATATTCGGATTCGGGGTAAGCGCGACAAGATATGTCCGATCGAGCAGATTCTCAAATGAAGCAACGCCCGACAACTTTTTTGTGAGATGTTGCTGGGCGGTCAGATTGAGCGTCGCGTAGCCAGGCAGAAGGAACTGGTTCAGGTCGTCATCGAACACAAGGCTGAACGCCCGGAGACCGCCGGAGATGACTGTCGATTTAGCGCTGAACGTGAGCTGCGCGGTCCCGGTGTTTTTCGGGACCTCGGGAATGCGCTCGCCGGTTGCAAGCCGGGCATCAGCGTATTGATAACCGGCATCGGCGGACCAGTGAGTCCAGTGATGGTGCGCGCCCAATTCGAGGCCGCGCGAAAGAGCACTGGGAAAGTTCTGGCGCTGACGCAGAATCAGCGCGGGCGAAGTGCTCAGCGTGGCATTGTCAATCAAATCGTTCAAATCGTTATGGAATAGTGTGAACGAAACGCGCGTGTTTTCGCGGGACCAGTCCACCCCCGTTTCGACCCCGACAAGTCCTTCCGGGATCAGGGCCGGATTCGCCAGCGTGAGCGTGTTGCCGACTCGGAAATTCCGATAAAGCTCATTCAAGGTCGGCGCCCGGAAGCTGCGGTACCCGGATGCGCGAAAGCGAAAATTATGCCAGCCCACGGCTGCGCCGGCATTGGGACTGACGAACGTTTCGCCGTGTTGGCCGGTAAACTCGTGGCGGATTCCGGCGAAAAAAGTAACCGCGCCAAACGACACGTCGGCTTGTCCGAACACTCCGTGCTCCAGGAGTGTTCCGCCGCTGGATGTCAGGATGTGAGTGCTGTAGCTGTAATCGTGGCTGATGGCACGGGTGTCATCCGCATCCGCGCCAACAATGGTGTTCCAATGCTTCGCATGATGCCGCCAGTAGGCAGCGCCGCCGGTGTCTTGAACGGGAACGGTTTGCTTTGAGGTGAGCCTCTCGGAGTTCCGGTTCGCCGACACGCTCGAATACGTGCTGTGGAACTGTTCTTGCGTGTGGAACCCTAGAAATGAGAACTGATCGTTGGTCCAGGAGTGAGTGTACGTTGTTCCGATCGTCCCCAGACCGGTTGAGTTATGCGTCAGAACGGTGCCGTTGTTGCGAGTCTCGGCGAGCACGTCGAAGTGAATCGAGAGGCGATCGGAGGCGCCCAGATAATCGATGCGAATGTCGCCGCTTGCAAACTGTAGATTCGCGCGCGTGTCGACCGTTCCGCGAGCGTAGTCGGGAGTGATGTAGTACCCGTCCGTCGTGAAGTTGCGCGAATGGACAGAGAGGCCCCAAGCGCCCCACAGATTGGAATACGCCGCAGAAATGTCGTGCGTGTTCTTGTTCCCGCCGAAGTAGTCGGCGAAGAGGTGCTGAGGTTGTTCAGGAGAGGAAAACAGCGAGATCGTGCCGCCCATGGCCTTGTCTCCAAACACGCTGGTCGAGGCGCCGCGGTCGATTTCGACGCGGTCTAGATAACCGGGGTCGATGCGATCCCAATACACCCACCCGCCAAAGGGGTCGTTGAGCGGAATGCCGTCCCAGAGCAGGAGAGTGCGGCTGGCGCCCGAGGAACCAGTCGCGCGCAAGGACACGCCTTGCGTTGTGGGGTTTGCGACCACGCTGGAGCTCCTCCGAAAAAGGCTGAACCCGGGCACTTGGCGCAGTCTGTCGTCCAGTTCAATCCCGGAGATTTCTTCAATTCTCTGTTTTCCGAGGACATCGACGGAAGCAGGCGTCTCGGTCGAAAGAGTTGCGTTGACGGTAACTGTGGTTTGAAGCGGAGGCGGCTCAGTTGGCCCTGGCGCAGACGACGGTGGCTGCCCTTGCGGATCCGTAGCCTGGGCCGCTGCTGTTGCTGTTCCGGCAATCAACAGGAGAGCCAGCACCAACGATCGCATAGGAATCGGCATTACCCAGCACTTCTATCTTTGCCTGCAACGCGGGAACTTAAGTTGCGTTGAACTCGTATTCTTATTCTTAAAGGTACATGACGGCGGATTATGCAATCCAGACGGACGGAATAGAGAAGATCTATCGGTCCCGATTTCGAGGCCGCGAAATCCGCGCTGTCTCGAATCTTAGTCTCAATGTACCTGTCGGCTCGAAATTCGGATTACTCGGCCCAAACGGGGCAGGGAAGACGACTTTCGTTAAGATGTTGCTCTCCGCGGTTACGCCCACGGCCGGCCGCGCGGTACTCTTTGGCAAAGATGCGCGCGATCCGGAGGCGCGTAGACCGGTGGGATATCTCCCGGAGAATCACCGGTTCCCGACTTACTTGACCGGGCAGGGGATGCTGGATTTTTATGCGGCGCTGTCCGGGCTCCCGGCCTCTGAGCGGAAGAAAAGAATTCCGGAATATCTCGAGCTGGTCGGGTTAAGCGATTGGGGCGAGATTCGAATCAAAAAGTACTCGAAAGGCATGCTACAGCGGCTCGGTCTGGCGCAAGCCCTGATTCACAAACCAAAGCTGCTGGTGCTCGATGAACCAACAGACGGAGTGGATCCCGTGGGCCGGCGTGAGATCCGCGATATCTTGAACGGACTTACCGGGACCGGCGTAACAGTGTTCATCAATTCTCACCTGTTGAGCGAAGTGGAAGCCTTCTGCGAATACGTTGCTATTTTGCGCAAGGGCGAACTGGCGTTGGAAGGCAAAGTGAGCTCACTGGTGGCGGAGCGCGGAGTTCGCGTGCGCGCGACAGACGTTCCCGACGGGGCGCTCGCCGAGATTCGCAAACTGGGCGGCACCATCTCGCCTTTGCCGGATGGAGTGCAAGTGCAGGTAGTCACCCGCGAAGAGGCGAACACGGTAATCGATGCCATTCGCGCGGCCGGAGGCATGATTGAAAGCGTCGCGGCTTCGAGCAGCAGTCTCGAGGATGTCTTCATCCGCGCCATGGAAACGGGGAAAGCCGCGTAATGGAAGTGTCAACGAAACGAGCGAGTGCTTTAGGCGCACTGATAGCGGACACCTTCCTCGAGGCACGCGCGCGATGGCTGTTCTGGGGGCTCTTCGGCCTGTCGACGTTATTAATTTGCATTTTTCTGTTTGTGCTGAAGATCGATGTTGTTGCGGGCGCTATCACGCTCATGGGCATCCAATCGACAACCAAGCGGGTGTTCGACATTCAAAAGTTTGTGAACACCTCGTACTCCTGGGTGTCGATTGTGCTCTATATCTGGGGAACTCTGCTGGCTGTATTCGCATCGGCCGGCCTGGTTCCAAGCGTGCTCGAGGCGGGGAGAATTTCACTCCTGCTTTCGAAGCCGCTTACGCGGACGAGACTGCTACTTGGGCGCTACCTGGGCAATCTGAGCGTCGTGGCGTTAAATCACATCTATCTGATCTGCAGCGTCTGGCTCATTATCGGAATCAAGACTAAAATCTGGGAGCCGCGCTTTCTGCTGGCGATTCCGATCAGCATTTTCATTTTCGCTGTGCTGCTCTGTGTGGTGGTTCTGATCGGAGTGATCTCGGAAAGCGCGGCGCTGTCCGTCATGATCTCCGTTGCCTTGATGCTGATCAGCAGCATCCTCGCGCAATATGGCAACGTCGTGAAGCTGTTGAGCTCGGAGTGGTCGAGGCAACTATGGATGGCATTTTACTGGATCGTTCCGAAGGTTTACGATCTGGGAGTCGCGATGAAACAGCTCATCCTCTACGACCGGCAAGCCAATTGGATGGCGCCGGTATGGACCTCGGCGGCGTTCGGAATCGCAGTACTCTCTACTGCCGTGTTGATATTCCGCAGGAGAGATTTTTAGTGCCCGTGCGCTTTCCGATCGGGATCCTCGCGGCGCTCGCAGTTATCCTGGGAGGCTGCGGCCGGGAGACGACAACCGGCATTTCTTTGGATCGCGCATTCCGTCCACTGATCCCGCCAGATGCGAAAGTCCTCGCAGGCGCCCACGTGGATAAGCTCCAGGCGAGCGAGCTATACCGGCGCGAAAATGGCCGGTTCCCGGTACCGATTTTCGACGAAATGTCTCGTCAGATCGGGGTGGATCCGCGCCGCGACATCATGGAAGCCGTTATGGCCTGGGACGGGAAGCAGTACTTGCTCTTGCTGCGCGGAAAATTTTCACCCGCCGAGCTCGAGCGCAAGCTGAGCCAAGCGGGACTTCATTCGACCCGTTACGGAAAGTATGCGCTGGTAGGAGACACAAAAGATTCCGTGGCTTTCTTGAGCCCTGAGTTGGCAGCGGTGGGACCCGTTGAGATGCTGAAGCCGGCGATCAACCGTTTTGAAAGCGGCGGCAACGCAGTTCCCGAAGAATTGCAGGGGCGTCTGAAACTCATCTCGAGCGGCGACCAGCTTTGGCTCGCAAGCCGCGGCGGATTGCCCTTCGCGGAAGCGGCGCTGCCGTCCTCCGACATAGGGTCTTTACTCTCGAACATCGTCGGTTACGTGAGCGCGACCAGCTTGGGTGTCGCGGTGGATAGCGGCTTCCATGTTCATGGGCAGATCCTCTGCATATCCGATGAGGGAGCGAAACGAGTTCACGACGCGCTGCGCGGGCTGATCGGATTTGGACGGTTGTCGACCAAGGGCAACGAAACGGACCTGCTAAAGATCTATGACGCCATTCAGGTGGAGCAAGCGCAGCAGACAGTAAACATAAAAGCCGATTTACCGGGGAGTCTGGCCGATGCCCTGTTAAACCGTCTCAGTGTGTCCGGACAGCGATCCACGCGCTAGAGAGTCGATTTCCCGCCCTCGCTAATATAGTTGCGATTCCAGGCGGGAATTTCAACCGTTACATCACCTTTGACAATTGCCTGACAACCGAGCCGCGAACGAAGCGTCAGGCCCGCCGCCATATCCAACCGGTCCAGTTCGTCGTCATCGGCTTCCGAAAGATTCTTATCACCTTCGCGAACGATTACATGACAGGTGGTGCAGGCGCAACTGCCGCCGCAAGCGTGCTCGAGAAAGACGCCGTTGCCGAGCGCTACATCCAGAATGGAGTTGCGTTTTCCGTGATCGTTGTAGGGCATTTTGCCGGGTTCAAATTCAACAGTCTGGTTTTCCGGCAAGAATGTGACTTTCGGCACAACTCATTGTATCGAGTCATCTAAATTCGACCGCTTTTGACTCCGCTCGTCCTTCCGGCATACTGGTGAGCAGTGTTTCAGGACATAGAAGAGCAGTTGGCCCGCGTTTTCGAACACGAACTAGTTGCGAAATTTGGTGTGGCCGCCAACGTCACGCTAGAGCAGCCAAAACAGAGTTCGTTCGGCGAATTGGCCATTCCCGTGGCGTTCCAGTTAGCACGCCAACTCAAGCGTTCGCCGAAACAAATCGCTCAGGAGCTACTGGCCGGAATCGGTGCAGTGCCCGGTGTAGCGGGTTTTGAGATTGCAGGTAACGGATACATCAACGCGAGACTCGACCGCGGGCAATATGCTGCTTCGCTACTTCGATCGGAAACCCAGCCCACCGGGGCCCGCGGTCCCGAAAAAGTAATCGTCGAGCACACCAATATCAATCCCAACAAAGCGGCGCATATCGGCCACTTACGAAACGCAATTCTGGGCGACACCTTCGTTCGGATGCTTCGTTCGCAACACCGATCCGTAGAGGTGCAGAACTACATCGACAACACCGGAGTGCAGGTCGCGGATGTAGTCGTCGCTTTTCACCAGCTCGAAAAGAAATCGTCGGACGATGTTAAAGCATTACTTGAAGATCCCAGCGTTCGCTTTGATTATCTTTGCTGGGACCTGTACGCCAGAGTCTCAGCGCATTACCGAGACAATCCCGAATCATTAACGTGGCGCGCCGACGCGCTTCATGCGATTGAAGCAGGTCAGGGCCAGATCGCGGAGATGGCACACGTGGTGGCGGACGCCATTGTCACATGTCATCTACGCACTATGTTCCGCTTAGGCATTGTCTATGACCTGCTTCCGCGCGAAAGCGAAATACTTCACCTTAACTTTTGGGCGACGGCCTTTGCACTGTTAAAGGAACGGGATGCTGTCTACCTCGAAAACAGGGGCAAAAACAAGGGTTGCTGGGTCATGCCGTCTTCTGCTTTCCGAGATGAAATGGCCGGGTCAGAGGACGAAAGCGCAGCCGGAAACGACAGCAAGGTGATCGTCCGCTCAAACGGAACGGTTACTTATGTCGGCAAGGATATCGCGTACCAGCTTTGGAAATTCGGGCTGCTCGGAAAAGACTTCTATTACCAGCCGTGGTCGCGCTACCCGGACGGGCATGAGGTCTGGGTAACAACGTCGGTGCCAGTGGCCAACGATGCACCGCACTTCGGAGGGGCGTCGAAAGTCTTCAACGTAATCGATTCGCGCCAGTCGTATCTCCAGGACGTTGTCGTGGCCGGGCTGCGTGCGCTGAATTTCGATCAGCAAGCGAACGACTCCGTTCACTTCTCCTACGAAATGGTGGCTCTCTCTCCTCGGACATGCATGGAGATGGGAATTCCGCTTTCTGAGGAGGACAAAGGCCGCCCTTATGTAGAGGTATCAGGCCGGAAAGGGCTCGGCGTAAAAGCCGATGATCTGATCGACAAGCTTATCGAGACTGCGTTGGGCGAAGTAGAACATCGTCATCCGGACGCATCTGTTGAAGAGCGCCGTGCCGTCGCACAGCAGATCGCCGTTGGAGCTCTGCGCTATTTCATGCTGAAGTTCACCAGAAATTCTGTGATCGCCTTCGATTTTCACGAAGCGCTGAGTTTTGAGGGTGAGACCGGACCTTACGTGCAGTATGCCGCCGTGCGAGCGAGCAATATCCTTCGAAAGTACCAGGAGCGCGGCGAAACGATTCCAGAGTTCACACAAGTCCTGCCCGAAGAGATTCTTGCTGCATGCTTTGAAGAAGAAGATTTATGGCAGCTTCTCCTGCTTGCGTCGAAATCCGGCAGCGCTGTGGGGCGCGCGATTGCAGCGGGAGAACCGGCGCACGTCGCGAAATATGCGTTCCAGCTCGCGCAGAGTTTTAACAATTTCTATCACGAGCATGCAGTGATTACCGAACCGGACCCATCAAAAAGGAACGTTCTGTTGTGGCTCACAACGTACGTCCGAACGCAATTACTGAGCACTTTGGGCGTCCTGGGAATCGAACAGCCGCCCTATATGTAGCAGCGCCGCCTCCGGCAACCGGAGCGCGTCCTACACTGAAAACAAATGGCCAGTACGAACTCGTTCAGTGCTGCGGCAACCCTCCGCGTCAACAACCAGGAATTTCAGATCTTTCGGCTGGATGCGCTCGAGAAAAGCGCCAGCGGCGTGAAGCTTTCCAGGATCCCGTACTCCATCAAGGTCTTGCTTGAAAATCTCCTCCGCTTCGAAGATGGACGTACGGTGAAGGCAAATGACATCACGTATGTTGCCAAGTGGGACTCGACTACCGCTGCGCAGGAGATTCAGTTTCGTCCGGCGCGCATTTTGTTGCAGGATTTCACGGGTGTTCCCTGCGTGGTGGATTTGGCCGCCATGCGGGATGCTCTGAAAAAGCTCGGGGCTAGACCTGAATTGGCAAATCCCCTCATTCCGGCCGACCTCGTGATCGACCACTCGGTGCAGGTGGACGCCTTCGGGACCAACTCAGCGTTTCAGGAGAACGCGCTGCTCGAGTTCGCTCGCAACCAGGAGCGGTATGCGTTTCTCCGTTGGGGCCAAACGGCCTTCGGCAACTTCCGGGTCGTACCGCCCGATACCGGCATCGTGCACCAGGTCAACCTCGAATATCTGGCAAGCGTGGTCTTCACAAGCACCAGGAATGGAGCGTTGCAGGCATATCCCGACACATTGATGGGCACTGACTCTCATACCACGATGATCAACGGATTGGGAGTGGTCGGTTGGGGTGTGGGCGGCATTGAAGCCGAGGCCTGCATGCTCGGCCAACCTATCTCAATGCTGCTACCGCAGGTGGTTGGCTTCAAGCTGTGCGGCAGGCTGCCGGAGGGCGCAACCGCGACAGATCTGGTACTTACTGTTACTCAAATGCTTCGTAAAAAGGGCGTGGTCGGTAAGTTCGTCGAGTTTTATGGCCCTGGAGTGAGCGCGCTTTCACTGGCAGATCGCGCCACAATCAGTAACATGGCGCCTGAATACGGAGCCACCATCGGTGTTTTTCCGATTGACGCGGTAACTCTCGAATATTTGAGACTTACTAATCGCAGTTCGGAGCAGGTGAAGTTAGTCGAGGCCTACGCGAAGGAACAGGGACTGTTTCTGACTCCCAATTCTCCGGATCCCGTGTATTCGGACACCCTTTCACTTGATCTCGCGAAGGTAGTGCCGTCCCTGGCTGGTCCGAAGCGGCCACAGGATCGGATCGAACTGCCAGACGTCAAAGCGAATTTCCTTTCCTCTCTCGGTGGTACTCCGAAGGCGGTGGATCTTCCAATGAATGGACATGAGGGACAGCTTCAGGACGGGGCAGTCGTGATCGCCGCCATCACGAGTTGTACGAACACTTCCAATCCGTCGGTGATGATCGCGGCGGGATTGCTGGCTAAGAAAGCGGTGGAAAAGGGCCTCACTGCTAAGCCCTGGGTGAAAACCTCGCTGGCTCCAGGCTCGAAGGTTGTCTTTGCGTACCTCAACGATGCCGGCTTGATGCCCTATCTCGAGAAGCTCAATTTTCATCTGGTGGGGTACGGCTGCACGACTTGCATCGGGAACAGCGGTCCTCTCCCCGACGAGATTGCCAAAGCAGTAACCGAAGGGAAGCTCAACGTGGCTGCAGTGCTGAGCGGAAACCGTAATTTTGAGGGCCGGGTGAATGCGCTCGTGCGGTCAAACTATCTGGCATCGCCGCCTCTGGTCGTGGCTTACGCAATCGCAGGCAGGGTAGACATCGATATTACGAAAGAGCCGCTTGGCAGAGACGCGCACAACAAGGATGTGTTCTTGAAGGACATCTGGCCTACCGCGGAAGAGATAGACGCGGTTGTCGCTCGGTCCGCGCGGACCGAGTTCTTCCGGAAGGAATACGGCGAGGTGTTCGCAGGCGATACTAACTGGAACTCTCTCAAGATCCCTACCGGGAGTATCTATGAGTGGACCGCCGATTCCACTTACATCAAGCAGCCGCCCTATTTCGAGAACATGGTGGAAGGCCAGGACTATGCCAAGGATTTAATTGGCCTCCGCGCTCTGGCGGTGCTCGGTGATTCAATTACGACGGATCACATTTCACCGGCAGGGTCAATTCCAAAAGATAGTCCGGCCGGTAAGTACCTGATCAGCCTCGGCGTGAAGCCCGCGGATTTCAATAGCTACGGAGCCCGTCGTGGAAATCACGAGGTCATGGTCCGCGGAACGTTCGCCAACATTCGCCTCAGGAACCAGATGGCGCCCGGCACGGAGGGTGGTTGGGCTCGTCACATGCCGGATGGCGAGCAGATGTTTATATATGACGCCGCCGTCAAGTACAAAACGGAAGGTGTGCCGCTGCTGGTAATCGCCGGAAAGGAATATGGGTCAGGTTCGTCGCGTGACTGGGCCGCTAAAGGGACGTTACTGCTGGGCGTGCGGGCCGTTATTGCCGAGAGTTTCGAGCGCATTCATCGATCGAACCTTGTCCAGATGGGCGTGCTGCCGCTGCAGTTTCTGGATGGGCAGGGCAGGGAATCGCACGGACTCACCGGCGAAGAAAGTTACGATATCACTGGCGTTCCCGAAGCGGTTTCCTCGCCTGCGAATCTGGTCCAGGTGACTGCAACAGCGCCCAGTGGCAAGCGAACCACGTTTCAAGTGAAAGCGCGGATCGATACACCTCAGGAAGCCGAGTACTATCGCAACGGCGGTATTCTGCCCTTCGTTTTAAGGCAGTTGATTGCCTCGGAATCAGTGGCCGCTTGAACCGATATCGCGGCCCGCTGCTCGTAGCGGCGGGTGTTATCCATCGTGATGGCCAGATCCTGGTGGGCCAGCGCCGCAAGGCCGATCGTCACCCGTTTAAATGGGAGTTTCCCGGCGGTAAGGTAGAGCACGGCGAGTCCCCGCAGCAAGCGCTGGTTCGCGAGTTGCGGGAAGAGCTACTGATCGACGCTCGGGTGGGAAGTGAATTGGCCCGCTATGAGCACCAATATCCAGGGGGCAGCCGCGTCCATCTGCTGTTCTTTGCCGTGCTCGATTTTCAGGGCGAACCTTCGGCCAGAGCATTCGAGCAGATTTCCTGGATTGACATTCACCTGCTGCCCGATTTGGATTTTCTGGAAGGCGACTTGGATTTCATCCGCCGCCTCTCGCGCGGGGATTTCTCGACCCGTCTGGGCACTCAAACGGAACCGCGACTGTGACGATGCCCAGCATCAGGGCGTGTTCTTGGATACTCGTAAACAGTAGTGGTGCTCACATCAATAACGCTGGGCCTATAAAGACAAACAGGCTTCAGCATCAGCGACGCTCTCGTGTGTGACGAGAAACTGATCCACGCCCGTCATGGCGAACAGGTTCCTGAGACGGGCATTCACGTTAATCAATGCGTACTTCCGGCCGGCTTTGTCACATGAGACGTGAATGCCGACAAGGCTGCCTAATGCGGCTGAGTCGATGTAGGGCACGTCTGTCAGGTCGATAAGCAGAACACGCGGCTGCGGCGGCTTTCGAGTGAGATCCTGAAATTCGAAAAAGTTGTGGATCGTCAGAGGGCCGCGCAGCTTGATGATACGCACGTCCTGGCGTGTACCGGCGAGCGTTTCAACGGTAACCTCCCGTGTTGGATGGTGTTCCACAGTGTTCCATGATATTCGCCGCTCATTTCAATTTCATGACAGCGCAGTGGGGATATGAAGCACCGGTTTCTTCGAAAGCTGATACCTATGAGCCAACGCCACGCTGATATATCGGAGCTACACTTGTATCGACTGGAACAGACAGATACCCAATTCGCGGCATCCTTGATTCTCGGAGCGGTTGCGAGCACCGCGGGCAGAAGGGAGTCAGCTCAATGAAAACTTCATGGCAAACAAAGGCAGACTGTCTCGTATGCCGGTGGTCGGAACTGGGAGAACGCGTTCAGTACAACTCGCCTTGGATTCAGGGTGCTTCAACAAACGTTCGTAGCGAGAACCTTTCATCCTCGGTTCTGGATTTCACAAGACTCAGTCCATTTGGTGGAAGAGAATGGTACCAAACCCGCTGGTCCCAGAACCGGCCTTCGCCGTAGCGCCGAACGTGAACTAGCCGGGTGCACCGTTGGAGCCAATGGACGCGACCCCGGATCACGCCGAATCCAAAACATTGTTCTCTTTCGCGGACAGCGCGTTACACAGATCCCAAGCGGCTCCCAGAACGCCTCGCACTGTACTTTCATCGCAGGAGAACCTATGTCCGCTCGATCCATAAATCCGGAACTCTTAGACGAATTCACTCCCGAAAGCATTGCCGAAGCCGATGCTTTCGTCGAACGCGTCATGCGCAAAGCTGCGCTCCGCAAACCCGCCGGTTCGGCAGCCCACGGTTCCGAGCCGGGAGCGTCAGCGAACCAAACCGGATCTTGCGCTTCCAGCATTCGCGATGCCGATTCCGAACAGCGCACCCCAGTAATAAGTGGAGCTGTTTCCACTGCCCAACTTCACGCCAACCGCGCCAACTCCAAACTATCTACCGGTGCCAGAACTGCGGCGGGAAAGGAAACCGTCTCCTTCAACGCCTTCCGTCACGGCCTCACCGGACGCTTCAAGATCATGCCCTACGAAAGCGAACACGATTACGAAGCGCTCCTCGACGGTCTCCGCGATGAGCACAGTCCTTCCACCCCCACCGAGCATTTACTTATCGACCGCATGGCCCAGCATTACTGGCTCTCTCAGCGCGCGCAGTATCTCCAGGACTTCTGCTTCAACGAAGCGGGCGGTTGCGACAGCGACGCACACCTGGCGCTCTACCTTCGCTATCAAACCACGCATGAGCGCGCCTTCCACAAATGCTTGAATGATCTGCTAAAGCTCAGATCAGAAAGGCGGAAGGAGCAGATTGGCTTTGTTTCGCAGCAGCAGAAAGCAGCCGATCAAACTCGCCGCGAAGCTCGCGAAAAGCGGCAGCAGGAACGGCACCAATGGGCGATGTTGATGCATTCGGCCAAGCTCTCTAAACAACAAGGACGCATAAGCGACGTGGGTGGCGCGGACGATCGCTTTTTGTCGCCTGCGGAGACCGGACAAACCTCGGCATAAATCAGCGTTGATCGGGCGTTCATCCGCCATCACTCGTTCCGCGGCCTGATCTAATCCAGATCGAATGGCCGCTTCGGGGGTGCTCCCGATTTATCTTCTTTTGCTTGCTTGAGCAGCTCCTCGAATTTCTTTTCGCGTACCTTGTCGCTCGTAAGGTGCGATGCGAAGCTCTTCTCGAAAATTTGATCGCGCCGCTGCGCATCCCCTTTAAGCTGTTGAACCGCGCTTTGGAGGTCTTCTATCGCCGCTTTCTTCTCGGGCTCGCGATGACGAATCACAACCTGAGTCTCGGGATCGATTTGGAGCGTAGAACCGCAGCAGGGACACTGCACTTCGAATAGCTGACTGGTGGACTGCGCCATAGGGGAATCGTAGCGCACGAGAACGAGTTATGCTTCGAAGCGAGTCTGCTATTCCTGGCAACAGAATGATTATGAGGATTCCTGGTTTTCTCTTAAGCGGCGCCTTCGTGATTACGGTTGCGGCCTGCGCGCAAACGCCTCCGTCCGGCGGCATCGACCTGCAGGCAATTGATAAGAACGTCAATCCTTGTGAGAACTTCTATCAGTACGCCTGCGGAAATTGGATGAAGGCCAATCCGATTCCGCCGGAATACGCTCGTTGGAGCCGCTTCGACGAGCTACAACAGCGCAACCAGGAGATCCTCCGGCAGATTCTTGAGGATGCGGCGAAGCACCAGGATCGGTCGCCCATCGATCAGAAGATTGGGGCTTTTTATGCGGCTTGTATGGACGAGGCCCTGATAGAGAAGAAGGGCGATGAGCCGATTCAGGCGGGCATCGATCGCATCCGCGCCCTGAAAGAGAAAAGTGAATTGCCGGCCGAAGTAGCGGGGCTGCATGATCAAGGCGTCACCGTGTTCTTTCGTTTCGGTGCTGCTGCCGATGCCGATAACGCGAAGATGACTATCGCCGATGTCGATCAAGACGGGTTGGGCCTGCCGGATAAGAGTTACTACCTAGACCCCAAAGACGAGAAGACCCGGCAGAAGTATGTGGCACATATTTCGCAAATGCTGCAACTGATCGGCCATGCACCGGCTCAAGCGGATTCAGACGCAAAGGCAATCATGGCAATCGAAACCTCGCTGGCAAAAGCGTCGCTCGACCGGGTGGCCCGGCGAGATCCGCATCTCACGCATCACAAGATGTCAGTGGCTGATTTGCAGGCCCTGACTCCGGATTTCAATTTCGCTGAATACTTCCGGGTACGGCATTCACCCTCTTTTGACAAGCTGAACGTCTCTGTCCCTGATTTTTTCAAGAGCCTGAACGACACGCTCGCCGCGACAAGCCTGGACGATTTGAAAAGTTATCTGACGTGGCACTATGTTTCGGCGTACGCCCCCGCGCTGAGCAAAGCCTTTGTAGAGGCGAATTTTGACTTTTATGGCCGATTTCTAACCGGCGCGAAGGAATTGCGGCCACGCTGGAAGCGCTGCGTTGAGTCGACCGACCGGAGCTTGGGTGAGGCCTTGGGGCAAGAGTACGTGGAGAAAGCCTTTGCCGGTCAATCCAAGCAGAAGACAGAGGAACTCGTCAATATCATCGAGCGTGAGATGGACGCCGATATCGATTCGCTGACCTGGATGAGCGATGCGACCAAGAAACAAGCTTTGGCCAAGCTGAAAGGTGTAACGAACAAGATTGGGTACCCCGATCGATGGCGCGACTACTCGAGCGTGACGGTCACGGCGACCAACTACGTTGCTGCTCTGCGCAATGCGCGTGAGTTTGACATTCGTCGCCGCCTCAACAAGATAGGGAACCCGGTGGATCGCGCGGAATTCGGAATGACGCCGCCCACGGTCAATGCTTATTACAAGCCGGACGAGAACAATATCAACTTTCCGGCGGGTATTTTGCAACCGCCGTTTTATTCGGCATCGCGCGATATGGCCGCCAACTTCGGTGGTATCGGCGTAGTCATCGGTCACGAGCTGACGCACGGGTTTGATGATGAGGGCCGCCAGTTTGACGCGGACGGCAACCTGCGCGACTGGTGGACAAAGCAGGACGATGAGGCGTTCAGGAAGCGGGTCGACTGCCTTGTCAAGGAATACTCCGGCTTCAGCCCGATCGAGGGCGTCAACGTAAATGGGAAGCTGACGCTTGGCGAAAACGGCGCCGATAATGCCGGTATTCGGCTCGCCTACATGGCGTTGCTCGACGGGTTCGAAAATGGCACCGTCTCTAAAGAGAAACTGGACGGATACACGCCCGAGCAGCGGTTCTTCCTCGGTTACGCTCAGGTCTGGTGTGAAAATCAGCGCCCTGAATCGCTGCGAACCAGCGTCCGCACGAATCCTCACTCGCCGGGCGAATTTCGCGTCATAGGCGTGGTGGAGAACATGCCGGAATTCGCGAAAGCCTTCGGGTGCTCGGTGGGTGAGCGGATGGTATCGGCCAGCGGCTGCCGCGTTTGGTGACCGGTGATTACACTGAGAGTGAATGAAAAATAGGACGTTTGCCGCCGCAGTAGTCTGCGTGGCTTTGTTGGCCAGCGGTGCATTTGCGCAGACCGCCGAAACGGAAGCGAACAGCGGTCTCGACCTGAGCGCGATCGATAAGTCTGCAAATCCTTGCGACAACTTTTATCAATATGCTTGCGGCAACTGGATTAAGAACAATCCCATTCCCGCCGACGAAAGCAGTTGGAGCACCTTCGATCAGCTTTACGAGCGCAATCAGAAGATTCTGCGCGAAATCCTGGAAGACGCCGAAAAGCATCAAGGCGACTCTGCGCTCGATCAGAAGATTGGCGGCTTTTACCGGTCATGCATGGATGAAGCCGGCATTCAGGAGCGGGGAACTGCTCCGCTTCAATCGGAACTGCAAAGCATTTCCCGAATCGCAAACGAGCGCGACCTGTTGGATGAAGTGGCGCGTCTGCACGAGCGCCAGATCGACGTGTTCTTCAACTTCTATCCGTCGCCCGATCCAAAGAATGCCGAGATGACCATTGCCAATCTGGATCAGGGCGGAATCGGGTTGCCGGAGCGCGACTTTTACTTCCGAACCGACGCGAAATCGGAGGAGATCCGCAAAAAATACCTCGAGCACGTCTCGAAAATGTTCGCCTTACTTGGGATGCCCGAGTCTGAAGCACGGAAGAAGGCGCAAACGGTCATGTCGATCGAGACGGATCTGGCGAAGGCCTCCCTGGACGTGACCACCCGGCGAGATCCGAAACTGCTGGTCCATGTAATGCCGAAGATGGAACTGGCCCAACTGAGCCCAAATTTCAATTTCGACCAGTTTTTCGTTCAGGTGAAAGCGCCGGCTTTTTCATCATTGAATGTGGACGTACCGGCATTCCTCAAAGAGTTCAGTGCGCTACTTCAAAACAGGAATCTCGCGGACCTTCGTGATTATTTGACCTGGCATTATGTCAACGGAAGCGCACGACTTCTGCCGAAGGCTTTCGTCGATGAGAACTTCAACTTCTACGGAAAAGTGTTGACCGGCGTAACGGAAATCAAACCGCGATGGAAACGATGCGTGTCGGCAACCGATGACGAATTAGGCGAAGCCTTGGGACGTAAGTACGTTGAGAAAACGTTTGGAGAGCAGGGAAAACAGCGGACTCTGGAGATGGTGCATGAAATCGAGGAGCAGATGGGGAAGGATCTGGAATCCCTGACCTGGATGAGTCCCGAGACCAAGAAACAGGCTCTAATTAAGCTTCATGCCGTCACCAACAAGATCGGATATCCCGACAAGTGGAGGGACTATTCATCCGTTCAGATCGTCAGCGACGACTTTTTCGGGAACTGGTACCGGGCGAACGAGTTTGAGAGTAAGCGGCAGCGCGACAAGATCGGTAAGCCGGTGGATCGGGCGGAATGGGGAATGACGCCGCCTACCGTGAATGCCTACTACAATCCAACCGAAAACAACATCAATTTCCCGGCGGGTATTTTGCAGCCGCCGTTTTATTCCAACCACGCGAACGACGCGGTGAATTACGGTGCCGTGGGCATGGTGATCGGGCACGAACTCACGCACGGATTCGACGACCAGGGGAGCAAGTTCGATGCCGATGGGAACCTCCGGGACTGGTGGCAGAAGAACGATAGCCAGCGTTTCGACAAACTGGAAGACTGTTTCGTAAGCGAATACGGCAGCTTTGAGGCGGTTCCGGGTCTGGAACTGAACGGCAAGCTGACTCTGGGCGAAAATACCGCCGATAATGGCGGCATTCGCCTCGCGTACATGGCGCTCATGAACGCTCTAGCGAAAAAGGGTGTTGCGCCATCTGTCCAACAGGACGGCTACACGCAGCCTCAACAGTTTTTCCTTGGCTTCGCGCAAGTCTGGTGCGAGAATACGCGGCCGGAGGAGGCGCGCCTTCGCGCACAAACCGACCCGCACTCTCCCGGTAAATACCGCACCAATGGCGTGGTCCGCAATTTGCCGCAGTTTGATGAGGCGTTCGGATGTAAGCCCGATTCCAGCATGTACATAGCGCCCGGGAAGGGCTGCCGGGTCTGGTAGATCCGCCCTCAAATTTCTATGACCGCAGAACTACAAGATAATCCTCTGCTGACAGAGCGATTCCCGATTCAGTTCGATGCAATCAAGGCGGAGCACGTGGAGCCTGCTATTCATCTGTTGCTCGAGCAGATGAAGCGGCGCATAGCCGATCTCGGTAGGCCCGAGGTGCCGCGAACGTATCGCGACATTCTTCTTGCTTTGGATCAGGTGACGGAGCCGTTGGACACCGCGATGGCCGTTGTCCGCCATCTGGAATCGGTAGTAACCACGCCGGCGCTGCGAGCTGCATACAACGCTGTGCAAGAGCCGGTCAGTCTGTTTTATACTTCGATTCCTTTGAATGCGGAGCTCTGGGCGGCCGTGAAGGCCATCGACGTCGGCGGC
This sequence comes from uncultured Acidobacteriaceae bacterium, assembly GCA_963787585.1. Classification (GTDB taxonomy): domain Bacteria; phylum Acidobacteriota; class Terriglobia; order Bryobacterales; family Bryobacteraceae; genus Bog-105. The sequence continues at coordinate 315,042 of CAWBDR010000013.1, forward strand.
GAGAAGGAGACGCTCGCGCCCGTTCACAAGCGCTTTCTGAAGAAGACAGTGTCTGGCTTCCGGCGAGCGGGCGCCGACCTCGATGCCGAGGGCAAGAAGAAACTCGAAGAGCTCGATGTGGAACTGACCAAAGCCACAACCAAGTTCTCCGAACACGTTCTGGACGCGACGAACGCTTATGAGCTGTTGATAACAGATGAGGCCAAGCTGGCTGGCCTCCCGGAATCGGCCCGCATGGCGGCCCGCGAGAGCGCAAAAACCAAGGGGAAAGAAGGTTGGCGCTTGACGTTGCAGGGGCCGAGTTACACCGCCGCGATGACCTATCTCGATGACCGAAGCATCCGGCAGCAGTTATGGCACGCCTACAATACGCGGGCGACTTCCGGCGATTTCGATAACCGCGCATTGATCCAGGAAATTCTGCGGCTGCGACATGAAAAGGCGCGGCTGCTTGACTACCCTGACTTCGCTGATCTTGTACTCGAAGAGCGAATGGCGCACAACGGCGGAGAGGCGCAGGACTTTATCGAGACGTTGTGGCAGCAAACCAAGCCGTACTTCGAACGCGAAAACCGCAGTCTGGTGGAGTTCGGCCAGACGATCGGGTATGACAGCATCCATCCCTGGGACATCGGCTATGTGGCGGAAAAGCAGCGGCAGGCGCTCTATGAGTTCGATGAGGAAGAACTACGGCCGTACTTTGAACTCGAGCGGGTCGTCGCCGGAATGTTCGAAATTTTCAGCCGCGTGTTGGGGATAAAAGTTCTCGAAGAGCCGGGCGTACCAGGATGGGATACGGCCACCAAATACTACCGTGTGGAGGACGCGGAGTCCGGCGAATTGCTCGGCGGATTTTACACCGACTGGTTCCCGCGGGAGAACAAGCGCGGGGGCGCTTGGATGGACTCTCTCATAACCGGTAATCCCGATCAGGGCAAACCGCACCTGGGACTCATCTGCGGGAATCTTACGCCGCCCCTGAGCGAGAAGCCATCACTCCTGACTCACCGGGAAGTTGAGACGATTTTTCACGAATTTGGCCATCTGCTGCATCACGTCTTGAGCCGTGTGCCGGTACGAACACTCTCAGGCACCAACGTTCCTTGGGATTTCGTCGAGCTTCCCTCGCAGATCATGGAGAACTGGTGCATGGAGCGTGACGCTCTCCACCTGTTCGCGAGACATTATCAAACCGGCGGCCCAATTCCCGACGAGCTTTTCGAAAAGATGAAGCGCGGGCGAACGTTCCGGGCCGCCAATGCCCAGATGCGGCAGCTCGGGTTCAGCATGGTCGATTTGAAGCTCCATCGCGAATACGACGCGGCGCGTGATGGAGACGTGATCAATTACGCGCGCGATATTTTGGTCCAGTTCACGCCCGCCGATCTTCCGGAGGACTATGCGATGATTGCGAGCTTCAGCCATCTCTTCGCGAGCCCCGTGGCATACGGCGCCGGTTATTACTCCTACAAGTGGGCTGAAGTGTTGGACGCTGACGCCTTCACGCGATTTAAGGACTCGGGCATATTTAACACCGAAACGGGCGGGAAATACCGGCATAACATCCTGGAACGCGGAGATAGCGAGGACCCTGCGCAGCTCTACCGTGATTTCATGGGGCGCGATCCCGATTCCCGTGCGCTGCTCGAGCGCTTAGGACTTCGGGAAGCAGCTTAGCGGTCGGACACACCGCAATGAATTCGAGTCAAGAAACCACAGAAGAGCATCTCGCGCGCGCTCTTCGTGAAAACGAAGAGCTGAAGGCAGAGCTGGCTAGGGTGCGCACCGAACTCGAATCGGCCCGGGCAGAAGTCGAGGAAAACCGATCGGCCGCCCATTCGGCCGGTGAGGAGCTGCAACAATTCGTCTACGCGGCCAGCCATGACTTGCAGGAGCCGCTGCGGGCCGTTTACAGCTACGCGCAGCTGTTACAGCGCGAGTGTCCGAACGATAAGCAAACGGCCGAGGTCACAGGCTTTATCGTGAGTGCAGCGAGCCAGATGACAAGTCTGATTCGCGATCTGCTCGGGTATTCACGAAGCAACGCCACCCCGCAGCGGGCCATGATCAATCTCGGCACTGCCGTTCAACGCGCCCAATTTAAATTCGTCGACGAGATCCGCCGGTTAGGCGCCAAGCTTGAAATCAGTAGCTTGCCCGAGGTATTCGCCGATGAAAACCAAATGTCGAGAGTATTTGAGCACCTGATCGGCAATGCACTCAAGTACCGAGGCGCTGCTACGCCGGTCATCGAAATATCTGCTGTCGAAGGACCTGAGTTCCATACCATCTCTGTTCGCGATAACGGGCCAGGGATTGAGCCTCGCTTTCACAAGCAGATCTTTGTTCCTTTTAAACGCCTGCATCCGAAGAATATCTCGGGCACCGGCCTGGGACTCGCAGTCTGTGACAGGCTCGTCCGCGCTCACGGGGGCGAAATTTGGGTGGAGAGCGATGGAATCTCCGGGTCAGAGTTTAAGCTGACGCTCCCAATCTGATTTTCCCGTCCGGTGCAATGCGGACGCGGGTGGTGGTTTTCAGCCAGACCGTTTTCAGGGCATCTAGGCTAACCTCCTGATTTCCTTACGCAGTACGTTTGGTTCGTCGCGTGTATAACACTTGGGCGGAAGTATGATTCGTAGGCTCCTCTCGGTGATCGTGGTTGCAGTGCTGGCCGTTGCGGGAACGGAGCCGCTCGGAAGAGCTCAGTTCGCGCCAGCGCCCGCAAACCCCGATCAGTCGTATTCGGGGGGACCGCAGCCCCAAAATCCGCCAACGGGGCAGTACGGTTCGCCCGCCTATCCGCAGTCACCGGATCAGAATGGACAATCCTATGCTGGCAACGGCGCTGCGGCGGATTCGGAATCCGATCCCGCTGCCGACCGGCAGCACGGCGTCGCGCGTATCAGCATCGCGCAGGGCGATGTGAATGTCCGAAGGGGCGACACCGGTCAACTCGAAGCTGCTGCCATTAACGCCCCGCTGATGGCATCCGACCACTTGCAGACATCGCCAGGTTCGCGCGCGGAGGTCGAGCTGGATTACGGTAACTTGATTCGTCTTGGCCCCAATACGGACGTCGGCTTCGCCACCCTTCAATATCACCGTTATCAGATGCAGTTGGGTGCGGGAACGATTATTTGTCGCGTTCTTCGTGACGCTGGTTCTCAGGCGGAAATTGATACCCCGAGCATCGCAGTGCGGCCGCTCGGCGTCGGCGAGTACCGGATTTCTGTAACGGAAGACGGCTCCACGCAGATTACGGTTCGATCGGGTCAGGCGGAAATCGACAGTCCGAACGGATCACAGCAGCTCGCCCCAGGGCAGACAACTCTGGTGCGCGGAACCCCGAACCAAGCGGAGTTTCAGACGACCTCCGAAATAGGGCGTGACCAGCTTGATGATTGGAGCGCGAATCGTGACAGGGAACTGCTAGCCTCGCAGAGTTATCGCTATGTGAGCCCTGATATCGGCGGCGCGGACGATCTGGATCAGAACGGCAACTGGGTGCAATCGCAGTACGGCGAGGTGTGGCAGCCGCAAACGCAAAATCCGGATTGGTCCCCCTATAGCAATGGTCAATGGGCTTTCGAACCCTACTATGGATGGACCTGGGTGGATGCCGCGCCTTGGGGCTGGGCGCCTTATCATTACGGCCGCTGGTTCCGGAATGGCGGCTTCGGCTGGTGCTGGTGGCCGGGCGCAGCCCGCGCTTCCTATTGGTGGAATCCTGCGTTGGTAGGCTTCTTCGGCTGGGGCGGGGGACTTGGCTGGGTCGCACTGGCTCCCTACGAGATCTTCCACCCATGGTGGGGCCACGGGTTTTTCGGAGCGGGCCGCTGGGGCGGATGGTACGCCAACAATCGATTCTGGGGACGCACCGATATTGGCCGGATGTACCGGAACGCCGCGTTTCGCGGAGGCGCCCTGACTGCTCCGTTCACCCGGTTTAGCGGTCCGAATCATCAGCCCTTCACCCCCGCTACACGTGCGCAGCTGACCAATGCAACTCTCTTCCGTCAGTTGCCGGTAACTCCGACGCGGGCGAGCTACCAGTTTTCGAACCGGCAGGCCGTGGCCAATCCTCGACTGGGCTTCGCAGCGAATCGCCAATTCTTTCATGCGCCGCAGACCGGGTTTAATCGTGCGCCGAGCGTCTCGCGATTCGGCGTGGGACAGACTGTGCCTCGCGTAGCTTCGAACCAACATGGCGTCCCTCCGAACATGCAAGGCAGTTTCGCGGGACGGGGGACTTACGCAGCGCAGCCCCGGCAGACGGCGCCGGCGGCGGGCGGTTGGCAGCGCTTTGGGGATCCCAGAGGATCGGCCACCGTACGTCAGAATTTCGCGCAAGGAAACGAGCAGAGTGGATGGCACCGCTTTGGTACGCCACCACCTGCCAACTACAGTGCGGGCCGCACGACGGCTCCGCCGAGCCAGAGAGAGTTTACGAGACCGTATGGGGGCGCTCCATACAACAGCTACAGCGCTCCACGGCAGAACTTCGGAGGGGGGTATAGCTCACCAGCTATCCCGCGCTATAGTGCGGCGCCCGCTGCGCCGCACTATTCAGCACCGGCGATGCCTCGCTACAGCGCGCCTTCCGGAGAACATTACAGCGCACCCCATTACAGCGCGCCGTCCTCTCACGGCGGCGGTGGTGGTTCCTTCCACGGAGGAGGTGGTTCGTCGCACTCAGGAGGAGGAGGCGGCAGCCACTCTTCCGGCGGAGGTGGCGGCGGACATCGCCATTAATTTTGCAGCTTCCCTCGGCCGCTCCGGCTCACCTGACAGGGACTGGAGCGGCATTTTTTTTGACAGTCGCTCATGACGATTGTAGAAAGAGCGGTGGCGGGGAGGCACTTGAGCTTAGGTAAAGCGACTTCCTTTGGCAAGTTGGGATGTGGTCCACTCTTCAGCTCTCTGGTACTCGTCGACCAAGTTGTTGAAATCTTCATCCCCGTACGTATAATAGGGGCCGATGAACCCCTTATCGACCTCGATTTGGACCAGCTTCTGATCCTTCGACGTTGCGAACAAAATACGGCCCGCACCTTCGTCGGACGTTCCTTCGACGAGCCATCCTTCGGAAGCAAGCACTTGGACAGCATCAAAGCTGTGAAGGGTCAACTCAACAACATTGGGAGGAAGATCGTTTCTGTCGCAGGGTCCAATTCCCACTCGGTAAGAATGATGCCCGTCTCATTCGACCATTCTTGGAGCCGTTGTATCGATGCTCGATGGCACCGCATCGTAACCTCTGACATTCGTTTAAATCCGACAAAAATATCGTAGCTGACCAACCGCACGGCCGGAGAGTCGATGTTGGCGCGCAATTTGCGGAGCCAAGGCGGGCGGGCGGGTACAGCGAGCCCCTTTCAGGAGTGGAGAGAGCACCGAGATTTCCCTACTGGCCTTCAGATCTTTGATGAGTTTCTTGGCTCTGCTTCCCATTTATCTCCGGCAAAGAGTATAGCTGAGCGATTCAACAATCGGCGATTATGCCCTATCGGATTGAATATCGCGACGGACTGGACGAATTCTTCCTTAGGATCGTCTGAACAATAGAAAGCGCGAATCACCTCAAGGCGGATCAGCTTCTTTCCTCCGATCCGCCCTATTTCGCGCTTTCCCAGGCTGTGCTCGCGACCACATTCAACCTCGCGGGGAGAGCTTAAAGTCGTATAAATATACTTGGCTAATCGCCGCTCTTGCTACGCTGGTTTTGGCGTGGAAGGCTGGCAGCCTTACTCTAATCACCGAACACCTTGTATCGAATGATGCGGAGATTTCGCGCAAGACTGGCATCTCGACCTGGAATAGGAGCGACGAACACTTGGGGGTCTTTGGTGATAGCGGCGATCAGTCCAATAAATCCGGTCCAATGCGGCTCGTTGCCGAAGGGGAATTTGTAGCTAACACAGCCGACCAATTGTGGAGAAATGATGCGATCGCTTTGGATCACCATGTAAACGGTACGAAGTTCGATGCTTTTGTCGCCTGGAAACAAGGCGCTGCCCACATCTGGTTCCGCAGAGTGCTTCAGAACGCCAGAGCATATCCGGTGCATTTCAGGCAGGAAATCGCCACCATTTTTAATGTCTCTCAAATCAAAGTTGAACAGCTTCACATCACTAGAGACGTTCAATGCGGGAGAGTGACCGGTGTTCGAGAGAGCGAGATGAATGTTCTGTCCAATAGTGTCCTTAGCGAAGAAGACCAGCGGTCCAGCAATGTCAACGTTCACGTCAACCCATGGCCGATCCGTCTCCTCAAACTCCTTTTGCATCGTCCCGGCCTGCTTTTGAGCGGAATCGGCCTGCTCTTAACCTGTATGAGCGTGGAATAGGTGAGAATAGCGAGCGCGACCGCAATCAACACACCAGTGATCTGCAACGCTCTTTTCGTTCTCGCCATATTTTCTTGCCGGTAGTTTGACGGCCCTGTGAGCGATAGTATTCGCGTGCTTCTTCTGGCAACTCCAAAGTAGAGCGTATGCTTACTGGTGGTTGTGGCTGACTGTCGCAGCCTGCGGACTCGCTCTGTTCGCGTATGGCTTCTATATGCTGGTCGAGAGAAGCCTTGAACGCATCTAATGCTTTTGTAAAAGATTCAAGACGTTTCGCGATCTGATCATCGGATGCCATGCAAACGTGACATCATAGCAGCATGAAGGAACTCACCAAGAAAGACATGGTGGAAGGCAAAGAAGCATTCAAACGCTTCGATGCGCTCGTCGGCAAAGTAATGTCTGTTCCGCGTGAGGAAATCCTACGTCGGGATGCAGAACACAAGCGAACCGTTTACTTTCGCGGCAAAAAGCGAGGACCGAAGCCTAAGCAGCGCGACATTTCCCCCGGCCCTCACGTTGCGCCTCCAGCTTAGAAAGCTTCCTCCTGCTTTTGCCCCTCCTTCCCGGTTAATTGCTTGTAGGTCAACCGGCGACCGACGACCTGCGAACACAAACTGCTTGCTGCCATCCTCGTTCTTCGGGTGGTTGTAGCGAAACGCCTGCTCATCGACGTACCGGAACAGATGGAAAGGTTCGACCGCCACCCTTCGACGCCTTGCGCATGTTCCGGGCTTTCCCACCGATGTAGGATTCGTCCACTTCCAATTCACCCGAGAGCTTTCCACCTCGACGGTTGTCCTGCATGGCAAGGCGAACGCGATGCAGCATGAACCATATGGAGAACTGACGGTTCGGATGTCGGTTACTGCACTGCCAGCGCTTCTGGTTTTCCAAGTAGCCGACGCGATCACTTAAGTGGTATAAATATACTTGACTGACAACGCTCTTTGCTGTAAAGTTGAAGTATGGACAAGGCCCCAAAAACTCTTCAGGAAGCGATGGTGTATTTCTCTGATCCAGACCGCTGCCACGAGTTCATGATGAAGCTCCGCTGGCCGGACGGCAAGGTGCGTTGTCCTCGCTGCGGCTCAGGCGACGTTTCCTACCTTCCGAACGCAAGGGTATTCAAGTGCTACCAGAAGCACCCAAAACAGAAGTTTTCCTTGAAGGTCGGGACCGTCTTCGAGGATTCCCCTATCGGGCTGGACAAATGGCTCCCCGTCATGTGGCTGGTCGTGAACTCCAAGAACGGCGTTTCCTCTTGGGAGATCCATCGCGCTATGGGGGTTACCCAGAAGACTGCGTGGTTCATGTTGCAACGCGCGAGACTCGCCATGCAGGACGACCGCAAGGGCGGCAAGCTCTCGGGCGAAGTTGAAATTGACGAGTCGTTTATCGGTGGCAAAGCGCGAAACATGCACAAGGCCCATCGGGTTAAAAAGCTCGAAGGCAAAGGCGGCGGCGCTGTCGGCAAGATCGGCGTACAGGGCATCTTAGAGCGCGGTGGCAACATCCGCGTGAACGTCATCAATGACAACAGTATGGGCACCCTGGTACCCAACGTGGAAGAGAACGTCGAGAAAGGCGCTCACGTCTACACCGATGAACTGAAATCATACTTCGGACTTCAGGCCGATTACGCTCACGACGTGATTAACCACACCGAGATGTACGTGGACGGGCAAATCCATTTGAACGGGCTGGAGAACTTCTGGAGCTTGTTCAAGCGCGGCCTGGGAGGAACCTACGTTTCCGTCGAGCCGTTTCATCTCTTCCGCTACGTCGATGAGCAAGTATTTCGCTACAACCACCGCAAGGATGCGAACGACGGCGAACGGTTCGTTGCCGCGATGAAGCAGATCGTCGGTCGGAGACTAACCTACAAAGAACTGACCGGGAAGGAGGGAGAAACGACCGAAGCTTTCTGAGAAGGAAGCGAAACGTCAGGGACGCGGCAAAAGGAAAGCTACGGGATGGGTTTGGCTCTAATACGCAACGAGAAGGCGGAGGCGCGCCGATCAATGATTCTGACCTTAACGGAACAGGTGATTTCATTGCTGCGAGACTCAGGAGCGACCGAAGAGGAAACGCTCGCAGTACTTGATTGTGTACGCGTAATCATTCCCCTACAGGAATTCGAAAGCTCCAAATCGCCTAGATTTTGGGGCCAGTGACGGGTGTCTCAGATGCGAACCAGTGATTGTTAATCGTTTCTCGTTTGACGTAATCCATAAACTCCTGTGCACCTTTTCCGTACAGATAAATCGGCCCTTCTTGCCCAAGCACCCATATAGCGACCGAGTCTTCGTGCTTCTCGACTTTAACGATGTGGGTAACACTCAAGAAGCGCTCTGGCGAAGGGCGCTCGGGGTCTTTTGCGTAAAAGAAAAGAGGTATGTTCATCGGTTTTTTGTGGCTTTTGGTTTTGGACCCCGCTTATTCGGATTCGTGGCGGCTTCGTGACGGTGCTCTTCGATGCGCCGTTTGATCTCGGAGTGAGGGACCGAAAGCACTTTCTTCATGGCCTTCTCGAAGCGCGTGTAGGCTTCCGTTCCTTCGATCATTTCCGTGTGCGGCTTCATTCCATCCATGTTAATCCGTTCTGTTACCGCTTCGAGAACTGGTGACACTTTCATTCGGTGCGGTATTTGAGGCTGTCTGGCAGTCGAACGAATCCGCCCGGTTCGGGAAGGTTCTCAGCATAAGCCTCAAATGCTTTTAGCGCGGCTTCTTCATCTCCTTGCCGCTGTGCAATCTGAATATCTGCGGTGATTTCTAAATGCGATTTCGTTACCCAAACGTCTTCTATTGGAGCGCTCGTGATGATCGCCGCGAAGCTTTTTGATAGCTCGACGATTTCGCCAGTACCTAAGTGTTGCTGAAGGCTTCTATGTGCTCCGTACGCGATCAGGTCAGCCGCCTGTATCGCCCCATAGTCTTGCTTTGAAGCGGTTGCAAAATTACCGAGGACATGGGTGAGATATCCATTCTTCATCTCTTGGAAAATTCGAAGCGCATCCGATACATTTTTGTCGCCACTCTCAACGATAAAGGAGATTCGCTGATCCTCTCGTGGTCGTGGCAAATGGCGGATGAGTTTGGTCAATTTTGTTACGCACATCCGAAAGCACAATCCGTACGCCGAGTCGCGCCGGGTTTTCTTGCCGATTAGCCGTCGGCAGTACTCCCGATGGTCAGCGTTATGGAGTCCGCACATTGTGAGCTTTCGGCAGTTGTGCGTAAATCAGAGGCAATAACCCTGAGATAGCCAGTAATGCCAGTCGCCGATGGCTTCCTTTGTTGATTCGTCTGGATGGATGGCATCCAGTTGGGAGAGAGGAACGGCCATCTTGCGCCCCTGCCAACGGATTTGCACAAACATGTCGTGCTCGCAGGTGTCCTCGACAGCCATGCGAAAAACCTCGATGGTTTCACCCTTCCGGAGCGGCGAGATGCCGTTTGCGGCGACACACTTTGCCCGGAACGGGAAACTGATCTTGCCTTCCAGATAGTAGTACCAGCTCATTGCCTGCTCTTCCGGGCGGGCATCAACGATGGCTTCGTTGTAGATGCGGTCTTCCCGGACCGGGTCTCGCTTGGGCGGCTTCATCACTTCGCTCCCAGGATTCGGCGTACCGAGGTGCGCCCGATGTGTAGCCGGCGCGCAATCGCCGCCTTGGCAACACCCGCACGATATAGCTTGTGGATCTCGGCGGTCTGAAGCCCAGCGGTTATTGGCCTGCCGAGCCGCTTCCCATTCTGGCGGGCATGATCCAAGCCGGCCCGCGTTCGTTCGCGCAGGATGTCCCGTTCGAACTCGGTGAAGATAGCGAGCAGGCCGGCCATGGCGCGTCCGGCTGGCGTGGTCAGATCCAGCGCTTCGGTGAGCGAAACAAAACCGACGCTTAGATGTTCGAGTTCCTGCAGGGTTGCCAGCAGATCGGTTACCGAGCGGCCCCAGCGATCCAGTCGCCACACCAGCACCACATCGATCTCGCGACGACGAGCGGCCTCCAGCAGTTTCTCGCGAGCTTCGCGCTTGGCTGCGCCCGAACCAACCTCGCGCACTTGCATGGCAATCGTCCAGCCGCGGCGGGCTGTGTACTCGCGCATTGCGCGATTCTGCATTGGAAGTGTCTGCTGATCGTTGGTGGACACGCGGGCATACAGACCAACCCGAAACATTTTTGCCGCTTTTCGTGACTGGCCGAAAACGTTATCCAATTTTGGTTTTTGAAAAGCCGGTTTTAGAGGCACTTCGAGAAGGTCTGCTCCACTGGCCGCAGAGGAAGGTTTTCAGCCAGTCCTGCATCATCATAACTCTAGCCGGAATCCATATTGATGTAGGTCCGCTGAAGAGTGTCGCGGTAATTCCAAGGCATCCAATCGGAGGGTTTGCTCTTCAGCGCCGCCACATGCTGCTGCAGCTCGATCAGATAATCGAACGGGTTCGCGCCACACAGTTCGCAGGTGTGAATGAGACTCATGAACAGATCGCCCACACGAGCGCCGTTCCGGGTCTTGTAGAACAGCGAATTCTTTCTGTGAAGAATGGCTTTCTTCAGCCCTCTTTCGGCAATGTTGTTGTCCAGTGGGGCCCCCGGCTGTTTGAGGAAGAGAGTAAGCCGGTCCCAATGCTTGAGCAGATACGTGATGGCGACTCCAAGGCCTGAGTTCGGCTCCACTTTCCTTTCATCAAACTGTGCTTTGAGCCAAACCTTCAGTTGTTCCATGACCGGTCCACTGTGGGTCTTGTGAAAAGCGAGGCGCTGCTCGGCCGTCATATTCTGCTCGCGCGCCAGCGCATCGTTCACGTAGACTTCACGAAATCTTTCCAGCACGAACCGGCACTCCTCGGGAAAGTTGGGCGTCACCTCCACGAACCGCCGCCGCGAATGAGCTAAGCAATGGCCCACAATGATCTCAAGCGCCTTGGGCAGTTTCGGCAGATTGCGTGATAAGGCATCGCACATCTGAATGGGAGCAGTCAGCTCCGCTGCCCGTCGCTTCAGCACATCCGCCAGATTCTCACCGGCGTGCTGATGCCCCGTGAAGAACAGCGCGATGTCTCGCCCTGGTGCAGTCGATATGATCCCGCTAGTGAATACCCCTGTCCGCTCCGATGACACATCTGCAACAAGGGCCTGCGCCTTATTCAGTGCCAATACACGCATGGAAGTGTCGTCATTGTGGAGCACTTCGCCCTGCGCGGCCTGGCGAATCAACTCTTCGTAAGCAGGCTGAAGCTCCGCAGCCTTTTCCGACACAATCTCGCACTGCGTGGCGGCTGGCAATGGAATCCCCAAGCTATCTTGCAGCCCTTCCAACCGATTCCAAGGGAAGCCGCTGCCGTAACGCAGCAGCGCGATCATGCTTGCTGCCGAGGCATCGTACTTCTGTTCGCCCACTCCCTCCGGAGCCTCGGCCGTGAAGACTTTTCCGCAGAGATTACAACGCAACCGTTCCAGTTCATATACAGTCGCGTCAATCGGTGCCTGTCCCTTGATGCGCACCAACACACCGGGGTCGTGCTGCAGATATACTTTGCCGCGCTCACAATCCGGGCATTGGTCTCCAGAGGCTAACCGTGCGTGCCGAATCTGGATTTTACGTGCCCCGTCATAAGCGGCGGCACCATTACGCCCGTGTCCGGGAGCCGCCGTCTTCTTAGCACGCTGGCCAGCGGGCTTATGATTCTCTTCGTTAACATCAATGCCGGCTCGCTTGAGCACGTCGTTCGTCTTCTCGGTGCTTGATTGGCACAAAAGCCGACGTAGGGTCTCGAGCGTTGCTTCGCGATTTTCCAACAGCTCGGTCACATAGCCCAGTGTGCGGATGGCAGCCTTCAGCTTTTCATAACCGTCTGGCTCAAGCGGCTCTTGCCGCGCTCGCTCCAATAAGGCTTCCAGTTCCTCAGTAGAGACCTCCAGGTGTTCGCTCGCCGGCTTCATTGCTGCTCACTGGCTCAGCAACTCGCGAAAGCGCCGGGTCAACGGTAGCGCTAATACTTCCTTGACCGGTCGCGTGGGCTTTTTGCTCGGCGCATTCTTGCCGCGGCCCGTTGTGCGCCCCAACGCCAGCCAGTTCGCCGCGCGATAGCAGGTGCCCTTGAACCGCGCCGGGTCAACGAAGGTCTCCAGCCAATAAATAGGATGCGCATACAGCCGCTGCCAATCTTGCGGCACCAGCTTCGCCGTGCGCCCCAGAATGTGCGAAGCCAGATGCGGCACTTGTACCCAAGGCAGAATCAAAAAGCGACTGTTATACGCCAGTAAATGCAGATTGCGTTTGCGAACTTCGGGTCTCCAGCCGATAAAACGATCGCGGCTCGCCAGATGACGCACCGCCGAAGACCAGGCCAGACAAGCGATCGCTTGCGCATTGGCACATACCAAATACTTCAGGTGCTCACCTACCGGTTGTTCATAGCCGAGGTAGTGATATTGCTCCATCAGACTGTTGAACAGCGGCTCCTGCGGTGTGCGCCGCACTTGCTGAAACTCTAACGGCATTAACTCGTACAACGGCCCGCGTACCGGAGTGTTGTCAGGCACCACTGGTTCCGGCCGCTCCCATCCTTCGGGCCGGTTCTGTGATGGGCGACGAGCGGGCGGTAACTCAATCTCGCCTGCGCGATGCAGCAGCAACAACAGTCCCCGGCACACCATGTCACGCAGCGCGCCGTTGGCTTGCTTCCATTGCCACAGCTCACAAAGCTTGCGTGACAATGCACAGCGGCTTAACTCCGGATGATCGGCGATGAACTGCTGTAGAAAAAGGATCTCGTTGCGGCTGATGTTGCGCCCGCGGTAGCGATATTCAACCGGCACAGCAGCAGTGTGACAGAAAAGCGTTTAGAACGCAAGCCCCTCGATACCAATTTTTTGGAGCGGTTTTTTTTAGCTCACTCTTCGCCACATCGGTGCCGCTTGCGTGTCGGGATTGCCGGCGGCCACGAGTAACTGTGCTTGATAAGCTTCCAACACGCGTGCTGGCCCGCTGCCGCTCGGCCACCAGACAAAACGCCCCCTGGATAAGCGCTTCTGTGCTAAAACGAATCCCTGGCCATCGTACTGCAATAACTTAATCGCCGTCGCGCGCCGGCTCCTGAACACAAACAGGCAGCCAGAAAAAGGATCGGCTGACAGTTTCTCGCGGCATAACTCTGCCAAACCATCGATGCCTTTTCTAAGATCGACGGCTTCAATCGCGACTAAGATGCGCATCTGCGGAGCAATCTGCAACATCGCTTATTGGTGCACGAAAGCCCGGATCAGACTGGCTAGTTCTGTGGTGGCCACGGCTTTTAACTCGAGCCGCAACTTGCCGCCTTGTACCGACTCCACTTCGACCGTGCAGTTCGTAACCGCTTTTGCTCCCGGCGCAACGAACTCCATGAAGGTCGGCGGCGTTGACGGCGCGCGCTTCCCTTTCGCTTGACCCCGATTCTCCACTCGCTTCCTCAGGCCACCATACTCCAGCCGCAATGCCCGCGCTGTGGGATTTACTCCATAGCGCTTGGCCAGTTCCGCTGCCGCCGCCCACAACGCTTCCGGCAAGCGCGTGTGCCCGGCCCGGGTATTCCGGAACTCCTCAAAACGGCGGCGGAGTTGTTGCAAATCGTCCGGAACATCAGCTGCTGCTTCAGGTGTCATCGCGAGCGGGTCTCCTTTACTCTCGCTCGACCTTAGCAGCAAACCTCATCCTGTTTCATGCAAGCTTGCAGAAAACTCACGCACAACTCGCAAGTTGCCGCCTAACGCGCTACGCTTCCCTGTGCAGTCGCAAGTCTCTGAATCAACTTGGCTTCTTCAGCTTGCGCCGGATTGGTCCTTCCATGAGAAGGCCGGTCGGTGTCAACGATAATTTGATTTCATCTTTAATTTTCCCGAGCCGCGCGGTTGATCCGGCATGCACATTTGAACTCAGGTTTGTGGTTGAGTTTGATCGAAGCCTTCACCTGCTGTCGCCATCCTTCCATCCGCACTCCTCATTGAGCTGTCAATCAGCTCGGTGCCAGTTGGCGTTCTCGTTTCAGTGGGTGCTGCTACCTGAAAATCGCTCTCATGTTCCACTGTAAGCGGCCCAGGAGCCGGACCAATCCCGCAGTCACCCGAACTTAGGCGGTTTATCTTTCAGGACTCTACCAAATCCTCGTCAATTTATGCTGCTGCTTCGCCAACCCGATTACTGTTCCGTAGCGGATCGTAAACTTCGCCGCTGACCCAAAGTTTGTGTAGCAAAATGGCCAGTTTTCGGGCAACTGCAATCACCGCTCTCTTCTTGCCGTTCTTGCCTCCGCGTTCTGCCAGTTTCAAGCCCCATCGTCGTAGATCGCAATCTGTTCCAAAGGCACCCAAAATGTAATGCGCTCCTTGCACCATCAAGCGTCTTAGATGGCTATCGCCTTCTTTACTGATATGCATCTGCGGTTCACTATTCCCCGAGTTGCGGCGTCCAGGACGCAATCCCAGGTAACAACCGACATCTCGGCTTCGGCGGAATCGATTAGGATCATCCACTGTGAGCACGAACGTGAGTGCAATGAGCGTGCCGACGCCATTGATCTTTTTTAAGCCGGCCACCTCCGGATAATGCTCTTCCGCGATCTTTTCGATCTGGCTGCTATATTCGGCAATCCGCTGGTTGAGAGTTTCCACTTCCGCCAGCAAAGGTTCCACTACTGTTCGAATCGGCGGATCCAACTCTGCTGCCAGGTTCATTCCAACTTGTTCTGTGCCGCACTTTCGCAGTCGCTCCCCGAATGATTTCGTCAGCCCACGTGCGGCGTTCACAAGCAGGGTTCGCGTCCTCACCAGGACATCACGTGCTCGGATGATCGCCAAGTGCGCCTGCGCTTCTGGTCCACGATGTCGCACGGGACAGAGAAGGCGCGCATCAATCCGCACTAATCGAGCTAGCGTGCGAGCGTCCAAGCGATCATCCTTTCGCGTGCTCTGGCTAATTAGTTGAACATTCCGCGCATTCGCAACGATGACTTCATGTCCTAACTGAGTCAGCTGGCGACTGACCCACGGCGAGTGGCATCCCGTTTCTACGGCTATTCGGCACCGTGACATGGCCGCAAACAATTTCTCCACTCCAGCCCTGGTGGTCGCGAAACTGCCTTCCGATATCACATCCCCTTCTTCGTCCAAGATGCAGTAGCGACTTGATCGGTCTCCCAGATCGATTCCCACCGTCAACTTCTTGGTTGCCTGGCGCTTCCTCTTGGCTATGCTATTTTTCTTCACAGCCGGTCTCCTTTCTTGCACCCTCGAGTGCGTTTCTCATCGGGAGCGTAACGCATCCCGCTGGAGACCGGCCTTCTCATTCATCTGAAAAACGCCGTTGTCGTCTGAATCGTTTTTGAACGCCCAATTGCAAGTTGCCCAGAGTTTGCGAGCTCGGCGCCGGAGAGCTGCGAACTCAATAAGGGCATAAGTACAACTTCAAAGATCGAGGACTACCCACGCTGGAGCGTGGTCGCTAGCGTTTTCCTCGCCACGCACCCAGCGGTCTACACCGCCCTCGACAAGTCGCTCTGACAGTATCGGTGAGAGCAGGATATGGTCGAGCCGCATGCCCTTGTCAGCAGGCCACCGGTCGCGCTTGTAATCCCAGAACGTCCAGAGCGGGCCGTCCGGGTGCACCCTCCGCAAAGCGTCCGTCCAGCCTTGAGCTAGCAGTCGCGCGAAGGCTTCGCGGCTTTCAGGTTGGATCAACGCGTTGTTATCTAAGGATCGCGTTTGGTAAATGTCCTGCACCGTTGGGACAACGTTGTAATCGCCAGCCAACACGACCGATACCCCAGCGCTCATGAGTTCGGCTGCATGTGTGATTAGACGTGCGAACCAGGCCAGCTTGTAATCGAACTTCGGACCGGGCTGAGGATTGCCGTTCGGGAGATAGATGGAAGCGATCAAGACTCCATTTACGGCCGCCTCGATGTAGCGTGCTTGGCGATCTTCAGGGTTGCCAGGCAGGCTTGCGAGGGTCAGCACCGGATCGCAGTCTCGCGCGAGGATCGCCACGCCGTTCCAGGAACGCTCGCCTTGCCAGACTGCACGATAGCCGAGGGCTCGAAGGGTCTGCGCGGGAAATGCGTTCTGCTCGGACTTGAGTTCCTGCAGACAAACGACATCGGGGTTCGTCTTGCCGAGCCAAGCCACGAGGTTTTGCAGCCGCTTGTTGACGTTATTGATGTTGAGGGTGACAATCTTCAACGTTCAGTCCTTCAAAGAGAAACGCCGTTGTGACTTGCGCGAGTGTGCCAGCGACACCGATCTCGGCGTTCGGTCTCTCTCCCCGATTTGATTGTCCCTGTTCCGCAGATGAAGAGCGCGGGTTCAGGCAGTCCGCCGCGAGCGTTCCTGTGGGTAGAAAATGGTCCATTATGGCTGCGCTCGCCACTGGAGATCTCGAACCCACAACCATTCAGCATCTGGAGGGGCCCGAAGTTCAGGCACACGAACTCGGATCAACGGCCCTGCTCGACATCGTTCGGGCATGTCTTCACGCCAACTCAGCGGAGTGGATTTTCCTTCGTGAACTGAGAGTGGGCACCGGCTTCCGCAACGGCGCTGCGCAACGGCTGGATGCGTTCGCGCTAAATTGCTTTGCCCACACTTCGATGAAGCGCGTGTGCTACGAACTCAAAACGTCTCGTGCGGACTTCCTCTGCGAGATGAAGCAGCCATTAAAACGCCGGGTCGGGTTGCGCTACTCGAATGAGTTCTATTTCGTAACGCTGGCTGGATTGCTGAACAGTTCCGAAATCCCCATTGAATGCGGACTGGTTGAAATCGGACTCTTGAAAGATGAAGAGCGGAAATCGATGTTGGCGCGGGTTGGGGCCTTTAGTCAGTTCGATGTAGACCATAGCACTTACTGCCGAGTCACTGTGCCGGCTCCCTGGCGAGAAACGCCGGGCCCGACGTGGCAATTCGTTGCAGGTATGCTGCGGAACCAGCAAAGAGTATTTCAGGAAAGGCCTCCAAAGCCGCCGAACCAGCAACGGCTACCGTTTCTCGACTGATCTTATGGTTCGTAATAGCGGATCGCAATCTCGCTTGCAGCTTCGCAGACTCGGCCCTCTGTGCTGTCTCCCCAAGTAGCAGGGGCAGTTTTCTTCACCTGACCACATTGCTTATTGAGTTGATTCGCCAGATGCGTATGCTTTTCAAACCAGGTGTAAAGAGACTGGACTGAGGCACTTTCGACCGGTCCCGCTCCAGCTGCCTCAACTTCTTGGATGATTTTGGTTTTGGAGTCTGTCGTCTTAACTGACGCGCAGCTTTCTAGAACAAGAAGCAAAGCAGTTGAGCAACACCAAATCAAGGAGAGCCAACGAATCATAAACGCATCATAAATGATATGCGCTGTAGCTTTGCCGAGCTTGAACTGGCAAAGGAAACGAGGATCAGGCCGAAGGTGGCATCGTTATCCTTCGTGGTGGTGCTGCCCCAGACGCGAAAAAAAAGAAGACTAGCTCTGCCACCCTGCGATTGCGAAGGTGCTTCCTACGTGGAGAACTCGGTGTTCCCGCTCTTCCCACACTTGCTTCGTACTGGGAACGCAGTAAATCGTTGATTGAATAGCTCGTTCTCACTGTTCCGGGTGTTCCCAGTTCGGCAGGGACTTATATAAAAGGAGGTGCCGGCCACACTTCTATACGTATGCGCGCAAGCGGGCCGGAACACTGGGAACGTCGTTTGTTTTGAAATATATTAACTGGGAACAGGCCGGGAACAAGGCTGGGAACCCAGGAACATCACGCTTGCAGTCTTCGGTACCGCCATTCCAATCTGCTTCCCTTGCGTTCGCGATAGCGTTCCCACCCGAGAGCGCGGAAAGAGCGAGCCACTCGGTTCTTGTCGACTTGCGTCCACTGCGCCTTCGGTTTGTCGAGACAGCACGATAGAACCTCCGAAACGGAAATACTCGGCCGGCCTTCACACCAGCGTGCGATCACTTCTTCCCAGGGATCTCCCTCGAAGCGATCCGCCTGTTCTTCCGTAGCGGCATTCATCAGTTCACTGCTGTCCAACCACCAGACAGCGCCGGCATCGAACCGCAATTTGGCCTCGGCCCAGAGCTGATCGCGATCGCGCGCCAGGTGGTCGATATCGATCGATCCACAGGCAACCGGCCAGAAGCGCCGCGCCCCGGTCTCGTCGCGCAGATAACTGGAATGGTTGACAGTGCCGGCGAACACACATTGCCGTGGTGATTCGATCAGGCGCTTGCCATACGGCGGCCGGAACCGATCGGTGGTGCGGCTCATGAACGCTTTGATTCTGCTAACTTCCGAACGGCTGAGCGTATCGAGTTCGGAAAGCTCGATGATCCACACGCCCCTTGTCTGCAGCGCCGAATCCTTGCTACCTAAATCGGCCAGCTCATCCGTGAAGTAAGGGCCCGCGAGCGTTTTCAGCGCAGTCGATTTCCTACTGCCTTGCGGGCCTTCCAGAATAAGGCAGCAGTCAGCTTTTACACCGGGCCTGTAGATTCGCGCAACGGCGGAAATCAGCCAGCGCGCGCCGACGGCCTGCGCAAATCCGGTGTCCTCAACGCCCACATATGCCGACAACCAGCGATCGAGCCGTTCCACACCGTCCCACCGAATCGATTCGAGATAACTGCGAATCGGATGAAACGATCGGTCTTTCGCGACCGTCTGGGCGGCTTGCCCAGCCGTGTACACGTCAACCAGAACTCCATTCCGCTGCAACCACTCGGCCGTTAGGCGATCCTCATGGTCGGTCCAGCCGCTGCCGTTCGGAAGCTTTCCCCAGGGCGTAGTCCGCACAGCCATCGGCGTGAGTTCGAATTCGTTAGACGCGAGCACCCCGTTCCATTCGGGAGCGTGCCGCAAGGCGGTGATCGCATTCGCGAGGACCGGATAGATGTGTCCCTGCGGATTAGCCGGTGTTGGCTTGGATCGGATCAGCTCGTTACGCCAATCGAAGCTCGCGAAAGAGACGTGCGAGATCTCATGGAGCACGAGCTCAGGTCCAACACGAGCGAGGTGATCATCCACTCCCTTGCCCTGAGCGAATTCCCATTCGTAAAAGCCCACCACCGCACCTTGTCGGCGCAAATGCCGCGCAAGTTCCGCGCGCGCGAACCGCACTTGGTCCTTCGTACTGGCATCGGCGTCGAAAGCGATAATGACCTTGCGATCGTTCCAGGTGATCCAATCGAGATCGGGAATCGGACCCTTCACATTGAGCCGTTGCCCATCCGGTGCTGTCGCTTTGCCGACGATGCCTCGCCAGTTGAAAACACCGGCGATCCCAAGAGGAAAGAACCGAGGTTCGTTTGGCGCGTTCCAGATCGCGAGGCGCGATAGCGCCAAGGCCTTAAACTCGCCTTCGGTGATAATCAATGGCAACTCCGGTTCGCTGAGCCAGGCAGGATCATACGCCGGTGGAAGATACAGCATGTTCCCCCGGCCTGGCGGACTCAAATACTTCTGCTTTACCTGCAGCTCGCCATTCGAGGCGGCCTCGAATTCGGGATAGTCGCGACGCAATCTGTATTCGCGAACGTGGTGCGAGCCAGGCGCAAAGTACGGTATGGCGATACCTGAGTAATCCCCTCCTTTTCGACCCACGAGTTGCGCTCCGGTAAGGGAATCCACGCGCCGTAGAAAGGCTACTTCGGCAAGCCTGCGATCGATCCAGCGAGCTTCCATGTTGGCGAGATCCGCACTGGAGAGCGCAAAACCGACCACATTCGGAGGAGTGAGAGGCTCGCGAAGCGCATCAATAGGAACGGGTCCGTTCCTTCCGGCGCGGTATTCACCTTCAGAATGCGGCGCCCGATTCGAGATGTTCACGCTCACCTCCCTTTTCGGCTTTGTTTCAAGGCCGATCCGTGCTTAGGCTATGGCTGGAATTGCGTTCGGCTCGGACACCGTCGCTTTAAATTCGGCGTCCCATTCGATCCGCAGCTTCCTACCGCAACCGGGGCAGTCGATCTCCTCGCTCTCGGTCTCGATGTACCGTTCGCAGAGACACTCGATGCAGTAAACGGATGTTTTGTGCATGCGGATAGGCGGCTCCCGTCCGCAAAAGGGGCCTTATGCGGCCCCTCGCCTCTCTTGCTTGTCTTTGCGATCGAGCACCGAGAGGGAACCGATCGCGATTTCGGTAACCGGCCAGGGCACCTTCACTGGGCCGCTTTCGGTTTCGATGGTGCGCTCGTACTCGCGATACAAGAGCTCGCCTTCGAGAAACACATGGCTGCCGGTCTGGATCTTGGCAGCGTACTCGGCAGTCGGGCCGTAGCAAACACACGTGTGCCATTGCGTTTTCTCCTGCCAATTTCCATCCGCAGCTTTGTAGCGTTTGGAAGTAGCGACAGAAAGCTTCGTCATGCTCCTGCCGCTCTGAGTAGCAGTGGTGCGTGGATCCTTTCCGGTGTACCCCGCGAGAGTGATGCGATTGATATTCATAAGAGTTTTTCCTTTCTGAAATGAAACTTACGGTTGCGCCCTACAACCCCTGCCTGACCGGCGAGGTCCGGGGTAGCAAGAGTCAAGCCGAGGGGGATCGCCCATCCTTGTAGGGAAGCGGAAAGGACGAAACGCAGCAAAGGGCTGCACAAGCGACGCGCGGAAGCCTGGGGATACGGCTTCGACTCGCGCGAGGGCAGCGCCCTCAGGAGCTCTTATTGGCATGCCACAGCTCCACCGAGCGGTACGATTTCCCAGGCTCCAGTATCCGAATGGAAGCCGGTGACACGAATGAGTTCCGTTAGTTCGCGGCGTGCCCCGCGACGTTCAATATGAGCCACGTGCTGGATCGCATCGCCAATCTCACTTTGGATCGAGCTGAAAGGCAGGCCGGTATCGGCCTGTAGTGCGAGCCGTGCCAGACGATTCAAGGCGTGCAAAGCAGAACTTGCGTGCAGCGTGGAAATCGACCCGGCGTGCCCGGTGTTGAGCGCCTGGAGCAGATCGTATGCCCCGCCGTCTCGGACTTCACCAACAATAATCCGATCGGGCCGGTGGCGTAATGATGCTTTCAGCAAATCGCGGATCGAGACGCCCTCACGAGCGGTGAGGCGAACGCGATTGGGACGTTGGAGGGGAAGCTCGGCAGTATCCTCAATCAGCAGAAGACGTTCTTCTTCCGGGATCAAATCGAGCAGTGCCTTAACCAGCGTGGTCTTCCCCGAGCCAGTGGGTCCGCTAATGAGAATATTTTGGCGACGTCCGACGGCCTCGAAGAGCTCGTCATGAAAACGAGGCGAGAGGGTTCTATTCGTGACCAGTTCTTCGAGCGTGAACCAGTTCGGCCGAAACTTGCGCACGGTTAGGACAACGCCTTCGGTAATGGGCGGTAACATGGCCGCCACACGCGACCCATCCGGTAGGCGAGCGTTGAGGATCGGGTTCCCTTCGTCGGCTTCGCGGCGCGCCAGTGTTCGTGCAATCGCGTTGACAGCGTGACGGAGCTGTACCTGTTTCGGTGCGATCCCCGCGAGTTCGAGCATCGCGTTCGACCCAGCTGCTTCCACGAAAACCCGGCCATCCTCGTTCACACAAATCTCGGTGTAATCGGGCGACAGGATCGCCTCCTGAAGTCTCGGCGGGAGATGAGGGAGAATGAGTTCAAACATAAGCAATGGACCTGCCCTCAGGCCGGTAGGCGCGGATCTGCTCGGGAGAAAGCGCTTTGGCTCGTTCATTTTCACGACTGAGCGAACGCTCCAGACGGCTTGCATCGTCGGCAAAGATCTGGATATCGTATTGCGCGCGGGAGGCACCCACGTACGCAAGCGTCCTATCGATCAATCCGCTCAGGCGGTAATCAGAAGTGTCGATCTGAAGCAGCACGCGATCGACGGTGGTTCCTTGCGCCGAGTAGCTGGTCATCGCATACGCGTAGTCGATATGGCGGTGATCCGCTAGATTCCACCGGACCTTCCGTCCCTTGTCGAGCTGAACCTGAATGTTGCCATTCGCGTCGAGCTTCGTAATCGTTCCGATATCGCGCGTGCTGACCCCGAGATCCGTGGAATTCGCGGTGAGCTGGATGCGGTCGCCTACGCCGAACGACTGAACTCTGCTCTCGTAGACGGAAACGCCTGAGGCTTGCCGGGGATCATAGGCCAGGATGCGGCCGTTTTGCGTTCGGATTGTGAGCCGGTTCTGCGCTGCATCTAAGTCAATAACCTGGGCATAAGATTTGCTCTCGACGCCCAGTTGCCGATTGCTCCGCAGAAACCGGATCGTATCGCCCATTCGATAGGAATCGGCCTGCGTACGATCGATGCCCGAGACATCGCGCGGCACAAGCGTGACAAATTCGTGTGCATCGTGGCTCAATATGCCGCTCTCGCGCATCCGGCTGCGAATCGTGGCGTTCAGTTCGTCTCGTGACTTGTTGTCCGGAGAAACTACGAGTGTGCCCTTCGGCCGTTCCAAATAGGTGTTAGCGATCGCGGCATAACGCTCTCTGGAGTTCGTGTATTCGTTGATGCGCTTCTGCCTCGCGAGCAAATCCAGCCCTTCTTGAGTGCGGCCATGCCGGAATTCCAGAATTACTCGTTTCAGCTCGGGGTCTTTCTGCCGATAGATGCGATTGAGGTGTGCGGTTTTGATACCCGCTTCCTGCAATTCCTGGAAGAGGCGGCCCGCTTCGATGCTGATGTGTTGCCCCACTTTACGTGGATTCGGATCGTCATCGCCGATTAGAAGGACGTGATCTTTTGGACCAAGCGTGTCGAGGAAGGCGCGCATCTGTTTCGTCGAAGCGAGGCTCGCTTCATCAAGCATGTAGAGGGTATTTGTGCGTGCTGGGCGATTCTCGCCACGGGCGCGGATCAGATGCAGTTGCAGCGTTTCTGAGGGAATGCCTTTCTCTTGCAATGCATCCCGAGCTTTGCCCGTCGGAGCCAAGCCTTTCACTTGGAATCCATGCTCTTCCGCAATCTCCCGAATGATGCCTGCCGCTGTTGATTTCGCGCTACCGGCAGTGCCTTGCAACGCGACCACCTGATCCTGCGTTGCCAGAATGGCACGAAGGATTTCCTGTCGCTTTGGATTTTCGGCGAGCTGAGGATAACGGCTGAGATCCACACGTTCGGCAATCGGCGAGACCGTTCCAATGCCTGCTCTGACTCGTCCAATCACTTCGCGCTCCAAACGGATCATTTCCGGTGTTGTGTAGCGGGCCCCAGGTGCGGAGTCCCGGTAATGATGGATTTGGATCAGCCGTTCTTCGCGAACCCATTTCCGCACTTCGGCTTCGACTGTTTGAACATCAACCGCGCCGCGGCCATAGCGCAAGGCATCGCGCACCAGCTCGTAGTGTTCGAACACGGCATTCCGTTCGGATAAGCGGCGTTCGGCAAAATCGACCGCGGTCGCAGGAGTGGCGAACTGCCGGGTCTGGACAGGACCGCGTTCGAGCGCCTCGGAATAAGCTCGCTGCGCCTGGTTGCCGTAGATCTCGCCATGCGCCCCATGCAGGGCGCTGAGCTCGTCGGGAGTTAGTTTCAGTTTGTCTTCCCGGCTACTCAGCGCAGCAATCTGAGCGGCCCGACTGCCCGACATTCCCAGTTTTTCGAGCCGGTACAGGATTTCATGGCGGCGTAACGATTCGGCTGCGAGATACTCCTGCGAGAAGCCCTTGATCTCGGGTGCTTTGGTTTGGGGATCGATCCGCGTTTCGTAGCCAAGTTCATGAGCATGCCGCTGCAGCTCCGAATGGAACACCGCCGTGCCCAGCGATTTCGCTTTGAACAGTTCAGCCGATTGGAGAGCCCGGAACTGACCAGTGAAGTCGCGCTGTACATTCATCAAAACGTTATGAAAGTGCACTTGCGGCGCCGGGTAGCCATCCACGGGCCGGGATGTGTCGTGCTGGAACGTCGCGAGAATCCAGCGGCCAGTATTGATAGGTAGGCGGTTGCCGCCGCCGCGCGCCTGGACGTAACGCTCCATGACTTCCATTGCTCTCGTGTTCGCAAGCTGCGCTGCGCGAGTCACGCGCTCGTCTTCGCCGACCAGAGCGGCGAGTGAAAACGATTTCGGGGCGCTGAGGGTCAAGTCCCAAGCTGGAATATGCCCCGCTTCCTTTCCTTCGCGCGTTAAATAGGTATCGCGGTGTTTGATCCACTGCTCACCGTTCTTCGGATCTTGCCCTTCGATTAGGCGCAGGTAAGTCTCTTCAGTGACCGCTCCAGAAAGCCCGAGATCTTCTGCCAGGCTGCCAGTCCAGCGACCCTGGGTAACCCCCTGCTCGGAGAAATAGGAGTTGCTCGCGTTCGCGAATTCCTTTTGAAAATATTCGCGGGCGGTGCCCATCCCGAGTTTGGTAATCGTGAGCATCAGAGTTCCGGGGACGGTGAGATCAGGGGCGAAATAACCGGTTGGAAGACTTGCCCCGGTCCCGACTCGGGAGCCGCCCAGAGTGACCGATCGATTTTCGGAATCACGCGCTCGATGAGAGCCGGGTGCCGTTGAATCGGCGGCGCATAGGGTAACCGCACCAAGACCACATGTAAGCCGGGCTCGCGATCACTGGGGCGCTGGCAAAAGTAGCCCATCAGGTCGGGAAGGCCCTGAATTTCGGAAGCAAGTAGCAACGGCTTGCGAATATCTTCCGGCCCGCTGAAGTTGTTCCGGTCGTGCTTGCCGAGAAAGGAACCAGTCCGGCTTTCGCGATAGCGCCGGATTTCGACTTCTCCAAATAGGTCCTGGAGCGACTTGGCCGTCTTCGACTCACTTACGGCAAAGATCATCTTGGTTCCGGCTTGGGAAAAGATCGTATCGGCCTGGCGACCATAGCGGTCTTCAAGCTGGGCGGTGTTCTGCATCCCGAGCACCAGCACATTCCCGGTCGAGCGCATCATGGTCATGCCCTCCGTCAGCTTCGGAATCGTGTTCAACGAATCGAGCTCGTCGAGAACGATCCACACGCGCCGCTTCTGTTCCTGGCTAGACATGACACGGAGCATCGCCATATCGGCCCAGGCGCTCTGGAGCGGGCGCAACGCTTCACGCGTATCTGCCGTATTTGGTAGAAACAGCCAACCCTGCCGGTGTTGTGCCCATTCTCGGACCGTAAAAAGCTCGCGACTTACACGATCGCTCGGCATCATGCGCAGCGCGTAGCCGACCGTGTTCAGGGTCGCGAGAATGCTGTTCACCATGTTGGGCGACTTCGGGCTGAGCGTCTGCTCATGCTCGCTCCCGGCAACGCGTTTGAAAATCTCCTCGGGACGCGCCAGCCAGTGAGCGTAGTCGCTGCAGCTTGGCCGCGGGTCGCTGTATGTCAGCAGATAGGCTGCAATCTTGCAGGCCTGATCGTCAAAAAACTGCGCATACGGATTACTCGGATGCGTGGGGTAGAGGGCACGCATCACCGAAACAGCATCCGCCTCGTCGGTGATTTCACTCGCGATATCCCAATAAATGCAGCGCGCGTCTTTTGGCGAAAGAATCTTGTCCCCTCGGTCAGGTGAATAGAACTCGGGAATAAATTCGAGCTTCGAATCGAGAACGACACAGCTATCGCCGCACTCCTGTGCGTAATAGAGGATCTGTTTGATGAACTGGCTTTTGCCGACGCCGGTATCGCCGACAGCAAGAAAATGTTTGCTTTCATCTCTGCGGCGTACCCGTAACGGCTTAATCGAAGACATGAAGTTTAAACCCGTCTCCTTTCGTGGCGCGGTTGAAGGCCCGCCGCGTCATGAGGTCCGGTCCGCGCAACGGAACGCCTTCGCGTGCTCGCCTGCGGCGCTGAAAATCCAAAATAAGACCGGAGAGGAACAGGCTCAAGCCGATAGCGGTCCAGAGCGCCAGCGGCGTTTGGAGCACCTGTCGAAACTCGCGACCCGCATAGATCTGGTTCTGTAACCAGATGCTGAAAATGTGCGGCGTGGTCTTCACGAAGCGCACTGAGGTGTGGCGCCCCGGAGCAAACCGGGTTGCACTGGTAACTGGCTTGCCGCTCTGCACGAGAACGAAATACGTCCGCGTATTGCGCCGCGAGTTGAAGAACGAAATCACTGTTCCGATCGGCGTCTGAGCGAGCGTGCTGCCGATGTATTGCGGGAAGTAAAACCTTTCGAGTGGCGGTTCGTAGCGATGCCAAATGACGAAAACCGGAACAATCGACAGGAATCCGAGAACGGCTCCGAGGAGCATCCCCACGGGTGCCCGAGTCGGAAAGTTCTTCACTCTACTGACCCCCATTTCGTTGTTGTTTGAGAATGCGGACCGTCTGCTCGACTACCGTGGGCGCATTGAGAATGGCCTGCGATCTGAGCTCGCGAAGCGTCGTTGGGTTCAGAGCCTTGCCTTGCTGCGCGGCGATTAAAACGAGCCGGGTGTGCTCTGCCTCCACAGCCTGCAGCAGACTCTGCTCGTTCACCGATTGGAGCTCCGCGAGCACTAACAGGCGGAGGTATTCACTCTGGGTGAGCCCTAAAATGTGAGCGCGTGCCTGTAGTGATTTGAGCTCCGATGCGGCCAGCTTGGTCGACAGAGTGTGAGGGAGTTTGCGAGGCATCAGAGGTAGACCTCGGTAGACCGGAATGGGAATGTTGCGGAAAAGAGTCGGTAGACCCGGGTAGACCCTAATAAGGGGTCTAGTGTAAATCCGAATAACAGCCGCGAAGCGGCGGCTCCACGTGGGTCCGAACACTCACATGAAACCACGACACACTGCGAATGACCACTCAATCGTGTAGCTAAATTTATCGACATGCGTGGTAACTCCATACGGTCTGCCTCAGTAAGAAATGCTGTAGTCGTATCCACGCTCGATTCGGTTGTCGCCCAGGCTATGCTCCTGGCGCTGATAACTTATGCGCTCGGCTACGTTCTGCTTGAATTGCTCTACATCAATCTGTGTCGTAATACCGGGATCGCCTTGGCTGAGAGTGGCAAACGCGTCGTTCAGTCCCTGCAGCCGCGCCGCATATTTCGCGTGAATGGCTTCGTGGTTGCTGTTAGGTCCAGCAGTCTGCACTTCTTCGCGCCACTGGTGCTGGATGGCCAAGGCCGACGACAGTAGAGCATCGCGAGTCTCGTGTATCGCGGCCTGATAGCCTTCGTGCAGCGCTTGCTGGCGCTGACGGTCATGATGATCGTCATAAAGGTTGCGAATGCGGTCCAGAAGATCTGCCATGCGTTTCTACTCCTTTTGAGCCACGCCGTTCTTATTGGATGGCGAAATGAAGGCTCGTATCTCAGATTGGTGTCCAGCCTTCCATTGCTGGAACTCTTTGTCACGGCCGAGCGTGGCAATGAGCTGAGCCAAGACATACGACACGCTTGAATTGTTTAGAAACTTCGCATATGCTCGAAGCTCCTGCAACGTTTCGAAAGAGAGCGTTACGTTGAGCTGTTCATTCGAAGTCTTCTTTTCCGGCTGAATCAATGGCATAAATGAGTCCTCCAGGGTGCTTTAATGAAACGCCTGATCGGCGTGGAAATCGATGATGGTCAAGCCAAGCGGGTTGTACTCGATCATCCGCGGCTCGACTTTATCGGCGAAGGTAAACCGGATCGTGGCCGTCAGATCCTCGCGGCGGACTGCCTGATCGCCAGTCGGCGAGTAGACGATTCGCTGAAAATCGACGAGCGCTTCGTATGGGACGTTGTCCAGGTTCGTAACAGAAACCTTCCGAACCTGTGCTGTGGTCTGTTCAAGCTGTCCGGCTAATAGCTTTTTAATCCACTTGGTTTGTTGATCGTCAATCCACGATTGAATGCCGAGCTGCCGGTTCAGGTAATACTTGCTGAGATAGTAGTCCTCAAGCCGCTCTTTCTTATGCGTGTAGTACTTCGTGACAAAGTCCGAAAGAAAGTGCTTCACCTCTGCGGCCTGCGGCCGATAGCTTGAATCGGACAGATAAACTGGCTGGGCATTGCCGAGTTCGTTGATGCGAACCACAATAGGCCGGAACTGGGCAATAGCCTCGGTATTGCGCCAGACTTCCCAACCAAGCACTGCCAGCGCCATCACTAAAGCCGCGATCAGGGCCAACAGATAGTTGTTCGCGAGTGCCAGAGCGCCGAATTGCTCAGCCTTCGAGCGAACCCATTTCGCGTTATTCAAGTCAGTTGCCGGATAGAAACTTGCCATTTAGAAAAACCTCCGCAGAATAGGGATGGGTAGGCCGGAGCCCGCATAGGCACCGCCTGTGGTCAGATCATTGACCAATTGCGAAACCTTGAGGCAGGCAAACAGTCCAGCGATGATCACAACCGTCCAGGAGATGGCGATTGCCCACCAATGCCCTAGACTGTAATCGCCGTGAACGGTGTTGGTCAGGAAGTTGAGAAGTACATTGCTGAAGACTGCGACCAGCGCGGACGCAACCACGCGATACAGCGAGTACTTGATCATGTAGTTCACCCACGCCCAAAAGAAATGGCTGGTCGCACGGAACAAGTAGGCGACGATAAAGAACGGTCCGAGGATGAGCCCGACGCCGATGGCCCAAAAACTAAACGCGGTGATGGCGAATAATCCGCACTCGATCATGGCCATGTCGAGTCCGATCCACACGTAGATGATCGTGGCTGGAATATCCCAGGGATGCGGTTTCTCCATCGTGCCCCAGATCTGCTGGATCTGGCTCAGAAAACGGTCGAGGACCGTGATGTCGATCTGGGCCGCCATCCAGCGGGCTTCCTGAGTGAAGAGCTGGTGGAAGCTATAACCGACCAGCGGCAGAGGAGCGTTATAGTACCGGAGCAGGTTGTAGGCGATCAGATATCGAACCAGTACGCGCCAGAAATGCTCGCCACTGAAGATGTGATTGCCCGTGAGATATCCGTACGTCCAGCTCAGGGCTCCAATCACAAGCGCGAGCAGTCCAAGCTTGTCCAACAAGGGCTGAGCGGTCGCGAGAAAGATGCCGCTCGTAGGATCGACGATCGCATCGAGCGCCCGTGTGACGAAACCAATAATGTCCACGGTTCCGGGATTGACTGGAACCGGAGCCTGCGCCAGGATCGGTAAGAGCATAGTTATTGGCTGTAGTTGTGGATCGTATTTGCCGAGCGCATCGCCGGTACCTGGTGCGGCTTCACGGTATCGAGAATGCCTTGGTTCCGCCTGTGGACTTCGAGGTACAAGGAACCGAGAAGCACAACCGCTGCAGTGAGGGCGACGATCAGTTTGAAGATCATTGGCTGTACCCCGCAATCGTTGCTGCCGATCCACCCCACTGGGTGGCTTCGCCTGCCGTGTAATTGTCGGCAGCAGTCATCACGTTGAGATTGTCCGCAAGCATGTCTCGTTGGACCTTGTTAGTCAGGATCTGCTGCTCGGCGATGGCAGTCAGCAGGGCATTCGCATCCTCTTGCTGACGGTTGGCAAGCACACTGCCGCTTGTGAGCAAATTCAACTGCTCCACTTCCGAATTGCCACCACTGCCTGTATCCTGAGAAGTCGCTTCGAGATTCGAGAGCGCCAGGTCATTCGACGGTTGATTACTGCGGCTATTGGCTATGGCCAGCATCGCTGCCTGGCTCATGCCATCGGCTACATTGACAGAAGCAATGTTCGCGGACGTGGAACTCGCGCCCAGCGGAAAACCGGCATAGAAGGGCGGCGGGTGAATACCATACGTCGCGGTATCCCAAACACCAGGAATGTTGATGCCAGCGGTAACAGCGGGATTCCAGCCACCGGTCTCTCCGAAAATGCTGCGCGTATTGCTATTCACAACCTGCGTCGGTATACCGAGCCAGCGACTTTTGATCGTGAACCAACCAGCGTTGTAAGTGATTTGGTTGTACGTCTGGGTGGCCGTGTTATAGAGCTGGACGATGCGCGCGATTTCCGTAAGGACGTGTGCTGACTGCGTCGGATCAAAAACGATAGTGGGACCCAAGATCTGGCCGAGCACTGTCGCTGATAAATACGCGAGAACGATTGGAATCAGGATTCGTTTCCGCATCAAAATCCTCCAAAAAAGTACCGCACGATTACGCCCCAGAGATACGCGATCAGGGCCGTAACGAACAGGCCGGCAAAGAGACAGAGAAGGAGTACGACAAAGGCACTGACGGCCTTGCCTGGAAGGGCGGCGTAGTGAAGGTTACGGCGGGTTTCGGGATCGAGATCGTTCACAGGTTCACCTCTTCTGGCCTTGTTTACTGGTAGGCCTCCAGATTGAGATCGTTGGTAAGAATGACCTTGATCCTGGTTCCTTCGAGGACCTTGATCGTTGGATACTTGTTCAGGAACTTCGCCAGAACCTGTTCAGCGCTCGACCCCATGCGTTCAGTGACGCCGATGCGAAAGCCAGTAGCGGGATCGTAACCGTAACCTCCGTAAGCGCCGATCTGGGCGAGGCCGCCGATGCTGCCGAGTGCGAGCGAGGTGCCGAAGATTTCCAGGTAATGATGATCGATCTTGCTAAGGAGGCCCGTCTCACCGATCTGGTCGAGCCCACGGAACTTATCGAGCGAGACCGCTTTGCCGTTGGGCAGATTCAGCCGATGAAACAGAATGGCAAGCCGGCGCTGATCAAAGCCATTGACTTCACGCGCTTCGCCGAGAAGGCGTGAGCCCTTTGGGATCAGCAACTCTAGCCCGGCCCGACTATAAACGTCGTTAGCAACTTGCGTGATCACTGGACCGCTGAATTCACCATCGAGGCGATTCAGCAAGATGGTTTCGATGATGGTGCCTTCATCGAGGCGGTACGTGCCGGTTGGTGGATCGCCGTTCGATACTGGAGCGCTTTGGTTCTCGGCGGCTTTCGTCGAAGGCGAAGATTCTTCGTCTTTTTGAAGGGGCCCGGCCACGGGAGTTGGCGAAACGGTGTCATTTTTCGTTTCCGCATGGCCGCCCTGGGGAGCAAAGGCGATGGTCGAGGCGTACGCCGCACTGTGTGCCCGGCGAAGATCTTCTAATCGCAGTTGCTGTCGTAGTTGCGAGACCGGATCGGCTTGCGCTGTATGCGGCCCGTCTGAATCAAACGTGCTTTGCGCTCGCCGCTTCGCAAGGTCCGCCTGTTCTGCTGCACGCTTTGCTTCCTCTATCTCGCGTTCGAGTTCCGCCTGCTGTGAGTCGATATTGGCGGGACTCATGGGCCAGACCTGAGCGTTGGGTTTCTTCTTCTCATGAGCCGCGGGTTGCCGGTGACAGCTCCCCCAAATCGTGAAATAGCCGAGCACCAGCAGTCCGCCTGCGATGCCGACCCGTTTCAGGCGCACAATCGAGATCGCGCCCTCTGGCGGCTGGTACTGCTGCCTGACTCCCGACGACGGTGTCGGCGAGCCGGAAGAGTTCGGCGGGATTGGAGGCGTTTGCGGAGTGTTACCCATGCTATTTCGAGATGTCGAGCCTTTGTCTGCCGACCTCGAGGTACGCCCGATCGAGAATCTTGGGTACGAAGTACAAACCATCCGGCCTGAGTTCAAATTGGATCAGGTTGGGTTTGCCGTCCTTTACCTCATACAGCGCAGGAGCTTCCTGCGGGTGTGCCCGAACGTACGTAAACTTGTCGTCGTGCCAGACCGCCTCTACATTGAACGGTGGTTTGTCTTTTTTGAAGTTGTAGGAAAATTGCATCGTGTCCGGGTAGTCGGCACGTACCTGCTCGGTCTTGGCCTTGACCTGAGCAGCCGATGTGTCCTGCACTTTTTTCAGAGCCGCCTGCGTATCGGCGAGCTGCTGTTTCAGCGCTGCCACTTCAGAGGCCGAAACAAACGCGGGCGGCTTCTCGAGCGACGACGCGTCAGCCGGCTTCACAAACAGCTTCAGCGCTACCGGGCCGTTGGCACTTTCGACAGCTTGGAATGTGTATGAGTTGTTGTGATCGGTGACGATATGGATGTCGGTTGAGATTCCAGCCTTCGACGGCTTGACCGCGATGTACCGCTCCGCACCCGGAATCACATCGACGTTCCAGTAGGTCTTGTCCCCACAGAACACGCCCATGGCTTTTTCCGAAGCGGGAAGCACAATCAGCGTGGTTTCCCGAACGGAAGAGCGCAATGGAATAATGTCGTCGTCATGCGCAACGATGGTCTCGGTCGTTGTATCGGCCCGGTTGTCAGAGCCAAACGCAAGGACCACAAAGAAGATAGCCAAAAATGCTTTACGAATCACGCTGTTTATCCTCCGGCTAGGCTGTCGCGGCGACTTTCATCTCGCGGCGAAGCTGTTTCTCTTGATTGCTGTTCGGATCGTTCGAATACGTCAAGCGATCCTGATCGTTGTCGATCCGCAGCGCCACGGTTTTGAAGTACTGCGGGGTAGAAATGGTCACATCCTGCCGGGGCCGCTGGCGCACGATACGCTCGGCCTGCTTCTCGTTGAGGCCGAATAGTTCTCGATAGGTTGCAGTCTGAATCTTTGGGTTGGACAGGAAAAGCGTCATGGGACACGCCTCATTAAGCAATGCGCCATAACCGGCGCGCTCTGCATCGAGCCCGCTCTGCGTGACGAAGATGTTCCCGAGGTTGTACTTTCGTCCGGTCTTCAACTTCTCGACCATGTAGGGCCCCATCTCGGAAAGCAGCATCCAGCGCCAGCACTCATCGAGCACCAATAATTTCAGTCGCTTAAGTTGCGTAGGCTCGTACACAATGGCGTCAAAACGTTGCTGAAGATAGAACGACAGCGGGCGCAAGGCGTCCAGCGCGCGTTCCATGCCTTGAAATTCGAATGCCGTGAAATGCGAGAAGCGGATCGTGTCCTCGACGTTGTCGAACAGATGCCCATACTGGCCGCCGTCGCACCAGCGCTTCAGGCGCGTATAAAGCCGCGCCGGAAGGCTCAGGTTCTGCAACCTGCGATCTTTCGGTGCAAGGGCATAGATGGCCTCGAGCGCCCCGTGAATATGCCGATCTTCCTGCGCCTGATCGTCCAGCGGGGCCTCTGGATCGTGGCCCACCAGAAGGCGAACGAAGTAGAACAGAAATTCCAGATTGTCGGCGGTGGGTGGTAACGAGAACGGATTGATCCTGGCGGTTTGATCTTTCAGAGAGATCTCAAAATAGGAACCGCCGAATTCAGGAACCAGATCACGATAGCTGTGCCCGATGTCGAGGACCATGGTCGCCGGGTCATACTTCTGCCCTTGCGCGATGAGATAGTTGGTGAGAAACGATTTACCTGACTCCGGGGCGCCGAGGATCTGGATGCCGCACACGCCACCTACATGTCCGTTGAAGTAAAACAACTGCTGGTCAGGTGTTTCGAACGTGCACAAATACTCGTCTTTCAGATGCGGGTTGCGCTTCTCGCCGGTGTAGCTGGCCCAGATCAGGGCCATATCGGCATAGTTCACGTTCAGCAGGTACTGATAGCGCCGCGTATACCGGTAGTTGCCCGGCAGAATCGAAAGCCAAGAAGCGAAGAGATTCAACCGTTCATCGATTAAAGAAGCGTCCCACCGACCAAAGACCTTCACGACCTGGGAGACTGTTTCGCGCACCCGGTCCAAGCTCTTGCCGATCAGGATGACGGTCGACGCAAAGGCACCGAAGTAATTGCCGCGATTCTCGATCTCCTGCATGCAATGCCCCAGC
The DNA here is from genome assembly GCA_963787585.1 of uncultured Acidobacteriaceae bacterium. Taxonomy (GTDB): domain Bacteria; phylum Acidobacteriota; class Terriglobia; order Bryobacterales; family Bryobacteraceae; genus Bog-105. The sequence goes on from CAWBDR010000013.1 coordinate 348,920, forward strand.
GAGTCGTAGTGCGCTTCCACTTCGTGCTTGCGCGGCAGTTCCGACTTGGGCACGCCGCGGCCGTGGAGAGCAAGCGCGGCGAGGTTGATAAACAGGGCATCAAAGCCCGTTTGCTTTGCCCGAATCACGCGCCTCATGTGCAGATTGCTCTGGGGCTTCCATTCCGTGCAGGCGATCAGATCGGAATCAATCGCGAGCAAGTCGATGAGCAGATTGGGAGCGGTCGAGCCGGGAAGCTGTTTGAGCGAAATGGATTTTGCGAAGAAGTCGTTCACCCGAAGGTGATCGGCATAGACATCAATTTGAGAATCGATGGTTGTTGCATCGAGCCGACCAGCTGGTTCCAAATGAAACGCGGTGACATGCGCAGGATCGTAGTTGGCGAGACTGCGGAGAAACAAGCGTGCTTCCCGCTCGTGAAGCACCTCTGTCGTCAGCAGGTCGTCCATTAACGACTGAAAGGAACGCACAGCGCCGCCGAGGATCTCCAGTGCCCGTTCCGCTTGTCCGGCTACATCTTCGGTTGCACGCTGCAACGTGCCGAGCAACTTTTTCTGTGGCCGGAAGCCTTCATACAGCACAGCCAGATAAAGCTTGATCTCATATATGGAAGCCGAGCGCGCTTCGAGCGCTTTCACGCGCCGCTGGACCGCTGCGGTGGCTGCATATGTGGGATAGTGTTCCCGGTATGGCGGCGTTGCACCGGAGCGCTTGACAATGTATGAATAAACACGAAAGCGGTCATCGAACAAGCGCATCGCCGATTCGTAGCGCCGGGTGAAAGCATTCAAGACCTCATCTGTCCGGCAGTCTGGATCGATGCCGGAAAGGGACAAGATCATCCCGAGGTCGCCAAGTTTGGTTTCAAACGTGATGTCATCAATAAATCGCAATAAAGCGATTTTGTCGGCGCATGCGCCAGCATCCTGAAGCAAGCTCGGCGACCTCCGGGAAAACATGATTTAGAGCAGACCTCCTTTCTTGTTGGTTGTTTTGCCTGGGTCGTACACGCTTCGTTGCCCGAGAGCTTTCGGAACGATTACGACCAATTCGGGATCGTGTTTCGTCACCCAGTAGGCTCCGCTCCACAGCAGAGCGAATGCCACCAAGGCCGACGAGAAGGTAAAGTGGCGAAAGACCAGAAACGCGACGATCAGGATGACAATGCACAGCCTACGATCGATCCCCAGCAGGGTCGCTGTCTGATTGATGGATCGGTAGGTGGGCGTTGCCATGGCTAAAGCCCCTGAATCCAGCCTTCCCATTTGGCAGCGGAAAGCGCGAGCATGCCTCCGCCGACGATCGCGATCAGGACCCCACCGAGCACTCGCCCGCTAAACGCAAGCAAGAGTCCGGCGACTACAATCGCGAATTCGACCAGGCCAGTCACAAACGTGCCCGTGGAGATCGTTTGTGCCGCCCCGCCGAGACTGGAGAATGGGTCCTGCGCCCAACACACCAAGGCGCTAACCAGCGCCACTAGGGCTAATCGAGCGCCTGGCTTCGAAAGCAGTGCCGCGCTCGCGACATGCAGGTGCGCTGGCAAAGTTTTCCATCGTGTCATACAATCAACTCCTTTCGGTAAAAACAGTCCAAATGAAATCGAGGGGAGAGAGCGCGCCTGGCGCGCACGAGTGCTGTCGATAGAGACCTCCAGAAGAATTGCTGCCGAGAGAGTACGCCGCCGGATCGATCGTGAAGAAGGCCTCGGAGAAGACAGGCCTTAAGCGCGGGCGCGCCCGGCGTACCTTAAGTGAGTAAGAATCACTCCGTAGGTTTCCCGCATGACACCGCCCATATTCGTGATGTCTTCGCCGAGTACGCCGATTTGGAAGTGCTTTAAAACAAGGGAAATTGGTGCACGACGAGCACTTTAGAAGGGACTTAAAATCCTTTTCGTCGGAAGACCGGTGGGTGTCCAAGTGTAGCCCCGGGCACCTGTTCACGACCAGCAAAGCCGCGAGTCGTGAGCCCGAGTGAGAAACAAGTGCCGTCTGAGCTGTCAGCAGCCGTGCGGCGAAAAATTCTAGAATTTTCAATCAGTAGCTCCTTTTCAAGAAATGGCCTCGCTTTTGTACATGCACGTGCATGTATTCTGAAAATATGCGGACTACAGTGGAGATCAAGCCTGAACACCGCAGTGCCCTACTTGCCTTGGCATCACGCCGTGGACAAAAAGGATTCGCCCACGTGCTTGGCGAAGCGATTGAGAGTTTTTTGCAGGGCGAAGCTGAACGGGAAAAGCGTCGCAAGGTTCTCCTTTCACTTGGTGGTTCGCTTTCGCAACAGGATGGCGACGAGTTGCGGCGGACTGCAAGGGCACTCCGGGAGAGCTGGCGCTGATTCTTGCCGATACCGATGTCCTGATCGACTTTCTCATCGGCGTTCAGCCGGTGAAGGATCAAATTGCTGGGTACATCAATTCGGAGCAGCTCAAAACGACGGCTATTACCTGTTTTGAGCTTCTGAGTGGTGCTGGCGAAAATAAGCGAGGCCGCGCGGTCCGTCAGTTGCTTGATTCGCTTACGGTGTTGCCGCTCGACCATGCCGCCGCAGAGCGAGCGGCAGACGTTCGCCGCAAGCTTGAGCAAACTGGCCAAGCAATTGGAATGGGCGACAGTTTGATTGCTGGTATTGCACTGGCCAATAGTCTGCCGCTGTTCACGCGGAACACAGTTCACTTCGAGCGCGTCGCCGATCTCGAATTGACTATGATCGACGACGCAACACAATAGAGCCCGGCGGACCCGAATTACGTTTAAAGGTCCCCTGTTTAGGCCGTTAACATGACGGGTTTTCCAATTTCGCTCACTGGCTATGCAGCTGGCAGCGAAAGAAGCGAAACCTGTGCAACCCAATGCCGAATGAGAGGCCCCAAGTTTTTCATTCCGTTGCACGGAGATAAAACATGGGGAGCCGCAAACGCACTTTTAATGCGGTGGTCGCGGGTTCGATTCCCGCCCGGCTCACCAATCTTTTCCCTTCGAACCATCTCAAACATTCGAACATTATCTGCGTAACGCGTACGCTTTCGGTTACGCGGGCAGTGGATCGCTGGGTTTAGCGGCGACCATTTCGATATATAATTTCCCAAGTACAAAGAAAGCCGAGGAATCGTTGGTGAAGATTCCGCTGGTCATAGCTTTCCCGCTGGTTCTTGTCTCCATTCAGAGCCTTCCGGCGGCTGCGGTCCGCTGCGGTCACGCTGATCTCTCAAAACTTGCCAAGGTGGTTTATGTCTCCCCGCAAGGCAACGACGTCTCCGGCTGCGGTCAAAGCGCGACTTCGCCCTGCAAGACAATTCAGCAAGGAACCGCAAACTGCAGCGGTGAAAACTGTGGCGTTCTTGTTCGCTATGGGGTGTACAAGACCGGCAATCCGGTAAGTCTGGCGGACGGAGTCAGCCTCTACGGCAGTTGCGTATTCGATGAAACGCCCTATCTGTACCGATCCACGGTGATCGGCAATCCCGCGATTGAAGCGAAGGGAATCAATAAATCGACCGTTATCGAGGGGTTCGTAATTCTCGGTGGTACCGCTGTGCATAGCGGCGAAGCGAGTGTGGCCCTCATAGTAAGCAACAGCACTGGCCTCGTGCTCCGCGAGAATATCCTGGCGACCGGAAGAGGGGGAATTGGAGCTAACGGCAACACACCGTTCGCAGGTGGAGGTCAATCGGGCAGGTATGCACCTAACTCCAATACTGGGGGTGCTGGCGGTGTCGCCTGTAGTTCGAGCCCGCCTTCCGGTTCGACAGGAAAGGGAGGAAAAGGAGCCGATCTTCAGCAGATCTTCAGTTCTGGCTGTGCCTTTGAATGCAATTGCTCCAACAACAATTACCCGGCCAGCGTGGGCGAGAATGGCGGGAATAGCGGTTCCGTTCCCGGCGGGGCTGGCGGCCAAAGAGGATCATCAGGCTGCGCTTGCGTTGGTCGTGGCGGTGGCGATGCCGGCACCGGTCCAGACGGTCGTCCTGGAAACATGGGCGCTGCGAGCACGCAAGGGGGGTTACCCAATTCGGATACGAAGGGCAGTTTTGCTGGGACAATTTGGCGACCGAACTTCGGCGGAACTGGTACGTCTGCCCAAGTAGGAAGCGGCGGTGGTGGAGGCGGTTCGGGTGGTTTCGCAGCCCTTAGAGGATATGACTATTCTGGCTTTCCAGGGGGCGGCGGCGGCGGTGGCGGTTGCGGCGGTCCGGGTGGAACCGGTGCACAACAAGGCGGTGCTTCTGTCCCGCTGGTCTTGTTGGTATCGTCCGTGGCAGGACTTGCAGGCTCGAACGCTCTCATACCAGGACCCGGTGGTCAGGGTGGCAAGGGAGGTATCGGAGCACGGGGCGGAAACGGCGGCTCCGGAGTGACTGGGTATCTCGGACAGCAATACCACGTGCAGCAAGGAGTAGGTGGGATTGTATGCAAGGGTACAGTTCCGGGGAGAGGTGGAAGAGGCGGAAACGGCGGCCAAGGCGGAGCTGGAAGCGGAGGGGCAGGCGGCAATGGGGGGCCGTCTTTCGGCATCGCTGTGGTGAATTCTCCCCCGCTCTCCGCTGACGGCATCGTCATCTATGCCGGCCAGTCCGGACGGGGCGGCGATCTCGGACCCGCTGGGCAGAACGATGCGCAAAACAAGGGCGCGGATGGGAAAACGGGCTTGGCCGGGTTCTCCAGCGACCCAATTGTTTCCTTCACGTCGACAGGTCTGCTATTCGGACCCGATCAGTGACGAGAAAGGCGAATATCGTGATGCCGGGGACGCAAATCGGTCGACTATTTCTTTTCGTCGCATCGCTTGCGCTCACGGCGAGTGCTCAGGAATTGACCTGTCCTGCCGTTAGCCCCCCGCCGGGTAATGATTTTCGAGGGCAGACGATCGTAAGAGGGAATTTCTCGTACCGAGACCTGACGAATGCCGATTTTTCCAATGCGACGCTGATCGCGCCGTACTTTGCTTACGCGAATCTCACGAATGCAAATTTTCAGGGCGCGGCGTTTGTCACTGATAGCACGAATTCGGCGATGGTGAGCGACTTCAGCTTCGCCGATCTCCAAAAAGCTTGTTTCATTGGGGCGCGCTTTGAAGGCCTCGCTTACTTCACGAACGCGACGCTGACCTGCGCTGATTTTTCGAAAACGGATTTGAGCGGTCACAACGTGATCTTCGCCGACGGTGGTCCGCTGATCTTCGATCGAGCCAGGACGGACTGCCGTTTGGCGTTCCGTTCCGCTGTGATGGACTGCGAATTTTTTAATGACTGGCGGTTTATGGATCTAGGCGGCGCTGATATCAAGGCTTGCGTCGGCCAATTCGCGGGCCGAGACTTCTCAGGCGCGAAGCTGAACGATGTCAACTTGGCGGGCGCGGATCTTAACGGGACCAAGTTCTTTAAGGCGAACTTGAACGCGGCAATCTTAAACCAGGCAAGCTTGATAGGGGCCGACCTTTCATACGCGACCCTGCTCGGTGCCCAGCTAAACAAAGCGAATCTAACGAATGCCAGCCTTTATTATGCGTTTCTTTCGAACGATAATACGTCGGGTATAACTAATTCAGCTTCTGTCAAGCAAAGCCACTTGAAGAATGTCAACCTTTCCTACGCTCAATTGAACGGTGTTGATTTCACTTATTCGAACTTCTATGGTGATCACCCAACCAGTACGGGTATCTGCAAAACTGCGCCTTCACTCAGTCAGTGCGAAAAATCCGATTCTGCTGATGGAGCGTCAAATTCTGGTACTTATGAACGTTTCGCCTGCGGCTGCGCGAGCGCGCATGGAGCGCGCATAACAAAAACCAACTTTAAGGGCGCCTATCTGTATGGAGTGGATTTTACCGAGGCACTGATACAAGGTGGTGATTTCCACGAGGCTGTGCTAACTGGAGCCAACTTGAACGGGGCCACAATCCGATCGGATACACTTGGCAATCCTACAACCTTCTTTCGAGCATTCTTACAAGGCACGAATCTGGAGGGAGCGCATATCGTAAATCAAATAACCCTTGCAAGCGCATTCGTGGATTTCCGTCCGGACGGAAATAACCTGTTTATTCTTCTTGATGGTGAGAATCACAACGAGTTTGTCTGCCCGGATTGTGCTCCGCCAACGAAGAGCAATGTTTGTGTTCTTGTAAATTATCCGAATCCGACTCGCGTTCCGGCAAGCGGTGCCCAGTTCGCCTGTCCGGATCATCACTCTTACGGTGATTGCGGCCCGGCAAACCCTGACGGGTCGAATCCAAAATGGAAAAGCGACATAACTGATTTGGCATCGCCGCCTACCGGTGTTCCGCCCACCTGGTACGAGACTGACAGCACCTATATCAAGGCGCCGGCAAATCCACGGTCAGTGTGCAACGGAGGAGCGCCCGTTATTTTTTGGTAATACTCAGCTCCAACTGAGCGATTGAAGGAGAGAACCATGGTGTTGCGGAACCGAGCGGGTTTGCGAAAGACGCATGGCGCCAAAGGGCGCCCCAGTCGACGGGCTATAGCCAGAACGCTCAGAACGGCGCGGGCCCATTCGCGCTTTTCGCGGCGAAGATTTCTTCGTCGGACGGCCGGAACCGGCTTGCTTCTGTCCCTCGCGCCTCGGTTTCTAGAGGGGCAAACAGGAACCACCGAGCGCCGAACTTTGTTCTTCAACCTGTCGCGTCCGGAGGGTCTGGCGCGCAATGCAGCCGGGCGACCGGCCCCGTATTTCTTTACCGTCGGCGGGCGAAACTATCGTTTACACCCCATCAGCCAGAATCCGCATCTCTTGGCGAGGGCACGCGAAGGGAACGCCTTCTTGCGCGCTGTGCCGGAACACCAGATTACGCATTATCTGGAAGACGCCGCCCTCTCCGCCGATATCACGCCATTGGGATATACGTGGACACCTCTGGACCCGGAAGCCGGTACATGGAGGATGGAATCGGTCGTGCAGTTGCTCTCGCCCTCGGCCATGTCGCAGGCTTGGGCGAAGGTCCGCGCTCTTTCGCCGGACGATCCTGTTCCGCTCTCAGCCAAGCGCGAAGTCTACGGAATACCGGCAGCCTTCTCAGAGCAGGACATGATTGAGGAACTTGCTCTTGTCGACTATACGGATGCCGCGCGGACACTGATTGCGCTTCACCCGGACATGCTCTGCGCCAGCCCGAGCGGAGCCGCGTACATTGCGGCGGAATACGTCTCTGTTAACTCGAACACCACCTTTCTTGCGGCAGTTCTGCAGAATCTGGGGCCCGCCAGTCCGCAGGAATCTCCTCAGCAGCAGAATGCTCAAGGCTGGGCGACGTTAGTCCCGCTGAAAAAGGATGACGGGACTCCGTTCAAGATGGAGAACGGCTTAAACCAATATTTTCCCGATTGGAACTCTACAGTGGACGCTCGGGTGGGTATTTCCCTAACGGCACTGGTTCCGAAAGTGAAAAACGATATCACCTTGGGCTCGAACATCACGGGCCTTTCTCCCAATAGCAATGCCAAGGTGACCGCGGCCATTGAGCAGGAACTTACAAACAAGGTGTGGTACCGGCACGATGGGAGGACGGCGGTCGATCATGGATCGGAAGCCTTCCTGAATTCTCCTTTGGCGGAGTGGGATTTTCATCAGAAGAATGGTGAGACCGGCCTAGAGGTGAAACAGCCGGGCATAGGACGCTCTCCCGACGGCAGGGTACAGGTCACGTTCGATAACATCGCGAACTGGTTCCTCCGTTTCTTGGGCGTGTATTTCCAATTCGCCGACGCCGACGGAACTGTAATTCCTAAGTCAAAGTTACCTGCAGACGTTCTGCCCGATCGCAATCCCAGTTTGGCTCCAATACTCGATCGGGATAACGCACTCTATGCCGGACTTATCCCACCGGTATTTAGCATTGCTGGCATTCCAGTTTATCCTCCCGGTCAGTTCTCAATGCTGGTCAATTTGCCTTCCGACGCGGCTACGGTCAATGCCTTTTACGCAGGTCTGGGGCTTTCCGGATCGCAGTATGACCCCACTCGTTTGCGCGATGTGGGTTTGGCATTCACCGTGGCTGTCAATTTCGGCATGGTCGCTTTTTTCATGGCTGTCGGTGTCTCGACACTTTCCGACACGATTAAAGAGATCGTCGACGTGGCGGATATAATTGCTGGCCAGCTCCTGAACGCTTTGGATACTTGGCTCAACTCAGGGGCAGCACCGTCGAAAGACTTCTTCTTCGGCGTTATGCTCACCGTGTTCGAAACTTTTCTGAATTCACTGGCAGGAACGGGTGCCCAGAGGCTGCTCACGATCATCCTCACGAAGATGGCTGCTTCTCAGTTCATTACGGCCATACCTGTAGCGGGCCAGATAGCCCGGGCTGCCGCAGCCGCTATAGGCGCGCTAACCCTTGCGGTGACCCTTATAGAGGTCGGCATCTCTCCACCTATTTACCAGTTCGACCTGAGCTTCACGCACGATATCAGCCTCAATATTTTGCCTGATAAGGACCGCGGTAGTTTTCCGCCGGTCACTGACGACGAGGTGCTTTATTACAAGATCAATTACCTCTTCAACAATGGCTCCCCGCATTTCCTGGATCACGTGGATGTGCCCAAGCCCAGCGTAGAGAGCATTCCTGTAACGATCAAAGCTATCCCGTGGGGCGGCGAAGTCAATATCTCGGTCGGCTTTTATATCCGCAAACGGTCGACCAATCCGTCCGAGAACGATTGGTGCGCCAGCAAGGGAACAACCGGTCTGATTCCTAACACGGACCAGAAACCGCCGGATATCCGTATTCAGGACTTCATGATTCCGATTGAACCGAACACTGTTTACATTCACACGAGCAAGACTACTCTGGACTTGGAGGGTCGCCACCGATGGACGAATACCAGCGTCGCTCCGCCATTCATACCACCATCCAGCGGGCAGCAACCGGGCGACATCGGCGCTTTTCGCAGCATTACGGTGCGGCAATCAACCCGGGACAGGAAGGGCTACCTGGGTTATTCGTGGCAGAGCTACAGCCTCGGCGTGGTGTCATGTCAGACGGGCGCACGCGGGCAACTTGACATGGCGGCAAACCTGAATACCAGTCTGGGCAATGATGGTGCAAATGCTCAGGACGGCTACACCGTGACGGCATGTGGTTTGCAGGGCGGGGCATCGGCCGGGCTAAAGCTCTCCTATAATCTCCTGACGGATCCAAGGGCCAACTTCTATCTAGACACGTCATCGCGAATGCTGCGCCAGATAGAATTGGATCCGACACCCGACTTCAGCGATCCGTTGGCTGGCAAGTCATTCGGAAAGTTGAATCTGGACTCTACGGTGCTTCTGGTTCACCCGGCTGGATACGCCGTTAGCATCAATAATTCCAACAGTAAATTGGAAGCGCTGCATTTGCCGGAAAAGGCCCTCGATGATGAGATCGCAGCGAAACGTTTTCTGGCACGTACTTATTCGGGGCAAGGTTCCCGGCCAGGGTTGATGAAGTCACCGATTGCGGCGTGCGTTACTGCCGAAGGAGCCATTCTCGTGCTGGAAGACAGTACGGCAAATAACCGGATCCAAGCCTTTGACTTAGGCGGCAATCCAGTACCTTACTTCAAGGAACAAAGCGACCCCTATTTCATGTATTTAACTGCAACCGAGGGTTCCACGTACTTAGATCTCGCAGTGGAATTCAGTGGGTATATGTATGTGCTCTCGCGTAGCGGGAGTCCGCCGGTTTTCCGCCTGGACATCTATCATCCTGCGCAATCAAACACTGAACCTATTTGCACGACCAAGGGAATGAACGCAGCCAGGCTGACAGTTGACTTCTGGCGCAGTGTTTACACCTTGAATTATGAAGTTCTCAAGCTGCCATCCGGCCATCATCCGAACATCACAGAGCCATCGGTTAGCTTTTGGCTGCCACGGTCTTCGACACTGCTGTAACAGAAGGAAACATACAATGTCTTTCAAATTCATTCTGGCGTCCTTCACTTTGCTTGCCGCGCTTTGTGCCGATGCGACAACTCTCTCCGATAATCTGACCGCCTCCACTTTCGGGGCGGAGCAGATTAGCGGAACAACCTGGCTTACTGCAGGTTTTCGGACTGACTCTTCGCGTTACCTACTGAGCTCGGTCACAGTCTTGATCGAGCAGGATATGCCAGGTACTCTCAACCTGGCGCTATATTCGAATACTGCAATGCAGCCACCGAACCAGCTCGGCTATCAGCCGGGCAGTCTGATCGGCACTCTTTCCGCACCTGCGACCTTTCCGTCTTCTTTCGGACAGGTGACTTTCAGCGGCAACCATCTGATGCTTGCGCCCCATTCGACTTATTGGATAGTCATGAGTGCCCCGATGAGTGGCTCTTTTGAATGGGCCTTTGAGGAGGGCGAAAGCGGCTCGGGGGTTGGCTTCCACTCGTCGTGGGGGATGAGCCACGATTCTGGAGCTTCGTGGTTTACTAACGCCGAACAGCCGATGCAGATGAGTGTTATTGGCACGCCAGTGAGCGCCGTACCTGAACCAGTTGCTGTCTGGCTTGTGCTACTCGGCGTGGTAGCGGTGATGGGCGCAAGTTCCCGAGAGGGCGCTTTTGGAAGTCCGTTACTGTTCCGGCGCCAACGCATACAATCAGAGGAACCATGTCCTCCGATTCACGTCGCAGTTTCCTAGCCCGCTTTGGTACCGGCTTGGCCGCGCCTCTGATTCTTGGCGCCACGAATAAATCCGGCAGCAGCAAACCCATCCTCGGCGAAGGCGAACACACCTACGAGGTCACGCACGACTGGGGCCAGCTCCCGGCCGATATCAAATACGGAAATACACACGGCGTTTGTGTCGACTCAGGAGGCCGCATCTACATCCACCACACCGTTTACGAAACCAGCGAGAAGCCGGATTCGATGGTCGTTTTCGATCATAAGGGCAGATTCGTCAAGAGCTGGGGAAGCGAGTTTCGCGGCGGCGCGCATGGCCTCTACATTCGGAAAGAGGGCAGGGAAGAGTTCCTATATCTCTGCGATATCAAGCGCGGCCTGGTCGTGAAAACCACGCTCAGTGGCGAGGAAGTCTTCACTCTCGGCTATCCCAAAGAATCCAGCCCGTACGCTCAGCCGGGCCCCGATGGCAAGCCGCTGAAATATAGCCCGACGAACCTCGCCATCGCGCCTAACGGCGATATTTACGTTGGTGACGGGTACGGGTCCAGCTACATCAATCAATACGACCGCAACGGCAAATACCTGCGCACGTTCGGCGGACCCGGCAAAGACGCTGGCCAACTGCTTTGTCCTCACGGCATCATCGTGGATACGCGCCCCGCTGAACCGATTCTCGTCGTCGCGGACCGGACAAACAAGCGCATTCAACGCTTCACCCTCGGCGGCGAGCATATCGATTTCCTGTATGGCACAAACGCGCCTTGCCACTTCAACATTTATAAGAACGGCGATATGGTCGTCCCGGATCTCTTCGCGCGCGTCACTTTGATGGACCGGAATAACCGGAACATCACAAATTTGGGCGACGACTCGCAGAGCGATTACATGCACACCCGTAAGCTGACCCGCGACCACTTCCAGCCTGGCAAGTTTGTGTGCCCTCATGGAGCCTGCTTCGATCACGCGGGCAATATCTATGTTGTCGAGTGGGTCGAGGTCGGCCGGGTCAGCTTCCTCCGGAAGATCTAGCGGCGGTTTTCGAACAAAATCAACGGAGTTATAAAATGTTCAGCTATGGTCCACCGCCGAAAGTTTCTTTCGTCAGTCGCAGGCGCTCTTGGCCTTGCATTTTGGGATGACAAGACGCTCGATGCCGCGACTGCCTACGTCAATACCAACTCGAAACCTTCGCAGCTGAAGATCACCGACCTCCGCGTCACGACCATTAAAGGCGCGCCGATGACCGATCCCATCATCCGCCTTGATACGAATCAAGGCATTTACGGCCTTGGCGAAGTTCGCGATGGCGCCAGTAAGACCTACGCGTTGATGTTGAAGAGCCGGATCCTCGGCGAAAACCCCTGCAACATCGACAGGATTTTCCGGAAAATTAAGCAATTCGGCGGTGAGTCGCGGCAGGCCGGCGGTGTCTGCGCGATCGAGATGGCGCTATGGGATCTCGCCGGCAAAGCATACAACGTGCCCGTGTACCAAATGCTCGGCGGCAAATTTCGCGATAAGGTTCGGTGCTACGCCGATACGACCGAATCCGATGACCCCCATATCTATGGCGACCGCCTGAAGAAGCGAAAAGAGCAAGGCTTCACCTGGCTGAAAATGGACCTCGGCATTGACCTGATGAAGAACATGCCCGGAACCATCACCAGGCCGGAAGGCGTTTCTATTACACAGGGCGCGAACACGCCGCACATGTTCACTGGCATCGAGCTCACGCCCAAGGGCATTGAGACTATGGCGAACTTTGTCGCGGTTGTTCGCGATTACGTCGGCTACGACGTGCCGCTCTCCTGCGATCACTTCGGACACATCGGCGTCAACTCTTGCATCCGCCTGGGTAAAGCGCTGGAGCAGTACAACGTTGCATGGCTCGAAGACATGATTCCGTGGCAGTTTGCGGATCTGCTGAAAGAGATTAAGCAATCGGTCAATATTCCGCTTTGCACTGGGGAAGACATTTATCTGAAAGAAGGTTTCATCAAACTTGCGCAGGATCACGCGGTAGATATCCTGCATCCCGATCTTGCAACCTCAGGCGGCATACTGGAAACCAAGAAGATCGGCGACGCGATTGAGGACTGCGGCATCCCGATGGCGATGCACTTTGCCGGTTCGCCCATCTCCTGCATGGCAAGCGTCCATTGCGCAGCGGCCACCAACAACTTTCTGGTTCTAGAAAATCACTCTGTAGACGTGCCTTGGTGGAGTGATCTCGTCGAAGGCGTCGAGAAGCCGATTGTGAACCACGGGTTCATCACTGTCCCTGATAATCCCGGCCTCGGAGTGGCGCTGAACGAAGATGTCATCAAGCAGCATCTGTTAGAGCCTGGGTACTTTGAACCGACTCCGGAGTGGGATAAAGAGCATTCTCATGACCGGCTCTGGAGCATGGGCGGCAAGCCGGGGAGAAGCCTTGTCGTCTAGCACGCGTTCCCATTTTTTGACTCCAATGAAAAAACAAATTGTTCTTTCCTTTATATGTGCCGCCATTCTTGCCGGCCCTTGCTCCGCGCAGCTCGGCATGTTCACCAAGGAGCAACGCATCGCGATTACTCGCGAATGGAAGGGCGAGCGGTTCGAGGATGGGCGTCCGAAGGTGTCTGACGAAGTTCTGAATCGGTTGAAGAACACCACAGCCGAAGAGGCCTGGGACACCCTGCGCCAGCGCGGCTATCGTCTGCAATTTGAAGGCAACTGGAAGACCATTAACGTAAAACCCGGCGAGCGTTTAATCGGACGCGCGGTGACCGTTCAGTTCCTTCCGCTTCGTCCAGACCTCAACACGTACATAAACGATAAGGGAAAAGAAGAAAACCGCATTGGCCGTGGTCAGAATTCCTGGGTCATCTCCACTCTCACCAAGGGCGATGTCATGGTGGTCGATCTCTACGGCAAGATCAAAGATGGCACCATCATCGGCGATAATCTCGGCACTTCGATGATGACGAAAACAGGCACCGGCCTGGTGGTGAACGGGGCCGTTCGCGATCCTAGCGGCCTTTCGGAAATTGAGGGCTTCAAGGTTTTCACCCGTGATTTCGATCCGAGCTTCCTTGCCGATGCTACGCTTCTTGGCTGGAATCTCCCCATTCGAATCGGACAAGCGACAGTGCTGCCTGGGGATGTCGTTCTCAGCGATCCGGATGGCGTCGTATTCATTCCGCCGCAGCTAGCGGAGGAAGTAGCCGACGAGAGCGAACTTACCGAGCTCCGCGACGACTGGGGCCACACGATGCTTCGCGAGCAGAAATACAATCCCGGCCAGATTGATGGGCAATGGACCCCGGCGATGATCGATGAGTTTAACCGTTGGGCCGCTTCGAAAGGTTCCAAACTGCGGATGAAAACTCCGAACCAGTAAGCTTCGCGGCTCGCCGGTTACTACGTGCCGGTCGGCACTTTCCCGACGGCGCCTGCAGGTGCGGGATTGGCTTGAGTGGGTGTTCCCCCACCCTCCGGCAGCGGAACTAACATCTGTTCCTTGCGGTAGATCAAGGTCGAGGTATTGTAGCTGGCTAGCTCAAAGCCATGACCGTGGGTAATCGCATCCGTCGGGCAAGCCTCCACGCAGTAGCCGCAGAAGATACAGCGGTTGTAGTCGATGTTGTACACTTTCGCGTACCGCTCGCCGCCGCTGAATCTTTCCTGTTCGGTATTTTCCGCGGCCTCGATGTAGATGCAGTCCGCGGGGCAAGCCGCCGCGCACAGAAAGCACGCCACACACTTTTCGAGCCCGTTCTCATCCCGCTGCAGAACGTGAGCGCCCCGGTATCGCTCTTGCAACTCAGCCGGAGCATCCGGATACTCCTCCGTGATCGCCGGCTGCAGCATCTCCCGAAACGTGATGCCCATGCCTTTCGCGATGGCTGCCGCGGAGTTGAAGACTTCACCCAAGTTCGCCATTTCTGTCTTCAGGTTAGCGCAGCAACAGGAGTTGCCATAGCTCGCTTCTCACTCGCGAGATGGGACAATGGCCGTGGTGCGTGTCGTTCTGCTGTTCCTCCTTGCCGCTGCTCTCCTCCCTGGCGACACCTTAAAGCTTTACCTCAAGGATGGCGGCTATCACGTCGTTCGCGAATACCAGGTGGAAGGCGATCGTGTTCGCTTCTACAGCACCGAGCGCGGTGAGTGGGAGGAGATGCCGGTGGCCCTCGTCGATCTGACCAAGACCGAGCAGGAGCGGAAGGCCCAGACCGAGCAGGTGCAGCGCGAGACCCGCGAGGAGGATGAGGAGAACAAGGCCGAGCGCGCACTGCAGCGCGAGATCGCGTCCATTCCAATGGAGCCCGGAGCGTACTACAAACTCAATGACAAGATCCAACTGGTCCCGAGGGCCGATCACCAAGTCATCACCGATAAGAAGCGGCAACTGATCCAGGTCTTAGCGCCCGTGCCCCTGATTCCCGGCAAAGCAACGGTCGTGATCAAGGGTGATCATTCGAATTTCATCGTGACTGAGTCGCGTCCGGATTTCTACTTCCGGCTCGATAAGCAAGAGAGATTTGGCATTGTCCGCTTGACGCCCAAGAAAAATTTCCGCATTGTCGAGAACATCGCCATCATTCCTGTTGCCAAGCAGGCTATCGAGGATCGCAAGCAGACGGAGACTTTCGAGCAGGAGCTTGCGCCTGGACTGTATCGCGTCTGGCCGGAGAAACCCATCAACCCCGGCGAGTACGCAGTGATTGAATTTGCGGATAACGGCAACCCGGATGATATCGACCTGCTGGTTTGGGACTTCGCCTATCGGCCGGCAGCGAAATAACTCAGCCATCGAAGCAAGCTCACTCCGTTCCGCGCCCGGAGCTATGCGATGCCCATCTCAGGCGTCCGGCCGCTGGCCGAATAGGATGCGACGCCTTAGAACGCCCTCAACCTTAGCGTCAATATCTCGCACTCCGTCGCAAGTGTCCGAAATTCCGTTTCTCACCGAAGCTAATTTCGCGCTTTGAAGGCCGTTGTGACGGCTGGAGCGAAGTTGCCTTCGCAGCTCTTGGCGCAACTTCAGCAATTTAGCGGTGGTATGGGACATGCACAAGAGTGTTCGGGTCGTGCGTGGCCCCTCTTGAAGAGGGCCGCCAAATTGAGAGGAGGAAATCATGCATGATGTAGATCGCACGCAATTGGAGTACGGATCGGAGTTTTCCGAATACGGAGAATTCCCGGAGCTCGCTTCCGAGCAGTATGAGTCGGGCGAACTAGGAAGCATCCTGGGATCGATCTTCGGTGAGGCCCAAGCCGAGGGGGCGTTCGAAGGTGGCTACCAGGAATATCAAGAATTACCCGAGATTACGCACGATGAGCTGGCTTCCGAGCTGCTTGAGATCCGCAATGACCAGGAACTGGATCATTTCCTTGGAAACCTCTTCAGCAAGGTCGCGGGCACAATTGGAAAGGTCATCAAATCGCCAGTGGGCCAGGCGCTGGGCGGCATCCTGAAGACAGTCGCCAAGAAGGCGCTGCCCATAGCGGGCGGCGCGCTGGGAACGTTTGTGGGCGGACCGCTCGGCGGCATGGTCGGAACCAAGCTGGCCTCGATGGCGGGAAATGCGTTCGGGCTGGAATGGGAGGGACTCAGCCCGGAGGACCGCGATTTCGAACTCGCACGGCGATATGTTCGCTTTGCCAGTCACGCGGCGCGGAGAGCCGCGACCGCTCGACCGGATATCGACCCGGCTAGCGTGGCCAAAGCGGCAGTGGTTGAGGCGGCGAAGAGGTATGCTCCCGGTTTACTGGCACCTCTGAGCGGTGTAACAGGGGCAGGCGCCCCACGGCCTATGGCTGCGTCCAGCTATGCCCCGTCCGGGTATCGCCCCCCTGCGCCAATGCCCAGGCCAGTAGTGTACGGCGCTTATCCATCTGTCGATTACAGCCCTTCTGTTGTCCAGCCCGGGTGCCCAAGTTGTGACTCGGTACCGGGCGACGGGGCGTCCGTGAGACACCATCGCCAGGGAAAGTGGATTCGCCGCGGTCGGCACATAGTTCTGCTGGGCGTCTGATGCCATATGAATCCCCAATCGGCGGCCTTGTGGCTCCTCGAGCAGGAGGCTCGTTCACTGGCCGCGCGGCTGGCGCGCCTGAGACCTTTCGCACTGATCACGCCGATGGTCCCGGCCGCGACAGTGCCGCCGGCGGCGCAAACGGCGATGGAGAACCACTTGATTCAGGGCCGGCGGGAGCTGCGCACAAAGATCCGCGAGTTTATCGGCTGGCTGCGCAGCCCAGGCGGTCGCAGCGCCGCACCGGCAGAAGCGCAGAAGCGGATCGTGTTTCTGAGGATGAGGTTCAATGCAGTGATTTCGCAATTTCACATTTTCGCTGATGTGCTCACGCAGCGCAGCGAACACGAGATGGGCGTCTGGATCGCCGGCCTCGACGATTTCGCCGCCGACGCCCTGTCGCTGCCCGGCCGCTATTACCAAACACCACCCGTGGTGTGCTACGTGGACCGCGGGCATGGCGGCGCAATCCGCCGTGCGCGCACGCGGCTGCCTGGCGGTGACCCAAGTCCCGTGGCTATTATCCGGATTCCCCACGAGCGGATGATTGGAAGCGGAATCGCCTCATCCCTGGTCCACGAAACCGGGCATCAGGCGGCCGAACTGCTCGGCCTCATTAATCCCTTGCGAGCGATCCTGCAGGAGCGAGCAAAGACTCGGCCTGATTCAGCCCTAGCTTGGGGGCTCTGGGATCGCTGGATTTCAGAGGTGATGGCTGATTTCTGGGGCGTGGCGAAGGTGGGTATCGCTTCGACGCTCGGGCTCATCAGCCTGGTCAGTCTGCCGCGTGCCTTCGTCTTTCGCATCGACACCGCAGACCCGCATCCGGCACCCTGGATCCGAGTAAAGGTCAGCTGTGCCATCGGCAATGCCCTATATCCGCACCCGCAGTGGGGTGCTTTGGCAGAGATCTGGGAGTCGCTTTATCCCGCGAGCGGGCTCGACGAAAAGACGCGCACGGTCCTTGTCATGCTCGAATCCAGCATTCCCGAGCTTGTTCGGTTGCTAGTGAACTTTCGACCCACTGCGCTGCGCGGGAAATCGCTAAAAGAAGTGATGCCACTCGCTGAGCAGCACCCTTCGCGGCTCGCTGGCTATTACCGCTCCTGGGCCGCGTCGCCGGCTCAAATGCAGGCAGCGCCGCCGGCGCTGGTGTTCGCTGCGATCGGACAAGCCAAAGCCGACGGAAAGATTTCACCCGAAGCCGAAAGCAAGTTATTGGGCGAGATGCTCAGCTATTGGGCGATGCGCAGCGCCCTCGATACTTCCGCCATTTGCGCCACTCAGGCAAGAGTGAGGCTGATGGAACCGCCGCCAAAGCTCGGCCGCGAATTCAAAATGACTCTGCAGTGAGGAGAACCAAATGACACCACCAAAAAAAACTCAGAGGCTGGCATCCGCCGTCCTAGCTCCCGTAGGCGCCTCAGCTCTTAGCCTCACCACTCCCAATTCGGTGTACCAAGGACAACAGGTGCAGTTTACGGTTAGCCCGTGGCCGCCTGCTAACCTCAGCACGGCTCCCGGAACAACTTACGCAGTGGTTTGGAATATCACGCCAACTGCGGAAAGTCCCACGAGTTACAAGTACGATAATGTTGGTCCGGCTGTAACACCTGGAGCGTTCATATGGGATACAACCGATGTTGAACCGGGCGCCTACGATGTATCCGTAACGGTCAGCGACGGCTCACTCTCAGTGACCCTGCCCGGTACTACCGGCAGCCTCACGCCAACCGAGGTCGCCGTCAGGCTGCGACCTATCTCAAGCGGTGACACGATACCTGTCACGATGACGCGCGCCGCCGAGGCGGCAACCTCGGACGAAGCGCTTTGGGTGGCGATTCGATATAGCGCAAACCAATTGTCGTTTCAGAATTACGTTCAGTTCGTAGATACGATTATGTGTCCACCGCCGCCGTCCTGGGGCATGAATCCGCCAACGATCGACAACGTGATTGACAATTATCTGAAAACCCCTACTTGCCTTCCGCCGCTTGATCAGAGAAGATTCCTGCCCTTCCCTAACACGGACGCATACCGAGTGCTGAAAATCGCCACAGAATCCTTCCTGATGTTGAATTGCGGCGTTTATCTGAATACGACCTCATTGACCAATCTGGTCAACAGCCAACCGACTGCTCCGCCGACAGGGAAACCAGTTCAAGGTCAGCCGTTTCCCACATCCGGATACGACGTCAATGACGATGCCACCCGGCTTAATCAGAGCGCTTCCACTCTCCCTCAGCAGATCGTTGAGTGGTGGAGCACGTATCTGGCTTCCGGAAACCAGTATCTGAACTTGAACGATCCGGCGTCGGCGAAGAACGCAATCATTCCTTACCTGGCACTCGTCCGGTCCCGGTTGAGCGATCTCCCGATGAGGTCGTTCTGCAACATGGGCATGGAGTGCTACGGAATTTTGCAGCGTAAACTGACGCACCCGTGTCTGGTCGAGCTGATCTGGTCTTACTGGCATGAAGAAGCCATGCTGGTGCAGACATTGAACCTCATTAGTCGGCGTTTCCAAAACTTCCGCGGGCCGGCTGAGCACGATCCGTTGATGCGTTTCGACATCGACCCTCTGCGCATGTTGAACAGTTTGCTGTGGGGATACATCCAGGACGAACAGCACCGTCTGACGGTGCGGCGACGCGCGTACGAATACAACCACGAGTACGGCCTCGGCCTCGAGGGCAAGGCAGTACAAGCACTGAGGCCATCGGACAGCCGGTCAAAATTCCTGGAGGCTTTCCATAACCTTCTCTACCTATGCACGATCTTCTTCAAGGAAGACGACGACACGACTGTAGTAGCTGATGGCTTCCCGGTGCTCAACGCGCTGAGGGAGGTCCATTACATTCTGGCGGCGGGCGCCCATAACCAGTTCGGAGAGCTACCCTCCACCGCCCGCCAGGAGATGCTGATGCAGCAGTGGTTGCTCGCGAGGCCTGAGATGCGGGAGTTTCTAGGCGGCAAGATAATGGTGCCCTATCCGGAAGAGTGGATGGACCGTGTGGATAGCGTCAAAGGCATGTTCGGTTGGACAGACGTTTCGGTGGTCCACTTCCATGATCTTGCTGTCTATGGTGAACAGATCGTCCTCTCTATCCGGTATGGCGCTTGGAGTCTAACCACGGCTACCGCCGCGCAAGCCGCGAACTGGGCTCGCTATTGGCGCAATGAAATCCAGGGATACATCCACGCCTACCGCGCTGCAACAGGAGTTGACTTAACCGCGGACGTCGCGGACGTGCAGGAAGCTGCCCGCCGGTATACCGTCCCGTCAGTGTTGCTGCGGCAGCGGCTGGCAATGCAGATCCCGAGGCGGTAATAACATTGCGCCATGCTCGATTTCACCTCAGCGCTCTACTTGGGCCTGCATCACCCGAGCTGGTCCCTGCGTCCTTGGTCTCGCTTTACGACCGGGGTACCAGCTGCCCTTGTTCCACCCCCGAAGGCCGCAGAAGTGGCGCGGAGTTTAGCGGCTCTTCAGGGTTGCGAGTTCGGGACCCTTGGGACGTCCACTTTACACCTCTTCTGGGACCTGTTTGGCATGGTGCCGGGGCAGAAGGCGACGATTTACGTGGATGCGGGCGCTTATCCCATCGCTCGCTGGGGTGTTGAACGCGCGACGGCGAGCGGCGTGCCTGCGCGCACCTTTGCTCATCATGACGCGCAAGCGCTACGCCAGCAATTGAGGCTGGATGAGCGGAACCGAGTCCGGCCCTTGGTGCTGGCGGATAGCTTCTGTCCGGGGTGTGGGCAGTCGGCGCCGCTGGCTGCCTATCTGGATTGTGCGCAAGCATTCGGCGGGTGCTTGATTCTGGATGATACCCAGGCACTCGGAATCTTTGGCCGTTCACCTGGGCCTGGCGCGCCCTACGGACAAGGGGGCGGGGGGATGCTTCGATGGAGCCACATCGGAGGCCCGCATGTGCTTGTGGTCAGCTCGCTTGCCAAAGCCTTCGGCGTACCGGTTGCGGTGTTGAGCGGCAGCCGGACGGCCGTAAAGGGCTTCGAGTCCAGGAGTGAGACACGTACGCACTGCAGTCCGCCTTCCATCGCTGTCGTTCATGCGGCAGAGCACGCACTCGATGTGAATCGCAAGCACGGTGATAGCGTCCGCCTGCACCTCGCCCAGTTGGTGGCTCGTTTTCGCCGGGGCATGGCAGCGATTGGGCTCTGGTTCCATGGAGCCCTGTTTCCGATACAAACCCTCGCATCCACATCGGGGCTGGAGGCCATTGGCCTGCACGAGGGGCTGCTTCGAGCCGGAATTCGCGCGGTACTCCACCGCGCGCGAGGCGGGCATGGAGCACGCCTGAGCTTTTTGATTACGGCTCGCCATCTTCCGCAAGAGATCGACTTCGCAGTGGACAGGCTCGCCGATGCTTTACGGCGCGGCACGCCGAAAATCGTCGCCGGAGGTGAAAGGTAATGAGGGACGAATTCGGATTCGAAGTTGGGCCGAGCGAAATCTATAAAGATCGCCTCGAAGAGCTCTTGGACAGGCTCGAGTTGCAAGAAAGCGGCGCGTACGAGTCTGCCCTGAGTGCGGAACAACTGGAAGGCGCTCCCTGCCCGGGCCCCGTCCGGGAAACGGTGAGCCGTTTTTCCAGATACAAGAACTCGATCGCGGCATTGCCAGCCACTGAGCGAGCAAAGCTTGCAAAGATCGCCGGGCTGATCGTCACGAGTTTCCGGGGCGGCTGCCAGCGAATTATCGTCAGGCTTGTGGGCCATGCTGACCGAGATTTGGCAAAAGAGCGACGGCAGCCGGGATTCTTGGCCTCCATCAGCCGCCAGCGCGCGCTGGCAGTGAGGCAGGCTTTGGAGAGGCTGATCAACGATCGCACCATATCCTCGCGAATCGACTGGGATGTCACTGGTGTGGGTGCAAGTTCGCTGGTTGTACCGGACCCGGAGAACAAGCCTGAAAGCCTGCGGGCGTTGAACCGCCGCGTGGAAATGTTTGTGCAGACCGGCATCGTACCTCAACCGCCGGTCCCGCCCGCCACCCTAACGCAGGATTTCAGAATTGTCGCCAAGAGCTTTATTAATACGATTCTTCCGAGAGTCGGCTTTACGCGCTGTTTTCCTCTCGATCCGGGGAGCGAAGCCAGACTCGCCGCTCTCGCCGCGGCCACACAAGCAGCAACGGGGGAGAACCCATTCACGGACGCAAAGGACAAGATTTACCGCCTTTTTTCGGCACGCACGTTCACGGTCACATGCGCGAACGGGGGACTTGTCAGTGTCATACCATCGGCCATTGATACCGACGTGGGGGTGGAGTGCGTTCCTACGAGCAGACTCTGCTTGACGCCTCCGCCGGTGCTCGTGTCCGGCATTTCCGCAGGGCCTAGCGGGTCCAGCACCTTTGATTTCGCATGGGCGGTGAAAGGAAGACCCCATCCCGCAGCAGAGCCCGGTTTTCAATTGGTCTGCCCCCGCACCTCGGTTTTCATTTGGCACGCTATTCAGGGCCAGATTGCCTGTACAAGCTCGGGTGTTACGGTGACGACACGTCTTGCTGGCAGCCAATTTCCATCTCACCGCGTCTGGGTAAACGGCGCCGTACGCGCCACAATTCCACAAGGAGATTTCAGCCAGCTCTGGCTATCGTCTCCGGTTGACGCTACCCAGGTTGCGTAAGGCCTTAGCGGAGTGATCGGCGGCGCAACAAGGGTGATGCAAGTGATTATCGACGGCCACTGTCATGCAGGCAAAGGGGACGGGCTGACCGGACCGTGGGATGCGTCCGTGGAACTTAGTGAAATAACAACGCAACTGGAGTGAACGCAAACTGGAGTGAAATATGAAGGAACAAATCAGCTTCGAAGCAGATCCCTCTGAGATCGGTTGGGAGGGTCAGGTTCCGAGCCAACACGGGCGCTGGTTCCGCCAAAATGATCGAATCTTTCTATCTTTGAACGACGAGTCCCTGCCCGGCGAGCAGGAGTTAGGCGGCGGGCGGAAAAGTCCGACGGGGACTGGATCCGACGGATGGGGGGCAACACTCGGGCTGGTTGCCAACGCATTGCGCCGTGGATTGTGGGCAGTGGCAATCGGAATGGCGATCCAGCGTGGGGTGCGAGACGAGAATCGTCTGACGGATATGGTGTTCACCGCGCGCCACCCGGACCGTCGCGGTCAACGTTTGCAGCCCGGCGAGCAACAGCTACGGCGAGAATGGCTGGATATTAGGGACCGTCTGGTCCGACCTGCTCTTCGAGCGTCTTCCTCCGTGAATGCTCCTGTCGTTCCTGCCGCCGCTCATCCACTCGTCTGGCCTACTTCTCCGTTTCCGCCTGCCGAGGCCAGCCGCTTCATAAATGCCCTGAGTAAACTTGAGACCAGGGTAAAGTCGACTCCGGATCCGCGGAACTCGCGTTACCAGTGCTGGTTCCCGAAGCTCAGGAACAGCAGTGTCGACGACCGTGTGATCCGATGGTCGAAGATCTGCCCGGCGACGACCGGAGCGCTTGGCGCCGCATTTGTCGTCGGACCTTGTGACATATCGATGGGCTTTCCCGTCGCACAGCAAAAAATCGAAAACAGCATACGCTCCGTAGCAGACGTCGATAGTGTCGGCCAATCGCTCGGCATTATCACCTATCTGAAGTCTGACATTGTGGTCTCAGAGGAGATGACTTCGCTTCCGCTGGAGAATCTGCGGATGCTCCATGATGATGTCCAAGTGGCGATCGATAAGCTTCGTAAATGGTCTGACTCGCCCATGGGAGGCAGTTCGGCCATGCCCCGGGCATACGTTTCCATTAAAGACTGGATCGGCGGCCGCCAGCGCGATTCCAAGAGCGTTTATAGCTGCTTGTGAGTGAGATATGGGCCTACGCCCCAACATAAGAGTGTGATTCCGAAGGGGCACGGGGCGCCGATTAAACCGCGTGAGTTCCATGATTATCGACAGCCACTGTCATGCAGGCAAAGGGGACGGGCTGACCGGACCGTGGGATACGGCGGCACCGCTCGGAAAATATCTCCGCCGGGCAGCAACCGCCGGCATAGACCGGACGGTGCTTTTCGCCGCCTTTCATTCGGACTATGCTGTGGCCAACCGCGAAGTGGCGCGAATCGTAAGTGCCCGTCCCGATCGATTTTTCGGATTCGCCTTTGTCCATCCTGACCGCGACCGCGGCCGGGTTTTTGCCATGGTCAAGGAGGCCGTTGAACGGTATCGCTTCCGAGGTATCAAGGTCCACCGCTATGATGGGCGCATCACACGCGAGATCTGCGAGGTGGCTCGGGCCTTTGCTCTCCCTGTTCTATATGACGTGATGGGCGAAGTCTCAGTCGTGGAACTGCTGGCTCGAGAGTACCCCGACGTGATCTTTATCATCCCGCATCTGGGCAGCTTTGGGGATGACTGGCGCGCCCAGCTCGCCTTGATTGATCACCTGGTTCGTCATCCTAACGTCTACACGGACACCTCCGCGATACGCCGTTTCGATCTGTTGCAGGAAGCCGTACGCCGCGCTGGGCCCGCAAAAGTACTCTTCGGCTCGGACGGTCCCTGGCTGCATCCCGGAATTGAGCTGGTCAAGGTGCGCCTCCTCGGTCTGCCGCAGCACGAGGAGCAACTTGTTCTCAGTGGCAACTTACTGCGGTTAATCGCCGCAGTTCAATCTCGACCCAGGCGGTACGCTGTTGCCGCGATGGCGGCCTCTTGGTCGCCGGGCGAACTGCGAGATCCCTGGGCCGCAGAGCAGTTTCCTGTGAGTCAATTATCTTAGGCTCCCATCGTTAGGCCCGTACTCTGATCGTGTGTGCGTCGGCGTTCCGTCGCACGGCGCATCTGCAATGCCCGAGGAGTAACACCGAGCCGCCGTGCGGCGCGCTGCAAGTTTCCGTTCTCATCTCTGATCGCAATTTGGATGGCCGAATCCGAAACGGCTTGATGGATCTCCTTCAGACCGAGGCCCAGCGCGATGGCACAGCGAATCGCATGATCAAAAGACCCCTCGCGCCATTCACGCGGCCCCACTTCTGATTGCGGCCGTTCCTCGTGGGGAATATCACCCGCTGTAATCGGTCCCGGGCCGACATGTCGATAACTCATGCGGGACACGACTTGCTTAAGGTCGCGAACATTACCGGGGTATTCACGTTTGAGCAGATACTCGCAAACTTCTGGATCGAACGCGCCTCCATCTTTGTTCGATCGGGACTGCTTCAGAAAGTGGTGAGCCAGCGGCAGGATATCGTCAGGACGCTCGCGCAATGAAGGGAGCTTGCAAGTCCAAGTGGCGATTCGATAATAGAGGTCGCGCCTGAACCTACCCTGCGATTCTTCGTGCAGTAAGTCTTTGTTGGTGGCGCAGACTAGCCGGAAACTGGTTTGCTGCCAGGTGTTGCTTCCCACGCGCTTGTAGGTGTGCTCTTGCACGACCCGCAATAGCTCAGCTTGAAGTCCCGTGGGGAGTTCTCCCACCTCATCGAGAAAAAGGGTGCCCCCATCAGCCATCGCAAAAGCTCCTTCGCGCGCCGCCACCGCGCCGGTAAACGCCCCCCGCTCGTGACCAAAGAACTCGCTGCCGGACAGGTCGGGCACGATAGTCGTGCAGTCGAGAACTACCAACTGATGTTTCTCTGGACGCGGGTCCAGCGTATGGATCAGACGAGCAATGAGTTCCTTTCCGGTACCACTTTCGCCGGTAATCAGGACGGAGGCGTCTGGGCAACTCGCCATCTCGACTGTTTGCCGAAGGGTAGAGATCCATGCCGGATTCCTCCCTATGAGGTTCTCTTGCACAAGCGGTGAGTTCACTGTATTGTCGATGGATCTCCATCGTTCGAAGCGTGCTGCGATCTCGACTGCCGGCTGGCTGAAATGGTGCCACGCAAAGGCGTCCGAGGCACCACATTCCAGCAACCGCCAAGCATCTCCTCCCAGCGCGGACCCGGAAACCGACACAGCTAACACTCGCTCTAAACCATTGCAACTGATTCGGCGAATGAAATCGCACACTTCTGGATCCACTTGGTCAAAGAAAAGCACCCCGGTGCCAAAGGCAGGCTCTGATGCGTACGTGCAGGTCCTGATGCCGGCGTCTAACAATGCCCGGAGGATCGCGCTTCGACGTGTGGCATCGCTCCGCTGAACGAAATAATGCCAAACTGCCGCCATTGGGTTTTCTGGTTCTTGTGAGGCTCGATACCAGCGCCGAAGTATTTAGTACCGGAGGGACCGTTGAGTGCTCCCAAGCTCTACTCCAGCCCAGGTACCTAATATATTTCTAGTATTTGGCAATGTCAAGTTCAAAATCTCAAAAATTTTCAAATATCCTAGCCCTTTTTCAACTCAGAAGCTTAGATCCTTTAAAAGGCTGTTCCCGCTACCGTTAAACGAACGACAGACAAGGATCTTCCGGCGCAGCTTTGATTCACGATGGGGCGGTCATCGGCTATACGTTCAAACTCATTCGGGGCGTAGCACCGCTGCCGGATCAACACGCGTTGTGCGCCGCGCCGGCAAATAGTACGCGAGAAACGCGCCGCTAATGAGCACGATCACCGCCGCCGAGAGTGAAACCGGATCTCTCGCCGGAATGCCGTATATCAGACCTGCAATAAATCGTGCGGCCATCCACGCCGCCACAATACCCAGGGCCAAGCCTGCGAACACGCTTCCAAGGCCCTGACGCACAATCATCGAAATAAGCTCGTCCCGTTCCGCGCCGAGAGCCATGCGAATGCCCATCTCGCGCGTGCGCCGGCTAGCGGTATAGGACGCGACCCCATACACACCGACAACCGTTAGGGTCAGGGCCAGCCCCCCGAACATCAGCAGAAGAAACGTATAGAAGCGCGGTTCTGCCGTAGTGTGCTCGACTTGGCTCTCCATAGTCTGCACGTTATCCACGACCTGCTGCGGATCGAAATCGTGAATCGCCCGCCTGAGCGATGCTGTGACCGATTCCGGATTTCCAAAGGTTCGCAGCACGAGCGTCGTTCCAACGGCGGGTCCCAGATATTGCTCGTACGATTGATACAGTTCGGGCATCGGGCTATCCGCCAGACCGCGGCGCTTGGTATTTCCGATCACCCCTATTATCGTGAGCTGGTGTGGAGCTTTTCCCGCCTTCTCGCCGATGGGATTCCGGCCTGGCCAGAATTTCTGTGCCATCGCTTCATTGATCACAACCACCGGCGCATTCCGCTGGCCGTCTGCTTCCGTAAACGTCCGGCCCAGTTTGAGCGGGATACGAAGCACTTTGAAGAAATCGCTGCTCACCGCCTCAAACGGGATCCGGAAGGGATCGCGGGAACGCTCGGGCAGACTAAGATCTACTTCGACACCGATGTGCCCCATCGGAACACCCGTCGATAGTGCTACGTCTTCGATCCCCGGAACGCTCCTCACGCGCTGCAACATAGCGCGGTACCTGCCGGGCAGGACATCTTTTTTCAAGTGTTCTGCTGCTGGCGGCGCGACGCCTGCCACGAGCACATGCCTGGTGCGAAATCCCGGATCGATGTTAAGCAAATGAACAAAACTTCGAATCATCAGAATCGCTCCCGAAAGCAGCAGCAATGCGAGCCCCACCTGGCACGCCAGGAACGCGCTCAGCCGCCGCGAACCGGTACGAATGAGGCGGGCCTGGCGGTCCGATTGTGCCGCCGCTCCCTTCGAAAGTACGAAGGCGGGAGCGATACCAAACACAATCCCGGTCAGAAACGTGATCACAAGCGCGACCCCCAGCACCTGCAAATCAATCTGCGTCTCTCCCAGCCGGTGCACGCCGAAATCAGGCGGAACAAGGTCTCGTAGTAGCGCATTCCCAGCCATCGCCAGTCCGATGCCGCATATCCCGCCTACCGCCGCCAGCAGCGTGCTTTCGGTGAGTACTTGCTTGATCAGCCGGTTTCGCGGCGCTCCTAATGCCGCCCGTACCGCAAACTCCGCTTCTCTCCCGGAAGCGCGCGATAACAATAGGTTCGCTACGTTCAGGCACGCAATCAGCAGAAGGCAGCCCACCGCGGCTAAGAGGAAGAGGAATGCGCTGCGATATTCTTTCGCATCTCCTGTTCCGAGGTTTTCGATACTCCAGTGCATCTCTCGTTCGCTGGGCGGATACTGCCTTGCCAGCGAAGGCAGAAGCCGTGAGAGTTCGTCGCGCGCCTGCTCGATCGTTACACCGGGCCGCAATCTGCCGACAATATCTCCTAACCATCCTTGTAGTGGGCCGCCTTGCGGCTCGCGGCCAGGCAGCCAAACATCAACACCGGGCACCGGCATTTCGAATTCCTTTGGCATGACCCCGGCAATCACAGTGCTATGGCCGTCGATAAACATTTGTCGGCCGATTACATGAGAATCAAAATTGAGATTTTTCTGCCAGGCCCGGTATGAGATCACGGCAACCGCCGGACTGTTCGATGCGAAATCGGATGGATCCAGTGTCCTTCCCAGTAAAGGCCTGGTTCCTAACAGCGGAAATAGTCCACGCGATACGTGACGCACAAACAAATTGGCCGGATCGATTCCGCCGGACAGCGTGGCGCTCTCGAAATAGCCGCTCCAGGCAAGCTGAGAAAATGAGCGCGCGTACTTCTGAAGAAACCGAAAATCCGTCAGTGTGATCCCAATACCGCGATCATGAGCGCCAATTTTTCCGATTTCGATTACCTGTTCCGGATCTCGAAACGGCAGCGCTCGAAGAAAGACCGCTCGGAAGGCGCTGAACATGGTAACTGCCGCCCCAATTCCCAGCGCAAGCGATAGAATCGCAATCGCCGTGAACCCGGGAGTTCTTTTGAGCTGGCGGACGCCGTAGGCAAGGTCTTGCGATATCGAATCAAGCCGCAAGGTTCGCATTTAGTATGGGGTCCGCGACTAAGGTAACACTTTGGTCGCTGGCCGGCTCATGTCATATTGAAGCGGTGCTGGCGATCCGCGAAGCCCGACTCGATGATGCGGACGCTGTCTGGACAATTCTCGAACCAGTCATTCGCGCCGGAGACACCTACGCCTTGCCTCGCGACATGAACCGGGACGATGCGCTGGCCTACTGGTTTGCAACGGCTAACGAAGTCTTCGTGGCTGAGAACGATGCCCAGGTGAACGGAACATACATTCTGCGGGCCAATCAGAGGGGTGGCGGTTCGCACGTCGCGAATTGCGGTTATGTCACGGCCAGTGCGGCCTTCGGTCGTGGAATTGCACGAGCCATGTGCGCACATTCTCTCGATCACGCCAAATCGCTAGGATTTCGCGCCATGCAATTCAATTTTGTTGTCAGCAGCAACGAACGGGCTGTCTGGTTGTGGAAGAGCTTCGGTTTTGAGATCGTAGGCCGTCTTCCGGAAGCATTCTTACATCCTGTTCTCGGCTACATCGATGTTTACGTGATGTACCGCTTGCTGTAGTCTGTCCAGAGATCGGCAGGTTACTCAGCAGTTCCTTCCCGCCGCTCTGCTTCACAATGATGTAGTTCTTTCCGATCGCGTTTTCGATGCTGGGCAGTGCAGTCCTTTCAACAAGCAGGTAAACGCGCTGTGGTTTTCTCCACATCTGCGCCAGCTCGGCATCATCGATGAACTTATCCGGGGCTCCGGGCGCGTATGACCCGTATTCAAGATTATTGATCCGGCCGTTGTGCAGATAAGCCGGTGTGTCTGCGTAAAAAAAAACCGAGGAAAACGTGTAGTATTGGTCGTCAACAATCAACTGGCCGGGCGGAAATTTCGACAGCGCGTCCGCGAGCTGGCGTGATGAGAGATACGGACTGAAGGTAATGAGAGCCAGTCTGGCGGCTTCGAAGAAGACAACCATCATCACGGCAATCCCGAAAAAACGTTTTCCGTTTCTCAACAACACCAGACTCGCGATGCCGATCACGAAAGCGGCTCCAGCCACGATCAGCGGAGTTCGCAGATATGCGAATGACCGCAGAGTGAGATCGCCCATGTGCCCTAGCGACAGCGTATAGGCGCTTTCCTGCTGTTCGGTAAGCGCGTTGGAGATGTCCCCTGGCGTTGGCAACGTCCAGACATGAACCAAGATGTAGCTGATAGCCGCCGCCGCCAGGACGCAAATAACCGTGAGCACCACCTGGCCCGCTTTCCGCAAGGTTTGAAACTGCCGTTCCTGCGACGCCATCGCGCACCCGATCAACAATGCTAGGGCTGGATAGATCGGCATCGAGTAATACTCCTGGGTTGACGAAAAGCTGAAAAACAGGAGCAGGAAACCGATCCAGCACAGTGCGAACAGCCGCACGCGTGTGGCGCGGTCTGAACCGCGATATGAAAGCCGGAATAGAGTTGGAAAATACACGCTCCAAGGGAAAAGCCAGACGAGGTGCAACAGCCAAAAATAGAGGCGCGGAACAGTATTGTAGTCGCGCGGATAGCGCCGGTTCAGAAAACGGAGAATGTGCTCGTTGAAGAAGTAGAACCAAAAGAAGCCATGATACTGGCCGGGTCCGCTGTGCATCCCGAAGTAGAAGTACGGCGGGTTCCGGATTGTGGCCAAGATGTGCCAGGGCGCCGCTATGCCGAGGAGGACCAGCACGCCCCACCCCGGAACCAGGCGCTGCCACGTCTCTCTTTGCCAAAGCTGGCGTGTAAAGAGCAGATACAGGAACGCGGACGCAATCGGAAAAACCGCCCCAATCAGCCCTTTAAACAATATCCCGGTCCCGATGCTCGCCCAATAAAGTAGCCCCCAGCGCTTCGGGTGCAACTCCTCCGGATCCATTGACCGCAGAAACGACCACATCGCGAGTGCGATCGTGAACGTCAACTGCGAATCCGAGGTCAGCACTCGCGTGAAGAGAAAAAGGCCAATGCAGGTCGATAGCACCAGTCCCGCATAGAAGCCGGCGCGCTTTCCGAATGCCCAGAGTCCCATCCGGAAAGTAAGCCAGCAGAGCAGGACATCGATTATCGCTTCGGGCAGCCGCGCTATGTAATCGTGAACACCGAAGAGCTTGAAAAAAATTGTGATCAGCCAGTACTTCAATGGCGGTTTCTCGAAGTACTTGATCGCATCCAGGTGCGGCGTGACCCAATCGCCCGTCGTAAGCATGGTGTGGGCGATGCTCGCCTGAACGGAGTCGACATCGTCCATTAAGGCGGGCGGGCTGACCACGCTGCCTACAAATATGATCGCCGCGATCAGAACAACAACCAGCTCGTAGCGGCGAAACGATGAATCCTGGTTCATCTATTCGTAGCGGAGCGCTTCCGCCGGCGCGATCCGAGCCGCAGTTCGCGACGGATGCAGGGTAGCGAAAAAGCTGGTCAGCAGCGCAAGACCCGCTACCCAAATACCGTCGACCCAGTGACTCTGGAAGGGCACATAGCTGATCGAATAAATCTGCTCGTCCAGCTTGAGCCAACGGAAATGATTGAACAATGTGGTCACTGTGTATCCGAATGTCAGACCAATTGCCGATCCCAGCGCGCCGATAATGAGCCCTTGCAAGACGAACACTCGCTGAATCTGCCGCCTTCGCGCTCCCATCGACATCAGGATGGCGATATCCCCGTGCTTCTCCATAACGAGCATAACCAGCACTACCAGGATGTTTAGCGCGGCTACCAGTTCAATCAGACTTACGGTGATCAGACTCACTGTCTTCTCGAGCTTGAGTGCATCGAGAAGCGAACGGTTCTGATCCATCCAGGTTGCGGCGCTCAGCTTGGATCCGATAATTCTCTCGGCCTGCTTTGCCACCTTCGGCGCTTCAAAGATGTTATCCAGCCGGAGCTCGATCGTGTTTACCACGTCCTCCAGATCCAGAACGTGCTGCGCGGCCGGAAGCGAAGTGAACGCCCAGGTTGAGTCCAGATCATAAAGGCCCGTTTCGAATATTCCAACTACGCGGAAATGGAACAGGCTGGGCACAACGCCGATCGGAGTGAGCTGACCTTGATAGCTGATCACTGTAACCGGGCTGTGCAGGACCACTCCTGTCTGCTCGGCGAGCCGCGATCCGAGCACGATCCCGTATGCGCCGCGCGCCGACTCGAAGCTCTGCAGAGAGCCGGCCTTGAGGTGTTGCAGCATCGGCTGCATCGGCGCGCCATGGCCTAAGGGTATTCCCTTCAAGACCGCGCCCGCCCCCACCAGAGGTCCCTTCAGCGCGACCTGGCCGTAGAGCCCCGGCGTCGCCGCTACCACATGCGGCAGGCGTTGGAGCTTCGGCAAAAGCCGCTCCCAGTTATCGATGCCGAACTCCGGGTTCCGCTCGAGAATGCTGACATGAGCCGTGGCGCTCAGCAGACTCGATTGCAGTGTGCTCTGAAAACCGTTGTTGATCGCCAGCGCAATAATGAGCGCCCCTGTCCCGGCCGCCACTCCCAATATTGAGATGACGGTGATAACCGAGATGACCGTTTGCTTCCGCTTGGCGCGCAGGTAGCGCACCGCAACCATCCATTCAAAACGTGACATGCCATTCTCAGCTACGGTGCAAGCGATCGTAATTTCTCAACGAGCCCGATATCCCCTTCGGGCCGAAGCAGCGGAAACAAAATGACGTCCCGGATCGATTTGGAGTTCGTGAGAATCATCGTCAGCCGGTCGATGCCAACCCCCTCGCCCCCGGCCGGCGGCATGCCGTAGCAAAGAGCTCGAATGTAGTCTTCGTCCATTACGTGAGCCTCTTCGTCGCCGCCCGCTTTACGAGCAAGCTGCTGCTCGAATCTGCGCCGCTGCTCTTGCGGGTCGTTCAATTCCGTAAATGCGTTCGCAATCTCCATGCCGCCCGCATAGATTTCGAACCGGTCCACAAAGGCGGGATCGTCCGGGTTGTTTTTGGATAACGGCGAAATCTCCGCCGGGAATTCGTAAATGATCGTCGGCTCAATCAGATGCTCTTCGGCATAGCGCTCGAACAAATCAGCCAGAGCCAGTCCCGGTGTCTTCTCCTGGGAATGCCGCAGCAGCCAGTCCGCGTCTCTGAGATCCTCCAGGCTCGGCTTATCCCCTCCTTTCCAGAACTCCACCACCGCCTCCCGCATTGTGAGTTGCCGGAAATTGCCGAAGTTCAGGTTGTGGCCTTGATAGGTCACCTCGGCGGATCCAGTTGCATCGATCGCGGTCTGCCGCAGCAGATCCTTGGAAAGCTCAATCATGCCCCGATAATCCGTGTACGCCTGATAGAACTCCAGCATTGTGAACTCGGGATTGTGCTGCGTCGATATTCCTTCATTGCGAAAATTGCGGTTTATTTCATACACGCGCTCGAGGCCCCCTACCACGAGCCGCTTCAGATACAGCTCCGGCGCAATACGCAAGTACAGATCAGTATCGAGCGTATTGTGATGCGTTACAAAAGGCCGGGCCGCCGCGCCGCCATAGAGCAACTGCATCATCGGCGTTTCGACTTCCAGAAACCCCCGTGCGTCCAACTGCCGCCGCAAGGACGCTATGATCTTTGACCGGACAATAAAAACATTTCGAACTTCCGGGTTCGCAATCAGGTCCAGATATCTCTGCCGGTAGCGCGTTTCGATGTCTTCGAGGCCGTGCCATTTTTCCGGCAATGCCAGCATGATCTTCGAGAGAAAGAAGATCTCTTCGGCATGCACCGTCAGTTCGCCTGTCTTCGTGCGGAATAGATACCCTGTGACCCCGATGATGTCGCCGTTGTCTAGTAGCTCATAAAGGTTGTAGTTTGAATGGCTAACGGCGTCCTTCTTGATGTAAACCTGGAGCTTCTCCCCATTCTGGAGTAAGTGCAGGAAGCCTGCCTTCCCCATCCGACGAATTGTCGCGATCCTCCCCGCGACGCGTACTTCGGTTCGGTTTGCTGATTGTTCGGTACTCTTCTGCCCGTATTCGGCCCAAATCTGCGGAACTGTGTGTGTGTACTCGAATGCCTTCCCGTACGGCTCGAACCCAAGCTCGCGAATTTGCGCGAGACGCTCGTGGCGTTGCCGCAACATTTCATCTTCTAAGGCCAACCGGCAGTCTCCTTGAAGTCTTCATTGTAGAGGGCTAGCCTGTTTCTCTCGCGCGGCGCACGGCTGAGATCTTCTCGTGCTATTATGGCGGAATGCGACATGTCGTGTTACAACCTGACGCGAGCTCCCGGAAACCGCTGACCGAACCGGTCCTGTTAATCCTGACGAGTCTTGCCAACCAGCCCCGCCACGGCTATGCATTGATGAAAGATATTGAGGGACTCAGTCAAGGCCGCGTACGGTTGAGTACAGGCACTCTGTACGGAGCCCTTCGCCGGCTGCTCGAATCGAGATGGATCGAGCGTTTCGAACAAGAGGACGCTTCCAGAGACAAACAAGCATACCGGCTCACGCCAGCAGGGCGCAGCCAGCTCCGGCGGGAATTGGAACGAATGAAGCAGTTGACGCGCACCGCGGCGGCCCGCCTCAGAACCAGCGAAAGTTGAATTGAATATGAGGAAAATTTACGAAAGTCTTCTTCGGCTCTACCCCACGGATTACGCCATGTTGTTTGCGGCCGAGATGTTGAGCACCTTCGAGCAGCTCGCCGAACAGCGCCGCCGTGTAGGAAAATGCGCAGTGCTGCGCTTCGCTTTGGCCGAGTTCGCCAGCGTCGTGGTGGGAGCTGGGACCGAGTGGATCGCTAAGCTCACCACGGACCCCACCGTCCGGGGCCGCTCTCTGCCGGATGTACGCATGATGCGGCCTGTGGGTGTTCCGCGTGAGGTATGGTTCCGCGCACCCTCGCCGCGGAAGTAACGAATGCTCGTCGGCCACCTCGCTGTAGGCCTTGCTGCGAAACGTGTCGAACCGAAGATTTCTCTCGGCACCTTCATCCTGGCCGCGATGATGGCCGATGTTCTCTGGTGCCTTTTCCTTCTGCTGGGGATCGAACGAGTGCAGTTCAGGCCGGCAATTGGGGCAGGGAACTATCTCGATCCGACCAATATCGCCCTGAGCCACAGCCTGTTGATGAACGCTATCTGGGCTGCTCTATTCGCTAGTGCTTATTTTCTGGCGCGGCGTTATCCGCGAGGCGCGCTGATCCTTTTTCTCGCCGTTCTCAGCCATTGGGTGCTGGATTGGGTGAGCCACAGGCCGGACTTGCCGCTTGCTCCGGGCTCGCACAGATATTTTGGATTAGGACTCTGGACTTCGGTTCCGGCCACCCTACTTGTGGAAGGCAGTTTATGGCTGCTCGCGATTATTTTTTACGCTCGCGTTACTCGTTCCCGCGGCCGCGTTGGTACTTATGCGTTCTGGATCGGGATTGTGCTTATCTCGCTCGCCTGGTACAACAACATTGCTGGACCACCGCCTCGCAGTCCTCATACCGCTCCGATCGCGAGTTTCATTTTTTTCTCGCTAATCATCGCCTGGGCTTACTGGATGAATGTACTGCGTCCTGCCCGGCTCCCGTGTGTCCAGTGAAAAGCGGCCCGGCCCTCAAATTAGGGACTAGTGGACCTTTGAGCACTGGCGCCAATCGCCACTCCCAATCCGGCGAGTGCCCCTGCCAACCCCACGTACAGGAATCCGCTTGCCGACGCCGCCGTAGCCCCGGTTAGGAGCAGGAAGGCTGAAGCCGTACAGGGGTTCACCACGTCTTTCACTACACCTTTGGCGTCCAGAACTCGCACGCTCCCGGCTACTGATCCCACTTCCAGCCGGCCGCCGGCTACCCGAATTGCTCCTTCTGCCGTTTCCTGCTCGCCCTGCACCTGGAATCCGTGTGACTTCACACTGCAGCTTCCGAATGGCTCGCTACGGACGGCGCCCTTTTCGAGTACTAGCACTCCGTTCTGTATGGATCCAGTGGAGTGAGGAGCCATCAAAAACTGGCACTGTTTCCCGAGAAAGATCCGCACCGGGCTCCCGAGGCTCTCCAGATTTGCGCCATTCGTCAGGTTTGCATTATTCGCAACGGAGTTGCCGTTCACCAGCATCTGATCGCCTACCGCCACCGCTGGAATACCGGGAGCAAACGGCTGAAGATCCCGATTTCCGGCTGGGTTGTGTGCCAGCCCGGACCGTGATACCTGCGCGACCTTCCCGCAAATATTGATCTGACGAATCACGGCAGTCCCCACCGTCTGGCCTTGGTACTTTACCGTCACTCGGATATCGAACTTGCCGGGCACTCCGTTGTTCCGTAAGCCATGCGCCACCGCCTGCCCCGCGGCATCGGTCATAGCCGTTAACGTATTCCCGCCATTTTGGAATTGCGCGCCCGGCGCCCCCGGTTGATTGTGCGACTCGAATTCTACATATGCGCCCGGGACACGCTTATGATTCTTGTCTTCCACCTGAACAATTGGTTCGCGCGCCAGGCGGCCTTCAATATTATTCAGCGCTCCCTCGCCGTCGATAATCGCAATGTGAAACGCCGACGGCGATGGTTGAAGTTGCCGGCCGCATAAAGGCGAGACAAGTACAAGAGTTACACCACCACTAAGGCAGAGGCGTCCTACGCGCCTCAACCTACACCTAAGGCTCATAATTTTGGGGGAACTAAAAATTTGGTTGTCGCAGTAGCATATCACGCTTCTGCGTTGCCGCCTATATTCCTTTCAAACGAAGGGGTGATGATTCAACGCGTCTACGCGGAGCCACCGTGTACAGTTGTAGAGCAATCCTCACAAGCTGAATGACCCGAGACCAGATTCAACCTCTGCTGGCCGATGCGCTAGGCGAGAAATACGAGATCCTGCGCTGGATCGGCGGCGGCGGTATGGCCGAGGTTTTCCTCACGCGTCATCGCGTTCACGGGGCTCTGTTCGCTGTCAAAGTCCCGTCCATGGAGCTGGCGCAAGACGAACGCATCGTTGCCCGGTTTGTTCAGGAAGCGCGCACCGCCGCAAACCTCTCCGGTCATCCCAACATCGTTCCCATCTTCGATGTCGGCGAGCAGCATGGACTGTATTACCTGATCATGCAGTACGTCGAGGGCGAGGATCTTGCGAAATACCTGAAGCACAGCGGCAGGCTCTCGCCGGAGCAGGCCGCTAGAATCGTCTGCCAGGTTGCTGATGCGCTCGTCTGGGCTTCGGAAAAAGGCGTCGTTCATCGCGATTTGAAGCCCTCGAATCTTTACCTTGACCGCAGCGGCCGCGTCATGGTCCTGGACTTCGGAATCGCCAAGGCGGCTGATGTTCCGACTGTGATGACCATGGCCACCGAACGGCTCGGAACCACATATTACATGAGCCCGGAGCAGATTCGCGGCGAGCCTTGCGATACTCGCAGCGATCTCTACTCCCTCGGCGTCGTTTTTTTTGAGCTGCTCAGCGGCCGAAAGCCGTTCGACGGCGATTCCTACCGCGCCGTGGAGCTCGCGCACGCTCAGACCCCGCCTCCCGATCTGCAGGAGCTCGATCCTGCCATTCCCCCGGAGCTGGCCGCCACTGTTCAAAAGCTTCTGGAAAAAGATCCCGGCCGGCGCTATCAGACCCCGCGTGAGTTGGTTGATGACCTGAACGAAGTTGGCGCTCGCCACCCGGCTGATCTGTCGACCCGTTTGGCCAAAGGGCAGGAACCGCTGCCTGGCCCGGCTCCCCCGCCGGCGGTGCCCATCGAAACAGTGATTGCCCCGGCTGCGAAACAGTCGTCGCAGAAGCTGCTGATCGGCGCGGTCGCTGCTCTGGCAATACTGGTGCTCGCTGCAGCCACATACCTGGTTTTTGAGAAGAAGTCTCATCAGCCGGCCACCATCGCCAGCCTGGCACCGGTCGCGATCTCTGCTCATCCGAAGGAGCTAACCGATCGCCTGGGCGAGCACATGATGCTCGTTCCTGCCGGTGATTTCATCTTCGGCAACAGTACCGACCCCGCCTCGCCGAATGGCCAGGAAGTGGATCCTCTTCCCGCCTTCTACATCGACGAGACGGAAGTATCAAGCGGCAATTACAAAAGGTTCTGCGATGAAACCGGCCATCCAGCGCCCGCCTATAAAGAGTTCTCAGCCGAGCCCGATCTCCCCGTCACCCATATTTCGTTCGACGATGCCGCGGCGTTTGCCCATTGGATTGGGAAACGGCTTCCGAGTGAAAAAGAATGGGAAAAAGCAGCACGCGGAACCGAGGGACGAACTTATCCTTGGGGCGACAACACTTGGACCGATGCGCCCACCACCATTCAGCCGGTCATCGCATTTCCTAAACGCGCTTCTCTTTATGGCGCTTACAACATGGCGGGCAACGTAGCGGAATGGACAACCTCCCATTTCCCGGTTGGCCCACAGGAAATTGCCGACTTCGCCAACAATCTCGGCTCGACCAGGTTCTCGCAGGACTGGCGTGTGGTGAAAGGCGGCTGGTTCGGTCCTGATAAAGCCTCTCAAAGGTTGTGGAAGGCGTATATGCGGCGCGGTTGGCCGCGAGATAATGGGGACTCACCTCTCATCGGCTTCCGCTGCGCCAGCGATGCCAAATAGTGTACTGGATCTAGCGATTAAACCTCGAAGATAGATCGCACCTCACGCACGATTTGCTCAACGTTGAAACGCGAGGCGAACTCGGACTGCTGACCTGATTTGCCCCATTTAGCGGTGCCAGTTGGTAATGTGAGTACCTGCGCGTGCGGGCAGAGATGACGCCAAGCCGGCGAATATTGTGGCTTTGTGTCGGTGATAATTAAGTCCACCTCCATCCCTTGCTGGTAACAGAAACTAGCCGCATGCTGCGAGTTGATTGCCTCCAGCACGCGGTAGCCATGCAGCGACAAATGGCGGCATATGTGATTACGGCGCCGAACGTCAGAGTCCTGCACTAAAATGAGCTTGGAATTCATCACTAAACGAAAACGGAGGGAGTTGGGAAGAGCGGCTCAAATTCGCAGCTATTGCAGCCGTTGACGGCCATTGCTTCTCAGCCACGCTCCCGAGACGCTATTCCCGACTCAAATCCAGGGTATAGTTTTTTGAAAGAACATCGGAGTGAGCCGAGGGTTAGCTGAGGGTTAGCCGCCTAGTTGGAGGAGTATGATGATCGCCGATCAGCAGCGGGCCGCGAACATCTCCGAGTCAGAAATTCTTGCGCACCTCGAACGCATAACGAAAAGCAAAATCTTCGCGGGCTCTCCCCGGCTCTGCCGCTTTCTAACCTGGACAGTGCAAGAGACCATGCGCACCGGGGGGAAAACATCAAGCAGTACGTAATCGGACGCGAAGTATTCGACCGCCGCGAAGATTTCGATCCGCGGGCCGATTCCATCGTACGGACAGAAGCCCGGCGCCTTCGCCGCAAGCTTCGCGAGTACTACGAATCTGAGGGTCGCTCCGATGCTATACAGATTTCCTTTAAGCCAGGCAGCTATATTGCGCATTTCCAGGCGTGTGACAGAGCCCGGAAGCCGCAGGAGAAGCAGGCCATTGCGGTCTTGCTATTCGAGAACCTGACAGCGAATCCGGAATTGGGATCCTTCTCCCGTGGAATGACCGAAAGTATTCAGGCGCGCCTTGCGAGTTCACCAGGCCTGAAGGTGATTTCCACCGTATCTGCATTTCGATATGGCAGTGAGAGTGACCCCGCAACTATCGCGAGCGACCTGGGGGCCACCGTTATCGTGCAGGGAGGCATTCGACAGGCGAGCGATCGTATTCGCGTTCATGCGAAAGCTGTTGAAACCCGATCTGGAAAGTACCTCTGGGCAGGGGTCTACGATCGGAAAATGTCGGACCTCTTTGCTGTCGAGGATGAGATCGCCTCTTCCGTCGGCGATGCAACGGTGGGCCATCTGTTTTCGCATCAAGTGGCGCGTAGCCTTGCGGTCCCTCCGTTGGAAGCCTATGAGCTATATCTGCAAGGCCGTCAGCATTGGAACAAACTGAGCCCGGAAGGCTGCGAACAGGCGGTTGAGTGCCTCACACGGGCTATCCTGCTTTCTCCCGATTATGCCGAGCCCTACGCCGCTCTCGCTGACGCTTACCTATGGCTAATCTTCTTTTCCACTCGCGAGCCGCTGGATTTGCTCGAACCGATAAAGAAAGCAGCTCTTTCGGCTATCCATTTGGACCGCAACTGCGCCGAAGCTTACATTGCGCTCGGAACTGTGGCCGCAATCCTGGAAAGTCGGTGGAACGAAGCCGAGCGACTCTTTCGTCAAGGCCTTCAGCTTCGTCCAAGCAGTGTTCCGGGATTAGTTCAGCGTTCTCTCGCCCGAATGCAAACGGGCGACCTGGAACGAGCTCGACTCGACCAGGAAGCCGCCCTGGAACTTGATCCATTATCGCCGCGCTGCCACCGCGCTACTGGTTTTAGGCTGTATTTACAGCGCGATTTTGAAGCTGCGCTTATTTCCTTCGGACGGGCCTTGCAACTCGGACCAGGGATCAAGCACACCCAATACTTTCGCGGTCTTGCACTGCTACAGGCAGGGCGGCACAGGCAGGCGGTCGAAGCGCTTCTCCGCTCTTTGAACGGTTCAAAGTGCGGGCTTTATATGGGAGCGCTTGTTGTTGCCTATGCGGCAAGCGGGCGGAAGCGGAAAGCAGCACTGATTCTCCAGGACCTCGAGAAATTAGCAACGCACGCATTTGTCTCACCGATCGCATTCGTTCACGCCTATGCAGGTATGGGCGAGTTGGATAAATCTTTCGAGTGGCTCAACCGCGCAGCAGAGCGGCGCTTCCTTGGGCTCATGCACCTTAAGCTAGATCCCCGTCTTGACTCACTGCGGAATAAGGCCCAGTTTAGTGCGGCGCTACATAAGGTGAATCTCGGTCCTGGCAAGCAGACCAAGCACGCCGGGTCTAACATATAATTTCTCCGGAGGTGTTCGATGAACGAGCAGGAGAATATCGCTCTCGTTAAGAAGCTGTACGAAGCATTCTCAAGGGGAGATATCAAGACTATCCTTGACCACGTGACCGATGACATTAAATGGAGCAACCCAGGTCCGTCTACCATTCCCTATTCCGGCGACAGAACGGGTCCAACACAGGTTCGGGAATTCTTCGAGCGCCTGGTTGGCACACAAGAGAATGTGAATCTCACCATAGATCAGTTCATCGCACAGGGCGATCAGGTGGCCACGCTGGGACGCTACACTGGCAAGATCAAGGGAACAGGACGCGCGTTCGATTCGCTCGTTGGCCACTTCTTCACGATTCGGGAAGGTAAAGTGGCGCGGTGGATCGGCCTGGGTGATACTGCTGACGCTGCCGCGGCCTACTCTACCGCCTCAGCCGCCGGTCGCTGAACAAGACCGGCTTCGCCTCAGGGGATACAAACGCAAATGATGACCCGGCGCCAGCTCCTCAGTACTACCGCGGGCGCGAGTATTCTGCTCGCCCAGGCTAATTCCGTTCGAGCAAGGAACCCCAAGAAAATAGTTGTGGCGGGAGGCGGAATCGCCGGCCTGTGCTGCGCCTATGAACTAACGCGAAGAGGCCACGACGTAACAGTGCTCGAAGCATCAGAGCGCGTAGGCGGCCATGTAAAGACCGTTCGCGCTGGCTTGCCCGAGGGCTTGTATGTGGACGCTGGCGCCGAGCAGTTCACCAAACCAGGATACGACCTGTACTGGTCGTACGTAAAGGAATTCAATCTCCCGTATTTACAGGATCACCGGCGCGAGCACATGCTGCGCTGGATTGACGGCCGCATGTATTCCGAAGAAGAATTGGCGAGTCCCCGCGTGCTCGCAGGTTTTGGCTTCAATCAGCACGAGATTGATTTCTTCAAAGGCCACCCGTGGTGGCAGGCGGAATGTCTCTATCTCGATCGCTACGCCGAAAGAATCACCGATGAATATAAACCCTTCGCGGCGGGACTGAATGATCTCGACAAAATCAGCTTGAGCGACTTGCTGAAACGGGAAGGAGCCTCCGATGCGTTCGTGCGGCGGGCGGGCGGCAGCGGATCGGCGCTCCAGGCTGTCTGGCATATCGCGATTTTGAACCGGCGCGGCGTTCCGGTGTGGCCCACGCAGGTCTTTCGTCTGATTGGCGGAAACAGCCTGCTACCGGAGACATTCGCAAAGCATCTGGGTGATCGGGTCAAGCTGAACTGTCCTGTCAGAGGCATTCGCCATAGCGACAAAGGCGTTTCGGTGGAATACGGTGCGTCTGGCTCCACCCAGAGCATCGAAGCAGAATACCTTGTTTGCTGCATGTCCGCTGTCATGCTGCGGCAGATCCCGGTTACCCCGGCTTTCGATGAGCGCAAGCAATGGGCCATTGCGAGCATGCCCTATTACTCAGCGGTGCGCCCAATCTTCCTCTCACGCACCAAGTTCTGGCGTGAGCAGGGAATCAGTATCAATGTAGAGTTTAGCCAGCCCGCGCTGGAACATGTCTGGTCCATGCCGGCCGACGTCAAAACGGAGCGCGGATTGATCACCGGAACCGCAGCGCCTGGAGTAACGGCCGAAAGGGCGCTCGAAACATTTCGGACCCACTACCCGGCGAAAAACGACACCATTGAGAAAGCCATGGCGGTGGATTGGTCGCGCGATCCCTGGTGTCTTGCCTGCGAGACGACCGCTTACCGCCCGGGCGAGCTCGCAAAGTTCTGGCCGGCCATTATCGAGCCGTACGGACGAGTCCATTTCGCCGGCGCCTATTGCGACAACTTAAATTGGGGACAGGAAGCAGCGACGCGATCCGCAAACCGCGTAGCGAAAGCGATTGACGCCGCCTGACGCGCCTGGCGAGAACGCAAGATTCCAGAAACCCCAGGCTATCAAGTATCCGTTCGGTTCAAGACATAGCTTAGGCCGCCGGCGCGATACCAGCGGTAGCCATAAGGCTCTAGCAGAATTCGATGGGTGCCGGATTCATCTGCAATGCTGTGATCTGCTGAAAGAAGATTCACCAGCCGAAGACCTTCTTCCGACTTCAAGCCGGTATTCAGCCGGATCTCGCACGGGTTTGCGCTCAAGTTATGGACCGCCACCACTGAATTCCCGCGCCAGTCGTAGCGAATGGCGAGAACTTGCGGCGTGCTCGTGCGAAGCACTTCGAAATCGCCCCAACCGATCTCCGGAACCTCCTTCCGCATGCGAATAATGCGCTCCATCCAGTTCAGCAAGGAGTTCGGATCTCGGCGCTGCTCGGCGACATTTACGTGCTCGTAGCCATAGGCACCTCCGCGGATCACTTTGATCGTCGGCTTGGGATTGGTTGAAAAGCCTCCGTGCGCCTCGGAGGACCACTGCATGGGCGTCCTCGCGCACTGACGTTCGGGGAGGGAGAGATCATCTCCCATCCCTATTTCATCGCCATATCTGATGACTGGAGTGCCCGGCAGAGTCATCATCAAGCTGTAGGAAAGTTCAATCCTTCTTCTGTCGCCTTGCAACATGGGAGCCAGCCGCCGCCGAATGCCCCGTTCGTAAAGCTGCATATCGGGCTCAGGCGCGAAGGCGGCGAACACCTCTTGCCGTTGCTCCGCGCTTAGTCGCCCGAGGTCCAGTTCGTCGTGATTTCGAAGAAACTGACCCCACTGCGCTGTGGCCGGACGAGCCTTCGTCGCCTTCAGCGCCTTCGCTAACAGCCGATTGTCCGCTGTGGCAAGCGCGTAGAACAGAGCTTGATTCACCTGGAAATTGAACATCATCTGCAGCCGCTCGCCATTGGCCCCGAAGTATTCGAGATCGGTCTG
Organism: uncultured Acidobacteriaceae bacterium; assembly: GCA_963787585.1. Classification (GTDB taxonomy): domain Bacteria; phylum Acidobacteriota; class Terriglobia; order Bryobacterales; family Bryobacteraceae; genus Bog-105. The sequence goes on from CAWBDR010000013.1 coordinate 392,093, forward strand.
AGGTAACACGTTCGCTTCGGCCAAAACGATCGCGTCGCCTTCACGCCAGCTCAGGAATTCTCGAAAGTCCCAGAGCATCTCGTATTGTTCCACCGGTTGTAGGACGTCCGGACCCTTTGTGCCGATCACGAAAGGCACGGCATCCATGCGGAATCCAGACACTCCGAGCTGAAGCCAAAAACCCATGATCTTCAGAATTTCGGCCCGCACGTCGGGATGGCTTGTATTCAAATCGGGTTGGAACTTGTAAAAGCGATGAAAGTACCAACATTTCGCGACATCGTCCCGAGTCCATGTTGATTTCTGGACACCGGGAAAGACCACGCCCTCGTTGCTGTGCTTTGGTCTTTTCTTTGACCACACGTACCAGTCTCGATACTTAGAACGCGGATTGCGCCGTGCATCCCGAAACCAGGGATGTTCATCTGATGTGTGATTTACCACCAAATCAATCAGCACCCGTATACCGCGTTGCTCGCACGCATGAGTGAATTCGACGAAATCACCGAGAGTGCCATACCTGGGATCTACGTTGTAGTAATCGGCGATATCGTATCCACCGTCGCGTCCCGGAGATGGCTGAAAGGGCATCAGCCAGAGCGCGGTCACTCCGAGGCCCTGCAGATAATCGAGTCTCCGCATCAGGCCCTTAAAGTCGCCAACTCCATCGCCATCCGCGTCCATATACGTGGCAACCGAAAGACAATACACAATCGCGTTCTTGTACCAAAGGTCGTTGATCATCCTGTTCCCACAACTAGTATTGTTTGTACGCGGCGAACCATTGCTCGGCACGCGTGTTACACTCTACGCCAGAAGCCCAGTGTGCGCTTCGCAGTTCTCAACGCCGGACCCGCCGCGGTGCGAGCCTCCGGCGTTTTTCATTTTCAAAACACCAGGGCCTCGCGGCCCATTGAAGTGCATGACAAATACAAGGCGAAACTCGATGAAAAAGCAGCTTAGCTCGTTGCTACCGCGCCAGATGCTGTTTAATAAGTAGTCGGGAGTATCACGAAAGTAAGCGCTTGCCGCAGCAAACCGACACCCCGAATCTAAGCGTCTCAGCCGCCCCGCTAACGAGTTCAACCAAAACTAAAGTCGTCGTGGCAACGACAGTGATGCTGTCGTTCATTTCGTTCTGGCGCGCTTCGGCCATTGTTCTCAGTGATCTTGGGTCCTCGGCCTATTACGTAGGTGGCATCGCCGAGACTGCCATTGGCAAATCCGCGCCTTGGTTCATCCTGGCGATCATGTTTTTCGGGTTTGCCATCCGCGCCATCTATGTCGAAAGCTCCAGCATGTTCGTTCGTGGTGGCGTGTATAGGGTCGTTCACGAAGCCATGGGCGCGACTCTGGCCAAGTTTTCGGTCTCGGCGCTCATGTTTGATTACGTGCTCACCGGGCCCATTAGCGGCGTCAGCGCCGGATTGTATCTCGCTGGTCTCATCAACGAGCTTGCCGACCGCGCTAAGGCGACCTGGCATGTGCATCCCGATGTGTTCGCAGGCGGCTTCGCCCTGCTTGTGACCGTTTATTTTTGGCGGCAGAACATTATCGGGATCCACGAATCCAGCGACAAGGCTCTTCGCATTATGCAGATCACCACCGTAATGGTGGTCATTCTCATTATCTGGTGCGCTATCACCATGGGGGCCAAGGGCTTCCAAACTGTGCCTCTGCCCACCCGCGAGAATCTGCATTTCGGGCCGAACGCCCTCGGCTGGCTGCGCGGCACGCTCGCTCCCTCTATTACGGCTGTCGCAATCCTCGTCGGCTTGGGGCATTCGCTTCTCGCCATGAGCGGCTTCGAAACGCTCGCTCAGGTCTATCGCGAGATGGAAGCGCCGAAGCTCAAGAACCTCAAAAAAACCGGCATGGTCGTGATCATCTACAGCCTGATCTTCACGGCTGGCGTCTCCTTCGTCGCCGTGATGCTCATCCCGGATTCGGAACGGCCTAAGTATCTCAACAACTTGATCGGTGGTCTTTCCATGTACTTGGTCGGACCAACCGCCCTGAAACTCCTCTTCCATGCTTTCGTCGTGCTCGTCGGCGTTTTGATCTTATCCGGCGCCGCGAACACGGCCATCATCGGCTCCAACGGCGTTCTGAACCGCGTCGCCGAAGACGGCGTGTTACCAGATTGGTTCCGCGCCCCGCACCGTAAGTACGGCACCACCAGCCGTCTCATCAATCTGATCGTCATTCTCCAGCTCATCACCATCATCTTGAGCCGCGGCAATGTCGACACGCTCGGCGAAGCATATGCCTTCGGTGTCATCTGGAGCTTCGCCATGAAAGCGCTTTCCGTTCTGGTCCTGCGCTATAAGCGCCCCGAAGCGCGCGAATGGAAAGTGCCGCTCAATTTCCGCATCGGGCAAACCGAGATTCCCTTCGGTCTGATGGCGATCACCGCTGCCTTGTTCGGGCTGGCTCTAATTAACGTCGTCACCAAGGAAACCGCCACGATTTCGGGGTCTATCTTCACCATTGGCTTCTTCACCGCTTTCTCTCTCTCGGAGCGCCATAATCGCCGCAAGCGCCAGAAGGAGGCGGCGGAGCAGGAGAAGTTCCGCCTCGAAGAGCACGTCGATGTCAGCGTCGAGGGCGTGAAGGTTCGCCCCGGCAACATCCTCGTTGAAGTGAGCGACGCTTGTCACCTCGAACACCTCGCCTCCGTTCTGAAAGATGTCAAACCCGATAAGCAAGATGTTGTCGTCGTAGTCGTTCACCACGTCGGTTTTCTCGGTTCCGGCGAGTTCCGCCTCACCGCTGACCAGATCTGCGGCAATCGTGAGCTCGAGCTCTTCAGCAAAATCGTGAGCGTTGCGGAGAAAGCCGGCAAGCATGTCGAACTGCTCACTGTTCCTGGTCGAGATGAAGCGTCTGCCCTGATCGCTGCCGCTCAGCAGCTCAAATCCTCGCGCATCGCGACGACTCTCTCACCGAATCTTTCAATGGATGAACAGGCGCGGCTCATCGGACTCGCCTGGGAGCAGCTTCCAATCCCGCGGCCCGCCATCATGCTCGAAATCTTTCCTGATGGCATGGAGCCCGTCTTTTACTCGCTCGGTCCTCATCAGCCTCGCCTGTGGCCGAGCGACATCGATCTGGTTCATAGGCTCTGGACGGAGCTCTCGGATCGCCCCGGTATCGGCGGGAGGTTGCATCACCGCGACGTCGTCGGTCTTGCTGTGCGCCGCCTCGATGAGCAGCTTCATTCCCGTCAGCACAACGAGGTGATTACCGATCTCGACCGCGAGCTTACCCGTGAGCGCGGCACGCCTCCGCCGGCTGTGAACGGTGCTGAAGTGGGTGCGGGCGAGCATCACGAGGGCGCCGGGCTAGCCTGACCAACGAATCCGCCCGATTCGTACATCAACATTCTTAGAGTAATGGGCCGTCGGTTCGCCACTCGGTCGCGGCACGCCGGAGTGTTCAACCAGGCGCTGCTCGATTCGGACGATACGGCCCCGTTGCAAAGGCCACGGTGCGTGCTCGATGTCTGCAAATCCGAGCCGCCCACCCGCTACCGCGTAGAGCCGGTACCGCGCTGTCAGGAAGTTATCGAAATCGCCGGCCTTCATCGGTTCCCCGGGTTCAATCACGATATCCGTCTCGCCGTTTCCCGCCGCGCGGTACCTCTGGCTGCGGTATTCGACCCTGCCGTCCATTGTGCCCACACTCATACGCGCCCATCGATAAGGCAATCGAAATGTCGCCCGCGCTCCCAGCACGGCTGCCAGACGGGCGCATTCCAACGTGAAAAACCACACGCCCGGTTCCCCATCCGCCCCCCGCACATACGTCCTCACATTTGTTTCCGGAAATCGCGACAACCACGGTACTGCTGGTGCGAACGGCGGCCGCAGATTTGTCAATTCAAAAGGTGTGAGCCCTACCCACGCCCCGCCATCGAACGTGTCGAGCGTCACTTGCGCGGGTAAAAGCCTGCGTATCTGATGCGCTTCATAACGCCAGTGCAGGAAGGTCAGCCTCTCCCAGCTCTGCAGCATCACCGGCCACTTTACTGGCCTCGGTGCAAACGGGCTGATCTGACTCACGCCGCCGCCATTTTCTTTTTCACCATGCGTCGAGCGTCCATTGTGCGACGATGTTCCTCAAAAGCATGCAAATCATCTCCTCGCGGGAAGTCTTCAAGAACAAGCTCTTCACTATTGTCGATGAAGTCGCGCATGATCCCGACGGCTTTGAGATCCATCGTTCCATCGTGCGGCATCCCGGCTCTGCCGTCATGATGGCCGTCGATCGCGAGGCCCGTATTCTCCTCGTGAAGCAGTTCCGCCTACCCGCCGAACAGTACCTTTGGGAATTGCCTGCGGGCCGCCTTGATCCGGGCGAATCCCCGCTCGAAGCTGCCAAACGCGAGTTGCGCGAAGAGACCGGTTATCAGGCAAAAACGTGGACCGAATTAGCCGGGTTCTGGGCCAGCCCCGGCTACGTCGCCGAGAAGATGAACGTCTTTCTCGCCGAAGATTTGACGGAAGGTGCCCAGGAGCCCATGGAAGACGAGCGCATCGAGATCCGCTGGTTTCCCCGGGCCGAAGTCGGCGAGATGATTCGGGACGGCCGGATCATCGATGCGAAAACGATGATCGGCTATTTCATGTACCTTGAGCGCATGGGCTCTACTCGCTCGTGAGCGGACGCTCCATCAAATCGCGAATCGCCTGCCGCGGGTCTTTTTCGTTATAGAGAACTTCGTGTATCTGATCGATGATCGGTAGCGCAATGTCTCGTTCCTGCCCGAGTTGATGGGCGGCCCGGCAGGTCGGAACTCCTTCGGCCACCATCGTCATCTCCGCCAAAATATCCGGCAGTCTGCGGCCTTGCCCGAGTTGGATCCCAACGTGCCTGTTCCGTGAAAGGTTACCTGTTGCGGTGAGCACCAGGTCCCCCAGCCCCGCCAGTCCGGTCAATGTCCGGGGCTGCCCGCCTAGTGTAACGGAGAGCCGGGTGATTTCGGCCAGTCCGCGCGTGATCAGTGCCGCTACGCTATTGCTTCCGAGACCCAGCCCGCGGCAGATGCCCGCCCCAATCGCGATCACATTCTTCAATGCCGCTCCGAGTTCTACGCCCGGGACGTCCGTGCTCGTATACAGCCGAAGGGCGGGCGTCGCGAATGCACCTTGAATTTCTTCCGCGACTTGAATGTCTTCAGCCGCAATCACCACTGCTGCCGGTTCACCGTCTGCTACTTCTTTAGCGAAAGTGGGGCCTGAAATTACCGCGATCCGCGAGCTTCCGAGCGCCTCAGCCCCGAGTGTTTCGGCAAGGATCTGCGACATGCGCCGAAGCGTACCCTGTTCTACGCCTTTGGTTGCGCTGACTGTCACAGCCCGCGCCGGCATGTGCGGCCTCGCTGCTTCGACCACCATTCTGAGATGGCAAGATGGAACTGCGCAGATCACGACACCAGCGGCGGCGAGTGTCTCTCGGAAATCCGCCGAAACGGAGCAGTGCTCAGCCAGCCGACAACCGGGAAGATATCTTCGATTTTCGCGCAGCTCATCAATTTCATTGGCGCGCTCTGCCGTCCGCGCCCACAGATGAACTCGATCAAACCGTGGGGCCAGCGCAATCGTGAGCGCGGTGCCCCAGCTTCCCGCTCCTAGTACGGCGAGTGTCTGCTCGCCTCTGTTCAATCGAGAGTGGGGCGGCTTCACGCCGCTTTGCCCTTGACCGAAAACGAATGCTCATTCCCCGATCGCAGCCGTGCAATATTCGCCCGGTGCCGGTAGATGATCAAAAGCGCGGCAAACACCGCCGCAGCTAGCAGAGGAAAGGGTGGATGGTAAATCAGCCAGTAAACGAAAGGGAAGATTAGCGACCCGAGAATCGACCCGAGCGAAATGTATTTGCTCAGAAACACGATAAGCGCGAACACTGCGGCGATGGCCAGTAATGCCAGTGGCGCAACATATAAGAATGCGCCGATAAAACAGGCCACCGCTTTGCCGCCCTTAAAATGCAGGAACACGGGATAACAATGTCCCAGCATGACTGCTGCTATCGAAAGCGCCACGGAGAGAACATTCCCGCCTGTGGCCGCCCCCGCGAGCCAGACCGCAACGAAGCCTTTGCAGATGTCGAGTAGAAGCACAATCAGTCCGGCCTTTCTCCCGATGGAGCGATGGACGTTCGTCGCGCCGATGTTGCCGCTGCCCATCGCCCGGATATCCTGCCCGGACGTCATCCGCACAAACCAATACCCGAACGGCAGGCCGCCGATCAGGTACGCCAATAGCGTTGGAACTGCAAATGACAGAAATTCAGCCGAGGTCACGATCGATACTAAGAAGCCGCCATGGCGGAGGCCAGATGGTAATCGCGAAGCTTATGGTAGATACTTGCGTTCGAGCCCGGCTCACTGCGGTACAGCGCAAAGCGAGTCACCTGGAACGTGCCTAAAGCCGCCGGCTGCATCTCGCACACTCTCTGCTTTAGGCGTCCGAGCGGAACCGGACTCTTGATTCGCGCGAGCGTCAGGTGGGGAGAAAACGCCCGCTCCTCGCGTACAATCCCGAGCGGCGCCAGCCGTTCCTCCATCGCTCGGGCCAGCTCCTCCAACGCCCGGCCCGCGTGTACGCCCGCCCACAATACTCGCGGGGAGCGTTCATGCGGGAACCAGCCCAAATCCTTCAGCTGCACTGCAAACGGGTCCCGCGGCCCAACGCCGGCCAGCGCTGCATGTAATTCGTCCAGCCGCCTTTCCTGCCACTCGCCAATGAATTTCGTCGTAATGTGCAAGTTGTCGAGCGGACTCCATTTGATCAGCGCCTCCGAACGTAGCGCCGCCAACAGACGTTCCAACCGGAGCAACACCTCCGCTGGTAGATCGATAGCTGTGAAGAGCCGCATGAGGAAACTCCGTGCTAATGTTCTAGCTTATTCTGACTGAAAACGAGAAGGTACCGCTACGCCGTTTGCTTCGCGCAACCGTGCCGCTGAGACTCGATTTCTTCGCGCGCCCTGCCTTCGAACTCGCACCTGAACTCCTGAGCTGCGTGATTGTCCACCGCGAAACTGCCGGTATGATCGTTGAGACCGAAGCCTATCTCGGCCTGCACGACTTAGCCGCTCACGCTTCGCGCGGAAGAACGGAGCGCACAAAGGTTTTGTTTGGTCCCGCCGGACGCGCCTACGTCTACTTCATCTACGGTATGCACGAATGTCTTAACGTCGTCGCTGACCGTGAAGGCGAGCCCGGATGCGTTCTCATTCGCGCGCTCGAACCGCTCTCCGGTCTCGATCTTATGTATGAGCGGCGCCATTGGCATGGACCAACGGCGGGTCTCGCCAATGGACCCGGTAAGCTGACGCAGGCTCTTGCCATCACTCGTCAACAGTATGGCCGGCATCTCGATAAAGGCGATTTCACGATTCGCGCCTGGAAAACCAAACCGCCATTTGAAATTGCCGTTACGCCGCGCATCGGCATCACCCACTGCGCGGATTGGCCGCTGCGCTTTACCTGGGTCGGACACCCGTGTCTGAGTGTTCGCAACCGCAAGGCTTCGGTCACCGCTGCGGGTTCTTCGGCAGGCTGAGCATGTTCGCAAAAATTCGATAAGCTCCGGGCACCCCCTCCGGCAGTTCGCGATAGAACGCCCACGCGTTGTAGATGTAGATGCCTTTCCCGTACTTCGCGTAAAGCAGTCCGCCCTTTTGCGGAGATTGCCCCTCATCGTGGGTTTCGAGCAGCGCCTGATAATGCGGATCCCACGATTTCATCCACTTCGAGCCGCGCTCCTCCACCCACCCGCCGAAATCGGCTTCCGAGATCTTGTTCGGCCAATTAAAAATCGGATTCGATGGTTCGAGAATCTGCACCTTAGACGCCTCGTCTGTCACCTCTTCTGGATCTTCGGTCATCGAGTAGGGATAGGGTCCGTAGTTCTTATCGAACTCCGGCGTGTTGTATTGCAGGATCACCACGCCCCCGTTCTTCACATAGTCGAGCAGGCGAGCGTTGTACGTCCGCAGGTCTTCCCGAACCGCATACGTGCGAACACCTAAGAGAATGACGTCGAATTTCGAAAGATTTCCCGTGGCAATGTCGGTCGGGCCGAGAAACGTCACGTGGACCCCGAGATGTTCGAGTGATGCCGGCACATCGTCGCCGCTGCCCATCACGTATCCGACTCTCAGATCCGGTGCGACCTTTACGTCAACTCCCGTCAGTTTATACATCGCTTGCCTGTATAGAAAATATGGCCTGAGAGTCGGATACCCGGTCGTAATGTATCCTTCCGTGTATTTGTGACCACCGTAACTGGCGACAGCGGTAATCTTGTAGGGTTTCTCGGCCAGGTTTTCGGGCGTAACCTGAAACGTTACCGATTGATCTTGCCCGTCCTCGGCGGTCGAAAACGGAGCCGTTTCAGGCTGGGCCTTCCAGCCCTGAGGAAGCTCTAACTTGAGTGTTCCTTTCGCCGGTCCTTTTACGTTGCTGTGAACCAGAGCAGTGACCGGGAATGACTGCTCTTGCAGAGGCACGATCCCCGCCTGGGGCGTGATCGCTACACTGATCGCCGGACCTGCTGCGAGAGGAAGGTAAACGCTCCCTTCGCCGGTGATGCGCTGAATGGTCTGTACATACTGCCCGATCCTGACAGGTGCGCCATCGTATGCGAAATCTGCCCAGGCCGCCAGCGGGTAAGGTGCCAACGGTTCATTCAGAAACCGCTCATCCAGAATGTCGTAATACGACTGCTCGATATCCGGCCGCGTGAAATATGGTCGCGTGAAGGATGCGTTCTCAGGAACCGTGACAAAGAATTTCGATTCGATTGGCTTATTGCCCGCCACAGTGTTCGGTTTTTCCGCCGCGCTCGGCGACACGGGCCAGGAATCCTGCATATACGCTGCGACGCTCGCCTTCTGGAATTCCACTGGAGCCGAGCTCTGGTTTACCACGTGTACTTTCACATTGAACTTCTGGCCCGGTATTGCCATCCGAAACGTTTCCGGATCGCCCATGAACATTTCCATCAGCGGATTCTGCTCAGTGGCGGGCGTGACCGTCGCGCTGAGTGCTAACCCGAGGGCTTCAGCCAGAGCGTTGTTGAATTGAGCGCGCTTGATCTCGAGCTCATCATGCAGATTGTATTTTGAATCTTCAGAGAGATTGCTTTGATCCACTTGCTCGAGCAAAGCGATGGTCTCTTTCAGCCCGCTTGCCAATGCCGGAGCGGTCTTCTCGGGATGCGGTGCTTCAAAGTTTCTCATCGCTTCCTCTACCGAGGCGTTAATCTGGTTAAGCCCTTCTCTCAGGAACCCCACATCCTCGCCTTGCGCAAGCGAAGCGATTCCCATCAACGATGTATCGATTCCCTCAAAAAAGCTCGACTCTTTCTCGGGCACTTCGACATTTGATCCGAAACGATGGTATGGACTGAGGCGTTCGCCCGGTTTCGGTATGGACCCGCCGCCGTTCTGCGATTTTTGAAAACCGAGTCCTTCGCGTGAAATCTGCACGTACGACATGCCAAGCACCGGATCGTAATCCCCCTCCGGAATATCGGCATTCGTTGATAGTTTCGGCTCATCGCCACGCATCTGGAACGGGACGCGCGCATAACCTTTCAACGGAGTCCAGGCTTTCAGTCCAGCTTTGATCTGATCTGGAAACACGGTGGGGTCGCCCGCGGCTTTGAAGACCTCCTGCGCCATGGCTCCTGCGGTTTGGTGATTGCCGTGCCCGTCGCTCGGACCGCCGACGAACACCGAGGTGATTACCAGCGGGCGTTCCATCCGCACGACGCGAACGACGTCGTATAGAACGCGGTCGTGCGTCCACTTGCTGATCGATTCCGCCTTTGTCTTGGAGAAGCCGTAATCCACCACTCGCGTCCAGTACTGGTTGACGCCGTAGTACTCGTCCGCCTTCAACAACTCCATCGTGCGAACGAGTCCGAGAGCGTCGAAATAGTCGGGCGACATTACGTTAGCGCCGCCCTCCCCGCGGTTCAGCGTTAGCAATGCTACGCGCGCACCCTGCCCGCGCGATTCGTATGTCAGTACTCCCCCATCTTCGTCATCCGGATGGGCAGTAATCATGATCAGGCTGGCGCGGGTGTGGAGCTTTTTCAAACTCTGCCACAGAGCTGTTGCCCCGCGATTGATCGAAACCTCCTGAGCTCTTGGCGTGGGGTCGATCGAGGTGGAGTAAGGAAGTTGCGCGAATGCACAGATAGCGCTCGCAGCCAGTAAACCAAGCCAGCATTTCATGAGAATTGTTCAAGGACCAAAGCTTCGACGGTAGCTGAACTCGCCGCCCTCGGGCGGAAGCCCATGATTCATCCTATTTCGAGGCTGAATCTGTGGTCGCACGCTGTCGAGAAGCACCATCTGGATTGATGGACGCAGGCTCGTTTAGCAGGATTAATCAACACGCTTTAACAAGGGGCCGATTCGTCAGACACTGCCCGGCTTTGGAGGAGTGCCAAGCGCGATACCATGGACAGCAGCTTCCATGGGACTAGGCCGGATGCGCAAGCAGGTGCTGATCTTCGGGCTGGTAGGCGGCGTCCTCATCACGCTTCTTCAGTGGACCGAGTTCCACTTTATTGTCCTCGAGCACTCGGTCGCGATCTACGGCCCCCTGATCGCCATCCTCTTTGCCGGTCTCGGCATCTGGCTGGGCACCAGGCTGCTCGCCCCCCCGCGAGCGCATTGTCGAATCGCTGTTCCCGCCGCCCCCAAACCCAATTCCGCCACCGACGACACGGCCCGCGAGCGCCTTGGCATCACCTGCCGCGAACTGGAAATTCTCGAGCTCGTGGCCCGCGGCCTGAGCAACCGCGAGATCGGCGAAACTCTCTTCGTAAGCGAGAGCACCGTGAAGACTCACTGTAGCCGCGCCTTCGACAAGCTCGGCGCCCGCCGCCGCACCCAGGCTGTCCAACGCGGCAGGAAACTCGGCCTGCTCCCATAAACACCTCCTCCTTTTGCATGAATTCTGCAATTTCTGGCAAAATCATACGAAAGGATGACGCGCCGTGATCGCCCGATCGTGCAGGGTAAGGATGTCCCCGGCGCTCAGGTGCCCGGGATCCTGGAGGGTCATTGAAAAAGGACGTCTGGAAGTACGGTCTGCTGAGCGGTCTTGCTCTGGCAATCATGCTGGCGGCCACAGTGCCATTCGAGCATCACACAAGCGCGCGCTCGGGCATGGCGGTCGGCTACACCATCATGGTGCTCAGCTTTCTGATCGTCTTTGTCGGGGTGAAGCAGTACCGCGACCACGAGTGCGGCGGCTTTATCACCTTTGGCCGCGCACTCGCGGCCGGTGTGCTTATGATGCTGATCTCCTGCCTCTGTTACGTGGCCATGTGGGAAGGCCTGATGGCTACGGTGGAAAAGAATTTCGCGCACGAGTACACAGCCGGCCTGGTGAAACGGGCACAGAACTCCGGCCTTCACGGTGCCGCCCTCGAGGCAAAGATCGCAGAGGCCCGCAAGTTCGAAGCAATGTACTCGAACCCGCTTTACAGCGCGGCCATCACCTTGCTGGAACCTTTGCCCGTCGGTATAGTGATGGCCCTGGTCACCGCGGGAATCCTGCGCCGCAACCCCGAAGACGGCACGCTGGGGGCGGCGAGTGTCGAGGCCTTGTAATCGGACAGGGTGAAGTAGGTTCGGGTTGAATGAATATCTAGAGGGCAAGCCCCGGAAAACATCTCTCACACGAGGCAGTATGGCTTCAATCACTGGCTTTGGCGGAGTATTTTTGCGAGCGGATAATCCAAAAGCTCTGTATGAATGGTACGAGCGGCATCTCGGTCTGGTGAAGTCGGAAGGTGGATCCTTTGCGTTTCCTGTCCCGACACAACACTCCGAGATTGTCTTTTCCTTTTTCAAACAAGATAATGCATACTTCCCTCCGGCACAGAAAGCGATGGTCAATCTCCAGGTGGACGACTTGGATGGTGTGCTGGACCGTTTGATCGACGAAGGTGTCACGGTCGATCTGAAACGTGAAAGCTACGACTTCGGAAAGTTCGGCTGGATCACCGACCCGGAAGGAAATCGCGTCGAGCTTTGGCAGCCTGTCGCAGCTAAATGATGCCGAGCCGACACATAGTGGTCCCCATGAGTCATCTATCGGCAGCGACCCTCAGATGACCTGAAGCGCGTTTCACAGGACTGAACCGCACCTAAGTTGGCGGGGCTTTCTCCAGCTGCTTCAGTCTCTCCGTCAGCAATTCCTGTTCGCGCAGGTTTTGCGTCATGGCAAGGGCGCGCTGGACTTCCTCACGCGCCTCATATCAAAAGCGATTCGGCGCAGCGGCCTCTTCACTCGCTGCGCGTGCATCCCGCCAAGCCACGGTGTGGCTCAACCTCTATCGATTCTCTCTGCTTTCGTCACGATCCAGGACCACACGACTCGTCACGGGACCGTGTTTGGGGTGTAGGTTCCCGGCTCTGACCCGCTTGTGGGAAACAGCGGCGTTTCTCGGTGTATATCCACAGACAAAACGCAAACGTCCGCCGGAAAAGTTTTCATCGGGCTATCAGTTTCCCTCACTGGACGAACGGATGTGAGTCTTTGGGAGGTCTGTTAGAACGGAAAGATGAAGCAGCGAGTACTTGGCCGTTCCGGCCCAACCGTTTCGGAAATTGGCTTGGGCTGCATGAGTATTGGGATTGCTGATGTTTACACCAGCAGTGTGCGTGATGACGACGCAGCGGTCGCATTGATCCGCCGGGCTCTCGATCTCGGCATCACCCTTCTCGATACCGCCGATATCTACGGAGTTTCAGAGATGCAGGTGGGCAAGGCGTTGCGTGGCCGCCGTGCCGGCGTCATTCTCTCCACGAAATTCGGTTTCGTTGTTACTGATCGGCCGGGAGTCGAGCGAGCCCTCAATGGCAGCCCTGAGTATGTCCGGCGCGCTTGCGATACTTCACTCACACGCCTGGACGTTGACTACATTGATCTTTATTATCTGCACCGCGTGGATCCACACGTTCCCATAGAAGAGACAGTCGGGGCAATGGCCCAACTAGTAAAGGTTGGCAAAGTGCGGCATCTTGGACTGTCCGAAGTCTCGGCCGATACCGTCCGCCGGGCACAGGCCGTTCATCCAATTGCGGCCGTGCAGTCGGAGTTTTCGCTCTGGACGCGAGAGCCTGAGGATGCTTTGCTGCCCGTCTTACGCGAGCTCGGCATAGCGCTTGTCGCATATAGCCCTCTGGGCCGTGGCTTCCTTGCGGGCCGCATCCGAACACTGGATGATTTGGCGCCGAACGATTGGCGGCGAAACAATCCTCGATTTCAGGGAGAGAATTTCACAAAAAATCTGGCAATCGCCGATCACGTACGAGACATTGCGGCGAGGAAGAATTGCACACCAGCGCAATTAGCGCTCGCTTGGCTCCTGAGCAAGCCCGATGTGGTTCCCATTCCCGGCACAAGCAGCCTCGCTCGGCTCGAGGAGAACGTCCGGGCTGTCGATGTGGAACTGTCGGACAGCGACGTCGCTGAAATCGAGGATATATTGCCCAAAGCAGCCGCCGGTGCGCGGTACGATCCTGTGATGCTCGATTTGGTTGATCGCTGATTTGGCCTCGGCGGTTCCGGGGCACGGCGCAGAAGTCGGCGCGGCTATAGGGTGAAATCGGCGTTTGTCAGTCCTAATCCTGCCGGATACTCAGGAGCTAAGTCACTTCAGCGACTTGCGCGTGAGACGTCAACTTGAAGCGGCAGGAATAGATCTACCCTTGACGAGCGAGGATCTGCCGTCAGAACGATGGTTTCTGAAACCCGCATTGGCGATTGCAATTTCGGGTTTTTCAACTCCAAAATTATAGGTTGAAGCTAGTCTTATCCGGAAAGCAGGAGCACATTGCCGATTCCCATTCTGAAACCTACCGCGGCGCGTGACGAACAGTTTGCTGGCGTGACCTATCACGTCGAAGGCGAACTCGTTCCCGTGTTGCGCATCGAGTTGGGGGGTGTCCCCGTCTACTTCGAGCATCACATTCTTCTGTGGAAGGAGCCCAGAACGCAGATTGGCATGAAGGCATTGAAGGGCGCGTTCAAGCGAGCAATGGCGGGAATGCCCATCCTGATGACCGAAGCCAGCGGCCCCGGACAGATCGCTTTCAGCCGCGACGGTGCGGGTCATGTTTTTGCTATCCATCTGAACCGTGGCGAAGGTATCGAGATGCGGGAACACCAGTTTCTCGCAGCTACGGGCAGCGTCGAATACACGTTCACGCGGGTGAAAGGGATCTCCAACATGCTGATGGGCGGGACTGGCTTCTTTATCGACCATTTCATCGCGCAGCAAAGTGAAGGTATTGTGTGGGTGCACGGATACGGCAACGTTTTCGACGTGACGCTGGGAGCAGGGGAGCAGATCGATGTCGAACCCGGCGGCTGGGTCTACAAAGACCGCTCAGTCCAAATGGAAACGCAATTTCAGCGATTTTCAACCGGCCTGTTCGCCAGCGCCGGCCAAATCGTGTGGAACCGTTTCACCGGCCCGGGACGAATCGGAATCCAGTCCATGTACATTCATATGCCGACGGCGGAATAGGGCGAAAGGGGCCGCCGGCGCTCGGACCTGCAAGCGTGGTCGTCGCGTGTGGTTTACGATTTTATCCTGTGCGGCGGTTCGCAACCGCCGCTTGGTCCGATTGGCAACCGGACCGCAGCTTGCGACGTTGGCGCACAACCGAAGACCTTCACGAGTGTAGGACCTCCGAGTTGTTCCCGGATTACGCCATTCGGACTGTTGCGCGTTTTCCGTCAACTTGAAAATCTTAATGCGATGGATCTACACATTGCGACGAGGGCCGATCTGTGTTGTCTCGGCCCGTACGTCCGAGTGACGGACATAATCAGCTCGCGACCTTGCGGCGATTTCTTATAAGCATTCTCCCGTGTACCAAGCCTGACAGCTCCCTCCGTTACTGTGCTGCCAGAGCAACATCCCGTTGAAGGCGCTTCAGTTCGCCTTGTTGCGCAGGCGTCAGGTTATCGGGGCCAAGCTTTATTTCAACCTTTTCGAGTGTTCCGGTGAACTTGAATGGCATCCTGGTTGCGTACTCGTCGATGACTGGAGAGCCGGTATCTTGGCCGCAATCGAAGCTTTCGTCCAGAGAAAATTTGCCCATGGGAGAGGTGTGCTCGATACGGCTTTCGCCTACTTTCTTGCCATCGACCGTAAGCGTTCCGGTCCCGCCCTTGCCGATGCCGCCGCCATCATAGGCGAAACCGAGCGCAATCGTGTGCTTGCCTGGCGCGAGCTTTTCGGCACCGACAATCCGCGTCTTGTCTTTGCGTTGATGCGGATACTTGACGCCATCCTGGTTCGTGTAGGCGTAGGCGAACATGGGTTTGCCGTCGAGGATGAGAAGAGCCCAGCCGCCGAAACGTCCGCCCTGGGTAGCCAGCACGCCTTCCGCTCCGCCTTTAGGAACATCTACATCGGCGGTAATGCGGAAGGACTTATTTTTGATATCCGCAGAATTCGCCTCGGGGATGCGAATCATACCCGGATAATAGGTGAAGTCTGTTATACCGCGGAGAGCGTTGGGACGTAGGGTGGGGCTTGAGCGCTCGACCATACTTGCATCCAGCGGCAAGACGTTATACCGAACCGCCTCCATCAGAAAGCGGGCTTGCAAGTCGCGCAGCCGATCCGGGTTTTCGCTCGCCACATTTTTCGACTGGCTGAAGTCATCGGCGACGTGGTACAGCTCCCAATGGAAATCATCCGGGTCGGGATCGGCGCCCAGAGTAATCCAGGGAAAGCGCAGCGGAATTGTGTTTGCCATCCAGCCATCCTGGTAGATAGCGCGATTGGCGAACATTTCGAAGTATTGAGTGGTGTGTCTCGTCGGGGCTTTCGCATCGTTGAACGTATAGGCCATACTGACGCCCTCAAGCGGCTTTTGCGGTATGCCGTTCAGCACCAGTGGGGCTTGAATGCCGGCGGCCTCCAGGATGGTGGGAACAATATCGATGACGTGGTGGAATTGGGATCGCATTTCGCCCTGCGCCTTGATGCCCTTTGGCCAACTGATGGCCAGACCGTTTCGGGTTCCGCCGAAGTGTGAGGCGATCTGTTTGGTCCACTGAAACGGCGTGTCCATCGCGTGCGCCCAACCAACAGGGTAATGATTGTAAGTCCGGTCGCTGCCGAGTTGGTCCATCATCGACACCAAATATTCGTAAGCGCCTCGTGAAGCGCTTACCGAGCAGCTTCTCGCCAGTGTCCAGCCTGTGAAAAATTCAGGCTTGAGTAATAGAGCTGGCGGGTTTCCAGTTATGAGGCAGCAATTCACTTAGCCGCGTGATGGGATGAGCCGCGATCCGGGACAGCACATCGCGGAACCATGCGAACGGTTCAACGCCGCTCCGCTTACACGACGCAATGAAGCTTCTCAGAACTGCGGCTGTTCTGCCGCCGTTATCGCTGCCGAAGAACGTCCAGTTGCCGCGGCCCAGAGCAATGTCCCGATTGGCCCGTTCGCTGGCCCCGTTGTCGATTTCCAGATCGCCGTCTTTCACAAAGCGCGTCAGCGCCTCCCATTGGTTCAGCGCATAACGCACCGCGGCGCCCGCCGGACTCTTCGGCAGAACATCCTGTTTCAGCTCCAGCAGATATTTGTGCAGATTCTCCAGCAGCCGAGCTGAAACACGTTTCCGCAGCGCCAGTCTTTGCTCCGCCGAAAGCGCCAGCGCGTTGGCGCGATCCTCTGCCGCGTACACGCGCGCGATCAGGTGCAGCGCCGGACCCATCCGCTGATCCGACTCCAAAGCTTTATACACATATCTTCTCGCGTGCATCCAGCAGCCGACCTCGATCATGCCGCGTTCGCCTTTGAAGAACGCGTCGTAAACCGAATAAGCATCCGCCTGCAGGTATCCCTTGTACCCTTCCAGAAACTTCGCCGGCCCCGCCCGCGATCGCGTGGGCGTGTAGTCATAAACAATCACCGGGTGATGCACATCACCCACATAGGGCCAGATGCGCCCGATTCGGGCGAATGGAAGCTTGCGATCCAGCACCTTCACGCTGGTATCATCGGTTCCGATCACCTTCGACGCCAGCAATTCCTTCTTCATCGTCTGATACAGCGGATCGAGCAGCTTCGCGCACTGCGCCATCCACCCGCCAATGGTTTTGCGCGAAATCGTCACGCCATGCCGCGCGAACATCTTTTCCTGCCGGTGCAGCGGCTGATGATCGGCCCATTTGGCCACGATTACCTGCGCCAGCAGGCTGGCGCTGGCCGTGCTCTTCTCAATGGGCTGCGCCGGTTTGCCCGCCGTCCGGATGGTGCAGGCGCAGGCGTACTTCAGGCGCACGTCCTCGATCACCTTCACAGAAGCCGGGATGTATTCGTAGCGTTCGCTGGTCTCTTCTTCGATCAGCCGCAGATCCCTGCCGCAGCAGGAGCAGTGTTTTTCCGCTTCCGCCAGATCGTAGACAATCCGTTCCCGCACCAGATGCTTCGCCAGCGCCTGGCGCCCGCTCCGCTTTTTTTCTTGTGTCTGGCTGCTGTGCTGCCCGCCCTGCGGACTGCCATCGATCTCATCATCGTCATCTTCATCGCTCCGGCTTTCCGGATGCTGCGCCTGCCAGGCGGCCTCAAACAACGCCAGTTGTTCTTTGGTCAGCTGCTCGCTCTTACGATTGCGCTGCGCTTCCAGCAGCTCGCGCAGCAGGCTCTGGTACTTGTTTTGTTCGGCCAGCGAGCGGTCCAGCTGGGCTGCCAGATCCACCACAATCTTTCGCAGCGTGTCTGCATCCTGCGGCAGACTCTTTGGATCGATGGGCACTGAGCTGAGTGTAAAGAGGAAAAGATGCAAACGCCAGGAAAAAACGCGAACATCGCAGAATGTTTTTATGCTTCGGCTGGCGCCCGCCGCCGGTAGCGTTTGCGCCGCGGGGCCGCGCTCAGGTCGATCCCGCTCAGCAGCGCCGCCAGTTCTTCGGTGGTGATTTCAATCCGCCGCGCGCCCGGCTCACTGCAGGGAGGTTTATAGACGCCCTCCTCTAAACGCTTCGCCCATACCGCAAAGCCGTCTGTGTCCCAGTACATGATTTTCAGGCGGTCCCTGCGGCGGGAAGCGAATAAATAAAGATGGCCGGCGAAGGCATCCAGCTGCAGGTGGTCGCGCACCAGCGCGTGGAGGCCGTCGAAACTGAGCCGCATATCGCACGGACTCAGGCACAGATAGATCCGCACGCTGGCCGGCAGGTGAATCATCGCCGCAGCGTATCCAGCACCATACGAAGCGTGGCAGCATCCACGCCCGTGGCGACCCGGAGGCGATCGCCGCTGCTAAGTATTACTTCAAGGCCGGGAACTCGCGTGGCGATCTCTTCTTTGGGTTCCAGCAACGCGAATCGCACGGGCTGGCTCTGCCCCAGCCGCTTTCGCCAGCGGTAGAAGGAATTTGGTTTAATGCCGCGCGCTTCGCAAAACGCGCGCAGACTTTGCCCGCTCGCTTCCTGTTCGGCTATGAGCTGACTCCAATCGCTCCGCGTGGTCCCTCGCACACTTCAAGCCTGCCATTACTGGAAACGAGTCCGGAAGAGCGCTTCACGAGCCGCTTACAAATATTCCATAGACTCGGGTGCACGAAACTGAGCGGAGATTTCGTTGGTCGTTCCTTGCAGAGTACCCTCTGCGCTGGCGCCGTTGTCCCCTTCGATGTAAATGACCAAAGTGTTGTCGAGTTGCCCTGATGCTTCCAAGGCGTCGAGAACCCGGCCAATTTCGTGATCACACTGGGCAGTGGCGCCGGCGTACACCTCCATCATTCGCGCGTATACCTTCTTTTGATCGTCGTTGAGTGAATCCCAGGCAGCGATCTCCTTGGGGCGCGGTGTCAACACGGTGTCAGGCGGTACGATCCCCAATTTCTTCTGCCGCGCCAAGGTCTCCTCACGCACCTTATCCCAGCCCTGATCGAACTGGCCTTTAAATTTTGCGATCCACTCCTTCGTGGCATGGTGCGGAGCATGGCTGTTGCCGGGAGCGAAATACATGAAAAAAGGCTTCTCGGGCGCCGCCGCGTGCTGCGTGCGGATCCAGTTGATGGAGCGATCGGCCAAGTCTTGAATCAGTATGTAGTTCGGATCGCCGAACGGCGGCAGGACCGGCCTGGTGTTCTCGAACAGAGCCGGGTGCCACTGGTCGGTGTCGCCACCGAGAAATCCATAGAAGTATTCGAAGCCCAGGCCGCCCGCCCACTGGTCGAACGGTCCTGCGGGACCCTGTTGCCACTCAGGAACCAGATGGTGCTTGCCGAACCAAGCTGTGTTGTATCCGTTATTCATCAGGATTTGGCCAACGGTGCCGGCGCTCTTGGGGATGATGGACGAGTAACCCGGATAACCCGTGGCGAGTTCGGTGATGCTCCCCATGCCGACGCTGTGATGATTCCGGCCAGTGAGGAGCGCGGCTCGCGTTGGCGAGCAAAGCGCGGTGGTGTGAAACTGGTTGTAAATTAGCCCGCGTTTCGCTACGCGATCCAGAGCCGGCGTAGGAATCGGGCCCCCGAAGGTGCTGCTGGCCCCGAAGCCGGTGTCGTCGGTCATAATGAGCAGAACATTTGGCGCGCCCTTGGGGGCCGAGACCGACTGCGGAAAGTCCGGTTTGGATTCTGTCACCTTGCGGCCGATCACGCCGCCGAATGGAGGTTCCGGCGCTGGGAGTATCGGCGAGCCGCCTCTGGGCGGCTTTTCGGCCGTGGTGTCTTGAGCGTGGACAAGGCTGGTTGGAGCCGCCAGCCATCCAAGCAGAGCCCAACCGGCGAGTAATCCGGAAACAGAGAACACCAGTCTCTTTTGCATCTTGAAGTCTCCTCCAATAAGCAGTGTGTAAATACGGAGGTGAAATTCCGGTACTTAGAGATGTGCCGGATCGCAACTGATTTAAAAAAATCGCTGCGGTTAAAAAAATCTCGGCGGCGGCGATTGCGCTCTAACTTTTGATGCGCACAAAGTGTGTGACACGATCTATACAAGCGAAGCACTGCATTGCCGCTCTTTTACTGATCTGGTCCTTGTCGGCTCGGGCCCAGGACCCGCTTCCTTCCTGGAACGACACAGCTCCGAAGAAGGCAATCATCGCGTTCGTCGAGAGGGTAACTAAAGGAGGCTCGCCGGATTTCGTTCCTGCACCGGAGCGTATCGCCACGTTCGACAACGACGGAACACTTTGGGCTGAAAAACCCGTTCCTTTTGAACTTTTGTTCGCCTTTGATCAAGTGAAGGCGCTTGCGCCGCGGCACCCGGAGTGGAAGACGAAGGAACCGTTTGCCTCGTTGTTGAAAGACGATATGCGGATGGTTGCCGCTTCGGGTGAGAAGGGCATCGTGCAAATTATGGCTGTAACTCACACTGGAATGACCACAGAGGAGTTTACGCACACCGTGCAGGACTGGATCGCGACCGCGAGGCATCCTAAAACGGGCCGGCTGTACACGGAAATGGTTTATCAACCGATGGTCGAGCTACTCGCTTATTTGCGCGCAAACGGTTTTAAGAACTTCGTAGTTTCCGGTGGAGGCGTGGAGTTTATGCGCCCCTGGACGGAACGCGTCTATGGAATTCCGCCGGAGCAGGTGGTAGGCAGCAGCGGAAAACTGAAATTCGAAATGCGCGGCGATAAACCAGTCTTGCTGAAGCTGCCAGAGGTGGACCTTATCGATGATAAGGAAGGTAAACCGGTTGGGATCCAGAGCCGGATCGGACGCCGTCCGATTGCCGCCTTCGGCAACTCCGACGGCGATCTCCGAATGCTCGAATGGACAATGGCTGGTCCCGGCGCCCGGTTCGCGTTATTCGTGCACCACGATGATGCAAATCGCGAATATGCCTACGATCGCGCCGACAAAATGCAACAGTTCAATAAAGGATGGGACGAGGCCGTAGCGAAGGGCTGGACGGTTGTCAGTATGAAAAGCGACTGGAAAGCGATTTTCCCTCCCAAGCAATGACAGGAGATCCGGTTGGCGTGATCACGGTCCGACAGGCTGCTTCGATTGCCCCTAACGGAAGAAGTGGTGCTGAAGGGATGTGAGCAACGAGTGGCGATCCGAATTCGGATTGCGGTCGTAGCATGGACAAGATGGAAACTGCGGCTCGTTATTCGCATGTAACGGCCTATGTAGAGAAATCCACATTGACGTAAAGTCGGCATGTCGGAGAAGTGTAACCCAGATACGGAATGACAAGTCCGCCTCGATTCGCTAATTCTCCCTGTCTGTTTTCAACTTTTGCGTAGCAACGCGCTTCGGTAGAAGTGAATCTGTCAAGCCCCTGCGCGTCAGCATCGAACTGCCCGCATCCCAAAGGTGTTCCCCCATTATCGACCCGCTCGAACCCGTCAAATTCGCGCTCTCCCCAAAACTCGATCACAGACCTCGAGAATATTTTTCATCCCTCTGAATCGATTCGTCTTACTCTCACTTCTTCGTCATTCTGAACCCTGCGTTTCTTGGCGTCGTATGGTAGCGTAAACACAGGCTCAGTCGAGATATCCCTCTCGATTGGGCCATTTCCTTTTTCAGGAGTCTTTTTTCATGGCAACTGACGCCCAAACGAAAGCGAACCAGAAGAACGCGCAGCTCTCAACGGGTCCCACCTCCAGTACAGGTAAGGCCAAGTCGTCGCTCAACGCCGTCAAAACCGGCTTGACCGGCCGCACCGTCCTGCTCCCCGGCGACGACGCCGAAGCCTACCAGAAGCACGTCGCCAGTTTCTTCGATCGATGGAAACCCGAAGCAGACGACCAGCGCAATCTCGTCCAATCGCTCGCTGACACCGAATGGCGATTGTTGCGCATCCCCGCTCTTGAAATGGGCATCTACGCCCTCGGTCGCCTCGAATTTGCCGCCGAGTTCGCCAAGGAAGACGAAGCCGTCCGCAAGCATCTCATTGAAGCCAGGATCCTTTCTCACCTACCGCAAGGACCTGAACAACCTGAGCATTCAAGAATCGCGTCTTCGCCGCCAGCGCGAAAAAGACACCGAGGCGTTGCGGACGCTCAAGGAGCAGCACCGGCAAGCGGTGAAGGCCCGGCTGAACAAAGCGGCCAGTCTCTACATCGCGGCGGTCAAAGAAGGAACCAATGATGACTTCGACTTAGGGCAATTCGGGTTCGAATTTTCAATCGAGCAGATCGAGGTCCGCGCTCTCGAAATCAAGCCCAATCTGTTCGATGCCTATTACCGCGAACTGGAAGAGGAGGAGCGCAACAAAGCCGCCTGACGATGAGCCCGCGCCCTATCAGCGTGGCGAAGATCCAAGAAAGGCGCATCCATCGCTTCCAGGCGGGTCCCGGAAATAGAGCTAACGCTTCATTCAGCGCCGCGATAATAGCATCTTGTGAGCAAGACACGAGCGAGGCCGACTCGCCGGAACAAGCCGCGTACCGCTCCTCGCAAGGCACCCTCGCCCGTGAGAGCTGCACGCTCTGATTTGTTGATCTATTTGGTCCTGTTCCTCGCAACCATCGCCGTGTATGGCCAGACAGGTCACTTCAGCTTTGTCAATTTCGATGATCCCGATTACGTTCTTGGCAACCCGCACGTGCGCACCGGAATTACGCCGGCGAACGTGACCTGGGCATTTACTTCCGGCGACGCCGCGAACTGGTTTCCAATTACCCGGCTTTCGCACATCCTGGACTGCCAGCTCTTCGGATTGCAAAGCGGCCTGCATCATCTGACAAACGTGCTGCTGCATGCGATCGCCACGCTGCTTCTGTTCGCGTTTCTCAATCGCGCCACGCGTGCACGCTGGCCGAGCGCGTTCGTTGCGTTCCTATTTGCGCTACATCCCCTTCATGTCGAATCCGTCGCATGGGTGGCGGAGAGAAAAGACGTTCTCTGCGCGGTCTTTTGGTTCCTGGCACTATGGGCCTACGTACGATATGCCGAGCGCCTGAACGCCTCCAATTACCTGCTCGCTCTCGTTGCATTCTGTCTCGGCCTGATGGCTAAGCCGATGATCGTAACGTTACCTTTCATTCTGTTGCTGCTGGATCTTTGGCCGCTGCGGCGTCTGCCGCCCTCAGCGCCATCCTTCGCCGGCTGGAAAACAATTGTTTGCGAAAAGATTCCTTTCTTCGCTGCTTCGGCTACGGCCGCTGCCATCACCTATCTCGTGCAGCGGGGTGCCGGCGCTGTCAAACCGCTGCCCTTAACGTTGCGCCTCGAAAACGCGCTTATCTCCTATCTCGTCTACATCGGCAAGACGGTCTGGCCCACGCGACTGGCCGTCTTCTATCCGTATCCGCAAGAGATTTCCGCATGGCAAGCGGCCCTTGCCGGTCTGGCGCTCGTGGCGATCTCGGCTGCCGTGGTGCGCTATTTTCGAGCCTATCCATACTTGACCGTTGGATGGTTTTGGTACGCCGGCACGCTGCTGCCCGTCATTGGACTCGTTCAGATCGGAGCGCAGGCGCGTGCAGACCGCTATATGTACGTCCCCATGGTCGGGTTAACAATCATGCTGGCTTGGGGCGCGGCGGATATTCTGCGATGTTGGCCTCGCGCAAAACTGGCGTTAGTAGCTTCGGCGGTTGTGGCCTGCTTCGGCTGTGTGCCGCTCACCTATCTCCAAGTCGAGCACTGGAACACCAGCGAATCGCTATTCGAGCATGCGCTCGAAGTGACCAATGGGAACTATCTCGCGCAACACAATCTGGGAAGCTATTTGATGGATTTTCCCGACCGCCTAGGCGAGGCCATTGCCCATTTACAAGCTGCGGTAAAAATCAGACCTGATTCCGCAACGGCCCACACCGACCTAGGCAACGCTCTATCGCAAATTCCGGACCGCTTGCCGGAAGCGATCACCGAATATCGCATGGCGCTGGGAATTTTGCCTGATTCACCGATCCCGCGCTACGACCTTGCCAACACGCTATCAAGGGTCCCGGGCGGCTTACCGGAAGCGATCTCTGAATATGACGAGGCGTTGCGCATCAAACCCGATTACGCGGAGGCTCGCCGCGCCCTAGCCATCGCGCATTACAACCTGGGTGTCGCCCTATCGAAAAGCGGCCGGTTGTCCGACGCCATTACTCAATTTCAGGCCGCTCTTCGCATAAATCCCGATTACGCCGAGGCACACAATGACCTCGGTGTCGTCTTCTCGCAAATCGGCGGCGATGAGCCCGAAGCCGTAGCACAGTTTAAGGAGGCGTTGCGGATCAACCCGGACTACGCTGATGCGCACTACAATCTGGGCGCTGCGCTAGCAAGCATGCCCGATCGATTGTCAGAGGCTATCAGGCAGTTTGAAGCCGCACAGAGACTCAGGCCGGATCCGGACGTGCAGAAAATCCTTGACCGGCTGCGAACGTTACAAAAGTAAACCTCATATCTGTATTGCTGCCGCCGCACTCTGCCATATAATTGCCTCAACATAACTCGTTTGGTCATTCTGCGAACAAGAGAAGAGGTTGAGTCTTATGAAGCATCTGGGTTGGATGTTCATTTTGTGCGCGCTCGGCGCGATTTTCGACGCTTGCGCGTTTGGGCAGGCGGTGACCGGCAGTGTTCTGGGAACCGTGACTGACGCATCCGGGGCCGTCATCGTAAATGCCAAGGTGACGCTGACTGAAGTAAACACAAGTGTGGCCCGTTCGGCTGATACGAATGCCAGCGGGAACTATACCTTTCCCGACATTCCCGAGGGAAGCTACTCACTGACCGTCGAGGCGCCGGGTTTCAAGAAGGAAATCCGGCAGAACATAGCCGTTGCCATAAACACCAGCGCGCGCGTCGACGTGCAACTGCAACCCGGTAACATTAGCCAGTCGATCGAAGTGACCGCTGCGCCACCTGCCTTGCAAACAGATCGGGCCGATACGACGGTCTCAATCTCAGCAGTTCAAACCGCTGGGCTGCCGCTCGGTGTCAATCGAAATTTCCAAGGTTTGCTGAATCTGGTGCCCGGAACAACTCCCGCCACATTTCAACATTCGCAGTTCTTCAACGCAGCGAGTTCGCTGCAGACCGAAGTGAATGGCCAGATGCGCATGGGCAACGAATATCAGATCGAGGGTATCGATGACGACGAGCGCACCGGGCTTCTCCAGATCTTGATTCCTCCAAACGAGGCCATTCAGACGGTAGATGTCTCGACAAGTAACTATGATCCCGAGTTGGGGCGAGCCTCCGGTGGCGTCGCCAATGTCATTCTGAAATCCGGTAGCAACAGCTTTCATGGCGCGGCTTACGAGTTCCTACAAAATAGCGCCTTAGACGCCCGAAGTTTCTTTAATCCTTCGATCAGCCATATCGCTTATAACTATTTCGGCGGCGATGTTGGCGGGCCCATCATACACAACAAGCTGTTCTTTTTCCTTGACTACCTGCGAGTGAATGATCACGAAGCGACCTCGACCCAGGAGACAATTCCCTCGCTCATCACCCGCACAGGCGACTTAAGCGTTTCTCCAACGGTTATTTACAACCCTTTCACCGTCGGCAGCAACACCACAACCGATGTGGGCCGTGCGCCATTCCCAGGAAATCAAATTCCAGCTAACCTGATTAACCCCGTATCAACTACGATCCTCAATCTTCTGCCCGCCCCGAATGAGCACTTCAACGAAAGCAATCCCAGTAATAATTACTTCGGTGCGCCCCCCTTCACCAAGACCACAAATTCGTTCGATACCAAGCTTGACTACGACATCAACGACAAGAATCGTTTAAGCGGTCGGTTTAGTTTTTCCTGGCCGATCGTGTATCAGGCCCCCATCTTTGGCCCCGAGGTTGGTGGGAACGCGAATGGCGCCTTTCAGGGCACCGGCAGTCAAAAGACATACAGCAGCGGTCTGAATTACAGCCATGTGTTCTCGCCTACTTTCCTCACTGAAGTGCGAGCGGGAGTGGCCTATTATCACAGCACGGCGACACCCTCTGATTACGGCTCTGACGACGCGACCAAAATCGGCATTCCCGGAGTCAATATCAGCCAATTCACCAGCGGACAAGCGCAAATCACCATCAACGGCGGTTTTTCTAACCCGTTGATCGGATATTCCGCGAGCGTGCCGTGGGAACGTGCTGAAGCCAATATTGACACGGTCAATAACTGGACGAAAATCGTCGGCAATCACACCTTTAAGTGGGGCGTGGATCTGCGCCGGGTTCGAGATGACTTGTTGCAGGATCAGACCTTTGGCCCGCGCGGTGTTTACACCTTCAGCGCGAATCAGACTTCGATTCCCGGCGCGAAAACGAGCTTTGCCAATGATCTGGCCAGCTTCCTCCTCGATGTTCCCAGCCAGGCAGGCCGCGATGTGAATACCTACTTCCCGGCTTACCGCGATTGGTGGTTTTTCGCCTATGGAGGCGATAAGTGGGTGGTCACGCCGAAGTTAACGGTGGATATGGGTCTGCGTTGGGAGTTCTATCCGCCAGGAACTCCAGCGTTCCCGGGCGGCTTCTCCAATTACAATCCGTCGACTAATTCCTTGGTAATTGCTGGCGTGGGTGGAAATCCCAACAACTTGGGCATGAAAACGCGGTATCGCTACTTCGCGCCGCGCGCCGGTATCGCGTATCGGCTGACGGATTCCACGGTAATTCGCGCGGGTTTCGGCATCAGTTACACGCCTTTCCCTGATAACACGTACGCCTACAACTACCCTGTCAGAGCAAACAACGCCTACAATCCTCTCGGCAAACAGTTCGGACCGGCGGTGCTGGGTGATGGCATCACTCCCGCAACCTTCCAGGCCGGCTTCCCGGCGCCTGTGCCAGTCGTGGTCCCGTCGAATGGAATCATTCCTCTCGCCGGCTCGCTCGCAAATCAAAACACTTTTGTAATTCCAACCGACTACTTGAATCCGTACGTCGAATCGTGGAACTTCGCCATTCAGCAGGCGCTTCCCTGGAAGTTCACCTTAGATACCACCTATGTCGGCAATCACGGGGTGCGCATACCGGGGCAGTACAATCTCAACGCCGGACTTATAATCGGAGCCGGTACCGCAGGCCAGCCGGAGTTTCCACGGACGGCATCCAGCACCGAGTTCTGGCAGGGTTTCTCTTCCAGCTACAATGCGCTCCAGGTGAAGCTGAACCGCCAATTTAGCAATGGCCTCCTGATCACAACCGCCTTCACTTGGGGTAAGGGCATGAACTATCAAACCGACGATGACGGCGCGTACGACTTTTATGTGGACTTCCGGCGCAATTATGCCCGGGCCGATTTCGACCGCACCTTCACCTACGTCCAGAGCTTCGTATATCAATTGCCGTGGGGAAAGGGCATGCGCTGGATGAATTCCGGTTGGATCTCGGCCGTTTTCGGCAATTGGCAGCTTTCCGGGATTATCAGTGCCTACAGTGGAACTCCGGTGACCATCACCGCAAACGGCGGAACATTGGCTTTGCCGGGCGCCAACATCGGCCAGACTGCTGATCAGGTCGCTCCGGTTCAGATGCTCGGCGGCATCAATGTCGGCAATCCGTGGTTCAGCCCATCCAGCTTCGCGCAACCCCTCGGGGCGCGCTACGGCACGTCGGGACGGAACATTTTCGACGGTCCCGGTCTTTTCGACCTGAACCTGTCGCTCTTCAAAGAGTTCCGGATAAGCGAGCGGTGGAAATTCGAGGTGCGCTGCGACACCTTCAACTTCACCAATACTCCGCAGTTCGCCAATCCCAATACTTCGATCACCAGCTCGAGCTTCGGTGATGTCACGAGTACGCTCGGTAGCGGCACGGGCGTGAACGGTACCGGCGGTGGCCGTGCTATTCAGCTTGCCGCGAAGCTGTCATTTTGAGGAATGGCAACGAGGTTTCAGTGACCAGCCAAGTGACCTACGGCAGATTTCCCGTGCTCGGCGCTACTTCTGTCCAATAGCCCGGCCTGGCCTTCACTGTCGCATCCGGCCTGTCCTTGACTCTAATCTCGAGGCGGTGGAACGACGGCGCGGGGGTTGCGTCGGGAGTAAAAGAGAGCAAGTAACGGCTGTGAATGTCATCGGCGACCGCCGAGAGATCTGTTTCCAATTTCGATACGGTTTCGAACGACAAGCGCCGGCCTCCGGTCGCGCTGGTGAAGGCTTCGGCGGTGTTCTGAGTCATAGCTCTCGCCAGCTCAAGAATTAGCGGTGGAATCGGAAGCGAATTCTGCGCCCCAGGGCCAGAGAATCCTTCACCTATATCGGGCGGCGTGTAGTCCTTGGGCTTGGTCGTAAATGCGGTCCAAGTTGCCGAATAAGTGAGTCCATAAATAACAATCCCGGTCCGTTGCAGCTGGCTGAGGACGTCGGCAAGCTTGCGTTTGCTTCCTCGATCGCGGGATTCACTGATAAGTAGAATGCATGGTCGTCGCGGGCCATTGCGCGCGTTCAGCAATTGAATCGATTTGTCGATCGCATCAATCGTGCGTGCGCCATCGGCGGCAGCCGGCTTAAACCCATCAACGGCATCTGCGATCCGATCCTGGTCGCGGGTAAAGTCTTGAATGACTCTGACTTCGTCGTCGAAGGCCAAAACCGCAGCTTCGCCATTCGCGCCCAGCACGGATTGAGAAATCATCGACGCGGTCTTCCGGATCTTCTTAATTGCAGGATCTGTAAAGCTGGATGCTTGAATAGCGATCACCAGCGCAATAGGAGGAGCGTCCGAATCACTGATATCGACGTGCACCGCGCGAGTTTTTCCTTCGTCCACAACCACAAAGTCCGATGCAGTCAAGCCCTCAATCGGATGCCCCTTGTTGTCGCTGACGCTGGCCGGCACCATCACCAGAGGAACGTTCGTCTTAATCGTGGGCTGTTGAGCCAGCGCCATCGAAGCTAGAATAGCCGCGCAGCTAAACCTCACCAACAAGCTGATGCATACCACGTCTACTGCGTTTCCGTTCCGAGTCCAAAGAAAAGCGCCATCTCAACGAGTGAGCCCGAAATCTCTCGAGGGCATCGACCCGTTTATATCTGAGGCGAGTCCAAAGTTTTGCAGCGCCACGGCTGTCGTCCACACTCGCTCGAGAGTGCGAATATAATCAATCTGAAGCTGGAACAGTGTCCTCTGGGAAATGAGCACTTCAGGGTACGCGGCGGCCATCTCTTGATATTTCGCGAGATATAGTTCATAAGCACGCTGCGCGCGAGGGATCATTTCGGCTTTATACCGCTGCGCTTCCATTTGGCCGGACAGATATATCTGAAGCAACGGTTCTATCGTTCGCTGAAGCGATAACTGGATGGCCGCGATTTCCGCGCGTGCTCGTTCTAACTCTGCTTCTGCCGCGGCGACATTCCCCTGATTGCGATCAAAAATCGGCAATCGGATTCCGGCAGTTACGAATCCCTGCAGGCCCACTGATTTTCCACTGAACTCGTTGAGAGCTTGGAGGTTCTGCTGCAGTCCCGCATGGACCTGAAGGTCGGGAACGCTCTCTCGCTTGATGCTCCTGATCTCAGCCTCGGCGCGAACGACATTCTGCTGTGCCCGCTTCACCGATGGACTGTTGTGCAAGATTTGATTCGTAAGTTGGTCCGCGTTGATATTCGGCGGATCGCCTAATTCTCCCTTTAGGGGGCTCACGAGCAACTCGGGTTTGCCTGCCATTGCTGCCAGCGTGTGGAACGCTTGAATATAGTCGCGTTGTGCCGTCGCGTATTCGACGCTTGCTTGCTCCGCTTCGACTTCAGCCTGCAGCACGTCAGGCGCGTCGGCTTGCCCGACATTCGCAAGCTGATGCGCGGTTTCCACCGCGTCCGTTGCTAGCGCAAGCAATCGCGTTCGAACGTTTACAATCTCTTGGGTAGCCAATGCGGAGTAGAAGGCTTGGCCGGTATCACTCAAAACGCGGTACTGCTGCTCCGAGACACCGATTTCATCTGCGCGACGTTGCTGCTCATACACATCCCGCCGCAACCCGAGTTTCCCACCCAACACGAACGTCTGTTCAAAGAATGCGCCTTGCTCGCCTCCGCCGAACTCCCCGCCTCGAATCTGCTCGCCCTGATACCCGACCGATGGATTTGGATACAGCCCCGCTTGGCGCGCTTGCCCGGCGGATCCCTTCATTACTGCATTCGCTTGCTTCAACGCCGGACTATTAGCGGTCGCCAAACGCTGAAACTCCTCTAATCCCATCGGCGTGCGCTTCGCCGCATCGCGCAGCAAATCTGGAGCAGCTATCTGTGCCAGAAGTAAGTTGGCAGTAAAGAGTAATACGAATATCCCTTTCATTGCTCCTCCTTTCGAATCTGCTCCATGACTTGGTCATATTCATCTGGTGGCAGGACGCGGACGAACGTCATCATGCCTTGCATAAACCCGCTCCAGCCTGGCCGCAATTTATAGTTCTGCGGCTTCTTGACCATTTCGTCCATGGCCATCATGGGGCCTTCCATGTACGCGTCCTGCGGAAAGCCGGGAACTCGATTCGCATCGGAAGCGATGTAGCCGCCCATAGTGGGATCGTGCTGCATGCCCGGCATCGGCGCCATTGCCGCTTGCGAAAAACGAGAAGCGTTCGCAATCATTTGGTCCGCGGTGGAACCCACTCCCATGCCGCGGCCCAGGCTCGGACCGTAATCCTCGCCCATGGGGGCGCCCGGCGAGCCGTTCAGCATTCCCCTTCCAAGATTCATGTCCACTCCCGCGGGCATGCCTTTCCGGATTCGAGACATCGGTCCCACGCTCGAAGACATCTGATTCATCATGTGATGCGGTAAATGGCAGTGCAGCATCCACGCTCCCGGATTGTTCGCGACAAATTCCACATCTCGCGCTTGCGCTACCCCCACTAAGACGGTGTTTCCGGGAAACCGCGCCGCCTCTGGAATCCGCCCTCCTTCCGTCCCTGTCGTGTAAAACGTGTGACCATGCAAGTGCATCGGATGGTGATCCATCCCAAGATTGATCATTCGGATGCGCACGCGATCTCCCAACTTCACGATGAGAGGCGTCGTGGCCGGGCCGGCCTTCCCATTGAGCACCAGCCAGTTGAACTCCATGTTCATTGTGTTTGGAATCGTGTTGTTCGGAAGGACCGCGTATTCCTGAAGAAGAACGACAAAATCTTTATCGACGCGCGGCGTATGGGCCTGTTTCGGATGCATGATGAAGGCCCCTAGAGTGCCCATCATCTCCTGCATCGCCATATGCGAGTGATAAAAATAGGTCCCTTCCTGATGAAGCGTGAACTCGTATGTGAAGCGCCCTCCGGGCTTGATCGGATCTTGACTGATCCCCGGTCCTCCGTCCATTTCATGTGGAATTTCGAACCCATGCCAGTGCATGGAGGTCGGCTCGGGCAAGTGATTCTCGACGATGATTCGCACCCGGTCTCCCTGCGTAATTTGAATCGTCGGGCCGGGCGCGCTGCCGTTGAAGCCCCAAACATCAAGAATCTTGTGCGGCGTAATCTGCTGCTTTACTGGCTCCATGACGAGATGAAAAACCTTGACCCCGTTGTCAACCGTGAACGGCAGATCTTTAAGGTCAGGCGACTGCACTCGAACGGGCGACTCTGCCGCGTTCGAATCGTGTCTCATGTCTCGCGCCTTTGCGCGCGGCGCGGAAAGTAGACCGGCTCCAGCCCCAAAGGCGCTTCGGAAAAAACCTCTACGATGATTCACACTTTCTCCTTTCAAACAAAGCTGAACGGTCCGGCATGAGTCCACCGGCCTTTCGAACAAAATTTAGAAAAGAAGAGAATTAAATCCGAAACATTGAAAGGAGCGCAAGCACACTGCTCCCGCCGGACGCGTGCCGCGCGGCGTCTTGAAGGATTTCGGGACCAAGCTGATCATTCAACGTCTGTACCGCCCGCATCACAAACATAAATCCGGCAATTGACCCACAATGAACGTTCGCCAGTCCTGCAACGTCCATCGCGGCGGCAGGACTGAAGAGGTCCGAGTGTTGGTACGGACACGCTGTCCCGGAGCTATGATTCTTTTCGTGGTGAGGACATGGGGACGAAGCAGAAGAACCTGGAGTCGCCGCTCCGCAGGTCGCATAACAGTGCCCGCCGTACAGCAACGCGGCAATCAAGACCACACTCAACAGCCTGAGCGTGCGGTGAAGCATTCGATAAATCAAATCCTTAGTCCTTCTTTAGGCCTTCTTTAGGACTCGGCGGCTACATTGAAATCGAATTCAATGCTTGACCTATTTTACGTGCTAGTTGCGTTGCTATTCTTCGCCCTCGCCTGGGCTTTCACGAAAGCCTGCGACCGCCTGTAGATCCGCTATGGATTACATCATTGGTGGCATTACTACGGTCTTTTTGTTCGCCTATCTGATTTACGCTCTGCTGAGACCCGAAAAGTTCTAAAAGAAAGGCTGCGATATGACACAAAACGGCGTCCTGCAGATTGCGATTTATTTCCTCATCATTCTTGCTGTCACGAAGCCTATGGGCGTATTCATGGCGAAGCTGTTTGAGGGTCGAAAGACTTTTCTCCACCCCGTGCTCCGTCCTCTTGAGAGGCTCATTTATCGGCTGATCGGCATCGACGAAACTACCGAGCAGCGTTGGACTCAATATACGGCGGCGCTTCTGGCCTTCAGCATCTTCAGTTTTCTGTTCGTGTTCCTTCTGCAAAGGCTGCAAGGGATTCTGCCGCTGAATCCGCAGGGCTTCGCCACCGGTCAAGTCACGCCTGATCTCGCCTTCAACACGGCAATCAGTTTTGTCACAAACACGAATTGGCAGTCGTACTCCGGCGAATCGACCCTCAGTTACTTGGTGCAAATGGCCGCCCTTACTGTGCAGAACTTTGCCTCCGCGGCCGCCGGCATAGCCGTTGCCATCGCTCTTACCCGTGGCTTTGCCCGCCAGCAGGTCAATAGTTTGGGCAATTTTTGGGTTGATCTGACGCGTGGAATCGTTTACATTCTGTTGCCCATTTCCCTCGTGGCTGCGCTTATCCTTTGCTCCCAAGGTGTCATTCAAAATTTCCATCCATACACCGTTGCCAAAACGTTGGAGGGCGCAAAGCAGGTAATCGCGCAAGGGCCCGTCGCCTCTCAGGAAGCCATCAAAATGCTCGGCACCAATGGAGGTGGCTTCTTCGGTGCCAACTCGGCTCATCCTTTCGAAAACCCAACGCCCTTCATCAACCTTCTCCAGATGTTTCTCATCTTCGTGATTCCAGCGGGACTAACTTACACCTTCGGCGTGATGGTCGGTGATCGCCGGCAAGGCTGGACCCTCTTTTCCGCTTGTGCCGCCATGTTCCTCATCGGCGTTTTTGCTTGCTATTGGGCCGAACAAAGAGGAAATCCAACGCTGGCCAAGCTTGGCATCGAGACGAACGCTACCGCTACCCAGATGGGCGGCAACATGGAAGGCAAGGAGACGCGCTTCGGTATCGCCGCGTCCGCTCTGTTCGCAACCATTACTACTGACGCGAGCTGTGGCGCGGTCAACGGCATGCATGACAGTTTCACCCCTCTCGGCGGCCTCGTTCCCCTGTTCAATATCCAAACCGGCGAAGTAATTTTTGGCGGTGTCGGCGCGGGCCTCTACGGCATTCTTCTCTACGCCATCGTGGCTGTCTTCATTGCCGGCCTTATGGTAGGCCGCACCCCCGAATATGTCGGGAAAAAAATCGAGCAGAAGGAGGTCAAGATGGCCATGATCGCGCTCATTGCCACCGCCTTCAGCATTCTTGTGTTTGCGGCCATCTCCTCGGTGATCCCTTTCGCTTCTCCTACCAAGGACGCTAAAGGACAACCGGTAGCGCACAGTTACTGGAATCCTCCCGGCGCTGCCACGGCCAACTTGAACAACTCCGGTGCGCACGGGTTTACCGAACTTCTTTATGCGTATACAAGCGGTACTGGCAACAACGGGAGCGGTTTCAACGGCATAAATACCAACACTCCCTGGTACAACCTCACGATGGGTTTAGCCATGCTGATGGGCCGTTTTCTGTTCTTGATTCCGCTGCTCGCCGCCGCCGGCGCCCTCGCAAACAAAAGGAAGGTGGCCGAGACGCTCGGTACTCTGCCCACGCACGGCCCTCTCTTCGTCACTCTGCTTATCGGGACCGTGATCCTCGTCGGTGCTCTGACATTCTTCCCGGCGCTCGCCCTGGGCCCCATCGTTGAGCACTATCTGATGCAGGACGGAAAACTCTTTTCCATGCTGCTGTTCCCAATTTGGAGCTAACTCATGGCAACCACTCTCGAACCGCCTCCCTCCAAAGCGCCTTCGACCCCGGAGAATGTTACCTCGCTGCTTCCAGGACGCCTCGCGCGCGCCCGCCCGCTCTTTGATCCGGAAATCGTTCGCCGGGCAACGAAGGATTCTTTCCTAAAGTTGAATCCGATCACGCTTCTCAAAAATCCCGTCATGTTTGTGGTCGAAGTCGGAGCGGCCCTGGTCACTGTCTTCTTGCTGCGCGATGTCTTTACCGGGGTCGCGGCCAAACAAGGATTTGAGCTCCAGATCGCCCTCTGGCTTTGGTTCACTGTATTATTCGCCAATTTCGCCGAAGCAATGGCCGAGGCTCGCGGCAAAGCGCAGGCTGACACGCTTCGCAAAACCAAAACAGATTTCATTGCAAACCGCATCCTGAGTAATGGAAAGATCGAAGCGGTCCCTGCTTCGAAACTGCGTTGCGGAGATTGTGTCATCGCCAAAGCAGGCGAGCTGATTCCGGGCGACGGGGAAGTGATCGAGGGCATCGCCACCGTCGATGAATCGGTCATTACCGGTGAGAGCGCTCCCGTTATTCGCGAATCTGGCGGCGATCGCAGCGCCGTCACCGGCGGGACCAGGGTTCTCTCGGATCAGATCACGATCCGCATTACTTCTAATCCCGGCGAAACGTTCCTCGATAGGATGATCGCCTTAGTCGAAGGCGCCGAGCGCCAAAAGACGCCGAACGAGGTCGCTCTGAACATCTTGATCGCGGGATTAACGCTAATCTTCCTGCTCGCAGTGGCAACGCTTCATCCATTCGCTATCTTCTCAGTCTCGTCCGCCGGCGCGGGAACGGTCCCCACCATCGCCGTCTTGGTCTCTCTGTTGGTGTGTCTGATCCCAACCACCATCGGTGGATTGCTTTCGGCGATTGGTATTGCGGGCATGGATCGGGTCATGCAGCACAACGTGCTCGCTATGAGCGGCAAAGCTGTCGAAGCCTCCGGCGACGTCAACACGCTACTTCTCGATAAAACCGGCACGGTCACTCTCGGCAACCGCCAGGCAGTGGAATTTATCGCTTTCCCCGGTGTCACTGACCAGGAGCTCGCTGACGCCGCCCAGTTATCGAGTCTCGCCGACGAAACACCGGAAGGCCGCTCGATTGTCGTTCTCGCCAAAGAAAAGTACGGTCTTCGCGGGCGCGAAGTCTCCGAGCATGAGGCTTCATTCATTCCGTTTTCCGCCTACAGCCGCATGAGCGGCGTTGATATTGACGGTCGGGTGCTCCGTAAAGGCGCCAGCAGCGCGATCGAAAAATTTGTCATCGAGTGCGGCGGTACGGTTCCTTCCACGTTTCGGGAATTCTCTGACCGGATCTCCCGCAGCGGAGGAACTCCTCTCGCCGTCGCCGATCGCAGCCGGCCCCTCGGCATTATTCACCTGAAAGATATTGTCAAGGGCGGTATGAAGGAGCGCATCGCCCAGCTTCGCGCCATGGGCATCCGCTCGGTCATGATCACAGGTGACAATCCGCTGACTGCGGCCGCCATTGCGAGTGAGGCCGGCGTGGACGATTTTCTCGCCCAGGCGACTCCGGCCGACAAGCTCGAATACATCCGCCGCGAACAGCGCGAAGGCCGTCTCGTCGCTATGACAGGCGACGGCACCAATGACGCGCCTGCGCTAGCCCAGGCAGACGTAGGGCTCGCGATGAATACAGGAACTATGGCGGCCAAAGAGGCCGGCAACATGGTCGATCTGGACAGCAATCCGACGAAGCTGATCGAGGTCGTCGCGATCGGCAAGCAGCTCCTCATCACCCGCGGCGCGCTCACCACCTTCTCCATTGCGAACGATGTCGCCAAATATTTCGCCATTATCCCGGCCATGTTCATGGCGACTTACCCGGCCTTGGCGCGATTCAACATCATGGGTCTTCACACGCCGCAAAGCGCCGTGCTGGCCGCTGTCATCTTCAACGCGCTGATCATCATCGCTCTCGTGCCGCTTGCCCTGCGCGGCGTTAAGTACCGGCCGGCCGGAGCCGCTTCCCTGTTGCGCCGCAATGTCTTGGTCTATGGAATTGGAGGGATCCTTGTTCCATTCCCAGGCATTTGGCTCATCGATCAACTCTTGGTGCTGCTCCATCTTGCCTAGCTTTTGAGGGATTATCGTGCTAAAACAACTTGCTCCCGCGCTCAGAATGACGGTACTGCTTACCGTACTTACTGGCCTCCTCTATCCAGCCGTTGTGACGGGCTTGTGCCAGTTACTCTTCAAAACTCAAGCCGATGGAAGCCTGGTTTTAAAGAACGGCCAGGTCATTGGATCCTCGCTGTTGGGA
The DNA here is from genome assembly GCA_963787585.1 of uncultured Acidobacteriaceae bacterium. Lineage (GTDB taxonomy): Bacteria > Acidobacteriota > Terriglobia > Bryobacterales > Bryobacteraceae > Bog-105. Next base: position 428,585 of record CAWBDR010000013.1, read on the forward strand.
CAGAACTTCACTAAGCCCGAGTACTTCCATCCGCGTCCTTCTGCCGCGGGAAATGACGGCTATGATCCCACCGCCTCGCAAGGATCAAACCTGGGCCCGACCAGCCAGAAGCTGTACGACAGAATGAAAGCTGCCGCCGCCCAGTTCCGTAACGAGAACCCGGATTTTACGGGTCCGATTCCCGCCGACGCTCTAACAGCTTCGGGCAGCGGGCTTGATCCTGACATCTCTGTCGCCAATGCTCATATCCAGGCTGCCCGTGTAGCGAAAGCACGCGGAGTGAGCGCACCCACAATTGAAAGTCTCATCGCATCCGCAACAGCAGGCCGCGACCTCGGTTTCCTGGGCGAGCCGCGCGTGAACGTTCTTAAACTGAATCTGGAACTCGATAGCCAGTTCACTAAACGCTAAGCAAACGTCCTTCATGCTTCGCCCATCGAGAAGCTTCTGTCTTTTCAGCTTCGCGATGCACGCGGTAATCTGTCTTGCTCAGCAGCAGCCGCAACCGCCTCAACCGCTGCCGACTCCCGCTATGACGGGTCCGCTGCAGACAGCCCCGCCTTTCACCTTCGATGCCGGACCTTTTGGGAAGCTCGATCTCACCGGCATCATTAGCGGCCTAGGCCTGGCGCAAAGCAATCATGTCCCAGGAGATGACACCGCGCATGTGGATCTGAGTAACGGCCAGGTATTTATCCAAAAGACGGAGGGGTGGTGGCAGTTTTATCTGCAGGCGGGCGCCTATAACATTCCCATCCTCGGTGCGCCATTCCTCTCTACTGCCGACACCATCAGCGACTTCTGGGGCCCGCTGCCGGTTGCTTTCTTGAAGTTGGCTCCGACGAAGAGCCTCTCCATCTTGATCGGCAAACTGCCCTCGCTGATTGGCGCCGAATACACTTTCGACTTCCAAAACATGAACATTGAGCGTGGCCTCTTGTGGAACCAGGAAAACTCCGTCAATCGCGGAATACAGGTCAATGACAGCTTTGGTAAGCTCAGCGTCTCACTGAGCTGGAACGACGGGTTCTATTCCAATCGCTATACCTGGCTGACGGGATCCTTGGCCTATGCCTTCAATTCGGCCAACACGCTGTCGTTCGACGCCGGTGGGAATCTCGGCCAGACGGCCTTTCGGACTCTGGCGACGCCAGTACAAAATAACGGCAGCCTCTACAACGTGATTTACAGCTACACGAAAGGGAACTGGATCATCCAACCGTACTTTCAATACAGCGATGTGCCTACGAACCGGAAGATCGGAATCGTGCAGGGAGCCGCGACACGGGGCGGGGCGCTCTTGGTGAACTACAACTTCCTACACCATCTTTCGCTCGCGGGCAGGGTAGAGTCCATCTCGAGTACCGGGAACGCCGGCGAGCAAGCGGTCAACCTGCTCTTCGGTCCGGGCAGCGGTGGCTGGTCAATCACACTGACCCCCACGTTCCAAGCTCATGCCTTCTTCGTTCGGGGAGATTTCTCGCTCGTTCAGGCGACGAACCTCACGCCCGGTAATGGCTTCGGTCACCAGGGTACGAGCCGAAACCAGGTTCGCGGCGAGCTCGAAGCAGGCTTCATGTTCTGAGTTCTGATGGCAAGACTATTACCGCCACGATCGTATCCTCCGCGTTTGCACACATCACCTGCTCATTCGTAGCGCAACGAAATCAGCGGGTCCACTCGCGTTGCGTGTAGCGATGGTACGTAACAGGCCGCTACCCCGACGCCGAGCAGTATTGCTACAACTCCGAGCAGCGTTAGAGGATCGTGCGTCGATACACCCCAGACCTGGCTCGCCACCAGGCGCATCAAGAAGAACGCAACCACCATCCCGAGTGCCACGCCGGCGAGAATGAAGCGCAGGCCGGATCGCATCACTAACCCTCGAACATTGCTCGCGCTCGCGCCGAGCGCCATCCGAATTCCGATCTCCCTGCTTTGTTGCGAAACCGTGTAAGACATCACGCTGTAGACGCCTACGATCACCAACGTGAGCCCGATGGCGGCGAAGACCGCAAACAGTTCCAGGCCGAAGCGCGGCTTTGACAATTCGAAGAGGTCCACCGATTCTTCCACCGTGCTTGTCTGCTGTGGCACGGCGCTCTTGTCCATAGCGAGCACCGTACCTTCCAGCGCTGTTGTAAGAGCTTTAGGGTTCCCCGCCGCCCGCACGAAGAGTATGAATCCGCCGTAGCTCGATAGCGTAGACGGCGCATACGCTTCCGGCAATACCGCCTCGCGTAATCCGTGGTTCTTTATGTCCGAAGTGATACCAACGATTTGGAACCAGGGATTCGCCACGGGTTCTGGTGCGTGTTCGAGGCCCGTTAAACGGATTTGCCTGCCCAATGGGTCCTGCCCCGGAAAGAACTTCGCTGCCAGGGTTTGATTGACAACTGCTACCTTGCGTTTCTCCATCACATCTGCTTCGGTCAGACCTCGGCCCTTCAACAGCCGCGTACCGATCGTTTGGAAAAACCGTGTATCGACGAACCCCATTTGTCCCTTCCACTTCTCCGAGTGCGTGACTCCCGCGGCCTCGAAATCGGTGTCAATACCGCCGAAGGGTGGAAAATCCAGCGCAGCCGTGGCGCTCACTACACCCGGCAATCGTTGCACCCGGGGCATCAGCTCTCTGAAGAATCTCCACTGCTCGTCCGCCGTCTTGTACCTCTTCCCAAGAAAAACTTGGGTTGTCAGTAACCTCTCTGGACGCAACCCCAGATCGACCTTCCGCTCCAGCATAAAGCTGCGCATCAACAGACCGGCTCCCGTCAGCAGAATCAGGGATAAAGCCACTTCGGAGACAATCAGCCCATTTCGGAGTCGTCCCCGGCGGAATCCGCTGTTCCCCCGTCCGCCCTCTTTCAGGGGTTCGCTAAGATTGCGCGCCAGTGATCCAATCGCGGGAGCAAGGCCAAATACCAGTGACGTCAGGGCGGCTGTCGCAATGGTGGCCGCGAGCACGCGTCCATTCAAGGTAATCGCCGCTTCATCCGGGAAAGTGAACTTCGGCAAGACTGCCACCAGCACCTTCAATCCTCCCCACGCGAACAAGCATCCGGTTGCCGCTCCCATCAGCGCCAGCAGCATGCTCTCCACAAGCAACTGCCGCACGATCCTCACTCGCCCGGCTCCGAGCGAACTTCTGATCGCAAACTCCCTCTCCCGGGCCGTTGCTTTCGCCAGCAGCAGATTTGCTACGTTCGCACACGCGATGAGCAGCAGCAGACCGACCGCTGCCAGAAGCGTATAGAGTGTCTGTCGAAACTTTCCGACAACGTTATCGACCAGCGATTGCAACTGGACATCGAATTTTTTCGGATAGAGTTTCGGGTAAGTCTTCGACAGCCGCCGGGCCAGAATCGCCACATCCGGCTGCGCCGTCTTCGCTGTAAGGCCGGGTTTCAAGTGTCCGAGCAAAAAGAAAAAGGGTGCGTTCAGGTCGGTCTCTCCGCGATCCACAGTTGTCGGAATCCACAAGTCCGCGCCCCACCAGGCAAAACGGCGCGGCATGATCCCAATCAAAGTTCTTGCTGTGCCATTCAGCGTGAATGTCTTCCCCACAATGCTGGAATCGCCGGCGAACCTCCGCTGCCAAACTTTGTAGCTCAATACAAACACCGGGGGTGCCGCCGGGTTCGCGTCCTTAGTGCTCGCAACTCGTCCCAGCAACGCAGGCACGCCAAGAAACTGGAACGTATTCCCGGTTATGAGCGCGCCGTCAAACTTCTCTGGCGTCTCCCCTGTGCCGGTCATCAGCACTTGATCTCTGCGGACTCCGATAGACCGATCGAAGATATGGTTCTGCTCCTGATAATCGAGGAATTCTGGTTGCGAAAAGAACTGCCTCCCAGAGTGGTCCGCGCCCGACGAATCATCAATTTCGATCGCCATCAGCCGCTGTCCATCTGTGTAGGGAAACGGCTCCAACAGAACGTTATCGATGACGCTGAAGATCGCCGTCGTCGATCCGATCCCTAGGGCCAGCGCCAGAACCGCCGTCACCAGGAAACCGCGGTCCTTTAGCAAGGTTCTGAAACCAAAATGGACGTCTTGCAGCAGCCAGCTCATGGCCATACTACGTACCCAGCCCGAAAACGGCGCCTGAAGTTTTTCTAAATTCTGTGTTTCCTCCCTCGCGTGGGGCGTTAGAAATACTAGTGAAGAGGAGTAATCAATGCCAAAAGATGGAGTGTTTCGCAGGGATTGGCTGGTGCGGGCTGCCGCCTCGGGCCTCCTGATGATCTCCGGCTCCCGGACCTTGGCCTCGCCTCAGAAGGCAGGAAATGCTAAGCAAGAGGAACAAGAGGAAGAGGTATCGCCCGCCGAAGACCTGATGCGCGAACACGGTGTGCTGAAGCGGGTTCTGCTGATCTATCGGGAGGTGATAAACCGAATCGATTCTCAGCGCGACTTTCCGCCGGAGGTGGTCATGTCCTCGGCCACCCTCATCCGGTCATTCGTCGAGGACTATCACGAAAAGCTGGAGGAAGATTTTCTGTTTCCACGCTTCAGGAAGGCCAACACGCTAGTGGATTTGGTGGACGTCCTGTATACGCAACACCAGAGGGGCCGAGCCCTCACCGGCGGTACCATCCGGCTGGCAACGGCCACGGCGATCAAGGACTCCGCGGACCGAGCTAAGCTCAGGAACACGCTGCATCTATTTGTGAGAATGTACGAGCCGCACGAGGCCCGTGAAGACACCGTTCTGTTCCCCGCCTTCCGCAAGATCGTCTCAAAGCACGAGTATGATTCCCTCGGTGAGGAGTTCGAGAGAAAGGAGAATCAGATCTTCCATGGCGACGGTTTCGAAAAGAATGTGGACGCAGTCGCCAACCTTGAAAAGCAGCTTGGCATCTACGATCTTTCGCAGTTCACGCCGGCAATCTGAGCGTATTAATTCATCTCCGACGATTTCTCCCGGCCCTCTTCTGAAGCTGACCTGATGAAACCCGCTATGTTCGCCTTGAGCTTCTGAAGGGCCGCTTCGTGCAGGTACATCATATGTCCAGCGTCGTAGTATTCGAGCTGGATGTTCCCGCGAAGTTTAGCCGGAAGAGCGAGGTGCTCCATCGTGTACTCTGTCCCGAAGAAAGGCGTCGCCAGGTCGAAGTAACCGTTCTGTACCTGAACCCTCAGATGCGGATTGCCCACCATGGCATGAACCAGGTCGTCCTCCACGTTCGGCGAGCCGGGGAAATAACCGCCCGCATGACCCTGCGCGCGCTTCCAATTCCACTGGCGTCCGGTGGCCTCATTGAGAAGCCGATACGTCTGGCCCTGTCCATATTTCAGGTCATCGCGAACGTAATGGTTGAACGTCGCCACGAATGCCCCGAAAACTGCCGGTTCCATCGGATCATAAGAGCCATACTCGCCAAGTATGTCGAATGCCGGACCCGAGAACCGCGCGTCCAGCCGGCCAGTCACCAGGCCGCGTGATCGCTGCAGTTCCGCCATAAACTGCGCCAGGTTCACCCGCAGATCCGCCTTGCTTAGGTAATCCTCGCTTAAGCCGGTGAAATGCGATAGTTTCGCCAGCACCGCCGCGCGCTCGCTCGCGCTCAGCTTCGACCCTTTCAGCAACGCCGAAGCATACTCGCCTGAAGCAAACTGCCGCGCCTCCGCCAAAAACGCGCCGAGATCGGACGGGCGATTCGGAATGACATTGTGGTACCACGCGACCGCCGCGTAACTCGGCAGATAGAGAACGTAGGGCAGGTCGTCGCCAGGGCTGAACGAGATCGTTCCCAAATCGAGAACGGTCGAGATCATCACGATTCCGTTCAGATCCATCCCATCGTTCTCTTGCAGATAATTTGCCAGCGCCGCGTTTCGGAACGTGCCATAGCTCTCGCCGATCAGGAACTTCGGAGAGTTCCAGCGGTCATTCCGGCTGACGTACGTATTGATGAACTGCGCCAGCGACTTTACATCTTCATCAATGCCCCAGAAATCCTTGTCCTTCGCTTTCCCCACCGCGCGGCTGAATCCGGTTCCAACCGGGTCGATGAAGACCAGATCCGCGACATCCAACAGGCACCCGGCCGTATTGTCGACCAGCGTGTACGGCGATGGCGGCGTCGGCTGCGCATCTACAGTGACAACCCGCTTCGGACCGAACGCGCCCATATGCTGCGGCGCCGACGATCCACCGGGACCGCCGTTATAAATGAACACCAGAGGGCGCGCGCTCAAATCGGAAACCCCCGTTTGCGTGTACCCCGTGTAATACAGAAGCGCGGTCGGCTCTTCCTGCTCGTTTTTCAGCAGGACGGTTGCGGCGGTCGCCTTATAGTTGATCGTGTGTCCATTGAGCTGAATGCTGTGCTCGGTTACAGACGATTCTTCTTTCGGAGGCTTTTCCGTCCCGGCCTTCGGCTCTGCGCTCTTTCCGCCGCTCTCGTTTTCCGAGGTCTGCGCTGCCGAAGGCATGCCTGCCAGAATCAGCCCTGAAAGCGCCAGGACACAAGTAACTGCTTTTTTCCGCATAACAGAAGTTTCGATTGTACCGTTCACGACTGCTATGCCATCGCCGCGCATCTCCGGCTGCCTTTACCACCCCGCTCTGAGTTCCGGAAGAGCTCATGGCTCATCGAGCGCTCCACAGTCGATTCCTATCAGGCCATGCTGGAGCACAGCGCAGTCGCGAACCGGACAGTTGGGCCCCATTCCAGCCGTCAAACGCCGCTATACTTTGCCGCCCTCAGGCCAACTCAGAATCGAAAGCGAGAATCCGTCTCGCGGAACTCGCGGCTAATCCTCCGGTTTACGATCCTGACGATGTGCCGTTTTGCATCGTGCACAACTCACCCGTTTTGAAACAGAACGCCGGCTCCGATAACCCGACTTGCCAAGCACTTAAATCCGATCAATTGCACACGACCCGTTCGCTCCGCGAGGACTGAAGCTTTGCATTCGCGCGCCATGCTGACTAAGCTTTCGGCAGTGTCAACGCACGCAGCCCCATGCCCAGCGAAGCCGCTACGGCTGCGATTCGTAACCAGTTCAACGCAACCCACATTTTCGCGTCGGCCGCGAGCGCATCGCCCGATCGCCCTGCGCCGTGATGTACGACCATGTTGATGATGGAAGACCTGAAGTACGCCATCGTCACAATCGTCATTACCAAAAAAAGTCCGGCCCCAGCTAGGCGCCAGATCATCTCTTTTTGCGGCATGCCGAAGCTGGTCAGAAATGTGGCAAGTGCGACGATGCCGAGGCCAGGCGTTACCACGGGCCAAAAGACTTGGCCGGAGCGGATCGGCACACGCAGAAACGGATTGCCATCCATGAGCGATTGCGGCGCATTGCCCGCCCAGAAGGGCACGACTACGAGCATTTCATACAAACCTGCGCCGAGAATGAAAGCGGTCCCGATAACGAAGATCCAAAGCGTTAGCGATGCGAACAGGCGCATTCATGTCCTCTCTTAATTAAATATAGCTGTACTATAACTGAATTGAGGTTATGACGCAAGCCCCCCGACGCAAGCGCGCCTATGATTCGAGCAAGCGTCGCGCGGCAGCCAAAGCCACACGCTTGAGGATTGCCCAATGCGCGCGCCGGTTGTTTGCCGAGCACGGCTACGGCGCAACATCCATCGAGGTGATCGCGCGCGAAGCGGGCGCTTCCGTTCCAACGTTCTACGCGACGTATGGATCGAAGCGTGCCGTGCTCTTTGCTCTACTCGACGCGGCGGATGCTCAGGCCGATGTCATGAGTCTGCAAAAGAGTTTGCGCGCGACCGCGGGACAATCGCGCGAGCAATTGCGGCTTCTCGTATCGTTTGCGCGGCGGTTCTATGAGCAATCCGCGGATCTCATTGAGATTGCGCGGAACGCGAGCCGGGCAGAAACGGATGTCAAAGCGCTATGGAAGGAAGGCGAAGCGCGGAGGTTAAAAGGACAGAAGCCGGTCGTGCATGCCTGGGCCACCAGCGGGATACTTCGGGAAGGGTTACGGGAATCCGAGGCACTGGATATTCTCTGGTCGCTGACCGGCCCGGACCACTATCGCTTGTTGGTAGCAGAGCGGCGGTGGCCGCCGGAGAAATACGAAGCGTGGCTGACACGCTCGCTTGAGTTGTTGCTGTTTCGGTTCATTCAGTAATCTTTGAGGCAACCGATATTCCTCATTCATACGGCTGTCGTAGACTGGCCATCGCGGAAAGCTGGACTTAGTCGGGCGCCCAGTCTACAACAACCCCACTTAAGGTTCACCAGCCGATTACTTGGTCCAATGATTTGTATGAGCGTCACTATTCTTTCAGGTCCGATCGGCGCAGGGAAGACGACCGTGGCACGAGAGCTTCTTGCTTTGCTACCCGCTCCTGTCTCTTACATTGAAGGCGACACATTCTGGTCTTTTGTAGCAAAGGCTCACAGTCGGGATCGGAGAGAAGTGTTTCGGGTAATTATGCGCTCCATGACAGCCGCTGCCCTGCCTTTCGCACGCTCTGGGTATGAAGTGATACTCTGCACGCCCGGAAGGTAGAATCACCAATTACGACAGCTATCGGGAGTTTTACGCTCTGTTTGAAGACGCCTCGCCGTATATGCCTCGAAGACTTCTCAATGGGATGAAACCCGACTTCAGAGCCGCTGAGTCAAACGTTGGTAAATACTGGGTCGTTTATTACGAGCAATCCGCATGGTGACAGGAATCCGTCTCACATCCTGCGACATGGGCGTCATGCGTCGCGCTTCACAAAGGGTAAGTCCTGCAACGACTCGATTATGGAAATCAGTCCCAGTCGAGCCAAACGAAGTTTGACGCCTGCTCACAGCCGGCAGCCGACGCCAAAATCGATGACTTCATGACCGTTTCACGCTCGCTCCCAGGTTGGCGAGAAGCTGGTCCAACTGCTCGAACTGCTCGCCAGACCAACTTATACTCTCAGAGGCCATTGCATCGTCGAGGGCTTTTTTTGAGGGATAGAGTTCGTGTATAACGACGAGCGTCTCGTCACCCCTTTCTTCGAAGGTCACGGTGGTGACGGGCCCATCCTCATCACCTTCGTCATTCGTCCAGACGAGGCGGGAGCCCGGAGTCACTTCGACGTACCTACCAAAGAATGGTATAGGCTGCTCTGAGGAAGGGTGACTGAACACGAAACGGTACGTGCCCTCCGTACGGACATCGGCCTCGCAGGAAAGGAAGGAGGCTCCAAACGACTTCGGTATCCACCACCGCTTGAGCAGTTCAGGTTTGGTCCACGCTTCGAAGACGATGTGCGCCGGACCTTTAAAGGTTCGAGTCACGACGAGCTCACGCTCGGACTTGCGTTCCACTGTCGTGGCGTACTTTGTGGCGTTGCTTTCGCTATCTTTTGTTTCGTACATCGGCTTTCTCCTTTTGTTTCAATTCCTCGACAAGCTTGTCCAACTCGTTGAAGCGTGCGGCCCAGAGCTGGCGTTGCCGCTCGATCCATGCCGCTTCGGTGGCCAGTCCGCGTCGGCCGAGTTTGCAGGTCCGCACGCGCCCGACTTTCTCCGTTGCGACGAGCCCCGCCTGCTCCAACACGCCTACGTGCTTCTTCATGCCCGTTAGCGTCAGGTGAAACTTCTCGGCAAGGTCCGTGATCGAAGCATCCGCGCGGCCGAGCTGTTCCAGAACGCCGCGTCGGGTCGCATCCGAGAGCGCGGCGAACGAAGCATCGAGGGCGGTACGTAAATACTGAACCACTTGGTTCAGTATATAACGCGGATTGGCGACATGCAAGAGGTTTGAGCGCGCGCTGCGCTGCCCGGGGCGGGAGAGCAGGCGAGTGCATTGCTTTGCGGCGGCAGCGACCGCAAAATCAACTAAAACGGCGAGTGCGAGCGGTTCTCGTGAAACTCACGCGATTTGCTGGATCATTGGCTCGGAATGCCGCGTGCCCGATTCACGGATACCTCCGCCGATGATGAGAATCGTACCCTGCGACATGATCTTAACCTCTACGATTTTCCATCGCCTTGGCGTGACCGACCGCCATGGCTAGTTGTTTTGGGTGTCCGACAAATTCCGGGCCTCGCCGCGACCGACTGCCTTCTATTTGGTTCCGAGGAAGCGCTCGACGATCTCCGGCAGCATCGGCTCGACGGCGAGCGTGTAGTGGGTGGTGTTCGGCACGATTGCGAACTGGTTTGCGGGCCGCAGTGAGCCATCGATCCCGGCATCGCGCTGGCCGCCTCCCAACGCCTTCCAGAACTCGACCATGTGTTCGGGCCGGATGCAGTCAGCGTCGGCAAAGACCAGCAGTGTGCGAGCCTGAAGCTTGGCGACGTCGGCGCTCCAGTCAAAGTTGCGCTTGGTCAGGTCACCGACCTTTCTGAAGAGGTTCGTCCAATCGACATCGGGATAGGCCTGCCCTAACGGCGTTGCCTTCACGCTACCGCCCAACATGGCAGCGTTGGCCTCCAACTGATTGAAGGCCGCCACCACCTCCGGATAAGCGCCGTCCTGCCTCATCCTCGCGGCCATGAGCACGAGCCGGTCGACCACGTCCGGATGGCGGATGGCGGTCTGCAGCGCGACGAAGGAGCCCAGCGAGTAGCCCATTACGTCGGCCTTGCCGAGGTTTAGATGGCCGATCAGAGCGGCAACGTCGTCGCCCAGCGTTTCACAGCGCAGTGGCCTGTTGGTGTCTGACGTGCGCCCATGCGCCTGAAGATGGACGGCGATCACCTGCCGGCCCTTGGCCAGTTCGGCCCGATTGCTCCCGAAGCTGTCTGGGTTGATGCCCCCGTGAAGAAGAATGAGCGGCTTGCCGGTGCCATGCACGCTGTAAAAGATATGTTGGCCATTGACGTCGGCAAAATTCTCTTTTGACATAGTGGTGGTCTCCTTGGCTTGAACGGGAGGGATTGCAGTCAGCACTGCGGTCGCTGTGGCAGTCTTCAGGAAATCGCGTCTGAGCATAGGCATCGATTAAGCTCCTTCGAGGTTGGATTAGAATGCAGCCGTTCTAAAATCGTCCTCACGTCGCGCCGAACTGGCCAGCGCGGCGGTGATCGTGCGTGTCATCGTCATCCCTCCCATACGCCGGTGGCCGCGGTGTGGTCACGATCTGCCTGCGAGCAACTCATCCAGCTGCGCGAACTGTTCGGGCAGGCCTTCCGCCGAACCGGCGAGGGCTTCCTCGAGGGCCGCTGTTGTGGGGTAGAGTTCGTGAAAGGTGACCAGCGTCTTGCCGGCAATTTCTTCGAATGTCACCGTGGTCACTGCGCCCTGATCGCTCTCTTCGTTCGTCCAGACGATGCGCTTGTGTGGCGTCACTTCTTTGTACGTGCCGAAGAACGCCATCGGTTGGTCGAAGGCCGGATGGCGGAACACGAAGCGATACCCGCCCCCGGTGCGCACATCCATGTCGCATGAGACCAGCGACATGCCCGCCGACTTCGGAACCCACCAACGCTTGAACAATTCTGGTTTGCTCCACGCTTCGAAGACGATGTGCGCCGGGGCATCGAACGTTCGCGTCACGACGAGTTCGCGGTCGGACTTGCGTTCCACTGTCGTGGCGTACTTTGTGGCGTTGCTTTCGCTATCTTTTGTTTCGTACATCGGCTTTCTCCTTTTGTTTCAATTCCTCGACAAGCTTGTCCAACTCGTTGAAGCGTGCGGCCCAGAGCTGGCGTTGCCTCTCGATCCATGCCGCCTCGTGCTCCAGTCCGCGTAGGCCGAGCTTGCAGGTCCGCACGCGCCCGACCTTCTCCGTGGTGACGAGTCCCGCCCCCTCCAACACGCCGAGGTGCTTCTTCATGCCCGTAAGGGTCATGTGGAACTTCTCGGCAAGGTCCGTGATCGAAGCATCCGTGCGGCCGAGCTGTTCCAGAACGCCGCGTCGGGTCGCATCCGAGAGCGCGGCGAACGAAGCATCGAGGGCGGTACGTGAATACTGAACCACTTGGTTCAGTATATAACGCGGATTGGCGACATGCAAGAGGTTTGAGCGCGCGCTGCGCTGCCAGCTACCTTCATTCCCCAAATCGATACACGGCATAACTTCGGGCGCAATACAGCCCACAAGTTTGCAGAGTGCGTCTTAGAAATCCCTCTCAGAATCTGGTCCCGACGTCGAATCTAAACCCGGTGCTGGGAAATCTGAGCGAGAGGGCGTCAAAGTTAGTCCCGATAGGGAACGACTTGTCGGCATGTGTTTAGAAACTTTCGAGGTCCTTGGGCTATAAACCTTAGCGAGCTATCGGAAATGCCAAGACGGACAAGGCTGGCGTGACTGGCAGAGTTAGGGGCATTTTCGATAGCTGGGTTTGAAATGAGCCGCGCGGGTTTGCGGCGGACGCGGCCAGCTATGGGTAAAGTAACTGGTTTTGGTACTTCGAAGGGTGTTGGAGGCCCTGGTGAATTGGGGAAATCGACGGGATCGGCGAGCGGAGCATGCTGCAGGAAGCCATAAAGAGCGGGCGAATGACTTCGCCGTGGCAAGTTTGTTGGCTGCAGGCGCAAGAAGACACACGTCGGCTGTGTGCATGGCGACGTATCTGAAGTTGGCTGTCTGGATTTTGAGCTTACGAGCTGTCAACACCGCGCTCCCAGCGAGCCAGTTCGCGGGCGAGCTGGTTGGCGGTGAAGTGCTCGACAGCCTGCATGGGTCCACCGCAGAGTGGACAACGCCAACTGGCTCTGGCGCTGGTTGTTTGGGCAGCCGGAGCGGAGCGCTGGAGACGTTCTGCAACGAGCAGTTGACGGCAGACAGATACGCGCTGTTGACGGTCGTGGTTGGCTAAGAAGCCGAAATGGCGGATGCGAACGAAGCCGCTGGGAAGGATGTGCAGCAGAAACCTTCGCAAGAACTCATGAGCCGTGAGCGTCATCTTGCGTTGCTTGTTGCCGTGCGCGTAATCCTTCCAGCGGAACGAAACGTTGCCATCGGCAAAGGAAAGCAAGCGGTGATCGGAAATCGCGACGCGGTGTGTGTAGCGAGCCAAATAGTGCAGGACATGCTCTGATCCTCCAAAGGGCCGCTTGGCATAGACCACCCAGTCTCGTCGGAAGAGCGAGCGGAGGAACTGCTGGAACAGTTGTGGGCTCGATAAGTTCTCGAGCGCCCCATGAAACTGAAGCTGGCGAGAACGAAACAGCCGTTTGAGTGCCGCCGTGAACTTGCCGCGAAAGATGCGGCTCAATACTCGAACGGGCAAAAAGAAGCCGCGCCGTCGCGGCTGGAGCCATTGGGAGCGATCCAGCGACAAGCCACCCGCTGGAATCACGCAGTGAACATGCGGATGATGTTCCAGCGTTTGCCCCCAGGTATGCAAGACACTCAGGAAGCCGATCTCGGCGCCGAGATGCTTGGGGTCGGCTGCGATCTCAAGTAGAGTCTGGGCGCTGGCGCGAAACAGCAGGTTATAAAGCACGCGCTTGTTCTGCAGGATGAGCGCGGACAAGGCGTGCGGCAGCGTGAACACGACGTGAAAATATTCGACCGGCAGCAGTTCCTGGGAACGGGCCGCCAGCCACTGATCACGCGCGTGAGTCTGGCATTTCGGGCAATGCCGGTTGCGGCAGGAGTTATAAGAGATGGCGCGATGACCGCAATGCGAGCACCGGTCCAGATGGCCGCCGAGGGCGGCCGTCCGGCAGCGCTCAATGGCCCGGAGCACCTTCAGGTGCGGCCAGGCCAGATGAGCCCGGTGGCGTTCGACAAAGCGGTTGCCCGCCTGACGGATGATGTCGGCCACCTCCAGGGTGGGCCGGCTCATGCTTTTTTCAGTTGCCTCCGTGCACGGAAAGCATCGGCCAGCGTGTCCACTTCCAGGCGGTCGAGCGGATTGGCGACCGAAGTGAGATGCCGCTTGGACAAGTGAAGATAGATGGCTGTATCTTCCAGTCTTCTATGGCCGAGCAGAACTTGAATCGTCCTCAGATCGGCGCCTGCTTCGAGCATGTGCGTCGCATAACTGTGCCGTAGCGTGTGTGGGCTGACGCGCTTGCGAATGCCGGCTTCACGGGCTGCTTTCTTGCACAGCCACCAGATCACCTTGTCGCTGACGGGCTGACCGGCGCGCTTTTGATAATCGCTCGGAAACAAGTACGTGGTCGGCTTTTTCCAGCGCCAGTACTCGCGCAGCACTTCGAGCAGCTTGCCACTGAGCGGCACGTCGCGGTCATGACCGCCCTTTCCCTGCCGAACGTGGATGATCATGCATTTGCTGTCGATGTCTTCCACCTTGAGCCGCGTCAGTTCTGTTCGCCGCAGTCCGCTGGAGTAGAGCGTCAGCAGCATGGCCCGATGCATCAGATTCATGCTGCATTCGAGCATGCGCTGAACCTCCTCTTGGCTGAGCACCGTCGGCAGGCGGCGCGGGATTTTCGGGAACGGAATGTTCGCCGGAAGATAAGGCCGTCGCAAGGTCTTAACAAAAAAGAAACGCAGCGCCGCTGCGCGTTGCTGGATCGTTTTCGGTGCCAGCTCCTTCTTTGCCAAATGCACCTGATACTGCCGGATCTGTTCCAGTCCGAGCTTCGCAGGAGAACAGGCGAAATGCTCCGCCAGTTCCTTCACAGTGCGAATGTAAATCTTTGCGGTACGCTCGGAATAATTACGTCGCTGGAGTTCCTCCAGCATTAACTTTCTGAGTTGGGTCACAAGACCTCCTTGTGACCCTCAACACTATCGAGATACGGAATCAAAACCGCTGATCCACCGGCACGCGCAGCGTCCGCCGCACGAGCGGCTTAGTTCAAACACGCTTATCGGAAAATGAGGGTTGACCGCCGCCTAAGCGTTGCACAAGGACCTACAGCGCCAGAGTCTTTTCGCGGATCACTTTGATGATTTCATCTGAATTCGGCGATGCGGTGAGCATTGTGCACGAGCCGGTCGAGGATACTGTCCGCTAGCGTTGGATCGCCGATCTGTTCGTGCCACTTCGAAACCCGGCAGTTGCGAAGTTAGCATTGTCGAACGCACCTGTACCGGTCCCCGCAGATCTCCCGGAAATCTCGACGCTCGGGTTCACTCTGAGGAGCGATAGCCGAGTTATCGATTACTAGCAGATCGATGCGACTGAACGAACCGACGAAGCCTATGCTTACGGAAGCTGTGAAGGAAGGGTTTTCGACACATCTTTACGGCAAGTATCGGCGGCTTCAAATCGTAACCGTGGAGCAACTGCTAAAGGGCAAACAGCCGCGCATCCCGCTCGTTGATCCTTCGGGATTCAAGAAGAACGTACATGAGTCGCTCGGAGCAGCACAAGACTCCTTTCCGTTCTGACGATGCGGGCGAACCGGAAGACAGAGGTGTAAACCGGACCCCAGACCCCAGGGAAGCGTCCGCGATAGATTCTCAGGTGCGAATGCGGTCGAACCGGCACGCCGAAAACGATTATTTCCCCCGGCTTTCAGAAAGGGCGAGTGCTGTTATGAACTTTGTCGTCAAAATCCCCTCGATGAGGGTTGCTGTCCGAGTGACACCGCACTAAAGCGATAAACGAGACTATGGCTCAATCAATGGAAGCGAACTTGCTAATTGCAGATCGATCATCATCTGTACCCGTCGGTCGATCTGAAAGAACCTGGCCGTCTGTTTAGCCGATAACGTGGTGCGCAAGATCGGGAGGTATTTGCGCCTTAGTTGAAGAACGTTCTCGTCTACGGTGAGCCAGCCCTTTGAAGCGCTGTCAGCTCGTTCGTCGGTCATTGCGTTGACTTGAGCATACTCCTTGATAAGCTCGTACTTCGCATGGTTGCTCTCGACCAGCTCGGCGACGTACTGGTCATAAATGGGCCAGAACTTTACGGCCTCTGACTCGGTCAGATTCATGTTCTGGGCGACGATCTGTTTTCTTTGAGACCGCAGGTCTCGCCTGAGCATATTAATCTGTTGATCAAGATCTGATTGCGACGGCTGATTCGCGGAACCTTGTCCGCGTTCCGAAGATGTGGTCTGAGCGAACAGTAGAACACCACCTGAAATGACGGCGCAGCACAGCACCAAAGCGACTCCTCGATTTTTATTGCCCATGTATCCTTCTCCTGAATCTTGAGCCGAGCTCTCGATTCAGATCAATAACCCGGCATGTTCCTTGTGGCCGGGGATGCGGCTACAGAAATGCGTAAATACACCGCGACCACTGCCGCGTTAGATTGTCCATCTCGCGTGCCAGATTTAGAAAATATTCACTCACGCATGAACCGTATTCTTGGAGACTCTTCCTCCATGCTGCCGAAGATCAACAGCCAATCGCTAAGCAGAGATGCCGAGTCGTGTCCTCCAAAATGGGCGTGTTAGACGGAGAGGTGAGATGTCGCAAAATAGATCTACCCTTTTCCGTAAGGCGAGAGCCCGAAGCACAGCCGCTGTTTTGACCGCAGATTCCGCCGGGCGCCATCATCGCCCCACCAGTAAACCGGGATGAGCTACCTGTTATCGGAAGCGCTTGTCAAGCAGAGTACGGGATCGCTCTGTCGCTTTGGGTTAGGGATGACCCACTTCCAGGAGCGTGACCATTCCCGAATCCAGAGCGTAATCTGCGGCCACGACCTTCACTGCCTCTTTCTGGATAAATTCCCTTAAAACCGGTTCTGATTCGCGGATTTGACGGGCTACGCGCCGAGCGTTCGCTATCACGCAGTTATGGACCTTATCGCCAGGAAAGTTCCGCGTCTCTTCTACCGAAGGCTGAATCGCGGAAAGTAGAGACTTGAGATGCCCCGAGGCGTTCGCGCCCTCTACGGCGGCCGAAACAGCGCCACACTTCTCATGTCCGAGGACCACAATTAGTTTTGTTTGCAGGTGTTCCACCGCGTATTCGATGCTGCCCAGATCATCGTCGGCGGCTATGTTTCCGGCTACCCGGATGACAAACAAATCACCCAAACCTTGATCGAATATCAGTTCGGGTGAGACTCGAGAGTCGGCGCAGCCCAGAATCACCGCAAATGGATGCTGCCCCAGTTCCAGTTCTCTACGACGCGCCAAGGTCTCGTCGGGGTGCTGCTGCTTCTCCCGCGAATAGCGTCTGTTCCCCTCCATAAGCCTGGCGAGGGCCTGATCGGCGGATACCACGCTGGCTGGGGGTTGACTCCAAGCGGTTACGGTGGCGATTATCAGCAGCAACCAGCGGCAAGACTTGCTCGTGCGTGTAGCTAAGATTTTAGCCGTGTCGGCGCTTAACCCCGCATCACGAACGCGTTCCGCTCCGCCGATGTTTGCCCTTGGCGCTTCGGTCTTCTTTCGTTTTGCAACGACGATGTGCATCCCGGTGACCGCCTTTGTTTCCGGCTAACGTAGCTCCGCTGCAACTAACGCATTCGAAATACTATCAACGAGACCCTCGGAGTCGAGCCGAGGCAATCTTTGAATACAGCTCCGGGATATTATCCAGAGCCATATCCTAATTGTCTGCTGCGATGACATCATAGCCATCGATTCGTCTGTACGGGAGTCTTCGATTTTGAGTCACAGCCCTCAAACGCACGCCAATCCCTCTTTTTCGCCGAAACCGCTTGACGCGCATGTTAGCTTTTACTCGGGAAGCTCGCCACCGCTCCCCACTCGCCCGATGCCGCCTGCCTCGGGCCTTTTCATTTTTTAAGGAGCCAATTCCCACAATGTCCACCGAAGCCCAGATCGCCGCGAATCAACAGAATGCAGAACGAAGCACAGGACCCACCACAGAGGCAGGAAAAGAAGCCATCTGCTTCAACGCCTTCCGCCACGGTCTCGCCGGCCGTTTCCTCGTCCTGCCACACGAAGAAAAGCACGAATTTCAAGAACTCTATTTCAGCTTAAAGGCAGAGCATCGTCCTTCGACCCCTACCGAGCATCTGCTGGTCGAGCGCATGGCCGAGCACTGGTGGCTGTCCCAGCGCGCCCTCTACCTTCAGCAGCTCAGTTTCGGCGAATCTGAAGAGTGCCAGGACCCAAAGCAGCTCGCGCTTTATCTCCGGTACCAAACGACGCACGATCGCGGCTTCCACAAATGCCTGAACGAGCTGCTGAACCTCAGAGCGCAAAAGCGAAAGGAAGAAATTGGCTTTGTTTCGCAAAAGGAGAAAGAAGCCGCCGAAGCTCGCAAGCAGGAGCTGCACGAAGCCCGTGTCCGGCTCGCCAGTGCCCGTGCTTCGCACCTCGAAATCGATTCCGACATCCGTCAGACCATCCAAGCGCCGCTTCCCGGCCATGTGCGCCTCGCTTTCGAAGGCGTTGCCGGGATCTTCAAGTCCGTCATGAACGAGTTCAACGGCAAATACGAAGCGAAGCTGGAGGAAAAAGCCGCCGCGTAGCCAAAATTTCTTTCGCCACGAACCCGTGGCGCAGACGATCTTGTCGTCTGCGATATCTCCCGACCCCTGAGCTATCATCGCCTCGTGACCAAGGTTCATACCGCCCGCATTGCGGCTGCGCTCGTCGTTGCGCTCCTCTCTGCGACCCTTCTCGCCGCCCAGACTGGCAATGCCAAACTCTTCAGCGATATGCGCTGGCGCGAAATCGGCCCCTATCGCGGCGGCCGCACGCGCGCCCTCGCCGGAGTTCCCGGCCAGCCGAACGTCTTCTATATAGGTGCGGTGAACGGAGGTGTCTGGAAGACCACCGATTATGGTCGAACGTGGGATCCAATCTTTGATCGCGAGCCCACCGGTTCCATTGGTGCAATCGCGGTCGCTACTTCCGATCCGAACATCGTGTATGTCGGAACCGGCGAAGGCCTGCAGCGTCCCGATCTCTCCACCGGAGACGGAATTTACAAATCGACCGATGCGGGTCAAACCTGGACGCATCTCGGGCTCCGCAATGGCCAGCAGATTCCGCGCATTGCTGTTGATCCTCGCGACCCGAGCCGTCTCTTTGTCGCCGTGCTCGGCCATCCCTACGGCCCCAATGAGGAGCGCGGGGTCTTCCGATCAACCGATGGCGGCCAAACCTTCCAGAAGGTTCTCTATAAGGATGAAAACACCGGAGCGAACGACGTTGAACTGGATCCCGCCAACCCCGATATCGTCTACGCCAGCCTGTGGGAAGCCCGCCAGGGTCCCTGGGAGAATGCCGCGTGGAGCGGCACCAAAGGTGGCATTTTCAACTCGACTGATGGCGGCAATACCTGGCACCAGCTCTCGCAAGGCCTTCCCTCCGGTATCGTTCAGGCTAATCTTGCCATTGCCTCGAGTACTCCGGATCGCCTCTACGCAGCCGTCGCCACGCAGCAAGGCCTCGGTCTCTATCGTTCTGATGATGCCGGAAGCACCTGGACCCAAATCACGACCGATCCTCGGCCGGCCGCCCGCATCGGTGGAGGTGACCTCCCCGTTCCCGCCGTCGATCCAAAAAATCCCGACATTGTCTATAGCGCGAGCGTGGTCACCTGGAAGTCGGTCGATGGCGGTAAAACCTGGACCGGCATCCGCGGCGCGCCGGGCGGCGATGACTACCAGAGCATTTGGATTAATCCCAACCATCCCGAAATCATGCTGATCGTGAGTGATCAGGGCGCGATCGTTACGGTCAATGGCGGACACACCTGGAGCTCTTGGTTCAACCAGCCGACCGCGCAGATGTATCACGTCTCCACCGACAATTCATTTCCCTATCGCGTTTGCAGTGGGCAGCAGGAGAGCGGATCCGCGTGCGTGAAATCGCGTGGCAACGATGGTCAGATTACCTTCCGAGATTGGCATCCCGTTGGTGTCGAGGAGTATGGCTACGCGGTTCCCGATCCTCTCGATCCCGACCTTGTCTATGGCGGAAAGGTGACGCGTTACGATCGCCGCACCGGCCAGACCGCAAACGTCGGCCCTTTTGCGGTTCGCTCGCCAAAATACCGCACGCTTCGCACCGCGCCCCTTGCCTTCTCCCCTGTTGATCCGCATCTCCTTTTCTTTGGAGCGAATACGGTTTGGGAAACTCGCAACGGGGGAAAAAACTGGCGCGAGATCAGTCCCGATTTGACTCGCAGCACCTGGGAAATCCCGGCTAGCGTCGGCAAATATCGCGACAATCCTTCTGCCAAACCAGTCCAGCGAGGAGTTGTCTATGCGCTGGCGCCTTCTCCGCTGGATGTCGCGCGCATCTGGGCCGGCAGCGACGATGGCTTGATCCACGTAACTATCGATGGCGGGCTTCATTGGGCCGATGTGACGCCGCCGCAATTGACGCCCTGGGCCAAGGTCTCCGTAATTGAGGCCGGACACTTCGATCGCGATGCCGCCTACGCTGCCGTCAATACCTTTCGTCTCGACGAACTGCGGCCCCATATCTACCGAACCCACGATTGCGGCAAGACCTGGACCGAAATCGTCAACGGACTGCCGGACGGCGCCGCAGTGAATGCTGTGCGTGAAGATCCCGGGCGAAAAGGCTTGCTGTTCGCAGGAACGGAACGCGAGGTCTTTGTCTCATTCGATGACGGCGATCACTGGGAATCGCTGCGGCTGAACATGCCTGCGACATCCATGCGTGATCTGATCGTAAAGAACGATGACCTCATTGCCGCCACGCATGGCCGTGGCTTCTGGATACTGGACGATATTACGCCACTGCGCCAGGCCGGCTCTTCAATCGATTCTTCGCCCGCTTATCTGCTCAAGCCGCAAACCGCTCTGCGGGTACGTTGGAACACGAACACCGATACCCCGATTCCCCCGGATGAGCCCGCCGGCCAGAATCCGCCGGACGGCGCAATCATCGATTACTATCTCGGTTCTTCATCACCCGGTCCGGTAACGCTCGAGATCATGGACGGCGGCGGCAAGCTCGTTCGCCGCTATTCCAGTGCCGATCCGATTTCCGAAATCGATCCGACGCTCGAAATTCCGAAGTACTGGGTGCGTCCTCCACAGCGCTTGTCCGATCAGCCTGGGATGCATCGGTTTCTTTGGAACATGCATTATCAGCCCTTACCGCAGCACGGCCCCAGGGAGTATCCGATGCAAGCCGTGTTTCACGATACGGCGCCTTCTCCGAACGCGCCATGGGTGCTGCCCGGCAGCTATACCGTCAAGCTGACCGCGGGCGGCAAAACATATACCCAAGGCTTGATCGTGAAAATGGACCCGCGCGTCCTCACTCCGGCAGCAGGTCTGCTTCAGCAATTCACTCTCTCCAAAGAGATCTATGACGATCTCTTGGTCAGCTACCCTGCCGCCGCGCAACTCCATTCTTTGCGCTCTCGTCTCGCGGACATGAAGAAACAATCGCCGCAAGCGGCCCGTGCAATCGACACCTTCGATCAAAGGGCGCTCGCTCTTGAGGGAGCGCCGGCCGGCCGTTTTGGCGGAAGGGGCGCGGAGCCTGTTCCTGATACCCTCAATCTGGTGAACGGTCAGCTCGGTGCGCTGATGCAGTCACTCCAGGAAGCCGATGTTACGCCATATCCGGCACAAGTCGCCGCCGTCGCCGATCGCCGCCACGCTCTTGCCGGACTGCTTTCGCGCTGGAACGATTTGAAATCCCGCGATCTGCCCGCGCTGAACCTCCAACTCAGGCGGTCAAATCTTCCCGAGGTCGTCTTGGACGGCAATCACTAACGTAAGCAAGACCGGCATTCCCAGTCGGCGTTCTGCGGATTTAGGGATCGAAACAGCTTTCGCCGGGTTGAAGTCATTCCATAGAGGGTCGTACTTTCTCTGATCGATGCCGAAACCACATTCCCCACCCGCCAGGCGCCTGCCGGTGGGTGCCGATCTCGTGCCCGGTGGCAGGGGAACTCACTTTAGGGTCTGGGCCCCGCGTCGAAAATCTGTCAGCGTGGTGTTTGATGGTGATCTGGGCTCTTGTTTGCTGGAACGCGAGCCGCACGGATACTTCTCAGGACTGGCCGCCGATGTCGGTGCCGGTGTCCAGTACAAATACCAGTTGGATAACGACAAGGATCCGTACCCCGATCCCGCTTCGCGTTTCCAACCTTTTGGGTCGCATGGTTATTCAGAAATAATCGATCCGTGTGCCTTTCGTTGGCACGATCAGAACTGGCATGGAATCCGGCTCCCTGGGCAGGTCATCTATGAGTTGCACCTCGGAACCTTCACGCGTGATGGGACCTGGAAATCCGCGGCAGAGAAGTTGCCGTATTTGCGCGATACCGGAATCACAGTAATCGAAGTCATGCCGGTGGCCGAATGTCCGGGTAAATTTGGCTGGGGATACGATGGCGTGCAACCCTATGCGCCAGCCGCGATTTATGGACGGCCGGATGACATGCGTTCCTTTGTGGACCAGGCGCACTCGCTTGGTGTCGGCGTCATTCTCGACGTCGTTTACAACCATCTCGGTCCCGACGGGAATTATCTGCCGAAGTATTCGCCCTTCTACTTCACGGACAAATATGAAACCGATTGGGGCGAGGCGATCAACTTCGATGGCGAGGGGAGCGGTCCCGTGCGCGAGTTTTTTCGTGAGAACGCCGCGTATTGGATCAGAGAGTTTCATCTCGACGGGCTGCGCCTGGACGCGAGCCAGGACATTCACGACGATTCTCAGCCGAATATCATAGGCGAAATTTCGCAGGCCGCCCGCCGCGCCGCCGGGCCGCGTTCTGTCATCATCGTGGGAGAAAACGAACCACAGGATACAAGTCTTCTCAAACCGATCGAGGAAGGCGGATCTGGCCTCGACGCGCTATGGAATGACGACTACCACCACACTGCCATGGTCGCCCTCACGGGTAAGGCGGACGCCTATTACACCGATTACCGCGGGTCTCCCCAGGAGTTCGTTTCGTGCATGAAATACGGCTTTCTGTATCAGGGTCAATGCTACCGGTGGCAACAGAAAGCGAGGGGAACTCCAATCTTTGGCGTGCCTTGTTCGGCAATGATCACTTTCATTCAGAACCATGATCAGATCGCCAACTCAGCGCGTGGACAACGAATTAGCGAGCTTAGTTCACCCGGACTGTTTAGGGCGGTTACCGCCCTGACTCTCCTCGGACCTGGAACCCCCATGCTGTTTCAGGGACAAGAATTCGGTTCTTCCAGCCCGTTCCTGTTCTTCGCCGATCAAAACCCGGAGCTGGGAGTGAAGATTCGGGCAGGCCGAGTGGAGTTCCTGGAACAGTGGCGGTCTCTCAGGCTGCCCGATATGAGGCAATATTTTGCCGATCCCACGATCCCAGCCACGGTAGAACGTTGCAAGCTGAATTTTGCGGAAGTCGAGACGCATTCTCAAATTTACCGGCTGCATTGTGATCTTCTTCGCTTGCGGCGGGAAGATCCGGTCCTCTCGCGCCAGGGTGCGGACGGTCTCGATGGCGCGGTTCTCTCGCCCTTGGCGTTCGTGCTTCGCTACTTTTCGGTCGGCCATGAAACCGATCGCCTGATGGTTGTGAACTTTGGTGTGGATCTCGAGTTCAATCCGGCTCCCGAACCCTTGCTGGCGCCGCCTGTGGGCGCGCAGTGGCAGAAGCTCTGGTCATCTGACGATCCAGCCTATGGCGGTAACGGAACGGCGCCTCTGGATACTTGTGAAAGCTGGAAGATTCCCGGCCAGGCCGCGGTTGTTTTGCATCCCGTTGCCGAACTCAAGGCGCCGAAGCGCCGCACAAAAGGCCAATGAACAACATATTTACTCACGACCCGAATACGCCTTTAACGGACGAAGACTTTAAGTCCTTGACTGAAACGGAGTGGCTGGTCACCAATGGTTTAGGGGGGTACGCTTCTGGAACGGTCGGCGGCACACTGACGCGCGTCTTTCATGGCTACTTGATTTCAGCGCTGCAAAGCCCGCTCGGCCGCACCATGATGCTGAACGACATCCTCGAAGAGATCGTAACGCCGGACGGGCGTAGCTTCAGACTGAATGGCCTGATGATCGAAGGCGGAGAGTATCGCGGAGGGTCCGCCTATCTCGCAAACTTTGCGTTGGACTCGGGGCTGCCGGTTTGGACCTACGACGTGGAAGGCCTCGTGTTCGAGAAGCGCGTTATTCTTCCGAACCGGCAGAACACTACCTATATCGATTACCGTTTTCTGAATGGCAAATCGGCGGTCAAGTTGCATCTCCGCCCAGCCGTGAACATAAGGCCCCATGAATCGCCAGTGAACACGAAGCTCGATTCGTACACCTTCACCGTTCGCGATCATCATTACGAATTGCAGCCGAGCGGCGTCATTCCGCCGCTGCGGCTCATGCTCCTCGGTAAGGGAGGATCCGTCACTGTGGATCCTCAGAGAATTCGCAACGTCACTTACCAGCTCGAGCGCAGTCGTGGTTACATCTGGCGAGGCGATCTATGGAGCCCCGGTTATCTTTCCATTGATGCAAGCGCTGGCCGTCAGGTGACGTTAGTCGCGTCGACTGAGAGTTGGGAGGTGATGTCGGCTCTCGATCCGGCACAGGCGTGTGAGGCCGAGCAGGATCGAAAACGCCGCCTGCTCCTGGAGGCACATCCCGCGACATGTGACGACTCCTGCAAGGAACTGGTTTGGGCGGCGAACCAGTTTATCTTCGCGCCTGTAGGCCGCCGCGAGGACACGGCCCACGCGCGAGCTGCGGGTGACGAAATTCGAAGCATTATTGCTGGTTACCACTGGTTCACAGATTGGGGCCGCGACACCATGATTAGTCTGGAAGGACTGACACTTATTACCGGTCGCCAGGTGGAGGCGAGCTACATCCTCCGAACCTTCGCGAGGTATATCCGCGATGGCCTCATCCCCAACATGTTTCCTGAAGGGAAAAAGCAAGGACTCTATCACACCGCCGACGCGACTCTTTGGTTCTTTCATGCCTTACACAGGTATTTCCAGAAGGTGGACGACAGGCATCTGCTTGATCAGATGGTGCCGAAACTGCTCGATATCGTTGGGCATCATCTCCGCGGTACCCGGTTCAACATTCATGTCGATCCCAACGATGGCCTTCTTGTGCAGGGCGCCCCGGGTTATCAGCTTACCTGGATGGACGCAAAAGTGGACGATTGGGTAGTAACGCCGCGGCGCGGCAAGGCCGTCGAAATTAATGCTCTTTGGTATAACGCCCTGCGCATATTGGAAGGTTGGCTCCGGGAAACAAGCAGAGACAACGAAGCGAACGGTATTGCGGAGCATGCAGCCCAGGCCCAGCAATCGTTCAATAAGCGGTTCTGGTACTCGGAGGGCGGTTATCTGTACGACGTTATCGACGGTGAAAATGGCCGTAACGATACTTCCTGCCGGCCCAATCAGGTCTTCGCCATCTCGCTCGACTATCCTGTGCTCGACAGCGTGCATTGGAAGCAGGTACTCTCGGTTGTCAAGGACCGGTTGCTCACTCCCGTCGGATTACGATCTCTCGCGCCCGGTGAGCCGGATTTCAAGGCCAGGTATGACGGCGATCTGCGTTCCCGAGATGCCGCCTATCATCAGGGAACGGTTTGGGCTTGGCTGATCGGCCCGTTTGTCGATGCCTGGTTAAAGGTGTATCCGCAGGATTTCCAAACAGCCCGCGGATTTCTTCAAGGCTTCAAAGCCGGCCTGCATTCCGCTTGCGTTGGACAAATTAGCGAAATCTTTGATGCCGAGCCGCCGTTTACCCCACGGGGCTGCTGCGCGCAGGCTTGGAGCGTCGCGGAAGTGCTTCGTTCCTTTGTTAAAACGAGCGGCGCTCAGGAAAGGTCAGGCGCCGAGCGGGAACCCATGGTTGCTACCGTCACGTAGTCGCCGCAATGGGAGCGCGATTCTCGATCGTTTGAGGGCGGACTGGTAACCAGGCGAGCGCGCCCGCCGCGCAGAGACTCGCAGCCACCAGGAACGAAACTCCCCACCCAAAGTGATTAGCGATCACCGGCGTCAGCGATGCGGTCAAGGCCCCACCGCACTGGCCGCCCATGTTCATAAATCCTGAGACCGAGCCTGCGGAGCTCTTTCCGATATCGGCCGAGACTGACCAGAACGAGCTCTGAGATAGATACAGCGCGCCCGCGCCTCCCGCCAGAATGACCGTTGCCACGCGCGCGTCATCGGCGCGCGTCCCCAGGGCGATGAAGACGGCACAGAGCGCGATCGCCGCGGCCGCCAGATAGCACCTGCCCACTCGTTCGCCCCACCTTCTCGTGAGCCTGTCGCTGATCCACCCGCCCAGCGGGGAAGCGATTGCCATAGCCAGGAAGGGAAGCATCGTGTAGAACCCGCTTTGACGAAGGTTCAGCTTTCTCACCGAACTGAGGTAAATAAAAAACCAACTGAAAAAAATGTACGCCGCGTAGCCATACGCGAAATAGCTGAAAGTCACAGCCAGGATATTCGGATTTGTCAGAATGCTCCGCCATGAGAGCCGGTTGGCTGCGCTTTGTGTGCCTCGAGCTTCCGGCAATCCTTCTTCGATAAACTTCACCTCGTCCGCCGAAATCCAAGGGTGTTGCCGTGGCTTGTCCCGCGCGATGACGTACCAGATTCCACCCGCGATAAAGCCCAGAACAGCGCTTACCCAGAACGACGCTCTCCAGCCGGAGTGAATCAGTAGGTATGTGATCAGCGGCGACGTTATGCCGGCCCCAATGCCTACGCCCGCAAAAATGATCCCGTTCGCGAGCCCTCTTTCCCGGGTTGGAATCCACGCCGCAACGATGCAGTTTGAAGCGGGGTAGACGACCGCTTCTCCCATTCCGAGTAAAAATCGGAGGGCCAACAAACAGAACAGCAACGCACTCGTTGCCGGAGAAAGCGCGGTGATGAGCGCGGTAAAAGCGCCCCACCAGATCACACCCAGTCCCAGAACGCGGCGCGCGCCGAGCTTATCCGCCAGTGCTCCGCCGGGTGCCTGAAATATGGCATACCCAATTACGAAAGCGCTGAATACCCAGCCTAGCTCTACGTTGCTCAGGCGAAATTCCTTTGCGATTGCCTGCCCGGCAATCGAGATATTCACCCGGTCCAGATACGCGATCGCGCTTACTATGAAAATCCAGAAGATCAGCAGCCACCGGATCTTGCTAGTTCGATGTCGTTCGCCTGCCTCTGTCCCCATCAAGGCTTAAATGTATCTCAGCAAGTGTTCCTCGCGCTTTAAACTGAAATAATGTCGTTCTCCAGGCGTGCCTTCCACCGAATGGTGGCCATGGCGCTCTTGCCACGAGGTGCCCGGTTGAGCGCGCGCCAGAGCAAGCCGGATACGCCCGATCCCGCCGATTGGGTGTGCCCGATGGATCCCGATTATCGATCCACGAAGCCGGGCGTTTGCCCGCGTTGCGGCATGAAGCTGGTGCTGGGCATTGCGGAGCGCCCCGAGTACCTCTTGGAGGTTGACCACTCGCCCGAACTGCTGCACGCTGGAGATCCTATGAGCCTGATCTTTCGGGTGCGCGATCCGCGAACTGGTTTACGTGTAAGCCGGTTCGAAATTGTCCACGAGAAACTGATGCACCTGTTTATCGTGAGTGAAAATCTCGAGTTCTTCGCCCACGAGCACCCGCTGCTTCAGCCCGATGGATCGTTCACCTTGTCGCTGAAACTGCCCTCAGGCGGGATGTATCGGATGCTTGCAGATTACTATCCCTCCGGCTCCGTTCCTCAATTGTCAGTCGAAACGCTGTTTGTCGACGGCTCCGCTGCTCCACCAAAGCTTGCGCCCTGCCTCACGCCCTCCAAAGCCGTGAATCTGACCGCCTCGCTCCGTATGGATCCGGAACAGCCGCTCGCGGGTTTCGAAACAAAGCTGTTCTATAGACTC
The DNA here is from genome assembly GCA_963787585.1 of uncultured Acidobacteriaceae bacterium. GTDB lineage: Bacteria > Acidobacteriota > Terriglobia > Bryobacterales > Bryobacteraceae > Bog-105. The sequence goes on from CAWBDR010000013.1 coordinate 456,189, forward strand.
GATCCCGCAGAGGGATTGGAACCTTATCTTGGAGCCTGGGGCCACTTGCTCGCGGCCAGCGCTGATCTGATCGATTTGATCCACCTACACCCGTTTCTGGCGAATGGCGGAGAGGTTCAGTTCAACATCATATTCCCGCGTCCGGGGCTTTATCGGATCTGGACGCAGTTCCAGCGCAAAGGCGCAGTCAATACGGTGATTTTCACTGTCCCGGTGAAAGCGCTCTAGCTTCCCTTTGAAGCGCGAATCGCAGCGGCGCTGATGATTCCACCCTCGTTCCCGCCGCTAATGCGATCGGCTTGCGAAAGTGAAACGCGTGGCTCCATTTGGGGTCGAAATGATATAGCCAAATGAGCGGTTCTATGCGTCCGTCGGGCAGGAAGGCGACGATTCGGGCAGAATCGATCATCGTCTCCGTTAACGGCCGGATGCCAGTCACGGCCACCAGATTTCGGATCACCGCTTTATTCGTAACCGTGAGGACATCCTGCGTCTCTGATATCGCCGGCTGATCCTTCCGTGTTGCTTTGGGCAACAGTGCCGGATCGCCATTCGGCGCTCCGCCAATGACCCAGGAGGCGATGATCATCATTTCTTCCTGGCTGAGGGAATTATCGGGCATCAGAGTGCCGAATCCCTTCACCGCTCCCCACGGCGGCATGGAGCGAGCGAGTACTTGTTCCTTGATACTTACCGCCCACGGCCGCACCTCTTGGTAGTTTGTTAGAGGTATCGAAGACCCAGAATCATGACACGCGATGCATCTGCGCGTCAGAATTCTCGATATATCGCGCGTGTAGGTCAGCTTCGTCGTGATAATGTCGTGCCCGAAGGCGGCAACCGTAAGCACCGCCAGGCACACAACGGAATGAAAGCAATACTTCACAACCGGACACTTAATGATGACACTCGATCAATCTCCCGTCGCGAGCCGGATTTACACGGAACAGATCTTAGGGATGAAAGCTTGATTCTGAGCTAACCACTCAGTAAATGATCCTCAGCATAGGCGCGAAAGACTGCTCTCTTGTCGGATGGTTCCATATGCAGGAACTTCTGAGCTAATAATTGTGCCAAATCGTCCAACGCAGCATCCAGTGTGGCGGAGGCGAAGCGTACCTGCTCGGTGTTGCCCTCTTTTATTCCCAGCTCTGAGTACTCGACCAGAAGCTTCAGAGCGCGAGGAAGCGAAGAATCTTCGGAACGGGAATAAAAGTAATAGATGACAGGGAAGTGAACAAAATCGACGCGCATCCGGATCACTCCCTGCGCCAATTCCGCGAGCATACTTTCTGCCTCCTTTCCGACCACATCGATGCCTGTGCTCTCGCCCGCTCTTGCCAGAATTGACGCACGGCGAGCGAGTGTTCTCAACCGCCCAAGGGCGGGGTAGAGCAGAACAAACCAGGAAATGCTGGCTGTGAGCAATGAGAGTCCGAGTAAGGCTTCGGCGATCGTCGCCCATTGAGTCCAGCCCGGTTTGGGGACTATGTCTCCCCGTCCTAGCGTGGTTAGCGTTTGACAAGAGAAATAGAGCGCCGTGAGGAAGCGCCGATCACTCTCTGTTGCTGGGGGAGAAACCTGAAATTTGTCCGGAAAACCGGCCCAGTAAATCAGGCCAAAGCCCAAGGCCAGGAGAACAATCCAGCAGAAAATTACAACCAGCACCGACACGGGGCCGATCATCGGCAAGACAGAAGGCATGTGCCGGGCGATTCGGAACAGCGCTTTGCCAATGGAGCTGCTCAAATCTCCCGCTGCGCTCGGTTGAAACAGATCTTTAAATACTTCGCGAAGCGCAAACCCGATAACGAGAACGCCAACAAGAGCAGGCCACGCGCTGAACACGCAGACCAGACCCGAATGCCTCCAAAATGTTTCAGAACACCTACGTACTCTTGCAGACGAAACGATCCGGGTACTTACATTGGTCTATTAAGCAATGCCCGGATCGAAGGTCATGACTCGCGAGAAGAGCATCGTGTTTGCTCTCACGGCTGTATTGCTGTCGAGTATCACCGTACACGCACAAATACAAAATCAAACCGATGACGGGCAATGGGTCATGGCCGCGAAAAACTACGCCAGCACGCGATTCAGCACTTTAACCCAGATCAACAATCAGAACGTCGAAAACCTGAAGTTGGCCTGGACCTTCTCAACGGGCCTAACGCGAGGACATGAGGCCGCGCCGCTGGTTGTGAACAACACGATGTATGTCGTGACCCCCTATCCAAACTACTTGTATGCGCTAGATCTCACGAAACCGGGCGCGCCAATGAAATGGATGTACGAGCCTCATCCCGAGCCGGCTTCGCAGGGCGTTGCCTGCTGCGACGTCGTAAACCGCGGAGCGGCATACTACAACGGCAGGATCTACTACAACACGCTCGATGTCCATACCGTTGCTGTCGACGCAAACACAGGAAAAGAGATCTGGAACACAAAGCTCGGCGATATAAATCTCGGTGAGTCGATCACGATGGCGCCCATCGTGGTCAAAGGCAAGGTGCTGGTTGGCAATAGCGGCGGCGAGTTCGGAGTGCGGGGTTGGTTAACGGCTCTCGATGCGGACACGGGAAAGATCGCCTGGCGAGCGTACTCAACAGGGCCTGATTCAGACGTTCTCATCGGGCCCAACTTCAAGCCGTACTATCCCTCCGAACGGGGCAAAGATCTGGGAGTGAAAACCTGGGCAGGCGACCAATGGAAGATCGGCGGCGGAACGGACTGGACGTGGATCTCCTACGATCCCGATCTCGATCTCATCTACTACGGCACTTCGAATCCGGGACCCTGGAATCCCGAACAGCGCCCGGGCGATAACAAATGGACCTCCGCACTTTTCGCGCGCAGGCCGGAAACGGGAGAAGCGATCTGGGCGTACCAGATGAACCCGCACGACCTGCACGATTACGACGGAGTGAATGAAAACATTCTGCTGGACCTGAACATCAACGGGCAGCCGCGAAAAGTACTGGCGCACCCCGACCGAAACGGGCGACTCTACATCATCGACCGCAGCAACGGGCAAGTTCTCTCGGCCGAGGCGTTCGCCTACCTCAATACAACTTTTCGAGTAGATCTGCAGACCGGTAAATTGATTCTCAATCCGGATAAAAAGACCGGCTTCAACACCATTCGTGACGCGTGTCCGGCGCCTCCGGGCGGTAAAGACTGGCAGCCTTCGGCGTTTTCTCCTAAAACTGGATTCATTTATATTCCCCATAACAACCTTTGCTACGAAATGCAGGGGCTGCAGGCAAACTATATCGCCGGAACGCCCTATGTGGGGATGAATGTACGGATGTACGCTGCTCCCGGTGGCAACCGTGGTGTCTATTCGGCTTGGGATCCGGTCAAAGCAAAAGAAGTCTGGAGCATCAAAGAGAACTTCCCGGTTTGGAGCGGGACGGTAGTTACGGCGGGCGATGTAGCGTTCTACGGAACGATGGACGGATGGTTCAAAGCCGTCGACGCGCGCGATGGAAAGCCGCTCTGGCAGTTTAAGACCGGGTCGGGGATCATTGGCCAGCCTGTAATTTACAAAGGTCCGGATGGCAAGGAATACGTCGCGATCATGTGCGGTGTGGGTGGGTGGTCAGGCGGGATTGTTGCGGGTGGTCTTAATCCTGTAGACGGAACAGGCGCATTGGGATTTGTCAACGCGATGACCGATCTCGGCAAGTACACAACGAAGGGAGGTATGCTCTACGCGTTTTCACTACCTTAGTCTTCTCGCGCTGTTCGCGTTGCAAGGCGCTGCCCTACGGGGTAATGCCTTGCGTGTCTGCGCCGACCCGAACAATATGCCGTTTTCGAACGAACGACGGGAAGGCTTCGAAAACAAATTGGCTGACCTGATCGCCGCGAATCTGGGAGCAACGCTCGAGTACACATGGTGGTCCGAAAGGAAATCGTATGTAAAGAACACGCTCGATCAGGGGCGCTGCGACCTGTTACTCGGCGTTCCGACTTCACTCGATTCCGTTACCGCCAGCAGGCCCTATTACCGATCGACGTACGTCTTTATCTCTCGGCAGGATGCAGGTCTGCACATCGTCTCTCTAGCCGATCCGCGGCTTGAAAAGTGGCGAATAGGCATTCAGGTTGTGGGTGATGATTATGCCCCGCCGGCTTACGCCCTGGCACATCGCGGCATCACGAAGAACGTGATAGGGTTCAACCTTTTCGGTGAATATGGCGAACAAAATCCGTCTCGCAAGATCATCGAAGCTGTCGAGGATGGCGCGGTGGACGTTGCCATTGTCTGGGGTCCACCGGCCGGTTATTTCGGCAAGCGTGCAAAAATTCCGCTCGACATCAGGCCGGTATCTCCGCCGATGTTTTTGGCGGTGCCCTTCACTTATGACATCTCGCTGGGCGTCCGCAAAGGGGATGAGGCTTTCAAGCAGAAGCTGGACGGAATTCTGAATTCCCAAGCGACGGCGATTCATCAGCTTCTTTCCGATTACGGCGTTCCGCAACTGCCATGAGACCCGGAATAATCCAGACCGCAAGTTGCTGCCTTCTGCTAATTCTTGGCGGGTGCCAGAGAGAGCATCGCGATATTCAGCCTTCTCCCACGCGGTTGGCAATATTCGGCGATGCGGCGCGGGAAAGCGCATTGCGTCCCGGCGGGCCGGTCCAGCCGCAAGCGGTAGTTACCAATCCATACAACGGGAGCGCTTACGATATCTCGGAGGGTCAGCGGCTATTCAATTGGTATAACTGCTCGGGCTGCCACGCAAACGGCGGAGGCGGCATCGGTCCACCGCTCATTAAAAAGCAATGGATCTATGGCGGCGACCCGGCCAACATCTTCGACACGATCGTGAAGGGGCGGCCGAACGGCATGCCGAGCTGGGGCGGGCGGATTCCGGAATACCAGATCTGGCAAATTGTCGCGTTCGTTCGGTCGATGAACGGTGACCAGCCCAGGTCCGCTACGGCAAGCCGCCAGGACACTCTTCAGCCGAACCCACAGAATCTCCTGCCGGACCGCGGCAGTGGAGCGACAAAATGACGTCAGAGCGCATGAGACCGGCGGCTCTGGTTCTCACGGCCTTAGTTGTTGTTCTCAATGGGTGCGCCGGACACCAGCAATCCGCGGTGGATGCGGCCGGTCCACAGGCGGGCCGGATCGAAACACTCTTCTGGTTTTTCCTCGCAATCCTCGGCGCGGTTTTCGTAATCGTGATCGCGTCAACGGCATGGACCCTTACCAAGCGGCGGCGTGGCATTGAACAGGAACCGCTGGAACGTACCCATGTACCTTCTCCACAGACCGAAGCGCGTTTGACCCGGGTGGTTACCGTTGCCACCATCGCGACCGTTGTCATTCTTTTTGTGCTGCTGGTGTCGAGCATCGTCACTGGAAAGGGTCTTTCGGAGTTCGCCAACAGCAAAAGTCCCATGGTGATCGAAGTCACTGGCTGGCAATGGTGGTGGCAAATCCGTTATCAGAACAGCGACCCTCAGCAGGTCCTCGATACAGCGAATGAGATTCACATTCCTGTCGGCCGCCCGGTCATGATTCGCGGTACTTCGCAGGATGTCATTCACAGCTTCTGGGTGCCGAATCTTCACGGAAAGCGCGATTTGATTCCTTCGCGTGTGACAACGGAATGGATACAGGCCGATCGCCCCGGTGTATTTCGCGGTCAATGCGCGGAGTTCTGCGGTTTGCAGCACGCGCATATGGGTATCTCGGTCGTAGCTGAGCCTGCAGATAAATTTCAGTCCTGGTTTAATGGCCAACTCCAGCCCAGGGCCAGTCCGTCAACTCCTGTGCTGCAACGAGGAGAACAAGTATTCATGAATTACGCCTGCGTTTACTGTCATACGATTCGGGGAACGCAGGCCGCAGGACAGAACGGGCCGGATTTGACGCATTTCGGCAGCAGGCAGGGACTCGCGGCGGATACGCTGCCGAATTCTTTGGGAAATCTGGGCGGCTGGATCGTTAACCCGCAGAGTGTCAAACCGGGAAACCACATGGCAACCATCGCGGTGAACCCGGATGATCTTCAACCGTTATTGCAATACCTCGAGAGTCTGAAATGAATCCGGCTCAAGGTTCTGTTTTCAAGACCGAAGAAGAAGCGCAAGAGCTCAGCGCGCTGGAGCGCGTTTGGCGCCATCCGCGGGGCATTTTCGGATGGCTATCATTCACCACGCATCAGGCGATCGGGATGCGATATATCGTGACCGCCTTCATTTTCCTGCTCGCCGGAGGCATCGAGGCGCTCCTGATGCGCACGCAGTTGGCGTTCCCCAACAACACCTTCTTAGGGCCTGACCGCTACAACGAAATCTTCACAACGCATGGGACCACCATGATGTTTCTTTTCGCCGTGCCGGTGATGGAAGGGATGGCAGTGTATCTGGTCCCGCTGATGCTCGGCACCAGAAACGTGGCGTTCCCGCGCCTCAACGCGTTCGGCTATTGGATGTATCTGGGCGGCTGTCTGTTCCTCTATTGGGGCGTATTCACGAACACCGCGCCCGATATGGGCTGGTTTGCTTACACGCCGCTGTCCGGGCCGCAGTTTTCGCCCGGCAAGCGCCCGGATTTCTGGGCGCAGATGATTACATTCACCGAGGTGTCGGCCATGTGCGTCGCCGCGGAGATCATCGCGACTATCTTCAAAATGCGAGCTCCGGGGATGTCGCTGAACCGCATTCCGATGTATTGCTGGTCGATGCTGGTTCAGTCGTTCATGGTCATCTTCGCGATGCCGGCCATCATGATCGCCAGCTCCATGCTGCTTTCCGATCGAACCGTCAGTACGCATTTCGTGAACCCGGCAGAAGGCGGAGATCCGCTCATGTTCCAACACGTCTTCTGGTTTTTCGGACATCCGGAGGTCTACATCATCTTTATTCCCGCGCTTGGAATGGTGTCCTCCATTGTCATTTCGAGCTCCAGGAGGCAGGTGTTCGGATACACCGCTCTAGTGCTGTCATTGATTGCGACCGGATTTATCGGCTTCGGTCTGTGGGTTCACCATATGTTCGCAACAGGCTTGCCGCAAATCGGTGAAGCGTATTTCACAGCCGCGAGCATGATGATCGCGATTACGAGCGGTGTTCAGATTTTCTGCTGGATCGCCACCATGTGGACCGGCCGTTTGCGAATGAGCGCCGCCATGCATTTTGTGTTCGGTTTCATTGCCATATTTGTTCTCGGCGGACTCACGGGTGTCGTGCTCGCAGCGGTTCCGCTTGATTTGCAAGTACACGACACATACTTCGTGATCGCTCATTTCCATTACGTACTGATCGGTGGGGCATTATTCCCCTTATTTGGTGCGTTTCACCATTGGTTCCCCAAAATGACCGGCCATATGATAGACGAACGCCTCGGCAAGATTACCTTTTGGATTCTGTTCATCGGCTTCAACCTGACGTTCTTCCCCATGCACATTCTCGGCCTGAAGGGCATGCCCCGGCGTGTCTACACGTATCCGCCCGAAATGGGCTGGGGGGCGGCGAGCGGGCTCGCGACGGTTGGCGCGTTTGTCATCGCGCTTGGCGGATTGCTGTTCATTACGAACGTTCTCCGGAGCCGCAAAAGCGGCAAGATCGCGGGCAATAATCCGTGGGATGCGGACAGCCTGGAATGGGCTGCGGCATCACCTCCCAAGAATTACAACTTCGAATATCTGCCTGCTGTTACGAGCCGGTATCCGCTTTGGGTCGCACCGGAGGATCAGGTAATCGTTACCGGGCTGAGAAACGATCGACGCGAGGTTCTGGTCACGACGCTTATGGACGCCGAGCCTCATCACCGATATCTCTTGCCTGGGCCTAGTATCTGGCCCTTTCTGACGGCGATTGCTGTCGCCATCGGCTTTGCGGGATCGGTCTTCAATGCCTGGTACATCACTTGGGGTTCAATCCTGGCGGGCATTGGTTTCATTGGCTGGTTCTGGCCGCGGCGGCCGCTGGAGCTCGAGCCATGACCGCGGCCAGGAAAATCGATGTTTCAGACCTGCGGCCTTGGAATATCTCCATACAGGCACCGCTTTGGTGGGGACAGCTTTCGATCATCCTCATCGAAGCGACCATGTTTTCCATTCTGATCGCGACCTATTTTTATACGCGGCTGCGAATGGATGTGTGGCCTCCGCCTGGTGACCGGTTTCCGGGCCTGCTGCTCCCGAGTCTCGCGCTGATACCGCTCATTCTTAGCGCCGGTGCATCGTATTTGGCCAGTGAGGCAGCTAAGAAGAACGACCGCCCGGGAATGATCATCGGTCTGGCACTGAATCTGATTCTCGCGATCCTGTTCTTCGTTTTGCGTGTAATCGAATGGCATTCGTTGAATTTCAACTGGATGGAAGACATCTATGGCTCGTTCGTTTGGGCATTCCTGGGCCTGCATAGCTTCGACTACATTGCGGGCTTGGTCGAAACGGCCGTCTTCCTGGTGATCATCGTCATCGGGCGCTTTGGAGAGCGCGAGCGCTTGGGCATTCACGTCGACAGTCTCGTCTGGTATTTCATCGTCGCGATATGGATTCCGATTTACATCGTGATCTATTGGGGTCCGCATCTGGTGGAGACCGCGCAATGAGCCGTAACGCCGCTCTTTGGACCGGCGTTTTAGCCGGCCCGATTATCTGGCTATTGAGCCTTGAAGCCAATTATGCGCTGGCACCCTGGGCCTGCACTTTCCAGGCAAAATTGGCGCTCTATATTATTTCGATTGTCGCGCTCGCGCTGGCAGCAGCGTCGGGCCTGCTTGCCTGGCGTCAGTGGAAACAGCTCGGGCAGGAGTGGCCGGGCGAGGGTGGCGGCGCTCTTCCACGCAGCAGAATCATGGCAATCGGCGGAGTGCTACTGAGCGCGATGTTCTGCCTCGTCATCCTGGCGCAGGCTGTTCCGGAAGTCATTCTGGGTGCGTGTCAATGAAGCCGCTACGCGTGGTGTCAGTAGCTCATCTTGTGCCCGCGCTCGCTTGGGCGCACGCGAGGCAACCGGTTCAGCCGCAGGATTTGTGGTCCGCCTGGGAGTTCGATCCGGGGGTGGTGATTCTCTTAGCGGTGGCTGCCCTGTTATATGCGAGCGGTTCCCGGCGTGAAGCGCTGCTCAGCGCTGGGCGGCGCGCCTTGTTCTGGACCGGATGGTTCGCTCTTATCATCGCGCTGATTTCTCCGCTTCACCCGCTCGGAGAGGCTCTATTCTCCGCGCACATGGTGCAGCACGAGATTCTGATGATCGTTGCCGCGCCGCTGCTCGTATTGTCGCGTCCCTTAGTGACCTTTCTCTGGGGCATGCCGTTCGAATGGCGCCGCCTTGCCGGCCGGTGGGCGAAAGCTGAACCCGTACAGCGCGTCTGGGTGTTTTTGACAGATCCGCTGACTGCCTGGTGGGTTCATGCGGCGGCAATTTGGATCTGGCACGCGCCGGTGATGTTCGATCTCACGTTACGAAGCGAGCTGGCGCATACGGCCCAGCATTTGAGCTTTTTTCTTTCGGCCCTGCTCTTCTGGTGGGCGCTGTTCTACGCACATGGCCGCAAGAGCTACGGAGCAGGTGTATTGTATGTGTTCACGACGGCGGTACACACCAGCATTCTCGGGGCGCTGCTCACCTTCGCCCCTCACATCTGGTACGCGGCGTATGGCGCAACAGTTCAGAGCTGGGGTCTAACCCCGCTTGAAGATCAGCAGATCGGGGGCTTGATCATGTGGGTCCCGGCAAGCCTCGTTTACCTGGCGGCTGGCTTGGCGCTCTTTGCGGCGTGGCTGAGAGAGAGCGACCTGCGGGTGGAGAGAGCATCCAGTGCGAAACAGTTGTAAGTTTTCCGCAATTGTCGCGGCGCTTGCTTTCGTACTGGCGAGCTGCGGCCGAAATGAGGCCGAGCATATTGCGGAGGTCACGACGGGTGGCGATATTCACAGGGGGGCCGCTGCGATCGAGCGGCACGGCTGTGGATCGTGCCACGTGATTCCTGGAATTTCAGGAGCCACCGGGCTTGCTGGTCCGCCGCTTTCCGGAATCGGCAGCAGGATCTATGTAGCCGGCGTGTTGCAAAACACCCCATCGAATCTGATGCGCTGGATCGAAAATCCTAAAGCGGTGGATGAAAAAACCGTGATGCCAAATATGGGCGTGACCGATCAGGAGGCCCGCGATATCGCCGGTTACCTTTACACCCTGAAATAAACTCTAATAGTTGCTCTCTGGAGGCATAAACATGATTACCTTGGCAGATGCCAAACGCATTATTCAAGCAGCAGAAAAGAAGGCGGAAGAAATTGGTCAGCCGATGAACATTGCGGTGGTAGACGAAGGCGGAAATCTTGTGGCGCACGTGCGGATGGATAGGGCCTGGATCGGCAGCGTCGATATTTCCATCAACAAAGCCTGGACCTCCCGGGCCTTCGATATTTCAACGAAAGACCTGGCCGAGCAGAGCCAGTCCGGCGACCAATTCTTCGGCATTCACGTCTCGAATCGAGGACGCGTCATGATCTTCGCCGGCGGCATTCCGCTGAAGCGCGGCGACCAGGTCGCGGGTGCAATTGGCGTCAGCGGCGGATCGGGCAAGCAGGATCACTCGGTGGCCGAAGCGGGCGCTGCGGCATTCTGAGTCGCCGCAAAACTTATGGCCAGAGCCTCAGGACTGCGGCTCCAATTCGCGGGCGTAGATCATGTATGAGACGAGCGGCGGAGCATTCCCCTGATGGAAGCTCCGCACCTCGTTTCGGACTTTGATGTCCGATGCGGTCAAGCGTTCGCGCACGCGGAGGAATTCAAGCCATGAGTCTATGACGAAGGTTTCGATGAACCGCTGCGGCTGCGCGGCGTCCTGAAAAATACCCCAGCGAATTGCTCCATCACGCATCCGCACCCGCCGCATTTCGTGAATCGCGCGAGTGAAGGCGGTAAAATCTTCCTCGCGAATCCGGTATTCAATGGTCACCAGGACCGGTCCCGATTCCGGGTGCGGTTCGATAGCAGTTTGCGGAGCAGGACGGTTGAGATGGAAGGGAGCGAGGTCCGGAGGGTGACCGCGGAGTAGATGAAAACGGCGCGTGAGCGGCACGCTGATCAGCAGACCGAAAGCCGCGGCCATGAGCGCCTTCGACGTGGTAAAGTGTTGCGCCAGTGCGCCCCAAAGAGCGCTGCCGAGCGCCATGCCTCCCTGGAAAACTGTCTGATAAATCCCAAGCTCTCGCGCTTGCACCCACGGCGGAACAGAGAGTTGGACCGAAACGTTGAAGGTGGAGGTGGTGCTTGTCCAAGCGAAACCGCCAGCGAGCAGAGCCAGCACAATCGCAGGAACGTTGCGCGAGAGCGCGAGAACGATCAGCGTAGCGACGCAAACGCAACTTGCGGCAATGGCAATCCCGTCGTTCGAAAACCGGCGACGCAGCCAGGGCAGGGAAGCGGCTCCGGCAACCGCGCCCGTTCCAAGGCAGCCGTTCAGAATACCGTAGCCGAGGGCGCCTTGATGAAGATCCTGTTGGGCGACCACGGCCAGTAACGCCCAGATTGCGCTCACGAATAGGGTAAAAATAAATGCACGCGCAAGCACCGCCTGGAGACTCGGAGCATAGCGGGCATAACGTAGTCCCGCTCTCATTGAGCCCAGCATGCGCTCGGCCGGCAATGCGCTCTTGAAGAGCGGCGTGCGCCGCCAACGATAGAGCACCCAGATTACGGCTAAAAACGAAATCGCATTCAAAGCGAAGACCGCGCCAGCGCCCTTGCTGGTAGAGGCGAAAGCTGCCACTGCCAAGCCGCCGAGAGCTGGGCCGGCTGCGCGCGCGAGATTGAAACCGGCGCTGTTGATTGCAATCGCATCGGGTAATTCAGAGCGCGGGACCAGCTCAGGAACAATCGCCTGCCAGGCCGGATTGGCCATGGCAGCGCCGATATTCAGCAAAAACGTAAGCGCAAGCAGAGTCCAAGGTGAGATCACTCCGAACAGCGTGAGCGCGCTGAGGATCGCCACTTCGACCAGCATCCAGGTTTGCCAGAAGATCAGCAGACGGCGGCGATCAAAGATATCCGCAGTCGCGCCGGCTGAGAATCCGAGCAGCAGAACTGGGAGACTCGCGGCTGTCTGCATCAGAGCGATCAGCAGGGGCGACGAGGTGAGCGAAGTCATCAGCCAGGTGCCGGCCGTGTCCTGCATCCAACTGCCAAGATTCGAAACGATGGAAGCGATCCAGCGATCCCGGAACAGCGGATGGCGAAGCGGAGCCCAACCCGAACTCCTGTCGCTGTGAGAAGAATCTGCCAAGAATCCAGTATGGGGTTAGCTATGTTTCAAATACCAGGGGATATTCAGCACACTGATACGATCCGTACCCTGCATAAGCAGCCGTGCTTTTAACAGCGCGGCTCGTTGGGTGTGAAGGAAATAGTAATACCATCGCCGCTCCATCAGCTCAGGTATCACGGTAATGACGCGCCTGTCCGGGTTTTCTCTTGAGAGCTTCAGGATGTAGTTTACGATGGGGGTCACGACAAAGCGGTAGGGCGATTTGAGAACCACCAGCTCGGGTAGCGGCAGATTGCCTTCTTGTGCCGGCTTCGCTATAAGCTCCGTCCAGCGATCGCATATTTCGTCGGGAGATCGAATTTTGTCATCCCTATCTTCCATTACATGAATGACCTTGATTTGATCCGAGAGGGTCATTGCGGTACGCAGGGCTTCCTCGGCCACGCGGCTCCAGCCGGTCAGTGTCACTACCACTAACGGTCGTGGCTCTGCGCGCTTCTCTATTGGCCTATGGATCGCTATCTCGCGTACCAATTTGCCATAGTGCCGCCGAACGCCATACATGAGGGCAAGCAGGGAAGGGATCGCGAGTACAGTAATCCAAGCGCCTTCAGAGAATTTGGCGACGACAATAATCAACGTAGTCACGCCCGTAGAAACGGCGCCAATCGCATTGATGAGCATGCTGCGGCGCGCGCCCGGTCCGCGTTTTCTGCGCCAGTGGAAGACCATTCCAGCCTGCGACATTGTGAAAGCAAGAAATGCGCCCACCGCGAAGAGCGGAATCAGGCGATCTGTAATTCCGCCAAAGCCTATCAGAAGAAAACCGGTGATCGTCGCGAGCACCAAGATGCCTTCGGAGTAGACCAGCCTTCGGCCCCTGTCCGCAAACGAGACCGGTAGGAAGCCGTCTTCCGCTATGAAATGGCAAACTCGGGGAAAATCAGCAAAGGCAGTGTTCGCGGAGAAGATAAGAATAAGCAGAATGGATGCAATGGCCAGGTAATAAAACCACCCGTGACCAGTCACTGCGCCAAGTAGCATGGACAGGATGCTTTGGTAATGGCTCCCATTGGGATCCGTTGCCACTATCTTGTACGCCTTTACTAAATAGGCGATCCCGGCCAGCATAACCATTAAAGCGGCGATGATGGCGGCGAGTGTGCGGCGCGCGTTCTTCGCCCGATCGTCTCGAAAGGCCTGAACTCCGTTGCTGACCGCTTCGACACCGGTAAGCGCTGTGCAGCCGCTTGCAAACGACTTCAAAAGCAGCCAGGCACTGACCGCCGCGACTGCCTGCGCGGAGGGAGGAGCGATGACGGGAACGGGATTGCCATTCGCCAGCATAGCTTTCAGCAGTCCGATGGCGATCGCGACAAGCATGCAGAACAGGAACAGGTAGGTGGGCAGCAGGAAAAGCGCGCCGTTTTCCCGAACGCCTCGAAGATTCACCAAGGTCAAGATGAGCAGCGCCGAGAGGCACAGCCACAGGGTTTGAGGATGCAAGGAAGGAATTGCCGAAGTGAGAGCGCCTACCCCCGCCGAGATCCCGACTGCAGCATCGAGGGTATAGTCGATCAATAGAGCGCAGGCGGCAAGCAAACCGGGAAACGTCCCCAGGTTCTCCCGAGCTACTGTGTAGGATCCTCCGCCGCTTGGATATGCGGCGATCGTTTGGCGATATGAGAAAAACACAATTCCCAGGAGCGCAATGATGCCGAAAGTGAGAGGAAGAATATGGTTGAGGCCCACAACGCCCAGCGGGGCCAGTAGAGTGAGCGCCGCCTCGGGTCCGTAAGCGGCGGATCCTAGGGCGTCCAGTCCGAAAACGGGGATGCCTTTTGCGACCCCGATCTTTTCAGATCCCTCCTTCGATGTGGCTATCGGAGGTCCGACCAGAAAATCAACTATCGACATTGCACCCCGTCTGAACGTGCAGACGCTCCGGAACGCAGGAGCGGCATTGCTTTGAATGGCGGACGCGAAGCTGAACTCGATGCCCGCCTCTCCGAATTCTCGCAAGCGCGCGCCTAAAGCGAGTGAGTCGAGCTAAAACAACAAGAGCGGAGGAGCCGGCTGCAATGAGGAACCGGCTACTCCGCGCGTTGGAATTAAGATGAGGTTATAAATCAGGGCTTGCTGGCAACTTGCAGGTCGTTGTCCACGCTGAACACGCCTGGCACCTGGCTGGCCCGCATTCCGGCAATGGTAAGATCCCCCTCGTTGTCCACCACGCCGGTTAGTGTCACGTTCCCATTTTTTACGATGATATGGATCGCATGCCAGCCGATCGGCGGATCGTTGGTAATACCGCCCGCCATTCGAGCCACACTACCCCTCTGGAGTCTCGCGGCTCCGCCGCGATTCGAGGTGTAGCGCTGCAAGGGCCCCCAACCATAAATAGCCTGGTACACGGCCGCCCGTATGCGGTCGTCGTTGGACGAAACCGGCAGCACCTCAATTTCATTCTCCACTCCCTTGACGCCCTCGATCTTCTTCACCACATTCTCGGCCGACGACTTGAGAGTCGGACGCGAGGCGTACCCGCGAAGGACGATGGTATTGTCCCCTTTGATAGCAAAGTGAAGAGCATCAAACACTCCATACTGGGGCAGCTTCACGATTTGGCTGTGGACTTCACGACTGATTCTCTGCAATTCTTGTTGACGAGCATCGAGACCGGCGGCCGCTTCCTCTTGGGCGATAGCCGCCGCGGTGAAAAGGCTGAACGATAACGCCGTGGCCAAGGCATAGATTTTCATGTGGCTCTTCATAGGGCTTCTCCTTCTCTGTTAACCCGCGGCGGAATTCGTTAGCTCGCCCCGGCTGACGCTGTACCGGCCGTGAGTGCCGCCTGGAGTCTCGCTTCGGCTTCGCTGGACAGCGAGCTCCGCAAAACGTGCCCTCCAAACTTGGCTACTTCGGCGACTACTTTGTCGGTCGTGGCCTTGCGGATGAGGACAAAGAGGGCAGAAGTTCCGGGTTTCAGGTCGTTGCCGAGCTCCTTGATGAAATCGTTGGGGATCCCATAGTCCGAGACAGCGCCTCCGATAGCGCCGCTCGCTCCTCCTACGGCAGCTCCCGCGGCCGCGCCAAGCAGAGGATTTAAAAACAGGAGCCCGATCAGCGCTCCCCAGAAAGTCCCCCCGGCGGCACCCGAAATTGCTCCCAGCTTGGCCAGGGGAACCGTCTGGTGAAGCTTCACTTTGCCGGCTTCGTCCTTGGTCACGAAGGCCGCGTCTTCCATTTCCAACATGTACTGTTTCTCAAGCCGCTGCAAAACAGCTACCACCTCGCCTGCTTTGTAGAGATCAGGGTAGGTTACAACGATCAGATCGCTCATGAACTTCTCCTTTCGCCCCAGTTTAATGCCGAGCCGCAAGGAGGGTTTTATTTTTTCTTGGTTCTTTCGCGCAGCCGGTGAAAGACCCTTTTCTCCGCCTTTCTTAATGACCCAGTTTGGCCAGACGGGAGAGGATGCCTGCGTTCTCGATAACGGCGCTCAACGAGCTGAGATTACGGCGATCCCCCAAAATTTTGAGCGCGGCTAGCAGATGCCTTTTCCGTAGTTCGTCAAGCGCATCGCCGAGTGACACCGCGAAGTGCAGCATTACGCTCGAGTCCCGGTAGCAATCGGCGATGCAGGCGGTGCAGCCGTCTCGAATCAGAGGGGTTTCTGCAAATCCCACACCGAGCACATGCGCTGATCCCAGGCGTCACAACGCCAGACGTCGTAATTCCAATCAAGATAAAAGCTCTTGTAACCGCCGTAGCACACAAATCTCTCGGGCTCGCCCTGCAGATGTCTTTTCATGTCGGCGATGGAAGCCCGCGGATTGTTCACTGGTAGTTCGCTGCGCAACCCGTTAACCGCATCGAAAGCCCTGGCAAGCTCGTTGTTCGTGAAGTTCACCAGCGCGGAATCCTCGGACCAGGCCATAGTGGTCGATCCGAGCCGGGCCTTTTGCGGATAGGAAAACGTGAGGGCCGCGAAGCCGAGATCGCGCAGAGCAGGGACGAGTGCGTGGTAATCGCTGATCAACTTGTTCATCGTGACCTGCGCGAACGAGGTCATTCCGAGCCCAGGCATACGAGCGTTGGCCGCACGTATACGCTCTCCGAGACCCTTAAGCCCGCGGTTCCCCTCGTGCTCGTCCATTCGGGCTGAATCGATGGAGATGTACACAGTTTTCAACCCAACTTTTGCAAGCTCTTCAAGACGGGCAGGAAGCAGCCAGCCGTTCGTGATGACTGCCGGTCCCATGTTCCTCGCGACTGCCATCGCGATCATTTCGGGCAAACGCGGATGGAGCAGCGTCTCCCCTCCAAAGAAACTCACGTAACGGATGTCGCGTCCGTGCAGGATACCCAGTGCGCGGTCGAACTGGTCGGCATCAATCCACCGCAGCCTGCCAACCCGGTGCTTGTTATAGGCAAAATTACAGAAGTCGCAGGTAGCGTTGCAAGAATTCGTTACGGCAACGTTACAGAGTGCCGGACCGCCACGGCCAATGACTTTCAAAGTGTCCCATGCTTTGGATATGCTTGCTGCCATAGCATTTGGAGTTCGTTGAGGGGCGCCAGGATCTTTTTTTCAGCCTAGTCAATGGGCACGCCTGGCCCTCCCACTTCAATAACATAACAAGAATCCAGAGCGAACGCGCTACTGGGGGGTCTGTGCCCTCAGGGTCTTTATTGCCGAAGGACTGCAAAGCGGCTGATGGAATACCCGAGTACCCCTCCCACAAACACGTCAGAGGCAAAGTGCTCCGAAAGCGATGCTCTCGAGAACCCAACGAGTGCAGCCAACCCGTAGCCCGCATAGGGAACCCAGCGATGCTGCCGATACCGGCGCGCCACAACAGTCGCGATGGAAAACGCAGCTATGGTGTGACCCGACGGTAAACTGCCATTGCCTCGAAGAATCGATCCGTGGCTTTCGAACCAGGTGTCCGCAAGATTTCCGTGAGTTGGCACAGCTACAGGTCGTAACCGCTCGTCGAGGTCCTTCAACACCGTCGTGACGATTTCAGCATCGGCGACAGCTTCACCTGCGAGCAGGGCCGTATTCTGCATCTTGGAGTCTCTCCGAATCAGCCCAATACCGTAAAGGGATACCGGGGCTACGATGGTTCCGATTGTAGTCGCGTTACTCGTGAATACTTGATTGAATCCTCGATACGTCGAGGTCGTGCGAAAGTAGTGCGAGTCGATAGGGTCAAGCGCGATGAGCCCGGCAGTTACCCCCAGGACTGCAGTAACAGGAATCCAGTTTCTCTCTTTCTCCACTTTCCCGGGAAAGAGCCAAATGTCCTTCTGGTCCGCCGCGATATTAGGCCAAATCTTTTTCCAGGAGACCGGGCGATCTGGCTCTGGCTTCGATTGCTGCGCGGGTGCGGGTTGCAGCTTTGACGGCGCGCCAATTGGACTCTGGTCCGATTCGCACGTCTGACCGTAGGAACCTGGCGGAAGTGCGCACGCCAGCAGTACAATCGGCCAAATTCTGATCATTACAGCTCCAACCAGATCAGTCCGTTTTTCCAGAGACGCCAGCCGGAAAGGTCCTGTTGCAGACTTTAACCCCTGGTCAGTTCTGCGTCCCGGCTAAAACGTCAAGGAATTCTCAAGCTAAAATCCGGTAATGGACCTACGCCGGGTCAATTGGCAGCTCCAGCGCTTTAGTACGGTCGGCATGCCGGAATTTGTACGCGCGCCAAAGTTCATGCGGTATTCGGAATCGATGGATGATTACCAAGATCATGAAAGCAGAAAATAACGGTGGATACGCGAACACATGGCTGATCATCGATCCGAGTGAACGGACGATTGCTGTTGAAGGATCTGAAGGCGAATAAATGGACGGCGTTCGCGGCGAAGGGGTCGGCGGGATTCTGCCGCAGTCCTACATTCAACCAGCAGCAGTAGGGAATACAAGCCCCTCCACGCGAGCGTGGCTGAGCTGGCGTGCTCAACTGCTTGTCTTTTGCCTCGCTTTCCTGGCCGTCGCCTCCCGCCGGCCAGATGCATTGTTTAAGCCCCAGTTTTTTGGTGAAGATGGCCCCGTATGGTTTGCGAACGCATACAACTGGGGATGGTGGCACGCGTTATCCCTTCCCCAGACTGGGTTTTATCAGACGCTTCCGCGCCTGGCCGCCGCGCTCGCGCTTCTGGTACCGCTGCGGTTTGCACCCCTGATCATGAACCTTGTCGGCATTACCATTCAGGTGCTGCCAATTAATGTTTTGCTCTCGTCGAGATGCATTAACTGGGGGTCTCTTGGAATCCGGGCGCTCTTTGCGTTTGCCTACCTGGCGTTGCCTAATTCCTACGAATTGAACGCCACTGTCGAGGAGGCACAGTGGCATCTGGCTCTGCTTGCCTGCCTGCTAGTTCTATCGTCGTCTCTGCCTCCAAACAGCGCATGGCGCATTTTTGACCTTTGCGTCATTCTGCTCAGCGGATTCACGGGCCCATTTTGCATCGTCCTCGCCCCGATAGCCGTCATCCTTTGGTGGATGCGGAGGGAGACCTGGCGTGCGATTACTGCCATTGCCCTCATGCTGCCGGCAGCAGTCCAACTAGTCACTATCTATCAAACAGCCCGGACAACCCGTCCCGCAGTGGGGCTAGGAGCAACTGTTCCGACCTTTATCAGGATGCTCGCCGGCCACGTCTATCTTGGCGTTTTGTTAGGCGGCAATCGGTTCGCAATTCGCGGCAACATAGTTCTTCTGGTGCTTGTTGCAAGTGCGGGTACAGCGATCCTGATCTATTGCCTTACACATGCTCAGTTAGAACTCAAATTGTTCCTGATTTTTGCGATAGTTATCTTTGCCCTGTCTTTGAAGAGTCCGATGGTCAGTATGGACCGGCCGCAGTGGCCCGTCCTCGCGAGCCAGGCAGGAATTCGCTATTGGTTCTTTCCCATGCTGGCATTTGCGTGGGCGCTGATATGGTGCGCCACTCAAGGCACTTCTCGTCCTTGGCAGTGGATGTCGCGGGCGGTATTGGTGATCATGTGCGTGGGCGCCGCTCGTGATTGGAAGTATCAACCTTATACGGATCATCATTTCCGAGACTATGCCAGGCAATTTGCGACGGCTCCAGCCGGTTCGCTCTTTGTTATCCCAATTTATCCCGATGGTGTGCATTTAAAACTTAGCAAGAAAGGTTCGGGATGCGCGACCATGCCCATAGGTGAGTTAGACACGCCATCTCCTAATGCCAAAGTTTCCGGTCGCATCGAAGTAACTGGCTGGGCACTCTCTCCCGAACGGCTGAAGCAGGTGTCCGTCTTCATTGATCAGTCACAGCTAAGAACGGTTGGCCTCAGTGTGCCGCGTCCTGACGTTGATATACACTATCCTCGATCACCGGAGAAAAACAAAGGCTGGAGAGCCTCTGTTGACACGTCGGTTCTCACCCTCGGAAAGCACACGCTGCGAGTCTGGGTACGCGATGTCAGTGGATGTGAGGCAGAAATCGCCGCCTCTAGCATTGAGCGCGTACCTTAACCTGACAACGATCTCATGTGCCTCATTTGCCAGCTCAAGTTGGTACAACGTCCGGGGCGGGCCAAGAACATTCAAATCGTATATTGTTTTGGTAGACTTTTTGGGATAGAAGGTAACGCGCCAGAATGGTACTAGTTCGAACGTAAAAGAAGGCGTTCCATCCGTAGGAGAGAAATGAATATTCTTACTTTAGGCGCCGCAGGCTTCATCGGCTCCCACCTCACCCAACGATTGCTTGAAGAAGGACACACCGTCAGGGCGGTAGATATTGAAGCAGAAAAAGTTACGGATTTCCTGGATCACCCCAACCTCACCTTTTTGCAGCAGGACATTCGGAACCCCGAATGGGATCTCGACGGGCTGGTACGACATGCCGACCTGGTGATCGACCTGATCGCCCATGCGAATCCTGGCCTCTATATCCGGATTCCACTTGACGTGTTCCGGTTGAACTTTACCGAGAACCTGAAAATCGCCGAGTCCTGCGTACGTCATCGCAAACGGCTCATTCAGTTTTCGACCTGCGAGGTCTACGGAAGGACTGCGGCGAGCTTGGAAAACGCTAAGGTCAGCAATCCCGAAGACCCTATACATGCTACCTTCTCCGAAGACGAGAGCGAGTTCATCCTCGGACCGGTCTCAAAGCACCGTTGGATCTATTCCTGCGCAAAACAACTGCTCGAACGTGTGCTGCACGCCTATGGATTAGAACAAGGCTTCAATTACACGATCATCCGACCGTTTAACTTTATCGGACCAAAGATCGATTTTCTGCCTCATGAAAGGGCTGGCACGCCGCGAGTTTTCTCGTTCTTCATGGATGCTTTGTTGAATGGTACGCCGATGAAACTGGTGAACGGTGGCGTGAACCGACGGTGCTACACCTATATCGACGACGCTACCGAGTGCTCGTATCGCATCGTTCAGAACCCTGGCGGCGTATGTGACCGTCAGATCTTCAACATTGGGTCCCCGCAAAACGAAGTGTCAATCCGGCAAATGGCGGAATTGATGCGAGAGATCTACGCCGCAGGGTTCCGGGACAAGGCGATACCGCTTCCACAGATCATCAGTGTGCCCGGTGAGGCCTTCTATGGAGAAGGCTACGACGACTCCGATCGGCGCATCCCTGACATTACCAAAGCCACTACATTGCTGGGATGGAAGCCGACGTGGAAGATTCGCGATGCACTCGAGACCACAATGCAGTATTACGTTTCCGAACACAGGAAGTACAGCGCCGCCGTCTCCTGCAATGGTTGAGAACGTCTTCGTGCTAATGCCGGCTTACAATGCCGGCGCCACGATTGAGAAGGTCTTCGCGCGAGTTCCCTTACCGGCACGGCACCGCATCAGCAGGTATGTCGTTGTAAATGATGGCAGCACGGACGACACCGGCGAGGCACTGGCGAGGTTGCAGAGTGAGTTCTCGAACCTGGTCGTGTTGACGCATTCAAAGAACAGAGGCTACGGCGCAGCGGAAAAGACGCTGCTTGGTTACGCGCTTCGGGAAGGGGCAGACGTTGGAATCGTGTTGCATTCCGACGGCCAGTATTCGCCCGAGAAGATCATCGACCTGCTCGAGCCGTTTGACCGGGATCTCGCCGATCTGGTTCAAGGATCGCGGGTACTAGGCGGTGGGGCGCTGCGGGGCGGAATGCCGCTTTACAAATTCATCGCCAACAAGACGCTCACGACCATAGAGAATTGGGCTCTCGGCATGAAGCTTGCTGAATATCACAGCGGCTACATGCTGTACGCACGAAAGGCACTACAAATGATTCGGTTTGAGAAGCTGTCGGATTCGTTCGACTTCGACCTGGAGATGATCATTATGGCGAGCGTGAAGGGCCTGCGCATCGCGGAAATTCCGATTCCGACCATTTACGCTGAAGAGAAATCTCATCTACGTCCGCTTCAGTATGGGCTCGACGTGCTGTCGGTGGTCTGGGATTACAAACGGGGAAAGTACCATGCGATTTGAGCGGCTTTCTCCATGTCGGAGTTGCTGAGATCGCGTCGAGTCACGGCTTGGAATTACTGAACGGAATCCGCACTGTGAATCTCGTTCTACCCGGATGAGACTCGAAGCTGATATTACCGTCATGATTCGCCACGATCCGGTAAACCGTATCCAGTCCGAGACCGGTGCCCTCGCCGACTGGTTTGGTGGTGAAGAACGGTTCAAAGATCCGGGGTTGCAGTTCGGGCGGGATGCCCGGGCCATTGTCCGTTATTTCGATAACGGCGCAGCCCGCCTCGCGAGCCGTGCGAATGTGGAGCTTTCCGTTCCCGTTCATCGCATCGATCGCATTCGAAATCAGGTTCGTCCAGACCTGATTTAGTTCGCTACCACGCGCGCATATCATCGGAAGCGTGCGGTCGTAGTCGCGAACGACTTCGATGCCGTATTTCAAACGATGGCGCAGCATGATGAGCGTATTCTCCAGCCCATTGTGAACATCGACCTCCTGCTCGGGCATCTGGTCCATGTAGGAGTATTCCTTCACGGCGCGAACGAGCTCGGAGATCTTGCCGACGCTGCTGTCGATCTCTTCGATCAGCCGGCTGATGGTGAATGAGGCAGTGAGGCGTGTCAAGGCATCACCGAGAAACTCCGGTGGAATCTGCTTTGCCACTTCTTCCAGCGTGCTTCGCTCACATCCCGCATCGACCAGGGCCGCGGCAAGCTCCCAGGAGTTGGGAATGTGGTGATCGTCGAGCCACGCGGCGAATTCTTCTTCATGCTCGCTTCTCTCCAAGGTGTCCAAAGCGGAATGCTCGCCAGCCTGCCGGATCCAATCGCAATCCAAGCGGGCTAGAAAGAGGCGGGCCGGCTGTGGCAGGCCGCGCTGATCAAGCTGAAGAGCAGCACGGCGCGCAGAAAGTATGGCTTGCCGCAGAGCATCGGCCGCGCGCCGGACGGCAGCAGCAGGATTGTTGAGTTCATGTGCCAGGCCCGCGGAGAGTTTCCCGAGCGCCATCAGCTTCTCGCGCTGCTGATCCGCCACGGCCGTTGCGCGGATGCGATCAGCCAAAACGTTGACGAGCCGCTGATTCAGCACCGGCATGCGCCGCAGCATCTCGGGGAAATAGCTCATGTGAAGCCTGGCACCGCGGCTTTCCATCACTGCGCGTGCGGTCGAGGGATAGTGGCTGAGCCGCGAATAGGGCAATAGGCCGGTGACTTGTCCGACGTGCATTATGTAAACACCTCCATTGGCACGCTCGGCTCGCACTTCGCCGCGAAACAGGACCGCCAGATGCTCGGCGGGCTCGCCCGCGTGAACCAGGACCGCACCCGGTTCCAAATCGAATGCCTCCATGTGCGACGCGAGCCACTCGAGTCCATCCGGCGGTAGATCGGAAAAAGTGGAAATCGCAGTCAGCTCATCAATATGGGGATGAGCGGCCGGTTGCGTGATTGTGGTGTCCATGTTCAGACCTTGCTGAGATATTGATGCACGAACTGAATGGCGACCGAACCTTCTCCCACACCGGAGGCCACGCGCTTAATCGATCCGTAGCGAACATCTCCAACCGCGAAAATACCGGGCACATTCGTTTCAAGAAGACCCGGATCGCGGTCGAGCTGCCAGCCTTTCGGGCGCTTGCCGTCGCGCATCAGATCAGGCCCGGTAAGAAGGAAGCCACGCGCATCGCGCTCAATCACGCCATCAAGCCACGCGGTGCCAGGCTCGGCGCCAATGAAGACAAACAGGGCGCTGGCGGGAACGGTTTGCGTTTCGCCGCTCGTGTCACACGCAATGGAGATGGAGCGCAAGTGATCGTCGCCGTGAACCGCAGTCACGTGGCTCCGGTACTCCACCTGAATGTTTTCGGTCTTTTCAATCTGATCGATCAGATACTGTGACATACTGGCGGCCAGCGAAGGGCCGCGGACCAGGATGATAACGCGCCGCGCGTACTTGGAAAAGAACATCGCCGCCTGGCCAGCGGAGTTAGCGCCGCCGACAATGTACACATCTTCGTCGCGGCAAGAGATCGCCTCCGTCGGTCCGGCTCCATAATAGACGCCGGCTCCTTGTAAACGCTCTATGCCCGGCACTTCCAGCGTCCGCCATTGGACGCCCGTTGCCAGGACCATCGTATGACACGAGATTTCGGTGCCGTCGTTGAGCTTCAGATAGCGGTAGGGGCCGTCCACGCGAATTGAACTTGCCTCCTGCGGTGAAACGATCTCAACTCCGAAACGGCGTGCTTGAGCTACGGCGCGCCTGGCGAGGTCGGATCCTTTCAGACCGGAGGGAAACCCGAGATAGTTTTCGATATTCGAGCTGAGTCCGGCCTGCCCTCCCGGTGCCTCCCGCTCCACGATCAGCGTCTTCAATCCTTCGGATGCGCCATACACGGCAGCGGCCAAACCAGCGGGCCCGCCCCCGATGATCGCCACATCATAGAACTCCAGACCGGCGCGCATGCGAAGGCCAAGCTTCGCGGCCACCTCCTGCCAGCCGGGCTGTTCCAGCCGATCACCATCCGGAAAGAAGACCAGGGGCAGTTTCAGCTCATTCGGACCGAGACTTTCTACAAGGCGCCCTACCTCGCGGTCGCGCTCTGCCGCGTCGGCATCCAGCCATTGGAACGGCACCTCATTTCTGGCAAGGAAATCGCGCAGTTCATAGGATTTCGGCGACCAGCGCGTACCCAACACGCGCACGCCCTCAAATGGCGGCTTGTGAGTGGCCACCCACTCCTGCAGAAGATCATCGAGAACAGGGTAAAGCTCTCGCTCCGGCGGGTCCCATGGCTTCAGCAGGTAATGGTTGAGGTGGATGTCGTTAATGGCCTTAATCGCCGCTTCGGTGTCGGCATAAGCCGTCAGGAGAACGCGTTTTGCATCCGGGTTGAGCTTCATTGCCTCGCTTAGGGTCTCGATGCCATTCATGTGCGGCATTCGATAATCGACCACCAGCAAGGCTACCGGATCGTTGCGTTGTTGCAGACGCCGCAGCAAATTGAGGGCGCTCGCTCCCGAGTCGGCACGCAAAATGCGGTACGTCTGGTTGTATCGCTGACGCAAGTCGCGTTCGATGGCGCGCAAGACGTCCGGATCGTCGTCAATGGTCAGAATGACTGGTCTCGCCATATAACCTTTCTACACGCATCGGGCGATCCGCAAGCTTTCAGCCGGTTCCTGTCAATCGCGCGAGCAGCGAATCGTGATCAAGAGCCCCGTTGTGCCGCACGCCGTTTATGAACAAGCCAGGCGTTCCGTAAACACCGTTCGCGACTCCGCGGCGAAAATCTTGCCGCACCCTTTCCTCATAGGTCCGGTTCTTTAATTCCTCACGAAAGCGCTGCGCGTCTAGCGATAGCTGCTGGGCATATCGCCACAGATCCTTCGTCCTAAGAGCCTTTTGATTTTCAAAGAGCAGGTCGTGCATTTCCCAGAAACGGCCTTGGGCGCCGGCGGCTTCTGCGGCTTCGGCAGCCTGCTGCGCGTGCGTGTGAATTCCCCCTAGCGGATACTGGCGAAACGCGAAGCGGAGCTCGTCTCCCAAGATGTCGTGCAGATTGCGGAGCGTATAAAATAACCGGCCGCAGTTGGGACATTCGTAATCGCCGTACTCGACTAGCGTATAGGGCGCATCCGGCGAGCCTTGGATGTGATCCCCTGAGTGTATGGGCAGAAGAAGCCGCGAGAGATCGAGCTCATCCTGCGTAGGTAGCGCCATCGGTCCTTATGATGCCGCAGGACAGGAATTGGATGCGTGTTCAGGAAATATCGGTCGATACAGGCGAGGGTATCGCCCCTGCGGGTTCGACTGGCAGCCCCAGTTCGCGCCACGCTTCAAAACCGCCGGCCAGCGGTCGAACACGTTGCACTCCGGCGCGCTTTAGTCGCAGCGCCACACGGGCGCTGGTAGCCTCGTTGGGTCAAGTGCAGTAGACGATGACTTCCTGATCTCTCGGAATTTGCAGCGAGCCTGCGCGTAAGTCGTCCGGTCCCAAAATCAGTGCGCCATGGATTTTAAAGCCATCGCGCTCCAGCTCGGCGGGATGCCTTAAATCGACGATAGTCACTGGTTGCCCGCTCTCGATCAAATCGAAGGCTTGTTGCGGAGCAATGCGATTCACACGGAGTTTCCTGAGAAACTGCTTGCGCTCTAAGAATTTCACTGCGACATAGAGCGCCAGAAGCATCACAATGACCAGGCCGGCTCTACGGCCGAATAGGCCCAACCACGTAATCAAGAAATCCACTTCACGGTGAAATATCCGGCCCAACAAAAGATAGGAGCCGGCCCAGAGCGTGCAACCCGCGGTATCGGCTAGCAAGAAAAGCCAATAGCGAATTCCGCTGATTCCGGCGAGTGAGACCGAAAGCAGCCCCATTCCGGGAATGAATTTTGCGAACAGCAAGGCGCCCGCACCGCGCTTGGCGAAACGCGCTTCGGTTTTTCGGACACACGTATCGGGCTCGAGCGACAGCTTGCAGAGAAAACCGAGCACCCAGCGGCCTCGAAAGCGGCCGAGCTCATACCACAAAATATCGCCGATCAGCGTAGCGATCACCGCTATTAACAACGAAGCGCTGAAGGAGTATTGATGGTTCCCCACCAGCGCGCCCATCAGCAGAAGGAGCGGGTCGGCTGGGAGGGGTAGTCCGATCCCAACGGCCAGCACATAGATGAACAAGAGCGAATATCCGTGCCGAAGGAGAAGAGAGCCGAAAGAGAACACCTGAATTTTAATCCCGATCCGAAAGCGCTAAATGGATCCCTCCATGTCAAAGGTTACCCATTCCACCATCGATCAGGAGTTCGCTACCGACGGTAAACGCGGATTCATCGGACGCGAGAAAGACGATTGCATGGGCGATCTCACTGGGATTTCCGAAGCGGCCGGCAGGAACCTGGTTTTTTACGGAGGTAGATACAGCATCGAGATCGGTTTGCGACAGGCCGAGTTTGCCATAGAGAGGCGTCGTGATCGGACCGGGGCTGACGGCATTCACGCGGATGCCGCGCGAGAGCAGCTCACCTGAAAGCGTGCGGGCGAATGAGAGAAGCGCCGCTTTTGTAGCTCCGTAGACGGTCGTGTTTGGCATGCCGATGTGGGCGTTGACGGAAGCATTCAGAACAATAGACGCGGGCTTGGCGAATACGGGCAGCAGCGCCTGCACGAGAAAATAGGGGCCCTTCACATTAATCGCGAAGGAACGGTCGAATGCCGCCTCATCCCACTGCTCGATGGGCCGCAACTCGACGACTCCGGCGTTGAGAAAGAGAATGTCGAGTTTTCCAAACGCCTTGCCCACGGTCTGCGCCAGCGTTTTCTGACCCGCGATGTCGCTCGAATCGGAAGGAATAATCAACACCTCACTCCCGAGCTCCTTGCGCGCCGCGTCGAGAGTCACGGGATTCTTTCCCGTGATCGCTACCCGGGCGCCTTCCTTGAAAAACTCGCGGGCCGTCTCGAGGCCGATGCCGGTAGTGCCGCCCGTAATCAAAGTGCGCTTATCTTTGAGCCTATTCACGGAGTGTCTATTTTCCTCTCACGCTGTGGACTGCAATCGTGTATGTAGATTGTTCATGCAGCGATAAGGATGCAGGATTTGCGTGATTGAAACTTACGCGCCGTGCGTGTTGATGTGCCTTGGACGGCTTTCTATGCGTTCTCCTTCCAGAGTTTACGTGCTAACGACACGTCTGGCGCACTTTTGACTAGGTGGGAACCGGTGTCTAAAGTTATGGCCGATACATACGAGACGCAGAAGGCAATCGCCGATGCACCGGCCACTCAAGTAAGGACCATGGTATTTACTTTGCCACTACTGCGATGGATAGGGCCGGCGAGCGAGGAGGCTCTGAAATGAGCTTCCTTGTCTCTCCGCGCGAGTGACCATAGAAGTAGGTCAAACCCGCGGGCGCCAGATGTAACGAGCGAACTTTACTTCCGACGATCTGCAGCGAACTGCCGCCGGAGGTGCTTGTCTCTTCAACACCCTGAGCCATCAACAGCGCTACCCCGTCGTTCCCGCGACGCAGTAGCATGCGCCCATTCAATATGGCATGGTCGAGCGTAAACGTGTAGTTTCCAGGCGGCAGGACTGCCAACCCCCACTGAGTTTCAGCCGGCAATGTGAAACTGCCGGCGACTTCGGCTGCGCCAAGCAGGCCAGTGGTCAAGAACAAACCAGCCATGCTCAGGAGCAGATTCAGTTTTCGATTTAACCGCATTTCCTTTCTCCTTCCGTCAACTGGTGAAACGAATCCCTCGATCGTTTCTCCAGCGCGTAACGCGGAGCAAAAAAAAATGTCTACGGATCAGAGTTCGTTTATTCGGAGGTGAATGGTGATGCCGGCAGCCCCATATAGTTGAACAGATTCACGATCGGCGCATTCTGCCATCCGTAGCGGACATATTTGGGCGCTTTTACTGCCGGGTTCACTAGCACGACACTCATGCCGTCGATGTGCGCGGCAGCGGGGGCGAATTGATGATCGTCGCCGGCAACTTCGAATCCCTGGAGCGGGTCGCCCTTGATCATCAAGCCTCCGTCCGTGTGAGTGAACCAGACTCGGATAGCGCCCGGTTCGGTACTCGTCTGAGAAAAGAGCGGCCCGGAATACTCGACGTTCTCGTGATAGGCAATCGCACGAGCGGCGAGCGCAAGGCGCACACCTACGGTCCGCTTATCCGACGGATGCACATTATCCGGATCGCCAATGTCGATCGTCACCGCCATGGCGGTGTTTGCCACAGACAGCGTACGGCGTTGCGCGTCCCGTACGAGACTCCAGTCTTCGGTTTCGTCCGACTTGAAACTGGAGATTTGCGTGAACAGGAACGGGGAGTCCCCCTGCCGCCAGTGCCGCCGCCAGTCCGCGATGAGTGTTGAGAAGACCTTCTGATATAAGGGCGCTCGGTCTAGTTTGCTGTTCGTCTCGCCTTGATACCAGATCACACCCTTTATGCCGAAGTTGACGGCCGGTGCAACCATGCCATTAAACAGCCAGGAAGGAGCCCAAGAGGCAGGATCGGGGTGCCAGGAATGCTTCGGCGGCGCAGCATGAGCCGCTCGCGCTAAGTCGTCTTCCGTTTTTTCGGCCCTCAGCGTTGCGGGAGTATCTGCTTGCTGGTCCGCCATTCTGGCCCAGCTTGCGAAAACTGGCATAAGTGAGGAGTCGGCCGACAAGGAATCGAGGCTCACCCAAGCTTCAGCAGGCGTGCCACCCCAGGTGGAATCGATCAATCCAATAGTTACGTGCTCCCTAGAGGCAATTTCCCGGCCGAAAAAGTAAGCGGCCGCGGAGAACTTCGCTGCCGTTTCCGGCGAGCAGAGAGTCCACGCCACATCGCCGTCGAAATCACTGAGAGGGTAAGGACTGGCCTTTTGAGGAATGAGAAGCAGGCGCAGACTGGATAGATTCGCGTTTCTGATCTCTTCGGCCGCGTTCCGCACGACAGCCGATCCCGGGAAGCCCTTTAGCGGCATCTCCATATTCGATTGCCCGGAGGCAAACCAAACATCCCCGATCAGAATGTCGTCGAGGACGATTCTATTTGTCCCAGCAACTGTCATTTGGAACGGGCCGCCGGCGGGCCGCGGCGGCAGATACACGCTCCAGTGGCCTAGGCGATCGCCGGTCGCTATCTGAGTTGAACCAATGAAAGACACCGAAACTGTTTCGCCCGGCTGGGACCAACCCCAGACGTGAATGGGCTGATCTCGCTGAAGGACCGCATGGCTGCCGAGGATTTTCGGGAGCCGTACCTCCGCCCTAGCGCTGGCGACAAATAGTGCGAGCGAGAGAAGCAGAACTCGATTTATACTGATTCGGCGTTCGTGTCTGTCGAACAGGATCATCAGCAATATCTTATGCACCGCCTCATGTTAGCTTGGCTTCATGCCTGCTGCGGATGAATTAGAGGAACACGTCCACCATGCTCAGGAGCCGTTCGACAAAATCGTGGCGGCGACTATGGCGATCATTGCCGCCATGCTAGCAGTCGTGTCCGTATTGGGGACGCATTTCAATTCAGAGATGCTGTTGAACCAGCAACTCGCCTCCGACCAGTGGGCGTATTTTCAGGCGAAAGACATACGTCGCTATGCGGCGCAACAGGAACAGGATACCCTGTCGGAACTGCGGGCCGCCCCTTCAGCGATTCAGAAATATGCGCAGGATGTGAACCGCTATAAAGCTGAAGGAGTAGAGATTCAGCGGAACGCGAAGGATTTCGAGAAAGAACGCAATACGGCAGGGCAAAGAGCCAAATGGTTCCACTTCGGCGAAGTCTTTCTCGAAATAGCGATCGTGTTCTCGTCGCTTGCCATTTTGACGAAACAGAAGCCGATATATGTCGGCGGTGTAGTCTTGGCGCTGATCGGGATTGGGCTCAGCGCTACCGCTTATTGGGCGTGAGCGTGGGGATGCGCGGCAGCTCTGGAGTTGGGCGGTCCTAATTCAGCAAGCTGCTCCAGACTCTGCTCGGGAATGGCAATCAATAAGTGCAGCCGGTCCGCCGTGGTGGTCAGGTTCATGTTGTCGAGTGCGCCGGCGAGGATGGCGGCGCGAGGATCTTTCTGGCGTTGCATCTGAAGCAGGCTGGCGACGAACCGCACAACATCGGCGAGCGAGGTGGCGTCCTGCGGTGAGCGGGTCAGAGCATCAAACGTCAGGTCAATGGTGGATCCAAACCGGATTCCTCCGCTTGATTCCAGGATCGATTGCAGTGCCTGGACAGCTTGAGGCGGAGCCTCCTTGGTCTCGCTCTTAATGTGGTTGCCAAGAAAGCTGCCGCCAAGCGAAGAAGCAAACCAGGCGTCGTTATTGGCAGACACTCTTTCGATTTCGGCGTTCAGGGCTGGGTCGAGCGACGTGGGGGCGCTATTCGTTAACACTTTCTGAACCGCTTCAAGATCGCCCACGACTGCTAATCCCACTTCGGGGAAAGCAAACGCGGTCTGCTGGCGGTCGCCCTTGGTGACGAGAATATTGATCCCTTGATACGTCTGCAGGGTCGCGCCCTTCTGCTTGGCCAAACTCTGTATTCGATCCTGATCGAATATTCCACGCGCGAGGAGCGCCCAATGTCCGTGCGTTCCGTCGGAGGCTGGGCCAGAACTCTCGAACATGAAGGATTGCAGGTCGTGGCGGGGATCGAAGCCGGTCTGCTGTACGAACTGTTCGAAGTTTTGATCGCCGGCTTGTGTTTGCTTCAGCAGATACTGGCCAAACTGCGAGTTACGAGCCTGATTGGCATCGACAAAGGTAACGATTCTGGCATCGGAAGGAACGAGTGACAGCAATCCCCGGTCAACGGCGCCGAAGATCGAGGCGGAACCGGCAAGACACAGGGACGAAATCAATAGAAGACGGCGCATAATAGTCCTCACTTCAACTTACGCCTGTGCGCCGGAAAAGTTCCTGAAAGTAGGATCATTGTTCTAAATCGGACCGCTTATTGTGGCGGGCGCGTTTGGCCGTGTAGGCCAGGAGAGTAGTGAGCATTCCGAAAACAATGGACAGCGGAATGCCAATGGATGGGACAATCCAGGGCGGTTGCAGGAAGAGTTTACAGGCGCCGGTTGCCAGGACAGCCGTCCCGGCGAGACCGGCAATCCCGAATACCGGCAGAAGCGCCTCGATGAGGAACAGCACGGCTGCGCTCCCGATTAGAGCCAGACCCAATGCAGACGGGGAGTTCCGGTAAAGGGAATAACCGGCCCAGACCAAAGCACCCGTGCCGAGCACGCCCGCGTAAATGCGGCCTGGCCGGAGGAACTCAATGTAAATGGCACACATCCCGAAAACGCCAATGACGAACGAGGTGTTAGGGCCCAAATCAGGCGTCGTCCGTCTGCATGGAGGCTGCCGGGTTCTTGGAATGGGGGGATTCAGGACTTTGAAAGGGCAGTTCGAACCAGAAGGTGGCCCCGGGGCCCGGACAATTGTTATAGGTACCGATGCTGCCGCCCATAATCTCAACGAGCTGCTTGCTGATAGTAAGCCCCAGACCCGTCCCGCCGAAGCGGCGCCGGGTGGTACCGTCGGCCTGGATGAATGCCTCGAAAATGCGTGCTCTCATGGACTCTTCCACCCCAATGCCGGAATCGACAACTTCGCAACGGAGAGTGGAGCGATCATCCCCAAACTTAAGGCGAACCTTGACCTGGCCGACGGGCGTGAATTTGATAGCATTAGCGATCAGGTTCACCAGAACCTGCCGGAACCGGACACTGTCACCGCAGATGTAGGCGGGCAAGCGGGGATCGATATCGTAGGACAGTTCCAAGTCTTTCCCTTCCGCGCGCAAACGAAGGAGTTTAATGACTGATTTCAGGCTTTCATGGCAATTGAATGCCTCGTCCCGGAGCGACAAGCGGCCGGCTTCGATCTGCGACAGATCGAGAAGATCGTTAATGATCGTGAGCAGGTCATTCGCGCACTGATTTACAGCGTCTGCGTACTCCCGCTGATCGGCGGTCAATTCTGTGGTCTTGAGCAGATCGATCATGCCCATAATGCCGTTCATGGGCGTGCGGAGCTCATGGGAGGTGTTGGCCAGAAACTGTTCCTTGAGCTGGGTTGCCTCCTGGGCCAGGCGAAGGGCAGTACTGAGTTCCAAGTTTTTGTTTTGCAGTTCCTGAGCGAATTCGAGGAGCCGCTGCTGCGCGTGCTTGCGATCGGTAATGTCACGGCCAATGCCCTGAATCGCGACCGGATGACCCTTCCGATAGATAATCCTGGTGCTCACATCTAAAAACCGCAGAGCTCCGAATTTAGAGACGATGGGGAGCTCATAGTGCTGGCTGGCGCTGCCGCCAAGGTGAGCGCGAATGCTGTCCATGGTTTGGCTGCGGGCCTCCGGGGCCACTAACCCCTCAAAATTCTCACCGAGGAGCTCCGTTCGCGAGTAGCCGGTAATGTATTCAGCCGCGCGGTTCAGGGCCAGAATTTTGCCGTTGAGATCGTGGAGGAAGATCACATCATTGGCGTTTTCGAACAACTCGCGATAGCGCTCTTCACTGCTTCGCAAGGCTTCCTCGGTCGCGATCCGGGCGGTTTCGTCGCGGATCATGGCGATGCGGGACTCGATTCCCCGCAGATTGAAGGGAAACACCACCAGGCTGATAATTAACTCCTGCTTCGCTGCGCCACGATGGGCGAGAGGAGCAATGGAATTCCCGGGTTTGCGGAGCTCATCCTCTAAATTGGGGAAACCACGCCGTGCCTGGAGGGCGAACAGATCAAGAATGGCAAGGGAGCGAATCCGCTCCAAATGATAACCGTACAGAGCGAGGGCACTCTCATTGGCTTCGAGGATCGCCAGCGAATCGGCCGCATAGACGATTGCAGGGACTGCATTGTCCGTGAAAAGGCGTTCATAGTCTGTGAAAACGCGTTCATACGAGGATACGCGCTGTTGGAGAACGTGTACCAGAGACTCAAGGTTGGCTATTCGGCCGCGAAGCTCGTCCACCGGAGCATTCTCAGGCGCCGCCGATCTGCCTGGTGCGGAGGGAACGGCCGCATCATTCACACGGGTCGGCAGCGTGTCGGGGACTGACACAAATTCCAATCTAGCAGTCTACCAGGAGGAGGAAAATAGCCTCGGAAAATCAGAGGGTTACGGAGAAAAGGCCCGAAAGCAGTAATGGCGCTGTAACAATGCGCGAGTTAAAACAACTCAGGTAAGAGATGTTTTAACGCCGAATTCACAGGGCTAAAATCGCAACGCAACAGTGGTGGGAGAAATTAGAGCCGGGCTTTAAACCAGGTGCCCGTTACAGCCAAGACAACCATCCAGTTCCTGTGGGAACAGCGAGCGATCAGTAAGGAATTTCAAGCCGGGGCATCGCTGCACAGCCACACTATGTACTCGGAAGAGAGTCTCGAGATGATCCCGCGCTATACGGCGAAGGTGCCATACGTGGGCGGCTTCTTCCGGCGAAAGGCGGCTGAATATACAAGGCGAAGCGGCCGGCCGTTCGATTTCAGCCGGGCTTTCTGGACGCCGCCGCTCACGCCGCGCCAAGCTTACCGGCTGGAGGAAAAACAAGTCAACCGGAAATTCGGTTTGCCGGCCATCATCTCGATCACGGACCACGACGATATTCGAGCGGGCAGCGGGTTACAGATGCTGGAGCGGTTCCGTACGGTCCCCATTTCCATGGAATGGACGATCCCGTTCGGTCCGACATTCTTTCACCTCGGCGTCCACAATATTCCGAACGGCGAAGCCTCAGCCGTGAGCAGCGAGCTAGCGGCGTTCCGGGCGCATCCGGGGCCGGATCGGCTCGGGCGACTGTTAGAGAAGCTGAACTCGTGGCCGGACGTACTGTTAGTGCTCAATCATCCGCTGTGGGACGAAAACGGGATCGCGCCGGCGGCACACAAACAGGCGTTGGGGAGACTGCTCGAAAAGTGCGGCCGTTATTTCCACGCGCTCGAAGTGAACGGGCTGCGGTCGTGGAACGAGAATAAGGAGGTTCTGAGGCTCGGCCGAGAAATTGGCCTGCCGGTTGTTTCAGGCGGCGACCGGCACGGCCGTGAGCCCAACGCGATTCTGAATCTCGCAAGGGCCGCCGGTTTGGTGCAGTTCGTACACGAGGTTCGTTACGAAAAACTGAGCCATGTGGTTTTCATGCCGCAATATCGCGAATCGATGAAGCTGCGGATTCTCCAAATAATCATGGACATTGTGCGCGAGTATCCGGAGAACGTGGAGGGCCGCCGCCGGTGGAGCGATCGTGTTTTCTATCGGGAGCCTGAAACAGAAATAGCTGTCCCTTTGCGGACGATTTGGGGGGACGGCCCCTCGCTAATAGAGCCTTTTATCAGAGCTATGCGGCTGCTGGAGTGGCGCGGCATTCGTTCCGCGCTTCGCCTCGCGCTTGGGCAATCGGCCGCCAGTCTGCCGAGATCCGGGAGCTGCTAGCCAATAATGCGGATTTCGCCGATCCCGCCTTCGACCTTCAGGTGAACATTGATCTTGGCGTTATCGTATAGCCGATTCTGCCAGTGGTTGTCCTGCTTCTCGAGGCCGGTCACGGTGATACTGCCGAGACCGCCGTGTGCTTCTGCCCAGATACCGACGTTTTGGGGTAAGTGCACGGTAGCCTGACCGACGCCGCCCGAGATATTCACGTCATAATCGCGTTTCGGTGTGCCTCGAAGGTCCAGGTTCACCTGGCCGGCGCCCATGTGAACATCAAGCTGCCTGAGATCGAGATCGCCAAGCGATAGTTGCGCCTGGCCCGCACCGCAATTCAGGTTCAGATCGGTAACGACCTGATTATTGAGTTGCAGGTTCCAGCGGTAATGATTATGCCCGCCGAAGTGGGCGTGTTCGGGCTGTTTGATGGTGATGATGGCATGGGTGCCGTTCATGGAGCTTTCGACTTTCGGCTCCCAAGACGGAATATTGAATTCGAAATTGCCCTGAATGAGCTTGTCCGCCCCGCCTGAAACAGTCATTTCGCCGGCGCCCATGTCTAGCTCGATGTTGGCGCGTTGCGCATTGCCGCGGTCGAGATGAAACTCCTGGTTTCGGGTCGGGCCAGTCGGTGTGTTATCGAATTCGCAGGCGATGAGAGCGAGTACCGGGAGACAAAGAGCAACAAGCTTGAAGCGGCTGGTGTTCACCATGGCTACGGAACAGGATACGCCAACGGGAGGAGATATGTTCCCTCGCGGGAAGCTGATTTCTTAGATAGGACGGTAAGCGAACACGACCTAATTTGTTTCGGATACGCGAACCGTGGCGCAGCCGTCTACAGGTCAGACGCTATGCCGGGGCGAAGCGGATTTTTGGAACGCGCTGTCGAGATTCCTCCGTCCGGAGCCGCTGGCGATCTTACGGTTCCAATGAACGCGCAAGGCGTCGTCATCTTTGCTCATGGAAGCGGAAGTAGCCGCTTAAGCTCACGGAACCGATTCGTCGCCGGCGTGCTGCAGCAAGCTGGCTTAGTCACACTGTTGCTTGATCTTCTTACTGCGGAGGAGGAACAGGTCGACCTTCGAACCCGGCACTTGCGGTTTGACGTAGAACTGCTTGCCAACCGTCTCGTTGAGGCAACGAAATGGCTGGCAGACGATTCTGAAGTAGGCAAGTTGCCGATGGGCTACTTCGGAGCGAGTACCGGAGCCGCAGCCGCATTGATAGCAGCCACACAGCTTCCGCGGACGATACGGGCGGTAGTGTCGCGCGGAGGGCGGCCCGATTTGGCCGGAAGGGCACTCTTGAAAGTGGAAGCACCGACACTCCTCATCGTCGGCGGCGATGATTTTCCCGTGATCGAACTGAATGAGAAGGCGGTGAAGGAACTCCGATGCGAAAAAACGTTGGAGATCGTTCCCGGAGCGACCCATCTATTCGAGGAACCAGGGACCCTCGAACAGGTAGCGGCCCTGGCGAGCGACTGGTTCAAGCGCCATTTCTCGACGCGAATTCAGGCAACGAGCGCGAGCTGATCGGCTCATCTCGCAACGCGAGATAGGCGTACCCGATGATCGGGTTCAATTGAGGCGCAGCCGCTATTACTATTCGCAGCGGCTGGCAATTAGAGCGTCGATTTGTCCTGAAAGATCGCGAACACCGCGCCTTGCGGATCCGCGATTACCGACATGCGGCCCACATTGGGAATTGTCATTGGGGGGAGATGGAGTGTAGCTCCTGCTTGCGCCGCGTTCTTGGCGGTCTGGTCGCAATTTGACGTTTGGAAGTAAAGCAGCCAGTGCGGCGGAACTTGTGAATTCCGCTGCTCGGCGGGCGGAATGCCGCCAATAAATTCGCCGCGATTCTCAATGTGCAGGTAACCGCTGCTATCGTGTTCTCCGGGTTTGGCGGACCATCCGAATAGGGCTTCGTAGAATTGAGCCGCTTTCGCAGGATCGCTGGTGCTGAGGTCGGCCCAGCAAACGGTTCCATCGCTGTGCGACACTCCGGTTCCGGGGTGTTGTTTCGGCTGCCAGATGGAGAACACTGCGCCGGTCGGGTCCTGCAGGACCGCCATACGGCCATGTTCGGCGACATCAAATGGCTGAGCGAGGATCGTTGCACCAAGCTCTTTGGCACGAGCCGCGCTCTGATCGGCGTTTTCAACCGCCATGTATATCATCCAGTGCGGCGGGACACCGTGCTGCCGTTGATCTTCACGTAGAGTATAGGCGGCTGCGGCATCCGCACCGTTCAGTTGGAACATAGTGTAGAAATCACTCGGACCAATTGGGTAATCGTTCGCGGTCCAGCCGAATAACGAACTATAAAACTGCTTGGCTGCATTTTGGTCGGTGGTGCCCAACTCAAACCAACAAAACGAGCCGGGAGGATGTCTTTCGAGGGAAGGCATAGAGGCAGTGTATCCGTTCTTGATTATCTCGAAATGGCGGGAACTAACGAGTGATTCCGGCTGTGGCCTGAGCTGCGCGGTCCTCTTGCAGCAGCCATTGCGCTACCCGGGCAGGAGTCATTGGTTTTGCCAGGTGATGACCCTGCATGTATTTCACACCCATGGACTCCAGCAGTCGCATTTGATCTTCCGTCTCGACGCCTTCCGCTACTACCTGGAATCGGAGCGCGCGAGAGAGTGAAACGATGGCTTCGATGATAGGGCAGGCGACTCCGTCCATTCTACGGACGAAAGACTTATCGATTTTTACGACATCCACGGGGAGACTGCGGAGAGATGCCAGGGACGAGAAACCGATGCCGAAGTCGTCAAGCGAAACCTGAATGCCGCGATCGCGCAAATCAGCGAGTACGGCGGTGATCAGTTTCTGATCGCCTACAAATACTGTTTCGGTGATCTCGATATGAAGGCGATGCGGAGGAAGACCAGCGCGATCCAAAGCCTCGGTCACATCTGCAATGAAGTCTGCGTGGAGAAATTGCAGCGGCGACGCATTCACGGATACCGCCGGTGGTGAATCGCCGGGCCAGGAGGCAGCGGCACGGCACGCTTCGCGGAGAACCCATCGACCTAGCGAAACGATCTCACCGGAGTTCTCGGCGAGCGGAATAAAATCAGCCGGCTCAATCAAACCTCGTTCGGGATGGTTCCAACGAAGCAGTGCTTCCATGGCCCGGCATTGCGAGGTGGTTATCTCCACAATGGGCTGGAAAGTGAGCGAAAGAGAATCGGACGCAATGGCCTGATGCAATGCATGCTCGAGGAGATGCCGGCTGAGCAGGCGCTGCGCGAGCGCG
This sequence comes from uncultured Acidobacteriaceae bacterium, assembly GCA_963787585.1. Taxonomy (GTDB): domain Bacteria; phylum Acidobacteriota; class Terriglobia; order Bryobacterales; family Bryobacteraceae; genus Bog-105. The sequence continues at coordinate 494,133 of CAWBDR010000013.1, forward strand.
GGCGTGAATAGGCAAACAGTCTGGTTTCTTTGTTTGGCCGCATACATCGCTACGTCCGCTGCCCGAATCAGCTCGTCCTGAGTCCGCCCATGGTCCGGGAAAAGGGCAATACCTATAGTGGCGTCGATATTAATCTGGGCGTCTTCGATGCTGATGGGTGCGGCGAGATGTTTGCGGAGTTCCTCGGCGACTTTAGCGGGGGGGCGTTCGAGATTGATAAGTGGAATCACAAACTCATCGCCGCCCCAGCGGGCGACATCGGTTTTGGCCGGAACGGAAGCCGATAAGCGCTCGGCGATGATCCGCAACACTTGATCGCCGGCCAGGTGCCCGCGAACATCATTCACCTCTTTGAACTTGTCGAGATCGATGAAAAACACGGCAACTCGCCGGCCATCGCGCTCGGCTTCACCTAGAGTGTGCTCCAGGTGCTTGGCCAGAGTGGCGCGGTTCAGGAGTCCGGTAAGCGAATCGATAGCCCCCAAGACGGGCGAGCTGGCGCGCATAGTGCTCCAGATCGGTCGTCCGGGCCTGAATCCGGGATTCGAGCGATTGATTCATTTCGCGGAGCGCAACCTGGGTCGATTGCAGGTCGGCATTGGCGTCCTCGGCGCTTTGCCGCTCCCGGACCATTCCGCTTAACGGCGTCTGGTTCCGGCGGCTCAGGCGAATCGCGGTCATCGAGGCATGGTGACACACTCTGGCCGAAATGCTCATTACCACAAAGAACAGAATGCCTAGGATGCCGAGTGTTGTGTTCTCGCGCCCGCCCGCAAGCAGAAAGCGGAGAGCGGCGGGCAAGACGAGAATGCCGGAGTAGACGATACCCAGCGAGCCCGACGCCGAGAAAATGGTGGTCGCGCCGGCCCCCATTCCGGCGAGGATCGTAGCCATGGCCGTCCGGCCCATAAGGTTCAACAATGGGAAAAAGAGGATAGGAAATGCGGCCCAAATCAACGCAGAGAGCACCACCCATGCCGAGTAGCGGCGAATTTCAGTGCGCCCGTCCCAGTCAGAGTTCGCCATCCGTTTTCTGCCGAACCAACAACTGACCACGCGGGCGAAAAGGGAAAGGGTGATGAGAACCCACCAGGTCAACAGCGCAGGGGCTGGTACTTGACGCTCAACACTTACCGCAAGCAATGTGCTTGTGAAAACGGAAACGGCTGTGCCGCCTACGCCATGTCTATACAGCAGATCCGCTGTATCGCGCGCGACAAGCACCTGCTCCTCGCGGCCCGATTTGTTCCCAGCAAATCGCTGAGCGGGCATACCTCTGAGAATTCTACTAGCCTGTAATCAGTAAATCAAATCAAAGCTCTTTTTATGGAGAATGAGCGGACGATTTGTTTCGGAATCACCTCCGCTCTAAACCCTCATGCCCACCGCCCCGATAATCCTGCGGCGGGGTCGGCGACCGACTGGAACCGTACCAGGCGCACCGAGTCCCTGTCCTTCACCGAGGCCAGAGGCATCAGCCCTTCGTCCAGCAATTCGTTGCAATCGGTTTCCGTGAGCAGCATCTCCGCGCAGGGTTGGGTGCGGCTTGCGCCCTCGGCATGAAACACGTGCAACGGAAGCCCTTGTATCTCCCGATGGAAGCCCGGCCGGAACTCCCATCTCATCTCGGAAAAAGACGTTCCCAGCAAGTGCGCGCAGATGAACGCAGGATTTCCCCACAAGTACTTCCCGTGCTCGGGTGTTCCGGGCATCTCCTCGAACGCGAACCTCTCCGCGGGAACCGTTTCTCTTCCGTATGGCAATCTCAGGAGAAATCGCGGCAGCGCCAGTCCGATCCAATTCGCGCATGCGGATTCCCTCAGCGCCTGCCAACTCTCGGATGAATTCGTCTTGCTCTCCGACGGAAAGCATTCCGCCACGAACGGAGCCCGCGCCGCTCGCGCCAGCAATCCGACGCTTCCCAGTAGTTTCACATCACTCGCTGCATTCCGGTCAAACGAATAATTTCCGACCAGTAACGCCCAGGGCTGCGCGCCGGGAGTCCGAATAGAATCCTCCACAATGACGCGGTATGTATTGGTTAAGCGAAAGTCAGCGCTTTCGAGCAGATCCGCCGCCAGTTTCTCTTTTGAAATATCGAATATATACAGCTTTAAGAATTCATCTGTCTCGAGTCGGCGTACCAGGAACTCCAGTGACCGCCAGGCCGCTTCCAACTTCTGAAAGTTCGCTTCGTGTAGAATTGCGCGCAACACCAAACTCATCTGCCGTTCCCTCTGCTCGCCTCGTTTCACGTCGCTTGCTTCCGGCTTTCGCTCCAGATATGGTTCAATCGCGCTGTTGATGATCGCCTGCAATTCGTCTTCGGAGGGTCTCGCCGGCACTTCTTGTCCGCGCTTCGCTTCCTCCTCGTCGAGCATGGCATCCAACAGGCTTCCCGAGCTCAGCTTCGCCACGTCCACCTGTGGCTGATGCTTTTCCCGTTTACGCGCGGCGCTCATTGCCTCCGGAGCGTCCACATGACGAACCAAGTGTCTGAACAGCTCCGATCGGTCCACTATACGATCTGGCTCGAAGTCCTCTATCGCCTCGAAACCAAGCCGGTACACGCTGCCCGTGCCGAGCTTCAGTTCCGCTTGCACCCGTAGCGACCGAAGAACCTCATCCAGATTGTCTCGATCGACTTCGATCGGCTTGCCCGTCCCCGAGCCTCGGCCGCTGAAATCCCCGAGTATCAGAATCCGGAACGGGTCGTCCGGATCCGAGCGCAGCCTAACAGGTTCCTCTTCAGCTAACGCCTGCCTGCCCGGATCGACATCCAGCCTCACACCCCCGAAACCAACTGATCTTGCCATAGGACTTTCGTTAGCTTATCGCTTCGAGGTCTTGCATCAGGGCGCGGCTGCCTCTTGCGAGAAGTCTTGGGACCTTGTCACTTTCAGGGGGAACGTTCAATAGAGGAGAGCCCAAATAAAAATGCGCCGGGCGATTGCGGTTACTAATCGCCTGGCGCAGAACTCTTATTTGCAACCACCGGCGGTCGCAAATCGTTCATTTCACTTCTTACATTGGTCGCTTCAGTTGTCCGCCGTTATTATGAACGGGAACGCCAGGCGGGGCGGGGTCGCTTGTTCCACACGAGATATTGAAGTTACCGCTCAGAATGTCGAAAATGTCCGAGCAAACCCCATTCAGGTGAGCAAGCTCGGCGGCACTCAAGGGTGGTTCGTCCAGTTCAAGATCCATGCCGCCTCTCGTGCGGAACGTCTTCAGTCCTGGCGAGGGCGCGGTAACGGCCATCGGATCGCATAAGTTGGTGGTGAATTGTGTATAAACCACCTTTATGACCCCTGATGTTGGCGTGACGCCAGTAACTGGAGCTGCGATGAGGTTCGCGTGGAGGGTCAGATCTAGAGAACCATTGGGACTGACGAAGCAGGAACCACAAGCTACGGGATCCTGATCGTGAAACACGTAGATGTTGGCGCATTCGTAGCTTGCTGCCGAAAACTCGTTTGCGCCGTGGTACCCGAAATTCACGAAATGATACGCTTGGTCCGCTGCTCCGAAGTAATCAACGGTAAACGATCCGGCAAATTGGGCATTACCTTTGTTCGCTGCCATAAAGAGCATGGCCGCCGCACAAACCCCCGAAAACACTAAGCGCTGCATGGAGAAAATCACCTCTTCGTTTCTCTAGTCGAACGTTGAATTTTTACCCAGGAAAAGCTTCTTCCTGCGCACAAGCTGTCCCGGCCACCTTCCCGGACGAAGGGGAAGATGGTACCTCTGGTATAGAAACTGAATATACCTATTTCGGGCTAGATGGTAGCCTATGACTTAGGGTATTAGTACTAGATTGCGGGTCGTCTAGTACTGAAGGTAGTAATTGTTCGGGCAATTTTCCCCCACATTTCCGTTTACGAATTCTGCTGCCGCGGCGGCTCTGCGATCTGCGCCAGCAATAGCGGTTTTCTGGGCCGCATTTGCTATTCCCCCTCAAGACAAATATGGGCGATTGCGGTCAACAATCGCCCGGCCCAGAACTACTCTTTGCAACCCACGAGCGGTCGCAAAACACTCGTCTCACCTCTTGTTGTTGTCACGAACGCCAGGAGCGGGTTTGTCGAACGAAGATCCACACGAGATGTTAAAGGAACCGCTCAGAATGTCGAAAATATCCGAGCAAACCCCATTCAGATGAGCAAGCTCGGCGGCACTCAAAGGTGGTTCGGCCAGCTCAAGATCTACGCCGCCTCTGGTGCGGAACGTCTTTAGCCCTGGCGAAGGCGCGGTAACCGCAGTTGGATCGCAGAGATTTGTGGTGTATTGCGTATAGACCACCTTTATGACACCGTTCGGTGGCCTAACTCCAGTAACTGGAGCTCCGATGATGTTCGTGTGAAGATCCAAAGTTCGGGAACCATTTGGACTGACAAAGCAGGCACCGCACGCTACCGGATCCTGGTCGTGGAACACGTAGATATTGGCGCATTCGAAACTTGCTGCCGAAAACTCGTTCGCGCCATGGAACCCATAGTTCACGAAATCATACGTTTGGTCCGCTGCTCCGAAATAATCAACGGTAAACGATCCGGCAAATTGGGCAGTTCCTTTGTTCGGCGCCAGCAAGAGCATAGCCGCCGCACAAACCCCCGAAAAGATTAAGCGCTTAGTCATGGAAAAGAATCACTCCTGTCTTGCGGCACTAGCGCGCGGCTCTAGTGTTATTGTCAGCGGATTTCTGCGCGGCTGCGGCGAGCTGTTGCTGAACCAAGTCATGCAACGTGGAATAAGGAACCGCCCCTAACAAGAAATGGCCGTTGATGGTGAAGCCAGGCGTCTGGACAATCCCGAGAAGCTTCCCTTCCGCCATATCCTTTTCTATCCCCGCCGCTTCTTTGCCCGAATTCAGACAAGATTCAAAACTGGTTGTATCCAGGTTCAGGTTGCGGGCATACTGCTGTAGCTGATCCTTGTCGAGACCTTTGCCTTCGAACAGCATGTCATGATACTCCCAATATTTCCCTTGCTCGCGTGCGCAGCGCGATGCCTCGGCAGCCTTAGCTGCGTGGTCGTGAATAGATAACGGGAAATCTTTGAACGCGATGGCTACTTTGCCCGGAAACTCCTGCTGCAATTGCTTCAGCTCAGGGTGAACCTTCTGGCAATAGGGACATTGATAATCTGCAAACTCGATAATCGTGACCGGGGCGTTCCTTGGTCCGCGTACGGGGGCGTCGCCGAGCTCTACGTTCGCGCGAGGCGGCGCAAGCATAATTGTTGCGGAGTCCTGCTGGCGAAGAGTCTTGAGGTACGCTTTCCGTGCATTTGTCGTGCGTATCTGGCGGAGCGTCCCCAGAATATCGCTGCGAACAGCCTCGTAGGGCTGGTCCGTCTGCATGCCTTCGTAATACACCCGAAGTTGATCTTCGGTAGGTTCCACAATGGCGCTTTTCACGTGCCGGTTCAGCAATTCGTCCACAGTGATGTGCTCGCGCTCGGCTTCTTGTTTTAATAGTTCGTCGTCCACAAACTCGTCCAGCGTCTGCCGCTCGGTCAAATACAACTTATAGCGGGCCGTTAACAAGTTCGCGCTTTCCTTCTGCTCGAACTCGGCACGAGTAATCTTTTTTCCGCCGATTTCGGCGACGATCTCTGAGCCCTCACCTTGTTGTGGTGCTTGTGCGGCCTGGGCCCAGAGACACAAAGGACCTACCCACAAAGTACAGATCAAAATTCCAAGGAATTTTCGCAATAAAGACATTTATTCTCCCTGAACACAAATATGCGCCGGGCGATTGTGGTCAAACCAATCGCCTGGCGCAGAGCTACAATTTGCAACCCATCAGCGGTCGCAAAACTTTACCTCTGGCTGGTCCTAAGCTTAAGACCGTCCAGAGGTCCACATGTGATGTTGAAGCTACCGCTCAGAATGCTTTCAATGTCCGAGCAAGTCCCGTTTAGATGGGCAAGCTCGGCGGCACTCAACGGTGGTTCGTCCAATTCGATTTCTGAAGCACCCTTCATACGGAACGTCTTCAGCCCCGGCGAGGGCGCTGTAACGGCAGTCGGATCGCAAAAATTGGTCGTGTATTGTGTATAAACTACCTTGATGACACCGCTCGTTGGTACGACCCCGGTTACTGGAAACGCGGTGAGATTTGCGTGGAGATCCTCAGTCAGGGAACCATTCGGACTGACGAAGCAGGAACCGCAAGCAACGGGATCCTGCAGGTGGAACACGTAAATGTTGGCACATTCGTAACTTGCTGCAGAAAACTCGTTGGCGCCATGGAACCCGTAATTTACGAACGTGTACGTTTGGTCCGCTGCTCCGAAGTAGTCAACGGTAAACGATCCGGCAAATTGGGCATTTCCTTTGCTGGCTGCCAGGAAGAGCATGGCCGCCGCACAAACTCCCGAAAACATTAAGCGCTTAGTCATGGAGAGAAATCACCTCTTTTATCTCTATCGAACGTTGAATTTTACCCAGGAAAAGCTTCTTCCTGCGTAGAAAAGTGTTTTTAGTCACCTTCCCGGGTAAACGGAAAGGCGCTACCATTCCTCTGGCATTAACTTGAATACACCATTCCGGGGTATTAAGTAAGGGGGGTTTTTAAGAGGGAAGTACTAGGAGTTAGCAAGCTAAGTACTACGAGATAGTAATCGTCCGGACGTGACAAGGGCGAGCTTGCAATTTCATTCCCCTTCCCACGCCGGGTTCCGTTCGATGACTCGCGTTCCGCAGTCAACGGCTGCGTGCCCCAAAGCGGATCGACATGACCGCGTTCTTTTCAAACACTACATCCCGCCCGCGCGAGATGACTGTGGCATAGACAGACCACGCGAGCCCGTAATATCCGAGCGCCATCCCAATCGGTGGCGGACCGTAGGCCGCCGCCGTTCCGAACAGCCCGAACCCCGAAAATCCTCCGAGGCCTCGGCCCGAATAGTTGGCACTAGCGCCGCCGCTGGCGTTCTGTTTACCCTCGTCGTTATCCATCGATTTCGCCGCGATCAGCCCTGCGATGACCGGCCGCAGAAATCGGACCTTTGATTCTGTCGCCTTCGCAGTTCCCTCCGTGTCTACCTTGAGATTCCCGCTAGCCGGTTCAGCGTCGGTCAATTGCGCTTGCGCGGGTTCGGGCGATGCCGGTTCGCCGGCGATCTCGGCCGGAACCTGGGCGCTCTCGAACCTGAACCGGAGCTGGCCGCCGCGATGGAACATGCGCGCGGGACGCGCCTGCGTCACTTTACCGCTGAGTTGTGTACCTTCCGGCAACACAAGTTCATGACTGGCGGAAAAAACAGGTGCGGATACGATCGCCGCCACCGGATCCCCCACATGCGCGTCTTCGGAACTGATTGTCGATGCCATACGGATCAGAGCAGCGGCATCGGGCGCGGGCTGCGTCCCGACCTCGCGCAGGCTCTGTGCGGAAACCGTGATACTACCGAAATCCAGCGGCTGTTTTAGGACTGCATCGAACCGCGTCCCCGTGCGATACCACTGCGGATGATAGGGAAGCTTCGCCCACAGGAAATCCTCAGTCCACTCGCGCTTGTTCTGCGCGCGAACAAAATCGAGCAGTCCGCGGCTTCGCGCGTTTGCTTGCGTTTGCGCCTGCTGGAGGAGAAACCTACGCGCTTGCGCGGTCTTGCTGTGCGGGTTCGCTGGTGCTTTCTTCGGTTTCTTAGAAGGTCGTTCTGGAACAAAGATGCTGGCCAGACCGAGCGACGGTTGCGTGTCGAGAGCCATTGATTGCCCGGTCGGCAAGGTGATCTTTGTAAATGAGACCTCGGCGTGCTTCAGCGGCGTGAAATCCCCCCGCACGACCGCCATCGCACGTTCCATGCCGGGCACCGGATTCAGTTCGGTCACCTGACCTTCGACGGATGTACCGGCTGGAATGACAACTCGGTCAAAGGACCACACGGGTTGGGCAAATTTGGCATGGACCGCCTCCCCTTCCCGGTACGTAACGCGCCCAGCCAGGTAAAGCGGCAGCGGTGTTCCTGCACTGACCTGCAAATGAACTGGAACATCCTTCGCCTCGGGTTTTTGCCCTTGGCCCAACAGCAGAGGCAAGCAAGAGGACACTGTGCAGAAGCTGAGTAGCTTATGCGGAATTCGAATAAACCCCATGGATACTACCTGCCCTTACAGCTATCACATTGAATTTGGGTTCGAAAGAAGCCAACGCCGACATGGCGGGACGCAACTCAGGTCTGTTACTCAGCAACTGATCGATAACGATCGGGTGCCCTTCACCCTTTCACGTAGGCGAGCTTCGCGACCACTTTCCCGTCGCGGACAGTGAACACGTCCACCCCACGCAGATGCCACGGCTGTCCTTCGCGTTCCTTGTGATAGATCCAGCGCACGACCGCCCGATCGTTGCTGACGATGATCTCCTCAGCTTCAAATCGCGCATCAGGATTGCGCATGAACCACTCCCGCCAAGACGCCAGGACCGCCGCTTTGCCCTCGATCCGCTCTCCATCTGGTGGTGGAGAGGTATTCTCAAATACCGTGTCCTCGGTCAGCAAAGACGCGAGTGCATCGGAATCATGCCGATTGAGTGCCTCGTTGAAGCGATCTATGGCTATGCGGGTCGTGGCCTCGACGCTCGGCGGACCGTGTTTGAACTTCATACTTGCCCCGTGTGTGCTTGGCACCGCTTTTGAAGCGAAAGACACCAGCGTCGCACAGGCGACGACCTATAGATACGGAGCCGGTAAGCCAACCGCCGCCCGATGCTGCCGCATCAGGAGTTGCTGGTGCGTGCGGATATGGACTTGGCTGCACGGTTTGGCAGTACAGAGCAGCACAAATCCCGCCTTCTTGTCTTCTGGGAAGAAGGAGTTGGCGCTCGATTGATCCACCGTTCCGCTCAGCAGCCGGCCCGCGCAGGTGAGGCAGCGGCCCTGATGACAGATCGAGGGAAGCATAATGCCGTTACGCGCGGCCGCATTCCAGATGAACTCGCTGGGATGACACAGGAACTTTCGCTCGCCTTGCGGCGTTTCCAAAATGATGAGAAAGCTCTCCTGCACGCGGCCGCACCGTTTTACGCCTCCATTCAACCCTATGGGTTGTAGAAGGCGCGGTTCTTGCTATAGGGCGCCTCGCCCGGTTCGCCACGCCGGAAGTGCCCGGACGGAATCGATTTCCCGTCGCGCTCGTGCGCGAGCAGCTCGATGAACCAAGCCTCATGCTCGATCTCTTCGTTCAGAATTCTCGAGGCCAAATCGTAAGTCCTCGGATCCTTCCCGAAGGTCATGTCGCAAATAGCGATCCAACTGCGGATCGCGCACCTCTCGGATTCGAGAAGCACTGTCAGGATGTTCACTACGGTGGGCGGATCGGGAAGTTTGGCCGCGACGCAACCTGCCTGATTATGGAACTCAGGCAAGTCGTTGGGTAGTTCGCCGCCAAGCTCATAAATCCGAGGCACAATCAATTCCCAATGTGCTCTGTCCTCCAGCCGCGCATCCTCGCAAATCTCTTTGTAGTCTTCGTATCCTGCCAAATGCATGCGGAGAATCGTGTAGTAGTAATACGTGCTCGCAAACTCTGCCGCGGCGTTTGCGATGAGCATTTTGATCAGCTTTTCTACATCCACTCCTCGCGCGCGAATGACTTCCACTCCTACTCGCCGCGTTACATCTCCATGTGCTACTGGTTGTGCGTCAGGCATGTACCGTCCTTTCCTCCACCAGACTAACGCGGAGCGTTTTGCCTAAAGTACAAAGAGCGCTATAGCTGCCGTGCTCATGACTCCTGCGCAAATCCAGCCCAGAGCTTGCGCGCCGCGCGAGTTTGTCCGTTGTCCCATGACTTTGCGATCGCTCGTCAGCAGCACCACCAAAACCACCAAGGGTGGGGCCAGTATCCCGTTTAAGACAGCCGACCAGAACAGCATCCTGACCGCATTGAGTTTCGCGAAATCAAGGGCCAGGCCCACGAGCACGGCAACTAAAATGACTGCGTAGAAGCGGCGCGCGGAACGCGGCCTTTTGTTCAGAGAGGTCGCCCGCCATTTCGCCGCTTCGGCGATAGCGTAGGCGCAGGAGCCTGCCAGCACGGGTACCGCAAGCATTCCTGTTCCGATCAATCCCAGCGCGAATAGCCAATATGCGCCGCTTCCCGCCAGCGGCCGGAGCGCCTCCGACGCTTGTCGCGCCGTCTCGATTCTCCTAATGCCTCTGACGTTTAACGTAGCCGCAGTGGTCAGAATGATGAAATACATCACGAGATTAGAAAGCAACATCCCGGTCACCACGTCTCTTCTGGCAATCCGCAACTCCTCGTTCGTGGAACCTCTCCGCTGCGCGATTGTTGTCTTGCCGCGCTCTATGTCCTCTTCCACTTCCTGAGCCGCCTGCCAGAAGAACAGGTACGGCGAAATGGTGGTTCCCAAAATCCCAACCAACACGGCGATGTAGGATCTCGTCCATTCGATATGCGGGATGAGAGTCGCCCGTATCACTGCGACCCAGTCGGGCTTTGCCAGAAACGCAGTTAACACATACGCAAACAGCACCAGCGTCAGCCACTTAAAAATTCGGGCGATTGTTCGATAGGAGGTCCAGAACAACAGCACCACAATCAGCAATGCAAATGCCGGCGTCCAGTAATACGCGGGAGTATGAGCCACCATCTGCATCGTGTCAGCCATGCCGCCGAGGTCCGCGCCGATGTTAAAAACATTCGCGATCACCAGCAGCGCGCAAGCGAGCCATAAGACCCAAGGCGGATAGCGAGTGCGGATCACGCCCGCAAGCCCACGTCCGGTCACCATGCCGAGCCGCGCGCACATCAACTGAACTGTGGCCATCAATGGAAAAGAAAAGAGCGCTGTCCACAGGCCCGCATACCCGTACGCCGCGCCTGCCACGGAGTAGGTCGAGATCCCCGACGGGTCGTCGTCCGCTGCTCCTGTGATCAATCCCGGCCCGAGATCGTCAAAGAACCGCTGCACTGCAGTACGCGGTTCAGACGCGGAGGTTGCATCCAATGCGACCTGCTGCGTGTCTCTTCCGGCGTTCCGTGCCATACTGCGACAGTATAAACGCCACCGGAGATCGTCGATTGTCTGCATCCATTCCGCGCCTGGCCGCGGCCGCTCTCGTCATCATTTCAACCACAGCCTACGCACGCTCGCCACAGGCCGCAGAGGCGGTCGCTACCGTCCGCATTGACGCAACGCCGGGACACGAGATCAACTCGTTCGATCCTGACCAGGCGCTCGGAAGTTCGATTGACGTGCTGTCGCACCGGGACATCGACCAGGTCTACACGCCGCATATCATCCAGGAATCGCTCTCAGCGGGATGGGGGCCCATCACCTACCGGAACAACTCAGAGCTCCGCATGGCCGCCTGGCACTGGAACGATGAGGGCGCTTGGAGCGATGCTGCACATCAGAGTGGATATTTTACCGGCAGCTCCGAGCCCGGTAAGCCGCTCCGTTACATTCTCGAATACGCGCTCCCCCATCGCGGTTTTTCGACCAGCGGCGATGCGCCCGTGCGCGGACCCAATCTGACCTACTGGAAAAGTAACCCGTACCTCACCAGCAAGTCCACGGGTGAGAGCGACTCCCTTCACCCCCAATGGGTCGTCCTTGATTTAAGAGCTGAGAAATCAGTGAGTGCAATCCGCATCGCCTGGGCGAATCCGTATGCCAGACGCTACCAAGTGCAGTACTGGAAAGGACGGAACGCACTTGACTTCGACCGCGGCCCGGAAGGCGAATGGATCACCTTTCCGGAAGGTGCTGTGACCAATGGCTCTGGCGGCCAAGCGACGTTCAAGTTTCTCGCTGTCTCCACCCGTTTTGTGCGTATCTGGATGACCGAATCATCCAACACCTGCGACCAGCATGGATCGTCCGATATCCGCAATTGCGTTGGCTACGCGATCTCTGAAATTCACGCCGGCAGTATTAACGGTTCCGGAAATTTTGTCGATGCGGCAGGAGCCGCTTCTGGAAAGAATGCACCCACCTATTGTTCGTCCTCAATTGATCCGTGGCACTCGGCCGGCGATGTCGACGCGAGCGGCCGCGGCCAGCACACCGGATTCGATCTTTTCTTCACCAGCGGACTCACCAATGGCCTGCCGGCCCTGATTCCCGTCACTCTTCTCTATGGCACTCCGGACGATGCAGCCGCCGAAATTGCGTACCTGAAGAAGCGCGGCTATCCGATTCGCGGGGTGGAAATGGGCGAGGAACCCGACGGCAAACACGCGCTGCCGGAGGACTACGGCGCGCTCTATATTCAGTGGGCCGAGGCGATTCACAAAGTGGATCCGTTGCTGAAGCTTGGTGGTCCGATCTTTGAAGGCGTCAACGAAGATATTCGGGTATGGCCTGATGCTGAGGGCCGAACTTCCTGGATGGGCCGGTTCGTTTCTTACCTCAAAGGACACGGCCATCTCCAGGACCTTGCTTTTGTTTCCTTCGAACACTATCCCTTTGAGCCGTGCGACATCACCTGGAAAACTCTCTACGCCGAGCCGCAATTGATGAAGCACATTCTCGAAGTCTGGCGAAGCGATGGCGTACCGCAAAACGTTCCGCTTGTGGTGAGCGAGAGCCACCTTGCCGCGCAACTGACTGGACCCATGAGCACGATCTTCGCGGGCTTATGGCTCGCCGATAACATTGGCTCGTTCTTTGAAGGCGGGGGTGCCGCGTTCTATCATTCGCCGATCCAGCCGCAGCCGGTGCAACCCAGTTGCCTCGGCTCGGCAAGCTGGTCGAACTTTATCTCCGACCGCAACTACAACGTTACCGGCTACACATCCCTGTACTTCGCAGCGCATCTGATCAACCGCGAGTGGGCGCAGCACCGGTCCGGCGTTCATCGCATGTACCGGTCGTCCGTCGAGATCAAGGATTCGGAGGGCAATCAGTTAGTAACTTCCTACGCGCTGCATCGGCCGGACGGGGACTGGTCGCTGATGTTGGTAAATCGAGATCAAAATAGCCCGCACGAGGTGCGGGTCGCATTCGAAAATTCGACCAGCAAACAGGACGCATCCTTCTCAGGCGAGGTGAGGATTGTTAGCTTTGGCAGCGAGCAGTATGTTTGGCACGATCAAGGCAGCAGCAGCTACGCCGATCCGGATGGCCCGCCGGCCGCTTCCACGGTGCCAGGAGGTGTGGGCGCTGTTTATACACTGCCGAAAGCGTCTGTGACGATTCTGCGGGGCAGAGTCCCGTCTGCGCATTGACGGATCGATCGGGTCTTCCGACAAGACTCTCGAAAAGCCGTCTACGTACGAATTGCTACGTGTTCTCAAGCCGTCGGTTCCGCTTTGCGATCCGTTTCTGTTCGCGAGTCTTCTTGAGAGAGGGATCGTCCGAAAACTGCTGGTCAGTGGGGTCAATTACCGGCTCTGGAGGCCCGGATGCGTAGAATTGTTCAGAACCAGCCCCTTTCGGACCATGTGTGTACGAGCATAGCGAAATGACTCGCGCATGTAGCGTCATCGAAAATTTTCAATCAGCATCAATTCCTGGCTGTTGCGCTCGATTTGTGGATAACAAAGATAACGTCCGTCGGGCGAGATTGTCAGATGCGGCCACGCTGGAATTGCGGGTTGGAAAACAAGAGTATCCCGATGCGATTGCGCGTCGCGAAAACGGAGTTCGCTGTCAGGCGGTCTGCCCGCCCAGTAGTACACGCCTCGCGAGTTTATGGCGTATCCAAAAGGGTCTGCGATTCGATTGATTACGCGCTCAATTTCTCCTCCCGCGCTCGGCATGCGCCAGAGGCTGCCCCTCGGCCAATCGGCAAAGTCGCCGCCCCGCCATAACTTGGCATCCGATAAAGCTGGTCCTGGCCGGCCCGGTTACATGTGAAATAAATCCATTTGCCATCTCGCGATGATGTAGAGGAAAAGTGATGGGCCGAATCGCTAGTCAATTGCGTGACCCTGCCGGTATCTGTCGCGACCCGGAAAAGCTGCCACCACCCTTGCCGGGTTGTCGCATCGAAGAAGATCGACATGCCATCAAGCGCCCAGTGATTGGGATCGAGGGTCGCATTGCGCGATGAGGTCAGCTCCGTGGCCTCTGTGCCATTCGTCGGAATAGTCCAGATTCCGAATTCGCCGCGGCGTTGAGAAACGAACGCAACAGACTTGCCGTCAGGCGAATAGAGCGGGAGGAGGTCGCTTCCGGTTGTTGCAGTGAGGCGCTCGGGCGAATGAGAGATTTCACCTGATCCTGTCAGCGGAAGCCGAACAAGATTCTCAATGAGTTCTTCAGACGTGAATATGAAGCGAGCCGGTTTGGGATTGAACGCCAGGCCTCCACTTGTAATGACATCACCCAACGGAGCCGCCGATTGGTCGCGCGCAGCTGCCCGATATAGCCGCATCGCACCGAGCACCCCTGAGCTTAATACCATTTGCTCTCTACCGGTCCATAGAGGTGAGGAGTTCAACAGCCCAGTAGTACGCACTTCTCTCGGGGCGCTTGCGGGTACATACCCCGAGTTAAGTTCGATCCAAAGCGCTCGACTCGAGAAGTAGCCGTTCAACCGAACGAAAGCTAAGCGTCCCCCGTTGGCCGAGAACGCGGGATCTAAATCGTAAGCGCCGGGGTTAATTTCCGCGCCCGATATTTTTGTGAGCAGCCTTCGTTCCGAAGTATCCGCGGACACGAGGTAAAGCCTACTCCCCTCGTTGATCTTCACGCTGTCGGGAACCGCGAGGTAGCGGCCGTCGGGCGTCCACGCAAGCAGTGAGTGTCCTTGAACTTCGTCCTCGTTTACGGAGTTTAAATTGATTTCGGTCACCTTGCGCTCACTGCCGCCGAGCGGCGACGTAATCAGAACCGCACATTTTCCATTCCCGAGAGCACGAACGAAGGCAATGTGTTTGCCATCCGGCGACCAGGCAGGCGAGCCTTCATCCGTGGAGTCGTTGGTTAACCTGAGCGTGTCATTCGATCCGATGAGCTTTACGTACAGATTGAAATTCGTTTGACGAGGACCGTTCCAAGCAAATACAACCTGTGAGCCGTCTGGCGAGAAGCTCGGATTCTTCACTACGCCTCCACTGGACGTAAGGGGAACCGAGACGAGAGCCCGCGGACTGGACTTGGTCGCTCTTCCGAGCCAGAAGCAGAGAGCGGCGGCAATGATTAAACCGAGCGTGCCAACAGATGCGAATAACATTCGCCGGGATTTCAGTTTCGGAATCGGTGCGGCCTGAACCGACTCGGATAGGTGATCGCGAACCGAACGTAGATCCTGATAGAGATCGCGCGTGCTTTCATAACGCCCGGATGGTTCTTTCGCAAGGCAGCGCTCAATAATCCACCGCAGCGGAGCGGGAACTGATGCAGGTAATGGCTCGGGATCGGCCTCAATAATCGCGTTCATCGTCTGAACGCTGCTCTCTCGTTGAAACGGGCGCTTGCCGGATGCCAGTTCGTAGAGCATCAGGCCGAACGAGAACTGATCGGAGCGCGCGTCCAAAGGCAGCCCGCGTGCCTGCTCCGGACTCATGTAGGAAACGGTTCCCATCACCACGCCGGGCTGGGTCGCGCTAGCAGTTCGAGTCAAGTCGGCATCCGTTTTCGAGGCGGCCTCATACTTGGCTAGCCCAAAATCGAGAATCTTGACACGGCCCTCGCGTGTGAGCAGGACGTTATCGGGCTTGAGATCGCGATGGACGATTCCGGCAGCATGCGCGGCGGCCAAACCATCGGCAATCTGCACGGCGACATCGAGAATTGTACGAATGCCGCGAACATGCGAGAGAGGCGAGCCGTCGACGTACTCCATTACCAGGTAATCCGGCCCGACATCGTAGAGAGCGCAAATGTTGGGATGGTTCAGGGCGGCGATGGAGCGCGCCTCGCGTTCAAATCGTTCGGAAAACTGTTGCTGCGAGATCTTAATCGCGACGGTGCGATTGAGACGGGTGTCGCGTGCCTTCCAGACTTCTCCCATTCCGCCCACACCCAGCGGCGAGACAAGCTGGTACGGACCGAGTTGCAAGCCGGCGGACACAGTGGGCATTGCTCAGATTTTATATGTCATTGGCGAACGTGCGACGCCAACATTATGGAAGTCGTGTCATCCGCTACAGACACAATGAATCTCCTCCCATCTGGGGAGACCCCGAGGGTTTCCAGTGGCGCAACTGGGTCAAAGGGTCGCAGTGGCTTCCGCGTAGCCGATGTGTCGCGACCCGGGACAAAGTCCTGGAGGTAAACACCCGTTGCGCCACTTGCGTCCTGGCCGATGAAAGCAATTGCTTGCGGAATGCTGCTATTTGGAGATGGAACCCAGCGCGCCCTCCCCAGCGCAATGCCGTTCCGCCTCCATATTCGAGTGTGGATCCGAAACGGTACTTCTGAGCCGTCGGAAATACGGACCACGCGGATGCCGGCGAGATCCCGCTCGGGATACATTACGTACAAAGCGAAAGTGCCGTCCGGTGAGACCTCAGGGTTGCTCCCGCTACCGTGCACGAGTTGAGTCGCCCCGCTCCCGTCCGGATGAATTTTCCAAATACCCGGGTATTGCGGATTAGCCGACCCGTAAACAAGCCACTGGCCATCAGGGGTCATAGTGGCATTCTCGGCATCGACACCGTCGTGCGTAACCTGATTGGGGTTGCTTCCATCTCTATTGGCTATGTAGATTTCAAAATGGCCGGTCCGATCTGAACTGAAAATCAAATATTTTCCATCTGGAGATAAAGCGGGGTCATAATCGGTTGCATTGCTCTCTGTGAGCCGATTGACCGTGCCTGGTTCCAGCGCGCTCTGCCAGACATTCATGTGGCCATCCCGGTTTGATACGAACACAATGAATTTTCCATCCGGTGAGAACACTGGTTGGCGGTCTGCGCTATTGGCGTGTGAAATCCAACGTGCTGTTGGGATATTGTGTCCTAATTCCAGTAAACCGGAGCGGCTTGCCTGTACGTCGAAAGCCAGCTTGCCAGGTCCCGCAATATCCAGAGTCAGGCTACAGCACAGCCAGGGCATGCGCCGAACGGTGTCGGTCCGCGTGTCGTGCCGGATGAGTTCCGCATTCACCGGGGTCGCTCTGTCTCCGCGCGCATATACAAGAGTCCGATTATCTGCCCACGCGACCGATGAAATGCCTCGTTCACGCCCCGAGGCCGTTAAGCGGCGTGGCGGCTTGCCGTCAATGAAGACTAGCCCAAACCTCAATGCCGAAAACTCCGAGAGACACGGTCGTTGTCCCACCGACAGCTGCAATTACCGATCCGTCTGGCGACCAGCGTGGGGAGTTTAATCGCACGTCTGGAATCTTTGCGATCTGGATCACAGCGGACCCGTCCGCTGCTGATAAGCCCACCAGCGTCGTTTGCCGCCGATCATCGCGGTTCCAGCGAATGAAAACAATGCGGCGGCCGTCCGGCGAGAAGTCCCCATCCAGGGCATCATCGATCACTTTTCGGGGCTCACCGCCAACACTGGCGACCTTGTACAGCGAGCGATGGGTGCCCTCGCTTCGCGAGAAAAGAATCGTCGTACCATCCGGCGAAAAGCGGGGTGAGCTATCCGGGCCCAAGGTCAGCGCGACTTCGGCGCCTCCTTTCAACCGCTTCAGCCAAATTCGAGGCGTGCCGTCCCGGGCAGAAGAGAATGCGACGGTCTGGCCGTCGGGCGATGCCGCTGGCGAAGCATCGCTCCCAGAGTAGGTCAAGGTTTCGATGGTGGGGGGCTCTACAAATCCGGGTTTCAGCCAATAGACGAGGACAGCGCCCGTCAGGAAACTCGCTGCAAGAAATCCGCTGAACCGATAAAGCCTTCGGCGGTTCCATGTGATTGCCGGTCGTACCTGCAGAGATTCCGAAAGATGATCGCGAACCAAGCGCAAATCCTGATATAGGTCGCGCGTGCTTTCATAGCGGCCGGACACTTCTTTCGAGAGGCAACGCTCGATGATCCAGCGCAGTGGAGCGGGAACTGATGCAGGTAACGGCTCGGGATCGGCCTCAATGATCGCGTTCATCGTCTGAACGCTGCTCTCTCGTTGAAACGGGCGCTTGCCGGATGCCAGTTCGTAGAGCATCAGGCCGAACGAGAACTGATCGGAGCGCGCGTCCAAAGGCAGCCCGCGTGCCTGCTCCGGACTCATGTAGGAAACGGTTCCCATCACCACGCCGGGCTGGGTCGCGCTAGCAGTTCGAGTCAAGTCGGCATCCGTTTTCGAGGCGGCCTCATACTTGGCTAGCCCAAAATCGAGAATCTTGACACGGCCCTCGCGTGTGAGCAGGACGTTATCGGGCTTGAGATCGCGATGGACGATTCCGGCAGCATGCGCGGCGGCCAAACCATCGGCAATCTGCACGGCGACATCGAGAATTGTACGAATGCCGCGAACATGCGAGAGAGGCGAGCCGTCGACGTACTCCATTACCAGGTAATCCGGCCCGACATCGTAGAGAGCGCAAATGTTGGGATGGTTCAGGGCGGCGATGGAGCGCGCCTCGCGTTCAAATCGTTCGGAAAACTGTTGCTGCGAGATCTTAATCGCGACGGTGCGATTGAGACGGGTGTCGCGTGCCTTCCAGACTTCTCCCATTCCGCCCACACCCAGCGGCGAGACAAGCTGGTACGGACCGAGTTGCAAGCCGGCCGAGGCAGCATTCACTCCTCAGATTCTACGAAGTTGTCGATACGATTGGGAAATCTCCTTAGCTCCGCGTAATATGCACGCTGCCGTTTACGGTTGTCGCCTCGATCGTTGGCCCGCCGCCGCCCAAATCGAGCGTAATGTGCCTGCGGGATTCGCTCGATCCTGCTGGGATCGTGGCCGGAAAATCCGTATGAACGCTCCCATTCACGGTCGAAGCCTCAACGTGTGCGGACACGTTCTCGGGCAGCCTCAATCGCACGCTGCCATTTGTGGTTTTCACGTGCATTCCCGCGCCGTTCCAGGTTCCGTTTGCCACATCAACCGCAACGGATCCATTGGTCGTCGTTCCCTCAACGTCGCCATTCACCGCATTCAACCGCACTGATCCGTTCAGCGTCTCAAATCGAATTTGGCCATGCACATCATCAACTCCCAGGCTGCCGTTATGAGCTTTGAGAGACAGATTGGATTCGGTTGGCACCCATACTTCGTAGCTGACGCTCCAGTGTTGATGTTCGTCGTTCGAAGGACCCCTCGCCTCGATGTTGCCGGGCCCTTGCACGATAGAAATCTGCGATGCCAGGTTGCGCGCCTCCTGCTCTGTTGCGGCCGCCGTCATCACGCACGCCTTCACTTGAACGTCTGCGTTGTTCCATCCATGCACGCGAACCGAGCCATTCACCCCGGGATCAATGTTGTTTACGGAAGAGCTCGCCAGCCTTTGCTCTTTGGTTTCCGCATAGCTGGTCAGATCATTCACATTGAAATGGCTAGCCAGGCATTCGCGACTGTCGTCCGATGCGATCGCATGCACCGGGGCTACCGCGGCCAGCATACTCGCGCCGGTCAGAATCCAAATCAGTTGCAGCTTCATGAGAATCCTTTCAGTTTGCTAACGTTAGACGTCCGTATTGCCGCGTTTGTTGGAAGCAATTGCCTCGCCTAGAAAATCCGGGCGGTGCATCAATTATTTGCGTTTATCTGTTCGTTACTGGGACGTTGCCGTCCAGAGCAGAACAGGCGTGCTCGGGCGAAGATAGTCGACGTGACAGAAACCGCAACATTGACGCGCAACGCTATCGCGCAAACGCACGATCTCATTTGTCCCCATATCCGCCGGACCCCGTGTGTCGAATGTGAGGCCGCCGACTTCGGCCTGACTGCGGCTCCCTTGAATTTCAAACTGGAGTTGTTGCAACATGCAGGCTCGTTCAAGACACGCGGCGCCTTCACGAACCTCCTGTCGCGCGAGGTTCCGTCCGTGGGCGTCGTTGCTGCCTCAGGCGGCAATCACGGCGCAGCCGTTGCCTATAGCGCGCGGAAACTGGGCATTCCTGCGCGAATCTTCGTGCCTTCTATTACCTCGCCTGCGAAACTCGCCCGCATGCAAGAGTACGGGGCCGCGTTGTCAATTGCCGGTGAGCGGTACGACGACGCTCTCGCCGCGAGTCAGGACTGGGCCCGTGAAACCGGTGCGCTCGCTATTCACGCCTATGAGCAGATCGAGACATTGCTGGGGCAGGGAACTCTCGGGCGCGAATGGGAATCGCAAGCTCCCGATCTCGACACTCTGCTGATTGCGGTGGGCGGTGGAGGCCTGATCGGCGGTGTCGCTGCCTGGTATGCCGGGCGCGTGAAGATCGTCGGCGTGGAACCGATTGCAGCTCCGACTCTGTTCAAAGCTCTCGAAGCCGGCCATCCTGTCGATGCCGAGGCCGGCGGCATCGCCGCGGATTCTCTCGCCCCGCGCCGAGTCGGTGAGCTGATGTTTCCGATCGCACAAAAATTCCTGGACCGCGTTGTGCTCGTCTCGAATGAGGCCATCGAGCAAGCACAGCGCGCTCTCTGGCGGGTTCTGAGAATCGCACCCGAGCCGGGCGGTGCGGCTGCGTGCTCGGCTGTGCTCTCCGGCGCTTATCGCCCCAGCCCCGGCGAGCGCATGGGCATTCTCATTTGTGGCGGAAACACCGCGGTTGTAAATCTGTAAGGATTGCCGCCGGGGTGCCCATCATTAGTGGGCTCTGGCGGTTGTCCGCGGCGTCGTGGGCGCCTTCAAGTACCGGCTCGCGAACTCGAGAAATGTCGGCCAGTTCGGGCCCGTTGTATGTCCGCCGCTATGCTGTCGGAAAGCTAGATCACCATCGATGAGCGCCGTCTCCATAGGCGGAAACTGATCGGTACCCAGGTCTTTCTTGCCCAAGAGCCTGTACACCGGGCCGGCCGCGACCTCCGCCAGGAACTGCCCCCGATCGTCCACCCAGTTCCCCTCCACTTTCGGTGATCCGCAACTGATGAATACCGGGCGTGGGGCACACAAGGCAATCAATTCGTTGGCATCCACAGGCAGGTCCTTCGGCGTCGATGGACCCGCATACTTTAGAAAGTTCCCGGTCATCCAGTGGTATTCGCCGGTGCCCGCCACGTTCTCTACCAGCTCGCCGAAATTGCGGCGATGCGGCTTGGCGCCAGCTTCGCCCGAAGAGCCTACGAACGCAATGGCAAACCGCTGATCATAGGCCATCGTAACCAGCGCCGCTTTGCCATAACGCGAAAGGCCTTCAATCCCGACCTGTTTCGCATCCACGGACTTGTCCGTTTCGAAGTAATCCAAGGCCCGGCTTGCCCCCCAGGCCCACGCTCGCAATGTGCCCCAATCATCCGGTTTCCGCGGTTGGCCTTTATTGACCAGGCCAATAATGCCTTCCGTCAACCCCGCTCCATTGTCTGCCTGAAAGCTGGTGGGGATCAGGCTTGCGCATCCCCAACCCTTCGCCAGAACCTGTTGCTGCCACGTAGGGCCGGTCTCCTGCGGCGGCGTAAAGCCCTTCGGCCACTTGAATCCGGGCGGGAACACAAAGGTGAATTCCATAATCACCGGCACTGGTCCTGCTGCATCTGCCGGCGTGGTCAACGTGAGCTGAATATCGACCTTGATCAGCGGGTACGAAGAATTATCGACGTGCCCGACCAGTTTCTTCGTAACCACGGGCACTGAGCCGTTCATCTCGTGCGCGACACTCACCGCTTCCCAATTCACCTTGGGTGTATTCGGAGGCACGCGGCCATACACGTGTTCATCAAACATCTCGATCAATTCCGGCCGGCGCTCGGCCCACCACATCGCTGGCGTGGTTACCTTCTGGCCGTTGTTCAGCACCAGCGGATCCGGCAAAGGATCATGGTTTACTTTCGCTTCGTCATAATTCACCGCATTTGGCGCATCTGGGTTTTTGGGGTCTGCTCCCGGCCGCAGCGACTGTATGTGCAGAAGATCCATCATGCGCTGGTGGTCCTGTTCGGCCGTCATATGTACCGGGAGCGGATTGTCCGCCGAGTCTTTTGCCTGTTGTCCGCTGAGGATCCCCACGCTTGCCGGAATGAGCGCTATAAGAGCGATTGAATCCGGTAGCCTCAACCTAATACGCATGAACTTGAATTGTGCTCCCAGCCGCTTATTTCGGCGCTTCGGACCCGCTGCGTGACCAATAAGTGTCAAACAATCCCGCCATTGCTTCCGCGAATCCATCGTGTTCGAAAACCACCGCCGTCCAGGCCGGTTTCGTCAGCACGGGATCGAGCAAAGCCACTAGCCCGCGCTTCCGGTCAAACAGAGCCAGTTTCATAGGCAGGCGGTCGTGGAAGCGTATCTCGATCCCAGCCTGGCGATATTCATCCAGTCGATCGCAATGTTCCTGATTCATGGGCGCTGCTTCAATCAGCAGGCGGCAACATACAGACCTGCTCGCGGCATCTTTCACCAGTTGCTCGTCGAGTGGATCCACTGCAAAAGGGGGCCTTGAAAACTCCGCGTACTCGTTCGAAACGGCCGCCAACATCCGGCGGTAATGGATCGCGGTTTGCGTCGGGTCATTTACCAGGTTCAGGAAATCCAGCGTGCCCCGCCCATCTTGCCCGTTCACATACGCCGCCCTGAGATCTTCGATGAGCCCTGTCGCCAGCCGCGCCTGGTCCGCCAATTCGCTCTGGAGCTGCTTTGTCCGCCGGGCCAGGTATCCGGGAATTGCCAGACTTGGATCGACGGCGGAAAAGAGCTTTGTCTTCTCCTGCACGACCTGCGCGAATCCTTTTTCCACCAGACTGTCCAGCACTTCGTAGATCTTCTGCCGCGGCACGTGGGCCCTTGCCGCCAGCTCGAGTGCCTTGAAACGCGGATGGCCCATCAGCACCAGGTAAGATCGTGCTTCGTACGCGTTCAATCCTACCTGCTGAAGTTTTCTCCAGTTGAGCTGATAATCGACCGATGTTGATTCCTGCCCTTTCACGCATCGAGAACATATCACAGTTGGAAGGGAAGCAAAAGGCAGGAAAAGACGACGTATACCTATATACCTGGGCGGCGGAGACCAGGCCTCCGCACTGGTCCCCGGCCGTTCTCGTTTAGAGCAGTTCTGTCTAATTTAGAATACCTTGTAAAATATAATGGACAGGCTATGGCCGTCCGTACCCGTCTCCGAGAAATTCGCAGCTTACGGGGTTTCTCTGCGGCCGACCTCGCTCGTCGGGTCGGCGTCAGCCGCCAAACCATCTACTCCATTGAAGATGGGAGTTTTGTTCCAAACACAACGGTATCTCTGCAACTCGCACGCGCTCTTGATGTAACCGTCGAAGAGATTTTCTCGATTACCGAGGAGCAGGAGCAAGAGTCGATCAGCGCCGATCTGCTTGCCGCTGATCAGCCAGCGAACGAGGGGCAACTGGTACGGTTCTGCCTCGTAAACGAGCGCCTGACTGCGATTCCCCTCTCCGCTGAACTTGCATATCTCCCGCCCGCTGACGGTATCATTGAATCCAGATCGAGGCACACTGTTTCGATCCAGTCGCCCTGCGGTCTGCCCGAAAACCCCCAGCGGCTCTTACTCGCCGGTTGCGACCCCGCGCTTTCGCTGCTCAACGAATTGCCGGGCTCCTCAGATACTGAAATCATCAGCGTTCCGTGTTCCAGCCGCCGCGCTCTCGAATGGCTGAAGCAAAGGCGCGTGCACGCGGCCGGTTCTCATCTTCTCGATTTAGCGACAGGGGAATACAACGTCCCTCTGATCCGGCGTCTATTCCCGAACGGCTCAGTTCGGGTTGTGAACTTCGCCGTATGGGAGCAGGGCCTAGTCCTGCCACCCGGTAATCCGAAGGGGATCCGCTCCCTTGCGGACCTCGGCCGCAAGGACGTAAAAATTATCAATCGCGAAAAGGGTTCTGGGAGCAGAGCTTTACTCGATACTGGCCTCCGCCGGGCCGGTATTAAACCCGACCAGGTCAAAGGCTACGGGGCCATCGCTCAGGGCCATCTCTCGGCCGCCCATGCCGTTGCGGCTGCCGCCGCCGACTGCTGTATCGCACCACTATCTGCAAGCCGCTGCTTCGGGCTTGATTTCATACCTCTCGCGACGGAGCGCTTTGATTTATCGTTCGACAAGGCAGCCCTGGAGTTGCCCGCTGCCAAGGCGCTTCTCGATCTGCTAAATCGCTCCAAATTTCTAAGGAAGCTGGAAACGATCGCGGGGTACGATATCGCCCATACCGGCAAAGTGCTGGTCTGACGCTGAGATGCGCCCGTAAGCTACCTCTTGGTCACATGCTCCGCCAGTCGCGGTTGACACGGTTTTTGTTCCGTGTATCTATGCATAGATAATCTCGGCATGGGAACTACCGCAAAGGGCGATCTGCTCCCCGGCTCCCTCGAGATGCTCATCCTACTGACCCTCCGACGCGAGCCGCTCCACGGTTACGCGATCGCCCAGCGCATCCAAAAGAACTCTGATGACCTCCTCCGCGTGGAAGAGGGATCCCTCTACCCGGCCCTGCAACGATTGCTGATCGAGGGTTGGGTATCAGCCGAGTGGAGCATATCAACGCGCAATCGTCGGGTCCGGGCATACACGCTAACTGCCGCAGGACGTAAACAATTGAGCCGCGAAACCAAGCGCGTGGGTCGCGTGATCGATGGAATCGCCCGCGTGATGAGGCTTTCTGAAGCATGAAACGCATCTTGAAATACTTCCAGGCAAAGCGGCTGCAGGGCGATCTCGCTTCCGAGATGCAGGCTCATCTCGACGAAAAAATTGGGGAGTTGATTGCCGATGGCATAGCGCCAGTAGAGGCGCACACACGAGCACGTGCACGTGTCGGCCGCCGATTTCTACGATTGGCGGAAACAGTCTCACGCCTTCGAGTCACTGGCAGCCTACGCGAGCTGGCCGATGAACCTGACAAACGTCGATGAGCCCCGCCGCCTCGAAACGCAACTTGTTTCGGCGAACCTGTTCTCCACACTTGGTGTTTAGGGCGCAAATTGGCCGGACATTCCTGCCGGATGAAGACCACGAGCAAAGCCCTTTCGTGGTCGTCATCAGTGACCATTTTGTGGCAGGCCATGGGTGGATCGCCACAGATCGTGGGACACCAAATGACTCTCAACGGCTCGCCGGCAACTGTGATCGGAGTTTTGCCCGAGGGTTTCGTTTTCCCCTCGCCCGAAGTCGATGCCTGGGTGCCGCTCGCGCTCAGTGCCAAGAACCGCTCGAATCGCGAAGGCCGATGGCTCACAGTCATAGGCCGGCTCAGGGCAAATAGGAACCGGCGTGATGCGGCGACTGAAATGGACATTATTTCGCGCCGGCTCGCCGCGGCGTATCCGGCCACCAACACCGGATGGAGCGCATCCCTAGTGCCACTGCAGGATGAACTGGTTGGGAAAACCCGCCCGATTCTGCTGACGGTTCAGGCTGGCGCGCTTCTTCTTCTACTGATCACCTGCGCGAACCTCGCAAACCTACCGCTTGCGAAAGGTGCCTCTCGTAAACGTGAAATTAGCGTGCGAGCGGCTCTCGGTGCGGACCGCGCCCGGATCCTCCGACAATCAGTGGTTGAAAGCTTCGCACTGGCTATACTCGGTGGCGCAGTGGGGCTCGCTCTGGCGATACAGGGGATCATTCTGGTGAGAAGGTTCGGCGAGGGACTCATCCCACGGGCAGGCGAAATCCACTTGAGTGGCCTCGTTATTTTATTAGCCGTGGGTACAACGCTGATCACGGCATTGATCTTCGGTCTGGCGCCCGCAATGCAAGCTTCGCGCCTCGATCTCCGGGAACAGATCAGTTCTGGAGCTCGCGGAACGCCTCGGAATCTAGAACCCAAACGAGGGCTGTTGGTGGCCATTGAGGTCGGGCTGGCTTCTGTTCTCTTGATCGGCGCGGGTCTGCTTGGTGAGAGTCTGCCCGTTTGCTTTCGACCGCTCCTGGATTGCGTACGGACCACCTTCTCACGCTGCGGCTCACGCTGTCACGATCCCAGTACCCGACGAACGCAGCACAAAATGCCTTTTTCGAGCAGATTCTCGGCCGCCTGAAGAACCTACCGGGCGTTCTCGCCGTAGGAGAGATCAGCAATACGCCGCTCAAAGGCAACAATCCAACGTTCGAGTTTGCTCTCGAAGCTGTCACACGCCGTCCCTCGACGTACCAATTCAGGCAGGGCTCCGGGCCGTCAGCGCCAAGATTGTCACTCAAGCGTTCGTAAGCTATTCTCCTTCACCTACATACAACAGCTCCGGCATGCCTTCCGGGCGTTCTCAGATGCCATACGCGAAGGCGACTTTTTTCATCCCGAACGCCTCCAGCAGGTTTCGAATGTCCAGTTCGGCGTTTCGTTGAGCTTCCGCCAGGATGCCCATGTCGAGCGCGGCCGTTTTGATATCCTCCACTGCCTGCATTCTCGCTTTATGCTCCAGATCCACATCCGGGGTAACCCAGGGCGTCCACCACGTTATACTGCGGTCCCAGACCTTGGTGTACTTTTCATCCAGATAAGTTTCCTCGATCTTCGGCATTGGCAGCCGGACCCGCACGACGTCGCCTTTGGATACGGTCACATCGCTGGATCTCAATTCGGCGAGATCGACTCCCGCCAGCACCCTCCCCCGAACCAGCAGGAGAATTGATTCCACACCCACGGGCGGTTTCTCCTCCTTCATGCCGACAACCTTCTCAATGCTGTATTTAACGGTCACCAGTTCGTTCAACTGGCGGACTTCCTTCACAACCGCAAGTGAATCGAGGTTTGGGTGGGCGCCGCCGGGGCCATACAAACCGAGGTACAGGATGATTGCGATCAGCAAGCCGATCAGGCACACCGTGGAAAAGAACGCGACGAACTTTACCATCGCTTAAGCCTCGCATGAACGGCGTCGCTGAATTTGGCTTCACTGATGCCAGGCGCGCAGTCTAGGCAGCCACCGGGGAACGTTCCTGCAATACTCCTTATATTCAGCGCCGAATGTCTTTCGCAGCGTTGGTTCCTCGTATAGAACTACAAACAAAGCGGTACACAAGGCCAGTGCCACAGCCGTCATAATCGCTGCCAGATTCGCCCGTCCGAAAGTCACCCAAAGCCCGGCCCATCCGAGGAAGAACCCCAGGTACATCGGGTTCCGCACGTATCGATATAGCCCCACCACAACCAGTTTCTTTGGCGGCGCAATCGGCGCTGGCGTGCCCCGCCCCGTCCGTCCGAAATCCCACACGCAGCGCAGAGCCACGGCGAAACCTACCACAGAAGGCACACTCGCGATCCAGCGCCAGCGCGCCGCACCCGACATATCAACGTGGAAACCCAACCAGGACGGCAGCAACCAGAACCAAAGCGCAAAGAAAACAGCGCCCACGAGCAGGGATGCTACCGCAGTCGGCCAACGCGCGCCAGGATCTGTGCTCGCTGCCATTCCGGCTTGCCGGGTCGCCATGAAAACACTGCCGTCCAGCAAAGTATAAGTCCATAGCCGATCGGCCTGCAACGAAGCCGAACTGCTTCACACCGGCCGCCTGCAATCGCGGTATCGTCCGTCGTGCGTACGATTTACAGCAGTTTTACAGCATGGGAACACGTCTCGGTGTTCTTGGGGCCTAAGCTCGATACCGTGAGTGGGGAATTCTTACCCTTCGAAATAGCCAGTCTTGAGTTTCAGAGGTCAAGTAACCAACCACTGTTGTGGGCTGGTATCGAACTGATCGAGCGTTGTTGCGCTGGTGGGTTGCTAGTCGCGCTGCTGCCAGCTTTGAGCGCGGCCGGGGTCACTATCATGATGCTCTCAAAACGCTCGCCGCTTATTGCTCATAGGAGGATAGGACAGGATGGCCGGCCAATTTGGGTATTGAAGCTGAGAACGATGTGGGACCGAAATTCATCACAGTCTGGCGTATTTCCCGTTGTTGAACACCTCACGTCAGAGTTGAGTGCTCCGCTCCATAGCAAGCAGGCTTTTGATCCCCGCGTTACCAGCAAGTTCGCCGCGCTGTGCCGCCGATATTCGATCGACGAATTGCCTCAACTCTGGCACGTGCTTCGAGGCGAAATGGCATTCGTGGGTCCAAGACCACTTACAGCTTCCGAAATGGATACTCACTACGGTCCGGCAGCGAGCCTGTTACTAAAGAGGAGGCCAGGAATCAGCGGGCTTTGGCAAACAAGCGGACGTAGCCGTCTGACTTACCGGCAACGGCGCCGGCTCGATCTTTTCATGCTTAGGAAGTGGTCTGCAGCTTTATACTTCAAAATACTTTTTAGAACGCTCCCTACAGTGCTTTCCGGCAAGAACGCGTGGTGATTTGGTTCGGAGCAAAAGTAATGTCCAGCGAGCGATGAATATTCTTTGTCTCGAGCAGTTCTCTCGTTTGGGCGGCGGACAACTTAGCCTTTTGAGCTTGTTGCCAGGTCTGAAGGCTCGCGGGTGTCGCCCAGTGATCGCGATCCCGAACGAAGGACCCCTCGCCGACCTTGCCAGGAAGAGCGGACTGGAGGTCAAAGCGCTGAAGGCGGCCTCTTATGCGAATGGTCATAAATCATTGTTCGACGTAACGCGATTCGCGTACGAATATCCAAAGCTGATTTGCACCATAGGGCAACTGCTTTCTACCTGCAACATCGATTTGTTATATGTGAATGCTCCCCGCATTCTTCCTTCGGCCGCAATTGCAGCGCGGATGCGTTCGGTGCCTCTGGTATTCCACTGCCACAATCGCATTGTTCAATGGTCGGGTGTTCTTGCAATTGGCGAATCGTTACGATTATCAGGTGCGCACGTGATCGCGTGTTGCAGGTACGCGGCCAGCCCGATCCGGCGGTATGTAAAACCCGAACGTTTTTCGGTACTGTACAACGGTGTCGGGGAATTGCCACCGCGTGTGCCAGCGCATAGAGCGCGTTTGCGTCACATTGGCGTGATCGGTCGTGTCGAGCCGGAAAAGGGGCAATTGGATTTCGTCTGCGCTGCCCGTGCTGTGTTGAACCGATTTCCAGATTGTCGGTTTTCGGTCGTAGGAGCACCCTTGTTTTCGAGCTCCAAATATCTCGATGAAGTAGTCAGAGGCAGCCGTGAACTGCCGGTCAACTTTCTCGGCTGGCAAGACGACATTTCAAGCGTCCTTGCAGACTTAGATTTGCTGGTTGTTCCGTCGAGCCCGCTCGACTCCGCGCCACGAGTAATTTTTGAGGCGTTTGCGGCTCGTGTGCCCGTGGTTGCCTTTCCCTCCGGCGGTATTCCGGAAATTGTGAAAGACGGCGAGACGGGATTCTTAACTGTCCAGGCTACACCGGATGCGCTTGCGGAACGGATTTTCGCGATCTTCGAAATGGACTGCACGCGATTACAGCGAATCGTCACCAACGCCTGGGAGCGCTGGCGAGAGGAGTACCGGCTGGATATTTATTGCCGCCGGGTTGGCGATTTCCTCTTTCAAGCAGCGGCCAGGTAGCCTCGCCTGCTGAAGAGCATTTTCCGTTTTACGTTCTGTTTACAAAATGGCAACAGAGGCAGGGGCCAATGCGACTAAAATCGAACTCAACAAGCAAAGAGGGTCGCGGCCTATGCAAGCATTGATGCCGATTACATTAGAGTCTTCGATTCGCCATACGACGTGGTAAAGCGCTGCGCAATTGTGCACTACTGGCTGCTCGGAATGCGCGGCGGCGAAAAAGTAGTCGAAGCCCTGTGCCGCCTGTTTCCTCAGGCCGACATCTTCACTCTGTTTTATGAGCCCGAGCGCGTTTCAGCTTTGATACGGTGCCATCGCGTAACAGCCTCGTTTCTAAATCCGTTCCGGCGCTACCACCGTTCCTTGTTGGGATTGATGCCGGTCGCTCTCGAGCACTTTGACCTGCGCGGATATGACCTTGTTATTAGCAGCGAATCGGGGCCGGCGAAAGGTGTCATCACCTCCAGTAATGCCCGGCACATTTGCTACTGTCATTCCCCGATGCGCTATCTATGGGATCTTTATCCCGCCTACCTTCACGAATGGACCCCGTCGAGGCTAAAGCGGAGCCTCATAGCGCCGCTAGCGAGCTATCTGCGGGTATGGGATTATGCCTCATCCGCTCGCGTCGACGAGTTCATCGCAAACAGCGGAAATGTCCAGCGGCGAATCTGGAAAGCTTACCGGAGAACTTCTGAAATCATCTATCCGCCTGTCGCGGTAGAGAGCTTTTACTCGGAGCCGGCAGATGACTATTACTTGATCGTCTCCGAACTGGTCGCTTACAAGCGAATCGCCGATGCAGTGCGCTGCTTCTCAGAGACAAAGCGCCCTCTGAAAATCGTCGGAGGTGGACCCGAATACGTTTCTCTCAAAATTATGGCGGGTCCAACGATCGAATTCTGCGGACGTGTTTCTGATTCTGAGCTCCGGGAACTTTACGCTCGCTGCCGTGCCGTCCTGTTACCCGGTGAGGAAGATTTCGGCATTGTTCCTGTGGAGGCAATGGCGAGTGGAAAGCCCATCATCGCCCTCGGTAAAGGTGGCGTGCTGGAGACCGTTCCTCAGGAGCATCCTCGTGCGGGTTTCTTCTATGCGGAACCGGGCAAGGACTCGCTAGCCTCCGCGATTGAGTCCTTCGAGCGCGTTGAAGGATCGTTGTCCACCGCTGCGATCAGGGGTCTTGCCGCGCGATTTTCCGAAGAACGGTTTCAGCGGGAGATGCGCAGGATTATTTTACGCGGGCCAATCATGGCCGAAACGGGTTCCCCTTCGCTTCAATACGCAAGCCGATAATTCTTCACTCGCTTTCATCACCCGGCTAAGTTTTACAGAACGTTCACAGCTTCATCACGACAGCGAGTGTTCCGGGCCCATAACCTGTATTCAAACCTGTTGACGGGTGGCACGCCGCTTTGAACACTCAGACGCATGCAAGCGACAGAATAGGAACGCTGTTGAACGCTGCTCGAGGACTCGCACTTGCGATTGCAGTGGCAGCCTGCGGCACCGCGCAAACGCCCCAGAACAATACCTACGTCGGCAGCATGGTTTGTAAAACATGCCATCCCGATGTGTGGTTCAGGTTTTACAGGAATCCCCATTTCAAAAGCATCGCCGCGGGTACAGAGAAACCGGAAAACACAGGTTGCGAAGGCTGCCATGGTCCTGGAGGAGCGCATGTGAAAGCGCATGGAGGAAAGGCGACCATCATCTCCTTCCCTAGTCTTTCGTCTAAAGCGACGCTGGATGCATGCCTGAGATGTCATTCCGAGACCCTCTCCCGCGCCAATATCCGCCGGTCACCGCACACGCTGAACGATGTAGTCTGCACTCAATGCCACTCCATTCACAAATCGACTACGCCGAAGTTCCTGCTGGCGAAAGCTCAGACTGAGCTTTGCTACGGCTGTCATGGCGAGCTCCGGGGTGAGTTTTCCATGCCGTTCAAGCATCGCGTGAATGAAGGATTCATGACCTGCAGTGACTGCCATAACCCGCATGGCACCTTTGCACCCACGTGGCGCATGGCAGCGCGGCCGGCACTGGTGGAACAAGCGCTCGCGAACGAAGAAGCCTGCTTGAAGTGCCATACCGATAAACGCGGTCCGTTTGCGTTTGAACATGCTCCCGTTCGCGTGGAGGGCTGTGAGATGTGCCATTACCCGCATGGTTCATCGAACTCACGCCTCCTCCGCCGGCCGGTCGTCTTCACGATGTGCCTTGAATGCCATAACGGCGCCGGCAATTTTGGGCGGACGGGAACAGGAGACCCGATGCTTTCGCCGGCTCACAATATGGCTGATCCGCGCTATCAGAACTGCACGAATTGCCACGTGCGTATACACGGATCGAATTCAGATCCACTGTTCCTGAGATGAGGTTCGAGTGCGCACGCTTGGTTTGAGCATCGTTGTATTATCCATCGTTGCCCGCTGTCAAGCTCAACAGCCTGTCGCTCCAACCATCGAGCCTGTCGGTCCGAATCGCGGAGATGACTGGCACGACTACAACGTGGTCAACTCGTTCGAGACAGGTTACCGCTTTGTAAGCGTTAGCGGAAACGAAGCCATGTATCGGAGTCAGGTGAATTATGGCAACGGCGTCAGGCTGTTAAGCAGCTTTCTTAGCATCAACTCGAAGGACGGCCATGGCAAATTTTTTGATGAAACCGTACTTACGACTCAAGGTCTTGGAGGAGATCCGTACGAATCTGCCATGCTTCGAGTCCAGAAGAACCGCTGGTATCAGTACGATCTGCTTTGGCGGCGCAATGACTATGTCAATCCCGGATTAACAACGGACGGTGGGCAAGGCGCGCATTTGCTCAACACCGCGTATACCCTGCAAGACAACAATCTGACGCTCTTCCCACAATCTCGTATCCGCTTTTCGCTGGGCTACAGTCGCAGTACGCAAGACGGAGCGGGAATTTCCACCGTGCAGCTCTTCAACCCAGCCGGACCCTTTGATTCCACGGGAGATGTTTTTCCGCTCTTCACAAACGTGAAGCTTGTGCAGAACGAGTACAGGGTTGGCGGAGAAATTCACTGGCTTGGCTTGGCGTTGAACTGGATGCACGGCTGGGTGGATTTCAAAGACGATACTCCCTACAAATTCAGCGGTTTTTCTCCCGGCGAGAACACCAGTAACCCGGCATCTCTCACCTCCTTTCTCAGAAACGAGCCCAATCATGGCACGAGCCCCTACTGGCGGATTGGCCTGTTTCGCAACGCCCGTTGGGTGAGTGTCAATGCTCGATTCACATATTCGGGCGGCGCGCGAGACTTTATTTTGAACGAAAGTGCGTTAGGAAGAAACCAGTTCGGCGCCGCCGCAAACCAGCAGATCGTCACATTTGGTGACGCACGGCGGCCCGTAGGTACAGGTAATCTCACGCTGAGCATCTTCCCCACGCAAAAGCTCACCATCACAAATCAGACTTCGCTTTACAACGTCCGGACAGACGGAGATAGCGCATATCTTCAGTTCAATAACGCGACTCAATCGGCCGACCTGCTGTACTTCGAATTTCTGGGAATTCGCACGATTGCCAACGAAACCGACGCGAACTATCAAGTGAGGCCGTGGTTGAGCTTGCATGGAGGGTATCAATACTCGAATCGCAAAATTGCATCCACTTCGCAGTTCGGGTTTGTGGGAACGCCAGCCACGCTTCCGTACTACCAAACCAATGAGCTGAATACAGGAACATTCGGTTTTCACATCACGCCCGTTAAGCAGCTCAATATCCAAGTGGATGATGAGATTGGCCGGTCCACGCGCCCCTTCACTCCAAAAGGAGACAAGGACTACAACGCGCTGGGCGGCCGAATCACGTATCAGCTAAAAACATTGAAGCTTATTGCCAGTGCGCGCACCAATTACAACGAGAACTCAGTGACCTTATCCTCGTACAGCTCCCACGCGAGGATCTACTCAGGGTCGGCGTCCTGGAGCCCGCGCTCATGGTTCGGGTTCGACGCGACATACTCCAAATCACACCTGGACACCTTAGGCGGAATCGCGTTCTTCGCGCAGTCTCAATTGTTCCCGAACCAGGTCTCATATTATGTGAGCAATCTCCACGCGGGAACATTCACCGGCAGAGTGAGCCTGAAGCGGGCAGACCTATACGTCGGATACAGCATCGTTCAAGATACAGGGGACGGCAGGGCAGCGTCCACCAGCACGGTAGTCGGCCCAACAATTCCCGCATTTCAGATCGCGCAAACATTCCCAATGAGATTTCAATCTCCCCTAGCCCGATTGTCTTTTGGCATTTCAGAGAGAATTCGATGGAACGTGGGTTATCAGTACTTCGGTTACCACGAAAGCTTTTTCAGCGGTGAAAACTACCTCGCGAATACCGGATACACTAGCATTCTGTGGAGTTTCTGAGTTCGTGCCGCTCGGATCCAAATGGCGATGAGAACATCAATTCTCGCCGATGCCAGATGGTTCGGTTCACATGGAATCGGGCGTTTTGCCCGAAACGTCTTAACCCGCCTGCCTGATTGCACGCAACTGACTTCCGGACCCAAACCGCTGTCGATCCTTGATCCTCTCTGGTTGAGCTATCAAATCCTCGCGAAACGTCCGGATGTCTTCTTCTCGCCTGGATTCAATCCGCCCGCTGTGTGTGCGACCCCTCTGGTCATTACAATTCACGACCTTACGCACATACGCCTACCGGCACTTGCAACCTTCAGCCGTCGGCTTTATTACCGTCTCCTGGTGAAGCCGGCTTCGAGCCGGGCGTATCGCGTGATCACTGTATCAGAGTACTCGCGCATGGAAATTTTGAAATGGACGGGGCTGTCCGAAGCGAGTGTGGTGAATGTGGGCAACGGCGTCGATCCGACTTTTTGCTGGCAGGGGCGGCGGTATGAGCCTGGGTATCCTTATATTCTCCACGTCGGCGCTCTTCGCCCGCACAAGAACATAGGGCGCCTGCTATCGGCGTTCGAGCGCATCGGCTGCTGCAATCTCCACCTCGTTCTCACCGGAAAAGAAACAGCGGAAATAACGGCTCAACTACAAGAGGGGAAACTCCAGAAGCGGGTTCATTTCCTGGGTTGCGTGAAGGACGAGGACCTGCCGGCCCTTTACCGCGGGGCTATTTGCCTGATTCTGCCGAGTCTTATCGAGGGCTTTGGGCTGCCTCCCTTGGAGGCGATGGCCTGCGGAACTCCCGTCATAGTCTCACGCACGACCGCTTTGCCTGAGGTGGTTGGCGACGCGGGTCTTCTGGTCGATCCCCTGGACATCAGCGACATCCAGGATGCGATGGAACACATGCTCAGCGATGCGGGCCTGCGTCAAAAATTTCGCGAAGCGGGTCTTTCACGCGCTCGGCTCTTTTGTTGGAACAGGGTCGCGGAAAAGGTTCGCCGGGTGGTCGAGGAGGCAGCTAGCGCACCGCACTGATCTGCCGCTATGGAAAATACAGATGCTCATTGGAAGCAATGGGGGAGCCGCGACCCCTATCGTGGTGTTCTGTTCGATGAGAAATACAAGAAGAGTTCTCTCAATGAAAACCTGAATGAATTTTTTGATACCGGAGAATCCTACATCGGCTCTCTCATGCATTACGTCGATCTTTTGTACCCAGGGCTACCTCGCCGGACGGCCGTGGATTTCGGGTGCGGAGTCGGACGGCTATCAATTCCTCTAGCCAGGCGTTTTCAAAGCGTGATCGGTGTCGATATCTCCCCGGCGATGCTGGACGAGGCCCACAAGAACTGCTCGTCATTTGGGATCTCAAACGCTAACTTCGTTTCATCCGACGATCTGCTCTCTCAAGTTCCGGCTGGCGTTCAGCTCGTGCAATCCTACATCGTGCTTCAGCACATTCCGGTAAAACGTGGATTACTTATCGCAAAGCATCTCTTAGGGAAGCTGGCGCCCGGAGGCGTGTGCGCGTTGCAAGTTCCGGTTGACCGCGATCCGGCGCGGCTCAAGAGAGTGGTTTATTTTTGCAAACATGCTCTTCCCGTATCCAGATATCTTCTGAACTTGATCCAGGGTAAGGCAATCGATGAGCCGCTGATGCAGATCAATCCATATCCAATCAGAGCTGTCTATGACTTGTTCGAATCTGCCGGGCTCAGGAATGTATGGCTTCTACCCAAGCCCGGTTCACACTATAGCCTAATCTGGTTCGGCAGAAAGGATGGCGCCGTAAACGCGTAAGGATCAAGTTGCATTCGTCAGTTCTGGCAAAGTCTCGGCCTCTCTTGCCCAGACCATCAGTGCTAGCAATGACCAATAGACAAGATTTAATGGAAATGTAAGTAGATAGGCAATTCCGTTCGATCCAATTAAGACTCCGATACTCCACGGGCATAGAAACCGATTCCACTGTTGTGCTTGGCGCAAAGCGAAGTAGTTCCACGACGCCAGCGCGACAACCACCGCGAGCAGCCCACACCAGCCAAAGTTTGCCAGAACTCGCCAGTAGAAGTTTTCTGAAAAACCCCCGGTTCCACATAACACCGCCACAGGCGACGATATGTCTAGAGCGGCCCCGTCTGGAGACAGGTCCGATAAATGGGCAGACGTACTGTTGATCTTGCCAGAATAGAGGGTACTAGCTACATCAAAAATGTCCTGATTTCGTTCCCAGAACACCGCCAAGGCTGCTAGGGAGATCATCACGAACGCAAAGATGGCGCACATCGTGCCTAGCCGCCGGCCATGGCTCACCCGGTATCGAAGAAAAGAGGGTACCGAGCATAACCATATGACGATGCCGGTAAGGTATCCGGCTAATGACAAGGTGCCCATTAACATGAGTACGTACACGAAGACTCGCAGCCGCCAATGTGCGACTCTGAAGCTGATGGCCAAGAGGATTAATAACAGGCACACACAAGCGTAGCCATTCGGGTCGTCAAGAATACCGCCAAATCTTACAAGCAGGCCAGGGTAACTGAGAGCGGGGTACCTGATTCCAGAGGCGGCCAGAGTGACGGTCATTAGCCAAAAAGGAAATACAACCCAAAATGCGATTCGCTCGAAAACTAGTAATGTTCTTCTGAGACTGTCTTTTCGCCTAAACACAAATGGAAAACATAGGACGATTGCCATCCAAGGAACCAGCTCTAGTCCGCAATCGACCGTCTCATCTAATGGCCCAGGAAGGACCGCTAACCGCACCAGCACAACGAGCGCCAAGACCACTAACACGCCGAACGTGATGCATATCAGCGCTCGATATCTCGGGCCGATGGAGATCGGCCGCCGTGCCAGGCAATACATGCTGTATAAGAGAAACAAGAAGCCAATCACATACTTGATTGCGCTAAGAGAACGGGGCGTGGCGCCATACTGATGCGAAGTGTTTGGATCATTAACTTGAAGAATGTATCGGTAACTGTATTGAGCGATTGAAAGAAGCCATAGCCAAATAATGGGCCAGCAAGGACGTGGACTATATCTACGATCCTGCACAGAGCGAGTAATGAACGTCTCAACGGGGCTGTTGGCGAAATGCAAAGGGAGCCCAGTCCTAGGCCAATATTCCTTCTCGGGCTTCTTGCCATACTGTCAAACCGCTTGACTTCAACAGGATGATCATGGAGCCGAGCATAAAAGCCGCTAGCATTACGGAAGCTGCGGCCGCTCCTTCAGCGCCAAAGAGCCAAGAGAGCATTAGCGTCAAAGGGATTCCGGCAACGGCGCTCCCTAACATAATTCGGCTCATCATACCGTCCATTTCGAAAACCAGCATTGTTTGCGTTCCAAGCACGCTCATCAAGCCGAAAAGAACGGGCAAGGGCGAAAGCCATTGCAAAACACCGATTGAGCCATCAAAAGAGGGACCCAGGAACAAATGGCAGATCGGACGCGCCAGAACGAGCGTGGAAATGGACGTGCACAGGGACAGCGAGCCAATTGAGAAAAAACTCTTACGTATCACTCGCAGGGCTGAGGCGGTTGAGGTTACCTTTAGAGCCGTGATATGTGGATATAGAGCCTGCGTGACGGGACTGAGTATCGAAGTGGCCGCCTTGATGAGTTTGTCAGCGGCGCTGTAATACCCGACGGCGGTCTTTCCAGCGCAAAACCCTAGCACAACCGTCGTACTTGAAGTGCACAGGTAAAGAGCCGATCCGGAAATGAAAAGTGGCCAGCCCATTCTAAAGGTCAATGCGAGGTCCGCTAATGAAGGCCGGTACCAACGTAATCTCATTCCCACCAGCGCGGGAATGAAAAGAATACTGGCGATGCCCTGCACACTCGCTTGAATCGCTGCCGCGATCACACAGTCCTGTTCACGCCGGACAAAGAGAAACAGCGCGGGAACTGTCACGATGCGCGCAAACCCAAGAGCAACCGCCGCAATCTTCATTCGCTCGAGCCCCTGAAACAACCACACTGGAAAGAAGGCAGTTCCAATTACATATAAGAAGCTGACTCCGTAAACGGCAGAGTTCCCGTGTAGTCGGGGGGTGAATGTGACCAGCATTGCCAGGGCAGCGCCGCAGAGAGACATCAATATCGCCTTCGCGCACATAGTGGACCAGAAAATTCTAGAGACGGAATCTGGTTCGTTGCGCTGGGCCGCGATCGCTCTGGTAGCGCTGAGATTGAAGCCGTAATCTGTAATCAGATCGAAGTACAGAACCACTCCTTGCGCAAAAGAAAGCAGCCCAAATTCAGCCGGCTTGAGCACACGCACCAGATAAGGCACGGTCAGCAAAGGTGCTATGTAACCCACGAGCTGCAACCCTGTGAGCGAGGCGATATTCTCACGTAAGATCCGACCGCGATTCATGGGCAAACCGTTCCGACGCAATCTCTGATACTCGAACCCCGCTGCTGCAACACCGCGGCTTCACTCTCTTCCCATTTGCGCTCGTTCTCGCATGAGTATCCAGAAGCTGGATACGCAGGCAGTGAGACCAGCAGCAATGAGCGTCAGGATTGCGCGCGGAGGCCAACTCTTTTTTTCCGGCGGAACGGCTCGGTCGATCACCTGAATCATGGGCGCGGATTTCGCTTCGTCGAGGCGAGCCGCCTCGTATTGCTTTGCCAGAATCTCGAACAGAGTCTCGTGGTACTTGAAATCGCGATACTTCCGCAAGTACTGCAGCCCTGCCTCGGGAAGCTGGCCGGCGGGAACTTCAGCAGTTCCTGGAATGTGATTGCCTCGCTCGAGTTTGTCCAGCTCTGCGTGAAGCGCGCTTATTTCTCGCTTCGCCACTTGAAGACGCGGATTATCGTCCGTCGCGTAAGTCTTCATTGCCTCCAATTGCGCCTCGCGGGTGAGAATCTCCGCGTGTAACTGCGATACCGCACGAATGAGGCCCTCTGCTTGGCCCGTTGGAGCTACCAGGCCGGTGGATTGCTGTGTGTTTCTCAACGCGATCTCCGCATCGGAAAGCGCGTCCTTCTCCTTAACAAGCTGGCTCTCATAGAAAATCCGGCGTTGCGTGGCTTCAGTCAGCGCAACATGGGAATTCTGTTCTGCCAATTCGTCGATATAAGCATTCGCGATTTGCGCAGCCCGGCGAGGATCGCGATCCTCCACCTGCACGTGAATCAGGGTGTCCCTGCCGGCCTTAATCGTTGTGTTGCGCCCCAATTGCTTTCTGGCTGTATAGAACGTGTCGCGGTGGTAAACCTGCTTCAAATCAAACTTCTTGATCAGACCATCTGCGATCGTGCGACTCTCCAGAATTCCGACGTAAAGATCTGACGAACTCCGCAGTCCCAAGCCAGATAGAAGACCAAGGCTCGAGAAACCGGCGGCCGAGCCCAATCCGGTCAATTGCGCCACTGCGGATAACGAAGACTGCGATTGCTGAGGGGTAAAGATCACCGCTTCAGCCTTGTACTTGACCGGCAGCAAGAAAGCGATCCCGCTCATTATCGCGGCAGAGACAATCACCGCAATGCCGATAGTCGATTTACCACGCCAGAGAACTCGAAGCAGGTGCAGCAGGGAGATCTCAGGGTGGTTCCAATGCGTAGCATTAGGTCCGGTTAAAATGTCAGTCGCGTCCGGTGGGAATTCAAGTTGCCGATAGGATTGCACGGTTAGGCTCCTCTCAGTGCAAAACGTTCACGGCGGCAGCACCCAATGCAAGATTGCTTAATATCTGAGACCAGTCCATCAGGCTGCGTGTAAAGGTCGTTTTGTTGATGTATGTCGGAACCACCAATGTGTCTCCGGGATACATAGGCAGAGTGTCGAAACCCCGCGCGAAAAGCGAGCTTCCAGCAGCGCTGCGACTCACAACCGAACCATCTGCACGAACAATGAACATGTGACTTCGGTCCGCGGAGCGCGTCGGACCGCCAGCCTCTTTCAAGTAGTCGCTTACGCGAAGATCTTCCGCGTAAAGAAAGGTTGCTTGTTCGAAGACTGTGCCTATCACGTTGACCGTCGAGGGCCGGCTTGGTACATATAACCTGTCGCCATTCTCTAGAGGTAGGTCAGGTAATGCGTTCACTCCCCGGCTTGCCGGCACCAGATCAAGAACGATCCGGCCATCCACGGGCACCTTCTTCAAACGATCGATCAGATCGTGCTGGCTTGCGACGGAACCCTGCGCCGTCAGCGCCTGTTGGGGAGAAATGACACGGCTGGAAAGGTTGGAGGCGCTTTCTGTCATTTCCCGGTCGAGCTGAGCAAGAAAATCATCGTATCGTTTTTGCTGCTCGCGCCGCGTCGATTCGCGTGTAAACTGAGCGCCGTATAGGTAGGCGTGCTGGGTAAGGCCGCCGGCCCTGTTGACTACTTGGCGCAATGTTTCGCCCGGAAGTAAGGTGTATACCCCTGCCATCGCAATTTCGCCTTCCAGGCGCACTTGCTTCGCTTGCTGTGCGCGGGGTACCGAAAAGTCGGCTTTGGAAAATATCGTCACGACATCTCCCGGCTCCAGCAATAGATTTTGAGAAGGATCGTGAGATAGCACAAGATCGCCCAGCTTGAACGGAATAATCCGCGTTGCCAACGTATCTTTATCCATGCGCTCGATCACCGCATACTGCCAATTAATTTCGGGAGCGAGGGGCTGAACCAGGTTATGCGGCAGAAAATCCCGCAAAGGAGCGACATGGCCCCCGCCCGTTGCTGCTCCTAGTGAACTATCAGCTTGAAAATTGCGCTGTTCTTCGCGAAAAGTAGGCCTAGGTACTTGATTATCGGGAGCCTTGAGCATCGCGAGTTCGGTTCGGGAACTGAAATTTTTCTGCCCGTCAATGCCCTGCGATTCGGAGGCCGCGCGCTGATCCTCACGCACTGGCAATTCCGGTCCGACGCCGGAATATCCATCCATCGCCAGACGATTTCTCTCTCCCCAGTAATCGCGCGTAAGCAGAGACTCTTTGCTCGGGATCAGGTCGGCCAAACGCATTCCCGCATGCCATGGAAATCTGCCGGGATCGGCAACATTTCCCCGCAACGTGATCGCATTCTCAAACCGCGGCACAACGGGCAAAAGCCGGATGATGTCGCCGTTATGGAGCTCGGTTGTTATTCCCTCCTTATCGAGTTGGATTCGATGGACCTCCAATGCGTCTCTATCGGCGACCCGCTCCAGAACGGCTTCTTCCGCAGAAGCAAGGGGGGAGAGCCCGTCGGCTAGGCGCAGGATCTCGCCCAACGTAGCCCCGTCCTTCAGTTCATAGATGCCCGGATGCTCGACACTGCCGGCGATCGCAACTCGGCGTCCGGCGGACGGAATGAGAATGACATCGCCTGAAGCTACCTGCGCATCCTTCGACTTGTCTCCATGCAGAAGCAGATCGTACAGATCAAAGTGGCAAACTGTCTGCCCGCCGCGCTTCAACTGAATGTCCCGCATCGATCCGCGGGGCGACGGACCCCCCGATGCAAATATCGCGTTCACGAGAGTGCTGAGTGAACTCACAGTGTACGAGCCCGGACGGCGTGCGTCGCCAACTACAAACACTTGAATTGAATGAAGCCGGCCCATTGTCACGTTGAGATCGAAATTCTTGTACACGCGACCTAGCGCTGCCTTGAATACCGCGGGCGCTTGTGAATAACTCAAACCCGCTACAGATACCGGACCGGCGTCCGGAAGAATTACCTCTCCGGTCCGATCAACGACGAAGTGCCTCGATAGATTCAGTTGGCCCCAAATCGTCAACTGCAATTCGTCACCGGGCGCGATCACGTAATCGGGGCCCACGGCTATCCGATCGTCGGGAGCAAACGTCGCAGGCACTCGCTCAAACAGCGACTCGCCAAAAATCGGTAGCATCACTCCGGTCGACGCTGCGACGTAGCGCTGAAATTCTGACGGCGGCTCCTTAGCGTAGTATGTTGCACCTTGGTCCCGTGAGGTCTCGCGAGGCTGACGCTGCGGTGGGTACGGATAAGTGGGTGACGAAGTGCCGGTGTTGAAAGGTTCTGCTAATGACGGGCTAACAGTCATGAGGTCACTTGTTCCATAGGTCTCAACAGGCGATCTCTGATTTGTCGGAACGCACTCTGCTGTGGGATCGCCATACTCAGCCGGCGTGCAAGGAGGATATTGGCTTTGCTGGCGTGGCGTGGCGAAGGATTCTGTTTGATCAGGCTGGGTTTGGGCTGAAGAGGTTTGATCGAGAATCTGCGCGGAGAGCCCGGCTACGATCGTAATTGCAATCGCGATGAGCGACAAGCGCGCACGCGCCGCTGAACTCCTTCGCATCATTTGTTTCCTGACACTTATTGTGTGGCTACTTTCATCGGTTTTCCAGCACTGAGAAGGCCGATCGCCAGTTTTTACAAGCGTTTTACAAGATCGCAAAGTGTTGCGCGATTCTGAGGAAGAGGACTAATCTGCTATTCGGGCAAGGCGAATAGGTACACAAGAATTGCGTCCTCCTCAGGCGGAGAGAAGTGATACGGAGGCATGATGGATCCGGGAGAAAGCTTTTGCGGTGCGACGAAGTGCGCTTTGACCCACTGTTTTGATCGCCGGTCTGCGATCCCATTGAGGGGCGGCCCGATGCCTCCGCCGGCTCCA
Organism: uncultured Acidobacteriaceae bacterium; assembly: GCA_963787585.1. Lineage (GTDB taxonomy): Bacteria > Acidobacteriota > Terriglobia > Bryobacterales > Bryobacteraceae > Bog-105. The sequence goes on from CAWBDR010000013.1 coordinate 536,500, forward strand.
TTCACCTTGTGACAGCTCCCGCACGCGCTGACGACGTATGTTTGCGCGCCTTGTATGACGTTAGTTGGGATGTCATCCAGTTTCGATGCCGTATCTGGAGTCAAGTTTTCGATGAACAGCGACAGAGCATTCAGTTGAGGCAGTGAAAAATGAGTTGACGTCACCTTCGTATTCGGCAAGGCCTGATTTGGATTATTAAAGTGTTGAATCAACCAAGGTCTGGCGTGGTGCACTTCGGCAGTGATTAGATTCGGTCCCGGTTTCGGTTGTCCTGTAACTAAGTTATGGCAGGTATCGCAATGCGCCGACTGGAAGTATCCCAGACCTGCAATCTGCTCCGCGGGCAATTGGGCCCACGCCGCTGCCGGTGCGGCGGTGAGGAGAGGCGGAGAGCCAGGCGGTGACGTCACAACAGCGGCAGCCGTCAGCGCTCCCCAGATTGCGAATACCAGCGCGACGATTGCGGAGCCGAGAACAGTGCCGCGGCTTCTTTCGATGCGAGTCCGATCCATAAATGGAACCGCGAATAGGCCGACGACTGCTAGGGTGGGGAGAACGACCGTCCCGATCGGCTCGAGCGCACCTTGAAAGAGCTTTAAGAGCTGAAACAGAAAAAGAAAATACCATTCTGGACGAGGCACATAACTTGAGTCGGTAGGATCTGCCAGCCGCTCCAACGGAACTTCCAGCAGAGCGGCGGCCGCAAACAGAATCGCAAATGCGGCGAATATTGCGACGATGTCTCGAAACGCCTGCCTCGGATAGAATCTCTGGGCCAGGTTGGTTTTCGTGGCACGTGGCGTAATACCATGGCGACGCACCAGATAGACGTGCACCGCAATCAGAGCGACGGTGGCCGCAGGCAGCACCATGGTGTGAAGAGCGTAAAAGCGTGAAAAGGTGAGAACGCCAATGCCTTCCGAAGCTCCGATCAGGCGTAATAGCGAACTGCCTAGGAACGGAATAGACGAGAGAATTCTGGTTGTCACCATTGTTCCCCAATACGCCCGGTTGTCCCAGGGCAGCAAGTACCCAGTCAGTCCAAACGCGAGCGTCAGTAGCAGCAAAGTGGCTCCGGCGATCCAGGTCGCTTCCCGGGGTTTTCTGTAGGCGCCGTAAATGAAGACCTGTGCCATGTGAACAAAGACAACAATGATCATCAGGCTGGCGCCCCAATGGTGCAGCCCGTGAATCATTTTCCCGGCGGCAACTTTTCGAACTATGAAGAGCAGACTTTCGTACGCTTCGCCCGGTGTAGGAGCGTAATTGAACGCAAGCAGAACACCAGTTATCGCCTGGGTGAGAAAGAGAAACAGCGCGACGCTGCCGAAGATTTGTGCCCACCCGGCCGAACCCGGGATCTCTTCCGATAGGAATTTGCGGAGCGCTGTTTCGAACCCGGTACGACCCTCAATCCAGCCGATAGTTCTACGGATTCCGCTTTCCATCTAGTCAGAGGCTCGAGACATCTGCACAGGCCCAAGCCAGACTCTCGCGCCTTCGACTTTCGTCGGAAAGCGGTCCAGCGGTCGAGCAGCGGGACCAGAAATCACCGCTCCGGTCGCGCTAAATTTCGATCCATGACAAGGGCACGAGAATTGTCTTTCCTGAGCAGACCATCGATACGCGCACCCGAGATGCGTGCAGAGCGGCGAAAACGCCGTCAGAGAGCCGTTGTTGTCCAAAATCACCCAGGCGCTGGCCTTTTCGTTTTGCACCTTCCAGCCGTCCACACGGCTTCGCTCAAATGTGATCTCTTGAGGCACTCCGGGGCGCAGCTCAGGCAGATCGCCGGCATCACTCCACTCCTCCCGGTGTTCCTTTGCCGGCCCCCCAAGCAGATAGGCTCCGGCCGAGCCGCTTAGGGCTCCAAAGATCAGCGACCCTAGTCCCCAAATGATTCCGTTTAAGAATTGCCGGCGTTTGATGTTCAATCCGGTCTGTCTGGTCAATTCCGCGCCATTCACGTTTGTCCTCTTTCGGGCAAGGTGCGTTGCTGCCCCTAATCCCGACGACTCGATCGTAAATTAGCTCTGCGATTAAGCTGTTATGGACGTGTAAAACTTAGGTAAGTCCTGAGGAATTAGCGGAATGCTTTAGAGAGAGCAGTGAAACTCGTCACCAGTTGAAGTTCCAACGCGTAGCTCTCCGCCTGAGGCCAATGCCAACCAGCAGCGGTCCAGGCATTGTAGTTCGTCCACCGTGCTCCAATTTTTAATAATTGTGGACGGTTCAAGCGATAGCCCAGTGCGAATTCATAGACCTCTTGCGGCCCTGCGGAACGACTCGCACTCACGCCAGAGTCGTCCTGAATTCGACCGAAGCTCTGGGCCCCCACGCGCATCGCGAGAAACACGCGCGGAGAAAAGTTCCGTTTCACTTGCGCGTAAGCCGATGTTCTGGAGGGGGATTCAATGAAGCCGGGCAACGCAAAATGGAAGTGAAGCCATTCGCCCTCCGCGGACCACGCGCCTCGGGACCAGCGTGCGTCCAATCCGAGTCCTGTCGCCGGAAAGCTCCGAAGGTTCGTGCCCGCCGGTAGAAGCGGCGCGACACTTCTGTCTAGGTAGGGGCCTTCGAATCCAGATAAGCCCACATGGAGCCCCTTGGCGAACGTATATCCGCCACCAGCCGTCCACTGCGCATATTGGTCTTTTGGGCAGATGCGTTACACACAACCCTCAGAGAATGGGCCGGATGAGCGGAATCCGTTTGAGCCGGGATTCCGAGCAGTAATCTCACCTGCTTTGAGTCTGGGTGCTCATTGGTTCGTGTACTCTGCGCTCGAAGCAGATTCCACATCATATTTTGCCTACGAAACGGGTGTTCCTGAGGGTGAATCGGTTCAAGTGCACCTAATGCAGGCCTTCATCGGCTGCACGAGATGCGTATCCAAAGCTTCCATCTTGATTAAAGCCGGCCAGCTTAACTCGACATTTGGACTCTTTCCCATCGAATACGACGATGCGAAAATGCCTCCGATCGATCCGCCTCTTCTCTACGAGGAAGAGCAGGAAGGGAAGTTAGTCCCCCCTGCTTCAGGAAACATTACCGCCGCAATTGTGTGACCGTGCAGATCCGAAACGGCGAGGAAATCAAATGACGAGGAGGCCTGCAACTCACACAACTGAGCTTGAATCGTTCTGCGGGCCTGAGAGGTCCTGAAGGATCTCCGTGCACTTCCGCCAGCAGCCCAACTGCCGCTTTTAATCCGGAGCTGTCCGTCAGCTTATTGAGTAATCTAGTTGTGCGGCTGCATATTCGACACTCGCGCGGTTCAATAACGAATCAGAGACTTCCAATGATTCGCGAACTTCCCGCTTCATTCTCTGGTGAATGGCCGCACTGAGGACCAGAAAGCTTGCTGCAAGCACAAGACAAACAGGCAAGAAGGAGAGCAGGAAGGCTCGGGCGGTAAACGAGAGGCGCGGCATTAGTTCTCCGGATCTTCCTCAGGTAGAGCGATGTCGACGTGAACGGAGCCATCTTTCGGAACAATAACTGTTTTATGCACTGAGCCGAGAGACTTTTGCCACACTAGCAGCCGGTACTTCCCGGCAGGCACTCCTGTCCAGGAAAACGTTCCGTCTTCACGCGGTTTCCCCGACCAGGAGCTCGAGTTGACCACAATAACGGCATGCATATTGGGGTGAACATGACAGTAGACCTGCACTACTCCTTCGCGGGGAAACCTTACACTTCGACTCTTCCCTTCGGAGTAATATCCGAGATCGAAGGATTGGGTTCGGGACAGCGAAAAAATATTATGAAAGATCGGGTCTAAGTTAGGAAAATTCACAGTCGAGCCGACCGGAACGACCAGGAGAGCCGGTTCGAATCGTCGGTCCTGCTGCTGCATTGTGGCCGTGACCGGGGATGCTGCAGATGGAGCCGGCGAATCCAGCCATACTGCAATTCTGTTGAATTCATTTGAATTCTGATGCGTGGAAGCGCCGTCCGGAACCGCCATACCCCGGAGGTCATATACCGCGAGAGCAACCGTTTTCTTTGTTATGGCTTTCTCAATCGTGATTTTGCAGGAGACGTCCGAGGCAAAGGCGTTGCATGCGAAGGGATAGAGCAGGGCAAGAACATAGCAACTTCCTCGGCTCATAGCGGGGCACGTACTCCTTTCTACTCATTGGTGTGAGTCACCAAAACTTATAGGTACGCGGTTGCAAAACAGGCGCCTTAGTTGTATTTACAAACCTTTTACAGCGTTTATGCCGCTCCCGCGCACGTTTGCGGCACCATAGGGTTTCCGTTAGGGACTCAGAGTTACCAGGTGAACAGGTCTTTTGTATCGTTTCGGTCTAATTAGGCGGTTCTCGGTACTCCCGCTCTCGGCGTGCCTGCTTTTCAGCGTCGGACCGTCGAGCGCGGTGGCAGAACGGCGCAACTCCGAATCAGTACGAGCATCCACCTACGTTCCGCTCGATAGCTGGACCTACTCTGCGTTTCGGAGGCTTGCCGCGATGGGCTATGCTCCGGACGAGGAGAGTTTGGCTGCGCCCTGGACCCGCGGGGAGTGCCGCATGCTGCTCGAGGAGGCCGAAGACATTGCCTCGCGGCGTTCTACAAAGCGTTCGGCCGGGACGTTGCACGCTGAGGCATTACGTCTGATAGAAGGCCTGAGAGCTGAGTTTTCCGGAGAAGGCGATAGTTCTAACGTTATCCGAATCGAATCTCTTTACACGCGGTACACACAAATTTCAGGAAAGCCTCTTCGTGACGGCTACCATTTTGGGCAGACGATCGTGAACGATTACGGCCGGCCCTACGAGCAGGGCACGAACTCGGTCGACGGAATTTCGGCCTACGGAACCTGGGGCAGGCTTTCGGGCTACTTCCGCGGCGAATATCAGCAGGCCGGGACCGGGGCCCCGTATAGCACCGAAGTCCAGAAGTTCATTGCTGGCGTGGACCAAACACCCGTTCGACTGCCGGCGCCCACGCCGGCCGTGAGCCGCTTCGATCCTGTGGAGATGTATATTGGCGCGCAATTAGGCGACTTCAACATCACGTTCGGAAAACAGAGCATTTGGTGGGGACCCGGAGAAGACAGCGCGTTTCACTTCAGCAACAACGCAGAACCCATATACATGATTCGGGCAGCCCAGACAATGCCCATTCTCTTGCCCGGCCCTTTCCGGTTTCTTGGCCACATTCGAACGCAACTTCTGGTTGGACGCCTCACCGGGCACGAATTTCCGCCACGGCCATTTATAAACGCTCAGAAAATTACTTTTCAGCTCACTCCAAATCTTGAATTGGGGTTTACTCGGAGTGCCATTTTCGGGGGCGTGGGACATCCTCTGACCATTGGCAGCTTTGTTCGAAGCTTCGCTAGCTTTTCCAGCACCGGAAGCACGACCTATGGTTCTGCCAATGATCCAGGCGATCGCCGCAGCGGCTTTGATTTCACCTGGCGCGTGCCGAAACTGAGACGTCACGTGACCATCTACTCCGATTCCCTGGCAGACGACGAACCGAATCCGCTAGCTGCGCCGCGCCGTTCGGCCTGGGGACCTGGCATCTACTTGACTCAACTGCCCGGTCTGCGAAAGTTTGATTTTCGGCTGGAGACGTATTCTACCTGGCTGTATCCCATGGATCATGGAGGGGGTTTCATTTATTGGAATGACCAGTATCACGATGCCTACACCAACAACGGAAATCCAATTGGAAGCTGGGTCGGACGCGATGCACGTGCTTACATCGCTTCGACGACGTATTGGGCGTCAGCGAAAAACAAACTGACCGCCTCCTGGCGCCAGACGAAGACGGGGAGCAACTTCCTTCCCGGCGGTGGCACGCAAACCGACCTGTCTCTCACTGCCCAATGGCAGATACGCCCCGAGTGGCTAGTCACCGCGTTCGGTCAATACGAGCGATATTTCATTCCGATTTTGGGGAATCCGCAACGGCACTTCAACGCCGGCATACAGGTGACATTCTCTCCAAGCGATTGGAAGCTGCAGCGCTGATTAGAACGATCCGCTTCTCACCGGGGCGGGAAGGGGAACACCCGGCTTCAGAGCGCTCCAAAGGATCCGATTCATCTCATGCGGATCCGCCCGGTCATAGCCCGACAGGTCCAGCCGTAAAGAAGCTTTGGCTCCGGGCCCGTTGGCAGGATTCTTCGCCAGCAAATCGGTCAGCGGAGGCAAATTGTCGTATGGCCTGTTATCCGAGCTTGTTGCAAAGGCCGTATACATCGGAGTGGCGGCACGATCAAACTGCGTCATCGGAGGCAAGCCAAGAATCAACTCCATCGTGTGAATCATGGAAGCTGTGGTGTAAAACGTGCTGTCCACAACTCCTCGCTTAATATAGGGCGAGATGGCGAGCCCAACGGTTCTGCGGCAATCTACGTGATCGGGCCCGTCTTGCGCATCGTCTTCAATGACGAAGATTGCTGTCTCCGGCCAGAACCTGGAATGGGATACTGCTTCGACAATCTCGCCCAGCGCCTGGTCGTTCGATGCGACCATCGCAACGGGCGTGTAGTGACCAGGCCGCAAGGCATGGGTGTGATCCTCTCCGAGCGACATGACCATGAACCTGGGCCAGTTTCCCGTTCGTTCCGCCTCCCGCAATTCCTGTATGAAGACTCGTGCCAGATCCGGATCGCGCCCTTTGGTCGTATCTCTCCAACCTGCAGAGGCGAGTTTCACCCACTCTAAACTGGCGTGCCCCTCGAGGCCTTTAGCAACAAATCGGGGCCCCTCGTCCGGCCCTGAATGGAAGTAGGCGAATTCACCGTAACTACGAAAGCTCACCCCATGACGCGCGCAGTTGTCCCACAGATATCCACCCGGGGAAGCACGCAGCCTTTCGTCCGCGCCCAGTTCGCTTTCGGTGGCTTTGGGCTCGGGACGACCGCTGTAGGTTTGTAACCAGGCCTGCGACGTGAAGTCCGTCGCGTAGGCGGCATCACTCCATTGATGACCGTTCTCAGAGACCTCGCCGTTTACAAAGAGATTGTCGAATAGTGCCCAGCTATTCGCAATGCGGTGTGCATTCGGGGTAACTTGCTTGCCAAATAGTGTCAGGCTCGGATCACCATTCCCTTTGCCCAAATCCCCGAGCACCTGATCGTAGGTGCGATTCTCCCGGATGATATACAGGACGTGCCGGATACGAGGGAATACGGTCCTTAGCACTCTTTCGGCGTGTGCGGCCCGTTCACCCGAGAGGTCAGGTGTTGGAAAGTTATGAATAACGTCCTGTGTCCATCGATGCAGTGTCAGTTCATTCGGCACGTCCAAAATCGACACGTAGCCTGTGAGCGTATCGCCGACAAAATCAAAAGGATTCCGGGCATCGAGCACCTGGCGTGGAGCAGCGCCCAGCGCCGGGACATTAGCGCGTGAACGGAGTCCTTTGGCGATTCCAATGTACAGGGTCTTGCCATTCGGAGAAATTGCCAGTGCCGATGGATACCAAGCCGTTGGTATAAAGCCCTCCACCTCTGATGCTTCCCGGTGCGAAATATCGATCACGGCGATGTCATTGTTATCGGCGTTCGCCACATACAATCGCTTCCCGTTTGGATCGACAGCAAGCGCATCCGGTGTGGACCCCACGGGATCCAGAATATGAAGTGAGGTCTTGATCGTTTCGGTCACCTGACGCCGTTCAATGATGCTGACGCTATTTGCGCCCCCATTCGCCACAAATAGCCGTCCATCCGGTCCAAACGCAAGATCGTTCGGATGGGAGCCGGTTCGAATTCTTGCGAGCGGCGTCAGGTCGGCAGCGCTGAACAGGCTTATGGATTCGTCACCCCAGTTAGAAACCGCGAGCACACCTCCGTCAGGGGACAGCGCAGCGCGATAAGCACCGTAAGCTGATTTTGCGCGAGCTCCTATCGTGTGCGTCTGGGGTAAAAGCCGGTAGACCTCGTCGTTGTTGATATTCACCACAAACAGGGATCCGTCGTGGCCTATTGCGACTCCGGTAATGTACTGGTCTCTGGATGCCGATCCGGAAATCCTGATCGGCGGTTGCAACGAGAGGTGGCTTTGTACGACGGTTCCCCTCAATATTGCGGCATCAAACTCAGTTGAAGAAAACTCCTCCTTTTGCGCTAGAAGCTTTTTGACGAGAGTGGGTGCATTCACCACACCTCCGCCGGTGACGAACAGTCGTGCCGAATCCTTGTCGAGCGCCATGTCTCCGTATGCCTTGCCGAGATTGGTGCTCGAAGCAACTGCTGCAGGATCAGTGTTGATGAGAGTTACACCCTGATGATGAAAGCCGGATGTAAGAACGAGAAGGCGAGTTCCATCCTTTGTCGGAATGATCCTTGATGGAAAATCGCCCATTAAGCGTATTTGCCTTCCGACCGGGGTGACTCGCCAGCCCTGCGGCAGAACTTGCACCCGCTCCGCCGTCAAACCACACAAGACGAAAAGCAGCAAAAGAAAAAAAAGGCGCAACGTCCTGAGTTGCGCCCCGAGGGAGGAGAAGTGCTCCACAGTTTGAGTGTCCCTTCTGGCGCTGATTGAGATCGCAGCCGAGCTGTAAATTTGTCGTAAAGATGCCGCCCGTAGGAGCCTCTTCAGTCCTCACCAAACTCGACTGCATTTCGGAGCTAGACCGTAGCTCGTACCTGAGCCCTCACGGATTTTACAACTTATTTCCTACTTCTTTGCATTTCGAGGTTGGTTGCACCGTTATGCTCCGGTACGTGATGCCTGCAACGTCTCAAATGGGTTCCCACTCTCCCGGCGAGGAACGCATTACGAAGTACAGCCACATCGGCCTCGACGTTCCCGATCCACTACAGGCTTGTGTCGCGATGCCCTTTCATCACGTTTTGTTTCCGTTCGGGTTTCCAGTCCAAGTAAAGTCGAATGAATCCGTTGTGGTGAGGCTTGCGGAGCAGACTTGGGGGCGCTTTGAACAGCACTTTCGCGATTCCCCTATCGAAGTCCGGTTTCTGGTCTCGGACTTTCTTGCCAGGCGGCGCCCACCAGCGCCGGTATTTCGCGCACAAGGAACTTTGCTCGCGATTGTGGCGGACGCACACAACTTCGCGTCCTGTGATCTTGCAAATGGCTTCGGGTTTGCTTGCGTGACGCCGGGAACGGTAAGCAAGAGAGACTACTTTCGGTATCACTTTTTGGAAGCGATGGTTTATACGCTTCTTGATAACCGGCACCTGGTCGCTCTCCACGCCGCCTGCGTGGCGAAGGACGATCAGGGGGTGCTCTTAGTGGGACCCTCCGGCGCTGGCAAGTCCTCTCTCGCTTACGCCTGTACGCGTCGCGGCTGGACCTATATCTCCGATGATGCTAGCTCGCTTTTGCGGCGCCGGGCAGGCCGCCTCGTCGTCGGGAATCCACAGAGCCTTCGCTTTCGTCCCACGGCCTCCCTTCTTTTTCCGGAGTTACAAGGCCACACAAAACTTCGGAACGGAAAACCCACAGTCGAGATCACAACCGAGCAATTGCGGGAGATCAAAACCGCTGCCCAGTGCAGAATCGACTTTGTCGTCTTTCTCAATCGGCAGCAAAAGGAGATCGATCCAGCGCGCCTTACTCCGGTTGCTCGCGATGAATCGTTGCGCCGTCTTTTCCAAAGGAGTACCTGGCCAACCGAGTTGTCCACACACGAAGAGCGGCTGGAAGCAATTGAGCGGCTGCTCGATGCACAACAGTTTGAGCTGACGTACAAAGCACTCGATCCAGCGATCGATCTTCTAGAGCAGGTTCTCCGTCGAGGTAACGCATGAAGAGCGCAATTCTGTTACTGGCATTCTCTTCGCTAATGGCGGGGCAGATATCATCCGGAACATTTTACGGGCAAGTACAGGATCAAACGGGCGCTCTTATTTCAGGTGTGCACGTAACCGTGCTCGAGACCGGCACGGGTTTCGTCCGGAACACGGTAACCGATGAGTCAGGCTCCTATCGCGTCCCGGATCTGGCCCCCGGTGTGTACACCCTGAGTGCCGAGCGGAAAAATTTTCGCACGTCTGTCGCATCAAACGTCTCGCTTGAGATCAACCAAGAGGCCCGGTTTGATTTCAAGCTGGCCTTGGGATCGTCTCGCGAATCCGTCACCGTCAATGCCTCGGTATCGCTGCTCCAGACAGATGATAACTCGGAAGGATATCGATTCGGCTCTCGAATGCTTGCGGAACTTCCGCTTGACGGCCGCAACGTGATTTCACTTGTAACGCTGGGACCGGGAGCTATTCCACGGCAGCTCGGAGGGTTCACGCATGATGCTGATAACGACGTTCAGCAGAGTTCGCGCGGCTCTGTTGCTTTGAATCCGCCGATTAACGGAGCACGGCCTTCCGCGAACACGTATATCTTGGACGGTGCGCTCAACACTGATCGGAACACGTTCAGTACGGTCATCATTCCGCCACTCGAGTCGGTGCAAGAGTTCCGCGTCCAATCTTCCCTCGCGCCTGCAGAATTTTCTCAGGCAGGAGGCGGCGTAATAGACGTGGCTACCAAATCGGGTTCAAAGGAATTTCATGGCAGCGGCTTCGAGTTTCTTCGAAATGAAGCAACAGACGCTCACAACTTCTTCGATGATCCGACACTGCCCAGGCCGATCTTTCGGCGCAATCAGTTTGGAGGCAGTCTGGGAGGTTCACTACCGGTGCCCTCGACGTTCTTCTTCGTCGCTTACGAGGGCGTGCGCGGAAAATCCGCAAAGCCATCGCTCCAAATGGTTCCCGATGCTGCGTTGAGGTCGGGTGATTTTCAGGGCGGCAACACGATTTACGATCCGCTCACGTCGGACCCCATGACTGGCGCGCGCATGCCGTTCGCGGGAAACATAATTCCCGCCGACAGGATCGACCCTATTGCTAAGAACTACCTCGCGCAGTATGAACCACTGCCGAATCGGTCGGGTAGTTCGAGCAACTATCTTGATTCAACTCCGAGCACCACCGATAACGATAGTGCGTCTGTTCGCATCGATCATCAATTTCGCGATGCTGGTCTGCTGTTCGGCAGATACACGTTTAACAACGAGCGCGGCGATTTGGCGGGGAATTTTCCTTTGCGGCCGACATCGGAGCGCCTGCTCGCGCAACAGGTGATCCTAGGCCATACTCTTGCCCGATCCACCTGGACCAACGAGCTTCGCGCCTCCTTCACCCGCCTGCGCCTCTTCGATGTGCCCCTCAGTGCGTTTCAGCAGAATGAAGCAGCTGCGTTAGGTATCGAGAACCCGCCGACTGACCCCTTTGCCTTCGGACTTCCTTATTTCTTTGTGACCGATTTCTCAACAGTTACCGACGATCCTACTCTGCCTCAGACGCAGCGTGATAACACTTGGGGTCTTTCGGAAGCTCTATCGCTTGTTCGCGGCCGGCATACCTGGAAGATCGGTTTGGACTGGACTCATTTTCAGCTCAACTTTCAACAAAGCCAGGAAATCCGTGGGAAATATACCTATACGGGCGCGTTCACGAGTAGTCCTGCCGACCCGGCCAGCGGAGACGGTCTCGCCGATTTTCTGCTGGGTTATCCCGTTCAGACGGAGCGCACGGTAGGCTCTCCTCTTGCCTACATGCGCCAGACTGATTACGCTGGGTTCATCCAGCACGACTGGCAAGCGACGAGCCGGCTTTCGATCAATCTTGGTCTGCGGTATGAATACAACTCCCCCTTGACTGAAGCTCGAAACAGACTGCTCAACCTCGATTACGCTACGCTTCCTGCGCCCCCTCAACTCACCACCGTGCATTATGCCTCCGATCCGAACCGTTTGAATTTTTCGCCTCGCGCCGGATTCGCTTGGAGGCTCCCTGGTTGGTTTTCCCGGAATACCGATACGGTTTTTCGCGCCGGGTATGGTATCTACTTCAATCCTGAAATTGCTGTGGAAGCGTACGATCTGGTGCTGAATGGAGTACAAACTCAGATAAACGAAACAAGCGGGTCGGGATTACCTGTACTGACCACTCGTGATGGATTCCCGGCAACCGCGAGCACGGGCTTCCCCAGTTATTTCGGCCTGGACGAGCACGCGCCAACGCCTTACGTTCAGCAATGGAACGCAGGATTTGAGCATGAACTGCCAGGTCACGTTCTCTTTGAGGCGAGCTATGTCGGCAGCAAAGGTACTCACCTGGGAGTGTTCCGCCGCTTCAATACGCCGCTGCATACCGAGACAGGCGAAGATTTGAACCCACGGCCCGGCGACCTGCAATCCCTGCGTACGTTTCCCGAACTTGGGACTATTTTTCAGCGGCAGCATATCGGCAACTCATCCTATAATTCACTGCAGCTCAAGGCCGAAAAGCGCTTTCGTGATTCGCTCACTTTTCTTGCCAGCTACGTTTGGTCTAAATCCATCGACGATGCCGATAGCGTGAACGTGGGCTCTTATGACAGTGCGGGCGCGCAGAATGAGAACAACCTTCGGCTGGAACGGGGATTGTCGTTCTTCAATGTTCCGAGGCGGCTGAGCGCCGGCTTCGTTTATAATCTGCCGAGTCCTCCCATCCTGCGTTTGCTTCTTAGTCATTGGCAGATGAGTGGAGTTCTGACGCTACAGGACGGCACGCCCCTGAACCCGTTCTACATCGCCACGGATTTCGCGAATACCGGAACGCCCAACAGGCCGAACATCGTTTACGGGCAAAGGATTAGCCTTCCCTCTAGCCAGCGGACTGTCGATCACTGGTTCAATACTGCCGCTTTCAGCGATCCCGCGCCGTTCACGTTCGGAAATGCCGGACGCGATATTATCCCGGGGCCGGGCAACGAGGTCATAGATCTCGCGCTGGCACGGCGCTTCGTAGTAACGGAGTCCTCTACGATCGAATTTCGAGCAGAGAGCTTCAACCTGCTGAATCACCCGAATTACGGGATTCCCGGTCCGTATCCGGATCTTGGGCCGTTCTTTGGCAAGATCCTTTCAACGGGTGACCCTCGCCGTCTGCAATTCGGAGTACGCTTCGATTTCTGATGGCCGCAATTGATGCCTCTACAGTTGCCGCAAAGCCACGGAACCAGAGTCACTTCGCGGCACTGGGCGCGAAAGAATTCCAGAAAACGCGTATACCGAAGCACGGCATCGCTCTACTCGGGGCGCTACGCTTCTCAAGCCCCGAGTGCGAATTGCTCGAGCAGCTCGACACCTCCGAGTGGAACCGGCTCTTAGCTCTTTGCGACGCCGGTCAGCTCACCTTACTCCTTGGCCATCTCTGCCGCCCCTTTCTTCCCGACTGGGTGCGGGCTCGCATCGATCGAAATTGCTCCGATAATGCTCATCGGTTCGGGCGTCTTCAAGCAGCTGCATTCGAGATATCGGACGCTTTGAACGAGCGCTCGATCGAATTTGCTTTGCTCAAGGGTTTTGCGCATTCTCCTGACCTAAGCCCCGACCCCTTACTGCGCGCCCAAGGCGACATCGATCTCTGGTGCCTGCCGGATCAAGTCTTCGAGGCGAGAGACGCGTTGTCGGATCTTGGCTACCGCCCCGCCTGCAAATCAAAAGGCAGACACCTGGATCCAATGATTCGGGAGACCGATTGGGAATGGCGCGGTGACTACTTCGCTCGTGATCTGCCCATACCCGTTGATCTTCACTACTGTCTGTGGGATGCCGAAATGGAGCACATTCCGGGTCCACCGGAGAAAGAGCTCTGGCAACGCCGCGTTCGCGTCGAGATGGATGGTCACTTCATCCCCACCCTCGATCCGGTAGATGCACTGTCTTTCGCAGCCCTGCACGTGATGATGCACCTGTTTCACGGCGATCTTCGCCTGGAGCGAGTTTGGGAGCTTGCCTATGCCTTGTCCAACCGCTCTCCAGACGACGAGTTCTGGTTGCCGTGGCAGAGCCGACATAGCGCAGAGAGCCGGCAACTGCAGTTAATCCCGTTGTTGTTGGCTGACCAGTGGTTCGGCTGCGGTTTGCCTGACCTGATCAGGGAAAAAACGGAAGAGATGTCCCCTGACGTGATGCTCTGGGTAAGGAAATACGGCCTATCGCCTGTTGAGGCACTCTTCCTACCCAATAAAGATGAACTCTGGTTGAATCTCTGCTTCTTGCGCTCGTTGAGGGACAAGGCCCTGGTGTTCTCCCGGCGTTTGCTGCCGCTGGGCGCCGCAGTAATCACGCTTGGCGAGAATAGGCCTTCCGCCCGCGAAGCCAAACAAAGAACTCAGCGGAGCAGATTCTCACTGCAACGCGTCCGGCACCACGTACGCGCAATACCTTCCACCTGTGTTGGAGCTTTGAAATGGTGGTGGTTGCGCCAGGAACTCGGCTCTAATTTCTGGACCTTTTTGCTCGCGTCGGTTCTCTTCGATTTCGGAGAGTTCATCTTTTTCCTGCTATACAACCTCTATCTTCTGGACCTCGGCCACACTGAAAAATTCCTAGGACAACTTGCCGCAGCAGTAACCGCGGGAACCTTTGCTGCTATCTTGCCCGCGGCAGCCGTTACACGCCGTGTTGGATTGCGGAATGCCGTGATCATTGCGATTGTCGGAACGGCCTTGGCAACCACGCTTCGGGCCTCGCTTCCCTGGCAACCCACTCTGCTCTTTACTGCCTTTCTGAACGGGTTATTCATGTCCTTCTGGGCAGTTTCCTTGCCGCCGGCCGTCGCGGGTCTGACGAATGGCCGTAATCGGACGCTCGGCTTCAGCCTGATCACCTCGTTAGGAATCGGGATGGGCGCTCTGGGCGGCTTCGCCGGTGGCCGATTACCCGGATTGCTCATCCACCTCAACTCGGCGATTACACCACTACAATCCAAGCGATTCGCTCTGCTCTTAGGCTCCGCGTTCGCAGCGCTTGCTATTATTCCCGCTGCGCTGATCGAATTTCCCGATATCAAACCACGTGAAGCAGCGAAGAGGGTGTACCCACGCGGCCGGTTCGTTTATGCCTTTTTGATAGCTCTGTTCGTCTGGAGCCTTGGTACCGGAGGGTTCAACCCGTTTTTTAATGTCTATTTTTCTCGCCGCTTTCATGCATCGGTCGAGAGCATTGGCTCCATCTTTTCCTACGGCCAGTTGGCCCAGGTTTTCGTGATCCTTCTTGCGCCCGCCGTGCTGAAAAGAATGGGCGACATTCGAGGCATCGTGTTCATGCAGCTTGCGACAGCCGCCATGCTGGCCTCGCTCGCTCTGGTGTCGAGTCCGCTGTTTGCCGCTTTTACCTATGTCGCTTACATGTGCTTTCAATACATGAGCGAGCCCGCTCTGCTGAGCATGTTGATGACTCGGGTAGCGCCTTCTGAGCAGAGTGGAGCTTCTGCCCTGAATTTTATGGTCATCTCGCTCGCCGGGATCGTCTCGGCAATGATAGCGGGCGCCATGATTTCACATGGAGGGTACGGTCCGACCTTGAGCGCCTGTGCGATCGTAACCGTCATTGCTGCGGCCCTGTTTTATGGCTTGGTTCGATGGTGACTACAGAGATAGTCGGCCACGTAGCCGCCCTCGAAAGAAACCATATGCTCCTCTTCGATTTGGTACTGGTGCCGGTGGACAAAATCGAGAATTTGGTCCACGTTCTGCCATCGCGGCAGCCAATACGAGTGAACGCCGAGTATTAAAGAGGGATGATGCCGCGCAAGCAAGCTCTCTGCGCCTTGAAGGACAAGCAGTTCGGCGCCTTCCACATCAATTTTGATAACGTCGGGAATAATTGCAGAATCCTCCACAAATCGGTCCAGCGTAACTGAACCCACGTCGTATTTCGTCTTCTCCTCCGCCGTGACATAAGGTGTATCGTCCGGCCCGATAGTCAGCGAGTTTCGAAAGCTCAGG
Source organism: uncultured Acidobacteriaceae bacterium (assembly GCA_963787585.1). Classification (GTDB taxonomy): domain Bacteria; phylum Acidobacteriota; class Terriglobia; order Bryobacterales; family Bryobacteraceae; genus Bog-105. The sequence continues at coordinate 552,270 of CAWBDR010000013.1, forward strand.
CCTCTGTTCACCAGGAAAAAAGGAACAGAATCGGCATCAACGTCCGAGACTGCTTTGGCCACCACTTCAACCTGTGGCAAACGATTCACCTGTTTGTGGTGCAACAGAATATCCAAGAGAACCGGAGATGGCTCGAAAGCGACCACTCGGCCAGACTTTCCTACACAGTGAGCTGCTGCTAACGCGATCCAGCCATAGTGTGCCCCTACATCGAAGAATGTTCCCCCACGCGAAAGTAACAGCGAGGTCCACCGAACGATATGTTCTTCCGGCTGCGGTGCCCTGAACAGGCGTGGCTCGGTCCAAATAAAGCGCGATGCGATTCGTTTAGGGACACAGAACCCGCTGGATCGCCGAGGTGGCAAGCCAGGTTTACGATCGTCCACACGCGTCTTATGCATCTCTCTACGTGCTTGCAACTTATCCAATCGTGGACTATACAGCGTCGGAAGTCCAATTCCACGGTCACAGTCGCTCGCGAATAGCAGACTTTGAATCGAGCCTCCCGCCTAAAATGGGTATCGTCTCAGTAGGGGAACCGAATGCGACTATGAAGGACAACGTGAGAGGAGAGCACGCCTTTGAGGCGAGGCTCGTCGCGGGCGTGCTAATACTCCTCATTTCGGAGGCGTGCCACCCGGCGGTGAAAGCCGAGAAGATCCGCATCGTATCTAGGTGGCAAGGGTGGGGCTCAGAAGAAAACACGCTTTCGATCGTGCTCCGTGGCGACGCGTATTACGCGGGTGCGAGTGTAGTACCTCAACAAGCCGTAAGAAACCTCGTCGCAGCGATTATGAGTCCGCCAGTGGCGCGCCCCGACTTCCAAAATCTCGGACTTACCGATGAGCGGCTCAATCGAATCGCTAGAGCCAGCCTCGAGCGGTTGGAAGAAAGCGGAATAAAGCTCGATCCGCAGGAAGAATCTGGATTTCTGGCATCCTTCAAAAGCGAGCGGCTGGTGCGCCAGGCGCTAAACAAAGCAGTTCTGCGGCGCACGGATGATTTCCCGAAACTGACCATAGACATCGCGCTCGCAAACGGCAAGCGGATCAGGGCTTTTTCGAGTTCACAAGATTATTTGATGCTTCCTTGGCTGATCGAGCGGGAAAGCGGCAGGACGGTATCCCGGGCGCAGTGGGAAGTTGAGAACGGCGGTCCATGTGATTCTACGCCACCACCTGCCGGGTAGCTGGCTGCGATCCGTCGAGGATCGCTTTAAGAGCCCATAGATCCCGAAAGCCCATGATCTTGCGGAATGATTTTTCTCCTTCCAAGAATGCGGCTGCTGACCAGCGCGCTGGCATGCCTGGACGCCAGCGGCACACCCGGCGAGTCCGGCTGCGCACGCCGGAATGCGGATTGTCCAGGATGTTGCTGGTGGCCAAACAACGATGCAGCGATCTAGGAACATCGAGCCGGTTAATGGTGAAACATTCTTCCAAGCCTTCCAGCAGCGCAGCCGCAGCCTCGGGATAATCGTGCTCCAGCCAACCGGCGATCTGGCGGAACTTGGCGATGCCATCTTTCGGGTTCATCTTCCAAGCCGCGCGCATCAGCGAGCCGGTCTGTCCCTGCTGCTCGCGAGGCAGTCGTCCGAGCACATTGCGCAGTTTATGATTTCTACACCTTTGCACCGGCGTCTCGGCGCCGAACACCGCGTTAATGGCCGTGCGCAGAGCTTTCGAGCCGTCGATAACGAACAATCGGCGGCGTGCCGGATCGATGCCGTGCTCGACCAGGTGTTGCAGCAGATCCTTGGCTGCCGCGGCGTTTTCCGTCGCGCCCTCGCGTAGCGCCAGCACATGTTTGCGGCCCTCCATATCCACGCCCACCGCAGCCAGCACGCATTGCTCGCCGAAGTGCATCGCGTCGATGTAGATGATCAGCAGCTCGATCTCATCGAAGCGCCGCTCTAATAACTTCTTCAACGCGGCTTCGGAAGCTTCGATGGTTTCGCGGCTGACTGTCGAGCGCGACACGCCCACCGTGTCGGCCATTTCGGGAATGACTTTGCCGTAGCGCCGCGTGGACACGCCATTCAACAGGATTTCCAGCATGCGTTCGCCGGTGGCGCTGTTCTGCTGCATGGCCTGGTAAGCCGGGACGGGAACCTCTTTGTTCGCGCCGCGACCTTTGTTTCGCAATCGCGGCCGGTTCACTTTGAGCTTGCGCTCCTTCAGACACACGCGGCCCGCTTGCGTTCCATGCCACCCCAGGTCCGCCGCACGAGCTTTGCCTTGCTGCGGTGGTCCGGCAATTTGTGCGGCCGATAGTTCGAGCACGGCTTCGATGCTGGCGCGGCCCATGACGTCGATGAGTTCGTCGATAACCATGCGGCTGTGCTCGATCAACTCCATCATCGGCAGCAGCGCTTGGCCGTTGCGGACCAGAAACTCGGCGAGCTTGCGCTCGCCGACTTTTCCGTGGTTATCAATCGTATGGTAGTTTCGTTTCACGGCGGTTCTCCTTTTCAAGGTTTTGTCACCCCGATTCTATTCAGAATCAGGGGGAACCGCCGCCTCAACTTTCAACTACAGCCAGGACACCGTCAGCGGCAGTAGCAGCAGTTACAATGCCGATATCAGCCGTGCGATCCAGAGTATACTACCGCCTAAGTTTACCAATCGCGACAGGGTATCTGGCGAAGGGGTCGATAATGCAATCCAGTATTATCTGACTGAATACAATAGGACGACTGGTCATTTGTCAACCCAGCCTTAGTTTTCCGGAAACGGGTTGGTAAGAGAGCGCTGCCCGCACCTTACCGATAAGTGCGCTGGCGGTCCAGAATCACGCGAAATGCCGCTAATCTCGGGACACAGAACCGGGTGTATCGCCCAGGCGGCGAGCCGGATTGCCGATCGTCCGCATGAGTCCCACTCACCGTTACTGTTCCTGCAATTTGTCTAATCGCGCTCGATAGAGCGCCGGAAGTCCAATTCCACGATCGCAGTCGCTCGCAAATAGGACAGCTCTTGAATCGAGTTCCCAAGTGGGCGAGAAACTGTTGCAGCTTCCACCCGTGAGCTGCATAGTCGGCCCTCCAGTCGCCCTCTTCAACCAAATCTGTTTGGATCCTCCCGTCCACTTCGTCGACACAATCCAATGCCCGTCAGGAGATATCACTGGAAGGCTCGCCTGTTCCGGAGCCGTGGGCGATATTCGAATCAATTGTTTTGTGGGCACATCGAACAACACCGTTGTCGACGCGTGATGTGTTACCAGCTCGAATTCAATTGGACCGTCAGACGATTGAGCAACGGGCCTAAAAGCATCGCCGGCAAACGCGATTTCTTCATTGCGGCCATTATGGAACCAACGAAGCACGTAATGCACTGTCCCGATGGATTCATAGACTATGCCGGATCGAAGAACAGTAGGCCACGACGAATAGATCGCGCCTTTCTGCATAGCGATCCGTTCCCATCGCCGGCCTGGTTCCTGGAGATAAGCTTTCTGGTTCCGCCATGCAACAGGAATTGCCACCGCCGTCGCGAGCGCAATCCCGACAACAATCTCTCGCGTGTTCATGAGCCAGTTCGACCGATAGGCCGCGTACACAAACAAGGCCAAAAGCAGCCAGACCTTCGGGAAAAACCAGCTCCAGCCTGGACGTAAAGGAAAGGTCAGCAGAATGTAACAGGAGATAAGAAGAATTCGCTCCCTCCATCTCGTTTCATCCAGCAGCAAGGCGACGGGTAGCAGAAGAAGGATGAACGTATATGAGGCCGTATTGGGCGACACCAGTATCAGTGCCACATACAACCAGGCAAATTGGCAGTTTCCGGTGAACGATTCTCTCAGACCGAGAAGCGGAAATACCAGAACCAAAACAGTGATGAATGGCTGGAGAAAGAAAAACAGCCAGGGCGCGTTCCACAGCGGATGAGGGTTCAACTCCGGCTCCATTACCAAAGCTCGGCGCAGGAATGTAGAAATTGTTCCATTTCCGCTGTTGTATGGATCAAGCGTCTGTCCTTCCAGGGAGCGGGGAAGTATCTGCGTCGCGAAGTACACGATGTCGTTCCAGCCGAAAATCAGCAGCGCGATCGCGGCTGCGCTTCCAAACGCGAGTATCATTCCGGCCAGCGCCCTCCAACGCCGGCTGGCGGCGAAGTACAGTGCGAAAGGCGCGCCATACAACTTGAACGCGAACGCGGCTCCGAAGAGAACTCCGCCCAACTGCTCTCTCCCCCGGTTCAGGCAGTAGAACCCAAAAACCAGCAGTAAGAGCAGAAACACATAGTACTGTCCAAGTAGGAAATTGCTATGAAGTGTTCCATACCCGGCAAACGCAAGCAGGGAGACTTCCGCGACCCCAAGTTGGGTCACCCGGGACAACAGCCAAACAACAATCCCAAGAAAAACCAGGTTCAACAGCAACCAAATACTTTTCGCCGCTTGCACTCTAAAGCTCGCCAACGGCACTATGGGCAACATTGTCAATGGCGTCTGCGGGATGTAGCCACCCAATTGGTTTTCCACGCCCGCGTAGTTCATCTGCTTCTGAAACCAAGGCCAGTGATAGTAGTCGTGCAGTGGCGCACGCTTGAGGACCAGCACGGCCGCGGTGTAGTAGTTCGGGAAATCAGTCTCGGCGCGATTCCAGCCTGCTCGGAACGAGGTGGCCATGAACACCGCTAACGCGATAAGCGCGGAAACCCTGATGATCGGCTTTCGCCATTCGCTTCGCAATCGCGGGCATCGCTTTGCGGAGACCTTGCCCGCGCCGGCTCGACTCGTTGTTGCCACTATGCACGTCCCCCGCCGGGCGGCCTGTTATCGGAACCCCAAGTTCAATATCACGAGTTCCAGTGTGCGTTAGTTGATAGGGAGATGAATTCTCAAATTGTGAATGGTTTGTAAAAAAAGAAGCCGGAAGCGAAGTCCCCCCAGGGCGATTTCGTTCAACAGGATGTCCGCGGCAGGCTCAACCACCATGGTCGGCGCGAAACGGGGGACCAGCCGTTACATACTCAGCGTTTCGCCATCTCCTCGGAGGCGATATGAAAGCCCGTATTACCGGCTGAAACGCCGGCGTAAACGGCGGTCTGGAGCAGCGCCTCTTCGATGTCGCAGGCCTCGAGACCGCCTGCCAGACCGGCCCGTACATGCAGCCGGAACTCCTCCCAGCGGCCCATGGCAGCCGCGGTCACCAGCACCAGCAGTCGCCGGGTGCGATCGTCAAGGCCAGGCCGCTGCCAGATCGTGCCCCACGCATAGCGGGTGATCAGTTCCTGAAAATCGCGTGTGAAATCCGTTGTGGCTGCCTGTGCATCGGCGACATGCGCTTCACCCAGGATTGCGCGCCGCTTCTCGAAACCAGCGGCTAGCACGTCCTGCCGTGCCGGCGGCCTCAGGAAACGTAACAGCGCGCCACTGAACGAGCGCGGCCGCTCCACGTTTGAAAGGTGCGCTGACGGAAGATGTTCTACTCGGGCGTGCGGAATTCCTCGCGCAATCGCGTCTCCATGCCCCTCCCATGGCGTTGACACGTCGCGATCTCCGATAATGAGCAGCACCGGCGCTTGAATCGCGCCTAATATCGATGTTTGATTCATGTCGCGAACTGCGGCACAACAAGCCGCATATCCTTCAGGTTTGGTAGCCAGGAGAACACGGCGAATTCCCGAAATCGCGGGGGAATTCGCACTCAGACTCTCGGCCGTGAAGAACCGCTGCAAAACCATGTTCTCCACCGCTGCCATGCCCTGCTGCAGTACCGTTTTCCTGCGAGTCTCGATGAGGCTCGGATCTGGATAGTGCGCTGACGTATTTGCCAGAACAAGATGTGTGACGCGCTCTGGCGCCATCACGGCGGCGGACTGCGCAAGCATGCCGCCCAGTGAGAGACCGCAAAACGCGAACCGCTCAATGCCAAGCGCGTCGGCGATCGCAAGCGCGTCTTGCGCCAGCAAGTCGATCGTATAATCGCCCCCGGGCACATCGGTTGCACCGTGCCCGCGGAGATCGTAGCGCAAGATACGAAAGTGCTCCTCCAAATCGTGCGCCTGTGCGTCCCACTGCGTGTGATCGCAGCCCAGTGAATGCGAAAACATCACCACGGGCCTGTCATCATTCCCGTCGATTCGGTAAAAGTGGCGCAATCCGCCGGCATCAATCAGAGGCATCGAACCATCCTTACTCTTCTAGCAACTTCCTGCGAAAGTGTTCGGCGGAGCCGAGATCGTCGTCGCGTCAATCTGTTCCGTGCTGAGCAAGGAGTCGACCTCGCCGCTCTCGCAAAATTTCCCGTAATGGCGGTGCCGTTTCGACAGCTTCGCCGCCGCCTCCGGAGCCAGCATAAATCGCTCACCAGGAGTACAGGCCCCATCATCGAGATTCCCAGTTGCCGCCGCTCACACCAGTCGGGACCATGGCCCAGCGTCGTCGGAAAGTCCAGCCTATCAATGAATGCGCGGTGATTGTGACGCATAATGATGAAAATTCTGCCGTAACAGGAGCCGATCTCGGCAGCACCACCCGCGCCGGAAGCCGAACTCCGGCCGGCGAGTGTCGCCAATAACCGTACTATTCAAATTGCCGTACCGGTCGACCTGCGCGCCTCCAAGAAATCCAACCGTAATGCGGCCGCCCTGCAGCCAGTCACCGAATATCTCCGGCACTGAGACCGTCGTGAGCGCGGTCTCACAGAGTTCGCCGTCGCCGATGTGCTGCGGCGGATGTGAAGAGATGCTCGATCGCTACTCGGACGAATGCCTCCGGCGCACTTGGAATGTGCAGCGCTTCTCCCGATCGATGACTTCGATACTACATCGCACGCCCGACGGAGACGAGTTCGACATCGGCGGCAGCTCGCTGAGTTGGACTACATCACGACTTCGCGAGCCGCCATGACTTGCCGAAAACTACACCGGACTATCTTCCAGAGATTAGCCGGCGGCCTTTGAAAAGGATTGCATCACTGGCGCGATTAGACTGAACACAAAACTCGCTTCGCCTTTCAGATTGATGAACTCGTACTTCTCATGGACACCGGTAGGTGGAAATGAAATTGGGCCAGAGTGAGTAGTTACAACGGCTTCCGTTTCAAATGCCTCCGGCTTGGCGATATCCGTAAGTGTGATCGCCGGAATAAGAACGCTGAACGAACTTGACCCGGTGTCGACCGTTATCTGGGTCGTAAACGCTAACCAGGGTACCGATCTCGGTGGAAACGGCGCGGATTTGCGAGCCAGAGAAATGTCTGATCGGACCGATCGGACTCGGACCCTGGCTCAGGTTTAGTGACGCCTGACCGAAAAAACTAGTAGTGTCATATTCAACTTTCGTCGTTCCATCGTCGCTCCGCAAAACGTACCTATTGGGTTGAATGTTTGCCTTTGGTTGACTATTGGCCATTTGTGCACTCCTTTTCTGTTACGGCACATCCCCGTGCCATGTGGCTAGTGTACTTCTGCTAGGCTGGTGCGGCAAGGGGATTACGCCAACCGCCCCGCGATGCCTGTCAGGGGCGGTTCGAGGAGCAGAATAGATTCAATGAAGAACCACATCTGTTCGGGCGTCTCCGCGATTGTTCTCGCTGCGGGGTCCTCGATTCGCATGGGAGAAGCGAAGCCGCTGGTACAAGTCGCTGGAAAACCAATGCTGGAACGCACGCTGGCAACTCTTCTCGAATCGCGGGTGGATGAAATTGTTGTTGTGCTCGGCCATTCCGCAGACCTGATTCAAGAGCGCATTCCGTTCCGTGGCGCTAAAACCGTGATCAACAATTCATATTCCGAAGGAATAGCAAGCTCGCTTCGAACCGGACTCTCGAGTGTGGCGGCGAATGCCGAAGCAGCGCTGATTGTGCTCGCCGACCAGCCTTTCCTGAAGTCCGAGACCATTGACCGGCTTCTCGAGGAATATAGCAGTAAGAAGCCCGAGATTGTCATCCCAACTTATAACGGCTTTCGCGGGAATCCTGTCCTATTGGATCGCTCTACTTTTCGCGAGGTGGCCCAACTGACTGGAGATATCGGGTGCCGCGCCATTTTCGGCAGCCATATACGTGGACTTCTTAAAGTGCCCGTTCAGGATCCTGGGGTCTTAGTCGATCTCGATACCCCGGCAGATATCCAACGCTTCGCGCAAGGCATTCAGATGTAGGCGATCACGTCGATCTCAACCAGCGACTTACCCGGAACCCCCGCGACCGACACAGTTGTCCTCACCGGCGGTTCGGGTCCAAAGCGGCCCTGAAAAACCTCATTCATGTCCTGATAATCTTTCAAGTCCGCCAGATATACTTGCGCCTTCAAAACCTTGTTCATGGAAGAGCCGCAAGCTTCTAGGCTCTTTTGGATTTCGTCCAGCACGTGCTTCGTGTGTGCCTTAATGTCCCCCTCGAAATGGGCGCCGATTCCCGACAAGAACAACAAGTTGCCGTAGGATACTGCGTGACTGAAAAGCGGGGGTTTTTCAGGCGCCTTTCCGTCCGGCCACCAAACCTTCTTCGCCGCGCCGGCTTGGCCCTTCGCTGTTCCGGTTGCCACCGTAGCCGCAGCCGCCGCAATCGCCGTTTTACCAAGAAAGCTCCTTCGATCTCCTCTTGCCATTTCTCTCCCTTTCTGGAATTACAAGTCTCGTGCTAGTTCAGCTATCTTCTTTTCCTCTTGGCCCATCCGTCAGTTCGAGTTCGCCTGGAACTCGGGGTTCAAGCGATGAGCCGGGGTCAAACTCACGTTCCGCGGCCACGGAATTGCCCGCCTTCGATAGAGCGAGTCCCAAATTGTAATGTGCGGCTGCATAGTCCGGCTTTCCTGCGAGTCGCTTGCTCGAAAACAGCCTCCGCCTCCGATATCAGATCGCCTCTGACGCTTCTGCGATGGATTCAGCGGCAATCCCAAGGGTTTTGCGCCGGACCAAAACCACGATCGAGAGCAACGGCCGTCCGGAACTCCGCGCTCGCGTGCTGCATTTATCCCTCCCCACCCAACGCGATGCCGAGATAATAGTGCTCTTGCGCGTCCCTGGAATGCGTTTGCAAATAGATCCGAATTTCGCCGATTGCTTTCTCCGGCTCGCCGGGGTCGAGGAACGAGTAGCTTCAGAAGCGACGATCTTACCAAAGGAATTTCAGGCTGAAGTGGCCAATGCGCGGAGGTCGCGCCGATGTGACCACTCCGAACGTCTTTCTGCTGAAATCGCCCGTCGGCTTATTGAACTGCGCGTGATTGAAAATATTGAAGAACTCGGCCCGGAACTGCAAAGGCGTCGATTCGGTAATTGCCGTCGTCTTCTCGAGCGCGAAGTCAGTATTCAGAAATCCTGGCCCATGGAACAAACGGAGCTATCAACTATCGAGAGTTCCCCCAAGACTCGCATCAGCCGAATTTGTTAAGCATTCGCACTGATTGCTCTCGCGAGTAAGAGCACTAGGTTTCAACCATAACAGCTACTGACGGCGGTAAGCGAGAAGCATAATCGTCCAGTTCATTACCTCGTTTTTAGGACGACGAACCCCTTCTACTCCGCCCGCAAAGCTTCGACCGGATCGACCTTCGTTGCCCTCCTCGCCGGAAGGTAACTGGCAAGTGCCGCGGCGAGAATTAAACTCCCGGAAGTCAGAGCGTATGTAAGTGGATCGGAAGGACTGACGGAAAACAGCAACGATTTCATCAGCGGCACCAACATAAGCGCCGCGGCGAGCCCCCAGCCGCACCCGATCGCGGACAGAATCAATCCAGTGCGGACGAAAGCAGTTGTGACCTGTGCGATCGGCGCACCGAGGGCAAGCCGGATACCGATTTCGCGCGTGCGCTGCGAGACCGAGTACGAAATTACTCCGTAGATACCTACGAGCCCCAACACCAGGGCCATGCCGCCGGCGATCGCGAGCAGCAACAGGGTGAAGGACGTACGCGCAAGCGAGCGATTATAGAATGTTTCGAGCGTATCCGGCTTGGCAAGTGGCAGGTTCGAGTAGACGCTCCAAAGCGCCTTCTGAACCTCGTTCTCGAGTGATACGGAACCGGCGCGCGGCGTACGAATCACGAACGAAATGTAGCGTTGTACGTCCAGCGGCGCACCTTCAAAGTTCTTTGTAAGCAGCGGCCAATAGACGATCGTGGGCGCGGGCTTGTCAACGCCGTCTGCATGCTCATCGGCAACCACGCCGATGACTTCGCGCCAGTCGTCTTTTTTATTTGAACGGATGCGCTTGCCGAGCGCGGCGTCCGGCGCTCCCCAAATGTCGCGTGCCGTATTCTCGGAGACAATCGCAACGTCGCCACCGTTATAGATGTCATCCCAGGTGAGGTCACGGCCCGCGAGCAATTGCTGCCCCATCGTTGTGAAATATCCCGGCGCAATCGACTTGTAGCGGCGCAGGGGAGCGATCGTTCCTTCTCGGTAAGTTTTATCCGCTGCGTATACTGGATCGTTGGATTCCCCGCCACCCATGGGAACAGACGAAATTATGGAGGCCGAAATCACGCCATTGACGGTCTTCACCCTCTCGAGCATTGCCTGCTCCATGTGGATCACGCGCTCAGGTTCTTTTACGTCCTCATCGGGGATGCCGATTCTGACGGTCTGAATTTCCTGGGCATTCCTGAACCCGGGATCGACATGATGCAGATTGCGAAAGGTGCGGATCATGAGCCCGGAAGTGACGAGCAGGACCAACGCAAGCGCCACCTGAAGAACGACAAGAAAGCTCCGCATCTGCTGGCGATCCTTGCTGTGGCTCATCGATCGGCCTCCGCTGCGAAGCGCGTTCGCAAGCCGCGGCCGCACGTACCGCAGAACGGGGATCAAGCCGAATAACGCGCCGAAACCGATTGACACGATGAACGTGAACAACAGCACCCAACCGTCGATTCTGATGTTTCCGGAACGCGGCAGGTGGACCAGATCCGAGGCGGCGAGCAGCTTCAGACCTGCCCGGCATAAACCGAGTCCCACTACTCCGGCAATCGCGCCCAGAGTGATGCTTTCAAACAGAAGTTCTCGGGCAATACGTGTTGCGCCCGCGCCAAGCGCGGCTCGAACCGCAAGCTCCTGCTGCCGAGCTTCCGTTCGGACCAGCAGAAGATTCGCAACATTTGCACACGCGATCAGCAAAACGATGCCGAGTGTCGCCATCACCACCCACAGCATGTTGCCGATGTCACCCACGAGGTCGTCTTTCAGCAGCCTCAAATTCGGCGCGATGCGCGCATCTTCAAACATTTTGACCGTGTAACCGGCAGGCGGGGGAAACCGCTGCGTTACAAGAGCCAGCACGCGGGCGAGATCCGCATCCGCTTGCTTTAACGTCACGCCGGGCTTGAGTCTTCCGACGCCCAGGTAAGAGAACACCCCGAGATTCGTTTTGGCGCGGTCGAACCGCATTGGAATGAGCAGGTCGGCATTTCGATCCATAAATTGAAACGAAGGCGGCAAGACACCAATTATGGAAACCGTATTACCCTCAATCAAAAGCTGACGGCCGAGCACCGAACGATCGTGGCCGAAATGCGATCGCCAATAGCCGTCGGAGAGCATCACCGTGCGTACACCCTTCGGATCATCGTCAGCCGCCGCGAATAAACGGCCTAGTTGAGGTTTCACGCCGAGAATGGCAAGCAACTCGTGGGTAGCAAATACCGCCTGCACCTCTTCAGGGTGAGTTTTGCCGGTCACGGTTGTGCTGCCGGTTGCGAAGATGCTGACGGCCTGGAAGGCACGCTCTTCATCGCACATCGTGAAGTAGACCGACGGCGCCATGTTCAGATCTGCAATTTTCACTCCCGGCGCAGTCATCCAGACCGCGGCCAACTGCTCGGGATGCGGGTAGGGCAAGGGCTTCAACAACACACCGTTGATCACGCTGAAAATGGCGCTCGTCGCTCCCAGCCCGAGTGCGAGAGTTCCGATGCTCACCAGCGTGAAACCGGGAGTCGCTCGCAAGCGCCGCAGCGTATATCGCAGGTCCTGCAATATGCCGTCGAGCATGTTCTCCCACCCATAGGACCGAACCTCTTCGCGAAGCGCCGTACTGCTTCCGAGCGCTATCCGGGTTGCGCGGGCAGCATCCTGTGCCGTTAATCCGCGAGCTTCAAAGTCGGCTTTCGCCTCTGCGATAAAACTGTCGACCTCGTCGGCAATATACCCATCCGCACGTTTCCGCCGGACCAGATTCCGAAAGCCGCACACCAGTTGCCGCCAAATCGACATGAGCCTAGGCCTGCGCCTTCAGCAATCGCGAAATTGCGGCCGACCGCCGCTGCCAGTCCGCCGTCTCCTCTTGCAGTTGCTTTCTGCCCGTCTGCGTCAGCCGGTAGACCCTTGCCCGGCGCGAGTTCTCTGTTACCTCCCAGTCCGCATCCAGCCAGCCATTTCGTTCCAGGCGCTGCAGTGCGGTTAAAAGCGAGCCGGCGTTCACCTTAAAAACGTTCTGTGTGATTTGCTCGATCCGGCGGGCAATGCCGAAACCGTGCATAGGTTCCAGGCTTAGTGTCTTCAGGATCAACATATCCAGTGTCCCCTGAATTACGTCCGTATTCGTGCTGTTCATCGAAGCAATCACAGGATAGCGGTCGCTTATACTGATTGTCAAGACATGAATGTCACGTTTACCGGGCATTCCCGCTGTCGCCTGCAGATGCACGTCATGTAAATCTAACTTAATGTCTGATGACTTTTTGAACGCGAGTCAATCGATCCGAGAGTCCTAAACCCGCAACAGCCGCGCGAGAATGAGGTAATCGACCTCTTCCGATAACAGCACAAGGTCGCTTATTCGCACCATACGACAATCGCACGCTCAAATGGAGGAATCTTCGCCACCAGCTTATCGCCCTCGTGTTCGGCGGGAATTTCGGAGACAGCACCTAGAAACGGAAGAATCCGCACGTGCGAGCCGGCGCTTGCGGGAAACGTGACAACGACATCGCTTGCGGGTGCGGGGCGTGGATTCCGCTTCGCCTCGATTCCGGAGAAATTGTCGAGAAAGACATGCGGCTTGCCAGCAACCTCCGCGATTTGGGAGATGGTCAAGGGAGAAGCGGAAACAGTCACCTTTTGCGGCGAAATTGCGGGAAGGCCTGCGCCGGTTTTGGCCAAATAAAGCTGGAAACGCTTGTTGGACTGAGTGCGGAGAGCCGCGATTTCATCACCGGCGAGATCAGGTACGGACGGAACGATCAGCATTCGGCCTTGGAAGCTGGAGAGCGTGCGCGGCGTTACGATCTGAAACTCGCGATGAGACGCCAGCACGAGATTCATCGTGCTCTTGAAAGCGTCCGTAAACTCTTTTGGAAAATAATCCCGAGTCTGGGGCGAGAAATAAACTCCGATCGGATCGATCGGCCGGCGCGGATCGTAAAACACATGCTCATGCTGTTTGATCCACCCAAAGACCTCGGTTCGGGTTTGCAGGTCATTCGATTCCGACATCACATGCCCTTTCGCGTCCCAGGAGTTCGCGCCCGCGGTTAACTGCGCGGCGAACAACGTCTTCATGGATTCAGGAATGCTTACCCCTTTTTCGCCATCCCAGGAATAATTGAGCATCCAGGTGGGCTTATCGCCCGCAAAGGACCGGAACGCAAACATGCCGATCATCTGATCGAACCAATCGGCAGGCGATTTGGAAGCGGCCATCGAATCACCCATGCCCTGGTACTCATGCGCAATCGCATCGACTACGGTATAGAGCTGATACACGTCGGCGCCCACGCGCGGCACGGTCTCTTCGATCCCTGGATAGATTTCGGCGATGGTGATGCAGTGCGGATTCCCGGCCTTCACATTCGAATCGATCTCTTTCATGAGGTCCGTGATGGTTCGGATGCGGAAGTCGACCCAACGCCGGAAGTGCGGATCGGAGGCATCGCCCAGGCGGAGGTCATGCCGGGCATCGATACCCGTCTCTCGTCGAAATGCCGCGACTGTGTAATCATCGAAACTCGCCCAGCTCTTCTCCCAACCTTCGAAGTGCGTCATCCAATAAGGGATGTCGACATAAACCCCGTCGATGCCGGTTGCGGCGATCTGGCGGACGATGCTCATGTAGCTCTTGCGCCACTCGGGAGGAAACGGCGAAACCCAAACGTCCTCGTCGCCGCGCCTGATCCAGAAAGCTGTTCCACCGCCGAAAATTGCGGGAGTGCCGTCGAGTTTCCGCTGGACCCAATCAGGATGGTCTTTGAAAAAGGAGTGCGGAGTATTGGCCGCATTGGCGGTGATGCATTCGAGGCCGGCGATATACACGAATGCTTTATTGCCGGCGCGATGCGCCGCATCGGCAGCCTTATGGATCGCATCGAGCTTTGCTGTGGGGTCGAGAAAGCTTTCATAGCGGCCCGGAATATCCTTGTCTACTTCGATGCCAAATACGTTGCTGCTCTCCGATTCCTTCACGATGCGGGCGGCGTTGTCCGCGCGCAAGCCGTGCCCGGCGATTCGGACATAGTGGGCCCAGGACTGCGTCGTATCGGCGGCGTGGGCGGAGAGGATGCAGAGGCAGAAAGCGCCTGCCAATACATGAAAGTGTCTGCCCAAGCGTCGGAACGAATCCCGATGCGCCGGCCAAAGCGGGCGCGGCACCCTCGCATTTACATAAGTATCCAAGCTCAGGCGCACATCTCAGAATTCGATTCGTGCGACCATTTGGATGCGCCGCGGCGTGAACCCGGGCGCGAGCGTGGCGACGTTACCGAATAACGGATCTCCGTAAGCTTGGTTAGGCAGCCCGAAACGCGTGTAGTTGAAAAGATTGAATGCTTCAAAACGCACTTGCAGTTTGAGCGACTCGCGTATGTCGAATTGTTTTCGCATGGCGGCGTCCATATTCCGGATACTGTCCACGCGAAGATTCGAAAAATAACGCGGAGCGTTGCCCAATTGCTGGTCGCCCGGGTCCGCAAAACAGTTGACATTGAAATAGGGCTCTCCGGTGGCCGCTGCCGTGTGATAGCTGATGCCCGCGGACGGATCCGAACAGGTCACGTTCGGCCGCTGATTGCCATCTGCCAGGCGCGGGATGCTCATCCCGATCGGGATGGGCTGCCCCGATTGAAATGTAAAGGTCGACGAGACCGACCATCCCCCGATGACTGCGTCGAGCCAGCGGTTCATGTTTCCTCCCACCACCAAACCTCTTCCAACCGGCAGAACGACGGTGAAGATACCAGTCAGCCTGTTCGGCGTGTCATTGGCGCTTACCCCGTATTCGCCTTTCAGGCGATCCAGCGCCTGCGGAGCTCCATACGTGTAATAGCCGATCCAGCTATTTGCGCCGGAAGAGCTGTCGTCTGTGTAATGAGAGAACGTGTAGTTGCCTTGAAACGTAAAATACTTGCCGGTGGTTTTCTCGAAACGAAGTTGGAGAGAGTCATAGCGCGAATCTGCGGCGAGCAGCGGTAGGCCATCGAACTCGCCGTCAAATTGCGGGTACGGACGCAGCAGGTTCAGCAACGGGATGGTGGGATTGTTGTAAATGGAATCCGGCTCGTTAAAGATCGCTTTGGGTCCGGAGAACAGCGGCTGGAACGGGTTCGGCACCAACGTCGAAAGCTCGTCGCTGGTGGACTGGCTTCGAATGTCAGTTGAAATGAAATTGCGATTGCGCGTGAAGCCCCAGCTACCCCAGGGCAGATGCGTGCTGCGGTTCGCGGAGTAGTCCGCAGCCACGACGATCCCGTGCGGCAATAGCTGCTGAATGCCGGCGCTCCACTGATAGATTTCGGCATTACGGTTCCGCTCATAGCTCAAGTCACTCGGGTTCGAAAAGCCCCAGAGCGCAAGCGGACCATACTTCGTGCCTTGCGGGGCCGGCAAGCCGGTTGGAAACGGATCGGCAAGGGTTGCATACTGCGTCTGATAGCCGTCGAGAGAGAAGCGTATCGGTTCATATTTCGAGAAAGCCGGACCGGCATACTGAAAATTTGTTGCGATATTGTTGCCGTAATAGATCCCGGCTCCGGCACGAATGACAGTCTTTGGAGTGAGCGCAAAGGCAACGCCCAAACGCGGGCCGAAATTGCTCAGATCGAGAGGAATCGTGCGCTGGGACGGGGTCGCGAAAATGGTAGTGCCCGGAAGCGGACCGGAAGTCAGCGGCAGCCCCGGCACTGTGATACCGCTGTTTCCAGTAAAATCTGAAAACTGGATACGGTTATAGCGCTCCGAGTAAGGGTTGCTCCATTCATACCGCAGTCCGAGATTCAGCGTCAGTCTCGGGCTGACTTTCCAATCGTCCTGGATATAGAACGCCGTTTCCATAGACTTGTCGGCAACTCTCGGGCGGATGGTGATGTACGAATTGTTGTCGCCGTAACCGATCAACAATGCCGCAATGGGATTTCCTTGCGTGATATCGCCGGCGAGCGGATCGTTGGCAGTTGTAACTTGCGAGAAACCGAAAGTGCCCGTGGAGGAGTCCGGCTGCCAGAAGTTGTTGTAGAAGAGGCGCTGCTCGCCGCCGGCCTTGATGGAGTGTGCGCCATGAACCCAGCTAACGGAGCCGGCATACGAAAACAGGGTGTGGGCGAAAGCTGTATCTACACAACATTGCGTATACAGGCCGGTATAGGGGCCATCATCCATGTTGATCATCGGCATGCGGTTCAGACCGTTGGCCGCAAGCACCCAAGGGAAACCGGCCGATTGCAGGGTTGGGTAGTTGGTGAAGCCCGGCGCATCCACGCGATCGAGGCCGGCACGAAGATCCACCAAGATGTTCGGCTTAACCGTCCAGTCGTAATCAACTGAGGCGTTATGCACTCGCGTGGCGTAGTTTGTTCCGTCGCCAAACGTGCCGCTGCCGAGAACGGTTGGGACGTTCGAATCATTGCCCAAATGGCTGTAGCGCACCGAAAAATGCTGATTCTCCGTGAACTGGTGATCGATCTTGGCGTCCAGTTGATAACTGTGGGTGGCACTTAAAACGTTTGCGCGGAAATTGTTGGTTTGCAACAACGGGTCGCCCGGCAGGTTCGGCTTGGGATACAGAGCAGCCACAGCCAGGCCAATGGCGCTCAGTTCCGAAGCCGGAATCACATTGCCGGAAAAGGGAGTGCGAGAACCGGGGGGTCCGGAAAGGGGGTCATAGATGATGTTGGGTACCGGATTCCCGTTTTCGTCCGCGTAATAACTCTGCGAGAAGTCCCCGTTGCGTTCGGCGAGTGTCGGAACAGTGGTGGAGATTTGTACCGGCGAGGAATCGGTCAGCCGCTCCAGATCGAACAGGAAGAACGTCTTCTCTTTCTTAATAGGCCCGTTCAGCATGCCGCCGTACTGGTTGTGCCTGTGGGCAGGGCGGGGAAGACCGGCCGCATTGCTGAAAAAGTCATTCGCATCCAGGCCGGAACGCTGGCCGAACCACCATCCGCTGCCGTGAAACTTATTCCCGCCTTGCTTCATGAGAACGTTGATGACGGTGCCGCCATTGTTCCCGAATTCCGACGAAAAGCTGTTGTTTTCGACTTTGAACTCCTGAATTACTTCGACCGACGGCTGATAGTACACGTTGGTGTTTGCGCCTTCGCCCTGCTCGGGCGCGCTGGTGAGGGCTCCATCCAGCCGCACCTCGGCGGTGGCATTGCGCTGACCATTTGAAATAAAGTTGGTCCCCGACGGATAACTGTCGGCGATACCGGAGCCGGGCGATTCAGTTACTCCTCCCGCAAGAAATACCAGACCGAAGTAACTACGGCCATAAAGCGGAATTTGGCGGGTCGAGTTGCCGGAAACGGTCGTACCGATCGTGGCGCTGCCGGTATCAAGCAACGGAGCCGCTTCGGTCACCTCAACCGACGAACTCACGGCGCCGATTTGGAGCGCCACATTCACCACTGCTTGCTGGCTAACCGCCAGGACCAAGCCCTTGCGCTCAAAGCGTCGGAAGCCGTTGCTTTCGACGAACAGGTTGAAAGTGCCAGGGCGGAGGCCGTTGAAGGTATAGCTCCCGTGAGGATCGGTTTTTTGGACGACCGGAATGTCAGTAGCGGTGTCGGTCAATGTAACCGTTGCTCCAGGCACAACGCCGCCCTGGGGGTCGGTTACTGTTCCACGTATTTGTGCCTCGTAACCTGCCTGCGCAAACGCAATTTGCGTGACCGTAAACGCCATTAAGGCGAGCATGCACGTGGCCCGCTTGCAAACTCCCATAGAAACTCTCCTTGGGGCTGAGTCTATGAAGGAATGACCTGCGTGTCAACGATTTTGTCGGCGCGATTTTGTCCGCCCGTTTAATGCTCCATGCCTTCTAGCACCATTCCCGGGTACCAGGAACGCACCGCCAGGATTCTTGATCGCACCCCCGCGGCGCTGTAATAGCCAACCGTGCAGTTCAATCGGAAGAAGTATGCATCGCCCGCTTTCGCCGGATGCCGTCCTTCGATTCCATCCATGCCCCCGCCGGCCACCATGTCGCCATTCCCCTCCAGTACCAGATAAATCTCCTCTTCCCGTTCATGGTGATGCGGAAAATTCGTCCCATTTGGAGCAATTTCCATAACAAATAGGCTGGTGATCGCTCGTCCCGCCGCGATCCGATCCCGCTTGCTATGTACGTCGCCTAAAAGCAGCCGGTATAGCGTCGAAGACGGGTGTCCCGAAACCGTTTGCGTGGGCACGTCCTCCATGTTCGCCTTCAGCGGCTCCCGCGGGAGCGGCGTGTCTTCGTACCCTGTCGTGCGGAAACCCATGACAATTACTTGGAGCGGTGCGGCAGATTGATTTGACAGTTGATGAGAAACGGTCGCGGGAATATAAATGTAATCGCTCTTCTGTAAAGCGACTGGATGGTCCGCATATTTCAAGGTTCCGCTGCCCTGGAGCACCACGTAAACCTGATCTTCCGCCGAATACTGAACGGCCGCGCAGTTCCCGTGTACGTCCAATACGGCCTCGCCGTACCTGGCTATCCCAACAACGGCCGATTTCTGCTCGTCGCCCGCGCCGAAGAGCGGCTTGTAGTGGCACGTATCTGTAGTCAGGTCCGTCCGCCTCTCTTTCACGGTGGAAAGAGTGCGGTGCAGAAAGGTGGGATTTACCTGGCGTTCAGCCCCCCTGAGAAGGCAGGCGCATACCGCTCCAGCCAACAAACTGGAGAATCTCCAATCGGTTTTCACTAAACTGGGCAAACGACTACTATGTCACAGCTTCCGGACCATCGCCGCATGTTTCTCAAGTGGCTCGCAGCCACGCCCGCCCTTGGTGCCATCGCTTGGCAAGACCTCTCGCAGAAGCTGATGGCGGCTACCGCCGCAAGTTCTGGCAACGTTTACGAACGCATCGGTGTGCGTCCGACTATTAACGCGCGCGGAACGTGGACTTATCTCAGCGGCTCACTCATCCTGCCCGAGGTGCGAAGGGCAATGGAACAGGCGTCGCTCCAATTTGTCGATTTGTTTGAATTGCAGCAGGGTGTCGGACGCCGTCTCGCCGCGCTGTCGGGCGCTGAATCGGGAATGGTCACCTCCGGATCCGCCGGCGCAATGGCGGCGGCCACTGCGGCCTGCATAGCCGGTTCTGATCCCGCGAAAATCTGGCAGTTGCCGGACACCACGGGTCTGAAACACGAGGTTGTCATGCTCGGCGGCCGGATTGCCTTCGATAGTGCGATCCGGCTGGCTGGCGGCAAACTAATCCTCGCCGATACATTGGAAGCACTTCCATCCGCAATCAACAGCAACACTGCGATGGTGTACACCACCTGGCGGGACGACCGGTTGCAGAAAGCTCTCGAAGTTACTCGAAGCAAGAATGTCCCTCTGTTGCTGGATGATGCAGCGGGAATACCGCCGTTCGAAAACCTTTCGCGATACGCAAAATTGGGGGTCGATCTTTACTGTTTCAGCGGCGGCAAGGGCCTCAGAGGCCCTCAATGTGCCGGCGTTCTCCTCGGCAGAAAAGACTTGATCGACGCTGCTCTCGCCAATTCGAATCCGTACGAAGGCGCCGTTTGCCGGCCCATGAAGGTCGGGAAGGAAGAAATCATCGGCATGCTGACCGCCATTGAGACCTGGCAAAAACTCGACCTTGGAGCTATGAACAAAGACTGGAACGTCCGGGTCCAGCGCATCGCGAAGTTAATCGAGACCGTGCCTGGCGTTGCCACGAAAATCTACGTTCCAGAAGAGGGCAACAGTTACCCGACTCTCAGGGTCATGTGGGATGAGGCGAAATTCGGCCTCACGGTCGCGCAGTGCGATGACAAACTCCGCTCCGGAAGCCCGCGCATTGACGTCCTGACAAACCGAAATCCTAGCCTGGTATCGGCAGTAAGGGAAGGCAATGATCCAAAACACGAACCAGCCAAAGACCAGCTCGAAATTGTTTCGATGACGCTGCAGCCCGGCGAAGATCTGATCGTTGGACGGCGGCTTCGTGAAATCCTGAATGCGGCAAAAAGCGGAACCTGACTGGTGAGCGTGTGCCTATCGGTAATTATTTCGTGAATACCAGCCTGCCAAAATGCTCTGGCACGTGGTTGGGATCGCGATTCCGCACACACGTGGGTTGCCAGCACAGAAAGTGCCTTTGAGGGTCGGCGCCGAGGCCTTCAATACGATACAAGTTCATGCGCCATTTGGTCCCGTCGTGCACTGGTTCCGGACTCACAGACGAAAGCGGAATCTGAGCCCCGGCGTACCAGACCTTATGTGCTTCATCGATCCGCGCCATGGTGTGCCAGCCGGACCTCCACGAGTGATTGTAGCTCTCGCGATCCAGATCAATCGCCAAATCGATCCAATCGCCCGTAGGCGCAATTTCGAATTCCCGGTAGTGGCGAATGTTTGTCCAGTCGTATCCGAGAAACATCTCGACCACATCCCGATCCCACAGACCGACGTGCGGCTCACGATTGTTTGGCGGCAGGAATAAGTTCAAAACAGCGTACGGGCACCTGAAAAGCAAATACAAATCCGTATCTGTCCAGAAAGAACGTATTTCCGTCGTAAGATTCTTGTACTCGATCTCGCGGCTGCAGTCCTTGTCCATCGCCTGCGACGCGGCGTTCCGCCACACCTCTGCCGCTGAATCCAGCGTGAGTCTGGGATTCCCGCTGACATGCTTGATCGTAAACACCGCCCTCGGCTGTTGCACCTCGCAGGGCTGCTGCGCCTCAATGCCAAGAGAAGCTGTCAGTAAGCAGCTCAACGCCGCGATCGCGAAACCAATCGTGGATTTAGTCGCTCGAATCATTTTCATGCAGCACATCGATTTTATGGCAACTCGATTTTCACGTTCTTGAAATCTGCGGTCTCATCGAATGAGCCGAGCCCGATCCTGCCGCCAAGAAGGGTCAGGTCATTTGCATTGAGAGCCGGAATGCGCTGCTCGTCGACGCTCACCTGAACGCTTCCTGACCGGCCGTCATATATCAGACGTACGTGGTACCAGCGCTTCGTCGCGGTAAATGCAGCCGGTCCTTCCTCTGCACTGATACGGACTCGCTCACCCCCGTAAACGTGGAAAATGCCATTATGGTGCGGCTCGGTCGCGGCGCGATCCGTGGAAAGGTGCGCGTAATCAAAGTGTGCGGAGTCTCTGTAAGCGAATACCAGGATCAGCGACTTTTCCAGAGGCCGCACATCGAGATCCAGTGTCACGCGTTTCAGCTCCGGAGTTTGGGCCAGCGCGAATTGAATTGGCCGTCTGGGGCCGGGCAGTGGACCTCGCGCTCGAAGCAAATGCAGCACGGGCGTGCCGTCATCCTGTTCCACTTTCCAGTCCGAAGCGAATGGAACGGTCCAGGTATACCCGAACACATTGAGGGCGGCGCTCGCCAGCAATGTCGAAGCAAGAACCAGCGCAAGCAGGAGGAATTTCATTCGATTTCTCAATGATCAACGAATCAGAGTTACCGTATCAGAAGGTGAGCACCTTTCGAATCGCACTCGCCAACCTTCGCTTTCCGGCGACGCCCGAAGAGTCGGTCACGTTGGCCGAACAGGCCATCGCGGAAGCGTCCATCGAGCGTGCCGGCGTCATCTGCTTTCCGGAATGCTTCACTCCCGGGTACCGGGGGATGGGGAAGATGGTGCCGCCACCCGACCCTGACTTCCTCGACCGCGCGTGGTCCACCATTGCGGCAGCGGCCGCAAAGGCTAGCCTCGCCGTGGTTCTCGGCACTGAACGCGTCCTCGATGGCGCCTTGTTCGCGACCTCACTGGTCATCAATCCGGATGGAACTATGGCCGGTTTCCAAGACAAGGTCCAACTCGACCCCTCCGAGGACAGTATCTATTCGCCCGGTTCTGGAAGACGGATTTTTGCAACCGGTCCGCTGAAATTTGGTATCGCAATCTGCCATGAGGGTTGGCGCTATCCGGAAACGGTCCGCTGGGCCGTCAGAAACGGCGCTCAAGTCGTGTTCCACCCGCATTTCCATGAAGCCGAGCCCGGTAGTTACGTTCCTTCGAGTTTCGCCGATCCTGCCAACTCGTTCCACGAAAAAGCAGCCTTGTGCCGCGCCGCCGAGAACACCTGCTATTTCGCTAGCGTAAACTGTGCGAGCGCTGGGTCTCCGACCACTTCCGCCGTGGTGAAGCCAGACGGGATACTGCTCAGCTACCAGCCATACGGTAAACACGGCTTGCTCATCGCGGACCTCGACCTCACGACGGCCACAGGCCTTCTCGCCGCACGCTACAAATCTATTTGAATTCGGGCTATTCGCCCACATCACCGGAGCAAGCGGCGCATTTCATTGAACGAAATGGCGGCGTAATACTCGCCCCATTCGGGCAGGAATGGCTGGACCAGAATTTTGCGAGCTTCGTCTGCCCGGCCCGCATGGTCGAGAGAAGAGGCCAGCATCGCGCGTGCCTTGAGATCGGTGTTGCCGGAGCCGCTGAGAATCTGGCGCCAGACTTCAGCGGCTTCCGGATAATTTCCACGCAGAAAAAAACCGTAACCAAGAAGCGTTTGCTTCGCGTTGGAGTTAAGCGGAGTAGCCTCTACTCGTGATCGCCAATTTGCCGGCGATTTGATGTCTTCCGTCACGAGTTGCGCTAGTAACGGAAGCGGCGTATTGGTTTGGCTCGCGGCCGCTTGCGCCGCGCTCCTCCGAGCAGCCAAAGCATCACCAGCTCTCAAGTGCCAAAGCGCAAGCTGGCTGAGCGCGACCGCTCTTGCCCCTTGGTCACGGAACTCCGCTCTTTCTAAGGTCTCTATCGCGTTCGGAAGTTGGCCGGATAGAGCCAACCACGTGGCCTGGAAAAAAGTCTTTACCTCCGCGTTCGGCACGGAGCCAATGAAGTTATACGCAAACTCGTTCGCTCGTTTCGTATCCCCCTCGAGAAGAATGCAGATCGCCAATTCCGGCCGGTTCTCAATCAGTTTCTGGGCCTGGACGTAGCGCCTCGACGCTATCAGTCCTTGCGCGAGGCGGTCACGAATGCTTGCATTTCCCGGGCTCAGTTCCAGTGCTCGATTAAGTAAGCGCTCTCCGCCTTCGGCATCACCCATCAGGAATCGATCCGAACCAAGCGCGGCCAGCGCGTCGACATTATTCGGCGTCAGTTGCAAGAGAGCAGCAGTAGCCGTTGCCTGCTCGCTCAAGGGCGCGTGCGCCAAGCGGGTTGTGATCACGCGGAGGCGGGCGCGATCGATCATCGCGAACGAGCTCTGGTGAACGGCAGCCTGCGCCAGAGTCGCGCCAAGCGCTTGCTCGCTGGTGTTGCCTGCGCCTTCGAGCAATACGAGGTAACCAAGCCCAAATGCAGGATCTGCGCTAATTGCCTGATTTAATAGTTGAGCGCGGACCTGCGGATTCGGGGATTGTGCCGCTTGCGAAAAGGCCTGGAAGGCTGGAACGCTGCGGGTCGGAAAGGTGGTGGCATCCGGGGCCAAGTGCTTGGCAAGTTCATTGAGCGCGCTGATTAGCGCATCCTCTTTGGCTTCGGAGGTGAAAACCTGCCGGTTCTGCTGGGTGGCATTGTCGGTGACAGTACTCTGTATCCAGATTCCCCCCGCGCGCCTTTCGATCGTCATCCGCAGCACAGCCGTCGCGCTCAATTGGTAGCCGCCGGATTCGCCGTTCACGACCGAGCCAATCCACTCGTGCGAAGCAGCGAGATCGTACTCGACGACCAGTGCGGCGCCCGCGCGCATCCAGTCTGATGCCGCCGCGTCAATCAGCACATTCGCCGGCAAAATGGCCAGACGCTGCGGCGCGCGGCTCGTCTTTGAGCAGCTCGAAACGGAAACTAGAAGTGTTGCAAGAACCCCGTAGACTCTGAGATGCAGGCCGGTCCTCTATAGGGGCTTCGGATTTTCTGCAAGGAGCTGCTTGAAAGCTGGGTCGTTCTTTAACGAAGCGAATTCCGGCATGTCCGGTATCTTCTTGCGGTCCTTCACGCCCTCTTCCAGGGCCTTGCGAAGACAGATTATAGCCCGTTCGTTTGCGCCTGATTTGGCGTACATCTTCGCAAGATAGAGATGGAACATCGCCCGTTCTTCGACGGTCCGCTCCTGCATCAAGGTGCCGAACGAACTGTGGTGTTCGAACACGTCAGGGTCGAGTTTTAGGGCCTGTTCATAGCACAGAGTAGCGTTCCTGTAATCTTTGCGGCCGAAGTAAGCCGCTCCCATATTCGCGTAGATGGACGCTGTTGCTGTGCCGTACTTTAGCGCGCGCTTGTAGAGAGAGATCGCGTGCTTGTAATTCTTATTGCAGTAATAGATGGTCCCGAGGTTGTTTATAGCTTCGCTGTACTTCGGATCGAGCTTGATTGCCCGTTCGTAATTTTTCTTCGCGATGTTCAGTAGTAAAAGCTGGTGAAAGGCAATCCCGATCTTGTTTGCCACAACAGGGGAATCCGGCGATCCCTGTCGATACATGTCAATTGCCTCGCGATACATCTTGCGAGCCATGTAAATGTCCCCTCGCATCTCGGGCGAGAGCGGGACTGCAGGTGTTGCACCCACAGTTGCGGAAGCCCGCAAATGATCGGACGAAAGAGAATTTTGCTGAGGAACAGCCATGCCCGGGAGCAGGCACAGAGTAAGAAAGAGGCAGGACGGACGCCATCCGAAAGAGATCATATTTGACCCCCCTTGGTTGCCACTATATACCTTTTAGAACGGGGCGGCGACGAAAATCGTACTAGAGATCACAAATCCATGCGCTACCAACCGAGTTGAACCAGCGAAAGCGCCTGTAAAGGCAGTGAGAATTGAAGATCCGCCGTTCCCGACCGGCTATTCATCCATTCCGGCGACTTCAATTCCTCTAATAGGCCGGCCCGTTCTAACGTCCTATACTGGATATTCGTTAGATTCTCGGGCGACCCCATTTCCTTCCAAGCCATATAAGCATTGCTGTGCGTCTGATCAAGACGATAGTGCCTGACAAGAACGCGTTTGACCTCGGCAGGCAGCCCGGCGATTTCCAGATTGATTGCAGCCGCCGGCCCGCTGACGTCATCGTCCCGATAATTCCAGAGGAGCACCGAAACCTGCCGGCCGGATCGGGATGCGAGCCCGTCGACATCACCTTCCGTCCTGATGCCATTTTTGAGAATTGCCTTCAGAGGAGTCGCCTCGTCGCTTTCCACCGCTACCATGTCGCCCCTCATCAATCCGGCCATCCGAAAGATGTTCAGAACGGGTTTATCGATTCCATTCGTAGCCAGAGAGCGAAGCCCGGCGAAGTACGGCTGATCTTCAAATTCAAACGCCCAGGTCAGAATTCCCGCGATATTTGCGTTTTCACGCTGAGCCAGTTCAAGAATCGATTTGAGCGCGACCGCAACACACGCCGGATACAGGGTTCCGTTCCTGTAAGCATTGTGCGGGGACTGGCAGGCCGCGCAGCCCTCCGGGTCCGACTCACTCAAAATAATGGGCAGATTGCGCAGCTTCGGGAAATCGCGAATGGTCGCAAGCCCTGCGGAGACATCGCGCATCTGCGCCGCGATTCCCATTCTGACGTGGCCATCAACCCATTCCGGGCGGCCTTTGGCGTGATAGCTGATGAAATCGAGCGGTGCCCCGGTCTGTTGCGTCACGTAATTCTTGCCGGCCGTGCAATGCTCTAGAAATTGTCGGAGGAACGCCGCGGCTTTCGGACTGGCCGGCCCGGTCGTCGCGGGACCTCCAACGTGCGCCTCCGGAAGTGCGCGCTTCACAGCCTCGGCGGTGTAGTCGTACAGCCGGTCATACTCTTCGGGAGTGCCGTGCCAATAACCGATGTCCGGTTCGTTCCAGACCTCCCAGTCCCAGCTTGCCGCTTCCATACGGCCGTACTTCTTCATACAATGAGCGACGAGTTCGAACACGAGAGCGCTCCATCTTTGGTAGTCCCTCGGCGGGTATGTCCAGCCGGTGAAGATGTCGCCCTTTGGGAACGTATGGCGATACGGTTCGGGGTGCGTCGATAGCGCCTTGGGCATGAAGCCGATCTCCACAAATGGCTTTGCGCCGGCTTCGACATAGGTGCTCAGGATCTTATCGACGATGGTCCAGTCGTAAACAGGTTTCCCGGATGCGTCCTCGGTGTAGGCGTTCGTGGAACCCCATTTCAGCGCGGCAACGCCATCTCCGGTCGTGAGCAGATTATGCGTGCGGATGTGAACAGGCGTATCACTAAGAGCTGCTAACTCGCGAATCAGCTTACGGCCGTTCGGAGCGTATGTGTAGTTCGGCTCATCGTAGCCAAAATAATTCCAAACAGGTTTGAACTCTCCCAGGGTGTGCGAAGCGTCGACGCGCACCGTAACAACCTTCTGACCCAAAGCTGCAGTCGACGCGAGGAAGACGGCTATGGGAGCGAATTTCACGTTATTGGGCGGTGAGTTCGATTCGGGTAACGCTTTCGTGCCGGAACGTGTACTGGAAGTTCGCTCCTGTCACTTTAACCGCGGATTCCGCGGGGCTGATAGCGTCCGGCCGGTCTTCATCATTCACGTCATAGATGCTGGGAGCGCTCAAGGATTCCACTTTCGCCACGCGACTGGGGTTGAAACCGCCGATGGAAATCACGGCCGGGATATCCTGCTGAAGGTGCCGGTTGACGCAGAAGATCGTCAAGGTGTCGGCGTTCTTGTTAAGAACTGCGATTGTGTCCAGATAGGGAACGCCGGAAATATCGGGTAAGCGCGTAACGCCGCGCTCCACGTTATAACGGCTAGCCGTACTTTCAACAGCTACGAGAGCATCGGCCTTCGCTGTCGAATAAAGGCGTAAGGCATAGTAGGCGGGAGTGACGAAGACACGGCCGCGTTTCTTCCAGATGCCCGCGAATTCGATAATCCCCGTCATATCGGAAATCGGAACGATATCCGAATTCCGCACCAGCGTGTTGAAAAATGCAGCCGCGGTCACAGCTCCGCCCATGTTGTCGAACCGGGGCGCGTTCGCGTTCTCGCGCTCATCGCAACATACGAACAGCCACTCTGTGAAAGCGATATGAGCTTTATCTCGAAAATTGCTCGAAGCATCGATCTGGGCCTGCATGGCGCGCAGTCGCCGCCCGAGCTCCACTGGAAGAGCAAATGTGTCCTCGGCGATGGCGTCCGCATCCGCATTGCGAGCCTGAAGATGGTCAGTTGTAACCACGAAATGGGTGGACAGAAAATTGAATGTACCGGCCGGATTCGTCAACTGGACGGCATTCCATTTCTGATACACGTCCGGGTCCTGACCCGTCGCAATCAGCCGGGCGGAGGCATCGACGGCGCGAATCGCTCGGCTAAACTCCAGCGTTCGTCCGGGCAGCTCTTCAATCGTTGGGTAGCCGACATTCCAATCGCCCCAAAGCTCATTCCCTAGCTCCCAAAGCAGCCCGCTATGTGTGCTCCAATGTTCGTCTACATAGCGGACCCAATCGGCGGCTTCCTCTGCCGTCCCGCTTCCGAGATTCACCGCAATCTGCGGCTGCGCGCCGATAACATCGCAAAAATGCAGAAACTCGTCCGTACCGAACTGGTTGTATTCCGGAATGCCCCAGGCGATGTTTAACTTGCTGACCCGCTTGTCACGAGGACCGACGCCATCGCGCCAGTGGTATGCGGAAGTGAAATTTCCGCCGAACCGCACCAGCGGCGTGTTCATCCTTTTTGCAAGCGCAACCATATCGGGATCGAGACCATCGAGGGCATCGGCCGGCATGAGACTTACTTGGTCGAGCAGCGCACGTTCGTCGCCCATGACAGTGATCGCGAAATCTGCCGGTTCCAAAGCCCTCAACTGGCCTGGCTGCAGGCTCAAATGAAACTCATACCTTTGCCAGTCCGACGCGGCGGCATGAACTTCTGTCGACGCCAACACCTGGCGCGCCTGATCTCGACGGCGAATCGAGACGCCGACCGTGTCCGGCCCGCTCAGGTGCTTAATAAAGATCGTGCCGTTGTATTCAAGTTCGCGATGGATCGGCAAAAAGATCTTCTGTTTGATCCCGGTCTCGTGTCCCGGAAGACCCAGAATCGCGAGCGACTGTTGGGAATTGGCCGCATCACCGCGCCGGGGCTCATACCGATTGCCGAGCGCCGGATCCAGAGGCTCCCAGGGCAAAGGCAACGCCAGATCGGAGGCCCGTGTCAGCGAGGGTTCGCGGCGAAGCATCGCAGCGGCGTTAGGAGCGCTCCAAAGTCCGTTTTCGAAGCTTGGGTTCTGCAGTACTTCCGCCCAGAGCCCGTTATAAGTGGAATTCCCGATCGGCTCGAGGAAGCTTCCGAAGATGGTTCGTGGGATAGAGAAACTTGCCTTCTTGGCCGCATCTATCTGAATCCGGACCGGCGATGAACGGGATTGCGCTGGTAACGTGTAGGCAAGCGCCAAGAGCGGAACCCAAGTGTAGCCGAGTCGCACGATGCGATTCATCCTCGGATCATATAATGCTGCCCTGGGATATATTGAAGATTCGTCTACGATTTTCCCGTGAGGCTTTTTGCATCCCTTCTTGCGATTGCTGGATGCTTCCTGACCCCTCCATTCACGGCCTGCCAGAGTCTATCTCCGACTATTTATGAGAAGGGACGGACTGCGCTCGATGCAAAGAATTATGCCGCTGCCGAGCAGGAGTTGGCGCAGGCTGAGGCACAGGCGCCCGGCAAGACGAACGCGCTCGCGCTGCGTGCCAAAGCGCTGATCCATCTCGACAGATTCACTGAAGCCGAGCAATGTTTAAAGCAGTACCTTCACCTGCATCCCGATTCGCCGGATGCCACCTACCTGCTTGGCTACGTGCTGTTTCGGAAAAACGCTCCAGCTGAATCGCTGCGGACGTACACCGCTGCGGCGCGATTACAGCAACCGCAGCCAAGCGACTTGAAGGTTGTCGGCTTGGATTACGTTCTCATGAACAATTACGAGCATGCAATTAAGTGGCTGGAGCGCTCCGTCGCCGGACAGCCTGAGGACGTTGAGGCGGTTTACTATCTCGGCCGCGCTTACTACGTCCAAAACTCGTTCGATAAAGCGATTTCGTGCTTTGAACGCGCTTTGCAACTGGATCCGAAGTATCTCAAGGCGGAAAATAATCTGGGACTGGCGCACGAGGGGAAGAACAGGCTGGATCTCGCCGAAGTGGATTACCGAAAGGCCATTGCCATGGGGACCGAAACGGCCAACCGAAGTGAACAACCTTATTTAAATCTCGCCGACTTGCTCAGCCGCTCCCAACGAAATTCCGAAGCCTTGGCGATGCTCGACGCCGCGGATCAGATAAGCGGAAAATCGGAGCGGAGTGAAGAGCTTCGCGGACGCATCTTTTTCGCGGAGAAGCGGCTTCCCGAGGCCGAGATTGCGTTGCGCGCTGCTGTGGCCCGGAAACCCGGCGATGGGGCCTTGCATTTCCTGCTCGGCCGCGTGCTGAAACAGGAAGGCAAAGCAGCGGAGTCAGAAAAGGAATTTGCGCGCACTCGGGCGCTGCTGGGGACGCATTCCTCCGTGCCCAATTGATTCAGATCAGCATGACGAAGCTGGCGCAGAATCTGGTTCTTTGCCTGATCGCAATGTTCGCGCTCACGGCCCAAGGGCAAGACCGTATTCAGAAATTACGGAATGCCGCCACGCTGATTGATCGCAATGATTTCGCTGCGGCCGAAGCCGAACTCGAGCCGCTCCTGAAAGATCACCCCGGAGATGCAGTTGCGCTGAACCTGCTCGGAGTCATCCGAATGCGTCAGAACAATCCTCTTCAGGCGGAGAACCTGTTCAAGAAAGCGATCAGCACGGGGCGGCCTTTGCTCGGACCGCATATCAACCTTGCCGTGCTGTATGGGAGCGGCCGGCCGTTGGAGGCTCTCAGTGAGCTCGGCAAATGCCTCAAAATCGCTCCGGACAACCAGCAGGCCCAAACGCTGATACGAAGCATTGCGAAGGAAGCAGCGTTGCACGACATGCGAGCCGGAGACAAGGACAAGGCGATAGCCGTCATGCTAAAGGCTCGTGCAGCGATGCCCGACGATGTGGAAGTACTGTATGAGCTGGGGCTCGTTAGCTTCGATTCGGGCTTTTATGCCGATGCGCAGAAATGCTTCGAGCGGGTATTGCAGATTCGCCCCGGCTACCACGAAGCCCGCTATGCGTTAGCGCGAGCGTACCTGAATCAGAACCTCGCAGAACCGGCGGAACGCGCCATGCGGCAATACATCGCCGCCAAGCCGGACGACGCCAGCGCCCAGTACGGATTGGGTTACATCTTAGTCGCCGAACAGAAACTGGAGGAAGCGCGTTCGGCTTTCGAGAAGTCGTTGGCGCTGCAGCCTCGACAGACTGAGTCGCTCTTTCAACTTGGCGAAATCGATGTACAACAGGGGGAAACAGAACGCGCGCGTGACAGGTTCGCCCAGGTATTAGCTCGTGATCCGCACCACGCGGGCGCGCTAACCGAGATAGGTATCATGGCATTTCGAGCATCGGATTACAGGAAGGCTAAGAGCGATCTGGGACAAGCAGTCACCGTCGCGCCCTCCTACGAAAAAGCTCACTATTATTACGCCTTGACGCTCGCAAAAATGGGAGACAAAGAACAAGCCAATCGCGAATTCGATATTTCCACCCAACTCCAGAAAAAACACATCACGAACGTTCGCCTCGATCTGCCTCACCAATGAAGCGCCTCAGTCCGCTCGGCTCCAGCGGCGTTCTCGTGCTCGCGGCAGTATCGGCTTTATCGTTTAGCGGAACCGGAACAGCGAACAATAAGCCAGGCAAGTTCGTGGACATGACCAAAGGTGCGGGAGTCAATTTCCTCCACCGGTCGTCTCCGACATCGAAAAAATATCTGCCTGAAACAATGGGCGCTGGAGTCGCGCTATTTGACTACGACAATGACGGCTTGCTTGATATTTACTTGGTAAACGGCGCGCCAATAGCCGATCCGGAAACGCCGGGAGCCATACCGAAAAAGAATGGCCCCCAGTATTGGAACAGGCTCTATCACCAACGGAAAAATGGAACGTTTGAGGACGTGACGGAAAGAGCCGGTGTAGCCGGTGACGGCTACGGAATGGGCGTCGCGGTTGGCGACTACGACAACGATGGCAACGAGGATCTCTATGTGACCCAGTACGGTCACAACATCCTCTATCGCAACAACGGCGATGGCACGTTTACTGATGTCACCACGGAAGCGGGAGTCGGCGGAAGTGGCTGGTCCACGAGCGCGACCTGGGTCGATTACGATAACGACGGGAAGTTGGATCTCGTCGTTCTGCGCTACCTGACGTGGGACTTTCAGGACATCTGGTGCGGCCAGCATGAGCCCGGACGTCGAGCGTACTGCCATCCGGACCTATTCAAGCCGATCACGTTGCTGCTGTACCACAACGAAGATGGCAAGCATTTTCGCGAAGTTTCGCAGCAGGCAGGCATGACCGAGCCCGGAAAGGGACTTGGTATCGCCATTGCCGATTACGACCATGATGGCTACCCGGATATTTTTGTCGCCAATGACTCGATGCAAGAGTTTCTCTTTCACAACAAACGCAACGGAACATTTGAACAGGTCGGGCTGGAAACCGAAGTAGCGGTAGATGGTGACGGCCGTACTTACGCGGGGATGGGTGTGGATTTCTCGGATTACAACAACGATGGGTGGCCGGACCTGATTGTCACCGACCTGGGAAACGAGAAATATGCGCTTTATACCAATTCGCGCGATGGAACGTTCGCGTACGCCAGTTATACCTCGGGCCTGGCCGGCATTTCTCTCCTCCATTCCGGTTGGGGAGTGCGTTTGGCCGACTACGATAACGACGGCTGGAAGGATTTGCTGATTGCGCAGGGACACGTGCTTGACACTATCGAGATCGACAATCCGGCACTGCGCTATAAGGAACCCCCCGTATTACTGCGAAATACCAGCCATGGATTCGTGGACGTTTCGAAAGACTCTGGTGCCGTCTTTGCCGAACGGTGGGCGGGACGCGGGTTAGCGCTTGGAGATATCGACAACGACGGAAAACTGGACGCAGTGATCACGACAAACAATGGGCCCGCTTACGTCTTGAAAAACCAGACCGAAACTGCGAATCATTGGTTGATCTTGAAGCTGGCCGGCTCAAAAAGTAACCGCGACGGCATAGGCGCCTCGATCGCTATGAAAACCTCCGCAGGAATTCAGTACCAGACGGTGACCACAGGTGGCAGTTATTGTTCAGCCAGTGACGTCCGGGCGCATTTTGGTCTCGGTGCCGATGCGCGAGTCAAAGATATCGAAATTCGCTGGCCGAGCGGTATCATCCAGCATCTGTCCGATGTTACTGCCGATCAGATACTGCCTGTGAAAGAGCCGGCGCGCTAGAACTGTAATTTCAATTGTAATTGTATTCGTCTGGGCCCAAGAATCGTGTTACCCGGATTCATAATGCCGAAATTGGCATCGTTCGGGTTCAGATCCACACTTACGTGATTATCAAAAATATGGCGGTTGAACGCATCGAGCAAACTGACTTGCAATAAAAGGTTGACGCGTTCGGTGATCTGCGTTCGTTTCAAAATGTTGAAATCTTCGCTCGTATAGAAGAAGCTGCGAACACTCGCCGTGGTACGGGACATATTCCCGAACTGGTACGCGCCGGTGATCGCCAGCTGCGCAGCGCTGTTCGGATCGATGAACGCATTACGATTGAAGATCGGCGTAGTCACTGGGTTGTAATGCCCGCTCAAGTACGCATCACTGAAGATCGATTGTCCGGGCACGTAGTCGTAACGAATACTGCCATCGAACCAAGGAATCCCTGTGGCGCAGCAGAATGCTTCGGGTTGGCCGCTATGGTAGGTCTGAATTCCACTGATCGACCACCCACCCAGTACTGCATTCACGAACCCGCCTTTGTTTAGAAACTTCTTGCCCTTGCCAACCGGCAGCTCGTAAATGTAACTCAGCACAAAATTCTGCGGTACGTCCTGATTGCTGACAGACTTCTCCTGGCTTAGGTTAAACGGATTCTGAATGGCTCCACCACCCGCAAGATTGGCAAAAAACGGCATTATACTGTCGGCGTCCGTCATAGTCTTCGACCACGTATAAGCAACCAGGAGATTCAGGCCGGCGTGGAAACGTCTCTGAAGCGAGACTTGCAACGCGTTGTAAGAGGACTGCCCGAGGTTCTCGAGACAGCAATCTGTGTTCAATGCAAAGAACTGAGGGTAAGGAAGCAAAGCTTCGGCAACCTGCCGGGTGGTGCCGAAAGCTGGAAAAGGCGGTGTGATCCCGGCGGCAGCGGCTTGCGGGGACCCTACCTGCGCCGTTAACAGAGAGCCGAGCCCGAAGTAGGAAGGATTCAAATTATTGAAGGGATCCACATTCGAGCGAAGGTGGGTCGAATGCTGGCCGACATAGCCGATATCCAGAATCAGATCCGTCGCTAGCTGCTGCTGGATATCCATGCTCCAGTTGTTGACCATCGCAGGCCTGCCGTAAGACGGATCCAGGTAGGCATTCGCAGGATTGCTGGAAAAATTCGCTTGGGAAGGATCAAGATTCGGTGGCGGTGTGTATGGCGGGAATCCGGAGGCGATATTGAATGCCGGAGTAAAGCCGTCCGGACTGCTCACCACGGGATTCGCCTGGAATCCGGTTTGTAAATCGTTTCCGAAATCGGCATAGGTAATCGCGCCGTAGTAAATCCCATAACCGGCGCGTATGGCCATTTTGTTGTGGAACATTTCAGGCGCCCACGCGATACCGATCCGAGGCGCAAAATCCTTCTTCCAGGTGTTTACCCAAGTCTCATGCACATTTCCATTACGCCCAGGTCCTTTGCCGGCGAACACGAGCGCGCCGGGACGATTATTCGCTGCTGGGTTTGGAGCAGTCAAGCTGATATTGGACGTATTCCCATGCGCCTCATACCGCGGCGCATCAACCTCCCATCGGAATCCGTAGCTCACCGTGAGGGTGGGCGTCACCTTGAAACTATCTTCCCCGAACAAGGCATAGTAGTGTGTGAGCCACTTAGCCTGACTGGCATAGGCATTGAGATTGGCGTTGTCCACCTCTCCAAGCAATGTGCTGGCGATGCCATTTCCGCTAGAGCAATTGCCCGCCAGACTTCCCACGGCAGCCGCAGTCTCCGCGCACCCGAAGTTGAATGTCCCGGAAAGATTATTGATTGAGCCTGGTTCAAATATCTGATACCGGTAATCGACACCAAACTTCATGCTGTGCTTACCTTTGACCCAGTCGAAGGTGTCATTGACACGCCAACCGTAATCGATCGTGTCATTATCCACGTTATCGCCGATGTTTGTGACATTCGGCTGTCCTGTTGAAATACTCGGAAACATGGGTCCGCTCGCACCCGTGATACCGAGCACGGCATTCCAATCCTGGCCTTTGCCGAGCCGGACTCCAGCCCCTACGTTGCTGCTGTTTGTGTGGTTGAAACCGAGGTTCAGATGATTCAGCATCGTTGGGCTGATCGTGTAGTCGTTTCCCGCCCGCGCATAGTGTGTGAAGAAATCCTGCGCGCGTCCCTGGCCTGCGGGATTGTCCCAGATCGGTATGGTGGATAAGCGCGTGTTGTCGCGCGAATCGTACATTGCAAAAAATCTGTTCTTGTCGCTGACATTTTGATCGACGCGGATCGTCATCGTCGTATCGAGCAGCGGGTAGTGGTAATTGAACGAATAGTTATTGATTGCATTTCCGTTCAGCGGGTTGGGGTAGTACGAGAGGATCTTCTGGCCGATTGGCGAAAACTGGCTGGACGGGATGGCATTCTTGCCGTACTCCGAAAGATAAGAAGTCCGGCAGGATATCCCGTTCACGGTTCGCGTCGTAGACGGATCGAAGATTTCGCCGAAATACACCGGCGAACCGTCACAGGGATTCGTTCCGAGAAGACGAGAGGTGTCCAGACTGGACGTAAAATCACCCGCTTTTTCAGCCGTGGTTGGAACTGTGGACGTGGAGGTGCCGCCCTGGTTTTGCCGGTACTGCTCCCACGAAAACATGAAGAACGTTTTGTTCTTGCCGTTATAGAGCTTCGGGATCCAGACCGGCCCGCTGAATACTCCGCCGTAATCGTTCTGCCTGTCCAAAGGGCGGGGCAGGCCCTGGTAATTGTTGTACCAATTATTCGCATCGAGGGCCTCATTGCGGAATATATTGTAAGCAGTGCCATGAAAGCTGTTGGTGCCTGACTTCGTACTGAATATCTCGATTCCGCCGGTAGTGCGTCCGTATTCCGCAGGCATTGTAGAGGTCTCCACGCGAAACTCGCTGAGTGCTTCCACCGAAGGCGCGGCTTCGTCGAACGAGGAGCCGTTTTCAGACCGGTATGTGCTGGCGCCGTCGAGCAGGATCTCGGTGCCGTAGTTCTGCCCGCCGGTAATCTTTGACTCGAATGGACCCCCCGTGGAAGCTCCGTTCGATCCAGAGCCATTCGTGCCGGGCCCGACCGTTCCGGGTGTTAGGAAAACGAACGCTTCCGGCGAACGCATGGATTGAACAGTAGAGCCTAGTGCCAGCGGAAGTTCGAGGACCTGTCTCGAGGTGACAACGCTTCCCATGTCGGAGGAATCGGCTTGGATCGTAGGAGATTCTCCGCTGACGGTAACGGTCTGGCTTACATTGCCAGGCTGTAACGTGACGTTCACCGCGCTTCGAGTAGCCACCTGCACAACAATGCCCTGGGTCTCTCCGGTTTGGAAGCCGGGAGCAGTTACTGTCAGCGTGTAAGTGCCGATCCGGACGTTTGGCAGGTCATAGTTTCCGACACTTGTCGAGACACTTGAGTAAGTCGTCCCGGTCTCTTGGCCTTTTGCAGTTACTGTGGCGCCGGGAATGACGGCCCCACTCGGATCCAGAACAGTCCCGGCGACGCTGCCTTCGTTTGTCTGGGCAGCGATGGTGGTACAGAAAACAACCAACAAAAGTGAGCAAAATTCAGTGCTTCGTGCCAGGTGTCGCATAAGTCCCGCTCCCTTCACTCGTGTCAGTTGGGCTGCTCCTGTGTGTCCGTTGAGCGCTTGAGTTTGTCTTGCAGCTTCTGCTCCTGTTCCGCATCGGCTTGCTGCTTGAGCCGCAGGAACGAGTTGAGTGCTAGACGCGATTGTTCTGTGTTCTGGGTCTTGCGGTAAAGCTGCGCCAGCTGCCAATACGATTGCCGCAAAATTTCGGAACGGCCGGGTGGCGCGCTTTTCACCACCGCCGAAAACTCGCGAATCGCCGCTTCGGTATTTCCGAGTTGCGCCTCAGCTTTGCCGAGTTGGTAATGCGCATCGGCCGATTCGGGATGCTCCCGCAGCACCTTCGTCAAAAGCTCAACCGCTGCATTAGGCCGGGAGCGCTCGATCTC
This sequence comes from uncultured Acidobacteriaceae bacterium, assembly GCA_963787585.1. Classification (GTDB taxonomy): domain Bacteria; phylum Acidobacteriota; class Terriglobia; order Bryobacterales; family Bryobacteraceae; genus Bog-105. Next base: position 588,968 of record CAWBDR010000013.1, read on the forward strand.
CACGGCCGCTAAGTCGTACATCGAGGTCAGATTCTCGGGGTCGATTTTCAACTCATTCTGGAATTCCGCTTCGGCCTGCTCCAGATGGTTCTGCTTCCAATAAATGTCGCCAAGTTCCTGGTGCAGCCCCGGCTCGGACGGCTTGGCTTGAATCGCAAGCTGGCACTCTTTGGCGGCATCCTCGAGCCGCTCTGCTTCCTGAAACGAGTCGGCCAGGACCTGATGCACTCGCCACGATTTCGGATCGGCCCGGTACATTCGCTCATAGGTTTCTCTCGAGAGCTGCATGTACGCTTTGCCGAGGTGGTAAAGAATGTCCGTGTCATTCGGCTTGAGCTGAGCGGCTTTCTGCAAGTTGGCGACCGCCGGCCTGGTCTCTCCCAACTCCATCTCCGACATCCCCAGCCACATCAGCGCTTCTGAGTTAGACGGCTCCGCTTTGACTGCCTGCTCGAGGTTGACTGCGGCCTCCGAATACAAATCCAACCGGTACTGAGCGATTCCTAAGAACAGACTCGCCCCGCGCAGCTCAGGCTTTAGCTTCCGGGCACTCGAAAATTGAGTGCTCGCTTCCGTCCAGCGCCCTTGCTGGAGCCGCACCAGTCCTAGATCGAAATGTGCTTCCGCCGAATCAGGCACAACGGCGATGCATCGTGAGAAGTCGTCTGCGGCCGCACTGAGCTGCCCTAGGCGAAGGGCCTCGGTACCGGCGCTAAAAGCGCCCTCGAAATCGTTCTGGCCCAGGAGCGGCCAGACCGCTGATAGACCCGCTGCAACGATACCGAAGGAGGTAAGGCAGCCCGCCGAGCGCATGGATGCTTGGTGCAAACTTCTTTCGAAGCGCTGGCAGTATTTTGTTCCGGAACCCCAGTTTAGTCAACAGCTTTTCACGCCTTAAGTACGCGCAAAATCCCCAGTTGCATTTCGAAAGGAAAAGTAACGCGTTAACATGAACCGCGTGGATCGTCGACAGTTCTTACTCTCTAGTCTCGCGTTGCCTGCCATGCCCCGGCTCTCATTTTCAGCTTCGGCAAGGATCGACATTTTGCCCGACGAGCCGATTGGCACCATCAATCGCAACCTCTACGGACATTTCACGGAACATCTTGGCGGTTGCATCTACGACGGCGTTTGGGTCGGACCGGATTCGAAGATTCCCAACATTGGCGGGATTCGCAAGCAACTCGTGGATCATCTCAAGCGGTTGAACCCGCCCGTGATCCGCTGGCCGGGCGGATGCTTTGCCGATAGCTACAACTGGCGCGACGGAGTTGGTCCTCGCGAGCATCGGCCCCGACGCACGAATTTCTGGACAAATACGCCCTATTTGTGGAACTCCCCGAACAGCGCTCGGAAATACGAACCCAACGAATTCGGAACCAACGAATTCACGCGCTTCTGTCGTCTGGTTGGCGCCGAGCCATACTTCGCCGCTAACCTTCGCAGCGCAACAGCGCGCGATTTCTATGAATGGATTGAATACTGCAACTCTCCGTCAGGAACCACTACTCTGGCCGATCTGCGCGCGCAGGGTGGCGATGCCAATCCGTTTCCGGTTCGCTTCTGGGGCGTGGGTAATGAGAGCTGGGGCTGCGGCGGAAACTTCGCCGGAGCCGAGTACGCCGTCGAGTATCGCCGCTTCGCTGAATGGGTCCCACGGTACGACCTTGAACTTTCCTTCATTGCGTCGGGACCCAATGCTGCGGATTACGAATGGACGGAAAGCTTCTTCCGAAAAATCGTCGAGAAGGGGAAAGGAGTGCTTCGCAATACTTTCGGATTTGCGCTCCATTATTACTGCAATACCACCGGCAAAGGCGATTCGGTGGATTTCACTACCGGGGACTGGTACAAACTGCTGGGCAAGGCGACCCTGATGGAAGAACTCATTAACAATCATTGGCGCATTATGGGCGACGTAGATACGGATCATCACGTCAAGCTGGTGGTTGATGAATGGGGCGCCTGGCATAAGACAGATCCGAACATCGCCCCAGGTTACTTGTTTACCTACTATCCGACGCTGCGGGATGCCCTGGTATCCGCTCTTACCCTCGACATTTTCAATCGGAATGCCGACAAGGTCGCCATGGCCAATGATGCCCAGTTAATTAACAACATCAACACACTTTTCTTGGCAGTCGGCGATCGATTCACAGTCACGCCGATCTACCACGTATTCGATATGTACTCCGCGCATCAAGGCGGCACTGCTGTGCGCACTGTTCTCTCCGCCCCTCCCCTCGGCTATCCCCGGGTTCCCGGGCTTTTGGGGCTCGCAGGTTCCTGTTCACTGCATGAGAATCGAGCCGTGCTCACGGTCGTGAATCCGGACGTTCAAAATGCCCAAGATACCGAGATCAACATTCGTGGACACCGGATCACAAACTCGCATGCGATCGTGCTTTCAGCTACCGATATCCACGCGCATAATACCTTCGAGCAGCCGAACACGATAGAACCAAAGCAGGATTTGCAGCCGGGATCGGGTTCGCTTCTGAATTACCGGTTCGCTCCCGCTTCGGTCACGCGCTTGGTCTTGGAATTGGCATGATGCCAAATCCATCCTAAACGGGATTGGTTTGATTCGCATTGTGCCGCGTTTGCGTCTAAAAAGATACTATGCGACGCGCTGGGATAGTTATTTCGATTGTTGTTGTAATCCTCATCGCCGTGTTCGCGGCGGCGGCACTCCTCGTCAATGTAGACAAATACCGGCCCCGCGTGCAGGCCGAGTTGCAGCAGAAGCTTGACCGCCCGGTTACTCTGGGTCATCTCAGCTTACGGCTGTTTCCGCTATCCATTCGCGTGGATGGGCTCACAATCGGCGAATCGCCCGCATTTGCATCCGGCCAGCCGTTCGCTCAGGCCGGGCAAGTCTATGTAAGCGCACGGCTGTTTTCTTTAATCCGAGGCAATCCCGAGGTCAGAGAGCTGAACCTGAATCGCCCCAGAATTGAACTGATCCGCAACTCCGCCGGCGTTTGGAATTTCTCGACCATTGGCAACGCGAACCAGCCAAACGCCAAACCAGCCAATCAACCGTCCGGCAAAGAATCTGAACAATTCACGCTGGACAAGCTCAAGATCGCCGATGGCCAGGTGGGAGTAACAGACCAGCTTACCCAGAGTCCCAGATCCGTCTACGACCATATCGATTTGCTGTTGACGAACTTCGGTCCGAACAAACAGTTCGGGCTGGATCTGGGAATGCATTTTCCGGGCCAGGGGAAAGAGCTATTCGCCTTCAAGGGAAAGGCGGGCCCTCTTCAGGCCGGGAATACCGCTGCTCTGCCAATCGACGGGCGCTTTAGCCTCCAAGAGGTTTCGCTGGCGGCTGCGAACCGCTTTTCGCCCGGAGCCCTACCGCCAAATACGGACAGCATCGTATCGGGTGATGGGAATATCTCTTCCACGGGGCCGCTCGTCTCATGCAAAGGCAACCTGAAGCTTGATAACACTGTCATTCGTGGTGCCAAGCTCGGTTATCCGGTCGAGGCGACTTATGACCTGAGTGATGATCGCAAGCAAGACCAGATCCAAATACGGTCGGGAGTGGTGAAGCTCGGTTCCACGTCGTTCTCTGTTTCCGGCGAAGTGGCCGAAGGCGCTAAGCCGATGAATCTGAATGTCCGGCTCACTACGAACAACTCCTCGATCAGCGAGTTGGCCAAGCTGGCGGGTGCGGCGGGCGTTGCCTTCAACCCGGCTTACCAGGTAAGCGGTACGGTGAGCGCGGATATCACTGCCAAAGGACCGGCGACCGCCCCGCAGCTTAACGGAACTCTTTCGGCTCGCCAGCTCGATATCCGCGGAGGAGAGATCAAGGAACCCGTATCCGTTCCACAGATTTCGCTGAACCTTACTCCCGATGCAGTGGTCTCCAGTCCATTTACGGCCCAGAGTGGCTCGACCGCTCTGAACGGGTCATTCACTCTTTCTCATTACTCGACGCCGAACAAGAATATCGACGCTACGATCAAAACCAACGGCGCCAACATTGCCGAACTCCTGAACGTGGCGAAGGCCTACGGTGTCACAGCCGCCGAAGGCGTAACCGGGTCGGGTACTCTGTCCATGAATGTTCATGTACAAGGGCCGCTGTCGCAGCCTGCGCAGCTCGTGTACGCTGGAACTGCGAACATACCCACTGCCACTTTGGCGACCAAGTCACTGACTCAGCCGCTGGTGATCAACTCCGCTAATCTTCTGTTTTCGCAGAATAGCGCAACGTTGGCTGCGGCGGGTTTGAAAGCAGAAGGATTCGCCTTGAGTAATGTTCGCGCGAACGCTAGATTTGGCCCTGGCATGGTGCAACTCTCGCCCGTTAGCGCGGACGTTTTTGGCGGGAAGGCGAACGGCGTCATATCGATGGACACCAAGCCGGTTCATTCGCTTTGCTCAGTAAACCTGAAGACTTCAGGGGTGGACACAAACGCCCTGTTATCGGCCGTCAGCTCCGCCAAAGACACCTTGTATGGGAGCTTGGCCGGCGATGCTAACGTACATTTCAATCTTGAGTCCGGTGCGGAACTCGCAAAAACGCTGAACGGAATCGTGAATTTCAACGTGACCAACGGGCACTTGAAAAATGTCAACATTCTGAATGAGTTATCTCGTGTGGGCCGGTTTACCGGCAGCACTGCCACCCAGTCCGCATCGGGAACCGCGCTGAAGCAGCTATCCGGCACATTGAACATCGTGAACGGCGTCGCTACCACGAACAATCTGAAAGCAGTGCTCGATGCGGGTTCGCTCGCTGCAAACGGATCGATGAACCTGGTGACAGAGGGACTCAGCATGCACATGACGGCCGTACTGGCGAACGGCGTCAGTCAGTCCGTTGGCGGCACGCATGTAGGCGGCTATCTTAACACTGCCCTCGCTAACAACAAGGGTGAATTAGTTCTGCCGGTTATCGTGACCGGCACGACAGCGCATCCAATCTTCACTCCGGATGCCGAGGCGATAGCCAAGATGAAGGTCAGCAATCTGCTGCCCACGACGGGTGGAGCGGTGGGCTCTGTCCTGGGGCAAAAGGGCGCTGGGGGAGTCTTAGGGGGGATCCTCGGGCAGCCGTCGACTCAACCTGGTCAGCAAAAGAATCAACCGCAACAGGATTCGATCAATTCGCTGCTGAACCAGTTTGGCCAAAAGAAGCCGAAGAAACAGTAGCGAAGTTTTTCTTACCTGAGCGCTCCCTTACCCTCTTGGATCGAATAATAACGGTCAACAGCGGGCACGCGCAGTCTCTCGACTTTGCCGCTAGACCAGTGAATTTCGAGGCTGTCGACGGCGGTGGCTGAACCCAAGCCGAAATGAATCCTCGTGTCGTTCGATGAAGCGTAACTGCTGCCGCTGAGCACATCGCCGCGCTGGCGAGTCTTGCCGCTGGTCAGATAGACTGTGGTTCCGGTCGCATCTCGCGGACTTTTCAATCCACCAATCAGCTTCAGACCTAGCCAGTGATTGCCCTCGCTGGCGATATCTTTTAAGAGCGCCGGCGGACGATCCAGTTGGTTAATTATGACGTCAATCTTTCCGTTATTGAAAAGGTCTCCAAATGCTGCTCCTCGCGCCGTGAAAACCTGCGCCAGAGCGGTCCCCATCACTGCTGGAGCCAGCTCGAGCTTTCCCTCAACGTTGTGGAATAGCAGCGGTCGCTGCGCGAACGTGGTGCCCCAATCGGTTTTGTCCACCATCGGGTAAACATGGCCGTTCGCCACAAAGAGATCTTTCCAACCGTCGTTATCGAAATCAAGAAAGCCGGTTCCCCAACCCAGAAAAGGAATCGTAACTTCAGCGATCCCTTCCTGGTAGCTCACTTCCGTGAAGTTTCCATCGCCATCGTTGCGATAAAGAGGATTGTAATCATCCGAAAACACGGTGTTATATAGATCGAGAAGACCGTTGTTCCGATAATCTCCGACCGCAATCCCCATCGACGCGGTTTCGCGGCCGTCGGCATTGAACGCGTAACCGGATCCGTAACTCGCATCTTCGAACGTCCCATTGCCCTTGTTTATATATAAGTAGTTCGGCTTAGAGTCGTTCGCCACCGCAAGATCCGGCTTTCCGTCGTTGTTCACATCGGCGAATACAGCGGTCAAACCGTAATAACCTGCTTCGTCTGCCACACCCGCCTTCTTGCTCACGTCGCTAAAAGTGCCATCTCCGTTGTTATGAAACAAGTGGTCTGGCTCGCCCTTGAGCCCACGCGGTCCGCACATCACGCTGAAGCCGCGAAACTGGCAATAGCTGAAGCGCAGGGCGGCGGAACCGGGCGCGGGAGGGTTCTCGATCTCGTAATGCACGTAACCCGGGACAAACAGATCGAGCCGTCCGTCGCCATCGTAATCGCCGAACGTCGCACCCGTTGACCAATTGCCGAGCGTGACCCCGGCCTTCTCTGCGACATCTGTGAACGTCCCGTCATGGTTGTTGTGATACAGGCGATTCTTTCCAAAATTGCTCACATACAAATCTGCCCAGCCATCATTGTCGTAATCGCCCACGGCCGCGCCGAAGCCCCAGCGGTCATTGATCACTCCGGCCTTCTGCGCCACATCCGTAAACGTTCCGTCATGGTTGTTATGGAACAGCGCAGCGTGGGGTGGTTCGGCCCTCCCGCTGAGCGCGTCATAAGTCGAACCGTTTACCAGGTAGATATCCAACCAGCCATCGTTGTCGTAATCAAGCAGCGCGACGCCGGACCCAACCGTTTCGAGGATGTAGTGCTTTTCGGGGGTCCCCATGACGTGCCGCCATGCCGTAAGCCCCGCCTCGACGGCGACATCTTTAAACACCACTGGGCCGCTTGCAACGAATCCTCCTGCCGTGATCGGCCGATTCTCGGAATCCAGAACCGCGGCGTGTGTACCGGCGGTTGACATGCCGCTCTCCTGCCCTCCGGGAGAGGAAGAGTGGCCTGCCGGCGAAGGTTTTGTTTGGCCGGTTTTCGAGCGGGTTACACGTGAAACGCCCAATCCCAGTGTCAAACTGAGCGCGACAAAGCAGATTCCCGCTCGGTACATACGAGATCGGTGCAAGAGCTACGGTAACACTCGTACCGCGCGCGTCTCAGGCGGGCTGGCCATAGTAGGCCGTCGGTCCGTGTTTGCGAAGGAAATGTTTGTCTCGCAGGGTCTCCGAGATGCCCTTTACATCGGCTCTGATCGTAACGGTCAGGAAAGCGAGGCGTGCCAGTTCCTCCAGCACCACGGCTGTGTGCGCGGCATCCTCCGGCGTGGGGCCCCAGCAGAACGGGGCGTGTCCGGCGACGAGCACGGCGGGGGTACTGAGGGGGTCGAGATGCTGAAATCGCCTGACAATCACCTGACCGGTATTCCACTCATACTCGGATTCAATTTCGTCTGGCAGCATGTCCGCGGTGACCGGGATCGGCCCTGGGAAATAGTCAGCATGAGTGGTACCTAGACACGGAATATCCACGCCCGCCTGTGCCCACGCGGTCGCATAGCGGGAGTGTGTATGAACCACTCCTTGCACGCCGTTGAACGACCGGTACAGAGCCAGGTGAGTGGGAAGGTCTGACGACGGTCGCAGCTTGCCCTCTACGATTGTTCCGTCCAGGTCCGTCACAACCAGATCGTCCGCTGTCATTCGGTCATATGGCACTCCGCTGGGCTTGATCACGACCAGCCCGGATCCGCGGTCGAAGCCACTGCCATTTCCGAAGGTAAAAACCACGAGCTCGCGGCGCACCAGCTCCTGATTGGCGCGCAACACTTCCTCCCGTAAGCTCTTCAGCTTCATCACGAGCACCAGCGGACTGGACCGCAGTCTCCGGCTCAGGAGGCGCTAGGACGCCCCTTCCTTTTCGCCCCGGATGTCTCCACTGTCGCCGCCGCCGGACCAGCTTCCCTTAAGCTTGCCGTCCACCAGTTTCAAGCGAACCTGGTAATCGTTATCTTGGTGCACCCCGGTCAGAGTCACTGTCGTGCCGTCGACCTTAAAGTCTTTTGCGGCTACGTCGCCCTGCTCTGTCTGAATTGTTCCGTTATATTTTCCATCCTGGTAGGAGATCACCAGCGTCCACGGAAACTCCGATCCATCGGGCGTAGTGGACACCATTTTCCATTTTCCGGCGAGCCCGTTGTCGCCGGCTCCGACCAGCCTGGCGCCGAGGCCAAGACTCAACGCAAAAACCGCTAAAAGGGCATACAGCCTTGTTGAGAAATGCAAGTTGTTCACGAGGTCAATCTATCACGGCTAGGGCATTTCCGGGCAGGCCGGTTTCGAATAGTTTGCGCTATCGGCGCTGTACCGCCGAATTGAATACCTCGTTCCACGTTTGTGATGTTGTCCATTATCAGCATCTAATCCAGCCAACCTGTATCCAGGTGAAGCGATAGGATTGTGCCATATGAAAGCGCCTTCCGGCATTCCGTCCTATACAAGAAGAGAGCTCGCCCTTCTCGTTCCGCTTATCGCATCAGTTCCTGCTCCAGCCCAAAGCGAGGTCCTGCCTTCAAAATGCTATGCGTTCAATGAGCTGGCCTCCAAAACCAACCCTTCAAACCACATGGAAATTAGGGATGTATTTCGTGGAACGGCGAAAACAGGGTGCCCGCTCGCGCTTCACATCAGCACGCTCCCCCCAGGAGCTATGCCTCATCCGCCTCATCATCACGTCCACGAGGAGATGATGCTGATTAAGGAAGGGAATCTGCAGGCCACAATCGAAGGGCAAAGCACGACCTTGGGACCCGGATCGGTAATTTACATCAATTCGAATGAAGAGCATGGGTTGAAAAACGTGGGCAATGTGCCGGCGCAATACTTCGTTATCGAAATCGGACGTGGCTGAGGAACCGGATGCGCAGACGTGATGTTTTGAAGGCAATCACTTCACTGCCGGTCGGCTTGTCCGCCGCGCGATATGCGCGTGCCCAGGAGTCCAGCCGGTATCAGCCGGCCTGGGACTCGATCGACAGCCGGCCCATCCCCGCTTGGTACTCAGATGCGAAATTCGGCATTTTCATTCACTGGGGCGTCTACTCTGTTCCCGCATTCGCGGCGGTGAATGTGAAAGATGAGAACCCGTACGCCGAGTGGTATTGGAACTCGTTAACGAATGGGATGGACGCCAGGGGGCCGACCGGGAATGGCGCTTCCACCTGGGAGTTTCACAAGCGCGTCTACGGCGCGGATTTTCCCTACTTCAGTTTTGCGCCGCTCTTCCGCGCCGAACTGTTCGATCCGGATCGCTGGACTGCCCTCTTCGTCCGCTCGGGCGCTCGGTACGTCGCGCTCACCTCGAAGCATCATGAAGGGTTCACCCTATGGCGCAGTGTGAATGCCAATCGCTCCTGGAGCCGCGCGTGGAATGCGGTCGATATCGGACCTAAGCGGGATCTGGTTCTTGAATTGACGGAAAGCGGCCGGAACAAGGGACTGCACATGGGAATTTACTACTCGCTCTATGAGTGGTATAACCCGCTGTGGTTGTCCGATAAGCCGCGATACGTAACCGAGCACATGATCCCGCAGTTCAAAGATGTGGTTACTCACGTTAAGCCGGCGATCATTTTTTCCGATGGTGAATGGGAGCTCACCAGCGCGGAATGGCACGCTCCCGAGCTCCTCGCTTGGTTATTCAATGAATCGCCGGTGGCCGATTCCGTTGTGATCGATGACCGCTGGGGAAAGGACACTCGGCATAAGCACGGCGGGTATTACACAACCGAGTACACCTCCGGCATGCAGCAGTCGGGACATCCTTGGGAAGAGAGTCGCGGGATGGGCTACTCATACGGTTACAACCGGATGGAGAGACTGGCCGACTATCACACCGACCGGCAACTTCTCATGATGCTCATCGATATCGTCAGCCGTGGCGGGAATCTCCTTCTTGACATCGGTCCGCGAGCGGACGGCACTATTCCGGTCGTAATGGAGGAGCGTCTCATTCAGATCGGTGATTGGCTGAGCCCTCACGGCGACGCGATTTACGGAACCAAAACCTGGGCCCGGTCGGCGCAGTGGAGCTCGGGCACAATGCCCCACCTGGAAGAGAGAGAGTTTCGCGCGGAGTACGACATCAGCAAGATGGTGGATAATCCGCCGCCTGGTTATGCTCGCATCGAGGCATTCTTTACCGCGAGAAACAACACTGTGTATGCGATTCTTCCGCACTTGCCGCTGGGCGAGATCACGCTGCATGACATCGCCGCGCCCCTGGATCAGGCCAGGATTTCGCTCTTCCATCCGCGACAGGAGCTGAAGTGGCAGACTCGCGGCCGCGACCTGGTCATCTCCATTCCTGATTCACTCCGCGCCGCCATGCCCGTTCAGCAGGCATACGTGATCGAAATGGTCGGCATCAAAAGCGCTTAAGAACAGTTTTGGATTGCGGTGATGTGAAGCAGTTCGCTCGGGCTGCTGATCACAATATCCGGTGGATCAAAAGTGAACGTGTCGGGTTGGAAGCCCCAGCTAACGCCGCAACTGCGAACGCCGGCATTCCTGGCCGTCTGGACGTCTACGCTGCTATCGCCGATCATCATGGTGCATTCCCGCGCCGCGCCGGAATCGTTCATCAGAGTCAAAACCCCAATCGGATCCGGTTTCTTGCTGGCGAAACTGTCTCCGCCATACACTCGCGCGAACTGTGGCTTCAAACCGAGCGCAGCAATGATGTCGGAGCTGATCCGTGCCGGCTTGTTGGTCAGCACGCCGAGCGTGTGACCCGCAGCGGCCAGCGATTCGACGGTCTCTCGTATCCGCGGATACAACTTGGTGTGTTCGAGGGCGTGCGCGCGATAGAATTTCAGAAAAAATGCCAGCGCCTCGTCCAATACTGCTTCCCCGGCGTCCGGGACAATTGCGCGCCTGACAAGAACAGCCGCGCCGTTCCCGACGTAAGAATAGATCAGCTTGGGATCCAGCGGCGCCAACCCGAAATGGCCGCGTGTCGCATTCATCGATATAGCGAGATCCGCGGCGGAATCGATCAGGGTCCCGTCCAGATCGAACACAAGCAGCAACTGGGTATTTGCCTCTTAAATCTCGCTCGAGTGTGAAACGGCCTTGGGCTGCCAGAGATGACGCAACGCCTGCATCTGTTCGTTGAACAAGTCCTTGAGTTCACGGGGCGCCAGATCTGCTAGTGAGCTAGCCACTCCGGTCGCATACGGGAGGACGCGCGAATTTTCCAAAAACAGCGGCATAGGAGAAGGTGAATAGGCCACCAGAATGTCGGCTAAGGCCGCTATGATTAGAACGCCTCGCAGGAAACCCGCCATCCCGCCCAGTACGTGATCAAACCAGGAAAGGCCGATCCAGCGGAACAGTCGAGCCATCAGCGCGGCCAGCAGCGCCCCGCAGAGCATAACCCCCACCAGAACAAGCAGGAAAGCTGCTATGTTTGCAGCCCAGGGGCTGAGATTCGCGCGCAGGGTGATTTCAGCCGCGACCATCCTATAAGACCAGAAGCCTGCCAGCAATCCGATTACTGTCGCAAAAAGGCCGATCGTCACCCGCGCGAACCCGCTTCGCAAGCCGGTCGTAGCCGAGATCACTAGGATCAGCGCCAGAACAATATCAAACCAATTGAACGCCATCGACATGCATTCGGTTCTTCCGCTCGCTAGTAAAGCCGCGCCTCACGCGATTTCAGCCAGTGCAAGCCTCCAAAGTCCGGCCGGTGAGCCGGCTATACGCTTCCCTATACTTATCGCTTGTTTTTTCTATTATCTCTTGGGGAAGGGCCGGCGCTGGAGGCCGCTTATCCCAATTCAGCGTCTCCAGGTAATCCCTTACATACTGCTTATCGAAGGAATACTGAGGTCCGCCCGGCTGATATCTGTCTGCTGGCCAATAGCGGGACGAATCGGGAGTCAGGGCTTCATCGGCAAGGACAAGCTCGCCATCGACGAAGCCGAATTCGAACTTTGTGTCGGCCAGAATGATCCCGCGTTGAAGAGCGTAGTCCGCGGCCTGGCTATAGATCGTCAGCGAGAGATCGCGCAGGTGACCTGCAAGATCTACTCCCAGCTGGTTGGCGACATACCGGAATGGCACGTTAATATCGTGGCCGCTTTGCGCCTTCGTAGCCGGCGTGAAGATCGGCTCCGGGAGCTTATCGCCATCGCGCAAGCCAGCAGGTAATGGGATTCCGCAGACCGTTCCCTTTTCTGTGTACTCCTTCCAACCTGATCCTGCCAGATACCCGCGTGCGACGCACTCAACCTGCACCATCTGCGCCTTTTTGACGAGCATGGAGCGGTTCTTCAGAAGGCGGCGCCACTTAGACAGCTTCCGCGGATATTTAGTCACGTCCGCGGTCAGCAAATGAGAGGGAACAGTAGAACGCAGCAAATCGAACCAGAACAGCGACATCTGATTCAGCACCCGGCCCTTGTCCGGAATCCCGCTGCCCAGAATGCAGTCGAATGCAGAGATCCGATCCGTGGCAATGAAGAGAAGAGTCTCACCTAAATCATACACGTCGCGGACCTTTCCCCTGGTGAGCAGCGGGAGCGGCAATTTTGTTTCCAGGAGGACCTCTTCCTGTTGCATAAACATCTCTGAGTATCCCAGAGGCTTGGATTGACATTGGCTCTCAAAAATACCCGGCTGTAGGGCAAATATTTCCCGGCACACGCCGCCTAAGACCTTGGACAACTTAGAGAAAACAGTAACGAAACCTCGTTTAGCTTCGCAATTGTTCATCTCTGAATCTGACTTGCTTTCAACGCCAGCCCGGGGTACACTCTTGTCAGTTACTGAGAGGAGCGCTTGAGTAAACCCACCGACCTTGTACAAGGTACCCTCGACCTGCTTGTGCTGAAGACGATCGCTTTGGAGCCGATGCATGGTTGGGCCATTGCACAACGCATTCGACAGATGTCAGGGGAAGTTCTTCAGGTTGGACAGGGCGCCCTCTACCCGTCGCTTCACAAATTAGAGCAGAACGGCTGGATCAGTTCTGAATGGGCGATCAGCGAAAACAATCGGCGAGCCAAGTACTACAAGCTGACGAAGGCCGGACGTAAAGCCCTTGAGCAGGAAGCGGCGCAGTGGGAGCGTTTATCGGCCGCCATTACCTTGATCGTGCGAACCGCGTGATGCGCTTATTGACCATAGTCCGCCTCCGGCTTCGATCGCTTTTCTCTCGCAGGACGGTCGACCAAGAGCTCGATGAAGAACTGCGGTATCACCTCGAGCGGCAAATCGACGAAGATCTGGCCGCGGGCAAGCCGCTGGACGAAGCACGTTACGCGGCGCTTCGCTCGATTCGAGATATCGAGCAGCGCAAAGAGGAGTGCCGCGAGATGCGAGGGTTAAACGTAATCGGCAATGCGGTCCAGGATTGCCGGTACGCTGTTCACCAGCTTCGCAAAAATCCGGTATTCGCGTTTACGGCGGTCTTCGTGCTGGCCCTGGGTATTTCCGCGACAGTAGCGATCTTCGGTTTCGTGGATGCAGGGCTTATCAAGCCTTTGCCTTATCGCGATCAAAGGCGGCTAGTGGCCGTGTTCGCGAGCAGCAAAGGTGACGCGCGGTCAATGGTGTCCTACCTCAACTTTGCCGATTGGAAACGCTTAAATCACAGTTTTCGCTCGATCGATGCCTACGCATTGAATGGCAGCTTCACTCTCAGCACCCGAAGCGGTGCGGAACAAGTGCCTGGCACGCGCGTAAGCGCGGGTTTCTTTCGGACGCTGGGCGTTACTCCCGTCTTGGGACGTGATTTTCGTGACGGTGAAGATTTGCCGGGCGCTCCTTATACAGCAGCGCTGAGTTACGAGGGGTGGCAAAAACGGTTTGGTGGTAAGCCGGACGTGCTGGGAAAGCTGGTGACATTGAACGGCGCTTCAACCACGATCATTGGTGTGCTGCCGCGTGAGTTTCAATTCGCTCCCTATGGCGGTGCGCAGTTCTGGGGCACGCTGAGAGTCGACGGCTCGTGTGAGCGCGAGCGTAACTGCTGCAATTTGATCACGATTGCGCGGCTTCGAGACGGAGTTTCTCTTAAAACTGCCTTGGGCGAAATGCAGTCGATTGTTAAGCGATTGGCGGCTCAATATCCGGCTGCGAATCGCGAATTTCAAGGCGCAACCCTGGTACCCCTGCGCGAGCTGATCGTCGGAGACATTCGTCCGGTGCTGTTTGCGTTGTTGACAGCAGCCGGTCTGTTGCTGTTGATTGCCGGCATCAACGTCACGACTCTGTTATTGGCGCGATCCGAGAAACGACAGCGCGAAATCGCTGTGCGCGGTGCGCTGGGCGCCTCCTCTGCCAGGCTATTTCAGCAGTTCGCCATTGAAGGTTTCGTGCTTGCGTCGTTCGGCGGTCTGTTTGCCTTGTTCTTTGCCTCTTGTGGCATTCGGTTCCTGGTGAGGATGATCCCTGCCGACAGATTGGCCGGAATGCCTTATTTGACGGGGATCGATCTGAATCCTCTTTCAATTGCACTGGACTGCGGGCTTTCATTGGTTGCCGGAAGTGTGTTTGCCATCATTCCTGTTGCGCGCACCTCCCTATCCCGGATGATCGACGGTCTAAAAGAGAACGCTCGCGGCTCCGCCGGAACGGTGTGGCGGCGGTTCGGATCGAATCTCGTCGTTTTCGAGGTGGCAATCGCAATGCTGCTGATGGTAGGCGCGGGCTTGTTGGGCAAAAGTCTTTACTTACTGCTTCATCTCGATATCGGATTTCAGCCGGATCACTTGGCAAGAGTGCAGCTTTCTTGGTCGCCCGGAAAATATGACAAAGACCAGGAAGATATCGCACTGGCTCATCAGATTATCGATCGCGTTTCGAGTTTGCCCGGAGTGCGGTCGGTCAGCCTCTCGCTTGCGCCGCCGATTGACTCGGCTTGGGGTACAGGTTCTTTTCATATCGCAGGCCGGCCCAATCATGGTGAGAACAACGAAGTGCTGAACAGGAACGTGAGCGCCGGATATTTTGCCACCTTGCAGGCACGGCTCAAACGAGGGCGTTACTTCCTCGAAGATGACAATGCTTCGAAGTCGCCCGTTGTGATTGTGAATCGCACGCTGGCCAACCGATACTTCCCTGGTGAAAATCCTGTCGGCAGCCAGATCTATTACGATTGGTCGCCGAAATCGCTCATGCAGATCGTCGGCGTTGTAAATGACATCAAAGAGGGTCCATTCGAAGGCGCATCCTTACCGGCTCTATACGTGCCTTATGACCAGATCCCGTGTTCGTGGCCCACGGTGCTGTTTCGAACCTCGCAGTCGCCGGCATCGCTGCTGCCTGAGGTAGCCAAAACGATTCATGAAATCGATCCGTTTCTTTCTATTTCCATGCAACAGACCATGACGGACCGAATCAATCAGTCACCATCGGCTTACCTTCATCGATCTTCCGCTCTGCTGGTGGGAGTTTTCGCCGCAAGCGCATTCGTATTGAGCGTAGTCGGATTATATGGCGTGGTCGCATACTCGGTGAGCCAAAGAACGCGGGAGATCGGAATCCGTATGGCGCTTGGCGCGGAGCGCACAACCGTGTATCAACTCATTCTCAAAGAAGCTGGGCGACTGACTGGCTTTGGAGTTGTTGTGGGCCTTGGCTGCTCGTTAGCGGCGGCGACATTGATGCGCACGCTGCTGTTTGGCGTCCGGTCATGGGATCTGCCGACATTAATTTGCGTTCCAATTGTGCTTGGCATTTCAGCGCTCTTCGCCAGCTACATTCCTGCGCGGCGCGCGGCGGCGGTCAATCCTGTCGAGGCGCTGCGTACGGAATAGCGAGCTGCGCAAGGCCGCAGTGCGCCTGTGATCGCAGCCTGCGTCGGTATTTAGGTCGAGAGAGCCATGACCAGGCCTTCCCGAATCAGCCGTCGAATCAGGGTTAGCTTACCCGAGTCGTCCAACTTGCCCGGTAGATCTCTAAGGACGAACTGCGTATGACTCAGCGCAAATCGGACCGCCTCACGGGCCTGAGGTGGGAAAGTGATCTTCCGGCCGTAGCAATCGAGTGATTCCGATTCGCCGCTGGTCTCGAAGCGAAATATAACGCCTGGCCGCGCCCCTACCAGGCTATCGGCTGTTAGGGAATCGAGCGCCGCCATCTGCCCCATTTGTCCCTCGAGCAGCGGCGGACACGCACGAATAAATCGGTCGATGAAATGGTCAAGCGCCGCGTCAAAATTCGAGTTTGTCCAAGCCCGCTGCAGGAGACCGAGCAGCGTCTCCCGTGCTTCGGCTCTGTCGAAACTAGACCGCGCGAACCCCGGCGGCAGTGCTTTGCGAAACGCGGGGTCATTCAAGCTGGCCCCGGCTATCAATTCCAGCAACAAGTCCGCCCAGGTATATCGCAAAATCCCCGCAGTGATGTGGAGCGAAACGGTGTCTGTGGAACGCGCCTCGTGAGCCACGCCTCGAGGAATATACGCGACATCCCCGGCAGCCAGTTCGAAATCGAGCGTGGGATCGCCCAGCTCGTGAACCGAGGGATCAAAATCCTGGCCCGCAAGCGGCAGTTCGAGCGGCGTTCCAAAGATGGTCCACTTTTTGGAGCCGGCAACCTGGAGCACAAAAACGTCGTGCGTGTCGTAGTGAGGTTTAGCGCCTTGGGCCGCGGCTGGCGTCATATAGACATTGGTCTGGAACGGAAAGCTGAATTCCTTTTCAAGACCTCGGCAAAAAAGGGTCAGGGCGGGGATGAGTGTATCAAGGTACGCCAGGCTTACGGTTGAACCCTCCTCGAATAACTGATAAACCTTGGCTACATCCAGCGTGTCCCCGCCGACGGTGTAGTCATCGGCGCTCAGTTTGCGTCCCGCGTTTTTCAGAGAAATGTCCGGATAGCGGCGATCGAGAGTGGTAATGACGCGATCTATTTCATCGAAAGACAGCAGTGAATTGAAGTAATTCGACCGGTCGCGCTTGACAACGAGCGGCCGTTTTTCCCAGTATCCTTCGAAAAACGTCTCCGCAGCGACCGGGCTGATCAACCACCTCAGCGAAGGCCACGCTTCCGAGCGCGAAGCCGAACCCTCATCAACGAGTGAACTGAACCCGATCGTAGAACAGGGCTCAGGAGCCAGCGCAGACATAACAGCACCTCCAGCCCGTGAATTATTGGCTAACTAATCTGTTACCGTACGCGGCCGGCAGGCGGCTTGTCAGGATCTGCGGGCTTCTTATCAGGATCGGCAGGTTTCTTGTCGGGATCGGTAGACTTCTTGTCTGGATCAGCAGACCTCTTCTCCGAGTCTCCGGACTTCCTCTCGCGATCAGCGGGCTTCTTATCAGGATCGGCAGACTTCTTGTCGGGATCCGAAGGCTTTTTGTCTGGATCGCTTTGAGGCCGGTTCTGGGCATCCGAGCTTCGCGTTCCCGCCACGATTCCCGCGGCTCCGGCCAGGAATGCGCCGCTTGTGCTCAAGAATGATCGCCTCGCTACCTTCCGTTCGGTCACGATTTGATCATCTGTAAGGGTTTGAAGCGATTCTAAGTTCGTTACTTTCTTGTTCTCTTCACTCATGATTTTGCCCGCCTGTATGCAGACGGCTCCCGCTTCAACTTTGTTTCTGTTGTCTCCTTAGCCCAACAGGCACAAGGTCGCCCGTGCCGATCGGAGCCATCATTCCAGCGGGCCCACCGGGATCCGCTATCTGTGAAAGAATTAACGAATCCGCGAGGAGTAAAATTGCATGAAACCAAATCTGACACGCCTGACGAGTTTCTTTCGTTTGCTGGTGGTGCTGGCTGTCGCCTGCCTGGGTTTAACACAGGAGTCGGCTCAAAAGCAGCCAATTAGGCGAGCAACTCAACCCCAAGTGAGCGTATCTTCGGATTCCGACCCCACTCTTCCGGAGGAGCCGCCCGATGAAGACCTCGAGCCTGCGGCGGTGCAGCTTGACGTTTCCCACACATCACCCCTCATACAGATTCTTTACCAAGCCACACGTGAGACGAAAGAGCAGCCCACGCTCGACCGCCTGACCGAAGCCAAAAGACTCATTGCCGGCAACGCGGAGATCAAGGCGTCAGACGCACAAGGCCGTACAGCCCTTCATTGGGCCGTATTCGGCTCGAGTTACACAACCAAGCCAAGAGTCTTAGTTGCCTACGAAGAGATCGCAGATCAACTGATCGCGCGAGGCGTAGACGTCAATGCAGAAGATGTCTACAATGACACGGCCTTGGATTATTTGCTCTACTCGCCGAATTTTGAGATGCAGACCTTGCTGATTGAAAACGGTGCGACTAGTGGCTTCCTGGTTGCGTCGCTCCGCTTCTTCAGCGAGTCGTCCAAGGCGCGACCTAGTTCTATTCAGGCGGACCTTGAGCCCGGAAAAACGATCGATATTCGGCTTACTGTTCCTGTATATAGCGATCGCTCCCGTACCGGTGACCCGATCGAGGGTATTGTGAATTATCCGTTGTGTACCAACGGCGAGTGGATCGTGTGCAAGGACGGTGAGCTGCTGTTAGCTCCCGGTACAAAAGTCAACGGAACGGTTCTTTTCGCCCAGAAGGCGCCGGATAAATACTGGCGGCCGCGGTTAGTGCTCGATTTTTCGAATGTCATCCATGCCGGCGGCCAACGCTCGCCGTTGTATGCCAGGGTTCTGAGCGTAGACGATGCTCGAGAAACTGTGCGGAACAATGAAATCCTTGGAATCGTGCAACCTCATGCCTCAAAAAAGGCCTCCATTGCCATGACGGCCATCAGCGCGGTAAATCCAATTACAAATCTCTCCATCAAAGGCGTCCAAGCCGTGTATGGATTATCAATTCGACGTGAGATTCTCTTCCCGGCGGGAACAGATCTACAGATACAAGTTGTGCGTCCATCCATATTGAAGCAGAAGGACACTTGGGCTGGATGGCCGACGACGACGGTGGATGCAGAGTTGCGGGCGCTGGTTGAGGCGGCGCCGTTACGCACTCACACCTCGAACGGAACGCCTTCCGATATCACGAACCTGATGTTTCTCGGCTCTAGCCAGCAGATTATCTCTGCCTTCGACGAGGCAGGCTGGTTTCAAGCGGATAACCTCCGTGTAGGCTCAGCGGCAAAAACAGTTCAGGCTACGATCCGGCAGACTGGCTACTCCACTGCCCCGGTGTCCACTCTTCGAATCAATGGCCAGCCGCCTGACCTGGTTTTTCAAAAGTCCCTCAATACGTTTGCAAAGAGGCATCACCTGCGCATCTGGAAGCAGCCTATAACTTACAACGGAAAGCAAGTCTGGATTGGTGCTGCTACCCACGACATTGCCATCTCTATGGCCAGAGCCGGAACCAAGTGGTCTCACAGGATTGATCCGCACATCGACCGGGAGCGCGATTGGGTGGAAACAGACCTGCTGCTCGCAGGAACCGCCGTCGGCTACGCCGATGTGGATCGTCCTTCAGCGCCGAAGAGCGCCAATAATGCGACCGGAGACCAGATCCTGACTGATGGCAAAATGTCGGTGGTGGATGTAGCACGATCAAGCGCAGCCAGCAAATAACATTGGCGCCAAAGCCGTACACAACCAAGAGCGCCGCTGGAGAGAATTCAGATTACGCCCGTGGGAAGTGCGCTTACCAGCGTCCTGGCTTCCTTGAGATCTGCCGTTTCGTGGCCTTCTGTGAATGAAAAGTAGTTCTCGGCAAGCCGCGTGTCGGTTGGATTCCCCTGCCGCTGAAGACGACACAGACTTATGTTGGCTCTCAGTTCCCAGGATCTCGCCTGCTGTCGTTTCGCGATGGCCAAGGCGTCTGCGAAACAACCCTCTGCATCAGCCAGCATAAGCGAGATTTCATTCCCATTTCTTTTGCTGCCATTTGTTTTGGGGTAAGATACAGGGCTCGCAGGCGGCCGGACACAAGCTTTGATTAGTAATTCACCCTTGATGCGATTCAACTCTGCCAGCGAGTAGCCGTTCCCGGTGCGCTCAGCCTGAGTTAGTCCTTCTAGGATCGTCGCCAAGCCTTCCTCGAACCGTCCTGCCCTGGCTAGTTGGTCAGCGAGCAATCCCAGAAAGTACGGAGACCAGAGTTTCGCCCCTGTTGCTTCGTATGCCGCCAACCCCCGCTGCATTTGCTCGATTCCGTTTTGTGTATCACCCAGTTCCGCTTCGGCCCAGCCCAGCTCGAACAAACCGTGTGCCACCCAAAGCTCTAGCCCATACTCGTCTGCGAGTTCCATTACTTCTTTCGCGCGTTCGTAGACCAAGGAAGCCTCGCCTCTTAGCCGATGAAGCTGCACTGCGAAATACCCGGCTGCCATTAAGGTCTGGGGATGACCAAGCTCTCCCGCCAATACCAAGGCCGCGGCCAATTTTCTGGTCGCCTGATCGGGGTACCCGAGCGCCCACAGCGCCAGGGCAGCGAAGCACTCGCACATAACCTTGCAATCGCGACCGACGAAAACCTTATTCCGGTGATTGTGATGTTTGGCGTAAAGCACGGTGCTTGCTTCAAGGTGATCGAGTGCTTCGCTACATCGCCCGAGGAGGACAAGCGTCCCTCCCATCGCGCGGTGCGCTTCCATCATCAGCGCGCCGTCTTTGAGATCCTCAGCCATGTGCAGGAGCTGGCCTGAAATCTCCAACGATGATTGCAACTCCCCACTGAACTGGTAATACATACTCAATGACCACAGCATGTAGAACAACTCTGGAGAAGGACCCTGCAGCCAGAAGCGTTCGCGCCCGCGCGCGTTTATCTTTTCCACTTCCGCCGAAGCGAATCCCTTGATTGTCATCAGCGAGACACCCAAGATCATGCGCATCTTCAGTCCTTGCTTCGCGTGCTGGGCAGTTTCGGGAACGAATTTGAGTACCTCGAGACCTCGGTTCGCGAGGTTGGTTGCTTCGTGGTGAGCGGAACGCGCCGCGGCGTTCTCCGCCGCCTGCATAAGATGCTCGAGGGCTCGCGGCCAGTCGTGGCTTTGCTCGAAATGCATGGCCAATTCACCGGCAATCTCACTACAACGATCGCCGTAAACCACCACTCCGCGTTCTGCGATGCGGTGGTGAATTTGCGAACGGCGCATCGGAGCCATAAGCCGGTAAGGCACTTCTCGATAGAGCTCATGGATAAAGCGATGACGTGGAGTGATCGTTCCGTCCGGCAGTTCAACAAGCCATGCGGGCGACAAAAACTGATGCCGTCGCGCTAATTCTTCGCAATGCCTTTCGACCCATTCCAGCGGCATGTCGAGTCCGGCGGCGATGCCGACGGACGAACACTCCACACCCGCCACGCTGGCCGCCTCCAGAACGGCGCGCTCGTCAAGGCTGAGCCGCTCAATCTGTTTTTCAATTAGGTGCCCGAGGTTTGCGGGAACTCCCTCTTCGGCTTCTGAAAAGTCAACGCGTAACTTCCATCGACCTTTCTCTTCGATGATTATGTTCTGATCGGTCAAGTACTCTACCAGATTGATCATGAACAGCGGATTGCCTTCCGAACGTCGGTGGATGATTCGTGATAATCGACTCGGAAGCTGAGGGCAAGGAAATTTAGCTCGCAGGTACTGCGCGACCGCCTCTTCGCCGAGATATTCCAGCGGAAGCTCGTGGCACAAAGCATGTGCCTGCAGCTCCTGTTTTACACCTTTGAGCGGATGGTTACTTAGAATCACGTCAACGGGACGATATGTACCGATAACCATCAGACGGGCGAAATCCCGGCGTCGCGCCAGATACGAGATAAGGTCCAGCGTGGAATAGTCGCTCCAGTGCAAGTCCTGAAAGACCAGCAGCAGGGGAGACTCTGAACTCAAACTCTCGATCGCCTCAGCCATTTCGCGAAGCATCCGTTCGCGCGTTGCAGCCGCAGCCTCAGGTTCCAGGCTGGCTCTTTCCGATTGCGGCAGCAGGGAAGGCATTTGCGCCAGCCAGGCCGGCGCCTGTTGACGTAACACGCTCAGCACCTGATCGCCGCCAGGTGACCGGCAGAGCCGGGAGAATGCATCCAAAACCGGGAGATACGCTTCGCCCGCGCCGTAATGCTCTAAGCATTGTCCTTGGGCGACACGAACTCCAGGGAGCTCGTTAGCTTGTTCCAGGAATGCTTGAACCAGGGTCGTTTTTCCGATTCCGAGCTCACCAGTGACGAACACGATTTGACGTCCACCCGCGAGGGCTCGATCGAGCCAGCACCGCATTTTTGCCAGCTCCGGCTCGCGTCCCAATACTCGAGTTGCTGCTGAAGAGTTGAGTGCGGCGACTTTCGGCGTCTGCGACAGGGTAAAAGGCTGCGGTGGTGCAGTCTCGCTTTTGGTTGATGCCGGTTCGAAGGGCTTCCCAATGAAGCGATAACCGCGACAATGGGCCGTCTCAATGTAAGTAGGTGATCTGGCGTCGTCGTCCAGTGCTTCCCGCAGTTGCCGGATGTTGTCCTTGAGAACCGCGTCCCCTACGAAAGTGCCCGGCCAAACTGCATCCAGCACCTGCTGCTTATTGACCAGTTGCCCGGGATGCTTAAGCAAGAATGTAAGGACCGCGAAGGCTTTCGGCCGCAGCGAAATGGCTCGCGTGCCCTGCCACAGGCACTGGTTAGTGAAGTCAAGCCTAAACGTTCCAAACGTGATATATTTCGCGGCTGGAACTGGACAAATACACAAAGACGACATTTGTCTAACTTGATTACCTTGACGTCCTCGTGGCTGCAGATATCCCATCGCGCAATGTACACAAATTGCAAAAACTTTGCCATGAGCGTTCACTGCAATTCACTTGCGGCTAGAATGCAAAATCTTCAATTTGTTTCCCGCGATGATTCAGAAGGTGAATCCCCATTCTGAGAGCGAATTCACAATTCACACGCTCTCGGGTTCGATGAACGTGACGCTACCAATACAACAACATCACGGGAACGTTATGACTCACCAAGCTGCCCCAGCCTATTCTGGCATCAGTTCACAGCAGTTGCAGGAATGCGGCGAAAGTCTTCAGAGTTAGTTTTGTCGCGGCAGGCGACTGTTTGTGAAAGCTAATGAGACAGAAAGTTGGATACAAACAAAATGACTTACAATCTTGATCGCCTAACAAAAAGCATTGCTGCAGTCCGAAGCCTGTTCATGACCACGCTCGCGCTCAGCTGTGCGTTCTGTACGGTCGGTAGCGCCGCGACCGACAAGTTCGATTTTCCAAGTGCTGCTGCCGGCATCACACCATCCTCGGACAACGCTGCATACCTTGAAGGGCACGGGGTGGGCACGCAAGGGTACGTGTGCCTGCCCACGGCTACAGGTGCGTCCTGGACCGTGAATGGCGCTCGCCCGGAAGCGACGCTTTTTACTTCCTTTCTTGGGCAAGAGTTCCAGATCATCACCCATTTCCTCAGCCCGAACACCAACCCCAATGAATTCGCTCCGAATCCACTCCCCTTCGCGAATGCGACATGGCAGAGTTCTTTGGATAGCAGCGCCGTGTGGGCACAGGTGCAGCATTCCATTACTGCCGGTTCCGACGCGAGTTGCCCGAATACAGGCTCCATCAGTTGCCTCTTGCTGCAGGTGATCGGTGCCAGGAAGGGACCAAGCGGCGGCAAATCCCTGACCCCAACCACGTTTATCCAGCGCTTGAACACAGCCGGTGGATCTGCCCCCGAGACCGGTTGCTCCTTCGCGGGCGACGTTGGTAAGCAGACGCTCGTGCCGTACTCTGCCGACTACATCTTTTTTCGCAAGGCGGAGTAAAAAGGTCGAGTAAGTACTTACGTCAGTATCGAGTTGGGGCCGCGCACGCGGAGTGGCACGAGTCTTGGTGCTCTTCGCGTGCGTTTTCCAATGAACCATAGCAGAACGGATGCCAGCGGTTCGCCCGGGCCCTCCGCCGGATACGGCAGCCAACCATCGCGATTCGCGCCTACTCGTGTCGCGCCTTGTCGAAGCACTTTTCCGTCCAGCAGATAATCGAGATCTGCCTCAACATCGGCCTCGCTCAGATGACCAACCGTTTCAACGCAAGCTTCTTGAGCGACCTTGACGCCTACATCCGGGAGGCCAACAAGAGGGCAGATGGCAGCAGAGGCGCGCCCGATCCACTACCTTTCTAGTTAATAAACAGTCGCGTCAATCGGAGCTGCGCCTTGATGCGCACCAAGACGCCGGGATCGCGTGCGGATACACTTTGCCGCGTTCACAATCCGGGCGTGGCGTCCAGTGCTTCGCGAAGCTGCTGTGAGTGACTCTCGTGATCGGGCGCGCCTTCGTCTTATGCAGATAACAATGGGAGCGATTCCGATAGCGACTAACGCGATCGAGGCCGGCTCGGGCGTTGCGAAAGCTCCTTGAACTACTCCCGCGGACGGATCGAAGTTACTCACAAATGTGGTGTTACCGTTCGATAAATCCCGGTCGCCTCGAAATGTCGGGAGTTCGTGGACCTCGCCATCTTTCCAGATAACCGGCTTGAACTGGAACACCGCGCAGCCCTTGTCCTGCGTTTTGTTTTCCGCAAGCCCGGCCGCTTCGCCTCGATTATTGATCATGTTGGCCACGCCGTTGGCGCCTCCCAGGGTCGGGAGCCGGGTCATCGTGCCGTATCGCCACAGGAAAGGGGCACATGATGTACCGGAGACGGGAAGCCCAAGCGCCTTGAAGCCGCAAAAGTCCTCGCCATTCGGATCTAAAGTCTCAGCTTCACCTACCGCATGGCCACTTTTGTTGATGCCAAACGCTGCACTGTTCGGTCCTCCGAGTCCGGGTGTGCCGATATCTAATTTCAATCCCATGTACCAGAGAACAGCGTGCATCGCGCCATCCGGAATGGCGGCGGCGCCAGCGATTAAGCCATTATTCGCGATGACGTACGGCTGGCCAGGCGGGCCGCCCACCTTGCCGAGATCAACGATGGTATAGCGAACACGCTCTGACATCTCTTCCTGCGTCGCTGACTGTTCTTGCGCGATTATTTGCGCCGGAATCGCCAGGGTGGCCAATAGAGTAGCCGTGGTAATCCGCGTCATTGCTGTAGGTTTCATGTTGCGTCCTCATTAAGGGACGGCGCGAACGGCTTGGCAAAACTATCACGCACCCTGGCTTCGATTTGCAGGCGCTATAATGTATTCCCGATCACGTCATGGATGGAGGAGCCGATGGAGGTGGAGCGAACGCCTCCGCGGACGCCACCCAACTGCTTCGAGCGTGGCGGGAAGGGGACCGGTCCGCTCTCGACAGACTGACGCCTATGGTTTACCAGGATCTCCGGCGTCTGGCGCACCGCCATCTGTTCGGCGAACGCGCGGGCCACAGTTTACAGACGACTGCACTGGTGAATGAAGTGTACATGCGGCTGGTGGATTACACGCGCATGCAGTGGCAAGACCGCGCCCATTTCTTTGCCGTATCGGCGCAGTTGATGCGGCGCATTCTGGTTGAGCATGCCCGCCGGCACAACCTGAAACGTGGAGGCGGTGTGCAGTATGTCTCGCTGGAGCGGGCAGCCGAGGTGGGCTCCGGCCGCGCTAAGGATCTGGTTGCGCTGGATGAGGCAATGAATGAACTGGCGCGCATCGACCCGCGTAAGGCGCAGGTTGTGGAATTGCGCTTCTTCGGCGGACTCAGTGTCGCAGAGACGGCAGAGGCGTTGAGCATTTCGTCCGTTACCGTGATGCGCGATTGGAGCAGCGCCAAAGCCTGGCTTTATCGCGAAATGAGTGGTGGCGCTGCTAATGGATTGTGAACCCGACGCCATATCTGCTCAGCAAGAGACACAGCAGAAGACCGACTCACTGATCGGGAGCGCTATCTCGCATTACCGTATTATCGAAAAGCTCGGCGGTGGCGGCATGGGTGTCGTTTACAAAGCTGAGGACACCCGGCTGCACCGCTTGGTCGCGCTCAAGTTTCTGCCGGATGAAGTGGCTCGCGATCCACACGCTCTCGCTCGTTTTCAGCGCGAGGCGCGAGCTGCTTCGTCCCTGAACCATCCGAACATCTGCACAATTCACGATATCGATGAGCAGGAAGGCCGTGCCTTCATCGTGATGGAATATCTGGAAGGCGCGACGCTGAAGCACCGCATTGCCGGGCAACCGTTCGACACCGAACCGCTTCTGACGCTGGGGCTTGAGATCGCCGATGCCCTCGACGCCGCCCATGCCGAAGGCATTGTGCATCGCGATATCAAACCTGCCAATATCTTCTTCACCAAGCGGGGGCACGCCAAAGTTCTGGATTTCGGCTTGGCGCAAGTGATCGCGCCGGAGATCAGTGAGGAGCCTCTGACCAGCCCGGGCATGGCCTTGGGCACGGCCGGTTACATGTCGCCGGAACAGGCGCTCGGAAAACCGCTGGACGCGCGGACAGACCTGTACTCTTTTGGACTCGTGCTCTATGAGATGGCCACCGGAACTCCTTCGGCGCATTTGGTCAGCCTCAGCACTACGCCGCCCGAACTCGCCCGGATCATATCCAAATCTCTGGAGAAAGATCGCAATCTGCGCTATCAGCACGCTTCCGAGATTCGCGCCGACTTGCAGCGGTTGAAGCGGGACACGGATTCGGCGGGAGAAGCGCCGCGCGCAAGCGCTCAGAACCGCGCGGTTAGAAAATGGTGGCTCGCCGTAGCAGCTTGCTTTGGCGCTATCGTGATCGCTAGCAGCGCCTTTCTCTACTTCCATCGGTCCACGCCGCTTCCTTGGAGGCTAACTCGGCTCACTCACGATACCGGCCTCTCGGATTTTGCGGCGCTGTCGCCTGATGGCAAGCTCGTGGCTTACGCCTCCGATCACAGCCTGGACGGTGAGCCGGATCTCTATATTAAGCAGGTAGCCGGAGGCCAGCCGATCCGTTTGACCTTCGATGGCGCGGGCAACACGACGCCGGATTTTTCGCCGGACGGCGCCGAGATCGTGTTTCGGTCGAACCGGGATGGCGGGGGTGTCTACGAGATTCCTGCGCTCGGCGGCGAGGCCCGGCTGGTGGCGCGGGACGGTTTGAATCCGAAATTTTCGCCGGACGGCTCGCAAGTGGCATTTTGGGTCGGCGATGACGATCTAGACGCCGTGATACCCGGAAGTGGCACTGTTTGGGTGGTTTCTCTGGCGGGGGGCCCGCCGCGGCGGGTGGGGCCGAATTTCACGGCTGCTCGCTATCCGATCTGGTCCCCGGACGGAAAGCACCTGCTTCTTATCGGATACACATCGGCGAAAGCATTCCAATACCCCAGCCTCGACTGGTGGCTCGTCGCCACAAATGGAGGCCGTGCTGTAAAAACCGGCGCATACGAAGCGTTGGTCCAGGCCGGACTGCCAGCGCGTGTCTACGCCAGCATTGTTCCCGCGCCAGCATGTTGGTCGGCGACCGCCAACACGGTTATATTCTCCGCGCCTAGGGGCGACACTGAGAGCCTATGGGAAATCGGCATCTCGCCACGAACCGGCAGGGTCAGTGGGGGCCCCATGAAATTGACAACGGGCGCCGGGAACGAAACGAATGCGTCCTGCGCTCCCGGAGGCGCGTTGACATTCACGAATAGGGAAACCAGAAGCGATGTTTGGTCGCTACGTTTCGATTTGGACCGTGGGACCTCCAACGGCGTGCTGGAACGCATCACACAGGATCCCGCGCATCGGGGATATGCATCGCTTTCCAATAATGGGCGCTACGTTGCGTTTTCTTCCGATCAGTCGGGTCCACAAGACATCTGGCTGCGTGAACTGGCCACTGGCAAGGAGTCGCATGTGGCCACCTCATCGTTCGACAAAGCGTATCCCGTGACCAACGCGTCGGGCACTAGAATCGCATTTTCGGCATACGAAAAAGACAAGCGGGTCGTGTACGTGTCCGCTCCCGGCGGCGCACCGGAGGAGCTGTGTGAAGGATGCCTGCGAGCTACCGACTGGTCGCGCGACGAGAAGACGTTGCTGGTGTTCGGCGGCAATCCATATCAAGTCAATGTTCTGAATCTTGCGTCCCACCAGCAGACCCCATTGCTGAAGCATCCCAATTACAATTTGCTCTACGCTCGATTTTCGCCCGACAATCGCTGGGTCAGTTTTACTGCCCGGATTCGGCCAAATCGCGCGCGAATCGTGGTCGCGGCTGTCGATGGACCGAAACCGGTTCCTGAGAGCGCCTGGATCACGATCGCCGAAGAAGGGAACTCAGATTGGGCCAACTGGTCACCCGATGGGAAGACTCTGTACTTCACCTCCAGTAGGGATGGGCACTACTGCCTTTGGGGCCAGCGGCTCGACGCAAGTACCCACCGGCCGCGGGGTGCGGCCTTCGCCGCGCAGCATTTTCACGGCCGTGTGACCTATCAGCAAGGAGGTTGGTCGGCGGCAGGAGGACGAATTGCCATGGTACTCAACGAGGATACGGGCAACATTTGGATGATGTCACGCTCCGGCGCCCGCTGACCCGCTCCAGAATACGCCAAGCTGTAGCGAGCGGCTGCCAATGAATCATGAGCAATGGCAACACGTCGACGAGCTGCTGCAGTCCGCATTGCAGCGGCAAGAGGGCGACCGTATTAGCTTCGTGCACCAGGCCTGCAACGGCGACGAGGCGCTCGAGCGGGAGATCTTGTCGCTGCTGGCGTCACACGAACAGGCCGGGAGCTTCCTGGAAAATCCCGCGACCGAAATAGCGGAACACCGTCTCGCTCTGGAAGAGAGCTTAGAGATCACCGACACGATGATCGGGAGTACGTTTTCTTATTACCGCATCATCGAAAAGCTCGGTGGCGGCGGCATGGGTGTCGTTTACAAGGCTGAGGACATTCGGCTGCACCGCTGGGTCGCGTTCAAGTTTCTGCCGGATGAAGTTGCCCGCGATCCTCAAGCTCTTACTCGTTTCCAGCGCGAGGCGCAAGCCGCTTCCTCTCTCAATCTCCCCAACATCTGTACCGTGCATGATTTCGGCGAGCAGGATCGCCGGACGTTCATCGTGATGGAGTATCTGGAGGGCGCAACGCTCAAGCACCGCATTGGTGGACGGCCCTTGCCCCCGGAAACGCTCCTCAATCTCGCAATTGAAATCTCCGACGGCCTTGATGCGGCGCATGCGGAAGGCATCGTGCATCGGGATATCAAGCCCGCCAATATCTTCGTCACCGAACGGGGACACGCCAAGATTCTCGATTTCGGGCTAGCCAAGACTTCAAGTGCTGAGATTGTCCAGCCTCAAAGGGCCGGCGTGCATGACTCCGCGTCAACTGCCGAGCAGCTTACCGATGCTGGCGCGGTATTGGGAACCGTGGACTATATGTCTCCCGAGCAAGTGCTAAGTAAGCCCTTGGATGCGCGAAGCGATCTATTCTCCTTCGGCGCAGTGCTCTATGAGATGGCAACGGGCGTTCCTCCATTTTTCGGCAAGACCTCCGCCGAAATCTTCGATGCGATCTTGCATAAGGCACCGACGCCTCCTCGACAACTCAACCCGCATGTCCCCGAGAAACTCGACCGTGTGATCTCGCGATGTCTACAGAGGGACTGCCAGATGCGGTATCAGAGTGCTTCAGAGATACGCAGCGATTTTGACCGTCTTAAGCGCAAGCAGGATTCGCTGGTTCGCCTTCGACGCGCACGGCGTTTAGTTTTACCCGCTGCTGTCTTGATTTGTCTTGCGATCGCGGCTTATCTGCTCATGCGCCCACCGCCCCCGCCGCGCGTATCGGGTTACGTCCGGATCAGTAACGATGGCCGGGCCAAAGGGGGACCATTCGGCGGGATGGTTACCGACGGTGCGCGCCTGTACCTGGCGGAGGGGTCTGGGGGCGCGCCCGCCATTGCCCAGATTTCCACGGCAGGCGGAGAGACAGCTTTGCTGTCGACACCCTTCGGTACTCCCGAAGTCCAGGACATCTCCCCACGCCGTTCTGAACTCTTGGTCACTAGCTTTAGTCATCGGCTGGCATGGCCGCTTTGGATCGTGCCCATTCCCGCCGGGACGCCCCATCGCGCCGGCCAGGTAAGGGCCACCGCTGCCGCGTGCTCTCCCGATGGGCGGGAGATTGCGTATATCAAAGATAGGGACTTATATCGCGCTAACAGCGACGGGAGCAAACCCAAAAAGATTGCGAGCCTGCCCGGAACAGCGTTCTGGTTGCGGTGGTCGCCGGACGGCAGCCGCTTACGGTTCACGGTAGGCAATGTCATCGACAGGATAGGTGCGCTTTCGATTTGGGAAATTTCGGTGAATGGAACAGGGCTGCATCCCTTCCTTCCCGATTGGAACCAGGCCCCCGCAGAATGTTGTGGCAATTGGTCTCCGGACGGAAAGTACTTCGTTTTTCAATCTGAACGCAACGGAAAGACGGAAGTCTGGGCAACTCGCGAGCGTCGCGGCATCCTTGATCAGGTCGGGAAGTCCGGGCCCAAGCCAGTACAGCTCACCAGCGGCCAGTTAAACTCCCTCGCCCCTGTATTTAGCCCTGACGCAAACAAACTCTACGTCATTGGTCAGCAACTGCGTGGCGAGCTGGAGCGATACGATTTACAATCGCGTCAATGGGTCCCCTACTTGTCAGGCATTTCAGCAGATTTTGTCGATTTCTCGCGCGACGGGCAGTGGATCACTTATCTTAGCTTTCCTGAGCAGGTGTTGTGGCGCAGCAGAATCGACGGCACCGACCGGCTCCAACTCACTCGACCCCCGATCCGCGCGCTGGAGCCGTACTGGTCTCCGGACGGCAAACGAATTGCCTTTATGGACGTCTCGGCAGGCAAGCCCTGGAGGATCTATGTAGTTTCGGCGAACGGTGGCACCCCCGAGCCAGTACTTGAGGAACAGCACAATCAGGAGCACCCCAGTTGGTCGCCGGACGGGAACTCCCTTACCATCAGCTATACTTACTTCCTCGAAACCGCACGCCTCGGAGTTACTGTCGTTCATCTGGAAACACACAAAGCGGAGCGGCTGCCTGGCTCGGAAAACATCTGGGAAGCCGAATGGTCGCCCGATGGCCGCTACATTGTTGGTCGCACCCTGGATTCTCACGCGCTCATGCTCTTCGATTTCAAGAGCCAAAACTGGGCCGAGCTGGTGAAGAGCGACATTGGTTGGTTGAAGTGGTCTGGAAATTCGCAATATGTCTATTTCAAATGCCTCGGCAGCCAGACTGCCATCGTGCGTGTGCGCGTGGAAGATCACAAAGTTGAGGAGGTGGTCAGTCTGAAGGACATCAAGAATACCGGATTCACCGGAGGTCTCTGGATCGGCGTTACACCGGATAATTCACCTCTCTTCTTGCGCGACATCGGCACGCAGGAGATTTATGCGCTCGATTGGCACGCGCCGTAAGCCAAAATTATCCGCCGCGCCGCGTTACCTCAATCGCAGTCGAAACACTTAATACAATTCGTCCTCTCCCGCCGGGCGCGCTTTCCAGCGCCGGTGAATCCACATCCATTGATCCGGATTCTCCCGAATCACGCCTTCAAGCATCGAATGAATGCATTGCGTATCCGCGCGCTCCTCACCGGTCAATTCAATCCGTGGATAGAACCGCAGCACGTATCGCTGTGTCGCTCGGTTCCATAAGGCAAAGCCCGGCACAACAGCCGCGCCGGTGTGATACGCCAGCCGGACGAAGGCCGATCCGGCACAAGCGGGTTTCCCGAAGAAGTTCACGAACACTCCTTCGGCTGGAGCCGTATTCTGGTCGGCCAGAATCCCGACGGCCTGGTTACTTCGTAGCGCCTTGATCACGGAGCGGGCCGCCTCGCGTTTATAGATCAGGCGATTTCCCGACAGCACGCGCCGCTTTTCCACCAATGCGTCAATTTGCGGATTGTCGAGCGGGCGAACCATCACATTCATCGGTTCGGTCATCAGCGCGTGAGCGAAAGCGCTCAGCTCCCAATTTCCGAGATGACCCGTGAGCACCAGGACACCGCAGCCCGCCTCCTTCGCCTTCGAATAATGCTCCAGCCCTTCGTATGAAATCCAATCTGCAATGTTCTCAGCGTTCAGATCCGGAAAGCGCGCAAATGCTAGAAGCAGCCGTGCGATGTTTTGAAAAACACCGTCGGCGATGCCGTCTTGTTCGCGCCTGCTCAACTCGGGGAAAGCGAATGCCAGATTTATGCGGGCAACGCGCCGCAATCTCGGCACAAGCAGGTCGAGAGTCCTCGTGACAGCCCCAGCGAGTACGTTCGCCCCCCGGAGGGGCAATTTACGTAAGCTGAACATCAGCGTGGCGGCGATGGCGTATTCGGCGCGAATCTGCAGCCCGCTCTTGCTTTTACTCAACTCTGATTATTCAATCCAGCCGCCGCCGAGTACGAGATCGCCATCGTAGAACACAGCCGCTTGTCCGGGAGTTACGGCCCGCTGCGCCTGATCGAAACGCACCTGGACCCGCCCCCTATCGTCCGTCGGAATGAGCGTAGCGCTCGCTGCGATGTGCTTGTTGCGAATCTTGACTTGAGCGTGTCGCGGTTCGCGAATGGCGTCAATCGAAAGCCAGTTCACTTCGCGAGCAAATAATGACGGCTGCAGCAGATCTTCGTTGCGGCCCACAATTACGCGCTGCCTGGCGGGTTCCGTCGCAATCACGTAGAGCGGCTCGCCCGCAGCCACCCGCAGTCCTCGGCGCTGCCCCACCGTGAAATGATGGGTGCCCGCATGGCGGCCGACCACGCGTCCCGCCGTGTCTACGATTTCTCCTTCGCTCTGAGCAGGCTCAATTTGCTTCTCCCGGAAATACGCGTCGATGAATGCGGCGTAGTCGCCGTTCGGCACGAAACAGATCTCTTGGCTATCGCTTTTCTCCGCAACCGGCAGCCCGAGTTCCTTCGCCAGCTCCCGCACCTCGGTCTTGATCATGCCGCCGAGTGGAAAGAGCGTTCGGGCGAGCTGCGCTTGCGTAAGCCCAAACAAAAAATATGTCTGATCTTTTGTTTTGTCGATGCTCGCGCGCATCTCGTAACGGCCGCTGTCAGAATTCCAGCTAAGGCGGGCGTAGTGACCCGTTGCGATCTTTTCCGCTCCCACTCCATCAGCCATCTCGAGAAACTGGTCGAATTTGATGAAGTTATTGCATTGCGTGCAGGGAATGGGAGTCCGTCCGGCCAGATATTCGGCCACAAACGGTTTCACAACCTGTTCTTCGAACCGCTCTTCGAAATTCACGACATAATACGGAATACCCAGAATCCCCGCGACTGCGCGCGCATCGTAGACATCATCGAGCGAGCAGCAGCGGCTGGTCACGCCCGATTCGGGCACGAGCTCAGGTAAGCGGCGCTGATTCCAGAGTTGCATCGTCAATCCAATCACGGAATGTCCATCGCGCTGGAGCATACCCGCGACTACGGAACTGTCCACGCCGCCTGACATCGCTACGGCGATGCGTTCGTCTCGTCTATACAAGCTGTGCCTCGGGCTTCCGCGATCTTCGAAGCTGTCGCGCACAGGCGATCACAGCGTCCATCAGCCGGTCAACGTCCTCGGCCGTGTTGTGTCGTCCCAAAGAGAAGCGTACGCTTGATTTCGCTTCTTGCCGCGACCGTCCCATCGAAAGCAGCACGTGAGACGGTTCAATCGAGCCGCTGCTGCAGGCCGAACCGGTAGACACGGCAATACCTTGAATGTCCAGTGCAATCAGTAGCGCCTCCCCGGAAACCTTGTGGAATAGGAGATTGCTCGTATTGGGAAGCCGGGTGGCTGCTCCTCCGTTTATTTCCACGTCCGGCAACTCGGCGAGAAGTCTTGCTTCAAAATCGTCGCGCATGCGAGCGAGATTTCGTGGCTCATCCCCTGCGCACAATTCCATGGCAACCGCAAGCGCTATCGCCCCGGGGACGTTTTCCGTTCCAGGCCGCCGCTCACGCTCATGGCGCCCGCCATAGTGCGTGCTTCTGATAGGCACGCCCTTGCGAACGAACAGTCCGCCAGTCCCCTTCGGAGCATAGATTTTGTGTGCGCTGATGGCATAAAGATCCACCCCGAGTGCCTCGAACTCAACGGGTATCTTGCCCATCGCCTGCACGCCGTCCGAGTGGAGCCAGATGCTTTGACCGGCCTCGCGCCGTGCCCGTACGATCGCGGCTATCTCTTCAATAGGCTGAACGACCCCAGTCTCGTTGTTGGCATGCATTACCGAAACCAGGACTGTTTCCGGCCGCAAATGGCGAGCGATCTCGTGCGGCGCGACCCGGCCCTGTAGGTCGACGGGCGCATAGGTAACCTCAACGCCCTCGCGTTCGAGTTGCCGAAAGGTTTCGAGCACGGACGGATGCTCAATGACGGACGTGATTGCGTGCCTGCGCTCGCCTGATGCATTGCGCACGAGGCCCAGAATTGCCAGATTATTCGATTCCGTTCCGCCGCTCGTAAATACAAACTCGCCTGGTGCGATTCCCATCACGCCGGCAATGCGGCGCCGGGCATTTTCCAACTGTTGCCGCGCGTGCTGTCCCTGCCTGTGGCTGCTCGAAGGATTTCCAAACACATCGCGTACTGCGGCCGTCATTGCCTCTGCAACTTCAGGCGCAACAGGAGTTGTAGCGTTGTGATCGAAATAAAGCAAATGGAGCCGTAACGGGTTAACTACAATTTTACCAGCGCATGCCACCTCTGCCCCGCGCACCTGTGATCACGTTGACCAGCGATTTCGGTCTGCTGGATCACTATGTCGGAACCATGAAGGGTGTCATTCTGAGTCGTTGTCCTGACGCCCGCATCATCGATATCTCGCATGAGATCACGCCGTTTTCTATCCTTCAAGGCGCTTACACCATCGCCCAATCCGCGTCGTTTTTTCCGCCCGCGACCGTTCATGTTGTGGTCATAGATCCCGGTGTGGGTACCGCCAGAAGGCCGATTCTGGCCCAAGCTCGCGGCCAGTACTTCATCGCCCCTGATAATGGCGTTCTGTCGCTCGTACTGCCGGAAGAGCCGGCGATCTGGGAAATCGCCAATCCTGCCTGGCGTCTCTCGAACGTCTCCGAAACGTTTCACGGCCGCGATATCTTCGCTCCGGCGGCGGCTGCAATTGCGAGTGGCCTGCCAGCACAGGACGCTGGGCCCCGGCTTCACAAATTCATCACTCTCCCCGATCTGAACCCCACCAGGACCCAACATGGTTGGGATGGCAAGGTCTTCAGCGTGGACAGGTTCGGCAATATTATCACCAACTTTCATGTCGAACTTGTGAATCCGGATGAGGTTGCGATCCAATGCCGGGACGCCACCGTTTCTGAGTTCCATCGCACGTTCGGTGCCGCCCCTCCGGGTCGTTGCTTCGCCTATTTCGGCAGTTCCGGCTACCTCGAAATAGGAATTAACCAGGGACGCGCCGCTGACTGCCTATCTGTTCAGCCCGGCGATAACGTCGTCCTACGCTACAATCGGTGAAACTCTTGATTTCCCGCGCGGCGGAACGTAATGACCGTCACTGAACCACTCACAGCGAATCGAGCAGCCGAGTTCCTCAACAAATTGCAATCGAAGATCATCGTCGCGGACGGCGCGATGGGAACGATGCTTTATGCCAAGGGAATTTTCATCAACCGATGCTTTGACGAGCTGAATCTTTCATCGCCTCTGCTGGTCAAAGAAATTCATCAGGAGTATGTTCGCGCGGGTGCTGAACTGCTTGAGACGAACACTTTCGGCAGCAATCGCGTGCGGCTGGCGAGTTTCGGATTCGCAGAAAAATTGCGTGCCATCAATGAAGCCGGTGTGCGGCTGGCCCGCGAAGCCGCTGGCGAGCGTGCGTTTGTGGCAGGCGCTATCGGCCCTCTTGGCACGCAGATCGAGCCCCTCGGGCCTATGTCGTTCGCCGAAGCCAGGGCGGTCTTTCGCGAGCAGGCCGAAGCGCTCGTAGAAGCCGGCGTCGACCTCCTGGTTATCGAGACGTTTTATGAGCTGAACGAGCTCCGCGAAGCCATCTACGCCGCGCGGGAAGCCGCTGGCCCCAACATGGCGATCATCGCGCAAGTAACTGTCAACGACGACGGGACTCTGCGTGATGGAACCAGCACCGAAACGTTTACTCGCCACCTGAATGACTGGCCCGTTGACGTCGTCGGCGTAAACTGCTCCGCTGGCCCCCGCGTCGTTCTTGAAACGATCGAAAAGATGACCTTGCTCACCGGCAAGCCGCTCAGTGCAATGCCGAATGCCGGTCTTCCCGCGACCGTAGAAGGGCGGAATATCTATCTGTGCTCGCCCGAATACATGGCCCAGTATGCGCGCCGTTTTTTACAGGCTGGTGTGCGCGTCATCGGCGGCTGTTGCGGCACAACACCGGAGCACATCAAGCAGATCTGCGGTGATGTGCGCTCCTTGCAGCCGGTGCAGCACCGGACCGCGACTGTTCTCGCCGGCGATCTCAAACCCGAAGTCAAACGGCTTAACCCGATTCCTATGGCCGAAAAATCGGAGTTGGGCGCTAAGCTCGCAGCGGGCAAGTTCGTCTGCTTTGTTGAAATCCTGCCTCCGCGCGGGCCGGATTCATCCAAAGAAATTGCCGGCGCGCGGCTATGCAAAGAACACGGCGTCGATTGCATCAACGTTCCTGACGGGCCTCGCGCCAGTGCGCGGTTGAGCGCTCAGGTGACCTGCCAGCTCATTCAACAGCAGGCCGGCATCGAATCCGTTCTTCATTTCTGCTGCCGCGACCGAAACATTCTCAGCATTCAGTCGGAGCTGCTCGGCGCCCACACGGTGGGCGTCAGGAACCTCATCTGTATCACCGGAGATCCGCCGCGCATGGGAACCTATCCCGACGCCACCGCGGTGTTCGATGTGGATTCAATCGGACTTACAAATATCGTCAACAATCTAAATCAAGGCCTGGATATCGGCGGAAATCCCATCGGATCCCAAACAGCCCTGCTGATTGGGGTGGGCGCGAACCCAGGAGCGCTCAATTTTGATGAAGAGCTGCGCCGCTTTGCGTGGAAAGTCGAAGCAGGAGCGGAGTACGTGGTCACCCAGCCGGTATTCGATCTGGATCTGCTCGAGCACTTCCTGAAAAAAACGACTCAGTATGGGCTGCCGGTCATCGCGGGTATCTGGCCGCTCACAAGCTTCCGGAACGCCGAGTTTATGGTGAACGAGCTACGAGTCCCTGTGCCCCGCGAGTACATGGACCGCATGCAACGGGCCGATAGCGCAGAAAAAGCGCGTGCCGAAGGCATTTCGATTGCGCAGGAGATGGCGGAACGCGTCAGATCGATTGTGCAAGGCGCCCAGTTGAGCGCTCCCTTCGGACGATACGATATGGCCGTCCAGGTTGCCGACGCTCTCGGTGAACGTTAAACTGACTTCAATATCAGGCGTTGCTCCAACGCTCGCCTGGACCTCACGTTTCCGTGGCCACCGATCTCATTGAAATAGATGTAGAGAAGCCGGACCCGTCTGCGATCGACCGCGGGGTGAAGGAAATTGATCGCGGCCGTGTTCTTGGTGTTCCCACCGACGCTCTCTATGTGCTGGTGGCGGATCCGCTTAATTTGCTCGCCGTCGCCAAGGTCTTCAAATCCAAAGGGCGGGAGCCCATCCGCTCTCTGCCGCTCGCCGTATCGGATACGCTCATGGCCGAAGATCTCGCCAAAGAACTGACGAGCCGGTTCTACATTCTGGCCAGGCATTTCTGGCCGGGTCCTTTGACGATCATTGTGCCGGCCTCCGCTAAGGTTCCGCTGAAAGTGACCGGAAACACGGGCCGGCTCGCTATACGCCACACGCGCTCGAAGGTGCTCAACGCTCTGATTGAGAAAATCGGTCACGCCCTGATCGCGACCAGCGCCAACATTTCGGGCGAACCGACGCTGTGCAGCGGAATCGAGCTCTTTGCGGCGATGGACGGCCGGATCGATCTGGTGCTTGACGGAGGCCCGTGTGTCGGCCCTGGTTCCACAACAGTCGATATCACCGAGCCTGTCTGGCGCGTAATCAAAGAGGGCGCGGTCTCGGAAAAGGAAATCGCCGAACGCCTCCACGCTGACGAATATCTGGAGCCCTAAGTTTTCACTAGAACTGTCACAAGCTTGCTGTTCTCGTCATAGGGAAACTCCCAACTTCGTACGGCAGTCTTTGAAAACGGCGGCTCAGTTACAAATACTCCCGAGCCCTCGACCAATCTTGTCTTTGGGCCGTGAACATGGTCCACATTCGGACAGGACACGATTCCGCTCGGAACATTCTCCGTGATAATGCTCCAGCGATAATCGTTCAGCTTGTTGAGCACGCAAAGAATCTCCGAATTATTCAGGTGCTGGAAAACCTGCCGGATCAGGCACAGATCCGCCGCAGGCAAAGGGTCGTCCACAATATCCCGGCATTCGAAATGGACGCGCTCCGATCCATAATGGCGTGTGTTGTGTTCGATCAACTGCGGAACAATGTCGATGCCGCGGTATTGAGGTACGAGAGGCGCGATCTTCGATCCGATCCGAAAATCGCCGCATCCCAAATCCACCACCGACGTTATGCCGTGTTGCGCTATGTGGTCGGCGACCAGTTCAACGTACGATTTGGCGAACTGCTCCGCCGATCCGTCACCTGAATAGTACTCTTGACCAGGCGCGCTGCCAAAAATCTGTTCTTCGTAAACCGTGGAGAATACTTCGCGTCTCTCCATCGACCCGAAGCGCCGGCGATAGTTCCAGAAACGGATCTTGTTTATCTCGCGGACAGCGGAATCGGGGAGGATTGAACGTATCCGGCTGCTGATCGTCATCACGGTACGATTCTATTGCTTCCCGAATACCGTCACAAATGAAACCGGTACCGCACCTCGCCGTAAATTCGCCGCGGATTTACGTACGAGTGCCTCCAGATTTGTTGCTGTTATCGAGCAAGACCGTGGCCTCGCCGGCAGTGCTCAAATATATATAGGACAGCAGCAATATATAGGACAGCAGCCAAAAAATGTGTTAGTATGGAGCGTCCTTACTTGCGGCTGCGTCTTTCTTGAACAAACGTTCTCCTTGGTCTTGGTTGCTTGTTCGAACAATTTAGCAACTAGGAGTCTAAAATGACAAACGTATTCGTTGGAAACCTCAGTTTCCAAACGACGCAAGATGATCTCACGTCAATCTTTTCTCAGTACGGCACCGTAGAGCGCGTCAATGTCGTGACCGATCGCGCGACCGGCCAGCCCCGTGGTTTTGCGTTCATCGAGATGTCGAGTCGGCCACAAGCAGAAACAGCTATTTCAGCCTTAAACGGCACCGATCTCCACGGCAGAACGCTCAACGTGAATGAAGCCAGGCCCAAGAACGAAGGGCCACGCAGCGGCGATCGAAGCAACAGTTTCAGAAAATCCCGCTGGTAAACACGTCTGAATACCGAGGCATCAACGGCCTCGGTATCTCCTCGCTTCGCGGAAACCGGCAGTTCGCGTGACTAACTCAGTTTGGCAAACGCATAACGCGAGTAACTGAGCTTTCAGCATCCCTCGATCTTATGATTCATAGGTTACTGACAGTGCTGCGTTCTGCAACGATACCCTTAGTCCTCCCTGGAGGGTGTTCCCAAGTGAACGTTTGATGTGAACGATGGTTTTCGGCCAGGCTTCCGAGGGTGTTTTTTCAGCGCCCTCTCTGCTGCTTTTCGCTCGCGTTCTATGAGTAATGGAAGAAAGTCCTCTCCGACAACTCGGTAGCTGTGGAATCTATCCAGACAAGTTGGTCCGCCAAGTGATGCAGTGGTGAGCAGTTGAAGGCAAAACATCGGCCCCTCCTGCACAGGCACTCGGTTTTGCACTAATAGTCGCAGATCGATTTCAATAGAGAAGATGCTTATGGGATCGTGCTCTTCGATGCCACGAAATGAGAAGCGTCTTCTGTCACCGTCCTGCGTAAAGCCCTCATATGTGAAATGCACATTTCACTTTTTCTTTACGGGGTCGCAGGGTTGCCCATCAATTGCTAGACTTAATGCCCCGAGATCCGGGAAAGAGCTGTCGAAGTTTGATCAGAGCATCAGCACGCGTATCGCTCGGCGTGTCAGATATCATCGTGAAACCAGCCTTGTGCTTCAGCAATCGCGCAATTCGTTGCGGATCTGACTGCCAAACGGCTGGGACTCCGGCCTTTTGAACAACATAGAATTTTGATGACAATGTTTTTCCTTTGTACCTTATTAAATCAAATACGTTCCGGTGGGGCGGGAAAGTCTTCAAATCCTGCCAGCATTTCTTTCGCGTTCACGTCGCGATGACCTGGAGAACTCTTCAAAACGCGAGGTATCAAGCTTGTTCGTGTCCAGGCTTTTTTGCTGCGGTTAGTGATTAGGCGGTCGCCGGCCCGAACCTCTCCCAAATAGTCTCCATTGCATCCATAAACCTCATCGCCTTCCGCGAAGTAGCCGACCTGCCGTCCGTCAAAGTAGAACAGATCGTTAGAGAGGCGATACCCCACATACCGGCCGCTCCAGTTCCAAAAAACGCTGATATCCGACACTCCGTCCTCTCCTCCCGCACTCATATCGCCCTTTTCATTCCTGCGCGGCTGACGAGGACATTCAGCTCCATGCCGATGTTATTGAACAATGCATCGGCGCTCCGTGCCCGACCGGGATGGCTGCCGATCCGCATCGTGTAGCTCATAGAGCGCCTCTCATTGCCGGAGGATCCTGAACTGGCTATCCGGAGAACGCATCACGACCTCCTGGATTTACTGTTTTCTAAGATGTCGCTTCCAGAAGATCTGACTTAGTTCAGAGGATCTGAAGAATGGGCGGGAATGCTCAGACATTCTAAGTATACGCCTAAACCACGCGTGCGTCTATGTCTGAATCTCAGTCTAAACGCTGTCGAACGAATTACAGCCGTACGAGGAGTCCGGCCTACTCGCGTACTTGCGGTAATTGAGCCGCCGAATTGCCTTATGACGAACATACGAACTGGCGTATACTAGTGGCGGGCCAGATAATCCACCCACAAGGTTAACGCTGGGGTTCTGAGGAGATGTACTACGTGTCAGAGGGTGCCAATATTCTGTCGGGCATCGATTGGTTCTGGACGTGCGCGGGCAAAGCTCTCGCTTACCGAGAGACCGATGCTCTCTTTTCTTGTGAAGGAAAGCAAATAGGTCGTTTCCAAGGCGACGAGATTTATGGACGCGATGGAAACTATCTCGGCGAAGTTGCTCGTACCGGTCGCCTCACCACAAAGCTGAGCAAGTTGAGGTGGCGAAAGTCCGGATTCTTCCCTTCAAATAGTCGAAGCCTCGATCCACCTCCGGATACGATGTCGGAGACTATTTTGGCGGGTTTCAAGGACTTCAAAATTCCAGGACAGCTTAGCTGAGCCGGGTGACAGTCTTCCGAAATACCGGTTAAAAATGAAATCGGTACCGCACCTCGCCGTAAATTTGTCGCGGATTTACGTAATGTGTGCCTCCAAACGTGTTGCTGTTATCGAGCAAGTACCTCGCATTGCCGATATTAAGGGCACTGGCGGACAACGACCAATGCTCTCCGAAACTCTTGCCGATGGAGAGGTCGAATGTGGAGTGCGGCGGCAAATGCGCCGGACCGTCTCCATCCAAGAAACCGGAACCGAACTGGTAGGCAGGCGTGGCCCACCAGTGTCCCGGTAAATTCAACGAGAGCACCGCGCTCGCAGTGTTGCGCTGGTCGTGATCAAGCAGGAAATTACCGGTTGGCGCCTCTTCTAGCAGGCCTCCCGTCACCGGTCCTATGCCTTGCGCAATCTGGTTGGAATAAGCAATCCGCAACTGGGCAATGTTGAAGAGTCTCGGCGAGCGAACGGCTACTTCGGTTCCGCTGATGATCGCGCCCAAATCTGTGAGCGGCACAAATACCCCGGAGTTCCCGATCACATCATGATCCAGAAAATTGCGCGCGCTGGTGTGAAACCGGTCCGCTTCCAACGACCAACCGCGAAGCGGAATCGTTAAACCGAAATCGTGCTGGATATCGCGTTCGCCACGTAGAGGAATGAAACCGTAGCCCTGCGCAGCTGCAAACTGAAGAGCGGGCCCTGACAGACTATCGAGCGGGGGCGGCTGATAGTAATACGCGTAGTAGCCGCGCAGAATCCAATGCAATCGCGGTATGCGGATAGCAGCCCCCAGACGCGGATCGGCAGCGTTCTCGTTCACCAGTCCGCCGTAATGCGCCAACCGGAATCCAAGATCGAGCGTCAGCCAGGAAGTAACTTTGTACTGGTCCTCTGCAAAAAGTGATTCCGAATTCGCCCATTGCTTTTCAGGCTGATAAAGCGTCTGATTGCCCGGATTCGCCATCAATTGAAAAAAGCTGTTATCGTGCTGGCCCCATGTTTCGAATCCGACAACCACGTTGTGTTTCGTCTTCTGTACCTGCAGGACAGATCTTCCGCCGAAATAACTCGAACGGTTATCGTCGTTCAGAACGTAAGGTGTGTCGTTTGCCCCCCCGAGATACTGAGCGCTATTCACGTGAACATAGGGCGTCAACAGGAGCAAAACGCCCTCGGAGAACGAGTGCGTCCAGTTGAAGCCGATTAAGTTGTCGTGTTCCAGGTCGACGTCGCGAATGCCGGCGCTCTGTTGATCCGGAGTATTCGGAATTTGATAGTGATCTGCGCGGGAAGAGACGATCCAGCGCAATTGATCTTTCGGAGTTGGGTTGTAAAGCAGCGAAAGGAATCCGCCGATTCCGCTTGCTTGATCGTGAATAACCTGGGGAACGGGAGTACTCAGACCCAGCTCCGAACGGCTTCCGTCAACGCTTGCATAGTAAGCAAAACGCTCCGTATGTCCGCCGAGGTCGAATTGATTGTCCGTTGAGTAGAAGTTTCCGGCGGACGCGACAAGCTCGGCCTCGTTGTTGCGGTCGAAACCGGAAGGAGTGATCACATTGAAAAAGCCGTAGGTCCGGTCGCCATACTCGCTTGAATAGCCTCCGCGCTCGATCTGCAGCTCTTCGACGTTTTTAGGATTGATCAACGGCGCGGCATTGGCCGCGATGTTCGTATTGATAACGGGAATGCCATCGAAAAACCAATTGACCTGGTGCCCGCCCCGCATGTGAAGCATATCGTGGACCATATAGGCGCCGGGCGTGAAGCTGGTAATCATCGCCAGGCTGTTGGTCTGATCTGCGCCCGGTGTTTGCGCGATCTCTCTTGGCGTCACTCCGGTCTGAACTGTCGAGGTCTCGGTCTTTAACCTACTAACTGTGCTGGTCACTTCTACCGTTTGATTAACTCCGGCAACTTCGAGTTGAAGGTGCAGCACGGGATTTCTGCCGGATACCACCTGCAGTTGCTCCTCGAGCGAGCGGAAGCCGCCTGCTGAAACGGTTACACGATACGCGCCCTGGGGCACGCCGTCAATTTGGAATTCTCCACTGGCATCGGACTCGACACTTCGGCGCCAGGCGCGTGCCCGGCTCTCGACGACAACGTTCGCCGCGCTGACCGGCCGGTGTTGGGGATCGTGCACAATCCCGCGAAGACTTCCTGATTCTTCAGAATGTGCGTTTCCAACGGAGAAATAGAACGCACTGCAAGTAAGCGCGACACGGAACAAGCCGCGAAAATAGAGATTCATTTCGCTCCCCAACACTAGGCCCGAGTGGGCCACTACATACAACTCAAGGCCGTATGAGCTTTTAAAACGATTGGTGAAGAACGAAAACGGGAGGGCCGCGCTTCTGATGTGACCGGCTAAACGGCAGACCCCCGAGCGCGTCTGTTCGCGCTAGCGGAAGGCTGTGCGTCACAACCGAGTCAACCTGCAGCGAGCTTTGTCGCAAAAGTAGGGCGTGTGAGCTGGTGACCGTTGTAAAAAAGGCAGGTCTCGCCGGGCAGCGCTCTTCGATGCCAGCAATCGCCGGCGCGGAGGCCTGTCGCAATGCAGCCTCTTTTAGCGCGCATTTGTGTTTACCGCTTTTGCGGCAGCAGGCGGGCAATGAACTATCCCCCTGCCTCGTCGCCGTTAGCGGCATCAGCGGAGAGCTGAGTGCGCACAACAACAGAATGGCGAGTAGACGCTGCACCGTCTTCATTGTAGACGGTATCGAGTCCTGCCATAACTTGGCTATACTCCGATTTGCGTACGACACGGATTGGTTCACTCGTTTTGGCGATCGGCGCTGTGGCTGGAAGCGCCATGCCGGTCAGCTCCGAAGTTCCTGCCAATGTCAGGACTGCTCTCGACTGCATAACTGCTGCCCAGCTCAAGGGCGATCTGTCATTTCTCGCGTCCGACGCGCTTGCCGGCCGCTATACGCCCTCGCCCGGCCTCGAAATTGCTGCGGAGTTCATCGCGTCGCGTTTTCGCGCAGCCGGATTAGAACCTGGCGGAAACGATGGTTACTTCCAGACTGCCGCCATGGTGGATCGGCACGAGCCCGCTCCTTCGATGACCATCACTTTGCACGATGGCGATAAGACGTTCACGATTGCCCCGAAAAATTACGTCGTTCTGAATTCAAGTAAAGCGGAAAAAATAACCGACGCACGGGCCGCAATTTTCCCCGT
Source organism: uncultured Acidobacteriaceae bacterium (assembly GCA_963787585.1). GTDB lineage: Bacteria > Acidobacteriota > Terriglobia > Bryobacterales > Bryobacteraceae > Bog-105. The sequence continues at coordinate 633,312 of CAWBDR010000013.1, forward strand.
AATCGATATCGAAGCATTGAAGAAAACGGATATCACCGCGAAAGCAGTTGTAATTCCACAACCGGAGTTCAATAAGATGTCGCCGGGGCAGGGAATCGCTGCTTATGAAAACATGAGAGCCTTCAACAGGTTGGTCGCGGCCTCAAGAGCAGCGATCGAAATTGTTGTCGTCAAGCATGCTCCACCTCAGCCGAGGCCTGCTCTGATGACCGCTGATGAATTGCCGCTGCACCAGGTTGCCGCCATTGAAGCAACTGACCGCGAGCTCGAAGAATGGTTTGAACATCCCGTGGAGACTAGGCAGAAAACGGTCAGCGTCGATGTTCCGGCGCCGCAAGAGCAAGCCTTTACGGCCAAGAACGTGATCGGAATTCTGCGTGGCTCTGATCCCAAGTTGAAGGACGCAGCCGTCCTTCTGACCGCTCATTACGACCACATTGGCACCATCGCCACTGCCGGAGGCTTGACGCTCGATAAGCCGAAAGCAAACGATCAGATCTTTAATGGCGCTAATGATGACGGCAGCGGTACGGTCTCTGTGATCCAGATCGCAAGCGCGCTAGCCCATCTCGATCCGCACCCGAAGCGTTCGCTGATTTTCATGACGTTCTTTGGCGAGGAGCGCGGCGAATTGGGCTCGAAGTATTACGGCAAACATCCGGTTTTCCCGATCGCCAGGACGGTTGCCGATGTCAACCTTGAGCAAGTGGGCCGGACCGACGAACTGCAAAAAGGCAAAATCGTTTCGCAGGTGAATAGCGTCAGCTTGACTGGATTCGACTACTCGGATGTCACCAGATTCCTGGAAGAGGCCGGGAAAGAACTCGGCGTGAAAGTGTACAAGGACAACGAGGCGAGCGATGCCTATTTTACCCGCAGCGACAACGACGCGCTGGCGCAGCAGGGCGTTCCTGCCCACAGCCTGACCGTCGCCTTCGACTACCCGGATTATCACGGGCTTGGGGACGAGTGGCAAAAAATCGATTACGAGAACATGGCTCGCGTGGACCGAATGGTGGCGCTCGGGCTCCTACGTATTGCCAACGCGGAGAAGGCGCCCGAATGGAACACGCAGAACCCTAAAACGGGACCGTTCCGGGAGGCTCGGAAGCAGTCGATCGAAGCAGATAAATAGCCGGAACGTTTGCGCGTTAGCAAACGTATCTCTCTAACGACAGACATGCTCACATTTATCCTTTGGTGCCTGCTGTTCGTCATCTCGTGGCCGCTGGCGCTGGCGGCGCTGGTTCTGTATCCGTTAGTCTGGCTCATCTTGCTGCCCTTCCGGATTATCGGAATTACAGTTCACGGCGCGCTGGCCCTGGTTGCCGCGATCATCTTTCTCCCGGTTCGCCTCGTGCGCGCTATTTGAGGGAAATTTGCGCTTCAGGCGCTAAATCTACCGCCCTCGCTACACTAACGGGTATGCCGCCGCCGCCAAGCGATGAGTTTTATCGAATAAAGAAACTTCCTCCCTATGTTTTCGCTGTTATCAACGAATTACGGGATCAGGCGCGGGCGGCCGGCATCGACGTGATCGACATGGGGATGGGTAATCCCAATGGGGCCACGCCCCACCCGGTGGTGGACAAACTGGTCGAAGCCGCGCGCAACCCCGCCAACCATCGCTATTCAGTTTCTCGTGGCATTCCCCGCTTGCGCGATGCCATTGTCGCTCGTTACCAGGCGCAGTATGGCGTAACGCTTGATCCTGACGCGGAAACGATCGTGACCATCGGCGCCAAAGACGCCCTCGCGCATCTCCTGTTCGCCATCATCGGGCCTGGGGACGTGGTCGTTTCTCCGAATCCTGCATATCCGATTCATCAGTACGGAGTGATTATGGCCGAAGGCGAGGCGCACATGCTGCCGATGCCGGATCCGGCGACATTCCTGGAAGGTTTGAAAACCCTGTACCGCACCTCGGCGGTCCCGCCCAAAGTCATTCTGATCTCTTTCCCGCACAATCCGACCACCGTTTGCGTCGACCTGGGCTTCATGCGCGAGATTGTCGATCTGGCCCGGCAGCATGGAACCTACATCATTCATGATTTTGCTTACGCCGAATTGGGATTCGATGGTTACCGGCCCCCCAGCATTCTTCAAATCGAAGGCGCGGCTGAACACGCTGTGGAGATCTACTCGATGACGAAGAGCTACAACATGGCGGGATGGCGCGTAGGTTTCTGCCTCGGCAATCGCCGCCTGATTGCGGCCCTGGCACGCATTAAGAGCTATCTGGACTATGGCATTTTTCAGCCGATTCAGATCGCGTCTATTATTGCTCTTCGCGATTGCAACGATGCGCCCGGAAAGATTCGCGCGATCTACGAATCACGTCGAGACGTCTTGGTAGACGGTTTGCGCCGCGCCGGCTGGCCTGTCGAAGCGCCGAAAGCTTCGATGTTTCTTTGGACGCGTATTCCGCAACAGTTCGATGGAATCGGCTCGCTCGAGTTTGCCAAGCTCCTCATGAAGGAAGCCCGGGTTGCTGTCTCACCCGGCATCGGCTTCGGACCCCTGGGCGAGGGGTTTGTTCGGTTCAGCCTGATCGAAAATAATGAGCGGATCCGGCAAGCAGTCCGCAGCATCGGCCATTTCCTGCGCAAGCAGGAAGCCTTCGCCCGGTCAGCCGCAACTCCTGTCCACGTATAATTCAGGTGATGGCGGCGCGCTTCGAGGCTTCGTTGCCTGAGCTGGTAGACCTCACGAAGCTGGGCGTCACCGATCTCGATCCGCTCCTGAGCGAAGAGATCGGCACCTGGCACGAGCGATTCGCTTGGGATTTTCGGCCTTCCGCCGATCTCCTCAGGCGCTTCCTGCAGATTCATTCCCTGTATGGATACGCGCTCACTTCGGGCAGTCACATCATCGGTTATGCCTATCAGGTGTGCGAGGGCAGAAAAGGGCTGATCGGCGATTTCTACCTCCGGCGCGACTATGCGAGTCCTTCCCACGAGATGCTGCTCCTCGGCGCCCTGGTCAGTAATCTGACCCAAACGCCGGGCATCCGCCGCATTGAATCGCAGCTCATGCTCTTGAAGATGCCCATCACCCAGCCTCTTCCGAGCGGTCAGCACCTCAGGCGTCATGATCGGTACTTCATGAATATTGCGTGCGAAGCGGCCCGCCGGTTGACTCCCCACACAGCGTCCATCCGGGTCGCCTATCAGCCCTGGACGGATCGCTATCAGGAAGAGGTCGCTCATCTCGTTGCTGCTGCCTACCGAGGTCATGTCGACAGCGACATCAACGATCAGTACCGCACGATTCCAGGCGCGCGCCATTTCCTGACCAACATCATCAAATTCCCCGGCTGCGGCAATTTCTTTCCAGGGGCATCCGTTGTCGCCCTGGATGATACGACCGGCCGAGTCTGCGGCGTTTGCCTGGCGAGTATGGTTTCCCCCACCTCCGGTCATGTCACGCAACTCTGCATATTGCCCGGCGTCCGCAAGGCTCGCCTCGGATATGAGCTCCTGAGGCGGACCCTGCTGCATTTGCTCGAAGCCAACTGCACTTCCATTAGTCTCACTGTCACTTGCTCGAATGTGGAAGCGATTCGGCTCTACGAATCGATGGGCTTTCAAACGACAGCGACCTTTCCCGCCCTCGTGTGGGAGGGATTCTAAGCCCAGAGAGGCGGTTTTACTTAACGCGCCGGATCTGCTACTCGGCCGTTCGCTGCAACCGCTTGGTTCAGGGGACTCCTCTTGCGGCTATATCCGATGTAAATGAACAATCCGATCACCAGCCACACTACGAACCGTATCCATGTCTCTAGTGGAAGTCCTAACATTAAGCCGAGACAGCATACGACCGAAAGAGCCGGCGTGAACGGCGAGAAGGGCACCCGGAAGGCGCGGGGCCGGTCCGGCTGCTTGCGCCTCAGAATAACTACTCCAAAAGAGACGATGATAAACGCGAATAACGTCCCGATATTCGAGAGTTCCGCGAATGTGCCGATGTCCCAAATGCCCGCCGGGATTCCGACCGCCAGTCCGGCTAGCCACGTGCTAACGTTTGGCGTCTTGAATCTCTTATGCACATGCGAGAAAACATCCGGAAGCAGCCGGTCGCGGGACATCGCGAACCAGATTCGTGCCTGCCCGTACTGATACACCAGCAGGGAAGACAACATCCCCAGCAGTGCGCCGACGGTGACCGTAAACCGCAATCGGTTCATCCCGATCTCCTGTAGAGCATTGGCAACCGGAGAAGCATTGTCGAGAGTTTTCCAGTTGACAATGCCCGTTAGCACAAACGCGACGGCCGTATAGAGAACACCGCACACGATCAGCGTCCCAATAATGCCGATCGGCATGTTTCGCTGTGGAAGCTTGCACTCTTCCGCGGCCGTCGAAACCGAATCGAAACCGATGAAGGTGAAGAACACGATGGCCGCCCCGCTGACAACACCGGGAAATCCATTCGGCAGGAAGGGATGCAGATTGGAGGCTTGCACCGCCCGTGCAGCTCCGAAGACAAACAGCAGGATGGCGGCGATCTTGATCGCGACCATCGCATTGTTCGCGCGCGCACTTTCCTTCACCCCTCGCACCAGAAGCCAGCTCAAGAGCATGACGATCAGTAAGGCAGGCACATTGAAGAGGCTGCCTGTCAACTTGCCTTCGACAATCGCCGGCTCGGAGAGATACTTCGGCAAATGCGCGCCGAACAGGTAATCGCACATCACGTTGAAATAGGCGGAAAAGCCGACCGCAACGGACATGTTTGAGACCGCATATTCCAGGATCAGATCCCAGCCGATAATCCAGGCGAAAATTTCGCCCAAGGTGGTATAGGCGTATGTGTACGCGCTGCCCGCAATGGGGATCATAGAGGCCAATTCCGCGTAGCAGAGCGCCGCGAAACCGCACGTGATCGCGACCAGAATGAAGGAGAGCGTCAGTCCCGGTCCAGCTCCCGGCCTGCCAATCGTGGTAGCCGCCTTGCTCCCCTGCGTTATGAGATCGAGAAGAGGAACATTCAGTATCGAGGGAACAGCCATTCGGGGCCCCGCCGCGGCCGTTCCGGTGACCGTAAAGATACCGCCCCCAATGACGGCGCCGATGCCAAATGCGATGAGGCTCCACGGCCCCAGCGAGCGCTTCAGGCTCTTGCCTTCGCAGTGCGCTTCTTCGACAAGCTCGTCGATGTTTTTTGTCTTGAGCAGTTGGCTCATCGTAATGCGCCAGTATAGCGGGAATTCTTGCGTTGCCGAGCGATTATTTATAAGCTGCTGGCGCGCTTCTGCCCGTCGCGGATCATCGTCCGGCTCCCACTCAGCTAGGCCGCGTACTGTTCAAACCTCGGCAGCAATCGGTGAATAACAAACAGCGCGATCAGGTACATCGATCCCGCAACAAAAAAGATCGGCGCGTACCATTCCTTCGAAAAATCCAGCCACAGCCCGACCGCCGGCTGCACCAGCATCCCGCCAATCGCACCCCCCAGCCCTCCCAGTCCGATGATTGAGCCCACCATCGAACGCGGAAAGCAATCCGTCGCTACGCTAAACAGGTTCGCTGACCACCCCTGATGCGCCGATGCCGCCGTCGCGATCAGCGCTACGGTCAGCCAGAGATTGCCTCCCGCGGCCGGCACGAACATCACTGCCAAAACACACAACGCACAAACCAACATCGCTCGCTTGCGCGCCCTCGCAACGTCCCAACCCCGTTTGATCAACCACGAGGAAAGCCATCCCCCGCCGACCGAACCGATGTCCGCCGCTAAGTAAATCGTCACCAGAGGCGGCCCGATGTGCAACAGGTCGACATGATACTTGAGCTGCAGGAATCCCGGTATCCAAAATAGGTAGAACCACCACACTGGGTCCGTAAGAAACTTGCCCGACAAAAACGCCCATGTCGCGCGCGATCGCAGAAGAACGCTGTAGGGTACGCGCACATCCGTCGCCGCACCCTGCCCGGATCGGATGAACTGAAGTTCCAGGGGCGAAACACCGCGATGCCGCTCGGGCGACCGGTAAAAAATTACCCAGCACACCACCCACGATAGGCTCAAGGAGCCGGTGCACAGGAAGGCCGATTGCCACCCGAACCGCGCCGTTAGAAACGGAACCAGCAGCGGCGCAATCACGGCGCCGATGTTCGTGCCGCTGTTGAAAATGCCGGTCGCAAGCGCGCGTTCGCTTTGCGGAAACCATTCAGAAATCGCCTTCAATGCAGCCGGGAAATTAGCTGCCTCCCCCAATCCCAACCCGAGCCGCGCCAGTCCGAACTGAAACGCGCTTCCCGCCAGCGCATGCAGCATCGAACATGTGGCCCAGACGAGCGCCGCCACTGTATATCCCAACCGCAGCCCGAACCAATCGATCAGCCGCCCCGCAATCGGCATCATCACCGCGTACCCAAGCTGGAACGCGAAGGTGATCCAGCCGTATTCGGTCTCGCTCCAGTGCAGTTGCTGCGCGATAGTCGGCTTCAGAATCCCGAGCACCATCCGGTCCATGTAATTGACCGTGGTTGCGTAAAACAGCAGCCCGCAGATGAACCATCGGACGTGCGTCGCTCGCCCCGCGACCGGCAAGTCCTTCGCCGCTGAAGCCGGACGGCTCTCGATCATATCGAGCATTCTATAGTGAGTGCTCGGCCTGGGCTTGCCAACCGTCGATCCCTAAGCGCCCTTCGCTTTGACCCGATCCATGTACCGCAGGTCCGCGACGTTCAGGCGAATCGTGTCGCCGCTCTTCACGAAAGGTGGGACCATGATCTCCACGTCGTTCCCGAGCCGCGCAGGTTTCCACGTGCTGTCGCCCTGAGTGTGAACCGGCGGTGCCGTTTCGGCAATTTTGACCTCAACATGATCGGGAAAAACCACGCTGATCGCCCGGCCATCCACGAATTCCACCGGCAATTGCATGCCGGTTTCGAGAAATTTCGCTTGTTCCCCAATTACCTTCGACTGCACTTCGAGCTGATCGTACGTCTGCGGATTCATGAAGAAGCAAGTGCCGCCATCCTCATACAAGAACTCCAGGGCTTGGCGCTCAACCGGTAGTTCTTCTACCTTCAGGTCGGCGCGAAGGCTGTGCTCCCAAAAAGTGCCGGTCGCGAGATTCTTCAGGCGCAGATGGTTTACACCGCCCATCTTGCCTTGGCCCGGGTGGTAATCGGCCACCATGACCTTATATGGCTGATCCTGATACCGGATCGCCATGCCTGCTCGAATTTGCGATGCACTGATCATTCCGTCGCGCGCCGCCCTTCCGCTTTCAATTTGCCAAAACCATCCGATACCGTGCTTGATTGTTCTTTACACGCAGCAGAGCGCTATTAACCTGAGCCATCGGAAGGGATTCTGTTCGGGGCTGCACCCGTGCTTCCGCTGCGTGCCCCAGCATGCGGCGGATCTCTTGCGGACTGCCGATAGGACTGCCGCAAACTGTCTTCTGACCGAGTATCAATGGGAATGCCGGAATCCGCACATCGCCCGAAGGAACGCCAACGATGCACAATTTGCCGCGAGGCCGCAATGCGTCGAGATACTGCGCCCAAGGTAGATCTGCCGGCGCGGTCGACAAAATGAAATCGAATCGGTTTACCGTCTTCTGCATCTCCTCGGGTTCATGCGAGTTGATGAAACTGTGCGCTCCGAACGCCCGTGCTTCCGTCTCCTTTTCAGGGGAGGCGGAAAAAGCCGTAACCTCGTACCCGAGCGCACGAGCAAACTGTAACGCTATATGGCCCAGTCCGCCAATCCCCACCACGCCGACACGCATTCCTGGACGTACGCCAAATGCATGGAACGGCGTGTACACCGTAATTCCTCCGCACAGCATCGGAGCCGCTGCCTCGGAGGTCATCGATTCTGGAATGGGTACTGCTAAACGGCTATCGACTCGAACCGCTTCGGCATACCCGCCATATCCGTTTACGCATACACCTGTCATCTGTGTGCACAGATTTTGCAGATCATTGCTGCAAAACTCACAGTCGCCGCACGAACCGGACTGATACCCGACACCCACTCGCTGGCCCTCCCGTAGGTGTTTCACCTCGCGTCCCGCTGCTGATACGGTCCCGACGATCTCGTGCCCCGGTACTAGCGGAAACTGGCTGATGCCGAAATCGTTTTGGATTAAGTGCACGTCCGTATGGCAGATGCCACAGTGCGAAATTTTAATTTCAACTCCGTTCGGCCCTATCGGCGCGGGCTCATATTCGAACGGAGCAAGAGCCGCCCCAGGCGCCTCGGCGGCATAGGCTCTGATGGCCATTACGATACCTCCCTGCCGGAACCTAGGAGATCTTATCACTAAATCACGCCCCGGTTCCGGGCTCACGTTGAGTCTGATGTCGCGCGCCGCCGCTCATTTGAAAGTGTCGCGTCCAATGGCCCTCGGTTAGAACACCGCGCCCCAACACCCAAGCCGACTCAATTGCGGCGACGCTACCCTTAAAGAGAGCGAGGAGCAAATCGATGTCTCAGGTCAAGCCCGTTCCGGAAGGCTATCACAGCGTCCAGCCGTACCTCATCTTTAACAACTGCGCCGAAGCGATCGCGTTCTACACGAAAGCATTCGGCGCGAAAGAAAAGTTTCGAATGCCGGATGCGCAAGGCCGCATCGTTCACTCTGAAATCGAAATCGGCGATTCAGTTGTCATGATGGCCGACGAAGCGCCGCAGATGGATGCCTTCAGCCCCGGACATTTCGGCGGGTCCCCTGTCAGCCTGCTTATCTACACCGGGAACTGCGATGCAATGTACGCGCAGGCTCTAGCCGCCGGAGCGAAGAATGTTCGCGAGCCCGCCGACCAACCCTATGGAGATCGCATGTCCGGTGTCCAGGACCCTTTCGGCTACAAATGGTGGATTGCCACGCATATTAAGGATGTCCCTTTTCAGGAGATGGCCGCGCAGGCCTGAGATGGGAGGGCGGGCTTCAGCCGGCGCGGGGCCCTTTGGCTACTCCTGTTCACCCCGTACAAGCAATTATCTTCGTTTGCGGGATGCGGACGCGTTTGGCAGTTGAAGGTGAAGAGTTAATCACCTATCGCTCCCAACGGGAACGCTGGGACTGACATCTCCAGCAGAACTTCCGCCATATGCGTGCACGCGCACGAGGAGAATTTTAGTTCAACTCGAGTAGCTCTCTCAACGGGGTGCAGGCAGCGCTCCCCGTCGGGCGAGAATCAGCTCTTCTTTGATGTCACGGCGGCAAAGGCCGCAGCCTGCTGCTCAGTCTTTTGACTGCCGCAATGTGGACACTTCACAGGGGTTTTCCCCAACTCCGATATATGAAGCGTCTGTTCGAACTTCTTGTTGCAATCGCGACACACAAACACGTAATGTGGCATAATACACCCTCAGCGAAATTCTTTCTGAGCGACATTTTAACGCCGATTCCAATGCTGAACAAAAGCGGTCCCCTCCAGCTTGTCGGCGATTCCGAAATTTGACGGATAAGGAATGGGCGCCCATCCGTTAAACTGGCGCTATCCACGTTGACCCCTACCTTCATCCCGAGTACAGGAAGACCTGGATGGAAGAGATGATGATGACCCCGAGACAATTCTTGTTTGTTCTTCTGTTCTTGAGCGCAGTACGTTGTCATCCCGCTCTCGGGGCGAGTGCTCCTGGACGGCTTTACGTCACCAATAGCTTGGGAGACGATATCACTGTCATTGATCTTCAATCGCTGAAGGTTGTTCAAGATATCAAAGTGGGGGCGCATGTCCACGGGGTCTGCGCGCCTGCCGATGGCCGTCGCCTTTTCACAACCATCGAGTCTGAACACAATCTAAAGATCATTGACACCGAAACGGGCAAGATCTTGAGCGTCATTTCTGTTACGGGACGCCCTAATCAATGTGCTTCGACTCCCGACGGGCACTATATTGGCATTCCTATTCGTGACGGCAACAGTGTAGAGATTGTTGATACGACGCAACAGAAAGTTGTGAAAGTCTTGCCCGTGAAAGAGCCGCATAATTGCTACAACTCGGGGAGCAACGAGGACCTATACGTCTCGTCCATGGGCGATGGCGAGATCGACCGTATCGATCTCAGAAGGATGACGTATAGCCAAAGAATTCCGGTGGGCGGCATACCGCGTCCTTATTCCGTTTCAGCGGATGAAAGGAAGCTGTACGTTGCGCTAAGCGATTTTCACGGATTCGCTATCGCCAGTATTCCCCAATGCAAGATCGTTGGCCGTGTCGATCTACCAGCGGCTCCACCTTCGCAGTGTGCGCTTGAACCGCATACGCCTACTCATGGGTTGGAATTGTCGCCGGATGGTTCTCAGCTCTGGGTCACGAGTCTGGCGGACGACCGTGTCTACGTCTATGACACCAGAACGAATAAGCTCCTCGGTCAGGTTCAAACGGGCAAATGCCCGAACTGGATCACGTTTTCTCGCGACGGCCGATACTGCTGTGTAAGCAACAGCGGTAGCGATAATTGCTCGATCATTGACGTCCGTACACGCAAAGAGGCGGCGCGCATCAAGGCAGGAAAAGCCCCGAAGCGCCTGCTGGCTCTCGCACGTTGACCGTTGAACCAATCCCCGAACAGCGGCGAGCTTATTGGCATTGGCGTCACGAGCACCACGATCGCGACGATCGCCACTAAATTCTCTGACGTTCCGGCGGAAACGGTCGAGTGGCCTCCTGTGGGCGGCTCAAGCTCAGTCATCGCAAAACGTCTTCACTTCCGGAGCTAACCGGTCGCCTGCTCGGCGATACTCACCGGGCGTTACTCCCACAATCCGCTTGAACGTCTTATTGAATGATCCGTCCGAATCATACCCAACCGCGCTCGCGATCTCGGTCAGTTTCTTGTCGCCTTCCCTTAACAGCACGGCAGCCCTGTAGACTCGCCACCGCGTTAAATAGTCAAGCGGCGTCTCCCCCACAACTTCCTTGAAACGCAACGCGAAGGCTGATCGAGACATCCCCGCCGCTGATGCCAGTTCGGCAACCGTCCACGGCTGCTCAATCTTCTCGTGCATCGATCGCAAAACACCGCCAATTCGCGGATCCGACAAGGCGCGCAGCCAGCCCGTCTCACGGCACGTGCTCGAGGAAACGTACGCACGGATGAGCTGGAGCAGAAGAATATCCGCCAGCCGCTTTAGCACCAGGTATGAACCCAGACAGGATTGCGCCGCCTCAGCCGCAAACAGTTGCAGGCTCTGCTGCAGCGGCAACGCTTGTACACGGTCATTTCCCACGTGGATAAACGGCGGGAGTAAATCCATCAGCGGCTTGCTGTTGGTCTTATCAAACGTGAATTTACCGCCCAGAATAGTCGTCGGCGCGCCCCCTCCTCCGAAACGAATCACATCGCCGCATTTTGTCTGCGCCACGGCTTGCATATTCGCGGCCGGCCTCTTCACATGATCTCCCAGAGTGTGCTCGTGGGATTGCGCGAACATGCAAAAGCAATCGCCACCCGTCAGAGCTATCGGCTGTTCCTGCCCTTCAACGGTCAGCCAGGCGTTTCCACGCGCGACCGAGCCGAAACACGCGTATTCGCCCTTTTCGAACCTGAGCCCCCAGGGAGCGGTCAGTTCGATTCGCCCATAGACAATGCTTTCCACTCGCATCGCCGTGAAAATGTCGGTAATCGGGTCCACATCATCTCCTCAGAATTGGACGAATGAACAACAATTCTGGACGATTGTCGGCGTCTCGTCCAGGCTCCGCAACATCTGCATGTTAGCAGATGGAGACCCAAATGAGATTGGACACTCGGCAGCGGACGTTCGCTCCCCCCGTTTTCTCCAAGGCGGAGCGCAAGCGGTTTCTAGGAGCTTTTCTTGCGGCAGCACTTCTCATCCTCGCCGCTTCTTTCACCTCAAAAGGCGCCGAACTGAGCCCCGAGACCTTAAACGCGTGGGACGCTTTTGTGAAAGCCCAAAACGCTCGTGTCGCCGAATACTCCAGCGCAACACCGTTTCTGTGGAGCGATCAGTCGCCCGCCCGGCTTCGCCGTCTGCACAACGGAGAAACGGTAACCGCTCCCTTCGGCGAGAACCCGTACCGAGTTCCGCACGGCCTCATTCATCATTGGATCGGTGCTATTTTCCTCCCCGGAGCTCGCCTGGATAAGGTCCTCTCTGTCGTGCGCGATTACCGCAAGTACAAAGAGTTCTATGCGCCCAACGTCATTGAATCCACATTATTGCGCCAGACAGACACGGCAGACACATTCTCGCTCCGCATGTTGAACAAAGCGGTAATCGCCAAGTTTGCGCTCGACACCGACTTCCAGGACACCTATACACGAATCGATGCAAACAAGTGGTACAGCACTTCCTACAGTACTCGCGTTCGCGAAGTCGAGAATTTCGGCCTGACGGATGAACACGAAGGTCCTGCAAACACAGGCCGTGGCTTGATCTGGCGCCTGTACAGCATCTCGCGATTTGAACAGCGGGACGGCGGAGTGTATGTCGAACTGGAAGCGGCCGCCCTCAGCCGGGATGTCCCGGGCGCGCTTCGATGGCTCGTCGATCCGATCGTACGCCGCACGTCCAGAAGCTCTATGGTTGTCTCGCTTCAAAAGACGGAAGAAGCAGTGCTAGCAACCAGCCGGGTTGCGAAAAATAACCGGAGCGACGAGCTTCCGGCAAAGTCGGTTTTGTCGGATAACTTATCCGCGGCCCGAGTTCAAAACGGATTCATGCCCTGAAAATCCGTTGCCCGATTAGATTCGAACTTACTGGGACTTGTACAACTGATTCCAAACGCACAGCTCTGATTAGATACTCATTGATCGAATCACCAATCGGGCCACACTATTCAAACGGGAACTGAGACAGAAATCAATGCGCGCGAGAACCTTGGCCATTGTAATCTTGCGGGTCCCCTTTTGGCCCGCTTGCTGGTCACACGTCATAAAAACATTGCTATCCAATCTCTGCTAACCGGACTTAGCTGTACTTCCTTCACTAGCTCCGATTCGTTTGCGCCCTTCCTCATGGTACTGTCAACCAGGCTCGCCGAGGCACCTCGCTCAGCGAGCCATTTCTATTTTCAGGAGCGTATTCCCATGAGAGCTCAACCCATGGACCCGCCATCGGTAGAGTCAAGCGCGTTTGCAACAGTCGAGATTTGCGGGTTGATCCGAGCGCAATCCGTAGCTTCCAGTTCTGGGGATTCGTAAGCCCTTCGCGACCACAGCAGATCTATTCCTCACGGGTACGGTCACAACGAGCCGCCGGCGCGAGGTACGTCAGCTAGTCGTGGGCGCGAATGGATCTATGGAATCGAGACGTGCAACCTCCTGCGGCGTTGCTCCTACCGTGTCCTATTGGCATTGGAAGTTGTGGGCATCCTGAGTGTCGCCGGTGCCGGTGTACTGAGCGCGTTTGGGGTACGCACACAGAGGACGGCTGCGCCCTGGAAATGCTTGGCCGGTGGCGACGATGAAGTCAGGCGCCGAACCTTTTTCAACCCAATCGACGACCGCGCTGAGCATGTCGAAATGGTCGAGTGATGGACCGCCACCGCAGTGAGCCATGCCGGGAACGAGGAAGATTCGACTCCATTGGGCGACTTTGTCGGTACCGCCATTTGCTGCCGCGAGTGATTTGTAGTAGTCGAGCGTGTCGAGCGCGGAGAACCACGGATCGCTGTCGCCATGAAAGAAGATAAGCTTACCCCCCTTGAGCGAGAACGTTGAAAGATTTGTTGATGCAGGTTCGACGAGCGGATCCGAGGCATGCAGCGCAGCCCTATCGACGTCGAGTTCTGTTGAGGTGGTGTAGGGGCCGAACAAGCCGTTCCTCCCGAGTGCGAGCAGACCCGGCACTCGGCCATTCATGGCGATTCCGGTGTCGTAAAGGAACCCGGGATACACCTGAGTGCCGTAAGCGTTCTTTGGTCCGGCGAAGGCCTTCTTGATGGCCGCGATTTTCTCGGGGGCGATGCATCCGGCGTCTTGCCCGGCCTTGCAGGCGAGCACCGCGGGATCGAAATCGCAGCCCAGCGGATCGAAGATCATGCCGTCGGCCAAACCATCTTTCGCGTCGCATCGTTTCAGGAGCGCATCCATGAAAAGCTTGCGGTCGGCGTCTGTAAAAAATTTCTCGATCTGCGGCTTGCCGGATGCATCTTTGGGTGCGGCCTGGTTGTAAGCCACTGGTATCCATTGACCGATTGCGAGGTTCGACAGGCCGGTGCGCATGGCTGGGTCTCCCGAGACGATTCCATTGAAGACCGTCGGATAACGCTGCGAGAGGATCATGCCTTCACGCCCTCCTGTGGAACAGCCGACGAAATACGAGTACGCCGCGGGATTGGCATAGTAGCGCGTAATGATTTGCTTCGCAATTCCGGCCACTTCGGCATTGGCTAGGAAGGCGAAATCAAGAAAGGCCTGCTGGTCGCGCATGAACGAGAAGTCGAACGCGCCGGTCTTGGCCTTGTGTCCTGTGTCGGTGCTGGCGACGGCGAACCCGCGCGAGAGCGCCGGTTGGTCTCCGGCATAGCTGGCTCCAGTGGGGTAAGCCACGAAACCGTTGCTGCCCCCGCCACCCTGCATCATGAAGTCGCCATTCCACGCCGCCTGTTCCGGCAAGGCAATGGCAAAGCCGATTCCGAACTCCTGGCCGTCGACGCCTTTGCGGGGATTGATGATACCGTCCACACGGCAGTGTGCAGGAAGAGGTCCGATGGAGGGAGAGCCCGGATACGCTGGGGGAATGGTTTTGCCGGACGCGATCAGTTCAGTCTTGGTGATCTCGACGCCACTAAGTTGAAGACGTGTCAACTCGGAGCAGCCATCCAACCGTTGGGCTTGCGCAGCCGCGAATGCGCAGAAGAATGCCGCCGTCGGCATTGCAACTTTCTGGTACTTCATCTGTTCTCATCTACCCCTTGCATTACTATGACCATGATCGGAGAAAGACTACCATGCGACTGATTGGATTAGCGATACTCATGGCCACAAGCTGCTGTTTGGCGCAGGACTCAGGTGATTTTAGGCCGGCGACTTCAAATGTCCTGGACGCGCAATATCCGCGAGTCGACAGCAACTCACGCGTTCAAATCCGATTCAAAGCGCCGGAGGCCACGAAAGTAAGGGTCAATTTCTGGAGCGGACCTAAGGCGGACATGCAGAAGGAGGCGGACGGATATTGGACGTTTACCACGCCGCCCATGGCTCCCGGGCTTCACTACTACACCGTCATTGTGGACGGGGCAGAAGTGAGCGACCCCGGAAGCACAGCCTACTTCGGCGGAAGCAAATGGGCAAGCGCGGTGGAAGTCCCGGAAGCGGGTGCAACATATTATCTGCCGGAGGATGTCCCACACGGGCAGGTGCGCGAAATTTGGTATCACTCAAATGTAACCGGCACGTGGCGGCACGCCTTGGTGTACACGCCGCCCGCATACGACACTCAGCCGAAACAGCGCTATCCCGTACTTTACTTGCAGCATGGCGGAGGAGAGAACGAATCCGGGTGGACGCGGCAGGGGAAGGCGAATTTCATCCTCGATAATTTGATTGCGAGCGGGAAGGCGAAGCCTATGATTATCGTTATGGCGAACGGCTATGCGCGGCGCGCAGGCCAGCCCGCTCCCGATCTCGCCGGTAAACCGTTCGGTTCTCCCGAGATGAGGAAGGCGATGCAGGACATGATGTCTACATTCGAAGACGACATGACAGAGGCTTTGATTCCTTTCATCGACTCAACATTCCGCACCATACCCGACCGTGACCAGCGTGCGATGGCGGGTCTTTCGATGGGCGGCATGCAGACCTTTCATGTGACCTTTGATCACCTCGAGCTGTTCTCGTACATTGGGGGATTCAGTGGAGCAGCCAATGTATTCGCAACGGGTAACGACAAGTTGGAAATAAAGACTGCGACTGGATTCGCGCTCAAGCAGCGCGTCCAAGCGATCGAGTCTGTCCTGCCAAGTGGCTTCCAGAGCAGATTTAAGGTCAACCGATACCGTCGGCGCAATGCTCGGCGCGCTCTGCTCTACGAACGTGATCTGGTCTGGTCTGACATCTGTGAACTCGTTTGCCTGGCTGGCGGCCGCCATGCCACAAGCGTAACTGAAGTTGCCCGCCTAGTTGCGCCCAATTGCCTCGCCACGCTTTCGGGGACATTCGTCCGTCTACCCGCGAGCAACGGCCAAGGGTTGACCTATCCGACATTGAAGTATACAGAGGATGGCTCATCAATTCTGAATGGTTTGCTTTCGACAATTGCGCTGGCGAACACAACTCAAGGTCCCCGAGAACCGTGGCCCTTGTAATCTTGCGGGTCCCACACGGCCCGCCTGCTGGTCACAGGTTATGAAAATATCGCTATCCTTCTCTCTCGCTGAGACTTAATCTGCTCTTTTCCGCCCATCCCGATCCGTTTCCGCCCTTCTTCGTGCTACCGTCGACCAGGCTCGCCGAGCGCAACCCGTTCGCGAGTCATTTCCATTTCAGGAGCCTCTTGTGGCAACCGACGCCCAAATCGCAGCAAACAAGAAGAACGCGCAGCTCTCAACGGGACCCACCAGTGAAACTGGTAAAGCCAAATCTTCCCTCAACGCAGTCAAAACAGATCTCACCGGCCGCACCGTTCTGCTGCCCGGTGATGATGCCGAGGCCTACGAGAAGCACGTCGCCAGCTTTTTCGATCGCTGGCAACCCGCCGCGGACAACGAACGCAACCTGGTCCAATCACTCGCCGATACCGAGTGGCGACTGCTGCGCATCCCCGCCCTCGAAATGGGCATCTATGCGATCGGCCGCCTCGAATTCGCCTCCGAGTTCGCCAACGAAGACGATGCTGTTCGTAAACATCTCATCGAAGCCAAAGCGTTCCTCGCCTATCGCAAAGATCTGAACAACTTGAGCATCCAGGAATTACGCCTCCGCCGCCAGCGCGAGAAGGATACTCAAACTCTGCAGGAACTGAAGGCGCAACACAGGCAGGGAGCCAAGGCGCGGCTGAACAAAGCCGCCCAGCTCTACATTACTGCCGTGAAGGAAAACCGCAACGATAATTTCGATTTAGGCCAATTTGGGTTCGAATTTTCAATCGGGCAAATCGAGGTCCGCGCCATCCAATTGGAGCCGGATCTGTTTGACCAGTACTGGCGCGAACTGGAAGAGGAACAGCGCGAGAAGGTAGCCTGATTGCCCTCGGAGGGCGGACTTCCGTCCGCGCGGGGTCTTAACCCGGCCTGTTGAGGCTACCGCCCTATCTGTAGAATGTGAGCATGCGCTCACATTCCGCTGCGCCGCGCCGTGTGCCCAGGCAGCAGCGCGGTGAGCGCCGTGTCGCCGCATTGCTCGACGCCGCCGCCGCTGTGATCGCCGACGTCGGCTATGAAGCCGCCACCATGAACGAAATTGCGTGCCGTGCCGGTGCCTGCATCGGCTCGCTTTACCAATTCTTTCCTAACAAGCAATCCCTGACTCAGGCTCTGCGCGCGCAGTATGGAAAAGAATTTCAAACCGCTTGGGAATCCCTGGAGAATCGGGCCGCATCTCTGAGTATTGAGCAACTCGTGTCGCAGCTTATTCATACAGCGGTGGATTTTGCGGGCGAGCATCCCGCGTTTCTTGCTCTGCTCGACGCGCCCCCTGCTACCCGTAATCCATCGATTCGAAAAGTCCTTCGCGAGCTCCTTGCACGGATTTTTCTGCTTCAGAAGCCCTCGCTATCCAGGGCTAGGGCTCTCCGCGCTGCCAGCGTCACCTTACAGTTGATTAAGGGCATGAACGAGCTTTACGCGGAATCCGATGCTACCGGCCGCGCATCGCTGGTTCAGGAGTTCAAGATAATCCTGCGCTGTTATTTGGGGTTTCACCTGACATCCCGGTTCGGCTCCCCCGAATCCTCCACGACACGGAAACCCGGCGTTTGCCGGCCGCTCTAATAGGTCTCAAAACGTGACTCGACTCGTGCCAACATCAAAAAGATCTGCTCTACGCTGTCTGTTTCTCGGCGTCTCCGCCATTATCATTCTGTCGAGCTGTTCAAAGGATCCCCCACCATCTGCTGCTCCGCCGCCGCCCGATGTTGGAGTGTCCACGGTTCAGCAGCAGACCGTGCCGATTTACGGCAATTGGGTCGCTTCGCTCGAAGGATTTGTGACTGCAAACATTCAGCCGCAGGTCAGCGGTTATCTCATTCGCCAGAACTACCGGGAAGGATCGTTCGTTCACAAAGGCGACGTGCTGTTTGAGATTGATCCGCGGCCGTTTCAGGCGGCTCTCGAACAGGCTCAAGGTCAGCTTGCGCAGGCAAACGGCCAGCTCGGACAAGCGCAGGCCCAACTCGGTCTCTCCGAGATCAACGTCAGGCGTGATACTCCGCTCGCGCAGGCGCACGCCATCGCTCAGAGCCAGTTGGACAACGATATCCAGAGTCACCGGCAGAACGAGGCTCTCATTAAATCCAGTCAGGCTGCAATTGAGGCCGCCAAGGCGAATGTCGCTACCGCGGAGTTGAATCTGGGCTTCACAAAAGTCCGCTCGTTGGTGGATGGTATCGCCGGCATCGCAAATACGCAGATCGGCAATCTGGTGAGCCAGACAAGCGTTCTCACCACCGTCTCCCAAGTCAATCCGATTAAGGTATATTTTTCGATCAGCGAGCAGGAGTACCTGGCTCTCGCGGACAGGATCAAAACAGGCGGCTCCGGGGCCGATCTTCTGCGCTTGAAGAATCCGGTTCCGATCCGGCTCACTCTGGCGAACGGCAGCGTATACCCGCGCTCGGGCCGCATTCTCTTTGCGGACCGCAGCGTCGATACTCAAACCGGCACAATTCGCATTGTCGGAGCCTTCCCCAACCCCGGGAATATTCTCCGCCCCGGGCAATTCGGGCGCATCACCGCTCTCACCTCGCTTCAGCAGAACGCGCTGGTAGTGCCCCAGCGTGCCGTCTCGGAGTTGCAGGGTCGGTATCAGATCGCGCTCGTTGGTCCCGGCAACAAGATCAGTGTTCGAACGGTTCAAGTCGGCGAGAGCGTCGCCGAGAATTGGGTCATCCTGAGCGGCCTCAAGCCGGGTGATCGCGTGGTCTCTCAAGGTACCGCGAAGATAAGAGACGGCGAAACCGTCACGCCCCAGCCCGACAAGCTCAACCCGGTAACTCCCTATCCGTCCCAAGGAGAGGCGAAATAGGATGTCGCGATTCTTCATCAACCGCCCGATCGTCGCCATTGTGATCGCCATTCTGATGATTCTCGTCGGCCTCATTTCCATGCTGCGCCTTCCGATAGCGCAGTTCCCAGCCATCGTTCCACCTGAAATCCTCGTGCAGGCCTTCTATCCCGGCGCCAATGCTCAAACGCTCGAACAATCGGTCGCGACCCCGCTCGAAGAGCAGCTCAGCGGTGTCGACAACATGAACTACATGTACTCGATCAATGGAAGCAATGGGTCGACGCAGATCACAGTCGATTTCGATGTCAGCACCGACTCCAACATCGATCAGGTGCTCACGCAAATGCGTACCTCGCAAGCACAGTCTCAGTTGCCGGTTCAGGTGAATACGGCAGGGCTCAGCGTGATCAAGTCACTTTCTTCACCACTAATGCTGATCGCTCTGTATTCGCCGCACGGATCTTACGACAGTATTTTCCTCGCGAATTACGGCTACATCAATCTGGTCGATCAGTTGACGCGTACTCCTGGCATCGCGCGCGTTCAGGTGTTCGGCGCGGGCCAGTACGCCATGCGCTGCTGGGTAAATCCCGACAAGCTCGCGAAACTGCAGGTGACCGTTCCGCAAATCATCGCCGCGCTGCAGGCACAGAACACGGTGAATCCGGCGGGGCAGATCGGCGGCGAGCCCGTTCCCAGCGGTCAGCAGTTCACCTACAGCGTTCAAGCCCAAGGGCGCCTCACCACTCCGGAACAGTTCGGCGAAATCATCTTGCGCGCCAATCCGGACGGATCGAATCTCCGGTTAAGGGATGTTGCGCGCCTCGAGATGGGATCCCAAACCTATAACTTGACCGGTCGCTACAACGGCGAGCCCTCTGCGATTCTCGCGATCTATCAGTTGCCTGGCTCAAATGCTGTGGACGCCGCTGATAGCGTCCGCAAAGCCATAGCTCGGCTCGCGACCAGATTCCCGCAAGACCTCGCCTATCAGGTGAGTCTCGATACCACTCGGGCCGTCACCGCCGGTATGCGCGAGATCCTTTTCACCCTGCTCCAAGCTCTCGCACTTGTCATCCTCGTCGTCTACATCTTCCTGCAGGGGTGGCGCGCGACGATCATCCCGCTTGCCGCCGTTCCTGTCTCCCTGATCGGAACCTTTGTGGTTTTTCCGATGCTTGGCTTCTCCATCAACACGCTCTCTCTATTCGGACTCGTGCTCGCCATCGGTCTGGTCGTCGATGACGCCATCGTGGTTGTCGAAGCTGTGGAACGCCATATCGAGGAAGGGATGAATCCGCGTGATGCAACATTGCAAGCGATGAACGAAGTCTCGGGGCCTGTCATAGCAACGGCTCTCATCCTGACAGCGGTCTTCGTTCCCACTGTTTTTATTCCTGGAATCACCGGGCGCCTTTACCAGCAGTTCGCTGTCACCATCGCCATATCGGTCATCTTCTCGGCTTTTAATGCTCTATCTCTGAGCCCGGCGCTCGCTGCTCTACTGCTGAAGCCCAAGAAGAAGTCGCGCGGGCCGCTCCGGCTCTTCTTCGATTGGTTCAACCGCGTGTTCGGCCACGCCACAGAAGGGTATGTGCGCGCGTCTGGCGCCCTGATCAGAAAAGCCGGGTTCAGCTTGCTCCTGCTCGCTGCCGCTGCGGCCGTGGCGGTTCTTATCGGAAGAAGACTTCCTGCCTCCTTCCTTCCCGAGGAGGATCAGGGCTATGTCTTCGTTGCCCTTCAGTTGCCGAACTCCGCCTCTTTGCAGCGCACATCCGCTGCCGCCAAACAGGTGGAAGATATTATCCTTCACACTCCTGGTGTTCAGGGGTGCACCTCCGTCATCGGTTTCAGTTTGCTGAGCAGAGTGCAAAGCACGTACAGTGCCTTCTTCTTTGTGACCGAGAAGCCTTGGGACGAGCGCAAGGGCGATAACGAGTCTTACACCGCCATCCGCAACCACATCGCGAGCCGACTCTCCACCGTACAGGACGGCTTTGCATTTTCCTTCACGCCGCCTTCCATTCCGGGCGTCGGCACCGCTGGCGGCGTCCAGATGGTTCTCGAAGATCGCGCCGGCGGCGATCTTGCCACCCTGCAGCAAAACGTAAATAAATTCGTGGAAGCGGCCAGCAAGCGAAAGGAGCTCGTCGGACTCAATACCACCTTTCTTCCGGCTGTTCCCCAGCAGTACGTGGACGTAGATCGCGCCAAGGTCGAGCGCCAAGGCGTCTCTGTCGCAGAAGTATACCAGACGCTGCAAGCGTTTATGGGCGGTTACCTCGTGAACTACTTTAACCGCTTCGGACGGCAATGGCAGGTCTATGTCGAGGCCGAAGGCAATTTCCGCAACGCCACTGACAACCTTCGCCGCTTCTATGTAGCAAACAATCATGGAGGCATGGTGCCTCTGAACGCGGTCAGCGATATCAGGCCGATCAACGGTCCGGAGTTCACCATCCGTTACAACGAATACGAAGCCGCGCAGATCAACGTCGCCGCCGCGCCCGGTTACAGTAGCGGCCAGGCCATGCAAGCGCTGGAGGAAGTATTTAGGCAGACCATGCCCGCCAACATGGGCTATGACTACACCGGCATGTCCTTCCAGGAGCAACAGGCCGCCCAGGGTGTTCCGGCCAGCGTCATCTTCGGATTGTCACTCCTGTTTGTCTTTCTCATCCTTGCGGCGCAATACGAAAGCTGGTCGCTTCCCTTCAGCGTTTTGCTGAGTACGCCTATCGCCGTGTTCGGCGCATATCTCTTCCTCTGGTTGCGGCATTTTGACAACGACGTTTATGCCCAGATCGGTCTGATCATGTTAATTGGATTAGCGGCCAAGAACGCGATCCTGATTGTCGAATTCGCCAAGCGTGAATACGAACAGCGCGGTAAGAGCATCGAGGAAGCAGCGTTAACAGGCGCTCGGATCCGTCTTCGGCCCATCCTTATGACCGCTTTCGCGTTCATTTTGGGGTGCGTGCCCCTCTGGAGGGCAACCGGTTCGGGCGCCGTGTCTCGGCAAATTCTGGGAACGGCCGTTATTGGCGGGATGTTATGCGCGTCGCTGCTGGCCATCTTTCTCATTCCCGTCATGTTCGATGTGGTCGAAAAGATCTCGCATCGCGTCGGCGCCAAAAAGCCTGCTTCGCTGCCCCAGCCGGCTGAGGGTCAGGGGGAACCGGCATGAGGCGTCGGCTCCCTGCCTGCGCAGTAGCCTTTCTGTTGCTCGTTTTCCTCTCGGCGTGCACCGTCGGTCCAAACTATCAGCGTCCGAAGGTAAACGTTCCTGCCGCCTATCGCAGCGCAACGCCTGATCAGACCTTCACTGCATCTCTCGGAGAGCAAAAGTGGTGGACTGTTTTTCAGGACGCCGTTCTGGAGAATCTTATTCGCAGCGCGCTCCAGCGGAACTACGATGTTCGCATCGCTGCTACTCGCGTCCTTCAGGCCCAGGCGCAACTGGTCATCACGCGTGCCAATCAATTCCCAACCGTGAATGTAACCGGCAACATCAGTGGAACTCGTTTTCCTGGTATCCCGGGAGTTTTTAACTCGTATTCCTATGTCTCCGACCAACTCGCGCTTGCCGGATCTTGGAACATCGATTTCTGGGGCCAGTATCGCCGCGGCACGGAGGCCGCTCGAGCCGCGCTCAGCGAAACCGAGTGGGGCCGGCGCGCCGTCCTCAGCACCCTTGTCGAGAATCTCGCCACCGCCTATTTTCAGCTTCGTGAGTACGATCTCGAACTGGACATCGCCAGGAGTACGCTGGCCTCGCGCCAGCAATCGCTCAAACTCACCCAAACACTCGAGCAGGGCGGCGCGACATCTCTCGTCGATGTCCGCCAGGCCCAGCAGCTCGTCGAGGAAGCCGCCCAAACCATCCCCCAAACGGAACAGGAGATTGCCCAGGAAGAAAATCAAATCAGCGTTCTCCTCGGCGAGAACCCCACGGGCATTCCGCGCGGCCGCGCTATCACCGAAGAACCTCTCCCCCCTACCATTCCCGCCGGCTTGCCTTCGCAACTACTCGAGCGCCGGCCCGACGTCCGCGAATCGGAGGAGTCATTGATCGCTGCCAACGCGCGCATCGGTGTCGCTCGCGCCCAACTCTTCCCGCAGATTTCTCTCACAGGGAATGGCGGTTTGGAGAGCATCGGTCTGAGCAATCTCTTCACGTTCGCGAGCCGCGCCTGGACCTGGAGTGCTGCCGCTACCCAGCCCATCTTCAATGCCGGCAGTCTGCGGGCGAATGTCCGCCTCGCCCAGGCGCAGGAACAGCAGACTCTGCTCACTTACGAGCAGACCATACAAACCGCTTTCCGCGAAGTGGCCGATTCGCTAAGTGCGTATCAAAAACTTCGCCAGTACCGCGAACACCAGGAAGCGCTTACTACCGCCGCGCAGGATGCCGCTCACCTCTCCGATGTTCGGTATCAAGGAGGCGTGACAAGTTATCTCGAGGTCCTGACGAATCAGACCAACTTCTTCTCTGCTGAGCTGAATCTTGCTCGCGCCCGCTTGAATGAGCGATTAGCTCTCGTGCAGATCTATAACGCGCTCGGCGGTGGGTGGCAGCAGTAAGGCTCGCACTTTTTCCGCATCACTGAAACACAAGCTGTCAACCGGGCGTCACCAGCACGGACATGTGCCATGACCGCATCCGATGTTCTGGTTGAAAGCCTGATTGACTGGGGAGTCGACACGATATTTGGGCTTCCCGGAGATGGAATCAACGGCTTTGTCGAGGCGCTCCGTACTCATAAAGATCGCATCCGATACATTCACGTCCGCCACGAGGAAACGGCCGCGATGGCCGCAACCGGCTACGCAAAGTTTACAGGTAAGTTGGGCGTCTGTTTCTCGACTGCCGCGCCCGGCGCTATTCACATGCTCAATGGTCTTTACGACGCCAAGATCGATCAAGCTCCTGTCCTCGCCATAACTGGCATGACCTATCACGACTTGATCGGAACCCACTATCTGCAGGACATGAACCAGGACTATCTTTATCAAGACGTCGCCATGTACAACCAGCGTCTGATGGGTCCTGCTCACGCTAAGAACATCGTGGATTACGCCTGCCGTACTGCACTGAGCCATCGCGCTGTCGCTCACATTGCGCTGCCGATCGATTACCAATCGGCTGATATGTCCGGTGAGAAACGCTCGAAGCGCAATTTGAAGGGCCACACCTCGGAAGCATTCACCATCCCAAAGCGCGTTCCGGAAAGGCTCCAGCTCGAGAAGGCGGCTCGCGCTCTGCAGGGCAAAACCAAAATTGCAATTCTCGTCGGCGCTGGCGCGCGCGGCGCGGGGGCGGAGGTCATTCAGGTTGCCGATCGCCTCGGCGCTCCCGTTGTGAAGTCAATGCTCGGCAAAGACGTGATCCCCGACGACAGCCCGTATACAACCGGCGGGACTGGCGTCGTAGGAACGCGCGCATCGTCGGATGTCTTTGAAAGCTGCGACGCTCTCATCATCATCGGCAGCTCCTTTCCTTACATTGAGTTCCTGCCCAAGCCCGGCCAGGCGCTTGGGATTCAGATCGACGACAAACCTGAGCGCGTCGGCCTTCGCTATCCCGTCGAATACGGCCTGGTCGGCGATGCTCAAGCGACGCTGCGCGAATGGCTGCTCTACTTGCCGCGCAATGAAGACCGGAATTTTCTCAAACAAGCGCAAAAGGGTGCCGAGGATTGGTGGGAACTGATGGAAGAGCGCGGTACGCGCAACGACAAGCCGATGAAGCCGCAGGTAGTGGCCTGGAATCTGAGTCAGGCGCTTGCGGACGACGCCATCATCACGGGTGATTCCGGCACCGTTACCACCTGGATCGCTCGCATGAAGCTCCGCGCTCAACAGCAGTTCTCATTCAGTGGAACTCTCTGCAGCATGGCCGCTGGGCTTCCTTACGCAATCGGAGCGCAGGTCGCTTATCCCGGTCGCCAGGTTGTCTCGTTCACCGGTGACGGTTCGCTCAGCATGATGATGGGCGACCTCGCTACGCTGACCCAGTACAAGCTTCCCGTCAAGATCGTCGTTCTCCGAAACAACACTCTCGGCCTCATCAAGTGGGAACAGATGATCTATCTCGGCAATCCCGAATACGGCGTGGATCTCTATCCGATCGATTTCGTAAAAGTCGCCGAAGCGTGCGGCGCAACCGGGGTTCACATCGAGAATCCGAAGCGCTGCAAAGATCAGTTAAAAGAGGCACTCGCAATGGATGGTCCCGTCGTGATCCAGTGCGACACCGATCCGAATGAGCCTCCTATGCCGCCCAAAGCAACGAAGGACGAGATGAAACATCTCGCTCAGGCGCTCGTCCGCGGTGAGCGCGACCGGGCTCGCATTTCACTCACGATCGGGCGTCAAGCGATGGACGAAGTGCTGTTTCCGGCGAGTGACTACGGAGCGCCTGCGCGGGTTGTTGAGAAGGTGACCGGGAAAAGCAAGAAGAAAGAGGAGGAGAAATGATCCCCTCAAAGGAAATCATCTCGGATCGCGAAGCACGAGACCTCAGCGCGGATCTCCGGCGCAAGATCAAAGGCGAAGTTCGCTTCGACAGCGGATCGCGCGCCCTGTACGCCTCCGATCTTTCCGTGTATCGTCAGGTCCCGATTGGTGTGGTGATTCCTAAGACTTACGACGATGTCATTCATACCGTCGCGATCTGCCACGAACGCAGAGTGCCGATCTTCGGCCGCGGCTGCGGAACCAGTCTCGCCGGACAGTGCTGTAATACCGCCGTCGTCATCGATTTTTCCAAATATTTGAATAAGATACTAGAGATCAACGGTCGGAAGAAGTACGCGTGGGTCGAACCTGGTTTAGTGCTCGACACACTGCGCGATGAGGCAGAGAAACATCACCTGACGCTCGGTCCCGATCCGGCCACTCACGAATACTGCACGCTCGGCGGCATGATCGGCAACAATTCCTGTGGTGTGCATTCCGTGATTGCGGGCCGAACAGCCGACAACGTGGAAGAAATGGACGTCCTCACCTATGATGGCCGGCGAATGACCGTCGGCAAGACCAGCGAATCCGATCTCGCGTCGATCATTCGCCAAGGCGGCCGCCGGGGCGAAATTTACGCCGCGCTCAAGAGTATTCGCGACCGCTATGCCGGCCGGATTCGCGAGCGCTTTCCCAGAATCCCGCGCCGCGTCTCAGGCTACAACCTCGACGAGCTCCTTCCCGAAAACGGCTTCCATGTTGCGCGCGCGCTCGTGGGGACCGAAAGCACCTGCGCGATTACGCTTCGCGCCAAGATGAAGCTGGTTCACAGTCCGCGGCATCGCAGCTTAGTCGTCGTCGGCTTCAAGGACGTATTCACCGCCGGAGATCACGCCGCTCCCTTCCGTGATCTTCATCCGATCGGCCTGGAGTGCTTTCATCATAAAGTCATCGATAACGAACGCCGGAAAGGCAAGGATTTGCCCGGCGCAAAACTTATTCCGCAGGCAGATACCTACGTCTTGCTCGAATTCGGAGCCGATTCCAAAAAGGAAGCAAACGCTCTCTCGCGCGCCGCCATGGCGAAGATCCGCGCCATGGCTAACGATCACACCTTCCTCAAACTGATCGAAGGCGAGCATGAGCAAAAGGAGATCTGGAAAGTCCGTGAAAACGGTGTTGGTGCGAGCCGTATTCCCGGAATTGAAGACGCCTGGCCCAGTTGGGAAGACGCTGCGGTTCCTGTCGATCAGGTCGGCAACTATCTTCGCGAGCTATATAAGCTGCTCGACAAGCACCATTACACGATGACGCTGTTCGGTCATATTGGCGATGGTTGCCTCCATACCCGCATCACTTACAATCTCAAGACTGCCGATGGCGTGAAGCATTACCGGGAGTTCATAACGGAGGCAGCGCATGTAGTCACCCGTTTCGGCGGCTCGCTTTCCGGTGAACATGGCGATGGTCAGGCTCGGGCCGAGTTCCTACCCGTCATGTACGGTCCCGAAATTATTCAGGCCTTCCGTGAGTTCAAATCTGCCTGGGATCCCGACTGGAAGATGAATCCAGGCAAGGTGATCGATCCGTACCCAATGGATACGAACCTGCGCGTCGGTCCCGATTACAAGCCGAATCCTGTGCTCACCGTCTTCAATTTCCCCGGGGATCACGGCAGTTTCGCGCAGGCGACCGAACGCTGCTTCGGGGTAGGGAAGTGCCGCGGGCTCGACGGTGGCACCATGTGCCCCAGTTTCCATGCCACTCGCGAAGAGATGCATTCCACCCGTGGGCGCGCTCGCCTGCTTTTCGAGATGCTGCGGGGCGATGTGATCCAGGATGGCTGGAAGGATCCGCACGTCAAAGAAGCGCTTGACCTCTGCCTCTCTTGTAAGGGTTGTAAAGGCGATTGCCCGGTCAACGTGGACGTCGCGACCTACAAATCCGAGTTTCTGTATCACTACTACGAGGGCAGCGTTCGGCCGCCCGCCGCCTACAGCATGGGGCAGATCTTCCGCTGGGCCGAGCTTGGCTCGAAAATGCCCGATATCGCCAATCTGTTCACCCAGACGCCGGGCCTCTCTTCCCTTCTAAGATCTCTCGCTGGTGTTACGCAGCGCCGCCGCATGCCGGCTTTCGCACCGCAAACATTCAGGACCTGGTTTGCTTCGTATCGGGAGCGCACCCGCCGCAAAAACGACGGCCGCCGCCGGGTTCTGCTTTGGCCGGACACGTTCAATAATCACTTCTTCCCGCACACTGCCAAAGCGGCGGTCGAGGTTTTGGAGTCGGCGGGTTATCAAGTCGATATTCCTGATCGCCCTTTATGTTGCGGCCGGCCGCTTTACGACTACGGTTTCCTCGATCAGGCCAAACACAATTTGGAAGAAATCCTCGATGCTCTGCGCTCGGAGATTACCTCAGGCACACCGGTCATTGTTCTCGAGCCAAGCTGTGCTTCGGTGTTTCGCGATGAGATGACGAACATTCTGTCGAACAATGAAGATGCCCAGCGCCTCCGCGGCCAAACGAAGCTCTTGAGTGAATTCCTTGTTGACATGAATTATGCGCCTCCGACCCTGAAACGAAGAGCGCTCATTCACGGTCACTGCCATCAAAAAGCGTTGTGGGGCATGTCAGCCGAGCAAAAAGTGTTCGCGAAGATGGGCCTCGACGCTGAACTACTCGATTCCGGGTGCTGTGGTCTTGCGGGTTCGTTCGGCTATGAGGAAGGGCATTACGACATATCGATGAAGATAGGCGAGCGCGTTCTGTTACCAAAACTACGGGAAGCGGATCGCGAAACGCTAATCATCTCCGACGGCTTCAGTTGCCGCGAGCAGATCATGCACGGAACGCGGCGGCATGGCATGCACACCGCTGAAGTGATCCAAATGGCCTTGCATCAGCCACTCGAGCCGCCAAAGAAGTACATCGAAACTGGCTGGGTCCAGGAGCGCCCAGCTTATCCGCTTCTGACGGTAGCTACTGGCGCGAGCCTCGCCGCGGCGGGCGCTCTCCTTCTGGCGAGTCGTCGTTTTTCCCCGGCAAATCGTACGGATTCTCATGCACCCGCTCCCGAATCCCGGCCCCTAGAGTCTTCGCAAGCGAAATACTAGCCGCCCCGAAGCGATTGCGAATATGATCCACGCTGCGAAACGCGTCGCGCAGCCGGGCGGTCCGCGGTTCTTCGAGCAAACTCATTTGCCCCTCGGAATCCTGCAAGGAGCCGGCATGAACGCCCAACAATCGCACCGGGGTTTTCCCATCCCATGCTTTTCGAAAAAGTCCGATCACCGCTCCCGCCACCTCGCGGTCCAACTGGGTCACGTGGTCAAGCGATTCCGCCCGAGTAATTGTCGAGAAATCTTCAAACCGCAATTTGAGCTGAATCGTTCGCGAGTAGAGGCGGTGCTCGCGCAAGCGCTTCGCGACCATTTCGGAAAGTTTGAGTAGAGTCGTCTCCAGTTGGTCCCTGACGCTTGTATCTTCGTTGAATGTATGCTCGTGGCTGATGGACTTCGGGTCCTCATTCGCTCCGATCTCGCTATCGAACCATCCGCCGGCATCTTCCCCGCGCGCTTTCCCTGCCAGAGCCAAACCCCACTTTCCGAAGCGGGAAGCAAGGAAGCCTTCGTCGAGAGAGGCCAGATCGCCTACCCTTCGTATTCCGATGCTATGCAAAGCCGCTTCGGTCTTCTTGCCTACTCCCGGCACTTTGCGCACATCCAGCGGCGCCAGAAAACGCGCTTCCTGACCGGGCAAGATGTACAACACGCCGTTAGGCTTCGCCTGATCGGAGGAGATTTTGGCAACCAAGCGCGATGATGACAGTCCCAGCGAGCACCGCAACTTCGTTTCTTCCCGAATAGCTTCATGCAGCGAATGCGCTGCGCACATAGCCGGTCCGTGCAGCCGCTCCGTTCCCGTGAGATCGAGATAGGCTTCGTCGATGGACGCCATTTCGACGAGGGGCGAGAACCGGTTCAGAACGTTGAAGACCTTCTTCGAGTAGTCGCGGTATCGTTCCGGATGGCCTTCCACAAAGATCGCGTGGGGGCAGAGCTGTCCGGCGGTGCGCAGCGGCATAGCCGAATGCACTCCGTATTTTCGCGCTGCGTACGAAGCAGCGGCCACTACGCCTCGCTGATCCTTCTGTCCGCCCACGACCACGGCTTTGCCCTTCAACAATGGATCGAACAGTTCCTCCACTGATACGAAGAACGCGTCCATATCTAGGTGGCAGATAAGCCGCTGCATTGGGTTAGCTGCGCAGGGTCGCCCCGATCACGCGGGGCAGCCCTGCCAAGTCTGAGAGTACTGCAATATCGTTCCAGCTAATGGCCAGAAATTCCTTCACGCCTGCGAGGGACTGATATCCCAACTCCATCAGTAACCGTCCGCCGGGCCGCACCACCGATTCCGCGCCTGAAATCAGCCGCCGATAAATCTCGAAACCGCTGTCACCGGCAAACAAAGCGATGTGCGGCTCCCAATCGCGGACTTCCGACTGCATGTTCGCCATATCCGCTGCCGGCACGTAGGGCGGGTTGGAGATCAAAAGGTCAATTGAGTTCGCCTCGACAGCATCTATCAGGTCCGCTGCAAAGAAATGGACCGGGGCGTTGTGCGTCTTTCTGTTTCGTTCGGCAACCGCCAGCGCCGCTACCGAAATGTCCGAGGCGAGGACACTCCGCCCGCTTTCCAGCGCGACTGAAATGGCAATCGCGCCCGACCCTGTTCCCACGTCCAGAGTGCGCGCATCCGGCCGACCTTTCAGATGCCCCACGGCCGCTTCCACCAGGTGTTCCGTCTCAGGACGGGGAATCAGCACGTCCGCATTTACGTGGAAATCGCGGCCGAAAAACTCCTGCCGGTGCGTGATGTATTGGGTCGGCTTGCCCTTCAAGCGTTCATTGAGATAACGGCCGTAATGAATCCACGCCAGTTCGGTTAGCTCATCCGCGCCATGTGCATAAAGATACGCGCGCTCACAATGCAAGGCATGGCAAAGAAGCACTTCCGCGGTAAGCCGCGGAACGGAGATCGCCGCTTTTTGGAGAATTTCAGTGCCCTGAGTCAGAGCAGTTTGAAGCGTCACGTCCGAGTTGGCCCGCCTCGGTGCGATCGGAAAAGTCTAAGCCGCGCGTCCCTGATCGCGCAAACGCTCCGCTTGATAATAGTTCGTTAGCGCGTCAATGACGGGTTGTAACCGGCCTTCGATGATCAGGTCCAACTGATGAAGCGTCAACCCGATGCGGTGATCCGTCAAACGGTTCTGCGGGAAATTGTACGTGCGAATCTTCTCGCTGCGGTCGCCCGTCCCCACCATGCTCTTGCGCTCGGCGCCGATCTGCGCCATTTGCTTCTCGAGCTCCACCTGATAAAGCCGCGATCGTAACACCTGCATGGCCTTGGAGCGGTTCTTGATCTGCGATTTCTCGTCCTGACAAG
Organism: uncultured Acidobacteriaceae bacterium; assembly: GCA_963787585.1. Lineage (GTDB taxonomy): Bacteria > Acidobacteriota > Terriglobia > Bryobacterales > Bryobacteraceae > Bog-105. Next base: position 664,332 of record CAWBDR010000013.1, read on the forward strand.
AGACGACCGTGTTCGTCGGCAAATGCGTGATCCGCACCGCCGAATACGTCGTGTTCACCGACTGGCCGCCCGGGCCCGAGGAGCAGAATGTGTCGATCCGAATGTCCTTCGGATCAATCTGCACATCCACTTCGTCCGCTTCCGGCATGACCACCACCGTGATTGTCGAAGTATGCACGCGTCCTTGCGTCTCGGTTGCCGGAACCCGTTGTACGCGATGGACTCCGCTCTCATATTTCATGCGGCTGTACACCTTGCGGCCGCTGATCATCGCAATGACTTCGCTCAATCCGCCCACCGACGATTCGCTCAGCGAGGTAACTTCCACCTTCCAGCCCTGCTCTTCGGCATATCGCGAATACATGCGGAACACCTCGGCCGCAAACAGGGATGCTTCGTCGCCCCCCGCGCCCTTTCGGATTTCGAGCACAACGTTCTTCTCGTCGTTCGGGTCCTTCGGAAGCAGCAAGACCTGCAGTTCCTGCTCGATCGCAGCCACCTCGGGGTCCAGCCGCGCGATCTCGAGTTGCGCCATCTGGCGGAGATCGGCGTCGCTGTCTTCGACCATCAGGCGCGCATCGCTCAACTCCTGAGCCGCCTTCCTCCACTCTCGGAACTTCGTCACCAGCTCGGCCAGTTCGCTTTGCGCCTTGCTTACCTTGCGGTACTCCTCCGAATCGCTAATGACCTTCGGATCCGCCATTTTCGCCGTGAGGTCGTTATAGCGCGCCTCGGCCTGTTCCAATCTTTCGATATATTGCATGCTGTCGTCGGTGGCTGTCGGTGTCAGGCGATGACCAGGACGCCGCCCTGCGCTCTCTCGAGTTCCATCGCCCGATCGAGCGCATGAATTGCCACTTCCGCCTGCGCATTGGATGCTGGCTGGGTAGTTACTCGTTGCAGCCAGAGGCCCGGTCGCGTCAACACCGACATGAGTCCTTTCTGGCGCTTCGCCGCGTAACGAATGACTTCATAACTCACGCCCACGATCAAAGGAAGTAGTGCGATGCGGGCCAAAAGCTTCACCCAAAAATTGTCGAACGGTAGGAATGCGTAGCAGATCAGGGCGATTATCAGCACGACAACCAGGAAACTCGTGCCGCAGCGGGGATGCCAGGTCACGAATCGTTGTGCATTCTCCACCGTCACAGGCTGACCGGATTCGAAGTTGAACACCACCCTGTGCTCGGCGCCGTGGTACTCAAACACACGGTGCATATCTTTCATCCGGGACAGCAGGAACATGAAGCCGAGGAAAATCGCGATTCGCAGCGTGCCATCCACCATGTTGATTGCAAACCGGCTGCTGATCGCGTGAAAATGCTGCCCGAGCAGCGTCGCCAGATAGAGCGGAACGAATTTGTAAAGGGCGATCATGAACAGGAACGAAAGGGCGATCTGGACCACCATCGCTCCCGTCCCGAGCTCCTTCCTATCACGTGGTTTTGCCTCCGTGTCGCCCTCGCTCCTTGTGCCTTGGACGGCACACTCGGCCGAGAATCTCAGCGCCTTCATCCCGAGCCACATCGCATGCCCGAGCGTTCCCAAGCCCCGAAACACCGGGAGCTTGAAGATTGGATAGCGCTGGGCTAACCGTGGCAGCGGACTCTCTTCGGTAACAATCTCGCCGTCCGGCTTGCGCACGGCCACGCAGTAGCTGTGTGGCGTTCGCATCATGACGCCCTCCATGACTGCCTGTCCGCCGACGAGCGTAGTCTCTTCGCCGTTTTCGAGCACCGGAAGTAACTGAATGTGCGTAAAAAGACGCACAAATCCACGCAAATCCAAAGGGGAACTCCGTCCTTAATTATATCTTGCGTTCTGATGAAGCGAATGAATTGATCCGATTGGTTAGCGAATCACGGTCTATAATCGCCACAAATGCGCAACACCATCACTCGCCGCCAGCTCGGATCCGGCGCTCTTGGCGCAGCCCTGCTTCCTTCATTCGCGGGTTCGGCGTCCGGTTACGGCGGAGCACTTACCGGCATGGACAACAAGCTCAATTCCCACGATTTCGACCCTGTCTACTGGACGCTTGAGCAATACAAGTCTGCTCCGCTGGAACTCACGTTCCGCGCGACCAGCAAAGCCGAGGCCGAACTCTGGCAACGACAGTTGCGTACCAAGCTGATCGAACTTCTTGGCGCTTTCCCTCAACGCACCCCGCTTCAGCCCCAAACCATCGAAATCCGCGATTTTCCAGGTTATCGGCGCGAGAAGTTCGTGTTCGAGAGCCGCCCCCGCGTTGGTGTGCTCGGCTATCTGTTAACTCCCAAATCCGCCCAACCTCGTTGTGCAGCGGTCATCTGCATTCCGGGGCACGGTCGCGGCGTCGATGACATCGTGGGCATCGATGAAAATGGGCGCGACCGAAGCGGCAAGCCGGGCTATCAGCATGACTTCGCTATCCAGGTTGTCGAGCACGGATTGGCTGCAGTCGCGATCGAGCCCATGGCTTTTGGCTGCCGCCGCGACCCGACCACCGAGAGTAAAGGTCCGCGGGAGACTGCTTGCCAACCTTCCGCCGGCTCCGCTTTGCTGTTTGGCCAAACCATGATCGGCTGGCGCGTGTGGGATGTCATGCGAACAATTGACTGGATCGCGACCCGGCCGGAACTGGATGCCAAACGCGTCGGATGCATGGGGATCTCCGGCGGCGGAACGTGTGCGCAGTTTTCAACCGCGCTTGATACACGCATTCAGGCGGCGTTCATCAGCGGCTACCTGAACACGTTTCGCGACAGCATCATGAGCATCTCGCACTGTATCGATAACTATGTTCCCGGCATTTTGAACTACGCCGAAAGCTATGACGTCGCGGGCCTGATTGCGCCCAGGCCACTTTTTTCTGAAGGCGGTGATCGTGATCCTATCTTTCCCGTGGATGCCACCCGCGAAAGCTTCGCCCGCGTGAAGAAGGTCTATGAGGTTTTCGGCGTCCCTGAACGCGCCCGCCAGCAAATCTTCTCCGGCGAGCATGAATTCAACGGCTCACAAGGCTTGCCGTTCTTGGTCCGGGCGCTCGCCTGAATGGCGTTACTCGACGTCCAACGCTCCCTCGCCAAACTCGACCGACGAAACCGTCGGGTCTGTCCGAAGCCGTTGCACATCTCTTCCAGAAGAGTTTCATCTCGCCTCGGAGACTCGATCTCGGCTCGGAGGCGTATCTCATGGTCCTCTTCCACATCCTCGGTGCGAAGCGCGCGGAGAACCACCGGCCGCTCGGCTACGGCGGTTAGCAATATGTGCCGAACCTCAGATTCGTGAGTATCGGAGCAGGTCGCCGTTAGACGGTAGATGACGTTCACTTCTGCCCTCAGAGAACGCCGGTCGATAAATCGGGATAGCGGCCGAAATGCCAGATTAATTACGAGCGGCAGAGCTGTTTACGTAGGCCGACGTAATCAATGCTCCCGCTCCGGCGCACGCTCCCACGGCCGCCGAGCACCAGAGCGTCGCGGCTGTATTCAATCCGCGGATTCCGCCGCCTTCCTTGATGATCGCGCCGGCTCCTAGAAACCCAACTCCTGACACAACATAGGCAACAATGCTCGTCGGGCTGGCCAGTGTCGAGCCAAGGTCCACAAATGCCGCCGCACCCAAACACACAGGTGTATTCGTGCGTAGTCCTGCCGCTCCCTGCCGCCACTGTTGTTCGATACCGACCACTGCTCCGAGCGCCAAAGCGACCGCCAAGCGCAGTAGAGTGGCGTACAGGTTGGGGTCAAGGTGCACCGCATTCGATCGTAATACGGGGCGTGATGATCTCTTCGTGGGCTCTTCTAATCAGGGGGCTTCAACTTCTGCCACGCCCAGAGCGGCAGGAATCGCGGAGTTACCAGGAGATAACGCTTCCACAGCCGTGCGGGTTCCGTTGTTAGCCGGAACAGCCATTCCAATCCGTTACGCTGCATCCAGCCCGGCGCTTGCTTTATCCTCCCGGCATGGAAATCGAACGCTGCACCCACCCCGATCATGGTTAGACCCGGAAAGCAGGTGCGATGATCATACATCCACTTCTCTTGCTTCGGCGTGCTGATTCCGACAAGGACGATATCGGCATTCGAGGCAAGGATCTCTTCCTGAATGTTCCGATCCTCCGCTTCCGATAGCGGCCGGAACGGAGGTGAATAGGCGCCCGCGATGGGAAGAGAAGGGAACTGAAGTTGTAACCGCTCCTTGAGACTGGGCAGCGTGTCTTCGCGGCCTCCGTACAAGAAAACGCGCGTGCCGGATTGCGCTGCGCTTTCACAGATTTTCAACATCAAGGTAGGCCCGTACACTCGCTGCTGTTTCGGAGAGCCAAACGAGCGCAGAGCCCAGACCACCGGCATTCCGTCAGGAGTCGCGATGTCGGCCTCGTTTAGCATCCTTGCGATTTCCGGATCGTCATGAGCCATGATGATGCCGTGTACCGAGGTGACGCAGATATAGCGGGCCCGCTCCGGCGCTCCCGTCCGTCGCTCTCGAGCCCAGTGTTCACAGAGGCTTACGACTTCGCCATAGCTGGTCTTGCTGATTCCAACGCTCACAACGAGTTGCTTCTTCGGAACTGCTGGCGAAAGGATCTCGTCCGTCATCGATTCTGAGCCGGAATCCCTCTATAGGTACACTGTTGCTTTGGAGTACGACCCGGTGAAAACGACATTGATCTCTATTTTCGCCTTTGCGCTAGCCTCTTCTTCGATACAAGCCCAGCAGGCTGAAATACGGAAAGCCCCGGAGCTGGCATTTACGATTCCCGGCCAAGGACAGCGGCTGCTCAGCCAATATCGGGGCAAAGTGGTCGCGCTCGAATTTATCCTGACCACCTGTCCTCATTGCCAGGCTGCCTCGCGCGAGATGACAAAATTTCAGCAGGAGTACGGCCCTAGAGGGTTTCAAGCGATCGATCTTGCCATCAACGCCCTCGACGAAGGCAGAACGCCGGATCAGGCTGCCCAGATGGTGCAGATGTTCGCTCAGAGTTTCCAGGTCGTTTCCCCCGTTGGTTACATACCCAGGGACCAGATGATGTCCTTCATGGGATTCAATATGGCGGAGCGAATGGTTGTCCCGCAGCTTGTCTTAATCGATCGCAAGGGCTACATCCATTACCAGACTCCCGCAGGGGAGAGCGCCGATTGGCAGAAGCTCATGAACAATAACGCCATCCAGCAGCATATCGAAGAATTGCTAGCTCTGGGCAACCCCGTCTCGAAACATAGCTCGCACGCCACTCCCACCGCTTCCGCTCATTCCGGGCAATAGAACGAAATTCCGCCCGGCCTGCGGCGTGATACAACCGGACCATGCGCCGGACCGCCGCTTTTCTATTCCTTTCCACGCTCTACCTGAACGTAGTCGCCGCACAGGATGCGAATCTCGACACGGTTCACCGAATCAAGGTGGAAGCTTTCGATAACTCGAAAGTGATGGATCAGCTCTACTCTTTGGCTGACCTTTACGGACCTCGCCTCACCGCCTCACCCGAGTTCGACCAGGCTGCGGACTGGGCAGAGTCGCGCCTTAAAGAGTACGGCCTTTCGAACGTACATACAGAAAAATGGGGTCCGTTTGGTAGAAGCTGGTCGTTACAGACCTACACGCTGGAGATGACCGCGCCGCGTTATTCACATCTGATTGCCGCTCCCTTGGCCTGGAGCGCGCCGACGCACGGCACCGAGTCCGGAGAGGTGCTTTATGCGCCTGTGCAACAGCCGGCAAACCGGTTTGACATGAAGGCGCAGAAGGAAGGTTTCGAAAAGTACAAAACCCAATGGCACGGGAAGCTGCGCGGCAAGATCGTGCTGGTCTCGGAACCCGTCACTCCGCCGCCCTCGACGAAGCCGCTGTTTCGGCGCTACACCGACGCCGAGCTTGCCGAAATTGCGCAAGCACCCGAGCCTAGCGTGAATCGCAACATCAGCATTGACGAACTGAAAGTTCCCCAGGACCAGGAGGAGGCCAGCAAATACTTCGCCAGCCTTCCAAATTCTGTAATGGACGAACTGTTCGACAGATACCAGGCAATACTTTTTGAGAGAGCCCGGTTCTTTCATGACGAAGGTGTGCTCGGCGTCATTACTGCGGATCGCCGCGCGCATAATGGCTTGCTTTTTGCGGAGGCCGCCGGTTCGCATCAGAGCAAGGATCCAATCGCGCCGCCCATGTTCGTCGTGACCGAAGAGCAGTATTCCCGGTTGACCCGGCTTGCGGACAAAAAGGAGCCCATTACGGTTCGCATGAATCTCGAGGCGAAATATTCCAATACCGACGTGGATGGTCAGGACATCATTGCGGAAATCCCGGGCCAGACAAAGCCCGACGAAGTCGTGATGGTTGGCGCTCACTTCGACTCCTGGCATACGGGGACGGGCGCCACGGATAACGGCGCGGGAAGCGCGGTGATGATCGAGGTGATGCGTATTTTGAAGACGCTGAACCTCAAGATGAATCGAACCGTTCGCATCGGACTCTGGAGTGGCGAAGAGCAAGGCTTGTACGGGTCGAAGGCCTACGTCAAGTCTCATTTCGCTGATCCAAAGACGATGGACGTGAAGCCTGAGCACGCCAAGTTCGATGTCTACCTGAACCTTGATAACGGCAGCGGGAAGATTCGCGGCGTCTATTTGCAGCGCAACGATGCGGCACGTCCACTTTTTGATCAATATCTGCGCCCCTTTCACGATTTGGGCGTAACCACCATCTCATTAAAGAACACCGGCGGCACCGATCACCTTTCGTTCGATGATGTCGGATTGCCGGGATTTCAGTTCATCCAAGACCCGCTGGACTACGGCACAGTCACTCATCACTCCGACATGGACACGTATTCACACGCCATCCCGGAGGACTTGATGCAGGCTTCAGCGGTGATCGCCACCTTGGTTTACGAGTTTGCTAATCGCGACGAGATGTTTCCGCGCAAACCTCTACCTGTTGTGCCCGGGAAAAGCTCCGCGCCCGGGAATGTTGGCCCGATAGGGAACTAATTGCTTACCAACGCTCTGATCGATGAGAAGAGTCCGTATCTGCGGCAGCATGCGCATAATCCGGTAGAGTGGCTGCCCTGGGGCGAGCGTGCCTTCGAGAAGGCGCGCCAGGAGGATAAGCCGATCTTCCTTTCGATCGGCTACTCGACGTGTCATTGGTGTCACGTCATGGCGCACGAGTCCTTCGAAGATGAGACGACTGCGGAAATCCTGAATCGCGAATTCGTTCCGATAAAAGTCGATCGTGAGGAACGCCCTGATGTCGACCGGATCTACATGCTGTTCGTTCAAGCCTCCAGTGGAAGCGGCGGCTGGCCCATGTCGGTGTGGTTGACCCCGGATTTGAAGCCGTTCTTTGGCGGCACCTATTTTCCTCCTGACCGCCGCTACGGTCGCCCGGGGTTTCGCGAGATCCTTGAGCATCTCGCGCGAGCCTGGAAACAGGAGCGCGGCAGAATCGAATCGTCCAGTGAGAGCGTGACGGAGCAACTCCGCGCGTTGAGCGCTTCCGCCAATAGCGCTATTGAGCCGGATCGGGAGCTGTTTGAGTCTGCCTTCTGGCAATTCCGGCGCAGCTTTGATTCACAATGGGGCGGTTTTGGAGGGGCTCCGAAGTTTCCGCGGCCGGTGGCGTTGAATTATCTTCTACGCCATTTCGCGATCAGCAAGAATGCCGAAGCGCTCGAAATGGCAACTCAGACACTCCGCGCCATGGCTGCGGGCGGGATGCACGATCACCTTGGCGGCGGATTTCACAGGTATTCGGTCGACGAACGCTGGTTCGTGCCGCATTTCGAAAAAATGCTATACGATCAGGCGCAATTGATCAATTCCTATGTCGAGGCATATCAGGCAACAGGAAGAGACGAATTCGCCGGCGTAGCGCGTGCCATCGTGTCTTATCTAGAAAGGGATCTGGCGGATGCCGAGGGCGGATTCCACTCCGCAGAAGATGCAGATAGCCCGGATCCCGAGAACCCAGCACATTCGCGCGAGGGCGCTTTCTATGTCTGGCGACAGCAGGAAATTGAGGCGTTACTCGAGCCACAGCATGCGCAAGTGTTTTGCCAGCGATTCGGCGTGCAAGCAGCCGGCAATGTGGATCAGGACCCTCATGGGGAGTTCACCAATCAAAACATTTTGTTTGAAGCAACGCCGGAGGAGGAGATCGCGGCCCGCACTGGTCTGCCAATCTCGAGTATTCGCGAATCTCTCGAACGCTCCTCAAAGACTCTTTTCCAGGTGCGTTCGAAGCGACCGCGCCCCCACCTCGATAACAAGGTATTGACGGCCTGGAACGCGTTGACTATCTCGGCGCTGGCGCGTTCGGGGATTGCGCTTCACGAAGAACGGCATCAGCAAATGGCCGAAACAGCCGCCCGGTTCCTGCTCACCCGCATGTACGACCAAGGTTCGGGGCAGCTCTTACGGCGATATTCCGAGGGAGAGGGCGGCATTCCCGCCTTCCTCGACGACTACGCTTTCCTTGCAGAGGCCATGCTTGATCTGTTCGAGGCAACCGGAAAAGCCGTGTATCTGGAAACGGCACTCGATTTATCGACGCGAGGATTCCAGAGGTTCGAAGATTCAGAAGCGGGTGGATTCTTCAGTACGGAACCGAATGCTCCTGACATTTTGCTGCGCATGAAAGAAGACTATGATGGGGCGGAGCCGTCTGCGAACTCCGTCGCGGTCGACGTGTTAATTCGGTTGCATCATCTGACCGAAAGCGACGATTTTCGAAAAAAGGCTGATCGAGCGTTGGCGGCGTTCGCGCCCAAATTGAAAGTCCAGCCGACCATGGCGCCACAGATGCTGGTGGCGATCGGACGCCGACTTTCCGAGCCGTATCAGACCGTCATACGGTGCGAACAAATTGATTCGGAAGTGGAACAGATTCTGGCGGAAGCGAGGAAGCAGTTTAATCCGTATGCCTTAGTGCTGGCGCTTTCCGATGAGGCCGCTCGCGATTTGAGGCAAGCCGCCCCTTTTCTTGCCAGTCTAGAGCGTAAGGGGCGTATCACAGTTTACGAGTGCCGGAACTTCGTGTGCGAGCTGCCGAGAGTGATTTAGATCACTGGCTGCTAGGCTTCGGCGCTGGGGGTGGCGGCATCCGTTCCATCTTGTTACACTGTTGCGGATGACAAATAGTGAGCAAGCGAATCGAACAACAACGCTAAAGGGGAATCCGTTCCCACTAGCTGGGCCGCAGCTAAAACCGGGCGATCAGGCTCCCGATTTCAAAGCTGTTGACAGCTCTCTCCAGGAGGTCGATCTAGGCAAGACGGGCAATGGGGTCCGGATCTTCAGCGTCGTCCCGTCGCTCGACACACCGGTCTGCGACGCTCAAACCAAGCGATTTGAAGAAGAAGCCGGGAAGCTGAACCAGATTCGGATTTATACGATCAGCATGGACTTGCCGTTCGCTCAAAAGCGCTGGTGCGGAAATTTCGGTATCAACAAAGTGACGATGTTGTCCGATCACCGGACTGGCTCCTTCGGGGAACATTACGGGACTCTCATCCCGGATTTACGCATCGAGGGCAGAGCGATTTTCGTGGTGGATGGAGAAAACAAGCTCCGTCACGTGGAGTACGTCAAAGAAGTTGGCGATCACCCAGATTACGAGGCCGCTTTGACAGCAGCTAAGACCGCAGCGCAGCAGTCGGCAGCGGCTTAGCGATCACGCTACGTGTTGGCTAACACTCGTTCGTGAGCCCTGAAAAGCATCGGGAAGAGTAGCGGTCACAAACCAAAACTCCTCGATCGCCCGAATGACGTGGACGTATTCGTCCAGATCGGCGGGCTTGGTGATGTAGCAGTTCGCATTCAGGTTATAAGCCTGATTCACGTCGTCCTCCGACTGCGAACTGGTCATCACCAGGACCGGGATTTGTTTTAAGGCAGAAGAATTTTTGACTTCCGCCAATACCTCGCGACCGTTCTTGCGTGGCAAGTTTAGGTCGAGCAGCACCAGATCGGGCCGGCCCACGTCCTGGTTGGCCGTTTGATACAGGTACTCCATCGCTTCGATCCCATCTCGCGCCACGATAATTTGAACGGGCAACGTAGTGTCTTTCAATGCCTCTCGAATAAGCCGGATATCGCTCGCACTATCTTCGACGAGCAGAATTTTCAAGGTTCTCACGACAGCCCCGTAACTGCACTTTTCCTGTGCAACTGAGAATCCATTTCATCTCCTACGTTGTAAGATGATGAAAAGAAACTAATTTGGATTCCCCCCTGGGGCTTTCCAGGTAATAAGGAAGATATTTGAGTGTTCTTTCGGCAATAAATGCGCGTGAGCTGCTCGTGCTAACGGGGCCGACCCCGCCCCCTGTGAGCAGCGAATTGACATGGCGCTAACCCGCTTATTATCATTGACATTGCTTTCCTAAACCGGGGATAGTGCGATTCGGCTGAATTAGCGGGGCGCAGATTGTATTCTGGAGGCTGCTTGATCAAGCTAGACATCATCAACGAGGTAGTGAGCCGCACCGGTATCACCAAGACGAAGGCGGAAATGGCGGTGGAGACCGTTTTCGAAACGATGAAGAAGGCGCTGAGTGAAGGGGACCGGATCGAGCTGAGAGGATTCGGCATATTCAACGTCCGTCCCCGCAAGACCGGGATCGGCCGCAACCCCAGAACTGGAGCTGAGGTGGCAATCCCTCCGGGCAAAGCTGTCCGCTTCAAGCCGGGCAAGGAGCTGCAGACACTGCAGTAGTAGTGTGTCTCAGCCGGAATCCGCAGACCAAACACCGACTTACCTGGAACCTCAATCATCGGTATTGCGACTAGGTTGGCCCAGCCTGTGGTGGGCCAGCGCTCTTCTCTTTGTTGCCACTCTCCTCTCGACGACCGCTTTTGGATACGCATTGCACCAAAGCTTTTCCATCGGCTTCGCGCTGGACGTCCGGTGGATTTTCGAAGGATACGTTCTTCTCGTCCGCGGAAACCCCGCCCTTTGGAAGGGATTGCAGTTTTCCCTACCGTTGCTGCTGATTTTGCTGTCGCATGAATTTGGGCATTATTTCGAAGGTAGGCGCTGGGGCGTGGATGCCAGCCTGCCGTATTTTCTGCCCTCGCCGACTCTTTTCGGAACTTTCGGCGCATTCATCCGCATTCGCTCTCCGATTTACTCACGCAAGGCTTTGTTCGACATCGGCGTGGCGGGCCCAATCGCCGGATTTGTTGTTCTGATTCCGTTTCTAATTGTCGGCGTGCTCGCCTCACGTGTAACGCCAGTAATTCCGCATACCCAGCAGGTGTCTTTGGGGACTCCACTGGCTTTGCGCTTGATAGAGTTGATCCGATTTCCCGGAGTTCCCGCCTCGCATATCTCGCTGCATCCGGTCGCGGTAGCCGCCTGGGCCGGACTTCTGGCGACGGCAATCAATCTTTTGCCGATGGGACAGTTGGACGGAGGGCATATTCTGTATGCAGTATTAGGGGAACGGCTGCATCGCATCATTACGCTTGCTTTCATCGCGTCGCTGGTAGCCGCCGGGTTCTTTTATTGGGCGTGGTGGATCTGGGCCGCCGTCATGTTTCTGTTTGGGAGACGACATCCCCTGGTCTACGATCAGACTCCGCTTTCGAAAGGCCGCTTATTCTCGTTTGGAGCTGCCATCGCGATTTTCGCGCTCTCCATCTGCGTCGTTCCCGTAAGCCTGACCTAGCCGCTGATGAAGATTTCGGCGACCATCATCACCTTCAATGAGGAGCGGAATATCAGCCGTGTCATTGAAAGCCTGCGCTGCTGCGATGAAATTCTGGTCCTGGATAGCGGGTCGAACGACAGGACTGTTGAGATCGCGAGCAACCTGGGAGCGCGTGTTGTCGAGGCCTCCTGGCACGGTTATGCCGCTCAGAAGAACATCGCAATGGACCTGGCCGCAAACGACTGGATCTTTTCAATTGATGCGGACGAAAGCTTGAGCGAGGCTCTGGAGGCCGAGATCTGGCAAATCAAGAAAGCAGGTCCGAAATTCGACGGCTATACCGTGCCACGCCTGGCGCAGTACATGGGACGTTGGATTATGCACAGCGGCTGGTATCCGGACCGCAAAATCAGATTGTTCAACAAGCAACGTGCCAAGTGGGTCGGCGAATTCGTGCATGAAACGGTCAAGATTACAGGTTCAATAGGACACCTCCATTCGAACCTCCTCCACTTTACCTGCGACTCGTTATCGGAGCATGTGCGCACGATGGACAGCTACACCACTCTCGCCGCCCAGGAAATTGCCGCTCGCGAGAAATTTGTCCCCCTCAGCAAACTCCTGTTTGACCCGCCATGGACATTTTTCCAAACCTATGTACTGAAGCTTGGCTTTCTGGACGGAGTGGAAGGCCTCACCATCGCCTACATGGCCGCTTTCTACAACTACGTCAAATACGCCAAAGCCCGGCACATGAGTCCCGGGCGCAAATTTTAGCTTGCGTATTCTTCATATCGACACTGGCAGGGAGATGCGCGGTGGACAGCACCAGGTCCTTCTGTTGATGCGGGAACTGAGACATGCAGGCCACGATTCGCTCCTGCTTGCTCGCGCCGGTGCTCCTCTAGGGAACGCCGCCCGCGCAGAGGGATTCGAAGTGCAACCGGCTAAATGGAAAGAGGTCCGCCGTCGTTCGGCCTCCGTCGATCTGGTGCATGCACACGACGCGCACGCTCACACGACGGCGGCGATTGGTTCGAGGAGGCCTTTTATTGTCTCGCGGCGGGTCGCATTCCCAGTAAAGCGCTCCATCTTGTCGAAATGGAAGTATGCTCGTGCCGTTCGTTTCATCTCGGTCTCCCGGTTCGTTGCGCAGCTTCTGGCAGAATCCGGAATTGCGAGTAGCCGGATTGACGTTATCTACGACGCGATCGAACCGGTAAGTTCAGGGTGCGGATGGACTCCGGAAGGACCGGCTGTCGCACTCGCCTCGACCGATCCGCAGAAAGGAAGAGAACTGGTAGAGAGCGCGGCGCACCTTACGCGCGTCAAGGTTCTCTTCTCGGATAACTTGCAGGCAGATTTACAGCGAGCCTCGATGTTCGTTTATGTCACCAAATCGGAAGGGCTCGGCTCGGCCGCCTTGCTGGCGTTGAGCCTTGGCGTTCCAGTGATAGCAAGCAGGGTCGGCGGACTTCCGGAGATTATTGAAGACGGCGTTTCAGGCATTCTCGTAGAGAACGAGCCGAAGGTGATTGCAGCCGCTATGGATCGGCTGTTCCTGAATGAGCGCCTTGCGGAGCATTTCATCGAGCAGGGCCGATCACGGATTCAATCACAGTTCACGCTTGAGCGTCTGCGCGAAGAGACGATCGCGTGCTACCGGAGGGCGCTTGCCCGCTGATCCGTTCTTGATTTTTCTAGCCACTATTTTGGGCCTCGTCCTTGGTAGTTTTCTGAACGTCTGCATTTACCGGCTCCCGCGCGACCTGTCTGTAGTGACGCCCCGCTCCTTCTGCCCGGAGTGCGGAGCGCAGATTTCCTGGCGCGATAACATTCCGCTGATCAGTTATCTCGCTCTTCGCGGCCGCTGCCGCAGATGCCGGGAACCGATCGGAATCCGGTATCTTCTGGTTGAGGCGACGACCGCCGCCCTGTTCGCGCTCACGGTTGCCAAATTCGGCGCCACGGCTCCCGCTCTCAAATGGCTGATCTTCCAAGCGCTTATCATCGTCCTCTTCTGGACCGACCTCGAAGAACGTTTGCTGCCGGATGAGATAACGATCGGGGGAGCCGTGCTCGGGCTGTTATTCTCTGCCTTCATCCCCTTGCACAGCGCGATCGGCGATCTGCTTTTGGCGAACTTGGGCTGGCGCCAAAGATCCGTGGTGAACGCAGTCCTTGGTGCTCTGATATTCACGATTCCGATCTGGGGCGTGGCTCGTATTTGGGAGCGGTTTCGAAAACGGGAAGTGCTCGCCTTGGGCGATGTCAAGCTGCTCCTCCTCATGGGCGTGTTTCTCGGAATCGATGACAATCTGGTTGCCTGCCTGATTGGGTCAATTATCGGGTCCATTCTCGGTGTAGCGTACATCCTGTGGACGCGGAAAGGTTGGACATACGAGCTGCCGTTCGGCTCGTTCCTGTGCATCGGGGCGGTAATTGCTCCGCTGATCAGCCGGGCATGAAAATCCGGCTGCAGTGCAATCTGCTTCGTGTATAATAGAACTTTACGTTATGAAGCGATTGTTTGAGGCGCTCTCACCAGGCGAACGGGATTGGCGCGTAGCCACGCAACTCGATCCCACGCGCCTTCCTGCTCATATCGCAATCATCATGGACGGCAATGGCCGGTGGGCACGGCGGCGGAATTATCCACGGCTCATGGGCCACAAGGCCGGGGTCACTCCTGTTCGCGAAACCGCGGAGACCTGCGCACAGCTCGGTATCGAAGCGCTCACACTCTACGCGTTTTCAGTGGAGAACTGGAAACGGCCCCGGCATGAAATTGAGGGTCTCTGGCGTTTGCTCCGGATCTATCTGCGAAGGGAACTGCCGAACCTGATGCGGAACGACATCCGGCTGGTCGCAATCGGCCGGCTCGAGCGCTTGCCGGAAGCAGTGCAACGCGAACTGGAAAGTGCGATGAATCAGACCGCCCAAAACCGCGGCCTCCGGCTGAACCTTGCGATCAATTATGGCGGACGTGCCGAACTGGTGGATGCGGTTAATGCAATCCTTGATAACGCCAGGCTCGAGGGCAATCTGGATTCACTCGTGGTGACCGAGCAGTCTATTTCGGCCCACCTCTATACTGCCGATCTCAAGGATCCAGATTTGCTGATTCGCACATCCGGCGAGATGCGCGTCAGCAATTTCCTTCTATGGCAGATCGCGTATGCGGAGTTGTACGTCACGGATACTCTATGGCCCGACTTCAGCCGGAGGGAGTTGCTCGAAGCGATCCTCGAATATCAGAATCGAGACCGCCGTTTCGGAGGCGTACCGGTGAGTGCTCCCGCTCTCGCGGAAGATACCGATCTCGTTCTGGAAGAGGCAGCCTTAGAGTTACCGCTCGCCTGAGGCGCACGCTTGCGTGTTGACCCTCAGCTCAAGCGAAACCTGCGGCCCGTGTTAAGCATGGTGAGGTGAATCCTTACAAACCATGAGGCGCCTGATTACCGCAATCGGGCTCCTTGCCGTCGCCTTTTACCTGATCTTTGCCGCTCCCCAACCTGTTTTCACGGCGGCAACCGTGTGTATGGGCCTGCTTTGCTATTGGGAGTACTCGGGAATCGTAGCCGGGCATGATATCCGGCGCCCGGGCGTGTATGGCATTCTTGCGGGCCTTTTCCTTTTACTGCCCTCCGGCAGGGCGGTTTCCGCGGCCGAACTGCTCAGCGGCCTGACGGTGCTGGTTGTGGTCGCATTCATCAGCTCTCTTCGCCTACGGGACCTTCGCGACATCTTGCCGCAGGTGGCTTGCGCGTTTCTAGGAGCGTTCTACACCTTCGCTCCATGGCGGTTCGCCGCTGAACTGCGCCACGAGAGTGTTCATTTGCTATTTTTCGCCTTGGCGCTCAACTGGGCCGGCGATACGGTCGCCTATTATGCAGGGCGAACCTTCGGTAAACACAAGCTCGCACCTGAAGTAAGCCCGAAGAAGACTTGGGAGGGCGCCATTGCTTCGCTGATCGGGTCGGTGGTTTTCGGCGTCTTCTACGTGGGTCATTTCCTGCCGCGTCTGGCGTGGTGGGAAGTTGCATTGATAGCGGCGATTGCGAATGTTGCGGGGCAGTTCGGAGATCTGGCGGAATCGGCGATAAAACGCGGCGCAGGGTTGAAGGACAGCGGGACCATGCTTCCGGGACACGGCGGAATGCTGGACCGTGTCGACAGCAATTTGTTCGCCTTGCCGGTCGTCTATGTGCTTTACTCCTTCATACAAACACCGTAGCGATTCATTCCGGATCGCTGTCGGTAATTCAAGCTTTCGACCTTACTGCGGTCCCGAATCCTTGAATGATTTTAGAGAGGTAACGATTTGCCATCGCTGCGCTTCCGGCAGTTTGGACCATGCGGGCATACCGCGCCGGAGGACTCCATTAGTCAAAATCCAAAACAGCGTTCCCGGCTGAGCCTGGCGAACCTCTTCAGCGCGTAGACTCGGCGCCTTCCTTGTCCCGTCCGCGGTGTCGCCATGGCACACGGCGCAGTGCTGCTTAAATAGCTTTCGACCCGCAGCAAGCGCATCAGGATCACTTTCCAATGGATTGCTGCGGGCGCGTGCCTTTTCCGGAACCTGTGCGAGCCCCGCGTAGGACCACCGGTTGTTCGCCGATGCTGTTGAGTTTCCCTTCTGCGCGAAAGCAAGAGAAGCGCTCAGCATCAGAACGCCGAGACTCCCAAACCTCAGGGCCGCACCGGGCGTGTTTCTCACTGATGCCCTCCGAATAAACCACGAACCATTTCTCCAAAACCGGAGAACTCGCGGGATATGCCCCACCGCAGCAGCAGGCGATGACTGTTGTCGTTCAGACCGAATCCGGTCGAGAGCCGCAGGGTCCAGTTTGAAGGAAGATTCCACGCCACAACGGGCGCAAGATAGTGCGAAGTGTCGTGCAATCCGAACCCATCAGAATCACCGAGGCCGCCGTAGATCTCGACTCCGGCTATGAAGTTTTCGGGACAGAAAGTGCATTGGCTGGCCGATGCCTTGAGCGCCAGCGGGCGGCTCGCCCCCACGGCATATCCAAACTCCCAAGGATCGTTTGACGAGAGATTCTTCGTGGCAAGCGGGTTTAGCGCAACATTCCAACCCTTGAATGTTTTCGAGAGGAGCAGCTTGAGTTCCATCTCGTGATTTTTGTCGCGACGCAAGACGGAATTGGAGGCAGAGAAGTCGGACTCGATGTCGTGGCCCTCGATTTCTTTCAGTGTCTTGTCCGCGCCGTTGATCTGCTCGTATTCAACGTAGAGGACCGGATTAATGAAGCGCTCACGATCCAGGAGGCGGAATCGATTTTCCCAGCGGAACCCGGTAAATACAGTGCTGTCGTTGAAAGTGCTTTGCCCGTCAAGATAGAGCTCCGTGGTCCACCATGCTGTGGCGCCATACTCAAATTCAGTCCAAAAGGCATGAAAGTCGTTGCCTTGCCGCTGTGTCCCAAAAGTGGAGAAATACTCGACCTCGAGGCTCCCGGGTTCCTCCAGATAATGATCGTAGGTAACGATGTAAGGGCTTTCTTGTGAAAATGCGCACTGGGCCAACACCGCCAGGCAGAGCAAAGGAAGAACAACGCCTCCTTGCCGTAACCTTGCTGCCAATCTCAAAAGTCTACCCACACTCATGCCGCGAATCTAAGACCGTTTCGGTCCATGATACGAGGGAAGGACTGAGCCCGTCAATCGGAATCGGCAAACAAGGCACAATTCGGCCCTGGTTGCGAAGAAAAGGGCCTGAACGAAACGAACGTGCTCAGTGAATGGTTCTGGTCTTGCGATTCATGTAATCCATCAGCAGATAGTTACCCAGGGTGTAGGGGGTCGTGAAATAGGCCTTGCCACGACACATTTGGGTTACTTTTTGGACGAACTGAACCAGGCCGTAGTCGCTGGCGAGCATGAACGTATTGATCAGAATGCCTCGCTTCTTGCAGCGCGCAACTTCTTCCAGTGTTTGGCTGATGACCAAGGGGTCAAGCCCGAACGCGTTCTTATAGATCCGGCCGTCCTCGAGCGTCAGGGCAGAAGGCTTGCCATCCGTGATCATGACGATCTGCTTCATGTCCTTCTTCTCCTGCGCGAGGAGCCTCTGCGCGAGAATGAGCCCATCTCGTGTGTTCGTATAGTATGGCCCAACTTGCACCCTGGCAAGCTCGGATACACGCAGCTCCTCCGCCGAATCATGGAAAAGTACGCACCTCAGAGAGTCGCCCGGATATTGCGTTCGGATAAGGTGCGACAACGCAAGCGCCACCCTCTTCGCGGGTGTGAAGCGGTCTTCCCCGTACAGGATCATGCTGTGACTGCAGTCCAGCAGAAGAACTGTAGCGCATGAGCTCTGATACTCAGATTGGTGAATGTACAGATCCGAATATTCCAGGTTGAGCGGAAGCGTCAGGCCGTCGCGCTGGATCGCCGAAAACAGAGTGGCGCTGACGTCCAGGTTGAAGGTGTCTCCAAATTCGTATGATTTGGCTGCGCCGCTGGCATCGATGCCGGTCGAAAGATCGCGGGTGTCGTGCGCTCCAAAGCTCGATTTACCAAGCGACCCCAGAAGATCCTTCAACGTCTTGAATCCGAGAAAATCGATGGCCTTATCGGTGACCTCGAAGGACATGTGGCTCTCAGGCCCTCCTTGGGGTCCGGGGGCCGAAGGATTCTCGGGCGGAGGACCTTCCGTGTTGATGTAGCCAGCTTGTTCGAGCTTCTTGATCAGGCGCTCAATCAACTCGCCACGCCGTTGCGCTGACAACTGCTGCAATTTCTGGCGCATCTCTTCCATCCGTTCGGGATCGAAGAGCTCCCCGCTTTGAAGCGCCCGCTCGATTGCCTCTTTGAGATCTTCGAGCGTGTGCTGATTCATCTCTGTGAATTGCAGGTAAGGGTCCTGAAAACCGCTTTGCAGAAAATAATCCGCAAGCGCCTGGAGCAGATCCTCCATCTCGATCCCGAGATCTTCTTCCGAGAATTTCGAGTAGGAGATTCGTCTCATGGAAAGCCTCGGAAGTTCAGTTTAGATTGCGGCGTCCGCCCCCGGGACCGCCGCGCCGCGGATCATAGGCCCGGCGTTGGAAATCGTCGCGCTCGTCACGCCCGCGCTCTTCGCGCGAAGCCCGTTCTCCGGCCACGAAAGCGAGTTCTTCATTGCGGCTGATTCGCTTATGTGCGTACAAGCCCTCCAGGATGAACTCTCCCGCCGACGCTCGCATGGCGTCGCTTTCGCTTTCACTCAGGCCGAGTTTCTTGGTTGATGGCAACAGATCCTGAATGCGCCCGAGTTCGGCCGTCATCCTTTGCGCGGGCATATCCTCGTCGAGCCGGAGCGAGCCGCCAATCTCGAACCACTGTACGATCGAACGAAGGTTCATTCCATCGAAGTAGGAGTTGAAGACCTTGCCCACCGCGCTTCTGATCAATTCGCGGCCGATTACGTCGCCGCCCTTCAGCTCCCCTTCATATTCCAGTTCCAGCTTTCCAGTGATGGAGGGAAGCGCTGCGTAAAGATCCAGGATGCGAGGCACAGCATCCGCTTCCTTGGTTTTCAGAGCCCGCCGCTCAGCGTTGGAAATTACGTTTTCAAGAACCGTTATAGGCAGCCGCTGCGATACTCCAGACCGCTTGTCAATCCGCTTGTCCTCGCGCGCGAGAAACGCAACGTGCTCCACAACTTCGTGAAGATAAAGCGGGACTTCTATCTGCACCGGTGATCGGCGACTTGTCCAGGCTTCCTGTCCGGTGATGGCCATGCCCTGCGGAACCGTCATCGGATAATGCGTGCGAATTTCGCTCCCGATTCGGTCTTTCAGTGGGGTGATGATCTTTCCGCGAGCGGTGTAGTCTTCCGGGTTGGCGGTGAATACCAGGGCTACATCGAGGGGCAAACGCACAGGATAGCCTTTGATCTGCACGTCCCCTTCCTGCATGATGTTGAACAAACCCACTTGCACTTTCCCCGCAAGGTCCGGGAGCTCGTTAATGACGAAAAGGCCGCGGTTCGCTCTGGGAACAAGGCCGTAGTGAATTGTAAGTTCGTTGGAGATATCCTGACCGGTCCGCGCCGCCCTAATGGGATCGATATCTCCGATCATGTCCGCAATGGTCACGTCCGGAGTCGCCAGCTTTTCGACATAGCGGTCTTCAGCCGCCATCCAGCTTACCGGCGTCTCAGCGCCCAATTCCGCGACTCTCATGCGGCACTGTTTACAGATGGGCTGCAACGGGTGGTCGCGGATCTCGCATCCGGCTATGTACGGCATCCAGGGATCGAGGAAGCGCGTCAACATGCGTGCCAGCCGCGTTTTAGCCTGGCCTCGCAGCCCAAGGAGGATGAAATTATGCCGCGACAGAATGGCGTTTATTATTTGGGGAATGACGGTATCGTCGAATCCCATCACACCGGGGAACAGCATTTCGCCGCGTTGCAGCTTGCAGATCAGATTCGACCTGAGTTCTTCTTTGAGCGTTCTCTCAGGCTGCAGTTGATCAAAATACCGGCTCGAGCGAAGTGCGCCGAGCGTACGGGGCAAGTCGGAGTGAGACATCCAAATTACTCGCGCTCTCGTTGTCAGTCACAAGTTTAGCAGTGTGATTTCGAAGGCGCGTTCGGGTGCCCAAAGCCTTTACAATAGTCCGATGCCGGCGCTCGGGAACCCTCGGTACATCTCCGATCGGGACGTGGAGAGCGTCTTAACCATCGATGAATTGATGCCCGTCCTGCGTGAGGCATTAGTCGAATTCTCCGCGGGGCGAGTACAGCAACCGGTTCGCAGCGTTCTTACGACGAATAAACCGGTCGGTTGGTTCGGGTTGATGCCGGCAATTTATAAAGATGTGCTCGGGGCGAAACTGGTCACGGTGTTTCCGGAGAACGTCGACCTAGGCCTGCCTACCCATCAAGCTGTGATTCAGCTCTTTCGGGCAACAACGGGCGAACCTCTAGTCGCTATGGGTGGGCGTGCGATCACGGCGTGGCGGACAGCGGCAGTGTCCGCGTTGGCAACACAGGAACTCGCGTCATCGAATGCCGGAACTCTCGCGATTCTCGGCAGCGGAGTACAAGCCCGGACCCACTTTCACGCGCTCCGGAAGATACGAAACTTCGAGGAGGTCCGGATCTGGAGCCGCAATTCTCAACACGCCGCTGAATGCGCGAATGAGATCGGGGCCGCGGTGGTCTCGAGCGCGGAACGGGCGATTCGCGATGCGGATGTGATTGTGACGGTGACCGGTTCTCGCGAACCGGTATTGCGTGGCGCGTGGTTGAAGGAGGATGCTCACGTCAATGCAATCGGGTCTGTTGGATTAGTCCATCGCGAACTGGACGACGAGGCTATGAATCGAGCCGTGGCGGTGTTGGTCGAATCGCGCGAATCGGCGATGAAGGAATCAGCCGAAATCGTTCAATCGGGAGTCGCAATTTATGCCGAGCTTGGCGAAATCTTGGCCGGATCAAAGCCCAAGCCGCAGTCGGGGATCACCATTTACAAATCGTTGGGAATTGCGGTTGAGGATATCGCGGCCGCTCGATTCGCTTGTGCGAGGCTCGGTGTCGGTTAGTCGAGAGATTCAGGTTCGATCGCGGCCTGTTCTCCTGCGGTCCGCTTCTGCCAATATTTCCGGACCCATGCTTCCCAACTCTTCCCGGCGGCTGTATCACGACCGCTGAACACAAGCGAGGCAACTTCGGAGTAGGGAATGCTCACGCGACGATCGCCATTGCTTGGAAGAATGCGAACCAGCGAGTCGGCCAGACTTTTTCCCGAGCGGCGGTCGTAGAGATAACCCGCGATCACAATACCGTCCCGACGAGTAATACTTACGTCGCCGCGATAATCGAAGGCTTTTTCCAGGGCCTCGCGGATCTCGTCCTCAGAAGCCAAAGACGGAATCCAGCCCTGCAACTGCTCATGCGCGAAGCCGGGCGCTACCTCGAGATCATCCGGACGCAGCGCTTGCTCGCTCATGCTTGGGTCTCGCCCGCAGGGTTGATTTGAACCAGCGGATTGTAGGAATGAACCGGTTTTACGGGCTCGTTCAGCAGCGCCTGTGCATACTCATCTTTGTAACGAGTGAAAACGTATGCCTTCGCCATCGCGAAAAAGCCCCGCAGAGAGTCGAAGCCGTACATCACGGATGAAGCTTCATATCCGCTGTGGACCATGCAGTTGGCGCACTTCGGATTACCTGATTCCGTGCCGTAATTAGACCATTCCGTCTCCGCGATCAGTTCAGGAAACGAATCGGCATAACCGTCTTGCAGTAAGTAGCAAGGTTTCTGCCATCCGAATACGTTGTAAGTAGGCATTCCCCACGGTGTGCAGGCGAAATGGCGCCGGCCCATCAGGAACTCGCCAAATAGCGGGGACATGTTGAACTTCCAGGACGGACGACGATTCGAAAGGATCGCCCGGAACAAACGGCGCGTTCGACCGCGGCCGAGGAAATGCTGTTGGTCCGGAGCTTTGTCGTACGAATAACCGGGTGACAGCATCATCGATTCGACTCCGATTTCCATCATCTCGTCGAAAAAGCGCCGCACGCTGTTCGGATCGGCTCCGTCAAAGAGGGTGGTGTTTGTCGTGACGCGGAAGCCGCGAGCTAGCGCGGCTTGGATCCCGCGCACGGCAATATCATAGCCGCCCTCGCGGCAAACGGAAAAGTCGTGGTGTTCACGCTCTCCGTCAACATGCACGGAAAAGCTCAAGTACTTGCTCGGTTTAAAGAGATGAAGCTTCTCTTCGAGCAGTAGCGCGTTCGTGCACAGATAAATGTACTTCTTGCGCGCGACCAGTCCTTCCACGATTTCGCCGATTTGAGGATGCATCAGCGGTTCGCCGCCAGGGATCGCGACCGTAGGCGCGCCGCACTCCTCCACCGCCCGGAAACATTCTTCCGGAGTAAGTTGGCGTTTCAGGACATGCGCCGGATACTGGATTTTGCCGCAGCCCGCGCAGGCAAGATTGCATCGGAACAGCGGTTCCAGCATCAACACGAGCGGATACTGTTTC
Source organism: uncultured Acidobacteriaceae bacterium (assembly GCA_963787585.1). Taxonomy (GTDB): domain Bacteria; phylum Acidobacteriota; class Terriglobia; order Bryobacterales; family Bryobacteraceae; genus Bog-105. Next base: position 686,985 of record CAWBDR010000013.1, read on the forward strand.
CGCCCGGCCAGCCGTTGCCGCACCACATATGATGCGGTCGTCCACATCTGAGAAACAGGGACACTCATATTCCGCTCTCTCCATGATAGAGGATCGGGGTAATGGGCGCTAGCCGTTAAGCTGTTGAAAACTATCGAGAATTCCGGTAGTTTTCCGCTTAATGCACGGGGTCGCCACTCAGCTTCGGTGGAGCGCGTTTCGCTTGTTACAGTAGAAGTTCACAGCACGCCACCACGCACGTTGAACCACCTCGTCAGGTTGCGATTCGCTGCCCAATTTACTCCCGCTTAGGACAAACATATATGGAAATCGTAAAAGTCGTGGGTAGAGAAATTCTGGATTCGCGCGGCAATCCAACCGTGGAAGCCGACCTCCAGCTCGCGGACGGCACTATCGGGCGCGCGGCCGTCCCCTCCGGAGCTTCCACCGGTGAACACGAAGCCGTAGAGCTTCGCGATAACGAAAAGGCGCGCTATCTCGGGAAGGGGACCAGGAGAGCGGTCGAGAACATCAATAAGCTCATTTCCCCTGTGCTCATCGGACTGGATGCGGCGGATCAAACGCTGGTTGATCGAAAGATGATCGAGCTTGATGGCACGCCGAACAAAGGCAAACTGGGCGCGAACGCGATTCTGGCAGTTTCCATGGCCACCGCCCGCGCATCTGCCGAATCCGAGATGACACCGCTCTACCGGTACATTGGCGGCGTGAACGCGCGCGTTCTCCCGGTGCCTCTGATGAACCTGATCAACGGCGGCGCACATGCGGACAACTCCGTCGATCTGCAGGAATTTATGATCGTGCCGTTGGGCGCGGCTGAATTTTCGGAAGCGCTGCGCATGGGGGCCGAGACGTTCCAAAACTTGAAGGCAGTCCTGAAAAAGCGTGGCTACTCGACGGCAGTCGGAGATGAAGGCGGCTTTGCTCCGAACCTCAAGTCGAACGAGGAAGCGCTTGAGGTGCTGATGGAAGCCATTCAAAAGGCGGGCTACAAACCAGGCGAGCAAATCAGTATTGCTCTCGACCCGGCGACGAGCGAGTTCTTCGATAAGGACAGCAAGAAATATATTTTCAAGAAATCAGACAGGAGCGAAAAGACGCCCGGTCAGATGGTGGAATTCTGGGCCAACTGGGTTCGTCAATATCCGATCGTTTCGATTGAAGATGGAATGGCCGAGGACGATTGGAACGGCTGGAAGCAATTGACCGATACGCTCGGGGGAAAGATTCAATTGGTAGGCGACGACCTCTTCGTGACTAACTCGGAACGCCTGCAGCGCGGCATTAATGAAGGTATCGGCAATTCGATTCTCGTGAAGGTGAACCAGATCGGTTCTCTTACAGAAACGTTGGAAGCCATGCGGCTGGCAGCGAACGCCCGATACACGGCGGTGGTTTCCCATCGGTCTGGTGAGACCGAAGACGCCTTTATCGCGGATCTCGCCGTGGCCATGAATGCGGGTCAGATCAAGACGGGATCGGCGAGCCGGACGGATCGGATCGCCAAATACAATCAGCTTTTGCGCATTGAAGACGAGCTGAGCGATTCAGCTGTTTTCCTCGGAAGGAAAGCGTTCCATCAGTAAATCGCGATGGCAAACCTCAAGCCTCTGGTACTCACCATTCTGGACGGATGGGGCTTCTCTACCGCTCTCGAGGGGAACGCCATCGCTCTGGCGAGAAAACCCAATTACGATCACCTGTTGAAAACCTATCCGAGCACGCTCATTCACACTTCGGGTCCGTACGTCGGGTTACCGGAAGGCCAGATGGGAAACAGCGAGGTCGGGCACATGAACATGGGCGCGGGCCGGATCATTTACATGGACGTGACCAGGATCGACGTTCTGATCAGCACCGGTGAGTTCTTCACGAACCCCGTGCTCCTGAACGCCATGGACAAAGCGCGGGGACATCGCCTTCATCTGCTGGGGCTATGCAGCGATGGCGGCGTCCACGCGCAATTAACGCACTTATATGCGCTGCTCGAACTGGCAAAACGGGAAGGCGTTGCCGAGGTATTCGTGCATTGTTTCATGGATGGGCGAGACACGCCGCCCGAAAGCGGAGCCGAGTACATTGAGCAGGTCGAAAAGAAAATGCGGGAACTGGGGATCGGCAAAATCTCTTCGGTTTCCGGCCGCTACTACGCCATGGATCGCGACAAGCGCTGGGACCGCATCGAACGAGCATTCGGCGCGATGGTGCTGGGCAGCGGCGCAAAATACGAATCCGCCCTCGAAGCGGTGCGCGCTTCTTATCAGCGCGGTGTTACCGATGAGTTCATAGAGCCGGTAACCATCGTTGACTCCCGCCAGGAGCCGCTAGGTCTCATTCGCGAGGACGACAGCGTCATCATGTACAACTACCGCGTCGACCGGGCCCGCGAAATGACCATGGCCCTGACGGATTTCTACCTGGAAAAGCCGTCGCGGTCGTTAGTCCCCAAGAACCTGACCTACACGATGATGACGCAGTACGACCGGAATTTCGGGTTGCCCTTCGTCCTGCCGCCGGAGCATCCGGACAACATTCTCGCTGAGGTGATGGAGAAGGCAAACTGGAAAAATCTGCGGGTCGCCGAAACGGAAAAGTATGCGCATGTAACCTACTTTTTCAATGGAGGCAACGAGAAGCCTTATCAAGGCGAAGAACGCGAGCTGGTTGCCTCGCCTAAAGTGGCGACTTACGACTTGAAGCCTGAAATGAGCGCCGGCGCGGTTACGGCAAAAGTGGTGAATGCCATCGAGCAGGGCGGCTTCGATTTGATCGTGATGAATTATGCGAATGCGGACATGGTGGGTCACTCCGGAAAGCTGGAACCAACGATTCGCGCCTGCGAAGCGGTAGATTCCGGATTAGGCGAGATTTATCAGGCGCTGAAGCGCTGCGGCGGCTCATGGCTTATTACAGCGGATCACGGCAACGCTGAATGCATGGTTGACCCTCAAACTCGTGGTCCGCACACTTATCACACCACCAACCCCGTTCCATTCCTCTTCATGACGAATGAAAAGGTGCAGCTCCGGCCGCAAGGGGCTCTCAAGGACGTCGCCCCGACGATACTTGGAATTCTTGGACCCGAGAAGCCGAAACAGATGCTAGGCGAAGATCTGCGGATTAAGGGCCCGCTCCAGGGCTAAGGCAGCGTGGGCGAAGTTTGTCCTGCGGGCACCGATTCGGCAGAGGCCCCCGGCAGTGCTCTGATGAATCGGACAATCCCCCGAGAATCCCGCATCCAGTGATGGGCAATCAGCTCGACTTTAATATTGCCTGACTTAGCCGGCACGGCGGTTTCGCCCGCAGACTTTTCGGCGATAGAGAGCGGGACGGGGTTGGAATCATCTATACGAATCGCGGCATAGCGGAGACCCCTGGTTTCGTTCGGCGGCCAAGAAACGATCAGGCTAGCGGGCTGGGCGCGCAGGGTTAGCGGAATGATGGCGGTGGGAAGCTGAAGGTAGGCCCAATAGCCGACACAACAGCCCAACAAGGCCGCCATTATGAGAACGAGAGCGAATTGGACGCGAGACGGCCGTGCCTCCTCCAACCGAGCCGTTCGTCTCCTGATCGGGGAATCGTACGTAGGAACATCGGAAACGGATTCGATTTGTCTTGGTGAGCCGGAAGGCGCCGCACTACGTGGCGGCTGAGATGCCGGTGGTGAGGCTCGTGGTTGCAGAATCTGGGTTTCACGCAGGAAGGGGGACGGCGCTGGCGGTTTAGCTTCGACCGTCTTGTCCGGCAATGGGCGGGTATCCTTTGCTCTTGGCGGAGGCGTGGCTTGTGCTGCGTCCTCCACGGGCTTTCGAGCCACGGTGTCAGCGGCGGGGCTGGATGGCGCCGTACTGCCGGGAACAGGAGGAGCGGAGCTAGAGACAGCGGTGATGCCGGGAATGGGGTTCGATACCGTCGTACTGGCGGGAACGTGAATAGGTGTCGCCGTATCTCTGGGAGCCGGAATGGATGGAACGGGGCTGCCGTCCGCCCGGCCGCCCCGTCCAGGTAGCGGCAAAATGACGGCGCTCTGCGAGGCATCGGTTGGCATCTGCCCCTTTTCGTTTCGCACCAGGAACCCGAACCGCGTAGGCTGAAACCGTACGGGTTTCGCGAGCACGGTCAGCTTTCCGGAGGCCGGAAAGAACTCGTTGAAAAGCGCCAGTTCCTTCTCAGTTAACTGCAGTGGTCCGCGAGTGTGTGCGATGAACCAGCCAACCACCTCTAAACCGGCCAGATCGGGATCGGAGTCCATCGCCGCGATCTGATCTCGCAGTTTGACGACGTCGTTGCTCGACAACACGAACGATGGGCCAGCGGCATGCTCGCATTCAATTGACCGGAACGCATCGATTGTTACCCGGTTATCCGATATGTGCCCAAACAACAGTCCGCCTACTTCGACTCCGCCATGCGGAATGCGCCGATAGCCCTCGTTTACCGCGAAATCGATCTCATGGAAAATGCCTAGTGCATAGACAACAGTGAAACTCGTTTCGGCCGCTGTCCAGGAGGCATAATCGCGATTGGGACTTTCGGTAGGCATCAGCCGGGCCACCGCGCCATTATGGCCGGTACAACACCGGCGCTGTGCTTTGTGTCTAAACCGCCCACGCGCAACCTGATTGCATTCATCCGTGAAGCTCTCTCATTCTACGATGGAAGTGTAAAAACCAGCCACTTGTTCTGTGCCGTAAAAACAGGCGTTCAAGTCGAAAAGCCGAATGAAAACCACTATTGAAGGGATCGAGTTGCACCTCGCCCATCCCGACCACCTGGAAGTCACCTGGATTGGGCAGGAGGAGGCCATGCGGCAACTCATCGCTGCCTGGATGGTCGTGGACGAACGCGATGTCCCCATGAATCCCCGTTTGCTGGGCAAACCCGGCGTCGGCAAAACGACGATGGCCTATGCCGCCGGTAAGCGACTCGGCAACGAAGTCTACATTCTCCAGGCGACCGTGGATACACGTCCTGAGGATCTCCTCATTACGCCGGTCATCGAGGGCCCAACCCAGTTGAAGTACGTAGCCTCGCCGCTGGTGACGGCAATGATCCGGGGAGGGGTAGCGATTCTGGATGAAGGCAACCGCATGAGCGAGAAGAGTTGGGCGAGTCTCGCTCCGCTGCTCGACTCGCGGCGCTATGTTGAATCGATCGTGGCTGGAGTCAAGATCAAAGCCCATCCGAATTTTCGGATGGTTGCCACCATGAACGACGACTCATCGACCTTCGATTTGCCTGAATACATTCATTCGCGGCTGCAGCCTCAGATTCTGATCGACTTTCCGGAGCGCGAGGAAGAATTGGCCATTCTTCGCGAAAACGTGCCCTTCTCGCCTGATGACGTGCTCCATTACGTGATCGAGTTCCTGCAGCAGGCTCATGCCGCGGATGAGAGCTACACCGTGAGAGATGGGATTAACATCGTCCGGTACGCACTGAAGCTGCAGAATCAAACCGGCCACCCCAGCCGTCTGTTGCTTCCTGGAGCGGTGAAAGCCGTCCTGGGCGAGGAAGCAGTTCGGTACGGACTGCGGCACAGATAACCGTGATCGAAGTAACCGCCGCCGGCGCGCTGCAGTACCGCAACCTGATGCTTCTTCCGGTAGTTCCGGGAAGAATCGAATTTGCGTTGCGCGCGCGCCGCTTCCTCCTGGCGGAGCGTCCCAAAGTGGTTGCCGTCGAACTTCCTTCCGACCTGCAGAGCGTCTTTAGCCGGGCATTGGGTCGCCTTCCGCAGATGTCGGTCATCGTTGTGGCAGAGCGTCAGAACGACGAAGAAGAGTCCGCTTCGTACATAGTGATCGAGCCTGGTGATCCATTTATCGAAGCACTGCGGACGGCTCGAGAAATCGGAGCGGAGATTGTGTTTCTTGAACCGCCCGGCCGGGACAAACCCCATGTTCCGGGTATGTATCCGGATCCCCATTCGCTCGAAATTATCGGAATCCAGAAATATGTTGAGGCCTACCGCAACGCTTCCGGTTCCGCTCCCGCGCATTCGGACCTTAAAAGCCATGCAGCCGCGATGGCCTGGAAGTTGCAAGGCGCCGATCCGTTTGTTTCCACGGCTGTGGTGCTATCACTGAACATGTTGAATCCTCTCCTGCGCGAAATCGAGATTCCGCAGGAGGAACCGCCGCCAGCCCGGATCAGCCTTTTTTCTGCAGCAGAGCTCTTCAATCTGCATCCGGACTGTCTCGCGGAAGTGACTCTGGAAGCACCCTATTACCAGGCGCTTTATGAGGGGTCGCGCGCAGAGGGCGCGGCACTTTCTTTTGATCGCCTCAAGAGTCAACTCGCTCTCTTGCGGGATGCGGAAAAGGAATACGTCATCAACACCGGCGATCAGATCCGCGGCTGGCAGCGCATCGGCTTGGCCAGGTTTAGCCGCAACCTGGCGCTCATAGATCGGAATTTGATCCCGGGCGTCTACGATCTGACGCTCGCCGCACGCTCGATCGTTGACGACAATTACGCCTATGAAGTCTGGCAAATGGCGAATCGTTATAGCGAGCAACAAACGGAGGATCCTCCACTCGAGACCCTGAACATTTCAGGCGAAGAGATCTGGCTCCGCACGCGTAAGCTCCGTCTCCGGAGGCGCTTGCCTCGCCTAAAACAGCGCCTGAAGCCGGTGGGGCTGAAGAGCCGCAAACGCGAGAAGTTCAAAGGTGAATGGGCCACCCAAACCAACAGCGAGTCCATCTGCTCCTATCCTCCGGAAGACATCGTGATCGAGAATTACGGTCGCTTTCTCAAGCAATACGCCAAGAACGTCGTTTCCGAAGAGCGCTCGCGAGTCGAGCCATTTCTCACGTCGATGCGCGATGGCATTGATCTGCGCGAGACCATTCGCAATTGGCACGAAGGGAAGCTGTACGTAAGGGAACTGGGGAAGTTCTCGGGGGATATAGGGGCGCTAATCATCATCTTCGATGAAGATCGAGCGGACCGTTACCAGTACCTGACTACCTGGCAGGGCGAGCACCAGAACGAATCGGACATGGCGTTCTATTCAACTTATCCCTTCGAGCACCTGGTCGGCCCCGGAATTGGCCGCGCCGAGTATGGCGGGTTGTTGATGACCCTTCCGCCGCGCAGGCTGTATGACGTCTGGAACGATTTTGATTACGATGCGGCTGAAACCAAGGCCGAGCGGCTCCTCATGGCGGGCTTGGATTACGCGATGGAACGCCACGTCGTCTATGCCGCCGCCCGGCCCCCGCGCAGCATGTTCCGGCAATTGGAGGCCAGGTTGAACAGAAAAATCGTCTACCTGCCTCTCGGCCAGCTTTCGCCGGCGAAGCTGAAGAAGATCCGCGTCGTTCACGTCCTCGATAGCCACAGCAGGCGTGCGGACGCCAAGCAGTTCATCTGGTGATCCGCGGGAACGCAATTCATTCTGAATCGACCACACAGCGAAAACCCAGCGTCGCGGCCCGATCGTAGCTGGGCGCCATCAGGAGAAGCTTCCCGTGCTGATCATTACGGTACGCTTGCGGGAAATACCAGATGGAGCCTTGCGGCTGATAATTGTCTCCTCCGCGTAAGATGGCAGCGCGCGTGTGATCGTCAGCGTATTCGTCTGTCCATTGCCATACATTGCCGACCATGTCCATGACGCCGAACGGACTCGCGCCTATGGGGTGCGCGTCAACGCGATCCGGTCCGGCATAGGTCCGATCCTTGCAGGGCGTTTGCACGGCGTTGCTGTCCCACTGGTTGCCCCATGGATACACGCGTCCGTCGGTTCCTTGCGCGGCGAATTGCCATTCCCACTCGTGGGGAAGGCGCTTGCCCGCCCATTTTGCATACGCCCGCGCGTCTTCCTGCGAGACCCAGGTGACCGGCTTGTCCCCTGCGCCCTCGGGATAGGAGCCGCCGTTCCAATTCCGCAAGAAGTTCAGATCGTCCTTAGGCCGGTAATGCGTTGCGTCGAGAAAACGTTTGAACTCGCTGTTCGTGACTGGGTACTTGTCTATATAGAACGGCTTGATGCGCATCGCGTGCTCGTGAAACCTGCGCGGCGAATCCTCCCAGGGGTACTGCACATCGACACCGATATCATCGAAACCCTCAATCTCGATTCCTTCCACTTTGAATAAATAGTCTCCGCCGGGAATTCGAATCATGTTCTCCGGCGCGCTTGCGGCAGGTTTCGTTCCTGGGATCTCTACAAGGTTCTGCGGCAGAACTTTCCATTCGGAAGACAAGGTCGAGACCGGTTGCGCGGTCATGCTGCTCATGCGCTCCATTAATCGCCGCATGGTGTTATCGGGCTCATCACGTGTGGCGAGAACCGTCCCGAACCCATGCGCTTCCAAAGGGAAAGATAAAACCGCCTCTGCGCCATTTATGACCGGTTTCAGCTCTTTACCGTGATAGAGGTCGAAATACCGCATACCGGGAATCGCCGGCAGGGACATTTGAGGCCCCGCGGTATCGTACTCATTGCGATTAACGATCGTCCAAGCCGTAGAGCCGGCGAGCGACCAACGGCTTGCGAAAATCCCGTACTGATGCATGGGACACAGCGGCTCCCAATCTTTGCTGATGAGATAAGGAGCAATCGCGCGCTCGATGGTTGCTACTCGCCTGGTAGCTTCGGCATCGCGGGGCGTAATTCCATTCCAGATGCCCCAAATGTTTTCCCAACTTTCCCAGCCCTCGCCGTTGAAGAAGGCGTATTGAAGGTCGTCGGTCTTGCTTCGATTCCAACGGTCGGAGATGTTGACCATATGGCGTGTTTCCAGCCATCTAAAACGATCGACACCAGGAACGAACGTGAATTGCCCGCCATACTGGCCCCACGTCATGACATTCCAGGCCAGGGCTTCGTCGGACGGACTGCCCTCGGGTTCGAATGCGAGGGGCTTACCGGCCTTTTCGGCGGCCTCGGAAAATGCTAGCGGCACGCCGTCTTGAGTATCGCCGTTGATGCCGTCCGCTCCTATTTCCTTCATCAATTCGGCGATCGCCTGCGGCCACGGCTGGCCCGGATCATGCGTGCCTTGATCCCACATCATCATCGGAAACAGGACGCGCACGCCGCGGCGATGAAAGTCAGCTATCATTTGCTTCACGCCGGAAATTCCACCCGGCATGCATCGAATCATGTCGTGCTGATTGCGATCGTCGATGCCCATGTTGGGATAGGTTGGCCAGATTAGGACCGCATCGATGCCCCCGTAACGCGTTTCGAGGTCGTTCAGATACCGGTCCACAGTGTACCTGCCGGCGATTGGGTCGTAGAAATAACGGTCCTGAACCATCATCTGTGGCTGCATGAAGCTCGATTGCGTCCACGCCAGCGCGGGGTTCTCGTACCGGTTGCCTTGATAGCCGATGCGAATCTTACGTTCGTACCGCCAATGTGTGATGTCCTTCAGCCACTCGGCGTGAGACTCCGGTGAGCACGGATATTTCGTGGCGCCAGTCCATGCGGCCTGGAGCGTCAGGCAATCAGGCGCAGGGATCAGTTGATTCTTTGGCGGGTAATGCGAGTCTTGGGCGCGAGCATCGATGCCGCCCCATAGGGCAATCAAAGCTGCGAAGGCGCTGACGGCTCGCTCAAGCACTGACGGGAAAAGGCGATACAAAGTTATCCTCCATGAAGAAATCCGGCCAAGGTTCTTCCTCGTATTATTTATGGACGGGCTTGTTTCGCGAAGGGCCGTCCCGGGAAGAGGTGGGATGCGAAGGCGAATTTTCGTTACAGGTGGGACAGGATACATCGGGCAGGCACTGATTCCCTTGCTACTGCAGCGAGGCCATCACGTGACGGCTCTGGTCCGCGAAGGCTCGGAAGCGAAGGTCAAGCCCGGTTGCGAGATCCTTATCGGCAATGCGCTGGATGCCGATTCATACCGAAAAACGCTGGTGGGATATGACACCTTCATTCATCTGATTGGAGTTCCACATCCGAGTCCTGCCAAAGCTCGCGAGTTCGTCGACGTAGATCTCAGGTCCGCACAAGGGGCGATCAGAGTTGCCGCCGCTGCCGGGATTCCGCACTTTATCTATCTCAGTGTGGCCCAACCGGCCCCCGTGATGAAGGCCTATATCGATGTGCGCGCTGCGTGCGAGGCCTCGCTGCGCACCTCCGGCTTAAGTGCCACTATTGTTCGCCCGTGGTACGTGCTCGGCCCGGGACACCGCTGGCCAGTTATCTTGAAGCCGCTCTATCGCGCTGCTGAATTGGTTCCATCCCTGCGGGAGGGCGCGACCCGGTTAGGGCTGGTCAACCTTGACCAAATGGTCCGCGCGTTGGCCGCGGCCACAGAGGACGTTGAGCCGGGAGTTAGAGTGTTCGAAGTTCCTGATATTCGCCGGTTAGCCGCTGGGAGTGCTTAAATGGATGCGCCGCCTGAATTCGCTTCGACCGGAAGTCCCAAAACCGAATCCTCTTTCTCCCTCGTAAGCATGCTTCCTAAAATCGCGACGAGAAAATTCAGACACAGCGCGAGGAAACCGGCACTCCAGCCAAACCACGGGTCGCGCTTGCTGAGGATTAGGAAGGCGGCGAGCGCAACTCCCACAATCATGCCGGCGAAGACCCCCCGGGCGGTGACGCGTTTCCAGTAGAGACCTAGAACGACTCCGGGAAAAAATTGCGTTACACCTGCATATCCGAGTAGCAGCAGCGAGACTAATGTCACAGAGCTGTAGATCGCGAAATAAAGGCTGATCAGAGTCAGCACGAGAAGCATGATCCGAGCGAGTTTTGCAACCTGGTCGTCACTCATCCGGGGTGCCAACAGCGGCCGGAACAGGTTCTTGGTGAACAGCGTTGCCGCGGCGAGCGTGAGGATCGCTGCCGGAACCATCGCCGTGAGAGCGCCCGCGCCCCCGATAATTCCCAGGAACCACGGAGGGAATGTCTTTCGGACCATGGTCAGCAACGCCAAATCACCGTTCGAGAGACCCGGCAGCACCAACACCGCGGCAAAACCCGCAAAGAAGATAAACGCAATCGTCACGGTATACAGCGGCATGACCATTGCATTGCGGCGCAGCGTGGCACCGCTTTTGGCGGTGAAAGCCGACCCAAACGCGTGCGGCCACATGTAAGCGCCCATTGAAGTGAGAAGAACCGTAGACATGAACCAGGTGTGTCCCAGGTTCCTGGTCGCGCCCGGCATGGTCAGATGCGCCGGCCGGGCATGAGCGAGCGCCGTGAACATGCGCCCAATGCCTCCAAAATAAATCTGAGGTATGGTGATGCCGATCGCGATCGCAGTGAAGAGCATGAGCGCGTCCTTCATTACGCTTACCCATGCCACTGCGCGTACGCCGCTCGCGTAAACGAATCCCGCCACAAGCACGGCCGAGATCACCATGGCGGCGATTCGCCCGATTCCATCGAAGCTGGCTGTTTGCACGATAATGCCAAGTCCGGTGAGTTGGATTTGCACATAGGGGAGAAGCGAAACTACGCCAACGAGGCAGACAAACGCGGCCAGATACTCGTTGCCATAGCGCGCGCGAAAGAAGTCGGATTGAGTTTGCAAGCCGTGGCGCTGTCCCATTTCCCAGATCGGCGGCAAGATGAAGAATGAGACCACATAGGAGAGCGTGAGATACGCCAGAATATACAGGATCGGGCCGCCGCGTGAATAGGCCCAACCGCTAGCTCCAAGAAAGGCGAAGGTCGTATAGACTTCGCCGGCCATCAAAAGATACATAAAGACCACGCCAAAGCCGCGGCCGCCTACTGTCCATTGCTCGAGGTTCATCTTGCGGCGGGCTCCGGCCAGGAATCCTACGGCCGTCCCGAGTCCTACGATGCCGAAAATGATCGACAGTGCTATTGCTCTGGGACTCATTCTGTTCCGCCGCGCTTCTCATTGCGCATCTCAATGCGATAAGCCGCCCATAGGCACAATGGCGTCAGCACGATCCACGACAATAACCAAAAAAGGTTGAAGGGAATGCCGAAGAGCATGGGATCAATCCGGTCCCAGAGCGGCACGGAGAAGCACAAAGCACCGAATGGGATGAAGCCGCAAAGGAGAGCGCCGAGCGATGGTTTGCTAGCCGGGGTGGTCGGTATCATGGCCGCGCTAAGCGAGATCAGTATTCGGGTGCTATCGCATCCTGTCTTTTCCCGGCAAGTCTGTTTAGAATACACGAGAATGCTGCTGATTCAAATACATCGATGGGCGTACCTGCGTACTAGGCCCTGTCTACCCGCCGCCATCTCACTGTTAGCCCTCCTGCTGTTTGCCGGAACGCCTATTCAAGCTCAGACTGAGCCGCTTTACGACATCACCATCGCCAAGGACGTGATGGTTTCGATGCGTGACGGCGTAAAGCTCGCTACAGATGTTTACCGTCCCGCCCGCAATGGCGCTCCTGTCGATGGCAAATTTCCAGCGATCCTGATGCGCACACCGTACAACAAGACCGAGCGCGCCGCTAGTGCGGGTCCTTACTTCGCCGCTCGCGAATACGTGGTCGTCGTACAGGACGTACGAGGACGATACAAATCCGAGGGGCACTGGCGCGCGCTGACCGATGATGCTCGAGATGGATTCGATACCGCGCAATGGATCGGCCGCCAGCCCTGGTCGGATGGCGGCATTGGCACGATCGGCACATCTTATGAAGGCGGAACGCAACATGCGCTCGCGCTCTCCAATGCTCGATTCCTGAAAGCGATGGTTCCGCTTTTCGCCATGTCGAACTACGGCCAATATGGTGTCCGGCACAACGGCGCCTTCGAGCTGCGATTTTTTAACTGGATATTTTCGCTTGGCGATCCATCCGGAGTCCCAAATCTGACTGCGGCAGCGCGCGCCGCCAGCAATCCAGCAGCAGCTCCCGCTCTCGCTGATCTGGTCAATCACGTTGGCGAATATGTGAAGGGCCTGCCCCTACGCAGCGGAACGACACCGCTCAAGTTCGCGCCCGACTACGAAAAGTGGCTGATCGAAGCGATGAGCCACGGCGACAATGACACATTCTGGAAGGACCAGGGCGTCAGCGTTGTCGATCACTTAGCCGAGTACAAGGACATTCCCGTCTATCACGTCACCGGCTGGTACGACTCCTGGGGCCTGCAGGTAGCGAACCTCAACTATCCGCGTCTGCGTGAAAGTAAGAAGAGTTTGCAGCGGCTGATCGTCGGTCCCTGGGTTCATAGCAGGCCGAATATCAGCTACGCTGGACAGGCCCAGTTCACTCCCGACGCAGCCATTGATCTGAACGCCTTCGAACAACGCTGGTTCGATCACTGGTTGAAGGGCATAGACAACGGAATCGATCGGGAAGCGCCGGTTCGTATTTATGTGATGGGAGGAGGCGACGCGCACAAGACGCCTGAGGGCCGCATATTCCTGGGAGGTCACTGGCGTGACGAACAGGAATGGCCGTTAGCACGCGCTAAGGCTACGCCGTTCTATCTGCACGCCGGGGGCGCGCTCTCAACCGACAAACCGCAAGATCATTCACCCGTGACCTATCTGTTTGACCCGAAGAATCCAGTTCCCACCCTCGGCGGCAACATCTCCTCCCAAGGAAATCTGGCGTCCGCCGGAGCAGAAGACCAGCGGTGCACTCCCAGCTTCTGGCTCTGCTCCGATTCAAGGCCGCTCTCGGCGCGTAACGACGTTCTGGTGTTTCAGACGCAGCCGTTGACTGAGGATATTGAAGTCACGGGCCGCCTGATTGTAAACCTGTGGGCCTCGTCGAACGCGCCTGATACGGACTTCACCGCCAAGCTAATCGACGTGTATCCGCCCAGCTCCGATTTTCCGTCCGGTATTGATCTCAACGTGGCTGACAGCATCGTTCGCGCACGTTATCGGAACAGTCTCATCAAGGCGGAGCTACTCGAACCCGGGCGGCCCTATGAGTTCACCATCGAGATGTATCCGACTTCGCTGGTGTTCCAGCGCGGCCATCGCATTCGCCTCGATATCTCGAGCAGTAACTTTCCGCGTTTCGATGTGAACCCCAATACGGGGGAGCCGCTGAACGATAACCGGAGCTGGCGCGTCGCTGAGAACTCCGTCTATTTCGATCCCGCGCATCCATCACGCATCATTCTGCCGGTTATAGCGGCACAAAAGTCCCGCGAATGAGGCCGACAGCGCCCAAACCAGGGACATCCTTTCGTTACGGTACGCGCCATAGGAGCCCAGTCCATGCCCAATAGCGCCTAGAATCAACAGACAACCAAATACCCGATCAAGCTCCTTCACCAACGCCTCCGTTCCTCAAAGACGATATCCGCATGATCCGAACGCGTGCCGCGGACGATCGCCTTGCACCATCTGCGCTCCAGCCTATATCTCGTAACGCTGAGCTATGATCGCCTCGTGAACAAGGTCTACACGAGCGCAGATGAAGCTGTTGCGGATATCCCGGACGGCTCTACCATCATGCTCGGCGGATTCGGACTCTGCGGTATTCCAGAAAACCTAATGGCTGCTCTCGTTAGAAAAGGCGTCAAAGGATTGCACACTATCAGCAACAACATGGGCGTGGATGGCTTTGGCATGGGGCTCATGCTTGAGGCGGGCATGATCGCTTCCCACGTCGGCAGTTATGTCGGGGAGAATCGTTTACTGGAATCGCTCGTAATCGCGGGCAAGTTGAAGGTCACCCTTGTTCCGCAGGGCACGCTCGCCGAGCGAATTCGCGCCGGTGGCGCCGGCATTCCGGCCTTTTTCACGCCGACCGGTGTGGGTACCGTGGTCGCCGAAGGGAAAGAAGTCCGCGAGTTTGACGGGCGCGCCTACGTTATGGAGCGCGGTCTCACGGCTGATTTTGCGCTCATCAAAGGGCGACGGGGTGACACTCTGGGAAACCTTATTTATCGGAAGACGGCAAGAAATTTCAACCCGATGATGGCAACGGCAGCGAGGATCACCATAGCTGAAGTCGAAGAGCTGATGTCGCCGGGCGACATCGATCCCGACCAGGTGATGACACCCGGAATCTACGTGAAGCGCATCGTCCGGGGCCAGCATTATGAGCGCCGGATTGAGCGCCTAACCACCAGGACGGCCCAGGGACAACGATGAGCGCGGCAGGGGACAAGCCAACCGACGTAAAAAAACGCGAACGAATCGTCCGGCGCGTCGCCCGCGAGCTGCGCGATGGCTTTTACGTGAATCTCGGAATCGGCATGCCCACCCTGGTTGCGAATCATGTGCCGCCGGGGATCGAGGTGATTCTCCAATCCGAAAACGGAATGCTCGGTGTTGGCCCGTATCCAATTGCTGGGTCGGAAGACCCGGATCTCATCAATGCCGGCAAAGAGACCGTCACCGAGTTGCCGGGCTCGGCTTATTTTTCAAGCGCCGATTCCTTCGCGATGATCCGGGGCGGCCATATCGATCTCA
The DNA here is from genome assembly GCA_963787585.1 of uncultured Acidobacteriaceae bacterium. Taxonomy (GTDB): domain Bacteria; phylum Acidobacteriota; class Terriglobia; order Bryobacterales; family Bryobacteraceae; genus Bog-105. Next base: position 702,338 of record CAWBDR010000013.1, read on the forward strand.
GCATTCTGGGCGCAATGGAGGTCGATAAAGAGGGCAATCTCGCTAATTGGATGGTTCCCGGCAAGGTCGTGAAGGGGATGGGCGGCGCGATGGATCTGGTCGCCGGCGCCCGCCGCGTGATCGTTGCCATGGAGCACACAACAAAAGCTGGTGCTCCAAAAATCTTGAACCGGTGCACCTTGCCGATAACCGGTTTGAAAGTCGTTCAGATGATTGTAACTGAGCTGGGAGTCATGGAAGTGACCGCGGCAGGACTGGAGCTCATCGAGATCGCCCCAGGGATTTCGGCTGAAGATATTCAGAAAGTCACCGAGGCCAAACTTATCGTCCGCGACCCCGCTCTCATGACCATTTGATGATTCTGGGGCGATACACTCAACCTTCGTGCATCGCAGATCATTTCTAAAGCAGGTTCGAGTGCCATTGACTCTCGCGGCCGTTTCGCGCGAACTTCCCGCCGCTTCCGCCGGGCCGATGAAGATCACACGAATTCGCTTTTATCTCAATCCGAATTCGCGTCCGATTCTCAACCAGAGCTATCACATTGTCACGGTCGAAACTGACGTGGGAATTACCGGGATTGGCGAGGGTGGATCGCCGGACACCGTGAAGCAATGCGCCGCTATGATCGTGGGTGAAGACCCGTCGCGCATCGACCATCTCTGGCAAATGATGTTCCGCGGGTATTTTTATCCTGCGGGGCGCGAGAAGCTGGACGCCTTAGGTGCTCTCGATCTTGCTCTCTGGGATATCAAGGGCAAAGCTCTCGGCGTTCCCGTGTACGAACTGCTCGGCGGAATGTCGCGCCGTCACATCGAATGCTACTCGACTGGTTTCCCAAGCAAGGGGAGCGTGCAGGAAACTGCCCGAGCGTGCATGGAAGCCGGTTTCCGTGCCTATCGGGCCTCTGTGGCTGACGCGCCGCGCGAAGGCGGGTTCAACTCGCACGAAATCGTCCGGCGCACTCACCAGATGTGCGTTCAAATTCGCGATGGAGTCGGCACGGACGGAGACTGGGCGCTTGACTATCACACGCGTCTGGACCCGCCGGATGCCGTTCGCCTCAGCACGCTGATTGAGCCGTTGGAACCATACTTCGCCGAGGATCTGATCCGGTCGGAAAATGCCGGTGTTTACCGTGAACTGCGCCAGAAGGTGAAACTCCCGATTGCCGTGGGCGAGCAGTTCGGTTCGAAATGGGATACGAACGAACTCATTGAGCAGCAGTTGATCGATTATTCGCGGGTTACGTTGCCGAACGTCGGTGGCATTACCGAGTACATGAAGATCCAGGCGCTCTGCGAAACGCACTACGTCGGTTTAATCCCTCACTTCACCGGGCCGGTTGCGGAAGCGGCGCTTGTCCACGCTTGTGGGGTGTTCTCAGGCCCGGTGATGATGGAAATGACCGGTGAAAAGCCCGCCGCTCAGCCTCATTTGCCCGAGTGCTTCGATTTTAAGAATGGCAAGATGTACCCAAACCGCCGCCCCGGCCTCGGCCTGACGTTGGACACCAAACCGCTGCAGCTCGTTGCCGAGCTCACGGAAAAAGATCGGTATCGTGTCACGCCGATCTACGAACGTCCGGACGGTTCCATAACGAACTGGTGAGCGGCTGTACGATTGAAACAGGAGGCGAAAGAGGATGAAGCGAGGCTGTTCTGCACTAACCCGTCGTGATCTGTTGGCGGCTGGAGCGAGTTCCGCCGCGGTGCTGTCGTTGCCCGGCCTGCTGAAAGCCGAGGCTCCCGCGAGCCGCGTGGCCATCGTTCGCTGCCGCGATTACAAAGACTTCACCGCTAAGCTTTCGAGTGCCTTCGATCAGATCGGCGGCATTGACGGGCTGGTCCGCGGGAAGACAGTCGGGCTCAAGTTGAATCTGACCGGAAATCCGAAGAACTTCCCCCTCACGCCCGACTTGCCGTATCGCACTAACGGCGACACCGTCGCCAAAACTGTTCAACTGCTTGCCAGAGCGGGAGCAGCGCGCGTCCGCATCATTGAAAGCTTTTTCCCCGCCACGCAAGACCTCGGTTTATGGGCGCGCTATGGAATCGACGTGAATGCGGTAAACAATCTGGGCACAAAGGTGGAGTGGGAAAACGTCCAGAACCTTGGGAATTACAAGCAGTACGTGCGTTTGAAAGTACCCTGGGGCGGGTACATGTATCCGGCATACTATTTGAACCGCGCATTCGTCGATTGCGATGTGTATGCCTCGCTTTCGAAGCTGAAGAATCACTGGATTGCCGGCGTGACCATGTCGATGAAGAACAATTTTGGCGACACGCCATGCTCGCTCTACGGCAGTGATTGCGGCGTAAATGGCAACGAGAACCCGACTAAAGAGCGTGGCGACGTGCTGCATCAGGGCACGACGAAAGCGCCCGCCGGAGTTGACGCCGAGCTGCATCCGAGTTCGCCCCGCGATCCGGGTTATCGCGTCCCGCGAATCCTCGTCGATCAAGTTGGTATTAGACCGATCGACTTGGCGATTGTCGACGGAGTAGAGACGGTTCGCGGCGGCGAAGGACCTTGGTTGCCGGGCTTGGAAAGGATGACCCCGAGCGTTATCCTCGCCGGACGTAATCCCGTCTGCGTTGACGCGGTCGGTATGGCGGTGATGAGCTACGATCCGCGCGCCGAGCGCGGAACATCGCCCTTTATCCGCGGCGATAATTCGCTAAAGCTCGCGGAGGCTGCTGGTATCGGAACGGCCGATCTGAACCGCATCGAAGTAGTCGGTCTCAATCTCAAAGACGCGAAGGTCAATTTCGGACCCGGCGCAGTGGGCAAGAAGCTTAGCGAGCTGCGCACCTGAACTCTCGGTAACCTGAGCGCCGACTTCTAACCCTACGGCCGCACTCCGTAACTGCGAACGCTGCTAAACATTTCCAGCGGAGCGAATCCGTGCCAAAACCCATCAGCGAGTTGGCCTTTCGAATACATGTTCTTCCGGCGTACTCGCGCATTTCGAAAGACGCTGGATAAGCTCGAATCATTAGATTTTTGACGCAGTGAGACACCATCATAGAGGAAGACCTTATGAACAACAACTCGATGACTCACTTCTGGCATTGCTGCGCGCGGGTCATCATGATGCTCTGCGTCGTTTTGCCCGCCGCGGCGGATGCCCACACCGATACTCAGGCGATCAAAGATTTAATCACCATGTATGCAACCTCCATCGACCGCGCGGACACGAAATTAGCCGGCCAACTCTTTTCAAATGCTCCAGAGGTCACCTTCATTCATCCACTCGGTGAAGAACGCGGCCGCGATCAAATCGAGGCAGATGTGTATAGGAATTTGATGGGCGGCACATTCTTGGAGCGGAAGCTAACGCCCAAGGACATCGCTGTCCATGTGTATGGAGATGCTGCATGGTCGGAGTTCAACTGGGACTTTGTTGCAAAAGTGAGAAAGGATGGCAACTCCTTTCATTCGCAAGGCAGAGAGACACAGATCTACCACCGTGAGAACGGTCAGTGGAGGATTGTTCACGTCCACTACTCCGGCATGCCAGTCACTGGAAACCTGAAGGGATTCTGATCATATACTCAAGAGCATGTTCGGCGGTATAGAGGCAGGCGGCACTAAGTTCGTTTGCGGCATTGGCACCGGCCCCGAAGATCTGGAAACGGACCAGTTCCCCACCTCTTCTCCGGACATCACCGTCAATAACGCAATTCGCTTCTTTCGTGAGCGAAGAATTTCTGTCGAGGCGATCGGTATCGGCTCCTTCGGGCCGATCGATCTCCACCCAGGGTCGTCCACCTATGGTCACATCACCTCGACACCCAAGGTCGGTTGGGCTAATTTCGACCTCGCCGGTGCCGTCCGGGGCGGATTAGGCGTGCCCGTCAAATTCGATACGGACGTGAATGCGGCCATCTTAGGAGAAGCCCGCTGGGGTGCCGCGCAAGGTTTGCAAGATGCTATTTATCTCACGGTCGGAACCGGTATTGGCGGCGGCGCTCTCGTGCGTGGCGAGCTGGTTCATGGCTTGCTTCATCCGGAGATGGGCCATCTGCAGATTCCGCACGATCCGGCGCGCGACCCGTTCCCAGGCTCTTGTCCCTTTCATGGCGACTGCCTGGAGGGGCTAGCGTCAGGTCCGGCCATGCAGGCTCGATGGGGCGTGCCCGCCGGAACGCTGCCCCAGGAGCATCCGGCCTGGGCACTGGAAGCGCATTATCTGGCGCTCGGTCTCGTCAATCTAACCGTTACGCTTTCGCCCCAACGGATACTGCTGGGAGGTGGCGTCATGCAGCAACCGCACCTATTCCAAATGATCAGGATAGAATTTGGCCGCCTCTTGAACAGCTATCTTCGCCATTCTGAGGTCATGGACCATCTCGACCGGTTCATCCAGCCCCCAGGACTGGGATCGCGCGCCGGAATCCTAGGTTCACTCGTCCTCGCCGAACGCGCCCTCACGGGTTCTCCCACGCAAATGGCCGGTGAGCCGGCATGACCCTCAATGGAGCGCTCGTCAAAAGCACCATCGTCGCTGCTCTCGGCGGACTGCTGTTCGGCTTTGATACCGCGGTCATCGCGGGCACTACAGCCGGCTTATCGCGGACCTTTGCGCTCACGCCGAACGGTCTCGGGCTGACGGTTGCCGTTGCTCTGGTCGGAACTGTTGTCGGCTCCATTCTGGCCGGCATCCCGGGCGATCGATATGGCCGTCGTGACAGTTTGCGGCTGATGGCCGTCCTGTATCTGATTTCTGCTGTGGGATGCGCCTTTGCCTGGGACTGGTATTCCCTCGTCGCATTCCGATTAATTGGCGGCCTGGGAATTGGCGGATCGTCCGTTTTGGGGCCCATGTACATCGCCGAGATTGCGCCTGCGAAATGGCGCGGACGCTTGGTCGGCTTCTTCCAGTTCAACGTCGTAGCCGGCATTCTGCTCGCTTACTTCTCGAATTACCTCATCGGTATTACGGTTGCGAGTAACTCGGAATGGCGATGGATGTTGGGCGTCTCCGGTATTCCGGCTCTGCTGTTCTTCTTGATGCTGTTCCTCATTCCGCGCAGCCCGCGCTGGCTAGTGCAGAAATCGCGCCTGGAAGAGGCTCGCTCAGTGCTTGTCCTGATCGGCGAAGAGAATGTCGAAGAGGAATTGCAGGACATCGTCAAGTCGATCGACGTGGAGCATGGCCACGCCAGAGAATCGCTATTTCAACGGAAATATCGCCTGCCCATTTTCCTGGCTGTTTCCATTGCCATGTTTAACCAGCTCTCGGGAATCAACGCCATTCTTTATTACTTGAATGACATCTTTGCCCGCGCAGGGTTCAGTAAGGTGTCGGGTGATCTTCAGGCGGTGCTCATCGGGTTCACCAATCTGGTCTTTACGATCATCGCCATGTCCATCATTGATCGTGTCGGCCGCAAGACCCTGCTGTTGATAGGGGGGCTCGGATGCGCGGCCTGTCTTGCCGGGGTGAGCGCCGTCTTTTTCAGCAATTCGCACGAGAATCTACTGGTCTGGTTCCTGGTCGGATTCATTGCGTTCTTCTCGTTCTCGCAAGGTGCCGTTATTTGGGTGTATCTCAGCGAGGTCTTCCCAACCCGCGTTCGGGCGCAGGGGCAGAGTCTGGGCAGCTTTACTCACTGGATAATGAACGCGATCATCTCATGGACGTTCCCGATCATCGCCTCCCGTTCCAGAGGTGCGCCGTTCGTTTTCTTCTCTGCCATGATGGTCCTTCAGTTTTTCGTCGTCTTTTTCAAGTACCCCGAAACGAAGGGCGTCACTCTCGAGGAGATGCAGCGGGAACTTGGCATTGCCTGAGCGCGTATCTGATACTGCGATGCCGAACCTCTGGACAATCATCAGCGTTGCCTGGATGGCCCTCGCTGGGGTGTGGCTGGTAACGGCGTTCATGAGCAAATCGGCCGTCAAAATTCAGTCGCCGGCGCTCCGCCTGCCGCAGTCTGCCCTTATGGTTGCTGCGTATTATCTTCTGTTCGCGAGAAGCGCCGCCCTGGGACTGCTGGCCCTGAGATTTGTTCCGGCTTCGTCGGCCACCGCGTATGTGGGTGTGGTTCTGACTATTGCTGGCCTGTTCATCGCCGTGTGGGCGCGGGTCTTTCTTGGCCGGAATTGGAGTGCAACCCCTACCATCAAGAAGGATCACGAACTCATCCGCTCGGGACCGTACGCCTTCGTTCGTCACCCCATCTATTCCGGCCTCCTGCTCGCAATGGCGGGAACTGCGATCTTCGTGGGCGAGCTTCGCGGGCTGATCGCGGTCGTATTCGGGGTGATCGGATTTAAGTGGAAGTCGCTGACCGAGGAGTCCTTTATGCAGGAGCAGTTTGGTACACAGTACGACGATTACAGGCGCCATGTTAAGGCGCTAGTTCCGTTTATCTGGTAGCGTCGGACATCGAGTCCTGCTGTTCCCACGGCCATTGCCGAAGAATCTTGGCGCGCCAGAGATAGGCCGCGATCCCGAAGACGAGCAAAGCCAATCCGCTGACGACATAAACGGCTCCGCTTGAACCAAGAATGAAAATCCAGCCCGCCAGCGCGATCAACACGGGCACCGGATAGAGCGGCATCGAGAACGGCCGCGAGATATGCCGGCGCCGCTGCCGTATCGCGATCACCGCGACACATTGCGCCGCAAATTGCGTCAGAATCTGGATCACAATCAGCGCTTTGATCAGGTCTTCCAATCTCAGCAGGCAGGCGGCCGCCGACACGATTCCCATGAACAGAACCGAAAACGACGGAAAGTTGCGGGTTTTGTGAATGCGCCCGAAGATTGAAAAAAAGTGGCCCTCCGCGGCGGCAGCGTAGGGTACGCGCGTGTATCCCAGAAGAACGCAAAAGACTGAGGCAAATGCTACCCACAGGATCAGGATGGTTATCGTTTGGGCTGCTCTCATCCCGTAAAGTCGCTCCATGAAGTCCGATACGATCGCACGCGAGTGAATGGCTTCTTGCCAGGGCAGAACCCCGATAATCGATAAGCTCATCGCCACGTATAGAATTGCGAGAATGCCGATCGAGAGCAACACGCAGCGGGGTATGTTCCTCTCCGGTTGCTTGATCTCGCCTCCGATCAGACATACGTTGAAATACCCGCTGTAGTCGTACATGCTGATGAGCGTCGCTGCCCCCAGTCCCAGAAAAAATCGGGAGGAAAGATGAAACGCGCCCGGCGGAAAGCTGAAAGCCAGGGATGCGTGAAAGTGCCAGGCGCCTCCCCAGACAATCACACCCATCGCGAGCATGAGAATCACCCAGAGCATTGCCGAGATCCTGCCGATGGAACGAATGTCGCGATACAGGAGAAATGTCGCAAGCAGGCATACCGCGATCGCGATTACCTTCTGTTCAGCGTGGGTGAGAGATGTCACCAGGTACCGGGCGTAATCGGCGAATCCCACGGCGCCCGACGCTGCGGTCAGCGGCGCGGCCAGCATTACCTGCCACAGAAACAAGAAGCCCATCAATCGACCCAGGGATTGCGGTCCGAAGGCTTGCTGCAGGTATTCGTAAGAACCGCCGGAACCGGGCATGGCCGCGCCCAATTCCGCCCAGACCAGGCCGTCGCACGTTGCAATCAGCGCGCCCAGAATCCATCCGAGAAGCGCTTGCGGACCGCCCATCGCGGCCAAAATCAGTGGAATGGTCAGAAAAGGTCCAACCCCGACCATGTTCAGCATGTTGGAGGCTAGGGCAGGGAAGAGCCCCATTTCCCGCCTGAGGCCGGTGCTCTGTTCTTGAATCGCGGATTGTTTCACAGGTGATAACTAGCGATCGGTAGCGCATCGGGTAGACGCGCGTATACAGGAAGGCTACAATAGCACTCGCGCGGATGAATCTTCTTCCCAAAGACGAAAAGTTTTTTGATCTATTCCAGCAGCACATGCGCATTCTCTGCCAGTCTTCGCATCTGCTGATCGTTGGCTTGGAAGGAGGCTATGACCAGGTGTGCGAAATCGCGAAGCAGATGGAGGCTCTTGAGCGGAATGGCGATGAAATGATCCATGAGATTTTTCGTCGATTGCAGTCCACATTCATCACTCCGTTCGATCCTGAAGACATTCAGACGCTGGCCACAACGCTTGATAACGTGCTGGATGCAATAGAGGACGCGACCTTTCGAATCGTCGCCTACCGGTTGGACCCGATTCCCCAACCCGCAATTCAGCTAGGCCGTATGATCGATGATTCGTGTCAGGCTCTCTCCCGAGCCTTAGCCGCGCTGCGCGATCGCAAGCCGGTTTGGAACGATTGTATCGAGGTCAACCGCCTGGAGAACGAAGCCGATGCGGTCGAGCGCACGGTAGTTGGCAAGCTGTTCAGCTCCGAGACAAATCCGATCACTCTGATAAAACACAAAGAGGTGTTCGAAATCCTCGAGCATACGACCGACGTCTGCGAGGACGTCGCCGATGTCATTCAGAACGTCGCCGTAAAGAACAGTTGAGCTGCGGCTGCGCTGGTGCGGGCTCTTCTACGTACCAGCGATTTCTATCCCATGGCAGACCGTTAAGTTCAAAGTAATAGAGCGGTCTGCGAGGACTTCGCCGACGTGGCTGCTAATCAGCGTTGAGACTGGTACCCCAACGGATTACTCGCACGTGCGATTCACAACCTTAGCTCATTGAAGAGCAACGCGTTGAGTCAAACTGAATCACCGCGGGAATCGCTAATGGCGATCGCTAGTGGTGATTCGTTGACCGCTGGCCGCCTGGTTTGCAACTGCTGTTAAGGATATGTTTTGGGCGCCATCTCCTTACTGGGAATGACGCCCGTGAAATACGAACTCGCTAACGCGGTGACGCGTTGCTCAGTTGTAGCCGTCTACGGCCACTCAGCGCCTGAGGCGTCATCACGCAGCGCCCCGGCGGTGCGTTGGCCGTTACTCCTGGTCGGGGGAGCACGATGCTGAAGGCCTCCTACTTATGCCAAGCCAAAGAAATCGGTTAAACGTGCCACCGTTTATGAAAAAAAACCAGAAAACCCGAGCGAAGCGATTTTGATAGGGTGTTGAGCTTTTTTTCTCTGAGAACGCCCAGATTTCCCAACCGCGTGGGCGAGAAACGCACACCATCCTAATTGCGTGCGCCGCCCAAGTCAGAAGGGGCCTGCATCCCTGCAAGCCCCTGATGATCTGGCGCGCGCCCGGCAGGATCTGAGCCACGAACTTCTGGGCTCGTAGCCGTAAACCGCAACGCTTACCGAACCAACTTCAGGGCGGGCGGTATGTAGCTCTCGGGCATGGCCGAACCACACGCCTGAGCGGTGCACGGTAGGATCGACGGCGGCTCGTTTCCGGGCGTTGGGTAGTACATGCGAAGCGTCAACTGGAACTTCGTCCTCACCGCGGTATTGTAGATCGTGCGGTAATAGGCCGTGGAGGGTGTTGGGATCCAGTTCGACGCAGGGGCACCGGAAGGCAGCGTTGGGCCGAACCACAGGGTCAGCGATCCATCGGCGTTCCTGACCAACTGGTTGGCGGCGAGTTGTGACGATCCAAGCTGAGTGACCGGCTTGACCATTCCGTACTTGAGCGCGCCGCCGCCGGCCGGGGATCGCAGGTCGACAATAGGGCCATGTTGGCCGTTGGGGCCCTGGATCGGCACCGGCAGCCCTTTGCCGCTCGACAGTGTCTGGCGCCACTGCGTGGAGATTTGGAAGGTGTATGTGGTGTTGTCAGCATTTGCTTTGGGTATCGTTGCCAGGTAATAGACAGTGTTGGGTTTCAAGCCGTAAGCGGCGGCGTCCCCGCCGAACAGAATGGGGGTGCTCGCCACAAGCGTTCCCCAATTCGGAGCGTTCACCGTCATGAAATTGGTTCTGGCATCCACCGAAAGAACGGTCGTATCCGCAGTCGAGTAGCTGGTGTTCAGCACACTCGTCTGGGCGATGAAGGGGGCGGCGGCTTGCGCTGGATCGGTTGCGTAAACATGGATCGACCAGAAGCCTTTTGGATTGCCATTGCTGTCGCTGACCATAGGTGGGTAGATCCCATCGACCGGGTTCGGCGGGACGTAGGGTGTCGGTGGCTGGAACGTGAGCTGGTAGGTGCGGTTACCATCCAACGTCCTGGGGTTGCCGGTCAAGGTCGGATAAACCGCGTCGAGCGCGATATTGGCGATGCCGCCCTCCACGACGACCAACGAGCGACAAAGGTATCCAACTGCATTGCTCGGATACGTCCCGACGGGGTCGTTCAGGATTCCCCAGTAGTTGGTGCTCGCGTCCGGGGCGGCGAGCTTGATGAATGCACTGAGAATGTCCTGGCCTAGGACGTAACCGGCCTGCAAGGCATCCTTCTGCGCCGTTCCCCAGTCGGCCGGAATCTGAAAACCCTTCTCAGTGAGCCCAAGCGGCTTGAACAAATCGAAGATCCGTTTCTGGCCGGAGGAGGGAACGCGATAGATGGTTGTTTTCGCCTCGGGCTGCGGAACAACCCAGGCAGGGAGATCGACCAAAGGTGTGCCGGATAATCCGGTGAAGCGGTTGGGTATCGGGCTGGTCGCCACGTCATCGCCAAGCTGGTTGAAGAAATCGACGGCCTTGGTCGGCGCGTTCTGGTAGGGCACCGCTTCGTCTTTCTGCTCCTGAGTCGGCGGCGGCAAGACGAAGCTTGCCGGATATACCGGCTCATGGCCGTTCGCTTCAAACTCCTGCAGTGAATTCAACGCGAATTTCTGCTCGACGCCGCTGGCGACATTCGGAACCGATGTTGGGTCCGAAGCATCGATTAACGTGTTGGCGAGAACGCGAATCACGAACCAACTCAGATTGGTGTCGGAAGCCATCACCGGGTATTCGTACCCCCCAATGGTCGCGGTCTTCTTTTTGGCATACCGAGAGTTGGGTCCGACGAGAAGATAGGACTTCGTGGTGTCGGAAGGGGTTGTTCGCGTCCCGATGCTTCCGACAGTGTTAGCGTAAGCATCGAGATAGGCAACGACGTAGTACTGATTGCTCGAGGGCGGCACGGTGAGGACCTGTTCGGGACTCTGGTTGAAGTTCAGGAATCCGCTAATGTAGAGAACCGATGCGTCCCCTGCATTGGTAGCTTCATTGTTCCAGGCCGCAGGAACGGCCCCGTATTTCAGCGTGTTAAAAGGTGCGCCGATGATCGTGTTGTATTTCGAAAATCGATAGATGTACTCCGGACCGAGGCCCCATACATAGGCAGTGGCGGCGAGAACCGTGATGACCGCAGGATCCAGGGCGGATCCCGAGGACGACAACGGAACATTGCCGAGGCACGATGAAACGATTCCCGTATCGAACGTCGTAATCAAGTCCGCCGCGTTGAATTTGCCATTCTGCATGCATCCGTCCTGCTCCAGAGCTTTTTTCAAAGCTGGCGCAATGGCCTGTGAGGAATCGTCGCCTTGTGCGGGAGCTTGCGCGTTCGCGGTAAAACCTAGTGCAAACGCGAGTACTATGCTGCCCAAGGTGGCCGCCAGCCTAATCCGCACGATGCGCCGAAGCTTCCCAGCAGGGTTTCGGTCGGCGTCGCCACGACCGGCTGCGGTGGTGGATTGAAGAAAGTCGCTGCGCTTCATATTGGTTCTTGAAGGCCTCCTACTTAGGGCAAGCCGAAAGAGCCGGTTAAACGTGCCATGGTTGTTGAAAAAAACATAAACCCGAGCAGGGCAAGGGCGTGACACGTTCATACCAAGCCATGTCTCTGGTAGAATAAACCCACTTTTCGGCTTTTGAAGTGATGCTGGACGCCGAACGCTTGGCGCGCATGGAACAGCTATACCTGCGCGTGCTGGACTCCCCACCGGAGCGCCGCGCCGCTGTGCTGGAGGAATCGTGCTCGGACGATCCGGACCTGCTGCACGAGCTGGAATCGCTGCTGGAAGCCAGAGAGGAAGCCGGCAGTTTTCTGTCACCGGAGCAGCTTTGCAGTCATATCGGAAAGCTCGGTTCCGAGGCAGCGGCAGCGGCTGTAGGGAGCGCGCTCGGTCCTTACCGAATCCTCGCGGAGATCGGAAGCGGCGCCATGGGCGATGTCTATAGAGCACGGGACAGCCGGCTGGAGCGCGACTTGGCATTGAAGATTCTACCCTCGGCGTTTACGAATAACGCCGAACGGGTAGCTCGATTCCAGCGGGAGGCCAAAGCCGCCTCCGGCCTGAACCATCCGAACATCGTCACGATTTACGAGATCGGGCAGGTAGACGAGACCTGGTTTATCGCCGAAGAACTGATCGCGGGTATCACGCTGCGGCAGCGGCTCAGCTCCGGCAAACTGCCGGTGCAAGAGGTGATCGAGATCGGCTTTCAGTGCGCCATGGCGCTCGAGGCGGCGCATCGGGCTGGCATCGTGCACCGCGATATCAAGCCAGAGAACATCATGCTGCGGCCCGATGGCGTGGTCAAAATTGTGGATTTTGGTTTGGCGCGCATCGGCGAGGCCGGCCAGACGTCGCCGCAAGCCACCCAGGCCGGGAGCATCATGGGCACCCCGCGATACATGTCGCCCGAGCAGGCCCGTGGAGAGAAGCTGGACGCGCGGTCCGATATCTTCAGCCTCGGAGCAGTGCTCTTCGAGATGGTCTGCGGTTGTCCCGCGTTCCCGGGCGCCAGCACCGCAGAAGTTTTTGCGGCGCTGCTGGCGGCACCGCCGGACCTCCGCGCTGCCGGTCCTTTGCGCGCCGTCCTCTCCCGTGCCCTGCAAAAGGATGTCGCGGCTCGCTATTCATCGATGGGCGAATTCGCCGCCGCCATCCGGCAGGTAGACCTGAGCCGCAACGCTGAACGGCATTCGGCTCGGGGCGCAATCGCCGTCCGCCTGCGGTGGCTGTTCGCCGCCGCTGCCATCGGTCTCGCGGTTTCAGGCATAGCACTGTTCTTCGCCCGCCCAGTCCCGCCTCCGAGAGTTTTGAGTACAACTGAGATCACTAACGATCGTCAGGCAAAAACGGCGCCCTTCCTGACCAACGGTTCGCGACTGTACTTCAACACAGGAAGCTACCCGACAGGCCAGCCGTATCAGGTCTCGATCGAAGGCGGCGAATCGGTTCCGCTGCATGTGGAATTGCCGAACGCGTCGGTCATGGACATTTCGCCCGATGGTTCGGAGCTTCTAGTCGGAAGCTCCGGTTACAACCCATATGCGTTCAACTCAGCGACGCTTTGGATTGCACCAATTTTCGGAGGTTCTCCGCGGCGCGTGGGTGATCTCGTCGTTGGGAGCGCAGCGTGGTCTCCCGACGGCAGACAGTTGGTGTTCACCAGGGAAAGGGAACATGAGCTTGCTGTGTGCCGAGTAGATGGAACTGGAACGCGTACGCTCGCGACGATACCCGGAGTCCCTTCTTCCCCTCGCTGGTCGCCGGACGGTAAGAAGATTCGCTTCTCTCTCTTGCGTAATCAACACGGGGGCGGCGCATTCGCCACGTCGGAAGTGCCAGAACACACCTTGTGGGAGGTGTCTGTTGATGGAACCCAACTCCACGCCGTTTTGCCCGCTTGGCGCGATGCGCAATGTTGCGGGAACTGGACACGCGATGGCCGATACTTCGTCTTTGAGTCGACCAGCAGGAATGCCACAACGGTTTGGGCGATGCGGGAGAAACGTGGCCTGCTCGAAACCAAGAACCCTGAACCCGTTCAGTTGACGACAGGGCCGATGAATACATACGGACCGGTTCCGAGTCGCGACGGCAAGCGTGTTTTCGTTGGAGGCCGTGAATCCCGCATCGAGCTGGTGCGTTACGACTCGAAGGGAAAGAATTTTGTTCCGTTTTTCTACGGCACTTCGGCCGAGGGATTGGATTTCTCGAGAGACGGCAAGTGGGTCGCTTATGTCTCACATCCGGGGGACGCAATCTGGCGAAGCGACGTGAACGGTGGTCAACGGCTGCAGCTCACGGCTCCGCCATTGCACGCCAGCGTGCCGCAATGGTCGCCGGATGGAAGCCGGATCGCGTTCATGGCCTATACTCCCGGGGGCACCGAAAAAGTTTACGTCGTAAATAGGGATGGCGGCGAAACGCAGCAGCTTACTTATGGGGAGAACAATAGCGATCCGACGTGGTCGAGCGATGGAAACTTGATTGCCTTCGGTGGTTACCCGATTGAGCCGCAAGCTTCCCATAATATGGCCATTGAGATACTCAATCTGAGCTCGCACCGCGTTTCGGTACTGCCGGGCTCCAAAGGCTTGTGGGCGCCTCGCTGGTCTAGGAACGGGCGTTATATATCGGCGCTGACGGCCGACACTCAAACGCTGCTCCTGTTTGATTTTCATGACCAGAAGTGGGCGAAACTGGCGAAAGCGTACTTCGGGTACGAAAGGTGGTCTGCCGATAGCGAATACATAGGCTTCGACACTACGGGCGAGGATCCCGCGTATTTCAAGGTATGGATTCGCGATCACAGAGTCGAACGGGTGGTCAGCCTCACGAGCTTGCAGCGGAAGGTCGGTGCCTTTGGAGCTTGGGCCGGTCTCACGCCCGATGGGTCGCCTCTCATTGCGCGCGATGCCAGCTTCGATGAGATTTACGCACTCGATTGGGAAGCCCGGTAAGGAGAGAGGCGGAAAAGCTACAACCGGGGGCAAAACCAGTGCCGGCGAGCAGCCCGGATTTATTGTTCTCGAAGGCGGCACGATTAAGCCGGTTCCCGCGCCGGAGAGCGTTCCCGAACCATCTTCGCTGGCGTTGTTGGCTGTGGGTGTTCTCGCTTGGCTGCCGATTGGGTTTGAACGGACAAGCGCACCTGAATTATCGGTCAAACTCTCTCTCGGTCCAAACATCAACGATCATTTAGCGCACCGCCGGCTGAAATCCGAAGACACTGGGATACAGCATCAGAGCCGCCAACCAGCTACCACCACCACAGCCGCAACATCAATTCCCATCGGCCTGTCACGCCACGTCTTCCCCGTTTCGTCAAGTGCATAATTCTGGTTTTTTTCTCTTGGGTCCACCCAGTTTCCCAACAGAGTGGGGGAGAAGCGCATGAATGCTCACACGAACGAAGTTACGCAGTCGTTGAATGCCTGGTGCAAGGGCAAGGGCAAGGGCGTGACACGTTCATACCAAGCCATGTCCCTGGTAGAATAAACCCACTTTTCGGCTTTTTGAAGTGATGCTGGACGCCGAACGCTTGGTGCGCATGGAACGGCTATACCTGCGCGTGCTGGACTCCCCACCGGAGCGCCGCACCGCTGTGCTGGAGGAGTCGTGCTCGGACGATCCGGACCTGCTGCACGAGCTGGAATCGCTGCTGGAAGCCAGAGAGGAAGCCGGCAGTTTTCTGTCACCGGAGCAGCTTTGCAGTCATATCGGAAAGCTCGGTTCTGAGGCAGCGGCAGCGGCTGTAGGGAGCGCGCTCGGTCCTTACCGGATCGTCGCGGAGATCGGAAGCGGCGCCATGGGCGAGGTGTACAGAGCACGGGACAGCCGGCTGGAGCGCGACTTGGCATTGAAGGTTCTACCCTCGGCGTTTACGAATGACGCCGAGCGGGTAGCTCGATTCCAGCGGGAGGCCAAAGCCGCCTCGGGCCTGAACCATCCCAATATCGTCACGATTTACGAGATCGGGCAGGCAGATAAGACCTGGTTTATCGCCGAAGAACTGATCGCGGGTATCACGCTGCGGCAGCGGCTCAGCTCCGGCAAACTGCCGGTGCAAGAGGTGATCGAGATCGGCTTTCAGTGCGCCATGGCGCTCGAGGCGGCGCATCGGGCTGGCATCGTGCACCGCGATATCAAGCCAGAGAACATCATGCTGCGGCCCGATGGCGTGGTCAAAATTGTGGATTTTGGTTTGGCGCGCATCGGCGAGGCCGGCCAGACGTCGCCGCAAGCCACCCAGGCCGGGAGCATCATGGGCACCCCGCGATACATGTCGCCCGAGCAGGCGCGCGGAGAGAAGCTGGATGGCCGAAGCGACATTTTCAGCTTGGGCGCGGTGCTGTATGAGCTGTTTACAGGCCAGCGTGCGTTTCCGGGAACAAGCACCGCCGAAGTTTTTGCCGCATTGCTCGATTCGCGACCCGTTGCTGTCGGCGGTCGTGGACTGGGCGCCGTCCTATCGAAAGCGTTGGCCAAGGATCGCGAGGCCCGGTATCGCACGATGCGCGAGTTCGCGGAAGACCTGCGTCGGCTCGATCCGCATCAATCGAATGGCCTGCTTACTGCGCCGGCTAACCGAAACATCAGAACTCTTTTCGGACGGCACGCGAACAAGAAGTGGTACCTGGCGGCCGCGCTCGCAGGAATTGTCGCGTACACCTGGATCGCCAGGCGTGCGCCGCCGCCCGCCGGCGAGTTGCAGCTTCTACCGCTGACCACGTTCGCGGGCTCGAAAGACTTTCCGGCGTTCTCTCCGGACGGTTCTCGGATTGCCTTCTCCTGGAAGTCCGCCGGGGATAGCGCGCAGCACATCTACGTGAAGCCGGTGGGAGAAGGGGAGCCCGTACGGTTGACCTTTTCGCGCGATGACGACATCCGACCGGCGTGGGCGCCCGACGGAAGAAGTATCGCCTTCGCCCGTGAGCGGACGCCCGGCCAAATCTATCGTTCTCACGACATCTACATTATGTCCTCGCAGGGGGGCAACGAGCGTAAAATCGCGGAAGGCTGCTGGTTGGGTGCCTCCTGGTCGCCTGACGGCAAGACCGTCGCGCTTGCGCATGTGCCCAGGCAAAGCAAAGGACTCGCAGCCGGCGGAATCTTCCTGCAATCGCTCGAATCCGGTAAAATCCTGGAACTGACATCGGATCACGCCGATCACGAGCCTGTCTTCTCGCCCGATGGCAAGCGGGTCGCGTTCGTACGCAACCTAATCGTCGGAACGGCGTCGGAGGTGTTCCTGATCCCCGCGAACGGAGGTAAGGCAAAGCAGCTTACGTTCGATCGTCAACCTCTGAACGGTATAACCTGGACCGCAGACGGCCGGGAACTCGTTTTTGCATCACGGCGGAGTGTAGCGGATGGGAGCCTCTGGCGTTTTCCCATCGGTGGCGGCAGACCTCGGCCCGTTTCCGCCACGTTGCGCGATGCTTTTCACCCCAATATGTCGCGGCAGGGCTGGCTCGCATACACTGTCGACTGGCTTGACACGAACATTTACCTGTATACCGGTCGTGGGTGGCGAAATGGAGCGCCTGGCCCGTTCGATCCACCTGCCGCTGTTATCAATTCGTCGTGGAGCGATGATAGCCCGTCGTTTTCGCCCGATGGCGAGCGGATCGCGTTTGTTTCGAACCGCTCCGGCACACTGGAGATCTGGGTTTCGCGTCGCGATGGGTCGGGAGCTGTTCGCCTCACCTCTATGGATGCCGTGAGCACAGGGTCGCCGCGCTGGTCGCCGGACGGGCATCGGATTACATTCGACTCGTGGGCCTCCGGCCGCTCCGGTATTTATGTAGTGGATTCCGGCGGCGGCGTGCCCAAATTGCTGAGTGCCGAGCCCGGAGGCAGTTGGCTGGCCGCATGGTCCGCGGATGGTGAATGGATTTACTTTAACTGCGGACGCTCCGGCCAGCGTGAAATCTGGAGAGTGCCGGCGGCAGGTGGCCACCCCCTACAAGTCACGCACGGCGGCGCTTTTCGCGCCCTGCCCTCGCCCGACGGCAAACTCATTTACTACATGAAGCCGGGAGCACAACCGGACTGCTGCGCGATTTGGTCCGTTCCTGCCGTTGGCGGAGCGGAGAAGCCGGTGCCAGGGTTAGAAAGCGCGGTCAGGCAACGGTTCTGGGGTTTCTGGGGTGTGCTCGACCGAGGGATCTATTTCATGACGGTGGAGGCTTCATCGGAGCCGATGGTCCGGTTTCTGAGCTTTCAAACGCATCGAGTGACGACCCTGTTTACGTTACCGAAACCGCCGTACGATGCGCGGCTGACGCTTCCGAGCACCCCGGGACTCGTGCTGTCCGGCGATGGACATTATGCTCTAGCCACGCAAGTGGAGCATGCGATTAACGATCTGATGATGATCACGAATTTCCGCTGATTCTGTCAGTAGAAATGTATGCCTGCTCCGGCTAGCGAAGTGACCCGGCTGTTGAAGTGTTGGTGCGAGGGGGATGCGAGTGCGCTGGAGCGATTGGTGCCGCTCGTGGAGTCTGAGCTCCGCCGCCTAGCCCGTCAGTACTTGAGCAAAGAAGGACCGGGCCACACGCTGCAGCCTACGGCGCTAGTCAACGAAGCTTACCTGCGACTAATCCAGTGGAATGCGGTGGAGTGGCAAGACCGCGCGCACTTTTATGCAGTGGCAGCAAAGATGATGCGCCGCGTGCTCGTAGATCACGCCGTTACCAGGCGGGCGCAAAAGCGCGGGGGATCGGTAATTCTGGTAGCGTTTGCGGAGGCTGGCGGCGTCTCGGACCGAACCGAGGACGTAGTAGCTTTGGATGAAGCGCTGACCGCACTTTCAAAGTTAGATGCTCGAAAGGGCGAACTCGTCGAACTGCGCTTCTTCGGCGGGCTCACGGCAGAAGAATCAGCCGAAGTTTTGGGAATTTCGTTGCGCACGGTGCATCGCGAGTGGGACTTTGCGCGGGCATGGCTGTTCCAGGCATTGCGCGGCTCGAGCGCGAAGAGCGCGTCAAGGAAATAGGAGCATAGCATTGAAACACCCCGCTCGAAGGGAAAGCCCTTACCGAAGGCGATCCGGGAAGTTGTCGAGCAACTTCGCCGTTTAACAACAGTCGTTCGATGTCACCTGGATGTAGATTTTTGAAGAACTGCGCACGCGCCAAAATCCTTGCTGTCGTGCATGGCTGCCGAAAAAGCAGCAGACCGTTCTTCAGAACGTAAAACGCAGTTGGAGATCGATTCGCCTCTGATTGCTGGCCGTCGCTTCTGCGCCGTAGCCTCCGGTGATGCCGGTCGATTCTTGGAAATACGGTGAGGTCAGAGCGCCATTCGGTGTGTTCAGATTCGCATGGTTGAGAATGTTTCGAGCGTTGACCGATAAGGTGAGGTTGTACCGATGCTCCGAGGATTCACCGCCGCCGCGACCGAAACCACCACCGCCGAAACCACCACCACCGCGGCCCCCATAACCGCCTCCGCCCGCACGAGCTCCTCCAGAGGGGCCCGAGAATTTGGTCGTGCCGAATCCCCAGGTCTTGCTCACGCGCAGGTTCAACCCGATGAACCCCGGGCCGGTTGCGGCATTTCGCTCAATAAAAGACGCTTCGCCAGGAGCAGGAACCAACGGAAGCGGATTCAGGTATCCAAACGAAGTCGGATAGGGGGTTTCGAAATCGACAACCGTCGGGCGCGCCGTCGACGCGCCTTGCCCCTGTAAGAACAGATCTGTTCCGGTTGTGATGTTATACGGGATCCCGCTGTGCATTACTAGAAACGGGGAGAATCGCAGTCCCCACCGAGCGGCAATCGACCCGCCAAAGAATAGGTTGTCCGAAATGTCAAGCGCAGACCGGCCCCAGTCGGCCGCGAAGTTGTAAGGATCGGCGGGCAGCGTGCTCACTCCGTCGGTATCACTATGAGCATTGTTGTGCGAATAGCGTCCGAACAGTGTCAGCCATTTGTCTACCTGGCTGTTTACACCGATGATTATTTGGGTTTGTTTGAAAATCCCATCGGATTGCATGTTGTAAATGTCTCCCACATCCCCGAAAGGCCGGCAGCACACATCGTTCGCATTGGGATTATGATTCTGATTAGCTCCCGGCGGCAGTTGCCCCGGAATAGGATATGGCGCGTTAATATCAACCGTCCGCAGCTCATGAGTGCCACGTGAGTTGACGAAAGTCGCGGTAAGTGTGGTGTGGGCGAAAAGTTGCCGTTCGACAGATAGCGATGTCTGCATCAGACGCGGCGCTTTCAGGCGGCTGTCAATCTGATATTTCTGAGCCACATTCGCTGTAGCAGCGGTCAGGTCTGCGATTGGGATGGGAGTGTCAAAGGCCGCATCGTACATCGTAGGTCTATTCAACGTGTATAAAAGCTGATTACTCGCGTCGTATCGATACGCAGTCTCCACATTTGTAACCGCGAACCGATCGTAGAAGTATCCCCAGCCGCCGCGAATCACGGTTTTGGCACGGCCGTTTGCTCCATGCGCATCGGGAGACCACGCGAAAGAAAAGCGAGGCGCCCAGTCACTGTGGTCGGGAATGTTGGTTTGCGATTCCCAGCGAAGACCGACGCTCAGAGTCAGGTTGGGCCGGACGCGCCAGTCGTCCTGCACGAACGGGCCGAAATCCATCTGATAAAAGCTGAGGTACGGATTACCGGTGGTGACGGTGTATTTGCTTGGTCCGTAGCCCATGCTGGTTACTTGCGCGGGCGTAAGTCCCGACTGAAGCAGTTGAATTGTGCCCAAGTATTGCTCGATTGACTGCATGGTCGCCGTTCCCAGGAACTCGTATTCACCGTTGAATCCCTTTGGGCTCGAATCGTTGAGCGTAGTGGCCCGGACCCTCAGGCCCATCTTCGTCGTATGAGCTCCCCACGTCAGGGTTGTGTAATTCTGCAATTCGTAGCCATTTTCGAGATCGTAGCTATGAGGAAAACCCGGAGCGCTGTAACCCGAACCGCCGGACACGAACGACTGCGAAACGTATAGCCGAGGGGCTTGGCTTTGACTGGTGTAAGTGGTCGATTCGCGGTCAAATTGAAAATGAGTCTCGTTCACAGCCCTGGCGCCGAGAACCGCCGTTTCGATGGCGGACAGCGTGTGTTCTGTGATTGAACTGGAATATCCGCTACTAGGAAACGTGATATTCCCAATCGTGGTCTGAGGCAGATCAAAGCTGCCGATACCGGTCACAAGCCGGTCATTCTGAAGAAACTCATAGCGAAAGCTGAGCGTGTTATTCGCTCCGAGTTGGTAGTCAACGCGGGGGCTGACCGTTGTGCGGCGCTGCGGGGTAGGGAAAAAGTCCTGATAGGAGAAGTGCCCCAAGAAATCGGAGGTTGGTATGGTTGCTGTGATGATGCCGTTGTCATCGATATTGCGGCGCTCGGCATCGACGAAAAAGCTTGCGTGTTTACCCAATGGACCACTCACGTTGCCGCCGAAGAGCTGTGTTCTGAAGGGAGGATTAACACTTAAGAACGGATTGCGCGAGTTCCAGACCCCGTCACTGATGTTGTAATAACCCTGGCCGTGAAACTTGTCGCTGCCGGGTTTGGTAAAGATCTGAATACGCCCGTAGCCAAGCTTGTCGAACTCAGCGGAAAACGGATTCGAATTGATGCGGATCTCACGGATCGTTTCTTTGGGCGGAAGTCTGCCGCCGCTGAAGCCGTCAATGAAGATCTGATTTCCGCCCGGGCCGGCCGCGGGGCCCGCCAAAGCCTGAAGGTCGGCTTGCAAATCATCGGGATCATCGGGCAGCGCATCCAGATCCTCCTGCTTCAGAACAAGTGCCGTCTGATTGTTCGCGGCCTCGGTGCTGACCGTATTGGTGTTGGTATCTGTAACTGTGAGTTCCTGACGTTGCTCCTGGACGGTCATAACAACGTTCGCCGATGCGGCCACTCCCGCATTGACCGTGACTGTATTGACGCCCTTCTGCTGCAAGCCGGTGTATGTCGCGGAGACCGTGTAGCTTCCGGGTGCTACATTGCGGAATCGATAATTGCCCTGCGCATCGGCAGGCGTTGTTTGAACTGTGCCGTTCTGACTGGCAAGACTCACAATCGCGCCGGGAATAACGCCGCCGGTATTATCTTTGACGCTGCCCTGGACAATGCCGCTTGATCCAGGGCGGACTGCGCGCGCCGGCCCTGTCTGGCTCCCGGAAGAGTTTACCGGGCTTTGGCCGAACAGCATTGTCGAAACGCCGAGCCCGATAAACACCACGGTTATCGATTTGAATTTCATGTACCCTCTGAAGCGATTTCCTGAAGTAGCGGTCGAGCCTATTGCGGAATCTGCATTTCACCGAGTCCCCAATCCCCGCCCAAGGCTTGACTGCGTGAGCGATTTGGAGCGGATTGGAGAATCGGCTCGACACCGGCGATAACGTTGCTTGCGAGCAAATGAGGATTGTCATTCCCCGACGCGACGCCCAATATCACCACCGCGTCGCCTGGCTTCAATTCCGAAAGCTCGGTCTTCGGTAGCCTTTCGATCATCTGCGAAATATCGCTGTTACCTCTGCGCGCGCCACCCGGGCCGGTTCCTGCCCCGCTGCCCTGCCACGCTGCGGGTTGCGGCGGTGCCGGATTGCTCCCGCCCGATGCTTCGGGACTCTCGCCCGTCTTTGCGCCATACCGCGGTGCCCCGGTTGCGTTGCCACCAGGCGTTGGAGCAGTTCTGCCATCCGCGCTCGCTGCGGGACGGAAACTCGGATTGAACCGCCGTGCCAGCATCATCGCCAGCATCGGAGGCAGTTTTCGAACAGCCGACTGCTCGTTCAGATCGATGGCGACCGGCTTCTTGGTGGCGAGATCGCGGATTGTCAACGATTTTCCATCGGGAGCCACGGAGAGAATGGTCCCGTTCATAACCCGGAACGCGCCGGAGTAGATCCTCTCGGCCGTGATCGTCGAGCCGTCCTCACTTTTACTTCCGATAATCCGAACTTGATCTCCGACTTCGATCTGCTCCAATTGCGAGGTGACTGGAGTCTGAGGCGCCTCTGGCGAATAACGCGTGAACTGCGTTGTTTTTGATGTACTGACGGTCGCAGGTTGGGCGCCAGCGGCCGTCCGTGTCCTGATCGTCAATTTCCCTGCTGCCGGGTCGACTGCTGTGACTATACCCGGAATGCTGTGCTGCCATTCTGCCGCTTGTTCCTGATGAGCCTTTTGCAAGTCGCGAGCCGACATCAGAACGACGCTCCGGGCAGCGATTGCGTTGGTATCTCCCTCGGCCTTGAATCCGCGAACATCCACCCGATCGCCAACCGCCAGATCGTCCGCTGTGATCCGCGTCGCATTCTTCAGATCCTTGGCGCCCGGTTCGACTTTCAATAGGGTCCTGGTGTTCCCGACCAGGATTTTCTCTTCGGCCGCTGTCTTGTCGTCCTTTACAGTGATGCTACGCATGGCTGGATCGACGGCGGAGACAGTCCCGATCACGTGCTCGGTCGGTTTCGTTGGCGTAGTTGCGTCTTGGGCAAAGCTCAACGTCCCTGCCATCAAAGCGGCTAAGATGAACGTTGCGGAAAACTTCGGCATTGTAGTTCCTCTGGTTTGAGCACCAGGGTGGCTCGGTCGTTACTTTGAAGGCGGAAAAGCCGGCCGTGTAAGTTACGCGGTTTCCAGGCGAACGCTCAATCGGCTCTGTTTTGATTTGTAAAAAGTGGAGGGAGGAGATTTCGCTGCCGCCCCGGGCTGGATCGAAATCCAGCGCCGAGGCATTCAACTGTCTAAGCAGTTAGGCGGCGTTGACAAGGAGGTCTTCAAAACCTTCATTGCCTTCGTCACGATTGCGGTCAGCCTGTTCCTGGCATTGTATGCAGTATGCCGCCCATGGCACCGCGTTAAGGCGTTTCGGACTGATCTCCTCTTCACAATGAAGACAGGTGCCGAAAGAACCGTCCGCGATTCGAGTGAGAGCCGCCCGCACATTCCGTAACAGGTTGGATTCGCGGTCGAGGTTGCGAATCGCCAGCTCGCGTTCCGCGGCGTGCTGCACTTCGTCTAAAGCGTCCGCGCTTTTTTCGATGGTAATCGCATCGCGGTTTCGCACAACCTGCTCCAATTCGTCCCGCTTGCTCTCCAGAATCTTCTTAAATTTGTTCAATTCGGTTTTTGTCATTTTGGCTCTCCTTCTCTCACGACCAGCCTTGCCCACTCATAAAATATTTCGAAGCAGCTAAGTCTTAGACCCATACGTAAACGATGCGGAAATGTTCACCACG
Source organism: uncultured Acidobacteriaceae bacterium (assembly GCA_963787585.1). Taxonomy (GTDB): domain Bacteria; phylum Acidobacteriota; class Terriglobia; order Bryobacterales; family Bryobacteraceae; genus Bog-105. The sequence goes on from CAWBDR010000013.1 coordinate 726,147, forward strand.
GCTAAGCACCATTCAAGACGCAAAAATTGGTCTTGGCGAGTACTCGTGATTATCGGGAACTGAGAGGAAGCAATCGCTCTGCCCTCCGTGTCGCAGGGAACTCCACGTGAGTTCCTGACTCCCGGTATCTGTCGCCCGGCAAGCTGACGCTTTACAGGTCCCCGAATCATAGCACACCCGCCAACCCTGAGCAATTTAGCCGCCAATCCGTTTATGCGCGCGAGCATGCGATTTTTCGTCGGCGCCGCCTCACACTCTCAGCCCGCCACTCTGACTCAAAACGCCGGTCGGCGACGAGTGCCAAAGACCTTATCGTACAAAGAGATTGAGTGTTGAAGTTGGACTGAGACTCTGTTTTCCCTCCTCTCTCGATTCCGTTCCTCTGACGAAACCGATGCCAGTTTCCGCAGGGAAACGGAAACCGGCACAGTTTGATATCGCTTCTCTGTTGTGTTTACGTAGTCCAGGGCTGCAATTTCTCTCAATTCGCCCGGCAGAAAAGTAAGCAGCGTGTAACTCTGCGCCGCACTCACCGCGACCACGCCTCGACATCCCCAGATCGCAGAATTACGGATACGCCACCGGCGCAACTTCAACCAGGCAACTGTAGAATGTGGGGCCGCCTCCGATGTCCGTTAGCCGGTCCGACGTGAGCCGGTTGATTCCTAGACCCTCTGGAGAGCTCTTATTCCAACGCGTGCTGCGCGCGCTTAGTACCCCGCGAGGCAAGTTTGAATCGAATTGGGCAATGAACACACAGGACCCGCGATCATTAACGGCGCGAACCAAGGTGCCGTCCGATATTCCGCGCCCAACCGCGTCCGCAGGGTGAATACCCAGTCGCGCAGTCTGTTCGTCAACGGCAGAACGATGTCCGAAAGTGGAATTCATGCTGTCGTCGTTTTTCCCGGAAACGAGTTCGAGCGGATAGCGCGAAGAGAGTTCGCCAGATCCAAAACGCGACTCCACCGGAGGCTCGTAGCCGAGCATTTCGGCCCCGAACTCGAATTTCCTGGACGCCGTCTGGAACTCTCCCTTTGCGAACGGCAGGAACGGCTCTCCCTCTCCGGCCACATTCAGGCGGATCGAGCGCTCCCGGTCCAGCCGCTCCAGAGTGATGCCTTTGAAGTAGTTCGATTCCGTCCGGAGCAAGGCCCGTATCATGTCGTCCTCCGAGTCCTGGAAGCAGTCGTCATCGAATCCCATACGCCTGGCCAACAGGCGGAATATTTCGATGTTCGATTTTGTCTCGCCGGGCGCTGGAAGAACCGGTCGCGCCAACTGCAAATAATAATGGCCGTACGCCAGATAAATGTCCGTGTGCTCGAGAAAGGTAGTCACTGGCAAAACGATGTCGGCGTAATCGGCTGTGTCTGTTTGAAACTGCTCGAGGACAACCGTGAAGAGATCCGGCCGGCATAGACCGGCTAGTACTTTGCCCTGATTCGGTGCAATCGCCCCCGGATTCGAGTTGTATACAATGAGCGCCTTGACGGGCGGGTGGTCGAGTTCGATCAGTGCCTGGCCCAGATGAGCCATATTTATTTCCCGCGCCTCGCGTCCTAATGGGGATTTCCCTTGCAGGTCGGGACGCTCCAAGGCTGGACGGTTGAACTCGAAGGCGCCCGAAGTGCTGAGTTGAAAACCGTCTCCCGCTTCCCGCCATGCTCCGGTCAGAATCGGCAGGGCGGAGATGGCACGCACCGCTGCCCCGCCGCGATCACTCCGCTGCACGCCATAGTTCAGGCGTATAGCCGCGGGCCGCGTGGTCGCGTATTCCTGCGCGAGATGCTCGATCTCATTCGCGCGGATGCCCGTCAGGGCAGCAACCCGGTCCGGAGCGTACTCGCACGCCAGGCGCGCCAGTTGCTCGAATCCGTTCGTATGCCGTGCAATGTATTCCGAGTCTTGTAATCCATCGCGCAAAATGACATGCATGAGCCCCAGCGCGAGTGCCAGATCGGATCCGGGGTAAATCGCGAAATGCTTATCGGCGGCCTTTCCGGTGCGGTTCCGAACGGGGTCGATCACGTAAAACTTCGCGCCCTTGCGCCGCGCTTCCACGATCCACGGCCAGAGATGAACGTTAGTCCCCAGAACATTCGCGCCCCAGGCAATGATCAGCTTGGATTGGGCGAACTGCTCGGGTTCCATGCCGAGCTTCACTCCCTGCGAGAGTTCCAGAGCGGCCGTGCCCGCGGCAGAACAGATAGTCCGGTCGAGCCGCGAAGCTCCCAGCCGATGGAAAAAGCGCCGGTCCATTCCAGAGCCGTTCAGCATGCCCATCGTCCCGGCGTAGCTGTAGGGCAGAATTGCTTCGGGCCCGTTACTATCGCAAATCGCCTTCAACCGCTCTCCGATTTCATCCAGCGCTTCGTCCCACGTGATGCGTTGAAATTTTCCGCTTCCCTTCACGCCGGTTCTGCGGAGCGGATACAAAAGACGATCCGGGTGGTATTCGCGTTCGAGATACTTGGTGACCTTGGCGCAGAGAAAGCCGCGCGTGATGGGATGGTCGGGATTCCCGCTCAGCTTCCTGGCAGTTCCGGACTCGTCAATGTGCACCACCACCGAGCACGTGTCGGGGCAATCCAGAGCGCAGACCGAAAGTCGCTTCTCAAGCACTATCCCCCGATTCTCGCGCAGTTCGTGAATCGAGCGCTAGGTGGTCATTTCGCCTTCGCGATAAACCGATCCTCGCGCACTTTGCCACGAGCGCTACACTATTGTGGTTTTCCAGCCTACTCCGTTCGCAGCGCCTGAATCACGTCGATTCGGGCCGCTCGCGCTGCGGGTATCACCGACGCAATCACCGCCGCCAGCAACAGGATGAGAGCGGAGGCGGCTACCGGCAACACGCCCGGCGTTTTCAGCTGCGCCAACAAACTACCAGCTAAATGCTCCAGTCCAAATCCGCAGGCAAAGCCGGCCGCAAGTCCCGCGCCGGCCATGGCTGCGCCCTCGGCGATCACTCGTATCAGCAAAAGCCGCGGCTGGGATCCAACGGCCAGCCGTATCCCGAACTCTCGTGTGCGTCCGCTGACCGAAAATGCCAGCACGCCGGCAACGCCCACCACGGCAATCAACAGCGCCACCCCTGCGAAAACTCCGAACACCACAGCATTGAGCCGCTCGGGCGAGAGCACTTCCGCGCGGACGTCTGCAAGCGTTGCCGCGTGCTCCACAGGCTGGTCTGCCGACAGTTTACGCATGATGCCTGTAACCGGCGTTACCAGAGCATAAGGATCCGAGCGCGTGTGAACGAACAGGCGTCCTCCTCCCACCACTTGCTCTTGATCGAAAGGACGAAAGATGGTCATGGTCGGCTTGGGCACGATGTCCGAGTCGTCCATATCGGCCACCACTCCGACGATACGCAGCGAATCGGCGCTCAGCATACCGGGGACGGCCTTCAGGATCGGGTCGGTCCACATCACATGATGGTTGAGCGCATCGCTCTTGGGGAACATCCGTCGCGCCAGGCTCTGGCTCACAATCGCAACCGGTTCACAAGTCTTCCGGTCGCCATAGTTGAAATCGCGCCCTTCGAGGATGGGCTGGCCAAGCGTTGCGAAAAACCCGGGTGAAATGATTCTCATCTGAGCTTCGGTACGTTCCTCGCTCGGCGCCGGTACATGACCGTCAATCCCAAATTCGAGTGAGAAGCCAGACTCAGGGTTGACATCGCGCCACGGGACCGTTGTCCCGATTGCAACGTTCTGAACGCCCGGCAATTGACGGATTCGCTGCGTGGCCTCCCGGTAGTAAGCCACTATTTGGTCAGGCGTTCTCCCCAAGTGCATCACGGGCACGTTCACTGCGAGTATGTGGCGTACATCGAGACCGGTCTGCGCGGCCTGAAGTGAAAGGAGTGTCCTCACTGTCGCAGCGGTCGATGCCACCAGCATGAACGAGGCGGCGATCTGAACCACCGCGAAGATCCTCAACTTGCGATTTGCCGTCCCGGTGACGCGAGCGCTTCCGCTGGCAAGCCCGAATCCCTGTGCGCCCCCCGAGGATGGCAGACGCGGAACGTATGCCAGGAGCGCCGCCGCCACCAGTGCAAGTCCCACTCCCACCCAAAGCATGCTCGAATCGAGCCTCAGGTCGAGGGCTCGAACGGAGTATCGGGACATATAACGCGCGAGAACGGCCACCATCGGGCCGGCGACCAGCATCCCGAGCGCCGCCCCTGCGAGGCAGAGCAGCAAACTCTCAGTCAACAGAGTGCGGCGCAACGCACTGCTGCTGGCGCCCAGCGCTGCGCGAATCCCCAACTCGGCTTCACGCCGCACGCTCCGGGCCAGAATCAGGTTAGCGACGTTGGAGCAGGCGATGACGAAGACTAGAATCGACATCGCCATCAGCACCAGCAATATGGTCCGCGCTCCCGACGTGAGCTCGTTGCGCAGCTTCACTGCGCTGATTTGGTAGTCCGCTTTCGTCGGATAGGCATCGGGATGCTGCCGCTTCATCCGCTCGTAGACCGTGTGCAGCTCGGTGCGCGCCATTTCCAGATTCACGCCTGGCGCGAGTCGCGCGAACAAGTCGGTCATTCGGTGTAGCCGGCTGGTTACCATGGTCGCCGAGAGATGATGCGCGCTCGTGACGACGTTCGCGATGATCTCCGTGTCCTGGGGATAGGGGACGCACGGCTCCAGCACCCCCACAACCGTCGCGCTCCGGGCGTCGAACGAATCGAGCCGGACGGTCTTGCCGATCACGTCAGGATCGCTCTTCAGCGTTGTTGACCAGAAACGGTACGTCAATACCACCGCGCCGTCAGCCTTCGGGCCATCATCGCGCGCATCCAGCAGTCGCCCGAGTACCGGGCGCAGGCCCATGGCGTCAAAGTACGACCCACCAACCACGCCCGCCCGAACCACCTGCGGTTCTCCGAGCCCCACCATCGTGAATTCAACAATCGAGAAATCGCCGAAGGATCTCAGCGTTTTCACGCTCGAGCGCAAGTCCACGATCTCCGGGATTGAGAAGTGGACCTTAGTGCCCTGTGAGCCCTGGCGGATGTAGATGAGCCGGTCCTCGTCGCGATTGACCAGAGGCCGCAGCAGCACACCCCGAACCAGGCTGAAGATCGCGGCATTGGCTCCAATTCCGAGGGCCAGCGTCAGGATGACCGTCGCGCAGAGGGCTTTTTCGCGGGACAGGGAACGGGCGGCGACTTTCAGCTCGCGCAAAAACGACGCAATGTTTTCGATCATCCAGGTATCCCTCTCAAATGACGAGGATCTCCGCAAGTCTATCGCCCCTGCTATCGCTTTACAAACAAAGGGCAGTCGCTTTCACAGGCAATGCCGTTAGTGTTCACTTCCGGGAATTCCTAGGTTGCGGAACGGACAAAACAGGCATCGCGCGCCGCGTGAGGATCAGCTCGCCCCGATTAGATCGTGATTTGACCCTCGAGGAACAGGGTCGCGTGCCCGCCGATCTCTACCCGGTCTCGTACGGCTTGGCAAAACAATTCGCCGCCACGCGGAGAAATCTGGCGTGCATGGAGAAAGGACTTGCCTAACTTACCCGCCCAATATGGGATCAGAGTGCAGTGAGCGGAGCCGGTGACGGGGTCCTCGGGAATTCCCTTGGCGGGAGCGAAAAAGCGCGAGACGAAATCGCAGTCAGTCCCCGGAGCGGTGACGATGAACGCGAACCGGTCAATTTTTTTCAGCGCCTCCATGTCCGGCGCGAGCGCTTTCACCTCGGCTTCTGATTCGTACCGAACAAGATAATCCCGTGCAGCCAGGATCTCGACTGGTTTGCCTCCCAGGGCTGGAACGAGAGACGGATCGGGTTCTATCCGACCCGGAGGCCGAGCCGGGAAATCCATGACCAAGCGATTACCATCACGCCTTACGATCAGTTCGCCCGATTTCGTCTGAAACCGAACGGTGTCGCCGCCCACGCCCAGATTCTTGAAGAGGACAGAAGCCGAGGCTAGCGTCGCATGGCCGCAGAGATCCACTTCGCAAGCCGGAGTGAACCAGCGGAGGTCGTACCTGCCATTATTCCCGACAAAAAATGCGGTCTCGGAAAGATTATTTTCGCAGGCAATCGATTGCAGAACCGGGTCGGGAAGCCAGCTTTCTAACGGGCAGATCGCTGCGGGATTTCCGCTGAAAACATTACTGCTGAAGGCATCGACCTGAAAGATCGGGATTTTCATACTTCATGGCGCGATGAATCAGTTAACCCGAACCCGGTACTTCTCTTTCAGCACGAGTTCGTCGAAGATCGCCAAGACTTTCTTGCGATACGTGTACATCCGCCGCAGCGAATCCCGGAACCCGTCTTCATACCGCTGGGGCTGGAGCCATTTATGAAGAAGCGGGCGAGGAACGTCAATGTCGCGCCGCAAATCGTCCGCCGAGTGGCCCCGCAGAAAGAGCCCGTAAAAGATGGCTGCTTCCCGTTGGGGAGCCAGCGGATCGAGTTCTTCGCGGCTGATCATACTGCCTGGTTACTAAGTTCGTATCGTACTACCAAACGAGCTGTTTTAAAAGATCTTCAAGTCCTAAGTCTAGCAACGCCGTCAAGTCTCTCAAAATGTCTCTGAACGCCTATCGTTTGATGCATCAGAGCGCAAAATCGCGGCAGTGATACAGATTATTTCTCGGATTCCGGAACACCGGACAGGACGCTCTTGTTTCCGTCCATTCGCAGCGCTTCCAGCACAGCGCCTGCGGCCGGGCTCAGCTTCGGCGGAACAACCGGACACGCGATCGAAGTGCTGATGCGGGCACTGAATTCCCGTAACAATACCGTGCTTCGAAAGACGCCGCCCACGAATGCCACAGGAACAACTTCATCCTTCGAGAACAGGTTTCGATGCACGCCTTCGACGTACCGGGCGAGGTGCGAAGCTGCGTCTTTCAGGATTTGCGCTGCTACGCTATCTCCTAGCGCCGCCGCTTCGCTGACCAGTGGTGCCAGAGCTGCGATTTGGTTCCGGGGCAAGCCATAGAACCGGTGCAGCAGCTCGTCTGCGCTCGCCGCTTCCGTCCGGCTTAGCAGCGCGTTCAGAAGCTGCGTCTCCTGCCCCCAACCTTCTTCAAATTGCACCGCGGCACGCAAGGCTTCACGGGCTAGATACAGGCCGCCGCCCTCGTCGCCGAACAAATATCCCCAGCCGCCGGCTCGTGCCGTTCTGTCCTGCCGGTTCGTCCCAAATGCCATGGATCCAGTTCCCGCAATCACAATAATTCCGGGCTCGCCCCCAGTAGCGCCCAACAGGGCGATTTCCGCATCGTGAGTGATCCTGTATTTGGCGCTTCGAATTAGCTCTCGGGAATAGGCTTCCTTGTCCGCCGCGCCCCCGCTGAATCCGAGGCATGCTGCGGCAAACGTCACGTCGTCCTGTCGCAGCCCGGCTTGGGAAAGGGCTTCGGACAAGCATCCGGAGATCGCTCCGAAGAACTTCGTTCGTCCTTCCGGTCCGCTGACGTGATTGCAAGGGCCCCCGCGCCCGACCCCAAGCACCCGACCCGTCTCGTCCGCGATCAGCGCCGTTGTGCTCGACTGCCCGCCATCGATCCCCAAATAGAGGCGCATGGGTCCGCCCTACGCGAGAGTCTTGTCCTTCGCGTAGCAGACGGGGTCCAATGGACAAATCGAGCATCGCGGTTTACGGGCCACACAGATCGTGCGGCCGAAATGAATCACTTGATGAGCGAATAGGATCCACTTGTCCTTGGGAACCGTTCTCATCAGATCTTGTTCGATTTTTATCGGATCCGTGTTTTTCGTGAGATCCAGTCTCTGCGAAATTCTTTGGACGTGCGTATCTACGACCACCCCCGAGGGTATGCCGTACGCCGTTCCCAATACGACATTGGCCGTCTTGCGAGCGGCGCCTGGAATGGTCAACAATTCATCCATCGTCTTCGGCACCTTGCCGTTGTAGTCGGAAAGGATCTTCCTCGCCGCTCCGATCAGCGATTTGGATTTATTGTTGAAGAACCCCGTTGAGCGAATATCGACCGCCAGTTCTTCTTGAGGTGCCTTCGCAAAAGCCTCGATTTTCGAATATTTCTCAAACAGATCCGGCGTGACCTTGTTTACCCGTTCGTCGGTGCACTGCGCAGAGAGAATCGTTGCCACGAGCAGCTCCCACGCGTCCCGATGGTGAAGCGCGCAGGTCGCTTTCGGGAAAAGACGATCCAGTTCTTCAAGAATTCGGTTCAGCCGCGCTTTTCGATCGGCAGCCGTCTTCGGTTTAGGTACCTTGCGGGGTGGAGTTACTGGGTGCTCTAACGTTGCCGCGGCGGTTTCAGCTTCTGCCATTGGCAAATGCCGGTGCTAGACCGTTGGGGCGCCGTTCTCCAGAAAATTGCGAAGCCGGTGGCTCCGGCTCGGATGCCGCAGCTTCCGCAGCGCTTTTGCCTCAATCTGCCGGATGCGCTCTCGCGTGACCGCGAAGTTCTGGCCCACTTCTTCTAACGTGTGCTCGCTGCCATCCTGGAGCCCGAACCGCATCTTAACGATCTTCTCCTCGCGCGGGCTAAGCGTCTTCAATACTTCGGCAGTCTGTTCACGCAAATTCAGGTTAATGACTGCATCCGACGGCGAAACCATTCGGCTGTCCACCAGAAAGTCGCCCAGATTCGACTCTTCCTCTTCGCCCACCGGCGTCTGGAGGGAAATCGGCTCCTGCGCAATGCGCAGCACGCGCCGAATCTTATGTGGTGGCAGATCCATCCTCACGCCCAGTTCCTCAGTCGTCGGTTCGCGTCCCAGTTCTTGTTGCATTGTCCGCTGCAGCCGGATCAATTTGTTGATCGTTTCGATCATGTGTACCGGAATGCGAATCGTCCGGGCCTGGTCTGCGATGGCGCGTGTGACCGCCTGCCTCACCCACCAGGTTGCGTACGTCGAGAACTTATATCCCCGCTTGTAGTCGAACTTGTCCACTGCGCGCATCAAGCCGATGTTGCCTTCCTGGATGAGATCCAGAAATTGCATGCCGCGGTTGGTATAGCGCTTGGCTACGGAAACAACCAGCCGCAGATTTGCCTCGATCAGCCTCTTCTTCGCCGATTCGGTTTCCGTTTCGCCGCGTTCCACGATCTGCAGGGTGCGCCGCAGCTCGGTCGCGCTAGCTCCTGAGCGGTCTTCCAGCGCCTGTAAATGCGAGGAGAGCGACTTGAGTTCTCGTCGTATCCCAGGCGCTGAGCCGGATTGTGAGACGGACGGCTGCTCGAGTTTCCGCTGCAACCGCGCGATCTCCTGCTCGAGCGGTTTGACCTGGTTTACCACGTCGTGCAATGCCTCGCTTAGGAAACGCTGATAGCGTGCCGAAAAAGGAAGCGTTCGGATGAGGCGCGAGATCGAAACCATAAGGCGGGCGTACTCAAAGCGGAGCCGCCGGTGCTGCTTTGCCTTCATGGTTCGCGACGTGCTGATCAGCTTCTGCTCGGTATGCTGCGCTTTCCGGAAGAGTCTCTCCATTTCATGGAGGGCACCGACGAATTCTTCCCTTACCGACTCAACCGAAGCCTCTTCATCGACCCCTTCCTGGGGATCTGAGACTTGAATGACCTCGAGGATCGAAGCCGTCCCGCGCTCCAGGGCATGTTTCTTGTCGAGCAACAGCTGAATAATGAGGCGTGAGCGCGAGAGCGCTTTCTTTACCGCGTATTCTCCGCGCTCAATCCGTTTCGCGAGCTCAATTTCCCCTTCCCTGGTGAGCAGGGGAACCATGCCCATCTCGCGCAGATAGAGGCGGACGGAATCATTGCTCTTATCAAGAGCTCCAGGCGAAAGGTCGAGCTCGGAAAGGTCCTCGACTTCCTCCTCTTTCTTGTCGAATTCCTTGGTCTCTTCCAGCAGTTCGACGGGCGCGCCATCCAGATCGGCAAAGAGATCCAGGTCGGCGCCGTTCGTCAAGTCTTCGCGTACGACAGCGTTGACGTCGTTGTACAGAGCGAAGCCCTTGTCGTTACCGTCTTGCATTGATTGCCTTCATCAATCTGCTACACGGCCGAAAGGCGGCAATTCCCTTGCAGATAGAACCCCGAAGTCACACACCGTGAGGATACCCCTCGTGTCCTCGCCTCCTCATAGTACAACATGATTCACACCCCCGCCGATCGTTTCTTCATGCTGTCTAATTCATCCGTGAGACGCAGCGCCTGCTCGAAATTTCCTTCTTTTTCCAGCTCTCGGATCCGCATGCGCATGTCCTCGAACTTCCTGCTATCAGACTTCCTCTCCAGCGCCTTCAGGCAGTGGAGAGCTTGTTCGGTAGCATCCTCCTCGCGCACTCCCGATTCCGCGAAGCCGAGTTCCGATAGTATCCTTTGCAAGCGTGGCTCCAGCTTGAGTGCGACTGCCTCCAGGGTAAACGGCTCGGCCGCGTCCAATTCCGCGATGGCCTGAAAAATACTTTTCAGCTCAAGCACGCTAATCAGATCTGAGTTCGTAAAGTAGTGGCGAATTGCTGCCCTTGCCTCGGCGCTCACGAGCACGCAACCGAGCAGCAGTTTCTCGTTTGGCGGAACACTGGAGGCGAGATCGCGCGGTTTCGCCGGAACGGTCGTGCGGGAACTTTGCCCGAGGGTCCGAAAAACGACCTCCCGATCCGCCTTTAAATATTCGGCCACCTCCACCGCGATGGCGTTCCGCTCCAGCTTATCGTTCACCTGCTGAATCGCCGGTACCATCCATTTGAAGGCATCCATTCGCCCTTCAGCGGAGCTCATATCGAACTTGGAGCGGGCGCGGTCCGCGAGCCAATGAAAATACGGGACGGCGTTGTCAACTAAACCGCGATACGCCCCAGGTCCCTTCTCTTGGACGTATTCGTCCGGGTCCGCGCCCCCGGGAATTTGCAAGACTTTTACCCGTAGTCCTTCGGCCAGGAGAAGGGAAATGTACTTCTCCGTCGATCTTTCACCGGCAGAATCGGAATCGAAGTTCAGGAGGATTTGTCCCGAGGCCGCCTGTTGTTGGGAGATCTGGCGCTTTATCGTTCGGACTTGCTCCAGGCCGAGCGAAGTTCCGCTGCTGGCGACGACTTCCTGAATGCCGGCCGCATAGACACCGATCACATCCATGTAGCCTTCGACAAGAATCATGCGGTCGTTCTTTCGGGCACTGGTCTTTGCGCGGTGCAGGTTATATAGAACAGTTGATTTCTTATAGATTTTTGTCTCAGGCGAATTGAGGTACTTTGGCTCGTCGTTTGGCCGCAGCGCTCGACCGCCGAACGCAATCACCTTGCCCGACTCGCTGTGAATGGGAAACATTAGTCGTCCGCGGAAGCGATCGTAAAAGCCCCCTCCCTCCGGCCTTTTGCCTACCAGGCCCGATTCTTCCATCGCCGCGCCGCCGAACTTTTGCAACCTGTTTATTAGCTGCTGACCGGAGCTGTCCGAAAGGCCCAATCGAAACTCGTCCATAGCCGCGCGTGAAACTCCGCGGTCTTCCAGATACTGCCGCGCCCCCACCCCTGCCGCTCCGCGTAGATTGCTCTGAAAGAGATCGGCGGCAACTTCGTGCATTTCGAGCAGTGCCGACCTGCGCTGCGCCTCCGGGTCGTCGGTCCCGCGCCATTCCGGCAACGGAATCCCGTAACGCTCGGCCAGCAGCTTCAGCGTTTCCGGGAAAGTGAGACTTTCAATTTGTTGAACGAACTTGAATACGTCGCCGCCCGCATCGCAGCCGAAGCACTTGTAGTACTGCAGTGTGCTGTGGACGCCGAAAGAGGGCGTTTTCTCAGAGTGGAACGGGCACAGTCCCACATAACGCGCGCCGCCCTGCCGTTTTAGCCGCACGTACTGCCCGACAACCTCCACGATGTCGAGCTGAGTCTTCAGTTGCTCAGCAAAATTCATTCACAAAAGCGAGACGGGGGAGTGCTTTTCAGATTAGCAGCCGCGGAGCGCCACGGCCAACGCGAAAATCACTTCTGCCGGAATGAACATACGACTCACAATTGACAAGCAGGTTGTGCCACAATCGCCCTCGCGATGCGAAACAACGGAGCGCCACGAAGCCAAAGCGGCTCAGCTTCGTTCAGTCTCACTTCGCGACCCGGGCGAATTTCTGGGAGCAGCAGGTTGGCCCGTATATCACTTAGCCCGTGGTGAGTCGTTGTGACGCCGGACGGAGCACGACCTTCTCGATCACACGGCCAAGCGGCAGACCGTCTTCGATCGCATTCGGGAAAGATCTTCCCAATTAAATCCAGATTGCAATCGCAGCGATGCCTTCCTTCGTCGGGCTGTTTTGATCCAGAGGTTGAAACTGGCAAAAAAAGAGGGACCCTTCTTGGGTCCCTCAGAGGCGTGTCTGCCACGCACCGCCATTAGGACGATGTGCCGGACGACGTGGAACTGGAGCCACCGCTGGTATCCCCTGCTCCACCCTTATTCTTTTTGTTCCGCTTGCCTTTGTGACCCGACTGGCCGGATGTGTCGTTCTGCATTGCTCCAGACGCACCCGATTGGCCGGTCGCGCCTGATTGACCCGCCGAGCCCGATTGACCCGCCGAGCCCGATTGACCCGCCGAGCCTGATTGACCCGCCGAGCCTGATTGCGCCGGCTGGCTGGATTGGCCAGACGCCGATTGGACAATGGGGTCGGCCGAGGTGATCAGCGGCAGTGTTACAGCCGTGAAAACCAGAGAGTAAAGCGCCTTTTTCATGATTCGAACCTCTTTCTTATACAAACGTCAAGCTTGCCCCAGGATTCGTCGGACGAACCTCCATGAGCAATTCGAACGTTGGACGTGACTCGCTCGCGGAGAAAACACCTCGACGTATTACTTGAAGCGGGGTCCGCCGGAACTTAGTGGTTTAGAGACTCCGACCGCATTGTAGAAGTTACTTAGTAACTCCTTCTTATGTGGACTCATCAGCTAAAATGTTCCCAATTACATGCGCGTGAGAGATCGTATTAAATTCGCCGTCCAGTGTTACTCTTCGGGAAGATCAGGCTCGGTTCTGCGTAATCACGACGATCGCCTTCGACACCCATACAACTTTTGTGCCGATCGTTTTCGGCATCGATGGTAACAGGCCGATAAGCGCACACGGCTCACTTCCTCTGAGGAAGTTTCTAGATCGCAATCATCGCATTAGGGATGGCCCAGTTACGAGTTCAGTCTTCTCAGTGCTACGTTGAAGTGCCCAGGCCTCGTGGTGCAAGATGAAATTCAAAGATACGCCAGCGAAATCGCGAATCTCCGGCGCGAAGTGGAGCGACTCCGTGAGATCGAAGAGCGGTTTGAAGATTTCGCAAATAGTGCCCGCGATTTTGCTTTCATTACACTCGATTTAGATAACAAAGTAGTCGGGTGGAACAAAGGCGCCGAGCAGTTGCTCGGCTATAGCGAAGGCGAAATACTCGGCCGATCTGGAGAACTGTTCTTTACGCCGGAAGATGTCGCCCAAGGCCAGCCTGAGCGCGAAATCGCGACCGCAAGGGCGCAGGGACGCGCCGAAGACGAGCGCTGGCACCTTCGCAAAGACGGTAGGCGATTTTGGGGCAGCGGAGTGATGACGCTGTTGCGCGAGCCGGCTGGTCAAGTGCGCGGTTATGCGAAAGTCATGCGCGATTACACCGAGCAGCGCAAGAGAATCGAAGCTTTGCACGCGAGCGAGGAGCGCTTTCGCCTCTTAGTCGAAAATGTGAGGGATTGTGCTTTGTTTCCTGTAGACGTCCGCGGCAACGTATCGGATTGGAATCCCGGGGCGCAGCGAATTTTTGGTTATACCGGACCTGAGGTTTTGGGGCGCTCAGCAATTGAGCTGTTTGCAGCCGATGAGGAGGCCAAAAACATATTGCGGAGCGATCTGGAGAGAGCAGCGACGGAAGGTGGAGCATCAGCGGATTCCTGGATGGTGCGCAAGGACGGGTCGCGATTCTATGCGCGCTGGGTCACCAATGCAATACGTGACGAGGCTGGGGAACTGATTGGATATACGAAGGTCCTGCGAGACGAGACAGAATGCAAGCGGAGAGAGGAAGAGCGCGAGCAGGAGTTCCAGCGTGACCGCGAGCTCCTGGAGGGCCAAGTCCGATTTACAACTTCCGCGCTCGACCGTACGAAAGAGGAACTGGAAGATCTCGCTGGCCAACTGCTGAACGCGCAGGATGCAGAGCGCCGAAGCATCGCGCGTGACCTTCATGATCACCTGGCACAGAGACTTGCGCTGGTTGACATCAAAATAGCACAGCTTCGAACGGGGCTGCCGGGCAAACTCGATGAACTGCAATCAGAGCTCGAGCGCATTCAGGGGGATATATCCGATCTGGGGGATGAAGTCCGTGGTCTCTCACATCGCCTTCATCCGTCCACTCTGGAACATATCGGATTTGTACCAGCACTCAAAAGTCTTGTGCACGAGTTTCATTCCGCCCGAACGAACCGTATAAAGATTGATAGTGCGGACTTCTTCGAGGAGGGGCTTCAGCCAGCCGTCTGCAGCGCGCTATATCGAATATCGGAAGAGGCGCTCCGTAACGTGCAACGTCACGCGGGAGATGTACCCGTCAAAGTTACGCTGTATCGAAGCCCAGAATCGGTACATCTTGAAATTCAGGATGAGGGCCCCGGTTTTTCTCAGGATGCCATCACGGGAAAACGAACGCTGGGGCTCATCAGCATGGCTGAACGCGCTCGCCTGATCGGAGGAAAACTCATTGTGACCTCAGTCCCGGGCGGGGGCGCAAGGCTGGAAGTAGCAGTGCCTATTGTTCAAGACCGGTATGCAGCGCGCGCGAGTCATTCTAGCTGACGATTACGAACCAGCACACGAAATCTACCGCAAATTGCTTGGGCCAGATATCGAGGTTCTCGCTGCGGTCTCGGATGGCCCGGCCGCGGTACAGGCTGCCCAGGCACATGCTCTGGACCTTTTGTTGCTCGATGTCGAGATGGGGAAAATGAGCGGCTTCGCGGTTGCGCGATGGTTGAAGAGACACATGCCAGGAATCAAGATAGTCTTTCTTACGATGCACGCGGAACGTGCCTATATGGACGAAGCAGCAGGAATTGGAGCTGATGGGTACGTTGTCAAGCGGAATGCGGTAGCTGAGCTCTTACAAGCTGTTCGAACCGTGCTCGCCGGCAGCACGCATTTTCCCGCTCCGCATTCTGCCCGATAGCCGCATTGTCGCCCCGGGCTGTAAACATAATCTGGCCCTTTCCAAATAGGAGCGGCGTTACTCGAGAGTTCGTGCCAATAGAAGTGTCGGGCCAGCGCGGAACAAGAATTCCTAACTCCACCAGTCCGCCGGATGCACGTTCGGATCACCGGAATTTTCGTCCGCTGCAAGAATGTCCTCCGGCCGGCAGTGCCAGCACGCCCAGCCGCCGCGCTCGCGAGTTTGGACTGGCCGGAAACGCTGTGGTGTATTTTCCTCAAGGAAGCCGGACAGGATGAGTAAGCCGTCAGGTCTGGTGACGCGTTTAAGATCCTCCGCCAGGTGGTCGATAATCCGCGCGCTGATGTTGACCAGGACAATGTCGGCCAGACCGTCTCGAACTGTATCGGCCGAACCCAGAAAGATCGGGCTCGCGAGATGTTTCCGCGCATTGAACACTGCTTGCTCGTCGATATCGCAGGAGAAAACGGCGCCGGCGCCAAGTAAAGCGGCGGCCCTTGAGAGAATGCCGGAACCGCAACCCACGTCGAGCACGAGGTCGCCATTCCTCAGGCAAGCTTCGAGCGCTTCCATCATCAGTTGGGTGCTCTCATGACGGCCGCTACCGAATGCCGTCGCTGCGTCGATGGCGAGGTGAAAGCGATCCGGCGGGACGGCTCCTGAGTAGACCGAAGGCGTGATAAAGAATCTCTCGCCTACGAAGATCGGATCTATAGGTCCTTCTGCCTGATGTGCCTGCCAGAAAGCGTCCTCTGCCCGGATGTCAATGATCCCGTGCTTCAGAACGCCCCGATCGATTGGCTCATCGAAGAACGCTCGCAGTCCTCCGGGTTCCTCGATGATTCCCTTGGTGCCCGCTTCCCAGAGATCGGCGGTTAGGGTATCCTTATGCTCGATCTCGACATGAAAGAGAACAGACCACAAACTCCCAGTCTAGGCGAATGTCAGAATCCAATGACAGAGGGCCTGGTCGCTGCCTGGCGGGTGAATAATCGTATCAATCTGCTGCTGATCGATCGCATTACCGACGCCGGAATGGCGAGCACGACCTCTACACGCGGAGGCCGCAATGTGGCACGGCAGTTCGCGCATTTGCACAATAACCGCGTCGATTTTCTGACCCATCACGCGCCGCGCGATCTGGCAGAGGAAGTTGTCAAATTTGAAGGGAGCTACAGCCCGACAAAGGAAGAGCTCAAGGCGGCGCTGGAGAAGTCTGCCGAATCGATCGCGCAGTTGTTCGCGCTGTCAATGGATCAGGGTGGAACCGTTCGCGCCTTCCGGCGCGGCGTGTTCGCCGCTTTCGGATATCTGGTTGCCCATGACAGTCATCATCGCGGGAGCATTCTTCTGACCTTGAAACTCACTGGCAATAAGTTGGACAGTGATGTGCAGTATTCGATATGGGACTGGAACAATAGATAACCAGATGACTAGGCCAACCATCCAACATATCTCCGACACTGCGCGCTGGGCAGCGGTGTTCCGCGCGCGCGAGAGCGAACGTGCGGATGCGCTATTCAAGGATCCATTCGCCCGGAAGCTGGCGGGCGCGCGTGGCGAAGAAATTGCCGCTGCCAATCCGTTTCATAACGAGAATTCGTGGTCTTGGGTCGCGCGCACTTGCGCCTTCGATGAATTCATCACCAGCGAGATTCGAGCGGGTGCGAATATGGTGCTGAATCTCGCAGCGGGTCTCGACGCCCGCCCTTATCGCATGGAATTGCCGCAAGAGTTAACTTGGATCGAGGTCGACTTACCCGGCATTCTCGACTATAAAGAAGAAGTTATTGGCGCAGAAGCGCCCCGTTGCAAATTGCAGCGCATTCGGCTGGACTTGGGCGACCTCAGCGCGCGCCGCGAACTGTTTCGCGATCTCAACGTCCGATCCAAGCGAGTGCTGATTTTGACTGAAGGATTAATCATCTATGTAACCGCCGAACAAGCCGCAAGTCTGGCCGAGGATTTAACACGCCAGGAGTCATTTCACCGCTGGATGTTGGATCTGACCTCGCCAGGACTGTTAAAAATGCTGCTCGATAACACGGCATCGCAGTTCGCGGAAGGCGTGGAGACCTTGAAATTTGCTCCGCAGAACGGGCCGGATTTTTTCCTTCCGCACGGTTGGAAGGCATTGGAAATTCGTTCCATGCTAAAGACGGGCGCGGCTATCAAGCGCCTTCCCGCTTATCTGGAACCCTTCTTGGAATATCCCGAGAACCCGGTAGCGATGGAAGACCGCCCTTGGTCCGGTGTCTGCCTCATGGGCAGGGTCTCGTAACGCATACAAGGCCGCGGCCTCTATCATGGTTTTTTGAATAAGCTTCTATTTCTGTTGGGAATCGCGACAGGCTCTCTGTTTGCGCAACCCAATCGCCCAATCCAGATCAGTCTCGATTTGACCGATGCTCCGCGCAAGATTCTGCGCGCTGAGTTGCACATTCCGGTGACTCCCGGAGCCACGGCTCTGGTATTTCCGGAATGGATTCCGGGCGAGCATGGGCCGACGGGGCCGATTGACAACTTATCTGGGATCACTTTTATCGCTAACGGCCAGACCATTGCCTGGCGGCGCGATGACGTAAACATGTATATGTTTCATGTAGACCTACCGGCGGGCGTCTCGGAACTCGAAGCGAAGGTCGACTTTCTGGCGACTGCCAGCCCGACCGGTTTCTCCGCTGGAGCGTCCACTAACGCGAATCTGGCCATTGTGAGTTGGAACGAGTTCGTGCTCTACCCATCCGGAGCGGCCGCCGCGCAAGTTGAGGTCGAACCTTCCGTCCGGTTTCCTGAGGAATGGAAGTTCGGGACGGCGTTGACAGAACTGTCACGCGACGGGAATTCGGTTCGTTTTCGAGCGGTGCCGCTGAATATGCTCGTGGATTCGCCGGTCCTCGCCGGCCGCTTTTTCAAGGAGATTCCTCTTGCTCCCGAGATCACCCCGAAGCACTTCCTTGACATGGCCGGCGACGGCCCTGAAGATTTGAACCCGAGCGCCGAGCAATTAGCCACCTTCAGTAATCTGATTCGCGAGACCGGCGCCCTGTACAAATCACGGCACTATGAGAGCTATCACTTCCTTCTTACGTTGAGCGATAACGTCGCACATTTCGGTCTCGAACACCATCAATCGAGCGATGATCGGGTTGAAGCGCGGACATTTCTCGACGAAGACCTCGCGCTGCTCGAGGGGGACCTCCTGCCGCACGAATTTACGCACTCCTGGAACGGCAAGTACCGGCGTCCCCTTGGCTTGGTCACGGCGAATTTTCAGCAACCCATGAAAGGGGATCTGCTTTGGGTTTATGAAGGCTTGACCCAATACCTCGGCGATGTTCTCGCCGCGAGAAGCGGAATCTGGACGCCCGAACAATACCGAGCGTATCTGGCCGATTCGGCTGCATCTCTTGATCATCGCCCGGGCCGTACTTGGAGAGATCTCGAAGATACGGCCGTGTCCGCGCAAATTCTCTACGATACCAACGAGCAGTGGGATAATTGGCGGCGGTCAGTTGATTACTATCCCGAAGGCGAGCTGATCTGGCTCGAGGTGGACACTATCATTCGAAAAACTTCCTTTGGAAAGAAATCGCTGAACGATTTTTGCGCGCGCTTCTTGGGCTTGGGCGGAAACACGCCTCCCAAAGTGGTGCCGTATACTTTTCAGGATCTGATTGCCGAGCTTAACGCTGTTCAACCCTATGACTGGGCGGATTTCCTGCGCGAAAAGCTGACAACAAAGGCGCCCCGCGCTCCTGTAGGCGGTATAACCGCAGCCGGCTATCGACTCGAATACACAGATCAGCCGAACGAGTATACCCGCGCGACGGATGCGCATGAGCGCGCTGTGAACGCATGGTATTCAATCGGTCTTCGAGTTGCCGACGGGGCCATCAACGACGTTTTGATCGGCTCGCCTGCGTACCAGGCCGGGCTGGGCCCGGGCATGAAGATCATCGCAGTGAATGGACGCCAAATGAGCGAGGATGTCTTCAGGCAGGCAATTAAGGATACGGCAGGCACTGCTCACAGCCTGGAGCTGATTGTAGAGAACACAGGCTATTACAAACTCGTCCGGGTCGAGTATCACGGAGGAGAAAAGTATCCGCACCTGGCGCGAGAGCCCAATACCCCGGCGTTGCTGGATGACATTCTGAAGCCGTTATCAAAGCATCCGCAGGTGAAAACGGCCGAGTAAGAAGACGGGCCGTCTGCCGGCACTCGGCTGAATTTGATAAGTTCGTCCTCATGACCGCGGCGGAACGCGACAGCCTCGATCGTCTCGGCTACGTAGTAGTTGAAAACTTTCTTGACCCGGAGACTCTGCGGAACGTACAGAGCCGGGTGGAAGAACTGCACGAAGCCGAAGGGGAAAATGCCGGGTCGGAGTTTCGCAAGGAACCAGGATCGCGCCGTCTCGCCAATCTGGTCGACAAGGGAGAGATTTTTCAGCGGCTGGTTGCGATGCCGCCAATTCTGGAACTCGTCGGACATGTTCTGGGCGATCGATTCAAGCTCAGCAGCTTCAACGCGCGGTCGGCGAATCCGTATTCGAGCGAGGCGCAGCCGTTGCACTGTGATGCGGCCGCGCTGCCGGACGAAAAAGGCTTCTGGGTCTGCAACACTATCTGGCTGCTTGACGATTTTACGCCTTTGAATGGAGCCACGCGCGTGATCCCTGGCTCTCAGAAATGGGCGGCGCTTCCGCAAGACGCGCTTGCCGATCCTCTTGCGGCTCATCCGGAGGAAATCCTGCTGACCGCGCCGGCCGGAAGCGTAGTCGTAATGAATACTCATGCCTGGCATGGCGGCACGGCCAATCAGACGGCAAAGCACCGGAGAGCTCTGCACGCCTTTTATTGCCGGTTCGATAAACCCCAGCAGCAGTATCAGAAACGGCTGCTGCGTCCGGAAACACAGGCCCAGCTTTCTCCCGAATTGCGCCGTCTGCTGGCGCTGGATGACCCTCTCAATGATCAATTAAGTGCTGTCGAAGAGAGGGCCAGCGGTTTTTTGAAATAGTCTGGAGGTGTCGATGAACTGGACCCGACGCAAATTCTTGGGTGCGAGCGCAGCAGCGCCGATCGTCGCGCCGGTCGGTCTGGATCTTGTGACAGCGATCCAGGCTGCCCCCGATTCATCCAACTCGCTGACCGGGCACGAGCGCAATGCGCTGCTCATCGCGATGGACGAAATCATACCGGGAAGTGACGGGATGCCAAGCGCGAGCGAGGCTGGCGGTTTGTGGTATCTCGAAGGGATTGCGGCCGGGGATGCTGCTGTCGCGGGCGAGATTCGGGAATGTTTGGCTGCGTTGGATAACAGCAGCAAGGAAGCGTTCGCGAAAAGTTTCGATCAGCTCGATCACGAGTCGAGCATCTTAGCGCTGAAGAGATTGGAAACGGCAGCGCCCCTCTCGTTTGCGAGGCTTCGCGATTATGTTTATGAGGCGTACTACACTCGTCCGGCCGTTTGGAAACTGATCGGCTACGAGTTTTATCCTACGGATCATCCAGGCCCTCATATGGAACCGTTTGATGATTCGATTCTGGCCACTGTTCGCAAGCGGTCGAAGCTCTATCGCGAGGCGTAAACATGGCGCCTGATGTTGCTGACGTATTGGTGATTGGATCGGGTGCGGCTGGCGCGGCTCTGACGAAGCGCCTCACGGATTTAGGCGCTAAGGTGATCTGTCTCGAACAAGGCGGCTGGATCAAGCCGGCGGATTATCCATCCATCCGGCCGGATTGGGAAGTGCAGATTCGGCGCGGCGCGTTCAATTTCAGTCCGAACGTGCGCCGACGTTGGGAGGACTATCCGGTCAAAGAGGCGGGAACCGATCCCCCGGCGGTTCTGATGTTCAACGCCGTTGGTGGCAGCACCCATCATTGGGCCGCTCATTTCCCGCGCTTTCATCCCTCCGATTTTCGTGTACGAACGCTGGATGGAGTGGCTGAAGACTGGCCGGTCCGTTACGCGGATCTCGAAAAGTACTACGACATGAACGATCGCGAAATGGGCGTAGCAGGATTGGCGGGAGATCCGGCGAATCCGCCACGCTCGCAGCGGCCGACACCGCCCTTGCCGTTGGGAACGCTGGGCGAGACGATCGGGCGCGGGTTCAACAAATTGGGCTGGCATTGGTGGGTGTCGGATAACGCCATCATTTCGACCGATTACGAAAACCGCCCCGCCTGCACCTTGCATGGGAAATGCATGTTTGGCTGCCCGATCGGCGCGAAGGCCTCCACGGATGTGACCTATTGGCGGAAGGCGATACGCGCAGGAGCCGTGGTGAAGCCGTGGTCGCGCGTGCGGGAGATCACGCTGGACCAGCAAGGCCGGGCGCGAGGCGCGGTCTATTATGACCGGCAAGACGCACTGCATGAGCAGCTCGCAAAAATCGTGGTGGTTTCGTGCAACGGGATCGGTACGCCACGTCTGCTCCTGAATTCGAAATCGAATCTGTTTCCGAATGGGCTCGCCAACTCGTCCGGGTTGGTGGGCAAGCATTTCATGCTGCATCCGTTTCGCTTTCTTGAGGGTGTGTTTGAACAAGCCGTGGACGGCTACAAAGGGCCGTTCGCGATTCCGGCCATGAGCCAGGAATTCTATGAGACGGACCTGAAGCGCGGCTTTATTCGCGGTTACACGCTGTTGCTCGAGCGCTCGTTCGGGCCGCTCCATTATGCGTGGGGCAGCTTCTCAAACCATCCGGTTCCTTGGGGCGCTAATCACCATCGCGTTATGCGGCAAAGGTTTCCGCACTTGATTCGCGTGACCGTAGTTGGCGAGGATCTGCCGCAGGAGACTAATCGCGTGGAGATCGATCCGGAGCTAAAGGACACCAGCGGAATTCCGGCGCCGCGCGTCGTGTATAGCTACAGCGAAAACAGCCTGAAGATGCTGGAGCACGGCGGCGCCATGGCCCGTCAAGCGTTGGAGGCTGCGGGCGCGAAGGAGATCCTCGATAGCGGGGTGATTCAACCCGCGTTTCATCTGATGGGAACCGTGCGCATGGGAGACGATCCGAAGAAGTCGGTTGTAAACGCATGGCATCGGACTCACGATGTCAAAAACCTTTACGTTGTGGACGGAAGCTCGTTTGTCACAAGCGCCTCCGTCAATCCGACTTCGACGATCGGCGCTTTGGCTCTCCGTGCGGCGGACGGAATCTGGGCGAACCGCGCGGGCTAGACGTCATCGTTACTGTTTGCGCCAGAATCGAATGACCTCATTTCGGGCGCTATAATTCGGTGGGTGAGCAGTTCGCACTTAGCTCATCGAGCTCATCGTTGCAGTTTTCTACCGGGGAGAGAGGACCCCTATCTCCGCCTCGGTGCCGTCCCTGTTTTCGTTCGCGATCCGGACCGAAGCCTGCGATTCTACCTGGACCAGCTTGGATTCCATTTGGCCTTCGACATCCAGCTTCCGTGTGGCGATCGGTGTTTAAGTGTTAGCCCCCCGGATGGTACGGCAAGTCTCGCGCTGATCGCTCCAAAGCCCGGCTCTGAAGAATTCAAGCTCATTGGCCGCCCCACTCAGATCGCTTTCCTGACCGAAGATGTCTGCCGCAAATTCGAAGAATGGCGAAACCGTGGGGTCCGCTTTCATCATCCGCCGCAGGCGCAGCCGTCGGGCGGAATGTTCTCCAGCTTCGAAGATGAGGATGGGAACTCGTTTATGCTTCTGAGCATTAACGAGCTGACTCTGGAACTCGAGGAGCAGCGACGTGCGCATGCCGAGAGGCTGAAATCCGAGCGCCGTGCTGCCGAGGAACTGGAAGCCGCGCGAGAGGTACAAGCGAGACTCTTTCCGCAAACGCGCCCACGCTTTCCGACGCTGGACTATGCGGGTGTTTGCATCCCGGCGCGCCATGTGGGCGGTGATTATTATGATTTCCTGGATCTGGGCCGTGGGCGCCTCGGGCTGGTAACTGCCGACATCTCAGGGAAGGGAACTGCTGCGGCTCTCTTGATGGCCAATTTGCAGGCATCTCTGCACAACCAGTGTGCTACCTACTGGAGCCGCCCCTACACGCCCTTCGCATTGGAGCAGCCGCAACGTTTCCTGCTCTCGGTAAATCGGCTTTTCCGCCAGAACACAAGCGAGAGTGCATACGCTACGCTCTTCTTTGCCGAGTACGATGATGCGACCCGGCGGCTACGATACGCGAATTGCGGCCACCCTCCAGGCCTTCTCCTCCGGCGTAATAACAACATAGAACGGCTCGACTCCACATCCGCTGTCCTGGGACTCTTCGAACCGTGGGATTGCGCCGTCGGAGAGCGTGAGCTGCTCCCAGGCGACACACTGGCGCTCTATACCGATGGCGTAACGGAGTCATTCAATACGGAGGGCGAAGAATTCGGCGAAGACCGCCTGATAGAAGCCCTGCAGCGGCACCGTGAGCTATCTCCTGAGAGCTTACTAGCGTGCCTGGTTGATCATGTTAAGCAATTCAGTCCTTGCGAGCAGCACGACGACATCACTCTGGTAATTGCCCGCTGTGCGGGAGATTAGCCGATTTCAGCTTGTGCTGCCTACTACACTGTAGTAGAATAAAACAGGCGATAGTAGAGCCGTATGCCCCAGCCAAGGCTGAGTAAGCTCGAACTTCAAATCCTGGAGGCTCTCTGGGCTAATGGGAAAGCATCCATTCGGGAGATTCAGGAGTCCTTTCCGGAGCCTCGTCCCGCTTACACAACCATTCAAACCACCGTGTACCGCATGGAAGGGAAGAACGTGGTGCGTCGCGTCCGAAAGATCAGCAATGCCCACATCTTTGAGCCGGTCCTGGCGCGGGAGGTGACGAGGCACCGCCTGCTCGACGAGATTCTGAGTCTCTTCGGAGGGCGCGCCCAACCGATGATGGCGCAGTTGGCCGAAGCGGGGAAGCTTACTCTCGATGACGTCCGAGAGTTGGAGACAACACTCAAAAAACTCGAGTCGGAACGAAAGCGGAAAGGACGTGAGTCGAAATGATCGGTGAGCTGATAAACCACGTTTGGCAATCGACGATCTTCGCAATTGTGGTCGGGATCATAACTATGGCCCTTCGCAAGAATCGTGCCAATGTCCGCTACTGGTTGTGGCTGAGCGCGTCTTTAAAATTCCTCCTCCCATTCTCGTTGCTTATTACCCTCGGCAGCCGCTTCGAACGGGCTCCGGCCCCTGACGCGATACCCGCGATTCCGCCGGTCGCGCTCACGATCGCGCAAGCGACTCAGCCATTTTCGGGAACCTTGCCGCTCGCGCCTTCCGCGCCAAGCGCTCGCGATTGGGCTGCCGTCGCGATCCTGGCTGTGTGGGCCTGTGGATTCGCCGGCGTAGTGCTGATACGTCTCCGCGAATGGCGGCGCATTCGAGCCGCGGTACGCTCCAGCACTCGCATTGATGTTCTAGGAACAATGCAGGTTCGCTCTTCACCGGGGCTGCTGGAACCGGGAGTTGTCGGGCTGTTCCGCCCCATCCTCCTTCTGCCTGCCGGAATTGCGGAACGCCTGCAACCCTCTCAGTTGAACGCGGTGCTTGCGCACGAGATGTGCCACGTCCGGCGACGCGACAATTTGACCTCGACCATTCACATGATCGTAGAGGCGCTCTTCTGGTTCTATCCGCTCGTTTGGTGGATCGGCGCGCGCCTGATGGAGGAACGCGAACGAGCCTGCGACGAAGCCGTGTTGAGCCTCGGCAATGAGCCGCACGATTACGCCCAAGGCATTCTCAAGGTTTGCAGAAGCTATCTTGAGTCGCCCCTATCGTGTGTCTCCGGTGTAACCGGGTCCAATCTCAAGAAGCGAATCCAGGCGATTCTGACGGCACGCGTCGCGCGCGACCTGAACGTTGCAAAGAAACTGGCCCTTCTCGCCGGCGGCGTCGCGGCTTTAGGACTGCCCATCGCAGTTGGCGTAATCGGTGTGCCGCGCATCCTGGCTCAATCGCAATTGGCCACGCCGAAATTCGAAGTGGCCTCAATCAAAACCTGCAACGCCTTTCGCAAGGCCGGGATCCAAGACTGGTCTACCAGAACAATGTTTCAATCACAGTGCACTACTGTGCAGCGCTTCATTGAGCAGGCCTACGGTCTATTTGTGGATGGGCGTTGGAACATTGGGTCGTATCTCACGGTGAGCGGCGGACCTGCCTGGACCAAGTCTGCTCTGTATGAGATCGGAGCGAAAGCGGATCCGCCTCAAAGCCGATCCATGATGAATGGCCCGATGCTGCAAGCGCTCCTCGAAACCAGGTTTAAACTCAAGGTCCATCGCGAGAGCAGAGAAGTTCCGATCTATGCGCTAACAATCGCCGAGAGCGGCCCCAAACTGCAGCCATTTCAAGGAAGTTGCACCCCGAGGGACCTTGACAAGCGGCCGTCCGATGCCGACTGCGGAACAGCTCGAGGATATGGAAACGGGTTTCATCTGCAGGCCGCGACCGTGGCGGATCTTTGCGCCGGCTTCTCATTATTCTTGGATCGTTCCGTCATCGACGAAACCGGGCTCGCAGGCAGGTTCAACTTTCAGGTGGATCTACCCCCTGAAGACCGTGGCCTCCTGAACCGTCCTCGGTCCGTGCCGGCCTTAAGTGATCCCACCGAGCCTGCGCCCCCACCTCTTCCCTTTGACGCAGTAAAAAGTGCCATGGAAAAGCTAGGGCTGGATCTGAAGCCGGCTATGGGGCGCGGTGAGTTCATCGTCATCGATCACATCGAAAGACCTTCCGGGAGCTAGACATGAAACGAACACATGCTCGATGGGCAATTCTGTCTGTTGCAGTTCTTCTCGTCGCTCTGTTGCGGCGTGCTGCTGAGCCTGCCCCTATCCGGGCCCCTCTCCAGCCCCCGAATGCCCGCAAACCCGCTCCAATGTTTAGCCTCTTAAACGCGTCCGGCAAAGCGATCCGCCTCTCGGATTATCGCGGCAAAGTAATGGCGCTCAATTTTTGGGCGACCGAATGCGGCGGATGCAGGTTGGAGATTCCGTCCTTTGTTGAACTGGACCAGGCTTACTCAGGCAAGGGCCTGGTTGTAGTCGGAGTTTCGATGGACATCTCATACGAGAGCTTGAAAAATGCCCAGGAGGCATGGAGCCGGGTGAAACCGTTCGTTCAATCGCATCGAATTAACTATCCGATTTTGATGGGGGACGATGAAGTGACAAAGCTTTACGACATTCAAGCTTTGCCGGTAACTCATCTGATCGATGGCCGCGGCAGGATCGCCGCCACATATGTCGGCATAGTAGACAAGAACGATGTAGAGGCGAATATCAAAACTCTCCTGAACGAACGTTAGTTAAACGGTAGGGGCTTCGTCTAGTTAAGCTTGAAGAAATGAAATGTGTGACTGTGGACGGCGGGCCGTCCGAAGCACGTGTGGATTACCGGCCCGAGTTGGAAGCGGGTAACGTGCTGCTTTTTCCGGCTACTCCCTTTGTTTTGCCGCAGGAATCCCAGGACTTTTTACGGGGATTAGACTTCGCGGGTCGAGCGATTCACAAGAACATCGCCTACCGGCCGCTGAGCGATCGCGTGACCGGCATCGAAGCGAACCACTCGCAAGCCGACCCGCTACGCGGCATCATGCGCGACTACTCCCGCGCCGTTGTAGCATTCGCGAGTC
Source organism: uncultured Acidobacteriaceae bacterium (assembly GCA_963787585.1). GTDB lineage: Bacteria > Acidobacteriota > Terriglobia > Bryobacterales > Bryobacteraceae > Bog-105. The sequence continues at coordinate 752,899 of CAWBDR010000013.1, forward strand.
GCTTGCTGCCCGAGTATGCTGCGCATTGGAAGCTCGATTATGCCAGCTTCCGGCCGCTTGAAGAAGAAGGACGCGACCTTCCTCTCAACAAGAGGAACGATCTCATTCACACCGATGCATTCCCCTCGCGTCCAACTAATGGCGATCTGATCTTGCGCGTCTTTACCAACGTTCACACGTCGAAAACACGCAATTGGGTGGTGACCGATGCTTTTCCTATCGTCGCGGAAAAATACGCGCGCGCCGCTGGACTGGATGAGGTCGCAGCCGGGTTCGCCTCTGCTGGTGGAAAGCTATGGAATCAGTCGGCTCGTCTGCTAAGAACAATGGGCCTGCCGGTTGTTCCTCGCTCCGGATACGACCGCTTCATGCTGCGCTTCCACGAATATCTGAAGCGCAACGCTGAGTTTCAGGAGTATTGCCCGAAGTACCGCTTCGATTTTCCTCCAGGCTCTACCTGGCTCACGTTCACCGACGTCGTCCCTCATTCCGTCCTCTCGGGCCAGCACGCGCTGGAGCAGACGTTCATCATAGCGCGTCAGTCATTGGCTACGCCCGAAAACGCGCCGGTCTCCGTCTTGGAGCGGCTTTGCGGTAAACCGCTGATCGAGCGCGACAGGCAAGAGCAACGCGTCGCATAGAGTTCGGCCCCACCCTTCCTAATCTCAAATGGGTTAGCCGGCTCAAACTCCTCATTCCAGTTACACTGAGATAAAAGCCCATATATATGATGTTCGAGAGTACGCTTGCCAAGGTCTTTGGCACGAAACATGATCGCGAGATCAAACGCTTACGCCCCATGGTGGCGGCGATCAACGATCTCGAGCCTCAGACGCATCAGCTCTCGGACGCAGAGTTAGCGGCCAAAACACAAGAATTTAAACAACGTATCGCCAACGGCGCTTCCCTGGATGACCTTCTCATCGAGGCTTTTGCAGTCTGCCGGGAGGCAGGCCGCCGTGTGTTGAATATGCGCCACTTCGATGTGCAGCTCATCGGAGGCATGACGCTTCACAAGGGCCGCATCGCCGAAATGAAAACCGGTGAAGGAAAAACGCTCGTTGCGACCCTCCCCAGCTACCTGAACGCCTTGGAAGGCAAAGGTGTTCACATCGTAACCGTCAACGATTATCTGGCGCGCCGCGACTCTGAGTGGATGGGCCGCCTCCACAACTTCCTCGGACTCACGGTCGGAACCATCGTTCACGATCTGGACGACGGCGAGCGCCGCGCCGCCTACCACTGCGATATCACCTACGGCACCAACAACGAATTCGGCTTCGACTATCTGCGCGACAATATGAAGTTCCGCCTGGAGGACTATGCCCAGCGCGATTTCAATTTCGGCATCGTCGACGAAGTCGACTCGATTCTGATCGACGAAGCCCGTACGCCGCTCATCATCGCCGGTCCGAGCGAGGAATCGACCGACAAGTATTACCGCGTCAATCGCATCATCCCCTATCTCGAGCGCGGAGAAGTAATCGAGGGCAAAGAGCCCGGCCAGTCCTATACGACTGGTGACTTTACAGTCGACGAGAAGCACCGCAGCGTCGCTTTGACCGAAGAAGGCTTTGACAAGGCTGCCAAACTGCTGGGATTGCGCGACATCTATAGCCTGGACACCATCGAATGGAAGCACCACGTTGAAGCGGCCCTAAAAGCTCATGTGCTTTATCAACGCGACCGCGACTACGTTGTGCAGGAGGGCCAGGTGATCATCGTAGATGAGTTCACGGGGCGCCTCATGCCGGGCCGGCGCTGGAGCGATGGCTTGCACCAGGCAGTCGAAGCGAAGGAAAGCGTCAAGATCGAGCGCGAAACACAAACTCTCGCTTCGGTAACCTTCCAGAACTTCTTCCGCATGTACAAGAAACTAGCCGGAATGACCGGAACGGCGGACACCGAAGCGGCCGAGTTCAGCAGTATCTACAAACTGGACGTCACAGTCATTCCGACGAACCGGGCCTTGATCCGTACCGAGTTTCCGGATATTGTGTACCGCACGGAAGAAGAGAAGTTCCGCAACGCGGCGAAAGAGATCAAGAACCTGAATGAGAAAGGGCAGCCGGTTCTGGTCGGCACCATTTCAGTTGAAAAATCCGAACGGCTCTCAGGTCAATTAAAGAAGATGGGCGTGAAGCACGAGGTGCTGAACGCCAAGAATCACGAGCGCGAGGCGCATATCGTGGCCCAGGCCGGCCGCAGAGGCGCGGTCACCGTCTCCACCAACATGGCCGGCCGCGGTACCGATATTCTGCTCGGCGGCAATCCGGATTTCCTGCTGGAAGACCGGCTCAAGAAGTACGGCAAGACGCCCGAAACCATTCCGCCACAGGAACTCGAGCACATCCGGAACGAAGTAAAGGCGGAAATCGAAGCCGAGCGCCAAGACGTCATCTCCATGGGCGGCCTTCATATTCTGGGAACCGAGCGCCACGAGTCGCGGCGCATCGACAACCAGTTACGCGGACGCGCTGGACGCCAGGGCGACCCCGGAAGTTCGCGTTTCTATCTGTCCCTCCAAGACGATCTGCTGCGTATCTTCGGCGGCGAACGCATGCAGAATCTGATGCTGCGGCTCGGGATGGAAGAGGATGTGCCGATCGAGTCGCGCATGATCAGCAAACGGATCCAGGCCGCGCAACAGGCAGTCGAAGCCCAGCATTTCGCTTCGCGCAAACACGTCCTCGAATATGACGACGTGATGAACAAGCAGCGCCAGGCGGTCTACGGCATGCGCCGCCAATTGCTCGAAGGCGAAAACCAGAAAGAACGGATTCTCGAAATTGTGCGCGGTATTATCGCCGGCTTCATCGATCAGTTCTGCGGCGAAGGCATGCGCTATGACCAATACGATCTGAACGGGTTGCAAACAGCGGTGCTGAATCAGTTCGGCGCGAAATTGGATCTCGATGAGCTGAAGGGAATCAGTGGCCGCGAGATCGAGCAGAAAGTGCAGGACCTCGTGATCGCGCGCTATGAAGAGAAGGAGCAGATGATCGGCCCGGATAATTTGCGCCAGGCCGAGCGGATCATCATGCTGAACGTTGTCGACAACCAGTGGAAAGACCACTTGCTCTCGATGGACCATCTGCGCGAAGGCATTGGGCTGCGCGGCTACGGGCAGAAAGACCCGCTCATTGAGTACAAGAAAGAATCGTTCACGATGTTCCAGGACATGATGGACCGCATCGAGGACGAAACGGTCAGATTCCTGTATTTCATGCGCATCGAGACCGGCATGCCGGCGCTGCCCTATCCGGAGCCCGAGGAGCTCGAAGCAGAAGACTTCGACGGCAACGGCATTCCGATCGATAGGGGCGCGCCTCCCCGGATCGAAGCCCAGAATCGTGAGGCACAGCAATCCGTCCTGGATCTTACGAGGAACATTCAGCGTCGAAAAGATAAGGAGCTGGCGGAACTTCAGTTCACTGGCGGCGAAACCGCCAGCGGGCCGCAGACCGTCTCAAAGGCTCCCAAGGTCGGCCGCAACGAGCTTTGCCCGTGCGGCAGCGGAAAGAAGTATAAGAAATGTCACGGCGCTGCGGCGTAGGACTCGCCTGCTTAATCTCGCTATTTGCAATTTCTGTCTTTGCTGACGACTCCGCCCTATGGCTTGAGTATGGTCTCGTGCACACATCTACGGAGAAGCTTGGGCGCACAACTCTAACCACCTACGAAATGAAAGATCTCACAGGCGCTTTGGCGGCGTGGGAAATGCTTCGCTCCCCCAATGCGCGGACTTGTGATCTCGCTCCATTCTGTACCGAGGACGGGACCCGAACCGTGATCACCGACTCGAACTTCGTTCTGGTATTTGATGGCCCGAAGCCCACCAAGGTCCAAGTTGAAACTGCGTTGAACGCTATTCCGAACAAGCGTGCGACCTCGCTGCCTGCGATTCTGAGCTTCGTTCCCAAAGAGGGCTTGGTTCCCGATACCGCGCGGTATGTTTTAGGGCCGGCATCGCTCGCCGCGTTCGCTCCCGATCTCGCCTCAGCTAAACCTGGGTTCGCGGAAGGTGCGGAGGCGCAGGTTGCTGAGTATCGCCTGGATCCCGGCAAGGCGCCGCTGCATCTCGCACTCTTCTATTACGCGACCCCAGAGCAGGCGCGCCTCCACGCAAACAACTTCAAGCTTATTTCAGGTGCGCACGTGAAGCGCTCGGACGTGCTGCTCGCCATCGTCTACGGACCCGCAACCGATCAGGAAGCGGACACGCTCTTGAGCCGCGTGCAATACGAGGCGAAAATCACCTGGAACGATGTTCCGCCGCCGAGTCCGATCAAGCCGTTATATGCGCTGTTGCTCAACATTCTGTATCTCAGCATCGTCCTGTCCGGGATCTGCCTGGCGGCCGGCTTGATCTATGCCGGGATGCGAATCTATCGGCGGCGCTATGGCACGCTCGAAGCCGATGAAGCTATGACGACGTTGCGTTTGACAGGCGATTGATTAGGCCGTATATTGCACAAAACCTGATACTTAGGTGAATTTAGAACAGCCTTTTCCACAGCATTCTAATAGCTTTTGCACAACCGATGGAAAAACAGTTCGCCCGGTAAATGGTTTGTAGCGCGGTACTTACGGAGTGCGACCGAACCGAGGAAAAATGCCCTTGACTTCCCCCCTTGCTGGCCCTACACTCCAATCACAAACAGGTTTTGGCGGTTGCGATACCGTCGAATCTGATTCTCCCATCAAACGTAAGCTCCGGGTGACCGGAGCCCTGGCGACAGGAAGAGAGATGCTCATTCGCGAGAATGAGCATTTTCTCTTACAAACCGGGCGCACCCCTAGCTTATGAGACCCGTACCCAGTAAAGCGGCAGATACTCCGCAAACCTGGCGTGAGCGCTTTCAGGCCCTGCGAAATGTCCCGCCGCTCCTGCGCATGGTCTGGCAAACCAGCCGCCTTCTAACCCTCTGCACGCTGTTGTTGCGCCTGCTGGCAGCGCTGTTTCCATTAGCCACCCTCTGGGTTTCGAAGCTGATCATCGACTTGGTCGTCCGCGCCATTCGCCATCAGCCCTTTGACCATTTCTTGATCTGGAAGCTGCTGATTTTGGAGCTCTTGCTGGCCGTGGGCTCGGACACACTCGGCCGTTTTATCTCGCTCGTGGACAGCCTGTTGGGGGATCGCTTCACCAATCACGTCACCGTCAAGCTGATGGAACATGCGAACTCGCTCGATCTGGTGAGCTTCGAAGATCCCGTGTTTTACGACAAAATGGAGCGGGCGCGGCGTCAGACGACGGCTCGGCTCGGCATGCTGGCCGGTTTAGCGGCTATGGGCCAGCAACTGGTCACCCTGCTGTCTCTGCTCTCGGCCGTTATCTTCTTCTATCCGTGGCTTTTGCTCCTCCTCTTGGCGGCTACCGTGCCGGTCTTTCTGGGGGAAACCCGCTTCGCCATGCTGAACTATTCCATGCTGTTCCGCTATACGCCGGAGCGGCGTGAGCTCGATTATCTACGCTACCTGGGAGCGAGTAACGAGAGCGCCAAAGAGGTCAAAATCTTCGGCCTCGGCGCATATCTAGTGGACCGTTCGCGGACGCTCTTTGAACGTTTCTACGCCGAGAACAGGCATCTCGCAATCCATCGGGCTTGGCACGGTACCCTCCTCAACCTGATCCCGACTGGCGCCTACTACCTGGCGTATGCTCTCATCGTCCTGCGTGCTTTAGCCGGCGCACTCACTGTAGGCGATCTCACGTTGATGGTCGGCGCCTTCTCCCGCGCCCGATCCACCATGGAAAGCCTCGTTTCCGGGCTCGTGGGAGTTTCCGAACAGGCTCTATTCATCAAAGACTTGTTCGACTTTTTCCAAACGAACCCAACGATCGCCTCGCCGCCAAACGCCCTACCTGCTCCGCGGCCGATTCGGAGTGGCTTCGAATTTGACAACGTCTCCTTTTCCTATCCGGAAGCAACCCGGCAGGTGCTCTCCGGCGTCAGTTTCCGGTTCTACCCGGGTGAGCGGATCGCGCTGGTGGGCGAAAACGGCGCGGGGAAGACAACGCTAGTCAAACTTCTGGCACGGCTCTATGACCCTACCGAAGGGCGCATTCTGCTCGATGATGTCGATCTCCGTGAATACGGCGTCGACGAGCTTCGACATGAGGTCGGAGTGATATTCCAGGATTACATGCGATACGACATGTTAGCGGCAGAAAACATTGGAGTTGGCCGTGTACAGCAGATCCAGGATTCAGACCGCGTGCAAGCGTCGGCTGACAAGAGCCTCGCCGCAGAGGTGATCCGCAAGCTGCCCAATAACTATCGCCAGATGCTGGGGCGTCGCTTTGAAGGAGGCGTGGACCTTTCCACCGGTCAATGGCAGAAAATCGCCTTGGCCCGGGCTTATATGCGCGATGCCCAGATCCTGATTCTCGACGAGCCGACCGCCAGCCTCGACGCCAAAGCTGAGTTCGAGGTCTATCAGCGCTTCGCCGAGCTCACCTCGGGCAAGATGGCGGTGCTCATCTCGCACCGGTTTTCGACCGTTCGAATGGCGGATCGCATTCTGGTTTTAGAACACGGCCGGGTCATAGAACAGGGATCGCACCAACAACTGCTGGCGCTGGGCGGCACTTACGCGGAGCTCTTCGAGCTGCAGGCCGCCGGATATCGTTGATCGTTCCGGCTAGTACCGGTCGGCAAAGTAACTCGATACAAACGCTCAACGGCTATGTTCTACTGGACCGTATATAGGAGGTCAGCGGGATACATGAAAGGCAGCGTCTTGCTCCATCTTGTTATCGCGACCGCGATGTTCGCGGCGGCTTCTTTCGCGGCCGAGCCCGCAATCGGAGTGGCGAGCGCTCTGGGCACATTCACTGTCGACAGCACGGATGTAACCGGCAGCACCGATCTCTTGAATGGAGCTGAAATACTGACCACCGTCGCTCCAAGCGAAATCCACCTTCGCAACGGGGTAAACGTGCGGCTCGCGACGCGATCGGCAGGGGCTGTTTTCAATGATCACGCCGTCTTGTATGAGGGTGCTCTCCGGGTTGGAAATTTCGGTGATTACACAGTTCATGCCAGCCAGTTTGAGGTGAAAGCAGACGATCCCGGTGCGCAGGCTATCATCCGCATGGATAAAGACACGCTGGAAATCGCATCTATCGGCGGCTCGGTTCAGGTCACGGATGGGTTGGCGCTCACGACGCATGTGCTGTCTGGAACCAAGATGGCCTTTCAGCAAAGCGGAGCGGCTCCGGCTCCGGCGCACCGACACAAGGTGGCCTCCGACAGGAACACCCTGCTCTGGGCGATCGGCATCACCGCTGCAGCAGCAATCGTGATCGGCTGCATCGCCGCCGCGCAAGGTAAAAGCCCGTTCTGAGTACGATTTCTTCGGAACACGTTTTCGCCGCGCTAAGCTAGAAAACTTGAACCAGCTTAAATTCCGCTTTCTTCCCGTCCTCGCGTCGATCTCTTTCGTCACGGCCCTTGCGCAAGCACCGAACGGACCGCAGCAGAAGTTGCAGCTCATGCCATGGCCCGCGAGCGTTGCCGTGGGGTCAGGGGCATTGGCGATCCAGAATGGCTTTTCGATTTCGCTGTCGGGTGCTGGAGCTTCCGACCCTCGCGTCGTGGCTGCGGCCGGGCGCGTCTTTCCGAGACTGTCACGTGAAACCGGTATCCCAATTCTTCCGCACTTCGAGAAGAACGGCACGAATGCCGCGCTGAACATTGTCGTTGAGGACAAAGATCATCGCGCGCCTCAGCGCCTGGGCGATGACGAAAGCTATTCGCTCCAGATTGCAAATGGGAGTGCTCGCGTTTCGGCCAATGAACCGCTGGGCGCGGTACGCGGAATCGAGACCTTCCTCCAGCTTGTTCAGCAGAATGGACCAGCCTCCATGACGCCGCCCTCTCCCGGGTTTTCCACGGTGGCCGTAACTATTCGGGATGCTCCGCGGTTCGCATGGCGCGGCCTGTCGTTGGATGTGTCGCGGCATTTCATCGGCGTCGAAGGCGTTGAACGGACACTCGACGGCATGGCCGCCGTCAAGCTGAACGTGCTCCATTGGCACCTGTCCGATGATCAGGGCTTTCGCATGGAGAGCAAAAAATTTCCGCGTTTGACGAAGCTCGGCTCCGACGGTCTGTATTACACGCAAGCGCAAATTCGTGAAGTCCTCGCCTACGCGCGCGAACGCGGCATTCGAATCGTTCCCGAGTTCGATATTCCCGGTCACGCAACAAGCTGGTTGGCCGGTTATCCCGCGTTAGGAGTTGGCCCTGGGCCCTATGATATTGCGCGCGGTTACGGTGTTCTCACGCATCTGATCGATCCCACCAAAGAGTCCACGTATCGCTTCATGAACACCTTCATCGCTGAAATGGCCAAGCTGTTCCCCGATCAGTACTTCCACATCGGCGGCGACGAAGTGGACCCGAAGGAGTGGAATGACAGCCCGCGCATCCAGGCCTTCATGCGTAAACGCCATCTTGCTGACGCAAAGGCCCTACAGGCCTATTTCAACCAGCGCATCGAAAAAATCGTGACGCGAAATCACAAGCACATGGTCGGCTGGGATGAAATATTGCATCCGGATCTGCCGAAAACCGCGGTGATTCAATCCTGGCGGGGACAGAAATCGCTCTGGGAGGCCGCGCGTCAGGGGCATCAAGGCATTCTCTCGGCCGGCTACTACCTCGACCTGATGTTTCCCGCTTCCTATCATTACGCTGTTGATCCGCTGAAAATTCCGCCTCCTGCGCCGAACGCGAAGGAAGAAGGAGAGGAGCAACCCGCGCAACCGGCACCTGGCTCGCCGGCCGATCTGACCCCTGATCAGCAGAAACTCATCCTCGGCGGCGAAGCAGCGATGTGGGAGGAGATGGCGACCGGCGAAAATGTGGACTCGCGGCTGTGGCCCCGATTGGCGGCAATCGCGGAGCGCTTGTGGTCGCCCGAATCGGTCACCGACACAGCGTTTATGTACCAGCGCCTCGCTCCAACAAATCGCCGCCTCGAATGGTTGGGCCTGACGCAAAGATCCAATCTGGATTTGATGCGCCAGCGTCTGGCGGGCAGTGCGCCATACGGGCCGTTGGACATCTTCGATTCAATCTTGGAGCCCGTCAAGGGCTACTCTCGTCATGCAGAGAAGAACCTGAACTCCACGCCGTTGAATTCTTTGGTGGACGCCACTCCGCCCGAAAGCGCGGCAGCACGGAGATTCCGCGATGCCGTCACGGTGTATCTGAACGCGCCCCATCAACAGCGCGAAGCCCGGCAGCTCCGGGACGCATTAATCGTTTGGGCCATATCAGCCGCCGCTGTGCGTCCGCTGTTCGACAGCCAGGTTTTGCTCGTACCCGACAAGCCGTTGGTTGATGCGGTGGCGAACGTCTGCCGCATCGGCCAGCAGGCGCTCTCATACATCGATTCTGGTAAAGCGCCGGACGATCCGAATTGGCAACAAACGAGTCTGACGACCGTGAACCAGTATGTGAATCACCGGGTCGGGGACTTGTTGATCCAGATTGCACCTGGCGTCCAGCAGCTGGTGCAAGCTGTGCCTGCGCATCCGGCGCAGTAACGGGAGCTATGATGCGCTTCCGGATTGTGCTGCTAATAACGGCCCTCTCCCTGAGCACAGCTCTGGGGCAGAACCGCCCCATCGTTCTGCATGCAGCGCGCCTGCTCGATATCGAGGCCGGCCGCATCGTCACGCCGGGCGAGGTGCTCGTTCAAGGAGACCGCATTATAGAAGCCGGCCCGAAGGTCACTCGTTCCCCGGGCGCGGAAACCATCGATCTGGGCGACACGACGCTCATGCCCGGCCTGATCGACGCGCACATTCACCTGTTTCTTCATCCCGGAGCCGAAGACTTGCAGACCGTAGAAGAGTCAGTTCCCCAGCGGACGATTCAGGCCACTCTGGCCGCGCGGGCCGATCTGATGGCCGGCTTCACCGCGGAACGCGATATGGGCACGGAGGGCGCGGGAGCGGCCGATACCGCTGTGCGAAACGCGATCGATAACGGGTCGATTCCCGGACCACGTCTGCGCGTCAGCGGGAACGCAATCGACATCCTCGGCGGCCACGAAGACGCCATCAAGTTCAATCCCGAGCAGCGCGTGCTCTCGAACGCTACCTACGCCAACAGCGTCGATCAGATCATCGGAGTCATTCGCGAGCAGTTTAAGCTCGGTGCGGACTTCATCAAAATGTATGAGACCGGTCGCGACTCCATCAGTGGTGAAACATTCTCAACCCCGTATCAATACTCCGAAGCGCAGCTTCACGTGGCGGTCGAGGAAGCGGCGCGCGTCGGTAAGCGCGTAGCCGTCCATGCGACGGGAGAACCAGGAACGCTGTATGCCGTAGAGGCCGGCGTCGAATCGATCGATCACGCCTTTCAATTGAGTGACGAAACGATGCGGCTGATGCGCGATAAGCACATCCCGGCCGTTCCGACGTTTACCATTTCCGAATACTTCGCCGAACACGCGGATTCAGCAGAGACGGCCAGGAAAGAGAAGGCCATGCTCGACTATCATGCGCAGGAATTCAAGAAACAGCTCGCCGCAGGAGTGCCCATGGCGGTGGGATCGGATGTCGGACCGTTTCCGCATGGCACGCAGGCGCGCGAATTCGTGCTGATGGTTCATTACGGCATGAAACCGCTTGCCGTGCTGCAAGCGGACCTGCTGAACGGCGCGAAGTTGCTCGGTTGGGATGAAAAGATTGGGGTCCTTAAGCCCGGGTATTTCGCGGACGTAATTGCCGTTCCGGGGAATCCGCTCGACGATATCAGCATGACCCAGCGCGTCCTGTTCGTGATGAAGAACGGAGTGGTCTATCGCCGCCCCTGATCCAACAATCACGAGATATACTTCGAGGGTCGAATCATCATGAAAGCTTTAGCCGGTCTGTGTTTTTGCGCCCTGACTCTCTCGGCCGCCGTCCCCGCCAAAATCGATATTCCAATCCAAAGATACAAGCTCGAAAACGGACTCCGCGTCATCCTTTCCAAGGACAACACCTTGCCTGTCGTAGCGGTGTACATGGTGTATGATGTCGGCGCTCGCTCGGAGGAACACGGGCGAACCGGTTTCGCCCATCTCTTCGAGCACATGATGTTTGAAGGCTCCGCCAACGTTAAGAAGGGCGAGCATATGCGCTACGTGGAATCAAACGGCGGTTCCTTCAACGGTTCTACGCATCCCGACTACACAAACTATTTCGAGACTATGCCCTCAAACAAGCTCGCCGTAGCGCTCTGGCTCGAGTCTGACCGCATGCGCAGTCTGGCGATTACTCCGGAAAACCTCGCCAATCAAAAAGAGGCCGTGAAGCAGGAACGCCGCCTCAGTTTCGATAATCAGCCCTATGCGACAGCGATTGTCGACCGATGGCCGCAACTGGCGTTTCAAAACTGGCAGAGTTCCCATTCTTTGATCGGCTCGTTTGAGGACCTGAACGCGGCGACCATCGAGGATGTTTCGAAGTTCTTCAAGACCTATTACGCACCGAACAACGCTGTCCTGACAATCGTGGGCGATATTCAGATCCCCGAGGCCAAGAAGCTGGTTGAGACCTATTTTGGGGACATTCCTTCGCAGCCCCAGCCGAAGCGTCCTGATTTGACGGAGCCCGCCGGTGGTTCACCTGCCAAAGGCGAGGTATACAAAGACGCGCTGGCGAAAGTGCCCGGTGTGGTGATCGGGTATCCCGGACCTCCGCGTAACTCGGATGATTTTTACGCCATGGTCGTGCTGGACGCGCTCTTGACAGGAGGCGATAGCTCGCGGCTTCAGCAGGATCTGGTCAAAGGTAAGAAATCGGTCGTGCAATATCAAGGCGATCTGGGTTGGCCCTTCGCATCTGCGGACGACTACAAAAGCCCCGGCGACTATGCGACCTTCCTGATCTATAAACCGAATTTTCAATCGGAGCAGATCGTCGAGCAATACCAGGACGAAATCACGAGGATACAGAATGACGGCGTTACGCCCGCCGAGTTGCATCGCGTGCAGATGCTCCTGCTCAGCTCTAAGCTAAACCAACTGCAAACCTCTCTGGGGCGCGCCAATATGCTGGCGAATTTTGAGGTACTGGACGGAACGCCCGAGGAGATCAATAGCATGCTCGATAGGTACCAGGCGGTTACCGCAGCCCAGGTGCAAGCTGTTGCGAAGAAGTATCTGACCAAAGACCGAAGAGTCGTGCTCGCCATTCAGCCCGAAGCAAACCCCAAACCCACTGCCGAGAATCGAAAAGGAGGTGAGTAGATGTTGCGCTTTCTTGTTTCTGTCACCGCTGAATTCGGTCTGCTGAGCGGGCTGCTGTTTGCTGCGGACGTGGATCGTACGAAGCCGCCGGAAACGCCGCCAATCCCGGCGGTCAAGCTCCCGGCGATGCAACGGTTCCAGCTTCCAAATGGGCTGCGGATCGTCGCGGCCGAGGACCCGCGATTTCCATTGGTGACGGTTCGCATCGCGTTTCTTGCGGGTTCGAAATATGACCCGAAGGACTTGCCCGGGATGTCGGATAGCGTGGCCGCTTTGCTCAATCAGGGCACCGCGAAGCGGAACGCACGGCAGATCGCCGACGAATCGGCGGATCTGGGCGGCCAAATTACCGCGACCTCCTCTCCCGACACTTTGACCGTCGATGGTGCCTGTCTTTCCCAGAACCTCACCCAATTTATGGCTCTGCTGGCGGATGTAGCCCGGAACGCCTCGTTTCCCGAAGACGAAGTGCAATTGCAGAAACAGAATCGGCTCCAGACGCTGCGCGCGGAGCGGTCGGAGGCGCGGTATCTCGCCGAGGAAGCACTCAGCGACGCGCTCTTTGGCCAGCATCCCTATTCGCACATCGGCCCCACCGAGGCGGCGCTCGGCAGCTTGAACAAAGCCGGGCTCCAGTCGTTTCGCGATACGTATCTGGTTCCCAATAACGCGTTTCTGATTCTTGTCGGCCGGTTGCCTGAGCGCGCCGGGCTTGAGAAGCTTATCTCAGACCAGTTCGGATCCTGGCAGCAGAAGGCCGTCCCGGCTTACCAGCCTCCGCCAATCCCGTCGAATTCGAAGAAGCTGATTCTGGTCGATCGGCCAGGATCCGTCCAGGCCGACATCAGGTCCGCGCAAGTGGCGCCCACGTACGGCTCACCGGAATTTTTCCCTCTCGCTATTGGAGGCAGGATCTTGGGTGGAGGCGCAAACTCGCGGCTGTTTCAGGATATTCGGGAGAAGCGAGGCTTTGCTTACGATGCGCACGCCGAGAACAATTCAATGAAGGAAGCTGGCGTGGTGAGCGCTGTCACTGAAGTACGAAACGAAGTCGTAGAACCGGCAATCGACGCGCTGAATGCCAATCTGCAGGCGCTCTCGGAGAAGGATGTAAGCGCAATTGAACTGACCGACGCCAAAGATGCTTATGCCGGCAGGTTCATCCTCGGATTGGAGCGGCAATCGGGTCTGGCGCAGCAACTCGTCAGAGTGGAAACGAACGGCCTTCCGCACGATTACCTGGAGCTGTTTACCACGCATGTGCGGTCGGTCGAACCCGATCAAATCCGCGCAACGGGCAAATACTGGTCGCCTGCTGACGCCACGCTAGTCGTCGTGGGCGACGCTCAAAAGATCCAGAAATCGCTCGATAAGTTCGGCACCTTCGAGGTGACGAAGCCGAAGCAGTAGCGCGGCAGCTAGATCGGCAGGAGGTTCAGCGCGGCTTCGATCTCGGAGCGCGTGTGCAGATCGCCCTTCCGGGTCGATGCTTCGATCCCGTGCTCGTACATCATCCGCGCATCTTCGACACGGCCCAATTTCTCCAGAGCCTGGCCGCCGTGATAATAAGCGGCCGCATAGTCCCGATCGTGTTCGAGCAAGGTCTCGAACTCGGCTACCGCTTGTCCGAGCTGGCCGCTATTGGCGTACTCCATGGCCAGACCGTAACGCGCGAACGCGTTGTTCGGGTCCTGGGCGACCATCTGCTTTAGGACCTCAAGCCGGTTGGTTGCCATCCGTTACGACGTGTATTCCTTAACCTGCCGCGCCGCGGTCTCCACAGCGCCAGCCGCCTTCGCAGTACCCGTGCGGGCCGTTTTGGCCGCCCTTTGAAAATGATGCTGCGCGCGCCCGGCAAATTCGCCTAATGAGCTTGCCGCGCCCTCTACGCGTTCCCGACTCTTCTGAACTACGTCGCCCAATACGCCCAGCGACCAGTTTGTACAGGCCGGAATCACCAGAACCAAGCCGGCAACCGTCATGCCGCAGCCGACCCCGATCAAAACAGCTCCCCAAATGCTCGCCCGTGAAGATGATCTGTATTCCATAGTGGTGTCTCGGGGTCCCGAATGACCCCTTCGTATGACGGCGGTTTACAGGTGGGTTGTTTCTGTATAGCTGCCGAAAACTTTGCGCAGCGCTTCACAGATCTCGCCAACGGTCGCATAGGCGCGAACCGCATCCAGAATGTAAGGCATAGTATTCTCAGTGCCTTCCGCCGCCCTGCTCAGGGCGTCCAACGTTCGCCGGACGGCAGCGTTATCCCGGCGGTGGCGTAACGCGCGCAGCTTCTCTCGCTGTTGTATCTCGGCGCTGGGATCAATCTGCAGGAGCTCTATGGGCTGGTCCTCCGATTCAAAACGGTTTGCTCCGACGATGATCCTTTCGCCCTGTTCCACTTCGCGCTGATACCGATAGCTCGCGCTGGCGATCTCCTTCTGCGGGAATCCGGTGTCAATGGCCGCGATCATGCCGCCAAGCTGATCGATCCGCGCGATGTAGTCCTTAGCTGCCACTTCCATATCAAGCGTGAGCCGCTCGAGGAAATAGGCACCTCCCAGCGGATCGGGCGTATTCACCACGCCGGTTTCATAAGCCAGAATCTGTTGCGTGCGCAGAGCGAGTGTGACAGCCTGCTCGCTCGGCAGCGCATAGGCTTCATCCAGCGAATTCGTGTGGAGCGATTGAGCGCCGCCCAGCACCGCTGCCATCGCCTGCCACGCGGTCCTCATCAGATTGTTGTTCGGCTGCTGCCATGTCAAAGAGCACCCCGCCGTTTGCGCGTGAAAACGCAGCTTCCAACTGCGCTCGCTCCGGGCGCCATAACGGTCGCGCATAACATGCGCCCAGATTTTGCGCGCGGCGCGATATTTCGCAATCTCTTCAAAAAAATCGTTGTGAGCGTTGAAAAAGAAGCTGAGGCGGCCGGCAAAGGCATCGATCTCGAGGCCCCGATCGAGCGCCCAATCCACATACTCGATGCCGTCGCGTAGCGTGAACGCAAGCTCCTGCGCCGCCGTTGACCCCGCTTCGCGGATGTGATAACCGCTGATCGAAATCGGATTGAATTTGGGAACGTAGCGCGTTCCGAACTCAATTGTGTCCGTAACCAGCCGCATCGAAGGACGCGGCGGAAAAATGTACTCCTTTTGCGCGATGTACTCCTTCAGAATGTCGTTCTGGAGAGTGCCGGAGACCCGCTCCCAGCCGGCATGCTGCTGCTCGGCAACGGCCAGATACATCGCCCACATCACCGCGGCGGGCGAGTTGATGGTCATCGAGACCGTCACATCGGCTAAGGGAATGCCGCGGAACAGGATCTCCATATCCTCGAGCGAGGATATCGAGACCCCGCATTTGCCGACCTCTCCCTCGCTCATCATTTCATCAGCGTCGTAGCCCATCAGCGTGGGCAGATCAAACGCCACCGAGAGGCCGGTCTGACCTTGTTCAAGTAGATATCGGTAACGCCTGTTCGTCTCTTCCGGCGTGGCGAAACCAGAGAATTGGCGCATCGTCCAGAGTTTGCTGCGGTACATGTCGCGGTGAATACCGCGCGTGTACGGAAACTCGCCGGGCCTGGCTAATTCGCGCGCCGGATCGAAATTGGGAAGGCTTTCCGGCCCGTACAGAGGTTCTACCGGGACGCCGCTAATGGTTGTTAAGGGACGTTCGACCGTCTTCATCCGCTTGTCAGCCGCCGATTCGATCGTAGCGCGAGAGGTAACGGGCCGGAATTACCTCTCGCGCTAGCGGCCTGCGGATCAGAAGGTGATCCGGCCGACGAGCTGGACGTTTCTCGGTTGCGTCACCGTGCCGTTCCAAGTCCCGAACTTGGGGTCGGACGGATCATTATTGAACGGAATACAGTCGCCAAATGCCTGGCCATCGCAGGTGAAGTAATGATTGTTAAAGACATTGAACGCTTCGGCGCGAATTTCCAACTGCAGCCGCTCCGTGATACTGATCTTTTTCGCCAGCGAGAGATTAGTGTCTCGGTATGGAGATCCCCGGACGTTAGTCACGCGGGTGCCGACCCCGAGGTAATTTCCGCTTGCAAACAGGGAAGCCGGCTCGAATGCCGAGGAGTTGTAAGCCGGCTTATTTACATCCATGCTCCCCCAGGATTGGGCCAGCACCTGGGCCCCGATCAGGACTCCGGGTATGCACTGGGCTTGGAGTTGCGAGGGAATGCCGCAGACGCTAGAGTTGCGGAAGTACAAGGGCATTCCGGAGACCAGCTTGACACTCGAGGAAACGATCCAACCTCCAACGATGGCGTTCAGGAAACCGGAATGGTTCAGCCACCGTTTGCCGTTCCCGAACGGAAGATCGTAGACAGCCAGCAGCGAGAAGCTGTGCGTGATGTCGTCAGGCGACAACGAATAATTCCGGTCTCCCTGGAAGGGATTGATGACCCCGCCAATAGCGCCGTAATTGGCTGTCGCCTGTGTAGTGGACGATGCGTCGGTGGTCAGTCGCGAAAACGTATAATTCGCGCCCAGGTATAGACCGGTCGCAAACTGCTTTTCAATCTTCGCCTGGAAAGACTGATACAGCGAGGTGCCTTCATTCTCGTTCTCGCCGATTAGCCCGCCGCAGTACTGCGGATACTGCACCAGAGCCTGAGCGACAGTGGGCTTGCAAGTTCCGACGCTGTTTAGCGTTTGCACCCAGTTTGCATACGGAACGCTAACTCCAGACAGCGATGTCTGTCCTGGTTGGAATACGCTGTTTAATTCCGCGGAACCCATGCTGGTCAACAGGGCTGGATTGAGATAGTTCAGCGGCTGCATCTGAGAGGGCAGATGAGTACCTTTGTTGCCGACGTATGCGACGCTCGCAACCGCGCTGTTGCCGATCTTACGTTCTATTGTCAGGTTCCATTGTTGGGTATACGAAAGATGGTTCGCATTGGTCGGGCGATAAAGCGGTCCGTTTGTGCCGTTGTCAGCCGTCAGGCTGATATTTTCCGCTTTGTTGTAAGCTGGAAAGCCCTGGTCCATGTAGAACGCAGGCTGGAAGCCGCTGAATGAGCTGCCGAAGCTGACTGACGGATTAAAGCCATCGAGGCTCATGCCGCCGCCCCACCCTGGGTAGAAGGCTTGCGTGTAAAAGACGCCATAGCCCGCCCGCAAGACGGTCTTGTCATCCAATTGATACGCGAAACCGACGCGCGGTGCAACTGCGCCATTGAAAACCTGCTCGGGGTACCGGGCCCCAAAGCTGGGAGGTCCCCATTTCGTTCCGGCGAACGCCAGACTGCCGGGCAAGTTTCCGGCGCCTGGATTTGGCGCAAAGCTGAAGAAAGACAATAGATTACTGGTCTCAAATGTAGGCGAAAACCGGTCCCAACGAAGGCCGTAGTTCACGGTCAACTTAGAAGAGATTTTCCAGGTATCGCCGGCAAACAAGGAATACGCGCGCTGCTCCGCTCCGTATTTCGAAATGTTGTATACGTTCAGGTTGCCGTTGTCGACCGCGCCGATGTAGAGGCTGGCGAACGGGTTGCCACTCGCGATACCGGGAAGGCCGGTAGAATTGGCGGTGAAGTTCAGTGTACCGGACTGGTTCAGGTTTTGCCGGAAAACCTGCTGCAGATGCCGGAATTCCCCGCCGAATTTGATCGTGTGAGCGCCATGCACCCAGGTGAGCAGCTCGTTCGCGATATAGGCCGGCCGAGTGGTCTTGTTCAGGTAACCAGGTCCATTGGTGTTTCCCCAGCTTGCAAAGTTTGTGACGCCGTTGCCGCTGAAATTGGCCGCTGGAGAGGCGTTATACGCGGCGGCGTTCGGAATCTTTGGAAGCTGATTGGGATCCTGGCCACTAACCGAGCCGTAGCCTTCGTTGCGGTTTCCATAACCGACCGCGAAGTGACTCAAAAATGTAGGTGTAAAAATGTGATCCCAATTAAACCGGTTAACCCAAGCATCTTCAGGGTTCGCCGGGCTCTTAGTACAGAGCTCCGGGGGCAGCGAGCAGACTTCGTTCACGGGATTTCTCTGCCGCCAGATGGTCAGGTAGAAGTGGTCCTTTTCGCCCCAGTAGTGATCAATTTTGTAAAGGAAAAGATCGGTGCTGGCAAGAATCGAGTCCGGTGTCGGTATCCCCAAGTAGTTGTTATATGATCCCGGACTGGTGGGCGTAGGAAGAAATTTCATCCACTGCTGTGCCAGCGCGCTCTGTTCGGAAAGAGGAATCTTATTGCCCGGATAGGGCGAGCGTTGAAGCACGCCGTTGACGATGCTTTCGGTTGTGGGATCGAAAATCGGGTACGGTAAATCCGAGAAATCACCGCTGCGCTCTTGCAGAGACGGAATTGAATATAACGGCCGAATTGTGCCGCCGTTGCTGCGCAAGAACTCCGTATCGAAGAAAAAGTAGGTCTTGTGCTTGGACCCCCAGACGAACGGCAGGAATGGCAGTTTAACAGGGCCGCCAATGAAACCGCCAAACTGGTTTTCATTGTCCTTTGGGCGCGCATCGCCTGCTGGGCGCTGGTTAGTAAACGACAGCGCATTCAGAACCTTGTTGCGGAAGTATTCAAACCCGCCGCCATGGAACTGATCGGTCCCACTCCTCGTCGTGACAATGATCTCGCCGCCCGTCGTGGTGCCGTACTCTGGCTCGTAGCTGGACGTAAGCACGCGCACTTCGCTGACCATGTCCGGCGTGGTTGGGAAATCGAAGAACGCCACCATGCCGCTCTGCGACATCGTGCCTTCCTGCATGCTGACGCCGTCCATGATCGCTTCATCGCCCATCCTCAGACCGCCGTTAATCCGCGCATTGAAGGCCTGAGGGCTGGTCCCCGTATTGACGCCGGGCAGGTACGTGAGGAACTGCACCGCATTCCGCGGCGTGCCGGAAGCCACCAGCAATGGAAGCTGATTGATCACCTGCGGCGGGACACCCTCTTGTTGAGCACCGTTATCGTAATTGAGCTGCGCGGCCTCAGCGCTGACTTCAATCTTGGTCGAGGCATCGCCCACTTCCAGGCTGGCTGGAATACTGACGGACTGATTGGCGAGCAACTGAATATTGTGCTGGACGTAAGTGCGAAAGCCGTTGGCCGAGACGGTCAGATCGTAGGAGCCTGGCGCGAGGTTCGGAAAAGCAAAGCGGCCCTCGTTATCCGTTTGAACGCTGGTACTGATCTGCCGCTCCGCAGCAGAAATTGTCACCTTCGCCTGAGGAACGACCGCACCCGACTTGTCGGTCACCTGGCCGTCTAAAGTTGCGTTTTGACTTTGCCCAAAAAGTGCCGCAGAGGACAGCAGCAGAGCGATAACGGACTTACAAAAAAGCGAACGTGGCATTCTTGATCCCTCCCCTGGGATCGTAAGCGTTTAACCTCAGTTTTGTTTTATATCCTCAACGAAGGTGGTAGTCAAGCTAAAAGATGGGTTCGAGGTCAAGCTAAAGAATGAGGTCGAGCGGACACGCACTTTTGCTGGCCTCTCGTTGAGGCTTTCGTGAGATTTCCAACCATCCTATTCGTCATTGCTGCCTTCGGCGGCGGCGTCCTGGCCACGCAGGATTCCGGACTGCAGCAAACAGAACTCGCGATTCAGGACGCAATTCAGGCTAACGATCTGGCCGCCGCCCTGGGGCTGTTGACTACCGCTCTGGCACAGCATCCCAACGACGGGGGCTTGCTGAATCTGCGTGGGGTAGTGCATGCCCGGCGTAATGAGTTGACCGAGGCGCGCGCGGATTTTGCCGCGGCGGTCCGCTATGCGCCAGGCCTGACGCCGGCTTGGCAGAACCTCGCGCGAGCCTGCCAACTGGAAGCGGGGCACGACTCCTCTGCCGTTTCCTGTGCCCTTAATTCCTGGCAGCACGTCTTGCGTCTCAAGCCGGACGATGCGGAAGCGCGCGCCTCGCTCAGCCTGCTGTATGAGACGCAGGGAATGTTTGCAGAGTCGCTGAGTGAGATTCAGAAGCTTCCTCCTGGTATAAGTTCGAATACGGGAAACCTGGCCATCCGCTGCGCGGACCTCTGCGGGCTGGCCCGGACCGCGGAAGCCAAGGCGGTTGCCTTGCGCCTTGCGAAATGCACGGACTTTTCGGAGGAAGACTTCGAAGGCATGGAAAACGCCTTACGAGCGCCGAAATCGGCCGGGGTTGTGAGCATTCTGGTCGACGGCTTGGATCAGCGGCACGCGGCATCGCCGGAGAGCCTGCGCCGCCTGGCGATCGCCTATGAGCAGTTGCAGCGCGTCTCCGACGCACGGAAGACCTTGGAGCGGGTAGCGGTGGCGGACCCGGGGAACACGGCTCATCTCTTGGAACTGGCGCGTCTCGCCGAGCTAATGAAGGATCACGAAGGTGCCTTAGGATATCTGGGGCACGCCCGCGACCTGGCACCGGATAACGCGCAAATCCATTACCTGTTCGCAGAAGTAGCGGCGGAAATGGATCTGCCGTTAGAGGCGCGCCGGTCCCTTGAGCGGGCGCTGGCTATTGATCCCCAAAATCCGCACTATAACTATGCGATGGGCGCTGTGATTTTGGCCACGCGTGATGCAGGCGCAGCCGCCACATATTTCGAAAACTTCGTGAAGGCCGAACCAGCGAATCCACAAGGTCACTACGCTCTGGGGATCGCCTGGTTCACTGCAGGCGAGTACGAAAAAGCGAAGGCAGAGATGCAAAAAATAGAGAGCAATCCCAAGACTGCGGCCGGCGCCGAATACTTTCTCGGGCGCATTGCGCGGCTCGATGGCGACCTGGATGATGCGGTTCGGCGCTTGCGCAAATCGATTGACTTAATGCCCTCGTTTTCCGAAGCGCACACGGAGTTGGGGCGAGTATTGATGCTCCAGGGAAAGCTGGACGAGGCGCATGCGGAACTCGATCGCGCCGTTCGGCTTGACCCCACCAGCTTTCAGGGAAATGAGCAGTTGCTCGCGCTGTATCGGCGGACGCATGATCCGCGTGCGGAGAAACAGGCCGAGGTCTTGAAGAAGCTTGACGAGGAGCGCTCGCGGCGTGCCGAATTGATGCTGCGCAGCGTCGAAGTCAGGCCATAACCGATGGGCGCCGTCAGGCTCGCCTTCTTTCTCCTGCTCGTGCTGGCGGTCACGGGTGAAAGCCAGGACATCTTCGAAAGATTGCGGCGGTCGCTGGGGCCCGCCGGTGAATCGGCGGCGCAGGCGCTGGCGGCGAAGGATTTTTCGAAGGTCGACCAAGTCCTCGCCCAGGCAAAAGCTTCGGATGACGCGCAGCGCGCGGAACTTCTGTCGTTGCAGGGCGCGGTAGATTTCCTGGAAGGAAAAATGGCGCCGGCCGTCACGGCTTTTCGTCAGGCCGCGGCCATGGCTCCTCTCACTGAACCCGATACCTTCACGCTGGCGATGGCGCTGGTCAAGTTGGGACACGACGCTGAAGCGCGTGCCGCTCTGGTGAAGCTGTCGGATAAGCGCCCGGATAATGCGATTTACATCTATTGGCTCGGTAGGCTCGACTACGATCAGCGGCGCTATGAAGAAGCAGTTGCGAAATTCGAGAAAGCAACGAAACTCGATCCCCAGTCTGCGCGTGCCTGGGACAGTCTGGGCTTGGCGTTTGATATGCAAGGGCAATCCGAGCAAGCCCGCGCGGCATTTCAAAGAGCAGTCGAGCTGAATCGAAATCAGGAGCATCCGTCCCCCTGGCCACCCCACGATCTGGGCTATCTGCTATTACGGACGGACCAAGTGAAAGATGCGGAAGCGGTCTTGCGCGAGTCTCTCCGCTACGATCCAAATTTCGCGCAGGCTCATTATCATCTCGGGCGAGTACTCGAGAAAGAGGATCGCGATATCGACGCCATCGACGAGTACAAGCGCGCCGTTTCGCTCGAGGCTACCTCACCAGACGCTTGTTACTCGCTCGCGATGCTCTACCGCAAGCTCCACCGGAACACCGAGGCCGAAGCTATGTTCGCGGAATACCGAAAGCGCCGGCAGCCGCCGAGCCTCAAATAAGCATTCCGGACTACGGCATCACCACAACCGGGGCTCGCCAGAACGCAGCCTTCTGCGATTCAGGATCAAGTACCGTCACCTGACAATCGTATTTTCCTGGCAGCAGACTGTTCAGAGCGATGTTGAACTGCAAGGGGATCGTCTTCACGCGATTGTTCAGACCGTCCTTGACCTCGATCGGGCGTGTTTCGAACACCTTCGTTGGCCCTCGATAAAGGCTCACGAAGGCAACCAAGGGCTGAATAGCCTGCGCGCCTTGCTCATACGCTTGAAGATAAATATACAGGCTCCGGTCCTTGCTAAAAACTCGCGTTACGCTTGGAATCAACTTCCGCCCGTTCTGCACAAGCGGGTTGGCGCTTTCCTGTCTGTCCTTATCCTTAACCGCATTGTAGAGTGCTTCCTTGAGTTCCACGCGCTGGCTGCTCAAGACTACGGAACTGATCGGGATGCGCTTTTCCTCTTTATTTAAGTTCGGAATGACAAAGTTGGTTTGAAAGGTCCCGATCCGTCCCGTCTCGGCGTCCCGCGCAAGGAACTTGATCGTGTATCTTCCGGGAAGCAGCGTAAATCCGGCATCGTATTCGATCGGCCGTTTCGCCAGTTCAGCCGCGGTTGCATCGCTCACCTTCACGTTGACTTTGTCGCGCACGTTCGTCATCGTCGTGCCGTATTCATCTTTCACTTCGCCGATGAAATCGATAAGCGTGTGTTCAGCCCCGCCGCGCTTGGCAAGGGCCAGCTCACGCCCGGGAATCTTCACCACAAGAGGCACGAAATACTCAGCTCGATTCAACTGGAAGTAATCCACTTCCATAGCGATGGTCAGCTCCGTGATCGGATCGGGCAACATCAGCGCGTCTTCGAGTTGCCGCTCTTTATCTGCTACGGTGAACTTGCTGAACTGTTTGCTCGCGAAATATCCTTGGCGGTAATCCAGGGTCGCGGATATTCCGCCGTTCACAGAAATTTTGATGCGCCGGAACTTGCCGTCTTGCGCGATATTGCTGGTGTAGTAGCCGAGAATGTAATAACTAGAAACCGAGTGCTCGGCCTGCGTGATTCCTTTCGCGAGATCGTTGTAATCGAGCAGAGCTTTCCCGCCCGTATCGGCGGCCAGCGCATACAGAGTATCCTGCGACTGCTGAAAATTCGTCGTATTCGCCAGCGCCGCAGCGCCGGAGTACATGCCGATGTTGCCCGGTGATCCCTTGGTGGCATCTCCGAGAGGAGCTTCCGCCACCAAGCCGCGCGCGTCGATCGGCCAAAACGAAACTCCAGCACGCGCGGCGGCATTGATCGTCGCGTGCAGTTGTGCCTGGTTGTCCAATCCGTTCAGCCGGAGGCCGCTGGCAAAGTAGATTAGCGCTTTTTTCTCGTTAAGCTGGCCCAAGATCTTAGCCGCTGTCTGTAGCGCTGATAACTGGCGGTCGGTGTTAAATATGTTGAACTCGCTGTCGTCCTGACCGAAAGCCGCTCCGACATCGGCTGTACTGGCATCGCTCGTGCTTTCGTCAAATCCCTGACCTTCCCCGACGATCATCGTTTGAAGAATGCTCAGCAGACGATCGCGGTCTGCAGTGAAGTCCTGCAGTACTTCCACCGCGGCGCCAGAAAACCGCATAATCGCCAGCGTGTCCGCCGGCGTCATCTGCGTGCGGATGAACTTCTCCGCTGCCCCAAGCGCGCGCAACTGATCCGTCGGCGGCATGGTGGTCATATCAAAGTACAGCGCCAGCAGTCGCCGGTCCTTATATTTCGTGTTCCCGGGTATCTCCGGCGAGATTCGGGTTAGCCCGAGCTTGTCGTAAATATGAATGTGCTCAGGCTCGGACCGGCTGAGCGGCGGAGTTGGAGTCTCCGGTAGACTCTGGCGCTCGAAGAAGCGGATCTCTTGCGGAATACCGTTCTCGGTGACGCTGAAATCCTTCGCGCTGAGTCCCGCGATCGGAGCGCCCTTCTTGTCAGTGACAACGACCGTTTCAACGATTAGCTGAGTGCCGGTCGTGAATGTCGCGGTGCCCTTGCCCGTGCCTGGCCCATTCTGCCCAATCTGCTGTCCTCGAATCGCCAGTGTGCAGCCAAACAGAAATGAAAGGATGCGCCGCATGCTCAGAACCGGACCCGCAGCGTAGTTTGAATGCTGCGCATCGCATTTGCTGCGATAGGCAATCCGAATTGCGCGCTATTCACTGTCGTGTTCCAAGTTGTGTAGGTGACGTGATTCAGCGCGTTTGTCGAATCGACACGCAAGTCGAGGTTGAACCGGTCATTTAACCGGAATGTGCGGCCCATCGAAACATCCAAAGCGAATTGAGCGGGACCGGTAATCGAGTTGCGCGCGGCATTGCCCCATTCGCCGGGCAGCGGCGCGACATATGCTGCGGGATTCAAGAAAAAACCCTCCGGCGGGGCATACAACGGCAGTCCCGTGTACTCCGGACGAATCGTCCCGGTCACACCTGTTCCTGGCACAGCCGCGAGATAAGTCGGAGTCTGCGGCAAGCCGCTCCCGGCATTGATCTGGGTCGCAAAGGTCCACTCCTTGAAAAGCGCGCCCTTCCATCCACTCAGTAGCGTTCCTCCAGCGAGTCCCATGCCGGTCGTGTACTGCAGCTTTAGATTCAGAAGATGGCGCTGATCGAAACTAGAGAGGCTCCGTTCCGCCGCAAGATTCAGCCAGTTCTGCGCGATCATCAGGTTCGGCGGCCCGGTTGCGCCGGATATAACCGACCCTCCTGAGCTACTCGTGGCAGGCCCCGGAGAATTGGCGGCTGCCGTACCCGGTGTGTTGGTGAGAGCGCCCTGGCCGCCCAGCGCGGCATCATCATCGATCGATTTCGAAAACGTATACTGCAGGATCCCCGTAATGCCGTTGTGGAGCCTGCGCCGCAACTGAATCTGAGCGGCATGGCGCGTGGAATTGCCGTTCGAGGTCAGATACGCGAATCCGGCTGGACACGCGGAGCAAGGATTGACCGCTCCCACCGGATACGTATTCGGCAGAAATTCCTGCACGCCGCGCGTTCCTTTGATGCCAAGATACGTGGCATTCATCTGTAGTGAACCGGGCAGATCGCGCTGCACGGTTACCTGCCAGTTCTGGGCGTATCCAACCCGAAAATCAGGATCAATCGCAAACGTATTGGGAGTGGAAGGCGAAGCGTTGAACCCGTTCGCGAGCGTGAGCGGATCGGCAGGGCTATTCTGCACGCTAAAGGCTTTCGACAATGGCGGCTGCTGCGCCATCTGCACCGCGATAGTTTGATACACCGAAGTGTCGTAGTAAATTCCGTATCCCGCGCGCACAACCAGTGACGAGCCCGAGATGGGCCGCCACGCAATGCCCACGCGCGGTTCGAATCCGCTCTTATCCGGCTGAATGAGCGAAGACGGATAGCGCTCTCCGGTCAGCGGTCCGATCGGGTCGCTCGCCACAACAGGCGCTACCGCCGAAAACTCGGGTACGATGTCCAGGTTCACCAAGCGGCCATAGAGTTCCGTCATAGGCGCGCCATATTCCCAGCGCAGGCCCGCGTTCAGCGTCAGTTCCGGGCTGATTCTCCAATCGTCTGTGACATACGTATCGTAGACAGATTCACGAAAATACTTGTCGGCATTGCCGAACGCGATAGAACTCGTATCGGGGATTCCCAGCAAGAAGTCGGCAAAATCGAAGCCCGTCACGCCGCCGGTGAAGGTAAATGAGCCGCGCGGATCTTGCTGCGACAAATAGTTGAATTCCTGCCGCCGAAAATCGCCGCCGAAAATGAAATTGTGGAGGCCGCGATTCCACAACGTGGAGTACGAGACGCCGTCCGTGCGATTACGATCGAATGAGCTCTGCTCGTCCGACAACCCCGCGACTCCGCTCGCGAACGTTAGACTCGGCGGTCCCCAATTCATTGGGTCCTGATTGTTCCCAGTTATCCCCGCCTCGCCCGAAACATTCTCACGATTTTCAAAGAAAGGCGTGACGCGGGTAGATAACCGGCTGAACTGATATCCCAGATTCAGAAACAACTGCTGGTTGAAGCGGTGCGACCAGTTCACGCTCGTATTGAAGCCGAGGAGGTCCGTCGTATCCAGAAGTCCGAAGATATTCGGGTTGTCCATGCGGGTGCTTTCAAACGCAAACCGGCCATAGACCTGATCCTTCATACCGAGCGTTTGGTTGAAGCGCGATTGCAAAGCGTCTTGATGCGTGGCCGTCGTGATCGGAACCTGATAGTTGTACCGCCCGCCAGTATCGAAATTCGGCAGAGGATAGAAGCTGAGTAGCGCCCGCGCTTGCGGGCTGATCCGGGTTGGCGAAATCGCGTTGCCGGGGAAGGGAGCCCCCGTGTGTGGATCAACCACCGGACTCGAGAACACTCCGTTGCGCTCCTGCGCCGTGGGCATCAGCGCGGAGTCGGTCGTAGCGTTGTGGTCTCGCGTCCACTGGTAACCCACAAAAAAGTTCGGTCCGTGCTTCAGCAGATGCGGAATCCGCAGAGGCCCGCCCAATGTCAGGACGCCTGTCAAATCGTTGTACGAGGTCTTGGGCGTATCCTGACCGGTCAGCGAAAATGGCCGCGCATCGAGCGCAGAATTGTCGACGATCAAGCCGATTCCGCCGTTATAGAGGCCCTTCGCGCCATTTCGATTGTTGCCGAACGCCGCCAGTTGTGCGAACGGCGACGTTGCTCCGTTGTTCATGCTGCCGTTGATCAGAAACCCGTCAGAGGCGCGTTGCGCGAGATCTTCTTCGGCCGGCTCTGTCGCGGTGTTCTTACTGTTTGCCTGCGGCTCAAATCCATCGGTCCTCGCCGCTTGCGCCAATGCAACTCCGGAGCTGACCTGCGCGTTCATCTGAGTGATCGGCAGCATCTTCACCTCGAACACTTCGCCAGGCGCATTCGCCGCGACAGTCACGTCACGCCGAACCGGGAAGAAGCCCGACATGTCAACCTGAATCGTCCAGGTTCCATCCGCGAGATCCGGAAAGGAAAACCGGCCTTGCTGATCGGTAACTGTGCCGAACTTCCTTCCGTTGCTCGTCGCGGTTACTGTCGCGCCCGGCACGGGCAAACCGCCAAAGTTGACTTGGCCGTGATTTTCTGACGCTAGCAACCGGAAGGCCGCCAGCCATGTGATGATGCAAAGCAGAAGGGAAGGACTTCGCCGCCACCCCATCGAACCATCTCCGTCCCGGTTAGTTCTCTGTCGGCCGCTCCACGTGATCGATTACAAGAATCTCAACCGGGCCCTTCTGCGATTCCAGCTTGAGCCCAAGCTGTTCCTGGATCGCCGTGAAAACGGAAGGGCCGGAACTCTCGGGCGGCGGTGCGCCATCGCCTGGCTCCTTGCCGTCCGGGGGGCCTTTGAACATCTGGCCCTGGCCCTCATCCGGTGTCCATTGAAGATTGAAATTATAGATGCCCTTCAACCCGGTTTCGTCAACTACTGTGCGGCCCAGTTGCCGGGAGAGCGTATCGTCTAAGAACTGCAAAGGAACCTGTTGGCCGCTGATCTGCCCTCTTCCCATCCGCATCATGCGCCCCTTGTAGGGGTAGGGCGCATTGGGGCCGCCCGGTCTCGGACTATTCGGCGGCGGCCCCGGCGGCACTATATCTTCCTTTTTCACTTCCTGCAGTTTGGGTCCGCCCTTCGCGACCGTGAGCGCATAAATGGGAAGCTCCTTGCTCTCCCGATGAAACGCCAGCTTGCATCGATCCGCCAGAAGCGACTGAACCATCTGCTTGAGCCGCTCCTCTTGCTGCTGGCGCTGTTCTTCGGTCATCTTCATCGGATCCTGGTTGGCAGGCTTACCCGAATCCTCCGGTTTAGCTTCGATATCGTATCGTTCGGAGTCAAACCACCCGGGCGCCCCGGAAATCTGAAAATCTCGAACCCCATACGCGTGTTCCATTAAGAGCTTGAGGCTGACATTCTCTGCGATGAATCGCCCTGCCGGAGCGATGTTGAGCCTCATTCCCCGGCCGCCGGTCTTATTTGGTTTGATCGACGCAACCTCGAAGGATGGTTTCGCCGTACCCGTATCTGCGCTTTGCGCCTGTGCCGCGAGTGGCCCTGTAAACACGAGGCCAATTATCATCAGTCCCGCAATTTCCGCTCTGAGTCTCATAATTCTTATCCGACGTTCGTTTAAGGAACTGGTCACGTGCTTAGTTCTCCGTAGGCCTCTCGATGTGATCGATCACCAGTGCCTGAACCGGTCCCTTGCCGGCTTCCAACTTCAGTCCGAGCTGCTCCTGCAGCGCAGTGTAGATCGAAGGACCGGGCGTTTCCGGAGGAGCGCTATTCGGCGCTTCCTGGCCGCCCGGGGCGCTACGGAACATCGAGTTCTCGCTATCGTCCGGAGTCCACTGCAGAGTGAACTCGTAAAATCCACTCAGTCCGGTCTTGTCCAGAACGAGCCGTCCCAGCACTCTGGAGAGCACATCGGCAAACATGTCCAGACGCGCGCCGTTCACACTCAGATGGCCGCGGCCCATCATCCAGACCCCGCCTTTCGACCCAGGATTGGGTGGCCCTGGGGACAGCGGCGGCGGCGGCGATGTTTCGTGCAGTTTTGGGCCGCCCTGGGCAACCACCAGACTATAGATCGGAAGTTCTTTCGTATCGTGATGAAACGCCAGCTTGCATCGATCGGCGAGCAGCGCTTGCACCATCAGCATCAGCCGTTCTTTGCGCTGTTCCGCGGTAAGTTTGCTGATCTGCATCGCCGATGATTCATCGGGTTTTGCCTCAATATCGTAATTCTCAGAGTTGATCCACGCCGGTCCGCCCGAGATCTGAGAATCCTTCAAGCCATACGCTTCCTGGACGAGAAGCTGCAGCGTGATGTTATTCGCAACAAACCTTCCGCCCGGTTCGATGTGAAGCGTCATTCCGGGGCCGCCCGATTTGTTCTGCTTGATGGACGCGACCTCGAATTTCGGCGCGTCCCCGGAGCTGGCCGGCGATTGCGTCCTGCTCTGCGGTGCGTTCATGATACCGAGCGCGACCGGTGCCGTAAGGGCGATAGCTCCAGCAGCCGCGAGCAGCAGCTTGCGTCCGCGGTCGAGTTTGCTGTTGATACGCTTCGTCATGATGCGAATGATTCTCTTCTTCAGGTCTGCGCCCGTCACGCCCGACACGCACGCCAGCGGCGATTCCAAATAGAATTGGCAAGTTTTCAGAATGCTTTCGGCATAGGCGTGTGGCTCATTGCCGAGCCGCAGCACCTCTTCATCACAGGCGCGCTCGCGTTCTTCGATCAATTGCCGGCCGATCCACCACACGAGCGGATGGAACCAGAGGATCGCTTCCACGAGCATGTGAACCGCCGCTGCCAGGTTGTCCCGGCGGCGGATGTGACTCATCTCGTGCGCCAGAATAGCCTCGAATTGCGTTGGCGTCAGGCGATCGGCAATGCCCTCCGGCAACAGGAGCACTGGCCGAAAAATTCCGAACACTCCCGGCTCCAGCAGCCCCGGAGAGGCGAGCACAGGCACATTTGCCGCGAGAGTTAACGGAGAGCTCTTACGCACCGCGGCGCGGATGTGCCACCATCGCCGAGCCCAGAAAAACGCAACCGCAAGAAAACCGCAAGCCCACACGGTCAATAGGAACGCCGGCAGAAGACTCGCATCCCGCGTGAGCGGCGCCATGGCAACAGCACGGTGCGCCTGCAGAAATGGATCCGTAATCTGTTCCATGACGGCAGATACTCGTGGCTGTGCCATCGGAACAGCGGTCGGCCAGCTCAACCGAGCCCCGATGGCCATGAATAGCGAAAACGGAATCAGGAATTTCAACGAGGCGATCAGCCATAGCCAGTAGCGCGTTCGCGCCGGATTGTTGCGTAGGGCGAACGTGAGCAGACCCGCCATCCCGGCAAAGACGGTCGATTGCCACAAGTGATTCGCTAAGGGAGAAATCAAGTTCGCCGGAATCATCGAGATGTGTCCTCCTTCGAGAGCTTCCGCAGGGTTCGCTCGGCTTCCTTTACGTCTTCGAGCGTCAGCTTGCCGGAATGAATCAGATGCGCCATGACCGGTTGAGTCCGGCCGCCGAAAAAACTTAAGAGATCGTCGATTAATCGGCGCTGCGCGGCATTGCGGGAGACCACCGCTTCGAAGATATGGGCATTCCCGATCTTTCTCACACGGCGCACCGCCTTCTTGCCTTCTAGCCGGTATACCGTGGTTTGAATGGTGGTGTACGAAGGCCGGCCGGGCTCGGGAAACGCCTCCTGCACCTCACGGATGGACAGTTGCCCCGAGGCCCACAGGGCTTCCATGATCTGAAGCTCGAGTTTGGTCAGCTTGGGAAGCGGCATCCTCAGCTACTATAGCTGTTTGTTATTCTACTACAGCTATAAGTGAGTTGGGCGCTCGTGAGCTCCTAAATTGGTTTATCGAGCCTGCGCCCCTATATCAGAGGCGCGGCTGCCGGTGGTCCTGTATGAACGAGCGTGATGGTATCCGTTCGCACTTTGTCCCATTCCTGAAGCGTTAGCCCGTGTGCTTCGAAGAGCGCGCGAATCTTTGTCGAAGACCAACCGAAAAGATCTTCGAGCATCGGGATAAGAACGCTGCACGTGTTGTCGCTCAGAATGGTCCGCCTGGCGATCGGGGTCAGATATTTGTTTTCGGAAACCGCGATAGTAAGGCCATCCAGGCGGTTTACGTGCAGCATCACGTGAACGTCGGAGCTGCCGTCGCCCACGTAGACGATGCTGTCGTGGCCGATTCGCATCTGCGCCCGCAACTGGTCGACCACCGCCACTTTCCCGTACCCTGCCGGTAAACGCACAATGGACTCGATCTCGCCCGATTCCGGGTGATAGCGAAAACGGGTGCCATGAATATGGTCGGGCGGGACGATGCCTTCGAGCGCGGACTGGATTACCTCTTCGGGCGCCGCTGAAACAACATGGAACGCGAATTCATGGCCATCCAGATTCCGCAAGACATTGGAAAGCAAACCGATGTTCTCCTTGAGGCGAATCTGTTTGCCGACAGCCGCAAGATGCTCCTTCCGAACCCGCCGGAACTCGGGATCATGGAGCAGCAAATACGCGAGCTCTCCGCCCTGCTGTACGAGATGGATTTGGGAAAGGCCCTCGACTCGATGTTCGAAGCCTTCCATATTTAAGAGTTTGCTGAGAACCAGGCCCGAATCATTAAAACTCAGGGTCTGGTCAAAATCACTTATGAATAGATACTGCTTCCCTGATAAGGTCATCTATATTCCTCGTTGTGCTCTTGAAGAGATGAACGCTGTTTGAATCACTCGTCAGAAGGCGAATTATGCTCTGACGTGCTTCCTAGCGACCGGGGAGGAAGGACAGTCCGTGGTGCAACGTCCTCACCCATAGTTTACCAGCTTTGGATACCCATGTGGGGCAGGTCCTTGATCTGCAGGCGGGCTCGCAGCCCGCCTGCGCCGGGCGCCCCGCCCGGCCTCTCAGTGTTCCAATAATCGTGGCCCTAATTCGCTCTAACGTTCAGGTTCCCGCTGCCACTATCTTGACGCCTGGATCCGCTGGCTTCGCCGTGTCCTCTTGAATGAGCTTCTCGGGAATGTGCTTTGGCCGTGAACCATATCGATGCGCAAACGCCTTAGTAAATTCTGCTCCTAGAAAGAAGATTTGCGCCGAATAATAAATCCAGGCAATCAGGACAATAATCGAAGCAGTCGCTCCGTACATCGAGGAATAGGCCGCCCTGCCCAGATAGAGGCCGAGCACAAACTTCCCGATAGTGAACAACAGCGAGGTGACGGCACCGCCCAGGATCACATCTCGCCATTCCAGATGCACGTCCGGCATCACCTTGTAGATCGCCGCGAACAGGCCCGTGATCACCAGGAAAGAAACAATTACGTTCGCCACATGGAATAGCATCGCCATGGAACCGGAAAGTACGCCCTCGCGCGCGGTCAATTCGGTGATCCAGGTGCTAATGGCGAGTGAAACCAGTAACAGAAAACCGAACGAAAGGACCATCGCAAACGAAAACAGCCGCTCCTTGACAAAGCTCGTTACCATTCGCAGCCCGCTCGTATCCGGTGTCTGGACGCCCCATATATAGTTCAAGGCCTGGCGGAGCTCAATCACCACCCCGGAAGCGCTAAACAGAAGAGTGATGACGCCGAGAATGGTCCCGACCGCCCCGTGTGTCTTCACGTGCGGAGTGCGAAGGAATTCTGTGGCGGCTTTGGCCGCAGCGGGTCCAACTAGCGATTGGATCTGTTGCGTGATGTGGTGCTCCGCCGTCGACTGGCCAAAAGCTAAACCAACGATCGATACGGTCAGAAGCAGCAGGGGCGCCAGCGAAAGCAGCGAATAGAAAGCGAGAGACGCTCCCAGCCGCGTCGCGTTTTGCTTGTTCCACTCACCGAAGCTATCTTGGAGCAGACACCAGACGTCCCGCCAACGGAAATGCAGGAAAGGCTTTCTGTAACGCCTTGCGCCGCCTGCCGAGGTAGACACTTCCGTCCCATGGGCCTCGTATACGATCTTCGGATTCTCGAGATTCTGTTCAGAGGCCATCTGCTCCTCACGTAATTGACGCACTTGGCCCGTAGGCTGTAGCAGATTTGCCGTTTGGGCTGAAAATTTCGAAACTTTGGGCAGCATTCTCCGTATTAGGTGAGAAGACAGGGATGAGCCCGCGTATTGTTAGCGAGGCGAAGACTCACCCATGGAACTACTTACAAGCGGTTTCAAGCACGTTCTGCGCAGGTTCGCGCGCTCTCCGCTATTTACCGCAATCACCCTGGCTACTTTAGCAATTGGCATCGGCGCCAACACGGCGATTTTCACTGTCGTAAATGCCGTACTGCTGAAGCCCCTCCCCTATCCGCTCCCCGACCAACTCGTCGGCGTATGGGAAAAAGCGCCGGGTCTGGGATTCCCTGAGCTAAATGCCTCGCCCTCGAGCTATTTCACCTTCCGCGAAGAAAACAGAACTTTCCAGCAGATCGGTCTCTATCGTGGTGATTCCGTCAGCATCACCGGCCCCGCCGAACCCGAGCAAGTCGACGCCCTCGACGTGAGCGACGGCACCCTTTCTGCGCTCAGGGTTCAGCCTTTGATCGGGCGTCGCTTCACGCTTAAGGATGATTCGCCGGGCAGCCCGCAAACTGTCATGTTGACCTACGGCTATTGGCGTCGCCATTTCGGCGGCGACCCGTCCGCCATCGGCCGCCGCATCGTCATTGATGGCAAAGCCAGGGACATCATCGGAGTCCTTCCACAGGGCTTCACTTTGATGAATATGACTCCCGCGGTAGTCCTGCCATTCCAACTGAATCGCAACGAAGCGTTCGTCGGCAACTTCAGTTATGAAGCCCTCGCGCGTCTCAAGCCCGGCGTGACGCTCGCGCAAGCCAATGCCGATGTTGCGCGCATGCTTCCGATGATGGCTAAGAAATTCCGAATGGCCCCCGGATTAGCTTGCAAATGCTCGAAGCCGCGCGACTGGGTCCCAATCTGCGTCCGCTGAAGCAGGACGTCATCGGCGATATCGGCAAAGTTCTCTGGGTCCTGATGGGAACTGTTGGCGTCGTGCTCTTCATCGCCTGCGCCAACGTGGCGAATCTGCTTCTGGTGCGAGCCGAGGGGCGGCAGCGCGAACTCGCCATTCGCGCCGCTCTCGGGGCAGGCTGGGGACGCATCGCGCGCGAGCTGCTGTTTGAAAGCGTCGTGCTCGGAATCATCGGCGGAATCCTTGGGCTCGCTCTGGCGTGGGGCGCGCTGCGAGTGTTGGTGAGGATCGCTCCCGCCAGTCTTCCTCGCCTGACGGAGATCTCCATCGATCCCCGCGTGCTGCTGTTTACCGCTGCTGTTTCGCTTCTCGCCGGCCTGCTGTTCGGCCTGGTCCCTGTGCTCAAGTATGCCGGGCCGCATCTGGCGAACGCTCTTCGCGAAGGTGGCCGCAGTCTCAGTGATAGCAAGCAGCGGCACCGTACCCGTAGCGCTCTGGTGATTGTGCAAGTGGCGCTCGCACTGGTGCTGCTCATCAGCTCGGGACTGATGATTCGAACCTTCCGTGCGTTGCGGACCGTGCAGCCGGGGTTTACGGAGCCGGGCCGAATTCTGACATTTCGCATCTCGATTCCGGACGCTCAGGTTGCCGATCCCATCCACGTCGTTCGCATGTATGACGACATGCGGCAAAAGATCGCTGCGATTCCCGGCGTTAGCTCGGTAAGTCTGGTCAATTCCATAACCATGTCGGGAAGCGGCGATAATGACCCGATCTTCGTCGAAGACCATCCCACCGCCGAAGGAAAACTGCCTCCGATGCGCCGCTTCAAGTTCGTCGCTCCGGGCCTCTTCCAGAGCATGGGTAGTCCTCTGCTGGCGGGCCGCGATTACACCTGGGCCGATATATATGAGACCCGTCCCGTGCTCCTGGTCTCTGAGAATTTCGCTAAAGAATACTGGCACAGTCCGAGCGCTGCGCTAGGCAAACGCATTCGCGAAAACACGAAAGCGAAATGGCGAGAAATCATCGGCGTAGTCGGGAATGAGCGCGATGATGGCGTAGATAAGAAGGCGCCGGAAGTCGTCTATTGGCCTATCCTGATCAAGGATTTCTGGGGTGATCCGGTGAACGTCCAACGCTCGCTGGCCTTCGCCGTGCGTAGTTCCCGCACCGGTTCGAGCGGCTTTCTCGATGAAGTCCGGCGCGCCGTTTGGTCCGTGAATCCCAGCGTTCCGTTTGCCGAGGTCGGACCGTGGAGCAGATCTATAACAAATCCATGGCGCGAACATCGTTCACGCTTGTCATGCTGGCGGTAGCGGCGGGAATGGCCCTGCTGCTTGGCTTGGTTGGCATTTACGGCGTTATTTCGTACTCAGTTTCGCAGCGCACGCGTGAGGTCGGCATCCGCATGGCGCTCGGCGCGGGTCGCGACAAGGTGAGGGGAATGTTTCTCCAGCACGGTTTCGTGTTGGCCGCCGTCGGAGTCGCATGCGGTCTGGCCGCGTCCTTCGCCGTCACGCGGCTCATGTCGACTCTTCTGTTTGAGGTAAGCCCGATTGACCCGATCACTTACCTCCTCGTTTCTCTCGTGCTGATTGCAGCCGCGTTACTCGCCAGCTATCTCCCTGCCCACAGAGCCACTGCCATCGATCCAATGGAAGCTCTGCGCGTGGAGTAACTGTCAGAACAGACTCGCAGCCCGCATCAGCTAAGGCCTAAATAGTGCAATGAGATCGCGACCATGCGGGCTCGCGGCATGAGGCCGATAATCAGCTCGGCTCGCGAACTCAGATCTTTACATCTTTGGACGAGGCCGGAAGCTGCACCCATTCGCGCGGACCGCAATCCCCAAAGGACAACATCAGCTCGGAAATCTCCAGATGAAGAGCCTTCGATCTTTCTATGTCTCGATCCAGTTGAGACAGATCTTCGACGAGTTCATTTGGCGGTCCGGTTAGATTGTTCTCCATTCTTGTTTGATCACCCGCTTGTTTGATCACCTAAGAACACTGGCTGCAACACGTGAATGTTACTAAATAGTACTGTTCCTGATACTTTGGTGTGCGAGGAGAACGCGAAATGCTGAAACCAAGAACAATATGCGCGATCGCCGGGGTGGTAACGGCTGCCGTACTAGGGAATGCTCAAGTGCAGAGCCCTCCCGGCACAGCCGATGTGACGCTCAATGGAAAACAGATTACGATCAAATACTCACGCCCTTCCATGCGGGGAAGAAAAATCATCGGTGATCTCGTCCCTTACGGGAAGGTCTGGCGAACTGGCGCCAACGAAGCGACGGCGCTCTCGACTCCAATTGATTTGAACATCGGTGGGGCGAACGTGCCAGCCGGCAACTACACGATCTATACCTTAGCTTCGACTAGTACTTGGAAGCTCATCATTAATAAGCAGACCGGGCAATGGGGCACGGAGTACAACGAGGGCCAAGACCTCGCGCGTGTGGACATGCAGAAATCGCAGCTCTCCAGTCCTGTGGAGCAGTTCACAATCTCGTTCAAGAAACAGAGCGCGAATTCAGCCGACCTCGTGCTCGAATGGGAAACGACGCGGCTGTCCGTCCCGATACACGCAAAATGAGTCAAGTGCGTGTAACTCTGATACAAATCAGTGAATTACGCGTAAGTAGCTGATTCCACTCAGGCAGCGCGGGGCAGGGCAGAGTGCTATAGTGCGGGAATAGTCCTGAAACTAGGGCATGCGCGGGTCCATCTCGCGCACCTGCCCCAAGATTCGCGCTCATGCTGTCAACTGAATCAACAGAGAATTTGGATTGGACCAGCCTCCAGGGAACGACGCTCGAAGGGGGTTACCAGATTGGCGAGCTTCTGGAGAGCGACGGTCATTTGGCTACCTTCCGGGTCCGGATCCTGGGAGATTTCGCCCGAAAAGCATTCGCCAAGTTCTATCCCGCGCAGGCCAACGTTGCGGAAGAACAGATTTCGCTCTGGGAGCGCGAAAGGGCCCTCCAACATCCAAACCTTTGCACCCCGATAGGCTCTGGCCGGGTTCTGGTGGATAGTGCGGAGGCGATTTTTGTTGTTCTGTCTCGCGCCGATGAACGGCTCGACCGTGTTATCCGTGAACGGCCACTCGCACCGGACGAAGCGCAGGAAATTCTTGACGTTCTGGTGAGCGCCCTGACCTATATGCACGGGCAAGGTCTCGTGCACGGATGTCTTGCTCCCGAACAGGTCTTTGCCTTCGGCAATTCCATCAAGGTCTCGACCATGTGCGCTCGGGCGGCCGGCAACCCCCCGCCCATTGACCTCGCGCCGGCGAAGTACCTGGCGCCCGAGAGCAGCACCGCGAATTTGAGCCCGGCGGCCGACGTGTGGTGCTTGGGCGCAACCATGTTCGAAGCGTTTACGCAGCAGCCGTACGCTGCCGAAAAAATAAGCGAAGTGGCGCGGCTGCCACAGCCGTTTGCCGCCGTCGTTGACCGGTGTCTGGCGCCGGATCCGGCGGCGAGGCCTGGTCTGAATGACCTTAAGGGTGAGCTGCTGAAGACGCAGGCACCGCAACCGGTCCTGCCTGCAGCACCGGCTACTTCAATTCGTCCCTCGCCGGCCCAAAGCTATGAACGATTGACTCGCCCCCGCTCTAAGGCGGACGAAGAGTCGCATTCCCCAATTCGCAGGACTTGGATCTATGCGGCTCTTGCGTTGATTGCCGCGGGGGTGTTGATTTGGGCAGCGCTGCCTCGGCATGCACCGAAGGTGGTGGTTAACGGAAGCTCGGCAACTCCACACAAGACCGCTTGGCCAACTCGAACAGTCGGCGACACCGCCACCAGCGAGCCGCCACGCAACGCTCCGGTCCCCGCACCGCCAAAATTGGAGGCGAGTTCCAATCCTGCCAATTGGCATGTCATTCTTTACACCTTCGCCCATGAAAAGGATGCGCAGCAGAAGGCTAAAACGCTCAACGAGAAACATCCAGGCCTGAACGCCAACGTCTTCTCGCCGTCGAATGGCAAGTTTTATCTGGTCGCTTCGGGCGGCCGAATGACGCGAGAGGAAGCAGCAAGAGCTCGGCAGCGTGCGATACGGATGGGAATGCCTCCGGACACTTACGTCCAGAACTACAAATATTAGAAACCGGGCACGACCTTACGGAACCGCGCGCGCCAGCAAGCGGAAGCGGCAGGGTTCCGTTATATTCTTAGCTCGATGCTCACAATCCCCTTCCGGGGTGCATCCGCGCTCGTTGGCCTATTTGCGACTGCGGCTGTGCTCTTTGCGGCCCCGCCTTATCCCGTAACAGTCGAGCACGGCATTCCCGTCACCATGCGTGACGGTACCGTGCTCCGCGCCGACATCTACCGGCCCAACGCTTCGAATGAGCGGTTTCCCGTCTTGCTGCAGCGGACGCCCTACAACAAGAGCGGCGGAAGCTCCTTCGGCTATGAAGCTGCTGCGCGAGGATTTGTCGCCATTATTCAGGATGTCCGTGGACGCTACACGTCGAAAGGCGATTGGTACCCCTTTCTCCACGAATCGCAGGACGGCTACGACACCGTAGAGTGGGCCGCTTCCTTGCCGTACTCCGACGGAAAGGTCGGCATGTTCGGCGGATCGTACGTCGGTGCGACCCAGATGCTCGCCGCCATCGCGCATCCATCGCATCTGGCAGGCATCTGCCCCGTCGTTACGGCGAGCAATTATCACGAGAACTGGACGTATCAGGGCGGCGCGTTCCAACAGTGGTTCAATCAATCCTGGACCTCGGGCCTCTCGCAGGATACGCTGAACCGGCTGGTGCAGAAGCATACCAACGCCCTGGAAGGCGTGTGGACTCTGCCGCTCAGCGACTATCCGCTCTTCAATTTCACGCATCCGCTCGCCAACAGCGACTTAACCGCCGCGATCGCTCCCTATTTTCTCGATTGGCTGAACCACCCCAACTATGACGACTACTGGAAGCGCTGGTCGATCGAGGAGCATTACCCCGATATCAACGTCCCAGCGCTCACAATAGCCGCCTGGTACGACATTTTTCAAGGCGGCTCCACACGCAACTATCTGGGCATTAAAGCGCATGGCGGAAACGAGGCGGCGCGAACCGGACAGCATCTCTTGATTACGATTGGCGGCCACGCGGGCGGTGGCAGGAAAATTGGTGAGGTTGACTTCGGCCCGGCCGCCGCCGAATTTAGCGAGGACGCAATCACCTTGGGCTGGTACGAGCACCTGTTCAAAGGAGCCCAGAACGAGTTCGCCAATTCGAAGCCGGTCAGAATCTTCGTTATGGGCGACAACGTTTGGCGCGACGAGAGCGAGTGGCCCCTCGCTCGAGCGCGCAAACAACGTTATTTTCTGCACGCCACTCACGGAGCGAACTCGCTGCGCGGCGATGGAAGTCTCTCGGCCACTGCGCCTGCCTCCGAAGGGGGCGATCACTATGTTTACGACCCCGCCAAACCGGTGCCGACCATTGGTGGCCCGCTCTGCTGTGATTCGGAGCATTTAGCGCCGGGTCCGCGCGATCAGCGCCCTGTTGAGGCGCGAGAAGATGTCCTGGTCTACTCGACGCCGCCCCTGGTCGAAGACATGGAAGTGACCGGGCCCGTGAAGCTCGAGCTGTACGCGAAATGTTCACAGGCTGACACGGATTTCACCGGCAAATTGGTCGACGTATGGCCGAACGGATTCGTCCAGAACCTGACGGAAGGGATTGCCAGAGCGCGCTACCGGGACTCAAGGGAAGCTCCTGAGATGATGACCCCCGGCCAGGTCTACAAATTCACCATTGACCTGTGGTCAACCAGTAACGTCTTCAAGAAGGGCCACGTCCTCCGCCTGGAAATATCCAGCAGCAACTTCCCTCGGTTCGATAGAAATCTGAACACGGGAGAAGACGTCGCGAGAGGAAGAGTCGGCGTGCCTGCCACGAACACGGTCCTCCATGATGCCGAGCACCCATCCGCTTTGGATCTCCAGGTTGCCCCCAAGTGACGGATCAAGCGCATCGCAACACGTTTCCAAAGCTACACAACGCGATGTGGCCAGGCCTGGTCGGAAAAGGCCCGGGACTCGAGCCATATCTCGAGCTCGACACGATGCTCGACCTTACGGCGCGGGCCGAGGTAAACGGTATCCGCTTCGACGGCGTCGATCTCTTTCTCTACGAGCCGCATGTCGGCATCGATTCTTGTCGCGACGACCTGGCAAGATTGGCCCGCAGTATCCAGACGAGAGATCTGGTTGTCGGCTCAGTCGTAGCTCCCGTGTGGCCCAATACCGGCGGCGGATCTGCCATGGGCGACGACGCGGCGCGCCACCGGTTCTTGGACAGCGTGCAAAAGGCATGCCGCATCGCGCAGACGCTTCGTGAGATCGGCATTTAGGAAAACAGGGGTGGTTCGCATCGATTCCGCCACAAGCGTCGAGGAATGGGCTAAGAACCCGCCTGCTCACACCAGGCGTATCGCGCAGACGTTTCGAGAGGCCTGTTCCATCTCCGAAGATTTCGGAGAGAGACTCGCGGCCGAAGGCGAGATCTGCTGGGGCGGCATGCACAGTTGGAAGCGCATGGTCGAGTTACTCGAATTCGTTAGCCGTCCCGGCACTCTCGGTTTTCAGGCGGATATGGCGCACGTGTTGCTCTACACTCTCGGCCACAACGCGCCCGAAGATCGCCTGTTGCCAAAGGGTTTCAATTGGAATGACCGTAGCGCCCTGGAAGAGGCGCTCGGCATCATTGCATCGGCGCTCCGCCCGTGGACCATGGATTTTCATGTCGCGCAGAACGATGCCACAGTAAAGGGATCGGGACTTCACGACAAAACGGGCCGCCATTGTCTCCCCGATGACCCAAACGGCAAACTGGATCTCATCGCCGGTGCCGGACTCTGGATGCGGGATGATCGCGGCTCTCTCCTGAAAAATCTCCGCCACATCTGCTGGGATGGCTGTATGTTCCCCAACAGCATCATGAAAGAGCCGGAAACCTGGAATACGATTCTGGCGGCCATGGTCGCGGTACGCGATGCCCACGGCTGGACGGAATAGGCCGGCGCATGCAGCCATCCCCGTTTCGAATCGGACTGATTGGCTGCGGCTTTATGGGCCGCGCGCATGCCAACGCCTATAAACGTGTCGCCGATTTTTTTGATCTCGAATGCCGCCCCATTCTTCAGGCGGTCTGCGGGCGTAATCGCGCCAATGCCGAATCGTTCGCGAATCAGTGGGGCTTCGCCTCAATCGAGACAGATTGGCGGGCGCTTGTAGCTCGTTCTGATATCGACGCAATCGACGTTGCGAGTCCCAACGACACGCATGCGGAGATCGCGATCGCTGCCGCCAAAGCGGGCAAGACCATCTTTTGCGAGAAACCGCTCGCGCGAAACTTGGCCGAAGCGGAACAGATGACGGCCGCCGTAGAGCGGTCCGGTGTGCGCAATATGGTCTGGTACAACTATCGCCGCGTGCCCGCCGTCACGCTCGCCAAACAGCTCATTGACGAAGCGCGGCTCGGGCGCATCTTTCATTACCGGGCTAAATTCCTGCAGGACTGGACCATGGCTCCGGATCTTCCGCAAGGCGGCCAGGCTCTTTGGCGGCTGGATGCAAATATTGCCGGAAGTGGCGTGACGGGCGATCTCCTGGCCCATTGCATCGATACCGCTCAATGGCTGATCGGATCCATCGCTCGCGTCTGCGGCATGACCGAGACCTTTATCAAGCAACGGCTGCATCAAAAAACCGGTAAACAGAAGCCGGTCCGGATAGACGACGCCAGCGCCTTTCTGGCGCGCTTCGAAAATGGCGCGCTGGCGACATTTGAAGCGACTCGCTACGCCCGCGGCCACAAAGCCCAGTACGCGTTCGAGATCAATGGAGAGCATGCCTCGCTTGCCTGGAACCTGCACGACTTGCACCGCTTGCAATTTTTTGATCATCGCGATGAAGGGAAATTGCGCGGATGGCGCTCTATCCACATGACAGACCACGATCATCCTTACATGAAGCACTGGTGGGTGCCCGGCCTGCAGATTGGCTATGAGCACACGTTCGTTCACCAGATTGCCGATTTTTTCACGGCACTCAGCCGGAACGTACCCGTGAGCCCTTCTTTTCGAGAGGCAATGGCGACTGAATACGTAATGCACGCCGTGCTGAAATCGGCCCGCTCAGGCACTTGGCAAGCCGTGGCGCGCCCGGGTCAGCAGGGAAGGGAAACGCCTGGGTAGCACCGTCGAAAATTTTGCGTGAGATAGCACGCCAGATCGCGGGGAGAAAAACTGCGGCCCTCGTCGAAGATACCCACGACTTCACTATCCAGATCACAAGCAATAGGAAGTTGAAACTCTTCGGCTGAAAAGTTGAGGTTCGGATCCTGTTCGCCGGTGATTAGGCCCGAAATCAGCGGTCCCCACCCAAAAAACTTGATACTCGCCTTAATGGCGGTTGAGGGAAAGCCAAGCTTTATCATCTGGACCTGATCGTCGCAACGCCATTGGACCAGTTCCTCCTGGCTGTAGCCATGGCGCGACGCAGCAGCGTTGATCGATTCGATATTCTCCTTGCATCGCCCGACGAATTCCTGCCAGTATCCATTGCCCTCTCGAAAGAGCGGAGCGGGCGCAGCCGATGCAGCGCTCATAGCCATCTCCTTCCGCGATTCAACGATCGCCTACTTAATTTAGGCTAGTGTAGCGCGATTGCCGCGCAAAGGAAAGCAGAATCAGAGCAGCTCGAGAATTCCTCAGGGGTGTAACCCCCCTTTTCAATTGTGGTCGCCAGGGTCCTTCAAAAGGGTTATCACTGATCAGGTGTGTTGGGATTGGATCAGGGTGTGTCTTGGGATTGTACCTTGTCGCACAATCGATGTGCTGCCCGACGCGGTTGGTTGAGTCTGTCGCCTCCGCGAATACACCCCGCAGTGCCAAAAAAGAAACCTCCTTGCGAAGGCCGCATCTCAGGACCGAAGGAGTGATGGCTATGTTGGGCAGATTTCTACTGATTCCGTTATTGGTTCTACCGCTTTCGGTTTTCGCCGCGGAATCGGATACGCAACGGCTGATTGAATCCACGAACGTCCTGAAGGAGCTGATGAACGCTGGCGACAAAGGGATTCCGCGCAGTCTGTTTCAGAAAGCTTTTTGCGTGATAGTGATTCCGAGCATGAAAAAGGCCGGGTTTGTGTTCTCCGGCAAATACGGCCGTGGATTCGCGTCCTGCAGGAACCCTGGCGGGGGTTGGACAGCTCCAGCAGCCATGCGCGTCGAAGGAGGCGGATTTGGTCTGCAGATTGGCGCGTCCACAACAGACATTGTGATGCTGGTGATGAGCGAAAAAGGGAAGAGGGGCCTGCTCGCGAGCAAGTTCACTTTGGGGGCCGAGGCGTCGGCGGCGGCGGGACCGGTGGGCCGCGATGCTACCGCTCAAACCGACGCGACGATGCGCGCCGACATTCTGTCGTGGTCCCGATCCCAAGGTGTGTTCGGGGGCCTGTCCCTTCAGAGTGGTACTCTGCGTCCCGACAACGATGTGAATCAAGCGCTCTACGGAACAAAAGAAGACAACAAAGATATTCTGACCGGAAAGGTACAGCCGCCAGCCGATGCCGAGGCCTTTCTGGCCGCAGTCACTAAGTACGGCGGGACGACGCAGGCGAAATAGTTGGGATATGGCCGCTCAGGGGTTTGTTGGATGGCGGTGCGTTAACCAGAGACGACTAGCTTAAGGGCAGGGCCGTCCGAAGCTGAAAGTTGAGCCTGGTCTCAGGAGGAACTTTCAGGCTCTTGCCTTTCGCCATTGCTCCGGAAACAGCGCCCAGGCCGACGCCTGATACGGCGCCGATCGCCGCGCCTGTTCCACCGCCCGCAATGCCACCGATCGCTGCACCGAGGCCACCAAGCGCAATACCACGCCTCGCACCCTTTTTGGTCTTACTGGTGCCCGTGGCCTCAAGCTGGGCGTAATTGGCAGCGACGTCGTAGGATTTTCCTCTTACCGTGACGTTGTACAGCTTGATGGCCAGTTCCTTGTTCTCTTGCACCTGCGCAATCTGCACCATGCAGTCCGCGCCGCGCGGGATGATCACCTTATCGCCGACCACGACTGGATCGTCGATGCTAGCGTGGAACTTTTGGCCGGGACCAACCTTGGTGGAATCGATCTCGTCAATCGTCCTGACCGTGATCATGGTACCCGCGGGAATGACCACCGTTGACCCCGGTTTCGCAGCCGTCGGCCGGGCCTCGCTAAATTCGAGATCCTCGATAGTCGAGACCGCATATGTTTTGATCAGTCCGTCGGACCCCTTAAATCTCACGTCACGGTTTGTGGCGCTTACAAAGGTTCCTTCCACTTTGGGGCCATTTCTG
The DNA here is from genome assembly GCA_963787585.1 of uncultured Acidobacteriaceae bacterium. GTDB lineage: Bacteria > Acidobacteriota > Terriglobia > Bryobacterales > Bryobacteraceae > Bog-105. The sequence continues at coordinate 796,965 of CAWBDR010000013.1, forward strand.
ACGTAAAGCGTATCAGCGGTCGCGCTGCCGAGAGAGGCCAAGAGTATAAAAGTTCCTAGCGTCTTATTCATTGAAGTTCTCCTCTATTGCTGCGCAGCGGTTGGGACGATCGGCAGGCTGGAAGCGACCTGCAGATCGATAATGTCGAGAAGCTGGTTCTCAATTTGGAAGAACCGGGCCGCCAGCTTCGGCGTTAGGGCCTTGCTGAACTTCTCGAAATATTTCTTTTTCAGGCCAACGAGCTTTCCCTCGAGATCGAAGCGCATGTTAGCCAGCTCGGCCGCCTTTTTATCGGAAAGCGAGCTGTAATTTGCCGCGTACTCCTTGATGCCTTGGACCCTGAGGTCTCCTAAAGCGCGGAGTTCCTTTGCGTACTCGTTGTAGATGGGCCAGAAAACGGCGGCCTGGTCCGGAGAGAGCTGCATGAGCTGGCTGGTGATCGCCACCTTCTGCTTTTGAACGTCCTCGCGCAAGAGGTCGGCGTATGCGTCGATGTTCTGTTCCTGGGTATCGCTCTCCGAAGCTTTTTGCTCGGCGCGGAGGGTGCGTCCGGCCGACATCGCAAACAGCCCCACTAGCGATCGCAGCGTAATCCTTCGAGATAGCAACTTCCCTGCCACAGATGCTCCTTCCTTCTTTCGTAACCTTGAGCGGCAACAGCCCGTTTGTGAACAGGGCCGTTTTAGCTGCAGGACGGAAGTTTAGATGCTATTTGCCGGTGTTGGAGTTTTTTTTTGTTTAAGACACGTTCTTGCCATTGTCGCGGGCGAGCAACTGGGCACGGATGAGTCTTTGAGATCTGAGCGGCTGAACAACCGCCTGATTCAAGAGCAACACCCCGGAGCACAGCAAACGTCCGGCTTGCTGGCGCGAATGAACGCGCTCATGAATTTGCCGTCCACTTGCGGTGCAATGGCGTCCACGTCAAGGCCCTCACTCGAAAGAAACACCCGAGCTTCCTCAATGTCGTAAACGCGCGTGGGTTCGATCTCGACCGACTCGAAACCGGCGGCCGTCAGCTTTGTACTGTACTCTTGCTCCTGCAATGCCCCTGCGATGCATCCGACCCACAGCAACATGCTTTTTCGTACTTCTTCAGGGACCTCTCCGCGTGTGACGACATCGGATACAGCAAAGCGCCCACCCGGCTTGAGGACCCGGAACGCCTCACGCAACACCTGATCCTTATCGCCAGACAGGTTAATCACGCAATTCGAAATAATCACGTCCACACAGTTGTCGGGGAGTGGAATGTGCTCGATTTCCCCTTTTAGAAATTCGACATTCTCGACCCCGGCCTTGCGCTGGTTCTCACGCGCCAGTGCTAGCATCTCGTCGGTGATATCGAGGCCATAAGCCTTACCGGTTGGACCGACCCGGCGAGCCGAGAGCAGTACATCAATGCCGCCGCCCGAGCCAAGATCGAGTACCGTTTCACCGGGATTAAGCTTGGCAAGCGCCGTCGGATTGCCGCAGCCGAGCGAGCCTTTCAGGGCCGCTTCTGGAATCTGCTCCGCCTGGGCGTCGTTGTACAGATTCGACGTGATCGGGTCGCAGGAAGCGGCTGCGGAGCCCGCGCAACAGGAGGTCTGAGAGCAACAATCTGCCGGTGCCCCTTCCCCTGAGATCACACGGCGCGGCGCCTCGCCATATTTGTTTTTAATGACCTCCTTCACTTCCATAGTGGACTCCTTTTCTTAAAGCCGAAAGAGAGAAGGAAAGGGATTAAGCGGATTGTTTTCATTTATTACTTCAGGGAGGCCATATCGATGACGAACCGGTATTTCACGTCGCCCTTCAGCAGCCGTTCATAGGCTTCATTGATCTGCTGGATCCAGATCAACTCTATATCGGACGTAATGCCGTTATCGGCGCAAAAATTCAGCATCTCCTGGGTCTCCAGAATCCCGCCGATCGCGGAGCCCGCCAGGTGGTGCCTGCCCATGATCAGTCCGAAAGCGGGAATAGGGATTGGATTTGCAGGCGCTCCTACGAGTGTTAGCGTGCCATCCCGTTTGAGGAGGTTCAGGTAAGCACTCACGTCGTGGTCGGCCGAGACAGCATCCAGAATGAAGTCGAAGCTGCCCACGTGCTTTTGCATCTCAGCTTCATTCTTCGACACCACAACCTCTTCCGCCCCAAGGCGCAGCGCGTCGGCGGTCTTATTCGGCGAGGTCGTGAAGAGCACGACATGCGCGCCGAAAGCATGGCCGAATTTTAAAGCCATGTGTCCCAGCCCACCGAGCCCGACTACACCCAACTTCTGTCCCTTCCGCACATTCCAATGGCGCAGAGGAGAGTATGTGGTGATACCGGCGCAGAGCAACGGAGCGGCGGCGGCAGGATCAAGCCGATCAGACACTCGCAGCGCGAACGCCTCATCGACCACTATGCTTTCCGAGTAGCCACCGTAGGTTACACCTCCGAGGACCTTGTCTTCGCCGTTGTAGGTGAGGATTGGGAACTTTTCGCAGTACTGCTCAAGCCCTTCGCGGCAGTTGACGCAAACACCGCACGACCCTACCATGCAGCCAACCGCGCCAAGATCACCCTCCTTGAATTTCTTGACAGCGCTTCCCGTCTTCACCACGCGCCCTACAATTTCATGACCGGGAACGCACGGATAAACGGTCGGGGCTACGCTCTTCCATTCATCTCTTACCTGGTGCAAATCGGAGTGGCACACTCCGCAGTAGAGAATGTCGATCTGTATATCCTGAGGCCGCGGATCGCGGCGGTGGATGGAACTAGTACCCAGACCCGAGGTCGCGCTCTGGGCCGAATAAGCCTTTGCTCGATACGTGTTGCGAAGCCCTGAGTAGCTTTCCGCGTCGAGGGTCGCAGTTGAGGTCGTCTCGCTCATGGTCGGATATTCCTCCTCCCTTGACTGTAACCCCCTTTTGGCGCTATTCGGAAATGACCTCGTAAATGCGGGCCAACATAGCTCGATTTGCGGTTATCCGAGAATAGTTTTTGTGCAGCATCGGACAAGCCCCCGGGGCAGCCCTCATCCGGTCTCTAAGGTGATCGCGATCTCCGGTGGGGTTAGCGGCATTGGCGCGGAGGTGAGCGCGCAGCTTGCGGCGGAGGGAGCCCGGGTGGTGATCGCCGATCTGAATGCCGCTCAAGCCGAGGCAAGAGCGGCAGAAATCGAAACCGCATCAGGCCGTGCGTTCGGCGTAGCGTGCGACATCACAAGCCCGGAGCAGTGCGAGGCCCTGGCGCAGACCGCGATAGAGAAATTCGGCCAGTTAGATGGCGTGGTCAACTGCGCAGGGATCAGCAAGCCGGATGATTCCATCAGTTTGCCGCCAGCGGATTGGGCGCGAATGGTGGATGTGCAACTTAATGGCGCGTTTTATTTCGCCCAAGCTTGCGCCAAACGGATGCTGGAACGAGGCGGCGCGATCGTTTTCATTACCAGCACCAACGCGGAGGCCGCTTTCCCACGCCGGGCTGCATATTGCAGCGCCAAAGCCGGTCTGGCGATGCTGACCAAAGTGCTGGCCATCGAGTGGGCAGAGAAGGGCATCCGCGTGAACGCCGTTGGTCCGGCGTATGCTGCAACGGAGATGACGCTGCGCAACATCGCGGCGGGCAACGTCAACGAAGCGCAAATCAAGAAGCGCATTCCGTTAGGTCGGCTAGCCCAACCGGCTGATGTGGCAGATGCGGTTTCATTCCTGCTGAGCGAAAAGGCCAGTTTCATTACGGGCCATTCTTTGTATGTGGATGGGGGCTGGCTCGCTTACGGGTACTTCTAATTACAGTTATGCAGGGCCCGGTTTGCTTGGGCCTGTATGGTTTGCGCTTGAGCCGCCATTCCTCGATGTACGACCAGGACCCGTCTCGATTCCGCTCACTTGGAGTGCGGCCGTATGCGACGAATCACGCAACCTAGCGAGCGCGTCTCCGGAATGGGCACGGGCCTGCCGTCAAGGACCGCTTGGATGGCGTCCCGCAATAAGTGCTCCTTCGTCCGTTCCGGATTGGGCGAGTCCTCGATGCTGCCGTGATACTGCACCACATTCCTCTGATCGATCAGGAACGTCTCCGGTGTGGCTTGGGCGCCTAGCGCGTCCGCGGCCACGTTATCCAGGTCTTTGTAGGCTGGAAAATCATAACCCATTTCTTCGGCATGGTGACGTACTTCTGGCAGAAACTCGTTCGCGTTCGAGTAAACACCGATGAATCGTACCCGGCCTGCTAATTCGTTGTAGAGCGCATTCATTCGAGAATTGAAGGCGTTTGAGATCGGGCACCGGCTGGAGATGAAGACCACGACGGTCATGTCGCCTTTCAGCGTCGAGTATTTCACTGTGTGGCCGCTTAGATCTTGTAACGTGAAATCACTTACAAGTGTTCCCGGATGAGAGACAGGCAGGTTTGTCGCCTGGGCCAGTACTGCTCGCACTGCAATTGCAAGTAATATCGGCCCGATACCAAGCTTCATCGCGATAGGTGTTGCACTCAATGGTGGTACGGGTGCCAGTGGACTGCCAATTAAGGGTAATAACATACTTGTCAACTCATCCCTTATGCGATAGGCTTGAGATTGTGCAGCGGGACCTTGACCCACAACGATTAGGACAGGACGAGGACTGGGAAGGAAATAATGCGGCGTTCACATGCCCCATTTGCGGAAAGGTATTTATCGTAAGCGGTGCTGTGAATCTTCACAACGGCGTTCGGCGGTGTCCCAATCCAGAGTGCGGGAAATCAGAAGCGATCATTCGGGGCGGGAAGAAGAAAGGTGGATCGGCATCCATCGTATGGCCGGTGTGAAATTCAGGATCACGGCTTCTTCGATCGTTTCTTCTGACGGGTGCGTTTCTCCCGCGCTTCTTTCTTCAGCAGATCCTTTTTGGAAACAGTGAGCACCATGCGGAGTGCATTGCTCATTCGTTCTGCTTCGGTCTTGCCGGGTACGTTCGGTGCCGGTAGTGGTTTCATTCGAGCACCCGTCGTCCCTCTTTGCACCTGCGTTTCATGATCTTTACTACCTTTCCCATTGTTGCGCCTTCTAAGCATTCAAGATTAGGGTGGTCGATGTCGTGGCCCTTGCCCATCTTGCTGGTCCACATCCCCGAGGCTTTCTGTCGTGCCACATGCTCGGGGCCATCTTCGCTGGCATAAATGGCCACCTTCTCAAAGTCAGGTTCTAGGCTGTCGTCGTGAGACTCTGTATATCCGTGAACTTCGAAGAGTTTAGTCCAGCCTTCTAACGTGTCAGCACTTGGCACCCCAGGCGGCCAATAGTAGCCGGAAACACCGGCGTCATACCAAAAACGCTCCAAGTCTCCGACCGCGAAAGAAACGCAATTATATTTCGGATCGGCCGCACTCCTTATCTCATACCCGCCTAATGCCAGCCCTGGACAGTCCTGTTCAAGCTCAGGATCGCGCATCTCGCGCATCTACTTTAGAAGCCCCTTTTCGCGACCCCACGATAGCCATGCCGAGACCGCTTCATCAAAAGTAGCCCCTTGCGGGGCTGGATCTTCTCCCGTGATTGCATTAAGAGCAATAAGCCAATGATCCGGGTGCTGTCGGAGTTCATTCAGGAGTAATGGCAAAACATCGCGTCCCATTCCCATAATCCGGCGATACGCCGGATGGGATGCCATCTTCGCAAGAGACGAAATATGGCGCGTATCGCGCCGCCACTGTTTTACCAAGGTCCGGAATTCATCCGAGAAGCTAGGCGGAATCGCTGGCGTCTGCGGTACGCCCGGCGTTTGACCCATAGCCACTTGCTCGATTCGCCTCGAATCATCCAGATAACAGCGGACATCGGCTATCAGTTGCCTGTCCATTGGTAACGGGAAGCCAGAGATACGCCGTGGGGTAACCTTCATGCCATAGTTAAAGCGCCAGCGCTCATTTCTAACTACCGCAGCAGCAACGTATAACAGTTCCAAGGGCACACCACGCCTCGGGAGCATCAAAAGACAATCATCCGTAACACCACATGGCCATTCCTGCACGTGAGCCATAGCCAGACTGCCAGTGCTTGGAACTGTGATAAAAGGAGGGGCGATCAAGTCCTCATAATCGAAAAACCCGTAACAACCGTTGTCAATTCCACTCGACGAGATGACAAGTGATCGGCCCGGACTAAGGCGCTCCTTGCTGTGTAGCGCTTTCTGGCCGTAGACAATATCGAAGTACCCCCCCAGCGTGTCGCCCTGCGGGGCAACGTCTTTCAGGTGGCGTACCAGACGATAATCGCGTGCTTGTAATTCTTCGCGATCTAAAGCTTCAGTCAGAGTAGCCAGTTCTGGTGCATGGTTTACGACAAATGCCGCACGGTTTCGTACTAATAGTGCGACCTCAGAGCGCACTTCAGTTTCTGACAGCTTCCGTGCTGGGATATAGTAGCCGGCATCCCAACCTGCCTCCTTGTCCAGTTCCGACCACCCACAAAACCCGGCCGTTGTTTCGTGCTGCCAATAAGCACGCAAAGCAGCCGACATTTCTTCACCTGGACGCGGAACGCGAACCCCTTTTCGCATACGGAGCCCATCGTTTTCGATTCGTGCAAAAAATGCTTTGTGGTCTGGTTTGTGTTTTATGCCTTTAGAGATGAGCAGTGTGGCGGTATAGGAAGATGCATACGGTTCAAAGAGTTCGTCAGGCAGAACAATCACACCTTCGAGCGTATTGTGTTCAAGTATACGGGCTCGCCAGCGCTGCTTGTCCTTTTTCGCAAGCATGGAACGGGGAACAATCACGGCCATTAGGCCCTTATCCCGCAAACCTTGCAGGCCGCGTTCGATAAATAGCTCTGGAGGCGTATCCGTTTTCTTGTGAGGAAAAGGCGGATTCATCAATACGACGTTTGCTGAGTTGAGCGGATATTTTTTGCTCGTTAAAACGTCCGCGCGCCGTACGCCTGTCGAGCCATCGCCACGCAGAATCATATTCGCCACGCAGAGCGCTGCGGTAACGGGTTCCTTATCAAAACCGATAAGGTGAGTCCGCACCAATTTCACGGTTTCAATGCGTGATAAACGGGAAGTCTCTAAAACTCGGTTCATCGCGGCTACGAGGAACCCACCAGTTCCACACGCAGGATCTAGAACAATGTCTGACTGCTGTATCCCGCAGAGATCAGCCATCATGCGTGCAATGTGACGCGGCGTGAAATACTGCCCGATTGTGTTTCCACCCGTGTACCGGAAGAACGTCTCGTAGAGCTGCCCGAGGTAATCATGCTCAGCAGTCAGAACCGTTACGTTTAAGCGCTCAAGGATCGTAACGATGCGGCGAGCCTTGGAAGCTAGGACGTCGTTTGCCTCATCGACCCTCAGGCTTACTGCTAAATCAGGTTTCTTCGCCACCCAGAATGCGCGCCGGCAAGCTTCGTTGATGTCGGCAAGAATATGTTCTGGATCTTTGCGGATATTGCCTTTTGATTGCCATAGGGCGAGCATGATAGCCCCGACAACCGCCGGTCGAAATTCATCCTTTATGCCGGATTCCCTCAGCAATCGATTGATTTCGTCAGCACGTCCGGCGAGAACTTCTGGCGGCGGTACGGATGGCCGGAGTTCATATCGCTCGCTTGGAATGCTTATTCTCTCGGCATCGGCTCGATTAGGAATCCACCCTATCGGATGTCCGTCATAAGTTACTGGAGACCAGCGAGCACCATTCCATTTGAAAACCTTGACAGCAAACTCTTCCTCTGATGTTCCGGCCAGAGCGACAGCCAGCGGCGTATAGCCAGATCGAACAAAAGCCTGCGCGTAAACATCGGTTACTTCGCGAATGGCTCGATTCAAATCGGAAAGTTTAGCCTTTACTTCTATGACCGCTATGGGATTCAGGCTCTGGCGATCAACCAAAATCGCTTCGGGTAAGCCACTACCGGAACCACCACTCTTGCTAATGCCTACAAAGACATCGAGCAAATGAGAATGGTCTTTGTACTCCTGCTGGCGAAGTAGTTCTCCGTTGGGCGGTCTTCGAGTATCCCAGCCCTGAGAGATCAGAAGCTCGGTCAAAAGATGCTCAGCACGGACTTCTGCAACTTTTGGAGTTGCGCGGAACGTGCCCATTCAGCGCGAAGTTATTTCCAGAGCTAAAAGCATTGTATTACGGTCACAACATTTTCTCTATGAATTGTTTCGTCGTCCGCGGAATGGCTTTCGATATGGGAGTGCTCACGCTTCCTTGCTCGCCTTGCCGGTCAATTGTTCGTACGTCACTCGCTTGCCGACAATACCGGATACCGCTGCGCTGAATCGTTCGGCATCCGTCATGTGCCGATTATTGAAGCGGTATGTCTGCTCGTCCAAGTAGCGAAATAGGTGGAATGGCTCCACGCTGATGTAGGTTCCGTTTATGCTGCGCTTCAGTAGTGACCAGAAGTTCTCCAGACCGTTCGTGTGAACCTTGCCATCGACATACTTCTCGGCGTGGTCGATCACACCATGCGCGTACTCTTGCGCCAGACCGTCATAGGATTTCAGGGCATCCGTGTAGAGCGCAGAACCGGCTTCCACATGCGCCCTCACTTCGGCTTGCAGGGCTTTCTTCCGGGTGTTCGGAATAACCGTAGTACGGATCTTTCCGCCGCGTTCCAGAATTCCCAGGACGGCGGTTTTATCTTTGCCACCTGTACCTGTGATGCGGCGCTCTCTTTTGCTGAGATACATATTCCGGGCCTTGCCGCCAATGAACGTCTCGTCCGCTTCGCACTCGCCCGAAAGCTGACTATCGTGCTTCGCCATTCCAAGCGCAAGGCGGATTCTGTGATCCATAAACCACGCTGTTTTTTGGGTGACGCCGATGGCCCGGTGAATCTCGTAGGAACTGATTCCGTTTTTGCAGTTCACAACCTGCCACATCGCAACGAGCCATTTATCCAAGCCGAGCGGTGAATCCTCGAAGATTGTTCCGGTCTTCGCGGTGAACTGCCTAAGATCATGCTTGCTGCCACACTGCCAACGGTTGTACTTTGCTTGGAACAGAACATTAGTGCTGCCGCATCGCGGACACGTCACCCCATCCGGCCAGCGGTGCGCTGCAAGGTATTCACGGCAGTTGTTCGGGTCTGCGAAGTAGAGGACTGCTTCCTGGAGGGTTGCCGGTTCCTTCGGTTCCATGCTTCAATACTAGCCGGAAACCGATGAGTTGTCAACTATATTATTACCCAATTAAGCAGCTAGCGCGATACTCATCCTCCGCAAAACTCAATTTCAAACGATTAACTCAGTTCACCCCGCTTCGCGGACCGGACAGCATACTCGGCCGCGCGATAGGCTAGGGCCTGGATGGTCGCCGTGGGCTGCTGCCTGCCGGAGGTGACGAAGTTGCTGCCGTCCACGACAAACAGGTTAGGGACATCGTGGGTTTGACTGTAGGCATTCACCACGGAGGTGGCCGGATCGTTGCCCATTCGGCAAGTGCCCATGAGGTGACGACTTGGCATCACGTCGATAACGCCGTATGGTTGACTCCAGGTTTTCCGGGCGCCAGCCGCCTCGAGGATCTCGATCTGCTTCTCCATCATCCATTGCAGGGTGGCCAAGTCATCGGGGTGGTAATCGTAGGTGACCCGGATTGCAGGGAGCCCCCAGGCGTCGTTGACGTCGGGATCGAGCGTAATGGTGCTTTTCGCCTGGGCCAAGGAAGAGGTATGGGCCAGTAGCATCATGGTGCGGTTGAAGTACGTCTCAAACATCTGCTTGTACTCGCTGCCCCACGTGGGCGCATCGGGCGGCAATCCATGCAGTGCGAAACCGGCTGGATAGAAATCGAAGCGGGCGTCGATGCCACCTCCGCCATAGAAGCCCCGCTTGGGATCAGCCGCATAGTAATCGTGGATGAGCCGCGTTACCTGAATACCTTTGTACTCGTTCAAGGGATGCTCGAACAACCCCTGTGCGACGCCGCCGCTATCCCACATCAGATACTTCCCAAGCAGGCCACTCGAATTAGCGAGCCCCTGAGGGAACCGCTTCGACTTCGATAGCAACAACAATTTCGGCGTTTCAGCACCATTGGCGCAAACGAAGACAGCCTTTGCGCGTTGAAAAATCTCGCGCCTGTTTCGATCGAAGTAAATCGCCCCGGTTGCGCGGCCGGCGTCGTCGGTTTCAATCTTGCGGACATAACAGTTTGGCCGGATTTCGCAGCGACCTGTCTTTTCCGCTATTGGAATGACGCTGACCAACGTGCTGGATTTTGCGCGCATTTCGCAGCCGAAAGATTCACAGAAGCCGCAATTCACGCAAGCTGCGCGGCCTCGATACGGCTGAGAAAGAATGGCCACCGGCGCGGGAAATGGATGCAGTCCGAGTTTCTTCGCAGCTCGCTCGAACAGAACGCCAGAGGACTTGACCGGCATGGGCGGCAGCGGGTACGGCTTCGAACGCGGCGCCTCGAAGGGGTTTGCGCCGGCCAGGCCAGAAATGCCAAGTTCGTATTCAGCTTTCGTGTAATAAGGTTCCAGATCGGCATAGGAGATGGGCCAATCGCCCAAGGCGGCGCCGCCCACCTCTCCGTACAGGCTGCGTTCGTGGAAGTCGCTCTCATGGAAGCGCCAGTAATTGGCGGTGAAATGCACGGTCCCGCCACCCACCTGCCGCCCGTACTCGATCGCCTTCATCGGCCGGGCATGGTCAGCTTCCGATTTGCGGTAGGTGACCGGCTGAACTTTCGGGTCGTTTGTCAGGCCCGGGGTGAACGTGTACTGGATCTCATCGTGCGAATAATCCTTCTCGCGCAGGTAGGGGCCTTGCTCCAGCACAACCACGCCAAATCCCGCGGTGGCCAGTTCTTTGGCTACGACGCCTCCTGCGGCCCCGGCCCCAATAACCAGAAAATCAACAGGATCACTGGTTGGAAATGTCACGCCGATTTCTTCTCTCCGCTGATCGGCCTTTGGTTGGCCTGTTGGTGGTTGGCTTCTGCGTCGTAATAGCCAAACGGCGGCTCCCAGGCCATCCGATCCTCAAAGCCGATCTGATGCCATCCGGTCTTTCCCCGGTTGCCGCCGTAGCTCGGGTTCCCTAGAAAGCCGAGGACCGTATGGGTTCGGAGCAATTCAAAGAAGCTAGACGACTCAATGGCGCGGATGAGGGCCATCTGCTGTTGGCCGGTCAGCGACGCGATGGTAGTCGAGTTCGGGAATAGCTCTCTGCGTTTCCGCTGAATCTCCGCCATTCCTGTGCGGTAGGTCTCGCAGTTATCAGCAGCAAATGTCGATAGGGCACGGTCGATAAAGTAAATGACGCCGGCTTCACGCGCGCCAGGCCCTCCGGTGGACGGGATGATCTGAGCCGCGATCGTTTCGATCTCTACCGCAGCATTCGCATCCAGAGTCTCAAATTGAGTGGTTCGCGATCCAGCAGCGGTGCGGGCGTGCTGTTGGGCGGCCAAAACCTCGGGCCATGCCGCCATCGCGAGGCAAGTGGAAAGCCATTGCCGTCGTGTTGAGTTCATCGCAGTGGTTAACCATCATGACATGAAAATGCGCTCTCCTGAAGCGGTTGAAGCCCGGATCGCATTCACCGCCGATTATGGCGAACTAACGGACCGAGTTCAGGGTTGTCACTTGACGATTTCCGGTTCAATGTGCTCTATCGTCGAGTGCTGGGACTGACGCGATAGAGGAGGGGTGGTGATTTGGACTATAATTGTGTGCCGCTATTTATCTGCTGAATGCGTCAAATCCGACCCCGAATGTTTCATGGCTGGTGGGTCGTCCTGATCTGCGCCTTCGGCGTGCTCTTAGGGCCAATCCCTATCGTGGTGCTCTCTTTCGGAGTCTTCCTCAAGCCACTGGCGCAGGAATTCCATTCCGGCCGTGCTGCCGTTTCGCTTGCCTTTACACTTCACAATGCAGGCACGGCTGTGGGGCTTCCCTTTGCAGGCCAACTCGTCGATCGTTTCGGTGCGCGAAAAGTGGTCATTCCGGGAACGGTTTTGGTGGGTCTCATCCTGCTGTTTAATGATCTCTTGTTCTCAGGTAGAATCTGGCAGCTCTACATTTTTTATAGTGCGTTGGGTGTCGTCGCCTGCGCGGCGGGTCCGGTGCCCTACGTCTATGTGATCTCAAAATGGTTTGACCGATACCGAGGCTTAGCGCTTGGGTTAATGATGTTCGGTCTTGGTTTCGGAGCTCTGATTACGCCATCAATCGCACAGCATCTCATCTCAACCTTTGGGTGGCACTTTACGTTCAGTGTTGCGGGAGCCACGATGCTGCTTTTCGTAGTACCGATGCTTGCGGCGTTTCTGCGGGAGACCCCAGCGCGAGTGGGCCTTCTACCGGACGGCGACAGGCGGACTGCCACCGTTCCCACCGCACACGGCCATCTCGGCGCGAGTTGGCGAGAGGCCTGGCGGACGCGGACGTTTTGGCTGCTGCTGTGCAGTTTCGTGCTCATGTCAGCGAGCGTGCATGCGTGCTTCACTCATATGGCTCCGATCTTTGCCGATCGGGGAACTCCAGCACAGGCTGCCGCTCTAGCAAGTTCATTGTTCGGAGGCGGGCTCCTTCTTGGCAGGACCGCCTCGGGTTACCTGTTGGACCGCTTCTTTGCTCCCCGTATAGCCGCCCTGATATTCAGCGGTGCTGCGGCGGGAATCGCCTTGCTTTGGATAGCCAGCTCACAAGAGCTTGCATTTTCGGCCGCATTCCTCGTCGGCATTGGTTTAGGAGCAGAGGGGGACATCATGCCGTATCTGACCAGCCGCTACTTTGGGCTTCGCTCGTTTGGCGAGATCTACGGCTTTACGTTTGCCGGTTTTGTCTTGGCGGGCGGTTTGGGCGCATATCTGATGGGCGCTGCTTTCGATGCGAAAGGTTCTTATGCCTGGCCACTCGCCTCGTTCTCTATCGTTGCGTCAGCTGGCGCGGTGCTGATGATGCGCCTTGGACCGTATCCGTACCAAATCGGACTGCCCGTTGAGAGCGGCACGAAACTCGAAGTGCTCCCATCGGAACCGTAATTCGCCAGTCAAAGAGGAGACAACATGGCGCTCGAAACCGCTTCCCGCGCAACGCCCGCTCAACTGTTAGGAATGGCGAACGGCGTAGCCATCCAGCAGTGTTTGTACGCCGTAGCGAAACTGGGGTTGGCCGACCTGCTCAATGGAGGACCTCGAACGGCCTCAGAGCTTGCCGGTGAACTGAAGGTAAACGGGTCGGCGCTACTCCGCGTTATGCGCTTATTGGCCAGCGAGGGTGTTTTCGAAGAGACCGCCCCCGGTGTCTTCATGAATAGCGATCTGTCCCATTATTTGCGTGCTGGAGTGCCAGGCTCGGTCCGCTCTCTTCTGATTTTCCGTGGAAGCGAATTTTTCTTTGCGCCCTTTGGGGAAATTTTGTACAGCATTCAAACGGGCCAGCCTGCGAGGGAAAAGCTCTTCGGGACGAATGCGTTTGAGCACCTGAAGAAGGATCCCGAGATGGCTCGCATTTTCGATGATGCGATGACCAACACGTCCGAGTTGATGAGTCCGGCAATCGCCGGCGCATACGATTTCAACGCCTGGGGCAGGCTGATGGATGTTGGAGGAGGCAACGGCATGCTACTTGCCACCATCCTCAAAGCGCATAACAAACTCCACGGCGTCCTGGCCGATCTGCCGCATGTGCTCGAGCGCGCGCGGGAGCGTGGCTTTCTCAGCGGCGAACTGGAAGCGCGCAGCGAGATGCAGGCTTGCGATTTTTTTCAAGAGGTCCCGCCAGGGTGCCGGGCGTACGTTATGAAGAGCATAATCCACGACTGGGACGATGAGCGCGCACATAAAATCCTCGTCAATTGCCGGCGCGCTGTTCCCGAGAACGGTGTGCTCCTATTGCTTGAATACGCGTTATCAGGAACGAACTCACCCTCTGTGGGTAAATTCGTCGACATCGCGATGATGGTGCTGACCGGCGGGAGGGAACGCAGCGTCCAGGAGTATCGTGAACTGCTCGCTGCCTCTGGCTTCCGCCTGAATCAGGTGATCGCGGTGCCAGGTGACTTCAGCATTATCGAGGCGCTCCCGATATTCGAGTGAAGGAGCCCCTTAGCGAAAATCTTCCTGCAGTTTATCGAGAGTGGCCGCACCGGGGCATAGCTTTTCGAACGGCAGGCGAGCGAGCGGGACCTCGGATGTTTTGTTGGCCTCGTGCACCTCGGGAACGGACTCGTCGACAAAGAGGAGACCCGTCACGATTTCGCGTTTTTTCTCACGCTCGAGGAGGTAGGCGGTGACCTTGGCGCGATCGGTCGGATCATAGCTCTCGGGGACCGACCGGAACTGCACAACGCTGCCGTCGTGCATGGTGACAGCCGTGACACCATTCTGGGGGATATGGGCAAGAATCTCGGAGGCAGGCGGAACAAAATCAGCTTCCGTCGCTCGCATCGCATGTTTCCGAGTGTGCAGATAGCTCTTGGTGGAGCCGGAGTGATCATTGAAGGTGACGCAAGGCGAAATGACGTCGATGAGGGCCAGCCCGCGATGGGCGAGGGCAGCTTTCAGAATCGGCACAAGCTGCTCCTTATCGCCAGAGAAGCTGCGCGCAACGAACGTGGCGCCGATGCTGAGGGCCAGCAGGACCGGGTCGATCGGCGAAATCTGGTTGGGCTCGCCGCGTTTGCTCTTCGAACCGATATCGGCGGATGCGGAAAACTGACCCTTCGTCAGCCCATACACGCCGTTGTTTTCGATGATGTAGACCATGCGCACGTTGCGGCGGATGGCGTGGCACATGTGACCGATTCCGATGGAAAGCGAATCGCCATCGCCGGAGACCCCGATATAGGTCACCTCGCGATTGGCGGCGTTCGCGCCGGTGGTGATCGCGGGCATGCGGCCATGCGCGGAGTTAAAGCCATGCGCGCCATTGACGAAATAGGCCGGCGTCTTCGAGGAGCAGCCGATCCCGCTCATTTTCGCCAGCATGTGTGGCGGCATGGAGACTTCCCAGAGGGCGCGCACAATAGCGGCAGTGATGGAATCGTGCCCGCATCCGGCACACAAAGTGGACATCGAGCCTTCGTAGTCGCGAATGGTCAACCCGAGCCCGTTGCGCTGCAGACTTGGATGGGTGGCGACAGGCTTAACGATGGACGGCATGAGTGACCTCTAGCTGTTTAGTGATTTCCTCGACTACCAGACGAGCGCTCAACGGGAACCCCCCGTAAACGAGCACGGAGCGAAGGCGGTTCTTCGGCACACAGGTTTCCAGGGTAAGCAGCGAGCGAAGCTGGGCGTCGCGATTCTGCTCGACGATGAAACAGGGGTCGTGATCGTAAAGAAATCGTTCGACACTTTCGTGAAAGGGGAAGCCGCAGATTCGCATATAATCGGCCTGCACACCATCCCCAGCGAGCAGATCGACCGCTTCCTGAATAGCCGGATCACAGCCGCCGATCGAGATGATGCCAAGCTGCGCGCCCGGGCGATTTTGAATTTTAGGACGAGGCACGAGTCCGCCGGCGGCCTTCTGTTTGCGGGCCAGGCGGTCGATGACCTCCTGATACTCGGAGGGAGTCTCGGTGTATCCGCCGAACTTGTTGTGTCCGGAGCCGCGCGTGACGTAGGCTCCGCTTTGGTGAACGCCGGGCAGAGTGCGCGGCGGAACGTAAAACTGATCCTCGTCTGTATAGCGGCGGAATTTTGCGACTGATTTGAGGTCTTCTTCCAAGAGCACTCGACCACGATCAGGGCGATACGAGTCGTCCCAGGAAAGACGCGGCACCACCCAATCGTTCATGCCGATATCGAGATCAGAAAGCATGATTACGGGCGTCTGGAAGCGCTCGGCCAAGTCGAAGGATTTAACGGCGAACTCGAAGCACTCGGCAGGATTAGCGGGAAAAAGGAGAATATGCTTGGTATCGCCGTGTGAGGCGTAGGCGCACTCGAGCAGGTCGGCCTGTTGGGTACGCGTCGGCATTCCGGTCGAGGGCCCGACGCGCTGCACATCTATGATGACGGCCGGAATTTCGGAATAGTACGCCAATCCCAGCAACTCATTCATGAGAGAGATGCCCGGACCCGAGGTGGAGGTGAAGGCGCGAGCGCCGTTCCAGCAGGCACCGATGACCATTCCGATCGCCGCGAGCTCATCTTCCGCCTGAAGGATGAGATAGTTATTGCGCCCGGTTTCCGGATCACGGCGATATTTTTCGCAGAACTGGCGGAAGGCATCCATTACGGACGTTGCGGGCGTGATGGGATACCAGGCAGCGACGGTTGCGCCTGCATAAAGACATCCGAGTGCTGTGGCGGTGTTACCGTCGATCAGGATTTTGTCCGCATTGGCGTCCATCTTCTCCAGACGGAACGGAAGCGGGCACTCGAAGTGTTCCCGGGCGTAATCGTAGCCGATGTGTAGGGCCTGGCGATTCGAATCGCGGAGGGCGGCTTTGCCGGCAAAGGTTTCCTGGAGCAGAGTCTCAATAACCGCCATGTCGATATCGAGAGCGGCGACCAGACTTCCGGCGTAGGCGATGTTCTTCATCAGGATCCGCTGTCGCGAATCGGCGAAGCGCTCGGTGCACATCTGCGCGAACGGAACAGGCAGGAAGTGCACATCTTCGCGGTAAAGCGAACGGTCGAGCGGCCAGCTTGAATCGTAAAGAACGTAGCCGCCGGAGCGGACCTCGCGGATATCGCGGGCATAGGTTTGGGCATTCATCGCGACCATCAGGTCATAATCGAGCGCCCGCGCGGTGTAGCCGTTCCTGTTGACGCGGATCTCATACCAAGTGGGGAGGCCCTGGATGTTAGACGGGAACAGGTTCTTACCGGAAACCGGGATGCCCATCCGAAAAATGGCCTGCATGAGGAGGCCGTTCGCGCTGGCAGATCCCGTCCCGTTTACGTTGGCTAACTTGAGGGCGAAGTCGTTTATGCGGGTACGCAACTGCTGCTGCATGCCTTGGCACCTGCGTAGGGGATTAAGAGATCAAATTTCTGCATATCCCAGGCGGCTGTGGGACAGCGTTCGGCACAAAGGCCGCAATGAACGCAAAGATCTTCGTCCTTCAACATAAGGCGCGCGGTCTGAGGAAGCGGCTCCGAAGCGAAGAGCGCCTGATCAAGGTTCAGAGCCGGCGCGGACAGGCGAGTTCGGAGCTCCAGCTCATCCGCATTCGGCGCGATGGTCAGACATTGTACGGGGCAGACGTCTACACAGGCGTCGCATTCGATGCAGCGCGGCGCCGCGAACACGGTTTCGATATCACAGTTCAGGCAACGTTCCACCTCGCGTGCGGTCTGCTCGGCGGTAAACCCCAGCTCCACTTCGATGTTCAATTTTTCGAAGCGCTGGACCAGATCGACGTGCTTCATCTTCTGGCGCGCGACGGGGTTGTAGTCGTTGTGATAACTCCACTCGCTGATGCCCATTTTCTGGCTGACGAGGTTCATGCCGTAGGACGGGCGCTCGGTAACCGGAACACCCTCGCAATAGTTATGGATGGAAATGGCGGCCTGATGACCATGCTCGACCGCCCAGATGATGTTCTTGGGACCGAAGGCCGAGTCGCCGCCAAAAAAGACGCCGGGCCGCGTGGACTGCATCGTGGATTCATCTACTACCGGCATGTCCCATTTGCCGAACTCGATTCCGGCATCGCGTTCAATCCAGGGGAAAGCGTTCTCCTGCCCGATGGCCAGAATGACGTCGTCGGCCGGAAGGAAAATTTCGTCCAGAGTGCGTGAGCGCTTTGCGTCCGCATCCCACTCCAGGCGCTCGAAGATCATTCCTTTCAGAGTTCCGCCCTCGATGACGAAGTTCTTCGGAGCGTAATTCACGACGATTTCGACACCTTCTTCTTCGGCATCGTCCAGCTCCCAGGGAGACGCTTTGAAATACGGCCGCGGGCGGCGCGCCATCACTTTGATTTGCGTGCCACCCAACCTTCGGGAAGACCGGCAGCAGTCCATTGCTGTATTGCCAACGCCGATGATCAGCACGCGTTCGCCGATGGAATCAATGTGGCCGAAAGCAACGGATTCAAGCCAGTCGATGCCGATGTGAATGCGATCCGTGTCGTGACGGCCGGGAATGTCGAGATCCTTGCCGCGGGGCGCGCCGCTGCCGACAAAAATCGCATCGAATCCCTGGTTCAGCAGCGCCTGCATGCTGTTTATGGGGGAGTTGTAACGGATCTCCGCGCCCATGTTCACTATGATGTCGATCTCTTCGGCGAGGACCGCTTCCGGCAATCGGAAGGCCGGAATATTCGAGCGCATGAGGCCACCCGGTTTGTCCTGTTTTTCGGAAATCGTGACCTGGTAGCCCAGCGGGAGCAGGTCATTCGCAACGGTGAGAGACGCCGGGCCCGCGCCGATGCAGGCCACACGTCTGCCGTTCTTCTGCCTCGGGATATGCGGAAGAAGGTGGGCGATCTCACCGCGTAAATCGGCAGCGACACGCTTCAGACGGCAGATGGCAACCGGTTTTCCGTCGAGGCGGCCGCGGCGGCACGCAGGCTCGCAGGGGCGGTCACAAGTGCGGCCCAGGATGGCTGGAAATACGTTCGATTGCCGATTGAGCATGTAGGCATCGGTATATCGGCCTTGCGCAATCAGACGGATGTATTCGGGGACATTGGTGTGCGCCGGGCAGGCCCACTGGCAATCGACGACCTTATGGAAATAATTCGTGTTTTGAACGTCAGTAGGTTTCACGCACGCCCGTTGCCAGCTACTTGGGGGCCCAACTTGCTTGGTCTGTATTATACACAAGGCAAGGTAACTGACTCTTGCGCTTTATCGTCGGAATAGATAATCATCAAACTGAAGCGGAGGGAATTTGCCCACTATTGTTGGAGTTCCGCGCGAAACGTTCCCGGGAGAACGTCGCGTCGCAATCACACCGCGACAGTGTGACACTTTGCGGAAATCCGGGATAGAGATTGTCGTCGAACACGCAGCCGGAACGGAGGCGGGGTATACCGACGACCTGTATGTAGCACGCGGCACGCGGCTGGCGAACCGGTCCGAGATCTTTCAGGAAGCCGATGTGATCGCGCAAGTGCGAGCCCTCGGCGCCAACCCAGACGCTGGCAGATCAGATTTAGGTCTGTTTCGGCCAGGCCAGGCGGTGGTCGGGTTTGGCGAGCCGCTCACGGCGCTCAAGGAAGCATCCGATCTGGCGGAAACCGGCGTATCGTTCTTCTCACTGGAACTGATGCCGAGGATCACACGCGCGCAAGCCATGGATGCGCTGTCTTCGATGGCAACGATCTCCGGTTATCGCGCCGTGCTCATGGGGGCGATGCAGCTTCCGAAGATGTTTCCGATGTTGATGACCGCGGCGGGAACGATCACACCGGCTAAGGCTTTTGTGTTAGGCGCCGGAGTTGCCGGTCTCCAGGCGATTGCGACCGCGAAACGGATAGGCGCGGTGGTCACGGCGTATGACGTAAGGCCGGCGGTGAAGGAGCAAGTAGAGAGCGTCGGCGCGAAATTCATCATCCTGGATGTGGATTCCAAAGCTTCCGAAGACAAGGGCGGGTATGCAAAAGCGATGGACGAAGCGTTCTACCGCCGGCAGCGTGAGTTGATGACCGAGGTTCTCCGCGAGCAGGACGTAGTGATCACAACAGCCGCGGTGCCGGGACGGAAATCGCCGATCCTGATCACGGCGGAAATGGTTGGCGCGATGTGCAGCGGTTCGGTAATTGTGGACATTGCGGCGGAGCGCGGCGGGAACTGTGAACTGACACGCCCGGGAGAAACGGTGGTGCACAACGGCGTTAGCATCATGGGCCCGGTGAACTTACCCTCCATGGTTCCGTTCCATGCCAGTCAGATGTTTGCCTCAAACATCAGCGCATTTCTGAAGCTGCTGATTACGGGCGAAGGGGTGGCGGTAAATCGAGAAGACGAGATCATCCGCGAAACGCTGGTGACCCACGAAGGGAAAGTGGTACACGCCCGGATCGCGGAGTTGCTGGGGGCAGAAAGATCGGTGATCGCATGAACAAATACGAAGTCGCGATTTGGGTGTTCATGCTGGCGGCGTTTCTGGGCTTTGAACTCATCCGGCGCGTTTCACCTCTCTTGCACACACCTCTTATGTCCCTTACGAACGCGATCTCGGCGATCGCCGTGGTGGGGGCAATTCTCATAACGGGCGAGAAGGAAGCGACCACACTCTCGAAAGTGCTCGGCTTTGTGGCCGTGCTCGCGGCAACCACCAACGTTGTCAGCGGCTATCTCATCACGGACCGCATGCTCAAGATGTTCAAGAAGCGGGGAGATAAATAATGCTCTCTGTCGAGACCATCTTCCCTGCGCTATACATTCTGGCAGCCGCCGGTTTCATTCTCGCGATCAAGTGGATGAACTCGCCGGTTACGGCGCGCCGGGGCGTAATCGTCGGCGAAATCGGGATGCTGCTCGCGGTGGTTGGGACGCTGATGCGGCATGAGGTCGTCAATTACGAATGGATTTTTGTAGCGTTCCTCCTCGGCTCGGCCATCGGGGTCCCCATTGCGTACATGATGCCGATGACCGCTGTGCCGCAACGGACGGCGTTCTCTCATGCCTGCGGCGCGCTGGCTTCAGCGCTTATCGGAACGGCTGAATACTACCGGCAAACACCTCACGGCTTCGTGATGACCGCGCTGATCGTGGAAACTCTGTTGGGCTTTCTCACGTTCACGGCGAGTTTAATGGCCTTCGGCAAGTTGCAGGAGACTTTGCCTACGCGACCGATTACGTACCGCGGGCAAAATGTTGTCAACCTGGGCATCTTTGGTCTGGCAGTGGCGATCGGCATCGTCTTGATCATCGCGCCTGAACAGAAATGGCTCTACCCGATTTTCATGCTGCTGGCGCTGATTTTCGGCGTGCTGTTGATCATTCCGATCGGCGGCGCGGACATGCCGACCGTGATTGCGCTGTTGAATTCTTACGCCGGCCTGTCGGCGAGTGCGATGGGTTTCGTCCTGGACAATAAGCTGCTGATTGTGGCCGGCGCACTCGACGGCTCGTCGGGGTTCATCCTTTCGGTCATCATGTGTCGCGCGATGAACCGCTCCTTCAGCAATGTCCTGTTTGGCGCATTCGGGACTATCCAGACGACTAAAAAGGAGGCGGTGAAACGGCCGGTTCGCTCCGCCTCGCCCGAAGAGGCAGCGGAGATTCTGGACGCGGCCCGCAGTGTTGTGATCATTCCCGGCTACGGTATGGCCGTCGCCCAGGCCCAGCATAAGTTGCGCGAATTGCACGATATTCTGGACCGGCGCGGCGTGGAGGTTCGCTTCGGGATTCATCCAGTGGCCGGGCGCATGCCAGGGCACATGAATGTCTTGCTGGCGGAGGCGGACGTTCCCTATGACCGGCTCGCTGAAATGGATGACATCAATCCCGATTTTCCGAGGACGGATGTAGCGCTGGTCATCGGCGCAAACGACGTGGTGAACCCGGCCGCGAAGAACGACAAAACCAGCCCGATTGCCGGCATGCCGATTCTGAATGCCTCCGAGGCGCGTACGGTCATGGTGATTAAGCGCAGCATGAGCCCTGGGTTCGCGGGAATCGATAATGAGCTCTATTACATGGATAAAACGCTGATGCTGTTCGGAGATGCGAAGAGCTTCGTTGCAAACATCATTAAAGAGCTGAACGCGCTGGTCGCGGTGGGAGCGCATTAGGTCTATAGCTTCTCTCTCCGCAAAATCCTGTCTTCCGAGCACAACTTGGCTCAAACGCGTATCTCAGGAGCACCAATCTGCCGGGTCAAAATTCCAGACGTGCCTGGAACGCAATCATACGTGGCGAACTGTCGCCCCCCAAGCCAACGCCGAGCAACCCGTTTGGTGGCGAAGTCGTGTAAGTGAGAGCACCGAATCCGGTTTCGGTCGCGGGATGTCCCGGAATTCCGGAGGTCACAAGCGACGGCAAGCCAAAATTCGGATGATTGAAGATATTGAAAAATTGCGCTTCAATCCGAAGTTTGAATCGCTCATTGAGGGCAAACCACTTGGTGAGATAGAAATCGCTCCACGTGAAATCAGGACCTCGAACGGCATTGCGTCCGAGATTTCCAAATTGGCAGTCTTGTGGATTATCACCGCCGGCACAAGCGCCCGTGCTCGGATCCACAGCGGAAGCGAACGCATCCGGGTTGAGCCACTGTATCGTTCCGGGCTGTGTGACGCCAGCAGTGGCTTTGTGCTCGTATAATGGGACGCCCGGCACAACACTGGCGAATTGCGGGCCGCTTCCATTCACAATGCCGTTTCCAGTGGCTGTATAAGGAGCGCTGAGGACAGAGAATGGAATGCCGCTGTGCCAGAACACCGAACCTGATACCTGCCAGCCGTTCAGCACATACCCGAGTGCGCGATTGCGCACTTTTAATGGAAGTTGATACACATAGTTGCCCGTGAGATTGTGGCGAATGTCGTAATCACATGGGCCGCGATCGCGAGCTAAATCGTAGGGAAGAGGGGAAAGAATAGCGCCTGCGGAGAATTGGAGGAATCCGCCATTCGAGACTTGGTCGATACAGTGGCTCCAGGCGTAATTGATTTGTGCCTGGAGACCGTGCCCTAGGCGTTTTTCGGCTGTAAGTTGGAGTCCGTTGTAGTGGCTATTCGCGCCAGCGTTCAGTTGAGTAACGGCTCCAAATCGGGGGTCAGCCGGCTGGCTGTATGGGAATGGCGAGAAACACCCTGAGCATACGGTCTGGTATCCATTGACCTGCATTGTATAGGGTTGATTGACCGCGCGGGTTCCCACGTACTGCGCCCTCAGATTCACGGTATTGCCCACCTGATGCTCCAGCGCGAAGCTCCATTGCAGAAAGTAAGGCGCGTGCAGTTTGCCGTCCGGTACGGCGGTAATCGATACCGGCGGAAGGCACGCGTTAGGATTCGCAATCCGCGACGCGCACGACAGCTCGCCATGCTCGAAACCGGTAAGGAAATTCTCGTTAGCCGCAGTAGTTGCGTCAACCGCGCTGTTCGGTACGCCTGGCGCGATTGCAATGCCTCCCACCGTACCCAGTAAGCCGCCTTGAAATGTATTCACGTAGGGCGGATTTGCGCCAAGCAGATCGGCGATGCTTCCGGGCAACAGATCGCTAAAAAGGCCGAAGCCCGTCCGCACCACCGTTTTGGGCTTGATCTGCCACGCGACAGCCGTTCTGGGTTGCAGGACCGCAAACGGCGTAGACTGAAACAGATTCGCCATACTAATCTCAATGAGCGCATTAAGTGGCTGGTTCATATCGTGCGAAATAGCGCCAAAAGAGCCAGGCAGCCGCGCCAGCACATCGTGCGGATTCAGCGGGTTTGAATTGTGTGTAATTCTCATCCCGAAGGTCCATGTCAAGTTCTGCCTAACTTTCCAAGCATCCTGGGCATAGAAATCCGCATTCAGGAAATTGAATGGCTGAGAGCGGGCCAGCGGATAGGTTTCGGTTGCGGTAGATGCGACGCCATAGATGAACTGGGGCAGATCCGTATACGTGACGGTCGGGACGGTGCCTTCGCCGAAGTCATAATCATTCAAACGAAAAATTCGCGTGTTCGTGCCAAACCGAAATTCGTGCGCGCCTACGGTCCAAGCAAGATTGTCGTTAATGAAAAACCGGCTGGCGCGCCTGCCCTGAATCCAGGTATTGTCCATGCCGCCAATGGTTGTGAAGGGAGCGCTTGAACTACGGGCCTCGAGAACGATAGGAAAGGCCGAGAGCGTTTGCTGAAAATTGGCCGGACTAAACAGACTCTCGTACCAGGAGAAGGCGGGGTTGAAATAGTTCACCAGGTTTTGAGAGAAGACGTGGGTGTAGCCAGAAGCAAACGAGTAGAGCGGCTGAGGCGAGATGGCATTGAAGAGCGGATTGATCGGATCTGTGTAAGCGGCCTGCAAACCGGTATCGGCCTGAAAGCGATACCAGCTCATATTCTTCTCGTTGATGTTGTAATCCACGCGAGCTGTCTGTACTTGCTCGTGATCGTCGCTCGAATGAGAGACGCTCTGTCGGTTCGCGCACCCATCGCCGTTCGGTGGATTCCCACTTGCAGCGCTCCCGTTGAAGTTGAAAGGACAACCGAGAACCGACAGAGGCGTGCCGCTGGTGTTCTTGTATAGCGAAAACAAGTTTTGATAAAACGGCACGAGCTGATCTTGAGCGGGATAGGTGGTTCCGGTTAATACATCGTGCCCGCCCTTGGGGAGTTGGCCCAGAACATAGCTTTCGAAAGCTGGTGTCGGAACTGTAGTTGCAGAAACGATGGGTAGAGCGATTCGCACCCACTCGGAATCAAAGAAGAAAAAAAGCCTGTCATGAATAATCGGGCCCCCTAGGCTACCGCCGAAATGATTTACGGTCGAGCGCGGCTTATGATTGCCCGGCGTGGCATTAGTGAAGAAGTCAGCGGCGTTAAATCTGGACCCGTTCCAAAGTTCGTAGAGGTTTCCGTGGAATCGGTTCGTCCCGGATTTTGTGACATAGTTCACCTGGGAGGCCCCATAGCGGCCCTGATCGGCCGCATAAGACAAGGTGTTCACCGTGACTTCGGCAATGGAGTTTAATCCCAGGACGAGATTGGTCGAAAGTCCGCTGTTTAGATTTGTCAGAGGATCATTCGTTTCGAGCCCGTCAACGATGTAACCGTTCGAAAGCGCTGGAAGTCCGTTGAATTCGACGTTGCTGTATCCGTTTGTGCTGCCGACAAAATCATTTCCATTTCCAGCCGTGTTGATGAGCGCGCCCGCGGCAAACTGCAGTGGGTACGTCAAATCGCCGCCTGGATTTGGAAGGTTCTCCAAGCGGGGCGAGTTGAATGTGGCCGAGGTGTTCGCGTTCTGTGTGTTGATCAGAGGCGGTTGTTCCGTCACGGTCACGTCTTGCTTTACGGCTCGCACGCTCAAAGTGAAATCAATTGTTTGCGTGCGGCCGAGTGAAGCCGCAACCGCCCTATTCTCCTGGTTCTGAAACCCTGGCGCAGTAACCTGAACCGTGTATGTACCGGGCGTCAACTGCGGAAATTGAAAACGGCCGGTCTCGTTTGTGAGCACACTGCGCTTCAGACCGGTTTCGTTACTGATGATCGTGACATGAGCCTGGATGATAGCGCCGCCACTCTCGTCTCTGACCTGCCCGGCAATTGCGCTCGTGGTTTCGCCTTGCCCTACAACGCGCGCGGGATCGATAAGGCACCCAGTCAAGACAATGAGAAAGGCCAAAACAACAAATTTAGGCATTCCTAAACCAAAGGTTATCACGACGCTAGCGTGGGTCCCAGGGGCTATGTCTCCAGCCAGTACAAAGGGGTTCATCGATGACGATTGCCTTCACGCGATTATTCTGTGATTTGAGATAAGCTATGAATTTAGTGATGCCTAGAATACACGGTCCAGGCAAGACTGAGTCTGTTGATGATTACCTGAAGGCTATTCTTGAGCTGAGCGGACCCGAAGAACATCGAGTCACCAGCAATGCCATTGCCGGGCGACTCGGTATCCGCGCTGCCTCCGTTACCGGTATGCTCCAAAAACTTGCTGCGAACCGGCCATCTCTTGTCAAATATGAAAAGCACCACGGTGTGCGGCTGACGCTTGCCGGCAAGCGACGCGCCCTCGAGATCCTGCGTCATCATCGCCTGCTGGAGCGCTTCCTGCACGATTTCTTGGATTACAGATGGGACGAGGTTCACGAGGAAGCGGAGCGCCTGGAGCACTTCATCTCGGAGAAACTCGAAGATCGAATCGCCGCTAAATTGGGCGACCCGCAAACGGACCCCCATGGCCACTTGATCCCCGAAAGAAATGGAGCGGTATCTGAACGTAACGAAGTCAATCTGCTGAATTGGGCTTGCGGCGTTCCGGCCGTCGTAAGCAGCGTTTCGGATCGCGATCCCTCCGCACTGAGAGAAATGGAGCGCCTGGGCTTAAGACCGGGTATTGGGGTCGTCGTCGAAGCGGGAGTTCGAAACGCATCGCTGCTCGTACGAATAGGCGGGCAAGGCAAAACAGTAAGAGTGAGCCAGCTATTAGCGGCTCAAGTCTCCGTGGCGACTTGTGCAGCCGCTGAACTCACCCACCGAGTGCACACTAGCGGTGTACTTCAGTCCCGCGAAGCTAGAGGCAAATCAAGCCAGTATCGACATCGCCACTGAACGCTTCTGCTTCCTCACTCACCATTTCGCTTGGGACAGGTGATGCTTCGGGCCCGCTCCAGATCATGAATCGCCTTACTCGGCGAGGTGCTCGACGTCTTCGGGGCTTCCGGCGCGAATGGTATTGCGTTCAGTGAAAATAGTGCCGCCAATCGAAGATGACGCGCACTCCTCCGAGGACAACCGTTTGAGGATTTGGTCGTGGTGCGCCCGCCTGCTGTATGACCGAAAAGCTGGTCGGCTTTTCAAAAGTTGTGCTTGTCAAATTCTGCAATTTGGTGCGGGGCAGAGTGGACTTTAGATGCCGGGAGGGGGTCCAGGGCGAGGGCGGCTTGGGAGCGCCTTGCCCTGGTCAGTCCTGTAGAAACCGTCACGCCGCATCTCCCAGCGCGGGGATCCGAACAACCCGTACTATCGATGGATCGTAGGAGCACCACAACATACTAGCCGGCGATTGACCGGCGACCCCAGAGGGGCCGAATATCCGCCGAAAGAAAAGCAATTCTAAGGCTGAACGAGCGGAAGTATAGACGCAACTTTCAAGTCGATCATGTTCACCATGCGGCGGTCCAGTTGGAAAAACAGCGCGGTGTTCTTTCCCGAGATGACGTTGCGGAAAATGGGCAGATATTTCAGCCTCAGTTGCGTCACTGACTGGTCGAATTGCAGCCAGTCCTTTGCCGATTGATCCGCTTGGGCGTCGGTCATCGTATCCCAGCTTTGCGCATACTGTTTGATCAAGGCATATTTCGTATCGTTGATCTTCACCAATTCGGCCGTGTATCGGTCGTAAACGGGCCAAAACTTTTCTGCTTCCTGGTCGGTCAATTTCAGATTGGCGGCAATGATCTGCTTCTTCTGAGAGCGCACATCCTTCCGCATCAGCTCGACTTGCTGGTCGAGTTTTTGCTCGTCGGTCATTGAACTCTGTGAAGCGTCGCTCTGGGCAAATACCGCATTTGCAGTCCAAGCCAGAGCCACGCTCATGATTGACGAGGCCCAGATAGCCTTTCGCGCGGTCTTTTTCATATCATTCCTCTCATTGGTCCAGCGGGACCTACTCCCGTTTAGAGTGCATTCCCTTGCATCGCGCTTTAAAATCTGAGCTTGACCTGATCTCATACCCTTCTTCAGCACGAGGCAGAACCGTGAAGATCGACGAGGGTACAATCAAAGCTGAAATAGGTTTAGAGTCTTCGCGGGAGTAACTCAATGGTAGAGTCACAGCCTTCCAAGCTGTTGGTTGCGGGTTCGATTCCCGTCTCCCGCTCCATGATTTCAACAACTTCGAACGCCCAGCTTCAGGCCGTTACTCCGCTTTCGTCCTGAGCCCGCTTCGGACTGCCTGCCGTATTGAACCTGTCTTGGCGCCAGAATCATTACGGCGTTAGTTGGTAGTCGAGTTTACGTACTTGATCAGCAATACCTCATTCCCTTTTTCGTTATAGATCAGCTCGTCCACAATATTGCGGGAAACCAGAATACCGAAACCTCCTGGTCGTAAGTTCTCGGCCTCACGATAGTTAAGGTGACGTAGGGGGTCATTCGCCGGATTCAACACAGCCGCATGGTGTATTTCTTCGAACGAGAAGCCTTCACCGGGGTCCCTGACTCGGCACGCGACCGCTCGTTTCGTGCGGACATAGGAGAGTTCAACGTACTGCTCACGATCGAACTTCCCGCCATATTCGATTGCGTTCATCAGCAACTCGCGCAACGCCGAACCTACAACTTCCTTTTCTTCCTCCGGAAGGTCGATCATCTCCTGTACGAAACGCAGCAGTCGCTCGGCCGTCTGCATGTCACATCGAGCCGCCAGGCGAACCCAGGTTGGCGCCCCCGATAGGACTTCGATGCCATCATCCCAACTTGGCGCCTCCAGGGCGTTTCGTACTGCTTCCGAGAGCGCTGGAAGGGAAAACGGCTGGGAGAAATAGCTGAACGCCCCTTCGCGGATTGCCTCCAAAACGTCCCTCGGTGTACTATCGTCTGTCAATATGATCACGCGCGTGTGCGGATGAAGCCGCCTTATGCTCCGGAGTAAATCAATGTCTTTTTTAGCCGAAGTTTCTTGGCCAGTAACAATGATGTCGAACGCGTTGGATTTGACAAGTTCGAGGGCCCCCGCATTATCGCGTGCTTCCCGGATAACCCATTCCGGAGCGCGGAGAATCTGGGGGAGCTGCTCGCGAATAGCAGCAGCGGGATCAATCACAAGCGCAGTTTTTAGGTGCATTTTTTCGGCCTCCGCACCTTTTTCCTACGATGCTTCTGCTTCAGGCTGAGGGCGTGCATCTGTTGGTGACCCGTCGGTATCATGTTCTCTGTGCCTTGTCCTCTATGCCGCGCACGCTCGGCAATTACGATTACTACTCTAGCCCTTTCTTACGACCGGTGTGGGCGCGTCGTGATCCGTTATTGGCTGCCAGGCGAGCATCCCAACACTGATGGGTTCCCTTCGAAATTCGATTGCAATTGGAGAAGATACAGTATTGTTTGATTGGCGAAGCAGGCGACTTCGACAGACTGCGGGAGGCGCGTGGCTCATCGCCGCATGTGCCGCGACCGTTGTGGCGGCCCAACAACCGATCGCATTCCCGCACAATACTCACATGCGACTTGGGTTGCAATGTATCGATTGCCATATTGGGGCCGACCATCGCGCCGCTGCCGGTATTCCATCCGTCCGAAAATGCATGCTCTGTCACGCCAAGCTGGCGAGGCAAAAACCGGAAGTCCAGAAAGTGATTGAATACGCCAACAAGAACATCGAGGTCCCTTGGGTACGCGTCTATGGCTTCTCTCCTGATGCTCATGTGAAGTTCCGCCATGCGCCGCATTATGAGGCGGGCATTTCCTGTTCAACGTGTCACGGGGACCTCACCAAGGCCACGGTTGCGGAGCGCACAGTAACTCACAACATGGGTACGTGTCTCACTTGCCACCGCCAAAAGCACGCGTCGGAGGATTGCGCCGCATGCCACTTTTGATCCGGACGGGCAAACTGTTTTAAACCGATGGACCGCCGTAATTTCTTCAAGATCGTTTCGGCCGTTTCCGCCGGAGTAGCGACGAACGCCTGCGGAACGAAAAGCGACGCGCTCATCCCCTTGCTGGTTCCGAACCATGAAATCGTTCCGGGCGAGGAACAATGGCACCCGGCAGTCTGTACCGAGTGCGGGGCGGGCTGCGGCACGATAGCTCGCGTTATGGAAGGTGAGCGCACCATCGAGCGCAACGGCCAAAAATTTCGCGAGCGTATTGCCTGCGTCAAGAAATTGGAAGGCAATCCTCTGGATCCGGTCAGCGGCGGCCGCCTCTGCGCGCGCGGGCAGGCCGCTCTGCAGTCCCTTTACAATCCTGACCGCGTCACTGGGCCGATGCGCAGAACCACAAATCGCGGTGACGCCGGGTTCACTTCCATTTCGTGGGATGAGGCCATCGAAGCTGTAGCCGATAAACTCGCCAATGCTCGTTCTAGCGATCCGAGCAAGATTTTGTTCGTCACCACATCGAAGGCCGGTTCGCGATCCCTCACCATCCAGCATTTCCTCGAGTCTCTTGGTGCTCCGCCCGCGCTTAATTGCTCCCTCGACGATTTCGCTCTGGAACGGAAAGCGGCTGCTTCGGTTTTCGGTTGGAAGGGTTTACCGCGCTACGATCTCGCCAACGCGCGTTATGCACTCGGAGTGGGCGCTGACTTCCTGGGCGGCTGGACTTCTCCGGTGTATTACGCCCGTCAGTTCGGTGACTTCCGCCAGGGCCATCCCGGCATACGGGGCAAACTGGTCCATGCCGAATCGAGAATGTCGCTTACGGCTGGAAGCGCCGACGAGTGGCTTCCGGTCCGTCCTGGTTCCGAGCCTCATCTGCTCATCGCCATCGCGCGTGTACTGATCGACGAGAAACTCGCCCGCAATGCGGAACAATTACCCGCTGACATCAGAGATTCAATTGTTGCGGCGAATCTGGCCGATCTCATTCGCGCGACGGGCATTGAAGAGAAGCGTCTGCACCGCATAGCGCGGGAGCTCGGTGAATCGGAAGCTCCGCTCGTCCTCGCAGGCGCTTCGATCGTGCAGACGAATTCGCTGGACGGGCTGATAGCGGCCCACTATGTCAACGTGCTGCTCGGCAACATCGGACGTTCCGGCGGCGTCTTTCCGCCACATCCATCACCCGCCGCTGGTCCGGAGACCGGGAACCTTGCCGACGCTCTCAAGCGCGCTCAAGTCCTCCTGTTAGACGGAGCCAATCCCGTCTACACTCTCCCATCCGCCAGCGGAGTCGCGGCCACGCTCGCACATCTCGACATGATCGCCAGCTTCGGAATGTTTATCGATGATTCCGCTGCTTACGCCGATGCCATTCTTCCGAGCCATCACCCGTTGGAGTCGGAGACGGCGATCGTGCCGGCCATTGCCGTCGCGCCAATCTCAATTAACGTCGCGACCCAGTTTGTGCAGCCCCTCTACAACACCCGGCCTCTCGAGCAAACCCTCGACGCCATCGCGCGCAAAATGAACATCACGTTCCATCCGGTAAGCGCCGCGAGCTTTGTTCAGCCACTCTTGCCGCCCGATCAGAGCTGGGAGCAGATAGCGCGTCAGGGCGGCCTCTGGCGCGAGGAACAAGTCGCCGGACTGAATTTGAAACCGCTCGCCGAAAAGATCGAGTGGAACAGCCCCGTTTTCGCGGGTGCGTCCGAACAATTTCCGCTTCACTTCCAACCGTATCTTTCGCTTCAATACCATGACGGACGCGGCGCGAATTTGCCGTGGATGCAGGAACTGCCGGATCCCGCTTCGAGTTCCATGTGGGATCTTCCTGTTGAAATCGATCCGCAGACGGCCGCCCGGCTGAACGTCGCAACCGGTGATTGGGTGCGCGTCGAATCACCTCACGGCAGGCTGGAGGCCACGGCTTATGTCCATCCGGCAGCGCTGCCGGGTGTCGTCAGCATGGCGATTGGGCAAGGGCACACACATTACGGCCGTTACGCTTCGGGTCGAGGAGCGAATCCGCTTTCCATCGTTGCGCCCGTTTGGGACAATTCCACTGGCGCTCTGGCGTTCGGCGCAACGCGCGTACGCATCGCGCGGCTGGAGCGGGCACCCGGATTGATCCAATTCTCTCCGAACGACCGCGAACAAGGCCCTTGGGGGGACAGATGAGCGATAGTAATCAAACACCGCATCGATGGGGAATGGCGATCGATTTAGACCGCTGCACAGGCTGTCAGGCGTGTATAGCTGCCTGTCATGCCGAAAACAATCTGCCGGTTTCTGATCCGGATTCTGCCGCTAAGGGCCGCGCAGTCCATTGGATTCGCGTCGACCGTTACTACGAAGGCGAATTTCCTGATGTCCGGGTCAAGTACATGCCGGTGCTCTGCCAGCAATGCGACGAAGCCCCGTGCGAGCCGGTCTGTCCCGTTTATGCGACCTACAAGAATCCCGAAGGGCTGAACGTTCAGGTTTACAACCGCTGTGTGGGGACACGCTACTGCGCGAACAACTGCCCCTACTCTGTGCGCTTCTTCAATTGGTTCGATCCCGCGTGGACAGCGCCGCTTAATCTCCAGCACAACCCCGACGTCTCCATTCGCATGGGCGGAGTCATGGAGAAATGCACTTTCTGTATTCAGCGGATCAAGCGAGCGGAAACGGAAGCGAAGGACGAAAAACGCGCGCTCGCCGATGGAGATGTTCAGCCGGCGTGTGTCCAATCGTGTCCAGCCGAAGCCATGGTGTTCGGCGATTTGAACGATCAAGAAAGCAAAGTCTCGCGTCTGGCTGGGAGCGGCCGCTCCACTCGCCTGCTCGAAGAACTGGGTACCAAGCCGAAGGTCTTCTACCTGCAGAGGGCAACCTAAGAAGGCAACCCCAGCGTGGCAACTGTAACCGAAGTGATCCCTTACGGAGAGGCGCGCCGCGATTTGTGGCGCCCTTTAGCAGGAGCGAGCGCGCGCTATCTCATCGCGCTTGCCGTGCTGTCTGCTGTAACGTTGTGGGGTCTTTGCGCGTGGGGGTACCAGCTCCATAAGGGTATCGGTGTAGCGGGAATTCGCCGGCCAGTGTTCTGGGGCTTTTATCTGGTCGATTTCGTTTTTTGGATCGGCATCTCTCACGCAGGCACGCTGATCTCTGCCATTCTTCGGCTCACGGAAGCCGATTGGCGAAAGCCCGTCACGCGCGCGGCTGAGGCCATCACCGTGTTCGCCCTCATGATTGGCGCCATGTTCCCGATCATTCACCTGGGCCGCGCCTGGCTGTTCTTCTGGCTGTTTCCATACCCTAATTCCCGCCTTCTCTGGCCGAACTTTCGCTCTCCTCTCCTGTGGGATGTTACGGCCATTAGCACTTACCTCACCGGCAGCACGATCTATTTGTTCCTGCCATTAATTCCTGACGTTGCCCAACTCGCGCAGCACGCCAGCGGTTGGCGCCGGCGCCTGTACCGGACGCTCTCGCTCGGCTGGACGGGCAGCGATCAGCAGTGGCACGCGCTCGAACGCGCGATGAAGCTGATGGCCGCCATCATTCTCGCCGTCGCCGTTTCCGTGCACACGGTTGTGGCATGGGATTTCTCGATGGCTGTCGCCCCCATGTGGCACAGCAGCATTTTCGGACCCTATTTTGTCGTCGGCGCGATCTTCAGCGGCATTGCGGCCCTTCTGATCGTCATGTCTATCATCCGCAAAGCCATGCATCTAGAGCAGTACCTGACACCTCACCACTTCAACAATCTCGCTAAACTGCTGCTTCTGATGAGCCTGCTCTGGCTCTACTTCACGGTGGCGGAGAATCTCACCGCGTGGTACGGCAATGAGCCGAAAGAGATGAATGTTTTCGGATCTCGCATCCGCGGCCACTTCGCTCCTTACTTCTGGATCATGGTGTTCTGCAATTTCGTCGTGCCTTTCGTGTTGCTGGGTATTAGACGGCTGCGCTCAATCCTGACCGCCACCATCGCGTCGGTAAGCGTGATCGTTGGCATGTGGCTGGAACGTTTTCTGATCATCATTCCCACGCTGAGTTTTGGCCGCCTTTACGCCACCTGGGGCCATTACGCGCCGACCTGGGTGGAAATCTCCATCACTTGTGCAACGTTCGCCGGAATGGGCGTTCTATATCTGCTGTTCTCGAAACTGTTTCCGATCGTGTCGGTCTGGGAATTCGAGCCGCACGCCGAGCCGGAGGACTAACAAAGGTGTTTCTTGCCGGCGATTTTCTCGATCGGGACGGAGCCGTTAGCGCGCTTCGCGATTTGAAGACAAATGGTTTTACTGTCGCTGACCTCGCCGTGTTCTCAGATGAGCCGCTCGAGTTTCCTCGCGGCGTACTCGACCGCTCCAGCCGGATGTCCCTCGCCGCCGTCACGGGCGCAATCACATCCTGCCTGCTCATCATCGGATTCGTTTATTTCACGCAGTACAACTATCCAGTCGTCACCGGAGGGATGCCCATATTCTCGTTCTGGGCCACCGGGGTTATCTTTTATGAACTGACGATGTTCGGAGCGATCGTCGCAACGTTCTTCTGGTTCCTTCGCGAAAGCGGTCTCCTGCGCCGAGGCCGACGAGCGCCAGCGCCCGTCGTCGAACCCGGCGTAATCTCGGTGCGAATCGAATGCCGTCCGGACCGCGAGGACGCTGCTCGCCACTCGCTCGAATCCGCGGGCGCCGGGAATATCAGAGCGATCGGAGATGCCGGATGAGTTCCAGGTGCGTTCTCCTCCTCTTCCTGGCCATCGGGCTCTCGGCCGCTGATATCAAATCACCTCCCTGGGAAAAATCACCGCTACTTGCAGGGCGAGATCTGTTTCGTGAGGACTGCGCCGTCTGCCACGATATTGACAAGGATCAGAAGCACACCAGGAAATTCGGCCCGAGCCTCAATCACCTCTTCAAGAACGAAAAGCTCCCCCTCAGCCATGGAAAGCCGAGCCGCCCGTACGTAGTGGTCAGGATCAAGTTTGGCGGTGCGCTCATGCCTGCTTTCCGAACGCAATTGAGCGATGCCGAAATAAACACGCTGATTGACTACATCGCCTCAAAATAGCTGCTACTAAACGCTCCTTTAGAATGGAACGTTGCTGTTCCATCTTTATCCGCTGCGCTTCTCGTTTTTGGCGCGCGAGCCAATCCACTTTCCGGAAGGGAAATCCTCCAACATTCTGCGGGGAGCATTTGGCGTTATCTTCCGCCGCATCGCCTGCGTGCCGCAATGCGCGGGCGCGCAGCAATGCGAGTGGCGGGCAAGCTGTCCCTATGCGCGCATGTTTGAGCCCTCGGCGGCTAGTTTGCAGACGCGGGGTGAGCAGCCGAATCCGATCTTGGATCGGCGCCCGAGCGGGCTTGCCGACTGGCCGCGTCCATTCGTCTTTCGCGCGATGCATCTTGACGGGCGCACGATCAAGGCCGACGAAACTTTCCATTTCGATTTGAACCTGTTCGATGTCCATAGTCCGGCGGTAGCTTATCTCGTGCTCGCATTCGGCCAACTGGCGCGTGAAGGTCTGGGGCCCGGACGCAGCCGCGTTGAACTGACACGGGTCTCGCAACTCCGCGAGACGGGCGAACCAGCCGCCACAATCGTCGACAGCGCGACGCAAATGCTGCAGCAAGGCAGCGAACCGCTGAGGTTGTCTCTCGATCCTCCGGCCGATGCGGTGTCGCGCATCTGCGTTCGCTTCCGCACGCCGACTGAGTTGAAGAGCGGGCAGCGCGTGGCGGAGCGTCCGGAATTTTCCATTCTCGCGGCGCGCATCCGCGACCGCATCAGCACTCTGCGCGAGCTGTACAGCGGAGGCCCGCTGGCTATCGATTTCCAGGGGTTCGGCGAACGGGCCGCGCTGGTGCGCATGATCCGCTGCCAGATCGAGCAGGTGGAGGTCGTCCGCCGAAGCACGCGGACGGGGCAAGGGCATCCGATCGGCGGTTTCATCGGCGAGGCCGAGTACGAAGGCGACTTGACCGAGTTCGTTCCGTTCCTGAGGGCAGCGAGGTGGACCGGAGTGGGCCGGCAGACCGTGTGGGGCAAGGGCGAGATTTCGTGCTGAGCGGGGGGTGGTGGGTTTTGCGAAACAAAGCCAATGGCGGACGGCTGGGGCGGGATTGCCGAAGGAAGTGGCCTCGGTGCGATGGCGACTGTGCGGTATTACGAAACAAAGCCATTCTGCGGCGCGGATCGAGATTTACCGAATGACCTGGCGTAGGAGGGCGGTTGTGCGAATTTGCGAAACAAAGCCAATTTTCGACGTGTGCGGATCTTCTGCGGAACAAAGCCAATTTGTGGTTCAGACCTCCTGGGCAGCGATTTTGCGAAACCCAACTGGGCGTTGTTTTCAGATCTGAAAAACGAAGCCAATCTGGTCAGTCGCGAATGGCGGCCCAAATTTGAAATACCCAGATTTGAAAAAACGAAGCCATTCGAGCTTGCAAGGGATTGGTCAACGCAAGCCCGCGGGTATCGCTAGTGGTTCACTCTCGCAGAGAGGATGTGGGGTCGGTGGGGCAGGTTGTTGTAAGTTGTTGAATGCATTGCGAAGAAAAAGGCAATAAATCACTTGACTAACCTAACAGAAAGACATACTATTGATTTGGGAGACCGATCATGGTACCGCTTCCGACCAATCTCAAAGACGCCATCGTCTACTTCTCAGACCAGGATGTCGCGATTGATTTCTTCCGTGACATTCGCTGGCCGAAGGGCGTCGAGTGCCCCACGTGCGGCTCGAAGGAGGTCTACTACATCAAGACGCAGCGCCGCTGGAAGTGCAAAAATGTTCATCCGAAACAGCAGTTCTCCGTCAAGGTCGGGACGATTTTTGAAGACTCCGCAATAGGTCTAGACAAGTGGCTTCCGGCAGCGTGGCTCGTTACGAATTGCAAGAACGGAATCAGTAGCTATGAGCTTGCAAAGGATCTGAAGGTTTCCCAGCGCACCGCGTGGTTCATGCTGCACCGTGTGCGTCATGCGATGCGGGTGCTTTCATTCGACAACAAGATGTCAGGAGAAGTGGAAGCAGATGAGACGTGGATCGGCGGCAAAGTCAGCAATATGCACAAGTCGAAAAAACGCAGGGTTCAGCAGTTCAGCCAAAAGGGTAAAAAGACTACCGTTCTCGGACTCCTAGAGCGGGAGAATGGCGAAGTGCGAGCACTCGTTGCGCCAAGCAACAGCAAGCGCCACATAGAACCGAATGTCTATAGCAATGTCTCCGTAGGTTCATCGCTGTATACCGACTATTGCAGCGCTTACTTGGAATTGGATAAAGACTTCGTACACCAGATGGTCGATCACATCAGTGCCTACGTCGATGGCCGCGTTCACGTAAATGGTCTTGAGAACTTCTGGTCGCTGTTGAAGCGCACACTGAAGGGAACTTACCTGAGCGTTGACCCCTGCCATCTCTTCCGCTATTTAGATGAGCAGTGCTTCCGCTTCAACAGACGACGTTTAACGGATGCGGAGCGCTCGTGTGATTTCGGCATACTGAACTGGTCCAGTTCGGCATTTTAAATTGGCCCACCTCTGCAACGAAGCTGACTGGATACTCTGATGCGGGCGCAAGTGCCCGATCGGAGGACGGCGGTTGGACTGGAGACGGAAGGTGGAGCTGTTCGAAGAGATCCGACGCGAGTATGAGTTTGGAGTAGGGAGCGTTGCTGGCGTGGCGAAGAAGCTGGGCGTTCACCGGCGGATGGTGCGAGAAGCCGTGGCGCACGCGGTGCCAGCGAAGCGAAAGCCCGCAGTGCGCCGGGCTTGGAAGATAGAACCCCTCAGAGAGTTCATCGATACGATTCTGCAGGCTGACCGGAAAGCGCCACGCAAACAGCGCCATACTGCGCATCGAATCTGGCAACGCATCCGCGAGCAGTTTCCGGACAGCGCCATTGCGGAGCGGACGGTCCGACAACACGTCCAAGCGCGTAAGCGGGAGCTGGGAATCGAGGCCCGCGAGGCGTTCGTGCCACAGAGTTATGGCTGGGGTGCGGAAGCGCAGGTTGATTGGTACGAAGCATTCGCGGATGTCGCGGGGGAACGGCAGAAGCAGTACGTCTTCTGCATGCGGAGCATGGCCAGCGGCGCGGCCTTTCATCGCGCCTTTCCACGTGCAACGCAGCAAGCATTCTTAGAAGCGCACGAGCACGCTTTCGCCTACTTCGGCGGCATTTTTCGGAAGCTGCGATACGACAACCTCAGCGCCGCGGTAAAGAAGATCGTCCGTGGCCAGCGCCGGGAAGAGACCGCGCGGTTTATCGCCTTTCGCTCGCATTGGAGATTTCAGGCTGAGTTCTGTACACCTGGCGAGGCACATGAGAAGGGCGGTGTGGAAGGCGAGGGCGGATACTTCCGGCGCAACCACTGGGTACCGGTGCCGATCGCTTGTGATCTCGATGATTTGAACGCGCAATTGGTCGCGGCGCGTGAGCGCGATGAACATCGCGTGATTAGCGGGCGTGAGCAGACAATCGGCGCCGCGATTCTGATCGAGCGCGATCATCTGTTGCCACTCCCGGCAGAAGGCTTCGATTTAGCCGAGATCAGCTTTCCGCTGGTGGATGCGCAACGCTGTGTTCGTGTGCGTACGAATCGCTATTCCGTCCCTGTGCCGCCCGGCACAGCAGTAGAAGCCAAAGTCTACGCGTCTTTTGTCGAGATTTGGCGTAGTGGCGAACGAATCGCGAGGCACGAGCGTTGCTATAAACGGCTTCAACAGATTCTCGATCTGGAGCACTATCTCGACGTTTTGCATCGCAAGCCCGGAGCGCTTGCTGGATCGAAACCGCTCGAGCAGCAGCGCCAGGCAGGATTGTGGCCAGGGTGTTTAGACACGTTCTGGACGTTGCTGAACGAGCGACACGGGAAGCAGAACGGCACCAAGCAGATGATCGAACTGCTGGCGCTCGGCAAAGAGCATGGTCGATTGAAGCTCCGAGAAGCTGTTGAACGGTGTTTGTGTTTAGAGTGCTGCGATGTGGCTGCGGTTCGGCACTTGTTGAGTGCGGACATTTGGCACCGGCCTGCATGCGAACCCATCGACATCGGATCGCTGAATCGGTACGAACGGCCCTTGCCGGTTATGAACGCCTACGACGAGTTGCTCGCGGGAGGCGCACGATGAACAAGCAAACTGCGGCACTTCAGGAGGCCACGATTAAACAGCATTGCAAGGTGTTGCGCATGCCAGCAGTCGGTTCACAGTTCGTGTCCTTAGCAGAGCAGGCTGTCAAAGAGAACCAGAGCCACTGCGGTTATCTGGAAGCCTTGCTGGCTGCGGAAGTTGAAGAGCGTGAGCGTAACACGGTGGACAGGCGCATTCGAGAAGCCCATCTGCCCAGAGTGAAAACGCTGGATGAGTTTGACTTCACACAGTGCCCACAAGTAAGTGCGGCGCAACTGCGCGAGCTGGCCGAAGGCGGCTACATCGCAAGAGCCGAACCGGTGCTGTTTATCGGTGAGTGGGATCCTGGGACATTCTGCACCTCCTTGCTACATCATTAAAAACAATGGATATTCTGTTGACCGATGAATAGCCGACGGGACTAGCCTTTTGATCCTCTTCAACCGAAAGGTCATTTAGGAGTCCACAAACAGAGGCAACACCAT
>CAWBDR010000014.1:0-1410381 GCA_963787585.1 uncultured Acidobacteriaceae bacterium
ACATCGCGGATGCTGCGGTTCACGCGCTCCTTGAAGCGGGGCGCATTGCCGGAACGTACTCTTTGGTGGGACCGGACATCATCACCGGCGAGAGTGCCGCAGAAACGTACTCGCGCCATCTCCGAGCCAAGATCCGATATGCCGGCAACGATTTGGTGCAGTGGAGAAAACGAATAGAAGGGAGATTACCGATTTGGATGGTCGAAGATCTGCAAACGATGTTTCAGTACTTCCAAAATTATGGATTGCGTGCGACCCCTTCCGAGCTTACTGAAACGACTGATATTCTTCACCACGAACCGCGGCGCTTCGACGAGTTCGTCGCTGAAACAACGCAGTCCTGGCAATCCGTTCCATGAGGACCGGTTTGCGTAAGCATCCAAACCTGGAAGTGAGGCGGCATTGCTGCGCCGGCAAGTAGTGAATGCAGAGCCAGAGGCGCTCGAATATTTGGTGGCTCTGGAACTCGACGACGAGTGCATTTTATGACGTTCACGACTGGCATCCTTGATGATGATTGAAAAGCCCAGATTTCTACTATACGAAGCTGGTTTAACTCCATATGAAGTGCTCCAAACGGCAACGTCCGATGCGGCTTGTTTCCTGGGGAAATTCGGAAAACGCTGGCACTGTAGCAAACGGGAAGATCGCCGATCTCGTGCTCCTCAACGCCGACCCTCTTGTGGACGTCGATAATGTTTTCCGGCAGGAAGGTGTAATGCTGCATGGTCACTGGTTTTCTGAAGACGACCTACAGAAGAAACTAATTGCAGCCGTCGAGGCCAGTAAGGCTGCTCGCGAATAAGCGCGAGTTGCCGGCTGAGTCTTGTTGCTGCGAAAGACCTCCGGTGGAGACTCGATCTGGGGCGCGCGATGCTTCTCGATCGGATGTGCCCAGGCGGCGGCTAGAACGCCGGCAACATCGTATAGGATGTTGCGTTGCCTGGCACATCAATACTTCGGCGATGGCTCTTGCAGCTCTTGGAAGGAATTCGCGCAGTCCGGAAGTGCAGCGGCCCTTGTCCTGCCTTGTGAACGCGAAGTACTTAAGTTGATAAATCCCCGGTCAGCAAGTATTTACCCGCGCTCCGCCTGTGCCCGAAAAACCTTAGCGAGCTATCGGAAATGCCAAGACGGACAAGGCTGGCGTGACTGGCAGAGTTAGGGGCATTTTCGATAGCTGGGTTTGAAATGAGCCGCGCGGGTTTGCGGCGGACGCGGCCAGCTATGGGTAAAGTAACTGGTTTTGGTACTTCGAAGGGTGTTGGAGGCCCTGGTGAATTGGGGAAATCGACGGGATCGGCGAGCGGAGCATGCTGCAGGAAGCCATAAAGAGCGGGCGAATGACTTCGCCGTGGCAAGTTTGTTGGCTGCAGGCGCAAGAAGACACACGTCGGCTGTGTGCATGGCGACGTATCTGAAGTTGGCTGTCTGGATTTTGAGCTTACGAGCTGTCAACACCGCGCTCCCAGCGAGCCAGTTCGCGGGCGAGCTGGTTGGCGGTGAAGTGCTCGACAGCCTGCATGGGTCCACCGCAGAGTGGACAACGCCAACTGGCTCTGGCGCTGGTTGTTTGGGCAGCCGGAGCGGAGCGCTGGAGACGTTCTGCAACGAGCAGTTGACGGCAGACAGATACGCGCTGTTGACGGTCGTGGTTGGCTAAGAAGCCGAAATGGCGGATGCGAACGAAGCCGCTGGGAAGGATGTGCAGCAGAAACCTTCGCAAGAACTCATGAGCCGTGAGCGTCATCTTGCGTTGCTTGTTGCCGTGCGCGTAATCCTTCCAGCGGAACGAAACGTTGCCATCGGCAAAGGAAAGCAAGCGGTGATCGGAAATCGCGACGCGGTGTGTGTAGCGAGCCAAATAGTGCAGGACATGCTCTGATCCTCCAAAGGGCCGCTTGGCATAGACCACCCAGTCTCGTCGGAAGAGCGAGCGGAGGAACTGCTGGAACAGTTGTGGGCTCGATAAGTTCTCGAGCGCCCCATGAAACTGAAGCTGGCGAGAACGAAACAGCCGTTTGAGTGCCGCCGTGAACTTGCCGCGAAAGATGCGGCTCAATACTCGAACGGGCAAAAAGAAGCCGCGCCGTCGCGGCTGGAGCCATTGGGAGCGATCCAGCGACAAGCCACCCGCTGGAATCACGCAGTGAACATGCGGATGATGTTCCAGCGTTTGCCCCCAGGTATGCAAGACACTCAGGAAGCCGATCTCGGCGCCGAGATGCTTGGGGTCGGCTGCGATCTCAAGTAGAGTCTGGGCGCTGGCGCGAAACAGCAGGTTATAAAGCACGCGCTTGTTCTGCAGGATGAGCGCGGACAAGGCGTGCGGCAGCGTGAACACGACGTGAAAATATTCGACCGGCAGCAGTTCCTGGGAACGGGCCGCCAGCCACTGATCACGCGCGTGAGTCTGGCATTTCGGGCAATGCCGGTTGCGGCAGGAGTTATAAGAGATGGCGCGATGACCGCAATGCGAGCACCGGTCCAGATGGCCGCCGAGGGCGGCCGTCCGGCAGCGCTCAATGGCCCGGAGCACCTTCAGGTGCGGCCAGGCCAGATGAGCCCGGTGGCGTTCGACAAAGCGGTTGCCCGCCTGACGGATGATGTCGGCCACCTCCAGGGTGGGCCGGCTCATGCTTTTTTCAGTTGCCTCCGTGCACGGAAAGCATCGGCCAGCGTGTCCACTTCCAGGCGGTCGAGCGGATTGGCGACCGAAGTGAGATGCCGCTTGGACAAGTGAAGATAGATGGCTGTATCTTCCAGTCTTCTATGGCCGAGCAGAACTTGAATCGTCCTCAGATCGGCGCCTGCTTCGAGCATGTGCGTCGCATAACTGTGCCGTAGCGTGTGTGGGCTGACGCGCTTGCGAATGCCGGCTTCACGGGCTGCTTTCTTGCACAGCCACCAGATCACCTTGTCGCTGACGGGCTGACCGGCGCGCTTTTGATAATCGCTCGGAAACAAGTACGTGGTCGGCTTTTTCCAGCGCCAGTACTCGCGCAGCACTTCGAGCAGCTTGCCACTGAGCGGCACGTCGCGGTCATGACCGCCCTTTCCCTGCCGAACGTGGATGATCATGCATTTGCTGTCGATGTCTTCCACCTTGAGCCGCGTCAGTTCTGTTCGCCGCAGTCCGCTGGAGTAGAGCGTCAGCAGCATGGCCCGATGCATCAGATTCATGCTGCATTCGAGCATGCGCTGAACCTCCTCTTGGCTGAGCACCGTCGGCAGGCGGCGCGGGATTTTCGGGAACGGAATGTTCGCCGGAAGATAAGGCCGTCGCAAGGTCTTAACAAAAAAGAAACGCAGCGCCGCTGCGCGTTGCTGGATCGTTTTCGGTGCCAGCTCCTTCTTTGCCAAATGCACCTGATACTGCCGGATCTGTTCCAGTCCGAGCTTCGCAGGAGAACAGGCGAAATGCTCCGCCAGTTCCTTCACAGTGCGAATGTAAATCTTTGCGGTACGCTCGGAATAATTACGTCGCTGGAGTTCCTCCAGCATTAACTTTCTGAGTTGGGTCACAAGACCTCCTTGTGACCCTCAACACTATCGAGATACGGAATCAAAACCGCTGATCCACCGGCACGCGCAGCGTCCGCCGCACGAGCGGCTTAGTTCAAACCGGCTTCTCGTAGATTGAAGACCGAGCATTTGACTGCGGCACTTGTCCAGTATCCCGACTTCAAAGCCACTGAGCCGAGATTGGTAAATACTGTGGCGTACACGAGAGCTATCGGTGAAATAGGGCTTCAGATCGGCTCGAAGTGCGCGAACATCTTGGTGAACTCGGCGACATGTGATGGTATGGCGTAAGTGCAGACCGCTTCGAAACGCTTCCACAGCTCTAAGACCGCTGGATTGCTGTGGGCTCCGGCGATGGCCTCCTGAGACACCCATTCAAAGACTTCAACAATTGTCCCGTCATCCGCGCGCATGACAATTGAAGCGCGGTCTGTAACCAGCCCCTCGGCTCGAAGCGGGGGCAAGTGGTTGCGAACTAGCTCCAGAAGCGCGTCTTCGCACCCGGCCTTCGGTTTGTAGCAAGCAACAGAAATTGAGCCCATACGGAGAGTGAGAATATCACCCCGCGCTCGCGCAGGAACAAGCAGTTTCAATGGAACACACCCGGACTTCGCAAGCAGTGAACGGACAATTACCGGCGCGTGAAAACAGAATCTTTCCACTCACGATCACCTGTGAACAAACGAAGGATGCTGTTGAAAAACTCACCCTAAGGGTCGGGCACGACTTCCCTCGCCAACGCGGCACAATTAAACGTGTTGTAAGCGAGCGAGAGTGGCAGGGTGGACATTTCTGATCCCGCTGAAAAGGGCCGACGCGGCCAAAATGGAGTTTTTCAACAGCATCGAACGCTTTCGCAACAGTGATGGATTCGCAGTATGCACTCTGATGATCTGTTTCATTTCTCCGAGAACACCCTGCCCTTACATCTTCAGTTGCTTCAAAACCCTCCAGGGAGACGGAGCACAAGGATGGGGTTAAACAACGAACCCCATCCTTGTGCTCGCGGGCGGTTCTACTTGACCGTAAATGTCGGGGTGGCTTCGTTTGTGATCGACCCGGAGACTCCGGAGAAGGTGATGGTGTAGACACCGGGTGTCGTGTTCTTAGGGAACAGCATTCCGGATACGGCGTACGTGGTGCCGTTGACATGGACCGTTTGCGGCAGATCCGTAGCATTTCGCTCCGGCTGGACCGCCCGAACAGCTCAGCGTCACGTTGGCATTGAAACCGTTTACGGACTTCAACACGAGTAGGAACGCGGCGAGTTGACCACGATAGGCGATTT
Organism: uncultured Acidobacteriaceae bacterium; assembly: GCA_963787585.1. GTDB lineage: Bacteria > Acidobacteriota > Terriglobia > Bryobacterales > Bryobacteraceae > Bog-105. Next base: position 4,814 of record CAWBDR010000014.1, read on the forward strand.
CCGACGGCGGCTCCGGCGTGATGATGAAATTGGCGGCCGCTATCACCGTGAAGCCCTGTGAGACCGGTGACGCGGCGGCATACACGTTATTTCCCGTTTGCGACCCTGAATGGTACAGGTTCCTGGATTGACCAGCATCGCCGCGGCGCCCGAAAGCGTGCAAACCGAGGGCGTCAACGACGCAAAGCTGACCGGCAAACCCGAGCTGGCCGAGGCCGCCAAGCTGACAGACGTCCCTTGCACCTGGTTTGGAATGGGGTTGAAGGTGATGGTTTGGGCGAGTGCGATTCCGGTCCCGTTTAACGCGATCGTTTGCGTAGGGGGATTGCCGTTCAATGCATTATCGGTCAGCGTAGCTCCACTATGGAGGGCTCCGCTCACGGTTGGGGTGAAATCGATGCTGAGATTGCAGGCTGCGCCGGGCGCGAGCGAGAAGGCGGCGGTGCAATCGGCGGGCGTGCCGCTGCCGGCAACCTGGGCGAAATTCGTGCGGACGCTGAGTCCGGGCGCGATCGCCGCAAGCGCGGCGTTACCGATGTTTTCGATTTCGACAGACTGCGGGCTGTCGCTGCTGGTGCTGTTCACGTCGGTGGCTGCGAAGGTCAAAGCGGGCCCCTGCGAGCGCTGAATCTTCAGAATGCGGTTGCCGTCTCCGGCAAAAACATCACCCGCTGCATTCACCGCCAAACCGGATGGGCCGTACTGCAAAGCCGCCACGGTAATCTGGCAACTGGTTGCTGTACAACCTGCTGGCACCTCCAGTACACGCTGACTGCCACTGTCGGCAATGAAAAGGTCCCCCGCTGCATCCAGCGCCAGCTTATTCGGCTGATTCAGTTCGCTGGCTATAATGTTCTGGCAAGTACTGGGCAGGCAGCCGGCTGGAACTTCCACCACGCGATTATTGCCTGTATCGGCGATGAACATCGCCCACCGCATCTACTGCCAAGCCCGAGGGGTTGTTCAATCCGCTGCCTACCGGGATTGGCAGTCGACGGTAGAGCTAATAGCTTGGCAGGCGGGCGTAATTTCCACAGCTCGTTTAATCCAGTGAAAGGCATCACTGCGATAAAAACATCGCCGACTGCATCCACAGCCACAGCATTGGCGTTGACTAGATAATCGATGAACCAAGAGCTCACGCAGGCGTTACTCGCACACCCGGGCGGTATCTCCTCAGCCTGGGGTAAGCCGCCCGATGATGCATAGAAGACATTGCCAGCGCCGTCTACGGCTACATCTTGCGGTATATATACACGGTCTCGGTTTGGTTCGTGCCTATGGTCGATCCAGCAGCTGCTCGTCATGCAGCCTGCGGGAATCTCCACGATCTCGCTGCCTTGGCTGTCCCAGGAGGAGTAGAAGATATCTCCCGCCGCATCCACGGCCAAGCCTGTGGGCGTCTTCACTCCCGTGGCGATAGGAATCTGTACGCCTGGACTAAACGCGATCGCCGGACCTTGCCCGATGCCGCGAAGCACGACCGTCGAGATCAGATTTCCGGAAGAATCAGTCAGCTCGGCGGCACCCACTCGCAATCCGGGCGCAACGGGAGTGAAGGTTGGCTGCAGCGCACATTGGGAACCTGTGCTGTAAGCCGTACCCGAGGTGCACGTGGCTCCTGTCGCTAGTGTGAAATCCAGATTTGACGTGCCCTGCGTGACGGCTTTCGGCGTCCCCAGGGTTATGGCTGAGTCGATGTTGTAGTTGAGCGTGAGCGCCTGGCTGCAAGGGGCAGGGGTCGCTTGCCCAGCGGGACAAACGTTTACACCTCCGAAATTGACGGCTGCAGTCTGCACCTCAAGCACTGCCGCGGGGTTTCATCCGCGATGAACATGTCACCTGCTGCGTCGACTGCGACGCCAACAGGGGAACTGAGCCCAGTGACCACAGTGATTTGAAAAGTGGAGCTCGTGCAACCCGCTGGAATCTCGACGATTCCGCTGTTACTTGTATCTGCGACGAAGACATCGCCCTGTGCGTCTACCGCAAGTCCAGTGGGGTGATTCAACCCGGTCGCAATCGTCGTCTGCGCTCCGTCAGCCGCAATCTCAATCACGTTGTTTATACCCTGATTCGCAATGAAGACATCCCCTACCGCGTCTGCTGCGATACCAGCGAGACCGGGAAATGGGGTCGCGTTCAGTTTGATTTGGCAAGTGCTGCTTCTGCACCCGGAAGGAACTTCGAGTACAGTAAATCCATCCGCAATGAAGACGTCTCCCTTCGCATCCACGGCCACACCGGTAGGTTGACCCAGGTTAGTGCCTACAGTGGTTTGAGCACCGCCCCCAACCGGCAACTCCACCACTTGGCTGTTGAAGGTATCCGCGATGAAGACGTCGCCCGCGTTATCGACCGCCAAACCCTGAGGAGCACTGAGGCCGCTGCCTACAGTGGTTTGGGCCCCACTGCCGGGCGCCAGTTTGACCACCTGACGGTTTGGCGGGTCCGAGACGAAGATATTCCCTGCTTTGTCTACGGCTATCCCGAAAGGGTTTCTCAGTCCGCTCACGGGCAGCGCCGTCTGCGTGCCTGCGAAGCTCACGGTTTGACAGTGCATAGCGGCCGGTATCAGCAATAGCGCAGCGGCATGCATGGCTCGGGAATTGCGTTATTCAAGTTGGTTCTCCTGGTTCGGTTGTAGGGTTCTAGGTTGAGCTTCGACACCGTTCCTGGCCCACGCTTCGGCGCGGGCGCCCCGTCGCGGCTTGGTGATCGTTCTTCCGAGCCACGACAGCAGAGGAGGTGTCGGACGAATGCTCTGTCTCCCTTGAGGCATTCAATTGATAAACCGAGAGCAGCGGGTCGAATTCTGCAAATCTCCTTTATTCAGCGTTAAAATCGTAAACACTCTCATGTCCACCGTGGTCGCACCGGACACCTTGGCCAGGCTTATGGGACAGTTCCGCAAAGGCGATAGAGCCGCTACCAACCAACTGGTCGATCTGCTTTATCCCGAGCTGCGTAAACTCGCGGCGGCCAAGATGAAGGGCGAGCGGAGCGAGCACACCTGGCAACCCACTCTTCTGGTGAACGAGCTTTACCTGGCTCTTGTAAAGATCAAGGCATTGAGTGACAAGGGCATCGCAAGCGAGCACGAAAAGGCGGCTTTTCTTGGACTTGCGGGGCATATCATGAAACGGCTGCTCATCGACCATGCGCGGCCTCTGTACAGGCACGTCGAGAAGATCCAATTCGAGGAGGGCGAGGAACTGGCCGCGCCAGGCGCCCAAAACCTGCAGGAAGTGGAGATAGCGCTCTCGCGGCTGGGCGCAATCGATCCAAAGTTCAGGTTGGTCGTGGAAATGAGAGTTTTCGAGGGACTCACAACCGACGAAATCGCAAGTCAGCTCGGATGCTCGCCACGAACCGTCGCCAATTATTGGACATTTGCAAAACGCTGGTTACAGAAGGAGCTGGCACCCCTGTTTGAGGCATGACGGATCAGCAGTGGCGGCAAGCATGGGAAATCTATCGCGCCGCAAGGGAACTGCCGGAGGATGAGAGGCGCTCCTATCTGGCTACCGTCAGTGACGATCCAGAAGTTTTTGAAGAAGTCGCCTTTCTCCTGAAGCAGCCGGATTTGTCAGAGCTGTCGCTCGGCACCGATCTCGCCGCGGGCGCGAGAATCGGACGGTATGAAATACTGGGCAAGCTCGGCCGAGGCGGCATGGGGCAGGTCTATTCGGCGCGGGATCCCGAACTGGGGCGAATTGTGGCTTTGAAGCTTCTAGCGCCCGAGTGGACTGCGACGCGGCTGGCGTTAGATCGTTTGATTCGCGAAGCCAAAGCGGCCTCGGCGCTGAACCATCCACATATTGTGACCATTTACGAGGTCGTCCATTCGGGTAATGACCTGGCGATCGCTATGGAATTGATTGAAGGCGAGTCGCTGCGCGCCTATTGCAGAAAGCCTCAACCGCCCTCGCAAGTAATCCATTGGGGACGTCAAATCGCGCAAGCGTTGGCCGCGGCGCACGCCCGCGGCATTGTGCACCACGATATCAAGCCCGAAAATCTCATCGTTCGCCCTGATGGCTACGCAAAAGTGCTCGACTTCAGTCTGGCGCGTCAATCTGCTTCGGGCGAACAGAACCAGGCTAATCAAAGCCATTGGTCGCATGCCTCCGGAGCCGGCGCCGGGACCTTGAATTACATGGCGCCCGAGCAAACCAGGTCAAAACCCGCCACCGCTGCGAGTGATATCTTTTCGCTCGGCGTGGTTCTGTTCGAACTCGTTACCGGAGTTCATCCGTTTCTGGCCGACTCACCACTGGATACCGCTCATGCCATTGCCTATGCAGCGCCCAAATCGCCATTGGCCCTGAACCGCCAAATTCCGCCCGCGCTAAACGCACTAATTCTCCAGATGCTTTCTAAAACATCCGGAGAACGGCCATCGGCGGATGAGATAGACCGCAAGCTTGCTGTCATAGAAGCCGTAAACTCCAAACCGCGGCACTCGCCTCGATTGCGGTGGCTCGCCGCTGCGTTGACGCTCGGCATTCTCGCGGCCATCGGCATCATGGGATCGCGCGAAATGGCCTTCTCCCGCAAGCAGCCGGAAATGATCCAGTTGACCAGGCAGAGCTACGAAAACGCGGTTATTGCGGCCGCTCTTTCTCCGGACGGGAAAACGCTCGCTTTTGCCATGCAAAAAGGCTCCCTGTATCTTCGGCGCATGAGCGACGGGTTTACCCGGCCGCTTAACACCCCCGGTGAACTGGCCGTCGACCGCATTGCCTGGTTCGCCGACGGCTCGCGTTTCCTGATCAGTGGAGCGCTAGCCGGTGAAGCCGGAGTCTGGCTGATGCCGACGAATCGGGGCAAACCCGCATTACTCCTGCCCAAGGGCAAGCAAGCAATTCCATCGCCGGACGGAACACAAGTCGCATTCATCGGCCTGGATGGTTCCAGCATTTCGGTGATGACATTGAGCAGCCGCATCATTCGCCCTATTCAGGAAGCGAGGAGCGGTGTTCTATTCTCTTCATTGATTTGGTCGCCGGATAGCAGGCGAGTCGTTTACGAGCGGCAGCAGGAGACATCGACGGGAGTCGAAACGCCGGGCTCAAGCGCGAATCAGAATATCAAAACCTACCAATACAGCTTGGAATCAGCCGATGTGGCCAGCGCGCGAGTGGTCCAATCCGTCGCTGGCGTCGTCATGACCTCTGCCTGCGCGCTACCGGATGGACGCATCGAGTTTTTGCACCCTCTTACCCGAAACGACGCGTTTCATCGCGAAATTTGGGAACTTCGAACAGATCCGTACTCAAGCAGAGTGCTCGAAGCGCCCCGCCGGCTACTAAAGAATGACGAGTTGGGTTTGACGAGTATCTCGGCTTCAAACGATGGCAAAGAGATAGCCGCCGTGCGACAGATCGAACAATCAAATGTTTACGTCGCGGATTTGCGGCCCGGAAGCGCCGTCCCGCAGTTCTTCAACATCCGGCGCTTGACTGTTTCGGAGGCCTTCGAATTTCCGCATGCCTGGATCCGCAACCAGGCCATCGTTTTCGAATCAAACCGCAATGGAAATTATCAACTGTTTGTTCAAGGAATGGGAGAAAGCGAGGCCAAGCCGCTGGTGGATGCGCCCGGCAGCGTTATGCCGCAAGCATCGCCGGACGGCAAGTGGATCCTATATGCCTCCGATTGGCCAAATGGCGCGCGGCGGCTGATGCGCGTTTCTGTTGACGGAGGGACGCCAGCATCCGTTCCAATCAAGGGCAAACTGGATGAGTTCCGTTGTGCTCTGCAGCCCGGCTCGCGATGCGTCATCAGGTCGACGGAAAACGATCAGTTTGTTTTTCACAATCTGGATCCGGTGCTAGGCGAAGGCCGCGAGCTTGCAAGAGCAGCTTGGGCGCCCGCAATCATCGGCGATTGGGACATATCGCCCGACGGCTCACAGGTTGCAGTCCCGAATCACGATCCGAACAGCGCCGAGATTCGTCTGGTTCCCATTGAAAATGGCGTACCGGGCCTGAAACAAAGGGTCCTCCCGCTCAAGGGAATAACGGGACTCAACGGCGTCGTTTGGAGCGCGGACGGAAAGGGACTATACGTAGCACTCCGTCAGCAAGGCGAGTTCCTGTGGTTCACAGATCTGCGCAGCGGTAGAACCGAGATCGTCACAACGGCGGTCCCCCATGGTTATCCAGTGCCCTCCCCAGACGGCCGCCATCTCGCTTTTCCATACTGGACCGGTTCGAGCAACGTCTGGCTTTATCGCGGGCTGTGAGCTTCAGTTCAGGGCCGTGCCGTTCGTGACGTGTCCTTTCCTTTACGGCCTTTGGGTGTATCTATATCGCTTCAATAGACGCGCTTGTCGATCACCACCTACCTCGTAATGGCCAATTGTTGTTCCAAGCCTTAGATCCGATACCGCTGCAGGGGGCCTGCAGGCTCATCGATGAGCAACATCACCCGCTCAAAGACTTCGGGATCGGCGCTGATCGAAGAGAGATAAGAGCTTCTCTGGGCCTCAGGAAGCTCTCTGGCGGCTCGATAGATTCCCAAGCTTGCTGCCACTGCTGGTCTGTCATGCATGTAGCGAATTCGCCAGCTTCTTCGACCAGCGGTTTGACAAACTCCAGTACGTTGCGCCGTTCTCGGGGGACAGCCGGATCGATTGGCGGTTTCCTCAGCCGTCAAGCCGGCGAAAACCCGCATCTCTTCAACTGTTCTGAACTGCGGGTCGATACCAGCAAGACGCGAGAGCGCCTTTTCTAGCTCGTGCAGGCTTTCGGTTCCGGTCGTAACAAATTCGGGCCAGGTCCCGAAATGGATCTTCTGAACGGGGCGATACAAGGGCCGGGCATGTTTGATTAGAAGCGTAGTGGCGCTAGCTGGTGCCGGCACACTGGACATGAAGATTTCGCAATTCTATCGACAGAACAGCGATTCGTGAGTATGCTCTTCCCTAGAGCCACTAAGGGAAGAAGAAGACAGGAGCATGGGCAGGAAAACTAGGGGCGCGTGGTTATCCTATCCCGATTTTCCCGCGCCCTAAGCACATTCCACTCCCTTGAGTGAAGCCGCCAAGTCGCCGGCATGCGTCAGTGCGCTGGCATTGACACATGCTGAAGTGCACGGGATCGTAATTCATGGCTCGAACGTTATCCAATTTGGGATCAGCCATTTAGCCGGGTTGGTTCATCTTTGGCTGCTTTGGCATCGCTGCTGCTCTTCAGGCAGGCAGACAGAAGAGCGAGCAACCGATGCTAAGAATCACCACCGATGATGCGCTAAGCGCGATCACGCTGAAGCTGGAAGGCCGCCTCGTCGGACCCATGGGTGGCCGAATTAGAAAAGTCGTGGATTCATGTCTCTTCGCATCTCGGCGATCGATGCGTAGTGATTGATCTAACCAACCTTACTTTCGCGGATGCTGCGGGCAAGTATTTGCTGGCACTCCTTCGTAAACAAGGGGCACATCTTTCCGGGTCGGGCGCTACAGCAAACGACCTTATTGCCGAGACCGCCGGGTTCTCGCAATCAAGCCGTCGTAAGAAGCACACGACCGGTAAGCGATCAGGTGGACTGCTCTCGGTACTGCTGATTTTCTTTTTTTCATTCGCAACAAATTCGCAGTGCGCCGATGCGCGAGCGGCGATGAGCCTGACGCTTCAGCAGGCAGTGCGCATCGCACTTGAGCAGAGCCCGCAGGTGTTGATCGCAAACCTGAAGATCGCACAAGCTCAGGAAAACAGCCATATACAGCGCGCGAACCTACTGCCACAGATTTCGTTGAAATCGTCCGACGCGCTGATCCGCGAGAACCTCGCGACCAATTTAGGCTTGTATCTGCCGATCCTTCCTCATCATCTCGGTCCCTTCTACGACATTCAGGCAGGACCCGAGTTTTCCATGCCGGTATTCGACCTCACGTTGTGGAAGCGTTGGAAGGCTTCGAAGGAGGATGTTGCATCCAGCCGAAGCCAGTTGGTTCAGCAGCGGGAAGAAATTGCCCTGCTCGTCGTATCACAATATCTCGGCGCTCTTCGGAACTATGCCGATGTAAAGGCGGCCAACTCGCGCGTCGAGCTCGCCAAAGCTCTCTACCACCTTGCGAAAGACATGCAAACGAACGGGGTTGGCACGTCCATTGATATGCTCCGGGCAAACGTCCAGTTCCAAAACGAACAGCAGCGATTGATCGCGGCACAGACCGAGCTGCAGACCTCGCTGTATGGGCTGGTAAAGCTCCTAAACCTTGACTCCCAACAGCCGTATCCGACCTCTCCTGCCGATCCCGGCTCCAAGCAGGTTACTCCAAGGTTGTCGTAGGTTCCGCCATCCGCCAGCAAAACGCGCCGGTTCCGTTTTTTGCCATTACGGTCGGTAAAGGCCATAAGCTCATCCAAGGCCGGCAACAGAACTGGGTATGTGGCAGATGCAGCCACCGCGTGTGCCACTTCGATAGTATTTCCATCGACGGTGCCATACTGCCCGCAACCGGATTCACGGCTGCCGAAGCGAAAAGCCGAGCCCGACCGGAGCTCGCAGGCGTTGAGGACGATGTCGATGTTGTCACGACGCGGAGCTGTAATCGGAATCCGTCGAAATATCCGATCACCCAATGCGTCCGCAAATGCAGTTGTTGCGCTCGCTCGCCTCGAAATGGCGGCTGCAGATCCTTAGTTGTCCGAAGTAATTTTTGGTCGCGAACGCCGAGCGTGCTAAAAGTCTTGCCTAAAGCAAGCCTCGCGATGTCAGTGGCGACTGCGGCTGAACCCGCGATTGCCAGGGTTCCCAACACATCGGCAGCAACAACTGGATTGGCCAACTTACGGATAATGTCTGAGTGCAAACCAGTCCGCAGCAAGTCCACGACCGTCTCATCAAACTTTGCAAATGAACCTTGCAGGTAAGCATAAACCCTGCGCCTAGCAGATGATCTCGAGCGAGTTTCGCAGGATTCCGAATCAGGCGGCCAGTTCCTGGGTATCAAGCATTGCCCGCCAAATGGCGATCCATTCGCCACATACATCGCGGAACACCCACAGATCTCTGCCGGTTGCGCGATATCGTTCACCAGAACGCTCGTAGATCATCTCATCTCGAAAGGTAACGACGGCTGTATCACCAACGACATCAGTTTCGTAATCGTGATCCCGAAATTCATCAACTCGGGCATTGTCACAGAAATCGCGAAAGCCGGCGAGAAACTGTTCCCTACCCTGTGTCCGCCCGGCGAAACCAGGAAAGACCATTATCAGGAAAGACCATTATTATGTCAGCGTCGACCATCGGCACGAGGGCTTCCACTTGGCCGTCGAGCCAAGCACGGTTGATTCTTTGCATTGCTGCGCGAGCAGCTTCATGTCTGGATTTTTGCATGGGTTTGTCTCAAAATTGGGGGACAAGTCCATCATTCAAATTCGCCCAGCAGTAGTTACAGATGCCAATCAAATTGCCACCGCGCACGTTGACTCTATACGCTCATTAGGTGCGAAGGTCTACGGGCCAGACGTCATTTCTGCTTGGCGCACTCCCCGAGATGGCGAGCGATACAGGCGAGCTATGGGAGACCGAGAACTGTTTTTTCTTGCCATCAGCAGTGATGACAACGAACGACTGTTACGGTCTCTTCCTATCGGGTCAAGGAGGGGAAGCATCGAACCGCGATTTACGTGCGCGGTGATGCCGCGCGTGTGAGTGTTGGAACGTTCTTTCCAAGCTCAAATTCGTGATCTTTGTAAAATTTCACGGCGGCAAGGGAAGCGTCAACGTGTATTTGCTCCTGTTTTATCGAAGCACGAACTCTTAAGTGCAATGAGCATTGCCACTCGTACGCCCCGGGTTTACTGGTGGCCTCCGATCGAAGTCCGCCAGCTACGCCTTAGTATGAGCAAGCTCACAAGGCCGCTGCTTAGGATCATGAGCGTTGCTGGCTCTGGTACGGCGGTTGTCGTAATCTCGACTGAGCCGTTGCCGATATTGACGCCGGAGAGAAGTACTACATCTGGGTTATCTAAGCCGCCGAAAAAGGAGCCGCCGCCACCGCCACCACCGGTGAGCCCACCGCCCCCGCCACTATAGCCGCCACCGCCGCCACCGGTGTCGCAACCACCGCCGCCGCCGCCGAAGCCCCCGGCTCCGAAGCAGCGGCCCAGCTCGACCAAGCCGCCGCCCAGGCCGCCCGCAAAGGAAGCGCCGCCGCCTGCGAGGAGAGAACTGCTGCCAGGGCCCTTAAACCCGCCACCCCCGCCCGCGCCGGTATTGTTGCCACTGCCACTGCCGCCGCTCCCGCCGGCGCCTCCGGACCCGGGATTGCCGCTGCCATCACCGCCCGCGCTTCCAGCCTCGCCACCAAGACCGATACCTAGTGCGCTTGCCCCGCCACCGCCGCCGGCGATCACCAGTGCCAAGCCGCCCGGTCCCACCACGAAGCTGCCGCCGCCGCCACCACCGCCACTGCGCCCTCCAAACGAACCAAGGCCTCCGGTGTGGCCTGCTCCTCCAGCGGCAATCTGCAATACCTCGCCAGCCATAAGGTGGAAGTCGCCGCCAATTTCAGCGCCTAGCCCGCCAGGAACGGGAGGGCCGACGCCGCTGACAGGGGAGTCGCCTCCCTCTGCGCCGAAAGCAACAACATGGTAAAAGCCGGTCACCGGCACAGTAAAGGTCTCGAAGCCACCGGTGAATTTGAACTCGGAGGCCAAGGCAGTCGTAGCGGACGCCCATAGGGCAATGACAGATGTAATTACGAAAGAACGGGCTTTCATCATCGGTTTCCTTTCCCAGCTTTTCAAATTGGCATGCTTTAATGTCGAAGCGAGCAACTTACTTTTGAGCAGACTATCGAGACCGCCTGCGCCTGGCCGCTCCTAAGATCGTCCTCGCGAGACCAACAACAAGTAACGCCAACCCTGAAGCCTCCGGTGTACAGGGGCATCCAAAGCGCGTGGCGTTCCTCCGTGATTTCGACGGCACCATAACGCTGCTTGTTGTAGGTCCCAACATACGCGGAGAGCGGTTGACTAAGCACAGGAGATGCCGGAGGACTTAGTTTCGAATAAATCGGTGATCTTGTTGTTTTCCGAGTCGATGTACTTCTTGAACCGTTCGACAAAGAGCGTAAGAAGCCTAAGACGGCAAACACTAGCTTCATGCGATATGACCGATGTCTATCAGCCTTCATCGATGTTCCTGATCAATCGTCTTCGCAAAATAGCTCCTACGCTCACCAGGCCAAAGCCGAGCAACAGAGTAGTGCCGGGCTCCGGCACAGATGCGGGACGCTCGGTGACGCTGGCGACGTTCACGAAATCGACGGCCCAGCTTCCGTTGCGGCATCTTCCCGTTGAACGGGAGACATCGCGGAACAGGTTGCCCGGACAAGGACCGCCCGCCGCAAAGGTCGGATCCGCGGTGAAATGAGGATTGCCGGTTTCTACAAAGCCATCCGCTAAATTGCCGGCAGAGAAATTATCAAACTGAGTCAGCGCGACAACGTAATTTCCAGTTGCCAACTTGAGTGTGATTCTCGCGTCATATGCCTGGCCGGTCGTGGGGTCGATTGCTACACCAAGGCCTTCATCATTTTCGGCGAGGAAACTCCCAGCGGAATTGAAAAGCGTCAGGATCGGGTCAAAGCCTCCCCTCGGAACTGCGTTTCCCTTCGAGGTTATACCTCCGGCATAGCCGTACGTCCGAATATCGACAACTCCCGGCGCGGTGACATCCATGTCGAATAGCTGCACGTCATCGTCTCTGGTGAACAGACCTTGCAGCGTTATGTTGCCGGCTCTCGCCTGAATGGGCGTGAACCCGAGACAAATCGATGCCAATGCGTACAGCAGGAAATATTCTCTGAACAAATACGCCATGGGTTCCCTCCTAGTGATGGATTCAGCGCCTCAGATATTATCGCGAGCCGCACGACACTCTTACGGGAGCCGAGCGGCGCACGATCTCAGAGGGTGTATCTTTACCTATGACCACAAATAGTTCGTGGACCCCGCACGTTTCAGGTTCATAGAGCGCTTCTGCCAGATACTCATGGCCTGCGCCGATGTACGGAGCGAACTCAGCGCCAAATACCTTGCCGCCTTCATGCGGGTCACCATCGTAGAAGAGCGCAGTTACCCCATCCGCGCTCTCGTCCACGCTGGACAACATGGCCGAGACCTTAATAGGTTGATTGGGCGCGACAGGTCCCGATGCTACTTCGACTTTACCTAGGTTTATGGAAGAGGTTACGGACTGCTCGATCTCTTCTTTCCCAAAAACGTGGAAAATGAATTTGTAGAACCCGACATTGTTGCTGTAAGCTTCCGCCGCAACATCGCCAATCGACTTCAATGTGGCAGGGATAGTCTGCAGGCCGTGGCCGGCGATTTCGGGTACGAGTTTTCCGTTTTCATCCTCCATCCACACCACCACCCAGAAGGCAAGATCCTGGTTCGCGAAAGGAGCGGTATCGAAGGTGGCATTTGCGAGCACCCAGTTGAGCGGAGCCCCCTCCTCGGTATTGAAGGGTGGAATCGGGCTCAGCCTGTCTTCGCCGATCAATATGCTGTTACCACCTTTTTGGAGATGTGTGTCCCACGGCTGGACGTAGAAGCGTGCATGCACGACACTCCCAGGCGGCATTGCTTTCAGGCTGTAGTTATGCACCCGAGCCTGCAGCCGGAGCTTCTCTCCTGCAGTTGCTGTTTGAAGCTGTGGCCCGGTTCCCGGATGCTGCTCGCTGGAAATGAAGAAGCCGCGCATTTCGTGAAACGGGCTCAACCACGGATCGTCCGGACGGGAATCCGAAAGCTTCGCGCAATTCATTTGCGAACTGCCACCGCTTACAGGCAGACAGTTTTCCGGTACTGGATCGGTCAAGCCGGGTCGCGTGACCAGCCAGCGCGAGGGATGATTGAGAGCCACGTCCGGCGCCGCAGCATAGGCGCGGCGCCACCAGCCGCCGCTCCCGGTACGTGTTGGATCGACAACGAAGGCGGTTCTGAGAAGGCTGAAGGTATGCACGTCGGCCGGAGGTGCGGTGCCCCGATCGAATACGCCGGATGGCTTCAGTTCTCCGAAAATGTATGGCGTAAACGCGTAAGCGTAGTTCGGCGGATCGAGGAACGTTCCGGGCTTCTTCACGCCGATGCCCGTAGACTTCCCCATTTCAGTCGATGACTTATCCAAATTGCCGAAACCGAAACTACCTCTGAGGTTGAGGCCCGCGCCAAACCCGGCGTTTCCGAATCCTTTCACGCCGATTTTCCCGGACACGGAGATGTCCGTTTCGAACGAGTAGTTCTGATTGAAGCTCGCCGTCTGACTGGCGGAGTTGCCGGACTTCCAATCGCTCATTACGATTGAGTTACTCGAGTCGGTGTACGAAGTCAGATCGTTCGAGAGCTTTTGAATATCTGGGACAATCGTCTGGAGTTGCGAATAACTGGCGGGGTACGAGAGTATGTTGCCGTACTCCCAAGGGGGTTGATACCAGGGTAGAAGATTTCCCGATATGGTGTCATACGAGGTCTGCTCGGGCGCCGAAAACTGAATGGTTAACGGCACTCTTTCGTTTTCCGGACATTCGGGCTTACTCGCCGGGCACACCGTCTTTCCGATTACCGGATAGACATAAACGTTAAAACGTTTTGAATCGGTCAGCCAGACCTGGTCGGCGACCCCGGTCTCCTGCGCCACATTAAAACTGTGACTGCTGTACTTCCCGTGTTCCGCTTCTGCATTCCCGGCGAGGTCCTGTGCCGCCTTCTGCGTAACCTTCAGCGCCGCTCCGTTCCCCTCGTCAACGCTACCGACTTCTATTGAACCCTCCAGTGTTTGCTTCGCGCCAAACGACCAGCTCGTCGTGTTCGTCGTAGCGGATTGATTGCTCGACGTTTCCTCTGCTTCATAGCTGGTATTGAAGCCGTCGGGATCGAGGCTGACGTTTAGTAACTTCGGCTCCGTTTGACCTGCCGGCGGAACGAAGTCGATATGCATCGGAGGCATGGCAACTACCACCGATGGCTGCGCAGTTTTTTCGATGGTTACCTTCACAGGCGCGCCGAGGGTGTAGGAGCGGCCCGTGGTATCAGATTGCGTCATCACCAGGTTTCCAAGGTTGTTAAACTCAGGTCCAAGTTTCGTAAAAGACGCTGTGCTCAAGGTGAAATTAGAGGGGTTAACATTTAGAATGTCGAGTGTTTTGTAATTGCCGCCGCAAGTACCATAGAGCACTGCGAGCTGAAGATTGGGGTCGTGCTCAGTTTTTCCTTTGTTAACGGGATCCGGCTGCCGATGATCAAAGTTTCCGACCGAGAAGTCGGAGACGCACGTCGACCCGCCGTTGTAGTCATACAAGGGGTGCGCAGTCATGTCGAGCGTGACGGGATTCACACTGATTACGTCAACATAATTCACTTTCGAGGAGTGTGGAGGACGGAACCCATACTGGGTTGTGAACAACAAGGCTATCTCGTCATACTGGCTCTGAAAGTTGAACCGTCCGGTTTTAACCTTACTGAAACCTCCGTTGAAAAGAAGATACGGGGGATCGGGAAGGGGAAGCTGGAGAGTGGTTTTCTCGCCCGGCTCAAGAGAGGACGGAGCGAAGTCGATCATTTTCAACTTCGGTCCTTCAAAGATACTTGTGAAAGTCAGCACGAGTTGGTCATGCTGCGCGGCCGTGAACCTCCCGCTGGCGATCGATATATGCGTTGCGGGATACTCACTTGTTACTCCCGGGGTGTTCAATGTGATTTCGGAAGCTCTGGCGACCGCCAGAGTCTTGGGATCGACAGTATAAATTACGAGCTTTAGGCCTCCAGACGGCAATTTCGATAGACCTGCGATCTCTTGTTTGCCATCTCCGTTAAAGTCGCCGACCGCCAGGGCCTGCAAACTGTCTAAGTAAGTGACAGGCCCTATAACAAATGCATTGTGAATATTGTTCGGATTCTTGGCCGTCACGACAAATGTGCTGCCGTTGTTGAAATTGAAGACCAGGTCGTCATAACCATCCTGGTTAAAATCAGCTACGGCTCCTGCATTGAAGTCGCCGGCTCCAGCAGGAAGCTGCGCTTCGCTCCTGAGAAATCCAACTATATGGAGGTGATAAGGGAAGTTGTGCGTCCCCTTACATACGTCCACAGTCGTCTGCTGAGGAAGATCAAATATTTTTCCGGTAAAGATATTGAGAGGTAAAAAGCAGGCGAAAGCATCGAGATCTTCCCTGTAACCATAGCTGGTCTGGGAGTCCTTCGTCGTGAGCGACTGTGTGACGAATCCAAATCCGTGGTTGGTTACTCCCGCGATGACGAGATCGTCGATTTGGAGCAACGTTCGTTGTCCGTTCAGCATATCAGTAACATTGCTGTAATCCGGGTCCTGAGCATGGAGCAAAGCACAGGCGCATCCCACCCAGGCTAAGACCAGCAAGAGCAGCGCTTTCCGGCCACGAGCTTTTGGCGGGTGCTCAGGTATGTGAATGAAATGTTTAATCGGAAAGTACATAGGTCTTAGTTCTCCTTCCAGATCGTTGCCGCAATCGTGCCCTCATCGTTAAATACCGCCAGAATGTCGTCTAAAGTTTTGACGACTCCTGCATTGTTGACAAAAACCGCAAACATCAGCCGCTTTCCGCTTTTTGTATCGATATAACCTGCCAGGGTTTGCGTTTTGTAGAGTAGGTCATCAGGTCCCTCGACGAGTGTTCCCGGTTTAGCGTAAACCTGGCCGGTTGCACCCGTTAATTCTGGATCGTGCTGGAAGTCGTTTATTTCAGCCAGGGAACCATCGACTGCAAGCCGCGGCAGGGCATCGAAGAACGCGTCAAATGCCGGGCTTCTGGTCATCCCATCTAAAAGCTTCAGCGTGGCCGTGGTGGTTGCGGTCGTCTCACCGGCGCCGCTCCCGTCTATAAAGTGAAAGCTATTCGCCGGAATGCCGAAATTGTGGGCGAGAGTCTCGCGCTCTTCTATTAGCGCCTCGGATAAGTTATTTACCCCTTTTGCGAGCCCGAAGAGTACCAGGCTCAGGTCTGCGCCCAGGTTATGACTTACTTTAAGAATGAGCTTCGCATACTCCGAATAGGGCAGAGAGCCCAGATCGGCCACCTGGTTTGAGGGCTCATACGAGCATAGGGATGGAAGCTTGACCAACGGGTTTAAGCCGCTCAACGCCGCGCCCACCATGACGCCGGCTCTCTGCAGGGCCTCAATGAATGCGATCCGGGCAAAGCTGGGCTGATCTTTTATCCGGAAGGTTTGGACCAGCGTCCTTACCCCTGGTAGCGATGGAACGAAATCTTGTGCCATGGTTCCGCTGACATGTCCGCTGCCAGGAGTTTTGTACGAAAGTATTACTCTTGTTTTCTCGCCAGCGGGTCTTGTATTTACGCTGGAATACACCGCAAATGCCGCGGTGTGGGGTCGCCAAAGCACCTCTGCGGATTTCCCGGGCTTGGTGGGAAGGATGGTGACATCGATGAGATCGTCATTGATTACGATGGGCCGCACATCCAATTCGCCGCGATAATTGAACGGGACGAAAAGCCGGTCGTCGATGATGACATCGCCGTCCAAAGCTTTGATTCCCGAGGCGGCAACCTGGCGCGCAAGTTCGTCGAGGCCCGCTAACGGATTCGGCTTCGTCAGGATGGCGCTCCCTAGGGCGTTTGCCTCGGTATGGTCGAAGCTGGTAAACGCTATTTCGCCGCGACGTGTGGTGCGGCCGCCCAAGGTCAAATCTCCGCTTGCGACCAGGATCAGGTCTCCTTTTAAAACTCCGCCTTGTACTTCGCCACAGCGGTAAACGGGCGTACTGAATTTGTGGTCTGCGCCTAGTTCGTCCAGCGCTACGCCGATCGAAAACAGCTTTCTGACGGAAGCAATTTGAAACTCGAAATCCGGATCGAGGTTGTAAATGAGCCGGCCTGAGTCCAGGTCGACAACCCGTAACCCCCACCTCGCCTTCGCATATCGAGGTTTTCCCATGATTCTATGGATCGCGGGGGGTACGGGCTTAGTCTCGTCGGTTTGCGCCCGCAGGGCGGCGGTGGGCAAGATTGCGGGTAAGGCGATGCTGCCGAGCGCCACCAGAGCGCTTCTGAACCTGGGTTGTGTTTGCATCGTGTTCCTGTCGATCAAACCGTAGCGCTTGCGCTAGCTCACCGTATAAAGCGAGACGAGGGGGGCGAATCGTGCAGGCGATTCCGCCAAAAATGTTAGAATTCTAGCCACTGCGCAATGTTGACCGTGGCCGCACCCGATACCTGGCCAGGCTTATGGAGCAATTCGGTAACGGCGACAAGGGGGCTGCGAACCAGCTATCGAGCTGCTGTACCCGAGCTCCGGCGGCTGGCCGCCGCCAAGATGAAGGGCGAGCGCAGTGAGCACACCTGGAAGCCCACGCTGCTAGTCAACGAACTGTATCTGGCTCTGGTAAAGACGAAGGCTTTTAGCGTGAGCGGGGTCGCGAGCGGCAGGAGAAGGCCGCCTTCCTGGGTCTCGCGGGACATATTATGAGCGGCTCCTGATCGAGCACTCCCGGCCTTTGTATCGCCGCGTTGAAAAGGTTCAGTTCCGGGAGTGGCCCTAGTTCACGACCAGCGGAACCGAGAGCCTTCATGAGGTAGAGGAGGCGCTCTCGCGTCTCGCCGCTATCGATCCGAAGTTCAGAACGGTTATGGAGATGAGGGTTTTCGAGGGCTTAAGGGGCGACGAAATCGCGGCCCAACTCGGGTGTTCTCCCAGAACCGTCGCAACCTATTGGAATTTTGCGAAAGGCTGGCTGCAAAAGGAGCTGGCAAACCCAGCAGGTGCATGACAGACCAGCAGTGGCAACGGGCGTGGGAAATCTATCGCCTCGCCTCCGAGCTTCCCGAAGACGAGCGACGCTCCTATCTCTCTTCCATCAGCGTCGATCCCGAAGTCTTTGAGCAGATCATTTTACTAATCGAGGCGCCGGCTCAGCATTCGCTGGCGGCATCGGAGGTGAAGCCGGGAACCAGAATCGGCCACTATGAGGTGGCGGTCAAGCTGGGCCGTGGAGGCATGGGGCAGGTGTACTCGGCACGCGATACCGTGCTGGGTCGCGATTTAGCGTTGAAGCTTTTGGCGCCTGAATTGGCTACCTCTCCGTGCACAATGGAACGATTGATTCGCGAAGCGAGGGCAGCTTCGGCACTGAATCACCCACATATCGTGACCGTTGATGACGTGGTTCATGCCGGTGATGATGTTGCGATTGCGATGGAGTTGGTGGAAGGCGAAGCGCTGCGACAGCACTGCGGCCAGGTCCAGCCGATCGCAAACGTGGTGCATTGGGGGCGGCAAATCGCTCAGGCGCTAGCGGCGGCGCACGCCCGAAATATTGTGCACCGGGA
Source organism: uncultured Acidobacteriaceae bacterium (assembly GCA_963787585.1). Taxonomy (GTDB): domain Bacteria; phylum Acidobacteriota; class Terriglobia; order Bryobacterales; family Bryobacteraceae; genus Bog-105. The sequence goes on from CAWBDR010000014.1 coordinate 23,163, forward strand.
TATCAAACCAGAGAACTTGATAGTGCGCCCCGACGGTTACCTCAAAGTACTCGATTTTGGACTAGCCGGACAGTGTTCGTCAGACGGTCAAAACCCAGGCATTCAAAGGCAATGGTCAGATTCCTTGGGAACGATGGGCGGAACGTTAAGCTATATGGCTCCCGAGTAGACCCGCGGGGAGCCGGCCACCGGGGCGAGCGATGTGTTTTCGCTAGGCATCGTTCTTTATGAGCTTGGGACCGGCACGCATCCATTTCTGTCCGATTCGCCCATCGATACAGCCCAGGCAATAGCGTCTGCTCATTCGAGACCGCCTGCTGCGCTGAATCGCGAGATCCCGCCGGCTCTCAATTCACTTGTGCTGGCGATGCTTGCTAAAGATCCTGTCGCGCGCCCGTCGGCGGCCGAAGTGGATCGGAGGCTTTCGGCAATAGAAGCGGCCAGCGTTGAGCAGCGGTTTCGCAGGTTATTATGGCTCACCGGCGGTTTAGCAGCATGCATCATCGCGGGTTTCGCGCTTTGGCTGATGCGGGAACGAATCTTCCCGCCGAAGGAGCCGGGACTGGTCCAGGTGACCACGCAAGCGTGTGAGAACAGGGTTACCGCCGCAGCTTTGTCGCCGGATGGAAAGAGCCTCGCCTTCGCAGTACTTGGAGGTTCAGTGTACCTGCGGCGCATGAAGGACGGTGTGAATCGACCCCTCGATATGCTGCCGGGGCTGCAAGTGGACCGGATCGCCTGGTTCGCTGACGGCACGAAATTAGTTGCAAGCGGCTTTTCGCTGCTTACGAATGTGTCGAGCATCTGGATCATTTCTGCGACGGGCGCGCCGCCGCGGATGCTGCGCGAGCACGCACGCCAAGCCTCACCCTCGCCCGATGGAACAAAAGTGGCATCTATCAATCAGGATTGGTCGCAGGTATGGGTGGTCGCAGCTAACGGTGAGAAGCCGCGCTTGATTGCCGCTGGTTATCGGAATAATACATATCAATTGGTTTTCTGGTCAGCGGACAGCAGGCGAGTAGGCCTCCAGACTTGTTATGCTGCGGACGGCAGCACCTGGTACGAATCCATTCTTCTCACCGGTAGAAAGAAAGTCGCTGAGATGAGGAATATCCGGATGAGTTCTGCTTCCGCTCTCTCAGACGGCCGCATCCTGTTTCTGCAATCGGACTCGCTCAATTCGGGAGCACCTGATCAGCTATGGGAAGTGAAAACGGACCTCGCGACGGGCCGGTTGCTGGGGGCAGCATACAGAGTTGCCAATCTGCCGGATGAAAATCAGATGCGAGCTTACGGGATGAGTTCGACGTCCGACGGGAAACAAGTGACAGTTCTCAGAGCCTCTGGCCGAGGGGCCATTTTCGTTGGAGATTTCAACGAATCGCCTCCACGCATCACCCATCTTCGACGTCTGACTCCAGATCGGGGATTCCGTGAGTATCCCCACGCCTGGACAGCGGACAGCCGTGCAGTGATTTTCGAATCAAATCGCGGCGGCGGCCCCTATGATCTGTACAAACAGGCCCCTGAGGAACAGACGCCCAAAACCATCATTTCGACATCCTATACGAAAATGCTGGCGCAGGTGGCGCCGGATGGCCGTACGCTGCTGTACGCCGCGCGCGACGACGACGGGGGTATCAAAGATTTCAAACTAATGCGAGCGTCGCTTGAGGGAAGCACGCCGGAAGACGTCCCGATCGAGGGCGCGCTGGATGAATTCCGCTGTGCGCTGCAGGCCGGCAAGCGATGCGTACTGAGGACCACCGTGCAAGGGCAATACTATGTCTATTACGAGCTCGATCCCGTGCTCGGTAAAGGCCGAGAGCTGGCGCGAACGAGATTGACGCCTGAATTCCTGGGCGACTGGGACATTTCACCTGATGGCACTCAGGTGGCGATTCCAGATCACGATTCCGATGAGCCTCGGATCCGTGTAATTGCATTGGAGCAACATCCAAACGAACCTCGAGAGCATGAGGTCGTCTTGCCGGCTCCGATGGATATCCATGGTTTGATATGGGCTGCCAGTGGGAAAGGATGGTTTGTAGCGGTGCGGACCACTTTCGAGTATCGAATGCTTTATGTGTATCTCGATGGGCATTTCTGCCCTTTAGGCGATATCCAGGGGTGGGCGGTACCGTCTCCGGATGGGCGGCGCGTCGCCTTCTGGAGTCATACAGTCGCGACCAACGCCTGGCTCCTTGGGGTCCAGGGCCGGAACTGATCCCGTCAATGAAGTCCCAACAGGTTTTTCCCAAGCACTCGATAACGTGCGCAAATGAGGGATGCTGTTGAAAAACTCGATTCCGGGCCGTCGTCTTTCATGGAGTAAACTTTACGAGATAATTCGGTTGAGCAAGACTTCGACCATATTCTCGTCGCACCAGACGCGAGTACCATAGCGCCGACCGAGGATTGATGGATCCACGGCAGGTTTTCAAGCAGGCCTATCGAGATTGTTTGCTGCCCGGTAAGGCGGTCTCTTTCACACGGACCAGATCGAGACCCGTCCAGGGGGGTCGTCGTTCAGGTACCTCTTGATTTCTTCCGCGTTAATCGCTCGCTTCGCCAGAAGAACATCTGGCGTCCTTTCCAATGGCCCTCCCTGTCCAGACATACAAAAGGAACACGCTGAGGAAAACGGGCAATATCAGCCGCGGCTCGGGAATTGCTGCCCCTAGAGTGGGCGTCCCTTCCACTGTCATTGCGAAAGATCGACTGCTCTTTCTGAACTGTGATGCTGGCGGGAATGTGGAGTTGAAAGCCGTGAGAGCCGCTATGGAGCCTACAAGCGTCACTCCTTGGCCGACGAAACTATCCGAACCTATCTCCCACACGACGCTGTTCGATGGGGAATTGATCACAACATAGTAAGTTCCCGCAGGTAAAAATGCGTCGAACACCTGCGTCGCGGGAATAAAATCGGAGTTTGGCACCAGCGGCACATCGAACGTTGCCGATGCGATTACGTTCGCTGAATTCGCTCCCGGCCCGACGGCATTCATCAGCCAAGCAGTGGCACTAGTCGCATTCGGGTCAAGAGTCCCAACATCCAGGAAAGCGGAAACATGTTTATAAGCGATCGTCGACGACCACTCCTCGGCCGACGTGTAGATACCGTTGACTGACTGGAGCGCATCGATAGCGCGGATCGTTACGATGTTATCTGCCTGTGCCGTCAAGCCGAAGCAGAAGAGAAGCCCCGCGTAATTTATGAGTCGCATTTGCCTCCTTTTCGGACCTTCAGAGATTGTATTTTCAAATTGGGGAGCCCGGTTCCGACATGCGAGGCGGCGTGCAGATGCCAGCTCGCGATACCCCGCCTCACGGTGGCACCTATTTCTTGCCAAGTGCGATGCCGGCCTGTGTTGCATAAGGGCCGCGCGTCACGGCCTGCCCTTTGTAGTAGTACAAGATGGTCTGCAGGTCCTGCTTGCGGCGTAGCTCGCTTTGGTAGAGCTCGCTTTCTGCTGCCGCGGCTGCTTGGTTATCACCCGTACCGCTACCAAAGGGCTCCAGTTTAGGCCACGACTCAGCAGCCGATACGCCGCCGACATACTCGGGTGAAGCAAATGCACAGGCTTCGGAGTCGCATAAAGCGCTCAGCAACTCCAGATCCTTTCCGGTGATCCGCCCGTCGCCGTCCAAATCGCAGCTTACTCCGCATACACTTTCATTGACCGTTTTGCCCATCTCAGCCGACAACATGTTCAAATCGTGGCGGTCCACACGTCCGTCTGCGTTGAGATCGCAAGGCGCCGGGCGCACATTGACGGCGAGCCGAAACTCGCTCTCCTTCAGGATGTCGGGTCCAGCATACTCGCCGATCACCGCGTACAAGTGATGCAGCCCAAGCCGTTTCGGCGTCCAATCAAACCAAGCGGCCGAGTCATGCCGTCCACTACCACCCAGCTCGACCGCCGCAATTACTCGACTCCTCGGGTCCGCGGGTGGCCCGTTGAAGATGAACGCGTGATAGCTCTGCACTTCGGCATCCCCCCGGTTGCCTTCCACTCTGACCGAGGCAGTTCTGCCCAGAAATGCTGTGGGCTGTGAGAAGTTACCCCCGGGCAGGCCGTTGTCGAGAGTGAGCGACAATCTAGGATATGGGCTGTCTTCCACCGAGATATCGGTCAGCGATGCCGGATCCGTGCTCGTAGAAGATCGCACCTTCGCGCTGCTCTCCGGGGAGCTGCTCTCGTCAGCGGATGAAGCGGTCGTCGCGCTAACGGAGTTCGCGGTTGCCGGCTTAATGGTCAGAACGCCCCAGCCTTCGTTATTTTGGCCGGGGTCGGTTAGCTTTTCATCACCCTCCGGTGTTTCGCATGGGAAAGCCGTGCAAGGAGGCTCTTCCGGATAGAGTTCGTTGCTCGAATTGCCCGGATTAAGATCCACGTAAATCCGGTAACTTTGGACTCCTTCCTTGGCCAGACCCTGAGTGTTCCAGACGATATACGCGTCCTTCATCTGGCGGAGCTCTAAACTTATCGGATCTCCACCGTCTGGGGCAGATGAACCCTTGCCGATGATGGTTCGGAAGCTCACCGGGCAAACTGCTCCTCTATTGGCAGGAATGCCCGGACAGATCTCTCGGTTGGTGTTCTCGTCGTATGCGATATAGGAAAACTGCACGGTTATCGCCCCCGTCGATGGGCCGAGGCTGTAGTTGTAAACGCGTGCGTCCAGCAAAACCCTGTCTCCATCGGTTGCCGATGTTCCTATCAGTTCATATTCTCCAGTGATAGCGTCGCGCACTGATTTGCGCGCGAACAGGCCGCGCATCTTCTTGCGTGTAATGAACGTGTTAGCAGTCCAGCTTGGTGTCCCTCCGGGCGACGTATTGACAAACCGAAACGGCAGATTCAATGCTGGATCCGGTTTTCCGGAATAGTAACTGCGCCAGAAGATTTTCCCTATATCGCTTGCCAATGGGTCCGTTGCAAATCCTACCTTTAGCGTTCCCGCTTTCGTGTTATAGAAGATGGGTTCATAACCGTACGCATACGTGGATACCCCGGCTGGCTGCGTGACAGTAATTCCCTGTCCGTGCGTTGTTACGTTATCCGTAACCGTAAGATCTCCCCAGCTTTTCTCGGCGCTCGCGCCAACCGTGGCAGAGGCGCTTACGCCGGCCCCTCCTTTTGCCGCAAGAAAATCGGCCTCCCACTCTGTACTGAAAGAAACTTTCAAGTCTGCGCTGGCATTCAGCGTCTGAGAGTTATCGATTTCCTTTCCATTCGAAACCTTCTCGTCTAGTTTTAGGGCGACGCTGCTGGCCGTCCCGTTCCATATGTTCTTTTGGCACGAAAGGAGCGGTGCCAGAATATCCGGCTCGCCGGGCTGGGATATAGGGGCCAGATCAGCCGGCGAACACGCAGTGTTATGGTCGGGATAAGAAAGGATGTTACCGGTTTCGTGAATGGGAACATACCAATCCGTATCCAAACCTCCAGACACAAAGGTCGTCTCCTTGGCGGGGAAAGAAATCTCGTAGAATGGGTACGGAATAGCAGAATTAGAGAGCGTAAACCCGTACAATCTGTATCGCCATACGTCCACAATTTGCACTTTCCCCACGAGTAGATCATCGAAGGCTGTGTTTCCGGTCAGATCAACTTGCGTGCTCTTGTACTTACTATTTAAGTCATTGACCTTCGTCTTTTTTGAATAACTTAGTTTCGTGCTAACGTCTACCGATAAGTTTGTACCCCCTTTCAGGAATCCAGCCTTGAAATCAGTGTATGCCCTTAACTGCAGATTTTGTGAGGCAGAAGTTCCGATCGTGGAGTCATTGCGCTCGGTTGTTTTGGTCGTAAATCCTTTCTGCTGGTTATCGAGCAAACTGGTGGTGAAGGTTGGATAGCGGCTAATGTTTACAACCGCAGGCCCTTTCGAGCCCGAAAGAGCAAGCCACGCCGTATGTTGCGGCGGCTGCTCCAGGATGTAGTCCAACTGCGCCGGATTTGTCACCTGGTAATGAATCGGCGCACCCACACGCAGGGATGTGCCATCGGAATCGATGGCCGCGATTGGCAGCCGGAAGTTATCGCTAGCTTTCGCGTAGATCTGCCCGGAGCTGCCCTGGGGCGGCAGCGCGCCGCATGAACTCTGACTGTTTTCTGCGCTTGCCGAGCATGTCACCTTGAGCTTTTGATCGCCCGTAACCTGGAGCATGGCAACCCCGACGTTGCCGTCAAAGTTGAAGGTGCTCAAGCCGAGAGGCCAGACAGGGCTCGCAGGGTTGTTGTTCCCGATGAAGCCTCCCGCGGCAAGTGCGAAGGATTTTCCCGCTTTATGTCCGTTGATTGAGAGGGCCAGGCGATCGCGCTCATTAAAAAGAGAGTTCCCTGAGATATCGGGACCTAATTCGTCCAGGCTGATCACCGTCTCATCCGAGCTGTTGTTCCAGGCAACTGCTAGCTCCCGCCGGGAGAAGTCAAACCCGTTGCCCGGGTCGAAATGAAATAGCCCGGGAACGATCTGGACGCGCAAATACTGTTGCGCGCTGCCGAATGGTGAATATTGGTAGGGGAGAAATCGTTTGGTTGTGAAGGGGGACAGGGCTCCATCGCTCTTGAACCGGATGTTTTGGCCGCTAAACGAACCAAAGTTGGTTGAATCTACTGGAATCGTGAAGCTCCGGGGTCCGGTGATGGTGGGATGCCATGTTCCATTAACTGCAGACCAAGGACCAGTTCCGCCTGAGAGGACGATAGTTTGTGGTATCGCGGCGGACGAGGAAATATCGGCAGTGAGTTCCCCTTGCTTTGCATTTGTAGCGTCAGTAACCAAGGTGTCCACAAGTTCCATAGAATACGCCTGGAGGGTGGCAACCTGCGAGACTGATTTATTGACATTGCGACTGGAATGCCCACTCGAAACGGAGAACCCCAAGATGAGTTGGTCTCCGCGGCTCCCGATGAGATTCCTTGACCCGGTAAGAATCGCAAAATTTTTCTCACTCGCAGCATCTCTCCCGAGAAAACTGCCGACGGCAGCGCTGACACTATTATTAAAAACCTCGACAAGTTTGGTGTCAGACCCCCCGGAGCTTATTAGTTCCAGCGAAGAGTCACCAGAGGCACTTGTCCTGTAGCGAAACAAGTCAACGACCAAATGTGTTCCATCAACAATGTAGGCAAGTGCGATCTCGTTATAGCCGTCTCCGTCGAAATCGCCGATAGATACACTCACCTGATTGTCTGCAAGAAGAGGGCAAAGGTCGCATGCTTCGTCAAAAGTCGGGCCCGCAGTCTTAAGAAGGTTCAGTTTCACCGAGCCTATCGCGCGGGTCTCGACGGGATCTGAAGAGGACGAGTCGCCATAGTTCAGGACCGAGAGATTTACATCCTGACTATCACCAAGCGGGTCACCATCGACATACGCGACGACAACCTCGTCGTGATACTGATAATTTGCGTCCGGCAACCGGTCCAGGTCACCAGCGGCAACAGCAAAAAGATCTGAGGCCACAATCATCCTTCCGTCAGGAAGGGGTTCAGAAGAGCGAGGAGTGAGATAGGCCGACGAACCCGGGGAAATTGTATATTTGTGATCTTCGCCACTCCCGATCTTTACGACCAGCGTGTCGCTCTTTTCGAGGCGGCCATTTTTGAGGTGTATATAAGGCGAGTCGGGTGAGGGATAGCCTCTGTAAACGAGCACAATCTCTTGTTTATCGGGTTGAAGGACATTTCCTGCTGTCGTGAAGATCTGTTCTCCCCGACCTAATGGAAAAGCTGCTCTAGGAACCGCCGAATCAAAGTAATTGACATCGGTGCTTTGGTTTTCGAACGACAGGTTATTCGTAAACCCTGAGATATTGAAGAGCCTGGGGTTCGACGGATAGAATAATTTGTCGTTTCGAAACAGCGCATAACCGTTAGGGCTCCCTAGCGGGTCACTTGCTCCGAGTCGCGGTTCTGAAGCTTGCGCTGAGACATACATCAGTGCGGTGCAAGAGGTAACGAACAGGCGAAATAGCATATCCACTCCTAACCTCGCTTACGGCTTCGTCGACGGTAGCGGTTGCAGTGCCAGGTTTTGCCCGGACTCGTCGGTCACGAACAGGTGATAATAGCCACGAAACGGCGTACCGGGTTCCGCTTCCGTTCCGGTGGATTGGATTGCTTCAACTTCGTAGTTACCCGACGCCGGCAGAAGCACCTGAAGCTCGACGGGCAACTTACCCTCGTCCTGCTCCAATATGTCTCCCTGCTCGTTGCGCAGGATCACTTGCGCCGTGTTGCCGGAACTGCCCTTTACGCCGTCGCGTTCGAGATTGACGGTGACCGATTCGCCCGCCCTGCCTGCGAAGCGGAACGTGTCGTGATCGTGTTGCCCGTTCGCCGTCGGGTACCCCAGAAACCCAGCCGCCATGCTGCGAAAACAAGGCGGAGCCTTCAGATTGCTGGCAAAGCTGTTTGGTCCCAGTTTTAAGTCGACTTCAACTCGGGGAGGCTGACCGCAACCGATACAGGCCGGCACATCGAGACAAAAGGACACGCCAAGAGCCGGCGCCTTGTCGTCGGTGGTCCGGCAGAACCATTCACCCAGAGCCGAAAAAATAGTTTCGTTTGCGGTATAGAAGTGATGACGCTGTGTATTTGGCGCGATTCTGGTACCGCCGGAGTTCCTGAACCAGGGTCCGTCGCACGCAAAGACGCGCTCGACGCCAGAGTTTGTGATGAAAAAAGGGAAGCTATCCTGCTGCGCCGAAGCCCGCTGCGGCGCGAAGCCCAGGCAACCTAGCAGCAGTAGCAAAGCGGCTCCCCGGCCAACATCATCAAGGTGTCGAAATTTCATTTCTTCCCGTGCTCCTCTTTGTTCACTCAATAAAGCGAGAGGAGGCGATCAAATTCTGCAAGCGGCGCTAAAAAGGCTGAAATTTTAGACATTCCCACGTCCACAATGCCTTCGCCAGATATCGTGGCCACGCTGATGGCGCAGTTCCGTCAGGGGGATAAGACAGCGGCCAATCAACTATTCGAATTGTTGTATCCCGAACTGCGAAGGCTGGCCGCGGCCAGAATGAAAGGCGAGCGCACCGAGCATACATGACAACCCACCGTACTGGGTGAATCAGCTGTATGTACTTGGCGCTCGTCAAGATGAAGGCATTGAAAGATGGTGGCCGCGAAAGCACAGGAAAGGGCGGCCTTCCTGGGTCTTGCGGGGCAGGCAATGAAGCGGCTCCTCATCGACCATGCCCGCCCGCGGCGATTCGCGAAACACTGGCTGGAGAAGGAACTGGTGACTCGTTGAAGGCATAACAGAATCTGTATCGTCAGAGCCCCTCAAGCAACCAGACGTTGCTCCAGGCCATGTGCTGCGGAAATGCGAGGTGCTTTCCATCGCGTGAGGGCGCCGCGTACACCGGCTATGGGATCGTTGATTTGAGCAACGGCCACGTTTGCCCATGCAGATCGGCAAAATCCAGAGTAAAGCCGGAACTGCTGGGAGTTTTGGACGAAAGTATTACTCGTCTCTTCTCTCTGGGGCTCTTGTATTTACGCTGGAATACATCGCGAATGCCGCGGTTTGGGCCGCCAAAGCACCCGGGCTAGGTTGCCTGGTCCGGTAGGACGGATGGTGACATCAATGAGATCGTCATTGATTGCGATGGGCCGCACATCGAATTCGCGGCGGTAATTGGACAAGCCGGTCGTCGATGATGATGTCGCCCTCCACGGCTTTAATTTCCCACGCGGCAATGTGGCGGGGCAAGTTCGTTCAGGCCCGCTAACAGGTTCGGTTTCGTCAATATGGCGCTCTTCAAGGCGTTTGCTTCGGTACGGTCGAAACCGTGAGAGCTATCTCGCCGCGGCAAGTGGTGGGCCGTCCAAGGCCAAGTCTCCGCTTGCGGCCAGAGGATCAGGTCTCCTTTTAAACTCCGGCTTACTTCGCCACAGCGGCAAGCGGGCGTGCTGAATTTGTGGTCTGCGCCTAGTACCTGATGGCAGAAGTTCGCGTATACCGCTCGCCTCGGGTCGCGGCTCGGAAGCCTTTACTGAGCCGCGCGTGCAAGCAAGCGGTCCCCGTGCTCATCTGTATGCGATTTCCGCAACTTGGCACTAGCGGTCCTTTTGGGTGCGCAAAGCAGCGCTTCGCGCAGGCGCTGCGGGTAACTCGGTTTCGGCGAAATCTTGCAAGGCACCGCGAAAATGTCGGTTCGTGCGGGATCTGGTTGGACGAGCCCGCGTCAGATAAGCGACGCAATTGCCGATCCGTCATGACCAGCGATTTGGCGCAGGGCGGCAGCGCCGAAGCGCCCCTAGCCCAATCAGGCCTGCGGCGGCGAGCAGTACGCTTGCGGGCTCGGGAATAGTTGGAAACGGGGAAGATCCGTTCACTTGGAAGGCGGTAATCGTGTTGGGAGTGGCTGAGGTCCATGGGCCGGTGAGGCTTCCCGCGTCATTGTAGAGGACGCTGCCGCGCCCGCCCAAGAACGATAGGTACCAAAATTGTTCCACATTTTGGGTGGTTTCGAACGCCGCGAGCCAGTATGCCGTTCCCTCGGCTAGCTGCGTACACGTGCCGCAAGTGAACGTTACCAGGCCGCCGGATGAGTTGCCGGGCGGGATCGTGCCTTGTTGCTTCAGCGTTGCTAGGACGGTTCCCGGTTGGCCGCTGCTGTTGGAAAGTAGAGCCACGGTGATCGGATCGTTGGCTGTGGCGCCGTAGTGTCCCAGTGCAAGCACGACATCGCTAAGGGTGGCGGACGCGCCGGCGGTAAAAGGAGCAGCGACCACGGAATCACCGGCCCCCGGCCGCTGACAGAGAAGCCCGATTGCGAGTCAAATACAGAAGGAGGGGGCGTGAGGTCGCTATAAATCGTAACAGAGGCGCCGTTCGCGCAACAGGCGAAAGCGATGGCTGCGAATGCGGAAATACCTGCCGCAAGGTGAGTGGGTTTTTGGAATAAGTTTCGTAGCATTGATTTGGCCTTTCATCGTATGAAGCGAGAGGAGCGCTCTGAATTGTGCAATTTTCGATTCGGTGAAGCCGGATCTGAGTTTGCAAGAGCGAAAGGCGTCGCGGACAGCGTTTCTGCCGTCTACGAGGGGTCCTGAAGAGTATGTCGCCAACCTTGGATGCTGCAAGTGGGACGAGTACCATTACGAAGAGCAAGCCTATCGTAACCTCGCTCGCGAGCTCCGAAACCGGTCCAGTCTGGGACGTTGCGCAGGGAGCGACGAAACTCTTTAACCACGCGGTTTTTTGGGCTCTGGCTTTTCGGCTCGGGTCATGCTAGTTAACTTGCAATAAGTTAGGGTACTGGGAGCAAATGGGGTACGCGCCAGCCCAGAGCGGTGATCGAGCTATCGGAAGAAGAGTGCAAAACGCTGCAGGAATGGAGCCGCCGCGTGCAGCAACGAGCATCGATTGGCCGAGCGCGCGCGAATCATTTTGCTTGCTCAGCGAGGGCAGACGAATATCAGTAAATCGCCCAAGCCCTCAATACGCGGACGGCTCGGGTCTCCAAGTGACGCCAGCGCTTTGGGGCCAAACGGCTGCAGGCTTAGCCGATGCCGAGCGTTCCGACAAGCCAGCCAAGTACAACCGAAACACGGACAAACAAGTGCTGGGGCTGTTGGATACGCCCCCTCCGCGGGGCTACTCGCAATGGAATACTGTTGGCGGAAGCGCCTCCCGCTCTCAGAAAAGATCTGGTCTGGCGCATTCTCCGACGGCACCATATCTGCTCCAATATGTCTGCCTGCTCGTTGCGCAGAATCACTTGCGCCGTGTTGAACTGCCCTTTACGCCGCCGCGTTCGAGATTCACGGTGACGGATTTGCCCGCCCGCCTGCGAAGCGGAACGTGTCGTGATCGTGTTGCCCGTTCGCCGTGGGGTACCCCACGAAGCCCGATTCGAAGTTGCTGGTCGCGGCAGGTGCATTTTAGATGCGCTTGGGAAATATGCGATCGTGATTGTCGAACGAGGCTGGCCGACCCCATGGACAGCTGGTCCGAAAGAAATGTTCGCGAATTGTCAGCCTTGAACTTGGAGTCGACCGAATAGAACCCAAATGAACCAGCAACTCACAGCTCTGGCCGGGGCGGCAATCGAACCCGCACCAACAGCTTGGAAGATTGTGGCTCAGTTGAAAATAAAGAACATCTGTGGCCATGGGGGTGCATTCTGACCATCCACAACCGCCCAAAATTCACGCCTCCTTCAAATTGCTGCCTTAGAGGAGTAAAGGGAGTAACAGCGCACAGCCACGGCTGAACGCGATAAACTTCCCTTCCGAGCTTGCCCAGGGAAGCCTTCAACCCGCCCGAACAGGGCGGTTCCAGGTGGACCGATGGCAGCATCACAATCATTTTCTAACAATTCGCCGGGGCTCGTCAGCGTCGGCTCGATTTTAAGAGAGAAACACGGCGACCTGCTTGTCTCAAAACAGAAGCTCCGCCAGGCGGAAGCCGTTCGATTGGTCCGGGTAAATCGCGAGTCCGGTGCTCAGGTTCTCGGATTTGCATCGAGACCATTTGTACTGTGCGGCCTTCCCATCAAGCGACCTGCCCGGGGCGCGTTGCTGCACGAGCGACGGAACGGTCAATTTCTACTACAAGTGACAGGGCACCCGACGTACGGATTGCCTTGGGGCCAAGATCGACTGGTGCCGCTCTTTTTGGCGACACTGGCTGTTCGGCAGCAGAAACAAATCATTACGTTCAGGAGTGCTGCCGAAATGCTGGACACCTTCGGCATGCAGCAAGGCGGTTCGCAATACCGCCGTTTAGTCGGGGCGTTTCAACGTATTTTCGGAGCCACCATCTTTTTCGGAACCGACACACAGACGCAAAGGGCGGTCGTCACGCACCAGGCGCGCTTCAACTTCATGCGCGAAGCACGTATCTGGTACTCGCGCGATCCGAATCAGGATTTGCTTCCTGGCGGGTTCGAAAACGAAATTGTCCTCAGCGACGAATTCTTTCGAGAGGTTATGGCACATTCGATACCCACCGACCTCGAAGCAGCTAAAGCTCTTTCGTGTGCGCCCGCCGCATTGGATCTTTTCATGTGGCTGTCGTACCGCTGCTTCACGGCAAAAGGACAGGAACGCATTCCGATCTTTGGAGCGTTCGGATTAGCAGCGCAGCTTGGGAGCGCCGATTATGCCCGGCCACGGAAATTTCGTGAACGCCTCGAACGATGGCTGGACCTGGTTCAAGCGTTGTGGCCAGGATGTCCGGCGCGAATTGCGAGCGACGGCCAGTCTATCGTGATTCAGCCGGCAGCCTCATTGATGGTAAAGGGGGCATAAGTGGCAGCGGTTCCATTCATGTCATCGACCCGCTACCGCCGACCATCGTTGGCCGAAATAGACGCTCTAGTTTCTGCTCGCCTGGGCGCTACACGAGTTCCGGGAAACGCACAGCCTGCTTGCTTCAACCGGCAAGTCGCGATGTACCTCGCCAAGCACGTCGGCGGATGGAGCACGACCCTGATTGGACGTTTCTATAACGACCGTGACCATTCAACCGTTTGCCACGGAATTCAACGGATCGAATCTTTGCGCGAGAGCGATCCGGATATAGACATTCTCGTGACAGAGTTGAAAGACTACTTTTGCCGCGAATCCGACGGCGAAACTGGGATGGCTCAGTCCGTTGCCAGCTGCGGCACTCTCCCGGAAACAACTGTGGAAGAATTGGCGGATCTAGTCGCCACACGGGTGTGCGCTTATCTCGAGGCGCGCATGAAGGTCTCAGAGCAACAAACTTCTTGTCCCAAGCCCCCGAGATAGAAAACAAATTGTAACTGGAGGTGAAATGACAAAGACATACACACTTGAGCTGAACTTCGTTCTTACAGATGAGCAGAGGGAACAGGTAGTAGAAGCTGCGCGCCGGGTTTACGCTGCGGGCCCTCCGAGCACTAGGTATGATGGCGATACCCCACGCGAACTCAGTCCCGAAGAATTTGTCGATGGACCCGGAAGCGCGCTTCTGCATTTACTCGACCAGAATACTTTTTTGGAAGAACTGGACATCACCGCAAACGAGGTCTCGCATACGGACCCGGATTATCAAGCCGCTGACGTTAACGTGACGAAAGACGAATTCCTCCCTGACACCGGTTCGATAGACGATGAAGACGATCTGGATGAGTTGGGCGATGGGCTTTATATCTGCCGATGGCCGAATGGCGATTTTTCGGTCGTGAAGGCCGATACGAAAAGAGAAGCACTTGTTGAGCTCGATGAATGGGCCGGGGCGGAACCCGAGTGGTTGGTGCCCTTGGAAACGTTCATGGTGGATTTCCGGCTCAATGACTCTGGAACCATCGAGTTGAACCAGTTTGGAGAGGAGACCCGGGGCTTCGTCCGTGAGCACTGCTATCCGGAGTTGGAAGCAGTATTGAGGAGTGCAGCCGTCAATGCTGATCCAGGCGAATACTCGGCGGTGGATACGGAAATTATCAAGAACGCCGTGGAGCGCGAGAGAACGCGACTCTGGAACAGCGATATTGAGGGCAGGCCCGCAAGAACGGAGATTGGAAAGCATCTCCAGGAGTCGATGCGAACGACAGGGCCAGTTGCCGACCATTACGTCAAGGTCGCTGCAAAGCGCATCTTGGAGTCTGATGCCGGTGAAGATGGCAAGCCGAATTGAACCGCAACCGGTGAACGATGCGCCAGCTTATTCTCGACACAAATGTAGTCGTGGCCGGTTTGCGGTCGAAACGCGGAGCGTCGTATCAACTGCTCCGGCTCTTTGATGATGGGCGATTCGGGCTCAAGATTTCGGTCGCCCTGGCATTGGAATACGAAGATGTGCTCAAACGCCCCGTTCTGGTACCCGGACTCAGCGCCCAAAAGATTGACGATTTCCTCAATTACCTGCTTTTCGCGGGCGACCTGGAACCCTCCGTGCTCCGACTCCGGCCGAGTTTGCGGGATCCCGATGACGAGCGTATTCTGGAACTAGCGGTGCAGTGGGGCGCGACTATCGTAACGCACAACAAAAGAGATTTCGAGGGTGCCGCCCGTTTCGGTGTTGAGGTTAAGACCCCTGCCGAGATACTGAAAGTTCTGGAGGGCAGAAAATGAGCGTAAGCATCAACATACCGCAGGAGTTGTACGATCAGGCTCGAAGCATTGCTGAAGCTCACCGTGTGCCTGTAGAGCAGGTGTTCGCGTCTGCGTTCGCCGATCAATTTGCGGCGTGGCAGCGGCTCCAGGAACGAGCCGCTCGCGGGGACCGGCAGAAATTTCTGGCTGTTCTCGATAACGTTCCAGACATTGAGCCCGAGGAATACGACCGTCTTTAAACCCAGCAGAGAGTTTGCAGTGGCGCCCAACAATGCCGAGACGATCGATGACGACCTCGCCGGATACTTCACGGCGGAAGAATGGGCTACCGCAACGGGGGATACCGTTACGCGGGATGATGTCCGGCGTGCTTTCGCCGGGATAGCCGGATCGCTCTCTGAAACGGTAACAGCGCAACGGCAAGAACGTTGAATTTCGATCTACGGGTGCACCTGGACCGTTGGGAGTGCGATGATCTTCCGCGCCGACGGCTCATCGTAGAGCCGCTGTTCGGCGTACACTGACAGCTCGGACTTCGACAACGCTTCGGCAAACTTCGGCAAGGTGAATTTCTCGGGCAAATGAATTTCCCCGATTTCCGAGCGGATTGCTTTCGACAACTCGGGCACCGAACAATCACAGATCAGGCGCAAGTTGTCGGAGCGGCTGTCAATATTCTGGCATCGGAACCAGGCGGCAATTAGAGCATTCGCCCTTATGCCGGCAAAGGTCCACCAAACGCAGCCAGATTTGGTCGCGTGAAGGGCGGTCCCGGAAGTATCCGTGACGCGCTTGCTGCGGAACGAAGCCAATTCGGTTTGGGCGCGTCGCGACCACGATTTCCAAACGGACTCGGAATCTAAGACTTCCCGCATTGCCTGACACAGTTTGAAGGACAGCGGCGCGCTCGATCCAAGCCAAAGGGAACGGCCTTCTATATCCGAGGGTTCGACGGAGACCGTTTTTCGCTCCCAATTTACCGAACGAACCCACCAGGCGCGGCCGCCGAGCAGGATCACTGGATCGGAGCCGTCGCGGCGACGCCCCAGGCTAAGTTCATGAATCCAGCCCACTTCCCGGCCATTAAACTCGACCAGGAACAGCGGCGGCGTGTCAAAAACCGACAGCAATTCCAAATAGTTCCGTTTCCCATACAACCGCTCCGTTGCCGGGCCGATCATCACGGCAGGGCCGTCCGATACGAGGAACTCTTTCGCTAACAGATGGTCCAATGCATTCTGCGAAACGAACCCAAGCAGGTCTTTTTGCGAAACGAACCCATTCTGAAGAGTCCGGCACAGTGCCTGCTGGACGGCGACGTGATACGGCGCCGGGGGCGGCCGGACGGGTTCCACCCAGCCGTCTCGCCAGAGATGCTCGATGGCTGCGGCCCGGAGCAACGACTCGGAGTTTGTCGCCAGGAATAAGCAGTTCCGAGTCGCACCGGCCCGTCTTCCTGTCCGACCCAGTCTTTGTAAAAACGAAGCCACCGTGGAGGGGGCGTCGATCTGGATCACTCGGTCGAGGTCGCCTACGTCGATTCCGAGCTCGAGGGTGCTGGTGGCGACAATGACGCAATTGCGGCCTTCCGCAAACGCCGACTCTGCGCGCGCCCGCTCATCCTTACTTAGTGAGCTGTGGGAGACAAAAGTCTCAACTTCTTTTGTGCGAAGGTGTAGAGCAAGTTGTTCTGCCTGTGAACGGCTGTCACAAAAAACGAGGCGTTTTTCGCCTCGATGCATCAACGAAATGACATGGGCAGCGTTTTCCACGCTGCCGACATAGTCGATGGTCACCTCGGGATTTAGGCTGACCCCCTCTTGCGGGGCGATGACCTGCTTCTCGCGACCAGAGTGTGCACAGATCCACGAGAGGAGCTCTTGCGGGTTTCCTACCGTTGCCGATAAGCCGACAATCTGAAATGGTTTCTCAACCAGTGCAGAGAGACGCTTGAGTAGGTACCAAACATGCCAACCCCGGTCGTCTGAAGCAAACGCGTGCAACTCGTCCAGCACTACGTAACGAACTCGAGAAAAGAAGGCGGCAGCGGAAACGCGTTTCGAGACCAGAATAGCTTCGATGCTCTCGGGCGTCGTGAGCAACACGTCCGGTGGTTCCCGCAGAATGCGCGACTTTTCGGCTTGCGTCACATCTCCATGCCACAATGCGCAGCTTCGGCCAAGCAATCGCGAGTAATGGGACAGCCTCTGTTCGAGATTGTTCAGGAGTGCGCGCAAGGGGCATATATAGAGAACAGACGGAGGCGCAACTTGAGTACTTAGCAAAGACGACAGGATGGGAAAGATTGCTGCTTCTGTTTTCCCGCCAGCGGTGGGCGCGATCAGCAAAACGTTCTTTCCGTTAAGGATCGGATCTATGGCTTGTTCCTGCAGCGGTCGCAGCATACGCCATTCCAGCGAGTTCACAATGTGATGCTGGAGGGCCGGGTGGAGTTGTTCGAATGCGGTCACAACGGCAGGTCGATCTCGTCGACCGAGAGCGCTGTGCGCTCGATATCGTTGAGTTCTGTCGCCGAGATAGTGAGCGAATAGTGCTGACGGGGATCAAAGTCGGGGTATTGGTCGATTCGATCCAGCACTTCCCCTACTAACTTCTTAAGGAACAGGCGTGGTGTAATCCCGATCTTCCCGCCCAGTGAGCCGGTCACGCGGGTGGCCAAAGTTGAGAGATAGCCGTCATCGCATACCGCCCGAACGCGTTGTTCGTTCGTGGATCCGGCTGCATACAAATCACGCACGCGGCGTCCCACCTGCACTAACGAATCGGTATCGAACGGCCGAAGCCGAATCTGGACTGCGCGTGGATTATCGAAGCGTGTATCAGGACCAAACTCCACGTGCAGCCGCTCGGCCAGGGGTTGGAGTCTGCGGATGCCCTGTGGTCCGTCAAAGAACGCAGGCGTTCCGGTTATCAGCAAAAACAAGCCGGGAAAACGGCCGCCGTGAATTTCGTCGATCCATTGACGAAGAGCGTTCAAAGCCTTTTCGCGAACGTCTCCACGCATCCGCTGAAGGGTCTCGACCTCGTCAAGAACGATAACCAGTCCGGCATGTCCGCTATCCCGGAGCATCAGCAACAGTCCTTGCAAAAAGCTGAGGGCACCGAAATGATCGATCGTGCTCTTCATTCCTGTCTGCCGAATGTACTTGCTTCCGACGTTGGGCTGCGCTCCAATCCAACCCAGCAATGCCTCCGCGGCGCTCGCATCGCCAGCCGCGACGGCCCGTCGATACGATCGCAGTGCAGGACCAAGAAGCGGTGCGCTTTGCGTGATGCCCGCCAGTCGGCGCTCCATCAACTCCTCAGTCGCTTGGAGCAGTTTTTCTGTGTCGTTTTCCGATGCCTCGCCACTGGCAAGCACATCCTCCTCGAGTGTGTAGAACCAGCTATCGATGATCGGTCGGAGGGCTCCGCCTTCAACGGCGGAGGTTGACAGGCGCTCGATAATTCGACGATAGACAGTTTCCAATCGGTGCAGTGGTGTTTCGGTTTCGCTGATCTGGACTTCGGCAGTAGCGAAGCCCATGCGCTTCGCCTTTTCCTGCAGCCATCGCGAAAAGAATGTCTTGCCGCATCCGTAGTCGCCGCGTACAGCCTTGAAGACGCTGCCCGCTCCGCGCGTCTTCTCCAGTTCCTGCAGGATTGCCGGCTCGAATCGGTCCAAACCGACCGCTAAAAGGTCGAGACCCCGTGTTGGGACAGCGCCGGCCCGGAGGGCGTCGATAACATCATCGCGGCGCTGAGAACTACCCTGTGTCACGAGAGTCCGAACTGCTTCAGTAATAACTGCCGGTCCAGTATGACGTAGCCGGAGGCCTCGTCAAACGTGAGTACGGGGTAACTGTCGAAATTCAAGACCCGCTGCATGACAGCGATCCTCGGACCGACGCGAAGCACATTCATCTGCATTTGAGATGCAAACGCCTGGCGCAAAAGCTTGTTACCGGGCGCGGCTTCCAAGACCCGGAGAACCTTCGCAACATCCTCCGGCTTGACATGACCGGCGGTGAGTTCGATTTGAGCTTTGAAAGTCTCGGACTCAAACAATTCATCGACCAAGGTTTTGTTTTGTTCGAAAAGTCCGGCCGGCGCTTTCGACGATTTCGGCCGCGGGCGGGCCGGAGCTGGTTCGGAAACGGCTTCGCTCCACCATGACGGTTGATCAGATGCGGCTTCCGCCCACCCTTCAATCAGACTTTCTTGTTGGTCAAGCACGACGAGCGGAACGATGCACTCTTGGGGAGTGACTCCACCGTGATAGCCATTGTGAGCCTTTAAAGCGTAGCGGGAGCGCTCCGTTGCAAGCGCGACAACGTTCGGGCCGGCGAGAACGCGCGGACCCGTGAGTGCAATTTCGTCGTCGGATTCCGCGGTACCCTCGCGCCATCTGTCAGATGCGTCAGCCCGAGGGAGACGCGTTGTTCCAAATTCGACAACGTGGCCGTGATCACTCGTGAGGATGATCGTGCGGCCCGCTAGTTCGGCTTCGGCCAGAATCGCCTGAAGAATAGCAATGCGCCTGAGCGACCAGGATTCCGTCGTCTGTTCGGATCCACTCAGCATGTCATCGATCGCATTCACCACGATGGCGACGAATCTGCGTTTCTCGTTGCAGATCTCACGAGCGACGTCGCTGTTAGCAAAGTTCACCAGATCATTCTTGTGGAAGAGAATGCCTTCGGGAAACTTCGCGTTGAAGTTCCGCTCTTCGGTCTGCTGGCCGCCGACACTCAACGTTCCTGAGAGCAAGGAACATCTTGAATACTGAGTCGCCGATGGAAGTATGGAAATCGCGCACGGGGATTGTGCCGGTTTTCGAAATTCGCGCCACCGCCGATCAGTTAGATCGCGCGTGAGTTCACGAAAAATGGGCCAGCTCATCCCATCCATAACTACAAGCAGGACACGCCGATGTTGCACGATCGGTGTAACGATCGAATTAAGAATTTGCTCTACCCCCAGTAAGCCCGGCAGCGTCGCGGATGTGCGGCTTTGCGCCACGAGCAAACGGGCAAATGCCAGATTGAATCTGTCACGGCGCTCGGATGAACGCTTCGAAATGTCGGCGAGTGCTCGATTGAAGTTGGCGCTATCGGTGGCGACGTTTCTGAGTGCATTGCGGGCCCAATCTACCCATGAGAGTTCGCTGAGGTATGAAGTAACCGCGTCTTCCAATTTGGAAAGCGTTACTTCCGCACGGCTAAGCCAACGCTCCAAGCGGATTGCCATGCGAACGCGCTCCAGAAAGCTCGGGTCGAAACGAGCGAAACTTGCTTCGAACCGCGAGAGCAGGTTTGCATCGCGCAAGTCGGTGGCGAGGTCATCCAGCAGCAAACGAGATCCTGCAGCGGACCAGGGACTGATTCGAGCGAAGCGCAGCGCACCGATCTGGGTCAGCAAATCGTCGGCCTGCCGAACAACGGGACCGGCGTCCTCTGAAGGACGGGAGCGAAGGATGGACTCGGCAGCGGTCGTGTATTCGCGGACCAGGCTGTCGTCCAGAGTTCTATTTGCCAGGAACTGTTCGAAACGCCCTCGCGCAAGGCCCCACTCGACGCGATCACCTGCAGGCGGCTGTGTGCTCAGCGCACGTAATGCTGTGGCTACCACCAAGGGGGAGGCTTTCAACGAAGCGTCAAACAGGAGGGAAACCCCCTCCCCGAGAGAGCGCTGCAACCACTCCGAGACTCCGGCCCACATCTCCGCCGGAAGACGGGCCAGCAAGCTCCATTTGTTGTTATCGCTTCGCCATTCGAGCAGTTGCGCGACATCTGGCCGAGTATCGCCAACGTAACCAACCGCCTCGTGGAGCACATACGTCCATAGGGCTACCTCCGATAACACACCGGATGCAACAGCGGGAGGCTGACGGCCATCAAGCCATGACAAGACTCGCTGCGCCAATACACGGTCGCGTCGAAGGCGGCGTTCTACGGATTTCGTCACCTTGAAGCGCTCAGCGACGAGCTCCCAAACATCTATTTCAATAACGCGGTGGCCATAGAAGCGGGCCAAAAGATCCGCAGAGAGCGTGTTGTCATCAAGGCCGGTAAGTAGCACCAACGGACGGTTATGCTCAAGAAGTGCCTGGCGCATTTCCAACATGGACCGGCAGGGAACGACCTGTACACGATGGCTGTTGACTTCCAGCTCCGGTTCGCCCGTCCATGGCGACTCGGCATAGACTGCAAATGCGAGCCGTTCGTCCCGAGTTTTGTCTTCGAACGCGCGACGGAGCGTCTGCTTTAGGATCTGCGGGGTCATCGAGGTGAAACACCGATCAAGGGCGCTGACGCTTCCGGCTCCGTTTCGATGGTGTTGGATCGATCGAATTTCATTCGTCTACTAGCACCTGCCAAGAAAGAACAACCTCGGCATTTCCGTTATTTGGCAGCTTACTCCGAATCTCTTGAAAGGCGGATTCAAGTTGCTGAGATCGCGTGGTGGTGTTGCCTTGTGCTACGACTCTCTTTGATGTTGCCGCTCCTGGGGTCATTGGAGGCTGTCCCGCCATCGGCGGGCGAATAGGTCCTTGAGGGGCAGATGGCGGCGCCGATGCTTTGTGAACTCGTTCCAGCAGATCGGTCGTTTCCGCAACGGCTTTGTGGAGGGCTTGCACCAGAGGTGTTGCGTATTCATCCGAACGAGTCGCCTGGTCGACAGAATCCAGGATCGCCTTTGCCAACGTGGCGTACGGTTCAGCCGTGATGCTTCGCAGAGTTTTGACAACGCTCCAGGCCGGGCTCGATAATTCCTGGGCTACAGCTTCCGCCGTTTTGATGCTCCGGGCAAGAATGTCGTCTTTTATGCCCGAGGTGTTCGCGTCAAGAACAACGACAACATCCAAGGCGGTCTTTGCGTTTGTGAGCCGTTGCAGCAGATCGTAGCTTTGTTTTGCGGTCCGGTAACGGTTGGAGTTTTGCTCGGGCAGCGCCCCAAGCACTTTTCTGGACGCTTCTAGAGAGTCGTTCGCTTTCTGTTGGACTTGCTTGCCAAAGTTGGCCAACGCGCTGGCGTTGAGAAGTAATGAGGATGCCCCGACCCCAAAGAGCGCATCGGCTCGCTTGGTTGCGGTTTCCCAAGCTTCCCGCGTAGGCAACTGTTCTTCAATAAGCTGCCAGTCGGCTTTTAAGTTGCCAATCTTTGGTTCTGCGGCCCCGAATGAGGCTCGAAAGCTGCGATTTGTTGAGGCCGCGTACACAAGGATGATCAGATCCTGTAGATCGGTATCGAGCCCCATCGGCTTTGGCTTATCCAAGTAATCGCGAAGCTTGCCGACCGTCAGATCACCTCCGCCTGCATCATGGTGCGCTTTCTCAAAATGCGTGTACCAGTAATCGAGCGGAAACAGGTATTGATCGGTGACTTGGGCAAGATTCATCGGTTCAAGCAGTGCCCTAAGTTGGAGCCGCTCTTGGCGCTGCAGGAGTGACTTGCGGCGGTCCGGATCGCGCAGTGCTTCTAAGATGTAGCCGTAGGCTTTCTCGATGAGCTTTCGGCCAATGCTTTCGGTCTTGAACTCGTCACTGCGGAAATCGGGATGTCCGGGGAACTGCCAATCGAGCGCCTGGTGCAGCAGTTGTTCTAGCCCTTTATCCACCGTGCTGCCACTGGGCCGCTGCAGCCGGAATTCGGGCTCGAGGCTCTGAAACTGGTCGGCTGGACTTAACGGGTAACTTTGATCCAAATTACCCGGCTGGATAACGCCGACACCGTAAGCCTGGGCTAGAGCGGACTTCACGCTGACCTTTAACTCCTTCTGCATAGCGGAAAGAATCTGCCGTGCCTGTTCCCGCTCGACGGTCGACAGGTGTCCCGTGTACTCCTTCAGCTTCTCGAATCGGGTACTGAGGAGATTTTCGAGAATAGCAAGGCGGCCGAGATCCTTGCGCACTCGCTCGCTCACCGCCGCTGGCACCCATCCGATGGTACGGGCACCGTCGGGGTTTTGGCGTTCAAACTCGCGCAGACGACGCAGATGATCAGCCGGGCCGTGATCGGTCTTGTACACCGGCGTATCGATCACAAGTAACCAGTCGATGCTTCCCGGGGGTGGAGTCAGTCTGTCATCCGAAGCTTCTCGAATATTAAAGGAACGTACGTAGGCGGAGCGTTTTGTTCCGCGCCAACCGAATGAGAAGGCGGTTTCGAAGTTGTCTTCAGATTTAATTCCCAGCTCCTCGAACAGCAGTTCCCCAGCAGTTCGGGCGATATTGCCGTAGCTTTCGTACGCCTTGGACGCCGAATCGAGAATCGCATTCACATCGACGCTAGTGAGTTCGACGGAGATGGTTGTGGTCGCCGAACCCGGATCATTCAACTGAACCAAACCTTGTCCGGCCCAGCGGCGGCATGTGGCCAGGACCTGCGCACCTTCAGTTCCGGGAATTCGCGTTTGAATGCTTCCATAGTTTAGGGCGGCGATGCGGTTCCCATTGAGATCGCGGAAGGATTCGAGGTTTGGAACCAACGCGGCGAGGATCAGCGTGCCGGCGATGCGCTGCTGTGCCCGCATCTGAGTTTGCTTTTCGACTGGCAGCTTGTGGAGATCATCGAAGGATGCACCGGCATCGTGTTCGATTTGGGCGCGCAACCGCCTCCAGACTGCGCGAGCGTAGGCGAAGAGCTCCTGCATTTTGCCGGACATCGGCTCGGTACCGGATTCCATTGCGGAAAACAGGTCCCCGACCGCGAAGATCTCGCCCAGGTGCATACGTCCTGCATCGCGGTCAAGAATTTCCGAAAGAATACGGAGACCTGTTCTTTGGCGCTGCAGCGCGGCGGCTGCCCCGACCAGGACTTCCATGAACGCGGGAGTGAACGGATAAAGCTTTCGAAACTGTTCGCGATCGCTGGTACGCGTGATCAGTGTTTCGAGCACGTTGCCGGGTATGCGGAGAGCCTTTTCAAACTCCGCGTTGATAAGGTCTTCCGCTTTCGAGTCTTTACGCCGAAGCAGACGTTTTTTGACGATCTCCGGCAGGTTGCGATCTTCGAGCGTGATGGTCCGAAAACGGCTATTGGACCAATCAAGGACCTCTTCGACCTTTGCTTGTTCAGCGCCCATTCGGCCTTGTCCAATCAGGTCTTTGAGAGCCCTTTGACGAGCCAGAAGACTAATGAGCGGCGCTGGACGGTCAGATTTTGCTCCTTCCACTAGCTTTGCCAGCTTCGCCCCTTCTTCTGCGGCGAGATCGGCATTTCGAGAAGCCAGCCAGAGCATGACTTCATCGAGGAAGAGGATGACCGCATCGTACCCAAGCGCTTTCGCGTGCTTGCTAATGAGCGAGAGGCCGTCGTCAATGTCAATCACGTCGGCTGTTCGGCGAGCAGAAGTGAAGACCTTTGCCGCGAGATCGCTGATCAAGCGTTGATGTTCCTGATCGCGATTGGACGCATTGGCGGCGTACTCGAACGATGGTGGATCCCAACCGGACAGTGCGCCCCAGCCGGTGTCCGTTGCTCCACTGTTCAGCAGATCGAAAAACGCTTTATCACCCACAACGGAGCGCAGATTGCGCGCGTCATCGAGGAGCGCGTCCGATCTATATACCGCTGGTGGTGGGCACTCAGGGTGGAGTTCGCGAATCTGATCGACATAGCCATTAAGGAGACGCTCCTCCAGGGTCTTCGCATCTATCATGTGATAGGTCACGAGCAGGAACTTTCGACCACCGGTCCAATCGGAGTGGCGCGAAACAACTTCAGACAGATCCGGAACCGAGCGGGCATTGGGATCGCCGCTCAGTAGCAAATAGAGCATCGCCATGAAGTGACTTTTACCCGCACCGAAACTGCCGTGTAGATACGCGGCTTTGCTTTCCGTGTAGCCAGATTCCAGGCCTAACGCGTCATGGACGAGCGTAAGCGCCTGATCGAAGCAGGCGACGAGCTGCTCGGTAACGACATAGCTTTTCGTTGTTGCTGCCGGGTCATTGATGGCTTGCGAGAGTTTGAGGACGTAGTCCTGTGTTCCGAGATGCTCGGGCAGGTCGAGCAGATCCCGGAGCGTTGGACGGGGCATTCCGGGCGGGGTCATTGCGTTGCCTCGACTGTGATGGACTTTTTGCCGCGCGCTTTTGCGGGTTTGGCTCGCGTCTTTTGCGGCGGTGTCCAGCCGCGAATATCGTTTTCTGAGAGATTCAGATGGGAGAGTTGATCCCGGAGAAATTCGGCGAGGAAGTCACCCGCTCCGGTACCGGTCGCGTCGGGCTGATTGTGCCATTGCAGAACCCATGGCAGAAGCTCCTGAATTCCACCGAGAATCGGCATTAGCCGTTCGTTGGACCAGCCGTCTTCGCGGGCGGCTTGATAATACGTTGCTAGAGCGATCGCTTGCTGGGCGTGATCGTAACCAGCCCAACCGATGAGCAGAGACGAATCACCATTACGTTCGAGATGCGGGTAAGATACCCAACGCTCTTTCGGGACATCTAGCTTGCCGCGCAGCTTCCAACCGGTATCGATCGCGAAGTCGCTTTTCTCATACTTAGGCGGAACCGGAATTTCCAGTTTCTCGCCGGCGTCTTCGCGGCGCTGGAGTGCCCAGGTCTCTTCCCACAGCTTGCGCTTTATCAGGCCGGAAGGCTTATAACGGAGGACAGGCAGGAACGGGATGGATTCTTTCTCGACCAGCTCGGAGACAAGTGCTTCGACTTTGAAATCGGATCGCTTGGTGTAAAGTTCAGCGACTTGCATGAACTCGGCATCTCCGCCTGCGGCTGCGGCCAGGTTGGCGACGCTGCGAAGAAGCGGGGGCTCAGTGGGCCAGTAACGTGCGTCTTCAAGGCGGTCGAGCAGCCAACTTTTGAGCGCTTCTGTTTCGAGATATTCCCACTTCGGGAGATTCCAGCGGCGTTTGTATTCGGGCTGCTCTATCAGAGCGATGTCGCGATCGGTTGCGGTGATATCGAGGCGCTTTTGCACGATCTGACGATATGCTTCGGGCCAGTGCGTGGGGATTTCTGCAGTGGGCGTAGAGCCGTGGCGATTGAACCATTCGGTTTCGAGTTCGCCTTCGGCCATTTGACGGGCCATTGCGATTTCGAATGCTCTTTGGCCGAGTTCGATTTCTGGGATTTGGTCGAGGGGGAGTGTGATTGATTCTTTTGTTAAGCCGTAAAGGAAATAGATTTGCCAGTCGAGCTCTTCTTGAACGGCTATCATGCGCCGTAGCAGGGAACCACTTACACTTCGCGCTTGTTCCAAGGATTCCTTTGTGGTGGAAGCGGCTAAAACGCGTTCCGGCACCAGTTCGGAAAGCTGCTCAGCCATTTGATGAATACTCTGCGATAGGGCTGGTGCCGTGATTCTTACAACAGGAAACTGAGCCAGCTTGGTGGCGTCAAAGTCGAACCGAAACTCCCATGGTTCGGTTGCTAGGCCTCCGCCGATTCCACCGGCACCCTTTGGGTAACAAACTTGGCGAAGCCAAAAACCTGCTGTCGATGAGTTTAGAACGGAGAGTAATGAGAGATGTTCATCTGTGCCTGAGTTCTCTTTGAGCTTGGTAAGCGGTGCGGACTGCTTGAAAGCGTAAGGTTTGGCGCTCAACACAAAGTGGTTATGCGTCGCGACAGAAGCGAACACGATGGACAGGTCGGTCTCAAATCTCCGCGAGAAATACATTGAATACTTGAACCATTCGATGCCGCGTTCGACCTGCGTTTTGCCGTAAGCAACCCTTATACGAAGCTGCGTTCTCCAGAGCCAAAGGAACCGCTGGGTATCTGCGGATTCTGATCCATAGGGCCAGATTGCACCTTCAATCCCCCAAAAAGCCCAGTCTCGAACCTGTTCACCCGAGACGAGGGGCCGAATGCACGATGGCTCGATTCCATTCCGCTGACAGACCCGCTCGCCGATATCGTAGAGTTCGTCCTCGCGGGTGACTGCACCGAAACCCATATCTGAGAGGCGCACTGCGAGCCGTGACCCAGCAGCGTTGTCCAATCTGGTTTTCAGCTCCGATGCACCGCCACCTCCGATCGGCCACGGATGTTTGCTGAACAAGCGCCGATCTGCATCCGCGATAGTGAAGAAGGCAGATTCTGAGCCGGGGTGGTCAACCTGAGTTTTGAGCGCCTCCCAAACCGGTGCGGTGGCCGGATCCGGCGGGGCTTTGAGTTCGGCCCGGATTCCTAGGGCTACTCGCACCAACGCTGACGCCGGTGGGCGATTACGCCCCAGAATTATCGTTGTAGGCGTTGCGTGACCGGGGAGGAATACTCCGGCCGCATCGAGTATGTGTGTTACGTCGCGACGCGGAAACCATTCTTCGATTAACTTCCGGCCAAACTCTCGTTTCATGAATGCATTTGACGTGATCAGTCCTACATAGCCTGGGGTTCGCCCATTAACTGCAAGGTCAAAGATTCGTTCGGTGAACGGGACACCCAGTTGATAGCCTCTATAGCAGGACTGGTACAAGCTTCGGTAGGCGTCGCGGAGTTCTGGATCTTTGACTGTGATATATGGCGGGTTCCCAACCACCGCGTGGTAGCTTCCATGCCTCAAATAAGCTTGCAATAGGTGCTTGTCTTCCGTCTCATAGAAAAAGTTCAACGTTTCATCGAACGCATGCCGCTGGATAGCGGTACTGGCACTGCGCGTTCCGTGCAGTAGTGAATCGCCAACGGCGAGGTTTGCCTTGAAATCGAAGTTTTCTCGGAGCCGTTTGACTTCACATGCCTGCAAAGCAGCAATCACGAGTCGAAAGCGCGCAATCGCAATTGCAAACGGATTTACGTCTACGCCATAAATCGAGCTGAGCGAGCGATTCACGTGTTCAACAGGGCCGAGATCTGGTGCGTGTTGCTGCCATCGATGAAAGAGCCTGTCAAACGCAGCCAGTAAGAAGTGTCCGCTGCCGCAAGCCGGGTCGATGACGCGGAAGCCTTCCAGTCCGAACTCTTCGAGAGCCGGGTTCATGGTTCGATCGAGAATGAAATCGACCACGAAGTCCGGCGTTTGCACGAGCGCGTAACGCTTACGTGCCGATTCAGAGATGTTCTGGTATAAGTCGCCCAAGAACCGCGTGTTGTCGATCGTGTCGCTAAAGTTGTACAACAGGTCGCCGTCGTCGCCTGTGCGCTGAAAAAAGTCGATGATGGCGCGCGCACCGTGGCCTGTCGGCGAGAGCTGATAGAGCGGATTGTGCTCCTTGTCGAAGAGGCCGGCAACACCGGGGAGTCTCGATATCTCATCAAAACAAACCACTAAATAATCGCGATCTGTTTTGTGCAGCCCGGAACGGTACGTTTGGATATTCTGCTCTTTCGCTTGGGCGAGGCGTTCACCAGGTCCAGAAATCCAAGGCTGATCGATCAGCAGATTGTCTTCGAGAAAGCGAACGAATACGCAACCCAGAAGCCAAGCGACAGCGGCTTGGGTGATCTCGTTTTCGCGCCACAGTTCGAAGGCGACTCCTGTGCGTTTGGCGGCTTTTGCAATGTCGAACCGATGTTGCAGGTCCTCTCTTACAGAGGGTTCATCTTCAGCTCTCTCGAGGATGTTCTTTTCAAGTTGTCCGAGCAGGCGTTCGAGGCCTGTTTCAAGTCCAGACTGGTCGAGCATTGTTCTTCAGGTACGCGCTGGTAATTCAGCGGCACGATATTCCTTGATCCAAAAAGGCGAAAGCGCTTCCCATTGAGCGCGGCTAAAGACGGGAACCGGCTTGGCATCGATGGTGGGGCGCTGATCCTTCGCCGAGGATGCGATAAGAATCCAGCGCGCGGCGGGGCTGGAGTTATCGCGTATGCGCTCGATCACACCGAGCTGGTTGTAGGCGGCCAACATGCCGGGAAAAGTGAGCAGCAGCGGCTCGGTGTGGGAACCCAGCTCGCGCTCGATGTTGGGAACTACGGCAGAGACGAGTTGTTCCAGTTTGCGGCGATCCGGGTGATTTTCCGGTTCGGCGTCGGCGGTAACGACTTTATTCCAGTCGATTCCTTTCTCGGCGGCGAAGCGACGCATGCCGGTCAACAAAACGTCCTCCACATTCACGATTTTCGTACCGAAGCGGGCTTGCAATTCGTCGATTGCGGGAAGGAGAAGCTTCGGAATGGCGGTGAGAACCAGGAAACCGCGCTCGCGGAGGGAAGCGTTCAGGATGCGGTCGAGCTTTTCCGCTTCGTCGAGATCGCGTTCGGTTGCGGCGGGCAGTGCGCTGGATGTGGAGCGAGTTCGAGAGGGATAGATCGTGGTCGAGACGGCGGTTGAGGGCGCAGGGCGATAGTCGATCCCATTGGGATCACGGCAGAGGTCAATACCGGCGCGCTCCAGTAAACGGTCGAGCTCGGGCGGGTCTGGTAACGGCTCTGCTTCGGGATAGCGATCGCGTACGCGGCTCTTGATCTGGGCTACGGTCAGGGACTCGTCCGCAGGCGTCGCCAGAGCGGCAGAAGCAAGACGGAGAGCGGTTTCCGCATTCAGGCCTTTCGGGTAAAGCTCGCGGCGCGGCGATAGCGCTGTTCCGGAGAGCGCGGCGGCCAGACGCAGCAGCCGAACATCTGGGGGCGCCGGCAGCTCGCTGGGCCATGCGATGGTTCGAAGCGAATCGAGCACGCGGGTGGCGCTGGGCAGCGGGTCGGACGTGGCCAGGGTACGAGCGGTCGCGGCGAGCGGCTCAGCCCAGGAAAGCGGTATTGGGACCGCTGCGTTCGGATTGGCAAAAATGATGCCCGTGGCAGGCGATTTCAAGCGATTGTCTGTGAAGCGCTGTTTTTCGAATGACAAGCTCCGTTCGGCTTCGGTCGCCGCGCGGAGTATGGCGATAGCACGCTTGGTGCGCTCGGTGCCTTCGGACGTTGAACCTCTTGCGGCGATCAGGGCCGCAACGAGTTCGGAGAGTTCGACGTAGCCGTCGTGGGCGGCCAGGAGTTCGGCAATGAGATTCCGGGCGCGCGTCAGCAGAGGAGAGTCTTCGCGCCAGCGATTACGGAACCGCGTGACAATGTTGGCGACTTGTGACGGTGGAGATGCATTTGCGCGGGCGACATCGGCTTGAGATGGCCATTCGGAGTCGCCGATGAGGCCGAGGAGACGGCTGATCACCGAAACCTCGGTCTGGTTGCGATTCGTGGGCTTGGGTAGAAGCCGTGCAACTACGTCGTCAATAGACCAGTTTGCGGTAGTCTCGGGCGTAAGAACCGATGTCTTAGCGGTTTCAGGTTCAGGGAAACGTTCCCGGAGACGCTTGAGGGCATTCGTGAGATCCTTGCGCGTTTCCGCGCCGATCCCTTTGATTGCCCGGATGCGCGGAATCGAAAGAGCCAAGAACTGGGCAACGGTTAACACGTTTTCGCGGTCTAAGGCGCTCTCGGCGCGACTACCTAAACCGAGTTGGGCGACTGGCGTGTCCGGCGTCGCGGATTCGAGAGCCGCGGCTATCAATCCGGAATCAGACGGTGGACGGCTGTCGGAGGCCTTGGCGTTTTCGAAAGTGTTGTGCCAGGCAAGCGCCATTTCCGGGGCGCTTTCGAAGCGTTCGGACGCGTCGCGCTTGAGAGCCCTCCGGAAAAAGGAGGTCAGATCGTCACGAACGACGGAATCGATCAGATTGGAGTCGATCGTAGCCTCGACCGTCAAACTATGGGGCGCACTGCGGCCGTCTCCGAACTTGGGAAGTGTTCCGGTCGCCATCTCATAAAGGATGAGTGCGGCGGAGTAGCGGTCCGCTTGAGGGTCCCAACGCTTGCGTGTAATAAGGAAGGGATCGCGATATTCAGCGGTTCCGGCGAGGAAGTCGTCGTAGCGGTGCTGAGAGAGGGAAAAGTCAAATAGCCGAAGATGGTCTTCTTTTTGAGCTCCGTACTGGAAAACGGCGATGTTTTCCGGCTTCAGATCGCGATGCGGGATGCCCTTTCGTTCGAGCATCTCAAGTATATGAAGGAGATCGGCACCGAATCTCTGCAGGACCTCGAGAGTCACGCGGCCGTTTTCGCGGAGGTAGGCGGCCAGAGTGCGTTCGCCGGCGTACTCGACCAGGAAGGCGGACAGACCCCGGATATCGAGAACGTTGTTGCCGATGGGAGCGACGATCTGCTCATGCCGTAGTTGCTGAAGTACTTCGAATTCGGCACGGATGCGACCGTTGTATTCGGGCTTTAGAGCGATTTTCAGAACGCAGGTTTTGCCGGCTGTCTCCACCAGAAAGGCGGCGGCGGTTCCGCCGGAGCCAAGGCGCTTTTTAACAATGATGCCGTGATAGATCGATTGATCCTTGCCGGTTTCGAGCGGGTTCTCGGGAAGTGCGGGCGCAGTGAGGCGGTCCTCGGCGGTCTCGAGAAACTCGAGGAATTCGGACACGGTCGGCAGTCGAACGGAGACATCGGCGTGTGTGGCCGCACGGATGAGATCATCCAGTTCCCGAGCGACCGAATCCATGGCTGCGGGCAGAGGCAGTGCATGGTGCTGCTCGAAGATTTGTTGCAGCTCGTGAATACTCGCGGCGGGCGCGCGGCCCGTCAGGATGTGGAAGGCAACAGCGCCCAGCGAGAAGATGTCAGCCGATTCGGAGCGGTTGCGTTCGTCTGTTAACGCCTCGGGTGACATGTAAACATAGGAGGCGTTTTCGAGGTAATCGCTGAGATGGATCGATACAGAGGTTACGCGCTGAGAAGTGGATTGGCTGAGGTCCCGGCCCGCTTGCCAGTTGAAGATCTTGAGGATGGGGCGGTCTGATTTGGGGCGGGTGACGAGTACGGATTGAGGGGAGAGTGCCCGGTGTATCACTCGACGGCTGTGAGCATAGCGGAGCCCCTCGGCGATTTGGCGGATGAAATCCAGCCGGCGATCGAGGGACAGATCGTTCTTAAACTGCTCGAGGTAGAAATCGAGCCGGAGCTCGTCTGGTTCGCGCGAGAAAAGAATTGTAGGGCCGAGGTCGTGATCACTAAACGTCTGCGCTTCGAGAATGGCAGAGTGGCGGAGGCTGCGGAGGATTTGATACTCGCGCTCGGCCATGGAGCGGGTCAAGCGTGCATCGGCATCGGTGGTCGCTTTGGGATAAATGCGGACGCGGCGGTAGTCGTCTTTCAGGCTGACGTGCTTTGCCGACCAGTCCTGCCAGGCGGAGTGCGGTCCTTCACCGAGGAACTCTTCCATGCGGTAATCGCCGACATGCCGCAAGCGCTCGGAGCGGCGGATTCCAGCGCTTCTCATCGCGCTGACGATTCGAGCGGACAGGGCACTATCGATTCGAGTTCGCGAATCGGGCGAAAGGCCTGCACCTTGGCGATACTTGATCGCAGCGATGATGTTTCCGGGCTTGTATTCGCCGGGCTTCTCCTCTTTAGAGCGCCAGCATAGGCCGGTGCGGTCCGTTTCCGGAAGGCGAACAGTGAGTTCCGGATGCGACAAGAAGATCAGAGGCTCAATGAAGATCGGCGGCCCAGAATGGCGGCGAAGGTCCGGTTGGCGCATCAGCAATGCCTTGAGTTTCTTCGCTTTCGTGTTTGCAAAGATCAGGGGGTTGTCAATGATTTTCAGGCGGCCGTCTGGGCGTTCAAACGTCCAGGTGCCACGATCACCGCGCAGAACGCCGGGGTCGCTTTTTATTTCGATGAGAAACAGGCCCTGAGGCGTGATGACAAGGCAGTCGACTTCGTTCAGACCAACCGTGGAAGTCTCATCTATAAAGGTGAAGTTAGACCAGCCGTAATAGGGTGGCTGGTCGGGCAAATTTGCACGGATGTAGTCGAGCGCTTCGCGCTCCCAGGGGAACGGTGACTCCGAGACCCGCTCCCAGCGCTGGTCTGACAAGGCCATGGTCGAAATGTGGGCTAACTTTCAATCTTGGCATACTGCGCCACAACAGGTCAGCATGCGGCAGCGGTTCTTCCGAATAAACACGGCCCCGTGATCCCGACCGTGAGAATTCTTCACCCCTGGACATACTAATCCAGTAGAAGTAGGAATATTCCGGGCTAATAGCCCTGCAGGCATATATGGAAATTAAGCTTTACCTCTTCGGCGGTGAAGCTCGCTCATTCGAGCAGCTTCTTCGCGCTGATGTTTTTTCAGGGGCACACCCCTATCAACTGATTGCTGAACCGGCGCGTAACATTCGCTTTCCGCACCAAGGATACATCAGGATTAACGAACCGAGTACGCCACTCTGGCCCGCCGATCTTTCAAACATTTATGACGTGGATGAATGGGGCGCTGAGAATCGCAGTAGCTCGTTCGTGTTTCTGTTTCAGGTGAAGGACCGCTTTTTTGCCGCGTGCTACGGCCGCGGCTATCAAGCATTGAACCGTGATCTTCTCGAAAGTGACTTTGGGCGGCGCGCCGCGCTGGCAGGCGTCGACATTAACAGAGTGCGTCGGGTCGCAACTCGGACTATCGCAAGGAATAGCCGGCGCAGAAGCACTGAATACACCGTAAGCTCACCCCTTCGGACTTTCGCTGTTGAAGCGGGAGCTGAGGAACTCATAGAGGTACATGGGGATACCGAGACTTCAGCGCTCGTCCGGCGGATGGGTGGGAAAACGGCTTTGACGATCACCGGGGAGCTTGATTTCACGGGTCTCGAAGACATATGCGTGGAGATCCTCGAATGCTTGAAGAAGCCGCTCGGCGATAAGCTCCAGTGTGCTTCCGTCCTGAGCGCTATTTCTCGCGGCGACCGGATCAAATCGAGTTTGAACCAGAGCCTGCTGCGCGCAATCGAGCTTCGATCACGCAACGTTCTAGCGATGTCCATGCCGGAAACGGATGCACCCATCTCGGCCGCCTCGTTCCAATTGCGTTTTGGCCGCAGAGCGGAATGCATCCCGGAACTGGACGTCGCAGCTCTGTATAGCTTCCTCGACCGGCACGGTATCGACGGGACAGGCATGAGCCGGGTTAAGGTGCAGGGCTTCGACATGGACGGAAACCCATGTGACCAACAGGTCGGATTGCTCGAGTGTGTCGTCGCGGAATTGGAGCACTCCGGGGCCGATTTCGCCTATGTGAACGGGCAGTGGTACCGCTTGAGTGAAGACCATGTTGCCACGAGTCGCGAAATCATCTGCCGAATCCCAGATTTAACGAAAAAATGGAGTTTGCCGCCAATCCTGCCCAAAGAACGAGAGGATCGCTACAATCAGCGGTTGGCATCGTTAAAAGGATGGCTCCTTCTCGATAAGCAACCGGTATCTCTCGGGGGGCAGCAGAAAGCGGAAATATGCGATTTAGTGACATCGGCGGGCGAACTGATTTGTGTAAAGCGCATGACCGGGTCGGACGCTCTGAGTCATCTCTTCGCGCAGGGAAGCGTTGCAAGCGACTTGCTCAAGAATCAAAAAAGCTTTCGGCAAACCTTGGTTAAGGCGATTAAATCTAAGTGGCCTAACGCCGAACTGCCTGCCACGCCTGTGGTCGTCTATGCCATTCCTTCCTCGAAAACGGGACCACTTTGGGAAACCATCTTCGGCTTCAGTGCTGTCAACCTAGTTGCCCACATCAATCGTATTCGCGGGCTAGGATTTGATGTCGCTTTATGCTCGATAGCGGAGACGGAATTACGTTTGGAGGAGAAGCCAACAGGAAAGCGGCCCTCGCGCATAAAGCCTACTGAAGTCATCGAGCGCCCTCGAAAGTCCGCCTGAGCCGCAAGTGCTTTGGACTACCACTCGGTCAGCAACGGGGTGAGGCGGGAGCGCACCGACGAAAGTTCCACCGGTCCAAAGTACCGGGAGTCGAAGCTGCGGATGTTGTAGGAAGAGATGACCCAGACAGTTCCGGCAGAGACGCGGTATTTGCCGAACGGCCAGTGCTGAAGGAGCCGATGTTTTGTATCGAATGGGAGCGGTGCACTGTTGGGCAACAGCTTCCCATTCGCTGTTACTCCGGTGGCCGCCAATTCAACCGTATCGCCCGCTACAGCCACGATCGGCTTCATGAGCGGCTCGGCGCTGTCGGGGCAATTTCCCTTTCCCCGGTAGGCGCGGTTTGCGGATAGTGAGCCGAAAGGCTCAGCCGGGCAGAATTCAATTAGTCTCGCCGAAGGATCTGAGGTCGTTCTGTAGAGACCAATGGGCAATGAGGCTGAGGTATTCACGCGAATGCCGCAGAAATCAAAAGCTCCGGTGACAGCGCTTAAGATCAATGCCGCGCTAAGCGGGGCCAACAGGCCACGAGGGATCATCGTGCAGGTCTCCTCCTGTTGCAGCGTCGTCGTCGCCGGCGCGCTCGACTTTCATCCGATCTGCCGCTACGATCTGATGGCAACTTCGCGCATGTACCTCATACACGGTGCGGGTCACGCCATCTGCGGGCGTGAACTTCCGCTGCTGTAACGACCCCTCGACATAAATGTTGTCATCTTTCTCGTAGCCGAGTGCGATATCAGCGAGCTCGCCATAGAACACCAAGCTGTGCCAATTGGCGTGAGTCTGCGGCTTGCCGTCGCTGGCAATTAAACGATAGCTTTCCTTTAATCGTGCGTTCGCCACCTTCGTGCCGGATGGCAGAAACCGAGCATCGTGAGCTTTCGGCAGTTGTGCGTAAATCAGAGGCAATAACCCTGAGATAGCCAGTAATGCCAGTCGCCGATGGCTTCCTTTGTTGATTCGTCTGGATGGATGGCATCCAGTTGGGAGAGAGGAACGGCCATCTTGCGCCCCTGCCAACGGATTTGCACAAACATGTCGTGCTCGCAGGTGTCCTCGACAGCCATGCGAAAAACCTCGATGGTTTCACCCTTCCGGAGCGGCGAGATGCCGTTTGCGGCGACACACTTTGCCCGGAACGGGAAACTGATCTTGCCTTCCAGATAGTAGTACCAGCTCATTGCCTGCTCTTCCGGGCGGGCATCAACGATGGCTTCGTTGTAGATGCGGTCTTCCCGGACCGGGTCTCGCTTGGGCGGCTTCATCACTTCGCTCCCAGGATTCGGCGTACCGAGGTGCGCCCGATGTGTAGCCGGCGCGCAATCGCCGCCTTGGCAACACCCGCACGATATAGCTTGTGGATCTCGGCGGTCTGAAGCCCAGCGGTTATTGGCCTGCCGAGCCGCTTCCCATTCTGGCGGGCATGATCCAAGCCGGCCCGCGTTCGTTCGCGCAGGATGTCCCGTTCGAACTCGGTGAAGATAGCGAGCAGGCCGGCCATGGCGCGTCCGGCTGGCGTGGTCAGATCCAGCGCTTCGGTGAGCGAAACAAAACCGACGCTTAGATGTTCGAGTTCCTGCAGGGTTGCCAGCAGATCGGTTACCGAGCGGCCCCAGCGATCCAGTCGCCACACCAGCACCACATCGATCTCGCGACGACGAGCGGCCTCCAGCAGTTTCTCGCGAGCTTCGCGCTTGGCTGCGCCCGAACCAACCTCGCGCACTTGCATGGCAATCGTCCAGCCGCGGCGGGCTGTGTACTCGCGCATTGCGCGATTCTGCATTGGAAGTGTCTGCTGATCGTTGGTGGACACGCGGGCATACAGACCAACCCGAAACATTTTTGCCGCTTTTCGTGACTGGCCGAAAACGTTATCCAATTTTGGTTTTTGAAAAGCCGGTTTTAGAGGCACTTCGAGAAGGTCTGCTCCACTGGCCGCAGAGGAAGGTTTTCAGCCAGTCCTGCATCATCATAACTCTAGCCGGAATCCATATTGATGTAGGTCCGCTGAAGAGTGTCGCGGTAATTCCAAGGCATCCAATCGGAGGGTTTGCTCTTCAGCGCCGCCACATGCTGCTGCAGCTCGATCAGATAATCGAACGGGTTCGCGCCACACAGTTCGCAGGTGTGAATGAGACTCATGAACAGATCGCCCACACGAGCGCCGTTCCGGGTCTTGTAGAACAGCGAATTCTTTCTGTGAAGAATGGCTTTCTTCAGCCCTCTTTCGGCAATGTTGTTGTCCAGTGGGGCCCCCGGCTGTTTGAGGAAGAGAGTAAGCCGGTCCCAATGCTTGAGCAGATACGTGATGGCGACTCCAAGGCCTGAGTTCGGCTCCACTTTCCTTTCATCAAACTGTGCTTTGAGCCAAACCTTCAGTTGTTCCATGACCGGTCCACTGTGGGTCTTGTGAAAAGCGAGGCGCTGCTCGGCCGTCATATTCTGCTCGCGCGCCAGCGCATCGTTCACGTAGACTTCACGAAATCTTTCCAGCACGAACCGGCACTCCTCGGGAAAGTTGGGCGTCACCTCCACGAACCGCCGCCGCGAATGAGCTAAGCAATGGCCCACAATGATCTCAAGCGCCTTGGGCAGTTTCGGCAGATTGCGTGATAAGGCATCGCACATCTGAATGGGAGCAGTCAGCTCCGCTGCCCGTCGCTTCAGCACATCCGCCAGATTCTCACCGGCGTGCTGATGCCCCGTGAAGAACAGCGCGATGTCTCGCCCTGGTGCAGTCGATATGATCCCGCTAGTGAATACCCCTGTCCGCTCCGATAACACATCTGCAACAAGGGCCTGCGCCTTATTCAGTGCCAATACACGCATGGAAGTGTCGTCATTGTGGAGCACTTCGCCCTGCGCGGCCTGGCGAATCAACTCTTCGTAAGCAGGCTGAAGCTCCGCAGCCTTTTCCGACACAATCTCGCACTGCGTGGCGGCTGGCAATGGAATCCCCAAGCTATCTTGCAGCCCTTCCAACCGATTCCAAGGGAAGCCGCTGCCGTAACGCAGCAGCGCGATCATGCTTGCTGCCGAGGCATCGTACTTCTGTTCGCCCACTCCCTCCGGAGCCTCGGCCGTGAAGACTTTTCCGCAGAGATTACAACGCAACCGTTCCAGTTCATATACAGTCGCGTCAATCGGTGCCTGTCCCTTGATGCGCACCAACACACCGGGGTCGTGCTGCAGATATACTTTGCCGCGCTCACAATCCGGGCATTGGTCTCCAGAGGCTAACCGTGCGTGCCGAATCTGGATTTTACGTGCCCCGTCATAAGCGGCGGCACCATTACGCCCGTGTCCGGGAGCCGCCGTCTTCTTAGCACGCTGGCCAGCGGGCTTATGGTAAGCGTACGGCGAGCACCGTCTAGCAAAGGACAGGGGAGTTGGGTGATGCTTCGGGAATGGACGGATCAGCTCAGAGCAACAAGCCGGAAGCAGTAAAAGCGCAGCGCCGCAAGTGGACGATGGCGGAACGGCAGAGGATTGTGCAGGCTTCGTTGAAAGCCGGTACAACGGTCGATACGGTAGCGCGTGTGTATGGTGTGAACCCAAGTCAGATCCACAAGTGGCGCAAACAGCACCGGCAGAGAATGCAACCGGGTAAGGCTTCGGTTTTGCTTCCGGTGCAAGTGGCGGAGGGAGCCGCGGCTGGTGCATGGGAAGCGAAACAGGAGTGCAGCGTGATCATGGAGGCGCGGGGTGTGAGGGTGACGGTGGGCGGCTGCATCGATGCAGCCGTAATCTGCAGGTTATTGGAGTGCCTGGCGGGATGATTGCACCACCAGCCGGAGCGCGGATCTGGATTGCGGCGGGGATCACTGATCTGCGGCGCGGGTTCACGGGTTTGAGCGCAGCCGTGCAGATCGTGCTCGAGCAGGATCCCTACGGCGGGCATGTGTTTGTGTTTCGTGGGCGGAGAGGCGATCTGGTGAAGTTGTTGTGGTGGGATGGCGACGGGCTCTGCCTTTTTGCGAAGCGATTGGAACGCGGGCGTTTCGTTTGGCCGCAGGCCGAGAGTGGAAGCGTGTCACTTACTCGGGCGCAGTTATCGATGTTACTCGAAGGGATTGACTGGCGCCGGCCGGCGCGCACGTGGAAGCCGGAGATGGCAGTTTGATAACCGAGAACAAAAATACTTAAAAATGTTCGGGTTGCTCTCGACTAAGTAATAAACCCATGGCATAGTTTTTGAAGATGCCTGCTGTACCGCTGCCTGATCTGGACGCGCTCGACGCGGCCGCATTGAAGGCCATGGTTATCAAGCAGCACGCGCAGATCTCGTCGCGTGATGCTGAACTTGAGCGTCTCCGGTTGATCATCGCCCGGCTGCGACGGCTACAGTTTGGACGCAAGTCGGAAAAAATCCAGCGCGAGATTGAACAACTCGAACTGCAGCTCGATGATCTGGAGGAGAATGCTGCAGAGAAGAACCAACGAGCAGAGAACACGCTTCCGCCGCCAGCAGCCGCAATCTTTGCGAGCGTGACCGAGAAACCGGCGCGCCGGCCTTTGCCAGATCATTTGCCGCGACAGACCGAGACCCACCAGCCTGAACAGGAAAGCTGTCCTGGATGTGGCGGGGAGCTGCGTAAGCTCGGCGAAGATGTATCCGAGATGCTGGAGTATGTGCCGGCGCGTTTCAAAGTGATCCGGCATGTGCGCCCCAAACTGAGTTGCACCAAATGCGATGTGATCGTGCAGGCAGAAGCCCCGAGCCGTCCGATTGCACGCGGCCTCGCCGGTCCTGGACTGCTGGCACATGTTTTGGTATCGAAATATGCGGATCACCAGCCGCTGTATCGTCAGGCGGAGATCTACGCCCGAGAGGGTGTGGAGCTGGAGCGGTCGACACTGGCGGATTGGGTAGGAGCAACGAGTGAGTTGCTGGTGCCCCTGAATGATGGCTTGCGGCAATACGTCATGAGTCCGGGCAAACTGCATGCCGACGATACGCCGGTACCGGTGCTGGCGCCAGGCACGGGCAAAACGAAACTCGGCCGTTTGTGGGCTTATGTTCGGGATGATCGCCCGGCCGGCGACCTGGCTGCTCCAGCGGTCTGGTTTGCGTACTCGCCAGATCGAAAAGGCGAGCATCCACACCGGCATCTGAAAACGTTTTGCGGCACGTTACAAGCCGACGGCTATGCGGGCTTCAACCACTTATATGATGACGGACGCATTCGAGAAGCGGCGTGCTGGGCTCATGTCCGTCGCAAGTTCTTTGATTTGCACCAGGCGCATGCTTCTCCTATCGCGACCGAAGCAGTGGAGCGCATCGGGCAGCTGTATCGGATTGAGAGCGAAATCCGTGGTCGCCCGCCGGATGAACGGCAGCAGGTACGCGACGAGCGTGCACGTCCTTTATTAATCGCGCTGCACGAATGGTTTAAAACCACGCTCACGAGGATCTCGCGCAAGTCCGAAGTTGCGGCGGCCATTGGCTATGCGCTCGCACGCTGGCCGGCGCTGGTACGCTATTGCGATGACGGCCGTATTGAAATCGATAACAATGCGGCCGAACGCGCGCTGCGTGCGGTCGCCCTGGGCCGGAAAAATTATCTGTTTGCAGGCTCCGATGGTGGCGGGGAGAGGGCGGCGGCGATTTACAGTCTGATGGGCTCGGCAAAGCTGAATGGCATTGATCCGGAAGCTTATCTGACTTCGGTGCTGCGTCGTATTGCCGATCATCCGATCAACCGCATTGCGGAGTTGCTGCCCTGGAATCTTTTTCCCGCAGGCCGGGTTGCCGTGGATGCGGCGTGAATATCCAATGACTTGGTTACCGCTCGAATCGCAGATGTTTCTCTCGGTGGCATACGATGCCGACAAGCGCATCCTGTACCTGCGATTCCGCAGCGGCGATGTCTACCGGTATTTCCAGTTTTCCCACGACGACTACCAGCATTTCCTGCGCGCCGAATCCAAAGGCCGGCACTTCCTCAGCAATGTTCGGAACTGCTTTCCCTACGAACGCATGGCCAAGCTTCGAGTCGCTTAATCAAGGCGACCGAACCATACAGTTACTCGGACGTGCGCTAGATTGAAAAATCGATAGATGCCGCGCTGGCTTGGATCGCTGATTATGATCGCTATAGGGGTCTTTGGCCTGTACGAGGGAATCACGCATCCTTGCGTTACGCTGCGCGGTTCTAAACGCCCTTTGACGAAATGGCAGGGACGTATCTTCTATGGGATTTTTGCCGCAGTAGGCATCGTTGGAGGACTGCTGGTCTTCTTCGGTCCGTTGTAGCGGTATTGTGGCGTACCTGCGTATTCAAAGATCAGGCGATCGGGTTACAGCATTTGCACTTCTAACCGGTGCCGCATACAGATCGAATCCCAACATGATTAGCAGAGTTATCAACACGCTGCAATACGGCCTTCGGCGAACGGTTACGGCTTATGATTCTCTTCGTTAACATCAATGCCGGCTCGCTTGAGCACGTCGTTCGTCTTCTCGGTGCTTGATTGGCACAAAAGCCGACGTAGGGTCTCGAGCGTTGCTTCGCGATTTTCCAACAGCTCGGTCACATAGCCCAGTGTGCGGATGGCAGCCTTCAGCTTTTCATAACCGTCTGGCTCAAGCGGCTCTTGCCGCGCTCGCTCCAATAAGGCTTCCAGTTCCTCAGTAGAGACCTCCAGGTGTTCGCTCGCCGGCTTCATTGCTGCTCACTGGCTCAGCAACTCGCGAAAGCGCCGGGTCAACGGTAGCGCTAATACTTCCTTGACCGGTCGCGTGGGCTTTTTGCTCGGCGCATTCTTGCCGCGGCCCGTTGTGCGCCCCAACGCCAGCCAGTTCGCCGCGCGATAGCAGGTGCCCTTGAACCGCGCCGGGTCAACGAAGGTCTCCAGCCAATAAATAGGATGCGCATACAGCCGCTGCCAATCTTGCGGCACCAGCTTCGCCGTGCGCCCCAGAATGTGCGAAGCCAGATGCGGCACTTGTACCCAAGGCAGAATCAAAAAGCGACTGTTATACGCCAGTAAATGCAGATTGCGTTTGCGAACTTCGGGTCTCCAGCCGATAAAACGATCGCGGCTCGCCAGATGACGCACCGCCGAAGACCAGGCCAGACAAGCGATCGCTTGCGCATTGGCACATACCAAATACTTCAGGTGCTCACCTACCGGTTGTTCATAGCCGAGGTAGTGATATTGCTCCATCAGACTGTTGAACAGCGGCTCCTGCGGTGTGCGCCGCACTTGCTGAAACTCTAACGGCATTAACTCGTACAACGGCCCGCGTACCGGAGTGTTGTCAGGCACCACTGGTTCCGGCCGCTCCCATCCTTCGGGCCGGTTCTGTGATGGGCGACGAGCGGGCGGTAACTCAATCTCGCCTGCGCGATGCAGCAGCAACAACAGTCCCCGGCACACCATGTCACGCAGCGCGCCGTTGGCTTGCTTCCATTGCCACAGCTCACAAAGCTTGCGTGACAATGCACAGCGGCTTAACTCCGGATGATCGGCGATGAACTGCTGTAGAAAAAGGATCTCGTTGCGGCTGATGTTGCGCCCGCGGTAGCGATATTCAACCGGCACAGCAGCAGTGTGACAGAAAAGCGTTTAGAACGCAAGCCCCTCGATACCAATTTTTTGGAGCGGTTTTTTTTTAGCTCACTCTTCGCCACATCGGTGCCGCTTGCGTGTCGGGATTGCCGGCGGCCACGAGTAACTGTGCTTGATAAGCTTCCAACACGCGTGCTGGCCCGCTGCCGCTCGGCCACCAGACAAAACGCCCCCTGGATAAGCGCTTCTGTGCTAAAACGAATCCCTGGCCATCGTACTGCAATAACTTAATCGCCGTCGCGCGCCGGCTCCTGAACACAAACAGGCAGCCAGAAAAAGGATCGGCTGACAGTTTCTCGCGGCATAACTCTGCCAAACCATCGATGCCTTTTCTAAGATCGACGGCTTCAATCGCGACTAAGATGCGCATCTGCGGAGCAATCTGCAACATCGCTTATTGGTGCACGAAAGCCCGGATCAGACTGGCTAGTTCTGTGGTGGCCACGGCTTTTAACTCGAGCCGCAACTTGCCGCCTTGTACCGACTCCACTTCGACCGTGCAGTTCGTAACCGCTTTTGCTCCCGGCGCAACGAACTCCATGAAGGTCGGCGGCGTTGACGGCGCGCGCTTCCCTTTCGCTTGACCCCGATTCTCCACT
Organism: uncultured Acidobacteriaceae bacterium; assembly: GCA_963787585.1. Lineage (GTDB taxonomy): Bacteria > Acidobacteriota > Terriglobia > Bryobacterales > Bryobacteraceae > Bog-105. Next base: position 66,006 of record CAWBDR010000014.1, read on the forward strand.
CGCTTCCTCAGGCCACCATACTCCAGCCGCAATGCCCGCGCTGTGGGATTTACTCCATAGCGCTTGGCCAGTTCCGCTGCCGCCGCCCACAACGCTTCCGGCAAGCGCGTGTGCCCGGCCCGGGTATTCCGGAACTCCTCAAAACGGCGGCGGAGTTGTTGCAAATCGTCCGGAACATCAGCTGCTGCTTCAGGTGTCATCGCGAGCGGGTCTCCTTTACTCTCGCTCGACCTTAGCAGCAAACCTCATCCTGTTTCATGCAAGCTTGCAGAAAACTCACGAAGATGCAGATCGGCAGGAGCGCGCTGCGGCAGAGGTCCTCTCTCGGCTTTATCGACAGCCTGGGGTTGTCCTGGCCGACGAGGTTGGGATGGGAAAGACTTTCGTCGCGATGGCTGTCGCTGTGTCTATCCTGCTTGAACGTGGTGAACACGGGCCGGTTATCGTAATGTATCCTCCTAATCTTCGCGAGAAGTGGCCCAAAGATTGGGACATATTTAAGAGCAAGTGCCTGCCTGAGCCAGTCAGCGGTCGTCTTAGGGCAGCGTCGGCCAATTTTGGCATCGAGTTCCTAAAGCTGCTCGATGACCCAGCAGACCGGAGAGCCCACGTGATATTTCTCGCGCATGGCGCCCTTCATCGCGCGATCGGAGACGGATTCGCGAAACTTGCCGTTATCAAACGCGCGTTCAAAGGACGATCGTCCTTGAGCATCCAACGGCAGAGTTTCTCGCGATTCGCCGGCAAGCTGCTCTGGCTCGATTGGGTCGAGCGGCGATCTCCTGGAGTGCTTGGCAGGCTTATGGATCGGCCTTACGATGGCTGGTTAAGGCTTCTTCAACGAGAAGATAGCGTGTTGAAGGAACGGATCACCGACGATCCCGTCCCAAAGCAGCTCGCGGACGTGCTCAATTCAATGGAGAGTGTTGAGTTTAATGATCTGGTGGAGAGTTTGCGTCAGCTTCCGCAGCGAGAATCGCCGAATATCCAAGATCGTCTCAAGGAAGCAAGAGAGGGAATCGCGGCGGCTATGGAACGCGTGTGGCGCCTGGCGCTGACGCGTGCTGACTTCCAATCTCCACTGCTGGTGCTTGACGAAGCACATCATGTCAAGAATCCCGCGACGCGGCTAGCGTCACTGTTTGCGACTGAGGATTCCGTGAAGGATTCGGAGTTCTTCAAGAGCGCCGGCCCTCTGGGCGGCAAATTTGATCGGATGTTGTTCCTTACTGCAACTCCTTTTCAGCTCGGGCACGGGGAGCTAATTCGAGTTCTGGACCGTTTTGAGGGAGTTGCCTGGACAGGAAATAGAGCACCTGCTATGACGCGCGATCAATTCAAACTTGAACTGAGCCAACTCGGACACGTACTCGATGATGCGCAGGCGTCTGCGCTGAGACTCGACCGCGCGTGGGGCCGACTGGAGACCGAACACCTTGAGTCTGCAGATGGGATCGTGACTGAACTGGAGGAATGGTGGCATGGCGCTCAGCACGCCGAAGGTGAAGGACTCGTTGCACAGGTGGCGGAACAGGTGCGACGAACTCGGCACGCAATGGAGGGTGCAGAGGCCACTCTGTCGCCTTGGGTATTGCGCCACCTGAAGCTCGCTCACCTGCCGAATAGGCCCGGAGTTCCCAGACGCGTGACGCTTCCCGGTGCGGCCATCCGTGACGGAGGCGACCCCTCGTGCGGGCTAGATATCTCCGGTCCAGCATTGTTGCCTTTTCTTCTGGCTGGCCGCGCTCAAGGCCTCTTCGCGGCGTCGACCCGGGGCCGCGCTCTGTTTGCCGAAGGGCTCGCGTCATCGTTTGAGGCGTATCTGGAAACTCGTGATGGGCGCCAAGAGATCGACGAAGATAGCCACCCGTCGAATGCCGATACGCCACCCGAGCTTGAATGGTATTTGACTCATCTCGACCAGGCATTGCCACGATCGAGTCTGGATGCCAGGTCCTCTCATCCAAAGATTCGTGCAACCGCGGAACGAGCGGTAGCGCTCTGGGGCGCTGGTGAGAAGGTGCTCGTCTTCTGTCATTACCGAGCTACAGGCCGGGCTCTGAGACAGCACATCTCGTCACTGCTAAATGAGGAAATTGGCCAGCTGGGGCAAGCCAAGATGCCGGGTCGCTCTGTAGAGACGAAGTACACCAGGCACTCGAAGAATTGGGCGAACGCTTCTTCAAAGACGACGAACTCCGGACATTGGTCGCGAGTTGGATTGACGAGATTGTCAGTAAGTTTCCAAAGCTCGGTTCTGACGATCGAGACAAGATCGTCGATGTTGTGCGCCGGTTCCTTCGAACGCCCTCGTTCATCGCGCGCTATCTGCCTCTCCAGGGCTACGATTTGTCAGCGGCCGCATTCGCATGCGCCTTCAACGAGGCCGACGAGGGGCAACAGTCGCTACGCCAGAGGATTGAGAACTTCTGTCGATTTCTAGCCGAACGTTGCATCGACTCTGAGCGAGAAAGCTTTCTCGCCGCACTCGAAACCATTCAGACAGGATCGCACTTCGGGAAAGAAGTTCGCGCGGTCTTCGACCCTGCGGAAGATCGCGGCAGCTCAAACCCCACGGGGGTATACTGCTGCCAAACGTGCGTTTGGCAAGCGGAGAGGTGCGTCAGGAAACGAGACAGCGTCTGTTACTGGCATTCAATACTCCACTCTTTCCAGAGGTGCTGATCGCCAGCAGCGTTCTCGCGGAAGGCGTCGACCTCCATCTTAATTGCCGCCATGTCATTCACCACGACCTCTGCTGGAATCCCTCCACTCTAGAGCAGCGTTCGGGACGCGTCGACCGCATTGGCAGCCAAGCCGAACATGTGGGGGAGTCCATTCACGTTTTTCTGCCCTATCTGGCGGCCACCCAAGATGAGAAGATGTTCCGGGTCGGAGGGTGTCCCAAACTTAGTTGAAGGTTGAGGGCGGCTGGTTTCATGTTACGCCACTTTCTCGGAGGCGGCGTTAGGTTTTGTTTCTCTGCCGAGTACGACGGCGAGTGTCCAGAGATCGCGATGCCCGATGACTTTGCGGAAATGTTTCTCAGTGAGGAGCCAGGCGGATGCGACCCAGCGCTCGACCATGTCGCCGGTTCGCCAGCGCGTCACATTGTGCGTTCTCTTTTGCACTCCGCTCTGCGGGCTCTCGATGACGTTCGTAGTGCCGAGACATTTATACAGCGAAGGCGGAAGCTGCAGCCGCTGTACTGTGAACATTTCAGTTAGGCCCTCACGCAAGCTTCTCGCTGCTGATTCGTACTCGTGCTCCAGGAAGCGCGCAAGCTGGTCGAGCCGTTTGATGCCTTCCTCGGCATTAGAAACGCGCCATGCCGTCCGCATCAGATTCAGCGCTTGGGCTTGCTGCTCCTTGGGGAGTTCATCGAGCACGTTGCGCATCTTGTGATTGCGGCAGCGCTGCACCGGCTGATCGGGACCGAAGATCTCTTCGATAGCGGCACGCAACGCCTTCGCGCCATCGATCACGAACAGGTATTTCCGGTCGGTGGGCAGGCCCTGCTCGCGCAAGTGCGTGAACAACTGCTTTACCGCCGCTGCGTTCTCGGTCGCGCCGGCCTGAATGCCGAGTACGTGCTTGGTCCCGGCGCGATCCACGCCCACGGCACTGATGACGTGATGCGATCCGAAGCGTTGTCCATCGATGTAGAGCACCAGCAGGTCCGCTTCCTCCCAGCGCCGCTCACGCAACTGGCGCAGTTGTTCCGCGCTTCCTTCGATAGCTTGGCGGCTCACGCTGCTGCGCGACACGCCCGCCGTTTCCGCCATCTCCGGCAGCACTTCGGCGTATTCGCGCGTCGAAACTCCGCGCAACAGCGCGCCCATCATACGCTGTGCAGTGGCTTCATTCTCTTGCAGAGATTCATACGCCGGCACACTCACCTCACCGTCCTCTTTGTGACGTAGCCGCGGACGCTTCACTTTGATTTGCCGGTCGGCCAAGCTGATGCGGCCGTTCTGCGACCCGTGCCAGCGGATATCCCCGCTACTCTTTCCTGGCGTGCGCGGTCCGGCTACTTGTTCGGCGCTCAGAGTCAAAATCGTTTCGATGGTCTGGCGCCCGATGCGGTCGATCACTTCATCGACGGCTACGCGAGCCTGCGTGACCAACTCCATCAGCGGCAGCAGAACCTGCCCGTTCGCTTTGGCGAACTCTTCGACCGTTGCGGCGGCTGCGGCCGCCTCCCGGTCCACGATATGGTACGTTTTCTTCACGGCGGTGGTTGTCCTTTCCAGGATTAGGTTTTGGCGAATCGATTCTAACGAACCGGGCCGCCACCGCCGCCCTTCAACCTTCAACTAAATCTGAGACACCCTCCAAATGGCGTCCGCGCGGTACTCGGAGGGATCCGCTGGCGTCTCTTTCCGCTGTTCAGCGAAGGATAGTAAATGCCCGCCGCCGGTTCGCGCCGAAACGAAATACCGCAAAGTCGTCGTCGAGGGAAGCGGCGCGTTCAATTCCCAAGCGCCGCATGACGGCGAAGCTCGTCCGGTCCACGATTGAGAAATCCTGATCACGGTACGAAGGACCGAGGCTCCCGCTCGATCCGCCGCGCCATGGCCCCGGCGCCAGCCGCGGCCAGATGTGGCTTTATGACGAGCGCGTTGGATAGCTTACTTGTTCCCATTGCCCCTGGCGATTGCCCCTGGTTGCACGAATGTTGGGTTTAGGCCCAAGCCTACCCCACTGATACTCACGCATATCAATCCGTACGGAATCTTCGAATTGGACATGAATAGTCCGCGCCGATCAATGGCTGTGAGCCGGTCGCGCCACTCCGGTTCGCTTAGAATTCGCTGGATCATGAGCGTATTGATGTACACAGCCAGATCTGCAGAAGGCGCAGACTGAGCATCGCGGCCTCCTGGTCGTCGACCCGGTTGCTGGCAATCTCGCCGCCCCGCGCAAAATAGATACACCCATTCGCGGAGTTCGAGCGCGAGGTGCTGCGCGAGCGCATCCTCGCAGGCCTGGCACAGGCACGTAAAAAAGGCACTCGCCTGGGGCGGCCGAGCACTCCCGCCTACAAGAAAGCCGAAGCGTGAAAGCTCGTTGCCGCTAGCCTTCCCAAAGCCGAAATCGCTCGGCGGATTTCGATTAATAGAACATCCGTACGGAGGCTGCTATTTAAGCCGTGAACTGAATTAGATAACTGATTACAGAACCAGAATAGGGCGGATCGTCACGCCAGATAGCCACGTGTTCAGTTCTTGATGGTACCACAAATCGAAAGCAGAGCATTCGCATCGTCCTCATAAGAGTAAGTGTGAAGATCTACATTCCTGTTGTGTTCAAAATCCTTGTCCAACTGAAAGAGCCACATGCCTTTGCTTCCGAGTGAAACTATCTTATTAAGAATCTGTTCTACTGATGCATCTCGCACCTCAAAGTTAGGAAACTGTTCCGCATCCAGTGACGAAAGGATATCCCCTCCATAGCTCTTGGCCTCTGGATGGAGCCCACTATAAACCCAGGAGTTTAAAATGATGCCTAGACCTTGCATTGTCGTCTGAATTCCTCTGGCGTCGTGTCCTCCAAACCTATCGAATCTTATGCTCAGCACACGATCGAGCTGATCGGTAACATGTGCCGGCCGGATTACAATCACACCATCATTGACGGACCAGGCATAAGTCGAGTGCGCTAGAAGTTCATCTATGAAATCTGATATAGGCCTATCTCGAACGGTGACTTGACGATGTTTTTCACACAGTTGATGTGGGTTGCCCGTTTCCAGCACAATCCCAATGGGGATGCGCCTCTCGTTCCCAAAATTGGTCAAGGCAAGCATGATAGATGTATCAACAGATGTAGATATGGTCTGTTTCTGCAGATCCATAGATGATACACCCTGCGCCTTAAGTGAAGAGAGTGCAAATACGAATACCGCTAGCGTGATGTTAGACATAGTGCCCGCTTTCGCTACTGGCCATTGACAGTTATAGAGGAACAACTACAGAAAAGGGAATTATTACTAAGTGTGTAGTTGTGCCCGTTCAAGCTATCAGAGATAGTCTGAGTGGCTCCGACTTTAGCGGTGCTACTAGGACACAAGCTCGAACACAAGTAAAAGGTGTCTTGAAACAGTCCTTGCGCGTTGGGTTGCACGAATGTTGGGTTAAGGCTGCTTGGAAGCAAAGGCTTCAGCAATCATCGAACTTTTGTTTCTTGCAATATCAGAGCTACCTGATGCGCCAAGGTCGAATATAGCGGCCGGGTTCACGTTTCGCTGAGGACTACCGAGATCGCGGATCATCAACCGCCGGACGTACTCCGCCAACGATATACCGAGCTCGTCGGCACGCTTTCGCGTGCACCGCTGCATTTCGGGATCAAGCGTGATTTGGGTACGCGACATCATGATGGCAACATCATATCGCCGGACCGGGTGGGCGCGCGGCCAGCTCCTATCGCGATCAGGTCTTATCTAGGATACGGATGCCCGCGGAGGGTGGTGAAGGCGCGGTAGATCTGTTCCGCCAGCATGGCGCGGGCGAGCTCATGCGGGAAGATCATCGGCGAGAGCGATAGGAGCAGGTCGGCGCGGGGCTTCCACTCGGAGGGAAGGCCGTCGTGTCCACCGATCAGGAACAGGAGATCGCGCGCCTCGTGTTCAGTTTGCGCGATGAGTTGAACGAAAGACGGCGAGTCGAGGGCCCGGCCACCGGGATCGAGGAAGACCTTGCGGGCGGCAGGATGCCGGTCAAACAGGTTAAAGCGATGCGGAACAATTTCGCGCATGTCGCAGACGGTGTAACGGCCGATACGCTTCAGGAACTCGGCCGCGATGGCGTTCGCATGGGGATCACGCGCTTTGCCGATGTAATACAGGAAGATCTTCAAACATCCAGTATGGAATCCTGACCGGAAACGAGAGTAGGGCCCGTAAGTACCGGGTTGCAAACGACATAACGAAACGATATTGTTTGAGGAGCAGTACCTGAAAAGGAGCGGCATGGCTTCCACAATCTGGAAGGGCTATATTACGTTCGGCCTGATAACGATTCCGGTGCGTCTGTATGCGGCGGCGCGGACGGAGCGAGTGGGATTCAATCAGATTCATCAGCCTTGCGGAGGACGCATCAAGCAGCAGACGTATTGCCCGCAGTGCGAGCGCACGGTGGAACGAAGCGAACTGGTGAAGGGTTACGAGGCCGAGAAGGATCGTTACGTGATCGTGAGCGATGAGGAGGTCAAGAGCATCGCGCCGCCATCGAGCGACAACATGGAGATAGTCGAGTTCGTGAAGGCGGAGGGGATCGATCCGATTTACTTCGATGCTTCCTACTTCATGGTTCCCGAAGATGCGGGCAAGAAGGCGTACCACCTCCTGTACGAGACGATGCGGAAATCGGGGTACAGCGCGGTGGCGAAGATTACCATGCATCAGCGCGAGTACACCGTGATCGTCCGGCCGCACGCGGACGGACTGCTGCTTCACACCGTTTTCTATCCGGAAGAGGTGCGCGAAGTGCCCGAATTCCGGCGCGATGAAAGTGTGAGCGTGAAACCACAGGAAGTGGCTCTGGCCGAGAAACTGGTGGAGGGACTGGCGGCCGATTTCGATGCGTCGAAATATCACGATGACTATCAGAAGCGGCTGATGGGGATGATCGAAGCCAAACGGGAAGGGCTGAGCGTTCCTACCGAAGCGCCGAAGAAACGCGCTCCGGTAATCGACCTCATGCAGGCACTGCAGAAGAGCCTGGGCGAATTGCCGAAGAAGAAGCCGGCGGCGAAGGCGGCCGAGAACGAAGAGGCTGTCACTGAGCCCGGGGCGAAGAAGCAGGCGGGCGGAAAGCGCACGGCACGAACGGCACACGGCTAGCCCGAGGTGAGCGAGCCGCAAGCTTCCGGGACGGAATCCGAACGGCTTCTAGCCCGGCGTCTCGGCGTATTCGATACGACGATGATCGTCATGGGCGGCATCATCGGATCGGGGATCTTCGTCAATCCTTATGTTGTTGCGCGTCAGGTCCACACTTCATTCCTGATCCTGGCGGCTTGGATCGCGGGTGGGCTGGTGGCACTCGCGGGGGCGTTCATCTATGCGGAATTAGCCGTGTTGCGGCCCAACCTTGGGGGCCAGTACGCGTATCTGCGGGAAGCGTATCATCCGGCGGTAGCGTTTCTGTATGGCTGGGCCCTGCTGCTCGTGATGCAGACCGGCGGAATGGCGGCGGTAGCGGTTACGTTTGTTCGCTACGCGAAAGACCTGGTGACGCTTTCTCTTCCCGACGGACTAGTTGCCACGGGCGTGCTGGCCGCGCTGACCGTGGTCAACTGCCTGGGCGTGAGGACCGGCAGTGCCGTGCAGAGCACATTGATGGTATTGAAGATCGCGGCAATCGCGGTTCTGATTGGCGTGGGATTCAGCGCGAGGACGCTGGGGCGAGCGAGTACGAATACACACGAGCCGTTCCGTCCGGAGTTGCTGGTCATGTTTGGAGCGGCGGTCGTACCGGTACTGTTTGCGTATGGCGGCTGGCAGACAGCGAGTTTCATGACCGGCGAGATGCGGGATCCGAGACGGGATCTGGCGCGAGCACTGCTATACGGGGTCCTGGGCGTGACAACGATCTATATAAGTGTCAATGTGGTTTGTCTGCGCACGCTGGGTCCGGCAGGATTAGCGGCTACCATGACGCCCGCGTACACGGTGATGCAGAGTGCGATCGGCACAGCGGGGGCCTTGTTCATGGCTCTGGCGATTTCGGTTTCGACGCTGGGGTTCCTGAGCCAGGGTATGTTGACCGCCCCGCGGATCTACTTCGCGATGGCGAGTGATGGCCTTTTTTTCCGCTTCATTGCATGGGTTCCAAAGAGCACCCGAGTACCTGTAGCAGCGATCGTCTTGCAAGGCGTGCTGGCCTCGATCATTGCGCTGGCAGGCGGGTATGAGCAGATTTTGAACTACGTGGTCTCGATCGATTTTATCTTTTTCGGATTAACGGGCCTGTCGCTGTTCTTTTTCCGGCGAAAGATGGGAGCGGCGCCCGAGCATCGCACGCCCGGGCATCCGTTCACAACGGTGTTCTTCGTGAGCGCCTGCTGGGTGGTGGTGCTGGCGACGTTCTATCACTACCCGCGGAACAGCCTTGTTGGCTTGGGTTTGCTATTGCTCGGAATACCTGTCTATTTTTATTGGAGCCGGAGGAAAGCACTTGCGAAAGGGTAGCCGGACGATGGGTTCGGCGTATATGGAATGGGTGAAGACACAAACGCAGGCAGCGTTCAACCTGGCAAACAGCGGAGTGAAGAATTACCCGCTTTCTGGATTGCCGGTAGACTTTCAGGCGCTGACATTGAGCGGCCCGGGCGCATACGGGTATGCGCCGTTAGTGAGCGCAATCGCGGCGAAATGTGGAGTGGCAGCGGAGAACGTGGCCACGGCGCAAGGCACGTCCATGGCGAATTATCTGGCAATGGCTGCAACTCTGGAGCCGGGGGATGACGTACTGATCGAGCGTCCTGCGTATCCGCTGCTTTGGGAAACGGCGGAGTACCTGGGCGCGAACGTCAGAGTGTTCGAGCGGCGAGCGGAGGACGGGTTTGCGATCGATGTGGAGGCAATCGAACGGGCGATCACTCGCGAGGCGCGGCTCATAGTTCTAACGAATCTGCACAACCCAAGCTGCGCGTTCACGGACGAACCGACCCTCAGAAGAATTGGCGAGCTAGCGAAGTCTGTGGCCGCCCGCGTTCTGGTGGATGAAGTCTATATGGATCTGCTGTTCGAGGATGCTCCCGCGACCGCGGCCAAGCTCGGGCCTGAGTTCGTGGTCACGAACAGTTTGACGAAGGTTTACGGATTGAGTGGCCTGCGATGCGGCTGGATTCTGGGCGAGCCGGATTTGATTCGAAGAATATTTCGCCTGAATGACCTGCTGGGCGTGAATAATGCGTATGTCACCGATCAGATAAGCTGCACAGCTTTGGAAAAGCTTGGGCGGATCGCGCAGTGGTCAAGAGACTTACTGGGAAAGAACCGGGCGCTAGCGAACGAATTCGTGGCAGCAACGCCGGAAGTGAACTGCGAACCACTGAAAACGGGGACGGTGCTGTTTCCGCGCCTGGATTTGCCGGTCGAGGAGTTCTGCACCTTTCTTCGCGAGCGATACGGGACCGTCATCACGCCGGGACACTTTTTCGGCGCTGCGGAACGAGTGCGAATCGGGATTGGCGGCGATACGAGCTTGTTGTCCGCGGGCCTGGATCGTATTCATGACGCCCTGGATGAAATGACCAGGCAGTGACTCAGGACTTCGTCAACCAAGCGTATTGTTCGGCAGTGAGGGGCACAACGGAAAGCCGGCCTTGGCTGACCAGCGGTGAATCAGAGAAGAGCCTCTCCGCCTTGATTTCAGTCAGGGTGCGCGGGCGTGCAATCTTTTTTCCGGCTTTGATGCGAACGGCCGGCACCTTTGGATCAGACGTATCCACGCTGGTGACTACGGCGGTACCGACGGCCTGGCGTTCGTCTCCGGTGTGATAAATGATCAGCTTGTCGCCAGGCTTCATGCCGCGCAGGTTCCTGACCGCGACCGGGTTGGTGACACCGTCCCACAGTGTTTCGGTATCGCGTTCGAGGTCGGAAAACGAGTAGGCGTCCGGTTCGGATTTCAGCAGGTAAGGCATGTTGCGGTCATAATACTGCGAGACGCCTAGAAACAAAAGCGGCTCTAGCCGAAGCTGAGCCGCTCTTGGGTCGCAAACTGAACAAAAGCGCGGTTATTTGTGACCGCCACCGCCAGCCGAGTGACCAGCCGACATTCCCGCGCCCGAAAAGCCAGCGCTGGCGTGGCCGCCTGAGAAGGATGGGCCCGACGAGTGCGCTGCCGCGGAGGATGCACCGCCCATGCGAACGCCGCCTCCGCCAACGGAGCCCCCTTCAAATCTGGCGGCAGGGGCACCGGTCATTGTCCTAAAACCGCCTTGCGAGGCAAAGCTCCGGGCCATCTGAGACCGTGCTGCAGCGGCCGCTGCCGGTGAGCCTGTGAAACCTAGAGCCGGGGGATGGTTTGGATTAACGGGAACGGCTGCGACTTGGGCGCCTTTGACGGGAGCCGTCGTGGCGCCGGGATGCGTCTTCTTCCAGTTTTGCCAATTCTGATAACCGCCGCCTCCGCCGTAGATCGGAGCAGTGATCACCGGAGCATAACCGATCAGTCCCGGACCATAAAAGCCGTATCCAAACGGGCTGAAGAAGGCCCCATTCAGCGGCAGCCAGGCGTAGCTGTTAAAGGCGCTGTTCCAGTACCATCCCGGGGCGGCCCAACCGCCAAACCCGTAATCCCACCAACCACCGTTGTAACTGTTGACGTTTACGTTCTTAGCTGTCTGATAGCTCGCTGCCGCGTCGTATTCGGAGCGAGCGTTGCTCCAGGCGTAAAGATCGTCTTCGTTTTTGGCGTCGAATTTTTGGGCTCGGAGCTGGGCCGTGAGCACGGTTTCGTGGCCTTTATTCAATTCGATATGATCGTCGCCAAAGTGGACCTCGGCTTTGCCTTCGAGAGTGGCGGCCGTGGGTTGGTCACCGGCGGTCGCCCGGTACAGACCCGTTTTCTGAATCAGCATTGATCCGCCGTGGTTGGTGAGCGTGATGCGGTTGTCCTTGACAAGCTCATCCACCTCGAGCATCGCTTCTCCTCGCTCTAACTCCACTTGCGCGTCCGTCAGAGATGGAGAAACCATCCGGACCTGACTGTTGTCGCCGATCCGAAGAAACACTCCAGGCATGAGGAGCACCTCCGCCTTGCCAATGTCCGTCGATAGCACGTCGTTTGCATTCAAGAACGTCGATTTCTGCTGCTTAACCTGGATCGGCTGCCCATTGATGGAGGCATTTCCTTCTATGTAGTTGACGACTCCAGGCCTTGCGGAAATCGTGTAGGCCTGTGGCATCGCGCACATGGCGGTCACGAAGAACCCGGTCAGGATCATCGCCGCTCTCTGCCGTACGCGTTTCATGATTTTTTACTCCCCTACTTCTTAAGTCCCTTTATCCGTTTGATGCGGCCGAACGGTTACAAGTTCCCGCGCTGCATCTGCTTGCGCCAGTTCGACTATGCACCTAACCCACTCTCGTTCCCAATTGTACGCCTGAATTTCGAGGCTGAACAGAGTTAAAGGTCAGGTATGCGGGAGCAGGCCACTGATGGTTTATTCTGCTTGTATTCTGCTTCGCACCGGCGGGTTCGGTGCTCGGCGTACCAGGTGTCTAGTAAAAGCAATCTACACCGCTGCGATACAATCTCCGGCGAGACGGTTTCGCAGGGGTCTTCTGCCGGCCGGGACCTCAAGCCGTAAAATACTGTGACACTCACCTTTATCGATTACGTCAGTCTCATCATCTATTTTGCGTTTGTCCTGGGCATCGGATTTATGGCCAAGCGCAAGATAGCAACGAGCGAGGATTTCCTCACCTCGCGCCATTCGGTGCCGGTCTGGATCACGAGTCTGGCCTTCATCGCAGCAAACCTTGGCGCACAGGAAATGATCGGGATGTGCGCGTCGGGCGCGAAGTACGGCCTGATGACGGCTCACTTTTATTGGCTCGGAGCAGTCCCGGCGATGCTCTTTGTGGGGCTGTTCATGCTGCCCTTTTATTACGGCAGCAAGGCGCGCAGCGTTCCGGAGTACCTGAAGCTGCGGTTCGACGAGAAGACGCGCGGACTGAATGCGATTACCTTCGCCGTCATGACGATTTTTTCGTCGGGCATCAGCATGTACGCCCTGGGGCTGATGTTTGAACTGGTGCTGAAGTGGAGCTTCACAAAATCGGTTCTGCTTTCAGCAGCAATCGTGCTGGTTTACACGCTGCTCGGCGGATTGACGAGCGCGATTTACAACGAAGTCGTGCAGTTCTTCCTGATTGTGCTCGGATTCGCGCCGCTTTCGATTCTGGCGGTGCAAAAGGCAGGTGGCTGGCAGGGCATCTCGAGCCATCTGCAACCGGTGATGACCCATACCTGGAAGTACGCGGCGCATTCCAGCGAGAACCCGATGGGAGTAGAGATTTTCGGCCTGGTGGCGGGGTTGGGGTTTGCGCTCTCGTTTGGCTATTGGTGCACCAATTTCCTGGTGATGCAGCGGGCAATGGCCGCCGACACCATTCACGGCGCCCGTCAGACACCACTAATAGCAGCGTTCCCGAAAATTTTTATGCCTTTCGTCGTGATATTTCCAGGGATTGCGGCAGTGGCGCTGATGGCGATGTCGACCGGATACCATTTGCCGCTGAAAGCGAGCGGCGGGTATGACTACGATCAAGTGCTGACGACGCTTATGGCGCAGCTTTACCCCTCGGGCATGTTGGGGATTGGGTTAACCGCGTTGATGGCGTCCTTCATGTCGGGAATGGCAGGAAACGTGACCGCTTTCAACACGGTGTTCACGTACGACATCTACCAGAGTTATTTCAACAAGAATGCTCCGGACCGGCATTATCTCCACATCGGCAGAGTGACGACGGTGGTAGGCGTGGCGCTGTCGATCGGGACGGCTTACCTGGCGACGGCGTTCAACAACATCATGGATTTCCTGCAACTGGTATTCGCGTTTGTGAATGCGCCGCTCTTCGCTACGTTCCTGTTGGGAATGTTCTGGAAGCGCACAACCGGTCACGGAGCCTTTTGGGGAATGGTGACCGGGCTCACGGCGGGAGCACTTACCCTGAGTCTCACAGTGGCGGAGAACAAGGGCGGCTGGATCGCGCATCTGCATGAATTTCCGTCGCAAATGGCGCAAAATTTCTGGATCGCGATAATTTCCTGGACCGCTTGCCTGATCATAACGATCCTGGTCAGCCTCATGACTGTGCCGAAGCCGGAAACGGAGTTACACAACCTGGTCTACGGCGTCACGGAACTACCGCACGAAGAGGGCGCGCCCTGGTACAAGCGGCCGGGCCCGCTGGCCGTGGTTGTGGGAATCGTGCTGATCATCGCCAACATCATCTTCTGGTAAACGAGAATGGATGACCTCCGCCGCCCAACCGGCTTTCTATTTGCTCTGCTCGGCTTGATACTGACCCTGTACGGCGTCTTCAATTCCGGCGTACGCGCTCCTCTGGATGCGAACATAAACGTGAACCTGTGGTGCGGCGTAGTGCTGCTGGTTTTCGGAGGATGTCTGCTTTGGCTAGCGTACCGTGCGAAATCGTAAGCCTTTTTCAGGAACACTTCCGAAGTGAAGCGGCTCCGGCCGTGTACCGCGCGCCCGGCCGGGTGAACCTGATCGGCGAGCACACCGATTACAACCTCGGGTACGTGTTTCCGATTGCGCTCGACATGGCGTGCTATGTCGCAATTGCGCCCGCACAGGATGAAAAGCTGCGCATCTATTCTGGCGATGTCGATGATGAGTTCGCCTTGGAGGTGAGGGAGATCGCGGCGGCCACACCACAGAAGAAATGGCACGACTACGTAATAGGGGTGGCGCGAGAACTGCTTAGCGCCGGAATAACGATCGAGCCGGCCGATCTTTGCGTCAGGAGCGCGGTGCCGGCAGGATCGGGCCTAAGCTCTTCAGCGGCTTTGGAGATCAGCACGGCGATGGCGCTGCTGGGTGGGCGTAAGATGAAGCCGCTCGATATTGCACTGCTAGGCCAAAGAGCGGAGTCCAGGTTTGTGGGGATGCCGTGCGGCATTATGGACCAGTACGCGTCGGTATTCGGGCATGCCGGCGCGGCGATTCAAATCGACTGCCGCAGCCTGGAGCATGAATATGTCCAGATGCCGAAGGACGTCAGCATCCTCGCTGTGAACTCGATGGTCAAGCACGAGCTGGGGACTTCGGCATACCGCGATCGGGTAGCGGAGTGCCAGGCGGCAGTGGCGGCGATTCAGCAGATTGAGCCGGAAGTGCGGAGCCTGCGCGACGTCCCGCTGGCGCTATTCGCGCGCCTTCAGGAGAGCATTCCGCTAACGCCGCGGAAACGCGCCAGGCACGTGGTCTCAGACACGCAGCGCGTACTCGATTTCGCGGCAGCCGCGCGCGCGGACGACCTGCAGGAGATGGGGCGGCTGTTTATCGCTTCGCATCGCAGTATGCAATACGATTACGAAATCACCAGCGAAGAAATCGATTTCCTGGTGGATACCGCCATCAAGCTGCCGGGCGTATATGGCGCGCGCATGACGGGCGGAGGCTTCGGCGGCTGCACGGTGAACCTGATTTCGCCCGAGAGCGCGAACAATTTCCGGCAGGCCTTGAGCACCGCCTACCAGGACCGCTTCCACATCACTCCGGCATTCTACGATTGCAAGCCCGCCGAGGGAGCCGGACCTGTCTAGCCGTACAGACTGCCGCGGCTATGTGGACACAGAACTACTTCCCTGTCGCGCATAGCCTGCTCTGGTCCGCGCTGACGGCGGCGTTGCCCGTTGCGGCTCTGCTGTACGCGATCGGTGTACGGCGAGCCGCGGCGTGGGAATCGTCCGTGATTGGATTGATCGCTGCTCTGGTGGTCGCAGTAGCGGCGTATCGCATGCCGCCGATGCTCGCGATCAACTCAGCTCTGTATGGGGCAGCCTTTGGCATTTTCCCGATCTTCTGGGTGATCTTTTGGGCGATTGTCCTGTACCGGCTCACGGTGGAAACGGGGAAATTCGAAATCCTGAAGAATTCGATCAGCCACTTGACCCCGGACCCCAGCCTGCAAGCCTTGTTCATCGCGTTCGCGTTCGGGGCTTTTCTGGAAGGCGCAGCGGGATTCGGAACGCCGGTCGCAGTGGCAGCAGCGATTCTGGGCGGATTGGGATTTTCGGCTTTCTACTCAGCCAGCATTTGCCTGCTGGCGAACACGGCCCCTGTGGCGTTCGGGTCCATTGCGATTCCGCTAGTGACGTTGGCCGCTACGACAGGGCTTCCTCTGCAGGAATTGAGCAAGCATGTAGGGCGACTATCCGCGCCAGTGTCGTTGCTCATACCCGGGTACTTGATCTTGGTCATGGCCGGCCGCCGGGAACTAAGGCGCGTATGGCCGGCAGCGCTGGTGTGCGGAGTGAGCTTCGCTGGAACGCAGTTTGTGATCTCAAATTTTGTCGGACCTTCTCTCACAGACATTCTGGCCTCGCTGGCGGCTGTGGTTTCGATGGCGTTGCTGCTGCGAGCCTGGCAGCCGAAGGGAGCGGCGGCAACGGCAGATACGGGTTACCGGTTGCGCGAAATGGCCGCGGCCTGGTCGCCCTATCTGCTGCTGGTTGTTTTCATTTTGGCCTGGAGCTCGGACGTAGTGAAAACAGTATTGAATCATGCCAGCGTCTCGTTCCATTGGCCAGGACTGGACCGCATGATTTTGCAGGTGCCGCCCGTCGTTCCGAAACCTACACCGTATGCCGCGATTTACCGCTTCCGCTACCTAATGGAGGCGGGAACCGCGTGCTGTTTCGCGAGTGTTGTATCCGCGGCGCTACTGCGCGTCAGGCCGGGTCAGTTTGTGCGCCTCATGGGGAGATCCGCGGTTCAGCTGAAACTTCCGTTCATCAGTGTTACCGCGGTATTGGCGCTGGCCTTCGTCATGAACTACTCGGGCGCAACGGGGACGCTCGGTCTGGCGTTCGCGGGAACCGGCAAAGCTTTTCCTTATTTCAGCGCGATGCTTGGATGGCTTGGCGTTTTCCTGACAGGCAGCGACACATCATCGAACGCGCTTTTTGGAAACCTGCAAACCGTGACTGCGAGGTCGCTCGGATTCAATCCGGCGCTGATGGCGTCGGCGAATTCGGCTGGCGGCGTGATGGGAAAGATGATCAGCTTGCAGAGTATCGCTGTGGCCGCAGCGGCCGCCGGTTTGAAACCCGAAGAAGAACCGGCCCTGTTCCGGTTTACGCTCAAGCACAGCATTCTGCTAGCCAGCATGGTGGGGATTTTGGCCGCAGTATATGCCTACAGTTAGCCGCCAATAGAGTACATGGGACGCTGAGGAGCGACGAAGGACGAACGGCTGATCTCGTGTCCGGCCCACTTCTGCCATACGACGGAACGAATCAGTGGTTCGAGAGCCGTCGCGGAGTCATGGCTTCGGAGCGCCGCTTTGATATCCGTTTCATCGCGCGCGAACAGACAATTCCGCAGCTTGCCATCGGAGGTGAGGCGCAGGCGGTTGCAGTTAAGGCAGAAGGGGCGGCTGACAGAGGCAATGAAGCCGACCCGCTGGCCGTCGCTAAAGCGATACTCAGTCGCCGGCGCGCGTGGATCGGAGTCCGGGACCGGGGTAATGGGTCCGAATTCGCGAGTAACCATCCCGATCATTTCGCCCGCTGTAAGAACCCGATCGAGGGACCAGAGATGCTGGGCATCCAGCGGCATGAACTCGATGAAGCGAACTTCCATATCGCGCTCGCGCGCGAAACGGATCAGCGGAATCACGTCGGGTTCAGTGAGGCCCTTGATTGCGACGGCGTTCAGTTTGATGCGGGTGAAACCGACGGATTGGGCACGATCGATTCCTGCAAGCACGCGAGGGAGATCGTCGCGCCGGGTAATGGCGCGGAAACGGTCGCGATCAAGCGTGTCAAGGTGAATATTCAGGCGGCGAAGACCGGCCTCAAAAAGATTCTGCGCGGAGTTCGCCAGGAGAACGGCGTTGGTGGTCAAGGCGAGATCGCGAATACCACTTAGCTCGCCGAGACGAGAGATGAGAGCCGGGAGATTGGGCCGGAGCAGCGGCTCTCCGCCAGTGAGGCGGATCTTATCGATTCCCAGGCGGAGGGCAATGGAAACGAAGCGCGTGATCTCGTCAAAGCTGAGGAGTTCCGAGACCGGCACAAACTCGGCTCCCGTCTCCGGCATGCAGTAGAAACAGCGGATATTGCACCGATCGGTCACGCTGATGCGGAGATCGGAATGAGTGCGGCCGAAGGTGTCGATCAGGGGTCCGGAAGCGGGGGCGTAAGACACTGGCGGGGAGCCGAGTTGGACAAGCTCGCGAACGGAAGCAGCCACAACTTTATGATGCAACACCGGAGAATGGTTCGTAGGCGACGCCAAACTCTTTGGCTAATGCCGCGAGACGCGGATCAGCCGTCCACAGATCCAATCTCCCCACGATTGCAGACGCGAGCAGGTGAACATCGATCCAGCCGACGCCGCGCCCATGCAGGTCCCAATTGCGAACGAAGGCGACAACCTCGCCGTGAGAAACTGTGCTTGCCTGGTGCATGAGGCCATAGGCAGCAAGAAGGTTCTTGCGCCCTCCACGATCGCCGATCAGGAGTTCACCGTATACCAGTTCATGGCCACTCACCTCATCCAGACTCAGCAGTTTATCCAGCTCAAGAGCATGAGGCATCCGATTGATGAGGGACCTGATCCACACAGACGTGTCGACCAGGACCATTAACCAGCTCTGCGTTTCGGCGATGGTCTATTACGGCGCCTCGGAACATCCTGTGCGTGAGGTTCCGTTCCCCGAAAAGCCCGAAGGCGCTGGTAGGCGGCGTGGCGTATCAGGGCTTCCAGACCTAAGCGGACGGTCTCAGTGTCTGTTCTCGCACCCGAGGCTATCTTAGCGTCGCGAAATAGATCGTCGTCAATGTTCAGGGTTTTCTTCACCATACAATTGTGCCATATAAAGATGGCAAAAACAGCCGTATGAAACCATGGAACTCCGGTGGCTCGCACACTCTGACTTAGCGCGAACGCGAGGGCGGGGCTCTACCGAACAGCCAGCATGCGCTCGAGCGGGAGGCGGGCGCGTTCGATAATGTCGGGTGCGAGTTCGATACGGGGTTCGAGGTTCTCCAGGCAGGCGAGGAGTTTTTCGAGCGAGTTCATCTTCATGTAAGGACACTCGCTGCAGTTGCAGTTTTCATTGGCGACGAAGTAGAACTTTTTGCCCGGAGAGAGCTTTTCGAGCGAATAGCGGACGCCGCTTTCCGTCATCACGATGAATTCCTCGGCGGCTTGCTTGGTGCACCAATCGATTATGGCGGAGGTGGACCCGATAAAATCCGCCATGCGAAGAACCTCGCCCGGGCATTCCGGATGGGCCGCGACGAGAGCCTGGCGGTGCTCGCTGCGAGCAGCAGCAAGGCGGCGGCCGGGAAACGTCGCGTGCACGATGCAAGCGCCCTGCCAGATCTGCATGTTCTTGCGCCCGGTTTGCTTCTGGACGTAATTGCCGAGGTTAATGTCAGGCAAAAAGAGAACCGGTTTCTCGGCCGGGATGGAGTTGACAACTTGGACGGCATTGCGGGAGGTACAAAGAATGTCGCTCTCCGCTTTGACCTCTACGGAAGTGTTGATATAGCTGACGATCGCGTGATCCGGGTGCCGGCGCCTGAAGGCGCGGACTCCTTCTACCGGGCAACTATCGACGAGGCTACAGCCCGCGCGAAGGTCGGGAAGAACAACTATGCGATCTGGATTGAGTACTTTGGCCGTTTCGGCCATGAAGCGAACGCCACAAAAGGCAATTACGTCACCTTCGAATTTCTGGGCCGCGCGGGCGAGTTCCAGGCTATCTCCAACATTATCAGCAAGTTCCTGGATCTCCGGCTCTTGATAGTGGTGGGCGAGGATAATAGCTCGACGCCGCTGTTTGAGCTCCGTGATCTCCTCCACGATACTGGGCGCGCTGACCATGTAATTTCCTTTGTCTCGGTTATGATATCTTGCGCTAACGCGCAAGCACGGGAATTTACGGGTTTTCCCCAGATATATAGATGCAAACTTGAAACAGTTTGATGTCTTGGAGATCATAGAACGAAAAGCGCAGATATACCTCCGAGTCTGCGCATTCAGGGAGCGGCCCGAACGCGAGACGGACCGACTCCCTCTAAATTTTTGACCTTGGAACAGAGAAAGCCCCCGGCGCTGTAAACCCCTGAAGCAGCACCGGGGGACGGAATTGCCGCGAAATTTAGAACGTGAACTTGACCTGGGTCTGGATTACGCGGCCTGAAACCGCCGAGCCCTGGAAGGACCCATACGCGCTGCTCGGGGCCGACACGGTCGCGTTAATTGTTCCGAAGTTCCCCAGCGCCAGGTTGTTCACTGGCAGATCGAAGTTCGGGTGATTCAGAACATTGAACAAGTAAGCTCCGATGAGCAGCCGATAACGTTCACGAATGGCGAAGGTCTTGTGCACATTCACGTCGGCATCGAAGTAACCTGGGCCGCGGAACGAATTGCGCCCAAGGTTTCCGAAGTTAAATTGCGGCCATGCCGGGCTGGCGTCCGTAAGGAACTGCGGCGTATCGAAACACGGAACATTCGGCTTGGTGCAGCTCGCGTTTATGGGACTGCCGAGAGACTCCGCGAGGAAGGTCTGGGTGGCGATGCCGGTGGCATTCTTGACGCCACCCGCGCTGCGCACGGCGCTGTTGACGATGCTGAAAGGATATCCGGTGTGATAGAAGAATGTGCCGGCAAGGGTCCATCCGCCCAGAACGCCCTTGGCGAGCCAGTTATGGAAGTGCGAGGTCGGAAGGGTGTAGATATAGTTCGCGTTCAGTGAGTGGCGGACATCGTAGTCGGCACTGCCGTAATTGAGAGCCCTCAGGCTAGCAGGGCTGACCTGATACCGGAGACTGACCGCCGTGAGAGCGTTGAACGGTTCCAGGCACTCGTTCGAGCAGGTATCGAGCGCGTGGCTCCAGGTGTAGGAGAAATTGCCCGAGAACTGGGAGCTCACTCTCCACCTGAATGAAGTAACCAACCCGTTGTAGTTCGACCACCCCTGACTATTCAGCTCACGGATTTGACCAAAACGCGCATCGGGGGGAGCAGTCGGGAGAGCCTGGAAGCCCAATACAGAGTATTGGTTCGCGAACAGCGTTTGGTTGATCTCCTGATATCCCTTGTTGCCGACATAGTTGATCGACAGCAGGTACTTGCTACCAAAGGCCTGCTGGAGTTCAAAGTTCCATTCGTAAAACTTGGGATTGTAGAGCTTATTGGCAACCGTATTGAAGTTCGGTACCGCCAATAGGCCCGCCGACTTCATTTGCGCTAAAGTTTGGCCGCTGGCGAACCCATTCTGGAACACAGCGTTGGAATTCGTGACCATTGCGAAGGCACTGTTCGGGTCATCAGGCGCGACCATGCCCGAGTTGGTCGTGAAGGAGGTCACAGCGGGCGCATTGGTAATCAAACGATCGGCGATTAGACCCTGATACAGATCGGAGAAGATACCAAAGCCGCCGCGAACAACCGTCGCTCCCTTCGCGTTCCAAGCAAACCCAACTCGCGGTGCAAGCACAATCGGCTCCACGCTGGGGAAGGCTTCCTTCAGCCCAGTGTGAATCACTGCATTGTAAGGCACACTCACGTCGTGGTTGAGCTGCCCGAATGGCTGAGTCGCGAGCTCGTTGAAGCACCCTCGCGCACACTGAATATTACTGTTCCGATCCAAGCGCAAAGCTAACGTCAGGATGAGATTCGGGCGAACCTTCCACTCATCCTGCGCATAGAAGCCGGCGCTATACATCGTCAGCCCCTCAGCACCGATACTGCTGAAGGCCTGCGCGTACGTGGAGCCGTTTACAAGCGATCCATTCACGAAATCGGTCATGGAATTGAAGGTCATCAAGCCGCTCGTATTCGCGCCGTAAGCATAGGTATTGACCCAGTTCTTCCGGACGTTCGCGCCGAACTTGATCGCGTGCGCACCACGGTTCCAGGAGTAATCGTCGATCAGTTGCCACTGCCTAACCTTACGGCCCTGCGGGTATCTGGTGTCTTCCCCTCCTAGAGAACTGCCAAAAGTGTTGGAAATAAACAGACCGTCATTGAACGCCCAGGTTGTGGGGAACGTGTTCAGTGCCGCTTTCAGGTCCGACGGGCCGAAGATAGCCGTGTAATACGAAGCGGACAGGAGCAACTGGTTTACCATACTTGCTCCGAGCACCTTAGTGTAGCCGAACTGTCCGCCGTACGAAGGCTGGACGCTGTTCGCATTGAACACCGGGTTGATCGGATCCGTGCCAGTCGCCTGGATTCCGTGATCCGTGTTGTAGCGAAGGTAAATACGGTCGTTGCTGGTGACGTTGTAATCGCCTCGCGCAGCGAGCAGCCATTCCGTATTTAGATTGTTGACCGTGTTCTGGAATCCGCGGGCGCAGGGCTGGGTAACACCCCACGGACCAGTTCCTGCGAAGTCACCGCAACCGAGGCTTTTATCGATTGAAGCGGTGACCGGTGTGGCCCGGCCAGCGCCGGAAGCACCGCCGTACAATTTGAACGCATTCGTGTAGAACGGAACAGCCCCGGGATTGGTCGCCTGGAGATTCGTCAAGACGAAATTGGAGAAATCAGTGGTGGGGATATATACGGCTCCGCCACTCGGCAAAACGTAACGTAGCCCTTCATTGTCGATGAAGAAGAACAGCTTATTCCTTAGGATTGGGCCGCCGATCGAATCCGCCCACTCGTTGGAAATCGCAAACGGACGGGGCGTCCCGGTGGCGTTATTGAACCAGTCGTTCGCGTTCATGACTCGGCCGTTGTAAAACCAGGCAGCATTTCCGTGGAACTCGTTAGTGCCTGATTTGGTGACGTAGTTTACGTTTGCACCGGCTTGGCGCCCATACTGGCCTGTGTAGCCGTTGACAACGACAGCAGCTTCC
This sequence comes from uncultured Acidobacteriaceae bacterium, assembly GCA_963787585.1. Taxonomy (GTDB): domain Bacteria; phylum Acidobacteriota; class Terriglobia; order Bryobacterales; family Bryobacteraceae; genus Bog-105. Next base: position 88,598 of record CAWBDR010000014.1, read on the forward strand.
GAAAGCTCATTGGAACCCAAGGTTAAGTTGCTCGCTCCGGAATTATTCAGGTTCAGATATGGGTCCATGTTGTCGTTACCGTTGATCGTGAACAGGTTCGACACGCCCGGAAGCCCGAACACCGAGAAATTGCCGTAGCCGCCGCCGGTACTGATGGTTACGCCTGGGGTTGAGAACGCATACGCAGTCATGTCATTGCCGGGCGCGGGCAGATTCTCTAGTTGGCGGGAGTCGTAGGCTGTGCTCAGGTTCGCATTTTCGACATTCAGCAACGCCGGAGCCGCCGTGACCTCCACAACCTGCTGCGTGGATTGTACTTTGGCCACCAGGTCGACGGTAGCGGCCTGGCCCACTTGCACAGCAACCCTGGTAAGATCCGATTTGAGACCGGAAGTGGTCGCTTCCAGGGTATAGTTGCCCGGTTTCAGGAGCGTAAACCGATAGGCTCCCGACTGGTTGGTTGTGGTGGTTTGCGTTTCTCCGGTTTCCACACTCTTCAGGGTCATCGTCGCACCTGGGATGACAGCACCGCTGGCGTCTGTGACCGTACCCGCTACGTCTCCAGTGGTGATGGTCTGGCCGTGAGCGACTGGCAATGCCAAAGACACCATCAGCAGCAATACAGAGATTGTTCTGCCGATCTTTTCTAACATATGTCTGATTCCTCCCCGTAAGTTTTCTAAGAAGGCCGCCGCAGTACAGGCGCGGCTTTGGTTAGACGGGAAGCAAATGGACAGCCAAGAACCTGTTCCCTACGGGTTAATAAGTTAGGAGCAACTGAGGGGAGAGTGACTCCCACTTTTGGAAGTAACACCTCTAACTTTCAACTGAACAAGGCGCCCGGTGTAGGCGCAGCGTTTGGTGAGGCAGGGAGTGATTAAACTTTCTTACTATGACTTAATGCGTTAGGATCCTTCAGCGAAAACTGCCTACGACTTTTGGTAGTCGCAACTTAGCCCGATTCCAATCAGGGGACCGAATCCCCGAAGCAACCCCCCGGCGCTGTAAACCCCTGGAGCAGCACCGGGGGCGATTGTCGTAACGATTAGAACTGCAAGCGGCCTGTCACGACCAACACGCGGCCAGACACAGTAGAACCGACAAAGGCGCCGTACGCACTGACAACCGGCGTCGCGGTGGAGGAGATCATTCCGAAATTTGAACTCGATATATCGGCATTCGGGTTCCAGAAGTTCGGATGGTTCATAAGGTTATATGCGCTGGCACCGAACTGGAAGCGCAGGCGCTCTTTGATGGTGAAGTTCTTAAAAAGCGACGCGTCGATGTCGAAATAGCCTGGCCCATAGAACGCGTTTCGGCCCAGGTTCCCGAATCCAGTTTCGGCTCCGCTCGGGGTGAATTGTGACGCGCTGAAGCATGGTGTATTGACGGCACTTGCTCCGCAATTGGTCGGCACTCCCGCAACGGCGGAGTTTGCCAGCAGAGTGGTGGCCGGGGTGAGATTGGTCCCTGACACCAGACCAGCAAGCGCTCCATCGTAGATGCTGAAGGGCGTACCCGAGCGGACGAAGAACTTGCCAGACAGGGTCCAGTTCCCGAGCAGGTTACCAATAATTTTGTTTCCGAATTTCCAGGGCGTGTCCCAAACAAAATCGGCGACAAGGCTGTTGCGAATATCGTAATCAGAGTTGCCGTAGTTAAGCGCAATGTTGGGATTAGCCGAGGTGGTGAACGCGCATCCCGAACAGAACGAGTACGGAAGGCCCGAACCGCCGTTGGACAGCGTGTCTAAGGCGTGGCTCCAGGTATAGCCAACTTGGCCCTGGAAGCCGTAGCCAAGAGAGCGCCGGAACTGAACGGTGAGACCGTTGTAATTCGAATAACCGGCGTTGCTGATTTGGGTGACGGCTCCGAATCTTGGGTCGGGAGCGGTCGTCGGCAGGTTCCCGAATCCGTTCGGGAAATTGGTCGTGTTGACGAACACGTTCGCGAATCCCGAAGTGTTCAGCAGGTTGTATCCGTGATTGCCGCTATAGGTAACGACAAAGACATTTTTTTGCCCAAGAGGCTGCTGGATCTCAAAGCTCCACTCGACGAACCTAGGCGTCTTGAAGGTTTGAGGAATTGAAAAGTAGTTGGGCGGGCTGAATCCACCGGGTATCGAATTGTTCAACTGCGTAAACGTCGCGCCATTGAAAAAGCCTGTTTTGAAGGCATTGAATTGGGCCTGTGCTGCGGCGGGAGCACTGTTTGGATCACTCGCCGCACTCGCCGTTCCGGAGTAGATAAACGCGTTATACGGGAACGGAGCATTGTTAAACACGTTCGAGACGATAAACGCCGGGAACAGATCTGAGAACAGACCGATGCCACCGCGGATGACAGTGCTGTTTCCGCCCTTGGGACTCCACACAACTCCTACGCGCGGATCCGCGACGATCGGATCGGTGTTGTAGTAAGCGTGCGACAGACCGGTCTGGATCGAAGAGTTGTAAGGAATATCGATACCTTTTTGGAAGGAGGCCGTATCGAACTGGCTAGTCAAGCGTGAGAAGCAGTTGTCAGTACACAGCGGATTCGCAGTACGGTCCAGACGGATGCCATAAGTAACCTTCAGATTCGGCTTGACGTTCCACTCATCCTGGGCGTAGATGCCGATGTTGTAGAGCCGAACGTGCGCGTCGAGCAACGGGCTGAATTTCTGGGTATAGTAGCTGCCGGTATCCGCGTTCATTGCGCCATTCGCGAAATCAGTAAGCGAATTGAAAAAGTAGGAACCGATTGCACCCTGTTCGTAACTGAAGTCGGTCACGCGATTTTTTCGGAAGTTCACACCGAATTTCAAGGTGTGATTCCCCATCACTTTTGAAAAATCATCGATCAACTGGAACTGGCCGACATCGCGTCCCTGTGGGAAGGTCGACCAGTTCACACCCATTGGGTACAGTCCTGAAGCGCCGTTCGTTCCCCCCATCGAGCCCGCGCAAAAGGGATAATCAAATCCGGCGCAGCCGAAATAAGTCGGAAAGACACTCTGCGAGGCGCTTGTGCTCGCTGGGCCAAAAATAGCGCTGTACCAGAGAATCGAAGCGACGACATTATTCACCGCCGTCGGCGAAATAACATACGTATGGTTGATCTGGCCTTCGTACTGCGGCTGAATGCTCTGGGTATTCAGCGCCGGATCCAGCAGATTCGTACCGGTCGGCTGAAACCCGTGGTCGGTCTTAAAGCGGAAAAAGATCTTCTGTTTGTCGGTGATGTTCCAATCGACGCGGTCGGTCTGCAACCATTCTTTATTCGTGTTCAAGCCGTTGGTTCGGAAGGCATACATGCAAGGCGTGTCAACGCCAAATGTGCCGCCGCCGGGAACGGCTGTTCCAGCTAAATCACCGCAACCAAGGCTGCCGCTTGAGTCCTGGAGCTGACCCGAACCGGTGGTCACAGGTACCGCGCCTTTGGCGTTGTTGTAGACAGAAAACGCTTGCTGATAGAGCGGAACCTGGGCCGCGCTGATATTTCCGAGAATATAGGTCTGCAGTTGAGGCGAAGGGATATTAACAACGGAAGACGTCGGCAGCGAATAGTACAGGCCTTCGCTATCGGCGTAGAAGAAGAGCTTGTTCTTCAAAATGGGTCCTCCGATATCCGCGCCCCATTGCCGGGAAACCGCATACGGCCTCGGCGTTCCGCTCGAGTTGTTGAAGAAATCGTTCGCGTTCATCAGGTGGTTATTGAAGTTGAACAGCAGATCGCCGTGGAACTCGTTAGTGCCGCCCTTGGTTACGTAGTTCGCCTGAGCGCCGGCTTGTCGCCCGTATTGGACGCTGTAGCCGTTCTGCGTAACGGAGGCCTCTGCAATCTCGTTCTGCCCAAGCAGCAGGTTGCTGGCGCCGGAGTTGTTCAGGTTCAGGTAAGCGTCGTTGTAGTCATCACCATTAATGGTGAACAGATTTGACACCGCCGGCAGGCCGTGAGAACTGAAATTTCCATAGCCCATGCCAGTGTTCTCCACGATACCCGGAACGGTAAACGCAACCGTAGTGAGGTCGCCGCCAGGAGCGGGCAGTTGCATAACCTGTTCAGTGCTGAATGTCTGGGTGATATTGGCGTTCTCGGTCTGTAGCGCGCCTGCCGTCGCGGAGACCTCAACCACCTGATGAGTGGACTGGACTTTGGCCGTCAGGTCGAGACTCGGCGTCTGGCCCACTTGAATCGCAACCTTCTGAATATCCGATGACAAGCCGGTCATGGTGGCCTGAGCAGTATAATTGCCGGGTTTCAGTAGCGAAAACTGAAAAGAGCCCTGGTCGTTTGTGGTCGCGGTCTGGGTACCGCCGTTATCAAGGTTGGTAAGGGTAACAGTCGCGCCCGCGACAGCCGCACCGCTCTGATCTTTCACCGTCCCGGCAAGGCCGCCGGTGGTGAGGCTCTGAGCGAATGCAGGAATGACAGAAAGCAGGGCAATCAGCGCAGCGAACACAAACTGGCGCAGGTTCACGTTCGGCGAGGACTGTCTGCCGGCCGTTTTTGACATACTATGGCTCCTCACGAAACTCTAAACTTCCAATTCAAAGCCTGCCTGATAGGCGCGACTCCGTTCAGGCAGGGAGCAACTGAACAGCCAACTCTATCGGCCACTACGGGTTAATGGGTTAGGGCCCTTTAAGCTCAAAGTCACTACGAGTTTTGGAAGCAGCACGTCGGGGCGATTCCAATCAGCGGAACAGGAACCTAGCTAAACTACTCATATTAATAAGCTTACGTTAGTAATTTAGAAGGCAATTCGCAACCCGAATTCGATGGCGCGCGGAGCGGCGAGCGAGAAAACGCCGGTCCCGAGGCCTACACGATTGGTGATGCGGTCGGCCTGGGTGGTGCCGTTCACGGAACCTGCCGAGCCGTTCAATAGCCCTGTGAGCACATTGGGCGGCAGATCCCAGTTGGCGAAGTTGAAGAGGTTATAAAAGCCGACGCTGGGCTCAATCTCGAATCGCTCGCCGAACTTGTGATCCCAACTGAACCGAAAATCGAAGTCCTTCAGAGGGCTCATACCGACTTGCCCGCTCGGAGCCGCAGAGACGGAGGGAGCGACCCCACCCAACGCCTGAAGCTGAGCCGTCGTGAACAGGCCGGTCTGGATCAGCACCTGGCCAGCAGGCGTGGGCTGGTTCGCATAGGTGTTGTTGTAGTTCTGGATGATACCGTTGAGATCGCTCAGGGAAATATCGCGGTTAAAGGAGCCGACGCGGGTGCCGGGCAGAAGATCCTGTACGGTGCCGTCTCCCGTAAAGTCAGTGCGGAAGATTTCGCCGTTGCCGTTTCCTGTATTGGGAACTTGCAATGAGAGTGGCAGGCCGGAGTAGAAGTGGCCAATGAAAGAGCCGCGGAACCCGCCCGGAATATCGGCCACGCCGCCGAATGAAAATTGGTGCGTGCGATCCAGTAGGGAGGGTCCCATGAATCCTAGCGGGTTGGCGTTATCGACAGCGGAAATCACGAAATCCTGATCGCTATTGCCGGTGCTGACACCGGGATTAGCTCCGCCCTGATTCACGAAACGCGAAAGGCTGTAGGCGAGCTGCAGGTTCAGATTGTGAATGCCGCGCAAAGGGTGCTCGACGTTGTGGGTGAGTTTCACGTCCATGCCGTTGTACACGGAGCGGCCGATAGGCTGAAGCTGTGGGATTTCGGGAGCTGCCGGATTAATGCCGGCGAAAGCGCAACCGTAGGCAAAGGGACAAACGCCGCCGAAGTCAATTCCCGGAGATGTCAGGCCATTACCAGCGAAATCCGCCATAGTAGCGCCCGCGGCTATCGCGCCATCGATGGAGTTGGTATTGAACTGCTTCTCCGTTGCAGCGATGGCAGCCTGGGCGGCTCCTTTGTTGAAATAGCGGATATCGCCGACGTGGTTGGTGTCTATGCCAAGCAGCGTGTGAGTAACGATATTTCGAAGGTAATCGACGGTCAGGACGGTATTGCGTCCGAACTGATGCTGGATGCCGGCGTTCATCTGCAGTGACCGTGGGGTACGATAATTCGGAGCAAAGAGTCCGGTTGGCAGATTCACTCCGTTATTCAACTGGGTGACGAGATAATTGGGATTCGGGGCCGTCAAGCTGAAAGGAATGGTCGCCTGATACTGGGTCTGGAATGCAGCGATACCGGTGGCGGCATCTCCGACCACGCCATTGCAGAGATTGGACGGCATACTGATGGTGCCGCTCGGAACTGAAACCGGTTGGGAGGCACCGAAGAAGCACGCGAGCGGAGTGGCCAGAAAGGCGCCGGTCGCCAGCCGAAGCGGCCGATCAAAGAGAACGTTATTGAAGATCACGTTCTCGTAGAAAAGGCCGGCACCGATGCGATATACAGTTTTGCCCTGACCACTCGGATCCCAGGCGATGCCGACCTGAGGCGCGAAATTAAGATTGGGCTGATGCACGCGGCCGCCGGTACCAGGGATGAGAGCGTCGAGTTGCGGGAACGGTGGGAGATCGCTGTCGGTGCGGCCGGTATCCCGGTTATATCGAAGACCGAAGATCAGGGTCAGATTGGGGCGAATCTTCCAGGTATCACCAATATAAAAGCTGAAGCGATTGTCAGGGCCCAGCAGGCCGGCCGGATAGCCGAGGCCGGGACGCTCGGTAGAGAATCCCTGACCGTTTCCGAGAATGACCTCCTCCACCGGGTAGTTCAGCGGGTTGGCGGAGCCGCCGGGGTATGGTCCGGCTGCGGCACTGGCGACGTCGCCCGGAGAAAGATTCGTAACTACCTGGGGCGCGATCTTGAAGAAGCTGGCGAAGCCGCCCGACTCGATGTGATTGTAATTGACCCCGTACCGGAGGAAATGAGAGCCGATGGGCTTGCCGCCGTCATATTTGGCTTGGGTATCGTGCTGCAGAGTAGCTTGCGGTGCGAGAAGATTCGGCCCCGTTGAAGGGCCATTCTGCACATTTAAATTGAGTCCAAGGTTGGCCAGCGGAAGAGCGCTTCCGACCACCGCATCTCCGATGTTGTTTTCAAAATGCATGACCGAGAAACGGAGCGTGTGCGTGAATTGCCCAGTATTGAAATCGGCACCGGCCACGTAGTTGCGGGTATAGTTTTTCGTCTTGTAAAGCTGATAGCTGGAAGAAAAGAAGGTGGCCTCGGCAAGCGTGTCGTAGTAGTTGAAGCGGAAGAAGAGGCGCAGATTGCTCTGGTGGCCTGCCAATCGAGGCGCGCCATGGGTTCGTTTTCGCGGAAAGGCGATTGGAACGTGCCGGAGAAGCCCTGGAACGGCGAAGCGTACAGGACGGGAACGCTCGCATCCTGCTTGGTGCGTTCCATGTCGAGAAAGAAGAACAGCTTGTCCTTGATGATGGGGCCACCGAAGCGTCCGCCCATCTGATTGCGCTGATAAGGAGCGGGGATGCCCACAGGATGCGGGAGTTGAGCGCTGAAGCGGCTGTCGCGCAGGTAGTAAAAGAGCTCACCATGGAAATCGTTGGTGCCAGAGCGGGTGACTACGTTGACCGCTCCGGAGGAGGTGAGGTCATTGGAGAGATCGAGGTTCGACTGGCTTAGCTGAAATTCCTGGATGCCGCTGGAGGGTACGTCCTCCGTTGTTGTGCCAACGGTCTCGTCTGAGACATCCACGCCATCGACCGAGATTCGGGCGGTGCGGCCGAAGCGGCCGCCGAAGGAGATGGACGAGTAGCCGACTTTGGTTGGGTCGAAGTTCGTCCCGTCCTGAATCTGCACGCCGGGCTCGAGCTGCGCCAGATCAAGGAAGTTACGGCCATTGATCGGAAGCTGGTCGATTTGCGTGGCCGTGAGCACCCCTTGCACGGTGGCCTGGTCCGGATTGACACCGGCCGCGGTAGCGGTAACCTCGACGACTTGCGAAGCGGTGCCGAGGGACAATTTCACGTTTCCGTTGGCGGTGACGCCGACTTGCACAGTGACGTTCAGGACGGTGGTACTAAAGCCTGGCGCTTCGACGCGGACCGAGTAATCGCCGGGAATGAGCGAACCCGAGGAATAGGCGCCAGTCGAGGTCGTGGTCTTTGTGTAGACTTGGCCGGTGGCCTTACCGGTGATGGTCACGGTTGCATTGGCGACCGCAGCGCCGGTTGGGTCACTAACGGTACCCTCAATGCTGCCGGTTGAGACGGTGGTTTGGGCAGTAGCAAGGGAAGCGACGAATAGGAAAGCGCCTAGCCAACCAAAGCGACGTGGAGAGAGGTTGCAAGCTATGTTTGTAAGCCCCATATAGACCCCCTTTTAGACCGTTATATCGACAACCCACATAACGGACAAGTTACCTAGGTCTAACGAGGGCATAGTACGACGGGTACAGTACGACGCTGGAGGAAAGAAAAAAGGGAGCCCGAAAGCTCCCCTCTGTGGAGTTGGATTCAGCCGAGCCCAGCCTAGAAGATCAGTTTAAGACTCAGCGCCATGCCTCTCGGATTACTGGACCAAACCTGCGAGAGCTGGCCGAATGTCGGGCTTTGAGGTTGGAGGAAGAGGCGTTGAGGGGTCGAAACTGGACTGAACGGAGCGACATCGTTAAGGAGACCGCCTACGTACTGCGGATGGTTCAGCACGTTGAACGCTCGCGCCGAGAACTCGGCGGCGACCCGCTCCGTGAAGTTGATGCGCTTGGTCGCCGTCACATCAATGTTATTGATCGGATTAAACATCCTGGTGTTACGGCCGCCCGTCGACAGGGTTCCCCTGGGTGCCTGGACGTAAAGCGCATCGGGATTGTTGACCAGAAATCCGACGACATCTCCCGTACTGTTCTTGAGCGCGGTGGTTCCCGAGCCGATAGCGGGGTTGCCGCCGTTCGGGTTCACGATCGCGCGGTCGGGCCAGGTATCGCCGTTCAGGTTGGAATCGACACCGCTCTGGACCGTCCAGAGAGTTCCGGTCTGGTAGGTGTAGATCGGGGCGATTTCCCAGTTGCCGAGGAGGTTTTTGGCGAACCAGTTCGAGTGTTTGAAGAAGGGAACGTCGTAGAGCATCTCGAAGGTGAAGCGCTGCCGATGGTCGAGAGCCGAACTGCTACGATCCGCACGAAGGTCCTGCGAGTTTTGAGGGCGCCGCGGGGTGGTTACGGTCGAGAAAACGTCCGCGGTGGAGTCATCGATTGCATGGCTCCAGGTGTATGAGCCGACAAACTGCATACCGTTATTGAAGCGGCGGGTTAACTGGTTGGCCCAACCGTGATAAATCGAATTGCCCCACGGCTGATAAGAAGTGATCTTGGCATGACCACAGTCAGGATTACAGGCAGGGGCGAACCCGGCATTGTAGTAAGCAGGCACAAAGTCTCCCTGGTTCGCATAGGCAGTGGTGAGAGCGCCTAGGGTATTCGTAAGCGAGTTGAGTGTGGCCTGGCTCGGGGCACTCCAGAAGACTGGAAGAGCATTGGAAGCATTCACAACCGGCTGAGCGTTTAGCTGAGCCTGGATGTCCAGATCCGTGCCTCGCGTGCCTAAGTAGCGCGTCTCGAAGACATAGTTTCCGGCGAACTCGTGCTGGATTCCGAGGTTCCACTGGTACGATTTCGGTCTCTTCACATCGGGTACGAAGCCCGCGGTTGCAGCACGCGCTTCCGCGGCCGTGAAGTTAGGGCTTGGTCCGGTCGGGGGCAGCCCGCCGCTGACGAGAAAGTTGCTGCCACCAGCACCAGTTACGTCCTGGGTTGTGGAGAGCTGCGGAGGAAGCGTCAGCAAGCCCAGATTGTCGTACAACACGTCGTAATTGATGCCAAAGCCCGCGCGGATGGAGGTTTTGCCGCTGGTTCCAGGCGAATAGGCGATGCCGATTCGAGGCATGATGTTATTGGTCTGTGGCTTGGGCGCGGCAAACGTGATCAGTCCGGGAACGCTCGCGATGGCGTTCAGGGTCTGCTCGTTTTCAGATGCCGGGACAGTCTGGTACTCATAGCGCAGGCCGAGATTTACCGTCAAATTCGGACGCACCTTCCAACTGTCATTGGCGTACCAACCGAAAAGCCAGCGATTTCCCCAATACACTGGATTCCCCGCTGAACGCTGGGCAAGCAAATCCGGCGTGAAGTCGAACAGGTAATCGCTCAAATACGAGTACTCATAGTCGCCGCGAGAGCGTTGAGTAAAGCTTTGAGGCGAAATGTTGCGCTGACCGTCGAAGCCGATTTTAAAGCTGTGAGCACCTTTGTTCCAGGTAACGTTGTCGGTCAACTGATACGTATTTTGGTATGTATACTGGGGCGCGTTTGGGTCAGGGCCCACCTGGACCTGGAGATCGTTGTAGACCAAGTTGGGGAACTGGTCCAAACCCGGAAAAGCAAAGTTACCGGACGGAAAATTTTGGGCGAACTTGTTATAGCCGAGGCGCAACTCGTTAATGAGCGTCGGCGAAAAATTGTGGTATTCGGAAAATACCACCATATAGGAATTTGTCGGAACGGTCGTAAAAAACGCCGGCAGGCTCGCGGAAGCATCGATGGCGCCTGTGCGGTTTAAAATGTACCGGCCGCGCATGGAGTCCTTGTCGGACAGGTTGTAATCGATCGACGCCAGGCCCGATTCATTGTTGAAATAGTTCGGGGTGGTCACTGGGATCTGACCGACATCAATACTACTCGCGGGCAGGGTCTTGAGGCCGGAGAGCGGCCCGAGCGCCAAACTGCCAAGAGGCACAGCCGGACAGGAGGCCTGCCCGGTACAAGAACTGCTCGCCACCGGAACGTACTTCTTAAAAATCCCAAAGTTGGTCTGGTTAATGCCCGGCGTGGCGGCGATCTGGTTCAGTCCCGCGGCAGTGGGGGCGAAGAGCTGACCCGGCGTTCCCTGCTGCCCGACAGGATTGTATTCGTAATCCACAAAGAAGAACAGCTTATTGTGCTTAATCGGACCGCCGAAATTGCCTCCAAAGCGGTTGTTGTCAAAACGCGGATGCAGTGGAGTGCCGCTAACCGCGGCGAGATTGTCGGCCGCGTTGAGGTTCCGATTCTGGAAGTACTCATAGAGCATTCCGTGGAACGAGTTGGTTCCGCTCTTGATGACCTGGTTGAACTGGCCGCCCGAGGAGTGTCCGAAATCCGGGGAGTATTGGTTCTGGAGGGCACTAAACTCGGCGACCGCGTCATTGGGAAGACTGACGAGAGGACCTGTGATGGCACCGTTATTGTTGTCGATACCTTCAATCGTGAAGTTGTTGTTGCGCGGGCGCTGGCCTCCGACGGAAGGACCTGTGCCGGCACCGACCGTACCGCTCGTGCCCACTCCAGGAGCAAGCAACGCGAGGTTCAATACCCCGGAGCCAGTGGCCGTGCTCGGCAGGTCCGTGATCTGCTTGGTTTCGAAAGTTGACTGGATTTGAGCCGTCGTCGTATCAATCGCTACGGCGGATTCGCTCACCTGCACACTCTGCGACTGCTGGCCGATCGTAAGCTGCACGTTGGTGGTGATGGTGGCGTTGAGCTGAACCTGGACATTGGCGACCTCGGCTTTCGTGAACCCGGCCGCGTTGACCATGATCGTATAGGTTCCTACCGGCAAATTTTCAAAACGATAATCGCCGGCAGAAGTTGAGGTCGTGGTGCTGTCGACGTTCGTAGCTGTATTGTGGGCCACAACGGTCGCGCCCGGGACGGCTGCGCCGGTCGGATCATAGACCGTACCTGTGATATTGCCGCTTGTGAGCTGAGACAAAACCGGCAAGCTGAATACGAGGACAGCCGCGAGCAGCATCCCCAGTTTTGAGTTCAAGAGTTTCATGTAATTCCCCCTGAGGCTGCCGCCCGCACCGTTCGTTTTCGGTTTTTTGGGTACAACTCACCCCAGTCATTTCTGAGTTCTAACTACCGAGGCCGCAGCAATTATCTCGCCAGTTATAGAGAGGTACACAAATCCAATCTATTCAGTAAGTTGATGGCTTATGTGCTGGTGATCCGATACCGATTCTGGAAACCTCTCGCCGGCGCGCTTCCACTTCCCAGAGCCTCCAAATTGAAGTCCGGATCCAAGCTGGGGATTTCCATCAGACGTACCGCCAGTACGTGCCTAACGAGGTAAATGTTTGACAGCAAGCCCACACCCCCCATATACTGACCCGAAATAACCGTCCCGGTTTGACGCTTAACATCGAATTTGCGAAAGGGAGTATGAAGAAACTCACACTTTGGCAGATGTTGGTAGTCTGCCTTTCCATTCCGACCGGTTTGCTGGTCGGTCAAAACGCCTCGGGCAACGGCAATGTAACAGGACGTGTAACCGACCCGAGCGGCGCGATCGTTCCCGACGCCTCGGTGCAGTTGATCGATGAAGCGACTAATATCCCGCTACGTCTGCAGACCAATACCGCGGGTCTGTACGTGTTCAACAACGTCCCGCCCGGTAAATACGATCTGGTGGTGGCGAAGGGCGGATTCCGGAAGACCATCGTGCCGGGGCAGGAGGTAACGACAGGAACGGCGCTCACCCTAGACGTGACGCTGCAGATCGGCACGTCCAGCGAGACGGTGGAGGTAACGTCTACCCCGGGTGCGGAGTTGCAGACCGAGAGCGCGACCATGGGCACGAGCCTGGGTGGCACGGCCATCCTGACGCTGCCGACGATTAGCCGTGACGTGTCCGCACTGGTGTTTCTGCAGCCCACATCTTCTCCGACGTTCAACGGTGCCGAGGGCAACACCACTAGCGGAAGCATCGCCGGCAATACGCCCGACCAGAACACGTTCATGCTGGATGGGGGCAACAACACCAGCGATCTGGACGGAGACAACGCGACATACATCGCCCATAACGGCTCCGGCGTGATGCCGACGCCAGCGGAAAGCGTAGAAGAATTTCGCGTCAACACGAACAACATGACCGCGGATTTTTCGCTGTCGGGCGGCGGCCAGGTGCTCGTCACCACGAAACGCGGCACCAATGCCTTTCATGGCTCGGCGTATGACTTCTTCCAGGCGGACTGGCTGAATTCGAACGACTGGACAAACAATTTCGAGGGGATCGCCAAGCCTAAGGGCCACTACAACCGCTTTGGAGGCGCGCTCGGCGGACCGCTGGCTCCCAAATTCCTCGGCGGCAAGACCTACTTTTTTGTGAACTATGAGGGCGAGCGTTACCCGCGTTCCGGCCCGTTTGCCTCGATTGTGCCCTCGGCCACTCTGCGGCAGGGCATCATTCAGGAGCGGGACGCGAACGGCAACATCGTGCAATACAATCTCGCGAATTCAACAGCGTGCGGCCCGAATGGCGGCCAGATGTGCGATCCACGCGGCACGGGCATGAATCCGGTGATCAGCCAGATCTGGAACAAATACATGCCCGCTTGCAACAGCCTCAACTATGGCGATCACGGGCTAAATACCTGCGGCTACATCGGGCAGCTAAGCTATCCGCTCACGAACGATTTCGGAGTGGCGCGCATCGACCACGATTTTGGCGACAAATGGCGCTTTTTCGGCAGCTACCGCTATTTCCGGCAGCCGAATCCCACCACCAACCAAGTCGATATCGGCGGCCTTCTGCCCGGCGATACGCTAGGACAGCCGGCGAGCGCATCGACGACGATTAATCAGCCGCGGTACATCGTGGCCGGCGTCACGACTACGATTTCCCCGACATTGACGAATGAATTCCACTTCAGTTACCTGCGGAACCAATGGCAGTGGCTGCGGGCAGCCGCGGGTATTCCGCAAGCGCCGGGGCTCGAGGCACCGCTTGCCATCAACGGCGATAACAACCACACCGCTGGTACGCCCGGCCTGGTACCGCTGAACATCAACACGCAGGACGCACGTCCACGGCTCTGGGATGGTCACGACTACGATTATCGAAACACGCTAAGCAAACTTTGGGGAACCCATCTGCTTCAGGCCGGCGGCGAATTCTTCCATCAACGCTGGCGGTTCGACCGCTACGACAATGTGGTTGGCGGATTGACTCAGCTCATTGATCAGATCAGCAGCTCCGGGATTAAGATCACGCCGGACTTTCAGCCGATCCCTTGTACCGACACGCTCACGGCCAATTGCCTGCCGTCCTCCAGACTTTCGTCCTACAACAACTACTACGCAGACATTCTGGGACTGGTGTCGCAGTGAACCGTCGTTGCTACGCGTACGGGAACAAACCTCCAAGTGAATCCGCTGGGGACGCCGGTTCGCTCGAATGTCACAGACCAGACGTGGAGCATATTTTTCAACGATAGCTGGAAGATCAAACCGAACTTCACTTTGACGTATGGCCTGAATTATCAGATCCAAATGCCACCGGCCGAGGCAAATGGCACACAGGACATCATGGTGAATGCGGCGACGAATTCCCCGATTTACATGCAGAATTACCTCAATTCCACGCTTTCGGCAGCGCAGAATGGCACGGTTTATAACCCGACGCTAGGCTTTAGCCCGATCGGCGCGGTGAGGGGAATAAGTCATCCGTACTTCCCGTATTGGGGCGAGATCTCTCCGCGCGTGTCAATCGCATGGTCACCGAACGTGACCAGCGGTTGGTTGAACAAGCTCCTTGGCGATAAAGCGACCGTTATTCGCGCGGGTTACGCGCGAATCTATGCTCGTAATCTCGGAATCGACCTCGTCTCGACTCCGGTTTTAGGCGACGGATTCCTGCAGCCGGTGAGCTGTTCGGATCCGACGTCCGCGGGCGTCTGCACCAAATCCCAAGGGGCAACTCCCGCGACGGCATTCCGTATCGGAATAGACGGAAACAATCCGCCGGTGGGATCAATTTCCCAGACGCTCCCCACGCCGGTAGTCCCGGGGCCAGTCGCTGGCTCCAATGCGCCTTCCGCGGCCCTTCTGGAAACGCTGGACGGCAACTTCAAGCCCGGCAATTCGGACCAGGTGGATTTCAGCATCCAGCGGCAATTCAAGGGCGGTTTCCTGTTCGAAGTTGGTTATGTCGGAGTATGGTCCCGCAACTTGTATGAAGGAATCGAGTTCAGCGATGTGCCCTGGATGATGAAGCTGAACGGCCAAACCTTCGCGAATGCGTACGACAATCTGTATTTCGCCCTGGCCGGACATAAGCCAATCACGCCACAGCCATTCTTGGAAGCGGCTTTGAAGGGCAGCAGCTATTGCAAGGGCTTCTCCAGTTGCACGGCGGCCGTCGCTGACCCAAATACGGGCGAGGCAAGCAACATTCTCACCCAGTCTGTCGGCAGCATGTGGGCCGATCTGGACAGCAGCTACTACTTTGGCCCGTCAGTGCCCCTGGATTCCGGTCAATGCACACTCTATTGCTACGCGACGACGTCACTGGGGTATTCGAACTACAACGCGATGACGGTGTCGCCCCAGAAGCGCTCTTCGAACTTGACGGTGAACGGCAATTTCACCTACGGCCATGCGTTGGGCATTATCGGCTTGAATCAGGCTTATACGTTCGCGAGCGTAGACGATCCCTGGAACAATCGCGTCGATTACGGACCCCAGTATTTTGATCGGAAGTTCACTTTTAACCTGGTGGCTTCCTACACCCTGCCTTTCGGCAAGGGGCAGAGATTTGCCAGCAGCCACGAAGCGATCAACAAGATCATTGGCGGATGGATCATCTCGCCGATCTTCTCCTACGGAACCGGCTTACCGTTGCAGGTCCTCACCGGTTCCTATCAGGAATGGGGCACCGGCATCAATGGGGATACGGACGGGTGCGACGCCGTGCCGCTCAGCGGCATGAAGTACAACAACTCGCCTGTGTTTGGAGTAGTCAGCGACGGGAACATCGGCGTGAACGGCGATCCGGTAAACGGTGGAAGCGGCGTGAACTTCTTCCGTAACCCGACGGCGATCTACAACAACTTCCGGCCAAACCTGGTTGGTCTCGATGGAACGTGCGGCGGTGGCGGTAATTTGCGCGGGCAGGGCCGCTGGAATCTCGATCTGGGCCTTACCAAGGACACGCCGATTACCGAGCGGATCGGCATTCAATTTTACGCCCAGGCGTTCAACGTGTTCAACCACATGGAATGGGCCGATCCAACGCTGAATCTGCAGGATCCGGCGGATTTCGGCGTGCTCAGCGGACAATACAATGCGCTCGCATTGGGCGCCGGGGGCGGAGTCACAGGCCAGAACTACACGCGCATCATCCAATTAGGCATACGCGTACGGTTCTAGGCTGAAGAGAGCAAAGGAAAGGCCCAGGCGCTCTAACGCGCTTGGGCCTTAGATTTTTTGGAGCGACCCATAGGCCGCTGCACAGCGCTAGTTTTTTTAGCGAGCTGCCAACAGAGCCCGCAGATGGCGGGCGCGCTCGGGTGAACGGAGCTGGCGCAGCGCTTTGGCTTCGATCTGGCGGATTCGCTCGCGGGTGACATCGAACTCCTGGCCGATCTCCTCGAGCGTGTGCTCGCGCTCACAACCGATACCGAACCGCAGCCGGATGACTTTTTCTTCCTTGGGAGAAAGCGTCTTCAGGATATTGGCGGTTTCGTCGCGCACGTTGGAATCGATCACGGCATCTACCGGCGAACCGACCCAGCGGTCTTCGATCAGGTCGCCCAGCGCGGACTCGCCATCGCGGCCGACCGGCGTCTCCAGAGACACTGGATCGCGCGAAATGGTTTTCAGCTTCTGAACCTTTTCAACCGGGATGTCCATCCGGCGGCTGATTTCCTCGTTGGTCGGAATGCGGCCGAGTTCCTTTTCAAGCTCACGCGTCGCCCGCAGGAATTTGTTCATGCTCTCGTTCATGTGAACGGGAATGCGGATAGTGCGCGATTGATCTGCTATGGCGCGAGTAATAGCCTGGCGAATCCACCAAGTAGCATAGGTGGAGAACTTGTAGCCTCGGCGGTACTCGAACTTGTCGGCGGCGCGCATCAAGCCGATATTGCCTTCCTGAATGAGATCGAGCAGGTGCAGCCCGCGGTTTACGTACTTCTTGGCCACCGAAACGACAAGGCGAAGATTGGCTTCCACGAGATCCTTCTTGGCGCGCTCGGCCTCGACTTCACCGTGGCGGATCACCGCGAGGCTATGGCGCAGGTCGGGCAGCGAGGCATCGGCCTCGGTCTCGCGCTTTTTCAGCTCACGTTTCAGTTCCTTGACGCGGAGCTGAGCGGAAGCGGAGTTGCGCGATTCCAGCTTGCGAATCTCGCTGTCCAGCAAGGCCATTTCATCAGCCGTTTTTTCAATGGCGCGGACAAACTCTTTCCAGCGCGCCAGGTTGAACGGAATAGCGCGAAACGCCTGGGAAACTTCGACCTTGGCGCGCACCACCTTGCCGGCCCATTTCTTGCGTAGCTTCTTGTTGGCAGTGGGAACGGTCGCGTGCTTATCGACGGTCTGCTGCAGTTTCTTGAGGGCGGCCAAGTACTTGACAAAGAGCTCGGCCACTTCGGCGCGGCGCTTAAGATCGGCTGCGCTGCCTTCCTCGATATCCGCGGGGGCAAAATCGACGTAGCTGTCGACATCCTCTGCGCCGCTGCGAACTAGTTCCGCAAACTCGGAAACCACGGCTTGAATCAGCGGCGAACGGCTGATCGCCTTCTGCATCCGCAGCTTTCCGCGCTCCATCTTGCGAGCCAGACTGACCTCACCCTCGCGGGTCAGCAAAGGTACAGAACCCATTTCGCGCAGGTACACCCGTACCGGGTCGTCGGTGTATATCGACTCCTCAACCTGCTGCGCGCCGTGGAACTCTTCATCCTGGACTTCCTCTGGATGGAAGAAGTTGGAATCCTCGTCAAAAGGGATCCCCAGGGGTCCGGGTCCATCGGCTAAATATTGATCCTCGAATTGATCCACCTTAAATCGTCACCTCTACTTGCACACGTGCCCGTCGATCACCATCCATCCAAAAACGGTTTGGGGGTAAGTCATGGAATTGACCTATTGAAGACCGGCTCTCATCCTGATCGCATCGCCCACTAGATACTCTTCGGGCATATCCGCCACCGGGCGGAATGCAAGGGCCACACTTTGTAACTATTACGCGCACCTATTATAGCTGTTTTCTGACTGGAAGTTAAGACCTATTTAGGGAGATGTTCGGGGAAGTGGTTGGTTACACAAAAGATACGAGCGTCAGTCCCCGTAGTTTCCAGGCCGATCTCCCGGCCAGGGCATTCCATCTGTAAGCGAAAAAACGAAAAAATTACGCTCTCCAATCTCTTAGACTTTGCGTTGGAGCATTACGTTTTTGAGCTCGCTCAAGAATTCTTCGACATCCTGGAAATCCCGGTAAACAGAAGCAAACCGGACGTAAGCGATTTTATCCAGAGTCTTGAGGCGTTCCATTAGCATCTCCCCGATCAGGGTGGTCGCCAATTCCCGGTCAGGATTCTCCAACAGCGCAGATTCTATGTGATCCACGAGTTCGGCCAGTCTGCCCATGCTGACGGGCCGCTTTTCGCATGCCCGGATCAACCCGTTCAGGACCTTTTGCCGGTCGAACTTTTCCCGCCTTCCGTCTTTTTTGATGACCATGTAGGGCACTTCGTCGCAACGTTCGTAAGTAGTGAAGCGGCGCTCACAGGCGAGGCACTGACGGCGCCGGCGGATTGAATCGCCTTCTTTGCTCTCTCGGGAGTCAATCACCTTGTCCTCGCGATGGTTGCAAAACGGACACGTCATAACGGGTTGAACTTCTAGCCCCTGGAAATCGTTTACAAACATAGCAGCCGATGGGGTCCGAGGAACGGGCCCCCGAGGCGCAAGAGAATCCAAATGTCAGCCGCAGTTGCCGCACTTTCGCTACACTCGAAGGTTCCGTTAGGCTCGAGAACGACAGGCGCGCCTTGGAGATGGGGGGGCGCTGCCGAAACGGGAACTGCTCAACGTTTGGATGCCGAAACGAGCTTAGTCGAACGCTGCCTGGCCGGGGAGCAGGGCGCGTGGGATGAGTTGGTAAAGCTCTACACCAAACGTGTGTACGCGATCTGTTTCCGATTCACCAATAGCGATCCGGAAGCACAGGACCTCACTCAGGACGTTTTTCTGCGGGTGTTTAAAACCCTGGGCAGCTTCCGCGCCGGCGAGGGGTCGTTCACCGTGTGGCTTACCCGGCTGACCCGTAACCTGCTGGTCGATCATTATCGCCGGACAAAACACGAGCGAGTGACGGATGCTATCGAAGACAAGCTCCCGGTGCTGGAAGAGAAGACGGCCCAACATTCGCGGACAGATGGAATGCTGGCGGGGCGGGAGGCCGGCGAGCTGCTGCAGACGGCGCTCCAAAAGCTATCACCGGAACTGCGGGAAGCAGTAATCCTGCGGGACCTGCAGGACATGGAATATCGCGAGATTGCGAAAGTATTGAACGTTCCCGAGGGAACTGTGAAATCGAGATTAAATCGGGGCCGCGCGGAATTGGCACGCGTCCTGCGAAGGAATAAAGTGACGGTGTGAACGGGCAAAGCGCCCATAAGTTGTTGAAGGCATGAACTGCGCCGAATTTGAGAGCATCCTGGCCGATTACATCGACGGCACCCTCGGAGCAACCGAGCGGGCTGGAGTGGAGCAGCATGCCGCGGCGTGCCCGGCCTGTGGCGAATTCATGGCGGACGTGACCGGAGGCGCGCGGTTTGTGACGCGCGCGGCGGATGTGGAACCGCCTCCGGCTTTGATCACGAGGATCGCCTACCAGGCCCCGATGGGGCGGGCGCGCGATGGTTTCGAGCGGCAGAGCCTGGCTGGCCGGTTGACGCGGAAGTGGCTGCAGCCGGTTTTGCAGCCGCGGCTGGCCATGGGCATGGCCATGACCGTGCTCTCGTTCGCCATGCTGGAGCGCTGCACCGGAGTGCAAGTGCAACACATTCAGGCCGCCGATCTGAGCCCGTTGAGAGTCTGGGCCGGCCTGGAAGGCAAAGCCCTCCGGGTAAGGGACCGCGCTGTGAATTATTACGAGAATCTGCGTTTTGTGTACGAAGTGGAAACGCGCATCAAGGAACTCCAGGAGCAACAGCAAGCGACGCAATACCAGGCTTCGCGAGATCAAGCTTCGCGAGCCAGAGGATCCGGGGTGGAAACGCCCCGATCGAGCAAGAACAACGGCAGAACGCAAGAGAAGGGGACCCAACCATGAACTGCTATTACCATCCAGAGACGCCGTCGACGGCTTTTTGCCGGTCCTGCGGCAGACCCCTTTGCGCGGCCTGCCAACGGCCTGCGGAAGGAACCGTGTATTGCCAGGACCACGTGCCTGCGAGCTACGCGGCTTACAGCGCGCCTGAACCACCAAACGCCGGCGCGCCGAATCTGTATTCCCAGCCTAACCCGTATGCCCAGCCGGGGGCGGCGCCGCCCACGATCGTCCGCACGTCGCCCGCCCTGGCGTTCATTCTCGGCTTAGTTCCTGGCGTGGGCGCCATCTATAACGGCCAATATTTGAAGGGGCTCATTCACGCACTGATTTTCGGGCTCCTGGTTACGGCCGAGAGCAATGCAGGAGGCAGCGGCGCAGAAGCGCTACTGGGCATCCTGATCGCGGCATTCGTTCTCTACATGCCGTTTGAGGCGTACCACACAGCTAAGAGGCGAGAAGCGGGTTTGCCGGTCGACGAATGGTCGGCTATACTGCCGCAAAACCGGCGCACAGGGCGCGTGCCGGTGGGACCGATTCTGCTGATAGCGATCGGCGTTCTCTACTTGCTGAATTCCTTGAACCTGGTGGATTTCCGCGAGATTTCGCGTTTTTGGCCCGTGATCCTCATTCTGATCGGCGCCTACATGCTGTATAACCGGGTCGCCGCCATCCATGCTCCACCGAGAGTTGAGCAGCCGGACAGCTCTTCGCGGTATACCGGTTCGAATCCGGGGACGGGATCGAATGACTTTATGGAGAGCCGCCGTGAACAGTAGAGCAGCGCAATATGCGCAGGCGATTCGGGGACCGATTTTGCTGATCGCTGTTGGAGTTCTGTTCGCAATGCAGCAAAGTGGCGTGCTGCCGTTTTCGCGGACGTGGCCCCTGTTGATCATCATCATTGGCGTGGTGAAGCTGATTGAGCGGATGTTCATTCGTCCGGCTGCTTCCGTATCGCCGCCCGCTCCGCCCATGCCACCCGGTGGAGGAGGAAGCTGGCAATGAGACCGCGCGGCTCGATCACCGGCCCGATCGTCATCATTCTGATCGGCATCGTTTTCCTGATCCATGCGTTCGTGCCGAATCTTCATATCGGCCAACTGTTATGGCTCTATTGGCCGTACCTGCTAATCGCTTGGGGCGTGATTGCACTGCTCGAGGTGACGTTCCGAATGGCGAGGGGCGCGCCCATACCAGCCAACGGCGTCTCCGGCGGGGCATGGTTTCTTATCATTCTGATCTGTATCGTGGGTTTCAGCGCGTATGAGATACACAGGCCAGGCGCCTGGTGGATGAATGCCGACTGGACACGCGGGTTCAACGAAGCGTTTGGCGAGGAACACGACTATTCGGTCGATCCTATTCAGAAAGACGTGAGCACCACGCCTCACGTAGTAATAGAGGCATTTCACGGGGACGCGCGCGTGGTCGGCACGGACGGCACGCAGATCTCGGTCAACGGCCACAAAACGGTTCGCGCCATGGACGCGGGCCAAGCCGACCGGGCGAACTCCAGGACACCAGTAAACGTAGTTGTACAGGGCAACACAGTGATCATCCGCTGTAACCAGGACAAAGCCGATTCGCGGACACGCATCACGACGGATCTGGATATCTCGGTTCCAAAAGGGGCCAGCCTGGAAGCAACCGGGAATCACGGAGACTTCGATATTTCGGCCTTGAACGGCAATGTGGATGTTACCAGCGCAAGTTCCGGGGTTCGGATACAGGACGTGAATGGCGACGTGAAAGTGGATGTGGACCGGAGCGATGTCGTGCGGTGCACCAATGTGAAGGGCGCGGTGGACCTGCGCGGCCATGGTTCGGATCTGGAGCTAACCAAGATTGGCGGCCAGGTGGTGATCGATGCAGATTTCAGGGGAACGATCTCTCTGCGCGAGTTGACCAAGCCGCTGCGGTTCGCCGGCATGCGGACGCATTTTGACGTTCAGCAGATTCCTGGCGAAGTGCACATGGATCGCGGCAGTTTCAACGCCGAGGGAGTGATTGGCCCGCTGAAGCTGAACACGCACGCGACAGACATCACGCTGGCAGGATTTACGAACGCCATCGAGGTTTCAGTGGATCGCGGGGACATCGATTTACGGCCGGAGCGGTTGCCGATCGGCGCGATGACTGTTCACACCAACGCGGGAAATATCGAGCTGACAGTGCCCCCTTCCGCGCAATTCGCGATCGCCGCAACCACAAATCACGGCGATATCGACAACCAGTTTGGAGGAGATCTCAAGCAGCGCTCAGAGAAGCTTGGATCGCAACTCAACGGGTCAGTCGGGAACGGTCCGGAGGTGGATCTCACGTCGGGACGGGGGACCATCACTGTACGTAAGGGCGGCTCCGGCGAAACAACCTCGACAGTCGCCAGCAGCAGCCCTCAACTCGCACAGTTCGTCCAAGCACAGTAACCAAGGCCTGCTTTCGCTTCGAGCAACGGTAGGCTAAGGGTTGGATCTTGCCACTCCGCTTCAGTATGTAAAGGGAATCGGGCCGGCACGGGCTGAGCTACTCACTGCGAAAGGGCTCGAAACCGTGCTTGACCTGCTGTATTATGCTCCGTTCCGCTACGAAGACCGCACAAATCTGAAGCGCATCGATCAACTCGCGCCGGGCGAAAAGGCGGTTGTGATCGCGCGCGTCGGTTCGTCGAAAATGGCGGGATTCCGCCGGCGGGCACTGGGTCTGTTCGAGGTCCGGTTTCGGGATGACAGCAAGGCCACGCTGGAAGCGCGGTGGTTTCACGGCGAACGGTATTCGGAAACTCTGATCCCGGACCGGCGCGTGGCGCTGTTCGGCAAGGTGGAGTTGAATCGAGCTACGGGCAACGTGCTGATGGTGCAGCCCGAACTAGAAATCCTCTCCGATGACGAGCGGGAGGACGAGATGCTGCATACCGGCAGGATTGTGGCCGTGTATGAGGCAGCGGGAAAGATTTCCACACGTGTTTTCCGGAAACTCATGGCTCACGTGTTGAACGAGGCGCCAATGCCGCACGATGCGCTGCCTGAGAGCGTGCGGAATCGCAGGGAATTGCCCGACCTTGCGACAGCGATCCGGGGCGTGCATGCTCCAGAACCCGGAACCGATCTGCGGCTGCTGAATGAGTTTCGCACCCCCGAGCAGGTACGGCTGATTTTCGATGAGTTTTTCTGGCTCGAGTGCGGGCTTGCTCTGAAGAAGACCAAAGCCCGCGCAGCCACCGGCATCTCTTTCCCCATAACGGAACGGATTCGCGAACAGATCAAAGCCATGCTGCCGTTCAAGCCCACTGCAGCGCAGCGACGGGTCATGCAAGAGATCGCCGACGATATGAAGCAGCCGCATCCGATGAACCGGCTTTTACAAGGCGACGTGGGGAGCGGAAAAACCATTGTGGCGGCGCAGGCGGCCGTAATCGCGATCGAGAACGGATACCAGGTTTCCGTGCTCGCGCCGACCGAGATTCTGGCGGCGCAACATAATCTCTATTTCAAGCGGCTGCTTGAAAAACTGAACTACGTTGTTGCGCCCCTGACCGGTTCGTCGACGGCGCGCGAGAAGCAGCAGATTAAGCGAATGATCGCCGGAGGCATGATTCACGTTGTGGTGGGCACGCATGCGCTCATCCAGGAGGATGTCACTTTCTCAAAGCTTGGTCTGGCGATTGTCGATGAGCAGCACCGGTTTGGAGTGAGGCAGCGCCTGGAACTCATGAAGAAGGGCGAGCAGCCGGACGTTCTGGTGATGACGGCTACGCCGATACCGCGTACGCTCGCGATGACCATTTACGGTGATTTGGACGTTTCGACGATCGATGAATTGCCACCGGGCCGCCGCCCTGTTATAACCAAACACACGCAGGAAACAGCCGTTGAGGGCGTATATAGCTTCGTCGCGCAAGAGATCGCCAAGGGAAGGCAGGCGTATGTCGTCTACCCGGTGGTCGACGAATCCGAAACAGAGGCGGTGAAAGCGGCCGAGAAGATGTTCCTGCACCTGTCCGAGAAGGTGTTCCCGCAGATTCCGGTCGGCCTTCTGCACGGCAAGCTGCCCTCGGAACAGAAGGAGACCGCGATGCGCGATTTCCAGAACGGAAGAGCGAAGATTCTGGTCGCGACGACTGTGATCGAAGTCGGCGTGGATGTGCCGAACGCGTCCGTGATGGTAATCGAACAGGCGGAGCGGTTCGGCCTCGCGCAGATCCATCAATTACGGGGCCGAGTGGGACGAGGGCCGTATCAAAGCTACTGCGTACTCGTGACCGGAAAACTCAATGATGTGGCAAGAGAGCGGATCCGCACACTCGTCGAATCGACGGATGGTTTTTACATAGCCGAGATGGACATGAAGCTGCGCGGCCCGGGCGAATTTTTCGGCACGAAGCAGTCCGGCATACCTGGACTAAGATTGGCCGATCTTATCCGTGATAGCGAGGTGTTGGAAACGGCTCGAACAGAGGCGCGCCGGCTTATCGAAGAGAAGGACAGTTCCGACCTGCGCTCAGTGGTTCATTACATCC
This sequence comes from uncultured Acidobacteriaceae bacterium, assembly GCA_963787585.1. GTDB lineage: Bacteria > Acidobacteriota > Terriglobia > Bryobacterales > Bryobacteraceae > Bog-105. The sequence continues at coordinate 113,120 of CAWBDR010000014.1, forward strand.
AGGAGCACTGGCAACGAAAGTACGGACTAGTACAGGTCGGGTGAAGCCGTGAGGGTCATAGCGGGACGGTTTCGCAGCCGCAAGCTGAAGAGTGTTCCCGGAACGGCGATACGGCCGACGCCGGACCGACTTCGCGAGGCGCTGTTCAACGTACTGGCCCCCAGAATCGCCGGTACGGTATTTCTGGATGTGTACGCAGGCAGCGGAGCCGTGGGTATTGAAGCGCTAAGCCGGGGAGCGGAACGGGTGATCCTGATCGAGCGCAGTACAGCCGCGATCTCGGTGATTCGGGAAAATCTTGCGTCACTGGGAATAGAGGAGGAAGTCAGGGTGCTGCGTGGAGACGCAGCGCTTTCGCTCGCGCACAACAAAGCGGATATCGCGTTCATCGATCCGCCGTATGAAAAAACGGCCGAGTATTCGCGTTCATTATCAGCGCTTTCCGAGGCCGGCTTTCCATACGTAATCGCGCAACATGCCTCGCGCTTGAGCCTGGCAGAAGCGTACGGCGCGCTGAGTAAAGCGCGAGTATTGAAGCAAGGCGACAATTCACTGAGTTTCTACGAACTGCGCGACTAGCGCGCCAGCAGCAGGTGAACGTCCATTACGTTCGTCCCTGTTGGCCCTGTGCGGATGAGATCCCCCAGCGCATCGAAGAACGGGTAGGCATTATTCGCGGTCAAGTGCTCCGAGGAGTCGAGACTGAGCGCAGCCGCCCGGCGGACTGTTTCGCCGGTAGCAATAGCGCCGGCGGCATCGGTCGGGCCATCCGTACCGTCAGTGCCAGCGCTCAGCATGAGCACGTTCGAGAGGCCTTGGATGTCCATTGCGGCGGCGAGGGCAAACTCCTGATTGCGGCCTCCTTTGCCACCGCCCTGCACGGTTACGGTTGTTTCACCGCCGGAAAGGATGCAGGCCGGAGGACGCACCGGGTTGCCCGAGGTCACGATCTCTCGAAGAATCTGAGCATGCACCCGCGCGACCTCCCGAGTTTCGCCTTGCATCGTGCTCGAAAGCAGAATCGCCCGGTAGCCCAGCGATCTGGCCTGTTTGGCCGCCGCTTCGAGCGCCAGGCGATTGCTGCCGATGACGACATTTTGAACATTCTCGAAGAGCGAATCCCGCGGTTTTGGCGTTTCGGGAATTTCGCCGCGCACCCCTTGTTCAAGGTGCTGGCGCACAACTTTGGGAACTCTACGGAGCAAATCGAACCGTTCCAATACCGCTATGGCATCCGCGAATGTCGTAAGGTCAGGAGCGGTGGGACCGGAGCCGATGGTATCGAGCGGATCACCGATCACATCCGACAGAAGCAATCCCACGATAGTGGCAGGATAGGCAAGCGCGGCGAGCCGCCCTCCCTTCAGTAGGGAAAGGTGCTTGCGAACGGTATTCAGCTCGGCAATATTTGCGCCAGCGCGCAGCAACAAATCCGTCGTCTGTTGCTTGGCAGCGAGCGTAACGGGATCTGCGGGAGCGCTCAAGAGCGCCGAGGCTCCGCCGGAAACGGCTACGATCAGCAGATCGCGCGCATTCAGCTCTTTCAGCAACTCTATGATTTGGTTTGAGGCGCTGACGCCCTGCTCGTCCGGTATGGGATGGCCTGCTTCTAAAACTCGAAGCCGCCGGAGACGGCATTTGGAATGACCCTGCTTCGTGAGCACGACGCCTCCGGTGAGCGCAGGCCCGAGGATGTGCTCCGCTGCCTTCCCCATTTCCCCGGCCGCTTTGCCGAGGCCGAGAAAAAAAATGCGATCAAAGTTGGCCAGCCGGATGCGGAGCTTCCCGATCTTCAGAGATCCGCGCGATATCGAAAGATGGCCTCGAACGGCGGTTTCCGCTTGGGCCGCGTTCAGGGCCGCGCGAAAGATGGAGAGCGCATCGCGCACTAGTTCTCTGTCGCGCCTCGGGCGTGGGCGGCTGCGATCAGGTTTCATTGGCAGCCTTCAGAAGATCGGCAGCTCCAGAATGTCGCGAACAATTTCGTCTACTTCGGCGGTATCCACATTGATCCGGAAGTCGGCACGCGCATAAAGTGGGCGGCGATCTTCATACAGCTTGGACAAACGTTCCGGATCGGCCGCCAGGGGCCGAGTGGCGTCATCCCCTAATCGCGCGCGAACGGTTTCCAGAGTGCAATCGAGCCAGATCGCTACTCCGTTGTTCTGAATGAGATCCCAATTCAGCCGCTGCGCGAACGCGCCGCCGCCTAAGGCGAGCACGCATGGATTACCGGCTTCGATCTCCGAGACGTCCTTACGGATCGTCGCCGTTTCCAACTCACGGAATACCGCTTCGCCGTCCTCAAGGAAGATCTGCGCGATGGTTCTGCCCTTCTGCGCCTCAATCTCGGCATCCAGGTCTTTGAACGGCCAGCCCAGAGCGTCAGCCAGCGCGCGCCCGATTGTCGTCTTCCCAGCCGCCATAAAGCCGACGAGGTAGAGCCCCGGAGTGCGTTTCAGCTTTAGCGTCACGATATTTAATTCGACGCAACACAGTATATCGTCCGAAACGCGAGTGATTGGGTTGGGGGGCAACAGATAATAGGGGTATGAGCGCAGAACTCATCCCGCTCTTTCCCCTCTCACTGGTCCTGGTCCCAACGATGCCGCTACCGCTCCATATCTTTGAAGAACGATACAAGGAAATGATGGGCGAAGTGATTCCTGCTCACGCGGAATTCGGGATCGTTCTGGCCAAAGATGGGGGAATTGTGAATATCGGGTGCACAGCACGCGTGGACCGCGTATTGCAAAGGTACTCTGATGGAAGACTGGACCTGATCGCTGTTGGCCAACGGCGCTTCCGGATTACTTCGCTTGATGAGGAGAAGGCATATCTGCGCGCCGAAGTTGAATTTTTCAATGACGAGGACGTACGGGAAGTCCCGAACGATCTGAAGCAAAAGGCCGCTGACGCTTATCGCACGTTGCTCAAGCTGGAGAATTCGGAAGAGAGTAGCGAACCGCGAATCGAATCGGCCCGAATGAGCTTCCAGTTAGCGCAACTCATCCTGGACCTCGACAAACGGCAAACCGTTCTTTCGATACGGTCAGAAGTGGACCGCCTGGAGTACCTGGTGCGCGTGGTTCCGGAGTATGCGGCACAGCAGCAACAAGTAGCGCTGGCGAAGAGAGTCGGCCCGCTAAACGGGCACGCGAAAGCCGCCTTATAGAACCGCCGGCACAGTAAAATTTGGTTTGAATCCGCAACATCTGGTGTTCGATGCTGACGACACCCTCTGGGAGAACAACATCTACTTTGAGGAAGCGTTCGAACAGTTCTGCTCGTATCTGTGTCACTCCAGGCTTTCGCCTAGCCAGGTGAGAGCGATTCTCGACGAGATCGAGATCGTAAACGCGAAGCTCTACGGATACGGTTCGCGGAGCTACGCGCGCAATCTGGTTGCCTGCTTCGAGCGGTTGGTGGAACGCGACATTTCAGATGGTGATCTTGCGGCCGTGCGGAGATTCGCTCACGCGATTCTCGAAAAACCGATTCAGTTATTGGAGGGCGTGGAGGAGACGATTGCCGAGCTGGCAGCGCGGCATGATCTCACACTCTTCACTAAAGGAGATCCGGAAGAGCAACGGCTGAAGATCGAACGCTCAGGATTGGCCCGGCATTTTCGCCACGCTGCAATTGTGAAAGAGAAGAACGAGCTAGCCTATCGCGAACTGGCGCGCGAACGGCAATTCGATCCGGAGCGGACGTGGATGATTGGTAACTCGCCGAAATCGGACATAAATCCTGCATTATCCGCCGGATTGAAAGCCGTGTATGTTCCGCATTGGCGCACCTGGAGCTTGGAACATGAAGACGTGCCACAAGCGCATTTCAGGCTGATTCGAGTGAAGCAGATTCGGGAGCTGACGCGATTTTTCTAGCCACCTGCCCTACTCCCAATGCAATGATTCACAAACCCGGTCTGTAGTGAGCGGCGCCTGGCTAGATAGGCGCTGGTTCAATGTCCGCGTAAACCCTGGAAGATGGTCTTCACCAGTTCGCCATCCGGCAAATCACCTGTCAATTCCCAAATCGCCGCTCCGCGTAGCTGGTTCGCATTGGCATACTCCATCTTCTTGTGAATCGATTCGGCATCATCGTAAGTGAAAAAGTTCAGCGTATTCACCGGGTCGAACAACCAGGGCGTCTTCGTAATTGGATCGCGAAACATCTCGTAAATCGGCAGGAGATTCGTCACAACGTAGTTGTACTCCTCAGTATTGTAAGGCGGGTTTGGCGGAGGGTTATTGGGCTGCGGCGGCAAAGGCGTGGCTGCCACGTATTGTCCGTTTTGTGCCAGCGCCTGTGCACTTAGCATAACGGTCCAGCCATAGCTATAGAACGGAATGCCGAGCAGAATCTTTTCCGGCGGCACGCCCGCGGCCAAATACGCTTGTACAGTGTAGTTCACGTTTAGATTCGGATCGGGATCATATTGCGTTTGGTAGAGCGGAGCCACGAAGCCGGTCGAATTCTCCCACGGGCCGTTATAATCATAGTTTTCCAGGTTGATGTAATTCACGTGCCGGGCGATTCTGGGCAGATCCATGAGCGAAAAATTCTGCTCTCCCGGCGGCAAGGCCGCACTCAGAATTAGTCCCGGCCTGACCCTATTGAGCTGCTTCCGAAACTCCTCAAGGAAGGCGACGTATTCCTCTTTCTGTGCTCCGGTTGGCCACTCCCAATCGATATCGATTCCATCGAAGATGCCGGGCACAGGGGTAATGTTGATGGCCGGCTGCTCAGAGGCGCCCGATTCCCAAATCGGCTTCAGCCCGGTGGTCATTCCAAAGTTGCCCGCAATAAATCCTTCAATGCAGGAACGCACGAAAGCCGTCCGATTCTTTGCATCCGCGGCAGCGGTGAATGCGGCAGTCGGCGCGGACCCTCCGCCGATCGAGATCAAAATTTTCAGATTCGGATACCGCTCCTTCAATTGCTGCAACTGATGGAAATTGCCCGCCAGTGCCGGCGCAGCGGGGTCGTTGGTGTGATTCACGCTTGTATTGACCGTGAACAGATATTGATAGTCAGCGTATTCGTCCGCTGTGGCGCATCGTGGTTTGCCGTTAGCATCTGCCCGGATGACCGCGAAGGCGTATGTCACGGAATTGAGCCTGGCTGCCGTTCCGCTCGTAACCAGCAGTTTCGGATAGAAATTGCTATAGACCTTCCATTGCGGGTAATAGCCGTTGATCCATTTTTGATGGCCGCCTCCATCCCACTCCTGAGCGGAAACGAACAATGCCCCGGAGATGAGAGCAACGGTAATACGAAACAGTGATTTGGGCCTCATGGCCCCGCATCATACATCGAGCCTGCCTGGATTTTATCTCGCAAAAATACTTGTGATCGGGCGTAAGCCGGACCCATGCCCGCGACCGAAACTCGCCCGCAAAGCCGAGAAGGAGGCATTAGGCCTGGATTTCTGGTAGTGGGCTACTTTGGCCCACTACCGGATTTCTCATGTCTCCCAAGGCTATCTAAACGCCGCAGCGGAGTAAGAAGCAAAACCGAGCAAGGTGCCGGGAAAGATGCCGAGGAACAGCGTTCCGAGCGCGCTCGCCCAAATTGCGACCCGAAGGCCGAGGGAGGGCGCAGGAAGCGCGGTCATCGCCTCCGATGGCTCGTGCATATAGATGGCCACCACGATTTTCAGGTAATAGTAGGCAGCGATGGCGCTATTGACGAGCCCGAGTACGGTCAGCCAAACCAGATGGGAATTCAACGCGGCTTGGAAGACGTAGAACTTGCCAAAGAAGCCGCCGGTCAGCGGCACGCCTATTAACGAGAAGACAAACACGGCCAGAAGCGCAGCGGTAGCGGGCTCGCGACGGCCCAATCCGGAGAGATCTTCGATCTTTACATAGCGTTCATTGCGGGCAGCGATATGGCTGATAACGATAAACGCACCGATGTTCATCAGAGCGTAAGAGGCGAGATAGAACATCGCGGCAGCGACGCCGATCTGAGAGCTTGCCGTGAGCGCGATCAGCACGTATCCGGCGTGAGCGATTGAACTATAACCGAGCAGCCGCTTTACATTGGTCTGTAGCAAAGCAGCGAAATTACCGATGATCATGGTCGCCAGCGCACAACCCCAGACAAGCCAGATCCAGCGATCGTTCAGTGGCCGGAAGGACGTCATGAACACGCGGAAGAATACAGCGAACGCGGCGGCCTTCGGGCCGGCTGACATGAACGCGCTCACCGGCGCAGCAGCTCCCTGGTACACATCGGGGGCCCACATCTGAAACGGCACAATCGAAACCTTGAAGCCGAACCCGACGAACATCAGCGCAGCCGCCAATCCGGCCATCACGGACGGCCGCTCTCCCACGCTCAATATGCGGCGGATCTCTTCGAGATTGGTCGACCCGATCAGTCCGTATGTCCAGGCAATGCCATAGAGGAGGAATGCAGTCGCAAACGAGCCGAGCAGGAAGTACTTGAGCGCGGATTCGTTATTGCGGCGGTCATCGCGGAGAAAGCCGGCCAAGATATAGGTGGCGATGGAAGAGATTTCCAGGCCGATGAAAACCATGATCAGATCGTTCGAGGTTGCAAGAATACACTGCCCGACCAGAGAGAACAAAATCAAGGCGTAGTATTCGCCGGTTTGCGCACCCTCGCGCTCGAGATAGTTGAAGGAAGCGAGGATACACAAAAAGCCAACCACCAGGACCAAGCCGCGAAAAAATGTGCCGTATCCATCGATGATCAACATGTTCTGAAAAGCGAGGCCGCCGTCCATAAACGCGCCGACATTGGCGGCGAATGCCAGGATGATCCCCAGGACCGCGATACCTCCCAAAAAGGATTTCTTGCTGCCCTCGGCGGTCACGGCCTCGAGCATCATAATAGTGATGCCGAATACTGTGAGGATAATCTCGGGAAGAAAGCGCAGGTAATCGACTGCCTCGATCTGAAGGTTAAGGGGCATGGAAAACCTCGGCGACTGCACTGGCCGGCGGCGGCATCAAGCGGACACGGTACTGATTGTTTACAGTCGTCTCTTCGAGCAAGCGCGCACTCGCCGAAGAGATCGGCGGCATGAACGATTGCGTGTAACTTCCCAGCCAGATCATTAGGGCGATGAGCGGCAGAACCGCTACCCAATCCCGCCCAGTAAGATCAAGAAACCCGCTGTTCGGCTCGTTTATCTTGCCTAGGAACGTGCGTTGGTACATCCACAACATGTACGCCGCGGAAAGAACTACGCCGATGGCCGCCCAGGATGCCCAGGAGAACTGAGTGAGGGCGGCACCTTGGAGAATTAGAAATTCACCAATGAAGTTGCACAACGTGGGGAGGCCAATGCTCGCGAAGAGCGCAATCAGGAATACCGTGGCAAGCGCCGGGGCGGGCGTGGCAATCCCGCCGAAATCCGCAATATCGAGTGAACCGCGCCGTTCCTCGAGATACCCAACCAGAAGGAAGAGCGCACCGGTCGAGATGCCATGTGCGATCATCTGGTACACCGCGCCGTCAACGCCCTGCTGACTAAAGGTAAATATTCCGAGGACCACAAACCCGAGATGGCTGATGGAAGAATAGGCAATCAGCCGCTTGAGATTCCGTTGGATCAGCGCGATCAAAGCGCCATAGATGATACCGGTAATCGCAAGCGCAACAATCCAGCCGGAACAACGGTGAGCTGCGGTGGGAACAAGCGGCAAACAGTAACGGAGCAGTCCGTATGCGCCCATCTTCGACATCACCGCGGCCAACAAAAACGTAGCAGGTACAGGAGCCTCGGTGTAAGCGTCTGGAAGCCAGGTGTGGAGCGGGAAAATGGGCACCTTTACCGCAAAGGCCGCGAAGAACCCCAGGAAGAGCAGCATCTGCTGCGCGGGGCTAAACATGACACGCCCGGAGTTGACCGCATTCATGATGTCCACGTAATCGAAGCTGCCGGCCTCAGTATAGAGATAAATTATGGAGGCCAACATCAGCACGGATCCAAGCATCGTGTAAACGAAGAACTTGACAGCGGCCGGTCCGCGCCTGGCGCTGCCCCAGCTTCCGACCATGAGATACATGGGAACAAGCGCCACTTCCCAGAACACGTAGAAGACGAACAGATCGAGTGCGCTGAAGACGCCAATCAACCCGAACTCAAACAGGAGCAGCAAAGCATAGAAGTTCTTGTGCCGGTCCCTGATCATCGTTTGCGAGATCCAGACAGCGATGGGAAGCAGCAGGGTTGTGAGGATTACGAGCCACAGGTTAATGCCATCGATCCCGAGGTGCAAATGAATGTGCAACCCCGGGGTATCGACCCACAGTCGATCGACAGTCGAGGAGAAGTGGCCGCTACCTGCAATTGCCGGCGCGATCAAAGCGAGAGAGGTGAGGAAGGCCACCAGGGTCGCGATGAGAGCGATAGCGAACGGGGCTTTCGATTCCCGAGGCACGAAGAGAACAATAAAAAAGCCGATCAGCGGAATCAGCAGAAGGGCGCCGAGAGAGTTCACCGGGTACCTCCCGCGAGAATAACGACAAAAATTACCAGAAGAGAGCCAGCCAGGATCAGCGTGGCGTAATTGCGGATGCTCCCGGACTGATAGCGGCGGAACACGGAGCCCCAGCCGCGCACGACGCGACCTAGCCCATTGACGATGCCGGTATCAATAATTCCCTCGTCTACACCGCGCCAGAGCACCGTTCGCGAGATGCCTTCGAGCGGCTTCACGACTGCCGCCTGATAGATCTCGTCTACGTAATACTTGTTGAGCACAAGCGTATAGAGCGGCCCAGCCGCGTTCTTGAATGATTCGGCAAGTCCGGGCCGGAACACATACAGGAGGGCCGCAACGATGATGCCCAGAATGCCGAAGGAAGCGGAGATGACCATGGCAGTCACGTTTTCGTGCTCGGCGAGCGAGAAGGCCGGCGAGAGCCAGGACGGCACATTGATGTAGCCGCCTCCAATTGAAAGCAGAGCGAGCACAATGAGCGGCAGGGTCATCACGAGCGGTGATTCGTGAGCGTGATGATGGCCGCGATAATCGCCGAAGAATGCCAGGAAGTAGGCGCGAAACACATAGAACGCCGTTATACCGGCGGTGATCGCTCCGATCCAGAACATCCAGGGCGCATGTGTATACGCGGCTGACAAGATCGCGTCCTTGCTGAAGAATCCGGAAAAGCCCGGAAAGCCTGAAATCGCGAGACACGCCGCTCCCAGGGTCCAGAAGGTGATGGGCATCGCTTTCCGGAGCCCGCCCATGTGCCGCAGATCCTGCTCGCCGCCTAATCCATGAATGACGCTCCCCGCTCCCAAAAAGAGCAGCGCTTTGAAGAAAGCATGAGTCATCAGGTGAAAGATGCCCGCCGAATAAGCGCCTACTCCTAAGCCCAGAAACATGTAGCCGAGCTGCGAAACAGTCGAATAGGCGAAAACCCTCTTGATATCGTTCTGCGCCATTCCGATGGTCGCGGCCAGCACAGCCGTGATGAGGCCCACTACCGCAACGAAACTCATCGCAACCGGCGCATGATCGTACAGAAACGAAAGCCGAGCGATCATATAAACGCCGGCGGTGACCATGGTGGCCGCGTGGATTAACGCAGAAACGGGCGTTGGACCTGCCATTGCATCCGGGAGCCAAACAAACAGCGGAATCTGGGCCGACTTACCGGTCGCGCCTGCGAATAACAGCAGCGTGAGGACGGTCAGCGTACCGAATCCTACTTCCACCGGCATGCTCCCGACCGCCGCCGCCATCTTGCCGAAATCGAGCGTGTGGAAGGTCACGACCGTGAGAAGAACGCCGAGCATGAATCCAAAGTCACCGATGCGGTTCACGATGAAAGCCTTGTTTCCGGCGTTTGTTGCCCAGTCTTCATGGAAATAGAAGCTGACCAGCAGATAGCTGGACAGCCCCACGCCCTCCCAACCAACGAACAGGAGTAGCAGATTGGAGGCGAGCACCAGAATCAGCATGAAGAACATGAACAGATTCAGGAAACTGAAGAACCGGTAATAACCGCTGTCCTCCGACATGTAGCCGATCGAATAGATGTGGATCAGCAGCCCGACTCCGGTCACGACGAGCAGCATCACCGCTGTCAGGCGGTCGATGACCAGATCAAACCCAACCTGGAGAAAACCACTCTGTATCCAGGTGAAATAGTGCCCGGAATACGGGGTACTCAGCGGGGAGAGCTTCAAAAGAAGAGCGACGACATAAAGGAACGAGGCGGCCACCGAGCCAATCCCGATCACGTTGATCAGTTGCTTGCTCACACGGCGGCCCAAGATGCCATTCAGCACGAAACCGATCAGCGGAAAGAGCGGAATGAGCCAGAGGTTCATGTTTGGTTCAAAGTTTCAGCGAATCGACTTCGTCAATCTGAAGCGTGCCGCGGTTCTTGAAGATGGTCAGGATGATCGCTAATCCGACGGCTGCCTCGGAAGCTGCGACCACCATCACGAAGAAAGCAAAGATGTGACCGTCGATATGACGGAGCTCGTAGGAGAACGCAATAAACGTGAGGTTCACAGCGTTAAGCATCAACTCAATCGACATGAATACGGTAATCACGCTCTTGCGGTAAACAAACCCCGCCACTCCCAGCGCGAACAGGATCACGCTCAGAATCAAGTACCACGACAGCGGAACGTGGCCCATTGCTATTCGATCTCCCTTCTGGCGAGAACTACCGCGCCCAGAATCGCGATCAGTATCAAGATCGATATTATTTCGAACGGCAGTAAATAGGTAGTGAACAGCAGTTCACCAACGTGCTGCGTGGTGCCGCCAACCCAACTGCCGAAATCGACCTCGCGAAGCGGCGGCAACACGGCCCAGACGAGATAAGCCAGCAATCCGACGAAGCAGAGCAATAGCGGTAATCCGGCGACCTGAGCAAACCGGGATTTTGTACTTCCCTTCTCCGTCCCGGCATTCAGCAACAAGATCACGAAGACAAACAGAACCATGACCGCGCCGCCGTAAACGATCATCTGGGCCATCGCCAGAAACTCTGCGCCGAGCAGTAAATAGAGAACGGCAAGTGAGCCCATGACACCGATCAATGAAAGCGCGCTGGCAATTGGATGCGTTTGGAGGACCAGATTGAATCCGCAGACGATCGCGACGATAGCGCAGATGATGAATATCCAGGTATCGAGCAAAGGATCACCTCACGTCTTAAGAAACGAGCGCGACAAGCAGCGCGGTAAGCAGCAGATTCGCGAGCGCGCAGGGAAAGAGAAATGTCCAGGCAAAATGCATCAACTGGTCGTAGCGGAACCGCGGAAGTGTCCCGCGAACCCAGATATAGGTAAACAACAGGGCACCGACCTTAGCGGCGAACCACCACGGCGGAACGATAAACGTTTGAAGGAACGGAATCGCCCAGATGATCGCCAGGATCAGAAAGGCGATCGCGAAAACAGGAAAGGTGTACCTGTCGCGCTTTCTCGCGGGTTGAATCGCATGGTAGAAGCAGATAATCGCCGCGAAGACGAAAACCGCGCTGGGCACCCAGTTTGAGTACGGGGCGGGAAATAAAGGCGTCCAACCGCCCAAAAAAAGCAGTGTGGCGACGGAGGTGATCGTCACCATGTTGGCGTACTCGGACATAAAGAAGCAGGCAAATTTCATGCTGCTGTATTCGGTATGAAATCCCGCAACAAGCTCGTTCTCCGCTTCCGGCAAATCGAACGGCAAGCGGTTTGTCTCAGCGAAACCCGCAATCATGAAAATAATGAAACCGAAGATTTGCGGGAAGGGCATTTGAAAGATGTGCCACCGTGGAATGAAGCCGAGATAGTAGCCCATCTGGTTCTCGGTGATGGCGCGAAAGCTGACATGATTGGCCAGCAGTAGCGGTGAAACGATTACGAGCGTTAGCGGCAGCTCATAGCTGATCATCTGAGCGCTGCTGCGCAATCCGCCAAGCAGCGAATATTTATTATTGGAAGACCACCCGGCGAGCGCAACGCCATAGACGCTAACAGAGCCAATCGCCAGGATAAAAAGAATCCCGACATCGACATCGCTGATCTGCTCAAATGTCCGGAAACCAGCGGCGGTTATCCCAGGACCGAACGGGATGACGGAAATGGAAATCAAAGCGAGCGAAACCGCGATAAACGGCGCAAGGAGATAGAAGAACTTGTTCGCGTATGGCGGCATCAGATCTTCTTTTGTCAGCAGTTTGAAAACGTCGGCCAGGGGCTGCATCAACCCGTGCGGCCCGACGCGAAGCGGGCCAGTTCGGGATTGGATATGGGCCAGAACTTTTCGCTCGATCCATTGCAGATAGGCGAGCGTAGTCATGAATACGGCGAAGACGATGACTATCTTGATCAGGCTGACGATGAAGAAGTTCATTTCTGATGCTTCAACACTTCGATTTGACCGCTTCCCTTCTCAATGATGGGCTCCAGGCCCGGATCACGATAGAGCGCGCCGGGCGCTTCGAGGACCGCATTTAGCATAGTCGAATAACGGCCTAGCGTTCCTGACGTGAATAGCGTGTTTCCATCCGAACGGATCAACTCGGGCTGGGCTTGAAACTCCACTCGCCCGTTCAGGGGAGCAGTTGCAGCCGCGCCGCCGGTTTCCACCACGCCGAAGGGCAGATTGTAGCCGCGAACGGAGCGACGGATCTCTTCGAAAACGGCCCCCGGCCTGATTGGCCCCAAGCCAGCCTGCAGTTCTTTCGCGAGCAACGCGAAAATTTCGAGATCCGGTTTTGCCCCCATGGTCTTCGGCCCGCGGCTGAGCTTCTGAACATCTCCGCAGACGTTCGTGACGGTTCCATTCTTCTCGTAAGCGGAAGCAGCCGGAAGGACAACGTCGGCGCGGCGCGCGGTTTCCGTCAGGAACAGGTCTTGGACCACCACGAAGGCATGGTCGGAAGCGAGGCTGTGCCGGGCCAGCGGGTTCGCACCAACGACCCAAAGCACGTCCAGGTCGGCCGCGCTCAGCATCTGATCAAGATTCAGTCCGGGTTCAAGGCCGGCATCGCGCACACTCGTGTAGCCAGGCAGCAGATCAGGCAGAAGTCCCATGTCGGATGCGCCTCGGGAATTGGAGTAATCGACGAGGCAGACGTACTTGACGGGAATGCCGAGGGAATCGCCGAAAGCGACAAGCTGCCGGATGCGATCACCCTTAATTGCCGCGCCGAATAGAATTACAAGCTCCTCGTCGCGGGCGAGGCGGTCGCGAAGTGTTTCGAGAACATCGAATTCGGATCCGAGCTCGGCGCGAACGCTTGTTCCGTAATTGTCTTCTCGCACCGGCCCCGGCGTAATAGCGTAGATGCGCGCCTTATGATGCCGCCAATTCGCGCGCAGTTGGAAAGCGAGCAGCGGCTGTTCCTGCGCGAGATCAACGTCGATCACTAGCGCGGCTTTCGTCGTATATAGATCGGCCGTGGTGGCCAGGGCGCCGGTCTTGCCGTGGAGGGCATCCAGCAGAGTCGCCACGTCGCCTGTGCGGTGGTGGTCTATATTGGACGTTCGCAACACCTGACGGGCGAACTTCTGAAGAAAATAGTTTTCTTCGTTCGTCGTGTGATTCGACCCGATGACGCCAAACCGGCCTTTGCGCGCCCGGGTCTCACTGAATTTTTTCGCAACGGTGGCCAGCGCAATCGCCCAGGAAACCGGCTTCAGCTCGCCGTTGCTGCGAACCAGCGGCGCGCTCAGCCGTTCAGGATTCGAATTGAAATCGAAAGCATAGCGGCCCTTAATGCAGAGAAACTCTCCATTCACGCCGGAGTGGTCGCGGTTATTGCAGCGAATGATGCTCCCGTTCCGGACGCCCAAGGTGGTTTTGCAGCCGTTGGAGCAGTGCGTGCAAATAGTGCCAATATGCTCCATTTCCCAGGGCCGGGTCTTGTAGCGATAGGTGCCGGAAGTCAAAGCGCCAACGGGGCAGATATCAATGCAGGCGCCGCATTCGTCGCATTCGAGATGATCGCCGCGGTTAGGGACAATTTCCGCCGCCGCTCCGCGATTTCCAATGCCGAGCGCGCCAACGCCCAACCCCTCGGCACAGATGCGTACACAGCGGTAGCAAAGAATGCAGCGCGGCGCATCGTAAAACACAACCGGCGACCACTGCTTCTCATCTACGTGCAGCTTCGTTTCCAAGTAGCGGCTTTCACCCGCGCCGTAGCGAAACACCATGTCCTGGAGCTCGCATTCACCGCCTTTATCGCAAACCGGGCAATCGAGCGGATGATTTGTGAGCAGAAACTCCAGCATGCCCTTACGAGCGCTTTTGACCTGCTCTGAATCCGTGTGCACCACCATGCCTTCGGCAACGGGCATGGTGCAGGCGACTTGCAGCTTTGGTATCTTGTCGATTTCCACCAGGCACATACGGCAAGCCGCCTGAAGCGAGAGCCCATCGTAGTAGCAAAAGGCGGGGATCGCGATCCCTGCTTCTTTCGCCGCGTTGATGAGCAGAGTTCCGGCTGGAGCCTGAAGCTGGCGGCCGTCGATGGTGAACTTGACTAGGTCAGCCATAAATTGGTTGGCGCGATCGGGCGCTAAACGGAGGCAAGCTCCGCAGTGGGAGTGGCCGCGCGAGGCTTGCGCAAGTACTCTTCAAATTCGCCACGAAATTTGGCAATAAAGCCACCGGTGGGCATGGCAGCCGCATCGCCTAGGGCGCAAAACGTCCGGCCCAGCATGTTGGCGGACAGCTCGCCGATCAGATCGATATCGCCGGGAACTCCGCCGCCCTCATGGAAGCGAGTCAGGATTTTCTTCAGCCACGTCGTACCCTCGCGGCAGGGAATGCACCAGCCGCAGCTCTCGTGCGCGTAGAATTTGATGGTTCGCAGCGCAACCGCCACGATATCCGTGTCCTGGTCGAGCACAACGATGCCGCCGGAACCGGCCATCGACTTGGCTTTCGCAAGCGAATCGAAGTCATACGGTATGTCGCACTCGTCCGCTCGCAGGACTGGGGCGGAGGAGCCGCCCGGGATCACAGCTTTCAATTTTTTGCTGTTGCGGACGCCGCCACAGACTTCATTAATGATGCGCATGATGGGAAAACCCATCGGCAGCTCATATACGCCCGGCTTGTTCACGTGACCGGAGACGCACACCAGGCGCGTCCCCCCGTTCTTGGGCGTGCCGAGCGAAGAGTACCACGCTCCTCCGTTACGGAAGATGACCGGTACTGCGGAGAAAGTCTCACAATTGTTCAGAATCGTCGGTGATTGAAATGCCCCGACAACCGCGGGGAAAGGAGGCTTCAGCCGAGGCACTCCGCGCTTGCCCTCGAGTGATTCAAGCAGGGCCGATTCTTCTCCACACTCATAGGCGCCCGCGCCGGTGTGAGTGTAGACGTCAAAATCCCATCCCGAACCGAGAATGTTTTTCCCCAGATAGCCGCGCTCGTAGGCTTCGGCGATCGCACGATCCACAATGTCGATCAGATACCGGTATTCGCCGCGGATGAAAATATAGCCTTTGTTCGATTTGATGGTCCAGCCCGCGATCAGCATCCCTTCAATAAGCTGATGGGGGTCGTTCTCCATAAGTAAGCGGTCTTTGCAGGTGCCGGGCTCGCTCTCATCGGAATTGCAAATGATGTACGTCGGTTTGCCGGTATTGCGCGGCACAAAGCTCCACTTCATTCCGGTCGGGAAACCGGCGCCGCCGCGGCCGCGGAGAGCAGACGTCTTCAGCTCCTCAATAATCGCTTCGGGCGTTAAGCCAAGAACTTTGCGAATCGCCACGTAGCCATCATTGGCCAGGTACGTGTCGATGGAGACCGAGTTAGGAATATCGAACCGCTGTGAGATGACTCGTACTTCGAGCGGGCTTGGATCGTTGTAGCGCATCGATTTCTTTCAGGACGCCTTCTTACCGTAGCTGCCCTCGCGCAAGGACTCCATCAGCCGATCGAACCGCTCCGGAGTCACGAAGTGATGGAAATCGTAGTTGATCTGAATAGCCGGGGCCCAGGAGCATGCGCCCATGCACTCCACCTCCTCGAGCGAGATCAGGCCGTCTTCCGTAACCTCTCTATTGCCGAGCCGGAGCGTGCGGCTCGCGTGATCGTAGAGCTCTTCACCGCCAAGCGCCTGACAAGCGATGTTCGTACAGACCTGAACATGATACTTGCCGAGCGGCTTTCGGTGGAGCATCGAATAATATCCGATGACTTCATCTACTTGCAGGGGGGTCACGCCGCAGCGCTGCGCCACTTCTTCGACCAGTTCCGGCGAAACGCATCCGATTTCGTCCTGCGCGTATAGCAGCATGGGAACGATGGCGGAACGGTGGCGGCCGGGCGGGTAGCTAGTGAGAAGTTTCGCGAATCTAGCTTCGAGCGCAGGCGAGAAGGTCATAGAATTAGCGATCCACATCTCCCAGCACGAAATCCATGCTTCCCATGACGGCAATCGAATCGGCAATCAGCACGCCTTCGAGCATCGCGCCGAGCGATTGCAAATTGCCAAAACTAGGCGTGCGCATGAAGACGCGGTGGGGATTTGCCGTTCCGTCGCTGACGACGTAATACCCCAGCTCGCCGCGCGGCGATTCCACCACCTGATAAACAGAGCCGGCGGGAACACGATATCCTTCGGTGACGATCTTGAAATGATAGATGAGAGCTTCCATCTGCGTTTTCATCTTTTCGCGATCGGGAAGCAGAATATGCGGCGCGTCCGCTTGCCAGGGGCCGATCGGCATGCCATCCAGCGCTTGCCGCACGATCCGGATGCTTTGGCGCATTTCCTCCATGCGCACTTCGAAGCGCGCATACACGTCATTGGCGGTGCGCGTCGGGACATCAAACTGGAATTTCTCGTAGCTCGAATGAGGCGAATCCTTTCGCGCATCGATGTTGACGCCGGCGGCACGCAGCATTGGACCGGTGACACCGAGATCGATCATGATATCGACCGGCAGCATTCCGACGCGCTTGGTTCGATTCACCCAGATCGGGTTTCCTGCGAGAAGTTCCTGATATTCGTCGACTCCGCTCTGGAGGCGCTCCACCACGCGCGTGATGGCCTTATGCCAGCCGCGAGGCGGCTCCAAGGCGAGCCCGCCCGGACGAATGTAGCTTGTCATCATCCGCTGCCCGGAAAACATCTCAAAAATCTTAAGGATGTCTTCACGCTCGCGGAAGCAGTAGAAATAAACGGTCATCGCGCCGATATCGAGCGCGTGCGTGCCCAGCCAGATCAGATGGCTTGCCACGCGAGTCAATTCGCATAACAGAACGCGCATCCACTGGGCCATCTCCGGAATTTCGAGCCCCAGCAGCTTCTCGACGGCGAGTGCATAACAGAGATTGTTGTTCAGATTCGCAAGGTAATCGACTCGGTCGGTGAGAGGGACGACCTGCTGATATTTCTTGACCTCGCATTGTTTTTCGATCCCGGTATGCAGGTAACCGATCTCCGGGCGGGCGCAGAGGATCGTTTCTCCATCAAGCTCCAACACCACCCGCAGGACGCCATGCGTTGACGGGTGTTGCGGCCCCATGTTGAGGGTCATCCGGCGTCCGGAGCCAGGTTGCGGACCTTTATATTCGAGTCCGGAGGGATCTTCGATAGCTAATTCATGCTCCGCATCAAGCGAAGCGAAGTGCTCGTACCCTTCTCTCATACATGCGTCCCAAGACTGCTATTCATCTCGATAAGAGTACTTATGGCCGTGAATCGGGTAGTCTTTTCGTAACGGATGGCCTTCCCAGTCGGCCGGCATCATGATTCGTTCCAAATTAGGATGATTACGGAAAACGACTCCAAACAGGTCGAATGTTTCGCGTTCGTACCAGTTGGCACCCCGCCAGACCGGGGTCACCGAGTCAATCTCCTGGCCCTCACCCGCTCTCACAACCAGACGAAGACGGCGCCTGTCGTGCAGCGATTGCAGCAAATAAATTACTTCGAAACGGGGTGAACGCGGCCACCAATCCACTCCAGTTATACCCGCGAGACGCACGAAACCGGCGTCCTTCAAATGGCGGCAAACCGCCACAATCTGCGCAGAATCGATATAAATCTGCGGTCCGTCAGCGGCCATTACGGCATCGACGATAGCGCCAGGAACTTGTTCGTCGATGGCCAGCGCGTCCGAATGATTACCGAGTACCTCAGGCAGCACGCTCAGACTCCCTTGACGATACCCGCTGACGCGACTCATCAACCGACCAGTTCAGAACACCCTTTTTCCAGATATAGAAGAACCCGCAGAGCACCAGCACTATGAACAGCAGCATTTCAAAAAACCCAAACAGCTTCAATTGCCGGTAAATAACTGCCCAGGGGTAAAGAAAGATTACTTCGATATCAAATAGGATGAAGACCATCGCGACCAGATAAAACTTCACCGAGAAGCGTTCGCGAGCGGTCCCGACCGGTTTCATGCCGGATTCATAAGGGCTCATCTTGACGGGATCTTTCACCCTGCGACCGAGCAAAGCGGATAAACCGATCATCGCCGCGGCGACGGCAATGGCGATCAGGATCTGGATGAGAACTGGGAACCACGTCTCGGCATAAGTAGCGGGCATGGCGCTTTAGTTACAGAGTAGCAACGGTATGAGCTAGAACCTGCCGAGCCGAGGGCGTGCAGGCGCTTCGGTAATTCATATAATCACGACAGGGAACAGTGGGGAACTTGTCGCTCGAGACGATCCGGATTGTCGTGAATGGAGAGCCGCGAGAGATTCCTCCCCAAGAATCCATCGCTAGCTTGCTCCGCTTTCTGGGCCTCCCGACAGAACGTCTAGCTGTTGAACTGAACAAGGTCATTGTTCGGAAGAGAGATTGGGACAGCACAGGCGTTGCTGACGGCTCCCGGATCGAAATTGTGGAGTTCGTTGGCGGCGGGTAAGTGCGGCGGGAGCTATTTGGTCCTTGATTTTATTCCCAACTCTAGTAAAATTTGGGGAGCCGTTAAATCAAAACGGAAACGGGGCGTCATGTTCAAAACACGAAAAGTCCGTCCTGATTTGCTCCACGAAGGACATCAACGCGGCGAGAAAAATTCACCCCAGCGGACGTACACGAGTACCGACGTTGCGAAGATCGCCCAGGTCAGCCTGCGGCAGTTGCAGTGGTGGGACGAGCGCAAGGTAGTATCTCCAAGGCACGAGGGTCACAAGCGCATTTACCTACCGGAAGAAGTGATTGAGATTACAGTGATCGCCGAGCTGCGGCGGAAGGGATTTTCGCTCCAGAAGATCCGGCGGGTTTTGCGGTTTCTGCAGCGCGAAATGGGGCGGCGTCTGGCGGATGTGTTCTCGAGCGACTCCAAACTGCATCTCTTGACCGACGGCAAATCGATTTTTTTAGAGGACCAGCAAGACCGGATCATTGATTTGCTCAAGAACGCCCGGCAGCCGATGTTCCTGGTTTGCGTGAGCGATCAGGTGAGGAGATTGGACGAAATCCCTAAGAAGCCCAGCCGCAGCGAAGGAATTCTCGCAAAACGCGCTAAGGCAGCCGTTTAAAACGAGTCTTTCAACCTTTTTAACCGTCTATACTGGGTACGAGGCCCCTGGAGGTTCATTTGTCGTCCCCGCGGCGGTATTTTCTGTTTGTTCCCCTTTTTATAATTTCGTGCGCTCTAATAGGCGGGTATTTTGGGCCTGGCGCGCATAGGCTGGCGGCTGCGCAAGCTCCCGATCACATTGCAAATGTCGCCTCTGATGAGGATTTGAAGGCGAGCATCGAGTCATTCACGAAGGTGTACGACATCGTGAATCAGAACTACTCGGACAAGCTATCGCCGGACAAGGCCATCTATAAAGGCGCGATCCCGGGGATGCTGCGCACACTCGACCCTCACTCGAACTTTTTCGATCCGAAAGAGTTCGTGGGATTGCGCGAGGAGCAGCACGGGATGTACTACGGCATCGGAATGTTGATCGGCGCGCAGCCGCGGACAGGCAAGCCGATGGTGATTCACCCGTTCGGCGGCACGCCTGCGTACAAAGCGGGTATTCGCCCGGGCGATTTGCTAATGGAAGTGAACGACAAGCGCGTGGACAATCTGAATACGACCGAAGTGGCTGACATGCTGAAAGGCCCCAAGGGCACGAAGGTGCAGGTGGTAGTGGCGCGCGAAGGCTCTTCAAAGCCGATTACTTTCAATCTGGTTCGGGATGAAATTCCGCGCAACAGCGTTGATACTGCCATTTGGGTCAAACCCGGTATAGCCTACATGCGGATTCAGTCTTTTACCGAGACGACCGGTAAAGAGGTCGAGGAAAATCTCAAAGCTCTTGGCGAGCCGAATATCAAGGGATTGATTCTGGATCTGCGGGAAAATCCGGGTGGTTTGCTGCAGGAAGGCGTCGCGACCGCCGGACGTTGGCTGGATCGTGGACAAGTGGTTGTTTCACATAAGGGCCGGGCTTATTCCGAGAAACCGTACCTGGCACGGGGAAGTGAATACGGGGAAAGATATCCGATTGTAGTGCTAGTGAATCGTTATTCCGCTTCGGCTGCTGAAATTGTTGCCGGCGCTTTGCAGGATCATGATCGCGCCTGGATTTTAGGCGATACGACGTTCGGCAAGGGTTTGGTCCAGACTGTGTATCCGCTCAGCGATAATACCGGTCTGGCCCTGACGACACAGCATTATTACACACCTAGCGGCCGGCTGATTCAGCGGAGTTATTCCAACATTTCCTCCCTGGATTACTACTACGGCAAGCGAGCTGAGTCCAAAGATCCGACGGACGTGAAACAGACCGACCTGGGGCGCGTCGTGTACGGCGGTGGAGGCATTACGCCTGACGAGAAGTATGAACCGCCAAAGCTGGATGCGTTTGAGTTAACAGTTGCCCGGAAGAATGCATTTTTCAATTACTCGTCCTTCTACTTCGGCGATCACAGCACGAAGCTGCCGAAAGGCTGGACCCCGGATGAGACGGTGATGGAGAGCTTCCATGACTGGTTACTGAAGCAGCAAGGTATTCAGTTCACGGAAGCTGATTGGACCCGAGATCATAGCTGGCTGCGTGACAAGCTCCGCTCAGAGATGTATATTACAGGCTTCAGCTATGAGGACGCCGAAAAGCTGGACGTGGAACAGGATCCGGAGATTCAGAAAGCCATTGAGGCGATGCCGAAGGCGGCCGGCCTGCTCGCGCAATCCAAGGCGCGGTTTGAGAAGCAGCGGGCGAGCCTGCATTAGAGTTCGCCTCATCCAGCAGATTGCAATCGGAACTCGCGGCAGTTATATCCTCTGACAGAGCAGCAAAGGCGAATGCGCCTCAAATCGTCGTGCTCGATACGGGCGGTCAGTACACTCACCTGATCGCACGCCGGGTACGCGAACTGGGAGTTTACGCCGACGTACAACCAAGTGATACACGCGCTGCGGAGCTGAGGGCGCGCAAGGGCATCATTATTTCGGGGGGCCCGGCGAGTGTCTACGAGCCCGGAAGTCCGGGCATCGACCCGAACATTTTGGCACTTGGGATTCCGGTTCTCGGCATCTGCTACGGCCATCAACTCATTGCCTATCATCTTGGCGGAACGGTACAGAAGGGTGCTCGCGGCGAGTATGGCCCCGCGCACCTGTCACTGAGCTGCGAGGATGCGCTTTGGAACGGAGTCGAAGATTCCCAGATCTGGATGAGCCACTTCGACGTGGTCTCCTCCGTTCCGCCGGGCTTTCATGTAACTGCGTCAAGTGGTATCTCAGGCATCGCAGGGATGTCTGACCCGGCCCGAAAATTGTTCGGCATTCAATTTCATCCCGAGGTAGTTCACACGCGTTCCGGCAAGCGGATCCTCGAGAACTTCGTCTTCGGTATCTGCGGCGCGAACAAGGATTGGAACGTTTCGCAACGCGTACCAATAGTCGAGGAGCAGATCCGAGCGACGGCGGGCGATCGCAACGTTTTCTTTTTTGTCAGCGGGGGCGTCGATTCCACGGTCGCGTATACCTTGTGCCTGCGCGCTCTTGGACCGGACCGCGCATACGGGATCTACGTCGACACCGGACTGATGAGGAAAGGCGAGACGGAGTTCGTGCGGAGTGTCTTTCGCGAACTGGGTGCAAAGAATTTTCTGGTGGACGATGCCGAGCAGGAGTTCCTGGCAGCGCTTGACCAGGTCCATGATCCGGAGGAGAAGCGGCGTGCAATCGGCGAGCAATTCGTCAAAGTGCAGCAACGAATCCTGGCCACAGAACACTTCCTGGACGGGACATGGATCCTGGGCCAAGGCACGATTTATCCCGACACGATTGAATCTGGCGGGACCGCCAAAGCAGATCTCATCAAGACGCATCACAATCGCGTAGCAGGGATTCAGGCGCTCATCGATTCGGGGCGAATCATCGAGCCTCTCACCTCCTTTTATAAGGATGAAGTTCGCGCGATCGGTCACGAGGCGGGCGTCCCCGACCGATTTGTGATGCGTCATCCTTTCCCGGGCCCAGGCCTGGCGATCCGATGTCTTTGCGCGAAGGAGCGGGAAGCCGTGGCAAGAGCTGCTGATGGGGTTCTGTTGCCGATACGTTCGGTGGGTGTACAGGGCGATGCGCGCAGTTATCGAAATGTTCTGGTTCTCGACCAACAGCCTACGGAAGAGCTAGCTGCGCGGACGGCTCCGGCCTTGGTGAACAAACGCTCGGATATTAACCGCGTGGTCGCGACATGCGGCACGAAAGCGCGACTGGATAATCTTTCCGTGTTCGAGGCAACCGTCACAAAGGCGCGCCTGGATCTGCTTCGGGAAGCGGACGCACTTGTTCGCGAATTCTGTCTCCAGACCGGATTCGAAAATCAGGTTTGGCAATTTCCTGTCGTACTGGTTCCTGTGGGCACTGAGCAGGCTCGGGAGGCCGTTGTGCTTCGGCCCATTCAATCCATGGATGGAATGACAGCGGATACGGTCCTGATGGAGCCCAAGGATCTGCGACGTTTGACTCAGAAGCTGCTCGAGATACCGGCGATTTCGGCCGTGTTCTACGATCTGACACACAAACCACCCGGCACGATCGAGTGGGAATAACGCTGCCTAAACTCAAATCCGGTGGAAACTCTTGAGAATGTCCTTCGTGCTGTAACGCAACGCAATGGGGCGGCCATGCGGACAAGTCATAGGATATTCGCAGGCTGCAAGCTCTCTTAGGAGCCACTCAATTTTCTTGGATTCGAGTTTGGTGTTGATCTTGATCGCGGCGCGACAGGCGATGGTGGCGCAGACGTTCCGGCGGATTTCGTCCAGCGAAGCGGAGCGCAATTCGCTTTCGGAAATCTCCAGAATTTCCATGACGATCCGCTCGATGTCAGCTACCCCCACTTTGGCCGGCGCGGCCTTAATCGCGATCGTGCGATGGCCGAAGGGCTCTGTTTCGAAGCCGCTGGCATTCAGCTCGTCTCCGATCCGAGCGTATTCGAACTGCTGAGCGGGGGTCAACTGCAGGACGAGCGGCATAAGCAACTGCTGGATCTCGAGAGTGCCCGCGGCGCGCCCGCGTAGGACCTGTTCGAAAAGAATGCGTTCGTGCGCGACATGCTGGTCAATGATCCACAAGCCGTCGCGCGCCGCCGCGATGATGAAGCTGTCGTGAAGCTGCCCAAGCGGACGCAGGTCGCCCAGAGCGGCGAAGCTATCCACGCGGTCCCAATCTCCAGTTAGCTGAGTCAAAAAGCCGTGCGTATCGGGCATCCGGCGGATAGGGTCGGCGGACGGCTTGGAAACGGGAGCTGGTGGGGCAATGACAGCAGGCGAGGGAGTTCTTGGAATAGAAATTTCCGGCAGAACCGCTCCATTTTGCGGCGCCGCGAATCCGGTCGATTCCGGTTCGATCTCAGCGTCTTGCACGACGGAGGTGAATTCAGAAAAAGGCAAGGCCGCAGCTCGCTGAGGAGTATCGGGACGCAAAGGAATAACCGGCGAAGCCGGGATCGGAATGCTCGATACGGGACGGCTTGCCATGAGAGAGTCGCGAATGGAATCTCGAACGAAATCGTGAACGGCGGCGGCGTGGCGGAAACGAACCTCAGTTTTCGATGGATGAACGTTTACGTCCACCTCACCGGGATCGCAATTTAGAAACAGCAGGGCGAACGGAAAGCATCCGGCCGGCACAAGGTTGTGATAAGCGGCGACGACTCCATGCAGAAGAGCCTTGTCGCGAATGAGCCGCCCGTTTACAAACAGAAACACCGAATTTCGATTCTGTTTCTGCACGTGTGGACCGGAGATCAGTCCTTCGAGCGCGAACAGAGCCGTCTCAGGTTCGGGGCGAGCCTCGGAGCCCCGAACGTGCGGCGGGACATAGGGAGGTGGCAACGTCAACTCGAGAGTTTTCGGCGCGATCTCGATCAGATCCTGCATGATTTCGGACCCAAATACCTGAAACGCGCGATCCCGAAGAGTCGAAACCGGAGTGACGTTCAGCAATTCGCGCCGTTCGTGGTAGAGCTCAAAGCGCTTGTCGGAGTGACCGAGACTGTAATGCGTGACAAGAGAGCCGACGTGGGCCAGCTCCGTTTGGTCGGAACGCAGGAATTTCTTACGCGCTGGCACGTTGTAGAACAGATCTCGGACGGCAATGGTGGTGCCGACTGGCCGCGCAATCTCATCGCAACGGAGCAGTTTCCCTCCAGCAATTTCAACCGCGGTGCCGGTCTGTTCGTCGGCGGATCTCGTTTCGAGCAGGAGTCTGCTCACCGATCCGATGGATGGCAGCGCTTCGCCGCGAAACCCAAGCGTCGCAATCGCGAGCAGATCTTTGACGTCGCTCAACTTGCTGGTGGCATGCCGCTCGAAGGCTAGAAGAGCGTCATCGCGCAACATGCCGCAGCCATTGTCCTGAATGCGGATCAGCCGGCGTCCGGCGTTTTCGGTATCGATACGGATTTCGGTTGCACCCGCGTCAAGGGAGTTTTCGAGCAGTTCCTTGACAACGGATGCGGGCCGCTCGACCACTTCTCCGGCCGCGATCTTGTTGGCGACGGTATCGGCCAGAATACGGATGCGGCCCATTCAGATCAGTCGATTGCTGGCGATGTGCCTGGGAATGAACGGAATTATCCGCTCATCGCAGCCAGGAACTCCGCGTTGCTGCGGGTCTTTCCGAGCTTGTCGATCAAAAGCTCCATCGATTCCACCGGCGAGAGGGGATTGAGCACCTTGCGAAGGACCCACACGCGGTTCAACTCCTCGCGCGGCATGAGCAACTCCTCTTTGCGGGTACCGCTCTTGTTGATATCGATGGCCGGGAACACACGCTTATCGACTAGTTTGCGGTCGAGGTGAATTTCCATGTTGCCGGTGCCCTTGAACTCTTCAAAGATAACGTCATCCATGCGGCTGCCGGTATCGATCAGGGCCGTCGCCACAATCGTCAACGAGCCACCTTCCTCAATGTTGCGAGCGGCTCCAAAAAAGCGCTTGGGCCGCTGCAATGCATTCGAATCGACACCGCCCGAAAGCACTTTGCCCGACGGCGGCACAACCGTGTTATAGGCGCGAGCCAGACGGGTAATCGAATCGAGGAGAATCACCACGTCGCGTTTGTGCTCGATGAGGCGCTTAGCCTTTTCGATTACCATTTCCGCGACCTGGACGTGGCGCGAAGCCGGTTCATCGAAGGTCGAGCTGATCACTTCGCCGCGAACCGAGCGCTGCATGTCGGTTACTTCTTCTGGGCGTTCATCAATGAGCAAAACAATCAAGTTGATTTCCGGATGGTTCGTAGTAACCGAGTTGGCGATGCTTTGCAGCAGCATCGTTTTGCCGGTACGCGGAGGAGCCACGATTAAACCGCGCTGGCCCTTGCCAAGGGGCGTTAACAAATCCATCACGCGGCCGGAGAAATTGTCGCGCGATGTTTCGAGCTTCAATCGCTCATCGGGGTAAAGCGGCGTCAGATTATCGAAGAAGATTTTGTTGCGCGCTTCCTCCGGCGGCTCGAAATTGATCGCGTCGACTTTGATGAGCGCGAAATAGCGCTCACCCTCTTTCGGCGGGCGGATCTGGCCTGAGACAGTATCGCCCGTACGTAGATCGAAACGGCGAATCTGGGAAGGCGAGACGTAAACGTCATCGGGACCCGGAAGATAGTTGTACTCGGGAGCGCGCAAGAACCCGAAGCCGTCGGGCAGGCACTCGAGCACCCCTTCGGAGAAGATGAGCCCGCTCTTTTCCGCTTGCGTCTGCAGGATTTTGAAAATGAGCTCCTGCTTGCGCAGACCGGCGGCGCCGGGCACTCCCAAATCTTTTGCAATCTGATTGAGCGCCACGATGCTCATGTCTTTCAGTTCCACAAGATCGAGCGTGGTGGTGCCGTTACGACCGCCCTGCTGCCCGGTGTTGCCGAGGGAGTGGCGCCCGCGGCGCTGGCCGTGTAACGCTTGCGCGGCCTGTGGCGTTCCTCCCTGTTGCTGAGCCGGTTGCTGTTGATTGCCGGGAGTGGGCGTATTTTGCAGAGTGGCGGCTGAGCTATTCTCGGCCGTCGGCCGTTCGCGGCGCGGGCCATCACCCTGCCGGCCATTCCCGCGGCTATCGCCTTGGGTACGGACCCGATTGCCTGGCGGCCGCTCCGCGCGTGGCTCATTCGTCTTCGTTTCGTTCGAATCCCCTGCCGCCGTTAGTGGCGCGTCGTCCGTTGGCTGGGACTCAGACACCTCTCCAGCGGGTTTGTCGTCGCCATTCCTCTCATGTGGCTTCTCGGTGGGCTTGCCTTCGGTGGCAGCCGCGGAGGCTACTGCTTGTTCTTGATCGTCGAGATGATTTGCCAAATTTCCCTCACTCCCCGGCCGTCGATGGCCGAGAACGGAACCGGCGGCCGATCTGGGATTTCGTTCCCGATCGCGGCCAATCCGTTTTTCAATTGGTTATTACTTTTCAATTTGTCGATTTTAGTGACAATCACTTGATATCGACGGTTGTGGAACTCGAGCCAGGACTTGAGTTCCAGGTCCATATCCATCCATCCACGCCGGGCGTCGATGAGCAGGAACGACAGCGTCAGATTCTGCCGATCCAATAAATAGCTTTCGATTAACGTCTTCCAGCCCGCGCGTTCTTCCAGCGGAACCTGCGCGTAACCGTATCCCGGAAGATCCACGAAGCGAAGATCTTCGGCGATGCGGTAAAAATTGATCAACTGCGTGCAACCCGGCCGGGAGCTGGTAAACGCCAGGCCAGGCTGCCTCACAAGAGCATTCAGCAAGCTCGACTTCCCGACATTGCTTCGCCCCAGAAAGGCGATTTCAGCCGGGCCTCGGCTTGCCTCTCCCGAACTGCGATCCCCAGCCGGGAACTGCCGCGGACCAGCCGCGCTGATAAGCAACTCTGCGGTTTCAGTTGGTACCACGGCTGTTTCAGCTTCTCGAGAGCGGGCACCTGCGATGAAGTGCCGAAGCCTCAGTGCGTCAGGTTATCTTCCGGCCTTGCCACCAATTCCGCCGCAGTCGCGGCAGGGGCGAGCGGCAGGGCCACTACTTCGCGCTCCAATGCGTTCTTCAGAACCTCGTCCATAGTCAGCACGAAGTTCAGTTTCATATCTTTCCTAATGTTTTCCGGAATATCCGCCAAGTCCTTTTCGTTGTCCTTGGGTAAAACTACTTCGTGGATACCTTGCCGGTGGGCAGCCAAAAGTTTTTCCTTAAGGCCCCCGATGGGTAGTACCCGTCCGCGCACCGTAATCTCGCCCGTCATGGCAATATCGCAGCGCACGGGAATACCAGTGAGTGCGCTGACAATGCTGGTTGCAATCGTAATGCCAGCCGAGGGGCCGTCCTTTGGAATAGCACCTTCCGGTACGTGCACGTGGATGTCCAAATGACGGTAAAAGTCTTTAGGCAGGCCGAGATACTGCGCACGGGACCGAACATAGCTCATGGCCGCCTGAGCGGATTCCTGCATGACATCACCCAGCTTGCCGGTGGTAGTCAGCTTGCCGCGTCCTTCCATGACCATGGCTTCCGTCGTCAGGATCGAGCCGCCTACTTCGGTCCAAGCGAGTCCGGTCGTCGCGCCGACCTCGTTCTGCTTATCGAGATCAAGATCGCGGAACTTGGCGGGTCCGAGCATGTTGGTAAGAGACTCCGGCGTGATCACGATCTTATCGATCGCCACCATGGGCAGTTCTTCTTTCTTTGCCACCTTCTTCTTCGATTTCTTAGCTGTTGGCACGTTTCCAGCCTGAGCCGCCGTAGGCTCGGCTGCCTCGTCAGTAAGAGGCGCGGCCTCGTCCTCGACTACTTCAAACTCTTCCGGAGTTTCAGGCACTGGCTCTTCGAGCGCTGCCGATTGTGCCTCAACTACCTTGCGAGCCACCTTGCGGCAGAGATTGCCGATCTCGCGCTCCAGATTTCGTACGCCGGCTTCGCGCGTGTACGACTGAATCAACGTCTGCAGGCCCAGATCCGTGAATTCAAGCAGCTCGTCGCCGATGCCGGTACTCTTCTTCTGCTTCTGCACAAGAAAACGCTTGGCGATCTCCATCTTTTCGAGCTCCGTATAACCGGAGAGACGGATCACCTCCATGCGGTCCTGCAGCGCAGGCGGAATCGTGTGGAGCACGTTCGCGGTGGCAATGAAGAACACCTGGCTCAGGTCGTATTCAACGTCGAGATAGTGATCCATGAACATGTAGTTCTGTTCCGGATCGAGCACTTCGAGCAAAGCCGCCGAAGGATCGCCGCGGAAATCCATCGACATCTTGTCGACCTCATCCAGCATGATGACCGGATTCTTAGTCCCGGCCTTTTTCATCATTTGGATAAGTTGGCCAGGCAGCGCGCCGATGTAGGTGCGGCGATGGCCGCGAATTTCGGCTTCATCGCGAACGCCACCGAGCGAGAGGCGCACGAATTTACGGCCGGTTGCCTTCGCGATGGACATTCCTAGCGAAGTTTTCCCGACACCAGGAGGTCCGACGAAGCACAGGATCGATCCCTTGGGGTTCTGCACCAGACGGCGAACCGAGAGAAATTCAAGGATGCGCTCTTTGATCTTCTCCAGGCCGTAGTGATCGTTTTCGAGGATCTGGCCGGCATAACGAAGATCGCGGATTTCCTTGGTGCGCTTCTTCCACGGCACGGCCAGCAGCCAATCGAGATAATTACGCGATACGGTCGATTCGGCCGACATCGGGGGCATGCCCTCGAGGCGCTTGAGCTCGGCCATGGCCTTCTCAAACGCATCCTTCGTCATGCCGGAGGTTTCGATCTTTTTCTTGAGCTCGTCGAATTCGCTCTTCTCGCCGCGACCGAGCTCCTTCTGAATCGCCTTGATCTTCTCGTTGAGGTAGTATTCTTTCTGCGCCCGCTCCATCTGCCGTTTTACACGGCCCTGAATGGTGCGATCGACGTTCAGCTTTTCGATCTCAATGTCGAGCAGGTCGGCGACGCGCGTCAGGCGATCGATGGGATCGAAGATCTCGAGCAGCTCCTGTTTTTCTTCGATAGTGAGCTGCAGATTGGCGCCGACAGTATCAGCAAGCTTCCCAGGATCGTCCACGCGGATGGCCGCGATCATGGTTTCGTAATTCAGATTCTGGCTCAGCTTGACGTATTGCTCGAACAGCGTGGTGACACGGCTGGTCAGCGATTCCAACTGGGTGCCTTGTTCGACCTTGTAGGTCGTGGTCTTCACGACGGCGCGGAAGTATCCCTCCTCCTCGCTAACGGAAATGATTT
Organism: uncultured Acidobacteriaceae bacterium; assembly: GCA_963787585.1. GTDB lineage: Bacteria > Acidobacteriota > Terriglobia > Bryobacterales > Bryobacteraceae > Bog-105. Next base: position 142,753 of record CAWBDR010000014.1, read on the forward strand.
TGCCGCGCTCCACGCCTTCGACGAGAACTTTGATATTGCCGTCGGGCTGTTTAAGGCTTTGGACGATGTTGGCGACTGTGCCGACAGAATAAATCTCATCCGGCCGGGGCTCATCCACCGAAGCGTCGTGCTGGGTGGCTAAGAAGATTTTCTTATCGCTTAGCAGCGCCTCTTCCAAAGCACGGACGCTCGATTCCCGCCCAACAACGAACGGGGTCATCATGTACGGGAAGATGACCACGTCCCGAATAGGCATCATGGGTAACCGTTTCGTATCCGTTTTATCTTTTGTCGTGACCATTGTTGCTTTCTAGGCGGGTACGGTCCGCTATTTCAGGACCAGGAGAATAGCGCAGTGTATTTATCGAAGCTTTGATACAGAAGAATCGAGTCTTCCGGGCTAGGACGGCTGGCTAGCCCGCCTTTTCGAGCACAGCCATATTGATCTTCTGCGTAAGCACCATCTCTTTCGTCACGATAAACTCGCGAACCTTCTTGAATGTGGGGAGATAGTACATAAGGTCCAGCATGAGATCTTCGAGGATCATGCGTAGACCACGAGCGCCCACCTTGCGTTCCATCGCAAGTTGCGCAACCGCTTCGAGCGCGTCGTCGCTAAATTTGAGCTTAACATTCTCGAATTCAAATAGCTTCTGATACTGCCGGACGATGGCGTTCTTCGGCTTGGTCAAGATCTGAACCAGGGCTTCCTTGGAGAGATCCTCCAGAACGGCAGTTACCGGCATCCGGCCGATAAATTCGGGAATGAAACCATATTTGATGAGATCCACGGGCTGGCACTCGGCCAAAAGATCGGTGTCACGGCGGACGGGTGTTGTGGGTCCGCGGCGCGGCGAAGGATCCTTTTCTTCAGGCGGAACAAAACCGATCGATTTCGTCCCCACGCGCCGGCCGATTACTTTCTCGAGACCGATGAAAGCTCCCCCACAGATAAACAAAATGTTGGTCGTATCTACTGGTGTGAATTCCTGGTGAGGATGCTTACGGCCGCCCTGCGGGGGAACATTGGCGATGGTGCCTTCCAAAATCTTCAAGAGCGCCTGCTGGACCCCTTCGCCAGAGACGTCGCGAGTGATGGAGGGGTTCTCATCTTTTCGCCCAATTTTATCGATCTCATCGATATAGATGATTCCGGTTTGCGCGCGCTGGACGTCCCAGTCGGCATTCTGCAGCAAGCGAAGAATGATGTTTTCGACATCTTCACCGACGTAACCGGCTTCGGTAAGTGTCGTGGCGTCAACAATAGCGAACGGCACATCCAGGATGCGCGCCAAAGTCTGCGCGAGCAGAGTCTTTCCGGTCCCAGTTGGCCCAATCAGCAGAATGTTCGATTTCGAGAGTTCAACCTCGCTACCGCGCTGCTTGTTCATCTGAATCCGTTTGTAATGGTTATAAACGGCGACCGCAAGCTTCTTTTTGGTCGCCTCTTGGCCGATCACGTACTGATCCAGGTACTCTTTCAGCTCCAGAGGGCGCGGAAGCTTGCCTGGGCTTCCATAGCTCTGCTCATGCCGATCATCTTCAATTATCGAGTTACAAACCGCGATGCACTCATCGCAGATGTAAGCGCGAGGATAATCGCTAGGGGAAGAAATAAGCTTACCAACGACGTCCTGGCTCTTGTGGCAGAACGAACAGCGAAGAGAGTCGTCAGATCCGGCGCGCTTCACGCAGGTTCTCCTGTATCGAAAGGAAAATCAAGATCCCTGTACCCTGGCCGTCACCTAGAGATTTCCACCCCAGTATATCAGCAGTAGAGGGCTTTTACGTGAAGTGAATTCGATAGCCAGCAGATAAGGTTGTGGCATATCCGGTACTCTTTATGCCTGTTTTTGGGCCTGTTCGAACAGGAAATGCAGGGTCTTTTCGGTCTGAATGTGGCCGGCAATCCGGCCCAGAGTGCCTTCCTTCTCCAGCCTCGCCCGAGTAACGGGGACCGTCTCGCGCTCCTGCCTAGCGATCCGCTGAACTTCCCGGTCCACTTCATCTTTCGTCGCGCCGATTCCTTCCTTTTCGGCGATTTTTTCGAGCAAAAGCGAGGCCCGGACGTTGCGAACAGCCTTATCACGCTGGGTTTCCTTCAGTTTGGCCCAGTCCAGCTTGATGGTATTCGGGTCAACCCCGCGACCAGCCAAGTTGCTGAGCTGCATACGAACCTGGTTCTCGATCTGGCGGTCCACATAGGCCTCCGGTACCGGGAAGTCGTTCCTCTCGATCAGCTTATTGATCAGCTCCTCTTTGGCTTCCTGTTGAGCCACGAATTGCTTCTCATGAAAGATCGATTTGTGGACGGCGTCCTTCAACTCTGCGAGTGACTGATAATCGCCAAGATCGCGCGCGAATTCGTCATCCAAAGCCGGAAGCTCTTTTTGCCGAAGGAATTTCGGCGTCAGCTCGAACCGGACGGTTTTGCCGGCCAAACGCTCCTGACCGTAATCTTCCGGATATTGGATTTCGACTTCCTTGACCTCTTCGGGGCTTGCGCCGACCAAAGCCTCGTTAAACCCGGGCAGAGTGTCTTCTCCGCCTACCTGAATCTGGACATCCTGATCGATCGGCTCGGCCAGCCCCTCGAGGGACTTGAGATGGACGAGAACGTAGTCGCCGCTCTCGATTGGCCGGGGGTCGAGATTCACATAATCGGCTTTGCTTTCGCGCATCGAATCCAGCCGCTTATCAACCTCTTCCTCAGATACTGTCGGCTCCTCGTACTTGACGGGGATCCCACGATAATCGGCAAGTTCAAACTCGGGCGCCACTTCGAAATCCGCTTTGAAGCGGATGGGCTGGTCGGGCTCGAAGTGAAGGTCGGTTACATCCGGCGTGCCGACGACCTTCAACTCTTCCTTAGCTATCCGGTCCCGGAAGGCCTGAGGAACGAGCATTTCCAGGACTTCCTTGCGGATTTCTTCCTGGAACCGAGATTGGATCATGGTCAGGGGAGCTTTGCCGGGCCGAAAGCCGGGAAGGCGGACGCGCTGTTTGAGGGAGTTAGTGACGCGCTCTTTCGCCTTTTCTACGTCTTCGAGGGGAATCTCGATTTCAAGCGTTCGCTTGCAATCAACTGCAGTGGGCACTATATCTTTTCTTTCTGTTTAATGCACAACACTCCGGTTGCGCTCCCGGTTCTGTTGGCGTACGGTATTCTGGCGCGGCTTAGAACAGGTTGCCGGATAAATTCTATATCCTCAGACGGCAGCCGCGGCCAACTGAGCGGCTTCGCGCAGAGCCTCAGCTTTATCTAGCTTTTCCCAAGTGAATGTATCTTCCGTTCGGCCGAAATGGCCGAAGGCAGCGGTTTTCTGATAAATGGGACGGCGAAGCTGCAGTTCCTTGATCATGCCGGCGGGCGTCAGCGAGAAGTTTTCGCGCACGATCTCCGCAAAACGTTGATCGTCCACTTTCCCCGTTCCAAAGGTGTTTACATTCACCGAAACCGGTTCGGCAACGCCGATCGCATAGGCAAGCTGAACCTCGGCGCGGGATGCCAGACCCGAAGCAACAATATTCTTCGCCACATAGCGGGCCATGTAGCAGGCGGAACGGTCAACTTTGGTGGGGTCCTTCCCGGAAAACGCGCCACCGCCGTGACGGCCCATGCCGCCGTACGTGTCCACGATGATCTTGCGCCCGGTCAGACCGGTATCGCCGTGCGGGCCGCCTATGACGAAGCGTCCGGTCGGGTTGATGTGAAATTTGGTTTGCGAATCGATCATCGCAGAGGGGATCACAGGGGCAACGACGTACTTCCTGATATCCGCCTCGATCTGTTGGGAGCTGACCTCGTCGTGATGTTGTGTTGAGACGACCACCGCGTCGATCCGCTTGGGTTGGCCATTGGAATACTCGACGCTGACCTGACTCTTGCCATCGGGGCGCAGGTAGGAAACCTCACCGGACCGGCGGACTTCGCTCAGGCGCTGCACGAGTTTGTGCGCCAGCATGATTGGCAGAGGCATCAGCTCGGGAGTTTCGTCGCAAGCAAATCCGAACATCAGTCCCTGATCGCCGGCGCCGCCGATATCAACACCCATCGCGATATCCGGGGATTGGGCTTGAATCATGTTTACAACAGCGCAGGTCTTGCAATCGAAACCATAGGACGCGTCGTTGTAACCGATGTGATTGATGACGCTGCGAACCAGCCGAGGAACGTCCACGTACGTCTTAGTGGTAATTTCGCCGGCAACGACGCAGATTCCGGTGGTGACCAAAGTTTCGCAGGCGACGCGGCCCGAAGGGTCGTCGCGCAGAACGGCATCAAGAACGGCATCCGAGACCTGGTCGGCGATCTTATCCGGGTGACCTTCCGTTACAGATTCAGACGTAAAGATGTATTTCATCGAAGGCTTGTTCAACTCCTTGTGGCTCTTGTCGGAGCAGCGCGGAAGCGGCTGGTGTGGCTCCGTCCGGAAAGAGGCAATCAGCTTCCTAGTTTAACAATCGATGGCTTCCGGCGCAGAAGGGCGGCCGCGCGAGCTCGCGTTACAGAATCAAGCGAAGACTTATAGAAATTGAGCTTTTATTGAGTTGACACGCCCAATTCCTTCTGATAGAAATCGGGCTGATCACGAGCTTTTCTGCTCATGAATGATGTGGGGGCAGTCTATGAAATCCAAAAACGTTCGGGCCATAGGTGTGTTTGTGGCCTGGTTGCTCACAATTTTCCTTGTGACGCTGAGCCTACCCTTGCAGGCTCAGACCACCTACGGTTCAATCGCCGGCTCTGTCACAGATCCGTCTGGCAGTGCTGTTACTGAGGCGCAGGTAACTCTAACCAATCTCGGGACCTCGGAGAAGCGAACACAAAACACTGCGAGTGATGGGCTGTATCTGTTTCCGAACCTACTCCCAGGGCGGTACAGCATTGACATTGAAAAGGCCGGCTTCAAGAAGTACTCGCGGCCCGACGTAGTTGTGGAGGTCAATCAGAGCGCCCATATCGATGCCGTTATGCAGCTTGGAAACGTCAGCCAAGTGGTGGAAGTGACGGCTCAAACTCCATTGCTGCAACCCGAGACTTCATCCCTTGGTACGGTTGTGGAAACGCGCGCGGCTAATGAGCTTCCGCTAAACGGCCGAAACATTTTTAATCTCACGACTATTACTCCCTCGGTAGTCCCACAAGGAAACACACTTGGCACGGTAGTCGGCAAGAATCCCTTCGATTTCGCGAATTACCAGATCGGGGGCTCCTTCGCGAACGAGGGCGCTATCTATCTGGACGGCGAACCGCTCAATACCGGCTATATCAACCTGCCGCTCCTGGTTCCGACTCAGGATTCGATTTCCGAATTCAAGGTTCAGTACAACAACCTTGGCCCGGAGTGGGGCAAGTTCGCCGGCGGCGTGATTAATATGAGCACCAAATCGGGAACCAACCAATTGCACGGGGAGTTGTATGAATACCTTCGCAACAGGGTTCTGAACGCGAATGAGTTTTTTAATAAGACCTCGCAGCTCGAGAGCGGCCAACCAAACAAGCCGCCGCCTTTCACTCAGAACCAGTTTGGGGGGGCCGTCAGCGGAGCAGCCATCAAGGACAAGACCTTCTTTTTCGGAGCCTATGAAGGATTCCGGCTGCGTACGGGCACAGTCTACACCACGACCGTTATGACTCCGGCTGAGCGCACGGGAGACTTTTCCGCGCCCGGGCTCCCCACGATCTACGACCCGCTATCGGTAAATCCTAATTGCCCGGCCGGGAGCACCTGCGGCCGCACTGCATTTCCTGGCAATATTATTCCATCTACCCGCATCAATCCAACCTCCACCTTTCTACTCAGTCTTTTCCCGCTGCCGACAAACAACGCTTTGACGAACAACTTTACTACGGCAGCGAGTGGAGGCGGGAATACCGATCAATATACGGCGCGCGTGGATCAGAACATTACGGAGCGGCAGCAAATTTTCGGAAGGTTCAGCTATTGGAAGCTGCTAAGCCTGGCGCAGGATCCGTTCCGGACCGGTCTTTGTAAAGATCGCTGCGAAGAGGACACCAAGAGCAAGAGTCTCGCGATGGGGTACACATATGTAATTACCCCCACAACCACCTTTAACCTGAATGGCAGCGCCGGCCGCTTCATCTATCTGCGAACCCCTACAAACGCGGGCTTCGACGTCACGAAGCAGGGTTGGCCGGCAGCGTACAATAGCGTCGTTCCCGATATCGAGCGGAACCCCTTGACCCCTTGCATGGGTGTCAGCGACACGCTCGTTAGCTGCAGCCAGGGCCAGAGCGCCATCTCCGATTACGATACGATGTACAATCTTTCTCCGCAGGTCACGATGGTGCGCGGCCGCCACACGTTCGTCTTTGGCGGCCAGCTTCAGTTTACCTACGACAACTATCTCCAGACCAACAATGGAGGTGGAATCATTTCGTTTAACGGCTCTTGGACGCAGAGTCTAGCGCGAAACGCGACGGGGGCCACCGGCGGCCTCGACTTTGCTGATTACTTGCTCGGATTCGGGCTCGGGGCCGGGGCTGCTTTTGGCAACCAGACCACGGGCAACCTGGTTATTTCGCAGCCGGTCGCCGGGAAAGAGACCTATCGTGCGTTGTACTTTGCCGACAATTGGCACGTGACGAATAAGTTCACTCTGAATCTGGGACTTCGGTACGAACTGCAAGGGCCATGGTCGGAACGCTATGACCGATTGACGTATTTCGATCCGAGAGCTACAAACGCGAGTGTGACGGGTTGCAGTGGCATCCCAGGTAGCCCCTGTTCAGGTGATCTCTTCCTGGTCAACACCGGCAAGAACAAGACGCGCAATAGTCTGCCGCTTCCGAAGACGAACTTCGCGCCGCGCGTGGGGTTTGCCTACAGCGCTGATACCAAGACGGTCCTTCGTGGGGGATATGGCGTGTTCTTTATTCCCAATTTCGTTTCCTTCGGCGTAAACCCTTATATCGACCCTGTCAACAGCGGCACTTCGCCGTTCTTCGCGAGCAATAACCAGGGGCTATACCCAGGGAGCACTTTGAACGCGAGCAACTGTACTTTAACGGCGCCCGGCACGGCTAATTTTAGTTGCGCTACTCCGGGTCCGTTCGGCGCGACCCTCGTCGTCCCACCCGGCAGGAATCCGCAGCCCAACGTATCGGTCTATGGCCTTCAACAGGTAACTTTGAATGCAAATGGCTACGCAGTGCAGAAGTCAGGCTATGTGCAGCAGTGGAATCTGGACATCCAGCGTCAACTTCCCGGCGGTTTCTTTGCGGATGTCGCCTACGCTGGTTCTCACGGGGTACATCTTCCCCAATTCCAAACAAACATAAACCAGATCCCTAACAACTTCATAGATCAGGCTGCACAGCAGTACGCCGCAGGCCAGCCGGTCTCCATTGCTCAAACTGTCACGACTTACCCCTTTAATCTGCCTCTGCCTGGAAATTTGGGGCCCGGACATCTGATCCAAGGCCAACTGGATCGGCCCTTCCCAGCATGGGCCGGACTGCAGCTTAATGGCTATGGCTGCTGCAGCAGCAGCTACAACGCGCTGCAAGCAACGTTGACGAGACGCTTCGGGACCGGCGGAACTCTCCTTGTCGCATACACGAACGCCAAGCTGATCAGTAACACCGATACCCTCACGTCCTGGCTGGAGGGTGGCACAACCGGCGGTGTTGGCGGAATTCAGGACTGGAATAACCTTTCTAACGAACGCTCGCTCTCCTCGCAAAATGTCAGGCAGCTTCTAGTCATCAGTTATGTGCTCGATTTGCCCTTCGGCAGGGGCCAGAAGTTTCTCAGCAATGCGAGCGGGATCACTGGCAAGCTCATATCCGGCTGGGGTATGGACGGCACCACAACCTTCCAGACCGGCTTCCCCCTGAAGCTCAGCACCGCAAGCGGCACTCCGCTCTCCGCGTTAGGGTTGGGTATCGGAACCCTACGGCCTAATGTCGTGAATGGGTGCGATGCATCGCTAACGGGCAGCCCCGAACAGCGCCTTGGCGAATGGTTCAACACTGCCTGTTTCACAGCTCCTCCCGCATATGGTTTCGGCGACGAGGCGCGTGTCGATCCCCACCTGCGCCAAGACGGCGTAAACAATTGGAATTTCGCGCTCTTTAAACGGACGAGCTTCGGTCCTTCGGAGCGCATGTTCATTGAATTGCGTGGCGAATTTTTTAATCTGTTTAATCGTCCGCAGTTCGGGCCACCCAACACTTCATTTGGCAGCAACACGTTTGGAGTCGTCAGCTCCACGGTCAATAATCCGCGCCTGATCCAGGTTGGTATGAAGTTCGCATTCTAGGAACGGCTAGTGCCTGGGAGGAGAATGCCTTGTGCGGCATTCCCTTCCCGACCGTCGTCGACGGAAGCGCTTTCGCTATGCTCAGTAGCTGAGAATGAAATGCTGCGCGGGCCGGGGCAGTTTTAATCGCCGCGACTTTCTCCGACTGTCGAGCTTTGCCGTCGCCACACCGATATTTGACGTTAAACTCCCTCGCGGGCTGAATTTCACGCTTCAGAATTCGCCCACAGCGCAGAAATACCTCATCGAAACGATGCCGGGCGGCGTAGCCCTGCTTGATTACAACAATGACGGTTTGCTCGACATCTTTCTCGTAAATGGCGGCCGGCTTGCCAGCCCGATGCCTTCGCCCGAACAATTCGACCGGTCAAACCCACGCTACTGGAACCGGCTCTATCGTCAAAACAAAGATGGCAGCTTCACCGACGTGACCGAAGCTGCCGGGTTAAGCAACGCAGGATCAGGCAACTATGGAATGGGCGTCGCGGTCGGCGACTACGATAACGATGGTTACCCCGACCTGTTTGTCACCAGCTACGGCAGGAACATCCTTTATCACAACAACGGCGACGGAACCTTTACTGATGTGACAGCCAAAGCCGGAGTGGCTGGCGGCGGATGGTCCGTTTCAGCGGGATTCTTTGATTTTGACAACGATGGCCACCTCGATCTCTTTGTGGCGCGTTATATGGATTGGGATACTCAACACAGTAAGACCTGCGGCGGCGCCTGGCGCACCTATTGCCCGCCGGCCGAGTTTCCCGCGACCACAAATCTGCTGTATCGAAATCGAGGCAACGGCACCTTCGAGGACGTCAGCGAAAAATCCGGCATCGGGGCCAAGAAAGGCCGGGCGTTAGGAGTCGCCTTCGCCGACTATAACCAGGATGGTCTAACCGACATCTTCGTAGCGAACGATGGCATGCAGCAATATCTGTTTCGCAATTGTGGAGACGGGACTTTCAAGGAGTGCGCTCTCGAGTCAGGCGCAGCTCTTTCCGCAGACGGCAAGCCGCTTTCCGGCATGGGTACCGTGCTTCAGGACTATGACAACGACGGGCTGCCGGACATCCTCGTGACTGTTTTACCGCGCGAAATCTATGGGCTGTATCACAACGATGGCCAAGGCCAATTCAGCAGCCACAGTCTTGAATCGGGGCTCGGCGTGCTTACGGCGGGAAGCTCCGGATGGGGTGCCGGACTCGAAGACCTCGACAATGACGGCTGGAAGGACCTGCTGGTAGCGCAGAGCCACGTGCTGGATAACGTGGAGGCAATCGATCCCTCGCTACATTATCTTGAAGCACCGCTCCTGGCGCTGAATCACAACGGCCGGTTCGAACGTGCCGCCTCTGGAGTTGCGACGCCGATCGCCGGCCGCGGTTTGGCTTTCGGCGATTTGAACAACGACGGTTGGATGGACGCGGTGATCACAGTTCTGGGCGGCCCTCCCGTCGTGCTGATGAATCGCGGCGGGAGCCAGCATTGGCTAAATATCAAGCTTCGCGGTACCCGAAGCAATCGCGACGGGCTGGGCGCGCGAGTGCGCGTCAACGGGCAGACGCGATATGCGACCACGGCGGGAAGTTATCTCTCGGCCAACGACAAGCGTCTTCATTTTGGGCTGGGGTCTGCAAAAGCTGCCAGCGTCGAGATTACGTGGCCTTCCGGTATTCGCCAGGCGCTTGCCGACGTTCGCGCTAACCAGTTTCTCGAAGTGCGTGAACCGGACCACTCGTAATCATTTTCACAGTAGCCGCTCTACATGACATTCGCGATTTTGCTTCTGTCCCTCGCTCTGCAAAGCGTTTCCTCCGAAGGCTCTCAGCATATGCAAGCGGGGATGAAGGCTCACCAGGAAGGGCACTTTGACCAAGCCATCTCGGAGTTCCGCAAAGCGACTGAAAGCGATCCCAATCTGGTCCAGGCCTTTCTTTTTCTGGGCGAAGAATACTCACAAGTGCACGACTACGGTGCTGCCATAGCACCTCTTAAGCGCGCCTTGGAGCTGAGTCCAGATCTCGATGAAGCTCACCGGCAACTCGGCTACGCACTATTGTCGGCGGGATACACCGTGGAGGCGATACCGCATCTCGAGCGCGTTCACGCTGTAGAAGCTTTAGGAGTTGCTCAGATGGAGACGGGACAATACCAGCAGGCGATCGCCAATCTCAGCGCAGCTTTGGAGAAACGGCCAAGTGACCCGGACTTGTTATATTACCTGGGCCGCTCCGCCGGCATGCTCTCCAAACGCGCTATGGACACGCTCATCCAAGCCTATCCCGATTCGGCGCGTTCGCACCAGGCAATGGCGGAAAACTATTTCGTGTTGCGGCAGATGCCACAGGCTGAGCACGATTTCCAGGAAGCCTTGCGGCAGCGGCCGGACATACCCCGCCTTCATCTGGAACTCGGACTCGTGTACGCGGGCGCTTCCCAATGGGACAAAGCCGAACAGGAGTTCCGTGCGGAATGCAAGCTGCAGCCAGGCAATGCCGAAGCCAGTTATCGTATGGGAGACGCGTTGCTGCAGGAAGGAAAAGTGCGAGAGGCACGGACAGAACTGGAGCGTGCCGATCGCTTGAGGCCGGATATGCCGGAAACGCTTTATGCCTTGGGTAAAGCGGCCTCACTCGAGGGCGCGTTCGATGCCGCTGAGAAGGCGTGGACGCGGCTCATCGAGCTGGAAAAGGAAGGCTCGCTGGCGGCACAGGCGCATTTCGGATTGGCGGGAATTTACCGCAAACAAGGCAAAGCTGAAAAAGCAACAATTGAAATGCTAGAGTTCCAGAGACTGCAGAAAGCAAATTCAGCAAGGGATTCGACACCGAGATAAGCGCAACGGAAGGCTGCAGGCCGGCATCGGCGCAAATACGGCCGATGCTGTTGAAAAACTCTTTAGGCGTGTCGGCAAATCATTTGTATTGCGGCCGATCTCGGCGGAGCACAACGCCGAAATGGCCATTTGATGAGGATAGACGCGGAATGGTTCGCGTCAGTCACTTTACGGATTCCGACTGGAGCAGATCCTAAGTGGAGCGGCCTGTTTCATCAGAAACTCGAAAGCTCGGTACACCAGTGTCTCCGAGGCGAAGCACGGCTCGATCCCGCTCTTTTGTATCCATAAAACGAAAGAGTGCATGACTGCCCCGCGTGCCTATCTCCACACCGGTTTTGTCATTGGCTATGTCCGGCGCATATTCAACTCGCATTCCCGCAAATCCGGTCTTGTCGTCGACCACCGCTGCCCATGCATCGAGACCTGGGCGGTCGAGAGTTACAACGGCCCTCCCATTCGACAGCCAGCCGTAACCGCCACGTTCGTCGCCCTTATTGTCGTGAATCAAGACGCCAAAGAACGTGGCAATGCGATGGAGAATCTTACCCTGGGCCTGAGGATTCGGCCCTTCCCCTAACGTGAGTCGGTCATTGCCTTGCTCGTCAAGGAAGACGATTGAATTCGTGAAAGAGCCCTGTCGCTTGCGTTCGGGGACATCTGGCAACGGTGCACCCAAAATCAACCGGGCACGTCCTTGATCATCCTCAATGACTAGGCCATGTGCCCTCAGAACGCGAGGCGAACCTCGGGCGCTGACGCTACGAGAGAGTATTGCCGAAAGCCCAATGACGACGAGGATAGTCGTTTGAATCCAACAGAGATGCCGTAAACGCCGGGTCTTATTTTCAAGGCTGCCTAACCGCTGTTCTAAAGACGAGTGATCCATTCGTAGCTCCCGGATGAAGTTTACAGCTTCGGGCAGCCATAACGTTGTGGTAGCCGAGCTGGCGGCGCCGTCTCCAGGACTGATCTCTTGGGCAGGTAAACAGAACATCGAACTCGGAATAAAACAGAAGAGCGTATTAATGTTTATGGTGACCCGCGCGCATCAGGAAGCGTCTCTAATTTGTTCTTTGATGTCGTTCTTACTCACATTGCACGGAGCGGCAGCACGACAAGCAGTTGTCTGTCGTACCCGCATTTTCATTTGCTCGCGGCGCATAGCCGTACGTTTTCAAGCATTGCAGCGTTCACAAACGAGACGTTCAGCGTTTCTACAGGCGGCGAACCCAACGAAGGCTTTGCGCGAAGGGTTTTTCCAAACCAAGACCCGATTGGGAAGCATGTCCAGGTAGGAAGGAGAACCGTTCCGGCTCAGATCGTCGCCGTGATTGGGAACATTAAAAATGTCGGCCTTTCCATTGATCCGCAGCCGGAATTGGATCTCCCGTTCGCACAGCTTCCGTGGGGCAGGATGAATTTGCTGGTTCGGGCCAATACCGATCCGAAGCGTCTCGCGGATGCGGGTTCGGCTCCAAATTGCCAAGCTGGATCGCGATCTGCCCGCAACCGACGTGCAGACTTTAGATGAGATGCTCGCCCAGGCAAGCAGCCGGCCGCGCCTGCTCATGCTTCTGTTGGCGGGTTTCGCTGGATTCGCGTTTGTGCTGGCGATGGTCGGGCTCTACGGCGCAATCAGTTTACTCGGTTGCACAACGCACGCAAGAAATGGGCGTGCGAGTTGCGGTGGGCGCGAAGAACCGCGATGTACTGCGGCTTGTTCTCGGCTATGGAGCAACCGTGACGTGCGCGGGAATTGCGATTGGCATCGGGTGTTCCCTGCTGCTCACAGACGCGATGCAGAAACTCGTTTACGGAATCAGCACCAGGGATCCGATTACTTTTTGCGTGGCCCCGTTCGCTTTTCTGAGCTGCGCTTTGCTCGCGAGCTATATTCCCGCTCGGCGTGCTATGCGTGTGGACGTGCTGGACGCGTTGAGGCAATAAGGGGTAAGTTGCCTGAGCACACTGAAGTCACGCCGATCCAGATCAAGACCCACCAAAACCATCGAAATCTTTCGTGCTGAGGTCTCGGCTGGCGCCCCGGACGGCTCCGATCAGTCCGGAATTCTTTGTGTGCTCGTACGCGCTGATTCCTTGGTTATCAGCCGCGAACTGCTGCTCGACCGCTGCCCGAACTACATCGGACTCGCGTGTGCCTTTGCGATGAGCAGCATCCTTCAGTCGCCGGCGCAGTTCAGCAGGGAGGCGTACAGTAATCCGGCAGTCTTTCATTTCTGTCTGACGTTTTGGCAGAGTTGTCCGACAAGCCCTCTGTCCGGTCTCTGCCAAACCTGCCGGTGAGCTTTCGGCAAGCTTGCGTGAGTTAAGGGGGCAATCGAATTAAATACTTCCGGTGTGGCCCTCATTCCGGAGTGGGAGGTGTCACCCGCTTGTTGGCTCCGTGCTTGAGGGGTGCTGGACTTTTCGAAAGTGGAAAACGGCGCGTTGCAGATCCTTTGGAACTGTGAGACACTTCTTATCGGGTTCCGATAAGAGAGAACGCCATGGGCGAAAAACAAACTGAACTTCTACGTGGAACTCTCGACCTGCTCGTGCTGAAAGCACTATCCGTGGAGCCTTTGCATGGAGTTGGAATCTCTCGACGTGTCACCCAGATCACCAAGGGAGCGTTCCAGGTCAGTTTCGGTTCACTTTTTCCCTCACTACACCGCATGGAGGAAAGGGGCTGGGTGGAAGCCGAATGGCGCTCGTCCGACAATAATCGCCGCGCAAAATATTACCGGTTGACTTCCGCTGGGCGCGCTCAGCTCAAGGCTGAAGAGCGGCAATGGAACCAGGTGGTGAGGATCATGGCGGCGGCCGTTCAGTCCACGTGAAATCCAGATGGGAGGCAGCATGCCTAAGCGAATTCTGAGTTTATTTCGGAATCTCTTTCGCAAGCGCGCGATTGAGCAGGCGCTGGATGATGAACTCCTTTCATCGCTGGAAGCCCTGACGCAGGAAAAGATGAAGCAAGGGCTTTCGCAATCAGTCGCCCGACGAGAAGCGCTCATGGAAATTGGGGGTATCGAGCAGGTGAAGGAGGAGGTTCGCGCAGTACGCGCTGGGCGCTCTGTGGAGGACCTCGCCAGGGACATCCGCTACGGCCTGCGCCAGTTGCGCCGCAATCCCGGCTTCGCTGCCGTTGCAGTTCTGACACTAGCGCTCGGCATCGGCGCGACAACGGCTATTTTCAGTGTGGTGAACGGCGTTCTGCTCAAGCCTTTGCCCTATCCGCAGCAAGAGAGACTGGTAGAAGTAGGGCTCGACCTTCCTGGTATCAACCAGTTCAACTGGCCTTTAGCTCCACCGAATTACTTTACCTTTCGCGAGAACAGCCGCACTTTCCAGGACATTGGTCTCTACTATACGGGATTCGGTGCCGGGCTCTACTCGGTCAACGTCACCGGCCTCGGACGGCCGGAACACGTGCCGGCTCTCGGCGTGACGGACGGCGTACTCCCAATCCTGGGAGTCACACCTCTTTCCCGACGGTCCTTCACGCGGGCGGACGATGAGCCGGGCAGCCCGGGCACAGCGATGATCACCTATGGCTACTGGCGCAGCGAATTCGGCGGCGACCGCTCAGTGATCGGGAAAACCATCGACGTGGATGGCAAGCCCAGCACGATCATCGGCGTGTTACCGCAACGCTTTCGCTTCCTGGACGTGACCAATCTAGCCGTACTGCTGCCTCTCAAATGGAATCGCGCGGGCGCTCGAGGAGAGGACACGTCCGGACCGGGCTACAACTACTTTGCGGTTGCCCGGCTCAAGCCGGGAGTGACGCTGGCGGAAGCCAGTGCAGACGTGGCTCGCATGATACCAATCGGAATGAGAGGTTTTCCCGAGGCGTTCAAGTTTTACAAAGAGGCGCGGATGGCGCCGAATCTGCAGCCGCTGAAGCAAGACATCATAGGCGACGTCGGCAAGGTCTTGTGGGTTTTGATGGGTGGGATCGGCCTGGTGCTGCTGATCGCCTGCGCAAACGTTGCCAACCTTCTTCTGGTCAGAGTTGAAGGGCGACAACAGGAGTTGGCTATTCGAGCGGCTTTGGGCGCCAGCCGCGGACGTATCGCTGGCGGTTTGTTGCTTGAAAGCCTCGTGCTGGCGGTGATTGGCGGTGCGCTCGGCTTGCTGTTTGCTTATGGTGGCGTGCGGGTCCTGATCGCTTTGGCGCCGAGCGATTTGCCCCGGCTTAATGACATTGGCATCGACGGGTTCGTTTTGCTCTTTGCCCTAGGGGTCACGCTGGTGGCATGTCTTTTGCTCGGCTCGATGCCGGCTCTCAAATACGCCGGCGTTCGCGTGGGGACTGGATTGCGCGAAACGGGCCGCTCTGTCAGCGCCAGCCGGGAGCGCCATCGGGCGCGTAACGCGCTCGTGGTTATCCAGGTGGGTCTGGCTCTTGTCTTGCTCGTGAGTTCCGGCCTCATGATCCGTACTTTCCGAGCCTTGCTGCACGTTGAGCCAGGATTCACGGCGCCAGCCGAAGTTGAGACGTTCCATGTCCATATTCCCAATGCAACAGTCAAGACTCCCGAGCAAGTGATCCGTATGGATCAGGCGATCCTCCAGAAGATCGAAGCGCTTCCCAGCGTCTCTTCTGCCGATATTAGTGGGGCCGTGCCCATGGATGCCGGCGCCGAGAGCGATCCTGTGCTCGTAAAGGATCACATGCTTCAGGGTCAGCTTCCGCCGGCTCGCAAGTGTTTTTGGATTTCGCCAGGTTTTTTCAGGACCATGGGCATTCCCATCGTCGCCGGCCGCGATTTGACCTGGAACGACATATTGAACAAGCGCCCCGTGGCGATCGTATCGGAGAACCTCGTGCGCCAATATTGGCATAATCCGGGGGATGCACTTGGGAAAGAAATTGGCGGAGGCCCCAAGTACTGGCGGCAAATTGTGGGCGTCGTGGGCAACGTCTACTCTGACGGAACCAGCCAGAAAGCTCCGGCGACGGTTTACTGGCCGATAACGGACGCCCAAGTGTTCGTTCTCAACCCGACCTTCGCCATCCGCACACAACGCGCTGGCTCGGAGAGTTTGATGAATGAGATCCGGCGAGCCGCAGGGTCCGTGGACCCCGATCTTCCGCTGTACCAGGTTCACACGCTGGAGTATTACTACACCAAGTCCATGGCGCGCACTTCGTTCACATCGGTGATGCTGGCATTGGCGGGCGGTATGGCGCTGTTACTCGGCATCGTGGGCCTGTATGGCGTTATCGCCTACTCGGTTTCCCAACGCACGCACGAGATCGGCATCCGCATGGCCCTGGGAGCGCAGAAGCGCGACGTACTTAAACTTGTCGTGAACGCAGGCATGGGCTTGACGGTGATTGGTGTGGGCGTCGGAGTTGCAGGCGCCTTAGCGCTGACCCGCTTCTTGTCCAACTTGCTCTACGGCGTCAAGCCCACCGACCCGCTGACGTTCGTCGTCGTCTCTTTGGTCCTGACCGGAGTCGCGCTGCTCGCCTGCTACATTCCGGCACGGCGCGCGACAAAGGCGGACCCCATTGTGGCCTTGAGATATGAGTAGGGGTTCGCAAGGCGTCCCAGCCCGGAGTTCGGCTCCGTTTTTCTTTCGGCGAACTGCGCTTCCATCCACTGGTGCAGCGCTTGCATGAGTGGAGCGCTATGCTCCCGATGGAAGTGCAGCCTCTCTTCGGCTGACAGCTTCTGCTCCCGTGCCAGTGCGTCATTGTGATAAACACCGCGCAGTGTCTCCAGCACATAGCGACATTCTTGCGGAAAGTTCTCCACCACTTCGACAAACTGTCTTCTGCCGTGCGCGAGGCAGTTGGCGATTAGAGTTTGTATGCCATCCACTTTGGGCGTGTTGCGCGAGAGCGCATCGCACATTTGAACCGGCGGCGCAAGATCGCGAGCGCGTTGCTTCAGCACTTGGGCGAGGTTCTCGCCCGCATGCTTTGCTCCGGTAAAGAACAGCGCGATTTTCCATCCCGCAACCATTGAGACAATGCCACTGGTGAAGGTACCCGTGCGCTTGTCGCCCGGCTCGCGCGCCAGATGCAGAATGCGCATGCCGGTGTCGTCGTTGTGGAACACGCTGCCTTGCGCCGCTTGCCGGATCAGTTCCTCCCATGCGGGCCGGAGCGGCGGTGTGGCTGCCTCCAGCAATTCCCATTGCGTGGCCGCCGGCAGCGGCATTCCCAGTTGCTGCTGCAGCCGTTCCAAGCGATGGAAGGGAGTGCCCGTTCCATACTTCAGCAGCGCGAGCATTGCGATTGCGGTTGCATCGTACTTGTCACCATCGGCCGCTGGCGGTGCCTCGGCTGTGAAGATCTGGCCGCAGGCATTGCAACGCAACCGCTGCATCTCAAACACCGTTGCTGCGAGCGGCGGCCGCCCCGCGATGCGCACTAGTGTTGCCGGTTGCTTCTGCTGATAGATCTTTCCTTCGAGACATTCCGGGCATGCATCGCCCGGCTTCAGCGTGTCATGTGGAACAGCGATTTTGCGCGCGCCCGCAAATTCAGCGGCGCTGTGACGGCCATGCCCGGCCGGGCGGGATTGCGCATTGTCTGTCTGCTGTGCTGAGGCCGCAGTCTGCGGCTGTTCAGCACGGCACGAGTCTTCTCCGTGCTGCGATCCGAGGATAACCGCTCCGCCATGGCGTGCAGTGTGGCTTTGAGCTTCCGGCCATCGGATTCACTCAACGGCGCCTGCCTGCCGCGGTCGATAATCTGGTCCAGTTCCTCCGGATTCACGTCGATGCGTGGGCGGCAGCTTCGCATCTTTATAACTGGTTCAGTAATTCACGGAAGCGCGGCCTCAGCGGCAACGCCAACACTTCCTTGACCGGGAATCTCGGCCTCTTGCTGGGCGCATTCTTGCCGCGCCCGGTCGTGCGGCCCAGCACCAACCAGTTTGCCGCGCGATAACAGGTGCCTTGAAAGCGTGCCGGATCGACGAAGGTTTCCAGCCAATAAATAGGATGCGCATACAGCGCTTGCCAATCGTGCGACACCAGCTTTGCCATCCGCCCCAGAATGTGCGAGGCCAGATGCGGCATCCTCACCCAGGGCAGGATCAGGAATCGACTGTTATAGGCCAGTAAGTGCAGATTCCGCTTGCGAACTTCCGCGCTCCAGCCGATAAAGCGGTCGCGGCTCGCCAGATGGCGTACCGCCGATGACCAGGCCAGGCAGGCGATCGCTTGCCCTTTCGCAAAGACTAGATACTTGAGATGTTCGCCAACCGGCTGCTGATATCTCAAGTAATGAAACTGCTCGATCAGGCTGTCAAACAGCGGTTCTTGCGCGGTGCGGCGCACCTGTTGAAACTCTAGCGGTTGCAACTCTCGTAATGGCCCGCCTATCGGGTGGTCATCGGGCGCGATGAGCTCGGGGCGATCTGTGCAGTTACGCGACAGGCGGCAACGTGTAGGCGGTAACTGAATCTCGCCGGAGCGATGAAGCAGCAATAGAAGGCCACGGCACACCATGTCGCGCAACGCGCCGTTGGCCTGTTTCCATTGCCACAGCTCGCAAAGCTGGCGCGACAAAGCATAGCGGCTCAACTCCGGGTGATCGGCGATGAACTGCCTCAGAAAGGCGATCTCGCTGCTGCTGATATTCCGTCCGCGGTAACGATATTCGACAGGCACAGCATAGTGTGCCAGAAACTCGCACAGAACGCAAGTCCCTCGATCCAGTTTTGAGTTATTTCTTCAGCTCACTCTGCGCCACATGGGCGCCGCTTGCGTCTCGGGTTGCATCAGCCGGCATGGCGCGGGGTCTCCTCAACCTCGCTCGACCTTACCAGGAAACTCCATCCTGTTTCATGCACGCTTGCCGAAAACTCACAACCTGCCGTGAGGTGCGATCTGACAACATCGTTCCAGACCCTATCGACGCAGGAGGCGTTTAATGCAGCCACTGTTCCAGGACTTCCGCTACGCCGTACGGATGCTGGGGAAGAACGCGACCGCAGCAATAATTATTTCGCTGGCGATCGGAATCGGCGCTAATAGCGCGATTTTCAGTGTCGTGAATGCACTGCTGCTGCGGCCGCTGCCGTACCCGCAACCGGAGCGGCTCGCCGTCATTTGGCTCCACTCTCCCGGGATCGGTATTTTTCAGGATTGGCCTTCGCCGGGCGAGTACATGGACGTCTTTACGCAAAACCATTCCTTCTCAGAAATGGCTCTTTCGCAGGGCGGGAGCGTGACGCTGACCGGCCGCGAGCAGCCGGAACGCCTGGACGCGTTGCGCACGTCGTCGAGCCTACTGCACATGCTGGGCGCGAGACCCTTGCTGGGCCGTTTGCTGCTGCCGGAGGAGGACAGGCCCGGCAAGCCTCAGGTCGCCATCCTCAGCTTCGCGACGTGGAGCCGATTGTTCGGCGCAGACCCGCACGCCCTGGGCAAGAGCATCACGCTGAATGGCAAGCAGTACACGGTGGCGGGCGTGCTCGGAAAAGAGTTCACCTTGAATCACGAAGTCATGCAGACGGTGGGCGCGACCGATGTGATCGACGTTTACCTGCCGCTGCCGCTGGGCGAGGATGCCGTGAAGCGGCGCGGCGATGAGAACTATAACGTAACGGTCCAGCTCAAACCGGGAATATCGAACCGTCAGGCGCAGGCCGATGTGGATGTCATCGCGAGCCGCATACGCCAACAGGACAAGCGGGACCGTACGTTCGGCATGACCATGATGCCGCTGCTCGATCAGGTCGTGGGGAACGTGCGCCGGGCGCTGCTGGTTCTGTTGGGATCGGTAGGGCTGGTGCTCCTGATCGCGTGCGCGAACGTCGCCAATTTGCTGCTTGCGCGCGCAGCGGGACGACAAAAGGAGATTGCGATCCGCACCACCCTGGGCGCACGGTGGCAGCGGCTGGTCCGACAACTTCTCGTCGAGAGCATTCTTGTGTCTTTGTTGGGCGGAGCGGCCGGGTTGTTGATCGCGTGGTGGGGTATTTACGTGTTGCACACTATCAACCCCGGCAACATT
The DNA here is from genome assembly GCA_963787585.1 of uncultured Acidobacteriaceae bacterium. GTDB lineage: Bacteria > Acidobacteriota > Terriglobia > Bryobacterales > Bryobacteraceae > Bog-105. The sequence goes on from CAWBDR010000014.1 coordinate 162,867, forward strand.
CCACGACTGGGGGAGATCGGGATCGATGGCAGCGTGTTGGCGTTCACGTTTGCGGTTTCGGTCATTACCGGAGTCCTGTTCGGAGTTGTGCCGGCTTCGCGGGCCGTAAGAGTGGATCTGAATGCCGCGTTAAAAGCCGGGGGCCGAGGCTCACAGGGAGATGTGGGCTTTCAACTGAAGCGCCACCGGCTACGGAGCTCGTTGGTGATTGCCGAACTAGGGTTCTCGTTGATGCTGCTCAGCGGCGCCGGTCTGCTGATCCGGAGCTTCGTGCGGCTTCAGCAGGTAGCGCCGGGCTTTAACAGCGATCACGTAATCACGATGAGGATCGCGGCGAACGACCCGAAATACCGCGATGACAAGAACCTTGCTCGATTTCTGCAGGAAATCGGTGAGCGGATCGCCCGCGTTCCGGACGTGCGGCTGGAGGGCACGGTTTCAGCCCTTCCTTTGACGCCGTCGGTCGGTTGGGGATCAATCAGCGTAGAGGGTTTTCATCCGAAACCCGGGCAGGAGCTGCAGGTCGACCTGCGCATCGCTTCCACGAACTATTTCCGAGCGATGCAAATACCGCTGAAGAGCGGCAGATTCTTTTCGGATCACGAGACTCTGGCGAGCCAGCAGGTTGTTGTGGTGGACGAAAAATTCGCGCAGCGCTTCTGGCCCCACGATAACCCCGTGGGCAAGCACGTTTGGTTCGATCCAAAGAAACCGAAAACGATCGTAGGCGTGGTGGGAACGGTGAAACAATACGGTCTCGAAGCCGAAGGCCGGATCGTGGTGTACTTCCCGGAGCAACAGATGCCTGCCAACAGTGTGTACCTGGTAGCGAGGGCCTCCGGAGATCCCAGCCGGCTAACCAGCCCGATTCTTCATGAGGTACACACGGTGGATCGCGACGTACCGGTATATGACATTCACACGATGCAGGAACGATTGAGCGATTCGCTGGCACGCCAGCGCTTCGCGGCAACGATGTTGGGAGCATTTGCCGTGTTCGCCCTGATTCTGGCGGCGGTCGGAGTCTATGGAGTCATTTCGTACCTGGTCGCGCAGGGCACCCACGATATCGGTATCCGCATGGCTTTAGGCGCCGAACCGGGCGCTGTTGCTCGTTTAGTCGTGAGTCAGGGAATGAAGCTGACCGTGATTGGCATTGCGGCCGGAATCGTGGGAGCGCTGGTATTGACTCGAGCGATGGCGAGCCTTTTGTTTGGAGTAAGCCCGACTGATCCTGCGACCTTCGTGGCGGTATCGCTGGTTCTGGCGATGACCGCGGCGCTGGCGAGCATCATCCCAGCCCGGCATTCCACGCGAGTCGATCCAATCGTCGCGCTACGAGAAGAATAAGGCGCTCGATCAGCCCAGCTATCACTCGACGCCGATTAGCTTCAGAACTTCGGGGATCGGCATTTCTTTCCAATGCCGGTTGAAGTTATCCACGCTCATGAAGGTGCGCGCGCGCATGCGATCCAGATACAGCGTTCCGTGCAAATGATCGATTTCGTGTTGCAGAATGCGCGCATACCAACCCGCCGCTTCGATGATTTTGGCTTGCCCGTTATGATCGAGGCACTCTACTTTCACCCTCCGAGCGCGCGGAACCAGGGCTGTGAAACCGGCGAGGCTGAGACAACCCTCGAAGAATTCGATATCGGAGTCGCCGAGCAGCGTGATCTCCGGATTGATGATCACATGAAATGGGACGGGCTTGCGCTCATGCTCTTTCAGGAAGTCTGCTCGCGCATCTTTCGTGTACTCCGGCTTATCTTCGACGACCGCAAGCTGAAGGTCGAGTCCGATCTGCGGCGCCGCCAGACCAACACCTGGAGCATCATGCATCGTGTCGCGCATCCATTCGATCAGTTGCTGCGTCTCGCGGCCGCGAACGTCGCCGGGCGTGAGTTCTCTGGCTTTCCGCCGTAATACGGGTTCTCCAGCTTGGACTATTTTCAATCGCATTCGTATTCGCAAGAATTGTAACCGTCGTACACTCGCGATTTAAATATGAGACAAACTTCCGCATTGGCGGATCGCCCGATTCAAGCCGAGCCGCGTTGGCCGGCTGTCCTCGCCGTGCTTGCAACAGGGGGACTTTACCTGGTGCTGCCTGAGCGCCTGACACCCGGGCCTAACTGGCTGGTACTGGGGCTTATTACCGCTCTACTCATTCCCACGATTGTGAGCCAACGTGCGGGGAACGCGCGCCTCAGCTACGTATTGGGATTTTGTATATCGGGCCTGATTACACTAGCAATGGCCTGGTCACTTGGTTTTTTGATTGCGGGCTTGCCAGGAAAACGGGAGCCCGCACCTGAGCTATTGCGATCTGCCGTCGCTTTATGGATCACGAATATTCTGGTTTTTGCGAGCTGGTACTGGCGATTGGACGCCGGCGGACCGTTCGCTCGCGAGCGCCGGGCATCTCACACGGAAGGCGCGTTTCTTTTCCCGCAGATGACGATGCATCCGAGGCCCGCATGGAGACCGGGATTCGTAGACTACCTGTTTCTGGCCTTCAACACAAGCACGGCGTTCTCGCCGACGGATGTGCCCGTACTTTCGCGCTGGGCCAAGGTGTTGATGATGGTGCAGAGCTCCATTTCGCTCGGCACACTGGCGATTTTGGCGGCGCGGGCGATCAATATTCTATGAGCGCGGGAAGTTCATCGACGTCAAAATTTTGGTCGCTTTACTCTAGTGCGGCCACATCTTTGACGCGCTTGAGCAGAAGAGGCGCGGCGCCGCCGCCCTGTGACCATGTTCCATCGATCGAAGCAAGATCCGCGGCGATTGTGCCTTCAAATACACCGCCAAGCTGCTTCATCTCCATCTTTAGCGACGAGCCATTCCTGATCACGGCCGTAACCGGAATACCTTTCGCATTCTGGTCAAGACTGTCCATCGTCGCCGTGAGGCCATCCGCTGTATTGACGATGTGGAACACGACCCGGAGCTTCGTTGCTCCAGCGTCGATGATGCCTGACCACGCGCCATCAATGTCGGAGGGTTTAGCGGCCTTGTGTTCAGTAGGGGCAGCCACGCCTCGCTTAAAGTCGAGAGGCAGAGATTGGCCCTGCGTCCACGTTCCGGTGATCGTTCCCTGGGAATTGAGAGTGCCTTCGTAAGAGCCGTGGACGGAATCGACAGCGAAGGTCAGCTTGGAATCTTTGAAAGAGATCGATGTTATCGGAATGCCGTTGGCACCCTGATCGATGCTGTCCAGAGTGGCTTTGTAGCTGCCATCGTCGTTCTTCGTGATATGCAGGGCTAGGCGCAGTTCGGCGGCGCCGGTTTTAAGCGTGCCATGCCAGTCGCCCTCCGCACCAGAGGAAGACTGCGCTTGAGAGCCCAAAGCGAAGCCAAGAAGTCCGCACAGCAGAGTCAAGAGCAGGCGGCGGTTGTGGTAGCTCATGCTTCCACTCCTTTTTCGTGATTCATCCATCGGATGAGTTTATCCCGATTTAAAGCGGCGTGCCAGCGCTGTTTCGGAGCCGATATCATGGCAGCGTCCGGGATGTTCTCGTCGTTTCTGCAAGGCTGGCGGTCGTGGAAACACGCGCGGGGAGTCGCGCTGCTTGCGATCGCGGCGCTTGCAGTGGGAATCGGATCGACAACAGCTATCTATTCCGTCGTGCACGCGGTGCTGCTTACCGTAGCTATCATTACCTGCGCTGCATCGCCAAACTCAAACCGGCAATAACTCCAACACAAGCGAGCCAGGATTTGACCCGCATTGCTTCGCGACTGCAAAGGCAGTATCCAAACGAAGCGGAACCGGATTTCATTTTTCTCCAGTCTGTCGTCGGTTTCGTCGTGCATGAGATTCGGCCAAGCTTGCTCTTACTATTCGGAGCTGCTCTGGCACTCTTGCTGATCACGTGCGCCAACGTCGCCAGCGTCTTGCTCGCGCGCTCGGTCGCGCGGGGCGCGTGAAACTGCGGTTCGCGTGGCGCTTGGCGCGACTACATCTCAACTGGCGGCACAGTACTTTGCGGAAGGGGTGGTGGTATCGCTGGCAGGAGCCCTTGCCGGTGCGTTGCTGGCGTTTGCGCTAGTTCGGGCCGTTCTTGCAATCGCAGTAGATGAGATACCGCGCGCCGATCAGATTGCGTTCAATTGGCCGGTACTGTGCTTCGCCGTCGGAGTGGCGATTCTTTGCGGCGTATTCTTCAGTCTCGCGCCGCTATGGCAGGCCCGCCGGACCATGCCGAACGACGTGCTGACAGAAGGGGCGCGAAGCTCAGCGAGCGCGAAGAGCAGCGGACTACTGCGCATTTTCGTCATCGCGCAAGTGGCAATCGCTTTTGGTTTGCTGGCCATCGGCGGATTTCTTTACGCCCATCTGACGGGCCTGTATCAGGTGCATCGGGGCTTCGACCCAGCCAAGCTGTTAATTTTCCGAATGTATGCGCCCGAGACGCGATACAAGACGGACGGTGCGGTTCGAAACTACGAGACCAAACTGATATCTGCAATCCGGAGCATTCCGGGAGTAGAGAACGCCGGTTTCACGAACGCCATGCCGCTGATCGAATGGGGGGATAACACATGGTTGCAGGTGGAAGGCCGCCCAGACTCTGGCGAAGCTCTATTGGCCGCACAGCGATCCGGTGGGTTCTTATGTCCGCATCTTTGCATGGAATGACGCGCGATTTCAGGTAGTGGGCGTAGTGGGCGACGTTCGCAACGTCAGTCTTGGCAGTCGCACACACTGGAGTTCTATCTGAGTTATCGCGCAGTCCCGCCGCACACGATGATGTGGGCGGCTCGATCGTCGCTCTCGGAAGCCACGCTAGCGTCCCAGATCCGAAAGACCGTCGAGAACGTGGACCCGCAGCAGGCGATCTTTGACGTGCGGCCAATGTAGGATGTCATGAAAGGCTCGTTATCGCGACAGCGCCTGCAAGCGATGATGGTGACGTTTTTTGCGGCTGCGGCGCTGCTGCTCACGATTCTGGGGATCTATGGCGTGATGGCCTATTCAGTGCGCCAGAGACTCACCGAATTGGGCGCCAGAATGGCGGTGGGCGCTGCCCCGCGAGACCTGCTCGGTCTAGTTTTGGGGGAAGGGTTCCGGATGGGCGCGATCGGGATTGCAGTCGGACTGCTGCTGGTCTTGGGATTCGCGCACGTGCTCGCCACCAGCGATCTGCAGGTCGAAATTTCCGGGCCGTTTCCATTTATCGTGGCCACCGTTGTGACCCTTGGGTGCACTCTGGCGGCCTGTGGTTTCCAGCCTGGCGCGCGATCATGCTTCCGCCGCTCATCGCCATTCGTAGCGATGTGCAATCCAAGTGGAAGAGTTTCCGTGAGGCTTACCAGCTGCTGATAGAGCGGCACGCAAGTGTGCCGGCCATGGGACAGGTGCCCGCAGCGGGTGCTGAATTGCTGGCGAACCTGGCCCAGGCGAGCCGCGGGGCGGAGTCGTTCCAAGAGGCAGTTCAAGTCGCGCTAACAACGCTGCGCGATCAGGCTGGCGCGGTTTCGGCATTTCTCTTTGCCCGCCGGGAAGCCAGCAGGGACTATCGAATGTACGCGAGTGCCGGACGAGAGCTTGATGTACGGATGAACCGGCTGCTGCACCGTGCTACAGCCGCGAATAGCTATGCAACGTTCTTCTACGCGCAATTTGACGAACAGCACCGCCGCTTACGGTACGTGAATGCCGGGCATAATCCGCCTTATCTACTACGCAGCCAGAACGGCAATCAAATCGAAGAGCTGGCCACCGGGGGCATGATCATTGGCATGTTCGCGCAATCGAGTTATGAAGAGGCCAGTCTGGATGTACGTAGCGGCGACGTGCTGATGCTGTTCAGCGATGGCGTGAGCGAAGCCCATAATCCCGCCGAGGAGGAGTTCGGCGAGGAGCGCGTCAAAGATGTTCTACGCCGGAACGCTCACCTGCCGATCAACGAGATGGCCGCGCAAATTCTGGCCGAGCTGAAGGCGTGGATGGCCGACGCGCCACAGCACGACGACCTCACGTTCGTGTTAATGAAGGCGATGTGAGCCGATGCTTTACCGTTCGACCAGCGTCGGCGGAGTGGGCCAGGCTTCGATGGCGCGGCCGGATACGGCTTTCCGTTCACGCCGCGGGTGGACGAAGCGGTCGAGATAGAGATAAATCACGGGCGTGATATAGAGCGTCAGAAGCTGCGAGACGATCAATCCACCGACGACCGCGATACCGAGCGGGCGGCGCGCTTCGCCGCCAGCGCCGGTGGCAAAGGCAATCGGTAACGTTCCGAGGAGTGCTGCCATGGTCGTCATCATAATGGGACGAAAGCGGTGTAGGCAGCCCTCAAAAATGGCCTCTTCCGGCGATTTCCCTTCCTTGCGCTGCGCTTCGAGCGCGAAGTCGATCATCATAATGGCGTTCTTCTTCACGATTCCAATCAGCAGGACGATGCCGACGAAGGAATACAAGTTCAGATCTTCGCCAAAAATGAGGAGCGTGATAAGCGCGCCGAGTCCGGCGGCGGGAAGGCCCGACAGAATCGTGATCGGGTGAATAAAGCTCTCATACAGAATGCCGAGGACGAGGTAAATGACCAGCACCGCGATCAACAGAAGAATTCCCAGATTGCGTAGCGAATTCTGGAACGCCGCAGCGGTGCCCTGATAGCTGAAGCTAACCGTGTCGGGCAATCCGATCTGACGCGCGGCTTCGTCGATCATCCTGGTCGCCTGGCTCAAGGCGACACCTGGTTTGACGTTGAACTGAAAATTTACAGCCGGCAATTGCCCAATATGATTCACGCTGAGCGGCGCGACGGTCTGCTTCATGTCGGATACGGCGGAGAGCGGAATCATCTTTCCGGTATTGGATTTCAGATATAAATCCTTTAGCGCGGCGGGATTGCGCTGATCCTGTGGCGACACCTCGAGGATGACGTCGTACTGATCTGAGGCGGCCGTGATCGTCGTTACGCGGCGATTGCCGTAAGCATCGTAAAGGGTGTTGGCGATCTGATCGGGCGTGACACCAAGCGCTTGCGCCAGATTGCGGTCAATGTGGAGATCGAGCCGCGGGCTCGCCAGACGCAGGTCGCTGTAAATGTCCATCAGAGCGGGGATGGTGTGAAGCTTGGCTTCGACAATTGGGGCCCACTTATAAAGTTCGTTCGTATCCGCGTCCTGCAAAGCAACGGAATACTGCGCGCGCCCCTCTTGTTGGCCAAGAGTGATCAGCGGCGGCTGCTGCAAAAACACCATCAAGCCCGGAATTTTCGCGAACTGCTGTTCAAGCTGACCGATGATGACATTCCCCTTGGGCCGGTTCTTAACCTGCTTGAAAGCGACGAACAGGAAACCCGTATTCTGATTGCCCATCGGAGCTCCGGAGCCATAGGTCTCTACCCACGGGTTCTTGCCCACAATTTTGTTCACCTGTCCCATTAAGCGAACCATTTCGTCATAGGACGCATCCTGAGCCGCTTCCGCGCCGCCGAACGCGAATCCCTGGTCCACCGTCGGCATGAATCCCTTCGGCATGATCATGAACAGATAAACGGTCGCGACGGTTAGCACGACACTTGCAAGCAAAGTGGCCCGCCGATGACGCAGAACAACCTGCAAGGTCCGCCGATAGAAATCATTCAGCCAGACAAAAAATTTCTCCGACCAGGCATAAAAGCCGCCCTTAGGATGGCTCTCATGCCGCAGAAAGCGGCTGCAAAGCATGGGCGTCAGGGTGAGTGAGATGAACCCGGAGATCAACACCGCGATTGCGATGGTGATCGAGAACTCGCGCAGAAGCCTGCCGATGATTCCGCCCAGAAACAGAACTGGGATGAAGACCGCAACCAGCGAAATGGTCATCGAAACGATAGTGAAACCGACTTCGCGCGCGCCTTCGAGCGCTGCCTGCATGCGCGGCTTTCCCATCTCCATGTGCCGCACAATGTTTTCGAGCATGACGATGGCGTCGTCCACCACGAAGCCGACGGAAAGCGTCATGGCCATCATCGACAGCATGTCGATTGTGAAGCCGAGCAGCTTCATGGCGGCAAAGGTGCCGAGCAGAGACAACGGAACCGCCAAGCTTGGAATCAGAGTGGCGGAAACGTTGCGCAGGAAAAAGAAAATGACGCCGATCACCAGGACGATAGTCACGATCAACGTCAACTTCACATCAGCAATAGAATCGCGAATATTTTCCGAAGCGTCGAACGAGCGGTCAATCTCAATGCCGGCCGGCATCGATTCCTTGAGCTGAGGTATCAGCGCCTTGACCGCATCGGCCACTTCAACGGTGTTTGATCCCGGCTGCTTCTGCACGGCCAGGATCATGGCGGGATGATCATTAATCCAGAACTTTCTCTTATCGTTGCTGACGCTGTCAAAGACATGGGCAACTTGGTCCAGATAGACCGGGCTGCCGTTCTTGTACTCGACGATGAGCCGGGCGAATTGCGATGCGGAGGTCAACTGGCTGTCCGACTCCACTGTGTAGGCTTTGTTGTAGCCGTAAAGAGAGCCGGCAGGAAGATTCACACTTCCCTGCTGCAGCGAAGTGCGAACGGTTTCGAGATCCACTTGATGCGCAGCCAGTTTCGCAGGATCAGCTTGTATCCGAACCGCGTATTTCTGAGAGCCGAACACGTTGACCGTAGCAACGCCGCTCACCATGGACATACGGCGGGCCATCACCGTCTCGCCGTAATGATCCAGATCCGATAGCGTCATGGTTTTCGAGGACACGGCGATGTAGAGAATCGGCTGTTCGGCTGGATTCACCTTGCTGTAGGAGGGTGGGGCCGGCATATCGGTCGGCAGCGCACCTTGCGAGCGCGCAATGGCGGCTTGCACGTCCTGCGCGGCGGCATCGATGTTCCTGCTCAGATCGAACTGCAAGGTGATCGAGGTGGAACCGAGCGAGCTCGACGATGACATGCTGTTCAGGCCCGCGATGGTGGAGAACTGCGCCTCCAGCGGTGTGGCGACGGAGGACGCCATCACGTCAGGATTCGCGCCCGGAAGACCGGCTTGCACCTGGATGGTGGGATATTCCACCGCCGGCAAATTGCTCACAGGCAGCGAAAAGTAACTGAGTAGCCCGAAGCCGAGAATACCGGCCACGACCAGCGTCGTTGTGATGGCGCGTCGAATGAAAAGATCGGTAAAACGCATACGGGTTTAATTGGATTAGGAAGTCCCTTCGGGCGTCGCGCTCTGCGAATCCGTCATCTGAGTATCCGGTTTCAGGATCCGGACTTTCCCGCCTGGAAACAGCCGCATCTGACCCTGCGTCACAACCACGTCTCCCGCCTGAAGGCCGCTGGCAATCACTGCCTGTTCGGCCGCCCCGGACGGTTTATAGGTGCGAGCCAGGTCGATTGGCCGCATGGCCACAGTGTTCGCAGCAGGATTGACCACCCACACATACTTTCCTTGCGGGCCGTTTTCCACTGTGCTGCTCGGCACCACAATCTGGCCATGCTGCACATCCATTTGGGCGGTTACGTTCACGAACTGGCCCGGCCAGAGACTGTGTCCGGTATTGGCGAATTCACCCTTCAGTCTTACGGTACCCGTAGTCGTATCCACGGTGTTATCGATAAACTTCAGCCTGCCTGTCTCGGGATTTGCTCCTGACGCTCCGGCCTGAACGATTAACGGACGTTCGCGATTGTACTTTTGAACCTCAGGTAGAAGCTGCTGGGGAATACCGAAAGAGACGTCAATCGGCGAAATCTGCAGAATCGTAACCAAGGTGGCGTCGTTCTCCTTGACCAGGTTCCCTGCCCGCACTGCTATGGCGCCGGCGCGTCCTGTTATAGGCGCGGTGATTTTCGTATATTCGAGCTGCAGTTGCGTCTGCGCAAGCCGCGCGCGATCCGCCTTCAGAGATGCAACCGCGGACTCCACCGCTGCTTCATCCGCTTTGAGTGAGGCCTCGGTAGAGCCATTCGTCGCAACGAGCTGCTCGGTCTGATCTTTCGAGAAGATACCTTGCCTTTCCAGCTCGAGTCCTCGCCGCGCTGCAGATTGCGTCTGGTTCAAAAGGGCTTGATCTTTTGCGACATTGGCGTGTGCCTGCTGCTCCAGCGCTTCATCTTTGGCGATGTCCGCCTGCAGTTCCGCGATCTGGCGCTGCAGCGGCTCAGGATCGATCTCAAACAGCAGTTGGCCCTTTTCGACGTTTTGACCTTCCTGAAAATCGACACGAAGAATCTGGCCGGCCACCCGGGACTTCACGTCTACGCTGCTTATGGCTTCGACGTTGCCTACGGCGGATACCGTCAGTGGGACGTCCTCACTGATAGCGGTTGCCACTCTGACGGGCGCGGCCTGCATCATCATGGCGGCCATGGGGTTCATCGCCGGTTTTTTCGTGCATGACACGAACAGACACACGAGCGCCGTGCACAGCACAAGGATGATCAATTTGGATGAATTCAAAATCTTGGACACGTTCCCTCTAGCGGACCGAACTGGTGGGTGTAGCTTTATCGTCCCACAAGATCCGAGACAACGATAGGCTCCATCTGTTAACTACGGTTAAGCAGCAAAAATGTTCCGCTCCTCATGAGATGCTGCAAAGTTGGGCCAAGACTCGCATCTTCTTACCACCAGCCGATTGTTCAGGGCGCACTGGAATATGGGCGATCCCGAGGGCCTGCTTTCTGTTCCCGGACGGATCAATCTGATTGGCGAGCACGTCGACTATCACGACCTGCCTGTTCTGCCTATGGCAATTCAGCGGCGCATTACGATTGCATTTCGAGCGCGGCAGGATGCGACCTTACGGGCTATCTCGCAGAGCTACAAGGAATCCTGCTTCGAGCTTACGGCTGCCTCTGAGCCGAGCCCGAACGGCGATTGGTCGAATTACCTGAAAGCGGCGGCGCGAGCGGCCAGCGCGCGGTGGGGTCTAAGCCGCGGGCTCGACGCGTACATCACGTCCGATTTACCAGCGGCCGCCGGTCTATCATCCTCCTCCTCTTTACTTGCCGGCATGACGCTCGCCATGCTCAAGGCAAACGGCTTTCAAACGACAATCTCGGAACTGATGGAAGTGTTACCCGAAGCCGAACATTTCGTCGGCACCCGGGGCGGCGGCATGGACCACGCCGCCGTGTTAGCCTCCGAACCCGGCTGCGCGCTCCTGGTGCGCTTCGATCCGATCGAGCTCACTTCTCTGCCGATTCCAGCGGATTGGGTATTCCTGGTTGCGCATAGCCTGACTACTGCCGAGAAATCCGGCCCGGTGCGCGCGCAGTATAACGCCCGTCGCACCGCGGGAGCCAACGCATTACAGACGCTTAGGCTGGAATCGTATCGGGCAGCGTTGCGGAACTATTCATCGGAGGAACTTACGGCTGCAGCGGTGCGTCTGCCCGATCAGGAGCAGCGCGCGTTCTTGCATGTGGTGACAGAAGCCGCACGTGTTGAGGACGCACTCACGGCGCTGCGTCTCTCTGACATAGAGGCATTCGGCAATTTGTTAACCGCTTCGCACGCCAGCTTGCGCGACCGGCTCCAGGTCAGCAACGCATCCTTGGATGAACTTGTGCGGATAGCGCTTGAGGCGGGCGCCGCGGGCGCCAGACTCACGGGCGCCGGTTTCGGCGGCTGCGCGATTGTCCTTTGTAGAATGCCGGAGCGGGAGCGGGTGCGGGCCGAATTGGCAACCCGCTTTTATTCCAAGCATGCGGAGTTTGACCCGGACCGGCAACTGTTTTTCGCCGAGCCGTCGGGGGGCGCGCTCCATGTCTGATCTTTCGATCAATCCGCTGATTCGTCGCGCCGTTGTGCTGGCTGCGGGCAAGGGCAAGCGCATGGGCCAGCTCACGGCGGATATCCCGAAACCGATGCTGCCGGTACACGGCAAACCGATGCTCGCTCGGATCCTGCAGCGGCTCTCGGAAGCGGGCCTGACTGAGTTTCTACTGATTGTGGGACACGGCGGGGAGAGCATTCAAAAGTATTTCGCCGAGTGGCCGGCCTCCCTTCAATTCTGTGTGCAGGAACCGGTGAATGGTACCGGTTCGGCGGCACTCCTTGCCCGGAATTTCGCTACGAATCAGCCCTTTCTGCTCACGTATGGCGACATTCTGGTGGATTCGGGCGAGTACACGCGCTGTGGCGCCGTGCTCGCTTCGGACTCGAAGATTGCCGCGGTGCTTGCGGTGAAAGCGGTGGATGATCCCTGGCAGGGCGCAGCCGTCTACGAAGTGAATGGGCGGATCCAGCGAATCATCGAAAAACCACCTGTAGGCAATTCGCGCACTCATTGGAACAGCGCCGGTTTTTATGCGTTCCGGCCTATTCTCTTCGACTATCTGGACCGGGTTACGCCCTCTCCGCGAGGTGAGTATGAACTAACTTCGGCGCTCGATCTCATGCTCGACGCCGGCCTTAATTTGCGTATTTCCGCGATCGAAGGCGACTGGCGCGATGTGGGTCGTCCGGAAGATCTGGCGGCGGTAAACGCCGATTGACACGCTGCCATTCATGCTCGTTATAGCTTAGATATGAAATTGTCAGACCGCGCTGAGAATTCACTTCTCTTTCCTTCACTGCACCTTGTACACTCTGAAATCCGCCATGCGAAGCCGTTCAGTTTTTTTTGTGGCATTTGTCTGTTTGCTCCTGTCCATTCCAGGTGTTCTCGCCGATCAGAACATTGCCAACTGGAAGGGTAATTTTGCGCCCTGTAATGGGCACTCAGAGCTGCTCAAACACGGGAGCATGAATTTAGGTGTGAGGATTTCCACCTCGAATCCAGAGCTCGGACGCGAATTCGAGCGAGCCATCAGTTTCTGGTCCCATGTCGTCGACATGTCCTGGCATGAAGATCAGACGTCAACTTGCGCGATAGAACTCGTAGACGGAACGCCGACGATTTTCAAAAATGCGATGATCGCGCGTTCGCAGTTCACCGAATGGCAGAATTTCCAGGGTTGGATCGCTTTCGATCCTCGCGCGCCACTCACGAAGACTGACATGTACCTCACCGCAGTGCACGAGATCGGGCACATGCTGGGACTGAAGCATAACCCCGACGCCAAGTCGATCATGTATTACATCGACCTGGAAGGCCCCGAGGTGCTGGATGCCACGGATATCAACTCGTTGGCGGCCCACCATAAGCTCCGCGTGACGGCGAGCGATGCGCCGATCGCTGTGAACAGGCATACTCTTTCGACGGTCGCGCTCAGAGCCGATACGGCGATCCGCTGAGGAGGCTTGCCAGTTCCGCGCAGGGCACTACTCCGGTCACCAAAAACATTTCAAGCTCACTCCACTCGTAAGGATTTGACAGGATCTATACGGGTTGCTCTCCAGGCGGGAAATGCTGTTGCAATGACGCCTACCCCGAGAAGCAGGACTATGACGGATGCAAACGTATAGATGTCTGTCGGGGCAACTCCGTAGAGCAGGCTGGCCAAAAACCGGGTTAGCAGCAGCGCCGCGAGGATACCACCAATGACTCCATACCCGAAGATCCGTAGGCCTTGGGTCAAGATCATGGAAATAATGCGGTGGCGCGTAGCTCCAATTGCGATTCGCAAGCCGATCTCATATATCCTCTGACTGACCCAGTACGACATAAGACCGTAAATACCGATTGCCGCGAGCAGTATGGCGGCAACAGCAAAGCTTAGAAACACGCGAATGGTAGAGCGGAAATCTGAAATCGAGCTCGCCACCACTTCCGTCAGGGAGACGACCCGGCCGATGGGGACATCGGGGTCCTGTTCCTCTGCGAGCTGGTGAATTTGATTTCTGAGCAGGGCGGTATCAGAACCGGCTTTGACCAGCAAGGTCATCGCAGCGGGAATCTGTCCGTCTTCTCTCTCCGACTGAGGATAAGGCATGTACAAGGCACCTTCCACCCACTTCGGCAAGCCTTTGTTCAGAGTATATTGGCGGACGTCTCCAACCACCCCAATCACTCTTCTCCACTGTTGACTGTTGGCAGGCTTGATCTGTTTTCCAATCGCATCTTCGCCCGGCCAAAAGTGTTTCGCCGTGGAGGCTGAAATCACAGCGACACCGGCTGAGCTTGCGCCATCTGCTTGCGTAAAAAATCGGCCCGCAAACAACGGAATACCCAAGATATGGAAGTAGTCTGAGCTTACTGCACCGAACCAGAGCATGGGGGCGGGATGGTCAATCGTCTTTGAGTGGCCTTCCACATCGACAGGGATGGTGGGAAGCTCTCCGTCCAGCGGGACCGAGTTTGCAATCGCCACGGCTGTGATACCCGAAATGCGGCGGCACCGCTCGACCACACGATCATATAGGGCAACGCAAGCCGACCGCTGCTTGCACGATAACTGATTAGGACTGATTCGCACCGTCAGAATAGACCCTGGGTTGAAACCCGGATTCGTGCTGGAGAGTTCGTACAAGCTTTTTAAGAGAAGCCCCGCGCTCACAACGAGGACCAGCGTGAGGGCCACCTCTCCCGCTACCAGAAAGCTCCGGAATCGAGTCCAGAACCCGGTGGTTGCCCGCTGGGTTCCCGTCTTGATGACCTCGGTGAGATCGATCTGCGAAGCGCTGAGAGCCGGCGCGAGCCCAAATGCCAGGCCAGTCAGCAGGGCCAGCGCTGTTACCGCGCTCGCGACGTGCCAATCTATTGCCAGTATTGCCAGACCCGGTGTGGAGGCTGGCAGCAAGGCTTTGAAGATAGAGAGCGTGCTCATTCCGATGAGGATGCCGAGCACGGCTCCCATCAGCGCAAGTCCGACACTCTCGGTCAGCAATTGACGGATCACTCGCAGCCGGCCCGCTCCCAAAGCGGTGCGCAGAGCTATCTCCTTTCGGCGAGTTGTGGCGCGCGATAACAAAAGGCTCGCGACGTTAGCGCAGGCGATGAGCAGCACGATGGCAACAGAGGCGAGCAAAATGATCAATTTGCTGCGTACGCCGCCGACAAGGTCTTCTTGAAGAGAAACAACAGTGCAATCGGCGTTCCAGTCACGCGCCATCGGATAAGGAAACGTCTTCCGGAACTGTGGAACGAGATCGCGCACTTCGCTTTGTGCCGCAGCGAGTGTTACGCCTGAACGGAGCCGAGCCACCAGGGGAACAAACTCGCCCGCCCAGTACTCCAGAAAATTCGCCGGGTCGAGCCGCATAGGTATCCAAAGTTGCACGTTGGCAGAAGGGTAGTTGAACGTGCTCGGCATCACCCCGATAATTTCGCGTTGGACGCCATTCAGGCTTACCACCCGCCCAAGAATTGCCGGATCTCCGCCAAACCAGTTCCTCCACAACGAATCGCTGATAATAACCACGCCATCGCGCCCGGGGCGATCCTCTCCTTTCTCAAATGAGCGCCCCTTCGCAACTGAAGCACCGATCACGGCAAAAAAGTTCGATGAACTAGAGCTTCCGATGACGCGAGTTGCCGGCCCCTGCCCGGCAAGGTTCAACTCGGAGCCGGGGCTTACTGCTGCGATGTCCATCGCTCGGCTGTCCTGTTGAAAGAAAGGGACGGCCGAGCGTGGATAAATTCCAGTGATGCGAACTAAGCGATCCGGTTGGGAGTAGGGCAGAGGACGAAGCAGCAACGCGTTTATGAGGCTGAACACTGCCGCATTGCTGCCGATACCCAGAGCCAGCGAAACCACTGCAACAGCAGTAAACGCCGGCGTTTTTTTAAATATTCGGATTGCGTACCTTAAATCCTGAAAGAGGTGCTCCAATGTCTTGAAACTCCACATGTCCCGAGCCTCTTCCTTTGCCAGAGTAATGTTCCCCATTTGTTTACAGCTAAGTTCGACCGCAAATTGAGCCGTCGCACCGGTGCGGCAGTTCTCCTCCAGCTTCAGCAGCTTGTGGAACTCGATCTCCTCGGCTATATCTCGATCGAGCTGAGCGCGGCGCGAGCGGAACACCAGCCTACGCCAGATCCGGGCCACTAACCTCATGCCATGTCCAGGACCTTTTGAATAGCCTCAATAACCCTGGTAAACTCCTCCCGTTCGCGTACCAACTGTTTACGTCCCGCCGCAGTCAATGTGTAAAATCGCGCTCGACGGTTGTTTTCGGAGGATCCCCACTCGGCTTTGACCCATCCATTCAAAAGCAATCGTTGCAATGCGGGATAAAGCGAGCTCTCGCCGACCTGCAAGACATCCTCGGAGACCTGCTTGAGCCGGTGGGCGATTGCATAACCGTGCATGGACCCAGGCAGCAAAGCCCTTAAGATGAGCAAATCCAGTGTCCCTGGGAGAAGCTCGGGTTGCTTGACGCGGTTTCCCATCGTCTGTCGATGTGAGTATCTCTCTTCCCGTGTTCGATGTCAAGGAACGCGAGCAGGCAGCGGTGGGGTTCCAGGACCGCGGCGCAAGCTTCTGCCGTGAGCCTCTAAAATGAAGAACGCGTGCCGTCATTTCCGCCTGTCGAAGAACAGCTCACCTGTATAAGAAAGGGACTCGCCGAGGTTATCCGCGAGGAAGAGCTGCGCGAACGGCTCACCGCGGCGGCGAAAAAGAATCGCCCGCTCCGAATCAAAGCGGGGTTCGACCCCACTGCGCCCGATCTGCATCTCGGCCACACCGTGCTGCTCCGTAAGATGAAGCACTTCCAGGATCTTGGGCACACCGTCATTTTTTTAATCGGAGACATGACGGGCCTTATTGGCGATCCGACCGGCCGGAATATTACGCGGCCTCCGATGACGCGCGATGAGATCAATCGGAACGCCGAGACTTACAAAGAACAGGTGTTCAAAATTCTCGATCGTGAGAAAACGGAGATCCGATTCAATAGCGCGTGGTTACAGCCACTCACGTTTGAAAACGTGATTCATCTCTGTTCGAAGTACACGGTTGCGCGCTTGCTCGAGCGCGACGACTTCAGCGAGCGTTTCAAAGGAGGGCTCCCGATTTCTATTCACGAGCTGCTATATCCTATCGCGCAAGGCTTCGATTCATTCGCGCTCGAATGCGATGTGGAAATGGGCGGCACGGATCAGAAGTTCAACTTGCTGGTCGGGCGCGATATTCAGAGGGACTATGGGCAGGCGGCACAGATCGTCGCCATGGTTCCAATCCTCGAAGGCTTGGATGGGATCGAAAAGATGTCGAAATCCAAAGGGAATTACATCGGCATCACCGAAGCCCCCAATGTCATGTTCCGAAAGGTCATGCAGATCAGCGACGAGCTTATGTACCGGTATTACGAGCTGTTGACCGATATGCCGGCCCCGGAGATCACGCGCTTACGCGAGGACGTCGCGGCCGGCAGCAAGAACCCGATGGATGTGAAGATGGAACTCGGCCGGAGAATTGTCGCGGATTTTCACTCGAGCGCGGATGCCGATGCCGCGATGGAAGCCTTCAACCGTGAAGTGCGACAGGGTTTGGAGCCGGCGGACATCGAAACGGTCGACCTGCCGCCGCAAGCCAATACTTCACACGGAATCCATATTCATAAGCTGCTCGCGACCGTCGGTCTCGCAGACAGCGTCGCTGATGCCGCGCGCAAAGACAAAGCACGGGCCGTTGACATCGCCGGGAACTGTAGCCGAAACGGGTTATTCATCACGGGTGCGAGCGGGGTCCTCGTCATCCGCGCCGGAAAGAAATGGAAGCGGGTCAGGGTGACTCCTTAAAGAAATTCGGGACATTCTCCTCTCAAAAGAAGTCGATATGATGAGGCCGTATCGGCAAAGATCTCGCTGTTGAACGGAAGGAGAACCATGGCTACTGTTGTTAACGAACCTACATCGTCGAAGGTTCAAATCAAGCAAACCAAAATGCTGATCGATAACAAATGGGTCGACAGCGTATCGGGCAAGACATTCGAGACGATAAACCCGGCGACGGGCGAAGTGCTCGCGAACGTTGCCGAAGCGGATGCGGCCGACGTCGATGTCGCGGTGAAAGCGGCCCGGAAGGCGTTCCATTCGAAGGCGCCTTGGCGCAGGATGTCTGCCTCGGAACGGGGCAAGCTGCTAAACCGCCTCGCCGACCTGATTGAGCAAAATATCGAGGAGCTTGCCACTCTTGAATCGCTCGATAACGGCAAGCCGCGCCATGTGGCGCGAGGGGCCGACCTGCCGTTGGTGATCGCCTGCTACCGCTACTATGCAGGTTGGGCGGATAAGATTCAAGGCAAGACCATTCCCATTAATGGCGACTACTTCTGTTACACGCGGCATGAACCGGTGGGTGTCGTAGGACAGATCATCCCTTGGAATTTTCCACTCCTGATGCAGGCCTGGAAGCTCGGGCCCGCGCTGGCCTGCGGTAACGCGGTTGTCTTGAAGGTGGCCGAACAAACACCGCTTTCGGCGCTACGAGTTGGCGAACTGCTGCTCCAAGCTGGGTTCCCGGAGGGCGTGGTGAACATTTTGCCCGGCTACGGCCCGACGGCGGGTGCGGCTATCGCGAGCCACATGGATGTTGACAAAGTGGCGTTTACCGGTAGTACAGAAGTCGGCCACCTGGTTATGAAGGCCGCGGCCGAGGCCAATCTGAAACGCGTAACACTCGAGCTGGGCGGCAAGAGCCCGAACATCGTGCTCGCCGATGCCGATATGGACCAAGCTATCGAAGGATCTCACTTCGCTCTCTTCTTCAATCAAGGGCAGTGTTGCTGCGCCGGTTCACGAACGTTTGTCGAAGAAAAGGTCTACGATGAATTCGTGCAGCGCAGCACAGAGCGCGCGAAACACCGCACCGTGGGAGATCCGCTTGACCGCAAAACGGAGCAGGGACCTCAGGTGGATAAGGACCAGTTCGAGAAGGTCTTGAATTACGTCGAAGCAGGCCGGCAGGAGGGAGCGAAACTGATGTGCGGCGGGGATCGCGTTGGAGAACGCGGTTACTTCGTTGCTCCCACTGTATTCGCGGATGTGAATGACGAGATGAAGATCGCTCAGGAGGAAATCTTCGGACCCGTCATGAGCATCATGAAGTTCAAAGACATGGACGATCTGGTGGAGCGGGCAAACAAGACCATGTATGGCCTGGCAGCGGCGGTCTGGACACGCGACATAGGCAAAGCGCACCACATTGCGAATAACGTACGGGCCGGTACGGTCTGGATCAACTGCTTCGACGTATTCGATGCGGCTGCGCCTTTCGGCGGCTTCAAGCAATCCGGCATCGGCCGCGAGCTCGGCGAATACGGCTTGCAGCAATACTCGGAAATCAAGACCGTCACGGTCAAGCTATAACGTAAATTTGCATCGCGGTTCGAAGGAGCGGGCCCGGGCCCTGCTCCTTTTTTCTTTTACGCGGCCAAGGGAAGCGCGACCACGTTATCCGTTGGCATAGTAGTCAGCAGCGCGTCGGTCACAATGCCTAGCAGCTCCTCGGAACGCGAGCTCAGGTCGAACTCATCCGAGAAGCGGCGCAGTTGCGTGTTGAATACGCGGCGCAGGTAAACCAGCGCATTATCCACGCCCATTTTGGGGATGTCGATGATCGCGAACTTGAGAATAGCGTTCATCAGCAATGTTTCGACATTCAGCATTTTGTAAATGGCGCGGCGGTTCTTTTGAACGTACGTGATTACTTCCTTACTCCGATAAGCGAAGTACTGCTCGCGTGTGAACCAGCCGAGCTGCTCGGTATTAAGCGAAGCCAATTCGCGCCCCAGCCGGTAAGCGGCCGATGCGAACGCGCGGTTGAGAGCTTCGGTCTGCTGAATGTCGTAGGTGAACATGTTCGTCGGCTTGCCCGAGAACGGGTGTGTGCACTGGTAGACCAGGATCGCGTAAGCCGTGTGGGGCCGCTTCAGGACTTCGAGATTAGCATTAAACCAGTCGCGAACCCAGCCCCGCAGAGCCGCCTGCATCGCTTTCGAAACCGTTGAGTAAGTGGGGAAATAGGCGGTGGTCCGTTCCTTTGGAGCGCGCTTCCAAATCGAAAAATCAATGCTGCTGCCCTCGGCACTCTGTTGCGCTCCGCTGTTCCCGGCGGAAGGGTTTGTCGGCTCAGCGTCCGATTTTCTAACCGGCATCACGATCAATTTGCCCATATCGGCCTCCCCAAAATGCTTCGGCCGGGAGTTTAGTCCCGGCCGGCGGTTTAGAATCGTGCTCGCGATTTCTCGCGAGCGATTTTAGGTGTAGCATGAGGGCTGGCGAGGAATGAGGGTAATCGGGCTACCTAGGCCAAAGAAATTTTCGCTAATAGGTTGAAATCACGGCAGAAAAAATTTTTGAGATTTTTCCTGCACTTCTGTGACTAGGTTTCAGAGACTGAGCGAAAATCCTGTTTTCGGGGGTCGCCCGGAGTGTGCGTGAGCCAATTTCGAGAGAGCCGCTCAAATTTCATCGCAAGATTCGGATTGTAGCCTCGGCGGGCTCCTGATCCAATGAGATCGAGGACCGACAAATGCTTCATCAGGATCTTTGCTGGCAAGCCATTACGAAACGCGATCACGCGCAGGACGGCCGTTTCTACTTCGGCGTAATCACCACGGGAGTGTATTGCAACCCGGCTTGCCCGGCGCGGCGTCCCAAAAGGGAAAATGTCCGCTTCTATGAAACGCCGGCCGACGCGGAACGCGATGGCTTGCGCGCTTGCCTGCGCTGCCGCCCGGGAACACAGCCTGGCGACGATACCCGAGCGAAGCGAATCCAGGACGTGGTTGCTTACATTGAGCGCCACTCGCAGGAGAAACTGAGCCTCGATTCGCTCTCCCGGGTCGCCGGGCTGAGCCCATTCCACTTTCAACGAAAATTTAAGGCCTCGCTGGGCGTCTCTCCGCGGCAGTACGTGGACGCGTGCCGCCTACGGGCCTTCAAGAGCGAGTTGCGTACTGGGGAAGGTCTGCTGGCATCCGTTTGGGGGGCCGGCTTTGGCTCAACCAGCCGGGTATATGAGCGCGCGGGTTCCAAGCTGGGCCTAACTCCATCGCAGTATCGAAGGGGCGCTGAAGCCGTCGAGATCAGCTATCTGATAATCTCAACCGCTCTAGGCTTATTGATGATCGCCGCCACCGATCACGGATTGTGTTTCGTGCAATTCGGGGAAAGCGAAATCGAGTTGCAAGAGGCGCTTCGCAACGAATACCCAAAGGCGTCGCTGCAGCGGGCTCAAGAGAGCCAGCCGGGGCAACTGCAGATTTGGGCTGATACTATACGCGACTATTTGAGTGGAAAGCAGCCAGATTTGGATCTCCCTCCCGATATTCGGGCAACCGCCTTTCAGACTCGGGTCTGGAATTTCCTAAGATCGATCCCCTTGGGTGAGGTGAGATCCTACGCGGACGTTGCGGCCGGCATGGGGCAGCCGAAGGCGGTTCGTGCCGTGGCGTCTGCCTGCGGCAGGAATCCGGTGGCCCTGTTGATTCCGTGCCATCGGGTGATTCGCGGTACAGGAGATCTGGGCGGCTATCGCTGGGGCCTTGAGAGGAAGCGAGCGCTGTTAAACATGGAGCGGGAGAAAGCGGTCGCGAGTCGGGGCTAGGCTGTTTACCAGCCCCCATATCGCGTAAGCCGCTGAAATTGGTATAATGGGTTTGGATGAGCTTCCGGCGTTCGCGCCTGTGGGTTCAATGGACAGTGCGGAAAGCTAATTCCGTCTTAAACCGTCCTACACTTCCCAGTTGTAATTCTCGGTTCCAACTCGGTCCCCTCCCTGGCTCTTCACGTTCTTTTTCTACTTGATGAAGACATTTGTTCAGATTTCCCGCGGCATTGAATCTCTGTTTGGCACTCGCGATGAGAACATACGCCTGCTTGAATCGGAATTAAATCTGCGCACGCGCCTACTCGACGGCGATTCGCTCGAGCTGGAGGGTGAAGAACTGCAGGTCCGGCGTGCAGAGCGGATTCTCGAAGACTACGTGGATCTTGTTCAGGAAGGCCATGTCTTCAACAACGGCGATCTGAACAGCTTTATGCGTGTGGTGACGGCCGATCCGGACGTCTCCTTGCGGCGGTTGGTCGAGAGCGGGAAGTCGCGCACCTTTGGAAAGAAGGTTCTGGCGCCAAAGACCGTCAATCAGCGGCGGTACGTGGATGCGATTGAAAGCCACGACCTCACGTTGGGCGTCGGACCTGCCGGCACGGGCAAGACCTATCTGGCGGTTGCGATGGCGGTCTCCGCTTTTCTGAACAAACGCGTCAGCCGGATCGTACTCACGCGGCCCGCCGTGGAAGCCGGAGAGCATCTTGGTTTCCTGCCTGGCACTCTGCAGCAAAAAATCGACCCGTATCTGCGGCCCCTATACGACGCGCTCTTCGACATGATCGATCCCGAACGCGTTGAGAAGTTGCTCGAGCGCAATGTTATCGAGATTGCCCCACTGGCCTTTATGCGTGGACGCACTCTTAACGATTGCTTCGTGATCCTCGATGAAGCACAGAACACGACCGTCGAACAGATGAAAATGGCCCTTACCCGGCAGGGCTTCAATTCAAAGATGGTGGTGACCGGCGATCGAACGCAGATCGATCTGCCGGCGGGCAAGAAAAGCGGTCTGCTAAACGCGATCGAGGTGCTGCGAGGCGTAGAGGGTATCGCATTTGTCGATTTCGACGAGCGGGACGTCGTTCGACACGCCTTGGTGCAACGCATCGTGAGGGCCTATGACCGCTATCACGAACTGATCGGAGCCGGGCGCCAGCTTGCCCTCAAGCTCGGCAATGAAACGCCGACTGATAGTCCAGCGGAGCCTGCGCCAAACACAGCCGTAGAGATTCCCGAATTTCCCTCTCTCGTCTGAGCCGCTATGACACCCGATGGTAGTAGTGCCGAATTGCTGTTTCGGTCTGTTCCTGCGCGATTCCGGATTTCGACTGAGCAGAAACGCGTCCTCAACCAATATGCTCGTACTCTGTCATCGCGCCTGGCGTCAGGCCGCGACTTCACGTGCCTGCTGACAAACGATATCGAGCTGCGCGCCCTCAATCGACGATTCCTCGGCCGCGATTACGCCACAGATGTTCTGTCCTTTCCTTCGGAGGATGGCAACGGACATGTAGGCGAACTGGCCATCTCGGTGGAACGCGCGGCGTCACAGGCCACAGACTTCCGTCACTCTCTGCTTGAAGAAATCCGCACGTTGATGCTGCATGGCGTCTTGCATCTCATGGGTATGGATCATGAGAGCGATCGCGGGGAAATGGCCGCTGCCGAACGCAAGTGGCGCATCGAGCTCGCGCTACCAAGCACGCTGATCGCTCGCACATCCGCTGAGGCGGTGCGAAGATGATCTGGCTTTGCCTTAGTCTGGCCTTGATTCTGACCTGCCTCTTGGGCTTCGTTTCGTACGTCCAGCTTCTCTATCTGGAGTCGTTACGACTGATCCGGCGCGAGTTACCTTCGCTCGAGTTCTTTCGTGAGACGCTAGCCGGCAGAATCGGTCTGGATCCTGAACGCGGATCGCTCTGCTTTTCATTGGTGAAACACGTTTCATTGTTTCTGGTCGGCGTCTTCTATTTGTGCGCGCTCGTCCGGCCGGGAACAGCGCACTGGCAGAGCGTCCTCGAGGCTATTGTCTGCTCGCTCGCTGCGGTGCTCGTGTTCACCTATTTCGTTCCGGCTGTCTTGTATCGCCGCACCAAAGGGCTATGGTTGCTGCGGCTCCTGCCGGTGGTGAAGCTCACGGCTGCGCTTGCAATGCCGCTGGCGGGTCTTGTTCACATGTTTCAGTCATTGCTGGATCTCGACAAAGACGCCTCGCGCGAGACAAATGGCGGGGACTCGGTGGAGCAGATCGAGGCACTGATCACAGCGGGAACCGATGAAGGACTCCTCGAAGAGGAAGATCGAAAGCTGATTCACTCAGTCGTAGCGTTCAACGATAAGAGCGTGCGCGAGGTCATGACGCCGCGGCCCAGCATCGTCGCGATCTCTGCCTCGAAATCCGTCGAAGACCTCCGGCGGCTCGTGATAGATGAGCAGTATTCCCGTATCCCTGTTTTTGAGGATTCGATCGACAACATCATCGGATTCATCCACGTGCGGGACATCTTCGAGTTAAACGATGAAGAGCGTCAAACCAAGCCTCTGAAGGATCTCATACGCCCCATTCGGCTCGTTCCAGAGACTAAGCCTGTAAGCGATCTCCTCCGGGAGATGCAGCACGAAGGGGCGCACATGGTCGTGGTGATCGATGAATATGGCAATACCGCGGGCCTGGCAACCATGGAAGACATGGTGGAAGAAATTCTGGGCGAAATCCGGGACGAGCATGAACCGGAGCGCGATGTCCAGCAGGAGTCCGAACATGTATTTCTGGCGCCGGGCAGCCTCGATCTCGACCGTCTGAACGATCTGCTGAATTTCCGGCCCGGAGAGGACATGGAATCGACAACCGTAGGCGGTCTCATTACCGAGTGGCTCGGGCACGTACCACAGGCCGGCGAAAGCATTGAACGCGGCGGTATCCGCATTGAAGTCGTGGCGGCAAACGAACGGCGAGTGGACCAGGTCCGGATATCTAAGGTGCCGGCGCCATCGCCCGTCGAGGCCAACGCGTGAGCGACGAGGGTCATCGAGCAGGGTTTGTCGGCATTGCGGGAAGACCTAACGCCGGAAAATCCACGTTGTTGAACACGCTCGTCGGCGAGAAGCTGGCAATCGTTGCGCCGCAGCCGCAGACCACGCGAACCTCGATCCAAGGCCTTCTGACCACACCCGATGCGCAGATCGTGTTTACCGATACCCCCGGCATTCACAAATCCGACACGCCGTTTAACAAACGCATGATGGACACGGTTCGCGGGGCAATTCAGGATCGCGATCTGGTTCTGTTTGTGATCGATGCGGCCAAGCCCATCAACGAAGAGGACGAGCGGGCCTTGAGCGCCCTTAACAGGACCTCAAAAGCGGTGTTGGTTCTGAATAAGATCGATCGGGCCTCGGACAAGCGCGTTTTATTACCGGCGATCCAGCGCTACATGGAACTATTCCCGTTTGCCGAATCGATCCCGGTTTCCGCCCGCACGGGCGAAGGCATTGACGAGCTAAAGCGCGTGATCCTCAAGCATCTTCCCGAAGGACCAGCCCTCTTCCCGGACGATTACCTGACCGATCAGCCCATGCGTTTCCTCGCTGCCGAGATTGTTCGCGAACAGATATTGCGAGCGGTGCGGGAGGAGGTGCCTCACGCTGTCGCGATCCTGATTGATCGCTGGGAAGAGAGTCCTAATCTCGTGAAGATTGCGGCGACTATTTACGTAGAGCGCCGGGGCCAAAAGGCGATTCTCATCGGGAACAAAGGACAGGTGCTAAAAGAAATTGGGACGAAAAGCCGCGAGGAGCTCGAGGAACGGGTGCAACGGAAAGTCTTCCTGTCGCTCTTTGTAAAAGTGCACCCGAAGTGGCGTGAAGACCCGGAATTTCTGAATGCGATCGATTGGCGATCGATGGCCGGCAAAGACGAGATAGTGCTAGCCTCTGAGAGTACACAGCAATGAAACGCTTTTTTGCATTTTTGCTCGTCTCGGGCACACTGTGGATGCAGACTGCCACCGCGCTCCCGCAGAAATCGACGCCGGCTGCCAGCCCGGACGACCGCATCTCCGATCAGGTCCGTATGAGACTGGCCACTGATCCGGATGTCAAAGGCGGAGCCTTAGATGTGACCGTGCAAGAAGGAGTGGTCACGATTAAGGGGCGCGTAGATACCGACAAGGGCAAATCGAAAGCAACCAAGCTCGCAAAGAAGGTCAAGGGCGTAAAAGACGTCGACAACGAGCTTATAGTCGGGCCGCCAAAGTAGCGGGTTCTGCCTAGTTCATCTGAAGTTACGCCATTTGATATTGCAGCCGATGCTGGGAATCTGTTTGGGGTCAACGCGGCCACCGGTCAAGAGAGCTTCGATAGCCAAACGAAGATCTCGTCCAGTCACGGGAACATTGTTTCCCGGCCGGCTGCTATCCAGTTGACCGCGGTAGGCGAGCTTACGGTTCTTGTCAAACAAGAAGAAGTCCGGGGTACACGCGGCGTGAAAGGCGCGCGCCACATCCTGACTCTCGTCGTAACAGAGCGGAAACCGAAAACTAATTTCCGTGGCCATCTCGCGCAGCTTGTCCGGCGCATCCTCCGGATAGGCGTCCGCATCATTTGAAGAAATCGCGATTATGCCGACCGAGCGGGTCGCGTAGTCATTCCCGAGTCGAGCCAGCTCATTCTGGACGTGCTTCACGTACGGACAATGGCGGCAAATAAACATGATGAGGAACGCTGTGCTTCCCGAGAATTCGTCAGAAGTAATGGTTTTGCCCGTCACGACGTCGGGCAGTTCGAAAGCGGGTATAGGCGTCCCTAGCGGGAGCATAGTTGATTCCGTGCGCGACATACGTCTTCCAAAAGCCAGCCTAGCAGCATGTTTCAGAATGATTCTCCAGCAACAAAAAACGGGTACGATAATACAGATCTGGGGATGAGGCAGACTGGCATTCAATGGATGGCGTGGTGGTACTGTGCAATCGCAATCGGGTTCGCGTTACTCGGGATCGAGCATATGCTAACCGGCGATAAGGCGTGGTTGATCGGGGTGCGTTTCGTTATCGCGGCTGGTTTCGGTTTGCTCGGCTGGATGGAGTTTCACGGCAAGCATTCGAAACGTTAGCGAATAGCTGGGAAATTATGAGCCAATTGCAATCACCATTACCGAGAACGCGCAAACAACCCACGTACGATCCGGGGCTAACTCAACAATACGCCGGTGTACTTAAGCGCGTAATCAACAAAGATGGCCAATTCAATGTGCACCGAACCGGATTGACCTGGCGTGATGTGCATCCGTACCTGTTCCTGATCAGCACATCCTGGCCGGTTTTCTTCGCTCTGGTACTGGCGATGTTCATCGTCGTCAATACGCTGTTTGCGGGAGTTTACGTGCTCGCCGGGCCCGAGCACATCAAGAACTCACACGCGTCCACGCCCGCAGGCAGTTTTTTGAACCTATTTTTCTTCAGCGCTCACACGCTGACTACGGTCGGGTACGGGAACATGTACCCTGATACTGCCTTGGCGAACACCATCGCTGTTATTGAGGCTTTCATGGGTCTGATGGGTTTTGCGATCGCAACGGGTCTGCTTTTTGGACGATTCTCCCGTCCTTCAGCCCGTTTTGGATTTAGTGAATCCATGCTCGTCTCGCCTTACGGCAGTGAAACCAGCCTGCAATTTAGAATCGTGAACCGGCGCTCGAATAATCTTATCGATGTGGAAGCACGAGTACTGTTGATGACGGTGGACTCAAACGATGGAAGACTGCAACGCAAGTATGTGCAGCTCGAGCTCGAGCGAGCTCAGGTCCTTTTTCTTCCGCTAACATGGACCATTGTTCACCCAATCGACACGAACAGCCCACTTTTCGGCAAAACAGCCGCTGACCTGGAACGGCTACAGGCGGAAGTCTTGATCATGATGAAGGCATTCGATGATACTTTCGGACAAACAGTGCATGCCCGATACTCGTACAGGTTCGACGAGATCACCTGGGGCGCGACGTTCGCCCCCGCTTTTGAAATTGATCATAACGGAGATCTTGAGGTGGAAATCAACAAAGTGGGGCGTATTGAGCAGGCGCCTCTGTCTTCGCAGATCGGGGGGAATGAGGCTCGATAGGGCCATGCTGCTGTTTGGCGCGGCATGCTGTAGTGCTACCAGTCAGACGGGAGCGGTCAGCCCCGCTGAGGACGCCGTCCGGAATTGGTACCAAATTGTGAATAACGGGTCCGATCAAGCACACCTGACGGACTTCGGAATGATCGGCGATGGGCCGCAGCCGCTGGAGCGTGCCTATGACAACTTGGCGTCTACACTGCGGAGTCGAATGAGCCAGGAAGAGTTCCTGGCTGGTTATCGCGGCCTCGCCCGTTTGAGCCTGCTTCAGGATCATTCGATGGGTGGCTCATCGCCCGATTCCGAACGGGTACTCGTGGAAGAAGAGCGGACCATGGTGCTGGAAGGTATCCCTGCCGTCGCATGGTTTGAGGGATTAGTTACAGTCACAAAGACAAGCGACGGCTGGAAAATTTCCGATCTGAAGGATGTGAAACCGGAGGACATCATTAGCACACCGATCGGTGGCCTGATGCGATGGCACGCTGATCCGGTGGCAGTTGCCATGGCCAGCCTCCATTGCGAAGGTGTCGCTGCGTGCAAGATCAGAACCAAGCCTCTGCCGCAGACCACAACTGCGCGACCGGGGAAAGTCACAGTGCAAACACCGGATGGGCTCTACACGCTTGCTATGGCCAAGCTTCATAACGGCTCGTGGGTCGTGCTCGAAACAAAGCAGGAAACTGCCTATGTGGGGAAATAGTCCTTAATTGGTTGTGGAGACCTCCTCGTGCGTTTTCTGCACCATAGCGGAGGGGCTTGAACCAGCGTCCATCGTCTACGCGAGTCGGGAGCTGATCGCTTTTCTTGACAACCATCCTCTGTTTCCAGGTCACGTTTTGCTCTGTCCGCGCGACCACTACGTCACCTTGCTGGATATTCCGTCGCGGCTAAACGCGCCCTTGATGGATGCGACACAACTTCTGGCACGCGCAGTGGAGACCGCTCTAGATGCCGAAGGTACCTTCATCGCCGTCAACAACCGCGTGAGCCAGACAGTTCCTCACCTTCATATACACGTGGTACCGCGGCGCCGGAGGGATGGATTACGCGGGTTCTTTTGGCCACGACAACGTTATCACGATGATGCGGCGCGTGAGGCCGTCCGTGATGCAATCGAACGGGAAGTACATAAACTGCTGAGCTGAAGCCGGTGCTGATTACCTTCCAGCTAACCGGCGCTGATCGGCGAAGCGCCTTTTGACAAAGCATCGACCAGTTGCTCGCGGTTTCGCACCCCGTACGCCACCGCAGAATCTGTTGCGATTTTGTAGACGATCGCACCAATAATGAATTCAAGCAGAAGGATTCCCAGCAAAGCCGCGGCGCTCCGAAAAGCCCATTGCGCAAGAAAACCGAAACCCACCAGCAAATAGGTTCCAAGGCTACAGCCAACTAGCCAAAGCTGCATTTTGGCTCCGGCCTGTTTTTTGAATGTTTGTGCAGGATCGATAGGTCGCGCCATCCTCACGGAAATCAGATTGCCTACGGCGATCAGATAGACAGTGACCACGGCTGAAGCGGCCATTCCAGTCGCAATGCTCAGCGGGTTCACGGCGACCCTGAAGATTGCGGCCAATATTAATACGGCAAGAGACTGCATCGCAATGAAGATTGCCGCCGCAACGTTCTTGGCCCGGACGGCGATTTTCAAAGGAATAGGAACGACGAAATAAATTTGAGCCGCGCGCCTGTCCAGTCCAAAGATGTTCAGCAATAGCACGTCACTGAGCAGCAGCACGCCGTAAAGATTCACGATTGGCAAGAAGTTGTTGCGAATAAATCCGACCTCGTTAGGAGTGGCGTCCCGGAAATTGAACGGAAAGAACACCACAACACTGAAGACGCATGCCATGCCGAACAGAACGCGGAACCGAGGCATCCGCAAGAGAGACTGAAGCTCTTTCTGCAGCAAAGCTCCTAGGGGATCTTTGAAGAACTGCCCCGGCCATTCGACCAGGCGAACTGCTCGCGGATTACCGGCTAACGCGGACTCGGCCGCACCGCCTGGACGGAAGCTGTCGTCGGCGTAAAGGCTTCTATGGAACTGCCATCTCGCAAAGGCGTACGCAGCCCAAATCCAGGTCGCAATAACTGCGACATGGAGGACTGACACCGTCCCTATGCTGAACGAACTGATAGCGTGCCAAGGCGTCAGGCTGCCTCGGGCGGCCGCAAAGAAGTACGGCCTCATCCTGTGACCTAGCGGCGTCCGCACGAGAAATTGAGGCAGAATCGCAAGGCAGATCACTACAATCGCGAAGAGCTCTCGAAAGCGGTTCCTTTGAAATGCATAAAGAACCATGTCCCGAACAGCTAATTGCAGGAACAGATTGAATGGGATGAATAAGAGCAGGCAGAAGGGCGCCCCAACAGGAATTAAAGGATGGCGGAGCAGTCCGACCAAAGCGCCCGCGAGCACGATAATCATCTCGGGGGCACTCGTTACACGTAGCAGAACCTCGATGCCGAATAGAGCCGAATCGGGAACCGGATAGGGCCGAATTTTGCTTAGTTGCAGCGACCACCCGCTGCTCATCGTGAACAGCGGAAGGATTTGCCAGAACAGGAACACACCGAGCAGCCCAATGGGAAGTAAGTTGCGTAGTTCTGGAATGGGCAGAGCTGGAAGCCTAACGCCGGCAAAAATTGCTAGTCCAATATAAATCCCGTACCATAGGAGCGGCAAAAGCGACAGAAGCGCGCTGGCAATGGTCGTTCGAGGGAGATGATTACGCGTAATCCGGGATTGCGCCCAGACGATCGCGCGTACTTGTTGCCACATTGTGGGTCACAGCCACTCGAGCTTGTCAGTGTAGGGTTCTGCTCCGACGACGTTCACAAAAATATCCTCGAGCGTCGTAAGACCCGCGGCGCCCTGATGGCGCAGTTCGGAGATTGTACCCTGGGCTACCAACTTCCCCCGGTTAATTATGGCGACCTCGTCACAGAGCCGTTCCACAACTTCGAGCACGTGCGATGTGAGGAAAACTGTCGCGCCGCGGCGCACCTGCTCCAGCAGAATATCTTTCATGAGCCTGGCGCCCACGGCATCTACGCCCTCGAACGGCTCATCCATGAGATAAAGCCGTGGCCGGTGAATAAGCGCCGCAGCCATGGCTACGCGTTTGCGCATGCCCTTGGAATATTCGCCAATTAGCTTTTTCCTATTTTCCGCAAGCTGGAACAGCTCCAACAACTCGCCGCTGCGCTCTCGCGCGAGCGGGCGGGCTAAGCCGTACAGTCGAGCTATAAATTCCAAATATTCGGCACCAGTTAGAAAATCGAACAGAAGCGAGTCGTCGGGAACGAGCCCAATCTCTCTTCGAATCGCGAGTGATTCCTGGGGCATGCTCATCCCGAGGACACGCATGGATCCTCTGTCTGCCTGAGCTAGACCCATCAATATCTTAATAGTCGTTGTCTTCCCCGCGCCATTGGGTCCCAGAAAGCCAAAGAAACACTTCTGAGGGACGGTTACCGTCAGGCCATCTAAGGCTCGGAACCCGCCGTAGATTTTATGCAGGTCGTTAATCTCTATCGCCGGCGTGCTTCGCGTCGGCGTCTCGGGCGAAATCAGTTCGGGTGCGGTCGACATTAAGGCCTGCTTCCCGTTTTACCCTCGCGCACAGATGCCATGAGGGTTCCCATCTGCCGCAGAATAGCAAGCTTCGCCCGAGTGACTTGCGTCTCCGCTTCGTAAAGGGCCATCCACTTGTTGCCCTCCTCTAGCCTCGCCTGCTCCACCTGGCTCATCGGAACGCGGCCCTCCGCATTCTGAGCCAAAAGGACCGTGAGCTCTTCACGCGCCAGATCAAGCTGCATGCGGGACAGATTGTGAATGTTCTCTGCCTTCTGCCATTGCTCGTAGCTGCGGCGAGTATCCGTCAAGATGCGGTTCCGCAACTGGTCCGTCTGGATTCGAAGTTTAGCCATATCGGTGTAGGCTTGTTCTGCTAGGCCGTGCGCGGAAGGTCCAATCAGCAAGGGAATAGTGACGGAGGCGCCGAGCTGGAAATTATTGTGTTGAAATTTTTGAAAGTATTGCTGGTAGTTGTACTTCGCAAAGAGGGCGTACTGGGCAACCAGATCGACTTGAGGCCACCGCGCCGATTTGTAGGATCGCAAATCCATTTCCTTGGCAAGCACGTTCGATTGCATCTGGCGTAATTCGCGGTTATTTCTCAGCGCGCTGTCCGCGGCCTCCTGCTCTGAGGGAGGCGTCACGGCTATTCCGAGATCCGAATCGACCGGCTTCACGCGATCGGTCGCCGGAAATCCTAAGGCCACCGCGAGCATCATTTCGTAATAATCCTGGTCAAGCGTATCGGAGGCGATCCGTTCCCGTGATATGGCCAAATTTACTTGTGCCCGCTTCAGCTCGACCGGCAGCTCGCTACCTTCATTTACCGCGATTTCCGTAGCTTCCACGACCTTCTGCAGACTTGGCAACTGGGTTGAAAGCGTCTCACTCTCGTGTTCCATCTGCCTGGCTGTCAGAAACAGATCGGCAGTTTGGTAGGCGATCTCGTCGCTTTTAGCCTCCGCGCCATATTCCGAGGCTCGCGCCGCCTCGCGTGCCGCGGCCACTTCCCAGCTTTTGGGCCGATTATAAAGCGCTTGGTCCGTTCTCACCTCGAATAGGCTGGGGGCGTTCCCCTCGATTGCGTTGGGATAACCGTAGGTATACGCAAGGCCACTTCCCGCATTCACGTGGGGACGGAAAGGATCCTTGGCAATTTTGATGCCCTCCTCGGCCTTCTGCGCGTCGAGTCTCGCGAGGGCAATATCAGGGTTCTGCCGCGCCGCAATTTCCAGCGCCTGCTGCAGAGTCAGCGAGTGCACTTCAGCTCCGGCAAGACCAGCAAATGTAAGCAGCAGACTGGCGGTTTTCAGCTTGAGCACAAACCCATGCTAACGCTACTTAACGCATTGGAGCGGCCTTGCAGCAGCGCCTGTCGAGCTATTCGCGATTCAGCTTCACGCGTCGAACGAATTTGACCGCGCGATTCTCGAACAGTTGAGAAATGACCGAGTCAGTGACAGGCTGATCCGTCTCGATAATCGAGATCGCCGTCAGGGGTAGGCCAGCGTTCGCGCGCAGAGATGCGTCCTCACGGCCGAGGGCAAAATTGGCGATATTCGTGCCATTCTTTCCCAGAACCGTTCCGATAAAGCCAATAACTCCCGGCACATCTTCGTTCTTGGCGTAGAGCAAATTACCGTCAAGTGTCGCTTCGCATGAAATTCCGTCGACTTGCATCAGGCGAGGCTTGTTCAGGACCAGGGCACCCACGACGGATGTCAACCCTGCTTCGGATTCGATTTCGACGCGAATGGAATCCATGTGAACTTGTCCTGGTTCGCGCTGTTCGATGACGCGGAATCCACGCTGAGTCGCCATCTGCATTGAGTTCACTACGTTGGCTCGATACTCCAGTGAGCGGCTCAGAATTCCAGCCAAACCGGCATTCCGCAAAATCTGGGTATTGTTGTCGGCCAGGCGCCCGAAATAGACGAAGCGGATGGTGTGTGGATTACCAGTGGCAATATGGCTCAGAAACATGCCCAACTTCTCCGCCAGATTGACGTACGGTCCAAGCGCGCGATACTGTTCTGCGGTCATTGCTGGCATGTTGACCGCATTCAGAGCCACTCCGCTCTTCAAATACTCTATAAGCTGCTCGACGATCCTGATTCCGACGATCTCCTGTGCTTCTTCGGTGGAACCGGCAATGTGAGGCGTGGCGACAAGACTTTCGACCTGGAGCAAAGGCGCTTCCGCAGGAGGCTCATTCTCAAACACGTCGAGCGCCGCGCCGGCTACGTGGCCGGATTCCAGCGCACGCTGGAGGGCCTCGGCATCGATCAGTTCGCCGCGCGCGCAGTTTACGATTCGCACGCCGGGCTTCATCTGCGAAAATGCTTCCGCGTTCAGCATGTGGTCCGTTTCTGGTGTCAGCGCGACGTGTAGGGTGACGTAATCGCTTCGTTTGTAGAGCTCAGAAAGGCTGAGAAGCTCAACGCCCAAATCGTGCGCGGATTGAGAGCTCACGTACGGGTCATAACCGACGATCCGCATCTCGAAGGGCTTCGCGCGCCTGACCACCTCGCGCCCGATGCTGCCAAGACCAATGATTCCGAGGATCTTACCGCGCAGCTCATTCCCCAGAAATTTTTTCTTTTCCCATTTGCCCGATTTCGTGGAAGCACTCGCCTGTGGAACCGATCGCGCCATGGACAGCATAAGCGCCAAAGTGTGTTCAGCAACTGAAACGGCATTGCCGCCAGGTGTGTTCATTACCAGCACGCCGGAATCCGTGGCAGCCTCCAGGTCGACATTGTCGACACCCACTCCGGCGCGCCCGATCACGCGAAGCTTGGGGGCTTGGGAGAGAACGTCTTTGGTAACTTTGACAGCGCTGCGAACCAACAGCGCGTCGCAACCGGCAAGGTGTGCGGCATAGGTCTTCGGATCAGCTACGACCACATTCCAATTTGGCTGCGCCCGCAACAACTCCAAGGCCGCCGGGGCAAGCGGCTCCGCAACAAGGATGTTCATGGCCGGACGCTTAGGTCAGCGTGAGCTCGCGTTCTCTTTGAACGGCATTTGGCAGCGCGGCTTCGGCATAGATGTTCTGCGCCCTCGCGATACCAGAGCCGAAACGCACAGGGTGGCCATTCGCGGCGAGAATCAACTCCAGTTCAGCAATGACCGCAAACAGATCGTGGAAATCGAAATAACCGAGGTGCGCAAGACGGAAAATCTGACCCTTCATCGATCCCTGGCCGTTCGTGATGATCGTATTAAACCGGTTTCGAAACTCCTTGACGATCAAGCCGGAATCCATGCCGTTGGGGGGACGAACAGCCGTGACAGATGAACCTGGCGCCGACGAAAAAAGCTGCAGCCCCAGTTCCTGCACGGCTTCGCGCGTGGCACGCGCAAGTAACTGCGCATTCTCAATCAGCTTGTCCATGCCGATTGACTTGATGTAGTTCAGTGCTTCGGCAAATGCTAACAGCAGTGCGGTATTGGGGGTCCATGCGGACTCGCCATTGGCGGCGCTCTTCTTTTCCCTGCGCAGATCGAAATAGAAACGGGGTGCGGTGGCCGTCTCCGCGAAAGCCCAAGCTTTCGGGCTGATTGAAAGGAAGGCGAGTCCCGGCGGAATCATGAATGCCTTCTGGGAACCACCGACAACAATATCGAGACCCCACTCGTCGATTTCGAGAGGCATCGTGCCAATCCCGGTGATGGCATCGACGACAAAAATCGCCTCGGTTTTCTTAACCGCGAGGCCCATCGATTTCACATAGTGCTGCGCGCCGGTTGAGGTCTCGGACGCCTGCACGAAGACGCCTCTGATTTTCTTGTTTCGGGCGAGAGCCTGCTCCACAGCCTCGGGCTGCACCACATCTCCGTACGGCGCGGCCAAGACCGTGGCTGTCATGCCAAACGCCTTCGTGAGCTCGACCCAGCGCTCGCCGAATTTCCCGGCCGAGCAGACCAGCACCTCGTCCCCGGGAGAGAAGAAGTTCTGTATCGACGCTTCCAAACCGCCCGAGCCGGACGCTACCAGGACGAGTACATCGTTTGAAGTCCCGAGCACTTCCTTCAGATCTGACAGAACTTGTTTGTACAGACGGCGAAAGTCTTCCGTCCGATGATGAATATCCGAACCCATCATGGCGTGAAGAGCCGCAGGCAGAAGCGGTGTCGGACCTGGTGTGAGAAGACGTTGTTTCTTAATGTGCATGAGAACTGGCTGACGCGGAACCTTCATTCTGAGGGTCCGCGGAGTGGTGGAACCCTCAGAATAACAAAGGCCGGCGGTTCACCACTCGGTTTCGCGCTCGCCTAGTTCTGAACGGTAAAGGTCGCGGAGGTGGTCGAATTCTGGCTGTTCAGAGTCGTAGCCGTGACCGATAGTGTGTGGGTGCCGTTCGAAAGCAGAGTGGTATCGACCGCGGCATCCCAGCCAACATCAGGGCAGCCTGCCCGTCCAGGATATGCCGCACAGACATCGGGACGTCCTCCCCCGTATGTTGAACCGATCGGAATCCCGTCCACGGCGATCACCACCGCGGCAACTGGCCCGTTATCGTTAAGAGCCCACCCGCCAAAGTGCGCGAATCCTGAGAATGGCACGCTGCTGAAATAGAATGGCCCGCTGTTAGGATTCGGAATGTCGATATTCACATGGAAAGGGTTCCCGGTGTTCGTCCAGTTGGCGATCTGAAATGCCGCAGACGCGATTGCTTGCGTTCCGTTGGCGGCCGTCGCGGTTACGCCCAAGGTGTAAGTACCGTCTGGGAGTTGCGTAGTATCGAGCGTATATGACCACGAAACAGATCCGCTATTCACCACAGTAGCCGGCCCATACGGGACGCCATTGATGGTAACGGTCACGCCGGTGATCGCCACGCCTTGCTGTGCCTGCGCGGAGCCAGAGAACGTGGCGAAGCCTGCATAGGGAGCCGCTGTGGTATTTGGCTGCGCGATGCTGACTGTGGTCGGGCCGGAGTTGGGGCTGTTCGAAACCGTGAAGGCAGCACTTGCGGTGGCGCGCTGTCCGGAAGCGGAGGTGGCCGTAATCTCAATCGTGTGCACGGCGTTCGTGAGCTGAGTTGTATTGAGCAGATAGTTCCAGCCCACGTTCGGACAACCCGGACGATTGGGGTATGCCGCGCACACGTCGGGGCGGCTCCCGCCATAACTCGCGTTCCCCTTCGGCACCCCATCGATTGATACGGAAACGCTAACTATTGGCGTGGCGTCATTGATCGCCCAACCGCCGAAAGGAGCCATGCCATTGAATGCCTGGTTCTCCGAATTAGGGCGATCGATGGAAATTCTCGTCGAATTGCTAGCGGTTGCCATATTACCAACTTGGAACTGCCTCGTCGCCGTGTACGCCTGACCATTCGTTGGATTCGCAGTGATCCCGAGAGTGTGCGTGCCGTCCGAAACTCCTGTTGTATCGATGAGGAAATTCCACCCGACATTGGGACAGCCGGTCCGGTTCGGAAAGACCGCGCAAACATCGGCCCGATTGCCGCCATAGCCGGCGTTCCCATACGGGATACCATCAACCGTCACACCCACGCTGGCGATCGCTGCATCGTTGTCCAGAGCCCAGCCGCCGAAAGCCGCTATCCCGCTGAACGGACCGCTTGATGCGCTTGGACTATCGATGGAAATCATGATGGGATTGTCGGCGGCGTCCCCGTTTCCGACGCTGAACGAGACGGCTCGCACCGCGAACTGGTTATTCGTTGCGTTCGCTCTAACGCTTAGAGTGTGCGTTCCGGTCGAAAGAGTTGTCGTGTCGAGGAGATACTCCCAGCCGAGGCCTGGACACCCTGGAAGATTGCCAAAAGCACTGCAAACGTCGGAGCGGTTGACGCCGTATGTGGCGGCTCCGATGGGGTGCCCATCGATCGAGAGACTCACATCCCCGATCGTGGCTGTGTCGTTGAAAGCCCAACCGAATAGCTTCGCCACGCCCTGCAGCGACGGGCCGGATACCGGTTGGTCTATGTAGATTTTAGTTGGAACACTGCTGAAGTTGCCGTAATTCGAAATCGTGAACGTCTTCGAGTAAGTCGCTCGATCACCATCGGCCCCGGTAAGCGTGATCTGAAGCTGATGCGTCCCGTCCGCGAACTGCGTCGTGTCGATACCGCCGTTCCACCCGACATTCGGACAGCCAGAAAATGAGCCGAGCGCCGCACACACGTCCGGCCGAAGCCCGCCGTAACTCGCATTGCCCACTGAAACTCCATCGATCGAGATAGCCACGCTGGTTATCGCCGCTTTCCTGTCCACGGCCCAACCGCCAATCGCGGTGATTCCGCTGAGCGCCGGACCGTTGTCGCTCGGGCTATCAATGTTCATCACGATAGACGACTGGAACTGCTGCCCCGATCCGACTATGACCGGAGTCCCGACGGCAACCGTAACGAGATTACTGACAAACGCATTCTGCGCGATGGTAAGGTCGGTCGCGCTGTTTGGCGAGAGCGAGGGGGGAACGATCATTTGCACTTGATAAACGCTATACGAGCCAGCGGGAAAGCCCGCCGATATCACTTGGGCCGTGGAACCGCCCATAGTCGCGCTGACGGTGTTCTGCGCGGTATTGGGTTGAGGGCCCGCATACGGGGTACCCGCAATTGCGTAGTTTTGCTGTGCGGGAGTGGCCAAAATGCCCAGCCCCGTGGCATAGACGCCGATCAGTTCTCCGACTCCCGCAGGATTCGAGGGTGTAATGGGTGAGTTCGGGGTCACAGCGCAACAAGTGGAACTCGTGTAAGCGGTCAGGGTAAGGCTCGCACCGCTGCTGGTGCTGGCAGAGATCGATATACCAGTCCCGGCCGCTCCGCCCTTCCGCGCGGTCAGGACCACGCGCGTGAACTGAGCGCCCGCGGCCGCAGTGACGTTCGGATCGTTTCCGCTGTTAATAGCCGAAACTAGGCCATTCACCACGCTGGCGAGAGTATCGCCGCTCACCTCGGTGTAGGTGTACGCCTTTCCGCTGATCGTAATGGTCCCGCTATCACCGGCTTTTGGGGTTCCATCCACCGAAACGACTGCCGTTGGGTTACCGGGTTGATGAAAGGCGGTCGCCGGCCAAGGCCTGACTTGATTCGGAGAAGACGGTGCGCTAAAGATGCCGGGATTTGCCGGCGCTATGTAGACCGGAGTGGCATTGGTAACTGCGATACTTCCATCGGCATGAACCGTACGCACGTACACACTAGTGCTGTTCCTGTCGCCCGCGAAGCTGAACGGTACCTGGCAAACGATTTTAGTCGGTGAAACACTCCAAATTGGCGTAGGAATCCCATCCATAAATACTTGAACTCCGCCAAGCGTTGTAGCCAATACGCCGGTAAAGTTCGCCGTGACGCTCGAGTCCGCCAGGTCATTGCCATTGACCTCCACGATCATGCCCGGAGCAGCGGTGCCGGCGGTGCCGGCCGATAGATAGGCTCCGGACGTGGCGGCCGTTATGTCGGCGGTGTTGGAACTGGTAGCAGCCAGCGAGATGGCGTCGAACGGGAGATTTGTCGCTTTCGAGCTGAGATACACGGAGGCAGTGCCCGGGCCGGCAAAAATGGCCGTGACATTCGGGTCGCCGGCATTCGCGTTGATGGTACTGACTAGTCCCTGGGCCACGGTGTCGAGCGTATCCGAACTCTTGATAGTGTATGTGTACCCGGTTCCAGCGATGGTGATTGTCACCGTATCGTTCGCCTTGATCGTGCCGGAAACCGAAACCACACCTTCCTGCCGGATAACTTCGCTCGCGGCGTTCACTACCGAGTTGGCCGGCAGTTGCGTGTTCCCAGCCGTAAAGACAAGCACGCGGTGATTAAACGGGTCTGCCACATACAAATTCGTTCCGTCATAGGCCAGAGCCTGCGGACTCGGGATGATGTTAACTGCGCCGGTATTGTCGACGGCAGTACTAACGATAGTCTGCGTCTGGCTGGTCACTACATCCGTGGTAAAGTCCGGCTGTCCCAGCACATTGTCCGCAGTTGCTCCGCTTGCGGTTGGGATCGCGCCAAAGATCAAAACCCGGTCGTTGCCGCCATCGGAGACGTAGAGCCGTATTCCGTCTGAAATTGCATACGTCGGGAAGTTGAGAGAAGCAACGCACTGACCGATGCTTCCCTTTGGATTAGAGCCGCACACGGCTGGGTTATTGGCGACCCCGCCCGTCAGATCCGGCTGCCCCACTGCGACATTCGCCGGCGCGCCGTTGGAGGTCGGGATCGAATTCCAGATCAGGACGCGATTAAAGCCCAGATCGGCTACGAAGAGGTGGGCGCCATCCGAACTCACAGAGACCGGATTGCACAGCTCGTTGGCGGCCGCGACCTGGTTTCCTTTGGTGGGATTACAAGCGGCCTGCGTGCCGGTGTTGAAGTTCGATTGTCCCAGAACCACATCCGCGGGCTGATTATTGCTGGTGGGGATGCTGTTCCAGATCAAAATTCTGTAGTTCTGGGAATCGGCGACAAACAGCTTTCCGTTCTGGATCCAGAGGCCTTGCGGACCGCGCAGCGAACTTGCGGTTGGTGGGGATGCCAGGTTGTGCGTCGTGAAATCCGGCTGCCCAAGCACGACATCGGCCGGCTGATTGATGGATGCAGGAATGGATTTCCAGATGAGCACGCGGTTGTTATTTGTATCCGCGACGGCCAGAACACTGCCATCCGTCGTAACGCCCGTCGGGCTCTGCATGCTTTGGCTGCTCACGGCTTGCAGGCTTGTGGATGTGTAATCTGGCTGGCCAAGAACATTGTTCGCCGAATAGCCGCAAACATGACACAGGGAATTGCTTGAATTCTCAACGGACAGATCGGCATCGGGCGCCGGAATCTGGGTGGTGTTGAACATCAGCACGCGGTTGTCGATGGGAGCTGATCCCAACAGGTTCGAATCAGCGACAAAGAGCTGGCCGTTGGCATACGCCAGGCCGCTAACGCCCCCCAAAATTTGCTGACTCGGCGTGCCCGCCCCCGAAAACGTCAGCTGACCGATCACGGCTCTGGCGGCCTGTCCATTCACGTAAGTCTGTGCCCGAAGAGTGAGGGCTGAAAATATACAAGCTGAAAATATAAAAAAAGACAGTGCTACAGTTCTCAAACAATACCCCTGAAACCAGCTAAGTATAACGCGCGTTGGACGTAAGCCTGCCGAGACGAGTTTCCGCCCAGACTGGGTTTCGAATTGAAAAGGCTACTGTACGGTGGTCGAAAGCGTTGTGGTATGAGTCAACACTCCCGCCGTGGCGGTAATCGTGATCGAACCACTTTCGGGAACGGGCTGAACGCTTTCGGCGGCGCCGGAACTGCTGCCGTCACCGCAACCGGCTGCGATTGCGAGCCACAAAACCGCAAATCCAAGTCCGGCGGATTGGAGGCGTTTTCTCGGCCGAGCCAGCAGGAGCGCGATGAGGGCAGCGAAAACGATGGCGAGCCCCGTAACGCGAGCCGGCGGCATCCGAAACGCTCCCCAGCGGAAAAATCGAGGCGCCGCAGCGGATGCTCCGGCCGTAACGGTTACCGTAGCGGTACCGGAGGACGAAACAGTTCCGGGCACCAAGCAAGTGACGTTTGCCAACGTGCCGGGAACGCTGCAGGAGAACGACACTGTCCCGGCGAAGTTGTTCAAAGCCGTGACCTGTACTGCGGCCGTTGCCGAACCGCCTGCGCTTAAGCTAACGCTGGTCGGGTTCACCGCAAGCTGGAAGTCGGAAGTCCATTCATTAACTAAGTTGTCCGCATCGACCGATCCGAGTCCGGTGACCTGGTCGTATCCAGGACCGGCCGTGTAGCCCATTACAAGTGCGGCCGGGCAATCGGGCGAACCCGCTTTACAGGCGACCTGATTGTTTCCGGAAGTGATGTCATGGAATGCGTTCGTGGAGAACGAAGCCAGATTGTAAAGAGTCTGGTTGATATTGCCCTGGCTGCTACCCATCTTCTGGTTCAACAGCGCCACAATACCGGCGAAGGTTGGTACTGTGGCGGACGTCCCGCCGATGACGTCCAGAGTGGTATCGGTATTACGGAAGCCATTCACACAATCGCCGCCCGAACACACCAGGTATCCGTCATGTTGCGGCGAAGCTGCCAAGGCAAGGTCGGGCACATCGCGGAATCCGTCGTTAGGAACACCAGTTCCCTGCTGCCAGGATGGTTTCGACTCAAAGCTGCTTTTACCGCCGCCGCTGGCGGACAGAACCCCGGCGGCCGAACCACAGGGGACAGCCGGCGACGAGGAATCATTCCACCCTACTTCAGGTATGTAAGAGAGAACGGAGCCAGCGGAACCGTTATTGGTAGAGTTCCAGTAATTGCCGGCGCAATCGTTAAATTCGGTACCACCCACAGCCGTTACATACGGGCTGCTGGCCGGAAAATCGACCGCTAGTCCGTGACTTGCTGTTGAAACGGCCGGTGACTTGGGATCATTAGGCTCGTCGCAATCAGCCGCACCATCGTCGCCCGATGCCACCACGACCGTGATTCCCTGCGCATTCGCCTGCTTGAACGTTGAATTCAGCGAATTAAGTTCCACACCGCCGAGCGTCGACTCACAATTTCCGTACGTGAGAACGAGCACCGGCGCGACATTGTTAGTGACGGCGTAGGTCGCGGAGGTGAAAGCGTTTTTCGAATTCACGTAAATGATACTGGCATTCCGGGCCACTCCGCCGGCCCATTCGATGTCGAGGTCCGCTTCGCTCTCGTCGCCCGAGTTGGTGCCGGGATCAGCGCCATCGAGGATCACTTGAGGATTATTCGGCGCAAGGCCGGCAGCGGAACGAAAAGCCTCTATGTCCTTCAATGCAATGTCGCTTTGCCCGGCAATGGCGATTTTCTGCCCCGCGCCATCGACACCGCTTCCGTACAAAGGCTGGACGTCGTAGATGGTGGCGAAATCGTCGGGAACCAGGAAGTGATTGCCGCTGATATTGGACGTAAAGTGAGGTTGAACGGAGCCGCGCGAGCGAATCAAGCGAGGCTTCGGACGGAAATCGTTGAGCCCACGGATGCCCTCGATCACACCAGACAGCGGCTTTGGCAAAACGGGATCGCTCGCATTTGCAAAGTGCTGCTCGCCATTCGCCTCATACTGGTGGATTGGGGTTTGAAACGCGGCCTGCACTTGCGCCGCCGTTCCGGAAAAGCTGACTGCGTTGCGGCTTCGCGCGACTTCGATGTTGGAGAACCCTAGATTCTCCAACCATGATGTGATCTTTTGAATGTCGCTGTTGCTAAGCCCGAAACGGCTTGCGTACTCCTCCGGCGTGAGCCACTTGTGGTATTCGCGGCTACCGCGAGTCTGCTGGGCCTGGAGCAAACGTTCGAGATCGGCCCTTTGCGCCGTCGTCATCGCGAGATGAATGGTAATGCGCGGCATGGGAAGCGAGGGATCCACTGGACCTATGTCGCGCGCCCCTTGCACCATTGGATGGGTGTTCCCAGCCAGCGTGAAAGTGCGTCCGTCCTCTATCTCGCCGCGTATTCGCTGAGCAGCTTGCGCCTGCTGCGCACAAATACCGAGGGCACAAAGAGCGGCGATTACGACTCCGGGCTTTAATTCAGACTTGTTCACAGAACCTGCCTTTTTTCAAGGTTAATTGCAGTTGACGTACAGCCGATAACCAAAGTTGCTCGCCTGATCGCTAATTCTGTTTAACGAGACTGCTATACACGTACCTTTGCTGAGATAAGCTCGTCAGCGTGCGCAACGAAATTTCTCGCCGGAAGTTATTGGCAGGCGCCGCCGCGCTTGCGCCGTGGTACAGTCTACTTTCAGCTGAAGACCCCCCGTCGACCGTAGCCTACATCGGGACCTATAGCTCCCCTCAGGGCCCAGAAGGTAGCGCAGGGCATGGGCGCGGCATTTACCTCTATGAAATGAATCCGCAAACCGGCGCCCTGATAGAGCGGAACGTATTCGCTACTGAATCCAATCCGTCCTGGTTGGCGCTCAACCCCAGCAGACCATCCCTTTATTCCGCGAACGAGATCGCCACTTTCGACGGATCGTCCGGTTCGGTGACGGCTTGGTCTATCGATGGACGGAGCGGCAAACTTACGGCTCTCAATACCATCAGCTCCGAAGGCGCAGGGCCGGCCCATTTGAGCGTGCATTCCTCCGGGCGGTACGTGTTCGTTGCCAATTATGCCGGCGGCACCATCGCGGTCTTTCCGATCGAAGGGAACGGGAAGCTTGGCCGCGCAACCGATGTTAAACGCGATGAAGGTCCCGTGGGGCCGATGCGAGCCACGAGCGCGCCGCCCCGAAGCTTTGCCATGAGCGGCCATGATCATGCGCACGCACACATGATCGAATCCGATCCCTCCGGCCGGTTCGTGCTTGCCGCGGATTTGGGCTTAGACCGGATCTACGTCTGGCAATTCGATGCGGATCGTGGCAAGCTTAGCGCCGGTAATCCCGGCTGGGTCTCGTTTCCTCCCGGAGACGGGCCACGGCATTTTGCCTTTCATCCAAACCGGCGCTGGCTTTACTCGCTCCAGGAAGAGAGTTCAACGCTGGCCATGTTTGATTACGACAATGGAAAGCTCAATGCCAAACAGACGCTCT
Source organism: uncultured Acidobacteriaceae bacterium (assembly GCA_963787585.1). Classification (GTDB taxonomy): domain Bacteria; phylum Acidobacteriota; class Terriglobia; order Bryobacterales; family Bryobacteraceae; genus Bog-105. The sequence continues at coordinate 206,517 of CAWBDR010000014.1, forward strand.
CGACATTACCGAAAGAGTTTGCGGGCACGAGCTTCACATCGGAAATTTCTATATCACGCGACGGACGATTTCTCTATGCTGCAAACCGGCTGCACGACACGATAGCATTCTTTTCGATCGATGCCGAGGGGAGACTCGCCTGGCGCGGAGAGGAGTGGACCCGGGGAGATTATCCGCGCAGCTTCAGTTTCGATCCGAGCGGACGGTTTCTCTATTCCTGCAATCAACGAAGCGATTGCGTGACCTGCTTCCGCGTCAATACGGAAACAGGGGCGCTCTCGTTCACGGGGCAATATACGGGTATCGGCACACCGGCCCGTATCCTATTCCTGCGGCAAACCTTCACGCGAGCATTTGTTTCGTGACATTCCCGGCGATGTCCGTCAGCCGGAAATGGCGGCCCTGGAACTTGTAAGTAAGACGCGTGTGATCGATGCCGAGACAGTGCAGCACGGTTGCCTGGATATCGTGGATCGCGACGGGATCAGACACGACGTTATAGGAGAAGTCGTCCGTTTCCCCGAGAACGAGGCCACGCTTGATCCCACCGCCCGCGAACCACATGGCGAAACAGCGCGGATGATGATCCCGGCCGTAGTTGGTTTCGGTGAGGTGACCTTGGCAGTAAACGGTTCGCCCAAATTCTCCGCCCCAGATCACCAGCGTATCGTCCAGCAATCCGCGCTGCTTCAGGTCCGTAATGAGCGCAGCGGAAGCTTGATCCGTGCCTTGGCATTGTAGGGCGAGGTCGCGAGGGAGATCATTGTGCTGATCCCATCCGCGATGGTAAAGCTGAACGAAGCGCACTCCGCGCTCCGTCAAGCGGCGAGCCATCAGACAATTCGAGGCATACGTACCAGGTTTGCGCGAATCGGGTCCGTAGAGCTGGAACGTGCTCTCCGGTTCTTTCGATAGGTCTGTCAATTCGGGCACGGACGTCTGCATCCGGTAAGCCATTTCGTACTGCGAAATGCGAGCGGCAATTTCCGGATCGCCATAGGACTGTTCGGTGATCCTGTTCAGTTCGTTTACGCTGTCAAGCATGGCGCGGCGCGTCTCGGCATCAATACCCTCGGGATTCGCCAGGAAAAGGACCGGATCGCCCGAAGCGCGGAACCGCACGCCCTGATATTTGGAGGGCATGAAGCCGCTGGACCATAGTCGCGTGAATAGCGGCTGGTCCCGATTGAGCGCGTTGGCTTGCGAAATGAGCACAACGAAGGCCGGAAGGTTTTGATTCTCGCTGCCGAGCCCATAGCTTACCCACGAGCCGAGGCTCGGGCGGCCTGGTTGCATGAAGCCGGTCTGTATGAACGTAATCGCCGGGTCGTGGTTAATGGCGTCGGTATTGACGGTCTTGACGATGGTGATCTCGTCGATGACCTTAGCTGTGTGCGGCAGGAGTTCGCTGATCCAGGTTCCGTTTTCGCCGGCGCGATTAAACCTGAAGATCGAAGGAGCAACAGGCAACGAGTTCTGTCCGGAGGTCATTCCGGTGATCCGCTGTCCTTGCCGCACGGAATCCGGCAGTTCCGTGCCTGACAACGCTTTCAGCTTCGGCTTGTAATCAAAGAGATCAATCTGAGATGGCGCTCCGGATTGATGGAGAAAGATCACACGCTTTGCTGTTGGCGCGAAATGCGGCAGATCAGCGAGACCACCAAACTTTGCTGCTGTTCCCGGAGCAAAACTGGTCTGCGGAGAATCGGCCAGCAGTTTTGGATTCAGCAGCGACGCCAACGCGGCTACGCCGATCCCGGTACTCGCTCGGCCGAAAAGCTGCCTGCGCGTGAGAATCAGTTTACGTTCCCGAATTGGGTCCATATATTCGCTCAATTCTTAGTGATTGTCTCGTCCATGTTGAGAATCGTGCTGGTGACTAAGGTCCAGGCCGCGAGGTCAGAACGGCGGATGCTTGGATCGGGCTTTGATTCTCCTACCGCAAGAAGCTTTTCAGCGGCTTTCTTGTCTGCTGAGTAATGCTCGGCTTCCTTCTCGTACAACTTTTCAAGGATCCCGAGTTCCTGAGGCGTAGGATCACGATCCGTTGCGAGCCGGAAGACGTAACGCACGCGAGCGCCCTCGGCGGGTGTGGCTTCTTTCAGATCCCGTTGCGCCAGGGCGCGCGCCGCTTCGACGTAAGTTGGGTCATTCAGCAGGACGAGAGCTTGCAACGGCGTGTTCGTCAGAGTTCGCCGCGCGGTGCATTTCTCGCGGTCCGGCGCATCAAACGTGTTCAGCGTGGGATACGGCACTGAACGCTTCCAAAAGGTGTACATGCTGCGCCGGTAGAGGTCCTGTCCATGTCCCTGGACGTAAGTCTGAGCCGAGAAGTCGCCACCGAACGCCATCTCCTCCCATAGCCCCCTCGGCTGATACGGGAGCACGCTCGGGCCGCCGATCTTGTCATTCAGGAGCCCGCTGATCGCCAGCGCATTATCACGGATCATCTCAGCCGCGAGGCGAAAGCGGGGGCCGCGCGCGAGCAGGCGGTTCTCCGGATCTTTCTCCAGCAACTCCGGAGTTACGGATGAAGATTGACGATATGCGGCCGATGTTACGATCAACCGCTGCATGGCTTTTACATCCCAATGTGTTCGGACGAATTCGGTCGCCAGCCAGTCCAGCAGTTCCTGATTGCTGGGCGGATCGCCCTGCGAGCCGAAATCGCCGCTCGTCTTGACGATGCCGATACCGAAATACATTTGCCAGAAATAGTTGACGGCAACCCGTGCGGTCAGCGGATTGGTGGGATCGACGAGCCATTTCGCGAGCGTCAGCCGGTTGCGAGGAGCATCGCGGGGGAGCGGCGGCAAGACGGCCGGAGTGTTGGGATCAACCTTATCGGCGCGGTTGCGATAATCGCCACGCTTCAGAATGAATGTGTCTCGCGGCTTATCCATCTCCGACATGATCATGGTCGACGGAATTTCGCGATTGAGCTGGTCGAGCCCCCGGTTCAGCGTTTCGTAATCGGTATTGAGCTGCTTTTCAGACGCGTTTGCCACGTCGGCCAGGAAATACTTTCGCACCCATTTCTTCTGTTCGTCGGAGCGGCGCTCTGCGGGAACCGCCAGAATTCCGTGCAGCGGACCCATCAACCCGATTTCGAGAGCTTCGTTTGCATAGAGGCGGCGATTATAGAAACGCAGATCCGCCAGTTGTCCCTTGAAGGACGTGCCCCAATCCTTATTACCGGCCTGCAGATCGCCTTGGCGGAAGGATGCCGGCGGCAGGCTGTCGCGGATGATCCCGGTCGCGACGCTGCGGCCATCAATGTAGATCTGAATTCCCCTCGCTTTCGCGGATCCGTCATAGGCGATGGCGACATGGCTCCATGCTTCAAGCGCCACTCCGGCCTTCGATTTCACTTCGATTCCCGAGGACGGACCGTCACTTCGGAGCCGCACAATGACGCTGCAAGTTTCTTTCTGGCAATAATCAATAGCGACTTCATAACCCGGGCCCTCCTTCGGCGACTTCGCATAGCGCTGCACGAGCGCCATCCCGGATGGTCCATCCACTTTGATCCAGAACGCGATCGTGAAGGGCTGATGGGAATCGGCGGATCCCGCCGAGCCGAAGGACACGTGGGGTTCTTCATCGAAATTGGCAGCGCGACCGAGTCGCCCGTCAGTGTACGTCAATTTGCCGGTAATGACCTTCCCCGCCACGTCCGGTCGAAGGCGATTCGAGAGCGAGTCCTCGAACGCGAACTCATCCGTGAGTCCGGCAGTGGGATCCGAAACGGCGGTCGAGCGCTCCTCCTGCTCCCACGCACTCTCCGCCACCGCGATTTTTTCATCCTGCTTCTTGATCGCGTCGAGCAGCGCTTGCTTCATGCCGGTTTGCTGCTTATTCGGCAGTTGAAGGAAAGGCGCGGCGTTGCCTTTGTAACCGTCGAGTCCTTTTTCGGGGATGCTATTGAAAAACGCGCCGAAGCTGTAGAAATCCTTCTGCGTGAACGGATCGTATTTATGATCGTGGCAGCGCGCGCAGCCCAGGGTCACGCCGAGCCAGGTGGTCGAAGTTGCCTCGATGCGATCGATGATGTATTCGTTCTGGTATTCCTCCGGAATCGCGCCGCCCTCGAAATTTATCATGTGATTGCGGTTGAAGCCTGTCGCGATAATCTGCGCTTGCGTCGCGTGCGGCAGCATGTCTCCGGCGATCTGTTCCATGGTGAACTCATCGTACGGCATGTTGCGATTGAAGGCGTTAATGACCCAATCGCGCCAAGGCCACATCTCACGGGCACTGTCGATGTGGTAACCGTGCGAATCGGCATAGCGTGCGAAGTCGAGCCATTGCATGGCCATACGCTCGCCGTAGTGAGGCGAGGCAAGCAGCCGGTCGACGACCTTTTCATAGGCGTCCGGCGACTGGTCGTCGAGGAACGCCTTTAGCTCCGCGGGAGTGGGGGGCAAGCCTGTCAGATCGAAGCTGACACGCCGGAGGAGAATTGTTTTGCCCGCTTCGGGCGAAGGATGAAGGCCCTGCTGCTCCAGCTTGGCCAGAATGAACCGGTCAATCGGAGTGCGCGCCCAATGCTCATCTTTAATAGAAGGCAAGTCCGGCCGCTTCGGCGGGACATAGGACCAATGCGATTCCCACTTGGCCCCCTGATCTATCCAATTCTTTATCGTTTCGATCTGCGCGGACGTAAGTTTGCGGCCTGAGTAAGTGGGAGGCATGCGCAGCGCCTCGTTCGGATTGCTGATCTTCAGATACATCTTGCTTTGGGCAGAGTTGCCGGGCACGATTACGCCGGGCTTGCCAAAGGCGCCTTCCTTGGTATCGAAATGAAGGCCCACCATGCGGTGCCTTTCATCCGGACCGTGGCAGGCAAAGCAGTTGTCGGAAAGGATCGGCCTGACCTGGCGGTCAAAATCTACTGCAGGTGTTGTTGCACTGAAGCCAGAAGCGGAGGCAAAGGAAAGCAGGACAAAAACGCAGAGGGTGAGTCGCATTTCGAACGCCAGCGGCTATCTCTTGACAGGGTGGTCGCAATGTTAGCCGGGTGTGGTGTTCAGTATATCGAAGGATAGTTTCTCAGATTGTCGTGGCCGCTCTATATTTCGCCGACATCGTGTTAGGGGCGATACACTGACAATGACAGCAGCCCCGCCCAGGAGCAGTTTCGAGAGGCACAAATGCCAGACGAGGACATCGAGCAATCTCCCGAACAGGAGACAAATGGAGCAGCGGAGGAGGAGACAGGCGATGGGCAGGTGCTCGGGTCCGATTGGGGCGAGGACGAGCTCGAGTCAGCCGGCTCCGTTGTCGACGATGGCTCGCAAGCCGTGGGCCCACCTTCGCTGCCTTACACAGTGGTCGGGATTGGCGGTTCTGCGGGCGGAATAGAAGCATACATCGAGGTGTTCCGGAACATCCCGAGCAACACCGGCATGGTCTTCGTCCTCATTCCGCACCTGATGGCGGACCAGAGAAGTTACCTGCGGGAGATCATGGCGCGGCACACGACGATGCCGGTCGTGAGTATCGAAGACGGGATACGCCCAGAACCAAACCACGTTTATCTCCTTCCTCCGAATGCGCAAGTGTATTTGCAGAACGGGTTACTGCGCCTGGAAGAGCGATCAGGCGACGGCGCGTTCCGACCCATTGACCGGTTCTTTCAATCACTGGCCACCGAACAGAGGAGTTTCGCCATTGGGGTGGTGCTGTCCGGAATGGACGCGGACGGCTCAATCGGCTTACGAGTGATACGTGGCGAGGGAGGGATCGCGATTGTACAGGCCCCGGAGACAGCGCGGTTCCCGGAAATGCCGCGGAGCAGCATCTCCGCCGATCACGTGGACGTGATCGTGCCGCCTGACGCCATCGGCCGGCATCTGGCGGAACTGGCAAAGCGGCAGCAGAACCCCGAGTGGCGCCAATTGGAGGAAGGAAGCGCCCGCCCGCAAGAAGAGAGATACTTCGGCCGCATTCTGAAGCTACTGAAAGGGGTTTCGGGCGTCGATTTCCGTTTATACAAACCGAACACCCTGCGGCGGCGCATTGCGCGCCGGATGTTGATGCACCGGTCCGATACACTCGCCGAGTATCTGGCGTTCCTGCATGCGAATTTCAAAGAGCAGCAGGATCTGCAGGAAGACATTCTGATCAGCGTCACGCGATTTTTCCGCGATCCGGAGGTGTTCGAGGCGTTAAAAGAAACAGTGCTGCCGCAAATTTTCGAGGATCGCTCGCCCGATCAGCAGGTCCGGATATGGGTGCCCGGCTGCTCATCGGGCGAGGAAGTGTACTCGATCGCAATCTGTCTTCTTGAATACCTGTCCGGGCGCGCACTCGAGCCACCGATCCAGATTTTCGGCACCGACGCGAGCGAACACAGCGTCCGCAAAGCGCGGCTGGGCATTTATCCGGAGTCAATTGCGAGCGAGGTTTCGCCGGAACGGCTGCGGCGCTTCTTTTCTAAGGCGGAGAAAGGGTACCAGGTTTCAAAGCGGATTCGCGACCTGTGTATCTTTGCGCGGCAGAATCTTTGCCAGGATCCGCCCTTTTCGCGCCTGGATCTAATCAGTTGTCGCAACGTATTGATCTACTTCGGCTCGCAGTTGCAAAAGCAACTAATCCCGACCTTTCATTACGCACTTCGGCAGGACGGATTTTTGTTGCTGGGCAGCTCGGAGACGATTCGCGAATTCAGCGATCTGTTTGGCCTGGTGGATCGTAAACACAAGATTTATTCAAAGATTGGCTCTACGCCGAGACGGGCGCTGGTGGAAACCGGGCCGCGCCTGCTCGTTCACGACTTCCCGAGCGAGCCCCGGGTACAGCTCTCTGGGGAAAACTTCAGCGAAGTCGAACTGCAGCGAACAGCGGACCGTATCATATTGGCCCGCTATGGTCCACCAGGCGTGATCGTGAACGACAAACTGGAGATCCTACAATCCCGCGGCCATACGAGCGCGTTTCTGGAGCTGGCCGTGGGAGCCGCTTCCCTGCATTTGGGGCGGATGATACGAGAGACCATCGCGCCGCAAGTTACGGCGGCTGTGAAGAGAGCCATCGAGCACGATCTACCGGTTCAAGTCGAGGAGCTGAACCTTCGGGAGGACGGCCAGCAGTACGAACTGACGCTGGAAGTACTGCCGATGCACAACTTGAGCTCGCGGACCAAATGCTACCTAGTGTTGTTCGTACCCTCTCTGAGCCGGTCTGGCGTGAGCATGCCAAGTACAGTCCAATCTTTGAGGGAACCAAACGAAGACGAGGATCCGCTGATTTCCTATTTGCAGCACGAGCTCTCCTCCACCAAGCTGCATTTGCAATCGCTGTTCGAAGAGCGCGACACCCGGAGTCAGGAGCTGGTTTCGGCCAATGAAGAGATACAGTCGGCCAACGAGGAACTGCAAAGCACGAATGAAGAACTGGAGACAACAAAGGAGGAGTTGCAGAGCTCAAATGAAGAGCTGCAGACGGTAAACGACGAGCTGCAAAACCGAAATTCCGTTCTCACCCAAGCCAGCAATGATCTCTCGAACCTGCTGAACAGCGTGAATCTCCCGGTGCTGATGCTCAGCAACGAGTTCAACATACGGCATTTTACCCCGCAGACACAGCGTTTGATGAACGTGCGCGTAACAGATGTCGGGCGGCCATTTAGCGATATCCGCCTGAATCTGAACATTGACAATCTGGAGCCTCTCTTCACAGAGGTGCTGGATACGCTGGGCGCGCGCGAGATTGAGGTCCAGGACCGCGACGGGCGCTGGTACCTGCTGCGCGTGCGGCCGTATCGGACGACGGAGAACAAGATTGACGGACTCGTGGTGATGCTGGTAGACATCGACCAGGTGCGGCGCACTCAGCAGGAACTGCTGGAGGCGCGTGATTTCGCCAGATCTATCATCGAAGGGATCCCACTTCCGTTAGCAGTAATCGATTCAGAGTTCCGGATTCGTTCGACAAACGAGGCGTTTTGCGCCCTAGCGAACTCCAGCGCCGGAACACTCGAACGCCGCTCGCTACCGGACCTCGCTGCCCGGTTGTGGGGCATGGCAGAGCCGCTCGGTTCGGCGTTGAGAGGCTTGCGTGATAACGCGAAGCAGGGCCGCAGCTTCGAAATCGAACACAAAACGTCCGGCGAGAGCCCAAAGGTATTCCTGATTCGAGGACGAGTACTGAAATCAGATGGAGAGCAGTTCCTGCTGGTCACATTCGAGGATGTGACGGCGCACAAAGAGGTGGAGCGGCTGCTGAAGGTGGAGAGCGAACGGCTAGCGAACGAAGTCAATTCAGCAACGAAGGAACTGGACCGAAGCAGGGAGGAGCTGCGGGCGCTTACCGGCAGCCTGATGACTTCTCAGGAAGACGAGCGGCGGCGGCTGGCGCGGGAATTGCATGATGATATCAGCCAACGGTTGGCTGCGCTGAGCATGCTGGGGGACAAGGCGCTGGCAGACATCACGAAGGATCCGATGACGGCACGCCAGGAGCTGCAGCAGACATTGACGCAGCTTGGGGAACTCTCGGAAGAGGTGCGCTCGCTGTCACATCGCCTTCATCCCTCAATGATTGAGGACCTAGGCCTCGCGACCGCTCTACGGTCACTCACCGAGGAATTCGGCGAGCGCGAGGAGATGATCACCACATTCTTTTCCCGGAGCGTGCCTGAGACGCTACCGATCGAGGTGGCGACAGGGCTGTACCGTATTGCGCAGGAAGCGTTCCGGAACATTGCGAAACACGCCGGCAAGACTCACGTGAAAGTATCGCTGACCGGAAAGGACCACCGGGTCCAGCTGCGGGTGGCGGATGCGGGCAAGGGATTTGACACGGAACGGAAGCGGTCGGGATTGGGTCTCACAAGCATTCAGGAACGGGCTCGGCTCATCGGGGGGACTGCCAACATTCAGTCCGCTCCGGGAGAGGGCACAAAGATCACAGTCTCGGCGCCGCTGCCGGTTCAGTAGAACCAAGCTTTCCGATCATGCCAACACATGCAATTGTCGCGATTGGAGCTTCCGCCGGAGGGGTAGAGGCGCTGGAAAAGCTCGCGAGTCAATTACCGTCCGATTTTCCGGGAGCACTCTTTGTGGTGCTGCATCTTCGCCCGCGCGCACAAAGCTTTTTACCAAAGTTATTGATGAGAGCCGGACCCCTGCCTGCGGGCCATCCGGCAGATAGCGAAAAAATCGAACCTGGAAAGATCTATGTTGCACCGCCGGATCACCATCTGGTGATCGAGCGCGATCACGTCCATTTAAGTCTTGGCCCGAAAGAGCAACATCATCGTCCCTGCATCAATGTGACGTTCCGGTCGGCGGCATCAGCACACGGAGCGCGGGTCACGGGGGTGATGCTTACGGGCGAGCTGGACGATGGTACGGCGGGATTATGGGAGATTAAACGGCGGGGGGGAATCGCCATCGTCCAGAATCCCGAAACCGCCGCTTTTCCGTCTATGCCTCTGAGCGCGGTGCGCGAGATTGAGGCAGACTACATTGCGGATATCAGCGAGATGGGAGCGCTCTTGACTCGCATCGCGGCGAGTAAAACTGAACACAAACGTGCTGAAATTGAAGGTGCCAAAGTGGAGCCGTATTTGACTGATCTGACCTGCCCCGACTGTCGAGGGACAATCTGGGAGGTGTCGCGCGGCAGAGTCAAGGAGTATCGATGCCGCGTCGGACACACGTTCTCGCCCAAGAGCATGCTGTCCGAGCACTTTGCCGCGCAAGAGAAGGCGCTGTACGCCGCCATAGTGGCTTTGGAGGAGGGCGCCTCGCTTGTTACACGGCTGGCCGGCGAATTTGAACCGTCTCTTGGCGATCGATTGCGCGACGAAGCGAGAGAGCGAGACGCACAGGCCGAGACTCTTCGCCAGATGTTGAAAGAACGCTTGTCGTTCAGCCTGGATTAGAAATTCGAGCTTAGCTTGTGGCTGGCCCGAACCTAGTTAGACCTCCAGTTGACGGAGCCGCCCGCCGAGTGCTTCGATGAAAGCGAGCCATGCCCGCACAGCGCGGTTTTGAGAAAGGCAGCTTGTTCTGAGCCGCTGCAGAGTAGTTATTGTCGACGACGATCCGGCGATTCGCATCGGCCTGCGCAGCATCCTTGAAAGCTCCGGGATTGAGATCGCGGCAGAAGCGGAAAACGGACGTACGGGAATCGAGCAGACCCGGCGGGTTTCTCCGGATGTGATTCTGCTCGATATTTCGATGCCTGAGATGGGAGGATTCGCGGCAGCACGAGAGCTTCGCGCGCTCGCGCCCCACCTTCGCATCATTTTCGTCAGCCAGTACAGCGACCCGGCGTATGCCGAGGAGGCCCTCGAAGTGGGAGGGTCGGGATACGTGGTGAAGGGGACTGCCGGCACGGAGTTAGCAGAGGCGATGGACGCGGTCCTGGCAGGGGGGACGTTCGTCTCGCCTAAGGCTCGACGCGCGAGAACCCAAAGCCATTAAATCAGCGAAGTGAAGCGGAAGAGAGGCGCGTGCTGCTATTTCGGATTTTTTGTCGAGACGCGACGTCCCAGTAGAAACCCGACTGCCGTTGCGAGCAGGAGAGCAGGCCGCGGCTTCGGACGAACCCGTCTCTGGTCCTCTGGCGCAAATCCTCCTACATCCCGGCGCGCTGCACCACTCGGTTCCAATTCGTGTTCGGGTTTTGATGAACCCGGATGAACGGCTGCGCGCTGAACAGCAGGTCTTGCGCCCAGATCCGTGTAGACATGCGTGAACTCAGCGCCAAAAAAGAAGATCTGAGCTGAGTAATAGACCCAAACAATCACGGCCACCAGCGACCCGGCGGCGCCATAGGCCGAACCAACGCCTGCTTTGCCCATATAGAGTCCCAGGAGCATCTTTCCTATCGTGAACAGGAGCGCTGTTCCAACGGCTCCCACCCAGACATCCCGCCACGAGATAGCGCGAGCAGGCACAAACTTGAACAAGAGCGCAAACAGAAGGGTAATTACGGCGAACGATACGACAAAATTAATGATTTCAAAAACGAAGGCTGGAAGCGGTACCAGGCCGCCGAAGAATTTGCCGAGCAGCGCCAGCCCCGCGCTAAGGATCAGCGAAACGAGCAACAGAAATCCGACCGAGAGAACCATGCCGAATGAAAACAGCCGTTCTTTGACCATGCCCATCAGCCCGGATGCGTTTTTTGGCTCTGCATCCCAAATGATATTCAAAGCGTCACGGAGTTCTGTAAACACTCCGGAAGCTCCGAAGAGCAAGGTCGCGAATGCAATGACGCTGGCGATTACGCCAGATGAAGGCTTCTGCGCATTCGTCAGCAGGGACTTCACAGCGTCCGCTCCGCGATCGCCAATCATCTGTTTAGCCTGATCAATGAGGCCGTGCTGGGCTTTTTGCGGGTCGAATACCAGAGCGATTACGGCCACGGTTAACACAAGAAGCGGGGCGAATGATAGAAGCGTGTAGAAGGCCACCGACGCGCCGAGCCGTGGAGCGTGGTGATCGCTCCACTTGGTATAGGTTGTTTTTAAGAGCGAAACGGCGTTTCCGATGCGCATAGTAAATTACCCCGAATTCTTGCGCGCATCGATAGCCTGTTGCACGCGCTTAACGGCTCTTGAAGGCCCGTGCACGCCGGTTACTTTGAATTTTTTTCCGCGACTCTTGTTGTAGGAGATGAAGAATTCCTCCACCTGGTCGAGAAGAGATTGGTTTACATCTCCGATGGATTGCAGGTTCTCGTGACTGTAAGAGTGCACGGCCACGCTCACGAGCCGATCGTTCTCCGTCGTTTTGTTCCCGTCGGTCTGTTGAGCTTCGATCACACCAATCAAGCGCACCGTCAGGACACATCCCACGTGCGCCGGTTCATCCATCAGGATCATCACGTCGAGTGGATCTCCGTCCCCGGCAATGGTGGAGGGAACGAAACCAAAATCGAAGGGGAAGCTGAGCCCCTCCGGCAAAAGGCCCCCCAGAGTGAAGGCCTCAACGTCAGGGTCATAGTCGAACTTATTGCGGCAGCCTTTGGGGGTCTCCACGACCACGCGGCATTGTCTCTTCTTTTTGTCCAGCTCGTGCGAAAGGCTTGCGAGATCCATGCCCGGCGGCTTCAGACACTGCCCGCGGATCGAGCTTCCGGCCGAGGAACTTCAATGGCGGCTCCGAGGCGTTTTTCCTGCGCTGTCTTCTGGACCTGGTCCCTGAAACCGGGTATGAGCTGTCCCAAGAAATCCTGAAAGGTATTCGCCGCGACCCCGATCATCGCGCCTTTGATGTTGTCAAATGTCTCAAGCGCTTTGTTCTTTTGCAACTCTGTTCCACGGCGATGTTCGAATTCGTGGGCACCGTCCCCTCCGCCCGCATAGTGCGGTCTGGATCTCGACTTCCGCCCAGTTAAGGACGCCAACAGCAGTCCGCCGCCGGCGGCAACGCCAATCATCAGCATCGGCCTCTTCTGAAACTGAACACGCCAGTCAGTAACTTCCTGCACCTTGGATTGCAGCTCGTTCAGATTCCGCCCCAGATCCCCTCTCTCGGTTACAATCTGGCGTTCTATTTGGTCTGACTTTTCACCCATTCCACGTTCTCCTTCATAGTCTCAACCGTCTTTTCCGGCTTGGCGTGAACGGTCTGGAACCGTTTCTTGCCAGCCGTGAGCAGGATGGCAGTTACGGCGCCCATGACTGCGAACAATATGAGAGCCGCACCCCACATCGGCATGATCGTCCCGAGCGCAAAAAGTACCGTCACGAGCAACAACCAAATTGTGAACACACCCGCGACCGCCCCGCCAGCGATCATGCCTCCCGCACGCCCGGCCTTTGTCGCTTCCTCGGTTACTTCCGCTTTGGCTAATCGGACTTCCGAGCGAATGATCGTTTGCACATTGGCGAGGATGTCCTGCAGGACATCCGCAATGGATCGGCTACTTTCTCCAGTCATGTTCGAGCGCCCTCGAGTGGAGACTGCTACTCCTCGCGGAACGCACGGCCGATCAGGAAACCGATAGCCGCAGCAATCAGCAGTGAAGGCCCGGGATTGCGTTTTACGACATCTTCGATGTCGGAGAGCATCGCCCGGACATCGTGCTCTCGAATATAGCCCGCGGTGGACTCGAGTTTGTCAGCCGCAGAATGCGCCACGCTTTTTACCGTTTCGCCGCCCGGTAGACTTTCCGCTCTTTCGTGAATGGATGAGGCGGCATTTTCCAGAGCGTCCGCGGTCGGTCCGCGCCTCTCATCAACCTTGTCAGTAGCCTGTCTTCCGGCCTCCGTCACCCTTTGCTTCGCAGTCGCTGCGGCATCGCTCACTTTGTCTTTCACAGTTTGGGCGGTATCGCTCAGCGTGTCCCCGGCGCCGCCGGTAGATGGTACAGCTCTTGTTCCCATTAAGCTCTCCTCGCTAGTATGATTTCGTTGGAGGAAAATTGTTGCCGGGTCTGCAACCTTACACGGGCAGAGAAAACTACGTGCGAAGACATACGAAACCGCTTGCTAGCTCGCGGCTCAGTTCCGGCTGCGGTAGTATCGTTTGAAAATGCGGCCGCGCTTTGCTTTACGCGCCACTTCTGTTCTGCTGATTGCCTGCGGCTTGGCTTGCGCTGCTCAGCCGGATGGCTCGAGCGCGAAACGACCTCCTATTCTCGGCGTCGCGCATATCGGATTAGAAACCAACGACCTCACGGCGGCACGCGAATTTTACGGGCATGGGCTGGGATTCGACGAGGCGTTCAGCCTCGATAAACCCTCGGGCGGGCTGATGCTGGTTTATTTCAAAGTTAACGATCATCAGTACATCGAAGTTTTTCCTGATCTAAAGAGCGAGACGCAAGACCGGCTCTCGCATATTGCTTTCGAGACAACCGACGCGCGCCAGCTTCGCGACTACCTCGCCAGCCGCGGAGTCAAAGTGCCGGAAATTTTGAAGCCGGGCCTGGATGGCAATGTCAGCATGATGGTGAAAGATCCCGACGGGCACAATGTCGAGTTTGTGCAGTACATGCCAGGCTCACTGCATAGCCGGAATTTCGGCAAGTTTCTTGCCACGACGCGAGTCTCGGATCACATGATCCACGTAGGAGTGACAGTGCGCGATCGCGAGGCGGCAGACCGTTTCTACAAAGATATTCTCGGGTTCAAGGTGATGTGGCATGGCGGCATGACCGACGACAAGACCGATTGGGTCGACATGCGAGTGCCGGATGGGACCGACTGGCTCGAATACATGCTGGTCACAGGCGATTTGACACCGAAACGATTGGGAGTGCTGCATCACCTGGCGTTAGGAGTGGCAAACATTCAAGAGGGCTACAAAATGGTTCTAGCGCATGGGATGAAGCCGCCGGAACCGCCGAAGATCGGTCGCGATGGCAAGTGGCAGCTCAACCTCTACGACCCGAATTACACGCGGACGGAATTAATGGAGTTCAAACCCGTGCAGACGCCGTGCTGCTCGCCCATGCTGAGCGAGCGGATCGAATCGCTGTTTGAGCAAGCCGCGCGATAGAGTTCGAGCCCGGCGTTCCAAAACGCGGCTTACTAGTGTGCGCGGTTCAGAAGAGCATCATTTGCGAGCCGGGCGGCTTTTGTAGACTGGCGCGCTCCATGTCTCGAGAGGGGATTCCGACTCGATTTCGAATTTGATTCACGAGCTTCCGAACGCGGTCTGGATATGGCCCCTTCAGGTAGGCCCCTTGCGCAAAGCTGGCGCGATATCTTCCCAGGTATTGAGGGAATTTTTCTGCAACGAACGGGAAAAAGACGCGCTTTGCTGCGGGTTGAAGAAACAGGACGTTTGCACCGAACTGGTCCGCTCCGGCCTCCTTCGCCGCTCGCGCGACCGCTTCGAGATTCTCTTCGGAATCGGTGATCAGCGGCAGCACCGGATTGGCTATGACTCCGACGCGCACACCGGCGGCGGCCAATTCAGCGACGGCTTTCATCCGCAGGTCCGGGCGGGGCGCAAATGGTTCCGTCATGCGGGCCAGGTCCTGATCCATGGTAGTGACAGTGAGCGTCACACGGAGTTCGTTCGATCCAGACAGCTTCACGAGCAGATCGCGGTCGCGGCTGACCAGGTTCGATTTCGTGGTAATAAAGATGGACACACCACAGATGGGGAGCATGCTCTCGAGAACCTGGCGCGTGAGGAGGAACCGGCGCTCGGCGGGCTGGTAGGGATCCGTCGCCGTTCCGATGCCAATAATCTGATCCGCCTTTACGGCCTTCAATTCCTCGGCGAACGCATCCGCATCCCAATCCTTGGCGTAGATCTCCGTTTCAAAAAGGCCGGGGTCGTGGCGTTCGAGGTAATCGTGCGTTGTCCTGGCGTAGCAGTACTTACAGCCGTATTCGCAGCCGCGGTAGGGGTTTATCGACCAATGAACGGTACGCGCTGCGAATGGCAACGGTTGAGCCATTTGCGAGTGGGGAGGGTGCGGTATTCGACTCTCTGTTTTTGGGAGAGAAGGGTGCCTTCGGCTGCCAGTCTCGCGATCCCAACTAGCCGAACGAGCTGTTCCACGGGAGCTGTCCTCTCGACTATATTCTCCTTTTGTTCGCCCTTAGTCAAGGGTGAATCTGAGGACAAGGCCGCTCCCTCACGGTCGGGCCTAATTTGTGCGGGTCGCGGTTCTTTAGGAAGCGAGGAGCGAAATCACGCCTTTTTGGCGCAGTCCGTTGAGGGCCAGGCCATGCCGGCCGCGGACACCCGTTTTCTCGAAGATGTGTTTCAAGTGGATCTTGACCGTTCCTGGACGGATGCCGAGTTCTTGGGCGATTTCGCGGTTTTTAAACCCTTGTTCCACCAATTCCATTACCTGGTGTTCTCTCGGGGTGAGGTCGGTCCGCGCCTGTGCCTCCGCCGGACCAGGAGAGTCACGGAAAACCGAGTCTTGCATCCAGCTACGCCCCTGCGCAACGGACCGCAAACAAGCGAGTACGGTATCTGTATCCGCCGATTTTCGGATAATGCCTTTGGCTCCCGCCTGCAGAAACCGGAGCGCCTCCGCCTCCGTGATTGACATACCCCAGACGACGACTGCAGGGACCGTGGCTCGCGCTGTGCCGTGTTCGACAGGCAATTGAGTCAAGGCATCGAGGACCGTCTTGGCGCCCAGGCCCTTATCGATGATAAGGACGTCGGTCTTGTGAGCTGTCGAGCTAAGCATCCACTCCGCAGGAGAGGCATGCAGAGACCCAAACTGCAGGTCTTCGCTCGAATCAAGCAGATGACGTAGGCCATGAACGGTCAACGGCTGGGTCTCACAGATAGAGACGACCTTTTTCGTGTTTATTGGAACCAGATCCATAATCCGCTTCTCTTCTTATCGGCGGCAGTTTCTCTTCATTGCAGTGCCAGACGGGAGAGAATACTCTCTAATGCGCGTCCGCTTTTCGGAGCCGACACCAGGAAGGCGCTGAGGTTCGCCTATTCGAGCAGATTGATGGTACCGCGGCAGCTGGCGGCACCACAGCGGCAGGGTACTCGCTCTACTTTCTTCGCGAAGTGGTAATCGACGGTCAGCTCCTCGCCCGGCTGGATCTCCCGTTGGCTTATATAGAGGATGTGGCCTTTGGTGACGCGCGATACCAGGTTGGGATCGCAGGAATGGTTGATGTACTCAGCGCCGGATCCGCCCACCGCACCGTCCAGCGTCCAATACTTATCGAGCGTAAACAGGTACACCAGCTGGCTCGATTCGGCCCGGCGCTTCGTTTCCCGACGGCTGATACGTTCTCCGGTGTACTCAATAACTTTCCTGTGCGCCGGAATTAACTCTACAGCGTATACGCCCCAGCGATGAATCATCGAAGGCGCAAGCCGCATAGCAAAACAGGCGTATTGACTATTGATACGCGGTTCGGTGCTGTCTGCCGCCTTTCCAGTAGCAGATCGGGGAGTCGCCATGCTCGTCAGATTAGCCGATGTTCGCCGGGTCCGGTACCAGTTCGAGTGAACCTTACTGAACTTTTTGCTGGAGCACTGAGATCAACTCCCGAACGGCCTCCGCGCTCTTCTGGAGGGCAGTTTGTTCGGCGTCTTCGAGCTTGATCTCGTAAACCTGCTCGACCCCATTCCTGCCGAGCTTCACCGGCACGCCCACGAACAGATCACGGATTCCGTACTCTCCGTTCAGATAAACGGCGCAAGGCAAAACTTTCTTCTTGTCTTTCAGGATGGATTCCACCATCTCGGCCGCCGAAGCGGCAGGGGCATAATAGGCGCTACCGGTTTTGAGATACTTCACGATTTCGGCGCCCCCATCCCGGGTACGCTGGACAAGGCGGTCGATTGTTTGCTGGTCCATCAACTCGGAAATCGGAATTCCGCTGACGTTGGTGAAGCGGACCAGCGGAACCATGGTGTCGCCGTGACCTCCCAGCACCATGGCGGTGACATTCTCGAATGACACTTTCAGTTCTTCGGCGATGAAGGTGCGGAAGCGGGCGGTATCGAGCACGCCAGCCATGCCGATGACGCGCTCGCGCGGGAAGCCGGAGACTTTAAGGGCGGTCCAGCACATCGCGTCGAGTGGGTTCGTGACCAAGATTAATACGGCTTTCGGCGACCGCCTAGCGGCCTGCTCCGTGGCGCTCTTCACCACCTCGTAATTCGCCAGAAGGAGATCGTCGCGGCTCATTCCGGGCTTGCGAGGGAAACCGGCCGTGATCACCACAATGTCGGAATCGCCGGTCTCGTCATAGCCGTTGCTCCCGACGATTCGGACGTCATAGCCTTCCACCGGAGCCGACTCGAGCATGTCGAGCCCTTTACCCTGCGGCACACCTTCGACTACATCGACCAAGATGACATCTGCTAACTCTTTTTGGGCGATTTTTTGCGCCGTATTTGCGCCGACGTTTCCAGCGCCGATGACTGTGACTTTCCTACGCATGGTGAATTGCATCAGCAGTATAGCAGCGGGCGGATTGTGATAACTTCGCTTAGCTGTAACCGAGCAGGGCGCGAACGTGCGCCTCGGCTGCGAGGGCGAGGCCTTCCAGATTGTAGCCGCCTTCGAGCACCGAGACGAGCCGTCCCTCACAATGCCTTTCCGCAATGCGCAGCATCATCGCGGTCAGCTCGGCAAAGTCGTTATCGGTCAGGCGAAACAGCCCTAGCGGATCGCCGATGCGGGAATCGAAACCGGCGGAGATCAGGACGAGATCCGGCCGGAAATCCTCCACCGCGGGCAGCAGACGATCGCGAAAGGCGTTTTGAATACGAACGCCGTTCGTACCGGCCGGAAAGGGACAATTGATCGTCTTGCCGGCGCCGGCCCCTTTGCCAGTCTCGGTGATGTCGCCGGTTCCTGGATACCAAGGCGATTGATGCGTGCTGAAGAACAGCACGGAACCATCTTCATAGAAGATATCCTGGGTGCCGTTGCCGTGATGAACGTCCCAATCGGCAATAAGGACGCGAGTCGCTTCGTGCCGCTGCTGGGCATAGCGGGCCGCAATCGCAGCCGAGTTGAATAGGCAGAAACCCATTCCACGCGAAGCGCTGGCGTGATGCCCCGGCGGCCGAACTACGCAGAAGGCGTTTTGAATTTGGCGCGAGTATACAGCATCCACCGCCGAAAGCACGCAGCCACCCGCAGTTCGGGCCGCTTCCCCGGAATGCGCATTGATCGGAGAATCGCCGGTGCTGAGCTGTCCGCGATTCTGGGCGATCTCGCGATCAACCAGCGCAATGTATTCGCGGCTGTGAACGAGCGCGAGTTCGTCATCACCGGCAACACGCTCCTCCAGCCGGAGCACGTCACGCGCGAGCCCGCTCCATTCCAGCCGGTTCAGGATTGCGGAGAAGCGGGCGGGCTGTTCGGGGAATCCAGGTCCGGCATCGTGCCGCTTCACTCGCGAATCCGCGCCAAGGCCAGTACGGTGCATAGACCGTCTCCTTACATGCTGGCGACTTTGATGTGGACCAATTGCTCCTGTGGAACGGGCTCTACGATGAGCGTTTGCTTGCCGCGCCAGAAATCAAAGTACGAAATCTGGTGCACACAGGAAATAGTGCAGAGCGGCGCACAACCTTTCTGGGTGACGTATTCGCGCCGGATGTCTTCGACAGTGTAGCTTTCGAGCGGTTTCGCCGGGAACCCGCGCTGCTGAGAACAGTAATGCACGAGCCCGTCCTCGCATATGTAGAGATAGCGCGAGCCGGCCCGGCATCTCCAATCGCTCGGCTGCCCATTGGCGATTTCATTTTGAAAATAGTTGATACGCGAGAAGTGTCGCTTCTCGAATTTTTTCATTTCGAGGAAGACTTCACGTTCTCTATCCGCAAGGGGCCGCAACTGCCCGTCGTCATCATGAATGATGCCGACGGTAGAGGTGAAGCCCAACTCCATAGCCCGCCTTCCCACCACCAGCGCGTCTTCGGGATGGCGAATGCCGCCGCCCAGCACGGAATTAATATTCACGTGAAAATGAGCGTGTTCGGCCAGGATTTGCAGTTTTTTGTCCAGAACCTTCAGGCTCTTCTTCGACACGTCGTCCGGCATGACGTTATCGATGCTGATCTGCAGGTAATCCAGACCGGCATCGTTCAATCGCTTGATCCGCTCGGCAGTAAGGAGATAGCCGTTGGTAATCAGGCCCGCAAGCGTGGCGTTCCGGCGTATGATCCTGATAACCTCATCCAGCTCAGGATGAAGCAGGGGCTCGCCCCCGCTCAACGTGATCACTCCAGTTTTCAGCTTCCCGAGCAGCTCGATGCGATGGCGGAGCGTCGGGACGGGTACCGGCTTGGAATAATCATCGTATTCGTTGCAATAAGCGCAAGATAGATTACATCTCCGGATGGGGATGATGTGGGCCATGATCGGATGATCAATGTTGGCCGCGCCCCGGAGGAGCAGCTTTGCCTCCCGAAAATGTCGATCGAGAGTCCGACGGCGCCGTTGGGCGTTGCTTTTCGTTTGGCTCATCAACGAGACATTCTCATTTAAACATAGGCTAACCCCTCAGGATGAGGAGGAAGACTCGGACTGTTCCAATAAATGGTTGAATGTATACGGGTTAAGGCTGAACGGGAGGAGCTTTGCCTGCCTGCGCGTTCGAGGAGCTCAGGCGGGATATGTCGGAGGACGATAGAGGCTTGAAATGCAGAATATACGAACGCATTCCCCGTTCGGCGAAGCTCAGTCCAAACTTCCGCGCTTCGGCTAGCGCAGCAGCGTTGCTCCAGCCATCGTGCTGGATTCGGTAGCAAGCAATTACCGTGCCAGTCCGGTCCTTGCCGCGACGGCAATGGACAAAAATCGGGTCTGATTTTTCCTGCATCAGCAGGAAAAGCACCTTTTCCATCTGCTCGTTGCTGGGCGCGAGGAAGCCATTCATGGGCACGGCAACGTACTTCATTCCCAGCTTTTCGGCCTGTTTACGCTCGAAATCCGAGGCTTCGCCGGCTTCACGCAGATCGACGTCGATTTTGATGCCCATCGCTCCGAGCTCCTGCAAGCCGACCAGTTCTGGTTCGCCGCCGCGATAGATCCGGTCGGTGACCTTCGCGAAATTGTGTACATGGATAGCAGGGGGCTCGGCCGCGAGAAGACTGGCTGCGCCGCATACCAGCGCAACCAGCAGGCGAGGCCCAATTCGGAAGGAGACTCTGGTAAACACGGTTATTGCTTCGGAGGTTTGGGCGGCTCCGAAGCGCTACCAGGAGGGGTCGCCTGCGGGGTTGTTTTAGTGTCGACGGTGCCGCCGTACGTAATGGTCGAATTCGTCTTGAATTCCCACTTCTTATAGTGGTCGTATTTAATGATCTCTTTGACACGCTGATCCTGGCCATCTTTGAAGTGCAAAGTGTCGTCCGCGTAAGTATAGACGGGGAACCAGAACTTACCATCAATCTGCTGGCGGTACGTTTCGAATTTTGGAAACTGCTGATCTTCACCGCGTCCAAGATGGCCGGTCGACCTGCCGTAAGTCTTTACGATTTGCAGGTCCTGGTCGTCGACCCAGATCTGCCCATCGAAATAGCGCTTGCGGTCTTTGGTGAGAACCTTCGGCTTGACATTGAAGACGTAACAGCCGATCTCATCCACCTGCTGTCTGCCAACGTAAGTCACATCGTACTCGGGAAGCGTGTCGTTCGTCATGACGAACGGCATAACATGGCGCACATCCTGCTCGTCTTCGGGCGTGAGAATAATGTGTTCCAGAGAGACGACCGGGGCATATGTCACGTGCGAGGTTCGCTTGTTGCGGTCATCGAAGCTGACGTCTTCGACTATTTCCCAGGCGCCGCCAGGCGGGTTT
The DNA here is from genome assembly GCA_963787585.1 of uncultured Acidobacteriaceae bacterium. Classification (GTDB taxonomy): domain Bacteria; phylum Acidobacteriota; class Terriglobia; order Bryobacterales; family Bryobacteraceae; genus Bog-105. The sequence continues at coordinate 227,749 of CAWBDR010000014.1, forward strand.
GTCTCTTCGAGTTTCGTGGTTTGCCGGTAAGTGTAATTCTCACGGGCGATCGCGAACTCCGTTTCTTTCTGCGTGAACTTCTTGATGATGTCCTGAATCTGATCGGGTGTCGGCTCAGGCTTGGCATCGGCCGCTTGCAGCAGAACTGCCGAACCCAACACGCACAGCGCAATGGCGCAATAACGGTGGTACTTCATGGGAGTGCTATTTCTATTGTGACGGATACGTGGACGGAGAGTTTCGTTACCTGGGCGGGTCGAGAAGAGCTTTGGCAATCGTTACGCGCTGCATGTTGCTGGTGCCCTCATAAATTCGACCGATTTTGGCGTCCCGATAGAGCTTTTCTACTGGATAATCTTTGGTGAACCCTACTCCCCCGAGGATCTCGACGGCCTGAGAGGCGATTTCTTCGGCAATGAGCGAGCAGAAGTATTTCGCCATAGCCGATTGGGTGACAAACGGCTCGCCAGCATCCCGCAACCGAGCGGCATTGTAGACCATCAGGCGACCCGCCTCGACACGCGTTGCCATTTCAGCCAGTTCGAACTGCACTCCCTGGAAATCGCCGATGCGTTTTCCAAACTGCTTCCGCTCGCGGGCGTAAGTGAGGGCATGGTCGAGAGCCCCTTGGGCCAGACCGAGCATCTGAGCAGCAATCCCGATACGGCCTTCATTCAGGGTTTCAATGGCGATCTTGTAGCCCTTGCCAACTTCGCCCATCACCTGTTCCGGCGCAGCCTGAACATCATCAAGGATCAGCTCGCAGGTGGACGAGGCGCGGATTCCCAGCTTATCCTCTTTCTTGCCGACCTGGAAACCGGGCATGTTCCGCTCGATCAGAAAGCAGGTGATTCCGCGATAGCCGGCATTCTGATCGACGGTTGCGAATACCAGAAAAATATCGGCCTCGGCGGCGTTGGTAATCCAGAGTTTTCGACCGGAAAGCCGACAGGCGTCGCCGTCGCGAGCGGCCCTGGTGGTCAGAGCGAACGCGTCGGATCCCGAGCCTGGTTCAGACAAAGCATACGCGCCGACGCTCTCAGTTGCCAGGCGCGATAGATATTTCTCCTTCTGCTCAGAGTTGGCCCAACGTTCGATCGCGTTGCTGACGAGGGTATTTTGCACATCGACGATGACGGAAGCGGAAGGGTCTACCTTCGCCAATTCCTCGATGGCAAGAATCGACTGAAAAAAGCTGCCGCCCTGCCCTCCGTACTGCTCCTGAATATCAATGCCCATCAGCCCGAGGTCGAACATTTCGCGCAGAAGATCGCTTCGGAACTTGCCCTCGTCGTCCATCGCGCGAACGTGCGGCGCCAACCGCTCTTTGGCGAATTGCCGAACAGAGTTCTGAAAGAGGCGCTCTTCCTCCTGCAGAACCGTCAAAGGCGTGATCGTTTCCAGGCCGGCAACTTGGGGCATGACGGTTTCAGGATAGCTCCGGACACGAGCTACGAGAGATCCAGGCCCCTGCAACGACGACTTAGGCTATGGTGAATTCCTCTTTGGCGATTCCGGGTTGGCAGTTACGGTATGCGTACTTCAGCAACGGAGGCGAAACCAGCGTAGTGGCAATCGCCATGAAGACGACCACCGCGTAAACCCGCTTTTCGATTACTCCCATGCTTAAGCCGATTTGTGCAACAACCATTCCCACCTCTCCTCGCGGAATCATTCCTACACCGACGCGAAGCATATCGGTTGGTCCCAACCGCCACGTCCCAAGTCCACAACCTACAAATTTGCTGAGTACCGCCACTGCACATATTGCGGCGCTGATGACCAATGTTTGGCGACTAGCAAATACAGAAATATCAAGATGTAAGCCAATGCCTACGAGGAAAAAGGGCACCAGCAATTCTGTGATGCCATGAGCAAGATCGCGCACACGCTGGTCGACAGTTTCCGATAACGCCATTCCAGCGAGAAAGGCGCCCACGATTGCCGCCACCCCGATATAAACCGCTGCAAAGGCTAATGCAAACAGGACGACGAGTGTCAGGTGGAACTGCCCCTCCTCGACCGCCAGTTTCTGTTCGACCCTGGGCACGATATGACGAAACGTGCGGGTACCGTACTTTGCGACCAGTACGGTGAATCCGCTGGCAATCAGACCTGTTATGGCCAAGGATACGAGATTGATATGTCCTTCCGCCACACTGCTAACCAAGGCGAGAACAAGTAATCCCAAGACATCATCAATCACGGCGGCGGCGAGAATGATCCGGCTGGCACGTTCTTGCAACAGTCCCTTAGCTGCTAATACCTGAGCCGTAATGCCAACACTCGTCGCAACCAGTGCAGCGCCCACGAAAATCGCTTCGATCCGAGCCACGCCTGCAACCGTCATCACGGCCCATCCGAGGATAAAAGGGAGAACAACGCCTAGACTGGCCACAGCCAGGGCGGTTTTTCCCACGCGCATCAGATCAGATGCTTTAACTTCGAGGCCCACTCGGAATAACAGAAACATTGCTCCCATTTGTGCCAACGCAGTCAAAACATCATCCAGACGAACCCAATTGAGAAGGCTAGGGCCGAGAAGAACGCCGGCGGCAATTTCGCCGACCAGACCCGGTTGTCCTAATCGCTCACAGATATTCGCGAAGAGCTTCGCAGTGCCAAAGATGAGTAACAATACTAATGGCAAATGCACAGAATTCAGATCCGCGACACGGAGCAGCGCCATCACATTGTGAGTCGATGAAACCATGGGTGCTTTATCGAGCGAATCCTTCACCACGCTATCTGGAATCCAGAACTCATTCAACACTTGAATGTGTTGCAGCCCAGCGCGAATGATCAAAGAATCGGATTACGATGACAGACGGCCAAAGATGGTTTTAGCTGTCGCAGCATTTCTGTTTCTAGCTACCGTGATGTCGATGGCCACTGGAACATCGCTGCTTTGGCCCAGCCCATTTTGGGAAAGATTGTGGGACATCAACCGACCTGCGTACGTGACGTTTGCGGCATTCGGAAGGATTTCGGGCGGGTTATTGATGGCCCTTGGCGCTGGAACCGCTGCCGCCGGTATCGGCCTGCTTCATCGCAAGAAATGGGCGTGGTGGTTTGCCATGGCCTTGTTTGCGGTCAACGGCTGTGGGGATGTGATTAGCTTTTTTAAGAGGCGAGATCTGCTCAGGAGCGGCTCTGGCGTTCTGATCGCCATCGCATTTTTGTTTTGCTTAAGCCGACCTTCCATAAGAAGGTATTTCAGAGAAGGCTTGTGAAGCCATATGCGAAGTGTGCTTGCGGCAAATCCTGCTTCGGGTACGTTGGTCCTATAAGATGCCGGTCCGGACGGCCTTTTTGTCGCTTGGCTCTAATGTGGGGGATCGCAAGGGGGCTCTCGAGCAGGCGATTGCGGCGCTCGAGCAAGAGCAGATCAAAGTAATGGCGCGCTCGTCGATTTATGAAACGGAACCGCAGGACGTAAAGGATCAACCCTGGTTTCTGAATATGGTGGTACAGTGCGAGACGCCGTATTTCCCTCTGCAACTGCTAACAATCCTGCTTCGTATTGAACGGGAACTGGGGCGGAAGCGAGCACGCGCTGCAAAGAGAGGCCCCCGCACCATCGATCTCGATATGCTGCTTTTCGGCAATACAGTCATGCATACGCCCGAACTGGATCTACCGCATCCGCGCATGCTGGAACGCCGATTTGTGCTGGAACCTCTAATAGAGATCGCGCCGGACTTGCGTCATCCGGAGACAAGAGAACCCCTTACCTCCTACCTGGCGAAGGTGGCGAAGCAAAAGATCAGGAAGGCGCCTACCGCGTAACTACGCGCCTACTTTTTCGGCGACCTGGCTGCGCGCGTACTGTTCCAGCTTGCGCGCGTCCGCATTGAACTTGCGAATGCCCTCGGCCAACTTGTCGGATGCCATTGCGTCTTCGTTGTGCATCCAACGGAACGTCTTCTCGTCCAAGTGGAGCTTCTCGCCTTCGCTGGCCTTGGCCTTTTCCGGTGTCAGCGCAGGCTGCAATTCGCCCTGGGTCTGCTGCATCTTTTCCAGCAGGTCGGGACTGATGGTCAGCAGATCGCAACCCGCCAGACGCTCAATTTGTTCCACCTTGCGGAAGCTAGCGCCCATAACCTGGGTCTTGTAGCCAAATTTCTTGAAGTAGTTGTAAATGCGAGTGACGGACGCGACTCCTTGGTCCTGATCGATCGGAATATCTTTGCCGCCGTTTTCCCGTTTGTACCAATCGTAGATACGTCCCACGAACGGCGATATTAACGTTACGCCCGCTTCGGCACAGGCAACTGCCTGGGCAAAGCTGAACAGCAGCGTCAGATTGCAATGGATGCCTTCGCGCTCCAGCTTCTCGGCAGCGCGAATACCTTCCCAGGTACTTGCGACTTTGATCAGGATGCGCTCACGGTTCGTGCCACCCTTTTCATATAACTCGATTAGATGGCGTGCCTTAGCCATCGAGCCCTCGGTGTCAAAGCTAAGGCGGGCATCCACCTCGGTGGAAACACGGCCGGGAATTACTTTGAGAATTTCGCGTCCGAAGCTGACAAAAAGCTGATCCATAAACGCTTCGGTCTGCGCCTTCTGGTCTCCGCCGTGCTTGTCGGCCTCTTCCATTGCTTCTTCCACGAGATGCCGGTATTCGGGGCGCTGGGCCGCGGTAAACAGGAGTGAAGGATTGGTGGTCGCGTCCTGAGGCTTAAGGCGTGCAATCGCCTGAAAATCGCCCGTGTCAGCGACTACGATGCTGTACTTTTTCAATGATTCAAGCACTGTCATAAGGCTGGTACTCCTAGATTCTGTGGTAAATCCCGCGCAATTTTGCGAGGCGAACACCTATTCATTAGATTACTCGCCGTGATCCGAACGTAGCAGATTTTTCGTACCGGCGTGAGAAGGTAGTGCGGGACACTCGAATTAGCGAGGCTCTTGCCTTTGGGAAGCGTATGCAGAACCACTTTGCGATGGCGGGTATTCTCATTCTCGGTATGGCGGCGAGTCAGGCCGCCGATGTGCCAGCATCGCGATCTGTCGATCAAATCCTTCACGACTACGCCACAGCAGTGGGAGGCGAGGCCGCGGTCGACAAGATCGAAACGCGCGAGGTTGTGGCCTCGGAACACCACGGCTCAAAGGTAACGTATTACTGGCAGAAACCGAATAAAGTACTCCTGATTTCGAAGAACGGAAAAATCGGCTACGACGGAAGCAGCGGCTGGGTTTTATCGAAGAAGAAGCGCGTGACACGGTTACCGAAAGGCGCTCAGCGGCCGCTCGAGATGAATGCCAACCCGCTCGGATACGTTCATCTGAAAAGCATGTACTCGGACGTGAATGTGGCGCCTCCCGAAGAGGTCGACGATAGGCAGATGGATGTCTTGACCGCGCCCAACGACATCGGGACCACTAAATTCTATTTCGATAGAAGCACTCATTTGCTCACGCGTATTGAGGAACTGGGCGAAAGCTCTGCCTATTACAAGCACGTTGCCGAATTTTCGGATTACAAGGACGTCGATGGAGTAAAGCTGCCGTTCCGCATTGTGCACCGCTCCGGCGAACCTGGAGGAGGTGCCCACGACCTTCGCATCAAAGACGTGCAGCAGAATGTCGAGCTGAAATCTACCATGTTCAGCAAACCCAATACCGCGGGCGTGGTGCTGGGAGGGAAGCGGTAGCACCAGAGGGATGAAGGAGCCCGCTTGCTTACGGCGCGGCTCAGATAAGTAACTTGTCCAGCGTGATCGGCAGATCTCGCACGCGTTTGCCGGTGGCGTGAAAGACGGCATTGGCGACAGCGGCCGAAGTTCCGGTAATGCCGATCTCGCCGATTCCCTTCGCGCCGATCGGGTTTATGTGATGATCCTCTTCGTCCACCCAAAGCGCCTCAATCTGTCCTACGTCGGCATTAACCGGGACGTGATATTCCGCCAAATTGTTGTTTACACAGCGGCCCAGCCTCTTATCTATTGCGGCCTGTTCGTACAGCGCCATGCTGATGCCCCAGATCATGCCGCCCATGAATTGACTCCGCGCCGTCTTCGCGTTGAGAATTTTTCCAGCCGCGAAGCATCCAACCATGCGCGACACGGCGACTTCACCTAGATCCGCATCCACTCGCACCTCCGCGTATTGCGCGCCGAACGCGTACATTGAATACGTTTCTTTCTCGGAGCCGGGCTTGGAATCCGCCGTCCCCTCGATGTACGGCTGTCCGCCGCGGGAGATCAACTGCTGGAACGTTTCGCCCTTTGTGGGGTCGCTCCGCTTGTATAAACGACCGCCCTCGAGAGCAACGTCCTGAGCACTTGCGCCGGACAAAGGCGATTGCCCGTCGTTAATGGCCATTTGGATAAGCTTCTCGCGCAATGCCTGAGAGGCCAAAAGCACGGCGGAGCCCGTGCTCGCGGCTGTCTGCGATCCTCCCGATACGGGCGTCTCGGGGAGGATAGTGTCGCCCAATCGAAACTTCACCTGTCTCGGGCTCACTCCGAACGATTCCGCCGCAATCTGGGTCATGATCGTGTACGTTCCCGTGCCTATATCCTGCGTGCCTGCGTCGACGGAAAACGTTCCGTCAGCGTTGAGCCGCGCGGACGCGTGCGATTCACTACGCCGGGTCGGATATACCGAAGTGGCCATTCCCCAGCCGATCAGGGCGTTGCCGTCGCGCATCGAGCGAGGCTCGAGCGGTCTTCGAGTCCATCCGAATCGCTCGCCGGCCTGACGGTAGCATTCGCGTAACGATTTGCTCGACCACGGCCTGTTCTCCTCCGGATCCGTCTCGGCGTAGTTCTTCAACCGGAACGCGACTGGGTCCATCCTCAGCGCGTACGCCATTTCGTCCATCGCCACTTCGAGGGCATACGTGCCGGTCGCCTCGCCGGGCGCTCGCATATAAGAGGACTGGCCGATGTTGGAGCGGATCACAAGTTGCGACGTGCTGTTGTTTGGCGACTGATACAACATCCGCGCAGGCAGGCTCGCGGCTTCGACAAACTCGCCGAACATGGACGTATGCGAGACCGTGTTGTTCCGGAGGGCTGTGATCGTGCCATCGCTCTTGGCTCCAAGGGCGATCGCCTGCCGCGTTTGAGATCGCAGACCGACCATGCCGAACATCTGCGGCCGTGCGACGGCCAGTTTCACTGGACGGTTTACCTGCTTCGCCGCCATTGCCGCAAGGATGACGTGCGACCAAGTGGGCCCCTTGCTTCCGAATCCGCCCCCGAGATAGGGCGAGATCACGCGCACATTGCCGGGCGGCAGCCCAAACGCGGAAGCCACGCGGCCGCGAGCTCCGAAGACGCCTTGCGTCGCATCATAGATCGTCAGATGATCCGGCCGGTCCCAAACCGCGATGGTTGCGTGCGGCTCCATCGGGTTGTGCACTTGAAATGGTGTCCAGTACACTTGCTCGATACGCTGGTCCGCTTCCTTGAACCCGGCTTCGACGTCGCCGCGATTGCTAGTGGACGGGTTGCCACCGCCGCCCGACTTCTTCGGTGTGTAGCCTTGAGACACGCGGCTCTCGAGATCAATTTGCGGGGGCTGCGCCTGATACCGGACCTGCACAAGTTGTGCCGCTGCCGCCGCATTCACCAAAGTTTCGGCCACCACCAAGGCCATCGGCTGATTCGAGTAGTAGACGCGATCGTCCTGCATCACCTGGATGGCACGCCCCGGGGGAGAAGTCTCGCTCTGATTCTGCACGGCCGGCAGCTTGGGCGAGTTCTGATGCGTCATGACCAGCAGTACGCCCGGGACCCGTTCCGCTTCCCGGGTATCTATTGACGCGATCCGTCCATTGGCGATCGAGCTCGCCACCATGACGGCGTAAACTGCATTCGGAACATCATGCTCATAGGCATAAACGGCGCGCCCGGTCACCTTCACGCGGCCATCTATGCGATCCAGAGGTTGTCCGATTAAGTCTTCCATACCAGTCTCCGTTCAGGCCGCCTTCTGTAAGGCTTGATTGATCGCACGCCGGATGCAGCGCCGCGCCAGCTCGATTTTGAATGAGTTGTATTCGTATCCGTGAGCGCTTTGCAGTTCGGCATCCGCCGCCGCGTTCAATGTTTCGTCGTCCGGTTTCCGGCCGGCGAGAAGCTTCTCGGCCTGCGTTGCCCGCCATGGTTTCATGGCGACGCCGCCCAACGCGATTCGAGCTTCTCGAATCTTCTCGTTTGCGTCCACGTCCAGAATCGCCGCTACAGAGACCAGCGCGAATGCATAGGAATGGCGGTCCCGCACCTTCAGGTAATACGAACGGTGTCCATACGAGATAGCAGGCAGATTGATCGCGGTAATTAATTCGCCGGTGCGGAGGTTTGTCTCGACTTGCGGAGTCTCGCCCGGCAATCGATGAAAATCCGTAAGAGGAATCGAGCGCTCGCCCTGGGGGCCCTTCACCTGAACCTCTGCATCCAGTGCCGCCAAGGCCACGCACATATCGCTTGGGTGCACAGCAATGCATTGCTCGCTCTGACCCAGGATCGCGTGAATCCGGTTATACCCGTGAAGAGCCGCGCAACCACTCCCGGGCACGCGCTTATTGCACTCGGCATAGCTCGGGTCATAAAAGTAGTAGCAGCGCGTCCGCTGCAAGAGGTTGCCGCCGATGGTCGCCATGTTTCGCAATTGCGGCGAGGCGCCGGCGAGAATGGCCTGGCTCAGCACGGGGTAGCGGGTACGAATGAGCTGATGGTTTGCCGCTGCCGTGTTGCTCACGAGCGCGCCGATCCGCACGCCGCCGCCGTTCCGCTCTTCGATGGCGGTCAGGGGCAGCTTATTTATGTCGATCAGTTGCGGCGGCCGCTCAACGCCCATTTTCATCAGATCGAGAAGGTTCGTTCCGCCGCCTATGAATTTCGACTCCGACGTTTGCATGTAAGCGCGCAGCGCGTCATCCACAGTCTTTGGGCAGATATATGTGAACGGCCTCATGCGCGCCTCCCGGAGGAGGCGCGCAAAACGGGCACGGGCTGATCCTGCGGCCCAAAGAGCTTGCGAGCTCCGCCCCTGTTTGGCCGCACGGAATCCGTGCCCTTTGCGCTTGCCTGCGCCGCTTCCCGGACGGCTGCCACGATCCCCTGGTAGGCTCCGCAGCGGCAGATGTTTCCGCTCATGCGCTCGCGAATCTCGGCGTCGCTCAGCTCGATGGGCCCTGTGCGCGCAAGATCGGGCGTCACTAAGCTAGGGGCACCGTTCCTCGCTTCCTCGATGAGCGCGACGGCTGAGCAGATCTGTCCAGGCGTACAGTAACCGCATTGAAAACCATCCTGGGCGATAAAGGCCTGCTGCACCGGATGCAATTGCCCGCCCTGCGCCAGTCCTTCAACGGTGGTGATTTCCTTTCCACTCTGCATGACTGCAAGCATCAGGCAGGCATTCCGGCGCTCACCATTCACCAGCACCGTGCACGCGCCGCACTGTCCGTGATCGCATCCCTTCTTGGTTCCGGTAAGTTTGAGATGCTCGCGCAGCAGATCAAGGACAGTAACCCGCGGATCGATGTCGAATTCGTGCTCTTCATGATTGATGGTCAGCGAAAAACTGACCGTACCGGCAGCGCCCTGGCCGGTTTGCGCCTCCGCCGGAAGGGCTGCAACCACGCCCCCTGCGACTCCTACGCCGACAAAATCGCGCCGGCTGAGCACGTCTTTTGTGGGATTTCTGTCATTCGCATCCATGAACCCTCGTCGGGCATTTCCCGCGAACCGAACTATTCATGGTGAACGGGAGAATGCACTCGATTAGACACGCTCGAGGAACCGATCGTGACACTGACGCTGAGCCTCAGGCTTTACAACCCAGGCTCTACAATCCTAGGCGCTCTTTGAGGGTCTTCACTCGATCGCGCGCCACGGTCAGCTCCGTGTCCTTGCCATCCTTGATCCGCACCATCATGCGCTCGGAGAACCACGAGTACAGCTCAGTCACATACTCTAGACTGGCTATGGTCGAGCGGTAAATCCGGACGAACTTGGCCGGGTCCAGCATCTGCTCCAGTTCCGTGATCGTGTGATCAGTCACGAAATCTTTCTTCGGCGCAAAGGCGGTCACCTTGGAGCTCCTCAAATCTCTCCCGCGCCGAGTATCGTGGGTCCACTCTCCTCCTTGCTGCTTTTCGGTTGGCATTTACAGTCGAGCCTTGCGGTTCACACCTTCACTCCTCGGTGTGAATTTGTCAGGGTCTCAGAACTGGGCGGATCCCTTGATGGGAGCGCGAATTCAGTTTCCACTTTCTCGCAAATTACTGATAAACGGGCAAGCGGTGCAATGTTCTTTCCCTTCGCCAAAAGAAGTCGCGTATTCCGGCTCGGCTCTCCTTCAGGCCGCTGATTCCGCCTATTTCCCATGCATCGACTGGGAGGTGGCGATCAGATTTTGCGGGAGCACCCGAATCAGGCCACCACGCGGGCTGTCAATGTCGGCAATTAGAAAAAACGAGATCGAGACTAGCAACGGCAGAACGAAGAAGAGTCTGCCTTGCATCTCAGCGCTTCGCGCGCCATAGCCGAAAAGGAAGTGGCAACAGATGGCGATCGCTGCCATCAGGAGCCAGGCTCCAGTCGGGATCCGGTTCCACCAGGATGCCTGCGAGTATCCCTGGGAGTTCAAGACATCGTTCATGCCCACGACTGCCAGCGCGGTCACGGGTGTAGGTTGCGACGCGGCGGAAGCACGAACGGCGGACCACAAATCGTTCTGCAGTTGAGTGGTATCAGTAGTGATTTGCGCGAGACGACTTGGGTCACGCGTGGTATAAAACAGAACACGCTGATCGATGTAGCTCCGCAGCAGTTCACGAACTCTTGCGGCTTCGGGTCCGGCCAGCAGGTTCGCTCGAATGTATTCCGTCCCGATCGCGTTAGCCTCTTCCTCCTCGTAGTTCTTGCGCTGGTCATAGCGCCCCACCGCCATCGAAAAGCTGAAACCGATAATGAGTCCTAGCAGGGTGAGAGAAGCGGCTAGAACAGTGCCAATATCTTGCCCTTCACCTTCGTGCAGCTTTCGTTCCCTTTTGCGAAGGAAACGGCCCGTTTGCGCCGAAAGCCACAGCAGCAATAGCGAGAGTACGAAAACGGCGACTGGAGCATTCAAAAATCGCACGGTGAGCATTCCTCCCAAGAGCCAGAATAGGCGTGCCCCAGGTCTGTAATCAAGATGTGCTGCTATCGCCCGAGAAGTGCAGGTCGATTCACTTAAAGGTCCTCCGAAAGGCCAGCCTGTACGACCTGCGAGCACTCTGAGTTGCCTGTTCCTAGCCCGAGAGCATTTCCGCGCCTGTTACCGCCATCGATTGCCTCCTGCATAGCAAAGATGCAGAACATACGGTAGTGACTTAAAAATGCTCGAACAGTCGGATTGCACGTTCGCAGCAGTGGAACCTTTAAGTGTCGCCGGAAAATGACCATAGCCAACGCCAGAATTTCCACAAGCGAAAGTTAATCCTACGAGCACTCGCGCCAGGGATCGCGGGACCTGGACGAAAGCTGCGGGCACGCTAAGGAGGGCCACAATAGCAAAGCCGGTGATCAGATGCTCATCCGATCACCGGCTATCTCCGCCAATTGCGGATCATTGATGGTTGCGACGCTGTACTAGCGCGCTTTCAACGGAACCGAAATCATGGATGAAATACCCAGTTTGTGTCTGAGATTCTTCTCGATTGCGGTATCCGGCAGGGCATAAGTAACGTTGCTACCCTCCATCGAAACCTTTGCCAGTGTGCAGTCGTGTCCGTAGCAGGCAAAGGTGAGCTTCGGATTTTGAGGATCGGCGGTTGGCCCAGGATGCATCTGCATAAGAACAGCGTGGCCTGTGTCATTGCTACGGAGCAGAAATAGTCCGCTCGAGCTTTGCTCATGCACTATATATTTCCCGGCCTCGAAGGTTGTCTGTTGCGCGCTAAACACGAACGGAATGTTGGCCTTTTCTGATAGGTCCTGAGCATTGACAACGGCGGCTCCGAGTAACGCGGAGAGCCCCGCGGTCAAGAAAGCATTAGTGAATTGGCGTGTCATACGAGTCTCCTTGGTGATTTCGAAGTCCTTTTGGGGTCTCCGTCTCTCTCGCGTTTCCGTTCGAGCGACACTACCACGAATGCGATTTTCACGCCAATCCTCGCTGACCTGTTTACAAACACTTACAGACAAGGCGCTCATTGTTATCGAAGGAAAAGGTGAATCTGCGAGTTAACGGGAAGGCGAAAGCGGATAATGTCCGGCCTAATGTCTGACATGCGCGCGCCACGTTGCCGCGAAACTGGACAGCGCCACCGGAGGGCGCCTCCGCATCGCGATTAGCATAACCTCCAAAGCAACCCATGCAAAGAACGCGTACGTGATCCAAACGCGAATTGCATCCCCAAAGAACGCCGGCAGAACGAATTGAGCGGCGAAAAGAAGAAACATAGCGAGCGCTTCCCACCAGGCGAATTCCATGTTGATCAGAAAGATCGTTCCAGTTAGACTCTGTGCTACGGTGAGCAGCAGTTCGGCCCGTTGCTGCGAGTCGAGTACAAAGCCGGAAGGTGTGCCGCGGCTCATCGAGAAGACGACCGGCAGCATGGCGACCAGCAGTGTCCATTGATTGATATTGCTGGAAGCGATATTCATGATGGCCGTCGCGGCGCTCTCTTCTTGACGCGCGAAATAGAAGGTCGAGGCGAATTCCGGGAACTCGGAGATGATCGGAGCGAGCCACTGGATCACCAGAAAGCTGGGGATCCCGATCGCACCCGCGACCGCAACCAGGCTGCCCAGGAACGGCTCGGCGACCAAATAAATGAGGACTCCCCCCGTCAAAAAACACGCTGCAATCCCCGCGATCCGCCTCGGACGGCTCGCTGTCACAATCGCTCGCGGAATGGCTTCGAGTTGCTCGACTGCCTCATGGGATTCGGGCGGTAGCTTCGTCAGAAGCACTAGATAAATGGCATAGAACGCTACAAGAACAATAGCGTCATAGATGTGCAGCTCCGCTTTCCGCCAGATCACCAAAGCGTATAGCAAAGGGAAAAGCAGCGCGACAACTTCGATACTGTGATTCCGGTCGAGCGCGATGTGTCGAAGCGGCTTACCGGTTCGCCTCCGATGCATGAACGCGGCGGTCAGGTATATGAATGGCCAAGCCAGGCCGGTCAGGAGTCGCAGCGCGCCTGTCAGATTCGCCAAGAGCAGCTCGACCTGCTGCTTCCAGGCCAAAACCGCCTCCACCGCGAATTCGGGAAGCGTCTGCATCCACGCCAATATGGCGAGAGCGAAACCCTGTGCGACAAAGAATTGCGCCGATTCGGCTCCCCAGGTGATGAGGAGAGACGCAATCAGAATGCAAGGAGCGGTCCAGAGCGCCGCCCACGGCGTAGTGCGCGACAACGGGACTGCAAACAGAAGGAGCGCGAAGGCAGTGTACGCGCTGTGCTGCCGCCGTGAGTCAGGCAAAGGTCACGTTCGGCTCTACGCCATTGTTCACGATCACAGAGTGCCGTTCGAATTTACGTGACTTCCGAGGAAAGTCAGTGCGGTAGTGTCCGCCGCGGCTTTCCTCTCGCGCCAATGCCGCCAGCGCAATCAGTGTCGCTATCTGATGCATATTTCGAAGCTCAAATGTGCTCCTCTCGGGAGATTGAATTGGCTGGAACTGGCGCTCGCGCAGTCGGTTCAGCGCCGCTTTTAACTCAGGTCCGCTACGGAGAACGCCGCAGGAATTCCAGGCGATCGCCCGCACGTCGCGCTCGGGAATGCAAGGGCACAGAACTGGGTCCGCGAATCCGGCTGCCTTCCGTGGAAGGTCGCGCGTTTCCGTCATTGCCTGTCCGGCTCGTGCTCCGAAAACCACACCTTCGAGCAACGAGTTGCTTGCCAGCCGGTTGGCGCCATGTACCCCCGTGCAAGCCACTTCGCCTGCAGCATACAGGCGTGGGACGCTGGTTTGACCGTAAAGATCCGTCTGTACTCCCCCCATGGCATAGTGGGCTGCGGGGCGCACGGGCGCGGGCATCGTTTCCAAATCAATGCCATATCGCAAGCAGGTTTCGTAGATCCTGGGGAATCGCTCCCGAACCAGCCCTGGCGGGAGATGAGTTAAATCGAGAAGCGCGCTTTCATCACCGGTTGCGCGCATCTCGATAACAACAGACCGCGAGACCACATCGCGCGGCGCTAGCTCTTTTTGTGCGTGATAGCGCTCCATGAACCGCTCGCCGCTTGCGTTCCGGAGATAGCCGCCCTCTCCGCGCAGCGCTTCGCTGAGAAGGAAACGCGGGGCGTTCTTGACGTACAGCGCAGTGGGGTGAAATTGCACAAACTCTATGTCGGAGATAGCGGCTCCGGCGCGGTATCCGCATGCCACTCCGTCACCGGTTGCGACATCGGGATTGGTCGTGTTCTCGAAGACTCGGCCGAGACCACCGGTAGCCAGAAGCACAGCCCGCGCTTCGATGCAGAGTATTGTGTGATTCGCTTCATCGAGAGCCGCCACACCCGTAACTTCGCCATCGCTTCTCAGCAGATCCGTTACGGCGGCGAAGCTCTGAAAAGAAACATCATCCAGTGAGCGCGCATGGTTTCGGAGTGTGCGGACGATCTCGCGGCCGGTAGAGTCGCCATGGGCGTGCAAGACCCGGTTCCGGCTATGTGCCCCTTCACGAGCAAACAACAGCTGCGACCCTGCACGATCGAATGCCGTTCCCCATTCGATCAGTTGTTCGATCGCCGCCGGAGCTTCCTCGACCAGAGTTCGAACTGCCTCAACGTTGCAGAGGCCGTCACCCGCCATGATCGTGTCCTGCTCATGCAGCTCGACTTCGTCATCGTCGCTGAGCGCGGCCGCTATTCCACCCTGTGCATATTCGGAGGAGGATTCGAGCAAACTGTCCTTCGCGATAACCAGAACGCGTCCGGCTCTTGCCAGTTCGATCGCAGCGCGCAGACCAGCAACACCCGCTCCCACCACGATGAAATCAGTGCGCAAACGCTGAGGCGAGGCTGTAATATCCACATGGTACAACGGGATCACGTGCCTGCCTTTCGAGTGCAAACCGTGCCACAGGCCTACGAAGCCGTTGTGAATCGCGGCGTTCTGCGACAGGTTCGGGATTTCATTCCGGCGCGCACCGGAAAGACCTTCGCCGTTACCACAGCGGATGTCTGGCAGCATTTTGGGCCGCGCGTTGAACCACAGTTTCCTCGCGGCTCACTGAAGGTCCTGCTTTTTCCGGGCGGCGAGGTGAATAAACGCCTGTCCCGGCTGGAAGAACTGGCTGAGCAGATGATGGAGGCCGGCGCCGATCGGACGAGCCTGGTCATCGGATTTGGCGGCGGCATCGTGACCGATGTGGCCGGATTTCTCGCCGCGATATTCATGCGTGGAGTACCGGTCTTGCAGATTCCGACGACATTGCTCGCTCAAATGGACGCCGCTGTGGGCGGAAAAACGGGAGTTAATCTCAAGTCTGGAAAGAATCTTCTCGGCAGCTTTCACCAGCCTCTGGCAGTGCTGATTGATCCGGAGGTGCTTGAGACCTTACCTGATCGTGAATATCGAGCTGGATTGTTTGAGGTGATTAAGTGCGGTGTGATCCGGGATCCGGCGCTGTTCGCTTTGCTGGAGGACCAGGCGGATGGCGTGCTAGCGCGACAACCTGAGCTCGTAGATGAGCTGATTGCTGCTTCCGTCCGGATTAAAGCCGAAGTCGTTTCGTCGGACGAACGCGAAGGCGGCCTGCGCCGCATCCTCAATTTCGGGCATACGATCGGGCATGCGATTGAAGCCGAAACCGAGTACGTCCGTTTTCTGCATGGTGAGGCGATCGCATGGGGGATGCTTGCCGCCGTCCGCCTGGCTGAACTGCATGGTGTCCTCCACCCGTCGGACGGGGACCGCATTCGTCGCGTGATCTGCCGTTATGGTCCTTTGCCGCCGGCAAACAATCTCGATCCTGCGCGCTTGCTCGCAAAGCTCTCGAGCGACAAGAAAACGCTCCAGGGAAAAATCCACTTCGTGTTGCCGGTTTCGATTGGAGAAGTTAAGGTCGTTTCTAATCTCGATTCGGCACTGATCCGCCAGGCAATCGTTGAATCTCTTCAATGACCTCGGCCGCTGGAACCACTCCGCCCGGCGTCTCCGGCGAGCAGCATGCTGCGCGTTGGGTGCAGCAGATGTTTGCGAGTATCGCTCCAAAGTACGACTTCGTCAATCACCTCCTTTCCTTCAACATTGACCGAAGCTGGAGACAAGCATTGGTTCAGCAGCTCTCTCCCGTTCTGGCATGTCCGCGCGCGCATATCCTTGATCTTTGCTGTGGGACCGGTGATGTCCTGCTGGATCTCCAGAGCGTTGCCGCTTCGCGAATCATGGGAGCGGATTTCTGCCACCCCATGCTGGTTTCGGCGCAATGCAAGGCCCGGCAAAGGGGCTTCGAGGCGCCCCTTTTGGAAGCCGATGCGCTGCAATTGCCTCTGGCTCCGGATAGCCTCGACGCAATTACGATCTCTTTCGGATTTCGAAATCTTGCGAACTACACGGAAGGTCTCAAAGAGCTCCATCGGGTGTTGAAAAGCGGGGGCATGCTCCTGATCCTCGAATTTTCACATCCACCGGCTTTGTTCACCCGGATGGCGTACGGCATCTATTCGCGGGTGTTCGTGCCGGCGGTTGGAAGAATAGTTTCGGGCTCTGCGGAAGCCTATCGTTATCTGCCGGATTCTATCCGGAGATTTCCTCGTGCTGAAGAGCTGCGTGAGAAGATGAGCAGTGCCGGATTCGTCAATACCCGCTTCGAACTGCTGACCGGCGGCATTGCCGCGCTGCACACAGGCATCAAATCACCTGGTGGCCGCGCTTGCTAAGGTTCGATTGATTTCTTCACGAAGGCCAAGATTGCGCACGAGACGCAGCAGATAATTCGGATGCAATCCGAGCAATCGCGCGGCCTGCTTGTAATCGCCGTTTCCCTGCACATACGCATCCAGGATGGCTTCGCGCTTTGCCTGCCCTACGGAGCTGTGATACTTCGGTCCCATTTCGCGTGGCGCTGCATCGAGCAGAGTCTCCGGTAGATCCTCCGGTAACACCCACTCAGAAACCCCGAGCACCACTGCGCGCTCCATTGCGTTTTCCAGCTCTCGCACATTGCCGGGCCAGGCGTACTGCATCAGAATTTCTTCGGCTTCTCGTGAAAGGCCCTGAACGTGTCGCTTGCACCGTTCGGCCGCCCGCTGGAGAAAGTAATGCGCCAGCAGCGGAAGGTCCTCCTTCCTTTCTCTTAACGGTGGCGATTCGAGAGTAACGACATTCAATCGATGGTACAGGTCTTCGCGAAACTTGCCTTCGCGTACATCTTCGCTCAAATCGCGGTTCGTCGCCACGATTACACGAATATCGAGCGGATACGCCTGCGTTCCGCCTACTCGCTCAAATTCCCGCTGTTGCAGAACCCGGAGCAGCTTGGCTTGCAGAGACGGAGCGAGTTCGCCGACCTCATCCAGAAAGATCGTCCCGCCCTGAGCGCGCTCGAACCGGCCCTTTTTCTGAGAAATGGCGCCGGTAAATGCGCCTTTCTCATGTCCGAAGAGTTCGCTTTCGAACAGCGTCTCCGTTAGCGCCGCGCAGTTCACCGCTACAAACGGCCGCTCCGCCCTCGGGCTCTTATGATGCAACGCGCGCGCGACCAATTCCTTGCCGGTTCCGCTCTCGCCCGTAACCATAACGGTTGTGTCGCGCGGAGCCACGCGATCGACTAACTCCAGCAGTCTGCGAATCGGAGGGCTATTCCCGACGATGCCTGAGTTAACAGCGATCTGCTCCTGCAGCAGAGCATTCTCCGCTTTCAATGCCTCCACTTCCTGATTGGCTTCAAAGCCGACCGACGCCAGGGACGCGATCGCGGTCAGCGTCTCCAAATGAGCGCTTGCCGCCGAGGCCTGCCGCGAAGCGAGGCAAACCACAAGCGCGCCGTTTAACACGCCGCTCGCGTACAACGGTACCCCGATGATCCCGTTCTCTGCATCCTCAAACGCGCCCTCTTCGCAAACACGGGCGAGCGAAGGAGAGAAATCGGTCTGGTAATCGGTTCTCACATCGGCAGAGCGGTCCAGAAGTTCGGAACAGGAGCTTCCCCGCAGCAGAAGACCCTCATGCTGAGGAATCAGATCGGAGACAAGCCGTAATATTTGGTCCTGCAGCATTTGTCGCTGTTCCTCGTTTACCGCTGCCGCTAAGGCACGAAACAGAAACACCAGCGAACAGGCGGCCAGCAGAACGGGCTTCGTCTCGGCCGTCATGGCCGGTGCTGTTTCAGTGCCGGCCTCTCCCGAACGAAACATCAGGATCGTCTTTCCAATGCCAATCTGGTCACGGTCTTCCAACCAGCGCTCCGCCGATCGCATGCCGTTGACGTACGTGCCGCTCGAGCTTCGCAGGTCTCTAATTACAAACCGATCGCCGTGCGGCCGAATTTCGCAATGGCGCCAGCCCACTTCGGGTTCACTTAAAACAACATTCCCGTTGGGTGCGCGGCCGATGACAATTTCGCCCCGGCCGAGCGGAAAACGAGTTCCGGCCAGAGGGCCGTTGACCACAATTAATTCCGCGCTCATGGGAACGCCAACAAGTTTACTCGAAACGCTAGGCGGTTTTTAGCGTAACAAGCTCCGGATCTTCCCCGAACGGGGTCGACTGCTCACCATTCGCGTCCAAATCTAGAAATCGCGTATCCAGAAGGCGCGAAGTATCGACTCGGCCCATCGCGGAAAGAAGCGTTTCCTTGAGATACGGGTGGCTTCGCTCGAGCTCGGTAAACAGATCACGGAGAATGCGCCGGACCGTGCCCGTTTTTTGAGAGCAGCCACATGGAATAACCGGCGCGCCGAGCGATTCCGCGAATGCTCGTGTGAGATCCTCAGTGACGTACACCAGCGGGCGGATCAACCGGAATTCCCGTTTGCTCGACCATGTAATCGGCGGAAGAGCACTCAACCGGCCCGTGAACAGAGCGTTGCGAAGCAGTGACTCGCAGAAGTCGTCCGCCGTATGTCCGAAAGCGATTACGTTAGCGCCGAGTTTGCGTGCCAATTCGTAAACCGCGCGTCGGCGAAACCGGCTGCACACATCGCATCCGTGCTCTGGTTGATCCTCGAGGAGATTGAGCGAGGGCTGATCCTCCACGTACGTCCAATCGACGCCTCGCTCGCACAGCCATCGTCCAACCGGCTTGATCGGAGCAAGAAACTTACCTTGTTCGATAGTAAAAGCGCACACCGAAAAATCTATTGGAGCTCGCTTCTGCAGTAGGCGTAAGCATTCCAGGAGGGTAATGGAATCTTTGCCGCCCGACACGCCGACCGCCACCCGATCACCGTTTCGGATCATCCGGAATCGACCGATCGCTTCACCGGCCTTGCGTAAAATCGCCTTCTCTAAATCCACTCTTCTCACGATAGCGGAGCCGGGCGCGTCTTAAGGCAGTTCGTAAACGATTAAACTGAATCGCATGGCAGTCGATCTGCGCGGCAATCCGGTGGTATCTGCGGTTCGCAACCGCATCCGTGCGCTGATCCATAAATCGCGTTACTGGTCCGCTCGTACTTGGGCGGATATACGCCCGGGCCCTGAAGCGCGCAAAGGCGCAACCTGGGCACTCCTCGGAACTATCGTTTGGGCCGCTATCGTCGGTGGACTCAACCTGAAGCTCGGGTTCGGCCTTTGGTTCGACCTTCTGTTTGCGTTCGCAATCGCAGCGCTCGGAATCCCCCTCGTGATGTTGGCCGTCGCTCTTGTCCTTAAGATTGCGCGCAAGCTGCCGGCTTGGATTCCCGGCTTCTTTGTAGGAGCTGTCCTCTTTTGCTCGTTGCTCTGGTTCGGCTCTCTTGGCTGGGCTATGGGCGTCCTCCTCGTCCTGCTCGAAGGAACTATGGGCGCCGCCATCGCCACGGTCCTGTCGAACCGCTTCCCGACTTCTTCAAGAAAGAAGCAGGTCATTGCGGTAGCGCTTTGCATACTGACGATCGCCGGCAACGCCGGGCTATTTGCTTTTCTGCACAGCGACGGCCTGAAGGAAGAGCTCATCCAGATGGACCAGGACAAGGCGCACCTTCCCCCGATGCTCGCCTCCGGAAATCCCGCCGACCCTGGACCGTACGGCGTAAGAGAGCTGTTCTATGGAAGCGGAAACGATCTGCGGAGACCTGAGTTTCGGAATTCAGTCGCGGTACGTACGCCCACCGTGGACGCGTCCCCATTTTTCAAAGACTTTACTGGTTGGAAAGCCAACGTGCGCCGCCGCTACTGGGGATTCGGAATGGACAAGCTGCCTTTGAATGCGCGCGTTTGGTACCCCGAGGGACCGGGGCCTTTTCCGCTGGTGCTCATTGTGCATGGAAACCACGACATGGCCGAGTTCTCCGACCCTGGCTATCGCTATTTGGGCGAGCTGCTGGCCAGCCGCGGATTCATTCTCGCGTCCATTGATGAGAACTTCCTTAATAGCGGCCTGTTTCACGATCCCCCCAAACAGCAAGCCGTCCGTGGTTGGATGCTGTTGGAACATCTCAAACTCTGGCGTCAATGGAATGAGGATCGAAGAAATCCGTTTTATCACCGGGTCGATCTCGAAAAGATCGCATTGATGGGCCACTCACGCGGTGGAGAAGCGGCAGCAACGGCCGCATTGTTTAATAAGCTTGCCTATTATCCCGATGACGCCACCATTCGTTTTCACTACGGTTTCCCGATCAAGTCTGTTGTGGCGATCGCGCCCGCTGACGGGCAGTACAAACCCGCCGGACAATGGCGCGTTCTGGAGGACGTCAATTATTTCACGATCCAGGGCGCAAATGATGCGGATGTTTCTTCATTCATGGGCAGCCGGCAGTGGGATCACGTCCAGTTCAGCGGTGCAGGATCATTCTTCAAATCCGAACTGTACATCTATCGCGCCAATCACGGCCAGTTCAATACCGTTTGGGGGCGAACCGATTTCGGCGCTCCTACGAATTGGTTCCTGAATCTCCGGCCGCTCCTCAAGGGCGCAGAGCAGCGCCGTATTGCAAAGGTGTACCTCTCCGCATTTCTCGAATCGACCTTGCACAATCGGCGCGAATACCTTCCGCTATTTGCGGACTATAGAACGGGTCGCGATTGGCTTCCGAACACGCTGTATGTGAATCGCTATCTGGATTCTGCAAGCCACGTCGTGAGCAATTTCAATGAAGATGCGGACGTGACCACGACAACCGTTCCTCGCGGACACATTTCCGCGCAGAATCTTACCGTTTGGCGTGAAGGGCGGATACCATATCGCCATGACAACCGCGATTACAACGGTGTATTCGTCGGTTGGAACCGCGAACATTTAAAAGGGAAGAGCGAGCCCCCGGTCGGGAGCTACTCGGTTGATCTTCCATCCGGTCTGGCGCACGACTGGAATCTGAATGCCCAGTCGGCCCTTTCGTTGTCAATCGCCGTCACAGATGAGAACGCTCCTCCTGCAGGCAAGGAGCCCGCTGACAAAGACGCGTCCAAAAAGCAGCACAAGCAAAGACCGGAATGGACGGATTTCAGCCTAGAGTTGATGACGGGCGACGGCGTAATGTCTCGCCTCCCGCTGAGCAATTTCCGCGCCTTGCTTCCGCCTTTAAAAGTGCAGTTTACGAAAGTAGACTATCTGGACGGAAAGATGTATGAAAAAGCCTCTGAGCCAATTTTTCAAAGTGTCGCGATCCCCCTATCCGCCTTCGCGGCGCAGAACACAAACTTCGATCCCAAGAAGCTAAAAACCATTCGATTAAAGTTTGATCGCACGCCATCGCGGGTGATCATTCTCAGCGAGATAGCCTTCGAGCAGCCCCTTCCGTAAGGCTGATTTGCGAGAATAGTGAGTAGTTGCTCCGGCAATTCTAACCAGGGTTTTGGAATCGAAATCGGTTCCCGAATAGTTCCTACTACTCTCTATTTCGACTCTGCCCAGTAACTGACCCGTTGTGAAGAAATCAAGCGACGCTCGTGATGGCAGTACTCTTTCTCTGCCATTTGGACTGACTTTCAGCGACTTATACCGCCGCGAAGGATTGGTGCGGCTCGACGCGCTCTTTCTCGATGAGTTGCGGGAACCGGCTCCCACTCTTCACCAACGCCTGCTCGAAGCCCGTGAGAATCCGCCCGCGGCTCATACTAAGGCCGGCTCCGAGCTCATCATCGAGTTATCCCCTTACCTGGAAGACTTTCTAGGCGATCTATTTGGAATCCAGCGCGAGTTGCTGTCGCTGCAAACGCAACATTTCGATCTGGCTCCGCTCTATTCCGTCAAGCGCCGATTTGTTCAGCGCAAAGCCGTTACTAGCTACACGCCCGAGCAGGCGACTACGTTCGACGGATTCGCACTCGCCGCCGAGCTCGAAACCCTTATGCAAGAGCCCTTGAGCGAGATCGGTTTTGCGCGCCATGTGACGCGCTGGCTGGCGGCAGAGGCTGAGCACACCGAGCCTCTGCACCTCGCCGCGCAGTACGCGGCATGGGCCACTCTTTCGCCGCAAGGCAAAGCAAAGCATCGCACAGGCGTGCTGTTCAAGACACCGCACAAGCTCGACATGTATCACCTCATTCCGGTTCATGAGACCCATACTGATGGGCTTGTGCAATTGGAACTCACGCGCGATCGCTGGCGCCATCGCGAAGGCTTTCAGCTAACCGATCCGGGCACCGATCTGGTCGGCGCGCTCGATCAGGCGCACTATTGCATCAAGTGCCACAACCAGGGAAAGGATAGCTGTTCTACCGGTCTCAAAGAGAAGAACGGCGCTTATAAATCGAGCGTTTTCGGCATAGCTCTCGCCGGTTGCCCGCTCGACGAAAAGATCTCCGAGATGAACCTCGTGAAGGAACGAGGCAATCCGATCGCCGCTCTCGCGATTGTCGTGATCGACAACCCGATGGCAGCCGGCACGGGACATCGCATCTGTAACGATTGCATGAAATCCTGCATTTTCCAGAAGCAGGACCCCGTCGATATTCCTCAAGTTGAAACGCGATCGCTGAAGGATGTACTGGAACTGCCGTGGGGCTTCGAGATCTACAGCTTACTGACTCGTTGGAATCCACTGAACTTCTCGCGTCCCTATCCGAAGGAGTCGACTGGCTACAAGGTTCTTGTCGTCGGCCTCGGACCCGCCGGCTTCACCCTCTCGCACCACTTGATGAATGATGGGCATACTGTAGCCGCGGTGGATGGTTTGAAAATCGAGCCGTTGCCGGAAGACATTTCCGGGACGAACCCTTTCGGCGAGCGCGTCCCCTTCCGCCCCTTGCGCGACATTACGGAAATTTATGAGCGCTTGAATGAACGTGTTATGGCCGGATTTGGCGGGGTCGCCGAGTACGGCATCACCGTTCGCTGGAACAAGAACTTCCTAAAGATCATTCGTTTGCTATTGGAGCGGCGCAGCGAGTTCAGCATGTTCGGCGGTGTCCGCTTCGGTGGAACGCTTACCGTCGATAGCGTCTTCGAAATGGGCTTCGACCATATCGCGTTGTGTGCGGGCGCGGGCCGTCCGACCGTCATCCCGATGAAGAACGGCCTTGTTCGCGGTGTCCGTCAGGCTTCCGATTTCCTGATGGCGCTACAGCTAACCGGTGCCGCGAAAATGGAATCCATTGCGAATCTCCAGATCCGCATGCCCATTGTCGTGATAGGCGGCGGACTCACCGCCATCGATACCGCTACCGAGTCCCTCGCCTACTACGTTGTCCAGGTAGAAAAATTCTTCGCGCGTTACGAGGCTCTGGTTTCCGAATTGGGCGAGCGTGAGGTGCAAGCGGCGTGGACCAGGGAGGAAGCCGAAATCGCGCAGGAGTTTCTCATGCATGCGCGAGCAATCCGTGCCGAGCGCGCCGCCGCCGCTCGTGAAGGCCGCGCTCCAACTCTAATTGAGCTGCTCGATTCCTGGGGCGGCGTTACCATCGCCTATCGCCGTCGCATGATTGATTCCCCTAGCTATACGCTCAATCACGAGGAAGTCAGCAAAGCGCTGGAAGAAGGGGTTCGCTTTGCGGAATGCCTTGCGCCGCGGGAAGTGGAGGTTGATGCCTCCGGAAGCGCCAAAGCTCTGCATGTAGAGAAGCAGCGTCTCGATGACTCGACGGGCAAGCTCGTCCCTTCAGGCGAAGCACTTGCACTCCCCGCTCGCACGATTCTAGTAGCCGCCGGCACTCAGCCCAATACCGTTCTCGCGCGAGAGGACGAGCATAACTTCAGGCTCGACGGACGATATTTCCAGGCGGTTGACGAGAACGGCAATCCAGTCGAACCGGAGCGTCTCTCGAAGCCCATCTCTCCTCAGATTTTGGTCTCTCTCCGGCCCGATGGCCGTGCCATCAGCTTCTTCGGTGACTTGCATCCGTCCTTTTCCGGCAACGTAGTGAAAGCGATGGGGAGCGCGAAACAAGGCTATCCGGTGGTGTCCCGTGTACTGGCGCGGCGTCCCGCAGCCGAGCCCAAAGCGGAGGTTCTCACCGGACGTCTCAATCGCGAGCTGCGCGCCGTCGTCGAGCGCGTCTCTCGCTTAACCCCAACCATCATCGAGATCCTTATTCGAGCTCCTATCGCAGCCCGAGCCTTCCAGCCGGGACAGTTCTACCGCCTGCAGAATTACGAGTCGCTCGCCACTCACACTGAAGGAACATCGCTCGCAATGGAAGGATTGGCCCTAACCGGCGCTTCGGTTGATTTCGAAAAGGGCCTGCTCTCCACCATCGTTCTCGAGATGGGCGGTTCATCCGATCTATGTGCATTGCTGAAACCCGGTGAGCCGGTTGTGTTGATGGGACCGACGGGAAAGCCCACCGAAACGCCCTCGCAGGAAACGGTTCTGCTGGCGGGTGGCGGCCTCGGCAATGCCGTTCTCTTCTCCATCGGCCAGCAATTGCGTGCCAGTGGGTCGCGAGTCCTTTACTTCGCCGGATACAAGAAGATCCTCGACCGCTACAAAGTCGAGGAGATCGAAAAAGCGTCCGATGTTGTCGTGTGGGTCTGTGAGGAAGCGCCCGGCTTCACTCCGGGCCGCGTGCAGGACAGCGCTTTCGTCGGCAACATGGTTCAGGCCATGGAGGCTTACGGGCGCGGAGATCTGGGCGAGCCCGAAATTCCGCTCAGTTCCGTGGATCGCCTGATCGTCATCGGCTCCGACGGCATGATGCGCGCAGTTCAGCAGGCTCGCCACACTGTGCTGCAGCCGTATTTGAAGCCCGATCACCACGCCATCGGCAGCATCAATTCACCCATGCAATGCATGATGAAAGAGATCTGCGCCCAGTGCCTGCAGATGCACAAGGACCCGGTCACCGGTAAGGAAACCGTTGTCTTCTCCTGCTTTAATCAGGATCAACCGCTCGACCACGTCGAGTTCGGCAGCCTCCGTTCCCGCCTATCGCAGAACGGCACGCAGGAAAAGCTGACTAAGCTCTGGGTGGATCGGTGCCTCCGCAGCATCGGAGCCAGACCGGAACTGGTCAGCCGTTAGATGATGGATCATTGCCATAGCGCCTGACGCTATCCGCACCACGCTCATCGCTCTCCTCCTCGCGTTTGTTGTCGTCGGCGCTCTAGCGCGGCCCTCAGTTCACCGCCGTGTTTCTCGATCGCACGCTCGACCCCCCCTGTCCGGCTGGTAGGCGACTTTCGAGAAAGCCCGAACCTGGCTGTACCGTTCCTCCAATGTAGGAGTCGCCGGAGAGCGGGAAGAGCGCAGCGGTTTATAATGCAGCGAAGCGATGACCAGAGAAGAAGCATGGCGCCTGGCAAACGATTGGGTTGCGGCTTGGAACGCACATGATCTGCACCTGATCATGGCCCATTATGACGAGGGGGTCGAATTGACGTCTCCGGTCGCCGAGCAACTGCTGGGAAGTGCCGACGGCAAGGTGGTGGGGAAAACCAATCTGAGGGCGTACTTCCAACGTGGGCTAGAAGTATACCCGGAGCTTCGCTTTCATCTTGAAGACGTGCTCTGGGGCCTGGACAGCATGGTTCTCTACTACAAGAACCAAAAGGGGACCCGCACGGCAGAGTTCATGCAGGTGTCCCGCAGCGGAAAACTCATACGAATTGTCGCTCATTACAGTGGTTGATAAACAACTCGCCGCGGTCGGCAGCAATTCAGATGAGGAATCCTAAGCTTGTAGGGCGACTCGGCATCCTTAGTTCCAGATTGCTCCCGGATCACCCGCCTTATCGGAAAAGTGGAAAAATCGTGGGCCGCCTCGTCGGCTCAATTTCCGGATTGCGGTCGTATCACGGGCAATCCAGAGACTATCTTTTCTCCGCGTCACCGTTCCTCTGCCCGCAAACTAACCGAATGCACGATTCCGGACGGAAGCGGCCGTAATTCCTGCACGTCCTGCGGAACGAATCGCTCGCCGTAACGAAGATTCAGTAGCTTGTAATCTGGCGCAGCTTGGCCGGCCATCTCGTTTATGGCCAAGTTGCCGACAGTTATCTGCAAGCGATTCTGACCAGAATGAAGGTAAGACTTGATATCCAGCTCATATGGAGGATGCCAGACCGTACCCGCGCGGTTGCCGTTCACGGAAATCATCGCCTCTTCGCGTACGGGGCTGTCCAGCAAAGCTTGCATCCCCGGCGTTTCGCGGAGAAACGGATCGACTGGTATACCGGGCCCGAAATCAAGGAGGACTCTCGCGGCCTGCAAGAACGATTCCGGAAGTTGAACGGTTTTGGCATATACAGCTCGGCCGGAGTAGAACCTGGTGGCCTCGTCCTCTGTCCAAGAGCGGAGGTGATCGAACCTGACTGTTTGTCCGGTTCCTAGAAAAGTTACTTCCCAATCGGAGCTAAGATCCATGGCCGAGCTTGTGTGCGCGCTGGTGATCGTCGTTGTAGACGGGCTGGAGTTCTCGGCTCCGGCAAAGACCAAAACCTTGGATTCGTATGGAGCCAGGCTGAGAGGAAGTTCCGTCCGTCCGTTCCGTGTCGAATGCTGCGCAATATTTGCCTGACCATCGAAGGGATCCCACCATTGCGGCTCGCGCTCGCTCATGCGAACTGACGCCGCTGTACTTACGGGGTGATTCGAGGAGTTCACAACGAAATAAATATCCGCCGACAATAGCTTGCGATGAACGAAGCCGATCGACGGCGCGGCGCCAGGGTCCGTGGCAAAATCGGGAGGCAGTAGCTCGCTCAGCGCACCTGCCACGTTCTGGTCATTCGTGATGAATCTCGCACGCCTCAGCCCGCTTTGAAAGAGCCGTCCCGAGAGTGCAGCGATCTGCGCCGTCTCCGATTTCTCTTCCAATAACCCGGTTCCAAGTGACGGAAGCGAGCGCGTCGCGATAAGAGCGCCTCCGCCGTTTACGAATGCCTCCATCTTCTGCAGAGTCTCCAAAGGGATACGTTCGACCCCTGGC
Source organism: uncultured Acidobacteriaceae bacterium (assembly GCA_963787585.1). Classification (GTDB taxonomy): domain Bacteria; phylum Acidobacteriota; class Terriglobia; order Bryobacterales; family Bryobacteraceae; genus Bog-105. The sequence goes on from CAWBDR010000014.1 coordinate 255,163, forward strand.
AAGATCAGCGCTTTATAAGGGATTCCCGTTGTCTTGATCGCCGGGTCGTCGATCAGATCGAAGTTGTACCCGGCGTTCAGCACCGCAGGAATCAGCACTGGTCCCAGCAGCGCGTCCGTCGTTTCGTCGAGGGCAACGTGTCCTAATTGCAGACGCGACCAAGCGTCATCAGTGGGCAAGTAGATCGCGACATCGTTTGCCGGTCGACCTTGCCTCAGCAGAAAGCTGACACGCTGCAGATAATGCGCGATATCCGGCATCACATCAAACCAGGGGTTGTGATCGTTCAATGCGGCAGCTGCGTAGAACCTCCAGCCCGGCTCAAGCGCGCTCAAAGGCGAATAAGGCCACCCATGGCCAACGAGTTGGTTGATTCCTTCGATAAAGTGCCGGTCCGCCTCCGCTTTTAAGTCGAGGGGAGTCGCACGGAATGCCGGCGAATGCAGCCATGTCCAAGTCTCAGTTGATGTGACGGTCCTGTTATACAGATGAGCTGCTGAGGAAGCCCACCGGGCCACGCTGAAGCGACGCCAGTATGGGCCATGTTCACCCTCCGGCAGATCCACGTACCGGTTGCTCGAAAGCTCTACCGGCGGCTCTCCGTAGCTTTGTGACCGGAAAAGTGTGTGATGAGAGTGCGCCCATTCGCGAATGGGGACGAGATAGTTCTGTTCTACAAGTTCAGTCAGGGTCTTAGCCCAGTCGTGACGAACAGCGCGCGTGTTCCGTCCGATGTCCCGTACGAGCGCAGGCAGATATGGAGTTAAGTCGTACCCACGGCGTTTGCGGAACTCGGCAAGAAAGTCTTCGGTCCAATCGGAACCAAACACCTCCAGACTGTCGCTGAACACAGAGAACGGCGGGTGCTCCCCGAACGCTTGCAAGAGTGGGGCGCCAGCCGAGGTCAAATGATGTTCAATAGCAAGGCGGCTGTAGTGGTCAAGGACAAAACCTTCAGCGCCAAAGGCGCTTCGCTTTACCTGCTGGCCGGTGCGGCTCGAGATAAAGAAACACAGAAGATCGCTTCCGCTCAGGCCCGGCGGGATTTCAACCCGATCGTGATCTTCGCCCGCGATCCGTTCACCTCCCAAGAACGTGGCGATCAGCGTCTCTCCATTCTCGAGCGCCGGTTTCGGAACACTGCGGGTACCTTCTGGAACGTATACTTGCTCGACTCTCAACCGGCCTGCGGCTTCATTCGCGGGCGTATTCGGGCCCCCATACGGCCAGCCGCTCCCGAGCGTTATGTCTACGCGTAGACCCAACTTGCTCGCGGTCGCCGCAGCGTGACGAATGTCCGAAAGGAACTCAGGCGATAGATAGGGAACGTTCTTAATGCCTTTCTCGCTATCGTCGAGTTCCAGAGGATAGACAGGCTGAATTTCGACCCCACCAATCCCCGCATCCTTCATCACCTGCAATTCCCGGTCAAGTTCCGCCTTATTGACCGAGGGGCCGAACCACCACCATCGCATTAGAATGCGACAGTTATCCGGCGGATTGAGAAAGGACTGTTTCAACTGCTCGACGCCACGATCATGCAGTGCCCAGATCATAGGCGGCCCGGTTAAAAGGAGCAACATGACAACGAGAGGGAACGTTCGCACGCTCTTAGTCTGTGGCATCGCTCTTCGGTTTGCTCGTTAACGACAGGCAGCACAGTGCGGACGTCCGCCTGTCGATCTGTCGCCGCTTGGGCATATTATGGATGATCTATGTCGCCCGTGAGACGAAATCCCGATGCGCTGCGGGTCGCGAACGCGGTGCTAGCGTTGATGCTGTTTATCGGTCTGCCGATCGCAATCGCGGTGAATCGATATGCGAGCGAAACACGGAGCGCCGGATGAAACCGCGAGGCCGGCCTTCTCTTTTCACACCTCGTGATACAGCCGGTATTGCTCATCGCGGATATCCGGGAACGCGCGAAACGAAACCGGAGCCGCGGCCGACTGGACCTGCCACGCGCGTCCGGCCGCGGCCTCCCGCGAGGCCTTCAGGAGCTGCGCCCGGGTGAAACGACTGTTTGGCGAGTTGATGGCGAACAAGGCCAGCGGACCAAACAGAAGCGCGACGGTGTTGGGGTGTTGCGCATCAACCGCTTCGACACGCAACGGCCTGTCGATGTTGTATTCAACGATGTCTCCGTCCTTCCATTCGCGGCGCAGTGCACAAAAGGTTCCGGGCTGAATCTGGGCCCCGGCGTTCCGCCCGTTCACGGATACAGCCGTAGCGGGTCCGGCCCACTCAGGAACCCTCAGATAAACGGTGAATGTTTCCCGGCGGTCCGCATGGATGCGGATGCTGATGTCTCCGGTATACGGGTAGTCGGTCTTTTGCTCAAGCGCAAAGCGCGATCCGGCGGCCATCCAGTTGAGGCGAGACGGAACGAAAAGGTTCACGTACACGCCATCGCCAGCATGGAAATATGAGCTGATGCCGTAGTCCGCTGTGATCTGCGGAAAGGCCCCGGAGCAACACGGCCACTGCTCCGGATAGTAGACCTTAAAACCATCGTTGTTGTAGTCGGAGTAGTAAAAACTGAATCCGCCGGGCTGCAGAGGCTTCGCGCCCAGGATTGTGTTGTACAGGACCTTCTCCATGCTGTCGCCGTAACGGCTGTCGCCGGTGACGGACATGAGATAACGCGCAATTTTGAAGTGACCATAGGATCCGCATGGAGTCTCAAAGCTCGCGTGCGTCGCCTTCAGGCTCTCGCCGAGAGTGCCACTGCCCGGCTCGCCGAACGCCTCATTCGGTCCCCAGCCGCCGGTCGCAAAGCTTTGCGCCACTACGAAGCCGAAACCGTTGCGTGCGGCGCGGAGATGCTTCTCGCTGCCGAGGACCAAATATGCCTGAAAAGCTGAGCTGAGGGCATTTACATGGCTGTACGCATGCCTGTGTGGCAGGACATTTTGCCCGTTCGCGAGCGGATCGAAGTAGTCGCGATCAAGTAGAAAACGTTGCGCGAGTTCCAGATACCGCCGGTCTCCGCTGCGCTTGTAAGCGAGGAAGAAGTTCTCCGGCAGCGTATAGCTCTCATCCCAGGTCCAGGAAATGTTCTTGTGCGGCCTCTCAGCCATTTCGGCGCGTGTAAGGGCCTTAGGGGGCAGATACGGGAGCACGGCATCGGTCGCGCGGGCAAGAACCGAGAGCGCGTCGGCATCATGCGCAAACTGGTGAGCATCAATCAATCCGCAGTTACTCTTGTCGAAAGTGTAGGCGGGCAGCGGGTAATTGATGTAAAACTTCGGGCTGATCGCTTGGCCGAAACCGCGGACCAGGCGATTCACTTTGGCCTGAGTGGCCGCATCGCCAGTCACACCATAAGCGCGCGCGATTCCTGAAAGATACTGGCCAAACGAATGACCGGGAACATAGCCGGTCATATTGTTCGGCGGATCGAATTCGTCTGACCAGCTATACCAGCCGCCCATGTCTTCGCCCGGTGCCGGAAGGCCTGCGGCCTGGCGAAAGGGTTTCAGCAACGAATCCTCATCAAGTGCCAAGAAGAAGGCGTGGTTGGCGCGGAACTGCTCCCGCATCGGCCCATCCAGCAACTCTACCTGGGAGTAATCGAATCGACCGAGCTTTACCACGCCCTGATTCGGCTCGATAACGGCTTGCGGAAGAGCGTGACGAGATAGCGCCGAAACGCCGGCGACCGCGCTGCCGGACTTCAAAAACGCTCTCCGAGAAAGCTTCATCGCCATACTTTAAGTATCCGAAAAAGGCAGTCATCTTCCAACCCCGCTCGCGATACCCTTTCAGGTGACAGGAACCTGGTATGCGCTGCCTACGCCCTTTTGCTTCCGTTTTCACTCCTGCTTGCCGCTTCGCTATCTGCTCAACCTGCAAACGCCGCGTCTGCCAGTGGCCGGAACTGGTCAGTCGTTACCGTTCAGCGGAACCAGGGCAGCGCTCACGCAGTCCTCAACAGCTGATGTCCGGATAAAATATTCAGGCCACCATAGTTTCGGGCTTCGAAAGTTCCCGTCCCGTACGGGAGTAGTCGCAAATGCCATCACGTTTCTATCTGAGAAGCTCTAGTTAAAGAACGATGCCAAATTGCTGAAATCTCAAAATGTTTCGCTGGTCCGCGGATCACAACCGACAAACGCGCATGGGACCTCACAGACAGTGCAGATTATCTTGCGTTCGCGTCAGCTTCAGTATCAGTTGTCGGTGTTGCGGGTACTGCGCGAGAAGGTCGGTGCGCTGCGCCATTTCGAACTCGGCGAAATCAAAGCCGGGCGCAACCGTGCAGCCGACGAGCGCGTACATATCCGCCCCCTCAAGACAGGAGCCGAACCAGTGCCCCGCAGGCACGACACACTGGAATTCTTCGTCGGCTTCGGCCTTCCGGCCCAATTTGATGACGCTGTGATTACCATGAAGATCAATGCTGTGGATGAGCAACGCTGATCCGGCATAAAAGTGCCAGACCTCATCGGCAGCCAGCCGGTGTAGAGCGGAAAAGTCTTGTCCCGCGAGCAGGAAGTAGATTGCCGTTGACACGTTGCGAGATCCTCGAAACGTGGCGGGCAGAGCGGATTGCGGGATAACCAGCGGAGCCCGGTAAGTCTGGCGGAAGAAGCCGCCTTCAGGATGGGGCTGCAGCTTCAAGTGGTCAATCCAATACTGCGCGCTGCGCATGCTTTTAGCTTAGGGTTGTTCACGCCGATAACTCGAGAGTTCCGGTCTGACAACTCCTTCATCTTCAGCTTGGCTACTTCTGTAAACGGGCCAAGAGAGCTGGCACTCTACCGAAGCTTGATTCCCCACCCCGCCCCGCTCGCGATACAGTTTCAGGTGACAGGAACCTCGTATGCGCTGCCTTCGCCCTCTTGCTTCCGTTTCACTCCTGCTTGCCGCTTCGCTATTTGCACGACCTGCAAGTGCCGCATCTGCCAGTGACCGCAACTGGTACAGGAACGCAGTGATCTACGAGATCTATCCGCGCAGTTTCGGCGATACCGACGGTAACGGAATCGGCGATATCAATGGAATCACAAAACATCTCGATTACCTGAAGCGGCTTGGTGTGGATGCCTTCTGGCTCACTCCGATTTATCCCTCCCCGCAAGTCGATTTCGGCTATGACATTTCAAATTACGAAGCCATCGATCCGCAGTACGGAACCATGGCCGATTTCGATCGCATGATGGCCGAAGCGAAGCGCCGCGGCCTTCGGGTGATTATGGACATGGTTCTAAACCACACCTCGGATCAGGATCCCTGGTTTATTGAATCCAGATCTTCAAAGACAAATTCAAAAGCCAACTGGTACATCTGGCACGACGGCAAGCCGAACGGCCAACCTCCAAACAACTGGCAATCCATCTTCGGGCACTCGGCCTGGACCTATGTTCCCGCTCGAAAGCAGTGGTACTACCACGCGTTCTATAAGCAGCAGCCCGATTTGAATTGGCGCGATCCGGAGGTTCGGAAAGCCATGTACAGCCAGATGCGCTTTTGGCTTGACAAAGGTGTTGCCGGATTCCGTCTCGACGCCATCACCAGCCTGTTCGAAGACATCGCGCTGAAGGATGAGCCATACCTCACCGGGATCAACGCTTATGGCGACAAGAATATTTCCCGCATCTACACCGACAACCTTCCCGAAGTGCACGAAGTCCTGAGAGAGTTGCGAAAAGTTGTAGATCCTTACAACGCTATTCTGATCGGCGAAACCTATCTGCCGAACATACACGAACTTGCCAGAATGTACGGCAAAAACAATGACGAGTTGCAGTTGCCAATGGATACGCAGGTAGGCTTTATCAACAAGCTATCGGTTGCCGAATTCCACGCCAAACTGAATGACGCTGAAACAAAGATCAACGGCCAACCAGCGCTGCTGGTCTTCGCGAATCACGACAATCCGCGGGTGTTGAACCGCTATGCGGACGGCAAGGAAGATCCCGCGGTTTCCAAGTTGATTGCCACCATCTTGCTCGCACCCGGTGGCGCCGCGCTGATCTATTACGGACAAGAACTGGGCATGACCGACAACCCTCCCAAGCGGATCGAAGACGTGCAGGACCCCATCGGGAAACTCGGCTGGCCGAAAGAAATGGGCCGCGACGGAGAGCGTACTCCCATGCAATGGACCGACGGCGTCGACGCCGGCTTCAGTACCGCCCAACGCCCCTGGCTTCCCATTAACCCGAATTTCAAAAGGATTAATGCAGCCGCCGAAGAGAATCAGCCCGGTTCGGTTCTGAACTATTTCAAAAGGCTGATCCAGCTACGCAAGGACAATGCGCAAATGCGAAGCGGCGAATTCGCCCTTGTCAATCGCGACAACAACGATGTTCTCTCCTTTGTTCGCAAGACCTCGGATGGCAACGCCGTCCTGATTGCTTGCAACTTCACCGCGCGTTCGCTAGCAGTGAGCTTTGATCTTCAATCTCAGGGCATTCGGGGGAAGCACTTGCGAACTCTCGCGTCCTCTTTCGCAAACGCAAATCCGTCCGACGTGTCGCATGTGACTCTTCCGGCGCACGCCTCCTATATCGCGCAAGTTGAGCCGTAAGTGGTCGCGCTCGCCAGACGCCGAACCCTCATCGCCATTCCGGCGCTCTTGATCCTGATCAGCGCTGCGCTTGAAGCAGCCGCTCCCGTCGTTTCGAAAGTCGAGCCGCCGAACTGGTGGCCGGGACACTCGCTGAATCCGGTGCGCCTTCTGATTCGCGGCAGCAGACTCACCAGCGCGGCGGTATCCGCTCCGTCAGGCCTGACAACCAGCCGCGTTTGGGTGAACAACGCAGGCACTTACCTCTTTGTCGACGTGAACATCCCGCCCAATGCGAAGCCTGGAAATTATCCGTTTGAGATCCATACCAGCGGCGGTTCCACGACCGCTCCCTTTCGCTTGGACGCTCCGCTTCCACGTGCCGGGCGCTTTCAGGGCTTCTCGTCGGATGACGTGATCTACCTGATCATGCCCGATCGTTTCGCGAACGGCGATCCTGCCAATGATGACCCGGCAGTTTCGCACGGACTTTTCGATCGCCGCAAGCCGTACTACTACCACGGCGGCGATCTGCAGGGCATAATCGATCACCTGCCCTATCTCAAGGCGCTCGGAGTGACCGCGATCTGGATCACTCCCGTCTACGATAACACCAGCAAATTGAATCAGCGCCAAGCCGTAAACGGCGAAGCCATCGCCGACTATCACGGCTACGGTGCCACCGACTATTACGCGGTCGAGGAGCACTTCGGCACTCTCGATCTTCTGCGCAAGCTGGTCGACGAGGCTCACCGGCTCCGTCTCAAAATCATTCAGGATCAGGTCGCAAACCACGTGGGGCCTGATCACCCCTGGGTCGCCGACCCGCCGAAGCCGAATTGGTTTCACGGCACGCCGGCTCGGCACATCAATGAGACCTGGCAGATCTGGACGCTGCCCGACCCGCACGCCTCGGACAGTTTGAAACCCGATGTGTTGGACGGTTGGTTTGTGGATGCCCTCCCGGATCTGAATCAGGAAGATCCCGACGTGGCGCAGTATGAAATCCAAAACGCGCTCTGGTGGATAGGTATTGCTGGATTTGACGGTATTCGGCAGGACACCTTACCGTATGTGCCCCGAACGTTTTGGCGCGATTGGTCGACCGCGTTGAAACGCGAATATCCGAATCTTCGCGTTGTCGGCGAAGTCTTTGACGGCAACCCGGCCCTGCCCTCCTGGTTCCAGAGCTCTCCCGGCCGCGCGACGCCTATCGACACCGGTATAGATTCCGTGTTCGACTTTCCCAGCTTCTTTAACATCCGCAGCGTGTTCGCGAACGGTGCTTCGATCGACGCGGAATCGAAGACCCTCGCAGAGGATCGTCTTTACCCGAATCCCACCGCGCTCGTAACTTTCCTCGGCAATCATGATGTGCGCCGGTTTATGAGTGAGCCCGGCGCAACACTCGACGGCCTGAAGTTGGCCTTCACGTTCCTACTCACAGCCCGTGGCATACCATGTCTCTACTATGGCGACGAGATCGCGATGCGTGGTGGCAATGACCCCGATAATCGGCGTGATTTCCCAGGCGGCTGGTCGGAGGATTCGCGAAACGCGTTTGAAGCGGTCGGGCGAACTTCGGAAGAAAACGGGATTTTCAGCTATCTACAAACACTCACGCACCTTCGGGCGGAGTTGGAACCTCTCCGCCGCGGCACATTTGTCGATCTTGCGATCGCAAATGAAACGTGGGCCTATGCCAGGGAAGCTGCGGGCCAATCCGTAATTGTGACGATAAATAAGGGGTCGGTTCCTGCCGCGATCACCTTCGAATGGGAACCCGAGGGCGAGTTCACCGGCCAACTCGGCGTGGCTCGGGCGTTAACTTCCAGGAATGGCAAAGCTTCAGTCCAGTTGCCGGCCCATTCCGCTGAAATTTTTGCTCGAAGAAATTCCGGCCCCAAATAATTCTGCGGCGAGTAGGATGCAGGAGGTTCATCCCATCGCCGCAGCTCGCCGAACGCCCGGATCTTAATCTGGGCGTCCGGCTCCATACTTTAGATGCACAGCGTAATCGCGGGATACCAGAAAGTGTTCCTTCGCTACCATGAAATCAATCCATGAACGTCTCCTCCGTTGACTTGAAAAAGACAGTCAACCTCCCGAAAACAGAGTTCCCGATGAAGGCCAATCTCCCGGCGGCTGAGCCGAAAACGCTCGATCGCTGGGAAGCTACAAACCTCTATCACCAGATTCGGGAATCGCGGCTCGGACGTCCTATGTACGTCTTGCACGATGGGCCGCCGTACGCGAACGGCAACATCCACCTAGGCACCGCGTTCAACAAGATCCTCAAAGACTTCATCGTGAAATCGAAAACCATGGCTGGTTTCGATTCCCCATACATCCCGGGCTGGGATTGTCACGGCCTCCCCATCGAGTTCAAAGTCGATCAGGAGCTCGGTAAACGCAAAGCATCAATGACGGTGGCCGAGATTCGCGCCGAGTGCCGCGCCTACGCCGCCAAATTCGTAGAAATTCACCGCGCTGAATTTAAACGGCTCGGCATTCTTGGCCGCTGGGAACGCCCTTACCTGACGATGAGCGCCGAATACGAGGCAGTTATTGCGCGCGCCTTCGTCGATTTTCTCGAGCGCGGCTACATCTACAAAGGTCTGAAGCCTGTTCACTGGTGCATCAAAGATCGCACTGCGCTGGCCGAAGCGGAAGTTGAATATGAGAATCACAGCAGCCCGTCCATCTACGTCCGCTTCAAGTTGCTTTCAGATCCTGCTGCGCTCGACCCCGCGCTAGCAGGCAAGGAGGTTTATTGTCTCATCTGGACGACAACCCCGTGGACCATCCCGGCCAACCTCGCCATCTGTTTCAATCCGAAATTCGAATATGTCGCCATCGATACGCCTCAGGGCATCACGATCGTAGCCGAAGGCCTGTTAGAGCAGGTGGCCAACGCCCTAGGTTGGGACGCAACCGTCGTCGCTCGATTCCCAGGTCCAAAACTCGAAGGCGCAGTCTTCAGTCATCCTTTTCTGGATCGCGAATCGCTCGGCTTGCTCGGTGATCACGTCACCCTCGACCAGGGTACCGGCGCCGTTCACACCGCGCCTGGTCATGGACAGGACGATTTCGTGATTTGCCAGCGCTATGGCATTCCGGTCTATTGTCCCGTTGACGCTTCCGGCCGCTTCTTCCGCGCCGAAGGCGCTAGCGGTGACCTGCCCGATCATCTGATCGGCAAAACAGTTTGGGAAGCCAATCCCATCGTCATCAAATTGCTGCAGCACCATAACGCTCTCGCCGGCCAGGAGCGGCTGGATCACAGCTATCCGCATTGCTGGCGCTGTCACAATCCGGTCATCTTCCGCGCGACCGAGCAATGGTTCATCGGTATGGACCGCGAGAATCTTCGCGGCCGCGCCCTCGACGCCATCAAGAAAGTGCAGTGGCACCCCGCCTGGGGCGAGGAGCGCATGACCAACATGATCGCCCAGCGTCCGGATTGGTGCATTTCGCGCCAGCGCGTCTGGGGCGTCCCCATTACTGTCTTCTACTGCGAGAACTGCGCCGAGCCGTTTACTGATCGCCAGGTGCTCGATCGTGTCGTCGATCAATTTCGCCAATACACCGCCGACGTTTGGTATGAGAAAACGGCCGAAGAGCTGATAGGCTCCGGTCACCATTGCGCCAAGTGCGGCGGCGCGAACTTCCGCAAGGAGACCGACATTCTGGACGTGTGGTTCGATTCCGGCTCCAGCCATCTTGCGGTCCTCAATCCGGAAAATGGTCTCTCGTGGCCCTCCGACATGTATATCGAAGGCGGTGATCAGTATCGAGGCTGGTTCCACAGCTCTCTGCTGGTCGGCGTCGGCCTGAAGAATCAGGCGCCCTATCGCGAATGCGCCACCCATGGCTGGACGCTCGATGCCGAAGGGCGTGCCATGTCGAAATCCCTCGGCAATACCATCGAGCCCGAGACCGTCGTTAAGCAGAAGGGAGCTGATCTGCTCCGCCTCTGGGTCGCCTCCGTCGACTACATGGAAGATGTACGCATGTCTGAGGTGATCCTGGATCGCCTGTCCGAGGCTTATCGTAAATTACGCAATACGTTCCGATGGATGCTGGGTAATTTGGGCCGCTTCGATCCGGTTCGCGACAGCTTGCCTGCCCACCATCTCGCCGGGATCGATGCCTGGATTCTCGTTCGAGCCGAAAATCTAGTCGAGCGTTGCCTCGAATCGTACAAAGAGTACGCCTTTCACAAGGTCTACCGCGCCGTTTACGATTTCGCCATCACAGATTTGAGCGCGGTATATTTTGATGTCTCCAAAGACCGGCTTTACACTGCCGGACCCGGCTCCGAAGCTCGGCGCAGCGCGCAAACTGCGCTCTATCGTTTGAATCTGGCGCTGGTTCGTCTGCTGGCTCCCATTCTCTCGTTCACGTGCGAGGAAGTGTGGCGCTACACCGCTGTGGGCTCAGGCTCGCCGGACAGCGTTCATTTAGCGTATTTCCCGGAACCGCAAGAACTGACGGAAGGCCTTGATGCGATCCAGCGCGGCCAGGCCGCCGATTGGGAGTTGCTCGTTCCTGTGCGCGATCAGGTCTTGAAAGCTCTCGACGGGGCGCGTGAGAATCGGGTGATTGGCTCGTCCCTCGAAGCCGCGGTCTCCCTCGCCGTGGGCGGTGATCTGTACGACCTTCTCCAGCTTCACTTGACGGATCTTCCGGGCTGGTTCATCGTCTCGCAGGTAGACCTCCAGCCGGCATCGCTCGATGAACTCGCCGTGCGTGTCGAACGTGCGCGAGGCGATAAGTGCGAACGCTGCTGGAAATACACAACCGATGTCGGCAGTGATTCAGCGTTTCCCACTGTTTGCGCCGCCTGTGCGTCTGTATTGCCGGAGTTTTTTGACTAAAGTGCGAACTTCCCGGAGTCTGTCTTCCGACCTTTCTCCTCTGCTGATTGCGCTGCTGGTCCTTGTCGCCGACCGCCTCACAAAGGTCCTGATCCAGCGCTCGTTCAACCCCTTCGACATGATCTCGCTGATTCCCGGCTGGTTGCGGCTGGTCCATACCGAAAATCCCGGTGCCGCCTTCGGAGTCTTAGCAGACGGCAACCCCTGGCTGCGCGGCGGCATCCTAATAGGTGTATCCACCCTGGTGCTGCTGTTCGTCGCCTCGGCTTTGTTCAACCGCTCCGGTTCATTCAGAGGCAGAGCGAGCCGGTTGGGTCTCTCTCTCATCCTGGGCGGTGCAATCGGAAACCTCTATGACCGGATCGCACGCGGTGCTGTGACGGATTTCATCGAGGTGTATCACCGCGGCTGGTCGTTCCCGGCCTTCAATGTGGCGGATAGTGCTATCACGGTAGGGGCGTGTCTATTGCTCATTGATGTCTTGCTCCCTCACGGGAAACCCGCTCCCAACCAGTCACCTGCCGTTCCCAAGTAACCGTGTATCCAAAACTGATCAGCTTCGGCTCCTTTTACATACCCACCTACGGCGTGCTGGTCGCCCTCGGTTTTCTCGCGGGGCTCGGTATCGCTTTACGTCTCGGTCGCCGTGCTGGAATCGATCCCGATAAGATCACGAACCTGGCCGTGTACTGCGCCATCGCGGGAGTCGTTGGCGCGAAGCTGTTCATGTTCCTGTTCGATCTCGGCGATTACATACGCGACCCTGCGCAAATCTTCTCGCTCGAGACTCTTCAGGCCGCGGGCGTCTTCCATGGCGGCTTCATCGTTGCTCTGCTCGTCGCCTTGTATTACATGCGCCGTCAACGTCTCCCGGTCTTCGGGACGATGGATGTCTTCGCTCCCGGGATTGCGCTCGGCCAATCCATCGGGCGCTTGGGCTGCTTCGCTGCCGGTTGTTGCTGGGGCCGGGAATGTTCCTTTCCCTGGGGTGTACGCTTCCGCTCTGACTTCGCCGCACCGGTGCCCTTGAACCTCAAGCTGCACCCGGTACAGCTCTACGAATCCGCCGCCGACCTCCTGATTTTTTTGTTCCTGTACCGTCGCGCTACGCGCGGCCACCGTTCGGGCGAAATTATTGGCTCGTATCTCGTCCTCTACTCCGTTGCCCGCTTTATCATCGAGTTCTATCGCGTGCACGAACAGGCGCTCGTCGGCCCGTTCTCGATCACTCAATGGATCGCGCTGGCCCTCCTCCTGCTCGGCATCGCAATTCTTCTCTCTCGACGCCTTCGCGCGCAACCCCTCGCGGTGAAGCCGCAGGCCCTCCGCGCTTAAACTCCGGCCGCAACCACTGTCCCGGGCGCGCCGCGTACACTGTCTCTCGCGGCGAGTTCCTCCCGGAAGTGCAAATGCCGCAGCCGGGTAAGCTCCACCAGCGGCCGCCACACCGTATGCACGAGGTTGTGCCGGATCAGCAGATGCCAGAACCGATTTGAACGCTTATACAAATACGACATCGCGAGATACGGAGCAACCGCGCGCCAATCCTCTGGCCGTCGCCGCCAGATCGAAGCATGCGAGAAGAGCCGCCGATAAATCCATGCGTAACCCTGCTCGAGTTCTTCCGGCGTCATGTGCTTTGGACGAAAGACCGCATGCGCCGTATCGTACCGGCTCCAATCACGGTGCAACAGCCGTCCGGCCGCCTCGATCTGCTTGAACAGCGGCGTCCCCGGATAGGGCGTGAGGATATGGAACGTAGAGCATTCTAAACGGTTCTCCTCAACCCACTCGGCCGTTCGGACAAAAACATCCTTCCTGTCGTGATCGAATCCCAGCACGAACGAGCTGTTGACCTGGATTCCGTGATCGTGCAGAAGGCGAACCCTCCGGGCATAATCGGCAGTTCTCGGTGTCTTTTTACGTGACTCCAGCAGGTTATCGTCCGTGAGCGATTCAAACCCCACGAACACTCCCGTGCAGCCGGCAAGCGCCATCTCGCGAATCAAACTGGGATCGTCCGTGATATCAATGGAAACTGCGGCGCTCCAGATTTTATTCAGCGGACGAAGTGCCTGGCACAGCAGGCGCAAATAGTCCCTTCGCGAGCCGAGATTGTTATCGATGAAGACGGCATAAGGCTGATCGTCCGCTTCAAATTCGGCCGCAACCTGCGCCGGGTCGCGCATTCGGTACGGCATTCGCAGCCCATCTGTAGCCAGGTAGCAGAACCCGCAGCGGTTGTGGCAGCCGCGCGTGGCGATCAAGCTCGTCGTCGTAAGAAAACTCTTCCGTGGCAGGATCGACCGCCGCGGCGCTGGATCGCTGCGGTAATCGCTCTCATACGTCGCTGAGTAGCGTTTGTCCAGTCTTCCTGACTCGAAATCGGCCACAATCCGCGGCCAAAGCTGTACGCCGTCCCCCACCGCCAAAGCGTCCGCGTGCGGTGCGCATTCATCCGGACATGAGAGCACGTGCAACCCGCCCAACACCACCTTGCTTCCGCGGCGCCGGTACCAATTCGCCAGTTCGAACGCGCGCTCCGCAAACGTCAGATGCACGGTGATCCCAACCAACTCAGCAAGAGGCTGAAACGGTGGCCGCCCGTGGAGCAGGTTCTCGTCCCAGTACTCGACGCGCCAATGCGCGGGGGTTGTCGCCGCAAAGCTGGTCAAGGCCAGCGTCGGCGTCAGGACATGCTTACCGAAGCTCGCATTCGGATCCTTGGCGTAAAACGGATTGATCAGGAGCGCGTAGCGCTCCTCCATTTCGCTCACCGGCAGTCCGGGATCGAGAAACGGCGCTTGCGTCATTTCTGTCGGTAACCAGCCGCTTCGCTGTGAGCCTACGAACGGATCGAAGGGTTTCGTCACAGTCATACTCTACCACATAAAGTACTTCGTAATGCCTACCAGACCTTACCGCTAGCCGTCCGAGGAAAGCCCGGCACCTCCGGCTGCTCCTATTTACTTTCGCTCCAAAATCCGAAACCCGTTCTCAAACCCGATCTGGCGGTAATGCTCCTCCAGACACGGCTCCATAATCAACTTGTTTTTGGGAGGCGGCCGGTAGGCGGGAAATAAGTTGCGCAGACCATCGCCCGAGAACACGCTGTCCCAAAGTACATAGCGCACTCGCTTCCTTTCGATATCGCCGACCGCTTCCCGAAACTGCGCGTCGGTATTGATCCCGTACATCAGGTTGCTGTATCTCGTTGGGTTGCGAACGTCCGCGGCGAAATAGTAGATCGGTTGATAAGGGTAAACAAAAACCTCTTCGCCTCGCCTCGTGTGCTTCAGCAGGAAATCTAGAACGGGGTCCGCTGCGGAGCCATAGAGTGTTCCACGGCGAGACTGAATCGGAACTCGTTGCCCGCTCGCAGCCGCCACATTCACAGTCCCGTACAGCACCGCGCATCCTGTGATCCCCGCAGCCACGTATTTCCCAAGTGCGCCCTTGCGTCGTTCCAGGAGAGTGAAAAATATCACGAGCAGCAGAACGCAGCCGTTCCTCAGATGCCCTAAATCCCAGCGGTGCAACTCCGAGGCCCAAAGTGCCACGCCTGCTGCCCAGTAAGGAACCAGTTTCCGTTCGAGAGCGTCCGTTCGCCATACGAAACCGAGTAGTGGCAAGATCGCCGGTAGAGCCAGAATCATTAGAAAAGGAATGCTGAAGATGAATACCGCGCTCAATGCAACCGGGCCGGGAAAAACGGCGTGCAGCGCGGGATACCAACTCCGCCAGAATCCCTCGCGCAGTATGAATCCGTAGGGCGCAGAGTTCACCTTCTCATAGGTCGATAAAGGCCAGATCAAGTTGGCGTACACCAGGTAACGCAGCGCGTGCGCCCACGCATACAGCAGCAATTCTGCCGCGACTACCGCCGCAAATCCCGCGCCGACCAGTATCGCCGCCCGGCGTGCCCGCGCCCGGTGTAAAAGGAAGAGCGTTAGAACAAACCCGCAGGCTACATAGAACCCCTTCTGCTGCAGAAAGCAAGTCGTCGCTCCTGCCAGAACGCCCGCTGCTAGAAACGGCCATCGCTTTTGAATCGTTTCCGCCCCATGCACGAATACCGCAAAAGCCGCCAGCGCAAATAGATTGCTGTCATAATGCGGGCTCGTCATTACGCCCAGCGGAATCGACGTGACAAGCACGACCAGCGCGGCCGCGATACCCGTCCCGCCGGCGCGCTGCGCCAGGTGGAACACCAGCGTCGCAGTCGCTGTACCCGTGACCAACAGCAGAGCGCGAGCTGTTAAGAAGCTTACACCGAAAAACTTGAAAAACAGTGCCAGCCAGTAAAACGATCCTGGCCCTTGCAATTCGACAAAGTCGCGGGCCGGAATAGCGCGCCCCAGGACCATTTGCGCGCCGTAAATGTAAATACCGCCGTCCGGATTCCAGGTCAGAACCCGAACAAAGAAAAAGAGATATACCCCGGTTAGCGCGGCGAAACCCAGCAGCGGGATAGACTCCCGCCACTGGGCCAGCACGCTGTGCGAGGGTTCTATCCCCGCTTTTAGCGGAACGGAGGCCAAATGAGACAGTTTTCGGATTACCCGCTACTTCTCATTGTTCCGGCAGTTCTGGATCGCTTCCGTACCCTATTCCATCCGGGTCAGGTACTTTTCAGAAATCAAGCCTCTCAACCTGACACGCTGAATGAAAGACGATCACTAATTACGGAGTCTAATCGGCAACAACTGAATCTGGAAAGATAGGTGGGTTTTTATACCATGCGCCGTGTGGCCTGTGGCCCCAGAGAGAGTGGCGAAGAGTATCTGTGCGAGCTGATCAGCAGCCAGGTGCATTTCGGGCTTACGTACGTAGGCCAAGCCCGTTCGGGGTATGAGAACGGGAAAGGCGAGCACGGAGAAATAGCCCGAACCATTGCCATGAACGCTTATTTGACGGCCAGCCGCTTTGCAACCCGCCTGGTTGAAAGGACCGGCGATACCCGGCTGAATGGTATCGAAGCTCTCCGGCTTCAGATTGAGTCCGTGTGGCCGAATAGCACCTTCGCCCGCGAAATCGCCTCCTAATTCCTGATCATCATATTTTGGAGCCACCCGGGGGCTCGGCGCTTGATCACGCTCAACAAATGAGCACTGACCGGAGACCCCCGGGGCCCCGATACCGAATTTTCCTCGGGAGTCGCCAAAGTTTAAGCTATACCTCTTTCCGACTTTCCGAATCGCTCCTCACACGCCTACCCCGGAAACAGTGTGGAGCGATTTGTTGCAGCGGTGAATGGGGTACATCTAGGAATTTCGGATTTAGCTTCGAAAAGACCATTTATCGAAGGCAAAATTTCCGTTCCGAATCCGGAGCCGCACTTAATTGTCAGAATGCCATCACATACGCGGGCTACGCTGGGTTCCCAGGATCTTCGATACGAATCCGGAGAACTGCCGCCAACGTTGCGTTTCGGCGCTGAGCATCTTTCGTCCTGCTCGGCTAATTGAATAGTATTTGGCCTGCCTTTTGTTTGCGGCCAAGTGCCAGAAACCTGCGCCGATGCGACAATTTTGGTTTGTCCCAATCGCAAGACCAATTTCCGGCCACAGGCCATGAAGCGTTCAGTCTGCGCCGCCCCGTTGCCTATCGGGAAGAGGCGTTTCTGGAGAGCCCCGAATCGCGCCCGCTCCGTATTCTTTCGGAATACCTCTGGCCGCTCTCGCACTTTCAAGACGAGAAGATTCAGGACACGATTGTCTTCTTTGGGTCCGCACGAATTCTCCCGGAGAGCCCACTGGGCCGCTATTACACCGACGCGCGCGAGCTCGCCCGGCTCGTCACGGAATGGGCAATTTCGATATCCGAATCCACGGGTGAAACCGAACCGCGGCGGAGATTTGTGATCTGCTCTGGGGGCGGCCCGGGCATCATGGAGGCTGCGAATCACGGCGCGATCGAAGCCGGGGGCAAGTCGATCGGCTTGAATATCGGATTGCCGTTCGAACAATTCCCCAACCCTTACATCACGCCTGAATTATCTTTCGAATTCCATTACTTCTTCATGCGGAAGTTCTGGTTTGCTTACCTGGCGAAGGCGCTGGTCGTTTTTCCGGGTGGGTTCGGTACGCTCGATGAGCTCTGCGAGATACTCACTCTGGCGCAAACGCAGAAGCTGGAGAGCAAGATCCTGATTCTGCTGTATGGGTCGGAGTATTGGAAAGAAATTCTGAATTTCGACGCTCTCGTGAAATACGAGATGATCGCGCCCGAAGACCTGAACCTATTCCGGTTCGCGGACACACCGGAATCCGCCCTTGGGCTTTTGAGAGAGGGTCTGACGCGCTATTACCTGGAGCCTGAGCGCGATCTGCGCCAGCCGATGGAAGAAGCGCCGGAGATCGCCCGAACACGAACGCCTTAGCGATTCTTCTCGCCCCAGTTCTTACAGGCCGGGGCCGGATTTCGGCCCGCGATTTTGTCGGAGAAATCGGGTGTAGCTTTGATGGCGCCCTTAGGATCGGGGTTTTTGCCGACGTGCTTTTCAAGCAGCGGAATCGAACACTTAGGGCTTTCGTCCGTCAGAACGACAACTGGAGGATTTTCGGGTGTGAGTGCTTGAGGATTTACAAAGAAAGTCGGCGGCCCTTGCTTCCCTAAAGGGAGCGGGATTGGCTGTTTCAGGAGATCCTTGGCCGAAAACTGTTTCAGGAAGTCTTTGTACTGAGGCAGACTTGAATCGGGACTCAGGAGCGCGCTCTGGTCAACCGCGATCAGGCAGGCAGGGAAAGCGAAAAGAAACCAGATGATACCGAGCCTTGGTGCACGACTCGAACGAGCACCCCCGCAGATAGAAGCCATGGGGACTCTCCTCTGATGAGGGTTTTGACGTCCTAGCTGAAAGAAGGTTAGCCGACTTTTTTGGCTATTTCGCAGAGCCGTATGTAATCTTCGAGTCGGTGTAGAGCAGCACGGAATGCGCCTCAAATTTCTTGTAATCCGTGAAGTTTATCTCGTTTCTGTTCCTCTGATTCTCTGTTTGGACGCACGTACTTGCTTGGAGCGGCACTATGTAAGAGCCGCTCCCAGCTATTAATACCGGGCCGTAATCGATCACAGTTCTACTCTCTTTGATAGCGAACTCATCGGGTAGCGATACTGCGTTGATTGTGAGCCGAAGGACCACCCCCGTATCCGGCTCAGCATAAAGGAAGCCCTCGATAGCGGTCCGGTAGCGCTGTTGAGCTCTCGCGAAACGAGGAGTTTGTAAACAACAAAATACCAGGAGATATTCTGACTTCGCTTGAGGCAGGAAGTAGCTGAAAACAGCAGCCCGGCGCCCGCAAAATGCTCCCAGCAATTCCAGACCAATATGACCGATGGAGATCCTAGAATCATGTCCATGTCACCGCCGAATTCGCCCGCCGAGATGCTCTCGCCGGGAGCGGGATGACGAAGATCCCGTGTCGAGTCGTGCCCGTGCACAAACTGCATTCCTTGCTGCAAAGTGTCATAGTAATGGAGCCGCTCTTGGTAGGAAGATTGCGTCTTCCCACGCCGGCGTAAGTTTATGTTGCTATATCGCCGGGTGACTTTGGTGCACGTGAAATCCGGTAGACCGTGAACGTAGTGGCTTGCGTAGCCCGAAACATTTGCTAATATCTGGCGGGTTTCGGCCTGGGACGGAGCCGGTGTCATCGTTACCGGCTTTTGCGCGGCACCCGGTAAGCCAGCCGACCTCTTGCATAAGTTCTCAATCGCCGCTAGAGTGCGGGGTCCGGGATGCCGGCTCGCTAGATATGCGACCGTCTCATCGTCGAGCCGCTCGCGCAAGCGGAGCTTTGCTAGTTCCTGAGCGGTGTCCGCGTCACCCTGACCTGACTGTAAGGAACGCATGACTACGTCCACCGCGTCTGCGGCTGTCGCGCCGGTCTCGCTGCTGGCACGCGAAAGAACGCTTATCAGGAACAGGAGGCAAACGCCTCGCATGCTTCAATCATGCCTGATTCCATTCTCTCCGTAATGTACGGTCTAAGATGCAGACATGCGATTCGTCACCTTCGAAGCGGCCGGCCAAGCGCATCCCGGCCTTGTGACAAAAGACAACGCGGTCATCGACCTCGCGCCGGCCGGCTTCGGTTCCCTCCTGGAGCTGATTGAATCTGGCCAAGAGGGCAGATCCAAAGCAGAGCAATTCGGATCGAGCGCACCTTCGGCTGCCAGGCATTCGCTTGCGGGGGTTACCCTACTTGCACCGATTCCCAGGCCTCGCAAGTTGATCTGCGTCGGCCTGAACTATCTCGATCACGCCAAGGAAACGGGAGCGGAAATTCCGAAGGTTCCGACAATCTTCAATAAGTTCGCAACCTCCGTGATCGGCCCTGGGGCGAACATCGTGCTGCCTAGAGTATCGAAAGCGCCGGATTTCGAGGCTGAGTTCGCCTTTGTGATCGGACGCGGGGGACGTCACATCGCGGCTGAAGACTGGCAGGCTCACGTTTTCGGCTATACGATCGTGAATGACGTGAGCGCTCGCGATTACCAGCGGGCGACTAGCCAGTGGCTGATGGGCAAAACGTTTGACACGTTCGCTCCCATGGGCCCCTGCATTGTCACAGCGGACGAGATTGCGAGCCCTCATGAACTGGATATCCAACTCGATATAGACGGCGAAACTCTGCAGGATTCGAATACACGGGAGCTGATCTTCAAAGTGCCGGACCTTATTGCATTCTTATCGAGCGTCTTCACGCTCGAGCCGGGCGACATCGTTTCAACGGGAACACCCGCCGGCGTCGGATTCGCGCGGAAGCCGCCGCGATACTTACGCCCAGGAGAAAAGGTGACCGTGAGAGTAGAAGGAATTGGAGAACTCCAAAATTCGGTAGTAGCCGAGACCTGAAGAAAGCGCACGCGATGCCCTCATTTCTTCTTGGTCAAGTTGCGGAGTTGCTAGAGTGCCGGCTCGCAGGGGATCCGCAGGTGAATATCACCGGCGTTGCAACCATCGAGAAAGCCGCTCCAAACGAGATCACCTTCCTGGCAAACCAGAAATATGCGCCAAAGGCCAGATTCAGTCGCGCCGCCGCGATTATTGCCGCGGAGCCCGTGAGCGGAACTTCCGCCGCCACTCTGGTTTCGGCGAACCCATATCTGGACTTCGCGCGCGCTCTGGCACTTTTCTATCAACCGCCTAAGCCGCCGAGCGGCATTCATCCGACTGCTTCGATTGAGCCCACGGCGTCGGTGGGGGCGAATTGTTCCATTGGCGCCTATGCGGTTATAGGCGACCACACCATTATCGGGGCGAACGCCGTTCTCTATCCTCACGCCGTCATCTACGAAGGATGCACGATCGGCGATGATTTCACCGCGCATTCCCACGTGTCAGTCCGCGAATACTGCCGGATCGGCAGCCGCGTTACGCTGCACAATGGCGTGGTGATCGGCGGCGATGGCTTCGGGTTTGCAAAGGGTAACGACGGCAGGCAGCACAAGATCGTGCAATCGGGAATCACCGTCCTCGAAGACGACGTTGAAATCCAGACTCTCACTTCGGTGGACCGCGCCACGCTCGGCGAGACTCGAGTAAAGCGTGGCGCAAAAATAGACAGTCTGTGCCAGATTGGCCATGCATGCGTTGTGGGGGAGGACAACATCATCTGCGGGCAGACGGGCCTGGCGGGTAGCACAGTGCTGAAAGAAAACGTGATCATGGCCGGGCAGACCGGCTCTTCCGGCCATTTGACGATTCATAAGAACGCGACCGTCTGGGCGCAGTCGGGCGTGGGCCATGACGTGCCGGAAGGCGCGATCGTCAGCGGGTCTCCTGCGTTTGATTCACGGGACTGGCTGCGCGCATCCGCCGCTTATACGCGGTTGCCTGACCTCCTTCGTACGGTTCGCGCTCTCGAACGCCGCGTGGCGCAACTGGAAAAGCAACTCAGTAGGTCATCCGCCAGCTAACGGCGCGCTCGTTTGTGAATTCCGAAAATGTCATAAATAGACTTGCGCCTCATAGTAGCAATCACGGGAGCATCGGGGACCGTTTTGGGAGTCAGGATGCTAGAAGCATTGAAGATCCTAGAGGTCGAAACGCACCTCGTGATGAGTAAGTGGGCGCGTTCCACCTTGGCGCACGAGACGAACTACACGCTCGAGGAGGTGGAACGCCTTGCGTCGACTGTTCACAAGCAGGACAATCAGGCGGCGCCCATCTCGAGCGGCTCTTTCAGAACCGATGGGATGATCGTTGCGCCGTGCAGTATGAAGACGCTGGCTTCCATTCGTGTAGGCTACGGAGAAGGCCTGATTTGCCGCGCCGCGGACGTAACCTTAAAAGAACGCCGCAAACTGGTGCTTCTCACCCGCGAATCGCCGTTCAGTGAGATCCACCTGGAGAATATGCTCATCCTGGCGCGGATGGGGGTGGTGATCTTTCCGCCGATTCCAGCCTTTTACAACCGGCCGAAGAGCGTGGACGACGTTGTGAATCATATCGTCGGGCGCGTGCTCGATCAATTTGGACTCGAAACACCCGGATTGAGCCGCTGGTTGGGATTCCAAGGCGGATCCTGAACATGCCGCGTCGACCTGAGAGATCGACCATTTGGTTGGGTAAGTACTTGTCCCTAGCCCTAACGCTTCCAGCGTCGGTAGCGGCGGGCTATATCCTAGGCACGCTTGCCGATCATTGGTTGCACCTGCAAATTCTCCGCGCTGTCGGAATCGTTCTCGGCATGGCGGCCGGGCTGATTCAGATCCTGCGGGAGTTAATGCGAGACGAGAAGCGCGGGACCGGCCACAGATGAGCGAAGACAACACGTCAATCTCTATTCGCCGGATGTACGGGCTGACTTCGATTTATGGAGTGACCGGGTTTATCTGCTATCTCCTTCTTCAAGGATTGCGTCCTGCCATCGGCTTCGCACTCGGAGCGGCTGGTTCGCTTGGAAATTTGTGGGCATTCGAACGGCTCAGCCGCGGCCTGGCTCCTGGAATGGAACGCAAGCCATGGCAGGCCGGCGCTTATGTGACCCGCTATCTAATACTTTTCGGGGGTGGCTATGTTATAGTCAAAGCTTTGGGTGTCAACCCCTTGCCGGTGATTCTCGGTCTTCTGGCCAGCACCGCCGCAGTTCTGACGTCCCTGATCATCGAACTGGTTATAACTTTGTTCAAAAGTCGAGTTACGCACTGAATGGTTCATGAACTCTGGATCACGCGGATCTTCAACCACTATCTCGCGGGTCCGGCAAATTTCATCCTCAACGCTGTTCATTATCCGGCGCAGGACCCCAAGCAACCGTGGAGCGACTGGCTGGTCTGCGAAATCATTGTTGTCGCGTTTGTGCTGATCTTTTTCGGCATCCTGCGGCGCAAGCTATCTGTTGACCATCCGGGAAAAGCGCAGCACATTTTCGAAATCGCGTACGACTTCTTCCGTTCTTCTTCCGAGGAGGTTGTGGGTCACGACGGCCCCAAATACCTCGCATTTTTCGGGACGATTTTTTTGTTCATTCTATTCCTGAACGTCGTCGGCCTCATTCCTGGGTTCGATTCCCCGACGATGTTCCCGATGGTCCCTCTGGGATTGGCGGTCACGACATTCTTTTTTTATCACTACACCGGGGTGCGGGCGCAGGGCCCTGGGTACATCAAACAGTTCTTTGGACCGATGCTGTTGCTGGCTCCGCTCATGCTGCCGATTGAGATTATCAGTCACTGCGCCCGACCGCTCTCGCTCACTGTCCGTCTTTTCGCGAATATGTTCGCCGGCGAGCAGGTCTACCTTACATTCATTACTCTGACCAAAGTTCTCATCCCAGTCTTATTCCTGGGCCTGCATTTATTCGTTTCCTTTTTGCAGGCTTATATTTTCATGCTGCTGGCGATGGTTTACGTAGGCGGAGCCGTTTCGCACGAGCACTAGGCTTTATCCGCTTTCAGTGTGAGCGCCCGGCGTCCCAACGCACGGTGACGAACCACCTCCTGGAAGCAACTTCATGGAGAAACAATGAAAAACAAACTGATTCTACTCGCTGGTACGCTATTGGCCTTAGCGAGTCCCGTATTTGCCCAGACGCCCGGCGGCGGCGCTGACGCCGCGAACATGAATCGCATGGCGGCGGCTTACATCGCCATGGGTATTGCAGCCGGCCTTTGCGGCATCGGCCAGGGCCGGGCGACCGCCTCGGCAGCTGAAGCGATGGCGCGGAATCCCGGCGCGATCGCCGCTATCCGGGTGGCCCTGATTCTCGGATTGGTGCTGATTGAGTCGCTTGCGCTCTATACGCTCGTGATCACGTTTATCGTTCAGAGGTAATTTACGAACAAATGCGGGCCTGCGCGGGCTAAGTGCCGGCAGGCCTTTTGCATTTTACCGAGTAAGTCGTTATGAAACTGCAAGGAATCTTTCCGGCCCTGACCAGCTCCTTCGATTATGAAGGCAAGCTTTACAAGGCGAAAGTTCTCCACAATATCGAACGGCTGAATCAGATTGCGCTGAGCGGCTATGTGGTGTGCGGTTCAACGGGCGAGACTCCTCTTTTAGCGGTTTCCGAGCGTATTCAGTTAATAGAGTGGGTTCGGGAGGCCAGCGCGGAAGGCAAGACGCTGATCGCCGGAGTCGGGGCGGAGAGTGTTCACGAAACCGTGCAGATCGCCAATCGCGCGGCGGAGATAGGCTTTCACGCGGCGCTTGCACTCACGCCGTTTTATTACCGCAATCAGATGCACCGTCCGGAAACGCAGGCTCTTTATTTCCGTGCGGTTGCGGATCGATCGAAAATACCTGTTCTCATCTACAACATTCCGCAAGTGACCGGGTATGACGTTCCCGTCGATACCGTCGCGGAACTGTCGGAACATCCCAACATTGCCGGGATGAAGGACAGCTCCGGAAATCTCGAGCGAATGAACGAGGTAGTGCGCGTGGTAAAGCCCGGCTTTCAGGTGCTCTCCGGTTCAGGCATAAGCTTCTGGGAAGCGCTGCAAAGCGGCGCTTCGGGAGCCATTCTCGCCATCGCGAACGTAATTCCTTATGCCTGTGTCACTATCTGGGAAGCGTTTCGAACCCGCGAGCACGAGGCCGGCCACGACTGGCAGATGCGCATTACACCCTCGTCGCGACTGATTGCGCTCAAGCACGGCATACCTGGCCTGAAGTATGCGATGGACCTCAATGGCTACTATGGTGGACCGCCGCGCCTGCCTATGATTCCACCTACGCTCGAAGCGAAAGCGGAGATCGAAGAAGCATTCGCCGACCTGAGGAGTTAGGCGGATCGAGCGTGTTTCAAAGTTCAGCAATCACCTAATTCGGGCTTTTCAAACCCGTCTTATTTACAGCCCCCCAACTAACACTCGCTCGCCTCTTCTTTTTGCAACAAGGCCCCTCGAGCAGGGATTATCAGCCACCTTCGGAGTTGAGGCTAATCTGATAATGACGACCAAAGGCATGGAAGCTGCTGCGCGGCAGCCTTCTTTATGAGTTTCGGGCCATGTTGAAGCAAGCTAAACGGTATGCAGTTAAATTCTGGGACCTGCTCCGGGCGGCCTTTATCGAATACGAGCATGACCGCGCAAAATACCTTGGGATAGCGATGATCTACTACGCGTTGGTTTCGCTGGTACCCTTTATCGCGTTGCTGATGTCGGCTCTTGGATTGCTCCTGCGCTTCTCTTCGGCGGCCGCCGAGTTCAGGCAGAAGGTGATGGCCAGCCTTGAAGCAAATTTTGGAGCACGACTCCATGAAATGATCGAACCACTCCTGAACACACTGGAACAGCAGTCGATCATAGCCACCGTCATTAGCCTGGCGGGTCTTCTTCTAACCGCTTCCGTGCTATTCCATAACTTGCGTCAGGGCTTTCGCGCGATCTGGAAGTATGATCCGCCCCTGGTTTCGGGGCCGCTGCACGTTGTAGTGCGGACGACAATTCGGGAACGGGTCATATCCATCACGATGGTGCTTGGCGGAGGCGCTCTGCTGGTGGGGGCGCTCGGGCTGAACGCCGCGATCCAAGCGGTGGATAGTCTGCTGCGTAGTGTACCTGGCTTCGATCAGGCGACGGGCTGGTCGCTTGGGGCGCTGAGTTCGTTTATCGTCGACACAATCACGTTCGCGCTGCTGTTAAAGTTTCTGCCGCCGGTTCCGATCCGCTTCCGCGATGTCTGGCCTGCGGCGCTGTTGTGCGCCTTCTCCTGGGTAGCCGCCAATCAGGCCCTGGCACTCTACGGCGTTCTCTTCGGCACCAGCGGAAGTGCGTATGGCGCGATTGGTGGCCTGCTTGCCTTGCTGCTTTGGATGAAAGTTGTCAGCCAGATCCTGTTCTTCGGTGCCGAAATGTGCAAGGTCGCCGCACTGCGGGCCGACACCTCGCCCTCATCGATCGGCAGCGTAGGCACCCGAGTTCCATAAAGCCGAAAAAGGCCCTGCGCGGTTCCGTAAGCGTGCACGAGCTCACCTTCGCTTTAATGCTCCTCATGCAGCTTCACAAAGGTATAGCTTGCCGAAACTAGAATACGGGGCGCGTTACCACGAGCCCTGTCCTTCTCCTCCAACCATCCATAGAGAAACTCCGCACCGATATTCAGGCTGCCGATTGGATTCCATATGATGTTCCCTGACGAATAGGTGCCCTTGTGATACGTGTTACCCGGCTGGAACGCAGTGTTCTGCAACTGCACCCATCCAAACGTCGCAGCGGATCGGACCGATTTGGTCCAGTAGTGCTGATAACTTATGTGAGATCCAAAGACCGGCAGCGCTTTCAAGCTCAGATCCGTCGCCGATCTGGGCGCTGCGTCCAAGCCGAGGCCTCCCGTGTCGCCCAGATACCGCGAGATTCCGTTGCCGTAAGTAACCTGATACACAATGTTGTCGCTTCCCCAGACGCGCACAGTACCCGATGCATTCACGCCCCATCCAAAGGCAGACTCCCGTGGACCCCCATTGGGCAGGTGCACTCCCACGTCTCGAAAGATACTTGATAGCTGGAAATGTCCGCGTTCCCCTTCATAATGAAACTTCAATGTACCGTCCGGAGCCGGAGTGATGGGGACAGCGTCCGAGCCATTCTCGGAAAAGCTGATATCGGAGTCTGGCTGCTCCACGGAGACAGAACCGCTCATGCCCTTCCCCAGCGGGAAGCTGTATCTAGCCTGGGGAACAAGCGCAAAAAGAGCCCCGTTTGGCCCCTGGAAGTCCAGCGAATCCGGCCACGCGTCCGGATCCATGAAGTTCGTAAACGTCTGGCCCACCAGAATATTGTCTATCTGGGCATAGGCATGGCGCAGCCGCGGCGTCGTCGACCCGTTGGAGCCGACCATATCGAACTGGACGAACATCCGCGCAGTTCCTATGTCGCTCACAGGAATACGAAAGTCTGCCGAAAGGCGGCTTTGACGAATACTCGTCGCGAAATTGTTAGTGATCGGACCCGGCGGAATCGGTATCGACGAAGGAATAAACGCGTCCGGCACCCCAGCAGGCCTCGGGTCAAAGATAAAATCAGTCTTCAAGTTCCCATTGAGACGCAGCATGGTGTCCGTGCCTGGCAGAACAAAGAATCCGGGATACGTGGCCTCCAGCGGAGCGTTGTAGAGGCGCGGCGCAGCTTCCGGCTCCTCCGAAAACGTCTGGTACTCCGCGGTCTCTTTGCCTACTGCCATCCGCTGCTGCTCTGGAGATAACGCTACCGCCGGTGGCAGCGGCGGGAGAGTTCTCTCGATAGATCCCGTCTGCACAGACTCGGGCACAGGTTTCACCTCCTTGTCGGGAAGCTTATTCTGTCCGCGTATCGCATCCAGTTCAGCCTGCATCTGGGCCATCTGGGCCCGCAGCTCACCCATCCTGGTCTCCAGGTTACGTATCGCCTCATCCTGCGTGCTCCCAGCGGCCTGCGCCATCATCCGGGTTGCGCCGCAAAGCAGCACGACTAACAGCGGCATTATCTTCGCAATCTTCATACGCTAGCTCCTCTTATGCGTCTAGTGAAGTCCTACCGGTGATGCTCGGAAGCGAGAAAATGCCCGCTGAAACCATGCTGCCTAGCACCATTGCAAGCAGCTTTGTCAGAGACATTTTTTTTGTTCAGATGATGCCATTTCCTCTGAGTTGAAGCTGCACTATCGCGCTAACTATACAAATCTTTGGTTTGGCGCGGCAATCGGACTTTGGTCCAATCGATAATTATGCGTGCATAAAAGCTCGTTGGTCGCCGCTGATGGTAATTGTGCGAGAAAAAGTCGGATCCACCACACAGCGAGTGCTCAGCCGTCGATAACGTGAATAGTACCTTTCATCGCGGACTCGGGAAGGCGAATTACGGCGGAGAGATCGCACTGAGCACGGCTACGGTGCATAATAGATCGGCCGAGGTAAGCAGCCAGAAGCAAGAGTTCAGAGGGGAATCGATCCATGCTTCCATACGTCGCGCGCAGGGCCGTCTGGGTCACCATTTACCTGCTGTTCGTTCTGGCGCCGCTGTTGGTGCTGTTAGCGGGCGACCTGCCTCCGGCCCGCGATTTCTGGACTGAGTTCTCGTCAGCGATCGCCTATACGGGCCTGGCGATGATGGGGCTGCAGTTCGGCCTCACGGCGCGCTTCCGCTACCTCACCGAACCGTGGGGCGAGGACGTCATCTATCACTTCCACCGCCAGCTTTCACTGATCGCGGTGGGTCTGGTTATCGCGCACCCGATCATCATTTTCATACTTCAGCCACAGAGGCTGCGGCTGCTCAATTTCTTTCAGGCTCCGCCGGTTGCCCGCTGGGCCTCCTTGTCGACCTATTCGCTGATTGCGCTAGTGGTGACGTCGCTGTGGCGGGTCCAGTTGAGGATCCGCTACGAGATATGGCATGTCATGCACATCGTCCTCGCGGTAGTCGCCATCGTGGCGGGGATCATCCATATGATTGGGTGGGGTTTCTACCTTGGCGACCCGAGGAAGCGGGCTTTGTGGATAGGGCTGTCCATCTTCTGGATTTGCCTGCTGCTGTACGTGCGCGTCTTCAAGCCGCTGTTCATACTGCGCCGGCCATACGTTGTTTCGGAGGTCCGCAAGGAGCGTGGTGATAGCTGGACGCTGGTAATGCAGCCGCAGCAGCACGCGGGCTTCCGGTTCACGCCGGGGCAGTTCGGCTGGCTCACGCTTTGGGGGAGTCCGTTCAAGATCACCGCCCATCCGTTCAGCTTTTCGTCCAGTGCGGAGGTCACCGACGGGCGTGTCGACATGACGATCAGAAATCTGGGCGACCTGACGAGCCGGATTCACGAAGTGCCCGTGGGCAGGCGCGTCTACATCGACGGGCCGTATGGGGCCTTCACCATCGGGAACCCCGCCGACATGCACGTGCTGATGGCGGGCGGCGTCGGCATCACGCCCATGATGAGCATGATTCGCACGCTTGCCGACCGCGGCGACAGGCGGCCGGTGATCCTGCTGTACGGCAGCAACGACTGGGAATCGATCACGTTCCGGGAGGAACTCGAGGCGCTTAAGGAGCGCGTCGACCTCGAGGTCGTCCATGTACTGCGGAACCCGCCGGCTGGCTGGACGGGAGAGAAGGGCTTCATCAATGCCGAGATTCTGAAGCGCCATTTGCCGCCGACCTATGCCGACCACGAGTATTTCATCTGCGGTCCGAACGCGATGATGGATGCGATCGAAAAGGCGCTCGGCGAAATGCACGTGCCGCTGTCGAAGTACCACTCCGAGCGTTATAGTTTCGTCTAGGGGAGGCTGCGATGCGACGTCTCTTTGCCGATCGCCTGGTCCTCGCTACGGGTGTGATCGTAATCCTGGTTTCGGCGCTGTTTGCATACCTGCGCGTGGCGGCGTAAGCACGCGGCACGCCGTCGGGGCGCGATTCGTCCGTTTCCACGAGAGCGCCCGTCTGGGCCTTGCTTCCGGGCTGCTCAGCTTGGTCAACCGGCGTGGGCAACTATGTTGCCCACGCCGGGCACGCCCCGCGGTTCGGTCTTGCTCTGTCGTAATTCGCTGGTGGCGAAGTATGCGGCGCGCCAGAGAACCCCGGTGTAAGTAGGGAAAGAAAGCGGAATGCGGGCGAGGTCATCTACCCGGAAGCCTGAGGCCATGGCAATCGCTGCCATCTGAATTATCTCTACTGCCCGTTCACCAACGATGTGGCAGCCGAGGATCGTGCGACTTTTGCGATCGACGATCAGTTTGCAGAACCCGGCTGTCCGGCCGTCGATTATTGGGCGCATGGCGGAGTCGAACGGCACTCTCGAAACGACCACGTCATATTCTGCGCGCGCTTTTACTTCCGTGATCCCAACTTGGGCATATTCCGGGTCGGTAAAACTACCAATCGGGTTTACCTGGCTCTCAAGGGTCATCGTTGCGTCTTGCACCGCGTTTGTCGCCGCCACATAGCCATCTTGGGTTGCCTGCGGGACCAGCATCAGGCGTCCCGTGATATCGCCGGCAGCAAAGATGTGCGAAGTTGAGGTCCGAAGGTGAGCGTCGACACGCACGTAGCCGCGTGCATTCGTCTCTATCCCTGCGGTCGCGAGGTTGAGCCCGGCGGTGTCCGCCAGCCAGCCGATCGCGACGATGACGACCGCAGCCTCGTCACTCATCTGCGCCCCGTCTTTGGAGAAGACCATGCGCACGCCGGCTGATGTCTTCTCGAAATGGTCGATCTTCCCGAAGTTCTCCCTGACGATGATGCCGGAATCCCGGAACGCCGTCGCGACCGCCGTCGACACATCCTCGTCCTCGGTCGGTAGTATGCGCGGGCCGGCTTCGTAGAGAGTAATCCGCGAGCCGAAGGCGTTGAAGATCGAGGCTACCTGCGCTCCGGTAGCGCCCGCGCCGATCACGAGTATCGAAGGGGGGACGGACTCCAGGTTCCAGGCATCACCGTGGTGAGCAGTCATTTCGCTGCCGGGGACGCTGAGCCGCCGGTTTGAACCGCCGGCGCACAGGATGATCTTTTTGCCCTCAAGACGAAGACCACGGTTGGCTTCTATCGTGTGACGATTGACGAAGTGTGCAGTGCCGGCGTGCTCGTGAATGGTCACTCCCAGACGCTCAAGATCCGTGCGGAATGCCGAACGCTTGCCGATTTCACTAACGACTTCGCTAACCCGCCGAAGCAGCTGCGGATAATCGAGTGACGGCTCGTGTACGGCGACGCCGTATTGGCCGAGCTGACGAGCCTCCCGGATGAGACGAGCGGCATGAGCCAGTGTGCGCACGGGAATCGGTCCATCATTCGCCGCCATCCCTCCAAAGGCGTCTCGCGTCACGAGTGCTGTTTTTGCGCCTAACTCAGCAGCACGCAGCGCGGCCATAACGCCCGCCGGTCCGGCGCCGACAACGACAACGTCCAACATACGCTTTCCACAACCCTCAGAATATTTGGGTTCAACAAGGCTCTCGCTTCTATGGAGCGATTGTTTTGACGCGACTTTTTGCGTCTTTTGCCGCCGGCAAAGGTGCCGTCTGAACGCGTGTCCAGGCTTCTTCCTGACGCTTTCGCACGATTTCCTCGAACTCTTTAGGAAGAACGTTTCGGTACTTACCCGACTCGCCCTCTACGAGCGCGACCATCGCCTCGACAATCTCCTCCGGGTCGAACTGTTTCTCGAACCGTTCCTGGAGTTTAGCCAGATCCTCGGGGCGGGTAAAGTTGCGGTTGGGATCGTACCACCGGCGAGAGGCTTCGATCATGCGTTCATTGAATCCGGTTCCGTACGGACCTGGATTCAGCGTCGCCACTTGGATTCCGTGCGGAGCAAGCTCGGCGCGCAAACACTCAGCAACAGCTTCGAGCGCATGCTTTGAAGAGGTATACGCCCCGAGATAGGGTCCCGAGACGAGTCCAGCGACGGAGGAGACAAAGATCACGCGTCCATTGCCTCGCTTCACCATCTGCTTCACAAAACCCTGAGTCAACGCAAGTGTCGAAAAGACGTTCACGTCGAAAACTTTGCGCACCAGTTCGACCGGGATTTCCGCGATTGGCCCCCCTTCGCCCATGGCGGCATTGTTGACCAGCACATCAATCTCCCATTGGAAAGCGGCATCTCGATCCGCCTGCGACAGGAGGTCGAGTTTTTCGGCGCGCATCTCGACGCCCCGACTTTTGGCCAACTGCTTCATCTCCGGAATCTGATTCTCATATTGCACGGCCGCGATGACCTGATGCCCATGCTCGGCCAACCGAAATGCGGATTCTCGACCAAAACCCGAACCGGCGCCCGTGATCAAGACACGTTTCGTATTCACCGTAGTCCTCCTCTCAAAATGTGCATGAGCGTGCGATCTGCTCATCTTGCTCGACAGTGCCTCCGGAGACTCCGATTGCACCGACACAAAGCCCATCACGATCAAACAGCGGAACTCCGCCCCCGAACGTCACGAGTCCGCCATTACTGTTTTCAATGGACCAAAGTGCGCCGCCTGGCTGCGACTTGTGACCGAGCGATCCGCTCTCGGTCCGAAAGAGAACGGATGTCCTGGCCTTGCGCAAGGCCAGGTCGACCGAGCCCAAAAGAGCCCCGTCCATCCGCACAAAGTAAAACAGGTGCCCACCGGAATCCACCATGGCAATGCACGCGGCGACGCCAAGCTCACGCGCCTTGGAGACGCCATTCTCAACTCTTTGCCCGGCATCGTTCATCGATAACGAGCTATTCGAGCTAAACATAACAGAGCTCTCGTCGCAATAACCTAATCTATATCTGTTTGGCTTTCCGAAACGTAGGTACTCGTGCTGTTGCGCTGGGTACTTTGGACATGGTACTTTTACCACTTTTTGCGCGCTGCCGAAAGGCGTATTCTCGCTTAGCGCGTGAATACGGAACTGATTTTCGAGCTAAGTCTTGAGATCGGCGAAAGGCAGGATGTGGGCATGTTGTCCCGCGGGCAGCGCGTGATTGCTTCCATCATCGGCGGAGCCTTTCATGGACCGAAGCTCAAAGGAACTGTAGTTCCCGGCGGTGCTGATTGGATCCTGATCCGCCCGGACGGAGTCAGGGAACTGGATGTGCGGGTGACGCTGAAGACCGATTCGGGCGATTTCATCTACATGAGCTACCGGGGCATCGACAATACAAAACCGCACATAGCTGAAAAAATCGCGCAAGGCGAACCAGTCGATCCATCCGAATATTACTTCCGAACCACGCCCGTCTTCGAAACTACGGCCGAAAATGCACGTTGGCTCAACAACATCGTCGCGATCGGAACCGGCAAAAAGGCGGCTCAAGGCCCTATCTATACGGTTTTCGCGATCTTGTGACCGGCCTGAATCAATAAGTGCCAACAGAGGACATATGCCGATACAAGCCATAAATGCCGGACCAGTAAGGAAGAAGTCTCGACGGTCATAAAGGACGGGACACAAATCCATGTCGGACCATCTGTCGTCGCCCAAAGCGATTGCCGACCCTGCCAGTGACATTTGTGATCTTTTCGCATTCCCAAGTCCCGAACGTCCCGGACATCTTGTCCTGGTGATGAGCGTGTTCCCGCGAGCTGGGACGACCGCGCTTTTTTCCGATGCTGTCCTGTGCAGGTTCCGCTTGCGTCCAGTCTCGATCGACGGCGCCGTATCCGGGGGACGCTTCGCCGTCGGCACGGACCAGGAGGAAATCGTCTTCGATTGTTCGTTCGGAGAGCCGTTGGTGCGCCCCGGATCGGACAAGCCCACGCAGGAGGGCACGTGCACTACAGCGGCGGGTGAAAAGGTTTCCGCGAACGTAAATGACCGCCAGGGCGGTAACGCCAGCGGCATGCGAATGTTCGCCGGGGTAGTATCGGACCCTTTCATCTTTCAGTTCGAATGGATTCTCGAGACGCTCAAGACTGGACGGCTGGCTTCGCCGAAGAACCGCAAAAGCACCATGGACGGATTGAACGCCCTCGCCATAGTCGTCGAGATCGAGTGCCGAAAGTGGCTCAGAGGTGGTCCTCTGTTTGCAGTCGTGGCCGAAACGCTGGCTGCAGGAAAGCGTGCCGTCCGGCTCGAACGAGTGGGGCGTCCAGAGATCAAGAATATCGCTATGCAGTGGAACGCGTACGACACTATCAACCGTAACGTCGATCTACGCGATCTTTACAACCAGGAGGACGCGTTCCACGTTCGCAATGATTACCTCGGCGCTTATCGGGCGCGCTTGAATGCCAACTTGAAGTTCTACGATGGGCTCGACGAGAAAGTCGATTGGCCGCTGGATGCCGACGGGAACCATCCCTTGACCGATTTCCTGCTGAAAGATTTCCTGATTGTGGACGTGTCAAAACCGTTTTCGGAGGTTAGCTATTTCGAGATCGAGCAGGCGATGCTCGAAGGCCGGCCGCACAGGACGTGCGGAGGGCGGGCGCTTAATGACGACTTTCTTGATACTTACTACACCCTGCTTGTCAACGCCGCAAAGGGTCCGCGCATCAGCGATGGTGTGGACCAGGTAGCGGTGCCGGCATCGAATGTCTTCCCATATCTGGCCCCGCCCAATCCGGCGAAACCGAAGGCAAAAGACGAAACACAAAGCGCGACATAACGCGCGACACCACACTGGAGGCACACATGAAAGCGCAACAAACATCTGAACGAAGTGACGCGACGAAACCGAAGCGCCCCGGAAAGAGGCAAGGACCAACGAGTGAGCTGACGACCTTTTTCAAGGTCAAAAAGGGCGAAGAGAAGCAGCTGCGCGAGAAACTGGAAGCCTTGGATCGGAAGCCGCTAGCGGAGCGGCAGAGCGCGGGACTAAAGATAGGAACGCTGCACGAGGCGCGATGGGTCCTCTTCGACAACGACACGAGGTTCATGTTCTGCACCAGCTACGACGGCGAATGGGACCCCTATATCGAAGACTTTGCCGCAGAGTTCCAGCCGACATTCGACTACATCTTCGTCCACTGCGAGGGCTATCCAGAAGGCGGCATTCGGGACCCACGTGCTAAAGACTACGTCGTCCAGCAGCAGGAGACGGCGGTCCTGTACAACCGCTTTTTCGATGCTACCGTCAAGGACATTCGCAAAGCCCTGGCCCTTCAAGAAAGCTTTAACCGGCTTCTGGACGCGCCGGAATTCCGAAAGGCGCTCGAGAGTCCGGCGCTTAAGGCACTTCGCGAAACACCGGCATTCAAGGATCTGTTGGATCACGCGTCAGCTTAAACACACCAAAGCCATGCCTGATGATCGCTCGCTGGAACTCGACGACATCCAGGGAGGCGTTCTTCATGCGCTGCCCTTGCCATACGTGGGGACCTTTAACCTGATCTGTGTCAATGACCGTCGAGATGGGCGAGAGTTCTTGAGGCGCGTGATCCCGGGGCTCAGGTCGGCGGCGGATCCAATGAACTCCGCAGCCGACGCGTGGGTCAGTGTAGCGCTTACGTTCTCTGGCCTCACAGCGCTCGGTGTTCCGCAAGAATCCCTGGACAGCTTTGCGCCCGAGTTTCGCGAAGGCATGGCCGCGCGCGCTGCTAAATTACATGACGTCGGAGAGAGTGCTCCGGAAAACTGGGAACGCCCGTTCGGGTCTCCGGATGTGCATATGGCGATCACCGCGATCGCACCTGACCAAGCGCGTCTCGATGCCCTCCTGACAAACGTACGAGAATCGCACGTTACGGTGGAGGGGGTGAAGTTGATTTATTGTCAGGATTGCTACGGATCCTCAAGTGGGCATGAAGCCTTCGGCTTCAAGGACAACATCAGCCAACCCGCCATCGAGG
The DNA here is from genome assembly GCA_963787585.1 of uncultured Acidobacteriaceae bacterium. Lineage (GTDB taxonomy): Bacteria > Acidobacteriota > Terriglobia > Bryobacterales > Bryobacteraceae > Bog-105. The sequence goes on from CAWBDR010000014.1 coordinate 290,241, forward strand.
GAAGCGGGATCACATGTTCCAATCCGAAAGAGAAGCCGATCAAAGCGGGTGAGTTCGTCCTGGGATACACGGACGAGACGGGGGGGTTTCCATCGATACCGGCGCCCGACGTGCTGGGCAAGAACGGCACCTACCTCGTAGTTCGCAAGCTCCACCAGCGGGTGGCTGCGTTCCGCCAGTACCTGCGTGCGAACTCTACTGGTTCTGCCGAAGAAGATCTGCTCGCAGCCAAGATCATGGGGCGATGGCGCAGCGGCGCGCCGCTCGTGCGCGCTCCGGAACACGACGATCCGGCACTCGGGGCCGACTCGGGCCGCAACAATGACTTCCTCTACACTGCCGAGGACGATGAGCGCGGTTTCAAATGTCCTGTCGGCTCCCATATTCGGCGCGTGAACCCGCGCGACGGAGATATCTTCGGAAACACGCGGATCCGCCGGCTGGTTCGCCGCGAGGCGAGCTACGGTCCGCGGCTCCCCGAGGAAGCCATAGAAGACGATCGCGTCGACCGTGGCATTCTATTCGCCTGCGTGGGCGCGTCGATCAGGCGACAGTTCGAGTTCGTCCAGGGAGAGTGGGTGAACAGCGGAATCTTTATTGGCCAAAACGGAGACAGAGATCCACTGTGCGGAGCTAACGACGGAACTGGCACATTCACAATTCCCGAACGGCCCATCCGTCGACGACTTCTGGGCCTGCCTCGCTTCGTCATAACGCGTGGCGGAGAATACTTCTTCATGCCCGGTCTTTCGGCGTTGCGGTGGGTCGCCGACTTGAACACCTGAGGAACTCCATGACTTCGTTCGACTCGGACGATTCAAATTGGCCGGCGACCACTTCGGGCGTGATAGCCATGATCAATCTTGACTCTCAGATCGAATCGGATCAGGAGGCGAATTCGGTGGGCGAGCGGATCGCCGGTATCGAGCACCTCCTGCTTCGCGGAACCTTCCGCGGGAGGATAGCCGACAGCGAGAATGCCGCAGCACTTGCCGAAAAATTAGTAGCTGACTTTCCCGAGAATGGCCGAGCCTATTTTGCGCGAGCGAGAGCCCGGTGCTGCTTTCACTTGTTCTCCGCCGCGCTCGAGGACCTCGATCGAGCACAGGGATACGGACTGGACAAACCAACCATCGATGACGAACGCGCGGGAGTGTTTCAAGCGGTGGGGCGTTACGACGACGCACTACAAATCCGACAAGAGGCAGACCGGCGCTGCCGAACGTTTCAGACAACCGGCGCTTTGGCCACACTTCATGCCGAGTGTGGCGATTTGGATCTTGCCGAACAATTCTTCGAAGAAAGCAGAACTCAGTACCGTGGTGTCTCGCCATTTCCACTCGCGATGCTCGACTTTCAGCGCGGCCACCTTTGGCACGCTGAAGACCAACTCACACACGCCCGAACTTGGTATCTCGCCGCGCTGAAGCGGCTGCCTGAGTTCGCGATGGCGCAAGGCCACCTCGCCGAGGTCGACGCCGCCTTGGGCGACGTAGAAAGCGCCATCACTCGATGGCGCAACCTGGTGAATGTTTCCGATGATCCAGAATTCCCAGCGCAGCTCGCCTGGTTTTTGAAGTCCACCGGAAGAACCGAAGAGTCGCAGTCGTGGCTTGCAGAATCTGCTGCACGATATGACGAACTGACCCGAGAGCATCTGGAGGCATTCGCCGATCATGCCGCGGAGTTTTGGCTTGTGGATGATGCAGACACGGAACGTGCTCTCGGATATGCAGAGATCAACTTCGCAATTCGCAAGACGGCTAGAGCACTGGATCTTCTGAGACGAGCCCGGCTCGCCTCAGCCAGCAGACTGCCTGGGACATGGCACACAAGATCGCGATGAGGAATGGAGATTACACCGGCGGGCACGGAGATCGCGATTGAATAGCGAAGACGGCGCATCTGTTAGCTCGAAGTACAACAGGTTTGCAAGAGAGGAAATTTTCGAATTTCGTAACAGCCTAAAATATTGGCTCCCCGACATGGATTCGAACCACGATTAACGGCTCCAAAGGCCGCTGTCCTACCGTTAGACGATCGGGGAACAAGGCGTGCGAGAGGTTTCGCCGCACTTCAGTTTAACAAGCAGCAGCTTACCAATCGGCGTACGCGCTTCCGTCCAAAGCCTTGGCATCCGAGCCGCTGTGTACGTCGAAGATTCCTGGCGTGCTGTTACTACCGCCGACCGGGGTGTCCTCCATGGTGATGCGCCAGGTCTCAGCCGAGCCGGTCATCGGGTCCAGCGGCACCTGCCTCAGATAGCCGTCCGATACCAGATCTTGCAATGTTTCGGGCGCTTTCTGTTTATCGATCGTGTACTCGTCAATCATGGCCCGGATGGTGAAGAGATTATTTCGAAGAACACTCTCTCTGGCCCGCGTGATCGATTTCTGGTAAATGGGCACCGCGATCGACACGATAATCGAAATGATGGCCATCACTACCATGAGCTCGATCAGGGTGAAGCCGCGCTGCGCCCGTTTGAACACGTTCCCGGTTTGGCCTGTCGAAATGCCCTGCATCACCACTCCGAATACGGCGTGCTATCGCCAGCCTTATCCATTGTTTTCGTATAGACGTCAAACAGGTTCTGCCCTCCCCAGGAATTCGAGGTTGGCTCATCCTGCATACTGCGTTTGCCCCAATCCGTGTCACCGCTCATCGGGTCCTTCGGAACGCGCCGCAGGAACCGCATCTTCCCTGTCTGGCCATTTCCGCTGATCGTGTTCGCCAGTTTGACGCCTTCGACCAGCACTTCCAAAGTCGGCGGATAACAATACGCTTCTGGGCCGCTGGACTGAATCTTGCCTGCGTCGCACATATCTTTATATCTGTCGATGGCATGCCGCATTTCGTCGAGGTCCTGCCGAAGCTCTTTCTCTCGTTGGCGTCGTACCTGGTAGCGTGCCGTGGGCACAGCCATCGTAGTCAGAATCAAGAGTATGCTAAACGCGACGATCAGTTCCACCAGCGTAAATCCGGTCTGCGCGCGGTGCTGTCGCGGTAGGCGGGGCAATTCAAAGCGCCGCAACATGTACTACACCTTCCATTCTATGGATTCGATGGCGGCCGTGACGGCTGAGGGATCGGGGGCGACGGGCGCGGCCTCAGCAGAGGGGGTTGATTGGGCTGCACCGTGCCTGAACTCGGCTGCACTGGCGTATAGTCCTCGGAATTCGGGGCCATCTCCGGAGTGTCCTGATCGGAGGCTCCCTCGGCGGGCGTAGGCTGCTGCGCACCTGGAACCGGATTGCCGACCGGACCACCCGCGGCGCTACCTGAATAGGACGAATTGGTTCCATCACCACGCTCAACCTTCACGACCTGCTCCGTTCCCGCATACACGCCCTTCGAAGCCTCTTCTGCGTTCCCGGCCCTTACGATATGGGGTGTGAGCGCGACGATGATGTCGTCCGTCTCGCGATCCCGGTTGCGGGTTCCGAAGAGATAACCGAGCAACGGTATGTTGGCCACGCCGGGGATTCCGGCGATGCTAAGGCTGTCGCTGTTCGTTGTCAGGCCGCCCAGCAGACTCACTTCCCCATTCTTCATGCGAATGTCGGCTTCATTGACCTTCTGCCCAATGATCGGCTGCTGAACGCCTGCGATGGTCACCGTTTGTGTAACGTTCGAAATTTCGACTTTGACGTGCATGCTGATGTCGTCCGGGCCATTCACATGTGGGCTCAGGTCAATTTGCACCCCGACGTCTATCTGCTGAAACTGCGTTGTCGCGTACGGGATGGATCCCGGCGTCGCTACGGCGGAATTCAGCGAGCCGGAAACATAGGGAATCTTGCTTCCAACTTTCAGAACCGCCTTACCCCCATCAGTGGCTCGGACCTGAGGCCTTTGGAGCAGCCTAGTCGCGGAATCGGTCATTAATGCTTGAACCAACGCGCCCGGGAGCGTAGTGGCCCAGTCCGCGCTTGAAAGGTGCCCAAGCTGGGCGAGAGTAATGAACTGGCCAGTGCCGGTGCTGCCTCCGGTCGTCCCTCCGGTGGTGCCGCCAGTTGTTCCGCCCGTTGTTCCGCCTGTTGTTCCGGTCCCAGTATCGGTCGTCCCTCCGGTGGTGCCGCCAGTCGTCCCGCCCGTATTGCCGCCGTTGTTGCCGCCGCCGATGGTAACAGGATTGCGAGGATTAAAGATGATCGGAATGTTCAGACCGCCGGTCTGACCAGCTAGGGCAGCGCCAAGAGTCGTAATTTTGGACTTGGCAACCTCCATGACCGCAACGTCCACCAGAATTTCAGACTTCGGCCGGTCGAGATCGTGAAGTACTCTCTCGACCAGAGCGACGGTATCCGGCGAGCCGCGAACGATGATGGCGTTTTGGCTGGCAACCGAGAAGATTCCCTGCTGCAGCTTCGCTCCGATGCGCACGCCATTGAAGATTTCGGTAAATTCGTTCGGAGTACTGGCGTTCTGGATATAGAACACCTTGACGACTTCGTTCTGATATTCCCGGCGCTTTTGATCGAGATCTTGCGTGACAAAGATCGCGTTATGGCTGATGGGTTGCCAGAATGTATGGGTCACCAGCGCCACGTAATTTAGGGCTTCCTGCAATGAAACGTTGGTGAGCTCGAGATTGACGTTGCGCGCGCCGCTCGGCCCCTCGATACCCGCCGGGTCGAAGAGTGCGTTAATCCCCGCCAGTTTACAGACGCTCTCATACACGACCCGGGGCGGCTGATTGTTTAACTTCAAGCTGCTGATGCGGTCGTTAATGGGGCGAAGCGTTGGAGGCCCTTCGAGGGAGTTAATGCGCTTCTCGACATCTTGCCGGGCGCGCTCGGCCGGAGTCAAAATCACCGTTCCAGGCGGAGCCTTGGCCTTCGCCTGGATCATGTCGTCGGTGATCCGAATCTCTTGCAGGGCAATTTCGTAGGACGGATCAGCGAGCAGTGCCTTCTGGAACTGGACGAGCGCCTCATTGAGCTTCTGTTGCTGCTGGAGCGTTTTGCCCTTTTCTACGTCAGCGGCCGCTGCCTTGTTCCGTACGCGATTTACGGCGATCAGGTATGCGGGTTCCTTCGGATCGGTATCCAGCGCCTGGCCGAAGTCGCTGAGCGCCGTATCATAATCCCTGTTTTCCTCTGCTTTTTGCCCTTCTTTGAGGAGTTTGTCGCCTTTTTTGGTATGTCCTTCCAGCGCCGGCACGACCAGAAGCAGAGCACAGGCGAGCCCGGCATAAAGCGATGATTTTTTTAAAACGTTCAATTTAAAGCGCATCCAAGCTCAGCTATATCGAATCGAGACCTATCGACGCCTTCGCTTTACTGGCCTTCCCAGCATTCGGTGCGCGAAGAGCGCCACCCCACACACAAACTGTCCCACGGCACGTATATTCCTGTCCTGATCGAATGAAAGACGTGCCACCTTCCGCTCACGTGCAAGCTCCACCCATACTTAGGCGAAACTGGAAGTGGAGAATCCTTGGCTCAGCAAAGCGAAACCAAAATTTTGAGCGATAATCGCTCGGCCAGTCATAATTATCACCTACTCGACCGTTACGAGGCCGGACTGGTCCTCACAGGGACCGAGGTCAAAGCGGCCAAGACCGGCAAGATTCAGCTCAAGGAGAGCTATGCCGAGGTCAGCGAAGGCGAAGCCTGGCTTTTGAACGCTCATATCAGCGAGTATTCCCACGGCAATCTGATGAATCATGCGCCCGTGCGCAAACGCAAGCTTCTGCTGCACCGGGCCGAGATCGACAAGCTGCAAGTTCAAACCCGCGAACGGGGCCTTACCGTGGTTCCCACCCGGTTGTACCTCAAAGGAGGGCGGATCAAGATTGAGATCGCGGTGGCAAAGGGCAAGAAGTTCCACGACAAGCGCGAGGCTATAAAAGCAAAGGAAATGCAAGCGGAGGCGAAAGCCGCCCTGGGCCGCCGGGCGAAACAGTAAAGCACCGGCGGTCCATCCATACAGAGTTCATGCAAATCAACGTAGAATCTTCACCGGCCGAGAAATACAGCGCGGACGCGCTGGCCATTATCTGTTTTGAATCCGAGGAAAAGCAAGCAGCCGAAGCTCCGGCCGTCAGCTCAGTTGCGTTCTCAGATCCCGAACTCGCTGCGCAATCGGGCTGGCTAGCGGATCTGCGCTTAACCGGCGAGTTCACGGGGAAGCTTTATGAGACGGCCGTTCTCCATCGTCCAGAGGGCATCTCGGCTAAGCGGCTAGTTGCCATCGGGGGAGGCAAACGCGAGAAATTTTCGTCGGTTGAGGCTCGCAGAATTGCCGGCGCACTGGTTCGCTTTCTAAAGCCGAAGGGACTTCGTTCCATCGCGCTATTAATTGATACGCCCAACGGGGACGAGTACGTTAGCGCGGCTGTCGAGGGTGCGGTACTCGGTGGCTGGGAGCCGGATACACACAAGAGCGATCCGAAACTGAAGGAGAGGCAGGTCGACGCATTTACGGTTATCGTCCCGGGCGTCGCCGACGAAGCCCTGAAAGCGGCGGCCGAGCGAGGCCGGATAATCGGCGAAGCACAGAATCTCACGCGCGATCTGGTGAACGAGCCCGCCAACAAGCTTACCCCAGCAGCCCTGGCCGAGGCGGCGAAGAAAATGGCGAGCGATCTCGGATTAGAGTGCGAGGTTCTGGACCAGGAGGCAATGGCAAAGCTCGGCATGGGCGCACTGCTCGGCGTGGCACAGGGCAGCAGCAATCCCCCATTCCTGATTGCGATTAAGTATCGTCCCTCCGAAACCGGCGGCAAGGACCATTTAGCGCTGGTTGGGAAAGGCGTGACCTTCGACACAGGCGGAATCTCGATCAAGCCTTCCGAGGGCATGGAGAAAATGAAATACGACATGGCGGGAGCGGCCGCGGTAATCGGCGCCATGCGGGCCATCGCTCAACTCAAACCTTCGATCTCCGTAACAGGGTACGTACCCACGGTTGAAAACATGCTGAACGGAAATGCTCAGCGGCCGGGCGATATTGTCACCACGCTATCTGGCAAAACCGTCGAGGTGCTTAATACGGATGCGGAGGGACGACTCATCCTGGCAGACGCCCTTACCTACGCGAATCGGAACGGTGCTACGCACATTGTGGACGCGGCGACGTTAACCGGGGCTATCGCGATCGCACTTGGCCATTACAACGTCGGTGCGTTTACCAATAACGAAGAGTTCCTGCAGCGCTTTCTGAAAGTCGCCAAAGGGGCCGGAGAGAAGACTTGGCCGCTCCCCATGGACGAAGAATACAAGGAATATCTAAAGTCGGCATTTGCCGATCTTCCGAATATCGGCGGGCGTTATGGCGGCTCAATTACTGCCGCGTGGTTCTTGCGAGAGTTTGCCGATCCTACGCCATGGATACACCTCGATATTGCGGGTACGGCCTGGCTCGATGATGGGAAGGCTTGGATGTCCAAGGGACCGACGGGTGTTGCGGTGCGATCTTTTGTACGCCTCGCGATGGATTGGACCGCTTTGCAATAGGCGCTTAGATCAGTAAAGAAGACAGCGAAAGCAAATCATGCAGAAATACGTCTAGCGTTCGGAATATACTCAAAAAGCTGAAAAATAAATCGATACGGAGGTCTTCCGAAATGCAGCTTCGTGTCCTTGCATTTGTGCTTGCCGGAGGTAAAGGAACGCGTCTCCATCCTTTGACAAAGGAACGAGCGAAACCCGCGGTGCCCTTCGGCGGACGCTACCGCATCGTCGATTTCGTTCTCAGCAACCTGATTAACTCCGGCATCTATTCGATATACGTTTTAACTCAGTTTAAGAGCCAATCGCTTCTTCAGCACCTTCGCGAAGGATGGGAAGTGAGCGGGCTGCTAAGAAATCATTTCATCATTCCTGTGCCGGCGCAGATGCGGTCTGCGCAAGAGGATTGGTATCGCGGAACGGCCGATGCGATTTACCAGAACATTAACCTGATCGAGCAGGCCGACCCTCACGTTGTCGCGATCTTCGGCGCCGACCATATTTATCGCATGAACATCCGGCAGATGATCGAGTATCACGTCGAGAAGCGAGCGGGCGCCTGTGTTGCTGCAATTCCGGTCCAGAGGGAACTCGCTTCCGAATTCGGGGTGATTGAGACGACCCCCGAAGGCAGCATTATCGGCTTCCATGAAAAAAGGTCGGACGCACCGACGATGCCCGAAGATCCTTCGCGTGTGTATGCATCGATGGGAAATTACGTTTTCTCGACCGATGTCCTGCTTCGGGAGTTGTACGCCGACGGTGAAAATGAAAATAGCAGCCACGATTTCGGGAAGGATATTTTGCCCGGACTGATAGGCCGCACGGACTTGTATGCGTATGATTTTCAGACGAATGTCATTCCGGGCGACCCGATCGGCTGCCCACAATACTGGCGGGATGTAGGAACGCTCGATGCCTACTACGAAGCCAGCATGGATCTGCGAGCAGTCTCGCCTGAATTGAATTTGTATAACCGGCAATGGCCGCTGCGCACAGCGGGTTATTTTGATGCGCCCGCGAAATTTGTGTTCGACGAAACAGGCCGGCGGGGCATGGCAATCGACTCCATCCTCGCCGGCAGCTCGATCGTGTCAGGCGGTACTGTGCGAGGCTCGATCATAGGCCGGGGAGTGCGCATCCATACGGGGGCGGTAGTCGAAGATTCCGTTATTTTCGACAATTGCGATATCGGGAGGCATGCGAAAGTAAGGCGCGCGATTCTCGACAAGAACGTCAAGATTCCGGCGGGAACCGAGGTCGGCTACAACCTGGACAAAGACCGGAAAAAGCATTACGTCACCGACACTGGAATCATTGTTGTCGAAGGCCACCACTCGACGGTGGATATTGCCACCCTGCAGGTTTAGCCGGCGACCAACACCTTGCTTGGCTTCCGCTGCGCTGTCGAGATCAGCAAAGCCGCGGTAACTACCACGCAACAGCCGATCACGTTGTACCACAGGAAGGAAATACTGGTTAGAGTAGCGGCCGCGAATATTGCCGCTTCCCCGGCAATCATGCCCCAAAACGCGGCGGTACCCCCCACGTGCCGGAAAAAGAACGCGAGGACAAACACGCCCAGCATTCCTCCATAAAACAAGGAACCGACAATGTTCACGCGCTCGATCAAAGCGCCGAATCCGCGGGAGCCGAGGGCGGCGAAGGCAACGGCGTATGCTCCCCAAAACACCGTAAAGCACCGGGAGGCAATGAGGTAATGGCGATCGTTCCGGTTACGGACCAAGTAGCGGCGGTAAATGTCCACGACAGAAACAGTGGCAAGAGAATTGATTTCGCCGGAAGTGGAGCCCATCGAAGCCGAGAAAATTACGCCGATGACCAGCCCGATCAATCCCACCGGCAAGAAGGTTTTCACAAAAGACAGGAAGACGTAGTTTGTATCGTCATATCTGCTGCCGCCGTGTAAGCGCTCGACCAGTTTCAACGCCCGCTGTCGAGTTTGAGTAAAAGCGTTTTGCGCATTTCGAAATTCGCTTAGAGCCGGACCGCTATTCCCTTCAGCGGATCGAGCGGCATTCGCGAACTGAAAGGCTGCTTCTCTTCGACGCTCGAATGCCCGCTGATACTCCGCTTGGGTGGGCGCCCATTCCGCTGTTTTCGACGCGCGAGCAGCTTCGAGAGGCTGGAAGATCATCGGAGTCTGAACAAATAGCGAGAGGACGAAAACGATTGCGCCGGTGAAGAGAATAAACAATTGCATCGGGATCTTAACAGTGGCATTGAAAAGGAGGCTCAGGCGGCTTTGCCCGATCGATTTGCCCGTCAAGTACCGCTGAACCTGACTTTGATCGCAGCCAAAATACGCCAGTGCGAGGAACCCGCCTCCGATCAGGCCACTCCACAAGTTGTAGCGGTCGCTCCAGTTCAGATGCGGATCCACGATTTTTAAGCGCCCCGCGGCCCCGGCAAGGTGCAGGGCGTCGACAAAGGAGATGGAAGGCGGCAGGGCCTGAAAGATGAGTATCACGCTGAGGACCAGCGCAATGAAGATCATGGTCATCTGCTGCACATCCGCCCAGGTGAGGGCCTTGATGCCGCCGCTGGCTGTATACAAAACGACGAGAGCGCCAATCAAGACGGTGATGAGCCGGTCAGACCAGCCGAGCACATCGGCAAGGGCCACTGCAGGCGCGTACAAGCCTATGCCGGCGGCCAATCCACGCTGAATGAGAAAGACCAGGCTCACAATTGCGCGCGTCTTGGCATCGAACCGGTATTCCAGGTATTCGTACGCGGTGTAAACCTTAGCCCGATGAAAAATTGGGACGGCCGTGGCAGAAAGGATCACCATCGCCAGAGGCAAGCCGAAATAGAACTGCACAAAACGCATTCCATCGACATACCCCTGTCCGGTGGTGGAGATGAATGTGATAGCGCTTGCTTGCGTGGCAAGGATCGAGAGGCCCATCGCGTACCAGGGCATGCTCTTCCCGGCGAGGAGATACTTATTTACGGTGTTGCTTCCCCGTCCGCGGTACAGGCCATAGGAGACAAGCGAGGCCAGCCAAGCGAACAGGACCACCCAATCGAGGGCTCTCATCGATGTCCGTTCTTGAGCGCAGCCACGTAGCGTCGATCAATGGCGCCCCAGACCTCGTGTGGATTTCGCGCGGCGCGTCCGACATGAAATTCGAAATCCGAGGTATCGAGAGGTAATTCGGCCAGCACGTCGGGACAGAGTCCGGCAGCAACCAGGATTTCGATGTCGGGCCGGGATTGCTCGGCCCAGCGGCCTAACCGGGCTCGACGCTCCAGCCAGGCACCTGGCCCTCCACCGGTCAGGATCCGGTCGACCTGCGCCAGGCTTTTGAGATCCGCAATTGCTTGCTCGGGATCGGCCACTTCGTCAAAGGCGCGGTGAAATGTCCCGGGGACGTCCACGGCGTCAAGTACGTATCGGGTGGCCTCGAGGTCGATTCGTTCCTCTTTAATAAACCCGAGCACAAGTCCATCAACTCGCAAGCGGCTCAGCTCGGCAGCGGAGCGACGAAGTTTGCGGACGTCTGAAGGCGATCCGGCCAACATCGAAGCGTGTTCGCGGATCATAACCCTAACGGGTATCCGGACTGATTCGAGCACCTCTTCCACCAGGCGGACAGGCGGAGTGAGACCCCCATCAACGAGATCGCGGACAAGTTCCAGGCGGTCCGCGCCGCCGGCCTCAGCTTCGCGCGCTTCCTGTAAGCAGGTAACAATCACTTCGAGGATTCGACCCACAGCCTACCCGGAAGCATTCTAGCGTGCGGTGGCCGCCTGTTCAGTAGCTGAAGTAACGGGTCACGACGTAGAGGAAGGCCATTAGGACGATCAGGTAAAGGATGACGGCTGCATAAACGCGGTTCCAACTAGTCAGGAATGGGGGTGGTTCCTCCAGGCTTCGCAAGTTTGAAATCTCAGGTTCCATTACCTCAAAGTCCTCAATTAGTACTAATACTTGCGCGAAAAACCCGAGGTAAGAACAATTGCTTCAATCGGCTACACTGTAGACCGTGGGCAATCAAGCGACCCGCCAGGGTATCAATGTGCTCGTCGTCGATGACGAAGAGTCACAGCGCGCGCCTTTAGCAGCGATGATATCCGCTTGGGGCTTCAATGTCGAGACCGCCGGCGACGGTCAGGAGGCTCTGGAAAAGCTGGAGACCTTCTCGGCCAACGTGATCATCACGGATTTGATGATGCCGCGCATGGATGGTTTCGAACTGATGAAGCGGCTGGGAGCGGAGAGCAATATGCCCCCAGCGATCGTCCTTACAGCGTTCGGAAACATCGAGACTGCTATCGAAACGATCCACGACCTGGGAGCGTTTTGGTTCATGGAAAAGCCGATCCAACCTGCGGCTCTCCGCGTTTTGCTGGAACGGGCGGCCCAGCAGAGCTCGCTGGCGGAGGAAGCAGAGCGGCTGCACCGGCAACTGTCCTATTCGGGTGTTCTGGTCGACATGGTGGGGACTTCGCGCCAGATGCAGCAGGTTTTTACGATCGTCCAGCAGGTCGCGCCTAGTAAGGCGGCCGTACTGGTAGTGGGCGAGAGCGGCACGGGCAAAGAATTGGTGGCTCGGGCCATTCATCAACTCAGCCCGCGCAAAGCCGGACCATTTGTCGCGATCAATTGTGCGGCGATGCCGGAAACCCTGATGGAAAGCGAATTGTTCGGCTATGAGAAAGGGGCTTTTACCGGCGCGCTGGAACGGCGTGCCGGGTGTTTTGAGCTTGCCCAGCACGGGACACTTCTCCTGGACGAGCTCGCCGAGATGCCGTCGGGCACCCAGGCCAAGCTGCTTCGCGTTCTGGAAGATTCGCGCTTGCGGCGGCTGGGCGGCAAGAATGAGATTTCCATCGATGTCCGCGTAATCGCGGCCACAAATCGCACTCTGGATGATGCCTTGAAAAAGGGAGACCTGCGCGAAGATCTCTTCTACCGGCTGAACGTTTTTCAGATTCAGCTTGCGCCACTCCGCCAACGGCTGGACGATCTGCCCATTCTGACAGAGACCCTGCTGAACAACCTCAACCGCAAGCATTCATGCAAGGTGACTTCCGTCACGCCGGAGGTCATGGAGGCATTCCGGAAACATAATTGGCCCGGCAATGTGCGCGAACTGCGCAACGTGCTGGAACGCGCTGTCATCATGGCGGGCGAGGGGCCGATTCAGATGGCACACTTGCCATACGATTTTGGGGTCTCAATCGGATCGAGACCTCCGGCACAGGTCTTCGAGCCCGAGAACGTGCGCCTGCCCGTAGGAACTACCGTTGCAGAAGCCGAAAAGGCGCTGATCCAACTGACTCTGCAGCACACGAAAAATAACAAGACGCGAGCGGCCGAGATTCTTGGCATCAGCTTAAAGACGCTATTCAACAAACTGAAAGAATACGGCTCATCCGACACTGCAGAAGCCACCGCCTGAGCCGGCTGCGAGCGCGTGTTCGCATGTTACGCTGAGGTTTTCCGCGCCTCCCATGAGTGCCCTCACCGGTCTGAAGAGAACACCGCTCTTCGACGTTCACGCCGCATCGAAAGCCAAGATGGTTGATTTCGGCGGCTGGGAAATGCCGGTACAGTATTCGGGCATCATCGAGGAGCATAACGCGGTCCGTAATGCCGTTGGGCTTTTCGATGTAAGCCACATGGGCGAAATCGAGATTCACGGACCAGAGGCGGCAAAGCTGGTCGACTACGTTGCAACTAACCATGCGGCAAAACTCAAAATCGGGCAGGCTCATTATTCCGCTCTGCTGTACGATCATGGCGGATTCGTGGACGACATCCTGGTGCACAAAGTTGCCGAGGATTTTTTCTTTCTCTGTGTGAATGCCTCCAATCAAGAGAAGGATTTCGATCACATCCGCCGGCACAACAGGTTCAATGCCAGCGTTGATTTCGCAAGCGACCAGTATGCGCAACTTGCGATTCAAGGCCCAAAAGCATTAGCGACTCTGCAGAAACTCACCGGCACGGACCTGAACGGAATCAAGTATTACTGGTTTACGGAAAGCACGGTGGCCGGCGCTTCCGCGCGCATCGCGCGCACAGGATACACCGGGGAAGATGGATTTGAAATCTACATTTCGCCGGCGGAAGCGGAACGTGTCTGGGGGGAAATCATACGGGCCGGCGGCGAATTCAGAATCAAGCCATGCGGCCTCGGCGCTCGAAATACATTGCGCCTCGAAGCCAAGATGGCCCTGTATGGTCATGAGCTGACTGCCTCCGTCAATCCGTTCGAGGCGGACCTTGGCTGGATCGTGAAAATCGAGAAAGGTGATTTTGTCGGCCGAGCCGCATTGAAGGCTGTTGAGCAAAAGATTTCACGCAAGCTGGCGGGCTTCGAAATGACAGAACGCGGAATCGGCCGCGACGGCTACGAAGTTTGGATTGAGGGGAAGCCGGCGGGATGGGTTACAAGTGGCGGCCCTTCTCCCACGCTGAATAAGAATATCGGCCTCTGTTATCTACCCACGGATTGCGTTGCTCCCGGCACTAACTTGCAAATTCTGATCCGCAATACCCCGGTAATGGCTGTTACGGTTCCGACTCCGTTCTACAAGAGAGCAAAAGGATGACTTATCCAGAGGCATATCGATACACCAAACAGCACGAATGGGTGCAGGTAGACGGAGATTACGCGAGGATCGGGATCACGGATCATGCGCAACACGAGCTTGGCGATATAGTGTTTGTCAGTTTACCGAAGAGCGGGAGCAAAGTAACCAAGGGCCAGACGTTCGGATCCGTGGAATCGGTAAAGGCCGTATCAGATATCTATGCCCCGGTTTCCGGTGAAGTGGTGGAACCGAATCCACTTCTTTCGCAACACCCGGAAAAGCTGAACGAGGACCCTCACGGCGAAGCGTGGTTAATCAAAGTTAAACTGGCGTCCTCTGGCGAGGCGAACGATCTCCTGTCCGCCGCCGATTACCAAAAATACGTTGGGGCGGAGTAACGCGGTCCGCTTGCGGCCGGGAGTTTAAACTCGTAGTTGCGATATCTACCAAAATCAGACAGCGAACGCGGCGAGATGCTGGCCGCGATCGGGCTGGAATCGGAAGAAGAGCTGGTCTCCTATCTTCCGGCGGACGTCCGTTTGAAGACGCCGCTCGATATCCCCCACGGTAAGAGCGAATACGAGATCATCGAACACTTCAAACAGCTTGGCGCCGCGAATGGGGATGGGTACGCGAGCTTTCTTGGAGCTGGAGTCTACAACCACTTCCGTCCGGTTCTAGTTGACACGGTAGTCTCGCGCGGCGAGTTTCTAACTTCTTACACACCGTATCAGGCCGAGATTTCGCAAGGCACGCTTACCAGCATTTTCGAGTTTCAGACGATGGTCTGCCAATTGACCGGCATGGAGGTAGCAAACGCTTCCATGTATGACGGGTCTTCGGCGGTTCCAGAAGCGGCGATGATGGCGGTGCGCATAACGGGCCGTGACAAGATTCTGATCGCTCGAACGGTCCATCCGGAATACCGCGAAGTGCTCAAGACTTACACGCAGCATCAGGGCTTCCCGCTTGAAGAGCTGGCTTATTCCAAGAACGGGCAATTAAATATCGACGATGTGCGGACCAAGCTGAGCGATACAGTAGCAGCCGTAATCATACAAACACCAAACTTTTTCGGCATCCTCGAGCATGTGAATGAGATTGCCTCGCTTGTTCGAAGTAAAGGCGCTCTGCTCGTGGTTGCCTTTACCGAAGCGGTGGCGTTGGGGCTGATTGAACCTCCCCGAGACGCCGATATCGTCGTCGGCGAGCTTCAGAGCTTCGCGATTTCACCCAGTTACGGCGGCCCTTACGCCGGTATCATTGCAACGCGCAACCAATACATTCGGCAAATTCCGGGACGGCTCGCCGGAGAAACGAGGGATTCGAACGGTAATCGCGCGTTTTGCCTGACGCTGGCCACCCGCGAACAGCACATCCGGCGCGAGAAAGCGACATCGAATATTTGTACGAATCAGGCATTGCTGGCACTGATGGCTACGGTTTTCATGTCTCTTTACGGAAAAGAGGGGCTACGCGAGTTGGCCGAGCAGAACCTGGCCAAGGCGCACTACCTGGCGAGCAAGCTGCCGCTCAAATTCGAGGCGCCGTTCTTCAACGAGTTTGTCGTGCGCACGAACGGGAGCTCCCCGGACCTGATCAATTCGAGCTTGCTTGATCGCAAAATCATCGGCGGTCTGCCGCTCGGCCGTTTCTATCCGGAACTGGCGGATTGCATGCTGTTTTGCGCTACGGAAATGAACAAGCGCAGCGATATGGATGCGGTTGCAGCGGCATTTGCGAGGTCCTGAAGCCAGCCAATGATCAAGAAGGCCATAAGACACATCGTTCAAGACGAGCCGCTACTCTTTGAGCAAAGTTCGCCGGGCAAGCGCGGCTATCAGTTGCCTGAATTGGATGTACCGGCGGTGGATGCAGCGACGGTACTCGGAAAAGCAAACGTACGGGATGAGATCGAAGATTTTCCCGAAGTAAGCGAGTTCGAGGTCTTGCGCCACTTCACCAGGCTGTCTACCTGGAATTACGCCATCGATCTGGGTCTGTATCCGCTGGGCTCCTGCACCATGAAATACAATCCGCGCGTTAATGAGCTGGTGGCGCGAACCGAAGGTCTGGCGTGGGCGCATCCGTACCAGCCGGAGCGGCTGGCGCAGGGGGCGATGGAAGTAGTGGCCGCACTCGAACGCGCTCTGGCGCAGATTACGGGTATGCACGCAGTGACACTGCAGCCCGCGGCCGGCGCGCAGGGCGAATTCACCGGAATTCTAATGATACGGGCGCTGCTTGAAACGCGAGGCAGCGCCCGGAAGAGGATACTCGTCCCGGATTCAGCACACGGAACGAACCCCGCGACGGCCATGATGGTTGGCTACACCGTCGAGAACATCAAGTCGAACGATCGCGGAATGATTGATCTTGGAGTCCTCGAACGCACAGTTAACGAGGACGTGGCAGGATTGATGATTACGAATCCGAATACGGTAGGCGTGTTCGAAGAGAACATCAAAAAGATCTGTGAACTGGTGCATAACAAGGGCGCGCTGGTCTACATGGATGGCGCGAACATGAACGCGCTAGTGGGCGTGGCGCGGCCGGGCGATTTCGGTATTGATGTCATGCACCTGAATCTGCACAAAACCTTCTCGACCCCGCATGGCGGCGGAGGCCCCGGTTCGGGAGCTGTGGCGGTCGCCGAAGTGCTGACGCCCTTTTTGCCAGGCCCACGACTGAAACGCCAAGGCAGCCAGTGGGCATGGAACTTTGATCTGCCGGAATCGATCGGCCGCGTCCGCGCGTTTTACGGCAATTTCGGCGTCCTGGTCCGGGCATTGGCATACATCATGGCGCACGGAGGAAACGGATTGCGGAAGGCAACCCTGGACGCCCTGTTGAATTCGAATTACCTGCGAACACTTCTGGAGCCGCACTATCAGATCGCCTATAACGCGCCGAGCATGCACGAGTGCGTGTTCAGCGACGACCGGCAGGCAAAGAAGGGCGTTCGGACCGGAGACATCGCCAAACGGCTGATCGATTACGGCTTCCATCCCTATACGGTGAGTTTTCCGCTGATTGTCCGGGGCGCGCTGATGATTGAGCCGACGGAGACAGAAAGCAAGCGCGAGCTGGACCTTTTCGCGGACGCAATGATCTCCATTGCGAAAGAAATTGAGGAGAATCCGGAGCTGGTGCTAAAGGCTCCGCATTCGACGCGCACGTCGAGAGTGGATGAGGTGACAGCGGCGCGGAAACCGATTGTGCGCTGGCAACCAGCGCCTAGGGTGAGCCAAGCAGCCGATTAACGGCTGCGAGAACCCTGTCAATAGGCAAGTCTGAGAGCGGATCGCCTCGCAAGACAATTACGTTCTCGCCGCGAGGAGTCCACATGGGGGCCGAGCCAGGGCCCAATAGCGCGAGCGTCTTTGTGCCCAGCGCGGCGGCGAGGTGAGTGATCCCCGAGTCGTTGCCGATATAGAGGTGGGCACCGGCGATCCAGGCAGCGAGGTCGGCCAGATTCTCAAAACGCGTCGCATCCGGCAGATTTTCGTCGGGCCCGGCGCTCCACTCCACTTTGAGCGGCAGCCCGGCTGCGAGTTGGAGATAGGACTCGAGCGGCCAATTTTTTCGCGCGCTCCCAGAAAATGGGTGGATCACGATGGAATTTCTGAGAGCGGCGGGCTGTATGGCGATCTTCGGAATGAGCCCGGCGGGAGCGCCAACCTGGGCGGCGAAGAAGTCGATCGCGTGTCCCGCAAATTCGGGTGGTGGCAGTGCTTGAAAAAACCGGCAAGGAATGCCTAGCGCGCAAAGGGCGTCGCGGAACTCCGGACGGTTAGCGCCATACCAGCTCATTATGGAATCAAAGCGCAGCAGCGTTTCGCGCACGCTGGAATTGATGTCGAGATCACCGATACCAACAAGATCGATTCCGGTTGAGGATATGGGACGCACTCTGTCAGCAAAACGCACCAGCGGAGTGACGGGCGAAGAAATCCAGATCTCGGTATAGCCGGCTTTGAGGCATTCCATCGCGGGGAACGACACGATGCAGTCACCGATTGCGCCGGGGCGGATCAGAAGCCGGCGCATGGCCCGAGCAGCATACCGCCATTCACTGGGCTTCGATCACAACGGGAAGAGAGACCTCAACCGTAGATGGCCGAAAGCACATTTCGCTATTGCAGGCTTGATAGCGCAGCTTGCCAGCTATTGTCGCCGGGCCGGCCGGAGCCTGCGGAAGCGCTTTGAACTGGGTCTCTATGTTGAACGAACCGGTAAAGACGGCCAGCATCTGGTTGCCGACTTTGATGTCTTCGGGCTTGGGATACCGAGTCGAAATGGCTTGAAGAGGTCCGGGGTTCCAGGTGAGCTTGAGAGGAATCAGGAACTCATCTTTCGGCTTATCGCTGTTCACATGAAAGCCGGGGAGAACCGACACGGTAGTCGATTCTGCGACTGTTCCGCCACGCTTAACTGTAAGTGTCTGGCCGGGTTTAACGATGAGCTTGTTCTGCTGGGCGAGGCAACAGAGCGGCAAAATCAGGGTACACGCGAGAAACCGAAGCATTGGTCCGTCTGAGACCGAGAAGTTCTTGAATTTCGCTGAGGTAATCATCCTTATTGACCAGGCCGACATGGGGCGTAAAGGCGATTCTGCCTTCCCGATCCAGTATGAAGGTGGTCGGAAGAGCATCGAGGCCGCCATAGAGCTGAGCGATCGAATCGTTGCCCAGCAGAACGCGGTAGTTCATTTTGTGCGCGGCGATAAATGGCTTAACGGCAGGCCAGCCGTCGTCATCCATGGAGACACCCACGACTGCGAAGCCCTGCGATTTGTATTGCTGCTCAAACTCTTCGAACCAAGGAATTTCGAGGGCGCAAGGGCCGCACCAAGTGGCCCAAAAATTGAGCAGCACGACCTTTCCACGGTAATCAGAGAGACTGACCGTCTGGCCGTCCGCATCTTTCAATTTGAAATCCGGCGCGGCTTTGCGCTCGTTCTCTGGTTTGGCCGAAGCCGCCCGGACTTCCTGGGGTTGCGTGCAGGAAGATAACAGTAAAACGGCGGCAGTCAGAGCCAAGCCTAAGCTGGCTTTCCAAAGAGACACAAAGATTCCTCGATTCCAGTGTATCGCCCGGAGACTATACCTTAGCAGGGACGGGCACGATCAAAGTAAGATTCGAACCAAACTCGCCTGCGGTTACGCCAGCGGGTTCGAAGAGTGAATTCGGAATGGTCAGCCACCCCGGAATACAGCCAGGCGGCGGTATCGCAGAAACTTTCGCAAACGTAGTCACGCCACGCGGGACGGCTCTGACGCCTAACGAAGACGCGCTTCTTTACTCCAGAGGATTCGCCCAACTCACCTCTCGCTCCGCTTTGCAGTTCAGCCTGAAGGAGAAGTTCGAAGCCGCGGCGAGCCTGATTGTTGAGCCGCGGCCAAACAAAATGAAATACTTCATGAACCACAATGAGACGCAATGGAGCCGAGCGCCGGAACAGTTCTCGATCGAGCACAACGCGCCTCGCACGAACAGAGCTGGCGGCATAGACCGGCGCGCCTCTTTCACGCGAGCCGGAGAGCAGCTTGCCGCGCCAGGCAGTCAGACCGGGCTTGGCAGAAATTGAGATCGGGCTGCCCGTCAATGCCGGTAACCCGAGCAGAGCTTTATGAATGGCTGATCTCGCTCTAGCGCTGAGCCGGAGGCTTGGGCGAAGGCGAAGAAGCACCGGAAGTGTTCGAACTGCCAGGCCGCTGGAGCGAGGGGACGTTCGAGGAAGGCGTGCTGGTTGACGCAAAGAAATCAGGGTCCTGAACCTGGATTTTGTATTTGTCCATCTGCTGCTTCAATGCGGTTTGGCTCTTCTCACTTTCCATTTGTTGCACAATGTTGGGGCGAGCCTTGTCAAAGGGAACCTGCGTGCGGCTATCGACCTTGATAATGATATAGCCATTACCGATGCGGATGGGTCCGGAGACCTGACCGGGCTGAAGCTTGGTTACGGCATCCTTAATATCTTTTGGCAGTTGAGGATCGCTAGTCGAATAGGTTCCCAGGTCGCCGCCGGACGCGGAGGTCTGTTTGTTATCCGATTCGGTACGGGCCAGAGTGGAGAAATCCCCACCGGCCGCGAGCTTCTTTTCTATGTCGCTGACCTTTTCCTTTGCCTGATCTTCAGTCCGAACGTTCGCATTCGATGAGGCAGGCGTTCCGGGAGGCGCGAAAGTGACGAAAATGCCGCTCAATTTGACCTGCTCGAAATCGCCCTGGTGGGAATCGTAGAATTGCTTCGGATCCTGGGGGGCTCCGCCACTATCAGCTAACTTTTTCAGGTACGCCTGAAGGAGAATATTCTGGCGGGCAGTTTCGATCTGCTCTTTATAAGGAGACTGCTGGTCCAAGCTCAGCTTTGCGGCTTCACCGGCGAGTTGCTTACGCATATAGAGCTGCTGCACGGCCATGGCGAGATTGCCTTCCAACTGACGGCGCTGTTCGGGCGGGAACGGCTTTAGAAGATCCAAAGCTTCTTTGGCAGTGATCTGTTTCCCGCCGATGGTTGCTACAACGCGGTTCGGGTCTGCCGCCGTTACGCTTTCGGGCCCACGCACTTTTAGTTGTGGGGAGGAAGAATTGGAACCAGGACCCGGATTGGAAGTAGCAGGGGAAGAGGGAGTAGCCGGCTTAGTGGCCTGGCCAAACGCGAAACCGGCACAGAGCACGGCTGACAACAATACAACACTGAATTTCATTGGGGAATTTCGATTTCCCTACAACTCTAGCATGGGGCCGGACCGGCCTGAGGGGCGGATTTACTGTTGAACTACTGCTTTCTTAAGGTTACCGGCAGCCTTTTCCTTGGCACTGGCGCTTACCTGGATGTTGTTGACCACCTGAAGAGCGCCAGCCGCGCGCGCCATACGGGTAGCCGACCCTTTGTGCTGGATGACGCCGGTGGTCCCTTCCCAGGTGACGACACCGCGCTGCACGTGGAAGCGGAAGCCGTCCCGGCCGATTTTGGATTTTGCCAGTTTGGTGCGGATCGTGGCCTCTATCTGGGCATCGCTGACGGTACCGGCTTTAACGGCGGTAGGGCTGGTACGGCCGGAACTGGCGGCCTGAGTGGGAAACCCCAGCATCATGGTTAAGAAGGGCACCATAAGCAGGGTGAATAGTCGTTGCATTGTGATTTGACCCGTTTGGGTAGTGGGCAAGAGAAGCGAGAAATCGCAAGGGCCGGCAAATGAACTCTTAAAAACCGGACCGCTGCTTCCCAATAACGGACACCGGCTGCGATTCGGACCGCCGCAAGCTCTTCTCCAGCCGAAGTTACAGGGTGGAAGCCGCCATGCGATGCTTGGCGTGGAACCCGGTATGAACTCACTCCTTGAGGATGTCCAGTTTGCGATTCGCACGTTCGGAAGAAGGCCAGGTTTCACCATTATTGCGATCGGATCACTCGCGCTCGGCATCGCTGTAAACGCAACGGCGTTTTCGTGGGTGGATCGGGTGTTGCTGCGCCCGCTACCTGGCGTTCGCAATAGCGGCGAGATTGTCTCTCTCAAAACAGTCGCGCCGGACGGAGAGCTGCTGGATTCGTCTTACCTCGATTTTCGGGACTTTCGCGATCAAGCGAATACGCTGGCGGGCGTGATTGCGTTCAAACAGCGGCCGTTGTACATCGGGACAGCTCCCGACCTCGAACGCGTTTGGTCGGAGATGGTTTCCGGCAACTTCTTCGATGTGCTGAGAGTGAAAGCAATCCTGGGGCGGACGTTCAATCGAACTGAAGAAATGGAGCGGCCGGGCGGAGCACCAGTGGCAGTAATCAGCGAATCGCTCTGGCGCCGGCGCTTCCAAGCCGATCCCAATATCGTGGGCCGGCACATCAGGCTGAACCAGCAAACCCTTAGCATCATCGGGGTCGCACCGGCGGCTTTCCAGGGAACCGTAAACGGTCTGCGGTTTGATCTTTGGGTCCCGTTAATGATGCAATCCCAGCTCACTGGCTCCTGGGACTGGCTTTCGGATCGGAACTCGCGGCCGCTTGCCCTGATGGCACGCTTGCGGGCCGGCAACAGGATTGAAGAGGCACAGGCTGAAGTAAGGACGATCGCGAGACGGCTGCAGATCGAATATCCCAACAGCAACCGGCGGCTGGGCGCGACGGTACTCCCCATGGCGGATTCACCGGATGGCGCGCAACGAATCTTTGGAACGTTGCTCAAGGTTCTGCTGGCGATCGCCGGAGCAGTGCTGCTCATCGTTTGCGCCAACGTGGGAAACCTGCTGCTGACGCGGGCGCTGGCGCGCGAGAAAGAATTCGGCATCAGGTTAAGCCTGGGTGCAAGCCGGTTGCGATTGATCCGGCAACTATTGACCGAGGTCTTGATGCTTGCTCTGGCGGGCGGCGCGGTGGGTCTGATCGCCGCAAGCTGGATGTCACAAGGCATTCAAGCTTTCGTTCCACCGACCGATCTACCGCTCACAGATTTGGGCGGGCCTGTCCAAAGCCTCGGCCTTCTGTTCACGATCGGGCTGTGTTTCGCTACGGCAGTGCTCTGCGGATTAGCACCAGTATCGCTCTTCTTCCGTCGCGATCCGCAAAAGGCGCTCACGGAAGCCGGAAGGTCGCTTACGGCGGGTGTGGGATCGAGAGGGCTCAGCCGGGTACTGATCGTCTGCGAGCTGTCGCTCGCGTTAGTGGCGCTGATCGGCGCGGGTCTTTTTATACAGAGTTTCGAAAATGCCAAGACAGCCAATCCTGGTTTCGATCCGGAGCACATTCTCCTCGCCGGACTCGATCTATCGCAAACACACGTTTCCGGCGAACAAACCGTCGCCTTGTTAAGGCGGCTGCAACATCACCTGCGGACTGTTCCCGGCGTGCGGGATGTCAGCTTGTGTGAAGATGTTCCGCTCGGTTTTCTGGCGGGGTCGTGGGAGGAGATTGCGGTGAACGGCTATACTCCGCAGCCCGGCGAAAACATGAAACTCTGGCGGAATCCGGTCTCGCCTGATTATTTCGCCACGCTCAAAATACCGCTGCTTGCCGGGAGAGATTTCACTGATCGCGATACGAGCTCGTCGCCACACGTTGCCATCGTAAACGAGACCTTTGTGAAGCGATTTCTGGGAGGCGGACCCGCGGTGGGCCGCAAATTCCGGATGAAGGGCGAGGAGACGACGATTGCCGGCGTGGTACGGGACAGCAAGTACCGATCGCTCGCCGAGGCGCCTATGCCGTATTTCTATATCCCAATGGCTCAGTTCTACTCACCGGGCATGGGCGTCGGGATTGAAGTGCGCACCGAGGAGCGGCCAGAGCTTTTCGCCCAGAGGCTGCGCTCGGAGATACGTCGCGTCGATCCTAATCTTCCGATCACTGGAACGGCGCCGTTCGTGAGTTATATGAGCGCCTCTTACTTTGCGCAGAAAGTGGGCGCGCGACTTCTGACCGTGCTGGGTTCTATATCGCTGCTGCTGGCGGCGCTCGGTTTGTACGGCGTGATCGCATACTCGATGAGCCAGAGGACGCGCGAGATCGGCATCCGGATGGCCGTGGGAGCGCGCCCGACGCAGGTCCTCAGGATGGTGCTGCGCGAAGGCCTCTGGTTGTGCGTGATCGGAGCCGTTGCGGGAGTCGTGCCTGCCCTCTTGTTGAGCCGTTTGGCTTCGAGCGCGCTGTATGGCGTGGGAAGCAACGATCTGATGACGTATGTAATTGCAGTTTCGACGTTGGTCTGTTTCGGGCTGGCCGCGACGTGGCTACCGGCACGGCGCGCGGCAAATATCAATCCGGTTGAGGCATTGCGTTGGGAGTAGGGCGCGGCCCCACTCCCCTAGGGCGCTCACGCTTCCGGCTCAGTGTCCAGCCCAGCTTACGAACAGCCGGAGGTGCCGCCGCAGTTTTCGCATTTGTAGCAGGAACCGTTGCGGGTCATGATGCTGCCGCACTCGGAGCAGAGCGGCGCATCGCCCAGGTTCGTTTCGAACTGTAGGGCTTGCTGCGGTTCGGGCTCCGTGGGACGGAGCTTGGGCGTGTCGCCGGCTTCGTTGCTTTCCGTGATGCCCAGGAAGCGAGCGCCGAGCCAGCGGAAAATATAGTCGATGATCGATTTGGCGTAGGGGACTTGCGGATTGCCGGTCCAACCGCTGGGCTCGAAGCGCACATGGCTGAACTTGTCGACAAAGAACTTCAACGGCACGCCGTACTGCAGGCCGTAGCTGATCGAGGTGGCAAGAGTGTCCATGAGGCCTGAAATGGTAGAGCCTTCCTTGGCCATGGAGATGAACACTTCACCCGGAGTGCCGTCTTCATATAGACCGACGGTAATGTAACCCTCGTGGCCGCCGATGGAGAACTTGTGCGTGAGCGATTGCCGTTCGTCGGGGAGTTTGCGGCGCTGCGGCCGATAGACGATCTTTTCGACGATTTGCGGCGCGGCGGGAGTGGCGGGCACGGCAGCTTTCTTCTCGCCTTTGCCGGTACCGGAGCTGAGGGGTTGCACGCGCTTTGAACCGTCGCGATAGATCGCAACAGCCTTCAACCCTAGTTTCCAACTCTCCGTGTAGGCGTCCATGATGTCTTCGACGGTGGACTCCTCGGGCATGTTGATCGTCTTCGAGATGGCTCCGGAGATAAACGGCTGGACAGCCGCCATCATGCGGATATGGCCCATATATTGGATGGAACGGACGCCGTTTTGCGGGCGGAAGCTGCAATCGAAGACAGACAGATGCTCGGGATCGAGATGCGGCGCGCCTTCGATGGTGCCGGTGGAATCGATGTGACTTACGATCTGCTCGGTCTGTTCGGGCGTGTAGCCGAGTTTGATCAGAGCTTGCGGAACAGTGTTGTTGACGATTTTGATGACACCGCCGCCGACCAGCTTCTTGTACTTAACGAGAGCGAGATCCGGCTCAATGCCGGTGGTATCGCAATCCATCATGAAGCCAATTGTGCCGGTGGGAGCGAGCACGGTCACCTGCGAGTTGCGGAAGCCGGTGATGGAGCCTACTTCGTGGGCGCGACGCCAGCACTCTTCGGCGGCTTTGAACATGGGCGCGGGAACCCGCTTGCTGTCGATGCGGTTAACGGAGTTCCAGTGCATGCGGATGACTTCGAGGAACGACTGATCGTTCTCGGGATACCCGGGGCACGGGCCGACGGCTTCGGCCAGGCGGGCGCTGGTTAGATAGGCCTGGCCGCACATGATCGCGGTAATGGCTGCGGCGAAATCACGGCCAAGATCGCCGTCATACGGCAGGCCGAGCGACATCAGCAGAGCGCCCAAATTGGCGTAGCCCAAGCCGAGTGGGCGGAAATCATGCGAGTTCTTCGCGATCTTCTCGGTCGGGTAACTTGCGTTATCGACCAGGATCTCCTGAGCGATGATGACGGTGTCGACGGCGTGGCGGAACGCTTCGACATCGAAGACGCCGTCGGGGCCGACGAACTTCATCAGGTTCAGCGAGGCCAGGTTGCAGGCTGAATCGTCCAGGAACATGTATTCGCTGCAAGGGTTCGAGGCATTGATGCGGCCCGTGGCCTTGGAAGTGTGCCAGCGATTGACAGTGGTATCGAACTGCATGCCGGGGTCGCCGCACTGGTGCGTGGCTTCAGCGATCTGGCACATCAAGTCGCGGGCTTTGTAGCGCTTGACGGGCTGGCCGGTGACGACACTACGGGTCCACCAATCGGCGCCTTCGATGACGGCCTGCATGAATTCATCCGTGGCGCGGACGGAATTGTTGGCATTCTGAAAAAAGATAGAGCCGTAAGCTTCGCCATCGAGCGAGGAATCGTAGCCGGCATCAATGAGCGTGTGGGCCTTCTTTTCTTCCTTGGCCTTGCACCAGACGAAATGCTCGATGTCGGGGTGATCGGCGTTGAGGATCACCATTTTGGCGGCGCGACGGGTCTTGCCGCCGGATTTGATTACCCCGGCGAAGGCATCGAAGCCCTTCATAAAACTGAGCGGCCCGGAGGCGCGACCTCCGCCCCAGAGATGGGCGTCTTCTTCGCGAATGGCGGAGAGATTGGTGCCCGTTCCGGAGCCCCATTTGAAGAGCATGCCTTCGGTCTTGGCCAGGTCGAGGATGGATTCCAGCGTGTCGCCGACAGAGTTAATAAAGCAAGCCGAGCACTGCGGATGGTTTTCGCCCGGCAGAAGCTTCTTGACTACTTGCGCGTCTTCATCGAAGTAGAAGCCGTAGCCGCGGGATTCGCGGACACCGACATTGAACCAGACAGGCGAATTGAAGCAGGCCTTCTGGGTCAGCATGAGGTGGGCGAGCTCATCGCGGAAGTTTTCCCCCTCCTCCTTGGTCTTGAAGTAATTGCCGGCGAGGCCCCAGTCAGCGATCGTGTCGACGACACGATGGACAAGTTGAGCGACGCTGGTTTCGCGCTCCGGCGAACCCATGCGGCCATGAAAATACTTGCTGGCGACGATATTAGTGGCGGTCTGCGACCAATCGGCCGGGACTTGGACGTCCCGCTGCTCGAACAGGAGCGATCCTTTATCATTGCCGATGGTGGCGGTACGAAGCTCCCAGGTGATTTGATCGTAGGGGGTGGTACCGGGCTCCAATTTGGAGGTAAAGAAGCGAGGGAAGGACACACCGGTCCGTTCTTCGCGTTTAAGAGAGCGATGCAACTCCTGAACTCTGACTGCTAGGTTTACGCTGAGCTGTCCCATGGGGCGGGAGCCTTTCTTCGGGGGCGGTAGATGCTGCCTGATCTTGCAGTACCTATCTAAACTCCAATTATCTCACCCGTCAAGACAGATTTTTACTCACGGCAACTAGATGTTGTGGATAAATTGTGGAGAACGACCAGATGGTGTGGTTTAGGCCGAATTGCGACGAGCTGTACCGGCGAAGTCCGGAGGGTAAGGGGGCCATATCGAATGAACAGCCAGTCACCTTCACGCGACTTTGTTGCGCTCTCTTTCTTCATCTTCTACTTGCTGCCAGTATTCGTCGAACAGATCGGGTTTAATACGGAGGGCACAGACCTCGACCTCGCCGATTGAAAATTCGAACCCAAATTGGCCTAAGTCGAACTGACCATTGGTATTTTCCTTGACCGCTTGGATGTAAAGCTGGGCCGCCTTGTTCAGCCGGGCTTTAACTCCCTGCCGCCGCTGTTCCTGAAGCTGCCGTAACGCATCGGTGTCCTTTTCGCGCTGACGGCGGAGGCGCGATTCCTGAATGCTGAGGTTGTTCAGATCTTTGCGATACGTCAGAAATATTTTGGCTTCGATGAGGTGCTTGCGAACAGGTTCGTCTTCCTTGGCGAAGTCGGCTGCGAATTCCAGGCGGCCGAGAGCGTATATACCCATTTCAAGAGCGGGAATGCGGAGTAAGCGCCATTCGGTATCGGCCAGCGATTGGACCATATTGCGCTCTTGATCGCCGACGGGATTCCAGCGGGCGAGGAAACCATCGACGTGGGTCTGATACGCTTCGGCGTCCTCATCGGGGAGCAGAACGGTTCGACCCGTGAGTCCGGTTTTGACGGCGTTATGGGAGGATTTGGCTTTGCCCGTTTGACTGGTGGGTCCCGTTGAGAGTTCTGCGTTCTTCCGATTTGCTGTGATTTGGGCGTCGGTTGCCATGGGAGTACGCTCCTGAAATAGAAATGGCTCGCTGAGCGCAATGCGCTCGGCGAGCCAGGTTGACAGTAGCACGGGGGACGCCGGAAACGGATCGAGGTAGGCAGACGAAATAGCGTTAAGATTAGCGCACAGAGGGGGCTGGCGATATTTCGCTCGCGCGTGAACGAGACTTCGCGCGACAGCCTATTTGCAGTCGGCGCTGAAATTGTCGTGAAAAACTGTCAGGGTCCCGTTAGCGTTGATCGTTATGTGCATGGTCTCATGGACCAAAAAATTATTTCCCGGACCCTGGCCTATGATCCTGAAGTTGTTCACGTAGGTGAAGTTCGCCTGGCCGTTCTGAAAGGACGTCTTGAAGCTCTCTTGTGTCACGCCAGTCCCCTGATATTTAGCACCAGTAGTCTCGCCGATACCGCTGATGCCCTGTGGCTGAACGTGGTAGTACCCAGAAACATTGTTGCCATTTATGGTGAACGAGACCAAGGTGTGCAAAGCACCGCTCAGGTCCACGATCTCGCCATTGCCACCATCAGCGCAGGGAATAAAAACCTGTAAGCTGATCTCTGTCGTGTCATTTTCCACCACTGCTGCGCTAACCGGAACGATTAACGACGATAACAGTAGCATCGAAGTCAATGCTTTTTGCATTCCCTTTGGTTCTCCTTTGCCCAAGAATGTTACCCGGCGCGCGATCCAAGAACAATACCCGTTTGGGGTAGAGTTTCACTGAGCGCTGGAAGCCTGTGGCTAAAAAATTGCGCTCAATTTGGAGGTTTGAGGATTTATGTCCACCGCGAATCTGATCTGCCGGAGGGCTCGCCTGGAAGATCTCCGCAAAACAATGCCTTTATGGGCTCCGGACCACGTACTTTATTATCGTGATGTCTGGGAAAGCCTACCCGTTCTTCTCGAGGACCTGATTGTCCGCGAACTGGTATCTCTTGCTGTTATCCGATCCGTTCCAGACCACGTGCCAAGAATGATTATTGGGACGTCATTTATCCGCCCGGGGTACGTTTTGGAGTCAGTAAGGGGGTGCTGCACGCTTCCCAATCTAGTCATGGCCGCTGCGCTCAGTAATCGCAATCCATTCCTTTCGCCGAGGGAAATAAGTGAAGGGAATGCACGGGGAACACTCCACCTGATGAACTTCTTCGGAATCCAGGATCCGCTGAGTTTGCAGGATCCCGATTCACTGAATCTGCACTCAACAGTGCATGAGGGGCACCGTTTCTTTCACCTTGGGTACTCGGTTCGCGCTATGTGGTTCGATGTTTGGCAGCCGCATCAGGTGGATACGCTCGAAAGTTTGGGGATGCGAATTGAACGGCGTATGCTGTTGACCGGTAAAGAAACGGCGAGTCTGATGCGTTTTACAACCCAGGATGCTCAAGCCGAGCCGCATGCCTGGTTGTCCAGCTATTTCTTCTCGCCGAAAGCCCAGTTTCATTTCTCACCCGGTGAGCAGCGGCTCCTCGAGTGTTCCTTGCTCGATTTGTCCGACGCGGAAGCCGCCCAAGAGCTTCACCTCTCGGAAGATGGGATCAAGAAGCGATGGAGATCCATTTATGTACGGGTACACGCAGTCGACCCGCACTTACTGGGCGGGATAGAGTCAGGATCGGCTCAGCGGAAAGCTGTGCTGCATTACCTGCGGCAGCACCTGGAGGAGCTGCGACCGTACACTGACCGGCCTCCTATCTTTACCAAGAGGAAAACGACAGTCATCCAGCACACTAGATCTGATCAATTCTCCCCGTCCTATTCGCGAACTCTAGAAGCATCAAGTTTCCAGCTTCCGCATGAAAGCTAGTCGAAATGACTCGCGATCGCGTGAACGAGATTCAGGCCGCGGCGGCGCCGGCGAGTTCTAACCAGCGGCGCATCTCGACGCGCGGCACGAGACCGGCCTGCTGAAAGACGGGACGGCCGTCACGGAGAACGACGAAGTTCGGAATGCCTTGCACACGGAAGCGGGCAGCCAGCTCCGGATGCGCTTCGGTATCCACCTTCAGAACGAGCGCTTTTCCGGCCATCTCGCCGGCGAGGGCGCGAACCTCCGGAGCCGCCATGCGGCAAGGACCGCACCATGCCGCCCAGAAATCGACTAAAACCGGAACGCGCGCTTCGGTGACGATGGCCTCGAAGACATCGCTATCGGCCTCAATCGGCTCGGAGGAGGGCGGTAGCGACGCTTTACAAGCGCCGCAGCGCCCGGTATCGCTCAGGTGTTTCGCGGAGACGCGATTCCGGGCGCCGCAGGCTGGGCAGATGCGAATCGCGGAATATGCCATTCCCGTTTTCGCACTTGCTTAAGCGGAAGCAGCAGAGGCTTTCCGCGACCGCTCCTCACGCAATTCCCGTTCCGCGCGGTTCCAATCTACTTCCGGTGAACCGATGGGGCAGCCGCGCTGACACCAATAGGTGTATGCGCGCCGAGCGATTTCGTCCTGGATGGTCCGGTTTTCACTTAGATCCATTCTCGAACCCATCGACTTTGCCGCTTGCGTCTCGGCGAGCGGGTCACGCCGGTACCGCGGCCGCCCGGAACGATATTCGGAGCAGGTGAAGAGCCGGCCGAAGGCGTAAGGTTGGTGGAGCCCGCCCCGGCTCCGGCACCGGCCGAAACGCCGGACACGTTTACTCCCTGGCCGCCTACAGACAAATTCGCGTCACGAGCAATGGTGTCATTGACGCTCAGGCCCGGCCGGGGTTTCGTTCCTTCGCGCCGGGCACTCTGCAACTCCGATGTTTCCTCTTTCTGTGCCGGTACTCGGTTTAATTTAGGGTCTGTCATGTCTTGCCTCATCGAGTTTGACCCTGGCGGCGGGGGTTTTGGAACGAAAAGATTGCACTTGCTATTCTGGCCCAAACTGCCCCACATGTCAGGTTTGCCGAGAAGCCTTCCGCGCATCTGTGTAGCCCTTGGTTTCTCTACGGTTTCGCAGCTCAGCCGGGCGGCAGAACAAGAGTACAAAGATGGGAATGCGCTCCTGGAGTTCCGGCTGGACTACCTGGCCGATCCAGCCGGGGGCGTCGAACTTATCAGACGTTTTAAGAACAAATTTGCGGACGCGTGCGTGCTGGCCACATGCCGCCACGCGGAAGCGCATGGCCATTTTTCCGGCTCAGTGGAACGGCAATTGGCGGTGCTCGATAACGCGGCGGATGCGGGCGCCACTTTGTTGGATCTCGAGATTGAATCGGCCGAACGTTTGCGCGGTGCTGCGCAGGCCTTGCGTGAGAACGCGGCATTGATCATCTCCTGTCACAATTTCGAGAAGACGCCAGCCCTGGCGCCGCTTTTGCGGCGGATGCGGCGCATTCCGGCGGATGCGTACAAGGTCGCCATCACGGCGCGCAAACCCAGCGACAACCTGCGGCTCCTGCATTGCGCATGCGAGCGCGGAGAGACCCCCTTGATTCTGCTGGCGATGGCGGAAGCGGGGATTCCCAGCCGGATTCTCGGGCCATCCCGCGGCTCACTTTATACGTACGCATCGGCGCGAGAGAGTCCGGGCACCGCGCCGGGGCAGATTGCGGCACACACGATGAGGAGCCTGTACCGGCCGGGAAAGCTCACCAAGCAAACGCGAATTTTCGGATTGATTGCAAATCCGGTAGCTCACTCGAAGTCCCCGGCGATCCACAACCGGGGATTTCAGGCGCGCCGCGTGGATGCCGTTTATTTACCGTTTTTGGTGACGACGGGGCAACTGAAGGATTGGATGCAGGCCGCCACCGAGCTGCCCGTATCGGGTTTCAGCGTCACCATTCCGCACAAGCAGCGCATCATGCGGTATCTGGATGTGATTGATCCGGTGGCGAAGCGGATCGGCGCGGTGAATACGGTGTGGCGAAAAGGCGGGAAATGGCGCGGCACGAACACGGATGTGGACGGTGTATTGAAACCGCTGCGTCGGCGGATGACGCTAGGGGGCTCGTCGGTGCTGATTGCCGGATACGGCGGAGGCGCACGAGCGGCAGCGGCGGCCCTGGCCGATGCTCGCGCAAACGTTTCTATCACCGGCCGGAACCTGAAATCCGCACAAGCTTTGGCACGAGCTGTGAAGGGAGAAGCGATTAGCTTGGCTGATGCCCAGGAGCGGACGTACGACGCGCTGATTCATGCGACCCCGGTGGGCATGGCTCCCGATGCTAACGAATGCCTTTTTGAGGGCGTGCCCGCCGATATAGTGTTCGACATGGTTTACAACCCGCGCCAAACCGTGTTGTTGAAACGCGCGAAAGCGGAAGGATGCACGGTAATTTCCGGTTCCGAGATGCTGCTCGAACAAGCGCTTTCGCAGTTCGAGATTTTCACAGGCCAGAGCGCGCCCAGGGCGATCATGGAAGCGGCTTTGGAGCAGGCGTTGTAGAGTGCCGTTCGCACATCGATAGAAGGGGCATTAGCAAGATCTTAATAGGAGTTAACTCGCGTTGCTCCTCCTCACAGCGATCGCAGGAAAGTGAGCAGATCTTGTTGGTCTCGCGTGCTGAGCTGATGGAACCGCTCGGCCGTTGGACCCGCCTCGCCCTTGTGACGGTTGATCGCATCCAGCAACTGCGCACTGCTCCCGTCATGCATCAGGCGAGTGCGCATGTGCAATCCCCAAAGGGGCGGGGTTCGCAGCTTGTTCGCGGTGCATTGCGCGTCTCGAAAGAACAGACTGTCCGTCGCCGAATGCTCATGCTCAGCCAAATAGTGGCTGTCGCATTCGTCGCGCTCGTAAAACGGCCTAACATACGAGTAGTTTGTCGCCATCTCTCGTTCTACAGCTGCTTTGTCGCGCATCGCGGGCATCGCTTTCGGATCCACGACACTTTGCGGGGTCAGACCCATTTTCGTAGCGTCTTGCCGGTTCGCCTGTGCCGTCATGCGCCGGCCGAAATGCTCGAGCACCGCAATCGAAATCCCGTCACCCGTGCCGACATCATGCAACAGAAAGTCCGAATAAGGATGAAAGACCTTGCTCCCGAGCCCTGCCGTCACGGTGAAAGTGCCGCCATTGAGCCTGGTGCCCGCGGGGGCCGTGACCATGTCCCGCACATGGCAGGCTTCACACCCGACTCGTTTGAAAAGGTTCTCTCCCCGCTTGGCCCCCTCAGTGCTAGCCAGCACGTTATCGCGCGGAGGTGCTTTCGTCGCGCGCATGAATCGCGCGAAATGGTCAATGTCCTCCAGGTAGTTGTCGCTCGGATCGGGCAAACTGTTCGGTTCCGTAACAGCACCGGTGGGAGGCGGGCTAGCCTTATTCACTGGCGGGTTGCACACCTGGGTGATCTCTGCGGGTTGAAGCCGGTTCGTGATCCCCATCTCATTCAGGTACCCATCTCCCGCAAACGACAGCAGGCTGGCGTGCTCGTCTTTCCATCCGAACCGGCCGATTCGTCTGTTCTCCACTGCGGGCGCCTCGACAATGGGAACCCAGATCGCGACACCGCAGACCTCGCCTCCGCTCTTGCACTGCTGATCGCGAAGAGCCAGCAGCGCCCCATCGGGGACCGATTCGACGAAGCCGTCTCCAAGCGTGTTTAGCGCCACCCGCGTTGTGCGAATTGTCTCCGACTCTGGTGTGCGCTCTTGTGCGTATTGGCAAATCGCCCGATCGTTGATCAGCGTCCTGCCTACAATGAGATCGCCTCCGATGCGCACGACGGGATCTTCAAATTTCCCGTGTGGTCCCAAATGACCCGCCCGTACTTCCATCACTTGACTCGCCCCGCCCGATACCGCTTCGCCTGCGACCCCGGTCCCAGGATTGGGGCCACCGTTTTGGTGGCACTCCCGACACGATTGGGCGTTGTAAACCGGCCCGAGCCCGTCGGGCGTGATTGCCTCCACTTCATCGAAGAACTCGCGATCTTTCTTGTGCTGCTGATTCTTCGGGTCCGTGGCGGTCTCGATCGTGACGTTATCTAAGCCGGTCGGCGCCTCGGATGTCATCATTCCCTTGCGCATCATGCCGCGCCCTGGCGTCCCGACCAGGAGCACCCCTGCGCCTCCCAGGGCGAGCAAAAGCGCCACCCAGGTCTTCTTCGTCGCCTTCAATCTGCGCCCTGTTCCTGATAATTGGACGCAGCATATCACGCTCATCAGCGGCAGTTGCAGGACTCCTTCCACGAGTAATACCGTCGCTGGCGAAAATAAGCTCTACTGTAATTGCTGTGATTTATGATCTCGTTCAATTCTCAAAGCTCTTGGGCACTATCTTGGAGCAGGTAATTGTAGGGTGACAGGCTATTGTGGGTGATACTAAGGAGCAATCGTGAATCCAAACAAGGCGTTATGGGAGAAAGGCGACTTTACCGAGATTGCCGCCTTCATGCGGCAATCAGGAGAAACACTCGTTAAGTCTCTCGGGATAACGCCCCCAGTGCGGGTTTTGGACCTCGGCTGCGGAGATGGCACAACGGCGGTTCCTCTGGCCCTTTTGGGAGCCGATGTTGTTGGAATCGACATCGCCAAAAACCTGGTCGACGCCGGGAACAGACGAGCGGCAGAGGCGGGTCTCGACCGATTGAAATTTCAACAGGGAGACGCGTGCGACTTGCAAGGGGTCGAGGACCATTCATTTGATTTGACCCTCTCTGTATTCGGCGCCATGTTTGCTCCCAAGCCCTTCGACGCAGCGAAAGAAATGGTCCGGGTCACAAAACCAGGTGGTCGCATTGTGATGGGTAACTGGGTTCCGAACGATACGACATTCGTGTCACAGTTGCTGAAGATAAGTTCATCGTTTATGCCTCCACCTCCAGAGGGCTTCATCAGCCCAATGACTTGGGGGGTGGATACTCACATCATCGAGCGTTTTGGTCAGGCCGGAGTGCCTAAGGAGAGGATATCCATGGTCAAGGACACGTACCAGTTCATCTCGCCTGACAAAAGCCCAAGCCAATTCATCGATTCATTCAGACGGTTCTATGGCCCGACGATGAACGCTTTCGAAGCGGCTCAAAAGAGCGGGAAAGTGGAGGAGCTCCATAGCCAACTTTTGGACCTAGCCAAAGCACAGAACAAGACCAGTGACGGGGTTACTTCGATACCTGCTACCTTCCTACGAGTGACTGTTCACCTTTAAAGACGCGAGATCTTATTCGCAATTTGCATTGACACGTCTTGCCGCGCGGAACCGCACTCCTACGGTTTTCGATCTATGATGGCCGCCCGATTCGAACCATTAGCACCCTGAATCGAGCGTTAGTACGGAGCCCGTCAAACCGAGGGTCTACTCCCAGGAATGCAGCCCGAGGCGAGTGCTCCTCGACCGCTTGGGCGAGCAATGCCAGCCCCTGATCCGTTTCGCCCACACCTAGTGATGCGAGCGCCAGATCATAAGGAGATACATATCTCTGTTTCGAGATGTTTCTAAGATCATCGAATATCTTTCGCGCCTGGCTTCGCCTGCCGGGCAACCCCATATGCGTGCGCTAAGGAGGCCATATAAACCGGGCTGCCGCCAGATAGGACTGCGAAGCGCCGGTTCCGCCGGGCGCGAAGCGTGAACCAAGACTTTCCTTAGTTTTCATAGTGGTTCGGGCTTGACGAATATTCCGTTTTCGTCGATTGGAGTAATAGAGCCACTTATCACCATGACCGAATGGGTATAGGGCTGGGTGGCCGGAGAAGCAAAATGGATTTACACGACTTGCGGGACTTGTTGAGCCGGGACGGGATCAATCACATATTCGATCTTCTTGACTTGTTCATTGTCCGGCTGACGCTGCTGTGCCTGCTGGTGGCAGGCGCTTATTATTTGGTGACGCATGGGGCAGAAGCCAATCGCTTCGCAAAGAAGAGGCCGCGGCACGGAAAAAATCTCAGTGCAAACTCCGGGAATGGAGAGTTTGCACCATCTGATAACCACTTCATTCAGTAAATGTGGGCCGCTTAGGCCATGAAGTACTCGGATAGGAGAAATCTCAGATGTCGAGATCGATCGAGCAGCATAAAACCGCCAAACGCCCTTGGCCCGAGCTGCTATTCAGCCCTGCAATCGATGCGCCCGGAAGAGGATGGCGAATTAGTGGGTTCGGCCTGCTTATCGTTGCCCTTGTGGTGATTCTTGCTCTGCTGAAGGCACCGGCAGTTTTTGGCGGCGGGGCCTTCGCCCGGAGGGGTGTGGAAAGTGGTGAAACTCGTGCAAAAGAAGCCCGCCGTCCCAAAACCGGGCGGGCAATCCGGTTGAATTTCGCGCGTTGCGCCGCCCGCCATGCTGCGTCTCTACTGCGCCAATTTTGGCTTATGTTCTTCCTCCGCAGTCCAACTGCGGAGTGAAGGATGCCGCGTCTCGCGAATTTCCTGCGGCAGAAAGTCGAATTATTTTCGAGGACACTTGCCGAAAACATTGCATATGGCCAGTAATCCAAATTACACCCGCACCCATGGAGCGTGTGACTAAGGAATCGTACGACATCGCCAGCAACGTGCGTCTCGTGAAGAAGTTTAACCGGGAAGCTCAGATCGAGCACACCGTCAAATACACCGCCAGCAATTCCGCTTTTGAAGAGGTCGCCGCCTTCGGCCTAAAACCGCCTTTTACCGCCACAACCTTTCAAACCGCGCGGGGTTGCTGGCGGTGTACTTCACCGTGTGTTCAATCTTCCGGTGTCCCAAATAATCCTGAATAAGCCGGGTATCTGCGCCTTGGTCGGCCAGTGCGAAGCCGCAGGCATGGCGCAACATGTGAGGATGCGCGGCGAAGGGCAGGGAAGCGGCGGCGCTCGTGGTCTTCAGAAGGTAATTGACGGTCGAGCGGTGCAGGGGCTTGCGCTGCTCGCTGATAAAGAGCGTCTTGACACTCGCGGGGCTTCATCGCGTCCCGCACTTTCAGCCATGCCTTGATGGCGCGGATCTCGCCGGCGCGTAGCGGGTGCGTAGTGGAAAGGCCGCGCTTCAGACGGCGGACATGCAAGACGCCACCCTCGATGTCGGCATGATCGAGCGGCAAGCCCCAGAGTTCGGAAACGCGGAATCCATGCCGGTACATGAGAAGTAATGAGCAGCGGTCGCGCCGTCGATCAGCACGAACACCTCGCGGTGGGTGAGGTGTTTCCGGTCGGTATTCTGCCTCCGCTCCCCGCCAGTTCTGCCCGTTTTTCGCGTTGTTCCCATTTTGTCGAGAGTTGATCTCTCAGGCGGCTATTTTTATGGGTTTTGACACTGACATTTGAGACGCGGGAAGGCCCGGTTTGATTGGCTTTCCGCCACGTTGCGGAAGTTACCCTTTATGCGACTGCAACACTGGCGCGGCCCTTTGCTATTTCTAGGTCGCCCGCCCGTTATAAGCTACTCTCGGCCATGTCAGAGAATTGATGAAAGGCAGCGTGAATGAATCACTCGTTTGAGAACCAGACCGGCTTAGTCACTGGCGGAGGCTCCGGCATTGGTCTGGCGACCGCCCGAGCTTTCGCTGAAGCAGGGGCCGCCGTCGCATTGATTGATATTGACGAGAACGCCATCGGCTCCGCTGCCGAGCAACTGCGCTCGGCGGGACATAAAGCGATAGCGCTCCGTTGCGATGTGTCCGATGAGGACGCCGTTGCTGCCATAGTCCACCAGACCATCTCCAAGTTCGGTCAACTGGATTTTGCCTTCAACAATGCCGGGATTCAGGTTTCCGTTGCTGAAACGGCTGATGCGCGGGGTGAGGACTTCGACCGCTTGATGGCTATTAACCTGCGGGGCGTCTGGGCCTGCATGAAACACGAACTCCGCCACATGCGCGACCAAGGAAGCGGTGCAATCGTCAACTGCTCATCCACGAGTGGATTAGTTGGCGTCGCAGGTCTAGGCGCGTATACCGCCTCCAAGCATGGCGTGATCGGCTTAACGAAAAGCGCTGCTCTCGAATATGCGGCGCGGGGTATCCGGATCAACGCAATATGTCCGGGGGCAATCGACACACCCATGGTCGCCGATGCGCTGGCGAACGAACCGGAGACAATGAAAGCCGTGATGAAGGAGATTCCGTTGGGTCGACTCGGCAGTTCTGAAGAGATTGCTTCAGCCGTCCTTTGGTTGTGCAGCCCCGGCGCGGGCTTCATGGTGGGACAGGTGATCGTTCCCGATGGCGGCTACACAGCGCGTTAAGCCATAAAGGGCCCTTTCTGAAACAAGTAAACTCGCTGTCATGGCATGAGAGGAAGAAGTGAACATTTTATTTGAAGGCAAGGTAGCGCTCGTCACTGGTGCAGCGTCAGGACTCGGGTTTGCAACAGCAAAGGCTTTTGCGGAATCGGAAGCTTCCGTGGCTTTGGTGGATGTGAATGAAAAGGAAGTTCAGGCAGCGGCGAAGGAGCTGGCTGACAAAGGCTTCAAAACTCTGGCGATCCGGTGCGACGTTTCGAATGACGATGAAGTGGAAGCAATGGTCAAACAGACCGTTGCGACATTCGGCCGCCTGGACATGGCCTTCAATAACGCGGGCATTCAGAACGTCCTTGCCGAGACGGCCGATTCACCTCGCGATGACTACGACCGCGTCATGGCTGTCAATCTGCGGGGCGTTTGGAGTTGCATGAAATTCGAACTGCAGGTCATGCGCGAACAACGGAGCGGCGCAATCGTCAACTGTTCCTCTTTAGGAGGTCTTGTCGGGGGTAATCAGCGAGGGACGTATCACGCGGCGAAGCATGGCGTGATCGGTCTCACGAAGAGTGCAGCTCTCGAATATGCAACTCGCGGGATTCGTGTGAACGACGTATGCCCCGGTCTCATCCGTACACAGATGGTCGATCAGATGGAAGCTGGCGGCCAAGGCGAGGGGTTGAAAATGATGCGCGAGATGCTGGTTCCTATGCAGCGCGAAGGGCGTCCTGAAGAGATTGCAAACACCGTACTCTTCCTGTGCAGCGATGCAGCGAGCTACATCACTGGTCAGTCGATCTCGGTCGATGGCGGCTTCGTGATGCGCTAGAGCAGGAACGCAGTTGCACAAAGGACCCTTATGAGACCTGCATCACCGGCTGTGGTGGGGTTTCCTTTGGTAAGTATAGCCCTGCGTTGCCAGTCATTATCGAGCCATGCTATGAGCCGATAATGGATGCCCTGCCAGAACACACATACGTTGCGCAATCCGCACACCTGACAGGTTGCACGATAGAGCATCCGATTATTATCAGAACGAATGTTTCTATCGTTAAATGTTCAAATTGGCGCATACACGTTCATCAATCACAACAGGGTAATAATTCAGGACGTTACGATTGGGCGCTTCGTGTCCATAGCGGAAAGCTGCGACATAGGAAGATACCCCATTTACCGCAGCACGAGCGCAAGAGGCGAACAAAGACGAAGATCGGCAACGATGTCTGGCTTGGAAGAAACGTCGTTGTCCTGCAAGGTGTAACGATCGAGATGGCGCGATTGTTGGAGACGGTTCAGTTGTGACAAAGGATGTCGCCCCTTACGCAATCGTTGGCGGTGTCCCAGCGCGTTTGATAAAGTTCCGTTTTGATGAAAAGACAATCGCTGATTTGCTCGCCATTAAATGGTGGGACCACCCGATAAAGGAGCTGGCCGAACTGCCTTTTGACGATGTGCGCGAATGCATAGGGCTTCTGCGGGCAGAGAAGAGGTGCGGTCAAATTGGACCCTTTGTGGAACACTGAGGTTGAAAATGGACACGGGATCGGACCATGATATTCTTTCAACTCTTTCGGAAAGGTACCTCTCACAATCAAAGCGATGAACGACGAAATCAACACAGAAGCGTCAAGTTCTGCTTTGGAAAGTTTCCACAGGCCCAACGCGCCAACTACCGGAAGGTTATCGGTAGGTCTGCCGGCGATTATGTCGTAAAACATTCCCTAAAACGAGTTGATTGGTGTGATGGGCAGCGACGCGCTTGGGACCATTCAATCAGCGGTGGCGGAGGCGCAGGGTCTCCCAGCTTGCGTCGGCGAACCATCCGCCATCCACCGAGAGGGTGTGGCCATTTATGAAGCCGCTTTGCTCAGGATCCGCGAGGAAGGCGATGGCGTTGGCGATATCCTCGGGCGACGCGAAGCGCCCCATTGGGACGCGACCGATGATGTCGCGATCATTGTACAAGCCTTGTTCCTGGGGCCCGGTATCCATGGGCGTCTTGACCCAGCCGGGGCAGACGGCGTTACATCGCACGCCGCGACCACCCCATTCGGCGGCGAGAGTGCGCGTCAAGCCGATGAGTCCATGCTTGCTCGCGTTGTAAGCGGAGCGATCAGCCACGGCCAAGAGGCCGGCGATGGAAGAGATATTGATGATGCTTCCTGCGTATTGCTCGAGCATGATCTTTCCGATTTCGCGGGACAGGAGAAACGGGCCGAGGAGATTCACA
This sequence comes from uncultured Acidobacteriaceae bacterium, assembly GCA_963787585.1. GTDB lineage: Bacteria > Acidobacteriota > Terriglobia > Bryobacterales > Bryobacteraceae > Bog-105. Next base: position 330,174 of record CAWBDR010000014.1, read on the forward strand.
TCGAGGACGCGGCGCCAGGCGGCAGCGGTGGACTCCTCGGCAGGGGCGATGTAAGCAAGGCCGGCGTTGTTGACGAGCACGTCCGCGCGTCCGAATTCGCGGCGAGCGGCAGCCGCAATCTCTTCCGCAGTCTTCTCCTCAGAGATGTCGCCTAAGACTTCGAGCGAGGATGATCCGCAGGAGTGCACCGCGGCGCTGGTTTGCGCGCATGACTGAATATCATTGAGGATCAAACTGTATCCGCGCGCGGCTAATGTTTCTGCCGATCGTTGACCGATGCCCTGCGCGGCGCCGGTCACGACCGCAACTCTTACCTGCGGCGGCATGCGGGTTCAGCGCGATACGATTCAGGCATGTCTCTAGATTACGCTTGGCAGGTGTTCTACGCGGCCGTGCAAGAGGCGATAGCGAGCGAGCAGCCGCTCCGCAAGCGCGCCGAGGAGCTTTGCGCAGCCACCCTCGGCAAATTACGCGGTAATGAATGGCTGCGGGAGGACTTGGGCGAGAGGATCGCGCGCGTTGAGGAGTCGCGCACGCGGCTGAACGAGATGAGAGAAAGCGAAGTACGGAACCTGCTGAAGGAAATGGTTTCGATTTATGACGCGATTTCGGCGCAGTTGTACTCGGGCGGGCGGACCAAGACGGCGGGAAACGTGTAAACAGAAGCCGCGGTAGGGGACAATGGAGATAGTTGCCGCGCACGCGGAACAACATAAGTAGTCTTCAATTCCTGCATGGCGAATATTGTCGAAGAACGCTCCCTGACGGAGCGCCTGAAACGAAGAATTGCCATCGAACGGCAGTTCGAAGCGCTCGGCCATACGTACCGGCATGGGGCGCTGCACGCCTGGTGTGAGCACCACTTGCTGCGGCCGGGCTTGCGCATGGTTCTCAAGTGCGCCGGAGCGTACAGCCGGGGGGTGCGGAACGCGCTGAGCCCGGTGGTGCGCGAGGTTTCTCTCGATTTCGAGAATTTGCCTACAGCATTCGAAGGTTTCCGGATTCTGCAGATCTCGGACCTTCATATCGACGGCGTCGATGGAATTGCGGAAGCTCTGGTTCCGGTTTTGGGCGATCTGCGGGCAGATCTGTGCGTCCTGACGGGTGACTACCGTTTTGAAGACCACGGGGCGTGCGAGGCTGTTTACCCGCGAATGAGGACAATCCTGCCGAGCATTGACACGCCGGAAGGCATTTATGGGATTCTTGGCAATCACGATTCGGCGGAGATCGCGCACGCGTTAGAAGAGATGGGGGTGCGCATGCTGGTGAACGATTCCGTGGAGATCACTCGCGGGGCGCAGTCGCTGGCTGTGATCGGCGTCGATGACCCGTTCGATTACGGTTGTGACGATTTGCCGGGCGCTCTGTCTTCGGTAGAAGCCGGAGCGTTCAAGGTGCTGCTGGCCCACGTGCCTGAGTTATATGAGGAAGCGGCTGCCAGCGGAATTGACCTGTATCTGTCCGGGCACACTCACGGCGGCCAGATCCGATTTCCGCTGATCGGCTCGATTCGAAATAATGCGCGCTGTCCGCGCGCGTACGCCTATGGACCCTGGCAGCACGGGGCGATGCGGGGGTACACGTCTGGCGGCGTGGGGTGCTCTTCCTTGCCGGTTCGCTTTAACTGCCCGCCGGAAGTGGTGCTGATCGAGTTGCGCAGGGCTGAGCGCCGCTAGACTAGCGCATCGCGAAAAGCTTCGAAAAGGCGCAACTGCTCAGGGTGGGCGGAAACCTGGTCTTCCGGGTGCCACTGCACGGCGATGACGAAGCGCGAGGCGGGCCGCTCCAAACCTTCCACAGCGCCGTCCTCTTCATCTCGAGCGGTGACGCGGAGACCTGCACCGACCTTGCTTGCGGCCTGATGGTGCCGCGAGTTTACCTGCCATTTGTTTGTTCCAGCAATCGCGGCGAGCTTACTTCCGGGCTCGAACACGACAGCATGAACGGGCGCCGCTTTGTCGGCGGAATCGGGGTCGTGATGCGGGCCAGGCAAGTGCCGAATCAGGGTTCCGCCGTGATACACATTCAGGATCTGCAGGCCCCGGCAAATGGCGAAGATCGGCAAGTCGAGCTTTAAAGCGGTGTCGATCAGGCTCAGCTCGACGGCATCGCGCTCGTCATCGGGCTGGTCGGTTTCGGAGGCGGGTTCGGCACCGTAACGGGACGGTTCGACGTCGGTTCCACCCATGAGCAGCAAGCCATCGATGCCGTTGAGGGATAGGGGTTCGCTTACGAGTTGCGCAACCGGTTCCATGCCGCCCGCCCGGACGGCTTCCTCGTAAGCGCGGACTTTCTTTGCGTGGCGATAAGGGATCAGGACGCGGTTGGGCATGGTCTATCTACAACGGTAGCGGGTGGGCTTGGTTAGCATGAGAGTTGATTCCGCGGCTTTTGGTTGTACTGCTCTGTTCGGCGTTTGCGTTCGCGGCTGGACATCCGGATTGGCACGCGTTCCGGGCGCGAATTCGGACGACACTGCACGTTCCCGATCCGCTACCGGAGCTACGAGCAAAATCGTACGGCCAGTTCTCGCCGGCGCCGGGGGTGGCCGCGGAGCGCGTGGCCTACAGCACGGCCTACGAGCTGCGTGTTCCGTCGATTGTGTATCACCAGGCATCCGCGACGATCGCGCAGCATCCGGCGCTGATTGTCGTGAATGGGCACAAGGGCGATAAGTCGTCCTGGTATGCATATTGGGCTGGGATTCTGTATGCACGCGCGGGCGCGGTCGTGCTGACGTACGATCCCATCGGCGAGTACGAGCGCAACAAATCGCGCGAATCGCGCACGGGAGAACATGATCAGGTTTTGGAGCCGGACGATATGGCGCGGCGGCTCTCGGGTCTCATGATTACGGACGTCATGCAGGCCGTGAGTTACCTTGAGAGCCGGTCCGATGTCGATCCGAAGCGCGTTGCGGTGCTTGGGTATTCCATGGGCTCGTTCGTCAGCTCGATTGCGTGCGCTGTCGATACGCGGATTCATGCGTGCGTGCTGGCGGGCGGCGGCGATCTGGATGGGCCGGGCGGGTATTGGGACAAGAGCAACAAAATGTGCCAGGGGATTCCATATCAGTCGTTGGGCTTCCTGGGTGATCGCGGCGCGATGCTGTATGCCTTGAACGCAAAGCGGGGAGCGACGCTGGTTTACAACGGATCGACGGACGACGTTGTAGATATTCCGCATCATGGCGAGGCTTGGTTTGAGGATTTACGGAAGCGCACGATTGCCGATACAGGCAGCTCAAAAGAGGCCTTCGAAGCGGAGTTCGAAGGGGGCGGCGGGCACCGGCCGTATTTCCTTACCAAGACGGCCGCGCTCTGGCTGGAGGAGAAGTTGAAATTCCCGGACTGGACACGCAAGCAGATCGAGGCGATGCCGGGGACGCATGTCGCCGAATGGGCGCAGAAAAATGGACTAGTGGAATCGATCAATCCGGGTTATTTGCACAATGAGGGAGGCCTAGTCGCGTTGGGCAATAACATTCCTGCGGTTCCGCGCGATCAGCTTTATGCCGTGCCGGAGGTGGTGTGGGAGGCGGAGAAGAGCGATTTTGTTTATGAGAGTTGGGTGGAACGGGCGCGGGCGGCGGGGACGGCAGATGGCAAGACGGTCCGCCCCACAAGAGGCGCTTGGGCCCCGTGACTATGCGATTTACGCCGTCAGATGGCTTGAGATTCCCTTAATTTCACTCTTCCTCGAATCCGTTGTCGTAGTACTCACTGTCCGGATCAGTAAGCTGCAGAAGGCCGCAAGGAAGATATCCTTCGCACAACCGCAACCGCCGCGACTCGCTTGTCGGCTATTCACTTGCCTATCTATACTTTTTTACTTGTGGCCGGGCACGATTTGATCGTGCTGCTGTATACAAAAACCTACGAACCCAGCGCCAGAATCTTTCAAGTTACGATCACACTTCTCCTTTTCACGTTTTTCTTGTCGGACCCGATCGTTCGAGCATACGCTCATTTGCGGAATATCATCTTAGCAATCAAAATTTTCAACTTTGTTCTGCTATTCTGCGCGCTATTCCCGGTCATCCATTATTTCGGGATGATGGGCGCGGCCGTGGTGGCGGTGGCTATTCAAATCAGTGAACGAGTGCTGACTGCGTTCGCCGCAGCCACGACGGTTAATGCGACCTTTAGGCATCTGGCGTTATATCACGATTTGTTCAAGATAATGGGACTGACTGCCGCAGCAGGCTTCTTCGCATATACCGTCCGAAACTTCATCAGCCCGGCTCTGCTGGTTTCGAGAATTTCGGCTGTAGCGATATGTTTTGCGCTCTTCTATCTGCCGGCGTTTTATTTCATGCGTCTTCCAGGATGGGAGGTTATGTCGATGGAGCGAGTACATTCGTTTGTTCGCGCTCGATTGGCGGGCATGAAGGGGACGGCTGTACAGGTACCGCGAGATTAATAAGAGTTCGAAATTTGGGCTGGTTCGCCTGGCTCAGTTTTTGCTCAGTTGAAGCTGACCTAGTTGATACAGCATCACTGCCTGGTGCAAGATCCAAATCGCTTCTTCTCCATAACGTGGACTGAGCATAGACCGTCCTAACCGGGGCAAAGGTGGCGCGCCTGTCGAGCAGCGGAGAAGAAGCGCTGAGAGCAAAGCGAAGTCCCTGTGTGGCATACCGGAGCTGCAGATCGCGCGCAGCCGGTGTCTTCTTTGCAAAGGCGATCTCGCCGCCTCCGGGATGTGCTCGCGCCAGGGCTTGCGTATCAAAATCCTTGTTCGCGAACATCTCCTCGGGTAAACCTGCCAAAAAATCAAAAACGCCCTTTTCGAGGAACGGTACGTGAACCGTGCCCAACACATGGCCCCATAAAAGATGAACGACACTGACCGCGCGCCGGATGCGGTTATAGAAGTAAAAGAACATCATCGGGTTGCAGGTATCGCGGTAGCGGGTCAGTTCGTTGATCAGTGCAGGATAAGGATCGACTGCGGAAGCCGCCTCTTGCCAGCGCCGAGGTAAAAGGACGAGAGGTTTGGCAGGCGCCAAACGGCGCGCCAACTCATCGAAACGTCCTGCATAGTAAAGGCGGCTGTTTTCGTCATTGTGGAAGTGTCCGTTGGCAATAACGTCCCCAGCAAGCCCTTCATACATGACTGCTTGCCTGTCCGCCATCGACTGGGCGGTTAACCACGTCCATCCATGCTGAAGGGCTTGAAAGCTGATCAGTTTGTTCTTCTCGATCTCTGTCTGAAACGATGTCTTCGCTCTCCGGACTACGAGTGGTTACGTGCGGCACCCCAAGAGCGGCGCACACCTCACGGGCGATTTTCAGATCGTTCTCCATCGTGTAGTTGCAGGAGGTGTAGCAGCATTCCGGCCGCGAGCCTAGAGCCACGAGCTCTAGCAAGATATGCCGCGAGTCATGCCCTCCGCTAAGCGGCAATCGTATGGGCGCGCCATCTACAATCCGCTTCTTGATCGACGAGCGAAACAAGTCGATGTAGCCGTCGATGGCCTCCTGGCGCGAGAGTGTGTTGGCGGCGATTTCGGGGTAATGTTCGGAGATTCCAGACGGCCAGGCCGCCAACTCAGCTTGCCACCAACGAGAAAGGCTTTGATAGAGCGAAAGACTGTATCGCACCCTACTCCGAATCCCATTCGAAATAGCAGTTGCAATGCCGCCCAATCAATCTCCGGATCCGCGCCCGCGTGAATCAATTCGCAAATACTGGTGGAAATTGCGATGCCGTTGGGAAGTTCGCAATAGAACAGCGGAAACATGCCGAGGCGGTCTACTCGCGCTTCGAGCTTCTCGCCGTCCTAGCGCCACTCGCCATAAGTTCCTTCTCGCTCTCCATTGACCGAAATCGGATATCCGCCGAGGAATGAGGCCATCCGGTAACATCGAAATCCGAACCTGTCGAACGAATTGCGATCGTTGGAGGCTGACCACCAGTCATCGCCTGCATTTTACCTGGATCGAGCAAATCCTCTGCTACACTCGCGGCATGGAATCGGCGAGACGGAGCGGGAATGATTGCGGCTAAGCATTTTTTTTGCTTATTTGCCTTCCAGCGAGCCCGACCCGTGCGAACAGCCCAACTGAGCGCAGCCTTCCGAAGGATGGGATACCAAGCCGTGGAACAATCCTGCCTTCTTGGCTTTGTTCCGTTTGGCCCGGAGGATGCTTTCGGCCAGCAGCAGAGCTTGATTCTGCACGTGATGCCGGGAACTGAAGTCAGAATTCGCTCGGAACTCAGCTCGCTAAATGACAGGGAAAGTGCCACGACTTTTGCCTACGACATAGTGCGCCTTTTTAACCTGATCTCGATCTCGCTCGAGAAAGATCTGATAACGATTCTGTCCGATCGGCTCTCACTTCTCCCTTGCTACACAGCGCGCGTGGACGGTGGAATGCTCGTTTGCTCCTCGGTCCGGCACATGTTTGCCGCCTGTCCCGAGCTGAGTCAGGAGCTTGACGGCCAAGGTGTTTTCGAGTTCCTATGCTGCGGTACTGCTTTCGGCGCGCACGGTGCACGAGGGCGTTCGGCTATCAAGCGCGGGTCAGGCAATTCGATGGAAAAAACGAGAGGGCGCAAGAATAGACCGCAGTGGGAGGATAAAAATCCCAGCCGCAAATCCAGCGATCGCAGCGTCCGTTGCGGCCGATAAAATCGCTGAGTGCGTTCGAGAGAGCTTGGGGAAGCTGCCGTCTCCGAGCCTACTTCCTCTGACGGGTGGTTTCGACTCGCGATTAATTGCCTATTTCGCGGCTTCTCTGAAGCTGAACCCGCACATGGTCACGCTCGGCTATTAAGGCACGACGAGATTCGAGTTGCTCGAGCCGTTGCGGAGATGTTGGGAGGCACGACTAAGGTATTCCCACCGCCACATCCTGACGTTCTCGATCTCGTTCCTGTTTGAGCGGAATTTCACCGCATGCAGCCGAAGCACTCCAATTCCCGGCCTCGATCGATGGCGCGATCGAAGATATTCGCGCAGAAATCGTTACCGATGTAGCTCCTCACCAGGCGTTCACGCTTTGGAATATCGAGAATATTCAACGCCGGTTCGTAGCTCATCAACTGCTGTACGTCGGTCGGCGTTTTATGGCGGCGCCCGTCTTCTACTATCGTCCTCTGATGGATTTTTGGCTCTCGGTGCCGCGCATGGCCCTGGACAATCGAACGTTATTGAAGTACGTCTTTCAGAAGCATTTCCCCCGGATGGCGACACTGGCGCACGCAGAACACGTGCCAACGATGCTCCCAATGTCACTGCCCAGTCTGAAATACCTGTCAGGTTGGGTTTCGCGGCAGTACCGGGCGAAAATGCTCCGGAAGCTAAAATTCAATACGGAGAAGTTGGAAGGCAGTTCATATATATGGTCGTTGTGGCATGGAACCACTCCGCAGCAACGCCAGAAGCAGTTGAGGGCCCTTGAAGAGACGTTCAGCTTATTCGATCTCGGCTGAGGTGGAATGCTCCTCGGCCGGCAGACACATTGTGGAGCACTTGCACCTCGGTCGAACGAAAGCAACCGTTGATGCTGCGCAGGATGTACTTGCTCGGGGAATATCTCAAGTCTCTTCCCGAGCCGGGATCGGCCGAGCCATCGGATCTTGAGTACGGCTGGACTGCCCGGGCATAGCATCACCTTACGGCGCCGAAGCCCTTCTAGCTGGTTGACACCGTAGGTGTTTCGCCACTACACTAGAAGGGTTTGGCGAGTTGATTCTTCGGCCTCCGTGCTACCGTGTCTTTGGTGGAGATGAGTTCGCGCGTAAGCGTGGCGAACATCCCCAATAGATACCCGGCCGGAAGTCGGGCCCCGCTGTCGGACCGATAAGCCGCTTCCCTTTGGGAAGCCGGTGACGTCGGAATCCGGTAAGGGCCGTTTATCCGAAGCAGTTACCCTCGCGGTTGGGGCTGGTGAAAACGCTATATCAGCCTCCTGGCAGCACTCATCGCAGCCGAATCAGTTCGGAAGGATTGGTTCGAGCCTGCTAAACGCCCGTTTTGGGTTCAGGTATTTGATTTCGTGAAGCCGTGCCCTGGCACGCGCTTGCGAACGAGTGACGTTCTAGTTTTTGGAGAGAGGACATTCGTGCCCACATTTAACCAACTTGTGCGCAAGGGCCGAAAAGCGACCCGGTACAAGACCGCAAGCCCGGCTCTGCAGGCCTGCCCGCAGCGGCGCGGCGTTTGCACGCGCGTGTACACGACCACGCCGAAGAAGCCGAACTCGGCCCTTCGCAAGGTGGCTCGTGTGCGGCTCACCAACGGGATTGAAGTGACAACCTATATACCGGGTGTCGGCCATAACCTGCAGGAGCACTCGATCGTGCTGATTCGCGGCGGGCGCGTGAAGGATCTGCCCGGCGTTCGTTATCACATCGTTCGAGGGACGCTCGACACGGCCGGCGTGGCAAACCGCAAGCAAGGCCGGTCCAAATATGGAGCCAAGCGTCCGAAGGGCGGTGCCGCTGCGGCACCCGCCAAAGGGAAAAGGTAGGAGTCTGAGGGGATATGCCGCGTAGACGACGACCAGAGCCGAGAGAAGTGATTCCCGATCCGCTGTACAACTCCACGCTTGTCGAAAAGTTCGTGAACTCGATGATGTGGGATGGCAAGAAGACCACGGCGCAAAAGATTTTCTATGCAGCCATGGATACTCTGCGCGAACGTTCCGGGGACGATCCGCTAAAGGCGTTCAAGAAGGCGGTCGAGAACGTAAAGCCCCTGCTCGAAGTGAAGACTCGCCGGGTGGGTGGCGCGAATTATCAGGTTCCGGTGGAAGTGGCGCAAACCCGGCGCGTGAGCCTCGCGCTTCGGTGGATTATTACCAATGCCCGGACTCGCCCGGATAAGAGCATGGCCGAAAAGCTAGCCAACGAACTGAATGATGCGGCCAACATGCGGGGCGGCGCTGTGAAAAAGAAGGATGATGTGCACCGCATGGCCGAAGCGAACAAGGCGTTCGCGCACTATCGCTGGTGACCGGAAACAAGGTAAAGGACAGAAACAGGAAGTAAGACGTTATGGCTCGCACGGTTCCGCTCGAAAAAATGCGCAACATCGGCATCATGGCGCACATTGATGCCGGTAAGACCACTACGACCGAACGCATCCTGTATTACACCGGCCGCACGCACAAGATCGGTGAGGTGCATGAAGGTACGGCCACGATGGACTGGATGGCGCAGGAACAGGAACGCGGGATTACCATCACCTCTGCCGCGACCACCTGCCAATGGCGCGACATCACCATCAACATCATCGATACCCCGGGTCACGTGGACTTCACGGCTGAAGTTGAGCGCAGCTTGCGAGTTCTGGATGGCGCTTGCGCCGTGTTCGATGCGGTCGCCGGCGTGCAGCCGCAATCGGAGACCGTATGGCGTCAGGCCGACAAATACGGCGTTCCGCGCATCTGCTTCATAAACAAGATGGACCGGGTGGGCGCGGATTTCTACCATTCTGTAAACACCATCGTCGACCGCCTGAATGCCCGGCCGGTGCCGATTCAGTTGCCTGTGGGCAGCGAGGATCAATTCAAAGGCGTCGTCGATCTGGTGCGGATGAAGGCTCGCATCTGGCGCGATGAGACCTTGGGCGCGAAGTACGACGACGTCGATATTCCGACCGATCTCCTCGACAAAGCGAAAGAATATCGCGACAAGCTGATCGAAGCGGTCGCCGAGACCGAAGATGTGCTCATGGAAAAGTACATTGAGGGCACTCCGATCACCGAGCAGGAACTGATGAGCGGCATTCGCCGGGCTACCATCGCTCAGAAGATTTTCCCGGTGATCTGCGGCTCCTCGTTTAAGAACAAGGGCGTGCAGAACCTGCTGGATGCGGTGGCCGATTATCTGCCTTCTCCACTCGACATCCCTCCGGTGAAGGGGACGGCGATCGACAATCCCGAAGAGCTCATGGAGCGCAAGGCGAGCGATTCCGAGCCGTTTTCGGCGCTGGTGTTCAAGATCATGACGGACCCCTTCGTGGGGCAGTTGTGCTTTATTCGCGTCTACTCGGGCAAGCTCAATGCCGGCGACTCCATTTTCAACGTCAGCAAGGGGCGCAAGGAGCGCGTCGGGCGGCTGGTCAAAATGCACGCTAACAAGCGGGAAGAGATCCAGGAAGTGCTGGCCGGCGATATCTGTGCGGCGGTCGGGCTGAGGCAGGTTATTACTGGAGACACCATCTGCGACGAGAAGGCTCCGATTGTACTGGAGTCGATCGACTTTCCGGCGCCCGTGATTCAGCTCGCGATTGAACCGAAGACGAAGGCCGATCAAGAGAAGCTCGGGATGGCCATCCAGAAATTGGTTTCGGAAGATCCGACGCTGCGCGTGAACACCGATCCCGATACCGGCCAGACGATCCTCGCCGGAATGGGTGAGCTGCACCTTGAAATCATCGTTGATCGCATGAAGCGCGAGTTCAACGTCGAAGCAAACGTCGGCAAGCCGCAGGTTGCTTACCACGAGACGATCCGCGCCAACGCGGAAGGCGAGGAGAAGCACGCAAAACAGACCGGCGGCCGCGGCCAGTACGGTCATGTCAAGATCCGGATTGCGCCTGCTCCCGGCAAAGGCTTCGAATTTGAGAATGCGATCGTAGGCGGCGCGATTCCAAAGGAATACATTCCGGCAGTCGAAAGGGGTATTGCCGAAGCGCTCGAAGGCGGCATTTTGGCGGGCTACCCCATGGAGGACGTTCACGTCACGCTTTGGGATGGCAGCTATCACGAAGTAGACTCTTCGGAAATGGCGTTCAAGATCGCAGGTTCTATGGCCGTGAAGAAGGCGGTCCAGAAGGCCAAACCTGTCCTGCTCGAGCCGGTGATGCGCGTTGAGGTCACGGTTCCGGAGGAGTACATGGGCCCCGTTAATGGCGACCTCATTTCGCGTCGTGGACGGCTTGAGGGAACAGAGATCGCAGGCAGCACTCACATCATCAAGGCGATGGTGCCGCTATCGGAGATGTTCGGGTATGCGACCGAGCTGCGCTCGCGCACGCAAGGCCGTGGAAGCTTCACGATGCACTTCGGCCAATACGAGGAAGTCCCCAAGAATTTGGCAGAAGAAATCATTAACCGCAACAAGGGCGGGATCGCAACCAAGTAAGGATTGGAGAGGTTAAACAATGGCGAAAGAGAAATTTGACCGGAGCAAGCCGCACGTCAATATCGGGACAATCGGGCATATCGATCACGGCAAGACGACGCTAACGGCGGCGATCACCAAGACGCTGGCCAAGCACAATCCGAAGGTGAAGTTCCGGAGCTTCGATTCGATCGATAACGCGCCGGAAGAGAAGGCGCGCGGGATCACGATTGCGGTGGCGCACGTGGAGTACGAGACAGCGAACCGGCACTACGCGCACGTGGACTGTCCGGGACACGCCGATTACATCAAGAACATGATCACCGGGGCGGCGCAGATGGACGGCGCCATTCTGGTGGTGGCGGCGACCGACGGGCCGATGCCGCAGACGCGCGAGCACATTCTGCTGGCGCGGCAGGTGGGGGTGCCCTACATCGTGGTGGCTTTGAACAAGGTCGACATGGTGGACGATCCGGAGCTGCTGGAACTGGTCGAACTGGAAGTGCGGGAGCTGTTGAAGACCTACCAGTTTCCGGGGGACGATCTGCCGGTGGTACGGGTGAGCGCGCTGGGGGCCTTGAACGGGGAAGCGAAATGGGAAGCAACCGTCGATGAGCTGATGGCCAAGGTGGATGAGTACATCCCGGTGCCGGAGCGGGCGGTGGACAAGCCGTTCATCATGCCGATTGAGGACATTTTCTCGATCCAGGGCCGCGGCACGGTGGTGACGGGGCGCATCGAGCGGGGGATCTGCAAGGTGGGCGAGGAAATGGAGATTGTCGGCTTCCGGGACACGCGCAAGACGGTGGTGACGGGCGTGGAGATGTTCAAGAAGCTGCTGGACGAAGGGCGAGCGGGGGACAATGTGGGTCTGCTGCTGCGCGGCATCGAAAAGACCGATGTGGAGCGCGGGCAGGTGATCGCGAAACCGGGCACGATCAAACCGCACAAGACGTTCAAGGGCGAGGTGTACGTGCTGTCGAAGGAGGAAGGCGGGCGCCACACGCCGTTCTTCAACGGCTATCGGCCGCAGTTTTACTTCCGGACCACGGACGTGACGGGGGTGGCGAAGCTGCCGGAGGGAATGGAGATGGTGATGCCGGGCGACAACGTCCAGATGCAGGTGGAGCTGATCACGCCGGTGGCCATGGACAAAGGGCTGCGCTTTGCCATCCGCGAGGGCGGCCGCACTGTCGGGGCCGGAACGGTTTCGGAGATCGTTGAATAAACGCGCACAACGGGCACCAAACGCCCTCTGCGCTCTAACGCAATCACGCGAGAGCTGTACGGAGGCGCAGGAGCAGGCGGTGCCCCAAACGAGATATTACAGATGGCAATGAAAGAACGCATTCGGATCCGACTCAAGGCGTACGATCACCGCATCCTTGATCAATCGACAGGCGACATCGTGGATACGGCCAAGCGCACCGGCGCCACAGTAGCCGGACCGATTCCGCTGCCGACACTGAAGAACCGCTACACGGTTCTGCGCTCGCCCCACGTGGATAAGAAGTCCCGCGAACAGTTCGAGATTCGTACGCATAAGCGCCTGCTCGACATTCTCGAGCCGACGCAGGAGACGGTCGACGCTCTGATGAAGCTGGATCTTCCGGCGGGCGTGGATGTCGAGATTAAAGCGTTTGGCAGGAAATAGAGACCCAGGGAACGAAAGATGAGTCCAGGAATCCTCGGCAAAAAGATTGGCATGACACAGGTGTTTACGGCGGAAGGGCAAGTAGTGCCCGTAACGCTGGTAAAGGCCGGTCCATGCGTGGTAACGCAGCGGAAGACGCCGGCGACGGACGGTTACGATGCGGTGCAGCTTGGGTTAGTCGAATACGCGAAGAAGCTGAACAAGCCGCTGACGAAGCATCTCGCAAAATCCGGCGCCGAAGGCGTGAAGTTCCTGCGCGAATTTCATTTGGGACAGGGCAGCGACGATTTGAAGCAGGGCGACCGGGTACTCGCGCACGAGTTCAAGCCAAAGGACGTGGTGGACGTGATCGGCACCAGCAAAGGGCGAGGATTCGCAGGTCTGGTGAAGCGGCATCACTTCCGGGGTGGTCCGGCGACGCACGGTTCGATGTTCCACCGCGCGGCGGGTTCGATCGGCGCATCGAGCTTCCCGTCACGAGTGTTCCCCGGCATGAAAATGGCGGGGCGCATGGGCACGGACCAGGTTACGATTCGCAATCTGGAAATCGTCAGCGTGGACGCGGACGACAACATCATCGCGGTAAAGGGCGCAATTCCAGGACCCAACGGCGGCTACGTGATGGTCCGGCGGGTAACTCGATAGAGCAAGGAAGAAGAAGATGCCGAGTGTAGATATTGTGGATCTGAACAACGCCAAGGTCGGCTCAATGGAGCTGGCCGATGCAGTGTTCGGCGCTGAGGTTAACGAAGCGCTGCTGTATGAAGCCGTGCGGCAACATACTGCCGCCCACCGCTCGGGGACCGCGGCCACCAAGACCCGTCACGAAGTATCCGGTTCGGGCAAGAAGCTATGGAAGCAGAAGGGTACCGGCCGGGCGCGCGTCGGCTCGATCCGCTCGCCCCTGTGGCGGCACGGCGGGACGGTGCATGGGCCGCAGCCGCGCAGCTACGAATACAAGCTGCCGCGAAAAATGGTGTTGGGCGCGCTGCGCTCGGCGCTTTCGGCCAAGCTGCGCGACGGCGAGTTGCGAATCGTGAAGGCGTTTGAATTGGCGGATCACAAAACGAAGAACATGGCCAGCGTGCTGGGCAAGCTGCAGATCAGGAAGACGGTCCTGCTCGTGGAGTCCGGAGAGAACGTTCACCTAACCCGTGCCTCTCGGAATTTGCCCGGGGTGAAGCTGGTTCCTACGCGTGACGTGAATGTCTACGATCTCCTGAAGTATCAGGAGGTCCTGCTAAGCGAGACGGCAGCGAAGAAATTATCGGAGGCGCTAGCGTAATGAACGTATACGATGTGATTCGCCGCCCGCTCATCACCGAGAAGGGCCATGCGAAACGCGAGGCTGAAAACACCCTCTGCTTTGAAGTTCATCGCAACGCAAACAAGATCGAAATCAAGCAGGCGGTAGAGACGGTATTCCGGGTGCGCGTTGCGGAAGTTCGCACTAGCGTCTACGCCGGGAAGCTGCGGCGCCGGGGTAAATTCAGCGGCTATGCGTCGGACTGGAAAAAAGCGTACGTCAGGCTCCAGGCCGGCCAGAAGGTTCCCGAGTACGCGGACATTTAAGAAAGCGAGCACGTCATGCCAATTAAGAGTTTCAAACCGGTAACGCCGACGCGGCGCTTTCAGACGTATCTCACCCGCGAGGACATTACCAAGGACAGGCCGGAGAAATCACTGGTGGAAGGCAAGAAGCGCAGCGGTGGCCGTGATGCGCGAGGCCTGACTTCCATCCGTTTTCGCGGCGGCGGCGCCAAGCGTGCGTATCGCATCATTGATTTCAAACGCGACAAGTTCGGGGTGAGCGCGAAGGTGGCCGCCATCGAATACGATCCGAACCGTTCCGCTCGCATCGCGCTGCTGCATTATGCCGATGGAGAAAAGCGTTACATCATCTGTCCCGTCGGCCTCGAAGTGGGGCGCATGGTGAACTCGGGACCGGAGGCGGACATCCTGGTAGGCAACGCGCTGCCGCTCAAGAATATTCCGGCGGGTACGGTTGTGCACAACATTGAGCTCAAGCCGGGCAAAGGTGGCCAGATGGCTCGTTCGGCGGGAGCGCAGGCGCAACTGGTTTCCAAGGAAGGCGATCTGGCACTGCTGAAGCTGCCCTCCGGCGAAATCCGCAAGGTGCAGATCGAGTGCATGGCGACGGTCGGTCAAGTAGGCAATGTCGAGCATGAAAACGTTTCGCTCGGCAAGGCGGGGCGTTCGCGCTGGTTGGGCAAGCGGCCGCACAATCGGGGCGTTTCGATGAATCCGGTGGACCATCCCCATGGCGGCGGCGAAGGCAAGACATCCGGTGGCCGCCATCCGGTGACGCCCTGGGGCCAGCCGACACGTGGTTTCAAAACGCGGAATAATAAACGGACCGATCGCTGGATCGTGACGAGGAAAGCCAAGAAGCGCTAAAGGGAATTAGCAATGGGTCGATCGCTTAAAAAAGGACCGTTCATCGATAACTACCTGATCAAAAAGGTAGAGGATCTGAACTCGAAGAATCAGAAAAACGTGGTCAAGACGTGGTCGCGGCGCTCCACTATCGCGCCCGACTTC
Source organism: uncultured Acidobacteriaceae bacterium (assembly GCA_963787585.1). GTDB lineage: Bacteria > Acidobacteriota > Terriglobia > Bryobacterales > Bryobacteraceae > Bog-105. Next base: position 345,472 of record CAWBDR010000014.1, read on the forward strand.
ATCGGCCATACCTTCGCTGTGCACAATGGCCGGAAGTTCATTCCGGTATACGTGACGGAGAACATGGTGGGCCACAAGCTCGGGGAATTCTCGCCGACGCGGACGTTTAAGGGCCACGCAGCCAAGGCAACGGAAAAGGTGGCAAGATAATCATGGCTAGCGAAGCTGTCACTCTGGCGAAGGCTGAAGCGCGTTATCTGCGGATTTCGCCGCAGAAGGCGCGTTTGGTAGTGGATATGATTCGCGGGCAGCAGGCCGGCGATGCCATCAATATTCTGCGGGTGACCAACAAACGCATCTCGCCCGCGGTGCAAAAGGTGCTCCGTTCCGCGATTGCCAATGCGGAGAGCAAGTCGCAAGACGTCGACGTGGACCGGTTGTATGTGGCGGAAGCATACGTGAACGAAGGTCCCCGCCAGAAACGCATCCGCCCGGCGCCGATGGGCCGTGCCTATCGCTACCAACGGCGGACGGCGCACATTGTAGTGAAGCTCGGTGAGCGGGAAGCAGAAGGGGAAGAGTAAGCAATGGGCCAGAAAGTACATCCATACGGTTTCCGTCTCGGCGTGACCAAGAACTGGCGGTCGCGCTGGTTCGCCAAGCAGGACTACTCGAAGCTGCTGCACGAAGACATCGAGCTAAAGGACTCGTTGCGCAATCGCTTGCGGGCGGCCGGCGTCAGCTCTATCGAAGTGGATCGGCCTGGCAATAAACTGCGCATCACGATCCGCACCTCTCGGCCGGGCATCATTATCGGCCGCAAGGGGGCAGAGATCGAGAAGCTGAAGAGCGACCTTGCCAAGAAGACAAAGCGTGAGGTGTTCATCGATATCCAGGAAGTGCATCGGCCTGAGCTCGACGCACAACTGGTTTCGGAATCAATTGCGCTGCAGCTTGAAAAGCGCGTAGCGTTCCGCCGGGCCATGCGAAAAGCGGTCGATTCGGCATTGCGCTTCGGCTGCAAGGGAATCAAAGTGCGTGTATCAGGCCGCCTGAACGGGGCCGAGATTGCCCGCAGTGAGTGGTATCTGCAGGGGCAGCTTCCGCTGCACACTCTGCGCGCCGATATCGATTACGGGTTCAGCGAAGCGCATACGACGTACGGCGTCATCGGTGTGAAAGTCTGGATTTACAAGGGCGAAGTGTTGGACGGCGGGAATCGCCGCGCCTCGCTGCGTAACGAAGGTGAACCACGCCGCCGCCGTCGTGATGATCGCGATCGCCGGCCGGTAACACAGTTGGCTGAGCCGTCCGGACCAGTGGTGCAGCAGGCGCCGGGTGACCTGCCGAAGCCTGCGTCGGCGCCGATCATTCCGCCACTCGCCGCTCCGCAATCGCCATCCTGGAAGCAAGAGCCGCATGGGAACGCCGGGGAAGCCACAAAGGCGTCCGCCCCGTCCGGCGAACCGAGTGAGAAGGAGTCGAGCGAGCAGTAGTCGCAGGATGCTGCTGGCCTGAGAGGAGAAAACCGCTATGTTGATGCCGAAGAAAGTCAAATATCGCAAGCAGCAGCGCGGCCGCATGACCGGCAAGGCCTGGCGCGGCTCATCGCTGTCGTTCGGCGAATACGGGCTGAAGTCGCTTTCCTGCGGCTGGATCACGAATCGCCAGATCGAAGCGGCTCGTATCGCGATGACCCGCTTCATCAAGCGCGGCGGCAAGGTATGGATCCGGGTGTTTCCGGACAAACCTATCACCAAGAAACCGCCTGAGACCCGTATGGGAAAAGGAAAGGGCGCGCCTGAAGCATGGGTGGCAGTCGTCAGGCCGGGGAAAGTGCTGTTCGAGATGGAGGGGGTATCCCATGAAACCGCGATGGAAGCCATGCGCCTAGCGGCCATGAAACTCTCGGTACCCACCAAGTTCGTGGCGCGCAGTCAACCGGCCGAGGCGAAAAAGGCGGGTTAAGTAAGAACTATGAAAGCAGAGAAATTTCGCGGTATCGATGCCGCAGACCTGCAGCGGCAAGCCCAGGACTCCCAGGAGCAACTCTTTCGCTTGCGCTTTCAGATGGGCATGGGCCAACTGGAAGGCTTGAAGAAGTACCGCAACCTGAAAAGAGATCGCGCGCGGATGCTGACTGTGCTCGGTGAAAAAGGAGTCAAAGAACTCGCTCCCGCGCCCATTGTGAGACTTCCCGAGAAGAAAAAGAAGAAAAAGAAGTGAAGGACAGTAAACCAAAGATGGCGGCAGCAGAGCAAAGAACGGAACAGACCGGCCACAAGAATGAGAAGGTAGGCGAAGTCGTTTCGACGAAAATGGCCAAGACCATTGTGGTCGAGGTGACGCGCCGCGTTGCGCACCCGGTTTACAAGCGAATCGTTACGAGCCGCAAGAAGTTTTATGCCCACGACGAGGGGCAAGCCGCCAAAATCGGCGATACCGTGCGAATTGTGGAGTGCCGCCCATTAAGCAAGCTGAAGCGCTGGCGATTGGGAACAGTGATCCGGGAAGCGGTGCAGGTGGGTGTGGATCATCCGGCCCTCGCAGGCACAGCCGATACCCGGGCGAAGCAGACGGTGAAAAGGAAATAAGCTCGAACCATTTCGAGTCTTCGCCTTGTCGAGAGGCGCGGGCTCATCCGCGCGAGAGTAGGGAGAAAACGTCATGATTGGGATGCGAACGATTCTGGAGGTGGCCGACAACAGCGGCGCGCGCAAGCTGCAGTGCATCTTGCCCCGCGGCGGCGATCTCGGATTGCGCGCAGGGTTAGGCGATGTGATTACGGCCAGCGTGAAGGAAGCCGCGCCTGACTCGACTATCAAGAAGGGCAAAGTGGTGCGCTGCGTGGTTGTTCGCATGCGCAAGGAGACGCGGCGGAAGGATGGTACTTACATCCGGTTCGATTCGAATGCGGCCGTCCTGATTAACGAGGTGGGGGAGCCAATCGGCACGCGCGTGTTCGGACCGGTAGCCCGCGAGCTGCGTGACAAGCGCTTCATGAAAATCGTTTCGCTCGCGCCGGAGGTGATTTAACAATGGGGAAAGTAGCGTACAAGCGGCGGCAGGAGCGCGGTGAACGGCGTCCGGTCCACGTCAAGATCAAGAAGGACGATCTGGTTCGCGTGATAGCAGGCCGCGATAAAGGCAAGACAGGCAAAGTGCTCGAGGTGGACCGGTTTGAACGCAAACTCACGGTAGAGGGGATATCGATCGTCAAACGTCATACCCGGCCGAATCCATCGAAACAGATCAAAGGCGGCATCGCGGATAAACCGATGCCCATCGACATTTCTAATGTGATGGTGCTCACCTCCGGCGGTGTTCCCACGCGGATCGGTTACAAGATGGAAATCGCCGGGAACACGGTTCGCCGGACGCGGATCGCGCGGAAGACGGGCGAGCAGCTCGAAAGGAAATAGGGTTCAGGCAGCATGGCGAAGGATACGGAAAAGAAAGCGGGCGCCAAGCCGGCCACCGGCGAGAAAAAGCCGAAAGCAAGCAAGGTCGAGCGAGCGGAACAGCAGCAAGCGTCGGCGCAGCCGAAGGATGCCGCCCCGAAGAGCCAGAGCGGGAAGGCGCGACTTCGGGAGTATTACCAGAAGTCTGTAGTGCCGGCAATGCAGAAGGATTTCGGTTACAAGAATCCGATGGCGGTACCCAAATTCGAAAAAGTCTCGCTCAATATCGGTTTAGGCGAAGCGACCGGTAACAGCAAACTGATGGACGGCGCAGTCAACGAATTGGCCGCGATCACGGGGCAAAAGCCGGTCGTGACGAAAGCAAAGAAGTCGATCGCCGCGTTCAAGTTGCGCGAGGGCATGTCGATTGGCTGCATGGTTACGCTGCGCGGCGATCGGATGTATGAGTTCCTGGACCGCTTGATGAATGTGGCTTTGCCGCGCGTTCGCGATTTTCGCGGCGTCTCTCCGAAATCATTCGACGGCCGCGGCAATTACACGCTTGGGCTGAAAGATCAGTTGATCTTCCCCGAAATCGATTACAACAAGGTGGAGAAGGTGAAAGGCATGAACATCAGCATCACCACCACCGCCAAAACGGATGCGGAAGGCTTGGCGCTGCTGCGCCACATGGGCATGCCTTTCCGGCAATAGAAAGAGTTTCGATGGCCACTACTGCAAAGATCGCCAAGGAAGAGAAGAAGCCGAAGTTTGAGGTCCGTCTGCGGAACCGGTGCAAAAACTGCGGACGTCCCCGCGGGTTCCTCCGGAAATTTTCGCTGTGCCGGATCTGCTTCCGTAAGTTTGCGCTCGCCGGTGAGATTCCGGGCGTGACTAAGGCTAGCTGGTAACAGGAAGGTATTGTGCACGGAATGAAAGGTGCTGAAAGGTAAGAAGTAATGACAGCAGACCCCATTGCCGACATGCTGACGCGCGTCCGCAACGCGCTTGTGGCCCGGCATGCGAAAGTAGACGTCCCGTCCTCGCGGTTGAAAAACGAGGTCGCCCGAATTCTGAAAGAGGAAGGCTACATTCTCAATTACAAGCTGACGGAAGAAGGCGCGAAGAAGTACATCCGCTTGTACCTGAAGTACACGCCCTCCAACCTGCCGGTTATCTCGCGGATCGAGCGCGTATCGCGGCCCGGTTGCCGCGTCTATGTGCGGAGCAAAGAGATCCCGCGCATTCTGGGCGGTCTCGGAATTAACATCCTGACCACGCCGAAGGGCGTGATGACGGGCTTGGGCGCGCGTAAGGAAGGCGTTGGCGGCGAGGTTCTCTGCCAGATATGGTAACGGACGAGCCCACAGGGCGTTTGATGCCCGTTGTGCCCGATAAAGATACGCTGCGCGATAAGGAAACGCTTGTATGTCACGAATAGGAAAGAAACCGATTCCTCTGCCGAAAGGGGTCACGGTCAATGTGGGCGAAAGACTCACAGTACAGGGGCCGAAGGGCAAGCTGACGGTTCCGATTCCAGCCGGCATTCGCGTCGATCAAAAGGACAGCCATCTCGAAGTTGTTCGCGAGCACGATAAGCTGGCGGCGCTCCATGGCCTGACTCGCGCGCTCGCGGCAAACGCTGTCACCGGAGTATCCACTGGCTTCACCCGGGAGCTGGATGTGGTCGGAACCGGCTTCCGTGCCGACGTGAAGGGCAAGATCGCGACCTTCACTCTGGGGTACTCTCACCCGATCGAAATGCTGCTGCCGGAAGGTGTGGACCTGAAAGTCGACAAGCAGACGCACCTGATCCTGAGCGGGTATGACAAAGAAGTCGTGGGCCAGATTGCAGCGGAAATTCGCGCGCTACGTCCACCGGACCCCTACAAGAACAAGGGCGTCCGCTACACCGGTGAAGTGCTTCGTAAAAAGGCCGGCAAGACCGGAGCGGGGAGTAAGTAATGGCACGGGAGTCGAAGAATGTCATCCGGCTGCGGATTCACAAACGAATTCGCCAGCGCGTTGCGGGCACGCAGGAGCGGCCGCGTTTGGCGGTGTTCCGCAGCGTGAATCACATCTATGCGCAATTAATCGACGATCAGCAGGGTCACACGTTGGCCTCGGCCGGCTCCATCGAAAAAGACCTGCGCGGAAAAGGCGGCAATGTGGAAGGCGCCAAGCTGATCGGCAAGAAGGTTGCGGAGCGCGCCAAGGAAAAGGGCATATCCAGGGTAGTCTTCGACCGCGGTGGCTATCAATATCACGGCCGCGTGAAAGCGCTGGCCGATGCGGCACGTGAAGCGGGATTGGAGTTTTAGCGAATGGCATTGAACACGGCCCCCAAACGGCTGGATACGCAGAACCTGAACCTGAAGGAACAGGTGGTCAGCATCAACCGCGTGACGAAGGTTGTCAAGGGCGGCAAGAACATGAGCTTTTCGGCGCTCGTCGTAGTAGGCGATCCGGGGGCGAAAGTGGTCGGCTACGGCACCGGCAAAGCGAAAGAGGTCCCGTCGGCGATTAAGAAGGGGATTGAGGCCGCAAAGAAGAACCTTCGCAAGGTCAATGTCCTCGAAACGACGATTCGTCACCCCGTGCTGGGACGGTTCGGCAGCGGGTTGGTGCTACTGAAACCAGCTCCGGCAGGCACTGGTGTTATCGCGGGCGGTCCGGTGCGTGCGGTGATCCAGGCGGTCGGAATTCCGAATGTTCTGACCAAGTCCATCGGTTCGCACAACGCGCATAATGTGGTTAAAGCAACCATCGATGCGCTGGAGCAGCTTTGCGACAAGAACGCTGTCGCCGACATGCGCGGGCTCCCGATTGAGAAGCTCTAGAGATTGGGGCAGGGTGAGATGGCTGAAGGAAAGATCAAGATCAAGCTGGTGCGCAGTCCGATCTGCACGCCGCAAAAACATAAGAACATCGTGAAGTCGCTCGGGCTTCACAAGATGAATCGGGTGGTAGAGCGGCCCGACACACCGGCGTTCCGGGGCATGGTAGCCAAAGTGCCGCATCTGCTCGAAATCGTGAAAGAATAGCGCGGGTAAGCATGAATCTCAGTAACTTGCGGCCTCCCAAGGGCCAGAAACATAAGAAGCAGCGGATCGGCCAAGGTATGGGCACCGGCCGCGGCAAATATTCGGGTCGCGGCGCGAAGGGCGCCAAGTCGATCACGGGTTACAGCAAGATGCGCGGCTTCGAAGGCGGCCAGATGCCGCTCCATCGCCGGTTGCCGAAACGCGGATTCACCAACATCTTTCACAAAGAGTACGCGATTATTAATGTCGGCGCGCTTGAAAAGCTGGATGGCGACACCTTCACGCCGGAGTCGCTGAAGGCAAGCGGCGTGATCAAGAAGTTGAATGCCGGTCTCAAAGTGCTCGGTAACGGTGAGTTGACCAGGAAGATCACGGTTCATGCGCACGTGTATTCGAAATCTGCGCTGGAAAAGATTCAGAAGGTGGGTGGCAGTGCGGAAGTACTGAAGCAGGCGGCGGGCAGCGCGGCGGCTGGTACGAACCTCGGTGCGGCGGACGAAGGAACGAAGTAAAGTAGAGGCATCCCCCTCTGACAGGCAGACCAGCAGTATAGGCAGCCACGTATAAGAAGCCATGACCAAGTTCTTTGAAGCTCTCACCAACATGTTCCGGATTCCGGACCTTAGGAAACGAGTCCTGTTCACGTTGGGTTTGCTTGCCGTGTATCGAATCGGCGCTTACATCCCGACTCCGGGTATCGATACCAACCGCTTCCTGGACTTCTTCCAGCGCAATGCATCGGGTGGATTCCTTGGCTATTTCGATTTGTTCAGCGGCGGGATGCTGCGCCGCATGTCAATTTTCGCCCTCGGCATCACGCCCTACATTACGTCCTCGATTATTTTGCAGTTGCTGACGGTTGTGATCCCCACGCTCGACAAGCTGCAGAAGGAAGGCGAACTCGGGCGGCGCAAAATCACCCAATGGACGCGTTACCTCACCGTGGCGCTCGCGGTGATTCAGTCCATCGGTATCGCTTTCGCCCTGCAGAACTCGGAAGGTAATTTTGTGTTGCACCCCGGGTTCTTGTTCCTGTTCATGACTACCCTGACCTTCACCGCGGGTTCAGCATTCATTATGTGGCTGGGCGAGCAGATCACGGACCGCGGTATCGGAAACGGCATGTCGCTGATCATTTTCGTCGGCATCATCGTCGGCTTGCCGCGCGCCATTAGTGAGATCTACACCAACACCTTCGTTACCCATCAATGGCCCGTTCCACAGATGGTCGCGATTCTGATCATCATGGTGGCTGTGGTCGCATTCATCGTTCTGGTGGAACGCGGCGAGCGCCGTATCCCGGTGCAATATGCGAAACGCGTGATCGGGCGGCGTATGATGGGCGGCCAATCGACCCACCTTCCATTGAAAGTCAACGCCGGCGGCGTAATTCCCATTATCTTCGCGTCATCGCTTCTGGCTCTGCCGCAGACGGCGCTGCAGTTCCCGGTCGTCAAATCCAGTCCGTGGTTGAGCAACATGCTGGGCGCGGTCTCCGGTTCTTCGCCGGTCTACTATCTCGCGTTCATTATCCTCATCGTGTTCTTCTGCTTCTTCTACGTGTCCATCATCTTCAATCCAAACGAAGCGGCGGACAACATGCGGAAGTACGGCGGCTTTATCCCCGGCATCCGCCCTGGAAAGAATACCGCCGAATACATGGACAAAATTCTGTCAAAGATCACCGTTGTCGGTGGCCTGTATCTGGCGCTGCTCTCCATTATTCCGCAGATCATGATTCAGGGCATCAAGTTGCAGCGGCTGCCCGTGGTCGGCAACTTCATCGATGCGCACTTTCCGCGCTGGCTGCTGGATGGCCTGGGCGTGAATTTCTATTTTGGCGGCACCTCTCTGCTGATTGTGGTGGGCGTGGCAATGGACACCGTGAATCAGATTGAGGCGCAGTTAATCATGCGCCATTACGAAGGCTTCACTCCGCGCTCTGGGCGCATTCGCGGCCGCCGCAGCACTACCGTCTAATCGATTGACCTCTCAGAGCAAAGGGACCGGTGCTCCCGTAATTATTCTCTTCGGATCACCCGGTTCCGGAAAGGGAACCCAGGCCAAGCTGCTCACGCAGAACTGTCTGCGCGGTCCGCACGTTTCGACCGGTGATATGCTACGCAAGCACATCAGCGCCGGTGACCAAATCGGAGGCAAGGCTGAGGCGCTGATCAGAGCAGGAAAGCTGGTTTCCGATGAAATCGTGAATGAACTCGTGGAAGAGCGGCTCGACGAACCGGATTACGAGAACGGCATAATCCTGGACGGCTATCCTAGAACCCTCAACCAGGCCTCTGTTCTGCTGGATATGCTGGCTAGTCGCGGATTGCGCCCAGCCGTGATATACTTGATGGTTGACTGCGAAAAAATCGTAGCTCGCCTCAGTGGCCGTCGGCAGTGTCCGGTCTGTGGAACCCTTTACAGTCTGAATACGAATCCGCCCAAGGTGCCTGGTATCTGTGACTTGGATGGTGCGGCGTTGGTGACGCGTGAAGACGATCGCGAAGAGGTGATTCGTGAGCGGTTGCGGGCTTATGACCTGCAAACTGTTCCGATTCTCAATTATTTCCGTGAGGCCGGTGTTCCGATTGTGGAAGTAAATGGCGCCAGCGCGACTCCGGAAGAGATTATGCGGCGGATCTGCGATTCGCTCGCTGGATCGGGTCTGATCCCGGCTGCTGCAGGGAAGAACGGCGTGGTTATCTGAGACGAGAGTGGGTTAGTGATCGTGCGTAGAAGCCCGGCTGAGCTTGAAAAACTGCGTCGCAGCGGCCTGCTGGTCTATCGGATTCTGCAGGATCTGAAGGGGATGGTCGCCGAGGGCGTTTCAACGCACGACCTCGAAGCGGCGGCGGAAAAGATGATTGCGGACGCGGGCGCGAAGCCGGCGTTCAAGGGCTACTATTCACAAGCCGCGGGCACGAAGTATCCGTTTGTTCTGTGCACGTCCGTGAACGAAGAAGTAGTTCATGGTATGCCATCGGCGAGGCGCAAGCTGAAGCGAGGCGACATCGTCTCGATTGATACAGGCGTTCAGTTGGACGGCTATTTCGGCGATTCAGCGGTGACGATCGCCGTGGGTGAAGTAAACGATTCGGTGAAACGCCTGCTCAAGGTGACCGAAGAGAGTTTGGAATTGGCGATTGATCGCGTTCGTTCTGGAAACCGGTTATTCGATATTTGCGGCACGGTCGAGAAGCACGTTACTTCCAATGGGTTCTCGATCGTTCGCGAGTTTGTGGGTCACGGGATCGGGACCTCGTTGCACGAGGAACCGCAGATCCCGAATTATGTGGACCGGCGCGGCGAAAATCCGCGGCTGAAACCGGGTATGGTGCTGGCGATCGAGCCGATGGTCAACGCCGGCAAGCCCGAGACAAAGGTTCTGCCGGACAAGTGGACGGCAATCGCGAAGGATGGGTCGTATTCGGCTCATTTTGAGCACATGGTGGCCGTGACCGAGAATGGACCGTGGGTTTTGTCCCGACCCTGATGGGGTTGCGCGGTTGTGAGTAAGGCAGTGGAGCGGACGGCTGAAGGGGTCGTCACGGAGTTGCTGCCCAGTGCGTTGGTACGTGTGAGACTCGAAGGAGAGCATCAGTTGATCGCTCACCTTCCGAGCACGCAACGCGCGAACTTTGTGCGTCTGCGAGCGGGCGACCGGGTGCGGGTAGCGCTCTCAGCTCAGGACCGGACGCGCGGAAGAGTTTTGGAGCTTTTGGCAAAGGCCTAGCGCGTGGCCCGCGTTGCCGCGTGCGGTTGGAGATTGTTATGAAAGTACGGGCATCCGTAAAGAAGCTTTGTGATAAGTGCAAGGTGATTCATCGGCACGGCGTGGTGCGGGTCATCTGCACCAACCCGAAACATAAGCAGCGGCAGGGTTAAAGGATTATAAGTTATGGCGCGTATTGCAGGTGTTGATCTTCCGGCGCGGAAGCGTGCAGCCATCGGGCTGACGTATATTTACGGCATCGGGCGGACTCGTTCGCTATCGCTGCTTCACCGGGCGCAAGTGGATCCCGATAAGAAGGTCAGCGACTTATCGGAAGAAGAAGTGAATCATCTTCGAACCTTGATCGAGGGCGAGGGCGCGATCGAGGGCGATCTCCGTAAAGAGGTCTCGATGAACGTCAAGCGCCTGATGGAAATGGGGTCTTACCGTGGTCTTCGCCATCGGCGCGGCCTGCCGGTTCGCGGCCAGCGCACGCACACCAACGCGCGCACGCGCAAGGGCCCGCGCAAAGGCACCATCGCGAATAAGAAAAAGGCGACTTCCAAGACCTAGGAGATCTGAGGTAAATGGCGAAGGCACCCGCAAAGACGACCAAGAAGAAAAGCTTCAAGAAGAAGGAAAAGAAGAATGTTCCGTATGGAACGGTGCACATTCAGGCATCGTTCAACAATACGATTGTGACGTTTACGGATCCGTTGGGCAACGTGCTGGCATGGTCCAGCTCGGGATCGCTTGGGTTCCGCGGCTCGCGCAAAGGTACGCCTTTTGCCGCGCAGCAGGCCTCTCTGACCGCCGCCAATAAGGCGAAAGAAGCCGGCTTGCGAGCCGTTGAGGTTCGGGTGGCCGGTCCTGGTTCCGGCCGCGAATCGGCCGTGCGAGCGCTGGCGACTGCGGGAATCGAAGTGCGTACCATCAAGGACGTTACGCCGATGCCGCATAACGGCTGCCGTCCGCCAAAGAAGCGGCGAGTTTAACGAAAAATTCTGAGCCCGGAGCGTAAGCGACGGGTTTCGTAAGCGGGACGAAGACCTTGCCGGTTGTAAACCGCACCTGATAACGCGATCGAAAAAGATCGCATTTTGGAGGTCATTTCATTGGCACGTTATAGCGGCCCAGTCTGCCGGCTTTGCCGGCGCGAGGGCATGAAATTGTTCCTGAAAGGCGAGCGCTGCCACACCGAAAAGTGCGCGATTGAAAAGCGCAACTTTGCTCCTGGCCAGCATGGTAAGGATAAAAAGGCGAAGGTGGTCGGTTACGGCCTGCAACTCCGCGAGAAACAGAAGGCCCGCCGCTACTATCGCATTCTCGAGGGCCAATTCCGGAACCTTTATGAAAAGGCGGTGAATCAAAAAGGTATTACCGGCGAACAGATGCTCGGAATGCTCGAGAAGCGTCTGGATAACGTGGTCTATCGCATGGGGCTTGCGACCAGCCGCGCTCAGGGCCGCCAGTTGGTGCGTCATGGACATCTCACGGTGAATGGCCGAAAGGTGAACATTCCTTCCTATACCGTCAAACCAGGGGACACGGTCGAAATTCGCGAGAGTAGCAGGAATAACTCTTCCATTCTTTCCGCGCGCGATGCTACCGCCCATACACCCAGCCCCTCCTGGCTGGAAGTCGATCGCGACGCTTTGCGCGCGAGAGTTTTGCAGCAGCCCAAGCGCGAAGAGTTGGTGCAGATTCAACTGAACGAACAGCTCATCGTCGAGCTGTACTCGAAATAAGTGATTCGAGAAACCGACGAACTAGAGGATTGATAAAGAAATATGTTCAAAGGATTCCAAAAGCCCAAGCGTTTGGCCGCGAATACCGAGACGCTCACTGAGCGTTACGGCCAATTCACGGCGCAGCCATTCGAGCGAGGATTCGGATCCACTATCGGGACCGGTCTCCGGCGGGTGCTGCTGAGTTCGATCGAAGGCGCAGCGATCACCGGCGTGCGCATCGAAGGAGTGTCGCACGAGTTCAGCCCGATTCCGGGTGTCGTGGAAGATGCAACCGACATCATCCTGAACCTCAAACAGGTGCCGTTCAAAATGGCCGGTGAGGGGATGCACGTAGCGCGCCTCCGGGTGGAAACCCCGGGCGAAGTGATGAGCAGCCAGATTGAGACTGACGCCGATGTCGAAGTGCTCGATAGGAATCTGCACATCGCAACAGTGGGCGAAGGGGGAAAGCTCGATATCGAAATGCGGATCAAGAGCGGACGTGGCTACGTTTCCGCGGACCGTAATTACGACGAGGATCTGCCCATCGGCTACATTCCGATCGATTCCGTACACTCTCCCGTTCGCAAGGTCAACTACAGCGTGGAAGCCGCCCGGCTCGGCCAGAACACTGACTACGACAAACTGATGATCGAAGTTTGGACGAACGGCGCGATTTCCCCGCAGGATGCAATCGGCCAGGCGTCAAAGCTTCTCAAAGATCACATGACGATCTTCATTAACTTTGAAGAAACGCCTGAGACTACGGAAGAGCCGGCCGAGCGCGCTCTGAACCAGATGAACGAGGTGCTCAACCGTTCGGTGGAAGAGCTCGAGCTGAGCGTTCGCTCCTACAACTGTCTCAAGAACGCCAATATCCAGACTATCGGCGATTTGGTACAGAAGAGCGAATCGGAGATGTTGCGGACCAAGAATTTCGGCCGCAAGTCGCTCAACGAAATCAAGGAGATTCTCTCTGGCCTAGGTCTTTCGTTCGGCATGAAGTTCGACGCGCAGGGCCGACTAGTTGGCGGCGCTCCGGCTCCGGTTTCTAGTGCGGATTACGGTCACGATCACTTCGCTGGAGCAGAAGAGTAAATTCCATGCGCCACCGCAAGGCTGGAGTCAAACTTAAGCGCGATCTCAGCGCCAGGCGGGCGCTTCTGCGCGGCCTGGTGACCAACGTTATCGTTGAGGAGCGTATTACCACCACGCTTCCCAAGGCGAAGGCCGCGAAGCCGCTGGTGGAAAAAATGATTACGCTGGCGAAGGAAGATAACCTGCAAGCGCGTCGGCGTGCCGCTGCCTTTCTTATGACGAAAGACTCCGTCGAAAAGCTGTTCGAGAAGCTTGGACCACGCTTCAACCAGCGCAACGGAGGTTACACACGAATCGTGAAGCTGGGCACGCGCAAGGGCGACGGTGCCGAGACTGCGAAGCTCGAACTGGTCGGTTCGGAGTTGGTTAAGCGAGCCGCGGAGCGCGCAGCGCGCCGCGAAGAACGGCTGAAGCAGATCCGCGAAACCGGTGGCGAGGGCGAATCCGAAAAATAGATCGTCCGAACTGAAACATAGAAGGCCCGGGGGTGTAATGCTTCCGGGCTTTTTCTTTTAGCGCCTGTGGCGCTTTCCGCGGTGATGCGCGACTGCTTCCGTTCTAGGATGGGACAACGCCGTTGCCGGTGCGCCCGCATTGGACGCATTCTCGCCGGCACCGGGACCGATCTTGCTCAGAATTCGGTCGTGAATCCAGTGCTCGTCCCACCATTCTTTGGGGTCAATCTGATAGCCGCCGACCAGCATGCTGAAATGCACGTGATCACCGAACGCCATGCCCGTTGATCCGCTGATTCCGATCTGTTGTTCCTTTTGCACGGTATCACCGACCTTCACCAGAATCCTGCTCATATGACCATAGAGGCTTTCAAGGGAATAGCCATGATCGAGAATGACGCAGTTACCGTAGATACCGAGGCGGTCAGCGTAGATCACTTTGCCTGAGTTCGCGGCTTTTACGGGCATATTGGTGGTCTGGGCGAGATCATAGCCCAAGTGCACTTGCTCATCGACTTTCTTGCCGTTGTAGTAATAGCTGCGGCGGTCGGCGAAGAACGATTCGCGCGCGCCCTTCAGCGGGATAAACGGGCCGGACCACAAAATTCGATGTTCCGTGTTGGTGCGCAGATTGTAAATGGTTTCCGAGTTGGCCTTCCGCAGATCGCGATTCAGCTTTACAAAGCGCTCAATGAGGCTGCCCGAACCGCCCGGATCCAGTTCGCCGACCACTTTCTGCAACTCGCGGTCATTGAGTTCGATGTTGCTTGATCGGAACTTTTTCGGGAACACCTTCACCCAGAAGGTCGTCGTCACTTCGGTTTCCGCGATGTTCTTGGCAAACGCGACAGGAACAGTATTGGGCGAGACATCCCAAGGAAAGGGAAAGAGAGAGAAGCGGTGATTGCTTTTATCCGGTTCGCCGGGCATCGCGAAGGTTCCAGCAGTGGCGTAGCCCGTGCGAACCCCCGCGTCACTCCAGTTATCGCCGAGATCAAGGAGCACCAGTTCGGATCCGCCCTGATTGATATAGTGCTGGCGGCCGTCCGCAACGATGGTCGGCGGTTTCAGGCTGACTTGGACATCTTGCGAGAGTGTCGTGGTCGCGCCGCGAAAATCATTCGAACGGGCGCTGAGAACAAGCTTGGCCGGTCCCTCATTCAGAAATTGTGCTTCCTTCTTGCCGACGGTGAAGGAAAATTTTCGTTGGATCTGGCTCGATTTCGCCTTTTCCTGAAATACCGTCTGGGTCTGACCATTCTGCTCAACGGCTGCGGAAAACGATTTCAGACCATGAGGATCGGTTACCTGTACGGCGACAGGAGTCGATATGCCGATCGCCGCGACGGGCTCGGAGAGTTTCACATCGGCATGCTTGCCGGAGAACCAAACGAACGCGAACACGAGGATCACGATCGCTACGGCGATTGCTACTAAGCGTTTCAATATCAGATTCATCTTCGGAAATTTCTAATGGTACGTCTTGATGACGCGGCGGCCTTCGATCCGGTAATTGCCTTTCAAAATCCAGCCGATGGCTTCGGAATAGATTTGGTGTTCCTCTCTCAGAATGCGCGCCGAGAGCGCTTCCAGAGTGTCGTTGTCAAGCACCGGGACCGGACTCTGCAGCACAATCGGACCGTTATCCAGGTTTTCATCTACGAAATGGACCGTACATCCAGTGATTTTTACGCCGTGGACGAGCGCTTGATGCTGCGCATCTAGTCCCGGGAAAGCAGGCAATAGAGATGGGTGAATGTTCAGGATGCGCCCGGAAAATCTGGAGACGAACTCGCCACTCAGCAAACGCATATAGCCTGCCAAGCAAATCAATTCCACCCGGTTCTGCTGGAGCAGCTCGGTAACTTGCGCGTCAAAAGCGGTCCGGTCCTGGCCGGCGGAGTCGATGGCGCCGCAGGGCAAGCCGAGTTCGCGGGCGCGCGCGAGGCCGGGCGCTTGCGGCTTGTTTGAAAAGACGAACCCAATCTCACAGTCGAGACGGCCGGTCAGGACATTGTGAGCGATGGCCTCAAAATTGGAGCCGCGGCCGGACAGCAGAATACCGAGACGGCGCGATCCGGCGCTCACAGGTAGAAAACCCTCGGCTGGCGATTCGATTTCCGCGCGACGACGCGGCCGATCTGGTGAAACGGTTCCCGCAGTTCCTTCAGAATTTGCGAAACAAAGCCAAGCTTGTTGGGGGAGATCACGAAAACCATGCCGATTCCGAGATTGAAGGTGCGGCGGAAATCGTCGTTGGGTGTGCGTCCGATCTTTTGCAGGAGATCGAAGATTGGCTGTCTGGGCCAGGAGTTCAGGTCGATTTCGACAGCGCATCCGGAGGGTAGAATCCGTGGAATGTTGTCGGTCAACCCGCCTCCGGTGATGTGCGCCGCGCCTTTCAGAAGCTTTTCTTTGTGCAAAGCTCGGATTGGCTTCAAGTAGGACTTGTGAATCTTGAGGAGTTCGTCGCCAATCGTTCGAGCAAGTTCGGGCAGGCGAGTGTCCGGCGTATGTCCGGCCGTGTCGAACAGCAGCTTTCGCGCGAGCGAATAGCCGTTGGTATGAAGACCGTGGGAAGGAAGCCCGAGCATGAGATCGCCTGGCTTGATATCGGCTCCGGTCAGTAGACGATTCCGCTCCACAGCCCCAACGATAAAGCCGGCTAAATCGTATTCGCCGGGGGCATATAAGCCCGGCATTTCGGCCGTTTCGCCGCCGATCAGAGCGCAGCCGTTCCTCTTGCAGCCACGCGCGATTCCCGCCACTACGTTGGCGCAGACAGCGGCATCGAGCTTGCCGACCGAGAAGTAATCGAGAAAAAAGAGCGGTGTCGCGCCCTGGACGGCGATGTCGTTCACACAATGATTAACCAGATCCTCGCCTACAGTGTCGTGGCGGCCAGTGGCGAACGCGATTTTTAACTTCGTTCCCACGCCGTCGGCAGAGCTGATGAGGACAGGGTCGCGCCATCCCTTTAGAGAGAAGCCGGCCCCGAAACTGCCGATCGACGTCAGGACGCTAGGAGTGAGAGTCTTGGCGGCGTAACGCCTGATCTGCGCGACGGCCCGATCGGCTTCGTCGATATTAACCCCGGCGTCTCGATAAGTTGCTTTTGTGCTCACTGCCGAAGCATCAGTGTAGCGAATAATGCGCAATTCTCTCCCGCTTTACAGTGCTTCAATTGATTGGGGATATGCTGGACACATCGGCTGCAAGGGGAAGGTTGAAAAATGTCTTGGCAGATGACCCGCCGCCCGGCGGTGGTCGCGCTGTTGTTATTGGTTTCAGCAGTGTTAGCGGTTGCTCAGGTAGATACCGGTTCGATACTCGGAACCGTGAAGGACACAAGCGGGGCTGTCGTCCCAGGCGCGACGGTAACGCTTAGGAATGAAGATACGGGATTGGTCGAAACCACGATGTCCGGCTCGTCAGGCGAATATGCCTTCTCGCCGGTTAAGATTGGCCACTACTCAGTTGCCGCGGAATTCAGAGGGTTTCAACGCGTCGAACATCCGCGGGTCTCAGTGGATGTGCAGCAACGAGTGGTAGTTGACATGGTGCTCTCTCCCGGCCAGATGACGCAAACCGTTGTGGTGACCGGCGAGCCCCCGGCATTACAGACGCAAGACGCTTCCGTGGGTCAGGTGATCGGGCAGCGCTCCGTGAACAACCTACCGCTGAACGGCCGCAACTTCACCTTTCTGGCTCAGCTATCGGCTGGAGTAACTCAGGGCCAGCAGGACACGCGCGGCTTGGGCGCGAGCGGCAGCTTTTCCGCCAATGGCTCGCGGCCCGCTCAGAATAATTACTTGCTCGATGGCATCGATAACAATACCAACCTGGTGGATTTCCTGAACGGCACGGCTTTCGCCGTGAAACCGCCGGTGGACGCCATTGCGGAATTCAAGGTACAGACCAATAACTACAGCGCCGAAAACGGGCGCTCGGCGGGCGCCATCTTGAACGCAACTATCAAATCAGGAACCAACCAGCTTCATGGGAATCTTTGGCACTTCTTGCGGAACGACGCGCTGGATGCCGCTAACTTCTTTGAGAATTCGGGAGGCATTCCGAAAGGAGAGTATCGCCAAAACCAGTTCGGAGCCACAATTGGCGGCCCGATCATCAAGAACAAGGTGTTTTACTTCGGCGATTACGAAGGAACACGAATTCGGCAGGCATTACCGTCGGTGAACACCGTTCCCACGGAGCTCGAGCGCAGCAGCGGATACACGAACCTCTCGGAGTTGCTTACCCAGGGCGGCACCCAAACAGACGTACTCGGACGGACATTTGCGCTCGGACAAGTCTTCGATCCCGCCAGCACGCGCGCGGTGACCTGTGGAGTACCCGATAGTGGCACGGGCATAACCGTGCCTTGTTCGGGCATGCCGGCCGGAAGTCAGGTGGGATTCATACGGGACCCGTTCCCGGGAAACATCCTTCCCGCCAACCGGCTCGATCCGAATGCCATCAACCTGCTCAATCTTTTTCCGGCCCCAAACAACCCATCGCTCTTCAACAATTTCACGACCAATCCGGTCCTGCGCAATGACGTGAATCAGTTCGACATTCGTGTTGATGCCAATCTGAGGGAGAAAGACAGCATATTCGGACGCGTCAGCTATTCCGATAACCCGCAATTTATTCCCGGCCCGTTCCCAGGTATTGCGGACGGAGGAGCATTCTATCAGGGCAACCAGACTGCCAAGGCGACTAACGCGGCTCTCAGCGAGACTCACCTCTTCTCCCCAACGCTCGTGAACGAATTCCGCGCAGGATTTAACCGCATTAACTCGTCCCGGTTGCAGCCCAACGCAGACACTCTCGGCATTCCTGCTCAGTTCGGCATCCAAGGCGTCCCGCAGGTTTCTTCGAATGGGGGCCTGGGGTCCATTTTTATTGCCGGTCTCAATACACTAGGGAGCAATCAGTTTCTGCCCTCTATTGAATACAGCAACACGCTGCAGTTCACTGAGAATTTGACGAAGCATCTTGGACGGCAATCACTCAAAGCCGGCTTTGAGTTCCAGGGCCTGAGATTCTCAATTCTGCAACCATTTACAAGTCGTGGGGCATGGAACTTTAGCGGCCTTTTCACTGAAGTGCCGACCTACAGCAACGGCAATACCGGATTGGCCCAGATGCTGCTTACACCGATCCCAGGCATTCCGGCTATCGGTGGGGCCGACCAAGTCCAGGCGTCGAATATCGCCAACACCGACATGAAACGCAATTACTACGCCGCCTATTTCCAGGACGACATACAAGTTAACCCAAAGTTGACGGTGAATCTGGGTCTGCGCTACGAGTTCTTTGGCCAACTCACTGAGCGTTACGGGGCGCAGTCGAATTTCCTCCCTTCTGGATCGAATAGTCCATCCCTGTTTTTGTTGACTCAGAAGCGGTGCAATACGCCTCTTTCACCGGATTTTTATGCCGCTGCCCAAGCGGATAATATTCGGATTGCCTGCTCCAGCACGCCGGGCTTGGGACACACCCAGGTGCCTAATTTCTCTCCCCGTGTAGGATTTGCGTATCAGATCACACCGAAGCTGGTCGCGCGCGGCGGGTACGGGATTTTCTTCGGAGGATTTGAGAACTCCACAATCGAGACGTATGTTGATTTCCCTTTTCAGTTCAATCTCGTGTATCCCTATTCTGGGGTTCCCAACGTGCCGATTACGTTTGCTAATGGCGCACTCGGAACGCTCGAGACTGGGATTTCAGCTATTCCGCTGACTCCAGCCACTGTCGAGCCTGGTGGCGTTTCGTTTACAGGCGAAGATTACGGCCTCAAGACGCCGTACACGCAGGGCTATAATTTTACGCTGCAGTACCAGCTCACGCCAAATAACACGGTATCAGCGGGATACGTGGGGAATACGGTCCGCCACCTCGGCGTTTACGTCAATCCGAACTCCCTGGGTCAGATATTGCCACCAGGGACGGATCAGGCTGCCTACTCCCCTTACCCGGATTTCCCAACTAGTGGTTCCGTTTACAGCAGCTTTGCGGCAAATAGTTTTTACAACTCGCTACAGGTGAACTACGAGCGTCGATTCAGTGTTGGCCTGAGTATGCTCGCGAATTTCACCTGGTCAAAGTGCCGGACCGATGCGGTAGATGTGCTCAACACCACAGCTCTTACCGGATACCGTGCGCCGCTGCTTCCCGGTTTCGGGATTCGGGGGGACTACGGCCTATGCGACTTCGACATTCCGAAGGCCTTCCATTTCAGTGGTACATACGACCTGCCGTTCGGCCATAGCCGGCAGTTTCTCAATAACAGTGGAGGATTCGTGAACGCGGTGTTTGGTGGCTGGAGTACGAACTGGATTCTGACGCTTCAGGATGGCCAGCCGGGCACCGTGCCTTGCGCCATCTCGACCACCTCAGGATTCGGCTGCAACGCGTTCCTTGTTCCCGGACAGAGCGTAACCGCAGGTCCTCACAACGTGGATCAATGGCTAAACCCGAACGCTTTTACGAGTCCGCCCGTGGCGACCACCATCGGGCAATCTGACTACAGCCCACTTGGCGGCGCTCCAACTCAGTTTTACGGCCCGGGCTATCACCGGCTCGATTTCTCCGTGTTCAAGAATTTTCATTTCACGGAGCGGATTTATCTCGAGTTCCGGTCCGAATTCTTCAACCTAACGAACACACCAAACTTTTCGCTGCCAGGTTTCAGCGGCAACGGCGTCGTCGCAGCCCCAGGGGCGCTTGACTATACGTCCAATTCATTCGGAAAAATCACGTCCACCCGTGACGGCCAAAACGATCAGCGCGAAATCCAATTCGCCTTGAAGTTGTACTGGTGATACTTGTATGGGTAATATCGCTACTACTCCCGAACAACGCACGAGCGAGCTAGAGATCATAGCTCCGGTTGCGCCGCAATCGGCTGCGCGCAATGTTGCGGTCGACGCGTATCGAGGCTTCGTGATGATTCTGATGATGGCCGAGGTTCTGCGCCTTGCCCGAGTGGCCCATGCCCATCCCGGCAACTGGTTCTGGGCTTTTCTCGGGTACAGCCAATCGCATGTTGAATGGGCCGGCTGCTCCCTCCACGACACGATCCAGCCCGGGTTTTCTTTTTTGGTAGGCGTGGCGCTGCCGTATTCGATCGCAAGCAGATTGCGGAAGGGTGGGACATTTGGCCAGATGTTCGGGCACGCGGTGTGGCGATCGATTCTTCTGATCGCACTGGGCATTTTCCTTCGCTCCATGCACAGCACCCAGACATATTTCACGTTTGAGGACACGCTGACGCAGATCGGCTTGGGCTATCCTTTGCTATTTCTGCTTGGATTTCGCTCAGCGCGCTGGCAGTGGGGCGCCTTCGCGGCGATCCTCTTCGGATATTGGCTCGCCTGGGCGCTGTACCCACTGCCCGGCCCGGGCTTCGATTATGCCTCGGTGGGCGTTCCAGCAAACTGGGCTCACAATTTTTCCGGTTTTGCCGCGCACTGGAATAAGAACGCGAATCTGGGCAACGCTTTTGATCAGTGGTTCCTGAATCTCTTCCCGCGCACGAAACCATTTGTTGCGAACGAAGGAGGGTATCTCACGCTGAGCTTCATTCCCACGCTCGGGACGATGATCCTCGGCCTAGTGGCGGGTCGGTGGTTCCGTACTTTCGCCCCTCGGATTCCGTTGAAGCGGTTTCTGATTGCCGGGGCGATCGGCATCGCGGCCGGGCTGCTGCTGCATTTTACCGGCATCTGCCCGGTTGTGAAGCGAATCTGGACCCCCAGTTGGACTCTCTTCAGCGGCGGCCTGTGCTTCCTCTTTCTGGCGGGTTTTAGCTGGGTCATCGACGCGAAGGGCTACAGGAAATGGGCGTTTCCCCTAGTGGTTGTTGGAATGAACTCGATCGCGGCGTATCTGATCGCGCACCTGTTCGAGGACTTCATTACCAGCAGTTTTCGAATCCACCTGAGCGATCGGCCATTCATGATTTTCGGACCCGGTTTTTATCCGCTTCTGCTCGGATCGGCGGTACTTCTGGCGTACTGGTTGATCCTGCTATGGATGTACCGGCGGAAGCTGTTTTTGAAGATCTGAGAATCAGGCCAGCGCGCGTACGATTTTTGTTCCGATGGCGTGCGCCTCACGTTCTTCCGCGCGAAGGTTTGGACCGAGCATCGATCCTAGAAACACCAGCCCTCCTCGACCGAAACTGCGCCTCATCGCCACTGGCGTATTGCCGTACCACGCAATCGTTTCGGTGTGCCGGCATGCCACCGGAATCACGGCGGAAAAACTTCTAACCAGCGCCGCGCACGGCCAGCGATAGCGAACAAACATTCCGGCATTTCGGAGCTGATCGGGCGAGAGCACAATCGGGTCGCTTATTTGAGCGCCAAAGACCTCTCGGAGAATCCCGGCTTGCCAGGCGAATTCTCGCGTATCGCAGGCGAGCGGTGCGCTCTCCCAAATGATCCAAGCTCCCGCAAGGGCCCGTTCGCGCAGACGATGGGCCAGCGATGCATTGATGGCAGAAACCCCGCAAAGCAGGACGGCCTTTAGAGACGCGGGTGCTGTCAGGCCTCGGAATCCATCCGCTGATTCTTGCGAGAGGCAGTTCGGTTCTGAGATAATTTCGATCGCGGGCACGGGAGCAGGCTTGCTCCTGAAACCCGCTGCGATCGGAAGCATCAGCGCTTGCTCAAGAAGTTGTCGCCGGGTCTGCACACGCCTCGTCACAAATTCCCGGAAATCACGCGGTTCATCGCAGCCGCAGTGTCGTAAATCTGCTGGTCGGGAGCGTACCGGTATCTCGCTTCCATCTCCGCGATCAACCAACCGTCGTAACCTACCTTCGTGAACGCGTCTCTGATAGCGCGCCAGTTGTTATCGCCCAGAAAAATGTTGGTATAGACGCTCTCGTTTCCACAGCGGCCTCTATGCGTAAGGACATCTTTGAGGTGAACACGCGTAATCTTCGGGCCGAGGATCTCAATCCACTGTTCCGCGAATCCTGTGTCGTGGATGTTTCCAACGTCAAGGTGAATCCCGACCCACGGGCTATCGACATCGCTCAGGAAGGTATTGAATTCCCGGGGGCTGAGTAAAAATTTCTGTTCCGAGCAGCAGTTCTCGACGCCGATTTTCACTTTCGCCGCGGCTGCATCCGGCGCCAGCTTCTTCAGGGAATCGACAGTGCGGTTGTAGACCTCATTGTACGGGGCGTCGCTCGTAACCAGGCCGGCGACGATCAGAATCGCATCGGTGTTGAAAATCTGGGCCGATTCGATCTGCCGCCTGATGTGGCGGAACGCCGCCTCCCGCTTCGAAGCGTCCCGCGCCGAAACGTTCTGTTCCCAATCCAGGGAGTTGGATATGTTCGAAACTCGAAGGCCGGCGTCCTCGATCTTCTGGCGCATTTCGCGCATTTGCGAATCGGTGATGCCCATTTGGAACCATTCGCGGTCGCCTAGCCACAGCTCGATGCCGTCGTAACCGGCGCGTTTGAGGAGCTGTAAGCCCTTTTCGAACGACAGACTTTTGGGGAAGATATTGTCGCCGATCGATTTCTTCATACGGCCAGTCCCAGCAGATTGCTCTCCATGCTCGCTTCTAGGAGATCATACTCGGACTCGCGCGAGCGCGTGCCTTCGAGGGCGATCCGGTTAGACCGCCCTC
This sequence comes from uncultured Acidobacteriaceae bacterium, assembly GCA_963787585.1. Classification (GTDB taxonomy): domain Bacteria; phylum Acidobacteriota; class Terriglobia; order Bryobacterales; family Bryobacteraceae; genus Bog-105. Next base: position 368,509 of record CAWBDR010000014.1, read on the forward strand.
GCGTTTACTACTCTTGCGGGAAGGTGAAATCGCGGTTGTAACCGCTACCAGCATCCTGGTAGAGATCCGGTGGATCCAGCGGTGCCGATGCCACCTCAGGCCCTTGCAGGAGGGCTCTCTGATTAGCCTTTTCGCGGTTGGCCAGATCACTGAGCATAGGCCCCGTGATGGTCCGCTTCTGGCGATCACTCGCTTTCATGCCGGAACAGTAGCATGGCAGGAGTGGCGAATCGGTCTTTCTGTATCGCTTTCCAGGTTTTTTCTTCGTCTGTAAGTAACTGTTCTCAAAGCCGCTTCGCCTCACTATGTCAAAATAGGCGGTTCTGCTTGGGCTTGTGACTGAGGGAAGGAAGCAATGAAACTTGTTTATTTGATGCTCCCCGGGCTGCTATGGGCCAGCCCGGTGCTGCACGCCGAAGTGCCATCTGCAATCGCAATCAAGGATGCGCACGTGGTGACCGTCAGCGGGGAGGATTTGCCGAAGGCCACCGTGATCTTACGCGACGGACTGATCCAGGATGTTGGGGCCAGCGCATCCATTCCGGCCGATGCCTGGGTAATCGACGGCTCTGGTTTAACGGTTTATCCCGGCTTCATCAATTCTCTGAGCACGTGGGGAATTCCGCAACCGGCACCGAACCGGAATGGCGCAGCAGGCGTGAACCCGCCGCAGCAGGCGGCTCCGGCAACTCCCGCGCCGACCCTGGGCCCGCGATCACATGGTCCTGAGGACCGGCCGCAGACATATTCGTTCGAGAGAGCCGCGGACTTGGTGGAACCAGGGGACTCGCGTCTCGAAGCGGCCCGAGCAGCAGGATTCACCACGTCTGCTACCTTCCCCAACCGCGGCATCGTGGAGGGGCTCGGGGCGCTGATTGATCTGGCCGGCGAGCGCGGCCGCGACATGGTAATCGCGCAGCCGATCGGTCAGCAGATCGAATTCCGTGTCGGAGGCGGCGGCATGGGGCGCAGCTTTCCTTCCTCTCTAATGGGCAACATCGCGTATGTCCGCCAGCTCTATCTGGACCTAGGTCAGTACAAGCAGGCCAAAGAGACCTATGCAGCGCATCCGAACGGCAACCGCCGGCCCGAGTATGACCACGATCTGGAGGGGCTCGCCGAATCGCCGCGTCTGTTGCTTCCGGCAGACGAGTCTCAACAGATTGATCGCATTCTGAATTTCGGGCATGAGCTGAATGTCCCGTTCGTGATTTATGGTTTGCATGAAGGCTATCGGCGGGTCGATGAACTGAAACAAGCGAGCGTGCCGGTGTTGATCAGCCTGAAATGGCCTGAACGGCCGAAAGATGCCGATCCCAATGAGGTTCAAAACTATCGCGATCTCGTCATGCAAGAGCAGGCGCCTGCGGTGCCGGGCATGCTGGCAAAGGCGGGAGTGAAATTTGCGTTCTATTCGGACGGCGTGGACAGCGCCCCCGATTTGAAGAAGGCGCTGAAGAAAACTCTGGACGCCGGACTCTCGCGCGCGGATGCGATTCGCGCGTTGACAATGAATGCGGCGGAGATTTACGGAGTAGCGGACAGGCTGGGCAGCTTAGAGAAGGGCAAGATCGCGAACCTTGTAGTCACGAAGGGCGAAGCTTTCGACGACAAGAGTACCGTGGAGTACGTGTTCGTGGATGGAAAGGAATTTCAGCCATCGAAAGAACAGCAGCAGCCGCCCGCAGGGTGGCGAAAGACGAGGAACGAATCCGGCGCATGGGAGTGATGCAAAAGGGGGTATGAATTAATGCGACGCTGGATACCGATCGCTTGTGCGATAGCAATGCTCGCGCGAGTGAGTGGCGCGGAAACCATTCTGATCCGGAACGCGACCGTGCTGACGATCACCAAAGGAACCGTGCAGAACGGCAGCGTGCTGATTGAAAACGGCAGGATCGCCGCGATCGGCAAAAACGTGAGTGCTCCTGCCGATGCAACCATCGTAGATGCGACCGGAAAATACCTGATGCCGGGAATCATCGATTGCCACTCGCACACCGCTATCGAAGGCGGCGTAAATGAAGGAACCGTCTCGGATTCTTCGATGGTGAACATCAAAGATGTCATCGATCCGGAAGACATCAATATCTATCGCGGTCTGGCCGGCGGCCTGACCGTTTCGAACGTGCTGCACGGGAGCGCAAACGCGATCGGTGGCCAGACGGTTGTCATCAAGCTGCGTTGGGGCAAGACAGCGCAGGAGATGCTGTTTGAAGGCGCGACACCGGGCATCAAATTCGCGCTGGGTGAGAATCCGAAGCGGCAGGGCTATCCTTCGCAGAATTTTTTTAGCCAAAGTCCCGCGCCGGAACGCCGCTTTCCGGGAACTCGCATGGGAGTGGAACAGGTGATTCGCGAGAGCTTCACGGAGGCCAAGAACTATCAGGCGGAATGGAAGCAGTACAACGACGCTGTATCGCGCGGCGAGCACCCGATCCTGCCAAGGAAGGACCTGCGACTTGAGCCCCTGGTGGAAGTGCTCGAAGGGAAACGCTATGTTCACGCACACTGCTACCGTTCAGACGAAATTCTCATGCTGCTGCGCGTTGCTGACGAGATGGGATTCAAGATCCGCACTCTGCAGCATGTGCTTGAAGGTTATAAAGTTGCTAGAGAGATTGCTGAGCACGGAGCGGGCGCGTCGACATTCAGCGACTGGTGGGCCTACAAGATTGAAGCCTACGACGCGACCCCATATAACGCCGCGATCATGACGCGCAAAGGTGTAATCGTTTCGCTCAATTCGGATTCCGACGAACTGCAGCGCCATTTGAACCTCGAAGCCGCGAAGGTCATGCGGTACGGCGGCCTGAGCGAGACCGAAGCGCTGGCGATGGTGACGATTAATCCAGCCAGGCAGCTTGGAATCGACAAGCAAGTCGGCTCAATAGAAACTGGCAAGTCGGCTGACATGGTGCTGTTTGACAAGCATCCGCTCGACTACTATTCCAAAGTGCAGAAGGTCTGGATTGATGGGCACGAATACTTCGACCGCGATAAGGACCTGGAGACTCGGCCAGAGTTTCAGAGAAGGAAGAAAGCTTTGGAGGAGAAATTGAAGGCGACGGAAGATACCGGCGCGCACCAGGATAAGCGCAACGGCTCGAGTGCCGCCAGTACGCCAATGGCGGAGGAGAATCAGTGATGGAGTTCCCGAAATTACTCTCATTTGCGCTGGTGTTCGCCGGCTCCGCACTGTTCGGCGCTGCCGATAATTCCGTCTTGATTCGCAATGTGACCATTCATCCCGTAACAGCACCCGATATTTCTAACGGCTCGGTTCTGGTGATCGATGGAAAAATCGCGGAAATCGGAACGCGAATTGGAGCGCGCTCGGGCGCTCGGACCGTGGACGGACGCGGTCTGCATCTCTACCCCGGCCTGATCAACGCCGCAACCAACGTCGGATTGGAAGAGATTGCATCACTGCGTGATTCAGTGGATCTGGATGAGATTGGAATGTTTAATCCCGAGCTGAAAGCGGAGATCGCCTGGAATCCATCGAGCCAGCACATTGAGGTCACCCGCGCGTCGGGAATTACGAGCGTTATCAGCCTGCCTGGAAGCGGTGCGCGTAGCTTTCGCGGCGGCCCTGGAACGGTGATCAGCGGTCAGGGCGCTTTGATGCACCTGCAAGGATGGACCTGGGAGCAAGCGGCGGTCAAGCCGAGTGCCGTGATGGATATGATCTTCCCGCAAGTGGAAACTGTTCCTCGGCGGTTTGCGGCATTTCTCGCTCAGCCGGCGCGTCCTTATAAGGAACTGGAGCGGCAGTATCGTGAGCGCCTGAAACAGATGGGCGAGTTCTTTGAAGATGCACGGCGTTATGAGAAAGCGACGACCGCGCCGGGACCGGACTTCCGGCGCGACATACGGCTGGAGGCGATGATTCCCGTAATCGAGGGTAAGACGCCGTTGCTGGTCCGGGCGGAACGGGAGCAGATGATCAAGGACGCGATCGCGTTCGCGGATAAGGAGAAAATAAAGATCATCATTGGGGACCCCCGAGAGATCGGATCGACCGGCCCGCTGCTCAAACAGCGCAATATTCCCGTCGTGCTCGGCAAAACCTTTGATCTGCCGATGCGGGATGACGATCCATACGATGCGCCGTACACGCTTCCCAGCGACTTCTACAAGGCCGGTGTGAAAATCTGCTTCGGGACGTTCGACGTCGAGTTTGCGCGCAACGTGCCATTCGAAGCGGCGCAAGCGGTGGCGTTCGGATTGCCGCGTGAGGAAGCGCTAAAGGGATTGACAATCAATAGCGCGGAGATCCTGGGCGCCGGCGACCAGCTAGGTTCGATCGCGAAAGGCAAGTTGGCGGATCTAATACTGACAGACGGCGATCCGATGCAGGCCAAGACGAACATTAAGCAGATGTTCATCGCGGGGCGAGAAGTGAGCCTGGAATCGCGGCACACGCGGGAATATGAGAAGTGGATGAAGAGGCCGTGAGCGTAGGGATGGGAAATGAGATATAGGCTCGCAACGCTGGTGGCTCTCCTCTTGTATGCTGCGTCCCAGGCGATCGCCGCCTCCCGCGACTACGAAGCGTTCGGCAAACCCATTCAGCCGGCGCCCGCGGACCCCGTAATCGCTTCCATTTTGAAGGAAATCTCACAAGAGGAGATCCAGCGCACGATCGAGAAACTGGTGAGCTTTGGGAATCGCAACACTCTCTCCAGCATGACGACGGATCTGAAAGCCGGTGAAGGTGCGCTCGCCGCCGCGGATTGGATTGAGGCGGAGCTCAAGACCTATTCAGAGGCGTGTGGCGGCTGCCTCGAAGTGAAGCGCGACACCTTCACGGCGACTGTGCAGAACCGTATTCCGAAGCCGACGACGATTGTTAATGTGTACGCCATCCTGCGCGGGTCCAATCCTGCGCAAGCGAAACGCATGTACCTGGTGACGGGTCATTACGACTCGCGAAATTCCGACACGCTCGACACCCATGGAGCGGCGCCGGGGGCCAATGACGATGCGAGCGGAGTGGCCGTGAGCCTCGAATGCGCACGGGTATTGAGTAAGCACAAATTTCCCGCCACGCTCGTCTTTGCGGCGGTCGCGGGCGAAGAGCAGGGGCTCGTCGGCAGCGCCAATTTGGCGAAGGTGGCGAAAGAAGAGGGCTGGCAACTCGATGGTGTGTTGAACAATGACATCGTCGGCGGCGATACGACTCCGGGCGACAAGCTCGAAGATGACTCCGCCGTGCGTGTGTTTTCAGAAGGCATTCCGGCGACGGCTACGCCTGGAGAAATCCGCCAAGTTGAGGCGATCGGGATCGAGAACGATTCACCGTCTCGCGAGCTGGCGCGTGAAGTCCTGGAAGTAAGTGAGAGCTATCTGAAACCGGGGCAGACTGAGCGCGGTTCCGGCCTGGAAGCCGTGATGGAGCAGCGGCATGACCGCTTTCTGCGCGGAGGTGACCACGCCTCCTTTAATCACGAAGGGTTTCCGGCGGTGCGGGTGACCGAGTGGCGCGAGAACTTCAATCATCAGCATCAGAATCTGAGGACCGAAAATGGGGTCGAGTTCGGCGATGAACTCAAGTTTGTCGATTTCGCATACGTGGCGAGAGTCGCCCGCCTGAACGCTGCCACGCTCGCGACGCTGGCGTCTGCTCCGGGCAAGCCCAGGGACGCGGCTGTCTCGACGAAAGAACTCGATAACAACACGACTCTGACGTGGAAAGCGCCCGAAGGCGTGCCAGCCGGAACCTCGTACGAAATCGTCTGGCGCGTAACGAGCGCGAGCGAATGGCAATACTCTGCGAAATGTACCAGTGCAGGCGACACCAGCACAGGAGAAGATCACTCAGCCAATGTTCCGATTTCGAAGGACAACGTGATCTTCGGCGTACGCTCAATCGATTCGGCTGGCCACGAAAGCATCGCCGTAACACCGATGCCGGTCAGGCGCTAACGAAAGTAGAGTCTCAGGCGCCACGATTGACGTGAGGCCGATTCAACTCACGATCGGCCACCAAGAAGAGCTCCGCGAGCCCACGCTCCCGCTTTCCCTGAAACCTCCCGGCGTTGATCCGGCCTCAAACAATTGGCGGACCTCGCGGTTCGGCCGTCGTAACCGGGTCGATCCACTTTGATCTCGAGAGCTGATCCGGACCGTGAGGCCGCTCGCGCATCTCACTACGAAGGAACATCATATGCGAGGAACCCTATTCAGTAGTTTCGTTTTAGCCAGCTTGAGCGTCTGCCTTTTAGGGGGCGGGGCTGCGCTGGCTCAACAACCGGGTGCAGGACAGCAGATGCCTCAGTCCTCTCCCACGCGTCCCGGTGCGGCGGGCAACCCCAATAATCCCAACAATCAGATGGGCCAGAATCCCGATGCCATGACGACCACCAAGGTCGATGACAAAAGGTTCGTTAAAGATGCCGCGATTGGCGGAATGACAGAAGTCGAGCTGGGAAAGTTAGCAACTGAGAAAGGTTCGAGCGACGCCGTTAAGCAATACGGGCAAAAACTGATTGACGATCACACGAAATCCAATGACGAGTTGAAGCAGATTGCCAGCGCCGAAAACGTCAACATTCCCAGTTCGCTCGATTCCAAACACCAGTCTCGAATCGATAAGCTGTCGAAGCTGTCCGGCCCGAATTTTGATAAAGCCTTTCTCAAGGATGCAGTGAAAGACCACGAGCAGGACATATCGGAGTTCCAGAACGAGGCTCAGGGCGGCTCAGATCCAAATGTAAAGCAGTTTGCATCCAAGAACCTGCCTGTCCTGCAGGAGCATTTGACAGCAGCCAAAGACCTGAGCAAGACAGGTAAAGAGAGTTCAAAATAGCGAACTACGGTTGAACTGCTGCGCTCAACCCCAAACATCGCGATTCTTGAACTTGCGCATAAACCCGCGCACGATGCGCTCAGTAAGCGTTCCGAACGGCTGGTCGGTGGTGACGTAGGTCCAGACGGCACCGCGCTCTCGGGGGTCTTCTCCGCCGCCAGCCTCGGCTTCCGCCAACCGTCGCGCTGTTTCTTCCGGAATAGAAGCCTCAAGCTCAGGGAACCAGTGGTCGATCTGTCTTAAAAACTCGAGATGCGGGTTCCGGCCTGCCAGCGAAAGCCAGTGCAGCCCCGCCCGGAAATCAGCCAAGTGAGCCAAATAGTCTGCCCAGAGATCGTCGATGCTTCGCAGCGTAATCAGCCGTTCCAGCTCCGACGCGCACGCTAGCGTGCCGTCTAAAATCTTCTGCCGGTAACTCTGAATGTGATTGCGCTGGCCCTCAACCGGGATCTCGTATTTTTGGAGGAAAATCCGCAAATCCAGATTTTGGCCTTCCACTAAGGCCTGCACGGCGTCGGGCCGGGTGCTGTATCTCGGGTTGAGATCGGCGTACTTCAGCATCAGCTCGTCTTCGAGCGATACGAAGAAGCGCGAGCAACCTGGATCGCCTTGACGCCCCGCGCGGCCTCGAAGCTGGTTGTCGATGCGTCGGCTTTCATGTTTATTCGTGCCGATCACGCACAGTCCGCCGAGCGCCGCCACTCCTTTCCCGAGTTGAATATCCGTGCCGCGGCCTGCCATGTTGGTCGAGATCGTCACCGCGCCGCGTTGCCCTGCCTGCGCGATGATGGCGGCCTCGCGTTCGTCATTCTTGGCATTCAGTACGTGATGCGGAATGCCGGCGAGGAAATGGCTTAACTCTTCGGACTCGCGGACGTTCGCGGTTCCGACTAGCACCGGCTGACCTGTCGCGTGCGCTCGCCGGATCTGCTCGACGACGGCGCGATTCTTTTCGGCCCTCGTGGCGAACACTTCGTCAGGATGATCGAGGCGGATCATCGGCCGGTTTGTGGGAATCACATCCACAGGCAGCAGATACATCGTCTGAAACTCCACCTGGGAGCTGGCTGCAGTACCGGTCATCCCGCAGAGGTGAGGATAGAGCGCGGCCAGATGCTGGATGGTAATCGAGCCCAGGATCATCCCTTGAAGCTTCGCCGCAACTCTTTCTTTCGTTTCAATGGCGGTGTGCAGGCCCGCAGGCCAGCGCCGGTCGAGCGCGGTTCTTCCTTTGAACTCATCGACCATTTCAACCGCGCCATTCTTAACCACGTAGTCCACGTCACGATGGAGCAGCGCGTGAGCGTGCAAAGCGTCCTGCACGGCCGTGAATAGATGCAGATTATTTTCATCAAACAGATTTCGGCACCGCGTGGCGTTCTCTACCGCGCGGATTCCCTCGTCCGTTAACCCGACATTCCGGCCCCCGGTCTCAGTTCTGTGGTGCACACCGCTCCGAAGGCTGCGCACAACCTGATCCGCCAGAAATGCGAGAGCGCTTTTGTCATTACTGCCGCCGGCGATCACCAACGGAATGCGCGCCTCATCGATCAGAATCGAATCGACCTCATCAATGACCGCGGCGTGAAACGGGCGATGTACCTGCTCGTGTAGTTCAAGCGCTAGCTGGTCGCGCAGGAAGTCAAAGCCGGCTTCATTGGCTGTCGCGTAAGTGATATCGCAGGCATAGGCGGCGCGGCGCTCGTCCGGCGTCATCCCTTGCTGCACATAGCCGACCGAGAGACCCAGGCGGCGATAGATATCTCCCATCCAGCAAGCATCCCGGCGCGCCAGGTAATCGCTGGCGGTGAGCACATGCACTCCCAACCCCTCACGCGCGTACCATGCAATGGCGGGCACGGCCGCCAGGGTTTTGCCCTCGCCGGTCTGCATTTCGGCGATGCTTCCCCGAGTCAAGGCAAGCGCGCCACGGAGCTGTACGTCAAACATTTCCTGCCCCAGCGAGCGCGAGGCTATTACCGCCGTCAGGGCGATTAATTGGAGTAGGTCCTTTCTTGCCTCGAGTGTCAACGCGTCCAAATCGGTATCGCTTAAAGCTGAAAACTCTCTTCGCATCTCGTTGATTTTTCCGATGACGGATGCATCGCGGCGCAAAGGCGCAAAAACAGAATGCAAAACTGGGTGCACAATCCCTCTCCTCTCTTCACTGAACCGACAGATTGGTTGCTTTGCAGAACGTGGTTAAAGAGAGAAGGCTGGCGGCGGGCGCTGGCACAATGATCGATCAAGGCCGGAACGCAGGGCCGCGGCATCCTTTGCCGGTAAAGGTGGATGGAATTGCGATGGAGCGAAGCTGAGGCTATCGCATACAGGTAGCAGTTTCCGGTTGGTGAGGCGTTTTCCCGCGTGAGCCTTGCCGAGATAGACGTATTCGGCCGAAGCGCACGGAGCGGTTATGCGCGAAGCCGGAAGACTCGAGGCCGATGTCAGCGCCAGGAGCACAGCAATCAGCCAGGTTGTGAGCTTAGGCTTCACCTGTAGAAAAGTATGGCACGTAATTAAGTGCTCTGAATAAGAAGGGACCTACTTCCTCACAAGCGCATACTGAAAGTAAACAAGGGTCAGCTTGTATTCGTGATGAAATACCCGATCCCAAATTCTCTTCGCGTCGTTGTCATCGGGATCTGGATTGCTGGCCTTATCTGGTTCGAAAATCGGCGAGCGTTGCGTGGAGTTCGTCGTAGCAAGCTGCAGCGTGACGTGCGCAATCTGCTCGTAGCGGCGCCGGCCGGGACGGTGATGCAAGCCTTGGAAACGCCTGTGGCACTCAAGTTATCTATGTTCGCGCAGACCGCGAAATGGGGCGTTCTCCCCTGGTTACCATTGCCTTCGATCTTGGCAGTAGTTCTGGGCGTTCTTCTGCTCGACTACACGCTCTATTGGTGGCATTTCCTGACGCACCGCATCCCAGTGCTGTGGCGTTTTCATCGGGTCCACCATCTCGATCAGGAGATGGATGCAACCACGGCGCTCCGTTTTCACTTCGGCGAGATCGCGATTTCCGTGCTGTTTCGCGCAGCCCAGATTCTTGTTATTGGCCCTACTCCGGCAACCGTTGCGGTTTGGCAGGTGTTTCTTTTCCTATCGATTCTCTTTCATCATTCGAATGTACGCTTGCCACTCGCGTTTGAGAGAAGGTTGGCTCGCATCGTGATGACGCCGCGGCTCCACGGGATTCATCACTCAATTGCGCCGCAAGAAGTGAACTCGAATTGGTCGAGTGGGCTCACCATTTGGGATTGGCTGCATGCCACGCTGCGGACCGATGTTCCGCAAGCTTCCATTACGCTTGGAGTCCGCGGCTTTGTGGGAGAATCGGACACGCTGCTTAAGGCGTTGGCACTTCCATTTCGGGTGGGAAGCCAACCGCCTGAATATGACGGATCACCGGTCCGGCAATCGTTCGATGCGATGGTGTAGCCGCCGCTCATCTGGCACGAAGAAACTTAACCGCCCTCACGGCCTCAGGTAAGGTGAGAGCAAAGATTCCAAAGTTCGCAATGGCTCCGCCGATGCAGTAAGCACACCATTTCTTTTCTTTGGCCGGCATCTGATAGAAATACCATCCGGCGGCGATAGCCTCTATGGCTGACTTCGCGCTAGCCGCGATCGGCACATAAGGCGCATTTTGCGCTCGCGAAGCTCCACCAAAGCCGGCAATCGGTACGTTCATCGCCAGACCAGCAAGGCTGAGCGTGCCGTCGGGGGTTCCCAATTTGTAGGCGGTGTCCGAAGAATTCACCTTGTCCGAGTCGAAATGATTCGAAGGCGGATCAGGGATGTGTTTGACGATGCCCGTTTGTAAGAGGCTGACGATCGCCATATTCGCGATTCCAAATAGGGAAAGGCCGACGATAGCGCGGCGACGCTTCATGTCCGCGCTACTCGATTCCTGTAGCTGGCTGCGAAGTTCGGCCGGCTTCAACCCAGTACCTAAAGCCATGGTTTGCTTGCTCAAGCGGTGTCTCCTCCTTTACGATAGCGAGACACAACAAGCGCCCGAACGTCAACACATGACTATTGGGCGTCTGAAAGAGCTTATGCGAGGTTTCGGGCCAGAATTCGACGAATTTCCATCCCGTGCTCGGTGTCTACGAAAACCTCGCGCTTCCAAAGGCGCTCGGCGATTTCCGCTCTAGTGACAAGCTCACGGTTATGTGTTGCCAACAGAATGAGCAACTCCAGTGGCTTCTTTTCCAGTTTGAGGATGCGTCCCGCGCGCCGAAGTTCAAAGCGATCACAGTCGAGCGTGAATTCGTCGAACTCGAAAATTGTGCCGGACACCGAGCTTTGCCTTGCCAATGAAGTATAGCCGCTCCCGCGCTATAGGCGATCTCATCTAGTTTCAGGAGCTTGCCGCTTCACCGAATCTTTACCTCAAACTTCACCAGCGCTTCATTGCCCTTCAGGCGTGAGTTGGCGTTAACTCAGTGCTAACCGGCATAGCCGGAGGAAAAGGAGAAATGCAGTGAAGATAAATTACGGAATGTTAGCCGCCACGTTGGGCGCGCTCGGATTCGCACTCTCTTTGGCGCCTAGCGGTGCCGCTCAATGTCTCGGCGGTTCTCAGCCACGGCTAACTCACAGCAACTGGCGCTCTCAGCTCGGACAAGTACAGCTTCTGCCCGCTGCGTTCGTCCCGAAGGATGATGGGGACGATCGCGATGATCACGATGCTTCGATCGTTGGCTTCTGGCACCAACAGCTCGTGTCCAAGGGGACTGCCGGAGTTAAGGATGGCACCGTACTAGACGACGGATTAGCGCAATGGCATAGCGGTACGGAAATCCTGAAACTCGATTCGCCCAACCATTTCGGGCAGCTTCTGCACGGGAGTATGGGAAAAGGTGAGCCGGCACACTTACAAACTGAACCACTTTCCCCTAATCTGGGACTCCACCGGAACCGTGTATCTTGGTCCGTCCAATCTCAGAGCAGAAGTGACCGTGAGTGCCGATGGCAAGCGATACAGGGGCACTTTCACCCAAGACTTTTACGACCCCAGCGGCAAGATCGTGGTCGGCAGCGCTCAGGGCGAAATCAGGGGAACCCGAATCACAGTGGACAGTACACCGCCAAACATTTTTTGAGACGGGAGACCCTCCCCTGAGGTCGACGACCGCGCATCGAGCGAGGGCTCGCCGTATTCAATTAGATCGAAGATCAACAGAGCGCCGGGAGAGAGTATGTTTGCCCGAGCAAGGAAACTCTCGATCAGCGCGTCCGCCGGAGCGTCGTCGGCGTGATATGTGAACGGCTAGCCGACGACAAGAAATCGCTTCACAAGGCGGCAAAGCGGTTCCATAGAGTGACCCGCGGATGAAGGATACTTCGGGATCGCTTTGCACGCCATACGCAGCAGATCGGTGAAACTTCGATACCCGTAACTTCGAACCAGAGCAGCCAATCAGCCCTGGCCTGTTTTGCCCGGACATGTATAACCACGTCCTGGTCCATACAAGGCCCTACTGTTCTCGCAGCGTGCGCGCAGGATCTACATGAATCGCGCGAGCGGCGGGATTCCAAGCAGCGAGCAACGCCACGGCCCCCATCATCAGTACGGCCGTAATATAAGTCAGCGGATCCCTCGGGCTTATGCGGTACAGTACCACCGACAGCAGCCGGCCAACGGCAAGAGTGACCATCATCCCGATCGAGAGGCCAATTGCGCAGAGCACCAGCGTGCGCCGCAGTACGGAAGAAAGAACTTGGCTCGGCCGCGCGCCTAACGCCATTCGGATGCCGATCTCGCGCATGCGCCGCGCGACCGAGTACGCCATCAGTGCGAACAATCCCGTGGCAGCCAACACCATTGCCAGCACGCCGAACACTCCCAATACAATGGCAGCGGCGCGCGCCGGAAACAGCGGTAGTGAGAGTTGATCTTTCAGCTTTCCAGCGTTAAACAGAGTCAATTCCGGATCGAAGTCGAGCACGGCTTTTCGCAACATGTCTGTGGCTTGCTGCGCCGGTAACCGAGTTCTTGCCACCAGAGTGGTCCATCGCATTTCAGCCTGTGCGATTGGCAGAAAAATGGCGGGTTTGGGATCCTCCCCGAGCGAATCGTACTTGCCGGTCTCGACCACACCAATCACTTTGATTCCTTTGTCACGCCCCGGCGAGCCCATGCGCACAATCTTTCCCAGCGGATTTTCGCGCCCGAACACAACGTGCGCCAGCGCTTCATTGACGATCGCTACATGAGGTGCGCCCTCGCGGTCATGATCGTTCACGTCGCGTCCCACGAGAAGCCGCGTCTCCGCCGTCCGCAAATAATTCGGAGAGATGTTGTAAATCAGCGCGGAATGCCATTCGGAGCGCTTCGGCATGGGACGATCCGCCCGAGAGATGACCTCCTCGCTTTCTCCGGCTCGCAACGGCAGATTGCTGATTATCCCCATGGATTGCAGGCCGGGAAGGGCGGAAGCTTTCTGCAGCAAATTGGAATCGAAGCGGCGGCTACGCGCGGTATCGTAGCCTTGCAGGCGCGGATCAAAAGAAACCGCGACGGCGTGATCCGGGTTGAAGCCGAGATTGAGCGAAAGCGCGTGCTGCAGGCTTCGTACGACCAGCACAGAAGATATGACCAGGATCACCGAGAGAGCGATTTGCCCGGCGACCAGAAGATCGCGAACGCTGAGCCGTCGAAAGCGACTAGAAACAGGCTCGTCTTTGAGGCTCGGGACCAAATCAGTCCTCACCGTCTGAAGAGCGGGCGCGAACCCGAAAAGAAGAGTGGTCACGAGAACGGCAACTAGCGTGAAGCACAGCACTACGCGGTCGGGCTGAAGCGTGGTGTTGATCGGAAGATCGATACCCGGCTGCCAGGAGCTGAAGAGATTACACGTTGTGAATGCGAGCGCAAGACCCAGCAGTCCACCGCCGGCAGCAAGCAACAGGCTCTCGGTCATGAGTTGTCGCAGCAAGTGGAACCGGCTTGCGCCGACCGCCAACCGGATGCCGATTTCGCGCTGACGATCGGAGGCGCGCGCCAGCAGCATTCCGGCAAGATTGATACACGCGAGCAGGAGCGCTGCCCCCGCGATGCTCATAAAAGCGACACCGAAAGCGGTAACCGGTCCGCGAAAATACGCACCCACCAGACCCGGCCTCGATAACTCGAATTTTCCTCTTGGATTGATATCGTTCGGGTAGGTTCGGGCGAGTTGCTGAGCAATCCGGTCCAGATCCGCTTCCGCCTGCGCGAATGAGACCCCGGGCTTTAGGCGGCCTATGGTCCAGACCTGTTGCGAATCGCGATCCCGCAGCCAATCATCACCGGGCTCGATTTGAGTTTCCATACTCATCGGAACCCAATAATCGCCCGCCAGAATCAGCTCCGTTCCCAGGAACGATGCAGGAGCGATGCCGATGATCGTGAATGGATATCCATTGATCTTCACCACTCTGCCGACCACGTTCGGATCCGCCCCAAGGCGCGTCTGCCAATATTGGTGGCTGATAACGACAACGGGATTGGCGCCGGGCTTTCCATCCTCGGCCGGACCGAAAAAGCGTCCCAATTCCGGTGCGATGCCTAGCGTCTCGAAGTAGTTGCCGCTCGCCTCATAACCCCACGCCCGAAAATTATCGCGCGCTTGTAGGCTCATGTTTACGGGATTGAAGCGGCAGGCAATCAGGCTCGTAAACACCGTGTTCCGGTCGCGAAAATCGAGGTAATTCGGATAGGCCATGTTGGTGCCGTCGTCCCAGTTGAGCGACACAAGCTGCTGCGGATTGCGAGCCGGGAAGCTGCGCAGCAGAATATTTTCTACAAACGTGAATACGGTTGTGTTTGCGCCTATGCCGAGAGCCAGAGTGAGAATCGCAACCGCCGTGAAGAGCGGAGTACGGCGGAGCATGCGGATCGCGTACCGCAGATCGCGGAGAAAGCTCTCGAGCAGCCTCGTGCCGCGCGCATCCCGGCATTCCTCTTTATAAAGGGAAATCGGTCCCATCAGCCGTTGCGCCGCAAGCTTCGCTTCCTCCGGCGTCATGCCCGCGCGAATGTTGCTTTCGATCTCCTGTTGAAGGTGATCTCGCATCTCGTCACCGAGATCTGCCTCCAGTTGGCGCCTCCGAAACAGTGATCGAGCCAGCATTCGCAGCTTCTCCGCCCAGCGCATCCCGCCTCCTAAATCGCTTCGATGACTACGCCGATCGCGTCCGAAAGCCGCCGCCAGTTCAGCAGGTCTAGCGTCCCCTGAACCAGATCGGTGGGTTTGCCCAATAAAACGTCCTCTCGACTATCTACATTAGATCGGCACATTGTAGATAGTCAAGAGGAATCATGCGAGGCCGGAGCGGTACTTCTAGGATGGGTGGTGTGATGACTGCCTCAGAGAGCGGTCTCCAGCGCGTCTGGTTGGAGAACATGGTCTACGATTTGCGCTACGCGATCCGATCGCTGGCGCGGGACCCCGGTTTCACGCTGGGCGTCGTCGGCACGCTGGCGTTTGGAATAGGCGCGAACACGGCAGTTTTCAACGTGCTCTACCAACAATTGAGCGCGAATTCCAAGACCGCTCTTTACGTCCTGGTGGGTGCCGTGGCACTAACTCTGCTGATCGGTTGCGCAAATGTGGGAAATCTGTTTGTCGCGCGGGCACTAGCCCGAAATAGGGAATTTGCCATTCGGGCCGTGATCGGTGCGTCACGGCCGCGGATCATACGTTTACTTCTGTTTGAGAGCTTATTGCTGGGACTCCTCGGAGGAGCAATTGGGATGGCGTTAGCCTGGTCCGTTCTGTCCGCCGTGAGCACTCTTATTCCCCAAGCACTTCCGAGCCGGGTCTCCATCGATTCTCACCTATTCGGGTTCGTGTTCGTTTGTTCGGTCTTCACCAGCCTGTTCTTCGGACTCGTCGCTGCAGTGAGCGCATCCAAGCCGAAGCTTAATGTCTCGCTACAGCAAAGCCGGAGAAGTGGTTCGCGCTTTTCATCCCGCCTCTTTATCCGGAATACTCTGGCGGTCGCGCAAATATCGCTTTCGGTCATCTTGCTCATGGGAGCGGGGTTGCTGATCCGAAGCTTCGCAGTCCTCAGTGTGAGCGCGGCCGAAAGCCGCGAGCGAGCGTATCTTATGGCAGCGTTCGCAGCGCTCGCAGTCCTGATTGCTGCTATTGGCACGTATAGTGTTTTTGCCTATTCCGTCACGAAGAGGACTCAGGAACTGGGAGTCCGCGTTGCATTGGGTGCGGAACGGCGGACTCTGGTGAGGATGATTTTGGGTCAAGCGCTGCGGATGAGTCTCGTGGGAGTAATCGTTGGAGTAGGGGCGGCTTTCTACTTAACGCATGTACTCTCGCCTTTCCTGTTTGAAGTGACCGGAACTGATCCGCCAACATTTGTAGCCGTTTGCGGACTTCTTATCGCGTCGGTGTGTCTCGCCAGCTATTTTCCTGCGCGGCGCGCGACTAAAGTGGATCCAGTAGTTGCGCTGAGACATGAGTAAGGCCCTGGCTCTTAAGCAAGTGGAGTTACTAGTACCAGTACGCCGGAGAGTTGGCGAAAATACGATCAGGACGGTACAATCCAAGCACTCGGAGAAATTTTTCGAATGAATTCCTCGCGATATCTTATTGCGCTTCTATTTGTTATTACCCCGCTTGCCCTGCAGGCTTCAAAGCCGACGATCATCGTCAATGGCGATCCACCGAATATAACGGTCATCACCAATACCTCATTTACTTTTGGCGCAAATTCGTCAGGTGGCGGCGATTTTTCCTTCCGCAATGACACAGGTCAGAATTGGACCAAGCTGGATATCTTTGTCACACTGCCCACCTTTCAATCGATCACGTGCGGCAGCATCGCCTTCGTAACATGTACCGTAACGACTATCACCGCTGCCGGCGCCTCACCGGCTTCCTACGACCTGGTTTTTGGACCGGACCCGAATGGCGGAATTCTTAATGGCGAGCTCTTCTCGATCAATCTCAACAACAATGCCGTCGTTAACATGGACCCGAACGGAGTCGGATCTTGGGGCCCGGGAAGGGATTTCGACGCGAAGGCTAACTACTTTGTGCCTGAGCCGGCTTCCTGGATCCTGATCGCCTTGGGCCTAACGGGGCTTGGGGGACTCTGCATCTACCGTCGGCGGGATTCGGCGGCCTGACTGAACTTCTTAGCCAAAGATTTGAATTCGGGCAGTTGACGAACCGGCTCTAAATCGGGATCATTCTTGACCTCGTCCAGCGATTCGCCATTTTTTAGCGCGCGTTGCAAAGCGCTGAGCGCTGCGCTCTGATGGCCCTGAAGTGAAAGCACGACCGCTTCGAAATACATGAGTTGGCTGTTAGCGCCATCAACGGACCGGGCGCTCTGAATGAACTGCTGTGCCTTGGAGAACTCGCCTTTCGCGGCATAGCACATGGCGAGCGTACCCATGGTGTCTGCCTTTCGCGGGTTAACTTGCAGTTCGTTGTAGACCGCGGCGATGGCTCGATCGAATGTCAGCATGGCTTTCTCTTTTTGTCCGGCCCGGTTATAAGCCTGCGCCAGATTTCGTATCGCCTCGGACGAATTCGGATTGAGATGCACGGCCGTCTCGGACATCTGGACGGCTTCCTGATAGCGACCCAGTTCGTAATAGGCAGTGCCTAAATTCGAATAGGCATCAAACGTGGGATGCAATGCGATGGCCCTTTGGAAATACGGAATGCAATCCTTCCAGCGGCCCTGGGTGTAATAGATCGCGCCGATATTGTTGTATCCGGACCAATCTTTGGGGTTGAGATCGACCTGTCGCTTGAACTCTCGGAGGGCTTCCTCGTTGCGTCCAAACTGAAAATAGGCCCACCCGAGCTGTTTGTAGTTGTACCAGTAATACGGGTTCAGCTCGACCGCTTTTTTGAAGGCGGCCAATGCGGGCTCGGCCTGTCCCGTCGCGGCGTACGCCTTGCCTAGCCGAATGTACCCGTCGTCCGAGTTCGGTTGGAGTTGAAGAGCCTTCTTGATTTCTTCCACGGCCTGAGCATTTTTCCCGGTCGCTGTGTACACGCTGCCGAGCGCAAAGTAGACCTCAGGCAGGTTATCGTTCCGGCGGCTGGCCTCGCGCGCGGCAGCTAGTGCCTTTTCAGCCCAAAAACTTTCTTTCTCCGTTTTGTACAGCAATAAACTGGAATCCGCGATTCCGGTCCAGGCCAGCGCAAAACCAGGATCCTGGCTGCAGGCCTGGTCAAACAACGCTAATGCTTCCCTAGCGGCTGCGGCATCGACCCGGTTTTTCAGGATATCTCGTCCTTTGAGGTACAGGTCGTAGGCGCCTACATTCTGCGTGGGTGGAATCGCGGAGCGCTCACGTTCCTCAATTGTCGGCGTGATACTCAAGGCTTGTAAGAGGTGGGTGGCGACCTCATCTTCGAGCGTGAAGAGATCGGCACGGACGCCCGTAAAGGTTCGGCTCCAAACGCGCGTGTCTTTCTTCAGGTCATCTATACTGACAATGACCTGAATACGATCGGCCTGCGCCTGCACAGTGCCGTTCACAATCAGATTCGCGCCAACCTGGCGGCCGATCACCGCGCTGGGCTGATTAAGATCGACACGCTGCAGTGCCTGGACCGAGATCGGGTGGACGCCATTCAACGAGAACAGGCGGGAGGAAATGGAGTCGGCGATGCCCTCCGCTTCGTACCTTAGATTGGGGTCCGCGCTGAGCGTGCGGAAAGGCAGTACCGCTACATATTTGCCGTCAACTGGATATGGCCGAGGCGTTGTCTTCCGCTGAAACAGGAAGAAGCCAGCCACGGCAATAGCTATCGCGGCCGCGAGGCCGAAGGCGCAGTAGATCCACGCCCGCCGGAATCGATTTCTCTCGCCGCGGCCGGGGGAGATTTCCGAAGCGGAGTTTTCCGCCTGTAGCTGGCGCAAGGCAGCCAACAGCTCGTGCGCGTTCGCGTACCGGTTTCGCGGATCGCGTTCCAGACAGCGAATGATAATTGTGGCCAGCTTCTCCGAAAGGGCCGGGTTTACAACCCTTGGATTCTGCGGGATTTCGGCAACACGCAGCGCCAAAGTTTGAAAGACGGAATCGTCTTTGAAAGGGATCTTTCCCGTTGCCATTTCGTAGAGGATTAGTCCCAGCGAATAGATATCCGTGCGGGAATCTACCAGCTTGCCTTCGGCCTGCTCGGGCGACATGTAGCGGGGAGTCCCGTGCACTTCTCCGGCGGAGCTTGCAGGCGGCTTCTGTTGCCTTTCCACCATGTGGGCCAGCCCAAAATCCGCAATGCACGCGTGACCCGCTGAATCAAGCAGCACGTTGCTCGGCTTTAGATCCCGGTGAACAATTCCCTGCTCGTGCGCGGCTGCTAGTCCTTCACACATTTCGATTGCAAGCTGAATTATGCGCTCCTCCGGAAGCGCACCATGCCGCCGCAACAGATGGCTCAAATCCTCTCCATCTGCCCATGCCATGGAAACGAAGCGCAGTCCGTTCGCCTCGCCCAGGTCATGAATGCGCAGAACGTTCCTGTGCGAGATCCGGCTGGCTAGTGAGATTTCCTGTTTCAGGCGTAATAGCCCGTGGGCATCGCTCGCCAGCTCTGGGCGAACGATTTTCAAGGCAACTGTACGATCCAGTTCCAGGTCTCTCGCTCGATAGACCTTTCCCATCCCGCCTTCGCCCGCTTCTGCTTCGATCAGATATCGCGAACCCAGGAGCGTGCCCGGCGCGAATGCCCCAGATACGGACGCGTAGGACGACGATCGCGGTGCATCCTCGGAATTCAACTCTTCCAGTAACTCCTGCGCACTCTGATACCGGCGGGCTGGATCGCGATGGAGACAGCGCATCACGATGCGCGCCAGCCAAGCCGGTATGCTTGGGTCGATTGAATCGATGGGGCGCGCGCGATCACGTGTCCTGGCAAGGAAGGACTCAACCATGTTCTCTGCCGGGAACGGCAATTCCCCAGTCAGCAGTTGATAGAGCACCACACCCAGCGCGAAGATATCGGACCGCTCGTCGCTTTGGCCGCCCAGCGCCTGCTCGGGCGACATGTAATGTGGCGTGCCAAGCACGGCGCCCGTGCGCGTGATACCCGACTGCTCGAGCGAGCGCGCCAACCCGAAATCGACGATGCGCACGCGGTTATCGCGGCCGACCAGGATATTCTGCGGTTTCAGATCGCGGTGGATGACCTCCTCTGCGTGCGCGGCCTGCAGGCCCTGGCAAAGCTGCTTAACCACCGCAACCGCATCCTTTGGCGTGAATCTGCCGCGCTTCTCGAGCAGCGATTTAAGATCCACGCCGTCGACGAATTCCATAGTGATGAAGCGGAGGCCATCCGCGACACCGAGATCGAAGATCCGGACGACGTTGCGATGCGCAATCTGCCGCGTCAGCAGTGTTTCCTGCTTCAGCCGGCGCAGCGCCGCTGGATTTGCTGCCAGATCCGGCCGGATGGTTTTGAGAGCAATGGTACGCTCCAATTCGACATCGAAAGCTTCGTAGACGGTGCCCATACCGCCCTCGCCCAGGCGTCGGACGATGCGATAGCGGCCAGCGAGTACGTCGCCGCCGCCGAAGTGGCTCCCGGACAGGTTAGCACCATCAGCCGCATCGGCTGACGAAGCGGAGGCAACTTGCGCACCCGCGCTCCCCTTGCCGAATTCCGCCGCAAGGGTCTGATCGATTCCGTCGAACGCGCTATTGCAGCGCTCGCAGGAAATGGACCCATTCGGATTTGAGCAAGAGCAGACAGGACAGATCATCACGCTTTGAAAGCTTCCACGTGGTGCGGCTGACCTGTCCCATTCATCGCTGGTTTCCCGCGGGCATTTCCACCGGGCAAGCCTCCGCGATCACGAGGTGACGAGAGAGCCGCTAACGCAAGCGAATTGCTCGAATAATAGTGAGTGTATCAGCAGAAACGTTTCCGGATCCGGCTTTAAACCTGGTTGGAACGGCCGGGGGCCTCCAGCAACGCAAGGCAAGGCAGCCAATAACTCGGATACCAGGAAGGCTCTCAAGCCTGCCAGGCCAGTCGGACTCCGAGCGCAATTAACGTCAGCAGGACCGCGATGCGGAGCGGTCGCTGCGCCACGCGGCCTGCCGAAGCCGATCCGGCAAGCGCGCCTAATACTCCGCCGATCGCCAGTTTCATCAATAGCGCAGCATCATAGTTGCCGGCGCTCAAGTGAATGCCGCTGCCCACGATGGAAAGGCCCAGGCCGAATGCCAGATCGGTCCCTACGACCTCGGCCGTGGATAGATCCGTCATTCCAAGCAGGAGGAGAGAGCCTAACGCTCCCGCTCCGGCCGAAGAGAATCCCACTTCGGCTCCGATAGGAAACGTGAGCCAGGGAAGCCAGTGCGCGCGGGGCGTTTTGGGAACGGCTCGTGGGCGAAACAGCCGGTACAGGCGGAGAAGCGCGGCGCTGGTGATAAACACTCCGAGTGCGACAAAAATGCCCTTCTGATAAGTACCGTGCTTAAACCGATTGAGGAGCAGCGATCCGATGATCACGCCAGGCACCCCGCCAATCAGCATGAATTTCAGTACACGAATATTGATGTTCCGGTGCAAGGCATAGAAGGGAACAGATGCGACCTTCACGATCACGGAGAACGTCAACGCCGTTCCGACGGCGACCGCTGGCGGCACGCCGAGAAAAATGATCAGGATCGGTGTGGTTAATGTTCCGGCTCCCACGCCGGTCAGCGAGATGGCCAGCGCAATCGCGAAGCCAAGGATCGCTTCCATATCAGTCGTCCCCGGCGATATGGATTCCGCACTCCAACTTCCGACCAGCCCATCGGCCCGATCTTGCATTTTCGGGGTCGAGCGGTTGCTGAGTGCAGGGGCGGCAGCCGATGCTGGTGTAGCCCTCGTTATAGAGCGAGAGCAGCGGAATATCGTGCTCCCCCGCGAAAGTCCAGACGTCCTTATCGCTCCAATCCGCCAGTGGGCTCACCTTGAGAAGGTGCTTGCCGGACGGCAGAGGGAACGTATCGGTCGTTTGTAAGTTTGCGCGCGTTGGCGATTGCACCCGGCGCAATCCGGTGAACCAGATTTCATAGCGCTCGAGTGCAGAAAAAAGTGGAACCACTTTGCGCATTTTGCAGCATTGGTCAGGCTGCGATCTGTAGAGCACCCCGAACTGCGCTTCCTGCTCGGCTACGGTCTTCTCGGGAATCAGATTCACCAAGTTAAGGCCATACCGCGCCGTCATCTCGTCGCGATAACGGTACACCTCGTCGAAATGGTACCCGGTATCCAGGAACAGGACAGGGATTCCGGGGTAGATTTCGCGTACCAGGTGCAGAACCACCATATCTTCCGCCTGGAAACTGCAAGTCAGAGCGGCCGCTCCGTTTCCAGCTAGGGCAGACGTAATGCAGGAACGAGCTTCGGCAGTTTTGGTGGAAGTTTCAATCATCACGTGGGTCGTTCGAGACTTGGACATCGAGCAGATTGAGCAGATTTTCGAGTGCTTCCAGCGCGTCGCGATAATCGAGCGTGGACAGATCCGTCTCATGAGTCAGGCCGGGAACTGAAATCACCAGTGATCCCTTCTTCACTGCCCAGGTGACATCCCGCAGCAGAAATTCCTTCTCCCGCCGCCTCAGAGACCCCGGCCGTTCAATGAGGCCCGCCGCCACAGTAGCATTATTTGCCGGATCGATCAGGATGAAGCTGCCCGTAGCACGATTTTGCTGGTAGGAGTCGAACCACAACGCCCGCGAGGTTTCGATATCGGCGGCAGATATCGAATTCATTTCCAATCGGGTGACGGTCTCAGGCTGCAGGGTGTGAATGTTGATGGCGTGATGGATCTCGGAGATGGAGGCCCAAACCTGTTGCGTGGCGTGCTTCAGGCGATAACGCTTGCCGGCCTCGCCCGGGTCCGCATGTAGCCAGATCAAAGTGGCACGCAAGGAATGCGCGAGGTCCGGCAGGGCGTCCGCCGGCGCGAGCAGATCACCGCGAGCAATATCGAGCTCGTGGGCCAAAGTCAGAGTGATCGCCTGTCCTGCCGAAGCTTCTTGCAGCTCGCCGTCAAATGTCGTAATCCGCTCTATGGTGGTCGTGCGCCCGGAAGGCATCACCGTGACGGGTGTGCCGGGAGAGATGCTCCCTGAAGAGACGGTTCCGGCATACCCCCGGAAGCCATCGCCGGCTCGAACGACGCGCTGCACCGCAAACCGGAACGGCTCTCCCGTGGACTCCGATTCGACATCCACCTCCTCGAGATACTCGAGCAGCGGCGGTCCGTCGAACCACGGCATATTTCGGCTCGGAAGAACGACATTGTCCCCAGCCAGTGCGCTCACGGGAATGAAATAGGTCTTGATGTTTTCGAAGCGCGAAAGAAAATCGCGAAACTGGTTTTCGATGTCGGCGAAGACGGAGCGCGAATAGCCGACGATGTCCATCTTGTTCACCGCGATCACAAGGTGACGGATACCCAGCAAGGACGCAACAAACGAATGCCGCTTCGATTGCGGCAGCAGACCCTTTCGGGAATCAACCAGCACTACCGCGAGATCGGCTGTGGAGGCGCCGGTCGCCATGTTGCGGGTGTATTGCTCATGACCGGGGGTATCGGCAATAATGAACTTCCGCCGCGGTGTTGCGAAGTAGCGGTACGCAACATCAATCGTGATGCCCTGTTCGCGTTCCGCCCGAAGGCCGTCGGTCAACAGCGAGAAATCGATGGGACCGGCGTGGCGCCCAACCGAAGCTTTGGTCACGGATTCGAGCTGATCTTCGAAGACGCTGCGGGAATCATACAGCAGCCGCCCGATTAAGGTCGATTTACCGTCATCCACGCTCCCGCATGTGATGAAGCGCAGCAAGCTGTTTGTCTGCTCCTGCTGCAGGAAGGTTTCCACAGGGTCCGACACGGGGAGTAGTGCGGCAGCGCACATTAAAAATAACCCTCCTGTTTTTTCAGTTCCATAGACCCGTCCTGATCGTGATCGATTACACGATTCTGCCGCTCAGAGCGCTTTGTTGCGAGCAACTCTTCAATAATTTGCGGCACAGTTTCGGCATCGGAGCGAATGGCGCCTGTACAGGGGCTGCAGCCAAGAGAGCGCATCCGGCATTTCACAAGTCGCGGCTCTTCGCCTGGCAAACGCGGTACAAAAGGCTGCTCAATCGGCAGCAGCGCCTCGCCGCGGACCAGCATCGGCCGCAGCTTGGCAAAATATAGCGGAACGATGGGTATGTTTTCCGCGTGGATGTATTCCCAGACGTCAATTTCGGTCCAATTCGAGAGCGGAAAAACGCGCAAGCTTTCACCCGAATGCACCCGCGTATTGAACACGTTCCAAAGCTCTGGCCGTTGATTCCGAGGATCCCATTGTCCACGTTCATCGCGGAATGAAAATACTCGCTCCTTTGCGCGAGAGCGCTCCTCGTCGCGCCGCGCTCCGCCAATGGCCGCATCGAAACCGCCGGCTCGCAAGCCATCGAGCAGTGCGGTCGTCTTCAGCGCTCCGCAGCAGCGCTGCGTGCCCCATTCAAACGGATTCGCGCCTTCCTTCAGCGCAGCCGTGTTCGTCTGTACAATCAATTTCACGCCGAGCCCAGCCGTGTAGCGGTCGCGAAACTCGATCATCTCCCGAAATTTGTACCCCGTGTCGACGTGCAGCAACGGAAAGGGGATGGGAGCGGGGTGAAAGGCCTTCTGCGCCAAGCGCAGCAGAACCGAGGAGTCCTTGCCAATCGAATACAGCAAAACGGGCTTTTGACACTCGGCCACGACTTCGCGCACGATGTGGATGCTTTCGGCCTCAAGCTGCCGAAGATGGGGCGTGCTGCTCACTTATGGGGCCAGCTTATCACAATGTCGACTAAAACGATAGACTACTTGATATTAGGCGGCTGAGAGCGCTTTGACCAGCTCGCGCCACCGCTTACGTGCCCTGTGGCATTGAGGCTAATTTCCACCCTGTCGTTCACCTTGAGCAAGAAAGTGCTCGGGTTCTTCATGCCCCATTGCACGTACGGCACGACGAACTTGCCTGTGGCCGTGATCTCCTCCTGAGACATTTGGATCTGCATCGGGATTGTGATCTCGTGCGCCTGCCCGTGAATGAGAAATGATCCGGTGACTTCAACATTTGATGTACCCGGTGCGGAGACCGATCCGGCGAACCGCGTGGGGGTGAAACGAATCTCGGGGTAGCGCTCGGCCTCCAGAATGTTACGGTTCATCCGCTTATCGCGAGCTGCGCTGCCACTGTTTCCGCTTGCCGCATTCACCACCACGTAACCTGTAATCGCGCCCGTTGCAGAGTCGAAGGAAACATGCCCCTCTTTTAACTGAAAACTTCCATGCACGGTGTGTAGAACGTCACTCAAAGTGAAGAGGATTTTTGTTTTTACCGGATCCAGAGTGGCGCTTAGCTCTTCGGCGCGCAGGGGCGGGAGGATTAGCAATACCGAAAGAGCCGTCAAGTGTGCCGCTCGAAGCCAGCAAACCCTCTCTCTCACGCGAATGAACTCCTAGGCGGCGAGGAATGCCCTGCCAAGGTCCAGAAGACGCCACGAGCAGAGATCTCGCAGTGAAGAGGCGCCTACATGGATAGCGAGCAATGATTTGAAAACTTCTGGCGTCTCGGCCAAGCCTGCCAGGGCACGCCTTTGGAACTGGCCATTGCGCTCCAGTGACAGTATCAGAGAGGCCATTCTTTGTGGGCGCTTCATGAGTTCTCTCTGCTGCCGCTGATAAATCCGAAGATCGCCGGCTGCAACCGCGCGGGCCAGCGCGAGCGCTTGCTTGAATGCCAGGCACATCCCCTCTCCTGTGATTGCATCCACCGAACCGGAGGCGTCGCCGACCAACACCACGTTTCTAATCTGGACCCTCCTTAGCGTGCGCGAAAGCGACAGCGCGCCCATTTCTGCAGAAACCGGTGGCGCATTGCCAAGACGTGTATACAGTTCAGGAAAGGTGCGCAACGCGCTGTCTAATCGAAGCTTCGGATCGCGCGAGATCGCGGCGACGCAAATCTCGTCGGGCGCGATTGGTGTGACATATATCTGCGAGCTGTTTCCCCAGTACAGTTCCACGTATGGAGACCACGGTGCAATCCGGTAGTGCCGCCGGAATCCGTAGCGCCGTCTCTCGCGCACAACCTGCTCGAGTGCCGCCTGCCGCCTGACTTGCGAATTCTGCCCGTCGGCTCCCACCACAAGCTGAGCTTCTATGAACCGGTCATTGAACGAAACTCCTCCGTCTACCATTCGCACGTGCTTGGCATTCCAGATTATCGAGACACCCAGGCCGGTCGCGTATCGGACCAGCAGCTCGTGAAAGGTAGTGCGCCGCACCCCTTTTCCCATGCCGTTCGGGAAATCGGCACAAATAGAGGAGCGTGCATCGGTAAAGCGGATACCGCGAAATGCGAATCCGACCCCCTCCGGAATTTTCACGCCCAGTTCGGCCAAGGCCGCGAGGCCGTCTGGCATGAGGCCTTCGCCGCAAGCCTTGTCCATCGGCGGGACCGCACAGTCCACGACGGTCACGTCACATTTCTCGCGCGTTAGGGCAATTGCCGCAGCCAGACCGGCCGGTCCACCGCCTACTACGCAGACTCTTGGAAAGGAACTAGACATTGACAACTCTTCGGGCCAGTCCGAGCGCTTCACTCCAAAAGACCGTCGGTGAGTGAGCCAGCTTCACCGTTTGATAAATGGCCTCCGCAGCCTTATCGATCTGCTCTTGGCTGATGATGAGCGGTGGAACAAGCTTCAGAACCATGAAATTGTTCCCGCAGATCTGCGCAAGAATGCCTTGGTCGCGAAACAAGCGCATAACGAGAACCTGTCCGAACATCGCCGGATGGATCGTGGCGAAGGCTTCGTAGGCGGCTCGCAAGCTGAGCTTGCGCGGCGCGCGGAACACGATTCCTGAGAAGAGCCCTTCTCCTCGGACCTCTTCGACCATTTCGAATTCGGCTAGCATTTCCCGCAGACGCCGGCGCATGTATGTACCCAGCACAGCAGAGCGCTCTCCGGCATCTTCCTTTTCCAAAGTGTCGAGGACACTCAGTCCGACTCGCATTGCGAGGCCATTTTCAGAAAATGTGGACGTATGAATCAGCGATCGCTTCAGCGATCCGTAAACAGACTCATAGATGGCGTCCGTCATTAAGACAGCGCCACTTGGGACCAGCCCACCGCTCATCGCCTTAGCGAGCACAATCATATCCGGCTCAACGGAGTAGTGATGCGCCGCCAGGAATTTGCCCGTTCTGAAAAAACCAGTTTGCACCTCATCAAGCACGAGCAGCGTCCCGTATCGCGTGCATAACGAGCTTGCTTTTGCCAAGAACTCAGGCGCCGAAAGCCGGATACCGCCTTCACCTTGGATCGGCTCCAGAAAGAGTGCTGCGTATTTCTTGGTCCGTAGCTGTTCCTCCAACGCGGACAGATCGTTAAACGGAATCTGCTGTGTGTTGCTCAGCAGTGTTCCGAATCCCTGCTTCCAAAATGGATCGCCCATCAGAGAAAGCGCCCCACAAGTGAGTCCGTGAAACGCTCCCTGGGTGTAGAGCAGTCCTGATCGCTTGGTATGCGCCTTCGCAAACTTAATTGCGGCTTCGACACCCTCGCTGCCGGAGCTGCAAAAGAACGCTTTCTTTACACGTCCGCCTGTCAGCGAGCACAAGCGCTCGGCGAGTTCGCCGGCCCGCTCCGGCAGGTGGCTTTGCAGCATAGCAGGGCCTCGACGGTCCAGCTCGTCTTTAATTGCGGCTATGATTGCCGGATGATTGTGGCCGAGATTGTGAACGCAGTACCCGGAAAGGAAATCTAGTATGCGCTGCCCTTCCGTGGTGAAGAGCTCGGCTCCGACACAACGGTCGTAATGAACGTGCATCTGCAGGAGCTTCAATAACCGCGCCCAGTGGGGGTTTACAGCGTTCGCATACTGCTGGTCGGAGCGGGCTTCTGTGAGGTGGTGGTGAAGATGCTGTACGGGAGACATTCTCAACTAATTTCTTTCTGGGGGAGGGCGGTGCCCACGCGATGGAAGTGAAAGGACGTTGGACGCACGGTTACATTCTCCCGGTTGCGAAAACAACAGCAGATCGAGGCGCGTCTTCTGAACAATCCGGCGCAGCGCCCCCGTTCGGCTGCCGTCGAGCCGCCCACCTCCCAGAGCCCAAGACTCTTGAGGCTATCAAGGGGTTGTGAGTAGAACAAGTACATTTCCGTGGTGAAAAATCGATCAATCCTCGAATCTAACGCAGCAGCCTGAAGAGGTGGGATCGCTTAGCGAAAAGCTCGACATATTTGCACTTCGTACAACTCGCCGAAGTAACTAGCAAGCAGTTTTAAAGAGGAGAGCGAGCCATGAAGGGCATTATCTATACAGCTACCGTCATCGCGAGCGTTGTAATCCTGCTGGTTTCTGCAGAATCGCATCACATATCCGCACAAAACGGAACGCCGGGATAAGAGGCCCTATCCCGCATTCGTCAAGTCCTACCTCCACAACGGCGTAATCAAAGATCTCAAAACCCTGGTTCACTTCTACAATACGCGCGACGCCTTACCGCGTTGTGCAAAGGGCGAGGATGATCCCGGCTTCGGCAAGACATGCTGACCCCCGCCGGAGGTGTCCGAGAACGTGGATCAGCGTATCGGAAACCTTGGGTTAACTGGTCAGGAAGAAGACCTGACCGTCGACTTCATGAAGACACTTTACTGACGGCTACACCAAAACCAGCCCCGACCAGTAATCGCGACGCGCATTTTCTGCTGAGCGCACCTCAACGTACGATGCCAACCCATCATCTGCTCGCAGCGGCAGATATCAGCAGGGACATATTGGTTGTTTATCGTCCGGCGAGTGACCGAGATGGCGGATAAACTGGAGAAACAAATCATAGATGGCCCAAAGGGACGCGAACAGTTCTCCGGCTGCGATGGCCGCCGACCGCAGAGATATTGACGATCAGCCTCTGCCAGAACCGCACATCCACATTCAGCGTTATCTGCGCTTCCGCGACCTGTTGGAAGCTGCGCCGGAGGCGATTTTCGAGGTAGATCGTGAGGGAACCATTATTTTGCTTTGCTCAACGCGGCGGCCGAAAGGATGTTCGGCTATCCGCGCGAAGGGCTCTTGGGGCATCTGGTCGAGGCCCTCGTTCCCGAATCTTCGCGCGAACGTCATCGCGAACAGAGAGACCGCTACAACGCTCATCCCGCTACTCGTCCGATGGGAATCGGCTTGGAGCTGTTTGCGCTGCGAGAAGACGGCAGCCAATTTCCCGTGGAGATTAGCTTAAGCCCCGTTCGTTCAGCCCACGGCAACCGCATGATTGCCGTGGTTCGCGACATCACCCAGCGCAAAGAAATTGAGGCACGGATAAACGCCATACACGGGCAGTTCGCGGCTGCGCTGGCTGCCACGAATGAGCAGCTGGAACTCAGGAACCGTGAAGTGGAGCGGGCGAATCGTTTAAAAGCGAATAATAAAATTGAGTGTGTGCAACGATTTCTGCCGTCAAAATGGTGCGCAGACCCAAGGAGAAAGTGATATCGCAGATGGGACGCATGTCTTTCTAATTGTTTGGAAGACATATCGCGCATTGCTCGCCAGAGCCCAAGCAAGTATCAAGCGAGCGAATTTGTGCGATTCCGATTTTAGGGTATTAGAGGCATTGCTACACAAAGGACCGCTGCCGGTAAACGTTATAGGGCAAAAAGTTGACCTTTCTACCGGTTCCATCACGAGCGCGATTGATCGATTACAAGAGAAATGGCTGGTTGAGCGGAAAAACCATCCGGACGACCGCCGGGTCCGGATCGTGGAGTTGACCACAAAGGGACGCCGCCTCATCGAGAAGGCGTATGCGCAGCACGAGCTCGATATGGAAGAAGCCGTCCGAAGTCTCTCTCGCGAGGAGCGCGGTGTTCTTATCGATTTGCTAAAGCGGCTTGGCAAGGCGAGTGAAGAAGGCTCCTACTGATCAGCGACGAAGCAGCAATAAGGCAGCCCGGCAGGCTATTTGAGCTCGCGAACGTTCCTTTCGATCCGTGGATCGGGCAGTAGCCACATGATCGCGACGGCGACGTAGCAGGCACAGGCAGCCCACGGTCGCCAGAACGAAAAGGCAATCCCAATCACATAAAAGATGAGGGAGATAGTTCCTTTACGGTCTTTTCCAATTGCCGATGCTAAGATCGACTCTTTTCCATGAAGCGCGATCAGCGCCCTGGTCAAGATTAAATAGGCGATGGCAGCCAGTAGCAACAAAATCCCATACAGCGCCACAGGGACTGGAGCAAAGTGGTTTTCTCCCATCCAAGCCGTCGCGAAGGGAGTTAAAGACAGCCAAAAAAGCAGATGCAGATTGGCCCAAAGGATGCCTCCCGCCACATGTTGTGTTGCATGCAGAAGATGGTGGTGGTTGTTCCAATAAATGCCCAGGAACACAAAGCTCAGAACGTAGCTGAAGAAGACGGGAAGGACTGTTTTGAGCGAAGTGAGGGTCACGCTGCGAGGTACTTTCAACTCGAGTACAAGAATGGTGATAATGACCGCTATTACGCCGTCGCTGAACGCTTCAAGCCGACTTTTGTTCATCGACAAACGCTAGCGCGACTCAGCGCTGAATGCAAGCAAGAGCTTCAGTCCCCAAAGCTCTGAGGAGAAAGATCGCCAACCGTCTGGCGCTCGTCACCGCGTCAAGTTCGTCCAGTTCAGATGGTCTACGCACTCTCTGCATCTTTCGATACCGAATGAAGAGGAGCTGGAACCTTAAGGATTGCGTGTATCCGCACGGCTGGTCCGAGCCTACCCGGTCCTGAAGTCATCGCCCACAGAGCTCGCTCGATGGCGGCGAGCGCGGCCTCGGTTCGTCTGACCCGCTCATCACTTCTGTCAAGCGGGTTTAGTTTGGAAAAGATCGTATGCAGGATGTGCTTAGCCTTTTCCAACTCCGACCTGATCTTCCTCTGGTCATCAGCAGTAATGTACGAAATCATTGACTGAATTTCTCCAAGCTTGAATGTAAGGCTCGAAAACGCTCCGAAACTATCCCCTGTAGGGCTGATAAGTAACGGCAAAAGGGCTGAGAGGGACAGGATCGCTGCGCCGACGTCGATTCAGCTTTTTTTGCGGAGATCAACTTGACGTGAGGCTCGCCGGTCCACGCCCGGCGGCGTGCTTCAACATTCGATCCCGCAGATAACGATGCCCACGGTGCAACCTGGATTTTGCGGCGGCTACTGTCAACCCAAGTTCAGTCGCCACTTCCTTGACCGGAAGCTCATTGAAGTAGTGCATCTCGATGGGAATCCGAAGCAGCGGGGGGATACTGCGTAGTTCGCGCCTTAAATGCTGGCGGACTTCCCGCCTGCCGATGTCGATTTCCGGTGTATCGCGGGTGACAGCCTCGCACGAATACCACTCGCCGTCCTTTGTCAACATATGACTTGCAATGGTCGGTGTTCGATGACTGACTCGTAATCGCATGTAGCAGCAATTAATTACAATCCGAACGAGCCAAGTGGAGAATCTTGACTGATAAGTGAACAGTTCCATCCTCGAGTAAGCTGTCCAGAAGGCATTCTGTACTTCATCGCGTCCATCCTCGCGGCTCTTCAGAATGCAAGCTGCCACACGTAAACAGATATCGCTGGTTCTGCTCACTAATTCTTCGAACGCTAAGCTGTTTCCCGTTTTTGCCAGCCGTACGAGTTCTTGTTCGGGCACGTCTACCCATACCGATGTGGATTCTTCTTTCGACGTTTTTGATGTTCCAATCACTAAGGCCTCCCCGCAAGTAGTCGAGCCCTGCGTGGGAACCCTTGGCACCTTCATTTCGTCGCGGTCTCCGAAGTGTCCCCCGGAAGCTACCCCAAAAGCCTTGGAACGGAGATAGGCGCCCATGTTATTCAACGCCGTTGCTTCTGGTTCGATAGCGGGCCCTCGGCAGCATTCTGTGCGAGCGATGTGTCGGGATTCCAGCGGCGAGCAACAACAGAGCACCGGTTAATAAGAATGGTTTCATTGGGTTCCTTTATGTCGCTGATCTCAGTTAGAGCGTACATGAACAACAGAATCAGTCCAATGAGACTTTGGTCGCAGCGGAATTGCCGCTGACCCAACTAAGGCACCTTTTGAGCCTGTTTTTTTGGTCTCTCGCAGCTTGCCTCACACTGCACTTTTGAGCCTCATTTGCCCGCAATGTCCCGCTTGCAAATCTCCCGACTTCGCCGGCCCATCCGGAGATCATTCCCTCGAGCGGCAGTCCCAGGTAGGAGATACCCGTGTCTCACCAAGCCCTTTAGAAACTGAGCTATCCGAATACACGAGCCTATAATCGGAACATAGACCGTTTTAAGGGCGGCCAATACGGGAGATCCTCGGGATGCCTGCAAAAATTGTCTATGTTGTCGACGACGATTCTCAATTGAGGCATGCTATCGCGAGGCTCCTACAATCGTACGGCATTCGCGTTGAGACCTACGAAACTGCTGTAGAATTCCTGAAACGACTGCCAGAGCCCGGTCCCGGCTGCCTGGTTTTGGACCTGTCAATGCCGGAAATGAACGGGAGGGTGTCCCAAACTTAGTTGAAGGTTGAGGGCGGCTGGTTTCATGTTACGCCACTTTCTCGGAGGCGGCGTTAGGTTTTGTTTCTCTGCCGAGTACGACGGCGAGTGTCCAGAGATCGCGATGCCCGATGACTTTGCGGAAATGTTTCTCAGTGAGGAGCCAGGCGGATGCGACCCAGCGCTCGACCATGTCGCCGGTTCGCCAGCGCGTCACATTGTGCGTTCTCTTTTGCACTCCGCTCTGCGGGCTCTCGATGACGTTCGTAGTGCCGAGACATTTATACAGCGAAGGCGGAAGCTGCAGCCGCTGTACTGTGAACATTTCAGTTAGGCCCTCACGCAAGCTTCTCGCTGCTGATTCGTACTCGTGCTCCAGGAAGCGCGCAAGCTGGTCGAGCCGTTTGATGCCTTCCTCGGCATTAGAAACGCGCCATGCCGTCCGCATCAGATTCAGCGCTTGGGCTTGCTGCTCCTTGGGGAGTTCATCGAGCACGTTGCGCATCTTGTGATTGCGGCAGCGCTGCACCGGCTGATCGGGACCGAAGATCTCTTCGATAGCGGCACGCAACGCCTTCGCGCCATCGATCACGAACAGGTATTTCCGGTCGGTGGGCAGGCCCTGCTCGCGCAAGTGCGTGAACAACTGCTTTACCGCCGCTGCGTTCTCGGTCGCGCCGGCCTGAATGCCGAGTACGTGCTTGGTCCCGGCGCGATCCACGCCCACGGCACTGATGACGTGATGCGATCCGAAGCGTTGTCCATCGATGTAGAGCACCAGCAGGTCCGCTTCCTCCCAGCGCCGCTCACGCAACTGGCGCAGTTGTTCCGCGCTTCCTTCGATAGCTTGGCGGCTCACGCTGCTGCGCGACACGCCCGCCGTTTCCGCCATCTCCGGCAGCACTTCGGCGTATTCGCGCGTCGAAACTCCGCGCAACAGCGCGCCCATCATACGCTGTGCAGTGGCTTCATTCTCTTGCAGAGATTCATACGCCGGCACACTCACCTCACCGTCCTCTTTGTGACGTAGCCGCGGACGCTTCACTTTGATTTGCCGGTCGGCCAAGCTGATGCGGCCGTTCTGCGACCCGTGCCAGCGGATATCCCCGCTACTCTTTCCTGGCGTGCGCGGTCCGGCTACTTGTTCGGCGCTCAGAGTCAAAATCGTTTCGATGGTCTGGCGCCCGATGCGGTCGATCACTTCATCGACGGCTACGCGAGCCTGCGTGACCAACTCCATCAGCGGCAGCAGAACCTGCCCGTTCGCTTTGGCGAACTCTTCGACCGTTGCGGCGGCTGCGGCCGCCTCCCGGTCCACGATATGGTACGTTTTCTTCACGGCGGTGGTTGTCCTTTCCAGGATTAGGTTTTGGCGAATCGATTCTAACGAACCGGGCCGCCACCGCCGCCCTTCAACCTTCAACTAAATCTGAGACACCCTCATGAACGGTTTGGAAGTCCAACAAATGCTAGTGTCCCGAAGACCAGACCTTGCAGTCGTTTTCGTCACCGGTGTAGGGAACATTTCCGCCTCCGTGAAGGCGATGAAGTCCGGAGCGATCAACTTCCTTACAAAACCCTTCGAAGATGAAGAACTAATTGCGGCAATTCAGGAAGCCCTCCTCCGGTCAGAACAACTTTTCGCTGCGAATGAGGCGCTTGAAAAAGATTGGGCGGCTTTTCAGTCCCTGGGGACAAGAGAAAAACAGGTTTGCCTGCTCGTCGCCGAAGGTTTGCTCAATAAACAGATCGCCGGTGAACTTGGCCCCACGGAAAAGACGATTAAATATCATCGGGGCAGCGCCATGAAGAAGCTCCGCGTCAACTCCGCCGCGGATCTTGTCAAACTCGTTCAGCGTCTCCGGGACGCCGGCCGGATTGGCGCCGCATCAGGTTGACTGGCCGCGGTTTCGACTGATGCATCATAGCGCGATCGCGTCCTACCCGCTCATCATGGCCCGATGTTTCTAGCAGGACCCTGGGATTCGGCGTGCGAACGGTAGGCGGACCGATCAAAGATAGCGGGTGTGAAGGCGAAGAACCGAAGGCCTCCAGGTACGGAAGTCCGGTTCCGACGAAGCGCAACGGCGCTTCTTTCCCGTTCCTGGTATTCCTCTTCTTTGTCGGAGGTATGTTCCCAGACGCTCGCGTCTTGTATGGGCAGGATGCGACGTCGGGTGAACTTCGGGGGCGAATTCTAGACGAAACGGGTGCACCAATCCCGAGTGCGATGTTGCGTTTTGTGGACCCAGAGACGCATACTGTGACTACGCGTGTCGGCTCTGCGGATGGCTCTTACTTCTACCTATCTGTAAAGCCAGCCAAGCTGGACATAATTGTCAGTGCGAGTGGATTCGCTCAAGCTAAGGTTGATGGTGTTGTGGTTCTCGTAGGCCATACAACTTTCCAGAACGTTACACTGAAGCCGGCGGTCATTTCGGAAACTATCCGCGTTAGCGGCGCTGTTCCTTTGGTTCAATCAACGCGCTCCGAAATAGGTGAAGTCATTGATCGTAAGAGCATCGATTCTCTCCCGCTGAAGGATCGCAATTTGGCAGCCTTGGCCGTTACGACCCCGCAAATTGTTCCCGCTCCAGCCGTCGATCCCACCAAAGTGAAAGTAAGCAACATCAGTTCGGCGGGAACTTCCGGCCGTCAATCCAATGTATTTGTTGACGGGTTCGAAGACTATGACCCGCTGGTCGGTGGGCTCGCCTATGATCTTGGCGTCGATGCCATCCAGGAATTCAACGTTGTGTCAACCCGATTCACTGCGGAACAAGGCAGATCGGCAGGGGCGATCGTCAATGTTGTGCAGCGCTCTGGAACGAATGATGCTCATGGAAGCGCATTCCTTTTTTATCGAAACCAGAGCCTTGCGGCCAAGGATTTCTTTCAAATCAACCACATCAGCTTTCACAACCAGCAGTCAGGGTTTTCACTGGGCGGACCGTTTGTCCAACGCAAGCTTTTTGGATTTTTGTCTTTCGAAGATCGCAGGGGACTCTCGCCAGCAGATATCAATACGCACGGAACTTTCCCTCAATTTGACCGGACTGTTGCGATGCCGTTTCGTCAGGATCTGGTTACTTTCAGGACCGACTACGAAGCAAATGACAAGCAGCGGATATTCGCTCGTCTGAACCTGGACAATTTAGCTGGCCTCGAAGGTATTGGAGGGAGTGCGGATGTATCCGCGGGCACGCACAATGCGACGACGAACATCTCGGTCGCTGCCAGTCAGAATTATCTGATCTCGCAGAATTTCCTCAACTCGCTGGGCATTCAATACACGTCCTTTTCGAACCTGCTGAATCGGCTTTCCAACATGCCCGGAGAAATCAGGCCGGATCTGGTGACTGGCGTCCAGACTGTGACTCAACAGTCGAACTTGGATCGACGTCTGCAATTTAAAGATGACTTGAATGCCGTTGTAGGAAAACACAGCCTCAAGTTCGGCATCGAATTTCAGCACCTCTACTTCAGCGGAGCCTGGGACTTCGCCAAAAGAGGCATCTTTGGATTCTTCAATGACGCTCCATTGGATGCAACGAACGCAGATATATTGATGATGAACCAATGCGATACACCGAACTGCGACACCGGTGTAATCACATCCAACCTGTATTCAGCTTATCTCCATGATGATTGGAGATTAACCAAAAAGCTCACTCTTAACATGGGCCTGCGATGGGACTACTATACAAATGAAACGGGTAAGCAGTTTAAAGGAATTGCGGGGCTTCTGGTTCCTCCAAGCCGAGGTACGAATCCGTGGAACATCGCTCCGCGCATCGGTTTGGCATTCGATCCCTTGGGAAAAGGAAATCTAGTCCTGCGCGGCGGCTATGGCGTGTACTTCCAGAATCTGGCGCTGACCGACATTGCCGTCGAACAGGCTTTCGGTAGCCAAGCAATCGCCTACAAGACTTTCTTGGATCCCGGAAACATTTCCGTTAGCAATCCGTTTCCAGGGATGACCTCAGCCCAGGTCAAGGCTCTGTTCTTCTCGCCGCCCTACAGCACTTTTATCTTGCTCAAGAACGGGCTCCAAACTCCGTATTACCAATATACGAGCGGCGGATTGCAATGGGGCTTCAGCAGCGACTTCGTTCTTTCGATCGATGGAGTACACATGCTGGGCGTCAAAGGCATGATCACAAGAGACATCAACGTGGATCCCAGTTTCGCAATTGCCGCTCCGCAATCGCCGCTCTGCGAACAATTCGGCAACTCCGTCTGCAAGCAGTTTGGCGCACTTCCGTATGAGGACAACGGGAACACTTCACACTACAACGCACTCGTTGTTTCCTTAAAAAAACGGTTTAGCAAGCGGATTCAGATCAATACAAGCTACACACTTTCGAAGTCAGACAATTTCTCTGACGACTCTGTCGCGACGGAGGGGATCTCGCCGGTTTCTAATCCGTTCAACTACGCGGCCGAGCGCGGCCCGGCCATAACGGATCAACGGCATCGCTTTGTATTCAGCGGGATCCTCGACCCAAGCCGTTTTCCTCCGTTCTTTGGCACCGGTTGGCTGATTGCGGTTGTGTCCTCGTTCAGCACCCCGTTGCCAATCGATATTTTGCAGGCGTCCCCCGCTCCGGATGGGGTCTCCATACTGCGTCCGCCAGGTATCACCCGAAATCAGGGAAACCGAGGTTCCCCCGCTCAGCTCTTGAATCTCGTGAACGCCTTTCGCAATTCGGAGGGCGTTCCTGTACTTACCCGTCCGCTGTTCCCGCAAAATCTGAACTTTCGCGATACTGACGTACGCCTTTCGAAGACCTTGTTCCTAGGAAGACGCGACGCTAGTCTTACCCTCTCAGTCGAAGCCTACAACCTTTTCAATCAAACGAACTTTATCTCCAACGGTGGTCCAGGTGGTGGGTGGATGGGCAGTGGCGTACAGAACATTGCAACTTCAAATTTTGTCGGAGAAGCACGGTCAACGCCCGGGGTATTGGGTTCGGGAGGCCCGAGAACGATCCAGTTCGCGGCTCGATTTAGTTTTTAGCAATACCGCGAAATGTGTGCTGGAATTTGAGCAAGCGCAAAGGCGCGAAAGCAGGTTTGAGAAATGGGCACGCCAAAAGCAACGCACTTCAGAGCTCAGCGAGCAATGGACCTTCTTCGGAAACCACGACGGGTTCTTTCGATCTGAGCTTCCTCACCGGCGGCGGCGAGATGGGTGAGCGCATACGCGGTTTTAACTGGGGCAGCACTCCTCTGGGACCTCTTGAAACTTGGCCGGGAAGCCTGCGAAACGCCGTGAGCATTCTGTTGCGCTCGCCATTCCCCATGACGATCATATGGGGGCGCAGTTTCATCTTCCTGTACAACGATGCTCTGATCCCGATCGCCGGAGATAAGCACCCGAAAGCACTTGGGAAGCCCGCTTTCGAGAACTATCCCGAGATTTGGCCCATAGTGGGTCCGATGCTCGAGAATGTATTGATCACGGGGAAGGCAAATTCATCTGAGGACTCCCTGCTGGTGATGGATCGTAAGGGCTATCTGGAAGAGACCTATGAGACATTCTCGTATATTCCGATTCTGTTGGAGTCGGGTGTTGTGGGAGGAAGCTTCGAAGTCTCCATCCCCACGACCGATCGCGTGATCGGCGAACGTCGTCTCCGCACGCTGCGCGATCTTGCATTAATTGGGGCCCAGACCACGAGTTTAGACGAAGTATGCCGGCGCGCATGTGAGGTACTCGGCAAGAATCCATCTGACATTCCCTTTGCTCTGGTCTATTCCCTCGATGATGCTCGAACCCGAGCGACGTTGGTGGCCTTCGCAGGAATCGAGCCCGGGTTGTCCGCGAGTCCTGTTTCCGTCGATTTGAAGAGAGATGCGGACGGGCTTGCGCACTGGCCACTGGCGAGCGCGGCCGCAGGGTCAACGGTGCTGATCAATGACTTGGAGGCGAAATTCCGCAACCTCCCCGGAGGGGCCTGGCCCGCATCCCCCCAATCTGCCCTGATCTTCCCGCTGGTGCCATCAGGACATCCGCTGCCAACAAGGATACTAGTCGTCGCTGTGAGTCCTAGGAAAGCACTCGACACGCAATACCGCACTTTTTTTGACCTGATAGCTAGTCAGATCTCTGGGATATTTGCAGACGTGCTCGCCCATGAGTTAGAACATCGTCGGGCAGAGACCCTGGCGGCGCTCGATCGAGCGAAGACCGCGTTTTTCTCAAACGTCAGCCACGAGTTTCGCACACCACTAACCCTTATTCTTTGCGCCCTCGAGGATGTGTTGAGCCGATCTTCCAGTTCTCTTTGCGAAGTCGATTGCGAGCGAGTCCATCTGGCTCTTCGCAACGGGATGCGACTTCAGAAACTAGTTAACCGTCTGCTCGATTTTTCTCGCATTGAAGCCAACCGCATGGAAGCTGATTTCGAGTTGGCAGACTTATCTGGACTGACATCGGAGATTGCCAGCGTTTTTCGGTCAGTGATCGAAGATGCAGGACTGGGCTTCTCGGTGCATTGTCCCCCGCTGCCCGGCCCTGCATATGTGGACGGAGAGATGTGGGAAAAGGTTGTGCTCAACCTTCTGTCGAATGCGTTCAAGTATACGTTGGACGGTGAAATTGAGGTCCTTCTTGGGCAATTTGGTCAAACAATAGAGCTTTCCGTCCGTGATACCGGCGTCGGTATTCCCGAGTCTGAGCTGCCTCACATTTTCGAGCGATTTCACAGGGTCGCAGGAGTGCAGGGTCGCGCGATCGAAGGTACAGGGATCGGCCTCGCGTTGGTGCACGAACTCGTCAAGATGCACGGCGGATCAATCAGAGTGGAAAGTACTTACCATAAAGGGAGCACCTTTACGGTTGCGATTCCTGTGGGCAGAGAGCATTTGCCGGGTAATCGAGTGAGAGCATCTCGGCCGCCAGGAATGGTCGCCAATCCACAGGCGTACTTGGAAGAGGCACTCAGTTGGGTGCGGAAGCCCAATCCCGCCAAACCGCCGGTCACAGTTTCGGCTCGCCGCGTGTTGGTGGTTGACGACAATGCTGACATGCGAGATTACATTGCATCCTTGCTCAGCGCCGACTATGAGGTCGTGACAGTTGCGGATGGGAGAGAGGCGTTCGTCGAGGCTCTTCGGTCCCCGCCCGCTCTTGTTGTTGCAGACGTGATGATGCCGCATCTCGGCGGGTTCGAACTCCTCGCAGCCTTGCGAGCTGAGGCAAAAACCCAAGCCATTCCGGTCCTGCTGCTGTCCGCACGAGCGGGGGAAGAAGATAAGATTGAAGGGCTCGCGAAAGGCGCCGAGGACTATTTGACCAAGCCCTTCAGCGCTCGTGAGCTTCGTGCTCGGGTTGCCTCGCAGATTGAACTGGCACAATTTCGGCATGAATTGCGACACCGCACGGAAACGGCGCTGATGGCCTCAATTCTCGAGTCTTTGAGAAACAAGGTTGCGGTCATCGACGGCGAGGGCATCATTATTGGATTGAATCGGTACTGGCTCAACCCGGGCGCAAGGAATGACGCTCCACTCCAATCTGCAGTGGAGGTGGGAGTCAATTACCTCGATGTGTGCCGGAAAGCCAGCGCGACGCAAGAAGATCTGCGGGAGTCGCTTACGGGGATTTTGTCCGTCTTGAACGGATCCCAAGATCTTTTCGAGCTCGAATACACACGCCCCCACACACACCAGCAGCAGTGGTTTCGTATGACGGTGACCGAGCTGGCCGGATCGCAGGGAGGAGCCGTTATCAGCCACCTGGACATCACCCAGCAAAAGCTTGCCGAACTCGACCGGCAAAGAACGCGAGAAGAGCTCGCTCGCATGAACCGAGCGATTGAGATGGGCAAAATGGTGGCCTCCCTGACGCATGAACTGGCCCAACCTTTGGCCGCAATTCTCAGTAACGCCCAAGCGGCTTCGCGCCTGGCTGCCTGCCCCAATCCTGACTTGGCGGAAATTCAGAGCGCGTTGGCCGATATCGCTAGCGCTGATCGGAGAGCTCGCGCCGTAATGGACAATGTACGCGCCATGCTAAAGGAACGTACCCTCGCCCCACACAGGGTGAATCTCAATGCGATCGTCGAGGATGTGGCTCGGCTTGTAAGGGGCACCGCACACCTGCGGGGTGTTCACCTGAGACCTATATTGTGGCCCTATGCGGTGCTGGTGGAGGGAGACGAGATCCCGCTCCAACAGGTGTTACTCAATCTGGTTAACAACGCGATGGATGCGATGAACCAACTGCCCGCGGAGCAGAAAGTCCTTACCATGAAGACGACGATCCAAGGATCTTCCGCACTTTCGGTGCAGGGGCGACAGTCTGAAATGACCCAAAACAATTTGGGCTCGTATTGTTTTAAGCTCGTGTTGCAATGGCGACTCCCCCGAGCCATTCGCACACGGTCCTGCCCGCTGAGAATCTGATCCTCGACAAGATTGAACGGCTGGACAATCGTTTCTTGCTATATGTGCATGTTCAACAGAGGGTGCGTTGTCCGACCTGCGATCAGGTATCTCGATGCCGCCACAGTACATACGAACGGCGTCTCCAAGATCTGCCCTGGCAAGGATGTGGAGTGGAGCTGCGGCTGAAGGTCCAGCGCTTCCGATGCCGGAATCCGGGCTGCGCCAGAAAGATCTTCGCCGAAGCCCTGCCCGCGGTCGCTCGACCTCATGCTCGCCGGACAACGCGGGTCCGCGAGATTATGCGCCTGATCGGCTATAGTGCTGGCGGACTGCCCGGCAGCCGCATTCTGCAAAGGCTGGCTGTCCCGGTCAGCGATGACACGGTCCTCCGCACGGTCAAGTGTTCTGATAACGCTCCAACCAATGGCGCGATTCGATCGCTTGGGGTAGACGACTGGGCGTGGCGAAAAGGGCAGAGCTACGGAACCATTTTCGTGGATTTGGATAGGCATCGAGTCGTGGACCTCCTGCCAGACCGTTCCACTGCGGCGGTCAAAGCTTGGTTGGAAAGGCACCCCGGCATAGAGGTTATCAGTCGAGATCGTTGCGGCATCTATGCAGAAGCTGCCCAGCAAGGCGCCGCTGATGCGCTTCAGGTCGCCGATCGATTTCACCTAATGATGAATCTGTCAGCCGCTATCGAGAGGGCGCTGGAAGAACGGACGGCTGAACTCTGTCTCTCCTCGGACCTGCAACAGACTGATCCTGTCGAAACTCCACCACAAACAGAGTGCCGGCCAACTCTGGCGGAACGGCAAAAACAACAACGGCGCGATCGCCGGCAGGAGCGCTACCAGCGTGTCGTCGAACTATATCGATTGGGCTACACGCAGCGCGCGATCAGCACGGAGGTTGGCATCCAGCGTAAGACCGTTCGGCGATGGCTGCGCGCCGGACAATTCCCCGAGCGGAAACCACCAACTGGGCGAAAGAGTCATGTTCGTGAGTTCCACGAATATCTCCAGCAACGTTGGAACGAAGGATGCCATAACGCGACGCGTCTCTTTCACGAGATTCAGGCACGTGGATACCGAGGCGGTCGGCAGATGGTTTCCAATCACGTTTCATCCTGGCGGGTAAAACCGCGATCACAGGCCTCATCCAAAAAGAAGCCGGCGCGCCTCGCACCCAAGCATGCCGCTAGCTTGACGTGTAGACCAGCAGAGCGTCTGTCGGAACAGCAACGAACCTTATTCGAGCAGGTCACGGTGAACTGCCCAAGCATGCGATCAATGCGTGCTTTAGCCATGGATTTTCGTGAGGCCATCACCAGCAAGGATCGTGATGGCATGCTGCATTGGATTCGAACCGCAGCACAGTCCGGCATCGGCCCTCTCGTTCGATTTGCCTACGGCTTGAAGAAGGACCTTTGTGCTGTCATCGCAGCGGTGGAAACTCCCTGGAGCAATGGCCAGATCGAGGGCCAGATCAACCGTCTCAAAGCCATCAAGCGCCAGATGTATGGGCGCGCTGGGTTCCATCTACTGCGAGCACGGGTCCTGCCGTATCACGCAATGGCACCGTGATCTGCACCGAAAGTGCGGAAGATCCCGATCCAAGATGGAAGAAAGTCCGGTTGCCTGATAGTGGAAGACGCCGGGCCCGGCGTGCCAGACGAGCTCCGAAGCAAGCTGTTTGAGCCTTTCTTCACGACCAAGACCGAGGGTCTCGGCATGGGCTTGGCGATTTGCCAGACCATTCTCGAATCTCTGGATGGCTCCATCGATCTACAAAACCGCCCTGAAGGCGGAGCGGCCGTCTGGGTAGAATTACCCCTCGCTTCCTGAATGCGGATTCCGGATGATGACAGCCATTCCGAACTGATCTTAATAATGATTGCGTTGACCTGATTCCTTCTTCTCTACCAGTCTGAATCTGGAAAGCCGTCTTTGATAATCGTCTGTCCGAGCCGTCCTACTGGTGAGTTCTCAGCAGAGCGAAGACATCTAAAAAAAACTAAATCGCTCATGCAACTCCCGGACTCAAAGGGGCGCGAGGCCGACAAAGGACCTCCAGAAACGGAGTCATTCATATGGTCAGATGTGGCCGGGCCCTTGTGTACTTGTTCGTAGGAATTGTCCCCGGTCTGGGATCACTGGCCTCCTCTGCCGCTCAACCCGATATTGACCCGGAGGCGCTCGCTATTCCGTTCATGATTTCGCGCTTGTTATTTTCCGCTGCCGTGTTCGCTTCCGCAGCTTGCGCGCAAGTCAAAACGGAGCTATACACAAACCCGCAGGGCTGTTTCAAAACCTACCATCTCGCCATCGGTCGCGTTTTAACTTCGCGCGGCTTGATCGAAGATCCGACGGTAAACGCGATCATGAAGGACGCCGTTTCGGCCCAGATGAACAAGCTCAAGATCACAGAGACCGGCAAGAGTAGCGCGGATGTGGAAGTTCGTTTCATGGGCGGCGCCAGCGCGGGCCTTCAGGTAGACGATCTCTCGGTGGGTGATGTCGCCATGTGGAATATCGGCGGGCCTGCGGCAGTTTCTAGCAGAACATACAAGAAGAGCAGCCTCATAATCGCACTCATTGATAACAAATCAAACCAGACGGTGTGGGCGGCGCGCTGCATGGACAAGTTTGGCGACCCGAATGAACTTCGAGAGCGGATCGACAAAGCGGTGACCAAGGCGTTCGCGAAATTACCGAAGGAGCTCACTTGCGGTACTTGATTCAAAACACTCGCCCAACCTGGAAGAACCATTTGTGGTGACCCTCGTTTCCGATACTGCCTCCAATAAGAATGGGACCCACAATCGTCTCCGCGATCACGCCAACGACCCCATCGTTCGGCAGAGTGGGTGCATTTGGCAGGCCATACGGCTTTGCGACTTCGTAGTGCGCATCGAGAAATAGCCCACTTCCGATAAAGGCAGGCATCTCTGCCACTCTGTGTAGATATCCACCCCGGAAGTAGAAGTATTGGTTGGTGAGAAATTGATTCGATCCATATGCCGCCAAGCGGCCGGGACCGCCAAGTGAGAAAAGCGGCAAACCGCCTTGGTGCTGTCCGAATATAGTGCCTCCTGCCGCTACGAAATATAGAGAGGCGGGATTGTTGAGGCGGTGAAATGCCTCTAAGTTGATTTCGGAGGAGGGGAATCCGCTCTTGGCCCCGGGATCGGCATCCAGCCAGCCTCCATCGAAGAGCAGCGCCACGCCGCTTCTCGGAACGATAGGGTTATCCAAGTGGTCGATAGCATACCTCAGATGGCTGAGTCCTGTCCTGCCCGACACCGAAGGTAACAGCGGGCTCCCAACCCAGCGGCTTGCTTCCAAGTACCCTCCCTGATAGCCAAACCGTAGTTCGCTGAAACGGTTAAAGGCGTATCCGAGGTCGACTCCGCCGTACACGCGATTCAACTTGTACTCGGCCAAAAACGTGTCATTCACATATAGGTTCAGAGGAGACCTGCTGGCCTGCACTTCAGGTGCGATAAACCAGCGACTGGTAGCGGTGAAAGGATGGTAGTACTCAGTGCCGATCGCGTATGTGGAACCGATCGACCAATCCGTTCGCAACTCGGAACGATATCCTCCGACATCGAGGAACGTCAGCCGCGCCCCAAAAGTGAATTGGACGTTGTCCGGATCGGATCCATCTATCACGAAGCCCGGCTTGAGCCAAGGTGGAGCGTAATCTTTTTCTTCAGCGCTTATCAATAACCCCGTTTTGTCGTCCTGTTTGATCAAACTGTAACTTAAGCTGTTGAATCGCCCCAAACCCGCCTGTTGCGTGAGCTTCCGTTGTATACCCTCGGTGTTGATGGGCTCATTTACAAACGAGGACATTTGCTGCTCGATATCGTTTGCAAGCTTTGTACCTGTACCCTTCACTATCACGAACTGCGGCGCAGGCACAGTATTCACCAAACGGGACTCGCGCCGTGCCAGGTATTGTTTCCACTCTTCGTCGCTTACGCTCAAACGCTGAAGGACGGTCGAGCGTTCTTGTGCGGCGCTATAGCCTTTGGGAATAATGTCTTGCACGCGCGAAAAATCCAGCGTCGTGTAACCGGCCAAATTAACCGTGATCAGGATATCCGCCTGCTCCATCCCGCGCAGCTCGTTGGCGTCGATCAT
Organism: uncultured Acidobacteriaceae bacterium; assembly: GCA_963787585.1. GTDB lineage: Bacteria > Acidobacteriota > Terriglobia > Bryobacterales > Bryobacteraceae > Bog-105. Next base: position 413,420 of record CAWBDR010000014.1, read on the forward strand.
GACATTGGTGGATCCTCCGGCGATCTGGAGCATAGAGGTCATATTTTGCGGAGCAACTGGCCCTGTGGTCAAGTGAACGCCGATGACAATGTCCGCTCCCATCTGCCTGGCAACATCGGTCGGGAGGTTATCTAGCAGACCTCCATCCGCAAGAATTTTGCCATCCTGCCTGACGGGCGCAAAGACTCCCGGAATGGACATGGTGGCTCGAAGCGCGTTCGCGAGTGAGCCGTCCTTAAAAACCACCGATTTGCCGGAGATCATGTCCGTGGCAACACACCGGAATGGGATTGGCAAGTTGTCGAAGCTCCCGAGGTCCGAGTAGGACAACACATTGCGGTCAATGATGAATCGTACTGCCTGTCCGGAATTTAAGCCGCCGGGTGGCTCCACGCCGTTTTTTAACCCCAATTCCATGCCATTGGGAAACGCGCGCAAATCTTCTTTTCGTCGGAAAGCCAAATCCGGGTAAGGGATTGCGCCTGAGAGCACGGTGTTCCAATCGACATCCTTCACAATGCGCTCGATCTCGGCTGGACTGTGCCCGGTTGCGTACAGGCCGCCCACCAGGCCCCCCATGCTGGTGCCGGCAACATAGTCGACGGGTATGTGATGTTCTTCCAACCACCGCAGGACGCCAATGTGCGCTACGCCTTTTGCGCCTCCTCCCTGCAGAGCCACCGCGATCTTCGGGCGCGCATTGGGCTGCTGAGCAAAAGCCGCCCTATACGAAATCAACACGGAGAGGAAAACCCAACAAAGTCTCATCGCATGTGCCTGTAAGGGAGCGGCTCACTGGCTCAACTTCTTGTAATCGGAATTCGTTACTTTCACCTCGATCTGCTTGCCGGGCGCATCTAGTACGCTCTGTTGCGCGTAGTTCGTTCCGTCGGGCAGCCGGGCGAAGTTCACCGCCAGTTTCACGGGATCGTCTTTCGGGTCGTCCAGATAGGAATCGACTTTGTAGGTAGCGATCGCCTTCGCCGTGGTATCGAATCCTAGGGTCACCGAATCACCTTGTTTCAAGTAGTTCTTGATCGTGATGGTGCTGATCGGTTGGGCGGGAGTAACCGCAACGTTGCCCGCCGCCTGTGCAGCCTGGATCTTCTGCGGATCGGGTGGGGCGTACTCATGAACCAGCGCGGACACACGCTCCATGTAGTCCTTCATTTCGCCCACCTTTTTCTCAACGACTGCCTTCTTAACGGCTCCGCGCCGGCGTCCGCCGCTTGCCTGCTGCTGTGGGGGCTGGCTCGCTCCCTGCATGGGGGTCTTTTGCACCTTGCCATCGGGCCCGTATTGACACTTTTTCTGTTCTTGCTTCTTCACCTCGCCTTTCAGGCTGATTTGGGTGGTTTCTGTCCAGGCATATTGCTTGAGCGCGGCCTGGTTCTTCGCAAGAGACTGTTTTAGCGCCGCTATTTTTTCCTGCTTGGCTGCGGCCGCGTTCGGTTCCTGTGCCAGGACCGCCCCAAAACACAATGTTGCCAAACTTAGCGCAATAGTCCCAAAACGCATAGGATCCCTTTCGTCCGGATACCGGCATTGGCTTTGATAGTGTTCTCTGGGCGAACGGTTCTTTTTTTTAAACTGAAATGATCTAGAGACATTTAAAGCCGGTAGGCGATGGCACGTGAAAAACTCCAAATTTGCCGTTTTCGCGATGTGTGTTCTCGTTTTTTCGAGCTTGCCACTCAAGGCGCAGTATATCGGCGATCAATGCTTGGCCTTGCGGGCCTGAACGCCGGTACTCAGCCTGCTCCAGGATTCTATATCACGCTTCCGCTTTACTGTCGCGACAGCAGCATCTCTCTCTACAATGCGCACGGCGCTGAGGTATTGAAAGATTTAACGGCCAATATCGACTTATTTGTGCTGCCTGCGGTGGCGGTGGTTACGCCTTACCATTTCAGGTTTCGATATGCATCCTAAATCCGAAGGAATCCTGGAGTCTTCGCTGTATGTCGCGGATGTCGATAATTCAGTGCGTTTTTATGAGAGAATCTTCGGCTTCCGCATCATCAGCCAATTCGGGGAGCGTGGCTGTGCCCTGCAAGCAGGCAATCGCCAGGTCCTGTTGCTCTTTAAGAAGGGCGCCTCGCGCCAAATCCAGTCGCCGCACGACGGCGATGGCGAGCTTCATATCGCCTTCGCGATTCCCGCTTCGGAATTGGCGAACTGGGAAGCATGGCTGTCAAACAATCAAATTACGGTGGAAGAGAAGCGGACCTGGGAGTTTGGCGGCCAAAGTGTCTACTTTCGTGACCCGGACCGGCACTTGATCGAAATCGCCACGCCTGGTGTCTGGTCGATCTACTGAGAAACTCGGCCTTTTATTACACTCGGAAGATTGAGATATTCCTCTCACGTTCGGCTCGCGTGCCGATATTACGAAAAGCACTATTGGAACGATAAGCTGCGACGCGACCGTGCTGGTGCCGGCGACACCGGCGCGGTGTGCCCAAAGTGACCGGTTCGCCGTCGCGCCCAAACAGGCGTTGGTTTCTACCGCCACGCTCCTATGCAGTGCATCTACTGCTTTACGGCTTCTTCGCCGTAGGGATGGTATGACTGATCCGCCCGCTTGGCGTCCTCCGGCGAGAGTTCGTGCGCTGAATCCAAAAAATCGCGAACACGGTGAGCCCATCCGTCGAAAGCTTCACGAGCCCTGGCATATTTTTCCTGTCTCGAGAAGTTGACAGAGCCGATCTCGGCACCCGCGCCCAGGTTTTCGCGGTCTACCATGGCGGCAATCTGCTCGCCGCTATCGGAGTCTACTAATTCCATCTCGACCCCGACCTTCCCGATGTTAATGCCGCGATCGAGGGCGTCTTCCGAATTTGCCGCTCTGTCGGCGGCAGGGATTTCACCCCCGACATCCACCCCAATGATGGCCGTCCGGAGCCGCAATACGAGCGGGCCGGGCTGATCCACGATTGGGAAAGCGCTCGAGATAGCTCCTATGAGAGCCTTGTGAAAATATCTGGCTCCCACCCCGCGGGCCTTCTCCGGCAGCTTGGATTCATCCGCATCGGAAGCGAGATACACCTCGACCGGATCGACAATCATGGCAATGTATTTATGCAGATTCTTCTGCTCATCGGCCCTGGCAAAGGTCAGAGCATTGCCATCCAGGTTCGGGTTTGGCTTAAGCTTCGAATAATCGCTCAGAAACCCGGAGAACTCCTTGCCAGCGGGCATTTTTTTGAGCGTTATCTGCGGCTCGGCCGGCTGATTCGAAGTTGCCTGGCTGCTCGGAGTTGCGGTGCTGCCCCCAGTTGCGCTTTGGTGGCTGCAACTCGCGCTCAATGCTAATGCCAGCGCGACAGCCATGCGCCGATAACGAGTTTGAAAGCTACTGTTGGACATGCTTGTACCTTTCCTAACCCTTTACGACTCTGAGCATATTGAAAACATGAAAGACGCCCGGTAGCGAATTTATTCGGATACCCGCAATGTCTTTGTCGCTTGAGCTTGTTACGGCTCCAAGCAGGATGACATCGCCATTTTTAACGATGATCTTGATATCCGATCCGCTGCCCCAAAAGTACCGCGAGAGATTCTGCTGCAGGGCAGCCCGAGCCGCTGCGCGGATTCTCATATCGAAGCTGCCGAGCGGCAGGACATCGATGTTGTTGATGACCGCGCCCACTCCTTCGATGTTCTTCACGATGTTTTGCGCGTCACTGCGATTGGTTTGGCGAACCGTCCAGCCGCTTAGAATGACGGTATCGCCGACCATCGCGAACGAAATGAAATCAAATTCGCTGACGTAGGGCATCATCGCGAGCTCATGGCGGATCTTCTCATAGATCTTCGGAGCATCTGGAGCGCGATAATTCCGCACATCGAGCAGCTTCCGCGCGGGATCCCCCGCTGGAATGGAGCTGGCTTGAATTGCAGTTACGGACTCTAGTTTCACTTCCGCGTTCTTCACCTTGAGCTCGCCGGAAATATTGGCGAATTGACCCACGAGCTTGTCGATCATCTTGCTTTTGTTGACATCTAGGACCATGTTGTTGCTGAGCCTCACGAGTACCGGCTCCGAACCGTCTTTGTGTGTTTTCTGGCTGCACGCAATACGTTCCGAGGTGATTGGTCCTAGCATGAGTCGCGCGCACAGGTCCGAATCCACATAGGCCGGGAACGTCGATATCTCCTTCTCTGCCGCGCAAATTACCTGGCTGCCAAGAAAAGCAGCAAAGACAAACGCTAACCTGATTCTCATCGCATTCCTTTCATGGGATTTATTAAACCAAAAGCTTGAGTACAGCGCGAACGAGTTCGCTCGCCGGGGTTGCCAGCACAAGCAACGCAATCATGGGCAGGATGACCGGAATAGCCAGCCCAAGTAATACTTTCTTGTCAATCAAAACAACTTTCATCGCGCGAACGATCGAAACACTGTTGTACAAATCGGCGAGCGACTGGATATCAGCCGTACCTAATAGGCTCTCCCGTTCAGGAGAATTGCCCGCCGCGATCCACTTGGCGTCGAAAGATTGGCTGTACGCAGTGCCAAGCGCGCCGTAGTCGAAGATCCCTCGTTCCTTCACCCTTGCAAGCTTCGGGGTAACGAGCAGCAAAGGAGCCGCGATCACGAGGATTCCAAGCAAACAGGAGACAATCATGAGGAATTTGAGGCTGGAAACAGTCTCGCCTTCGTAAGCGATCGCATTTCCGAATGCACCGGCTATTACTGCAGACATGGCGAAGCCAATAGAACCGAAAAAGACATGCGCGTGCGTGAGAAACTCGAGTCCGGCGGCGGTATCCGGGTGGGTGGGTACACAACCTAGATTCAATTTCGAAACCTTCCTCAGGAAAACAGCCCAGAGGATGATTATCCATAGCCAGCGAAACAGCAATACGCGGTAAAGAGGAGCGCTGATTACGCTGAACCACCATCCGGCAAGGCTCAAGACTTCTCCCGATGAAGAGGAGATGTCATGCCACGTCGTGATGCTTTTGGAAATCATTTCCGTTTCCTTATAGAAGAAGGAAGGAGCGAAGGCGGCAACGAGTATTAAAAGGCTTGGAACTAGCGCATCGCGGAGGTTCATCGTTTTTGAAATTGCTTGCTCAAAAGCGGGAAGCTGCGTGGCATTTACCAGGCCCGATTTCACAAAATGCCTGACGCAGTGGTTGAGTCTTGGATCAATAACTGCCTCTGCCAGGACCAGAAGCGGAAGCCCTATTAAAAATCGAACGTTTACCGAGATATCGCGCAGAAACGGAATCCGCACCTCCGACCCGAAAGCGCGTCCCTGGAGCATCGAGAGCAACAGCAGGGGCAGCCAGGTGATCAGCATCATGAGGAGGGCACGCTTTGCCACTCCCGACCGATCTGGCATGGCCATGCGAATGGCGACTTGAAAACGATAGATTGGGCCGCCTTCCACGAGCGAGAATCGATCCACAACGGGGGATCCCGTCTCGGCGGCGTGTAAGCTCGTGTCCAACGGAGCCAGGGCAGACGTACCCGCTTGTTCCATAGGCGTAACTGTGTGCTTTGCAGTCTCTGGCATATGAAACGGCCCTCCCCGATCGCCTCGTTTAGACGCCCGATCGCACTCCCGGGATTTTTTATTCCGCTTCCCGCTCGGGCTGTGTACTTCGCTATAAAGCGCTACCGGCCTCCCTGCCAGATCACCTGGTACGCAATTGAGATGGACCTGATATCCGAACCGACCCTCGTCGTGGTGCCGGTGAAGTAAGCGAATCGCAGTGCCTGTCTCCGGCCGATCGGAATTCCGATCGTCGCTCCCAAACGGGTATTTCCTTGGTAGTTCGCCTTGATCGTGTTCCCCACATAGGTTCGTCCTCCCGTATAAAAGGTCCCATCAAATGCCAGCCAGATCCTGCGCGGCAATAGGCGCACGATGTGAGCCTGAACACTTCCAAGCGGGTCCTGCTTCTGGAAGGTCTGTCCGAAGAAGCTGGAGTTCGTGGTGTAGAGCCACGCTCCCAGCGCACCTTCGAACTCCCATTTGCCTCTGAAGTGAGAAATGCCCAATTCAGGTTTGAACGCCCATCTGTTCGTACCGATGTTGATCAGCACGTTGGGGTCATACTGGCCCGTCGGCGGCATAACAGTCAGGCTGACGCCAACGAGCGTTTTCGGCTGATATTTCGCAAACTCTTTGAGATGCATTGCCGGCGCGCCGTGGACGTTGATCGCGAAACGAAATGTCGAATCGGCAAGCCCTGAGCGGTGCCGGGCAGCCTCGATCCCCGCAACCTTGCCACTCAGATCCGCCACTACATACGGAAGCACGACCAGTACTTGGCCGGTCCTCCCGAACACACCAAGCGACTCACCGAACGAGACCGCGGTAATGCTTGCGTTCACGTGTGCATCCTCGACCGGCAGACTCGGATCGAACAGCAGGCCGCCCGAATTGCCGGAATAGCTGATTCCAAAGAAATTCAGTCCGACGGGCGCCGGCAAATAGGCTCGTGGCTGCAGTTCCTGCCCCGCCAGCGTGATTGCCACGAAAAACGACAGCAGCGCCCGAGTTCCGAGGCGCAGGATTTCACGCGAGCTCGGAAACGCGGAGTTGCCATCAGGGCTCGTGCCGAATCTGTTCGGGTTTAGGCTGAGCATTTGTGCCAGCGCGCTCTTTATATGCGCCATCCCGATGATCTCGGTCGAGATACGTAATCTGCGAAGGCAGCGCGATGCTCGTTCCGTTCGCCGCGATGATGTCCATGATCCGCAATAGCAGATCCTCTTGTATCTCTATGAAGTCCCTCTGGTCGGTTACCTTGACGTACGCGAAGATCTCGAAGTTCAAGGATGAGGGACCAAACTCGATCAGGCGAATGCGAGCGGTTTCCCTCTCAATTCTTCTGTCATCTCGCAACATCTGAGTAGTCTGGCTTAGCACGGCGCGCACCTGCTCGGGCGAAGTATCATAGCGCAGCCCGAAAAGATGGTGGAACCAGATCTTCTCTCGCATCGAGTAGTTCTCGATGCTCAACTGGGAGACCTTGCCGTTCGGAATCGAGACAATTGTGCGGCGATCGGTACGGACGCGAGTGGACCCAAGGCCGATGTCCTCGACCGTTCCAAGCGTGTCCGCAAGCTGGCAAAAGTCCCCGACGCGAACGGTTTCCTGTGTGATGATTGAGATTCCGCCGAATAGGTCTTCCAGCGTTTTCTGGGCGGCCAGCGCCAATGCGATGCCGCCGATACCAAGGCCCGCCACCATGGCACTCACGTTCACACCGAGGCCATGAAGCAACAAGGCGATAGCGGTAAAGAGCACAAGAACCTTGAATAACCGGTGCGCTAGAGCAATGAACGCAAGTTGACTTGTGCTCCGTCTTCGGATCAGTTGCCGCGACCTCAGTTTGGACACAATGTCGCTAAACCGAATCACTAACCAGCTAATGCCTGCGATCGCAATAATTTGCGCGACGTGAGTCCAGAAAGCCCTGGTCAGGGCGGAAAGCGCCACCGCCGCGAGCAGACGAATCGCTATCGCCAGTAGCACCAGACGGATGGGCTGCCTTAGCGAGAGCAGGTAACGATCATCGGTCTGTCCTGTAATCCGGCCGACGGTGCCGCGAAGGAGCGGTATAAGTGCGCGAGTGACCAATGAAGCCAAAACGAACGCCAGGCCGACGCACAGGATAATGGAGAGCCATCGCCACAGCGGGATCGATAAAACCTTGATCTCTCTCAAGGGTCGCGGGACAAACCTCTCGACGAATCCCTCGACGCCACCGCTGTCGATTTCTTTGAACGCTCGAGGAACATCACGCAGAGTCTCGGACGAGAAGAGCCAGATCGCTGGCTCTGTACCGTGCTGCACACGGTCAAGCAGTATATCGAGCTTTCCGAAACTCGTTTCTACATATCCAACCCGTTCGCGATCCTCGCCGAGCCCATCTTTCAAGTCGCCTTCCGGTGCTCGGGAAAGCTGGTCGATATTGCCAACGAGCCCATGGTTGAGTACGACTTGAAGTTGCCGGGCCAATTCCTGCGCCTGCGAAGGCGTGTCCCGGACATCGAGATACTGTGCAGCCTGGGAGTAGTCTCCGCCGTCGGCGGCTTTCAGAAAACCCAGCACGCATCCGCGCGGACTCTCACGACCGAACGGGTCTTGCTCCACTGGTTGTGTTGAGGCGGGTGGTTTTGGTGTCGTCGCAATAGGCAACTGAGCGTAGCTAGCTGGCGCCAGTAGCAAAAAGGTGATCAGGATTGCTGAACGCTGTATTCTCGCCACCTCGCCACCATTCCCGAGCAATACCCGCTCCGCCCCAGATCTTAGGCTACATGTGCCGCCACTTTGGACTCCTCTTCGCCGAATGCCCCGCGCTTTCCAGCTTCCAGGAAGCTCTTGGCTTCGAGATGCCCAAAGATATGTATAAACGATGCGGCGAGCCCGCTCCAACCGGTCTGGTGGCTGGCGCCGATGCCGGCGCCGTTGTCGCCATGAAAATATTCGTAGAAGAGAAGGTAGTCGCGCCAGTGGGGATCGTTCTGAAATTTCTCTGTTCCGCCGTAAACCGGTCTGCGCCCCGACTCATCCCGCAGAAAAATGCTCGTGAGGCGCCTGCCAATCTCGGCTGCAACTTCAAACAGATTCATTATTTTTCCTGAACCCGTGGGGCACTCGACTTTGAAGGAGTCTCCATAAAAAAGGTAAAAGTTCAGCAGCGCGCGAATCAGAACGGCGTTCACCGGCATCCAGATCGGTCCACGCCAATTCGAATTGCCACCAAACATGCCGGTGTCGGACTCCGCCGGTAGATAAGAGACCCGATACTCCTGCCCGTGTACATTGAGGACATACGGATGATCCAGGTGATAGCGCGAAAGCGCCCTGATTCCATAAGGGCTCAGGAATTCGTTCTCATCGAGCATGCGGCCCAGGATGCGGCGAAGCCGGTCGGGGTGCACCACCGCCATGATTCCCCGGTCGTGATAGCCAGCGGCGCCGGCGGCGGCGCCAGTTGGGTGGATGGTCTTTCGCAGTTCCGGCATGCGCTGCAGCCGCTCGCGAGCGTAGGCAGTCAGCCGCGGTAAGCGTTCCCGTTGCCAGGGTTCGACCACCGTAGTCGCACAGATCGGGAGTAGCCCTACCATGGAGCGGACTTTCAAGCGTGTAGCATGGCCATCAGGTAATCGCAGCACGTCGTAGTAGAAACCGTCTTCCTCATCCCACATGCCGCCCTCACCAACCCGGTTCATGGCATTGGCGATCCAGAGAAAATGGTCCACGAACTTTACAGCAAGGTCTTCATAGGTGCGATCCTCAGCGGCGATCTCTACCGCGATTTCCAGCATGTTCTGGCAGAAGATGCTCATCCAGGCCGTCCCATCAGCCTGTTCCAGGCAGCCGCCCGTCGGCAAGGGAGCTGAGCGGTCAAATACTCCGATGTTGTCCAGACCTAGAAATCCGCCCTCAAAAACGTTTTTGCCAAAGCGGTCCTTGCGGTTCACCCACCAGGTAAAGTTCGAAATCAGTTTGCCGAACCCTCGCTTGAGGAAGTCGATGTCACCCTTTCCACGGAAGGCCTGCTCCATTCGGTAAAGGAAGATGGTGGCCCAAGCGTGTACCGGCGGATTCACGTCGCTGAAGTTCCATTCATAGGCCGGAATTTGTCCGCTGGGATGCAGATAGATCTCGCGCAGTATCAGATCTAGCTGGTTCTTCGCAAAATCGATATCAACTCCGGAGAGAACAATCGTGTGAAACGCCAGATCCCAAGCGGCGTACCACGGATACTCCCATTTGTCCGGCATGGAAATCACGTGTTCATTGATCATGTGCGCCCAGTCGCGATTCCGAACGTCACGTCCGGAATCAGAGAAGGGGTCGGCACCGTGCTCTATCAGCCACTTGTTTGCGTCGAAAAAGTATTGCTGTTTGCTCCATAACATTCCAGAGAACGCCTGCCGCATAACATTGGCTCCGTCCGCGCTGACCCGCGCCGGTGTAATGGAACGATAGAAGTCATCCGCCTCACGGACCCGCGCTTCGAACAATGCGTTCGCATCCTGGAACGGTGGTTGGGCCTTTTCGGGAGGAACAGTCGTCAACCGGAGGATTGTACTCACCGAATGGTTCGGTTTCACACTGAACCGCTGCTGAGCCGCAACCTTGGTGCCTGACGAAGTGTTCACGGCGTTTTGCCGGCCGACCACAATGTAGTCGTTAATTCCATCCTTCACGTAGGCGGAGGCGTTTTTGCCGCCAAACAGCCTTTCGTTGTTCGTTTCGTTCTCGGTAAACAGAAGTGAAGCATCTCTATTCGTGTAGAGCCATCGCTCTCCCAGGCCGGCATGAGAGGCCTGAATTACCCGAAAGCCACTGGCGCTTGGAACCTCTCGCAGCGAGGGCTTCGGGGGTTCCGGCCACCAGCTCCAGGTGTTCCTGAACCAAAGAGTTGGAAGCAACTGCAGATCCGCTGAATCCGGTCCTCGATTTGCGATCGTGATGCGAATGAAGATGTCCTCGGGCGCCGCTTTCGCGTACTCCACAAATACATCGAAATATCTGTCGTCGTTGAAGATGCTGGTATCTAGCAGTTCGTATTCCGGCTCCACGCGCGAGCGCCTACGGTTCGTCTCGATCAAATCCTCATAGGGGTAGGCTCGTTGCGGATATTTGTAAAGCCACTTCATGTACGAATGCGTCGGTGTCGAGTCGATATAGAAGTAGTACTCCTTCACGTCCTCGCCATGATTGCCCTCCGCATTCGTGAGCCCGAACAGGCGTTCTTTCAGGATGGGATCCCGGCCGTTCCACAGCGCAATGGCGAAGCACAGGATTTGCTTGTCGTCACATAGGCCGGCCAGACCGTCTTCACCCCAGTGATAGGCGCGTGAGCGGGCCTGATCGTGGCTAAAATAGCTCCACGCATCGCCGCCGGTGCTATAGTCTTCGCGGACCGTACCCCATTGCCGTTCACTGAGATACGGACCCCATTTTCTCCAGTCTGCGTTTTGATCATGCGCTTCGGCGAGACGATCCCACTCTGCCCCGGTGTTCGCACCCGACATAAGTCTTCCTCCAGTCACAACATCGTCGTTCGGTATGTAACGACCCTGCGACTTAGAGCCGTTACTCTCTCCCGTCGATTTAGTTTTTCTTTCCCTCGATCAGCTTGTGGTGAGGCTCGCCGGTCCACGCCCGGCGGCGTGCTTTAACATACGATCCCGCAGATAACGATGCCCACGGTGCAACCTGGATTTTGCGGCAGCTACTGTCAACCCAAGTTCAGTCGCCACTTCCTTCACCGGAAGCTCATTGAAGTAGTGCATCTCGATAGGAAGGCGGAGCAGCGGGGGGATACTGCGTAGTTCGCGCCTTAAATGCTGGCGAACTTCCCGCCTTCCCATCTCGATCTCCGGCGTCTCGCGGGTGACGGCCTCGCACGAATACCACTCGCCATCTTTTGTCAACACATGACTTGCAATGGTCGGTGTTCGATGACTGACTCGTAATCGCATGTAGCAGCAGTTAATTACAATCCGAACGAGCCAAGTGGAGAATCTTGACTGATAAGTGAACAGTTCCATCCTCGAGTAAGCTATCCAGAAGGCATTCTGTAATTCATCGCGTGCATCCTCGCGGCTCTTCAGAATGCAAGCTGCCACACGTAAACAGATATCGCTGGTTCTGCTCACTAATTCTTCGAACGCTAAGCTGTTCCCCGTTTTTGCCAGCCGTACGAGTTCATGTTCGGGCACGTCTACCCATACCGATGTGGATTCTTCTTTCGACGTTTTTGATGTTCCAATCACTAAGGCCTCCCCGTAAGTAGTCGAGCCCTGCGTGGGAAGCCTCAGGCACGGAACGGTCCAACGGAGAAGCTACGCCCATTCAATAGCTTCGCCCGGATTTGTGACACATGTGAGCGTAACAGCAAGCTGCAGTGATACATGTAACATGAACACCAGCCAGATCGCTGTAAAGGGACCCTCAAACTTGGCCGAACTCAGAACACTAATCCGAACAGGACCTCGCCTTGATTTTGGGTCAGCCGCAAAGGGTTGCCGTTATTCGGAGGGCTGCCCCAATGCAGCCAGCGCGCCTCGCCCGAAAGTCGAAGCCTACTGATCCTGAGCTCCAGTCCGCCGGCGAGAACGAACGCATTGTGCGTCGGCGTAACAATATTGTTGGGGAGGCCAGTGAAGGTCCGGTAGGCGCCTCCCGCCGAGACGAATGGTTTTAACAAGGGAATGGGAAACCGAAACTTGGCCAGATAAGGGATTTCCCACGCACTGGCGTCGATACTTGTGGTGATATTGTTCGTGGTCAGATGATATTGCGTTCCTCGGTAGAGTCCGTTTACCTCAACGGCGAACCCGAAAGGAATGCGCAGTTCTGCAACGGGGCCAATGAGATAGTCATCGGTTTTACTGAGCGAACTAAACCCGCTGGCGAGGAGTGACTGCCCTGGCTGAATCACTAACCCTGTGAGCTTGAGAGCATCCGTGAAGGGGACCCCGCCTTTCACGCCAAAACCGAATCCAAAGTCCAAATGCTGAGCGAATATTGAGCTGGCAAACGCCAGAAATAGAGATGCGGCTCTTAAAACAGCGGCCATGTGCGAATAGTCCTTTCTCCGATCACACTTTCAGCGGCAGAAGAGATTACTCCTCTTGCCCAGCACCTTCTATTGCCAAACCTTTGATGCTAGTTCGAGATAAGGGATTTTTTTTCTTGCTCAGAACCCGGTGTGTCCGTTATCCGGTGGCCGCTGAGCTCATTTTGACCGGCGCCGCTTGCGCAGGTATGGACTGATCGGGTATCCGGACTCGTATGAGTGTTCCTCTTCCTGGCGCGCTATTGATCTGAAGATCGCCATTCACGAGACCGATTCTCTCCTTGATGCTGGTGAATCCGAGGCCACCCTCTTGCGCCACACGGGCAGATTCAAAACCGACGCCATGATCTTCGATCACGAGCTCGAACGCGTGATCACGGTGATCGAGTCCGAGCCGCGCCTGTTGCACCCCGGAATGCTTTTCCAGGTTACGTAGCGCTTCCTGGGCGACACGATAGAGACACAGACCGACCTCGGAGGGCACCGCTCGTCCTCCCAAAGAGTTTTGAAATTGAAGGGTAACGCCCGTACGCCCATGTACCTCTGGGCGAATTGCAGCGCTGGGTGATAGGTGTTGTTAAGTGCCGAGATCTACAGGTACTCCAGGCGCTGCGGAATATGGCTCAGATGACCCACTCTTTCTTGGACGGCGTGATGGGCCGGGGGTCCAAGTCATACTGGACGATTTTTCGGTAGATCGTCATTCGGGAGCAGCGCAGCAGTTTGGCTGCTTTGCTCTTGTTCCATTTAGTTTGTTCGAGCGCGCTTCGCAACTCTTCCGCCTCCGAGCGTTCCGATGACTGGACTTTGTGGCGCCGATAGCTGGTGTGGGTCTTCCGATATTCGGGTTGGGTTTTGGGAGCGATTCTAAACGTGGTCGGGACTTCTGGTGTGCATGCTATACCCCAGCAGTTAGCCGAGTTGCACATCTGAGCGATTTCCTGCTCAGTGATGATTTCTGAGTTTGAAAATAGGAAGATCCGCTCAATGACATTTCGCAGCTCGCGCACATTTCCCACCCAAGGATGCTGCTTGAGATAACGCAGCGCACCGGGTGTTAGGCTAACGAGCGGACGACGATCTTGGACGCTCAATATTCGTAGAAAATGATTCGCAATCACCGGGATGTCCTCAGGCCTCTCCCGCAGAGCGGGAATGCGAACATGAATGACGTTGAGCCGGAAAAAAAGATCCTCGCGGAACTTGTCCTGAGCAGTGAGCTGCTCTAAGTCGCGATTCGTTGCCGCCACCACGCGGATGTCAATCATCCGAGTCGTTCGTGAACCGAGCGAACGCACTTCCCGTTGCTCCACCACCCGCAGAAGCTTAGCTTGGGCGGGAAGGCTCAGATCGCCAATCTCATCTAAGAAGACCGTACCTCCGTCGGCTTGAACGAGCATTCCCTTTTGATCTGAGACAGCTCCTGTAAACGCACCTCGTTCGAAACCAAAAAGCTCGCTCTCAAGCAGGGTGTCCGGAATAGCTGCACAGTTTATTGAGATCAGAGGGCGGTCTCTTCGATTGCCCATCCGATGCAGTCTGCGAGCAAATAGTTCCTTGCCGGTGCCCGTTTCTCCAGTAAGCAGAACCGTCGCTTCGGAAGCCGCCACGCGGTCTATGCACTGCTTGGTTGACCGGATCTGCGCGGAGTCGCCGACAATTTCGTCCCGAAGACTCGGAGCTTCAGCGGCAGGGAAGGGATTTGTGACCTCTATCATTATCTTTGGTTATCCTCAACGAGCGGAGAGGCGATAATCTGCGATGACTCGCGTGTTAATACCCTTATGGCGTTGAAGCTTTTAAACGTCTATTCCGGTGAAATTCAACCCCTTGGCGGCGGACAAGAATGTTTGCGGTGGATTCAATTATCCTTGGCCCTCATATTCTAAACCGAACGGATTCGAAAAACAATCCGGGGCTTTACGGGTTTTCCCTAGGGGAGAATTGGGAGGAGCCGGAAAGCCCTGCACTTTGGAAGAGCTGAAAAGACTTTACTTATTCCTAATCGAATCGCCCAATGGATCAGCTTTGCTGTTGTCTGGACCACCGAGTGCTCCCATGGTCTCGTACTTGTGACTTTCTGCTGTTCGCACCGAAATACCCAGAATATCCGCAATTTCCTTCATCGTTCGCCCTTCGGCTACCAACTGCAGAACTTCTCGTTGACGTGGGGGAGCTCCGGCTCGACGCCCGAAACGGATGCTTTCCATTCGATCAGCGCGTCGATCGTGTCTTTCTCCACCAGCGTGTGACGTAAGCCCGGCCTTGAGCAACGTTTTCAATCGCATGGACGAGTTCCTCGCCAGCGGACTCCTTTGAGACAAAACCGAAGGCGCCAGCTCCAAAGGCTTGGACGGCGATATTCGGCTCCCTACGGGCCAAGGAGCATTCCCCTTCCGCCCGTCGTTCCAGCCTGCGTGTTACTTAGCTTTAAAGGTCCCGCAGAGCTTGGATGTTATCCGGGTGCCAAAAATCCAACGAATTTGCGTTCTTTCCCTCATGTACACCGGATACGTCCGAAAATGGATGTGAATCTTTTGAATCCTTCCAATACCGGGAGCGTCAAAGGCTCCGCGACACCTTGGAAACGAAGCCAACGCTGAAAATAGCAGGGCGGCGACAAGAGGCACCCATGAACTCAGACGAATCGAAGCGCCGTCAGCCCACGAGAACTGGCAGCGCCAAAGAAGGCCGCTACGCAAACTTTTTTCAGGTTGGCCACAATGAATTTGAATTTTTGATCGAGTTTGGGCAACAAGATGGCGGAATTCACACCCGCATTTACGTAAGCCCGCAGTATGCCCGCGTTCTATCCGACCTTCTTGTTGAAACGCTCCGGCAACACGAGCTCGAATTTGAAGGGAAGCGGCGCACCAGCCAGCGGCCGACGTAGGGCACCGACACACCGGTTTTGGACGGCCGTTCTGTGTGGGCATTCCGGCGAAGCTGAACGCCTGTTCCGGAGGGCCTGACACCGGCCGTTTCGCGCGGTTCCTGAATAGCTCTGAATCGCACCCGCCAAAAGCGCTCAGACGGTGCATCCCCGCACGCCGAGTGAAACGGTTGCCTGGCCCCCTGCCTGTATATGCCTTGACATGCATATACTCTGTGGAGTATACCAAGAGAGTGGAATCCGTGTTCGAAATCATTGCGGAGCCGAACCGCCGCGCGATATTGAGCCTCCTGGTCTCGTCCGAACAGTCGGTGGGAGAGATCGAGCGTCAGCTTCGTATGCCGCAGCCAACCGTGTCAAAGCACTTGCGAGTGCTGCGCGAGGCCGGTTTCGTAGAATCCATGGTGGACGCACAGCGCCGTCTCTACCGGCTGAAACCTGAACCACTTCAGGAGGTGGATGCCTGGCTGGCTCCGTTCCGTAGGTTCTGGTCGGCTCACGTAGATGCTCTCGAACGCCACCTCGACCACATGGATCAATCAACACCAAAGAAAAGGAAGACAAGGAGAAGACGACGCGGCCCAAGCCGCGAACGCGACCAAGGAGGAACGAAATGAAAATCAAAGTGACCAGCATATACGTGGACGACCAGGAGAAGGCCCTGCGGTTCTATACGGAAGTACTGGGCTTTGCCAAGAAGACCGATTTCAGTCGGGGCCCATATCGCTGGCTGACCGTGGCCTCGCCCGAGGAGCTGGACGGCACTGAGCTGCAGTTGGCGCTGAACGACAACCCCGCGGCCAAAGCGTATCAGCAGGCGATCTTTCAGCAGGGCCAGCCCGCGGCCATGTTCTACACCGATGACGTCAAGGGTGACTACGAGCGGATCAAGGCCCGCGGGGCCGAGTTCACGATGCCGCCCACCGACGTGACCGCCTCGACCATTGCGATGCTGAACGACACCTGTGGCAACCTCATTCAGCTCACGCAGCTGGCACGCTATTCACGTTAATGAGAAGAAGATGACCGATCGCGAGCAGTACACACCGGGCCCCGCCAGCGGGGCGCAGGTACGAAAGGACGGAGAGAAGTGGACGCTCATTCTCGTCAGAGAGCTGCGCCACTCGCCGGAAAAAGTCTGGCAGGCCCTCACCGACCCCGCGCGTCTGCGCGAGTGGGCGCCCTTTGAGGCGGATGGGAGCCTGGATACGGTTGGGCCTGTGAAGCTCACCTGGGTAGGAACTCCCACGCCGCTCGAAACAAGAGTGACGCGAGCCGACGCTTCCAAGGTGCTTGAGTACGACGATATCCGGTGGGAACTCGAAGCCTTTGGTGGCGGCACGCGCCTGCGGCTGTGGCACAACATCGATCGCCGCTTCATCTCGTGGGGCGCCGCGGGCTGGCACATCTGCTTCGACGTCCTTGAAGGGCTCCTCGCGGGTGAGCCGATTGGCCGCATCGTCGGCGCTGAGGCCATGAAGTTCGGGGGCTGGCAGCGATTGAACGCCGAGTACGCCAAGCAGTTCGGAATTGAAACGCCCAACCGGCCGCCCCAGGCGGCTCAAAAATCGTGAATCGAGGGAGGAGGTCCCATTGAACTGGAACAAATGGGTTCGGCAGGTCCATCGCTGGCTGTCCATTGCCTTTACGTTGGCCGTCATTGTCAACGGCGTCGCGGTGGGACTGAAGAAGTATACCGCCTGGGTGGGCCTCTTGGCGCTGCTCCCGCTTGCCCTGCTCCTGTTCACCGGTCTGTACTTGTTCGTGCTGCCGTATGCCGCCAAGTGGCGCAGCGCGCGAAGCACCGGCTAAATTGGTCCGAGAGTTGGAGCTGTATATATGAAAAGGCCCATCCCAGTGGAATCTTAATCGACGAAAGGATCAAGGAACTTGGGGACTGGCGCGGGAAGACGCTCGCGAAAGTGCGCGAAATCGTACACGAGGCAGACCCTGAGATCCTCGAAGAGTGGAAGTGGATGGGGACTCCCGTCTGGTCCCACGGCGGCATCGTCTGCACGGGAGAGACGTACAAGAACCACCTCAAGATGACATTTGCCAAGGAGCTGCGTTGAAGGACCCTTCAGGTCTATTCAACTCCAGCCTCGACGGGAATGTCAGGCGCGCGATCGACATCCACGAAGGCGACAAGATCGATGGGGCGGCCTTGAAGGATCTCCTCCGCGCTGCAGTGGCGCTCAATCTATTGAGGAAGCCGCGCAAAACGGCCGCGGTGTCAACTGCCCCGCAAAGAGCAGCGGTTCCCTTCCTTGCCTCGGGGCGCGCATCCGCGTCCTTTGCGCTCGAGGGCAAGAGCAAGCCGAAGCCCCGGCGAGCGAGCAGCAAGCGGGCCGACTAGCCGATCTATTGCGCCGTTTCGGCAGAACAATCCAGAGAGACCTAGCACTGGGATCTTTTTTCCGGTTCAGATTGCGTTGGGGGCCGGCATTGAATCCTTTTCACTAATCAAGACATCTATCTTGATATCAAGATATTTCTGGCACAATCTGGCACCGCGATCAAAGCGGTACAAAGAGGAGAAAGCAATGTCGTTACGTCCGATTAACCAGGTCATTCAGACAAAGCCCACGATCGAAGGAGCCGGGGTGAAGCTGCAGCGCGCATTCGGGTTCGGCAAAACGAAGGATTTCGATCCTTTTCTGCTGCTAGACGATTTCCGCAGCGATAACCCCGACGATTACCGGGCCGGATTCCCATGGCATCCGCACCGTGGAATCGAAACGATTACTTACGTTCTTGCCGGCTCAGTCGAGCACGGGGACAGCCTTGGGAATAAGGGCAAAATGACGGCCGGCGACGTGCAATGGATGACGGCCGGCAGCGGCATTCTGCACCAGGAGATGCCGAAGGGCGACGCGGTGGGGCGCATGCACGGGTTCCAGTTGTGGGCCAATCTGCCGTCTTCCCTGAAAATGACCAATCCGCGGTATCAAGACATCCCATCGAGGGCCATCCCTGATGTCACAGACGACGATGGTACGCAGGTGCGGGTCATCTGCGGCGAGTTTTGGGGCAAGAAGGGGCCGGTGGAAGGAGTGGCCGCGGACCCCAATTACCTCGATATTTCCGTTCCACCCGGAAAACGGAAGCGGCTGAAGGTGGAAACTACGCGGAACGCCTTCGCCTACATATTCGCCGGTTCCGGCACCTTCCGCGACGCCTCTGATTCCCAAGCGGTTCTGACCGAGCAGGTGGCTCAACCCACGGCGGCGCCCGTTTACGACATGAAGAATCACTCGCTAGTACTGTTCGACCGGGGCGACGAGATCACGGTTCAGGCCGGACCGGAGGGAATTCGGTTCCTGCTGGTATCGGGCAAACCGATTGAGGAGCCGGTGGCTTGGTACGGCCCGATCGTGATGAACACGCAAGAGCAGCTCAGGCAGGCAATGGCCGATCTGCAGGACGGCACATTTATCAAGCAGCGCTGAATCGAATTAAGCCGGTCAAAACGAGTGCAGAATGGAGTAAATGCCCCAGACTGAAAGTGAGATGAAAGCGCAATCCTCTGCACGTGAGCTTTGGCCGGCTCTCCCCTGGGACGAGTGGAAAGACACAGCCACGACCCTCCACATGTGGATGCAGATCGTGGGGAAGACCCGTCTGGCGCTTACGCCTCGCGAGAATCACTGGTGGAATGTTCCTCTATATGTCACTCCACGCGGCCTGTCGACTTGGTCGATTCCCTACCATGGCGACCTGTTCGACGTGGAGTTCGACTTTATCGACCACCACCTCCATATTCGACTAACTTCCGGAGAGAGCAAGTTTATTGCGCTTCGCCCTCAATCCGTGGCAGCGTTCTACCGCGAATATCTGGACCTTCTTCGATCATTGGATATCGATGTAGAGATCAATCCGAAGCCAGTTGAGGTTGCGGACCCGATTCCTTTCGCGGAAGATCAGCAGCATGCTTCTTATGACAAGGACGCTGTGTATCGCTTCTGGCGCATACTACAGCGCTCCGATACGCTATTTAAACGTTTTCGCGCTGGTTTTCTCGGCAAGTGCAGTCCGGTGCATTTCTTCTGGGGCAGCTTCGATCTGGCGGTTAGTCGGTTTTCCGGGAGGCCCGCGCCTCCCCGCCCTGGGGCGGATGCGATCACGCGAGAGGCGTATTCGCACGAGGTGATTAGCGCCGGGTTTTGGCCCGGCAACGGCGGGTTCGGAGCTCCGGCGTTTTACTGCTATGCAGCACCACAGCCCGTTGGACTCGACAAGGAACGCATCCGCCCGGAGCAGGCTTTCTACAGCGATGAGCTGAAAGAATTCATCCTGAAATACGATGACGTGCGTCGAGCGAATGCGCCGGACAAATACCTACTCGAATTTCTCCAGAGCTCGTATGAAGCTGCGGCAAACCTGGCGAATTGGGACCGCGCAGCCCTAGAGCGCCCCTCTACGCAAGTTGCACCTTAACACGCGATGGCCGCGACAGCCTCGTTCGAGATCGCAGTTGTGGGCGCCGGCATAGTAGGCGCGGCATGTGCGCGGGAGTTTGCGGAAGCAGGGCTGCGCACCGTTCTCATCGAACCTGAAGCGATTGGCGGGGGCGCTACCGCGGCGGGCATGGGACACCTCGCCGTGATGGACGATTCGGAGGGGCAATTCGCCCTGACCCGCTATTCGCAACTCCTCTGGAAAGAATTGGCCGCGGAACTTCCTGCCGAATGTGAGTATCTTCCGTGCGGCGCGATGTGGGTCGCGTTCGATGACGAAGAGATGGTCGAGGTGCATCGCAAACAGCGCTACTACAGCGAACGCGGCGTGCCAGTGGAGGTTCTGGATGCAACATCTCTAGCCGAAGCGGAACCGAATCTACGGCGCGGAATCGCGGGCGCATTGCTCTTAAAAGATGATTCCGTCGTATATCCGCCTTGCGTTGCCCAGTTCCTGGTCACGGAAGCGCAGCGTAACGGCGCGAAAGTGATCCTGGGGCGTCGGGTGGTGCAGATCGACGGGAATACAGCAAAGCTTGATGATGGCTCCAGTCTCTTGAGCGACAAATTTGTGCTGGCGAACGGAACCGGTGCAACTTCGCTGGCTCGAGATTTGCAGATTCAGCCTCGAAAAGGCCACTTGGTGATTACAGATAGGTATCCGGGATTCGTGCGGCATCAAATCATCGAGCTCGGGTATTTGAAAAGCGCCCACGCGACGCGGGCGGATTCGGTAGCGTTCAACGTGCAGCCGCGGTCATCGGGGCAATTGCTGATCGGCTCTTCGCGGCAGTTTGGAAGCGAGGAGGCCGGCGTTGACAGGAAGATCGTGTCAGCGATGCTGCAGCGCGCTTTCGAATACCTGCCCGGCCTGAAGAAGCTTTCCGCCATTCGAACCTGGACCGGCTTTCGCGCGGCAACGGCGGACAAGCTGCCGCTCGTCGGCCCGTGTCCCGGGAGAGAAAACGTCTATCTGGCAACAGGCCACGAGGGTTTAGGGATCACGACCTCACTGGGCACGGCGAAACTGCTGCGCGACCTTCTACTGGGGCAGACTCCCGCCATCAATATGGAGCCATATTTGCCGGACCGGAGCTACGCCGTCCATGGCTGAAATGGTTTCGCTGTCGATCAATGGGGTTGGTATTCGTGTTCCTGCCGGCACAACAGTTGCGGCTGCCGTACTGATCGCGGGCGAGACAATGTTTCGCCGGTCGGTATCGGGCGAACCGCGCGGTCCGCTTTGCGGGATGGGCATCTGCTTTGAGTGCCGCGTAATGATTGATGACGTCGCGCATTGCCGGAGTTGCCAGATCGTCTGCAGCGAGGGGATGAAAGTTCGCGCCGGGTGAACAAAGCGGGCCGTGCGGTTGACATTCTGGTGGCAGGAGCCGGACCGGCCGGCATGGCTGCGGCCGTGAGGGCGCGCGAAAGCGGCCGAGCGGTGCTGGTGCTCGATGATAATCCGGCACCGGGAGGACAGATCTGGCGCGGCGGACAGGAGCACTCACCGAGCGCTCAGGCATCGTCGTGGCTCACGAGACTGGCGGCGAGCGGCGCAGAGGTGATCACGGGCGCTCGCATCATTGACGGAGACGCCAAGCGGCAATCTCTGACGATCGAGATGCCAGACACTGCCTTCGAAGTCAATTACGGCACACTGATCCTCGCGACCGGCGCGCGCGAACTGTTTCTGCCGTTCCCGGGCTGGACGATTCCGGGAGTGATGGGCGTGGGAGGTCTTCAGGCTCTCGTCAAATCGGGTTGGCCGGTTTCGGGGAAACGGATCGTTGTCGCCGGTAGCGGACCGCTGCTGTTGGCCGCAGCCGCGTACTTTCGAGCTCACGGCGCAACAGTGCCAATCGTGGCCGAACAGGCGCCAGCATCGCGGCTCACCCATTTCGCATCGCGCCTGATCAAACACCCCGGAAAACTGTTCCAAGCTGCGGCGCTTCGATTCGCTCTGCGGCGATCGCAGTACCGAGCTTCATGCTGGGTAATACGCGCAAGCGGGAACGAGCGGCTGGAGAGCGTTCAACTCCGGCAGCACACTCGCGTGTGGCTGGAGGCCTGTGACTATCTCGCCGTGGCTTACGGCTTCAAACCGAATATCGAACTGCCTCTGCTCATGCGATGCCAGACGGGAGCGGCTGGCGTTCGAGTGAATGAACTCCAACAGACTTCCGAGAGCCAGCTCTATTGCGCAGGAGAATGCACGGGAATCGGCGGCGTGGATCTATCGATCACCGAAGGTGAGATCGCGGGCTATGCGGCCAGCGGGCGAAACGATCTCGCGAGAAAGCTGTTCAAGAAGCGCGATAAAGCGCGGCAGTTTGCCACAGCTCTCGAACCTGCTTTCGCGTTGCGCCATGAGCTTCGCAGCCTTCCCGATCCCGGCACGATTGTTTGCCGCTGCGAGGACGTAACTTGGGAGCGGCTACAGCCGATGCAGTCCTGGCGTTCCGCCAAATTGCAGACTCGTTGCGGCATGGGGCCATGCCAAGGGCGCATCTGCGGACCCATTCTGGAGTTTCTGATGGGCTTGCATCCCGAATCAGTCCGGCCGCCGGTGTTCCCGGCAAGAGTGGAAAGTCTCGTGCGGCAAGAAGAGGGGACGCGTCCTACGTAACCGTCCAATATATGGAGTACCGCTCCTCCGGAATACGATTGAGGGGCACCAGCGTCACATCCGTCTTCTGACCGGTTGTCCGGAAAGTGAGGGATTCGCCGGGAACGGGCTTGAGCCAGGAATCGAGATTTGGACTCGATGCCTGGAACTGCGGAACAGTAAGCGGGTGCTTCTTAAGATCGGGGCCTAAAGGGCCAACGATCATCGTTTCGTTCAGGCCGCTGGAACCCAATTTCCCAGCCAGCACGAGAGGGCCGTATAGGAGGGCCTTAGTGGTCGGTTCGTCCGGCATGGACTCCGTATAGAGATACATCGGAAAATCGAGCTGGACGCGATCACCCTGTCTCCAGGTGCGCGCCACCGTAAGATAGCTGCCCGGAGTCGGAATAATGGGGGACACCTCGCCGTTAATGCGGAGCGAAGCGTTGGCTCCGACCCAACGCGGAATCCGGATGCGCAACAGCATGCGCGCGGGTGCAGGCGTTTCGATTACCAGGACGGTTTGCTGCGACTCGGGAAATTCAGTTTCCTGGCGGAGGTGAATTCCTTTTTCTTTCCAGTCCAACTCGGAAGGGATGAAAAGGTTCACATAGATGCCCTCGGCATCATGAAAATAGATGCTGTTGTTGAGCTTTGAGAACTCTTCGACGCCGGTGCCGTTGCAGCACCAGAACGAATCATCTTCGGTCCCGAACGTTCTCCAGGCAGCAGGAACAATGGACAGATAGTACTGGGTGTGTCCGTCTTGGACGTTAATGGCACCCAGGCGATGGTTGTAGAGCGTTCGCTCGTAGTAATCGAAGTAGCGCGGATCGGCGGTCCAGCGATACAGATGCCGCGTGAGCTTCAACATGTTGTAGGCGCAGCAGCACTCAGTGGTATCGGAAGATAGTTTCAGCTCTGCGCCGAGCCGGCGCGGTTCCACCAGCCAGGCTTCGCCGTTACTGGTTCCACCGGTCACGTACGCGCGAGCAGTGGTCACTTCGTACCAGAAGAAATCGGCGGCATCATGGAAACGCGCATCCCCGCTGATTTCATAGCGCCGGGCCGCGCCGATGACTTGTGGGATGTGAGTGTTTACATGCAATCCGCGCAGCTCATCGCGCCGTAAACCGAGCGGATTAAAAAACCGCTTCTTCGTGAAGCGATCGCCCACCGCGGCATAGCGATCCTCCCCGGTAAGCGCGGCCAAGTTGTAGAGTACTTCGTTCATGCCGCCGTACTCGGTGTTGAGGATGTCCTGCATGTGCGGCTCGGGTATGGGAGCGGTCCAATGATCGGTCCAATCGGCCATTCCTTTGAGCACGTCTAGCGCCTGCTGATTACCACAATGCTCATGCGAGTCATACAGGCCCGCCATGATCTTGTGAATCGTGTAAAAAGGCGCCCAAACCTTTTCGCGTTTATTCAAACGATCGAAGAACTCGATCGGAAATGCACTCAGGTATCCGCCGCCGAGCTTTTCCTGGCACTTTGACAGCTCGGCGACGATGTACTCGCCCTTTTCCTTGACGGCATTGTCGCCGGTAGATGAGTACATCAATGCGCAAGCTGAGAGGTAATGACCGACGAAATGGCCACGCAACTCGCAATCGGGTTTCTCCCAGCCGCCTAGCGGCTTCGCGGAGGAGGAGAGGCCGGCATTGACGCGGAAATTATGCAGGAGCCGGTCCGCATCAAGCCGTTTCAGAAAGGCGAGATTCGCTACCTGCGCATCTTGGAATGGCCCGGCGCCAAGCCGCACCTCGGTCAGCCGGAACGCCTCGACTCGTGGATTAATGATGTTCCGCGTGAAGGTGATCGTTTCCCCGAACGGCGGTATCTCCTCGCGCATCGGAGCTTTATGCGGGGCGCTCGTATTTTGCGGAGTTGCATTCGCATTTTGCGGCGCCTTTTTCAAAGCGCCGGAGGCGACCGTTTTGTTCGACACCTGCGCGAGGATTGGAGCGGCAGCCGTGAGCCCTAAGGCGAATTTTCGGCGGCTGAAAGTGCTCGATTTGCGGTTAGACATTTACGCGAGGGCCGCTTATCTAATGTTAAGCCCGGGTACGGCGCGCCCGGGTCGCTTAATCACTTGAAGGGTTCGTCAGCAGACGGGCCGTAAAGGCCGGGAACCGGGATGTTGAGCAGCCGGAGGTAGACGCCCAACTGCGCGCGGTGGTGCACGATATGGTTGAGAAACATCGTGCGATACACAACCATGCGCGGCCCTTCCGCGATCAGACGGTCACCCCACGTAAGCTTCCAGTGTTTTTGCAGGTGCTCGTCGGAAGCGGCGGTGAGATGCGATTTGGTTTCCGCGGCGGTACGGTCCAATTCGGACAACAGATGCGCCGTGGACTGAAATTTGAGATCGGGGAATTTTTCAGTCGCCAGGTTGAGTTCCTCGGTACTAAGAATGCGCGTGCAGAAGTCAGGAAGCGTGGCGACGTGCAGCGCGAGGCGTCCGATAGGCATGGATTTTTCGTGCGGCTTCCACTGTGGATCATTCTCGGGAATGCGTTCGAGAGTGCGGCGAGTGCTGGCCATTTCGGGATCAAAGTCTTGAATCAAAATTTCGGCTATGCGCATGTAAGTTAACTTATCCTCTCACTCTGTTGATTCCAGCTATGCTGGAGTGGCAGCTCTAGGGCGGGAGCCGGGCTGCTCGGAATTCAAAGGCCAAGTAATCTTTTCGCCCCGGCGTAGGGCCAGATTGCCGATGTGCCCCGCACGCGCTGCCGCGACACCCGCTTCGACCGACGCGTTCGGCTCCTTACGGTTTCGCACGCAATCGAAGAAGTTACGCATGTGATCGACGGTGCCGTCCTCGAAGCTGCGCTCGCTCGCAATGGGATTGTCGCGGACCCCCTCGCGGTAAACCTGGAAGCCGCCGCGGTTGATCTTAAGAGTTGCATTTGTGCCGCGGAACTCAAGGCCTCCATCATCGATGGAAGAGATCATGGTGCCTTCGTAGCCGACTTGGAAGCCAGGATATCGGAAGGCAGCCTGGATGGTGTCGGGGCAGTCCCATTGTTCGAAATAGTAGCGGTCACCCATGGTCTGTGCGACGCTCGGTTCGGGCACTTTCATGGCCCATTGCACAACGTCGATCCAGTGCGTGAAGAGGTCGGTCATAGCACCGCCGCCAAAATTCCAAAACCAGCGCCAATTGCTGAATTTTTCCTGCGTAAAGGCCTGGTCCGGCGCGGAGCCGAGCCAGCGTTTCCAATCGAGCAATGCCGGATCAGCGGGTTTCTTGAGCCACTCGTTATAGTTCTGATACCAATAGGTGCGAACCTGCGTAATACGTCCCAGGCTGCCGCCTTGGATCAGGTCGACGGCGCTCTGGAAGTGAACCCAGCTCCGCTGTTGCATGCCGGACTGAAAGACGCGCTTGGAAGAGCGCACGGCGTGGATCAGAGGTTCCGCTTCATCGAGCGTGTGGGTGATGGGCTTTTCCAGATAGACATCCTTGCCGGCGGCCAGCGCGTCGCGGGCGATACGGAGGTGCCAATGGTCGGGTACAGCGATGATGACCGCATCCACTTCTCGCTTGGAGAGCACCTCCTGGTATTCGAGATGCGTGGTGGCCTCGTTACCCGATCGCTCGCGAAACTCGTCGCGGCGCGGCTCATAGACATCGCAGACGGCAACTAGTTGATAGGCGCCGGCCTTATCGGCCGAACCGATCAGGGTACGCATGCGTCCGCCACACCCTATAGCGCCGATGCGGATCACGTCATTGGCACCGACGGCTCGCGCGGCGGCGACAGCCGTAAGTCCACTAGCCATCAGAAAAGCGCGTCTGTTTGTCTTCATGGAACTGACTGGTATCTTACTGCACCAATTTGCAACTTCGACCAGCGTGTCGGGAGCGCTGACCTAGAATTAGGGTTTGTGAGGACGGCCGAGGAAGTGCAACGAGACCCGACCACGCGGTTTTCTCATCTGGTTCCCGAACTCGCGTTCAGGCGGCGCTTGCCATGGCGACATTGGCTGAATTGGTTTTTTGATCGCGCTACCGATGGGTATCTTGACAGGAAATTTGGGATCAGCTCGTCCGAGCGCCGCTCGCTTGCGCAGCTCGGGCTCGATTTGCCTGACGGCATCGACTATCAGCCAGTCAGCTATCGCGATCTTCGGAAGCTCTTGGACTCGGTCCCACTTCGCCCGCAGGACGCATTCCTTGATTTCGGGTCAGGAATGGGTCGCGCCCTTTGCATAGCCGCTCAATATCCGCTACGTTCGGTTGTAGGGGTAGAAATCTCGCCAGAGCTGTGTGAGATTGCGCGGCGCAACATAGATCGCGTGAGGGCCAAATTGCAATGCCGCGATGTTCAAATTGTAAACAGTAATGCAATCGATTACAAGATTCCACCCGAGATCTCGATCATTTACTTTTTCAATCCGTTCGTGGGTGACATTATGAGGCGGGTGCTCAACAACATCGCGACGACACTGCGTGGGAGCCCCCGGAAGCTCCTGGTGCTTTTCTATGGGACGGCATCGAGTGAGGCTTTTCGGAATGAGGCGAAAGAATGCAGCTGGCTGGCACTGCGCTCGGAAATTATTCTGCCAACCGGAACCATCGGACTGATCTATGCAAATAGCGAGTGGACCGGAGCGGGTTCGCTCGTAACACGTGAACGTTCATCGGAATCGACGAGGGCAGCGCACTAAGGCGGATGCGCGACAACGACAGCGAATCGGGAACCCTCCGCCATCGACCCGACTTATCCATTGTCTCGACAATGTATAGGTCCGCCGAATTTATCCAGGAGTTCCATCACCGTATTACTGCCTCGGCCAAAAAGCTTACGCCCTCTTATGAACTGATCCTGGTGAACGACGGCTCCCCGGATCGTTCGCTCGAGATCGCGATCGCTCTGGCGGAAACAGATTCGCATCTGCGGGTGATTGAGCTATCAAGAAATTTCGGCCACCACACCGCAATGTTTGCCGGGTTGCAGCACGCAAACGGAAATCTCGTTTTCCTGATAGACATAGACCTCGAGGAACAACCGGAATGGCTGCTCGACTTCTGGGCGGACCTTCACGAGACCGGAGCGGATATGGTGTACGGCGTTCAGACACTGCGCGGCGGCTCGATGGCGAAGCGCTATACGGGCTCACTGTTCTACCGATTTTTCAATTTGGCCGCGGACACCAGGATACCGACAAACGGCTGCACGATCCGGTTAATGAAGCGGCGCTATGTGAACGCAGTGACGCAGTTCATGGAAGCGCATCTCTTCATGATGGGTCTCTTCAGTTGGGCTGGATTTGAGCAGCGGCCCCGCTATGTAACGAAGATCCGGCGACCCAGCGAATCAAGCTACACGCCCATTCGCTTAATCAGATTATCTGTAGACGCGGTGACCTCATTTTCAAGTTTTCCGCTGACGGTAGTCTTTGCCGTGGGTATCGTGATCACACTTCTTTCGCTTGCGTACGCCGGCGGATTGATGATTGTCAAGCTGCTACATCCGGATTTGATTCTCTCTGGATTTACTTCGATCATGGTCTCGCTCTGGTTTATTGGCGGGACAGTGATCAGCGTTCTGGGACTCATCGGAATGTATGTCGGTAAAATCTTCATCGAGACGAAGCGCCGGCCGCAGTACTTCGTTCGCAACACCTATGAGGCTCACGAGCCGTTGCTGCGAAGTGCCGATTCCGGGCGTCATCAGAGCTTAGATAAACATAATTGAACTGCGTAATCCTACAGCCCTCTTACATACCGTGGCGCGGATTCTTTCATCAGATTTACAAAGCCGACGTATTCGTCTTTTATGACGATGCTCAATACGATCGCCATGGCTGGCGGAATCGGAATCGAATCAAAACGCCCAACGGCCCTCAATGGCTGACGATTCCGCTCAAGTCCGTAGGGGCGGAATGGAAACGGGCCACAATTTCCGACATGGAAATCTCGTGGGACCGGGAATGGAACCAAAAGCACTTCGAGAGTTTGCGGCACAGTTATTCGAAGGCGCCGTTTTTCAACCGGTACCAGCCGATGCTGGAGCGCTGGTATCGCGAGCGGCCGGAAACCCTGGCTGACTTCACAATTAGCACCACCATCGAGCTTGCGCATGAGCTCGGCATCCGGCATACGCGATTTGTGCGTAGCTCCAGCCTCGGAGCTTGCGGCGCGAGAACCAATCGGTTATTGCAAATCCTCCAGACGCTTGGCGCCACCAATTACATCAGCGGCCCCGCGGCGAAGGATTATCTGGAGCCGGACAAGCTGAACGCGCATGGAATCACGGTCGAGTGGATGCTCTACGAGTACCCCGGATATCCGCAGTTGTATCCTCCCTTTCATCCACAACTCTCGATCCTCGATCTTCTGGTAATGACAGGCACCAGCGCCGGTACCTACATTTGGGGGGCGGAAAATAGTAGATAATCGCTATTACGCTTGTGATCCTAGTACTTGCGGCGTGCTTTAGACGCACACGGAACGTAATGTTCAAAATGTCTACTTAATCTACACCTCAGTGGATCTACCAGTAATTCCCTTCAATTCGATAACGAGGGTCGGGCCAGAATTCGATTACATCCGCCGGGCCTTTGAGGCCATGCGGATCTCGGGCGACGGGATATTCACCAATAAAT
Source organism: uncultured Acidobacteriaceae bacterium (assembly GCA_963787585.1). Lineage (GTDB taxonomy): Bacteria > Acidobacteriota > Terriglobia > Bryobacterales > Bryobacteraceae > Bog-105. Next base: position 442,569 of record CAWBDR010000014.1, read on the forward strand.
GGCACCGGCTGCTTGAGGAGGAGCTAGCAGTTCCCAAAGCGTTGCTGACGACATCCTGCACCCACGCACTCGAAATGGCGGCCCTTCTGTTAGACATACGGCCAGGAGACGAGGTGATCGTTCCGTCTTTCACCTTCGTCTCGGTGGTGAATGCGTTCGTGTTACGCGGTGCGAAGCCAGTATTTGTGGATATCCGGCCGGACACCCTCAACCTGAATGAAGATCTAATCGAAGCCGCCATTTCGCCTGCCACCCGCGCGATCGTGCCTGTTCACTACGCGGGGGTTGGATGCGAGATGGACAAGATTCTCAACATTGCCGGGAAGCACGGCATTGCCGTAGTCGAAGACAATGCACATGGTCTGTTCGGGCGGTATCGGGGGAAATTCCTCGGCACATTCGGCCGCCTGGCAACACAGAGTTTCCATGAAACCAAGAACTTTAGCTGCGGCGAAGGCGGAGCGCTGCTGATCAACGACGCAAAACTGATCGAGCGAGCGGAGATATTGCGCGAGAAGGGAACGAATCGAAGCCGGTTCTTTCGCGGAGAAGTCGACAAGTACACCTGGGTGGACATGGGGTCCAGCTATTTGCCTTCCGATATACTCGCTGCAATTCTCTATGCCCAGTTAGAAGTTCGCGATTCTATTCAGGGCAAGCGGCGGAAGCTCTGGGAGCGATACAACGCAGAGCTCGCTGAATGGGCCGGGGCGCAGGATGCCAGACTGCCGATCGTTCCACCACATTGTGAGCAGTCCTACCATATTTTTTATCTATTGCTAGCGAGCTGTGCTGCCCGGACAGCGCTGATTGATCACCTCAAGAAGCGCGGCATAATGAGTATCTTTCACTACCTTCCGCTACATCTTTCGGGCATGGGCCGCCGGTTTGGAGGGTATCGAGGGCAATGTCCGGTCACGGAGCGAGTCAGCGAGCAATTGCTAAGACTGCCTATGTATTACTCACTTTCAGAAACTGATCAGGAGCGGGTGATCGACGGCATTCGCGAATCACGATTGGCTCAACCCGCGTTGACGTTGGCCGCGGGGGTCGTCTGAGGCTTGCGGAGAAGAAGACCGGCAGCGGTGCCGCGCTTGCTTGAATCCCGTACGGTGATAATGTACAGATCCTTGTCTTTATAGACTAAGGACAAGCGGCCGAGAAATACGATTCGAGCATTTTCGGCGGCCAGCCTTTTCAGCAGCCAATCTTCCGGATAGCTGAACGTGCCAAGCACAAGAAATTCGTGATGGGTACGAATGAAGTCTCGATACGGCACCACCTTTCCCGGCAAGCCAAATTCCCGGCTAAATCGATCAAGGTCTTCGAACATGGTGGCGTGGGCATAACGGATAGCAGCCGTGCGATCTCTAAGGTAGAACAATCGTGAGACCAAAGATGCCGGCTCGTAATGATTCATCTCAACAAAGGTGAGACCACTCGCGGCGACGAGCGGAAGGTCCGGTCTCATGCGGATCAAGGCCGCACTGTCATCGCGGACAACGAATGTGCGACGCATGGGGATAGCAACACTAAGGACTAGAATCATGCCGGCAAGCACGAGCGCGGCGGCGTACCCGGGCCGGGGTCTTGCGCGAAAGAGAGAAGCCAAGAACAGAGAAAATAGGATGTACAAACCAAATAAGGATGTGATGCAATACCGGGGCCAGAACGGCGCATGATCGCGCATCATAACGATGTCCAAGAAAATTGGGTTCGCGATTAGAACGGCTAAGAGGACCGCATCTTCCATGCGGAATTTCTCAGGCTTTCGCCAGAAGATCTTTCTCCCATTTGCGAGGAAACCCCCGAGCAGCGCCAACAAGGCGTACCAGATAATGTCGCGAGCGCCGTGCCAGTAAAATGAAGCCATTTTCTTAAACGAGCCCTGAAACGCGGGCGGATAGAACGCAATAGATTCGTAGGTGCGATACAGAGGTGCGTATCCGATAAGCGCTACAAGGGGGAGCAACAAGGCCAGCCAAAGCGGGTAATCGGGCTTTCGCCGTTCATACCATCGAAACGCCTCCGCCGCAAGAAAAGGAAAAAGCGAAATAGGTCCGAATACATGAGATTCAATCAATCCCAAGCTGGAGATGGCGACGGCGCACAGGGCCAGCGTCCGCCCGTGCTCGGTGACAGCAGCATCCCAGCTCACCAGCAAGCAGCAAAACCACATGCAAAGCAAGGCATACGGGCGCGCTTCCGTGGCGTAGTAAAGAGCCGGGCTGCACCACAAAACCAGCAAAGCAGCGGGTCCATAGGCGTATCCTACTTTCCGCGATACGTACCAGAGCAACATGAGGCTAGCGATATAGAATTCGACAATCGACGGCAACCGCACTCCAAGCGCGTTAACGCCGAAAAACCGCATCGAATAATGCGCGAGAATATGGCCCGTAGGCGGACTCAGATCCCAGGTCTTAACTAAATAGAGCAGCCGTTTCAGGGTAGGCGTTTTGGAGATATCGAAAGTGAGCAGCTCGTCAAACCATAAGCGCCTTTGGGAGTTAACAAAGACAAGGGCCGCGTATAAGAGAGTGAGACCGAGAACGATTGCCCCGTGAGCGAGTGATCGTTGGGTAACCGCGCCTCTGACCCGCCACTCCTGTTGATCGTGCCGACCAGTGACGGTTCTCATTCGCTCTTTCAGCATCGCAGGATCGTTGCAGGCCCCATCTTAAGGGTCTGATCAAGCAGCCACATGCCTTAACGCTGGTAGTTTTTTCAGTACGCCAAACTTTTGGAACTCCGGATCCATTGCTCAAAGATCCCTTTGGCGAGAGTCTGGTTCCAGAGGTCGTTATGGCTCGGAAAAGCTGGTCTAATCTGTTCCTGTTCCTTGCGGCGGTGAACCTGGTGTTCGCCCTGCTTCCCAGCAATCCGGTAAAGATCTTCGATTGGATCGGCGTACCTTTCTGGCTGGCGATGGGGACGTTCGCGAGGCGTCGGATGGTTTAGATCATTGGCCCCCACCCGGTGCCTAGCTGCGGTAGGCTTTCGGTACCAGTCCACGGGTTTAGGCGAATCTTCCTCGACGCTTGGCCTCTCTCGTAAAGAGCCCCATGCCTCGAGATTTCTGCTTGGAAGTTATAGCCTTGCCGCAGCCTGAATAGACCAATGGATTTTGTTTTAGTGACTAGCGGCGAAATTGCGGGCGCTTGGGGGTTTCGGGTATGGGGTTAAGCGCCCGCTTCGTTACGGGGATGTACCTAGATAACGCCCTGCTTCGAACCGTGGTTACTGTTGTGCGGAGTGTTTCCCCTAGTGATTTTATTTAGTCGAACATTCCTTCAAACAGCGGTGAGCTGAGATACCGCTCTCCGGCGTCCGGAAGCACCACAACCATCGTTTTGCCTGACATCTCAGGTTCACGAGCGACGCGAACCGCAGCGGCGACCGCCGCTCCGCAAGAGATACCGCTAAGGAGGCCCTCTTCGCGCGCCAAACGTCGCGCCATATCGATCGATTCTTCGCTGGTAACTCGCTCGACGCGATCGATGATGGAAATGTCCAAAGTATCCGGAATGAAACCGGCGCCAATTCCCTGAATGGCGTGTGGTCCCGGCTCCAAGTTTTCGTTGCGGAGCTTTTGGGTGATAACGGGACTGGTAGACGGCTCGACAGCGATCGATATCAGCGGGTGTTTCTTCTCATGCTTAATGTAACGCGATACGCCGGTTATGGTCCCCCCGGTACCGACAGCCGAGACCAGGACGTCGATAGCTCCTTGCGTGTCTTCCCAGATCTCGGGGCCGGTCGTTTGGAAATGAATCCGAGGATTGGCGGGGTTCATGAACTGCTGGGGCAGGAAGAAGCGATCGGGATCAGAGGCGCGGATCTCTTCGGCTTTGGCAATCGCCTCATGCATCCCTTTCCCGCCCGAAGTCAAAACGAGCTCTGCGCCCAATGCTTTTAGGACCTTACGCCGCTCCAAGGACATCGTGTCCGGCATGATCAAGGTAACAGGATAGCCGCGCGCGGCGCCGACGAACGCGAGGGCGATTCCGGTGTTGCCGCTGGTGGGCTCTACGATTGCCCTGCCGGGCTTCAGTAATCCCCGCTGTTCGGCATCCCAGACCATAGATGCGCCAATGCGGCACTTTACGGAATAAGCGGGGTTGCGGCCTTCGACCTTGGCCAGAATGGTGGCCTTTAAGCCGTCCACGACGCGATTTAACTTCACCAGCGGCGTCCGCCCGATGCTGAAGGAATTATCCTGATAAACCAAGCTGCTCCTCAGATCTCCCAATTGGGAACATAGGCGGTATGCTTTTCCCGCCACTGTCGGGCGAGATCACCGAACGTCGTGCGGTCGAGCACATCAGAAACGGCATTGTCGACGCGGGACCAAATCTCACCAAAAGGATCGTCGTCGGCCGGTGATCGCTGACCGCTTCTCAGGTTCTCGACGGCACGCAGTACTTCGCCCACAGTGATCGCATCCGGTGCCCGCGCGAGCAGATAACCACCTTCAGCGCCACGGCGCGAATCGACGAAACCGTTCTGTTTGAGGCCGGCGAGAATCAGCTCGAGAAACTTCTGCGGGATCTTCTGTCGCCGCGCAATGTCAGCAATTTTGACAGGTGATGTTGCCGACCCCCGGGGCAGCGCCAGGTACTGAGACGCAAGGTCGAAAACAGCCTTGAGCGCGTATTCGCTCTTGACTGAGATGTTCATCCGATACTCCTAACGATTCTAATCTGCGCGGCCGATCTGGATTTAGAACTCTGTTCCGCATGCGCGCCGGAAGATTTGATCTGGACGTACCATGAAGATTGCAACTTCTCGTTTTCTGAGGCTGATTTGTCAAGACAACTATTCGGGACGGACGGAATCCGCGGCGTAGCGGGTGAAGCTCCATTGGACGCCAGAACAGCGCACGCGCTCGGCATCGCCCTTGGCACCTGGGTGAACCGGGAGCGGCGCACACATGACGGGCCGGCGGAAGTGCTGATCGGCATGGACACGCGAGAGAGCGGTGGCTGGCTGGCGGGTCAGGTGACGGGAGGGTTGGCGCGCGCTGGCGTTCACGCGCGGTTTGCGGGGGTGATAACTACGCCCGGCGTAGCATACCTCACGCGAATGGGCCCTTTTGCCGCTGGTGTGATGATCTCGGCCTCGCATAATCCGTACTATGACAACGGGCTCAAGGTGATTAGCCACTCCGGATACAAGCTGCCGGATGCTGTGGAACTAGATTTGGAGGGGTTGTTGGCGTGTTGGCTGGCGAAGGATGAGCCCGCCCAGTCGAAGTCTCTCGAAGTCGATCGCTCGCTGGATGAATCCTATGTGAATTACCTGGCGGGAACAGTGCAGGGACACATTCCGCTGCGGATCATCATCGATTGCGCGAACGGTTCGGCAAGCGAAATAGCCCCCCGGCTCTTCGCACGCCTGGGAGCGCGCGTAGATTGGATTTGCGTTTCACCCGATGGCCGCAACATCAACCTAAACTGCGGATCTCTATACCTGGAGGGCTTGCAGCATCGCGTAACGGAGTCAAACGCGGATCTAGGGGTCGCGTTCGACGGTGATGCCGATCGGGCGCTCTTTGTTTCGAGTTCCGGGAAGATCGTCGACGGAGACGCGGTCCTGTTCCTGGCAGGATCTTCACTGAAGAGAGCCGGCAAGCTGCCTGGCGACTTGGTTGTAGCGACGGTAATGTCGAATTTAGGCTTGCAGAAGGCGTTCGAGAGCCGCGGAATCAAGATGCTGCGAACACCGGTGGGCGATAAATATGTCCTCGAAGAGATGCTCAAACGTGGCGCGGTGCTGGGTGGAGAGCAGTCGGGCCATGTCATCTTCTCCGAATTCGCCACGACGGGAGACGGGTTGCTGACCGCACTGCGAGTACTCGAAATCGTGCGTGACTCGGGCCGCAGCCTGGACGAGCTCTCGGACGATATCAAGAAGTTCCCCCAGAAACTGGTCAATGTTCGTGTGAAAAATAAGCGGCCGCTCAATGAACTCGAGACCGTGCAGGCCGAAATCCGGGCGGCGGAGAGTGCCTTCGACGGGGCTGGACGAGTAGTGGTCCGTTTTTCTGGCACCGAGCCACTTGCGCGCGTGATGATCGAAGCGGAATCGGACGAGCAGGTCGAGCACTGGACGGGGCGCATCGCGGACGCGATCCGAGCAGAACTGGGCGCGGCGCGGTAAGGGAGTTCAAAATTAAGCCATCTCTCTCGCCGGCGGCAATCCTTGCAAAACTTGAACGTTGCATGGAGGCCGTTTCTGGCTTCGCGCCTATTTCCGAGGGAGAAGAATCGCAGGCGTATCGCTTTCGAAGCGGAGCGCGGACGTATGTCATGCGAATCAATCGCACCCTCGCGGGATTCGAGAAAGACGCGTTCGTTTACCGGAAGTTTGCACGGCCCGATCTGCCGATTCCCGAAGTCATTCGTATTGGGGAAATCGATAAGCACTTCTATTGCATATCCCCGAGCTTGCCGGGCGTGATCTTGCAGGATTTGAAGCGGGAGGACTTGCCCCCAGTGCTGGGTCCAACCGCCCGGATATTGGAGTTGATTGCGGAATCCGATTTGGGGGAGATCAGTGGCTTTGGCCCATTCGACAAAAACGAAACTGGCAAGTATGGAAGCTGGCGAGATTTCCTGACTAGTATCGCGGATCGTGACCGCTATGCCTGGCAACATGTTGGCAGGCCATTGGATTCGAGAGAAATCTGCCGCCTTTTGGAGCGGCTGATCAGGCTGGCTGCGCATTGCCCCGAAACTCGCGCACTCGTCCACGGCGATTTCGGATCGAATAACGTGCTGACCGACGGCCGGCGGATCACCGGCGTAATCGACTGGTCGGAGGCTTTAATTGGCGATCCGCTTTACGACGTTGCCAACGTTTTCTTTTGGAGAACCCGGCTCGATTGCATGGAGGAACAGGCTCGCTACTTCGAGGCCCATCTCGACCCTTTCCCCGAGCTGAGCGAGCGATTGCTCTGTTACCAACTACGAATCGGTCTGGCGGAGATCTACCAGAACGTAATCGAAGGCAAGGCGGACGTTGCTGCCTGGGCCGCCTCACGGTGCCGCGAGCTTCTTCGGTAAGTCACAGGGCGCTATCGGCGATACGCGTCCGTGCTATTCTCAAGATCGCCTTACCTTCCTCCCCCGCTGCCATCCTGCAGTTCAGGACTGGTGCTATGGAACGCGCTGCGCGACTTCTGAAGAGCGATAAGCTCGCGAAGATCTTCTCGGACGAGGATCTGGCGCGCGCCGTATGGCCAGCGGCCGTCGGCAAAAAGATCGCGGCACACACATCGGGAGTGAGGCTGGTACGCAGTAAGCTCGTGGTCGAAGTAGCGGACGCCATTTGGCAAAGACAATTATTTCCGCTGACCGGGCAAATTCTGGACCGGCTGCGAAAGACGACCGGGAGCAACACGATCACCGATATCGAATTCCGAATCGCTGTTCCACGCCGAACTCCACAGCGCGCTCAGTCCCTCGACAGCAAGGCTGCGGATACCTCTTTAGCCGATGAAGCGGAAGCGATTCGCGACCCTGTGCTAAAGAAGGTATATCGACTGTCTCGCAAGAAGGCCACCGCTTGAAGCTCACCGAAACCGAGGTCCGCTATGTTGCCGATTTGGCGAATCTGCGGCTCTCCGAAGAAGAAGTGTCCCGCATGTCGCACGATCTTGGCGAGATTCTTACCCATATCGAGCAGTTGAACGAGCTTGATACGTCGAACGTGGAACCAATGGCGCAAGTTCTCTACGAGGCGGACGAAACGGCCACTTTGCGCGAAGACATCCCTCACACGCCTCTCGGAAATCGGGAAGCCATTGTCAATGCCGCCGCAAGTGGGGCGGGATATTTCAAAGTGCCCAGGGTTATTGAGCGGTGAACTCCCCAAGTGACCTCGCCTCGCTGACGATCGGGTCCGTACGCGAGGGACTGCACGCTAAGAAATTTTCGGCGAAGGAACTGACCCAAGCAGCGCTGGATTTTGCCGAGGCGGAAAACGCCAACACAAACGCATTTCTGACGTTTGCGCGCGAGCGCGCGCTGGCGGATGCCGAACGCGTGGACAGAGCCGTGGCGCAGGGCGGTTACGTGGGCGCGCTGGCAGGCGTGCCGGTAGGCATTAAAGACGTTATCGTCACAAAAGATGTGAGAACCACTTGCGGATCCCGCATCCTTGAAAACTATATTCCACCGTATGACGCGACGGCGGTTTACCGCCTGTGCGAGGAAGGCGCGGTCATTTTAGGCAAGCTCAATTGCGACGAGTTCGCAATGGGCTCCTCGAACGAGAATTCGGCCTACGGACCGGTTCGGAATCCGCGAGCGCTGGATCGGGTTCCGGGCGGGTCAAGCGGCGGGGCCGCAGCATCAGTTGCTCAAGGAACGGCTGTAGCGACGCTGGGCTCGGATACGGGAGGGTCAATCCGCCAACCCGCCAGCTTCTGCGGTGTGGTCGGCGTGACACCCACCTATGGGCGCGTTTCCCGCTACGGATTGGTAGCGTTTGCGAGCTCGCTCGACCATATCGGCCCGTTTGCCCGAAACGTAGAGGACGCCGCAACCATGCTGCGGACCATTGCCGGACGCGACGATCTGGATTCTACTTCGGCCTTCGCACCAGTGGACGACTATCACGCTCTGATGCGGCACTCGGTTCGTGGCCTCAAACTCGGTTTGCCGAAGGAGTACTTCGAAGGACTGAACGCCGAGACAGGCGACGTGATCCATGCGGCCGTCAAGCAGCTCGCATCACTTGGCTGCGAGATCCGCGAAATTAGCCTTCCACACACAAAATACGCTTTATCGTGCTACTACATCATCGCGACCGCAGAGGCGAGCTCGAATCTCGCGCGTTATGACGGCGTGCGCTATACCATCCGCTGCAACGGCGACTCGTTGAGCGCCATGTACCGTAATACGCGCGGGTCGGGTTTCGGTGCCGAGGTCAAGCGCCGCATTATGTTGGGCACATATGTGCTTAGTGCCGGCTACTACGACGCGTATTACAGGAAAGCACAGCAAGTTCGCACACTAATTGCGAGAGATTTCAGCGAAGCATTCAAGAGCGTTGACGCTCTGGTTACGCCGGTTTCGCCTTTTCCTGCCTTCAAAATTGGCGAGAAAGTGGACGATCCGCTGGCGATGTACCTATCGGACGTGTACACCCTTACGGGAGATCTTGCCGGCGTTCCTTGCATGTCGGTTCCGTGCGGCCAGTCCCCGGAAGGGTTGCCCATCGGGCTACAAATCTTCGCGAAGCATTTCGACGAAGCAACGATGTTCCGCGTGGCTTATAACTACGAGCAAGCCACTTCGCGTTAGCGCGCTCATTCCACCCGAAGGGCGGCTGCCGGATCGATGCGCGTGGCACGCTGGGCGGGAACGTAGGCCGCCAAAAGGGCGACGAGAATCAGAAACAGGAAGCTTCCGGCGAAGGCCGTAGCGTCTATCCGTCGAACGCCGTACAGAACGCTCGAGAGAAATCGCGTGAGCGGAATCGTCAGGATACTGCCGATCAAGACGCCGGCACACGCGAGCTTCAGCCCCTGGCCGATCACAAATAGCCGGAGCCGTCCCGGCTTGGCGCCCAGTGCCATGCGGATTCCGATTTCGCGCGAGCGCTGAGCGACGGAATACGCCATCAACCCGTAAATTCCGATCCCCGCAAGAGCGAGCGCAAGCGCCGCAAACAGACCCAGCAGCAGAGTGCGGAATCGCTGCGGCGAGAGCGAACTCGAAACGACCTCGTCCATCGTTCGGATATTGAAAACGGGCTGATCGGGATCGATCTGGTGAATGGCAAATGTCGCGGCCGATGCCGCGCCTGCCGGTTCCATCGAAGTGCGAAGTACCACCGTTATGAGCGGCCAGGGATCTTGCGTATAAGGCACGTAAACAGCGGGACGTGTAACTTCGCCCAGGCGATGCTGGCGCACGTCGGCCACAACGCCGATGACGGGACTCCAGTCCTTCGTCGCGCCCTTGATGTATTGGCCCAACGAATCGCCGGCGGGCCAGAAGTGGCGCGCCGACGCCTGATTGATCATAACGACGCTCGCGGAAGCGGCGGAATCGTGTTGGGTGAACGTGCGGCCTTCGAGGAGAGGAATGCCCATGGTCCGGAAGTAGCCGGGGCTGGTTACCAGATAATCGGGAGAGATATCGCCGGTGGATGGGGTGCGTCCTTTTATATTGATGCCGCGAGCGCTGGCGCCGGGCAACAGCGGAAGGCGCGAAATAATACCCGCCGACGCGACACCTGGAACGCTGCGGATCTTGTCAAGCATGCCGTCGATGCAACGAACGCGATCTTCGGGTTTCGGATACTGCGCGGATGCGAGGGAGAGTTGCAGCGTGAGGACGCGGTCCGGATTGAATCCTTCGGGAACGGAGAGTAAGCGGCCGAAGCTGCGGATCAGGAGACCCGCGCCGATCAAGAGGACTGCGGCAAGCGCCACTTCAGCCATCACGAGGGCACTGCGGATGCGAGTTGCGCGAGACCCACCATGCGAGGAACGGCTAGCCTCTTTCAGCGCGTCATTCACGTCAACCTTAGCCGTCTGAATAGCGGGGAAGAGGCCGAAAATCAACCCTGCGCTTCCAGCAATCGCCAATGTAAATAGCATCACCGGAAGATTTATCGTAAGTTCGCCGCCGGGAATCAAGTCCGCCGGCAGCAATCTCTGCAGTGGACCGAGCACAATGCGCGCAAGCAGAATGCCGGCAACTCCGCCGGTGCACGCGAGCAGAACGCTCTCTACCAGAAACTGCCGAATAATTCTCCAGCGGCCTGCGCCGAGCGCGCCCCGGATCGCGATCTCTTTTTGACGAGTCGCTGCTCTGGCAAGCATGATATTCGCCACGTTGGCGCAGGCGATTAGAAGCAATAGTCCGACTGATGCGAGCAGGATCAAAACCACCGGACGCGTGCCGCCCACGAGATCGTCATGCAGGCTGACGACATGGGTGCGATCAGTCTCTTCCTCGTCGCCATAAAGCTTTTTCAGCCGCATAGCAATCAGAGTCGTTTCCGACTGCGCTTGGCTGATAGTGACGCCTTTCCGGAGCCGCCCTACACTGTCAAAGTAATAGCTGCCGCGATCGTTTGACTCATCGACAAGCGGACGCAATGGGTGATCGGGAACGCGAAAGCGCGACGATTCCCAGATTTCAGTTTCTCCCGGAAATCGGAACGCGGGAGGCATTATACCGACGACAACGCGCGGTTCACGGTTGACAAGAATTGACTTTCCGATGATGCCGGGATCTCCTCCATAGCGCCTCTTCCACAACGAATCAGCAAGGACGGTCGTCGGTGTGCCTCCTGGCGGATCTTGCTGGGGTGTCAAAGTACGTCCAAGTTCGGGAGGCACGTCGAATACGGCAAAGAAGTTAGGGGTCACTGTTGTGCCGTCGACGCGTTCCGGCCGATTCTGGCCGCTGAGGTTTACGGGGTTGACTCGGTAGGCAGCCAGCGATTCGAACGATTTCGCCTGACGCTCATAGTCGATATAGTCGGCAGCCGAGGGGGATTCGTCCGCTGCCGGAAGCTTTTCATAAAGAGCAACGACACGGTTGGGCTCCGGAAACGGCAGCGGCTTCAACAGCACGGCATACGCCACGCTGAAAATCGCTGTGTTTGCGCCGATGCCGAGCGCCAGAGTCATAATTGCGGTGATCGCGAACGTAGGAGTTCGAAGCAGAGCGCGCAAAGCGTAGCGCAAATCCTTTCCCATGTCTTCGAGCCAGACAGAACGCGAGCTCTCGTAAAAACGTTCTTCGGCACTGGTACGATTACCAAACTTGCGGAGCGCTGCGGCGTGCGCCTCGGATTCATCGAGTCCTTCCTCTCGAAGCCGGTCTGTTTCGAGGGCGATGTGAGCCTGAACTTCGGCAGAAAAATCAGCTTGCCGGCGGCGCCTGCGGAACATCACTCAGACCTCCACTTCGCCGCCACCCAGCACGTCCCATGGCGCTCGCGAGCCTGCGCCAGCGGTTCATTTCCGCGGAGAGCTGCTTCCTACCGAGCTTCGTCAGACTGTAAAAGCGCGCCTTGCGGTTGTTGTCCGACGTGCCCCACTCGGCTGAAATCCAGCCGCGTGCTTCCAATCGTTTCAGAGCTGGGTAGAGCGCGCCATGGTCCACCAGCCGCTCGTCGTTTGAGACGCCTTGAATCCAGCGGGCGATCCCTTGTCCATGCTGACGTCCAAAAAGCAACGTGCGAAGGATCAGCAGATCGAGAGTGCCTTGCAGTAGGTTCAAGCGCGCTTTTTCCTCTTGGGTTGGCCCAACTATTAGGCCGCTTCGCTGATCACGGCGACCTGCTGGTCCTCCTCGTCGTCCCGAAACGCCCGTCCGAGCGCTGGGCGAACTTGAAGAACTGAAAAATAGTTACTCGACACGATCTTGCGTTGTACTGTGTCCGATTCAGCGCCAATTCCGGCAGTGACAGGGGCCAATGTCGAGGCTGCCAGGATGCCCGAGAAGGCGGCCTTCTCCCCGCGAAACGCGAGATAATCCCCATACCCGAAATCGCCGATCCTGCCGTCCTTCGAGTACGACGTCAGCACTGCCAGACTCGCGGCATCGTTTACCGGAAGCGTTTTCAGAAGGATCGCATTCATGAGGCCGAATATGGCGGTATTCGCTCCGATGCCGAGCGCAAGCGACGACACGGCCGTGAGAGTCAAGCCGGGACTCCGCCTCATCGTACGGCACGCGTACCTGATATCTGCGGCAAACTGCTCCAGCCAAGTCCACATCCACACGGCACGCCCCTCTTCGGCAACCCGTGTCAGACTGCCCAGCTCTGAACGCTTGCCATCCGCCTCCGATAGAAAGGCAAGCGAATCCAGTTCCTCTCGCATATCCTCCTCAAAAGCCCTGCGGCGGCCCGGCAGCAGATATCTCAATTTCAAGAGGATGCTCATTTCCTGGCCCCCTGCGTCACCGGGCCCATGATCTGTGCAACCGCTGAAACGAATTCAGCCCATTTCGAATGCTCCCGCTGAAGCTCTTTTCGACCGGCTTCCGTCAGGCGGTAATACTTCGCTTTGCGATTGTTTTCGGAGATCTCCCACTTCGCTGAAACCCATCCCTTGGCCTCCAACCGCTTCAAAGCCGGATATAGCGACCCGAACTCAATCTCCAGCACCTCCTTGGAGTTGGCGCGAATTGCTTTGGAGATGCCGTAGCCGTGCAGTGGCGAGACGATCAGCGTTCTCATCACCAGCATTTCGAGCGTCCCTTGGAGAAGATCCATATGAAGCCAGCTTATATGAAGACTGTCTCAATAGCCGCGCGTGATGCCGCGACGAGCCCGCGTCTGTTTAGTCTGGGGAGGTGACGTGAGCCCGAGTAGAAACTTGCTACGGAATGGAAAATCGGGGGCCGCGTGTACCGGCCTATTTCGATTTATCGAAGAAGGTGTACCCTTCAGACGATACGTTTTCTCTTCAGTCCTGCCGCTAACGCCAATGCTCCTCCGAGCAACATGAATCCGAGCGAAGCCGGTTCCGGAACCGGAGTCGCGAGCATCCCATTTACGTGAGTCCCATCGGAATAAAATCCGACCAGGTCGCCCGCATCGTTGATGCCGTTAATGAAGGTGCCACTAACACCAAAGGCCGCTGTGAATGATTGGTTGGGATCGTTGACTGTCTGCCAGGTGTTCGTCATGAGATTGTAAACCAATCCATTATTGCCGCTTGCGTTCACAAAGCTCCCCACAACAAGGCCCTTATTGTTCACTCCGAAGAAGCTTGTATTGGTGCCATTCCCACTCGGGTCATCGAAGCTTTTGAAGGTTCCACCTTCGTCTACGAATCCGTGCGTTACTCCAGCCGTGTCCGTATACAAGCCGGAAATCCATCCGCCATTGTTTATACCCGTGGTCATCACGCTCGTCGCATTGAACGAAGCCGGAAGATTGACGGGCGTGAATACCTTCGTCGTGAGATTGTATTCGTACCCGTGCGCAGCCCCCGTGGAATCGTTATAGAATCCGACCGCGAGGCTGTTGTCGTTCAATCCTAGAAGCTGATTGACTTTCGGGCTCGAAGTGGTAAGCGGATTATCAACGGTCTGCTGAACGCCTAGTGAATCCGTGAAGCCATGATTCGCTCCGGTAGCATCAACGTAAAAACCGGCCGTATTGAATACCGGAGGCACTCCCGGAGCAGCAACTCCAATATTGTTGATAGCGATGACCTGCGTCTGGGCCGCTCCGGTAAAGTTCTCGGCGACAAAGCCTCCTGCCTTCGTCCAGGTGTAGCCATTGTTCGGAACAACAGTCCCGTCACCAAAATAACCGGCAATTGTTCCTGCATTGTTAACGCCCAGCAATTGATTGAAATTCGGATCGCCGGGGTTATTGATTGTTTGAAAAGAATAGGTGCCCGCCATTAGCGTTGCTGCCGGGAGACAGCAGACGGTGAGAACAGTCAGCGAGAGTCTCATTCCTTAAATTTCTCCTTCAGCGCCGAGGTAACTCTGGTTTCGACGCCACTACTAGACGCCGGTCAGGCTGAAAGGTTACGACCGGATTCTAAACCTCCAAGCATTGACACGAAGCCCGGCCCGGGAGGCCCGATCTCACAGCTGGTCGGCATATCAGGTACCCGCAGATTTCGCCGCGGCACCAGGACGAGAATTCATTGTTCTGTTACAATTGCCCGGAACACGCATCGACCCGAACAGAACCAATGACCAAAACGAAAGCCGAAGATCGACTGATCGTAGCCCTCGATGTGGAGGACGCCGCAGCAGCGGAACGCATGGCAGAGGCCCTTGCAGGAACTGTTCACTTCTTCAAGATTGGTTTGGCCCTGCAACTGGCAACCGGGGTCGATGAACTGATCCGATCGTTAATAACACGAGGCAAGAACATTTTTCTGGATTACAAATACTACGATGTCCCCGAAACGCTCCGGAAAGCGGTTTCGCGAGCGTCCAACCTCGGGGTTTCCTTCCTGACGATTCACGGGCCTGGCAATCTAATCAGGGCTGCCATCCAAGGCAGGGGATCGAGCGGCCTGAAGCTGTTTACGGTAACGGTGCTGACCAGTATGGATATGGACGATATCGCCGAGATGGGGTATACCAACCATTCGGTCGAGGAAATAGTTCTGTTCCGCGCGCGGAAGGCGCTCGAAGCCGGCTGTGATGGCGTAATCGCGTCTGGGCTTGAGGCGCAAAAAATCAAGCAACTGTCGGGAAACAAGCTGCTCGTCGTAACTCCGGGCATTCGCCCCGACGGTTATCCGGAAGATGACCAAAAGCGAAAGGTGACTCCCGGCGATGCTATTAAAGCTGGCGCGGATTACCTCGTGGTCGGGCGCCCGATTACCGGGGACAGCAATCCAGCCCAATCAGCCCGCGGCATCTTACATGACATGCAAGAGGCATTTGATAGCATCTCGGACGTTTCATCCGGAGCCTCGATCTAGCCTTTCGGGGGAGTAATGTCCGAGACTGGAAGATCCCAGTGCGCCAGCAGGATCTCGAAGCGGCGCTGTTCCTCGCGTTTGTAGCTTTCCTGGTCGGGCCAGAGCTGTTTGATAAGCCGTTCTTCATCGGGATTAGCCGTCGTCCCCGCTGTCGAATTCTTGAATCGGATCGTGACCCGATAATCCCAGCGCGCGTCCTCGGTCATGTGATTGGCCGGGCTCTCAATTTTTACCGATAGCATCCGGCCGCTCTCGACAACTTTCTTAAGCAATGGGTAGTGATTCTTCAGAAACAGTTGCAAAAACTCCTGCTGATGTCCCCACTGCACTTTATAGTAATATTCGACGCTGTAGGGCTGATCAGGTCCACCCTGCGGCGGAGCACCCTGAGCGAGCAGCGGGCGCGCAAAACTCGCTAGCACCAGCGCAAGGAGTATCTTCTTCATCAATCTCTCCTCTGAATGACTTGGATTGTAGCCGATTTATCGGCACAGGCAAGCCAAGTATCACAGATTCTTCTTCGCGTTGCGCTACGCTCGCATAAGCTGATAAAGGCCGACACGGCATGGCTATCGTAAGCAATTTACCCGCTCATGGCCTTATCATCGAACTTCGGATCGACAACCTTTCGGGCGGTTTCTGCTCCAAAAACAGGGAGCTCTTCATCCGTAAGAAGCCCGATTTGTTTGAGCACTGATGCCTGGTCCCAGTAGATGTGTTCATGCTGCAGTTTGCCTTCACGAAAATGCACGATCGCAACCAGCGGCACTTCGACACGTCGATAAGTCGGAGGAACTCCTGGAAGCATCCAAGGCATCTCCTCGGTGTGAGTGAACGAGAAGATCATCTCATCGACAAGCTGGTCATTACCAATCGTTCGCGAGATCGGCGTAAGTGTGGTATCGGGCGGCATGCAGGGAATGAACCGCTCCGAATAGAAAGCGCGCAACTCGTCTTTTCCCCGGCCGCCGGTCATCACGGGAATGTGGTTGACATAGGCGTCCTCTGTCATGGTCGCTAGCGTGGCTTCGGTGTCTCGCGTCGCGAATTCGTGGTTCGTATGCTCTTCCCATAAGCGACTCAGATCGCCTTGCTGCATGAACCGATTTTAGCCGTTATCAGAGCTGTACCGTCGTGAGTAAGCCAGGATGGATGGAACGTCCTGCGCGGCATAAACGGTGTAGTGGTCGTAGTCCGGATAGCGTTGGCCATCGGGCATCAGAGCCGCGATCATCCACACCAGGGCGCCAGCTCCCTCGCTTTGAACAACTTGATCGAGCCAGCTCTGAAACACAGCGTCTCGAGCAGCATTTCCTAAGCCGCCGTCGGAGCTCTCGACCTTCCACCCATACTCCTCGATGACCATCGGTTTATTCGCTCGTTGCCCCGCTTCGATATGCTCACGAATCCAGTTCCCGCCAAATTCGACTGCATCCCCTGCATCCGCGAAGCTCGGGTATAAGTGACAAGTCCCGAAATCTATGGTTGGCACACCAAAGAGCCGCTCGCAGTCCACGCCGAATGAACCGTTGTACAGAGCATGCCGGCCAGCCTGGCTTCTCCGGAAATAGCCTTCGTCCCCCACAGTGACCAGATGATTCGGATCAATAGTCTTCAGATAGGCACTCATCTCTTCGACCCAGCCAGTTAGAGTGTCCGTTCCGTCGGGCAGTGGACGCCCATCCTCGCCTACACACCGAGGCTCATTGGCAAGTTCCCAAGCGAAAATTGCCGGCTCATCCTTATACTGTCGGCCGGTCCTGGTGTTCACGCGTACTAGTAAGTGCTCAGCGTAATCTCGGTACGCCTGTTTTGTTTCCGGGTTGCAATAGAACTCCTCGCGGGCGCTTAATCCAAACCAGTTCAGATACTGCCTTATGCCGCCGAAATCATCCCAGTAATTCACCAATGGAAGGATCAGCCGAATACCGGCTTTCTCCGCCCGTGCAATCGTGCGGTCGAGGCGCTCCAGACCGTTCGGGCCATCATTGAAAGCCGGCCTACGTGTGTCTGAATCCCAGTAATGAAAGAACACACTATCATTTGCGTTCGCCGGAATCAAACCCGGCTTGGCAGGTCCACAATCCAGAAACGCCCATGTACGAAGTACATTCAGTCCCATTTGCGTTGCCAGCTCGAATACCGATTCAACCATCGAATCTGGCGCAAATCCCAAATAATAATTGTTCGCTCCAACTACTCGAAATGGTTCGCCATCGAGCAGCAATGCCTGGCCGTCCGTACGGACGAAACCGGAACTGGGGGCCAAGATACCTCCTGGTTAGGGCCTTAGTCTATCGCGGCCATCGCAGACGCTGCCCGATAGACTGGCTGGATGCAAAGACTCCGGGCTCTTCTGCTCGCTTTCTGCTTTCTTCCGTTCGCGCGGGCCGCTTCGGATGACCGAAGCCCAACCGCAACCGTGCAACGACTCTTCGACGCCATGTCAGCCCACGATGCAGATGCGGCTCGTGCGCTTTTCATTCCTCAGGCATCGCTTTTTTCTGTTCGGCCCGACGGAATCGCTGTCGCGATCCCTTACGAGAAATGGCTCGAACATCTGAGCGTGAGCAAAGACTCCTGGCTGGAGCGTATCTGGAATCCGAAGCTCCTGGAGCACGATTCCATCGCCGTTGTCTGGGCCGAGTACGATTTTCATCTCAACGGGAAGTTTAGCCATTGCGGAATTGACTCGTTCAACCTGCTCAAGACCGCGGCCGGGTGGAAGATCGCGGCGGTTGCCGATACGCACGAAGTCTCAAGGTGTTCTCCGAGTCCACTTGGTCCGCCCGCGAAGTAAAGGCTTTTCAGTGCGGGTCGGTTTACTCCCGCGAGAGTTCCGGGAAAGGGAAAAATCCATTAAAATTGCCTTCAGGCGTTAGCCTAAACCAACGAAGTGGAGAGAACCCGTGTCGACGATTCTTGAAGAAGTTCTTAACGCAAACAAGTACTATGCAGAGACGTTTGGCGAGAAGGCAAGGCTCGCGATGCCGCCAGCTCGTCAGTTCGCAATCTTAACCTGCATGGATGCCCGGCTCGATCCGGCTAAGTTTGCCGGACTTTCCGAGGGTGACGCTCACGTCATTCGCAATGCCGGCGGCAGGGCAAGCGAGGACGCGATTCGTTCCCTCGTGATCTCGTACAAGCTGCTTGGCACTAAGGAGTGGTTCGTGATTCACCACACGGACTGCGGGATGCTGACCTTCACCAACGACATCATGCGTGACCTTTTATCGAACAGCCTCCAAACGGCCCGAATCGCGAATGGTCAATGGGAAGATGTGGGAACCGGCGGCGGCTCCACTGCAGGAGACTACATCGAGTGGCTCACAATTCGAGATTTGAAGCAGAGCGTTCTTATGGACGTGACCCGAATCCGTACTCATCCCTTAGTGCCGAACACGATTCCAATCTATGGATACATATATGACGTGACCAACGGCGAACTGGTCGAGGTACCCGAGGCGACGCAAGCCGGCAAAGTCAGCGCGCAGGCGCGTGCGGCGAGAAACTAGCGGCGAGGTTTCGAACCAGCGTTTTTCACAAGGAGGTCTTCGGCAAGCCGGTGATATTCTGACTCCGGTATAGCTAATTCCCATCTCGAGGAGGAGCATGGATGTCATCTATCGACATCCCATTACGAAGCGGCCGCTTTGGCAGCACCAAACGCCGCGACCGCTGGTGGACTCAACCCATCTTCACCTTTCTTGGGCTTTCGACCTTTATCGTTTACGCGACCTGGGCAGCATTTCAGGGCCAATACTACCGGTTCGGTCCCTATTTGTCGCCCTTCTACTCTCCCGAGATTTTTGGTAACCCCCTTCATTCCTGGTTCGGGGCATGGCCGGCCTGGTGGCCATCCTGGGCGCCGATTTCCGCGGCGCTTCTCATTCTCTGGGCACCGGGTGGATTCCGGCTAACTTGCTACTACTATCGCGGCGCCTACTACAAGGCCTTCTGGGCCGATCCTCTTGCCTGCACGGTTGGGGAGCCTCGGAAGACTTACCGCGGCGAACGCTCGTTCCCTTTGATCCTCCAAAACATTCATCGCTATTTTCTTTATCTCGCATTGGTCTTTCTGGTGATACTCGCACTGGATGTTTGGAGGGCACTCTGGTTCACGGATCCAGTTACCGGGCACGCGCACTTCGGCATTGGTGTAGGGACACTTGTCCTGGCCATAAATGTTGTGTTGCTCGCCTGCTACACGTTCGGGTGTCATTCTCTACGTCACTTGATAGGCGGACGTGTCGATGAAATCTCCAAGTCTCCTGCCCGCAGAAACAGTTATGCCTGCGTGACCTGTCTGAATGGGCGCCACATGCTGTTCGCGTGGACAAGTTTATTTTCGGTGATGTTTGCGGACCTGTACGTACGGCTTTGCGCAATGGGGATCTGGCACGACTGGAGAATCGTTTGACCACACGCTACCAGACGTACGACTACGACGTGCTGGTAATTGGGGCGGGGGGAGCGGGGCTGCGAGCCGCCATCGAGGCGTCAGCGAATGGCGTTCGCGTCGGCGTGATCACCAAGAGCCTGCTCGGGAAAGCCCATACCGTAATGGCGGAGGGAGGTATCGCGGCAGCTCTCGGAAATGTCGATGAGCGCGACAACTGGAAAGTCCATTTCGCCGACACCATGCGCGGCGGTCAATACCTGAACGACTGGCGCATGGCCGAACTGCACGCCAAAGAGGCGCCCGACCGAGTACGCGAGCTGGAGGCATGGGGTGCGCTTTTCGACCGCACGAAAGACGGACGGATTCTGCAGCGCAACTTCGGCGGCCACCGTTATCCGCGACTTGCACACGTGGGTGACCGCACAGGACTCGAGATGATTCGCACGCTGCAGGACCACGGTATTCATCTCGGCATCGACGTTCACATGGAGTGCACCGTCCTCACTCTGTTGAAGGACAGTGGCCGCATTGCCGGAGCCTTCGGCTATGAACGCGAGCGAGGCCGATTCCTCGTTTTTCAAGCTCGGGCAGTTGTGCTGGCAACAGGCGGGATCGGCCGGGCCTATGAAGTCACGAGCAACAGTTGGGAATACACTGGCGATGGACACGCGCTGGCTTATGACGCGGGGGCGTCGCTGACGGACATGGAATTCGTTCAGTTCCACCCGACAGGCATGATCTGGCCCCCTAGCGTTCGAGGCATTCTCGTTACTGAGGGCGTACGCGGTGAAGGGGGAGTTCTCCAAAACAAAGAGGGCCGCCGGTTCATGTTCGACGACATTCCCGAGAATTATCGCGCGCAAACGGCCGATAGCGAAGACGAGGGATGGCGTTACACGCAGGGCGACCGGAACGCGCGCCGTCCTCCGGAGCTGCTGACTCGTGATCACGTCGCGCGCTGCATTATCAGGGAGGTCCGGGAAGGACGTGGAACCCCTCATGGCGGTGTCTTTCTTGATATTTCATGGATCAAAGCGCGAATGCCGAACGCCGACGCCTATATCAAACGAAAGCTCCCGAGCATGTATCACCAATTCAAACAGCTAGCGGATATCGACATTACGCAAGAACCGATGGAGGTTGGGCCGACAACTCACTACGTGATGGGCGGCGTCCGGGTGGACGCCGATACGCAGATGTCGGATGTTCCCGGGCTCTTTGCAGCGGGTGAATGCGCGGCCGGTTTGCATGGAGCGAACCGACTCGGTGGGAATTCGCTTTCGGATTTACTCGTATTTGGAAAGCGTGCCGGAGAGTATGCAGCTAGATTTGCGAAGGAGAACGAGGCCGTCGGCCTGGACTCTGGTCAGATCGACGCCACGGCTCGGAACGCGCTCGAGCACTTCGAACGGAACGGCGAAAATGCATATGAAGTCCAACATGATTTGCAGCATATGATGCAGGATCTGGTCGGGATTGTGAGACGTGAAGACGAGATGCAACGTGCCCTCGAAGAGCTCCGCAAACTGCGTGAGAGAGCTCGCAAGATAGGCGTCATTGGAAATCGCGAATATAATGGCGGCTGGCACACAGCCTTGGATTTGCACAACCTGCTCACGGTATCCGAACTTATTACCCGGGCCGCCATTGAGCGCAAGGAAAGCCGCGGTGCGCACTTCCGTGATGATTATCCTCAGAAAAGTGACACCAGCGGAAACTGCAACATCGTTTTGCGGCGCAGCGAATCAGGTGAACTGGAATTGAGGCGAGAGCCCCTCCGCGAATTACCTCCGGAACTCAAGCAGGTCATCGAAGAGATGAAGTAGGATTCATGCCGAAGGCGACCTTTCGAATCTGGCGCGGACAGAACGGAAAAGGAGAGTTTCAGGATTACGTCACTGAGATCTCGGACGGGATGGTGGTCCTTGACGCAGTTCACCGCATCCAGGCAGAGCAGGCCAATGACTTGGCCGTGCGCTGGAACTGCAAGGCCGGAAAATGCGGATCATGCTCGGCAGAGATCAACGGGAATCCGCGGTTGATGTGCATGGCCCGGCTCAGCTCATTGCCGCTCAGTGAGCCGATAATCTTGCAGCCGCTGAAATCGTTCCCGTCTATAAGAGACCTTGTGACGGATGTTTCGTGGAATTACCGGGTAAAGAAGACGATTAGGCCGTTCAAACCGCGGCCGCCGGATGCCGCCGATGGAACGTGGCGAATGGCGCAAGAGGACGTCGATCGAGTCCAGGAATTCCGGAAGTGTATCGAATGTTTTCTCTGCCAGGACGTGTGCCATGTGCTGCGTGAGCATTCCCTTCATGATCATTTCATCGGGCCCCGTTCGCTTGTCCACACGGCCGCGCTCGAGATGCATCCACTCGATAGCGAAAACCGCCTGAACGACCTTCGCGACGGTGAGGGGATAGGTTATTGCAACATCACCAAATGTTGCACGAACGTCTGCCCGGAAGGCATACGAATCACAGATAACGCCATAATCCCGCTAAAAGAGCGCGTAGTGGACGAACACTTCGACCCGCTACGAAAGCTGTTTCGCATTTTTCGGAAATAGTAAGGAGAATGAAATGCAGTTTGAGCTGAAACCGCTTTCGAGTTCGGCCATTCCCTCAGCCCTCGAAAAAGCGCACTTATACCGGCTGCTGAACGAACCGTGGCAAGCAGAAAGCATTTGTGAAGACGTTCTGCGCGTGGACCCTCGCAACCAGGCTGCGTTGATGACACTGCTGCTCGCCATTACCGACCAGTTTGGTCTTCATATTTCGCCAAGCCGGGCCCGCAACGTGCTGCGCCGGATCGATGGTGAGTACGAACGGGCTTACTACGCAGGAATTATCGCGGAACGATCCGCGAGGGCCCGCATCCGGCAAGGACTTCCGCGCGCAAACTTCAAGGCATTCGAGGAGTTTTCCGAAGCCATGCGCTGCTACGAACGGGCGGAGGCGCTGCGACCGCCGGGGAATGACGACGCGGTCTTGCGTTGGAACACTTGCGCACGCACTTTAGCAAGCAACCATGAACTTCGTCCGGAACCGGAAGAGACCCTGGCGCCTGTGCTCGACGAGTGAGCAGCGACAAGCAAGCTTCCGCGCTTTGGCAAAACTGCTATTGAGGAGGCTGGGCCGGTGTTGCGCTTTGCGGGGCAGCACCGCCCCCGGACGATGAACTCAAACCACCCGGGCTAATCGAGAAGCCGCTTCCGGTTTGTTGTCCGAATCCCGATGTATTTCCGTTCTGCTGCGGCGCGCCGGGTTGCTGCGGAGCAGTTCCCGGTAACGCTCGTCCCCCACCGGTGGTATCGTTCTGCGGGCTATAGTAGAACTCCCAAAGCGAATAGTCGGTCTGGTCGTTTATTATTCTGATACTCCGGCCTTGTGCCTTGCTGGCAACACCGGCGAGTCCACCGCTGAGCGTTATCCCGCCAGCCGGGGTAACGCCCCCCGCCTGGCCGTTCCTCACAACTCCATTTGGGCCTACGCCAGGCTGCGCTGCGTTTGGCGCCGGCTGCACCCCGGTTGGGCTTGTCCCCGCCTGCGCTCCGCTCGCGCCCCCATTCGCTGCCGCATTTTCTATTCCGTTCGCCGCAGCACCCGGCGTTCCGTTCGCCGCTGGTCCCGGTGTTCCATTCGTCTGCTGCGGCCCGTTTGCGTTCGCTCCACCCAGGTCTGTGGCCGCGGTCAGAGTCGCATTCACGCCCTGTTCGGCTTGCGCGGATACCTCGGTCGGGCTGGGCGCGACTCCCGAAGTCAAGTCAGCTTCAGAGGAATGCGCGGTTTGACCGGCGCCCGCTCCGTTTGCCGCAACTGCGGGTGAGCGCTGGGGAACGGGTGGCACGACTACTTCCGGAGCGGCGCTGGAGCTTGAGCCGAACGTCCCGGTTCCTGTATTCGTAGCTGCTATTGAAGCTGTGTTTCCGCTCGGCGTCGAAGCCGTGCTTCCAAATGAGGAACCGAATGCTCCCAAAGATTGGGTCTTGCTATTTCCCGAAAGCGGATTCGCGTTGGCAACTTTAGAGTCCAGCAGCACCCCGCCCGGACCTACGTGCAGCAGCCGCCAATCGTCTTTTCCCGTGAACGGATCTTTATACTTCTGACGCAGGAAACGCATGCGATTGGTATCCTCGAGCTCGCTGATAGAGGTAGGATATCGACCGACCTTGCGCACAAACAGTTTGACGGCGTGAGCGTACTCGTTACCGCGATCCACCAGCAATTGCTCTTCTTGGCGCCGCGCTTCAAAAACTGCAACCGGCAGCTCCATGTAGAGCATGACCGCAATCATCGCAGAGAACACAAAGACGATCAGCAGCGCAGATCCTCGTTCGCGATGACGGCTGCTCATTGCGCCGTCGCTTCCGCCATCACCGGCAGGGTCTGATCCTGCCTCAACTGAGTGTCTTCCAGACGGGCGCCGTGAGGCGTCAGTTGCACGACCAGGTATCGCTTTTCGATCAATTCGCCTTCACCCGCCATCAGCACGTTGTCGCCGTCGAGAAAAAAGCCGAGGTTCCCCCTCCGCTTATTCACCGGCTTCGCAAAGCCGTAGTATTTCAGCGGAATGTTCACTTCGGGAGTCATTGCTGCCGGCATCTGCGTCTGCGGAGGCCTTTGCACGACCGGTATGATGGGACCCTTAATCGCCCCCGAACTGCTATTAGCGACGCCTGGCGCGGGACCCGCTTCGAAAATATTTCGACCAGCAGGAGCTGGAGGTACGGATTGCACCCGGCTCAGCAGATCCAGCCGCAGCGTGGGATCCAGATCGCCGTGCGTCGGATCTACCGGCCGTACGCGCAATACTCCGCGATCGTTCGGCGCAACCGGCCGGCGCACCACCGTCCGTCTGGCCAGCGGAGGCGCAGTGGCTTCGCCGCGTGTGCGCGGACTGACCGTGGCTGGGCCGCCCCCTTCGCCGGATCGCGAGTTATACCAAAACAGAAACACCGCGATTGCGATCAGACCACCCGCCAGTATTTTGGGGTCAATGCCAATCCGGAGACCGAAAATCCTCGTCTGTGCTGCTGTGCTCATTGCGATACTCCGGGTGCCCTGCTGCCGTCGTCACGAATAATCGCCTGAAAGCGGATCGATGTGTTGATCTCGCCGCCCTTCTGCTGCGGTGTCGCGCCTAATGCGTCAAGCATCAGTAGCATGGGAGAATGATCGGCCGCGTTGAGGAAGCGCAGCAGACCTTCGTATGAACCTTCATAATCGGCTGTTACGTTCAGCAGCGACAAATCGGTCGTTCCTTCGATCGGCTCCTCCGCAAAAACCGCCTCGCGCTCCTTAACGCCGGCGTACTTCGCCATACGTTGAATCTCGGAGATTACTGTTCCATACGCGGTGCGCTTTGGAAGAAAATATTTCGATTCGAAATCGGCCGATTGACTGCTCCCTATTTCCACTTTCTCCGCCACGTTCTTCAAGCGCATAGCTCGGTTGCGCGCGGCCGCAATCTCGTTTCTAGTCTGCTCGCTCTGTTGCGCTAGATCCGCCCGCGAGCCTCCTGGCGGAGCGAAGTACAGGAAGAGAGCGATCGCGTTCAATATTGCCAGCACAATACTGCTAATCTGCAGCCAGAAGCGCATTCCTCGCTGAGCTGCAACGCTTCTCCAGGAATCAAAGTTTCTGGGCATAGGCCACCGTCACTTTGTATTTGTAAAGCGGATCGTTCTGGTTGGGAGGTGTCTCGCTCACGACCGATGCGGGCCCGAACAGAGCTGATTCCTGCAGGCGCTTCAGTAATTCGATCACTGCGTCCGGTCTTTCGCTCCCCAGCACCATATCCAGCTCCACGCGGTTTGTGCCGCTAGCGTCTTCTGTTGCTACCTGAGGCAAGCGGATCGCCAGTAATCGCATGGGGCTGGGCAGCACGGTCTGAAGATCGCTGAACACGCGGGTCCAACTGACGCTTCTCTTGGCAATCAGCTCATTAAGGAAAACACTCGTGGCGAAGACGTCTGCATTCGCCGGCTTTGCCAGAATGGCTGAAAAATGATTCTGGTGTTTCTGCGACAAGCGAAGCTGCGCAGCTTCAGCATTCATCACCCGGCGCAGATCGGAGGCGCGCGATCGCTCGCGTAAAATCAACCCGGTCAGAATCAGAAGTGAGCACAAAAGGGCTGCGGAAATGGCCGCCAATACAGCATTCAGGGCGCGCTCCCGCCGGAACGGATTGGATGCGAGATTGATGTCCAACGGCGGCGTAATCATGCGGCGTATCGCTCCAGCAATCCAAGCAGGCCAGCGTCGTCGTGCGATGCCGCTCCGAATCTCGATCGCAGCGGCGCCGAACTGATCCCGAGCTCTTCCATAATTACCTTCACCACGGCTTCTGTTTCAGGGCCGAAGCCGCACAGCAGAATGCGTCCGACACCATCCCCGAGCTGATCTTCGGAATACGCGATCGTCTGCTGCAGCAATGGGAGCACAATGTCCGTAGCCGAGCGGTTCTCCCGGGACTCGTCCGTCAAATCCAGGCAGCGGATCAGACGCACCCGGCCGCGCTCGACCAGCACAACCGAGATAGTTGCCCCGGCCGCTTTCATCAACAGAGTGAGTCCCTGCTGCTCTTGCTGACACAACGGAAGAGCAGCCAGGCACGAGGGTACGACTAAGCCCAGCCGCAAACCCGCGTCCGTAAACAGCCCTTCATACTCGGCTAGAATCGGACGAGCGATTGCTACCGCTAGTACTTCCACCTGATTGGCGGTTTGTGTCTGGATCGAATACGAAATTTGCGCTTCCTCGATGTGGAACGGTACGCTCTTGCGCAACCGGAAGCGAAGCAGAGCGGTGCGCTCCGCTTCCCCCGACGGGAATCCTTCAAAATCCAGCAGCGCCATACGCACGGCGTAATCCGGAAGAATCAGCGCTGTTTTCGGACGCTTCGTTCCATTGTTAGGAAGGACTCGCCGCAGTGCGTCGCGGTAAAGCTGCGGCTTCAACAGATTGGGGGCGTTAGGCGAAACGGAGAGGCCGCGCTCGGTCAGAACTTCACGAGCCTGCGCGGTCGGGTTCCCGGGAGATACCGCCGCCAGGGATGTCTCCGTAATTTCAAACAGATAATTAGGCGGCGGATCGGAAATCCACCCCTGTATTCTTTCCATCAACAACAACCAATACCTACCCTTCGATAAAGGTGACTTTGTTCGCCTCGCGCAATGTTGTAATTCCCTCGCGCACGCGATCGAGCGCCGATTGCCGCAAGAAGGTCATTCCGTCCGCCTTTGCCGCGCGTTTAATCTCCGACGTCGATTTTCGGTCCACGATCATCTCGCGAATCTCTTCGGTCAAGTCCAGCAGTTCGTGAATCGCCGTCCGGCCGCGAAAACCAGTACCGCTGCACTCGATGCACCCGCGTCCTTCATGGAACGGGAAAGAGCGCCATTCTCCAGGGTCGAGACCGCTCTCGCGCAGGTAATCATTATCATAGGTAACTCGCTCCCGGCAGTGGGGGCAGATAATTCTAACGAGCCGTTGAGCCAGAATGCAGTTCAACGAAGACACAAAATTGTACGGCTCGACACCCATATTCAGGAACCGGCCAAGCACGTCGATCACGTTATTCGCGTGTACAGTCGTGAATACTAGGTGTCCGGTAAGCGCGGCGTTAATGGCAATCTGGGCTGTTTCCTGGTCGCGAATTTCGCCTACCAGAATCTTGTCGGGATCATGGCGCAGGATCGATCGCAATCCTCGCGCGAAAGTCAGTCCCTTCTTCTCGTTTACGGGAATCTGCGTGATCCCTTTGATCTGATACTCGACAGGATCTTCAATCGTGATGATCTTGTCCTCATCGTTCTTGATTTCGCTCAGGGCCGCATACAGCGTCGTTGTTTTTCCCGAACCGGTCGGTCCGGTCACCAGCACCATCCCGTACGGCTCTTTAATAAAACGCCGAAACTTCGCCAGATCCTGATCCGCGAATCCCACGACATCCAGCGTCAGCCGCGCGAACTTCTCGCTCATCGATTCTTTATCGAGGACGCGAAGTACCGCGTCCTCACCGTAAATCGTCGGCATGATCGATACGCGGAAATCAATCAGCCGTCCCTTATACCGCACGCGGAAACGCCCATCCTGCGGAACGCGCCGTTCGGCGATGTCGAGTTCGCTCATCACCTTGATGCGGGAAATGACCGCGGAATACCATTCCTTCGCGATCGGGCTCATCGCATACTGCAGCACACCGTCTATCCGGTATTTGATCGCCAGCTCCTGATCGCGCGCTTCGATATGAATGTCGCTAGCCCGGCGTTCCAGCGCATTAAAGATCGTTGTATCCACCAGTTTGATCACCGGCGCGATATTGCCTTCATCGGAAGTGAGCCGGTCGATCGAAAGATTCTCGTCGGCTCCCTCGTCATCCCCGACGACATCCAGCGCGAATCCTTCGGTGACTTCCTCGAGTACCCGCTGCGATTGCTCAGTCTTCTTCAGAAGATCCGAAATCTGCGAATGGGTCGCAATCTTGGTTCGCAGCTTTTTACCGAGCAGGACCGCGAGCTCGTCGATGAGAACGATCTGCCGCGGGTCAGAGATCGCGATTTCGAGTGTTCCGTTTTGCGCGTGCAACGGTACGAAGTGATAACGGAACATCAGGTCCACCGGCACGGTGCGAAACAGCTCGTGGTCAATTTTGGCCGTATGCAGGTCGATGAATTCACACCGATAACGCCGGGCCAGCAGTTGCGCCTGTTCCGCTTCCTCAAAAGCATCTTTGGGTTTGATCGTTTCTGTTGCCATTTACCTGATTGTGTTCGCTAACGAGAAAATTGGCAGGTACAGAGCCACCAACACAAAGGCGACGAAAATACCCATCGCGACCATGATCGCTGGTTCAATCAGCGAAAGGACTGCCGTCATCCGCGTTGACACATCCTCCTCGTAAAACTCAGCTACGCTGCTCAGCATCTGCGGTAATGCACCGGTCGACTCGCCGACCTCCATCATGTCAATTGCCAGTCCCGGCACGATTCCTGTCTTCTTTAATGCGGCCGAAAGAGACTTGCCTTCGCGCACCAGCACGGCCGTATGATCGAGCGCTTTCTTCAGCAGGACCGTACCGAGCGACCGGCCCGCCGTCTCCAACGCTTGCACCAGCGGGATGCCGCCAATAAGCAGCGTGCTTAAAACGCGCGAGAACTGCGCCACCTGATATTTGGTCCAGATCTCTCCCAGCAAGGGCATGCGCATCTTCAGGCGATCTAATCTTTCTTGCGATGAGTCCCGCCGGGCCCAGAAATACGCCAGAATGCCTGCGGCAACGAGTACAACAAACCCCGTGAGCACATAATTGCGCGCGGTTGTGCCGACCGCAATCAGAATCACAGTGGCCGTCGGCAGTTGCGCTTGCATGCTGCTATACAGAGCCGCGAAGTTCGGGACCACGTAAGTCACCAAGAAGACAATGAGGCAGATCACCATGACAACCAGAACGCTCGGATAGAGCAGCGAAACCAGCAGCTTCTTGCGCACCGCCAGTGTGAGCTTCTGGTAGGTCAGATACCGATCCAACACCTCAGGCAGCGAACCGCTCTTTTCGCCTGCCAACACCGATGTTACATACATCGGAGGGAACACTCCCTGCCGCGCGAACGCGTCGGACAGCACGGTTCCCGTCCGCACTTCATCCCGCACGGTCCTGATATGCCGCCCCAGTTTCTCGTCCGTAAGCCGGTCCGCAAGTAGATCAAGCGCCTGCAGGATCGGCAGCCCAGCCCGAATCAGAGTGACAAATTGCTGATTAAAGATCAGGAACTTCTCTAAATTGACCGTCTTCTTTCGGTGGCCAACAGCACCCAGGCGCGCCCCGAGGTCTCGGGCTCGCACTGAATAGACCAGAAATCCTTGTTGCGAAAAGCGATCCCGCAAATCGCGCTCGGACGGAGCATCGGCTACCTGCTCGTGCATCTGGCCGCGGCCATCGGCGTATCGGAGAAGAAACTCTGCCATCCGTTACTGCTCCTGCGAACCGGATGTGACCGCGTCTACTATCTCGGCGCCGGGCGGGATCGCGAACTGAAACACCCTGTCCTCCACCGGCGGATTCAGTTTCTCATCTCGAAAGGAAAAAGACATCACGGATTGATCGCGCCCGTACACCTTCAGCTCTCCAATAGCGCCATCCGGCAGTATCAGCATCGCAACTTTGTCGTACGGCAATCGATCATTGCTAGCCGAAGCGTCGAGCCAGCTTCCTTCTGCGGCGGACCTTACCCGAAACTCCCGAAAATCCTTTTTCATATCCAGGCGTCCCAAAAGAAACGCGAGCGGAGCCCGCATATCCTCAGTGTCCTTCAGCGGGACTTTTTCCACTCTGTTATCGCTTGCGGTGTATAGGTACACGTTCTTGCCGTCTGAGAGAAAGAGCTTGCCCGCTGGGCGCGTGTAGTCCCAGCGCATCTTGCCCTGTTTCTTCAGGATCATCGTTCCAGATTCGGAGGGTCTGGGGTGCCCTTGAATGCTGTAATCTTCTTCGAACTGCACTGATAGAGTCCGCGCGCCATTGTACCGGTCCTGCACTTGCTTGATCAATTCGTTCGCGGTCGAATTTGCAAGCAGGGTGGAGACACTCGCCGCCGCAACCCAGAGAAGCCGGAACACAAGAGACAGACGCATGGGATAACTTCTTCGTTGACTATGGAGATAATCGCTCGATCACCCAGCTACTATCGCCCGATCTTCGGTAACGAATCCGATCGTGAAGGCGGTTCGATCGCCCTTGCCAGAATTCAATGGTGTCGGGTACGACGCAGTAGCCGCCCCAAAACTCGGGCGCTGGGATGTCCGCGGTAGTAGCGTACCTATGCTCAAGTTTGGACAGACGCTCTTCTAGCACTTGTCTGCCAGGTAACACTTCGCTCTGATGGGATGCCCAAGCTCCCAGCTTACTTCCTTTCGGCCGGGTCCGGAAGTACGCCTCGGAGCGCTCCCGCGGAATGCGTTCCGCCCGGCCCTCCACCCGCACTTGCTTTTCCAGCTTCTCCCACCAGAATGTAAGCGCACAGAATGGGTTCGTTTCTAAGTCTTTGGCCTTGCGGCTGGTGTAATTGGTGTAAAAAACGAACCCAGCATCGCTCACTTCCTTCAGCAAAACCACCCGGGCGGACGGTCGCCCCTCGGGGCCCACGGTAGCCAGCGTCATGGCATTAGGTTCTTTACAATCAGCAGGTTGAACGGTCTTGAACCATGCTTCGAACTGCACAATTGGGTTTGTTTCGCAATTCTGTTCATCGAGAATCCCAGTCCGGTAGTCCTTGCGCAGATCCTCGAGAGCAAGACGATGAGTTCGTTCGGCAGAATCCGGCATAGCTCCTACTGTCGCACCGCGCAACCGTTGCTATACTCGGATCTGACAATGTTGTATCTGGTCACGGCCCTGCACGTCATTATTTGTTTCTTTCTGATCATCGTGGTCCTCCTGCAGAGCGGGAAAGCGGCGGATTTGGCAGGTGCCTTTGGCGGGATGGGTTCTCAAACGGTATTCGGACCGCGCGGAACGGCTACCGTTTTGTCCAAGGCGACCACGATCGCGGCCGCCCTGTTCATGGTTACCTCGCTGATTCTGGTGATTATGGCGAATAACCGCACACCAAGCACGGGAAGTATTTTGGAGCACCGCCGTCCAGCGCCGGTTACCGCTCCGAAAACAACACCCGCGCCGAAATCCCAACCGGGAACGCACAAGTAGTTTTCTTGTCAGCGGAGATGGCGGAATTGGCAGACGCACTAGCTTGAGGTGCTAGCGGGTAACACCGTGGGGGTTCAAGTCCCCCTCTCCGCACCATACGCAAACTCAAGGACTTACCCTCCTCGTTTCAATTCAGTGAAGTGTGGGTAAGCCACAGCAATCAGTTTGATCGCCATCTCAGATTGAGTTGTTCTCTTTTCTGATTACTTGGAATATGCGAGTTGCGGGTATGCCGCAACTCGCAACTGCGGCGATCAGAATGCCGCGATCCCGTTGAAGCCGCTCTTTGCAGAGACTCCAGCAATGGAGCCCATACTCGTAAGACTCCCCTGCTTGTTGATGGCAAATATGCCGATTGTCCCGATTCCGGCATTTAGGCTATAAAGAAACTTGCCATCCGAGCTGATTGCCAGATCGATATTTGAGCTTCCATTCGGATCGCTTGCCTGAATCGTATTAGGCAGCGCGGTCAACGTTCCGTTCCCATTAACAGCAAAGCCAGAAATGTTCGAGCTACCGGCATTGTTTGTGTAAACGAACCGACCATCGGGCGTAACGGCGTCCCAGCAAGTTGCTGCTCCCAACGTCGGAACGCCCGCGCTGATGGGGAAAATACCTCCGTCATCCAGAATCCCATAGGAAGAAATTGTTGAGCCATTCTGCGCGCCCGTCGCTCCGGTTTCGACAACGAGGGCCGCTCCATCCGGCGCGAACGTTACCGCGAACGCCCCAGGCAGTGAATCCTGATTCACCGCGACTGAGGATAGCGTGCCATCCGCATGGACACTGAATACATCGATATTGTTGGTCAGACGTTCCGTAACGACGAGGAATCTTCCGTCGGGACTAAACGATAAGGAAGCTGCACCGCTGGTGTTCGTGCTGAGGAACCGCACCGAATTTGGGATAGAGGTGAGCTTGCCACTCTCATTGAGCTTGAACCCGGCGACGCCGCTGCTTCCGCCCGTATTTAGTACGTAGACAAGATCGTCGTGCTGCGCTAGCGCATTTGGTTCGCTTCCGCCCGAGTGGACCACCTCAATGAGGGACAGCCGCGGACCGTCAACACGAAAGACCGAGACATTACCGCTGCCGGCATTCACCGCAAATAGGAGAGAGTGATCTCGACTCAAGATCAGGGACCCCTGGGATTCCAACGGATCGACCAAGCCACCGCTTCCCCTCCCGCCGGTCTCAAATCTGGAACGCTGTCGTAACGTGCCGTTTCCAGCGCGACTGTAAGCGACAATTTCATTCCTATCTGCTGCATTGGTCATTACGAACACAGCTCCTGAATCGTCAGAATCTGCATTTTGAGCCACACCGGGGCTCGTAAAGCTGAGGGCGAGGGCAATTGCAACCGAAGTGAAAGTGAGTTTCATTCGTTCTCCGTGTGTTTAAAATGAGGCGTGACAGACACCACTTTCTACGGGTGAGTACGTCGCTCGACCTTGACTTCGGGCAGAATCTGGCAAAAGTTATGGTTCGACTCAATGCGCAACAAAATTTACAAA
Source organism: uncultured Acidobacteriaceae bacterium (assembly GCA_963787585.1). GTDB lineage: Bacteria > Acidobacteriota > Terriglobia > Bryobacterales > Bryobacteraceae > Bog-105. The sequence goes on from CAWBDR010000014.1 coordinate 475,633, forward strand.
CCAATAAGACGCCCAGGAGCAAAAACGTGGGCACGGCCGCCACTGCTTTTTGCAATACCTTTACATATCTGTATGGGACGAATAGTTTACCGGAGGCTAAGCTTGAATCATCACCGAGAAATAAGCGGCCAGCTCATCTAACGGAATGTAAGTCCCAGATTGTTTATGTCGATCAAAAGGTGCGCCCCAGCGTGTTTTGTTACGCTTCCCGCGATCATTTTTTATTACATTCTCTTCCGCCATGTGGTGAACGTACCGATCGCGGACGATTACTACGCCCTGTTTAACTTCCTGAATCATTTGACCGAAGCCCCGAACCTATCTGCTAAGGCCTATTACCTGCTGGTTGCTCAACACAATGAGTACAAGCTCTTCTTTGAGCACGCCTTGTTCTGGGTTCAGGTTAGGTCTTCCGGCCTGATTGATTTAAGGCTACTTTGCATCGTCGGCGATACCTTCTGTTCTCAATTGCGATGGATGTGTGGGGCCTCCGTTACCTTGAGAGGCGTAATCGCGACCTCATTATCGGGATGAGTTTGTACGAGCATAACTGCGATCAACACACTGGCGCCGGACCGATTTTTCCATCGCCGAAGTCAAAGGCGGAGCAAGAATTCAATCTGCGCGTAAGAGGCGTCTTAAAGGACTCTGTACGGCTCGGCATTTATCAGTTGCCTACCTATTAGGGCCGTATCTTAAATTCTCGTCCAGCCTTGTCGATCGAGCATCGCAACTCAGGTGAGGTTTAGATGCACATACAGCGTCGAAGCCCACTGAAAAGACGGGCCGCCGCGCTATTCAACGGTTTCGGTCTCGTCTAGGCCTGCAACCGCCCGTGCAAACATAGCAGTTGCAACCGAGGCCGCCATGCGGATGAGCGAAGCTCCCACACAGGAGTGCGATCCAGCGCCGAACGCCACCTGTCCGGCCGCGTCTCTTGTTATGTCGAGGCGGTCGGGCTCCGCGAACTTTTTTCGGATCCCGATTGGCCGATGCTAGTAGTAAGTTCGCGCGCTCTCCTTTGCTCATCTGAATACCAGCAACACTCACGGATGCCGTCGCTTCGCGCGAGACCTTGCGCGCTCGCCATTCTGCCAATTTTGCGGCAGAAAGCGCTTTTCGGATCTCTGCTCTGGTGCGCATGCGGGGATCGCCAACGTCCGCCTTGGCGTCATGTCGGCCGCGCAGCAGCAACCGAGGTTCACGCAGCGCGACTCGAATATCTTCGTATTGGCTCAGGACCCAAGTTTGGCCCTGGGTATCGTAAAACGCCGGCCCGGGCCGTGGCGGGGGCAGCGGATCCACAGAGACATGTTCGAGCTCAGCGGGCATTGGGTTCTTCAATACGAGTAATACTCAGATCCCCACTCGAAAATTCCCGTCTTTGGCCCACCAAAAGATCCTCAGCTGAGCTCGTCAGCGTTTCTATACCACGGAACTTGAGGCAGACGAAAGCGGACGGGCACGAGTAATGGCTCAGTTACAAAGCCGAGGTTCCGGCTATTCGCCTCTTCAGCGGCGTTTGCATCCTCGTGTGCCGCCTTCGACCAAGCCAGCCATTGCTCATCGGCCCATTCCGAAATTTGGCAACAGGTGTAAATGCGGCATTGAAACTCCTGCACCAAACCGAGCGCCTTCGCGTCTGCGAATACCTGAGAATCCGAGCGTCTACAGCTTGCGCATGTCATACTCATTCTGCCGTCCTCTACTCCCTTGGACGTGATGCGGCACTGCAAGACTCTGCGGACATGTAAACGTTCTGTAACTTTCACGCTGAACTGCCACTGTTAGGCCGAAGGACTTACCTTGTCACCTCATCCTCAATCCAGAATGGTTGGATTTTACGAACTACATTAAGAACAGCCAGCAGGCACGATTCGGAGGCGCGCATCATGCGGCTTTGATCGGGAACCCGCACGCTCGGTCCACTGACGCAACTACGAACTTAGTAGATCTGACGTTCCACATTGTCGAAAAGTCGTAAAGATTTGGTAAACACAACGGCCGCGACGCGAACCCTAGTTTCTGAATGCGATTATCGCGATTGACTCACCTGGGTTGAGTCGCTTCCGCTTGCGGGTGATTTTGCGTAGGAAATCAGCAGGTCGCTTTAACAGGTTCCCTCGCCGTCGGCCTCGATATCGACGTACCCGTGATGATCTCACGATCTTGTCCCGTGCCCAATATGTGACGGGAAAAGATTTCCTCGGAAGATAATACCTAGCCCGACCTCACCAGAAACTAAACAAAGAACTCTCATAGCTTCAAAACGGGCCCCGCGCGCACGCTAGTTCGTAGCGATTACCTCCACCTCGCCGCGCCTGGCGAGGATGTTCATGCCGACTGTTTCGCCGTGGCGCTCAAATGCTAAGTCGATACTGGCCTCTCCGACTTGGATATTGCGGATGCGAACGGATGGCAGGGCCTCCGGCAACGCCATGTGGTACAGGTACAAGCGTGAATTCTCTGCATCGATCGAAAGTCCTAAACACGCTTGCAGAACCAGGAGAACAGCGCCAGAGGCCCAAGCCTGCGGCGAGCATGCCACCGGGTACAAAGTCGGGCCTTTTCCGGGGTCGCGCGGAAAACCGCAAATCAACTCAGGCAAACGATGCAATGCGGTGAAGATGGACAGATCGAGCAGCCCCGATAGAATTCGCATCGCAAGCTGCTTATCACGCGAAGCGATATCCCCGAAAGCAATCAATGCGTTATCATGCGGCCAGACCGATCCGTTGTGATATGACATCGGGTTGTACCGGTGCTCGTTCGTTGCCAGCGTCCGGACACCCCAGCCTGAGAAAAGCATCGGCGAGAGCAGCACTTCTTTTGTTTGCCGGGCTCGGGCGACGGAAGCGATTCCGGAGAAAAGGCATTGCCCAGCATTCGAGGTGCGCACGCGGCATGGCTGCTTGTTGCCATCGAGCGCCAAGGCGTACATCGACAGATCGTCGGACCAGAACGCGTGGTCGAAGTTGTCGCGTAATGCGGCGGCTTCCGATCGCAAGCGTTCCGCTCTTTCGGCGAAGCCCAAAGCCTCGGCTACAGCCGCGATCTTCCATTTAGCCGCATACACATAGGCCTGCACTTCGGAAAGCGCGATAGGCCCGCGGGCGATTTGCCCATCCGCATGAAAGACGGAGTCCTGAGAGTCCTTCCAACCTTGCTGCAGCAGACCTGACTCGGACTGACGCGCATATTCGACGAAGCCATCGCCGTCTATGTCCCCAAACGTGTCGATCCATTTGAGTGCGGCTTCGATGTTTGCCCAAATGCCGCTGAGGAAGTGCAGATCCGCCGTTCTCTCGTAATATGCTCCTGCAAGCAGTACGAATAGCGGCGTAGAATCGACGCTCCCGTAGTACCGTGCGAAGGGCACTTCGCCGAGCAACGCCATCTCACCTTGGCGGGTCTCATGCAAAATCTTCCCTGGTTCGGAATCGCGGTGTGCGTCCTGTGTGGTCGCTTGTGTGGCGGCGAGATAGCCGAGAACGCCTTTAGCAAGACCGGGAGCGATCCAAAGCGTCTCGAGCGCCGTGATGATCCCGTCACGGCCGAACACCGTACTGAACCATGGAACCCCAGCATACGGATACGGCCCGAACGCTGTATGTGTTGTCAACATCTGCAGGTCGGCAAGCGAACGGTTCAGCCAATCATTGAATTGTTCATTCGAGGTGTAGATGTCAACGTGAGCAAGCGGGTCTTGAGTACGCTCGCCCGTAATGACAGCCAGAGTGCGGTCATATTCTGTATCCGGTGCTTCCGCCCCATCGCTCTCGCACATGGTCGTCAGAGAAAATGCCAGATCCTCGTGTGGGTCGAGCGTAATCGGAACCGTGAACTCGCAATCGGATGATGCTGATGGGGTCAACGAACAATAGATCCGCGTTCGCCGGATAATATTGTCCAACCCCTCGTAGCCGAGCACGATGCAATCGTTTAGAACCTCCGGCACTAACCTTCTGCCACGCTGATTTCGCTTCTTGCCGCGCACTTCGAAAATGTCGGCAAAATCCGCGTCAAAGATAAACGTGAGCTCGAGGCTGACAGTAGACTCGCTAAAGTTGTGGAGAGCAATTTTTTCCAAGCAGCCACCCTCGGATAAAAATTTGCTGCGATGGATATGGATCGTGCCGCGTGGAAGGGATTGCCCCGAGGGAAACGTCAGATCGGGATTAGTGAGATCGACTGAGAGCAGGATGTTGTCATCGCGGACAGTGGAACTGAGCAAGAGGGGACGGGCGCCGGAGATCCGCACTTCCAGTTTCGACAAGTATCGGCTGTCGCGATGAAAAAGACCCTGTTCTCCGGACCAGTATGGCTGGATGTCACCATACTGATCAAAGATCGCGAAGGTGTCGCCGTGCAGCAATACCCGGTTCTGGCTGTGTACCAGCGACGATTGGGCGCGGATATAAAACTCGTTGCCGATCTCAATAATGTCGGTTGCGTTCGCTGAATCCGTCGCCACTTGAGATATCCCCGGTTCATACGGCGTGCACGAGGTCGCCACCGGCAACGCTGGGGCTATCCTGCCGGTCTAGGACACGCTTGTAGATTTCCACATAATCTTCAGCCATGCGCTCCGCGCTGAACCGCTCTTCGAATACCTGGCGGCAAATGGCGCGATCAATGGATCCGAGCCGGCGCACTGCCGCAACTGCCCCATCGATATTGTCCACCATGAACCCGGTCGTGCCCTCATCGATCACCTCCGGTACAGATGCCATGCGGTAGGCGATCACCGGAGTCCCACACGCCATGGCCTCGATCATTACAAGTCCGAAGGGTTCCGGCCAGTCGATCGGAAACAGAAGGGCTTTGGCGCCCCCAAGAAAATCACCCTTGTCGCGCTCACCAATTTCACCAATAAATACCACCAGCGGGTCATCGAGCAGCTTGCGGATGTTCGCTTCAAAATACTCTCGATCGATCGTATCGATTTTGGCGGCAATCTTAATGGGCATGTCCAGACGCTTGGCAATTTCAATCGCCCGGTCCACACGTTTTTCCGGCGAAATGCGGCCGAGGAACGCCAGATATTTGCCCGGAGCAGTTGAGGGTTTGTAAAGATCTTGCGGCAGACCGTGATATACCGTTCCCACCCAGTTGGCCCAAGCGAGCGGCAACCGCTGGGCATCCGAGATGGAGACGAGATTCATGTCCCGGAACTCCTGGTAAACCGGCATCAGGTCAGAGATATCCAGGCGACCGTGCAGCGTCGTGACCGCCGACAGCTTTTGCCGGCGCGTTGCCGGGAAGTGCAGGTAGTCGCAATGGAAATGCACGATATCGAAGTCCGATGCCTGCTGCATCACGATTTCAATCATCCGAATGTGGTGTGCAATAGGGTCGATGATCTTCTTGCCTTCGAGACGGAGCGCCCGCTCGCACATAGGCTGTAGTTTCGCCTTCGTTACGGAGTCAGCGCTGGCAAACAGCGTTACATCATGTCCCTGCCGCACTAACTCTTCCGTAAGATACGATACTACCCGCTCTGTCCCGCCATAGAGTCTTGGGGGGACACTTTCGTATAAAGGTGCAACCTGCGCAATCCTCATCTTGTGTCCTCATAGTGCTGATTTGCGAAATTGCCGGAAGCTCGCAATTTTTTTAGCGGTGCCCGACAGCAACGCATGAGCCTGCATACCGCGCGCCTTGCAAGGCGGCTTCTGCTCCCTTGGTAATGCATGGCCAGGGATGCTGTCAAGCTCACCTTCTACGAGCGTATTGCAACAAACACCTTGTATTCAGCATCTCTTTAAATGGCGTGGAGTGTTCTGGCTTGTGATGACGGCGGGCCCGAGCCGCACATAGGGGATAGAGCTTACCTTTCCAAACCTACACTGACCATGTCCGTTTTTTCGGGGGCTGCTGAAAGTTCTGGGCGGGATTCACTCTTGTACACGTTAATGACATGTTCGGGAACGTCATTCACAATCAGTCGTCCGCCCTCCAAGAGAAGGGCTCGGTCGCAATGCTCTGCCACCTGACTCATCTGGTGCGAAACGAACAGGATCGTTTTGCCCGAACGACGGAATTGCCTTAATCGCTCAAAGCACTTCTGCTGAAACGCTGTATCCCCAACCGCCAGGATCTCGTCGATCACGAGAATATCGGGATCCACTTCCGTCGCAACCGAGAACGCGAGCCGCATGTACATGCCTGACGAGTATTGCTTAATTGGCACGTCGATAAAATCGCCGATGTCCGCAAACTCAATAATCTTCTGCTCGCGCCTGAGCATCTGCTGTTTCGAGTAGCCCATCAGCAGACCGTTCAAAAGGATATTTTCGCGGCCCGTCAATTCACTGTGCATGCCTGCGCCGAGCTCAATCAGGGGGGCAATGGAACCGTGTAACCTGACTCGACCGGCGGTTGGGTTATAGATACCCGCGATGGCCTTCAGGAGCGTGCTCTTCCCTGATCCATTGCGCCCGATGATGCCGATCATCTCCCCGGCTCGAACAGTAAAGGACACATTGCTCACCGCTTCGAAATCGGAATAGCTGATCTGCTTGCGGAAGAACCTCGCAAAGAGTTCACGCACCGAATCTGGACGCTCGTGAATGACCCGAAATCTTTGGGTCACATTCTCTACGCTTACGACAATGCTTGAATCTTGCATTTGACTTCGTCAGACGTAAAACACAAACTCTTGCTGGTGCCTCCGAAAGATCCAGAATCCGATTACCAGCGCGATAAAAGCACAGACGAATGATGCGAAAATCGAAGGCGCTGCCGGCAATAGCCCATAGTAAACGCTCAAGCGAAATCCATTCATGAAGTAGATCAGAGGATTCAGCTTAAATATCCAGTGATATCTCATTGGAATCTGATCCAGCGAGTAGATAATAGGCGTTACATAGAAAAGCATCTGCAGCAGGATTTGCAAGATATGAGCAACATCGCGGTAATAGACGTTGGCGACCGCGAAAAAGAATGTGGCGCCCAGGGTGAAAATGGTCAGCGCCAGAAGTGGGACCGGCAGGTAAACCCAAGTCCAATGGAACGGATGGCCTATTGCAATAGTGATGAGCGCAAGTGGGATTAGGGAGAGAAGGAAATTGATCATGTTAGACACGAGTGCGGCCATTGGAAAGACAAGCTTGGCAACAGCCACTTTCTTGATCAAATTACCGTTTCCCACGATAGATTCGGCTGCATATGTCAGGGACTGCGAAAAGAACGTAAACGGCAGCAGCACGCTGAGTAGAAATATCGCGTAGTGTCCCTGCGGGATTTTGATCGGCATCACGGTCGAGAACACGAGCGTCAAGACCACCATCAGCAGCATTGGATTCAATAAAGCCCACAAAAACCCGAGCACGGATCGTTTGTACCGGATTTTCAGCTCCTTTAAAGCAAGGGCCCAGATCAGTTCTCGATAGCGGTATGTATCCCGCGCAAGTTCAAGCATTTATGTACCGCTGCGGCTTGAACGCTCCCGAATCAAAGCTTATTCAGCGAGGAAAAACCGACCGCAACTTCGACTATTGTAGCGAAATGAGTGGTCCGAGCTTCAAACCAGAGTGGAATCGCAAAGTCGAGCCCGACAGGCGAACAGGTCGCCTGAGCGCCGCTTGACTGTGCTCAGCGTTGCTTATCCTATGCTGCCGGTGTTTTCGGGCGCGGGTGGTGGCGCGGAGCAGATTCTATTTCTACTGGCGCGTGAACTGACCGCGGCCGGTCACCGTTCGTTGGTAATAGCGGCCACCGGATCGGAGGTCAGCGGAGAGCTCGTTCGGACACCCGCTGCCCCGGCCCAAATCACAGATCAGATGCGCGAAGAAGCCCAATTTATCCACGGCAAAACCATCAACCAGGTAATAGGAGATGAGCGTATCGATGTTATTCACTTCCACGGGCTCGATTTTTGGGCTTACCGGCCACACGGAACAGTGCCTCAGTTGGCAACACTTCATCTGCCCGTCGCATGGTACCCTCCACGAATCTTTGATGACTCGGATCTCCAGTTGAACTTTGTCTCCAATTCACAAGCGAAGTCGGCGGGATCGCATGAGCACTTACCAGTCATTCAAAATGGCATCGACACGATCGCATATAGCATGAAGCGGGACAAGAAGAGCTACTTGCTGTGGGTTGGGCGTATCTGCCCAGAGAAAGGCGCTCACGTCGCCCTGCGCGTGGCGCGAACGCTCAATATGGCTCTCGAGCTCGCAGGCCCAGTTCATCCGTTCGCCTATCATCGCGCCTATTTTCAAAGCGAAATCGAGCCTTTGCTGGATCACAGCCGGCGATACGTCGGGCCTGTCGGTCCGGCGACCAAATTAAATCTGCTGGCGGGTGCTCGTTGCGTGCTGGTCCCGAGCTCGGCGGAAGAGACGAGCTCGCTTGTGGCTATGGAAGCGCTCGCCTCCGGTACGCCCGTAGTGGCATTTCGCCGGGGGGCTCTACCCGAGATCGTTGAGCACGGCCACACTGGCTTTATCGTTGATTCGGAAGAGGAGATGGCCGAAGCGGTGCGGAAAGTCGATCTCATCTCTCCAGATGTATGCCGCGAAACTGCCCAGGAGCGGTTTTCGGTTCATCACATGGCCGATGGGTATCTGGAACTCTATGACCGGATGGTGAAGGGCTCGAGAGCTACTATTTGCGCGTGATGAGTACGCGCCGCTTCGGAATCCTTATCGCTCCCCAATCAACCTTATAAGGCTCATTCCCTCGGAGAAAGTCCCATGAACGATAGCCTTGCTCGAACGCATACCGGGCGGAGTCGTACAGCAGAATTCTTCCGAACCCTAAAGACTCGTACTCGGGGTCAAACGCGCTCAAGTACGAAAGCAGCGTGTCCCGGAGAAGGAATGAGAGTATTACAGCGACGACCCTATTCTCAAAACGCAAACTGAACAATCTCAGCGCTCCGGCATCCGCAAACACCGAAGCCACTTCGCGAAGAAACGGGGCTAAACGGTTTTCAACAATCATCCCAGGCGAGCCACTCCTTCGCCATCGGACCCCATGAAGCGCAATTAGAGCGTTCATGATGTCCGGCTCTGGGTTCACGGAGACCGCAAACTTTGGCTCCGCGATGGCTCTCGCCCTCTCCAGATAGCGCCTTACGTTTCGTCGTAAGCCGTGGGGCCGTTCGGCCCAGTACTGTTGGAAATCTCCGCTCAACCGGATTTCGGCGCATTCAATATCGTCTTGAACGCTGACGCCAAGGCGATCTCCGGCAATTTGACTCAGCGGCGTGTCTGAATTCAAGTCCTGCCAATTACAAATTTCCCAATCATCTCTAAGCTCGAGATCTTGCCCTAAAGCCTTAATAGCGTACGGAACAATATCTGCCGCAATCAACGGTTCGAGATAGTCGGAAACTCCAGATCCAATGAGAGTAAGTTGGCGCTTCCCCTCCCAGGAGTGTAGAAAACACGGCACAACCCCGGCGAGATTTCCATCGAAACGAAGCGCGAAGACTCTCAAATCGCCACTACCGAAATGCTTCCACCATGTCATGAGCCATTGCGGCAACTGCGAATGCGTTAGGGATTCGCTCGTCTCAGCGAGCCGGAGCCATTCGGGTTCTAGCTCCCGCAGCTTTCCAAATTCGTGAATGACCTCCAATCTCAGATTCGGGATAGCCGGCGCGTGAGTCAAGCCTGGTTCAACTCAGCGCAGCTCGCATCTAGTACGCGGAGAGCCTCCCGATATCCATTGAGCGTGCCCACGTCTACATAGCATTCGCCCGTCTTGAAGCCGTAGGCACGTCCGCCGCGAGTCAGATACTCGTTGATCAATGTGCCCAAATACTCGTCTTGCCGCGCGACCCAAAGTTCATGCAGCTCGCCCAATACACGGCCGGGCATCTTGAGAGCTCCCCAAACCCAGTGTGTTGAGGGCGACTCCTTTTTCACTTGCACTTCCAGGACTTCATCTCGTTCGTTCGTTACGACCGCGTCGAACCTTTCAGGATGCCCCACCGGAAACAACAGAAGCGAAAGTACTCCGTCGGGCAGAAAACTCAGCGCATTCTCGGGAAACCAGATTGTGTCAGGCAATCCAATCGAGACCTGCTCGTCGGGGGGAATTAAGGGTAGCGCTCGGAAGATCGCGTCGCAAAGTCCCGCGGGTTTGGGCTGAACTGCGTAAAATATGTCGGCGGAAAGAGCCTGCCCGCCAAAATAATTCAGGATGTCCGATTTGCCCGGAGAAATCACGAAGCAGATCTTCCGGATTCCGCTACCAGTCATTCGCTCTATGAGGTATTCGCTTACCGCTCGGGGCCGTTCGCCCGCTCCTTCTACGAAACTGCCAACCGGCAGGAGTTCCTTCGAAAATGCTAAGGGTTGGATACGGCTACCCATGCCCGCGGCAGGAATGATTCCCCACACGATCAAGCTCCTTTCGTCAACGCGATCCCTTCAACCGGATCGCTTACCGGATCTTCAACTAATTCAATGAGACGTTCCGCGCGGATCCGGGCAGTATGGCACGCCAGAGCACGCTCCCGCGCCCGATTTGCGATGGCTTTCAATTCCCCTTGATCACTTGTTATTGCGGAAATAGCGTCGCTAGTGGACTCCGCAATTAGGATTTCCTCGGCTGGCTTGAAGAAAGTATCCAGACCAACCCACCAATCGCTGAGAACGGCCGTGCCGCAGGCCGCTGCTTCAAACAAACGCCCGGATGGGCAATAGCCCATGGCAGCCATCGACCCACGCGTGATGTTCAGCGTCAGATACGATGAAGAATAGAAGGCGCAGTGGTCCGCCGGCGCTACGTGCTCGAAGTAGCGAATATTATTCGGCCACAACTGCCTCTGCGAGTACATTGCGCCTCCTACAGTAAATTGCCGATTTGCGATACTTCGAGCCGGTTCCAATAAAAACGTTTTGAACGTGGCTTCACGATCGGCCGAATACGTACCCAAGTACGACAAGTTACTTTCGAACTCCGCCCTAGAAACTACTTCATGATAAGCTTCTGGATCAACCCACCCGTACAGCGTGGCGGTGCGACGCGCGCCCAGTTTACTCTGAAGCGCTTCGAGTACCCGCCCGCCGGTGTAACTGAGCACGAGGTCAAAACCGGTCAGACCCTCGATGGGAAGGTACGGTACCGTTTCGCCGCGTTCCAGCCGGCTCAGTGTAACGGGAGTATCCATATCGTAGAAGATGGATCTTGGCACGTTCGCAGAAAGAACCATTCCCGACGCTTCAGCTCCATCTGGACAGTACGACGTAACGATAGCCGCATCTGCAGTAGTTAGCAGCCTAGCCGCTTTTTCGCGAACTCCGTCCCACTCGGAATACAAGTGCAGATTGACGAAGCGAAACTCGCCGGCGTCACGGTGCGAAGCATAATACGGCGTATTTTTCTCAAAGAAGTGCACTTCGTGGCCCATCCCGTACAACTCGCGAAAAAGGCCCCGCAGCAGGGTCGCGTGGCCGTTTCCCCAGGCAGAACTGATCGAGAGGCCGAAAACGACAAATTTCATGACAAGAATACGCCTGTTTATCTCTTTTTGAATTTGTAGAAAACTTCCAAGCTGACGTTGCCGTTGTAATCGCGCAACGTAACCGCGGACAGTTTGTTCGTGAGATCAAACTGAATGCGGATAATTTCCGAATTCGCTTGTGTGACATCCTGAATGTAAGTAAATGTGATATTGCTTGTAATCTTCTGCTGCAAAGTAACGCGCGCAGTTGGTTGCCCGTTATTGCCGGCGATAGACGGATCGATCTTGAAGTTCGTTAGGCCGAATACCCGTTGCACACGGCTGGCAAGAGGATTGGCAATCGCCTGCCCGAGTATCGCGGACTCGCCCATCTGACTCAATGACTGTTGTTGCGGAGGTGGCTCGTGCGCCGCAATCTGAGCATTCGCCGGTGTAGTGTTCGTGGCCAGCAGTTGGACGATCTGCTCGAATGTAAGGGGCGGATCGGACCGATAACTCAACCTCAGGTCATCCATCGCTCCAGAGACGCCAATTACTACATCAACGCCCTGAGCAACCGTCTCGAGAGATATATCGATAACCGGTTGAATCGAATTCGGATTGTAAAAATTAATCGTACCGGAATTAACTGTGTAGGTGTTGCCGAAAAAAACAAGCTGCCCGTTGGTTATGTTAGCGCGTCCAATCATTCCTGGCGTGGCGGCAGTCCCACGGACAGTCAGATCGGAAACTATCTCGAGCTTGTCGGTAAATGTCGACGCCACCTGAAGATTGGGCGCGGTCAGAATGTGGATGTTAAGGCGCATCCCTGATAGCAGGGTTGATGGATTCGATGAGGTTGAGGGTGGGGTAGATGTAGACGAAAGAATAGAACCGATATCGCTGGAGTTATTATAGGCAATTCTTTGGACGGTCACAGTTCCGCTAAGAAGTGAATGGTTGACGTTACCGACAAGAGTCAGTGTGGCGTTAGATACTACGGCAATTCCCGAATACCGCACTCGCACGCGGTCAGCGGACGATCGCAGGTTACAGCTCATCACAGGGCCGCCGAAAGACACAAACCCGTCCAGGGAGACTTTGCCTCCGCCGCTTTCCGCCGTCAGCGTCTGAATGGTGGCGTTAGTACCATTCAGAAGAATAGTTCCGTTTGCGTTGGAAAGGCCATTGAAGAACTGAGTATAGTTGACATTTGCGTTCTTAAGAACAATTTCGCCGTTAACAAGCGGCTTCGAAAACTTCCCGTGCACTGTCGCGTTTAGCGTCACGAAGCCGGACGAATAAAAGTCTCGACTTATGTCTTGGAGAATGCCAAGGTTCAGGGTTGCAGCGATCGTGAGACCCAGAGGACTGTTTCCGTTTCTTAAATTAACTGCGCCAGAAGCCGTGATGTCGGTATCCGGACCTGATATCTTCAGTCGCTGCACCTGCACGACAGCGCGATCGAGAGTTAGGACAATTGGGCCTTGATTCTGAAGACGAACTTCTCTGAGGGCGGGTCCACCCGTGGGTGTAGCTGTCGGATGTGTCTCCACCTCAACCCTATTCAACTGCAAGCGACCGGTGAGGTCGCCCATTTTCAACAGAGGGCCGTTCACTGAAGCCTGACCGTCTAGGATTCCGTCGAAGAGTTGCTCCGGGCCCGACTCCGTGGAAATGAACGGTTGAATGTTCGAGTAGCGGATGTTGCCGAACGCGAGACTTGCGGTGGTCGGGTAATCACCGATCAGTTGCGAAGTGCCTTTGGCATGGATTTGGCTCTGCGCAATATCCGAGTCGAAATGATAGTTCAGATTCCGACCGTCAGTGCGAGCGGCAAAAGTGGCCTCGCCAAGATTCGTGTTATTCAGCCGAAGCCTTCTTGCCGCAACATCTGCATCGAGTTTCGAAATTCCGATGGAACGGAGTTCGTTTTCATTCCGCAACGACGCGGCAAGATTAGCGGCGAGGCTCAGCGTTCCTGTAAGCTCAGGCTGCTTCTGGTGGACGTGCCAGATTTTCGCCAGTTCCAGACCCGAGGTGTCAAGCTTCAGCGCTAATGCGCCAGCATTGAAATTCCCCGCACGATGAACAAACGATCCGCTGAGCGTGAGCTTCCCAGCGGGTGCGCTAGCCGTAATTGAAGGAATTTGGATGACGGTGTCCGAATAGTTGATTGCGCCTTCCAGGCGATTAAGGGGCTCCTGATATATCTTCGCTCCCGCCAGAGTGAAATTTACACGTCCATTCGGAGCCCGCAACATACCAGTAACATTAGCGCTCGCCGAAAACGTTCCACTCACAGGATAATGGGTTTGGCCGGTAATCTGCAGAATCTTTTCTACCGATAAATTAGCAATTGAAGCGTCCGCAGTTGTTGCATAATCTCTGGCAAGAGCAGTCCGCCCCGCGATTCGTATTTCAGAGCCGGCGAAATTTGAGGCGAGGTTGTAGTTGACCGTTCCGTTGTTCGTGCGGGCGGTGGCGGTCAAGTCACCTGCATCCTGGTTCTGTACTCGTAAACCGTGAGCCGCGAGATCCGCGCTGATATTAGAGACAGTTAGGGCCATCTGAGCACCAGACTTAGTAATATCCGCTGCAGCGGCGGCGCTAAGTTGAATGCTTCCCGCTGCTCCTGGACTCTTTGCTTGCAGGGGTGTAATGTTCGCAAGTTGAATTCCAGTACTTGCGATCTGGAACTGCGCGTGGCCGACCGTAAAGCTGTCTGCCGGATGCCTAAATGTCCCGCCGGCGGTCACGCGTCCCCCCGCTGTATCGAGTTCGAGATTTGAGAGCGTAATCACCTGGCTCTGGAGATTCACGCTGGTGTACAGCTTACTGAACGGCTGCTGGTCCACGGAGCCGTTAAGAATCTGGAGTACCGCCGTTCCCTCCGGATCTCTGTACGTGCCGTTAACATGGACGTCGGCCGCCACCTGACCGCTTGCTTGGATGGAAGATTCGCCCGCCAATGCTAGCAAACTACCTATATCAGCGCTGCGAAGCGTGGCGTTTGCGGTGAGAGGCGAGTGGGGCTGTGGCTTCCATTTCAGTAATCCGATGGTCGCGTCAAAGTTTGTTTGTAAGTCCCGGCCCGTTAGAACTCCGTTCTGCATCGATGCCGTGGAAGGGGCCGCAGCAAAATCCAGGCTGAGGCGCGTGAATGGCTTTTGCTCAACCGTAAAGCTGGTCATATTCACTTGGCCCGCAACGCGCGGATCAGAGAGGTTTCCAGTAACCTGAGCCTGGATTGTCGCCGTTCCGCCCGAGCGCAAGCTGACCGGCAAGGAAGTCTGCCGTGTCGACGAGGCAAAATTCGCTGCCGGCAGGAAGTCATTCAGATTGTGAGAAACTAGGCTGATATCAATCCGCTCGTCGAGAGATCCGGCCAACTCTAGCCTCGAGTTCGGGAGCGAAATGTAAGATTGTCCTAAGTCGATGGCGCCCGTTGAGCCAACATAGTCCGCGTTCAGCCGTCCACTGACTGGCATCCCTTGTGTACCCGGCGCTATGGTCAAGCGGGCGTTCGCGCGAAAACCGCTTGCGCCCTTTGCTTTCAGATTGCCTTGCGCTTTCAAAGACCCTTCGAGAGTACCGTCGTAGCCGGGGCGCTTGCCCGTAAAGACGGAAGCAAGCGTCGGAAGGGAAAAGTTGCGAAGAGTCCCTTCGAGACTGAGTTGCTGCATCTGCTCGATAAAGATTTTGGCCGCGAGACTTCCGCCGAAAGCGTCCAACTTAAGCCCATCGAGACTGATCAGATACGGGTCGGCATGAAAAGGAGTATGTAGGCTGACGTTCGACACTTCGGTCGTTCCACTGTGCAGCGCCAGGCCGCGAGAATTCAACGTGCCGTTGACTGCAAGATTGTCCTGTCTGTCGAGCGTCGCCTTTCCACTCGCCAAAAGGTTACCTTGCGCCTGAACGGATGAAATGTTCATAAGGTGCGATAACTCGCCTAGCACAAAATCGGCGTTGAATTGCACTCCGCCGGTCTGACCCGGAACCAGTGCGCCAGAAGCCTGAAAAGTGGTATGTCCCAGCGCGATATGAGCGGTCTGAATCTGCAGAGCTTTGGTCGCTTCGCTCATTTGAATGGCCAGTTCAGCCCTGAGCGTCTGTGGAGCGCCTTTCGCATTCGCGTCAATCGGCAAGGTGAGGCTGCGCTGCAGTTCCGGTAATGAGATATCTGCATTGAGGCTCGCGGAAATGACTGGGGCGTTCACATTCGTTAACGATGCGGTCAGCCCTATTCGCGATTCTGCAGTAGCAACGCTGGCATTTTCGATTCTGATCGCGTTGCTTTCGATGGTTACCGGAATAGTTACGTTTGCCCCGAGAGCCGGCTTACCTCCCGCTGAAAACTGCAGAGGGGCGATGGTGAGATTGCCGGTATAGGAAGGATGGACAAAGTCGTAGTTCAGGAGAACCCGCAGGTTCTCGCCACGGGCGTTGAATGCGCTCTTCTGGCTTGCAGCCCTTATTAGCCCGTTCTCAAGCAGAAACTTGTTCACCTTCAGGTTCACAAGAGTTTCTAGGGAATTGTTGTTCCCACTGGAGGTTGGATGTTTGGGTTGAGGGATGTTGGTTGTGCCGTTTGGAAAAACAATTAAGTCGACCTGCGGCTTCTCAATGCCGAGATACGCGAGATCAAGCGCGTGCATGATTCCCGAAAAGAGTTTCATGCGCAGTTCGAGAAGCTGCACGGACAAGAGCGGAGCGGCGGTCTTCGGCTCGGTTCCGTGAAGCACGAAATCGTGAATGCGCAAGGTTAGGTGCGAGAGGTCGAACTCGAAAGATCTGATCGTCGCAACCCCACCTGTGGCAGTCTCGATCTCTGCAACGGTCTTCTCTTTCGCAAAATTGGCGAACCAACTGCTCTTCAACACAATAACGGCGGCGATTACCAGAATGAGAATCAGTCCAACAACGGAACCGGCGGCGATTAGAAAGATCTTCTTCGCTCGGTGTGTCATGCCAGATCCTTCTCAATAAACTGGGCTTTCGTCTCCTTGCGCTGCTCACTCAACCACGAGAAGAAAAGCGTGTTTACTTTCTCGCCGGTTAGGGTATCGCGAATGTCGTCGCGCAGATCGTCAAGCGAAGTCTTTCCGGAATACTCGTGGCGAAGCGCGGCCGCATGCTGCTCGTAATAGGCCGCAATCTCCTGATCACTGATAAACACAGCGGGTTTAAACCGCACATCAATGAACTCCAGCACTGTGAGCTGCCATTGAAACTCTGTCCGTAATTCCAGTTCGGTGATGCCGTACCTGCGTAAAGCTTCCTCGAAACGTTCCTGGCTTTTGAACCGCCGGCTAACCAACTGGTTTAATTCGACATCGGCCTGCTGCAAGGTGGCAATCGCGTAATCGCCGATGCGAATCTCTTTCCGAATCAGAGCCTGATTTATAAGCCGGTCGGCGGCCTCCTTGCGGGAAGCATTGTTGAGTTCCAAGGGCCGGCCGTTCAGGAACTCCGTCGTTTTGACATCGCGGTTGATGTCGCTATCCTTGATGATCGCGTTCCCGACGATAATGGCAATGCGGTCAATGATTACGCCGGAGGCGAGTACCACAAAGCTACAAAGCAGGGGCATCGCGCGCCACCACATCAGAACGCCTGCCCGATAGAGAAGAAGAATTGAAAGCCTCTCAGCCTTTGAGGACCGGGGGTGCAATGAGGAAACGCAGGATTTCCGATTTGTTGTGGCGTACACGGAAGCAAATCCTGGAAAGGCACATTGGTACTGAACCCGAGATACCGCGGTGGATTCAACGCATACGCGAAATCTACCCGAACAGGACCAAGAGGTGTTTTGTAGCGGATTCCGAATCCCGGCGATTGCACGGCATAGTTGAAGTCTTGCGGCGGGCAGTCATAGGGTGGCGGCAGACAGTGGCTGAGCTGGTGATAGGCGAAAGACACATAGCTGAAACCCGTATAGACGTTTCCCATATCCTCAAACAGGACGCCGCTGATGTTAGGGGCAATTAAGGGAAACCGCAACTCAACAGAATTGAAGAAAAGCGCGTTGCCTCCGATGGGAAATCCTGTAGCCGCACTGGTGGGAATTCCAGGTTGTTCGTTCGCCGTCCCAATGTCCCGCGGTCCCGCCTGGTTGTAGCCGAAACCACGCATGGAAGAACTGCCGCCTCCGAAAAACCTCTCCGGCAGCGGAATATCTTCGAATCTGCTTACGCCTGCCGGAATGTTGAACGGTACGATAAAGCCGATCTGCGTCTGGCGGGCGAACGTCAGGTTACGTCCGATCGGAGTGTAGGTAGCATTGCGAGCAAGAACGCGGGTAAAGTCGCGTTCCGATCCTAAGAACCTCCCCGCCTGCCCAACGTCTATAGTGTTCCAGAAACCACGGTGCGCGTCCGAGGGATTATCGCGATGATCCTGTATGTAGCTTGCGGAGAGCATGCCTATGCGAACGGGTTGAAGAAGCTCCGGGATCAGGAGCGCCGGTATCTGGATTTTGTTTGTGGTAACACGTCGATAGGAAAACCGAAGCACCAGAGTAGATGCACGGTTGAACCTCTGAGAGGCCGAAACCGACGCTTCCTCGCTTTTGGATGTAAACGTCTGAACGTCCTGCGTCGTATCGTATAGGAGCTGAAAGGTAAGCGTGCGATTCGGTGAGCCGAAAAATCGCGGGATGATGTAGCTCAATGAGTCACGCTGCTCGAGCGTTGAATACCGGGTCTGTAGTGAGATGGTCTGCCCGACGCCACGGAAATTCAGCCGGTTTACGTTGAAGGAAACGATCGGTGATACGCCCCTGGCCCCCCCGGATTCGCTGAGGTCGTTCGTTGTCTGGCCGAACTGCCCCAGCTCCAGGCCGAAGCCTACATTGAAGCTGTAACGCGCCGCTTCGTCGAAGTCATACAGGATGTTCTTATATTGAGTGCTTCCATTCGGGTTCTGAATCCCGGTGTTGACGTTCGCGAAAATGCCAAGACCTGTGAGCTTTTGCGCCACACTGTTGATCTGCAGCATGGAAACCGGCTGGCCCTTCTCGAAGTTAATTTCTTTTTTAACCAATGAGGGACGTGTCCGGTATAGCCCGGAGATAATGACCTGCCGAACGAACTCCTGGCGACCCTCGGTAATGTAATAAATGAGGTCCATCGTTGCAGGCTCGGCGCCCGGCTTTGCTGAATAAGTGAAGGACGCGGCCGGGAAACCGTGGTTAAAATAGTACTCCAGAATCCTGTTGCGATCCGAGCCGATGTTTACTCCCGCGAACGGCTGCCCCTCGATGGATGCAAACTGATCTCTCATCGGTGCCAGATCTAATCGCGCATTACCCTGGATCTTCAAGCTGGCAACGGTCCACTGCTTGCCTTCGTTGATTTGGAACTGCACGGATAAGTCTTGCGGTTTGCCCCTGTAATTGGTCTGCACCTTTGAGGTGACCTTACAATCGCGAAACCCGTTCGCCTGATACAAAGCTTCGATCGCTCTCTCGTCCTGTTCTCGGAACGATTCGCTATAACGTCCGTAGCGCATAAGGAAGGTTCCCGTTCTCAGAAACATTCGCTCGCGAATCGTATCGAGCGTGAAGTAGGTGTTACCCTCGATATCGATATTGACGAGTCTGCGCCGGGGTCCTTGGGCAATTTCGTAGGAGATTACTTCAAGGTCTTGCTGGGCAGGTTCCCGGTGCCAATTAACCTGAACGTCCGGGTACCCCTTGGATTGAAAGTAATCATGAATGTTGGCGGCCCCTTCCGTTAGCAGGTCATTGTCAACGGATTCTTCTTCATAAACCGGGACCAATTGTCGCAACTTGCGCTTGGAGAGCTTGGATTCGAGGGCTTTGATTATGATTTTTGGACCGGCATTAATATCCAGGGCTGGCTGCGCACGAGCTGTTTCGGGATTATAGTCTAGGGAGGTAAGGCTCACGGTCGCCGTCAGGCGATCTTTCTTCCCGTACTTCTTCTGAATTCCGTCCACTCCGCGATCGGTTAATGCCGAAGTCACTTGGCGATACACGCCAATTAACGGCCAGCGCCAGCCCGTAGCCCTGATAATCGCTTCGTTCGATAATGGCGCTGTTTCTCCCGAGATCACCGGAGTTGCATACCGCGCCCTCTTGCCGGAATAGACAAGAAAACGAATTGTCATCTGGTGAGTCGTGGGATCTTCGATCGTGGTAGTACCGACTGTGCCGGAAAACAAGCCGTTCTGATGCAGCTCTTCCTCCAGGTCCTTCCGGGCAACTTCCAGGGTCTCGGGATCGAAGGGTTGGCCCAGAGATAACTGTGCGCCGCTGATGAGCACGGCGCGGCTGGGTGGATTCTTAATGTCGCCGTCCGCTCCAACGTGGCCAATGAATCGGCGCGGTTTTGTGACGAACCGGATTCTGACGCCGCCGGCGCTGGCCTCGCCATGGACTTGAATGTCGTCGTAGAGTCCTGTGGCCCAGAGACGGTCGATGGTCCCCGCGACCTGGGCGGGATCAAGCGGCTCGCCTATCTGGACAAGCTGTGCGTTCTGGAGATCTTTCGAATAGATGGGCTGATCTCGGGGCTCGTATTCGATCGCTGTAACGGTTCGGCCTGTAAAATCCTGAGCGCGGGTTTGCGAGAACGCAATGATCAGAAGCCCGAAGAAGCCAAGCGACTTTAGGAAAACGGAAAGAACACTCATCTCTGCCGGTCGCGCAAGTCCTGACCCAAAGACGTATTAAATGCTCTATTGCCCCCGGTTCGCGTCATCTCCTGCCGTAGCACTTCCTTGACGCCCCTCCTTTGTACTGTGTTACATCTATCTCAGCCACTAGGATTTAGCCGTCTATAGTGACGAAAAACTCCTATGTTTTCGCGCAAGGCAGCGTGGAAATTGCTGCAAGCGACTGCCAGCAAATGGAGCAGGCATAACGCACCCCGGCTCGGAGCCGCGCTGGCTTACTATACCCTGCTCTCGATCGCTCCTTTGCTCATTCTGATAGTAGCCATCTGCGGTTTGGCATTTGGGCGCCAAGCCGCCGAGCGCGAACTCATCGATGAATTAACGGAAGTTGCCGGCTCCTCCACGGCGAATACGCTCAAGTCACTGATTGATAACGCACATCAGACCGGGACCGGAGTCTTGGCCTCCTGCATCGCGCTTGTCATGTTGTTTTTCGGCGCATCGGGCGTGTTCGTTGAATTACGAGATTCGTTGAACCTTATCTGGGATGCACCAATAAGCCGTGCCTCGGGATGGCGAGGCATCGTTGGGCAGCGGCTCGCGTCTTTTGGAATGATTCTTGCCGCAGGGGTGCTGCTCATCACGTCTTTGCTTCTCAGCACGACACTGACGGCCACCGAAAGGCTCTTCGGCGGTCGTCTGCCTGTCGGAACCGCGGTTTGGGGCGAGGTCAGCAACTTCGTACTTTTTCTGGTCGCGATGTCGATCCTGTTTGGGCTGATCTTCAAATTCGTTCCGGATGTCCCAGTTGCCTGGCGGGACGTACTCATCGGGGCGGTTGCCACAGCGATTCTATTCGATATTGGCAAGGCGCTCCTCGCGTTATACCTCGGGACGGCCGCGGTGGCATCTACGTACGGCGCCGCGGGCTCGCTTGTGGCTTTTGTCGTGTGGGTCTACTACTCGGCGCAAATTTTCTTTTTTGGGGCTGTGTTCACGAAGGTGTACGCCGACCGTGTAGGTTCGTGGGCGGATCCCGAACCCCGCTAGAGAGATGCTGGTGCAGAAGGCGGACCCGGCGGCGGCTGAATCGTACTTTGAGTTAAAATAAGGGTTCCCACCTGTTTTTTCCTCAAATGATTTCAGTCAGTAATGTCAGCATGCGTTATGGGGGCAAAATCCTGTTCGAGGAGGTCACGACGACCTTCTTGCCCGGCCGGCGCTACGGTTTAACAGGCCCGAACGGCGCCGGAAAATCGACCTTCATGAAGCTGCTCTCGGGGGAACTCGAGCCGCAGAAGGGTACAGTGGTTCGCCCGAAGAAAATTGGCGTTCTTCGGCAGGACCAGTTTGCCTTCGATCAATACCGTGTGATCGATACGGTGATCATGGGTAACCTGCCGCTTTGGAAAGCGCTTGAAGAGCGCGAGGCACTCTATTCCAAACCCGATCTTACCGATGAAGATGGTATGCGGCTAGGAGAGCTTGAGGGGATCGTCGCGGAAGAGGACGGTTACTCCGCCGAGAGCGACGCCGCGGTCTTGCTGGACGGACTTGATATCCCCGAACCGCTCCACGATCGCAAGATGGGCGAGCTTCAGGGCGGACAAAAGGTCCGCGTATTGCTGGCGCAAGCTCTTTTTGGACGCCCCGCGGCGCTTCTGCTGGATGAGCCTACCAACTACCTCGATCTCGAATCGATTCATTGGCTGCAGAATTTCCTGACGCACTACGAGGGAGTACTGATCGTCATTTCGCACGACCGCCATTTTCTGAACAGCGTCTCGACGCACACGGCGGATATCGATTACCAAACCATCATCACCTACCCGGGCGGATACGACGACATGGTTCTGCAGAAGACGCAGATCCGTGTTCGCATAGAAGTGGAAAATGCTCAGCGAGAGAAGAAGATCGCACAATTGAACGAGTTCATCGCGCGCTTTTCGGCCGGTACTCGAGCAAGCCAGGTGACTTCGCGCAAGAAAGAAGTCGAACGGCTGCAAACGACCGAGCTCGCGCGATCAAATATTCAACGGCCATATATTCGTTTCGATATGAAGCGGCCGTCCGGCCGGCACGCCCTTGAATTCAAGGACGTAACAAAGGGCTATGGCGACTTGCAAGTGATTCGGGGCTTTTCGGCAGCCGTGCAGCGCGGCCAAAAAATAGCTCTGATGGGCCGAAACGGCGCCGGAAAGACAACTCTCTTGAAGGCTCTGCTGGCGAACGCGCCGGGCGTGGACGATCCCGATGTGGGACTGGATTCCGGAATTGTCACCTGGGGACACGAAGTGCAAGTCGGATACTTCGCGCAGGACCATCGCGGCAGCATTCGCAACGGCACCACCGTGGCCGACTGGTTGCACGACTTCGATCCGCAGGCCTCGAAAGAAGAGATCCGGGGCCTGCTCGGCCAAATGCTTTTCAGTGGCGAAGAGGGCATGAAACCGACCGATGCTTTGTCGGGTGGCGAAGCGGCGCGGCTGATCTTCTGCAAGCTCATGCTGCAGAAGCCGAACGTATTGGTTTTCGACGAACCCACAAACCACCTTGATCTCGAGTCCATCAATGCGCTGAATATCGCTCTCCAGAAGTTCGAAGGCACGGTGCTGCTAGTCACTCACGACGAGGACCTGGTGGACGAAGTGGCGACCAGAATCTGGAGGTTCGAGGATGAAAAGATTGAAGATTTCCTCGGATCTTACGACGAGTATGCTGCGGTAGCCGCCAGATAGGGGCCTTCTTTGCGGGTAACCATCTCGCCCAGAATCCAATCGTAGGTTCGCTTCATTCCATCACGAAGGCGGATCGAGGGTTCCCAGCCGAGGTAATGCTTAAGTTTCGTGTTATCGCTATTGCGACCGTTAACGCCCTTCGGCGCATCGAGCTTGTAAGTACGCCGCAGCTTCACGCCTGCGATCTCTTCCACGATATTGACCAGTTCGTTGACCGTGATCAGCTCAGTGCTCCCGAGGTTAACCGGGTCGTGAATATCGCTCTCCAGAATCATCTGCGTCCCTTTCACGCAATCGTCAACGTACATGAAGCTACGCGTCTGGTTCCCATCGCCCCAGATCTCGATTTCATGTTTGCCTGAAAACTTGGCATCGATCACCTTACGACAGATCGCGGCGGGGGCTTTCTCTCGCCCACCTTCGTATGTGCCAAGCGGTCCGTACACATTGTGGTAGCGCGCTACGCGGCATTCGAGTCCGAAGTCTTCCGCGAAATGGCGGCACATGCGCTCGCTGAACAGCTTCTCCCAGCCGTAGCCATCCTCGGGCAGAGCTGGATACGCGTCCTCTTCTTTGAGAGGAGTGACTTTGGGATCACTCTGCTTAGTGCCGTTGTATACGCAGGCCGATGAGGAGTAGAAGAATCGCTCTATGCCCGCATCGCGAGATGCCATCAACAAATGGGTGTTGATCAGAACGCTTAACATGCATAGCGCTTTGTTGTTCTCGATGAATCCCATACCGCCCATATCCGCCGCGAGGTTGAACACAATGTCCATTCCGGCAACAGCGCGCTCACAGCCTTCCTTTTCCTTTAGGTCCACTATCAGATTTTCGACGCTGGGGCATTGCTGATACCACTCATCGAGGGGCTTGATATCAACGGCGCGGCCAACATTGATTCCCTGATTGACCAAACTTCTTACTAAGTGGCCGCCTATGAACCCACCGCCGCCGCAGACAAGTACCTTCTGGTTTCGCAATTTCAAGAAATCAACTCCTCAAAAATCCCTCACCCGGAACGAACCTCCGGTGCTGGCCGAAAATCCACAGTATCAAGCAGAGACGTCAAATTGCATAATAGTTACGGCGAATTGGTCCTAAGGGTACCGAATTAGGTTGCAGTCGCGAGGAAGGTGGTAGTCCTAAATTGTTCCAACCCTTCGGAGTACTTCTCTATATACCTGACGCCACCGGCCAAGTTTACGCGGCCTAGACGCATGTTATGTCTCTTGAAGAAATAGAAGAAATCCCTCAGAAAGGTGCGGATATCAACGCAGCAACCGCCAAACTCGAACATTACCGCCGTAACGGCCTTGTTTTGAAACAGGCGCGCTCCGCCCAGAAGAGCATTGAGTTCGTGCCCTTCGACATCCAGCTTTAGCAGGTCTATTCGTTCAATTTTCTGAGTTTGGCAATAGTAGTCCAGTGTCTCGATGTGCACGGTTTCAACGCCGGACATTTCGAGACCGACATGCGAGAGATCGCGCCTGATCAGTGAGGCGAGCTCCGACCCGGGAGAATCGAAGTAGAGTTCGCGAGTACCCAGCTCAGCGCCGAGACCGAAATTGTTCAGGCGAACATTGTCACGGCCGCCGCAGTTCCGCACCAATTGTTCGAAGGCGTGAGCGCCTGGCTCGAAGCAGTGTAAAGCAAACGGCCGTTGTCGGGCCTGATCACAAACAATCCGAGCAAACTGTCCCTTATTAGCACCCACGTCAAAGATAGTGAGCGGAGCGGAGTCCGCAGAACAGCCCCGGAAGAGACGGCGGACGACGGCTCGCTCACCGCGCGATGGCGATTTGCCGCCCGCGCCAATTCCCTGCGCGAACTGTGCGATCTGGATGAAACGGTCGAGCACGGTCGGGCTCATTCGGGGACAAGGGAAACGGAGCGAAGGGAAACCGAGCCACGCGCGCGAACCACTCCCAGAGGGCGCGCATACTCGAGCGTCAGCAGACAGAGCTTCACGCGAGCGGGTGCGCGAAAGTCCCACGCGCTCGGCGCCCCAAGAAGGTCTCCGGAGGCCTGATCCGTATGCGATTCGATGCCCATGGGATGGATATGCCAGGCGAGACCGCGCGGGCGTTCGATCTGGCCGGCCACAGCCGACCATTGCAAGCGGTAACTCCGGACGGGATCAATCGGGACGTATTGCTGAAGCAAAACGCAGCTTTCGGGCTGGTCTCCGGAGAGCGTGATCCGGACCGCTTTCTCATCGAGGAAATGGTCTACAGCGGCGCCGTCGACCGGGTCGATCTGCCAATCGAAGCCATGACCGTAGAACGGCGCGGTAAAGTCTCCGTTGGTAACGGGACGGGACGGAGACGGAACGCCTTCATGCAGCCACCCGCCCCGCTCCATCCTGGACCAGACCTGGAGCGCGCCGCCGAGATCAGCCGAAGCGAGCAGGCGATCCTCGATGGTCGCCAGCAGATCGTCGCGGCCCCAGAGGTGAGGATCACTGCCATCCACGACACGCACCAGCCGGTCGACAACGGGAGGAATGGCAGTGAATTGGCTGTTATTAGACAGAAACCAGGCATATTGAAGGAGAATTCTGGCGCGATCGGGAATCGCCGCCGAAATAACGGACGGTTGTTGCGTCAACAACCACATCTGAGCAAAGACGGGATCGGAGGAATAAGGCGTAATCGCCAGAGTCTCCTTTGCCCAACGAAAGAACTCGGGCAGCTTTTGGCGCCGGAAGTAGAAATTCGCAAGGGTCCATTTCGGCAGGAACATGTGGTTCACTGCGGCCGCTTCAAGGTAATAGCGTTCCGCTTGCGCCGTGTTCTTGTCCTGCAGCTCCGAGATGAGGCCAAGCTGAATCCAGGACTCATAATCGAACGGATTGAGAGCTACGGCGCGATGGAGCAACGCGATGCGCTGGTCTGGCTGCCATGCCGCTAATCGCGCCAGATACTCGGCCTTGTAAGGGACGAGACCAACGGCCGCCGGAACAGATTTAGCGGTGTCCTGATGGAAGAGATAAGACGCCCGGGCAAGAATCAGTGCGTAACCGGACCCAGTAATGAAGGCCACGATCAACAGATAGCGAACGATAAACAGCGAATTGGTTCGCAAACGATGCCTGTTCTATACCAGAATAGGTCCGGCGCCTGCGCTGCAATGTTCCCTGAACCATTCGTAGGTGGACCGAATGCCGGCCTGCAAATTAATCCGGTGACGCCAGCCGAGATCGTGAATACGAGTCAGGTCGAGGAGCTTGCGCGGCGTGCCGTCGGGTTTACTGGGATCGAAGACGAACGCACCGTGATATCCGACGATCCCGGCGATAAGGGATGACAGCTCTGCAATCGAAAGATCTTTGCCGGTTCCGACATTTACGATCTGCCTGCCGTCATAGTGCTGCATCAGGAATAGAGCGGCTTCCGCGAGGTCGTCGGCATGGAGAAATTCACGGCGCGGTGTTCCCGTGCCCCAGATCACGACTTGCGATGCGCCGGAGACGTTGGCTTCATGCACTTTGCGCAGCAGCGCCGCAAGCACGTGCGAGTTCTGGAGATCAAAGCGGTCGCCGGGGCCATAGAGGTTAGCGGGCATGCAGCAAATCGCTCCGAACCCGTACTGATCGCGATAGGCCTGGCAGAGTTTGAGGCCCGCGATCTTAGCGAGAGCGTACGGTTCATTGCTTGGCTCGAGAGCACTGGCCAGCAGGCAGTCCTCCTTGATAGGTTGAGGAGCAAACTTGGGATAGATGCAGGAAGAGCCGAAAAACAAGAATTTCCGTGAACCATTTCGCCAGGCGGCATCGATCACATTCAATTCCATCGCGAGATTGTCGCGGATGAAATCGGCGGGATAAGCCGCATTGGCGCCGATTCCGCCGACCTTTCCAGCGGCGAGAAAGACATACTCCGGGCGGGACGCCGCGAAGAACGCTTGAACCGAGTCTGCGTGAGTCAGATCCAATTCTTCCCGCGAGCGGAGGATCAGGTTCTCGAAGCCGTTCGCGTGGAGGCAGCGAATAAGGGCCGAACCGACGAGTCCACGGTGGCCGGCGACGTAGATCCTGGCATCCTGTTCCATGACGCACGCTCAGAAGCCCGGCAACTTCACCCCGCGGGATGATCCGCCGGTTGCGCGCGCAATAGAACAATCGCCTGTGCTTCACACGAACGGCCTTCACCCACGGGACCAACCTTTTCCGCCGTCTTGAACTTCACGCTCACCAGATTAGCGGGAAGCTCGACAGCTCGGGCGAGGCTTTCGCGGATAGCCTTACGAAACTCGTTCAGCTTGGGGCGCTCCAGAATAACCGTCGTGTCGACGTTAGCGATGCTATAGCCTTCGGATGCCGCCAAACGAACTGCTTCGCGGAGGAACACTGAGCTTTCGGCTCCGCGCCATTCCGAAGCGGTGTCGGGGAAATGCGTTCCAATGTCGCCCAGACCGAGGGCTCCCAGAAGGGCATCGGTAACCGAATGAAACAGCACGTCAGCATCCGAGTGCCCGGCCAGACCGAACTCACAGGGAACGTGGACACCGGCAAGAATCAGTGGACGACCCGTTTCGATGCGATGGGAATCCCAGCCTTGCCCGATGCGGAAGCTTGCGAAGTTATCTCCAGTCATCAGCGCGGAATTTCCAGGGCAGACCTTTCGAGTATCAAATACAAGCGGGCGAGATCCATGTCGCTGGGCTTTGTGATCTTGATGTTGCGATCCGTTCCGAGCACCACGGAGACTTCGACGCGTTCCAACCGCTCGACGAGAGAAGACTCATCGGTGCCGAGGAACAGATCCTCGCGAGCTTTTTCGAAGGCCTGCCGCAGAAGGTCGAGGCGGAATACCTGAGGCGTTTGGGTCAGGATAAGGCGCTCACGCGGAAGAGTCGCGCGCACTTTGGTTCGGTGTACCTGCTTGACGGTGTCAACGGGCACAATGCCGACGATCGCCGCGCCGGTCTCGCTCGCTTCGCGAATGACCTTCTCTATCGTGTCGCGCTCAACGAACGGCCGGACGGCATCATGCACGGCAACCAGATCGATGTCATCGGCGATAGCCGCCAAGGCGTTCTCGACGGATTGCTGCCGGCTTTCGCCTCCTTCAACCGCGCGGACATTCTGCGCGAGACCTTGCGCTTTGAAGAGTTCGGTGGCCCATTCGAGATCGTCGGAGCGAATGGCAACAACGATTTCGGTAACAGAAGGGCAGCTCACGAACTTGCGGATAGTGTGAATCAGAATGGGCGAGCCGTTGAGCAACATGAACTGCTTCCGGCTGATACCTTCCTTTTCAGGCGCACTGCGGCCCATGCGGGTACCAAGACCCGCGGCGGGAATGATGACAGAAACTTTCATGATGAGGGCGATACCTGAGGGGGCGCCCCGATTTAGCCTCGAATTTACATCATAAAGGACACTCAGGCAGTCGCGAGAAAACCATGCGCATCCGGGAAGCTATTGAAGCGGATTTCGACGAGATCACCGCCATCTATAACGAGGTCGTAGCAAACTCAACCGCGATCTACAATGATCGGCCTGCAACGCGCGAGGAAAGAATCGGCTGGTGGAGATCCCGGCAGGAGCAGGGTTATCCAGTACTGGTCGCGGCGGGCAGTAATTCGATCGCTGGATTCGGCAGCTTTGGAGATTTCCGGTCCTGGCCCGGATATCGCTTTACCGTAGAAGGGACCATCCATGTTCACACTTCGTCGCGCGGTCAGGGCGTTGGCACGGAATTGTTAAAGGCGCTAATTAGTCGCGCAACGGAGTTGCGAAAGCACGTCATGATCGCGGGAGTGGACGCAGAAAACGCCGCGTCTCTGCGATTTCTTGAGGGATTTGGGTTTGAACGAGTGGCGCACCTACGCGAAGTCGGATTCAAATTCAACCGTTTTCTCGATCTCATATTCCTGGAATACTGGCTCACGCCGCCGCAGCGCATGCTTAACCCCTAGAGCTGTAGAAATCAGAAACTCCCTATCTCTCGAAGCCTTTGCGATACCTACTATCCGTACGTGCAGCTATCGAAGTCTGAGCTGTATTTTTCTAAGACTTCGCCCCACAAAGCCGATAAGTATGTGCCGAGGAACGTCATTGTCGAGATCAGCTCAGGGGCTTAGCGATTGAAGATCATGCTGCCAGAACCCGCGGCAGAGCCGCGCGAGGCGAGCACCGGTGCGAAGCTCACTGGCCTTCAGAAGGCAGCCATTCTGCTCATCGCTCTCGGTCCGACAGAAAGCGCGGGTATCCTCAAACTGGTTCCCGAGGACCACGCCGCCAGGCTGGCAAAGGCAGTAGCACGGTGCGAAAACGCCTCGCCGGCGGACATTCAGCAGGCGCTGGAAGAGTTCGATCAATACGCGATTTCTCAGCGGCTTATGATCAAAGGCGGGCTTGACTATGCCCAGAAACTCTTGCTGGAGGCCTATGGGCCCGAGATGGCTGGCCGCCTGATTGAGCGCCTGACCAGATCCCTGAAGAGTGATAGCACGACATTCGAGAAATTCCGTAAGGTCGATCCCCAACAACTCGCGAAATTCATCCAGGATGAACATCCGCAGACCATCGCTCTAATTCTCTCGAATCTCGATTCCTCGCAGGCGGCCACGATGATCAGCTCACTTCCTGCGGAGACGCGCACTGATGTGGCCATGCGGATGGCCGACCTCGACCAGATCTCACCGGAGATCGTTCGCAACATCGCTTCGGTAATCGATCAGAAATTGCAGAACCTTGGCGAGCTGAGCCGGGAAGCGATTGGCGGTGTCCGGGCGGTAGCGAACATGTTTAACCGGCTGGACCCCAACACGTGTTCGCAGCTTCTCGACGGCGTAGAGGCAGAGAATGCTCCGCTGTTCGAGAATATTCGGCGCTTCATGTTTGTTTTTCGGGATCTGGAAAATCTGGATGTTGCCTCTCTTCGAACACTGATCAGCAAAGTAGAGCGCAACACCCTGCTGACCGCCCTTAAAGGAGCTAACGAGTCTTTGCGACAGAAAGTCGTGCAAACGCAGTCACAGCGCGGGGCGGAGATGATGAGCGAGGAGTTGGAGAGTCTGGGCCCGGTGAAGCTGAGGGATGTCGATACAGCGCAGCAAAGCATCATCGCTGCGGCTCGAGAGCTCGAAAAAGAGGGCGCAATCATGCTCGGGAACTCGGCTAGTGAACAGTATGTGTACTGACACTACGTTCTCCCATGAGCACTGACGCATTGCCAGCGGGAGAACGCGATCGGGCGCAATCCGCCATGGAAGGCTTCCAAGCAATAGCTGACGTTCCACTAACGCTCTGCGCCGAGCTGGATCGCCGTAAGATCCGCTTCCGCGAGTTGCTGGAACTCCGAGCGGAAAGCATCGTAGCCTTTCCCCGGCCGAGCGGCGAGAACGTAGATCTGTATGCCGAAAATGTCTTGATCGGGACGGGAGAAATTCTGATTGTAGACTCCACTCTCGCGGTGCGCGTCTCCGATATTCGTGATAAGAAGGGCGCCGGCCTCCATGCCGACGCGAACGCCGATAGACCCAAATAGAGAAGACCAGAAGCGGAGTTCAAGGCTCTATGAGCGATATGTTCAGCCAGCAATCTGCGAAGCCGGAATCGGATTCCCCTAGCGAAACGCAGCAGACACGTGCACTCATGGATAATTCCATCGAAACGGCGATTGCTTCATTCTCAACCCAAAATTCAGGCGAACAGCCGGTCACTCCTATGCTTGACAGGCTTATGGATCTGGAACTGCCTCTCTCGATTGCTCTGGGACGGTCCAGTTTGCCGCTTCGGGAGGTACTTAAAATGACTCCCGGGTATCTGATCGAACTCGACCGCAAGATCGGTGACTTCGTTGATCTGGTTGTATACGGAACGACCATCGCGAGGGGAGAAGTGGTCTCCGTGAAAGGGAATTACGGGGTGCGGATCAAAGAGATTATCAGCCGCCAGGACAGGCTGGCCTTGCAGGGGCGAAGTTAGGTCCGGCGAGAGAACGCAAACGGCAGAATGCACGAATTGGCACAAGAGGGGGTCGACGCAGTCGTTCCCGAGCCGGAAGAGGCAGCCGCACGGAAGGCTTCGGAGGTAGCGGACTTCGATTTCGGCCATCTTGATCGAATTCCGAAATCCAAGGTCCGGGCTGTACACCTGCTTCACGAAAATTTTGTTCGTAATCTTTCGTCCAGTCTATCCGCATACCTGCGCTCTTATGTCGCATTGAATTTGGCCAGCCTCGAGCAGGTTTCCTATTCCGAGTTCCTGGAGGGCTTAGCGTCGCCTACGTGTATCGCCTATCTCGGCTTGCAACCGCACGAAGGGACGGCCGTACTCGAAATGAATACCGGCCTGATGTTTGCGTTCCTGGAACTGCTGCTCGGAAGCAAGGGCCGCGCTCCCTCCTCGGTTCAACGGAAAATCACTGAAATCGAGAAAACTCTCCTCCAGACCCTGCTGCGGGTTATTCTCCGCGACTTGGCCGAAGCGTGGAAGACAGTCACGGAGATCTCATTCTCAGTTCAATCGCTGGCCAGTGAACCACAGTTGCTTCATGTGCTCGCGCCCGCCGAAGCTGTGGTTGTTATCGCGATCGAAGTTCACGTCGGGTCTACGACAGGTTTGATGAATCTCGCCATTCCATCTATTTTCATCAAGAGGCTTCGCCATAAATTCGACGATGTGAGGCAAGTGCGTCGCGCCGAATCGAGCGGACGCGAACAGGCGCATATGGCACAACTTCTGCAAGATGCGCACGTGATATTTGAGGCCCGCATCCCCGCCGGAATGATACAAACACAGACTCTTCTCAACCTGGAAATCGGAGATGTGCTGGTTCTCGATCACGATCTGGGACGGCCAATCAGCGGATTCGTGAACGGATGCGACAAGTGGCTGGGGCGCATCGTATCGAACCACGACAACCTTGCATTCCGACTCGAAGGAGCAAACAACGAGACGATGGCCGGCTCTGAAAACCTCTAGCTGTTGTTCGGACGAACTGTCAACCGACCCGGTTCACGAGAGTTCCAATAGCCGGAATGGCAATGCGGATCTCATCCCCCCCGAGCAGAGTGAATGAGTCGGGCGGAACGATCCCCGTGCCGGTCAGTAGAAAGCAGCCGAAAGGAAAACTGTTGTTGCGAAACAAGAATTGAACCAATTCTTTTGGATCCCGCTTCATGGATTCGAGCGTGGTCGATGCGGAGAATTCAATCTTGCTTCCGCGCAGGATTTCTAGTCGGATCTCTGTATTTCCCGGCAAGGGATCGGTCGACAACAGGATGCAAGGGCCGAGCGCGCAGCTCCGGTCATAGACCTTCGCTTGAGGCAAATACAGCGGATTCTCTCCCTCAATATCGCGCGAGCTCATATCGTTGCCAATGGTGTAGCCGGTGATCCTGCCCGCTGGCGTGGCAAGCAGAGTCAGTTCAGGCTCGGGAACCGACCATTTGGAGTCACCCCGGATAGCCACCTGTCCAGAAGGCCCGACTACGCGATGTGGCGTTGCCTTAAAGAAAAGCTCCGGTCGAAGCGCGGTATAGACCCGATCATAGAAATCTCCGCCGCCCGCTGATTTCGATTCCTCCATCCGGGCATCGCGGCTGCGAAAGTACGTGACACCAGCGGCCCACACCTCCTGATTGCCGATCGGCGCAAGCGCTTCTTTCGTCGCGCTGGAATCTCTCTCGTTCAGCTTTGAGAGGGCGCTGCGAAGGTATTCCTGAATATCGTCTCGCGCCAACAGGCCATCCCATTCGGCAACCCCGTTCAACTGACCTTCGAAAAGCGTATTTTCATGCTCGACAAGGAATCCGCCGCGCGTTCGAAAGAGTTTCATTCTTAACGACCATTCTTCGTGTATTCGGAGTACCACGCCGCGATCTTTTCAGGCGCTAGAGCTCCGCTATGGACAATGACGCGGTAACGAAAACGTAAGTGGTCGCCGGGCTTCAGATCGTAACCGCCCGGGTCGCTCGATTTGGGCTCGAACTCTTTCAGACCGAACGGATTTGCAGCAAACAGACCGTAATCGCGGGAATGCCACCGGGTCGGATGGTTGTAATTTCCCGGATTGTCGAAGACTAGAATTCCGACCGTCTGGCCCGCTACCGTGCCGCTGTAATCCACCCAGTCTGCGCGCTTCCCCCAGACATTCTTTTCTCCCTCTGCGCCGTTCGAGTTCCTCATCACACCCCCGTTCTTTCCGGCCATGCTGTCCGCGATACGAATTGCGAAGAATCCTTCTTTCGTGTCCCCGAACCGTGCATCCTGTTTTGCCGTCAAGGTCGTATCCACGTCGAACATTCGAACTCGCGCTGGTTTTGCATAAAAGGTGAGCGTCCTTTGCTCCTCAAGAACAGTTCCCCGCCCTGGCGCGTCCCAGTCAATGGTGGCCACGATCGTTCCAGGCTGGGAGATTCGAACGCTTTGTACCTGGAGTTTGCCCTTCGTCTGCGGATTCTCGGCACTCGGCTTGGAAGCGGGATCATTTTCCCAAAAATTGATCCCGCTCACGTCTCCGTACCCGATGAACAATCCTCGGTGGTGCGGATGATCGCGGCTCTCTCCCGGAATCGTCTCCATCGGCCACTGGCGCGTAACAACAATGCCGGTTGCGGTCCGGAGCGGTGCTAGGAACGGTTTCATTTCCGAGCGAGCGATGTAAAAGCTCGAGAACGGCTGGCCATCTATGTCAATTGAGACATGATCGTCGCCGGCCTGGTTCAATTCCACCTGACCTGCCGGGAGGGCTTCCATGCCCAGAGCCAAACCCATTAGACTCGCCAATACCGTCCGTTTCATGATTGGAGGACATCGTATCAACTACGCCGAAAGCGGCAACCCTGGGCTATGATGGGATCGTTAAGCATAGTGAGGAGCGGCAATGGGACCGATAGGCGTGCAAGAGATGATCTTTATCTTTGTCCTTGCACTTTTGTTGTTCGGGCCCAAGAAGTTACCCGAGCTCGGACGCATGTTGGGGAAAGGCTTGGCGGAGTTTCGACGAGCAAAAAACGAGCTCAAGACGACGTTCGAGTCCCACATGCGCGAGATCGAAAAAGAGGCTCAGCTCGAGAAATCAAGTTCAGAACGAACCACCACGAGCTATTCACCAAGTCGCCCCTACTCTTATCCATACGACGAGCTCGGACCGGCATACGGCAACTCCGACTCCAATTACTCGACTGAGCCCGGCAGTGTTTCAGCCGCCGAAACTTCATCCAGCGAAGTCGCTACCCATGTAGAGCCGGAACGCCTGGAAGTTCCCGACACCGTACCGCGCGTGAACGGCACCCAGCATGTGAAGCCGGTTTCCGTTACCTCGGAAGAGGACCATCGCGAGTAGCGCGGTTGCGGAATGCTAGAAGAAACAGGGGAGCAGCAAACTCCAAACACGGAGATTGCAACTGCCGACAGCGTGAACCGCATCAGCCCGGCGGAGCACGCGGCCGCAATCGTTGAAAGTCCACCCCAAAACGCCGAGCCTCCCGCGCAACCTCCTCCGCGGAAAACTCTACCCCCTCCTCCGCCCGGCGGTGATGACGACGGGGATGAAGAAGAGAGGGGCATGCTTCGCATGTCCTTTATGGAGCACCTCGAGGAACTTCGTTCCCGGCTTCTGAAGGCGATTGGCGGGATGCTGGTCGCATTTCTTTTGAGCATCGGCTTCTGCAAGGATTTGTGGCGTGTCGTTTCGGCCCCTGCAGTCTTGGCGTTGAAGCATCTCGGCTTTCCTCCCACGCTGGCGCAAATCACGCCCATGGAGCAGTTCAATGTCATCTATTTGAAGCTGCCGCTGTTGGTCTCGGTGTTCGTAGCCTCTCCATGGATCCTGTACCAGGTTTGGGCCTTCATCTCGCCCGGACTGTACCGGCGGGAAAAGAAATGGGCTGTGCCGTTCATTCTTTCAACCGCAGGTCTGTTCATCACCGGAGGTCTTTTTGCCTACTTTGTAGCCTTCCGATACGGTCTGGAATTCCTCCTCGGGATTGGGCGTGACATCAACGTAACTCCTGTCGTTTCCATCAACGAGTACTTCGATTTGTTTGTGAATGTCACGCTCGGCGTCGGGTTGGTGTTCGAGATGCCGGTGATTATCTTCTTCCTGACACTGCTCCGGCTGGCATCTCCACGGTTCCTGATACGCCACAGCCGTTACGCCATTCTTGCGATCACGATCATCGCCGCGGTTGTTACCCCGACTCCCGACGTGTTCAACATGATGATCTTCGCGGTTCCGATGGTCTTGTTGTTCTTTGTAGGAGTCTTTCTCAGTTATCTTCTTGTACTTAGGCGCGAGGGCAAGAAATTTCCGTGGGGCCAGGTCTTCCTGGGGATTGGATTGACGCTCCTCGCGGCCGCGGCGGTCGTTGCTCTGTTTGTGTACCGGTATCACTATCACTTCATAATGAAGTGGCCATATCTAAGCAAGTAAAGCCAATTCAATCTCTCCACAACGCCACACCGCCGAGCAGCCCGTCCGCATTCGGCACGCGTGTGACATGCTTTGGAAGCGGAAAATCGATTTTTAGAGCGTTCCCTCCGCCGATATAAAGGTGATCGCAATTAAAAAGCGCTTCGATCTGAGCAATCGCCTGCTCCAGGTGTTTGTTCCAACGCTTTCGACCGAATTTCCTCAACCCTTGTTTACCTAAATAATCTTCGTACGTCTTGTTTTTCTGCCAGGGATGATGAGCGAGTTCCAGCCCTGGTACCAAACGACCGTCCGTGAAGAGAGATGAACCCAAGCCCGTGCCGAGCGTGATCACCATCTCGACACCTTTGCCGCGAATGGCGGCTAAACCTTGTACCGCTGCATCATTAGCCACTCGAACCGGCTTCTTCCAGCGGCGGCTCAAGACTTTCCCCAGCTCGAACCCCACCCAGCTTGGATCCAAATTGTGGGCGGTCAACGTCACGCCCTTCTTTACTACTCCAGGGAAGCCCACCGACACGCGATTAAAACCTCGAAGCTCTCCAGCGATAGTATCGAGCAGCTTCAAAATATTTTCGGGCGTTGGCGGCTGTGGAGTCTGCGCGCGTTCTCGATCAGTAATGGGTTTTCCTTGCGAATTTAGAAGAATGCCCTTTATGCCAGTCCCGCCGATATCGATAGCTAGGGTGATGACATTGTTGGCGCGCTGGGGCATAACCGTAATGTAGCGCCGTGTTTTCAGGGAGCTGGACCGTAGAGCGGCTGCATCCTCGCTTCGTACTAGCGCTGCCGCGCTCTTCGATGTTGAGTCGTTCGCCTTAATACTTTTTCATGTGAAAGCCCCGTTCGAGAGCCGCCCGGTAGTTTTTGCAACCCGTATCAACTCGAGGCGCATCTCTAACATGTTGATTCGCGATAGTCGACAGATTTGGCACACAATGTGCTCCATCGACGAGTACAACTTCGTCGATGTATGACTGATCAATATAGAACGAATCGCGCGTAGATGCGATCGCTGATTGAGGCCCTTGGAGAACTTACAACTATGAAACTGAATTTTCGAAGCTTTATCGTAGGTGCTCTCGCGCTGACCGGCGTCACCCTGATTGGAACCTCTTTTATTCCAAAGGTGCACGCAGACGAGTGGAATAAGAAGACCATCGTAACCGTGAACCAGCCCATCATTGCAGGGCACATGGTTGTTGATCCAGGCGTATACGTTTGGAAGCTGATGGACTCTCCCTCAGACCGTCACATCGTCCAGATTTACGATAAGGACGAACAACACCTGCAAGAGACGATTCTCGCAATACCGAATTATCGCCTTCAGCCGGCTGGTCACACCCAATTTGCATTCTGGGAGACTCCGGCCGGCGTTCCGAAAGCCGTTCGCGCTTGGTTCTATCCCGGTGACAACTTCGGACAAGAATTCGCATATCCCAAAAAGCTCGTAGCGCAGTTGGCGGCGGCTCAGCCGGTTCCGATCCCGTCGAATTATCGGGAACCCGAACCCGCTCCTCAACCCGAAGCTCAGCCAGCTCCTCCACAACCCGAGCCGCAACCTGCACCGCAACCTGAACCCCAGGAACAACCGGCACCAGCTCCGGCAACAGTAGCACCGGCTCCACAGCCGCAGGCTTTACCTCACACAGCCAGTTTTAATCCTCTGGTCGGGCTGCTAGGTTTAGCTTCGCTCAGTTTGTCGGGTCTGCTGACATTGGCCGGTCGAAAAGCGTAACACGTTCGGACGTGAATCGCAGACTATAATGGACGCCTGAGTGAACCGCACTCGGGCGTCTTTTTTCTTCGCGGATTTGCAAAGGAGCTGGAACAGAGAGCCGGGTCATGCGCGAGAAATACCGAAAGAGCGCCCGACTGTTTTTGCTAGCTCTTCTCTGTACCGGCGGACGCGATTTAGTTATTGCACACGACGGGATCGGAACTTCATCGGACTCTGCTCAACAGAAAGCAACGACAATCGAACGAGGGGTTCTCAACATCTCAGATAACGTGGATTTAGTACTGCTCGACGTGTTGGTCAAGCGACCGCACGGAGGCTATGTAACAGGCCTCACGAAGGATCATTTCAGGGTGTA
Organism: uncultured Acidobacteriaceae bacterium; assembly: GCA_963787585.1. GTDB lineage: Bacteria > Acidobacteriota > Terriglobia > Bryobacterales > Bryobacteraceae > Bog-105. Next base: position 512,906 of record CAWBDR010000014.1, read on the forward strand.
TGAAGATGGATCTCTGCGCGAGATCACGCATTTTGCGCAGGTGGACACGCCGGTAACCGTCGGGTTGGTGGTCGACAACAGCGGAAGTATGCGGTCAAAACGGCCGCAAGTCATTCTGGCGGGTTTGGCCTTTGCCCGGCAGAGCAACTCGCAAGATCAGTTCTTTGTCGTTAACTTTAATAACAACGTTACACGGGGCCTGCCGTTCGATTTGGCGTTCACGGATAACATGCAGCTTCTGCGACGCGCACTCGATTATGGTGAGCCAGTGGGCCAAACCGCACTTTACGACGCTGTTGCGTATGCCTTAAAACACCTGGAGCTGGGCCGTTTCGAAAAGCGCACGCTGATCGTTGTAAGCGATGGGGGCGATAATGTGAGCACGACTGCTTTCCCGGAGTTGATGACCCTTATTGAATCGTCGCGCGCAACTATTTACACCGTCGGTTTACTGGATCCAAATGATCGCGACCTTAATCCTTCAGTATTGAAAAAGATGGCCGCGGTCAGCGGGGGCGAGTTCTTTCAGCCGCCGGAGCAGTCCCAAATTGTTCCTGTCTTCGACAGGATTTCGAAAGAAATTCGGAGCCGCTACTCGATCGGCTATGTTCCCGATGAAACCACGGACAAACGAGTCATCAGAGGCATCAGAGTACGTGCAGAGGATAAGGGCGTCAAATTAGCGATCCGCACGCGCACGACTTATTCGATCGCTCCCTTAGCCGACAGAATCTCCGCATCGGAAACGGCGGCTCAACAGGGTAGGAATAACTGATATGGGTGACTCTGTACACGCAATCGAAGGATCCGCCTATCATTACCGGCCCGGTAAGCACAGCCACAACCGCAAACGACATTCCGAAGCCGTCGTGACACAACGCTCAGGGCTGCGCGGTTTCAGGACGCTCCTGTTGATTCTGGGCGTACTTGGCGTCAGTTACTACGGGTACACACTTTGCGATCGGTACGTCTACCAGGCTTATGAGAACTGGGCCTTCAATCAGCAAATTGCCGGCCATGGGCCAGTCACTTTCACCGATTACCTCCGGGAGCAAACGGCTTTCGGAGCCTTCATGGGAGCGAAGGTTACGGCGCTGCCGAAGCCGGCCTCCAAGCCCGTTCCAGCCCCCACGACTGGTGTTGAGCCTCCGCCCGAAGGGGCTCTGCTTGGCCGGCTGGAAATCGAGCGGCTGCATGTGTCTGCAGTGGTGCGTCAAGGCGTAGATTCGAAGATGTTAGCGGTCGCAGTTGGCCACGTCCCCTCCACGGCTCTTCCCGGTCAACCCGGCAACTTTGCGATCGCCGCGCACCGAGATACGCTCTTCCGCGCGCTGAAGGACATCAAGAGGGATGACCTGGTGACATTCCGATCCACGGATCGAACCTACACTTACCAGGTCCTGGCTACAAAGATTGTGAAGCCAACGGATGTAAGCATCCTGAGTTCCGATGGAGGAGGACTTATTCAGGGAGTCAATGGCGCTCGAGACAACTTACTGACAATGATCACTTGTTATCCCTTCTACTATATTGGGTCGGCTCCGAATCGGTTCATTGTCGAAGCCAAACTTGTGTCCCGCGATTCCAAACCGAAAGCTGCAGAAGACGAACCCGCACACGCCACCGCCACCCAGGGGGCGAGCTCGACCGGTACTACCAGTCCATCCGCGGGTGAAGAACGGTAGAAATTATAGAAAAAAAGGCACTTCTGGCGCGAGCTCTCCGCTTTCAGGCCCTCAAAAGTAAGTGTTGCTTGTTATACTGCGATTGGATCTCTTGGGAGGTCGTCTAATGGTAAGACTGCAGACTCTGGATCTGCGTATCGGGGTTCGAGTCCCTGCCTCCCAGCCAATGTGGCCCCGCCTTTCGGATGTTAATGTGTAGCTAGTGTCATCGGCCTTGAATTTCCATCTGGAGCAGTATGAGGGGCCGCTCGATCTGCTTCTGGACCTCATCCGCAAACAGCAGATCAACATCTACGATATCCCAATCGCCAAGATCACCGCTCAGTATCTGGAGTATATGCAGAAGGCGATAGAGTGGGACATCGAGCTCAGCTCCGAGTTCGTCTATATGGCTGCCACCTTGATCCACATCAAGAGCAAGGTGCTGCTGCCCAAAGACCCGGAGCTCGACAAGATTGCGCCTGAAGAGGATCCGCGGAACGAGCTGGTGGAACGGCTGATCGAGCACGAACGCTTCAAGAATGCCGCCGAAATGCTGCAGCAGAAGCGTGTCATCGAAGAGGCGGTCTGGTCGAATCCACAGATGGACCGTTTCCTGTCCGAGGATGAAGGCCCAGCGCTAGCGGTGACGATCTTCGATCTGGTAAGAACATTTCAAGGCGTGCTGGAGCGGGCCAAGAACCGCCCCACTTACGAGGTAGGAAGAGAGAACGTCAGCGTTCCCGAGATGATGGATTTTCTATGTGCTCAGATCGCACAGTCGCGCAGGCACGGGCCATTATCGGCAACGCAACTGCTGGAACGGCAGCGGAGCCGGCGCGGAATGATTTCTCTCTTTCTAGCCATACTGGAATTGGTGAAACGCCGTGCCATCGAACTGACCCAGGGCGAGGCGTTTGGCGATATAGGCTTGCTTCCGGGCGCTGAGTTCGGTTCGGAGGACAGGTCTGCCGAAGATCTCGCCACCATCGAGCAGGACTATCACTGATACAGGCATGGAAGAAGTAGAGCAAGCTCTCGAAGGCCACACCGGCGATGATCCCGAGTTCGAGGACATTTTGGCCGAAGCTGTTCATGAGCCGGTGCTTCCGGCAAGCACCGCAAATCTCAAAGCGGTTATCGAAGCTGCGATTTATATCACCGATGAGCCGCTCAGTGCAGAACAGATCGCTAGTGCTGTCGGGCAACCGCTCGACGCGGTAACGGAGATCCTGGACCAACTCGCCGTCGAGTATTCAGCGCCGCATCACGGTATTTCCATCCGGGAACTTGCCGGCGGTTATCAGATGGCTACCAAGCCTGAGTATCACGATTCCATCCGGCAGTTCGTGAAGAAACTTCAGCCTCCGCTGAAGCTATCACTCGCGGCTCTTGAGACATTGGCCGTTGTTGCTTATAAACAACCGATCACCGCGCCCGAGATCATGGAGATCCGCGGCGTACAAGGGGCTGGAGTTCTGAAGACCCTGCTCGATCGGAAATTGATTGCCGCGGCGGGTCGGAAGGATGTCTTGGGGAAGCCAATACTGTACAAGACCACTCGCGAGTTCCTGATCCAATTCGGCTTGAATTCTCTTGCAGAACTGCCGACTTTGAAGGAGTTCGAGGAATTGGGGCGTCTGGCATTCGACATAGAAGAAACTTCGATCCCCGAAAGGGCAGCTCAGCACATTGAGCGTGAGGAAATCGAGGAAGCGAAACTTCCGGAAGCAGATGCCTGAAGAGCGCCTTCAAAAAATCCTGGCCCACGCGGGAATAGCGAGCCGAAGAAAAGCGGAGGAACTGATTTCGGCGGGCCGGGTGTCCGTGAACGGCGAAACGGTCACCGAATTGGGCTCGAAAGCGGACCTCGCGGTCGACAGAGTGAAAGTGGATGGTCGTGTGCTGAGCGCGCCTGACCACTATGTCTACTTAGTTCTGAACAAACCGAAAAACTGCGTGACTACTGTTCGCGATCCGGAGGGGCGTGAAACCGTAATGACGTTCTTGAAAGGTATTCGCGAGCGCATTTATCCCATAGGCCGACTCGACTATGCGAGTGAAGGGCTCTTACTGCTGACCAACGATGGCGAGTTCGCGAACCGGCTCATGTCGCCTGCAAACCATGTACTGAAGACTTATCTAGTCAAGGTGAACGGACCACTTACGGTCGAACAGGAAGAGCAGTTCCGGCGGGGTATTCCGATGCGCGGCCGGAGAACCGCGCCCGCCGGGCTCAAATTGATTCGCCGAGGTCAGAACCCGTGGTATGAAGTGCGGCTAGTAGAAGGGCGACAAAACCAGATCAGGATCATGTTCAAGCATTTCGGCCGCCTGGTTGAAAAGCTGAAACGGGTGAAGATCGGCTTTCTGGAACTCGGTGCGTTGAAACCCGGCACTTACCGGACTTTGACCAACGCCGAAGTGGCGCGTTTTCGCAAACTCATAAGCCAGGAGCACCCTGCCGGAGCCGGTGAGACGGTTAAATCGTGATGAGCGATCCGGAATTGGCAGAACTGCTGCGGTCGGCCAAAACGATTGCCGTGGTCGGATCTTCAAACAGGCCCGGACGTGCGAGCTTGGGCGTCTCCCGATTTCTGCAATGGCAAGGGTATCGCGTCATCCCCGTGAACCCGTTCGAAAGGGAAGTTCTTGGGGAACGAGCTTACGCTTCGGTTCGAGATATTCCTGAGGCTGTCGATATAGTTGATATCTTTCGGAGATCCGATAAGATTCCTGAAATTGTAGACGCGGCGCTCGAAAAGGGCACCCGGTGCATCTGGATGCAGGAGGGAATCATCAATTACGACGCACAAAAAAAGGCAGAAGCCGCTGGTGTTCCAGTTATCATGGATCGCTGTATCCTGAAGGACATCTCGCGCCTGCTTCGCTAACTCGATGTACCCGTTCTCGTGCGCTTTGTCCGCATCCCGGCGGATGGCGGCGGCTGTGCTGCTTACCGCGCTCGTCTTCACGATGGTTGGATGCCAAAGTCAGTCCTCAGAAGTCCTGGGCCAAGCCTATGTCGCGCCTGCGACCTTAAATCTTCGAAAGCAGCTCGCGCAAAAGAACAGCACGGTTGCCGTACTCAAGCACGGTGAGCGAGTCAGCATCATTGACGTTCGGCGCAGATTCGTGAAGATTCGTACTAACGAGGGCGCGGAGGGATGGGTGGATTCCATCGAACTGCTGAGTCCAGCCGAGATGGATCAGATCCGCCGCGAACGACAGCAAGCCGCTTTATTGCCCTCGGAGGGCGCCGCAACCGCTTATGAGGCGCTCAATATTCATCTTGAGCCGGACCGCCGGTCGCCTGCTTTCGCACAATTAGCCGAGTATGCTCCAGTGCAGGTGCTTAGCCACAGACTGGGGCCGAGACTAAGCATCGGGCGTTTGCCGTCAATAGTGGTAGAACGTTCCCTGCTGCCGTCGCGCCAGCACCACCCGGAGCGAGAAAGTAAGCACAATCTTCCCGGCCCGCCTCCTCCCCCCAAGGCGCCCGCTAACTGGGAGGCCCTTTCCGCAGAGCGAATCGACGGGTCGGAGAGTGCTGCCGAGCGGCGCTCCGAGCCGGCGCCGAACCCGGTTCAAAAGCAGGTGCAAGATGTGAAAAAGCCGGTTGTTCTGGAAGACTGGAGTCTGATAAAGACGAGGTCAAATCAGATCGGGTGGGTGTTGTCACGGAACCTGGAAATGTCGATCCCGGATGAAGTCGCGGAGTATGCCGAGGGTAAACGCATCACCTCCTATTTCTCTTTGGGAACTATCAATGACGAGAGGGGCGTGAAGCACGATTGGCTGTGGACCACCGCCTCCGGCCCCATCTCCTACGATTTCGATGGTTGGCGCGTCTTCTCTTGGAATCGCCGGCGGCATCGGTTTGAAACATCCTATCGGCAACACGATGTCGAAGGCTATTTCCCGGTCCATGTAGATCCGTCTGATTCAAATCCGGCAGGACGGAGATTCGAGCTGATCACGAAAGACGATGATGGCAAACTTCGCCGGCGTACCTTCCTGTTCGACGGTGTCCGCGTACACCTGATCGGGAAGGAAGACTATCGTCCGGAGAGGGCGCGCGAGCTTCGAAAACCCAGCGGAATCGATACAAATCAATTGCAAGCAAGAGTGCCCCACTCGGGGTTCTTGGGGCGCGAGTGGGCGGCTCTCAAACGTCGTCTCGCGGTAACGAACTAATAATCTTCCATCGCGCCGCCCATTTCAAGCCTATCCATCGCTAGAAATTGCCTGACATGCGGGTGTTCCGAGTCTTGAAGCTCGGAAACCGGCCCGAAATAGATCGCCTTGCCGCGATCGAGGAATACAACAGAATCGGCCACCTTGCGCATCAAATCGAGATCATGGGTAACGACGATCGAAGTGAGGCTAAGCTGGCGCTTAAGTCGTAACATCAGGTTCCCGAGATCGTCGGACATGATCGGGTCGACCATCGTGGTGGGCTCGTCGTAGAGAATGCATTCCGGCTGTGCGGCGAGAGCGCGCGCAATAGCGACCGCGCGCTTATAGCCGGTGGATAGATCCGACGGATAAAGATCCTCCACATCCTGCAGATCCACCATCTGCAGCAGGCCCTTCACCACATCGTCCTTGTCTTTCTCGTTGTAGTCTTCACGCAATTCGAGCGAAAACAAAATATTTTCGCCAACGGTAAGGGAATCGAATAAAGCTCCCGATTGGAAGACCATCGTGACTTTCTTGTGGATCGCTCGAAGCTCGGCCTCACTCATTTCGGTGATATCACTGTGCGCCACGATGATTTCTCCGGAATCGGGTTTCAGGAAGCCCATAATGTGACTTAGAGTGACCGACTTTCCGACGCCGCTGCGGCCGATAATCGCTAGCGTCTTACCGGCATCCGCATAGAAGCTGACATCCACGAGAACGGGGTGGTCAAACGCCTTGAACACATCCCGAAATTCGATATAGTGCGGGAACGAATCCGAAGGCATCGGTTAAATGGCGCGCTCCACCGCCGAAGCCAACTCGGCGTGATTGGTACACCAGGATTCCCACTCTTCCGGAGTATTCACATTGTGAATGACCGCGTCGAATTTGACCCTCTTCGCGTTCAGAGAATCTATCAAGTCCATAAGTCGCAAATGCCCGCCCGCCAAAGCGGCGCGGACCAGGGGCAAACACGTGCTCCGATATACCGCGCAAAGAGGATGAACACGGCCCTTGAGATCTTCGGCTGCGACGCAACGCCGGTCCGAGGCTTCCGCGGCGGCCAGAAGACGCCCAAGCCATTCACTTTTCAAGCCCGGCATGTCGCATGCGACGATCAGATTCAATTCGGCGCGTTGCGCCGCAAGAGCGCTCTCAATCCCTGCGAGCGGCCCCACCCCAGGGCGAAGATCTGGCAGGCACTCAATGGCAAGATCATCGTATGCCGCCGGATTTCCGATGAGCGCCACATTTCCGGCGATTTTCTGGACCGCGGCGGCCACATTTTCTACGAGGAGGAGATGCGCGGGGAGGCGCAGACGAGCTTTATTGTGACCCATGCGCGAACTGCGTCCGCCCACAAGCACGTAGCCAGCCACGTGCATGCCCAAATAGTAGCATTCAAACCAGCTATTTCCAGGTATAATCTAGAATCAAAGCGTCTATTTCGGCATTTTTGTTGCTCTAGGGTTATGTTCTGTTTGTGGTCATGCTTGAGCCGAGCGGAGGGTTTGATGCAACTGGCTGCGACCGGCATTCGTCCTTTTCACGTCAGCCCGCATTGGACTGAGAGCGGCATCCGCATGCGAGGTATCTAGGCAGAGTTTCGTATGTTCGGCTTCCCCCACCGGATCGCCTCGATACTGGCTGCCTGCGCAATTCCTCTCTGGGCCGTTCCGGTGGAGGCTCAAACGCGACTCTCCGCGCGTGTTCAGGCAATTCGATTCTGGTCGTTTGGAGATGTGACACGAATCGCCATCCAGACCGAGGGCGAATACAAGCTCTATTCGGATCAGATTCAAAATCCGGTGCGGATTTATTTTGATCTAGCCGGGTTGCTACCGCCGACTGTCGTCCACCACGGAGTGCAAGCGATTTCGGTGAATGACGGGCGAGTGAAGCAGATCCGGGTTGCGGAGGTGAGTCCGGGAAGAACCCGGATTGTGTTCGATCTGGAGGGACCGGCCGACGTGGTCTCGTCGCAACTGGTGAACCCCGATCGGCTGATGATTGAAATCCGGCCCAAGGGCGCGCAAGCGCCGTCCATTGCAATTGCTCACAGCACCACCGGTTCGCAAAAGGTGGACCTCTCCACAGCTCCAAATGCAATTGAGGAAACTGGGTCCTCGGGAGTGCTGGACGGAACGGCGAAAACGGCCACAACCGCGGAGCCGCCGGTTCTTGTGCCTGCGAGTGGAGCCTCTGTGCTTCCGGCGCCTAAGCCCGCCCTTGTCAACACGACAGATTTGAAGCCATCCTCAGGAGCTTCGGTGCCCGTTGCCATGGAACAGAGGCCCGCGATGGTAGCTCCGCCAACGACATCGAACGGTCGAGATTTGACGAATCCACTGATCGCATCTCATGAAACTCTGCCGCTAATGGCTTCAAGACAGTCAATGGGCATGGCCAGCGCGGCGAAGCGCGGAAGCGATGGCGATCGCTCGTTAGTGCGTGTCTTCGGGCTCAAGCTGGGAAAAGTTGTCATTGACGCGGGTCACGGTGGCCATGACACCGGCACCATTGGCCCGGGCGGCCTGATGGAAAAGGACCTGGTGCTGGATGTGGCGCTCCGATTGGGTAAGCTGATTGCACAGCGCCTTGGCGCTCAGGTCGTGTATACGCGATCGGGGGACGTATTTGTTCCCCTTGAACAGCGGACCAAGATAGCGAATGACGAAAAGGCGGACCTTTTCATTTCAATTCACGCCAACTCCTCGCCGGAGCGGAGCGCGACGGGCGTTGAGACGTATTACTTCAATCTGACTTCAGACCCGAGGAGTCTGGATCTGGCGAGCCGCGAAAATGCGACTTCGGCAAGCTCGATCTCGGACCTGAACGATTTGCTGCATAGGGCCGTGCTGCAGACTAAGCTGGAGGAATCCCGGGAGTTCGCGCAACACGTGCAGAATACACTCTGGTTGGCATCGGTCAAGATGAACAGTGGATCAAGAAATCGTGGAGTACGTCGCGCGCCGTTTGTCGTGCTTATCGGAGCAACAATGCCATCGATCCTGGCTGAAATCGGATTCGTCTCGAATCCACACGACGAGCGGCTGCTGCGAAAGGGAGATCAGCGAGGGCGTATTGCGGAGGCTCTGTATAAGGGCATTTCTCAGTATGCGAGCACCCTCAGCCATACGCAGATTGCTCGGGCCGGTGCAGAATAAGGCTCTCATTCCTCATCCGCTTGCCGCGGCCGTTTTTCACGACAAATTCCTCGCTTACTGCTCCTGATGAAATTAACGAGGTGATGGGTCTCGCGCGACGGGACCTCGGCTTCGGTCCGAGTGAGCGCTTCTTCCAGCTTTAGTCCGGAGCGGTAAAGAAGCCGGTACGCTGTTTTCAATTTGCCTATTTCGTCTGAAGAAAATCCAGCCCGCTTTAATCCCACCAGATTCAGACCTTTCGGCTGCACTTCAAAACCGGAATAGATGAAGAACGGCGGAAGGTCGCTGGTTACCCGTGTGTTGCCACTGACCATGGCCAGGCGGCCGATTCTTGAAAACTGGTGGATGAGGACACCGCCCGAGAGAAACACCTGATCCTCAATCGTGCAATAACCGGCGACCAGCGCTCCGGTAGTAATCACAACGTCATCGCCAATCACGCAATTGTGCGCGATGTGGCCGGCAGTCATGATGAAATTCCGGTCGCCGATTCGGGTCTCCGATTCAGGCTGTGTTCCACGCGAAATTGTGTAATGCTCCCTGATTTTGTTCCGATTTCCGATGCGAAGGTAACTACGTTCGCCGTTGAAAGATTTATCAAGGGGATCCGTTCCCAATACCGTGGCTGCGGAAATCTCATTTTCATCACCCAAATGCGTCCAGCGCTTCACATACACATAGGGCTCGAGCACGCAGCTTGCGCCGATAACCACATCCGGTTCAATGACGCAAAACTCACCCACCCTAGTACCAGGACCGATCTGCGCCGCAGAGTCTACGCAGGCAGTCGGCGCAATGTACACGGAGGTATGTACCGGCATACGTGTTAAGTATGGGGCATGTCTCTCACCGTCGCGCAAATCGCGCAGATTTGCCAGGGAACTGTAGAGGGCGATGCGGAGCGCACCGTTTCGGCTGCGAACATGCTAGCGGAAGCCGGCGAAGGCGATGTTGCGTTTGTGGACGGCAGAAAGGCGAGCCGCTCGGCGGAACATTCTCGAGCGGGTTGTCTGCTGGTTGCACCGGATTTCGATGTGTCTGGAAACTGGTCAGTGATTCGTGTCGCGGATCCGAGATCAGCGTTCGTAACCGTACTACATCACCTGTATCCTCAAAGGCGTCCTGAGGCATTCATCCATTCGACCGCCGACATTGCGCCAACGGCGAAGGTGGCAAGGGATTGCTCCATCGGTGCCTTCACGGTCATTGGCGATGGCGCTGAGATTGCAGAGGCTTGCCAGATTGCGAACAACTGCGCGATAGGAGATGGAGTTCGCATCGGACCGGGTTCCATCCTGCATCCGCATGTGACCCTCTATCGCGGCGTTCAGATTGGGGCACGCGTGATCCTGCACGCTGGCTGTGTAATTGGGGCGGACGGGTTCGGCTTTGTGTTGAGCGGGGACACCTACAAAAAATTCCCTCAGGTGGGTACTGTCGAAATCGGCGATGACGTCGAGATCGGTGCGAACTGCTGTATCGACCGCGCCGCGCTTGGGGCGACCCGGATCGGAACTGGTACAAAGCTGGATAACCTCGTACACGTCGCGCACAACTGTGTGATCGGGAAGCATGTTGTGATTGCGGCCCAAACGGGCCTGTCCGGAAGCGTCACCGTGGGTGATTACGCCGTAATTGGAGGCCAGACTGGAATCGGCGAGAAGGCAAGCATCGACGCTAGCGCGGTGATTGGCGGCAAGGCCGGCATTTTGACAGGACAGCGGATACGCGCGGGGGAACCGGTATGGGGAATTCCCGCGCGTCCGCTACGGCAGCATCTCAGAGGGCTTGCGATGGTGGCGAAGTTGCCTGAGCTTAAAGCAGAAATTATTAAGCTAAGGCGCAAGTGCGGCGAGCCTGAGGCTCAGCAACAAAACAAATCCTGAGTATCTTGAACCGGCTGCTCCAGCAAAGCCTTCCTTCCCGCAGCCGCTGCGCCGTCCAGAATCTGGCTGGCTCGCGTCACCATCGTCCTGATCCTCTCGAGGTGCGGAGAGACCTGTTCGTCCGTGACAGTCAATTCTAAAAAGTAGGCAATGGAATCGACGGCGCCAAGCGGTTGGCGCAAGTCGTGTATGAGTTTCTCAAGAGCCACAGGGCTAACAGCCGTCGCTTCGCGGCGGTCTTCCGGACCGACACGAGCAAGATTACCATCTTGCCTGGAAACGGAATAATGATTTGCGATTTCGTCCATCGAGGATGGCGATGCCAGATTCTAGTACAAGAACTGGATCTTCCGACCGTCTGATTGTGCCTTCGATCCAAGCTAGAGTCAAGAGGGATGCGGGAAAAAATGCGAGTACTATTTTGTCGTTAGCACCGCCCCAGTCCTGGTACGCCGATATGCTATTCTCAGGACGTAAAAACATCGCGACGGGCCTGTGGCGCAGTTGGGAGCGCGCTTCCATGGCATGGAAGAGGTCGAGAGTTCGAATCTCTCCAGGTCCACCAAATCCCATTTGATACTAACCGGCTTTACACGCGCCGCAAGCGCACGGTTTCAACCGCGTGGTCCTCTCCCTTTTTCAAAATCAAATGCGCGCGTTCGCGCGTCGGCCGGATATTTTCAACCAGGTTTACAAGATTAATTTCCCTCCAGATGTTCCTCGCCGTCTCCACCGCTTCCGCCTGCGACAGGGTCGCATATCGATGGAAATAGGAGGACTCATTCTGGAAAACGGTCTCCCGTAACCGGAGGAAGCGCTCCACGTACCAGCGCTCGATAGTAGAATCTTCGGCATCCAAATAGATCGAAAAGTCGAAGAAATCAGATACGAAAAGCTTCGATCCACTCCGGCCCGCCTGGGGCGACTGCAAAACGTTTAGCCCTTCCAGAATCAGAATGTCCGGCTGCCTGACGGTTTCCATCATTCCGGGAACTATGTCGTAGTGCAGATGCGAGTAAACTGGCACCGAAACGACCCGCACACCCGCCTTTGTTTCGGCAAGGAACGCCAGCAAACGTCGTTGATCGTAGCTGGCGGGAAAGCCCTTTCTCTTCATCAGGCCGCGGAGTTCGAGCGTTTGGTTTGGGTAAAGAAACCCGTCCGTGGCGACCAGGTCAACCCGGGGATGATCGTCCCACCTGGCGAGGCATGCGCGAAGAACACGCGAGAAGGTACTTTTACCTACCGCGACACTGCCCGCAACTCCGATGATGTAGGGAACTTCATCAGAGTGCTCTTGCAGGAATTGCTGACGGGCATCGTGGAGATGCTGGATCGCCGCCACATGAAGGTTGAGAAGCCGAGAGAGGGGAACGTAAATATCTTCGACCTCACGGAGCGAAACTTGTTCATTAATCCCTCGCAGCAGAGTCAGTTCATCTTCGTTCAACAACAGGGGCGTGTTTGCTCGAAGAGATTTCCACTGTTCGCGATCAAATTCGATGAACCGGCTGATCGGCGCCGTGGTCTCAATCATGTGCCGTCGACGATTTGCGGAAAAAAATCATGTGCTGGCGCGGCAGCGTCTCGATCACTTTTTCAAAAGTGAAACCCTCCGGCGCGATTTCCGCCTTCACTTCCGCCAGGCTCATTTTGTGCTCAGGCCGAATCGGAACAGAGGGATCTTCCTTCCGGTATTCGAGAAGCACGAGTTCGCCCGTGCTTTTGAGAGAGTCGCCGATCCTATGAAGCATCTGCTGAGGTTGAGAGAACTCATGATAAACATCGACCAACAGAACCAGATCTAGCCTGCCGGCGGGTAGCTTCGGATCGGATTCAGTTCCTAGAATCGGTACGATATTCGTAACATGCTCCGCCGCGGCGTGGGTCCGCAGCTTGGCCAGCATTCCTGGTTGTATGTCGTTCGCGTATACGATTCCCGTTGGAGCGATCACTTTCGCAATCCGAATGCTATAGAACCCGGTCCCAGCGCCGACATCACCTACCAACATGCCGGGTTTAAGATTGAGTAGAGCAATGCTTTTTTCAGGTTGTTCTTCCTCTACGCGCTCTTCCCGATCAAGCCAGCCAGCGCCGCCGACCCCCATGACGGGAGCAATCTGGCGGCCCGTGGTCGGGTGAACCGATTGAGCATTCGCGTTGTGCGATATCGCACAGGAAGCAATCAGACATAAGCTTGCCAGTATCCGAAGAATTCGATGTCTGCTCATAATCGGAAGATCGCCGTCATTCCGCAGTATTTTCGGCCGTCGAGTACGGCAGCTTGCCTCACTGCTTTTCTACTTTCGCATTGTCTCTGCCACGCGGCGGAACGGGCACTGGCTATCATTGACGCTGGCGTTCAGCAGAGCGACGATGCTCCATTCGTTCCTACCGACTACCATTTTCTTCCCGGGGAATATGTCTATTTCACCTTCCAGGTGGCAGCATTCGGAATCAAGTCCGACGAAAGTACGGAGACCAAACAAATCTCGCTCGAATACGAAGTCGTCCCCGAAGATGCCAAAGGCGTTCCACTCACGGCTGCCGAAAAGGGCAGCATCAAGGACTCTCTGCAGCCGGAGGACAAGAACTGGACGCCCAAGCGCCGCGCACATTTCTTGCTCCCATCCTTCGTCGCGACGGGCCAGTACAAGGTCCACGTAGCAGTCAAAGATCTGATCGCGAACACCGAGGTGTCTCGCGACCTGCCTTTCCTGATAGGCGGGGTTAAGGTCCAGCCCTCGCCAACAATAACTGTCGAAAACTACCATTTCTATCGGCGTGAAGATGACAGGCAACCCTTAGAGGTTCCGGCATTCAGCCCCGGCGATTCGGTCTATGCGCGATTTGACATGGTTGGCTACAAAATCGGACCGGACAACGGCTATCACTTGGCATACGGAGTCTCGGTATCAAGACCCGATGGGAAGCCGTTCATCAATCAGGCGAATGCAGCGGAGTTGCAGGCCTCGAGTTTCTATCCCGCGCAATTCATTCCAGGGAACATCAACCTGACTACTCCCCGTAATGCCCCTCGTGGTGAATATGTCCTGGTCTTAACAGTGCGGGACCTGAACTCGAACCAGACCTACGAAAGTAAACAAGCCTTCAGTATCGAATAAGGTTCGTGAACTTCACTATGGCTGCTCGTCCACAACAATCCGGCCGCCGCCGAGATTAAGTCTAATCTTTTCCTGGAACCCCAGACCTCTAAAGAAGGCTTCAGCATCTTCCTGCTGATCCATACGGACGTATGGATGGCTTGCCATGACGATTCGATGGTGGAAGAAGTCGTGGCATTCATAAGCTCCTAGTTCAGGCTTGAACAGGAGGAAGAATTGCCTCGAAAGGCCTTGCGAGACAAACACGAGGCACGAATCGCCCTTCAATTGCGGCAAAACGGCATCGGCCTCGCTCTGCAGATCTTCCTTACTGGCAAAAAGATAATCGGCATCGAATGAGATCGAAATCGCGAGAACAAGCGAGGCAGCGATCACGCTACCCATTGCGAGCGCATTACTCCCGAAGAGCCACTCCACGCCTGCGAAAAAGAGAACGATAAAAGCCGGCACAGCCCACACGATCTCAACACCATCAAAACGCTGATGTATAGCCCCGGCGATCAGATCGATCGCAATGGTCGTAATGATGCCTCCCGCCAGGCAGAACAGGTTGATTCGCTTTGCGAGCGGGTAAACGGCTCGGAACGTGCTCCACACGCCGGCGATTCCGCCTGCCGCCAGGAGAAAGAACAAAAGCCAGGGAAGCCATTCCATCCTGGTGCTGTCGACCAGACTCCCGAACAGTTGAATAGTTTGAGATACGCCCGCCGGCGAAGCCGGTGCACTTAGCCAAGAGCTGCTGGCCTGTGGATGAGCCCATGCGTAATAGGGAAAGAACAGCGCAGCAGGAAAAACCGTTGCGGGCAGTGCAAACCAAATTACGCGCCGTTCGTGAGCGCGGTTTACGAATCTGAGTAGAAAGAGCAGATATCCAATGGCGGGAAGGAATGAATAGGGTTCTGTGTAGAGGGCCAGAGTGAGAAACGCTCCATATAGAATCGATCCCCTGATACCTGGTGTTTTGAGTAAATCCAGCAAGCTCAGAGTAGCCGCCAGTGAGAAAAATAATGCCACTTCGAAGGGGGCCGCTTCGGATGCGATGCGGAAGTGTATCGGCACGAACATGAACAGAACGAGAGCCAATTCGGGCCGCTTCAGGGAAAATCTTTTCGCTAAGGACAGAAATAAAAAGCAGCAGGCGATGCCGAAAATTAATGTGGCGAATCTTGCCGCCAGCCGGCCGTGCGGCCAGATCAACAATAGCGGGAGTTGAACGAAATACGTCAGGGGAGCGGATCCGGGTGTCTGCACGATCCATGCTAGAAACTTGTCCCAATTAAAGCGCCAGGCAGCCAATATTTGCAGGATCTCTGAGACACGCAGTGGAACGAAGAGGTCGGTCGCAAGCAGAAGCGCTCCATACGCGATGATGAGCCACATGCCGAACGTCAGCGAGTAACGAGCACTCGTCCGGCGCTTGAGGGTCCTCTCCCGGATGTCCTTTTCAACGCTCATCGAAGGTGTAGGTTAACACTCGGTAACGGCCTGGGAGATCCGGCGAATACCTTCTCTAAACGTGCCCGGCGGAATAATCAGACTGACAGCAATATACGCCTCCGATGGCATGTCGAAAAAATATCCCGGCTGAACGATCACATTCTTTTCCTGAACGAATTTTGCGACCCATGCCTCCTCGGAGCATATCCCGGGAAGACGGATCAGTTCTGACCAGCCGCCTTCCGCACCCAAAGGATGTAGCGGGGAGTTCGCGAGAAAGTCTCGCAAAAAGTGCATGTTCTCCCGGCTTCTCCTGCGCAAAGCGTCCCGCACGCCCCCGCCGATTTGCAGTAGCTCCGTAAGAGCTAGTTGTATGGGCGTATTTACGGATAGGTACGTGTCCAGCAGGAGCTCAAGACGGGGCATGACGGAAATCTGTTCTTGCTCAGGGCCGCTCACAATAATCCAGCCAAGCTTCATTTGGGGCATTCCCGCCATTTTGGATAGGCCATTCAAGGAAAAGATCAGTCCTGAATCATGCCCGGCCAGAGTGGCGGTGCTGCCGGAATCATCCCCAAGCGCATAATCCATGAAGACGTCATCCGAAATGATCGGGATCTGCCTGTCCCGTGCCAGGTCGGCTAGCCGCCTTGCTTCCATTTTTTTCAAGAAGGACCCCGTGGGATTGTGCGGATTGATGACCACTAAAGCTCTCGTGGCGGATGAAATCCGTTCTTGTAAATCGGCGAAATCGAGAAACCAACTTCCGTCGTAGGAAAGGCGGTATGGCACGGTGCGGACGCACTCGAGCTTAGCCAAATATTCGAACAACGGATAGGAAGGAACCGGTACCAGGACCTCGTCACCCGGATTGCAAAGCAGCTTGAAAAGCAACCCGTATGCTTCGCTAGTGCTCGCAGTTAAAAGAATCTGGCCCGGCTCCAGATTTATTCCGCGCTTGTTGTAAATGTCGGCGATTGCCGTTCTGGCCTCGTGTAAACCAAAAGGATCGGGCCGATAAGTGAAATCGCGAATCGAGTAAAGCGCGTTCGCGATTTGAAGATGCGGATAGTCTGGCAGGACCTCAGTTGGATTGGAAATTGTCAGATCAAGCAACTCTTCGCCGGCGCTTCTTTTTGCGTCGATAAGAATTGTGAGCGGATTGCGTCGATAGGATCGGGGTAACCGCTCGGAATAGCGAACCACTTCGCTACTCTGCCACGATAGCGTCGTGTTCGCAAGGAGGTTAGCTTCCGCGAAGAAAAAAGGAGGCGCATCGCCGCCCAAAGCAATGCGCCCCATTGGGTGCCGGACCCCATTACGGCACCCACCACGTCCGCCGTTGATGCTTATCACTCAACCGAAGTAGCGGATGCCCGACCGCTACCGACCGCATGTGCCCGCATGCGAGGGAGTAGATGAAGCTAACGAACGTGGAAAGTCAAAGACTGCGATCTATTTTTCGGATTGACAGATGAAACCGTGAAGACGGTTCGTTCGACACACGAGCCGCCGTCTAACACCAGCGCCGGCTCTAACACCTGGTTTTCAAACTTCTCCAACTCGTCCGCCGATAGCACTGGTTTGAGGCTGCTTAAGATCTGCTGAGCCGAAATTGACACCAGCGCTGTCGCCGCGACCACTCCGGCGGGGATCGAATACCGCGAAGAGCTGAGCGCGGATAACACACCCGCCGTGGAATTCAAAATCAAGCCAAGAATTGCGCTTGTTGAATGGCTCTGGTTGTGAAGAATCGAGGCCAACATGATCTGCCGGCCTATCGGCCTCAGTTCCGAGTTGGATTCAGCCAGAGCCTGATAAATCTCGCTGCTGACCACGGATTGTTTTGTGGCCGTGATGTTGCAGATGCTGAGATCAAACGCCTGAACGTCCTTTGGCATTCTCCCGTAGTTCTGTTGCAAGAGTGCGGGTGGAATCGCCGTTCCTGTGATGACGAAAGTTTGCTGCGCAAACAGGCCGGCGCCAAACGTCGCGGTAATCACTAACCCGGTACCGAGGCGTCTCATCAAATCTCCTTGTCTGTTGTCGCGTCCAAACTGCCCGAACGTGATCAAGGAGTACCGCGCCGTCAGTGGCGGCGCGGGTCTTTTTTAAAGTAAATCGTTGATTTTAAAACCAGAAAATTTTTTTCTACGATTCGTAACCGTAAGGAGGATGTCCGCTCTTCCGTTGAAATGGGGTGCTCTCATCTTCGAAATGAGACGCTAGTGACGCTCGCCATGGTCATGATGATCCTCGTGGGCATCGTGACGGCCAGGTTGAACGTCGTGCCGCTCCATGCGCGGACCTTCAGGCCGCCTGTAAGGTTCGGCATAGGGATGCGCGTACGTCGCGCGATTGGCCCACGTCCTCACCCAAGGGCGGTTATCGATGATGATGCTGTGCGTACGCCATCCGAAGCCGATGCTGTTCCAGCCCCACGGTGCAAATGCCGCACCAATACTGATTCCGGGTCCGAAACGAATTGCGCCACCAACGAAAAAGCCGGGCCGGGGGCGGTAGAACACGATGCGCGGATTGTAGGAGGGCACATAGTAGTAGCCAGGCGTGATGGGAACGATCTCGATGTTGCCCGGCCCAGAATAGACTACGCGATCATATTGGCTATCTCGCAGATAGCCGTAGTTGTATGCCTCCTGCCGCAACCGCTGTACGGAGTCCATCACGTCGGGTCTTTGCGCCAGAACGGCACTACCGAGAGCTTGCGTCCAACCCATATTCTGAGCCATGTAGTTCAGCACGCTGGGAAACGGTAGGAGCGCTAGGATACTCGGATCCCAGGGCAGATTATCCTGTCGAATGGCGCCGGCTAAGGCATCGCCTTTCAGGTAAGAGTGCTCATTTGCCCAGCCGGCCGCATCAGGGATTTCGTTCGAGAATGTGGCTGCGGTCAGGGTTTGCGCAAGTAGCCCGTCCGGATACAGCGCAATCGGTCCTACCAGTTGATCCAACTGCTGCGGGCCGAGAAGTGCTGGCTGGCCATATTGCGTTTGAGGATACTGCCCATATTGCCCCTGTGGCGGCGGATATTGGCCCTGCTGTGGCGGATATTGGCCCTGCTGTGGCGGATACTGTCCCTGCTGTGGCGGGTACTGCGGTGCTGGTTCCTGCGGATATGATTCTTGCGCAGCGCTCGGGACGGCTGCACAAACGGCAGCTAAGGTCACCCCGAGAGAAATGGAAATAAGCTTATTGATTCGCATCTGCAATTGTCCTCTCGAACCGCTTCAACTTCCTTGTGACGAACGAGTTCGAAATGTCTCTCATAACAGTGGACGTTACGATTTAGATGAAGGATACGATTCGATCGCCGGTGCGCATTAAGTCCGTTTAAGACCAGCAGCTACGATCCCGCGCTACAACGGCGTATTTCAGGCGCAATGTTCAAAATCGCAAGGCAGTACCAATTAAGACTCTCTGGAAGAGGCTCGTACGCAGCGGCACTCGCCACAGTCCTGGTGGCGGGTGTTTGGGCAAGCTCGACACCTCAGCAGGCCGAGCAAGCCGCCCGAATCAAGCCGGATGCCATGCCCATTGACTTGGACCGCGGCGCTGCGGGGCTCTCCCAGGCATTGGCTGCGCTACGAACTCGGGCAAGCATTCTGATGGTGACCGCGCATCCCGATGATGAAGACGGTGGAATGCTGGCCTACCAGTCGCGTGGCCTTGGCGCCCGCGCAATCCTGCTGACTCTTAATCGCGGCGAGGGCGGGCAGAATGCAATGTCGCAAGACCTGTACGATGCACTCGGACTCGTCCGCACCCAGGAGTTGCTCACCTCCGATGCCTACTATGGGGTCGATCAATATTGGACTCGCGCGATCGACTACGGATTTTCGAAGACGCGGGAAGAGGCGCTCGAAAAATGGGGCTATCAGCGTGTGCTCTCCGATGTCGTTCGGGTGGTACGTATGACTCGACCGCTTGTGGTCACCTCTGTGTTCGCCGGCGCGCCTACGGACGGCCACGGCAATCATCAGGTATCGGGCCAAATGGCGCAGGAAGTGTACAACGCCGCTGGTGATCCGAACATGTTCCCCGAGCAGATGAAAGAGGGTCTGCGCCCGTGGAAACCGCTGAAGGTTTACACGCGCGTGCCGTTCTTCGCGCCCACGAAAGAGAACATGATCTACGACTACGCGACCGATAAATACGTACCGATCCGCTTTTTCGATTACGTAAACAAAACGTGGATCTCAGGAACGCCGACAACCAACGTGAGCATACCGGAAGGCAACCCCGACGCCGCCACCGGCCTCACGTTTCAGCAGATCGGCCGCGATGGCTGGGGCTATCAGAAGAGCCAGAACGGTGGCGGCACAATCCCCCAGCCAACTCTCTACAGCGCTCCCTATCACCGTTACGGCTCCCGGGTACATGTGGCCGACAAGGAGAAGTCGTTCTATGACGGGATTGACGTTTCGCTATCCGGTATCACGTCGCTCGCAACTGGAGATACGAAGTTCCTGCGGGATAGTTTAGAGCAAGTTTTAAACCTGGTCAGCAATGCGTGCGATCGGTATCGGCCTGAGAATCCGGCCGGAATCGCCCCAATACTCGCCGACGGATTGCAAGCAACTCGCGGGTTGATCAACAAGGTGGAAACGAGCGATCTCGCCGAGCCTGGAAGGAGCGATGTTGCTTTTGAGCTGCGTGTGAAAGAAAAGCAGTTTGAAACAGCGCTGGCTCGCGCGCTGGGTTTGTCCTTCGATGCGGCTGTCGCGCCGGAGAAGGAACCGGAAGGTCCGTTTCGGGCATTTGCCGGAGCGCAACAAACGTTTACGATCGCTATTCCCGGACAATCCTTCACCGTGGCCGCTCATCTGCTCAATGAGAGCCCGGAACCGATTCACCTCGAGGACATTGAGGTAAAGCCGTCCGAGGGGCAGTCCTGGATTATCAAAGCGGAGAAACCACCGGAGCCGGATCTCGCTCCGGGGAAAGACGTGCGTGTCAGATTTTCCGCCAAAGCTCCAGAAGACGCAGTGCTCACCAAAGCATATTTCCGGCGCCCAGACGAGGAGCAACCGTATTACAACCTCAGCGATGACCGCTTCCGCAATTTATCTCTGGCTCCGTATCCGCTCTTCTCAACGGCAACGCTGACTTATCACGGAGCAACGTTCGAGATCCGCAGAGTGGTGCAGGCAAGTGAGCGGGTGGAAGGCATCGGAATGGTCGAGAATCCGCTGATTATGGGGCCGGCCATTTCGGTTTCCATATCGCCTCGGGCGGGCGCCGTTCCCCTCAGTACCGGTTCGTTCGCGTTCACATGCGCGCTGCACAGCAATGTGAAGGGTCCGGCAAAAGGAGTTCTCCGCCTGCGCTTGCCGGATAACTGGCAATGCACGCCTGCCGAATATCCATTCTCTTTCTCGCATGACGGCGACGGTGAAAACGTGAGCTTCCAAGTGAAGCCACACGGTATCCAGGCGCGGACCTACGACCTACACGCCGTAGCCGAGTATCAGGGGAAGACGTATGAAGAGGGCTATCGGCTGGTTGGCTATCCAGGTCTGCGTCCGTATCCCTATTACCAGCCCGCCTCGTATAAGGCAGTCGGTGTGAATGTCACGACCGCACCGGACCTGCATGTCGGTTTCTTCCCCGGAACCGGCGATGATGTTCCGCAAGCGCTCGAAGATCTCGGGCTGCATCCGCAGATTCTCTCCGGCGGAGATCTCGAAACCGGCAATTTGAGCCAATTCGACGCAATTGTTTTGGGCGTACGCGCCTATGCGGTTCGTCCGGAACTCAGGGCGGCGAACAACCGACTGCTGGAGTATGTGAAAAACGGGGGCGTACTGATCGTGCAGTACAACCTCCAGCGCTTCGATCGCGACTACGGGCCGTATCCATTTACGCTCGGTGATAATCCGCAGAAGGTGGTGGATGAGGCCTCGACTGTTAAGCTGCTGAACCCCACAAGCCCGGCGCTCAGATGGCCGAATCAGATTACAACCGCCGACTTTCAAGGGTGGCAGGAAGAGCGCGGTCACGGTTTCCTGGAGAAGTGGGATCCGCGCTACACTCCATTGCTGGAAACGCACGATCCGGCTCAAGACCCACAGCGGGGAGGGTTGCTGCTGACGCGCTACGGGCGGGGCATTTACGTATATGATGCCTTTGCGTTATACAGGCAGTTGCCGGTCGGAGTTCCGGGGGCGTACCGGATTTTGGCGAACCTGGTGAGTCTGGGAAAAAATCCCGAGTGGAAGTAATTCTTTGGTAAATCTCCTTGGAGACCACACTTCGTAGTATCTATTGGGTGATGGCGTGCGAAGTATTGATCGGGTGATTGCGATGTCTCAACGAAGTATTGTTCTTCTCCTGCCGCTTGCTGTTGCCAGTGCGTTATGCGCACTCGCGAAATCGAGAGCGCCCTTCCCTGAGCCGGCGCTTGATGTACCGGCCTCCGAAGCTCATCAGCAGACGGCCGTATTGGCAGGTGGATGTTTCTGGGGCATGGAAGGCGTGTTTGAGCGAGTGATCGGCGTGACTAACGTGGTCTCCGGTTTTGCCGGCGGTCAGAAGTCGACCGCTCATTACGAACAGGTCAGCACAGGAAGGACAGGCCACGCGGAATCGGTGGAGATCACGTTTGATCCAACAAAGGTCACCTATGGGCAATTGCTGAGAATCTACTTCTCGGTAGCTCACGATCCAACGGAGAAGGACCACCAAGGCCCCGATTGGGGAACCCAATATCGCTCAGCGATTTTCTACGATGGCGACGATCAGAAGCGAGTCGCCGAAGCGTACATCAGGCAGCTCACGGATGCCCACGTCTTTTCGCATCGGATCGTCACGCAGGTAGTTCCGTTAAC
This sequence comes from uncultured Acidobacteriaceae bacterium, assembly GCA_963787585.1. Classification (GTDB taxonomy): domain Bacteria; phylum Acidobacteriota; class Terriglobia; order Bryobacterales; family Bryobacteraceae; genus Bog-105. The sequence goes on from CAWBDR010000014.1 coordinate 535,218, forward strand.
AGGATTTTACGCGGCCGAGGCGTATCATCAACATTTCCTCGATCGCAATATGACTTACCCGTATATCGTGTATAACGATCTGCCGAAGATTGCTGCCCTGAAAAAACAATACCCAGAACTCTGCAAACGACAGTAGCCGCTAGTGCGGCTTTACCTGAGGAGCGCTTTTCTTGGCATCAGCCGTTACGCTCTGGTGTAAAGCGGGCGCATCAGCCACCTCGAGAATCCGGACGACGCGAGCCGTGTGGTCATATTGGCTCAGCTTGCGCGGCTCGCTGCTTTGACCCTTATATTTCGCCTGGACTTCGTAATCGATCGTGAAGCTGAGATCTTCGAAAGCGTAGTGACCGTCCTTTTTCGTAAAGAACTCGGTCTTATCGTTCGTCTTCTTGTTTGTCAATGTAACGAGAGCGCCTTCGATCGGCGCTCCGGAATCGTCCACAACCTGGCCCGTGACGGTTCTTGAGGTTGGCGCTTTCTGTTTTTTCTGTATCAGCGGCCGGTGATTATCGAGGAAAACGTCGGGCGACCGTCCCGGGTTCGGATCCGTTCTCTGTTGAGCGCTGGAGCCGGCGGCCATTGCCGCGAAGAAAATGACCGCAAAGGTCCGGTTTTTCAAAAACTGCATACCTCAGACCAAGAGTGGGAGCTTTTCCGTATGGTAGCAACCAGTACTATCGCCCTGGCAAGCGACTGCGTTAGGATTCGTGATCATGTCCTTCGCCAACGCGCGCGTGCTCGTGTTTGAGAGCCGCCGTGCCAAGGAAATCGCAGAGCTGATCCGAATGAATGGCGGCGAGCCCTTCGTCGCGCCGGCGCTGGTGGAGGTACCGCTGGAACAAAACCAGGCAGCGTTCGAGTTTGCCGGTCGGCTGTACGCGGGCGAGTTCGACATGCTGATTCTCTTAACGGGAGTTGGTACTCGACTGTTGCAGAAGATCCTTGCAACGCGCGATCCGCAAGAAAAGTTCTTTGCGGCTTTGCGCCGGCTTGCGATTGTGGCGCGCGGCCCGAAACCGGCTGCCGTTCTTCGGGAATGGCAGATTCCAATCGCGGTAAGCGTTCCCGAGCCGAACACCTGGCGCGAGCTGCTGGCCGCGGTGGCAGGGCGCCCGGAGCGCTCCGTTGCGGTTCAGGAGTATGGAAAGACAAATCAGGAATTGGTGGCCGGCCTGGAGGCTCAAGGAAGAACGGTACTGCCCGTTCGCGTCTATCAGTGGGAGCTACCCGAAGATACAGGACCGCTGGCGAACGCCCTGAATGACCTGCTCGCTGGGAAGTTCGATGCCGCGCTATTTACGACCGGAGTCCAGATCGAGCATTTTCTGAATTTCGCCGACCGAACCGGAACGCGGGAAGCCGCTCAGCACGCGCTGGGTAGAATCTTTGTCGGCTCTATCGGTCCCACTTGCAGCGAATCTTTGCGTGAGTGCGGAATAAAGCCCGCGATGGAACCAAGCCATCCGAAAATGGGGATTCTTGTGCGAGAAGCCGCCGCGCAGTACGCCGAAACGCAACGGACCGGCTGAGAGCGCTTCTAACTGGCGTGAAACGCATTTCCGCTGGGCTGGCCTGCCTCATTGCCATGTATTGGGGACTGCCCGCACTGGATGCGCAGACTCCTTCAGCAGAGACAATCACGATTGACGTCAACGGCCCTTCCCACCCGTTTCCCCACTTCTGGGAAGAGATGTTCGGATCGGGGCGGGCAAATCTCAGCCTCCGCGAAAGCTACCGGAGAGATTTGACAACCGTAAAGGACCATACCGGCTTCACCTACATTCGCTTCCATGGGATTCTCGACGACGAGAACGGCGTGTACGGCGAGGACGCCGCGGGTCATCCGGTTTACAACTTCTTCTACGTGGATGAGATCTATGACGGGCTCCTCTCGGAACACGTGAAGCCGTTTGTGGAAATTAGCTTCATGCCTCAGAAGTTGGCGGCAAATCCGAAACCGCATCCCTTCTGGTACAAGCCGCTGCCATCTCCGCCGAACGATCCTGCGAAATGGGTCGACCTTATCAAGGCATTCGCAGGGCACCTGATTGAAAGGTACGGCAAGAGTGAAGTGGAAAGCTGGTACTTCGAGGTCTGGAACGAGCCAAACATCGATTTTTGGGATGGCGAGCCGAAGCAGCCGACCTATTTCGCTCTTTATGGCGAGACGGCTCGGGCGCTGAAGAGCGTGGATTCGAAGCTGCGCGTCGGCGGTCCGGCGACGGCGCAGGCCGCCTGGGTAGCCGATTTCATTGCGCAGTGCACGCGCGAACATGTGCCGTTCGATTTCGTATCGACTCACGTCTACGGCAACGATACTTCGCAGGACGTATTTGGACGCAAGCTGGACATTCCTCGAAAGGACATGGTGGCGCGAGCTGCCAAGAAGGTGTACGAGCAGGTGAAGGCTTCCGCCGCGCCGCAAACCCCGATTATCTGGTCCGAGTACAACGCGACGTATATGAATCAGACCGAAGTGACGGATAGCGCGTTCATGGGACCGTGGCTTGCGAACCATATTCGTGAAAGCGACGGATTGGCGGCCATCATGTCCTATTGGTGCTTCTCCGACGTATTTGAGGAGCAGGGTGTAGTAAAGACTCCCTTCTACGGCGGCTATGGATTACTTGCCGTGCGGCATCTGCCAAAGTCGGCATTCTGGGCGTTCGATCTGTTGCATGAATTGGGCAATACGCGGCTGGAGATTCCGTCAGAAAACGCGCTTGCGACCATGCGCAGCGACGGAACAATTGTGGTTGCGCTCTGGAACTATGCGGAGCCTGGCGAATACGTGCCAGACAAGACCTTCCGGCTGGCGGTGAAAGGTAACGCCCGAACATACCGGCTCCGCTTCCTAGACCCCGACCATGGATCCGGGCTCAAGGCGTGGAAGGATATAGGCAGCCCAATTAGCCCAACCCCGCAGCAGGCGCAAGCGATTCAGAAAGCAGCCACGCCGAACCCAGCACAAGAACGTCCAATCGGCGATCCGATCACTCTGGTGGGACAGGGTCTGGCCGTGGTTCAGATTCCGCTGCGTCCCTGAACTTCGATCGTAATCGTACTACTTCGCCGATCACAAAGACGGCAGGCGGCTGAATCTCGATCTGGCCAGCCGCGACATCGCCGAGGGTACTTTCGGCCACTTGTTCTCCTGCCATAGTGCCGCGAGTGATGAACGCCACTGGTTCCCGCGGGCTCCGGCCTGCGGAAATAAGCGAGCGCGCAATGAAATCGCGGTTTTTGACACCCATGAGCACTACCAAAGTGTCTACTTCGACGTATTTACGCCATTCGTCCTTGCCCCCCTCATGGCAGTGTCCCGTGATGACTACGAAACTCTGAGATACTCCACGATAGGTCAGCGGTATGCCCGCCAGACCTGGAACCGCGATCGCCGAAGTAACACCGGGAATCAGCTCCACTTCGATATGGTCCCGCAGCGCGAGCGACCATTCCTCAGCGCCCCGTCCAAAGACGAGCGGGTCCCCACCCTTCAGCCGCACAACAGTCTGCCCGCGAAGAGCATGTTTACGGATGAGCTCGAAGATCTGGTGCTGAGCGCGTTCCTGCTCGCCTGGGTGTTTCCCGACATAAATCAGTTCCGCGCTTGGCTTCGCATATTGCAGAATCGCCTTGTCGACCAGACGGTCATACAGGACCACATCGCATTCGCCAAGGACGCGAGCCGCTTTTACGGTCAGCAGTTCGGGGTCGCCAGGGCCCGCGCCAATCAGGTACAACTTGCCGGTTTTCGAATCGTCTCGCAAAGGAACAACAATTTTGCAACTAGCGCGAGATCAGATCGCTGACCGTTTCGAACTCGTATCCCTGATCCCTCAGCACGGGAACAATTTGGCGCACAGCCGCGAGCGTTTCCGTAATGTTCGGACGCGACTGAACCCCACGGCCGTCGTGAAGGCAGACGATGCCGCCCGGTGAGGACATCCTCAGGACGCGGTCCACGACGCGGTCCGTGGGCCATTTCCAATCAAATCCAAGTACAGTCCACATCACTCCCAATAGCGAAAGTTTGTGCTGAACGGGACGCAGGCCGACCCAGCGGTAGCCGAACGGCGGGCGCATCAGCATTGGCGCCATACCGGTTTCGGATTGGATGACCTCCTGAGCCTCAGTAAATTCCCGATCAATAAATGAGCAGGATTTGAATGTCAGACTGGGGTGCGAGTAAGTATGGTTTCCAATCTCATGGCCGGCGGCCACAACTCGGCCGGCGATGTGCGGCAACCGTTTCACGTTTGAACCGCACATAAAGAAAGTAGCCCATATCTTCTCTTTTGCAAGATAATCGAGGAGCGCCAGTGTGCCTTCACTGGGTCCATCATCAAACGTCAGACTGATCGTTCGGCGGCGCCCGGGTCCCCTATATACACAGGGTCCAAACAATTGTGACGACTTGGAGACGCTTCCATACGCTGCTGCGGCAGAAACCCCGCCAAGCATGGCGCCCGCAGTAAAACCTGCTACGGCTAATGCTCGCATTCGACCTCAAAGTAGCACCTACTTTCGGTGCTCAGAAAAAAATTATTCTCGCGCTTTCTGGCGCGGCGGCGCAGAAGCGTGATACTCGTCACGGACGCGCTGAGTGTAGAGAGTCAACAACTCCTCTATGCGCTCCCGTCTAGGAGATTTTACAATAAACCCCACGTGGTGTAGCTTTTCCATTCGCCAGACAAGTTCCGGTTCGCAGAAATTCGATGTATCCGGCCACTCCTGGCGAGCTAGGGAAACTAGCAGGCCCCCGTAGTTCGATTGTTCATGAGGTGGCGTATACGGAATCTGACGCATAGTGGCCACTTCCACCTTCGCCCATTCCGCCCAAAGATTGATTCCCGTGGCAGCTTCGATCAAATCGGATATATGCGCACCGCCAACGCGCGCTGACGTCTCCAGGAAATAATACGTGCCGTCTTCGTGTGCACGGATGAACTCGGTATGGGAAACACCATCCTTCAACTCGAAGGCGGTTAGTACTCGTTCATTCATGTTCCGCAGAGCGCGGTCCACATCTGAATCGCGCTCGACAATACGCGTCGTAAAAATCCCCCCCGCGGTCGTAACCTCCAACGGCGGCGTTCCATAAGCACTGGAAATTGCGTACACCATTTCGCCGCGATGCCAAATCGAATCCACATGAAAGATGTCGCCTGCGATAAAACGTTCCAGGACGAAATAAGATTGCTCGTCACCGAGAGCGTGTATACGGTCCCAAACATCCTGCCGGTGGTGATACTTTTTAATTCCCAGGGCTCCGGCCATGAGCCGGGGCTTTAGCACCCAGGGTGGCGCCACGCTGTCCACAAACCGCGTGATCGCTTCATAATTGAATGTAGGAGTAAACTCGGGAACACGGATGCCGTTCACGGCCGCGCGCATCCGCATCGCCAGCTTGTCGCGAAAATAACGGGTAGCTGTCTCCCCGAGTCCCGGCAGCCGGAGATGTTCCCGCAGCATAGCCGCTTTCTCGAGGTCAAAGTCGTCCAGAGCCACGATGCTGTCGATAACCCTGGTTCGGTACAGGTAACTGACGGAGAGAATCATGTGCTGAAGGTTCCACTCATGCGGCTCCGGGTCTGGCATGTAGAAGATGTCCTCGAGGCTGTCACGCGGCCACTTCGCCGTATGCTTCAGAGTCTGGGAGGTCAGGAGCAGCACCCGGCAACCTTGCCGCTTCGCTTCTTCGAGGAACCGATGACCCTTCTCGTAACTTGCAAGACACAGGAAAGTAAGAGGCGAGCGGTCCGGCGGCATTTTCTGTTAGCATTACTAATCTAACGTGGTACTTAGCAGGCCCATAACCGCGCCTCTTCGAATAGCGAAGGACTCTTCAGAATGCAGAAATTGAAGTTGAAGCACTTGGTGGCGATTCGCTGGTTTCACTGGATCAATTTCCCGCTTCTGTTCCTGATGATCTGGAGCGGCATTCTGATTTACTGGGCGTATCCGATTTATCATCTAGGGCCTCTGGTCTTCTTCCCGAAATGGTTTTACCCGGTCTTTCACATTGACCACCGGCTGGCCGACGGCATGGCGTTGCATTTCTTCTTCATGTGGTTCTTTGTGATTAACGGTATCGCCTACGTCGCGTATACGCTTGTTTCGGGTGAGTGGCGCCTCTTGGTGCCGCGATCGTGGTCAGCTTTCCATGACGCCTGGTACGTGCTTCTACACGATCTGCATCTGCGGAGAGAAATGCCTGCCCAAGACAAGTACAATGCCGCCCAGCAGATTTCCTATACCGCGATCATTCTGATGGGAGTGGGTTCGGTAGTGACCGGTTTTGCGATTTACAAGCCGGCACAGCTGGCTTGGCTCGCAGCCCTGTTTGGAGGATATCCGAACGCCCGCGCACTTCACTTCATCCTGACGGTTGGATACGTTCTATTTTTCCTTGTCCACGTAGTGCAGGTCATTTTTGCGGGCTGGAACAATTTTCGAAGCATGGTCATCGGCTATGAGGCGGTCGAGGTAGAACAATCAGGAAGCAATCCTCAGCCTCTCGCAGTGGCAGGCGAACATGAGTAACCGGCACCCGGAGATCGTTCTTGCTGAGAGTGATGCGCAGCGAGAGTTGCATCGTCGAACCAGGCGCGATTTTCTCGTCGGCGGAATAGCCGCGCTGGCGGGAATCGGAGCTTATGAATGGATCACGAGAGCGCCGCAGGACAATGGGACTCCATGGCCCCAACGCAAGGTGCTGAACGCCAATGGAAAAATCGCCGAAGCCTATGTGAGCGATTCTCACCTGATGCCGTCCTACAGCGCCAGCCAGATCAGTCCTCTTAAGGTAAACGGCGACATTGGCGTAGATGATGAGTTCGACAAAAGCGCGTGGCGCTTGCAAGTCGCCATTGGAGAGGCAGATCCTTCGCTTCACCTCCAAATGAGCGATTTCACTTCACTCCCGAAGGTGAACATGATTACGCGCTTCTGCTGTATCGAAGGTTGGAGCGCGATTGTTTCCTGGGGCGGCACACGTTTTTCAGACTTCACCAGGAGATATTTTCCCCCGGGCCAAAAGCTGCCGCATTACGTAGAGATGATGACTCCCGATGAGGACTACTACGTCGGGCTCGATATGAAGAGTGCGCTTCATCCGCAAACCCTGCTGGCCTACGAGCGGAATGGACAGCCGCTCGAAGACGCACACGGCGCTCCGCTACGGCTGGTCATTCCTGTCAAGTACGGCATCAAGAATATTAAGCGCATCGGTCTCATTCGATACACAGATACAAGGCCTGACGATTACTGGGCCGAAGAAGGATACGACTGGTTCGCCGGACTCTGATCCTGATGGCTGGCGCTCAACTCTACTGCGGCACTTCCGGCTTTGCCTACGATTCGTGGAAACCGGCCTTCTACCCGGAGAAGCTTGCCAGTGCAAAGTTTCTCTCTTACTATGCGACGCGGCTGAATGCGGTAGAGGCGAACTACACCTACCGGCGAATCGCTTCCGCTGCCACGTTCGAGAAATGGATCAAGTCAACTCCCGACAAATTTCTGTTCCTACCCAAAGCGCACATGAAGATCACCCATGTGCTGAAGCTGGAGGGAGCCGAGGAGTTCACGCGGGTGTTCCTGGAATCGCTGCAGCCGTTGCTGACCGCGGGCCGGCTAGGACCCATTCTGTTCCAGCTCGCACCCGGATTCAAAGCGGACCCGGAACGTCTCGAGCGATTCCTGGAAGCCCTCCCAAAGGTAGTTCAAGCCGCATTCGAGTTCCGGAATGCGAGCTGGTTTGACGAGCGAATCTACGGAGTTTTGCGCAAACACAGTGCAGCGCTCTGCCTGGCGGAAAACGAAAAATTAGAGACTCCCCACGTCCTAACTGCCGATTTTGTGTATTTGCGGCTTCGGAAACCCGAGTACAGCGAGGCCGAATTGGGGGACATCCGCTCGCGGGTTGAATCGTACCTGGCCGGCGGCCAGTCCACATTCGCCATCTTTAAGCACGAGGAATCCCCCGCAGGGGCGCTAAACGCCGAGAAATTGCTGAGCGCCCACGGGAGAACGCCTTCCGAGGCTCAATCGAACTTCGAGCGATAATAGGCGTAGATTCCCAAAGGAGCGATAATCATGGCCACGAGTGCGTCTAGTGCGGCTCTTGCCGGCACTCTGTCGCGTGATCAGGCCCTGACTGCGGCAAAGGCGGCGGGTGTTCCCTGGTATGTTTGGTGCGCGACGATTGCAGTTACGTCGGCCACGATTGGAGCGTATTGGGACATCTCCTGGCATAGCTCGATCGGACGCGATACGTTCTGGACGCCGGCGCACATGGCGATCTACTTATGCGGCGTACTTGCCGGTGTAGCGTTTGGCTACATCATTCTCTCGACGACATTTTCGAAAACGGCGCCTCTGGCTGACTGTTCGGTACACATCTGGGGTTTTCGTGCACCGCTAGGTGCCTTTATCGCCTCATGGGGCGGGATTGCGATGCTGACGTCGGCGCCCTTCGATAACTGGTGGCATGCTGCTTACGGGCTAGACGTCAAAATCATCAGCCCGCCGCACATTCTCTTGTTCATTGGAGTGTATGGAGTAATTCTCGGCACGCTGGTTCTGATCGCAGGCCATATTAATCGCTCAACCGGACGGAGCCAGCGAGCCGCGCGGTGGCTATTTCTCTACGTGACCGGAATCATGCTTGTAATGGCGATGGCCATGATTCAGGAGTACACCGAGCGCACCCAGCTCCACACCTCGCTTCCCTATGTCGTGCTCGCCGCGATGACGCCGATCACACTTGGGGTTGCCTCGCGTGCAACCGGTATCAAATTCGCCGCGACGTGCGTTGCGGGTTTTTACACACTGTTCCTGATCACGATGATTCTGATTCTGCCGCTCTTCCCTGCCGAGCCCAAACTCGGCCCGGTTTACCAGCCCGTTACGCAGTTCATCCCGCCCGAGTTCCCCATCCTTCTCGTGGTGCCCGCGTTCGCGATGGATCTTCTCTGGCAGCGCACCAAAAACTGGAACACTTGGAAGACCGCGGCGATAAGCGGGCTTCTCTATCTCGGGATCCTACTGGCGATCGAATGGCCCTTCGCCAGTTTCCTTATGTCTCCCGGGGCGCGAAACCGTTTCTTCGGGTCGATGTACTTGTGGTACGGCTTACCGCCGACGTCGTACATGGCACGAAACCTGTTCTGGCCTTATGAAACTACGGCCGAATTCTGGCGTGGCATTGTCCTTGCGCTTTTGCTGTGTGGATTAGCAGTTCGATGGGGTCTCTCGCGCGGCGAATGGATGCGTAGTGTCCAGCGTTAGACGCTAGTTCTCGATGCGCAGCTTGAAACTAGGTCTGGTTCTTCTGAGCTTGGGGGGGCTTGCGCAAGCGCACATAGGCAGCCCTGATATCTATCTCGACGGCAAAGCCGGCCCGTATCAGTTATTCGTGACCATCCGGCCCCCGGAGGTAATTCCTGGCGTCGCTGAACTCGAAATCCGGTCTGAGAGTGCGGGCGTTCGCGAAATTCATGCCATACCGTTGCCGATGTCGGGACCCGGCGCCAGGTTTGCGCCAGTGCCGGATCTATTGAAAATCTCGCCGGACGATTCTCGTTTCTTCACGGGCTCTCTGTGGATGATGGCGACGGGCTCATGGCAGGTTCGCATCACTGTGGACGGTGCTCAGGGGCGCGGTGTTCTTGCCGTCCCTGTACCGAGCGCGCCTCGAACAACAAAGAAGATGCAATTTCAACTTGGCTTGATGCTCTCTGTCTTCGGATTCTTTCTTATCGGTGGTTTGGTCGCGATGAGCGGGGCGTCAATTCGGGAGGCTCGGCTGAGGCCCGGAACGGTCCCGGACGCGAAAGCGCGCCGACGCGGCCGGATGGGGATGTCGGTTGCATTCCTAATCGTGATCGGGGCAGTATGGGGCGGAAATGCGTGGTGGGCGTCGGAAGCCAATTCGTATAGCCAGAATGTCTACAAGCCGCTTCAGATGAGCGCGTCATTGAATGGCTCGGTGCTGACATTGAATTTGTCAGATCCGGGCTGGCTGAGGCCGCTCCCTGGCCGCATACGTCTGTTCACTCGCAAGATGGACGACCTGATTCCGGATCACGATCACCTAATGCATCTCTACATGCTGCGCGAACCAGGTCTGGATGTTGTGTACCATCTTCATCCCGAGGTCGTGAGTACCGGAATCTTTCGGCTCTATCTGCCAAGCATGCCGGCAGGAGCGTACAAGCTGTATGCGGATGTCGTTCATGCAACCGGCTTCCCCGAAACGCTGGTAACTAACGCGAAGTTACCCGAGATTGCGGGACGGCGTCTTTCCGGAGATGACGCGAGCGGCGCTGCCGGAGCGTGGTCGCAGAATCGGTTACCTTCCACCTTTCGCCTTCCCGACGGGTACACCATGCAATGGATACAACCTGCGGGCCAGATCCGCGCGAAGGAGCCGCTTCTGCTCAGTTTTAAGTTGACTCAACCCGATGGCAGCGTTCCGCGGGACATGGCGTTGTATATGGGTATGCTCGGACATGCTGCGTTTGTAAAAAGCGACGGAACGGTGTTCGCGCACATCCATCCGACAGGAACAGTGTCGATGGCCGCTTTCATGCTTGCTCAACGGCAAGTGGCAAACTCGTCGAAGGTACCGGATGTGGATATGCGCGGCATGAACATGCCCGGCATGGATCATGCGAACATAACCAACGCTGCCCTCCCGAACGAAGTGGGTTTTCCATACGGTTTTCCTTCACCTGGACGATATCGGATTTTCGTACAGATGAAGCATGGACAGACGATCGAGACGGGCGTTTTCGATGCCGACGTGGTCTGAACGGAATTTAGCTTTGCTAACCTGATCCCGGATGTTCGGCACTCGCTTTCATACTTTGGCGATTTCGCTGGCTATTCTTGCAGGAGCGGGCCAAATACGAGCTGCTGCTCCTGCGGGCAAGCCGAAACTGGTTGTCGCGATTATCATCGATCAATTTCGCTATGACTACCTGACACGGTTCCGTTCCGATTATCACGGCGGGCTCGACCGGCTACTCACGAGCGGCGCGGATTTCACGAACGCATTCTACGCGCAGGTTCCGACAGTCACGGCCGTAGGGCACAGCATTTTCCTATCGGGCGCAATGCCGGCCGTCAGTGGAATTGTCGGGAATGCCTGGTACGACCGTGACGAGCACCAGGTTGTAACGAGCGTCTGTGACTGGAGTACGACTGTTGTGGGTGGACGCCAAGCTGAAAAGGGCCCGCGGTGTACGGATTCCGACCCGGCCTCGCCGAAGCGGTTATTAGCGACCACGCTGGGCGATGAGCTGAAGGAAGTCTCACCAAATTCGCGGGTTATCGGAATATCGATTAAGGCGCGAGCAGCGATTTTGCCGTCCGGCCACCGTGCTGACGGCGCTTTTTGGCTGGATGACGCCTCCGGCGATTTCGTCAGCAGCTCCTATTACATGGCCGAGCTGCCAGCCTGGGCGAAGGCGTTTAACGACCGCAAACTTCCCGCGAAATATATCAATCAGAAATGGCCCCATTTTCCGGACTGGACATTCACCGGCTCAAACTCTGCTGAGCCTTACGCCCAATTGCCTGCAAGCCCGTGGGGTAACGAACTCATCGAAGAGTTCGCCGAGGAATCGATTGCGGGAGAAAAGCTAGGCCAGAGGGGTGTCACGGATTTGTTAACGATTTCATTCTCATCGAATGACTACATCGGCCACCGGGTAGGCCCCGATGCGCCGGAGGTACGCGACATGTCGATTCGCACCGATCAGCTTCTGGCAAAACTGTTTCGCGTGATCGGGGGGAGGGTCGGGATGGAGAACGTGATCGTGGTGTTATCCGCTGACCACGGTGTCGCCCCTATTCCCGACCGGCATCAGCGCATGCCCGGTGGTTATCTTTCGGCACATCTCGAAAACGTGGTGAGCTCGGCCCTGAATCAGGAATTCGGAAAAGCGGATTGGCTTATGCCGAGCGCAGGTGGAGAAGGGCTCTATTTTAATCGCGAGGCGATTGAGGGCGCCAAGCACCGGGACGGCACGCGAGCGAGCGAAGACGAGATTTATCGGGCTGCGCAAGCCGCTCTACTCGGTGCGCCACCGCTCCATGTGGCGCGGGTCTACTCGCGGCGGCAATTAGAGAACGGAATCGCGGGAGATTTTATCGCATCCGCCGAGATGAACGGCTTTTTCCCGCGCCGCAGCGGCGATCTGAGCATCGTGCTTGAATCCGGCTATGTTCCGGGAAACAGCGGCACGACGCATTTTTCGCCCTACGCCTACGATCGCCACGTCCCGGTGCTATTCATGGGTCCGGGGATCCGGCCCGGCCGCTATCACATCTCCATTGAACCGAACGATATCGCCCCTACTCTTGCGACGATGCTCGATATACAGACTCCGAGCGGTTCCTCGGGTCGCGTCCTTGCTGAGATGCTTACACGGTAGCGAGCTATTTCGAATAGAGAATTAGCAGAACGCGGCCGGTGATCGGATGATACCGACTCCTCTGAAAAGACGGAGCTCGTCCCATCGATCACCGGCCGCACGTGAGAGTTCGTGACGTGTGAAGGATCACGAACCGATTCGTTCGCTGCTTAGCGGGCCTTCAGCGGAACCGAAATCATCAACGAGGCACCGAGCTTGTGGCTCAGGCTCTTCTCGAGAGAAGATTTCGATTCGCCCCACTCGACATTGCTGCCAGGCATCTCAATCTTTGCGAGCTCGCACTTGCCGCCGTAGCAGGCGAAAACCAGTTTCGCTTGAATAGATTTTGCCTCTCCAACGGGATGCTCCATCAGGTAGATGGCGCGGCCGGATTCTTCAGAGATCCGGAAAACTCCGCTCGTGGTGCTCTCGTCCACCCTGTATTTCCCGGCTTCAAACGAGGTCTGTTGCGCGTGAAAGGCGAAGGGAACAGTTGCGATTTCGGTTCTGTCCTGAGCACTGAGAACGGCGGCGCCGAGTAGCGCGGAGAGCCCCGCGGTCAGAGCAGCTTTGGTAACTTGACGTGTCATGTGAGTCTCCTTGAGAAAGTTCAAAGGCCTTGTGGGTCTCCGTCTCTCGCGCTTTCGTGCGAGCGATGCCTTTAAGTAAGCGATTTTTGCGCCACATCTCCAGCTATGCAGTTACAAGCGTTTACGGGCAAAAACCCAGGAGTCATGGCAGAAAATGGTGAATTCAGGCTCGATCGAATGGTTAATGCAGGTTAACGAGGTGTTCTGTCCTCAATAGAATGAGCTTGATGCTGCACCGCCGCGAATTTCTCGCACTTGCTGCCGCCCCCTTGCTCAGGGGCACGCCGGTTCCCAAGATCAGGGAGGTCTCCGTGATTGCCACCGAACCGGCAGGTGTTCGTCTGATTATTGTGAAGATCCAGACGGATCAGGACGGGCTGTACGGATACGGGTGCGCCACCTTCACGCAGCGCGCGGACCTGGTGGTCGAAGCCGTGGATCGGTATCTCAAGCCGCTGTTGATCGGACGCCCGACGGATGCTGTCACGGATACGTGGGAGATGATGTACAACGCATCGTACTGGCGAAACGGGCCGGTGCTGAATAACGCGATCAGCGGGGTAGATCAGGCGTTGTGGGACATAAAAGGGCGGCAGGCGGGCATGCCGGTTTACGAACTGCTCGGAGGCAAGGCTCGGCGAGCGGCAATGGTCTATTTGCATGCCTCGGGCCGGGAGATTCCGGAGACCATGGATCAGGCTCGCAAGCTGATAGCCGCGGGGCTGAAAGCAGTTCGATTACAGGTGGGAGTACCGGGCATGGCCGCTTATGGCGCGCCTGGTTCGCCCCAGGCTTTGGGCGCAGGGGAAGATCCGGTTTTCGATCCCGAGAAATACGTCCGGCGCACGCTCGAACTGTTTGAGGCCGGTCGCAAGGAACTGGGCCCGGACATCGAACTGCTGCACGATGTTCATGAGCGGGTGTCACCGCGGCTGGCAGTGCAGTTTGCGAAGGATATGGAGCAGTTCCGGCTCTTCTTCCTGGAAGACGCGCTGTCACCGGAGAACATCGAGTACTTCCGGCAGATTCGCGCGAACTGTACCACACCGCTGGCGATGGGCGAGCTGTTCAACAATCCGCATGAATGGACGGACGTGATCAAGAGCAGCCTGATCGATTACATTCGGGTGCACATTTCACAAGCGGGCGGCCTGACTCCGGCGCTCAAGATCGCAAATCTCGGGGAAGCTTTTCAGGTGAGAACGGCGTGGCATGGACCCGGCGATGTTTCGCCGATCGGACACTGTGCAAACGTGACTCTCGACGTCGTGTGCCCGAATTTTGGCGTTCAGGAATGGACCGTCCCGAATGACCGGATCCTCGAAGTCTTCGATGGCTATCCGGTCATGAAGGACGGCTTCGCGTATGTCAACGAAAAGCCGGGCTGGGGCGTAGAGGTGAATGAGAAGGCCGCCGCGAAGTATCCTTTCGGCTCGTTCGAGAGTGGAGAGCGAAAGAGTCTGAACGGCGGCTGGGGCGTAGTGCGCCTTCCGGATGGCACGGTCATCAACCAGTGATTGCTATTCGTATCGAAGCGCTTTGATCGGTTCGACGCTCATCGCGCGGAAGGCCGGCAGGAAGGACGCCAGAATCGCCGCTGCAACGAGCACTGCGCCTGTACCGAGGAATGCGGAGAGATCGAAGCGAGATACTCCGAACAGCATTCCCTCGAGAAAGCGCGTCAAGAGAAGCGACGAAAGTACGCCGGCGACTACGCCAACGACCCCCAGCAACAGGCCTTGTCCGATTACTTGGAGCAAGAGCCGGCGAGGTTCGGCGCCAAGGGCGATCTTGATGCCGAATTCCGAGGTGCGCTGTTCCACCGAATAGGAGATCACTCCGTAGATCCCGACCGTTGCTAAAACCAGAGCAAGGATTGAGAACAGGCCGAGGATGATGGTCAGGAAGCGGGGCCTCGCGCTAGCGGCTGCGATCACGTCGTCCATCGCGCGGACTTTCGCGACCGGCAGACTCGGATCGATTGATGTGACAACGCGCCGCGCCTGCCGCATGAGTGAAAGCGGATTCCCCGTTGTGCGAATAAGAACATTCGGCGTATCGGAAGCCTCCAGGCGATAGGGGATGAAGAGTTCGGTACCTGCCGGCCTGTCCAAACCGCCGTTCTTCATGTCAGCAATCACGCCGACGACGGTGCACCAACCCACCCTACCCGGACGGACACGCTTACCGATGGCCGACCGATGAGGCCAGAAGGTGTTGGCCATGGTCTCGTTTATGACTACGCCTGGAGTGGTGGGAGTTCCATCGCGCGGTTCGAGGAACCGACCTTCGATCAGGCGCGCGCCGAGCGTCTCAAAGAAATGATCACCGGCAATCTGGTAATACGCGACATTCTCGAAAGGCCCATTCGGGACCGGCACGAAGCCTTGGATATCCGTATCGTTGTCATTTTCGGGCCGAATGGGAGGCAGGCTGTCACTCAAAGTGACGGATTTCACGCCGGGGATGTGACTGAGGCGCTCCTGCAGAAGAGTTCCAAATCTGACGCGCGCGGCATTGCCTTTGTAGGTTTTGTCGGGTAGGTTCAGGCTGAAGGTGAGAATGCCGTCCGGATTGAAGCCGGGGTTGACCTGCTGCAGCTTCCAAAACGCGCGGATCATCAGGCCTGCGCCCGCCACGAGAAGGAAGGCCATCGCTACTTGCGCGACGACCAGAAGACGGCGGAAGCGGTTTGAGGCCGCATTCGCCGAAGAGCGGTTGCCTGCAGCTTTCAGAGTGTCGTAGACGCGGATCGCAGAGACATGGATGAATGGCGCGATTCCGAATAAGATGCCGGTAAACAGCGAAACCGCTAAGGTGAAGCCGAGCACACTCCAATCGATATGGATCTCGCCAGCCCGCGGAAGGCTGCCTGGATTTGTGCGCTGGATAAGCGTCAAAGTGAAAGACGCGAGCATGAGGCCTGCAGCGCCGCCGAGCATCGCCAGTGAAGCGCCTTCCGTGATGAACTGTTTCAGAAGCTGCGGGGTGGAGGCCCCGATCGCACGGCGAACGGCGATTTCACGCTGGCGCGCCTCGCTGCGGGCTAAAAGCAAGTTCGCTACATTCACACAGGCAATCAGGAGTACAAACACGACCGCTCCAAGCAGCATCAGCATTGGTTTGCGAACGCCTCCGACCACTTCGTCGTAGAAGGTGTACATCGTCACTGGATGCCGTTTTGGGCTAAACGAGTGATAGTTCGGCGAGTCGAATTTGCCCCACCCGGCGACTAAGCGCGCCATCTCGGCCCGCGCTTGGCCGAGAGACCCGCCCGGGCGCAGACGGCCGACAACATTGTAATTGTGTCCCCCGCGGTTAGTACTTTTCGGGTTCAATTGGAGCGCTGTCCAGACATCGGTCGGATCGATCGCATCCGGCGGAAATGAGAAATTGTTCGGCATGACACCGATAATGGTGGCTTTCGCGGCATTGAAGTACGTCTCGCGGCCGACCACGTTCGGATCTCCGCCGAAGGAGCGTTTCCAAGTACCGTACGAGAGCAACAGCACGGGCGCGGCACCCGGAACGTCATCTTGCGCCGTGATCAGGTGGCCGAGTATCGGTTTTACCTCGAGCAAATGGTTCAGATCGGCGCTTACGTACGTGGTGGTGACGCGGACCGGGCGCGCGGATCCTGAGAGATTTGCGCCGACTGTGGCCCAAGCGCCGATGGCTTGGAAGGATTTAGCCGAATTCTTGAGATCGAAGACCTCCGGCTCCGAGACCCAAAACTTGTGAAGACCGCCGTTGGGAAAGGTCGGAAATTCGGTGTAGATGCGAACAAGGCGGCTCGAATCCGGATAGGGGAGAGGGCGCAAAACCACTCCGTTCACGATGCTGAAGATCGCGGTCGTCGCTCCGATTCCCAGAGCCAGGCAGAGCAGCGCAGCAAGAGTGAAACTGGGCGTTCGGAGCCAGGTGCGAACGATAAATCGGAGCATATACAGGAGACTGTTGCAAAAGCATA
The DNA here is from genome assembly GCA_963787585.1 of uncultured Acidobacteriaceae bacterium. Taxonomy (GTDB): domain Bacteria; phylum Acidobacteriota; class Terriglobia; order Bryobacterales; family Bryobacteraceae; genus Bog-105. Next base: position 552,200 of record CAWBDR010000014.1, read on the forward strand.
ACCGTTCGAAGCGATGATTCTATTCGTCTTAGAGAACCCCGAGCGTTCGGAAATGGGACTGCCCATTACGCACGCAAACTATCTCGGGAGCCAGAACGGCTCCCGAGCAGGTACAAATTCGATGGGAACGCCGGTAATAAAGGTCTTCAGCCAGCGCGTGCATTCTTCCATTCCGGCCTGTTCGGACGGGATATGGCCAATGATAATCAAGGCTTTCGATTTGTGTTCGGTTGCCGCATCCGCAACATATTCGACGGTTTCCCACTCGGGCGTCTCGCCAATGAGCAAGGCTTCGACCTCATCGCGCTCGAGTAGTTGTATCTGGCGAGCAGAGCCGGCAGCTCCCGGAAGAAACGCGACTTTCGTCACTCGCAATTTGGGATCGCCAACGACACGGAGAGCAACCACATTCAACTTATGCTTAACCGAACTGGCGAGCGCATCCACAGTAGTTTCCGGGATCGTAAATAGCGCCTGATTGTTCGGGTTCTGGTATGACTCCCACCCGAGCGCGTGAGTCATTCCGAGCAGGATGCCATCGGGCTTGCGCGCGTGCCAATGATCGTGGAAGCGCCAGACGACGAGATGATGACCCTGAATGAACTTGCGCTTCTCCAAGAATACGGAGTCATTCTGTTGCTCGAGGGCCGCCGTAGTGTCCAGATGACTGTAAAAGGTCGGCTCATGCGTGATCACGAGGTTCTTGCCGGACGCGGCTGCCCTTTGGAGCACATCCAAGGTGGCCATCATCGTGACGGCGATTCCGGTGACCGGCTCGTCAGGACTGCCAGCCTTGAAGGTATCGACGGTGGGAGTAGTCCACGGGACGCCAACGTTCTTCTTAATCTGATCGATAATCTGATTGGCGGTCGGGCGATTGGTTTGCGCGGCAGAAACAACTGAGAGTAAGGCGAGGCCGAGCGAGGCGCGAAGCTTCACTTAGCCATTCCTTTTGACTCGTCGATGGTCAGGAACTGGTTCGGCGCGACGTTCTTGAACTGCTGTCGAGTGCCGCTGGGCCACTCGACTGTTAAGGATGCGACTGTGTTGTCTTTTCCCAGGCCGAATGTCAAGGGCAGATCGCTTTGCGAACAGTAGCTAGAGCCGCTGTGAACGGCCTTCCACTGCTTGCCCAAGGCACTTTCGACGCGCACGATTGCGCCAAGAGCACTGCGATTGCACCTGGTTCCGACAAGGCGAACAGTGAGCCAGTGATTGCGATTGCCGCCATCATTCCGGAACAGGATCGCCGGGCCGTCATTGGTGTTAATGAGCAGATCCAGGTCACCGTCATGATCATAGTCCGCGTAAGCCGCGCCGCGCGCAATGATCGCTTTCTGGAAATCCGGCCCAAGATCATTGCTGACGTTTTCAAAATGACCATGTCCCTGGTTGCGGAACAACAGCGGAGGCTCGCGGTACTGCACCTTCGGCTGAATGCGATTGATGTCGGGCTCGATGTGGCCGTTGGCGGCAAAGATGTCGTCCCAACCATCGAGATCGAAATCGAAAAAGAACGCGCCGAAGGTGAGACTGAGGAGGCTCGCGCGGCCGACTGTGGAAGACGGAGCCTCATCGACGAAGAATCCTTTACCCTCGTTGTGATAAAGGCCGAGCATCTGATTGGCGAAGTTGCCCACGAGCAGGTCCGGCCGGCCGGAATGGTCATAATCGCCGGCATCGACCCCCATTGCGCCGCGCGCGACACCATCCTCGCCATACGCGACGCCGGCCTGCATGCCCTCTTCGGTGAATGTTCCGTTGCCGTTGTTGCGGTAGAGCTTACTCGGTTGCGTATCGTTTGAAACGAACAGATCGGGCCAGCCATCGCCGTTGTAGTCGAACACTACGACACCGAGCGCTTTGCCGGTGGTGTCGGCAAAACCCGCTTTCGCCGTTACATCTTCGAACTTGCCGTTACCAAGGTTGTGAAAAAGCCTAGAAGACGTACCCTTATACGATTCCGGAGTGCAATACGATTTGCTGGCGCCATCGAGTGAGCACCACAGATCCTTATCTTTCGACCAAACAACGTAGTTAGCAACAAAGAGATCCGGTTTGCCGTCGCGATCGTAATCGAACCAGGCAGCGCTGGTGGCAAAGTTCGCATTATGAATGCCACTTTGGGCCGTGACATCGCGGAAATGACCATGTCCTTCGTTATGGAAGAGCCGATCGCCTTCTAGCGCGGTGATGTAGATGTCGGGGAGCCCATCGTTATCGTAATCGGCGACCGCGACGCCCATGCCGTACATCTCCAGGTCGAGACCGCTGCCGCGCGTCACGTCGGTGAACGTGCCGTTGTGATTGTTGTGATAGAGCGCCGGCAGCCACTTCTTGCCGGTTGCGGTGAAATCCTTTCCGTTGATCAGAAGAATGTCGGGCCAACCATCGCCATCGAGATCGATAAAGGCGCAGCCGGAGCCGAGAGTTTCCGGCAGATACTTCTTGCCCGCCGCGCCGGAGTGATGTGTGAAATGAATGCCGGCTTTGCTGGTCACATCCACGAATCGAATACCGGGTGTGGACGTTGCGCCACTAACGGCGACCGCGGAGAATCCGGCGGCGAGGCACAGGCCCGTGCCCAAAAGAACAGAGAGAGTCTTCATTTGTTAAGGAAGCGGCACGGATTCATGATCGTGAATGAGCTGCCGCTCGTTATTGTCTTCGAAGCTGACCATGCGCCGCTGCGCCGTTATGGTTTGCGAGGCCTCGTCGGCCTTGAAGCGGCGGAACAGAGTCTGCTCGCGGATGGCATCCGATTGATCTCCCAGGCCGCGGTAGCAGAGCATGGCTGTGTAATGCATCTGCACGTCTTCCGGATCAACTTCGCAGACGCGCTGAAGATAGCGGATAGCTTCCGAGTACTGGCGCTTGAGAAAGAGGATGCGCGCGATCTGATTCAGCACAACGCGATCGCGGGGATACTCTGATTCGGCGCGCTGCAAGGATTTAAGCGCAGCATCGTAATCGCCGTCGGATTTTTCAATCAGCGCCCGGAAATAGTACATGCGGCCAAGGGAGGCATTGCACGTCAGAGCGTGTTGAATGAACGGCTTGGCGGCTTCGGTTTCCCCCTCCTGAATGAGTGCGCGAGCCACATTCAGCCATCCATCGGCATAAGAAGGGTCGGCTTCCGTTACTTTGCGGAAAGCGAACTCGGCGCCTTTGAGATCGCCCTGGAGCAGCAAGCCGATGCCCCAATCGTTCCACCTTTCGCGGGTACGCGGATTCACGATGGTATTCCAAGCCGGAGGCTGAGAGGAGACAGGCAAGCTCAAGCGAGATTCGGCAACGGTGATTATGGGGAGGTTGGGGATTTCTCTCTTGATTTTGCCTGACACATTCGCGGGAATGTTCTTCAGATCGAAGCTATAAGCGAGGCCGTTATGATCGCTGGCGAGCAGCAAGGAGGGCTGATTCGGCTTCGGTTCCCCCGCGTATGAGAAATGCGTGTAGTACCAGGAGAACTTGCGGTAATTCAGCTTGGCAGTGAAATGAAGATGGCCTTTGGCATCCTTCGGCACTTGAACGAGGTAATGCGCGACATCGGCGGCGCCGGGCGGAATCAGATGGGCGTAGAGCGTGGTTCGCGATTGCCATGCGTTGCGTTTATTGATCGGATTGCCCTGAGCGTCGAGCTGATAGGAGCGATAGAAATGCGCGCCGGGCTCGACGGGGCCGCTGCCGTTCTCCTCGACCTTACCGCTCCAGAACACTGGTTTGCCGCTATCGTCTTGCGCTTGGAGCTCAAGCCAAACATCAAACGCATCGACAGTGCCGCCAGGGAAAAAATGGCCAATGGTTCGAGTTCTGACGACGACATCGACACGCGCGGTTTCACCGGGCTGGAGGGTGGCGTTGGCGAGGTCGACGGGAGCAGCTACCGCGCCAACGGTACGAATCACTGCGGTAGTGTTCTGTTCGGCTTCCTCGCCGACAGCGAAGGAAGTGTTTGCCTGCGGAGCTCCAGCGCCACGGCGGACCATTTCCGTATCGGATTTCTGGTGAGTGACAGGGCTGACCGCAAAGATATCAACGGTGATAAAGCCCGACTTCAAAAACTCCTCCACGCGTTGAAGCTGCGGCTGATCTTGGTTGGCGAACGGAACGGCGGTATTCGCTGCCGGGAAGTAATGGGAATGAACTTTTCCGTGAATGTTGCCGGGGTCGCTTGAAGCAACCAGTGGCATGTGGCAATCCTGGCAGGTGCTTGATTTAGGCGGATAGTAAAAAGACCTCGCACCCTGGCCGGAGACTCCGCTGGCCTGCCAGGCGTCGTACTCATTGAAGCCGCGGAACCAACGGTATTGGTTCACGGGAACATCGAGATGCACTTTATGACAGGCCGAGCAAAATTCAGAACTGTTCCGCATGAACGGCTTCATGAAAGTGCGACGGTGGGCCTCCGGAGCGGCATAGGTGACGAAATGCTCGAGGTCACGCATCGCCGGATTCGGACTGCTGGCGATTTCATGCAGCGGCGGATAGGACATAGTGAATGAACCATTACCGATGCTGCCGTTTACATGCACGATGGAGTGGCAGGACATACAACTCAAGCCGGCCTGCGCTTCGGGCGTGTCGATTTGGTCTTTGATCGGACGATCGAAGCGGCCATTGAAGAACACTGCGTGATCGTGGCAACCCGCGCACCATTTGCTCGGTTGGGTGCCGACTACGGATTGCATGTACTCGATGGACTTCCGATAGAACTGGTTGTTAAAGGACGCAAAGTGATGAGCCGAACTCTTCCATTGCTGGTAAATGTCGCGATGGCATTCACCGCATTTCTGCGACTCCATAAAAAAGGAGGAAGGAACTAGCTTTCCGGTGGAGGTATTCGCGCCAGAGGGAAAAAACGGACTCTTCGGACCGGCGCCTTCCTGGTCCATCGATAAGGGGACCACGAGGGAATTGACGATAACGTTATCCCGGTGCGGGATGGCGTACTTGTAAATCACCGCAGCAGCGAGAACGGCGCTGCCGGCGATCGCGGTGACCCGCACAATCTGCCAGTTCTCGCGTCTGGCAAAGAGAATCGCGGCGGCGACGAATGCTAAGGCGATGTGAATGAGAGCGATGATTTTGTGATCGCGCGTGTTTCCGACGATGGCCAGCAGAACGCCGCTAAGCGCGGCGATAACTACCCAGATCTGGCGGGGTTCTTTGCGCAGGAACAGCAGGGCGATTACGCCTACAACTGCACCCAATCCGATATGCAGCAGCAGATTGGCGACGTTAAACGCAGTTGCAGTGGGGAATCCGGCAAGCAGAACGCTGTTGACGAGCAGGATCCCGACTGAGATGGCTAACAGAAGCGAGAGGCGACGAGTCACGGGGAAACGGCTCTCTGGAGTTCGCGGCTCGGTTGCGGCGTGAGGAAGGCAGCCATGCCTAACGGGCGGATGAGCCGTAATGCGGGACGGGTCAGGTATTCTTTCACGTACCTGCGATGCTCGGGATCGTCGGGGAAATGCTCGTCAGCCCGATATGGGTAAGCACTCATGGCGTGAAACGGGAGTGGTGAAACACTTTCGCTATAGGCTGTATTCGCGTCCGCGTCCTTCGCCCAGCCGTCCACCAGCAGAAGGTAATCCCGTTTCCAGCCCGCAGGCAAGCCAGGCAAATTGCCGGCCGGGAACTGCAATTTTAATTCGTCACCGGAGCCCATGATGACCATGCGATCATCGGCTGCCTGGACGAGCGGCTCAACATCGCCGTATCTCGTGTAGAAGCCCGGAGTGGGATTCCAATTCGAGATGGGGCGGACCTGATCATACAAAAATTGCTCAGGCTGCTGGCGCGTGCGATCAATCACAGGGCGTGAGAAGCCGCGGAAGTGAAGATCCGCAGAAGCGGCGTTGATGCGCGTAAGGCGAACCGGGGGCGCGCTCGAGTCGTCGATCAGGAAAATCTCATCCCAGTAAACGCACAGATTAGTCACGATGCGGACCTCGCGCGAACGGGACAAAAACTTTCCGGCTAAATCGACAACAATTGTCTTCGGTTTGCCGGAAGGAATGCCCATGTCTTCGACCACCGTCTTCCAGTTTCCGGTCGAATCCTTCACTTGCAGATAGGGGAAGATCAGTCCCGTACCGTCCTGCGAGGCGCCGAGGAAGGTACTGCCGTCGGCCCAATCCACCCAGCCGTTCAGCACCAGCGCAGCGTGATTGGAACCCGCGGCGTCGCCAAAATCCAGATCGAGCGTGTGCAGCTCGGCAACACCGGACGAGTTGTGCTTGAACGTGTCGGGGTAGGCGTGATCGATACGGGCGACACGCGCGGTGGCATCGATGCCATGCACATCGCTGGCGCGAACAGGATGGATCTTGGCGCGCGCGCCAAACAGTCGAAATTCCGGATAAGGGGGCGACTTGAATTTATCGTTGGTGTAGATGTCGATGTCGCCGGGATGATCGACCGCGATCAGTTGGACCTGGTCGAGATAAGAGACTTCGTGCAGCTCTTCGGTAATGTGAACGTTGTAGCTGCCGTCTTGCGGTTTGAGCGCCGCGCCGGGCACCTGAATGTACTCATCGTGGTCGACGGGAAAATAGTTGCCGTCACCGGAGCTGGCACCGAGCGGAGCCGCACCCAGGACGTCAGTGATGAACTGAAATTTCTCGCCGTTCCAGGTAAAGATCATGGGGCAGGAACCGGAGAGGCGCTGCGCTTCCTCAATCTTGAGGGCCGTTATTTTCTGGTGCGGCTCGTTCTGAATCAGGCCGTTCGGCCAGGTGATGCGGACCGTGTCTATATCGGCGCGCGCGTCGGCCGCAAACGGCAACGCCACGCCCCGGTAAACCTTCTTGGCATAGTAGGCACCTGACTTTACTTCGACCGTCGCTCCGGCTCCATCCTTAACGTTTTTAACGCCCTGAATGCGAACTGTCATCCACCTTTGGGTGGAGGAGGCATTCAAAAAGAGGTGGAGAGAACCGTCTGGCAGGATACGGGCGTAGTCTTGCCGGTGATCGCCGTTGAAATCGGCGGTGATGGGGGCGGGATCGGGTCTGGCATCCTTCAGTTCTGTAAAGTTGTTGCCCGCGTTGATGACAGCCCGAATCTCCGGCTGATAACTGACGATGTCAAGCAACCCGTCGTGATTCACATCCTGAACGCTTAGCGCGGCCGCGCCGGCTGGAAGCGCGGGGAAATCGCTGGCTTCGAAACGGCCATTGAGCCTGTCGCGATACAGAACCGCAGGACGATCCGCGTAAGAAACGATCACATCGCGAGCAGCGGTGTCGCCACGGACGGCGAATGCGACGGCGTCGGTCGCCTGCCCTTTAATGAATGGGAACGCAGCGCTCTTGTCCTCAAATTTGCCGTTTCCGTTGTTGCGCATCAGCACTGGATTGGGGCCGAAGAGGAGAATGTCGAGATCGTAGTCGTGATCGTAGTCAAGCCAGAAGGCGGTGGTGGTTCCTGTAGTGTTCGGGAGATCCACGTACTTCTTGAAAGTCCCGTGATTATTGCGATAGACGGATGCACCAGAGCCGGTAACGATGCTCAAGTCGGGAAAACCGTCGTTATCGAAATCTCCAGCCGCGATACTGCGGATATCCCGCAGATCTTCTAAGCCGGTACTCTTCAAGGGATCCATACCGTGCTTCAGCAACTCGATTCGATCGCGCGACCAGACGAGCAGGTCGGCGCCTCCTGAGCCTTCGGAATCGATCAGCAAGATGCCGGAGGTCTTCGGGTCCCAGCCGGTGCTGACGATCTTGTCGTCATAGCGAGCCGGCTCATCGGCGGCGGCGGGGCGAGGTTCCGGCGGGTCGTATAGCTCGGCGTAGAAGTTCCATTCCATGTCTTCGGGGACGGCGGCACCTTCGTTACGCTTTTTGGCTTCTTCGAATAGCTGACGCTCGCGCGCGGCCTCTTCCTTGTTGCCGGCGCGCTGGTAGAGCGTGAACAGTTGGAAATGGGGACCGGCGAGATCGGGATTCAGTTTCTCGGCCTGAAGGAATTCCGATAACGCGGCCTGAGGATCGCCCTTCGAGCGAAATACAGCGCCGAGATTGTAATGAGAAATCGGATCGGTAGGGACGAGCCGAAGCATGCCCTGGAACTGTTCGATGGCGTTGTCGTATTCACCAGCGCGCTTGTACAGGATGCCGAGGTTGAACCACGTGTGCGGGAGAGACGGGTCCTGTTTTTGCGCCTTGAGCAGTTCGGCTTTTCCCGCCTCGGTTTGACCAGCGCGCAAAAGAGCGAGACCGTAATTAATGCGTTCGCGAACGGAATCAGGCTTCAGATCGAGGGCCGCCTTGAGCTGCTGAACGGCTTGCAGATGCGTATCGGGATTTTCGTAGAAGGCTTTGCCGACGTTGCGGTGCTCCCAAAGCTGGTGTTCGGACTGAGGAACGTTTGCGGCTAAGAGCAGAAGCGCGCATACGGCGGCAACCAGCGCGAGAGTACCGAGAATCTTCATCTGTTGGGTAAAGACCCAGTTTATAAAAGGGACTCCGAGTACTAGCTGCGGATGAACGCCGATGAACGCGGATTTTGCCCGGCCGCAGACGGCAAAAGGCGACCGTCTGCGCCACGGAGTCCAGCTTATGCCGCCTCGTTGACCAGCTTTTCACCACCTGGGAGCTGCCGGTTCAGTAGATTGTGGCGATCGAGCCTGGCGGAATCCATCAGAACGGCCCATTCGTGTCGTTGTTGCTGGCGTTTTTCGCGGGCTTCGCGGCGGACTTGATCTGCTTGTTTATGCTGCTGCGAAACAAACCCAATCTGCTCCTTCCGCCTTTCTGCTCTGAGCTTTAGCAGGTCATTGAGGCACTTGTGGAACGCGCGCTCGTGGGTGGTTTGATAGCGCAGATACAGCGCCAGGTGTTGGTCGTGATCGCAGCCGCCCACTTCGTTGAAGCAGAAGTCCTGAAGATACTGCGCTCGCTGGGAAAGCCAATAATGCTCTGCCATGCGATTGATAAGTAAATGCTCGGTGGGAGTCGAAGGGCGGTGCTCCTGGCGGAGACCTTCGAGGAGCTCTTGATAATCCTGTTCGCTTTCGTAGGGCATCATTTTGAAGCGTCCAGTAAGACCGTGGCGGAACGCGTTGAAAGAGACTGTCTGTTTTCCCGCCGGAGTTCGGGCGCCGGTAGATAGTTTGGAGTTGGCGCGGTTGGCGACGAGCTGAGCGGGCGAGGCGGCCGCAGCTTTGAAAGCGGAGGGGACCGCTTCCTTCGGGCGCGGCTCGGAATCGGGGAGGAGGCCGGCATTGCGCCGGACGCGTTCGCGGACAGCTTCGGCTTCGGCGATGAATTCGGGAGTGAATTCATCTAAGAGCTCCGGATTTATCGATCGAGCAGACATAGGTTCTCCTACGGTGAAAGTACACGCGCGGCGTTCTCCGCGGGCCGACAAGCCAGGGTAACTTGCTGTGAGCGCAGGGAAACAAACCTTGGGCCGATATGTGAGCGGCAAAACCATTTGAACGGATGTGTATAATTGATGAGCAGGATACACATCAGTGCGAACGAACATAGTCATCGATGATAAGCTGATGCGCGAGGCGCTTCGCGCAACTGGCGTGAAGACGAAGCGTGAGGCGGTGGAACTCGGTCTGCGCACATTGCTGCGTCTGAATAGGCAAATGGAAATCCGCCGGTTCCGCGGCAAGCTGGATTGGCAGGGCGATCTCGACGCTATGAGGAGTGACCGTTGATTCTTGTGGATTCCAGTGTTTGGATCGACTATTTCAGAGGAGTGAGCAATCGTCCAAGTGAGACGCTGGATGATCTGCTCAGCCAGGAGCCGCTGGCCGTTGGTGACCTGATCTTGACCGAGGTCTTGCAGGGCTTTTCAGACGAAATCGCGTTCAATGAAGCCCGGAGGCTTCTCACGTCATTAACAGTCATCGAACTGGGCGGACAGGAGATCGCAATCCAAGCGGCGCGGAACTTCAGGGTATTGCGCAGCCTCGGCGTTACGGTTCGTAAAACAATCGATAGCATCATTGCGACGCGATGCCTTGTGAGTAGGTATGTCTTGCTGCACAATGACAGAGATTTCGAACCCTTCGTGGACCACCTTGGCCTTAGTGTTGCTGTTTGAGCGGGCTGACAGGCCACCAGCGAATCAGCTTGCTAGAGTGTGATCGTGTTAGAAGGAAGCGCGATCGCGATGGCGCGGGGCATCCGCTCTGGCGAGATCTCGTCGGTTGAACTGGTGAGGGCGCATCTCGAGCGGATTGAAGGAATCAATCCGGCGATCAACGCGGTTGTCGAGCTGCTGAGCGAGTCTGCTTTGAGACGGGCGAAAGAGGCGGACCGGCAGCTCGCAGCGGGCGAAGCAATCGGGCCGCTGCATGGCGTGCCGTTTTCAATCAAAGATTCGATCGATGTTGCGGGAACGAGGTGTACGGCCGGGACTCTGGGCCGCCGAAACGCGGCGGGCGCCGAACGCGATGCGACCCTTGTCGCCAGGCTGCGGGCGGCCGGAGGGATCCCGATCGCGAAAACTAATCTGCCCGATCTGCTGTTCTCGTTCGAGACCGACAACCTGATCTACGGCCGGACAAATAACCCGTATGATCTGGCCCGAACGCCAGGAGGCAGCAGCGGAGGGGAAGCGGCGTTGATCGCGGCGTGCGGCTCGCCCCTGGGGCTTGGCAGCGATTGCGCCGGGAGCGTGCGAGTACCGGCGGCGTTTTGCGGGATCACGAGCATCAAGCCGACCAGTGGACGTTTGCCTCGCACGGGGCACGTACCGCCGGCGGGCGGCTGGGTGGAAGCGCTATGGCAGATCGGACCCATGGCGAGACATACGGAAGACCTGATGCTCGCGATGAAGCTGCTCGCGCGCGAAGACGAGGAAGACTTCACTTCGCCTCCTGTGCCGCTGCCCGATGCTGAACACTTACGCGGAAAGCGGGTAGGATTCTTCACGTATAACGGGTTCGCGCGATGCACCGAGGCAGTTGTTGCCGGCGTGCGAAGCTGCGCGAAGGCACTCTCGGAATTGGGCTTCAGGATTGAAGAATGCACGCCGCCGGGAGTCGAGCAGGCGTATGAGTTAGAGCTGGCGCTGCTCGGGGCCGATGGAGTGGAAGGAATCGATAACTACCTGCGCGAGGTCGGAAGCACTGAAGTTCATCCGCTGCTGAGAGGCTTTGTCGACCGCATGAGACCGTATCGCGCGACCACAGCGGAGTTTGCGAAACGATGGGCGCAATGGGATGAGTATCGGTCCAGGCTCAGGCGGTTTTTTGCCGAATACGATGCGGTTCTCTGCCCTGCCTACACGCAGCCGGCGCTGCCTCACCGGGGTTCGCTCGACGAAACAAATTTTCAGGGATTCAGTTACACCATGACGTGGAACGTGGCCGGCGCACCGGCCGCGGTGGTTCGCTGCGGAGAATTGGGGGCGCTTCCTGTCAACGTGCAAGTGGCGGCAAGGCCGTGGAGCGACTTGCTGACACTCGAGATCTGTCGCGTGCTGGAAACCGAGCTAGGGGGATGGGAGCCGGCAGCGAGTTTGGAAGCCGCCGCAGTTTGAGCCTACTGCTCGGGCACGAACAGAACGTCCACGGGTGAAGGCACGTCGAAGGCTTGGCCGGTAGCAGCGAGGTTGCCGCTGTTGCGGTCAATTTTCATCAGCACGAGATTATTCGAGTCCTGATTGCCGACCAATAAATATTGGCCAGTGGGATCAAGGGCGAAACCGCGCGGAGTCTTGCCGTGCGTCGGGATGGTTTGAATGATCCGGATGGTGCCGTTTCCCGGATCGACAGCGAAGATCTGAATGCTATCTTGGCCGCGATTCGAGGTGTAAAGGAATCGTCCATCTTCGCTGAGGCGGATCTCCGCGCCCGTGTTTTCTCCGGAGAAGTCATGCGGCAGAGTCGCGGCGGTTTGAACCAATTCCAAGCTGCCGTTGGCCACGTTATGACGAAAGACGTTAACAGCGGGCTTGATTTCATTCAGGACATAGGCGTACTTGCCGTCGTGGCTGAACACGACGTGGCGGGGTCCAAGGCCGCCTTCTTCCTGCACATAGGGCGGATCGTTCGGAGCGAGTTTGGCAGTAGCCGGATCGAGCCGGTAGATGCGAATGCGATCGAGACCGAGATCGGGAACGTAGACGCGCTTGTTGTCTGCCGCGATTACGACCTGATGAGCATGAGGGCCTTCCTGCCGCGCGCGATTCGGGCCATGCCCTTCGGCAGTCATGAGAGAGACCATTTTTCCGATTCGCCCATCACGCTCTATCGGATACGAAGAGACTCCGCCAGTTACGTAATTTGCCACGATCAATACTTTGCCGGTGTGATCGACGGCCGCGTGGCAGGGCGCCTCCCCGCCAGAAGACTCGCTGTTCAGGGCAGTCAGAGTACCGCTCTTGTGGTCGATGCCGAATGCCGCGATCGCACCTTGTACCTTCTCGAGCTCGCTGACGGCGTACAAATGTTTGTAATCGCGGCTGGCGGTGACCCAGGACGGATTTACAACGGCTCCCACCATGCCGAGAGGTTGAGCGGCGCCGAGCGCGGAATCAAAGCGAAAAGCGTAAACGCCTTTGCCATACGTGCCAATGTAGACCAGATACTTCGTCTGGCCGGATTGGGCAGATGTCGTAGTGTTTGGTGCGGACATAGCGAAAGGAATTAGCAGGGATATGAGGGCGAAGCTGGAGTGTAAGCACATACGCGGTTTTCAGAGTACCGTATCTAGTGCTTTTTTTCCGAAGCTTTCATCGCGTCTCGATAGGCGTGTTCGAGCATCAGCGCGATGTGAACCTGGGGCATGTCCATTGTCAACTGGCTCTTCGCGACATCGAGGGCAATGGTGTAGGGACCATCGCGCGTGCCCAACTCGTCATAGAGCACAAGCTGGTTGCCACTGAGCTGATAGGTTCCGTGCCGCGGGACTTGCTGCCCGTGAATGTAGATATTTTTTACGAACTTATTGTCTCGCGAAAACGTCAGCGTGCCCCTACATGTTTTTGGATGAGGTTTGCCGTCGAAACAGGTGTGCGTTGTCTGAATCCCGCTGTCCGGATCGGTAACGGTAATGAATTCCCATCCACCCGGATCCTGAAATAGCTTTACCTGCTGGTGAGTGAGGTCCTGCCATGCGCTCAACGGAACGACAAATAGCAGCGGAAGGGCGGAAGCAAGAAATGGTAAACCGGTGCGCATGGCCTTAATGAGTCATTGAATAGAGGATATAATTAATTCCCACCCGAATGCCGAGCGCAGAGTACTCCTCAGGGTACTTGGCATCGTCAGCCCATTCCCAGGAATCGCCAATATCGGAATTGAAGGCGATCGCGACCATGAGACGGCCCTTGTCGTCATAGATGCCACGCCAGTGGGCGACGTAACCATCGTTACGGTACGGGACGCCGCGCCACACGCCCCATTCGCCGGTTATCTGGTAGCGATGGTCGAGATCGTACACGGTGTGAAAAAGGGCATCGGCATCGGGGACCTCGACTACCGTCCGGTCCGGGAAAATGCGTTTCATGCTCTCTTGGAAAACTTCCCAGTCGCGGGTACCCCAGAAATCGTCACACATGAGAAAGCCGCCCCGCAGAAGGTACTCGCGAAGAGTCTTCGCTTGCGCGTCGGTCAATTGCCACTCGCCCACGAAGACCGCGTAGAGCCAGGGGTAATTAAAAACATCGCCAGGGTCGTCGAGATTCACGGGTTGTTCTACAGGCCGGGCATCGAGGCGGGTGAGGCGCCGCACCGCCTGGAGGAAGTGGCGATCGGCGCGCGGATAATCGTTGGTCCAGCTTGAATGGCCTTTGGTCCAATCCCACCCAGCGTGACGGAAGTGCGCATCGGGAATGGAGGGATACATCAAGCGGGCAAAGACCCACTCGGCTTTATCGAGGTAGTTGGGAGGGAGAGGAATTGAATCGACGCGGTATTCGTCGCCGGGATATTCGCGAAAGGGTTGAGGGAGAGTTCGATCGGCGGCGTAGATGGCACCAAAAACAACGAGCGTGGTTGCCAAAACCCGCAAAACCGTCTTGCCAGTGGGCCGCACGATACTCCAGGCGCGCGAGGGAAAGCCTCGACCCGAGAATAACATCACGAGGCATTTACCGATTGCCAAGTGAAACCTGGACGTTCATTCCGCCGACGAATTTGTCGGCTGCACCGTAATATCCGAAGAGCGAAAAATGATCCGCGGCCGTTGTATCGCGATCCGCAATGGCGCCTTGGAGAAAAATCACGTTCGGAACATTGCCGACTTTTTCCCAATCGAGAGCAGGCTCAATAAACGGCGTGCTGGATCGAGCTAAGACGCGCCGCGGGTCGTTCTTATCGAACAGGACCCAGCCGGGCCGGTAAACCAGAGATTCGTCGGCGCCGTTATAAAGAAGTAGAATGCCCGCGGGTGTCAAAAAGGGCGGGGGCCCGGGTTCCATGACCCGCGAATCGAATGCGCCCGGGCGGCGGTCGAGAACGGGTTTTGCGGTCGCATCGGTCCAATGCAGCAGGTCATTCGACGAGGCGAGGCCCATGTAGTCGCGAGCTTTACCATCGCTATCTTTCTTCGTTCCGAGATAATACATCCACCACTTGCCGTTGACCTTGTCGCGCACGATGGCGCCCGATTTTGTCCACTGCTCGTTCCAAGTACCTTTGTAGGCAGGCAAGATGACACCCAAGCGCTGCCAGTGCTCCAGATCGGCCGAGGTAGCGAGGCATAATTGCGCGGTATGCAGGTCATAACCAGTGTAGGTGAGATAGTAAACGCCGCCGATTTGGACAAGGCGCGGGTCTTCGAGGCCGCCTCCCTGCTCATAGGGAGCTTCGGGGGAGAGCACGGGCTGAGGACGAACGGTGAAATGCACGCCGTCTGAGCTTTCGGCGTAGCCGATGTATGAGGTGTGCTTTGCGCCTTGCGCGCGAAAGAGCAGCACCGTTTTGCCATCTTTCTGAATCGCGGCCGGATTGAACACAGCAAATTGAGTCCAACTCGAGCCGACGATACCGGGACGCAGAAGAGGTTCTTGAGAAACCCGGTGAGCGCTGATCGCCAGCGAGACGAGGGCGGTTGCGAACAGGGACGCAATAAAGCTCTTCACAGCTGAATGCTCCTGAGTGATTCTATGCCCATCCGATCAGAGCGCCGGCGGGGAGAGAAATGGTAAGCGCATCAGACTGCGGCGCCGGGACTGCTTCGGCTGCTGTTGGTCTGCAGATCCGATGTCAGTGGGCCGGCGTCTCGATACCGAGGAGCGAGATTCCCTTGAATTTTTCGAGCGCCGACTCTGTAAACGCGCCGACGTGGAATGCGACGGCCACGGTGGCCAGGCAGGTCAGCATGGCGCGGTGCGGGCCGCCGAGTCCGAGCACCATCGCCGCCGCGGTGAACGGGAGTCGGTAGCCGCCTGCGATGCCTCCCGCTGCGCCGGCCGAACCGGCGAGATCGGTGTCCACGCGGAGCCCCGGCGCGAATACCCGCCCGGCGAGGTCGCCGACGGCAAGGAATGGGACGAAGATGCCGCCGCAGCCACCAGCCGCGACCGCGGCGGTGGTGACCGCTGCGCGCAGCAGGGAGACGGTCAGCAAGGTCAGGGGGAGAGGATGAGCATTCTGTGCCCAAAAGATGGCGCCGCCGCCCGGGCCGATCGCGGCTGAGGGGGCGGCAATCGTCGCCAGCAGCAAGGCCGCCACAATGGTCGCGCCCCCGCCGAGCACGAGCCGGACGATCGGTGATGCCCGCCACTTCTTCGCGCGATAGATCGCCCAACCGGAGACAGAGGCGATGGCGCCCGAGGTCGCCCCGACGATCACCGCGGTAATCACCGCCTGCGAGAGCCTCATAGGCGGCTCCGTCGGCACCGTCGGCACGACCAGGCGGATCAAGCTGAGGTGGAGAGCGGCGTTGATCCCCCAGCCGATGAATCCACCAATGAGCGCCGCCGTCACGCGTTGGGCAGTGAGACGAGTGTGCCGCCCCCAGCCGATCTCGAGCATGTAAGCCGTCCCGACGAGGGGGATCCCTATCACCGCGGCCACGGCTGCCGCGCCGCCGCTGAGGGCCGCGGGCCGGAGCAGCCGGCGCCACCAGCGGCCGCGATCCCCGAGCCAGGCTCCGGCGGCCACACCGAGATACGCAGCGGGCGACTCGGTCCCCATCGCCCCACCCAACCCGACGGTGGTGAAGATGGCGAGCGCGCGAAGCGGCGCCAGACGCCACGGGAAGCGCTCCTCTTCGCCCGCGGTCGCCATGACGTCGCCGGTGATGTCCGCTCGGATGGCGCCCGTCGGAAAGGTTCGCCATGCCTGCACCCGTCCCTGCCTCTCTTCCTTGCCATACCCTTGCAGCACCAGGACGGTGAGCGCCAACCCGAGAACAGGCACCAACACGATCATCCAGCTGCCCTGGGCGGAGACGAAATCCAGCGCCGCCTTGATCACCACGGTCACTCCTACGACGAGGAACCCACCTACCAATCCGCCCAGCAATGCGCCCAAGCCGGTGGTGCCGGCACTCGACCAAGGCGAGTCCACGCTCGCCGACGCTGTTCTCTTCATCGAGAGCTCCTCCTTGCATCCAACTCGAGGCTCGGTGCCATCGCCGCCCCGATCAGAAGGAGCGCACGCTGAAACATCCCCTCTGGGGTCAAGAACAATTGTCCTCGTTCTACTTTGATGGCGTAAATGCCGCCTGCCCAGCGCGCCGAACCCAGCTCGCTTTAGCATCGGATGAATCTGTGTGAAACGAATTCGTACCGCCCACCACGACTGCTCGGAAGGAGATCAGGATGGCTTGGGTTGCGAGACACGGTTTGACACCGGCCGATTATCAGTCCGCGTTTGACAGCTTAGTTAAACAGGGCTACCGACTGGTGAACGTGAGTGGTTATGTGAGTAACGGAGAACGATACGCAGCACTATGGGTGAGCGGAGGCGGAGCGGCCTGGGTCGCGCGGCACGGTTTATCAGCGGCCGATTATCAGACCGCCTTCAATACTTACGCCGGCCAAGGATACCGGCTCAGATACGTTAATGCGCACGAATATCAAGGACAGGCGAGCTTCGCGGCGATTTGGGATCAAAGCGGCGGCCCTGCGTGGCAGGCCCGACACGGAATGACGAGCGCCGATTATCAAGCCGCATTCGACAGCCTTTCCAAACAGGGTTACCGGCTGATTCACGTGTGCGGGTATACGCAAGGTGGGAACGTTCTCTATGCGGCGATTTGGGAACAATCTTCCGGGCCCGCGTATGAGGCTCGTCATGGGTTGAACTCTTCTCAATACCAACAGACCTTTGATCAGTTGAACGGGCAGGGATACCGGCTGAAGGCAGTGAGTGGATACAACGCGGGCGGCCAGGACTACTACGCCGCGATTTGGGAGAAGACTAACGGACCCGTATGGTACGCGCGAAACGGGGTACCGGACGCGTGGTATCAGAATGTGTTCGACAACTTCTACTACCAGAGCTACGTACCTGAATTCATCAATGCTTTCACCTCGGGCGGCGCGGGCAAACTAAATGGCATCTGGCAGAACACGGTATTTTCGTGGGCCGATCTCAGCGCTATCGAGTCGCATATCAAGACCTATATGAACGCCTACCAGGTCCCCGGGGCGGCGGTGGCGATCACGAAAGACGAGCGGCTGGTCTATGCGGGCGGATTCGGATATGCGGATCAGGGCTCCGGGGAAGAGATGGGGCCAACAAACCTGATGCGAATCGCCAGCGTATCTAAGACGTTCACGTCGGCCACGATCATGAAGCTGGTGGAAGCCGGTACGGTTCATCTCGATGACCCTATATTCGGGCCGGGCGGAATTCTTTCGTCTCAGTATCCAACCCCGGCGAATAATCAGCTCATTAATGGAATTACGGTGCGATACCTGTTGGAACATGTGTCGGGCTTAACTGATTCGCCGAATGATCCGATGTTCCAGAACCTGAATTACGACCATCAGCAGTTGATCAGTTGGGTGCTGAATGATCCGAGTAGGAACGTCACCCGGAACCCCGGCTCGCAATACGAATACTTGAATTTTGGCTATTGCCTGCTCGGGCGCGTAATTGAGGCCAAGACCGGGATGAGTTATGAAGATTATGTCAAGACTCAGGTGATGGCCCCTTGTGGGATCACTCAAATGCGGATAGCCGGAAACGCTGAAAACCAGAGAGCGCCGCGCGAGGCGACATACTACCCGGCGGACGCGTATACATTGAACGTGACACGAATGGATTCGCATGGGGGCTGGATCGCTTCGCCGATCGATCTGGTCCGGTTCCTGGCCCGCGTGGATGGCAAGCCTGCCAAGCCCGACATCGTCAGCGCCGCTTCGCACACTACGATGATCACGGCCGCTCACGTAAAAGACGGAAGCGGCGAGGATCCTGATTATGCCTTCGGATGGGTAGCCAATCCCCAGTGGCATAACGGCGATCTCGAAGGAACCATCTCCATGCTTCGCGTTCTGGGGAACGGCTTCGAGTATGCGGCGATTGCGAACTTCAGACCCGGCACCGACCTGTATGCCGGCAACATGGCCAATGCGGTCGAGAGCGCAATCAATACCGTTTCGGCCTGGCCCAGTTACGATCTGTTCTGAATGACGGAGCGCCTTGGCAAGTAAGCCGAGGCGTTCTTTTTTCCGGCCGTTATAAAATCCTGCCGTGAGACACATACAAGTTTTGCTGGCAGGAGCCTTGCTCCCGGCGCTTTTGATTCCGGTAGCGCTTTCTCAGGAAGAAGCGGTAAAGATCGAGCGGTTGGACAAGCAGATCGACGCTCTGATACCCAGCGACGCGAAACTCGAGCGCTTGGCAACCGGTTTCAAATGGACCGAAGGGCCTGTGTGGATCCACGCAGGCTATCTGCTGTTTGCTGAAATCCCGAGCGACAGTATCCGGAAGTGGATGCCGGGAGCGGGGGCGTCCATTTTCCTTCAGCCCAGCGGATATAAGGGATCGGCGGCAGCGTATGGCGGTCCGGAATCGGGATCTAACGGCATGACGCTCGATTCGCGCGAGCGCCTGACGGTAGCGGGCCACGCCCAGCGGGATGTGTACCGGCTGGAGACGATGAACCCAAAGGGTCAGATTACGACTCTCGCAAGTGAGTATGAGGGCAAACGGTTCAATAGTCCGAACGACCTTGTCTACCGGTCCGACGGTTCGTTGTATTTCACAGATCCTCCCTACGGTTTGCGCACGCAGAGCGACCATGATCCTGAAAAGCAGTTGAAGGTGAATGGAGTTTATAGATTACCTGGAGCCAGGGATCAGGAGGCAGGATCGGCGCCTGCGAACGCGAAACTGCAGCTTCTCATCACCGACCTGCCGAGGCCGAACGGTATTGCTTTTTCTCCTGATCAGAGCGTGCTGTACGTCAACAACTCCGAGCCGCAGAAGATCTGGAGGCGGTATCGTGTCAATTCGGATGGATCTGTTTCGGATGGCAAGCTTTTCTTCGATGCAAGCTCGGATAATCGTCCGGGCGCCCCGGACGGAATGAAGGTTGATCAACACGGGAATGTCTACAGTGCAGGGCCCGGGGGCGTGTGGATCTTTTCACCCGATGGCAAGCATCTGGGCACGATCGACATGCCTGAGAAGACCGGCAATCTCACCTTTGGGGACAATGACGGAAAGACGCTCTATATTGCGGCGAGCAGCAGCATTTATCGCATGCGGGTGAACGTGCCTGGGATTAGGCCATGAGTGAGTTACCTGGTTGGGCGGCTCAACCACTTTATGCTCTGGGGTTGCGATTCGACGCAGCGCATCGTGTCGGTGACGCCCGAGGAGATGTCGGCACAGGCGTTTTCGGTTCCTGACCGAATGGCGGCCTGCTCGCTTTTGGCTTTTACCGTTCGACACGCTGACCGGTCTTGATAGGCCATGCACACTTCCACGCGGTAGCGCGGCCCGTTGAAAGTGGAGTAGGCGAGCATACCCACAAAGCCCAGAACAAAGATTGCGATCAGAATACCGATTCGATTCAGAGGCCGCCGCCTTCAGTAAAGAAATTCCCCATCTGCCGGAATTTGTTGTACCGCTCGTCTATGATCCGCTCGGGCGATAGGGTTTCGAGCTCGTTCAAAGCGGTTTTCAGAGTCTCTCGCAGTGACGCGAAAACCGCATCCGGATCATTGTGAGCTCCGTCTTCCGGTTCCGGAACGATACCGTCGATCAACTTCATCTCCAAGAGACCCGGCGCAGTCAGTTTCAGAGCAGCGGCCGCATCGGGAGCCTTTCCTGAATCGCGATAAATGATCGCGGCACAGCTCTCAGGCGAGATTACGCTATAGTAGGCGTTCGCCAGCATGTATACTCGATTCGCAACACCGATCCCGAGCGCGCCACCGCTGCCGCCTTCGCCAATTACGACCGAAATAATCGGGCTTGGCAGACGGGCCATTTCCCGCAAATTGTAAGCAATCGCCTCCGCCTGTCCTCGCTCTTCGGCATCGATGCCAGGATACGCGCCCGGCGTATCGATGAGAGTAATAATCGGCTTCCGAAACTTGACGGCCAACTTCATCAGGCGAAGAGCCTTCCGATAGCCTTCGGGTTTGGACATGCCAAAATTCCGGAGCAACTTTTCTTTGGTATCTCTCCCTTTCTGCTGGCCGATGATCATGACCGGCTTGCCTTCGAAGGAGCCCATGCCGCCGATGATCGATTGATCGTCACCGAAAAACCGGTCGCCGTGGAGCTCCTGAAACCCCGTTATCAGCGCGTGAATGTAGTCGAGAGAATGCGGCCGTTTGGGATGCCGCGCGAGTTGAACACGATGCCAACTCGGGTTGTCGCGAATCTCCGGAGCATTGGAGATGTCTTGAAGACTCGGTGCTTCAGGTTGCTCTTCATCCATGGATCAGTTCGCCAATATTTCCATTGCCTCGGGGCCGCAGATTTTTTCCAGTTCCGCCCGAAACTCGTGGTCGGGCCGCACCTTGCTTGCCACGTCCATGACTACAGAGAAATCGCGGGGTTTCTCGATTCGCAGCCGGACTTCAGTACTGCCGCGCTTACGGCCGAAGAGATCGCTGAGCGCGTTGGCCTTCTCGGTGGAGTTTTCGTCCTTCAACCAGAAGCGGATGGAGATCAGCGAAGGGAGGTCGATTCGAGCATCCTCAAGCTTGACCATCTCCTGGATGGAAAGCTTCGGCGGGCCACCCTCTTCGGGCAGGACGACGGCCCGGATGAGGACAGCGGCATCCTCCCTCAATGCCGGCAGCAGTTCTTCGTACCGGTTGGCAAATACCATGGCATCCACAGTGCCCCTGCCATCATCGATCTTGAGGGCCGCCCAATATTTGCCGTCACGATTCGTCTTGCGAACGATGTTAGTCAGCATTCCACAAAGAGCAACCGGCGTGTTTTTTTCCAGGTCTTCCAAACGGTCGCTGAAGTGGGTCGCCAAATCGGTGATTTTGTCTCTGAACCGATCCAGCGGGTGACCAGAAACGTAAATCCCAAGGAGTTCCTTCTCGCCCGCCAATTTCTGCTCCATGGTCCAATCGGGCAAATTGGCGAGCGGGAATTCGCTTTTTTCTTGTTCCTCCGTAAACCCAAAGAGTCCGTGTTGACCCATGACGCGGTCGCGGGAGGCGCGCGCTCCTGATTCGAGCGCCCGGTCCAGAGCTTCAGTGAGCTGGGCGCGATTGGCCCCGGTTTCATCCAGGGCGCCCGCTTTGATGAGGCTCTCCAGCACCCGGCGATTTACGTTTCCGAGATTCACGCGATCGCAGAAATCGTAAATGGAACTGAAGGGACCGCCTTCCTCGCGCGCAGCCACGATTGCCTCCACCGCTCCCTGACCAACATTCTTTACAGCTCCCAAACCGAAACGGATAGCGTCATCGGAGGGGGTGAAGTTCAGATCACTTCGATTGACATCGGGCGGCAGAACGCGGATGCCCATTTCGCGACACTCGTTGATGTACTTCACGATCTTGTCCATGTTGCCCGATTCGGAGGTGAGCAAGGCGGACATGAACTCGACCGAGTAGTGCGCTTTCAGATAAGCAGTGACATAGGCGAGGTATGCATATGCGGCCGAATGCGACTTATTGAACCCATAGCCGGCAAACTGCTCCATGAGATCGAAAATTCTTGCGATCTTCTTGGCCGGATAGCCGCGTTCAGTGGCGCCGCAGAGAAACCGTTCGCGCTGCTGCGCCATTTCCACGGCATTCTTCTTCCCCATGGCGCGACGCAAGATGTCGGCTTCCCCAAGCGAGTAGCCGGCCAGCTTGTTGGAGATCTGCATGACCTGCTCCTGATAAAGGATCACGCCGTAGGTTTCGGACAGAATCTCCTCAAGTACCGGGAGATCGTAGGCGATGGGCTTGCGGCCGTGCTTACGATCGATGAAATCGGGGATCATGCCGCCCTGAATGGGTCCAGGCCGGTACAGGGCGTTCAAAGCGCAAAGATCTTCGATCCGGTTCGGCTGGTAGCGGCGTAAGATATCCTGCATGCCCGGAGACTCGAACTGGAAGACGCCGCTGGTGAAGCCAGTGCTGAAGATCTTTTCGTAGCTTTGGGCATCGTCGAGCGGCAAGTCTTCGATTACGATCTTGACCCCGCGATATTTCTCAATGAGTTTCATGGCCTGCTCCACGATAGTGAGCGTGGTGAGGCCGAGGAAATCCATTTTCAAGAGGCCGAGCTTTTCGAGCCCAAGCATGTCGTACTGGGTCACGATTTCCTGCTTGTTGGTGACGTAGAGCGGGACCAGCTCTTTGAGCGGAACCGAGGAGATGACTACGCCGGCCGCATGCATACCGGCATTCCTGCAAACACCCTCCAGCTTCAGGCTGATATCGAGGACTTCTTTGATGCGCGGTTCCCTGGTCGCGGCGTCTTTCAGCTCGGGGTCCTCCATCGCTTTCTCGAGCTTGATATTGAGCTGCTTCGGAACCAGCTTCGAGATCCGGTCCACCTCAGCGAAGCTCATGTCGAGGACGCGGCCGACGTCCTTGATCGCGGCCTTGGCTGCGAGAGTGCCGAAGGTAATAATCTGGGCGACCTGTTCGCGGCCGTACTTCTCCGTCACATACTGAATCACTTCGCCGCGCCGGTTCGTGCAGAAATCGATGTCGATATCCGGCATGCTGATTCGCTCGGGATTGAGAAATCTCTCGAACAAGAGGCCATATTCGAGCGGATCGATATCGGTGATTTCCATGGCGTAGCCGACCAGGCTACCCGCGGCGGACCCTCGGCCTGGTCCTACCGGAATGCGCTTCTGTTTTGAGAAGCGGATAAAATCCCAGACGATGAGAAAGTAGCCCGAAAATTTCATTTTCTGGATCATCTGGATTTCGGATTCCAGACGTTCCACATATTCGGGAAGATCGTGCTTCAGGCGACCCTGTCTCCGGAGCGCTTCGAGCCGAGGCCGCCGTTTCTCAAACCCTTCGCGGGCCACGAAAGCGAAATATGTGTCCGGCGTGTGACCGTCCGGCACATCGAAGCGCGGGAAGGGATCTTTGACTTTTTCAAGCTTGACGTGGCATCGCTGCGCAATATCCCAGGTGCGATCCAGAGCTTCTTCTACTTCACCGAACGCCGACAGCATCTCATCCCGCGACTTGACGTAAAACTCGGGCGTGCTGAAGCGCATGCGGTTCGGGTCCGACATCGTCTTCCCGGTCTGAATGCAGAGGAGAATCTCGTGCGCGCGAACGTCATCGTGAGCCAGATAATGCGCGTCGTTGGTGACCACCAGCGGAATGCCTGTTTCGCTGGACATACGGCGGATCTGGGGCATCGCCACCTTGTCCTGATCCAGGCCGTGATCCTGCATTTCGAGAAAGAAGTTGTTGCGGCCGAAGAGATCCGCGTATTCGTTGGCGAGCCGTTTCGCATCGTCATAACGATCAGCCAGGATCGTTTCGTTTATGTCGCCGCGTAAACAGGCGGACAGCGCGATCAGCCCTTTGGAATGCCGCGCGAGCAGGTCCTTATCGATTCGGGGCTTATAGTAGAAGCCATCGAGGTAGGCAATGGAGGCGAGATTAATCAGGTTCTTGTAGCCTTCTTGCGTCTCGCAGAGCAGGACGAGGTGGTTGTAGCGTTCCGACTCGGAGCGAGTTTTATGCCCGCGCTGGGAGACGTAGACCTCGCAGCCGATCACGGGATGAATGCCGTGAGCGATGGCCTCGTTGTAGAACTCGACGGCACCGAACAGGTTGCCATGGTCGGTCATCGCAATGGCGGGCATTCTCTGCCGCTCGGCGATGGCCATGAGCTTCTTAATATCGCAAGCTCCGTCGAGAAGTGAGTAGTCGGTATGGCAGTGGAGGTGAACGAACGGGCGTTCCGGCATGCAGTTTTCTTTTTAACGTTTTCGCTGCGCGGGGGGACGCAAGCTCACTTCATTCAGTTTAGCGGCTGAGATGAGGGCCCGTTTTTCTTAGCCGTCATCTTTCCGTAATCCCGCTGTAACAGTGCTTCGGTAACTTGGTTGCGATTTCGAGCAGTTGGAACTCGGGGACGAGAGTGTACCAACCGCCTCGAGAAGCTAAACCACAGGAAAATCCAAGGAGACTATGACCCGAACTTTAATCCTGAGTGCACTTTGCCTGATGGCGAGCGCTACTTTGTATTCTCAGGATCTGCAGCAGTTGCGCGACAAGATCGCGCAGCAGGAAGAACAGATCAAGCATCTGCAACAGGCAGTCGAGGAGCAAAGAGCACTGCTGGACCAGGCACTGAAGAGTTCCGCCACGCCCCCGATGACCGGCGCGCCGACGACCGCACGGGGGGTGGATGGAGCGGCGGCAGCTTCGACAGACTTAAAGGCCGATTCGGCACAATTGGTTCCGGTGCTCAACGTAGCTCATCCGCAGATTAGTCCAATTCCGCGGCAGAAAGTTGAAACGCGGCCGTCGCCCCTCTCGATCAGCCTTGGGAACACAACGCTGACGCCGCTCGGGTTCCTCGACATGACGTACTTCACGCGCTGGACAAATGTGGGGAGCGGGATCGGCACGAACTTTGCCGCAATTCCCTTCAACACGTCCGCGGCCTATCATCTGGACGAAACCAACTTCTCGGCACAGAACTCGCGGATTGGGTTCCGGGTGGATTCGGAGTTCATGGGCGTCAAGGTGCTCGGGTATCTCGAGGCTGACTTCCTGTTCAACAACGACGCAAACACTTTCCAGGTGACGAGCAATTCGGCTGGGCTGCGGCTTCGAAACTACTTCGTTGATCTCCAGAAGAATGGCTTCGAGGTGCTGGGAGGACAAAACTGGAGCTTCTTGACTCCGAACCGGAGGGGATTGTCCCCGGTGCCGAGCGATCTCTTCCTCACGCAGAATATGGATACGAACTACCAAGTCGGGCTGACCTGGACGCGGCAGCCTCAATTCCGGTTCATCATGCACCCCAATGAAAACTTCGCCTTAGGCGTTTCGCTCGAAAATCCGCAGCAGTATATTGGCGGAGCCTCGGGAGCGAGCACGGTCACGCTGCCGGCAAATCTGAGCTCCTCATTGAGTAGCCAGTTCCAAGCCGGCACCAGCGTAACGGGCATCCCGAATCTTTTCCCAGACATCATCGTGAAAGGGGCTTATGATGCACATCCGGGTGGCCGAATGCTGCACGTTGAGGCCGCAGGACTGATCACCGGTTTCAAAAACTACGTGACGGTGACTAAAGCTCCGGCCGTGCCGGGATCGCATACGGCGGTGGGCTACGGAGGCGCGTTCAACTCGAATCTGGAGTTGTTCAAAGGATTCCGTCTGGTCCAGAATGCCTTTGCGAGCGTCGGCGGCGGTCGCTACATTTTCGGTATGGCGCCCGATTTGATCGTACGACCGGATGGAAGCATCGCACCAACGCATAGCTACTCGACGCTGAACGGCATTGAAGCGCAGGTGGCAAAGAATACGCTTCTGACCGCTTACTACGGTGGGGCGTACGTAGCCCGGGAAGTCACGTTCGATCCGACCGCGGCGGGCAGCACACTACAACATCCGGTTTATGCCGGCTACGGATATGCGAGTGCCACACTTTTCAACCGGTACATTCAACAAGCAACATTCGGGTGGATCCAGACCCTCTGGAAAAATCCCAACTATGGAGCACTGGCGCTCATCAACCAGTATTCGTACTTGTGGCGCGAGCCGTGGTACGTGCCAGCCGGCTCACCGAGGCAGACTCACACAAATATGGTGTACATCGATCTTCGGTATACCCTTCCCTAACGCGAGCGCAGATCGGGAAAGAAAAGGGCACCGGCTCCGGCCGGTGCCCTTTTTTGTTTCCGTGTCGCGCGCGCAGCGAGATCGCTTCCACCAAATAAAAACGCCCCCGGAAACTCGGGGGCGAAGGTTTGAAGTTTTTAACTCCCGCTTTACGCGGGGCTCGGGCTTACTTGCCCTTTTTCTTGCTGGCGGTTTTCTTCGCGGTCTTCTTCGCGCCGCCAGCCTTCTTAGTTGCGTTCTTCATCGATTGATTCTCCCTAACGTAAATTTGCAATCCTATACAGATCGCAGTGTGATTCATATATAAGGTTGTTCGCCAGATAAGTCAAGAAAAAAATGACGGGGGCCGTGTCGGGGAGGATAGGCCGCCCGGTTGGAAACCGCCGCGATACGCGAAAGCGGAAATTTGTTTTACTCCGGAAGCCCTCCTTTGCGTCTCTCGAGGAAGAGTTGCTATCGTTTTTCAGTCGGGAGAAGGAATGAACCCGGAGCGGCGATCATGAAGCGAGCCAAATGGAAACTCTTCGCCGGCGCGCTAAGCGTGATCGTACTTTTCTCTGCCGGTTGCGGGAGAAAACAGCGGACGAGCGCGCGGCTTCCTTCTGCTCCGCAACCGCAGCCCTCAACCGAAAAGCATAAACGCGCGCAAGGGGCGCTTCCGGTGGGCTATACGGAAGAAGGGATTGCCAGTTGGTACGGCATCCCCTTCAACGGGCGTGCAGCGGCGGACGGGGAGATCTACGACATGGAGACTCTCGTCGCGGCTCACCGTTTAATGCCATTCAACACACTCGTCCAAGTGACGAACCTTGCAAATGGGAAATCGGTGAAGGTCAGGATCATCGATCGCGGCCCTTTTGTGGAGGGGAGAATCCTCGATCTTTCAAAAGCCGCTGCGCGGCAGATCGATCTCTTGGGGCCGGGTATTGGCCGCGTGCGCATTCAGGTGATCGCCGCGCCCGCCGATATTCCCGCAAACGATTTCTATGGCGTGCAGGTAGGCGCGTTCTCAGTCCGCGAGAACGCGGAACGCTTGCGAGCACACTACGCGGAGCGGTTCGGCAACTCCCAGCTCGCGGTGAAGCAAGGCCCGATTCCCGTTTGGCGCGTGTTAGTGGGTAAGGAAGCCTCGATCGAAGCGGCCCAGCAACTCGCAATCGTACTGGGCGCCGAGGATAAGCGCGTGTTTGTTGTTCGCCTGGATCAGACTACCGTCGTGAATTCCAGCTCTCCATCATCGGAATCCGCCATTCATCAATGAGCAAGATTACGGTGCACGAACGGGAGTAAGCGAGAGTATTTCCTATACCGGGCACTACATAACGTGGAGATCCCCGCTCTCCGCGACCTCTTGTGACAGCGCAAACAGCTCTCGACGTGTCTCCGCTTTCGACGCTGACCGGTAACTCACCCGCGATGAAGCAAGTTCACCGGTTGGTTAGCCGGATGGGCAAGTCTCGGTTTCCGGTATTGATCCAGGGTGAAACCGGCACGGGCAAAGAGGTAGTGGCTCGAGCGATTCATCACATCGACGCGAAAGGCCCATTCGTAATCGTGGATTGCTCCTCACTCGTGGGCCCGCTGATGGAGAGCGAGCTTTTCGGGTACGCGAAGGGCGCGTTCACCGGGGCGCATGTCCAGAAGCTCGGACTGCTGGACGCAGCGAACGGGGGCACAGCCTTTTTCGACGAGATCGGCGAATTGCCGCTGGAACTGCAAATGAAGTTGTTGCGGGTTCTTCAGGAAAAGGAGTTTCGCGCGGTCGGCGCGCTGGGATCTCGAAGCTCCGATTTCCGGGTAATCGCCGCAACCAATCGGGACCTTGCCGCAGAAGTCGAAGCAAAACGGTTTCGTCAGGATCTTTATTACCGGCTGAATGTAATGCGCCTGCGCCTGCCTTCACTGCGCGAGCGCAGAGAAGACATTCCGCTATTGGCCTCGCGTTTCCTGGAACGCTATGGAAACGGGCACAAGCTGTCCGAAGATGCCATGCAGTCTCTCCAGGCGTATGATTGGCCTGGCAATGTACGACAGCTCGAGCACGCAGTGCAGCAAATGGTGGCGATGAATTCGGGCCCATGGCTTTCGCCGGGCGACCTGCTGTCGGTCATCGGAAATCACGAAGCAGAAGACCGGTTTCGATCGAAAGACTCGGGAGGAGTTTCGCCCAGTCCTGGCGTCAAAGCGCACGGGCCGGTGCTGCCTCTTGCCGAGGTGGAACGCCGTGCGATCCTGAATGCGCTCGGGCATACCAAGGGAGATCGGACGTTTGCGGCGGAGTTACTTGGGATCGGCCGGACCACTTTGTACCGCAAGCTCAAGGAATACGGGCTGTAAATTGGAAGCGTGCGCATCGCGCTCGATGCAACCTACAGCGTAGATCCTAATCCTTCAGGAATCGCAATTTATTCAAGGGAAATTCTGAACGGGCTAGCGGCCGAGCACCCGGAGGACCGCTTCCTCCACTGCTACCGACCGAAACAATTCGGCAAGCCAGCGGAGAGGAGTTTCCAAAACGTGGGCAGGCGGTTGCTGCTCCCGCCAGTGCCCACTTTCCGGGCGGACATTTTTCATGCGCTCAATCAACGCATAGACCGGCGACCTGCGAAAGCGGTGGTCTGCACCTTTCACGACTTGTTCGTGATGACGAACGAATATTCTTCCGCGACTTTCCGGAAGCGATTCATAGAGCAGGCGAAGAGAGCGGCCCGGAACTCGGATATCATCATCGCCGTTTCTCAGTTCACGGCAGATCAGGTTGCGGAGTTACTCGGTTTCCCGCGTGCATGGCTACGCGTGGTCCCTCACGGCGTGCACGTGCCGGAGAAAGTCCCGTTAACGCGGCGCGGAAATTTCATTCTCTTCGTCGGAGCTTTGCAAGTCCGAAAAAACCTGGTGCGTCTGGTGGAGGCTTTCGAACGTCTTTCCGGCGACTGGCATATGGTTCTGGCGGGAGCGCCGAACGGTTTCGGGGCTGACAAGATTCTCGAGCGGATAGAGCGCAGTCCGGTGCGCGATCGGATTCAAGTCAAAGGGTACGTCTCGCGCCTGGAGCTTGATTCTTTATACGCGCGGGCAGCAATATTCGCATTCCCATCCTTGGCAGAGGGTTTCGGAATACCAGTTCTCGAAGCAATGGCGTGGGGAATACCGGTGCTCACTTCGAGCACGTCGGCATTGGCGGAAGTAGTCGGACGCAGTGCAATCCTGGTGAACCCGGAAGACTCGGACGCGATTTCGGCCGGGCTTTCGGCGCTGGCAAATGATGCGGAACTGCGCGATTGTCTGGCCAAACGGGGTCTGAAACGAGTTCAACAGTTCTCGTGGGCCAACGCCGTTCGAGAAACTTATGAGGTGTACAAAGAAGTGGCGCTGTAAGAAGGTACTACTTCTGATCTTCTTCCAGGGATATTTTGAGCGCGCGTAGAAACTTCTGATCCTGAGTCGTGAGCCGGATTTTCCCGGTGGACTCAAACTTGGCGTTGCCTTCGGACTCGCGGTCCGGAGTTTCAACGGAGTGTTCGTCGCCGTCTTCCCGCTTGTTAAACCCTATGGTTGCTTCGAGGACCAGGAAGACGTCGTACCCGGCACGCTTTATTTCACCGATTGCGCCCGCGATGCGGTCCGAATCGGAGAGGGATTCATTTATGGCGTTCCCTAACTCCTGCATCAGATCCTTCAGTCTCTCGTCCAAAACATCCTCTTTTCCACGGGGCATCTACAGATTAGCATCGAATCCGGGATGCCGGCCCTTACCTCGAATGTAGTGCCAATCCTCGCTCTGCTACTCAATAGATTCGACGCTTAAAACCCTAAGATTTGCTCTTAACTTCGGACCCAGGCGAGTTCCAGGACTATTCGCTTACGTTTCCGAGCTCTTTTGCTCGTAAGGTTTCGTAAGATAGCGGGCGGCCTCGTCCTGTGCCCCTCCCGTATTGTCGTGGGTCCGAATCGCCTGCTTGTATTCGTTAACGGCGCGATCGCGCTGATCGGTGACATCGAAGATTTTGCCGAGGTTGACAAAAGACCAGACTTCGGTCCACCTGGGTTCGAGATCTCCGTTAATCGCCGAACGAAACTCGTTCGCAGCCGACTGGAAGTTGTTCTGCTTAAAAAAGAGCTCGCCAATACGGTAATGAGCGAGAGAGCTGTTCCGATTCACTTCGAGCGCCTTCTGGTACTCCTTGAGCGCATTGGCGAAGTCGTTAATTTCGACGAACTGCTCGCCGCGGCGGATCGCCACCTCGACCTCGATGTTGGAATCGAAACGGAGCAGCACGTGATTGGGATCAATGGTCAATTTACGCGGCTTACCGAAAGTATCCACGCTGAACTCGGAGGAAGTACCGGTGACCTCGATTTTCTTGTCCTCTGGATTACCTTCAGTTTCGATTCTGAGATCGACCGGCATACGGAACGTATCCAGGTCCTGCGTGACCTTACCAACAACGCGAAATCCCTGTTGGGTCCTAAGTACCGTGTACTGAAGCTTGAATTCGGGCTCCCCACTAGACTCGAGCCACTGAATAAAGAAGTACTTCAAATCCTGGTTCGATACCTGTTCCATCGTCTTGCGGAACTCTTCACTGTTGACGGATTTCCAACTGTACTGATCCAGAAAGGCATGCAGGCCTTTGCTGAAAGCGGCCTTACCGACAACATTGCGCAGCATGTTCAGGACGGCCGCACCTTTGGCGGAAGTGAGGGCCCAATATTCAGGCGAGTAGTCGTCGAGCCGCGATGCCTGCAGAACCGGAGGGTCCTTCACAGTGAGGGCTTCGATGTAGGTATTCTTCACATCCCCTTCCATGGCGGCGGGCCCGGCCGTGTGCTCCTCATAGAGCAGTTCGGAAAAGCGAGCAGGACCATTCTCAAGCCAGAGGTGATTGCGGTTGGTGGGCGAGACAAGGATGCCCCACCATTGGCGGGATAACTGGTTCGCCAACACGCGCCAATCGACACGCGCCGTGATAGAACCCGGCGAAAGGAAAACGACGCCGGGCGCGGAGTAGCCGTTCACAGCGCCGTCCTCTGTTTCGACTAACGTCAGATTAGCTTGAGGAGCAAGACCATATTCGGAGGTGAAGAAGGTCAGAATTTTACCGGTCTCTTCCCCGTAGGCCTGAGCGCACGCGGCGGCTTGATCCCGAAAGAAAATCTGGCTGTTGATTCCCTGAGAACCGACGCGGACCGGGTCACCCTTTACGATGGCGATGCTGCCCGGAAAGCTTTGATTTTCGTAGTGAAACGAGTAGACGATTCCGCCATTGGCAGCCTGATCGGATTTCATATCGCCGCTAGCAATTACCCGGTAATCGGCAGGCGTGGTGACGCGAATGTCAGCCGCGAAGCGGTCTGTGCTGTATCCGTTTACAGGGAACCAGCGCGCGGGGTACAGCAGGTAACCGAAATCGGGATGAAGCGCGGCAAATTTCAAACCATAAACGGGGGAATCTTCCTCGCCGGTGAACTTACCGCCGTAGCTGAGATCGATCTCGCCGGTTTGATTCTTCTCAACGCCCTTGGGAAGCAATACGCGAACGGTGAAATCCTGGGTATTCCGAGAGGTCTCGAGCGATGTTCCCCGGGCATCGACGGCTTTCGTGACCGTGAGCGCGTTATTCAACTCAAAGGTGGCGTCGTTGAGGTTGTCGAGAGCCGTAAAACTGATTTTGGCCGTGGCGACGATCGATTGAGTCCGAGGATTAATTTCGGCGTCGATCATGTACTTCTGGACGTCGAGATGCGAACGTTTATCCTGGGCCCACACGCTGGCGCCGAGCGCGAGCAGAAGAACCGTCCACCTGATACTGCGCATGTGCTTAACCTATTGTCTCCCGAGCAATATCCATTTGTGTGACCCCAGAGGTGGCTCGTGCACCGCAGGCTTCGGCGATTATATCGGCCGCTTGTTGGAGCGGGTCGCCCTGGCGAGTCAGAGCGGCACGGACTGAAGCCAGATCAGCGCGCATGCGCTCTACTTTCTCCGGGCAAGCCAGTAATTCTCCTCCCTCCTGGGCCATTCGCTCCGCCGTCATCTCATGCTGGATGAGTTCCGGCACGATCCGGCGCTGCGCGACCAGATTCACCATCGAAAAGAAGGGGACCTTTACGAGAGGCCGACCGGCCCACCAGCTCAACGGATTCACTTTATAGAAGGTGATCATTGGGGTGCCCAGCACTGCCGCCTCTATTGTCACGGTGCCGCTAGCGGCCAAGGCAAGGTCGGCGTGACCGATGCAATCCCAGGTCTCGTTTTCTACTACTTTGATGGATAGCGCGTGAATCGGTTCCCGAAAAGTGTCAAATGCCTCTTCCGTGCGAAAGCACTTCGGGGTGGCCAGGAGGACGGATAGAGCAAAGCGCTTCCGGAGGCGGGCCACAGAATCCAGGAGAACAGGCATGTGCCTGCGCGCCTCCCCTATACGGCTGCCCGGAAGCAGAACGAGTACCTGAGTTTCTTTCGGAAGCTGGTGGCGGTTGAAAAACTCCTGGCGAGGAGTCTGCGTCCGAACCATTGAGACCAAAGGGTGACCTATATATGTTGCGTCCACGCCGCGACGGTGGAACCAATCCTCTTCAAAGGGAAACAAACAAAAGAGTTTCGTCACCAAGTCCCGTATGACCCGGACGCGACCCTGACGCCAGGCCCAGACCTGAGGGGCAACTACATAGAAGACCGGAATACCAAGGCGCTTCAGATGACGAGCAAGGCGCAGATGAAAATCGGGGCTGTCGGACAGGATGGCAGCATCGGGACGGTTGTGCCGAATAAAGCGAATGAGCCGGCGATATTCGATGTAAATCCTGGGAAGGTGAGTGACGACCTCGGCCAAACCCACAACGGCTAGCTTTGCGGAATCTGTGACCGGCTGAACACCTGCATCCCGAAGCTGGGGGCCGGCACAACCGTAGAATTCAGCGGACGGGAATGCCCCTTGAAGGTGCCGAACGATGCCGGCCGCGTACATATCGCCGGACGTCTCGCCCGCGGAAACCAGGAACTGCACTGCGTTTTCCTCAAGTGTAGCAGTGGGAGCCAAAGCCATTCGCGCAAGCAACGCGACCGATCTTGAAGCCGCAAATGGTTGATGGCTGCGGAATTGCACCAAAGTGGCTCTGCTAGAATCGAGGTCGAAAACTTAGATGTCCAGCCAAAGAGAGCCGAATCCAGTTATTCCGGCTCAGTCAAGTTTTTCGAGAGTTAGCGTGGGTCAATTCGCGGAGCGTTTCCGCCGCGAAGTGATCCCGCTCAGCAATACCTTCGGCTATTTCTGCGCTTCGGTTCCGATGACAGAAGAAGTG
Organism: uncultured Acidobacteriaceae bacterium; assembly: GCA_963787585.1. Classification (GTDB taxonomy): domain Bacteria; phylum Acidobacteriota; class Terriglobia; order Bryobacterales; family Bryobacteraceae; genus Bog-105. The sequence goes on from CAWBDR010000014.1 coordinate 585,686, forward strand.
TTGAAGGAGTATCTGGAGGAGCCCGTAGCGGCTTTGCCTCCGGCGATTGCGACGATGTTACCGCGCATCTCCATTCTGCTGGTTCCCTATCTCGAGCGATCAAACGAGCGCGGGCGACTGAGAGCGAGCCGGAAACGAACGGTGCTCGAGAAGGTTGGCGATTTCGTAGTTGCCGAGCGGCCGGCTGACGGGCAGCAGTCCTGGGCATCGCAGGTGAGTTTCGAGAACGAGACGGTTCTGGTGTTCGCGCTGAATGAGCAGGACGTAGCGGAATATCATTACCGGCTTTATCGGCGGCTGTCGGCGCTGGTGGCGGAGAACTGGTCGACAGAAGCAGCGGGACGATATAAGGCGACGATTCGCGAGGAACTTACAGCGAGCGTTCATGGCGAGGTGGACGACGAAAGCTGGCAGGCGAAACAGTCCCTATTACGGCGTCAAACGAACATTAAGCGTGACAGTCCATTGTTTTCCGATTATGTGCGGCAGTCTTTCATCGATACCCTGACCTTGTACCTGCACGGAATCTGCTGCGATATTGATGTGGAGACGGGGCCGAGGCAGCTTCCGAGCCGCTATTTGCGCAAGCGGTTAGCCTTGCTGAAAACGCTGTACCCTCCGGCATCAGGATACTCGGTCTTTCCTGAAGATGCCGAGAAGTCGGAAGACAAGCGGCGGAAATCAGAGGAGCTTCCTTAGAATTCTGATCGCGCCCCCTTTTCCGCGGGGACCGATCTCGTTGTGCGGTCCGACACAACTCGGACAACCAGCTTCGCAACCGCAACCTTCGGCTAATTGCAGAGCGGCCTGAAGCAGTTCGACGCGGCGGCGGAACAAGGGATCGCTTTGACCGATGCCGCCGGGGTAGTTGTCGTAAAGAACGACGTCAGGTTCAAAGGCGGTTCCTTTTTCACTGGAGTCGTCCAAGACCGCAAGCGCAATGTCGCGTGGATCGCTGAGCAGAAGCACGGCGGCAACGGTTTGGAGAACGTTACCCAATCCCTGAATTGCATCCTGTAAATCGGACGTGGAGAATTCCTTCATGTCTTCGAAAAATGCCGCAGAGAAGTGCAGGCAGAAGGCGGTTGTGTGCATCTCCTGCTCAGGTAGCGAGAGATTGCCGGCGCCAAGATTCTCCAGCGTGTAAAACTTAATTTTCTTAAAGCCGACGACCTGCCGCTTGACGCGTACTTCGGCGAGACTGCCCTGAGCGTGGGGATGGTGAGCGGCGGGCGCGTCTTCGAAACAAGTTAATTCACTGATCTGGGTGTAAACGATAGCATCGGTGAAATAGTCCGAGTCGACCTGCCGGACAAAAGCTTTTCGTCCATCGAAATCGAGTTTCTCGACTTGATACTGGCGTGCATCGTGAAGATAAATCGCTTTTTCATGCAACGTGGTGAGAGCTGAAGGGAAATCGACTTCACCGATGACGCGGTGGTCGCCCGTGATATCCACGATCAGGAAATTGTCGCTCGTCACTGCGCGGAGGTTAACGGAATCCGCAGGGTAACTGTCGCTTACCCAGTGCCACAGATCGGCGGAGCGATGCAAAAGGCGCAGATCTTCAGCAAGAAAGCTACAGAGCTTCGCAACTTCGTGGTGTCCGAATGTTTCTCCGTCTTTGATCGGCAGCTCAAAGGCAGCACACTTCAAATGGCTCAGGAAGATCTCGAGATTGTCGGCGTTGATGTGGCCTTCTTCGGGGGACGTGCGGAAGAAGTAATCGGGATGCTCGACGATGTACTGATCGAGGGGAGCGCTGGAGGCAACGAGCACAGCGATCGAGGACGACAGGCGGCGACCCGCGCGTCCGGAGCGCTGCCACGTGGACGCAATGGTTCCGGGATAGCCGGCCATCACGACCGTGTCGAGCGAACCGATATCCATTCCCAATTCGAGAGCATTGGTAGCGATGACCGCGCGAATGTCTCCTGAGCGCAGGCCCTCTTCGATATAGCGGCGCTCTTTCGGCAGATAACCGCCGCGATAGCCGCGGACGGCTTCATTCGAAAAGGGGAGTTGCGAGCAGGCATCTTTCAAATACGTTGTAAGGATTTCGGTGGCAAGGCGATTGTTTGTGAAGACGAGCGTTTGCTGTTTTTGCCGAACGAACTCCAGGGCAATGCGCCGCGTTTCGTGGAGATAACTGCGGCGAATACCGAGCTGGCGGTTCACAACCGGCGGGTTGTAGAAGACGAAGTAATGTTCGCCGGAGGGCGCGCCGCTCTCGGCGACAAGCTCAAAGGGCTGACCGGTGACGGATTCCGCAAGCTGCCGCGGGTTGGCAATTGTGGCAGAGCAGCAGACGAATTGCGGACGCGAACCATAGAATTCGCAGATGCGCTTGAGACGCCTGAGGACATTAGCAAGATGGCTGCCGTAAACTCCGCGGTAATAATGCAGCTCATCAATGATTACGTAGCGCAGATTCTCGAACAGTTTTACCCACTTGGTGTGGTGCGGGAGGATCCCGGCGTGGAGCATGTCGGGATTCGTGAGGATGACGTTCGCTCTATCGCGGATTGCGCGACGGGCATCTTGCGGCGTGTCTCCATCGTAGGTGTGACAGGAGAACGGTTTCCCGATCGCATCATTCAGACGCTGCAGTTCGAGGCGTTGATCTTCGGCAAGAGCCTTAGTGGGAAAAAGAAAAATGGCGCGAGCAGCAGGATCGGCCAGAATGGAGTGTGCAACCGGCAGGTTATAGCAGAGAGTCTTTCCGCTTGCGGTGGGCGTGACCACTACCACGTTGCGGCCTGCGAGGGCGTGGGCAACCGCTTCAGCCTGATGGCTGTATAAGTTGTCTATTCCGCGCGAGGCGAGACCGGATCGGACAACCGGGTTCAGATCGGCAGGGAAATCAGCGAAGCGCGCCGGTTTCGCGGGCTGATAACGGACGGCCCGAACGGGCGAGCCATGTTGCTGCATGGCTTGCTCGAATTGCGCGGCGAGCGTCTGGGCCGGTGAGGGCCGATCGAGAGACTGCTCTGATTTTAATGGGCGTGGCTCGAATGCGAGAGCGAGGTTAGTCATTTCGCCTTTTCTTTACCTACCGTAGATCAGATTTCGGCGCGCGGCAAGCGCCAGATGAAGATGGAAGATCGCCGTCAGCGGTTATGGGGGCGAACGGCTGGATTTAGCGGAACGAAGCCATTCAGAAGTTGGCGGTTCTCAGGGTCGCAGTTCACATAATAGCCGGCCTTTTTCGCGGGGTCGAAGATGGAGCTTCCGGCTCGTCCGCCCTGGCAGGCGCGTTCGATCGCGCGCAGGATGGCGGCACGATTAGGCCGAGTGAAGTAGGGCTGAACTTCTTTGAGACCATATCTGGCCGGGTCACCGGTCATCGGCAGAAACTTCTGGAACTCGGTACGGCGGTCGGCGACGCCGCGCTGTCCGGTGGCGGAGCAGGCAGTAAGCAGGATAGCGATTGCGATGAATACGAGCGGTCTCATTGAGTAGCAGATCCTAGCCGCGGATTCAGGATTACGCGAGCTGAACACGACGATGTGGCCGCCTTGCGCACGGCGTGAGCCAAGAGTGCCACCTACATTTCCGGATCCGACGATCGCGATTTTCATGGCGATGGTCCTCTTTCTTTCAACTAAATCATACGCATACCGATAAGATCGAGAACGAGGTCAATCGGATTTTGTTCAATGACTCGGCGCGATGGTCAGCCGGTTCCAGTGGGGTGCCAAGCATAGAGAGAGGAAGGTGGACCTCAGGCCACTCCCGAACAAGTAATAGGATCGCAGTGGCATGACCGGCAGGAGTCTCCCGAGGTTCACGGGAACTTGCATCGTACCGGCTCCGTAGTGTTCCGCATGGAGTCACTCTTCTCCGATATCCGGCAAACGTTCCGCATGATGCGAAAGAGCCCGGGGTTTACGGCGGTCGCCGTCGCCGCGCTGGCCTTGGGCATCGGTGCAAACACGGGAATCTTCAGCGTAGTGGACAAGGTCCTGCTGGAGCCCCTGCCGTATCCAGAACCTGACCGGCTGGTGAAACTTGCCCGGCAGTTCCCGCAAGGTTTGGGTGAGTCCATTTCGATTCCGAAGTACATGGCGTGGCGGGAGAACAACGTGTTTTCGGCCATGACACTTTACGACCAGAGCGGGCCGGGCTTGAATCTATCGACGCACGATAGGCCGGAGCAGGTCAAAGGTGTCCACATTTCGGCGGATTACTTCAAGGTGTTTGGAGTGAGCCCCGCGATGGGACGAAGTTTTACTGGGTCCGAGGACTCCCCGAACGGACCCAAGGCCGCTGTTATCACGGACGGCCTTTGGAAATCGCAGTTTGGTGGCGATCCGCAGATCCTGGGGAAGACGATTATCCTCAATGGCGATCCACACACAGTGGTGGGCGTGATGCCGCGCAATTTTGTCGCGGATCCACCAGCGGATATTTGGATTCCATTGCAGGCGAACCCGAACAGCACGAACCAGGGTCATTATCTTTCGGTGGCAGCGCGGCTGAAACCGGGAGTATCGATCGAGGAAGCAAGGGCCGAAATGAAAATCGCCGGAGAACGGTTCCGGCGACTGAACCCAAAGTGGATGAATAAAAGCGAGAGCGTGGCCGTGGTACCGATGCGCGACGCGATCGTGCGGGATGTGAAGACTGCCCTGGTGGTTTTGGTGGGCGCGGTTACGTTCGTTCTGTTGATCGCCTGCGCGAACGTGGCTAATCTGCTGCTGGCGCGCGGCGCCGGCCGCCAAAAGGAATTGGCGATACGAGCCGCGGTGGGAGCAAGCCGCTGGCGGGTGGTGCAGCAGTTGCTCACCGAGAGCATCATCCTTGCGGGACTGGGCGGTATTGTTGGTTTCATTCTGGGGGCCTGGGGTGTTCGCAGTTTGCTGCTGCTGGTTCCAGGAAGGATCCCGCGGCTAACGGACCCCGAGCACGTGCAAGGACTGCTCAGTTTGATCGATTGGCGTATCGCCGCATTTACAATCGGCGTTTCGTTTTTGACGGGCATCATTTTCGGACTATTTCCGGCGTTGCAGATTTCGAATCCGGACCTGGCGGGAACGTTGAAGGAGGCCAGCGGACGATCGGCCACCGGCAGAAGGCAGAACCGGTTGCGCAAGACATTGGTCGGCGCGGAAATGGCTCTGGCGCTGGTGCTGCTTGCCGCAGCCGCATTGTTGATCCGAACATTCATCGGCTTAAGTACGGCGAATCCAGGGATAGATCCGCGTGAAGTGCTCACACTGCAGACATCGCTCGGTGGCGGCAATTACGCGACCACCGGGAAGGTAGATAACCTGATCGTGCAGGTGGTGCGTGGGCTGGAGTCGGTTCCGGGCGTCCAGGCCGCCGCCGCCGCAGTTGTCCTTCCCACGACTTTAGGCATAGACATGCCATTCACCATCGCTGGAAAGCCTCCGAAGGCGGGCCAACTGTACAACGGCGATGAGCAGTGGCGATTTGTATCGCCACATTATTTCGCGGTGTTCAAAATTCCGTTGCTGCGCGGCCGAGGACTGACTGAAAGAGATGTGGCAAATTCGGCCAGGGTCTTACTTATCAATCAAGCGATGGCAAAGAAATACTGGCCAAAGCAAGATCCGATAGGCCAGGTCATCACGATCGGCAAGGGGCTGGGTCCGCAGTTCGAGGAGCCGCCGCGTGAAATTGTCGGTGTGGTCGGCGATGTGCGCGAGACAGGGCTGGGGGATGCGGATGAGCCGGTGATGTACATACCACATGCCCAAATCTCAGAGGGCTTAACCGAACTGGCAAACAGCGTGATACCGATGTCCTGGTGCATCCGGTCTTCGATGGACTCGAACTCGCTGAGGACCGTCGTGCAGAAGCAATTCGCGGCGATCGATCCGCTGCTACCGATTTCGCAAGTGAAGCCCATGACGGAAATTCTGGCGGAAGGAACAGCGCGGCAGAATTTCAACATGCTGCTGCTGAGTATCTTTGCGGCAATCGCACTAGTTTTGGCGGCGATCGGAATTTACGGCTTGATGTCTTATTCGGTAGAGCAACAGACCTCGGAGTTTGGTATTCGCATGGCGCTGGGGGCGGACAGACCACACTTGCTGAAGCTGGTGATCCGGCAAGGCATGCTGCCCGCGCTGATCGGAATTGCGGTGGGAGTAGCGATTGCGTTTGGCGCGATGCGCGCATTGGCGACCTTGCTCTATGGAGTGAAGCCGGCGGATCCCTTGAGCTTCGGGGCAGTAGCGCTCATGCTGCTGGCAGTAGCGTTGCTGGCAACGTATGTTCCGGCCAGGCGCGCAACGAACATCGATCCGATGCTGGCGTTGCGGCAGGAATAATCGCCGCTCATTCCAGCACGGACGCGCCCGAGCGAGTGACTTTACCGGCCCCAGCAGCGAAACACTGATTGAATTTGCCCGCGCTTGTCGTATAAATTATGACTGGCACTGGGCGGAATGGACGAACAACAAATCAGTGCGCCAGCAGGGAACAGCCAAGCGCCGGAGCCTGGTCTCGAGGCGCTGATGGAGGGCTACCAGAACGGCGACCGCGATGCTGCGAACCAATTGATCGAGCGCCTGAGCCCGGCACTGCGCCGCTTTTTCGCCGTACATAGCGGCGATCGGAGACACGCGGACGATATTCTGCAGGACGCCTGGTTAAGAATCCACAAGGCCCGTCATACATACCGCCCGGGCGAGCCACTCCTGCCGTGGATCTACGCAATTGCGCGCCATGTAAAGGTGGACGCGTTCCGAAGACGCCGGCCGGAGCTGCACGAGCAGGCACTTGGATCCATACCAGAGCCCATGATCGCGCCGCTCGAGGGGAAAGGTGATCTGCCGGATATCTCCACGTTGCTGGCGCATCTGCCAGAGAGCCAGCGCGAGGTGGTCTCGCTGCTCAAAGTCTCAGGGTTGAGTGTTGAAGAAGTCGCAAGAGCTACCTCTTCTAGCGTGGGCGCGGTGAAGCAGAAGGCCCACAGAGCTTACGAGAAGTTACGGGTGGTGTTGATGGATCTGAAACCGCGAACAAGCCGGAAGGTGGGCGCCCTGTGACCTGTCGTGAAATGGATGAGAGCATGATAGCGCTGGGCCCGGGCGAGCCGCTGCCGAAGAATGCCCAGGAACATCTACGCGCATGCGCGGCCTGCCGCACGCTCGTGTCGGGTTTAGAGGATTCAGCCATTGGCAACCAGATCGACCCCGCAGTTCTGGAGCGGATTCGCGCGCCTCTCCTCACATCCCTGTCCCGCGTGCGCCCACTTGCTCCAGCGGGCATATTCGCGGCGGGCTTCCTGGTCATTTTCGCCGCGGCAGCGGTGGCGGATAGCGCCTGGTTTGGCCAAGCAGGACTGTCGCTGTTGACAAACGTCCAGCGATTCCTGATTTTTGGAGTGCTGATTGCTTTAGCCGCGCTGGCAGCCGTGGCGGTCGCACATGATATGCGGCCAGGAGCTCGAAGCGTTCCAGGCGGAGTGCTGTTGGGACTGGCGGTGATTGCGATTGAGGCGGTATTCTTTTCGCTCTTTCGAGACTACAGCACGGAACAATTTCTTGGTTTAGGCTTGCGCTGCCTTTCTGTTGGGTTGGTGTGCGCTATGCCTACAGCTTTGCTGGTATGGCTGGCGGTGCGACGTGGATACGTGTTGGCGCCAGTTTCGACGGGTGCGGCAGTCGGGGCTATTGCCGGATTGACGGGAGTCGCTGCATTAGAGCTGCACTGCCCGGTTCTGACGATTCCACACGTAGCGGTCTGGCATACCGCGGTACTGGTAGTGAGTGTCGCGGCTGGCGCATTGATCGGATGGATCGCGGATTCCGTGCGACCGCGGCGGGCATGAAGTCGGTATCAGGAGCGCGGTCCTACTGAGCGATTCCAGCTAACGACTGAACGGTTTGAAAAGTATCAGAGTCAGCGGCGAGCTTGTCGGGGCGATAACGCTTGACGCGGGCAAATCGCAACGCAAGGCCGCTTTCGTATCGGGGACTAACCTGGATTTCATTGAACGCGATTTCTACAACCAGCTTCGGCTCGACATAGACGGTGTAACTGTCGCGAGCGACCTCTAGCTTAAGCAGTTCCTGAGTCTGCCAGGCGAGCATTTCGTCGGTGAGTCCTTTGAATGTCTTGCCGAGCATTGCGAATCCGCCTTTGACGGTGTCACGCGCGCCGAGGTGCAGGTTGCTCAACCAGCCTCGGCGGCGGCCATTGCCCCATTCGGCGGCCAGGATCACTAGATCCAGAGTGCGAGCGCGTTTGATTTTGAGCCAGCTCTGACGGCGCGCTCCGGCCGCATAAGGAGCCTCGAGCGATTTCGCCATAACACCTTCATGGCCGCGCGACAGAGCTTGCCGGAGAAACTCATCTGCTTTCGCCGAATCGCCGGTGGTCAGGTGCGGAACGATTTGCGCGGGGGGAACGAGCGCAACCAGCTCGGCGAAACGTTTGCTTTGTGATTCATCTATCAGGGGAGCGCCGTTGTCATAGAGCAGATCAAACCAAAAGGGCGTCATGGGCAGCTCAGCGAGGATCTGGTCGACATTCAGCTTGCGCCCGAAGCGCCGCATGGAGACTTGAAACGGCTGAGGACGGCCCTCGGCATCCAGGCTGAGAACTTCACCATCGAGGATCAATTCCCCCGCCGGAAGGGCGCGCACGGCATCGGCTATTTCAGGAATTGCGGCGGTGACGTCATTCGCGCCGCGAGAGAAGATGCGCACCTCGTCGCCGCGCTTGTGCGCCTGAACACGGGCGCCGTCGAATTTGTATTCAAAGGCCGCTTCGCCCAGGTCTCCGATCGCATCCGTGACATCTTCCGCGGTCTGGGCCAACATCGGCTGAACGGGACGGAAGAGTTGCACGTTGAAGTGCGTGAGACCGGCTTCGCCATGCTCCATGAGAGGCCGAGCAACAGCGGCAGCTCCGCCGGCTGCCATGGCTGCGCGCCGGATGCGCTTCGCCGGTACGCCACTCGCTTTGGCGAGTCCTTCGAGCATGATGCCCTCGAGCGCGCCCTGACGGAGCTCGCCGACCAGAAGGCCGGATAGAAATTGTTGTTCCTGACGGGTGGCACGGGCAAGCAGGTTCATTAGAAGATCGCGGCGCGCCTGCTCGGAGCCGGCGCCCTGCACGGCCGCGATCTGAGATAGCGCGTGATCTACTTCGCGCAGCTCGAGGCTGGGTTCAGATGCGGAATCGGGTAAGGCGTCCCGCAGCGTGGCATAGCCGATTCCAATACGGCCCTGGCGCGTCGCGCCGGACAAGAACGAGACCGCAATCTCGACCTCTTCGGGCGTAAGCCGGCGCAAGAGGGTTGCAAGCAGATCGGTCTTTTCAAGACGTTTCGTGGTGCCGGCTATACGACGTGAGGTCTCGACGATATCGGCGAACAACATAGGCACGGATACTAAACGGCGTCGGTTTCGTCCTCGGGATAGATCCGCGCGAGAACATTCCGAACCTTCGGATTCGCCTCGCGTACCGCCTCCTCCACACGCTCGGCAATCGCGTCGCCCTGCGCGACCGACAAATCAGGAGCGACACCGACGCGAAGATTGACGATGAACTCGGATCGAGTGCGCGCGATGAGGCACTCGCCGAGGCCGAGAACTCCGGAGATAAGCCGGGCTGCAGCGCGCGCCTGATCCTCGACCTCTTCGATCGACGCCGGAGGACGGCGTTGCCCGGCGCCACGCAATTCCCAGAGATGGAGGGGGAGTTTGCGGATGGCGACGCTTCGGGCCGGCAAGATGTTGTACCAGAGGAAAGGGGCGCTGAAGGGCCTGGGACTCGCAAGGCCGCGCGCGCCGTAGCGAGTCAAGATCTCGCGCACCTCCTCGAGCGGATCGAGATGAGGACCGGTTCCCTCTCCGGCGCGCTGTGCAACCTGGAGGGCGGTCTCCGGATCGGCGTCATCCACTTCAAAAACTTTCACCTCGTCATAACCAGGCGTTTCATTGCCCTGCCCGGACATGGTCTTCATCAGCTCGGGAAGAGTGAGGCACTTGGCCTGCCACGCGGAGCGAGAACGGGCGGGATCGGGGCTGCGCTTGAGCTCCGAAGCGCCACAGTGAAAGCAGTAGAAGCGGCCGAGGCGGTCGATATTTTCAAAAGCCCAAGCGATGTCGCCGAGACGCGCCGGCGCGAGGACGGAAGCGCTCCAACGCATGAAGATGTAGGCTCTCCCACTTCGTTTCGGCATTGCTCAGTACCAGGGAGCCGATCGAAAGGAGCTCACTGGCGGAACTGCTCGTCGATTTCTACGCGATACCCGGCGGCGAGCGCATTGGTTTCGTTGGCCATTCCAACAACGGCGAGCAGCTCGCCGAGCATTTCGTCACTCATTCCCTTCTTGCGAGCGGAAGCGGAATGGGACGCCATGCAGTACTGGCATTGATTGGTAGCGCTCACGGCAAGATAGATCAATTCCTTGGTAAGCGGATCAAGGGCGCCGGGCGCCATGATGGCTTTGATGCTTTCCCAAGTGCGCCGCAGGGTCGCGGGATGATTCGCGAGCGCCTTCCAAAAATTGTTGATGGAATCCGCCTTGCGAGTGGCCATGATGTCGTCATAAACGCTGCGTACCTCGGGGCTCGCGTCGTCGTATTCGATCAGAGCGGGCATCTGTTTTCTCTCTGTTGTCTTCATGATTTTCCGATCAGAATCCCGGCGACAAAAACGAGTACGCCGCCCAATACAACCTGCATTGCCGCGCGCAGCAGCGGAGTATCCATATAGTGCTGGCGTACCCAACTGATAACAGCGAGCTCAACAGCCACGACGAAGACGGCGACCCCGGTGGCGGTGTGGAAATCCGAAATGAGGAACGGCAGAGTGTGTCCGATGCCGCCGGCGGTAGTCATGATACCCGTCACGGTGCCGCGGATGAGCGGACGTCCCCGGCCGGTGAGCGAGCCATCGTCGGAGAGACCTTCAGCGAAGGCCATGGAGATACCTGCGCCAACTGATGCCGCCAAGCCGACAACGAAGGCAGCGTGCGTTGACTTAGTCGCGAACGCCGCGGCAAAAAGAGGAGCAAGAGTAGAAACGGACCCATCCATCAATCCGGCCAGCCCGGGCTGGACAAACTGCAGGACGAACATGCGGCGGGATGCTTCCGATTCGCTTGTTTGAACCTCCGGCGTGAGGCGCGCCCGACCGATTGATTCGGCCGTGGCCGAGTGCTTCACCTCGGCTTCGGCCAGATCGCCCAGAAGCCGCCGCGTGGATGCGTCCGTGGTCCGTTGAAGCGCGAGCTCGTAGAACCGGCGAGTTTCGGACTCCATGGATTCGATGGCGCGGCGTACAGCAGCCGGTCCAATGGGGCCGATGAGCCAGACCGGGGGCCGGGAGACGAACCCCTTGACGTCCTGCCTGCGAATGAGCGGAATGCGTTCGCCAAAGCGCGACCGGTAAAGTTCGATCAGGCTGGCGCGGTGATCGGACTCTTCGGCCTGCATCTCTTCGAGCATCTTGGCCGTCTCTGGATAATGCTCGCGGAGACCCTCGGCGAATTCTTCATAAATACGGCCATCTTCCTCCTCGAGCGAGATGGCTAATGCCAGAATTTCGCGTTCCGACAGATCTTTGAAGTTCTTTGCCATGGTGCGGGGCTATACGGACCGGCGGCGGATGGCCGCCGCTTCGCTATCTTACCGAGATCGCCTTGTGGGCTTTTTGGTTCTGCGGAGTGCGGGCGATCGTTGTAGGCGTGTAGTAGCTCCCATGAAAGCATAGTGTGAATGTAACGGCTCCTTAGAAGAACGCCGTGTCCGTTGACGGACAACATGTTCATCACTTGCTTGGGATGGTGCTGCAGGGTGGCGTTGTGAATGCCCGAAGGAGATAGACGATCTTTCCCGCTTCAGCACGCAGCCATTTCGAAGGTGACTGCATGAAAAAAGTCCGCGTTTGATGGCGTAAACTCGCCCTCGCCTCTCCCATTAGTATTCAGCGGAAGTTGCCCGGTGACACCGAGGCATTGGGCACCTGCATCCGGGGCGCTTCCCAGCCAAAGGGAGAAAGGAATCTCATGAATACGCAAATTCAGACCGCTCAATCCGAGAATCGAGTTCAAGTTAAAAGGTTCAGACGTTCCCGCTGGCCTGGGCTAAGCGTGAGCCTCATGCGGCGCTGGTTCATCTTTCACCCGCTCGCTGTGGCGCTGGCCATTCTACTGGGGTTACCCGTTTTGTCGTGGCACGAGCAGTCGAACCAGGGAGGAGTACACCTGTTCCAAGCGTCAGCGCAAGAGATAACGGGGTGTCCTCCGAACCCAGCAAATCTGATTATTCAGAATACTTGTCCCCCAGGCGACTCAGCGCCGTTTTTGTCTAGTGATCTCAAGCAACTGGAGTCCGATGCGGTGAAGGCGTACCTCGCCCTGCACGAACTGTCCGCAACCGACGCCAGCGTCATTTACACCTATGGCCGACAAGATCTGCGTGATGAAATTCGTGCGAGCATGTTCACCCAGATGGTGGCAATCATCAAAAAAGCACTATCGGAGCGGACGCCACACGAACAGGCGCTATTCGACTGGTTGCAGCGCCTGGTTCAGCAGAATGAGATTGCACTTTACACGACCGCAATTGCGGAGTCCAACCGATTTTTCAATGACCCCTGCACCTTCACGCTCGACCCAGATATCGCGAGCACTTACAATTTACGCTACGACGGCCATCCTTTCTGCGGCGGTCGGCAGAGCAGTATCTTTGGAGCCCCGGTTCCGGCGGCGAGTTATTTTACGGCGTACGGATTCAAAAACTCCTATGGGGCAGCCGCAGAGCAATTTAAGGAGTTCGGCTCGTTAATGTCCGATACTTCGCTGTCAGTCGGAGCACAGACTGGGATCTCCTTAAGCGCGGGCGCCGTTGTTGCTGCGATTACCGGAGCGGCCCTATACCCCAGTCTTTCTGCCGCTGCAGCGGCCTACACGGGCGGGGGGACCGCTCTCGCCTCAGAAACGTCGTCATTCGTTATCAGCGGGGGCGCGGTGAGTGGCCTAGGCGGAATCGGTGCCGCTGTTGCAGCGCCGGTGGCGATCGTGTTGCTCGCAATAGCTGTCGGCTTGATGGCGGGTTTGCAACTCAAGACGAACGATGAACGCCAGGCTGATATTGCAAACTTCGGCAATCTTCTGACCCAGGCTCAGAACAATCCGCCCGACTTGGCGGCTATGGTGGCCGACACAAGTGGCCTCGGCACTTATAAAATCCAGGCCACCATCAACTCGCAAACTGTGCCGGACAGGCCTAGCGCAACTGTGCTTCCGGAGCACCGGCCTGGAACGGATTTCAGTTTTGAGATCACCGGTGCCTCTGGCGCCGCATCGAGCATTTCGGACAGCCTCACTTATCAGGATTGGGACGGGAATCGGGCGACGGCGAAAACTTGGGGCGGCTGGTTTCTCGAGACCTGTACAACCGTGAACGCGCCGTGCTTGGTCGGCGAGGGTATTAACGGCGATATCCGGTATATCGATGCCGCCGGAGTGAAATGGACAGCGTCTCGACTGGGCAACAACTTCACGCATACGAAAGCGCAGCCTGAGTCTACAGATTTGATATGCCGGGCCGACACGAAGACGGGCGTAACTCCTCCTGGCACCGATCTCACCAAGTGTGGGACGTACACGGATGACCACATTACTTTGAAGGATGCCGACGGCAATCTTGCAACGGCCAAGCTTTCCGTATTGACACCGCCTACCGTTAGCGGCGCTACGCTGCTGGCCTTCGGACCGAGCATTGCTTCCACCCAGACCATTACCGTCATCGGCAATCCTGCGCCGACGGTTTGCCTGTCGAGCGGATCCTTACCGGCAGATTTCTCGCTCAATGGAGGGAGCTGCGGGACCGGAACATTCCAGATTCAATTCAATGGCAACGTCAAGGCTGCGACCGCCAGTTATGGGCTCACGCTGAGCGCCAGCAATACCGTGGGAAAGGCTTCAATTCCCGTCACAGTCGATGTCAGCCCGCAACTTGCCATCATCTCGCCTAACGTGTTAAACGTAACTGCGGGCCTTCCGGTGAATTTCACAGTGGTCGCCACTGGAGTTCCCACGCCTAAGCTTTCATCAACCGAGTTTCCGGCCGGGGACTCGTTCGGACTGAACTTCAAGGACAACGGCAACGGCACCGCGACCATCAGCGGCGTGGTCCTGTACCCGGAGAAGGATGTTTGCTTCCCGGGGCCCTGTAACACAGGGATGTCAGCCACCAACTCACAAGGCACCGTCACGCAATATCTCAAGGTCAACGCGGGTTCGGCTCCACTGGCGAACCTGGCTCCTCCTACAAGCGCAACCTTCAGCACGGGCGTTTTCAATCAACTTCTTCTTCGCTCAAACGGCGCGATTACCCACGTGTCGTGGAGCCTCATACCAGACCCGAACGCATCCTGGTTGAACCTGAAAGATAATGGCGATGGGACTGCGTTGCTGACGGGCACCCCCCCAGCGGGTACCTCCGGCACATTCAATCCTAAGATCTGGCCGGTTGCTGCCGGAAGCTTCACCGTCACCAACCCGTTCCCCGTAACCGTGGAGAATACGCCTGTATTCGGCAGCCCCAATACCGCGACGTTCACGGTCGGAACAGCGAGTGGCTTTGGAATCCAGGCCAGCGAGGGGGACATCACGCTAGTCGGCGCGCTGCCCCAGGGTCTCACGTTCACCGCGTCTGTAAATGGGCCTTTTGGAAGTGCGGCCGTTATCTCCGGGACGCCGGCCGCTGGAACGGGGGGTCAGTACACTCTCAACCTGGTGGCCACTGCGGTCGGAACAGCCGGACCGGGCACTCAACAGCTGACCTTAAATGTCAACGAGGGACCGATCTTCACTGGCCCATGTCCTTTTCCAGGCAGGACTCCGCCGGCTTGTACGGTGGGGGTCCCCCCGGGGGAACATTCGAAGTGACAACTGCCGGATTCCCGTTCATGTCATCGGAGCCTTTGCCCGAATCCTCCGGCGCCCTTCCATACGGAAACTGGATGTCTTTCTTTCTGCTCCGCTTGCCTCCGGGCTTCGAGGCTACCAACCGTAACGCCCAGGGCTTCGCGACGGGGACGTTGACCATCAAGGCTCCTCCCAATGCGCATGTAGGCGACGAGTATGGCGCCGCAGGGATCTTTGCCAACAACGGAGTGCAATCCGAGGCGGAACAGGATATCTTTATTAAGATTGTTAAACCCCCTGAAACGGCACCGTAACTCCGTACAGATAAATTTCTCACCCTCGGATAACGGTTCGATTACGTGGGGAAAAACCGCTAATGCGCCGCGTTTTGTTGGCGAAAATGGATGGGGCCGGGCAGATTGCCCGGCCCCATCCGTTAATGAGTGCTGGATTCCTTCGATGAAGGGAAGAGGGGTATTCTTAAGCTCCGAGCTGCTGCCGCAGCCAGTTTCGGGCGAAGAGCCAGCGGCGGTCCACAGTTCGTGGAGCGCACCTTAACTGGTCGGCGATCTCCCGGATGGAACAGCCCTCAAATACGCGTAACTCGACGATTCGCCGGAGTTCCTGATCGATACCGGACAGGCGATCAAGCAGCGACTCCACACTAGCAAGGTCTGCCGCCGAAAGGTTTTCAAAATTCAGCCCTTCCGACAGATCCACCCTTTCGCTGTTCCGGTTCTGCGAACGGGCGTGGTGGATGAGCAGACGTTTCATAATATGGGCTGCAAGGCCAAGGAAAACCTCGCGGTCTGGACGATTGTTGGGATCGGGTTTGAGTGCCTTGATCTTGATCAACTCAAGATAGAGTTCGTTGACCAGCACGGTAGGTTGCCAGGTATGCGGACTCCGCTCCCCGCTCATACGGGATTTAGCGATACGGCGGAGTTCGGGATAAAACAGGGTGACTAGTTCACCCGCCGCGGCATTGCTGCCGTGCCGCAGGCCATCCATCAGAAACGCGATCCGATCCGGCGAGATCTGAGCGGAGTTAAGACCCATTTCACTTCTCTGCTCAATTGATCGAGCGAGCCGATTATAGTACAATCGGGCTTTTTCGCCACCCGCCGCTGTCCATGCGCCCGCAAGCCCCTGACCGTAGCGTCGATGCGAGCTGGAGGCTTGCCTATCGTGTGTTCGAGGACGCTCTGGATCTGGCTCCGCAGGAGAGAGGCGCCTTCGCCCGATCGGCCACGGAAGATCCGGAAGTGCTGCGCCTTGTGCTCGACTTGATCGGGGAGGCGGAATTGGAGTTAGCGGGGGACGACGAGACTCCCGGCGAACCGGACCTGCAAGCGGGCGCCAGATTCGGCCACTATGAAATCCGTGGAAAACTCGGCCGCGGCGGTATGGGAGAAGTCTACTCCACGCTGGATACCGAATTGGGACGGGTGGTGGCGTTAAAACTGCTGGCGCCGGATGTCGCAGGGACGCCGAAGGCGGTAGAACGGCTGATCCGAGAGGCGAAAGCGGCATCGGCGCTCAATCATCCGAACATCGTGACGGTGTACGGACTGGTCCGGCACGAAACCAAGCTCGCGCTGGCGATGGAGTTGGTAGAAGGCGAGGCGCTGCGCCGCTACTGCGGCCAGCCCCAACCGGTCGGCCGAGTGATTGACTGGGTCCGGCAGGTTGCGAAGGCATTGGCGGCGGCACACGAACACGGGATCGTGCATGGAGATGTCAAGCCGGAGAACCTGATGGCACGGCCGGACGGATACGTCAAAGTGCTGGATTTCGGGCTCGCGCGTCAGCTCATGCCGGCAGGGCAAACCGGGTCGACGAACCTTTCGGGTATGCCGGGCGGCACATTGAAGTACATGTCGCCCGAGCAAGCCTGCGGGCAACGAGCGACACCGGCGAGCGATATCTTTTCACTGGGGCTGGTGTTATACGAGCTTGCAACGGGCACTCACCCATTTGCCACCGATTCTCCGATCGATACCGCGCATGCGATTGCGCACAACACGCCCAAGCCCGTCTCAGCACTGAACCTAAAAATCCCTGCGGCATTAGATCGGTTGATCGGCTCGATGCTGGCCAAAGATCCAGGCAAACGGGCATCTGCTGAGGAAGTGGTAAGCCGGTCGACCAGAATGATCGAAACAGACCGCAAGGAGACGTCGCGGCGAGTGAAAGCCTGGCCGTGGGTATCCAGCTTGGCTACTTGCATCGTCTGTGGCTTCGTAATATGGGCGATCGCCGCGAAGATATTCGCTCCCAAGGAGCCGGTCCTCCAGCAGATTACTACGCAGACAAGCGAGAACAGAGTCACGGCGGCAGCCTTATCACCGGATGGGAAAGAGCTCGCTTTCGGGACAGTTGCAGGCTCAGTACTCGTGCGAAGAATGAGTGACGGTTTCACTCGACCTCTCGGCACGCCGACCGGGCTCCAAGTGGAGCGAATTGCCTGGTTTGCTGACAGCTCGCGGCTTTTGGCGAGCGGAACGGCGGCCGATTACCGCCATGGCATCTGGGCGATACCGCTAAACGGCGGGGCAGCAGGTCTGGTGGTGCCGGAAGGTGAGGATGGAGTTCCATCGCCCGATGGAACGCGAATCGCTTCAACCAGCGCAGACGGAACGACAATCTGGGTCAGCGGAGTGAATGGAGGGAGACTCCGGCAGGTTCGCGGGGGCGGCGGAATCAATTCGTTCTCGGCCTTAATCTGGTCGCCGGATGGCAAGCGGATCTCGTACCAGCGCCAGGAGTACGCGCCCCCGCGGGACCGGCAGATCGGACCGTACGGCGCTTCGCGGCCGCAGCAGAACGCCTACAATTACGAGGCGGTGGACGCCGATACTGGGCGAGTACTTGCATCGGTAAGGGACGTCGTTATGACATCGGCATGCGGCTTGGCGGATGGGCGCGTACTTTATCTACGCTGGGTTTCCGCCATGGAAACACTCCGACACCGGCTTTGGGAATTGCGCACGGACCCGAAAACCGGGAAGGTTCTTGGGCCACCTCGTCAGGTAACCCACAGCTCGGATTTGATGCTGTCGAGCATCTCGGCGGCATATGATGGCAGCAAAGTAGCCCTGGTGCGGAGATCTGAGTATTCGAACATTGATATTGCTGATCTGCCGCCAGGCAAACCGGTCTCGAGACTGCTAAATATGCGGAGGCTGAGTTTCGCGATGGCCGATGATTATCCACACGCCTGGACGCCGGACAGCGGCGCAGTGATTTTCGAATCGAACCGGAACGGCACTTTTGGTCTCTTTCGACAGAAAATCGACGAGCGGGAACCGGAGCCACTTGTGTTATCAAATGCTGATAGCGTTCTGCCGCAAGCATCACCCGACGGGAAATGGGTGCTGTTCCGCGAGGACCATGAACAACGCACCAAGAGGACGTTAATGCGCGTGCGAATGGATGGCGGCACGCCGGAACCAGTTCCGAACACCGGGAATGTCGAAGAATTCCGATGCGGCCTGCAGCCCGGTTCGCGATGTGTCCTGCGATCTACCGAAAACGATCAGTTCGTGTTCTATGAGTTGGACCCGTTACGTGGCAAGGGCCAGGAACTCGCGCGCACTGGATGGAGTCCCTCGATAACGGGAGATTGGGAATTATCGCCCGATGGACGATTCGTCGCAATCCCGAACCATGATCCACAAAATGCGAAGATCCGTGTCATCTCGCTCGCGGCCACGGAACCGGACGTGGCTGAAAGGGTGGTCACGTTGGAGGGAATACGGCACCTGAATGGATTGGTTTGGGCGGGAAGCGGACAAGAATGGTACGTAGTAGAACGAACATCGCTGGATCGGGTGCTTTTCTATGTGGATGGCGACGGACATTCTTGGGAGTTACTGAAGTCGCCGAACATGTTGTGGGCGGTGCCGTCCCCCGATGGACGTGAGATCGCCTTTCCACAGGAAACCGCCTCGAGTAATGTGTGGCTGATTAACGGGTTTTGAGCTCATCTTTAGCTCTAAACGACAATAGAACTAGCTTCTCCCTACATGCTAGATCGCATCACGGTGCATGGCGCGCGCCAGCACAATTTGAAGAACGTCAATGTCGAGATTCCGCGGAACACATTCACCGTCATCACCGGATTGAGCGGGTCCGGGAAGAGCTCACTGGCGTTCGACACCATCTACGCAGAGGGCCAGCGCCGGTACGTAGAAACCTTATCGCCCTATGCGCGGCAATTCCTGGATCAAATGGAGCGGCCGGACGTGGACTCGATCGACGGCTTGAGTCCGGCCATTTCCATCGAGCAAAAGACCACATCGCGCAGCCCCAGATCGACGGTCGGGACTGTCACTGAGATCTACGATTATCTCCGGCTGCTGTTCGCTTCAGTTGGCGTGCCGCACTGCCCGATGTGCGGCGCTGAGATCGCGAAACAATCGCCGGCACAGATTCTGGAGCAAGTGTTCGCCTTGCATCAGAACGAACGAATCATGATTCTGGCGCCGATTGCGCGGGGCCGGAAAGGCGAGTACAAGAAAGAGCTTGAAGCGATCGCGAAGGCAGGATTCCGGGCGAGAATTGACAGCGAGCTGAAGACGCTGGACGAACCGGTCAAGCTCGATAAGCGGAAGAATCATACGATTGAGGTGGTGATTGACCGGCTGGTGGTTAAGCCGGGAATCGAGCAGCGGCTGGAGAACTCGATCCAGACCGCGCTCAAATGGGCAGAGGGCCTGGTTCAGGTTGCAGTGATCAACGGGCCTGAGCGGCTGTATTCGGAGAAACTTGCGTGCCCCAATGATGGCACCAGCATTCCAGAACTAGAGCCGAGATCGTTCTCGTTCAATAGTCCGTATGGCGCGTGCGAGACCTGCAACGGCGTCGGGAGCACGTGGGCATTCGATCCAGTGAAGGTGATCTCCGATCGATCGAAGCCGCTGCTTGATGGAGGGCTGGGGCCGGGATCAAGCTCGTCGTATATGACGTCGGCGCTGGTGGACGCGGCGGAGACGCTCGGCATCGATCTGTCGATTCCATTCGAGGAGCTGCCAAAAAAAACACGCAATCTGCTCCTACAGGGCAACAGTCACTTTCAAGGGATCTTGCAGGTGCTGGATGAGAGCTACGCGCGATCCAGCGAGGGTTATCGCGAGTGGCTGATGGAGTACATGTCGCCAACGACTTGTCCCGATTGCCAGGGGAAACGACTCAGGCCCTCAAGCCTGGCTGTTCAGGTGAAGAGCATCTCGATCGCGGATTTTACCGCAATACCGATCGCGCGCGCACTTCCGATTCTTCAAAGCTGGAAATTTACTGATCGCGAATTGCAAGTAGTGGGGCGGGTGGTGGAAGAAATTCAGAACCGGCTGGAGTTTCTGTGCGCGGTCGGTTTGGATTATTTGAGCCTGGATCGATCCTCCGCGACTCTTTCGGGCGGCGAAGCGCAACGGATTCGATTAGCGACCCAAATTGGATCGAAGCTGCGGGGCGTGCTGTACGTGCTGGACGAACCTTCCATTGGCCTACATCCACGCGATAACGGGAAATTGCTGGATACGCTGCACCATCTGCGCGACTTGGGTAATACAGTGCTGGTGGTGGAGCACGATGCCGAGACGATTGAACGCGCAGATTATGTGATCGATCTCGGGCCGAGGGCGGGCAGATTAGGCGGCGAGCTGATTGCACGCGGCAGCCCGGCCCAGATCATGAAAGCGCCGCGATCATTGACGGGTGAGTATCTTTCGGGAGCGAGTGAGATTGCGATTCCGCCGGTACGGCGCAGCGGAAACGGTCTGAAACTGAGCCTGCGCGGCGCGCGAGAACACAATCTAAAGAACGTGAACGTGGACTTTCCGCTCGGCACGTTCACGGTGGTTACGGGCGTTTCGGGAAGCGGCAAATCGACCCTGATACACGATATCCTCTACCGAGCACTAGCCAAGCAAGTGTATGGATCGAGCACCGAGCCCGGCGCACATGATACGCTCGACGGCCTCGAGAACATCGACAAGGTGATCGAGATCGATCAATCGCCGATCGGGCGAACGCCACGCTCGAACCCCGCGACTTATACCGGACTGTTCACGCCGATTCGCGAACTGTACGCGATGCTGCCTGAATCGCGCGAGCGCGGCTACAAGGCGGGCCGGTTCAGCTTCAACGTGAAAGGCGGCCGCTGTGAGGCATGCCAGGGAGATGGACTGAAGCGGATCGAGATGAATTTTCTGCCTGACGTGTACGTTACTTGCGATGTGTGCCGGGGCAGGCGCTACAACCTCGAAACCCTGCAAGTGAAATACAAGGGCAAGAGCATAGCGGATCTTTTGGAGTCAACCGTCGATGAGGCACTAGAACTGCTGGAGAACATCCCGCACGCGCATGCCAAGCTGAAGACGCTGACCGAAGTCGGATTGGGCTATCTGCATCTGGGACAATCGTCGACCACGCTGTCGGGCGGCGAAGCCCAGCGAATCAAACTAGCGAAGGAACTGAGCAAGCGGCAGACGGGCCGCACGTTCTATCTGCTCGATGAACCGACCACCGGGCTGCATTTCGACGATGTCCGACATTTGCTGGATGTGCTACAGCGGTTGGTCGATCTGGGCAATACCGTGGTTGTAATCGAACATCAACTGGACGTAGTCAAGAGCGCGGATTACGTGATCGATTTGGGACCGGAAGGCGGAGAAGACGGCGGCTATGTCGTCGCAACAGGCACACCGGAAGAAATTGTCGAGAATCGCCAGAGCCACACCGGGGAGGCCCTACGGAAGATAATGAAGGCGAAGCATGGAGCCTGATCCCATCGACGCACCGCCGGCGTTGGAACCGGCGATCGAGACTGTACCGGTTCCGCCGGTACGAGAGCCCTTTTGGGGCTACTCCGATTTGGGATTGGTTCTGCTGCTAATTGCCTTCGGGCTGTTAGTTCTTGTAGTGATCGATGGAGCGATCGAATTTGCCGATCCTCGCTTGCGAGCCGATTACACGCCGTTGGTTCTGCCGACGAACATGGCGGCCTATTTGGTTGTGTATCTGGCGTTAAAGCTGGTCCTGGGATCGCGGTACGGCAAGCCGGTATTTTCTTCCTTGGGGTGGAAGCGCACCGGATTGAATTTACTTCTGGTGGGGGCCGGAGGCGTCGCGCTCGCGTTCGCGTTATCGGGGCTCGCATCGCTGCTTCATACCCCGAAAGTGGAAACGCCCTTTGAAGCTCTCACAAACACGCCGTTTTCATTCGCATTTCTGACCATTACCGCGGTGCTGATTGCTCCGCTTTTCGAAGAGCTCTTTTTCCGCGGATTCATACAGCCGCTTCTCTGCCGGAGTCTCGGAATCGTGGCGGGAATTGGCGTTACGGCAGCGCTGTTCGGCGCATTGCACGCTCCAGAGTACTCAGATAAATGGCAGTATGCGTTCACGGTGTTGCTGGCGGGCGTAGCGTTCGGCATGATGCGGCAATGGACCAAATCAATAATCCCAGGCACGGTGATGCATGGCTGCTTCAATGCGGTGTCGATAGTGGCGCTGGCCGTTGATAAATTTCACAAAGGCTGAATGAGCGAATCCGCAGTTCTTACTCAACGCACAATCGAGACGATCGAATGGACGCCGGAAGGCGTTGTCATGATCGACCAGACGCGGCTTCCGCGCGAAACGGCATTCGTGACCTGCCGGAACTATGAGGAGGTCGCAGAGGCCATCCGCACCATGATCATCCGCGGCGCTCCGGCGATCGGGGTGGCAGCCGCAATGGGAGTGGCGCTCGGCGCTCTGTATTCGAACGATCTGGAAACCGACATGCCGGTAGTTTGCGACGCCCTCGCGAAGACCCGGCCGACAGCGGTGAATCTTTTCTGGGCGATTGAGCGGATGAAGAAAGTCTATGCGTCCATTCGGCACATCCCGCTGAATCAAGTCCGAGAGCTGCTGGTCAGAGAGGCGCAGGCAATCCGGAATGAAGATATTGCGGTCAATGAAGCCATAGGACGCAACGGGGCGCCGCTGGTCCCGGATGGCAAGACCGTGTTGACGCACTGCAATGCGGGAGCGCTGGCGACCGCGGGGTTCGGCACTGCGCTGGGTGTGATTCGGGCGGCGGTGCAGATGGGCAAGAGCATCGACGTGTTCGCGGACGAGACGAGGCCTTTTCTGCAAGGTGCGCGCCTTACCGCGTGGGAATTGCAGCGTGATGGGATTCCGACGACGCTCATTACCGACAATATGGCCGGCCATTTTCTGAGGAGCGGCAGGATCGGGTGCGTGGTCGTGGGCGCGGACCGGATTGCCGCAAACGGCGATGTGGCCAATAAGATCGGCACATACGGGGTTGCGGTGCTGGCGAAAGAGAACGGGGTACCGTTTTATGTCGCGGCCCCGATCTCGACCCTGGATCTAACGCTTTCATCGGGAGAGCAGATTCCCATCGAAGAACGCGGGGCGCAAGAAGTAACGCATGTGCAGGGCGTCGCAGTGGCACCCGAGGGCATCAGGGTGGCGAACCCCGCTTTCGATATCACACCAAACCGGTACGTCTCCGCGATCATAACGGAAAAGGGCGTAGCGCGGGCGCCTTACGAGGAAAATCTGCGGAAGCTCTGCGAGACCGGCGGAACAGGATGAGCTGAACCGGCAGCCTCAAATCAGTTACATTAAACATATTCGATGCAATGTCCCAACTGCGGGCTGGACAACCCAGGCAACCCCAGGTTCTGCGGTAACTGCGGGACGCCGTTCGCAACTCCTCAAGCCGGATACACCCCTCAAACGCCGTACACTCCGGTGCCCGGTCAGGTACGCCCTGCGGGTACAAGCGCGGCGCGAATGATTGGAATCGGCTGCCTGATTATCATTGCAATCTTTTTGATTTTTGGCCTTTCCTGCACAAGGGCGTGTTTTGGGCTGCATCGCCGGGTTGTTGTGCACCGCCGGTATTATTGAGCCGAGTCTGGCGCGAGGTACTAGATCTCATGATGTCGCCCAGCCGGTCGTTTGCGTCTCGATCTGCCTGACGGCGTTGCGGGTCGAGTAATTGGAAAACTCGGGACTTGGAATAGTGGCCTGATTTCCGTATTCTGAAGACGATGGATGTACAGCTTACCCCGGACCAGAAGGCTTTCGCTCGCCGGGCCATTGAAAGCGGACGGCTCCACTCCGAAGAGGAGGCCATACAGGAGGCGCTTGCCCTGTGGGAGGAACGCGAGCGGCAACGCGCTGAATTTCTTCTGACGCTCGACGAAAGCCGTGCTTCTCTGGCCCGTGGCGAAGGCCGCGTTATCACGCAAGAATCAATGCAGCAGCTCGCCAGAGAAGTCAAGGATCGTGGACGCGCCAGGCTTCTTGCGGAACTAACCACATCCGGGTAATGGCGCATGGTGTAGCGGCACGCGCCGAAGCGGACCTTGACAACTTTGGTTATACGTTGCGAAGGAAAGCGGCAGTATCGAGATTGCCAATCGCTTGATTGATAACATCACAGATCGTTTCTTTGTGCTCAGTCGCTTCCCCTTTATTGGCCATCCACACGAGGATTTCGGCCCCGGACACCGCAGCCTGGCCGTTGGGGAATACGTGATTGTGTACCGGGTCGAGGACGAGCATGCACTTATCCTTCGCGTGGTGCATGGACGTCGCCAGCTAGACGCGCTTCTCGGATAGTTGATCCCACCCACACAGGCCCTACCCGGCGCAGGACGGATTCCTCCTGGTTGGCTTTTGCAGGACGCTCAGCTCCATGAAGATTCGAGTAATTTGAGGAGCTGGACCCGGATTTGCCTTCGAGGCGACACTCGGGTATCCTAAAGGTTGTACTTTGAAAGAGATAGGAAGATCAGGTAAGTAGGTAGATGGCAAACACAGTTTCCGCGTTGAAGCGCGTCCGCATGGCAGAGCGGCGGACCGCTATCAATCGCATGCGCAAGTCCCGGTTGCGGCACCAGATCCGCGCCATGCGCCGCGCTCTTGAAGAGAAAAATAAGCAGAGCGCAACACAGTTGCTCCCGTCCACTTTTTCGCTCGTTGATCGGGCGGCGAAGTGGGGCATTATCAAGGACAACACGGCCGCTCGGTACAAGAGCCGGTTAACTTCGAGACTTCGCAAACTCTCGGCGGCTTAAGTACCGAGCTTCTTCCGGCCGCTTCCCTAGACGCCAATTGCTAGACTGGCTTGCATATGCATAGCTGCGGGCCGGCAGGGAGAGTTTTGTCTTTACTCTCCTGCTCACTGCTTGCCCTGCCTCTTGTTGCCAAGCAACCGGTAACGGCGGCGCATGGCATGGTGGTGGCGCAAGAACCCATTGCGGCGGACGTCGGGCTTGCGATTCTCAAGAGCGGTGGCAACGCCGTAGATGCGGCGATCGCGGTAGGTTTCGCTCTCGAAGTAACGCATCCTGTTGCCGGAAACATCGGCGGCGGAGGCTTCATGCTGGTTCGTCTGGCAAACGGCGAAACCTCCTTTCTCGATTTTCGGGAATGCGCTCCCGGAAAGGCGGGTCGCGACATGTATATCGGTCCTGACGGCAACGCGACAAAGGATAGCGTTTTCGGCTGGCGATCCTCGGGCGTGCCCGGCTCCGTTTCCGGATTCAACCTGGCACGCCAGAAATTCGGGACGAAAACCTGGGCCGAGCTATTGGAACCGGCGATCAAACTGGCGCGCGACGGCTTTACGCTGACCGAACCAGTGGCAGCCTCTTTCCGAAACGCGAAGAGCCTGGAACAGGACCCCGAGTCTCACCGCATTTTCCAGCGCGACGGCAACTACTACAAGGCGGGCGAGACATTCAAACAGCCGGAGCTGGCAGCGACGCTGGAACGAATCGCGCTTAGCGGTTCCAAAGAGTTCTATGAAGGTGAAACCGCTAAGCGGCTCGCAGACGCGATGGCTGCGCATGACGGCCTGATCACACTCGATGATCTCAAGAAATATAAGACGATCGAACGCACTCCCCTCAGTGGAGAATACAAGGGCTACGGGATCATTACTGCTCCTCCACCGAGCGCCGGCGGTATTGGCCTGCTACAGATCATGGGCATCCTGGACGGCACCCATTACGAGACGGACGGTCCGGACTCGACGAAAGCCGTACATTACGCAGCCGAGGCGATGCGCCGCTTCTACGCCGATCGGAGCGAATATCTGGGTGATTCCGATTTCTATAATGTGCCCGTTCGCGCTCTGATCAAGCCGGACTATCTGGCGAAGCGAAGGAGCACCATCGATCCGGATCACGCTACCCCCAGCGATTTCGTCCAGCCCGGTCTGCCTAAAACCACAGAAGCGCACGCGGGCTGGCGAGAAAGTTCGGAGACCACGCACTACAACGTGGTGGACGCGCACGGAAACGCCGTTGCAGTCACGTACACGCTGAATAACTCCTATGGAAACGGCATCACGGTTCCGGGGCTCGGATTCTTGTTGAACGACGAGATGGATGACTTTGTGGCGAAACCGGGCGCACCCAATATGTTCGGAATGGTTGGCGGAGATGCCAACGCGATCGAGCCAGGCAAACGGCCGCTTTCCTCCATGACTCCGACCATCATCACTAAGAACGGGAAGCTCTTCATCGTGGTGGGAGCTCCTGGCGGTTCGCGCATAACCACCGGCGTAACGGAAGTCATTCTGGATGTGATCGATTTTCACTTGAACGCGCAGGATGCAGTCGATCTGCCTCGTTTTCACATGCAGTGGAGACCTGATGTTCTCTATCTGCAGACGGGTTTTTCGCCGAGGACCGGAGAAGCCCTGACGAGAATGGGCTACGATGTTAAGCCGACTGAGGGTGTCGCCAGAGTAGAAGCTATTGTCGTGAATAACGGTGTTCTTGAAGGCGGCACGGAATCTCACCTTCACGGCAAAGTGGCGGGTTACTGATCCCGCCAGCGCCGGCGCGGGCCGGCAGGAACGGGGTTTCCTCGAATGGATCAAGTTCTATCGACACACGTGTTTGTCCGGCATCGCCTGACGACGGTATGGCTGGAGCGAGTCTGGGATGCGGGGTTTCCTGCGGTAGAGATTTTCTGCGCCCGCCAGCATATTGATTACGTTGACAAGGCCCAGATTGCCGAACTGGGACATTGGTTCCGCGATGCCGAGTTGAAAATGAACTCTCTACATTCGCCTATGTACACCGATGATGTGTGGGGGCGCTCAGGTCCGCACGCGGTCATCGATATCACCGAACCAGTAAAAGCGAACCGCATGGCGGTGGTCGATGAGATCAAGCGCGCGCTGGAAATTGCGGAAGTCGTTCCATTTCGCTACCTTGTCCAGCACGTCGGTGTGGCTGAACAGGAGATGGATGAGCGGCGCTGGGAATCGGCCTTCTCGTCGCTCGAAGAAATTAAAGTGTTCGCGGGTCAGCGGGGAGTGGAAGTTCTCCTCGAGAATATTCCCAATGGCTTCTCGACTGCTGAGCGTCTAAACGATCTGCTGGCGCAGACGCATCTCGACCTGCACTACTGTTTTGATGTCGGGCACGCGCATATGACGAAGAGTATTGAGCGTGAGTTCGATGTGATGAAAGAGCGGATCCGCTCAACTCATATCCACGACAATAATGGCGAAGAGGATCAGCACGTGTTTCCAGGGAAGGGAAGCATCGACTGGCGACGGACGATGCGATTGCTCGCGTCCCGACCCAACCAATACCCATTAATGCTCGAGCTCAAAGAGGAAACGGATATGGAGCACCCGGTCGCTGAATCCCGTCGCGCGATGGATTTCCTTACCGGCCTTTACAGCAACAGTTATGAGCAGTGATTCTTTGGCTTCTGAAGTGGCGCCCCCGACGCCTCCTGCCAGCAATGAAGGTTCCGCGAAAATCATCCGGATCAGCGATGCCCACGGGCATGCCGGTGCGCGTGTCGAAATTCAAGGCTGGCTTTACAATCTGCGCAAATCCGGAAAGATTGTTTTCCCTATCATCCGCGACGGCAGCGGGATGATGCAATGCGTCGCGGTGAAGAGCAGCTTACCCGAAGACGTCTTTGAGATGTTAAAGGGCCTGACTCAGGAGAGCTCGTTTACGGTAACCGGAACGATTCGCGCGGAGCCGCGCGCGCACGGCGGATACGAACTGGACGTAACAGACGCTAGAGTCATTCAGCGGGTCAGCGAGGAATCGCCATATCCGATCACGCCAAAAGAGCACGGCGTCGATTTTCTGATGGATCACCGGCACCTGTGGTTGCGCAGCAGGAGGCAGCACGCAGCTATTCGGGTTCGACATCAGGTGATTAAGTCGATCCGCGATTATCTCGATTCGAACGGTTTCACACTGGTGGATACTCCGATCTTTACTCCCGCAGCATGCGAAGGAACGACCACGCTCTTCGAAGTAGACTATTTCGGAGATGAAAAGGTTTATCTGGCGCAATCCGGCCAACTATACAACGAAGCGAATGCCATGGCCTTCGGGAAGGTTTATTGCTTCGGCCCCACATTTCGCGCGGAGAAGTCCAAGACCCGCCGGCATTTGACCGAATTCTGGATGGTCGAGCCTGAAATGGCCTATGCGGATCTGGAAGAGGTGAAGCGGGTTGCCGAAGCTCTGGTGGTGTACATCGCCGGCCGCGTGCTCGAAGACCATCAGGAAGACCTCAAGGTTCTGGAGCGAGACACATCGAAGCTTGAAAATATCAAAGCGCCGTTTCCGCGGATGAGCTACGACGACGCGGTTAAACTTCTTCAGTCAAAGGGCAGCGAGATTCAGTGGGGCGGTGATTTCGGGAATACGGATGAGACGCTACTCACGCAGGATTTCGATCGACCGGTGATAGTGGATCGCTACCCGACCCAAATCAAGGGTTTCTACTTCCAGCCGGACGAGCAGCGACCTGAGTTGGCGCTCGGCGTGGACGTGATCGCACCGGAAGGATATGGGGAAATCATCGGCGGCGGGCAGCGCATCCATGACCTCACGCTTTTAGACAAGCGATTGGAGGAACATCATCTTCCGCGCGAAGCATTCGAATGGTATCGCGATCTGCGGCGGTTCGGCACGGTTCCGCATGGGGGTTTCGGCATGGGCGTCGAGCGTTTTGTCGCCTGGATGTGCGGCTTAGAGCATGTGCGCGAAACCATTCCCTATCCGCGCATGCTGTATCGCACGCGGCCGTAAGGCCACGGGTACATGCGTTATTCCCGGATTGCCATACTCGGGGCTCCACTGGATCTCGGAGCGGGACGCCGCGGCGTCGATATGGGTCCATCGGCGTTGCGTCTGGCCGGATTGAACACAAAGCTCGAATCGCTCGGTTACGAAATCGAAGACCTGGGGAATGTGGCGGTAGCGCAGCAGGAAAGCACGGCTACGGGGCGCGAAAATGCAAAGTATCTCCCACAGATTGCGAAGACGTGCGCATCGGTTGCCGAAAAAGTGGAAAAGGCTCTTGGCGACGCGAAATTTCCGTTGATATTGGGAGGCGACCACTCGGTTGCGGTGGGAACGATTTCCGGCGTTTCGCACGCCTTCCGCGAACGAGGTGAAAAGATCGGCGTGATCTGGATCGATGCGCATGCCGATATGAACACACCGGAATCGAGCCCGACCGGGAACGTACACGGCATGCCGCTTGCATGCTGCATTGGGCGCGGCCCACATGAGCTGACACAGATCTACGATTACGCGCCGAAGGTGGACGGACGGAATGTAGTCCTGATCGGTCTGCGCGACGTGGATAAGCGGGAACGCGAGGTAGTACGCGAATCAGGTGTAACGGCATTTACTATGCGCGATATCGACGAACGCGGGCTGCGCAACGTCATGGAAGAAGCGATCTCGCGGGCCACGAATGGCACCGCAGGTTTGCACTTGTCACTCGACATGGATTCAGTGGATCCTGATGAAGCGCCGGGGGTCGGAACGCCAGTCCGTGGAGGAATGACGTACCGGGAAGCGCACCTGGCGATGGAGACGATCTGCGATTCGAGCCGCATGCTCTCAATGGAAGTCGTGGAAGTGAATCCCGTGCTGGATGAAGCCAATCGAACCGCGCTGCTCGGCGTGGAGCTGGTCATGTCCGCAATGGGCAAGAAGATTTTGTAGCCGGATAAGTTTATGCCGCAGTTCACGTTTCCCTTATTGTGTCTTCTTGTTTCAGCGCACGTTTGCCGCAAAAACGAGGGTCTTGCGCCTGTTTCGAACACCGATGTTTTTCAGAATGAGTTTCTGGACTCCGGGCGGTAATACGGGATCGAACTTAGGTTCCAATCCATTTTTGCCGAGCCGCAGGCCCGTATAGCCGAACACGAACTGCTGCAGGAAAGCACCCGCTCCGGTGATGAAGTTTATGTTCTGATTGCCGGGAGTTTCCGCGATTACTTGGAACGGTGGCCGGCGATACGGAGTCAAGAGCGGACTCAGGAGTTGTCCAATCAGTCGCCGATCACGGATTTCAGCAGCCAGGATGGGATAGAATTCAGTGCCCATCATCGCGCCCGTCTCGTGTCGCTCGGCCTGTGGCAATACAGCCTCGATGGCAGCGCGGATCTTTGGGGGTGAATACGGGAGATCCAGCGAATACCACAACATCGGCGAATCACTGTCGGGAATGTACATCTGCGCAGCGATTTCACGCCACCTTGGGTGCACTTCGAGCTTGAGCTCACCGGCTGCGGCTATCGCGAGCTCAAGGTTCTTTTTTGCAACAGCGTTGGTGTAAGCGTCATTGCTTACCCCGATATCCGATTCTTTCACCGCCACGACGTTCGAAATCTCATACCTGTGCCGTTCGGCGTTGTACGTCACTCGGCTCGTCCAAAAATCGGCGGTATCGCGGAGCAAAGGCCACGCATCCTGCTGCAGCCAATTTCGATCGCCGGTAGCCAGCCAGTATTCCCACGCGGCGAGCGCAACATCGCCGTTGACGTGATTTTCGGAGCTTGCGTTCTGGAACGCGAAGCGAGGAGTGGTTTCGGCTCCGTCGGGTCCGGCCTCCCAGGGAAACATCGCTCCTTTGTATCGGTTTCGTTGGGCATTTCGCCGCGCCGCTTCGCGTGTTCGCGAACGAAACGCCACCATGGGCCGGGCCAGCTCAGGATGCAAAATGACTAAGGGCGGGAACATGAACGTATCGGCATCCCAAAAAATGTGGCCACAGTAGCCTGCGGAACTCAGGCCCATAGGCGGCGTACTCACATCCAGCCGCTCGCGCGCGCTTGCGAGCAAGTAGAAGAGCATTGAATGGATCGTGCGCTGCAGATCCGGATTGCCTTCGACGAGTATGTCGGAATTCCATAATGCGTGCCAGGCGGCCTCGCTCGTAGTCAGCAATCGCTGCCAGCCTGCCTGTTCCGCGAGCATGGCCGATTGCTTTGCAGACTCACTTGGATCACTTGCGGCCGATGTCACCAGGGAAGTGAATTTCGTGAAGGTATAGCTTTCGCCGGGCTTCACATTCAGGTGTAATTGCGCTTCGACCGACTCGGTTTGTTTGTCCAGTTCAACTTCGGCAGTGCCTGTCCAATCAATCGCGATTGTTTCCCCAAGTCTGGCCTTATTGCCGGGAGCGGTCGCATCGAGCGACATCAAGATTCCGGGCGAAGTACGTTTGACATCCAGCGTGGCGACATCGAGTTGGCCCGGATACCAGATCGCCCACTGATTCTTCGCGGCTTCGGCCCCGAGTTTTTGAATTTGCTCCAATTGATAACGCCGCGGCGGAGGCCAATTGCGCAGCGGGAAGCGAACAACTAATGTGGCAGCAAACGCGGGAGTGACGGTTACGCGTGTGGCCGCAAGTTGGGCGCGATCACGCGAGACGAATTCCTCGGCGTCAACGTGAATGTTTCTGCCGCGGTCATTCCAGACATAACTCGTGTGAAGCAGACCGTTATACATATCGAGCGTTTGGCGATAGTGCTCGATTTCCGAGTGCGCCACGTTCGCGTTCAGCCAGTGGAGGCCGTTATAGATATCCACTTCGTTCCACGCGGGAGCCGAAGCGATCCGGGGGACGTCGCCTGCTGAGTGGTCGTATAGTCCTGCTAGAAAAGATCGAGTGGGCTCTGTGCCGAGCGGCGCGGTGACCACGCTGATCGCCCCGTTTCCTAGATATGCCGCTGTATAGGGCTGCGGACTGGCGGCCTCCAGCACAAAGGAAGCGTCGTCGGCCTGCGCAGTGTCGCGACAGACCAGGCTCAGCCCAGCGCAGAAGATCCAACGGGCTACTATCGGCACTGAATCAGAACGTTATGTGCGCTCCGAATTGCATGTTGCGCATGCCGTTTCCGCAAGTGGAGCAGACTTGAATATCAGTAATGAGTCCGCCGGCAGGTGAATCGATTTGAGTGTTCGGCAGTGCGAGATTCTGGCGATTGATTACATTGAATACGTCCCAACGAATCTCCAAGCCCACCCGTTCCGTCAATTTGAAACCTTTGGCGAGCTGCCAGTCAAGTTCGAGGAAATCGGGGCCGCGCAACGAGTTCCGTCCCGCATCGCCAAATGTATAGAGAGGCGGTATGCCGTATGCGGCAGGATTGAACCAAAGATTCGCGCTTGGATTTGGAACGGACGGATCTCCCACCAACTGCGGCCGGCTGGTCATGTCGGGAGAGTTCAGGAAGGCCTGGTTCCCTATGCTTGGCGAAAATGGCAGACCGGAGTAGTACGATGTGATGCCGCGGAATGCCCAGTTTCCTACAACTGAATTCACGAAAGCGGAACCGCCCGACAGATACTTCCGGCCGTGCCCAAACGGGAGCTCCACTGTGTGGGCAAGCGTGAACGCGAATTTGCGATCAAACCCAGCGGGGCCATAGTCCTGCCGAGCGTTGTATTGATTGGTCTCGGTACCAAATTCGCCAAAGTCGAGAGCCTTTTGCCAACTGAAGTTTGCGAGCAGCGAGTAGGCCGCGCTGAAGCGCTTGTTCGCCTGCACTTGAAGCGCGTTGTAGTTGCTGCTGGTGCAGTTGCATTTATCGAAGATGCCCTGCGACAGGCCATACTTGACAAACAGCGGACGGCGGAGATTTGCATCGGCACCGGGGCCGGGAACGGCCGCGTTGAGGCCAAAGCCGCCGTTCAGGTGGCGTCCGATGTTGCCCACGTACCCGATCGATAGGTTCAGTTGTGGCGCTATCTGGCGTTCGACGGTGAAGTTCCACATATCCACATAGGGAATCTTCTGGTTCGCGGGGATATAAGACACCCCGATACCGTTCGCAAGCGGTAGTCGTCCATTCGCGGGGATGATTGGAAAAACCACCGGTGCCGGTGCGGTCGTTAGCGGGAAAACCGGAAAGAAGGACGACGTTGCGGTAATGCTCTGGTTGACGATTGACGGGTAAACATCAGCCGCAAGATTATTGTAGGTCCAGCCGAATGTGCCGAGCGTGTAGCCGCGTCCGTAGCCGGTCCGAATAACCGTCTTCTCATTCACCGCGTAAGCGATACCGATGCGCGGCGAAAAATTGTGCCATTGCGTCTCGGCGTTGCCGGAGCGAGACACGCCGCCGACACCGGGGATGTAGACGAGGTTGTTCGTGACATCGTACCGGCCGCCCTGGCCCGCATTGAGCGAGAAATCGGGGAACCACACGTCCCACCGCACTCCTAAGCTGAGGGTCAATTTCGGAGTAGCGCGCCAGGTGTCCTGGACAAAGTAAAACGTTCGGTTTTGGCGATCTTCCTGATTTGTCGAGATCTGGGCGAATCGGTTGAAGCTGGATGGATCTCCGAGCATGAATGAGGCGAGCCCCAAACCGCTCGCAGAAACATTGGCGTCCGCGGTCACAGAAGGATTGAACTGGTATACACCGGCGCGGTGCTGGTCACTTGGGAGGCGCAGGTTCCACGCCAGCTCGACCGTGGCGCCGAAACGAAACGTGTGATTGCCCGAGACTTTGGTCCAGTTATTTACAAAATCGAGAAGCGTCTCACGCTGATGCAGAGGGCAATTACAGCTATATCCCATCGAGAACCCTCCAGCGCCGTTGATCGTCAGATCTGGAAGACCATTTGTATCGGGCTTTCCTGGCAGGTTCAAGCCCGGAATGCCGACGGTGTTTGCCAGTTGCGTGGTCTGATCCTGGGCGCTGACGGTCACTCGGTAACGCGAAAAGCCAAAGCGGATTTCGGTCAACAGGTTTGGGTTAAAGACGTAAGTGGCGCCCGAGGCAACGTTCTGATTAAGCGCATTCGAAAGCCCTGAAAAGCCCCACTGAGGGAATGCAGGCCCGCCATAGAGGCCAAATGGGCCGGGCGCAGTGATGTCGGCCCCAAGATAACTGTAGCGTCCGAAGAACCGCAGCTTTTCGGTGCTGAAATAATCGCCTCGCACATCGAACTGATTCGTGTTGTAGTTTTCGACCGCAGAAGTTGCATAGTTTGGCGCGGCGGGATTTGTGGTTGCAATGTTCGGAAACGGAAGCGCCGCAAGCAGATTCGCGGCCGGCGGCGAAATGCGGCCGGCGATATTAGCCCCAGGGAAAATAGCGCGCCCGGTTCCATCGGGATTGCCGGTGGCCGGATCATAAATCGGAACACCTAAATCGCTTAGATTCCCGGATCGTTCCGCGGCAGTGGGAACGCGAACCGATTGAGATGCCCCAATCCTTCGCTGAGTTCCCTGGTAGTCACCAAAAAAGAAAAGCTTGTCCTTCTTAATAGGGCCGCCAATCGACCCTCCAAACTGGTTCCAACGCAGCGCGGGAATTCCGCGGTTATGCGGCGCAGGCTCGCCGGGAGCGACCAACCCCTGCGTAAACGGGTCGCGAGCCTGGAAGATATTGTTTTGTAGGAATTCGAAGGCGCTGCCGTGGAAGTCGTTCGTTCCCGATTTTGTTTGTACCTGAATGACATTGCCCGTTGCCTGATACTCCGCATCGTAGTTATTGCTCTGAGCAGTAGATGAGCCCACGGAATCTATGGCTGGATTCACCATCGTGATGCCAAGCACCGTGTCATTGTTATTCATTCCGTCCAACTGATAGTTGGTTCCGGCGAATTCCTGGCCACCCGTGTTCACGAGGGTAGACTGTTGCGGATTCTCACTGGGGGCGTGTTGAAAGGTGTTCACGACAGAGCCTGGGGTGAGCAGAGCTAGATTCGTGAAATTGCGATTTGATATTGGGAGTGAGGAGATCTGAGCCGAGCTGAGCTGGGTTTGCACAACTGCGCGATCCGTCTCAATACCCGGCGGCGCCGAGGTGACCGTTACTTCCTGGGTTGCCTGCCCGACCTGGAGCGAGGCATCGACGCGGGCGGATTGCGAAACATTCACAGTGACGTTCTGCTGAACGAATTTCTGAAAACCCGGTTTCGTAATCGTAATTGTGTAGCTGCCCGCCGGCAGATTTGGCGCGGTGTAATTCCCCGATTCGTTGGTCGTAACTTGAGTGGAAACGCCGGTGGCAACGTTGGCGATAGTGATTTCAGCTCCGCCGACTGCGGCACCGCTCGGGTCGGTGACCGTGCCAATAATGTTTCCCGAAACGGCTTGCCCCAATGAGATATTAGGGAAAACAGCGGCGAGACAAAGCAAAGCGAGCGCATTCGCGCAGTGAAGTACGCGGTACTGCATAGTGGCCCCTGATGGCTTGATTTTGCCTCACGAGCTTTAAACAATCAAGGCGCTTTGCGGGTCTAAGGGCCCAGGGAAATTACGAAGCTCGTCATCGGCGGCTGCGCTGCAGGACCACCCCGGCTCGCTAAAAACTCCTGGTTTGTCGCTCGGAAACTACGGATAATCGACCGCTTCATCGGTACATTTCTGTGCTATCTGGTCATACTGCGCAGGAAAGTGGGAAGGCGCAGCGCTTTCAGATGATGGTCCAAGAGGACCTGCGGGATGTCCATCAAACGGCCGTTCCTCTCGGCAGCGATAAGTAATCGGTAGCAGCAGTGATTGCCACTTGAGCGAACGGCAGATACGGATAGCAATCCAGATCCAGCCGCCGCGGCCGCCGCTCCGATTTGGCAAAGCAACAGATATTTCACCGCATCGAAGGTAAGGGCGCCAAGATGCAAAGCCTGCCGCACGACTTCTGCCAGCGGGAATGTTTCGAGCAACCGCAGCACTTGGGCGAACTCTCGCTTGCCGCGTGTGGAGAAGCGTGCTTCGAGCAGTAGGCGCAGTTGTGGGAACGGATATGTTGCAAACTGCCACCCCGCAGGGTAGCGGGCGTCTCCGACTCAGAACGTCACATCAACGATTCAATCCTACTCTTGCTCTACCTGGGGCCGAAAATGAAATACGATTCTATGATCGCTAGGTGCCCTGTTTCCACCAACTTGGGCGGGTTCAAAGACCCATTGTTTTGCAGCGATCAGTGCGGCGCTTGCGAGGACGTTTTGATTCTCGGATGGACTGTTCACGACCTGCGCTTCGGCCACCTTGCCTTGGGTGTCAATCCTGACTCGCACCTCAACGTCCACGGGCCGGGACAGTCCTAAGTAGCCCAAATTTGCTGGGCTGGGCACCACCTGCTTGACAGGGCGCGGTGGGATATAGACAGCCTCGGATAAGGGCTTACCGGAATGACTCGTTCCGTCGGCCAGGGCGGAGGTTGAGCCCAAGTGCGTTTGTGGCAAGCTCTTGACGGGTTTGGGCTCCTGCTTAGGAGACCTCGACTCCGCTAGCGAACGCCGCTGCGGTTCAGCCGATAGAGGTTTGTTAATTGTCGCAAAACCATCTGTTGCCGAACGAGAGGCATTTGGCTCAATGGGTGGCGCGCCTGACCTCCGCACGCCCTTGAAATTTTTCGTGGGCAACTGAGTGCCTGAAGACGCTGACCCGACATTCTGTGCAACTGCTGTAGTCAGCGCGGCCGGCTCGGTATTCTGGTTGAGGCGAGCCTTCGCGGCCAGCCCACCCTTAGACAATTCTGTCGGATCAGATCGCGGAGGAGCAACAGACCCGTTGATCACTCGCACAAATCCCGACACTTGTTGGCCCCCGGCATCAAAGACATGCAGGCGAAATGTTAAATCTCTTGTGGCTGGACTGTACACTAAGGAGCCGTTCGCGAGCTGGCTGGAATCCAAAGGGAGACTGCGATGTTCAGATCCGTCTTCGATCTCTACCATCCCGCCTTTCGCGGTCTTTACGGATTTAGGATCCCACCCGACAAGCAAACTGCCGTCGAGTTGCTGCTCTGCTCGCAAATCAAACCGCGCGCCATCAGGTGCGCTGACCAAGGAAAGCACCGCACCGAGAATTGAGTCATGCCAAGCGGCGGTTACCGATCCAACAGCGATAGCAGTCGCCAGCACCAGCGAAGCGGGTAAGGAGATCCGGTGCGGCCGTTTCAGTTTGGGGCCGTCCGCTACGGAAGCACTCTGCAAAGTTGATCGTGCGTTGGAGACCTTAACCCTGCCAGAACGTGGCTCGGCAGCGGCTTCAGTTTTCGGTAACCCGATGCCGCTGGCCTTCGGTAGTTTCGTATTCGCGGTTCTTTTAAGGAAAGAGGCAATCTTTTCCCAAGGATGCGTCCTCTCCTCCCGATCGAGAGACTCCAGAACTTGCAATACTCTCAGATACTTGTCATCGTCCATTGTTCTAATGCGCTAGTACAACATTGCCCGCCGTGATTACATGGATGCGCTCAATGAAGGCCGGAGCGGCCCACGCCCAAAAGATACCGGAGCAGCCACGGCCTAAAGGAAGCAGGCTGCTTGGCGGCTATCCACGCCTGCAGTTCGGACGAGGAATGAAACGGCTGAAAACAACGCTTACACCTAAGCAATACCGGGTCCATCGCCGGCGAGTCGTCGTCCTCGCTTTTCCAGACGATATTTAGGTTCTTAATCAAGCACCGAGTCAACGTCGATAAAGGACTGGTCGGTGGGTTGCTCATTGCGCGATACGCTCGCTCTCTAAGCGATAGCGCATTTGGGGGAAAGCAAACACCCCTCAAGAGGGCGGAGCTGCAACTTGGAGGTGCTGTGACCAATCTGCCGTGGTTTGCTCTGTATGTAAAACCGAGACATGAGAAGAATGTTTCTGCCATATTGCAAGGCAAGGGTTATGAAGTGTTTTTACCGACGTATACGCATCGAGTGAAATACAACAAGACGTTTGAGCTTCCCCTATTTCCCAGCTATGTGTTCTGTCGGATGGAACCCCGGAGCCCTCTCGCGGTGGTGAGCACCCCCAGCGTGTTCTCAATCGTCGGCAACAGAGAAGAACCAAATCCCATTTCTGAGGACGAAATTCAAGGAATTAGGCGAATGCTTGAATCTGGATCAACACCAATGCCGTGGCCGTATGTTCTGCCGGGACAGGAGGTTTGCGTCGAGTCCGGCTCATTTAAGGGCGTCCGCGGGGTCATTGTTGATGCCAATGAGGGCAAGTGGCTTGTCGTCTCGGTCAATCTGCTCCAGCGCTCGGTCGCGGTGAGACTAGATCGGGACTCTCTGTCGCTTAAAGTCAGTTTCAGAGCCGGCCCTACACATAAGAAAACTTGCTATCCGTAAGCAGTTCACGCCATGACCTTGGCACTACCCCGCTGATGTATACCGGAATACACAGTCGGAATAATGCGGTGCAAACCGTCGTTGACGCTGAGCAATACGTTCGAGCTTTTTGCAGGATCGTATTCGCTTGAATGTAGTGCTGGAATTCAAATTGCTCCGGTTATCCCGAAAAACGACGAAAGCTCAAGCGGGATTCCGCTGTTAGAGGGCGAAGCTATACCCTGTCTTCGGCTGGGTTTCTGCCCGGTCCGCACCAACCCCAAGTCCGATCAGCGGGAGGCGCTCACCTTCCATCGTTGGCGGTCAGGAAGCAAGGCCGAGGGCTGCGGGGAAGATCAAGTATCACACGTGCGCCTCTCCCAAGAATCGGCGGACGCCGCTTCGTGATGACCCTGTGTAAGTCGTGAGTGCAACTGATCGTAGCTAAACACGCAATTTGTTTCAAACTTATGGAGGTTACTGATGAACTCGATAGATTCCGTCCTTGTTGAGGTTCCCCCGGGAGCGCTAACAGACACAGTAAAGGTGTATTTAAATAACGTCACTAATGAGCTATTAGGGTCGCTCCCAGCCGCCGAAGAGCTTACTCCAAGCGAGCGACGCGGCATTATCGGTCGCTATACCGCCGTGCTCGAAGGGAATTTCATTTACTGGATGACGGGCGCGTACCTGGCGGCCAAGTCCGAGGAAGCCCGATCGATTATAACTGATAACCTGCTGGAGGAAGTACGGGATTCACATCCTGCAATGCTTCGACGGTTTGTCATGGCGGCAGACGCCTTGCCGAGTGAGGCAGATGTACTCGCTATCGCTCCGAGCCTCTTGAACGTCCGCTTATTTATTGGCCATCTCTCTGCCGCGCCGATTCTCGCGATGATGGCTTTCTTCGAGAGCTTTATTCAGCGATTCATGCCGTACTTAGAGGACTTAGCCAGGCGGCAAGGATCAGCGGAGAACGAATACACGCAAGTTCACGGCGTATGTGATGTCGCACACTCCGAAGGACTATTTCAGGGGTTGGAAGCGGAGATAGCGTTAGCACCCGATTCTTGTGAGCCAGTGGAATGCCTGTGTGACGGAGTTCGCTTGCTTCGGGCGCTGATTGAAAGTATTTTCGATGGGCAGTCGCACGTCACGGCGTAGTCACTTGTCGCGGTTTCCGAATGTCGATTAAAACGACTGTCATTTCACAACTGGAAGAGGTTCGCCGTAACTCCGGCAAACCTCTTCGTCCGCTCACAAACGATTTGGTTCTGTTAGAGTCTGGCCTTGACTCGCTCGGCCTTGCCATTCTCGTTACCAGGCTTGAGGACATTTTGGGTTATGATCCATTCACAGATTCAGATATCACCGTGCCCCCCGTCACTCTCGGAGATTTCATCCACCTCTACGAAGCCGCCGGTAAATCGCCTTACCTCGATAACGGACACGCTAAGTAGCGCCGGTTGCTTACGCTGCCGTGTTATCCGGAGCGGCACGGCTTGCGTGCCGCTTGCGGACGCGCTCTCCCGCTCCAACCTTAGCTGCCACCCTGCTGACTTGTATGGACGCTCAATTCTGCTCGCCACAACTGACCAGCTCGCTGCTGCGTTGGCTCTTATTGAATTGGACGGAATAGCTGGCAGGATCGTTATCTGCCCTCCTGATACGGCCCCGGAGTACTTTCCCTCACTGACCCGTAGCGGCAGCATAGATACTATCTTGTCGGACTATGATCTTCCTCATTATCGCGGCTTGACTGGCATTTCGCGAATCACTTGTGGGCCCGTCGTTCTCCCGAGGAAGGCGATCCCAGTGGACCGCCGCCCGACCGAGTGGGTGCTTCTAAGTTCCGGCACGACAGGAGCACCCAAAATGATCGCTCACAACCTGGCCAGTCTTACAGCCCCTATAGGTATCCCAGCGCCGCAATGCAGCAAGGCTGTATGGGGCACCTTCTACGATATTCGCCGATACGGAGGCCTCCAGATCTTCCTGCGCGCCGTAATGGGAGGCGGATCGCTGTTGCTCTCTGGTGTTAACGAAAGTACGAGCGAATATCTGATCCGCTTGAGCGAACACGGCGTAACACATATCTCGGGCACCCCTTCCCATTGGCGGCGTGCCCTGATGAGCCCGGAGGCTCGCCGGATAACACCGTCGTATATTCGCCTATCTGGAGAAAGTGTCGACCAAGGCATTCTAAACACATTGCATTCCTTCTATCCCAAAGCAGAAATAGCCCATGCTTTCGCTTCTACCGAAGCCGGTGTTGCATTCGAAGTTAAGGATGGTCTGGCCGGCTTTTCGCCGGCCACGTTAAACAACCATACGGGTGTGGAAATGAAGATCTGCAACGACTCACTTCGGATCCGATCCAATCGGACTGCTTCCCGTTATCTGGACGAGAAGGACGGTGCGCTTCGGGATGCCGAAGGGTTCGTCGATACCGGGGATATAGTGGAGCTGCGCGGAGACCGTTACTACTTCCTGGGCCGTAGAAACGGCGTCATCAATGTTGGCGGATTGAAGGTCTATCCAGAAGAAGTCGAGGCGGTAGTCAACCGGCATCCCGCCGTGCGGATGTCCGTGGTGCGGCCGCGCCGAAATCCTGTAACAGGTTCGCTCGTTTCAGTAGATATATTGCTGCAAGAACCTTCGCAGCCGCAGCACCAGACCTCCGCGATCAAACTTGAGATTCTTGAAATCTGTCAGCAAAATCTTGCGCGTCATAAAATCCCAGTGATCATCCGTTACGTAAGTTCGGTGGAGCTTGCGGCCGCTGGCAAGCTGCTTCGACACTATGCGTAATGTGATCGTAACAGGGGGAAGCCGCGGACTTGGTTTGGAAGTGGCCCGTAAGCTGGCCGCTGAAGGTTATCGTGCAGTCGCCATAGCACGAAACATGAACGATGAGTTGGCTTCCGTCATTGAACAAGCTGAACGTTCCCGGCCAGGATCTCTGTGTTTTGTGCCTTTCGATCTTGGGGGCATTGAGAGCATCCCCGAACTAGTCAGGAATTTATATCAGCAGTTCGGGCCCATTTACGGCTTGGTAAACAATGCTGCTCTCGGCTTGGATGGTGCATTGGGTACGATGCCCAACTCCGATATCGAGAGATTAATCCGCCTGAATACTCTGTCGCCCATCGTCCTGACTAAATATGTAGTTCGCCGGATGATGTCTGACGGTGGTGGACGGATCGTGAACATAGCTTCCATTACGGCCTTTACCGGGTACAGTGGCCTTTCCGTTTACGCGGCAACAAAGTCCTCGATGATTGGCTTTACCCGCTCACTGGCCCGCGAGGTCGGCCGCCTGGGTATTAATGCGAACGCCATCGCTCCCGGATTCATGGATACGGTCATGACGCAGGGCATGGATGA
Organism: uncultured Acidobacteriaceae bacterium; assembly: GCA_963787585.1. GTDB lineage: Bacteria > Acidobacteriota > Terriglobia > Bryobacterales > Bryobacteraceae > Bog-105. The sequence goes on from CAWBDR010000014.1 coordinate 627,326, forward strand.
GGAGCAGCGGGAAAAGATCGCCCGCCGCAGTGCGCTGCGTCGTTTTCCGGCACTCGAAGAAGTGGCCGACGCAGTTGAATTCTTGCTGGGCGACAGATCAAAGAGCGTTACCGGCACAGTCCTCACGGTAGATGCGGGTACGACGGCGTAAATTCCGTTTTTAAAATGCCGGTAGCCTTAAGGGAATCCGATGCTCTCCGACCGCCAAGCCCAAGCGGTTTCTCGAGCGCTAAAGCTTGGCTGCGAGCACTCGAGCTCACCGCACCAATTGCAACACATCCAGATCGGTTGCTTTCGTCCTTAGTTGAAGAGTGGGCCGACGCGACACCACAAGCGCCGGCTCTTCTGTCAAACGGCGAGTGGATGACGTATCGTTCGCTTGCGGAGCGTTCGAAGCAATGCACTCGCTGGGCGTTGCGACATCGCCTCGCAAAGGGAGATACCGTTTGCCTTATCATGCCAAGCCGGCCGGAATATATGGCGATCTGGCTCGGCATCACGCGAGCTGGCTGTGCAGTGGCCCTGGTAAATACGAATCTCAGTAGTCGCTCGCTCGCTCATAGTCTGAATATTGTTTCCCCTAAGCACATCATCGTGGCGCCGGAACTCGTCGATCAATTGACGTCCGCGCTTCCGCATGTTGTCAACAGAGCAAGAATTTGGGTCCACGGTGGCAATTGTTCCGAATTCGATCGTTTTGATTTTGCCATTGACCAGCATTCGACGGAAAGGCTTTCTGCCATTGAACGGCAACCCGTCACGATTGAAGATCTCGCGCTCTACATCTATACCTCCGGGACTACCGGATTGCCAAAGGCTGCGAAGGTTAGCCACGCCCGCCTGATGCAGTGGAGCCACTGGTTCGCTGGAATGATGAACACGGGTCCTGGCGATCGCTTATACAACTGCTTGCCCATGTATCACAGCGTGGGCGGGATCGTGGCAACAGGTGCCGTTCTAGTGCGCGGAGGCTCAGCGGTCATCCGGGAGAACTTCTCCGCAAGTCAATTTTGGAACGAGATCGTCGACTGGGACTGCACGCTGTTTCAATACATTGGCGAGTTGTGCCGCTACCTGTTGCACACTCCAGAGAATTCCGTCGAAAGGAAGCATCGAGTCAGAATAGCCTGCGGCAACGGACTAAGACCGGATATTTGGAATAGATTCAAAACGCGCTTTGCTATTCCACACATCTTAGAGTTCTATGCCGCAACGGAAGGCAATGTCTCACTGTTCAACATTGAGGGTAAGCCGGGCGCTATCGGCCGGATTCCTTCCTATCTGGCGCATAGATTCCCCGCAAAGCTCGTACGCTTTGATTACGAGAAGCAAGAGCCTGTGCGAGACGAGCAGGGGTTCTGTGTTCCGGCCACGCCGAACGAAACCGGCGAAGCGATCGGCCGAATCTCCGACGATCGATCCAATCCGGGCAATCGGTTTGAAGGCTATACCAACAGCGAGGAATCCGAGAAAAAGATATTGCGCAATGTGTTCGAGCCCGGTGATGCTTGGTTTCGAACCGGAGACCTGATGCGAACCGATGAACACGGGTACTTTTATTTTGTCGATCGCATCGGCGATACGTTTCGATGGAAGGGCGAAAACGTTTCGACCACCGAGGTCTCCGAAGTGATCTGCACGTTTCCCGGCATCCGCCAATGCCATGTTTACGGCGTTCACGTTCCTGGTGTAGAGGGCCGAGCCGGCATGGCCGCCATAGCCTCCGATGAGAACTTTGATTTTGCAGGTTTCCGGACTCACCTGCACAACTGTCTTCCAGGCTATGCGCACCCGCTTTTCTTGCGCATGTGCTGCGACTTAGAGGTGACAGGCACCTTCAAGTACACGAAGAGCAGCGTGGTTCGTGAAGGATACAATCCCGCTACAGCAGGTGGTGATGCCATCTACTTCAACGATCCGCACGCCAGCGCCTTCGTTCGGCTGGAGACCGAGCTGTACCATTGCCTCCTAAGTGGACGCGTGCGCTTATGACCATAGCACCAACCTTGGTGGGCACGGATGTAAGTTGTGTCCGGATCGGCTTAGTAAACAACATGCCCGATTCCGCGCTGGAGGCGACGGAACGGCAGTTCAGAACTTTACTTTCCGAAGCAGCGGAACCGATGAGCGTACAATTATTGTTTTTTGCGCTTCCGCAAGTTCCGCGATCTTTAGAGGCCAAGCGCCGGATCGACAGCTTGTATTTAAGTATCGATGCACTGTGGGACGAGGACGTCGACGGTTTGATCGTGAGCGGTGCGGAGCCAGTTGCCGCCAACTTAATGGATGAGCCATTCTGGGAAGGTTTTGCACAACTGGTTGATTGGGCACAGCAGAATACCTATTCGTCGGTCTGGAGTTGCTTAGCCGCACACGCAGCAGTGCTGCATATCGATGGCATTGCTCGACGTCGACTCGGCGACAAGCTCTTCGGAGTCTTCGAGTGCGCAAACATATCCCAACATCTTCTGACCTCTGGTACTCCGGGCTCTTTTGGGATGCCGCATTCAAGGTGGAACGACATACCGGAGAAAGAGTTGTCCGCGTGCGATTATGACGTCCTTACACGATTAAAGAACGGGCTCGTCGACACATTTGTGAAGAAACGCAAGAGTTTGCTTGTGTTTTGCCAGGGCCATCCCGAATATGAACCGATGTCTTTGCTGCTCGAATATCGAAGAGACATCCGGCGTTATCTCCGTCGAGAACGAGATTCGTATCCTGCTTTACCGCAAGGCTATCTCGATCAACATGTAGCCGCTAGTTTCGCCGAGTTGCGTGTCCAGGCGTTAGCCGATCATTCCGAGCAATGTCTTGCGAATTTCTTCTCATTATTACAGCCGGCCAGTATCAGAAGCACATGGCGTCCTCAGGCTGTTCGATTTTATCGGAACTGGCTGCACTATCTTTCGGAGCGGAAGGCGGTGAGGGTGCACGCTCGGCCAAGGCGGGCGGCGGAATACAATCTCAAAACTTCTGCAGCCGTTGCTTCTGGCGGTACAGCTAGACAGGCGGACGTCAGATGAGCGCGGTGTGCCATGGAGCATTTTGAATTAAAGTCGGTTCTCGCCGCTACACTCCCCGAGGCCGGCGAGTCAACAGAGATCACTGCGAAGGTTAGGCGAATCCCGCCGGGACCGACCGCGAAGTACAACACAGCTCAAGATCTTCTGAGTTGGATGAGTGATCATTTCAAGCACTTCGGAAACATCTACAGAGCCTGTATCTATGACACCAACGTATACGTTGTCAGTGACCCTGAATTAGCTGACCACGTCCTCCGCAAGAATTGGCAGAACTACAAGAAAGGCCTAGCCATCAAACGAATTGGGCTGCTCCTCGGCAATGGGCTTATGGTAAGCGAGGGCGAATTTTGGAAACGCCAGCGGCGGATGATCCAACCTGCGTTCCATCAACAAGCGATTGACAGGCTCGGGGACGTCATGAAGGCCGCTAACGTCAGACTGCTCGAGAAATGGCGGCACGCAGCTCAACAGAAAAGGGCCGTCAACCTCACGCGTGACCTCAGCCTCATGGTCTTAGAGGTCGTTCTCATTTCCATCTTCGGGGACGACTATGAACAGGTCGCGCCCCATTTCACGATTGTTTCGAACGAATCGGCACGCGACTTGCAATTTGCAGAAGCATTCAGGCCGTTGGGAAAAATCGTATCCAAGATCGCTGCTCAGAGGCGTAGCGAGAACAGGATGTGTACGGACATTCTCGGCTTGCTCATGGAGGCGTGCGACTCGGAAGGACGGGCTATGTCAGATCGCCAATTGATTTGCGAGATCATGACCCTCATTGTCGCCGGACACGAAACCACAGCTAGCACTTTAAACTGGATTTGGTACCTGCTTGCTCACAACGTAGAAGCTGAAGAAAAACTTTTGAGAGAGCTCAGCAATGTGCCAAGGGGGGAGTCTTGTGAGATCCGCGATTTACCGAAATTTCCCTATACACGCCAAGTTATTGAAGAAGCGATGCGTCTGTATCCGCCTGGTTGGCTGATGACGCGCAAGGCACTAAGGGACGATCAGCTGGGTGATTATTTTGTTCCCGCCGGAACGGAAATCTATATTTCACCATACTTGATTCAGCGTAACCCCGCTATCTGGGAGTCTCCAGATCGCTTCAATCCCGATCGGTTCGAAGCCAATCAGTCGCGGCACCGCCACAACTTGGCGATGCTTCCGTTTTCGGCGGGCCCGAGAAAATGCATCGGAGAATACCTCGCGCGGATTGAGATGCAGATCCATCTGATAACTATAGCGAAGCAGCTTCGGTTATCGTGCACTGACCGGAACCGGTTCGAGCTCGAAGCCGGGGTGAATCTGCGTAACAAGTATGATTTCACCATGGTCCCAGAGGTTAGATGTTAGCGATTCGTTGTGCTGTTCAAGCCGACTGCATCTTCTCTGAAAGAAGGACCTCGGCCACATGACAAAGCGACCAGTGCTCCGGACGGCCTCCTTCGATGATTATGATCAGATCGCGACTGTGGGACAGGCGAACGGCCTTCCAAGCGAAGCTCGCGAAAGATGGCTTCATTTCTGGAAAAGCAATCCTGCCTACCATCAGGTTCCCGACTGGCCAATTGGATGGGTCCTGGAAAATTCTAGCGGACGTATCGTAGGCTCAATCCTGAATGTACCCTGCTTATACAGGTTTGCCGGACGGACTTACGTGGGTGGATTCGGCCGCGGATGGGCGGTGGATGTCGAGTATCGGGCATTCTCACTCATGTTGATTATGCGTCAACTTCAGCAGCCCACACTCGATTTGTGCCTGACTTCCACAGCCGGCCCAAAGACGTCGGCCGTGTTGACTATGCATGGTTGGTCGCGGGTTCCCGCCGGACAGTGGGACTGCTCAGCACTTTGGATCACTAACTACGCTCAGACCGTCCGGCGATATCTGAACACCAAAACACCACGGGTGGTTTCGGTAGTAGCCGGTTCTCTGCTATACGTACCGCTCTCGTTGAAAGATTTTATCTCCGCACGCCGGCGTGCGCGCAAGACTCGTTACGAGCTTAGCTGGTGCAACACCTTTGATGCAAGATTCGATTGCTTCTGGGCGGAACTGGAGCGCAAAAACCCTCGCGTACTCCTAGCCAACCGCGACTCGCACACCCTGAACTGGCATTTCAAATACGCGATCCAGCAAGACCGGATCCGGATTATGACAGCCATCGACGGTCAACGGCTGGTCGCCTACGCGATTCTGGAGCGCAGGGACACCAAATATCTAAATTTCACGCGGATGTTACTTGTCGACTTCCAAACGCTTGTGGCCGACCAAAATCTCGCTTCGGCGATGATGTTTTTTGCTCTCGACCGTTGTAGGACGGAGAGTGTTCACATCCTCGAGAACGCTGGCTGCTGGCTAGAAAGAGAGCAGCCCATCGTGCCGCGCGCGACGTATCGTCGCCCGCTCGCGAATTGGACTTATTACTACCGGACCACTAACCCTTCGCTAACAGATGCGCTCACAAAAGCGGAGTCCTGGTGCCCTACCCAATACGATACCGATGCCAGCCTCTAATGTTAAGCCAACCGGATTGTTCACTGGATGACTTTAGGTTATGACGCCCGGTTCTCAGCGCGGCCCGGTTTTGCTCTCGAGAACCAGATGAGCGGCGGCCCAAGCTATAAGTGACCGTGTACACCGCCACGCTACGTCATTTCGATGGCAACCCACCATGGGCGTTCTAGTACAAACACGCGCGGCGTGTGAAGAACAGCATTTCGAAATCCCGGTGTTGCCCGAAGTGCGGAGAGCCGTTGCCGAACTTGAGGGCCTGATAGCGGATGGGCCCATCGTCCCGGCGGTCACACCGGAGGAAATTCGCAGATATCTGACATCGCGGTACGACTTTACTAATCCACTCACGCTTGACGATGTCTTGAGCGATGTGCAGCAGATGTTGCGTAAGTGGCAGGTTCATGTTACACATCCGCGTTATTTTGGCCTTTTCAATCCTAGTGTCACGATTGCGTCCGTTGTCGCCGACTTACTTGTGGCAATGTACAATCCGCAATTGGCGACTTGGCGTACTTCGCCGGCAGCGAATGAAATTGAACGGCACACGCTTGCTTGGTTGGCCGGCAAGTTCGGCCTACCCGCCGATGCCGTTTCGAATTTTACAAGTGGCGGGCAGGAGTCGAACCTCTCCGCCGTTGTCGTAGCGCTCACGCAAGCGTTTCCGGAGCTTGGCGAGCGTGGGCTGCACGGACTGGCTAAATCTCCGGTTATTTATGTGACTGGGGGCGCACATCATGGGTTCGTAAAAATTGCTCGAATGACCGGACTGGGGCGCGCCGCTCTGCGAACGGTCTCGATGGACGAAGACTTAAAAATGGATCTCGCCGATCTTGCTAGAAAAGTCGCGGAGGACAGGAACTCGGGTTTAGCGCCCTTGATGGTAGTTGGAACGGCGGGAAGCACCGCGGCGGGCGTAATCGACCCTTTATCGGACTTAGCCTATTTCTGCCGTGAGCAGAACCTATGGCTCCACGTCGACGCCGCATGGGGCGGGGCGGCAGTCATCTCGCCCAGCCTGAGAGGACATCTTGCGGGAATCAGCGACGCCGACTCTATAACCTGCGACGCTCACAAGTGGTTTTCCGTTCCGATGGGCGCTGGAATGTTCTTCTGCCGTCATCCCAACGCGGTCTTGAGGGCCTTTGAGTCGGAGGTTGAGTTCATGCCGGCGAAAGCCGATTCGGCGGTCGATCCCTACACGTCAACTACTCAATGGTCCCGCCGGTTCATCGGACTGAAGCTGTTTGTCGCATTAGCGGAGCGCGGCGAGGCGGGGTATGCGCAGATGATCGAGCACCAGACCCGCATGGGAGATGTGTTGCGAAGATCGCTCGAACGTACGGGCTGGCGTATCGTGAACAGAACGCCGCTCCCGTTAGTCTGTTTCACCCGCGATGGCCTGGTCACCTCTAAGTTCCTCAGCGAGCTCTATAAACGGCAGATTGCCTGGATGTCCGAAGTCCAAATTGACCGCGGCGAGCCCGTTCTACGGGCGTGTATCACGAGTTTTCGTACAACCGAGAGCGATATCGAATGGGTCGTGCGTGAGATGAGCCGTATCCTCAACGGGGAAAGCTAGGTTTGATGAGAGCCGAAACGATGGCCATTCACGCGGGCTATGAGGATGACCCCGCAACGCACTCCGTGGCCGTACCTATTTATCAAACGGCTTCATACTCATTCGACAGTGCCGATCATGCAGCGGCTTTGTTCAATCTCGAATGTGAGGGGTTTCGTTATACCAGGATCAGCAACCCGACCGTTGCTGTTTTGGAGCGTCGAATCGCAGCGCTTGAGGGTGGGCTCGAAGCTCTGTGTGTGAGCACGGGACAAGCAGCGGTCAACTACGCAATCCTCAACTTGACGCGGCTAGGCACGAACATCATCTCGGTTCCCCAGCTCTACGGCACGACGCAAACTCTCTTCGCTCATGTGCTACCAAGTCAGGGAGTTACCGTCCGGTTTGCGGATTCAGATCAACCCTGCGCAATAGAAAGGCTGATTGATGAGGGCACGCGCGGAATTTTTTGTGAGAGCGTAGGCAATCCGGCCGGTAACGTGTGTGACATTGAAGCACTTGCTCGCGTTGCCCACAGGCACGGTGTCCCGCTGGTGGTTGACAACACGGTCGCCACGCCCATTCTACTGCGCCCAATCCAATTTGGCGCCGACATTGTGGTGCATTCCTTGACCAAGTTTATAGGCGGCCACGGGACAACTCTGGGAGGCGCGATTGTGGACAGTGGCCGCTTTCCCTGGAAGGAAAACGCGCAACGTTTTCCTATGTTCAGTGAGCCGGATCCGTCCTATCACAATTTGGTCTATACCGAACGTTTCAAGGATGCGGCATACATTGGGCGCTGCCGGTCCGTGTATCAACGGACAACGGGATCCGCCTTATCACCCCTAAGTGCCTTTTTGCTGCTGCAAGGCCTCGAGACGATTGCTTTGAGGGTTGAGCGTCACGCTGCAAACGGCAAAGCGGTGGCCGAATTCCTGTCCGCTCATCCCGGCATCGAATGGGTGAACTACGCGGGATTCCCCGAGAATCCGAATTACCAGCGCGCGCAAAAATATCTCGGCGGACGGGCCTCCTCTTTGATGACATTTGGGGTAAAGGGAGGATTCGAAGGCGGCAAAAGGTTTTACGATGCACTCAGTTTGATTAAACGCCTCGTGAATATCGGAGACGCCAAGTCCCTGGCTTGTCATCCGGCGTCTACCACTCACCGGCAGATGTCTGTTGCGGAACAACTTCAAGCTGGAGTGACACCGGAAACGATGCGCCTAAGCGTCGGTATTGAACACGTGGAAGATATCATTGCCGACCTCGATCAAGCACTGACTGCGGCGTGTCTGTGAGAGTGACTGAATCAAATAAGGTCAGCGTCATGAGTTCCCACACTCAACTCTTCATTGACGGGACTTGGAGAGACAGTTCGAGCAATGCAACTCTAACAGTCCTTAACCCAGCTACTGGGGAAGCAATCGGCACGGTTTCTCGTGCAGAGCGTTCAGATCTGGATCTTGCACTCGATGCAGCACAGAGGGGCTTTTTTGCTTGGCGGAAGATAGCTGCTTTTGAGCGGTCCAAGATCATGCGCAAGGCAGCAGAACTGATCCGTTCAAGGGCGGAGGCAATCGCGCGCACTCTGACTATTGAGCAAGGTAAACCCCTGGCTGAAGCTAAGGCGGAAACTTTGAACGGCGCGGACATTATCGACTGGTTTGCCGAAGAATGTCGCCGAACCTATGGTCGAGTCATTCCCCCGCGCGTCGAGGGCGTTTACCAGCTAGTGATCAAGGAACCCGTCGGTCCCGTAGCAGCCTTCTCACCTTGGAACTTCCCTATTAACCAAGCGGTGCGTAAGATCGCTATCGCGCTTGCTGCCGGTTGCTCCGTCATTCTGAAAGGGCCAGAGGAGGCACCCGGCCCCTGTGCAGAACTCGTTCGCGCCTTCGACGATGCTGGCGCGGTCCGCGGAGCCGTAAACCTGGTCTTCGGCATTCCCGCAGAAATATCCGACTACCTGATCGCGCACCCCACCGTACGCAAAATCTCCTTCACGGGTTCGACCGTGGTCGGTAAGCGCTTGGCCGCGCTTGCCGGTCTGCATATGAAACGGATCACGATGGAGCTTGGCGGTCACGCGCCGGTCATCATCTTTGATGATGCCGATGTTGATACCGCAGCGAAGGTGATGGCTGCCAGCAAATACCGCAATGCCGGCCAAGTTTGTATTGCGCCCACGCGATTTCTCATTCAACGAAAGGTATACGATTCGTTCCTTGAGAAATTCGTCACGGCAAGCAATGAAATCCGTGTGGGCGACGGTCTCCAACCCGGCATTACTATGGGGCCGCTTGCACACGAAAGGCGCTTGCAAGCCATTGAGAACTTTGTCCACGATGCAGTCGAACATGGCGCGGAGATCGAGACTGGCGGCAATCGTATCGGAACGAACGGCTATTACTTCAGTCCGACGGTCCTCACCCACACCTCTCAAAATAGCCGAGTGATGAACGACGAGCCGTTCGGGCCTGTCGCGGTGATGATTCCGTTTTCGGAGTTTGATAACGCTGTCGCTGAAGCGAATCGCCTGCCTTATGGCCTAGCGGCCTACGCTTGGACTAAGTCTGCCAAAACGGCTAACCTTATCGGAGCGGCCGTCGAGAGTGGCATGGTCTCTATCAATCACGTAGCGCTTGCTCTGCCAGAGGTGCCCTTTGGCGGCGTGAAGGATTCAGGATACGGATCCGAAGGTGGATCCGAAGCGATCGAGGCTTATCTAAATAGTAAGTTCGTCACGCAAGCAGGCCTCTGAAGTCGACCTGGCTGTTATCTGCTCAACTCACCCCAAACGGCAACTCCCAGACAAAGGAGGATGGAAAATGAAGAACATACTTGTGAATGGCGCTGGCGGCTTCATCGGTAGCCATCTGGTCAAGCGGCTTAAACGCGAAGGACACTGGGTCCGCGGTGTTGATCTGAATTTCCCCGCGTTCTCGCTTTCGGTAGCGGATGAATTCGTCTTAGGCGACCTGCGCGACCAGCAGCTGGTAGCCAAAGTTGTTCGCGACATCGACGAAGTGTACCAGCTCGCGGCTAATATGAGCGGCTTCGGATGCACCTTTACATCGGAACGCCACGCCGAGGTCATGCAGAACTCGGCTATGATCAACCTGAACACTCTCGAATATGGGAGCAAGGCTGGAATTCGGAAATTCTTCTATTCGTCTTCCGCGTGCATTTACCCTGAATACACTCAACGCGATCCTGAGAACCATAAGTGTTCCGAGGAATCGGCCTATCTGTCAGCTCCTGACAGCGAGTACGGCTGTGAAAAGCTTTTCAGTGAACGTCTATACTTTGCCTACCAACGCGACTACGGTGTTGAGGTCCGTATTGCCCGCCTTCACAATATATTCGGCCCCGAAGGAACCTGGACGGGAGGACGCGCGAAGGTGCCGGCTGCCTTGTGCCGCAAAATCGCAGAGACTCCCGATGGCGGCGAAATAGAGCTCTGGAGCGACGGCCACCAGACTGGCTCGTTCCTATACGTCGATAGCTGCATCGAAGCGATTCAGCGGCTCATGAATTCCAGCTTTCCCGGACCCGTAAATATCGGTTCAGAGGAAATCGTTACTACCAATGCGCTCGCCGAAGCAATTATGGAAATCGCGCATAAGAAAATTAATATTCGGCATATCCCCGGAGCTACCGGTGTTCGTGGCCGTAATTCCGACAATCATCTCATTCGGCAACAGCTAGGCTGGGCTCCCGACCGACCGTTACGAGAGGGGCTCGAGAAGACGTATGCCTGGGTCGCCAAACAGGTCAGCGTATCTGAACGTCATACTGGCCGGCGCCTAGGTGCGGCTATTGCCGTCGCGTGATCTCACGCCGGTAGCTTCGCCAGCGCACTCTCGACAACATGGAAAGACCAGAGGGAGGCGAAGCATCTACACCGGGGTTGGTCAAAGCTCGCGAATCTAGCCCAATAAGTTCTCAGTGAGCCGGCTGAAAGCGGCACTAACTGGTTGTCAGCTGTTGCAAAGCCGTGTCAAACGGATTAGTGTATGTGGCCCTCAACGACTACTCCGATAAGAAACAGTAAGTAGGACTTACTCATATATCTGGCCGGAGCCACACCAGTAATTTTGCGTAGTGGAAGGCAAGTCACTTATGCCCGACACTAAGGAAGTTCTCTTATATGGGATTACTAAAAAAGGTTTCTTATATGGGGGATAATAAGTGAGATGGAGTAAAAAGGAGTAACCATGCGAAAAGTAATTGCATTGCTATTGTTAGGAATGGGCGCGGGCGTCCTCGCTTCCGCCAAAGACAAGGGTCATCATTACGGTAAAGACAAGGACCACGACCATATCGCGCCTGAAATCAGTATGAGTTCAGCCGGTAGCGCCCTGGCTCTGTTGAGCGGAGGCTTGCTTGTGTTGCGCGGCCGTCGAAAAAAAAGTGAAGTCGAGCCATTAAGCGCGGAATAACGTCGTACTCTCGCCTTGGTTGATCGCAGGACCTGATGTCAAGGACTGCTTACTGGTTTGCCACGTCAGGTAAGCCAGAATCCCGACAAGTATTCCGCTCGGTCCGGTCACATAACCCACTGTTCTTAAGGGTTCTGTTAGTGGGTGTCGTGCTCGCTCTCGAGATGACATTGACGGGACACTTGGATCGATGCCGCTACCCGCTGGACGGCTTGGCGGGGGTTCTGTCCAGGTGGCATTCGTACATTGCTAGCTGTGGCCCTGCTTTCGCAATCGCCTTCTGGGCCTTTGCCGCCCTAAAATACCGGAGCGAGCTGCGAGGCGTTTCCAACAGCCTTTTGGACGTTCCGGTCCGTTGGCCGGCGGTAGCTGCCCACTTTCTAGCTATCGGCGCTTACGCCAGCTCTTCGTTTTTGTTGTGCAGTCAGGGACCGAATGGGACCGTTGTAGGCGCTCTCGCGTTGGCGCGCCCAGTCACAGCGGTTTGCGCGGTCTTCTTAATTGCAGTCGCAATAATCCCTGTAAATGCCTGGGTAGCGATTTTTCATTCGACTGGCCGGGTCTGGGTCTACTCACTGCTAGTGGCAATCCTCACTGGTCTCGCTCGCTCAGATAGCGGGTTACTGTGGGACCTGAGAGGCCATGTATCGGCAGAGCTTACCAACGGCACGTTGCTTATTGTCAGCACGCTGCTTCATTTGTTTGTGCCGCGCGTCATTACAGACCCAGCACAGATGGTCATTGGCACGCCCGATTTCTGGGTGAAAATAGCGCCATCCTGTTCGGGCATCGAAGGGATGGCGCTCATGCTGATTTTTGGAATAGCTTGGCTCACATTATTCCGGCGCGAATATGCATTTCCGCAAGCCCTTCTTATTCTTCCCATCGGCATCGTGGCGATGTTCGTCGTCAACGCAGTTAGAATCACGGCACTCATCTTTATTGGAAATGCCGGCGCCGAGCACATTGCTCTCGGAGGATTTCACTCTCACGCGGGGTGGATCTGCTTCAATGTTCTCGCTTTTGTCCTTTCTGGCGCATCAAGTCGGTTGCCGTGGGTCGGTGCAAATCGAACCGAAAAGGCCCGCAAGTTGGCCATTTGGATCGACGAAAATGCCACCGCCGCCTACTTACTGCCCTTCTTAGCAATCCTCGCGGCTGGTATGGTCTCGCGGGGAATATCCGCAGACTTCGAATGGCTCTATCCGCTGCGGTTCATAGCCCCTCTGGTTGTCTTGTGGTTCTTTCGGCGAACCTATAAAGCTCTCGACTGGAGCTTTGGATGGCTAGGGCCGATGGTTGGAGTTGTCGTTTTCTTCATATGGATAGCCTTGAGCGAAAAGTCTAACGGGCCGCCTCATATGCCTGCGGCACTGATAACGGCATCCGGATTGGGTCGGGACACCTGGATCGGGTTTCGAATAGCGGCGGCTGTAATCACCTGTCCGATTGCAGAGGAACTGGCGTTTAGGGGATATCTCCTCCGACGCCTGATCTCCCGGGATTTTGAAGTAGTCAGCAGTAGGAATGTCACTTGGCTCGGTTTACTGTTATCATCCATCGCTTTCGGTGCACTCCACGGACGACAGTGGCTGCCGGGTATCGTTGCGGGTCTGCTCTATGCGATAGCACTAGTGTGGAAAGGCAGAATCGGGGATGCCATTGCTGCGCACGCAACGACTAACGCTCTGCTGGCCGGCTATGTTGTCGTGTTCCAGAGATATGATCTTTGGTAATTATGTTGCATAAGCCAGACGAGGGCAAAACAAGACTGGACATTTAAGACTTTGCAGCATAAATATATGCTTTGCAAAGTTGGGCAAAAGGTACTCAGTGCGGATCGCTGAGCCTGCGGCGTGTTTCCAGGGAAGCGTTATCCTCCCTGCCCTCGGAGACACGCCGCTTTGTTTCTTGGTCCCCAGCCACTAAACGCTTATTGCGATCCCCGTAGAAACAGGCATGGGGCGGGGATTCCCTGGCTTCGAGATAAAGGTAGAAATTTTGGGATTTTGGGATAGGGTCAGACCCCAGCCGCCAGCCGGAGACCGGAGCTGTCCTTCCGGTCGAGCTCGATCAGATACGTGAGGGCTCAATTGCGGGCGTAGTTTAGGCCTTTTGCATCGCAGCTTTCACGTTGGCCGTTCACTTGCTTTCACTCAGCAGTCCGGTCGCAAGCAAGGAAGTAAAAGTATTTGCGCCGTTACAGGGCGGAGCTACATCCGCCTGGTGTCGTGGCTTGCTCAGTGTCCTTCACAGCAATATGAATACCCGAAACGGCATCTGTGGTCCCTTCAGGGGTCGGAGTGGGGCTTGGCCAAAATGGACTGGAAGGACAGCAATAAGGCTGATTATGATTGCCTTCTTGGCATTAGTGTTATCTGGATTCTTGTCGCGCGCGCAGCAAGTCTCGGAACAGGCGGTATCAAATCCGATAGTCTCCACTGCAACTACAACTAAGCCGGACCTAAAAAACGAGGCGGCCACGCAAAGTAAGCTAGAGATTGGTTCTGGTTATATCCTCGGCCCTGGTGATCAAATCGCGATTCATGTGGTGAGCTTTGAAGAAATCGGTGACAAACCGATCTCAATTGACCTGAGTGGATCCATTCACCTTCCAATGATCGGCCGAATACCGGTTTCTGGTCTCACGATTGAACAAGTTGGGTCTGAAATAGCCAAGCGCCTTGCTACCTACGTTAAAAATCCCGATGTTTCTGTCACAATCACCGAGTTTCGCAGTCAGCCCGTTTCGGTAGTTGGAGCCGTTAAGAATCCTGGAGTTCAGCAGGTCCAAGGCCGAAAAACGCTCCTGGAAATGCTCTCGCTCGCAGGCGGGCTTGATACCGCAACTGCTGGATCGACCCTTAAAATCATCAGGCGACTAGAATGGGGTCCGATTCCATTGCCAAATGCGAGCAATGATCCGACGAATCAATTCAGCGTCGCTCAAGTAGATATCAAGTCGCTCCTCGAAGCCTCAAAACCCCAAGAAAACATTCCTGTTCAACCGTACGATGTCATCTCGGTACCTCGCGGTGAGACGGTTTACGTAATTGGCCAAGTTCTAAAACCAGGCGGTTTCGTTCTGAACGACGCTGAGCAGGTCACAGTTCTGCAGGCGCTGTCGATGGCTGGTGGCGCCGATAAAATGGCTCAGCCCCAACATGCCAGGCTCCTGCGCCGAGTTCCCGGAGCGGCATCCAGAACCGAAATCCCCGTTAACCTCAATGAAATCCTCGACGGGAAAACTGCAGATGTTCGAATGCAAGGCGAGGATATCCTGTTTGTCCCGAATAGCCTCCCCAAGCGGGCTGCGGTGCGGGCCATTGAAACTGTTATCCAAATGGGCGGCCTGGCCATACTCCGGCCCTAAAAAACCAATAATTCGTAGACTGAAGTTAAGCGCGCACGCAGACATTATCAACATCAAGGAAACTAACTTACTGTAGTAATGGTTTGTACAGCCACACACACGTTCGCATCATTGTCAGAGTCTACACGCTCTTATCTGGAGGCGCTGATCCGCCGTTTTTGCGCTCGGGATGACCTTTCTACTAATGATCCGTATGATATCTGGAATACACGTCTCGGCTTTCGCGTAAAGAAGTTATACAATTCTCGACCCCGAATCGGAGTGTATCCCGCAGGCTTGTTGGCGCTCTTCGATAATGCTATCAATAACAGGAGTCGACTGTTTTACACACAATCGGAGTATCCGATCGTACGAGCTCTAGCCACCCTGTGCCTATTGAATTTATACGAAAAAAGCCGTGATCCAGAACTGTTGCCCTATGCACAGCAGCATATACGGTGGTTGCTGGCGAATAGTTCTCCGGGCTACCACGGTTTGTGCTGGGGTTTAGGAGTTGCGAATGCGGTGAGCAAAGGTCTGGTCTATAGCCCATCTACTCCATACTCCACCATGACACCGTATGCTTTGGAGGCTCTCGTCAAGGCTTCCATGCTATTCGAGCACGAATACCTGGAGGAGCGCATCGCGAGTGTCTTTCGTTTTTGTGAGGAAGATATCCAGATCATGGAGCAAGACGAAGAGGCATTAGCAACTTCGTACACGCCACTTCGGGATCGAATTGTAGTAAATGCCGTCTCGTACACAATGTACTCTTATGCGCTGCTCCTGGCATATCTAGCAAGGCAGGATCGCTCTCGCGTCGAAGCAAAAGTGAGGAAACTTTACGCCTATATCCAGCGTAGCCAGCGCGCTGACGGATCCTGGTTTTATTCACCACATGGCCGATCCTTTATTGACTGTTTTCATTCTTGCATCGTTCTAAAAAATGTACTCAAGACCAACAAAATCATTAAGCTTAATGGATCAGAGGGCCTCGTTTCCTCAGGATACGAGTATGTGAAAACAGCGTTCTTTGATGAACGCCATTTTCTATTCAAACGATTCTCCGTTAGCAACAAGCCAGGTTTGGTCCGATTCGACTTGTACGATAACGCTGAAGTCTTGAATCTTGCCTTTCTACTCGGCGACAGTGAGTTGTTTCAAAGCTTGTTGGCTTCTGTAATCGAACACTTCTGCAGGGGTCTCGATATCTATTCTCAAATCGATTTTATGGGGCGCCTCAGAAACAACAATACGCTGCGGTGGGCAGTCATGCCGTTTCTTTATGCCGTCTCTCAAGTGTAGGCCTCTGGAAAGGAGCACGAACACTGGCGCTGATAGCCACATCTCCGAGCTAAGCAGTGTCGGCTCATGCACGCGTGAACGTCGCATTCGGGTTCTGCTTACCACGCCTCCTGGGAACAGGCGCGGGGGAGTGACCGAGTACTGGCGGGTTCTCAGGCCACATTTGCCTGGCGACGTGCGGTATTTTACGATCGGGTCGCGTCCAGACAAGAAAACGAGTGTGTTGCGAGTGATTCGGGACTCATGGCGCTTTGCGCGCACGCTCAAACAAGACAACTTCGACATCGTTCATCTGAATCCATCTATTCTTCCGAAGGCTCTTTTTCGGGATGGGCTTCTGTTGCTGGTTGCGAAGATCTTCCGCAAAAAGGTTCTCGTTTTTGCACATGGCTGGAACCCCGCATGGGATCGCACTTTCCCCCGGTATTTCCAATACGCCTTTCGAGCTGTTTACGGCAGGGCTGATGCGTTCGTGGTCCTGGGTAGCCGATTCAAGCGAAAGGTGCAATTGCTGGGATATCGCAAAGCGATTTTCATAGAAGGTGCTCCGGTTGCAGACGAGCTGCTCATCGGCTCAGAAAATAATGCCATAGGACAATGCACAGCATCTGGCAATATCTTCAATATTCTTTTCCTTGCTCGTGTAGAGAAGGACAAGGGAATCTATGAAGCAATTGATACGTTCCGATTACTCAAGCAACGGCATCTACCTGTTTCGCTGACCGTCGCTGGGGATGGTTCAGAGCTCGTCGCGGCGCGCCAGTACGCGCGCCTTCACAGAGTGCAAGATGTATCATTTCTTGGCCATGTCGAAGGAAGTCAAAAATATAACATCTTCAGAGCGGCAAATGCCTATCTATTTCCGTCGCACCATGAAGGGCTACCATTGTCCGTTCTCGAAGCCATGGCCTTCGGCCTCCCTGTTGTGACCTGCAACGTGGGTGGTCTGCGCGACTTTTTCGGAGACGGCAAAATGGGTTTCATTAGCACAAGCCGAGAACCTGAAGTTCTCGCCTCCTTGATGACTCGCTTGATATCCGACCCTGAGTTGTGCTCTAACATAGGTCAATTTAATCGCAGCTACGCCGCAGCTAACTTTGCGGCTAAAAACATTGCGCTTAGAATCGAGAAGATCTACCGTTCTCTGGTTTGCGTACGCGATCAGGCATTTCTTCCAGTACAATGACTGTCAGCTGCCATTGGACATGGCCGTACAGTGAGCTTGTGAGTTAAGTAGGATGTGCATCAACCGTTGGAATTGTTGAGAGCCGGCTTTGGCCTCGGATCTTCGTTTAACGAGCAAGAGTCATTTAGATGTTCTTTCAAGTTCTATCTCATGCTTCACTTCTTGTCCGGAGCAATAAAAAGACATTGCTCACGGATCCGTGGCTTATCGGCAGTTGTTATTGGCGGTCCTGGTGGAATTACCCACCGGTTAAACAGGAACTCCTTGACAATCTTTTGCCGGACGCAATCTACCTCACCCACGTTCACTGGGATCATTTTCATGGACCATCCCTCAGACGATTCCCCAAGCAGACCCCAATCGTAATTCCTCTGGAACGTTCGACTCGGGTCGCCCGCGATCTAAAAAGTATGGGCTTCGCGAATGTGGTGGAGATTCCGCACGGCGATTCGCTGAATATTAATGAGGATTTCACAATCACTTCTTATCAGTTCTCGCCGTGGGGAGATAGTGCACTAGTGATCGAGGCCGAAGGCATATCGCTATTAAATGCAAACGACGCCAAATTCATGGGTGCCCCCTTGACCCAAATACTCAAGAGGCACAAAAAACAGTTTGATTTTGCGTTTCGCAGTCACAGCTCAGCGAATGATCGAATCTGTTTTTACTATACGGACAGGGCCAAGCCTAAAGAAGAAGACCCCGTGCTCTATGCGCGATCCTTTTTCACTTTCATGGAGAGGGTCAACCCAAGGTATGCAGTTCCCTTTGCCAGCAATCACTGTTACCTTCATAAGGACGTGTTTCACCTGAACAGCATCGTGGAAACCCCAATTCGCGTTCAGGACTACGTCACGGCAGCTGGTGGATTCTCACAGGCCGAACTCAAAGTGATGGTCAGTGAAGACTCGTGGGATTCCGAGAAGGGATTCGATATCAAGGACGGCACCTGGTTCACCGAGAGAGAGAGACATATCCAGGAATATTTATCGGCCAACCGCCATAAATTGGAGGCGACTTATGCTCAAGAAGAGCGGGCTCGCGTCAAGTTCGAACAGATAGAAACATATTTTCGTCGTTTTTTCGAGATGGTCCCACGCCCTCTGAAGCGCTCGTTCAGGTGCAAGCCTATAATCTTTTGCGCGAAGTATGGCGATAACGCAGATTACTTCAAGATCGATATCTATAATGACGAGATCTCTCAAGTGACACGCGAGGAACTATCGGCAGAGTCCCTCGTCTTTGAGACAACTGCCTTAGTAATGAAGAAGGCGATTGCACTGAATATGTTCAGCCACATCGGCATTAGCAAACGCGTCGTTTACCGCTCGCAGTACAAAGACGCGAAGCATATCGCAAAGTTCAACGCCTTATTGGCGGCCTACGAATACGAGGTCTTACCCTTGAACCGCTTGTTTTCGTTTCGAACAGTAAAGGTATATCTCAGGAGATGGCGGGAACTTGTTTTGTATGCTCAGGTAGCGTTAGGCATGCTCAGGGGCAAATCTGTTCATCAGCTCGAGGCAGAACAACTGGCCTGAAAGAACAGATCTCGCTGCCACGGATGTTCCTCAGTTCGGATCCCACCTCACGAGTAAGGCATTGGTACTCCTCCTCTAGACAAAATGTGCGGAATTCTTGGATCGGTAAATAAACCGTTCGGCACGGACCTTCTCGACCTTTTGTATCACCGCGGGCCGGACGACTCCGGAATGACGGTGAGCTCGTTCAGTAGTCATCTGCTCACCCTCGCTCATCGCCGGCTGTCCATTCTGGATTTGTCAGAAGCTGGCCATCAACCGATGTGGACCCACGAACCGAACTGTGGAATCGTGTTCAATGGCGAGATTTACAATCATCTGGAGCTTCGAGACCAGATCCCGTGCGTGCGGTACCGTGGGCATTCGGATACCGAGACGATTCTTCATTACCTTGCTCACAATGGGGTCCACTCTATTGATCGATTCAATGGCATTTTCGCTCTGGCGTTTATTGATCCAGCAAAACAGAAGCTATTCCTAGCCCGGGATGCCTTTGGCGTCAAGCCGCTTTACTATTGGACAGACGATCGATCTTTTGTTTTTTCATCCGAAATTCGAGCCATCCAGCAGCTGGTCGGCGATACGCTTGAGCCTGGGAATCTGGCTGAACTATTGCGCCTCCGCTATCTGCCGGCGCCGGACACGCTTTTCAAAAATATTCGTAAGGTTCGGCCCGGTCACGTTTTAGAAGTTGATTTCCGTACTCGCCGGTTATCCGTATGCGAGTATCCTTTCATCGGGCGGGTTAAGTGCGAAGCGCCAGTGAGGACCCGTGAAGATGCGATTGAGCAATACGGGACCCTTCTTCACCAGGCAGTCAAGCGTCAATTATTGTCCGATGTGGAGGTTGGGATTTTTCTTAGCGGTGGCATCGATTCAGCATTAGTCGCCACTATCGCGCAGAAGTGCTCCAGTGGCAAGACAAAAGCGTTCACGGTTGGATTCTCCTGCCCCGATGAGTCGGACGAGCTGGCCGATGCCCAAGAGAGTGCCAGAATCATAGGGTTGGATCACCATGAAGTGCGCATGGATTTTCCAGATTTCCTCGATATCTTGCCGCGTGTGAGTGCAATCGTTGAGGAGCCGTTGGCAACCACTTCGATGGTTCCTATGTTCTATGTTTCCTCACTGGCTTCGAATCAGGTGAAAGTGGTTTTGTCTGGCCAAGGTGCAGACGAGGCGCTGGGCGGGTATCGCAGATACAAAGCCGAAATTCTAAGGTCTCTTTGGCCGGCATTTGCGCTTCCCTTTCTGGCAATGAGCGCACGATCGATGGGTAGCTTCCGTGGACTCGATGCGATCGGGCAGCCTGATGACGTGCGCCGGTTCGAGGCGATCTACAGCGTCTTCAATCAGGCGCAGATTGCGCGGCTTATCGGGTACGATGCAAGTCGCGCTACTGAACGGATCCGCTACTTCTTCGACCTTCTTGAGTGTTCAACTCAGCGCCGCAGCGTAGAGCGCATGATGAGCATCGATTTGCGCATGAATCTCGCCGATGACCTGCTGCTTTACACCGACAAGATCACGATGCATCACTCGATCGAGTGTCGAGTGCCGCTCCTCGATCTTGATCTTATCCGTTTTGTCGAGTCGTTGCCGTCAGCTTATCGAACCGGCGTTTTTCGCTCCAAAATCGTGCATAAGCAGTTTGCGAGACGTATTCTGCCCGCCTCAATCGTTAATCGTAAGAAGAAAGGCTTCAAATCGCCAACAGGGCGCTGGTTTAGGGCGAACACATCGATCCGCGACATCCTTCTGGACCCAACGAGCAAATTCTGTTCGCATTTCAACCGCGGCGAAGTCAAGCATATTCTCGATCAACACGCGGCAGGAATGGATCGCGAACGCCAGATCTTCCTTCTTCTGAGCATCTTTTACTGGATGGAAGGAGCCTCTCAACCTGCTCGTAACTTGGCTCCGAACGTCATGTCTTTGCACGCCTGATTCTGCCCGACGATCTACTTCCCGTATCGCTCAATTCGTGAGGTCCACATGCAAGAGCTTGACCCCGATGTTGTTTCTATCTTGGGGATCGACGTTAGCACTTTCGCTTCGTATGACGAGGCACTTGCTCTCATCTGCCGCCGCATCCGGTTGGGAACTCAGACTTTCTGTGTTGCCGTTAATCCGGAAAAAATCTACAGGGCGATCCGCTCCGTAGAGCTTGAAAAAAGCCTACGTTCCGCCCACATTCGAATCTGCGATGGTATCGGCATTTGTTTCGCAGGCATGCTGCTACACCGACGGCGACTTCGCCGCTGCACGGGTATTGATCTCTTTGTTAAACTGATCCACTTTGCTGCAAAGGAAGGCCTGAACGTTTTCGTGCTCGGGGCTTCCGCCGAAACAAACGAGGCGGGCTGCCGCGCCCTGTCTCGCGCCTGCCCTGGCCTAAAGATTGTTGGCAACCATCACGGCTACTTTACGAATTCTGCGTCCATTGTCGAGGCAATCAATAGTAGCGGAGCGGACTTATTGTTCGTTGCAATGGGTTCACCGCGCCAAGAGCTTTGGATTTCCGAGAATCTGCCGAAATTGCGCGTCGGCTTTTGCATGGGTATTGGAGGCAGCTTGGACGTGGTGAGTGGCGCGGTTCCACGCGCCCCCGTGTTCTTCCGAGTAATCGGGGCGGAATGGTTACACCGCCTGCTTTCCCAACCGAGCCGGCTGCGTCGCCAAGCTGCTCTCCCGGTATTTGCGTTCGACGTATTAAGGGCGATGACACACGTCAGAAAGCTCTGACAATACCGGCCACGTAGCGCGATAACATACGGCGCTCGCTTCGACTTTGCGGGAAGGCTTCCCTTAAAATCTAACCGACTATCGCCGAAACTCTCTGCCGCGGGTTGGTACTCAAGCCGAGTAACATCAACCGCACATCATCGGCCCATATGTAATCGCCTTATTCGGCTCAGGTGAACATTCCTGTAGCTGACGCCTTAATAGCTTATTTCGCCTACTGCTATGTTTTGGACCATATTACTGTTCGCTTGTTCTCTCGTTCTGTCGGTGTTGTTCACACCTCTGGTTCGACGATTCGCCCTTGATCGGGGCTGGGTGGACAAACCGGATAATAATCGAAAGCTACATAAGCGACCCATCCCGCGTGTAGGTGGCATTCCAATCTTCCTCGCGTATTCGGTGTCTCTGAGCATGCTGTTTCTGATCGGCAGAAGTGGCAGTGTGCGGGTGAACGAACATTTAACTGTTGGGTGGGGGCTGCTGGCGACTGCCTTTATCGTATTCTTAGTCGGATTGGTCGATGATCTCATTACACTGCGGCCCTGGCATAAGATAGCGGCAGAGATAATCGCCGCACTGCTTGCCTATTTCTGGGGTATCCACATTCACGGCTTCCTGTGGTACCCAGTGCCGCATTACGTGCAACTCCCTCTCACAGTAGCGTGGCTAGTCGGTTGCACAAACGCTTTCAATCTAATCGACGGTTTGGATGGGCTTGCTGCCGGAGTCGGTCTTATCGCAACATTCGCGACATTATTTGCGGGGCTTTTGCAGGGCGACGCTGGCCTAGTCATAGCCACCGCGCCCCTTGCGGGTGCTCTCCTGGGGTTCCTAATATTTAACTTCAATCCGGCCTCTATCTTTCTAGGTGATGGCGGGAGCCTCTGGGTAGGATTCATGCTTGCGTGTTACGGCGTGATCTGGTCTGAGAAATCTGTAACAGCGGCAAGCATCACAGCACCAATGATGGCGCTGTCGATTCCGTTGATCGACACCGCACTTTCTATCGCGCGCCGGTTCCTCCGCCGACAGCCGATCTTTAGGGCGGATCGTGGCCATATCCACCACCGCTTGATCGACCGCGGGCTATCTCCGCGACGAGCCGTGCTCCTGCTCTACGGAGCAGGTGCCATAGGGGCGACGTTTTCCATCGTGCAAGGCGCAGCGCCTGCCAGCGTTCGTTTTGTACTTGCAGCCGTATTCTGCGCACTTGTCTGGAGTGGAATCCGATACTTGGGCTATCGCGAGTTCGCCCTGGCCGCCAATTTGCTGCGCCAGAACACGCTCCGTTCTATGCTGCAATCCGACTACTCGTTGCAGGGTTACGGAGAATCACTCAGGGCCGCTCAGAACATTGAGGACTGCTGGTGTATCGTACGGGCGGTTGCTCGCGAGTTCGGGTTTACCTATGTGGGGCTAAGGCTTGGCGGCCACAAGTACGAAGAGCAACTGAGCTCATCGCCCAATGACCACTGGGTTCTGCAGGTTCCTGTATCAGACTCCGAATACGTGTTATTTAAATATCAGTTCGAACGCTCGGCAGTACTCGCAATATCTCCGCTTGCTGATCTTCTCCATCGATCTTTATTGCTCAAAAAAACTGATTTCGAGACGTCAGTCGTATCGCCTTCTGGCGTCATGGAAGAGGCTCATCTCGACAACACTGCTCTGTCACTGCCAGAGTCGTTACCAGCGATTGCATCGTAAGTAGTTGTGTAATTCACTCCTTGTAGCTGCGGCAGCGTGGCGTGAGTGAGTCTAGTTGTCTAACGTAGTGGTTAACGTATTTTACATTAGGAAGGGATACTCATGAATTCAATAGGGACCGTGCTTGTTGTTCCAAATGGAGCGCATGCGGAAATTACGACAGACTCAATAAGGGCATATCTGGATAGCGTAACCGATGATCTGCTAGCCTCACTTCCTCCTGCGGGAGATCTTACTGCCAGCGAACGACGCGGGATGATCGCTCGCTATGGCGCTGTGCTCGAAGGGAACTTCATTTACTGGATGACTGGCGCATATCTGGCAGCGCGGTCTGAGACAGCTCGAGAGATCATCACGGAGAATCTTCTCGAGGAAGTACGCGACTCTCATCCTGCAATGCTACGGCGTTTTGTGATGGCGGCCAACGCCCCGCCGACCGATATGGACACACTCGTTGTGGCACCTGATCTGACAAAGGTCCGCTTATTTATCGGACATCTGTCTCCGGTTCCGATTGTCGCCATGCTCGCTTTGTTCGAGAGCTTCATCCAGCGCTACATGCCGTATTTAGAGGACTTGGCCCAAAGGCAGGGCTCAACCGAGAAAGAATACACCCAGGTGCACGGCGTTTGCGATATCGCCCATTCGGACGGGCTCTTTCGCGCTCTGGAGGCGGAGATGGGCGTTGCGGCCGATTCTCGTGAACCGGCGGAGTATCTTTACGAAGGAGTTCACTTGTTGCGAGCGCTGATTGAAAGCATCTTTACCGGCGAGTCCGCCCGGGCGGCGGCGTAGCAAGGCGATGCTGGCCGCGCGCGCTGCTGCGCGGCCTTGACCCCAGCGATGCTATCAGAATGCGCCTGATTATGCTCCTTCGGAATCTGTTTTGCAGATCCTTAGCCTTGATCACCATCGCTTCAGGGCGGGTGCGCTGGGCCCAGCGCCGTATGCTCAAGTCTAAAAACGTAACGGCTATTTACTTTCACAATCCAAACAAACAGCTGTTCACCAAATGTATTCGATGGTTAAAGACGCAAGGATATGCGTTTATCTCCGTCGAGGATCTAATCGAGATCGTTCATGGCCGCCGGACTGCGCCTGAACGGGCAGTATGGCTCTCATTCGACGACGGTGCCAGGGACCTACTTACATCGGTTGTGCCCGCAGTTCGCCGCTACAGCGTTCCAGTTACAATGTTCATTCCATCGGGGATTATCGCGGGTAATGGCTTGTTCCCTTGGTTACATGACAATCACTCTGAGCAAAGTCGCAGCGATATTCGCGATGCTTTTACTCTTCTTGAATTGCAACAGATTTCGCAATACCCGGAGATCACTGTCGGCTCTCATACCGTCAACCATTCGCCTACTCCGAATTTAACCGATGAGCAGCTGCTGTTCGAACTTGAGGAATCGAAACGGTCACTGGAGTCATGGACGGGTCGAGTTGTTAGATCTTTCGCGTATCCGGTAGGACAGGTTGACGGTCGTGAACGCAATCTCCTCGCAAAATTAGGCTACTCGCTGGGTGCAACCACCGAAGCACGATTGATTGGGGAGGGGAGTGATCCGTATCTCTTACCGAGGTTCTGCGTCGGTGATAACATCCCGTTCCCCGAGGCCATTTGTTGCATGACTGGGGTATGGCGCCCCGTGATCGATCCGTTGATCCGATTATTGCGTCCATTGATCAGGTCCGTTCCCGTTCTCATAGGTTCCCGCCGACTTGGCGGTTTGTCCTCTGCGGAGCGGGCATGTGAACACCCATCGGCCGCCCCGCCAGGCGGCATCCTCTCTCGCTCTGATCCGCAGGTCTGAGGATGCGACCTGGTGGAAAGCACACTGTGTCGCGGTTGCGTGTTGCGTTGTAGACATCGGCAGCTATTCTCAGGCTTCTCCTTTATGCGCGCAATCTGTACCCAGTGATGATGAACCGAAACTTTTGGGAAAACCTGCTTTCATTGGTTGGCATACATGCCCTAAACTACATCACACCTTTACTTACACTTCCGTTCTTAGCCCGTGTGTTAGGGCCCACCTATTGGGGCGAGCTGGCATTTGCAGAAGCGTATGCGAACTACATAACACTGCTGATCGAGTATGGATTTACGTTATCTGCCAGTCGAGAGATCGCTCAAGTGCGGGATGATGCGGCGGCGCGATCTCGTCTCATGGCCGGGGTAATAGGGGCCCAGGGTTTACTCGCTTTGTTCGCATTTGGCCTCACCATCGCTTTAAGCTACGGATCTCAATCTTTTGCCGCATACCGTCCGCTTCTGCTGGTCGCCTTTTTGCTCGCTGTTCTGCGTGCGATCACGCCCTTTTGGTATTTCCTCGGCCTAGAGCGAGTCCAGATGCTTGGAGCCATAACTATGGCTTCGAATCTGGCGGCAGCGGTTGGAATCTTGATTCTTACTCACTCCCCAGCAGATTTCTGGAAACCTTTGGTCTTACGCGCAGGCGCAGCGTTCGTTTCAGCTGCAGTGGCTTTCGCGATGGTATACCGGGATACTCCGTACACAGCACCAATATTCCGTAATGCGTGGTTCTCTTTGCGGCAGGGCTGGACCCTCTTCGTATTCAAAGGCTCAGTGAGTCTGTATACCACCGGAAATGTCGTTGTCTTCGGCCTGCTCGTGCCACCCGATGTAATCGCTATCTTCGCAGGAGCAGAAAAAATCGCCAATGCGGCAGGAAGTGCAGTTTACCCACTGATGCAGGCGTTTTATCCACGAATCAGCTACCTCGTGGGAAGGGATCGCCAAGACGCCACCAGGACAGCACGGATATCACTGTTGATGACGGTCGGGACTGGCCTGTCGCTTGGGTTGATTCTTTTCACTGCGGCTCCAATACTGGTGCGGGTGCTTCTGGGTCCCAGCCTTCATCAAGCGGTACCCGTCTTGCGACTGCTTTCCGTGCTGCCTCCCATAATTGCAATCAGTAATGTTCTCGGGATGCAGTGGATGCTGCCGTTGCGTTTAGACAAGCAATTCAATTGGATTATTCTGGCAGGCGGCGTGCTTAACATTGTGCTTGCCTTGAGTCTGGTTCCCCATTTCGGACAGATGGGAATGGCCAGCAGCGTTGTTATCGCCCAGGCTACGGTGGCCATCTCAATACTTTCACTATTACGCCGCTGTAGGCTCGATCCCTGGAGCACACAGGAGAAGCGAGAACCTGTACCTATAGGAACCCTGGCAGGCTGATCGCCCTTTCTGGATTTCAAGAAGCTGGGGTTAAGCAGTAATGCGAGGCATCCCAAATAGGAGCGTCGAGCTGGCCAGCGTGGAGCGTAATCATATGGGTACACAGCGGGTTAGAGTGCTTGTAGAATCGCACCACTCGCTTGGCTCAACGAGGGAACGTGCAGCTGTTAGACGTCGGATTCTGTTGTTGGCGGTGCTGCCCGCTCTTGACGCCATCATAAATCAGGTCAACACCGCATATGAGATCACGATCGGATCATTGAGTATGCTCCAGGCATTCCGTGGTGCTCTGCTGCTGATCCTGGTGTACATGGTTGGATGCACGCCCCGTCCGCGCCGGGAAAGTCAGTTCGCAATCGGCGGAGCGATGCTCTGGCTGGTAATAGGTATATTCTTAATGGCCATCAACCAAGCTGTGACTGCTGGTGGTGTGGTTCTTGTTGATCTAATCCCTTACGTACAGATGGTGTATTGGATCACGCTCTGGTATGCGGCCCAAGCATGGATCAGAGATGCTCGCGATGCACGCACAGTTCTCAACGGTCTAATGGCTGGCGCACTGGTTACGGCGGCCTCTGTCTGCTACGGCTACCTTGTAGGCGTAAGCAATTCTGTTTACGAAGCTGAGGGCGTCAAGGCCTCTTCGGGTTTCTTTGTCAGCGGCAAGGGTATCGCTGGCGCACTTGTTGTCGGAGGCATCACTGCTGCGTACCTCGGCATGGCACGGAGGACGTGGCGCCATCCATGCGCCGCCGTCTTTTGCTTTGGCGCATGCTTCCTTACGTACGCCCGTGCAGGATTTCTGGCACTTTCTTTGAGCCTTGTTTGGCTGTTAATTTGGAGCACGTTCCTTCAGTCCCGCTCCCGCGCTTTGTGGGCGCGACGTGCTATCACACTCGCAGTACTAGGCGCCGCTATGCTCATTGCTGCCATCGGTGTGACGGACTTAAGCCGGCGATGGTCTGACGTGAAAGATCCGAATCGCGCCGGTTCCGGCCGGCTGCAGATTTGGGCCTTTGCAGCGGAGAGCTTTGATGAGGCGAATCTTAGCCAAAGATTTGCAGGACGAGGCTACCAAGGCATGGTGGACTACATTGGTAGCAAGATGGGCGTTGAGATCCACACGCATAATGACGTCCTCGATATGTTAGTGATGGGCGGAGTGGTAGGAATTGGGTTCCTGCTCATTGTCTTCGCTGCTTTAGCGGCGCAGATCTTGAGCGCCCCTGCCCGTTCGCCAGAGTTCGCGGCGGCCGTCTCGATACTACTTGCTTTCTTTTGCCAGGCGATTTTCACGGGACAATTGTTTATGCCGGACGTTATGAGTTATTACGTAATGAGCATTACAGCCCTCCTGGTTTCCACCACACGGGTTATCCCGACCCGGCGTGCATTCGTTCAAGCCTTGGGAAACGCGTGGCCTTCTAGCCAAATGAACGGAACTATTTCTTCTGATTGCCGGAGGTTTGAGCCTATTGCTCATGCACGGAGGAGCAGGGAATAACGGACGGTTCGCGAGTTTCAGGCCGCTGCCGCCTATTTCTCGCGAGCCAAGAAACGATGGAGATTTCGTAGCTTGCAATACCTGGTTCCTTTCCTCCTTTTTGTATCTGTGTCCAGGATTAATGCAGCGCCTGACAATAAAACAGGCGCGAACACCGCCGCTTCCTGGAACCGGGTAGCCGCGGCGCAGTACTTGGATTCGCGAGAGGCATGGTGGCAGGCCTGGCCCGTGGCCCAGCGGGACCACGGAACCATCTGTTTGTCCTGCCACACAGTTCTGCCTTACGCGCTTTCACGTCCTGCACTCAGGGCCGACTTGAGCGAGCAAGAGCCTACATCAGCCGAACGCACGATGCTGGGCGCCATCGAGAAGCGAGTGACTCTGTGGGACCAGGTTGAACCGTTTTATACGGGGCCGGGCATATCTGCTGAATCCCGAGCCACAGAGTCGGTTCTGAATGCCGTCATTCTTTCAAGCTACGATGCACAGCAAGGCCGGTTGCGCGCCATCACACGCAAGGCCTTTGATGCCGCTTGGGCCTTACAGTTGCAAAGCGGAGAGCAAGCTGGAGCTTGGAAGTGGCAAGTGTTTGACTTGGCGCCTTGGGAGTCGCGCGAGTCACAATATCACGGTGCGGCACTTTTTGCTCTGGGCTTGGGGATGGCGCCTGATCACTACTCAGATGATAGTAAGATCCGGGCAAAGCTACAGCTCTTACGCGCATATCTGCAGCGCGCGTATAGCGCCCAGCCGCTCCTTAATCGCATCGTGCTGTTATGGGCATCGGCGAAATTGCCCGGTTTGCTCTCAGCTGAACAACGAGGCGCACTGGTCAGTTCCGTACTCAGCAAACAGCATGAAGATGGAGGCTGGAGCCTTACAGACTTGGGGACGTGGGAGCGTAGCGATATCAGGCGGTTTGCGAGATCGCTTATGTACGGTAGTGTGCTCGAAACCAAGAGCGACGGATACGCGACAGGGTTGGTCGTGCTTGCACTCGAAGAGACGGGCGTTGCACGCGGGCAGATACAACTCAAACGCGGTTTAGCATGGCTTACAGAAAATCAAGACAAGAACGAAGGGTTCTGGCGCGCTTATTCACTTAATAAGAAACGCGACCTGACAACAGATGTGGGGCGGTTCATGACCGACGCGGCAACCGGATACGCAGTTCTGGCGCTTGAAAATAGCCGCTCATTCAATGAGCTCGCTACCCCGCAACACAAAGCTGCAGCTACCGGTTCCAAGTCACCCACCCGTTTCACTCGGGTATCGTTGCCACGCGAGAGCCACTTGCGCTAGAAGTGGACAGGGCACAACACTACGGTGTTTGCGCGGACCGATTTGGCGGAGTTATTCTTATGACTCGCCGTTGGCCGAACGTCGAAATTGATCACGGCGTGCAAGGAGCAGAACGTCATGAGCAATGAATGGTTTGCGCGACCGGTGCTGTTCGTAGCGGAAATCGACAGGTCGGTCGATTTCTACGTGAAGCAGCTCGGGTTCACACAACCGTGGCGATATGAGGAGGAGGGGAAGGCGTGGGTCGCGCAGGTTGACCGGCAGGGCTGCGAGCTCATTCTCTCTTCTCAATGGCCCGATAAAGTAGGCAAGGGCCTGATGTTCATCTCGCTCGATGTCGGCGTGCTGAATGCCTTGCGGGCGGAACTGGAAGGGCGCGGCGTGGATGTGAAGGATGGGCAGTGGGGCTACCGGCTCATGGTCATCGCGGACCCGGACGGCAACGAGCTCTACTTCCCCTATCCGGCGGACCCGTCGCTTGCCACCGGCTCCCTCATCAGGTCAAACCCTGAGCAGCCGCGCTGAGGGCCGGGCGGACTCACACGGCGTGCTCCTGTGACCGGCCACACAGCTTGTTGGGATACCGGACTCCATTCAAGCTAGCGGCCAAGCTTTCCCTTCGCGCTGTTAACCTTCAATACAACAGAATCGCTCACGCCTCAAGGCTCCCCTGAGGGTACACTTAGGTGCGGTCTTGACCCCGTTGTTCTGCGTAATAACCACTATAGTATTTTGAATAGTTCGGATAGCGGTGCGCGCTGGTTTTCGGATTCCAGTTGTTGAGAATTGTGCCCAGTAAATGAGTTCCATCATCCGCCAGACGTTGTCGAGCCAAAAGCGCCACCTCTCGCGGCGTATGCTGTGCGATGACGAGGACGGCTGCGTCAGCTTGGCTGCAGATAAGCCTGCTGTCTGCAACCTGCAACAGCGGCGGTGTATCGATCAGAATCATGTCGAATTCTGCTTTAAGTCTGTCGAGCAGTTCCCGGAGCTTTGATCTATTGAAGAACATGTCTCCGTGACTAGCTCTGCCGCTGGGAAGGACAAAAACGTTCGGAAGCTTGGTTTCCATTACGGACGGGATTGAGTCCGATGCCAAAGCTTCATTAAGTCCTACGGTACTGTCCACCTCAAAAATGACATGAAGCCGAGGTCTTCGCAGATCGCCATCAACCAGCAGCACACGCCGGTCAATCGCTGCAAGCGCAATTCCTAAATTGCTTGTAACCGTGGTTTTCCCTTCCCTTGCGCATGCACTTGAAAGGGCGATCACACGTGGTTGCATTCCATCGGTCGAGGATAGCAGAATTGATGCGAGTGTTTGACGAAAGGAGTCGGCCAACACGGACTGGGCCTTCTTGCGCGCTGCAATTTCTGAACTACGCTTAGAAACGGTACCGGGATCGGTCAAGAGCCGGCCAAAAGATTTAGCAGCGGGAATCACCCCGAGTTCCGGTACAGAAAGTTCGAGAGCTGTCTCGCCTGGTTGCTGGATGCTCGTGTAATTTGAACGTGCACGCTGAATGACAAAGACTGATCCAAAACATAAACCGGAGACAAACCCCAGTCCCATGTACACCGTGGTATTCGGTTTGTAGGGCGATTGAGGTGGTCTGGCCGCTTCAATAACATGGACATCAGCCGCTTTCATCGCGGAGGCAAGATCAGCTTCCTTCACGCGCTGGATCATAGAGTCATAAAGCTGGCGGGTAGTATCGACCTCGCGCTTAAGATCCGAATAGTGGTTCAATTTGTCGGTTTCGTGCGTGATGAGAGCAGCCACCGCGCTATAGTTGCTTCTCACCAATTTCTCTCGCCTAAGTGCGGCTTCGTACTCATTCCGTGTCCGGGCGATGATGTTAGCCCGCTCTTGTTCGAGAGCCGTCTGCAGTGCTTCAATCTGAGACCGTAGACTGACCACTTTGGGATAACTTGAGGTAAAGGATGATGAAAGGTCTGCCAATTGGCGCCGCAAAGTGGTCATTTGGACTTGATAGTCTCTCAAAGTAGGGTTGTCCACTACCTCTGGTAATGAGTCTGCAGGAGCCTTGGTGGCCTGCTCGTAGCGGGACTGTCTCTCAACGCGATCTGCTTCTGCTTTGGAGAGCTCAACTTCCAGTTCCTTCAGGTGCTCCTCTGAAGTGGTGCCTCCTGCACCCGACAGCAGCGTCAAATCAGATGCATGAGCGTATTTTTGTAGGGCATCTTCCGACTGCTCAAGTCTTGTTTTCACGTCTTGCAACTGTCGGGTGAGCCATTCACTTGTGCTCTGAATCGAGCGCCATCGGTTTTCGAGGCTCACCTCAGTGAATGCGGATATAAGCGAATTGGCGAAATCAGCGGCAGTGGATGGGTCCTTTGAATCAAAAGTGACTTCCACGACAGGGGTGTTCGGCTCCGCGCGTACTCGTAAAGCTTCGTCAGCTATTGAGAGAGCTTGACCGTGCAAGAATTGCGGGGATTGTTCAGCCGGCACATGGGTTGGGCTCGAGAGAAGACTGGCCCGATGCGTATCGGCAAGTAGCCGCCTTTCGAGATTCTTCTTCTGAAGCGCTCGCTCCAGCACGGGCCTGCTTTGCAGAACCGCAATTTGGGTACGGATGTTGTATTCGGGTGACTGACCCTGACTACTTCCCTCAGGAGAAACGGGGCTCACGTTTCGCATGTTAAGGAAGTCTTCGTTCAAGCTCTCGACCTCGATCAGCGTTTCGGCGCGATAGACCGGAGATTGTACGACGGTAAGCAAGAATCCGATGACTGTGCTTACCAGAGCGAATAGTAAGACTTTCCACTTGTGGGGAACAACTATCCTCACGTATTCGAGCGGCGTGAGAGGCTCAGCTCCGGAAATCTGCCTGTACCGAGCCGGATTCAGGTCGACTGTGTAAATCTCCTCGTTGCGGCGTGACTTCCCTTTCGCTAATGGGTTCCGCGAATCGGCGGATGAGAGCGGCTCATTTCCAATCATAAGAGGGTTACGGTTTGTGCCATATTGCTATTTCCGTCCCCATTGGCGCCAGGCTTCGTTGAGCAAGCCACGAAAATAGCTTTGACATGTTAATGGCGCAAACACCCCCTATTTCTCTGTGCGGCGATCGACTGCTCGATAGCAGCAATTTGGAGTCCAACCTGAAAGCTGTTATGCATCACCCCGAATATTATGCGCGGTATTGCGCCCTCAAGAATGTCATCGGCTCGACCCGAATCGGCAGCTCTGCTCCTGAGCCACACAATACCTGGTCACAGCATCGCAAGTTGTGGATGTGACCTGGTTCACCTTCGCTCCCCCGGCTTGGCTTGTCCCTGCCTCGTCACGTGTGCTTGAAGTCGGTGTACGGCTGGCGCATGGGGCTTGACCCTATCCCAAAATCCCAAACTTTCTACCTTTATCTCGAAGCCAGGGAATCCCCTGTTTCTGCAGGGTCGATTACCGTTTAGTGCCGCCGAGCAGCACTCAGTAACTCAGTACATCGAAGCAGTCCAAACCTTGTATCCTCGGCATCCAGTCGCGCGAAGGGCTCGCCACTTGGTCCTTCAATTGCTTCAGGACGGAAGCACCCTAATGGTCGTCTGCAATCTGGCCAGCGTTACGGCACTGATCGGCTCTACTGCAAGCGTGGGGACCGCGGCTGTGAGGTGCAACGTTTACGGTAATCCCTGCGGACCACGTCAAATCTTTGTTCGCGCCATAGTGGGCGAACGGTCATCCTCGCTAGTTCGAACGAAACCATGTCTGCTGGGCGCTATAAGAGGGGTCGATGTGTTCCACAAGCTTTCGCCGAGCCTTCTGTTCGTTCGAGTTGCTCGCATGTGCGGCCAGAGCACCAATACGATTCCGTGATTTTGTCCAGTTCGATGCAGTCCTAACTTCATCAGATCAGGAGTGAAAACATGGGGAAGCAGAGCTTCGTCGAGTTACGTTGTCCAACCTGCCATAGCACGATAGAGTGGCCCTCGGGAATCTGCAGAAAATGCGGCACACAGCATCTGGACGAAAACGGGTACCTGAACTTTGTTAATCGTGGAGACGCCGGGGCAGAGAAGGCATTCTACGACCAACATTATCAGCACACGTTCGAGAGAGAATCTCGCACGTCTATGCATAAGAAACAAGTCGAACAGGCACTGGCCTTGTGGGATGACCCGTGGAAGCAGCACGATCAAGTCATTTGGAGAAACATGAGCGATGTCCAGAACAAGCGGATCCTGCTGCTTGGAAACGGTGAATCAGACAAAGAATTAGCCTTTTTGAAGCTTAACCCCGCAGCATTGATCTATTCCGATTTGTCTAGTGCGGCGGTTAAGATTACTTTCGAGCGCTACGATATCCTGTCCTACAGTGAGATCATTCGCGGCGCTGCTATCGATGCTGTCTCGTTGCCGTTTCACGATGGATCCTTGGATGTTGTGTATGGGTATGCGATGGTGCACCATCTCCCGAACGTCCGCCTTTTCCTCACCGAAGTGTACAGGGTCCTTGCACCCGGCGGGAAATGCGTTTTCTTTGACGACGCCTTCGCGCCCGCCTGGCAATACGCGAAGCTTACAATCTTGCGCTCACTGATGCGCTACAGTCATCGGAAGACCGGCATCTCCCCCGAAGATCTTCGCTTCTCGATGTCGGGCGGTTTTCGCGAAACCGATCTAGCGAGTATCATCGAGAGTCTGGGAGGCGAACCTTGGTTTGAGAGGAGTAGCTTTCTCGCCTACATTGTAAGCCGGGGCATAGAGAAACTTCTGCCCGCTCACTTACATCGCGTGTGCTTGGCCCCTGGAATAGGCCGGTGTCTTAATGCATTGGACCACTTTCTTGCACCACTTCTACGAGCTAACTTCATCCGTCTGGCGTGGGGTTTCGCCAAGCAGTGAACGGGCTTAATGCCTTATCTGGGTGAGTTTCTACGCCTCTCCTCACAGCTGGTTGTCGGCCGACGCTGAGTTCGCATGCGGACGATCGCTTCAAACCGACAACCGTTGGTAAAGTGTGTCCAAAGCGGCCTCATCAATCATGTTCGGATCCGCCTACAAGTGATTCTAAGTGCTGAAATTCGCGTAAACTTCATACATGCTTCGGCCTGAGTTAGTACGACTGGTTCTTTCAGCAAGGTCTAAGGCCCTGGCCGTATTAATGAACCGTGGACGTTACGTTCGTCGGCGGCTGGGGGGAGGACGTAGAGTTCGATCCGCCGCTTCCACAAGGAAGCGTTGTGCAGGGTGGGCTATCCCATAGTTCGAAATCGTCGAGCCACTGGTACATCGGAAAGTAGTTGCTGTAGAGGTTTTGAAAAAACAGGCCAACGATCTGCTCGTTGTTCGGTCCATAGTTGGCGCCCGTGCGATCGGCTACCGTCTGCCCATTGACCGCCCAGAAGAAGCGCCCATCGCTGCCGGCCGAGCGCTTCAAATAGATTTCCAGCAAAAACCACTGGTTTAGCGGAACGGTGACGGCGTGATTGCTGATGGACC
Source organism: uncultured Acidobacteriaceae bacterium (assembly GCA_963787585.1). Taxonomy (GTDB): domain Bacteria; phylum Acidobacteriota; class Terriglobia; order Bryobacterales; family Bryobacteraceae; genus Bog-105. The sequence continues at coordinate 662,195 of CAWBDR010000014.1, forward strand.
AATACGTTGTGCAACTTCTGCACCCGCTAGCCGCATTGTTGTCGGCATGAACGTGAAAGTAGGCGTTGCCGCTTCCGTCTCCGTATACGTAGGTAGCGATCCGATAGTCAGTTTGCGTCTTGAATTCGAATAACACTCGCCAATAATTATTTGTGTAATTACTGAGATAAGTTGCCAGCTCCGGTTGAAACTTCATCCACACTCGCTCATAGAGCTGAGTAACCGGCTGTGACATTCCGACACTGTTTAAAACGTCTTGAGCACAGCAACTCCCTTCCGGGTATCCATCTACCTTCATGAGCAATGACCGGCTGCCACTGTGGGATGTTGCCGTGTCAATTGCGTTAAAAAAGTGGCTCGCTAGCGGATCGCTGGAACCCGAGTAAGGAACCAGATGCAATCCAACCAGCCCATGATTCGGACTCCAAAGCGACCACAGGGAAGACCAAGCAAAGCCAGTGGACTGGTCAGTTCCGCTGATCGTCTGGTCTATGCTGTTCGGAGCATTGCCGCTGACCCCGCCCAGCGTCGTATCGTTCTCAAATCCCGACTTGAACAGTAGAGTTGAGCCCGTCTGAGCAGAGAGCTTGGCCCCGGCAACAACCACAACCACTACGGCAATAACTAGTGCCGCAAATTTTATCAGTTGATCTTTTCTCATCGCTATCATCATTCCTATTTGGGGATTCTCACACTTACTTCTCAAATACGCTCTACGGCGTCGGCACAGACGCCATCGTTACGTTGGAGTTCCCGCTCTCAAGATTCCCAGTATTTACGGCAGTTACCACATAGTAGTAAGTTTGACCGGACGTCACATTAGTATCCGTATATGCCGTCCCTGAAACCAATGACCCGGTTAGTAAGGTATAGGGGCCACCGGAGGCAGTCCCCCTGTAAACTTTGTATCCGCTGATGTTTGACGAAACGCTCGCGGTCCACGCGAGTGAAACTGTATGCGATAAGAGGGCGGTGGCGGTGAAATTCACACCTGTAACCGATCCTCCGTTGACCCTCGCCGAAGCCGTGGATGGACTGAAGGTGTAACCTGTCTGGCTGGGCGCGACGACATATGATCCATTCGGCAGACCGGAAAAGCTGTACGCCCCTGTGCTGCCCGTGCTCGTCTTAGCTGAAGTCGTGCCGGACAGCGTCAACGCCGCCGCAGATCCGCTCACTGTCCCCGAGATGCTGTACCCAGAGCCGTTTACCGCGGGGACAAATGCCAGGTCGACGTAGTAATTGCTTTCGTCGTAACTACTCGCCGGAAACGTATTCGTTGCGCCGTAGGTGTAGACGCCCGGAGAGGTCCCCGAGACATGGAGCGGCGAGGCACTAAGGGAGGACCAGGAATACGGATGGTCGACCGAATACTCCCCCTTGGGGTTGAAGTAGGAGACGACGTAAGTCACACCGGCCTGGATGCTGACGGGAGTCGCGAAGTTGGCCTGTTGCCACCCTGAGGCAGTTTCGCCCGAGAACGTCACGGTCTCCAGCATAGTGCCCGTAGAGGTCCACAGCGTACCGACATGAGTTCCGGTATTGTTTGTGCTCTTGTAGAACCGGACCCCGGTAACCGTTCCCGCCGTGTCCGAGTAAAACTTGAGCCCTAACGTCACCACGCCGGTGTCATTGACCTGTACCGTGCCGGGAACTGTGGAATTGGTCCAAAACGAGGTCTGGGCATGGACGGGTTCCCCGAAACACGCAGCCAGACACAGGACATAAACTACTGGCTTGACAGCCTTTATTCTCTTGTTGAAAGCCGCTTTCAGGGCTTGTCCTGAGCACACCCACACTGATCTCACTGTTTACCTCGAACAAAAAATTTCGTCCTGCTTCTAACAGTCCCGGTACGGCGGAAGCGGAAGTGTGCTTCCGTTACTTAGCCCCCCGACCTCCGGTGATGGCAGAAATTGGATCTTTGGATTTTCGCCTTTTCTGCGTGCTTGCAGGGAAACGCTTATAGAGCTATAAGCATTGCCTCAGGCTATTAACTGGAATTATGGACAACGGCGGTTGTATTGTCACCACGAAAAAATACTAGGTCCGTGGCCAACTCATGCTTATGCCAACTCTAGATCGTGGTCGTTTGCGCTCTGGCTGACTGCAGAGGGAAGGAAAGCTTAAGCCTATAAAGCTCCCGATTCGGCTCTAAATCGCAGTAATCGGACATACCGGCCTCTGACTCGCAGAAGTGCGAGTTGGAAAGTCACACCAATATTACCACAAAAGTAGCGCGATTATTACAAAAATATCGTTATTATAAAAAACAATAGGTTGTTAGCAAAAACTCCTCTCAGATATGGCCTGCTACGCTCGGACACACCTGCCCCGCCCGCGCTCACTGTGCTCGAAGCGACTTTAACCGATCTACTGAGGCGGCATAGCGGGCAGGAATGTAGCTCGCCACGAGCGCGACCGTAGTGATGCCGATGAGAGCGAGGCAGAAGGCGATCGGATCGAGAGGACTGAGGCCAAACAGCATGGATCGCAAAGCTCTCGCCACCAGAACCGCGACGGGAATACCGAGTCCGAGTCCGATCGCTGCCATCCCCAGACTTTCACGCGGCGAATCGTTGGCTTGGTAGCGGTTTACGGCCATCCACCAGAGTGCCGTTATTGTTGCTGATGCCGCCGCCAATGCGATTCTGAACCACGGTAGCCGATTCCAACGCCGGGCAAGGCTCGGATGCGGTCCAGCACTCTCTGATGAAAGCGGATCGCATCAGCGTCGGAATGTATATCCTTAGCCGGATTGAGGCCGAACACGAGCAGCCCATCGGTGCGCACTCCAAGATCCCGTGATTCGAGATTGCGCAAGGTAGCGGCAAGCAAACCTGCCCCGACGAGCAGCACAAAGCAGAGCAGGATTTGCCGGCCGATGACAAGTTTGCGACCCAGGTACTGCATCCGATCCGTGTTGGACGTCGCTGCGGAAGCTTTCATCGCCATGCTCATTGGCACAGCCGTAGCCGTACGGATCGGGGTTAAGCCGAACGTCAACGCGGCGAGCAGCGCGATTGTCAGGGTGAAGGCAAGAACACCGCGGTCGGGATGAACCACAATGTTCAGGCCCGACCATGCCGTAAGTGCTTCCGTTGCCCAGGATGAGAAAAGCCAACCAGCGGCCGCTCCCGCGCCTGCCAGCAGGGCACCTTCAATCAGGAGTTGACGAAAGATTCGCTTCGACTCGCGCCGAGAGACATGCGTATCCCAAATTCTCGGCGCCGGTTGACGTTCCGTGCAATCAGCATCATTGCCACATTCGAACAGGCAATGATCAGCACCACCAGCACCATTCCCATCAAGAATGTAAGCGGGCGCTGAAAATCCCAGCGGAAATCCTCGATTCCGCGCGCCGGAGAGAAGTACAGCCGCGGCTTCGGCTCCTTCGGATCAGTCTTCGCGACCCCGGTATAGATGGCCCGCTGAAACGCCGGGGTCAGTTGCGCAATTGCTCGTTCCTGACTAATTCCCGATTGCAAGCGCCCCACTAGGAGTAGACAGAGCCAGTTCGGTGAGCCATATACTGTCTGCACGCTTGCCGGCGTGGCCCACGCATTTCAGGTTAGGCAGAGTTTGCAGGGGAATCCAGAAATCGGTCGGCTTTTCCAGATCTGCGCCCTCGAACCCACGCGGCGCGATACCCGTGATTGTGAAAGGCGTTCCTTTTATATACAGGGGTCTTGCCAAGAATGCTCCGATCCTGGGCGAAACGGCGCGTCCAGCAGCTATAGCTGAGCACCACCGCGGCGGCATGAGTCTTCTCATCACTCGAACTGAATCCGCGCCCCAGGAATGGCTTCATGCCGAGTCCTGAAAAGAAATTCCCGCTCACCAACTCGTCTCTGGCTTTTTCTGCTTCCGGGCCGAACCGGACGGCGGGTTTTCCCCAAGCCAGCGGAGCAAACGCGATCACATCGGGAGAAGACTTGCCGCTGCGCCCGCATCGCTTCGTAAAACGGCAGCGATAGCGACGTATCGTTGTAGCCAGTCTGCGACGTGCCGAGCGGCTGACTCCTCAGATGAAGGTAGACAAGTTGCTGCGGGTTCGGCACCGGGAGGTATCGCAGCAGGACCGTATTCATGACGCTGAAAATGGCCGTATTTGCCCCCACCCCCAGCATCAGAGTTGCCAGGCAAATGAGCGTGAACGCGGGCGCTTTAATTAATTGGCGAATGGCGTAGCGAAAATCTTGGATGAGGTCTTGCACAAAACGTGCCTCTGAAAAATCTGCACTCAATGTTCGCGCACGCTACCAGCCGGGAAATGACCCCGCTTAAATCGCTGAACCTGCAGCTTTAGATATCAGATCCCGTCAGATTGAGGCTCTGCCCATTATTCGAGTTCAGAATTGCGTGTGCGGCAGAGGACAGCAGCGCCTGACTCTCTTGAGCCGGACTGCCCTTACATGTTGTAGAAGAACTGTTCGTAGACGACCTTCCCGTCATCGACTTTGTAGACCGCGACCTCTTCCATCTGGAACCGCTTGCTTTGCGGCTTGAACGTGACGTCCATCTTGAAGGTCACTGCGAAATGCGAACCGGCAACCAGCGGGCCCTCCACCTTGACCGAGTGAACTTCATGATTAGCGACCCACCATTCGCCCTTTGCTATGACGGCCTGAAGGCCCTTCGATTCGCGTGATTGTCCGGGAGGTGCGCCGGCTTCCACGCTGACGATATCGGGTGAGTAGAGCGCTTTCGTCGCTTCTTCGAACTTACCTTGAGAGCAGAGTTTAACAAGCGTGTCCGCAACTTCCTGAGTGTTCATATCCGATCTCTCTTCTGCGCAGTTTGCGCAAGCTTCACTACGCTAACATACAGGGACCGCAGAAACACTTGTTTGTAATATTTGACAGGCCGTGTCTGATACATCATTCCGGCTGGCCTCACTGTTTGTTAGACGTCTGGAGGACGTATTTTGCCCAGCTTTCCGCTTCTCGATATAGCCATCGGCCTGATTTTCGTTTTCCTGCTGCTGAGCCTGGTCTGTTCGTCGCTGAACGAAGGACTGGAATCTTTGGTACGCAATCGCGCCAATGATCTGGAGAGGGGAATCCGAAAACTTCTCGGCGATGAGCCCGGAAGCTGGTGGGCGTCATTCTTGCCATGGGTCAACTCCATCCAGAAGCAATCCATTACTCGCGAGTTCTACCGGCACCCGCTGATTTGCAATCTGTTTCAAACGGAGATGAGGCTCCCCACCTATATTCCCGCTCGGAATTTCGCTCTGGCCGTCATGGATATGGTCACGCCGGATGGCGCTCTGGTTCGTGGCGCCACCCTTGGTCATGGACCCCCGAATTCCACGACTGTCGCATTCGTCGATCAAGTGAACGGCATTCCGCTGCCTGCCCACCTTAAAAACACGATCAAAACGCTTGTTGTCGCCGCAAATGGCGATGCACAGCAGGCGCGCCTCAATATTGAAACCTGGTTCAACAGCTCCATGGATCGCGTCTCCGGCTGGTACAAGTCCCGCACCCAAAAGATCCTGTTTTGTTTCGGCGTGGCGATTACGCTGGCGGTCAATGCGGATTCGATCAATATCTTCCGGAACCTTTCCCACAGCAAAAACCTGCAGGCGATCGTTGGAGCCGCCCAGCAGGTAGCAGGTCAAACGCCGCTGGCAAACCAGAATCCGCAGGCCCAGATCAGCGATGCGATAAACCAATTGACCGGCCTCGACATTGGGATCGGCTGGTCTCCGGAAGCCGAGCAACACGGTAACCTGGACAGAACCAAACTGCTCCCATCCCTGAATCGGAACGCCTGCAAAGCGGAAAGGTGGCCGTGCGACGATCCGATTGGCTGGAGCCTTCACCTTCTCTACTTCCACGGCATTGGATGGCTCATTACCGCTGCTGCCATGACGCTTGGGGCGCCGTTCTGGTTCGATACCCTCAACCGCTTCATCATCGTGAGATCGACCATAAAGCCACAGGAAAAGAGTCCGGAAGAGGGCTCGAAGGATCGCGATACAAAGTCTTAAGCGTCTAAGCGCTTCCTCATCACTGGAAATCGATTACATCGCGAGAGAGAGGCATGGCCCGGGTAAGTCGTCTTGCAACTTTCGAGTCCATCGGAAGTGCGGTTCCCTTGATCGAGTAGTCCTCGATTTCGTCCAGATTTATCGAGACACGGCTTTCGAGCGCCATACTCTCAAAAACAAAAGGCAACGACGTCGTGTCAAGCGTAGACGGCCGGTCGCTGATCTGAAAGTGCAAATGCGGACCAGTGGTGTTCCCGCTGTTGCCCAGCAGCCCAAGCTTGTCCCCGGCTCGCACGCGATCGCCCACATGCACCGTCACGCTGTGGGGAGCCAGATGAGCATACATCGCATACCGGCCTTGCCCGAGGTCGAGGATCACATGATTGCCCGCAATCTCAGGCACCGTTAAGTTGGTCGGCGCTTTTCCAGGCGGCTCATCCGGCAAGTTGCGCATCACCTCCACCACCGTGCCGGGCGCGACCGCCAGCACGTCGACCCCGTAACAGAGCCACTGCTCCGACGTTTTCCCGTCGCCCCGAAATGCCTTGCCTTGGGGGTCGATCTTGATCCAGTCGATGGCGAATTGCTCTGAGGGATCAAGCGTTCCGTTCATTGGATTGGTGACGAATCGATGTGGCCCCACTTCTAGACAGCACCCGTTTGCATCCACCCATCCATCGCCCTTGAACGGTGGGGAGAGAACGATCGCCGCTTGTGAGCTGACCTTCAACGGCGGGCTCACCACCGTTGACTCTGGGAGGGGCTTGCTGTCGGGCTGAAGAGAATGGACGCGCAGGGCGATCGCACATGGCACATCGTTGCTGCCGGCGTAGGTCACGTCGAAGAACATCACGCCCGACTGGCCCCCCATTAGCTTGGAAGAATAATTAGCCTTGTCAAGGGTTTGAGGCAACGAAAAGAGCTTTACTTGGCCAGTGACATCTTCGTCGTGTATTGAAAGGACCCGGTCAGTCCCGGTTGGCTTGTTCTCTTGCGAAGGATCTACCACCTCCACGGAGCGAATCGTCGTTGAAGCGCTCCCCACGTTCGTGAACTGCATCGCAAAGGCTACGTGAGTCAGTCCATCCGATCCCGTTACCGGGTACACGCCTGAGCCTACAAGATGCCAGACCACCGGTCCGATCGTGAGTGGATACCGCTGTCCGTCGCCACTCGTCAGCGGATTGAAGTAATCGGGAGCACTGCTACAGCGGTCCGAAGCAAGGGCAGCGGAGTGAAATAGGCCCAAGTCAGCCAAAGCAAAAAGTAATAAGAAGATTGATTTCACCGGAGCTTCGCCGCCATCTAGTGAGCCGAATTCACACTGACTTTGCTGATACCGGCCTTATGCTGTTTGCCGCTATCATCGAGCAGGTATAGTGTATTCTTTGCAACGGCATATTTGATCTTTTCGCCAACAGTAACGTTTGCCGGCTTCGACCAGGGAAACAGTAATCGCTCGCGAGCCACATAGGTGTGGCTATCGCCTTGGATCGTGTAGACCTGAAAGGTGTCGTAATCTTCCGTGGTGTTTGAGGTCGTGGTCTGCGAGTAATCGGTCTTTTTGCCCTTGTCCTTAGCAGTGCCTTCCGTATTGATCGTCTTGGTACTGCCTTGCCGAACCTGCTGCTTTTCAGTCTCCAGTAGCGTACCGGATTGCCAGTTGCGTGCATTGTCGGCTCCAAACGCACCCAAGGCTATTAGCGATAGGGCCCACGCCACCGGAAAGTGTCTCAGCCTCATACCTGCCTTTTGAGCGGGGTTCCAAACGAGGGTTGGAATCTCGTCACTGTGCCGCTAGATGTTTGAAGCCATTCTATACGTTTTTCAGAACTCCGCGGATCCGCCGCCGCGCGCCCCGGGCCAATTTCCGAGTAGCGCGTAAGGTCGTCCCGCGAAACCGGGTCTGCAAACTTCACAGAAGCCTAATCGTAGACATTCGCCTTCCCGTGCGCAGTGAGGCAGCTTTGTGGGCGGGCAAGCGAGATAGACTACAGGTTCGCACCAAAAGCGAGCAGGCGGCCGTCGCAATCCTTTACTACAAACTCGCGCGAGTGCCATGGCATGTTGGCGAGTCCCCGAGTGAATTCCACGCCTTGGGCTGCGTACTCGGCGTAAAGCGCGTCTGCATCTTCGATGAATAGGTATGCGTCGAGCAGTTCGCCCACATATTTATCGGGATTGGCCGTGGGCGGTTCGGCGCAGCGGAAGTGAATCGCGTGCTCGTCCCGCGCAACAATGGCGTAGACTGGCGGATCTTGCCAAGTGCCCAGACAGTCGAAGCCAAGCTTGTCCTTGTAATAGGCGAGAGTGGCGGGAATGTCCATAGTGAAGAACTGAGGCGCGATCTGACGAATCATGAACCAAGTCTAGTGCAGATAAATGCCGGGGCTAAAGGGACCGGCGGTACCTTGCTTTGCTATCGCCAGAACACGTTCTGGGGAGCAATGACGTTGCTAAGGACTGTCGCATTTCGGACATAAGGTCCGGGTTGCCCGTCAGAACGAACTCGCTGATGTTCTGGACAACACTTTCCCTGCGATCAACTGCCTGCTTCATATTCTTGTTCGAAGAAAGCGAGGACTTTTTTCGGATACCTTCCGAAGTAGCTGTCGCCATCTTGAAGCGCCGAGTCGTGTTCTCAACGCAGGTCATTTCCTTATCCTTGCTTCCAAGCATGTCGAAGGTCTTTTGCGCGTCTTTAGGGTTCTTGGTCCATGTGTCGTTTCGCACCTGAATCGTCAGGTAGGCATCGTGATTGCCGACGCAAAGAGCTGCGGCGTCATATTCGGCAGCCGGGAAGGCGCCCATCTTCAGCAACTCCAGGTCGATCAGTTGCGGCTTTGCTGTTGCAGTGGTTTCGGATGTCGTAGGTCAGTACGTTGTAAGTAACTCCTGTTACGCGCCATCGGAAGTTGACACCGGGCGCAGTCCGCTAGCAACCGTCTGAAGGAACTAATGAGCGGCTCGCACGCCCGCTTGTTGACGTGCCTGGCTATCCCGGCGCTTTGCCATCCCGTGCTGCCAGACTATCGATCATTTTGGCCAAGGACGTGAGCATGTCCACCGGTACGGGAAAGACAACTGTCGTGTTCTTCTCTGTTCCGATCTCGACCAAAGTCTGGAAGTATCGCAGTTGAATTGCGAGCGGCTGTTTTGGATCTGCTCTGCCGCCATGCTCAGCTTTTCGGCGGCAATGTATTCGCCCTAGGCGTGAATGACTTTCGCGCGGCGTTCCCGTTCGGCCTCCGCCTGGCGCGCAATCGCCCGAATCATCTGGTCTGGCAAGTCCACCTGCTTGACTTCCACCATGCTGACCTTCACGCTCCATGGACCGGTATGTTCGTCGAGAACCGCTTGTAATCGCAGCTTGATTTTCTCCCGCTGGCTCAGCAGTTCGTCGAGCTCCACTTCTCCGAGGATGCTACGCAGGGTAGTCTGTGCAAGCTGGCTGGTCGCAAACAGATAGTTCGATACTTCAATTACCGCCTTGATCGGATCGACCACGCGAAAGTAGATAACCGCGTTCACTTTCACCGTCACGTGTAAGTTCGTTATACACTCGGCAAGTGATGGATCACGAATTTCATCATGGGTTCACAGCCTTGGCGTTATTGATGAAGGCCAACGCAGCGCAGCAAGTCCCGAAAGCGCGGGTCGGAGCGCAAATCGTCGAGCTCCAGATCCGTATTTAGCGCGACTAATTCGACGTCCTGGTCCTTACAGCTTCTAGAGAGCCACTCCAGCGCGCGGTCCTTTTCACCAAACCCCGCGTAAACGATCGCGAAATCGTAAGGGGGAACGTAAGCGTGTTCTGAACGCTCTTGCAGATCGCGGAGGATGCCTTGAGCCTGAAGAATATAACCCCCACGTGCGTAGGCGTACGCAAGTGAGGCCAACACGGCGGGCCCTGCATTCAAGGCTGATGCCTTGCGCAATTCCTCGAGGGCTTTCTGGATCTTTCCTTTTCCTTCATAAGCGCGCCCTAGGTGCATGTGTGCCAGGGGGAGATTTGTGTCCATCTCGAGAGCGTTTTGTAATTGCTTTATCGCCTCATCGTAGCGGCGTGCGGAGAGGAGCAGCCAACCAATCCCGGAAAACCCGCCCGGCGATAAGGGATCGAGCGATTGCGCCCGGCGCATCTCGGCAAGACTTTCTTCCGTTCGACCCATCCTCGCCAGGAACAGAGCATAGCGGGCATGGGCGGTTGCATAGCCGGGACTCAGCTCCAAGGCTCGCTTGAATTCTCTTTCTGCACTTTGCCAATTACGATCGAGGCCGTACGTCACTCCAGCAAGAACCGTGTGCGCCTCACCCAGGCTGTTGTCCAGTTCCAGGGCCTTGTTCGCCGCCAATTTTGCTTTCGAATACGTGCCCTTCATGGGTGACCACTCGTGCACACCTAACAGCTGATAGGAGTCCGCCAAAGCAGCATAAGCGAGTGCATAAGTGGGGTCTTTGTCAATCGCCAGCTGGAAATACTCGCCACTCTTCTTCAGTCCCGATTCAGTTCTTTTGTTCCAGTAGAACCGGCCTTTGAGATAGGCTTGGTAGGCTTCTACGTCCGCCCGGTGAGCAGGCGCCCTCGGACGCCCTGCCGGCGTCACTCTGTTTTTGATTGCATTGCTGATCGACTCTGCAAGCTCGGCTTGCAGATCGACGGCATCTCGCAGATCGCGGTCATATGTTTCGGCCCACAGGTGTCGATCGGTAGCTGTCTGGATTAACTGGGCCGTCACTCTCACCCGCTGTTTCGAATTCAGGACCTCGCCTTCCACAATGGCGTCGACGTTCAATTCGTGCGCAATCTCCTTTAAGGATTTGCGTGTGCGCTTGTACCGCATGGCGGAGGTTCGCGAAATCACGCGCAAGGATGGGATTTTGGCCAATTCGGTGATCAGCTCAGCGGTCATGCCATCGGCGAAATACTCCCATCCGGTCTCCTCGGACAGGTTCTCGAGCGGCAGTACAGCCAGCGATTGAATGGAAACCTGACGTATACCGCGCCCGAAGCCGTTCCACCGGATTGCAGCGAAAAAACCAACAACTGAGATAGCGGTAATGATTGCAAGCGGAATCAGCCACGGCCGACGTTGGAGTCTGGGTCGGGGACGTTCGTCTGCGCTCTCCGAACCGGCGATGATGATTCTTTGGCCCTCATCGTTGGAGCCGGCGTCGCTTCCACTGGCTTGCTCTGCCGCCGTCGCTTTTCTCTCACTCCGCCAAGCGTCCAACTCGCCGGTATAAGCGTAAACAGAGCCAGCTTTTTCATGGAGCAGCCGGTGGACAGGCAATCTCTCCCTGGTCTCCCATCGGCGAGCGGTCTTCTCACTGCGGCCCAGATACGTGGCAATTTCTTTCCAGGAATCTAACCGGCTATCCAGGCGTTCGACGAACAGGTCGTTTGTCGGGTTCGGTCGCGGTTGAGTGCCCCTATCCATGTCCCCGCCGTATGCAGATTATACCTGCATCTTGGACAAACGCGGTCAAACGCGGTCTTTCCGTCAATGTCCATTGCGCCAATGCTCTGATGTGAGCCAAAACACCTACGTAGGAGGTCATTCACCATGCAACAGGTCAGTATCGAAAGAGCACAAGGACTCCTTCCTGCTTTGACGCTCCTTTGTTGCTCGCTTCCCGCGTATGCCGGTACCGTGGTCTACGTCATCAACGCTCCTGCCAATGGGCCCACCGACAGCTCGCTGTTCGGGACCGTTGATTTATCGACGGGCACATTTGCTCAGATCGGTGCTCCAGCAAGAGTGGGGGGGTCGGCGGGGTTGGCGCCTGGACCGAACGGGTTGCTCTACACTTTGGCAGTCGGAGGCGATCTGGATGCGATCGACCCCGCGACTGGCGTAACGAAAATTATTGGCCCGACAGGCCTAGCGGATTGCACGGCGGCCACGTCACCTTGCGGCCCGAAAGCCGCAAATGCGCTGACTTCGTTGGGAGGAGTGATCTACGCAACCGACTTTGCGAACAATCTGTACCGAGTCAACCCGACGACCGGAGCTGCGACATTAGTAGGGTCGACAGGTATCCCCGCTGCTCCGACACCGGGGACCGTTAACCCGGATGGAAGCCTCGACGGATTTGTACAGGGATTATTCGCGGCGGATAGAAAGCTTTACTCGACTTTCGAAGCTTTCACGTTCGACGGTACGACGTTCGCCACGATATCAATATTGGAGCCGCCCAAACTATACCTAATTGATCCCGCCACGGGCGCTACATCTGTGGTGGGGCCTACGGACCTCAATCTCGAGGCGGTGGCGCAGGTAGGGGGCACTGTTTATGCGTTCAAAGACTTCGACAATCAAATCGTCACTTTGAATGTGGCTAACGGTCAGACCAGCTTGGTCGGGGGCTTCGATCCAGCGCTTGGGTTTGTCACGGGAGTTGCGCCCACTCCCGAACCCACTCCAATCGCGTTGATCACGATTGGCCTGATTGGATTGAGCATTTGTCGGAAGCGCGGGATGGCGCATTTTCGGCACACTCGCCCTTCCTAAGGCGATAAATCGCAGTGTCGATCTTCAATACCGCGGGCCACACTGAAGTCCTGGGGGCCGATGGTGCGAAACCGAGCGAGTGGGTAGTGAATTGATGCGGCGGGAGGCGAGTATTCATAAGGATGGAGACCTCCCTAGCTGACGCTCAATAGTTTCGAACTTCTCTGGAACCAAAGCAGTGCTCCAGTGGTATATACAAAGTTTTGCACTCGATACTGCATTGTTTACGGGCCACCCGTAGATTGAAACCGGGCGCAGTCCACCACCAACCGTCCTCACGAACTGATGAACCAGCCTGTTACCCCGGCACGCCCGCTTGTTGACGTGCCTGGCTATCCCGACGCTTTGCCATCCCGTGCTGCCAGACTATCGATCATCTTGGTCAAGGACGTGAGCATGTCGACCGGCACGGGAAAAACAACCGTCGTGTTCTTCTCTGTTCCGATCTCGACCAGCGTCTGCAAGTATCGCAGTTGAATCGCGAGCGGCTGTTTTTGAATCTGCTCTGCCGCCATGCTCAGCTTCTCGGCAGCCATGTATTCGCCTTCGGCGTGAATGACTTTCGCGCGGCGTTCCCGCTCGGCCTCCGCCTGGCGCGCAATCGCCCGAATCATCTGATCGGGCAAGTCCACCTGTTTCACTTCCACCATGCTGACCTTGACGCCCCATGGGCCCGTATGCTCGTCGAGAACGGATTGCAGTCGAAGATTGATTTTCTCCCGCTGGCTTAGCAACTCATCGAGTTCCACTTCTCCGAGAATGCTCCGCAGCGTAGTCTGAGCAAGCTGGCTCGTAGCAAACAGATAGTTCGACACTTCAATTACCGCCTTGATCGGATCGACCACCCGAAAGTAGATAACCGCGTTCACTTTCACCGTCACGTTATCGCGCGTAACCAAATCCTGCGGTGGCACCTCCATGGCTTCAATACGAAGCGAGGTGCGGACCATGCGGTCCAGTGGCGCGAATACCAGAATGATGCCGGGCCCTTTGGGTTCGCGCAATGCTCGGCCGAGCCGAAAAATAACTCCGCGCTCGTACTCCGCCAAAATCTTGATCGAAGAGATCAGATAAAAGATCAGAATCAGGATGACGATTACGAACACGCCGGAGAAAAGCTGGTCGAGAGTCAAAGCTCAAGCCTCCTTCACATGAAGTACGAGTTCGTCCACGCGCTCGATGCGTACCGGCTTCCCCGCCGGAATCGCGGAGTCGCTGTGCGCCTTCCAGTATGCGCCGCGAACGAACACCATTCCATCGAGGTTGATCTCTGTTCGTGAAACGCCCGTTTCGCCGACCAGTGTCTCGAGGCCCGTTAGCCGCTTCGTCTTGCGAGCCCGATTTCCCAGCACGCCAAGAAAAATCGCGATGACTCCGAAGCCGATCGCCACGCCTACGGCCAGAGCCGGTGTGATGCGTCGTGGTCCCTGCAATACGACAAGCGCTCCGCACGCGAGCAGAATCGCCCCGGCCACACCTGAAACCATATGCGTGTAATATTTGAGCTCGATCCCGAGCAGCAGAAGCGCCAGAAGAAGTAGCATCAGCCCGTACCAGGTCGGCGTGTCCTCGTATAAACCGTACCCAGCGGCGCATAGCAGGAGAAAGCCCAAAACTCCGGGTATGATCAGTCCGGGAGCGTGCATTTCCCAGTACAGGCCCAATGCGCCAAGCACTAGCAGAATGAATAGGAGATTGGGGTCAGTAAACGCAATCGGCAGCATCTGGCTTGCGCCAACAGGCGCACACTCCGAGATTAGCCGAATTCACTTGATATCGCCGGTTAAATCCGGTCGAGCGCGAATTAAGCTAAAGGAGCTTTTTGGACTTTACCGCTGCGAATGCAGGACGTGCAGACTCGCACGCGTTTGCCGGCGCCTTTGACCAGAGCATGAACGGTCTGCAGGTTCAAATTCCAGCGGCGCTTCGTTACGTTGTGGGCATGACTGATGCGATGCCCGAATTGCGGCCCTCTGCCACAAATTTCACAAACTTTTGCCATAAGAACACACGTACCCTGGACTCTATTCGAGTGGGTAAACATCAGTATAGCAGCAATACTCAGCCGTACGGCCGCACGAGATAATCTCAGATGAATGTCGCGGGTTCGCCAAATCGCAAAGGCTCTCGGCAAGTCGGGCATTGACTTTCTTGTTACGTTCGCCCTCGGCCTACTGTTCTATTTCACCGGTCACGGCCTGCTAACGTTTCTCGCAATCCTGGCGTTGATCCCTCCCGGTGCGATTCTCGCGTTTCGCGGGTTTCGGTATGTTAAGAATCACGCGCTATGGAGCGTGCGCAACCGCCTCCTTTGCGCGTATGCGCTGATTGGGGTCCTGCCGATCCTGCTTCTCTTCGTGTTATTTGGGCTTGGGGCATGGGCCTTAATGAATGAACTGGCAATTTATCTGACGACTTCCGCTCTGAATGGCCGGCTTAATGCGGCGCAGGCCGCGATCCAAACCATTGAAGCATTGCCCCCAGAGCAGCGCCTCCTCGCGGCGCCCGAAGTCATAAAGGGCTTCGGCCAGGCTCTTCCCGGCCTCGCCCTTTACATTCGCGATAAGGATGGCGAACATCGCGTCCCCGCCAACAGCCCGCCGCTGGAGGTTCCATCGGGATGGGGAAATGTAAGCGGGCTGCTGGTTTTGAACAGCCATTTCTACGCCTGGGCCCACGTCAATAGCCCGAATGCGAAATACACTGACATTGCTCCTCTTTCAGATCAAACGATAGAGAATCTCGTCCCGCACCTCGGCGTGATCGCTCTGCTCGAAAGCCCCCAGGAAGCGAAAGCTCGCGGATCGCTGGCGACCGCCGGATCAGTTACCGCCCAGATAACACCTCGGCCAGATAGGCCGAATCAGAACCCTAATGTGACCTTCAATATGGATGGGAAGCCGATGCAAGGACCGGAGATGACGAATCGGCTTCCTCCGGCGATGAGCCGCTTCGACATTCCGGTTTTATGGCCATCGACCATTCCGCACTATCATCTGGATAGCCCGAATCGAACATACGAAGGCGTTTTGTGGGTGTATTCGCGGCCTTCCGCGGTGCTGCGCACCTTCTTCTCTCGGAGCGAGGTGCTTCGCGGCGTTCTTTTCGATGTGCTGGTCGTGATTGCAATCTCGTTTCTGATTGTGGAGCTAGTTGCGGTAATCATCGGCGTGGCTCTCGCGCGTCGGATAACGCAGGCCGTGAATCAGTTGTCAGAGGGTACACGGCGCGTCATCCGCGGCGACTTCCGCCATCGCATCCCGGTGCGTGTTCACGATCAGGTCGGCGAGCTGGCCGAATCCTTTAATAGGATGACCGGCAACATCGAACGACTGATGATCGTCGAGAAGGAGAAAGAGCGCCTGCAGACCGAACTCGAGATCGCGCGAGAAGTGCAAGCGCAGCTCTATCCGAAGGAAGCTCCCCCCATCCACGGTTTGAAACTGACGGTGAGGTGCGATCCCGCCCGCATGGTGTCGGGCGACTACTACGACTACGTAGAAATCGGCGCGGCTAAGCTCGCTTTCGCCATTGGAGACGTTGCCGGCAAGGGAATCTCAGCCGCGCTGCTGATGGCAACGCTTCAGGCCGCTTTACGCGCTCAGCTTGCGCATTATCAGCCCACCCGAAAAGGCGACTGCTCGCCGTTGCGGGAAGTCGATGTGGCGGATGTGATCTCGCAATTAAATCAGCAGATCTTCGCGAACACGTCACCGGAAAAGTACGCCACGTTCTTCTTTGCTCTCTTCGACGAGCGCTCGCGCACCCTCACATACACCAACGCAGGCCACCTCTCTCCGCTGCTTTTTCGTAATGGCGATGTGCGGCCTCTCGATTCGAACGGCATGGTTGTCGGCGCTTTTCCGTGGTCCACATACAACGAAAGCTGCCTGACGATGACTCCCGGAGATCTGCTCGTCTGCTATACCGACGGCATCACCGAGCCCGAAAACGCCTACGGCGAAATGTTCGGTGAAGAACGGCTGATCGATCTGATCAGGAAGCACTCCCGCGAAGAGGATCATCAGATCATCGGCGTGGTGCTGGATGCCGTGCGCAGTTGGACCGGTCAGCCGGAACTCCAGGACGACATGACCCTGCTGCTCGCCCGCGAGGTTCAGAAAGCGTGAAGATCCTCACCGCGGCTGAGATGCGCGAGGTGGACCGGTTGACCATCGAGCGCGGTACTCCCGGACTGATCCTGATGGAGAACGCGGGCAGTCGCGTGGTGGATTTCCTTCGTGAGACGTTCGCTCCGCTCAGCGAGCACCGGATCGTTATTGTTTGTGGGAAAGGAAACAATGGCGGTGACGGGTTCGTTGTCGCCCGCCAGCTTTTCACGCGACGGCTTTGCCGTGACCTCACGATTATTGAAACCGCCGATCCCGAGGGGCTGACTGGGGATGCGGCCGAAAACCGGCGGATGCTGGCGGCGTGTGGCTGCGCGACGGTCCGCAATTTACCAAACGAACCCAATCTGGCAACGATTCTTGTCGATGCAGTCCTGGGAACCGGACTGACCGGTCCCGCAAAAGGCGCGGCTCTCAAAGCGATTCAAGCCATCAACGGGCAGTTTCCGCTGGCAAAGAAGGTCGCCGTTGACATCCCGTCGGGGCTGCCGTCTGAAGGAACGAAGCCAACAGGCGAGTTTGTCCGCGCCGATTACACGGTGACCTTCACGGCTGCGAAACAAAGCCAATGCTTGTCTCCGATCTACCAAAACGTGGGCAAGCTAACCGTTGTGCCGATAGGAACGCCTTCCGACCTCTGCGAAACAAACCCAAATTACCGAACGAACCTAACCACCGAACCCGATATTCGCCATTTGTTCGTCAAACGCCCGTCCGACAGCAACAAGGGAATGTACGGGCATGTGCTAATCGTCGGAGGTTCGTTTGGCAAAAGCGGGGCACCAGCTATGGCCGGACTGGGCGCTTACCGAAGCGGAGCAGGGCTGGTCACGATTGCCGTCCCGAAAAGTGCACTGACCAGTGTTGCGGTCGTGCGCCCCGAATTAATGACGGAGCCTCTGGAGGAGACCGAATCCGGGCGGGTTCGTTTCGCCAGCGGCGATCGCATCCTGCAACTGGCGGAGAAAATGACGGTTCTAGCGCTCGGACCTGGGCTGGGAACCGAGGACGAGACAGTTCGTTTGGTAAAACGCCTGTACGAGGAAGCTCCCGTTCCGATGGTGGTGGATGCGGATGCGTTGAACGCTCTCGCCGGCGCGCTCCCAAAGACCGACAAAATCCGAATCCTGACGCCTCACCCGGGCGAGATGGGCCGGCTAACCGGCAAATCGGCAAAGGACGTTCAGGCGGACCGGCTCGGCCTCGCACAGGAGCTGGCCAATCGAAGCGGCGCGACCGTCGTTCTGAAAGGCGACCGCACAATCATCGCGTTTCCCGATGGCGAAACCTGGGTGAACCCAACCGGCTCGCCCGCGATGGCGACCGGCGGAACGGGAGACATCCTGACGGGCATGGTTGCGGGACTGATTGGCCAGCACTCAAAAGACTGGAAACGGGCGGTCGTGGCGGCAGTGTGGCTGCATGGCCGAAGTGGAGAATTGGCCAGCGACCAGTTGGGGGAAGAATCGACGCTCGCGACAGACCTGCTGGATTTTCTGCCTGAGGCGATCGATGAGCTCCGTCCTCAGGTTTGAAACGCACTCCGGCGAAGAGACACAAGCCGTTGGACGCCAGCTTGCAACCCAGCTTCCTAATCGCGGCGTAGTGCTGCTGATCGGCAACCTGGGCGCGGGTAAAACTACGCTGACAAAAGGCATCGCAGAGGAGCGCGGCGCTGCGAAAGCGGACGAGGTTTCGAGTCCCACGTTCACCCTGATTCACGAATACGGTGATCCGGTCCGGATCTATCATATCGACCTATATCGCCTGGAGACACTCGAGCAGGCTCAACGGCTCGGGCTCGAGGAACTAATGGACAGTTCTGCACTGGTGTTGGTCGAGTGGGGCGAGCGCTTTAGCAGCCTGTTTCCCGAACAGCGCATCGAAATACGTTTCATAAATACAGGTGGTGACAATCGCAAAATCGAAGTCTCGGGACTGAATCGGACGGAGGCAGGGAAAACGAGCCAGTAACGGCCATTTCAGCCAACTGGTCTCCTGAAATGTATGGATACCTCAAAGGCCGAACCGATCGAATTGCAGGGCGTGAAGGACCTGAAAGAGATACTCGCTTCAGAGGGCCCGTGCATCAGCGCGTATCTGCCCCTCAATTCAGAATCTCCCGGGCAGAATACGCGGATCGACGCGCTCGAATGGAAAGAGCTGCTTCGGGGACTCGAGAGTACTGTGGACCAATACGGCGCCCAAGGACGCGAGCTGTTACGCTCGATCGCCGATTGGAGAACGTTCGCGCCGGAAGGCGGACCGAGGGGCAGATCGCTGGCTGTGTTTCGCTCGCCAAATTATTTTGCATGGACCTGGCTGGATGAGTCCGTTCCACGCCGGGCTGTAGCCGGGCCGCGGTTTTACATCAGGCCGCTGCTACCGGAAGTCACGCGAGGCAAAGAGTTCTACATTCTGGCACTCAGCCAGAAGGACGTAAGAATGCTGCGTTGCACCTCTCGCAGTTCAGAGGAAGTCGCGTTTGCCGCCGGAGTAATTACAAACTTTGATGCTTGGATGAATACGGCGAAACCGGACCATACCTCGGACAGCATGGCCACAGGTGGGCCATCGACCGGGCATATGAAAGGTGTGATGTTCACGACCAGCTCCGACCGCGAAGACAAGGGCGAGTATCTCGCGCATTTTTTCCGCCAAATCGATCGCGGCGTAAACGAAACCCTGCGCGGCAAGAGCGCACCGCTGATTCTGGCTGGGGTGGACTATGAAGTTGCGTTGTATCGGACCGTGAACACACATCCGAATGTGGCGGAGGAGGGCGTGCGGGGGGCTCCAAATGGTTTAAAAGCGGGCGGGATGCACGCGCGAGCGCTGCAGGCGATGTCGCGAGCCGATGAGAAGAGGATTGATTCGCTGCTGGCCGAATACAATCATAAGGCGGGAGGCGGCGCGTCCAACCGGCTCAAGGACATCGTCATGGCGGCACATGATGGCCGCGTCCTTACGCTACTGGTTTCGGATTCGCTCGAGTTGACGGGAACATTCAACGAAACAACACATTCTGTAAGGGGCCGCGAGAGTGGAACTTCCAACGACGAGGATCTGATGAATGACGCGGCAGTACAAACCCTCCTGCACGCGGGCCAAGTGTACGTTGTTCCGAACGGGAAAATGCCGAATGGCGCTCCGCTTGCCGCAATCTATCGGTTTGCGGTCGCCTCAGCGGCACCGGGTAGTTAGTCTTTTCGGCGGCGAAACCGAATACCAGCACAGAGGCTCAGGAGACCAAAGCCTGCAAACACGAGTGTGCCGGGTTCCGGTATGGCGGTGAACCGGCTCGAAACGTCAGCATCAACCAATTGCGCGAGAAAAGCGTGGCCCTGAGTGGTGGGATGTATGTCGTTCCAGAACAAGTAGTCGTTGGGATTGACGTTCAGGCCTTGCGCGGCATCCGTCACATTAGTGAACCCATATTTCGCAGGATTGGCAACGATGTCGCTAAGCAGCGAATACGTGTCAATGTCAACGATGTCGATGCCGAGCGAGTGGGTGAGCGAAGCGACATCTCCCGTCATCTCGGCATTGAAGGCCTTGGCCGCCGAATTGGCCGCAAACACAGCCAGTGGCCCCGCGGCTTGCGCCCTCGGGGTGTCGCCTAAGGCCGGCAAATTGAACCACAAGAAATTCTTGGCGCCTTCGCCCGCAAGGATTTTGATATCGGTTTCAATGTTATCGGCGGCCTTAATCGAATCGCTAATAACGTTCAAAGGGTCGGTCGTCAATGCCTGGATGACGTCGTTGGCACCGGCCCAAAATGAATATAGAGTGCCGGCGGACGCTGTGTTGTGATTGAGGGCATTGTAAATTCCTACCTGGTCCGTGGTCCACGGAATCGCCATGCTTGAATTAAAGTTCTGCAGACTGAAATTCGGATTGTGTCCGGTGAGGGCATCCGCCACTGCGAAGTTTGTCGCGGCCGGATTAATCGCCAAACCATTCTTCGTATCCACGAGGAAAGGCTGCGGATCGGGCAAACCGAATTTGGCCGAGAACTGATCCACCCACAAACCAAAGGGACCTGTAGTAGGCGGCATTGTATTGGGTCCGTCCGTCACGGCGTTCGGAGCGTAGTTGCCGAGTGTCTGGCCCTGCGATGCAAGAGCGGCAGCGGCATTTCCGTTATCGGAAAGGCTATCGCCGAACACCACGAGCTGATTTATGACGCCGGCGAGCGCCGCATGGGCGGCCGAGAAAAGAAGTACTCCGATGAAAGCGAAGAACTTTATGCGCATACTCGATGGACCTCAAGTATATGCGATAACGTTTCCTCTCAGCAGAGGAACGAGGAGTACTCTAAATACCTGAACGACGGCGCCGGAGTAGTGCCAGGCCGACCAGGCCCAAACCAGCGAGAGCCCATGGAAGTGGTTCGGGAGCACCCACTGGAGCAGACGGGGCAGCAAGTGGAGAAGTTAAGCAGCCAGGGCAGCCGGTAGGAACGGAGCTGGTCGAAATGGACGAGATGCTCTGGTCAGGCACCGAACTGGTTGAGGTGGGCGAGATGCTCTGGTTAGGCACGGAACTGGTCGAAATGGGCGAGAAGCTCTGGTTGCAAAGCCCTGGAGTAAAACAGCCTCCGTACTCATTCAATTCCATGAGAAGTCGGACGGAGTCAGGGGTGCCTTGTGCTATGAACGGATACATGGCGTGCCCCACTATGGGTGGATCCACAGCCTGAGGCACTATGGCTGGATTAACGGTGGGCGCTATTGTGACCGGATCCATGGCAGGTAAGCCTTGAACCATGGCCGGCGCCGGGGCGGAAGGTGGCACGACATTAGGATTCGGGAGGGCGTCGGCCGGTAGGGCAAGCATTGGGAGAGGGCGGTGATATAGGGGAATGGTTCTATCTAACCAGTCCGGCAACATGACAGCCGCTGAACTCGACCCGATGAATAACGGAAAAACAGCCAAAAAAACTAAATAGGCCAAAGATTTCATATTGATACGTGCGCGTGCCCGTTACACATGGCCTCGCTAGCATCCTTTAGAGGACGAAATCAAGCCGACCGTTTCACACTATAGCTGGAATCAGGGCGATACGGTTCTAAGTAAAAATACAGGTATTTCGCCGATCGGCCTTCGTTCACGGAGGCTCATTTGGCCGCTCCGGACCACACCGGGGAAGTTGTTTGCATTGTCCAAATTGGACCGTTAGCGTACAGCGCACCTACCATTTTAAGGAAGACGGGAACCTTTCCCTCTGAAACCCACATTTCAATATCCGAAGGCTGCTTTCCGGTTAAGGGCGCAATGATGCCAGCGATGCCACCGATTTCGATATGAACCTTGAATTTCTTTGAGTGGCGAATCACTCCGGCTATTTCATACACCTCTTCGCCGTCAGGTTTTACAGAAAGCGTTACCACCCGCGGTTTTGAGCTCCCAGCCAAGTAGGAGACTTTCATCTCTGACTGGTTCTTAGGAAAGTTCTCGACGATCAACGAAGTCATCCCGTTCGCCAAGTCCGAGGGAAGATCCATGCGCCCGGTTTGAAATTTCTCCTTGCCGTCTTTAGCTTCTCGCCAAGTCACTGTTCTGGCTGGAACATTTATGGAAAGATCCAGCGCATCCGGGAATGACGGCCCCTTCTGGATGTGGTGGTCGGTTACTAGCCGAAATACCGCGTCTTGCGTATAGACAGAAACTTCATCGTCGATCGATCCATCACGGAACCGGAAGGTCAGGCGGGAGCGGACTTTGTCACCGTCGACAGTGTCGACCTCATCGCCTACCGCGATCACGCGGCCATCCGGCGATTTCAACACTAAGAATCCGGACATCGCGCCCTGCACTTCTTTCACGGGAATCGGCTCAGCCGAAGCGCGACGAACATCAGCGAGAGCCAGGAACATCACGGCGAGAACTATAGGCGAGATTGTTAGCGAGAATCCTTGCCGGGTTTGAATGAATGTAGTAGGCATCACACTGCTCAAGGAGATGCAATGCACCCGTCTGTTCGTTCATGAGGAAGGTTGCTGGGACGGGCCCCGTTCATGCCCGCGCAGTTCTCAGGGCCAAGATCGGTGGAGGCCGCGAAGTAGGATCTTTGGCTGATTGTAGTAGACTCGCGATCACTGGGAGAAACACTTCGATGCTCAGCTTGCGTGCATTCCTTGTCGTGATGGCGTTGCCGATCATTTCAGCCGGTGGCGGGCAGCAGAAGACCTTCACTCCCGCTTGCGGCACCCCTTCGTATCCTTCGCCACCTCCTCCAAGCCCGCCGGCGATCGATTCCATATGCGGGTTGCAGGGAGATGACGGGCCGGAAGGTCACCAGAACATGGCGAAGAACAATTTCTGCGCTTCCGGTGATCTGCAATTATTAACGGTCAAGGATTTTCAAAAATTACAGGAGCAAGTAAACGCAAACCCAAGCATTCCATTCGGCGACAAAGATTCCGGCACCAGGCCGAAAGGACCGGCACAAAACCGCGGACCGCTTCAGCAGTTGGGAGAAGGCAGGCTCGTCAGTTTGCAAGGGTATGTGCTGCTGGCGCAGCAAGAAGGCGCGGAGAGCGTTAACTGCGAAAACACGGCTCCGGATGAGCTAGCGTATCATGACATCCACGTTGAGCTGGTCGATAAGGCGACGGAAATCGACGAGTGCTCCGGCATTGTGGCGGAGATGATTCCCCATCATCGTCCCGCGAATTGGACCGCAGATAATGTGGAACAGCTTGCGAAGAGTCACACAGAAGTTCGGGTCACGGGACAGCTTTTCTTCGACTCGAGCCATTTCCCCTGCCACAATGGTCAAGCCGTAGGTGACAACCCGAAACGAATCTCACTTTGGGAGATCCATCCAATTTATAAGTTTGAGGTTTGTTCGGGGGATTGCACGGGCACCGGGCAGTGGATGCCGCTCGACCAATGGATTAAGAAAAGCGGGAAAGCTACATCACGGCCGTAAGCTCGCGCCAGGTTTTGCCTTGCGATTCCGCGACGGGCTCCAGCGATGCCTTACGGCAACTTCGCGTATTCCGCCTGTGCCTCTCTCAAAATCGGAATGTCCGGATCAGCCTCTTTCCAAAGGGCAAGAAACTCTTCGTAAGCAGCTTTCGCCCGGGCGTGATCTCCTGATAACGCGTACGCCCGACCGAGTTGCAGGTGTGCCAACGCGCCTATCGGAGCAGTGACAACGATCCCGCGATGATCCAGTATTCTCTGAAACTCCGCCGCGGCTTCCCGACCTCGATGACCAGCCAGATAGATCAGGCCGCGGATGTAAACGGGATAAAGCGACGGTATGAACCCCACTGAACAACAACCCTGCCAACCCAGCTCATAGGGAGTGGTCGGCTCCAGCAGCTCGATTCCGGCGTTCCTCTCTGCCTGCTGGCGCGGCACGTAAAGCATTGCTTACGATCAGGTGCTCTCTGTTTCCCAAAATCAAGGGCGGGCATTCGAAGAAGAGGTGGATCATTATCGGCATTGTTGCGGGAGTGGTGGTAATTCGCATCCATGGTCGCGGTGATAGCCAGCAAACCCGCTTGGGGCCTCTCACTTTTAGATCTGAAAAAGAGTACTGCTACATCACGGCCGTAAGCTCGCGCCAGGTTTTGCCTTGCGATTCCGCGACCGCCTCGTAGGTGATCTCGCCCTGATAGGTGTTGACACCTTCGCAGATCGCATTGCTCTCTTCGCAAGCACGCTCCAGGCCTTTGTCGGCTAACGCCAGCAGATATGGCACTGTTGCATTGGTCAAACCAAAAGTGGACGTGTGCGGCACAGCGGCCGGCATATTCGAGACGCAGTAGTGCAGCACGCCATCCACGTAGTAAACGGGATCGGTATGGGTGGTCGGGTGCGCTGTTTCGACACAGCCACCCTGATCGATGGCGACGTCCACAATCACAGAGCCTTGCTTCATGCTCGCGATCATGTCGCGGCGAACTAGTTTGGGTGCGGCGGCTCCGGGGATGAGGACAGCACCGACGACAAGATCCGCCTGACGCACGGCTTCGCGAATGGTGTAGGTATTGGAGGCGAGGGTCCGAATGGAATTGAAGTAGACGTCATCGAGCTCGCGCAAGCGGTTCAGGTTGCGGTCGATGATGGTAACGTTGGCGGCGAGACCGCAAGCGATCTTGGCGGCGTTGTGCCCGACGATTCCGCCTCCGATGACGACAACATTCGCCGGCGCCACTCCGGGTATTCCGCCCAAGAGAATGCCCCGCCCTCCGTTCGGCCGCTCCAAGTATTGCGCGCCGACCTGCACGGCCATGCGCCCGGCGACCTCGCTCATGGGCGTGAGGAGCGGCAAGGAGTTGTCGTGTTCGCGGACTGTTTCGTATGCAACCGCATTCACGCGCGCTTTGAGAAGAGCATCTGTCAATTCAGGCAGAGGAGCCAGATGCAGATATGTGAACAGGATCAGATTGGGACGAAAGTATGGATATTCCGAAAGCTGCGGTTCCTTGACCTTCACGATGAGATCGGACTTGCTCCAGACCTCGGACGCTGAGTTTACGATGAGAGCGCCGGCTTCGGCATATTCGCTGTCAGGAATGGAACTGCCGACTCCTGCGCCTGCCTCGACCAGGACCTCATGACCATGTTCCCGAAGCGAAGTAATCATACTCGGGACACAGCCGACCCGAGTTTCGTGATCCTTAATTTCCTTTGGAACGCCGATGACCAAGGTGGGGCTCCCTTCCTTGTACCTTCGCCTCGATTCTATGCGATTGGAGCGGCGTAGGAACAGTACTCGGGAGACCCGCGCAGGTGAAGGCGGCCAGACTCCTATTTACCCGATAAACAGCCCCTCTGACCCGAGCTATTGGGATAGCCGTTGCCCAGGTTATATGCGGCATTCGACCACTCACCCTGGATTTTCCATTCACTTCCGTTAGAAACGAAAGTAACAAGCGGCGCGCCGAAGGTCCAGGCGCACTTGTCGCCGTTCTCCTCGCCGGAGGAGTCGTACCAGGCGCCGGGGTTGGAGGGATCGGTACGTGCTTCCGACAATTCATGCCCGCTGACATTTGCGAGGGCTGCCAGGCCTTGTGAGTGCAATCCGGATGTGTCCTGAGGATCGCAGCCCGCGTCGCCATCCAGATTGAAGAAATAGGCAAATTGCACCGGCGTCCCGTTGCATGTGCCGGCACTGTGATAAGCGCAGTAGTTGCCGTTGCGCTTGGTGTCCGCGTAGACGGCATAGTAGCCGTTTCCGCCCGGGTCAGGATTGGGAACCGCTTTGCATACTTCTGCCAAGATGGTCGACGTATTATTACCACTTGTCGAGGCAGAGGTATCGATGACGTGGCCCTCGTACGTCGTATTCGGACCTACCTGTCCATTGGATCCGGTGTATTCGTCGGAAGTCTTGGCGTAATTGGAGCCGCCGAAACCCTGGTACCACGAATCCATCCCAGTGATCTTGTCTCCCGAATAGGTACGCCAGCTCGTACCCCAGAAAATGCTCTTAGTAAAAACGTCGGGCAGAATCTTCCCGCCATGATAGGTCATAAGAGCGCTCCTTCGTGGAGTTGCCTGGTGGAGGCGGGGGGCGTGTTCAAAGCCACGGGCCCAGTGAATACCAAACATGGGAGGCGCATTGCGGTCGGAGAGGTCTTGCGGAGCGGATTCTGTGGGCTCCGCAGTCTGTCCGAAGGCGACGACCGGCAAACAAACTATCGCTAAGAGAAACAACTTCGTCATCAAAGATTTCCTTTCACACAACAAGTGGAATCGATACGGATTTTCTCGGCGATTCCGTGTTTGCCAGAGTGATACATTGGAAATCCAATGTCAACTAGATTGCGGTTCGGCTTGGGCTAGGACGGTCGGGGCGAAAGGGACTACTTTGGCGGTACCGGCAGGACCGAGGGAGCCGGTTGATCTGGTGTTTCGGCAGGCGGGGGTGGTGACGGCGGAGGGGCAGAGCCGGCTGGGGCGGTGGGCGCACTCTGCGGGACTGGGCCGGCATCGTGTTTAGGACCGAGGCCTAAGCCGCTCAAAGAAAGAGAATTGAGTTTGCCGTCGTTCGGGATCTGTTGATCTGTCTGGAACCGCTGCAGGGCATCAATAGAATCGGGTCCCCACTGCCCGTTGACCTCACCTTTGAAGTAGCCACGGTCGGCCAGAGCCTTTTGGATCTCCTGGTACCGTTCGGGCGTGGGTTGCGTTTGGTAGGAGGGGGCAGAAGCGCGACGAGCCTTCGAATGACGGCTGCGGGAGTGCGCAGAATGCGAGGAGGCGGCATGAGCTTTTCCTGTGGACGTTGAGTTTCCCGCCGCCTTCGCTGTTGCGGCCGGAGGTGCTGATTTCGACTGAACGGTCGCACCAGACACTCGAAAAATCACGGCTGTTGCGGAGAGCACAGGGATCGCAAACTTCATGCCGAAACCAGATGTTAGCACCAATCGCGGTGTGCAGGTTTCGCACCCATCTAAATTGTGTGGCATACTTTTAAGTTCATGCCGGCTTACGGGGTCTGCTTTTATTGGTTTCGATTTTGGTGCACACCAGAATCTTGCCGAGGGGCATCCGCGTAGCTGCAAACAGGTTTAAGAGTTCACAAGGAGGCCCACTCGGAAACGAGTGGGCCTTTGATTTTATAAGGGAACGGAACACTCGGGAGGGGTAAATGATCATCTCGATGAAATTGCATTCTACGAAGCAGGAAGTGGAGGCGGTCTGCGAACGCATTCGCGAATTTGGCTACAAGGTGCACTCGATAGAGGGAGAAGAGCGCGTCGTAATCGGGGTGGTTGGGGTCGGCGACGTGACGGCGTGCCTCGAATCGCTGGAAGCGATGCCGCAGGTGGAAAAGGCGGTTCGCATATCGGCTCCTTATAAGTTCGTAAGCCGGGAGTTCCGGCCCGAGAAGACGCGAATCGTTGCGAACGGAATCGAGGTCGGCGGAGATGAATTCATTGTGATGGCCGGCCCATGTTCAGTAGAAGGTGAGCGGCAGATTATCGAGACAGCACGGTTCGTTGCAAAAAAAGGCGCACAATTCCTACGCGGGGGAGCATTCAAGCCAAGGACCTCACCCTACGATTTTCAAGGTATGGAGGAGGAGGGGCTTAAGCTTTTACAAAAAGCCAAACGGGAGACGGGGCTTGGAATTATCACAGAGGTGATGAGCGACCGCGATGTCGAGATGGTGGCACAGTACGCGGACATTCTACAGATCGGGGCACGCAACATGCAGAATTTCGCGCTTCTGAAGCAGCTCGGGAAAGCAAGCCGTCCCGTGATGCTGAAACGCGGGCTGAGCTCGACCATCAAAGAGCTGTTGATGTCGGCGGAGTATATAGTCGCGCACGGGAATCCAAACGTCATCCTGTGCGAGCGTGGCATTCGCACCTTTGAAACCGCGACCCGGAACACCTGCGACATTACGGCGGTCGCGGTGTTGAATGAGCTTTCACATCTGCCAGTCATTCTGGACCCGAGTCATGCGACCGGCAAACGCAGCCTGGTACCGCCTCTGGCGCGAGCGGGAGTGGCGATTGGCTCCGACGGTTTGATTGTCGAAGTACACCCACAGCCTGAGAAGGCCATAAGCGACGGCGCGCAGTCGTTGACCTTCGACCAGTTTGCCGGGATGATGAGCGAGCTGGGGCCCTATATGGATCTTTGGAAGCAGGCGCGAGTCACGGAGATGGCGGCAATATAGGAATCCCTTGCGATTTCGGCTGCAGCCCTGGCAGTTTCTGATTCTGCTGGCGATCGCTATAGCGGCGCTGCTGTATGGAATCGATTCCTACCGGCATCGTTTTGTTCGGGACGAGGGGGACTTACTAAGTCTGTTGCCGGTGAGGAATGAGACGGTCTTTTCCGTGGATGTGGCGGCACTGCGGCGGACTGGTTTTATGCGGCTGCTCGCCGGAACGAAGCCGGTCAAAGAACGAGACTACGAGACGTTTGTGCAAGCGACCGGACTGGATTATACGAGAGATCTCGATAACCTGGCGGGAGCGGCCGATAATCAAGAACTTTTCTTCACGCTGCGCGGGCGCTTCGACTGGGACCGGCTGCGCGGGTACGCCAGAAATCATGGGGGATCTTGCGGGAGCGATTTCTGCGAGATCGCAACCAGCCGGCCGGAACGTTGGGCGTCGTTTCTCCGCGTTCAGCCGGATGTAATCGGGCTGGCGGTGAGCCGGAACCGCAGAGCGGCCGAGGCGTTGCGGCCACCCGGAAAGCGAAGCCATCAACCCGCAGCAAACGAGCCGGTCTGGGTGAGTGTGTCACCGGGAACCCTACGTCGCGTCTCGGAGCTGCCAGGAATGGGGATGTTCGCGCAAGCGCTCACCCCGGCCGAAGAGGTGGTGCTTGCTCTCACTCGCGCCGGAGGAAATGAGCAGAACGCATTCAATGTTCGGCTGCAAGCGGCTTTCTCGGACGCGGCGAGTGCGGGGGCGGCGCGCAATCAGCTCCAGCTCGACACCAAGCTCTTGAAATTGGAACTGGCCCGAGAACGTCAGCAACCAAATCCGGGAGATCTGACAGGTCTGCTGACCTCCGGTTCATTTGAAGTCGTGGACCGGCACGTCGTCGGGGTATGGCCGATCCGGAAAGAATTCGTGGCAAACCTGCAGTAAGTTTGAACCGAGACCGCTGGTGAACGCAAATCTAGTTCCAAGTGATTCGATCTCCGGGCAGCAGCGGAAGCAGCAGAGATTTGGGGTCTTTTGCATCGATTCGAATCGGCCTTAGCTGCCCTGCGTACAGGCGCTTCATCTCCAGATGACGCGGCTGTTTGGCGATGCTCGCTAGCGTACTTCCCCAAAGGACCGATTCCGGTTTGCCGTTAACAATGACTTTCATCTCCACCGACACCGAACAGGCCTCCGGAAAAACGATGCAATGAATAGAGCGTCGAGAGCAGACTACCTCTGGATGCGACAACTGCGCCGACAGTGCGTCCATTTCTGCTTGAGAGTCCGCGCCCAATAGAACCGATCCGTGTGAATGGTCGCGTTTAGAAAAAACTATCTCATAATACAGCCGGTAATGGCTGAATTTTGTTTCGGTGTTTGAGATTAGGTCTTGAGCTGGGATCTGATCGTTCGGGCGATTCGACATGGGGTGAACGGAAACCAGAGCGAGGCCATGAGACCTGACGACGTAGCGTGCGACTTCCGTCCCCAAAAAACCTGCTAGACCGCTTCTTGGAGCGCCGGGCGCGTAATAAGCGTTCTCAATTCTCAGTTCCATCAGTGGTTCGAGATCGATCGACGCGTGGCCAGCTTCAAAGTCGTTGTAGGCTTTGAGCACTTCGGGGAAGGGCGTCCGACGGGAATCGGGAGATTGCAGTACATAATTCGGACTACTCGGAAGCACTTCAAAATACGTTCTGGACAAGCGCGCGGCGCACGAGATCATACACAACGATAGGCAACTAAGCGAAATGATTGTCGCTATCTGGCAACGCGAAATCATTCGTGCCGAAGCGCTCTCAATGGATCCAAGAGCCGCACAAGCCGCGATGCCGCGCCACCAAACGAAAGGAGGAACTTCGGCGGACTTGGGTGCGGATCGCGAGCCCGTTGTGCGGCGGGGTTCCAACAAGAGCAGCTCGTAATGCCCGGCCATCAGTCATTCATAGCGAATAGCGGATAGAGGATCAATACGTGTCGCCCTCAGCGCGGGTGAAACCGAAGCTGTAACTGCGACCAACAACACCGCAACGACTGCCGCCAGAAAGGCGAGGGGATCGTGAGGCCTAATCCCAAACAGGAAACTTGCGACCTGCTTCGATGCCATCAAGGAAACCGTCAGGCCCACAATGCATCCTGAAAACGCGAGCGCACCGTTTTCGACCGCAACCAGGAATGCGATGTTGCTGCGACGCGCGCCTAGAGCCATGCGGATGCCGATTTCGCCAGTGCGCCGCTCCGTCATGTAAGCCAGTGTTCCGTAGAGGCCGATCCCCGTAATGACGAGCGCCAATGTACCGAAGAAGGCGGCAAGCATCGCTAGTATGCGCTCTGAAGCCAGCGACTCATTCACAGTCTCTTCCATGCTTATCGCGACCGGCGCTGGAACTTCCGGCACGTTCTGATGAATGATCTTGCTGGCTGAGGAAATGACGGGAGCCACCGGGCCGGAAACCCGCAGCATAAACGTCCACGAAGAGACTCCATTTTGCATTTCCAGCGTCGCGGGATAGTAAATGGTTGGTGGTGACGCGGCGCGCAAGGAAGAATACTTCGCGTCCTCGACAACGCCCACGACTTGGAACCAGGTCTTCCCTCTGTCGTCACTAACGTGCTGACCCAAGGCCTGCTCGCCGGGGAAAAGCGCCTTTTCAGCCGAGGCGTTCAGAATGATCACCTTAGCCCTGGCGCCGCTATCAGACCAACGAAACTCGCGTCCTTCACGTACGGAAGTACGCATTGTGCTGAAATATCCGGGTCCGACAGTGTTATCCCAAAGCGGTTGGTGGCCCCGCCCTGGGACCGTTATCTCGGTCATGCCGATAGCGTCCGAAAATGGCACATACTGACAGAGGCTTACATCGGAAACTGAGGGCAAGCCTTTGAGACGTTCCGTCAGTTGCCGATACATTTCGGGCAATGCCGCGCGAATCTTGCCGTGATCGGTGTCCATGAAGACATGAACCAAGCCGGCTGGATCGAAGCCAAGTGGAAGCTGATGTAGCTTGACAAGGCTGTAGCCGAGCAGACTGGCTCCGGTCACTAGCACGAGCGCCACGGCGACTTCCAATGCAAGTAGCGCGCGGGGCCAGAACCGGCGGCGTTCTACTGCCCGAAGGGTGAAGCTGGCTTCGCGCAGGTTTTCTAATCGGGGGTCGGTCGAGCGTAGCGCCGGGGCCACTCCTGTCAGAAGAGTCGCAGCCACGGCAACTGCAGCAGTAAAAGCAAATACGGCGAAGTCAGGCGTGGTATCGATGTGCAAACTGTTAGTTCCGTGTTGCGGAGCGATTAGGACAGCCAGCACGCGCGTAAGCAGCAATGCGGCCACTAAACCGAGCGTGGTTCCGGCCAGCGAAAGCAATAGGCATTCAGTAAGAAGTTGCCGGACGAGACGAGAGCGGCTAGCTCCCAGTGCAAAGCGGGTTGAGATTTCACGGCGGCGTGCGGTCGTCCGCGCCATAAGGAGCGTGGCGAGGTTGAGGCATGCGAGGAATAACACCAAACCTACCAGGACCATCAACACCCGTAGGGGTTTTGCAAACCGGAAGCGGACATAGGAATAACCGGCCAAACCAGGCTCAGCGGCTACATAAAGATCCTCAAGTTTGTAGCCATTGAGCTTAAACTCAAGTGGTGTTTCCTTGCCGTGAGTCATGCTGAAAGATTTTGGCTTCAGGAATGCCGCCGCTTGTTCAAGGGAAACACCTTCCTTGAGGCGGCCACCGATCTCCATCCACCAGGCCCGATATCCAGCAGCGATGGCATTGAACGGTGCCTCAACCAACGGCTCGGATTCAAGAGGTATGAACACATCGGGATGCTGGTCTTGATCCATTCCCCTAAAGGACTCAGGCATTACACCGACGATAGTGAAGGGAACCTGATTTAGCCTTAACTGGCGCCCCAGTATTTTGGGATCTGAGCCAAAATGCGAACGCCAGAAGCCTGCGCTGATAACGGCCACCCCGCCGTCAGGGATGCCTGGTCGATCATCACGCGGGATTATATAGCGTCCCATCTCGGGGGCTACCTGCAGTGCGCTAAAGTAGCTTCCGCTGACAAACTGTCCCGAAACGTCTTCAATGCCACTAGGAGTTGTTAAACGTAGTTCTCGGCGAACGAAGCCAAATACCTGCATCAGGCTCGATGACTCTTGTTCAATACGCCGGAACCAAGGGTAATTGAAGCCATATCCATACTCGCCGGGTTGGACGCGAAGCAAAATCAGACGATCTGGGCGGGGAACATTGATCGATTTAAGAAGCACTGCGTTTAGTAGGCTGAATATTGTTGTATTTGCGCCGATTGCGGCTGTCAGTGTGGCGATGGCTATGCAGGTGAAGATTGGCGACTTGCGCAGCATGCGAAATGCCAGCCACAGATCCCGTTGCAGATCTTCCACAATCCGAATTGTGGACACATCGCGGCACCGTTCCTTCCAGCGCTCGAAGCCCCCGAAATTTCGACGAGCTTGATAGATTGCGTCCGAAGGAGCAACGCCGTTTTGGCGACAACTGGCTTCTTTAAGAGCCAGATGAAATTCGAGTTCTTCGGCGATTTCGCGCTCACGCCGCCGTTTTCTGAATATCCCTGCCGCTCGCAGAATAAATTCGCGTATGCTCTGCCACATTTCTCTCGTTCCTTAAGTTCCTGCCAGGACGAACCCGACCGCGGCCGCGAGACGTGTCCAACGTTCGCGCTCGGATTGAAGGTGTTTGCGGCCAGGACCCGTTAGTTGGTAGAACTTGGCGCGCCGATTGTTTTCTGAAGCACCCCACTCCGCCAAAAGAAGACCACGAAGCTCAAGCCGATGGAGAGCAGGGTAGAGGGCGCCCTCATCGACCTGAAGCATATCGTGCGAACGTCCGTGGATCCACTCGGCAACGGCATAACCGTGGAGCGGGCCCGATTCGAGCGCTTTCAAGATGAGCATGTCCAGAGTGCCGGGAATGAGATCACCGGAGCGCGATTCATCGAGGGCTTTCCTTCCCATAAATGGCTAAGGGAAGTATAGCTCGTGTTTGGCAGGGACGATAAGGTCAGCCACGCAGACAGCAAGATTGTCTGCGCCACCATCGCCTTGTAATGTTCACGGTGATCTAACCTGAAAGAAGCTTTTGATGTCGACGAGCGTAGGGGATCTCCCTCAGGTAGAAGAGCTGTACCGCAGCCTGGAAGAAAAGGTGCGGGCACTGCGGCCGAAGGAGGACCTGGCAAGTTTAGAGCGGGCCTACCGGTACGCTGCCGAGTGCCACGCAGGGCAACAGCGTAAATCCGGCGAACCGTATATCACACATCCGATTGCAGTAACGAAGGTTTTGGCGGACATGCAGATGGACCTGGTTTGCCTGGAAACCGGGTTGCTGCACGATGTTCTCGAAGACACCAAAGCAACGCCGCAAGATATTCGGGAGCAATTTGGCGAAGAGGTTCTGCGATGCGTCGATGGGGTCACCAAACTGAGCAGGATCAGCTTCGCCAACCGGGAAGACCGGCAAGCGGAGAGCCTGCGAAAAATGCTGCTTGCGATGACGAGCGATATTCGCGTGGTGGTGGTGAAGCTGGCCGACCGGCTACACAATATGCGGACAATCGGCTCGCTTTCGCCAGAGCGCCGGGAGGCGATCGCGCAGGAGACGCTCGACATCTACGCGCCGATTGCGCACCGTTTGGGCATGGGGAAGTTACGCGGGGAGCTGGAGGACCTCTCGTTTGAAACGCTGCACCCGGAAGAAGCGGCCGAACTCATCCGCGAGATCGAATCCAAGCGACAGGGATATGAGGAGTGGCTGCGGGACGTGCAGAACACGATTGAGCAAAAGCTGGCCCGCGAGGACATACCGGTTCGCGTAGAGGGCCGAGTCAAACGAGCGTATTCGGTGTACCTGAAGCTGAAACGGCAGAAGATCACGCTCGATCAGGTTTACGACATACTGGCGGTTCGTATTATCACGGACTCGGTGAAGAACTGTTATGCGGCGCTCGGAGTGATTCACAACGAGTGGCACCCGATTCCGGGCCGCATTAAGGATTTCATCGCGATGCCGCGTCCGAACCTGTACCAGTCTCTGCATACGTCCGTGATGGGTCCGGGCGGAGTGACATTTGAAGTGCAGATCCGCACGGAGGAGATGCATCGCATCGCGGAAGAGGGGATCGCGGCGCATTGGAAGTACAAAGAAGGCAGCAAAGGCCCCGGTAAAGACGATCATCGGATAGCCTGGCTGCGGCAACTGGTGGACTGGCAGCGAGACATGCACGACTCGGGCGAATTTCTGTCGGGCGTGAAAATGGACCTCTACGCGGACGAAGTCTACGCGTTCACGCCCAAGGGAAAAGTGATCGTGCTGCCGCGCGACGCTACGCCAATCGATTTTGCCTACGCGATCCACAGTGATGTGGGGAACACGTGCATAGGGGCGCGGGTAAACGGCGTAATGAAGCCGCTAAAAACGCCACTGCGCAACGGCGATGTGGTGGAAGTGATCACACAAGCCGGCCACCAGCCCAGCCGTGACTGGCTGGCGACGGTGAAAACCACGCGCGCGCGGAACAAGATCCGGCACGTGATCAATGCGGTAGAGCGCGCCAAAGCAGTAGAGATCGGGCAGAAATCGCTCGAAAAGGAAGCGCGGCGCCTGGGCGTGAGCTTGGGCCGGATTTCGAACGATGACCTGGCCAGCGTGGCCTCCGAGTACGGCGTTAGCAAGACCGAAGATCTGTATGCAGCGCTGGGATTTGGCAGATTCTCTGCCCGGCAAGTGCTGCAAAAAGTGGCGCCGGAAAACGGGACCGCAGAGCCAGCGACGATCGCCCCGGCTTTACCGCGCGTTCCAGCGCAACCGGCGGCGGACGGCGACCTCACGATTCGGGTGACGGGCGCGCAGGATGTGATGGTCTATCGCGCGAAATGCTGCAATCCCGTACCGGGAGAGCAAATCGTAGGCTACATCACCCGGGGTAAAGGGGTGGCGGTACACTCCGCCCAATGTACGAATGTGCAGAAGCTCATGTATGAACCGGAACGAAAGATCGGCGTGGAATGGGCTCGCACAAGTGAACCGGTACCAGTAAAGGTGGTGATCTATACCGACGACCGGCCGGGCATCTTGCACCAGTTGACCTCCGTTCTGAGCGAAGAGAAAAGCAATATCCGGACGCTGGAGGCACGCGGCGACGAGAGGCGCAAGGACGAGAGCGCGGTGATCGATCTCACGATTGATGTACGCGATAAGAAGCAACTGGAGCGGGTCCTTACCGGGTTCCGGCGCATCCCAGGAGTGAGGGACATTGAGCGGATGCAGAACGCATCCTGACCATTTGAATGCACGAAGAACTACACGCTCCGCCAGCGGCGGCCGATCCGGAGCACATCGCGATTTCGAAATCGACGGGGATTAAAATCGATTGGCGCGATGGACATCACAGCGATTATCCGCTCGCTTATCTGCGGGATGAGTGCCCGTGCGCAACCTGTACGGGCGCACACGGCACGGAACCGCAGAAATCAAGTTATTCGAACCCTTCGCCGTTTCCGATGTTCAAACCGACGCTAAAGATGAATTCAGTAGAGCCGGTGGGGCAATACGCGATCCGGATCTATTGGAATGACGGCCACAACACGGGAATTTATTCGTTCGATCATCTGAGGAACATCTGTCCGTGCGAACAGTGCAAGGCGCGGGCGGGCACTTCGTGGCGGCGGGACGGGTGAGAGCTAGCGGAAGTTCTCCACGGCCATAATGTCGCTTTCCTGCCGTTCTACACTCACATAGAGGATCCAACGACCGCCGTGCGAGATGGACAAGGAAGGCGCGAAATAGCAAGATAGTGTGTCTTATCGAAAGCTTTGAAATCCGTGCGTACCTGCCGGTCAGCGAAAAACTTCGCCGTTAAATTA
The DNA here is from genome assembly GCA_963787585.1 of uncultured Acidobacteriaceae bacterium. Lineage (GTDB taxonomy): Bacteria > Acidobacteriota > Terriglobia > Bryobacterales > Bryobacteraceae > Bog-105. The sequence goes on from CAWBDR010000014.1 coordinate 698,377, forward strand.
CGGAGCGGTGCTGAACCGTAGATTTTGAAGCAAGGGAAAAGCGCGGCTCGATGGGGGGATCGGCCGAGTCCAGCACCCGCGCGGCTGTGTGCTGTCCTACGGCCGGTCCATGTTTGAAGCCGTGACCCGAGCCTCCACCGCAAATCCAGACGTTTTCGAATGCCGGATGACGATCAATGACGAAATCGCCATTTGACGTGTTCTCGTATTGACAGACTCTTGAACCGACGATAGGCGATTTCGCCAGGCCAGGAAAACGCTCCGAGACGTAAGCCCGTACTTCTTCGATCTTTTGCGGAGAAGGAAAACGATCGCCCGTATCGGGGTCAAATTCGGGTCCGTGCAAATCAAAGGCGACCTTGAACCCGCGCGTGTCGAGATCAGGGAAGCCGTACATTCCGCGGTTGTCGCCGAAATCGATCCACACAGGCATTTGGGGCGGCTCGAAGCGGCGATCGCCGGGAAGAGGTCCAAAGAAGAAGACTTCCTGGCGTGTCGGGAAGATTTTCTTGCCAAGTATGTCGGGCAAAACTCTTCCGAGCCAGGCCCCACAGGCAAACACGAAGGCGTCCGCGTGTATGGGGGAGCCATCGGAGGTGAAGACTTGCTCCAAGTGGCCGCTGCCTTTGGGCGTGCGCACGGCGGCATGGCGAAACTGCCCGCCATCACGGGTAAACTGAGCGACTACCGCTTGCACCGCTTCGCGCGCCATGAGAGCGCCGCTGTTTGGTTCGAAGATCGCGCCGGCTCCTGGTTCCACTTTGATCTGCGGATAGAGTCTTTGAGTTTCCTCAGGCGTCAAATCCTTGAAGGGGACGCCGAGCCGGCGCAGCGTTTCGCGGCTGTCGTTCGCATAGGCATTGTCCGGTTTTGCAATCCACAGCACGCCGGTGCGGTAGAGCAGCGAGCGGCCGGTCCTCTGGAAAAATTTGTCCCACTGAGTGAGCGATTTCACGGCCATACGCGTGTAGATTTCGTCGTTGCCGTAGGAAGCGCGAATGATGCGCGATTCTCCCCCGGAACTTGCACGCATATTGGCCGGACCGTAGGCATCGAGAAGAACAACGTTATGGCCGGCTTGGCGAAGCTGATACGCCGTCCACGATCCGAACACGCCGGCACCGACGACGACGTAGGTCTTATCTGTTTTCGTCACGTTTCCAATCGCGCTCGCCGCCAAGGCAGACAAGCCCCATTCGCGCCTGCTGAGTAAAGTACTCAATTCTAAATCTTACGAACTCGACTTAGACGCCGGACGGGCGTCGTGTTTGTCTTGCAGATAGGAACGACAGGGCGAAGATGAAGACCCCCACTGCCAAGCTATTGGTCAGCCGCGGACCTACTCCGGCATAGCCAAAGATCCAGGGCGAAATAAAAATCCAAATAGCCAGTACTGTGTTCACGTAACTGAAAATGGTGGTTCGGGCGGGCCCGATGAGCCGGACGAGCGAGCACAGAAACATGACTGCACCCACAAGCCATGCGTTCCAGGCGTCGCGGGAGTCGGAGAAGCCGTACGCCCAAGGTGAAACGAACAGCCAAAGCGCGCCCACTGCGCACATGAGGCTGATCGTTTGAGCTGCGATCAATGTATCTCGCCGTTTTGGCGTCTCTTTGATTGCGGGATGCGTGTGTGTCGCCATAAAGTCTCCTTTCGTTAGATGCGGGACTACCCGCTTCGGAATATGATTTAGTCTAGCTTTGGCGCAAGTCGAAGAAGGAACTCGAAATAAAGGAGAAAGGCAGGACACTGATGAAAGGGTTCAAGCAATTCCTTTTACGTGGAAACGTTGTCGATTTGGCGGTAGCGGTGGTAATGGGCGCGGCCTTCGGAGCAGTCGTTAGCAAGTTGGTGGCGGATTTGCTCACGCCGTTAATCGCGGCAATTGCGGGAAAGCCTGACTTTGGCGCGATCAGCTTTACCATTCACAACAGCAAGTTTCTTATAGGCGATTTTATTAATGCTCTGGTTTCGTTTGTCCTCATCGCCGCGGCTGTGTACTATTTCATCGTGCTGCCTATGAATACGATCAAGGCGCGCCTGCACCGCGGGGAAGCGCCACCGGACCCAACGACAAAGAAGTGTCCCGAGTGTCTGAGCGAGATTCCCATCGCGGCACGACGGTGCGCGTTCTGCACATCCGCGCTAAGTTAACAGAAACCTTACTTGCGTTATTTGCCGGTGAACCGCGGGGCCCGCTTCTCCAGAAACGCAGCGACGCCCTCGCGGAAGTCTTGCGAACGCCCCAGCTCGCGCATCAGGTCGCGTTCCAGATCCAATTGCCGATCAAGCGCGTTTTCGCTGGAAGAATAAAGGGCTTGTTTGATTCGGGCCAGGCCGCGCGTGGGTGCGGAGGCTAGTTGCGCTACGAGCTTGTCAACAGCCGCTGAAAAATCTGCATCGTCAACACACTGCCAAATCAGTCCCCAAGCGACAGCCTGATCCGCTGAGATCTTGTCGCCCAGCATGGCCATGCCCATTGCCCGCGCAGCGCCGATCAGCCGAGGAAGGAAATACGTGCCGCCAGTATCAGGAATCAGGCCAAGTTTGCAGAACGATTCAATGAAGCTCGCCGACTTTGCCGCGATGACGATATCGCACGCGAACACCAGATTCGCCCCGGCGCCCGCAGCAACTCCGTTGACCGCGCAAACTACTGGCAGTGGAAGTGAACGCAAGCGGCGGACGAGCGGAGCGTAATATGCTTCGATGGAAGCACCAAGGTCGATGGCTTCGCCGGGGGCCAGAGCACGATCGGAAAGGTCCTGTCCTGCGCAAAAACCGCGCCCTGAACCGGTGATCAGCAGCACGCGCACGGCTTCGCTTTGCTCCACTTCCCCGAGCGCCTGCTGGATATCGAGATGCATGCGGATATTAAGACTATTCAGCTTGTCGGGACGGTTCAAGGTCAGCCGAGCCACACCATCTTCGATCCCGAACAGGATCGTTTGGTAGCCATTAGACATGAGCTCGGCTTTGCGCCACGCGGAATCGATTCGCCACGAACGCGGTGTCGGTCAGAGCCGAGTTCGCGGCCGGATTGGCTCCCGAGGCATGAAAATCGCTGTAGGCCGCGGACTGATTTACAAAGACGCCACCGGTCAAGTTGCAGGAGAGCGAGACCCCCGATTCGGCCGCAGCATCGCGAACCTTATCGAGAACGCCGTTATCCATTGAATAGACAGACATGGTGATCGCGCCGTGCTCGAGGGCAGCACGTTTGGCGATGTCAATGCTTTGCGCTGTGTCCCGAGTTGCGACGACGAAGGCTATAGGCCCGAACAACTCACGCATAAACTTTGTCTCGTCGTTCGCAGTAGTCTTTAGGAGCAACGGCGTGTGCACGCGCGCTTTTTCGAATTGCGGATGCTGAAGCTGTTTGCTGTCAACAACTATGTCGCCAAGGCCGCGTGCTTGGTGGATGCGATGCAGAATATCTTCATTCTGGATGGCACCCAAGACTTCGACCGCTCGTCCCGCATCAGATAACAGCTTCCCGATCCCTTCGCCGATCGCATTCGCGACCTGATCAAAACTCAAATGACCTTCCGGCGTATCGATTCCGGATTGAGGCACATAGATATTTTGCGGCGCAGTACACATCTGACCCGAGTACAGTGACAACGAGAAGGCGACGTTTCGCACCATGGCTTTCAGATCGTTCGTTGAATCAACGATGATCTGATTGACTCCGGCCTTCTCCGTAAATACCTGCGCCTGATGCGCGTTGCGTTCGAGCCACTCGCCATTCTGCGAGCTGCCGGTGAAATCGATGATCTTGATCTCGGGCCGTAGGGCCAGCGTCTGCGCGACATCATCGCCCTTTTCGTGCGCGACCAGGGTAACGATGTTTGGATCGAAACCGGCTTCGGCCAGAACGCCGCGGATGACCTGGACGGTAATGGCCAAAGGCAGAATCGCGCCGGGGTGCGGTTTCACGACCACTGCGTTTCCGGTTGCAAGACTGGCAAAAAGACCCGGATAGCTGTTCCAGGTGGGAAACGTGCAGCAGCCAATCACGAGCGCGATACCGCGAGGAACGACGCGATACTGCTTTTCCATTCGAAGCGGCTCATTCTTACCTTGCGGCTTCTCCCACCGGGCGGTCTTCGGAACGCGGCTCATCTCCGACCACGCATACGCCACCGCTTCGAGGCCGCGATCCTGGGCATGCGGGCCGCCGGCCTGAAAGGCCATCATGAACGCCTGGCCGGTGGTGTGCATGACGGCGTACGCCATTTCGAAGCTCTTCTTGTTCAGCCGAACCAGGCTTTCCAGCGCAACACCTGTCCAGGTTTCGGGTCCGGCGTTCCGCCAAGCCCCTTCCCCATGCTGGATCGCCGCGATCAGAGTATCCAGATTCGCCTTTGGATACGTGATGCCGAGCTCGAATCCGAATGGCGATTCTTCGCGGCCAGTTTCGCCCACCGTACCGGGCTGATCCAATAAAAAAGGTTTGTGCAAAAGCGCTTCGAATGCGCTCTTGCCCTCATCGTTCGCATTTTCTCCGTAAGCTTTGGGGCCTGGCATCTCCGGGAAAGGACTCCAATAGCCACGCGTTTGGATTGCTTCGACAGCTTGCTTCAGTAATGGCTCATGACGAGCGAAGAAATTTTCTGGCACAGTTCGTTTCACCTAGTTTTCAGTTGTCCTGATCGTAATCGACGGTGATTTCATCGGTAATCGGATAGCTCTGGCACGTCAGTACGAAACCACGCGCGATTTCGTAGTCTTCGAGCGCATAGTTCGCGTCCATGTCCACTTTGCCCTTGACGAGCTTGGCGCGACAGGTGGCGCACACGCCGCTCTTGCATGAATGCCGTACATCGATTCCCCGGCGCAACGCGGCATCCAGAACGCTCTCGGTGTCCTTTTGCATGGAAAATGTATGTTGCGCTCCGTCGAGCACCAGAGTGACTTCGCACTCCGCTTCACGTAAAGCAGGGGAAACCTTCCGCGCTGCCTTGCGCTCGGAATCCTTGGCTGTAAACAGCTCGATTTTGATTTGAGTATCTGGTACGCCAAGCTCCCTTAGCCGCACGGAAACATCATCTGTCATCTGCTGCGGCCCGCACAGAAAAACGGTGTCGATCTCTTCAAAGCGGCAAAACCGCTTGAGCAGCGCTTCCGCTTTGGCTCCATCAATTCGTCCGTTTAGAAGCTCGATGTCCTGGTGCTCGCGCGTCATGATGTGGATCAGGGTGAAGCGGTCCAGGAAGATATCCTTCAACTCGGCCAGTTCCTCCCGAAACATGATGGTGCTCGAAGCCCGGTTACCGTAGAACAGAGTGAAGGTGCTGCCGGGCTCCGTGAATAGAGTGGTTTTGATGATGGACAGAACCGGCGTAATGCCGCTTCCGGCTGCGAACGCGACATAGTTCTTGGTGTGCTCGGGCGAGAGCCGTATATGGAATCGCCCTTCCGGCGGCATAACCTCGAGCGTGCAGCCGGCTTTCACGTTCTCGACGATCCAATTTGAAAAAATTCCGCCGGGCGTTCGTTTGACAGCAACCCGTAGAATGCCGTCCTGAGTTGCTGAGCAGATGGAATAGGAGCGCCGGACGTCTTCGCCGTCAATTTGAGCTCTCAGTGTGAGGTACTGTCCCTGAACAAAACGAAATTTATCTTTCAGCTCGGGTGAAACGTCAAAGATGATGGTGACGGCGTCGCGCGTCTCCTGGCGGACGGCACGAACTTTGAGCGGATAGAAACGGCTGGTTGCCTGAGATGCCGCTAACGGATCTGCTTCGAGGGTGGCCATATCAATGTTGCTTGAAAACATCGAATGGCTCCAGGCAGGCGGAACACCGGTAGAGAGCCTTGCAGGGAGTGGAACCATAGCGGCTGATCACGGTGGTGGCTTCCGAGCCGCAATGCGGACACTGAACCGGCTGCTCCTTGTCGGCCAATTTCAGCGGCGCGATCCCGGTAATCGGAATCAAAGGCGCGGGAGGCGCGATCCCATATTCGCGAAGCCGCTCTTTCGCGTCATCGCTCATCCAATCTGTCGTCCAGGCTGGAGAGAGCCTCGTTTCGAGGCGGAATGCGGGAATCCCGTGGTCTTTCAGCGACGAACGGATGTCGTTTGCGATCACATCGATGGCGGGACAGCCCGAATAGGTAGGCGTAATGGCAATAATCAACTCGTGAGCCTGGCTCCAGCGCACATCACGGACGATGCCCAAATCGACAATCGAAAGCACCGGGATCTCCGGATCGGGAATTTCGGACATCCAGCTCCAGACCTCGGCAATCGATGGCTGCGCCGCTACCATTGCGCTCCGGGATAGGCGCGCTGCAGAAACTGCATTTCGGCCAGAATGTAACCGAGATTCTCGGTGTGCACGCCGCGCTTGCCGCCGCGCTGCATCCAGGCGGCGCTCGGAAGGTCGAGAGTCGCCTCGGAAAGAGTCTCGTGAACGTGCTCCAACCATGGGCTGCGAAGCGATTCCATATCAGCACTGATACCGCGTTCGCGCATTTCGACGTCTATCGCATCTGGCGCGAACAGCTCGCCCGTGTACATCCAGAGATCATCGATGGATCGCTGCATGCGCCGATGACTCTCTTCCGTGCCGTCGCCGAGACGGATCACCCAGGCGCTACTCCGCTCCAGATGATAGGTGACTTCCTTCACAGCCTTCTCCGCGATCTCGGCAAGGCGCGGATCGGACGATTTCTTCAGTTCGCGTAGAAGGAAATAATGCCAGGTGTCGAAATAAAACTGACGGGCCGTGGTTTGCGCGTAATCCCCATTTGGCTGCTCGACCAGCAGCACATTGCGAAACTCGCCGGCATCGCGCAGGTAGGCGAGCTGGTCTTCATCGCGGCCGGCATTCTCAACCTCGCCGGCATAAGTCAACCAGAACCTGGAGTGGCCCAAAAGATCGAGAGCCACGTTGGTTAACGCGATATCCTCCTCGAGCACCGGGCCGTGGCCGCACCATTCCGAAAGCCTCTGACTCAGGATGAGGCAATTGTCTCCGAGCCGTAGGAGGTATTCGAAATGGGCTCGGTCTTGCATTGCCGTCAAATGTTCTTTACCCCTTCCGGAACTTCGTAGAAGCCGGGATGCCGGTACACTTTACTGTTTGCCGGCTCAAACAGGGGCTCTTTCTCGCCGGGGCTGCTTGCGGTGATATCGGACGATTTGACTACCCAGATGCTGACGCCCTCATTACGACGCGTATACACATCACGGGCGTTCTTAATGGCCATTTCGGGATCGGGAGCGTGCAGACTACCGACATGTTTATGAGCCAGGCCGTGCTGGCTACGGATGAAAATTTCCCAGAGCGGCCAATCATTCATCGCGTTCAAGCCGCCTTTCGCTTCGCGCGCTTCTCGGCATGAGCAGCAGCCGCTGCCCTAACCCAACTGCCCTCTTCATGCGCCGCAATTCGCGCCCGCAGGCGCTCGCGGTTGCAAGGGCCGTTCCCTTTGATCACGTTGTAGAATTCGTCCCAATCGATTTTTCCGAAATCGTAATGCGCGCGCTGCGCGTTCCACTTGAGATCTGGGTCGGGAATTTTCAAGCCGAGGTATTCCGCTTGCGGGACGGTTTGATCGACGAACTTCTGGCGCAGCTCATCGTTGGAAAAGAGCTTGATCTTCCAGCGCATTGACTGCGCGCTGTGGGTCGATTCGGCATCCGAGGGGCCGTGCATCATCAGCGAGGGCCACCACCAGCGATTCAGCGCGTCCTGCGCCATCGCCTTCTGGGCCGGCGTGCCCCGACAGAGCGTCATCATAATTTCGAAGCCCTGCCGCATGTGAAAACTTTCTTCCTTGCAGATCCGTACCATGGCGCGCGCGTACGGCCCGTAGGAACAGCGGCAGATCGGAATTTGATTGATGATTGCCGAGCCATCGACGAGCCACCCGATCGCGCCCATGTCGGCCCAGGTCAGTGTCGGGTAATTGAAAATGCTCGAATATTTCGCTTTGCCAGCCAGCAGATCTTCAATGGTCTGCTCGCGGGTGACTCCGAGCGTCTCCACCGCGCTGTATAGATATAGGCCGTGCCCGGCTTCGTCCTGGACCTTGGCGAGCGCGATCGCTTTCCGTTTCAGGGTGGGCGCGCGCGTGATCCAGTTTCCCTCCGGCAATTGGCCTACGATCTCCGAATGCGCGTGCTGCGAAATCTGCCGGATGAGCGTCTTGCGATATTCCTCCGGCATGTAATCTTTCGGCTCGATCTTAATACCGGCGTCGATGCGCCCTTGAAACTGGACTTCTTCGGGACTCAACTGCGCTCCCTCCACCATTAGAACGCCAGGACCTCCGCCATTTTCTTCGCGATCATGTCCACGCCTGGCAATACGGCGGTGAGCAGGTGCACGCTATATGGAAGCGGAACGTCGGGGACCGCGATGCGCTCGATCGGAGCATCGAGATGCAGAAACGCTTCCCGCGCTATCACGGCCGCGATCTCCGCCCCAAACCCGGCGGTAAGCACGTCCTCATGAACAATCAGACAGCGCCCCGTCCTTCGAACAGAAGCGAGCACAGCCTCGCGGTCCCAAGGCACAATAGTTCTGAGATCGATGACCTCGACGGAGTCGCCGGTCTGCTGAGCCGCCGAGAGGCAGCGTTCCACCATCGCGCCCCATGTGACGACCGTGAGCTGCTCGCCTTCCTGAACGATTTTGGCGACGCCGAGCGGCAGAATGTAGTCATCGCCCGGATAAGGCCGGCGTGCCCAAGCGGCGTCCAGCATAGCGCGGTGCTCGAAAAAGACGCTCGGATTAGGGCTGCGCAACGCTGCCCGCAGCAGGCCAACAGCGTCTTCGGCATTGGAAGGCACAAGCACCTGCCAACCGACGGCATGCGCGAAGGTGACTTCGCTTGAAACGCTATGCCAAGGATCACCGCATTTCGAGAATCCGCCCGGCATGCGCACGACGATCGGCGCCGAGAACTGATTCGCCGTGCGCCAACGCATCGTTCCGCAATCGTTCAATTGTTCCGTTGCGGGCTCGGCATATTTGCGGAATTGAATTTCGGCAACGGGGCGCAAGCCCGCGAGCGCCAGACCCACAGCGTTGCCGATGATGCCTTCCTCGGACAAGCTGGTATCGAAAACGCGGTCTTCGCCGAACGCCTCCTGGAGTCCCATGGTGGCGGTGTGAACTCCGCCTTTGGGTCCGACATCCTCGCCGAAGACGAGAAGCTTTGGATTTATTCTCAGCTCGTGCTCCAGGGTGCGGCGAATTGCTTCGACCATGTTGATGCGAACCCGCTCGGGTGCCGCGCCGGGCTCGCGCGCCGAATCCGCCTGCGAAGCAAATACGAATTTGCGGACTCTTGCCGCATCAGGTTCCGGCCGCGCCAGAGCCCGTTCCACTGCGGCGTTTACCTCCGCTTCAGTGGAGCCCTCTAATTCCTGCCACTCGCGTTCAGAGAAGTGCGCCGGAACCACGTAGTCACGCAAACGGATCAAGGGATCTCTGGCTCGCTCCTGAGCAAGCAGCTCCGGCCCCTTGTACGCTTGTGTGTCCTGACCCGAGTGGCCGCTCAGGCGCGGCACGACAAGGCGAAGCAGCGCGGGTCCGTTCCTTTGCCGGACCCAGTCGACGGCCCGAGTTGTCGCTTTCGCGGTTGCTGCAGGATCGCATCCATCTGCCTCAAGGACATGCAGATTACCGAACGAACCCAAATTCGCCGCGATATTTCCTGCCGGCGTCTGTCTGGCAGACGGGACCGAGATCCCAAAACCGTTGTCTTCTATGCAGAAAAGGATTGGCAGCTTCAGTGTGGTGGCGGTGTTTAGGGCCGACCAGAAGCCGTTCGTTGCCACCGATCCATCGCCGCCAAATACTGCAGCGATCGAACCGCGGTACGATTCGTCCTTCAGCGAATCGAGATAGTAAACGATGGCGCGCGCCCACCCGACTGCCGGTGTGAATTGCGTGCCAACACCGCCGGCCATCGGCAGAACGATGGGCCCGGAACTCCGCGGCAGATTGAAAACGACACCGATGTCGCGTCCGTCACTCACACCACCTGCTTTGGCCATCCCGCTTGCGAGTGCATCCTCTATCGTCAAGCCCAGGGTCAGGAGCAAGGGCCGCGAGCGATAGTACGCACCTACTCCATCGTGTTGCCCCGTGAGAAGGCATCCCAGCAGGACCTGACCCAACTCGTGGCCTCGCGCCGAGAATTGATACAGAATCTTGCGCTCGGGAAAGAGCTTTGTTTCCTCGATTTGGTCTAGTGCTCGTGATGTTAGAAACAGGCGTGCGATGCGTCGCCACTCGAACCGTGACTCGATCCCTTCAGGAGGAGCAGGTGCGCTCGCGGAGAGAACTGACGGAGAGCTGAGTGTCGCACTCATCGGCGCTCGTCCTGAAAGCGGCTAGGCTGTTTTTTCGAGAGCGGGGCAGTACACAGGCCAGAGCCAGCTTCGATAAGCGGATAGCCGCCCGCGAGTGGCATCGAAATAGAGCCCGCGAATCTTCTGCGTGACCGCGCCAATTTCCCCCGTTCCCACCGGCCGATGATCGACGGCGATGATCGGAGCGACTTCAGCGGCCGTTCCGGTAAAGAAGATTTCGTCGCAAACATAGAGTTCACTCCGGTCGATGGAGCGCTCGACAACTTCCAGGTTCAGCTCCTTGCGCGCGAGTTCGATTACGCTATCGCGCGTGATTCCCTCCAGAATATTGTCCGTCGGAGGCGGCGTGACCAGTTTACCCTTGCGAAGCATGAACAGGTTGCAGGTGGCGCCTTCGGCTACATGCCCGTTCTCGTTCAGAAAAATCGCTTCATCGTGCCCGTTACGATGCGCTTCGTCGGTAGCCAGAACGCTGTTGACGTATGCGCCACAAATCTTCGCACGGCCCGGGATGGCATTGTCTTCCACGCGCCGCCAGGAGACAACGCCGGCCTTCACACCTTTCTGCTTACCAAAGTAATTTCCGAATGGCACCACTACGAGGGCATAGGCATCGTTGTCATCCGCATGGACGCCAATGCGCGCCGAAGCTTTGTACGCAAGCGGCCGAACATAAACGTTCGATCGGAAGCCGTTTCGGCGACACAACTCGGCGGTGATCTCCGAGAGCTCCTCCGCGGACGCGGGAATCGCGATGCGAAGAATGCCGCAGTTCTGTTTCCAGCGATCGTAGTGATCACTTACGCGGAAGAGCAATAGCTCCTGCTGCTTTTCGTCATAGTAACCGCGAATGCCTTCAAAAACGCCCGAGCCGTAGTTCAGAGCGTGCGTCAAAATGTTCACGTTTGCTTCGGCCAGGCTGGTGAACTTGTTCTGGAACCAGACGATTGTGTTCTGATCGGGTACTTCCGCTGCCATCGAGCTGAACCCTCCACCTCAATTATAGCCGAGTAGCACCACTTTGGGGTGGTGCTTACTCAGCTAGGCTGGCGTGGCGTCTTTGGGTTGGAAGCGGTCCAGAGAAGCGCTACCCATTCAATTGACCATTCACCAGGCTGTAAATGAGCGCCGTGAGGACGATGGACGTAATCACCACATATTTTCTGTCACGCTCGATCGCGAACCCGACCAGTGAAAATGCGACGCGCAAAATCGGAGTCAAGATGAGCACAACTAAGCCAAGTTGAATGATTGATCTGGAGCGCAGAGTAAACACGCCGCGAAGAATTCCGGGAACTGTTCGATCCATCAAGGCAGCACCGGCGAATACGTGATACGGCTCAGTTTCGCGCCCATGGGCGAGCAGGTAGTGAATGCCTCCGCTCAAGACGATTAAACCGGAAATGATCACTCCAACACGTAGGACGACGCTAACCATCCGTTCGATCGACTTGTCGGTGACGTTCATATGCGACCCTCGATGCCGTTCCAGATCATCTCGATCGCGATGACTCCCACTACGATGGCAAACAATCTTCGCAAGACGAGGACCGGAGCGCCCGACAATAGCCGGGCTCCGACCAGCGAACCCGCCAGGACACCCAGCATCACCGGCATGGCAATACCCGGGTTTACGTACCCGCGGCTGAGATAGACGCCCGCGCTGGCGGCAGCGGTCACGCCGATCATAAAATTACTTGTCGCGGTGGAGACTTTAAACGGAAGTTGCATGGCTTGATCCATAGCGATTACCTTGAGCGAGCCGGAGCCGATTCCCAGCAGTCCGGACAGGATTCCTGCCGCAAACATCACGCAAAATCCCAACTTGACCCGATGAACCTGATAGGCCTCTCTGCCTTGCCTCCCTTGATAGCTGCCGTTCAGCATCAGCGTCTTGCCAAGCGGATCAGGCGGAACCGGCTTTCTTGGATCTTTATGAATGCGGCTCGATTGCCAGGCAGCCTGGAGCAGAATGATGCCAAACACGATACTGAGAGCGCTGGTTGATGTATGAGTTCCGAGGTACGCTCCCACGAGCGCTCCGAAAGTTGTCGCGATTTCCAGGAACATGCCGATTCGTATGTTCGACAAGCCGTCTCGCACGTAGGCTGCGGCGGCGCCGGAAGAAGTCGCTATGACCGAGACCAGGCTTGCGCCTATTGCATAGCGCAAGTCCACGCCAAGAGAGAGCGTCAATACGGGAGTAACTACAACACCGCCGCCAAGCCCCGTCAGCGAGCCCAGAAACCCCGCCGCGAACGAGGTAACAAGAACGATCGGTACAAATTCCGCTATAGTCATTCGGCCCCTGGGAACGCCTGCCTAAAACTCTAAAACAAAAAGCCGAACGGAAATCTGGTTCCGTTCGGCCTCTCGTTCAAGGAGCGATGCAGTTGCTATCGAGAGAAAAACTATTTGCTGGAGCTGCTGGACGGCGCAGAAGCGGAAGCCCCATTCGCGCCTCCCACCACACCCTGGTTGACCAACATCTTTATCTCAACGCGTCGATTTGCCTTGCGGCCGGCTGCCGTGTTATTGGGCTCTGCTTCATGGGAGGTCCCCATGGCGGCTGGCCGTAGGATGCGGTGAATCGGGATGTCGCCGTTCTGCTCGAGATACCGAACCACCGCATCCGCTCTCTCTTCGCTCAGAGTTTGGTTCAGTGCGGCGCTGCCGGTCTTATCGGCATAACCGGCAACTTCGAGAACGTAGCCTTTTTGCGCTTTTGCCTTTTCAGCAATTTCGTCAAGGTCCTGTTTCGCTTGTGGGCTCAAAGTGGAGCTGTTGATCTTGAAATAGACAATCTTTGAATCCGCAACCTGATAGTTGTCCAGATTCGTCACGCGGGTATTCACATCGCTAACACCCTGATTGGCCTGATTCGCCTGCTGATTGGCCTGGTCCGCTTCCGTCTTTACCTGGCCCACTTGCTGCTGAGTCTGATGCTGTTGATCTTCCAACTGGCCCGCGCGAGTTTCGAGCTGGCCGGCACGGCCTTCGAGCGTTCCCGTCCGGTTCTCCAAGCTCGACTCACGAGCTTCGACGGGGGCAACGCGAGTATCGATCTGCCGGGAGGCGCGCATAGAGTTAGGATCGAAAATCACCCGGCTCGCCACCAGATCACCTTTCTCATCGCCCTTTCCATGCGCCTCGATGTGAAGCCCCGGTACAAGCGCGTCCGCACTCATCGAGCTCTTGCGCCCGAACATGCCGTGCTTCAACTGAATTTTCGTATCTTCGTTTAAATCCACCGTTCCGATCGTGTCGTCGTCTCCACGGAGCTTAATCACATTGCCTTCACGCGAGACGATCACCCCCTGCGCTTTGAACTCTTGTCCTGCCGTAAAAGTCTTGGTATTAGGTGTTACAAACCCGAACGCGAGCGTGGCTGCAAAGACCGCGCCTGCCGAAGCAGCCACGACCTTTTCCATCAATCCTAAAAGTCTTTTCATGTTCGAATCGTCTCCTCGATAGTCCGTCCGCAACGGTAATAGGTACAAATATATCTTTACTCAATCAGTAGACGTGTCTGCACCGCGCGCGGTGACTTGCTTTCGCAAAATTGCGGATTAACCGTTATGGATCAAACGGTTTAGGAGAGGGATGACCCCACATCAGAGGATGTTAGGTTAGTTGCTGGAGGAATGGCCGAGCGGTTTAAGGCGGCGGTCTTGAAAACCGTCGACGGGGAAACTCGTCCGGGGGTTCGAATCCCTCTTCCTCCGCCAAAAACTTGATTCACCGCGTTTGCGCGAATTGGGTCCGGCAGCTATCAAGATTCATACGATAGCTTCGGCTGCGCATGAGTTCGCTTGCGAATAATCTCGCCTTATTGGTACGAGACTATATACGGCCTGGATATTGCACCAGAAGATCTGAACCTGGAAAACTTTGGGACCATTCACGACATGGCTGATTACCTGGAACGATGCCGGGCGAAGTAGCCAAAAATGCCCGGGCTATGATTCGCTGGCCGGAAGGACGCCGTTTTGCTTTCACGATCTTCGATGATCCCGACTCGCAATCTTGTGACGATACGCGCGAAGTCTACTCGTTTCTTGCGGATCTGGGATTTCGGACGACCATCGGAGTGTGGCCCTTGGAGGCGCGGAGGGCACGAAATTCACGGGGGGAGACTTGCGGGAATCCAGAGTATCGGGAACTATTAAGGCGCCTCCAGGCAAGAGGATTCGAACTCGGATTTCACAATGCGACCGCCCATTCAGCCACCCGGAAAGAGACTATTGAAGCGTTGACGCTATTCCGCGAGTATTTCGGATCCGGCCCAACCGCGATGGCAAATCATTATAACGAGGAAGCAATTTACTGGCGGGCGGCCCGGCTGACCGGCGGGCGGCAGAAAGTCTACAACGCACTGATGCGCCGCGGTGTGAATCTCTCGGGCGGCCACGTGCCCGGTACACCTCACTTCTGGGGCGATATTTGCAGGGATAACATTCGCTACTGTAGAAATTTCGTTTACAGCGACATCAACACCCTTCGCGTGTGCCCTTGGATGCCGTATTCCGATCCGACAAAGCCTTACGTCCAGTTCTGGTTTTCGGCCTGCGAAGGGGCCGAGGGTTCGGCGTTCAGGAAGACGCTGCAGGATCGTAATCAGGATCGATTGGAAGAACAGGCAGGCGCCTCGATCCTGTATACGCATTTCGGACGCGGATTCATGGAGGACGGTCGATTGAATCCCGAGTTCCGGCGATTGATGGAGCGGCTGGCAAAAAAGGAAGGCTGGTTTGTGCCGGTTTCCACTCTGCTCGATTTTCTGATGGAGGCTAAGGGTCAAACCGTTCTAACCGAATCGCAAAGGCGTAAGCTCGAAACGCGCTGGCTCTGGGAGAAGTTCTTCCGGGGAACGTCCTGAGGACTTAATCGACGTGGCGCTCGACGTCTTACCTGTTTCCGAGGACCACTTCCGTCAGCCAGGACCTTCAATCGGAGAATGCGCGATGAGTAGGCTCCTACGGCATTTTTTCTGCCATAAACTCCCGCTCGTCGCCCGACAGGATTCGGCGATTCACTGGACACAGGGCCGTAGGGGCGTCGTCATTCAGATGGATCAGCCCTGTGCTCATTTGCCGTGAAGCGCGATTGCGAACCGTTCAGGAGTTATATCCATCTCAGGATCGGTGTCTTGCCACTTTCCTGACGGAGAAGGATGGGCACCCGGGATTCGGCACCAGCCGGATGGAGATAATAGGGTTCACGTTACACGCGGCGACGGCGACGGGCCGCGTCGGCCTTAGCTAATTCTGCGTATGGCTAACTGGCGCCCTTTGTTACGCGATAGCGGTTTCGGATCCATGCTGATGCTAGCTGCGGCCAGGTTAGTAAGCGGGCAGGCCCAGGATGAGCCGCTTCGGAGCGTTTTCGATCCGGGTGTCGTAACTACGCGTCAGACGATCACGCCGGCCGGTGTGCAGAGCATTTTCAACGGCCGAGTGTATGGCATTACGTTTGGGACTTCTAGCGACACAGTTTATGTGGCGCTCGCCTCCGGTACCGTATACAAGCTAAATTGGCGGACCAACAACGCGTCCATTCTTCGCGGACATGGCCAACCGGGAATGCAGAGCCTGGCTCTCGATCCAGTAAGCGGGACTCCGCTACTTGGCAGTTCGTCCACTACGACCGGAGATATGGTCCAGCTCGTCCGGTTCGCGAGCGGCGGCCAAACCGTGCTCGCAGACCGCTTGGGCAGATTGAGGAGCGGAGGCCTCGCTATCGCAGCGGAAAGAAATGCGGCCGGCGAGCGCGATGCCGCTGTAGCCCTCACAGTCGATAACGGAGTCGCCGTCGTCGATCTCGAGTCAGGGGTAACGAAGGGTGTTGTGAAGACTGGAATCGCTCCCTTCGGTGTCGCAATAAACAGGAAAAGCACCGTCGCGTACGTGAGCAATTGGGGTGGCCGCTTCGCGAAAGCTCACGACAGGACAGTGGCGACCGGCAACGCGCCGAATGCGGACCGGGTGGTAGTCGACCGGCGTGGTATTGCGTCGACGGGCACGCTAACTCGCGTCGACCTGATCGGCATGAGGGCGACCGGGAGCATAGCTGTGGGTTTGCACCCCACTGGTTTGTATTGGGATCAGCATCACGCGCGGCTCTACGTTGCCAACAGTAATTCCGATTCCATTTCGGTGATTGATACCGAAACGAATTCGGTTGTTCGGACAATCCTCATTCGGCCGTTTGAGAGGCGAGCTGCAGGAATTGCTCCCAATGCGCTCGCCGTGAGTCCCGACGGCGAAACCCTCTATGTGGCTTGCGGAGGAATTAACGCGGTGGCCGTGATCAAGACTCCCAATGATCACCTCGAAGGATTGATTCCCACTGCGTGGTATCCGAATGATCTCCGACTGAGCCCCGATGGAAGTTATCTGGCCATAGCCAACTTGATGGGCGTGGGCGCAGGAGGGACTCCGGATGTCGTCGAGGCAAGGGCAAAGGCAGACCACCTGGCCATAGTTCCCGGACCTGCCCGCCGCCAAGTGAATTCAAATCGATCATCGATACAGGTAGTCCCGATTCCGACGGCGGAACAGCTCATTGGCTACACAACTGCGGCTGCAGAGAACAATCGCGTACCTTTCGAGGCAGCAAATGAAGCCATTGATCGGGGCTCATCGACTCCGCCGTTACCCGTGCCGCTACGGGCCGGCGATCGTTCCCTAGTCCATCATGCGGTGCTCATTATCAAGGAAAACCGCACCTTCGACCAGGTATTTGGCGATCTGAAACAAGCAAACAGTGACCCCTCTCTGCTGGTCTACGGGCGCGATGTGACACCGAACCATCACCGACTTGCCGAGCAGTTTGTCGTGCTGGATAATTTCTATGCTTCGGGCGGGAACAGCGCTGATGGACATCAGTGGCTTACCCAAGCCGCGGAAAGCGACTATTGCTACTGGCAGGGTTATGCGGGCCGGGGCTTCCCGTTTGAGGGCTCAGACCCCATTGCACCCGTTAGCAGCGGCTTCCTTTGGGATGCTGCTCTGGCTCGAAAAAGAACAGTGCTGGATTTCGGAGAATATGCTGCAGTTCCGGCAAATCCCATCGACTGGCACAAGCGCGCCGGATTACTTGCAGAATGGAAACGCGGCGTTGATTTTTCCAGAAGGTTTCATACTGTGGCTCCTCTTGCGTCAGTCGACGCGGTCTTGGACAGGGATTACCCTTACTGGACGCTTGCCGTGCCCGATGTGGTTCGCGCCAAAATTTTTCTGAAGCACCTGCGAGCTTGGGAAACGAGCGGACAAATGCCGAACCTGGTGATTGTGCAGTTGCCGGCCGATCACACGTTCGCAACCACGCCTGATTTCTCCACGCCCAAAGCAGCCGTCGCGGACAATGACCTGGCACTGGGCCGGATCGTGGAAGGACTCACGAAATCGGCATTTTGGAAGAGCATGGCCATTTTGGTGGTGGAGGACGATGCGTCTTATGGCATCGATCATGTGGACGGGCACCGAACGGTCGCTCTGGCGATCAGTCCATATATCCGGCGCGGTTCGGTAGATTCCACGTTTTACTCGCATCCGAGCATGCTAAAGACCATCGAGTTGATGCTCCGGCTCCCCACGCTCTCGCTGTTTGATCTGATTGCCAACGACATGCGGAACAGCTTTCAATTGACGCCCGACTTTAGGCCTTATGAGGCCGTGACTCCAAAGCAGTCGCTCTTCGAAGTGAACCCGCCTGTCAAGGCACTGACCGGGGAGGCGCGCCGAGCCGCGCTGGCCTCGATGAGGATGGATTTCGCGCACCCGGATGCCGCGCCGTCCGAGATCGTCAATCCAATTCTTTGGCGGGATGGCAAGGGTTGGGGCTCGCGGCTTCCGCGAGTGAAACAAGCCGCATTTGTCCCCTACTCAATCGATGGTGACGAGAAATAAAGCAGCCATAGATTCGAGCGACTGTCACTGATCGCGGGCCCACTCTCCATTAAGAAGATCCTCCAGCGGCGTTAGCGACTGAGGTGTGTTCTGAGCCGGAAGGCCCAGGACTACCGGCGAGGTCACTCGCCTCATTCCCCGAGTACTCTCGACGGCACACGATATTTGGGCAACGCGTAGACTGTCCCGGTTTGACGGTGACGACAGACCCGCAGTCCAGACAGATGAATGTTGGAGATGGTTCCACTTTCAGACCTCAAAGCCAACTTTACGATTGCACTGTAGGCGAACTCACAGATCCGACGCCGACGCGTAAACCAAACATACCCAGGGAAAACCCGGTTTCCGCCCTGAGACACTTTTACCCGCCTCTACAATCGGAGCAGGTCTGCAACCTATGGACCCGCTCTGGACTCTCGGTGGGCTCTCCTGGCGTGATCTCGTTAAACGTGTATGGAACGACAGCTGGGAAGACGAAGTTTTCGGCATGGCCGCCCGCCTTGCCTTTTATCACTTTCTCGCGATATTTCCTGTGTTGCTCCTTTTTCTGTTGCTGCTCCTGAAGTTATCTGATCCCGGCTCACAAATGCGAAATGCCTTGATTGACTCATTCGGCCAGTTACTGCCGGATCGGGCCTCGTTTCTCATCGACGCGACGATGAAGGATCTGGGCCATACGGCAGCAATGGGCTTGGGCATCTGGTCGGCAATCACAGGCGCCGCGTGGGCGGCCGTGAATGGAACATGGGCTCTGATGGCAGGTCTAAATATGGCCTATGAAGTGAAAGAGAAGCGGCCGTGGTGGCGCCTCGCCGGATTGGCTTTGGCCCTTACGATCGCGCTGGCTGTTCTGTGTTTTCTTGCGCTCGGGCTGATCCTATATGGCAGCCGGGCGGCAGGGTTCGTCGCCGCACACATTGGGATCGAGGCTCACACAAATCTGTTCTGGCGGCTGATTCAATGGCCAGTCATCGTTGTCCTACTCCTGATTGCTTTCGCTTTGCTTTATCGCTTCGGTCCAAACCTGCCCGACCGCCAATGGCAATGGAGCACGCCCGGTGCGGTTTTAGCGCTGGTGCTCTGGATCGGTTCGGCATTGCTGCTGCGAGCGTACTTCGCCCATTTCCACTCTTATGAGCTGATCTACGGCAATCTGGCAAATGTCGCGGCGTTCCTGATCTGGCTTTACGTCACGAGTGCCGCAATCCTCATCGGCGGAGAGCTCAATTCGGAAATCGAGAAAGCCATTGGGGGACAACACCGACCCGCGGTAAGGGATCGCCCTGCCGAAAGAACGGTGAGCCGCTCTGGCTAGTTCTGAGCACCTAGAAAATGGTCGAACCAGATAAGCGTGCGCCGAGTCGGGGGCATGTCGCTGGCAACAGAGACTCGCGCACCTGACTAGTAATCGACTGCGTCCCGAATAATCGGGCAGGTCATGCAATGACCGCCGCCACGACCGCGCCCCAGCTCGGCACCAACGATCGTGATTACCTCGATGCCCTCTTTGCGCAGCAGTGTGTTCGTGTAAACATTACGGTCGTAGGCAAAAACTACGCCCGGCGATGCGCATACGAGATTCGCGCCGCTATCCCACTGCGTTCGTTCCCGCTGATATGCATTTCCGCCAGTCTCAACGACGCGAAGCTTCTTCAGCCCCAGTGCCTCGGCGATGACCTGGACGAAGGATCCCTTGTCTTTGGTCAGCTCGAGTCCATCAGGCTTGCCGTTGGGGCGATACGAGAATGCCTCAATGTTGTTCACAATGTCCGGATACAGCAAAACGCAATCACGGTCAGCGAATGTGAACACCGTATCGAGATGCATGGCTGCCCGCAACTTCGGCATCGCAGCCACGATGACCCGCTCAGCCGCACCTTTCGCGAACAGTGCGGCGGCGACCTGACTGATGGCCTGGCGTGATGTGCGCTCGCTCATACCGATCAGAACATTGCCCTTGCCAATGGGCATCACGTCGCCGCCTTCAAACGTAGCCATGCCATGATCTTTGGTTGGATCACCCCACCAGACATTCACCTTGCCGGCAAAATCTGGATGGAACTTGTAGATCGCAGTCGTCAGGATCGGTTCTTCGTGTCGTGCGGGCCAAAACAGAGCATTGAGTGTAACGCCACCATAGATCCAGCAGCTCGTATCGCGTGTATAGAGAGTGTTTGGCAGTGGCGGTAACAGATACTCGGTGACACCGGCCGCGTCCTTAACCAGCTTGAGCATTTCGCCGCCGTGCGTTTCCGGAAAATCTTCGGTCGACAAACCGCCAAGCAAAGTTTCGGCAAGCTTACGGGAATCCAGACCTTCGAGATAACTCCGGATTTCGTCCACCAACCCTAAACCCACCTGGTCCGGTATGACCTGATTATCAAGGATCCACTTCTTTGCTTCCGGAATGGCGACTGTTTCGGTAAGCAGGTTGTGCATCTCCACCACCTCTATACCGCGGCCGCGCATTTTATTGATGAAGTCGAAGTGATCGCGTTTGGCGTGATCAACCCATAGAACATCGTCGAAGAGCAAAGCGTCGCAGTTGGATGGCGTAAGGCGAGTATGAGCCAACCCTGGCGCGCATACCATCACCTTGCGAAGTTGGCCGACCTCCGAGTGGACGCCAAACTTTGCTCCATTAGTATTCGTCATGATGAACTCCTCTTTAGATTTGAAAACTGCCACTTATGAGTCCGTAAAGTCCGACCAAGGCGCCGACAATTGCAACGGCGAAAATGGCTATGTCTGCGGTTTTGAAGACGGTGGCATTTTGTTCACGCCGCGCCCAGATGTACAGCACCGTCCCGGGACCGAAGAGTACAGCAGAAAGCAGGATGAACTTCATACCACCGGCGAAGAGCATGAAAAGCGTATATAGCGTCGCGATCCCAGTAATGATCAAGTCACGCTGGCGACCCTCCGGGTGCGTTTCGTAGGATTCGCCCCTCTTCGCGAGTTTCAACCCGTACGCCGCGACGAAGAAATAGGGGATGAGCGACATCGCGCTGGTGAGATTCAGCATTAGCGAGAACGCATCTCGAGAAAAGTACGTGGTCAAGACAATAAGCTGGACGATGATGTTGGTCAGCCACAGGGCCGCCGCAGGGACACGGTTCGCATTCTCGGTGGCGAAAACCTTTGGCATGTCGTTGTTCTTCGCCGCAGCAAAGAGCACCTCGGCGGCGATTAGCGACCAAGCAAGGTAGGCTCCGAGCACCGAAACAATGAGTCCGATGCTGACAAAAACCGCGCCCCAGTGCCCGACCACGTTCTCCAGTACGCCCGCCATGGATGGCTGGCGCATGCCGGCAATATCAGCCCGGTGCAGCACGGCGTACGGGGTTAAAGTTACGAGTACCATCAGGCCCGTGACCCCGATGAAGCCAGCTATGGTGGCCACACCGACATCAGAGCGCTTCTTTGCGTAGCGCGAGTACACACTCGCACCCTCGATCCCGATAAAAACAAATACTGTGACCAGCATCGTTGCTTTGACTTGCTGGAACAGGTTTCCCGTCAGATCTCCGCCATAGAAGTTGCCGCGGAACATGTCGCCCTTGAATGCAAAGATCATGATCACGACGAATATCAGGATCGGGATGACCTTCGCGACGGTAACAATACTGTTGATGAATGCGGCCTGCTGCACGCCCCTCAAGATCATGAAATGAAAGAGCCATATTCCAATTGAGGCGACAAGGATCGCCACCGCCGTGTTGCCCTCTCCAAAAATAGGGAAGAACGCCCCCAGGGTCGCCTTGATCAGCACCCAGTACGAAACGTTGCCGATGCAGCTGCTGATCCAGTAACCGAAGGCGGACAGGAATCCGGGGTAGTCCCCGAAGCCCGCCTTGGCATATGCAAATACGCCGGCATCCAGGTCGGGTTTGCGCTGGGCGAGCGACTGGAACACACGGGCCAGCAGGTACATCCCAGTGCCGGCGATAAGCCATGCAATCACTGCACCGAGTGGGCCAGTGGCGCCTGCGAAGGTGCTCGGAAGCGAGAAAATGCCCGCTCCAATCATGCTGCCTACCACCATTGCAAGCAGCTTTGCTAGGGACATCTTTTGTTCAGATGCTGCCATGCCATTCCTCTGAGTTTGGAGCTGCGCTATCGCGCCAACTATACAAATCTTGGGTTTGGCGCGGCAATTGGACTTTGGTCCAATAGATAATTACGCGTAAACAAGAGCTCGCCGGTCGCCGGTATTGGTGATCGTGCGAGAAGCAGTTCGATTTACCCCATAGCGAGTGCTCAGCCGTCGATAAACGTAAATGGTACCTTCATCGCGGACTCGGAACCGCGAATGGCTGCTTGCCAAAGTCCGCGGTACGGGATTGACCCCGCCGAAAGAGCGGTGAGCCGCTCCCGTTAGTTCTGGGCACCCATAAAATGGTCGAACCAGAGAACCGTTCGCCGGAAACGGTCTGCACGATCTTTCGCCAAATGGAATGCGTGCCCCTCGCCTGGATAGACCACCAGCTCAGTTGGAACGTGTAGCGTTCTCAGGGCGTGCCAGAACTCGAACGACTGCGGCGCCGGACATTCGCCATCCCGCTCGCCCACCAGGACCAGCGTCGGTGTTTTGACATTTTTAATGTAAGTGATCGGAGAGCTTTTCGCATATACGGCTGGATCGTCGTAGACGGAGGCCCCGAAGAACGGTAGCATCCACTGATCGATCATGTTCTCGCCGTAGTAGCTGAGCCAGTCCGATATCCCAGCGCCGGCCATGGCGGCTCGAAAACGGTGTGTTTGCGTGACGGTCCACATCGTCATGAAGCCGCCGTAACTCCAACCCGTTACGCCCAATCGACTTCCGTCGACAGGCGATTTCTTTAGCACGGCATCGACGCCGGCGAGAATGTCGCGCAGATCGCCGCCTCCGAAATCCTTCACGTTGGCTTCGGTAAACGCCTCGCCTGCGCCGTAACTGCCGCGTGGGTTAGGAAAGAAGACGAAATAGCCCAACGCAGCCAAGGTCGGTGTATCACCGGCACTGGGCCATAATTGCGCAGTCATGTTTGAGGGACCACCGTGGATGTCAACGATCATTGGATAGCGCCGCTGAGGATTGTAGTTATCGGGATAGAGCAGCCAACCCTGGATCCCGACGCCATCATTGCTCCACTCAATGCTCTCCGCTTTGCCCCAGCGTGGCCGCTGGTTTGAATTTTTGTGAGTGAGTTGCTGCCAATCTCCGATCGGGCCGGCGAAAACTTCAGGCGGCTGTTGCCACGAACTGCGAATCCAGGCGCTCGTTCTGCCATCGCGCGCCACTGAGAAATTCGGGAAGTTACCGTCCTGATGAACTGCTTCGGGGCCTTTCCACAACACTTCGGTCGTATTGCCTGCAAGCGCGAGACTAGCGATCGCTCCTCCGCCGTCCACGGTCTCTGTGAAGAGGAGTTTGCCGTCGTCCTGCCATAGGAGCCCGCTCGCTGATCCATGCATTCCCGCCGTGAGGTCCCGCGGCTGGCCGCCCTCCTTCTCGACGAGGAAAATGTCGCCGCCATTGAAGCCCTCATCGCTCATCAAGCCCCCAATGAACGCGATCCGCTTCCCATCTGGCGACCACCGCGGTACCGCCAATTGCCTTTGTATCGGAGGCTGGTAGATGGCCGTCATTTTCCCCGTTGCACCGTCTACTGTGTACAGCTTCGCCGTCCACCAGTTGTTGTCGGCCGGCCCTGGCGCTGCGGTTACGGCGAACTGCTGCCCGTCGAGAGACCAGTCGTATTCATAGACGTTCAACTCCGGCGGCGTGACCTGGTGCAAATTCCCGCCGTCAGCGCCAATGGTCGTGATTCGCTGGTTGTGTATGCTCGAGCCGATGATCCCCGTTTGCGCCGGCTCGGCTGCCAGAGGGCCTGCGCCGCCTCCGCCTTCTGCGTAGAGAAACGCCAGCCGCTTTCCATCCGCTGCCCAGCGAATATCGGTTAAGTACCCATTCACATTCGTTAGCTTGCGAGGCGCGCCGCCTGAAACCGGCAGAACGAATATCTGTTCCTCCGTTGCGTTCGCATTTGAGAGAAGCGCCAATCGGCTACTATCGGGACACCAGGCAAGCCCGTGTTCACGAAATGATTGTTTTCCGTTCCCCGCGGTGAGCCGCCGGGGTTTTTTCGAACTGTCCTGCCGATCCCAAAGGAAGATCCGGGTATTGGATTCGCCGTCCGGATCCGGCTCGATCCAGGCTACCCATCTGCCGTCCGGTGAGATCGATACTCCCGTGAATCGCTGGACGTGTTCGAGTTCTTGCAACACGCGATCGGCGCGGGTCTGCTCAGCAGTTGCGCATGCCGCAGACGCGAGCACGCACGCAGCGAAAATTGCAGTATGTTTTGACATTCAGAGTGACTTCAGTGAATCCCTACCGAGCCGTGAACGGAATCGATCAGCTTTGCCGGATCGTACGCGACTCCATTCTTGAATACGTATTTGACTTTCTCAACATCGTTGATGTGTTCGGCCGGGTTGCCCTCGACGATGACCAGGTCGGCCTGTTTTCCGCTGGCGATTGTTCCGACTCGATCTGCGATCCCTTCGTACGTTGCACCGTTCAGTGTGTAGATCCGGATCGCTTCCTCCGGCGTGAATCCGGCTTCTACCAGAAGCTCAAGATTGCGCTGATCTCCGAAACCCGGCAGTGCGCCACCGTTTCCAGTGGGGTCGCAACCGGCAATGAGCAGTCCTCCGGCTGCAGCGAAAGCGCGCTCGAACTCCATTTCCTTCTTCAGATATTCAGCGCGGGCGCTGCTCGCGCTGGTTGTGACACGTTCTTTCGCTTCCAGATAGCTTTCTGCTGCGACCGGCGACATGGCATCGAGCATTCGCTGCTCGATCGGCGGACGGCCGGGAATGCCCGCCTCAAACACGGCCAATGTCGACGTGATCGCGACGTGCCGGCCCACTAAGGTCTGCATCATCTTTTGTACTTGGGAATTCTGTAAATCCAGGCGGGCGATAGTCTCCATTGTTTCTCTCTGGCTCGGGCACACGTCCTTCGTCTTCCCGGGGTTGAACTCGGTATCCACCAGGAGACCATGCTCGAGATCATCTATGCCGAGCTCGGCCGCTTCCGTGAATCCGACTGAGCAGAGATGACCTGTGATCTTGAGCTTGTGTTCATGCACGGTTCGGATCGCCTCTCCCAGCGCGTCGTGCGAAATGTTCATATACGCCTTAAACGAGGTTGCGCCTGCCTGCACCCAATAGTTCACAAGCCGCCGCGCCGCCTCCGGCGAGGTGATCACAGGCATTTGGATCGAAAACCCGCCGGGCCCCTCAATATAAGGACCGGTCGCATCGATGTTCGGCCCGGGCATCTTCTGGCTATCGATCTCTCCTTTTACGTTCAGATCGGTATATGGCTCGAGCGATCCGGCAGTCCGCATGGTGGTAACACCTGCGGCGAGATACAGCCGGGGTGCGCTAAAGGCTTGCTCGGTATAAAGAGGGATCCCCTCCCCGGAAGGATAGAAAAGATGCTCGTGCATACCGACGAGCCCAGGGAACACGGTGTAACCCGATAGGTCCATGGTTCGCATATCGGTGGGCAACTGGACGGAACCGACGGGACCGACGGCTGTGATCTTGCCGTTGTCAACGATGATCGTCTCGTCGGTACGGGCCGGCGCACCTGTACCGTCGATGACGCGAACATGCTGCAGCGCTATGACCCGGTCCTGGAAGCTTTCAAACGGCTGAATCCCGGGCGAAAGCCGGTTCTGTGCAAAAGCGGCTAAAGCCGCCAACGTTAGACACAAGAAGACCCGCATAGATTCCGTTCGATTCTATCGAACAGAAAGGCCTCTAATTGCTCCATTAATCCAGGGAGAAAGCTTTAGGGAGTGGCGTGCGTTTTGTGGGCTGCCTCGCGACGCGCCTCGTCCTGGCGGTCGCGTTCTTCCTGCTCGCGGGCGTGGCGCTCGTGATCCGCTACCATTTGCTCGTAAATCGGGATTTGTTCGGGTGTCAAGATCGATTTGACTTGCGCCGTGTGCTCCTGCTTGATTTTGACCATCTGGGGATGATAGGAGTCGCGGACGGTCTTGTATTTGGCTTTCGTTTCGTCGAGAATCGTCTCGAGCCGGCCCACTTGCGCCGGTGTCAATTTGAGCGTGGCGCGCATTTCTGAAATGTAGTGGTGCCGGAAATCATCGGCGGTCTTTGCATTTACGACGGTAGCCGTGTAATACCTGTGCCCCAGCGCACCGACGGCCGCGCCGGCACAGAAGAGCAGCACAGCGAATAACGCAGCGAGCAGTTGATTGCGCTTCATAAACGTTTCGGGCAACGGCTAGTGCGGGCGAAACTCAGCGGGAGCTTCGCCGGGACCGGGCACGGTGCGGATGGCTTCGGTGTAATATGTCCGCTCGGCAGAATGATCGGCCATCAGCGCGTCCGTATAGGACTGTGCAGCGGGATTGCGGGTCGGAGCCACGAGGTTTAGCACAACCAGCAACAGACATAGCGCCGCAGCGGCCGCCATACCAGGGCGAGCCAACCGTTCGAATACAGACCCGAAGCTGTGGCTCGCCTCTATCTTTCGCCACAGACGCGGCATGAAGTTTGCACTCGGCTCAACCTCCGGGCAAGCGCTCGCGTATCTCTGGAATAACTCTGCCAGGGCATCATTATCGCCGTTCATTGTCTCTTTCATCGCGTACTCTCACCAAAACTAACTTAAGACTTGGCCTACAATTTACCATCTGCAACCGCTCCGTTGTAAGCCTTCAGGACGCGCTGCCGCGCCCGAAACAGTCTTACCTTCAAAGCATTCTCATTCACACCATAAATCTGCTCCAGCTCTTTTAACGAAAGCCCCTCGACTTCCTTGAGCGTGAGCAGAATGCGGTCATCTTCCGATACATGCCGGAAGAGCGCATCCACGAACTCCCTTGTCTTCGATTTCTGCTGCTCGTCTGCCTGCTGCCTGCTTCCTGCGAGCGAATCAGCCATCATGACCTGCTGTTCGCTCAAATCCGCCATCCGCGATTCGCTGCGGCGCCGTGCCCGGCGCAAATAATCGTAACAGGCATTTACGGTCAGCCGGTACAGCCAAGGCTCGAAGACCTCCGGCGCCCGGAGCTGATCCAGGGAATAGTACAAACGAACAAAAACCTCCTGGGCTACATCCTCGACGTCTTCCGGCCGGCCGATCAGCCGCGAAATGGTCCCGAGGATCCGCTTGCGATAGGCCAGCACCAATTGATTGAACGCGGCGTCATCACGCCCTCGCGCTTTCTCAATCAGCTCCTGGTCGACAAGCATACCGGCTCAACTTGCCGGGTGCTCCGCCCTCGCAAATCTAGGCGCACCGGCAACTTGTTAGGTTACAAGGGTTTGACCGAAACTCCAAGCCTGAGCGCTCCCGGAGTCCTGCGAGAAGAGATTCGAACACAATGTCCGTATCCTCAATGGGTTACCTCGAATTTAGAGCAGGCAAAACTCGGCCGGAAACAGCGTCTGACGACTGATGCAGGACTGCGATATTCGGATCGGCACGTCGGGTTGGCACTACAAGCATTGGGTTGGCCCGTTTTATCCCCTAAAAACGCCCGGCTCAAAAATGCTCGCTCACTACCAGCAGCAGTTCGATACCGTAGAAATCAACAACAGTTTCTATCACCTGCCGAAGCACGCCGCCCTCGAGTGCTGGCGCGATTCCACGCCCCTCGATTTCGTGTTCGCGGCCAAAGCCAGCCGTTTTCTGACACATATGAAGAAGCTGAAAGAAGCCGAGCAGGGTCTTGAGCGCTTCTTGGAAGCTATCGAAACCTTGCAACAGAAACTCGGCCCGATCCTATTTCAATTACCGCCGCAATGGGAGCTTGATTTTGAGCGGTTGAAAACGTTTCTGCCGCTCCTTCCGGAGCACCACCGCTATGCCTTTGAATTTCGAAACGCAACTTGGCACGTGCCGCAGATCTATGATCTGCTGCGCGAGCATAATATCGCCTACTGCGCGTTCCATTTGGCCGGCGAGCATTCGCCAGTGGAGATTACGGCCGATTTTGCTTATGTGCGATTACACGGCCCCGGCGGCAAATACCAGGGCAGCTATTGCGAAAGAGCTCTCGCCGATTGGTGCGAGCGCATTCGCAGATGGAAACGCGATTTGAAAGCCATTTACCTGTATTTCGACAACGACCAGGCGGGCTATGCGGCTCAGGATGCGCTGCGGCTTAAGTCCCTGGTAATGGGTTGATGGTAACGGATCCGTCACCGGTATGAACGGTGATGAGCGGACCGCCGCCATTTAGGTGCCCGTTCACCTCGTGGCCACTCTGCTCGCCCATCACAGTGAGCGGAAGATTGACCTGCACATGACCGTCGCCCGTTTTCAGGTGCAAATCTGCGGACATGCCCCGAGGTAAGTTGAGCCTCACGCTGCCGTCTCCCGTCTGCAGCCGCCAGTCGGACTGGATGCGGGATCCCTGCCGCGCCTGAACGTCAACCGAGCCGTCAGAGGTTCGCACTTGCAAATTGTCGAAGCGGCCAGTCACGTTCATGCTCCCGTCTCCGCTGTGCGCGTCGAGGGATCCGTCCAAATCCTCCCCGCGCACGCTGCCGTCACCGGTCTCGACGTGGAGAGATCCGTGAAGACCGCGCAGGTCGATGGAGCCGTCTCCGGTGTGCAGTTCACCCGCGATTTCCGGAGGCACGCGGAGCTCGAGCTGAATTGAGTGCCCTCCCCAGCCCCAGTGCATGACGGGCTCTTTCACCTCGATCTCAATACGATTCCCGGTTTGGTGATCAATGACGTGTACGCCCGATGGCCCGATGGTAAGACCCCGCGTGCGCAGCGTAGCTGTCACCGAGCCGCTCTCTGATGCTTCCACGCGGATTGCGGCATCACTTGCCCGAACGTAAATTTCTGGTTTGCCCCCTACGCTCCAATGGTTCGTCCATTCTTCTGCCTGGGCGATTCCGGATGCCAGGAATAGTCCGGCGACGGAAACCGCGATTGCCCCTCGACTCATCGAAATTAATCCCCTCGGGCAAAATACGACAATTCACCCGTTAAAGTTCCAGAGTGGCCCCAAAACGAAATATCGTGCCGCAATGAAATCACTAGGTCTCGGCAGATCACTGAATCGCAGATGCGGCTTTTTCAGAACTCTGCATCTGGGCCGCCATCGCCCTCACCATTTCAGGTATCGTCATCGGATTCCAGCCGTGTGGTTTCATCGGGCGGCCATATTGAAACGTCGCGCCTGCGTCCGTTGTCTTGAGGAAATCCTCCAGTTTATAAACCGCAAGATTCAAATAGAAGCTGTCCATGTCTCCGCAGTATAGGTGCAGTTTCCCCTTCAGCTGCGGCCCGAGCTTTGTCCAATTTCTCCTCAGATAATCGGTGAGATCGTAGCCGTGATCGCGCATGTAATTCGCCACGCTTCGATCAATTTGTCCAGTGCGCTTGTCCCACAACGGCTGCGGATATCCATCTGCGCCTACAGGTCCGTAGACCGCCTCCCAAGCCTCATATTGCTGGCCTGACCGGCCATGCCTGCCGAGTACTTCTTCCAGCCGGCTCATGCCGCGAACCGTCTCGACTACCTGTCCTTCCGGCGTGCGCATCATCGGCCGTTCCGGAATGACGTATTCAAACCCTGGCGCTTTGAATGCATTCGAGTCTTGATAGATGTTCACCATTTGATAACGCTCGAAATCAACAGGGTCGGGGAAGAAGGTCCACGTGCCATTGAAAAAATCGGGATGATAAACCTGCAACGCGAGCGATTCCCATCCGCCGGTTGACCCACCCACCAACGTCCGGGCACGCGAATCGTGAATCATCCGAAAGTGTTCTTCAAGATAAGGAACCAATTCTTGGAGCAGCGCGTCGCCGTAAGGTCCGTTATTGGCCGAGTTCACGGCATAGGAGTCATCGAAGTACGGGGTTGGATGTTGAAAATTGACCACAATCACCCTGGGAAAGTCGTTTGAGATCCACTGCTGATAGAACTCATAACCAGCTCGCCGTTTGCCCTGCGCGGGCTCACTCTCGGCGAAACCAAAGGGCGGCCGCAAGTTGAAGTGGTCTTGAAGGTAGATCACCGGATACCGTTCATTCGGATGATCCGCGTACCCTTTGGGCAGGAGGATTGTCGCGCCGACATACAGCGGGTACCCCCAAAATCTGGTCAGTAACCTGCTTTGAATTTTGACGCGCTTCACCCATTGCGTATCGGGCGGAACCTCTACCGGCGGGATCACTTGATCAGTTGACAAACTGAAAATCTCGCTACCGGCTGGATCGAAATGAAGGCGCTGTGCCTTGCTGAAGAGGTTTCCTGGAGAGCGATTGAACTGCTGCCCTTCCCAACGATCCATGTGCACCCAGATGGTGTGGCCGTCTTCGCGATGAACTTGGGTATAGACGCTAATCAAAGCCTGTACGTAATAATCACCCGCGGGAATGTCCTTCAAAGATGCGAGCGGATAACCTAAACTCGCCGCATCGATTGAGGACCGCTCACCGGGCGCAAGATGTTCCACGTCTTCGCCGAACAGGAGGCAATCGGACCCCCAGTTGCCCGCTTGCAAGCGTGGCTCGGGCGTGTCTTTTTTTGACAACACCACGAACGCGCGGCCGGTAATTGGCTCAGCATGCGCTGCCTGCGGAAACGAAATCTCGAACTTGGGACCATTCGCCGGTCCTTGGCGCGCAAACATGCCTGCACACAAGAGCAGAGCAGTTATGACCCCCGAACATCTCGGCAGACTTTGCATAGATGATTCCCTTCAAAGCTCCGCTTCCACTTCAATCTCGATCAGCATACGGGGATCGATCAGCGCTCGCACTTCCACCATGGTTGCGCAGGGACGGATCTGATCGAAGAATTCCCGATGCGCCCGGCCATACTCTTCCCAACGCTTAATATCCGTAACGAACATCCGCGTGCGCACGACGTTTTCGAGGGTCCCGCCCGCTTGCTTGAGGGCTCGTTCTATATTCCGGATGATCTGTACAGTCTGCGCATACCCATCGTCGATGCCTATCAAATCGCCCTCTTCATTGGTTGCCGTGGTGCCGGTCAGGTAGATGCGGCTGCCAACCCGTACCGCCCGGCTATAACCCACAATGCTCTCCCACTTCACACCGGAAGAAATATTTTGACGGTCATGCATGGTGATTCAGTTAGGCTGCCCTCAAGCTTATTGTGAACTTGCTTCCGCGGCCGAGCTGGCTTTCAACGCAAACCTCGCCGCCCATTCGCTCAACAAGTTCCTTCACAATCGAGAGTCCCAGACCCGTGCCCCCTGCCGGCCGGGAGCGCGCTCTGTCTACGCGATAAAACCGATCAAACACTCGTTTCAAGTCTTCGCTCGGAATGCCGATGCCCGTATCCGAAACGGTAATGCGAACCTTATGATCAGCGCCCGGAGCGCACTCGACCACAACTTCCCCATCCGGACGATTGAATTTGACAGCGTTATCGAGAAGGTTGACGAGCACCTGTTCGAGGCGAAACCGATACCCCATCACGGAGTAATCCTCGCAGGCGCTTTGTCTGAGGTGAATGCCTCGCGACGTCGCGGTGTTTTCCACTGTATGAAATGCCGATTCAATTACGCCTGATACCGGAATCGGTTCCGGCGGGGTTTCTGGCTGCTTGTCAGAATCGAGCTCCGAAATGATCAGCAGATCGGAGGCTATGTTGTT
Source organism: uncultured Acidobacteriaceae bacterium (assembly GCA_963787585.1). Lineage (GTDB taxonomy): Bacteria > Acidobacteriota > Terriglobia > Bryobacterales > Bryobacteraceae > Bog-105. The sequence goes on from CAWBDR010000014.1 coordinate 730,305, forward strand.
CAGCCTGATCGCGTGAGACAGAATGGTCTTCACGAATTTCCGATTGTTTTCCAGGTCCTCCAGGGCGCCCTCGAGCAGCGTTTCGGCGTAACCGCGAATCGCCGTAAGCGGCGTGCGCAGTTCATGCGAAACATCCGCCACGAAATTTTTACGAACCTGCTCCTGTTGCCTGATATCGGTGACATCGTGCAGGACGATGACGGCGCCGCGCCGCGGCTCTTCACCGAGCGTCAGCGCGCGAGCCTCGAACCAGCGGCCCGCCGCACTCGGCAGCTGAAATTGGTCATTCTCGGGGATCCCACTGGACACGACCCGCTCCAGCACCTCGCGTAGAGCAGGCTCTCTGACCACTTCGTAAAAGATTCGGCCCTCCGCCGCCGGTTTTCGAGTGTTGAAGGCTTGCGCGAATGCATCGTTGCAGAAAATCACCTTCAGATCTTTATCCACGGCGAGAACACCCTCGGCCATGCAGGCCAAGATCGTCTCCCGGCGCGATGATTCAAGGTTGGCACGCTCTACCAATTGCCGCACCCTCTCGGCCATGGCGCGCATAGCCCGCGCAAGGCGCTGCAATTCCGCAGGCCCGTCTTCCGGCAAATAGGTTTGCCTCTCCGGCAGAGCTGTCGCGAAGATCTCCAGGCGTGCGGTAATGGATGACCAGCTATGCCAGGCTCGCAAATCGGAGGCGACCTTCAGCGCCGTGAAAACTCCGGCTACTACCAACATTTTGAATAGAGCCGTGAGGCGATGACCCGGGACGAAATCTTCGTTAAGCCACAAAAAGGCAAGTGTGACGGAAAGGATCAGAATCCCAGACGCACGCGCCAGTGTGCCGAACGTGCTGCGTTCGTTCATGCTCGAGAGGGTGTACGAGATCTTCTCAGGCTTCGTGCTTGAGGAACCAGGCTTGGCTGCTCAATCTCCTCCCGTTCGAGCGAGCCGCGGGCGTATAGGTCCCATCCGCGTTCATGATCCGCGCGCCAGCCTGATCCTCCAATGGCTTCTGCAAAATGCGATCGCGAATCCGGCGAACCAGCCGTTGAGCTTCTATCGGAAACAGAATCTCGATCCGCCGGTTCAAATTGCGCGGCATTAGATCCGCACTACCGACGTACACAAGCTCATCTCCGCCGTTGCGGAAATAGTAGATGCGGCTGTGCTCCAGAAAGCGGCCCAAGATGCTTCTCACCTGAATGGTCTCGCTGATGCCGGGAAGGCCTGGGCGAAGTGAGCAGACGCCTCTCACAATCAGGTCAATGCGAACTCCCGCCTGCGAAGCCTCATATAGAAGCCGCGCCATGCCGGCATCTTCCAGCGCGTTCATCTTGAAAATGATGTGACCGCCGCCTTCCTCTTTGTGCCGTTCGATTTCGGCTCTCACCAGGCGTTCCAGGCCCGATCGAATGCTGTACGGCGCTACCAGCAGTTTTCTGTACGCCTTCTTGGCGGAGTAGCCCGTCAGGAAATTAAAAAGGTCGCTAACGTCCTCGCCAATCTCCTCATTGCACGTGAACAAACCGAGATCGGTGTAAATACGCGCTGTGGTCGGGTTGTAATTGCCGGTTCCAAGATGCAGGTAACGCCGAATGGCGTCTCCTTCGCGCCGGACGACCATCGCCACCTTCGCGTGAACTTTCACCCCCGGCAGCCCGTAGACAACGTGGACGCCTTCGCGCTCCAGTTTCTGCGCCCACTCGATGTTGCTCTCCTCGTCGAAACGCGCCTTTAACTCGACCAGCACCGCGACTTGTTTGCCGTTTTGGCTAGCGTCCTGCAGCGCTTCGACAATAGGTGAATTCAGGCCGACCCGGTACAGCGTCATCTTGATCGCCAATACCTCAGGGTCTTCGGCCGCGGCCCGCAGAAAATCGATGACCGGCTGAAACGACTCGTAAGGGTGGTGAATCAGGATGTCCGATTCTTGAATCGCAGAAAAGATCTCAGGGGCTGAGGCGGTCAGAAAACCCTTTGGCGTAACCGGAATGAACGGCTTGTCCTTGAGGCTTGGCCGCTCCATGGTAAGCAGCGCGCGAACCCTGCTCAGATCCAGCGGGCCGTCCACTTTGTAAACGTCGTTTTGATCGAGCTCCAGATTGCTAGTCAGAAGCTCGAGCATCCTCTGGGGCATCCCGGCATTCACCTGCAACCGGACGGCATCGCGGAACCGCCGCCGCAACACAGCTTCCTGCACGCTTTCCAGCAGATCGTCCGTCTCGAGTTCCTGGATCGCCAGCTCCGCATCCCGTGTGACGTGGAACATGTCGGCTTTCAGAATCTCCATTTCAGGGAACAGCATTCGGAGATTTGCAATGATCGCGCGCTCCAGCCAAACGAACGCGAGCTCGCCCGCTTCGGACGGAAGCGGCAGCAGTTGCGGCAGCGAATCGGGAACCTTCACACGCGCGAATCGCTCCTGGCCATCGCCGTTGCTGACCACGGCGGCCACGTTCAGACTGAGATTCGAAATGTGCGGAAACGGCCGCCCTTGATCTACCGCAAGTGGAGTGAGGACCGGATATACGACACGGCGGAAGTATTCGTCCATGGCGGTCTTCTGCTGGGCGTTCAACTCGTCCAAGCTCAGAATGTAAATGCCCGCTGCCCTCAGCTCGGGCATCAGCTCCTCGCGCCATAACCGATAAATCTCGCCGACGATGCTGGTGACCTCGTGCCGGATCAGCTCGAGCTGCTCGGACGGTGAGCGCCCGTCCATGCTAATTTCCGTGGTTCTTGTCTCTATTTGCTGCCAAAGCCCCGCTACCCGAACCATAAAGAATTCATCGATATTTGACCCCAGAATCGAAACGAACTTCACTCGTTCGAGCAGCGGCGTTTCGGGGTCCTGCGCTCTCTCCAGCACCCGCCGCTGAAAGGCCAGCAAACTGAGGTGCGGGTTGAGGTAAAGCTCGGGCGAATCGAGCCGGGGAGCGGAGATGGTTTGACGGACCGCTGCCGCGGATCGCCGTGGTCCAGAGCGTGCCATGGTGGTTAGGCTTTGTAGACTTGCATTATCTACTGTAAAACTCCGCAGTGACGATTTGCGGTACAAAGGGCAAGCAAAGTTTTGAAAAGCTCTGAAGGACGCTTGCGCAGCCACGGCCGGCGGATGCTACGATCAGAGTGCGGGGTGGAGCAGTCAGGTAGCTCGTTGGGCTCATAACCCAAAGGTCGCAAGTTCAAATCTTGCCCCCGCAACCAACTCCACCGCTCCAAAAGATTGGCTCATTAACCTCTGAAGTTTTCGAGTCGAAATTTGCCTGTCTGTAATCCTGCGTGATCTGCTTCGATTCGGATGAATCTGGATTTGCAACCTTTTCACCGAGGAAAGCAGAGCACGCGACACTATCTGGCTGTACCGCGAATGTATCGCGGCGCGCTCGCAGACCATAGAACCGGGCGGAGATCCAGAAAATGAAGCGACGCCTATTTCTCGCCACCATCCTGTCCGCTACCGCCGTATCGCAAGCGGTAGCGTTTTTCGACCATGATCACGAAGGGCACGGAAAACAGAAAGGGGGGAGCCATGACCGTGATGATGAGGATGATGCACATCACCGTGAGCAAGGGCATCGATATTTCCATCCCGAAGACCGTGTCCTTTTGAGCCGGTACTATCCGGTTCAGACTCTGCCGCCAGGGCTAAGAAAAAAGTACGCCAGAACAGGATCCCTTCCGCCAGGGTGGCAGAAGAGAGTTCAACCGCTTCCAGTGGCTGTGGTGGAGCAGTTGCCGCCTCCGCCTCCCAACTGCGAAAGAGGCTACGTGGATGGTTACGCGGTCGTGTACGACCGGAGGACGCGTGTGATTCTGGATACGGTGGATCTGATCGGGGCTGTTACAGAGCACTAATCATCTCTGGGTCAGCGGATCTGCCCTAGCCCTGTGTACACCCGAGCTCATATTCGGGACAGGGCTGTCTACAACCGTTTTCAGGCTAGCGCCTGGCAATTTCTAATTCGTTGAAACTGCACGATTGGATGCGGGCCGAATAATTGCGTGTTCCTAGCCGCAGGCGCCTCGAAGGGCATTGGGCTCGGGAGCTGCGGAGGATTCCCGAGCCCAAGCGTGCAAGCAGCCCCCAGCGGATGGAGCGACGTGAAACCGCGCCTGAGGCGCTCCGAGACTTGCGCCCCGCGAATCGCGGGGACTGCGCTTCATCGCCCCGCATTCGGCGCTCTCAACGCGAATCGTCATCCTGCGCGACGTCCGGCAGGCTGAATTCGTTGGGAGCCAGTATGGTTGAGTATTTGTCGAGATAAGGGAACGGAGTGTCTCCGCACGGGAAAGCGCAAACGACTTCATTATCCGCGTTACGGAACCGGTCTAGGTTCGGCTGCTCGCGAAGAAAGCGCAGCAACCCGGCAAATGCAAATCCTGAACTGGGCCCTGCCATCAACCCTGCCCGGCAAAGATCCAGGCTCTGCTTGTACGACTCGCTGGTTCCGGCGCCCACACGGTTTAAAAGCTCGGATGCCCAATCAAACTCGACCTCCTTCAAGCCCTCCATCGACCGCACTCCCGGAATCGCATTGTTAGGCAACACGTAGACTCCCACGACCGTCACGTTCGGGGCGTTCTCCCGGAAGAACCGGACCGCGCCAAGAGCAGTGCCGCTCGTTCCGATTCCTGCCGCGTAGATCGTGAGCTTGCCGCCGGTCTGTTCCCAGATCTGCCGGGTCGTCCACTTGGCATGGGCGGCGATGTTTGCCGGATTGCCATACTGACCCAAATTCAGGAAACCGGACCGCTGGCCCGCCCGCCTGGCGAAAGCAACTCCACCTTCGTCCGAAGGTGCAAACCGTATCTCCGCGCCCGCCAGCCGTAACAGCTCGAGCTTGCCAGGGGCTAAGTCAATTGGCACAAGGGCTCTAACGGATCGAATGCCAAATAGGCGAGCTATGATGGCGAGCGAAAACACTGTATTCCCTGAAGAGTTCTCTACGAGCGTGTGAACGCCTTGCAGCTTGTCGCCGGCATCTTGCAGCATGCTCAACGCGGGCAGTGACTTCAGATTCAACAGCGGTAGTAAATACAGCAGCTTTGCGAAGATTCTGACTTGTTGGTCCGCAAACGGATTCAGCGAGCGCGGCAGTTCGACCAGAGGTACGGGAGGGTTGCAATCCGGGTCAAGAAAACGTTTGATTGCGTCGGGGCCTGAGAACACATTTTGAGGATCGGTAGTCCGTTTCTGCACGACGAAGCTCCTAAAGGCGATATCAGATCGGTCAGAATTATTTCTAGATGGGAATTATCAGCTCATCGGGCTAATTCGGTTCAGCCGCTGCGGCGAACGCTTGCCCTTTCAACACCAGAACATGCTGGGTGAGCGATTCCGGGTTTGCCACGAGGCGCTGCCATTGGCCAAGTTTCGCGAGTGCGCAGACGACATCTACAGCCTGATTGTCGCCGCTGCGATACACCTCAAGTGCGGTCTGAAGTTTTCCGCGATCAAACAGCGGGCTATCGCCCAGAACTGCGGCTCCCTCCTCTAACGCGGCGAGCGCCCCCGGTTCCCGGAAGCGGGAACCCCAACGCATACCGCCTTCGGTATAGGGCTTTGGCTTAGAAAACGCGTCTTGGTACATCCTCCGCAACGGCGAATACCAAAACTGATTCCGCACCCGGTCGCGCCAATCAGTTTTCAAGTGTGCTATCTGCTGACCGGTGTTCGAATCCGGCAGCTTCGCAGCCGGGTGATCAAGCGAAAGAAAGATTTCGCGAATCGCCCAATCGCGAGCCCGGTGACGGGGACGGCTTAACGCATACCAGGTCAAAAGCGGCGGTTGAAAAATGGGCGAGACAACATCAACTCCTTCGTACCACCCCAGCATCACGCAGAAATAAATTTGCCGCGGAACGAATCCCATCAGCCGCCTTTCGAAAGTGAGATCGTAGCCGTCTACGATGACGGGGGTGATCGATTCCGAAAGCTCACGGAACTGTTCCCGTAAGAGCTGCTTCCCGTCCTCGCTCAGCAAATCATAGAACTGCTGTGGGAGATGCGAGGGCCGGCAACCGTACTTTTCGAAGTAGTATGCGTTGCGACCCATCCAGTCGAATAGGATCGAGCTCTGGTTGGGCCGCCGCATCCGCACTCCGGCGGTCCACCCCCGGTACACCGTGTTGTGAAAGTAGCCGTGCGTTATGGCGGCAATACCCTGTTTGCGCCAATCCTGCACGAGCCCGAGGTGGGTAACGAACTTTGGGTCATGGGCAGCTCCAGTCACAAGATAAGCCCATCGCAAAAGGTATTCGTAATCGGGTGCCGGAACCACGGCGAGATCCGTTCCTGCCGCCTCGGCCACTTGCTTGGTAATCCGGGCTTCCGAGGAGTAGAGCTCGAGTGTGAGAGCTTTGCGTTTACCGGGCGCGAGGGCCAGCAGGATGCGAGAATCGAGCCCGCCGCTCAAGAGTAGCCGGGTATTCGGATCTGTCCAGGTTTCCTGAATAGCCTTCTCGAGGGCGAAGCGTAGAGTTTCGGCTGGACGGGCCATCACTTCGCCATGACTGAGGCTCGCATCTAGAGGCAGCGCGTTCCTCCAGCTTCGGATCAGCATTCCCCCCTCGAATTCCAGTACCTGACCCGGCTCCATTAAGGCAGCACCTTTGACGGTTGTCTTAGAGGAATACACAGTACCAAGAACCGCGGCCTCGAGCAGACTGCCCCAGTCAGGTTCCAGGCCGGACGGGGAGTTCAGTACAACAGTTGAGAGCTTATCGGAAATGCAGACGCAATCTCCGGAGATGAGGAAGTAAACCGGACGCGTGCCGAGTGGATCCGTAAACGCGATAATCTTCGAACTTCCTGTTCCGTCGGAGTGCGTAATCTCGAAACCACGAAAGCTGCCTGAGCGGCCATTAAGCCAACTCTCGATCGATTCGTGACCATGGGGATAGCGATCCGGTTGACCTTCGATCAGGACGAATCGGTTCTCAGCCCGAGCGATTCGCCACTGCTTGCTACCAGGCCAGTGGGCAAAGGCGATTCTGGCGTTTCCCAGCTCGCAGGCTTCAGCGATTTCACTTCCGCCCAGGTCCACGAGCCTCATCGGCGAAGAGGTAGTTGCAGCATCCGCAAAACTCTTTACAAGAAATCCAGCCAATTTCCGAGCACCTGTCCTTCCGTGAGACTCACGCTCGCGTAGCAACGACACCGCGAGTATTGAAGCGCGCCCTACAGCACGAAGATCGCCTCAACTATGGTAGCCTCAGCAGTTTCATCTTTCGTTGATCGAATCCCGGCGAGCGCTGGAGGATCGGATACAGCCTTGGCCGCGCTCCGGTTCCGGCCTGAAGCTACAATCCCAGCATGCAGACGCGCGACGGCGACCGTTGCCCAGACGAATCGCTCGACCCACAGGATTGGGAGGCCTTCCGCCGTTTGGCCCATGACGCGCTGGATGAGGCGATCGGCTATCTTCAGCGAGTTCGGGAGGGCCCAGTCTGGCGCCCCGTACCGGAAACCGTGAAAGGACGCCTGCACGAGCCGTTGCCGATCGCGCCGCAAGGCATCGAGAATGCATATCGCGAGTTTCGTGAGCTGATTCTGCCCTATCCGACAGGCAACATTCACCCCCGCTTTTGGGGCTGGGTACACGGAACCGGGTTAGCGACTGGAATTCTATCCGAGATGCTGGCTGCGGCCATGAACTCCAACTGTGGAGGCCGCGACCACGGAGCCTTGTACGTGGAGCGCGCTGTGATCGACTGGTGCCGTCAGATTATCGGCTATCCCAACGAGGCGAGCGGCGTCCTCGTAAGTGGGACATCGATGGGCAGCGTGATCGGATTGACTGTCGCGCGAAACGCTCGCGCCGGGTGCGATGTTCGCGCGGAAGGGATCAGATGTGCGCCCAAGGCGCTGGTCACGTACGCCTCGAACGAAGCGCATAGCTCGGTCGCGAAGGCGCTCGAGCTTCTGGGCTTGGGTTATGCCTCGCTGCGGAGAATAGCTGTGGATGAGAAGTGGGCGATAAGACCGGAGGCTCTTTTGCAAGCTATTGAGGAGGATCGCCGGGCAGGACGTGAACCGTTCTGCGTCGTCGGCTGTGCCGGAACCGTTAACACAGGAGCAATTGACGACCTCGTCGCACTTGCCAACATCTGCCGGGCTGAGAGGTTGTGGTTCCACGTCGATGGCGCTTTTGGTGCGCTTTGCGCGCTGAGCGACTCGCTGCGCCCGCTGATTCGAGGGATCGAATTGTCTGATTCAATCGCCTTCGACTTTCATAAGTGGATGTACGTGCAGTATGACGCCGGCTGTGTGCTTGTGCGCGACGGTCAGCTGCATAAAAATGCGTTCGCGACACGGCCCGACTACCTCAGGCACTTGGATCGAGGGCTCGCGGGAGGCGGGGAATGGTTTACCGATTTTGGACCCGAGTTGTCTCGCAGCTTCCGCGCTCTTAAAATCTGGTTTGCTTTGAAAGAGCACGGAGCGAGGCGGTTCGGCGAGATGATCGAAAAAAATTGCAGACAGGCCAAACATCTCGCGCAACTGGTGGAAGCCGATCCCGCACTGGAACTTTTGGCCGAGCCGGCGTTAAATATCGTATGCTTCCGTTACCGTCCGATTGCATTGAGCGAAGAAAAGCTGGATCAGTTAAATCGGGATATCGTAGCCGATTTACAGGAGCGCGGCATTGCGGCTCCCTCCACCACGCGCCTCAATGGCAGTGTTGCGATTCGCGTGGCCATCGTAAACCATCGCAGCCGCAGTGAAGATTTTGATCTGCTAACTCAGTCCGTTGTAGCGATCGGACGTGAGCGCAGCTTGGCTACCAATACCTAAGAACTCGCGTTTACCATTCCAAATCTGGCTCGTACGAACGAAAAGATCCGCTCCTTCGATAGCACTTCCCGGCCCGGCAGCCGGAACACAAAGATGCCGCTCAGGTAGATTGCTGTTATGCACGCGCTGGCTGTGATGATGCGGGGGACCAGAAGATTCGGATTGATGAGATTTCGAACGAGATAGGCAACAATTCCGGCGGCAAGCGTTACGCCGGAGACTTTGAACAGATCGTTATATAGCCGGATATCTCGCACCCGAGCGTCCACTGTATGCGCAACCCTCCACCCGATGAAGAAGCGCTCAATCATCTGCGCACAAACCGCGGTGATAGCCGCGCCCATCATCCCGAAATAGTGAATTACCGGGCCGAGCGCGCAGAACAAGCCGATAAAAATCGCTATCCGCACTCCAATCAGGAAATGCCGCATTTCTTTATAGGCTCGAATGATAGGATCCATCAAAAACACGCTTGTCGGCAGCAGCAGAAGCGTCACGAGGAATATATCGGCGCTTCTTTCATAGGTTTTGGTATAAAGCAGGACAATCAGATCGTGTCCCGCAACAAACAGGAGCATGAAAAGAGGGAACTGTATAGCGGCGAGGCGGTTGGTGGCCGCTGCGGTGATGGAGAGAATGTCTGCCTTCCGGTCCTCTTGCTGTAAAGCGCTGATTCGCACAATCATGACGGAAACCACTGATTCCAAGATTAGGGAGATGAGCGGGACGTCCACCCAACCTACGGCATAGATGGCGTAATCGACTGGCCCCATAGAAGCGCTGACAAAATAATTGTCCAGGTCTTTCTGAATGACCCATATCAATCCGAAGGCGCCGTACGGAAGCGCGTAAGCGAGCTGTTCCTTGAAAAATCGCCGATCGAAGTGAATCCAGAAGCGTCCAAACCTGCCATGCAGATACCAAAAGAGGACCGCAATCGACAGGATCTGATGGATGACTGAAGCGACTATAAGGCTCTCGACGGATCGGAACACAATGGCGGCCAATGCCATCGCGATGGCTTTCGTCAACTGCGTACCGACGATAAAGATAGTGGAGTACCGAACGTCCTGCAGCGCTGTCGGTATTTGTTGAAGGAGGCTCGAAGTTAAAGTGAACAGCACCAGAATGCCGAGCAATATTGCTAAAGAATCAAGAGCATCCGTTCGAAACAGGGAGTGAAGAATTCGCGGATAGCATGCCAGCACGATCAGAGGAATCCATCCGGCAATGAAGTTGTAGGCCAGAATGTTGAGCGCGATTTGGCCGCCTCGCTCCGGATACCTGGGCATGAAATAGAACGCGCTCATCCCGACCCCAAACGTAGCCATATTGGTCGCCGTGCTCGCGAACAGGAAAGCTTGTTTAAACACCCCGTACTCTGCCGGTACCATTAAGCGGACCAGGAGAATGGGCAAGCCGATATTTAGAAGCGCTGCGATGAGCTTGGAAAAAGTCAGCCAGACCGCCTGGACCGCCAACCGCGGCGGATGCTTATTCAGCGAGGACGTCATGCCGCGGAAGTCTTTCTGTCGCTCATATCTTTGAAAGTGTGCCGCATTGACAATCATCTCAGGACCCAGCTTCCAGCAAGTTTGGACAGTGACAGCCGTCACTGCTCCGACTCGGCGAACCGGGCGTCGAGCAGGTCCAGTTCGTGCTCAAGGCGGCGCAAAACCTCGTCGTGTATCTGGTTCTGGTCCCGAAGGCGAAGGGCCACCGCGCGTTCCACGTCCCGTAATTCCTGGGCTACGAATCGCTGATGCTCAATTTTGCGCGCGGACCTTTCCCGTTCCCCTGATTCCTGATCGACGGAAGCGAGCCGGCGTCTATAATGTGCCTCGAGACGATCATAAAGCGCTCTCTCTTCCCTGGTCCCTTGCGCGCGGATCTCCGCCAATGCTTCCAGGGCAGCCATAATCATCTGCCTGCGAGCTGCCGTCTCTTCTTCGCGGGCCGCAGATGTGCCTGCCAATCCCAGCATTCGAATGAGGGTCGGCATGCTCAAGCCTTGCAAAACCAAGGTGGCAAATATCACGCAAAAGGTCAGAAAAATGATCAAATTGCGTTGAGGGAAAGGCGCGCCGCCCTGTATTCTCTCCGGCAAGGACAACGCGGCGGCCAAAGCCAATACTCCGCGCATGCCCGCCCATCCCACCAGTAAAACGGACCGTGGCGAGAGGTTCTGAAGCTCCTTGCGTAAAATTCTGTGCTGGATGTGCCGCGAAATCCAGGCTCCCGGGAATACCCACAGCAAGCGAAGCAGAATGACAATTCCGCTGAACACAGCCCCGTCACGTACGAGTTGCCCGACGCTGTAGCCGTGAATCTCGGACAGAATCACGGGCAACTGCAAGCCCAGCAGCAGAAAAACGAGCCCGTTCAGAATAAAATCCAGCGTTCGCCAAAACGCAGTTGATTCGATGCGAGCGTGCAACGAATAGTGGGCTGAGCTCCGCCGTCCCAGATAAATTCCGCACGCCAGGGTTGCCAATACCCCTGAGCACTGCAGCCATTCGGCACTCAAATAGGCCACATACGGTGTGATCAGGCTGATCGTGATCTCTACCGGCGCATCTTCGATTCGTTTTTGAATCTGATCGATCACGATTGCTATCAACACCCCGACTCCGACCGCCGCAACGATCAGATACAGCAGAGTCCCCATTCCCCTAGCAACCGATGGCGTGACTCCTATAACGACCATAGGCAGCGTGAATCTCAAGGCCACCAATCCGCTACCGTCGTTCACCAAGCTTTCGGCTTCCAGCAAGTCCGTGATCCGCCGTGGCAGTCCCAAGCGTTTCGCTGTCGCAGTCGCGGCGATCGCGTCCGTCGTCGCCACGACAGAGCCCAGCACAAGGCCCAGCTTCCAATCGAAGCCTGGAAGGAGAACACGAGTCGTGCTCGCTACGCCATAGATCGTGAAGCCGACCAATCCGAACGCCAGCATCAGGATGCTCACGAGGTTGCCTCGGAAATCGCGCCAAGACGTATGGAACGCAGCTGAAAAAAGAAGCGGCGGAAGAACCACCAGGAACACAACGTTCGGGTTGAGCGAAATACGCGGAACCTCAGGCAAAAGACTGAGGGCGAGCCCGCCGAGCACCATAACGATTGGATACGCGATGTGGAGCCACTTGGCCAAGACCGCCAACGCCGCCACCAGCACAAGGAGCAGTAACAGGATCTCTTCCAGGTGTCCAAGTCCAGCAGTATCCATAACGGGTACGTGCAACCGCTCTGCGTTCCTGCTTTCGGCAGGAACCAAGTTCAAGTAAACGATAGCGCACGAACTCTGCTGAATCATTCCGGGTATTATGCTGATTCTGCGGCAGAAACTCTGATAACGTAAACGCTGAATAGTTGCTTTGGGGACGCCCCTCGCCATGCGGAAAGCTCATCTCGGTTTTTGGCAGATCTGGAACATGAGTTTTGGCTTCCTCGGGATCCAGTTCGGCTGGACGCTCCAGATGAATAACATGAGCGCTATCTACGAATATTTGGGAGCGCCGCCGAGCCAGCTTCCGATTCTGTGGCTGGCCGCTCCGTTAACCGGCTTGATCGTTCAACCGATCATCGGCCAGTGGAGCGACAACACTTGGGGACCGCTTGGTAGAAGACGGCCGTTCTTCCTTACTGGCGCTCTTCTTAGTTCGTTCGCTCTGATATTCATGCCTCTAAGTGCGGTTTTATGGATGGCGGCCGGGCTTCTCTGGATACTGGACGCTTCCATCAACATCAGCATGGAACCTTTTCGTGCGTTTGTGGCTGATATGTTGCCGGATGAGCAGCGCGCCCGCGGCTTCACGATGCAAAGTTTCTTCATCGGGCTCGGCAGCGTCGCTGCTTCCTATCTGCCCCTGCTGCTCGGCCGAATCATACCAGCCACTGGATCTTCTAACGGTCGCAGCATTCCTGAGATCGTCCGGGCCGCGTTCTGGATCGGTGCAGCAGCATTTCTCGGGGCCGTGCTTATAACTGTTGTCACTACGAAAGAATATCCGCCCAGCGCGCAGGAACGTGAGCGACTGAAAGATGCCAAACGGTTTGATCTTGCCGAGATCAGGCATTCATTGCTGAACATGCCGGCGACGATGCGGCAACTGGCGCTGGTTCAGTTTGTGACGTGGTTAGGGCTGTTTTGTATGTTTCTGTATTTCGCAGTCGCGGTCGCGCATAACGTGTTCGGCGCGCAATCGACGCGGCAGGCGGCGTACACAGATGGCGTGATCTGGGCCGGCTATTGCTCCGGGGCGTACAACGCCGTCTGCTTTCTTGTATCTCCCATTCTGCCCTTTCTGGTCGACCGAATCGGAAAGCGCAGCACCCACTCGGCGTGCCTTCTGGCAGGAGCTCTCGGCCTACTTTCTGTCGCTCTCATCCATGACAAATGGCTGCTCTTCGTACCGATGATCGGAGTCGGGCTCGCGTGGGCCAGCATTTTGTCAATGCCGTATTCCATACTGTCATCCGCCATCCCTTCAAACAAAATGGGGGTCTACATGGGGATTTTTAATTTTTTCATTGTTATTCCCGAAATCCTCTCGGCCGTTTCCTTCGGCCCCGTCATGGAGCATCTCCTCGGCAACGACCGAATGAAGGCGATCATCATCGGCGGAGTTTGTTTCCTCGTAGCCGCCCTGCTCACGCAGCGCGTACAGGAAGTGACAGTGGAAGACGAATCGCTAGCGCCTCCGCTTACAGCGCAGCCGGATATTGCTTGAGGTGCGCTTCCCCACGGTTCGCCAGTTCAGTATCCGTCGCGTGGAAGATGGCGCATCGCTGCGCGCCATAGACACTGTCGTGGCGGAAGAGCCTCTGGAAATTCACGTCCGGCACTGGTTCAAGGACACCGCCATCACGGAGGCTTTCGCAACTACGATGCGAACTCCCGGGAGCGAATCGGAGTTGGCTGCCGGTTTACTGCTTTCCGAAGGCGTCATTTATCGGCACGAGGATATCGTCTCGTTGCGGCTGCTCGGGAGCGAGGCATCGAACGAGATCCTGGTCGAACTATCGAAGGACGTCGATTTTGAAAGCTGGCGTGTAGCCCGCAACGGCATCATGAGTTCGAGCTGCGGAATCTGCGGCAAGCGAAGCGCTGAGGCCATCATTCAGCAGCTTCGACCGAGAGTTGAGGATCGGCTGACGATTCCCTTATCGCTGATTCAGCGGCTTCCCGATCTCCTGCAGGCCCGGCAAGCGGGGTTTGCCCAGACCGGCGCGCTGCACGCGGCAGCGCTGGTTGCATCCACAGGCGAAATTGAAGCTGTATTCGAAGACATAGGTCGTCACAACGCCCTCGATAAGCTGGTTGGCTGGTGCGTTCTGAACGATCGAATCCCGCTAAGCGACCGTCTACTGTTTCTGAGCAGCCGCAGCAGCTTCGAACTTGTTCAAAAGGCCGCTATGGCCGGAGCGCCGATGTTGGCTACAATCGGCGGTTCCTCTAGTCTCGCTATCGAAACTGCGCGCGAGATCGGCGCAACTTTGGTGGGCTTCATTCGCGGCGAGCGGTTTAATATCTACTCCGGGGAGTGGCGGATACACTCGGATAAATGAAGCTGAGGTTCCGGAACAATAGTCTTCGGCTGCGCCTCAATCGCAAAGAAGTGGGCGCGTTGGCCACTGGGGTCGCGATCGAAGAGAATGTATTCTTTCCTGGAGACGCCCGATTTTCTTACATCCTGGAGCCGGCGGCCCGCATGGAGCCGGAAGCCAGTTTTCGGAACGGAACCATACGCGTCTCGGCTCCGCCTGCCGAGCTGAAGGACTGGGCCGGAAGCGACGCGATCGGCATCTATTTCGATTTACCGGCCAGAGGCGGGCACCTGAAAATCGCCATCGAAAAAGACTTGGAGTGCTTGGACAGTACCATTGAAGAACGCGATCCCGAAGCTTTCCCGCGCACTGGGAAGAATTGCTGAGGTCCCTATAAATTTCACCGGGCTCGCGTACCGTACTGCCCAGCAAAAGCGCCCTAAGTGACTGGGATTGTGATATTAACGATTTGGTACTTACTTTGCTCAGCCCTCGAGGAGGAACAAACCGTTGGCAGCCGTCTACCGGAAGCTCTGGCTGATCTCTTCGAGCCTGTTTGCCTCTGGTCTTCTTCTGGTCGCCGGACAAAATCCGCCGCTGGACGTGGCCCTCATTGTTCAGAAATCCGTTTCCGTGAATACGAATGACTGGAACGCGCAGCCACGCTATTCGTTTCACGAACGCGATTTGAAGAGCAAGGTCCTGTCGAACGGCACGGTGAGGGACCATCAATCGAAAAGCTATGAAGTGCTCATGATCGATGGCTCGCCATACTACCGCCTGACTCGGATCGAGGATGAGCCGCTAAGCCCCGATCGGGAACGGCAGGAGCAAAGGAAATACGAGCGCGAGCTGAACGTACGCCACAACGAATCGCCGAGCGAGCGTCATGTGCGGGTCGCAAAGTATCAAGATACCCGCGCCGAGGAGCATCTGCTCATGCAGCAAATGGTGAAGGCGTTTGACTTCAAATTGGTTCGTGAAGAGCAAATCGAAGGTGTCGAGTGCTATCTGCTGAAGGCCACGCCGAACCCCGATTACCGTCCCCCGGTGGAAAAAGCGCGCGTGTTAACCGGGATGAAGGGGCATTTGTGGATTGATAAAGCTGCCTATCACTGGGTCAAAGTGGAGGCACAAGTGGTTGATCCGGTCTCGGTAGGCTTTTTCATTGCCCAGGTCAAGCCGGGGACCCGGTTCGAGTTGGAACAGGCTCCTGTCGGAGCCGTTTGGCTACCCAAGCGTTTCGCAGAGAGCGTCAATGCAAGCGTGTTCGGATTCTACGATGTGCGCACTCGATCCGAAGAGCGGTATTCCGATTACAAGTTGATCAATGTAACTCGCTCGCTTCGTGCGCAAATCGGAACGGGTATTCTGGCTAGCGACTCACATCCCGGTGAGTCTCGCGTACACTGAACCCTGCCTTTTTTAAGCGCTTGTTAATTTCATTTGCAATAAAAACGGACCGGTGGTGCCCGCCGGTACAACCGAACGAGATAGTCAGGTAGCTTTTCCCTTCGCGGATATAGTGCGGTAAAAGATAGATCAACAAATCGGAGATCCGATCGATAAACTCGCCCGTTTGCGGAAAAGAGCGGATATAGCGCGCCACATTCGGGTGGCGGCCGGAGAGGTGTTTGAACTCGGGGATGTAGTTTGGGTTCGGAAGAAAACGAACATCAAACACCAGATCGCTGTCGGGAGGTACCCCATGGCGAAACCCGAAGCTGTTCACATAAATGACAATTTTGTTCGCGTCCTTACGGTCGTGAAACTTGCCCGAGATGATTCCACGAAGCTCATGGACGTTGAGCTTGCTCGTGTCGATCGACAGATCAGCCAGCTCTCGAATCGGCGTCAGTTGCGCTCGTTCATCCCGAATGCTGGCGGATACCGTCGCTTCGCCGCCCAACGGATGAGGGCGCCGCGTCTCGCTAAATCTCCTCCGTAAGATGTCGTCCTCGGCATCCAGAAACACGAGGGTCGCCTGAAGCCGCTTCTTTAACTGGTTGTAGGTGTTCGGGAACTCAGTCAAGGCTTCCCCTTCGCGTATGTCGATCGTTACGGCGGCCCGCTTTTTCGATTCATGCGTAAGATCGGCAAACTTGGTCAACAGCGCGATCGGGAGATTATCGACCGCGTAGTAGCCAAGGTCCTCGAAAGCTTTCAGAGCGGTCTGTTTACCCGACCCGCTTGTTCCCGTAATCACAACCAAATCGGCGGTTAAGGGAGCTTTGTCCGCCGCCACCACGCTGGCAATTAGATGAGTTGCTTTGTGCATACGCAACTCCCCCGGGTTTTCCCAAAAACTTCAGGGGGAGCTACCAGTGTAAACGCAGCACCGCCGCAGCGGAAACGGCGGCAGGCGGCGGAACGCTGCCTCAGGACTACTCGATCAGGTCGTAATTTCCGTCCCGACGGCGCACGAGAACCGATAAGCAATCCCGGTCGGCGCTGCGGAATACTACGTAGTCCTCATCATTTTCGATTTCGAGCAGCGCTTCATCGACAGTCATTGGCTTAGAGCCTTCATCATAATTTACGCGAAAGATCTTGGGCCTGAGGCTCGCTCCGTTCGCCGGTTTGCGAGACCGCTTTTCGGAGCTTCGTTCCGCCGCCGCGGCATTGCCGTTCTCGTTCCACTCCTCTTCGCTCATGCGTACGCTGCCGGAATCTCGATGTGTGTCCCGCCACCGGCTGCGCAGATTGACAATCTGCTTTTCGAGCTTCTCGACCGCATTGCAGAGTGCACTATCGAGATCGGAGTCGCTTCCCTCTACCACTAGAGCGTGGTCATAGAAGTTAACACTGATCTGGACCTTGTGCAGATGGCGCTCCACGCGATGCGAAATATGCGCTTCGCGCTCTCCCCGCCGTTCAATGAATTTACTTAACTTAGCGAGTTTCGCGCTAAATTTCTCCTCAAGTTCGGGAGTAAAATCTTTGGTTTTACCGGAAACGATGAGTCTCATATTCCCCTCACGAGCGGGCCTCGGAATCAAATTCCGCGGCTCGCGGAATTTTACTGCAGCTTGTAATCCCTAAGCCCGAATGCGGCGCTGGTGTGTGGAGGGTATTTTCATGTCCTCCCGGTACTTGGCCACCGTTCGACGGGTCACCTGAATACCTTCCGACTGCAGCCGAGCGGTGATCTGCTCGTCTGTCAACGGGTGAGCGGCATTTTCATCCTCGATCATTTTTTTTACGCGCCTCTTCACGATGAGCAGCGGTGTTGCGCTGCCGGAGGGTCCTTGCACCGCTTCCGAGAAAAAGTAACGAAGCTCGAATACTCCTTGCGGAGTGTGCGAGTACTTGTTCGCTACGGCCCGGCTCACGGTGGAAGGATGCACACCAATTTCTTCCGCCACCTCTTTAATCATCATCGGCTTGAGGTGGTCGATTCCGTACTCTAGAAACTCGGTCTGCCTCCGAATGATGGATTGGCAGACTCGCAGGATTGTTTGCTTACGCTGCTCGATATTCTTGATCAATTGCAGAGCCGACGCGTACCGCTCTTTGACATAGTTGCGAACGTCTTTGTTCGGCTCCTGCTCACGGTCAATCATCCGCTTGTATTCGCCATTTAACCGGAGCTGCGGAATTTCATCATCGTTCAATGTAATGAGATAATCCTCGCCCTCTTTGCAAATGTAGACGTCAGGCTCAACCTGGCGCGCGCCGGCTGTCGAGTAGCGCAATCCCGGCGCCGGATCCAGGTGCCGGATCACATTCATCGCGATCTGAATATGCTCGGGCGGCCGGCCGAGCACCTTTGCAAGCTGGGACAATTGTCGGGTCTCAAGCAGCTTCAGGTGATCGTGGATAATCTTCCAAGCCACAGAATCGCGTGACCCCCGAGCTTCGAGCTGCAGCAAGAGGCACTCCCGCAGATTGGACGCCCCCACGCCTGTTGGGTCGAGCGATTGAACTGCGCTGAGACCCGCCCGAACGTCATCCAGACTGAGACCTTCCGCCACGGCAATTTCTTCGAGCGGGGTCGTGACATAGCCGCTCTCCTCGAGATTGCCGATAATGCTGTTCGCCGCCTGCCTCACTGAATCCGGCAAAATGAGCACGCTGAGCTGGCTCTGCAAGTAGTCGCTCAGGGTTACCGGAGAGGACAGGAACGTCTCGAAAGAGGGTTTTTCTACCGATTCAGAAGCGGGGCTGCGGAATCCCGGATCGAGATAGTCGTCAAAAAAACTACCAAAATCGATTTCATCAAACGGGTCGGGCTCCGATTTCGGTGATTCCTCCGCAACCGTTGGTGGCGCTCCGGCCTCTAACGCGACCTCCGCGCTGAGTCCATCCGGAGCGATGTCGCCATCGGAGGGTGCATCGAATGTCTGCAGCGCTTCCGGCAGGCCGACGTTATCCAATATCGCCTGATCCGCGGGTTCGGCTTGCCGCTCGCGCTCGAGCAGGGACTGAACCTCTTCCGGGGTCAACTCCTCCCCCGCTTCGGTTGCCTCCTCGAGCACGGGGTTTTCCGCAATTTCGTTCACAATCATGTCTTTCAGCTCGAGTCGGTTGAGCTGAAGGACCGTAACCATCTGTACGAGTCCCGGCGTGAGTATTTGCTTTTGCTGAACGCCCAGATGCAGTCGTTGCGAAAGCGAACTCATGTCGGATATAAGTTTAGCACCGGATTACAAGCCCGATTTTGCAGGGAAAACTGAGGTTTGCTGCTCGTTTGAAGGCTTGAACGGTGAATCCGTTTAGGTGACCAGCACCGGCGGAAAATAGAAATTTTCCCCTAGGTAGATCCGCCGGACCTCCGGGTCGTTGCCCAAGGATTCCGGAGAACCAGTGCGGAAAATCCGGCCTTCGCTGATGATGTAGGCTCGATCCGTTACCGCCAGCGTCTCCCGGACGTTGTGATCTGTAACGAGGATTCCGATTCCCTTCCGCTTTAAATCCCCGATGATCCTCTGCAACTCCAGCACTTGGATCGGATCGATCCCCGAGAACGGCTCGTCCAGCAGAATGAAATCGGGCTGGAGCACCAGCGAACGCGCGATCTCCACCCGGCGCCGCTCTCCGCCGGACAGCATGTAGCCCTTGCTGTGGCGCACGGTCTCTAATCCTAAATCGTCGATCAGGATGTTCATGCGTTCGCGCCGCTCCCGCCCATTCAGCGGAAGAGTCTGCAGAATCGCCATGAGGTTGTCTTCGACACTCAGTTTGCGGAAGACAGAAGGCTCTTGTGGTAAATAGCTGACACCCTTTCGCGCCCGCTGATACATCGGAAGCGGCGTTATCGATTCTTCGTCCAGCAAGACTTCACCGGCTTCGGGGCTGATCAGGCCAACGATGATGTAGAAGGTGGTAGTCTTTCCCGCGCCGTTCGGTCCGAGTAAACCGACCACCTCGCCCTGCTCGACTCGAACGCTTACGTTGTCGACCACTCTGCGGCCGTTGTATGACTTGGAAATTTCGACTGTCTGAAGGGTTCGTTCGCCCTGTTTCGTACTACCGTTAGCCATTCAGGAGCTTAGGTCCGCAGCATATTAGACCTTATGTCCTATGATACGCGGTGAATGACCGCTACAACTGCCGATCTGTGGCAGTCACTCCGCAACAAATATCTCTGGATAGCCGTAGTTGTCTCCCTGGCGTTGCTGCGCGTCTGTCATCTCAACCTGCTATGGGCCGATGAGGATTACCACATGGCAGCGGCGCTCAACGTGCTCCAGGGCAGACTCCCCTACCGGGATTTCTGGTATGACAAGCCGCCCCTCTGTGCCGCGTATTATCTCCTAGTCGGCGGCTTCGCCGGCTTACCGGTACGGCTGCTCGATGCCGCTTACGTTCTGGTCTCGTCTTTGCTAGCGTATCGGGTCGCGCGAACGTGGTGGGGCGAAGCGGAGGCTCGAACGGCATCCCTGCTGCTCGCCTTTTCCCTGGCCTTTTATCTGCCCTCCGCCGTGATTCCGTTTGCGGCAGATGCGTTGATGATTCTGCCGCATCTGGCAGCGATCTACTACGCTCGTCTCAATAGAGCGCTTCTGGCGGGCGTGTGGGGCGGCATTGCCTTTCTGTTTAATGCGAAAGGATTGTTCGTACTTGCCGTTTGCGTTCTTTGGTTAATGCCCCAGTGGTGGTCCGTCGTGATCGGGTTTGCATTGCCGGTCCTTGCCGGCCTGATCACCGCGTTCGTCACTGGTACTTGGGCCGGCTACTACGAGCAGGTGTGGCATTGGAGCCTGATCTATGCCGAGGAATCCCCTGTTATCAATCCTTTCGCGCTGGGACTGAGGCGCACCGCGGATTGGCTCGGCTTCCAAGGCGCCCTCACCGCCGGCGCAATCTACGGTTTTTTTCGATTCACCCGAGATGAACGTCGGAAATTTGCCATCTGGACCGTAATTTCATTTGTCGGCGTGTGCCTCGGTACGCGTTTCGAGCCGCGCTATTTTCTGCAACTGCTGCCGCCGATGGCGGTCCTCGCCGCGCGTGGCATCACGCTCGCTCTGGCTCGATTCCGAAAGACTGCGGTCATCGCGCTTGCGCTGCTGTTGCTGGTCCCGGTGATTCGTTTCGGCCCGCGCTACGTGTTGCTCGCCATCGATGACATGCATGGGAAGGAGCCGCACTGGATCGATATAGCTCTGGATCTAGACAGCCGGCGCGTAGCTGCGCGCTTGAACGGGATCAAGACTCCCGGTGACACGCTATTTGTCTGGGGCTATCGTCCCGACATCTATGCCTATACACGCCTGATCGCAGACGGCCGGTTCTGGGATTCACAACCGTTGACCGGCGTTCCCGCTGACCGCCACCTCAAAGTAGCTAAGGCCGTCTACGGCGGAGCGGCTGCCGCCAATCGCCAGGAACTGGCGGGCTCGCACCCGACGTTTGTAATCGATGGACTCAGTCTGCTCAATCCCGCCCTCGCGCCGGCCCTCTATCCCGAACTGCGTCCCTGGTTGGCGCGTTACCGGCTGGTCGGGCGAACCGAGTTGAGTCTGATCTACCGGCGCATCGATTGAACTGCTATAGCTTCATCTTCGGCGACATAGTCGAACTGCTGCGGGACGAAATGCGGTGGATGCGCCCGTTCCCAGGCAATCGTCCGTTCCAGTGCCGTCCGCTGATCCACCGGTTCCGCGTATCCCAGCTCTGCCCGAATCCGGTCGCTGCTCATGGCCCAATCCTGCTCACAGTTGTGCGCCACGCGGATGTGAGCAGGAGTCGCGCCTTTGGGAATCGCAATGACCCTCCCTTGCCAACCGGCAATTTCACCGATTCGCTCCGCCCACTCTTTCTCGCTTAGAGCCGGCTGTTCAGCAATATTGAATATTCGCCGGGCAGCCGCTTCCGAAACCGCCGCCAAGGCAATCGCCGCGGCGACATTTTCGACATACCCGCGCGGCCCGCGCCAGCGCGCCGCATCATCCTGCAGCAGAATGGCTGGCCGCTTGTCCTCCATTCGCTTCAGGTAGGGGAACAATCGATGCAGCGGGTCTCCCGGCCCATAGACCATTGGCAGGCGTAGAACGGTCCCCGGTAACTCCGCGTCACCCATCACCGCGCGTTCTACCGGAATTTTGTCGTATTCGTCGTCGAGCCAGGGAAACAACGCCCGCAGCATCTGCAAGGTCTGCGGCGGGTACACGCTTCCGCTTCGGCGCAGCTCCGAATCCTCGGTCAGGGGAACGGGCTGAAGGGGCCCCGCTTCGGTTCCATTCAGAATGCCGCAGGCGCGGTACACGTCTCCGCTGCTCAGCGCGACCACCCTTTGCGCCAGCCCGCGAAAAGTGCGCATCAGAATCTCTGCTTGCCGCCCGCTGCTCAGAATGCAATCGATAACCACTTCGGGCGTGAAACGGCGGAACTCTTCACCGTGATCTTCCAGCCGCTGCCGGTCTCCAAGAATCTCCTGTACGGACTTCGGAAGGTCCGGTTTCGCATTGCCGCGATGAAAAATGGTAGTCTCGTGCCCCTGTCGAACCAGTTCTCGTACAACAAACGGCCCGATGAAGCCAGTTGCACCGATCAGTAGGATTCTCATCGCACTTACTACCCTCGCCAAACCACCCGCGGAGCACATCTGGGGCCAGCTTGATGAGGCCTTGCGCCGGGGACTAGGAACCAAATAGCTGGACTATTTCTTCCGCATTTTAGTAAACGCCAGCTCTTTTGTCTGGCCGTCCACGATGAGATGATCGTCGTCGCTAAAGTAGGTAAGCTGGCGACCGCGCGTGATCCCTTTGTAGGAATCCACCATCTGGGGCGAACCGCCATTCAGGATCACCTTGTCGTCCTTGGTGTAGTATTCGCAGTGTTCGCCCGTGGCCACGCGCGTGCGTCCGGGCGTTACCACTTCCGAAATTGTGATGGCGCCGTCCGCAAGCGCATGGTCGAGCGATGATTGATTGCTATTGTTGTCGCTCTTGGGGCTCAGAAACGCCTGGAGTTGCTTCGACGTGACCGTCATCTTATCCCTCACCAGCTTCACGCCCCCGGTGTAGAGGGCAATGCGTGTGTCGTCCCAGTACATCAGTTCCGGCGCATGCACGATGGTGTAGGTTGGCGAATCGCTTCCTACAACCGGCACAATCACCGCCCCGGTCTGGGGAGGACTCTTTGATTTATTGTCGATAAGTTCGCTCACCACGTCGCCGATGGCGTGCAGTGATTGCGCATTGCGGTCCACATCGATTTCGTTCCCCGAGATTCGGTTCGCGCCTTGCCACATCACTGCGTGGCCCCTATAAGTGACCTTCGAGTTGTCATCTCGCGTCTGCATGTGATCGGCTTGGGCTTCCATCGACTTCGAATTGTCAAGCATCGACGTGCCGGGCCTTTGATTCTTGTCCGGCGCGTGGGTCGATAACACGTGACCATTCGCATCCATATCGCCGTTAATCTGATTCATCACGATCTGGTCTGCAACCGCCGACCCGGCATCATCCAGGACCCGCGCGTTCCCGGTGAGTGTGATGCGATTTATAGTTTGCTCCAGGAAGGCTTCTTTCGAGGAGGCTTTACGGACGCCCTCTTCATAACGAAAGTTGCCATTCTGGTCGATCGTCGCAATCTGATTCGTTCCCGGAGTAAACTTCGCAGTCATCCGGTCGCTCCAGGTCAGCGCTGGTGGGGGCGGCTCCGGTTGCTTATCCTTCCCGATTACTGGCTTCAAGGTGGATTCCGCGCGATCGGTATGGGTCTTCGCGTTCCAGGCGAGAAACGTATCCACGTAACTGCCTTCCCCATAGATCACCCGCAAACTCGAAGCATCCAGAATCCGATGCGACTGATCCGGGCTATTCGGTTTGAACTCAAGTTGTGCCTGTGAAGGCGCGCGAATCTCCTGAACATCCTGGCCGCCCGGTTTCATTTCCAGCTCAATATGTTCGCTGCGCAGAATCCGCGTTTCGGCGATTTTCACTCCGGGCTGCGGAAGGGGTGTAGATTCCGCGACCGCGTGACCATCGGCCAAAACGAGATGAAGCTGGCTATCATTGACCGCCTTGCCGTCTTTTTCCTTGGCCGCCAGCGCAAAGCGCAGATCCGCCCGATCGCCGGTGATCGCCGTTCGCGAACCTGGCTGCGCCGCCGTTACTCGCGCATTCTTATCTCCGACGATTTGCACCAGGTTGCCATCGTCATCGAACAGCGCCGTCATCTTCTCTGCGGAATACTCCGTATGACGGTCGTCGCGGTTATCCGTGCCCACCGGGTGCTCTCCGTTAATCTGATGCAGAACCCCGTCCTGCAGCAACACGACCGACTTCTGCGCCTGAATGACCGTGCTCTGGCGCTGCATTTTCGACCAGGGCGACAGATAAATCTTCTGCTCCGCTTCCTTGTACACGAGGTCGCCGGCTTCAATGTGCATCTTGTTCTCGGCCGGCCCCTTGCCCACCCAATCGAGCGCGATCGCCGATTTCAGGTGCAGAATCTTGGTATTGGGATCGTACTCCGCGCCCACGGCTTTGCCATCGCCATCCGGAAACACAAAGGATGCGGGTTGATCTGTGCTCGCCTTTCCCGTCTTGGTCTCATATACGACGCCGGTCGTCCGGATGCGAACGCGCTTCTCCGCGATCTTGGGATCTTCGGCGTTATCTGCCGCGGGAACGTTCATCACGATGTACACCGGTCCGTCCGATTTCAGCGATCCGCTGCGCTCGTCGAAGAGGGCCCGGTCAGCCTGGACGTAGGTGTAGGAGCCCGCAGTCTTGTCAAACAGCCGCAACCGCACACGTTTCAGCGCGAAGGTGGAGGGATCGTGCGTAGCTTCAAAACTGTCCGCATCCACTCGCACGACCGGCTTCTGGGTTTGGGGATCACCCTTCTGATAGAACCATCCCGTGCGGGCCACACCGTCATAGCCGGTCTTGATCTGCGGAACCGGCGCGATATGCCGCCTCCGAGCGTTATCGAGCCGCAGCTTGTAGGTATAACCGACGCTGGCCGTAATGAGGAGCGCGGCTACCGCCGAAATTACGGAAACCCGCCGCATGTGGTACATAATTCAGATCCGGCCTATATTTCTACATTTCTACGATATCAGCCGTGTCATTATCGGAACGGACCATAGCAAATCTGAGTGTCGCGTTATCATGTCAAGCAGTGCTATGGCCTTTCTTGTTAGTGTTTGCAATCAGTTACAAACTACCGTTGTCACTCGAACAGGAAGTGTGCTAAAACGGTCCGTGGATGATCGGCTCAGAACGGTGACCGATCGGTGAGCTTTCCTCGCCCGGTGCGAAGCCTCAGGCCTCAACATTCGGGCAGGACAAGAACTCCACGAAATTCTACATCAGCAGTTTAAGCAAACTGGAGGTTTGAGTATGGATATTCGTCCGCTGCACGACCGTGTCGTGGTGAAACGGATAGAGGAAAGTGAGACCATGCAGGGCGGTCTCTACATTCCGGATTCTGCTAAGGAAAAACCGCAGCAGGGTGAAGTTGTTGCCGTCGGCAACGGCAAACGTACTGATGAAGGAAAGGCGCTTCCGATGGATGTCAAAGTCGGAGATCGCATCCTCTTCGGGAAGTACTCGGGAAGCGACATCAAGCTCGACGGGAACGAGTACCTGATCATGCGCGAGGAAGAGATCCTCGGTGTGCTCTCCAACGGCTCGTCTGGCAAGAAATAAGGAGGTTTCAAGGATAAATGGCTGCAAAACAGATTGTTTATAGCGAGAATTCGCGTCAAGCGATTCTTCGCGGCGTGAATCAGCTTGCTGATGCCGTGAAGGTCACGCTCGGTCCCAAGGGCCGCAACGTGGTGCTCGAGAAGAAGTTCGGTGGCCCCACCATCACCAAGGATGGCGTCACCGTTGCGAAGGAAATCGAGCTGAAGGATCCGCTCGAGAACATGGGCGCCCAGATGGTACGCGAGGTCGCATCGAAGACCTCTGACATCGCCGGGGACGGCACCACGACCGCAACCATTTTGGCTCAGGCGATCTTCCGTGAAGGCGTGAAGTCGGTCGCGGCAGGCGCGAATCCGATGGCGCTGAAGCGCGGCATCGAACGGGCCGTCGATACAGTAGTCGAGGAAGTAAAGAAGTTCTCCAAACCGGTTTCGGGCGATGCCATCGCGCAGGTCGGAACCATCTCTGCCAATGGCGATTCGACCATCGGCAACATCATCGCGGAAGCGATGAAGAAGGTCGGCAAGGACGGCGTCATCACGGTCGAAGAATCCAAGACCATGGTGACCGAGATGCAGACCGTCGATGGTATGCAGTTCGATCGCGGATATCTCTCGCCTTACTTCATCAGCGACCCGGATCGCATGGAAGTGGTCCTCGAGGATCCGTACATCCTCATTCACGAGAAGAAGATCAGCAACATGAAGGATCTGCTGCCGCTGCTCGAGCAAATCGCCCGCGCCGGCAAGCCGCTTCTCGTCATCGCCGAGGAAGTGGAAGGCGAAGCGCTGGCAACGCTCGTGGTCAATAAGCTCCGCGGTACGCTCAACGCCTGCGCTGTCAAAGCTCCGGGCTTTGGCGATCGCCGTAAAGCGATGCTCGAGGATATCGGTGTCCTCACGGGCGGCAAGGCTCTCATGGAAGAGACCGGCATCAAGCTGGAAGGTGTACGCCTGGAAGACCTCGGCCGCGCCAAGCGCGTCACCGTGGACAAGGACAACACCACCATCGTCGACGGCGCCGGCTCGCAGAAGAACATTGAGGGCCGCATCAAGCAGCTTCGAGCTCAGATCGAAGAAACCACTTCGGACTACGATCGTGAAAAGCTGCAGGAGCGGCTGGCGAAGCTCGCGGGCGGCGTGGCTGTCATCAAGGTCGGTGCTGCTACCGAAACCGAGATGAAGGAAAAGAAGGCTCGCGTAGAAGATGCTTTGCATGCCACTCGCGCGGCTGTGGAAGAGGGCATCGTTCCCGGCGGCGGCGTTGCGCTGCTCCGTGCTGGCCATGCTCTTGCCAGCACTAAGGGTGACGGCGACGAGCAGATCGGTGTCGATATCATCCGCAAGGCAACCGAAGAGCCGGTGCGCCAGATCGCCGGAAATGCCGGTTACGAAGGCGCGATCGTACTTGAGAAGGTTCGCTCGAATAACGAAGCGAACTACGGGTTCAATGCGGCCACGGGACAGTTCGAAGACCTGGTGAAATCCGGCGTCATCGATCCAACCAAGGTCACCCGCTCCGCTCTGCAGCACGCCGCTTCCATCAGCGCTCTCATGCTGACTACCGAAGCGATGATTGCTGAAATTCCTGAGAAGAAGGCCCCTGCTGGACCTCCCGGCGGCCACGGCCCCGAGATGGATTACTAATCCGCGCGGCTTATTTCAAATCTTTGCCCGCCTCGGCTCTGGCTCAGGCGGGCTTTTTTGTTGCTGTTAAACACTGGGGCAGTCCGTAGGGAACCTGGTACTGGCGTGTTGTGCCTTCCATTCGCAGTAGACTTGACGAAAGGTGACCATGTTTAAACTCTGCTGTCTCGCAGTGCTCGCCAGCGCTATCGCCGCTCCCGCCTTTTCGCAGGCAGATGATCTCAAAGCCGACGTCCTGAAACATCTCAAAACGTCGCGTGACTTCACGGTGAAGGTGGCGGAAGCCATGCCGGAGAACGATTATGATTTTAAGCTCACCCCGCCGCAAATGAGCTTTGCCCAGCAGATGGTCCATCTGGCTTCCGGTCTCGATTACTTCCTCGCGGCGTTCTCAGGCGAGAAGCCGAATCCGCCGAAGCCCGCTTCGCTCCGCAAATCCGATGTGATCGCGTTTATAAAATCGCAGTACGACAAAGCCATCAATACGGTTTCAAACTTGACGCCGGAGCAGATTTCCAAGACATATAAGAGCCCAGAAGGCAGTGAGACGGGCGCCGATCTGTTATTGGGCGTCCTGGATCACTCGACTCACCACCGCGCCTCGGCCGAAATGTATTTGAGGGCGAAGGGAATCACTCCACCCGAGTATGAATTCTAAGTCGTGGAGACTTTAAACGCACGTTCTTGCCTCTTTGTTGGTACTCCCTGCTATGGCAGGCAAGTGACCGACATCTATGTGGCCTCCCTGTTGAAGCTGCAGCTTGCGTGCCAGCAGCGCGGAGTAACGCTTCAGGTTCAGATGCTGGGTAGCGATGCACTTATCACTCGGGCCCGACAGAACATAGTGGCCCGTTTCCTGGAGAGCGAGGCAGCCACCCATCTGATATTCATTGATGCGGATTTGGGCTTCGAACCCGAGCAGGTCTTCCGGCTGATGGATTTCGACGCAGACATGACGGCCGCCATTTATCCGATCAAACGCATCGATTGGGAGAGGGTCGCTGCTTGCGCAAAGGCGAACCGGATGCCGCTGCAGTCATCCGCCCTGACCTACACAACGGAGTTTCTAGACGGTACTCGGATCGCAGTCCGAGACGGTTTTGCTCGAGTAACCTATGCCGGCACAGGCTTTCTAATGGTCCGGCGCCAGGCGCTGTTGTCCATGGTCGGCCACTATCCCGAACTGCGTTATGCGCACGACCACAAGCCGGACGATCAGTTGGGCGGTACTCACTGGCGCTTCGCTCTTTTCAATTGCATGATTGACGAGAGCACAGGAACCTATCTGAGCGAGGATTTCAGCTTTTGCCGGCGATGGACCGACATGGGCGGCGAGATTTGGGCGGACCTCGAAAGCCGCCTGACGCATATCGGCGCCTTCAGTTTCGACGGCGACCTAGCTACACAGTTTTCGGCGGCGCCGGTCCTGGACTAACTAGCTGGGCGCGTGCCGAACTCCTATTGGTCGGCGCGGTAGTCACCGCGACTGAAGTACTTTTCGAGCCAAACGTAGAGGCAGATGAACAGGTACCGGCTGCCCATCTCCTTAACCTTGAGTTTTGGGGTTCCGGTCCGCCGGTTACGCCAGGTAATCGGAACGACGGTCCAGCTGTAGCCGCGCACGATGGTTTTGAGCGGCAGCTCTACCGTCAGATTGAAATGCGGCGAGAGCAAAGGCCGGCAGCCGTCGATTACCGCTCGGCGATAAGCTTTGAAGGCATTGGTCGTATCGTTCAAACGGATATTGAAGATCAAGCGAATGAATAGATTCGCCAGCCGATTCACAGCCAGTTTGATGGGCGGGTAATCGATTGTCGCTCCACCCTTGACGAAACGCGAGCCGAAAATGGCGTCCCAGCCCTCGTTCAGCAACTGCCAATAGCGAACGACGTCGCGACAGTCATCCGATTCATCGGCCATCATGACGACTGCCGCATCACCCTGGATATTGTCAAGCCCATGAATGATAGCCCTTCCAAAACCATGTGGGCCGGTATTTTGCAGGGGCCGCAGATTCGGAACGCGCTCGCAAAGCCGCTGGAGTTGCTGCCATGTGAAATCCGTACTGCCGTCGTCAACCACGACGATTTCGTGCGGGATCGAGTGGAGACGCAGTTCTACATGCAGGTGTTCGACAGTGGACGCAATGCAGCCTTCCTCATCGCGGGCCGGGATCACGACGCTAAGTAATTGCAGTGGGGGTCGGTTTTCGGCGGGTTTGGTCGACTGCCTCATACGGCTCCGCAGTACTTGAGCCAGTCCGGATGAGCACGGGCATGCGCTTCGATCTCCTCCAATATGGAAGCAAGCGAACGGGAAGGGCGCCAGGCGAGCTCCGTCTCAATGCGAGTGGAGTCCATGATGAGC
This sequence comes from uncultured Acidobacteriaceae bacterium, assembly GCA_963787585.1. Classification (GTDB taxonomy): domain Bacteria; phylum Acidobacteriota; class Terriglobia; order Bryobacterales; family Bryobacteraceae; genus Bog-105. The sequence continues at coordinate 759,761 of CAWBDR010000014.1, forward strand.
CAGGGAATGTCGAATGGACGCGTGCGATTCTCCTGTACAGGCTCGTGCGGGCCGAACCGTTCAGAACACCACGCGCTCAATTCGGCCAAGGACATCGAGTTGGAAGCTCCGCCTCCCACGTTGAATATGGGGTCCGATGGGACATTCCGGTTCAATTGTTTGATAATCAGTTCGGCGAGATCCAAGGGATGGAACGCATCCCGTACCTGGAGCCCGCAGCCGCCAAAGCCGAAGTACCGTAAGGGAGCGCGAGCGGCGTAGGCGTGCAGCCAATACGAAAAGATTCCCTGTTCTGCGGTACCGAATTGACCCGCGCCTGCGAGGACGCCGCAGCGATTAATCCACACTGGAAAACCAAACGTAGCCCCGTACTCGATAGCCATGATCTCGGACGAGAGCTTCGTGGCGCCATACAGCGAAATGGGCTGCCTTGTCGGAAATGCTTCCGCGATGCCGGCCTCGGAAACGCCCGCTGGCAACTGCACGCCTGATTCGAGAATGAATCTGCTTTGTTCCTGCCGCATGGGGAGAGCCGCAAGGTCTCGAACGGAATAGACACGGCTGGTACTCAGCAGGATGAGGCCCGCTTTCCGCTCCCGGCAGTATTCCAGGATATTCAGTGTGCCTGAAAGATTATGTTCCCCAAGCTGCCTCGCGCTGGAGCGGCCGTCTATTCCTGCGAGAACGCTGGGATTGGCAGCCGCATCAATGACCCACTCGCAGGATTCGAGCGACTCGATATCACTGCGGGAGCGCACGTCTCCGTGCGTAAACTTCACGCCCATACGGGTAAGCGCCGCCCGATTCCCTTCGGAACCCTGCCGAAGCAGGTTGTCAATGCCGGCTATCTCGACAGAAGCAAGACCCTGTTTCAAAGCACTCGCAAGCCGGCTTCCCACGAATCCGGATACGCCGGTGATGAGTATCTTCATCCGCCAACGCCGAGGTTAGCTTCGCTGGGGGAGAGGCGTGCGCGCCACGATTCGACAATTTCGCGGATCACATCGCGCAGAGATCGCCTTATGGTCCAGCCCGGATAGTGGGCCCTCATTTTCCTAAGATCACTGTAATAGCAGATATGATCGCCGATCCGGTTCTGGTCGAAATAGGCGTATTTCTGCGGTTTGCCGGTAAACTCCTCGACCCGCGCGAACGCCTCCAGGATGGAGCACGAGTTCTCTTTTCCGCCCCCTATGTTGTAGACCTCACCGCAGCGTGGTGCTTCGCAAAAAGCGCGAATGAAACTGGCAACGTCTTCTGAATGAATGTTGTCGCGGACCTGCTTACCCTTGTATCCAAACACCTTATACTCGCGGCCCTCGATATTACAGCGCACTAGATAGCTGAGAAATCCATGCAACTCCACACCGGAGTGATTGGGACCTGTGAGGCAACCACCTCGAAGGCAGCATGTCGGCATTGAGAAATACCGCCCATATTCCTGGACCATGACGTCCGCGGCTACTTTGGAAGCGCCAAAGATAGAGTGCTTGGATTGATCGATGGAAAACGATTCGGGGATGCCATTGTGGAACTCTGGCTCGGCGTAATCCCAGCGGGTCTCCTGCTCACGAAGGCAAATAGTATTGGGGCGATCGCCATACACCTTATTGGTGGACATATGGACGAAAGGAGTTTCGGGGCAAGCCCTTCGAGCCGCTTCAAGAAAGTTCAACGTTCCAACCGCATTCGTGTCAAAGTCGTCGAATGGAATCGCTGCGGCTCTATCATGAGAAGGCTGAGCCGCAGTGTGGACAATCACATTCGGCTTGGAATCGGCGACCAACTGCAGCACAGTGGCGCGATCGCGAATGTCGACCGCGAAGTGACGGTAACCGGGTATGTTCGATTGAAGGCGCGAAAGCGACCAGCTTGTGTCACCTTCGGGGCCGAAGAAAATCGCCCTTTGGTTATTATCGACTCCGAAGATGCTGTATCCTTCACGAGCAAGGTCAAGGCACACCTCGGACCCTATGAGGCCGCATGAGCCCGTTACGAGCGCGCTTTTCAGCATTCAAAACAGAGTTTAGCGTAGGTGACGAGCACGTTCCGCCAAGGCGCGGCTGGAAGCGCTACGCAGCACTCGGGTTGTGGACCCGGGGGTCCTTCTCTTTCTTGCAGGGTGGGACGGCATTGCATTGGTATCAAGCGGCAGCCCTGGTTCTGCAGTTCTACAATTCCCTTCAACCTGGGATTACTGGCGAGTAATCAGCGACTACCCGGCAAAGGCATTCCATTTGGGCTTGCTCTGGCGGCAGCACAATGAGCACCGGATCCTTTTTTCGGAGATCTGTTTCAGATGTATATATTCCTGTTTGATGGCCGGATGCTTCTGCCCCTAATACTTAGCTTCCTCTGCTATGCCGGCATTTGGATCATTGTCACTTATCACGACCATTTAGCGCCCGCAGCGAGTACGGAGATCCATGTTACACTCCGGGTTTTATGGCGCGACGAGCACTCATTACAGGTATTACCGGGCAGGACGGTTCGTACCTCGCGGAATTCCTGATTTCAAAGGGATACGAAGTCCACGGAGTTGTCCGACGGGTGGCTCTCGAAGACCCCGAGCACCGCTTAAGCCGCTTAGCTGGCGTGCGAGACCGGGTTACGCTCCATGCTGCATCGCTTGAGAGCTATGCCAGCATTTTTCAAGTCGTGGCGAAGGTCATCCCGCATGAGTGCTATCACCTTGCTGCTCAGAGTTTCGTCAGTTATTCATTTGACGATGAGTTTTCTACGCTAAATGCAAATATTAACGGCACGCATTTTCTATTATCTGCAGTGAAGAATTTAGCGCCGCACTGCCGGTTTTATTTCGCTGGATCCAGCGAGATGTTCGGAAAGGCGGAGGAGGTTCCTCAAACCGAGAGAACACCTTTTCATCCGCGTTCCAGCTACGGCATCAGCAAGGTCTGTGGGTTCGAATTGACGCGTAACTATCGTGAAGCCTACGATCTTCACGCTAGTAACGGGATTTTGTTCAATCACGAGTCACCGAGGCGCGGCTACGAGTTCGTCACGCGTAAAATTTCTGCGGGTCTAGCTCGTATCTTGAGTGGTAAAGCCAACCAACTAAAGCTGGGAAATCTCGATGCCAAGCGGGACTGGGGGCACGCGCGGGAATATGTTGAGGCAATGTGGCTAATGCTGCAGCAGCCTGACCCAGATGACTATGTGGTCGCAACCGGCGAGACGCATTCTGTTAGAGAGTTCGTCGAGACCGCATTTGCGCACGTTGGGCTCGATTATCGGGATTACGTAGTCGCGGATCCAACTCTGTTTCGCCCGGCTGAGGTAAACATTTTAATGGGGGGATGCTACGAAATCGCACCAAAAGCTCGGCTGGACAGTTAAAACGAGTTTTCGAGATCTCGTATCTGAAATGGTGGAGGCCGACGGCAGAATCCTTGGTGTTTCGACTGCAAATCATTGTGCTGTCACAGCCCAACACTAACTGTCTCGCGGCGCCAGTTCAGTTCCGGATAGTGGCAAGGACCGCGGACACCTGGGAATTTTAGGAACACTGCGTCGAGAACGATCGCGTGTCATGGAGGAACTTATGGTGGTTGCCAAAGGAATGTACTTTGTGAGAGCGGGAAGCGAACAGAAGGGGGGGAGTTAGTTGCGCTGTTTCGTAACGGGCTGCGCCGGGTTTATTGCTAGCAATCTTGCGGACCGATTGCTCGCGCTAGGGCACTACGTCACCGGCTACGACAATCTCTCAACTGGCAGGCTTTCCTTTCTTCGGAATGCCTGTTCGAATGATCGGTTCAGATTTTTCGAAGGCGATCTGCTCGATGCCAATCGCCTGAGGACTGCGATTGAGGGCTGTGAGTTTGTCTTTCACCTAGCCGCGAACGCAGACGTCCGCTTTGGAACCGAGCATCCGACCAAGGACCTCCACCAAAACGCGGTCGCGACCGTGAACGTTTTAGAAGCGATGCGCGAGACGGAAATCAAGCGAATCGCATTCGCTTCTACAGGATCAGTTTACGGGGAAGCTCAAGTATTTCCAACTCCCGAGAATGCACCTTTCCCAGTTCAGACCTCGCTCTATGCTGCTTCGAAACTGGGCGCAGAAGGATTCATCGAGGCGTATTGCGAAGGTTTCGGTATACAGGGTTTTATTTTTCGATTCGTCTCCATTTTGGGCGAACGCTACACACACGGTCATGTATTCGATTTTTATCAGCAACTACAGAAGCACCCTGAGGTGCTCTATGTTCTCGGGAACGGTCGGCAGCGGAAATCGTATCTCTACGTTCAGGATTGCGTTGACGCAATTCTCACCGTTGTCCAAAAGAGTGAGGCAAAGATTAACATCTTCAATTTAGGCACCGACGAATACTGCGAGGTTAATGACTCGATTCGTTGGATCTGCGAAGAATTGGGAGTCAAACCTGAATTGAAATATTCCGGCGGAGAGCGGGGATGGATTGGTGACAATCCGTTTATTTTCCTGGATTGTCAGGCGGTGCGACGCTTTGGATGTCAGCCCAAATTGACGATCAGGGAAGCCGTGATCCGGACTGTCCGCTACCTGCGGAACAATCCCGAGATCGTTCAGCATTTTGAAACGAAAGCATGCACAACGGCCGAGTGACAGAAAGGCCGACACGGCCTCGCAAAATCTGCGGCTTTGGACGCTGGACATGTGGGCTTACTAGCTGGATATGTGGGCTTACTATTGCTGTCCAGGCCGCCGATCCTTCGGTCGGATTACCTGCTCGGGTCACTAGCGACGAACTCAACTCGCTTCGGATTGAGGAATAGGTAGGCTTGTCAATGTTTGTCCCGAATATGAACGTGCTAATCTTCTGTGCCAGCCATAGATTTGCGAGGACATTTTGATGAAGATTTGCGTTTTTGGGCTCTGGCATCTCGGTTGTGTCACTGCAGCTTGTATTGCTGAGCATTTCCCGACAATTGGATTAGATCCGAATCCGGCAATCATCGCCGACCTGGAGAATAATAAAGCCCCGTTGTTTGAACCCGGGCTGAGTGAGCTTCTCCGAACGGTTAAGTCTCAAGGAAAACTGCACTTCACTCGCGATGCACAACACGCGGTTCAATCGTCAGATGTAATATGGATCACGTTTGATACCCCTGTCAACGACGACGACGAAGCAGAATTCGGCTTTGTCGAAGGACACATCTGTTCTTTGTTTCCCTACCTCCACGACGGATGCATCGTCCTGATCTCATCGCAAATGCCAGTTGGATTCACTGCCCGCATTGAAGCCGCCTATCAACGGAAGTACCCCGAGAAGGATGTGCAGTTCGCGTACTCTCCAGAGAATCTTCGATTAGGTAAAGCGATAGAGGTGTTTAGAAATCCCGGGCGGATTGTTATCGGGGTGAGGAACGGACATCGAGAGCGTCTTGAGAGACTCTTAAATCCTCTGTGCCCGGACCTCGTCTGGATGTCTCCAGAATCCGCGGAGATGACCAAACATGCTTTAAATGCCTTTCTCGCCAATTCGATAACTTTTATCAATGAGGTGGCATCGATATGCGAAAAGGTGGGCGCTGACGCGCAACAGGTCGAACAGGGGCTCAAGACGGACGAGCGCATCGGGTCCCGCGCATATCTCCGTGCTGGTGGCTCGTTTTCGGGCGGTACACTGGCCCGAGACGTCTCGTTTCTGGCAGCCACTGCCGAGCACTCATCCGTTTCGGTGCCGTTGTTACGGTCGATACGAGAAAGCAATAGAATTCACGGGAATTGGCCGCTGCAGAAATTGCAGTCCTTATTAGGAACATTGGAAGGCAAGACTATATCAGTACTTGGGTTGACCTATAAACCAAACACAGATACTCTACGTCGCTCGGCAGCGATTGAATTGTGCCATCGCCTTTTGGACAGTAAAGCCATCATACGGGCTTTTGACCCTATCGTAAAAAGCTTGCCTGACGACTTGAGGAAGCGCATCCAGATTTGCGGTTCGGCAATTGAAGCAGTAGAAGGCAGCGATGCTGCCGTGATAGCCACGGAATGGGAAGCTTTCCGTGGACTGAGTGCGCAGAATCTCATCGCTACGATGAGGACGCCACTTGTTCTGGATGCTAACCGTTTTCTGGAGAAATCGCTTGGGGCTGCTCCACCGTTGCAGTACGTGGCTGTCGGAAGGTTTAGGGGGAGTGTATGAAGTTAAAGGATCGTGGCATAGTTATCACCGGAGCCAGCCAAGGTCTGGGGAAAGCGATAGCCGAGGCTTGCGTACGAGAGGGAGCACACGTTCTGCTTTGCGCTCGCGGCAAAGCTTTGTTAGAGCAGACGTGCGCAGAACTTATCACCAAGGCATCGTCGGTGCAACAGATTGAAAGTGAGCCGGCGGACGTAAGTCGCCCGGAGGAAGTCGCCCACCTGTTTGAAGTAGCGCGTCAGCGTTTACCCAACATTGATGGACTCGTAAATAATGCGGGCGTGTATGGTCCGAAAGGTCTCTTAGAAGAGGTTAACACCAAGGAATGGCAAAGAACGATCGAGATCAATTTCTTAGGAACCGTGCTTACATGTCTTGAGGTGATGCCATGTTTCCGCACACAACGTTACGGCAAGATTGTGAACTTGTCGGGCGGAGGAGCAACGGCTCCACTGCCTCGTTTCAGCGCATACGCAGCCAGCAAGGCGGCCGTGGTCCGGTTCACTGAGACACTTGCGGAAGAAAGCTGCGAAGCGGGAATCGACATAAATGCCATAGCACCGGGGGCCCTCAATACGCGACTTCTTGATGAAGTACTTTCAGAAGGGCCTGACCGTGTTGGTGACGACTTTTACCAACGGGCTGTAAAGCAGAAAGAAGATGGTGGAGCGTCCTTAGCGAAGGCCGCCGCGCTCTGCACGTTCCTTCTTTCGGGCGCGAGCGACGGAATCACTGGCCGACTGATCAGTGCCGTGTGGGATCCGTGGGAAAGCCTAGGAAGTCACGTTGAAGACCTGCGGGGCAGCGACATCTATACACTACGACGGATTGTTCCCGCCGATCGAGGCTTTCAATGGAGCTAGAACACTGCCAGAGAATACGAAGAGTTCTTGCAACCGAGGTTCCGCAACTCGAACCGTAAGGGCATGATCATTACACGTAGCCCTTTTGCCATATGCCTTGCGGGCGACTGGACAGATTTACCCGCATACTATCGTGAGCACCAAGGCTTTGTCATCGCAGCCGCAATTAACAAATATGTTTACATCACTGTCCATCAGACCTTTGTGACCGATCTCCTGATTAAGTATTCGAAGTTGGAGCGTGTTTCCCGGTTCGAAGATATTCAGCATCCGATCATACGAGAATCATTCAGATTGCTTGGGATTCAAGAGACAAATTTAGAAATAACGAGCATGTCCGATATTCCAGCAGCGACAGGTTTTGGGACGTCGGGCAGCTTTACGACTGCCCTGATAAAAGCGCTACATACTTACAAAAAGCACTTAATACAACCCGGCGCACTTGCCGACCAGGCCTGTCAAATCCAAGTAAATAAGCTAAGCGAACCAGTCGGTAAGCACGATCAATACGTCTCCGCCTTTGGCGGCGCTGCCTGCTTAGACTTCCTGCCAAACGACGAGGTCAATCTCACTCCACTCAAGTTGGATGTAGAGACATTAGAGAATCTGGAGGATAACCTGGTGCTATTTTTTACCAACTCCAGTCACCCGGTGCCAGAATTTGCGAATGCGGAGGACCTTGGTAGGAGCCAAAAGGATGCGGAGATACTAAATGGTCTGCATTTCACTAAGCAATTGGGATTCGAGAGCCGGAAGGCGCTGGAGGTTGGAGATCTACCAGAGTTTGCCAAACTGTTGGACAGTCATTGGGAACATCAGAAGGCTCGCACCGCCGAAGTCAACGGATCTGCAATTGAGGAGTGTTACGAATTTGCAAAGTCTCATGGCGCACTCGGCGGAAAATTGGCTGGGGCTGGTGAGAGTGGTTTCTTGCTCTTATACACCGAAGAGAAAACGAAACTTCGGCGGGCATTGTATTCCGTTGGGCTTAGGGAAGTTCGGTGGCAATTCGATTTTCAAGGCACAACGGTTTTATCTCAAAGCTGAAGAGTCACGACTTGACAGAGCAGAAACCAAGAGTCGCCATCATCGGGTGCGGTCTCATCGGGCAGAAGCGGACTCGCAGTGTTGGCAACCATCTCCGCGTAACCGCCTGTTGCGATGTCGACATGGCACGGGCTTTGGCGCTGGCGAAAACGTGCGACGCCACTCCAGAAACGGACTGGCGATCAACTATATGCCGCGGTGACGTCGATATTGTTTTCGTATGCACCACGCATGATCTGCTTCCGGTAATTGCGGAGGCCGCCGCCCTCGCCGGAAAACACGTGCTCGTCGAAAAGCCGGGCGCCCGATTTGCACGCGAACTGGATGCCGTGCAGTCCGCAGCCGAGAAGACTGGGGCTATTGTTCGGATTGGATTCAATCATCGATACCATCGCGCCTTTCGCGACGCCCGAAAAATTTGGGATTCGGGGGTCCTCCAGGAGTTGATGTTTCTTCGTGCGCGATACGGCCATGGCGGCCGCCTTGGTTACGAGCGCGAATGGAGAGCGATTCCCGAGATCTCCGGCGGTGGCGAGGCGATTGACCAGGGTATGCACCTGCTTGACCTCGCTCGCTGGTTTATGGGAGACCTGAAGCTTGTAAGTGGAAGGTCTCCCACTTACTTTTGGAACGCTCGAGTCGAAGACAATGCATTTTTTCTGCTCGAAACGGAGCGCCGTCAAATCGCGTTTCTGCACGCGAGCTGGACTGAATGGAAGAATTTGTTCTCGTTTGAGATATTTGGCCGAATGGGGAAGCTAGAGATCACCGGTCTGGGTGGCAGCTACGGTGTAGAGCGACTCGCTCATTATCAGATGTCGCATGAAATGGGGCCGCCCGTCACGACAATCTCCGAATATCCGATGACTGACGACTCGTGGGAGCGAGAAATCGAGGCCTTTCTGGAAGACATCGGGACCGGGCGGCAACCGCAACCGGGTGTTTCGGATGCGAAAGCGGCATTGACAATAATCGAACAACTCTACGAGAGGAGCAGAGAGTGATTATCACTAGAAGTCCCCTGCGAATCTCATTAGGTGGCGGCGGAACAGATCTACCCTCCTACTATCGTGACTTTGGTGGTTTCGTCATATCAGCCGCGATCGATAAGTATGTCTATATCATGATCCATGAGACGTTCGGCGATGACCTGATCATCAAGTACTCGCGCATGGAACGCGTCAAGCGACTGGACGATATTCAACACCCTCTGATCCGGCAGGCTCTCATTGTCGCCGATCATGATGCCACCGCGCTCGAAATAACGAGCATGTCTGATATTCCCGCCGGCACAGGACTTGGTTCAAGTGGAAGTTTCCTCACAGCGTTGCTACAGGGTCTTCATTTACACAATAAGGCGATCGTTCCCAAGCATGAATTAGCGGAACAAGCTTGCCACATAGAAATTGAACGTTTAGGTGAACCCATTGGCAAGCAGGATCAGTATATTGCTGCATTCGGGGGCGTAACCTGCTTCGAATTTCACCAAGACGATACCGTCACAGTCAAGCCACTTAAGCTGAGTACAGAGACGCTAGCAAATTTGGAAGAGAACTTAGCCTTATTCTACACAGGCTATACGAGATCCGCTTCGGAAATCCTTCGAGACCAGGACAGCCGAAGTAAGCAGCGAGACGGCGTGATGGTTGAGAATCTTCATTTCGTCAAGCAACTTGGACTCGAAAGCAAAAGGGCGCTTGAGGACGGGAACTTGCGGCACTTCGCCGAGATAATGCATATTCACTGGGAACACAAGAAGCAACGCTCGAACTGTATGAGCAACAGCGTAATCAACGACTGGTATGACCTGGCGCGCAAGAACGGAGCACTCGGCGGGAAACTGATCGGGGCCGGAGGAGGGGGGTTCCTGATGCTTTATACCGAGGACAAGACTAGATTACGGCATGCGATGAGAGAGGCCGGCGTCAGAGAGCTACGAGCTAGGTTTGACTTTCAGGGCACTATGCTTGTTGCGCAATCGTGATCGATAGTGTAGAAGGCTGAGTCGTGTATCCCTGTGCGATCCTCTGTGGAGGCTTGGCGACCAGACTCCGGCCAATCACTGAGAAAATTCCCAAGTCTCTGATTTCGATAAATGGTGAGCCCTTCATTGCTCATCAGTTGCGGCTCCTGCGTTCGAAGGGCATCGATCGTGCCGCGCTGTGCGTCGGGTACCTGGGCGAGATGATTCAGAAGTTTGTAGGTAATGGAACCAGGTTCGGCATCAGTGTTTCCTATTCCTTCGATGGCCCTCACTTATTGGGAACTGGCGGCGCGATTCGAAAGGCTCTGCCCTTGTTGGGTGACACTTTCTTTATCTTGTACGGAGACTCTTATCTCCCCTGTGATTACAAAGCCGTTGCTGGGGTCTTTGAGGCAAGCGGCAGACAGGGTCTCATGGCTATTTACCAGAACCAGGATCGATTCGACGCCAGTAATGTCGAAGCGGCCAAGGGTCTCATCTTACGTTACGATAAACGTAACCGAACGACTGGCATGCGCCATATCGATTATGGATTAGGCATATTCACCTCGGCCGTATTTCGGGCGTTGCCCGACAACGAAGCTCGAGATCTCGCAGAGGTCTACCAATCGCTTTTGTCCACTGGCGAACTGGCGGCGTACGAGGTTAAAGAGCGATTTTATGAGATCGGGTCCGAACAGGGTATCAGCGATTTACAGCAATACCTTGCGAAGAGGTGAACCGAACTAAATTATGAGCTTTTCCCAGCAGTTTCTTTCAGAAGTTCAAGAGATTGCCAGGCAGGTGGATACCGAAGCACTGGAACGAATGGCTGCAATCCTCGCGCAAATTCGCAACGAAGAAGGCCGGCTCTTCATCCTGGGTGTCGGCGGTAGCGCCGCGAACGCCTCGCACGCCGTAAACGATTTCCGAAAAATTGTGGGACTGGAGACTTATGCACCGACCGACAACGTCTCCGAACTGACTGCTCGGACGAATGATGAGGGTTGGGCTACGATTTTTGACCAATGGCTGCGAGTGAGCAGATTGAAAAATCGCGATGGACTCCTGGTCCTTTCGGTCGGGGGAGGAAATCTGGAGAAGCAGGTCAGTCCGAATCTGGTGACTGCACTTCAGTATGCCCGCTCCGTTGGCGCGAAGATTCTCGGAATCGTCGGACGGGATGGCGGTTACACAGCCAAGGCGGCGGACGTGTGTGTCCTGATTCCCGCCGTCAACGCGTCCCACATCACTCCTCATTCCGAAGCCTTTCAGGCCATCATTTGGCACCTCCTGGTATCCCACCCGGTCTTGAAGCTGAGGCCGACTCGCTGGGAGTCGATCTGATTTCTGGCAAATTCCAACGTGCGGTGTTTCTGGACCGCGATGGCGTGCTCAATGAGCCCATCATTCGCGGCGGAAGACCCTATCCACCTACAGGAGTTAAAGAGGCGGCCATTGTAAGCGATGCAGAATCATCTTTGACACGGCTGAAACGGCATGGATTCTTGCTGATCGTAGTCACAAATCAACCTGACGTGCGACGTGGCGCCACACGATCAGAAGATGTGGAGGAGATACACCGATTTCTCTCCGAAAGACTTCCTGTAGACGATTTTTTCGTCTGCTATCACGATGACCGGGATCAATGCCGTTGCAGGAAACCTCGCCCCGGACTGTTGCTTGAGGCAGCCGCTAAGTACGGAATCGATCCGGACCGGAGCTATCTCGTCGGCGATCGATGGCGAGATATCGAGGCGGGGGCGGCAGCCGGATGCCGCACGGTCTTAATCGATTACGGTTACAATGAGCGTGCTCCAAAAAAGGCTCCGGATGCAAGCGTCTGTTCTTTATCCGCCGCGGTAGACTGGATTCTTAACCAGGAAGTGGAAATACCGACCCCTTTATCCGATTTGAAGGTGAAGCTTTTTGCGGATGGAGCCGACCGCGACGAGATATGTCAGCTTTACCGTAATCCCATAATCCGTGGATTCACGACGAATCCTACTTTGATGCGCAAAGCCGGCATCAGCGAGTATGAGCAGTTTGCGCGAGACGTTTTAGCCGCTATACCCGATCGCCCAATTTCGTTTGAAGTCTTCTCGGACGATTTCGCCGAAATGGAGAGACAGGCGCACAAGATTGCCAGTTGGGGAAGGAATGTTTTTGTAAAGATTCCTGTGACAAACACTCGGCGCGATTCATCGATTCCCCTCATATGTCGGCTCTCCCAAGCGGGCGTAAAGCTGAATACCACAGCCCTAATGACTCTTGAACAAGTAAAGGGAGCGAGCCGTGCGATGAGGCATTGCCCTGCGGGCTACATTTCCGTGTTTGCCGGCCGCATAGCCGATACTGGCCGGGACCCCGTTCCGGTTATGCGCGAAGCCGTTCACGTTTTACACGAATACCCGAACCTGGAGCTCATTTGGGCTAGTCCCCGGGAACTATTGAATGTTTTTCAAGCCGATGCCATCGGGTGTCACGTAATTACGGCAACAAACGATATCCTGAAGAAACTATGTCTGGTGGGCAAAGATCTGGATGAATATTCACTCGACACGGTGAAGATGTTTCGGGACGATGCGGTGAAAGCCGGTTTTCTCGTTTAGCGGATTCAACTTACCCTTCTGGCAACAACCATCGTGCCACTCGCTACGATATTGACTGGTCGATAACTCCATTTGTCCGGGAGGGCCTTTCGAAGAAGGCGGACTACAGGGCTAACGACCGGAACTGGAAATCGATTGAAATGAGACGAGATGTAATCAAAACTTAGAGTCTTGTAATTGGGAAAGAACTGTACTTTCTCAAACCCTGTAGCCTCGAGGATCTGCGCGAGTGACCTCTTGGTGAAGTACGTAAAATGCTCGGTTTTGTATTCCATCCAGTATCGACCAAGCATGCGATGGGACCAACTATCAAGCGAAGGAGTAACAATGGCGAGAAGCCCTTGTGGTTTGAGAGCGGTACGCAAGTACTCGAGCGCCCGCCGAGGATCACGAAGATGTTCAATAACGTCAAAAGCTCCGACGACGTCATAAGTACTTTGGAGAAGACACTCATCCTCAGGCGAGCCGACGCGAACCGCATACTTGCCAAGACGGGCGTTGGCGGTGTCGGCCGCGTGCTGCGAGTATTCCAGACCTTCGACATCAAATCCGTAACGTTGTGCCTCGATCAAGAAATCACCGGCTCCGCAGCCAATCTCGAGAAGCTTTGGTTTTTCCTGCTGCACAAGCGGCACGATCGCGTCCAAATACAGTCGGGCGGTGGCACGCTTCAAAACTTCCTGCCGCTGCTCCGATTCCTCATTCCTGGACCCAAGAAAGTAGGTGCTAGAGTATATGGAGGACAGCACGTCGTTTGTCGGTTGCGGGAACAGAAACTGCACGTGACACCCTCTGCACGAATAAATGGAATTTCCGCTTCGCTCAAAGGCTAATGAGACTTGGTCATCCTTTGTGCAAACCGGGCATCTAGCATCTGTGATCTCCTCTTGGGCTACGATAGACCGCACTTATTCACATTGTAGAATGCGGGTTTGACAATTTACCAGACCGTGGCATCGAGAACCGCAACAAAGCGCGCGCCAGAATCGATCGGCAAAACTCATACTCAATGTCCGATCTGCGACTCCACATACCTGGAGTACGAATTTGTAGTGGATCGATCGCCAGTCTGCAGTTGCCAGGCGTGCGGTTTGCTATTTCTCAACCCCCAACCCGGGCAGGCGCTAACAGTGGATAGCCCGGCAATCCCGGAATCCAATGCCCTAACTGATCTCTATCAAACTAATGCTGCTGAAAGAATCCAGCAATTAGTTGAATATTCCGGCGTACGAAGTGGCAAACTGCTCCTCATCGGGGCTGACGACCACCTTCGCCTTGAAGCGGAGAGAATTGGATTCGAAGTCTACGCTCTTTCGACGAGTGAATTTGAACCGGCGTCATCAGGCGAGTTACCACACGGCATTCTGGCATGCGTTCTGTTTTGCGCCTTAGAGAGGATGAGAGATCCTCTGGCTGGGCTTCAATTAGTGCACAGGCTTCTAGAGCCTGATGGCTGTCTGATGATCATCTCGCCGACCACAGACAGCAGAGCGGCACGGCTACTACGAACTTCGTGGTGGGAGTTCAATCGAACAAACCTTTTCTACTTTTCGGTAGATACGCTCCAGAATCTTTTGATCAAAGCAGGGTTCGGTGATCCCATAGTCACACCAGACCGCACCTTGGCGTCTGTGAACTATCTCCGCCAAAGGTTTGCGGCAAAGCCGCCGGCCTCGCGCCGTTTTCGCTGGGCTCGAAAGATACTTTTGTTGAGTCCGGTACTTCGGAACAAGACTTTTCGGACGCTACATGGCAGAACGCGATTTCTCGCGACCTCAAAAGTACATTCTTCTCAGCGTCGGCTCTCTGTAATTGTTCCTGTTTACAACGAAGCTGCCACGTTTGTAGAGCTTATTGAGCAGTTGCTTGCTAAGACCATTACGGGCGTGGATATGGAAATCATTGTTGTAGAAAGTAACTCGACAGATGGCAGCAGAGATCTTGTCCTGCAATACAGAGATCATCCGCGCATACGAGTGATTCTAGAAGACAAGCCCAAAGGCAAAGGCCATGCCGTTCGCACTGGACTCAAAATAGCGACCGGTGACATTGTTCTTTTTCAAGATGCAGATCTTGAGTACGACATCAATGATTACGATGCTCTGATTACGCCCCTACTGCGGTTCCAAAACAATTTTGTGCTCGGAACACGCCACAACTACGGTAAGAATAGCTGGAAAATTAGAGAATTCTCTGATTCGGCTGGATTGGCGGCGTTCTTCAACTTTGGCCATGTTCTGTTCTTAACGCTCTTCAATGTGCTGTACTCCCAACGCTTAAGTGACCCATTCACAATGTTCAAGGTGTTCCGGCGTGAATGCCTGTACGGGCTCTATTTCGAATGCAATCGCTTTGACTTCGATTACGAAATTGTGATCAAGTTACTAAGGAAGGGCTACAAACCGATAGAGCTCCCTGTAAATTACAGATCAAGATCCATAAAGGAAGGGAAGAAGGTTACAATCTTCCGCGATCCGCTTACCTGGATACGCGCTCTTATCAAATTCAGGAAAGCCCCGATTTACGAAGCTGGTCGGGCCGCCGGGATTTGAACCCGGGACCTCTTGCACCCCAAGCAAGCGCGCTAGCCAGGCTGCGCCACGGCCCGAAGTCTTCAGTCTAGCGCAATACCTGACGTTAACCCGCTACCGCTTTGCCCTGGCGCCGTTCGGCCACAATCGTGACCTCCATATCCTTCGCCAGGCTCACAACCCGATGCACAAAGCTCTTGCCGAGTAGGCGGTCGATGCCTTTTCCGATCAATCGCGGAAGGAAGATTTGGCGCGCATTTTGAGAGCGCGCGAACTCCACCAGAGCTTGTGCCTGGTCGCGTCCGGTCAAGATACGCGTCTCGACGTGCAGCTTGCGCGCGAAGCTGAGATGACGCTCGACTGCCTCCCGCTTTTCCGCGGGTAAACCGCACAGACCGCCCTGCTCGTCGACGAACACAGCGACGCAGTGGGCGTGCAAAATATCAGCGACTCGCTTACCCCGCCGGATCAGCATGGCCGTTGATGGTGCGTCACTGATATAGATCACCACTGCATCATCCAGTGCTCGCTCGCGGCGAGACAGCAAATTCGAATCCTGCTCCGTGATTGAGTCCGTTTCGTTCTGCTCGATGCGTTCCTCCACCTCGTGTGCGGTCTGGCGAAGCGCCATCTCCCGCAAGGTAACCAGAGTGGACTCCTTGAAGAAATTTTCGAGCGCTCGTTGCGCTTTCTCAGGGCCATAGACAACGCCGCGCTCGAGACGATTCAACAGCGCCCGCGGCGTCAGGTCCACCATCACCACTTCCTTCGCTTGGTTTACCACCCAGTCCGGGATGGTCTCGCGCACCTTAACGCCGGTGATTTGCGCCATCTGGTCGTTCAGGCTCTCTAGATGTTGAACGTTCATTGTGGTTAGGACATCAATGCCTGCCTCCAGGATGGCCTGCACATCCTCCCATCGCTTCTCGCGCGAAGATCCGGGAACATTGGAGTGCGGAAATTCGTCAATCACGGCCACCTGGGGATGACGGGCAATGATCGCATCCGTATCCATTTCCTCGAAGAAGGTCTCGCGGTACTGAACCTTCTTCCGCGGGATCATTTCGAGCCCTTCCGTCTTCGCAATCGTGTCTTTACGTCCGTGTGGCTCGAAATAGCCAACGACTACGTCGACGCCTTGCGCCTTCAGAGCTTGCGCCTCCTCGAGCATTTGATAGGTTTTGCCGACACCGGCGGCATAGCCGAGATAGATTTTTAGCGCGCCGAAACGAGCCATGGCTGCAACTCTCGATTGGAAGCAACGTCAACGGGAGTTGAAGAACGGAAATTCATCCGTTTGCTTGAGAAGCGTTCACTGCGGCTCCGACGGTGGCGACCATGTCGCCACCAGGAACGATCTCAGCTGAGTAGCCTTGGAGCGGGCTCAGCTTAACCATCTCGTGAAGGTATTCGTTCAAGAGGCCCAAATTCAAGAAACGCGCATTGGTACCGGTAATAAAGAATTTTCCCGGCCCGTCCAGGTGAATGCTCGTCGCCGTAGCCGCAGCCAAAGCGCGGTGCCAGAGCTTGACGAAATCCACGCAACGCGCCTCTCCGGCTTCAGCCTCGGAGAAGATTTCGTCCGGTTCAAGATCCATAAAACGGAGGCGCATGGCCCGATGGCCCATGATGCCTTCCAGGTGCCCCTTACCGCCGCAGCCACAGAACTGTTCCTTTGGATCGAGCGTTACGACAGAGTGTCCAGCTTCCCACACGCCGTCGCGGGACGGATAGCGGCCAAAGCCGATGCCGGTCCCGAGAGTCCAAACACGCACCAAGCGATCGAGGTGCCCGCGTAAAGCGGCGATTCCTGCCGCCATGACATCCGCATCATTGAAGATTGACACGCGTGGGTTCCCGAAGATTCTCCCGAAGGCGTCAGTTACAAGGTTCTGCATATGAACACCCTTGAACTGAACCAAATTCGGAGAATCTTCTATGACGCCGTTGCGCACAATGCCAGGCATTCCCAATCCAATACAGGAGGGAGGCTCACTTATGCCGAGCTGTTGCACGAGGTCTACAATGCGTTGAATGAGGCGTTCCGCGGGCACGCCGTACAGCGAGTTCGAGATGGAGGCCTCTTCCGGATAAGCCCGCAAAGACCCCACTAAAGCGTTTCCGGAAACGGCGCCCACCGTGATTCTGTCTGTTATGACGATTCCTATGTCGTGTGCCATGGCGATCCTGTCATCAAGCACGCACAAGCTTATTCAATCCATTGAATGCGGCCGCCTTGTAGCACTCGGCAAGGGTCGGATAATTGAACACGGTATCGATGAAATAGTCCACTTTGCCCTTCAAAATCAAGACCGCCTGGCCAATGTGCAGCAATTCGGATGCGCCCTCGCCGATAATGTGAACACCTAGCAGCTCGAGTGTTTCACGGTGGAAAATGAGCTTCAAACGACCTGTCGTATCGCCGCGAATCTGACCGCGCGCAATCTCCCGATAATACGCTACGCCCACCTCATAGGGAACATCTTCGTCGGTCAGTTGTTCCTCCGTCTTTCCTATAAACGAAATTTCCGGGATGGTATAGATGCCGAAGGGAAAATAGCTTGGATTGGAAGAGATTGGTTTCCCGAAAGCGTGCGCGACGGCAATCCGGCCCTGCTCCATTGAAACTGAAGCGAGGCTCGGAAATCCGATCACGTCTCCGACCGCATATATGTTCGGCTGCGAGGTTAGGTAGTTTTCATCGACCGCGATTCGACCGCGGCTGTCGGCTTTGAGACCGGCAGCTTCCAGATTCAGCTCATCCACGTTTCCCTGGCGTCCGACGGCATACAGCAGAGAGTCCCCAGGAACTTTTTTGTTGCTCTCCAGGTAAGCGACTACGCCGCCCGTTCCTGGGGTTTCCTCAACGCTTTGGACTTCCTCGTTCAGCCGCATGGTTACGCGATGATCGCGGAGATGGTAGGAGAGTGCTTCCACGATTTCGGAATCGGCGAACTCCAGAAGCCGCGGCCGCTTCTCGATTAGAGTGACGCGGACACCAAGGGCCGCGAACATGCAAGTGTATTCCACTCCGATCACGCCGCCGCCCACCACCAGGAGCGTGCGCGGAATGGTCGGCATCTCGAGAATCTGATCGCTATTGATAATCGTGCGCGCATTGATGGGTACCTTGGGCGATGCCGCCGGCTTGGTCCCCGTCGCGATGACGATCTTCTCCGCGCTGACCTCGTTAGAACCGCGGGTGCTCGTGACAAGGACGCACGTCGGGCTCTTGAGCGCGGCGAGTCCGGTCAGGACTTCGATGCCATTTCGCGACAACTGTGCCTGAGTGACATCGACTTCTGTTTTGATCACATGTTGGACGCGAAACGCCAGATCCGCCATCGTGATCTTTTCCTTCACGCGGTAGCTGACGCCATAGATGTTCTGATAGTTGTAACCAGAGAGGTGCAAGACGGCTTCGCGCATTGTCTTGCTGGGAATGGTTCCGGTGTTGATGCAAACTCCGCCGATCACTTCGCGCTTCTCAATGAGCGCGACGCGCTTTCCACTTTTGGCGCCCTGGATGGCGGCCCGTTGGCCGGCGGGGCCAGAACCGATCACGACCAAATCGTATTGGGACATCTGAAGTTGAGTTCTATTTACGAGCCAGCAGCCGATGTCGCGCATTCTACGCGGACAACATACCGAGTATAGCCCTGTAAACTGATTATTCGGGTTCGAAGCATGAGCCGCGCCACTCAGCGAGGCGAAGGTTCAACCAGCGTGAGCCGCGGCTCTCATCGCGGCGAAAAAATTTACCGAGCCGCTCCCAATCCCATTTGGGCATCAATGGCGGTGGTCCCGCTGACTTGTTGTTCCAAGCGGTCTCGAGTCGATTGCCGGAGCTGCGATGAGAGGGCAAATTCGCTCTTCGCCTCTGCGCGGCGGTTCATCTGCATCAGAATTTCAGCTTTCAGGTAGTGGGCGCTAGCGCTGCTCGCGTCGAGATTATCGACGGTATTGACCATGCGGAGCGCTTGCGGGTACAGGTGCCTCGAACGATAGATCTTTGCCAGCGCGAAGTAGGAACTGGTCAGCTTCGGATCGAGCTGAATGGCCTTCCTGCAATTCCGCTCCGCCTCCTCAATTGCGTCGAGCTTCAGGCAGATTGTCCCGAGCTGATCGTAGTCGGAAGCGAAATTCGGCTCGATCTGAATATCCTTGAGAAACTCGGCCTTCGCAGTCGTGTAATCGCCTTTCGAAGCGTACGCGGTTGCGAGGCTGTAATGAACAAATGGCAGGTTGGGGTTGATCTCCGCGGCTTTCTGCAACTCCTGAATGGCCTCTTCGTCCCGTTGGCGAGCCAGCCAGGCCCGGCCTAAAAAGAGGTGGCATTCCGCTGAATTAGCGCCGATCTCGAAGAGATGATCCAGCGCGGTCTTTTCTAACTCCGGCTGGCCTGCTTTGTCGGCTGAGAGGGCCAGCACGTAGAGATAAGCCATGTTGTTGGCCTGCGACTGCCAGAGCGGTTTCAGGGTACTGACAGCATTCACGTACTCCTCCAGCGCCAGTTGACTTAGACCTAGCAAATAGCGAGCCTGAACTGAATCCGGCTGGGCGGATAAGGCCGATTGGAAAGGCTTGATTGCGTCGGCAAAATCGTTTTGCCGAAAATACGTAAGGCCGATGTTCAGTTCGAGCCCCGGATTTCCCGGGGCCAATCGTTCTGCGGCACGAAATTCAGCTAGTGCGCGAGCCCAATCGCTCCGCCGCATATAGACGACGCCGAGATTGGCGCGGGCGGCCAAGGAAGAAGGGTCCATTGACAGAACGGACTTAAAATCTGCTTCCGCTTCCTGCAGATCGCCTCTGCTCAGCGCGGCCTGTCCGTTTGCAAATAGGGCGGCGGGATCGCTCGAGGCAGCCTGCGCTGATGAAACACCGAGGCAGAACAGAAATAGAACAACCGGCATGGACAGACGATCGAACTTACGTCAGCTAAGATTCCGGAGACTGGCTTCGATTAGTTTTCGACTTCCCTCGTAAGGATCGCCCTCGCCCTCAAATTCCATCGAGAAATAACCGCGATAGCCGGCGCTCTTCGCAATCGCAAAGATGCGATCCACGTCGACACGGACAATCTTCCCATCGCCGCTCTCCTGATCTTTGACATGACTGATATTGAACGCCAGTGAGAACAGCATCTTCATCGCCTGGTCATTGTAGCTTTGGTCGTCGTGAATCAGCATCGAATTACAAAAATCGGGCAGCGCACGCAGGAACGGGCTGCCGACTTCCTTGATCACCTGAACTATCCGTTCGGGCTGCTCGACTTCTGGCTCATCGTTTTCGAGATTAATCGCAACGTTCTTTGAAGCGCCATATTCCACCAGCGGCTTGAGTGCGCTTACTGCGCATTTAATCTCTTCGCCCTTCGGAGCACGCGGCAGGTGGACCCGAATCCCGGGTGAATGGAGAATCACCGCGGCGTCTACCCATTTCTTATAGACTGCTAGCCCCGCCTCCCGGTCCTCGGGTGTGCCGCACAGGCGAACCTTCTCCGAATCGACCGGAATGTTCACAACCCGAAGTCCGGCGCTCTGAAAAGATTCGTGAAGGGTGCGGACATATGCTGGGTCGGTCGACTGGAAATGCGGACTCCAGGGTTCGACGCCGTGAACGCTAAATTTATCCGGAATGCTGCGCGCGAAATCCTGCAGGCTCATGCTGGGCCGCGTCTGTTCGCCGCTCCCTCTGTGATGCCCTGCAATCAGTGATCGAAACGGATACGTTGACACGGCGAGCCGCTCGCGAGGTTCCTCTGGAAAGGTATGATGCGGTTCGGTGTCTTTCGCGGAGACAGCGGCCACGCTGAGAGCGGCGCCCACGAATTCACGACGGTTAATCAGGCTCAAGGTTCTTCTCTCTTGCAGTGTATGCATTCCAAAACGGCCAGGCCGCTCCGATCAATGTCGCCGATGAGCCGAGGATCGCGCGAGTCAAGCTAACGTTCGTTCGCGCGAACACACCTGCCGAATGCCGGAAAATCTCTTCAGCCGGTTTCAGAACCAGGTCGCCTGCCGCGGAGAGGCCTCCGGCAATGGCAATGTGGTCAGGGAATAGTGTGTTTGCCATTGAAGCGATGGCGATTCCCAGCCACTCTCCGGCTTCGCGCAGAATCGAGACGGCGATCGGATCGCCAGCCTGCGCTGCATTGATCACCGTTCGCAGGGAAGCATTCGTCCCGGATTGCGCGGCGTATCGCTTCGCTAGCACGGGCGCCGAAATCATGATCTCAGCGCAGCCGTAGCCGCCGCACGTGCAGAGCGGTCCATTCCGGTCTACGATTATGTGGCCAATATCGCCGAGGCAGCCGTAGGCGAAACGGAGTGGTACGCCGTCGATGGTCATTCCGACACCCAGGCCCGTACCGCAAGTAACGCATAGGAAGCGTTCCGAGCCCCGGCCCGAGCCGAAGTGGTACTCCGCCATACAAGCCGCGTTCGAGTCCACTTCCATCTCGATCGGCAGATCAAAGTCTTCCGCGAGTCGTTGACGCAGTGGGAAGCCCTCGAGCCAGGAGAGGTTCGAGTTGTAGAGCAGCCGGTCGCGCTCCGGGCTCAGAAAACCAGCCACTGCTACGCCGATGCCGCTAAGTTCAAGACCTTGATTGGTTGCCTCGGTGCGGACGTTGGCAGTCAGCCCAGATAAGTTCCGGATGTAGGATTCGGGATCGGGGCGGGTATGGATCGAGTCGATCATATGCAGTTCGCCCGCCCCATCGAGCACGCCGGCTTTGGTGGATGTGCCACCTATATCGACGCACAAAACCGCGCAATCTGAGCCTTTGGACACGGCGCTTTTATAGGACCCGCGCAGGCCGGCAAAGCCAGTCTCTGATGTCGTAATGGCGCCCGCCCAGCGAAACTTGCCGGGTTCGATGCCGTCCCCTTCGGCCACCCGATAAGCAAGAAATTGCAAAGGAATGGTTTCAAATATGGACGAGTATCGAGCTGGCACTGCTTCGGGCCACTCGCATAGAAGCCTTACGTCTGAGGAGCGCGGAAGTTCGCCAATCCAACGAACATCCCCGCCCATCTTCTTGAGATCCTCCGCAAACTGAAGATCCATTTCCGACGTAGCCGGCTGAGTTCCGATCACGATTGCGCGAAAGCGTTCACCGACGGTTTCGACCGGACCGTGTCTGAACTGCGCGGTGGACATGCCCACCGCCGCCGTTTTCGCGACCTCGTGCATCAAGAGGACACCGGCTTCAACCGAGGCGAGCGCCGGTCCGCGGGCGAGGAGGTATACCGGTGTTGGCTCGCTCCGGGCAACCGACCAGTCGCGGCTTCTTTCCAAGCAGCGACTGATATAGCGCGTTAAAACCGCGGCAACGGATTCGAGCTCGAACAGGGCAGTTTCCTGCTCGCCGTAACAGGCCGCGCCAAGCAGCCCCAGGCAAGCGAGCGTTGCCGTGTAGGTCTGAATTGCGACAAGTTGATCGGGAGGGCTGTTCATAAAGATCGCTCTGTCCGCCCGCGCAGCAAGAGTGCTGTCCGAAACATTCACAACGCCAATGGTGGCGCAACCGGCTGCCGCAATCCGGTCGAGCAATTTCAGCACTTCTACGCTCTCGCCGGAGCGCGAAACCACAACCAGGCATGTATCGCCATTCAGAACGGGAGAGAGAAAATGCAGCAGTTCGGCAGCCTCGATCACCGAAACATCAAGCCCACGCGCGGCGAGCATGTACTGCAGCGGGATGCAGGCAAACAGCGACGCGCCCATTCCCGTCAGCACGATCCGGTTCTTGGACCGCAGAATTTCGGCCGCTTGCAAAAGAGCGTCTCGGCCCTCGGCGCCGTGATGTGCCGCTACTGCTTCTAGTGCTCTAGGCTGCGCAAGGATATTCTCGAGCAGCGGCGGATTCACTGGCTCTTGCGTGTCAACCATTCGTCGATCGGCTTCTTGCTTTGCGGATGATAGGGCATCTGGACTTTTTGGCCCAAGCCAGCCGATGCGTACGCCGCGTATAGAACTTCCATCACCACCCGGCCGTCTTCGCCGGTAGCCTGCAACGCCTCTTTGCCGCGGACGGATCGCGCGAAATGGCGCATCTCCTGTGGCATGCCGTAGTTCCAATGTTCTTCAAAAACCGGGTAGCTCCAGCCCTGCGTGGAGGGCGCCTTCTCGACGGCGTAGCCGAAGCCGTACTCACTGTACGTTGGTAACGCGTTGCCCATGTGCAGATCGGCATAGGTTACGCCGCCCTCGCCATAGATTTCACTTCGATCCGACATGCCGCCGCGCCGGCACCAACTGTCTTCTACCATGCCCACTGCGCCATTCTCAAACTCGATCAGGCAGATCGCGTCGTCATCGGCTTTAGTCTTGTCCGCGTGTACGTAGGTGCCGAGCTGCGCGTAAACGGATTTGAGCTTGGGGCGGCCCAGAAACCAGTAGCAGAACGCAATTCCGTGGCAACCGAGATCCATGAGCGCGCCGCCGCCCGACCGGTCCACATCCCAAAACCAGGCACTATGGGGCCCGAAGTGCTTCTCACTCTGCTTCACGAGGTAAACCTTGCCGAACGCTCCCTGATCTGCCATTTCCTTCGCTTTGACGTATTTCGGGGTGAAGAACAGCTCTTCCGCGTAAGCAAGCAGAACGCCTTTCCGCTTGCACGTGTCGATCATTTCGTCCGCCTCGGCAAGCGTCATGCAAAGCGGCTTCTCACAGACAACGTGCTTTCCTGCATTCGCAATATCCATGGTCATGCGAGCGTGCAGATAATTAGGAGCCGTGATCGTGACCATCTCAATGTCCGGTTCACGAAGCATTTCGCGGTAATCAAGAAAGAACCGCGGAATGGAATATTTCTTAGCGAGCGCTTCCGCGTGACCGGGCGTAGGAGAGGCGACCGCAACAACTTCGGCCTCCTCGGGCATCATTTGAAACGATGCTGCGTGAATGTCGGCTTCAAACTGGGAGCCGACGATTCCCACCTTTACCTTGCTGTTTGTGCGCATACCCGAGTAGAAGTGCGATAGTACCACCGTTACCGTTCCCGCCTCCGCTGTGCACGTCCAGTTAATCCTGATATACGCCACCTCGATCAAATCGTGATATATAGTTCTACAACGTCGGCTAACGGGCTAGCACATTGCTAGCGTGAGCCAAAGGAATGGGGAACTATGAGGAATCTGATTCAGCTTCTGTGTGTTCTGTTAACGGCTCTAGCGCTCTCGGCCTGCGCTTGGGCCCAAGAGGGTTCGATTACCGGTTCGGTTAAAGACGCGAGCGGCGCGATTATCCCGAACGCGAACGTCGCGGTGACGAACATTGAACAGGGGTTTACACGCAACGTAACCTCGAACGCCAGCGGCGACTACCTTGTATCCGGCCTGCCCGCCGGGCATTACAATATCAGCGCCAAGGCTCCAGGGTTTCAGCAGTACCAGATAAAGGACCTAGTACTACGGGTGGCCGAAAAGGCGCGCGCGGATGCGACGCTCTCGCCGGGGCAGGTCAGCACCCAAATCGAGGTCGCTGGATCTAATGTCGCGCAAGTACAAACCGAGTCTGCCGAACTGTCTGGGGTTGTTACCAACAAGCAGATTGAAGGGCTTGTGTTGAACGGCCGCAACTTTACCCAGCTCATCACCCTCATTCCGGGCGTCAGCAATCAGACCGGGCAGGATGAAGGCACGGTGGGAGTTTACGGAAACGTCGCGTTCAGCGTGAACGGCGGGCGTACGGAATATAACAACTGGGAACTCGATGGCGGCGACAACATGGATAACGGCAGCAATTCAACGCTGAATACCTATCCCAACGTCGATGCCGTTGCCGAAGTGAAAGTGCTGACTTCGAACTACGGAGCGCAATACGGGCGCAACGGATCCGCGACTGTAGAGACGATCACCAAATCGGGCACCCGTGATTTCCACGGCGATCTGTTCGAATTTGTTCGCAATGACGCCTTCAATGCGCGCAACTTCTTCCAAAGTACTGTTCCCGAATACAGGAAGAACGATTATGGCTATACCATCGGTGGACCGGTCTTTATCCCGAAGGTCTATAACAGGAACCGCGACAAGACCTTTTTCTTCTTCTCGCAGGAATGGCGTAAGGAGGTCGTTCCCGGCACAACATTCAACAAGCAAGTCCCCTCAAATGCTGAGCGCGGTGGCAACTTTTCAGATGTTTGTCCCGGCCCGGGAAGCGCAGTGGACACCAGCGCATTTCCGAATTGCCCGGTCAATCCGGCAACTGGATCTTATTTCCCTAACAACACACTTCCCGTTACGTCCCAGGCGCAAACCTTACTGCCGCTAATCCCGACTGCAAACTCCGGTTCCGGAGCAGGGTCGTTCTTTAACGGCGCTCCCGCTCAGCCGACAAACTGGCGCGAGGAACTGGTCAGGATTGACCAAAACATCACGGATAAACAGCGCTTCTTTTATCGCTTCATTCACGATTCCTGGAATACGGTCACCGCCACGCCTCTGTGGGACACGGGTGATTTCCCGACCGTCGGAACCAGCTTTGTCGGTCCCGGGGTAAGCATGGTAGCGAACCTGACTTCGACCATTTCGCCAACACTGCTCAATGAATTTGTCTTCAGCTACACCACCGACCACATCTTCCTGAATGCAACCGGAAACCTCTGGCAACGTCCCAGCGATTTCAACATGCCGGGAATCTTCAATAACGGTTTCCGAGGCACGCTTCCGGTTTTCAGCATCGTGAACACGTCGGAATACGGTGGCGGTTTCGCCGCCGGGACCGGCTATTTCCCCTGGAATAACGCCAACCCGACGTACACGTACAAGGACAACCTGACGAAAATCTGGGGCCCCCATAACCTGATTTTCGGCGGGTATTTCGTGGCAGGTCAGAAAAACGAGGACAATAGCCCACATGCACAGGGCGCGCTCACGTTTGACGCCAGCAACAGCTCGGTGAGCACCGGAAATGGGTTCGCGGATTTCCTGATGGGCCGGATCGCCTCATTCGAGCAGGTCAACCAGCAAGTCAAGTACTACAACCGGTATAAAATCCTCGAGCCATACGTTCAAGACGATTGGCATGTTACGAAAAAGCTGACATTGAACCTTGGGTTACGGATCAGCCTGCTCGGAACCTATCGGGAAAAATATAAGCAGGCGTACAACTGGGAGGCGAGCGCGTACAATCCGGCGGATGCCCCAATCTACGGTCCGAACGGGCTGATCAGCGGTAATCCGTTCAACGGGATTGTGCAGTGCGGAGCTTCCGGCATCCCACGTGGCTGCGTGGCGGGCCACCTTTTTAATCCCGCGCCTCGCGTTGGATTCGCCTACGATCCGGTAGGAGAGGGCAAGACCTCTATTCGCGGTGGCTACGGAATTTTCTTCGAACACACAAACGGTAACGAAGGTAATACGGAATCGCTCGAAGGCACCCCGCCACTGGTGCTGGACATCACGGAATTCAACCTGCCAACTTACACGAGCATCTATTCCTCGACAACGGTCTCGGGTCCATTGAACGTGACCTCGGTACCGACCAAAGCGATGTGGCCCTATGTTCAGCAATGGAACGTCAGTGTCCAGCAGCAGCTTCCCACCAATACTGTCCTAACGGTTGCTTACGCCGGTAGCAAAGGCACTCATCTGACCGACCAGCGGGATTTCAATCAGATACCTTCCCTGCCTGCCTCGCTAAATCCCTATCTTCCAGGGCAGGTTATTTCTTCGAGTGACTGTAGCAGCTTGACTGTCAACGGCAATCCGGTTACAGGCCAGGCGCTGAATAATCTCAATGTCGCCTGCGGGAATGGGAATGGGCCGCTTCCTTACCGGCCGTATCTGGGCTTCAACACCATCACCGGCCTGGAAAACCAGGCGAATTCAAACTACAACTCCTTGCAGGTCTCAGCCCGCCGAAACGTCGGTCGCCTGACTCTGAGTCTTGCCTATACTTGGAGCCACTCCATCGACGACTCGTCGGATCGTTACGATGGCAGCTTTGTGGATTCCTATAACCTGGCTCGGAGCCGCGCTAGTTCCAACTTCGACCAGCGGCAACTGCTTAATATCAGCTACGTCTACGATCTTCCGTTTTTCACTAAATCGGGCATCCTGCACTCGATCTTGGGAGGATGGCAGACTTCAGGCCTGATCACATTCCAGACCGGCACGCCGTTCAGTGTTACGAATGGCGCCTTCGGCGATAATGCCGGTGTGGGAAACGGTGTCGGGACGGGATCTTACGTCGACATAATAGGGAATCCGTTTACTGGGATTCCAACTGCGCAGGTCCCCGGCAGCCCCGGACCGTATTTGTTTAATCCAGGCGCTTTCGCTGAGCCGACCGGTCTGACCTTCGGCACTGCCGGACGCAATATATTGAACAACCCCAATCGCACCAATTGGGATATGGGCTTGTTCAAGCATTTCGCCATCACGGAGAGCAAAGGCTTCGAGTTCCGGGCTGAGGCGTTCAACGTCTTTAACCACACGCAATTCAGCGGCGTCAACAACAACGCTTCTTGCTACGGCGGCCCTAATAACTCGGCGGGCGACCCGAGCTGCGTGGGAAGTAACACGTTCCTGCTGCCAAGCGGAGCGCATAATCCGCGCATTCTCCAACTCGGCTTGAAGTTCCTTTTCTAAGGATTCGCGCGCCGGAGCCTGACAGCTTCCGGCGCGCTACCCTGAAGTCGATGGAGTTACCTGACCGTAGCGCAGATCAGGCACGTAACCGGTTGACCGAACTCCGCCAGACTCTCCTGACCCTTCACAAGGCACTGCTCGATTCGGAGCGGACCGCGTATGAGATTGTGCACGGCCCGATTACCTCACCAGGCGCGTTCCTTCAGCTACTGATCAATGATCCTTGGTTCGCCTGGCTGCAGCCGATCACAACCCTGATTGTGCAGGTGGATGAAACTCTTGCAGCGAAGAAGCCGCCGGCCAGCGCTCGCGATATGGAACAGCTAATCACCGACATGCGCGCTCTGCTGTCCCCCTCCCGAGAGGTAGACGGGTTCTGGAAGCGGTACTCGAGCGTGGTGGAGCGAGATCCCGCCGTAACCATCCTGCATGAACAGATCGAGCGGGAGCTGGCGGGCTAGGATCGCAGCTTTTCGAGAAACACAGGGATGAAACTAACCCATTCTGTGGGGCCACGAATCTCAAATTTATAAATGGCTGTACTTTAATTGGAGCTGGGTGATTATCGATACGCCGGAATGCCCGTGACCCGTTCCCCAATTACCAGCGTGTGAATATGCTCCGTGCCCTCGTATGTCTTCACGGTCTCGAGATTGCACATATGGCGCATGATGGGATATTCGTCCATAATGCCGTTTGCGCCGAGCAGATCACGGCTTAAGCGGGCACACTCGAGAGCAATCGCGACGTTGTTTCGCTTGAGCATCGAAATGTGAGCGGCCTCCACTTTGCCGTTATCTTTGAGCTTCGCCACCTGGAGAGCCAAGAGCTGCGCCTTGGTGATTTCGGTGATCATCCAGGCGAGCTTCTCCTGCACTAATTGATGACTCGCGAGAGGCCGATCATCGAACTGCTTGCGCGCGAGAGTATAACTGCGAGCTGTTTCGTAACAGTCCATTGCCGCTCCGAGAACCCCCCAGCCGATCCCAAAGCGCGCCTGCGAAAGGCAGCTTAGTGCCGCTCTTAATCCTTTGGCGCACGGAAGCTGATTCTGCTGGGGAACTACGCAATCGGCGAAATGCAAACTGGACGTGACGGAAGCGCGCATCGAGAGTTTGCCATGGATGTCGCTGGTGCTGTAGCCGCGCGTACCCTTTTCGACCAGGAAGCCGCGGATGCCCTCGCTCGTTCGGGCCCAAACGACGGCAAGATCAGCGAGAGAGCCGCTGGTAATCCATGTCTTTTCACCATTCAGGACCCACTCGTCCCCGCGCTTCTCGGCGGTGGTACGCATGCCGGATGGGTTGGAGCCGAAACCTGGCTCAGTGAGCCCGAAACAGCCGATCGCTTCTCCAGATTGCAGCTTCGGCAGCCATCGCTGCTTCTGCTCTTCGGATCCAAATGCGTGAATAGGATACATCACCAGAGCGCCCTGCACACTGACAAAGCTCCGGAGGCCCGAATCGCCGCGCTCGATTTCCTGCATGATCAACCCGTACTCCACGTTGTTCAGGCCGGCACACCCGTAGCCCGCTAGATTCGCGCCAAAAAACCCCAGAGCGCCCATCTCCGGGATAAGCTGCTTAGGGAACGTGGCAGTGTTAAAGGCTTCGCGAATGAGAGGCAGAACACGCTCGTCTACGAACTGCCGGGCGGCTTGCCGTACCATCAGCTCTTGCTCGCTGAGAAGCGAGTCAAATTGCATGTAATCGACACCTGGAAAGCGGGGCATAACTAGTTCAGGTTTCAATGTAGCGCGGGAAGACAGGCAGCCCGGCGCGGGGTCAATCAGAGAAGTTCCGAAGGGTAGGGCTACTAGATCACTGCGGATCGTAGTGATGCGGAGGATTGTCTCTGTCTTTTGGAGCACGCTGCTCGGCACTGCCGGCCTGTTCGCACAGCCGGCGAACGATGCGGATCTGCAGCAGGCGTACAAGCTCCTGGCGCAGAAGAATTATGACAGCGCAATCGATGCTTTCCGCAAGGGATTGGCCGGTGATTCGAAGAACGCAGGCGCTTACAAGGACCTCGCCTACACGCTGCTGAAAACGGGCGAGAGCGCCGACGCGCGCGATCAGTTTGAGCACGCGCTAGCAATTAATCCTCAAGATGACACCGCGGCGCTCGAATATGCGTTCCTGGCGTTCGAGACAAAAAAGCCGATCGAGGCGCGGCGCATGTTTGTAAGGCTGCGCAATAGCGGCAACGCGGCCACCCGTGCTACGGCGGAGCAAGCTTTCCAAAACATCGATGCGCCACTCGCGAACGGCATCGCGCGCTGGAAGGAAGCACTGGCGAGAGCACCGAATCCGAATGACCTGACGACCTTCAGCGCCCATTGGGAATTGGCGCAGCTTGCCGAGCTGCGGGATGAACTGCCGCTTGCAGCCGAGCAGTATGAGATTTGCCGCCAGCTCAAGCCGCAGCTCTCGGAGTTGCTGCTTATCCTGGCGCGAGTGTGGCAACAGGACAACCGGGTCGAAGAAGCGCATGCCGCGCTGCTGGCCGCCTCGCGTTCGAATGATTCGCGGACGGCTGAACAGGCTTTGGAACAGATGGAAAGGCGTTATCCATACCCGTACGAATTCGTGAGCGCTCTCAAGTTTGATCCGGGAAACATCACGTTGCGGCGGGAATTGGCATTCCTTTATTTGGCAATGCATGAGGAGAAGGAAGCCGCCGATGAGTTCGAACAGGTTCTTAAGATCGCTCCCGGCGACGGCCTCTCGAGAAGACAGCTCAATGCGTTACGGGGGATCAAGAGCGTGCCCGCTGACGGCGGGAAGTCGGATTCAGCCAAACCCGGTGTGTCCACCTCCGGCGCTGACTCTGGAGGCACGACCGCAAAAACGATGGGCATGAAGAGCTTCGCTCTCGGCTACATGAAGGATGCAGTCCGCTATCTCAGGCAGGCAAACGAGGAGGATCCCGACGATATGCAGGTGGCCCTGAAACTCGGCTGGGCCTACAACTCGGTGAAAGACGATGTCGATGCGAGCGAGTATTTCAATCAGGCGCGCCACTCCGACGATCCGCAGATCGCGGCGGAAGCCTCCAGGGCTTATCACACTCTGAACGGCGATGTCTTGCCGCAGACGACCGTTTGGGCGCTGCCCATGTATTCATCGCGATGGGGCGACCTGTTCAGTTACGCGCAAGTTAAGAGGACGGTGCCTTTGCCCGGTTTGCAAAAAGTCAACAAGCTAATTTCTCTTTACGTGTCGACCCGGTTCATCGGCGACGTGAAAAGCAGTCTGATGACGACCACGTTTGACCCGCAGTACTTATCGGAGAGTTCCTTTATTTTCGGAGTCGGGGCATCATCCAGAATCTGGCATCACGTTACGGGATGGGTGGAAGCAGGCGAGGCGGTGAATTATCTGCCCGGCAGGCATGATATCGGCGTCGCCATTCCGGATTATCGCGGAGGCTTGAACTTCGCGAAGGGTTTCGGGCAATTACTGGGCAGCAACAAATCTGGCCTGTTCTATGAAACTACGGGCGATGCCATCTACGTCAGCCGCTTCGATAAAGACTGGCTGTTCTATTCGCAGCACCGCGCCGGGCGGACGCTTCACCTGGGCGAGAAAAATAAGTTTCAAACGCTCTTCAACGTGAATTACGTGCGCGATATCAAAAACCAGTATTGGGCGAATACGGTCGAAATGGGGCCGGGCGTAAAGGTTCATCTCGGCTGGATGCCCCCAAATGTGTACTTCGCGACCGATTTCCTGCGAGGCGTGTACACGCAGAATCAATACAACCCGCGACGGCCGAATTACAACGATATTCGCGTGAGCTTTTGGTACGCCATCACAAAATGAGCAGACGCTTTCTCGTGGTCGCCGCGGTACTGCTGATAGCTCCGAATTTCTGCCCGGCCGCGGCGTTTCGGGTGATGGGAACCGATGCAAAACCCTGGAGCAAGATTCTTGGCTCAGTAGGAATCGGCTACGACGAGAGCCCGGAATCCGATATTGTTGTGGCCGGCGGGAATTCCACGGCTGCTCTGGCCTCGCTCGCGGAGAACCGGATCGTTATCGTGGAAGGTCTCGGCGTTGCTGCCACTGCGTTGGGTTTTAAGTCGCAGGGGCGAATTGTGGCCGTCCGCCAGATCCGCGACGTTCACGCGCCCAACATGCAAATCATCTGGCAGCAGCCGCAGGACGTAACGAGCTTTGAGCTACCGCCCGGTTATCAGGCTTTCGCGACGGAACGATGGAAGGATCTTCCCGTCTTGGCAGGTAAGCGAACCGCTCATGGCGCAATTCTCTGGATGGCAACCGGGCCCGGCAACTCCGGGTTCGAGCGCTATCCGTATCTCCTGCAGGCGCTGGTCGATTTGGGATTGCCGCTGCCGCTCCAAAGCGAGGAACTTTGGGCTTTTTTTGATTCGCCTTATCGGATCCGCGCCGACCTGGATTATCTGGCAAAACGCTGGCGGAGGGCCGGGGTCAGCGTGCTGCACGTTGCCGCCTGGCACAACATGGAGCTTGACGCCACGCAAGATGAGTTCCTGAAGCGCCTGATCGAAGCCTGCCACCGAAACGCAATCCTGGTCTACGCCTGGCTCGAGCTGCCGCATGTAAGTGAGAAGTTCTGGGCGGACCATCCGGCTTGGAGAGAGAAAACGGCCGTGGGGCAAGATGCCCAACTCGATTGGCGCAAGCTGATGGATCTGCAGAATCCCAATTGCAAGAAGGCTGCCGCCGCCGAGGTAGCCGAATTGCTGCGCCGCTTCGATTGGGATGGCGTCAACGTGGCCGAACTTTACTTCGAATCGCTTGAGGGTGCCTCTAACCCTGCCCGCTTCACGCCCATGAATGAGGACGTTCGCGCCGATTTCAAACAACTCAAGGGATTCGATCCGAAACTGCTGTTTGATCCGTCTTCCCAGTATGCGGCTGCAACTCATCCGGAGCGCCTCCGCGAATTTCTCGAGTATCGCGCCGCGCTGGCCTCGCATATGCAAGCCGAGTGGCTGGATGTGATCGACCGCAGCAGGTCCTCAAAACCGTTCCTCGATGTGGTGCTGACGCATATCGACGACCGCTTCGAGCCGGGTATCCGCGATGCCTTGGGGGCCGATGTGGCCC
The DNA here is from genome assembly GCA_963787585.1 of uncultured Acidobacteriaceae bacterium. Taxonomy (GTDB): domain Bacteria; phylum Acidobacteriota; class Terriglobia; order Bryobacterales; family Bryobacteraceae; genus Bog-105. Next base: position 792,627 of record CAWBDR010000014.1, read on the forward strand.
GCAGCCTTCCTTTGATCAAAGCCCGAAGAGCGACTCTGTTGGTGGAAGATCCGGCGACACTCTGGGATCTGGGTCCGGATCGCTATCGCAAGCTCGGAACAAAATATCAGGAGCTGACGAACGATGCCCGGCAGTTCGCGATCGACATCAATGTGGTCGAACGGTATCAAGATGTCTACCCGACGAAAAAGCAGACCGGCGTTGAGCTGTTCGAGCTGGTCCACCAGGCGGCCTCGTCTTTTGGCCGCGTGGCTCTGTATTTCGAGAATTCGCTCGAAAAGCAGGACCTAAGCATTCTTCCGGCTGCCGCGGCCACGGCGCACTCCAAACAGATAAGCGCGGACGAACTTCAAGTCGATGCCTTGGAGCCAACGCGAGTTAGCTGGCAAGGGCCAGTGGAAGTGGATGGACGCGTGTGGCCGGTCCAAAATCGCAATTTTGTGCTGGCTCCAGCCGGCAAACACACATTGCGTCCAGCCGTGACACGGCCCCCGATTACAATCGCGGATTTCAACGGAGATATCCACTCGGCCTCGGTCTCAAACCAGACCGTCGAGCTGTCCTACTCGGCTCGCAGCCGGGCGCTTGCTCTCCTGAACGCGCCCGTTTCAGCGATCGAGGTGGACGGGGCCGGGATTCCTGTTCCCGCGTCGGGCGAACCTGTGACGCTGCCGGCCGGCGAACATACCGTCTCGTTTACTCGTTAGCTGCTATTGCGCGGACGGTAGTGAGCTGGCCGCCCCGCGCCACGAATCTATTTAAGACTTCCTGTCCCTTAGCCTTATCCAGGGACTTGATAGCGTCCGTCACCAGTTCCACGCGCGCTCCGGTTTCGAGCAGACCGAACACTGCGCAACGGACGCAATGCTCGGTCGCAACCCCGTACACTACGTACCGGTCTGCGCGCAACCATTCGAGCAGCTGGCCCAGGCTCGGATTCGTGAAGAAATCAATGTGCTGCTTCTCGAAGATGATCTGTGGCGCTTCAATCAGTTGTCCGCGCAATTCGGAAAGGGCATCCGGAGCACTCGGGAGAATAGCTGGACACGCTAGTGTTGTTGCGGCGGTCTTCTGCTGGCCAGTTGTGCCCACTACGCAGTGCGGTTTCCAAACCGCGAACTCGGGATCGTCTTCGGTGTGCGCATCCGCGGTAGAAATAATTTGAATGCCTTTAGCCGCAGCGAAACTCGTGAGCTCGCCCAGAGACTTGACGATCGTTTCGGCTTCTGGTACTGCAAGCGCGCCCGCCGGAAACAAAAAATCGAGCTGAGTATCGACGTCGAAGAAGACCGTCTTCACAACTTAAAGTATCGTTCAGCCCCGGGCCGCCTGAACGCTGTGGCGAACGCTCTCAGCTAGCTCGAACAACCGCGGGCTGGTCTCGACTGAGTACGCAACCTGCCGCTCCAAATCATGCAAGTGCGCGGGCAAGGCCGCAATCAGGTTTCGGGCGCGCGCCTGTATCGCCAGGGCTGAAGGCAGTTCTTCCACCAACTCGCCTGCAATCATGACCGGGCGCACCAGCGGTTCGCCCTTGTTATCGGCATTGCACTCGTTGTATAGCGTGACAGAGTCGTGCGTTGCATAGCGATAGATCTGCTTAGCGCCGGGAAGAGTTGCCTTTTCCGCGCTGAACTTTGCCGTGTATTGGCAAACGCCACTGCACTCTAGTTCGGCCAATTTGTAGACAGCCGAGAGCGAAGGTGCATCCGCGGATGTCGTTAGCTCTGTCCCGACTCCGAACGCATCGATAGCCGCGCCGCCCTGAACAAGGGCCGCGATCCTGTGTTCATTAAGATCGTTGCTGGCGAAGATTTTGGCATTGTGGAGACCGGCGTCATCCAAAATCCGGCGTACCTCACGGGAAAGCGTAATCAGGTCGCCACTATCGAGGCGAACCCCCCACATAGGAGGGCCGATCCGCGCGGCCAGCTCAGCCCCTTCAAGGGTGTCGTATGTGTCGATCAGAAATACCGTTGATTCGCCGAGTAGCCGCTGCAAAGTGCGGAATGACTCTTCTTCGCTCGCGAATGCCATGGTCCAGGAATGCGCGGCAGTGCCGAAGACTGGGATCCGGAACCGCATGCCGGATTCGGTATTGCTCGTCCCAGAGCAACCGCCGATGAACGCGGCTCGGCCAGACAAAACTCCGGCCTGCGGCGAATGGCCGCGCCGACTCCCGAACTCGACGATCGCACGTCCCTTCGCTGCACTGACGCACCTGGCGGCCTTGGAAGCCACTGCTGTCTGAAAGGCGAAGGTAGAAAGAAGGTACGTTTCCGCGAGCTGCGCCTCAATGATTGGAGCGCGAACAATGGCGATCGGCTCGTTTGCGAATACCGGCGTTCCTTCCGGCACAGCAAACAGGCTCCCGGTGAAGCGAAGCCGCGAAAGGAACTCGAAGAACTCGCCTGGAGTGCTCTTGAACTGCGGCAGCGTCCGGAGATATTGAATCTCCTCCGGCTTGAAATTTAAGTCGCAAAGATATTCGATGGCTTGCTGTAAGCCAGCTGCAAGCAGAAAGTTTCGCGTCTCCGGCAACCGGCGCACCGACAGCTCGAACGTTGCAATCTCATTTGTTTTGCGGGCGAGCCAGTAACCCGCCGCCATCGTCAGTTCATAAAGGTCTGTATTCAGAGCGGACATGCGGGCCTCCACGGCCCGCGCCCAAGCTGAGGCCTTCGGTCTCGTTCGGAGGCGGCGTTCTCGCTACTTCTTGCCGGAGGCCGCAGGCTTGATCGCGTTATTCGCTACCAGAATATCGTTGACCGACTTCGCGTCGACCTGGTAAAGAGCCGGCTCGTTGCCGCGACGGGCGATGTAGCCATCCGCAATCTTGGTGAATTCGGCCTTTTCCACTCGCTTGCCATCGTCCGACGAAACACCAATGGCGAGCGCAGGCGTACTGAAGCCGCTGGTGACGAACTTCGCCGCCGCTAAATCGCGCAGCTTATCGATGAGCGCCTGCACGCTGCCCGCGTCCATCGTCTTTCCGTTCAACTTCCAATCCGTGCCGCTGCGGACGAGCGTCTTGCCGCTGGAGCCTTGCTGAATCTCGATCCGGTTGGGGTCGCTGAACCCGAAATCGAAGATTTTCTTGTTCCGGAAATCCTCGAGAGACTTTTCCAGCTCTTTTCCGAGATCCGAGGAGATTTTGTAAACGCCCTTTACTACGCTGCTCTTGGCGTAGTAGTCGTCCTTGTTCTTCTGAACCTCAAGAGTCTGTGTTCCGGATGCGTCGCTGACCTTGACAGTCGCCACGCGTTGGCCGGACGCGAATGAAGCATCGGCCTTTTTCTGATCTTCGCCGCTTCCGGAGAGATCCATTTTGGCGTCGGTCAGCTTGCGCAAAAGCTCTTCGACCTGAAAGTTATCGGCGCGGCACGGCTGCGGTTTCACGATCTGCCACTCATTTCGATTGTTCTTGCCGAACTCGATGTCCGCCTTTGCTGAAACCAGCTCGATGCGAGTGAGCGAGTTCGAATCGAAGGTGAGCAAGCGCTTGTCTCGGAGATCGTTCGCCGATTTGTCGAATGAGCTCTTCACCGAGGAAGAGACGGCATACACCTTCGGATCGGCATTGAGACGGGCGTATACCAGCGAGCCCGCCGGAACATCATCTCCGAATGCGAGCGTGTTGGTTTTCCCGTTCTTTTCGTGTACGGCGATGGTCAAACTGGGCGAGTTTAGCCCATACTGGCCGAGATCCGTGGGCTTGGCTTCGACAACGCTGTCGGCAGTCACCGGACTGAGCGATGACAACATGCTCGTGACCGCGTCCTGGTCGGCGGGCAGAGGCTCGGGGGAAGTGATGGCCCATTTTCCGTTCTGGCGCTGCAGATCGAGGCTGGTGCCGCCCTTCTTGGTCAGATCAAGTGATTGAACCTGCGCCTCCGGAATGTCAACCAACTTCGGGCTAGTCGCTATAGAACCGGTTTGGCTAGCCTGCGGATGCTTGCGCGACCACCAAACAGCTCCGCAGAGGATGAGAAGCACAATGGCCGCAATCAGTAGGTTGCGCGGCTTCATGGCTATCTCCGCTTCAGGAAGATGGCCACACCGCCTATGATCAGCAGCAGCGGAATGGCAATAAAGTCGGTGTAGGCGAAGATATTCATCTGCCGCTGCGTCACATTGAGCCGACGATCCTCCGGCTGTTTCGGCCGAATCGAGATCAGATCTTCATCCGACGAAAGCCAATTCACCGAATTCAGAGCAAGATCCCGGTTTGCCTGGAATCCGATCATTGCGTTATCCAGGAACCCGGAGCTGCCAATTATGACAAACCTTCCGGAGTTGTTCGGCTTGCCGGTGTTGTAAGTACCCGCCGCCCCGAGGATGAACGGCCCTTTCTTGTTGCCCGGGTCCGATGGATTCACTTCGTTGGTGTTGAGCTTAGTTGTCGCAATGGCGCGATCGGACGTGGAGAAGAGTTTTTCTACGGTCGTTTTGTCGCCATTTTTGATGGTCATCGAGCGTGCGACCGGGAACCCCGTAAAACTGTTCTTGAGATCATTCACGATTGGATGTGATCCGTAATTGCTGACCAGCGGGATCTCGGGGCCGAAACCGAAGAGTTGGCCCATCGGATTCTCCTCGAGAACCAGATCCTTATTAAGCGTGACGCCCCAACTTTGCAGCAGATTCGCCAGGTCCGTGTTCTCCGCAATATGCTCATGTCCAAAATCGAGCGGTGGATCCATCAAGAACATCGCACGACCGCCATTCTCGACGTAATTCTTGATTGCGGTTACTTCGTTGGGGGTGTAATTGTTCTGCGGGCCGGCAACCACTAGCACGTTGCACTCCGCCGGAACCGAGGTCTTATCGATCAGCGTCACGGCTTGCTGCTGGTAGTTGTCGCGCGCGAGCAAAGTCTTGAACTGCGATAATCCATTGCTGTCGGTATCTTCGAGCGGATGTTCCTGACCGCCGCTGGCGAAGCAGACCTTACGAACGCCTTTCAAGTCCTTAAGAAACGCCCCCGTTATGCCTTCCTCCGTCAACGCGGTGGCTTCCTCGCGCCTGGGGCCAACCTCGACATACGCGGTTCCAGCCGATCGCAATCCGTAACTGTGGGCCAGAGTCGGCTGCTTCTGATAATCGATGTATTGGATACGAATCTTGCCCGGGTCGAGATTCTTGTAGCGATCGAGCATGCCCTTCGCCTGATCGAAACCGCTGGCCTTATCGAAATAAGTGATCGTCGCCGGCTCTTTGAGTCCTCTCACGAGCTTCTGCGTTTCCTGAGAGAGCGTAAACCGTTTGTTGCTGGTCGTGTCGAAGGTTTTATTGTAGTGATTGGTCAGCCAATTGATTAGTACGAGGACCGCGACCACAACAATCGTGTACAGAGTTGCCGTCGCTCCAAAACGCGCTTGCCTACCCGAGATAGCGCTCTTACCGGGCGTCATGGTTTCCTGGGTGGCCATTTACGCCCTCCACCGCAGCGACTCGAGTGAGCGCGCCGTCAGAAACAAACCGAGGAAAATCATGGAAAGGTAATAAACAATGTCCTTAGTGTCGATCACTCCGCGGGAAAACGTATCCATATGGCTCACAATCGACAAGTAGTTCAGAACTTGAACCGCAGTCGAATTGCCGAAGGACGTTGTCCAATTCAGAATCCATAAAATCAGCGCTAGCGCAAAACCGATCGCGCCGGCCACAATCTGATTCTTTGTCAGAGTGGAAATGAAGGTTCCGAAGGCCAGCAGGCACGCCCCTTGCAGAAGGATTCCGAGATAACCCGTCGCGACAGGCGCCCAATCCGGATTGCCGTATGCGAAGAGGAACGAAATGTCAAGGGCGAGCACCGCCAGCAGAGCGGCATACATGATCACCGCTGAGAGCCACTTCCCGATGATGATTTCCAGATCGTGAACCGGAGAAGTCGCCAGCAGCTCAATCGTGCCCTGCCGTTTCTCTTCCGCGAATAACCGCATGCTAATGAGCGGAATTAGAAACAAGCCAACCACTGCGATATTCGAAAACAGCGGTGCTATGATCTGCTCGTTCAGGTTCATGGGCATGGATTGCCCGCTCATCTGCCCCTCCAGCGAGTAGCGCACAAAACTGGCGCTGATAATGTATGTGAAAACTCCACTGAGGAAAGCAAAAATCGTGAGCAGAACCCACGCGATTGGCGAAACAAAATACGCGTATAGCTCACGGCGGCAGATTGTCCAGATATTTCTCATTGCACCCCTCCTGCGACCGGGGTCGCCTGTGCCGCATTGGAAGCAGTCAGTTCCAGGAAGATCTCTTCCAACGAATGAGTTGTTGATTTCAGCTCCAGTAAATTCCAGCCGGCGTTCACGATGGCGCGTGCGACATCCGGGCGCGGATTCTGTCCTTGCAGGCTTTCGATTTCATACATGAATCGCGGACCGGAAACGATCCGGTCAAGCACCTTGCTCACGCCCGGAACCTGCTCCAGACGCTGCCGGACAGCCAAAGCATCGGCGTTATCGCCTGTCTCTATCTGAACCTGAATCGCCGAACCGACGCTGCCCCGTTGTTTCAAATTCTCAACCGAATCGGTCGCCACCAGGCGGCCTTTATCGATGATGATGACCTTTTCGCACACGGACTCTACTTCCGGAAGGATGTGCGTGCTGAGTATGATCGTATGCTCCCCAGCCAGGCTCTTGATTAGTTCTCGAGTTTCATTGATTTGCTTGGGATCCAGGCCCGAAGTGGGTTCATCGAGAATGAGCACATCGGGATTATGGATGATGGCCTGCGCGAGGCCGACACGCTGGCGATAGCCTCTGGACAGCTTCGATATCAGCTTGTCCTTCACATCGTCAACCGCGCACCTCTCCATCACCAGATCCGCTCGTTTGCCGATCTCCCCCGCCGGCAAATTCTTCAGGCGGGCAACGAATACGAGATAATCGCGAACGCTCATCTCGGGATAGAGGGGCGGCATTTCCGGCAGGTAGCCGATGCGTTTCTTCACCTCAAACGGCTGTTCGAACACGTCGAAACCGGCGACTTTCGCCGAACCCGTGGTCGGCGGCATGAAGCACGTCAGGATTCGCATCGTGGTCGTCTTACCCGCGCCGTTCGGCCCAAGAAAACCGACGATGTCGCCCTTATCCACCGCGAACGAGATATTGTTCACGGCAACGTGGCGTGCGTATCTCTTTGATAAACCTTCAACCTGAATCATACAGTTTTAATTGGCGAGTCTAAGCTCGAAGGAACGCAGCCAGTCTAGCCTCCGCGCCCTGCAGCGTTGGAAATTTTAGGCCAGCTCTTGAAATTTTAGGATAGAGAACTTCTAAAACCGCTCTCACTTTAGACGACCACATAATTGGTAAGTTAGCGCTGTCATTCATTAAACGCCAATCCGATGATGTGAAACCCGGCATCTACAAATAATACGTTCCCAGTAACTCCACGACCGAGCTCGCTTGCGAGAAATACTGCAGCATCCGCCACTTCAGCCGGATCGGTATTACGACGCAAGGGAGCAAGTCCGGGACCGGCTTCGAGCATCTTTGAAAAATTCCGGACTGCGCGGCCCGACGCAGTCTTGATGGCTCCCGCTGAGATTGCATTGACACGAATATTACGCGGTCCCAGATCGTTGGCGAGATAGCGGACACTCGCCTCTAACGCGGCCTTCGCGACACCCATGACATTGTAGTTTTGTACTACTCGCGTGGAGCCAAGGTAGGTCAGCGTGGTGATCGATCCACCGTTGGTCATCAATGGCGCGATCGCTCGAGACACAGCCACTAACGAATAAGAACTAACCTCTTGCGCCAGTAAGTAGCCGTCGCGGCTCGTCTCGAGGTACGGGCGACTTAAGTCATCGCGGTTCGCGAAAGCGATGCTATGGACCAATGTGTCCACGGCGGACGCACTCTGTTTCAACTCGCCTACAAGTTGATCCAGTTCCTCCTGTTTCGTAACATCACAGGCGAGAACTTTCGTCGCTTTTAGCTCAGCACCTAATTCTTCTACGGTCTGCCGCTGACGTTCCCCCTGGTATGTGAGGACGAGCGATGCGCCTTCACGAACAAAGGCGGCGGAGATCGCGTACGCGATACTCCACCGGTTGGCGACGCCCAAGACCAGTGCAGTCTTGCCCGCAAGGAGTTGAGACATGAAGTGTAATTGTAGCGTGCGGGTGCCTGAAACTTCAGCCCTTGCGAGCCTCAGGCGACACCTATTGCTGCACAGTAGTTTCGTACGGCTTCAGTTGATCCGCAATCTTCGACCTGTCGCCCACCACCACGATAGTCATCTTGTCGGGAACAATATACGTTTCCGTCAAACCCTGAATGTCCGTCGGCTTTACGGCAAGCACCTTGGGCACGTAGTCGGTGAGAAACGAACGGTTTAAACCTTGCGAATCGACGAAGTGTAGTTGTCCGATGACGGCATCCGGGCTGATGGTGTTTCTCAGCACAAACAATCCGGCAAGGTAGTTTTGTATGCCCTTCAACTCCTGCTCGGAAGGCGGATCTTTCCGCAGGCGGTCCACCTCGTAAAAGATCTCCTTCAACGATGGGCCGGTAACCGAAGTTGTGACATCCGCAATTTCAACCCAGTACGCGAGATGGCGCCGTGTCGCGATCTGGCTGAACGGCGAATACGTGTAGCCCTTCTGTTCCCGTATGTTCGAAGTGATGCGCGAGGCAAAGGACCCACCTAAAAGGGCATCCATTACGTCGAGGCCGATGTAGTCCGAGCTGGTGGGGTCGGCGACAGGCAGACCCATGTACAGCGTGGACTGCGGGGCGCCCGGGCGATCGATTACCGAGAGGGACCGTTCCTTAACGGGATGGGCGGAAATGCTCTCCGGTGGCGAGCCAGCCGGCCACGGACCGAATGCGCTTCGAATCGCTTGATCCAAGGCGGGATCAAGCTTGCCCGAGACATAAAGATGGGTGCGGGCTGCTCCGAAATTGCGCTGGTAAAACGTCCGCACATCTTCGACGCTGTAGCTTTGGAGATCGCTTTCAGCTGGAAAGACACGACCATACGGACTGGCCGGGAAGAGCATCTTGAGGAAGCGTTCCCTGGCGATTGAGCCCGGTTGTGCCTTCGCCACCGCAAGCTCGCGCGAAAGATCCGCCTTGAGTCTGGGAATCTGCGATTCCGGAAGAAGAGGCTTGCTCAGGACGTCCGCGATGAGCGCAACGAACTCGCTGGCATGGTCAGACAGAACGACCCCGCCAACGCTCGTATCCTCTACACCGGCCTCGATTTCGAGCGTGCCGCCGCTCTCTGCCGCATCGCGCGCAACCTCTTCGGCAGATCGTGTTGTGGTGCCCTCCTTGATCAACAGACCAGTCAAACGGGACAGCCAAACCTGATTGGGCGCTTCGTTCACCCCACCCGCCTCGACGAAAGCCCTCACTGCAGTTCGGGGAACCGTTCCGTACGGTGCAAGCGTAACCTTCATGCCATTCGGCAAAGTGAAGTCGTCTGTTTTCGCCAAATGAAATGGCTTGGGAGGTCCTCCCTCGGGAGGGAGTTCCTTTTGTTGTGCGAACGCGGCCGCCGAAGCTGCCAAGATCATCGCGCCGAAGACCAGCTTCATTGCTTGCCTCCGGCTGAAGCAGTTTTGGCTTTTTCCGGCGCCCTCGGTTCTACCATAAGAACCGTGCGATTCGTCTTCCGCAGATATTCACGAGCTGTCCGCTGGATGACCTCCGGGGAGACGCTTCGGAAATTCGCCTCGAGTTTGTTGACCTCCGAAGGATCATCGTCAAACAGCGCAAAGCAGGCGAGAAGATTGGCCCGTCCGAATCCGCCAAATTGCGAAACTGAATCGTAGATGTAGGCTCGCATCTTCACTACGTTTCGATCGAGCAGCGAGCGGTCGATCGGCTTTGCCTGCAATGCCGCGATCACGCCGTCGACCGATGCCATGATTTGGTCCGTCCCAACGCTTGCGTCGTGAATCAGGTACGTTGTCCAGAGCATCGGGCCGTTGTAATCAAACATGTCGCCGAGATCAACATTGATTCCACCCGAGATCTTGCCCGTGTAACCGCGCTTCTTCACGAGTTCTTCGTATAGCAAGCTGTCATCCCCCTGAATCAGCATTTGATCGAGCAGCCCCATAGCAAAGTACTCAGGCGTGTTTCGAGGCGGCATGTGATAGGCAAAGGCGAGCGCCGGCCGGTTCGCCAGGGGATCTTTTCGTGTCGCGGTGATCTCTTTCTGCTGCTGGGGCTCCGTGAGGTCCGGCTGGGCGGGCAAATTCGATTTTGGGATCGCGTCAAAATACTTGGCGACCATTGCCTTCGCTGCCTCCGGCTCGAAATCGCCGACAATCGCAAGTGCGGCATTGTTCGGCGCGTAATAAGTCTTGAAAAAGCTCTGCACCTCCTCCAGCTTCGCGGCTTCAATATCTTTCAACTCGCCGTAAAAATTGTGCGAGTTGTACCAGTTTGTATTGGCGTATTGAGGGATAAAGAGCCAAGGGAATCCGCCGTAGGGCGCATTCAGCACGTTGACCTTCACTTCGTTGCCTACGACGCCTTGTTGATTCTTGAGATTGTCTTCGTTGATTGCGAGGCCCTTCATGCGGTCGGCCTCGGCCCATAATGCCGTTTCGAGTTTGTTCGAGGGCAACAGTTCGAAATAATTTGTGAAATCGAAACGGGTCGAGCCGTTTAGGATCCCTCCGTTCTCCTGCACTAACCTGATGAATTGCATTTTGCCCAGGTTTTTCGATCCCTGGAACATCATGTGCTCAAACAGATGCGCGAAGCCCGTTCGATCCTTAGGTTCTACCCGGAAACCGATGCGATAGTAGATCGCCACCACGACCGTGGGAGCCGTGTGATCCGGTGAGAGAATGACGCGCAATCCGTTCGGCAGCTTGTAATAGCTAACGGGAACTCGAAAAGTGTCGCCTTGGCTCGTTTGTGCGTGTAAGAGGGTACCCGCGAGGATCGCTGCAATGAAGCAGGTGAGACATCGTGCTCTAGTTCTCATCGCGATAAACCATGTAAATGGGGCCAATTTTATCAGAGTCTCGCTTGTGGCGGACCACTCAGAATTGCCTATCTAGTTCGAGGCTCTGAGCGCGCGCGGGCCAAGGAAGTTGAAACGGCGGCCGAGAATCATTTTCACAATCAGGTGATCGGTGCTGGGCGTTAGGCCGATGCCCACACCGAAATTCAGCTCCCAATCGGGTCCGAAATTGAAATCTAGCGCGGGGAAGATCTGCTGCTGTTGTTCATCGAAAGGACTAAACCCGGTCACAGGTCCGGTTTCGCCGTAATATTCAAAGCCGCCTGCCACTTTCTTTGTGAATTGATAACTCACCTTCACGGCGGGCGAAAATTCTACTCCTTGCGCCACACTCGGACCGTGCCACGATCGTTCGAGCGCCGGATTGAAAGCCAAATACCAGGGCCCCAGTTGCTTATCGATGATGGGCCGGATCTCCCATGTCCATGTGTCGCGCGAGAAGACGGGTCGTTGGTAACCAATCTCCATTGACAGACTCACGCCGACGGGCCACTTCCACGAATCCGGAACTCGCACTCGTGGCCGGATGTGGTCGCCCACCCACTGATAGCCCTGACCATTTGGGCCAATGCTCGTGAAAATATAGAGCCCGGTCTCGAACCAACTATTCCAACCCTGTGTGATCTCGACCGTCTCGTGTTCCTGGTGGTTGGTCGGATACGTCCCGTCAGTGGTGGTCGTGCTCCCTTCAGCTGTGTAGTTGCTGTGCAGTTCGATCATCGTTTTGCCCGCAGGAACGGTGTCGGAAGCATACACTTGAATCTCATAATTGCCTTGAGCCAAGACGGCCGCGCAAGTGAATGCCAGAAGCGCAAGCAATCTCGAAAGCATTTGTGACCAGTGTGTCACGCGCCGTTAAATAGACGCTAAGAGTAACTTCCAGGTCATGCGGTGGAACCCGCTGCTACTCTATTCAACGCTGGGGCGCGGACGAGACTCAGGCTCCGGCTTGGGAAGCGGTTTCCTGGGCAGCATGTCCGGACGGGTCGCGGTGTTGTAGACGAAAGACGCGATAATGGCCGAGGCTTGCATCAAATCGCCGGGTTGGATGCGATCGTACACATCCAAATCGGAATGATGCGTACGAGTTTCGTAATCTATCGGGTCCTGGATGAATTGGAAACCCGGCAGCCCGATCGCGTCGAAGGAGAGATGATCTGTTCCGCCCGTGTTGCGGATGCTGACCGTGGATGCCCCGAGATCTTTGAAGGGAGCGAGCCAGGCTTGGAAAATAGGCCGCATCATGTCGTTGCTTTGCAAGTAGACGCCGCGAATCTTGCCGGTTCCGTTGTCGTAATTGAAATAGCCGGTTAGTTTCGCCTGATCACCGGTAAGCTTCATCGTTTTGGGGTCGCCGAAGTGTTCTTTCACGTAGGCCTTTGACCCGAGCAAACCTTCTTCTTCGCCGCCCCAAAGCGCGATCCGTACAGTGCGATCCATGGGAACATTTAGTGCCTTCAGAATGCGCATGACTTCGATCATGACGGCACTTCCCGCGCCGTTATCCGTTGCGCCGGTGCCGCCGTGCCAGGAATCGAAGTGCGCGCCCAACATCACTACTTCGTCTTTGTGCGGCCCTGTGCCGGGGATTTCCCCAACGATATTGAAACAGTCCGGACTATTCGCGTAAAACTCGTTCTGGATATTGAACTCGAGCTTGACGGGAATCTTGTGCTCGATAAGCGGGCTATACGGTTGTACTGCTCGGGCATGAGCACCACGCCAGGAATCGCGACTGGCTTATCCATTTCATAGGGACCACCGGATTGGGCGAATATCGTTCCGCCGTCGCCGCGGCTGGCCTGCAGCACCATCAGAGCGCCTTCGTCATGCAGGAACTGGCGAATTTTTTGTTGCAGCTTCATTTCGCCCTTCGCGGGACATGGGAGGAGCGGCGGCATTGCCAGGCGCCCTGGCAGCACGCGAACCACTTTGACCCGGCTCCGGTGCTTCTGCTTCGGACAGCAGTTCGGCATCCGTATAGCGGTGACCCTCGACTTCAGTGGGGAATGGCAATTCGCGAACCTCGCTCATCATGACGATCTTGCCATTCAATTTGCCTTTGAACTTTTCTATGTCCGCTTCCGTACGGATGGGAGCCAGAATCGGTTCGCCCGTGATGCTGCCAGTGGTTCCCGCCGTCCAGGCGAGAGGAATGCCGATCAGAGCCGAAACTTGCGGCTCCACCATGTGAGCCTCGTAATACTTGTTCGCCCAGCCTTTACCAAACGGACCCCATTTCTCCTCCTTGACATTCACGAGGCCGTATTCCTCGAGCCGTTTGACGGCCCAATCGCCCGCCGCCTTGTAATTGGGCGAGTTGGTCAAGCGCGGGCCATAGACATCGGTCAGGAAAAACATCGTGTCCATGACCTTCGAGTCGGAGAAAGCCTCCGCCTTGATGCGATTCACAATCAAGAGGTCGACGTTCTCTTCAGCAAGGAGAAAGAGGGGCACCAGCGCCGCAGCGCCCAAGACGAAGGCGGTCCTTGGAGAAAGCATTGAGATTGGGTCTTAATCGAGTCTACGCCGTGTAGAAACGCCATCTCCGGTCGGGAGGTTACCGCGCACGTCGATCAGATTGGCGGGGCCGCTGCAAAATCGACACGCCGGAAGCCGGTTGCGCGCTGGAGTGTTGCAAAACCGCCACACCGATTATCCGCAAACCTATTCAAATCAGGTAATTAGGCCGATTGCCCGAGTGTTTCTCCTGCTATGCTGGACACTTCCGACATGGTTTGTGAAACAACAATCTGCCGTCCGGTGGAGATCGAAGGTATCGGTCTCCATCATGGAGCGCCGGTTCACTTAAGAATCGCTCCAGCTCCCGCGGGGTCAGGTATTGTGTTCATCCGCACAGACCTGGAGAACACGCGGATTCCGGCGAGTTGGGAATATGTGGAGCGCGTCAGCTATGCAACCAGTCTGATGCACCCGAAGGGGATCCTGATCTCCACTACCGAGCACCTGTTGAGCGTGCTCTACAGCATGGGAATCGATAACGCGTTCATTGAACTGGACAATCTCGAGCTTCCGATTCTGGATGGGAGCGGACTTCCGTTCGTGAACCTGCTGCGGCGTGCCGGGCGAAAACAGACGAGCCGGTTGCGACGGTACATGCGAATTATCAAGCCGGTGAGCGTGGAAGCCAATGGCAAGAGAGTGGCCATTCTGCCGAGCGAGACGTTCCAGCTCCGCTGTCAAAATTTCTTCGACCATCCCCTAGTGGGAGAGCAGACTCTGGCACTCGAATTGACTCCAGAGAACTATGCGGCCGAGATCGCACCGGCTCGGACCTTCGGATTTGAATACGAACTGGACCAGATGCGAGATATGGGCCTCATTCGTGGGGCTACGCTGGAAAATGCCGTGTGCTTCACCAGGGAAGGCGTCGCGAATCCAGGCGGTCTGCGCTTCCCGGACGAATGTTGCCGCCATAAAGCGCTGGACCTGATCGGCGATCTTGCGCTGGTAGGCCGACCACTGCTCGGGTGCGTTGTGGCGGAAAAGGCAGGGCACGCGATGCACGTGGCGCTGGTAAATCAACTCATGTCCGACACTTCTTTTTATGAGATTGTGACCTTCGACCGAGCCGCTGCGCGAAAAACAGGAACGGCGCACGCCCTAGTGTCCTAAACACAACTGCTACTTTTGGTGTGGTTTGGGCCAGTTACCTAACCTCATCAGTTCCTTCCGGCTGATCGCCTCCCCGATGGTGGTCTGGTTCTTGCTCGAACGGCGGTTCGCGGTAGCGCTGGCGCTGGTTCTGTTCGCCGGTTTGACCGACTGGTTGGACGGGTTCGCGGCGCGACGCCTGAGAGTGTCGGGGAAACTAGGTGCGGTCCTGGATCCATTAGCGGACAAAACTTTCCTCGTCACGGTATTTCTCACCCTCGGCGTGATAGGTTTGGTACCGTTTTGGGTGCTGGTTTTGGTGATCGCCCGAGACGTAGTGATCATCACCGGCGCGGCGTTACTCAGAATGCTCCGTGGAATCCGCAAGTTCCCTCCCACTATGCACGGCAAGATCAGCACCTTCTTTCAGATAGTCTTCGTTCTGCTGGTATTGATAGAGGCGGCCGTTCCTAACACATTTCTCCTTGTCCTGCGACAGATCGCGCTCGGCTGCACTGCTGTGTTTACGAGCATCAGCGGATTCGACTACGTCCGAATCGGCCTCGTGATGACGAAAGCGACAGCCGGGGCGAAAAGCGTTTGACGGGGCTGAGGCCGGGGAGTAGCCTGAAGACATGGAGCCGAGCGTCGAGATCTTCGTGCCCTCGCGCCTCTACGCCCGGGTGGGATGGGCCGCTTTAGCGGGTTCCTTGGTGTGCGTTTTGTGTGGGTTTCGCGCTCCTCTCGCATTCATACCTGGCCTATTGTGTGCGATTACGGCGGCGGTCCTGTTCTGGCTGGCGGCGCGGCCCGCAATTCGAGTGGGTGAGAACCAGTTCAACATCGGAGAACGGGCGATTGCCTGGCGCGAAGTCCGCGAAATTAACCGTAGCCGGTTTTTGTCTCCTCTAGTGGTCAGGATCAAGCTCACGAATTCGCGGCAGAAGATCTTGGTCTTTCCCGGAGAACCTGAGCGCATCGAGCGATTGATGTTTCAGTTGCGGAAGAACTCGGAGCTGGCGACTTTCGATGGGGTGGCTTACCGGGATTACTGGACTTGGCTCAGCTTGTCGGGCTCAAGCGGAGATGCCTCCACTCTCGATCAGCCTGTCCGCATGCTGAGCGAGGAAGAAGAAGACGAAATTGAGCGGTTATATCAAAAGCTGAAGACTGTCGGGAGACTTGATTCCCGCGGCGCGGATCCCAAAGAGAAGGATTAGCGCTGAGATCGAACCGAACTCGCCCGGCCGGCGGCAATTTTCGCGTCGGCGCGAAGCGCCTGCTCATCGGCCCCGTCCGAGGCTGCTTTTTTCTCCTGCTGATAATGTTGGCCCTGGCAGCCGCGGCGTGGATCTTCCGAGTTCCTCTGCTGACAGCCGCCGGGGAGGCACTCGTCAAAAATGAGAGCCCGGCAAAAGCGCAAGCTATTCTCGTGCTCGGCGGGGATGAGCTTGGTACGCGGATAATGAAAGGTGCGCAGCTGGAAAGGGCCGGTTTTGCACCAGTGGTCGTGGTTAGCACGCATCTCAGCCCAGTGAACGCGAGTTGTGATTGCCTGACGACCTTCGCTCGACGAAATGGCTATTCCACTTCTCTGTTTGAAAGCGTCCTCGCCCCATCCTGGGTCGACTCGACTCGTTCGGAAGCAATCTTCTTCCGAAAATACCTGAGTACTCAGGGCCTTCGCGACATCTTGATAGTGACAAGCAACTATCACACCAGGCGAGCCGCTTACCTGTGGCGGCAGGAAGCGCCTTCACTACATTTCAGAATGATTGCTGCGCCGGATCCGTTTTTCACGCCCGAGACCTGGTGGAAGACTCGCACTGGGCAGAAGACTTTCCTTTTGGAATCATTGAAGACCCTCGCGGCGAGGTTGGGGGACTAATGCTGAAGTCGCTTCTAACCCTCTGGCCGTACCTCAGGCGCTATCGCCGAGGCTTGGCGCTTGGCCTTTTATCGTTGCTGCTGAAAGACGTGTTGGCGGCGTCATTGCCGATCGCCTTGAAATACGGTGTGGACTCGCTGACGGCTGGCTTTCAGATGCGGGTGGTATGGGAGTTGGCCGCGGTGATTGTCGGGCTGTCACTGGTGAAGGGCATATTCCAGTACTG
The DNA here is from genome assembly GCA_963787585.1 of uncultured Acidobacteriaceae bacterium. Lineage (GTDB taxonomy): Bacteria > Acidobacteriota > Terriglobia > Bryobacterales > Bryobacteraceae > Bog-105. The sequence continues at coordinate 809,363 of CAWBDR010000014.1, forward strand.
GATGAGAGTGATCCTCATCGGGATTTCGCGCGACATCGAATATGATTTGCGGAACGATTTGTTTGCCCGGCTGGTGGGATTATCTCAGGATTTTTACGCGCGCTACCGGACGGGGGACATCATGGCGCGCAGTACCAACGATTTGAACGCGGTACGCATGATGCTTGGGCCCGGAGTAATGTACTGCAGCGAGACGCTCATTACGCTGGTGCTCTCGGTCGCGGTGATGCTAAAGACGAATGTCTGGCTGACGTTGATGGCATTGCTTCCGGCGCCGGCTGTCTCTGTGGCGGTGGTTTTCTTTGGGCGGCGCATTCATGTGCGGTTTGAACACATCCAAAAAATGTTTTCCGATATCAGCAGCAAGGTTCAGGAGAACCTATCGGGCGTGCGGGTGATTCGAGCGTACGCGCAGGAGAGCGCCGAGATTGAACAGTTCGAGAGTCTGAACCGGGATTATATTCGCGAAAATATCGGCCTCGCGAAGATTCAGGGCATGTTCATGCCGTTGCTTCAGGCGCTGATCGGCGTGACATTTTTGATCGTGCTTTGGTTCGGTGGGCGGCAGTTGATCGAGGGACGGATTTCGATCGGCAGCTTTGTAATGTTCAATATGTACATGGGGATGTTGATCTGGCCCATGATTGCGTTCGGCTGGGTGATCAACCTGATGCAGCGGGGAACGGCGTCGTTGAACCGCATCAATGAAATCCTGCATGAGCGACCTTCCATTCAGACACCCGCAACACAAAGCATGGATCCGAGCGAATGCGAAGCGAGGGTCCGCTTCGAAAATGTCAGCGTTCTTTTTGGAGGCAGGGTCGCGCTCAGCGACATCGACCTGGACATCGCCGCAGGTGAGACGATCGCAGTTGTCGGACATACCGGGAGCGGAAAGACAACGCTGGTGAGCCTCATTCCGCGACTGTTTGACCCTAACCAGGGGCAAGTACGGTTGGGTGGAATCGATGGGAAGGAGTTCGATCCCGAGGAGCTGCGGAGGCAGATCGGGTTCGTTCCCCAGGAAACGTTTCTTTTCAGCGCTACCCTGGCCGAAAACATTGCATGGGGACGCACGGACGCCACGCGCGAAGAGATCGAATGGGCCGCCGAAATTGCCGGCCTATCGAGCGATATCGCCAGCTTCCCAAACGGGCTTGATACCATCATCGGCGAGCGCGGCCTGACGCTTTCCGGGGGTCAGAAGCAGCGGACGGCGATCGCCAGGGCGATCCTTCGGAACCCGCGCGTGTTGATTCTGGACGATGCCTTGTCGAGCGTGGATACGGCGACAGAAGCAAAGATCCTGAGCGGCCTGGCCGAGGTGATGCGCAATCGCACAACCATATTGATTTCGCACCGAGTTTCCACCGTGCAGAACGCCGATCGTATTGTGGTTCTGAGCCATGGATCGATTGTCGAGAGCGGGACGCATGAGCAACTGCAGGCGCGCGGCGGTTATTATTCGGAGCTGTATCAGAAGCAACTGCTCGAAGAGGAGCTGGAGGCGATTTAATCAGTGTCGCTCGAAATCAGCAGACGCCAGGTGCTGCAGTTTATTCCCGCGGCAATCGGAATGAGTGCGGCGAGTCTGGCCGAGGGGCAGGAGTACCGGATAGGCGGAGCGGATATCAAGCTGGGGATCGCTTCGTATTCCTTTCGGAAATTCAAGCGGGAACAGGCGATTCAGATGACGAAACAGTTAGGCACGCCTTATCTGAACATCAAACCGGACGCTCACTTACCGTTTAACAGCACCCCTGAAGAAATTGCGTCCGACAAGAAGGAGTTTGATCAGGCCGGAATTGTGTTGGTTGGATGCGGCACGGTCTACTTTCTGAAAGACGATGAAGCGGAGATGCGCAGCAAATTCGAATACGCTAAGCGCGTCGGATTCCCGCTGATCGTCGCGGGGCCGACACAGACCACGCTGCCGAAACTCGAAAAGTTCGTGAAAGAGTTCGATATCAGACTGGCAGTCCACAATCACGGCCCCGAGGACAAATACTTTCCAACGCCGCAAAGCGTTTTGAAAATTGTGAAAGACTTAGACCCGCGCATGGGCTGCTGCATTGATGTTGGGCATACAGCACGAACGGGGGCGGACGTCGTCGACTCCATAGCGGAAGCGGGACCGCGCCTCCTGGACATGCATATAAAGGATCTGGAGAATCCGGCCACAAAGGAAAGCCAGGTGCCCGTGGGAGAAGGCAAGCTGCCGATCACTGGGATCTTCATGCAACTGATTAAGATGAAGTACGCGCATTGCGTGAACCTGGAATACGAGATCGATGAGGACAATCCCATGCCAGGGATGCAGAAGAGTTTTTCCTATATGCGCGGCGTGCTGGCGGGTTTACAGGCAGCAGGACGCTCCGGCTAGCGCGCGACCAGCGCTTTCGTTGGTGGCTCGGCAAACTGCGATTCGAGCTCTGGAATTTCGATAAGGGTCTGAGTGCCTTGCCCCAAATTGCTTTCGATCACCAGACGATACCGCTGTCCAAATAGCACTCGAAGACGTTCATTCACATTGCTGACGCCGATCCCCGATTCAAATAGCGAGTTGAGCTTCGAATCCGGTATGCCGATGCCGTCATCTTCGATCAGAATATTCAGCCTCGCTCCGTCCAGCCAGGTCCGCAAGCGCACCATACCACCTTCCACTTTCTTTGCCAGCCCGTGCTTAATCGAGTTTTCGATGATCGGCTGCAGAATCATGCTGGGCACTAGCCGGTCAAGCGTGTTCTCGTCGATTTCTTTGTAAAAGCGCAGCTTGTCGCCGAAGCGGACCATTTCGATCGCGAAATAGTCATCGATAAACGCGACTTCGTCACGGAGCGCCGTGAAATTCTCTGTCTTTCTAAGCAGCTTGCGTAAGATCTTCGAGAGCCTGTAAATCATGCTGCGAGCCCGATCAGGGTCGATGCGGATGAGCGTTGAGACGGAGTTGAGCGTATTGAACAGAAAATGTGGATTGATCTGGTTCGTCAGAGCGGCCAATTGCGCTTCGATGAGGCGCGCTCGCTGCGTCTCGAGCTGACGCTCGGCACGAAAACTGTTCCAAATGCGGAGTGGCAGCGAAACAGCAAACAGAGTGGTCGCTGCGGAGGCGATGAAGAGCTTGGGTGTCAATACAGCGCGGTCAAACAGAAAGAAAGTGCCATGCCGGTCAAAGATGCTGTGAGTGCCCCAGCGAAAGAATTCCGCGAGCACGACGAAAGCGTTACACATGACATTGAAAGCCGCCAATTCGACCACTCTTCGTTGAAGAGGAGTGCGGTTCCAGCGGAGAGCCTGGCGAAAGAAGCGGTAGAGATTGAGATCGACAAACGGCGAGAAGTACCAGATGTCTTCGCGGCGCGGCGCGAGGTCATGCATTAAGGCGCCGAGAATTCCGGCAGCGGCGAACAGCGGCATGGACATGAAATTTCCGGCGAACATATCAGGGAGAGAAACGCACAATCCGGTAATTAGACCGCTGACGTAACCACCCAGGATGCCGGCTATGATTGCGCCTTCCATGGCCAGATCGATGGCGGGGTATTGGCCATGGCTCAGAATCCGTACTTCGGCGCTGGCTCCGAACAGGATGGAGAAGATGAAGGCCAATTGCAGGCGGTCCGCCACCGAGCGCTCATCTCGAAGCAGGATTTTTTGAATGCGCGCGAAGCGCATAAGGATGCTGGCGATGGAAGCTGACACCGCCACCTTGATCAGGAGGGCGGCTAACTGCTGTAAGTTGAGCATCAACGAAGGCCAGGCATGGCTTTGGCTTCTATAATAGAGGGTTACACCATAGCGCTTGCGCTGGCTTTCGCTCCAGTCCAGGTGACAGGAATCCTTTGCCAGAATTCAAGCTGAGAAAAGTAGCTGAAGCCGACTTCCCGAGCCGCTTTGGACAGTTTCGTATCTACGGTTTCCAGGGCGTCAAAAGCACCGAAACCGAAGAAGCGGTCGCTTTGAAATTAGGTGATCTGTCTCCCGCGCTCGGGCCGGCGCTGGTGCGAATTCATTCGCAATGCCTGACAGGCGATGTATTTCATAGCCTGCGCTGTGATTGCCGTTCGCAATTGGAGCTGGCCTTGGATCAGATCGTGGCCGAAGGCCGCGGACTGCTGATTTATGAGCATCAGGAAGGCCGGGGAATCGGGTTATTAAACAAGCTTCGCGCGTATGAGCTTCAGGACCAGGGCTTGGATACCGTAGAAGCCAATGAGAGCTTGGGATTCGAAGCAGATCTTCGAGACTACGTGCTGCCGGCGGCGATCCTGCAATATTTTGGAATCAAGCAAGTCCGCTTGCTTTCGAACAATCCGGAGAAAGTAGCGGCGCTTGAAAAGGCAGGTGTTGCCGTTGTGGAGCGCGCGCCAATCGTAGCGCCGCCGCTCGAAACAACCGCCGAGTATCTGCGAACAAAACGAGAGAAATTAGGGCATCTGTTCTAGGACAGCAGTCATTCCGACCTCAGCGCCTGCATCACATCCACTCGTGCGGCTCTCGCCGCAGGCAGCACGGAGGCGACGACCGCCGCAGCCAGCAGAACAATGGCTGAACTAGCCACCGGCACAGCGCCTGGAATCTGAATTTCCTGGAAATAGCTCTCTGCCAGACGCGCCAGCAAGAGCCCGCAAGCCGCGCCGGCGATTATTCCGGCTGCTCCCATGACCGCCCCTTCAGCAACAACACCGGCCAAGAGATGGCGGGGCTGCGATCCCACCGCCAGCCGGATGCCGAACTCACGTGTCCGCCCGCTAACGGAAAACGCGAGCACGCCCGCGACACCGACCACGGCTATCGCCAGTGCAACGAACGCAAAGCCGCTGAAGACAAGCGTGTTCAGGCGATCCGGCGTCAGCACCTCCGCGCGTATGTCTGCAAGTGTCGCTGCTTGCTCCACCGGTTGATCGGCGGACAAATCACGAATAATGCGCCTGATCCGCGGAACGAGCGCGTACGGATCCGTGCGCGTATGAACAAACATCCGGCCGCCCCAAATCTCCATTTGGCCGAAAGGGTGGTAGACGGTCACCGCCGGACCCGCCACGATATTCTCGTCATCCACATCAGCAGCGACACCAATTATCCGCCGCGGCTTCGTACTGACATCTATGAACTTCATTACCGGGTCGGTCCACATCACGTGGCGGTTAACCGCATCCTGATTTGGAAATATTCGCTGCGCTAAGGTTTGACTGACGATCACGACGGGCTCGCTGCCTCGGCGATCGGCATCATTAAAATCGCGGCCGGCAATGATGGGGACCCCGAGCGCGGCGAAAAACCCCGGCGAAATCGTCCGAAAACGCGCGCGCGGATCTTCTTCGCCCGGCGCCCGAACGTGGCCGTCTGCCGAAAACTCAAAGCCGGGACCAAAACTGCCGGCATCCCGCCATGGAACGCTGGTGCCCAAGGCGACGCTGTCCACTCCCGGCAGCTCTTTTATACGCCGCATCACTTCTTTGTAGAAACCGACAAGCTGGTCGGGCGTGCGCCCATACGAAATCGGGGGCACATTGATCGCGAGTACGTTGCGCATGTCAAAGCCAGTCCGGGCCGCTTGCAAGGAAAGCAGTGTTTTGACCAGCATTGCGGCGCCCGCTAGCAGCACGAAAGACGCGGCGATCTGGGTGACGGCGAAAATTCGCAGCCTTCGATTCGCGCTGCTGGTTACCCGCAGTCCGCTGTTCGACATATTGAATCCATGTGATGCTGCAGCCGACGGCAGGCGCGGCACAAACGCAAGCAACACTGCGGCTATCACAGCCAGTAGTGCCCCAACCCAGAGCATGCTGGAATCGACAGTCAAGTCAAGTGCCCGCACCGAAAAGCGCGCTGCGTATCGGGCCAGGATGCTCACCATCGGGCGTGCGCTTAGGACCCCGAGCGTCGCGCCGGCGCCGCACAGCAGCAGGCTCTCTGCGAGCAAGGTTCGGCGCAATGCGGCCGCGCTTCCGCCGAGCGCCGCGCGGATCGCCAATTCCCCTTCGCGCCGAACCGTCCGCGCCAGAATCAGGTTCGCGACGTTCGAGCATGCAATGACGAAGATGAGCACGGATGCCGCCAGCAGCACCAGCAGCACGCTCCGCGCGCGCGACGTGATCTGGTCACGGAGCCGCACCGCGCTTATGCGAAAATCCGCCTTCGCCGAATAGGCTTCCGGATGCTCCTTGATCATGGCGCCGTAGACGGCCCGCAGCTCGGCACGTGCAGAATCGAGATTTGCCCCGGGCGCGAGTCTGCCGAACAGCTCTGTCATCCGGTGGACCCGCCCAGTGACCATCGTTGCTGAGAGATGATGCGGGCTCGTCACAACATTGGCGATGATCTCGGTTTCTGCCGGATACGGCACTGATGGCTCGAGCACGCCCACGATGGTGGCCGAGCGCGATCCGAGTCTGACGGTTTTCCCAAGTACGGCCGGATCGCGCTTAAGCGCCGTGGACCAGAAGCGATACGTCAACACAGCCGCGCCCGCGGCGTTCGGACCATCATCGTGCGCGTCGAGCAGCCGGCCGAGCACCGGGCGCAGACCCATCACCTTGAAATATGCTCCGTCTACCACGCCCGAGCGGACCTCGCGCGGCTCGCCGAGGCCGATCATGGTGAAGCCAATTGTCGAAAAGGTGCCAAACTCGTTCAGCGTCTTTACGCGTTCCCGAAGATCCTGAATCTCCGGTACCGAGAAAGCAGCGTTCTCGGCGCCGATCCCCTGCGCGCTCTGGCGAATGTAGATGAGCCGGTCTTCATCGCGGTTAGCCAACGGCCGCAGCAACACTCCTCGCACGAGGCTAAAAATCGCCGCGTTGGCGCCAATTCCCAGCGCGAGCGTGATTACCACCGTCGCCGTAAGCCCTTTACTGCGGCCAAGCGAGCGGGCAGCAAGTCTTATGTCGTGCAAGAACGTCATATTAGCCTTCCCTTTGTACCCGGAAGTAAGTCGAACCGCGTGCGCCCGGATCGACACTGTCCAATGAATTTTTTCTGATTGCCCCGGAGTCGTGACTGCCCTGTCCCCGGGCGAGATAACCAGTATTATAGGTCCGAAATGATCTTGAGACAGAACTTGTTCCTTGCAGCTCTTTTCTCAGCGGGGTTGAGCATCGCAGCGGTCTCGCCGGATCGCGTCAAAATCGACGCTGGCGAGATCAAGGGAACGATCAGTGGCAGAGTGGTCTCCTTTAAAGGGATCCCTTACGCGGCTCCGCCCGTCGGCCAAAATCGCTGGCGGCCACCTCAGCCGGTAACGCCCTGGAGCGGCGAGCGGGCGGCAACCGACTATGCCCACGACTGCATGCAGCTTCCGTTTCCAAGCGATGCGGCGCCTCTTGGAACCAAGCCAAACGAAGATTGCCTGTACCTAAACGTCTGGACACCAGTGGACCGGACCTCAGCGCGCCTCCCAGTAATGGTCTGGATCTACGGAGGAGGGTTTGTTAATGGCGGGAGCTCGCCCGCGGTTTACGACGGATCCCATTTCGCGGAGAACGGCGTGGTGCTCGTGAGCTTCAACTACCGGGTCGGGCGTTTCGGATTCTTCGCTCATCCGGCGCTAACTAAGGAAAACCCTTCCGGTCCGCTGGGGAATTACGCCTTTATGGACCAGATAGAGGCGCTTCGGTGGGTGCAACGAAACGCTTCCGCATTTGGTGGAGATCCACAGAACGTCACGATCTTCGGCGAATCCGCGGGCGGAATGTCCGTGCTCGCGCTGATGACTTCTCCCCTGTCACAAGGCCTGTTTAGCAGAGCGATTATCGAGTCCGGCGGCGGCCGCAGCACCTTGATGGCGATGCACCGTCTCGAGGATGCGGAGAAGATCGGGGTGGCGTTCGCGACCCAGGCCGGAATTCAAGGCGATGATGAAGCTACATTGCAAGCGCTGCGGAATCTGCCTGCCGACAAAGTGGTTAACGGCCTGAATATGGCCAGCATGGGCCCCCAAGCCACTACTTATTCAGGGCCCATGGTGGACGGCAAGGTCATTGTGGAACCGCCAGATCAGGCGCTGGCGGCCGGAAGAGGAGCAAAGGTGCCGGTGATCGCTGGGGCCAACTCCCTCGACATCGGCTTTTCAAATGCGAAAACATTAGATGAGATTTTCGGGCCGTTTGGGTCTGATAGGGACAAAGCAAAGGCTGCCTACAGTGGGAACGAATCGACCGATCCCAAAGCGATCGGCTATATGGTTGCAGCCGATCGGATGATGCTCGAGCCTGCACGTTTTGTTGTCCAGACGATGACTAGCCGAGGACAGCCTTCTTACGAGTACCGCTTCGGCTACGTCGCTAGTTCCATGCGCAAGGAGTGGCTAGGCGCTCCGCACGCCACTGAGATTCCCTTCGTCTTCAACACTGTTGCGGCAAGGTACGGCAAAGATCTCACCTCTGAGGACGAAGCGATGGCTCGCGTGGCGAACCTCTATTGGGTCAACTTTGCGAAATCGGGAAATCCAAACGGGAGCGGACTTCCGAAATGGCGCGTATACGACTCGAAACAGGACGTGATTCTTGAGTTCACCAACAAGGGACCGGTTGCACAGCCCGACCCGCTCAAACAACGTCTGGATCTGACGCAACGAGTAGCCGAAAGCGCAAAGAAGTAGAAGAGATTTGAGGGGTGTCAGGATATAACTGATGCCGACTCTCGCCCAGGATCTTCAATTTTCCGCGCGCAGGATTCGCAAATCGCCCGGATTCGCGATTGCTGCGGTGGCGACGCTCGCCCTTGGCATTGGCGCGAACACGGCGATGTTCACCGTCATCGACAGCGTTTTGATCCGGCCCCTTCCCTATCGGGACGCGGACCGGCTGGTCAGCCTCGGCGAGGGATCTAATCCGAAACAGATGACGGCCACCTCCTGGCTTACCCTTCAGGACCTCCGGCGCCAGTCGAAAAGCTTTACCGATATCGCGGGTTATGTCGAGGATGTCAGCATTATTCGAACATCCGAAGGAGGAAAAACTGCCTTTAGCCCGAGAATATCCTCGAACCTTCTGCCGCTGCTCGGCGTGCAACCGCTGCTTGGCCGAGCGTTCACGGAATCCGACTGTATGCTGGGTGCGCCGCCCACGGTTCTGCTCAGCGAAAGTCTCTGGCGGGAAACGTTTGAGGCCGATCCGCACATTCTCGCTCAACAGATTCGTATCGGGGATGTGCCTCACACGGTCATCGGCGTCATGCCCTCGGGCTTCGGCTTCCCCGATCAGGAGCGGTCCGATGCCGCCAAAGGCATCTGGCTGCCATGGCAGCCCACCGAAGAAATGCGCCATGCACGAGGATTTACAATCGCTCTGCTGGTAGGCCGTTTGCGCACGGGTGTTACCGAACGGCAGGCCAAGGCTGAGCTGGCAACCATCGCCGCGAACATCAAGAGACAGAGCCCAGAGGAGGCGCGAGAGCTGCGGTTCGCTCTTCTCCCTTACCGAGAATTGGTAACCGGATCTGTACGTCCCGTATTTCTGGCTTTAACCGCCGCCCTCGGCCTGGTTCTCCTCATCGCTTGCGCCAATGTAGCCAATCTGCAGCTCAGCCGTTGTCTCGCCCGTGATCAGGAACTCGCCGTGCGAACCGCTTTGGGCGCGCCCAAATGGCGACTACTGCGGGAACTGGTGGCCGAAGGCGCGGTCTTAAGCTTTCTCGGCGCGCTCGCCGGGCTCGCCATTGCGTTCGCGATTGTCCAGGCGGTTCACGCCCTTCCTCCCGATATGATTCCGCGTGCCGGCGAAATCCACCTGCGGTTCACGATTCTGTTTGCGCTCGCCGGATTGGCTGCGCTAGTGACCCTGCTTTCCTCCATTACTCCGGCGCTCTTCGCGATGAGCGCAGAGCCGCAATCGGTGCTGCGCGGAGCCGGCCGCGGTGTCAGCTCTCGTGCCGCGCGTTCGCGGATGGCGGCCTTCATTGTTGTTGGCGAAGTAGCCCTGGCAGCGGTTCTGCTTGTTGCCTGTTCCCTCCTCTTCCGGACCCTCTACAACCTCGAACACAAATGGTTGGGATTTCAAGTCGAGAATGTAGTGACGTTCAGGGCCACTCCCCCCAACTCCGCCGGATATTTAAGCGGAGTCACGCAATCGAAACCTGGTGAGCAATCCGTCGCCACTCATGTCTACAGTCCGCTACTCGAGGAACTCCGTGGATTGCCGGGTGTAGATCAGGCCGCGCTCACTTCCTCTATTCCGTTCGACGGGGTCGATATGCATAGCAGCTTTTCCCTCAACGGACAAAAAAATAAGACCGGGGAAGAGAGGCAGTCCCATCACGCCTTGATTCGCGTGATGAGCGGAGAGTACATGCAGGCTCTGCATACCCCAATGGTTCGAGGCCGCGCCATATCCAGCGACGACACTGAAGGTCAGCAGTTTGTGGCAGTCGTGAATCAGGCATTTGCACGCCGGTTTCTCAAGGGGGATCCGATCGGTCAAAAAATTGACCTGGGCGGCAAAGAGATCGGGATGAAGCCGTACACGATCGTAGGTATAACTGCTGATGCGGTACAAAAGAGTACCGCCGCTTCTGCTGAGCCGGAGCTTATGCTTCCGTACCGGCAAATCCCGCAGGAATCGCTGTTTTATCCGCTACTCGTTTCATCCGCGACGAATTTTGTGATCGAGACGCATGGGCAAGCGGATTTCGCCACCTCCGTTCACGGCGTTTTCAAGAAAATTGCCCCTGGTTTTGCGATTGATGATTTGCGAACGATGCAGAAAACCGTGGACCAGGCGAATTTCAACCACCGCCTGGGCTTCTATCTCATTGGGTCTTTCGCCGGTGTCGCAATCCTGATGGTGATGGTTGGGCTGTATGGCGTACTCGCTCAGTTCGTCAACCAGCGCAGGCAGGAGATCGGAGTGCGCATGGCACTGGGGGCGAGCGGCGAATCCATTCTGGGGCTGATTCTGCGGCAAGGATCTCTCTTGATCGGGGTCGGCCTGATCATCGGGCTGGTGGTGTCTTTGGGAGCAAGCAGGATGGTCGCGAGTTTCCTCTACGGCGTGCAGCCCATGGACATTCGTTCCTATGCTGAAGCCGCCGTGGCGCTATTGGCCGTCGGACTTCTCGCCGCGCTAATCCCAGCGAGACGCGCAAGCGTGATCGAACCCATGGAAGCGCTGCGAGCGGAATAACGAGCCAGCGGTTGCTATCTCGCGCTTTTGACCATGAACTTTGCCGATGCGATCCAGATCAAGAGGTGCACGGTGGTCGGCTCTGCCATCCTGCTGTTCGGCATCAGCGCATTCGCTGCAGAACCACAGGTGCAATTCGTCAATGTGGGCGATGGCGTTAAACTCGAGGTCCTCGATTGGGGCGGCACTGGTCGACCTCTTATTCTTCTCGCCGGCTCCGGCAACACCGCGCATATCTATGAAGACTTCGCTCCCAAGCTCACCGATTCCGGCCACGTCTACGGCATCACGCGCCGGGGTTTTGGCGCGTCGAGCAAGCCTGACCGCGGCTACTCCGTCCCGGAGTTGTCGGAAGACGTCTGGCGCATTATTCAATCGCTTAAACTTTCGAAGGCAGCGGTCATAGGCCATTCCATGGCGGGCTCGGAATTATCATTCCTTGGCCAGAAGCACTCCGCCCAACTCAGTGCCCTCATTTACCTCGATGCCAATGCCGATCCGATGGACTTTCCTTGGAGCAATGCCGAATTTCGTGCGCTCACCATGAAAAGCATGAAGGGCACAGTAGGACCGCCTAAGCCAACCCCCGCCGACAAGGCTTCCGTCGAAGCCTATCGCAATTATCAAAAGCGAATCGGCGAGTTCCCGTTTCCCGCAAGCGAAATCCGCAATATGTATGAGATCAATCCGGATGGTTCGCTCGGTAAGAATCGGACGCCGCCTTTTGTGTCACATGAAATCGATGACGGCTCCATCAGGAAGGACTACACAGGTATCGACATTCCCGTGTTGGCTCTCATCGCGGCACCGCGCCCTCTCTCGGAACACTGGAAAGAGCAGCCGCAAAAAACTGAACAGGAACTTGCCGACACTGCGCGGCTGAACGAGATCTTACTGGACTTTATCCATCGCTGGGAAACAAATCTCAAGCGCGCTGATCCAGCCGCACGCATCCTCGAGCTCCCCGGGGCGCACCATTATTTGTTTCTAAACGAAGAGGCCGATGTGTTGCGCGAAGTTCGAGCGTTTCTGCGGACTCTGAACTAGAAGACACCTACGGGAGGCGAAACCCAGTTCGCTGTGTTAGCCTGAGGGGGTTCTCGTTAGGACACGCTCCGCCCGCCGGTTTCCGCGGGCCGCTCGACCTCTGTCATGTCGCTGCAAGTGTTTTTGCAAGCTCAACTGCTCGGTACCGAAGAGTTCCTGGCCGCCAGCGATCCCAGTAACTTTTTGGACGATGCGTCTGAGTTAACCGGTCGATGCGCGTGGCTAACGCTGTTTTGTGAGGTTTTACCTCGCGCACTTCTCGCTGAACTAAAACTATCGCGCATGCTGCTGGGTTCGAGCAGCGCCGAGCAGTTCCTTCTTGTCCTCGCTGAAGACGATATAACGCGGGCAAATGGCTTCCTGGCGCATGCCGCGGAGGCCGTTTCTGCGCTATCCGGCAACAAGCTGCATCTGGTCTGGGCGAGCACGGAAAATTTGGGCGCGTGGCCGGTGGTTCGCAAGCGCTTGGATGATGCGCTGGCCGCCAAATTGTCGGCCCGGCTCGGCGCTGATATGAGCAGCGCGGGCATTTTTTCGCCGTTTGTACCGGAATCGGCTGAGATGCCGGCTGAATATTTCAGCGAGCTCGGGCGGAAATTGCTCGATGCACGGGAGGTCGGTTGGTCGCCTGATTCGCCCGCCCACCTGACCTACGACGAGGGACAGTACACCTGGACCCTAAAAGAGGAGGCGGGATTCGACGAGGATGGAATCGTATGCCCCAGAAGGCTGGCCCGCAACCAGGATGGGAACGGATTGGCCTCGCTCAGCGAACTTGCGCGGCAAGCGGAGGGCACTGCAAAATGGGCCATCCTGCGCGGGGATGTAGATCATTTCGACATGCAGTTGCGCCGCGCGGCGACGATCGAAGATCACCTTCACCTCTCGGTCGCTTTTAAAGAATTCTTTGCCGGAGAGCTGGCGCTCTCAGTGCAAACGATACCGGACCTTTCGGGGCGGCTCAGCGTAATTTATCGCGAGGGTGAGGGGTTCGCGGTGCTGGGTGCCTGGGACGCATTGCTGGTTCTCGCTCGCGAGATGCAGCGGCTGTTCGAAAAGTTTATACAGCACAATTTCGAATCGTTGCCCGGCGTGGAAGCGAAGACCATCAGCATGGGGCTGGCCATTGCTTCCGATCCGGAGACCCACCCGGCCGCGCTGTTTCTTGAAGCGGGGCTGCAGGTCGCGGCTGCCAAGGCGACCGAGGTCGGATCCTTCAACTTGTTCGGTCGCACGGTCGAATGGAAACGGCTGGGCGACGCCGAGGAGGTGAAGACCGGTTTGGTGCGCATGGTTCGTCAGTTTGGGTACTCGCCGGATATGATTCGTGATCTGGCGTCGATCTATAGAGAAGCCTTCACCGTGCAGGCAGGGCGCCGCAACAAAGCAGTCCGGGTAGATAAACCTTGGCGGACATACATGCGAGTCTCGGGTGTGATTCCGCAGGCGCGCAATAAAGAGATGAACAATGCCCGGAATGCGGTGATAACCAGTCTGGTGGGGAAGCGAACTTCGGGGATGAAGCTACGTCCCTCCGGGCGCGTGGGTCTGGAATGGGCGCGAATCGCGGCGGGGGAATAGCCGTTCGAATCGATTTTCTCGGAAAGGAATTAGCAATGGCGGAAGTGGAAGAGAAGAAGGCCGAAGAGCGGCGGGGCGGTGATAATCGCGGTCCTCGCGAAAACCGCGGGGGACGTCCTAACGACCGGCCTGAGAGCCGCAGTGGCGATCGGAGCGAACGAGATCGGGGCGGAGATCGCGGACGCGAGCAGCGTGGCGGCCCAGGTGGGCGCGGCCCCGGGGACCGCCGGCCGGAAGGACCGCCGGAAATCGACATCGACAAATTGATGAACGACAGCTTGTACCTGGACAACCAGGCTCACGTAGTGGTGAGCCGAATGCGTGATATGGATTCAGGTACAAAAAGCCAGTTGCGAAGGCTGTACAACGCAGTCCGGCGCGCGACGAGGGCTCCGGAGAATGAGCGCCAGCACGAATTCGTCATGGTTCGCGCCCGGCTCGCGTATACGATTGCGCGGCATTCACTGCGCAGTCTGGACGCGCTCGAGCGGCTGCTGCTGCAAGTGACCCGCAAGAATGACACCCGAGGCTACGAGCGTTTTCGCGATCTATTTGAAGCAATCATTGCTTACAACGAGTAAGCGGCTGACAGGATTTACGCATGAGTTCCCACACAGCAGACACGCAGATCGGCTTTCTCGGCAAACTGGTGCTGGAATGCGAAATACAATGCCGCACAGGGCTGCACATCGGCGCGGGGAAGGGTTCGCTCGAGATTGGCGGCGCTGACAATCCAGTGGTGAAGGACGCGTTCGGGATTCCTTACATACCGGGCAGCTCTCTTCGCGGACGCCTGCGTTCCCTGCTGGAGCAGGCATTGGGATTGTGGACTCCAGGTGAATTGATCTTTTTATCAAAACGCCGCGGCCAGGAAGTCCGGATCCATCAGAGCGACCGGCCCGACGATGACATTTGCGTTCTTTTTGGCCGCAATCCCGGACGCGTCGAGCGAGTAAACGGAGAACCGATTGAGGCTGAAACGGCAACACCGGCGCGATTGACGATTTACGACGCCCCATTGCTGGTGGACAGCATTACGCCACAGATGCGCGAGAACCTGGATGACGAGCTGACTGAAGTGAAGAGCGAGAATGCCGTAGACCGCATCACCTCGCAGGCAAATCCGCGCACGCTCGAACGCGTACCGGCTGGCGCGCGATTCCGCTTACGTATGGTGCTCGATATCCTCTGCCCGGAAGACAGGCCGCTGCTGGCGCGTGTAGCGGAAGGTCTACGTCTGCTCGAAGATGACGCGCTGGGCGGCGGCGGCAGCCGGGGAAACGGGCGTGTGAGTTTCACTGGCCTCACTCTGACCTGGCGCAGCAAAGACTATTACGCGAAGGGTGCCGAAGAGAACCAACTCCTCTCGTCCGCGGATTTGCGTGGATTACAACAGCTTGCCGGCGCCGAGGACTTCGTCGAGAAACTCGCGCCTGAACAACCCGCGTAGATGCAGCGCGCGCTTTTGATTCGCCTCCGGCCTGTTGGTCCGTGGCGCTACGGCCCGGGCGAGGGGGGACTCGACCGTCTCGACACGCTGTTTCGCAGCGATCGCTTGTACTCCGCCGTCACGCTCGCTATGGGGCAATTGGGCTCGATGCAGGAATGGCTGAGCGCCACAGCCGAGCGTTCGCCGTCACCGGTAGCTTTCAGCTCGCTTTTTCCGTTCCAGGGCGATTCTCTGTACGCGATTCCCCCGGCAACACTTTGGCCGCCTCCCGCCGCTCTGATGACTACCCCGAGTCCGGTGTTTCTCGGCAAGATTCGTTGGAAAACCGCGCATTTCGTACCGCTGCCGGTCATCGATGCCTTGGCCACCGGTCAGCACATCCTGGCCGACCAGTGGTTACCAGATCCGGACAGCGCATGCCTGCTGCGGCGCGATCGTCCCAGCACCAGCCCATTCCGGCCCATATCCAGATCCATTTCCGCGGTGGACCGCGTGTCGAATGCCTCGTTTCAAGCACAGCCGGCAGCATGCGTCCAATTC
The DNA here is from genome assembly GCA_963787585.1 of uncultured Acidobacteriaceae bacterium. Classification (GTDB taxonomy): domain Bacteria; phylum Acidobacteriota; class Terriglobia; order Bryobacterales; family Bryobacteraceae; genus Bog-105. Next base: position 825,104 of record CAWBDR010000014.1, read on the forward strand.
GCGCCGGGCGCAGGACTGTGGCTGATCGGTCGTTTTGCTGATGAAGATGCTGAAGCGGTCTGGGGTGATCGCCTGGAAGCGGCGTTTCGGCTGATCGGCGATACCGGGCTTGGTGGCCGGCGAGCAAAGGGGTATGGCCAAATGGAGGCTCCGCAGTTCCAGCGCGGCCCGTGGCCGGATGTGATTCTGCCGAAACTGGCGCGCCTCTCCCGGCAAGCGAATGGAAATTCGGCACTGAACGGCTCCTCCCGCTACTGGTTTTTGTCGCTTTATTCGCCGTCTCCAGACGATCGCATCGAGTGGAACGAAGGAGATTACCAGCTCACTGTGCGGGGCGGGTATACCGACGCAACTGCTTCCCGGGCGCGGAAGAAGGCAGCCCGTCTAATCACGGAGGGCTCTGTACTAGCGGCAGAATCCGAACCGGAGGGAACCGCGGTGAATGTCGCGTCGGATGGAGCCGCGCATGCCGTATATCGTTCGGGAATCGCCCTCGCTTTGAGGCTGCCCGTGATACAACCGCAAGACGAGCTGTCCATCGTCGAGGAACCGCCGGGAGCAGCCGGCGAGATCGAACCCGTTCCCTGCGATCAACCCGCTCCTGGTTTGCCGCCGGAAAGCGTTTCTACGGAGGCACCAACTTCCGCGGAACCAGAGCCATCGGAGACAGCGGCCGCCGAACGACAAGGAGACGAAGGGAAAGGAGAGCGAGAACAAAGAGAGGAGTCCGGCGATGAGATTTGAGTTAAGCGCTCTCACGCCGCTACTGGTGGGCGACGGCCGCGAACTGGCCCCGATTGATTACATGGTCTGGAAAGATCAGGTCAACGTTCTCGATCAGTCGCGCATTTTCCGTTTGCTGGCGAGGGGCCCAAGGCTGGACGGGTATTTGGCGCAATTGCGAAGGGCTACCAAGCTCGATTTTGCCTCCTGGGGCGGTTTCGCGCAGAACTTCTCAGCGCGCCGGATTCCATTCGAGAATCCCGCTTCGACGGCAATCTGGAATTCGGCTCAATCCGAGTCGCTTTTCATTCCGACGTTTGCTGCAAATCTGAACGGGCCCTATCTTCCCGCCTCGGCTGTTAAGGGAGCGCTCCGGACGGGTCTCGTCTTCACCCGATGGTCGGCGGCTACCATGGATCGGATCGCCTCATCTCTCGAAGGAGAGCGCCTTTCCCGGCGGACAGCGGAAGCGGCGGAGTCGAACGCCGGGGCATCACAATCCAAGGTGATCAGCATGGCTGATGGCCTTGCCCAAGTAGATGCCAGCTTCAAAATCTACCTGACGCGAGTTGCATCCCTCGATACGCGGCAAGCCGGAAAACCCCAACTTGCATGGAAGGTCGCAGGGCGCGGCAGCGTTCCCGGCCCGCGAGTTTCCGAATCGACACCTCTGTTTGCGGAAATGGCGGCCCCCGGAACAACCTTTACCGGCGAGTGGGAGGAACGCAGCTTTCTCAAGAACGAAGACCTCCTTCGCGCGATGGGATGGCGGTCAGCCCCCACTGTGGAGATGATCACGAAGGCCGCCAACGAGTACGCCGGAAAACAGCTTGCGTTGCATGCGCAATTCGCGGAAATGAGCGGTCTTACGGGCCTGCAGGCTACGGTGGCCCGGTTGGAACAGGAACGGCGGCAATCGTCCGAAAAGCCTTTGAGCTGCCTGCTGTGCCTGGGGTGGGGCGGAGGATTCGTATCGAAGAGCGCATTTTTGGAAAGCAACCAGGAAAGCCATCGTAAAGTGCTCCGAACGGTACCTGCCATGGCGCGGGCTATCCGCGATCAGGTGCCATTCCCAAAGACAAGGCGTATCATCTTCACGGATAGCCAACCTGCCACTCTGCCCGGATGGGCCAGTTTGCGGCTACAAGGCTGACGTAGTACCCCTCAGCACAAACTGAAGCTATTCTGGCATTCTAATTGCCGATATAATTAACAAGACAGGGATAGTGGCGCTGTCGACACCGATAAGCGTGTGCAGACCGCCTGTTGTCCTCCTTTCGGAGAAGACCGATGCAGAGCGCGATCTACAACGCCTATTTTGGATTTTCGGAAAACCCGTTTAACATCAGCCCCGATCCGGAATTCTTGTATCGTAGTTCGCAGTACGAGGAGGTCCTGGCCAATCTAATCTACGGGGTCCGCAGCCGGAAAGGGTTTATCGTTCTTACCGGCGAAGTTGGCACCGGCAAAACCACGATGCTCGAGTGCTTGCGGGATTACCTGGACTCGATGCGTTATGAGTTTGCGTTCCTCTTCAATTCCAGGCTGACTCCCGATCAGTTTTTCGAAATGGTGGGTCACGACTTCGATCTGCCGGGCAATCACAAATCGAAGACCGATGTGCTGTTCGCGCTGAACGAGCTGCTGCTGCAACAGGCCGAGCGAGGCAGAACCTGTGTCCTTATTGTGGATGAAGCGCATAACCTCGAATGGGACGTTCTCGAGGAAATCCGGCTCCTCGGCAATCTCGAGAATCGCCAAGGCAAGCTGCTGCAGATTATTTTGGCCGGGCAGCCCGAGCTCGATCACAAATTAGAGACGCCGAATCTTCGCCAGTTGAAGCAGCGGATCGTACTGCGGTGCTCCTTAACTCCGCTCACCCCCGATGAGTGCGTGGCGTATGTTGAAACGCGGCTTGCCCGCGCGGGCAGAGCACGTCAAAATCTGTTCTCGGCCGAACTTCTGGAAGAGATCTACAAACGCTCCAGAGGAATTCCACGTGTGATCAACCTCATTTGCGACAACTTGCTGGTCACCACGTTCGCCATGGAGCAGCGCGCGGCCACTCTGGAAATGCTCGACGAGGTCTCCCAGGATCTCCGTCTGCAATGGCCAGGATCGCAGCGCACGCGTAGGGGACGCTCACGATACCCCGATATCGAAGAAGAGTACCCCCAGGTCGCCGCGGGCGGAGATTAATCCGCTCTCAGTCGACAGCTTCGAATAAACCCGCCGCTCCCTGGCCTCCGCCGACGCACATTGTCACGACTGCGTATTTCGAACCCGGGCGCCGCGCCATTTCGTTCGCGATCGTGCCCGTCAGTCGCGAGCCCGTCACACCGAACGGGTGCCCGATGGAGATCGAGCCGCCATTGACGTTCAGCTTGTCCATCGGAATCCTCAGGCGGTCGCGGCAGTAGATCACCTGGACGGCAAAGGCCTCGTTGAGCTCCCATAAATCGATGTCCTCAATTCGCAAATTATGCCGCTTCAGAAGTTTCGGAACGGCGAACACCGGCCCGATTCCCATTTCATCGGGCTCGCAGCCCGCGACGACAAAGCCACGGAAGACGAGCTTGTAGGGAATGGCAAGCTGGTCCGCCCGCTCGCGCGACAGCACGAGCGTTGCGGAAGCCCCGTCGGACAACTGAGACGAATTCCCTGCCGTAACGCTTCCCTCGCCGCTGGCGGTATCGAATACCGGCGGAAGCGCAAGCAGACCTTCCAGTGTTGTATCAGGCCGGTTGCATTCATCGCGATCGCACACGACCTCTTTCGTGCCGGTCTTTTCGCCGGTTTTCTTATCAAGAATAGCCATGCTGACCCGGATAGGCGCGATCTCTTCGGTGAAAAAGCCGTTCTGCTGCGCGCGGGCGGTCCGCTGCTGGCTTACCAACGCGTACTCATCTTGCGCCTGACGATTGATTCTGTACCGTTTCGCCACCACCTCGGCCGTAACTCCCATTTGCATATACAGCCCCGGTTTATGCCTCAGGAGTTCTGGATGTGGATCAGCATCGCGCGGCACCAGGCTGATGCTTTCTACCCCCCCACCGATTGCGGCATCCGCGCCTTCGTACATGATTTCGTGCGCGGCCATTGCAATCGCCTGGAGACCGGACGAGCAAAAGCGATTAACTGTAATACCTGCGACCGAAACCGGCAGATCCGCCAGAATTGCGGTCCGCCGGGCTACATTCAGCCCTTGTGAGGCGTGTGGCTGCGCACATCCGAGAATGACGTCTTCGATCTGAGCAGGATCAAGCTGCGGAGTCTTCTTTAGGACGTCCCGAATGCAGTGTGCAGCCAGATCTTCAGCACGCGTCATGTTGAACGAACCCCGAAACGACTTGGCGAGCCCTGTTCGCGAGCTCGTGACGATAACGGCCTCTCTCATGCACCTTTATTGTCCGATGTCAAAACCCGAACAGTATATACCTACAGAGGAGGAATCAGATGGCTGAATTGGTAAAGCTGAGCCGCCAGGGTGAGGTTGGGGTCATTACGGTTGATAACCCGCCCGTGAATGCGCTCAGTCCACGTGTTCCCGAAGGAATTCAGGAGGCGGTGCAGCAGGCCGCCAAAGATGCCAAGATTCGCGCCATAGTGCTGATCGGCGCCGGGCAAACATTCATAGCGGGAGCCGACATTCGCGAGTTCGGCAAAATCGTTTCGGGGGAACGGCCCCGGCTGAGTCTGCTGCCCTATCTGCAGAGCATTGAAGACTCGCCTAAACCTGTTGTAGCGGCCATTCATGGGCAAGCCTTCGGGGGAGGATTAGAAACCGCCATGTCGGCGCATTACCGGGTGATCACGCCGACGGCGCAGGTCGGGCAGCCCGAGGTGAAATTGGGGCTGATTCCAGGGGCCGGTGGAACGCAGCGGCTTCCCAGGTTGGCCGGAGTGATTAAGGCTCTCGAAATGTGTGCGGCCGGGGAACCGGTGAAGGCCCAAGACGCGCTTATGGCCGGAATCGTCGATCGCATCGTAGGGGAAAACCTGCTGGAAGAGGCGGTCGCGTTTGCGCGCTCAATCGCGGCCGAACCCTTCCGAAAGACCCGGGAACGAAACGAAAAACTAGCCGAAGCGAACCCGATGTTCTTCGCTGTGGCCCGCCAGCAGGCTCAAGCAAAAGCGCGCGGCATGATTGCGCCGTTGCGGGCGATCGATGCCGTGGAAGCGGCAACCAAGCTGCCGTTCGATGCGGGTTGCGAGCGCGAAGCCGAGCTGTTCAACGAGTGTCTGTTCGGAGACCAGTCGAAAGCCCTGATTCACGTGTTTTTCGGCGAGCGCGCAATTTCGAAGATTCCGGGCATCGGCAAAGATACGAAAACATACCCAATTGCTCGAGCAGCCGTCATTGGGGCGGGCACCATGGGAGGCGGCATCACGATGACCTACGCCAACGCGGGTATTCCGGTGATTGTCAAGGAGACCGCGGCGGATGCGCTCGATCGCGGCATAGCCAACATTCGTAAGAACTACGCCAACACTGTAGCCAAAGGAAAGCTTTCTCAGGCCGCCATGGACCAGCGGCTGGCGCTCATTACACCGCAATTGAGCTATAACGGCTTCGACCAGGCGGACATCATCGTGGAAGCAGTGTTCGAAAACATGCAGGTGAAAAAGCAGGTCTTCGCGGAAATCGACAAGATCGCGAAACCGGATTGCATTCTCGCTTCCAACACCTCGAGCCTGGATATCGACGAGATCGCATCCGCCACGGCGCGGCCACAGATGGTGATCGGCAATCATTTCTTCAGCCCGGCGAATGTGATGAGACTGCTGGAGGTAGTGCGGGGCAAGAAGACCAGCAAAGAAGTGATCGCCACCTCCATGGCATTGGGAAAGCGGCTGGGCAAAGTTGCCGTCCTCGCCGGGAATTGTCATGGATTTATTGGCAATCGAATGGTGGGGCCGTATCTGCGCGAAGCTCAGTTCCTGGTGGAAGAAGGCGCGTTGGTGGAACAAGTGAATCAGGATCTTTACGACTTCGGCATGGCAATGGGGCCGCTGGCAGTGGACGATCTGGCCGGTCTGGATGTCGGGTGGGCCATTCGCAAGGAGTTTGCGCGGTTCCAAAAGCTCGGGGTGCGCAAACCGCTGGTCGCCGATCGACTCTGCGAGATGGGTCGCTTCGGGCAAAAGACTGGCCGGGGGTGGTCGCGGTATGACGAGAAGCGGAAGCCATCCCCTGACCCGGAGACAGCCGCTCTAATCGAGAAGACGGCGCGCGAAGCAGGAATTGAGCGGCGGCAGATCTCATCACAAGAAATTGTCGATCGCTGCATTTACGCGTTAGTGAACGAGGGAGCGCGCGTGCTCGAGGACGGCATAGCCCTACGCGCGGTAGATCTCGATATCACTTATGTCTTTGGATATGGCTTTCCGGCCTGGCGTGGAGGCCCGATGTTCTACGCCGACACGATAGGGCTTCTGACTGTACTCGCGCGGATTGAGGAGTTCGAACGCCGGCATGGAGCCGATTTGTGGGCTCCTGCCCCACTGCTGAAACAATTGGCTCAGGAAGGGTCGACATTTTCGAATTTCGATCAGCAGAAGGAAGCGGCAACAGCAGCAAGCTAAGAAGACCGCCGGATCTGGTGTGTCGGTTCACGCTCGGACATGGCCCTGACCCCGGAAGCAAATTCGCGGTCAGATTCCTTGCACCCGGCGCTCTTTGCCGGTCCAGAATTGTTCGCGCAACTCGCGTTTCAGAATCTTGCCGGTGCCGGTCTTCGGCAATGGACCTTCGACGAATTGAACCAACCGCGGCAGCTTGAATTTCGCTAAGCGCTGCTGCAGGAATTCGGTTAACTGGGCCGCTGTCACCTGCTGGGTTGGCTTTAGTACAACGATGGCCGCAGGAATCTCGCCCCATTGGGCGTCAGGCGCAGCGACGACCGTGCATTCCAACACGGCCGGATGAGCAGAAATCGCCCTTTCCAGTTCGATCGAAGAGATGTTCTCGCCTCCGCTGACGATGATGTCCTTCTTCCGGTCCACGATATGGACATAATTTTCTTCATCCCACACCGCCATATCTCCGGTATGAAACCAGCCGGCAGTCATCACCCTCTGCGTCGCTTCTGGCTCCTTGTAATAGCCCTCCATTACGTTGTCGCCGCGGATGACGATCTCGCCGATGCTTTCCATATCACGCGGAACGTCCTTCATATCCGCATTGACGACCCGGATTTCGTTCCCGAGAATGGGCCATCCTGCCATCGCGAGGTGATTCAGGCGATCCTCTTCAGTCGCGAAAGTGACTGTTCCCTTGATACGCGCCGATGTTGCCACAGGACTAGTTTCGGTTAGACCATAGCCCGCTATTATCGTGCATTCGAAGGCCTTTTCCATGCGAGCGATCAGTTCCGGAGATGCCGCCGCTCCGCCGATATGAATCTCCTGCATGCTGGAAATGTCCAATTTCCCCAAATCGGGACAGTTCAGAAGCGCATTCGCCATAACCGGGACGACACACATTCCCGTTGCCTTCTCTTCCTGAATTAAGCGCAGAACAGAAGAAGGCTCGAAGCGCCGCACCATGACCTGCTTGGTGCCGTTCATGGTCGCGGTCTGCGGACGACCCCAACCGTTCGCGTGAAACAGCGGGATCGTATGCAACTCGACGCCCCGGTCGTTTTGCGTAATGCTTCCGGTCACGGCGAGTGCATGCAGATAAACGGTGCGGTGCGAGAGCATGACGCCTTTCGGCGTGCCGGTGCTGCCGCTGGTGTAAAACAATTCTGCAATTTCGTCCTCGTCGAACGAGAAGAGATCCGGACGGTCCAGGCGTCCGCGGGAAAGAAGCTCCTCATAGAACATGCCAGCCTGGGGAATTGGCGCGTCAATCGAAACGAAGCATCGTATGCTCGGACAAAATTTGTGAAACGCCTCAACGAGCGGGGCAAAATCATTTTCGAAAATCAGGATACGCGGTTCGGCATGGTTCAGGATTTCGGTCAATTCGGGCGCGGTCAAACGCACATTGAGCGGCATGATCACGGCGCGAATGAGCGGAGCGGCGTAATAGCCTTCCAGAAGCTGATTGTTATTGAAGCTGAGAAACGCGACACGGTCCCCGGGCTGAATCCCTTCCGAGCGCAAGCCGGCCGCTAACCTTTCGCAGCGCTCGCCAAATTGCGCGTACGTGTAGCGAGCTGCTCCGGATATGAGGCCTTCCTTCCGGCCATACAGATCCACAGCGCGATAGAAGCAGCGAATCGGAGTAAGAGGAACCTTCATCAAAATCTCGGAATTCCGTTAAAGCGCGTAGCGCTCGCGAGACAGAAGCCGCTCCGCAATCTTCCGCCGCAGCTCAACTCCATTCACAGGATCGTAAACCGCCAGGCGGCGCAGGATGGACATATTTTGCCGCAGCGCCTGCGAATCCGAACAGGCGCCAATAACATTTCGGGCTGATAGTTCAATGCGCGCCATCGCATCTCGCAGGAACACGGAGCAGATGCTTTCGGCGATTGAGACCTTCCCGGCCCGCGCCAGCTTGCGCCTGCGGAGGAGCGTAGATTCCATCGCGAATACTTCCATCACTATATCCGCGATGTTCATCACGATCTCCTGCTGTTTTTCAATCTCAACCTGATATTTTTGATACGCCAATCCCATTGTGAGCAGGGCGATGCTCTTGGCATTTTGCAAGAGGCGCAATTCCTCGTCTGAATCGGCAGAACCGATTCTTCCGCGCTGGATCTCCGCCATCAGATTCATGACGGCGGGCATCAGCGCGAGTTGGCCCCGGCCGGCTCGCTTGAACAGCATTCCAGGAATCAGCAGCCGGTTGATCTCGTTCGTTCCCTCGAAGATGCGGTTGATGCGCGAATCGCGGTAAGCCCGCTCCACCGCATAGTCCTGATGGAAACCATAGCCGCCGTGGATCTGCACTCCTTCATCTACTACGTAGTCGAGCGCCTCCGATCCATAGACCTTTATCATGGAGCACTCGACGGCGTACTCTTCAATCGCTTTGAGCATGACCCGCGATGCGTCAGGCTGCTCCCAGGAGAAACCGTTAACCTGGCTTTGAATTAGTCCCACTACGCGCCAGGCCATCGATTCAGCGGCGAAGATACCAATCGCCATTTCCGCTAGTTTGTGCTGAATGGCGCCGAACTCCGCAATGTGAACCCCGAACGCTTTGCGCTCTTTCGCATATTTCAATGAAATCGCCAGGACGTCTTTTGCTCCAGCGACCGCCAAAGCGCCCAATTTGAGACGGCCGATGTTCAGAATATTAAACGCGATGATGTGGCCGCGGCCGATTTCGCCTAAGACGTTTTCGACCGGCACAGGAACGTTCTCAAAATAGACGGCTGTCGTCGAGCTGCCCTTGATACCCATCTTCTTTTCTTCCGCGCCGCTCGTGACCCCGGGGAAAGCACGCTCGACCAGAAAGGCCGTGAAGTTCTCGCCACCAACTTTGGCAAAAACCGTGAACAGATCGGCCGCTCCGCCGTTGGTGATCCACATTTTCTGCCCATTCAGGAGGTAGTGCCTGCCATCGGCGGACAGATCGGCGCGCGTGCGCGCAGCAAGGGCATCGGAGCCGGCGTGTGGCTCAGTCAGCGCATAGGCTGCGATCATTTCGGCGCGCGCGAGTCTTGGCAGGTATTTCGTCTGTTGCTCCGGCGTGCCGAAATAGAGAACGGGCAGGGTACCGATGCCACTGTGGGCTCCATGCCAGCCCGCATAAGAGCCGTCACGGCCCAGATGTTCCGCCGCGATCAAAACGGAAGGGAGGTCAAGTTCCATGCCGCCGAATTTTTCAGGGATCGCGATGGCCGTGAGGCCGAGCTCGGCCGATTTCTTCAGTACGCGAACCGCAACGCCAGGCTCCTGATGCCGAATTGCCTCCAGGTTCGGTTCGATCTCTTTCGCATAGAAATCATCGGCAGTCCGGGCTATCGCCAGGTCTTCTTCGCTAAGATCCTCGGCCGTAAAGATTTCTTCGGGGGCGCTGTCCTGAATGAGAAATGCGCCGCCTTTCAGCTTAACCGCAGCTGTCTGCGCCACTTCCATATTTCCTCCAACCCTAGCCGTCGCCGCGATGGCTAAGCACTGTTTCTAACCTGGCGCGAAGTTCGTCGGGAATCGGAATTGCGCGTTTTGAGTTCTTGTCCATACAAACGACCACCACGGCGCCTTTCGCCGCCAGCTCGCCTCGCTTGGTCCCACAAAATTCCAGACGTATGGAAGAGCGCCCGAGCTTCGTCAAGGATACTTCAATTACGATGAGATCGTCATATCCGATCTGGAGCAAAAAATCGCATTCCACGTGGACGCGGGGCAGTCCAAATTCGTGCGATTCGTAGCTCACCCCAAGGGAGCGCATGAATTCGATTTCGGCCGATTCGAAATAACGAAACATGGCGGTGTAGTGAATGCGTCCGCTCGCGTCGGTATCGATGAACCGAATACGGGTCTCGAAGCGAAAGGGCTCTCCAGGAACCATCTACTCAGGATGCACTACCGCCGTGTGCTCAAGCTATCGTTCAAATCTTGCACCCTCGGTTCCCGCGAACCACCCGAAATGAGAAGACAGCGATAGTACTGTTCGGGGGAAGCCACCGTACTCCATCTAGCGTCGTTGGCGGCTTCCGTTCTTTCCATCTGATACATTCAAGACCGCCGGAAGTACTGGTTCGGGCTAGAAGTAAACTCTTGAATTGAGACTGCCGATGCAATTTGGATGCCGTCTCTTATATAACTGGAGAAGCTCATCTCAAAAATATGGCTTCGCGCCAAAGCAGCAAGATGGAGAAAACTCAAAAGTTGCTCGACTCAGATCTGCAAAGCGTCGACCGGGCCGAGGAATTCGTTTTGGCCGAGGCGCGAAAGCTCGGCTTTGATGAGGATGAGGCCGGCCAGATCGGCATGGCCGTGCGTGAATGTACCGTAAACGCGGTTGTCCATGGGAACCGCTACAACAAGAACAAGAAGGTTCATCTGGATATAGAGACGTCGGATACCGACTTGACAGTGGTGATCGGAGACGAGGGCGCCGGGTTTGATCTCAACTCGATCCCAGATCCATTGGCGCCTGAAAACTTATTGAACCAGTCCGGGCGGGGCCTGATGATTGTTAGGGCCTTCATGGACGGCTTCGATCTGCACCCCAGGCCGGGTGGTGGCACCGAAGTTCGTTTGGTAAAGCACCGGCCACAATCCTAAGACATATCTGAACCATCCAAAGGAGGACGAAGGTGAGCGTTAAATTGGCATCCCGCCAAGTTGGCGATGTCACGGTAATCGATGCGGCTGGACGAATCACATTGGGGGAAGGCGCCAGCGCCTTTCGCGATGCTATCCGGGATCTGGCAACGAAAGGAAGCAAGAAAGTGTTGCTGAATCTGGGCGAGGTTTCCTATATCGATAGCTCGGGTATTGGCGAAATGGTTTCGGGTTTCACTACTATCACCAACAATGGCGGGCAGCTTAAACTCGAAGGGCTCTCGAAGCGCGTGAAGGATCTCTTGCAAATCACAAAGCTATACACCGTTTTCGAGGTGTACGACGACGAGGCGGACGCTATTCGGAGCTTCAGCTAAGCCGGTACACAGGGCCCGCGCAGTAAGGGTGGGAAAACCCGGTGAGATAAGTGGTTGGCTTACTGCACTCCTAAATCAGCACGAAGGGTGCCAATCACATCATGCCCGGTTCTGCCCCGCAAAGTGTGGCTCTAGCAGTACCTGAGCTACATCCAATTGAGATTCTGATTGCCGATGAGCTCACCCTCGTTCGTGAGGGACTCGCGGCCCTTTGTAATTCAATTCGCCGGTTCCACGTCGCCGCGCAGGTAGGGACAGCTTCGGCGGCCCTTACGGAAATTCGCCGGCTGCAACCAGCGATCGCGATGCTCGATCTGGGCCTGTCAGACTTGGCCGCTACTGAGGTTATCCGGCGTGTTCGGGAAGAGGGGCTTCGAACCAGGTGCGCCGTTTTATCGGTCCGAAAAGACCGGAAGACAGTTCTGGAAGTGCTTCGGGCTGGCGCCTGCGGATTCCTGCTCAAGAGCTCATCGTCGGAACAGATGGCCGAAGCATTGGGCCAGTTCACTCAGGGCGGCATTTACGTGTCTCCCCAAATCGAAGTTATGTCGCTCTTTGGCGAGGGAGGCAACCGGAACAACCTTGAGGACCCTCTCGAATCGCTCAGCAGCCGCGAGTTTCAGGTATTTTCGTTGCTCGTCGAAGGCATTCGCGCGAAAGAAATTGCAGCCAGGCTCTCGCTCAGTCCCAAGACCGTGGATACTTACCGGTCGAGCCTCATGCGCAAATTAGATATTCACGACGTGGCAGGGCTCGTTAAGTTCGCGATCCGGCGGGACTTGGCGGATCTGCGCCAGTAAGCGCCCGGCTCACCATAAAGCCGAAACCCGCGCTTTGTGCTAACCTACTGAAAGCCCAGCTAGTTGGAAAGGCAGTAAGTAGTTTGACCCGTCATGAATTAAAGGAGCAACTGCAGCACGATCAGTTCACTGACGCAGCCTCCAGAACGTTTGAATACATTGCGGAAAATCGACAAAGGGTCACTCGCTGGGCCCTTGTGCTCCTAGGTTTGGCTGCAATCATCGGCGGATGGTTTTGGTATGGGTCGTATCGCAGATCGGTCAGGCAGCAGGACCTTCAGGCCGCATTTGCCGTCCTCGACGCCCAAGTAGGACCGGCCAATCAATTCGTGAAGACCTTTCCGACTCAGGAGGCCAAGACGCAAGCTTCGATGAAAGCACTTCAGGGCGTCGTAGCGAAGGACGGCGGAACCAGAGAAGGTTATATCGCTCAGTATTACCTGGGCACATTGAAGGCCCAAAATGGTGATTCCCGTGGGGCGGAAGCTGACCTGAAGTCAGTCGCCGAGTCTGGCAGCGATTCGGCCGCTCTGGCAAAAATCGCCCTCGCCCAGTTGTACGCCGGAGAGGGTAAGACCGGTCAAGCACAAGAGCTGCTGAGATCACTGGTGAACAAGCCTACCGATCTGGTCTCGAAAGCCCAGGCCGAGATTATGCTGGCACGCCTGGATCAAAGTATTAGCCCGCAGCAGGCCAAGGCGATCCTGCAAGGGCTGAAGACAAACCAGGATCCGGTCGTGAGCCGAGCCGTCAACGAGCTTTCTGCTCAGCTAGCCCAGTAGCGCCCATTCATGCTGGACCGGTTACGACTTGGTCCAAAGACCGAACGCGGGCGCCGGTTCCCGGAACTTCCGCACCCGTATCGAAGCGATTTTCAGCGGGATCGCGATCGCATTATCCATTCGCGCGCTTTTCGTAGACTCGAAGGAAAGACTCAGGTGTTCGCACCTGGGCTATGTGATCACTTCCGCAATCGACTGACGCACACGATTGAAGTTTCGCAGGTAGCGCGCACAGCGGCTGTGACGCTGGGGCTCAACGAAGAGTACACCGAGACCCTGGCCCTGGCGCACGATCTGGGCCATCCGCCGTTTGGCCATGTCGGCGAGCAGGAACTAGATCGCCAGATGCGCGGTTTTGGCGCCTCCTTCGAGCACAACCGGCATGCGCTTCGAATCGTTGATCTTCTCGAAGAGCGCTACGCCAGGTTCGATGGCTTAAATCTGTGCTTCGAAGTACGGGAGGGCATTGTAAAGCACTCCCGCGAGATAAGCGCAACCGATGGACCCGAGCTGCAGGAATTTCTGCCCGGCGAACGGCCTCCGCTCGAGGCGCAGCTCATCGATCTCGCCGATGAGATTGCCTATAACACGGCGGACCTGGACGATGCGTTTTGCGCTGGACTTCTCTCGCTCGAGCAGATTGCAGAAGTCCTGCCGGAGGTGGCGAAACTAGTTGAGCAGATAGATACCCAATATCCAGGCGCTTCGCCGCGAGTGCGTTTCTGCGAGGTGCAGAGACAGCTTATCAACATTTTGACCGGAGGTCTGATAGCGGGCACAGTTCAAGCGGCCGACTATAGCGGCGCGCAGACTTTGGCAGACGTGCGCGCATTCGACCGCAGAATTGCGGATCTGACACCTGAGGCGCTTCGGCTGAATAAAGAGTTAAAAGGGCTTTTGATCGACAGGGTCTATTCGCATACCCAATTGGCCGAGCAGCGTAACGCGGCAGTCAAGGCGATGGCCGAATTATTTGAGTACCTGCTGCAGTGCCCTGAGCACATCCCGTTCGGTTACCGCGAAAGGCTTACCGACGAGCCTCGTGAACGCATCGTCTGCGATTACATCGCCGGTATGACGGATGGATTCTTAACCCGCTTGCATCGGGAGTTGGTGATGTAACTATTCGCGAACAACGCTGCTGGAGAGCTCAGCCGAGCGGACCACGTAAATCTTTTCGATTTGACGGCAAATCTCGCCGGCTACCCGTTCCACCTTTTCTTCTTCATCGAGATCAACCGTCACTTTGATGTACAAATCTATTCTCTGCATCTGCTGTGATGGTAGCTGGATGAAGCAACCTACACTGTGCAAAATCTGCGGCAAGCGGCGGGCAAAGCGCGCGTGTCCGGCAGTGGGAGGCGATATTTGCCCGATTTGCTGCGGCACGGAGCGTGAGATCTCGCTTTCCTGCCCACTGGAGTGCGAGTTCCTGCGCGCGGGCCATCGCCACGAAAAGCCCGTGCCGATTACCGAGAACCAGCTTGCGTATCCCGAAATTCAAGTCACAGAAGAGTTCCTTCTGGATCATGAAGAGCTACTGCTGTTCTGCGCGTATGCGCTAGTGGATGCTGCGCTCCACACCGCCGGTGGAATTGACAAGGATGTGATTGCCGCCCTGGAAGCGCTGATCCAAACTCGTCGTACCCTTGAATCAGGGTTAGTTTACGAGACCAGGCCGGAGAACAACAGTATCGCGGTGGGCGTTCAACGCAGCTTTACCGCCTCACTCGAAGATTATGAGAAAGTGCGGGAAGAACGCGAGGGATTATCTCCTGTTCGGAATTCCGACCTGCTGAAAATTCTGGTGTTTCTGCTGCGAATCGGCCAGCAGAATCAGAATGGACGGCCGCGAGGGCGGATGTTCCTGGATCTGCTGCAGCAAATGACGCCCGCGACCGGTGTCGAGGAACCGGCGTCAAGCATCATTTTATAGAGAGGGTATTTACGCTGAAAGCCAAGCTGACGAGCTGGAAGGAGCTCGCGCCGGAAGTACATCATTTCGATTTCGAAGTACCTGGCGTTCAAGAATTTTCATTTACTCCGGGACAGTTTATTTCGGTCGTGGAGCCGGTCAATGGCAAAGAGATTACACGAGCTTATTCCATCGCTTCTCCTCGCGCAAGCAACTCGTTTTCGCTCTGCCTTAATCACGTACCGGACGGGATTGTCTCGACTTACCTGTTTGACTTGAAGCCAGGAGACGAGATCGATATTCATGAGCCGCTCGGATACTTCACGCTTCGCCATCCTGGACGCCGGGCAGTTTTCGTCGCGACCGGAACGGGAATCGCCCCCTTTCGCTCCATGCTGCTCGATCATCTGCCTGCCATCCAGCCCCACGTGACGTTGCTTTTTGGTGTTCGTTATGAGCACGGCCTTCTCTACCGCGAAGAGTTCGAAGAGCTCGCGCGCCGCTACGATACGTTCCGCTTTATGCCGACGATTACACGCCCCGCTGAATCATGGAAAGGCTTGACGGGCAGAGTGCAGCAGCATCTGGATGAAGCCATAGCGTTGCGAACGCCGGACGAGATCGTCAACGTGGACGTTTACGTCTGTGGGTTGAAGGAAATGGTGGATAGCGTGCGCAAGGAGCTCAAACAGCGCGGATTCGATCGCAAGCAGATCATCTACGAGAAATACGACTAAATCACAATCCGGTTGATCTGGATCTGAGGATAGATCACTTCCGTCTGCGCGCGGTTCGCCAGAGTAATTCCAGGCAGCTTGGAAGTTGCCGTTCCGGCGGCAACGCCCCAGCGCAGCGCCTCGCTGAACGAATTTCCACGGCTCAGCGACCACACCACTGCGGCAGACATAGCATCGCCGGCCCCGATGGGGCAGAGGGAATCAACCGGCGGCGGAATCACCTCGACGACGCCTTCGGTGGAACTACCCGCAATCACACCACGGCTCCCCAAAGAGAGCACAACTGCTTTAGCGCCGAGGCCTCGAATGCGTTTCACAGCGTCGATCTGCTGAGACCGGGTGATCAGAGTAGTGTTGAGCAGCCGCTCCGCTTCGGATTGGTTGGGCTTCACTATCGTCGGCTTGCCTTCCATTCCGTGCAACAGAGCGTCTCCATCGGTGTCCAGTAGCGTTTCGACTTTCCGTTTAGTTGCGGCCCTGATCAACTTCGCATAAAAGTGCGGGTCCACGTCGGGCGGCAGGCTGCCACAGAGCATCAACCACGACGCCCCGGGCAGCAGTTTTTCCGTGGCGCGGATCAATTGCAATTGCTCGGCGCTCGATAGGGAGGGACCGAGTTCGTTCAGCTTGATAGACAGGCCTTGGCGGTCGGAAATGGTTAGGTTGGTCCGGATGCTGTTGCCGATTTTGACGATTTCCCTGGCGAAGCTGTCCGATTGAAGCTGCTCTTCGAATTTCCGCCCGGTCCCCTCTCCCGAGGTGGTGATGGCGACCGCTTGAGCGCCGAAGCTGGTTAGAACGCGCGCTGCATTGATTCCGCGTCCACCCGCAGCTTCGGTGATGGATTCGATATAGGCCCGATCCTCGAATACCAGTCGGTCGACCGAGATAATGCGGTCCAATGCAGGATTTACGGTCAAAGTGAGAATTGGACTGCTCATCAGGCTCGGACTTTCAGGGTAACAATCAGGCCCGGATGCAGTTGAGTAGAAGAAGAGGGATTAGGTGCGCCTATCTCGGTTGGGACGATTGCCGCCTGGTCGAGCTGCGAGCGGCCAGCATGCCCCCAAACGCCGCGGACAGCGTTGCGATGAAGAAAACCGGAATTAAGCCCTGGATCTCGTTCACAACAAACTGATGAGGGTCATCCAGAAGTTTGGCGATTTCCGGCATCTTCTGCATAGCTGCCGCTTTCATGACCAGATCGCGTCCTTCCGGCGAGGAAACGTACATCGCGAGAACCGCCGCGGAAATCACCATCACGAGGAATAGCCAAAGGCCGGTCATGAGTCCTAGGAAGGCGCCGCCTCCGGTTGTCAGAGGAGCAGGGTTGCGGCTCTTATAGAACTTCGCCGCTGCGAACCCTGCGCCGCACAGCACAATCGGCCCGAGCGGAGGTGCAAGAACGAATGCCAGGCACAGCAGTACAAGCGAGAAAGCTGCAACGGCCATGGTGATCATAACTGCTTGCAGATTGCCGAAGCCAATCCGCGAGGGAGGCAGCGAAATGGCAGGCGGCGATTGGACCGGAGCCGTGGCGGGCTCTTCGGCTAATCGCGCAATGTCTTCTTCGTATTGGGGCTTGCCACATTTGTGGCAAAAACGGGCATCCTCCGAAAGGAGTGCGCCGCAGGTACAGCGTGGGGGCACGCTCTTATTCTACGAGGTCTGCCAACACGTAGCATTTTTCCTGCCATTTAAGATGAACTATTAGCCTCAATGAGGAAGCCTAACCTCCTGGTTGTTTGCCCTCCCGATCATTACGTGCTGCGCAATTTAACCAGTATCGATGGCCTCGCTAACGTCTTTATTGGGAACGACACCTTGACGCTCGAACAGCACGCGCCCGATGCGGAAGTGATTCTCTATTCGGGCTTGACCGGCAAGACGGTTGATTTTCGTGAGGTCTGGCGCCATGCCAAGAACGTGAAGTGGATCCACAGCCTGTCAGCCGGGGTGGAGAAGCTGATGTTTCCGGAACTGGTGGCGAGCTCCGTACCAGTTACAAATGCCAAGGGTGTGTTCAAGCGCTCGCTGGCCGAGTTCGCCCTGCTTGGAATGCTCTATTTCTATAAACGCGTCCGGCGCCTGGTAGACAATCAGATCGCGCACCGCTGGGATGATTTCAAAGTCGAATGGCTGCTGGAAAAGGCCATGGGAGTGGTGGGCTATGGAGAGATCGGTCGGGAGTGCGCACAACTCGCGAAAGCTCTGGGAATGAGAGTGTACGCCCTTCGCCGTAAACCGGAGCTGTCAGGAAGTGATCCGGTCACCGATCGTGTGTTTGGGCCGGATCAGCTGCTGGAAATGCTCAAAGAGTCGGATGTGATTCTCGCTGCAGCGCCGTTGACACCGGACACCCGCCACCTGCTGAGCAAGGCCGAGTTCGATGTAATGAAACGCTCTGCCCTTGTCATAAACGTCGGCCGGGGACCAGTGATCGACGAAGCTGCGCTGATTTCTGCTTTGCAAGGAAAGCAAATTGCCGGCGCGGCCCTCGATGTGTTTGAGGAAGAGCCGCTCCCCGCCGGTTCGCCGCTTTGGGATATGGAAAATGTGCTGATCTCGCCGCATTGTACGGACCGGACGGAGAACCCGGACTGGCTTGACCTCACCGCGCAGGCGTTTGTTGAAAATTTTCGACGGTATGTGAATGGGGAGCCGCTGTTGAACGTAGTAGATAAGAAAGCTGGTTATTGATGAGTACGGTTGAGTATTTGGAACAGACCGTAGGGTTCTCTGATGTGATCGCCGCGGCAGAACGGGTCAAGCCGCTGGCCCGTAAGACACCCGTTGAGACCTCACGGCTGTTTGATGAAGCTTGCGAGCTGAAAGCGTTCTTCAAGTGCGAGAACCTCCAACGCGGCGGGTCATTTAAGATTCGCGGCGCGTTGAATTTTCTCGCTTCGCTCACCCAAGAGCAGCGCAAGCGAGGCGTAGTCACATTTTCTTCCGGTAATCACGCCCAGGCGGTGGCGATCGCAGCGGAGTATTTGCACGTTCCGGCCACCATCGTGATGCCGACGGACGCGCCAAAAGCTAAGCTGGAATCGACTCAGGCCTACGGCCCGACAATTGTCTTTTATGATCGGCTGCGGGAAGACCGCGAGAAGATCGCGCACCGGATCGCGAACGACACCGGCGCTGTCATTCTGCCTTCCTATGATCATCCATGGATCATCGCCGGGCAGGGCACGGCCACTCTGGAGCTTCTGACAGAAAAGCCGGATCTTGATGCGATAGTCGTACCGCTCGGCGGAGGTGGCTTGCTCTCCGGGACCGTCATCGCGGCAAAAAGCCTTCGGCCTCAGATTAGAGTTCTTGGCGTCGAACCGGAGTTGGCGGACGATTGGCATCAATCTCTCGAGCGCGGGGAGCGGGTGGAAATAAAACCGCCTCCGACGATTGCTGACGGCCTGCGAACTACGATTCCCGGACAGATTACTTTCCCAATCGTGCGCTCCATGGCCGAAGGCGTTCTTACCGTGTCGGAGGCGGCCATCAAGTCCACAATACGTTTCTTGCTGACGCGAATGAAACTTCTTACGGAGCCGAGTGGCGCCGTAGCCGCGGCAGCCGTGTTCCACGACAAGTTGCCGGGCGATGTGCATTCGGTCGGAATCATTCTCACCGGAGGCAACGTGGATCTGAACCTTCTCGCGCAAATTTGCGAAGAAGCCTAACATGGCGCGACGCAACCCATGGAAAACGAAATCATCCCGGATGGTTTACGAAAATCGCTGGGTACGCGTACGCGAGGATGAAGTTATACGGCCAGATGGCGGACCGGGTATCTACGGGGTCATCGAAATACGGCCTTCAGTCGGCATCGTTGCGGTTAACAAGCGAGATGAGGTTGTGCTGGTAGGGCAGTGGCGATACAGTGTGAACCGCTATTCCTGGGAGATTCCTCGCGGCGGATCCCATCCGGGAGAAACGGACATGCTGGCAGTTGCCAAGCGTGAGCTGGCCGAAGAAGCGGGCGTTCTGGCCGAAAAATGGGAGTGTCTGGGTAGCGTGGATAACTGCAACGGAGTCGCGGACGACACTCAAACGCTTTACTTAGCAACCCAGCTTGCGCCCACCGAGATGAAGCTCGATCCCGAAGAGGACATCACGCCCGAGTGGAAGCCGTTCCAAACGGCGCTCGACATGGCAATGGACGGGCGAATCAGTGAGGTTTGTAGCGTAGCCGCACTGCTTAAGGTGGGGCTGCTGCGAAACGGAAAAAAGTAGATGGTTTGGGCGAGTAATCTGGTCCGGAAACGGTTCGCGCTGTTCGCGTGGGCCGTGCTGGCCTACAACATCCCGGTGATCTTATGGGGCGCTTACGTTCGCGTTTCGTTCTCGGGAGATGGCTGTGGCGCTCACTGGCCGTTCTGCAACGGGCAAGTAATTCCCCAGCACATGGCGGCGCCGATGGCAATCGAATTCACTCATCGCCTAATGACCAGCGTCGATGCCTTGGCCGCTGTCGCGCTGGTGGTTTGGGCTTTTCTCTCCTTTCCAAGACGGCATGCAGTACGCCGGTACGCAGTTTTGTCATTGGTGTTTCTGTTGATCGAGGCGCTGCTGGGTGCTGGCCTGGTGCTGCTACGCTATGTAGCGAAGGACCAATCGGCTGGGCGAGCCTGGTACTTGTCGGCCCACCTGACAAACACTATGCTGCTCCTGGGCGCGCTTACCGCGACAGCATGGCTGGCCTACTCTCGATGTGAACGCCTGGACCTTCTGGTCATGCCCCGAAGAATCTTGGGTGCGCTTAGCGTCACGGTGTTGGTCAGTATCACGGGCGCGGTTACCGCACTTGGCGACACACTGTTTCCTGCGGTTTCGCTGAGTTCGGGCGTGCAGCAGGATTTCTCGAACACAGCCAGCCTACTCCTGCGCTTGCGGCTTGTACATCCTGCTATTGCCATACTCGGCGCAGCATACGTCATCTGGGCTGCCGCGAGCATGTTCCGTCGAAGTTCAGGACCGTTTCCGGTTCGCTCAGCGGGAACCCGCGTGATCGAGCTGATTACTTTCCAGCTTGCCGTGGGAGCAGTAAACGTTGCGTTACTTGCGCCCGTGTGGATGCAGCTCTTCCACTTGCTTATGGCAGACGTGGTCTGGATCGCGGTCGTGTTACTCGCGCTCGAATCCACCGCGGTGAGATCTGCGCCCCAGCCTGAGCTGGCGACCACGGCCAATACTGCGGCACTGCATTGAACTATAGGCGAATTACTTTCCGGCTCTCTCGACGTGAATGTTTGACAGATCGTAGGTGCCGGCTTCCGTGACGTCGACAGTCGCCCTGATCTGATCTCCCGGGTGAAGAGTCTTGAATTCTTCTTTAGATTTGACCGGGTATTCCATCGTCATCGCTTCCATGAAGTTCGGAATGGCAGCGGCATCCACGGTGGCGGTCTGACTCCGCGCATCAAGCGAGACCACCTTCCCGGTGAGCTGATACTGGTGCTTAGGTTGACTCGTATCGGATTTACGGGAACACGCCGTCAGCGCCAGGGCAAGCAGGATTAGAATGATGGCTTTCACGAATGTCTCTTTCAGACTAGCCGAGGGAGAATCTTAGCGGCGGAAACCGAAAACGAGTATAATCGCGCAATCAGGAGCACTGAATGGCAACGCTTGTACCGGAGATGCCGGCGAATGAGCCCGGCGGGTTTTTAAACGACCTGGCGGGGATCGGCGATTTCTTTATCAGCCCCGGTTCAGCCGCAAAGCATGTTTTCCGAAAGTGGTTTTGGGTGGGACCACTCGCGCTGTTTTCGATCGTGTCATTCATCGCCGCCCTGATTATGATCCCTATGGTGCAGCATGTCATGGAGGTCGCGCCGTTGCCCGCCAACACCACACCCGAGCAGTATCAAAAGGGCATGCAGATCGGCCTTCTCTTTCAAAAGGTGCTGGCGTATTGCGCTCCGGTGACTATTGCGATTTTTTTCGCCGTGCAAGCGTTGATTCTGCTGGCTATGAGCGCAGTGTTGGGCATAAACGCCAAGTTCCGGGCTTTATTCAACGTTGTGGCCGGCTGTAGCGTGATTCAGGTGCTCTCGGCAATCGCAGCGTTGATAATTGTGAAAGCCAAGGGCGAGCTCTCAACCATGGCCGAATTGAGGCCGGCGCTTGGGCTCGACATTTTCCTTCCCGAGGGTTCGAACAAGTATCTCGGGGCGATTCTCGGCTACTTCTCTATTTTCGAGATCTGGTGGATCGTGATGATGATCCTGGTCATCAGCGCCGCCTTCCGGGTACCTAGAGGCAAAGCGTTTGTGGCGGTGCTGCCTTTGATTCTCCTGAGCATCTGCTTCCGCCTGATCGGGGCCGTTTTCGCCCGCTAGCGCTCGCGCGTTCTACAATGGGATCGTCAATCGAGACAGGGACAGTGGTTCGACTGCTTGGCTTCGCTGATGTGCTCGCGTTCAGCGTGGGCAGAGATTTTCCGGGAGAAAACCGTGATTGAAGGATTACTGCGGCCTGCCCACCTGCTCATTATTCTATGTGTGCTGCTGTTGCTCTTTGGTGGCAAGAAGCTGCCCGAGTTGGCCAAGGGTCTAGGCGAAAGCATCCGTAATTTCAAGAACTCCGTCAAGAGCGACGAAGCGGACAGCGAAAAGAAATAAGTTCCGAAGGATAAGGAACCCCGCGGCCGGACCTGCGGGGTTTGACTTTGAATCGGTTTGTTGATTACTTCGCGGCGGTCTTTTTCGGCGGAACGATAGAATCCTTGACGGATTTCGCTACGCGAAACTTCACGACTTTCTTGGCGGGTATTTTTATTGCCTCGCCGGTTGCCGGGTTACGTCCCGTGCGGGCTTTGCGTTCGGCACGAACGAGCCGTCCAATGCCCGGAAGCACAAATACGCCATTCTTCTTGGTTTCGCGCACGGCGAGCTCCGCCAGCGATTCCATGAAGTGTTTGGCCACGCGGTTATTTACGCCGGTCGTTTCCGCTAGTTCGCGGATGATTGCGGTCTGCGTCATTCTTTTCACCTCTGCCATCTGATCTGATTGCCTCCCTAAAGGTTCTGTTGGTGTGAAGGAAAACTCCGCATCAATTCGGCAGCTCCACTCGAGTTGAGCTTAAAACAGAACGATGCAAAAATGTTTGAGCCCTTCTTGGTCATCTTGATCATAAGCGCACTCCGACGCGCTTGTAAAGAGAAAAAAGGGCCAAAAACGCGGTTTTGTCGAGCTTTTTGATGAGGTCAGGCGCGGCAAGGGCCGCAAACAGGCGATTTGGAGCGTATGCGGCCGCAGAAACCGCTCCCCAGGCGCGTTTCGCCGCTCCCAAAGTGGGTTCCTTATGATGAGAATTGTGCCCGGGTGGCGAAATCGGCAGACGCAAAGGACTTAAAATCCTTTTCGCCGCAAGGCGAGTGCGGGTTCAAGTCCCGCCCCGGGCACCAGGCGACATCTCATAGCACAGAATCCAGCCGGTCATAATATGCCGCAACCTGCTCCTGAGCCTTTCTCGCAAAGTATTCTCGATCTGCCTCGGTCAACCGACGCCATAAAGGCTCGGCGAATCGGACCATCGCAAGGTCTTTCAGTCTGCGAAAAAACCGTTTTCGCTCGAATTTTTCAAAGGGCATGTTGAGCATTGTCCGCTCGATTTCTAAGTCCGTTAATTCAGCAACACGCGCCATCTTCTTAGAAGGCGCCTCCGCTAGCAATCCCTTCTCCCTTCGCTGAATGTAGAAATCGCGGAAGAACGCTAGTAGCTGTGAGATCCGTACGCGCCCGCTCCAGTCGGCACATTGCAACATGCCAAGCAACAGAACCGGCTTATAGGACGCCGACATATCGGCATCCTCAACGTATTCAAGGAACAGATCACGTATGTTTTCCTCGCTAAGCGCCGTCACGCCGTACCGCTTTTGCAGTTCGGCCACACGCTCATGACGAAAGTAATGATACTCGCGATCACCAATCGGAACCGTCAGGTCTGGCAGGATTTCGCCTCGGCGGACACGGTCGCGAATGGTCGAATCGTCCGCTCGAAGTTCGATGGCTAGTTCACTTGCTGCAAGCATTCCCTCCGCTTCGTCCTGCCAACAAAATACATCAATAGGCCGGAGACTGGTATCGTAAATCCCAATTCCAAGAATTACCTGGGGCACTTCGCCCGCCCTTAGCTTTTGTTGCTCCTGCATCAGCTGCTCCTCAGGTGCTACCACGAGAGCACCGGCCCGGTATTCGGGCCTTTTGAACAGTCGATGTACGCTAAGCGCTTGTGCATACCGCATCGAATTGTCGATAAAGTCGAATACCAGCAGGTCTTCCTTGCCCGGAGCCTTGCGCGTCCCTCTGCCGAGTTGTTGAACGTAAACGATCTTGCTTAACGTCGGCCGTGCCATTAGAAGCACTTCCGTGCGAGGTGAATCCCAGCCCTCGTTGAGAATGTCGCACGCGCAGAGCGCCCGTAGCTCCCCAGCTTCGTACGCGCTTAGCACCTTCTCTCGTTGATTAACAGCCATCCGGCCAGACACGCTCGCGGCAGGAATACCGGCCCTCTCGAACTCTCTCGCCATTCGTTCGGCGTGATCGACATTTACACAGAAACAGACGGCGCGCTTGCGGGGCGCGTGTCTTGCATATACACTCACCACAAGTTCGTCTCGACCAGGCACCTGGATCGCTTCTTCGAGATCTTTGGCGCGGTAGTCCACTGCGTTGTACCGAACCCGGCTCAGGTCAATATTGGTCTCTACTCTCACGCATCGAATGGGTACGAGAATATTTCGGCGGATTGCCTCGTCCAGATCCAGGCGGTGCGCTGCTTCCCGGAAGATTTCTAGCAGTGAGCGGTCGTCCGATCGCTCTGGCGTCGCCGTCAATCCCAAGGTGAACTGCGGCTGAAAATATCCGATCACTTCCCGAAAGGTGTCGGCTACTGCATGATGAGCTTCATCCACGATGAGATATCCGAACTCTCGCGGATCGAACCGGCTCAGATTGCGGCTCATTGCCTGAAATGTGCTCAACACCACATGAGCTTCCGGCTTCATTCCGCGACTTCTAAAAAGGGCTGTTGTGGCTTGAGGCCATATTTCAATAAATCGTTCCTCCGTCTGCTTTGGCAACTTCTCGCGGTGAGCCAGATAAAGAGCTCTCAAACCCAGTCGGCGAGCGTCAGTTACCGCGACGTGTGTTTTGCCGGTACCTGTGGCATGGGTCAGTAGCGCGATCGTCTTACCCTCGCCGCGCATCGCATCCAGGGAGTCAAGTGCTTCGGACTGGTGCTCCCGTAGCGAGAACTCGCCTGCCTCTTGCAGCGGAAGAAGATCCCCCAGAGTTCCGGCCGCGATCTCGCGTTCCAAGAACAACCGGAGTTGTTCCACAACGCGGCTGCGCTCGGCTATAAGCTGCTGATCCGTCCAGCGATATACCTTCCAGCCTCGATAAACGAGGCTATTCTGACGGATGAGCGAATTACGGAAATCAGCTGGTGTTACCCGGGGTGAAGTAGGGTCATGCCAGAACTCTCCATCGATCTCAAAGGCATACCGGCTCAAGGGAGAATTTAATGCGTAATCAATCCGGCGCTGACGCTCATCGATATCCGTAAACGGCACCTGGAATTGCAGCCACTGGGTCCCGACAAGCCCGACGGCTTCCTGAAATATCTCTACAAACAAATCCTCGGCTGAGCTGGCGGGCAGTTCTGAAACAAGTTGGGTATCGATATTCACCGCGCCGCTTCCCCCACGTATCAGATAAATATTGTTCCCGTTTTTCAGTAGTTTGTCTCAGTTAATGGATGCACGGCCAAAATTACTCTCTAGTGGCCAAAGGAATGACGCTTCCATCCGGCCTGCGCCACGTTGTCCGAAACTCGCGATCATAAGTCCAGACTTTCAATCGCCTGTCGTGGGCACACAGGACTGCAATGCAGGCATCTGCCCAGTCCGGCTCGTGTTCGGCATACTTCGTAAGCCAGTCGAGCACGTCGGACCAGAAGCTTCGGTCACAAGGGCCAGGCACAGAGGAGATCGCCAGTGCATCAAGCAGTGCATGAAGGCGCTGCCGCTGTTCCCGACGCGGCAGATGGAAGCAGGATTCCATCAACACGGCTTCGCACGTGCAGAGCCCGGCGGAGGCCAGTTTTCCCAATTGTTTTACCGCGACCGCGTGGTGCGAGTCTCGACCATCGCAAAGGGCGACGAGGGGCGTCGTATCGACTAGAATCATCGAACTCAGCGGCGCAACTTCTCGAGAATGGCGGCGCGTGCGGCTTTCCGATCATGTACGTTATAGGCTCGCGGAGGGAAACCGGCGGGATCGGGGTGCTGTTCAAAAATGCGCTGCATAATATTTCTGACATCTCGCACTTTCCTGGAACGGTTCAACTGCTCGAATCGTTCATCTATCGCTTCGCGGATCAAGTCGGACAGCGCCACGCCCTGTTCCCGCAGCATACGAGCTTTCCGCAGGCGCTCTTCATCCAGGCGTACATTCACTAGGCGAGAGCTCACACTGTAAAGATATCATGTATTTACGGGTGAACATGGCAGAAACAATCTCCGCTTGCGCTTCTTCCTATGACGAAATCGCCGGAATGTATCACGCGCTTTGGGCGGATTGGTATTTCCCGGCCGCTCTGCCGGCATTGGAAAAGTTGTTCTTTGCGCAAATACCGAAACAGGCCCGGCTCCTGGATCTATGCTGCGGGTCGGGTCATGTCACAAAGGAGCTGGTCGCGCGTGGCTACCATGTAACGGGTGTCGACAACTCGGCCGAACTGATTACAATTGCCCGGCGAGAGCTGCCCGGCATCGATCTGCGAGTCCAGAATGCGCGGTACCTGGATTTCGATAACCATTTTGACGCCGTTCTGTCTACCTTTGATTCACTGAACCATCTGCTGAACCTGGAGGATCTGCGCCTGGTTTTCAAGGGCGTCCGCCGGAGTCTCAACAATGAAGGCCTCTTCTTCTTTGATATGAATCTCGCCGAAGCGTACTCGGCGGATCTGCGCCAATGGGCGGTAGATCTTGCTGATGATAGCGTCTCGATGGTGCGTGGCACGTACCATCCTGCCAGCGGAAAAGCCCGCACAGAGCTGGTTTGGTTTGTGAGGCGCGGACCGGGTAACTCCTGGGAGCGGCGCCAAAGCGTTGTAGAGCAGCAGTGCTATTCGCTTGAAGACATCCTGCTCGCCTTGCGCGAAACCGGTTTCCGGAACGTCGAAACCATCCCGGCGAAAGATGCCCAGGTCACATCTGAGCTTGGATTCGGGCGCGTCTACTTTGTCGCGCGGCCCTAAGATTCAGGGAAGACACGCAGATCCATGCATTCGGCGGAACGAATCAAGCGATCGAGATCGCTGCCGAATGCGCGCTCCCACCAGCTCTCATGCTGGCGGTGCCCGACGTATATCTGCGTAATGCCGCGTCCTCTGGCGAACTGAAGAACAGCGGCGACGTTATCTTCCCCGTCCAGTTCCACGACCTCTGTGCCCCGCTCGCGCGCGAGCGCCACGCCTGCTTCTACTGCTCGACGTTCTTCGGAAGACCAGTCTGGCCGATTCATGTGAGCAGCTATCAGCTCGCCGTGGAACCGGTCCCGGTTGCGAACTCCGCTCTCCAGCATGCGCCGCGCGTCAGCCCCCGGAGATAGATAGACAAGAATGCGTTCCTGCGCGCCCCAGAGCTGCTGAATACCGTTCTCGGCAAGGTAACGCTCCAGCTGTTTATCAACTACGTCGGCCGCCAGCAGAAGGGCGATCTCGCGCAGTTCGGAAAGCTGAAGTTGACTGAGCTTCTGGGCGGGAGACCCCGCCTTCCCCTCGTCTAAAACCTCAACACGCGTATCCGGAGGCGCATCCACCACTACAATCTCGTCAACCGTATTTAGAAAGCTGAGCGGCACCGTTTGGGTCACGCGCTTGCCGGTAATTGCTTGGACCTCGGCGGCCTTTTCTTCTATGTGCTGTAAATTGACCGATGTGATAACAGAAATGCCCGCATCCAGTAACTGATCCACATCTTGCCATCGCTTCTCATGAGCGGAACCGGGGGGATTGTCATAGGCGAGCCCATCAACGAGGCACACCTTCGGATGGCGTTGCAATATACGGCTCATATCCATTACGGACACGCCGCCTCTGTCGACTAGCGGAATGATCTCGAGTTTCGCGATTGTTCGCAAGGCATCGGCCGTGAGCCGGGGTTGAAGGGCGCCGACTATGACATCTTGGCCTCGCTCGAGCCGCCGCCGCCCTTCATCCAGCATCCGAAAACTCTTGCCCACGCCAGATGCGTAACCCAGAAAGATTTTCAGACGACCGCGAGACTGATGTTCCTCGTCTGCTTCGAGCCGCCGAAGCAATTGATCTGGAGTCGGTTTGCGCTCAATGGCAATTGCCACGATTCCATTATCTGAGACAAACCACCCGGCTTGAAAGGCGTCGTTCCTATGCTATCCTGCGGTTGTCCGACGTTACCGCAACGAGGGGACGTAGTTCAGTTGGTTAGAACGCCGGCCTGTCACGTCGGAGGTCGCGGGTTCGAGCCCCGTCGTCCCCGCCATTCTTCTCCCTGTGAATTCAGTGACTTGTGGGCTTTTGGTTCTCCTCGGCCTAGATTTTCCTAGACTTTGATCGCCATTTATGAGCCGCCATCGTGTCGTCCCAAATCTTCGCGGCTGCTAGTTCGTCGGCTTCTAGCGCGTGAGCATAAATCGAGAGCGTAACGTTCGCGTTCGCATGTCCTAGACGCTTCGCAACAGTAGGTAGCGAGCGTTCGAGTTCTACAACGTGCATAGGTCGTTCTCCTGATGAGTTCGTTTTTCAATAAGGTCGCGATAGAGAGTGAGCTGGCGGATCAGCGGATCGACTTGGCGCAAGCTCAGCGGCAGTTGTGGGTTGTGCTCCAGATAGCGGCGTACGAAACGGTATTCGCAAGCGCCGGTTTCCAGCGCCACTGCGCACGCATCGTCGGTGGAAGCGAGACCGTACTTTTTCACGAGCGCCAGCACGCCCAGAATGCGGCGCACCGCGACCTGCCCCTGATTGCGATACATGACTTGGCAGAGTGCGCCGATGTGCGCACCAGTTAATTCGGCGCGGCGCAGCAAGCGTTCAGTCGAGAGCGGCGTCTTTCTTCTGCGGTCTTCATCGTGGATACGATGACGCCCGCGCTGCTGCCGTAAATGCTCGCGAAGTAGCTGCCCGCTGCGCGGATCGATGAGCCGGACCTGGGAGTCATTCCATTGCACGTGAACCCGACGGCCAATCCAGCCCGGCGGTGTGCTTAATAGGCCGCCTCGACTTCCACACAGCCATCCAGGTGCCCCGTGCGCTCGCCGTATTGGTAATAGCGAAAAGGCTCGATCGGCAGTGACAGCAGAGCAGGCCGTTCTTCGGCAAACATCGCTGCGACCTGACGCTTGGTGGTGCCGTGGATGCGCGTATCGGCCCAGCGCTCTTCCCAGCGATCCAGATACGCTTGCGCCTCTTCCAGGCTCTCGAAGCGCAACCCCTTCAGCGGCGTCTTTTGGGCGTGGCCAACGCTCGATTCCACCTTCCCCTTGCGGTCTGGATCTCTTACGCGGCAAGGCAGAGCGACGGCACCGTAGTGCTGAAGCAGATCCTTATATAAAGGATTGAGCGTGGGATCGTAGATATCGGGCGTGAGCACGCCTTCGCGCAGGTTATCGAGCACCACGACGCGAGTGGCCCCGCCCACCCGGCGGAATGCTTTCTCGTGCAGTTCGGCCCAGACGCGCCCGGTGGAGCGGAAGACCAGAAGCCGCACGCATTTGCGGCTGTATCCGAGCGTCAGTACAAACAGCCGCGTACGATGGTACTTGCCACTTTGCGGGTCGCGCACCATCGGGCCGGAGCCGTAATCAACTTGTGCTTCTTCGCCCGGCGCGGTCTGAATCACGGCTCGCGCTTCCGGTTCCGCCGCTCTGCGCAGCTTGCCTACAAACCGCTGGACGCTTTGGTAACCGACAGTGAACCCGTGGCCGTCGACCAGATCCTGCCAGATCGCCTTGGCATTGCGGCCACGCGAGAGCCCGAGGTCAATCAACTCCCGGTACTGCTCGCAGACGCTGGCCGATCGACTGCGACTAGGCTGCGGCTCGGGGACCGTTATCGTCACCGACTCGGCGCCAGAGTCGGTAATCACCTCATTGGCCGGTTTTGCCGGTGAGCGCCGTCCCCATCCGCCAGGCGGGCGCACCGGAATGCCGGCGGCGCGCAGATATCCGCCGATTGTCTCCCGCCGAATGTGTACTGCGGCTTCGATCCGCCGCAGAGACCATCCCAGCCGCCCCAGCGCGATTACTTGCTCTCTCTTGTCCTTCTCAAGACATTGCCCACGTTGACGGAGGGTATTCCTCACGCCCGGATCAATGTCCTGGATCAGCCCGCCTATTGGCCGGTTTTCAGGTGATTATCGTTGGCCGCTTTTGGGTGATTCCCGAGGATCTTCACCTTTGGTTAGCGCAGGGCACAAAAAAGCCACGCAACATCTGGTTGCTGCGTGGCGTGATTGGCGACCTGTTCGCTGTCGAGGCTATTCCGGCTCCGGCTTGGCTCGCTACTTGCGCCTGTGGGGCATCCGGCTGCAGTTGCGGCTGCTTGGCTCGGCGCACTTGCTCGGCATCGACTTGGCTGTCAACAGCGGCTCGAAGTGAATGACCCGTCCACTGTGATAACGAGGGTCGGCGTCAGATTCGACGCAACTCCTTTTGGTGCTTACTTCGTGAAGCCCGCCGGGAAGCCAGCGCACTGCGTTTGACACATATGGCGGCTAGGCAGAGCGCACCAATCCGCATAAGAGCCCAGGATGCTGGCTCGGGCACACCTTTGTTCGCAATGTCATCAAACTCCGTTCGGGAACCCCAATCGCCCACGCCGTCGGGCTGCATGTTGACTGTACCATTGTTGTTGAGGTTAATAGAGAACGTCGCTCCATTCGGAATGCCACCTTTTGGATTCGGCCCGAAAGTGATGTCCCATTGCATCATCATAGCGTTCGGCGGAGTGGCCGTGCATATAACAAAAGCCAGGCTTTCGCAGGTAATCGCCGTTACAGGGCTGGGCAATGTTACGAAGACGTCCAGTTGCGTCCAACTCTGGCCGGTCTCGTTCCGGAAGGAAAAATCGCCACCGCCTCTTGAATTAGCGTAGTATTCAAAAGAAGTGTTCGTGATGATGGTGGCATCCGGTGGATCTCCGTTAACGATGATGGAGGGTTTGGAAGCCTGCAGTGTCAGCGGTGCGGAGGCCAACAGGAGCGCGAGGACAGATGTCGGGAAGCTCATTTTGGAAAAATCTCCCAGCGAGCTTGAATTTTATCGCTAATGGTTTGCTTTGCCAACCGGCGAATTACTGGTGCTAACTCCGCCTCTGCGGGGATACAGGCGCGGCGGCATTCTTCAATGGCTTTGAGTAGCGACTGCTTGTCCAGTTCACCGAATAACCGTCCCATTCGTCTCGTCCACGCTCGCGTAAACGTCTGCGGGTGCCCGCACGCCATTGTCTTACGAGTCTTCCCGCCTGCGGTGAGCTTATGAATCTCTGCGCGGATCTGCTCGGGAACTCGTTAATAAATCGACAGTGCGGACATCTCACACGCAACATCTCACCAGTACGATCGGCAATTGCTCTTTTATCTGGTTCCTCGATCTCTGGACTGAAGATCGCTTCACCGCAGTTTTCGCAGAGCTTCCCGACTACATCAGGCGCTACCGCGTTGTCCGTTCCGCAGTGTCGGCAATGGATAACGTGCTGTTTCCGTGCAAGTAGCACGATTCGACTGTACCAGCGACCCCCATATGGAACGCTTGGGTTCGCACGCGCTATACCAGTCATACCGGAGTCGCGCATTCAGGACTGAGAGTGAGCGGGCCACGGTAGAAAGGCTGATCTTTGCTTTTGCCGCGCTCTGGCGTAGCCAAAAGCCCTGTGCCTGCAAAGCTCGGAGCCGCGTCGCCGTGGGGTTGAGAACTCGTCGAGATTGCGCAATTCAAGCTGAAAGAGGTATGTCACTCGCGTGCAGGATAGTCAAATCTTGCTGCGTCGGCACAGCGAGGGTCGCGAGTCTGTCCGCTTGCATGACTTGGCTCAGCTCGAAGAGGTTACGAACACCCCTAGCATTGCCAAACGCGCCTGGGTTCCTGTGACTCGCTTGAGCCAAGGCGAGACGAAGCCTTTCCTGTGCTTCAGAATCTATTTGGTATCCAGCATCCTGTGCCATCTTCACGTAGATTTGTTCAAGTTCCGGCAAAGAATAGTCCTCGAAAGCTATCGTCCGGTTGAATCGCGATCTCAGCCCCGGATTCGAGGAGAGGAAATTCTCGATGAGTTCTGGATAGCCCGCCACAATCACGACAAGTCTGTCGCGATGATCTTCCATCGCCTTCAGCAAAATATCTATAGCTTCCTGGCCGTAATCGGTGCCGTTGTGGTTCGCCAAAGCGTATGCCTCATCGATGAACAAGATCCCATCCATCGCTTTCGCAATAGCCTCCCGCGTCTTCAACGCTGTTTGGCCTACATAGCCCGCTACGAGGCCGGATCTGTCAACCTCGATGACATGCCCTTCATTAAGCATGCCCAATGCTTGGTAAATGCGTCCAAGAAGCCGTGCCACGGTCGTCTTGCCTGTACCAGCACTACCTGCAAAGACTAAGTGGCGAGAAATCACGGAGGTCTGCATGTGGCTCTCTAGCCGAAGCCTCTGAATACGCATCAGATTCGATAGCGAACGCACTTCTTGCTTCACTCGCTGCAGTCCGACGAGCGCATCCAATTCCAATAGCAGAGATTCGAGCGAGACACTCTCTGTGCGTCTACTTGCGCCCGCCATGAGTACTTCTTCTTTCGACGCTACCGGCCTAGTTACCCCACCCAAGGCGTCTTCTAGCGGCTGTTTATGTCCGTTCAGTTCTTGCACGGCGCGCCTCTTCACATCAGAAATCTTGGACTCCTCACGATCGAGAAAGCTGTCGATTAGAGCACACCACTGGTCTTCGTGAAGGCTGCGGTTGCATGACCACAAGGTTTTGTTGAGAAGTAACCGTTCGCCGAAGGCCGTATTGCAGCGTGTTGATAACTCTGCTAATCATGTTGGGATTCGATCTGTATGCGGCACCGGTTAGAAGTGCAAATGCTGTAACCCGATCGCCTGATCTTTGAATACGCAGGTACGCCACAATACCGCTACAACGGACCGAAGAAGACCAGCAGTCCTCCAACGATGCCTACTGCGGCAAAAATCCCATAGAAGATACGTCCCTGCCATTTCGTCAAAGGGCGTTTAGAACCGCGCAGCGTAACGCAAGGATGCGTGATTCCCTCGTACAGGCCAAAGACCCCTATAGCGATCATAATCAGCGATCCAAGCCAGCGCGGCATCTATCGATTTTTCAATCTAGCGCACGTCCGAGTAACTGTATGGTTCGGTCGCCTTGATTAAGCGACTCGAAGCTTGGCCATGCGTTCGTAGGGAAAGCAGTTCCGAACATTGCTGAGGAAGTGCCGGCCTTTGGATTCGGCGCGCAGGAAATGCTGGTAGTCGTCGTGGGAAAACTGGAAATACCGGTAGACATCGCCGCTGCGGAATCGCAGGTACAGGATGCGCTTGTCGGCATCGTATGCCACCGAGAGAAACATCTGCGATTCGAGCGGTAACCAAGTCATTGGATATTCACGCCGCATCCACGGCAACCCGGCCTGCGGGAAAAAGATTCCAGGGCAGCAACTCCGCAATGCGGTTGATCGGATGATCGGCAATACGACGCAGCACCGAAGTCAGATAAGCTTCCGGATCAATGCCATTCAGCTTTGCCGAGCCCATCAGACTGTAAATCGCCGCCGCCCTCTCCCCGCCACCATCGGAGCCTGCAAACAGATAATTTTTCCGGCCCAGGGCGACCGCACGCAGCGCGCGTTCGGCCGCATTGTTATCGATTTCAATACGGCCGTCATCGCAATAGCGTACCAGCGCCGGCCAGCGTGCGAGCGCATAGCCAATGGCCGCCGCAACTTCGGACTTGCGCGAGATCCTCGTGAGCGTGGTTTTAAACCATTCGTGCAGCGCGATTAATAAAGGACGTGCACGCTCGTCGCGTACCTGCTGCCGTTCATCCGGCGGGCGACCACGGATTTCGCTCTCAATCCGATACAGCTGCCCGATGCGCTCCACTGCTTCGGTCGCGATAGGAGAAGCATGCGCCTGGTGCAAATCAAAGAACTTGCGACGGACATGAGCCCAGCACGCCGCTTCTCGAATGCGTCCGTCATCATATAAGTGGTTGAAGCCCGCATAGCCGTCGGCTTGTAACGTGCCGCAAAACGTTTTCAGATGCCGGTGTGGATGCTCGCCTTTTCGATCTGGCGAGTACGCAAACCAGACCGCTGGAGCAGCCAGGTCGCCGGCCGGGCGATCATCCCGAACATAAGCCCACAAACGGCCGAGTTTC
The DNA here is from genome assembly GCA_963787585.1 of uncultured Acidobacteriaceae bacterium. Lineage (GTDB taxonomy): Bacteria > Acidobacteriota > Terriglobia > Bryobacterales > Bryobacteraceae > Bog-105. The sequence goes on from CAWBDR010000014.1 coordinate 859,073, forward strand.
GTTTTGCCCGTGCCTGGCGCCAGCACCGGTACCGGCGTATCGTCGGCATGCAGTTTGCCCGGACTCATGACGTATTGCCGCAAGCCATCATTCAGGGGCACCAGCAACTCACTCGTTGCTCCTACCCAATCCGCCAGTGTCGACCGCTCCAGCTCCACACCCTCTCGGGCGTAGATCTCCGCCTGACGATACAGCGGCTGGTGATCCGCATATTTCGATACCAAAACATGTGCCAGCAGTCCAGGACCGGCGAGGCCGCGTGCAATCGGACGGCTCGGGGCTTCTGCCTGCACGATCACATCGCATTTGGTGCAACTCAGTTTGGGGCGCACATGCCGGATCACTTTGAAACGCGCCGGCACATACTCCAGCATCTCGGATACATCTTCGCCGAGCTTACGCAGCTCCCCGCCACATCCAGGACAGCTTTCCTGTTCAGGCTGGTGGGTCTCGGTCTGTCGCGGCAAATGATCTGGCAAAGGCCGGCGCGCCGGTTTCTCGGTCACGCTCGCAAAGATTGCGGCTGCTGGCGGCGGAAGCGTGTTCTCTGCTCGTTGGTTCTTCTCTGCAGCATTCTCCTCCAGATCATCGAGCTGCAGTTCGAGTTGTTCAATCTCGCGCTGGATTTTTTCCGACTTGCGTCCAAACTGTAGCCGTCGCAGCCGGGCGATGATCAACCGGAGACGCTCAAGTTCAGCATCACGCGACGAGATCTGCGCGTGCTGCTTGATAACCATGGCCTTCAATGCGGCCGCGTCGAGCGCGTCCAGATCAGGCAGCGGTACAGCAGGCATCTTCAAAAACTATGCCATGGGTTTATTACTTAGTCGAGAGCAATCCGAACATTTTTAAGTATTTTTGTTCTCGGTTATCAAACTGCCATCTCCGGCTTCCACGTGCGCGCCGGCCGGCGCCAGTCAATCCCTTCGAGTAACATCGATAACTGCGCCCGAGTAAGTGACACGCTTCCACTCTCGGCCTGCGGCCAAACGAAACGCCCGCGTTCCAATCGCTTCGCAAAAAGGCAGAGCCCGTCGCCATCCCACCACAACAACTTCACCAGATCGCCTCTCCGCCCACGAAACACAAACACATGCCCGCCGTAGGGATCCTGCTCGAGCACGATCTGCACGGCTGCGCTCAAACCCGTGAACCCGCGCCGCAGATCAGTGATCCCCGCCGCAATCCAGATCCGCGCTCCGGCTGGTGGTGCAATCATCCCGCCAGGCACTCCAATAACCTGCAGATTACGGCTGCATCGATGCAGCCGCCCACCGTCACCCTCACACCCCGCGCCTCCATGATCACGCTGCACTCCTGTTTCGCTTCCCATGCACCAGCCGCGGCTCCCTCCGCCACTTGCACCGGAAGCAAAACCGAAGCCTTACCCGGTTGCATTCTCTGCCGGTGCTGTTTGCGCCACTTGTGGATCTGACTTGGGTTCACACCATTCACACGCGCTACCGTATCGACCGTTGTACCGGCTTTCAACGAAGCCTGCACAATCCTCTGCCGTTCCGCCATCGTCCACTTGCGGCGCTGCGCTTTTACTGCTTCCGGCTTGTTGCTCTGAGCTGATCCGTCCATTCCCGAAGCATCACCCAACTCCCCTGTCCTTTGCTAGACGGTGCTCGCCGTACGCTTACGTTGAGAACGGCGTAGTATCGGTCTTTGTACCGATACGTCATGAACTCGGGAATTGGAGCATAGTTCAGCAGTTCGCGTTCTATGGAGTGCCTTAATTCCATGCATCGATCTAATGCGTTGTCCCGGTCGATGTTTCCCTCCCGAATCGTCTCTGTCCATTCGTGGCGGTAAGCCTCGACCAACCCGGTAACGTGCTCTATTTCCGGCACTGGTACTTCAGGTAATGCCAAAGTCTCTCGCCCCGTTTTGATGGAAAGGCAGTAGTGTGCGGGGATAGCGGGCTTACCGCCTTCTCCGATGCCATGAAAGCTATATCCAATCTCAACGGAATCACTAACGCGGCGGATCATTCTGGTTTCTGCATTTTATCTGACGCTGACAGGCAGGTGACATCTTTCTCTTCCAGCGCTCGTTCGAGCATGAGGCCCAGGCCGAACTAGGACCAGCAAGGCACGAGTGAACGTTTCATCGGAGTTTCGGAACCAGGCATAAAAGGAGGTACTCTGCGAAGATGATGATGCATCGAAGTGAGCGAAGAAAGTGCACGAATCGAAGCTAGAACTGATGGATTTCAATCGGCGAAACCGAGCAGCATCCCGATTTGCCGAAAAGGCACTAGATGATTATCTGCTCGCACGGTTCGGTATACAGCACGGTCTCTCGTCGGGATTCGAGATGAGTACTCAAGGTATAGAGAAGCTCCTGAAATCCTATCTCCTGTTCCGAGATCCTCACCTCAGTGGCTCCGCTGAAAAGCTGTACAAGGCCCTTCTAAGTCGATCTAAACGGCTAGGACGTAGAACGGAATTTGGACACGATGTTGAAGCAGCCTTGAGCATGGCCGCTGACCTGGGTTTGGCCTGCTCGGATGACTTGGGAAGGCGGCTCACACGAATCAATTCGTATTACGCAAGGCGCTACCCAGATTGTGGGGGTCCAAGTTCGCTCGATAGCGGCGAGGTTGACGATGTTGATGAGGCCGTTTTCGAGATTTGGGATTCATTTCATGAGATCAACCAGGACTACTACTACGTTTGCGGCATCTCCACGCCCGTTTATGCAACGCTTTCCCGATCCTTGAGGCGCATTAGTTACGTGCCTCATGACTTTCTAATCTTGTCTGGGAGAAATCTCGCTTACGCAAAGCGCAAGCAGTTTCTTGAAACTGGAATAACGGAACGATTTTTCTTGTGGCACGGTGAGCACACTGGGAATCAGCCCCCCTGCCAAGTGAGATAGAGAGCACACAAGGGTAGATACACTAAGGCGTGTCTTAGCTGCAACCTGACGCAAGCGACAGTCCTTGCTGTTGCAGCCTGTGTAGCTTGTCCCGATCGACATGAACCCGTGGCCGTCCGAGTACCTTTCCTGCGCGTCTGGCGCGGTGTAAGGGCTAGGCGCGGCGCGTCAATATCCGATTCACCACTAGCCCGTGCCAGCGTCCGCCTGACCTAGACTTGTACCCTTCGGTGTTGAGCTTCTCCGCGACCCGATCAAAGCCGATGCCTTCGCTTCGCAACTGGTGAATCCGCTTTAGCGTCTCCGCTTCACCTTCATAGAAGCCATACGGCTTACGGCCCTCACAGCAACCCTCTTTCACCTTCATACGCTCCCTGGCACCACGGAGCTTCGCCACAATCATCGCCTTCTCATATTGCGCGATAGCGCCGAACACTTGGCGCATAAGGACGCGGGTAGGATCGTTCTGGAGCAAGTCTGGTTCCGTAACGCTCACCAATGAGGCGTGGCGTCCGCCTCCAGCGATGGTCCCACCCGCGCTGCCTCCGCCTCATCGAGAACGGTTCGTGCGAGTGGCACGCTCTGTTAAACGCTGCTAACCACCTTCTCAATACTCAAATCGAGATCGGCTACCTTGGCTAGACAGCGGTGATGATCGCGGCAGCAATGGCCACGGTCGAAACGTTACAGCATCACGACTTCGCCGCAGCTATCGCAGACGAAGGCTATCAGTTTCGAGAGACATAGATCAATATGAACTGTTCCGCAATTCGGGCATTTGGCACTGGTAACATCGAGCGTGACTTCCATTTCATCGAATCCCCGCTGTAGATCGGAAGCGAGAACGGTTCGAATCACAGCCTCGCACCCAGGTGCACCGAAATACGAATGCGGCAAAGCGTATTGCCTACGACCTACTCTTCATGCATCTTTTTTTCAAGGCCCTAAGGCTGAAGAGTCGTTACGTATCGCGCTAGCTTGGATGAGAAGCGTGCATCCTACTTCGGCTTCTCGATGGCATTCATTGGCGCGGAGTCGAGCGCTGGGTCTAAATCATCATCGTCGGGTGGCCACAGCCTGGGCCACTTGACCTTCGTATCATAGCCACGCTTTTGAAGCTGCCGCTGCATCGTCTTGACGGTCTCTTCGACTTCCTGGCAACTCTCAACGATCTCATCCTCTAGTTCATTGCTGGAATCCGAGATAACCCACCAGTCATTACCAAAGTCGTAAGAAATGGTTATCATTGGCAGTTCACCTAGCCCGACATTTTTTCACGCTTCCGGGGTACCCAGACTGCGGTGAGGCGTCGCTGTAGAGAGTCGGTTAGGCGTGAGTCGCGAAACCTAGACAAAACCTAGACTCCCGCAAAAACACGATAAAACTGGATAGCAAAACTGATATACAGTGAACAGAGAATCAATCGTTTAGCAGCAGCCGCTACTCGTCGTGACCGTGATGCGCGGGTTCGAGCCCCGTCGTCCCCGCCATTCCCTCCCAAAGTTTTCTTCCTAAACCCATCGGCAACCCCTCTCATGGATACTGGATACATGACTCCAGGACAGCCGGCTCCCAAGCTGCACCTCACGAACACAGCGGATTACCGCGAAACCTACGCTAACAGCGTGCAGGTCCGGGTTAGCCTCTGGGATTTCTTTTTGATGTTCGGTACTGTGAATCAATCGGCGCCGGACGCAGTGACGATCTCGAATTTCCAAGGCGTCTTTCTGAGTCCGCCGCAGGCGAAAGCCCTGGCCAACCTGCTCACGCAAAATCTGAAGCAATATGAGGCGGCATTCGGCGAAATTCGCTTAGAGACGCAAGCGCAGGGCGAAGTCATACAGTAACGTTGGATGTCTGTTCCGGGTCGTCCTCTGATGTCGACGCCGCCATTCGCTCTGACGGAGCACCCGGTTTCAAAGACTCGCCTCTTTCACTTCTGCATTTTCTGGGCGCTCTTTGCGGTGCCGCTTTTCGCGATTCACCTACCCCTCCTCAATCTCCCCTTCTTCTGGGACGAGCACGGCCAGTTCATACCCACAGCGCTCGATTTGCTCCGCAGCGGCGCCTGGATCGCTCACTCGACAACCCCGAACGTGCATCCTCCTGGAGTCGAGGCATACCTTGTCCTCTGGTTCAAGCTCTTCGGCTTCTCCATTCCGCTGACGCGGGCCGCGATGCTGGTTGTGGCCAGCTTTGGGCTGCTCTTTACCTTCTTATTGGCGATTGAGTTAAGCCGGGGTACTGAGGGCGCCCCCGCATTCCTGGCCCCGCTCCTTCTTCTCGCTTCACCCCTGTTCTACACGCAGAGCATGATGGCACAGCTTGACATGCCCGCAATGGTCCTGACCCTATTGGCTCTGTTGCTTTTCGTGAAGGCGAAGTATGTGCCCGCCGCGGTTGCCAGCGTAGCCCTGGTGCTCGTTAAAGAAACGGGACTTGCCGTGCCCGCGGTTCTCTTTCTTGCACTGCTATGGAGAAGAGACTGGCTGAGAGCGAGCCTGTTTATCGCTCCGGCGGTGGCGTTGGGTGGATGGCTTCTGGTTCTGCATCATGGGACAGGTTATTGGCTAGGTGACCCCGGATTCGCCCACTACAACGTCGCGTACGCGCTGCATCCCGTTCGCATTGCGCTTTCGCTGGCACGACGGGTCTACTACATCTTCTTTGCAGAATTCCGGTGGATCGGAACTCTCGCGCTGGTAATCGCCGCAAAGCGCATGAGCGTTCTTCAAAACCATGCGTGGCGGGTGACGCTTGCGGTGGCTTTAGCCACTGTTGTTCTCGTATCGCTGCTGGGTGGCGCGGAACTGGAGAGGTATTTGTTACCCGTGCTGCCGGTCTTCTATATCGCCGTCACCGTTGCGTTGACGTACCTGCCGCGACGCTACAGCCTGACCGCAACAGTGGCCCTTATCGGCGGTTTGATAGCCAGCCTCTTCTGGAATCCTCCCTACCCGTTTCCTTACGAAAACAACTACGCCATGGTGGACTTCGTTCGGCTGCAAAAGCTCGCCGCCGATTACGCCGAAAGCCATTTGCCGCAGCTCCGAATCGCCACGGCCTGGCCCTACACGAGTGCATTCGAGAGGAGCGAATACGGGTTCGTCAGCCGGCCGTTAAAGGTGATTGAGACGCGCGATTTTCATGTAAGCTCGATTGAGTCTCTGGCGCCCGACCGCTTCGACGCTCTCATCACGTTTACCAGGACATGGGCGGAGGACGGATTCATCTCAATCCCGCTGGTGAGATGGTTCCTTACTCGGTACTACGATTGGCAACCCGATATCAGCTCCGAAGAGATTGAAGCGCTCGGGCTCACGCAGGTCGCTTCGTGGAGACTGCGGGGTCAGGCGATCGCGATTTACGTACGGGGAGCCCCGAAATTCGGCCGGTTTCGACACGCCAAAGCTCACTGCCCTGCTGCAAAAGACTGCCTGCGAATCGCATCCAGCAACCCATTTATAAATGGAAGGGATTCGTCGCTGGAGAACTGCCGCGCCAGTTCAAGCGCCTCATCAATAATGATCGGCGCTGGGACGTTGTTCAGAGTCAGCTCATAGATCGCCAGGCGCAGAATGTTGCGGTCGACCACGGGCATACGCTCCAGACGCCAGTGTTCCGATTTTGTTTCGATTCGCTTGTCAATCTCGGAAGCACTTGCTACGGTACCGCGAACCAACTCTTCCATGAATTTGTCGGGCTTGGGTACTTTCTCGTTCTCTTCCGAGTAAAGGCTCTCGTAAAAATGGAGGATCGCCCGCTCAACAGGTTCGCCCCGAACGTCCCATTCGAAAAGGACCTGCAGAGCTCGTTTCCGGGATCTGTGCCGCGCTGCCATGTTACTGCTGTTCCCGCAACCGGCGCTGCAAGTTTGCGACCTCGATCGCTGCTTCAGCAGCCTCGCATCCTTTATTCCCGCACTTGCCGCCGGCCCGTTCCATCGCCTGCTGCAGGTCGTCTGTCGTCAAGACGCCGAACGCAATGGGAATGCCGGTATCCAGGCTGACTCTGCTGAGCCCATCAGCGGCGCCGTTGGCGACGAACTCGAAATGCGGTGTGTCGCCGCGCACCACGGCCCCGAGAGCAACAATTGCGTCGCAATGCGGAGCAAGGCTCCGCGCAGCTATCGGCAACTCCCAAGCGCCGGGCACCTTCACGAAACGGATGTTTTCCTGCGGGCAGCCGTGCTTTTCCAGAATCTCCAACGCCCCCTTCGCGAGTTGTTCGGTGATGAATTCGTTGAACCGGCTAACGACGATGCCGATGCGCAAGTCCGTGGCATCTAAGGATCCTTGGAGCGTTTTGTAGGCCATTTAGGAAGCGCGCGAACCACGGCTGCAAGCGCTCTCTGTGGGATAATTCGTTTTTATCCCCTCAGTCTACCGCACCATGGATCCCCGCTTTATTCGCAATTTCTCTATCATTGCGCACATAGATCACGGGAAATCCACCCTCGCGGACCGGCTTTTGGAATACACCGGCGCGCTCTCTCAGCGGGAAATGATGGAGCAGGTCCTTGACACGATGGATCTGGAACGCGAGCGCGGGATCACGATTAAAGCGCATGCCGTACGCCTCAATTACAAAGCTGAGGATGGGAACACGTACGAGCTGAATCTGATCGATACCCCGGGCCACGTGGACTTCACGTATGAAGTCTCCCGCAGTTTGCAGGCTTGCGAAGGCGCTCTGCTCGTGGTGGATGCATCGCAAGGTGTCGAGGCACAAACGCTCGCGAATACCTATCTGGCGCTCAACCACGATCTCGAGATTATTCCAGTAATCAACAAAATCGATTTGCCCTCCGCGGAACCGGAGCGGATACGCGAGCAGATCGAGCAGGTCATCGGTCTCGATGCCTCGGAAGCGATCCTGGCGAGCGCGAAAAACGGAGTAGGAATCAAAGAAGTTCTCGAGGCCGTCGTGCAGCGTATCCCTCCGCCTAAGGGCGATCCTGACGCCCCCCTGCGCGCCCTTATATTCGATTCCTGGTTCGACCCCTATCGCGGCGTAATCATTTTGACCCGTATCGTGGATGGCGCGCTCCGGAAAAGTCAGCAGATGCGGCTCTGGTCAAACGGTAAGACTTTTGAAATCGAAGGCCTCGGGTTTCAATCTCCCAAGCCCGTTCCGTGTGACGAGCTGACCGCGGGTGAAGCGGGTTTTCTCTTCGCGAATATTAAGACCGTCTCCGACGCTCAGATTGGGGATACCATCGCCGATGCAGCCAATCCCGCAGCCGAGCCGCTGCCCGGATTCCAGGAGGTAAAGCCGATGGTCTTCGCTGGCTTGTACCCCGTCGAATCCCACGAGCACGGTTTGCTGCGCGATGCGCTCGAAAAACTCAGGCTGAACGATAGCGCATTCAGCTTCGAACCGGAGAACTCTGTGGCTCTTGGCTTCGGGTTCCGCTGCGGTTTTCTCGGCCTCTTGCACCTGGAGATTGTTCAGGAGCGGCTGGAGCGGGAGTTTCAAATTGACCTCATCACGACCGCGCCCGGCGTGCGATACCGCATCACTACCACCAGCGGCGAAGTCTTGGAAGTGGACAATCCGCAGAAATTTCCAGAGCCGTCCTCCATCCAGAACACCGAAGAGCCGATTATCGATGCCACGGTGATCACGCGCGAAGAGTATATTGGCGAGATTCTTAAGCTGCTCGAAGAAAAACGCGGCGTGCAGAAAAAGTTTGAGTACATCGGCACTGGCCGGGTCCTGCTGTTGTACGAGCTGCCTTTGAACGAGATTGTTCTGGATTTTTATGACCGGCTGAAATCGGCTTCGCGGGGCTACGCCTCTCTCGACTATCATTTGGCCGGCTATCGAGTTTCGCCTATGGTGAAGTTGGACGTCTTGGTTGCGGGCGAACCGGTGGACGCCCTTTCCATGGTGGTTCACCGCGATTTCGCTTATGAGCGCGGCAAAGCGCTCATCGAGCGGCTCAGAAAGCTGATCCCGCGACAGATGTTCGAAGTCGCGTTGCAGGCGGCAATCGGCACGAAAATCATTGCACGCGAAACGATTTCTGCCATGCGAAAGAACGTGCTCGCAAAGTGCTATGGCGGCGACATCACCCGAAAACGCAAGTTGCTCGAAAAACAGAAAGAGGGCAAGCGCCGCATGAAGCGGGTTGGGCGAGTCGAAATACCGCAGGAAGCTTTTCTCGCGGTACTCAAAGTCGGCAGTGACAGCGGCGAGTGATTTCCGCCGTTAGAGCGGGATGTTGCCGTGCTTCTTGCGCGGCATCGTATCCGTCTTGTTGGCCAGCATTTGCAGGGCGTGGATTACTTTCCGCCGCGTTTCGTGCGGTTCAATCACGTCGTCGACGTAACCACGTTCGGCGGCAACGAAGGGATTGGCAAAGCGATCCCGATATTCTTCAATCCGTTTCCTGCGACTCTCGTCGGGATTGGAGTCGTGCTCCAGCTCGCGGCGATGGAGCACATTCACCGCTCCCTCCGGCCCCATTACCGCGATTTCAGCGGTTGGGTAAGCGAAGTTTATGTCCGTTCGCAGGTGTTTCGAACCCATGACACAGTAGGCGCCGCCGTAGGCCTTACGAGTAATCACCGTGACCTTGGGAACCGTGGCCTCCGCATAAGCGTAAAGTAATTTCGCGCCGTGCCGGATAATGCCCCCGAATTCCTGGGCAGTCCCCGGCAGAAACCCCGGCACGTCTTCGAAGGTCAGAATGGGAATTTGGAAGGCATCGCAGAATCTCACAAAGCGCGCGCCCTTCGTTGAGGCATTGATGTCAAGACATCCAGCCAGATGAGCAGGCTGGTTCGCTACGATCCCCACGACCTCGCCTCCTAATCGCGCGAAGCCGATCACGATATTCCGCGCAAAGTGCTCCGCAATCTCGAAGAAATAGCGATCATCGACCACTCGAGAGATCACGTCCTTTATGTCGTAAGGTTGGTTGGATTCTTCGGGAATCAGCGCATCCAGCTCCGGATCGGCGCGATTCTCCGGATCTTTCGTCGGAGCACGGGACACGCCGTCCAGGTTATTCTGCGGCAGAAATGTCATCAGCTCGCGGATGCTGCGCAGACAGGTCTGGTCATCGGCTGCTAGGAAATGCGCCACGCCGCTGATCGAGTTGTGCGTCATGGCTCCGCCGAGTTCTTCTTTCGAGACGTCCTCATGAGTAACCGTCTTGATCACGTCTGGACCGGTCACGAACATGTGGCTCGTTTGGTCCACCATGAAAACGAAATCGGTAAGCGCGGGCGAGTACACGGCCCCGCCTGCGCACGGGCCCATGATGGCGGAGATCTGGGGAACGACGCCGCTCGCAAGAGTATTGCGCAGGAAGATATCGGCATATCCGGCCAGCGAAACGACACCTTCCTGGATGCGGGCGCCTCCCGAATCATTCAGGCCCAAAATCGGGGCGCCTGTCTTGAGCGCAAGGTCCATAACCTTCACGATCTTCTGTGCGTTTGCCTCGGAAAGCGACCCGCCGAACACTGTGAAATCCTGGGCAAAGACGAACACTTCGCGTCCGTGGATCAGTCCATAGCCGGTAACAAAGCCATCGCCATCGATGACGCTTTTTTGCATTCCAAAATTGTGGCAGCGATGGCGAACCAGCTTATCGAGCTCTTCGAACGTCCCTTCGTCCAGCAACAACTCAATTCGCTCACGGGCAGAAAGCTTGCCCTCACGGTGCTGGCGCTCCGTTCTCTCGTGCCCGCCGCCTTGCTCAGCGGCCGCATGCCGGCGCTGTAATTCCTCTACGCGATTTGCGCTCATGTTTTCGTTTTTCCGCTGCCTTCCCCCTCCTGCCGGATGAAAGAATGGGAGCAGATTTAAGCATGTCAGATCGCGATTTCCCCGCTCCTGCCAGAGTCGTAGTCGGCACAGCCGGTCACATAGATCACGGGAAAACATCTCTGGTACAAGCCCTGACCGGCATCGACACGGACAGGCTCGCGGAGGAGAAGAGGCGGGGCATTTCTATCGACCTGGGTTTCGCTCATCTCACCCTGCCCACCGGCGATCGCATCGCTTTCATCGATGTTCCGGGACATGAACGCTTTATCAAGAACATGCTGGCGGGGGCCGCCGGCATCGAAGCCGTAATGCTGGTCATTGCTTCCGACGAATCGGTCAAGCCGCAAACGCGGGAGCACCTCGATATCTGCCGGCTTTTGAACCTTCGGCAGGGATTGATTGTGCTGACCAAATGCGATCTGGTGGCGGAAGACCGGATTGCTCTCACGGAAGAGGCAGCAAGGAAATTGTGCTTCGGTACGTTCCTGCAGGATGCACACGTTGTGCGCGTGAGCGCCGTGACGGGCTATGGCTTGCCCGAACTGAGGGACCGGTTGTCCAGCCTGGCGAGGACCAGGACAGCCATTCACAGGGCCGGAATCGCTCGCCTGCCAATCGACCGAAGTTTTGCAATGAAAGGCTTTGGCACCGTCGTTACCGGAACGCTTTGGGGCGGGTCACTGCACACCGGACAAACGGTCGAAATTCAGCCTCTCGGGCGGGAGGTTCGCATCCGCGGACTGCAAGTGCACGGCGAACCGGTTGAGACCGCGGAAGCGGGGCAGCGCACTGCTGTTAACTTGACCGGAATCGATTACTCCGAAATTCGACGTGGCTTTGTCCTTGGCGCGCCCGGCGTTGTTGAATGCAGTCTGCTACTCGACACCGACGTGGAGTGGCTGCACGAAACAAGCGTTCCGAACCGGCGGGACCGGTTTCTCTTATATCTGGGAACGGCCGAGGTCCCCGCTTCGCTGAAGGTAGTCGAGTTTTTGCCGGGAGCGCACACCCTGGCCCGATTGTGGCTCTCCCAACCCACGGTGGCGCTGCCCGGAGACCGTTTCGTGCTTCGGCATGCATCTGCAGCGCGAACCGTGGCTGGCGGATCCATTGTCGACGCCTTTCCGCCAAAGCGCTTGAGCCGGGCCAAAATCGCGCAGCGCTTAAGCGCTTTGCGCTGCGCAGACGTTCCGAGCCGGGTCGAGATTCTGGTGGCCGAAAGCAAAGCTGGGCGCAGGGTTACAGAGTTGGCCAGGATGACAGGATTGACCTCCGACGAAATGAAGGGAATCATCATGTCAAATCCCGCGCTGCTCTTCCTGCAGGGACCACAACGCGTGGTCACGAAGGAGTGGATCGGCCAGCGCCGCGAAAAACTGCTGCATTGGCTGGCGACGTTTCACGCCAAGTATCCGTCTGCAGCAGGAGCACCGATCGCCGTTGCACGCTCGGGATTAGATCCTGGCATCGCGGATGCGCTGTTCGCGGATTTCCCGGAGATCCGGTTGCAAGGCGATACGATCGCCCTCGCGACTCATAAGCCGAGCTTCAGCGAGCAAGATATGGCGGTGCTCTTCAGAATCGAACAACTGTATCGCAATGCGGGCTTCCAGCCGCCCTCGATCCCCGAGGCACTGAGCTCCGCTGGTTTGGCCAATTCCGCTAAGGCCCGCGATCTTCTTGAGACCCTGATCAAGAACAAGCGGCTGATCCGCCTCCCGGGAGACCTGGTATTTCACGCGGACGTGATCGCTCACATTCTTCGATCCCTCGCCGCGCACAAGGGTCGCCGGTTCTCGGTCCCGGAATTCAAGGAATGGACGCACGTCTCCCGTAAATACGCCATTCCGCTTCTCGAATACCTTGATCATCAAAAGATCACTCGGCGCGAAGGTGACTTGCGAGTTGTCCTCTGAAGCGAGAAAAAGCTAAACCACCTCGAAAATGACGCATTTCAGATAGTGCGTTTCAGGAACCGTAAGCAGGATCGGGTGGTCCTGCGATTGCGTTCTCCGCTCCAGGACGCGCAGCTGTTTTCCGGAATCGAGGGCGGCAGCGGCAATCAGCTCCAAAAAATGCGCCTCGCTCATGTGATGCGAGCAAGAGCATGTGACAAGTACGCCCCCAGAGTTCAATAATCGAAGCGCTCGCAGATTGATCTCTTTGTACCCGCGAGCCGCGCCTTCTAGCGCCGATCGGGATTTCGTGAATGCAGGTGGATCAAGAATAATCGTGTCGAACGTCCGTCTTGCGGAAACGAGTCCCGTGAGGTAATCGAGCACGTCAGCTTTCTTGAAATGAATATTCGCGATTCCGTTTGCGGCTGCGTTCGCCTCCGCCTCGGCCAGAATCGCGGGCGAGCTGTCCACCGCTTCGACCGATTCACACCGGGACGCCAGGTGCAAGCCAAAGCCGCCCGTCGCCGTGAAACAATCCAGCGCAAGCCCGCGGGCGTATCTTTGAGCCGCCGGATAGTTTTCACGCTGGTCAAGAAACACGCCTGTCTTTTGGCCGGTTAAGAGATTGGCGTGCATCGTATAGCCGTTCATGCGGATGGGAACGCGCTCCGGCACGTCTCCGGCCAACACGCGTACCTCTTGCGAAAGCCCCTCCTTCGCCCGCACCGCCACATCATGGCGGGCGATGATTCCGCGCGGGTTGAGCAGACGAACGAGCACGGCAGAGATGCTATCTGCCATCCGATCCATGCCCTGGTTCAGCAGTTGCAAAACCAGCCAGTCCGAATATTTATCAACTATCAGGCCGGGCAGCAAATCGCCTTCGGCGTGAATCAGGCGATAGGCATCTGAATTCGAGACGGCTCGCCGGCGGTATTGCAAAGCCGATTCGATTCGTCTCTCCAGAAAGCTCTCATCAATTGTTTTGATGCCATTACTCAGCAGCCTTACCGTAATTTGGGAGGTAGAGCTGTAATGCCCGGTTCCGACGTTCTTACCCCGATAATCAACGACTCGGACCGCGTCCCCGGGTTGAGCCGCGCCGCGATCGATCACATCGCTCGAGAAGATCCACGGGTGTCCCGACTGCGCGCGGTCCGCGCCTTTTCGGCTCACGCGGACCACGGGCATTGCCATCAGGCCTGTTAAACGTCCAGGTTACGGACATCCAGCGCGTTCTCTTCGATGAACTTGCGCCGGCTCTCTACGTCTTCACCCATCAACGTCGAGAAGATCGGCTCGGTTTCGACGAAGTCTTTCAAATCTATCTGCAGCAATGTACGCGTCTCGACATTCATTGTTGTCGACCAGAGCTGCTCAGCATTCATTTCGCCGAGGCCCTTATACCGCTGTACGTTCACCTCGCGCGTGCCTTCATTCTTTACGGTGTTAAGGAGGTCGCGCCAGTTCTGCAGTACTTCGCGGGAACTGTCCTTAATGACCGTAAACGGAGGTGTATTCAACCGTGCCACTTGTTTGATCAGAGCGCGCGTGCGCCTGAACTCGGGAAGCGATAAGAATTCCGTGTTGATATAGCGGATGGCGTTCGTTGGATCACGATAGCCGATCATCCAGGAGGAGTGTTCTTCCTCCCGTTCCACTGTGACCTCCAGCTTCACATCCCTCAACCGCTGCGCGACAGCGTTCACGTTCTCCTGATTCTGCAGATCCGTTTTCGCGTCGATCGGCATACTCACGTCGGCCAAAATGTCGACCACGCGAGCATCTCGGGTCCGGCGCTCGAGACGTCGGGTGATTTGCGCCAGCTCGTCCAGCGACATCAGGAATGCTCTCAGCTCGGCGCCTTCGATTTTGACGCGCTCTGGACTTTTCTCGCCGCCAATTTCGACGGAAAGATTTTCGGTCGCGCGGCGTAGAATTTCGCGGGTAAATTCTTTATCGTCTTTGATGTACTTTTCGCTCTTGCCTTTCTTGATCCGGTATAACGGCGGCTGGGCAACAAATACCCTCCCGCGCGTGATCAACTCCTGCATGTGCCGGAAGAAGAACGTCAGTAGCAGGGTCCGGATATGTGACCCGTCTACATCAGCATCGGTCATGATGATGATCTTGCCGTAGCGGAGCTTAGCCAACTCAAAATCATCGCCCTTACCGATGCCCGTTCCAATCGCGGTGATCATCGCCCGAATTTCTTCATGCGAGAGCATCTTGTCGTAACGAGCTTTCTCGACATTCAAGATCTTGCCCTTTAAAGGCAGAATCGCCTGGTATCGGCGGTCCCGGCCGGATTTGGCCGTTCCACCGGCCGATTCACCCTCTACCAGGAACAGCTCGCAGCGCTCCGGATCGCGCTCCTGGCAGTCTGCAAGCTTGCCAGGCAGGCCTCCGGAATCAAGAGCGCCCTTTCTGCGCGTTAGATCGCGTGCCTTGCGGGCTGCCTCGCGCGCCCGTGCGGCGTCAATCGCCTTACTGATGATCTTCTTGGTGACCGTTGGGTTCTTGTCGAAGAACTCTCCCAGCTTCTCGTTAACTAACTGGACAACATAGCCCTGGATATCGGAATTCAACTTCCCCTTCGTCTGTCCTTCGAATTGCGGTTGGGGTAGCTTTACGCTGATGACCGCAGTCAAGCCCTCGCGAACGTCGTCGCCTGTGAGATTTTCCTTCGGATCTTTGACCAAACCCGACGACTGCGCCGCGCTATTGATGGTGCGCGTTAAGGCGCTCCGGAAACCGCTGAGATGCGACCCGCCGTCCACTGTATTGATGTTATTAGCGAAACTGAATACGTTTTCCGAATAAGAATCGTTGTACTGCAGCGCGACTTCTATGGTTAGGCTGCCCCCGTTTGGCAGCTCTCGTTCCCCCTCGAAGTGAATCGGCTTGTCGTGCAGAACGGATTTTCCGCGGTTGAGATGCTTGATGAACTCTGCGATCCCGCCGCTGTAATAAAACTCTTCTGATCGAATATCTTCTCCGCGCTCGTCGGCCAGCGTGATCTTCAGGCCTCGGTTCAGAAACGCCAACTGGCGCAAACGCCCGGCCAGAGTATCAAAGTTAAACTCCACGGCGTCCATGATCGTCGGATCGGGCCGAAATGTAATTTTCGTGCCGGTCTTGTTTGATTTACCGGTTTTCGCAAGCGGCGCTTTCGGAATCCCACGCTCGTAGTCCTGCTCCCAGGTCGCTTTATCGCGCCAGATCTCAACGTGCAGGGTTTCAGCTAGTGCGTTTACGCAGCTAACGCCGACCCCGTGCAGACCACCAGAAACTTTATACGAATTGGAATCGAATTTCCCGCCTGCGTGTAGCTTCGTCAGGACCACCTGCGCGGCTGATACTCCTTCATCAGGATGAATATCGACTGGAATTCCACGGCCGTTGTCGACGATCGTGATTGAGTTGTCGATGTGAATCGTTGCGGTAATTTCAGTACAGTATCCAGCGAGCGCCTCATCGACAGAGTTATCGACTACTTCGTACACCAGGTGGTGAAGACCCATCTCACCCGTGGAGCCGATGTACATCGCCGGGCGAAGACGCACTGCCTCAAGCCCTTCGAGGACTTTAATACTGCTGGAATCGTAATTTTCGTTTTGAGCCACTGTAGCCATATTTCTTGAAGTAATCGCAAATCGCCCTCTTACGGCCTGAGCCGTAAACTCGCGATTCACGATTCATACTTTTCTCCTTGGTCGCGCACTCAAATGCGCATCGGCATTACGACATAGCGATACACTGTGTCGGGTGCGGCGGCGTGTGGGCGTAGCTCGCCGGCGCTGTTGGAGTCCTTGAAATGAAACTCCACTTCGCCCTCATCGAGAGAGCGAAGAAAATCAAGTAGGTATTGAGCGTTAAACCCGATCTCGATATCGGAACCGCTGTACTCAACGGGAATCGTCTCCTCGCTTTCACCTGTTTCGGATACCGACGAGTGCACTTTTAATTCGCCTTTCAAGGTCTGCAGGCGAATGGCTCGGGAGCGCTCATCCGCGAATTGCGCGACCCGCTCGATAGACGCCTTCAGTTCATCGCGCTGCACCAGCAGCGTGTATGCATGTTCCTTTGGCAGCACGCGCTCATAATCCGGGAAGTTACCGGTAAGCTTGCGGCTGAGTAACAACCGCTTCTCAATTCGGAAAAACAGATGGTTCTCGTTGCCGGAGAACTCAATCACTTTGTCGGGATCGTCGCTGGCAAGTTTTTGGATCTCGCTCATCGCCTTCTTGGGCAGCAACGCCCGGTAGGACCCCGACAGTCCGGGCAAGCTGATCTGCTTTTCAATCATCGCCAGTCGATGACCGTCGGTGGCGACCATAACCAGCCCGCTTTCCTTCAAAATCAGAAGTGCGCCGTTCAGGGTAAACCGGGATTCTTCCGTCGAGATCGCAAAGATAGTGCTCGCGATCATCTGTGAAAGAATGCCTAGCGGAATCTCCGCCAGCGGCTCCGGCATTTGCGGAAGCTCGGGGAAGCTCTCGCGTGACATGCCGGCAATACGGGTTCTCGACCGGCCGCAGACAAAACTGGCCCACTGATTCTCGGCCAATTTCACCTGCACGTCCGCATCGGGCAGCAACCGAACATAATCGAGCAACCGGCGCGCTGGAATGGTGCCCGCTCCCTCCTTCTTGATCCGGGCCGGGCAAGCACAACGAATGCCCAATTCCAGATCCGTTGCCGTCAGCCAGACTTGGTCATGATCCGTCTCGACCAGAATGTTTGAGAGGATCGGGATGGTGGTTTTCTTCTCCACCACACCCTGTGTGAGTCCCAGTTCCCGTACTAAATCCGACTTGCTAACCGAGAATTCCATGGCAGGTATGTTGAGAGTTCCTCGCTCTGTTTTCGCGCTCTATTCTTCTTCTGGTTCTTATAGATAATTGCTAGAAGAAAGAACAGTAATAGTAGGGGCTGTGGAAATGTTGAATTCCTTCTAAATTATAGCAAAATCGACCGCTTCTTCGCTCATCAACCTGTGAATTTCTTCTGTTTTCGGTCTGCGAATCTGGCGCCCGATCCGATCTTCAACACCGGTCCACAGCTTAAATCCTTCATCTCTGTGGAAAACTGTCATATCCCTACTGAAGTGAATCTATTAGCGACTGAATAAGATTGTTCAAATCATCGTCATGCTGGCGCAGTTCTTCGATCTTCTGCACCGAGTGGAGCACGGTCGTGTGGTGCTTGCCGCCGAAGTAGCGGCCAATCTCCGGAAGCGAAGCCTGGGTGAGCTCTTTGACGAGATACATCGCCACCTGCCGCGGATACGCGATCTGCCGCGTATTGCTCTTCATCTTCAACTGAGCGGGCGTCAGCGAAAAGCGCTCCCCCACCGTTTTCAGGATCGATTCCACCGATATCTTGCGCTCCGGGCTGTTGTTCAGATGCTTGAGCGTTTGGTGCACCATGGCCAGCGATATCGGCTGCCCGGTTAAAGAGGAAACAGCCATAAGCCGCGTGAGCGCCCCTTCCAGCTCACGAACGTTCGATTTTGTTTTCGTCGCGATGAAGATTCGAACGTCCTGCGGCAGCTTGATCCCCTCGCTCTCCGCCTTCTTGTCCAGAATCGCCATCTTGGTCTCGAGGTCCGGTGCCTGGACATCAACGATCAAACCCCACTCGAAGCGTGACCGGAGCCGCTCCACCAAACCCGCTAACTGCCCCGGAGACGAATCACTGGAAATTACGATCTGCTTCTGGTGATCGTAAAGTTCGTTGAACGTGTGGAAGAACTCCTCTTGCGTGCGCTCCTTACCGGCAATGATATGGATGTCGTCAATCAAAAGCACATCCGCCGAGCGGTAATGGCGGTGAAACTGCGACATGCGGTCGACCTTGATGGACGTAATCATCTCGTTCATGAACCGCTCGCTGGAGGTGTAAATCACGTTCAGCCCGCTGAAGTTTTCAAGCAGACTTCGCCCGATCGCATGCATGAGGTGCGTCTTGCCAATACCGACCCCGCCATAGATGAACAAAGGGTTGTAGCTCTTGGAGGGCATCTTTGCCACCGCTTGAGCGGCGGCGTGGGCGAGCTGATTAGAGGCACCTACAACGTAGGTATCGAACGTGAGCCTCGGATTCAGCCAGGACGCCGTGTTCTCGAACACTGGTTCTGAATGACCGTGGCCGTTCACTCGATTAGAAACGGGCGGGCTATCAGCGCCCGCGGCAGCAGCGGCTGAGAGTGCCTCAATTTCGTAGTGAATCCTTCTGATCGGTAGATTCAGAGCTTCAATTGCGCTGCGAACATGAGCAGTGTATTCTTGCCGGATCCAGGATTCTGTACTTTCGTTCGGAACCCGGACGCTCATTTCACCATTGCGCAAAGACCCGAATGCAGTCTGAGAAAACCAGTTCTCATATGCTGCCTTACTGAGCTTGACGGCCAGCCAGGCTTTGATCTCTTCCCATGGATCACTCAAGAGGCCAAACCTCCGTGCAACCAAAAACGGCAGAGGGTTTCCACATCTTTTCCACAGCTGTGGAAAAGCGCGCTCTACTTTTGTTGGGGAGCCAATTGCCGCTCATGCGGGCGGTTACTGGCTATGATGAGGAAACCGTTTCCGTTCTCGGAAAACTCAGTCTATCACAGGGTCAAACTTTTGAAAGAAAAATCTGGAAACTTTGTAAGCGAATGATTTAAAGCCGCTTGTTGAATACTGCCGGGCGCGGCACAGGCCCTCCAAGAAGCCCCCATGGCATCCTCCAAAAGACTAAAGTCTAAGGTTGCAATCAGATGAATTGACTTCGCTAACAAACTCATCGGAGAATGTCGGTTAGGCCCTCCAAGCGGGAGTAACTCAGCTGGTAGAGTGCAACCTTGCCAAGGTTGATGTCGCGGGTTCGAATCCCGTCTCCCGCTCCAATTTACGAGTTGTCCGGACCGTGTCCATTCCGGGACACAGTCCGCCTCGCCCTGCCGATTAGGAATCTAGGCGCTTCCGTCAACAAAAACGCGCGGCCCTCGTTCAAAGAAGTGTTACCCGAGGCAATGTGAGGCGAGATGTCAGGCAAGAATCAAATCGATTCCATAAAGTCGTATGCCTGGCTGGTCTCGTGCTCCTCCTAAGCCCGCTATTCGGGCTCGGTGGGAAACTAGCAATTAAAAAAATAAAACGCTCGGCAAATCCGCCGGAGTACGTGGCGTTCAGCCGCCGCCTTTCGCTAGATAAAGAATTGCAACATGCGTTGGATCGCCTGACCTTCGGGCCCCGTCCTGGCGACCCGGAGCGCATCTGCGCCCTGGGCCTGAAGACCTGGGTCGATCTGCAGTTGCATCCGGATCAGGTCCAGGAGAATCTCTTCCTCGAAGAACGTCTCGCGCCGCTCACTCCGCTGAAAATGAGCATTCGGGAGACTGCGTCGGTCAAGCCCGAACGCGTGATCGCCGATGACCTCAGCGAAGGAAAGCTCATGCGGGCGATCTACAGTAACCATCAGCTTGTCGAATTGCTTGATGATTTTTGGTTCAATCATTTCAACGTGTTTTTTGGCAAGGGCGCTGATCGGTTCGCCCTACCTGCCTACGAACGGGAAGCAATTCGGCCGCACGTGCTCGGCAAGTTCTATGACCTGCTGCTGGCCACTGCCAAGACCCCGGCCATGCTCTTCTATCTCGATAACTGGCGGTCCGTTGGTCCGGCCTTTGCTGAAGGTCACCCGAATCAGAAGAACCGGCGCGGTTTGAATGAGAACTACGGACGCGAATTGTTGGAGCTCCACACGCTCGGAGTGAATGGCGGATACACGCAGAAGGACGTCATCGAGGTGGCGCGCTGCTTCACCGGCTGGACGATTACTGCTCCCCGGCAGGGGCGCGGCTTCGAGTACGACGACAAAATGCACGACAAGGGCGGGAAGCTCGTGCTGGGGCACGTGATCCCTCCCGGTGGCAGCATGGGCGATGGGCTCGAGGTGCTCGACATACTCGCGCATCACCCTTCAACCTCTCACTTCATCTCGCTCAAGCTCGCGCAGCGCTTCGTTGCGGATGATCCTCCGCCGTCGCTAGTGAATCGCATGGCGCAAACGTTTCTCAAGACCGGAGGCGACCTCCGCGCTGTGATGCAGACCATGTTCTCGTCGGGTGAATTTTGGTCCGAAGGCGCCTACCACGCAAAAATTAAGACCCCGTTCGAAATGGTGGTGAGTGCTATTCGAGCGACGAACGCGAACGTTGCCTCGACCGCTCAGCTCAGCAATGAGCTGCAAAAGCTCGGCGAGCCCTTGTACCGGAAGCCAGAGCCCATTGGCTATTCATTTCAGAGTGCCGATTGGGTAAGCTCCGCGGGTCTGCTGGATCGTATGAATTTTGCCGTCGCCCTCGCGCATAACCGCATCCCCGGTGTGCAAGTGGACATAGCGAGTTGGCAAACGCTTTCGCAGCCCGATCCAATGAACCTGGTCCGGTCGATTCTGGAACAGGATCCCTCTGAGCAGACCAAGACCGCCATTGAGAAAGCACTGGCAAACCCGGATTTGCAGAACCAGCTTGCTCGGAATCCCGAAACCGGTTCTTCCATCATGCCTGGCCTGATCGCTGGTTTGACGCTCGGTTCTCCGGAGTTTCAGCGCCGCTAATTCAAGCAGGAGTGCACGTTATGCCGTCCCGAAGAGTATTTCTGAAGAGTTCAGCTCTCGCTATGGTCGGAGTGGGCTCCGTCCCAACCTGGCTGTCCCGCGCCCTCTACGCCCAGGCAGCTCCCAGCGAACGAAAGAAAATCCTCATTGCGATCTTCCAGCGCGGTGCGGTGGACGGATTGAACGTAATTGTCCCTCACGGCGAGCCCGCATACTACGCACTGCGCCCGAGCCTCGCAATTCCGCGCCCCAATGGAACCGACGGGTCGGCAATTGATCTTGACGGGCGTTTTGGCCTGAATCCCGCGCTCCGCAGCCTCAAGCCGCTCTGGGATCGGAATGAATTGGCTATCGTCGAGGCGGTTGGATCACCAGATCCCACGCGATCGCATTTCGACGCCCAGGACTATATGGAGTCGGGGACGCCGGGTTTCAAGGCCACCTGCGATGGTTGGTTGAACAGGGCCATGCCGGCCGAGCAATACTCGTCGGCGCTCCGGGCGGTAAGCCTCAGCCCGGGTCTGCCTCGCGCCTTGCGGGGCAAAAACGAGGCTTTGGCCATCGGGAGAATCGGGGATTTCATCATTAGAGACGCCGAGGCCTCAGCAGCCTTCGAGAGTATGTACGGCACTACCACTGACGGAGTGCTCAACGGTACAGCGCGCGAGACGTTCCGGGCAATCAAAATCATGCAATCGATTCAGAAGGCACCTTATCTGCCCGCCAATGGCTCTCAATATCCGAACGGACGGCTGGGTCAGAGCTTGCGGCAGATCGCCCGGCTTATCAAGGCCGAGGTTGGTCTTGAGGTGGCATTCGCTGATGTCGGTGGTTGGGATACGCATGTGAACGAGGTCGGGCCTCAGCCGCATACCGGGCCGCTGGCAAATCTGCTGCGCGAATTCGGCGATTCGCTCGCCGCGTTTTGCCAGGATATGGGCGATCGCATGGCCGATATTACTATCGTCACCATGTCCGAATTTGGCCGCACAGTCAGGGAGAACGGCAATCGAGGCACTGATCATGGACATGCGAACGTCATGTTTGTGCTCGGTGGCAGTGTGCGCGGCGGCCGGGTATTGGGCCAATGGCCGGGTCTCGAGCCGGAGCAACTCTATGACGGGCGCGACCTGAATGTCACGACGGATTTTCGCACCGTTCTCTCCGAGCTCGCCGTCAAACAAACAGGAAATCGTCAGGTTGAGAGCGTCTTTCCCGGTTTCGCCGGGCCGAAATCGTGTGGCGTATTGGCTTAATTGACTTCGGCGGAGAGTAAACGATCTGGCTTTTTACTTTCTCGGAGGAAGCCGTGACTAAGCCGAAGATTTACAAAATCGGACCCACCTGGATTTTGTGGGTTCCCGGAGTGCGCGTATATCGCTTCACTACTTGGGAGCGCGCAGTTACCTATGCGCTGGATCCGCAAGCGCGCGAGTTCTAAGACCGGCTCCGCGGTTCAGGATGCCTTTGGGCGAATTGCCAGGCATCGGACACGATGCGCTCGAGACTGCCTCGTGTTGGCCGCCACCCGAGTTTTTCTTGTAAGCGCCGCGAATCCGCAACCAGACTGGGCGGATCGCCCTCCCGCCGCGGGCCGGTGATTCGCGGTATTTGTCGCCCTGTGACCTGCTCGACCGCTGCTACCACTTCTTTCACCGAATGGCCGAAGCCAGACCCGGCATTGAAGACTTCGGATTTGCCGCTATTGAGCAGATGCTCGACCGCGTAGATGTGCGCTTCCGCCAGGTCGCTCACGTGGATGTAGTCGCGAATACAGGTCCCATCCGGCGTCGGATAATTATCACCGAATAGCGTCACGGGCTTCCCGGTCTGAACGGCGCGAAGGATCAGCGGAATCAGGTGCGTCTCCGGATCGTGCTGCTCTCCTAAGTCCGCCTCCGGTTCCGCCCCGCACGCGTTGAAATACCGCAGGCGCACGCTCCGAAACTCGCGATAACGGTCTAGCCATTCGAGAGTCTTTTCGACCATCACTTTGGATTCGCCGTAAGGGTTGATCGGAGCATACGGCTGATCCTCCGTAATGGGAACAGTTGCCGGTACGCCATAAACTGCTGCCGTTGACGAAAACACCAGCCGCTTCACATTGGCCCGCAACATGGCTTCAAAGAGGGACAGCGAGCCGCTCACATTGTTGCTGAAATAGATCTCGGGAACCTTGGTCGACTCTCCCACCGCGATGTAAGCGGCGAAATGAATCACCGCTTCGATCTGCTCCTCTCGCAGCAGGGCTTCCACTCTGTTCGTGTCCCGTGTGTCGAAAACCCGAAGTACGGGTTCGGGTACCGTCTCCCTGTGCCCGCGCGACAAATTGTCGACCACAACCACGGAATGGCCGCGTTTTTCAAGGAAATGTCGGGTAATTGAGCCGATGTATCCGGCCCCTCCGGTCACGAGTATCTTAGCCACGCAATTCCGAGTGTAGCTACTGGGCTCACCTGAGATCTGCGGTTCGGAACGCCTCCCTACGATGCTGGAATATATGGCCCTGCTAGAGGTCCAGAACGTCTCCAAGGTCTACAAGACCCAGAGTGCGCCGGTATTGGCACTACAGAATGTCTCATTCGAGATCGATCAGGGCGAGTTTGCAGCCGTGGTTGGTCGAAGCGGCTGCGGAAAATCGACCCTGCTGAATCTATGCGGTGCCATGGACTTTCCGACTACGGGCGAAGTTCGCATAGACGGTCAGATTACGTCCCGCTTGAATGATGCCGCCCTGACTCGGCTTCGGCGGCAGAAGATCGGATTCATTTTCCAGTCGTTTCAATTGCTTCATACGTTAACGATTGCCGAAAACGTTGAGCTTCCTCTCATGCTTGCCGGCGAAAAGAACACCAGGCGCGCCGTCCGCGAACGCCTGAACTGGGTCGAGCTCGCGGACCTGGCCGATCGCTACCCACATCAGATCTCCGGCGGAGAGCAACAGAGAACCGCAATCGCGCGCGCTTTGGTGCATAATCCTCGCCTGCTCCTGGCCGACGAGCCCACCGGGAACCTGGACAGCGTTACCGGAGACATCATCCTTCAGCTTTTGCAACGCACGGCCCACGAGTTGCGCGTCGCAGTAGTAATGGCGACACATGGCGCCGAAAGCACAACCGCTGCCGATCGTGTAATCTGCATGCGTGACGGCCGGCTGGAAACGGTCGCAGTTTTCCGTTAATGGAATTGCCATGACGGCCCGACTGATCCTATTCTTCCGGCTCATCGTCGCGCCGCTCGCAAGAGAGCGCCTCCGCACCGGGCTGACCATTCTTGCCACCGGGTTGGGTGTAGGAGTGGTCGTGGCAATTGACCTCGCAGGCCAAGCCGCAGCGGGCAGTTTCCATTCCTCTCTCGAATCGCTAACGGGAAAAGGTGATCTCTTGATCTCCGCAACCGGCGGCGTAGACGAAAAAATTCTGGGCAGATTGGTAATGCTTCCCTATGCATTCGATTTCGCCCCTCGCATCGAAGACTTCGCAGCATCCAACGGAAGAGGGGAAGCGATTCCGTTTATCGGTTTAGATCTGATTGGCCATAACCCGGGAGGCATTTCAACCTTGGCCCGGACGTCCGGTCCTGATCTGCTCAAGGAGGGCGACGCGGTCTGGGTCGGGGCAAATCTCAAATCACATGCAGGGCAGCGTATCTCGCTACTGATCAATGATCAGATGCGCACATTCACTGTCGCCGGCATCCTACAACCTTCAAAGAATGACATCACTGAGCAGAATGTAATCGTAGCCGATATCGGCCTGGCGCAGCGGGTAACAGGAAAAACCGGCAAGTTGGACAGCATTGATGTGACTGTTCCCCCGGGGGGCTCGATTCAATTTTGGGAGCAGTTCCTGCGCCGGCAAGTTCCTGAATCAGTGCTCATCGAGCCCGAGGGCGAGAGAACGGCTGAAAACCGAAAAATGCTGGCGGCTTTCCGTCTGAATTTACATGTGTTGAGCTATGTTGCTCTAATCGTCGGAGCATTCCTCATCTACAACACGATTTCCATATCCGTAATACGCAGGCGCAATGAAATCGGCGTCGTGCGCGCCCTCGGCGGGACGAGAATCTTGGTTGCCCTCGGTTTCCTGTGTGAAGCGCTGTTCTTCGCCATCGTCGGAAGCGGGCTCGGGCTGCTCATCGGGCGCTTGATGGCGATCAGCGCCGTGGGGCTCATTGGCACCACCGTGCGGGCACTCTATATCAGCAGTCAACCTGCGCCGGTTCAGCTTACGTGGTCCGCAGCAGCAACAGGAGTCGGACTCGGCGTCGCCGTCTCGCTGATCGCCGCGCTCGGCCCCGCGCTGGAAGCCGCAAGAATCGCGCCTGTTGAAGCTATGGCCCGAGGCCGTGAAGAGTACACATTGAGATCGAAATCTAAGCGCCTCGGCCTCTACGCCATCGTTCTGCTCTGTATCGGCGCTCTGCTGGCCCAACTACCGCCTTTTCATGGCCTGCCTATCTTCGCGTACGTCTCAGTATTGTTTCTGATCGCCGGAACCGCGGCCGCCATTCCGGCTTTGGTAATTCTTCTCTCGGCAGCCGCCAGCGGCCCGCTCCGAAAACTGCCGGGAGTGGCGCCGTTGCTCGCCATCCGGTCCCTGGAAGCCTCGCTCGGACGCACTTCCGTAGTGACGGCCGCGCTCGCCACCGCTGTCGCTATGACCGCCAGTATCGCAATCATGGTGGGCAGCTTCCGCGAAACAGTGCAGGTCTGGATGAATGATCAACTCGAGGCCGATTTTTATCTTCGGCCCGCCGGATGGACCGGCCCCGATCAGCACCCGGTCATGAGCCCGGATATCGCCGACCAGATTCAGCGCCTGCCCGCTGTAACGGCTGTTGAGCGCTCCCGCCTATATCCAATTTCGTATCAGAGTGCCCCGTCGACGCTTGCCGGTGCGGAAACTAGCAACGCGGAGAATGTCAGTGCGAGGCTTTTCCTCCCTGGCGAGAATCGAACCGAAATCCTTTCGAAGCTTCCAACGGGTGATTACGCTGTCGTAAGTGAACCGTTCGCGTACAAGCACCATGTTCACGTCGGAGACACGCTGCACATACCTGTCTCGGGTGCGATCCGGAATTTTACAGTGCTCGGAATTTATTACGACTACTCCGCTGAGAATGGGTACGTCGTTGTGGACCGCCGCACGCTCCTGAAATACCTGCCGGATGAAGCCGAATCAAGCCTGGCCGTGTATCTCAAGCGCGGCGTGGCCGCGGATGCCGTCCGAAGGCAAATCGACCAAATCATCAATGGCCGCGCGGTTCTTGTATTTCCCAATCGAACGCTGCGACAGGCAGCGATCCAAGTCTTTGATCGGACCTTCCGCATTACGTATGCCCTGGAGGCAGTCGCGGTGGCTGTGGCTGTGCTCGGCATAGCCGGCGCTCTGCTCGCGATGGTCATTGATCGCCGGCGGGACTTCGCTCTGCTTCGTTTTCTTGGAGGCGCTCAGCAACAGATCCGAGCCATCATTCTCTCCGAGGCCGGTCTCCTTGGCCTGCTTGCAACGGGAATCGGCGTCGTGCTGGGCATCGGACTTTCGCTGATTCTCATCTTCGTCATTAACAAGCAATCTTTCGGTTGGACAATTCAGTTTCATTGGCCCGTGGCGCTCGTCGTCGCCGCTCTGAGTGGCATTTATGCCGCGACTATCCTTGCCGGTCTGTACCCCGCGCGTATGGCGATCAGGATGGAACCGATAGAGGTCATTCATGAGAAGTAGGACTGCGGCACTACTGCTCGCATTGGCACTGCTTGCAAACGCGCAGACCTGGCAAATAGCTTTACCGGGTTACCAATATGAATTTCCGCGCGATTACTTCAATCATCCGGACTATCGGACCGAATGGTGGTATTACACCGGAAACCTGAAGACTGCTGACGGTCATCGGTATGGATTCGAGCTGACGTTCTTTCGTCAGGGTATTGATCTCACGCCCCAAGCGGCGCAATCGCAGGATCCAATTTGGCGGCCGGATCAGATCTATCTCGCGCACCTTGCGCTCAGTGATCTCGGCGCGGGACACTTTTTCCACACGTCGCGGCTGAATCGCGCCGGGCCGGGACTCGCCGGTGTTAGTCTTGGGCAACGTCGCGAGTGGAACGGTAACTGGCAGGTACTCTGGACAGATCTAAGCAGCGGCCGGCAGCAGCTTCAGGCGATCTGTGATCAGTTTAAATTAACCCTTGCACTCACACCCGCGAAACCGCCGGTCGTCAATGGAAAAGATGGCGTAAGCCGAAAGGGACCGGAGCCGGCCCAAACTTCGCACTACTTCTCGTTCACCCGCATCGAGGCGCATGGCGATATCTATAAAGATGGGAAGCGTGCGGCTCTTTCAGGCCTCGCGTGGATGGATCACGAATTCTTTACTGGCCCCTCGCGAACCGATCTCGCTGGCTGGGACTGGTTCGCGATTCAGTTAGAAAATGACGAAGAACTGATGCTCTACCGGCTGCGTCTAAAATCCGGCGGTATTAGCCCCTACTCGTCTGGAACCTTCGTGGATTCGAGTGGAACGGCGCACTTCCTCGATGCATCGGAGTTCTCGCTTTCGCCAAGCGAGAAGTGGCGCAGCTCCGCCTCAGGTGCGAGTTATCCAGCTAACTGGACGATCTCTGTGCCGTCGCTGGACCTGCGCTTATCCGAATGGACCGACCTCAAGAATCAGGAACTTTTTGATGAAAACGGCCTCACGCCCACATATTGGGAAGGGGCAGTTAGCTATGCCGGCGCGATGCAGGGCAAGCCTCTGACCGGCGTTGGATATCTCGAGATGACCGGATATGCGAAGGACTTCGCGTCCGGAGACTCCTCACAAGTGAATCTCGGACGTGGCCGCCAGCTCCAAACGCAAAGTGGGGCGAATCGCGCGCGAGAGTAACGCCGCCGTTACGCAGCACCCAACAACAATCAGCAGCGCATAGCGAAGAGTAAACATTTGGGAAGCAAAGCCGATCGCGGGTGGACCAACAATAAACCCGATATAGCCGATGCCCGTCACCGTTGCTATGCCGGCACCTGGACTTACTCCTTCGATTCGGCCGCCTGAGCCGTAAACAATCGGAATAATGATGGAGAATCCCGCTCCAGTGGCCGCGAACCCCGGCAGCGCCCAACCGGGTGTACGCATGAGAAGGCCGCAAAGGAGTCCGGCACCGGCAACCAAACAAGCCGATTGCAACGCAAGACGAGGTCCCAGGCGCGCGATTATCCAGTCCCCGATAAATCGGAAGAGGGCCATTACGGCTGAAAACAAGGCATAGGCGAACGCCGCGACTCCGGCGCCGGCTTGCAAGACCTGTCGGAAATAGACGGTTGTCCAGTCCGCCATGGCTCCTTCGGCAAGCAGGCTGCAGAACGCAATTGC
Source organism: uncultured Acidobacteriaceae bacterium (assembly GCA_963787585.1). Taxonomy (GTDB): domain Bacteria; phylum Acidobacteriota; class Terriglobia; order Bryobacterales; family Bryobacteraceae; genus Bog-105. The sequence goes on from CAWBDR010000014.1 coordinate 887,620, forward strand.
GCTAAGAGCAATCAGGATGGCAGGCATTCTTCGAAACGACAGGCCCTCTGTCCGAACCGCGGCGTGGGCCTGGAACTGAAGCAGTAAGCGCGAGACAAGCAGAACCGCGATCATATTTGTTCCAGCGCTGATCGCAAAATGACGAAGCGGTCCAATCCCGCTCTCGGCCACCATTCCCCCGATCGCCGCACCCGCCATTCCGCCGGTGCTGAACAGGGCGTGGAATCGCGACATAGTTGATGTGCCCAGTGCTTTCTCGACTTCAACTCCGTACGCATTCATGGCGACGTCCATCGTTGCGGCAGTTGAGCCGTAAAACAAGAGCGCCAAAGCAAGAGTAGCGGCGTTGATTGAGAGTGCCATGGGGACGATTGAGAGCGAAAACAGAATCCCTCCCGCAATGCTGATCCGCTTGCTCCCATAACGCGTGACCAACCACCCGGCCAGAGGAATTGTCGATACCGCTCCTATCGCGGAACTCAACAGCGTGAGGCCAAGAATGCCGTTGTTCAGATGAAGCCGCGCCTGAACCGCGGGAATCCGCGACACCCAAGTGGAGAAAACAAGGCCATGAACCAAAAACAGAACAATGGTTCCCCACCATGCGGCTCGGATTCTGCGTTGTTCCGGAGCCACGCGGCTATTTCCCAATGCAGAACGTGGAGAAAATGCGGTTCAGAATATCGTCCGCGGTAGTTGCTCCGGTAACGCCGTCAAGCGGTCGAAGCGCAGCGTAGAGATCCAGGAGTAACATCTCGTGCGGGATACCAAACTCCACTGCCTTGCGAGCGTTTAGGAGCGCTTCCATGCTCTCCCGTAGCAGTATTTCGTGGCGAATATTGGTGATGGCTCCGCTTTCGGGCGCGCAGAGGCCTTCGGGGGCGAGTCGATTCAGAATCGCTTGCCTCAATTCATTAATGCCTTGCCCGGTGATTGCGGAAACAGGCACCCAATCAAGATCAGCCTCCATCCTGCGGGGTAGGTCATTTTTGTTTCCCACCAGCAGTGGCCGCCGGTCTCGAAGCTTCTCTATCAGTTCCCGGTCACTCGCCGTCAACTCCGACGATAGATCGAGTACCAGCAATGTCAGATCGGCATCCGCCATCGCCTGAAAGCTCCGCTCGATTCCGAGCGTTTCCGCAAGTTCCTGCCCTTCTCGGATACCCGCCGTGTCGACTAGCTTCACGGGAATGCCCTCAATCGCAGTGGGCTCGGAGACCAGATCCCGCGTCGTTCCGGGCGTCTCCGTCACAATGGCGCGATCCTGCTCCAGCAGGCGGTTGAACAAGCTGCTTTTTCCGACATTCGGCTGGCCGGCAATGGCCAGCGTGAAACCTTGAAAAACCAATTTCCCCGGTCCGAAGCTCGCGATCAGCTCACTCAACTTAGTCTCAATCGAACCGATGCGGCGCAGGATCTCGCGCGGGGTGGCGACGCTTATATCGTCTTCCGCGAAATCGATCCCGGCTTCGAGGAGAGCGATCAGTTCCACCAACTGCTCCTTCACAGGGCGAATGCGTCGCGATACGGAGCCTTCCATCTGCTGCGACGCGACCCGAGCCTGATAAAGCGTGCGCGCCTCGATCAGATCACGAATCGCCTCGGCTTGCGGCAGGTCGATGCGACCGTTCACGTACGCGCGCAGCGTGAACTCGCCCGGCTCAGCGATACGGGCGCCCGCGCCGACCGCTCGTTCTAGGCAGAAGTGCAGCACAACCGGAGCGCCGTGGCAGGAAATCTCGACAATGTCTTCGGCTGTATACGAATGCGGTGACTCGAAGAAGGAAGCGATCACCTGGTCCACCACGCTGCCCCCCACATCGATGAGTTCAGCAAGCTGGCTTCTCCATGCCGTCCAGCGCGGACCTTCATTGAACCGAAGAATCCGTTCCGCAACACTTCGGCTGTTCCTACCGGAAATACGAACGATCCCCAACCCTCCGCGCCCACTCGGCGTGGAGATGGCGACTATCGTGTCGCGCGGGTTCATTTGTGATTGAGTGTCGGGTAGCGCGAGAACCGCGATCTGGTTCCCGCGGAAATGCTAGCGAGGGCCGCGTTCACGTCCACTGCGAGGCGGGCGATTTCCGGGCGCACGCCGCCCTTCGCGGTTACCGCCGAAACGAGGCCTATCTCCGCGGTTCCCATTACCCCGATCTCCGAAACGCGGACGGGATGGGGGAGGCGCCGGGGGAGTCGGCATATCGGCGGGAATGATCACGACTGCTCGCGATGGTCCCAGGCCCACGCTCTCGCTCCGCAATTCCTTTTCCTCGCGCAGAGCCAGATGTATAATGCGCCGCTCGCGGCTGGTCATGGGATTGAAGTGGAAAGGAACATGGGTCCGCTTCACCTTTTCTGCCGCCGCCAGCGCGCTCATGCGCAATTCCTCCACCCGCAAGAGCCGGTAATCGTTCGCATCGAAGGAAATCAGCGAATGGTCTTCCGCGGGAAGCCGGAGAGCTTCCATTGAAAGATGCTCGAGTGCGAGCAGTAACTCAGCGCGGTTTGCGAGCAGAATCTCCACATCCGGCCCGTCGAACACGACGCTCACTTCCGGATTTTCTACTTCCGGATGCCGGTTCTCAGGCTCGCGTAGCTCGTAAGAAAGGTGGAAATCAGCCTGTCTCAGAATCGGAGTCAGGAACTGTTCCAATCGTGGCCGCAGGGAATCAATGGAGTATTTCATGCGGTTATTTCTTCACCGATCTCTTCACTGGCGCTTTTCCGGCGGGAGGAGGAGGCGGAGCGGGAGCTGGCATGAAGCGGTTGATAATAAGCTGTTGAGCGACACCCACCAGGTTGCTGGTCAAATAATATAGTACAAGCCCGGCCGAAAGGTAGTAGAACATGAAGCCGAACATCAGCGGCATGAACATCATCATGCGCTGCTGGTTAGGATCTACTCCCGCCGCCGGGGTCATCTTTTGCGCGAGGAATTGACTGACCACCAGAATCACCGGCAGAATATGAATCGGCAGCGTCTCCGGCGATGACAGGTCCGTCACCCATAGCCAGGGCGCATGTCTCAGTTCAATGGCTACGGCGAGCACGCGATAGAAGGCATACAAAAACGGAAGCTGAATCAGCATCGGGAGACAGCCCCCAACCGGATTCACCCCCGCGCTCTTGTACAGAGCCATGACTTCCTGGTTCTGTTCAGCTTTGCGGGGATCATTAATCTTGATGTTCTTGTACTTCTCGTTAATGGCTTTGATCTGCGGCTGAAGCGCTTGCATCTTCCGGGACGATTTCAAACTGGAAAGCCGAAATGGGAACAGCGCGAGACTGATGATTATGGTGACCACGACGATAGCCCAACCGTAATTGAACGTCCAGTGGTCCTTGGTCCAGTTCAGCCACACAAAAAGCGGCTTCGCGATAATGCCGAAGAAACCCCAATTGATGATGTGGGTCAGCTTGGGATTAACTTCCTTTAAAATGTCTACGTCTTTAGGGCCGACAAAGAGAGACAGATCGTTCTTGGTGCCCGTCGAGAGTCCCATGCCAACATAGGGCGCCGGTTTGTCTGAGTCTGGCAGCTTCACATCGTCCGAGAAAGTCCTGATCTCGAGAGTGGCAGAGTCGCCGGGCAGGCCCACGGCTGCGAAAAAATTATCTTCCAGACCCCCGAATGCGTAGCTGCCGCTGTCGGTCACCGGTCCATTCTTGGCGTCTTTGGCGTTCCTCGTAACAAGCTTGTTATTCGAGGTGTCAAAACGAACCGTATGCTGGGTGGTGACGGCCGAGTGGACTCTTTGATCGCCGAATCCGCCGCGCCACATCAATACGGAGGGAACTGGGGTTCCGTTCTGGATCACCTCTGACTTGACGGTCGAAAGATAGCTGTCCTTTCCGAACTGAAATGACTTCCGAACAACCGTGTTCCCATCCGAATACTCGTAAGCGATACCGGTGCCATCGGAGGAAGGAGTTGCCCGGTAGAGCACCGTGTTCGGATCGAATTCAGGTTTCGCGCCGGTGACTTCAATCGCGAACGGAAGCGGCACATCCTTCGCCGCCGTATTGATCAACTGGAGCGGCTTACCCGCGTCGTCGCGGTACTTTTTCAACACCCAGCTCGTGACTACCGCGCCCCGATTCGCCAGGATTACGTGGTATAAGTCCGTATCAATATCGGTAACAATTTCCGAGGTGGCTTGCACTGCGCCCTCCGCGGGCGGCGCTTGAGTTGCGACGGCAGTCTCCGGGGTGGCTGCCGGCTTCTCCACTACCTTGGCCGCCGAGTTGTCGTTAATGGGCTTGGCAGGCTTAGGGCCTGGAACAGGCTTGAATAGATATTGCGAAACAATCAGCACCAGCATCATGAGCGCTAGCGCGAGAGGAAGTCGTTTTTCCAAGGAATGCGGCGAAGAATTAGTGCCGCCCGAAGTATTAGGCATAGTCAGATCTCAAATTCATGGTCAGCGCACCGGGTCGTATCCGCCCTCATGGAATGGATGGCAACGGCTAAGCCGCCTCAATCCCATCCAGGCGCCTCGCAATGCGCCATGCTTCGCAACGGCTTCCCTCATGTATTCGGAGCAAGTCGGGTAATAGCGGCAAGCAGAGGGCAAGAACGGCGAAATAAAAAGTTTGTACCCTCTCAGGAGGACGATCAAGACTGTCTGCATCGAGCAAATATCCGGCCGACTTCACGGCATAGATCCTCGAAAGGCGCTTCTAAGACTTGACGCCGAGGGTTGAATACTACCGCCCAGTTAGCTGGCAGAATGTCGAACTGCGAACGCACCGCATGTCGCATCCGGCGCTTGATCCGGTTCCTCTGTACCGCTTTGCCGATCGCTTTTGGAACGGTGAGTCCGAAGCGTGAAGGCGTGTCGTCCCCGGCTGCCCGTAAACAAAAAGCAGAAAAATAGCGGCTGTTCATGCGAATGCCGGTTTGGTAAATCTCGCGGAATTCAGAGGATCGAAGAACCCGCTTCGGTGATGGAGATGGCAGCGGATCAAATCGCCCGGGCGATTACTTCGAGCCGCGAATAGCCCGCTCGTCACTAACCGTTAATTTATGTCGGCCTTTGGCCCGTCGCCGTGAAAGCACGGCTCGGCCGTCCGCCGTCTCCATACGAACACGGAACCCGTGAGTCTTTGCCCTTTTCCGGTTGTTCGGTTGAAATGTGCGTTTCGGCATGGCGAATCCCTACTTTAATTTGGTTGTGGGAGCGGAAAGACGACATCTATCGGCCAGAACGCCGGAGGCTTCATTTCAGGAAGCGTGAGGACGCACAGCTGCTAATCCACTGAACCCAAAACTTAGTATAGCGCGTACCTTCGCCAGCCGCGACCTTACTGCGATCGCTTCCTCATCTCCGAGCCGGCATCCAGGTCCAGGCTCATGTTCGTGTTTCCGTATTTCCCGCTGAGCTTAAATCCGACAATTTTGACGTGGTGCTGCCTTTTAAAGAACGGAGTTATCACCTTCAGGGCGAATGACTTAAACCCAGTCGTCGCGTCGGACACGTTTCCTTGGGTGATTAAGAGGCCGTACATATCTGTCCTGTAGTTCAAGAGGTTGTAGGTGCCGTCCAGGTCTGCGTGCGCCCCTGGAACGCTGAACGAAACCTGAGTGAGATGCGCAATTCCGCTTGTGGCCCTGACTCGGGCCTTCAGACCGGAGAGCACGTCAATCGGCTTTTCCTTTTCTTTATTCTTAGTTCCGCTATTGCTCAGTCTGCTGATGTCCTGTTCCAGTTCTCGATCCGTGAACCGGCCTGAGGTGATGCCAAACCATCCCGCCAGGTTCATGCGTTCTACGAAACTCCCGTCCCCGGGAGGGATGCTCAATTTGCCGTCGAATGCCACAGTGCCGGTCATCGGACTGCGCGGAGCGGACGTAAACAGCCTCACTAGGTCCTCGATTCTTCCGTGATTGGAAGATAGCTCGAGGGAGATGAGTTTCCCTTTCTCGCCTTCTCCACTGAGAGACCCTTTGGCATCCAAAGTCGTCCCGTCAAACCGGGCCGTCACGTCCTCGAGTGAGATATTCCCGTGAACTCCGTCTATCGCTGCTTGATAGCTGGCATCGAGCGTGCGCGCGTGAGCGGCGCCGGCAACCTTGAAATTGGAAACGTTGGCGTTCCCGTTCACCTGGACTTCTTTCAGGGTTCCTGTAAAGGAGCCGGTCGAGTTCAGGATTCCGGCCACTCCTTTCAGTGCTGCAAGATTCGCTCCCGTATACGAGTAGCTCCCATGCATCGGCGACCTCCCTGGATCCTGCGGATTCCAGGGCCCAAACACGCCTTCCGAATGCACTGCCCCGGGCGGGTTCTCGACTCTGAGATCCAGCTGATATGGAATGCTGGTGTTCCGGCCGACGCCATGTATAGCCAGTTTGTTAACCGTGATTCGGTATGGCTTCTTATTTGGATCGGTCCACATCAGATCGAGAATCGCCCCATCAGCGGAAATCGTTCCGATCGAGAGGCCGCGGCCCTGTGTCTTCTGGTTCAGCGGCATGATTGCATCCGGCTTTCCATTGACTTCGGCCGGAGGCACAATGACATGCATTCCCAAAAGGCTTACGTTGGAAAGATCGTGTTCAAACGTAAGAAGGGTCAGGTAGCTAGCTTTCGCCCGCAATTTCGAAATAAAGATGATCGGAGGTTTGTCCTTGTGTACGTGGCGCTCGAACGCGATATTTTCCGCGATGCAGCCGGGAGGAAAGTAAGTTGAGCGGAAGCTCTGAACGGTAACGTTCCGCAGTGTCGATTCCTGGAGGGTATCGATCAGGGCTTGTTTGGTAAAAGGCCAGAAAAACGTTAGAACGATGGCGTAGAAAATACAAAGCCCGGTCAGAACCACCACCGTCGCCATGCTCCAGCGCCGAGTTCCGGAACCGTTCCTCCCCGCGTGAGTTCTCGTCGGAGTTTCGAGGGCCGAGGTGGACATAACCGCTCAACCTCCTGTGTAGATGATACGTACGGCCGATGCTGCGTTTCGGATCGCGTTTCAACCCCTCTTTCCTACAATTGAAACATGTCTGTCAGTGCCGTTGCGGAGAGTATTTCCACGAAGTACGAGCCTGTTATCGGGCTCGAAGTACACGTTCAGCTTGGTACTAAAACCAAGATTTTCTGTAGTACTCCCGTCGAATTTGGCGCACCTCCCAACACCAATGTGTGCCCGGTTTGTCTCGGCTTACCAGGTGCCCTCCCCGTTCTCAGCCGGCAAGCGGTCGAGTTCGCGATCGGTGCGGCAATAGCGCTCCGTTGCAGGGTCAACGGCTTTTCTCGCTTTGCCCGAAAGAACTACTTCTACCCGGATTTGCCCAAGGGCTACCAGATCTCGCAATATGACCAGCCCCTTGCGGAGCACGGTTATCTGGAAATCCCCGTAGGCCAAGTCAAAAAACGCATCGGCATCACTCGCGTGCATATGGAAGAGGACGCGGGTAAGAGCCTCCATGACGGGTTTCCGGATTCCGATAAATACACCTATGTCGATCTGAATCGCTCAGGCACGCCGCTGATCGAGATTGTCAGCGAGCCGGACATGCGCTCGCCCGATGAAGCCTATACCTACTTGACCGAGCTGAAACAGATCATGCAATATATTGGCGTTTCCGATTGCGACATGGAAAAAGGTCAACTCCGCTGTGATGCAAACGTATCTGTCCGGTTAAGGGGCGCGGAAAAATTCGGAACGAAAGCTGAAGTAAAGAACCTGAATTCTTTTCGGTTTCTCAAAATGGCACTGGAGCACGAGATCGAGCGCCAGGTTGAAGTGATCGAATCCGGTGGGAAAGTTGTCCAGGAGACCCGCTTGTACAACGTAGAGACAGGAAAGACGGTGGGCATGCGCAACAAAGAGCACGCGCACGATTACCGCTACTTTCCTGAGCCCGATCTGGTACCGCTTCGGGTCAGTGAGCACTGGCTGCACGAGGTGAAATCGAGACTGCCTGAACTGCCGTCCGACCGGCGCGACCGTTTTGTCAGCCAGTACGGCGTTCGCGAATACGATGCGCAAGTCTTGACCCTGACTCGCGAGACAGGCGATTACTTCGAAACAGCCGCTAAAATCAGCGGAGACGGACGCGCCACCGCCAATTGGGTAATCGGTGATCTCATGGGTCTCTTGCGGGCGGCAAACAAGGATATCCCGGGTTCTCCTGTGAAGGCCGAAGATCTGGGTGAGCTCGTCGCTCTCATTAGCGAAGGCGAGCTTTCAGGCAAGCTGGCGAAAGAGATTCTTCCAAAGATGTTTGAGGGCGGTGAGACGCCCTCCGCAATCATGGAGCGGGAAGGTCTCAAGCAGATTTCGAGTACGGACGAACTGGGCGCGATTATCGACGGCGTGATCGCCGGGAATCCGAAACAGGTGGAGCAGTTTAGAAACGGGAAGACGGCCGTGCTCGGGTTCCTCGTCGGACAAGTGATGAAAGTCAGCCGTGGACAGGCGAACCCTGCCGCTGTCAACGAAGCGCTCAAAAATAAGCTGGGCTGACGGAAATTACGTCTGCACCATGGCGGACCGCTCTTCGTTGTGATGCCGGACGTCGATCCCTTTCACAAGAAACAGCACATCCTCCGCGATATTCGTGGCATGGTCAGCGATACGTTCAAGATTACGAACTACCGATAATAGGTAGAGCGCCTGCGAAATCTGCTGCGGATTCTTTTCCATGAAGCTGATCAGCTCGTGATAGCTGGCAGTGCGCATATTATCCACGGCGTCGTCGGAAGCGAGCACGCTGCGCGCCAATTCGGCATCGCGATTCACAAACGCATCAAGTGCTTTTCGCACCATGCCCTGGGCCAGTCCCGCAATATGGGGGATGTCGATTGACGGTCGGATCACCGGTTCTCTTACGAGCGCCAACGCGCTCTGCGCGATGCTGACCGCGAGATCCCCCATTCGCTCAAGGTCGTTGTTGATCTTAATGGCGGCGGTGACGAGGCGCAAATCCGCTGCCAGCGGCGCCTGCAACGCCAGCAGGCTGATCGCCAGATCGTCGATCTCGATCTCCAGGTGATTGACGCGGGCTTCATTCCTTACCACCTGCTCCGCGAGCTCCGCGTTTTTTTCCACCACTCCCTGGACGCTGCGGTAGACGGCGCTCTCAACCAGCGCGCTCATCTCCAGCAACTTCGCCTTGAGTTGTTCCAGTTCTTGTTCAAAATGACGCACGTTTTGCCCCAATACCGCGATTCAGATCAACCGAACCGTCCAGTTACGTAATCCTCTGTCTCTTTCTTGCTCGGATTCTGAAAAATGGTTTTCGTAATGTCGAATTCAATGAGCCTGCCCAGCAAAAAGAAGCCCGTATAATCGGCGACCCGGGCGGCCTGCTGCATGTTATGAGTGACAATCACGATCGTGGTCGTGTCCTTGATCTCGAATAACAGCTCCTCAATCTTCAATGTGGCGATCGGATCCAGCGCGGAGCACGGTTCATCAAGCAGCAGAACCTCAGGATTCACTGCCAGGGCCCGGGCGATGCACAACCTCTGCTGCTGGCCGCCCGACAGCGCCGACGCGGGCTTGTGCAGCTTATCCTTCACTTCGTTCCAGAGCGCTGCCCGATTAAGACTTTTAGTCACCGCCTCTTCGATAATGGAACGCCTGTGAATCCCGTTCACGCGTAGGCCGTAAGCAACGTTTTCAAAAATCGTTTTAGGAAACGGGTTGGACTTTTGGAAAACCATCCCGACTCGGCGCCTCACGTCATTGACGTCCATCGAAAGAAGGTCCTGGTTGTCCAGCAACACCTCGCCTTGAACTCGCGTGTTCCGCAGCGCTTCGTTCATCCGGTTCATCGTTCGCAGGAACGTCGACTTGCCGCAACCGGATGGTCCGATAAAAGCCGTGATCTTGTTCTCGGCGATACTGATGCTGATATCCTGCAACGCCTGAAAATTGCCGTAAAAGAAATCAAGATTTTTAGCGTGCAGCTTCGGCGCGGCGTAGGATTTTTGCGCTTCGGCTCCTTCCGGAGGTGCAATGGCTGGTCCTTTCACGATCTGCTGCTGCTGCGGAGTTGCCACAGGTTTATCTCCTCTTGAAGCTGCGCTTCCTTCTCGGGAACATGCGCGTGCGGTACGGGCGTTCCTCGCGCCAACTTATGCTTTCGGCACATACGCTCCTCTAGCCAGGGCGAGGCGCGCTGTGATGTTAATCGACAACACCAGCAGCAGGAGCACGAAACCTGCCGCCCAGGCCTGACGATGCCAATCCTCATAGGGCGATATGGCGTACGTGAAAATCATCACTGGTAATGTCGCCGTAGGTTTGCTCCAGCCCGGACTCCAGAACTGATTGCTCAACGCGGTGAACAGGAGGGGAGCCGTTTCGCCCGCTACGCGCGCCAAATCCAACATTGTCCCGGATACAATGCCGCGAATGGCGGCGGGAATCACAACGGTAACGATGGCCTTCCATTTGGGCGCGCCCAGGGCCAGTGCGGCCTCCCGCAACGAGACTGGGACTGCATGAAGATACTCTTCCGTGCTGCGGACTGAGATCGGAATCATCATGATGCCGAGTGCCACGCCCCCGGCGATCGTGGAAAAATGGCCCATCGGGTGAACAACAAGCGTATAGACCACAATCCCGATCACAATAGATGGAACACCATTCAAGAGATCGGTTACATACCGTATTACGAACGAGAAAGCATGGCCTCCGTATTCAGACAAATACACCCCACCCAGAAAACCAATCGGAATTCCGATCAGCGTGGCCAAAAACAGCACTTTTGCGCTTCCGACAATGGCATTCGCCATACCGCCCCCTGTCTCTCCCACCGGAGCGGGCAGATGTGTGAAAAATTCCAGGCTGAGCGATTTCGCGCCGTGATACGCAAGGTATCCGAGGATAAAGAACAAAATGCCTGCGGTCATGAGCGTACACAGGCCGGTCAATCCAAACATCACATGGTTAGCGATGTTCTTCTGCCTGGACGAACCCATTACGAATGCGCTCCCTTCCGGCCCGTCGCGATGATGAGAATGCGAGCGAGCCCGTTCAGAACGAAGGTGACCCCGAACAGCACCAGTCCCAACTCAATCAGGGCACTCAAATACAAATCGCCGGTAGCCTCGGTGAACTGATTCGCTATCACCGAGGCGATCGAGTCCCCTGGCGCAACGAGCGATGCCTTAATTTGCGGCGTGTTCCCGATCACCATTGTGACTGCCATCGTTTCGCCGAGCGCGCGTGCGAGCGCGAGAAAAATTGAGCCCACAATTCCGGAGGACGCGTTCGGAACCACCACGCGCCACGTCGTCTGCCATTGACTCGCCCCAAGCGCCAGGGATGCTTCTCGTTGATCCCGCGGAACCGCGAGAAGAACTTCTCGGGACACTGAAACGATGAACGGGACAATCATGATTGACAGGACGATCCCCGCCGAAAACAGGCTGACTCCATAAAACGGGCCTTGGAACAGCGGAAGCCATCCGAACACCGACTTGAGCGGTGGAACGATGTAGCGCTCCAGAACAGGGACCAGAATAAAAATTCCTAGCAGGCCGTAGATCACGCTGGGGACGGCCGCTAATAGCTCAATGAGGAACGTGCAGGCGTTCGATAAGCGCGGCGGAGCCATTTCAGCCAGGAATATGGCTGAGCCTATCCCCTCCGGAACCGCGACGAGCAGCCCCAGGATTGAGGTAACTACCGTCCCGTAAATGAACGGTAGCGCCCCAAAAGTTCCCGAGACCGGGTCCCACACGGACGTGAATAAAAAAGACCAACCGAACGTATGCCTCGAGAGAGCGGATTGCGAGAAGAGCTCGTAGAATACTAGCGCCGTAATGATGAGGATCGTTCCAGCCGCGATGAGCGTAATCAGGTAAGCCACTTCGTCACCCGCCCGGAGCTGCCGGCGGAAAGATCCGGTCCGGCCGGGTGGCGTTACGCGTTGCCCTAGAGTTGCAGTGGTGCTCATCGCAATTGCTTCTATTGAATTTTGGAAATAGCCTTCTGCTCCTTGGCGATCACCTGTTTAGGAAGCGGTGCGTAGGAGAGCGCTTCGGTGTCATTCTGCCCGGAGGCGAGCATCCAGTGCAGAAAATCGACGATAGCTTTCCGCTTGGCCGCGTCCTGGATCTTGCTCGGAATCAGCAACCAAGTGAAGCTCGCAATTGGGTACGCGTTTTTTCCGGGCGCATTTGTGATGGAAACCCGGAAGTCATCCGGCATGTTCTCCGCCGCTCCCGCTGCGGCCGCTGTCACGCTCGCAAGATCTGCCTTCACAAAATTGCCGGATTGGTTCCGCACCTGGCCGTACGGCAGGTGATTCTGTATCGCGTACACCAACTCAACGTAGCCGATCGAATACGGGGTTTGTTTGATTTGTCCCGATACTCCTTCGTTTCCTTTTCCGCCCACTCCCACCGGCCAATTGACCGCAGTGCCGACCCCAACCTTTTGTTTCCACTCCGGGCTGACCTTTGCTAAGTAATCGACCCAGACGAAAGTAGTCCCGCTGGCTTCCGAGCGGTGCACCACGACCAAATCATTGTTTGGAAGCTTAACCGTCGGATTCGCTTTCTGTATCTCCGGATCGTTCCATTTCGTGATCTTGCCCAGAAAAATGCCGGCCAGCGCTTCAGGGGTGAAATTGAGACTGGAAGTAACGCCCGGAATATTGTAAGTAGGAACAGCGGCGCCCAGTACAGTCGGGAAATGGAGAATATCGCTGCCCCGCTTCTGCTTGAACTCCGTCATTTGCTTATCGGTCATCGGACCATCGCTCGCGCCGAAATCGACCGTACCCTCGGTCACCTGCCTGATGCCGCCGCCGGAGCCGATGGACTGATAGTTTATCTCAACATCGGGGTGTGCTTTATGGTATTCGCTAAACCATTTCGAATACATTGGATACGGAAATGTTGCCCCCGCTCCCGTCACGCTGACTTGTGCATGCAATAGACACGCGGCCACTATCGCCGAGAACGCGATCGCAGCAGTCCGTCCGCGCAGTTTCTGTAGACACACCAGCATTTTTATTTCTTGTTCCCTTTCATCTCGCTGTGCGTAAGCCAAACTGCAAACCCACGCGAGGGGCAATCGGCTGTGCTCTCCCAGTATTGGGAGGTTGTCATCAACGTCGTATAACAGAGAAGTTACAAACGGGTTAAAAGCGGTTGCTCGGACTGCAAGCCTCTCATGCTCCTATAATGTGCGCATGGGTGCCCTAGCATGCGTTTAACGCGCCGCGAGTGGACTGCTCTCGCTTTGGCTCCGCCGCTTGCCGCGCAGGTCACCACCTCCAGGAATCCTCCCCAAGGCGCGCCGGCTCCGCCGAAGCCGCCCGCCACGCCGCAGCAGCGCTTGCAGAAGGCGTATGACGATGTCCGCTCGACTCGTGACCGGCTCTCGAAGGTTGAATTGCCCATGACAATCGAACCGGCTTTCGGCTTCCGCGCAATCTACTGATCCGCGCACATGCACAAGTTCCCCAATGCATAGAGCAAAGCTGGACGAATCCACTCTTCCCTTCGCCAGTATTCCCGAGCTGAACAAGGCATTGCAGAGCCGGGCCATTTCGTCCGTTGAGCTTACGAAATTTTTTTCCAAGCGCCTGAAGAAGCTCGGCCCTGATTACAATGCGGTCGCCTGCATGATCGACAAGGAAGCTCACAATTCTGCCAAGGACGCAGACTACGATCTCAAGCAAGAACGCTTTCGGGGGTCGCTGCAAGGTATACCGTATGGAGCGAAAGATCTCCTCGCGTTCGCCAATTATCCGACTACCTGGGGTGCCAGGCCTTATGCCGGCCAGGTCTTCGATGACACTGCGACGGTCCTCAAAAAACTCGCCAAGGAACAGGCGATTCTGATCGCAAAACTCTCGATGGTGGAACTCGCCGGCGGTGGAGGCTACGGTTCGGCTTCCGCTTCGCTTCAAGGTCCGGGTCTCAATCCGTGGAATAAGCAGTATTGGTCAGGAGGTTCTTCAAGCGGGTCCGGCGCTGCGGTCGCTGCCGGCCTCGTACCGTATGCCCTTGGTTCCGAAACCTCCGGCTCGATCCTGACTCCTGCCTGTTACTGCGGTGTCACGGGCCTGCGTCCTACCTATGGTCTGGTCAGCCGCCATGGCGCGATGCCGTTATCCTGGACGCTCGATAAGATCGGCGTTCTGGCCCGCTCGGCGGAGGACTGCGGCCTGGTTCTGCGCAGTATCGCGGGCGGCGACACGGAAGATCCCGGCTCTGCTCGAAAGAATTTCTATTACACGCCTCAGTATTACCGCGATTTTCGCGACCTCAGAGTTGGTTATGCCGAGATCGATTTCAGTGATTGGCCTGACGAGGCGCTCCGGCCCGCCTTTCAAAACGCGCTGGCGGCTTTCAAATCGATCGGTTCCCAGATGGTGGAAACGAAACTGCCCGATTTCCCCTACGGTCCCGTGATCGGCACCATTATCGATTCCGAGGCCGCATCCATCTTTGAGCCGTTCATACGAAGTGGCCAAGTCGACCAGTTGGCCGATCAGAGCCAAATTGACGGCCTTCGCGCCTCCTTGACGTATCTCGCCACCGACTACCTAAGGGCGATGCGAATCCGCACGCAGATCCAGACTGCTTTCCGTGATCTATTTTCCGGAGTCGACCTGCTGATCGCGCCGACACATTGGGGCCTTCCGGAGCGAGCCGATCAACCATTCCCCGAGACTCCGCCGAAGCAGCTTGATAAAAAAGGTGTCGGAGCCGGGTTGGTACCCGCGACAAATCTGTGTGGCTTGCCGGCGCTGACCGTGCCCTGCGGCTATGTAGGCGGGCTTCCGATAGGCCTGCAGATGATCGGGCCTCCCTTTCAGGAAATCCGCATTCTCGCGTACGGGCGCGAGTTCCAGAACCGTACGGATTATCATAAGCAGCACCCGCCCGTACCCGTTTAGATAGTAAACAGCCGGAGCGTACTGATACCGCCAATCACTACGAGCGGGGCCAGAAACGCTAGAACCACACTTGGCCGCTTCCATTCAGGAACAATCGCGTGAATGGCCAGGAAAATGAAGCTGCCGGAGATCACTGCTAAAATCCCGACCGTCCACCAGGGGCCGAACTTCGCGATCCCCGATCGATCCGCCAACGGTTGTATCGCAGCGCCGGCCAGTGTCATCGCCTCAACCGCGAAGCCTGCCAAAGCCGCTAGCCAGCGCGAACGCAACCCTTGTTGAGCTACCCATCCCAGCGCCGCTCCTTCGGGAATCTTGTGAAGTGCTAGTCCGAGAGGAACGGCGACATCGGCGAGCGGCTGTGTCCCCAACGCCCGTACGCTCCATCCGTCTACAAAGCTGTGCGCCGCCGTCACAATCAAAAGCGGCAAAACAACTCCCTGCCGCGGAGAGTGACCGGTATGCAGCAAGAAGCGATCCAGACCGGCTATCGCGGCGTAAGCGAGAGCGGTAGCCGCGAGCGCCGTCCATCCCGCCAGGCTCTTCATTTCAGGGACCAACCAGAACACCGCGATCCCGAACAGCAGCCCACCTCCGGCCGCCTCGAGATGGTCCGAAAACCGCCGCGAGGTGAAGAGAAAAATTCCCGCGATTACTCCGGCCCAGGCCAGCGCGGTCAAGACCCACGCCGCTGTCATCTACTGGCCGGTGACCTTTACCACGAAGTAGACGAAAGGCTTTCCCTTTTCAAGCAGCAACTGATGCGGGACGCCTGCGGGAATCTGAATGATGTCTCCCGTACGGACAGCGCGCCGCTCTCCGCCTTCTATCGAGCTGCCTCGTATCTCACCGGGTTTTTCGGTGCGGGCTTGCACGATCGTTCCGCCTGACAACAGCGTGGCGCTTCCGCGTTCCACCACGAAGATATCGGCCTCGTGCTCGTGCGATTCCGCCGATCCCGTCTGCTCCCGCGCGGCTAGTAGCATGTAATGGTTGCCGAACCGCGGCAGAGTCTCATCGGCGAACGCAAGGTGTTTGTCGAGAAGCTTATCGCTCTTTACCTGAATGTCATTCGCCTTGAAGATCGTGACCCCCGGCTGGGCGGCGAAGGCCAGGCTCGAGACCAGAATTAGTGCTGCTGCAGCTGTTTTCATACTCGCTCCAGTATCCATCGAGGCATAGCGTGCGAGATGGAAACGGCCCACCAGCTTCCGTCGTGTTCCATTGCGAAGCGACACCAGATCTTCTCAGATCCGCTTTTTGTCGCCCGACGCAAACCCCAGCAAACCTACAGATAGTGCCAACAGATGCCCACACGAGTCCTACAAGTCAGAAAATGCGCGGGCTTCACACCGCACCGTTAATTGCCTTCGCACTGATGACACGACTGCAATCGCATGTCGAGACCCTCGCTACCGTGATAGGCGGGCGAATCGCCAGTACCGGTCTTGAGAGAGCCGCTACGTACATCGAACAAGAACTCCGGTCTTACGGTTACTCACCCCGGCGCCAAACGTTCTTTGCCGCTGGACATACCTTCTCTAACATAGAGGCCGAGATTTCAGGCGTGCAATACCCGGATGAGATCCTGGTCGTCGGAGCCCATTACGACACTGCAGGTAATCTTCCGGGTGCGAACGACAATGGGAGCGGCGTCGCCGCGACGCTGGAACTAGCGCGCCACTTCGCCAGCACTAAACCAGGCCGGACAATCCGCTGGGTTTTTTTCGCGAATGAAGAGCCGCCTTATTTTCAAACAGAGGCGATGGGTAGCTACGTGTACGCCAAGCGCTGTCGCGAACGCAAGGAAAAAATCTCGGCTATGCTCTCCCTGGAGACCATCGGCTTTTACACGGACGAACCGCACTCGCAAACTTACCCCGTGGGCTTCCATCCCGGCTACCCCAACCGCGGCAATTTCCTGGGCTTTGTTGCCAACTTCAGGAGCGCCCTTCTTCTGCGATCTGTCCTGAAAGCGTTCCGCGCGCACACCTCTCTCCCGGCTGAAGGCATCGGAGCGCCAACCTCAATTGCCGGAATCGGCTGGTCTGATCACTGGTCTTTCTGGCAACTCGGCTACCCGGCTTTGATGCTCACGGCCACGGCTCCGTTCCGGTATCCCTACTATCACAGCGCCCAAGACACGCCCGACAAACTTGACTATCCGCGTTTCGCGAATGCGGTGAAAGGCATTGCCCGGGCGGTGGAGCATCTTTCGAAATAGGGGAACTGCAGCGCTACGGCCAGCTCGCCTATCGCATGTGTAAGGAGTTATGAAACGCGCGTAATCGCGGGATGTACTGGTTACCCGCAACAGGTAAGAGATCGTTGTGATGGGCGCCTGGAATGCGCCAAAACTCCTTGGGTGTATTCGCGGCCGCGAATACGGCTTGACCTTGCGAGAATGGCACGATTTCATCGGCATCGCCGTGCATGACGAGCAGCGGCGCATGCACCCGGTTGATTATTGTTTTGGTGTTGAAACCATGCGCAAGGAGTGGGCCAATCATCGGGAGTACGGTGCCGGCCATGTCGCTCAACGAGGCGAACGGCGATTCGAGAATTACGCCTGCGCACGAACGGCGCGATGCGAGCTCCACCGCTACGGCGGCCCCAAGCGATTCGCCGTGAAGCACGATTTGGCTCGTGTGGTATCCAAGCTTAGTAAGTTCGTCGTAACCCGCGTCAGCGTCCCGGGCTAAACCGCGTTCGCTCGGATGCCCCTGACTCTTGCCGTAGCCGCGGTAGTCGATTACTAAGACTGATGAACCGGCGCTGTTAATTGCGTGCGCGTGATCAACCCGATGAGTCACGTTCCCGGCGTTTCCATGCAGAAACAATGTGGCACACTTCGAGCCCGGTTTCGGAAACCACCATGCATTCAAACGAATCCCATCTCGGGTAGTGAGCCAAACATCCTGTGCGCCAACCTGGTCCTGAATTTCCCAGTCACCCTCGGTATAGCGCATGGGGTAGTACACAAGGCGATCTAACAGGTGCTGAAACATGAAAAAGATAAGGACAAGCAGCAAAGCGATGATGCAGGCCCGCGGGGCAGAAAACAGCGCGCCACCAGGTTTGATTTTGCTGATGGAGTTTCTCACTGAATCCGAGGAGAGGGACCTTCTTACATTCATCAACACGGTAGAATTCCGCACTCTTCAAATGCATGGAGTCACGGCAAAGCGGCGAATCAGGCAATACGGTTGGCACTACGCATTTGAGTCCTACCAGCTCACGCCCGCCGATCCCATTCCGTCTGACTTCACAAGCATAGGACGCCGCTCTGCAGGCTTGGCGGGCATTGATGCCTCCGAATGGGCTGAAGTTTTGGTCACCGAGTATAAAGCAGGGGCCGGCATCGGATGGCACCGCGATGCGCCGGTCTTTGGCATTGTTGCCGGAGTGTCCCTCGGAGGGTCATGCCGCATGCGGTTCCAGACGGGTACTGGAAGAAGTCGCATAACATATGCCGTTGAATTGCCGGCACGCTCCATCTACCTGCTGACGGGAGAAGTGCGTACCAAGTGGCAGCACATGATCCCGCCTACACGGGAACTGCGCTACTCCATCACTTTCCGAACCCTGCGAACGCGAAAAATGAACCAGGCCGCCGAGAACGCGCCCCAAAGCGAGGGATGAAACATAGAGCGCTCCCTCGCTGCTTTAAGAAGGTGTGTTTCCGCCGACTCCATCCGCATGCTGAGTTTGAACGGCGTCGAGCAAGTTGTCGTCCTTATTTAGGAGAAGCGCTCTTTCGATCACTACTTCGGAACTTATCCCGGAATCCGCGGATTGTCTGATGAAAGGGATGCTCTCATGCTTGGAAAGACTTGATTGAAAATGATCTTACGGGCCAAGGAGCCAAGACGATACCTGCAAGGAGGAGCTTGTGACGGAGGCCTGGGCATGCGGACAGCGGATTTCGACCAGCTAGTGGAAGAGGCGTTCCGTAGCATTCCGGCGCGCTTCCGGAGCCGGATGCAGAACGTTGCGGTGGTCGTCGAAGATGAGCCGGCACTGGCCCAACTCAAACGAGGCGGCCTCTCGCACGGCAGTACCCTGCTCGGCCTGTATGAGGGGCATCCACTCAGATACCGCGGCGCTTCGTACGGCTTCCATTTACCCGACCGAATCACGATATTTCAAGGCCCTCACGAGCGAATCGCTCGGAATCGCGAAGAGCTGGAGCGTTTAGTGGAGCAAACCCTCTGGCATGAAATCGCACATCACTTTGGGATGAATGAACGGGAGGTTAGGGCTGCCGAACGATTAAGAAGAATGCAACGGCTCTGGCCTCACTGAGGTTTGACAGTCAGGACCATTCGGGTAATGTTTTGATTACGTGCAACCCGGAGGCAATTGACGCATGGCACCCCGACACGGCTAGTAACCCCGAAATAAAAAAAGCCCGTTTGACCTTGCCAACATCATTTCCCTAGTAGAGAGATCGCTTACGTATCTCGCTCTCAACGGTTGAGGAATAGATTCCGTGAGTATCAACGTCGGTTGGAATTGGCTTACGCCAACTTTCACGCCCAGGAGCCTAATGCTCGTACTTCCCTTACCCAATACTGGGCCCATGGCGAGACTAT
This sequence comes from uncultured Acidobacteriaceae bacterium, assembly GCA_963787585.1. Classification (GTDB taxonomy): domain Bacteria; phylum Acidobacteriota; class Terriglobia; order Bryobacterales; family Bryobacteraceae; genus Bog-105. The sequence continues at coordinate 907,084 of CAWBDR010000014.1, forward strand.
GGGATCGGAATTGAGTAGTCATCGGAGTAAAAACCAAAAAGATTCCCGCGGTGAAGCCGCACGCAGAAGGTGGGGTGCGCGGCCATACTTGTCTCGGATGCACTTTGTGGCCTGGACGTGCCTCTTGCAGGTCACGCTCGTCGCTTCGATGAACTGTTCTCCAGGTCAGGCTCAAACTCCACCTGACGCACACAACGCACAGAAAGCCGGCGTTCAGAGAGCGCCAGCATCGGAAGCCAATTGGCCCAGGACCTTCAGGAGCGGAGCTGACAGCTTCCTTATGTATGAGCCCCAGGTCGAGACGTGGGAGAACAACCGTATCAATCTCTACGCGGCTGTCGAATTTAAGACAGAGGCAGACAGCGCATCGAAGTACGGAGTCGTTTGGTTTAGCGCAAGAACCGAAGTAGACAAGGTCAACCGCCTCGTGACGCTAGAACAGGCGCAACTGACCAAGGTGAGATTTCCGGTAGCGCACGACAAGGAGTCACAGTTGACGGAGCTGCTGAAGAAGAAACTGCCCGGTGCTACCAAAACCATTTCGCTCGACCGGATGGAAACGGCGCTGGTCGCGGCAGGCGAGCGAGTGAAAACAGTTGACGTTAAGAATGATCCGCCTGAGGTGATCATTGCGGGCAACCCGTCTTTGCTTGTGCTGATCGACGGCACGCCGCAGTTGCGCGAGGTGCCGGGAACAAAACTCCAACGGGTGATCAATACAAGGGCAATCCTCCTTTTCGACAACGAGAAGAAGACGTACTATTTGCGCCTGAAGGACTGGTGGCTGGAAGCCCCCAAGCTGGAGGGACCGTGGATTTATGCGAGAAGGCTTTCTGGAGACATGAGCAAGGCTGAGCAGTACATTGCCGCTCATACTCCCGACCAAGCTCCGGAAGGCCAGCAGGCTAAACAGCAGTCATCACCGAAGCAACCAGGCCAGAAGGCGGAAACGCCCAATGTAGATGTCGCGTTTTCGCCTACGGAGCTGATCGAGACGAAGGGCGAGCCACAATTCAAGCCCATTCCGGAAACGAGATTGGAATACGCAGAGAACACCAATGCCAATCTGTTCCGACTCGAGGGCGTGTACTACCTTCTGATCTCAGGACGGTGGTTCAAAGGAGTTTCGCTCCGCGGGCCTTGGACTTTCGTCGACGGCAAGGATCTGCCGCCGGATTTCGCCAGGATTCCAACAGACAATCCCAAAGCCACAGTCTTGGCCTCGGTTCCCGCTACGCCTGCATCGGAAGAAGCGTTGATTGCTAATTCGATTCCGCAAACGGCGACAATCACCCGAGCGGAAGCCAAGCTCACCGTGCAATATGACGGCAAAGCGACATTTGTGCCCATCGAGGGGACCACGATGGAGTATGCGAAGAACACGAGCGCGGCCGTCATTAAAGTCTCTGAAGGCAATTACTACAGCGTCGAAGCGGGAGTGTGGTTTAAGGCGTCGACTCCCGAAGGACCATGGGAGATAGCCGAGTCGGTTCCTGCCGAGATTTACACGATACCAGCAAGCTCGCCTCTCCATTACGTAACGTACGTGAAGGTTTACGGCTCAACTCCGCAGGTTGTGTACGTCGGCTACACGCCGGGATATTACGGCACGGTGGTTTCAGCGAGCACAGACACGGTGGTTTACGGGACGGGATGGTATTACGCGCCGTATATAGGTCCCACAACGTGGTACGGCTACCCATACACCTACGGTGTGGGGGCTGGATTTACGTATACTACTTCGACGGGATGGAGCTTCGGGTTCGGCTATGGATACGCTTACTACCCCTACTATTACCCATGGTGGGGACCGATGGGCTATTACGGCTATGGCTGGTATCCATATTACGGCTGGGGAGCCTGGGGAGGAGCAGCGGCGGCGAATGTATACGGGGTGTGGGGGAATACGGCTTATTCTCGCACGGGCGCGGCCTGGGCGAATCCGTATACCGGGAATTATGGTGCGGCGACACGCGGCGGCTATTACAACAGCCAAACCGGCAGGAGCACAGTCGCTGGACGTGGTTCCAACACGAATGTCTACACCGGTAATACGGCCGGTTATCGCGGTGCCACGACTTACAATCCGAACACCGGAATCGTCGCCGGCGGAGGTGCTGGATACCTCGGCAACGTCTACACTGGCGAGGGGGCGGCAGGACGGGGTGGATTTGCTTACAACACGAATACCGGGGCGGGAATCGCTGGCGGAAAGAATAACGTCTATGCGGGGAAGGACGGGACCGTCTACCGTTACAATCGCCAGAGCGGCAATTGGTCATCAAACACCGGCAATGGCTGGCAGCCCGCAACCAAGCCCGATACAAGTCTGCAACGCCAGCAACAAATGCGCACGCAAGGGACACAACGTACGAATAATTACAATTCCATGCGCAATTACGGAGGAATGGGCGGTGCTCGCACGGGAGGCTTCCGAAGGAGATAGCTTCGATCGAGCGCGAAGTTTCCGGATAGCCCCGGGATGACGGACTATTCGGAGTTATCGGCACAGTTCCTGATTCAGCGGTGCTGCACCATGTCCCTGTGTAAGTCCCTGTAGCTGCCGAGCAAGCGGCTTATTCGCGCGAACCGTAAGCTGTTGATTTAATTAGTGGGCCCTGTAGGATTTGAACCTACGACCAAAGGATTATGAGTCCTCTGCTCTGACCGCTGAGCTAAGGGCCCAAGCGCGTTTTTCCATGGCTTGGACGAATCCAGCGAAGCAGAGCCTTCCCGATCTTGTGAGATTCGTGGGCGGTCTTCGGCTGGCTGGGCCCGTTCGGTACGTCTCCGTTTACCCTAACATGTCCAGCCAGCGAATGTACCCGCACCGAGCGCCTGATCGCACCTTCTCGGGTCCTTGCCGCCCAGGCGGCTCAGTATTGGAAATCTGCGCTCGATTAGCGCCGGCACCGGCGAGCGCCATAAGCGGCAAAGAACCCCGCGCCTACCAGCAGCAACGTGCTGGGCTCTGGCACCGTAGAAGGGGGCGCCGCGCCGGCCGGTAGGTCGACCGCAGCCACAACCGCACTTAGCGCATCCGAGAAGCCGGCATCAAGGGTTACGTGTAAGGAGTTCATCCCCGGAGACAGCAAAGACGTGATATCAAAGGTCTCGACGTCCGTCAGGCTCCCGTTGCTGACACCCGCGCCCGGCGCTTTGGCCGCGCTGCCTTGGAAAATGCCGCCCGAGGCGATCGCGGTGCCGTTCACCCGTAGAGTTCCATCATCATTCGGCCCGAAATTCTGACCATCGGAAACATACAGAGTCAGAAATGCTTTGCCGGTGGTGTAGTCGATTCCGGATAGCGTAAAACTCCACCCGGCCGCGTCGTACTTACTCGCGAAATTCGAGTCGTTACCTTCAAACAGCACAACGTCCCGCTTGCCGGTACTGAGGCCGCTGTTGTAGAAAGTGAACAAGCTGGCGCCGTTCACCTGGGCGTTTGTCTTCTGGAAATTACTCAGGGTATAAGATCCATTACCGGTCACTAGAGATGTAACGTTGGCACGGTACGCCTGACTGTTTAGGGAGGCCCAGAAATTATCCTGTGAGAATCCGATGTTTGTGCCCTTAATGGCTGTCCCATTGAAATTCACGTTTGCGTTCGCGTTGGGATCGGTCGAATTCGTCGGACCATGCCAAAACAGCAAAGAGTCGGTGACCGTACCAGTGATGCCGGAAACGTTAAGAGTACCCGCCCCGACATCCCGCAGTCCAATGTCAGACGTCACAAAGTTTGTATTGAAAATGGTTTGCGCAAAGGAGATCGTATTCGCATTTGCGGGGACACAGGCCATCAGCGCCAACGCTAATGCACCTGTGAGGCGGCACTGTCTGCCCTTGAGACACGTTCCGGGATCGTTCATGTAATCTGTTTTCCTCCTGCCTTGCTGTTCCAACGTACACGAAATCGGCACGGCCCGTATCACCATCTCTCCCCGAATGGGTACTCCTTTGTACCTCTTTATGCCTCGGAAGTACTAAAACCGTAAGGCTGGCGTCGGCATAACGCCATGCACATCACATTCGCCCCGCACTTATCCTGAGACTATGACCGTCTTTATCAGCGGAGCTACGTCCGGGTTCGGGCAAGCGATCGCGAAGCGATTCGCGAAAGATGGTGCGCAAATCATCGGAACCGGACGCCGCGGCGAACGCCTGACGACTCTGCACAGACAACTGGGCGATCGTTTTCTGCCGCTCACGTTCGACGTAGGCAAACGTGCGGAAGTCGAACAGGCGATCGCGAAGCTGCCCCCCGAATTTGCCGTTATCGACATCCTCGTTAACAACGCCGGCGGAGCGATTGGACTCGACCCGGCGCAAACCGCGGACCTAGACGATTGGGATGCCATGATCGACAGCAACGTCAAGGGACTTGTCTACTGCACGCGGCTCCTGTTGCCAGGCATGGTGGGACGCAACCGCGGACACGTCATCAATATCGGGTCTACCGCGGGCGAATGGCCGTACCCGGGCGGCAATGTGTACGGTGCGGCGAAGGCGTTTGTACACCAGTTCAGCAACAATCTCAGGGCCGACTTGCTGGGCACGGCCGTGCGGGTGACGACCATTGAACCGGGGCTCGCAGGCGGCACCGAATTTTCGGAAGTGCGATTCAAAGGAGACAGGAAAAAGGCCGCGGCCGTTTACGAGGGAACACAGCCGCTGACCGCCGAAGACATCGCAGACGCGGTTCACTGGGTCGCGACACGGCCCGCGCACGTGAACGTGAACATCATGCAAATTATGCCCGTGGCGCAGGCCTACGGGCCCTTGCCCGTCAGCCGCAATAGATAGCCTGAACGAATCAGAACCCGCGCTGAGGCCGGTAACCGGGGCGCGCGCGAATTTTGTATTTCCGCATGGCTTCATCGGTCAGCTCGATACGAATCTGCCGAAAGCCTTCATTCGGATTCGGCTGCGGATAATACGTGACTGTGTAACTGTTGCCTAGATCTTCGCGGATGTTCTCGAACGCCTCGACCTGCTTCTGCCAGGTCTTGGCGAAATAATTCTTGCCACCGGTGTTAGTCGAGATCCGGCGGAAAATTGTGGCCGAAATGGGATCGTTGTTCACCTCGCTGGTCGAAATGACGTAAATCGGAATCCCTTCGTCTTCGGCAACGGCGCGAACGTCGTCCGGAGCCACCATGCTGGCGTTGTCCGGTCCGTTTGAAAACACGATGACCACCTTGCGGCCGGGCACTCTAGCGGCATCCCGCAGGGTGAGCAGTAAACAATTGTAGAGCGCCGAATCGTCCCCCGCGACGGCTGTGCGGAGCCCCGAGATGGCTCGGTTCCGATCCCGTACCAGCGGCACCGCTCGATTCAGATTGCGGCTGTACGTGTAGACCGCGATTGAATCGGCGCGATCGAGGCCGCGAATGAAATCAGCGATGGCATCGGAGGCGTACACAAACCCGCGATACATGTAGTTGCTGGTATCGAAGAGCACAAAAACATTTGTGCCCGTGGCATCCTGGCGCAGGTCGGTGATGCCGGGAGGAGAAACGTTCGCCCCATCCGTTGACGGCGTCCGCACCGCGCGCGTGTTTCCGTTATTCAGCACCTGCAGCGGTGCGCGGTTCCCTTCCGCGAAGGTGGCTATCTTTTGTGGAATTTCATCCTCGAAGACCTTAAAATCGGAAGGCTTGATCCCGTTGACGTACTTGCCGTGCGTATCCGTAACGGTGAAGCTCAAGACGACCATGTCCACTTTGACATGGAAGGTGGTCTGATCCGGATTTTGATCCTGCGCGCGTACCCAGAGACACGCGGCGCCCGCCAGTGCGAGGGGGCCAGCGATTCGCAAAATTGTTTTCACGATTCCTTCCTAATTTAATGAGCTGCTTGCTTCCGTAACGCCCTGATTCCCGCTCTGCGTGACGCTCCCCGATACCGCTTTCAGAGAGCGGAGCAGCGCCGGCCAGTCTTCGAGATGTGTCGCAAATATGTTCTCAATCGCCGCGCGATTCCAGTCTGGGACATAGATATCAAGCTGCGAAACCGGCACGCCCACGCGATCCGCAAGCGCGGCGTAGTAAAGGTTGTTGGACTCCCATGTCTCCGCCATGATACGGCTCGAGTAGCCCATCAGCGCCGGGAACGTGCGCAGGTACAGAAGTCCCGGCAGATAGGAATGCGTTAGGGTTGGCTTCGGGGTGCCGAATGCTCTGGAGATCGATGCCGGGAGAAGTTCCGGATCGCCTTTCGCTGCCATCTCGGAGATCTCCATCGAGGGAAGATCGGGCGACACATTTTTCAGGCTCGAATCTTCCGCCAGGCTGTAAAGAACGGAGGGTGGCAACTGGCCTAATGCATGTGCAAAATCGGCCGACCGCAACCGGTCATCGATCCGCTCGGCGTCGCCCGGAGTCTCATACCGGCGCAGCACATCCATCACCTTCGATTCCACCTCGCTGTTCATGGCCGCGGCCGCGAGCAGCGTTTCGCCGCGCTGCATGTGCAGCCCGACCCAACGAACTTGCTGCGGAGTGACATTGCGCCAGCGGTTTACCGTCACATCCACGATCATTTGAGGAACTAAATCGCCCCAGATCAGAGCCTGTTCGCGTTTCGGAGTGAGGAAATTCTGTTCCGCTTCCGCAATCGTATAGGGCAGCGAAATCAGCGAACCCGATAGGCGGCCGCCGCCGCTCTCTGGCCATCCTGTTCCGGAAACCTGTGTGGCGCGCCAGATGGCGGGAGAGCCGTCCGGGCCGATAAAGTCATGGCTGCGAACGAAGAGTGGGTTCGCCAGCAGGAGTTGAGCTCCATCGGGTGCGTAATAGCTGTAGAGAATTCCTACCAGAGAATCCCGCAGGAACGGGACCAACGTTGCCTTGACGTCCTTCTTTTCATTGCCCTTTGCCAGGCTATCGAAATTCGTCTTGCGTTCTTGCGCCATGTGCCGTTCGCTCCAGTAGCCCGGAACATATGCGCTTCTTTCCGGGGCCGACAGAGAACCACGCACGGTCTCAGCTTCTTCGAGTCGCGATAGCTGCTCGGTCAGGTTCTTCATCAGCTTTGGATCCACGGGACCTTTGCCGAAGTGGTCCGCGGCAGCGAACAGGGCGTCCAGTGAAATCAGCCGCTGCGCGTCGAAAATCCGCATAAAATTCTCGGCCGGACTATTCGGCACGTTCGGCGCAGCGTGTATCTTTCCTACTAGCAGTTCGGTCAGAGATTCTTGCGGCGAGAGCTTCCCCGTCACCCCGGCGCTCGCCAGCAGCGATCCGATCGCGGCGCGGTCCGCGTCAAACAGCTCCGCGCCTCCCTTAGCACGCCGGAAAGGTTCTATGAGCTTGGCGAACGAGGTGTCTTGAGCATCGGGGGCGATAGAGCCCTGGCGGCAAAGAATCCGCCACAACTCAACGGCGGATTGCACGCTGCCAAGTGTGTCGGCTTTGAGCAGAACATCTCTTATCCCTGCCGTTTCGGACATGAGGTCCAGATAATGCTGGATAGAGGCTTCACTCAGATTCGGCGCGTCAGCGAAAACGGCGTACTGCGAACCATAAGCGCGATAGGAGCTAACAAGAGCCGCCGCGAGCTCCGGAGAAATCGGCTTCGCGCGATGCCGATCGATATCGTTCAGGGCTAGGAAGATCTTTAGCGGTTCATTCTCCACCGATTTCCGGCTCAGAGCGAATAACGCCTCGATCAGGTCGTCGCTGGTGCGCCACGTTGCTGCCGAGCGCGTGAGTCTTCCATCATATTTACCGTTGGGGTGATGGATGAACAGGTTTCGCCACACGTCGAGATCACCGGGAACGTGCGCCTGGCCGTTGGGATCGACGTAAAGAGATGTGGTGAGCAGCATCAGCTCCGTGCTGGAGCGGAACACCGGGCGCGCAGGTCCCGGGCTTGTGATTTTTCCACGCAGAGCGTCATAGCAACGCTTCATGCGCTCGGGCTGCGTGAGATACGTCGCCGTCTGACCTCGAGTGCGCGACAGCGCATCGAAGTAGCTGGCCAACCAGCCATCATCGGTGGCGATCAGTTTGCTGAAGAAGGCTCCGGGGTTAGAGGGAGGAACGCCCACGAGGGTGGCCCAAACTTTCGGAGAACCGGGCACGACGGCAGCGCCGTTCTGGACCCGAAACATGCTGCCGAAAAAGTCCAGCACATGCGCGTAGACCTTCAACTTGGCTGGAGACGACTGGCTTCGCAGGGCCTCGGCCGTCGCGCGGTCCAGATGGGATAGGCCGAGATACAGGCGCGCCAGCGACGGATCAGCCAGAAATGCATCTATGAAGTCGCCGCCCTGACTGCTGCGGCCCAAAGCCGCCATCCAATACTGCGCCGTATAGAGTACCGGGACAGGAGTCGAGGCATAGGGAAGCTCAAACGGGTGATTCGCCCGCAAATCTTGTTCGAGCTCCGAAATCGGAAAGGCCGAATCGACGGTCAAAAACGCTCGAGTGGCGTTGACCGTCTCTAAGACCAGATCTCCGCCGCAGCTCCCTCGCATGCGATAACCGAGAATCTTCAGCAGAGCGCCGGTTGCATCGCTGTCGCAGGTCGGGATGACAATCTTACTCTTTGTTGCCAGCGCCTGCAACTCGCGCGCTTGCCCGATATAGCGGACCAGCAGGCGCATATATTCGGTCTGCTGAAGCAATTCGTTGCCGGATGCCTCATAGCCATTGGTAACCACGTTTCGCGCCAGCGCGGGCAACAGGTCCTGCGGAGGCATATCGGGTGACAGCGCGGCCATGCGCGCGAAAGAGCCGAATGGTCCCGGGATCGTAATGGTGGAATACTGCGGTTTTGAGTTCGGCGGAGGCGGTGTGAGGTCATCGCCGCCCGCAGACCGGTAACGGGCAAGATCGTCCTGCAGAGCGGTATTGTTTCCCTCCATAAAATCGAGCAGCACCAACTCGCGAAGTGCGAGCTTGCGCACGGAGGGGTCCTGCTCTTCGCCGGCCCACTTCCGGTAGGCTTGGCGCGATTCGGGATCGCCGTGCCGCTCCAAAAACAGAGCTAAATCGCGCGAGGCGAGACTGTTTCCTGGTGTGCTCGCTTCCTGCTCGAGCAGTGAGCGGGCGCCGCGCAGGTCACCGGCAGCTTCCCGTTGGAATACCTGGTCATTGAGCGTCGGGCTTGCGCGATTGCCAGCCCGCAAATCGGTCGAGGAAAGACAGGAAAAAAAGGCAAGAGAAAAGGCCGCCCCAGCGGCTGCTTTTGCTCCCCAAGGGATGATAGTCACTTCGCAGTGCCCCCAAACTGGTTTCCTACTCTACCACTTGTCGGTTGAGACCGGAGCACCGTTATATTACGCAAATGTAAACTTTTGGTGCAGTTCGGGGAAAGCCAGCGCGGGCTCTTCCGGGGAACGCGGGAGGAAGAAATGAAAAAGCCCGTGGCACGACTGCCGCGAGCTCTCTCAAAGAGGAAGCCGAATTCGGCCTTCCTGGAATCAGTCTACCAAACGCAGACGCAGACGATTCCCGCGAAATGCCATGAAAATAAAAGACTTAGCCGCTACGACCAAAACAGCAATGCAGGCTACCTCCGGTTGAGCGAGCGTCCTGAGCAATGGTATAGTTTGGGTTAGCGGCAGCCGCTGCTGTTCGTTTTTCCCCACCGAAACGGGCGCGTAGCTCAATTGGCAGAGCAAGTGACTCTTAATCACTAGGTTGTAGGTTCGATTCCTACCGCGCTCACCACCTTTTTCAATCAGTTTTCTATCGACGCTGACCTGTGATTCAGACTTGTAGCGAACCACAAAACCGGCAATACCGTATCTGTTCTTATGGGCCACACCGCACTTTGCTCGCTTGCGGTGATGGCTTTGATGGGCGGAGTATCGGCTCAACAAGACGGTAATCAGCCAGCATCACAGGTACGGACCTCTGGCCCGACCTTTGGCACAACCGTGGTGGTCCCAGGCGGCTTGCGCGGGACCGTCTACTTCATCTCAAAGGACACAACGGTGCTTCCCGACTTTGAACGCGATCAGGTTGAGCGCGTCGGCGAGATCTGGACCGAAGCATTGAACATCCCGCCTCGCCATTGGCGCTCAGGCTTCCCCGGCCTGACAGAGCGCTTCGAATGGTTCGCCATCGACTACGCGGGCCGCTTCTGGATTGAGAAACCAGGCCGCTATACATTCGCTTTGCTCTCTGACGACGGCTCCAGGCTGTTTTTGGATAATGTTCCGGTCATTGACAACGATTGCCAGCATCCGCCTGACCTCCGCATCGCAGCCGTGAAGCTGGAAGGTGGCGTCCACCAAATTCGTGTCACCTATTTCCAAGGACCGCGCGACTGCCTGGCCCTCGTGCTCGCAGTTGCCGGACCCGATCAGCGATGGCGAGTGTTCAGCACAAAAGAATTCAAGCCGCCGTCGAATCCGGAGGATTGGCAGTATCCAGCAGCGAATTCCATTACCATCGTGCCGACAATGCCCGACGAAGCTTCAGTGACCATGGATGACTTGATCCGAAAGATTACAGACAGTGACCCCGACGAGAAGTTTGCGATCAAATCGGGCAAGGGATGCTCCTTCGCCGAGCCAGTCCGCACGTGTAGGTAGCGGCTATTCGCCACTCCTATCTCAACTGCTGTTCCAGTGCGTCGAACCGGCGCTTCAGTTCGTCGAATTCGCCGCGCAGTTGTTTCAACTCCTCTTCGAGTTGAGCAATACGGGTGGGCGGCGCTGCTGCGGGAACAGACGCGCCCGCTTCGATAATCGCGGGCTCGCCCGAGAGCAGATGAACGTAGCGCGCTTCCTTCTGGCCCGCTTGCCGCGGCAGCTTTCGAACTAAACCGCCCTCGGGCGAATCGGCCAGCTTGTCCAGTACGGATTCCGTCTCGCTCAGATCGGCGAACGAAAACATCCGATCGCTTCGATCTTTTATTTCGCCGAGCGTTTGCGGACCGCGAAGAAGCAACACGCACAGCACAGCAAGCTCGCGCCGCCCGAGATTCAGCGTTTCGGAAATTCGCTGCGCGTACTTGGTCACGCGCCCGCTACCCGTGATAACCAGGGCCAATTTCTTCTCGCGCAGCCGGTCAAGCGCGTCCTCCACCGTTGCGTCATCGTAATCAACCACCGGATCGCGATTCGATTTCTGATTACACGCGTTCACCAACGCGTTCAGAGAGAGGGGATAATACTCGGGCGTGGTCGCTTCCTTCTCGATCAGCGCTCCTAATACGCGCGCTTCAATGGGATCCAGTTGCTCCATCACGCGCGCCCCGTTCTTTTCGCGATCAGAGATCGAGCGGATTCTGTAGGGTGAAGGTGAGCCGCGTCTCGGACGGGATCTTAACGCGCTGGCCTGAAGTCGCGACTTCCGCAGCCGTTCCGACCGCCGCGCCGGAACCGGCTCCGATTGCCGCGCCCTTCCCTCCACCGGCGATACCGCCAATGATTGCTCCAAGAGCCGCCGTGCCTCCGATGACCTTCGCCGAGCGCTGGCCGCGCGAAGAACTGGCCTGCGCCACGCCCGTCGTAGTGATCTGGTAGGTTCTGCCGTTTACCGTGACAGTCCGCAGATCAAGAGTCAGAACAGTCCGGCCCTGAATCTTGCCCGAGTTTTGCGAATCCACCAGCGCCGCTACCGCATCCGCGCCGCGACGAATTACGATCTCGCCATCCACGATTACCGGCTGATCGATACTGGCCCGGAATGTCTGGCCGAGGCTGTCCTCCTGCGAATCGACGGCATCGATTAGACGCACGACGATCTGCGTTCCCGCAGGCACTTCGATCCCATCCGGTCCATCAGTTGAGGCCGGCTGAGGAGCTTGCGGAGGAGCCGGCGGCGGTGGAGGCGCGGCATTGGGGTAAGGGGGTGCAGCGGGAGGTGCAGGCGGTGCGGCATTACCGTAAGAGGGAGCCGGGGGTAGAGGCGCTGTGTATGGCGGATATCCATTATTTGCTCTGCCGCCCGCATGTGTGCTGCTGCTGCCCGCCTGGCCGGCGCTGAACGTAATCGAATCAACATCGTTCAGGTTGTAGGTATTGACGTGATTGCCTATGGTGAAGCGAATTGTCCGGCTGTCGCCGCCGGCATATGTCCCATCAAACCGCTGGTCGTTGTGCAGGACCAGCGTGTCGGCTGTTAGCAGGCCGGCTGCGCCGAGCGCAAGAATGAAAAACTGTTTTGTCATGCAGATCTGCAATCCCCGAGCATACCGCGCAAATGTTTGAAGTGATTCTAAGAAACTGACGCGCCGTTTTGCTTGCCAGGTTTCCAGAATCAACTTGCGCGCGTGGAGGCCGCCGCTATGGTCCGATCCCCGTCCTGCAGTTCCTTCTCAAATCTCTTCGCGAGTTCGGGCCGCACCGAGCTCAGGAATTTCAAAGCCACGCGCTTGCCTTGGCGGAACGCATCCCAATACATCTGGTCGCGCTCGCGACGCGTGAACGTGAATCCAATGCGGTAATACCGTTCCAACGATAAACCCAGGACCTTCGTTCCCGCGTAGGAGACGGCCGCTTTGGCTATCAAACCACCGCCCAACGGAATCTTGCTTATCAGTTGCCGCGCTAATGCGCGCCAGCCGAAGGCGCTGCCGATGACCGTCGCGATTTCCGATTTCTGCTGAAGATATCCGACCTCGCGATCGCTTGCCGCCGCGATCAGGAACGCCATGCGCACCTGGTTCATCGTCAGGAATGCAGTGTCAGAAGCAAACTCCGCAACCGCCCAGGGAAGCTCGATAATGTTCGGAATCACATCGGGAAGCGCCGTCGTGACGGCGAATAGCGTATTCTCGCGGGCCACCTTACCGATTACGCGATCGATAAATGGTCGACGGAAGGGCACAAACGACTTTGCTAGCGCCACGCCGAGTTCCGAGCGCTGCGCCAGTACATGGCGAACAAATTCATGGCCGTGTACTGCCGAGAAGACGAGTCCGTTCGGCGGGGTCACCATCTCGTAGTCATATACCTCCAGATCGACTGGGGGGCCGGGTGGAATCGGCGCGCGCACAAGCTGCGTTGCCGATTGACTCCGCCGCGCGGCAGACAGGTCTTGCAGAAAAAACTGCTCCATGCGCTCATAGCCTTCCTGACTCCGCGCGTGAAGCGCAATGCGAAGCTGCCGCTGGCTCAGATCGCGAACCTGTTGCGGGTTCAGAGTGCCGACCGCTTTCTTGATGTGAACTAAAGCCTCTAGGCCCATTAAGAACTCCCGTGAGATTGCGGCGAATCCGCGCCTCGCAAGCGCAGAATCACCTTCAACCTTCTTTGCCAGTCCGAGTTGACGCCCGCACGTTCGACTTCAATTTCAGGAGAGAAGTATCGCAGGATTGTGGCATTCGCGGGGTGAAACGCCATCGCCGGGGCGATCAGAAACAGCTTGGGCGCTTTCGGTGCAATTGCAATTCCCGGAAACAGATGATTTAATTCGCCGCGCTCGGCATGCCATTTGATGCGAGTCCAGTAATCCAGGGCTTGAACGGCGAGGTAAATATCTTCCTCCGCCTTCAGCTCCAGCACGCTCAGCCGGCCGGACGCGGAGATGGCAAGCAGGTCCAGACGGTCGCGGTCGCCCGCCGCAAATGTTAGCACCTGGCCGTGTACCGGGCTGTGAAGCAGGGTGGGGTCGATTTCCGCTAACTGGGAGCGCACGGAGGATTCAAGCCAGCGCTCCGGAAAAACCGGAGGGGCGGAGGCCGTTTCTGCCGGCCGTGCCCGGTTCGAAAGCGCCGCGAGCTGCGCCGCGAAATCCTCCACGTGCTCAATATGGCATGGGCTCACTTCCCGCTGCTCTTCGATTCCGAGCAAAATGCGTTCGCCTTCCACACGCGCGAACTCTAGCCCACGATGGCGAACGCTGATCGCTCCGCCGAGCTCCGGAGAGCAGCCAATTCCGTGCAGGCTCGACAAGCGGGACAGGAGCTTTGCGATGCGTGGGTCCGGTTGGCACGGCTTGTAGAGCGAGCTCACCTGTGTTTCCAGATTCCCAAGGTCCTGCGGATCGACTTCTCCGGCTGAGCCATGCTCATTGAACACGAAGAGCCGGCTGAATACCGATGCGGCGTCCAGAAATCGCAGGCGGTGCGCGGTCAGCTTCCCGCTGCCCTCGGGCAGAAACAGGCACAGAGATGTTTGCACCCCGGGCGCACTGTGATTCCGCACGTGGTCGAGCCAGATCAGCCCGAAGGTGAGCAGGCCCGCCTCGTTCTCAATCGCTGGACACCCGAGAGCGGCGATACGCCGACTGCCGCGCTCCAACCTGGCACGCGGAAACACGGACGAAAAGGATCTTTGCAGATCCAGGCTGGATGAGAGAGTAGCGATGGTCCAACCCGGAAACTGGCGCGCCAGCATTCGCCGAAACTGCTCGGCAAAGTTTTCGCGGGCGCCGCGAATACAGCGGTGCACGGTCTGCGGCCGATCCAGATCGAGAAACGAAAGCTTGCCTGCTACGCCGCCAAATTTTTGCACGCTGCAATCGAGCACGCCGGTCGCGTGGCGATCGACACTCAATATCCGCCGCGAGAGGCTGCGCTTCCGGTCCCAGACTTCAATGAGCAGCTTGCCGGAGCGGATTTCGAGAGCGTAGTCGCCCGTCAGAAGGCGAATCGGGTCCTCTCCGTACTCCAGTGCCGCCGGATGGCGACACGTGGACAGGAAGGTCTCAATAGTTTGCAGAAGCTCACTCGGATCGAGCGGTTCAGGCCGGCATGTACCTTTATCATGGAGTCTTGTCCTCGGGAGTTTTGCCACTGGACCAAACCACTTTCGAGAACCGCCTGTGCGCGGTCGAGGCGCGAATCGCCTCGGCGGTACTACGAAGCGGTCGGGAACGATCGGCCGTAAAGCTAGTGGCGGTAAGCAAGAAATTCTCTGCTGAACACGTCCGGCAAGCCTACCACTCGGGACTGCGCGATTTCGGAGAGAATTACGTCCAGGAATTCGCCGAGAAGCAGCCCCAATTAACTGATCTCGCCGAGGCGCGTTTTCATCTGATCGGACATTTGCAGTCCAACAAGGCGAGGCTGGCTTGCGATCTGTTCCAAGTCGTTCAAACGGTGGATTCGGCGAAGCTGATGCAGCGCCTGGACAAAGCCGCGGGCGAGCGTGGTTCGCGGCTCGAGGCGCTGATCGAGCTGAAGCTATCGTCTGAAGAGAGCAAGAGCGGAGCACGGCCGCAGGACCTCCCCGAAATCCTGGCAGCGGCCCGTTATTGCCATCATCTGACCGTGACCGGGTTGATGACCATGCCGCCCTGGTCGGAAAACGCCGAGCCATCGCGGCCATATTTTCAGGAACTCGCGGGGCTGGCCCGCCAATATGGTGTCAAGGAGCTCTCCATGGGCATGACGAACGATTTCGAAGTAGCGATCGAGGAGGGCGCCACTATTATCCGCCTCGGAACGGCTTTGTTCGGAGCGCGCCCTAAACCAAAATCGGGGGACTCAAGCCAGTTGTAACTATGCGGGTGCTGAGCAAGTCTCTGTTGCCGCTCCTTATGGCGGCAGTGTGGGCGTACGCCGGCTCTCAAAACGGAAAACAAACAGAAGCGCAACAGGCGGAGCGCCTGGGCCTTAGGGTTCCGATGCGCGATGGTGTACATCTCGCGGCCGACGTTTATTTTCCCGAACAGGGAGAGCGCTGGCCCGCTGTTCTGGTCCGAAGTCCTTATAGCCGTAAGGCCAAATCGCTCAGAAGCTATCTGTACTTCCGTGGCCATGGGTATGCGGTCGTCTTGGAGGATGTGCGTGGCCGATTTGCGTCCGAGGGGACTTTCGGCTCGATCGAACAGGAGGGACCTGATGGAAACGACACAATTAATTGGATTGCCGAGCAGCCCTGGTCTAACGGGCGCGTCGTCATGGCCGGCAGTTCCTACCTCGGGATGGTGCAGTGGTGGGCGGCGCTCGAGGACAATCCGCACCTGGTTGCGATCTCGCCGATGTGCTCGGGAGACGACGAATACCTTGACCGCTACTACTCGACGGGCGGTGCGCTCCAGTTGGCGCATCGACTCTCCTGGTTGGCCGAGAGCATGAAGACACCGTTAGCCGCGCGGCCTGCTTTAGGCGACTATATTTGGCATCTCCCGCTCCGCTCAGCAGATGTAGCGGCGAGCGGCCGGCCTCTCACACTCTGGAAAAACGCGATTGCTCATCCTTCCTACGACGCTTACTGGCATGCGCGAAGCATACGCGAACAGATACGACAAGTGAACGTGCCCGTGCTGTCGTTCGGCGGTTGGTTTGATGAATACGCGGAAAGCGATCTCGACGCCTTTTCCCGTCTTTCTCTGCAACACAGGCACGTGGAGACCTGGATCGGCCCGTGGGCTCACAATCCCGTGTACGAGTTCCCAACCCGCGCCTTCGCGCCTGAGGCTTCCATTCCAATCCGCGCGAAGCAAGCCGAGTGGTTCGATTCGGCCCTGCACGAACACACGCTCCTCGGGCACCTCCACAAGAGCCATGAGAGCGTGCTGCACATTTTTGTGATGGGCCCGGATATCTGGCGCGAGGAGCATGAATGGCCTCTGGCCCGCAGCCGTTACACTTCGCTCTATCTCGCCAGTGACGGTCACGCAAACAGCGCAGCGGGAGATGGCGTGCTGCGATGGGACCAACCGCAAACGGGAGAAGCCGATGGATTCGCGTATGATCCGGCCCGGCCGGTGCCAACGGCCGGTGGGGCGCTCTGCTGCAACCCAAACACTCTGCCGCCCGGCCCGCTCGAGCAGAGCCTGATCGAACGGCGAAACGATGTTCTCGTGTACACCTCGGAGCCGCTGCGCGAAGCGACCGAAGTAACCGGCGTGATCCGCGTCGTTCTATACGTTGCGACCACCGCGAACGACACCGATTTCACCGCGAAGCTGGTTGACGTTGACCCCGATAGCCGTGCCCTTCTGGTGACGGATGGAATCCAGCGGCTTCGTTACCGGCTCTCTTTGAGCAATCCGGTCTTTGTCAAACGAAATACGTCGTATCAGATCAATGTTGACGCAGGCGTTACAAGCTACGTGTTCGCAGCGGGCCATCGCTTGCGCCTGGAAATTTCGAGCAGCAATTTCCCGCGGTTCGATAGGAATTTAAATTCGACAGGGCCGAATGCGGGGCAAATTAAGCTGGCCAAAGCGCGCCAAACCGTTTTCCACGGTCCGCACTATCCTTCTGCGCTGGTATTACCCATCATTCCGAAGAGAGAAGTCGAGGTGAGCGGGATCCGCTCTCGTTAACGGGTGGTGGTGGTATCGCCGGTCGCGCTCTTAACCGCGTTCTTTGTCTTGTGATAACCCTTTTTGGTTCCCGAGGTGGTCTTTTCGGTACCAGTCTTCACGCCTTCGGTGGTCTTCTCTGCCCCTTTCTTCGCGCCCTCGGTTGATTTGTTATAGCCTTTCTTGGTGGCGGTCTTGGTGTCATGGCCCAGATCTTTCGCATCCTGGCCAGCATTCTGCAGGGCGTAAGCGGGAACCAGAGTGAAGGCCCCGAAGAGCAGTGCAAGAGACAATAACTTGTTTCGCATAGGTGTTCCCCCAGTTTAAGGATTCGCCCTGGGCACCTCGTGTGACGAAATTGCTTGAAATTAATTCGAAACTAACTCGCCGGCGAGCACCAAATGTGGGCTAAGCCGTGCGTATTGTGTTAGCCAGCAAGGAAAAACGGTGAATCAGCTCGTCTTCGAAGGTAAAATCCGGCTTCGGATAGGGGCGATCCTTCAGGTACTCGCGATAGGTCACCCTCAGGCCTTCGCCGAAATCGGTGGGCTTAAAGGTGAGCATCCGCTGCGCCTTGGTGATAATCTCGGTAATCGCCGGAACGTCGTAGTAATCCCCGAAATACAGCTTCGCGCCGATGACCTGCCCGCCGGCGCGGTGAATGAACTCTCGCGGAATGGAGACGACCCGTGGCTCCTTCAGACCCGTTGTCCGGGCCAAGTCCAGGACTAGCTCATGCTGGGTAATGGCGCGAGGATTCGCCGCGTTGAACGCGTGTCCCACCGTATTGCGAAGATCGAGCACCCGAATCGCCAGTTCCACCAAGTCCTTCACGTAGACAAACTGCATCAGGCGGTGGCCTTCGCTCGGCAGAATGACTGGCCGCTCCGCTCGGAACCGGTCCCAAAAAAAGGCTTCGCGGTAGTAGGGATTGCCCGGGCCGTACACGAAAGGTGGCCGGAAGGTCACAATGGGAAAGCCGGTTCGCTGATGCATCCGGAAGAGCGCTCGCTCGCTCATCGCTTTATTCCGCGCGTAGCTGTGCGGATGGTCGTCGGGCGCAAGCGCATCGCCTTCGTGGTGATTCAGGCCATCGCCGTAAGCGGCCACGCTCGACATGAAGATGTAGCGGGCCACTTTCCCATCAAAAATCTGGGCGGTCGCTTCTACCTGCGCACCCGTGGTGCCGCGCTCCCAGTCGTAGGCATTGTCGTAAACCGCATCGAAGCGGACGGCACCCACTGCTTTGCGCACCGCCGCCACATCATTGCGGTCTGCAATCAGGTTGTGGACGCGCTTGCCAAACGGGTGCCGCGAGCTGCGATGCAGAAGGTAAACTTCGCGGCCCGTCTTCAACAGCTCCCGAATCAATAGTTTCCCTATAAACTGGGTGCCGCCGATGACCAGGATGCGTTTCAGTGCTGGCTCAGCCGGACGCCCAGCCGCTCGATTGGAACTGTTGTGAGTGTCGCCGGCTGCAGGCATTAGGTCTCTCTACTGCGTTAGACGCACGGCGTCAGTCGTAGTATTCGAGACCGAGATGTGTAATCAAATCTTCTCCTTGCATCCAGCGGAGCGTGTTTTTCAGCTTCATGAGCTGAATGAACACGTCGTGCTCCGGATACAAGTCCGGCGCGGTCATAGGACCTTTGAAGTAGAACGAAAGCCACTCCTGGATTCCTTTCATTCCGGCCCTTTGGGCGAGATCCATGAAAAGCACTAGATCGAGCACCAGCGGTGCCGCCAGAATCGAATCGCGGCATAGGAAATCGATCTTGATCTGCATCGGATAACCCAGCCAGCCGAAAATGTCGATGTTGTCCCAACCTTCCTTGGCGTCTCCACGTGGCGGGTAGTAGTTGATGCGAACCGCATGATAGAGATCCTTGTAAAGCTCGGGATACAACTCCGGTTGCAAGATCTGTTCCAATACCGACAGCTTTGTCTCTTCTTTCGTCTTGAACGAGCCCGGATCCTCCAGCACCTCGCCATCGCGATTCCCCAAGATGTTAGTCGAAAACCAGCCGCGCATGCCCAACATCCGGGCCTTGAGGCCTGGCGCGAGGAGGGTTTTCATATAAGTCTGGCCGGTCTTGAAATCCTTGCCGCAGATCGGCACTTCGTTGTCCCGGGCGAGTTCCAGCATGGCCGGGACATCGGTCGTCAGGTTTGGCGCCCCGTTCGCGAACGGAACGCCGAGCCGCAGCGCTGCATAAGCGTAGATCTGACTAGGTGCAATATTCGGATCGTTTCGGCGCAGGCCCTCTTCGAACGCCGCCAGGCTCCCGTGCACCTCCGCCGGTTTGTGATGCGCTTCCGTCGAGCCGCACCAGATCATCACCAGGCGGCTGCAGTTGTTACGGCGTTTGAACTCCTGAATATCCTGCATCACCGCCTGGGCCAAGTCCATCTTGTTCGCGCCGGACTTCACGTTCGGGCCCTCGATCCGTTTCACGTAGTTGTGATCGAAGACGGCCTTCATCGGCTGAATAGCCGAGAGCGGCTCTTTCAACTGATCGAGTAAGGAATTGTCCAAAACTTTGGCACGAACCGCGGCTTCGTAGGCATTGTCTTCATAGATGTCCCATCCGCCGAAGGACAGGCACTCGAGGGGCGCGAGCGGCACAAAGTCCTTGATTCGGGGCGTTCGTCCCTCGGTGCGTTTGCCGAGCCGAATAGTGCCAAGCTGCGTCAGCGACCCAATTGGGACACCCAGTCCTCTCTTGACGGCTTCCACACCGGCGATGAAGGTAGAAGTGACAGCTCCCATGCCGGGAATCAGCACTCCGAGCTTTCCAGTCGCAGGGGCTAAGGTCACATTTGGTTGTTTGGGCAAAGCAACTCTCCTGAGGATGGCCGCCGATGGGCGAGGACGTCCGGCGCGCACCAGGGCCCCAGGCGAATCCTCCGCTATACTAGCATTCGATGTCGCAGGCTGAAGAGGGCACGATTTCGACCCTGGTCGTCGACGACGAGCAGCTCGCCCGCGAAGAACTCTCGTATTTACTACAGGATTTCCCGGAAATCGATCTGGTCCAGACGGCCTCGAACGGCCTGGAAGCTCTGGACTTAATTGAGGAACTCGATCCCGACCTGGTGTTTCTCGACGTCCAGATGCCCGGCTTGGACGGCCTGAGCGTCATAGGCAAGGTTCGGGAAAAGGGCGGCGCCATGCCGCACTTTATCCTCACCACGGCCTTCGATCAATATGCTGTCGAGGCGTTCCGGCTTCAGGCGCTCGATTATTTGTTGAAGCCGGTAGATAAGGAGCGGTTGGCCGAATCGATCACCCGCGCCAAACGCGTTTTCGAGGAGAAACAGTCGGCCGAAAAAGCAGCCGCCGAGCCGGCAAAGACAACGGTGCAGCAGCGCACCAAGCTGCTCGTGAAGGCTAATAACCGCAACCTGATCGTGGATGCCCAGGATATGGTTTACGCCACCATCGACGACGGGACCATTACGGTTGTGACTTCGCATTTTGAAGGGCAGTCGAATTACCGGACGATCGAAGAGCTGCAATCGAATTTGGATCCAAATGTTTTCTGGCGCGTCCACCGCTCTTTTCTGGTGAATATCAACAAGATCCGGGAAGTGATCCCCTGGTTCAAATCCAGTTTTCAATTGAAAATGGACGACAAGAGGCAGACCGAGATTCCAGTCAGCCGCATCCAGACGCGGAGGCTGCGGACGTTGCTGAAGATTTGAGGGTGGTACTTTCTTAAGCCAGGCCCGTGATTGCGCCAGGAAAGCGGCCTAATTCACCCGTGCCGGGGCTTGCTCTTTCGCCAGCCGCACGCGCGCGCTGTCGAGCTTTTTCTGCACCTTCGCCACTTCATCCGGCTCTACATCAGCCGGTGCGCTGGTGTGCCAATAGTTCAAGCTAGACTCCCATTGCGCGATCGCGTCCTTGATCTTGCCCTGCTTGAACAGCACGTCCCCCAGATGGTCGTGGATTGTAGGATCTTTCGACATCAACTGAACCGAGTGCCGGAGCTGCTGTTCCGCGTCGTCCAGCCGGTCCTGGCGATAGTACACCCAACCAAGACTGTCGAGGAAGGCATAGTTGTTGGGCTCGATGCTTACGGCCTTCTTGATCAGGTCCTGGGCCTCCTGCAAGCGAATGTTCTGATCCGCGAACATATAACCGAGATAATTCATGGCCGACGCGTTGGCGGGATCAGCTTCTAAGACTTGGCGGAACGCCTTCTCGGCCTGATCGTACTTCTTTTCCCGCTCATACATCGCACCACGCAGAAACACAACGTTGGCTTTATCTTCCTTCGTTTGGGAAAGCTTGTCGGCCTGGTCGAGCACGTTGCCCATTTGGTCGAATTCGCGACCCTTCTGATACACATCAGCCATCGCGAGATATACTTCGCGATCGTTCTTTCCGTCCAGCAGCTTTTTCAGCTCGTCGATGGCGGGCTCGGTCTTGCCTTCGTCCGCCAAAAGCTGCGCCCGAACCTGACGGACGCTTCGGTCATTGGGATACTTCTTCTCGGCGGCATCGCTCTCTTGCTGTGCTTTCGGGTAGTCGCGCGCCAAACGGTAGGTATCGATGACCTGCGCCTCCGCTCGCGGAGACGAGTCCGGGTCCAGCGTCGCGATCTGGCGGAAAGCATCCACCGCCTGATCGTTTTGATCGTTGCTGCGGTACAACAGACCGAGTTGCTCCAACATCTTGGCGCGAGAACTGCGCTCCGCGGGATTATAGCTGCGCCGGGCCGTCGAGTCCAGAATGCCCTTCAGCGCTGCGATCGCTTCCGGCAATTTACCCTCGTCTTCGAGCAGTCCGACTCCGTTGTAGCGGATCTCAATGTTGTCGGGATCAAGCTGTTGCGCCTTATCGTTCATCTTGCGCGCGTTCGCGAAATCCCGCTTCTCGCGATACACCTGGGACATCCCGAGGTAGGCTTGGGCATCCTGCGGATTCGCTGTCACGACTTCCTGGTAAGTAGTCAGGGCGTCATCAAATTTCCCGGCCAAGGCCTGGTCTTGCGCGAGGGCCGCTTTCAGTTCTACCCGGTTCGGGTCTAAGGTAAGCGCTTTTTGATACGCATTGGCCGCAAGCGAGTATTCGTGCATCGCTTCGTAGTTGCTGGCCAAAGTCACGAAGGCGCGCGGACTGGGGTTCTTCTGGACAAGCTTCTCCAGCAGCGCCGATGCTGTCTTGGCATCGCCCCGATCGGAGTAAACACTGGCCAGACCCGTGATGGCGTCCTCATTGTCCGGCTCCACCGCGAGCGCTTTCTTGAATGCCGCCTCGGCGTCCACTGAATTGTCCAGCACCCGATCCAGGCGGCCCAGCATGATCAGGCTGTCCAAGTCTTTGGGGTCTTTGTCCGTGATGAGCTTGTACTGCTCAACTGCCCGCCGCGCCATTCCTTCATCGATGTGGTTGGTCTGCGCATCCCCGATCTGCTGCGTATAAATATGTGCGAGCACCCGGCGCGCGTTCAGATCCTCGGGATTGGCCTTGATGGCCGCCTGCGCCTCTTCCACTGCTTCCCGGAGACGGCCCGAGATCCGGTATAGCTCCGCGATATCTTCCACCAGAAAGGAAGCGCTGGGATCTTCCTTCATCGCCAAGCGGAAATTATCGATCGCTTTGTTGACGTAATCGTTCCGGTTTCCGTACGTGCCCGCCAACTCTTCATAGAGATGGCCAAGAGCGAAGTGATAGTAAGCGGAGGCTTTAACGGAATTGCTGCGTTTCACCGAAGGCGGCAACTGGGGGTTCGGCTGCGATCCCACCGGAGCCGCTCCCGTGGCAGCAGGAGAAGCGTCCTGAAACGGCAAAGCCGCCGCGGATAACGAGAATCCGGGCAAGGCGGCCAACGCTGCGCCTAATAGGATACGTGCGCTCAAACAACTAATATTGGGGTGGGGCATTAGACCGCTTTGAGGGTGCAGTTGCAGGGTGAAGGAACTGTTTCCTTAGTATAGCTCCGCTGTAGGGATGTCGCCGAATCGGGGTTGGTTACGGTGCCAGGCCCCGAGATTCCAGCGAAGTCGTTGGAAACAGTTGGGCTCGTCAACGCGCTTTCATGTTTCGATCCGGTTAGACAACAACGGCCTGACTCCACGCTGTGTTCCGTTCTAGGGTCTCGGCTACAGCTTTAGTCGCCCCGCAAAATAGCCATTCGATAGCTATAGTATCGGTATGAAGGTTAGCGTTGCTGAAGCTAAAAACAAGCTCACGCAATTGATTCAGCAGGTTGAAAACGGTGGAACACTCAAGGATAAGATCAGAATTCTCGACCCGGATGGGGCGAAGCCACAGAATGATCTTGAGGCTTGGTTCAGGGGCGATTTATCGAATGCTGATCGCGACAGCGCTCTCGGAAGGCGTGCCGATCGTCACCGGAGACGTCGCGTTCAGGAAATACAGCGGACTGAACGTGGTCGCTTAATCTGGCCCGCACCCCC
Organism: uncultured Acidobacteriaceae bacterium; assembly: GCA_963787585.1. GTDB lineage: Bacteria > Acidobacteriota > Terriglobia > Bryobacterales > Bryobacteraceae > Bog-105. Next base: position 930,672 of record CAWBDR010000014.1, read on the forward strand.
CGCTATACTAACCGCAGAACCACCATGCCCACTTTGCATCGTGGATAATGACCTTTTTGATGACGCGGAAATCGCTTTCTCGCCTGGCGCTTCCGCCTCTGCTGCTACTGCTTCTCTCCCACTCCGGCCGCGCTCAAAACTTCTTCCCATTCCACGACGTTCGCCCCGGGCTCCATGGCATCGGCCGCACAATCTTTCAGGGCAACCGCATTGAAGAGTTCCAGGTCGAGATCCTCGGAGTCCTCGAAAATATGGCTCCAAAGCAATCCATCATCCTCGCCAGACTCAGCGGCGCCTCTTTGGCCGAGACCGGCGTAATGCAGGGCATGAGCGGAAGTCCCGTCTACATCGATGGCAAACTGCTCGGTGCCATCGCCCTCGGGTTCCCATTTTCGAAGGAGCCCATTGCCGGCATTCAACCGATCGAAGCCATGATCACCGATGCCAATTTCAGCGCCAGACCGGCAGCGGGCTCGGTAGAAACGTTTGTTCAGAATCATCATGCAGAGTATTCGATGCTTTGGCGCGGCCGCGGCCCGGGTGTTCCCGCTGCGGAATCCAATTCCATTCCCTCGCCCTTGGGAAACCTGAATGAGATCCTGACTCCTCTTTCGCTCTCAGGCTTCACAAGTTCAGCCATCCAGACTTTTGCTGCGGAGTTCCGGCGCCTCGGCTTTGAGCCACAACAGGGAGTGTCGAGCGGAACGCCGCCGTCTCAGCAATACTCGGGCACTGTCGTCCCCGGTTCCATGATCAGCGTCGGTTTGCTTAGCGGGGACATGAACGTCACCGCTGACGGCACCGTCACCTTTGTCGACCGCAACCGAGTTTACGCCTTCGGGCATCGTTTTCTCGACGCGGGCTCGATCGAAGTGCCGTTCGCGCGCTCCGAAGTGATTGCCCTGGTCCCGAGCCTTACTACATCCTTTAAAGTTTCTGTTCCGCGGCAATGGATCGGCACCATCCTCAGCGATCGCGCCACCGCCATCTCGGGCGAGATTGGCCGCCCCGCCCACACCGTGCCGCTCTCGGTTGTTGTCCGTTCGAGTTCCACTAACGTCCACGAGTATCGCCTTCGCGTGATCAACAGCCGGCTTCTTACGCCTTTCATCGCGCAACTCGCGCTCTTCTCGGTAGTTGATGCGACAGAGCGGACACTCGGCGCCGGGACCATTCGACTCGAAGGCCGCGTCCAATTCGAAGACGGCTTGCCCGACCTGATCGTCCGCGACAGTTTCGTAAGCGATAGCGGAATTGCGCAGCAGGTTTCGGCCGATGCGGTGGTCGCTCTTGGTTTTGTGCTCGGGGGCGGCTTTAAGGATCTCCGTCTGAAGAGCATGTCCTTTCAGCTCGATACTTCGGAAGCCAAGCGGCAGCTTCATCTAGCCCAGGCCTGGACCTCTACTCATGAAGTCCGCCCCGGCGACCCGGTCGAAATCTCGGCTCTTCTACAAGGAGAGAACGGCCTCGAGTTAACCAGGACCACCACGTTTCGCGTACCAGTCGGCGCGCCTCAGGGACCGCTGAACTTCACACTGAGCGATGCCAACACGCTGAACTTTCCCGAGTTCGCCGGCTTGACCCAATCTACTCTGCAGAGTCCCGCGCAACTCATCCAAACCATCAATGCCTTCCGCCAGAGTGAATCTCTCTACGTCCGCATCTGGCGCCAGGAGCCATCCTTTACCGTTGGCGGCCCCCTGCCGGGCGGCGAATTGACAGATCCTCCCCCCTCGGTGGCGCTGGTGCTCTCGGATCCATCTTCCTCGGTCACGAGCAATGCCGCCCTTACGCTCACACGCGGTTCGCAGATTCAGGAAATCACTCTGCCGCTTCCCGGCTATGTCATCACCGGCGCAAAGACTGTTCAGGTAGAAGTGAAAGAGTGATTCGACGACTCGCATTTGCCCTGCTGGCGCTGGCAGGTTCTGTTTTCGCCGCCACCAGCACAGCCTGGGAAGTGGCCGGCTTCGGCGAGTTTATCAAGGGTCGGCTCTCCGGTCTTTCGCTGAGCGCTGATGGCGTACTCCAACCTGGACCATCGATGCGCTGGGATTCGGCTCTCAATCAACCCGCGGGATGGAGTATGACCGCGGGCCCCGATGGCGCAATCTACGCGGGAAGCGGCCATCAGGGCAAAATCTTTCGCATCACATCGAACGGCAAATTGTCGGTGGTCTGGAGCGCTCCCCAATCGGAGATCTTCGCCGTCGCGTTCGACCGCGGCGGCGTTCTTTGGGCAGGATCCTCTCCGAGCGGAAGTGTCTTTCGCATGGAGGCGGGCGCGATGAAAGAGATCTGGCACTCTCCCGCGCATTACATCTGGGCGCTGCAACCATCGCGGGATGGCGGCATGTACGTCGCCACCGGCGAGCCAGGACGGATATATAAGGTCGAATCCTCCGGTCAGGGTACCCTGTTTTACGACACTGGCCAGACGAATGTCACGGCTCTCGCGGTCGGACCCAATGGTCACCTTTACGCCGGCACCGATCCCAACGGCATTTTATACGAAATCTCAGGGCCGAATCAGGGCACGATTCTGTACGACTCGACCTTGCCGGAGATTCGCGCGGTAGCGGTCGATCCAAACGGAGTGGTTTACGCCGCCGCGATGGGAGGAGCGGTTACCAGCCGTACCGCCGCCCCCGCTTCCGCCGCAATTATGAATACTGGACCGGTAGCCGCCGGCGCACCCACCGTGATCACAGTCACCGCTGCGAAGGAGAACGGTCTCCCTTCCGATGAAGAACAGACGCAGGTAAAGCCCTCTTCGGACCAAAGCCGGACAGCCGGTTCCTCCGCTTCATCCTCCGCCGCGACCTCCAACACGGCGGTTATGGAAGTGAGCGGCGTCGAAAAATCGGCTATCTATCGCATCACGCCCGAGCATGTCATCGAAACCCTGCGTAGCTCGACCGCCGACAATGTGTACGATCTCATTCTTGACGACGACGGCGTGCTATTTTCGACCGACGATCACGCCCGCATTTACCGGCTCACAGGCCGCCGCGCCACTCTCATCGCAGAGCCTGGTAGCGGGGAAACCACCCGTCTTCTGAAGGCCGGGCCGCTCTTGATTGCCGCTCTAAGTAATCCGGCCCGAGTGATGGCGCTTTCAGCGGCAGGAGACGGTGCAGGCGGGTTCTATGAATCGCAGGTTCACGATGCCGCCAGCGTCGCGCGTTGGGGGCATCTGCAATGGCGCGGCGCAGGGTCCGGTGTATTATTCCGCACACGTACTGGGAATGCCGCGCGCCCGGACAGCACCTGGAGCGCCTGGTCGTCTCCCTTGACAGATGCGGCCAGCGCGCTGGTCTCCAGTCCACCTGCCCGTTTCGTGCAGTGGCGCGCCGAGTGGCCCGCCGGCAATAAGGCCATGCTCGAGGACGTTACCCTCTCCTTTCTTCCGCAGAACAACCCTCCCGCGGTACACAGCGTTACCGTGACCTCGATTGTTAGCAGCAATCCCGTCAAGACCTCCACGCCTGTATCGAGTTCCTCGAGCACCGGGGCTTATTCTGTTACGGTCACGGATACTGGTACCCAGCCCGCCGCCAGCACTGCAACGGCAACGACCCAAAATGTCTCGCGCCTGCAGACCACGCAAACGCAGATCTCCTGGCAGGCGGACGATCCGGATGGTGACAAGTTGGTCTACTCCGTCTACTTCCGCGCCGAGGGGCAAACGGATTGGCAGCTTATTCGTAATCACATGTTTGAAAACACCCTGCTGCTCGATCCGGATGTGTTCGCCGACGGGCGCTATTTTTTTCGCGTAATCGCCTCCGACACTCCCTCGAATGCCGCTCAATATGCGCAAACCGCCGAGCTGGTCAGTAGTCCCGTGTTGATCGACAACACGCCGCCGGTGGTGACGTTAGGAGCACCTCGCTGGAGCGGAGATGGGTTGGACATCGACGTGGACGCAGTCGATCAATCGAGTTCCCTGCGGCTTTGCGAATACTCGCTCGATGCGGGCCTTTGGCAACCGATTGAAGCATTGGATGGCATTACCGATTCCCCGCGCGAGCGCTTTCACCTGCGGCTGGAGCACCTGCACTCGGGCGAGCACCTTCTGGTCTTCCGGGTCTATGATTCCGCTAACAATGCCGGGTTGGCGAAAGTGGTGTTGCGCTGAACGTTACAAAGCCATTAATAATGGGAGGGCGACCTCCGTCGCGCCCCCCGGCCTCCGGGTTATCGTGGATTCGCTTCTGTTAACCCTGTCTGCAAGGTTCTCTCGAAACGCCACAAAGTAAAAGCGAAAAACTACGGCTCGGCCGCTTTGCCGCTGTTTGCCGCTGGTACGCGCTACGTACCTTGTAATTACCCGGGACGGGCCGTATACTTGGGGGCATTCAGAGTTGTTGTTAACAGGTGCGGATTGTGGCCGTAACGACGTTGCCAGACGATCGAGTGGAATCTTGGAAACAGATCGCGGCCTATCTGAAGCGAGACATCCGAACCGTCCAGCGGTGGGAAAGAACGGAAGGACTGCCCGTTCATCGTCATCGCCATCAGAAATTGAGCTCCGTTTACGCATTTAAATCGGAGCTGGATCGGTGGCAAAGCGGATCGCGCGCCACTATTCTCGCGGAGACGCAGGGCACGCTCAAGGCCGACGGCCGGTCAAGCCGGTTTTCCCGGTTGATATGGGCGTTCAGTGCTTTGCTGCTATTCCTAGTCGCCGCCACCACCGTGATCTATAAAGTGAGGGGCGGCGGATCGCGCGGAGACGAAGAATCCCGTGTCATCCCGTTTACGACGTACCTGGGAGGTGAGTACGAACCTAAATTCTCCCCGGACGGCAAATGGGTGGCGTTTATCTGGAACAAGGAGAAGGAGAGTGTTTCGCACATCTACATCAAATCCGTCAGATCGGGTGAACTCCGCCGCGTTACGATGGGCGACGGAAGTGAAGCGAGCCCAGCATGGTCTCCGGACGGCAGTTACCTCGCTTTCCTCCGTTTAAGGGTCGCCCCGCCGGAGTCAGAGGTGTATATTGCACCGGTGTTCGGCGGACCGGAACGAAAGGTAACTTCTCTGTGGCCGCTCGAGCATGTCTTCCACCGGCATCTCGACTGGTCTCCCGATGGTAAATTCTTGGCAGTCGCCGATAAGGTATCTGGCCCGGGTGCGTTCTCAATCTTTCTGGTCTCTCCAGAGACTGGGACGCGCAGACAGTTGACGAACCCGAGCGGAATGGCACTCGGTGACGTCGGACCTGCCTTTTCTCCCGACGGCAAGAGTCTCGCGTTCCTGAGGTCGGCCGGTGGAAACCTCAACGAAATTTACGTTCAGCACCTCGACCGCGGAGATGCCCAACGCTTAACGTTTGATAACTCCTACATCTCGGACGAAGGCTGGTCTTCCGATGGCCGGGCAATTGTTTTCAGTTCGGGACGTTCTGGCTCTGTCGATCTCTGGGAAATCCCCGCTAATGGCGGCCGGGCACGCCATCTCCGCAGGGCGGCGGACGACGCCTATTTCCTCACAATTTCCAAGACCGATAATCTGCTGGCGTTTTCGCGCTGGTTTGCCGATACCAATATCTGGCGTGTCGAGCCTGTTGCTGGTCATCCGGAGCAGAGAAAGCTAACCCAGTTGATCGCGTCCACTCTCGAAGAGCGGAGTGCGCAGTATTCACCCGACGGCACTCGAATCGCCTTCCGCTCAAATCGATCTGGGTCGAATGAGATCTGGATATCCGGTAGCTCGGGTGAGAAGCAGACCCAGCTCACCTCGTTTAACGGGCCGCTTACTGGTACGCCGCGCTGGTCTCCCGACGGCGGCAGCATCGCCTTCGACTCTCGCCCGCGCGGCTTTTCCGATATTTACGTGATCTCCTCCGACGGGGGCGCGCCGCGGCGAGTTACAAGTTCTAGTGCTGACGATGTGGTGCCGAGTTGGTCGGTCGACGGGAAGTGGCTTTATTTCGGCAGCAATCGCAGCGGTACTTGGGAGATTTGGAGGGTTGCGGCCCAAGGAGAATCAGCGCAAGCGCCCGCTGTACAGATCACGAAACAGGGCGGATTCGCTGCCTTTGAGGGCGAGGACGGCAAGTGGCTGTATTATGCGAAAGGGCGCGATGTCCCCGGCCTCTGGCGCGTGGCGGTAGCAGGCGGCGAAGAGACTCCGGTGATTCCCGATCTTCGCGCCGGATACTGGGGCTACTGGACGCTCGATCGCAATAATATTTATTTCCTCGAGCCGGAAGCATCAGGCCGGAGCGCACTCAAGCGCTACTCGTTGACAACGGGGAAGATCGGTCTGGTTGCCACGATTTCGATTCAGCCGCCATTCGGCGACTCCGGACTCAGCGTTACTCGGGATGGACGTGAATTTCTCTACAACCAAGTGGATCATTCCTCGAGCGATATCTTGCTTGCGAAGAATTTTTTCTAACAGTTACTACAGGTGATGCCGTAATCGCGGATCAACGGAGGCCACCATGGCTGTGGTGTCAAGCCCATCTAGGAAGCGCGACAGTTCGCCTGCCCACTGCTCCGGTCTCGCGATTATTTCCCCATACGGCGCGAATATAGTCCGCATATTGGACTGTTCCGCGAGCCAGGCGCGCGCTTCATCGAGCTCCGCTCTGAACGCGGCGATGATCCGCTGTTCGTCCTGGCCCGCGGTGGCATTACCGCGCGCGCGAAGCATGTCTCGTTGCGAGGCAAAAATTTCGTCGAGTGCGCGCTCCATGAAAACGATGCGATATTCAAATTCCTGAGGGAGGTAGCGCAACAGACGATAAATGATCTTCACCGCTTTCCCGCGCGCCGAGCCGAGCCACGATGCGTCTCGAGCAAGATGCTTTACGGCTTCATATTCGAAGTACCCATGCGGATTGTGAGCGTCAGCCGCCCGACAGTTATCGGTCAGCGCTGGTACACCGCCCGCATTCAGCATCTGCATCGCTAGCGACGTGCCCGATCGGGGCATTCCACTGACCACCGTTATGTAATTGCGTATGATCACAGCGGCATGCGAAGCCAGCGGACGAAGATCACCGTACTCACGAGTGAAATGAGCACGAACCACGCAATCCAGGGCAGCGCAATACCGCCGATCACTAGGTCCGTTTCAGGGTAGTCCACTTCCACCCATGCAACATCGCCGGGGGGTAGGCGGGCCTCTTGCGGACGAAGCAGGAAATCAATGAGCGACTGGACGCGCCGCCGCACAAGAAACACCCGCCGCGTACCTGCACAAACCGTCTTGCTGATTATCTCGCCTCGAATCTGCAGGCGCAGGCTGCTGCAGACAGGCCGGAGCGGGCGTATGCGCCAACTGATTTGCCGATCCGTTTCGCTGCGAACGGGCGGATCGTTGACCAAGATCTCGAGGGGTCCCTGCAAGCTCGCGCCCGCATCGCTCGATCTCAGCTCATCTGTGATTTGCGCCCTTATGACAGCGGGCTGACCGACGGTCAGTGGCGCATAGGCGTAAACAGCCTCGAGTTGTATCAGCAGCCATATCACGGGAAGCGTCAAGATCAACGCCGGATACTTCAGCAGAGCAAACAGGCGCAGGTTCTCGCGCACGATCGCCTTCTGCGCGCGCCAAATCAGCGCTGGCTCGTCATAGAAGAGCCGAAATTCCAGCAGGTGAGCGACGAGCCGCTTACGGGTTTGCCTGAAGGCAACGAGATTGCTCGTCCGCTGAAAAATCCAAAGCGTTAGGAAACCGAACGCCACGCTCAAGGCCGCCAGGCTCAAGCCGATCATCGCGGCCGAGTCATTCCAGAGGTCACTCCGGATGTCACTCCAGATAACCCAGGCCCTTTAACCGGCGCTCGACTTTCTCCTGGTCTGTCTCCTCCTCGGCGCGCGACAGCTCCCTTTCGAGCACATGCTCGACGAACTCCGTCGCCGAGCTGTAACCGGCCTTCGTCGCGTATTCCTCTACGCGCTTCCACAGTCCAGGATTGATTTTGATGGATTTCATGCTAGTAAACACACCGGCCACTCATGGCCGCATCCGCTGATACCCCAAATTCATTCAGGATGCTAACGGTCAGGTCCTTCAGGCGCGGATTCGATATGCGTGGTTTTCGCGATCCCATCAACACGCCCGGAACCTCGACCGCGGCAATGCAATGATCGCCGACCCAGGTATCCGTATTATCCGCAAGCACGTAACGCGGGACGGCGCCCAGCGCCGTTTCCCAGGATGCCCGGTAGCCTCGTGCGTAGCCGACGATCAGATCAGGAGCAAACCGGCTGGCCGCGTTATCGATGCGCGAAACATCCTTTATCACGGCCTGGCCGATTTCAGGATCTCGAAATCGACGGAGCCGCTCAGCCAGTTCCGAAACAACGGCGTCGCGCTGAGCGCCGGGTAGTACAATCCCGTTCTTTTCGCGGCCCGCTTCATTGACATACAGCGCATTCAGGCCCAGAGCGTACGCCTTCGTCCGGCTCCAATCGACGTGCGCGAACATCTCGCCGGCGCCCGCGTTTGTAGGATTATCGAGCGCGAGAAAGCCTTCGCGCCATAACCAAGTATTCAGGTTCACAGCGCGCTCGAAAGCAGCAAAGCCATGATCCGACATGACGATTATGGTCGCATCGGGCATGCGATCGAGAACGGTGCCGATATCGCGATCAACGGCTTGGTAAATTCCGAGCAGGTCCTTTTCATGCTTGCCCCAGAGCATGTGCGAGTTCTGGTCGACCTCCGAAAAATAGAAGAACAGCAGACCGCCGCGGAAATGGTCCAGCGCATCGCGTAACATGGCCGCGTGCTCACGAACCACGCTCCCGCTTTGCTCGAGATATTCCGGCAGATCGAGCGCACCCTGCCTTAGCGCTGACGTATCCTCTTCAATGCCTTGCGTGTAGAAAGATCCGATCCGGCCCGCCAGCTCGCGGCTGAAGGAGAGGGGTGTCGAGATGGGCAGCGCCGGATCCGATGGATCGACGTTCAGCGGTGAGCGGTAAATGCGAAGTCCCGGATGCAGTTCGCGCGCATATAACCGGAACATGCCGGCAATGCTCGCCAGACCCCGAATGAGTTGGAAGCGTACGTGAACCCACTGCGACCACTCGCCTTGGCGCATAATGAACTGCTGTTGACCGATGCGAAAACGCGCTAGGGGAGTGTCCGGATCGATATCCGCGACAAGGTCCAGCTTCGCCGGCCGGCGGTCTCGGCGCAATGTATTCGCGGGTCCTTCAACGGGCAGCACCGCGCGCCCATTGTTTACACGAACGCGGATTATCCGGCCTCCCGAAACATCGCCGGGAGTCTGTAGCGGATCGTCTGTGTAATACGTGAATGTCCCGAATGTGCCCTGAAGATCTGGCACGCCCATCCCGGCAAGCGCCTGCCCATCGTTAACGGGAGGATAGTTCGTCGGCATGCGAACCACGGTCACCGGGATGCCGTGCTGATCGAGGATTTCCCAGAACGTTTTGCCTCGCCGGAACGACCGGACACGCGCCTTCGAAAGGGGCAACTGATAGGGTCCAACATCCAAGTAATGCGCCGGTGCCAGGATCTCGGCCATTGAAGAGAGCGGCTGCATTGTTGCCGGATCACGGTGGACGAAATCGAAGATGCCATTCTGCGCAGGATCGGTTCCCGTAATGAAACTGGACCATGCCACCGGACTCTGAGGCGGTGTCGTTGTCGCGAGGCGTTCGAGCCCGCCAAGTTCCCTCAAGCGTTTCAGGTTCGGCAACTCGTTCCAATGCCTCTCGAGAAATCCGGGGTCCATACCGTCGATGCCGAGTACAATCACTCGCTTGCCGTGTGCGCGCGACCTGTTATGCCCGCAAGCTCCGCTTATGGCGAGAACGACCAGGACCAAGAGAGTGCCCCGCCCTGGCGTTGCAGACAGTCGCTTTTCGCCGTCTGCATTTCGACCGCGCCGCTTCATATCGCGAGCGGTAACGGCTTACCATCCATCCAAACAGGCGGCTCAATACCGAACAACTGGAGCGCGGTGGGCGCCATATCCTCGATACCCGGATCGATCGCCTCTATCCGCCGGTTGCAGAACAGGACGCCTGGAACGAGTAGCGGATCCACGCAATGATCACCGCTCCATGCCTTGGAATTGTCTTCGATGACAGCAGCGGTTACCTGGCCTACGGCCGCTTCCCACGAAGTTCGGTAGCCCTCGTTGTATCCGACAATAAGATCGGGAGCTGCATCCAGATACGGCCCGCGGTAAAGGGATGATGTAGCGTAGACCTGCCGGATGGCGACTTCGCCGCGATCTTCGTCGCGGAATCCTGATAGCTTGTCGATCAGCTCGCGTTTCAGGGCCTCCGCCTCGGCGCCTGGGTCAACCACTCCGGCAGACTCCCGTCCTGTCACATTCAGGTATAAGCCGCTCAAACCGAGGCAATAAGCGCGGCTGCGACCCCAATCCACGCCGTCGAAATAACGCCCGCTTTGGGCAGCGCCATCATGGAGAACCAGATATCCGTTTTGGTGAAGCCAGGAGTTCAGGTTAACTGCGCGCCGGAACGAGCAGAACCCATGATCCGAGAGAACGAATAGAATGGTGTCGTCGTCCAGTTGCGCAATCGCCTTGCCGGCGAGTGCATCCATCCGTTGATACAGATCCCGGATGGCACCTTGCCACCGCGAATTGCCGGAATCGAGGTGCCGAAAAAACATGTGCTGCACACGATCGCTGGTATCGAATACGCACGCCACGACGCCGCGCCGGGTATGGGCTAGAGCGTTTTCAAACATCGCCTCGCGCTCGCGCAAAGTCAAGTAAGCCTGTTCGAGAAAGGCAGCTTCATCGATTACGCCTTCGTTCAGTGCCCAGGTGTCTTCGGCCATGCCGACGGTTGCGAAGGGGCCCAATAGCTTGGCCAAATACTGGGAGTAATAGGACGGATGACTAATGGGCAGCGCAGGGCTTTCGGGGTCGATCTGGATCGGCGTAACATACAGCGAAAATTCAGGGTGGATTTCGGTGACCAGGAAACGCGCGATCCCATGAATAGCCGCATACCCAGCGCGGAACGTGAGCTTAATCCAGGGCGAGTATTCGCCACGACCGAGCCTGTGTGATTCGCCCGCGATCTTCAACCTCGCCCCGTCCCGCGAGATATGCGAAATGCGAAACGGGACCGCCAGTGCTCCCGCGCCATCGACAAACTCGTTTTCAGGCCCTTCGACGGAAGCGGTGAGCTCGTCACCATCGCGCACCAGTGGATACCGGTTGCCGCTTTCATAGGTGGCGCAATCGATGCGCGTTGTGAATTGCGAGAAGCTCCCCTGCGTACCCCGCAAATCGGGTGTAGACATGGCCGACAGGAGGCGTCCCTCGAATTTTTCGGGAGGAAAGGTGATGGGAACACGGATTATGGTGCTGCCGATTCCGTGCTTGCCAAGGATGTTCCAGAACGACTGGCTTTTTCTGCGCAGTTCCAGCGCCGGGCGGGCAAGCGGGATGCGCAATCGACCGAGGCGCAAGACGCGCCGGGGCGGCCGGATCTTTGCGGACGATAGCTCCGGCGTGTAACTCTTGAGGCTTCGATTCAGAAAATCGAAGATGTTGTGCTTAGCCGGCGAGACCCCAGTCGCAAACGTCGACCACGCGACTGGTGACTGCGGCGGAAACGTTGTGCGCAGGCGTTGAAAAGACCCCTGCTCTTTCAGCCGGCTCAGATTCGGCATGCTGCCCTCGCCCATGAACCGTTCCGTCAAGCCGGGGTCGAGACCATCCAGACCCAGAAAAATGATCCGTTTGACCATAGCGCGCTGCAGCCCTTTGCCGCGGCGCATCACCGCCCATACAGTCCGAAAGGGCCAAGCCAAAAACGAACCAGCCGTCAAAACAAACGAGACCAGCAGGCTGAGAAACGACCCCAGAAAGGCAAAGCCGGCCCCTGGGCCGATGTATGCCAAAAGTGGTACAAACGTGAAGCTCAGATTGCAAGAAACGGGCTCGTGCATGTGTTGCGGGTCGTGTTAGATCGCTGTTAGATGCCCGTTATAACATGCCCCAGGTGCTGGTTTTCGTTGACATTACAAGTACAGCGGAGTAGCATCTATTTCAACATACGATCACGTAGCGATTATGCCGGGCATGCTTCGTCGCTATCTGGCAGCAAAAGGGGAAACAGATGAAGAACGTTACTGGAAGGTTAGCAGTCGTGTTGTTGTTGCTCATAGGCGCAAGTTTCACGGGAGCGCAAACGGTCCAGGGCGTGGTTACGGGAACCGTAACCGACCCGACTGGCGCGGCTATTCCGAACGCGCAGGTGATGTTAACCAATGAGGGCACTCAGGTCACACAAAACGCAAACACCGGGTCCGATGGAGGCTATCGTTTTCCCCTGGTGCCGCCTGGCAGCTATGCGGTCATCGTCAAAGTTTCGGGGTTTGCAACCAAGGAGACCAAAGGCATCGTGGTTAATGCCAGCCAGACCGTGCCGGTTGATGTGCGGCTGGACATTGCAACATCCTCGACGGCAATCGAGGTAACAACTCAGGGCACCATCGTCCAAACTGCCAGCGCGACCCTGGCAACAACCGTAAATACAAACACGGTCGAAAACACGCCTCTGCTGACGCGTAATGTTTTCGATTTGGCGTTCTTGGCACCGCAAGTTTCACAAGGCATGAATTTCGGCCCCGCCTCAGGCGGAGCTCGCGAATCCGGTACTGTTTACCTCATGAATGGCGCCGATAACAACGATAACTTTGATGAAGGCATGGCAAACGTAACCCCGCCGCTGGAATCGGTCGCTGAATTTTCAATTCTGACGAATCAGTTCGATGCCCAGTATGGACGCGGGGCCGGAGCGGTCGTCAGCGCGGTTCAGAAATCCGGAACCAATTCCTTCCATGGCTCCGTATATGAGTTCCACCGCGATGCCGCAATCAGCGCGAACGACTTCTTTTCAAACCGCGCCGATCAACCGAAGCCTCAATTCATCCGCAATCAGTTTGGCGGCGAAGTAGACGGTCCGATTATCAAAAATAAAACCTTCTTTTCCTTTGCGTTCGACCGCTTCGATCTTCGCACGGGCGCCAATTTGCAAATCCAGGTTCCAACCGCGTCAGAGCTGGCCTCGATCTCGGCCGGCGCCGGTCCGCTCGCCTCTTACTATCTGAACAAGTATCCGCTGCGAACGTCCGAAACGCCCTGCCCGAATGAGCCGTCGGCGGCGATCGGTTCCATCGGTTGCTTCAATACTTTCGATGCGATTCCAACCACCCAGAACACCTATTTCTTCCGGCTCGATCAAAACTTCACTCGTGACCGTTTAACCGTTACCGTCAATGTGCAGCGCTATACGAATACCGATGCTTACGGTCAGGATACTGGAAGTAACACGTCCGCAACGGTCCAGCCCTTTCCGACAACGGACCTGGAGAACTACCACCAAATTGCGCTCGTCGAAACGCACACGTTTAGTCCCAGCCTGGTAAATGAATTTACCGCGGCTCACAACCGGCATTTTTCGGATTTGTTTGAAGGAAATGGGAAGTTCACCGATCCGCAAATTTATATCGACGGAGCCAATCTGGGCTCTTTTGGATTCAATATCGGACCCAATTCCGAGGACGTAGTCGAGGCGTTTACCCAAGATCGCTGGCAGATTCAGGACAACCTGGGCTGGACGCTTGGAAAACACTCCATCAAAATGGGCGGCGGGTGGCAATACGGGCAGCTCTATCGCAACTGGGATCTCGGCGGCCCCGGCTACTACGAGTTTGCCAATGCAAGCGGTACCGCTTTACCGCGCCTAAATCCAGACGGCACGATCGGTAACGCCATAACCGGCATCAATTACGGCGACAGCAACTTTCAAAACGACTACCCGTATTACCAGGAGATCGCGGTTGACCCGAGAACCGGCGCCAAAGCGGACGCTTATCGCCACTATATCGGCCAAGATGCAAATGCGTTTGTGAATGACGACTGGAAATTTAGCAAAACATTGACTCTGAATTTGGGCTTGCGGTGGGAGCACTTCGGCGCCCCGCGCGAAGCTAACGGGATCTTGGCTCAGTTCACGAATCTGACCTGTCTTTCGACCCAGTGCATCGCCAACGCCACAGTCGGGCCGGTTTCCACCATGTGGAAGCCGAACTATAAGAGTTTCGCTCCACGGGTTGGCTTTGCCTGGGATGTTTTCGGTGACGGCAAGACCTCCGTTCGCGGCGGTTATGGCATCTTCTACGATCGGATCTTCGATAACGTCTGGTCGAATGCCGCCTGGAATCCGCCGTTCTATGCCTTGGTCGATCACGACGCGACGGCTGGCGACTTGATCTACTACTCTGTTCCTGCGCAAGCAGGTCCTGCTTTCAACCCGGCGGTTGGCCCTGGCCGTGTGTCTGTCCGAACCATGGATGTGGCTTTGAAGGATGCTTCCAACCAGAGTTTCCATTTCACCATCGAGCGGCAGATCGCGACCAGCTTTCTCGTTCGCCTCGGTTATCAGGGTTCGTTGGGCCGGCATCTCCCGATTCTCATGAATCTCAACCGCTTCGATGGGGACGCTTACAACCCGACCCTCACGCCCATTCGTCCGAACCCGCTTTATACAGGTTTCAACTACCGCGCGAATAGCGTGAATTCTAACTACAACGCGCTCGTTGCAGAGGTTCAAAAGCGTTTCAGTAACGGTTTGCAATTCCAATTCGGGTATACGTGGTCGAAGCTGCTGGATTCCAATTCCGCTCTGTTCGCGGGCTCAACTACTCAGGGAGCGTACAGCCAGCCGTATTACTACGTCTCGAACTCGAACATCCAAAACGAGTATGGCCCGGGAGCATTCGATCACACCCACTCCTTCAAGTTCAATTACGTGTACGAGCTTCCGTTCTTCAAGAACTCGAAGGGCATCCTTCGACAGACTTTGGGTGGATGGCAGATTTCCGGCTTCTACCAAGGTTATTCGGGACATCCGATCGAGGTCTACAACGCCCGCACGCGCTATCCGGGCGATTTCATCGATGCCAATGGCGTGCCCGAAAATCTCGGCGGCGACTACAACTTGGACGGTGTGAATAACGATCGTCCAGATTACGTCGGACCTTCAAATCCCTACTCCTCAGGTAGCCCTGCAGACGGAATGTTCATAGACAACAACCCACTTGGCTGCGGTTTTGCCGGAAATAAGTCAAGTCCAGTTGCAGTTGCGGCGTGCAATGCTAATTTCGGCGTCACCACGCCTAACACTCTTTTCGTGAATCCTCCGGGAGGAGCGATTCGCTACGGTGACTTGGGACGCAATGTCTTTCGCGGGCCTTGGTACAACAACTTCGATGCGGCGATTTCGAAGAACTTCGTCATCACGGAGAGGATCAAACTCCAGCTTCGCGGGGATGCTGTAAACGTCCTGAATCATCCCAATTTTGACTGCACCAACACGGATCTCAATTCTGGGGTTTTCGGACGGGCGACCTGTCTTGCCGGTGATGGCGGCATCTACGGGCCAAGCGCCGGCGGCTCCTGGGGCAATGGGGTCGCCCGCCGCTTCCAGGTCTCAGCGAAGATTTTCTTCTAGACGTCCGCGGCAAAGAAAAACGATCGTCAGGGGCCAAGCGCTCGTACTTGGCCTCTGCCTTTAATCACGGGAAGCCAGACCGCTTGCATGTTAAATTCATGCCAGTGCTCCATTTCAGGCTGTTCTTTCTGGCTGCGCTCTGTTTGCAATTGGGCTGGGCCGAGCGCGCGGAAATTGCACCGCTTCGCTCCACGCCGGTCATTTTGATCTCGGTCGATACGCTCCGGGCCGATTATCTCAGTTGTTATGAAGCGGGCAAGCGGCCCACGCCCCACATCGACGCGCTGGCAAAGCGCGGAACGGTCTTTTCCCAAGTCAGCAGCGCGTTTCCTCTGACGCTCCCCTCTCACGTAGCGCTGTTCACTTCCACCTATCCGTTCATGAACGGCGTAGAGGATAATGGCGTACCGCTGAACTCCACGGCGGTCACACTGGCCACTCTCCTGAAGAGTGCAGGATACAGGACAGGCGCCTTCGTCGCGAGCTTCGTTTTGGACCGTCGCTTTGGTTTAAACCGCGGCTTCGATGTCTACGACGGCCCCATAGATGTTCATAATCCAACCACCGCTCCGATCGAGTCGAAGCGTCCGGGAGCGCAGGTAGCTGGAGCCGCTTTGCGCTGGCTGGAACACAACTCGGACACACCCTTTTTTCTTTTCTTGCATTTATATGACCTCCATCTGCCTTACGACCTCCCGCAGGATCCGAGTTTGCGCCACGGCGAAACCGGATACACGGCGGAGCTGGCCTACGAGGATCGGGTTCTGGGCGACTTCCTGGCGGCCCTGAACCGCCGTAATCTGCCCGATAAAGCGCTGATCGTCTTTACTTCTGACCACGGCGAGGGTCTTGGAGAGCACAGCGAGAGCACGCACGGTTACTTCATTTACCAGAGCACTCTTCGCGTACCGCTCATCATTCATTGGCCAGCCGGATTCGACCGCGCTATGCGCGAGCGTATTGACGAACCTGCCAGTCTGCTGGATGTCGCACCGACGATCCTGGATGCCGTCGGTATTCCGCGTCCAGCCGCGATGCGCGGTCACAGTCTGATTTCCTCTGGTCAGAACCGAGAGATCTACTCGGAGAGCCTGTATGCGCAAAACCATTTCGGCTGCGCCACATTACGGAGCTTGCGCGTGGGCCGCTACAAGTACATTGAATCTCCGAAGCCGGAATTGTACGATCTCGCCAGCGACCCAAACGAAAGTCGAAATCTTTACGAGCAGGAGCGGGGGAGGGCGGCGGCATTGGCCCAGCGGATCGCCGCGGTGCGCGCAACCGCACCCGCAGTTCGGTCCAACATCTCTGGCGGGCCCCAGCCTGATACTATCGCGGCCTTGCGCTCACTCGGATACCTAAGCGGATCGACGAAGTCCATCCGCATGGATTCGCACATCGATCCCAAGGATCGAATCGCGGACTTTGAAGAGTACCTACGCGCACTGGATCTTTCTTCCGCAGGCAAGCTGTCTGAATCCGAGCGTATACTCCAGAGCCTGCGCGACAAATTGCCCGGTGTGACCGATATACGCGTCAGCCTGGGTTTGAACGCACAGCGGACCGGCGATTTCGCGGGTGCCGCTCGTGAGTTTGAAGCGGCTATCCAGCAGGCTCCCTCTGACGCTCAGGGTCACTTCGAACTCGGCTTTTGTCAGTTCCGGCTGGGTCAACTGGATGATGCCATCCAGCAGTTCAAGGCCGCGCTAACGCTCGAGCCATGGTATACGCGAGCGGCCGAAGCACTTGCGGAAATTTATACCAGGAAACAGGATTATCCACAAGCCCGCGCCTACTTGAACCAGCTTCTCTCGGTTGATCCGAATAGTTACGCGGCCCATTACAACCTTGGCATCTTCGCGGCGCTGGAGCAGAACTGGCCCGATGCCGAACACCACATGCAATTGGCGCTACGAGCTGATCCGAGATCGGCTGAAGCTCATGATGCGTTAGGCAAGATCTTCCAGCAAGAAGGCAAGAAGGATAAGGCTGCTCAGGAGTTCCGTGCCGCCCAGGACAGTGGGCGCTCAGCCGGTTCCCTGCAGAAGCCCTAAATGGCGGAGTGTTCGGAATAGACAATTAAAGGATTGGTGCCGGCGGCAGGAGTTGAACCTGCGACCTACGGATTATGAGACCGTCGCTCTAACCACCTGAGCTACACCGGCAGGGTCGCCAGGTCCCAGAGTATCATTGCTTTACGATTACCGAATAGATGCGGTCGAGGTCGTCTTGCGAGTAGTACTCAATCTCTAACCGTCCCGCTGTCTTGGATTTGGCAGCCAAACGAACCTTGGTTCCGAGCGCCATAGCCATTTCATCCAACGCTGCTCGGATATTTGGATCTAATATCTTTGCAGTAGAAGGTGCCGTCTTGGTCTCCGGCCACGTTCCAGCAGCCTTCTGCTCGATCAGGTCATTGGCGAGCTTTTCGGTTTGGCGAACCGAGAGCTGGTTCCGGGTGATCTGTTCACAGATATGCACCTGATCGGGACCTAGCAGATTTACGATAGCCCTTGCGTGGCCCATGCTGATCGCTCCCGACAGCAGCATTTCCTTCACGGGTGCAGCTAGCCGCAATAGGCGAATAAAGTTCGTAACCGTCGAGCGGTCTTTTCCAGTGCGCCGCGCGATCTCCTCATGGCTAAGTTGTAGCTGGCTCGCCAGTGTATAGAACGCCTCGGCGATTTCGATCGCGTTCAGGTCCTCACGCTGGAGATTTTCGACGAGGGCCAGTTCGAGAAAGTGCCGGGGATCCACCGCTCGGACCAAGGCCGGAATATCTCTCAATCCGGCGAGTTGCGCGGCTCGCCAGCGCCGCTCTCCGGCCACAATGCGGTACTTCCCGTTCTCGGATTTGATGATCGTGATGGGCTGGATCACGCCGTTGGCCCGAATAGATTGCGCCAATTCGTCCAGTTTGGCGTTATCGAAGTGGGTGCGCGGCTGCTGGTCGCCCGGCTCGATCTGATCGAGCGGGATGCTCTGGAACTCTTCGAAGTGCTCCGGCAGGGCCGCTTTTTCGGCGAGCACCGGCATAGGGACGACCGAGAGGGCATGTTCGGCCGGCGCGGGACGGTGCGGGAGCAGGGTGTGTATACCTCTACCGAGCGCTTTTCGCTGCTTCCGATCGGGCTCTTTGCTCATGGCTCAAAATTTCCTTTGCAAGCTGAATATACGCCTCCGCACCCCGGGATCTCGGGTCGTAGGCCAAGATGGTTTTTCCGAAACTAGGCGCCTCTGCCAAACGAACACTGCGGGGGATCACGGTCTTGAAGACTTCGCTGCCGAAGAACTCGCGCAGATCCGATTCGACCTGCCGTGTGAGGTTCATCCGGTCGTCATACATGGTCAGCAGAACGCCTTCCACTCTCAGGCGGGGATTGAAGGCAGCTTTGACGCGGTCGACCGTGTCCATGAGCTGCGAAATGCCTTCGAGGGCGAAGAACTCGCATTGGATTGGGACCAGAACCGAATCCGCCGCGACCAGCGCATTCAATGTCAGGAGATCGAGGGCAGGCGGACAATCGATCAGAATGTACTGAAAGTGCCCTTTGATGGGTTCGAGCGCGGACCGGAGGCGGTTCTCGCGGGCTTCGGCATCCACGAGGTCCAGATTTGTGGCGACGAGGTTTTGGTCGGCGGGGATGACCGAGAGCCCTTCGAACTCTGTTTGAGTGACGGCCTCTTCCAGGTGCGCTTCCCCGAGCAAGACGTCATAGAGGGTCTTGCGGTCGGCGGTCTTTTCGATTCCTACTCCGCTGGTTGAATTTCCCTGGGGATCGGAGTCGATCAGGAGCACGCGGAATTCCGAGGCCGCCAATCCCGCCGCGAGATTGATCGCGGTGGTAGTCTTCCCTACCCCGCCCTTCTGATTAGCTACCGCAATTGTGTGGGCCAATATTGAGGTTCATCCTAACACGTTTCACGTGGAACATTTTTATACGGTTTTGCAAGCCGAACGTTCCACGTGGAACATGTTTCTAGACCAGGCTGGCGCGGGCTCCCAAACTCAAATACACGTCCAGAACCGCGACGGCTGCCGGTGTAACGCCTGGAATACGCCCTGCCTGCCCCAATGTGGCGGGGCGAACCCGGCTCAGTTTCTGCTGGACCTCGGTGGAAAGCCCAGGGATGCCGTGGTACGTGAAATCGGCGGGAATGCGGCGTCCCTCGGCGTCCGCAAGCTCCTGAATTTGGCGCTCCTGCTGCGCAATGTAACCGGCGTACTTCAGTTCGGTCTCAATTGTCGTGAGAACGCCATGCGCGAGCGGCTGTCCCAACCGGCCCGCGATCCAGTGCTCCAGCCGACCAATGCCGGCTTCCGGGCGCCGCAGCCATACGGCTAATGTTGGGTTGTCGCTCGCCGCATCCAACCCGACCAACTCAGGCACGGCGCTGGCCCTTGTGGTTTCCAGGAAACCGAGAATTCGACCCTTCTGGTCCTGCTTGCGGGCGAAATTCGCCCAACGCTCCGGGCTGACCAGTCCGGCCTTCTTTCCGAGCGGCGTTAACCGCTCATCGGCATTGTCAATCCGCAGATGCAGCCGGAACTCTGCCCGCGAGGTAAACATCCGGTACGGTTCATCGGCTCCTTTGCTCACCAGGTCATCAATCAAAATTCCTGTGTATCCGCTGCTGCGCCCAATTGTGAAATAGGCGTCGCCCTTCACCTTTGCCGCTGCATTCAGCCCGGCGATAAGGCCCTGGCAACCGGCTTCCTCATATCCAGATGTTCCGTTGATCTGCCCGGCAAGAAAGAGCCCTTCAATGGATTTCACTTCCAGCGAGTGTGCCAGCTCTCGCGGATCGACGGCATCATATTCAATGGCATAGCCGGGCCGGATCATCTCAGCCGCTTCCAACCCTGGAACCGATGCGACCATCGCGGTCTGGACGTCGATCGGCATGCTGGTAGACATGCCGTTCACATAGATTTCGTGTGTGTCCAGGCCTTCCGGCTCCAGGAAAATCTGGTGCCGACGCTTGTCCGGGAATTTGACGATCTTATCCTCGATCGAGGGACAGTAGCGCGGCCCAACGCCTTCGATTTGACCGCTGTAAAGCGGAGAGCGAGCGATGCTTTCACTTAGAATGCGGTGCGTTTCGTCAGTTGTGTAGCTCAGATGACAGCAGATTTGCTCTCGATCAATTCGTTCGGTCAAGAAGGAAAAGGGAGTCGGGACAGGATCGCCGGGCTGCAACTCAAATTTCGACCAATCAATGGTTCGCCCGTCCAGCCGGGGCGGCGTTCCGGTTTTCAAGCGCGTCCACTGCAAACCGAGCGTTCGCAACTGGCCCCCCAGCGTGTTGGAGGGCGCCTCGCCGTTCCGGCCGCAGGCGTACTTCTGCTCCCCGACGTGAGCCAGGCCATTCAGAAATGTGCCAGTTGTCACAACGACGGCTCGGGTGAGCAGATCGCGCCCGTCTTTCAAGCGGATTCCGGCAACGCCCCGCCGCATATCGGAGGGCAGTTCGTTTGGTAAAAACAGCAGTTCCCCGACTTCGGCCTGCAAAATCCGCAGATTCGGCTCTTGTTCCAGCCACTCTCGCATGCGAATCCGGTACTGCTTTTTGTCGCACTGCGCCCGCGGCGACCAGACCGCCGGTCCGCGGCTGGTGTTCAGAAGGCGGAACTGAATCCCAACTGCGTCCGTAAGCTGGCCCATCACTCCACCCAGAGCGTCGATCTCACGGACCAGATGGCCCTTCGCGATCCCGCCGATCGCCGGATTGCAGGACATTTGGGCGATCAGGTCAATGTTCATCGTGACCATGGCGGTCGAAAGGCCCAGCCGCGCACACGCGCGAGCCGCCTCACAGCCGGCGTGTCCGGCACCGACCACCACTACGTCATATGTTTTCTGCATGGGAAATAAGAGGAGCCAGGAAGTCTATCAGATATTCTAACGAGGGAAACCCGCTCGTGAAGATCCTGATTATCGGCGGCGGGGGTCGCGAGCACGCCCTCGCGTGGCGACTCTCCAAATCGCCGTCCGTAAAAGCGCTCATTGCCAGCCCGGGCAACCCCGGAATCGCCCAAATGGCGATTTGCGTGCCGGCTCCGGAAAATGTGACGGGCTATGCGGCGATTGCGGAGTCCTATGGGGCCGATCTGACGATCGTTGGACCGGAGGCGCCGCTGGTGGCCGGGATCGTCGACGAGTTCCACCAGAAACGCCTGAAGATTATCGGACCTACCCGCGAAGCCGCCAAACTGGAAGGCTCCAAAGTGTTCGCCAAGCGTTTTCTCCAGAGGATGGGCATTCCGACTGCGCGGTCAGTTAACGTCGAATCGTACGATGAAGCACTTCTTCTTTTAAAGCACTTTGCTTTTCCGATCGTAGTCAAAGCGGATGGTCTTGCAGCCGGTAAAGGCGTCGTCATCGCGCAGGATCATGCGGAGGCAACTGAGGCAATTCAGCGGCTCGGGCCCGATCTCGTGATCGAGGAGTTCCTTGAGGGCGAAGAGGTCAGCTTTATTGGCATTAGCAACGGCCAGACGGTCCTGCCCCTTGCGCCCACTCAGGATCATAAACGCATTTTTGATAATGATCGAGGCCCGAACACCGGGGGCATGGGCGCCTACGTGGATTCACGCATTCTCAGCTCGGAGCAGACGAGCCAGATTATGGACCAAATTATGATTCCGGCCGTTGTAGGCATGCGGGAATCGGGAACGCCGTTCACGGGCTTTCTTTACGCCGGTCTCATGCTGACGGAAAACGGCCCCAAGGTGCTGGAGTTCAATGTCCGGCTGGGCGACCCCGAGACGCAAGCGCTCATGCACAGCTTTCGCGGGGATTTTGCCGATTTTCTCGGGATGATGGTATCGGGCGTTGGCGGCGTCACGGCGCGCGCGTGGGGGAGCTGTTCGGTGTGCGTTGTGCTCGCGGCGGCCGGTTATCCCGAAACGCCTCGAACAGGGAATCCGATCACAGGAATTGAAGAGGCGGAGGCAACCGGAGCAACAGTTTTTCAAGCCGGCACGAAACGCATGAATGGTCAACTCGTTACCAGCGGCGGACGTGTTCTAGGCGTTACGGCCGCGGGCGACACGCTGCCTTCGGCCATCGCAAACGCCTACGGTGCGGTTACGAAGATTCATTTCGAGGGCATGCAATATCGCACCGATATCGGCCAGAAGGGCGCCCGCCGCTGGTAGACTGCGAACAGATTGAAGACAATAGAAGGGAATTGACGGCAGGAAGTTCGGGGACGTAGCTCAGATGGATAGAGCGGCCGCCTCCTAAGCGGCAGGTCGGCAGTTCGAATCTGCCCGTCCCTACCAGAATCACCACTGAGGGAATGCTGGTCCGCCTTGGCCTAGTGACCGCGCCCGCCGCGCCTTGGTAGGTCGGAAATGTTTGTACGCGGTACTATATCTAAGGTCCAATTTGTATCGGGTCCGCATTCGAAGGACTCCTGCACGAATCGTAGTTAATTCCCGCATTGAGATACAGAACCGAGGAGTAAGTTAAGTGATGATGTCTGGCGTTAATGCCCTGTCTGCATTGCTGAGCATGAAGCAAGTTTCGAGCCGTTCGCGCACCGTGTTCGCGACAGTATTGGGTGCCGTGGCGCTGTTCCTGCTGAATCCGTCCGTCGCGCACGCACAAGACACTTCCAAGACGGGAGGCGAAGCGAATCTCGTGCTCCCGGACCTGTCGCTCTCAAAATTCTTCGGCGGCGTGATGGATGGGCGTTCGCTCCTGATCTGGGGTTTTATTATTGTCGCCTTGGGATTGCTGTTCGGGATCATGGCGTACCGGCAACTCAAGGCGCTCCCTGTTCACAAGTCCATGTTGGAAATCTCGGAGCTGATTTATGAGACCTGCAAAACCTATCTGGTGACGCAGATTAAGTTCCTGGTGATGCTGGAGATTTTCATCGGAGCAATCATCGTCTTCTACTTCGGGTACCTGGAGCGCTTCGCGGCGCCGAAAGTGTTGATCATTCTGTTATTCAGCGTAGTGGGTATTTGCGGGAGCGCTGGGGTTGCATGGTTCGGCATTCGCGTCAATACATTCGCAAACTCGCGCACCGCGTTCGCAAGTCTGCGTGGCAAGCCTTTCCCGTGTTATGAGATACCGCTGAAAGCCGGGATCAGCATAGGGATGCTCCTGGTGAGCGTCGAGCTCGCCATCATGCTGATCATCCTGCTCTTTGTTCCACAAGACTATTCGGGGCCATGTTTTATCGGTTTCGCGATTGGCGAATCCCTCGGAGCGGCGGCGCTGCGCGTCGCGGGTGGCATCTTCACCAAGATTGCCGATATCGGAGCGGATCTCATGAAGATCGTCTTCCGCATTAAAGAGGATGACGCGCGCAATCCGGGCGTGATCGCCGATTGCACCGGCGACAATGCGGGCGACTCAGTGGGGCCGAGCGCGGATGGTTTTGAAACCTACGGCGTCACCGGCGTGGCTTTGATCTCGTTTATCGTTCTGGCAGTCAACAGCACGCTGGTCCAGAGTCAATTACTGGTCTGGATTTTCGCGATGCGCCTTATGATGGTTGTTTCCTCGGCTCTCGCCTATTTCATTAATGGCGCGATCGCCAAGAGCAAATACGGCAACGTCGCGAAAATGAATTTCGAGGCACCGCTGACCTCGCTGGTTTGGATTACCTCCCTGCTCTCGATCGCCCTGACGTATGTCGTCTCCTACCTGATGATTCCCAATCTGCTCGGGGATACTTCGCTATGGTGGAAGCTTTCGAGCGTCATCACCTGCGGCACGTTAGCCGGCGCGGTGATTCCCGAACTGGTGAAAGTATTCACGTCTATGGACTCGCAGCATGTGCGCGAAGTCGTTGCGTCCTCGCGGGAAGGCGGCGCCTCGCTGAATATTCTGTCCGGTTTCGTTGCGGGCAACATGAGCGGGTTCTGGCTTGGATTGTGCATTCTGGCCCTGATGTCGATCGGTTATTTCGTGAGCACAATGGGCCTCGATAATGTAATGGCCGCGCCGGCGGTGTTCGCTTTCGGACTGGTAGCGTTCGGATTCCTCGGCATGGGCCCGGTAACGATTGCCGTCGACTCCTATGGCCCGGTGACGGACAATGCGCAATCGGTCTACGAATTGTCAACCATCGAGCAGATTCCCGGGATCGAGAACGAGCTGAAGAGCACGTACGGTTTCGATGTCGATTTCGAGCGCGCCAAAGCCAACCTGGAAGAAAATGACGGGGCGGGCAATACCTTTAAAGCCACTGCTAAGCCGGTGCTGATCGGCACGGCGGTGGTGGGCGCCACGACCATGATCTTTTCGATTATCGTGGCGCTGACCAACGGTCTGCGTCCGGATCTGATATCGAATCTTTCCATTTTGCACCCGCCGTTTCTACTCGGTCTCGTTGCGGGCGGCTCGGTAATTTATTGGTTTACCGGCGCGTCCACGCAGGCAGTCACCACGGGCGCCTATCGCGCCGTCGAGTTCATCAAAGCGAATATTAAGTTGGAAGGCGTGACAAGAGCTTCGGTGGCCGACAGCAAGAAAGTGGTCGAGATCTGCACACGCTATGCGCAGCGGGGCATGTTCAACATTTTCTTAATGGTGTTTTTCATTACGCTGGCCTGCGCCTTCGTTGAGCCGTACTTCTTTATTGGCTACTTGATCTCAATTGCCCTGTTCGGCTTGTATCAGGCCATCTTCATGGCGAATGCGGGCGGCGCATGGGACAACGCCAAAAAGATCGTCGAAACCGAACTCAAAGAGAAGGGAACCGACCTGCACGCGGCTACAGTAGTGGGCGACACGGTCGGCGACCCGTTCAAAGACACTTCTTCGGTTGCCTTGAACCCGATCATCAAGTTCACGACGTTATTCGGGCTGCTGGCGGTAGAGCTCGCGGTTTCTCTGTCGACCACACATGGAACCGGCTTGAGCCATATTCTCGCTACTATATTTTTCGTACTAGCGTTGGTCTTTGTGTGGCGCTCGTTCTATCGAATGCGCATCAGCAACGCTCCGGCGATTGCGGCACCCGAGGCGGCCCCCACGGCGGTGTATACGCGTTGAACAAATAAGAGCTGCGGCGAGCAGTACGCGCTTAGCTGACGGGTTTGTCTCGGCGCTCACAGACGTTGGCCCCAGCACGCGTGGAGAAGCGCGCGGAGGAACCAAAACGACGAGTCGCTCCAAGGAGCTGTGAGCACTTCGTACTCTTCTTCCCGCGTCTCGGTCAGACGATCCTCAGCTTGCTCCCATGCGCGGATGGCGAGCAGTGTCTCCTGCCACCACTTTGCCCAGAGGCTACCGCCGCGCACAACCTCCGCAGTGGCCTCGTGGCGGATGTTTTTCAAACCGCACTGCTCGAACAGCACTGGAAGCTTGCGTCCAAAAATTGGATCATATCCGCGCGCTGTCCACCACTCACCGCCCTGAAATGTGCGCTGATAGCGGGCGTAGTAAGGATGAGACGGATCCACTGGAGAAACTGTACCCCAGTCACCGTCCTCATCAACGAGCCATCCCCCCGGCTGCAAACACTCCACCATGCGCCGGATAGCTGTTTCCTGTTTGCCGGCAAGCCAGAACAGCAACAAGCGCGAACAAACCAGATCGAATGAGCCCGGGTAGAGCGCATCCACAGGATCGTTGAGTATGTCGTGCTGGCGGACCTCGAGGTTGGGAAGATTGACTTGCTTCAAGTAGGTGACGTCGATGTCCGTCGCCACCACGCGGCCACTCTTGCCGACCCGCTCCGCCAGCCAGACCGCCATGGACCCACGGCCCGCGCCAACTTCAAGGCACCGCCAGCCAGGCTGGACCAGCTCACGGCGGCGGCGGGAGAGGGGATCGAAAATTTGTTCCAAGAGAGCCAAGCGATCGTGTTCGGCTTCCTGGCGCCCTCCCCCGGCGAGTCGATACCCCGGCCCGCGGTCTGTAGGCTCGACCACTTTGGATTTATCCCGGAGCTCTGCCATACTGCAATCGTTACACTACGCCGTTTTGCGGCATGTTGACTCGATGACAGCGGCGACGATACGTTATTCCTGGTGAGGGATACGATCACGGAACAGCGTGGACGGCGCCGGCATCGGCCTCATCGGGAGGAAACATGTCGAGCGCAACTGTTGTCCTTCTTGGCGATGGAGCCATCAAGGCTTGAAATTACGTGCAGCGTTACCGTCGATCTCACTTCCCTTTGGCTTCTGGTTCACGAATGCCACTCGGGTTGCCTCAATGCAGCCGACCATTCAATTCTTTGATTTTTTCGACAGGATACTTGGGCTTGCGATCGAATGTCGCGAGCCCATTCACTTCCTGTTCCACGTCGGTGATCTGCGTGTAGCAGATTCCAGCCAGATTATTCAGCTTCGTGATTCCTTCAAATAGCTGCGTCAGGCGAGCGAGCGCGGCTTCCTGCGTTTTTTCCACGCCCGAATAACCCCAGCTCTCCGCAGGCACATTTGTCCCCGGAGGGATGTAGGCGATTCCGCCGAATTCGGATAAATAGAGCGGTGAACCGTTGTAACGGTAGCCCGGAACCAACGCCGGGCGGGCATTCGGCGGAACAGTTGCGCTCTGCTGCGTGACGTCTTTGTACTTGTCGTAGAGCACCTGACCGGACTTCTCATAGTCATGAATTGCAAACAGGTCGGTGCCTTCGGTGTGCTCCCAACCTTCGTTATCGATCACGAGCCGGGTGTTATCCAGCGTGTGCGTAAGCTGATACAACTCTTTCAAATAAGCCTGCTGGCGGGGATCCTTCAGGTCGGGTACACCCCAGCTCTCGTTAATGGCGTTCCAGATAATGATGGACGGGTGATTATAGTCGCGCTGCACCGCTTGCACCCATTCACTGGTGAAGCGCTGTGCTTCTTCGGTCGTGAATTCATACGCATCGGCGATTTCTCCCGAAACGAGGAAGCCGCGGCGGTCGGCCCAATACAAAAACCGCGGATCGGCTACCTTCTGATGCTTGCGCACGCCGTTGAATCCCATCGACTGCGCCAGTTCGATATCGCGCTGAATGGCCTCGTCGGAGGGCGGCGTTAGTACGCTTTCCGGCCAGTAACCCTGATCGAGCAAGAATTTCAGATATGTGGGACTGCCATTGATCGTCACGCGGTCATTGGCGATCGCGACGGTGCGAAACCCGAAGTACGAATGTACTTCGTCGATAGGTTTGCCCGCGCGTAGCAGCCGGTATTTCACTGTATATAGATTTGGAGAACCTGGAGACCATAGTTTTGGGTCGTTCACCTGCAGCATCGCCGAGACCTGGTCTTCGCGAGTTTGCGCCGTCGTGGTCGCGACCTCGGCGCTGCCGTCCGAGACGGCTACTTGAAAGGTCAGCGGCTCGGGCTCATGCTTGGCCATCACGCCGTCGAAGCGCGCTGTTCCATCCTGACCCGCGGTGATATGTACGTAAAGCAAATGGTTGTCGCCGGTGCGTTCGATCCAAACCGGCTGCCAGATACCGCTGGTGCGTGTATAGAAGATGCTGGCGGATTTCGGTTTCCAATACTGTTTTCCACGCGCGATGGAGCGATCAGTGGGAGGATTTTCAGTGCGCACGATCAGCGTATTCGGGCCGTTGCGGAACGCGTCTGTTACATCGAACGCGAAGGGCACGTTTCCGCCTTCGTGCATGCCTAAGAATTCGCCGTTCAGCCACACCAAGGCGCGATAGTAGACGGCTCCGAAATGCAGGAGAACGTGAGATTGCCGCCAATCGCGCGGAATCTCGACCGTGCGCTGGTACCAGATCACAGGATGAAAGCCGGTATCGGCGATGCCGCTCAACCGGCTTTCGAAACAGAACGGAACAATAATGCCGCGAGTGTTCTCGAGGCCCTTTTCAAACCATTTCGCAGCGAGTCCCGCATTCTGATCGTCGAAGGCGAACCTCCAGGTTCCATTGAGACTCATCCATTGAGTGCGCTCGAACTGAGGCTCTGGAAATTCGGGGCGGGGAATCTCGATAGCGGCTAGTTGCGAGGCGAGTGCTACCAACGAGAGAACGGCCGCGCAGCGCAGGCGCGAGGAAGACATGCGGTCATTTTACTGGGGACAGGATCTGCTCATTGAGAGGCCGAAGCATCCGAGCGACTTGCAGTTCCATTGAGCAAATCTACGAGTCCCTGATTGCCCGTCTCTCGCGCAAGATCGAGAAGCGTGCGTCCGTCGGGCGCGCGCACAGTGACGTCGGCGCCGTGATCGAGCAGCACGCGTACGCTTTCCGGGTTATTGGTAGCCACAGCCCAGGCCAGGGGCGTGAACCATGCATCGGCTCCCGCCGGATCGTAGTCGCTCAGCGGCCGTTCGAGCTCTTGAGGTTCGCGGGCGAGGATACCGGGAATGCGATCCGCCAGCCCCCTATCGATCGCTTCGAAGAGATCGATGGGACCTTGGAGAATCAGATCGCGAACCTCTGCCTGGCCCGCATAATTGGCCCAGCCGGCGGGCGTGCCGCGATATTTTTCGTCGCGTACCCGAACATTGGCGCCATGTCTGAGAAGGACGGCGGCAGCGCTCGCATTTCCAAAAAATCCGGCCGCGTGTAGCGGCGTATATCGGCTCGTCGAATCAATGGCGGTTTTAGGATCGTCGCGAACGTTAACGGAAGCGCCGGCGCGAATCAGGCTTTCGATGACGTGCCCGGGCGCACGCTCGCTCGCACGGACGATGAGATTACCCCAGCGGTTGCCCGGCTTCAGACAATCCGGATCCCTGCGGAGCAGTTCCTCGATATCGCGCTTCCGCTGTAAAGCGATCGCGGCGGGCAAGCGAAGTTCGGCGCCGGCGTTGAGGAGAAGTTGCGCCATCTCGGTCTCGCCCGTGAGCGCCGCCTGATCGAGGGCAGTGAGGCCGGCCTCATCGAGCGCCTCCGTATTAGCGCCGAGGTCCAGCAATGTCGCAAGCGATTCAGGCTGCTTCTTCACTACAGCCAGGTGCAGCGGCCGACGGCGGCGGTTGGCCAGATCCATTCGCTTTTCCAGATTGGCGCGCGACTGAGCCACAAGCTTCCGTATGAGCTCCACCTCGCCCATGGAGACAGCAGAAAAAATGTTGTGGCGCGCGCCGTGCGTTACGAGGTAATCGACTATTTCCTTGCTGGCATTGACGTAGTCCCAACTGGTTGCCCAGCCGATGACGTCGAGCTCATGATAATCGTCCTCGCCTATCGGGTCAGCGCCATATTCGACCAAAAGACGAATGATGGCGAAGTGCTGCTTTTCTGCGGCAAAGTGGAGCGGCATTGCGTTATCGCCCTCGCAGCGGATGTTCGGATCCGCGCCGCGCTCCAGAAGGAACTTTACAACCGAATCGCGGCCGTTGGCGGCGGCATCATGGAGCGCTGTTCTTGTGCCAGGGCCGCCGCGTTCGTTGATGAGATCCGGTTGCGCATCGAGCAGTTCGGTAACTCGCGCCAAATCCCCGGCGCGGCCTGCCTCACGCAGAGCCCTAACTGCCGCATCGCTCGGGGCCTGATGCAGGAGGACGTGGCTCTTCAGCTTGGACCAGTTTGCAAACCCATACTGGCCGGCAAGAACACGTTGAGCGTCGGCGAGCGTGAAGCTGGCGTTCCTGATCTCGTCTTCCGATGCGTTACGCCAGCGAGGATGGTGCTCCTGGATTTCCCGGAGCGCTTGCGGACTGGACGCGTGATGTCCTTTGAGAATTGTCTTGGCTTGTTTTTTGAGCTGCTCCAGATTGGGGCGAGCCGCTAACCGCTTCTTCATTTACGAACTCCTTTCATCGCGTTGCCTGCGTCCGCATCTTCAGGCTGAAAGAAGACTCGTAAAGACTAGTCCCGACTGTTACTGAAGGTGGGCTTGGCCCTTTCCGCGGACTGGATGCGCCCTTCGCGCTGATTCTCTTTTATCACGGCTTTATCACGGCAGTGAGGGGATGGAAATCGGCGGCTAGATTCGATAGGATCGTTACCACTATGCGAAATGTATCGGGTTTTGTTGTGTTGCTTCTCGCTTCGGGGATTGCCTGCGCGCAATCGAGTGGGCCCAAGGCGGCCGAGAACCTCAAACAGAATTTCGATTACATCAACAAGAAGATCCTGACGATGGCCGAGGATTTTCCAGAATCGAAATACGGCTACCGGATGAAGCCGGAGATGCGATCGTTCGGAGAACTCATCGTCCATATAGCCTCCGGAGACGTTTATGCCGCGAAGGCCGGGCGCGGTGAAAAAGTGAAATGGGACGAGCTGAATCCCAAAGACTACGGGACTAAAGCGGCATGCGTAGCGCTGATGCAGAAATGGATCACAGACGCGAACGCAGCTTTGCAGGCGAACCCCCTGGGCTGGAATGGATCGCTAGATCCATTTCTGTCGGTGCTGCAGCATTCATCGGAACATTACGGTCTGCTGGTCGCTTACTATCGAGCAAACGGGCTGGTGCCGCCGGAATCGAGACCGAAGAAATGAATGGGGATCGCAGCGAGCCGCGAAGCGAGCGATACTCGGGGCGCTGGTCACGGGAGCGGAATTCTGTATAGGTTGCGATGTACCGCGCTCTTCACAAAGGCGTAGGTGGAAGGATCTGGTCCCGGCAAAACTGTCGAATGGGCGATCACTCGAACGCCGGGCACGCCCTTCAGGCTAGTTTTAAGATCGCCAGAAAATTTGAAGGAGGCGGGCGGCCCATGCTCAAAGGGGATCAGGAAGCTTGTGCCGGTATCTTCCGCCATCAGTCTGGGGTAGACACACAGATATTTCGCGTTCGGAGACCATGCTGCGCCACAGCGGTTGCATAGATTGATGGCCTCCCCGCCACCAATCGGATAAAGCAGAAATCCGGATGGGGAATTCTCGTCAGATACTGTTCGCCAGATACAAGCCCACTTGCCGTCGTGTGAGACGGCCAAGAGGGCTAGAATAGGCTGCACATAGAGCCGCTGCCGACCCGTTCCATCGCCCCTCATTCGATAGAGATAATTGACCTTCCCCTCAGCCGCCATAAAGTAGATATCATCAGTCGCACCGAAGCGGGGGAAGAGGTCGCCAGTTGCAGATAAGCGTCGCGGAGGAAAGCGTCCGTCCACCGAGGCTAGCCAGATTTCAGAATTCTTATCTGGCGTATCAACCGAGTACACGAGGCGCCGGCCGTCCGAGGAGACGTCGAACCCCGAAACGACAATGCCTGGAAGAAGCGGCTCCGTCCCACCGGTCGACAGGTCCGCCACCCAGAGCTCACCCATCAGGAATCCGAGCCTGCCATAGTTCTGACCTTTCTGGCGGACATAAAAAAGGCGCTTGCCATCGCCTGACAGAATCGGATTATCGGCGAGACCTTGCGAAGAGATTCTGCGGTCCTGGTTAGCCTCATGGAGCCAGATCTCGCGCTGCACATCTCCGAGGGAAGTGATAAGAGAGCGTCCGTCCGGCGCAATGGCCAGGCCCTCTTCCTGCTGGGGGCCGGAAGTGATTTGCTCGGGTGGACCGCCGTTAAACCTTTGACGCCAGATGTGAAAGCTTCCCGTGGCATCCGAGTTGAAGTACATCCACTTACCGTCCGGAGACCATTCAGCTTCCGTGCAGATACCCGTCGGAGGGCCCACTGGCCGCCCTCTGCCGCTGCCGTCGAAGGGCACCAGACGGCAGGGCAACCAACCCGAGTTATCCATCTCGGCGAGCAACACCCATTTTCGATCCGGAGAAATAGCCGAACGATGAGCCATACCACGCTCTTGTGGAGGCACGTAGATGTCCCGCTGCCCGGAGCGGCTCTCCTGCGCCGTGACAAGGGCCATGTGAACGCCGGACTTAATTTCGGAGAAGAGAATATGGCGTTGATCAATCCAGCGGAGCCCCGACGCATTCGCTAACAGGCGTCGCGGCTCGCCACCCAACGCCGGAACAATCCAGGTGTCCCATGGAAACGCGGTGCTGTAGGCGATCTGCGAGCCATCTGGAGAAAAGACGGGACTCATCTTTTGCGTTCCGTCGCGGGTCAACTGTACTGGCTCACCGTCGGGAAGGAGCTTGACATAAATCTGCCCGAAAGTTGCGAACGTGGAGGCCCCGCGCATAAAGGCGAGCATGCGACCATCCGGCGAAAGTGCAGGCTGCGTAGCAGAATCCGTAAAGTTCGTTACGGGCAGCCATTCCGCGCTCGAAGACATTCGCGGCGTGCGGAAATACGACAGCCAAATGCTACCTCCGACCAGTCCGAGGAGTGCTAAAGCCGCCAGTCCATACTTCCACCAAGCGAGCTGCGTCTTGCTCCGGGCAGGGTGGACATCGGAGATGATCGGCTCGGGATCACTATCGCGCTTCAGGCGCTTGAGGTCGGCGCGCAGGTCGGCCGCGGTCTGATAACGAACCTCGGGATCTCTTTCGAGCGCCTTCAAGATGATTCGATTCAGTTCGGCCGGCAAGCGGGCATTCAGGCGCGAAGGGATCAACGGCGTCCTGTTCAAGATACGGTCGAAGATAGCGGCTGACGTTCCGCCTTCGAAGGGTGGCGACCCCGTAGCCATCTCATAAAGAACTGCGCCCAGGGAAAAAAGATCAGTGCGGCGGTCAAGCGCTTTACCGAGAGCCTGCTCGGGCGACATGTAGCCGACGGTACCGATGGTTGTGCCAGGGCTGGTGAGGTTTTCGTTTCCGGCGGCAATTGTGTTTCGCGAGCCCAAAGACACGCTGCCAAGTTCGGAGAGAGTAAGCTTAGCTAAACCGAAGTCGAGGATCTTGGCATCGCCCCGTTTGGTGATGAAGATATTGGCCGGTTTGATATCGCGATGTACGATTCCTTGACTGTGAGCGGCATCGAGGCCATTCGTAATTTGAATCGCCAGTGGTATGAGCGTCTCGATGTCCAAGGCAACGCGCGCAATGACGTGGTTCAAGGTGCTGCCGTCCAGGAATTCCATCGCGATGAACGTTTGGCCGTCTTGCTCGCCAACGTCATAAATGGTGCAGATGTTCGAGTGGTTCAGAGCAGAAGCGGCTTTCGCTTCGCGGCGGAAACGCTCTACGGCCGCGGGATCATTCGCCAGATCGGGAGGGAGAAACTTCAGGGCAACCAATCGTTCGAGCCGCAGGTCTTCGGCCTTGTACACGATTCCCATTCCGCCTTCACCGATCCTCTGCAGAATGCGGTAATGCGAAACCACCTGCCCGAGCATGTCCTATTATCTTAGGGCGATTTTGAGATCAAGGCGGATTGCTGATACGAACGCTGGAAGATTTAGGCGAGCTTGTCCGAACCGTCTGGAGGGGCCTAAGCCGAAGCCATCATGTCATAGACATCGCGGAGTGATCCTTCAAATCTTCTGCTGTTTCCAAGTGCCGCGGCGGAAGAGAACGTAGGCCGTTATGGCGAAGACGAGATCGGCCACGGGCACGGATGAGAATGCGCCGCGCAGTCCGAAGGAAAAATGAATTCCCAGCAGGTAGGCGAGCGGAATCTGAAAGATCCAGAAAGCGAGCAGGTTGATCCAGGTAGGAGTCGCGGTATCGCCCGCGCCGTTGAAGGCCTGCATGAGCACCACTCCCCAGGCCCAGCTTGTAAAGGCGAACCCGAAGGTGCTTAAGCCGATAGCGGCGTCTCTTGCGACTCCTGCTTCGTGCGTAAAGATAGCGACCAGCGAAGCCGGAAAGAACAGGAAGGCAATGGAAGCCAGCGTCATGAAGACCATGTTCAGAGCGCCCGTTCGATACACCGCACGCTCCGCGCGATCAGGCTTTTCGCGCCGAGGCTTTGTCCCACCAGGGTCGCCGCCGCGTTGCTTAAGCCCCAGGCAGGGAGGGCCGTAAAGATGACGATGCGGACGGCGATCGTATATCCCGCGATCGCGACGCTCCCGAAGGTCGAGATGATACGGACGAGCGCGATCCAGCTCGCGGTGCCGATCAGAAACTGGATGATGCCGGTAGCGGACACTCGGATGAGCTTAATCATCACAGGCAGGTTGAGGCGGATTTGGCGACGGCGAACGACGATCCGGTTCTTACCGGAGTGAAGCTGCCAGAGCTGGAAGAGAACGCCGACACCACGGCCGGTAGTAGTGGCGATCGCCGCTCCAAGAACACCGAAACGGTGAAATGGCCCCCAACCATTGATGAGGCAGGGATCGAGCACGATATTGATTCCGTTGGCGAGCCACAGAGTGCGCATGGCGAGCGCCGCGTCGCCGGCGCCACGAAAAATAGCGTTGATCAGGAATATGAGAAAAATCACGGCCGAGCCGCCGAGGATGAGCTGCGTGTAGCGAGCGTTGGCTTCAACGGCCGGCGTGGCGCCCATGAGGTGAAGCAAGCCCCGGCCGCTCGTGATGCCGACCGCCCCTACGCAGCCCGAGACAAGCAGACCAAGAATGATCGCCTGGACGGCGGAGTCAGCAGCGCCCTTCGGGATCTTTCTCGCCGATGCGGCGCGCGACAAAGGCGGTGGTCGCCATGCTCAGCCCGATGGCGACACCAAATATGATGGTGAGCCAGGATTCGGTCAGGCCGACATGGCGACCGCGTCGGCGCCCAGGCGCGATACGAAAAACACATCCACCACGCCGAACAGGGATTCCATGACCATCTCGAGAATCATGGGAATGGCCAGCAGCACGTTGGCGCGGTTGAGGTCGCCCTCCGTGAGGTCCTGATGGGTGCCGAAGAGTGCTTCCTTCAGCATGGCTGTTT
The DNA here is from genome assembly GCA_963787585.1 of uncultured Acidobacteriaceae bacterium. GTDB lineage: Bacteria > Acidobacteriota > Terriglobia > Bryobacterales > Bryobacteraceae > Bog-105. The sequence continues at coordinate 965,780 of CAWBDR010000014.1, forward strand.
ACTAAGGGTAGCGAAGGGCGTCGCTGCCCAGGAGTAGAATTGACCCAAGCCTCACATGCCAATACTGCGCACGGTTTTCGCCGGGCTGTTGCTTGCTTTGGGAGCGTTTAACTCTGCAAACGGGCAGGGCGTCCAGTCAGACTCTCAGACCACAACGAGCGCGGGCGAGACGACCTTTCAATCGAAGGTCAACCTGGTGATGGTGCCAGTGGTGGTGCGCGATGCGCAAGGGCGCGCGATCGGGAACCTGGAGAAGGCCGATTTTCAACTATTCGACAAAGGAAAGCCGCAGGTCATCTCAAAGTTTTCGATCCAGAAGACCGGGAACGAAGGACCTAAGTCGAGCGCACCGGGCGCGCCGCCCATGAGGCTAGCCGATACGGGCATTGCGTCGCGTTTTGTGGCGTACGTATTTGACGATCTGCACCTGACGTTTGCCGATCTGGCGCTAGCGCAAAAAGCCACGATCAAGCACATCACGACGGACTTGCAGACCACAGACCGCGCAGCAGTCTACACAACTTCGGGGCGCGTCACCTTGGAGTTCACCGATGATCGAGACAAGCTCCGGGAAACCATTCTGCGCATTCAGCCGGTGAATCTGTACCGCCACGGGCCAGGCAATTGTCCCGACCTATCCTATTACATCGCAGACAAGATCACTAATAAGAACGACCAGCAGGCTTTCCAGGCGGCTGTTGCAGAAACGATGGCGTGCGCGAGTTTGACTCCGGAGCAGCGGCAAATTGCGGTCCAGATGGTGCAATCGACGGCCTCGCAGGAAATCGGCACGGGAGAGCAGGACACACACGTGTCATTGCTCGGTATTAAGGAGATCGCTCGGCGGATGGCGTCGATGCCCGGGCAGAGGCAGATCATGCTCATTTCGCCGGGATTCGTAACACCGTCGGTGGAGTCCCTTCAAGAGACAACCGACATCCTGGACCGGGCTACGCGGGGAAATGTGATGATCAGCGCTCTGGATGCTCGCGGGCTGTATACGGGAACACCGGACATTACGCAGAGATCTTACGACGGGAACGCCACGATGGTGAAAAACCAGTATGATCGTGAGGCAATGCTGGCGCAGGAAGATATTCTGGCCGAGCTTACGTCGGGAACGGGCGGGACGTTCGCTCATGGCAGCAACGATGTGTATGGGGGACTCCGGCGGATCGCTACCGCGCCCGAGTATATGTACTTGCTCGGCTTTTCGCCGGAGAACTTAAAGAACGACGGGACTTTTCACAAACTGAAAATCGCCCTAGTGGAACGGAAGGGCCTCAGTGTGCAGGCGCGGCTGGGGTACTACGCGCCGAAGCACGCAACCAGCCAAGAGGACACGGCCAAGACCGAGATCGCGGATGCGGTGTTCTCGCGCGAGGAGATCCACGATCTTCCGATCGATCTGCATACGAAGTTCTTTAAGCCGGATCCCACGGATGCCAGATTGACCGTTCTGGCGCGAATCGACGTACGGCAGCTTCATTTCAGGAAAGCGAACAACCGAAACAATGACAATTTGAAAGTCGTCGCGGTTTTGTTCGATACGAATGGAAATTACATCACCGGAGTGGAAAAGACTCTCGAGATGCGGTTGCTCGATGCGACGCTACAGAAGCTGAATGGGCCGGTGACGGTGAAATCGGATTTCAATGTGAAGCCCGGAACGTACGTGGTTCGTTTGGTTGTGCGGGATGCCCAAGGGCAAATGATGGCCGCGCAGAATGGCGTGGCAGACATTCCTTAAAAGGAGGTAATACGGTGAAATATCGGAACGAATTGTTACCGATTGTGATCGGTTGCGGGGTCGCGCTGCTGGCTGGCGGACAAGAGGCTCCGCAGACCGCCGCTCCAGCTTCGCCGGATTCCAAAACGGTCATTCGCGCCGAGAAGAAGCTGGTTCTAGTGGATACGGTGGTGACCGATAAGAAGGGCGACTACGTTCACGACCTCACTGCGAAAGATTTCCGGGTATGGGAGGACAAGAAGGAGCAGACGATTGAGAATTTCTCCTTCGAAGCCGATCCTGCCTCACCCGCGAGCAAGCAGAAACATTACTTGATTCTTTTTTTCGACACCACAAGCATGCAGCTCACGGATCAGATGCAGGCACGGCGGGCGGCGGGGCAATTCATCGACAAGAATGCCGGGCCGGATCGGTATATAGCGGTGGTGAACTTTACGGGCAGCCTGCAGGTGGCGCAGAATTTCACTACGGACGCGGATCGATTGCGAGCGGTGGTGGGCGGAACGAGATTCCCAACGGTTTCGTCGAATGGAGATCTTGCTTCACTTACGCCGCAGTTGGGACGAGCGGCAGCGGATTTTGGCGCGCGCGACGTGCTGCTCGGTTTGCGAAGCCTGGCAAAGAATTTGGCGCAAGTTCCGGGGCGCAAGACCCTTATTTTCCTGAGCGCCGGATTCCCGCTGGACGTGGAGCTACGATCGGAGCTGACCGCAGTGATTGACGTTTGCAACAAGAGCAACGTCGCGATTTATCCGATTGATGTTCGAGGCCTCGTCGCGGCGGAGAACCGGCTCCCGGTGTTCGCGCCTGCGGACAATGCACCGTTTCTAGTCAAGGCTGCGTATTTCCAGCATGGCGGGGCGGCCGGCGGAGGGGCAGCGGCTGGAAGCGGTGGGCGGGGCGGAGGGGCATCGACCGGGTCCTCGAGCGCTGGGGGCCGCGGCGGAACGACCCGTGGAGGGACTGGCGGGCGCAGCGGCACGGCGACTACCTCCGGCGGCCACGGGGGCGGAGGTGGCACCGCCAATCCAAGCATGAATCCCTTCGGAATGAACAGCCCGTATAATCAACCGCGCACGATCATTCCGCACATTCCGGACGTTGGTTCGCAACAGGAAGTGCTTTACACGCTCGCCGAAGGAACCGGCGGATTCGTAATAGTTAATACTAATGACTTAGTAAGCGGCTTTCAGCGCATCGCGAATGAGATGAATGAATACTATCTACTCGGTTATTCGCCTTCGGAAGACTCAAAGGAAGGGGCCTGCCACGAGCTGAAGGTAAAAGTAGATCGCGGCGGGATCAACGTGCGAGCACGAAGCGGCTACTGCACTCCGAAGCCGCTCGATTTTCTGGCAGGCACGGCGGAAGAACGCGATTTGGAGAGCCACGCTGCTTCGGCCTCTGGCGGAAATGTGAAGGCTTCAATGGAACTGCCGTTCTTCTATACGTCGGCCAACACGGCGCGCGTGAACGTAGCGATGGAGATTCCAGCCAGTGGAATCAAGTTCACGAAAGAGAAGGGAAAGATGCGGGCCGTGGTGAACGTGCTCGGGATCGCGTCGGAGCCGGATGGCGCCGTGGCTGCGCGTTTCAGTGATGCGGTGAAGCTGGAGTTGGACAATAAGAAAGAAGTCGAAGCGTTCCAGGAGCATCCGATGCATTACGAAACGCAGTTCGACATCGCATCCGGGAAATACAATCTCAAGGTGGTGTTCAGCTCAGCGGGCGAAGGGTTCGGCAAAGCGGAGACACCGCTCGAGATCGATCCATACGATGAGAAAAGGTTCAGCTTGAGCGGAGTGGCGCTGAGCAACCAGATTCGTCGCGTGTCGGATCTGGATGTCGGTCTGGACGCGGCGCTGCTGGAAGACAAAGTTCCGCTGGTGAGCCAGGGAATGCAGTTGATGCCCTCGGGCTCGAACATGTTTCAGAAGACGGCGCCTGCGGCGGTCTACGTTGAGATTTATGAACCGGATCTCACCGGGCAAACCACGCCGAAGGTTGGCTTGAAGATGAGGATTGTCGACAAGAAAAGCGGCGCGCAGAAGCTAGACACGGGGTTCATCAACGTGGCGAATTATGCGAAGAATGGCAATCCGGTAATACCGGTCGGCTTGCGGTTGCCTTTGGATACGCTGACGCCGGGCGCATATCGGGTGGAGCTACAGGCGATTGATACGGCGAATCATCAATCACCTGTGCGGGCGGTGGATTTCGCTGTGCAGTAAAGGAAAAACCGTTTACGCCCGCGGTTCTGGTTTGATGGCGAGCACGCCATCGATGAGCGCACCTGTCCTAGTGGCCCGAATCGCGCTGAATCCCGCACTTGTGAGTAATTCTTCGTATTCTGATGCGGTGCGCTCGCGGCCATCGGTGCAGACCAGCATGTTGAGATCCTGCATGATCGCGTAGACCGGGCCTGACCGATCATCGTCAATTAGCGCTTCGGCAATAAGCACGCCGCCATTCGCCGGCAACGCCGCCGCGATCTTTTCGAGCAGCGCGCGGACCTTGGCGTCATCCCAATCGTGCAGGATGCGGCCAAGCGCATACAGATCGCCGGCAGGAAGCGGGTCGCAAAAGAAATCGGCCGCGATAAATTCCACACGATCGCTAACGGTGGAAGCAGCAAGGTACTCACGCGCGAACGGCTCAATTCGAGGGAGATCGACCACCGTGGCGCGGAGATGCGGGTAGGCTTCGCAGGCGGCGATCGCGAGATGCCCGGCCGCGCCGCCGAGATCGACGAGATGACGGAAGCCATCGAGATCGAAGGCACGAACAATACGCGGAGATGAGACCTGACCGAAGCCGTTCATCGCTCGAACGAAATTTCGAGTGGCGGTTTCGTCGCGATAATAATAGTCGAAAAGAGCGTCGCGGCTACCAAACACCTGAGTCCAGCGATTGGACCCTTCGCGAACGGCGTCATCCAGATGTCCCCAAAGCGGATAGAGCGATTGATCGGAATAGGTGATGTAACCGGAGAACGTGTGTGGGCTGGCGTTTACGAGATAGCGCGAAGCGGCCGGGGTGTTGATGTAGCGTTCTCGTTCTCGGCGGAGAAGACCGAGCGCGAGGCAGCCGTCCAGAAGCCGGACCAGAGCGGAGCTGTTGAGACTTAACTTTGTGGCAAGCTGAACTGCGGATTGCGATTCGGTCTCCAGGTGATCGAAGATTCCGAGACGTACGGCGGTGAACATGGTTTTCGAACGGCGGAAGGCTTCAATCAGATCAAGAACGATGGGGAGATCAGGTTCGGTGGTCATGTGAAGTGATCGAATCCCTTGCGAGGGAGAATACGGCCATCATGGCGGATCGATCCGGGCCTGCCGCGAGTGATCCGGCCGATTTCCGTTACAGGAATATTAGCGATCCGTGGCGGGATTTTCAGGCGAGGCGGGGCGGTGAAGAGTAGCTCGTAATCCTCGCCGCCATTAAGAGCCTCGTCTTCCGTGGCGCCCGATGCGATGGGGAGATTGGGACCGATCTCAGCGCTAACTCGCGATTCGAGGCATAAGCGGCGTAGATCAAGGGAAAGGCCGTCGCTCAAATCCATGCCGACGGAAACGCCGATCTTGCGCAGCGCGATACCAGCAGCAATGCGCGGTTCCGGACGAAGATGACGGCGCCAGGCGGCTCCTTTCCGAGTCGCGAGTCCGTGGGCGGAAGCGCCGAGTTGGCCGGTGACGAAAATGCGATCGCCGGGACGTGCGCCACTTCGCAGGATGGCTTTCCCGCGCGGCACGCGGCCGCAGCACATCACGTCAGCAACAACACGATCGAAGCGCGCGAGATCGCCTCCCGCAACGGTGATCTTGTATCGGGCGGCGAGGGCGAGAAGGCCGCGATAGAAATTCTGAATCCAGCGAGGCGCAAATGTTGCGGGCACGGCAAGCGAAACGAGACAGAAGAGCGGTTGGCTTCCCATGGCGGCCAGATCCGACAGACTCCGGGCTAGAGCTTGGTGACCGATATCCGCTGGCTTGCGCGTATCGAGAGTGAAGTGACGGCCTTCGAGCACAAAATCCGTAGTGAAGACCAGATCTTCATTGGGGCGCGGGCGGAAAACGGCGCAATCGTCGCCGATGCTTTGAATGACTTGGGGCTGGCGAGCGCCGCGCGCAGTCAGTGTTCGGATGAGCGCGACGAGGTCCGTCTCGCGCATCGCTAGGGGGCGGAAGTGCCCGCCAAAACCAAGCCGGCAGGTAGCTCTTCGCCAAAAACGCGGCTTGAAACAGCGAGATCGTCCGCTTCGCCCGAAAGCTGCCGTAACAGTTCGGCGGCCCGAGGACTCGCTTCGCAGGCGCGGCGGATGGAATCGAGCGTGGCCGGTGGGAGATCTCGCGCTACATCGCCGGTCTGCCTACCCATTTGCACAACAGCCTCAAGCAGGGAGGGCGTGGCGGGAAGCTTCAGCAGCGTTTCCACCCAGCGGCTGACCACTGAGGGCGAGAGTACAAGGTTAATGGGCCCGCTGAACAGCTTGCGGGCGCCAAGACGGGAGAGGCACCAAACCGCTGCGTCGATCATTTCACCACGCTTCACACTTTCAAGCAGCGTGTCCCCGAGTTGGGTTTTGGTCTGCTGAGGCAGAAGTTCCAGGCTCGCGGCTGTGCGCCACATTTCGCGCAGTAGGGCCTGGTTGATGCGCTGCTTGCGTTTCTGTTTGGGGACGAGAATGGGCGAAAGGCGCTGGAAAATATCGGCCTGTTGGTTGCGATTGAGTCCGCCCGCGATACGGCCGCAGAAAATCCACCAGTCGATTTCACACTGTACTTGGTTACCGAAGGTGAGGCCGGCAGCATAGACGCGACGCGCCTGCTCAATGCGGAAATCGTCACCAGGAAAGCCGAAACCTGGGCGCAAACAGAAACCCGTGAGATTCAACCAGCGGGCTTCGTGGTGGGCGTTTTTGCGCCGGCCGTCGGCAAGAACAAGGAGCTTATCAGAGAACGCCCGAATCGTTGCGAGTGGCCAGGAAAGGCGCCCAAGACCGAGGGCCTGTTCGAGGCGGGCAGGAAGTTGTTCAGGCGGCAATCCGGAACCGGACTTACTGAAGACGTGGTCGATGAGAGCTTCGGCATTAGCTTGCGCTTCGAGGCTGATGACGGCCGTGGATCGAATTGCAGCGGCAGCGGCGGGCGCAGCATCGACCGTATCCGTCATTTTGCGCAACTGAAACTGCAAGCGCCAACGATGCTCGCTCACTTTTGAATCGGCCCACGTTTCGAGCGTTCCGACTTCGGTAAGCCGGCCGCCGAGCGTTACCGGGACCAGGCGTTGGCCGCCCTTACCAAAGCGAATTACGGCGCGTAACGGGGCATGCAGGCGGGGATCACTGGCAGGATCGAGCATGTCATCGGAAGCGGAGAAAGAGACCACGTCGCCCGCGGCATCTTCAGTCCGGCTGAGCGAACTATAGAGGCGAAAAGCAACGGGTGTATTTGCGAGAAGCTGTAGCTCCGGCTGTTCGAGCTTGATCTCCTGGCCCTCTTCGGAGCCGCGTGGCATCAGACAGATGGCGCTCATTGTTGCAGAGCCCGGCGAATCCAGCTCTTGAAGCCCGAGATAATAGGCACGCGGCAGACCGCCCCGGACAAGAACGCCGCTACCGGATGCGCGGACATAGGAGTAATAAGAAGCACCAATGGCGACGGCGAGATCGAGATCGTGGTTTTCGAAGATCGCAGGCTGGCGGCCGAACCAGTGCGTAACGACATCGCGGACGCGTTCGCGAAACACTTGCGGGATGAAGAAGCCGCCGTTAAACAGAGTGGCGTCGATGCCGTGCGTCGCGGCGGGAGAGTGGTGGAGGAATTCGGCGAGGTGACGCGTGATGGCTGGATCGGAAACGTAGGGAAGGCCGAGCTCGCGGAAGACGCTCTGCTTCTCCTGTTGCGGCTTGTCGGCCAGCTCGCAGGGCGGGAGAAATCCGCCGAGCGCAAGCTCGAGCACTTCGTCGCGCGTGATGCTGGTTTTCAGAGTGCCGCCTACGAGCGCCGCACCTGCGCCAACCACCGTCACATCGACTGCACCCGGGCCATTGTGTGAAAGCAGCGTTTCTTTGGCGGCCGAGCACTGCCTCCGCAGAGCGCTCCTCTGCCGTAACGAGAGCGTCCGGCCGAGTTTCGATTCAGCCAGCCAGGAGATGGTCAGATCAAGATTATCGCCGCCGAGCAGCAGATGGCGGCCGACGGTAGTGCGCGTGAACTGAACGCGGTCGCCTTCCCGATCGACGCGAACGAGCGTGAAATCGCTGGTCCCGCCGCCGACGTCGCAGACGAGCACGATCTGGCCGTCGAATAATTCCTTATTCGAGCGGGCCAGGTGGCCGGCAATCCAGGCATAGAAGGCGGCTGCCGGTTCTTCGAGCAAGGTGAGGCGCTCAATCCCGGCTTCTTTTGCGGCCTGTACGGTTAGCTCGCGGGCTTCTTCGTCAAAGCTGGCGGGAACGGTCAGAACCACCTGCTGATCGCTGAGCGAGGCCCCTTTTTTGTGGTTCCACGCATCACGCAGATGAGCCAGATAGCGGGCGGAGGCTTCGACGGGCGAGAGCACGCGGCCTTCTTCCTGCGAGTCCCAGGGAAGAATTTTCGCCGTACGGTCGGCTTCGGAGTTCGACAACCAGGACTTGGCGGAATGAACGGTTTTGGTGGGAACGAGCGCGCCCTGATCGCGGGCATACGCGCCAACAACGGGTGGCTCGCTCAGATAAAGAAAGGACGGAAGAGTACGCAGCGCGCCCGAGCGGTTGGCATTAAGCTGTTGTTCGATGGGGAGAACGTGAATCGGAGGGAAATCGGATTCAGCGGCCTCCAGCGGATCAATATAGGCGAGGGCGGAGTTCGTGGTGCCCAGGTCGATACCGACGTTCATCGGGCAAAGGCTCCGGCGCGGGTCTTCATGCGGCGGCGGCGCGCTCGCGGACGTTGAATTCGAGTTTCCAACGGCGGCCGTCGGCGGCGACGCACCAGAGTTCGAGCATGCCAGTTTCGGTCACGTTGCTTTCCAGAGTGACGGGGACGATCTCTTCGCGCGCGCCATCGGCGTGGGCCGGCAGAAAGACCTCCATCGGCGATAGCTCCTCTAGATCATCGCCGATTTCTTCGATGAGAGCGCCGGGCGGGTCTGTCTTACGAGACAGCGAGGAAAAGAAGCGGAACTCGGCCGGCTCGCCGGTCACCAACGCGAATTTCCGTTGGGGCAGTTCGACTTTCGATCCTTCCTCGAGACCAAACGGAACAACGGTAAGTGCCTTCATGGGCGCGGGCATGCCGGGAACCGCCGGCAGAGAACTCTCGATGCCGACGTAGTAAGACCGCGGAACGCCGCCGCGAATACGTACGCCTTTGCCTGTACGCGCCAAGCCATAATATGCTGCGCCGTGCGCTACAGCTCGCATCAGGTCAACATGCTTTGTTTCGGCCCGCAGCTCGATGACGGCAGGAGCACCTGCGTGGTGCAGCCATGTGTTGAGCACTTCGAAGACGCGATGCTCAATCGCGCCCGCCTGCAGCACACCGCCATTGAAAAGCAGCTGCGTGGGACGGGCAAAATCGCCGGCCCCAGCGTTGCCGGCCGCCCGCCGCAGGAACTGCGCCAGATGCTTCGTCACTGCCGGATCTGAGGCATAGTTCAGACCGACTTCCAAGAGTGCGGCGCGGCGCTGGCGTTCCGGAGCCGCATCGGGAGCGACAAGTGGGAAAAAGCCGTCGAGCAAAAGCTGGCGAATCTCGTCACGCGTGATTTTGCCACGTATGGTTCCACCTACCAGTCCAGTGCCGCGGCCGAGAATCGTAAGGGCTTGCTCAGCAGGAGCCGATTCGCCGTTTGAAAGCAGCAGTTCCTTGGCTGCGCGGCACTGTTGCCAAAGCGAATGGAATTGAATGGCGTCGAGTTTGATGTTCTTCTTCGCGAACTGCTGCTCGGCATGGCGGGCGACCGCGAGATCCATATTGTCGCCGCCGAGTAGAAGGTGCTCACCGACCGCGACACGCTCGAGTTGCAGCTCTCCGTTTTGTTCGGTCACCGAGATGAGCGTGAAATCGGTGGTACCGCCTCCGATGTCCACCACCAGAACCAGATCGCCAGGGTTCACCTGTTCGCGCCAATCCGGATTGCGTTCGATCCAGGCGTAGAAGGCAGCTTGCGGCTCTTCCAGAATCGTGACTTCGGGATAGCCGGCCTCGCGGGCGGCTCGTTGCGTGAGATCGCGCGCCGCGGCATCGAAGGATGCGGGAACGGTGATCAGAACAGTTTGTTCGGCGAGCCTGGCCTCCGGGTGAGCGGTATCCCAGGCGGAGCGAAGGTGCAGCAGATACTGCGCGGAAGCTTCGACTGCGGAGATTTTCTGGACGCCATCGGGCGCCGCTAAGGGAAGCAACGGCTGCGATGGGTCAGCACTTTGATTCGACAGCCACGACTTGGCAGAGCTTACCAGGCGGCCCGCGTTCTCTACGCCGCGATTTTTTGCGAGTTGGCCGGTGACGTAGTGCGGCCGGCCGTTCCAGGGTAGCGCCAGCGCACCCTCCACAAACTCGTTTGGGCCGGGAATATATAAGGATGACGGTAAGAGATCGAGACCGGCGACTTCACCAGAATTGACAAGCTGCAGAACGGGGAAGAGATGCACGTCGGGGTGCTCGCTATCCGAGGCCGCGGCCGTATAGGCGAGCGCGCTGTTGGTGGTGCCGAGATCGATACCGATGATGTACTGCGACATGAGGATAGAACTTGCGAGCTATTCGATTTCCAGTTCCGCGGGAGCGATGACCGAAGGATCTTGTTTGCCGAGAGGGGGCAAATTAACGGAACCGGCCATCCAGCCGCGATGGCGGAGTGTGCCGCCAGGAACTTTACCGTTTGCTGGCACATTGCCGATCAACTTGATGCGATTCGGGTCCGGAGTCTTGCTGGCATCGAGCTTTTGGTACGTTCCCTCGACGCCGTCCACGACTGGCGCTAGTGCTACATGGCGATTCAAGGTGGCTTTGCAATCGGAGTGAAGCGTACGGACAGCCGCGCCGATCTGATCGTCAGCGTAACCAGAAATATCTTCCATCAGGAAGTCGATCAGACGGGAGTCGCGTTGAAAAATGTTCAGCATCTGCAACGCTCCATCGCTGATCTTCACTTGCGGAACGGGCGACGCCACAGGTGCGGGCGGCGTCTTCGAAAACCCAAACTCCGCCGCTATATCTTCGGGAAGCACGCCAGAAAAAAGGATTGAAAAGAAGCTGCGGAATGCAGCAGCGAGTCGAGACAAATAGAGTCCTCTAAGTAGTCAGGATAACAGCGCAAGAAGCCCGAACTGGCCGCTTTGCGTTTGTTTTGAAACAATTCGTGGCCGGCTCATCATCCAGTTACTAGAGGATCAGTAGTACCGATCACGTTTGAGGTGGAGATGGCAACCAAGAAAACAAGCAGTTCCAAGAGATCGTCCTCCGGCTCCGGTTCGAAATCGAAACGGACTACGCGCAACAAAATGCAAAAGACGATGCATGAGTTCAAGCATCACGAGTTGAAATCAGGCCGCAGTGGGAAGCAGGTAAAAAATCCGAAGCAGGCGATTGCGATCGGATTGAGCGAGGCGCGGCGGTCGGGCGCGAACGTTCCACCGAATCCCAAGAAGAGGAGCGGCGCGAAGAAGTCCGCAAGCAAGAAGAGCAGCTCATCCAAGAGACATGCTACGAAGAAGAGCTTTTCGGATAGAGCGAAGTCCAGAGCGAAAAAGCAAATCTACATGCAAAGGCGCAAATCGACGAGCAGTTCCCGAAGGAGTACCGGCCGCAAGTTGGCTACAAAGAGATCCGCTTCCAGGAAACGATAGAGAGATAAAGTTCTCGTTGGAACAGCGTTAACCGAGGAACGCGTACACGCTTCCATGGACAATAATCCTCGTATGGCGTTCCCTTCATCAGAGGTCAACAGTATCCTTTCGACCGGTCCCTGCAGCTTGCCTTTGGTTCGTAGCGCCTTGCGACCTGCGGCCGGGGCATGCAGCTTGCGATCGGAGGATCCGGCTCTACTCTTCCTCGGCGCCCGCCATGGCCAAGCGGCTTTGGCCGGCCTGCTGCTTCGCATCGGATGCTGGACTGAGAGCCACGCAGTGGCGCAGGACGTACAATCCGCTGAGGGCAGTTACTGGCACGCCATCATCCACCGAATAGAACCCGACTCTTCCAACGCGGGGTACTGGTTTCGGCAGACAGGCAACCACGCCATCTTTCCTAAAGTTCTCGGCCGTTCAGCGGAAATCCTGAAGAACCGGGCTCCGTTGCATTGGCGTCTCAAGACCGCCTGGGATCCGTTTCTGTTTATCGAATGGTGCGATGAAGCACGTGAAAAGGGAGGCGAGGCCGAGACTGCCGCCATTGCGATCCAGATGGCCGAATGGCAATTTCTATTCGACTGGTGCGCCGGCGCGGATTCGTAACAGCCGCTAATCGTGGTTTCTCTGTTCGATCACCACATTCTGCCGAACGATGAGCCGGTGCGGGGGCATTTCGCCGAGATCGGGTCAGGTTCGCAGAAATAGACTCCAACCCATGATGTGGTAGGAGTCATCAGCCGTCGCGGGCGGTTGCGGCGAACTCCATCGCTTCTCTGAATTTTATTGCGGCGCGAGATCGGCTTATTGAAGCGGAGTTTCGAGCGGCCGATTAGAGCTCAAGCTGGCCCTTGTACTCCATTTCCTTTAGCGTAAATTTCTTCTGAAATTTCGTTCCATCAGCAGCGAGACGAAACTCCACAGCCTTGTCCTTTGCCGTGATAGGATCCGTTTTCGGGAAATGAAAGAGGATTCGGCCATCTTTACCCTGATCCAATTCAACCTTTGACGGAGTCAAGGGATCGTGTCCGGAGCGAAGCAGCGAAACAGCGTTCTTGAGACGATCCTGAAGGCGTTCTGTCTCTTCCTGGTCGGTGGTCGGGCTCGAATCTGCATTGGCGGCGCGTCCGCCGATATCGACCAGCGGCAATCCGATAACCGCGACAATATATTCATTCGATGGTTGGCTTGCAGACGCGCTGGGGTCCTCACCAGCATTCTTCGCGGCCGCTAAGCGAACTGGAAGCGCACTCTGCCATTGGACGGTAACTTGCGCCGACGAGGAAGTCGAATCGCTGGCGGGCGGCTTGCTGCCGCGACCCGAGGTAGATCCGCCGTATGTGCCGCCTCCACCCATTCCTCGCCGGCCCATTCCTCCCATCCGTGGCATTGAACCCACACCCGTGTTGTTGGGCGAGTTTCCCGCGTCAGGGCCGGTGTTGCTGAAAGGGTTGCGCTCGGAATGACTGACCTTCACCGTTTTCGTCCAAGGCGAGTTGTGCAGAATCCGATAAGCGTCAGAGCCACTCCACTGCGATGCGTCGCTGTTCTGCGGATCGGAGGACCCTAGAGCGGCAGCCATCGTCAGAAGAGATACGGCGATCGGGCCTGAGATTTTCAAAGCTGTTCGGGACATTTTAGTGCTCACATTACCCAACCCTGCATGAGCTGGGCTAAGGAGTCTCAGAATGACGTGACGGATGAAATTGACGACTCGTTACGAATACGACACCTGCATGCACAATGTGGTAACCATAGCCAATACCGATATGACACGAAGAGAGAGTCTTCTTGCCGTGGCCACTCCACTTGCGGCCAGGTTGGTCGAGGAGGCACCCTCTCGCAAATTAAACGTGGTCTGTGTTGGCGGGCATCCGGATGACCCGGAATCAGGCTGCGGCGGCACGCTTGCCCGCTACTCCGGGCACGGACATGCGGTCACGATCATCTATCTGACACGAGGAGAAGCAGGAATTCCCGGCAAAACCCACGACGAGGCGGCACGCATCCGGACCGAAGAGGCGTTGAAAGCTTGCCGCATTCTCGACGCAAAGCCGTTATTCGCCGGCCAGGTAGACGGGTCAACAGAGATTAGCAATGCCCGCTATGAGGCGTTTGATGCTCTACTGGTCCCGCAACATCCGGACGTGGTTTTTACACACTGGCCGGTTGATACGCATCGCGATCACTGCGCGGCCTCTTTGCTGACATACCAGTCGTGGTACCGGGGCGGAAAGAAATACGCTCTTGTCTACTTTGAGGTCTTGACCGGTGAGCAGACTCAGCAGTTCTCTCCCAATTTCTACGTCGATATATCGGAAACCTGGGAGAAGAAAAGAGAGGCCTGCTTTGTACACGCCAGCCAAGAGCCGTCGGAATTCTATGCGTATCACGAACAGATGGAGCGATTTCGCGGCATGGAACATCGCTGTAAGAGAGCTGAGGCGTTCGTCGTGCACTCTCAGGGTCCACTACCACCCTTGGCGTGGTAAAGAGCTTCTGGCGCGGCCACCACCAAAACAGCATCGAGAGTAGCAACCGCGGAGTAATTCCGAGCAGTATATTGTGAGACATCCTATGTTGGCCGATGATTCGACCGTGCAGCGTGGCGTCGACATAGATAGGCGTGCGACAGACATGCGGTTGCAGGGCAATGAGGGCACAAGGTCCACTTCACGACCGCCGTGGTGGATGTATGTCATCGCGGCATCCTTCTTGGCGAACGGAGTATTCGTTACCTACTTCTGCTTTTTCGGGCCCGAATCGATGGGCGTCGACGTGAGGCCAACGAAAAGCCAACCAGTAGTCCGCGATGTTGCAAAGGGATCGCCGGCGGAACGTGAAGGACTCAGAGATGGTGACATTCTCGTACGCGCGAACGATCGATTCCTTCCTAATATCAATTATTGGTACTGGTTTAGGACCAATATCGAGATCGGTCGGCCGATAACACTCGAAGCGGATCGAGGCGGACAGCGGGTTCATGCCGTTTTCGCGTTAAAGCGGCGCTCCGCCGCGTACTGGTCCACTGCTGCTGGGATGATTCTCCTCCTAGGCATCTGCGGCCAATTTACTGCGCTTGCTGTTGCATGCTTTATGGCATTCTTGCGCCCCAAGCACCTAGTTGCTCGCATCGGTGCCCTGTTTTTGGCTACTTACTCCGTATCCGTGATCATTCCTTTGGACGGGTTCGCCTTCATGTGGCGGCACTCGCCTTTCTGGTGCCAGGTACTTCTCTTGATCTGCCATGCTGTGAGCAGCCTTGGGTTGGGAATCTGGTTCACCTTTTTTGCCCTGTTCCCTCGGCCTTCGTTTCGTAGTAGGTGGATCTGGGCCCTCGTTTGGGTGCCTGTGGTCGTCTACTCGTTGGCTTTGAATTATCAGGTCTGGCATTTCTTCCACAGCCCGGCAAACATGATTCCCTGGGGATTGATGAGTGCAATTTTGATGGCATATTACCTCATTTATCTCCCGGGTCCGGTTATCATGCTTGGCCTAAAATACCGGCGCCTCGATGAAACCGAAAAACGTCGCGTGCGCCTCATTTTCTTAGCACTGGCTTTCGTGGTCGTGCTGGCGGTTCCCGTCGTAGTTATAAGTTTCGGGGGTGCGGTGTCAGTATCTCCTCTTTTTACTCGCCGTGGCGACACTCGCCGGTGTAGCGTTTCCGCTTTGTTTCGCGTATGCAATTTTGCGCCACCGTCTCTTCGATATTCGCGTCATCATTCGCCAGGGAATTCGATACGCGGCGGCCAAGCAATTGCTCCTGCTTGCTGCTCCTGCGATCATCGCCATATTTCTTGCCGATTTCTACGCACACAGGGAGCAGCGGGTCGACGAGATCATGCAAGGCCGTGGCTGGATTTACCTGGCGCTGGCGGCAGTCGCCATCCTCCTGCACTTTCGGAGGCAGCACTGGTTACGGTCGTTAGACCGCCAATTTTTTCGAGAACAATACAACGCACAAGAGATACTTCGGTCGACCCTTGAAAAGGTTAGCGCTGCGGCAAGCCTGGCCGACGTGGCTCCGACGCTTGTGAACCAGATCGGCGCCGCTATGCACCCGACATTCTGCAGCATACTCGAGCGCCGGCCTGCGAGGAGAACATACGAGCTTGTCAGTATCTATCCGGAGGGGGTCTCTCCTCCAGCACTTTGTGTTGACAGCAGGGCGGTCGAACTTGCGAAAGTGGTGGCTAAGCCCGTTCAGTTTACGTCACAGGAGAGTTGGCCGACCCGACAACTTCCGTCCCGCGAGGCTGCATCTCTTCAGGATTCCGGCATCGATTTGATCGCACCCGTAAAAGGTCGCGAAAGTGATGTTCTGATCGTTATGGGCCGCAAGCGATCCGAAGAGCCCTACACGTCCGACGACTTGCGCCTGATCGAGGATGTCTCCATTGGCCTCGCCCTGCTACCCTCTCGAGACTCTCCTGAAGCACGGTTCAAGCTCGAGTTGAGAATCGGCCAAGGAGGCATGGGCACCGTCTATGAAGCAGTCGACTCACATCTTGAACGAAAAGTAGCGATCAAGATGATTTCAGCGAATTTGGTTGCAGATTCGGCAGCACTTGAGCGCTTTCAACGAGAGGCCCGCATGCTTGCGGCTTTTCAGCACCCAAATGTGGTCGCATTGTTCGATGTAGGAGTGATGCCAGACGGCAGACCCTTTCTAGTGATGGAAAGATTGCAGGGACGAACGCTGCGGGAGGAGCTTAATTCGAGAGGAACGATACCCACTGAGGAGGTTCGGTCAATTGTGCGGCAACTTTGCGCTGCGTTGTCGGCCGCACACCGTCATTCGCTCATTCATCGGGACTTGAAACCGGAAAATGTCTTCTTGTGCGATGACGACGGGCACCGAATGCTGAAGATACTCGACTTCGGTCTTGCGAAGTTATTCGTCGAAAGCTCAAGCTCCGACCAGACCGACAGGTTTTCGACGATGACTGGACAGATTGCTGGAACACCGGCATACATGCCTCCTGAATTGATGGGGGGAGCCAAACCGGAGCGTGCATGTGACATCTGGGCACTGGCGGTCATCACGTTCGAGATGTTAACGGGGCAGCGGCCTTCGTTCCTGCACAATGGCACTTTGGCGGAGGGTGCTACACAGGGCGTGATGAAGAAATGGCGCGATTTCTTCCGGTGGGCATTAGCCTACGAACCGAGCCAGAGGCCCGAGACCGTTGACGCCTTCGTGGAACGGTTCGAGCAGTGTAGCGCGATCGTTCTGGCCCACAGTTGCGGTAACAATCTCAGTACCTGAGAGGGCGTGCACTACTCCATCCAGAACATAGAACATCTCGGCCGAACGGTCATGGCCGTGCGGGCGTGCGCCAACGATCTCAGCCTGGCCGGCACGCGCGATAGCGGAACGGTCGGGATTTGCAAATACGAGCGACATAGCACCTCCAGCCGGACTGTTCCAAACTTCGATTATGGTCCTCTCGAACGATCTACTCTGCGCGTAGCCTGAAGGTGGAGGAAGAATTCAGTGCAATCACGTTTAGAAATTCAAAAGGTCGCGCCCCAGGCTTACCGCGCCATGGCAGGGCTGGGATCGTACGTCACAAATTCCGGGCTGGAGCCCACTCTGCTGGAACTAGTGAAAGTTCGCGCCTCGCAGATCAACGGCTGTGCCTACTGCATTGACATGCACACGAAGGACGCGCGCGCTAATGGCGAATCCGAGCAGCGTCTGTATGCGTTAACGGCTTGGCGCGAGACTCCTTTCTTCACTGAGAGGGAAAGAGCGGCGCTCGCCTGGACGGAGGCCTTGACGCTTATCAGCGAGACACACGCACCTGACGACGTCTACGAGGACGTGCGCCAGCGATTCACGGAGCAAGAGCTGGTCGACCTTACGATGGCGATAGTTGTCATTAATGGCTGGAATCGTCTCTTGATTGGATTCCGGGCCGTTCCTGGAACATACGAGCGGAAGGCGGCAGCGCACGCGTGATCGCGGAATGGACAGCGACGGTTTGGCAAGGTCAGGTAGTTATGCAAGATACAAAAACTGATACTGACATTCTGATCGCGGGCGCGGGGCCGGTCGGCCTATTCCTGGCGAATGAATGCGCGCGACGGGGCCTGCGATCGCGAATCGTCGAGACGCGCCCTTCACAGTCGGTACATTCCAAAGCGCTAGCGATCTTTCCCAGGACGCTCGAGATCTTCGACATGGCGGGAGTCGCCGCTCCGTTTCTCGAAAGGGCAAACCGTGTCACGTCAGTCGCGGTGATAACGCACGGGCGCACGCTTGCCCACATGCGATTTGAGCCCAAGGAGAGTCCTTATCCGTTCGTGGCCATGGTTCCGCAGAACGTCACTGAGGAACTACTCGCTGAGGAGCTGCGTCGCAGAAGCGGACGCGTCGAGTACGATACGACATTCATTTCGGCGGATCAGCAGGATGATTTCGTTAATGTCACCTTAGACCACAAGGGCGAGCCGGAAACGCTGAGAGCGGCGTTCGTCGTGGGCTGCGATGGCGCTCACAGCCAAGTCCGGAGGACGGTGAACCTGCCGCTTGAAGGAGGGGAATATGCTTCGCCTTTCATGCTGGCTGATGTCGAGACGAATGAAGTTCTTCCGGGAGATGAGTTGCAGTTATGCCCGAGTGAGTTGGGACCGATCGCCATTTTTCCCATGAGCGCGGCCCGCCGGCGCATTGTGGCGACAATCGATCACCCGGAAGGAGATGCTCCGTCGCTCGAGTTCGTGCAGAAAGTACTGGCTCAACGCGGGCCAAGTGGGATCGAGGCCCGCGCCCTGCACTGGAGCAGCTATTTTCGTATTCATCACCGCCACGCATCGAAGCTGCGAATTGGCCGGATCTTCCTAGCAGGCGACGCCGCTCACATTCATAGCCCGTTCGGGGGCCAGGGCATGAATACCGGGTTGCATGATATTTGGAACCTGGTCTGGAAGCTCGATCTCTTTCTGCACGGTCAGGGGAACGAGCAGTTGCTCGACAGCTACAGTGCCGAACGCCTTCCGATCATCAAGAACGTGATTGAGACCACCGATTTACTGACGAAGATCATGGGAACTCCGAACAAGTTTGTCCAGGTTCTGCGCAACACGTTCATACCAATGGTGTCGCATCTGGCGCCTTTTCAGCACGCGTTTGTACAGAGGCTTTCCGAGCTTGGCATCACTTATGGCGGGAGTCCGATTGTTGAGGGACCTGGCAAGCGATACTTCGATGAGTCACTGCGGGGCGGCAAAGGTATTACGAGCCGCTTCCTAATGATGATCGAGGATGACAAGGAACCCGCAATCAGGGAGGCCGCAAGGCAGCTCTGCGAATCCTTTAGTGATCTCGTTGAGTTACGTCCGGCGCGGGGCTCCGGCATAAAACTCATCCGACCGGATGGATACGTTGCATACTCCGCTCACAACGGCGATGACATGGCTGCCTTGAAATCCATACGTTCACTTTTGAAGCGCCAGACACATTAGCATGCACCTCTCCAGCAGATAGAATTGGTGGTGGTCTGATGTGACCGTGTAGCGGTCAGGAACCAACGTTATGGGCGTCCTCGCGAATTGCAAGATCCGCACGAAGGTGCTCATTGCTCTGCTACCGCTGGTCATGATGGTCCTTGCGGCAGCTCTGTACTCGTCAGTCGAGATGCACAAGATCGATTCCTGGCACACCGACCTCCTCGACAAAAACATCAAGGTACTCCGAAACCTGATAATCGCAACGGGGCTAAATGACCGATTCGGCCAGCTTCTTTATAAGGAGATTGCTGAGCCCGATCCCGATAGGATGCGGGTGATCGATGCGAATCTAGACCAGGTAAACGTGGAGTTTCATTCCGCTGTGGACGAGGCAAGACGCAATGATCCAGATCAGGCTCCGGCGATCAATGCGGCGGCAGCGCTGTTCGACCAAGCCGTTTCTGATTCGCACCCAGTTCGGGCAGCAACCCAGGCACTGAACGACAAAAGGGCCATGGATCTCATGCGCCGCATCGCCGACCCGGAATTGCTCAAAGCCCGACAAGCTCTTTTGGAACTCAGAGAACAGATGCGGAGCAGCGTTGCCCAGAAATCCGCCGAACTCACCTGGCGGACACACCGGACCATCGTTATCGCGTGGGTTGTGACCTCACTCGGGCTTCTCATATCGTTCGGGATTGCCCTTTGGATCGTGCAGTCGGAGATCGTCAATGCCGTGTTATCGTTTCGCAGCCGCATTTTGGAGGTAGCGCAGGGACGGCTGGACAATCCCATTCCCAACCTCTCCCGGGCTAATGAAATCGGGGAGATGAGCCGTGCCCTGCAGGTATTGCAGGCTGCTGCGCGTGAGCGCGAAACGCAGGCTTGGGTCAAAGCCGAAGTGGCGCTCATGACCCAGCAGTTGCAGTCCGCTGACGAGCTCAGCGCATTCGGCGCAACCCTATTGTCGCGAATCTCGGAAAATTTGGATTTGCTGTACGGGGCGTTTTACCTCGCGGACGATAGCCACACGCATTTCACTCGTGTGGGCGCATTCGCCACGGATGCTTCTGCCGAGCCGCGAGAATTCGCACTCGGCGATTCGTTGGTGGGGCAGGCAGCCGCTGAAAGACGCACACTGCGGATCGTTCCCGCTGCTGGAGAGCCTCTTCAAGTGTCCACCGGGGTTGGCACCCTGTCACCTGCTTGTGTCATTTTTATGCCCGTCGTTCATCAGGACGCTGTGCTGGCGGTTATCGAACTCGCGCCTTCGGCCGCGGTATCGGAGCGCCAGCAGATACTCCTTGACGCATTTTTGCCCACCGTCGCCCTCAATACTAAGATCCTTGTGAGCC
Source organism: uncultured Acidobacteriaceae bacterium (assembly GCA_963787585.1). Classification (GTDB taxonomy): domain Bacteria; phylum Acidobacteriota; class Terriglobia; order Bryobacterales; family Bryobacteraceae; genus Bog-105. The sequence goes on from CAWBDR010000014.1 coordinate 986,178, forward strand.
AATTGCAAACCAGGAAACTTCTTGATCACACACGGGTACAGGCAGCCGAACTGGCTGTCGCCAAGGAAGCGGCCGAAACCGCCACAAGGGCCAAATCCGATTTCCTGGCCAACATGAGCCATGAAATTCGCACGCCCATGAACGCCATCATTGGGATGACACATCTGGCCTTGAAGACCGACCTGTCTCCAAAACAGGCAGACTACCTAACAAAGGTGAATTCCGCCGCGCAATCCTTGCTCGGCATTATCAACGACATCCTTGATTTCTCGAAAATTGAAGCCGGCAAACTGGAAATAGAGAACACTGATTTCCGGCTGGAGAATGTGCTCGAAAATCTCTCGAGCATCGTCTGTCAAAAGGCTCAAGAGAAGAATCTTGAGTTTCTGATCGCGGCGCCTCCTGACATTCCGACCAATCTCGTTGGTGATCCGCTACGTCTCGGCCAAATCCTCGTAAACCTGGTCAACAACGCGATCAAATTCACCGAACGCGGCGAGGTCCTCGTGAGCGTTGCAGTGGAAGAGCAGCTTGAGAATCGCGTCAAGCTCAAGTTCTCCGTCCGCGATACCGGAATCGGAATGACACCTGAGCAGAGCGCTCATCTGTTCCAGGCATTTTCGCAAGCCGATACTTCGATCACACGAAGATACGGCGGCACCGGGCTTGGGCTCTCCATATGTAAACGATTGGTCGAGATGATGGGAGGCACAATTTGGGCCGAGAGCCACCCCGGTCTGGGCAGCGCGTTTTATTTCACTGCTCGCTTCGGAATCGGATCGGAGGAGGCGCGCAAGCGCCTTATCCCAGAACTCGCAGGCATTCGGGCTTTGGTTGTCGACGACAATGCCCAGGCTTGCGAGATTCTTACCGACGCCCTCCGCGGGTTTGCGCTCAGGGCTGAGTCGGTATCTTCCGGCGAGGATGCCGTCCGGGAGATAGCAGCCGCGGATTCTCAAGATCCTTTCCGCCTGGTGCTAATGGATTGGCACATGCCTGGAATGGACGGACTCCAGGCCAGCCGCATCATCAAACGCAACGATCGTCTGCAGCACATTCCCAAAGTTGTGATGGTAACTGCATTTGGCCGGGAAGATATAAGGAAGCAGGCTGAGGAGATTGGGATCGATGGCTATTTGCTCAAGCCCGTCAACGCCTCGCTACTCTACGACACGCTAATGGATCTGTTCGGGGTTGCTCGAGCAGAGGACCATATTGCTCGCGCAAAGAAAGACGGCACGCGCGTGCATGACGCCACGGGAATCCGAATCCTGCTGGTGGAAGATAACGAGGTAAACCAGCAGATTGCAACCGAGCTTCTGGAGAGCGCCGGAGCCCTTGTAACGGTGGCCAATCACGGCGGCAAAGCGGTGGAACTGCTGACTGCAGGCGATCAGGCCCCAGCCTTCGATGTCGTCTTGATGGACGTGCAGATGCCCGAGATGGACGGGTTCACAGCAACCAGGCTGCTGCGGAGTAATCCGCGTTTTCAGAAGCTCCCAATTATTGCGATGACCGCGCACGCCCTGGTGGAAGAGCGTCAGCGCTGCCTCGACGCGGGAATGAACGACCATATCTCAAAGCCAATTAATCCCGATGCTTTGTTTTCGACGCTTCTGCGGTGGGCCAAGCCTAAACCAAGGACCGGGGCGGAGCCGGAGGCAGCACGTTCGGAAGAAGTCTCCGAGGTATTTCTGCCCCACATCACAGGGATCGACCTCGCCGATGGCCTGAAGCGAGTCGCCGGTAACCGGCGCCTATACCACGAACTGCTATCCCAGTTTGCCAAGAAGCAAGTCGATGCTGCTACCCAGATTTCGGCAGCACTCGACAGCCGAGACCCGAGGCTTGCTGAGCGTATAGCGCATACGGTAAAGGGTGTCGCCGGCAATTTGGGAGTCGTGCAGGTACATGCCGCGGCTGAGAAGTTGGAGAGGGCCATTAGGGAAGCATCAGATTCGGTACCAGCTCTGCTCGATCAGTTTGCGATTGTGTTACGCATACACACCACGGCTATCGACCAGGCGCTACACGACTCGGCACCTATTGAGGTAACAGATATGCCTACCGCTCCTCTCAACGGAGAAAACGCGGCGCTTGCAATCGGGCGACTTAAGGGCTTGCTCGAGGCCAGTGACGGCGAGGCTCAAGAAGCCTTTCACAATCTGCAGCGCGCGATCGCAGGAGCGGTCGAGCAGCCATATCTGGATGGCTTGGGCGATTCCATAAAGGACTTCGATTTCGAGGCCGCTTTGCTGAAGCTGGACGAAATTGCCCGACTTTGCGAACGCGATGGGAATGGACAGAATGAACCCGGCTGATCAGAAGCAGACCGTGCTCGTCGTGGATGACGCTCCGCCAAACGTTCAAATCGTCAATTCGATTCTGAAGGACCTATACAAAGTTCGCATCGCTACAAATGGCGCAAGAGCATTGGAACTGGTGAAGGTTGCTCCTTCACCAAACCTGATCCTGCTCGACGTGATGATGCCCGACATGGACGGGTACGAAGTCTGCACACGTTTGAAAATGGATCCGGAGACGAAAGATATACCGGTTATTTTTCTCACGGGTCAGACGGAGATCGAAGACGAGACCCGTGGATTCGAGGTCGGAGCAGTGGATTACATCCACAAGCCGTTTTCTCCCGCCGTGGTGAAGGCACGAGTGCGAACTCACCTGATGCTTCGCAGCATTCGCGAACAGCTTGCGCTACAGTTGCTTGCCATTCAGAGGGAATTGGAGACCGCCCGGCAGATTCAGTTCTCGATCCTGCCAGACAAGGTGCCGCAAATTCCGGGCCTGGACATCGCAGCGCGGTACATTCCCATGAGCGCGGTTGCCGGCGATTTTTACGATTTTATCGTTGTCGACGAGCAACACCTCGGCATCCTGGTCGCCGACGTGTCCGGGCATGGAATGCCCGCCGCTCTCGTTGCCTCCATGCTGAAGATCGCGCTAGCGGCCCAGGTTCCGCATGCCGCCGATCCCGCACGAGTGCTCGCGGGCTTGAATGAAGCGCTGTGCGGAAAGTTTCAGCAGCACTACATCACGGCAGCCTATGTCTACCTGGACATGGCGAAATGCACTCTTACCTACGCCGGCGCGGGGCACCCTCCGTTACTGCTATGGAGCAAATTATCCGCCGGCGTGCGCGATGTCCTCGAGAACGGATTGTTCCTGGGGAAGTTTACGATTGCCAGCTACTCTTCCATAGAATTGCCCATCGCGCCAGGTGATTGGGTTTTGCTCTACACCGATGGAATTCCCGAATGTAAGAACCCTTCCGACGTTGAGTTTGGCGACAAACGGTTCCGGCAAGTTCTGGCCGCAGCGCAATGCTCCTCGGCAGATCAGTTGGCGGATGCATTGCTGAAGGAGGTATCTCAGTGGTCAGGTCGCGGCTCGGATGAAGACTTGGACGATGATATTACGATGCTGGCAATTCAGGTGACGGGCGATTAACCACCTATATCGGCTTGCCCGCGCTTTTTAGTATGGACCGTACGGATAGTACGCCGATTGTGTAAGACAGTAAATGCCGTAATGCATGCCACTAAACCCTGCTGCAACACTCGGCGGTCGAACCGATTCTATGTAAGCGAGGATTGTTCGTCAGCGATTAACGCTTACTATGCGAGGCAAGCAAACTTATATTAAGTGGTTTCTCCTTTACTTTTTCCTAAGTTCTCCTAACCTGCCGGCGCAAGCGCAGAAGGGCCCCGAGCTTTTGAGCTGGAATGAAATCATTCAGCTCTATCAGCAGGACGTCCCGCCGCCCGCGCTGAGCGAAAAGCTCCACAAGCTGCTAACCACACCATTTGTCCGTAACACCGCCTCTGATGCGGGCCGAAAGCCTTTAAAGCCAACCGTCATCGCCGTGGGAAAAGTTCTACGCGTCGCCCAGTGGAATATCGAAAGGGGCCTGGAATTCGACGCTATCCGGCTCGCATTCACAGATTCCAAGCAGTTCAACGCGTTGATGGAAGATAAAGGGTCAAAAGCGGATGAAGGCGAGAGACGAAATCATGGAGGAACTGCGTGTCCTGCAGCAATCCGATCTGATCGTCTTAAACGAAGTCGACTGGGGCGTGAATCGCACTCGCTTCCGCAACGTGGCGGCAGAATTGGCGGCCGCCTTCGGGATGAATTATGCGTACGGAGTCGAGTTCGTCGAGGTAGATCCGATCACGATGGGCATCGATCAGCAGGTGGCCTTGCGAGAGGTGGAAGAAGCGTACTCGGAACCGCATCAGGATCGGGACGAAATGATTGCTTACGTCAAACAGATCATGACGCCCAACCCGCAGCGTTATCGGGGGTTGCACGGTACAGCAATTCTCAGCCGGTACCGGCTGGATAACGTCCGGTTAATACCGTTCTCGACATGCCCTCATGACTGGTATGCGGATGAAAAGAAGATCTCGATATCGGAAAAGGCGGAGGGTAAGGTCAGCGCCGCGGTCTTCAAGGAACAACTCGTGCGGCAAGTTCGTCGCGGCGGACGGATGATGCTGCTGGCTGACATTGCAGACCCCGACTTCCCTTCAGGCAAAGTTACAGTGGTTGCGACGCACCTGGAGGACGTTACAACACCGGCAAACCGGCAGAAGGAATTGCAGGAGATTCTGGACCGGATACAAACGATCGATCATCCGTTGATCCTGGCCGGCGACATGAATACCTCGACGCATTCCGGTGTGCCTGTCAGCGTTACGCGAGCTCTGAAGGAGCGTTTCGGCGATGCAAAGTGGTGGGCAGAGCAAGGGGCGGCGCAGGCGGCGCGTTACATGACACCGTTCGGGTGGGCGTATACCGCATCGGTAGGCACCGTCGGGCTGGTGCGCAAGGTAGATGATCCGACCAGCACCAGCATCCCGCTACTGGGCGACAATCCCGAAGCGAAGTTTTTCGGGATGCTTCAGAAGTTCCGGTTCGCGGATGGCGGCGCGTTCGATTTTCGTGGCGACAAGTGTTGCTCGTCAAACGAACGCGACGGAACGCTTGCGAATTCGAATGAGCGTAGTGAAAAAGGATTTGTTCCGACGAGCGAACTTGGAAAATCATTCGGGCTGGTAGGCCGATACAAATTGGATTGGATGTTTATCCGGCCACCGAATTTGACGAAACCGAAAGGCAAGGACGAACCCGATCGCTTCGCGCCCCACTATGGGCGGACTCTGAAAGCGCTGAACCATAGTATTCCCCAGCGCATTTCCGATCACAACCCAATCACGGTCGATTTGCCGCTGGGCGTTGGCCTACCTTGATTCGCGCGCCGCGGCGCTGATCCTGTCGATGTGGGCACGCCACATCCTGGCTTCGGCCTTGCTGGATGCGGGTACGGCTTGCGCCACCACTCGCCAGTTACGGGCTCGAACCAAGTAATGTATCCGCGAAAGATGAGCTGCCTGGGCGCGATGAGGCTTCCCATAAAGCTGTAATATCGCAGGCAGGAGCGCGTAGTATGGGACCCGGAGCTTAGTCAGCTCCAGTCCTGTATTGCTCTAGTCCTACTCGTCGCCCGTTGGGATAATTCCTGCATTTTCGACCATGAGGATCACGGTGCGCTCTGGCGCTCGCGTCCGATGCAGTACGCCCTTCGACACCACAAACCCCTGCCTAGGACCGAGTTCAACCGTTCCGTGTTCAACCGTTCCGTGCTCCAAGTCGATCAGCAACTTGCCCTCAACCACATAAAAGAACTCGTCGTCCTTGTCGTGCCTATGCCAGTGATACTCGCCTTCAATCACTCCCAGGCGCACCACCGAGTTGTTGACTTGGCAAAGCGTCTGGTTATACCACTTGTGAGGAGCTGCGTCCGAGAGCGCTTTCTCGTCTATCAGATCCAAATGCTTGTGCAATACGTTGAGGCGAGTGTCATACGGATATTGGGAAGGAGTGCTCAATTTATTTCTCCTGTTGGGGGCCTAGGCCCTCCACGAACTCGGATGTTTGGCGGCCTGAATTGGCCGGCTGTGATAAGCGCCACTTGATGCGTGTGTAAGCGATTCGGAAACCATGACGTTCGGCATTGCGCTGCGAAGTGCTACCCGCCGCGGCTACCATCATCGCCAGATCACACCCGTGATTAAAGGCGTAGCGCATGCGTTCTCGAAAGAGCGCCCCTTGCAGTCCTAAACGGCGCAATTCGGGAATCGTGGGGGCGCCCGCAAAGAGGGCAACGCGCTCGTGCAGACATAATGCACCAGCGGCGCCAACTTGGCCGCCAAACTCGGCCAGGAAACAGACACTTTGCTGGCGAGCCGAAAAGAGCGCGCTACTTTGACGGATGAACTCAAGCAGTTCTGGTTGCTCCTGTGTCCATCCCTTCGCGTTCACATCGGTCCAGAGTTGGGATTCTTCCGGACCCACGACGCGCACGGAAATATTACGATCTTGATCGGCGGCAGGCTCCTCGACGGCACGATACAAGACGTTACTAATCTCGATCGGGCGGTAATGGCGAGCACACAGCAGGCCTATTGCCGCGGTACCAGCAAACGGACTCACTTCATGATCGGCCGGCGCACCGCGGTCGAAAAAGAACCGCTCAATCGTGTCTAGCGAAACCGCGCTCAGTTCTTCAAATATGCCGAGTCCGAAGCTCTGAGTTACGGGCGAGTTCGGGCCATCAAAGACGGCGTAGGCCCCGGCACACTCCATCCAGTCGGCGCCGCTATCCGGGAATAGACGACGCCGTGCCTCGGCAGATTGGAGACACGCGTACCCTTCCGCCCGTTCCAAACGCCTAGACAGGGCAAGGTCAGAAGGCACGATCACGATGGGTTCATAGTACAGTGCCCGGTTTGGAGTGGCAAGCTGAGTTCGGCGCTGGGGTAGCGGTAATCGGGGCTATTCGAGGCGTCGCGTGATAGAACGCCTGCATGGATCGAAGATCATTTTTGGCCAGCTCAGTCGCGGGCCTGGCCGGCGCCGCTATAAAAGCTCCGGACCAAGCACCCCAAGAAAACCGGGCTGGGCGCTTGCAAAAGCTTCAGCATCCACTTGCCATTACGATGTGGGATTTTTCGTGGCTCGAGCGGCGCTGGCCGGGGGCGGGCTATGAGGACTGGGACCTCGCGCTGGATGGGCTTGTTCAGCGTGGCTATGATGCAGTTCGCATTGACGCCTATCCACACTTCATAGCGGCGAATCCGAGTGCAGCCTGGGAGCTTATCCCGTGCTGGAGCACTCAGGACTGGGGAAGCCCTGCCAAGAACATAGTCCGGGTTCAGCCGGCTCTCAATCAGTTCATTCGCAAGTGCGCGGACCGCAAGCTGCGCGTCGGCTTATCTACCTGGTTTAGGCATGATCCTGATCAAACATTGATGCGCATCCACGCCCCTGAAGATCATGGCCGAATCTGGAAGATGACGCTCGACTCGATCGCTCAGGATGACTTGCTTCCAGACATCCTATACGTTGATCTGTGCAATGAGTGGCCGCTTGATGTTTGGGCGCCATTCCTGCCTCCCGGGTTTAAGCGAACTTCGGTAGAAAACGCTGACTGGATGAGCCGCGCCATTCAGGTGGTGCGCAGCGGGTATCCGGATCTCGACTACACGTTCTCGCAGACGAGTGAGTACGAGACCTGGAAGCAGCAGGATGTAAGCATGCTCGACTTCCTGGAACCGCATATCTGGATGGCGCAGGCCACCGGATACTACGAGGAGGTTGGCTACCATTACGAGCGCTTCGATCCCGATGGTTACAAGAACCTGGTGAACAACGCCAAACGTGTTTACACGCGGAAACGTGATTACTGGGACAGCAAGCTGCAAGACCGTATCGAGATGTGCGCTGAATGGTCACACACTTCCGGCAAGCCATTGATTACTACTGAATGCTGGAGTCTAGTCGATTACAAAGACTGGCCGTTACTGGAATGGGATTGGCTCAAGCAGGTGTGTGAATTGGGTGTTCGCAGGGCCGCCCGGACGGGGCGCTGGGTTGCGATGGCGACCAGCAATTTCAATGGACCGCAGTTTACGGGCATGTGGCGGGATGTGGAGTGGCATCGGAGGATGACGGACATAATCCACTCAGCTTCCGTGAAGACGACGAAAAAGGGCTAGCGGTGCGAACAGAGTGAGAGGTCGGCCGGCAGCCCTGCAGTAAAATCGTCAGCACGAACTTCAGCAATGGGCCGTCCTGCTCGATTCCGCCAAGCTCGATCAAAATTCGTGACGCGATGGTGGCGTGGACGGCTTTTTGCCCTCTGCAAAGGCTTCTCGTACCAGCGCTGCATCCACCCCTATGCTGAAATAAAAGTTCGCCCAAAGTGTGCTCGCAAGGCTGGAAGCACGCATTTGGTGCGCGGTCACTTACCTGATGAATAAGAAGGTCCGTTCCACTACTATCCTGTGCGTCCGTCGCAACGGCAAGGTCGTTCTTGCCGGCGATGGCCAGGTCACCATGGGTAACGAGGTCTTGAAATCGGGCGCGCGCAAGCTGCGCCGGCTCTACAACAACAAAATCGCCTCCGGCTTCGCGGGTTCCACGGCCGACGCTTTCGCCTTATTCGCCCGCTTCGAATCCAAGCTCGAGGCCTACAGCGGCAATTTGTCCCGCAGCGTGGTGGAACTTGCCAAAGAGTGGCGCACTGACCGTATGCTGCGTCACCTTGAGGCTCTGCTCCTGGTCGCCGATATCCAAAATATCTACATCGTCAGCGGAACTGGCGATGTAATTGAACCGGACAGCCCGGTTGCTGCGATCGGTTCCGGCGGCGCCTTTGCGAAATGCGCTGCGATCGCGTTGCTGGAGAACACCAACCTGGGCGCGCGCGAAATTGTCGAGAAAGCAATGAAGATTGCGGGCGACGTGTGCATCTATACCAACGAGAATGTGACCTTTGAGGAGCTGGCGTAATGGTGATTTACTTGCCCCAGCAATCGAACGACGAAGCGCCTCTGCTCGACGAGCTAACTCCGCGCGAAATCGTTGCCGAATTGGATAAGCACGTCGTGGGACAGTCGGACGCCAAGCGATCCGTCGCCATTGCTCTCCGTAATCGCGTCCGGCGTCAAAAACTCGATCCCGAAATGGCCGAAGAGGTCATGCCGAAAAACATTTTGATGATCGGCCCGACGGGTGTCGGGAAGACCGAAATCGCGCGTCGTCTGGCGAAATTGGCAAATTCGCCGTTTCTCAAGGTCGAAGCCAGCAAGTTCACCGAAGTCGGATATGTGGGTCGTGATGTCGAATCCATCATTCGGGATCTGGTGGACGTCGCCATCGACATGGTTCGCGAAGAACGGCTCGAACAGGTCGCGGATCGCGCCGAGCAGCAAGCCGAAGAACGCCTGCTCGATCTGCTCATGCCGCCGCAGCCCGAGGGATCGGACAGCATTGAGCGGACGCGCGAGAAATTGCGCGAGAAACTGCGCGCCGGCAAGCTCGATGACCGTATGGTGGAGGTCGATGTCAAGGAACGCGGACCCACATTCGAAGTCTCCACCAACGGCAACATCGAGGAGATGGACATCAATTTGAAAGACGTCATTCCGGGGCTCTTCGGACCGCGTACGAAAAAGCGCAACATGCGCGTTTCAGAGGCGCTCGAGTATCTGGTCCAGGAAGAAGAACAAAAACTGGTCGACATGGATCAAGTGACGCGGATCGCCCTCGAGCGTGTCGAGCGTAACGGCATCGTCTTTCTGGATGAAATCGACAAGATCGCTGGGCGAGAAGGCGGCCACGGGCCGGATGTCAGCCGTGAAGGCGTTCAGCGCGACATTTTACCGATCGTCGAGGGCACAACCGTAAACACGCGTCACGGTTTTGTACGCACCGACCACATCCTGTTCATCGCGGCCGGCGCGTTTCACGTCTCGAAGCCGTCGGACCTGATCCCTGAGCTGCAGGGCCGCTTCCCGATTCGCGTCGAGCTGAAATCCCTGACCGAGGCTGACTTCATCCGCATCCTGAAGGAGCCCAAGTCCGCTCTGGTCAAGCAATACATGGCGCTTCTCGAGACCGAGGGCATTCGCCTCACTTTTACTGAGGACGCGCTGATCGAAATCGCGCGCAACGCCGCTCAGGTGAACGAGTCGTCCGAAAACATCGGCGCCCGGCGCTTACATACCATCATGGAGAAACTGCTCGAAGAGATCTCGTTTGATGGGCCCGATCTGAAAAAGAAAAACATAAAAGTCGATGCGGTTTATGTGCGCAAGCAGCTTGCCGATATTGTGAAAGATCAAGATCTCAGCAGGTATATTCTGTAGTGTCGCGGCCGGCCATCGCGTACGCGATCCTGCTGCTCGGGCTGGCTGGGTGCGGATATGTCGGGCCGGTGCTTCCGCCTTCGCCGCGGTTGCCGAATACCGTAGCCAATCTTCAGGCGATCCAGCGCGGAGATCAGATTGTGATCACTTTCACCACTCCCGTACGAACCACGGATAATCTGGCCATCAAGCAGCTCTCGGACGTCGATCTGCGCATTGGCGCCGCTTCCATCCCCTTCGATTTCGATCAATGGGCCGCAGCCGCGCAGCGCTATGACTTGGACCCCCCGCCACCAGACGATCCTGACGATCCGCAGCCGGTTGCAATGGAGAAGACGGTTCCGGCCTCGGCCTGGATCGGCAAGCGCGTCGCCGTTGCCGTTCGTACCGCGGTGAAGAAGAAAGATCATTACTCTTCGTGGTCGAATCGCGCTGTGCTGGAGGTAGTACCGCCTCTGAAGGCGCCCGAAGCCAAGGCGGTTGCCACCGCCCACGGCGTTCTGGTGACTTGGAACACGCCGGGCTCGGGCTTGGAATATCGCATCAGCCGGCAGGGTCCGGGCGATCAACAACCAATCGAGCTGGGTACGTTGAAAACATCTGACTATCTGGACACAACCGCTCAGTACGATACCCCGTACACCTATTCCGTAATAGCTGCTGAACATTCGGCCGAGAGCTTGCCTTCCAAGCCGGTCTCGATCACGCCGCTTGATGTCTTTCCGCCCTCCGTGCCTACCGGCATCACGGCCCTACCCGCGCCGGATTCGATCGAAGTGACGTGGCAGCGAAGCCCCGAGCCGGATCTCAAGGGCTACTATCTCTATCGCTCCGTGAACGGCGGACCGTTTGAGCGGCTTGCGGATCTGCTCACGTTGCCCACCTATAGCGATCAAAAAGTAGAGCACGGCAAAACGTATGCATACGTGGTCAGCGCCATCGATCAAAAGGGTAACGAGAGCGCAAAATCAGCCCCAGCCGAAGCCGTTTTTTAGGAGCCTCCGACGGAGCAACAGTGGAAACCGCGGAGTCACCGCTGATCGCGGTGCTTGGCCCTACCGGGGCCGGAAAAAGCGAGCTTGCCATTTTCCTGGCTCAGCGCTTACGGGGTGAAATTGTAAGCTGCGACTCCGTTCAGGTCTATCGCGGGCTTGATATCGGGACCGCCAAGGTTTCCGTCGAGCAGCGCAGGGATGTGCCTCACCATTTGCTCGACCTTCTTGATCTTGATCGCGATTTGACCGCGGGTGCCTACGCGCGGTTGGCCCGGACGGCTCTTGCCGGCATTGTAAATCGAGGCAAGCTGCCCATTGTGGTAGGCGGGACCGGGTTCTATCTGCGCGCGTTGCTGGACGGCCTTGCACCCGCGCCTTCGCGAAATGAACAGCTAAGATTCCGGCTTGCGAGATTCGCCGAACGCAGGCCCGGCACTTTACACCGGCTCCTCGGGCGCGCAGATCCGGAAGCCGCCCGCCGGATCCATCCGAACGATCACCAGAAATTGATTCGAGCCATCGAGCTCAGCATCCTCGAACGCCAGCCCCTCACTGAGACCCAGCGTAGACCTCGCGAAGCGCTGCGGGGTTTTAAGACGCTGAAGATCGGGTTGAATCCGAACCGTGCAGAGCTGTATTCGAAGCTGAATCTCCGCAGCGCGTGGATGTTCCGCTCTGGTCTGATTGAGGAGGCAGCGGCGGCGTTAAGCGCCGGATTCGCGCCGGAACTGAAACCGCTACAATCCCTCGGCTACAAGCAGGCTGTGGCCGTGCTCCGGGGTGAGTGCTCTCTGGACGAGGCAATACGGGAATGTCAGGTCAAGACGCGGCAATATGCGAAACGCCAGATGACCTGGTTCCGCGCGGAGCCGCACGTCCATTGGAGGTCCGGTTTCGGAGCGGACGAGGTAGTGCAGCAAGCCGCTCTAACACTTATTACTGAGTTTCTCGTGCATCTACACGATTCGCCCTAGTGCGTGTTCGCCTTACACTCTTTCACAGACAGGATCGGCCGCCACCGTAACTTGCGCCCATGCTCATTCATCGTAATAGCAGGTGCGGTTTTCAACGATTGAAGACGGCGCCAAAACAACACTAACCGCTTTATTAAGGAGAAGTATGTTGAAGAAGGTTTCCTTCGGATTTCTGAGTTTCGGAGTGTTCATTGCCCTCGCAGCCTCGAACGCGCATTCGGTGGATCTATACCAGGATTCTACGATCGGCGGCGAGGAAGTTAAGGCCGGTACATACAAGGTCGAAATGAAAGACAACCTGGCCGTTCTGAAGCACGGTAAAGATAGTGTTCAGGTTCCCGCTCGCGAAGAGACTACGGCAAAAAAGTTCGACACCAATCAGGTACTGTACTCGAACAATCAAGTTCGGGAGATCGATTTCGGCGGTACTCACACGAAAATCGTGTTTGGCGGAAGCAACCCGACTGGCTCGGGCCTGTAATCGGATTCCCCTGTTAGCATAGGAGACGTGCGGTTTCAGCGTCTCCTTTTTTTTTCTATAGTTCTGCTTCTTGCGCATAGCGCCCGCTCCGCCACCGTTCTGGTTGTTCAATTTCACAACGATTCTCAATTTCAGGATTTGAACTGGGTGGGCGAGAGCGTCGCCGAAACTCTCCGCGCCGAATTTGGTAATTCGAATCAGATCGTGCTCGAGCGCGAATCGCTTGAAGAGGGATTGCGCCGCATGAGCTTGCGGGCCGACGCGAACTTCACAAAGGCTACTCTGATCCGCTTGGGACAGGCCTTAGATGCCGATTATTTGTGCTATGGGAATTACGAGGCTACGTTACCGTCGGGCATAGCAGAGTTAAAAGGAAGCTCTGTTCGACTTACAGCTCACTATATAGATTTAAGAAAGTTACACGACGGGCCTGATATCGAAGAGGCTGGTAAGTTGACGGATTTATCGAGGCTGGAAGAGCATCTTGCTTGGCAATCCTTGAAGTATCTCGACCCTTCCGCCAACTTACCGCTGGATCGGTTTTTGACTCCGCAGAAGTTCATTCGGTTAGATGCGAAGGAAAGTTATGTTCGCGGCCTGCTTTCCTCCAGCAAGGATCAACAGCAGAAGTGGTTCTCGCAGGCCATGGCCCTTGATCCGCAATTTACGTCTCCTGCATTCGAGCTGGGCAGGCTCTACATGCAGCGTCGCGATTACCGGCAAGCCGTGGAGTGGTTCCGACGCGTAGGCCCGGGCCACCCGCGCTATGGAGAGGCTCGTTTTTACCTGGGCTTGAACGCTTATCAGGTTGCAGACTACAATTCGGCGGTAAACTACTTTCGCGAAGTGCTGAAGCAGTATCCAATGAATGAGGTCTACAACAATTTGGGCGGCGCCGAGCTGCAATTGAATATGCCTGCCGCTCTCGATGATTTCCGGCGGGCGCTCGATGGCGATCCGGGCGACGGCACGTATCAGTTTAATGTCGGTGCCGCGCTTCTTAAAGCCAACTCGTTCGATGAAGCAGCCGTGAGATTAAAGGCCGTGCTCGACCACAATCCCGATGACACGGAGGCACAGAACCTGCTCAACAGGGCCAACCGGCGCGAGCAGTCAACGATCGGAGCGAAGCCGCTCGCTCCTGTCCGCTTGAAATTGAACCTGGAGTACACTGCTTTCCGGCAGCTCAAAGCGATGTTGCAGCCGAAGGGGAGCAGCTAGCGATTTGCGGGGTGCGCCAGCAAGTATAATCTCTTAGAACTTATGCTGGAGGCTTTCGGCCTTTCCGATCCTGGTTGCGTTCGAACCAATAACGAGGATTACTTCATTAACGATACCGAGTGCGGGATCTTCATCCTTGCCGATGGTATGGGTGGAGCGAACGCGGGCGAGCATGCGTCTCAGCTCAGTGCCGAAACCTTGTGGCAGCGCCTCCGCGATGTTGCGCACCAAAACGGAGACGGCGTTCTGGAATCGGCCTTCCACGAAGCGAATACACGGGTCCGCGAGGAGGCGGGGAAGCTTCCCGAACTGGAAGGGATGGGAACTACTCTGCTGGTGGCGCGGGATGTCGGAAATTCGCGGCTGGAGTTGGGAAGCGTCGGGGATAGCCGCGCGTATCTCGTTTCCGGAGGCGAAATGTCTGCTTTGACTGAGGATCAGACGTGGGTTGCCGAAGTAGGCTCCCGTCTTGGGTTGAGCGACGAAGCTCTTAAGAAACATCCGATGCGGCACGTGCTGACGATGGCGGTTGGAACGGCAGATGAATTGCGCGTTTTTTCCCGCATGGTGGAGTTACAGCCCGGCGATCAGGTTTTGCTCTGTTCGGATGGCCTCCACGGAGTTGTCAACGAAGAATTCTTGCAAGACACTCTGGAATCTGAGAAAAATCTTCCTGACAAATGCCACTATCTGATCGACGCCGCGAAGGCCGCAGGTGGTCCGGACAACGTCACGGTTGTTTTGATTCAGCTCACCTGAGCCCGAACGGTTAAGAAACAGCGGCCGGCGATCTCTCGTTGCGCCTCTGTACACCATGAGAGGCCAGATGAGATTTGTTTCTCCTTCCGTTTCCTTTCTGCTCGCGACGGTGATGGTGGTTTCGCCGCTTCCGGCGCAGTCGCCTGCCGACGGTGGGACTCCCGCCGCATCCGGAGCGGAACTGCAGATACGTATAGTCGATAGCGACGGTTTGTCCGCGCCGGTCGGTTCCCAAACCAGAAAGGGCATCACCATTGAGGTAACGGACGACACCGGCACGCCTGTTGCCGGAGCCGCCGTGACCTTCCGGCTTCCGGATAACGGCCCGACAGGGAAATTCGAGGACGGTTCTGCAGCCCTCGTTGCCTATACGGATGCCGCGGGACGGGCGCATGCCGGCAACGTGAGCTGGAGCAGCGCGCCAGGAGTCGCCGACATTCGCATCACTGCCGCCAAAGGCACATCTCACGCCGGCATTCTCTTCGAGGAAACGCTAACGCCGCCGGGCCAGATCGCTCAATCAACACACCCCCAACCGGAAACAAGTCAACAGCAACAACTCCGGCAAGTCGCCCAACTGAAACCTACTGTTCCCTCCACGGCTCCGGTAGCGGCCGTGCTCCCTCATGATTCTTCAGCCGCCAAGACTCCGCTGAGTCCAGCCTCCGCCGGTGCCCCTCTTAATCAAAAGCCTCCCTCTGTATCAGTAACGGGCGCCAACCACGGTGCTTCAGCCTCGCACAGCAAGGCGAAGTGGTTTGTAATTGCCGCCATCGCGATCGGAGCGGGTGCAGGGGTGGCGCTTGCCGCGAAAGGGAAATCGTCCTCTTCGACACCTCAGACAGCGCAACTGAGCATCGGGACACCTTCCATCAGCGTCGGTCATCCGTAACCTCAGCCGGAGACAATTCCATGCAGCCTCACATTTGCCGGTTGGTACTACTGACGTGCGCGGCAGGATTGCTCCACGCACAAGTCCATGCACCGCACGCCGGGGTTGTCCGGGACGCGGACGGCTCCGTTCGCCCCGTCTACGGCGTTCCAGGCAGTTTTGTCATCGGTCCGGCATGGTCGACTGCCGCAACTGCGATCAGTTTTTCGGATGAGGCAGGTCTCGTTGCGGAAGCAGGAGCGATTCGCCTTCTCAGCGCGAGCGGCACTGAAATTGGCAGATATGCAACCAGCGACGCGGCGCCTGTCCTTAGCGTCGAACGCGATGCAAAGAGCGCCATGGCGTGGCTGCAGCAGCAGCAGGCCATCATCCGCTGGAATGGAACGTCTTTCGATCGATTCGTTCTGCTTTCGGGATCGATCTCAGGCCAGGTTGCCTCCCTCAGAGCTCTCGATAAGAATGAGGCAGAATTACTAGTTTTCCAAAATGGCGCCCCCGCCAGAATCACGATCTCGCTTGAAGAAGAAGAGAGCGTTGTTCGCAGCATGGATGCCGTGCCCGGCGCCAGCAGCCCGGCTCTCGCCTTTGGATCTTTGCTGGTGTTCCGCGATAAGGAGGGACCAATCCTCGAAAGTCCCAACGGGCTTCGCCATACGTTGCCGCTGCCGGGCGACGTCGCGATCGAGCGCATGTCGTCTCACTGGCTGCACCTTCAATCTCGCCGGACGAGGCAGGACTGGGCCCTGCACCTGGATGCCGCTCACCCGGAATTGCTTCTGCTTCCCTCCGTCCCCACCAGTTCCGGACAGGAGGCGAGCCGATGAAACCCCTTCTGCTCTTTCTGCTCGTCTGCGGGGCCGTCATGGCCCAGACTCAAAGTTTCTCCTTCGTGATTCACGATCCAACCGGTAAGAAGCCTGACACACCTCTTACATCTCCTTACCAGTTCCCGAATACTGAACAGGGATCGGCCTCAAGCATTGTTATTGACGCCCAGAACAATACAGGATCGACGGTTCTGCTAGTGGACGTATATGTTGGCAATGTCTCCGGCTCCAGCCAGCGTGACCCGGACTTCACGATAACGGGGCTGAATATCGACAGCACTCTCGCGCCGGGTCAGATCACACCGTTCACAATAAATTTCACGCCGTCCACCACCGGTCCTCTCAGCGGGTATCTCCAAGCGATTTATGAGGTCTAGCAGAATAACTGCGTTTTGGGTGGATCCAACAATCTGACCGCCTGTTCCGGCACCATCACCTCGGTCTCTACACTGCAGGGAACCGGGATTCCCGCTGAGCTTACGCTCAGCTACTCGTCCGCGAACGGCCCCGTGCAGCTTCTCCCCAGCAATACGTCTCCTCTGAATTTCGGCAATATCTCCGCGAGCGCATCGGCATCGATAACTTTCACACTCACGAACAACACCTCGCAGCCGATTACCACCCCTGGTGTCTCCTTACAGACCGCACAGTTCGCCTACAGCGCTTTTGCGCTCGATATCTCGCAACTGCCGGCCACGATTCCCGCCAGTGGCTCGGCGAACTTCACTATTACGTTCGCTCCGGGTCAAACCGGTCTGGCCACTGCAACGCTCGTGGTCGGATCTAATTCGTATCCGCTCGTCGGTACGGGTGTTGTTCTGGCCGATATTGACGCGCTGGAGATTTCCTATGTTGATTCCACCGGGGTCCGTGGTTTGCCCCAAACCGCTACTCCAATCAATTTCGGGCAGGTGGTCGCCGGCACGACTGCCAGCCAGACTTTAACATTCACGGTCGCGAATCCCACCACATCTCTGGATCCTGTGACGGTGACCACGTTGGCGGTTACGGGCTCGGCATTTACTTTATCGAACGGTCCCTCGCTTCCAGTTACCATCGCACCCGGCAGTTCCATTACGTTTCAGGTCACCATGACCGCCCCAAATCAAGGCACTTCGAGCGGCACCCTGAGCATCGGAACCCGCGTGTTCAGCCTAACGGGCCAGAGTGTATCGTTGCCACTGCCGAACGTCTCATTCCAACTGAGCCAACAGCCGCTCATGAGCCAGCAACAGGTGACTCTGACCATTGATCTGGCTAGCCCGTCCCCGATCGCTGCAATTGGTCAACTCGCGATGGAGTTCACGCCCTCGATTGCGAACGTTACCGACGATCCGGCGGTCATGTTTATCGCCCATAGCACCCGGCAATTGTCAGTCAATGTGGCGGTCAACGGGAAAACGGCGACATATAACGGCGAATCTGCCCTGGTCTTCCAAACGGGTACTACTGCCGGCACGATCAGGTTCACCTTGACGTTCCCCGATCTGGCTCCGATTACTCAGTCCTACACGATTACCCCGAGCCCGATCCAGATCACTTCTGCCACCGCTAGCTGGCAGGAGCCCAATCTCGTGTTCACAGTGACCGGTTTCGACAACACCTATAGTGCCGGCAATATGGTGTTTAACTTCTATGACACGAAGGGAAACGCCCTAATTCCCGGCGGCATGACAGTAAACGCAACCAGCTCGTTCCATGATTACTTCTCCAACAATGACCCGGCCGGCGGCGCGTTCTCGATGCAAGCGACGTTTCCGGTTTCAAATGGAGATGTGAGCCAAATCGGGTCCGTGGCCGTGACAATGTCGAACTCGGTAGGCCAGACCAGTTCGAACCAGATTCAGCAATAGATCTTCTCTACGCTACCGTTGGAGCATGACGGCGGTAGCGCTGACCATCGCAGGCTCGGACCCGAGCGGCGGAGCAGGCATTCAGGCCGATCTCAAGACATTCCATCGGTTCGGCGTGTATGGTGAAGCGGTAATCACGTTGATCACGGTTCAGAACACGCAAACCGTATCGCGGGTTGAGATCCTGCCTGCCGACTTGGTGAGGGAGCAAATCGAAGCGGTAATTAGCGATATAGTTCCTCGGGCGATCAAAACCGGCGCGCTCGGAAACGCTGAGAACATACAAACGACCGCCGAAATTGCTCGCTCTTTCACGGTTCCTCTCGTAGTGGATCCCGTGATGGTGAGCAAACACGGAGCGCGGCTCCTGGCGCCTGAGGCGGAACGAACTCTTAAGGACCAGCTCATCCCGCTGGCATTTCTGCTCACACCCAACATTCCGGAAGCCGAGGCGCTCACTGGCCTATCGATCGAAACCGAAGATGAGATGGCGCATGCGGCGTATCGCATTCGCAAGCTAGGGTGTCAAGCGGTCTTGCTAAAGGGTGGACATCTGGCCGGCGACCCCGTCGATATTCTTCACTGCGCTCAAGGAACCTCCTTCTTTCGTGGGCGGCGCATCTCTTCGCCGCACACGCACGGTACGGGCTGCACTCTATCTGCAGCGATTACCGCCTGCCTCGCCCTCGCCTTAGACCTCACCGAAGCCGTCCGGCGCGCGAAATCCTTCGTCGAAGGAGCAATTGAAAGCGCGCCCGCTCTCGGACGCGGCTGTGGGCCCTTGGATCACTTTAGCGATATTGATTTGGGTCGCTAGATCGCTGTTTTCGCAGTTGCCGCGCGAGTACTGATTAATACTTCGGCACGCTCGGATCGACTTGATCGCTCCACGCGAGAATGCCGCCTGTCAGATTGCGCACGTGCGTAAATCCATTCTGTTTCAGCAGATCCACGGCCTTCTGGCTACGTGCGCCGCTCCTGCAATGCGCGACGATATCATCTTCGGGATTCAGCTCGTTCAGATGCTTCGGCAATTCGCCTAACGGGATCAGAACCGATCCGGGGATTCGGGCGATCTGATACTCGTATGGTTCGCGCACATCGATCAGAACAAAATTGTCTCCTCGATCCAGTTTGGCCTTCACCTCGCGGGCCTCGATTAGGCCTTCGGTAGCCTTTGTTTGCGGCGGGGGTGGCCGTACACCGCAGAACTCCTGGTAATCGATCAGCTTCGTCACGGTCGGATGATCACCGCAGACGGGACAATTGCGGTCGCGTTGCAGCTTCAACTCACGGAAGCGCATCGCGAGGGCGTCGTACATTAAGAGCCGTCCTCTGAGCGTCTCGCCCACACCGAGAATGATCTTTACCGTTTCGGTCGCTTGAATCACGCCAATTATGCCCGGCAAAATGCCCAGCACGCCGCCTTCAGCGCAACTCGGCACTAATCCGGGAGGAGGCGGCTCCGGGTATAGACAGCGGTAACACGGTCCCCCTTCGTACGCGAACACACTGGCCTGCCCTTCGAAGCGGAAAATCGAGCCGTATACGTTGGGCTTCTTCAGCAGCACGCAGGCATCGTTCACCAGGTAACGCGTCGGAAAGTTGTCCGTGCCGTCCACCACAATGTCGTAGTCCTTCAGAATCTCCAGCGCATTTTCGCTAGTTAGACCCGTATCGAACTTGTCTATGCGAACGTTGGGATTGATATCGCGCATCCGGTCGGCCGCCGAATCCAACTTCTTGCGGCCCAGATCATTGGTTCCATGGATCACCTGACGTTGCAGATTGGAGGCGTCGACTACATCGAAATCAACCACCCCGATGCGCCCCACGCCGGCCGCCGCCAGATACAAGCCCAACGGGGCGCCCAAGCCCCCGGCGCCGATCATCGCCACTTTGGCGTTTTTCAGCTTGACTTGGCCTTCCATGCCCACTTCTGGCAGGATGAGATGCCGGCTGTAGCGCGCAATTTCCTCGTTCGTAAGTTGCGCGGTTTCCGGCTCGGCGACTCCAGCAGCTCCTCCCGCGATGCTCGGCACGATTGAAATCGTCTCGCTTCCCTCCAGCTTGGTCGCGTCCTTGTCGAGGTAACGAATGTCCTCGTCGTTCAGATACACGTTCACAAAGCTGCGCAGCTTGCCCTGCTCAGTAAACAGATTCTTCTTGATGTTCGGGTACTGCGCGGTCAGCGCACTCAGGGCTTCCCCGACAGTGCTGGCGGACACTTCCACTGAATCTTTCTGCTCGGTAAACTGGCGTAGCGCCGTCGGGATCAGGATTTTGGCCATATTAATTCCTCACTATCTGCGCGCGTCTGGTCGGTATCCGGTATGAAGCTGTGCGCGTGGTCGAAACTGCCATTCTGGACTGAGAGGACGACAAATGAATACCAGGGGCACGAGTTCCGCAGGTCCGTTTGCGAGAAGTAAGCGTCGCAATCCGGATGTGAATGGAAAATCCCAATCAGATCCAGCCCGCGGGCTCGAGCCATTTTGTCGGCATTCAGCAGATCCTCCGGCCGAAGCTCGTAATGTGCGCTCTGCGCGCCCGAATAGGCGTTTTCCAGGGGTACGGCTTCGGTCACCACCTTCTTTTCGCCTTGCACATAGCCCAGCATCGCGCCGCAACATTCGTTTGGATACACTCGTTCAGCGTGCAAGACCATGGTCTGCCACGGGCTTGCTTCAATTTCAATCATTCCAGAAATGCTCGCTCAAATATTTCTGTCCGCCATCACACAGGATGGTTACAACCAGGCCGTCCCGCTTCTCATTGGATAATCGCTCGGCCACCCGGGTCGCCGCCAGCACGTTGGCGCTAGCGGAGATTCCTACCAGCAGCCCTCCATGGGCGAGTTGCCGAGCCATGTCATAGGCGTCTTCGGTTTCGATCCAGAGATTCTCGTCCGCCAGACTGGGATCATAAATGTCCGGCTTAATCGAACTGGGCATGTGTTTGGTCCCTTCCAGTCCGTGCAATGGCGAAGCAGGCTGGACGGAAATGCAGCGGACGTGAGGGAAGTCGAGCCGAAGCCTCCGCGTGACGCCTGTAAACGTGCCCGTCGTGCCCAGAGCGGCGACAAAGTGGGTAATCCGGCCGGCGGTCTGCTCAATTATCTCCGGGCCGGTTGTTGCGTAATGAGCCTGCCAGTTTGCCGGATTGCTGTATTGATCAGGGTAAAAGTAGCTCTCGCGATCCGCTTGGTAAATCTTTTGACAAACCCGGAAAGCCCCGTCCGAGCCTTCCCCTGCGTCTGTGAGGACCAGTTCTGCGCCGTAGGCCTTAAGAATTTGCTTCCGCTCGGGCGAGGCATTGGCCGGCAGGCAAAGTTTGACACCGTATCCCTTGGCGGCACAGATCATTGCGTACGCAATTCCGGTGTTGCCGCTGGTTGAATCCAGCAGAATCTTGCCGGGCCGAAGCATCCCTCTCCGTTCTCCGTCGCGTATCATGTTTAGGGCGGGCCTGTCCTTGACGGACCCGCCTGGGTTGAAAAACTCGGCCTTCGCGAACACACGCACTTCGCCCCGCCGAGCCAGTGGGATCTCGAGGAGGGGTGTGTTGCCAATCCGATCGAGCAGATTGGACGGAACTACAAGTTCCGCAAGAAGCGCCATCACCTTCTAGTGTATGTCGATAGCGTTGGTAGAGAAGGGCGATTGTGGCATCTATGACGAAGAAGCCGGAAAACCATACGGACTTGATTGTTCCTTTAGATGCTTAGAGATTTTTCAGGGGGCCAATTGAAGGGGCTCTGCGTGTGGTTTACTGGCCTGCCTTGCTCGGGCAAAACAACAACTGCCCAGAGAGTAACGGAATACCTGGCTGAATCTGGCGAGACCGTCACCTTGCTCGACGGCGATACGATCCGCCCGGTATTGTGTCCAGATCTTGGTTTTTCCCGGGAGGACCGGCGATCGAATGTGCTCAGAATCGCATTTTTCGCTCGAGAGATTGTGCGCCACGGCGGAATCGTTATGACTGCCACCGTGAGCCCGTTTGACGAGGACCGTAAGCTGGTAAGAAGCATGTTCGATCCAGCGTGCTTCCTCCAGGTCTACATCAGGACGGCGCTAGAGGAATGCGAACGCCGCGACGTAAAAGGACATTACGCGAAGGCTCGCACCGGTCAGCTTCCAATGTTTACCGGCGTTTCGTCACCATACGAAGTTCCCAATGATAGCGAAATCACATGCGATACCGAGACGCGGTCAATAACCGCTTCGGCGCTGGAAATTTTTCAAGCTGTTCAATATCGCCGAAGCGAACGCGACGTGCCGGGAGACCTGCTTACGCTGCGCGCCTTTGTGTAGTGAACAGAGATCGATGACGAGCAAGCCTCCGGCGCTTGGATTGAACTCGCTACTGAATCAATTGTGGCCGCTCCGACAGACTAAATTCCGGATCGTTTTAGGATTGGCCCTTGTCGGTCTAGCCCTTGCACTCACACAAGCGGCAGAGGCACTTTGGAAATCTTCCGTCTTTCTAGTTTTTGCCGCGGCGATTGCGGCGTCTACTGTTCTATTTGGATTGGTGGCTGGGCTTGTAGCTGTTGTCTTTTCTACGGCTGCTGTCGATTTCTTTTATATCCCTCCCATCTTTGAGATCAGCCTCGATCATTCTACGTTGCAAATAGGGGCTCAATACACGTTTCTGGCTATCCTTGTACACGGAATTGCCAGGTACGCGTCGGCCCGAGTTCGGCGTCGCCGTTCCGCGCAATTGGATGGAATAGTCGACGGCGAGGCCTATGGTTGGGCTTTGGACCGAGATAATCCGTCTGTGCCAGTCAACGTAGTGCTGTGTGTCGACAATCGACCGGTGGCGGAAACCGCCGCCGTTTATTATCGTCCGGATATAGCCGCGCGAATGAGCTCTTCGGGCCGTCATGGTTTCTATGTCGACCTCACCCAGTATTGCCCGGCAGAGACAGAAGCACTCATCGAAGCTCGAGTTTGTCACCCCATAGCGAATAGTCCGATTCGCGCAAGAATTCCAGCTCGTACAAACCGGAGCTCGCCAACCATCTTGTTTATGCATATTGCGAAGACGGCTGGAACAGCTTTCCGGGAAGCGATAACCGCTAACTACAAACAGGCGGAGGTTGCATATTTATATCCCGATCCCCCCGGATTTCCGGCAGACTATGTACCGAAGCTTCCGCCCCAACAGAGAGCGTCGTTTCGTCTCATAATCGGGCATTTTCTATACGGAGTGCACCGGTGGTTCTTGGAACCATCGACTTACGTCACCGTTGTCCGGGAACCATTCTCACGAATTACTTCCCACTATCGTTACCTTTGTAAAACTAATCCGGGCGTTATTTCGGAGGGCGGCCGCTTGCTCGATTTGGTAGAAGCCCTGGAACTTAGAACGACCGTGGGCCTGGACAATGCCCTGGCCCGCCACTTTTCGGGAATCGATGAATCGGAACTCCCTCCGGGAACAGTTAACCACGAAGCTTATGATTTGGCAGTGCATAATTTCCACACTGCGTTTAGCTTCGTGGGCCACCAGGAGTGCGCGGAACACTCCTACAGAGCGATGCAGGAGCGCTTCGATTGGACAGCACAACCCGATCTAGAGGTTGTCAACCGTAATAGTGCGACCACTCTCGATCCTAAACAGGAGGCCAAGATTCGCAAAGCGGTTGAATACCACAACCGCTGGGATTACCTTCTGTACAAGGAAATTCTGCGAGTGTTTCCCCGCCCGAACTGAGAGATTCTTCCGACCGGCTGCTTTGTTTACGGTGTGGATGCGGATGCGCAGGACCAGTTCGCCGCGTCCTTCGGATCGCCTGCGCCGCTATATTTCGCAATTTGCGGATAAGCGCATAATGGACGGGTCATCTGTACGCCCTTGGCGGGATCATTCCCGCTATATTTCGTCCCGATCACGGTTTCCGGGGCAGTTCCGTGTTCCACCCAATCCTCCAAAGCGGCATAAACGCCATGTTCCGGGCCTTTCGCCGTGGTCGTTCCAAGCTGCCCGAAGGAAGTAGGGCCTGGTCCGCCGAAACAGTGCTGCACCCCAGGCACCATGTATAGATGGACGAATTTTGCGGCGTTTTGCGCGCCCATTTTGGAGAGCACGCCGTGGTAGTAGGCGATCGTGCCCCACGGTGAAATTGCCGGATCGTTCCAGCCGTGATACAGAATGAGCTTGCCGCCGCGATCTGAGAAGCGATGCAGGTCGGGATCGGTCGCGTCGAGCGCTTGCGCCGTTTTCCCGGTAGCAAGATGCTGGGCGTTATCCAGGTTCGCGGTGAGCGGATTCCAGGCGGGGTCGTTATAAACCATGTAGCGGAAATAGTTCTCCAAATAGACGGCACCGAAACTCCCTCCCGGCCCAAAACCGAGAACCCAATCGGCCCAGCCGGGGTCTTCACTGCCGGGAACCAGACCGGGGAAAATGGAATGCCCCCGCGAATCCTGACCGCCGCTATAGATCTTCTTTAGCGAGGCAATCTGCGGAGCGGTGAGACAACTCGGTGATTCCACTCCGTTGCAGAGCAGTACGGAGGCATCGAAATGGCAGCGCTCGGGATCGTTCAGAAATCCCGCCTTCACGCCGTCTTGCGCTCTGCAGGCGTCCATGACGGCTGATGTGATCGCCGGCAGCTTCTTGGTGGAAATGTAGCCCGCGGGATTGCCCAATACCGAACGGGTTACGTCCAGTCCGCCCGCGAGCAGGTGACTCCAGGCGTTGGCAGGCGCGCCCGCCAGAATCCCGTCGAAATCTTCCGGAAAGCGCTGCGCCTCCATCAACGCCTCGCGGCCGCCATCGGAACAGCTATCGAAATAGGAACGCCTGGATGCCTGGCCGTAGAAGTTTTGTATCAGAAGTTTGGCAGCCGTGGTGGTCTCGTGCAAAGCGCGATATCCGAAGTCGATCACCTTTTCGGGGTGACGGTAAGCCCAGCTTGCGTCCGCCGCATCCGCTTCATGCCCGGTGTCGCTTGCGGCAGTAGCATAGCTTCTCTTCAGATTCCCCGCCATGGCCCGATAATCAATCGAGCCCGCGAACCCTCCATTACCCACGCCCAGGTACTTTCCATTCCAAGCATTGGCCGGAAGCCAAACTTCGAAACGAATGTAGGAATCGCTCGATGGCCGCAGGACACCCGCAATACGGCAAAACGCGGGAACGTCTACGGCGGTGCTATATGGCGGAGTGAACTTCCCGGCGGGTACGGATTCCGCAGTCGTTATGGTTGTGTTCGGCAAAGCGGCCTTCAAAAGGCTTTCGCATTGGTCAGTAGCTGCGTTCACCGAGACAACGGCGATTGCGGGCAGGAAAAGGATTAGAAACGGCTGAACCGTCGGAGAGCGCATGGCGAAGCGACGAGAATATCACTGAGCCCTGCATTCACCTGGGCATACCGAGTGTGCTGGGGTTTCAGCGCCAGAATTCGCTATGCCGGGAGATACTGCTTCAGCGGCTCAAAGATGGTCTGAACGAAAGAAACGGCCGTATTCAGGGCCGTGTGAATATCACCATTATTCACGCCCACGACTACGCGAACGAGCGAGGTGTCCGTCCGGTTAAGGCGGATCGCATCGGTAATGGTAAAGAGCTTGGCCGAATATTCGCTCGCGATCACGTGCTGGTGCGCTTGATACCAATACAGAACTACGCTCTGGTTGTCTCCCTTAGCCACGACGTATCGATTCACGCGGACGGGAGCCGGTTCGCCAGGAACGGCGATGTCGATCATTCCCGACTGGGCCTGTGTCCAGCCCGCGCCTGGCAGGCAGTTCTTAGGAGAATGGGGCGTTTTACCGGTTCGCTGTGTTTCGAAGTACGCGACAAACAGAGTGGCCATTTGGCCGGTCGCCGGGTTCGTATACAGCCGAGAGAGAATGTCGTCCGCCTTCAAGACCTCGAGACTGTCTCTGTCCATCGGCAGTTCCTCAGCCACCGACCAATTCCCGCCAGGCACATTGAAATCAGCGAGCGGCGAGTGATTAGGGACTATTTCCTTACGTGAGGCGAATGCGTAAAAGGCCGCTGCCTGCACCAGCAGCACGATCGTCAGTATCCGAACCGCCTTCGATTTGAACCAGCCGCCCATAGTTACCTTCTTCCCCACTTCTTTGCTGCAAACGAGATGATCCGGTGCGTAACAATCAGCGCCAGCAGCGCCACTACGAACACGATGTAGCCTTCCGTCTCGTGGTATGCGCCCTGCGCCAGGGCCGTATTGATTTCAGAGAGCAAGCCGGTCACTGCCACGCGGATGCCGTTCGCGCCGATCGCAATCGGAATAGTGGCAATGAGCAAAGCCCAACGCATCCATACTCGTTTGTCGGCGAAATAGGCGTAGACGAGAGACAGAAATCCTAACGAGAGCAGCGAACGAATCCCGCTGCATGCCTCGGCGATATCCAGCGTCTGGCTCGGCAACATGAGGGTATTGCCCGAACGCAGAACAGGAATTCCCATCATGGAAATGAGAATCTCCCCAAGCTGGCTTGCCAACATCTGCAGCCTCAAGGTGAGCGAGGCGTAAATGATGGCTGGAATGGGAATCATGAATACGAGCAGTATCAGGGGAAACAGCAGAGCTCGAATCCACGCGGTGCCCCCCAAATAAAGAATCACGCCGAAGAGCGCGATCACAAAGGCCAGACGCGCGGTGAATAGTTCAGCGCCGAGAGTAGCAGCGAACGCTCCCAGGCCCGCGAAAACCACCAGGAAAAGGCCCCAGCCGTTCGGTTTGCGCGGAGCCGCCAAGAGTTGATCCCGGCGCTTCCATGCGATGTAACCGGCCACGAGAGGCACAAAGAAACCGTGCCCCATGTTCTCGTCGGTGGCCCACTGCACACCCATCCGGTAGAGAATCGGCGCGTAGCAAAGGATGAGAAGCGCGCCAAACCACGCGATAGGTTGCCAGGAGATCTTTGTGGAAACCGGTACCGGCTCTGGCGGAGCTGCAGGTACGCTTACCATGAAGTTATGTCGGTCTCCTTATAGTTAAACACAGAAGAGCGAGACCAGTCTGTACTCCTCTGGGTCCAGGGCAGTTAACTCCGTTCAGGCGCACGCATCCCCTCTTGAACTGCGCATCTGGACCATAGGTGCCGCCGGCACGGTCGACCTCTCATGGGCTCCGGACTTTCTGACGCGCTTAGGGACGGTGCGGCTCAATTACTCGGCGCGCAGAGCGTCGACAGGGTCCACGGAGGCGGCGCGGCGCGCGGGGAGATAGCTGGCGAGAAGCGCCGAGACGGCAAGTATCGCGGCGACGGCCCCCAATGTCGAGACATCCGATGAGCGAACGCCAAAAAGCAATTTACGCAATAGCGAAGCTGACGCTAGCGAGCATACGAATCCCGCGGCGATTCCGGCGGCAGTCAACCAGCCTGCCTCTTTCAAGATCAGCCGATACACGGTGCCGCGTTCGGCGCCGAGCGCCATGCGGACGCCGATTTCGCGGGTTCTGCGAGTCACCGAATAGGCGGTTACCCCGTACAGCCCAACCACGCCCAGCAGCAGCGCAAGCCCGGCGAAAGTGCTTACCAGCCAGGCTGAAGAGCGGTGTATATAAGCGGTGGGCGATTCGTTGATTCTCTCGCGCATGGTGGTTTCATTAAGCGTTCCGAGATTGGGATCGATCTGGTGGATGGCAGCGGTCAGCATCGGAAGCACGGAACGCTCATCTTGCGACGTACGCACGAGGAGCGAGAAATAGGTGTCCGGACTCTGGTTGAACGGAAGATATTCGGACGGCCAGGTTTCTGAATCGAGCGAGCCTTCCCTGATATCGTCTATCACGCCGATGATCTCGCGAATCGATTTCGGCGAGAGGTCGTCATCGCCGATCCGCGTGCCGATTGGGTCTTCACCGGGGAAGTATTTTTTCGCGAGCGCCTGATTGATGATGACGACGCGGGGCTTCGAGGCATCCTCGGCATCGGTGAAGTAACGGCCGCGCAACAGCTTTGCCTGTACTGTATGGAAATAGCCCGAGCTGACGTCCCGTTGGTTCACTTCGTTGTGTTCTCCGTGGTAAGGCCGGCCGACAAACCGGATCCAGTCCGTGTTGCCGTTGAAGCTCACGGGTGGGAGGCTCGCGAGTCCAACAGAAGTTACGCCCGGCAGGCTCCTGGCTCGGTTCACAACCTGACGTCCGAGCGCGACTACCTGTTCGTCCTTCCCATACGTTGCTTCAGGCGCTGCGATCTCGAGCGTGGCCAAATGATCGGGCTGAAACCCGAGATCCACATGGACCAGATGATAGAAGCTCTCGCCTAGCAGGGCGGCACTCACCAGCAGTGCCATGGCGGCGGCAAGCTCCAGCACAACAAGTTTCGAACCAAGGCGACGCCAGGTATTTCCCGCGGAGCCGCGGCTGCCCTCCGCCATGCCTTCCCGCATGTCTGATACCGACACGCGGAACACAGGAGTGATGGAAAACACTCCAACCGCGAGCAGCGAGATAGCACCGGCAAAGGCCAGGACTCGAATATTCAAACCGAGGCCCAGCAGATAGGGCATGCCGGCCATCATGTCTGCCGGGATTAGACCCATGAGGAGTTGCATGGCCCAGTAGGCGGCCGCTACACCGAGCACGCCGCCGATTGTTACCAGAACCAAGCCTTCTGCAACAAACTGCCGCATGAGTCTAGCGGCCGAGGCTCCAAGCGCGCGCCGGACTGCCATTTCGCGCCGGCGGTTCTCCGAGCGGACCAATAGCAGACTGGCGACATTTACGCAAGCAATCAGGAGCAATAGTCCGGCTCCGCCGAAGAGCGCCAGAAGAACGGGCCGGATATTTCCATTGATCACTTCCGATAGCGGCAACACGTTCGCGCCCTGCCCACGGTTGGAATCGGGATACTGTTTTTCCAGTTGTTGGGCAATCAGCTTCATCGCGGCGAAGGCGGTTTGAACAGAAACACTGTCCTTGAGGCGCGCGACTCCATCCAGATCATGGCAGCTTCGCCTGTTCTCACAGGAGGCGTTGGGATGCAATGGCACCCAGAATTCTGCGTCTCCTCTGGGCGCAAAGTGGAAATCGTGCGGCAGCACGCCGACGATCGTATGTGGAACCCCGCTCAGGCGAACCGTCTGGCCTATGACGTCTTTTCTTCCACCGAACCATTTCTGCCAGGCCGTGTAACTCATGATCAACGTATTGGGCGCGCGCGGCTGATCCTCGCCGGCATAAAGATCACGGCCAAGCGCCGGAACAACACCCAAGGTGCGAAAGAACCCATCACTCACTCGCACGGCATGTACTGGTTCCGTACCGGCCGGAGTGCTCAGAAGATAACCGGCTCCGGTGCAGACGTCGATTGAGCTGAAAACGTGGTTGAGTTTTTTCCAGTCGAGATAGTCCGGATAGGAAAGAGGACAATGCGGGCACAGTGGGATGGATTCGTATACGCCGACCAGGCGCGTGGGGTTCCGGTAAGGTAAGGGCTTGATCAGCGCCGCATCCACGAAGGCGAATATGGTTACGCTGGCGCAGAGCCCAAGGGCCAGCATAAGCACGGCCGTGGTGGTAAACCCCGGGTTCTTTCGCAACTGGCGGATGGAGAAACGCGAATCCTGCAGGAGATTCTCAAGGAATGGGATCGTGCTTCTGTCGCGGTAAGCCTCCTTGGTAGCCTCGATGCCGCCCAGTTTCAGAATGGCGGCGCGGCGCGCCTGCTCATACGTCATGCCGGAGCGAAGGTTCTCGTCGATGTGGATCTGAAGATTTCCTTCTATCTCGTCGGTAAGGTCGCGCTCCCGGCGGGAGTTTGGCAGCAGACCCGCCAATCGCACGATCCATGCGCGGAGCCGCTTCATGCTCGTTCTCCGCTGGGCGACAGGAAGCGAGCAAGAATCGCGGTCGTCTGCTCCCAATCCCGCGCTTCCTTTTCGAGTTGCTTGCGGCCTGCGCGCGTGAGCTTGTAAAATTTGGCTCTGCGATTATTCTCGGAAACGCCCCATTCCGACGCGATCGAGCCTTCCTGTTCGAGCTTCAGCAGCGCCGGATAGAGGGTTCCATAGTTCAGGGAGAGGAGATTGCCGCTGGTCTGCTCAATCCGCCGAGCGATCCCATATCCGTGAAGCGGCCCCATAGTCTCAATGGTCTTGAGAACCATTAGGGCCAGAGTTCCCTGCCAGACATCTGCTTTTTCGCCCATGTTTACGCCTATTGGTTGCCCATAGGAATCTTCTCACGATTTGTATGGGAATACAATAGGGCCTCTACTTTGAGTTGTTCAAGCCCTCGTATAGCCGAGTCGCATTGTCGTGGAGGTAGCCGCGCGCGATCTTCATGGCGTGCTCCTCGGTGAATGCGTGCTCAGCGACCAGCTCCGCCAGTGCTCCCGCCAGGGCTTGCCGCGCTGAACGCACGGCCAGCCAATAACACTCCTCCGCGCCCAGCGCCTCATTGAAGGGAAACGCGTCGCTCCCAAAAAGGACTTTATCCGGATAAATCGAAAGCCACTGTTTCAGAACGTTCTTGAACTCGGACGGATAGAGGTAAAGCTCGACCAGCGACGAATCCAGGTAGACGTTACTGCGTGCCGTCAGCCAGATCGCCTCGCGATCATGTGGGAATCCTCCATGCAGCAGAACGAAATCCACCGAATCGTACCGGGGATCGCGCAGCACGTTCTCCAGGTTCATGACGTTGCCGTCATGCAGATTGAAGTAGTCTCCGATACCGACGGAAGTGTGAAAGTGCACGGCCAGATGCAAGCGCCCGGCCTCGCGAAACAGATACCTCGCAATGAAGTCCTGGAACGCTTTGTATTCGTCGGGCGTAGGCTTGCCGCCGGCACTGTAACGCTGGTAAACATCTGCTGCCTCCTGCTGCGGCGGATCGCCGAACTGCAGAGATCGGAAATAGGCGATCTCAAACTTGATCGCGATTCCGCCATTTGCCCGATTCATTTCCAGAATGCGCGTGATGAAACGGAGATAGTCATTTAGCGAAGTGGGCAGCTTCTCGAGACCGGCTTGCCGGAGTTCACGGCGCAGCTTCTTCTCTTGCAGCGGCACATACACCTGTTCGTCCACATTTCGCTGGCGAATGTCGCTGTTGTCGAACGGAAAGAGAAAAGAATCGACAAAGAAAGCCCACCGGAAGCGCTTCTTGTCGAGATAGGGCGGCATGGCAACCCGATTCGCGATGACAGTTTCTATTCCGAGCTTGTCCAAAATGCGATCGAAGTACCGGTCGCGTTGCTCTTGCTTTAATTGCGCCTTCTTTTCGACAAGCCAGCGCGTGTGCTCAGGGGAAAAATCCGAATACGGATAGCTGAAAAGCGCCTTGGATGCGAGAACGAGCTCAGGATTATCGGCGCGAATTCGCAGTGCCGAACTGCCCGGAGGAGATGCCATCGCGTCTACGTCCGGATCGTCCGCAAATCCGGGATGCGAGTGATTATCGAAGATCGGGATCTGTTCGATCGAGCGAAGCAATTGCGAGTAAAGCGCATTAAGATCCTGGTTCGGGTAAGGGCTGGATTGGCCGGGCAGCAGCGCGGGAAAGACCAAAATTCCTGTCGCGAGAAGCGCAACCAGGCAACGCAGGCGTTTCATCAAAACGAATACTTGGCCGAAAGCTGCACCAGGCGCGGTGTACCGACCGTGCTTGTAATCTGGCCGAAGTTGGATGGACTCTGGATATCCAGAAAGGCCGGGTTGGCAAAGTTGGGTGATTGAATAAGTTGAAAAAGTCGGCCGTAATGCGCAGCCGCTGTCTCTCTGTGAATGCGAACGATTTTCCCGCCGAGAAGTCCCAGTTCTGCTGGAAGGGACCGCGGAACGTATTGCGTCCTAAATTGCCGAAGCCAGTTGAGCCATCCACTCCGATCACAGGAGCCGGGGCAAAGGCATTGATATTGACGTAACCGTTCAAACGGTTCTCGACACTGCCGCCTGTCATCGGATTGACGCCGAGGATCAGGTCCGGCGTGGTTGGCGTTCCGGTTCCGAGCAGCCCATAGGCGGATGCAGCAGCCGAATCGAGCACGGTGAACGGCGCGCCAGATTGGAGCGTCGTGATGCCGCTGATGAACCACCCGCCAAGAACGGCGCGGAGGAGTCCCTTGGACCTCGAAAAGAATGGGAGCTCGTAAGTGTAATTGATGATGAGCCGGTGGGTGCGATCGAAATCGGCCAGCCCCCGCGAATCTGCGAGCGTGAGTTGATTGTTTACAGCCGAGTTGAGCGAGGTGTTTCCCGTCGATGTCTCGTCGATCGCACGCGAAAACGTATACGCAGCCTGGAATTCCAGTCCGTGGGAGAAGCGATGAGAAATCGTGGCCTGAAGCGAACCATAAATCGAGTTCGCATCGTCGGCGAATACCTGGAATCCGGGCACGCCTAACCCCAGATAGTGCCCGCGAGCGTTGATATTCGCCAGTGTGTTTTGGGCGATTGTGTATTGAGTTCCGTCTGCTGCGGTGAGCGTGACCGGACTTGTACGCGCATCGTATGCCTGATTGATGTCCCGCGTATCCCGCAGGTGCGTTCCCTTGGTCCCGACATAGCCTAGCTCCAGCACCCAACCCTGCCCGAGACTTTGCTCTAGGTTCAGATTCCATTGCATCGTGCTTGGATTGACATAATGCGGCGGCACTTCGAGGCCGAGGATGTTAACCGTGTTTCCGCTGTAAACCGGCGTTTGCGTCGTGTCTTTTGTCGGGTTTCCATTTGCGTCTACGAATCCCAATAACTGCGAGTAAACAGGGACGAATGCGGGGTCGATCACTCCGCCCACCGGCAATCGCCCAATACCGGTGGCGAAAATTGTCCCCATCTGACCGGGCGTGCCCACCGTGCTCGGAATCGGCAGGAAGGGCGCCTGAAACGAAAGTTGATCAATAGCGCCCACGTCTTCGCGAACGTAGTAGATTCCGTAACCGCCGCGGATTGCGGTCGTGCTCTTTCCGAGTACGTTGTATGCAAAGCCGAAGCGGGGCCCCCAATCTGACGCATATTCGTTATCGAGAGTGGTGGGGTTACGGGTGCCGACCAAACCAGGCACGTTCAACTTATTCACGCACGTCGGATAAACGTATGGGTTCTTCCCTTCGTTCGCCAGGATTGCGAGCGTGTTGCCAATGTGGCAAAGATCGTCGCGAACGGCGCCGTTCAACTCCCAACGTACTCCGAGGTTCAGAGTGAATTGCGGCGTTACTTTGTAATCGTCCTGAATAAATCCCGTGTAATCGTTGATTCGGTATTGGTGATTCGACACGCCGCTACCGCCGTAGCTGAAGGCGGGAGCGCCGAGCAGAAACTCCTGAAAATCCGAGCAGCCCAATGCGCAAGTGCCGCTGGGAGTTGTTCCCGGACTGAAGAACAGTTGCCCATTAAAGACTTGCGGAAAATTCTTGTCCAGGTTCACGCGGTCGAACTCTCCTCCGAAACGAATCAGATGCTTTCCGTTTGTCCAGCTCGTCGTGTTTAGAAAAATGAAGTTGTTCTGCACTTGCGTAATATTGGCGGCCGGGGTCGGTCCGATCTGAAAACCGGAGCTGTTCAGCGTGAATTTGTAGATCAGATTGTCGACGTTGTTGTTCGGGCGGTCGATGCCCAGTTGGTCCGCGGTAACAACGGGCGTGTTGATGTCGCTATTGTTGATGCGCACGAAGCCAAAGCGAAATTCGTTGACCCAGGCGGGCGAAAAGGTATGGGTCTCAGTGACGTTCAGGAACCGGTCGCGAACCGGAAGATCATAGGGGAAGTTCAGATCGCTCGGAGAAATGGAACCTCCAAAGGAGGCCTGCAGACCGCCCGCTCCGAAAGGAAGCAGCGACTCGAAATCGGAGAAAAAGAAGCGGCCGGAGAGCTTGTCTCTCGGCCCGAGTTCCTTGTCGTAATTGGCAGTGAACTGATCATCGTTATAGGTGCCGGCGCGGCTTAGGTGGAATTGTCCCGTATCGCCCGGCACGCCCGCGACCGTAGGGATGAGGTACCCACCCGGACTCGCGCCAAATTGCGTGCCTTTCAAGTTGAGGAGCTTTAATGCCACGGGATCGATATCCGCCGTGGTCACGTTCGGATTGCCGGGAAAGAAAGTCGAAACGAGTGATGCTGCCGATCTGTCGAGTGGAAGCACCGGCAACGAAGTGCCGATAATCGTACCCGAAGAGAGACCGCTGAGCTGCCGCGTGCCTTGGTAATTCAGGAAGAAGTAACCCAACTTGCCATGCGGAAGAATCGGGCCTCCCAGGCTGCCGCCGAAGACGTTCTGCTTCACTGTCGGCCGCGGATGGCCTTGCGAATTCAGGAAAAATTCGTTCGCGTTCAGGTCGTCATTGCGAAAGAACTCGAATACATCGCCGTGTACGGTGTTGGTACCGCTCTTCAGAACCGCGTTGATGTTGCCGCCGCCATTACGTCCTTGGGTCGCGTCATAGAGGCTGGTTTGTACTTTGAATTCTTCCACTACGTCGGGACTGGGTAAGGGCGTATTGGTCAGCTCCGCGACGTTGTAATCGCTGGCCGTGATGCCTTCGATCTGGTAATTGTTGTTGTCTTCCCGCTGGCCGTTTACTTGGATACGGGTGTCGCCGCGCCCGAGGGATGCCGACGCATTCAGATTCGATGCCGTACCCGCCGACAACGTGAGCAGTTGTTGAAAATTCTGCGTCGCCAGGGGCAGCGCCTCGATAGTGCGGGACCCGAGCGATTGCCCAGTGACAGCGGTTGTCGTCTCCACATTCGCCACTTGGG
Source organism: uncultured Acidobacteriaceae bacterium (assembly GCA_963787585.1). Classification (GTDB taxonomy): domain Bacteria; phylum Acidobacteriota; class Terriglobia; order Bryobacterales; family Bryobacteraceae; genus Bog-105. Next base: position 1,021,110 of record CAWBDR010000014.1, read on the forward strand.
CCTGAACGTCCATTTCAGTAGCAACCGATCGGGGGCGCAGAACGGCAGTGAGGCGGGTTGTTTCGGTAACGGTGACTTCAACCCGAGAAATGCGCGTCTCCGCAAATCCCGGTGCATTGATAAGCAGCGTATACGTCCCAGCTGGCAGCAAGGGCGCCGTAAAATTCCCGCTCGCGTCGGTTTCGAGGTGGCGTACCGTTCCGGCGACTCCCGAAATATCGATCTGAGCCCTGGGAATGACTGCCGAACTCTGGTCCTGCACAGTTCCGCTGATCGCTCCCGTAGCGCCACCTTGGGCCCAAACTGTTACAGCCAGGAAGAAAGACAAGAACAGCACCAAAGGTATCGAACGATGGGTCATATGTTCTCCAGGGGGGACGCGTGCGCGGCGCGGCCCAAAAATTTACGTCACCACGCGCTTATAAAACGTTCGGACTCCCATTGCAAACACAATAATGACGGAGACGCCCAGCGCAAACAGAATCCAATGCAGGCTGAGGGTGGGAAATTCATGGCCTCCCATGGGCGGAACCATTGCGTACCGCAGGCCTTCTGCTGCATAAGTAAGAGGATTGAAGAGCGTGATCACCTGGAACCAACGAATGTTGGACAGCGCGCCCCAAGGATAGTAGGTACAGCCCGTAAAGAGGAGCGGAGTGAAGATGAGCGTGAACATCAGGCTGATGTGCTCAGGCCTGATAATTGTTCCCATCAATAACCCGATCACCGAACCTACAAATCCTGTCAGGATCACCATTCCAATCAAGATCGCAATGCGGTCGCCGCGAACGGCAAAGCCGTTGCCCAGAATCCACCAACCAAGCGGAAAGATCACCGAACTGGCGGTGGCACCGCGAATCGCTCCGAACAGTACTTTTTCGAGCGCCACCCACCAGACGGGAAGCGGGGAGAGAAGGCGGTCATCGATTTCGCGGGCAAAACCCAGATCGAGCACGAGCGGAAGAGTCACTCCCTGCATGGCCGCGATCATTCCGGTGAGAGCCACGATTCCGGGCAACATAAGCGCGGGGAAATTGCCTGCGGCCAGCCCAATGCCGGGAAGTACCTTGCCGAAAATGAACAGGAAGAAAAGCGGCTGCATTAACGCCTGCAAGAGAAACGGAACAAACTCGCGGGCTGTCACCAGCATGTCGCGCCGCAGCACGGCAAAGAATGCATTGATGGCGAGGACAGTCCTGTTAGCTTTCCGTCTCGCGTGCGCGGCTTCCAGAGTAAGCGCCGTGTCGGCCATTAGCGCAAGTGCCTCCCGGTCAGAAAAATGAAAACCTCTTCGAGCGACGGCTGCTTTACGCTGAGATCGCGAACGTGAGCGCCCGTCGAGAGAACTGCCTGCGCAGCCGGCCCAATCAACCGGTTCACCGCCTCTCCATACACGCGATACGTTAAGGAGCCCGGCTCAGCCCCTGTGGCATTGTCAGAGAGCGCGTCCACTTTCGTCACTCCCGAAATCGCTTGCAAAGCAGCGCTAATGCGTTCGCGGACCACCCCGTCTTCGGATGCCGGCGCCCGGGCGTGCACCTCCAGCGCGGTTCCGCCCGGAATCAGCTTTTTCAGCTCGGCGGAGGTGTCATTCACCAGGATTTTGCCGTGATCCATAATCGCGATTCGATGTGACAGCTTGTCGGCTTCCTCCATGTCGTGTGTGGTCAGCAGGATCGTGAGCCCTTCGGAATTAAGAGCGCGAATGCGTTCCCATAGGAAGAGCCGGGATTGGGGGTCCAGATTATTGGTTGGCTCGTCAAGGAACAAAACGTCTGGCGCGTGCATCAACGCGCGCGCAATCATGAGCCGCTGCGACATTCCACCTGAATACCGGTTGACCTTCTCCTGCTTGCGCTTGCCCAGCCCGAGTTCGTCCAGCAGCCGGTCGGCTAGCTCCTCGCGAGTTTTTCGCGGAACGCCGTGATATGCGCCATGAAATGTCAGGATTTCGCGGACTCTCAGGCTCCGGTCCAGATTGCTCTGCTGCGGAACTACTGCAATGCGCTGCTTCACCGCGATCGGATCGCGCGCGACATCGGTGCCCATGATTGCAGCCGAGCCGCCGGTTGGAACAATAGCGGTCGTCAGCACGCCGATGGTTGTCGTCTTGCCAGCACCGTTCGGTCCGAGTAACCCGAAGATCTCGCCGCGAGCCACGTCGAACGAAACTCCGTCGACCGCATTCGTTTGCGATTTCGCATACCGCTTTACGAGATCGCGGACGGCTATGGCGGAGTAGCCGATGCTCCCGTTCGATAGGTTGTGTGGACCAGTCATTCGCCTCCAAGCTACCTGGATTCCTTCATTGCGTCTCTCAATCTCTGCTCTGCCGCATCACTCCAATATCCGGCGCGCAGTTCGAGAAAAACGGACGTGTAGGGAATTGTCAGGTCGGTCTTGATGATCAGTATCCGGAATGCCTCGCCCGCCTGATCGAGCTTGGAAATGATCTGCTCATGGAGCAGGGATTCGGTATTGGTGGCGGGGAGAATTTGCGCCAATTGCTTTCTATAATTTTCGATCCCAGGCGCGTCCGCCTCCGTGACGTACTTGAGCTCACGATCGGTATAGACAATGGGCCGCACATGTTTCGAGGAGGAAACGGCCTGGAGCACCGTTCGCAGGACATCGAAGTGATTCGCATGCGACACAACGGTTTCGATACCTGCTCGCGATTGCGCGGGATAGGCGGAGTCGGCGATGACGATCCAGTTGCGATGTCCGTACTCCGCCAGCCGATCCGTCAGGATCTGTTTCCATTCGGAGGCATGCGCCGAGTCTGCGGCTTTCGCCGGCAGCAGGGCAAGCAGGACCATCGCCACCGTCATGGCGAGGCGAGACTCCATAGCCTGTAGATTAACGTGAATGAGTATGAGCAAGGGCGGTTCAGACCGGCGCGACTTTTTAAAATCGCTTAGCCTTGCCGGCTCCGTGAGCCTGCCGATTATCGGCCAGCAGCCGGCACAACGCCCGACTTCTGATGCGGGCGGCTCCCGAATCCATCGCTCTGCTTTGACGTATCCCCGAACCTTCACCGGCCCTGCGCTGAAAATGATTTCGTTTCCGCTGGGCGGCATCGGGGCGGGCAGTGTTGGTCTCGGCGGAAGAGGGCAGTTGCGCGATTGGGAAATCTTCAATCGGCCGGATCAGGGCAACTCCCTCCAATACTCGTTCGCGAGCATTTGGGTTCATGCGCCAGGATCTCAGCCGTTTGCGCACGTGCTGGAGTCCCGGCTAGAGCCGCCGTATGAGGGGCAGGACGGTTTGGGTTCGAAAAATGCTCCCGGTCTTTCACGCCTGGAGGGCGCAACGTTCACCGGCGAGTTCCCGCTCGCTCACATCGATTTCCACGATTCCCGGCTGCCCGTGCGCGTCAGCCTCGAAGCGGGCACACCGTTCATTCCGCTTGACGCGGATGCATCCGGTCTACCTCTCGCTTCGCTTCGGTATCGCGTATTGAATAGTTCGCACACACCCGTCGATGTGGCGATTGGCTTCTGTGTTGAAAATCCCGTCAAGCCGGCAGAGTCCGCAGGCAACAAGGAAGACAACCGTGTCAACGAACTCCGCACCGGTTCTTCCCTGCACGGAATTTTCATGCGCAACCCGGCTTTTGCCGCGGAAGATCCGCTGAACGGCTCCTTCGCTCTTTGCATTCTCAATCCGGGCCAGGATAAAGTGACCGCACTTCGCGGTTGGCCTGCCGGACGGTGGTGGAACAGCCCGCTTCTTTACTGGGATGACTTTTCGGCCGATGGAGAACTCGGTCCGGAGCCGGAGCACACGAGCCCGGTCGGCGCGATCTGTCTCAAGCGCGAATTGGCGCCGGGCGCCGAAGCCGATTTCGCATTTGTACTCGCCTGGCATTTTCCGAATCGGACACCGCAACGCTGCGGATGGGAGGCGCCGAAGGGTCATGAACAAACGATTATCGGCAACTGGTATGCGACGAGATTTTCCGATGCATGGGCGGTTGCGGAATACGCCGCTGCCAACCTGAACACGCTTCAGGAACGGACGCGGCGATTTGCTGCGGCGATGCGCGACACAACTCTTCCGGCTCCCGTGAGAGAAGCGTGTACAGCCAATCTCTCAACGCTCGTCACAGCCACCTGCTTCCGCACGGCTGATGGCGAGTTTCACGCCTTTGAAGGATCCGACGATCACATCGGCTGCTGCTTCGGCAACTGCACTCACGTTTGGAACTACGAAACAGCGACCGCACACCTTTTTCCGTCGCTCTCCCGATCACTCCGGCGCTCCGCCTTCGGCTATTCCATGGATGAGCGCGGCGGAATGCACTTTCGCCAGCTCCTGCCGGATGGCATCGAGCGATTCAACGCAATCGCGGCCGATGGCCAAATGGGCCAGATCATGAAGGTGTATCTCGATTGGCAACTCTCCGGCGATGAAGCTTTTCTGCGCGAGTTCTGGCCGAAAGTAAAACGAGCGCTCGAGTTCGCGTGGATTCCTGGTGGCTGGGACGCCAATCGCGACGGTGTTCTCGAAGGCGTGCAGCACAACACTTATGACGTCGAGTTTTATGGCCCGAATCCGCTCTGCGGAATCTATTACCTGGGCGCGCTTCGCGCGGCCGAAGAGATGGCGATAGCAGCGCGAGATTCCGCGAGCGCCGCTGAATACCGGTGGTTGTTCGCGAACGGAAGCAAATGGCTGGACATGAACCTGTTCAACGGGTCGTTCTATGTTCAGAAAGTCGCCGGCCGCCCCGCCGCAGAGATTGCCACTGGTCTCCGCGCGGGTATGGGCGCGGATGATCCGGAACACCCGCAGTACCAGGTTGGCGAGGGATGCCTGATCGACCAGCTTGTCGGCCAATACCTGGCGGACATCGCGGCCCTCGGGCCCCTTCTGGATCCGGCGAGGATTCGCAAAACGCTCGAATCCGTTTATCGCCACAATCACAAACCGGATCTGCGGGACCACGACTGCGTCGAGCGCACGTTCGCTCTGAACGATGAAGCGGCCATGGTGATCTGCGATTATCCGAACGGTCAGCGGCCCACAATTCCGTTTCCCTACTACGCGGAGGTAATGACGGGATTCGAGTATTCAACGGCTGCTCTCATGCTTTTTAACGGCATGGCGGAGCACGGAGTCGAATGCGTTGCCGATATTCGGCATCGCTACGACGGTGTTCGGCGCAATCCATGGGACGAAGCCGAGTGCGGCCATCACTATGCTCGCGCTATGGCCTCCTGGTCGGCACTCCTGGCGCTCAGCGGGTTTCTCTACCGCGGAGCCGCGCGCCAGGTGACCGTTGCCCCGCGCTGGCACCAGCCAGATTTTCGGTCTTTCTGGTCGACTGGCAGCGGATGGGGCATGTTCTCGCTGGGCAGACTCGGGCTTTCGATCGACGTCACGGAGGGCGTGTTGCCGGTACGCGAAGTAATCTTCCCGGTAGCCCCATCGCACCGTTCCACGGTGATGCTCGACACGCGAGCGCGGGAGCATACGGTCCGGTTCAGTCGCGGCAACGGAACCTTCACGTTCGCGCGCGAACTGAAAATTCGTGCGGGGCAGTCTCTGGTAATTAGCTTGAAAAATTGATGGTGGGCGCTGCGGGGATCGAACCTGCGACCTCGTGCTTGTAAGGCACGCGCTCTAACCGGCTGAGCTAAGCGCCCAATTCTCTAACGCTCTTATGTTCGCACGCGTCGCGTCTAAAGGCTTAGGCACCGATCAGACGTGCATAGACGCTCTTTGCGACTCCGATATCGGTGGTGCCCTTGACGATCGCTCGGCCGTCCGGAAATACGGTGAGAGCATATTTCGGAATCGCGATGCGCAAAGCGAATTCGTTGACGCGCACATCTCCGAGCGGACGCAGGCGCGAAGCCAACTGCTGCAGATCGAGGGGCCGGGCGCTTTCATGAAGCTGAACTGCGTTTCGCCCGCATAAACTGACGGGGACTCTTTGCTGTCCTTCCAGATAGCGAAATTGCCGTTGAACGCAAAGGGTGCACTCGGCATCGCGCTCGCCTGCACGCATTTGCTTTGCCTCTCCGGTCCAAACATCGAGGGTATGAACACGGCAGTCGAAATCATCCCAGCCGATCAAGATGCGCAGTGCCATCACGACCTGTAAGGCCGCGACCGAGGCAGTCGCCGAGGCCAGCACGCCGTCGACATCGCACGTAGGTTGCGCCCCCTTCGGTGGTTCGGGGTATACGCACGCGAAGCAGGGGCCGCGATCAGGTATTACGGGCATCACTACTCCATAACTGCGGATTGCTGCGCCGTAGATCCAGGGCGTGCCGAGTTTGACACTGACATCGTTGAGAAGGTAGCGCGTCTCGAAATTATCAGTTCCGTCGAGGATTACGTCGCAGCCGGCAACCAGCTCCTCGGCATTCGAGGGCGTGAAATCGGCAACGACGGGCTCGACTTCGACTCCGCGATTCACATCCTCTAATCGGCGCGCGGCCGCGACTGCTTTCGGCGCCTCCTCCGCCGCATCGAATTCGCTGTAAAGCCACTGCCGTTGGAGGTTGCTCGTTTCGACCGTATCGCGATCAATTAGTCTTAACCGACCGATTCCGGCGCGAGCCAGCGCCTCTGCCTGAAAACTGCCCAGGGCGCCGCAGCCCACTACGCAAACGGCCGCGTGCCGAATCCGCTCCTGGCCCGCTTCTCCGATCGGCGCAAAACGAATCTGCCGGGAATAGCGCTCTTTCTCGGCCGGTTCCATCTACGACGATGCTAACAACCGCATCGTTCTGGAGAGAGCCGCTGGATACTGGTAGAACCGGATGAAGTTGCTTCTGCTGGCCTGGCTAGCTGTTTCCTTGCCCGCCGCGCCAGTGACATTTAATAAGGAGATTGCCCCGCTCGTGTTCGAGCGTTGTGCACCGTGCCACCACCCGGGCGGCGCGGGGCCTTTTTCGCTCCTTACCTATCAGGATGCCCGCAGACACGCCTCGCAAATAGCGGCTGTTACGCAGCGGCGGTATATGCCGCCGTGGCCTCCCGAACACGGCTACGGGGATTTTGCCGACGACCGCAGCTTGACGGAGAAACAGATTCGCCTTATCTCGGATTGGGTTGCTGAGAACGAACCGGAAGGCGATCCGGCCGATTTACCGGCTGCGCCGCACTTCACGAGCGAGTGGCAGATGGGCACTCCCGATCTCATTCTGCGCATGCCGCATCCTTTCCGGCTGGCCGCAGCCGGGACGGACATTTTCCGCAATTTCGTGATCTCCACTGGATTAAGGGAGACAAAATTCGTCCGGGGTCTTGAACTTCGCGTAGACAATCCGCGCGTCGTCCATCACGCGAATGTGGTCCTCGACCGAACTCAATCTTTGCGACGGCGGGACGGGGAGGACGGCCAGCCGGGATTTCCGGGCATGGATGTGATTACGGAAGCTGCGGCCAATGATTTCGATCCCGACAGTCACTTCCTCTTCTGGAAACCCGGTAGCGTTCTCCGCCCTGAGCCGGACGACATGAGCTGGCGGCTCGATCCGGGAACTGATCTCATATTGAACCTTCACTTACAGCCCACCGGCAAGGAGGAGTTGGTTCAGGCGGAAGTCGGACTCTATTTCGGCTCCCATCCTCCCACGCGGTTCCCGATGTTGATCCAGCTCGAGCACGACGGCGCGATTCACATCCTGCCGGGCGACCGTAGCTTTGCCGTGGCCGACAGCCTCACGCTTCCGGTCGATGTCCAGGTTCTTGCAATTTACCCTCATGCGCATTATCTGGGGAAGCTCGTGGAAGCGTGGGCCGTTCTGCCCGATGGCAGGCGACGCTGGCTTATTCGCATCCCCGACTGGGACATCAATTGGCAGGCAGTCTACAGGTACCGGACTCCGGTGGAGCTGCCCAAGGGAACGAAGATCATGATGCGGATCACGTATGACAATTCGACCGCGAATCCGCGCAATCCACATAACCCGCCGAGGCTGGTCGAGACCGGCAACCGCAGCGAAGACGAGATGGGGCACGTGTGGCTGCAGGTGTTGACCAAATCGCCGCCGCTATCTGGTAACGACTTGCGATGGGCGCTGCAGGAAGCGGTGGTGCGCCGCCGTCTTGAAAAATATCCGGCGGATTTCGTTGCTCACTATAATCTCGGCGCACTGATGCAGTATCGGGGCAAGCTCGATGACGCCGCGGCCAGCTATCTCGACGCCTTGCGAATTGAGCCGAATAATGCTACTGCCCGAAACAGTCTCGCGAGCGTGCTGCTGCTGCAGGAGCATATCCCTGAGGCGATTCAGGAGCTTCGCGAAACGCTGCGCGTCGATCCTTCGTATCTGAATGCGCGCTACAACCTCGCCCGCGCTCTTGCGGCCTCCGGCGATATGAGCGGCTCGGCCGAGCAATACAGTGCATTTCTCGCCGCCTCCCCTGAGGACGGGGCCGCACAGGCCGGTTTGGGCACGGTACTGTTCCATGCCCATGACTACGCGGGCGCACTCACGCATTTCCGCCAAGCGGCCCGCCTGGATCCGAATGACGCCGATGTGCAAGCGAATCTAGGTACGCTTCTGGCGATTACGGGCGATCTACCCGGCGCGGCCCAGGCTTTCGAGCAGGCGCTTCGCATCGACCCGAACCATGAGGCGGCTCGCGCGAACCTTGCGAAAGTGCGCGCGCAATTGGCTTCGGGGCATTAGTGCTGCTCAGTTTACGCTCCGCTCCCGAATCGCGTCCGCGGGAAGATCTCCCGCTTTCACGATACGAATGTAGTGATCGGTAAACCGGAGAGCAGGATGCAACTGCACGTATGGCATGTGGCACGCGATGCAGTCTCCCGTTTGCCTGGCATCCACATGAGCAGCCCGGCTGTCGTGGCACGAATGGCACTTTTCGTTATAGAAGGATGGTTTGTTCCGTACGGCATCCTGATGGGCCGGATGGCAGGTGGTACAGGCAAGGCGTCCCGATGCGAAACAGCGGCTTTTGGTTAGACGCAACGGTTGAAAGCGAAGATTTTCGAGTTGACCATCATCCACGGGCGGCTTCACCCGGTGACAGTTCCCACAGAAGCGAACCTGCTCGGGCGCGGGCATTTTCCCGGGATTCAGCGGGTGGCGGCTCGTGTCGCGCGCATGTTCGTCTGCCCCGAGATGACAGCGTAGGCACTGCACTCCTGGAACCACCGGCTGCAGGTCACGTGTGATCGCCGAGGCGTGGCAACCAATGCAGGCTTGCAATTCATGCCCATTCTGGGTGAGGCCCAGCGCCGCGAACGCATTGGCGGAGGCTCCTGGATCCTGCCCGATTGTGATCCCGTATTGATGCAGCTCCGGGAAATAGCTCACTCGGGACTCGGCCACGCGCCCACCGGCCTCGACGAGCGGCGTCTGCCCTTGCGCTCCGGCCCCCAACACCCATTCAATCAGTCCGTCAGCCTTGTCGCCGCCGCGCTCCGCGGTCACTTCCACTCCTGCGAGCGTGCGATGGTAAGTGAACGAGTAACCACCGGCCGATTCGCGCAGGGGCCGATCAGGCAAGTTTTCGCCAAATGCGCTTAGCAGCGCGGGTGTCATGGCGTGCGCCATTCGGGTCCGCTCGTGCAGCTTGGTTTCTGCCGGATGACAGGTTGCGCACGCTTCGGTGCCAGGAACAGCCGCCGGATCTGCTGCCAAAGACGCGGCGAGCAGAGCCAACGCACATCCCATGGGCATCAGAAGCACACCTATTGTTGCCGCAGACTCTTCAGTTTTTCGAGAACCTCTCTGCCCTCGTCCTTTTTCCCCTCATTCATCAGGGTTTGGCCCAGCAGATAGGTCGCGGAATAGTTACGCGGATCAATAATCAGAGCTCGCCGTAAGATCCCCTCGGCATTCGAATAGTTCGCTGTTTTGAAATAGCATTTGCCGAGCAGTATAAAAGGACCGCTGAAATCCGGATTCAACCATACCGCGCGTTGCAAATCCGGAATTGCCGCGGCCCAGTTCTCCTGACGCGAATAGGCGTCTCCGAGCCGGTACCAGGCCGTGGAAAGGCTGGGATTCACAGACAACTCTTGCTTTAAATCCCCGATTGCTTCCTCCAACTGACCTCGGTGGATTGCGATCTCGGCCAGGAGAAGGCGCGCGCCCGGCAGGTTCGGGGCGATGGCCAGAGCCTTATCCAGCTCCGATTTGGCCTCCGGTTCATATTCCTGCTTGAGCATCATTTGCGCAGCGAGCAGATGCCCGGCTGCGGTGTCGGGTTTCAACCCGAACAAGCGGGCGAATGCATTCTCCGATTCGCTTTGCTGCTTCGTCTGCAGATAGGCATATCCGAGCATGTAATTTGCCTCATTTGATGAAGTTACCTTTTCAAGCCACGGGATCGCCTTGGGCGCCTGAGCCATCATAAAGTAGCTTTGCCCGATGAGAAGCGCCGATTCCTTGTAGTCGGCTCCGGCCGGATCCTCGGCCTTCGCTGCTTCCTGTAAAGTCGCGATCGCCTCGGCATACTTCTGTTGCTTATAGAGTTCAACTCCGCGTGTGTGAGCTTCAGATCCCGCGCGGCCCAGCAAAAAGACCGCAAAGGCAAACGACAACATAACCAAACATTACAGGAACTGACCGGCATCTATGGTTACCTGCCAGACACTCGAGGCGCCCGGCACCCCTCGGATCCTTTATTCCTGGCCCTCCCCGCCGTAAAATCCCCTATAACTTGGGGGATACAAATCTACCCCTCATCGTTTACACTACTCCCGATGGTGTGAGTGGTGCCAGCCCGGGTAGCTGGCGCGTTGACAGTTCATCCCACTTCCAAGGAGGAAGTATGGTTAGCTTTCGCAGGGGAGGCTTGTTTTCCCTCGTTCTCGCGTCTGTCTTGCTGTTTGGGGTCGCAATCGGCGCGAGAGGGCAGCAAGTTTTCGGAAGCATCATCGGGACCGTAACCGATCCCAGTGGCTCCGCAGTCGCAAACGCCAAGGTAACGATCACCGACACTACTAAAGGCACATCGTTTGACGTGACCACGAATGATGCTGGGCAGTATACCAAGGGCCAGCTCATTCCAGATCAATACACGGTTACAGTCGAAGCGGCCGGGTTCCAGAAGCTCGTCTCGAGCCCTTTGACGGTGCAGGTCGATCAGGCGACGCAATTCAACGCCACGATGCAGGTCGGCAACGTGCAGCAGACGGTGGAGGTGACGGCGGCCGCGCCACTGCTACAAACGGACCGAGCCGACGTGGCGCAGACGTTCACTTCAGAACAGATCGCAACACTCCCGAGTATTGGCCGCAATCTGCAGGCCTTTGCGCTTCTAAATCCTGGCACAGTAAAGCAGGCTTGGGCTCATGCCGCGGATGAGAATCCGCAAGGCAGCGTGCAGATCCAGGTAAATGGGCAACCGTTCTACGCGACCGGCTACTACCTCGATGGGACGGTAAATCAGGATCCGATTCTCGGAATCATCGTTATCAATCCCACCTTCGACTCTGTAAACGAAGTGAAGCAGGCGAACCAGGACTATGATTCGGAGTTCGATACCTTCAGCGCCGGCCTGCTTACCTATTCCACGAAATCGGGCACGAATTCATTCCACGGAGACGCCTTCAACTACATCTACGTGAATACGCCCGGGTTCCAGGACTTCGGCCGCAACCCGTTCACAGAGAATACGCCGATTGGCGGGCGCGCCGGTGCTTTTACTCCCACCACTCGCCAGAATCAGTTCGGCGGCGCGATTGGCGGTCGAATTATTAAAGACAAGCTGTTCTTTTTCGGCGATGCGCAATTGACTCGGCAGAAGAAGGGCGGTTCGGTTCTTACTAGCGTGCCAACCGCCCAGGACCGGACCGGCGATTTTAGCGATTGGCTTGCGCTCGGTTCCCAATACCAAATCTATTGCCCGAATACTGGCAACCCGACGACCGGAGTTGGCCGCACTCCCGCGCCAGGCAATCTGCTCTCGGCATGCGGACTTCCGTTGAGTACGCAGGCGCAGAACATTCTGAAGTACTTTCCGCTGCCGAACACTGCGGGGACGGTGGTTAACGGTATAGCGGCCCCGTACAACAACTATGCCGCCTCAGGAGCATTAACGAACAACGGGGAGCAGTGGAATACCCGTTGGGACTACTACGGGAATGAGAAGAATACGTTTTTTGGGCGGTATAGCTACGCAGCGTTCGATCTGAGCGCGCCCGGCGCATTTGGCGTGCTAGAGGGTGGACCGAGCTTTAACAATGCTAACTACGCAGGCAGCTCCAGTACGTTGAACCAGAGCATTGCCGGGGGTTGGACCCATACTGCAAGCGCGACATTGATTAACGAATTCCGCTTCGGTTTCCTCCACTATCACGTTACCGACGTTCCCAACGGTGTCGGAACAAGTCCCGCGACACAAGCCGGCATCCCAGGTCTCAATCGGGATAACTTTTATACCTCCGGTATGCCATATTTCGACATTCGGCTACAGAATGTGAGCGCCAGTGCCGGTACGGACTATAAGCTTGGCTACGCACTCGATGTTAACGCGTGCAATTGCCCGTTAGACCAGAACGAGCGCCAATATCAATTTGTCGACAACATCAGTAAAACCCACGGCAACCATAGTTTCAAATTCGGGGCTGATATTCGCTATGCACTGAATCTCCGCGTTCCCAGCGACAGTCATCGATCCGGCGAACTGACGTTCAACAGCACCATGACAGGGTTGGGCAATGGATCGGGATCTTCCAGTGGTGGTCTCGGTTTAGCCACTTTCTTATTGGGCGATGTGACCGGCTTTACCCGCTATGTGAGTACCAGCACGGACGCACAGGAGCGGCAGAAACGCTGGTTCTGGTATGGCCAGGATGAGTGGCGGCCAAATCCGAAGCTGACGGTCACTTACGGCGTGCGTTGGGAAATGATATTCCCGGAGACCGTCAATGGCCCGCAGAACGGCGCCCAATACAACCTCGACACCGGTCTATTGTATGTTTTTGGCTACGGCTTGAATAGCAGCCACGGCTATCAAGATCAGAACTGGAAGATGTTCGCTCCGCGGCTCGGGATCGCCTACCAACTTACGCCGAAAACGGTGATTCGTACTGGCTACGGCTGGTCCTATAGTCTCGGAACATTCGGCTCCACTTTCGGGCACAACGTCACACAGAATCCGCCCGTTCTGGCGAATCAATCCCTAAGCCAGCAGGGGACCTGCGGCAATAACTTCTGCGATGTGTTCACACTCACGAGTGGGCCTCCGCCTCCTCCAACGTTCACGGTTAGCCCCCAAGGTACTTTACCCTGTCCTGCGAACGTAGACTGCAAGACTCGGCCCCTTCTGTTTCATATGCCTGTGGTGTACGCCTACAACTTCACAGTCCAGCAGCAATTGACGAAAAATATGGCGTTCACAGCCGGATACGTGGGAAACTCGGGCCGTCACCAGACAAACGGAAGCAGTGGAGATACGTACGATGCCAATACTATCTTTTTCCTGCCCGGCTTTACAGGTAACCAAAACAATTTGCGTCCTTTCGACGGCCTTTACGGTCCGCGATACAATTACGGAAACACGAGCAGTATAGATAACTATTGCAACTGCGCAAACACCCGGTACGACTCGTTCCAGGGCACAGTGACTATAAGAGGGGCCGCCGGGTTCACTCTGCAGGGCAACTATACGTACCAGCTTGCACAAGGAAATGGGGGCGGGGGTGCCAACACTGGGCCAGCTAACAGTTATACCTTCCTCTACGATCGTGCCCTGGGATACATCACAAACAGCGACTTCCCGCGACAGCAATGGACATTCGCGGGCAACTACGATATCCCCTTTGGCCGGGGAAGGAAATTCGGTACGAATACAAATCGGTTCGTAGATGCACTCCTCGGTGGTTGGAATCTGAGCGGCATCTTCACCTACTACAGTGGGCTGCCGTTCTATCCGACACTCGACTCCTATCCTGGTAAACCCTATACTGGCCCGAATAGTGTTCCGGACAAGGGCAGCGGAAACCCCTACGCCGCGAGTAAGAATCGGAACGCGTGGATCGTGGGCGGTTTCGGCGGACCTTTCCTGCAACCGGCCCCGAATGCTTTCGGAAACTATCCGATCAACTCGCTCTATGGTCCGCTGTTCGTGAACGTGGACGCCTCGATCATGAAGCAGTTCAGTATTACGGAACGTTTCAAGTTCACGCTTCGCATGGATGCTACCAACGCGTTGAATCACACGAACCTGGGCCCGCCAAATGCTGACGTTCAGAGCGCGAACGCTGGTCAGATCACTAATATCGCGTTCTCCAACAACCAGGGCTCCATGCGCCGGGTGCAATACTCCGGCGTGATTAGCTGGTAATCGGGAACGCCAGTAAGTATAAGTAACAGAAGCGGCCGGAGGAGGAAGTCTTCCGGCCGTTGCTATTTTCCAACTCTCGGGTCGATCTTCTGGGCCAGCGCCATCTCGGCTTGTGCTTCCCGACTTTTGCTCTGGTGATCCAGAGCGAGACTCAGACTGTAATGCAAAGAGGCAAGCAACGGATTTACATTGATTCCCTGCCGGTATACTTGAATCGCTTCTTCGTACTGGCCTTTGTTGTAGAGGGCGCCCCCCAGGTTGAGATACGCAAGCACGAGGTCCGGATCAATGTTCAAGGCCTTCCTGTATTCGATGAGCTCGTCGTCGACATTTCCCAACGCGCCAAACGCTACTCCGAGATTGAAGTGCGCGCCCGCATCGCTCGGGTATAGGCGTGTGGCGACGCCGAGTATTCCTGTACCCGTCTGTGCGTTTCCGGCTTCTGCATAGGTCACGCCGAGATAGGTCAGAGCCCGAAGAAATTGGGGATAGATTTTGAGCGCCTCCAGCAACTCCGCGGCCGATTTCTGACTATCGCCCTGTTTGCGCAGCTCCATTGCTTTGTTGAAATGAGCTTCGGCGTCCTCGCGGAAATTTCGCGACATGCGGGCGATGATGAAGTATTTCCCTTGCGCAGGGATCACGTCCGACACTTCTCCGGGCTGAAGGTGCAAAGCCGCGCTGGACCAAGCCGCGTCTAGGTGTGAGCTCTCTAGATCGCCTAGGAACCCGCCGTTCATAGCCGAGGATTTATCCAGCGAATTGGCTCTCGCCAGATCGAAAAACGAACCGCCGTTAGCGAGTTGTTCCCGTATGCTCGCGGCTTTTGGCGCGTCGTCCAAGACCATGATTCGGAGGAACAGGTGCTTTGGCGTGATCTGAGTTCTCCACTCGGAGAGAGGGGCGGGTACGGAAACGTTCTGCTCCGGATGCACGCGGATCCAGTGATCTGCGATCACGAATGGGGGCCGATCTCTTACATCGGGCATATGGCAGGCCACGCAGCCGCTGGTTCGGTTCACCGGGCAGAGTCCGGCGTGCTGCTTTACGGCCTCGCTGTGGCATCCCAAGCACGTCTTTTCCGAGTGCGCCTCCAATACCGCGCGCGGCGCATCCTGGTGAGGGTTGTGACAATTCACGCAGGTAATCTGTCCGCCGCTTTGCCGCCAGCATTCGCTGTTGCTCAAGGCGGTGACCTGGTCCGAAATCAGAAGGTCGTCTGGCAGCGGATCTTGTACGAGGCTGAATCCGGCGTGGCACTGAGAGCACCGCTGCATCTGCTCGGCCACGGGCAGTTTCCTGGGATTCAGGATGCCCTTGTCGGATGTCTTTCTTCCTAGCGCAACCAAATGCGCCTGACCGGGACCATGACAGCTTTCACACGTGACACTCGGGTCCTGATGAGTTCCGATGCTGCGGGGTTCGCCGTGGCATGACAGGCATTTCTTCTCGAAGCCGGGCGCCAGCACGCGGCCGAGCGCGGTCTCATAGGTTGCGGGTTTCTCGGTTGGAAAGCCGGGCGAGAGTTCCAGCCTGTCCTCCGGGGCGTAGTGGAGATAACGCGTTTCCACCAGAGGTGCCCGCTCGAGCGGAAGGCCCTCAATATCATGCACTCGCGCTAGAAAACTGAGTCCATTGCGCGTACCGCCCATCACGATTTCGATGGGATACTTGACAGCGTCGCGGCCGGGCAGGTGCACCTGAAATTCGAAAGTCTTGGCCGCTTTTCGGATCAAGTATTCGATTGCCGGATCCGGCCCTTCCAGATGGCTTTCTTCCTTCTTCGCGGTAGGGAATTGCCTGCCTACGGCACCCTGCCAGGTGCGCGCCATTCTTGTCTCGGCCTGCGTCGCCGCGATGTTTTTGTGACATCCTGCGCATACGTCGCGGCCCAGATAGCCAGCATCGGCGGCTAAGCATGGGGTACACAGAAAGAGAAGAACAGCAACAGACTTCATTCGGGCCGCGAAGCTGAAAGGGCTATTGTAGCGACGGCGTGACGGGAGCTACTGCCCCTTCCCTTCGATAACCGTTACGATCTGGTTCGCGCGCACGGACGGCACTTTGTCGATTTGCCCGCTCGGCCAGTGGACCTCCAGATCGGCCTTTGCGGCTTGATTCAGGCCGAAATGCAATCGCAGATCGCTTTGCGAGAAATAGCTTCCGCCGCTCCGAACTTCGTCCATCTGCTGGTGTTCGCCTTCGGGCTTGCAGAACACGCGCGCGCCGATGGCGGAGCGGTTCGATTTTACGCCGACCAGCTTTACCTTGAGCCAGTTTCGTTTGAGTGTGCTGTCGCAGCGGAGTAGTTGCGGGACGTCGTTTACGCAATTCACCGCTAGATCGAGATCGCCGTCATTGTCGAAATCACCGACGGCGCAGCCACGGCCGGCTACGGATTCCAGAATCCCCGGACCAGCATCCATCGAGACATCCTGAAAGTTCCCATTGCCGAGATTGTGATACAGCACTTTACGTTCACGATATCCCGACTCGCTCTCTTTCTCCTTGACCTCCGGATAGACGTGGCCGTTGCAGGTCAGGATGTCGGGCCAGCCATCGTTGTCGAAGTCGAGGAAGCAAGCGCCCCAACCAAGAAAGCGCGTGTTGCGCCCCAGGCCCGATTGAAATGTGACATCCTCAAAATTGTCATTACCCAGATTGCGATAGAAGCTGGAAGTGTCACCCGCGAAGTTTGTTTTTACAATATCCAGCTTCCCGTTCCCATAGACATCAGCAGCAGAAACGCCCATACCCGCCTGCGTTTTGCCGTCCGCGCCGAAAGCCACGCCCGCTTCGAGGCCAATATCAGCGAACGTTCCGTCATGGTTGTTCTTGAACAATGCAGAGGGCGAGGAATCATCGGCGACGTAGATATCGGGCCAGCCATCGTTATCGAAGTCGGCGACCAGAACACCCAAACCGTACGTTCCCTGCTTTCTCAGAATGCCGGCCCTTTCCGAGACATCGGTGAAGGTCCCGTCTCCGTTGTTGTGGAACAAGATGTCTTTCGCGCCTTGCAGTCCTGGAGGTCCGCAGGCGACGACTAAGCCTTCATAGAGGCACGGGCCGCTTTCTGGCAATGGCGCAGTCTTAGGATCGAAGTCGATGTAGTTGGCAACGAACAGGTCGAGATGGCCGTCGCGATCGTAGTCGAGGAACGCACAGCCGGTGTTCCAGCGCTTGACGCCAGTTGTTGTGCGAGTTGTGACATTCGCCTGCGCAGCGATATCGGTAAAGGTGCCGTTCCCGTTATTTCGCCACAAGACGCAATCGCCCCAGTAGGTGACGAAGAGGTCTTCGTGGCCGTCGTTGTTGTAGTCCCCCGCGCAAACGCCCTGGCCCCAGCCGGTGCGCGCCACGCCTGCCCGAAGGGTGACATCGGTAAATGTGCCGTCGCGATTGTTCTTATACAGCCGGCTCACAGGCTCCGACCCTTTTGGAAACTCCGTCTCGAAGCGCGTGCCATTGACGAAGAAGAGGTCAAGCCAGCCGTCGTTATCGTAATCGATAAACGCGACCCCGCAGCCGGTGGTCTCGAGCAGATACTTGTTGCGGCTCTCCGCGCCAAAAACAGTCTTTTGATGCAACCCTGCCTGTTGCGCGATGTTGACGAACTGGACCCCCAGAGGCGTGCCGGCCAGTAATTGGTCAAGCGAAAACACCGGTACGGTCGCGCACAAAGATTTGATAAAAGACCTGCGGGAAAGCGGCAAACCAGCAATGACCCTATTAAGATTTGAGTCTAGCGTGGAGGTGCGGCTGGGGTCTGCGGTTGAGCGATGGGTTGGACTACTTCGCCGCCGCGCATGCCCTGTTCGAGAGTGCCGGCGAGCTGCGCTTCGGTTTCGCGCTTCAATTTGGCTCCAGTGGCGAACATCTCCTCGCTGCCCTGCTTATCCCCTTTGATGCGCAGAATCTGGCCTAACGTGTTGTAAGGCCCAGGCGTCGTCGCATCGAGGCGAATGGCTTCTTTCAGTTCCGGAATAGCGGCGTCGAGATCCCCTTTCTGCTTGAGAGCGATCCCTAGCATGTAGTGCGCCTCCGCATAATTCGGATTGATTGCCAAGGCGGCGCGCATCTGCTCGGCAAGGCCATCGATATCCCCCAACTGCCAGTCCGCGATCCCGAGTGAATAGCGGGGCTGGGCGAGCGCGGGATCGAGCCGGATGGCCTCTCTGAATTCCGCTTGCGCATTCTCGATTTGATCTCGCATTTTGAGCGAGAGACCTAGATCGTAATGCCCCGCGGCCGAATTCGGATCGACGGCAATGAGCTGGCGGTAAGCTTTTTCGGCCAGATCGAACTCGCCCAGCTTCATATAGGCGTACCCGGTATTGAGGAGTGCCGAGGTATCGGTTGCGTTATGGTCCAAGACCTTTCGCTCTTCGTCCAGAGCGCGATTTGCCTGGCGGGTTTCGACCAACAGAAAGGCGTAGCTGTCATGAAGTGCGTCATTGGAGGGATCAAGGGTGATGGCTTGTTGGAGCGCATCTGTTGCGGAGGCCAGATCCCCTTTGCTCTGCAGGGCGGTTTCGAGATCGGTCCAGGCTGTTACCTTAGAGCCGTCGATCGCGGTTGCCTGCTTTAGCTCGGAAACGGCATCATCGAATTGGCCTAACCGCAAATACGCGGAGCCGAGCCGGTATCTGTAATCGAAAGTTGAGGGCGCGAGTTTGGCGGCTTGCTGCAGTTCCGCGAGGCTGTTCTGCCTGTCTTCACCGTTCCAGAGCGCCACGCCTAAGTGATAGTGCGCGGGCGCGAAGGCCGGATCGAGGGAGATGGCGTTCCGGAAATGGTCCAGCGAGTCGGGTTGCTGCAAGACGGCCAGGAGAAATCCAATGCGATCCTCCGATTCTGCGGACGGGGGCGTGGCCTGAGCAGCATTGTGAAGAGCATCGAGCGCGCCCTGTTTATCGCCCTGGCGGATAAGTTGCTCGGCGCGATCAGCCCACTGGGCTGGGGTATCGCCCTGTGCGGCCCCGCAGAGTAAAGCGGCGGCGACACACAGGCAGGCAAAGTTCAAGCTGTCGCCATTATAAAAAACGAGGGCCTACTTGAGATCGACCGCGTGTTTTAGAGGTAGATCTTTCGATGATCCGCCGACCATGAACGTATAGCTTCCCGGTACCAGTTTCCACTGGTCTTGAGCCTCATCGTAGATCGAGAGATACTTGGGCGGGATCGTTACGCTCAGTTCCTTGCTTTCGCCGGGGTTCAAGAGCACTTTGCTCCAGCCCACTAATCGTTTCGGCGGCTCACCCGCGGCCGGCGGCAGGGACGCATAGACCTCGGCAATTTCGGCTCCAGCGCGGCTGCCACTGTTCTTGATTGTGAAGTGAACTGCCGTTTCGCGGCCGGGCTCGACCCCGAGACCGGAGTAACTATAACTTGTGTACGAGAGTCCAAACCCGAATGGGAACAGGACGAGCTTGTCTTCCGCGTCGTACCACTTGTAGCCGACCTTCAGACCTTCGTCGTAATGAACGCTGAATGTGGGCTTTGCCTCGCCTCGCGGCGCGACGGGAGCCGCACCATGTGCCCTGGGCGGCGGCGCTACCAGCTGGGGATGTGGAAGGTCTGCTTCGCTGCGCGGGAACGTCATTGGCAGCTTAGCGCTTGGGTTCATGCTGCCGAACAGGAGGTTTGCGACTGCATCGGCACCCTTGCTGCCGGCGTACCAGGCCTGTACGACGCCGGCTACTTTGTCGATCCACGGCATCGTCACCGCAGTACCGGTCTCGAGCACAACGATTGTTCGGGGATTGGCGGATGCGACTTGCTCGATCAGCGCATCCTGATTCTCAGGCAGCGAGAGGTTGGGCAGATCCATGCCTTCGCTCGTCCACTGATAGGCAAACACAATTGCGAGGTCCGACTGTTTCGCCAAAGCCGCGGCAGATTCGGGTTTGGCGCCCGAGTCGAACTGAACATTTGCACCCGGAGCTCTTGCGCTCACGGCTTTTAAGGGCGAGGTCGGAAACCATACATGCGCTTGCCACCCGGCAGGGGGGCGGCCGGGAGGGTCCACCTGGGCGGACCCCCCTCCTGAGATCATCCCCTCGTTCGCATGGGGACCAATGATCGCGATGGAATGCAGCTTGCCAGCATCGAGCGGCAAGACGTTATTTTCGTTTTTCAGTAAAACGATGCTCTGCTCGGCGATCCGGCGCGAGGTATCGAAGCCGCCCTCCACGTCTACCACGCTCTTTTTGGTCGGGTGATCGACGATTCCGCTTAAAAACTCCGATCGCAGCATGCGCCGCGCGTGATCGTCAATCTCAGAGATTGGGACTTTGCCAGCCTGAACAGCTTCCTTGAGCTTGTCGCCAAAGAAATCATCGAGCGGTTCCTCATGATCCAGGCCGGCGGCGGAGGCCTTCACAGTACTATGCGTTCCACCCCAATCAGACAACACGAAGCCCTTGAAATTCCAATCCTTCTTAAGCACGTCCGTGAGCAGATATTTGTTCTCACAGGCGAAATCCCCGTTTACGGCGTTGTAGGAACACATCACGGCTGCGGGATTTCCGATTTCAATGCCGATCTCGAAAGCAAGCAGATCACTCTCGCGCATGGCGCGCTTGCTAATGATCGAATCTACCTCGTTGCGGCCGCTTTCCTGATCGTTTACGGCGTAATGCTTGATGTCGCCGATGACGTTTTGGGCCTGCTCGCACTTGATGCGATTTCCGACCAGCGTGCCGGCAAGAATGGGATCTTCGCCAAGGTATTCGAACGTCCTGCCATTCCGGGGCTCGCGCGTGATGTTTACGCCGCCGCCGAGCGTCATGTTATAGCCTTGCGCGCGCAACTCGCGCCCGATCAGCGCGCCATATTCACAGGCCGCCTGAGGGTCCCAGCTTGCGGCCGACGCAACATTGGAAGGCAGCGCGGTTGAGTAGCGGCCGTTTTCGGCGCTGCTACGAACGCCGTAGGCAGCATCGCTCATCTGGATCATGGGAATGCCGAGTCTGGGGATGCCGAGGACAAAACCGGCGCCGCCGTTTCCCAGGTAAGCGTTCGGCCTCGGCTTGCCCCACCCGGGCATGCCATTGCCATGCAGGAGGCTGATCTTCTCGTCGAGGGTCATTTCCTTGAGCACCATGTCCGCGCGCTGGTCCGGAGACAGCGTGGTATTCATCCACGGATGATTTTCGGCCTGGTTCTCCGCCTGGTCATGCAGCCGATGCTGAGCGAAAGCGGAGGTCAGCGGGATGAAAAGAACCAGTGCGGCGAGCGCAAGAGGTGTGACGCACGGCTTGGTGTTTGTCATAGCGGGAACGCGCGCCTACCATGATATCCGCGCCTTTGCGGAATGTACTTAGATGGTGCGAACCATATGATCCGGACACAACGTCTGGGTCATGGCGAGGAGCCGGTCAGGCAGGTCAAGGCCGTATTTTGCCAGAAAAGGAACGATGGAGAAGAAGCGCTCCTGGAGGCGGCGATGCGGATACACCAAATTGATCAGGTACTCAGCCCCTTTGGCGGCACGCTCATCGCGGCGGAGTGTTTCGCGGGCAGTCTTTTCGGAAAGACGGCGAATCTGGTACAGGATTTTGGTCGAGCTCTTCTTGGCCGCGGATTGCAGGGTAGGGTCAAATTGAGCCAACGAGTCTTGGGCGCGTTCGAGAGCGGTGAGCGTGGAGCGCTCCAATTGTTCGAACTGTTCCGTTAAACCGGCTGGGACGAGCCGTGCTGCGATATGTGCCTTGACGTGTTCCTGAAAATCCAGCAGATCAGTGAGATGGAGGCCATAGCGATGCATCAGCTTGGTTGCTCGGGCGTCCAGAAGCGTGAAACTGTTCCGGGGAAATATCACGGGCATCCGCCCCAACAGTTCCTGATAAAGGACCTGACTTTGTGCGAGGTAAGCGATCTCGGCAGGTCCGCCGACATAGCTGACGGTAGGCAACAGGTAATCCTGCATGACCGGCCGCAGGAGAGCGTTGGGCGATAGCTCTGTTGCCATCGCTTGCAGCTCACATGCATCGAGCTGGCGATCCTTCCAGACGAATTCGCCGTCTTTGAAGCGGAGCGCAGTCCGTTTCCCTTCGGAAAGCAGGAAGAGGAGCGACGTCCGATCCTCGACATGAACCTGGTTGTGGTACCCGGCGTCCGTCAGCTCCTGATTGCGCTTCTGCAAGCGTGAAACGAGATCGGCCACACGCGGGACGACACCGGCGAGAAATGGCGCGGCGAGTTCACGCATAGCCGGCTTGAGCGGATCCAGAAAGAGAAGGCCGAAGCGGCCCAGGAGCTCCTTGAGGAACGCGCGAAAAGCGGAGCCGAAAGACGCTCCGGGTTGGTAAGCGGAGGTGAGTCGCTCAGTCACTTCATCTGCGAACGGCAGTTCGCCCAGTGCGCGCCGGAGCTCGGCGACAGGCAAATCGCACAACTCGACCTCGCCGACCGGACCGCCACCAGAGACGATATTCGCAACTGAAATCTTTGTAGCAGTCAATTGCTCATTGAAGACCCAGGCGTGGTCCACTTCGGCGATGTCGTGGTCCTGAGTGGCGAGCCAGAAGACTGGAACAGCGGGCACACCGCGTTCCTCCAGCTCGGCGGCTAACTTGACTGCGGTGAGTGCCTTGAAAATTGTGTAAGCTGGACCGGAAAAGAGCCCCACTTGCTGGCCGGTGACGACCGCCACCGTTCCCGGTTTGGCCAGTTTGGACAGCCCAGCGGATTGGCCGTCTTGCTCGCGCAACGCTGAAACGAGTCTGGCACGGCGATCGGCGGGATAATTGAGCGTCTTGGCCGCGGCGATAAACCCCTCGAAATTCGAGAAGGGGTGGGAGTAAAATGGCGCGACTCGATCGAAATCGTAGAGGAAATCCTCAAAGAGCTTGCTTGTTCCGGGAATCAGACTGTGGCGGACACACGAAGGCTCCATAGCTGGGGGTCGCAGTTAGCAGATGACCGCTACTCGGCCAAAGTTACCAAATTCGCCAACCGGATTGGAGAATATAGGTAGAAGTTATGGACGAACAGGAATTCAGGAACCGATCCGCGTCGGTGTTAGAGGCGCTTTACCGAAAGCTAACCGCGGCCTCTGATCGTTACGGGTTCGAGCCCGACTTCAATTCAGGCGCGCTTTCGATTGAATTCGAGGAACCGAAAGGGCGATTTGTGGTCAGCCCGAATGCTCCGGTTCGCCAGGTGTGGGTCTCTGCGCATTCAAAGAGCTTTAAGCTGGACTGGAACTCGGGTCGGGAGACGTTTGTATTGTCGGAAACCGGTGAATCGCTGGACCACCTGATCGCCGGCGCGATCAGCCGCCAACTGGGCGAAGAGGTCAGTTTGTAATCGCGTGCCCGGCGTTTACATTTCTTATCCCTTCTGCGCGCAAAAGTGCACGTTCTGCAATTTTGCGTCCGACGTTTATTCTTCCGAGCTGCGAAAGCGGTACGAGAAGGCGCTGCTGGCAGAGATCCGATCGCATTTCTGGGATTGGCGTCCTGAAACGGTCTACTTCGGGGGCGGTACGCCCAGCCTGATGCACGCTGGCTTGCTTCGGGAGCTGATGAGCGCGATTCCGGGGAGCGATTTAAGGGAAGTAACACTCGAATGCGCGCCCGGGGGCCTGACGGCCCAAGCTGTTGGAGCCTGGAAAAGTTGCGGGATTAACCGCGTGAGTTTGGGGGTTCAGTCATTCGTAACCGAAGAACTGCGGGAGGTGGGGCGCACACACACGGCCGAAACTGTTCGAAACGACGTGGCTATTCTGCGCGACGCCGGGATCGCGAATATCAACATCGATTTGATCGCGGGACTTCCAGGGCAGACAGCGGCCTCGTGGAAGGACTCGTTGCTGTGGATCGAGCGCCTGGGTCCGCCACACGTATCCGTGTACATTTTCGAGGTGGATGAAGACAGCCGGTTAGGAAAGGAGATTCTCTTCCATGGCATTCGCTACGGCGCAACTCGGGTTCCGAGCGACGACCTAACGGCGGAGATGTATGAAAGCGCCGTGGCGCGACTGGCGCGATTGGGCATTGAGCGGTATGAGATATCGAATTTTGCCCGATCAGGATTTGAGTCGCTGCACAATTTGAAGTACTGGAAGCTAGAGCCGTACGCCGGCTTCGGTCTGGATGCGCATTCATTCAATGGCCGCGAGCGGTGGAGCAACCCGGACGAGTTGCGGGAGTACCTTGATCACGGCAGAGAGGTCGGGCAGCGAACGAGAACGGATACGAATGAGGAGCATTTCTTTGTCGGGCTGCGCTTGATGATCGGAATCCAGCCGACCACGGAAGAGTGGACGCGGTTTCGCGAGCCGATTGAGAAGTGGACGGGGCTCGGGATGCTGGAGCGTGAGGGTAGGCGGCTTGCGCTTGCGCCGAAAGCTGTCCTGCTTTCGAACGAAATCTTTCGGGAATTTCTGGATGCCTGAACAAACGCACTACATCGATTTACGTAGCGATACGGTGACGAAACCGAGTGTCGCGATGCGCGCCGCAATGGCTGAAGCCGAAGTTGGCGACGATGTTTATGGCGAAGACCCAACGGTGAACCGATTGGAGCAGCGTGCGGCCGAGATCTGCGGGAAAGAGGCGGCGCTGTTCGTCCCGACGGGGACGATGGGCAACACGATTGCCATCAAAATCCATACCAATCACGGCGAGGAAGTGATTTGCGATTCGCGGTCGCATGTTCTCGACTGGGAACTTTCGATGATGGCATGGTTTTCGGGTTGCCTCGCGCGTCCGATTCAGACCGAATATGGCATTCTCACCTGGAAAGAGATTCAGGGCGTGCTACGGCGGAAGGGTCCGCACAATGCCCCCACGACACTGGTTTCGCTAGAAAACACGCACAACATGTCCGGCGGGACTGTGTACCCGCAGAACGTTATCGACGAAATCTGTTCGGAAGCGCACGAGCGCGGGTTGAAGGTTCACATGGATGGTGCCCGTGTATTTAACGCCGCAACAGCTTCCGGGACTCCTGTCTCGCGCATCGTCCGCGATGCGGATACCGTGATGTTCTGCTTGTCGAAAGCCCTCGGTGCGCCGGTCGGTTCGATGCTGGTTGGCAGCGCAGATGCGATCGAACACGGACGCTTATATCGCAAGCGCCTGGGGGGCGGGATGCGGCAGGCGGGAATCGTGGCGGCCGCGGGAATTCTTGCTCTCGACGAATCGCCTAAGCGTCTGGATGAAGATCACCGCAATGCGCAGTTGCTCGCCGCGCGTCTTTCCCAACTGCCTGGGACTCGTATCGATGCGGCCAGGGTTCAGACGAATATCGTAATTTTCGACATATCCGGCCTGGGAATCACGGGCGCAGAGTTCAGCCGGCAATTGAAAGCGGGTGGTGTGCTTGCGAACGAGATCGGCTCTACGCGCATGCGGATGGTCACGCATATGGATGTTTCGCGCGAGGATTGTGAGCGGGCCGCGGCACTTTGCAGCGAAATCGTGGCGGAGGTTTCCTCAGAACTATCGCATTGAAGAGTCGAGGTTTGATACTATTTCTCGATGCTCATTGTCGCTTCCGTTCTGGCCATTTTTGTTTATGGCTTGATCGCCCCCATTCTTGGCGCGCTGCTGCCAACTTATCATCTGCTTCCTGCTCAGGAAGGCGTAATCGCCAGTATCCAGGCGCTTGGCTTGGTGATCGCTTCGTTGGCCGCCGGGCCGTTTATTGATCTCAAAGGCAATAAACTGGCGCTTCTCGCTGGATTGGGATTGGTGATCGTGGCGCTCATTTCGGCGCCGAACGCGGGCGGCTACGGCGGTCTGCTCGTAGTGTACTTTGTTCTCGGAGTAGGCGGCGGCATTGTGGTCACCGGCGCAAACTCCCTGGTTGGAGCGGTGGAACCTGAGCGGCGGGGATCGGCCTTGAATTTCCTGAACCTGTTCTTCGGGCTGGGGGGCATTGTTACCACCTATGTCGCGAGTGAAAAAGTCAATCCGGCCACCGTGTGTTACGGGATCGCGGCGCTGACCGCCGTGGCGTTCGTGATGAATGCGTCTGCCAAAATGCCGCCGGCAGCCGGCCGCGCAAGTTTCCAATTGAATCAGGTGCCGACCCTTCTGTCCACGCCCGCGCTCATTCTGCTGTCGTTTTTCCTGTTCCTCTATGTGGCTTGCGAAGTAGGCGTGTGGAACTGGCTTAACCGGTATCTGCAAACGGCCGGCTTCGACCCGACCAGAGCGGGGCATGTGGTGAGCTACGGTTTTGCTTTCGGAATCCTGGTGGGCCGGGTGGTGATCTCACGCGTTTTGATCAAAGTGCCGGCGTTGACGGTCACGCTGTTTGCGGCGATCTGCATGGCGATCACAACGTCCGCGATGCTGGAATTGCGCTCCCCAAACGCGATTACGGCCGCGGTCTTCTGCGCGGGATTGAGCATGGCTCCGGTGTTCCCAACAACCTTGGCGGTCACGGGCGATACCTTCCATCGCGGGACAGCGACGGCCATGGGCATCGTGATCACCTGCGGCTGGATTGGCCTGGCGGTCAGCTCAAAGATCATCGGCGCCTTAGCGGGAGGCGGCGATTATCAGCGGGGGCTGATGCTGATTCCGGCTTTCTCGGTACTGATGGTCATAGTGAACCTGGTTTTACGGCCCGTACTGCGCCACCCGGTGGCGGTTGCAACGGTCTAGCGTTCGTCGTCAGTTTGCAATAGACTCATAGCAATCTACTTCTCATTCAGGAGAAATCAATGGCATTCTGTTCAAACTGCGGAGCCCAGGTTACGGGCAGCTTTTGTCCTAATTGCGGAACGGCAGTAGCAGGAGGCGCGGCACCGGCTGGCGCTGGAGCCGGAGGGGGACCAGGGACTGGAACTGGGTACGTTCCACCCGCGAGACCGATTTCCGCGCCCGGGATGGCGGAAAATGTGGCGGGCGCGCTGTGTTATCTGTTTGGGTTCATCACTGGAATCATCTTCCTGGTGATCGCGCCGTACAACCAGAACAAGCTCATTCGCTTCCACGCGTTCCAATCGATCTTTTTCAGTATTGGGGTGATTATCATTTCGATACTCATAAGCATCATCATGGGCGCAGTGTTTTTAAGCAGTGGCGGATTTTGGACTGGCTTCATGCTTCACCGCGTCTGGGATCTGCTGGTCTTCGTTGTCTGGCTTTACATGATGTTTTCGACCTACAGCAATAAAAAGGTGAAGCTGCCGGTTATAGGCGATCTGGCGG
Source organism: uncultured Acidobacteriaceae bacterium (assembly GCA_963787585.1). Lineage (GTDB taxonomy): Bacteria > Acidobacteriota > Terriglobia > Bryobacterales > Bryobacteraceae > Bog-105. The sequence continues at coordinate 1,048,568 of CAWBDR010000014.1, forward strand.
AAAAGCAGGCTTAAACCGGATCAAACGAACCTTAGACGCCGCGCGTCGCATACTGGAATGGTGAAGTTCTGTTGTGCCTTGGCCCTCGTGTGTCTTATTGCGAGAGCCGAAGATATTACCCCGCGTGTGGGTTCGATTGAAGTCTACGGAGCCCGCAAGGTCTCGGTAGAGAAAATTAAGATTGCGCTCGGTGCCAATCCCGGCGATTTGCTTCCTTCGCGGGAAGATGCCGAGGGACGGATTGACAAGCTTTCCGGAGTTGTCGCATCCCGCGTAGAGGCGGCATGCTGCGAAGCCCACGGAACCATTCTCTATATCGGAGTCCAAGAACGGGATGCTCCGCACGTGGAGTATCACCCGGCGCCGGCGGGCAACGTCGCGCTTCCTCTTGCGCTGGACGAACAGTACCGCGCTCTCCTAAACACGGTTTCAGAGAGCATTCGCGGCCGCAACAACGATGAAGACCTGACGAATGGATACTCTCTAATGGCGGACGTCGATTGCCGTGAAATACAACAGTCGTTCATCCCGCTGGTTGAGCAGAACCTTGCCTTGATTGATCATGTGCTGCGCGAATCGGCTGATCCCGAGCAGCGCGCGGCAGCCGCTTACCTTCTGCAATACGGTCCGCGCGGCCCTCGAACTTCAAAGGAGATCGTCGACGCGTTGCAATGGGCGCTGCGCGACCAGGACGACACGGTTCGAGAGAACGCTATGCGCGCGTTAAAGGCGATTGCCGTCGGGGCCAGGCTACATCCCGAGCAACAGATCCGGATTGAGCCGACGTGGTACGTCGAACTGCTGAATTCGGTGGTCTGGTCCGACCGGCGAAACGCCAGTTTGGAACTGGTTGAGCTTACTCAGGACCGGAATCCTGAAACGCTGGCATTAATACGCCAGCGCGCCCTGCCGTCCGTCGTCGAGATGGCCCGGTGGCATGATCTTGATCACGCTTTGCCGGCTTTCATTCTGGCCGGAAGAGTGGCCGGTTTCGATGAAAAGCAGATTCAGGCCGCATGGGTAAGCGAGGACCGAGAAGACGTGCTTAAGAAAGCGCTGAATTCGAGCGGGAACCATTCTGGATTTTCAGTGCTGCGTCGCCGGGCCAAGAGCAGCGGCGAGCAGTAGAGGGCTAATCGTCAGTAAGGAGCAAACTCTCCGGTGGCAGGCCAACCTGACCCGACGCGCCGTTTACGACTTCAGGATGATTCTGGGACTCAAACAGGGTGTCGCACTCACAGCAGTCGCTACACCGGTGACAACGCTCGCAGAGATGGTTGTTGCACGCATCCTTGGTGCAGTAAATACAGATGCGTTGCGAGGTTTCGCTGCAAATTGAACAGGTAAACGTCGAGACTTCCATTTAGTGCTTGCGGGGTTTCTTCAGATTCGGAGCGGGTTCCTGACTGATCATACCGCGACAGCGCTGCGCTTCCTCATCCGCAATTTTGAAATCCTGCTCTTGATTGGCGGCCAGGTCTTTCAGGTAGTCCCGCAGACGCTCGCGATTGTTGAAATTGCGGGCAATGAATTTATCTAACTGGTCTGCTACGGCGCGCGCCGTATACTTGCGGGCACCTTCCTGGAGCGTGCGGCTAGTAACGTCAAGCGCTTCCAATCGAAAATATTCATCGAGAGCCAGCGAAAGGCTATCGGTCTTCTGAGATAAAACGCGGGTGGAAAGAGCGATCTCGTCTAGCTGTTTCTGCGCCGTGTGCCACTCGGAAATGTAGGTAGAAGGGGCGCCCTTCTGGTCATACCACTGTTGGGGATTCAACTGAGCCAGTATTGGGCGCAGATTATCAGTCTCTTTCTGGATCGCCTCAATGATGTTGCGCACGTCCCAGGGATTCTCGATGCCGCTCTCTGCTTGTGCTTGCTGCGCTTTCATGTTCAAAGGCGTTTGCTGCGGCGGCGGGGCAGCAGGCTGCTGCTGCGCAGGAGCGAATAGCAGGACGAAGGCGACCAGCGGGAACATCCGCCTTCATTCTATCCGTCGCTTAGAATGCCTGGAACATCCGAGAAGAGTTCACGGCCAGCAACTTCTGGTTGCCAGTCAATTCCTTCGTACTTTTACTCCCCGTGTGAGCGACGGAAGACCAAAGATCGTGCAGCGGCTTCATCGTGTATCGATAGAGCGATCCGCGATCGACGCGCCGTGAGATCGCCTCATCGGGCTGTATAAGGATGGCATCGATGGCTTTCACGACAGTGGGTGCATTGTTCGGTAAGCGAGCGTGCTGGACCGAAATCTCGCCTTCGAGGACGTCGATGCGGACCGCGTTGTCTTCATCGATTGCGATAGCGATGGTCGCGGGCTGACGAGCCGTTACGATAGCACTCGGCGTGAAAACGCGCTGCTGCGGCTGACCGATGGCCGTCTGCAGATGGACTCGAACGCGGCCACCGATTACATCCAGCAGATCGCCCACGGCGGCCGTGTTCTGACGGAAAATCAAACGCGAATTTGCGAAAACTTCAAAGGTGCTTCCACCGGCGACAACAAACCTGGCGTAACCGTCGGGGCCGGTCGTGATGAGCTGTTGAACTCTGACCTGTTCACCGCTGCTCAGCGCCCAAGCCTGAGCATCGCGGAAGCGGGAAACCTGGCCGGTGGCTTCGACCACATGGGCCTCATACGGCCGCATCACACCGAAATCGACCGGACTGTTCTGATGGCACTCCGCAGAGCTTGCGGTCAGCAGAACACACATGAAGCGGAGTGTGCGCAGGCAACTTTCCAAGCCCTCCCATTTTTTCACATGGGTCGTGACAACCAGGATGATGGAGGGATGGACTGCGAACGCGATGCACCCCTGACTTGCCAGCGAGAGATGTTTTCCCTTCCGGACGGTGACTGCTACCTGAACAGCGCCTATATGGGGCCGCTACCCGTTTGCGTACAGCAAGCTGGAGTGGAAGCGCTCGCAACTCGCAGCTTTCCGGCAAATATCAAGCCGATCGATTTCTTCGAGCCAGCCGAGCGCACACGCAAGCTGTGCGCACAACTCGTCAACGCCAACGCCGAGCGTGTGGCGTTTGTGACTTCCGTGTCTTATGGCATGGCAACGATCGCAAAGAATTTGAGAGTTCGCCCGGGCCAAAATGTCGTTTTGCTCGGCGACCAGTTCCCGAGCAACGTGTACCCCTGGCGCGATTGGCGCGCAGGCGGAGTACAAATACACATGATTGATGCGCCCGACGCACCCTGGTTATCGGCGCGACGCGGGGCGAGCCGTGCAGCACGGTGGAACGCGGCGGTGATTGAAGCCATTGACAGCGATACCGCGCTGGTGAGTGTAGAGCAGGCGCACTGGACCGATGGGACCCTCTTTGATTTGGCGTGTATTGGCGAGACCTGTCGAAAAACGGGCGCAGCTTTCGTCATCGATGGCACGCAGACGGTCGGCGCTATGCCCTTGGATATGGCGCAGATCCGGCCCGATGCCCTGGTAGTGCACAGCTACAAGGCGATGTTGTGCAACTACGGCTTGGGTTTCATGGTTTTGGGCGAGCGCTTCGCGTCGGGCTGTCCGTTAGAACAGAGCTGGTTGATGCGGGCTGGAAGCGAGAACTTCAGTGGCCTGGTGGAGTATGAAGACCGCTATGTGGAAGGAATGCGCCGCTTCGATACGAGCCTGCGAGCCAACCCGGTCTTGATTCGAATGCTGGAAGCAGCGGCCGCACTGCTATTGCAATGGCGTCCCGAGTCCGTTCGAAGATATTTATTGGGTATCGAACGGGACTTTGTCGTCCGTGTCCGCGAGATGGGCTTTGAAGTGGCCGATGAGAGCGAGCGGGCGGCGAATTTGTTTGGCCTGAAGGCGCCTCCCGGCTTCGATGTCGAGTCGTGCCTTGAGCAACTCGCTCAACGCCACATTCACGTATCGCTACGAGGCAGCACGTTGCGAGTTTCCCCTCACGTCTACAACGACGAGACCGATCTGGAACGACTCGCGCAAGCATTGGAGGCGGTGCGGCCGAGGTGATGGGATTGCTTATGGCGGGCTAACCGTATTCAGTTTCCTCCCGTAAGCGGCGCGCTGCGCGGCTTGAATCTGCTCCGCCCGGGCAAGCTCCTGTTTGGCTTCAGGCAAGCGGCCCAGTTTTCGCAGGGCGGTCCCGAGGGCATAGTGGGCCTGCACGTAGTCGGGGTCGAGCTTGATGGCTGCCTGAAGCGGGGTAATCGCGCTTTGCGGCTGGTTCAGGGCTAACTGAGCCTTTCCCAATCCAAATTGGGCTTCTTTGTATCGGGAATTACTCTGAATGGCAGCTTCAAAGTGACGCGCAGCCCCGGCCGGATCGTTCTGTTTGAGCAGGACCTCACCGAGCAAGCAGTTGGAGACGGGATCCGTCGGGTAGTTTTTGAGCTCCGCTTCGAACTCTGCTGCGGCGTCCGCGATCTTGTCCTCCTTCCAATAGACCTGGCCTAACCCTGAGTGCACGCCCGGGTAACGGGGATCGGCCACACGGGCAGCCTCAAATTCCGCTCGGGCGTCGTTGTCGCGGGACATTTTGTCATAGGCCATACCCATGAGCACGTGTGCTTCCGGCGAATTCGGGTTCACCGCCATAATGCGACCGAACACCTCGGTCGCGGCCTGGTAATTCCCAAGCCGCATATAAGCCTTACCGAGCATGTCAAGGGTCGCGAGGTCTGAAGGATTCAGGCGGCTGGCGCGATCCAGGTAAGCGGCCGATTCGCGGTATCGATCCAGCGCAAACAGCGTGAGACCGGCAAGATCGAGGGTTTGAAAATCGTTTGCCGAGGCGCTCAGCTTCTCCAGAATAGGCCATGCTTTTTCGTACTGTTCAGTCCGAAAATACGCGATTGCGAGATTTCGGCTCGTTGCCGGATCGGCCGGTTTGATGGCCAGAGCGCGCTGATAGAGCGTGACCGCTTCGCGATCCTTGTTCTGGCGAACGAGCGCGATTGCAAGATTGTTCAAGACTTCGATTGAGTTGGGCTCGAGCGCGAGTGCGCGGCGGAAGTGTTGTTCCGCCGCAGCGTTGTTTCCTGCCTGCAGCGCCTGTGAGCCTTCAACGAGCAAGGTTTGGAGGTCCTGAGAGAAAGCGACGAGAGCGAAACAAAAAAGGCACGCCGCGATTTGCGACGTGCCTATTCTGTAAAGCTTCTCGATCAACTACTAAAAATACAACTTCAGGCCGAGCTGAACTGTGCGCGGATTGTGAGTGTTGGTCAGCTTGCCGAAGGTCGAAGGAGTATCGACGTTTACGCCCAATGTGGTGAAGTTCACGTGATTGAACGTGTTGAAGAATTCGCCTCGAAACTGCAAACTCACACGCTCGCCGAATTTGAAATTGCGGATACCGGCCATATCCCAGTTCTCGATACCAGGAGAAAGGACGACGCCTCGTCCGGCCGTACCGAAGTGTCCGACGGCATCCGTAAATGCACCCGTGTTAAACCATTCGAGGCGGTTACCCAGTCCCGTAAGTGACTGACCGGTGAGATCGGCACGGGGCGGAACTGTGCTCGGGTCGATTCCGATACCTCCAGGGAAGACGCCAGCCGTTCCAGCGGGCCAATCGGCGGCGTTGAACGGATCGTTGTTCTGCCGGATTGTCTGAGACTGACCAGAGTTAAGAGTTGTGATCCCGGACAATTCCCAGCCGCCGAGCACATGCCCGATGAAGCCCTTCTGATCCTTGAAGAATGGAAGGTTGTAGACATAGTTGGCAACAAACACCTGGGGTGTGTTGATGGTGGGAGGGCCATAGTCCAAGCCGGCATTGTAAGAATCGGCAACGGCAGTCCCCCGATCCGAGGGATTGTTTGCCAGATTCTTTGACCAGGTGTAGGCGATACCGAGAGTGAGTCCATTCGAAACCCGACGGTTCAGCCCGGCTTGAAGAGAGTTGTAGTTGCTGATGTAGAGTGGCGCCCTCTCCGTAATGGCGGCGTAGCCGAGATAGGGTCGAAGCGCATTCACGTTGACTGTCGGATTCGCAACGCGGAGATCCAAGGGTACCTGATTCGCATCGAGGTCGCCGAGGAGATGGCGGCCGAGCGTGCCTACGTAAGCGACCTGTAACACTGTATTCGTGAGGATCTGCTGCTCAACGGAGAAGTTGAAAGCCTGATAGGAAGGCACTTTGAACGTGGGCGTGCCGGTCGCGGTCAGGTTTACAGGGCCGAGCCTGGCGCCCGCGGTTCCGCTCGCAGGATTGTCAAAGCTCGGATTCGTGATCTGCACGCTCTGCACGAGTGGCGGATCACCAAAGGCATTCTGCTCCCAGATGCCGTTGAGCGTTCGGTCATAGAACACTCCGTAACCGCCGCGAACCGCAGTCTTTCCGGTTCCGAATACGTCCCATGCAAAACCAAACCGCGGACCGAAGTTCAAATTCGAAGTTGGGTTTACGGTCGAGCCATAAGGCGAGCAGGTCACAGGAGCGATTTTTTGAGCGCCCGTGCAGGCCGACCCTTGTGGGAAGATCAAGCCGTTTACATAGGTCGCGGGCGTCACGCCTTGTCCTGCAATGAAGTTTCCGGTTACAGGATTGATAAGAGGCGCCACGGCCGGGTTGAATACAGCGGGATCGAAGTTATTCAACACATCATTTTGATCGCCGGGAGGTGGGAAGTAACTGTAACGCATCCCCAGGTTCAGCGTGAGACGCGGCGTGACTTTCCAATCGTCTTGCACGTACGCCTCGAGATTGTAGTAGTTCAGGTGCGGTATGATGTCGCGGCTCGATTGCGTGAAGAGCGATGCGTCGCCCAATAGGAAATTCGCAAACGAGGGATTGCCGAAGGCTGTGCGAAACGTGAAACTGCCGTTTGTGGGGTTCGGGCCGTTCTCGGTTTTCGTCATCGCCTGAACGGTGATCCCTGCGCGAATCGTATGATTTCTGATCACCTTCGAGAAATTATCGTAAAAATTCTTATCGATATTGCGCTCGAAATACGGCGCGCTGGGAGTTGAGACGCCGGTGTAGTTCGTGATAGTGGCACCGGGAACACGACCATACGGGTCGCTGTAAGGCAATCCGCCGCTCAAAGCGCCTAAGAAAGCCGGCGAGTTGGTGATACCGGTCAGATCGCTGTTGATGGCGCCCCACGAATAATTGAAGGCGGCTTCGTTCACGGCGCTCGGCGAAATGGCCCAACTCATATTGGCGACCACATTCTTTCCGGGAGCGTTGGTTGCGGTAGAGAAGACTTGGGGTAAGGGACTGCTCGCGAATAGTCCGCCCGGTTCGGTAGTTGGGACGATGTCCTGCATGAACCGCCCGAAGAGATGGATCTTGTCGGTGATGTTCTGATCTAGCCGGACCAGATCCTGGCGGTAGTTCTGCTTGGCAACGTAGTTACTAATGAATTGAGTTCCGTTGCCCGCATTGCCCGGAAATTTCGAATAAACATTTTGGATGTAGGCCTGGGCATTATGGCTGAAGCAGGACGGATTGATCTGCGAGGTGTTCGTACCGGCGTTGTAGGTGATGCAGCCGGCTGGGGCTGTTGCGGCATTCAACTGACCTGTGAAGGTGCCCGCGAGCTGGGCGGCGGTTGGCACGAGCGCGGTGTTGGTGCTGGGATTGCCAGTCTTGCGCCACTCTTCCGACCAGAAGAAGAACGTTCTTGATTCGCTTCTTTTGTACAGCTTGGGAATGAAAAGCGGTCCACCAATCGTAAAACCGAAGTCGTTATAACGTAGCGGCGGTTTTGGTTTGCCTACAAGATTGCTGAAGAAAGAGTTTGCGTTGAAGATATCATTACGGACGAATTCGTAGGCATCGCCATGGAACTGGCTGGTACCGGATTTTGTGCCAACGAGAACCTGACCTCCGCCACTGCGGCCATATTCCGCGTCGTAATTGCTGCGGCCTAGGGTGAATTCCTGTATCGCGTCGATGCTCGGCACGTTCAGAAGGGTGCCATTCGATCCGCTGTCGTTAATGTCTGCTCCATCGACAGTCCAATTGTTGGCGGTTGTTCGCGCGCCGTTTACCGACACTGTGGTGGTATTGTTCAACCCGAATCCAACTACGTCCGGCAATTGACTCGTCACGCCGGTTTGCAGTGTCAAGAGCTGCTGAAAATTTCGATTATTGAGCTGGAGTTCCCGAACCTGTGTGCCTGTGACTGTGCCCATCTGCGCCGCGCTCGTGGTCTGGACCGGAGTAGTCGTCTCGCTAACCGTGACAGTTTCGGTTATCTGGCCGGGCTTCAACTGAATCTCGATTGGCCGCTTCTGCGCGACGTTGAGAACGACGTCTCTAGCTGTCGAGGTTTGGAATCCAGTGGCTTTGACGACCACCGTATAAGTTCCCGCCGAAAGATTTGTGACCGTAAAGCCTCCGTTGGCGTCGGTCGTGATAGTGCGGACGTCCGTATTTGTTTCGTTGTTGTGGACGGTAACGGCCGCGTTCGGGATCACCGCACCGGTTGAGTCAACGACAGTGCCGGTGAGTGTTGCGTAAATTTCCTGCGCAACGCATAAGCCTGCTCCCGAAAGAGCAAAAATCAGTAAAGTCGCGAAAATAAGGATTCGCGTTCTCATTAGAGTACAACCTCCCTGAGTTGACAAAGGGGTTGTTGCACACCAATGGCTAGATTCCGTGAACCGCCAAACTCGCAGCAATCAAAAGGGCACACTAATGCCCCGGCCCCTTAAAGCAACACTGATGGTAATGATAACCCGTAACTCCGCGATATTCAATAGCGATTCTGAACAGAGTTTGCCGAATAAGTTACTAACTGTCAAATATTGAAGCAGATTAGACGTGCTTAGTGCTGTTAAAGCTTAGCTAGGGTTCGTCTTAGGAATGCTTCCGGAACAGTTCCGCCTTAATAATGCCGCCACCCTCGCGAATCGTGACCAGGTGATCAGCGGCGACTTCCTTGAAGTGTTCAAGTCCACCATTCGGCCAGCGAACCTCGAGATCGACCTTACCCACTGCGCCAACGCCGAAGTGGAGCCGCAGATCGTTCGCTGAATAGAAACTGGCCTGGCTGAGCACTTCCTGCGCTTGTACCTTGCCGCCGTAATGAGCAGTAACACGAGCGCCGATTGCGCTGCGGTTCGATTTCGTGCCGACGAGTTTGACCTTCAGCCAATGATCATTACCGCTCATGTCATTGCGCAAGAGCGATGGCGGTTCGTTCAGGTTCATGACGAGGATGTCGATATCCCCGTCGTTATCAAAATCGCCGAAGGCGACCCCGCGGCTGGCGTGTGGGGCAGCAACGCCTGGGCCGGCCTGGTCCAGCAATTCTTCAAATTTTCCGTTTCTCAGATTTCGGAAAACGATCCGCGGGCTCTTGAATGGATAATTCGGCAGCACCTTCTCGATCTCCGGGTAGACACTGCCTGTTACCCAGAAGAGGTCCGGGTAGCCGTCGTTATCGAGATCGAACATGCCCGCACCCCAACTGATATAGCGAGTCTCTACTCCTAATCCCGCCGAATTTGTTACGTCTTCGAAGTTGCCTTTGCCGTCATTGCGGTAAAGTACGGCGGTATCATCCGCGAAATGGGTTTTCAGGATGTCAAGACTGCCGTCGAGGTTGTAATCCCCGATACCCAACCCCATGCCGGCCTGCTCCATGCCGTCTTCGTTGAGCGCGACGCCACTCTCCAGACCGATATCGGTGAAAGTGCCATCATGGTTGTTCTTGAGAAGAAAGCTCGGAGTGGAATCGCACGCCACGTAGATGTCGGGCCAGCCATCGTTGTCGAAATCGGCGGCGACTGAAGTCATGCAGTAACTGCCCTTTGATTTACCGACCCCCGACTTTTCGGTCACGTTGGTGAAGGTGCCGTCACCGTTGTTGTGATATAAGAGCAGATCGCCCGGAGGCAGCCCGCGCGGCCCGCAGTTCACCGGAATCCCTTTCCAGTTACAGAAGCTGCTCTCGCCGGGTTTAGGAACCCTATTTTTGTCGAAGATGCAATAGTTCGATACGAAGAGGTCAAGTCTGCCGTCGCGATCATAATCGACAAATGTGCATCCGGCGCCCCACTTGGTACCGTCATGTAGCAAGCCTGCTTCCTTGCTGACATCCGTGAAGGTGCCATCGCCGTTATTGCGATACAGGATGTTCTGACCGTAGTAAGTGACAAACAAGTCATCAAAGCCGTCATTGTTATAGTCACCGATGGCTACAGCGGAAGCCCATCCGGTATTCGCTAACCCGGATTTCCCGGTGACATCCGTGAAGGTGCCGTCGCGATTATTCCTGTAGAGCCGGTTCGTTGCGCCCGGAGGCGGACCCTCCTCTCGGGTGCCGCTTAGCAAGAACACATCCAGCCAGCCGTCATTATCGTAGTCGATGAACGCGCACCCGCAGCCGACTGTTTCGATGATGTAAGTCTTGTGATCTTCGGGCCCGTAGATGAGCGGCGTGTGCAATCCCGCCTGAGCCGCGACATCAGTGAAGCAAGCATGGAAGGGAAGGCCGGAGAATTTTCCACGCGGCTGAGGTTTGACGGCGCGGGTGGAAACGCCCTGTCCAAGAGCCCGTATGACGGGAACTCCGAGAAGACCGAGAATGGTTCGCCTGGTGAAAATACTGCGCTTCAATCCAGAAGTGTAGCAATCGAAAGGCGAGGAAGAGCGGGCTCCGAAATCTGATCAGCCGGCCGCCGCAGCCGTCTGGAAAGTGCGCGAAATGAGAGTTCGCGCTTCTTTCTGAAGCCGGTGCAGATGATCTTTCCCGAGGAAGCTTTCTGCATAGATCTTATACACATTCTCCGTGCCCGAAGGCCGTGCCGCGAACCAGCCGTTTTCGGTTGCAACTTTCAGTCCGCCGAGCGGCGCTCCATTACCGGGCGCGCTGGTCAACATAGCTTTGATCGGCTCTCCTGCCAGTTCTTTTGCGGAAACCTGCTCCGGCGAAAGCTTGGCGAGAACTGCTTTTTCTTCCGGGGATGCCGGCGCGTCGATCCGCTCATATAAGGGATCGCCAAACCGGCTGGTAAGGTCGCGATAGCGCTCGCCGGGATCCTTGCCGGTTTTCGCTGTGATCTCGGCCGAGAGCAAAGCCAAAATCAAACCGTCCTTATCCGTACTCCAAGGTCCACCATTGCGCCTGAGGAAGGATGCGCCCGCACTCTCTTCCCCACCAAAGCCAAGCGAGCCATCGAGCAGACCGTCAACAAACCATTTGAATCCGACCGGAACCTCATGGAGGCGCCGTTTGAGATCGGCCGCTACCCGATCGATAATGCTGCTGCTGACGAGGGTCTTACCGACGCCGGCGTCCTGTTTCCACTCGGGACGATTGCGGAAAAGATAATCGATGGCAACTGCCAGGTAGTGATTTGGATTCATCAAGCCCGCGCTGCGAGTAACGATGCCATGGCGGTCGTGATCGGTATCGCAGGCGAACGCAACGTCATACTTGTCCTTCAGTGCAATCAGACCAGCCATGGCGTACGGTGAAGAGCAGTCCATCCGAATCTTTCCGTCCCAGTCGAGAGTCATGAATCGGAAGGTCGGATCGACATTGGTGTTGAGGACCGCAAGAGTTACGCGATACCGCTCGGCGATGCGCGGCCAATAGGCGACTCCGGCGCCGCCCAGCGGGTCGACGGCGAGATTAAGTCGGGCCCTACTTATTGCGTCGAAATCTATAACAGCACCCAGATCATTGACGTAATTCCCAACGTAGTCGTAGCGATGAGTGGTGGAGGCACGCAGCGCCCGCTCGAAGGGCATTCGGGCGACGCCTTTCAGGCCGGCACTCATCAACTCATTCGCATGGTTCTCAATCCACTTGGTTGCAGTAGTATCGGCCGGCCCGCCGGACGGAGGATTGTATTTGAAGCCGCCATCTTCAGGCGGGTTATGCGACGGAGTGATAACGATCCCGTCCGCGAGGTTATCTTTGAGGCCGCGGTTTTGAGTAAGAATTGCATGTGAGAGCGATGGCGTTGGCGTGTACCCGCCGGCATCATCGATCATTACGTCGATACCGTTGGCAGCCAGGACTTCCAACGCGGACATGAAGGCGGGCTCTGAGAGTGCGTGTGTATCCATGCCGAGAAACAGAGGGCCGGTCGTGCCTTGCTCCCGGCGATAACGGCAGATGGCCTGTGTAATGGCGAGAATCTGATTTTCGTTAAATCCAGCGCTGAAAGAAGAACCCCGATGACCGGACGTTCCGAAGGCCACACGTTGCGTCTTCTCTTGGGGATCAGCCTTGATGGTGTAGTAACTCGCGATCAACCTCGGTACATTCACGAGCAGTGAAGGATCGGCGGGTTTACCCGCGCGCGGATCCGTAGCCATGCCGGTTTCTCCTATTTGCTACTGCTGTGTGATGCCCTGGCAGGCGGCGCGTTACTTCCGCGGGATGCAAAATCCCGCCGAAGCGCCGACCCAATCCAGATTCTTGTTGAAGTCTACTCCCATCATCTTGCCCCTGCCACTGCGCAGGACCGTGGTTACCGGCTTTAACCCGCCGTCCCAAACGTACATGATCCGGATTTCTATCTTGGTCGGACCGCTGGGGGTATCGATAGTTGGGACGAAATTCATCTTTCGCTGCAGGATGAACTCGGAGCGCCTGTGGTCGGGAATGGCTTCGATCTCTTGCCGGGTTGGGCCAATGCTGACGCCCAGGCCAGCAAATGAGTAGAGCGGCTTGAGAACGTAATTTTCTAGATCGTCAGGAAGCCTATCGAGGCGATCGAGAAACCATGTCTCCGGAACGCACTGATGACGGAGCCAGGGCAACGAAAACTTGCTAATCCGGAAGAACCAGTTAGGATGGCCTGCCCATTCGACTTCCAGATCTTCCGTGAGCTGAAACGCCGGCTGAATATTCTTGCGAATCAGCTCGTCGACAATGACGCGGTTGTAAATCCGCTTGATCTCGACGCCTTTGAAGTATAGTCTTCGACCGCGCTTCTCTACTTCCGTAATACAAGCAATCGGAATCCCAAGGCGCTTCTGTGTGAACAGGAAGTCCGGAAGAGTTTTTTGCTCATAGGGCTCGATTTCGAGCAGCACAACCTGTTCGGGCGCGTGGCCGCTCAAGATGACGCGCCGCAACAGGTCCCAATAGCTCGTCTCGTCGAGACCACCCAGAAAAGTCGTCAAGCGCGAATCCAGATCAGTCAATCGATACACGTCACGATATGTGTTAGCGAGCAGAGCCTGGAAGCCATAAATGGACGGGAAGCCTTGAATCTCGACCAGCTTGGGTTCCAGGGCCCCGTCGGGCTCCTGAACGAGACCGAAATCGGCTTGAAGAAACAGAGGGTGCGCGGTTTCATTCGGAACTCGAAATCGCGGAGGAATGATAGCTCGCGAGGCTCGGTTGTATTCCGGATTGCCTTCGAGTTGATGGTACAGTTCCTGACCGTAGGCCACCATTTTGTTCAGCAGCGCGTCCGGTAGAAAGATTGGAGTTTCGCTGCAGCGAAAGGTGATCGGAGTGCCGGAAACCTGTTCCAAACGGCGCAGCAGCTCCGAATAGAGTTGCGGATTCCAGCGCTCGTTGAATCGCTTCCGTAACTCGGGTATCACGCTGACGTGTGACTATATCAGGAACTGGCCCGCGCTCATGATCTGTTGAGCGTCCGCCCAGATATCGAAGTCGCGGCCGACAACATCGATGTGAGTAGTTGAAGTCCACCGCGCTCCCGTGTGGGCGCCGTAGGGATCGCCGAAGGCCATGTGGACACCAGGGATCTTTTCGTCCTGAAGAATGTTGCCGACCACGCGCGTGCAAGCAAGATTTGTGCCGATGGCAAATTCGCCTACGCGGTCGCTATTCTCGTCGCGGTGTGTGTAGCTCCAGAACTCCTGTTCGAGCTCCTTGTTTTCGCAATGCGCCATGACGAGCCGATTGGCAGTGACCTCGAGGGTCAGGGGTGTTGTCTTCAAGTCGCCGAACTTGGCACATAGGTAATCACCGACCACGCCATCGACAACGAAAGTGCCGTTCACTTCGAGCGGGGATGTAAAGGTCTCCCCACCCGGGAGATTTCCCCACTTTTCGCGACTGATGATTCCGCTGGTTTTGATCCACTTGTATGCCGGCGTAAGGCTTGCTCGAATATCGGTTCCGGCGGACGTAGTCGCGCGGATGGTCTGAGCCTTATTGACGATGTTCATCACCCGAAGCGTGAGGTCATCCACTCTATTGAAGTCTGCCCGCATACCTTCGAGCATGATCTTCTTCTCAATGTTCACCATGTGGGCATGGCGCAGCTTCTTACGGTTGACCACTTCGCACATCTGCATGCGCGTGCGCAGCTCGTTCTCCTGGGCGTGAACAGCGAAGATGCTGACCTGGCTCGTTTCCATGTCAGCCAGAATTTCGCGGGGCATATCAATCAGCGGTCGCGGCGCCAGGTCCTCTAAAAGGAAGCTCTTGTAAGTGCATCCAGAGCCATTCAATTCCGAAATAATGCTTGCCGCGATCTCCTCGCACACCTGATCGGTGATCAGCGTCACCTTTTCAGAGGGCTGAACCTTCAAGCACACAAAAACGGCGTTATGTGCGCCCGGCGTCAGCTCCGGGTCGAACGGCCTATTGCTTAAATCTGTCATGGTGTTGCGCCGGCGCCGATTACTTCTTTAAGCCCGGCCTCGGTTTCATAGACGATATAGTCCACAACTTTGGTCAAATCCCCTGTTTCCTGAAAAATACGTAACTGCCGGTCGGCTCCGGTTCCATTCTCCAGAATACGGTGAACATACTTGATTTCGTTGCGGGAGCCAAGCTCGTCCACCACATCGTCCACAAAGTCAAGATACTCATGAATCAGGTCCCGGACTGGTACTTCGATCTGTTTGCCGAAGTCAATCAGGTTGCCATCGAGGCCGTAGCGGGCGGCGCGCCATTTATTCTCCATGATCAGGGCCCGGCGATAGAGACGAAAGCCTTGGTTGGCGGCGTGTAACTTGTACAGTTTGGCGATAGTTGCCTGAATCAGAGCTGCGATTGCGAGAGTTTCGTCCGCGCGCATCGGTACGTCGCAGATACGAAATTCGAGCGTGGGGAAATGCGGATGAGGGCGGATATCCCACCAGATCTTTTTCGCGTTGTCGATGCAATTCGTTCTTACCAGCAGACTGACGAAGCTTTCGTACTCGCCCCAGCTCGTGAAATAATCCGGAATGTTCGTGCGCGGGAACTTGTCGAAAACTTTGCAGCGATAGGATTTCAAGCCCGTATCCATGCTCAGCCAGAAAGGCGAGTTAGTGGAGAGGGCAAGAATATGAGGCAGGAAATAGCGAGCCGCATTCATCAAATGAATGGATGTTTCCCGATCTTCGACGCCGATGTGCACGTGCAAGCCGAAGATGAGATTCGCGCGGGCGACCATCTTGAGATCCTGCACGATCGTCTCGTACCTCTCGTCGGGATAGATGTCCTGCTTGCGCCAGTCGGCGAAAGGATGCGTTCCGGCGGATGCTAAACGGAGGCCGTTTGCCTTGGCTAGATCGCAAATCTGGCAGCGGAGAGCCTTGAGTTCGGCAGACGCTTCCTTGATGTCCTTGCAGATACCGGTCCCCACCTCGACGACTGACTGATGCATTTCAGCCTTCACGGCTTCTTTCAGCAGTGTCTTGCCCTTGGAGATGATCTCCGCGTCGATGTGCGACCGAAGATCACGGGTCTCGGGATCGATGGTCTGATACTCTTCTTCGATGCCTAACGTGAAACTCGGTCTCATTGCCTTACTCTCCATCGTTGGAGCTGAACGCGAATTCAGGAAAGCGCAGTGGCGTGTTTTGCCGCATGGCCCAGGTAATGGCTCCAGTGAAAATGCGTGTTCATCTCGTCATCGCTGAGAGCCTTCTCGATTGCTAGCTGGGCCATATTTTCAACCACCCAGTGGAAGTTTTCTTCGCCAACCGAGTGAACGTCAGCGTCGGGAGCAGGGTTCAGGAAATCGATCGCATACGGCACGCCTTTTTCAACTGCGAATTCGACAGTATTGAAGTCGTAGCCAAGAGCGCGGCACAAGGTCAGGCAATCCTTCACAACACGGTCATGCAGTTCCTGCGAACTGGCTCGACCCTCCTTCACGTAACGCAGATGGAACGGTTGTCTCGGGTCGTACTTCATGACGCGGACCTTCTCCTGCCCAATAACGTAGCAGCGGAAGTATTCGTCGAACTCCACTGCGGATTGAAGCGTCATGCATAAGGACCCGGTCTGGTCGTAGGCGGCGAAGAACTCCTCGCGCGAATTTACTTTGTATACATGCTTCCAGCCACCGCCGCTAAAGGGTTTGAGAAACGCAGGAAAGCCGATGTAATCGAAGATCTCGTCCCAATTCAGCGGGAATACCAGGTTGCGCATCGACTGATCCGTGGTTCCGGAGGGATGCTGCTTGTGCGGGAGTACTAGGGTGTGCGGTATGGCCACGCCAAGCTGGCTGGCCAAGGCGTAGTTAAAGAACTTATCGTCGGCGCTCCACCAAAACGGGTTGTTGATGACAATCGTGCCAGTCAGGACCGCGTTCTTCAGGTAGGCGCGATAAAACTCGATATCGTGGGAGATCCGGTCGATAATCACGCGATAGCCAGATGGCTCGGCCATCTTCACTCCGCCGATCCGGATGTGCTCCGCGATGACTCCGGGAACAGCTTTGCTATTAATGCGGTCCAAGAGAGCCGGCGGGAAAGAAGTTTCCATGCCGTAAATGATTCCGATCTTCCGCATTGCTTCCTCGTACTTTCTTTGTACTTAGGCTAGAAGAATTTTACCGCCATGCGCTGCCATAAAGGCCAGTCGTGGCGCTCTCCCCCAGTCCACACGTCAAGCCAGTGCGGAATGCCTTTTCGCCCCAATATATCCGCGAGGCGGAAGTTCTCACCGAGGCAGATATCGTGGTCTCCTACTCCCAACACGATCCTCATTTTCCGATAGTGGTCGAGAAACCAGCCATCGCTCATATTGGGCAAGTAATCGAGGGGATTGTTGAAATAGAAATCGTTGTCATAATAGCCGTCCATGAACGATTTCATCTCGAAGCTGCCGCTCATCGAGACACACGAAGTGGCCACGTCCGGGTGCCGCATTGCAAAGTTGAACGCATGATAAGCGCCCAAGCTACAACCGGTAACGCAAATCTGCTGGGCACCATTCACCCCTTTGATCAGCGGAACAACCTCAAATAGGATATAGGTCTCATAAGCGTTATGCCGCATCACTCGATCGTGCGGATGGATGCTGCGGTTGTACCAGCTCTCTCCGTCGATACTGTCTACGCAGAAGAACTGGAGATGCCCCGCATCAACCTTCTGCCAGACGGCGTGAATCATCCCGGCGTTTTCGTATTCGAAGAACCGGCCTCGCGAGGTGGGAAACACCAGGATAGGTTGTCCGGCATGGCCATAGGCCAGGAGCTCCATATTCCGGCCAAGTCGATGACTGTACCAGTTGTGATAATCGCGGCGCATGCGTGGGATTCAGATTCCGGGAGCGGTTCCCGAGTCAATCCTTCTACATTACTAGTCCAGCATTACGGTCCTGCGGAATTCTACCTGGAGTATGCAACGAGATTCGTTTCGCTTGCACCATCGCATGAACGCAACTTGGAATAAGGCGAGCGTCATCTAAGCGCTGTACATAAAAAGCGTCGGGACTGGAATTCAACCGATCTGTTAGAGTCCGTCCTTTTCTTTCTCCCGGCAAAAGAATGTGAAGATTCCATTGAACAATAAGCGATTAGCTGTCTCCTTCGTGCTATTGGCACTGTCTATTGGCCCCGCGCCACTTGCCGCAGCGGACCTGCATGATGAGTTGGATACCGGCTCCGGAGCCATTCTGAATGAGTACCTGACGGCTTCAGCAGCTCAGAGGACGAGCCAGTCGCAGGAGTCAATGGAGCTTGAGATCAGCGCTTCTATCCCCAAGCTTCAAAAAGAGGGTCGACTTCATGTGCTGCGGAGCATATCCAGAGTGGGTCAGGTCACATTTCGGGTTCTTGGGTTTCAGGGAGATAACACGGTTAAGAGTCAGGTGATTGCGCGCTATCTTGAAGCCGAGAAGCAGGTTCAGAGCAATCCGAACTTGGCCTTAGTTCCCGCAAATTATAAGTTTAGATTTAGAGGCGGGCGTAAGGCTGATGATGGAGCGGACGTCTACGTCTTCCAGGTTTCGCCACGACAGAAGCGAGCGGGGCTGTTCAAGGGCGAGGTTTGGTTGGGGGCCGAAAGTCATCTGCCGGTCTATGAAAAGGGCCGGTTGGTAAAGAACCCAAGTCTCTTCTTCAAGAAAGTCGAGTTCGAGCGGGCCTACACGGTTTCTGACGGGACTGCCGTTCCCGATCACATGAGGAGCACCATCGACACTCGAATCGTGGGGCGAGTCGAACTCAAGGTGAACTATTTCAAATCCGGCTCCGTCGAAAGGGACGAGGCTGAGGCCGCGACGGCCGTTTCGGGCAAACTGGGATTAGCCAATTAGGCGCGTCCCCAGCCGATGCATCTATCCGCCACTGGACCCGGGGGTATCACCCGGTGGACGGTGTACGGTTGAGGATGAGAGCTAAAACAAACTACCATAAAAGTTAACGCTCAGGAGTCCATGAGAACGCTTTTTCTAAACCCCCCTTCATTTGAAGGATTCGACGGTGGCGCTGGGTCCCGCTGGCCTGCTGCGCGCGAGATCGAATCGTACTGGTACCCCGTCTGGATCTGCTATCCCGCGGGGCTGATTCCTGACAGCAAAGTAGTTGACGCACCACCTCATAAGATTTCCATTGACCAAACCGTGGCGATGGCCTCCGATTTTGAGCTTTTGGTGCTTTTCACATCGACGCCGGGCTTCACCGTAGATGTGAAGATGGCGGAGATGATGAAGGATCTCAACCCAAAGTTGAAAATTGCCTTTGTTGGTCCGCCCGTGACTATAGAGCCGGAAAAGACCCTCCAAGCTTCGAAGGCAATCGACTTCGTCGTGAAGCGCGAGTTTGATTATCCGATTCGCGACTTTGCGACGGGCAAGCCCCTCGAAGAGATCCCGAGCGTAGTTTTTCGCAAGAATGGCGGCTTTCAGCACAATGCAGAAGCACCGGTGATCGAAGATTTGGATGCGCTGCCTTGGGTCACTAAGGTTTATAAACGTGATCTCGATTTCCGGCGCTATAACGTTCCGTTCCTCCTCAATCCCTATATCTCGTTCTATACGACGCGCGGTTGTCCGGCGCAGTGCACGTTCTGCCTGTGGCCGCAGACGCACTCGGGACATCGGTGGCGATTGCGCTCCTCCGACGATATTGTGAACGAGTGCCGTTGGACCCTGGAAAACTTCCCGGGCCTCAAAGAGATTTTTTTCGACGATGACACGTTCAACTACCAAAAGGCGCGCACAATAGAGCTCTGCTCCAAGCTCAAGAAGCTGAATTTCACCTGGAGCTGCACGTCGCGCGTAACGACCGATTACGACACGCTGAAGGCGATGAAGGATGCCGGCTGCCGTCTTCTGATCGTTGGTTACGAATCGGGCGATCAACAGATTCTGAAGAACATCAAAAAAGGCGCGACCATCGACATGGCTCGCCGCTTCACAGCGAACTGCAAGAAATTGGATTTGACCATTCACGGCGATTTCATCGTTGGTTTGCCGGGTGAAACGCGCGATACCATCCGGAAGAGTATCGACTTTGCAAAAGAGCTCGACGTTGAAACCATCCAGGTTTCAATAGGCCATGCGTTTCCCGGTACGGAGTACTACGATCACATCAAAAAGAACGGGCTCATCACGATCGATGAGCTCATGACGGATGAAGCCGGTCACCAGCTTCCGAACTATCAATATCCGGGACTCGACCGCGCGGAACTCGTGGACTGGGTGGAACGGTTCTATGGAGAATTCTATTTCCGTCCAAAAGTCGCGCTTCGTCTGATTGGAAAGGCGATGTTCGACGGCGCGGAGCGGCGGCGGCTCTATAAGGAAGCTCGCGAATACCTTTCGTTGCGTTCAAAGCGCAAACAGTTTGTCAAAGAGCATAATCGACAGAAAGAGCGTGCGGCCGCAGTCAGCGCCGGCGATTGATGACGGACGAAGACATTTCACTTGAGGTGTCTACCGTCGGACTCCGGGTGCCGGCGGTTACACTGAGCCGATCGAAGCTTAAGACATTCCTTCTCGCCTTGGCTGTCGTCACCTTCAATGCGATAGGGAACCTGTTTCTTGCGTGGGGCATGAAACATTCGAGCGAGGCATTGGCGCTAAACCCGATCGCTTACGTTCGCGCGATCATGAGTCCATTCGTCACCGCGGGGATCGCTTTCCTAATCCTTTGGCTGCTAACTCGCATGGCGCTCCTGAGCTGGGCCGATTTGAGCTTTGCGCTTCCGCTCACAGGTGTCGGATACGTGCTGGCGGCGGTTCTTGGAAAAGTGTTTCTGGATGAGTCCGTCAGCTCAAAGCACTGGGTGGGCACTCTACTTATCTTCACTGGGGTGGTGCTGGTGGGATCGACTGCGCACCAGACCGCCTTACAGGAGACTGACAGATGAAGTGGCTATTGCTGGGCATAATCGTTACTTGCACGGTGCTGGCCGACCTCTTGCAGAGTTATGAGATGAAGCGCAGTGGAGAGCAGCGCGTGGATGCGCGCGGGCTGGCGCGGTTGGTGGGTATTATCGTCGTCCGGCGTTATCTTCTGCTCTCTATCGTTTGCATGGCCGTCTCATTTTTTGCGTTTATGGCTCTTGTGCAAACCGCACCGTTAAGCTTCGCTGTCCCGGCTTCGGCGGCGACCCTCGTGCTTGAGACAGCTCTGGCGAAGCTGATTCTGCACGAGGCGGTGGGGAAGCGCCGCACGGCGGGTGCGCTGCTCATTCTCAGCGGCGTGCTGATGCTAGCTCATTAGGGCGCGTTGCACCTGTTCTGGCTCATCTTTCTGCCGCCGCTCGCATACCAGATTCTGGCTATTGTCGCGACCGGCCAACACGCACGGAAGATAGCGAAACGCGGAGCAAGGCGTAAATCGTCGGGCGAGGACCCGTTTCAACCCGCTATATCGATTCTGAAACCCCTGCGGGGTCTTGATCCCAATACACACAAAGCATTCGTCTCGCAGATCCAGCAGGATTATCCACATTTTGAGATTCTCTTCGGCGTAAACGACTCCGCAGATCCCGCGGCCGATGAGGTGCGGCGGCTCCAGCGTGAATTTCCAGAATCGTCCATTCGACTGATCGCCGGCGCCGCCAGCGCTCGAAATGGTAAAGTTGGCGTTCTGATAGAGCTCGCACGACATGCGCACAATCCGGTATGGGTTGTGAACGATAGCGACATCAGAGTAGATTCGAATTACCTCCGCGAAATCACGGCTCCCTTAGCTGACCCAAACGCCGGAGTAGTAACTTGTCCCTATCGGTCTGAAGCCCACACCACTGCTGCAGGTTGGGAGGCGCTTGGCATCGCGACAGATTTCATGCCGAGTACATTTGTCGCTCAGCTCCTCGGAGTGCGCGAGTTCGGACTCGGCTCGACCTTGGCTTTTCGTGCGGACGACCTGGAGCGAGCCGGCGGATTCGTGGCGATAGCGGACTATCTCGCCGATGACTACCAGCTTGCGAAACGAATCACAAGTCTGGGGAAGCGCGCGGTGCTTTCCACCTACACAGTCGAAACGTCGGTAGGCGACTCAACGTGGGCGGGCGTATGGTGGCATCAGATCCGTTGGGCCCGTACGATCCGCGCGTCAAAACGCAAAGGGTACACGGGTCTGCCCATTGCCCAAACGGGCGTCTGGATTTTCCTCGGGCTACTGACTGGAGCGTATATTCCGGCTGTCGTGCTGCTCCTTTTGCGCCTGATAACTGCAGTTCTCGCAGGTGCACTGGTCCTCCGCAGTCGTCTTGCGGCGCGGTTTTTCTGGCTGGCTCCAGTGTGGGATCTGTACTCATTCGCAGTTTGGATCGCGTCCTATGCCGGAAGAGAAGTTCGCTGGCGGGACCGGAGACTGTTCATTGACCAAATGGGACGCATTCAGCCGTCCGGATGAAGTTCGGCGATGGCGTGAATCGGGAAGTGTAAGCTGTGAATGTTGCGCTTATCTTTGCCCAGAATCTCTAGCGACCTTTGAGACGGGCGTCCGGCATATTATGCGAGGCGAACGTCCCTTGATCACACCACAGGAGTTCAGACAGTAATGTTTTTGAGTTTGCGGAGCATATCGCTCCTGGCTACCATGGCGGCGATTTCGAGCGCCCAGACGACAGCGCCGGCCATTCCTCCCGCGCACGTCGGGATCGTGAGTCTGCAGAAGGCGGTTTCCGATACGGCCGAAATCAAAAAGCAGCAGGCTGCTTTGCAGGCTAAGTATCAACCTCGACAGCAGGCCGTTGAGAACCTTCAGCGCGTACTTCAGGACATCGATCAGCAATTGAGGGCCCCCAATATTACGCCCGAGAAGGAAGCGGACCTCAGACAAACCGGCACGGAAAAACAGAAGCAACTCCAGCGGCTGAACGACGATCTACAGAGTGACGTGAACGCCGATCGCCAGGATATTCTCGGCCGGGTCGGGCGTCAAATGAGTGATGTGATAAAGAAGATCGCGGAAGCGCGCGGGCTGGATGTAGTGATCGATGTCAGCACGACGCTCTATTTCAAGCCCGGGCTGGACATCACCGCGGAAGCGACGGCAGCGTACGATAAGGCGTACCCCCCAAAGTAGGGCAGTAGCGGATGGGCGATTACCTCCAGCAATATGGGGTTAGCGAGCAGCGGCGTAATCGCGTCATCAAATGGATCATACTTGGATCCCTGGCTGTCGTCATTATCTGTTGGATTTTCTATCTGCTGTTCCACAACTACTCGGAAACGCAAGCTGTAAAGCAGTTTCTTGCGCAGGTGAACGCACACGATTACCCGGCCGCATATAACCATTGGGGCTGCTCTGTCGCGAAGCCGTGCACAAACTACGACTATGAGCGTTTTCTGCGGGATTGGGGACCAGGCGCGAAGGCGACTTCTCCCTGGACGGTAGCAAACGTCGACGGATGCAAGAGCTTCGTCACGGTCAATGTGAAGGCCAGCGGAGCGGAGCTGCAATCGCTGGCCGTTCAGCGCGGATCAAGCACTATCATGTTCGCGCCCGCTCCGGAATGCCAGGAACCGCAATGGCACTGGAAACAGTTCTTCCGGCGCATTTTCGGCGGGGGTAGTCAGTCCTGATTTGGTCGGTCATTGCGATCAGCTCTGAGTGAGGATGCGGCTGATGTCGTTGTAGATCACGAAAACCACGATCATCATCAGGAATACAAATCCTACTTTAAAAATTGTTTCCTTGACATGAAGGCTCACCTCGCGCTGCAGGAGCATCTCAATAACGAGCATCAAAAGGGTGCCACCGTCCAAAATGGGAATCGGAAGAAGATTGAAAATGGCCAATTGCAAGCTGAGGAAGGCCATCAGAAAGAGGTAATTCCAAGCGCCGGCTTGCGCCGCTTCGCTGGACATCTGTGCGATTCCGATGGGACCTGATAAGGAGCGGGGAGAAACACGCCGCTCGATGATCCCTTCCAAGACTTGGAACACCATCAGGGCGTTTTCGCGATTGAATCGTAGAGATTGTGCCAACGCTGGTCCAAATCCGAGTTTTACGAACTGGACCGGCATCTGGAAACCGATCCCGATGAGAAACGGCTTGCTCGAGTTGCCGGTGGCTCTCGGCGTAACGGTCATGGATAGAATGTGGCCGTCGCGCATCACCTGAAAATCGACCGGCTTGCCATGAGAGTGAAATACAGCCTGTTGAACCGTTACGGGCGACACCACTGTCTTCCCGCCCACCGTGACGAAGAGGTCGCCAGGCTTCAATCCCGCCTGTGCAGCGGGTGAACCGCGGGTAACTTGTCCGATCTGAATGTTCTGTTCGCCGCCCCAGCCCACCGAGCCAATCCCTGCCTTGGGATCCATCCTCGGCGTAACCGTGAAAGCCACTCGCTGACTCTGGCGCTCCACTACTCCGCTAATGGGGTGGTTCGCGTTGAGCGCCTCCTGCATCATCACAAAATCCCAATTCGGGTTCTTCTTCTTGTCCAGTTCGACGATGCGGTCACCCGTCTGTAAGCCGGCGGCTGCAGCAGGGGATCCGGGAGCAATAGAGGTGATCACGGGATTCGTGGTATCTAGCTCTTTCGGATAGGCGTACATATACAGGCCCGCCACAATGGCAACCGCAAGAATGACATTCATTAGCGGACCGGCAACGATTACGATGGCGCGTTGCCAGCGCGGTTTTGCCTGGAGAGATCTGGGATCAGGTTCTGGCGGCTGCTCGCCTTCGGCCTGATCGGAGGTGCGGACATACGTCCCATATTCGGATTGATCTCCGGCCATCTTGACGTAGCCGCCGAAGGGGACAGCCGAGACGCGGAAGTCTGTCTCACCCCGCCGAAACCCGAATAGGCGCGGGCCGAAACCGATGCTGAACGTGTCGACCTTAACGCCCACAGCCAAGGCGGCCCAAAAATGCCCCAGCTCATGAATAATGATCATGACTCCAAGTAGAATCACGACCCAAAATACAGGTTGAAGAAACCCCACGCCCTACGTTAACCTTCCTGGTCCTTTGACCCCACTATATTCGACGCGCGATCGAGCTCCGCGATTCGCTCGCTAATGACGGCGCTAGGACGTTGATCACTGGCCCAGCGCGACTCATTAACCACCCTGCGGGCCACCTCCCGAGACTCCTGGTCTATAGCGATTACGTCCGCGATAGTCTTTGGTTCCGTCACGGGTTGCCGGGACAGCGTCTCTTCTACCGTAAGCGCGATGGCAGGAAATGGAATTCGCCCTTCAAAAAATGCTTCGACTGCAATTTCATCGGCGGCGTTCAGGGTGCAGGTCGCCGACCCACCCCGCTCCTGCGCCTGGTATGCGAGTTTCAGGAGCCTGAACTTTTCAAAATCGGGAGCGGAGAAATTCCAGGTGCGAGGTTGCGTCCAATCCAGCCGCGGAACAGGCGCCGGATGGCGCTCAGGGTAGGTCAAAGCGTATTGGATCGGCATTCGCATATCCGTCGCGGACACCTGCGCGATTATGCTCCCGTCGTTGTACTCCACCATTGCGTGAATCGAGGATTGGGGGTGGACCACCACCTCCACTCTGGAAGGCGGCAGATCGAAAAGCCAGCAAGCTTCGATCACTTCAAAGCCCTTATTCATGAGGGTGGCCGAATCAATCGTGATCCGGCGGCCCATCTTCCAGGTCGGGTGGTTTAAAGCCTGCTCCGGTGTAACATGCCAGAGCGCCTCCGCCGGCGTGTTCCGGAATGGACCGCCGGAAGCTGTCAACAAAAGACGCCTCACCTCCTCCCGCAGCCCGGCGCGAAAACATTGGTGGGCGCCGTTGTGTTCGCTGTCCACCGGAATCAGCTCTGCTCCGGTTTCGCGCACCGCCCGCATAACCAAGGCTCCGCTTGCTACCAGAACTTCTTTATTTGCAAGACCGATTCGCTTTTGGGCCCGGATCGCCGCATAAGTGGCTTCGAGCCCGGAAACGCCGACGATTGCCGACATTACAAAATTCACTTCGGGCTCGGTCGCTGCCCAGACTCGAGCCTTGCCACCGGCCATCAGCTCCGGCCATCGGTTGTGGGGCAAACCACAATCCGCAAGACGGCCCGTCAGCGCGGCCAATGAGGGTTCATCCGCGACAACTACGACGACCGGGCGGAATTCCAAAATTTGGGAGCACAAGCGCTCGGTATTTTTACCGGCGATCAGTCCGTGTACCTGGAACTTGTCCGGGTTCTGGCGGACCACGTCCAAGGTGCTAACCCCTATGGATCCGGTTGAACCTAATATAATTAGCTTCATCAATTATTCCTGACGTGTTCTACCCCTTCCAGCCTACGACAGAATCTTTTGAAAAACGTATAGAAAAGCCTTGCATTCCGTAAAATCATATTCTAGTATTGGAAGTAAGCCAGGGAGGCAACTCCCACCAAAGCGAGACTAACCTCATAGAAAGACCCCTGAAGCAACACCTCCCTGGCGCCCGAAAGGGCCCTGTCTCGCCAGCTTCAGCAAACCACGAACAGTAGATAAGCTGAGATTCTCAGGTCCTCACGTCCGGCTAGCCCGAAGCGACGTAGCTCGCCTCTTCATCGTACGCGAGGAAGGCTCCTATCGAGCTACACTCTAGGCGGAGGTCTGCTCTTGGCAGAAAGCAAGCAACTGGCGCAACTCCGTCCCGATACCGACGTGTTGACGCGCGGTTTCGATCCCAGTCTGTCGGTCGGCTCAGCTCGTCCCGCCGTATTCCGTAGTTCTACTTATGTCTTCTCCAGTCCAGAGGCGGCCGAACGCGCTTTCGATCTGATGGGCGGCCGAGGGCGGCGCGCACCCGGCGAAAACGTAGATTTGGTCTACTCGCGGTTCAATCATCCCAACGCTCAAATCCTGGAGGACCAGATCCTACCGCTCGAGCCCGGGGCCTCCGCGGCGGCGGTGTTCAATTCCGGCATGGCGGCGATCATGACAGCTCTCCTCGCTGTACTGAACCCCGGGGACACCGTTCTATATACAGTTCCGATTTATGGTGGAACGCAGACCCTCATCCAGGGCTTTCTGCAGCCGTTCGGAATTCGCGCCATTCCGGTCACTGCGGGCGAAAGCGAAGCGATTGATCAGGCGATCAGGACCGAAAAGAGCCTCAAGGTCGTTTTGATAGAGACTCCGGCGAACCCGACGATAGTGATGACAGATATTCGACGAGCCTGCGAGACGGTGGCCAAACTCGAACTCGCGGGCGCAAACGGGAGCGGCCCTCACGAACGTCCGATTGTGATGATCGACAACACATTCCTGGGCCCGGCGTTTCAACATCCGTTAGCCGTTGGCGCCGACGTCTCAGTTTACTCAGCGACGAAGTATCTCGGGGGTTACAGCGACATTATTGGCGGCGTTGTGCTGACGAAAGACAACGAATTAATGACCAAGATTCGCAGCAAGCGAAGTCTGTTCGGCAATATCTTGCAGCCCGATGAGTGCTGGATCCTCGACACGCGGCTGCCCACTGTGACGCTTCGTATGAACCGCCAGAGCAAGAATGCGCAGCGCATCGCCGAGAAATTGGCGCGGCATCCGAAAATTCGCAAGGTTTACTACCCCACGCTCTTCGATGACAAGGAACAGAGCCGAATCTTTCAGAACCAGTGCGACTTTCCCGGAGGGCTGGCTTCAATCGATTTGAAGGGCGGCAAGCCGGCCGCTTTTGATTTTCTCCGCAATCTGCGCCTGGCGCGCAACGCGGTATCGCTTGGCGGGGTCGAGACTCTCGCGTGTCATCCGCGCAGTACGACTCACTCCGCGTGGAGCGCAAAAGACTTGGACGAAGCGGGAATCAGCGAAGGCCTTGTGCGAGTCTCGTTCGGGATCGAAGACTGGCGAGATCTCCTGAACGATTTCGAACACGCGCTTGAACAGGCCTAGAGGTCGCGTTTTTCCAGGCGTCGAATTGCTAGCAGGAGAAACAGCACGAGATAAAGGGCGGCATAGCCGGTCATCAGCGGGCTCGGCACCGACGCTCCGCTGAAAGGCGAAAAGCTCAATGCAGTGGTCAGCGGCGACTGCATTTCGAACACGGCTCTGCGCCAGAGTGATTCGGTCGGCATCACAAGGCTGGCGATAATGCCGACATTTACGGCCTTGGGTGTATGCGTCAGGGCTCCCGCCTGCTCCAGCCAGCCGCCGAGGAAGGCCAAGCCATGAAGCCCAAGAGTAAGGATTCCGTTGGTGAGAGTGGAAAACCAGGTGCCGAAGAAAAAAGTCACTGATAAGAGCAGCATGCTCTCCATCCAGATCAAGCCAAAGCCGCGGAGGATATGGCGTCCTGCAACACCGGTTATTAAATAGGCCAGCGTGTCGATTCCTATGATCATGAGCGCGATGTAGAGCGACAACATGAAGGAAAACCCCAGCCACTTACCGCCCAGCAATTCCCATCGCCTTACGGGTTTCGTTGCGATCGCCTGAATCGCGCCCGAGGCGATCTCGCCGGATAACGTATCAACCGACGCTAATACCGTCATGACAACCACGAGCGAATCGACAGCGTAAAACCCCATCATCAGAATGCCGCTCAGGGCCTGCTTGCGGACGAATAGGGGGACATGATTCTCCTCAAATGATGCCACCTGGAAGTGGAGACCCAGCGAGAAGAGCAGAAGGAAGGCGACACCAGCGGCCAAAGCCATCCAGAGAATCTTCTTCCGCGACGCTTCACGAAATGTTACGCCGGCCATGATCCAGGCGTGTCTCATAAGCCGTGATCGACCCCCAGAATTTCAAGAAATCGGTCTTCCAGGGATAGCCGGACGGGAGTAAATTCGAACACTTCCACGCCGTGCTCCACCAAGTGTCGCAACACGCGCGGCGCGAGATCGGGGGCGTTCAGGTCCATGGTCAACAGCTCACCATTGCAAACGATGGAAGACGCGAACGAATGTAACCCAAGCAAGGTGCTTTCCGAGATGCCACTCACTCGCGCCCGAATTCCGTTATGCCCCTCGGCGAAGCTGCCTATATCACGAATCTCGATTACTTGTCCATCTTTGATAAATGCGGCCCGGTCGCAGGTAACTTCAACTTCGCTCAAGAGGTGCGAGTTGAGAAAGACGGTCGCGCCGCGCTCCCGCTCGGATTTAATGATGTCGCGAACCAGCCTCCGGCCGACCGGATCAAGTCCCGATGTAGGCTCGTCCAGAAAAAGCAGATCAGGTTCGTTGATCAATGCCTGTGCTAATCCAATTCGTTGCAGCATTCCTTTCGAAAACTGCCGGAGTTGCTTTTTGCCATGACAGGACAGTCCGACAGTTTCGAGCATGATCGGTATGCGCTGCCGTAACGTTTCGGGCGGAATGTCGTAAAGCCGGCCATGCAAACGCAAGAGCTCAGTTGCCGTCAGCCAGTCATAAAAACGGAAATGCTCTGGGAGGAAGCCTATTCTGGCTTTGGCCTGCAAATCGCCGATTGGACGTCCAAGAACCTGCGCATCACCGGAGGTTGGCTTTACGAGATCCAGCAGCATCTTCACTGAGGTGCTCTTGCCGGCTCCATTAGGGCCCAAGAAGCCGAAGACCTCACCCCGGTGAACGTCCAAAGTGAGGCCTCGAACGGCGACCTTGTCGTCGAAAACTTTCCGCAGCCGGCGCGCAGAGATGGCCAGCCCGGCCCGAGGCGGAGTCGTCAATGCCTCAGGGTGTGAGAGTTCTGGTTCCTGAACGCGAATGCTTGAGCTTACAACGCCCACGAGTCAATTCAGTGATTGTACGGCGGCAAGAGCGCGGCTGGGTGTGCCGTTTCCCCCGAGCGAATAAATAATCCCATTCTTGACCCAGATGAGCGTGTATAAGCCGGCGAAGTTGTCATGGGGAGCAGCCTCAATCAAGGTCCCATTAACGCCATCAATGGTCACAGTTCGATAGGAACTGTCTCTTTCTGGAATCGGGATCACGAGTGTCGAGGACCAGTCCACAGTCCGGCAGAACGCCTGGGCCTCCGCAGCGCTCATTCCGGCAACCTGCAGACCTGCTTCCGCCAAGGCGGACAGATTGAGGGAAGGCGGAACACTAATGATCGGGCTCGGGACCTGAACGAAATTGATGCAGTTTCCAGTGGGCAAATCGGCCGGGCTACCGGACTCGCCCGTTGGCGGATGAGCAACTTTCTCAGGGCAGTCCCCATACACGGAGCGCACAAGCTTTGGGACATGGACCGCAACCGTGCTACCGTCGACCGCTGCAGGAATCTGAATATCGGAATGGCCAGCCTGATCGAGAACAGCCTGGATCCGGTCCCGGTCGAGAGTCATGTGAAATGCTCCTTCCCCGGATACGAGGATTTGTTGGACTGATCCCAATTGATCGAGGGTTCTGACTTTAAATCCCGCCATTGCGCCCGCTGCGTCCGAATCAGGTGCAGCAGTGGGCTTTCCGGGATCCAAGGTAACGACAACGTTATCGGAAATGAACTGTGCAATCAGATTCTCGCGAAGATGGGTTCGCTTGCCGGCGGTCAAAGCAGACACATCCACTGGAACCACGGCCACTTTCTGTACGCGCAGCATGGCGAGCATCTTCTGGGCCCAACTCCGGCCCGGCGCAAAGCTCAACAGCAGCAAGATCGCGCACGCAATGGCGAGCCCGCTCCACAGAGGGCGTCTCCAGTCCGCGATGCGGTTCAGCCACTCCGGGCTCCGCTGCAATGGATCGCCGTATTCCTGACGAAAGCGGCTATAGGCAAAAGCAGGATCAATGGCAGCGACCTCTTGTTCGGGAGCCAGTTGGTCCAGGCTGGCGCGCACCTGACGGTTTTGCGCGGTCAATTTGGTCCATCTCGCATGGCAGTCCGGACAAGACCGTAGATGCCGGTCGACGTCCTCCGACTCCGCAGCCCCAAGCTCCTCATCGATACGGGTGCGCAGCAAATCGTCTCTTAAGCAGCTCATACCTTTCCCTTCCTTTCCGCCAATTTCAAATAGTGTTTACGAAATTCCAGCTCGGCGCGGCTTAGTAGCGTGCCTACACTTCCGATCGCGACCTCCAGTGCGTCCGCCAATTCCCTATAGGAGGCGCCGCTTGCGCGCATAAGCAGCAGTTGCGCCTGCGCGGGCTTCATCGATTGGAGCACCGCCCGTACTCGCGCCGCTTCTTCCCCGCGGAGCACGTCATGTAGCGGCCCTGTTTCGCGTGCTCCCTGCCCGCTGTGCGATGCAGCGGCCTGCTCGTATCGTTTGCGGTGAGCCGCCGCGCGCAAGGCATCGATTCCAGCGCGAGTCGCTGCACGATAAAGCCAACCTCCGACATTGCTCGTAACCAGCCATCGAACAGACTGGCGGGAGAGCTTCCAAAAGACTTCGTTTGCTAATTTCTCCGCTTGTGGGCGATCGCCGACGAGGCGAACCAATATCCCCAGCACGCGCTTGTAATGTTCCAGGAAAACGGCTTCGAACTCGGAATCGGCTTCACCGGCTCGACCGGAAATCACCGTGCCGGCAATGGGCTGGGTCAAACCTTGCGTGGCCTCCACTCGCCTCTGCACCTTACATGAGATAAACGCTTGCCGGCCCAAATTTCTGACAGGAAACATTTCTGACAGGAAAAGATGAGAAGGCGAGCAATTCGCTATTTGAAGAACATCCGCCAGGTCGCCACCACGAAGGCGTGCGTCACCATAGGACTGCGCACACTACCGCTCTGCCAATAGGCAAATCCGCACGCGGCTCCGAGCAGGCTCGCGGTTACAGCTCTTCGCCAATCGGGATAGTGATGGAACCAGAGGTGGACGGCACCGAACAGCAGTGATGAGATTGCAATGGCTGCCGCAGGTGACTGCCAGGAATCGAGCAGTCCTCGTTGTACTACTCCACGAAAAAATAGTTCTTCGCCGAGCGCCACAATCCAAAGCACGCCGAAGAACGTTCCCAGGACTATCGCAGACACCCGCCACCAAGGGCCTTGCAGGGGTTCGAAACGGACATCATGTGTAACAAGGGCAATCACTACGATGGGAATGGCGAACGCCGCATACCATAGCAGACCGATCCGCCATTCGCGAGGACGCGGCCAGAATCCGAATTCTCCGGGATTCCATTGCCGTAATATCAGGAGCGCTGCGATTCCAAGCCTGATCCACATCAGATGTCCGAGCACATCAACCCGAAGATGCGGGTCCGGCGAGACGTAGACGCGTTGAAAGACCCGGGCGATGATCGGCGCCGCGGCAATGACCAGAAACCCGAAATCGTATGCGGGGCGCCTGGGCAGCAGCACATACCAAAACGCAAGAATTGCGGATAACGCGGCGAGCAGGTAAAATGCGTTTCTCTGAAATGTTTCGGCAGCCAGCGCAAATACGCAATAAGGGATAACAGCGCTCACCCAGAGAATAGCTGCCTGCAGGCGCGGCGGACGGAGGCGTCCCATCCAGTCACGTGGCTCTCTGAATACAGAGCCAAGATACAAGATCGCCTCGATGAGAAACGCTGGAAGGGCAGCGAACATCACCCAATATGAGTGGGCGATTTGGCGAGAATAGAAGATTGCAGCCCCGAGTATTGCTATCCACGTGCACACTAACGCTATGAAAAATGGGCGCATGGCTCGAAGCATCGCCCTAATCCTAGCATCGGCTTTCCTGCTAGGCCCGCTCGCGGTATTCGCCGATGATCCGCCACCCGGTTTGCTTCACAAGATCGCGGAGCGAGAAAACCAGAACGCCCTTGCGCGTGCAGACTACACTTACCGGCAATCGGTAACTCTTCAGGAAATCAACGATTTGGGTAAAGTTACGGGCGAGTATCGGACCCTTACGGACGTCACGTTCTCCCCAACCCGCGGCCGTTACGAACAACCGTTAGGTCCACCGGTCAACACTCTTACGCGTCTTAAACTAACGCCCGAAGACTTCACCGACATACGGAATATCAATCCGCTCTTGCTGACGACCGCGCAGGTCTCGCTCTATGAGGGGCAGTACAAGGGCGAACAGATGATGGACGGCTATAAGTGCTTTATTGTATACGTCCGCCCACGCCAGATCCTTGCCGGTCAGCGCTTTTTTGAGGGTATGCTCTGGGTTAGAGAGTCCGATTTTTCAGTGGTCCGTAGCGAGGGTCAGTCGGTTCCTCAGATTGAAACCACCAAGTCTCAGAACCTGACGCCACACTTCACAACGATCCGGCAACTGGTCGACAACAAATGGTTCTTCCCAACGGAAACCTATGCGGACGATACGCTATTCTTCCGCGATTGGCCGCAGCGCGTTCGCGTGATCATTCGGTACTCGAATTACAGGAAGTTCGGAGCAGAATCCACTGTTACCTTCGGCGATCAACAGAGTCCGCCTCCGCCCGCAGAAAAGAAGTAAGAGCGGCGTATTGCCGGCTCAAGCCTTTTCGCTCTTCAGTAGATGCAGTTTCGACGAAGCCGGTCGGCTCCCCTGGAGTACCGTCATGGCCTGAAGTTTGGCTAGCTCGCGCTTGGCGATTTGCGCCCACGTGCTGGTTTGATCCAGCTTCAGATATAGCCGCCAGTGCCGCACGGCACCCATGACGTCACGCTGAGCTTGGTTCAGGAGCGCCAGATTGTAATGCGCGTCCGCATAATTCGGCTGCAGCCGGATCGCTTCACCGTAATGATGCATGGCGAGCGCGGAGTCGCCCTGCTCGTCGTAGAGATTCCCTAGATTGAAGTGCGCCAAGGCGTATTCCGGATCCACTTCAAGGGCTCTCTTGTAGTGCTTTCCCGCTTCAGCCCAGGCGTGACCGTTAAAAAATACGGTTCCCAGGTTCACCTGTGCGCCGGCAGAGCGTGGATCGAGCTCCGCGGCCTTCTGGTAGGCGGTAATAATCTGCTCGGCGGGCGCGCCCCTCTGCTCCAGTTCGAGCCCGTGCTCAAACCAGCGGTCCGCTTCCAGCTTGTTGCGCAGCTTTTCAGCTATGTTGGTGTGGCTTTTTCTGGTCGCCGGAAGCTGCAGTAACTTCTTGATCTCGTCCTCATCGAAATCGAACAGAAGTTGGCCCGAAAAAGGATCCAGCTTCTGTTTCCCGATCCGCACGCGAACGCTCCGACCATCCTTGTAGACGTGTATGTCTTCGGCGAGGTTCGGCGAGTCTCTCACCAAAGCCCGAACCCGGTCGAGAGCTTTCTTGATCTGACGCGGCGGTACCTTTTCGTCCCGCAGCCGTGCGATCCTTTTCAAGGAGAGGAGATCCGCGAAAGAGAACTGTTCGCGCTCCGGGATAAGTTGCTGATGCTCCCAAGCCTTCAATTGCCGGTTGTCGATCTTAAGCAGCCGACAAACTTCCTTACGGGTGTAAGCAGCACCCGCTTCGCGCACCGATGATGGAGAAGGATGGTGCGAGCGGTCTCGCAGCACACGAGAATCATAGCATCAACCGCAAGCCGCCGTTCAACAGACGAAAGGAGCTGTTAAACGGAAGACTATCCTCTTGTAAAGCAAGCAGTTGACACTCCGGACCGGGTATCTCATACTAAAAAGGTCCGATATTATGGCTTCTCGCAAGAGGGCCCCAAAGGGTACCTCTCGTCCAGCTCCCCTGACGCTTGCGGATCTACCTACGGGTCAGCGCTGCATCTTGGATCGTCTCGATTTACCCGAAGACACAGCGAGAAGGCTTATGGAATTGGGTTTTCTACCGGGGAATGAGATTGTTCCGGGCAGAAGGGCACCGGGCGGTGGTCCACGGGTATTCCGGGTGGACGGTTCCGAGGTGGCTCTGCGACGTGAGACCGCCTCTCGACTTTACATCCGGCGGGATCCGGAGTCCGACCTGGTCGTGCTTTGATGGATAACTGCCATAGCCCGGCTTCGAAAACAGGGCTACTCCCGAATCCCTCTATCCTGCCCCCTCGACCGGTCAATGACCGGCCTATTATCGTGGCGATCGTGGGTCCGCCGAATTCGGGCAAATCGACCCTTTTCAATCGACTAACTGGTTTGCGGCAGAAAGTAGCGAACTTCCCCGGCGTTACGGTCGAGCACCGAATGGGGAAGGCCAAACTCAAGAGCCATCACGAGGTTTTCCTGGTCGACTTGCCGGGAGTGTATAGCCTGTATCCGAGAGCAGAAGATGAGCAGGTCACCCACGACGTTCTGAAAGGTGAGCGGGGCGACTTTCCCAAACCGGATTCGGTCATTCTGATTCTGGATGCCACCAATCTGGGACGCAACCTAGTCTTGGCCGCGCCGATTCTGAGCCTGGGTTTGCCAACATTGATCCTGCTGAACATGGCTGACGACCTGGCGGTTCGCGGCGGCAAGGTGGATGTGGCAGCCCTATCCAATGAACTGAACTGTCCGGTAGCCCTCATCAGCGCATCGAAGGGGATCGGCATCGACAGCATTCAACAATTCCTGGAAGGGACCGCAGCCCGCCTGAATGCTCCGCCCCCAAAGATTGAATTGCCGGTTCTTCAAGACGTACCCAAGTGCCGGCAGTGGGCGCACAAGCTGGGAGTGCGCGCTTCGTACAAGGCTCCTGTGCCGCCGCTATGGACACGCCGGCTCGATGCCATATTCCTGCACCCTGTCGCCGGCCCGCTGATTTTTGCGGTCATCGTGATCGCGGTCTTCCAGAGCATCTTTTCCTGGGCAAAGCCGCTCATGGACGGCATGCAGGATCTGGTATCGACGACGGGCGTTTGGATGACGCACGTTTTGCCCGCTTCGCCCTGGCGTTCGCTCCTGATCGACGGCGTCTGGAGCGGAGTTGGGTCGGTGGTTGTTTTTCTGCCGCAGATCCTGCTGCTATTCCTGTTCATCGGAATTTTGGAAGATTCCGGCTATCTGGCTCGCGCCGCTCTCATTGCGGATCGCACGATGGCGCGATTCGGTCTGCAGGGAAAATCGTTCATACCGCTGCTTTCCGCTTACGCGTGTGCGGTTCCGGCGATCATGGCGACGCGTGTAATCGAGAACAAGCGCGATCGTATGGCAACGATTATGATCGCGCCGCTGATGACCTGCTCGGCCCGCCTGCCTGTCTACACGCTGCTGATCGCGGCATTCGTTCCAAATCTGCCGATTCTAGGCGGTTTCCTCTCGCTACCGGCGGCCACGATGCTCGGCTTGTACGTGCTTGGATTCGTTTCGGCCATCCTGATTGCAAGATTGTTGAAATCCACGATTCTCAAGAGCAAAGGTTCTTCCTTCGTTTTGGAAATGCCGCCGTACCGCTGGCCCACCGGGCGGTCGCTCAGCTTGCGGCTTATCGATCGCGCAAAGGTATTCCTGCATCGCGCCGGAACCGTGATTCTGCTGGTCGCGATCGTGCTCTGGATACTGGCGCATCTGCCGCTCGAACATGGTCAGACACCGCCGATTGAGCACAGTTTCGCCGGCATGGTAGGCAGAGCCATCGAGCCTGCGATTAGACCTCTCGGCTTTAATTGGAAGATTGGTATCGGCCTTATAACTTCGCTTGCCGCCCGTGAAGTCATCGTGGGCACCTTAGGAACGATCTACGGCATCGAAGGTAAGGAACCTTCGACGGGTTTGCAGGCAGCGGTGCATCACGATCTGAGCACGGCCGGAGCGGTGGCGCTGCTGATTTTTTTTGCGTTTGCGATGCAGTGCTTCTCCACGTTGGCAGTCGTGAAGCGCGAGACCGGCGGCTGGAAGTGGCCGGTGTTCCAGTTCTCATACATGCTGGCACTGGCGTACTCTGGTTCGTGGTTAGCCTTTCGCCTGGCGAACTATTTTCTCCATTAGATGAGTGACATATTGAACGTAGTGATTCTCGGCTCGGGCTGCGCCGGGAACACCGCCGCGATCTATACTGCCCGTGCGAATCTGCAACCGCTCCTTATCGAAGGCCATGAGCCGGGCGGGCAGCTTTCGATTACGACCGATGTGGAAAACTTTCCTGGGTTTCCGGAAGGCATCCAAGGTCCGCAACTGATCGAAAATATGAAACAGCAGGCCCAGCGGTTCGGCGCTAACTACACACATGGGCGGGTTCTGCACGCCGATTTGTCTAAACGGCCCTTCACCCTGGAAGTGGACAACGGCGACAAGATTCAAACCCGAACCCTGGTTGTGGCGACGGGAGCATCGGCGCGCTGGCTCGGTTTACCGAACGAGCAGAAGCTGATTGGGCATGGAGTGAGTTCCTGCGCGACTTGCGACGGCTTCTTCTTTCGAAACCGGAAGATCATGGTTGTCGGCGGCGGCGATTCTGCCATGGAAGAAGCGAATTTCTTGAGCCGCTTCGGCAGTGAAATCGCGCTCGTTCATCGTAGGGAAGACTTCCGTGCCTCGAAGATCATGCTCGACCGAGTGCGAGCGAACCCGAAAATCAAATTCATCACGAACACGGTAGTTGAAGATGTTTACGATGCCGATAAGGGCGAGGTCACTGGCGTGAAGCTACGCGACTTGAAGACTCACGAAACTTACAATCGCGAGGTAAACGGATTCTTCGTCGCAATCGGCCACATTCCGAACACGCGGCCTTTTGCCGGACAACTGGATCTGGATCCGGATGGCTACATCATTTCGCACGGCGGAGCTCGCACCAACATCGCGGGGGTGTTCCACGCGGGCGACGTACAGGATCGGACCTACCGCCAGGCGATCACGGCCTCGGGAGCCGGATGCATGGCTGCCATCGAAGCCG
The DNA here is from genome assembly GCA_963787585.1 of uncultured Acidobacteriaceae bacterium. Lineage (GTDB taxonomy): Bacteria > Acidobacteriota > Terriglobia > Bryobacterales > Bryobacteraceae > Bog-105. Next base: position 1,085,679 of record CAWBDR010000014.1, read on the forward strand.
AGCGGTTCCTCGAAGCGGAGGGCCATTGAGACGCGAGCGCCTTGCTAGCATGAGGACGTAATGAAGTTCGCCCACGCAGTGAAAGCCGCGAAATTCATGGCTGGTGACGCAGCGAAAGCAGCGAAATTCGTCCGGGTGGATAACGCCAAGCGGTTTGCACAGCACGTGGTTCCCGAGGTCGTGCGGCCCGCACGCGTGATCTGGAATCAAGCCATCGCGGCTATTTTTTGCGTGCTCGCGGTTCCGGCGCTGGCAAGGGCATTTCAGGCATACCGAGATCTTGGCGGCAATTCAAAGAGCGGATTTACGCTTGGTCTTTCCCTGACATTTGCCGGCGTGATGCTGTTTTTTGGACTCTTATCGTTTATGAAGGCGCGCCGCATCTCGTCCGGCCGCCCCTCAAGCGGAAAATAGTTCACTCTTGCCCACATCCGAGCAGCCAGGACAATTTCCGTTCACGCGCGGGATCTACCCGGACATGTATCGCCGCAGGCATTGGACCATGCGGCAGTATGCGGGTTTCGGAACGGCGGAGGAGAGCAACAAACGCTACAAATTTCTGCTTTCGCAGGGCATTACGGGGCTGTCGGTTGCATTCGATTTGCCGACCCAGATGGGGATGGATTCCGATCATCCGCTCGCTGCCGGCGAAGTAGGGCGGGTCGGTGTCGCAATCGATTCGCTTGCCGACATGCAGGTCCTTTTCGAGGGAATCAATCTCGAGCAGGTCAGCACGTCCATGACGATCAACTCAACCGCTGCGATTTTGCTGTGCCTGTATGTCCTGGTGGCGGAAGGTCAGGGCGCAGACCGCAAGAAGCTGTCCGGAACGGTGCAGAACGACATTCTGAAAGAGTACATCGCGCGCGGTACCTACATTTATCCGCCGAGATCCGCGATGCGCATCATCACCGATCTGTTTGCCTGGGCGGGCGAGGAGGTCCCCAACTGGAATACCATCTCGATCAGCGGATACCACATTCGCGAGGCCGGTTCGACGGCGATTCAGGAAGTCGCATTCACGCTGGCTAACGCGATCGCCTATATTGAAGCGGCGATTGCGGCAGGGCTGGCGGTAGATTCGTTTGCTCCGCGCCTGAGTTTCTTCTTCAACGCACACAATAACTTTCTCGAGGAGATCGCAAAATTTCGCGCGGCGCGCCGGCTTTACGCGCACCTCATGCGCGATCGCTTTGGCGCGAAGCTAGACCGCTCCTGCATGCTGCGCTTCCATACCCAAACCGGCGGTTCTACACTCGCTGCGCAGCAACCGGAAGTGAACGTAGTGCGTGTAGCTCTGCAGGCCATGGCAGCGGTATTGGGCGGAACGCAATCGCTGCATACGAACGGGCAGGATGAGGCGCTCTCCTTGCCGAGCGAACATTCAGCGCGAGTGGCGCTGCGAACGCAACAGGTGATCGCCTATGAAAGCGGCGTGACAGCGGTTCCTGATCCTCTGGGTGGAAGCGAGTACATCGAGCAGCTCACCGATCGGATTGAGGAGGGTGCCCGCGAATATATTGCACGAATCGATGCACTCGGGGGAACGCTGGCGACAATCGAGCGCGGCTACATTCAGAGCGAGATCCAGAACTCGGCGTATCAATACCAGAAAGCAGTGGAAGAGAACCGGCTAATTGTAGTTGGCGTGAACAAGTTTCAAACGGAAGGAACGCCGGCCGTGCAGCCATTCCGCATCGATCCCGAATTAGAAAAGCGGCAGATTGAGCGAGTACGGCAGGTCCGCTCCTCACGCTCCGAGCACCAGGCAGCCACTGCATTGAACCGACTTGAAAGCGCGGCCCGCGGGAATGAGAATCTGATGCCGCACATCCTCGAATGCTGCCGCGCATTCGTGACGGTTGGCGAGATTTCCGACTCGTTGCGGCAAGTGTTCGGCGAGTATCGCGAAGCCTTCTAAAATAAATCTTGGATTCGATTCATATCATCGGTGCCGGATTGGCCGGATGCGAGGCCGCATGGCAGGCCGCGGAGGCCGGAGCACGCGTGGTTCTGTACGAGATGCGTCCGCACAAGCGCACGGCGGCGCATCAGACTGATACGTTCGCCGAACTTGTCTGCAGCAATTCGCTCAAGAGCGAGCAGACGAATTCCGCTCCCTGGCTGCTCAAACAGGAGATGCGGCAGCTCGGTTCCCTGCTGATGCGAGCGGCGGAGGCGGCGCGTGTTCCCGGCGGGCACGCCCTTACTGTGGATCGCGAGATCTTTTCAGATGAGATCACGCGAGCAGTCGAATCGCATCCGGGCATCGAGATCCGCCGCGAAGAAGTGAAGGCGATTCCTGACCGCGGCATCTGGATCATTGCAACGGGTCCATTGACGAGCGATGCCTTGGCCCGAGAGATTAGCCGGATTACGGGTTCGAACCGTCTGTTTTTCTACGACAGCATTAGCCCGATACTTGCGGCGGAGTCGGTCGATATGTCGGTTGCATTTCGCGCGTCACGCTATGGGAAATCGCTCGACGGCAGTGACGACTACATCAACTGCCCCTTCAACAAAGAGCAGTATGAGGCATTCCTTGATGCGCTGCTCGCGGCCCAGTGCTACGAAGCGCACATCCGGGAAGACGATACGCCCTATTTCGAGGGCTGTCTTCCGATTGAGGAGATTGCACGGCGCGGACGCGATACCCTCCGGTTCGGTCCGATGAAGCCGGCGGGGCTGACGGATCCGCGCACCGGTCGCTGGCCCTACGCCGCCGTGCAGCTCCGGCAGGAGAATCAGCGCGCTGACAGTTACAACCTGGTCGGGTTTCAAAACCACATGCGGTTCGGAGATCAGGCGCGTATCTTCCGGCTGATACCGGGATTAGAAAACGCAGAGTTCCTGCGCTTCGGCCAGATGCACCGAAACACGTACATCAACTCGCCCGCGCTACTTCGCCCGACGCTGCAGCTTCGCGCGAACGAGCGCGTGTTTTTTGCTGGGCAGATCTCAGGGGTCGAGGGGTACGCAGAATCGATCGCAACCGGCCTAATTGCCGGGCGCAACGCGGCGGCACTGATGTTCGGTGCCGAGCCGGATCAATTTCCGCGCGAGACCGCGCTCGGCAGTTTGTGCCACTACATCACGAATGCCGACCCGAAGCATTTTCAGCCGGCAAACATCACCTTCGATCTGCTCCCGGCGCTCGATGATGCGACGAAACACAAATTTCGGCACGATAAGAAAGCGCGGCACGCAGAGATCTGTCGCCGCGCGATGACCGCTTTCGAGGGATTTCTGCATGGCCGCGTTGCGTTCGAGTATTGCGACGTTTCTGGCTGAGCTCGCGCGCCGGGGAGCGTCCCAGCACACCCTGAAGAATTACGGGTCCGATCTGGACCAGTTTGCAACGTACTTTGAGCCGCCCGGCCAAACAGCACCGGAGATCGAGCGGCTTGATCTCCCGCTCCTGCGCGAATGGCTCGCGGACCTCTATGATCGAGGGCTTTCGACCGTGAGCATAAGGCGCAAATTAGCGGCTGTCCGGGCCATGTTCAGATTCCTCAAGGAAGAGGGTGCACTCGAGCAGAATGCAACCATCAGACTGCGCACGCCCAAGGTGAAGCAGCGGCTCCCGGACGTGATGAGCGAAGAGAAGACCAATCTTTTGCTCGACAGCGTGGAATCCGGCGGGATTATCGAGCTGCCGTCAAAAGAGCGGGACATGGCATTTCTAGAACTGCTTTACGGCTGCGGAATCCGGGTAAGCGAGCTAGTCGGGATCAATCTCGAGGACATCGATTTACGTGAGGGCTGGTTACGGGTCCGCGGAAAAGGAAATAAGGAGCGGCAGGTCCCGATGGGAGAAAGAGCCGTAGGCGCCGTGGAACGTTATCTGGATATGCGCTCCGCTCCAGCCAGCGAGCGGGCTCTGTTCCTCAATTCGCGCGGGGCACGGCTAGGAGATCGCCAAGTACGGCGATTGGTGAAAGTTTACGCGCTGCTCGTCACTGGCGATTCGACGGTGCATCCACACAGTTTCCGGCATGCCTATGCCACGCACCTTTTGAGCGACGGAGCCGACCTACGCGCGATCCAGGAGTTGCTCGGCCACGCGCGCCTTTCGACGACTCAGAAATATACGCACGTTTCACTCAAAGATCTTCAGTCGGTCTACGACCGAGCACATCCTAAGGCTTAGGACTCGCGAACCCGAATTTCCCAAAGATCGCCTGCGCGTCCGGACCAGTGAGGAACTCCAGGAAAACTTCGGCAGTTTGCCGGTGCGCCGTCCGTATGACGATTCCTCCCTTCTGCTGGATCGGCGCGTGCCAATCGTCCGAGATGACTTGAGGGTCTTTGCCGGCGAGAAGTGAATTTGCAGTGATCACGACATCCGCGTTGCCGCTCTCGAAAAGCTGCAGTGCCTGACGCACATTTTCGCCGTAGACAATTTTGGGCTGGACCTGATTCCAAACTCCGGCGTGGCGGATGGACTCCTCGGCCGCGACTCCATAAGGGGCCAATTTGGGGTTAGGCAGCGCTACGAAACGAACCCAATCTTGAGCGAGGTCGATGAGCGGATGGTGCTTTTTGTCTCGCCAGAGTACGCCCACGCGGCCGATGGCATAGACTCGGACGGAATCCGGCGACAATTTGCCGAGCGAGCTCAGGTGATCTACGAACTCGGAATTGGCGGAGAGGAACACGTCATATGGCGCGCCGTTCTCGATCTGCTGCGCGAGCATTCCGCTGGCGGCCGTGACGAAGCTGACGCGCACGGAGAGGTCGGTTTTGCCAAACGAACTTGCGAGGGCAGGTTGCAGGGGAAGGAGATCAGAGGCGGCAGCCACGGTCAGAGTAATCTGAGCCACAGACCGAACCGGAATCAAAAGATAGCAAGCGCAAAGCAACTTGACAATGATAGACTCATATTGCATACTAAAGTTGTGCTAAGGCAGGTCAACCGCAGGGCGGTTGGCGGAGGACTATACACATGAGTAAGATTATCGGAATTGATCTGGGGACGACCAACTCCGTGGTGTCCGTAATGGAAGGCGGCCAGCCCGCCGTAATTCCCAACCAGGAGGGTGGGCGGACAACCCCATCGGTAGTGGGATTCACCAAGAGCGGTGAGCGACTCGTAGGCCAAGTGGCCAAGCGCCAGGCGGTGACGAACCCGGAAAACACTATCTATTCGATTAAGCGGTTCATGGGACGCCGCTTTAACGAAGTCAGCGAAGAGATGAAGCTGGTCCCCTACAAAGTGGTTACGGGCGAGCATGGGGATGCGCGCGTCGAGATACAGGGAAAGAAGTATTCGCCGCCCGAGATCTCGGCAATGATTCTGACCAAGCTGAAGGAAGCAGCCGAAGCGTATCTGGGTGAGAAGGTCACGAAGGCGGTGATTACGGTCCCGGCCTACTTCAACGATGCTCAGCGGCAGGCAACCAAGGATGCTGGACAGATCGCCGGTCTGGAGGTAATGCGCATCATCAACGAGCCGACAGCGGCTGCGCTCGCTTATGGACTAGACAAGAAGAAGGACGAGACGATCGCGGTCTATGACTTTGGAGGCGGCACGTTCGACATTTCGATTCTCGAGGTCGGCGATGGCGTAGTGGAAGTGAAATCCACCAACGGCGACACGCACCTGGGCGGCGACAACATCGACCAACGAATCATCGACTGGCTGATTCAGGAATTCAAGAAGGACCAGGGGGTCGATGTCTCGAAAGACCAGATGGCATTGCAGCGGCTGAAGGAAGCGGCTGAAAAGGCGAAGATCGAGCTTTCCACTCTGCTCGAGACCGAAGTGAATCTGCCGTTCCTAACGGCGGACGCCAGCGGCCCGAAGCACCTGACCATCAAACTCACACGCGCCCGGTTTGAGCAGATGGTGGACGACATTCTGCAGCGATCGGTGGGACCGTGTAAACAGGCGATGCAGGACGCGGGCGTAACACCGAACGATATCGATGAAGTGGTTCTGGTCGGCGGTTCGACTCGTATTCCGAAGGTACAGCAGATGGTGCGGGATCTTTTCGGAAAAGAGCCGAACAAGAGCGTGAATCCCGATGAAGTGGTAGCGATTGGTGCGGCGGTACAGGGCGGCGTACTTGGCGGAGAAGTTAAGGACGTGCTGCTGCTGGACGTGACCCCGCTGTCGCTCGGTATCGAAACGCTGGGTGGCGTGTTTACGAAACTGATCGAGCGCAATACTACGATTCCGACTCGCAAGAGCGAGGTATTTTCCACGGCGGCCGACAGCCAGACCTCGGTAGAGATCAAGGTCTACCAGGGCGAGCGATCGATGGCTCGCGACAATCGGATGCTGGGCGTGTTCCAACTGGTGGGGATTCCGCCGGCGCCGCGCGGCATACCGCAGATTGAGGTGACTTTCGACATCGACGCAAACGGCATTTTGAACGTCACAGCGAAGGATCGAGCCACCAACAACGAGCAGAAGATCACCATCACGTCTTCTTCGGGTCTGAGCAAAGACGAAGTGGAGAAGATGGCCCGCGACGCCGAATCGCACTCGGCAGACGACCGCAAGAAGAAGGAAGAGATCGAAGCCCGTAATCGAGCGGACGCGATGGTCTACAACGTCGAGAAGATGTTGAAGGAGCACCGCGACAAGATCTCCGAAGCGGATGCGAAACAGGTGGAGTCGGCGGTGGAAGACCTCAAGAAGGCCATGAATGAAGGTGGTCTTGAGCAGATCAATTCGGCTACCGATAAGTTGACCCAGGCCAGCCACAAGCTGGCGGAGGCGATGTATAAGACGCAGGCTCCGGGCCCGAACGGCGCACCGGGTGCGGGTGCGCAACCCGGCCAGGAGGCGCCAGCCGGCGACAAGCAAAAAGACAACGTAGTGGACGCGGAGTTCGTCGACGTAGAAGACAAGAAGTAAAGACGACAGAAGTCTGAATGAGGGCGGCGGCCGTTGAAACCGGCCGCCGTTTAAACATGCCTGCTGCAACGAAAAAGGACTATTACGAGATATTGGCTGTCCCTCGGAGCGCCGACACGGACGAAATCCGCAAGGCCTACCGGCGGCTGGCGCGGAAGTACCATCCCGATCTAAATCCCGGCGACAAAGCAGCAGAAGACCGGTTCAAGAATGTTCAGGAGGCGTATGACGTCCTGAGCGATGAAAAGAAGCGGCCGATTTACGACCAATACGGGTTCTACTCCGATAACATTCCGCCGAACGGCGGCGGACCACGTCCCGGTCCGGGCGGGATGAACTTCGACGGGTTCGACTTCAGCGAGTATATGCGCCAGCAGCAGTCCGGAGGCGGGCGCGAGGACGAAGGATCTGGCGGCTCGTTCCGCGATATTTTCAGCCAGATGTTCGGCGGCCGGGGACGGCCGGCGCAACCGCAGCCCGAGCGCGGCGCTGATCTCGAATACGGGCTGAATGTGGATTTCTGGCAGTCGATCCGCGGTACGCAGGTGCGGCTGAACATCCTGCGCCAGGAGACTTGCGAAACCTGTCATGGAACGGGCTCTGCCGGAAATAACGTCGCGGTCTGCCCGGAATGCGACGGAACCGGCACGGTGAGCCAGATGGCGGGCGCGATGAAATTCAACCTTACTTGCCCACGATGCGGTGGCAGTGGACGGCTAAAAAATGCCTGTCCCACCTGCCGCGGCGAAGGACGAGTGGCGCATCCCGATACGGTGGAGGTCCGGATACCGCAGGGCGTCGCATCCGGTTCGCGCCTGCGCGTGGCAGGTAAAGGGAATGCGGGCGTTGCGGGCGGTCCGCCGGGAGATCTGTACATCACAGTGCGAGTGGAAGAGCATCCGTTCTTCAAGCGCGACGGCGATAACATCAACATCCAGGTTCCGGTGACCGTGAGTGAAGCCGGGCTCGGGGCCAAGATCGAAGTGCCGACGGTGGATGGGCGCTCGCTGTTGAAGATTCCGCAGGGTACGCAAAATGGGCAGAAGTTCCGGTTGCGCGAGAAGGGCGTCTTCAATGGGCGCAAGAATAAACGCGGCGACGAGATTGTGGAGGTGCTGCTCAAATCCCCCGATGTGCACAATGAACGCACACGGGAATTGTTGCGCGAACTCGCGCAGGTGCAAAAAGAAGACGTGCGGGCGGACATTTGGAGCAAAGTGCAGCCGGCCGCATAGGCGGCAAGGGCCATGATGAAAAACAAGACCAAAGCGGCTTACATGATTTCGGCGGTTGCCGAGCAGTATGCCATCCATCCGCAAACGCTACGGCTGTATGAGCGCGAAGGGCTGCTGACCCCTTCGCGTAGTGAAGGCAACACCCGGCTTTACACGGAAGAAGATCTCGAGCGGCTGGAGATCATTCTGAAACTCACGCGGGAGTTGGGGGTGAATCTCGCCGGTGTCGAAATCATCCTCAACATGCGCGAAAAAATGGAAGCGATGCAGCAGCAGATGCAAGGTTTTGTGGCGACACTGAACCATGAGCTTTCGCAGCGCAGTGCGGCCAAGGCCGTGGAAATGAAATCGCTCGTTCCCGTGATCCAAATCAACACGGCCACCGGCCGAACCGAGGTTAAGCGGTCCGAGACGAAGCGGCGGCCCCGGTAGCCAGCAATCCGCCGTCCGGTTCTGAGGAGGCGTTCAACCAGCCGTGCGGGACGGTTCTTTCTCCGTCAATTTATCCAACGCTGATTGCATCTGCTGGACCCACCCTGCGGTTTCCGAGTCCAAAGTTTTTTCCGTCTGATCGACCAATAGGTCGATATTGTTTCTTCTGTTCTTCTCCCAGGGAGACAGAGCGGTCCACCAGGCATGTATGTTTCGCAAACTGGCAAGCGCCTGATTGTACTTAACCAGGGAGTTTTCAACTTGATCGGCCTGCAACTTCGTGCTGAATGCAATGACAATGGCGGTAGCAAGAGCGACCCAGAGATCGAGATGGATGGCGGCCAAAAGGGTTCCGGCGCCACCCACAAAATAAATGGCTACTTGCATCCAGGTCAGCTCCCTGGATAACTTGCGAGTTTTCGAGACAAAGTAATCCACCTGGTCCTGCACTCTGGCCTGGACGTATTCATCGGGTTTGAGAAATCTGTCGCGTTCCGGATGCTGCTGAGCGCTGAGTGGTTCAAGGTTCATCTTGTTGACCTCACTCTGCTCCAGGGAAGAAGTAATGTCCTTCATTCGCGCGGCGAGCTTCGATTGCCGTGAAGTTCCGAGGCACTGCTGATCACTGTATGCTCCGGTTTGGGTGCGGAAACGGAAAATCTCTCGCTTAATAGCTTCGGCCGCGCCCCGCAGCAGAATCCACTTGTTCCCGTCGCGGAAGTGGCTATTGTAAGCGCCAACGATCGAGATGCCTATGGGCGTCAGAATTACGAGGATATGCAACCACGGCGATTTGCCGATCGTGACAGGGACGTTCGAAGCTGCCGTGAGAATGGCGAGAAGAGCGGCGACCACGGCGAGAATGAGGAGGGTGAGCTCAAGACCGCGGAAACGAGTCTGTTTCTGCCGAGCGGCGCGATCCAGCTCATCGAAGCGAGCCCACGCCATGTGGACGGTTTCGGCGACTGTCTCCGGGTGCGGATCGAGCCATCCAAGTAAAAGTCCCCTCAGGTCGTCGACGCTTGCGTCGAGCGAAGACGAATAGATGCGGGCCGGCGACTCAGTGATCTCGCGAAGCCCCGGATCGGCGGGTGCCGGCGGCATGGAGCCGTCTGATGCGGGAGTCAACGCACTCATAATTTGATCCGCCAATCCGCCCGTGTTCTTTAAAACCAGGACGGGCCACCCGCGTCGGATGCAGCGAATTACCGCACACTTTTCGGTATCGCCGCCGCCGAACAGCAAGCGATCACGCGTCCCGATACCGTTACGTCAGTCAAGAGCTGATCGACAACCTGGAAAGTCAACTTCGGATTGTCGGACCAGGCGCCAGGAAAACGCAGCACAAGCGAGTGATTCGGATCAAGATTAGTTGGTGGCCTATTGCTAGGAATAAGAGCGAGCAACTGTGGCGTTTCATCCCGTTCGAGAGCAGCTTGGGCGATCAGGGCGGCGCATCCGGTGCTTCTGGCGTCATCCAAAACTAGCGCGCCAGAGTCGAGCGCCACGGGAATAATGACGCGGCTGCAGATGGCTTGGACCTGATTGTTGAGACTGGGATCGAAATCGCCCAGTAAGATAAGGAGCGGCCGCGGCGGGAGGTTGAGCTCTTTGATTGTTGTCGCAACGGACTGGGAAGAATCGACATCAACGATCTTTTGCGCCATTCAGATTTGAGACTGTGGCGGATACGATAGCACAGGAACAGGAGGTTCTCGCTCCAGATGACGTCTATATGGTGATCGCACTCGCTGGCAGGAGAATCGATAGCACAGCCCCGGCACCGGCGAGATTTCCACTGGAAAATACAGAGTTGGTACGAGTGCGCCTGCGCTCGTCTCTCCAACGAATGCGCCCGGAGGCGTTGGTCAGTTCGGCGGCGTGCGGGGCGGACCTACTCGCGCTCGATGAGGCCGGCCTGCTTGGAATCCGGCGGCGTGTTGTCCTACCATTTGAGCCCGAGCGCTTCCGGCGGACGTCGGTGGTCGACCGAGCGGGCGAGTGGGGCCCCTTATTTGACCGAATCATTGAGGAGGTGGGCACGAACGGCGATCTCGTGATTTCGCGAGACCAGGCGGCGGGACACGACGCGTACGCAGCAATCACCGCCATGCTGTTTAATCAGGCGGCGGAGTTGGCGCAGGATTCCGATGGCAACGTAACGGCGGTGCTGGTCTGGGACGGGCAGACTCGAGGAAGCGGCGATCTTAGCTTCGAGTTCGGCGAAGAGGCGCGCCGACGGGGGTTACGGGTCGTTGAGGTAAATACACTCCGCGCGGGGGGTGGCGGGCGCACAGACTTTTGATGGGTAAGGATCCATGCGTTTGTGCCATACTCAAAGCAAACTAGGGAGGCTTCCATGCGCCATTTTTGGGCCGACCGCCGTCTCATCGCAGTTCCGGCAATTCTTTCTCTTGCCATCTGGTTACAACCGGCATATGGACAAGCGAAAGGTGGTGGCCCTGGTAGCGGCGCAGGAACGCCAGGCGGAAGCGTAGCCGGAACTGCCGGTTCACCAGGGTCGCCTACCCGCGGTGTCGGCACGTTCGGGAACGTACCGAACAATTCAATGAGCACCTCTCCCACGATGCAGCGTCCGATTCCACTCTCAGGCAAGGTGATGTTCGATGATGGAACACCGCCGAATCACGAGATTCGGATCGAGCGTGTATGCGGCGGCAATTCTCATTTCGAAGCCTATACGGATAGTAAGGGGCGGTTCTCGTTTCAGCTAAATTACAACCCAATGGCTTCCGTGGATCTGGATGTTTCAGATTCGACAACTGGCACGGGGATACCAGGCATGCAGCCAAACACCGGACCAAATAGCTATGGCTCGCCGCTGAGCCGCTCGAATCCATATTGGAACTGCGAGTTGCGTGCTTCCTATCCTGGGTATCGATCTGATGAAGTGGAGCTGGCGAGCCGCAGGTCACTCGACGAATCCGACGTAGGCACCATCGTTCTGCACCGGCTGGCGAACATAAAGGGATCAACAATCAGCCTGACGACGGCGCTCGCTCCGAAACACGCTCAGAAGGATTATCAGAAGGGAGTGGAACTGGCGCAAAAGGATAAGTTCGAGGACGCGGAAAAACATCTCCAACAGGCTACGAGCGAGTATCCGAAATTCGCCGCGGCATGGTTTGCGCTAGGAGCGGTGGAGGTCAAGCAGAACAAGCCGGAAGAAGCGCGCAAAGCATTTGAGGCCGCTATTAGCGCCGACAGCAAGTACGTCAGCCCATATGATCAGCTTGCATTGCTTGCCGGCGAGCAGCGTAAGTGGGAAGAATCCGCGGATTTCAGCAAGCAAGCGATTGAACTAAATCCCGTCGAATTCCCTTCGGCTTTCTGGTATAACGCCGTTGCGAATTACAACTTGAGAAAGCTCGACGACGCGCAGAAGAGCGCCACGGAGCTGGCGAAACTGGATACGCGGCATCATTTTCCACAGGTGGAACATCTGCTCGCGCAGATCTACGTCGATAAGGCGAACTATCAAGAGGCCGCAGCGCACCTCAGAACATATCTCGAGCTTGTGCCCAATGCGAATAACGCGGACGCGCTCAAGCAGGATCTGCAGAAATTAGAGCAGGCGCGAGCGGACGTGAAGAAGTAGCGATCGGCTCCTCTCGAGACCATCTTTCTGAATTCCGCAGCGCTGCGGTTCGTGAACGCTCGCGATTGCCGCGGGATAGCCTCAGTAGTATGTGATCGCGCGATGGATCAGTGTATCGCTGCTAGGGCGAGAGTTTCTCGGTCTGCATGCGGGCGATCAAATTACCGATCGATGAGACGAGTTTATCCACCCGTTCATCCATGCGCTGTTCACGTACGAGTTGTTCCGCCCTGTACCGTGCTTCGTCTGCCTGCATCTGTTCGAAGTTGGCTTCTATCCGGGCCAAGCGCTCATCGTGCAGGTAGCCCATCGTAGCTACTTGTTCGAGCCTATGGCCCATTTTGTCGAGCAATGCCTCGAGCCGGTCGAGTCTGTCTCCACCGTTTGCCTCAGCCATTCAGACGATCTCCGCTTTCCCCGTTGATGGTTGCTCGATCCATCCTCAGTGTCAGATAAGTGAGCCGCGCCATCATGCTTATTCTTCCCGTAATGCTCTCATCGGATCTATCAGCGAAGCGCGGCGCGCCGGTACGTAGGTGGCGAGCAGTGCCACGGCGAGAAGGGGCAGCGCGATCATCAAAAATAAGAGCGGACCCGAGCCGGTGAAGGACAGGATGAACATGGACCCGACCACGCGTGCGGCGATGACGCCGAGTGCGAGGCCCACGATTGTTCCCGAGAGCGCAAGCATCAGGCCTTGCCGGAGAATCATTTGCAGCACGCCTCCGCGATTCGCTCCGACTGCCATACGGATTCCTATCTCCCGCGTGCGCCGGCTAACGGAATAGGCGATTAAGCCATAGAGGCCGATGATCGCGAGAATGAGCGCCATAATGCCCATTGCAGCGACTGAATCATTGATGATATCCGGAGTCTTGATGGCGCGCTTGGTGTAGAGGTCCTGCATGGTGCGCACATCAAAGGCCGGCATGTTCGGATCAATGCCGTGTACGATCTGGCGCAGGACGGGCGCGAGGCCGGAGGCATCGGTTGATGGGGATTCTGTCACCAGAGTCATCCCATTCTGCTGATTTTGCGAGAATGGGAGATACATGAAATCGGTAGGAGGCTCAGCGATCCAAAGATATTTGCCCTGCTTGGCGACTCCGACAATCTGCACCAGCGGTCCGTTGGCATCCCCTAGATGAAAGCGTTTGCCGATCGCATCCTGATGCGGCCAAAAGTGGTTTGCGAAATGCTCGTTCACAACAGCGACGCGAGGCGAATCCGGCTTGTCGGATTCAAGAAAGCCTCGACCCCGCAGAATCGGAATGTGCATGGTCTGGAAAAAGCCATCGCCGACGATGGAGTCGAAAACGGAAGGCGGTTGTTCACCACGTCCCAGAGTGCGCCCTTCAGGAACTACGCTCTTGGCATCGCCGTTGAAACTGAACGGAATGATGGAATCAAGGGCAGCGGATCGAACGCCTGGAGCAGCACGTACTCTATCCAGCAGCTGCTTATAGAACTGTTCGTTTTGCGGTTTAGTGTAGTGGACCATCTGCGAATCGAAGCTCATCAGGAACAGATGATCGGTTCGAAAGCCGGGACCATGCATTACTTGGTTACGAAAGCCGTTGAAGATCACGGCGGCAACGATCAGCAAGACGACCGAAACAGCCAATTGAGCGGAGACGAGAATATTGCGCCCCCAAAGGCGTGCTTTCTGAGAACCCTCTGCGTCCCGCGCTTTAAGCGCCGAGACAACATCGGAACGCGAACTGCGCAAAACCGGCATCAGGCCAAACAGGAATGTGCTTACTATTGAAACCACCAGCGTAAACAGCAGCACCCGCCGATCGAGGCTTACATCAAACGAAATCGGGATGTCGCTGGGAATCGGTATGCTGGCAAACAGCCTGGTCCCGGCGAGCGCAATTGCCAAGCCGAAGATGGCGCCAAGTACGGCCAGCATAAAGTTCTCCAAGAAGAGCTGCCGAATGAGCTGCCAGCGCGCTGCCCCGATGGCGAGCCGAATAGCGACTTCCCGGCCGCGGGCACTGGCACGGCTCAGCAGGAGTCCGGCGACATTCGCGCACGCGACCAGAAGGACGCACCCGGCCAGGATGATCAGCATCGCAATGAGCGCCGCGTCCGGTGGAGATTGCTCAATGCGAAGGCTGAGCTCGGTTTGAACGCGAATCTTCTGATTGCGCGCTTCCGACGAATACGTCTGCTGTAGTACTCTGGCTATCGCATTGAGATCGGCTTCCGCTCGAGCGCTGCTCACGCCCGGTTTGAGGCGGCCTTTGACGTTCAACCAGCGATTGTCGCGCTTGTTGAGATTATCCGTTCCGCTGAGAGCTGGAGACATTGCGATAGGGACGAAGATCGAGGGTTTAACAAATTGATCCACGCCCGTGAAGCGTTTAGGCGCTATGCCGATGACGGTGAACTCGATTCCATTCAGACGTACCTTGGAGCCAACCGCCGAAGCAGCGCCGTTAAAGTGAGCGAGCCAAAAATCATGGCTCAGCACTACCACCGGATCGCGGCCGGCAACCTTATCCTCGTCGGCGCGAAATCCCCGACCGACGGTCGGCTCGACACCCAGGACCCTAAAAAAATTGCCAGACACGAACATGCCGAACGTCATATCCGGTACGACTGACGGGTTCGGCGCGTATCCGAATTGCGAGTATTGATAGGCAATTAAGCCGTCGAAGGTGCGGTTGCGGTCACGGTAATCGAGGTAATCCGGGTAAGACATCGTGACGTTCGTGCCAAGAGCGCTCGCCGAACCGGGATTCACAGTAACCACGCCGCTCGGTTTCATGACAGGCAACGGCCGCAACAATAACGCGTCGGCAAAGCTGAAAATCGCCGAATTGGCTCCTATGCCGATCGCGAGCGAACAGACCGCCACGGCGGTGAATCCTGGGTTCTTGGCCAGCATTCTGGCGGCATATTTCACATCTTTCAGCATGGGATCTCCCTGTTATGAGCGGCTGGTGATCTTGCAGGCAAGGACGAGGCCAACCGGAAGCAGCCTCCCTTTACCAGTTTACGTGCGCATGGAGACGGCGAGCCGTTCGAATTTGGGACAGGTAAGTAGTTGGGTGAAACAACTCGAGTCGAGCGGGCATCGTGTTGCTAAGAGGCGTTGCAGACACACCATGTTGCGCGATTTGCTGTTCCTGTTCCTTTTCTTCGTGTTTCTAGTTCTTTGGTTGATCCTCTGGCTGGCGGCCCATGTCGCGGGAGGGTTTGTCCATCTGCTGATCGTGATCGCAGTGCTGTTCCTGATTCTGCACTTCGTGCGGAGACGGCGGATGGCCTGAGAATGAGATCTTCAGCTCACTGAGAAACACGGCCTCATATAGCGGCGCGTTGGCATAATTGAAGCGGACCAAATTCGCTGGCTTCCGTGAGTAAACAACGTAGTAACCTGACGAGACGCGAAGCACTCCGGCATGTTGCCGGAGTGGTCGGCGCAGGTTCGCTCGTCCGCACCAGGCGAACTCAGGCTCAGATAATTGGGAAGGTCGTCGCGCCGCTGTCCCTGTTCGATTACGGCCAGGTGCAGCTTGCGCCCGGAAGGCTCGAGCGGCAGCGGGAAGAAACACACGAACTGCTCTCAATTTAAGCGAGGACGACCTACTGCGACCGTTTCGGCTTCGGGAGGATTTGCCTGCACCGGGCGGCGATCTTGGCGGATGGTATGACGCGTACGCATTTGCGCCGGGTGCTACATACGGACAGTGGTTATCTGCTCTGGCTCGCTACTATGGAGCGACTGGGCACGAGCCAAGCCGCGCGAAGGTGTGGCGCATGGTGCGAGGATTTGCCGCGACGATCGAGCCGGCGGGTGAGTTCGATGTGAAGAACCGATTCCCGTCCTATACCTACGACAAGCTGGTTTGCGGGCTGATCGACGCCCATGCGTATGCGCAAGATGAAGCAGCGCTCGCTGTATTGGGCAAAGCGACGCAGGCCGCTCTTCCGCATCTTCCGCCGAAGGCAGTGGCGCGCCAGGAAACACCCGTTCTCGCGCACGAGGATTTTACAAGACACTGCTGGGACGAGAGTTACACGCTTCCGGAAAACCTGTTCCTGGCTGCGCAACGGAGCGGAGATGCCCGCTATCGAAACCTGGCGGAGCGGTTCCTGTATCACGAGTTTTTCGAGGCACTCGCTCGCGGCGAAAACGCGCTGCCCGGCAAACACGCTTACAGCCATGTGAATGCATTAAGCTCTGCTGCGCAGGCGTACTTCGCATTGGGAGACGAGCAATGCCTTCGCGCAGCCCGGAAAGGTTTTCGAATGGTGCAGGACCAGAGCTACGCGACCGGCGGGTGGGGTCCTGATGAGCATTTTATTGTGCCCGGAAGCGGCCAACTCGCGGATAGCTTACAGAAAACGCATTCCAGCTTCGAGACGCCTTGCGGAGCGTATGCACATTTCAAAATTACGCGTTACCTCTTACAAGCAACAAAGGACTCGCGCTATGGAGATAGCATGGAGCGGGTCCTCTACAACACGGTTTTAGGTGCGCGGCCGATCCGGTCAGACGGTACAGCATTTTATTATTCGGATTACAACTTCAAAGCGATCAAGTCCTATTATTCCGATAAGTGGCCTTGCTGTTCCGGTACGTTGCCCCAGCTAGCAGCCGATTACGGAATCAGCGCTTACCTCAGAGATGAGCGCGGCCTGTACGTAAATCTGTACGTGCCTTCGACCGTGACGTGGACGGAGGCAGGTAGAACGTGTTCGCTCCGGTTGACGACCGAGTACCCGTATGACAGCAAGATCCGGCTGGAGATCGTTACCGCACCTCTGCGCGCATTTTCGGTGTTCCTACGTGTTCCCGAGTGGGCTTCTAACGCGCTTTTATCCGCGAGTGGAATGCCGGGGTCGAGAAAATTGCAGCCGGGAACTTTTGCCGAATTGCGCGGGGAATGGAAGAGCAGCGACCGGATCGAGTTAGAGTTGCCGCTCCGGACCAGGTTGGAGCCGATCGATGGACAACACCCTCATACTGTGGCTCTCTTGTGCGGTCCATTGGTTTTGATGCCCGTAGGCGATTCGCGCGCCACAATACCGCCGGCAGAATTATTGGCCGCAAAGCAACCTACTTCTAGCGCGAAAGTCTGGAGGGCGAAAAACAACGTAATTTCGTTCAAGAGCTTTATGGATATAGAAGGTGAGGGCTATACGGCTTACATACGCATCTAGGCACCCTGCAGGCCCAATTCTTCAAATCGACCGGGGTGTGTTGCCGCTCCGATTCTTCTCAGGAGATCCCGCGCTCGACAGCATAGCGGGTCATCATGGCGGTGGAGTGCAGCTTTAGGCGATCCATAATGGCGGCGCGGTGGAACTCAGCGGTGCGTACAGAAATATTCAATTTACTCGCGATTTCCTTTGCCGAGCAACCCTGCGAGATGAGCCGCAATACCTCGAGCTGACGCTCGGTAAGGGTGCCTTCCGGTGATAATTGCTCCTGATATGCGGTTGGAATGCGGGAACCGATGTATTTTCCACCGTTCAAAACAGTCTGAATTGCGAGCAGCAACTCGTCCATAGGCGCACGTTTCGACAGATAGGCCTCAGCGCCCGCTTCTATCGCCCGTTGGACGAATCTGGGCTCGGTATGCATAGAAAGGAACATCAGTTTTAGATCTGGGTGATCGGCGAGGATACGGCGCGCCACCTCGAATCCATCCCCATCGGGCATACGTACATCCAGAACCGCAAGATCCGGCGCAAATTCCCCGATCGCTTCTCGAAATGCCTTCAGACTGTCAACTCCTCGGACTTCATATTGCGGATTCAGCACAAAGAGCAAGGCGTCCAGTACCACTTGGTGATCATCAACAAACAACAGCTTCGCTTTTTTTTCGGACGTTGGTGTCGATTTATTGGCTTCCATGACAATCTCCTCAGCGGCAAAGCTGCTCATATTCAAATCCTCCCTGTTGTTGCATCAAACCTGTTGGCAATACGCGAGGGCCGAGTTTCGGCTCCTCATCCCTAACAGACGCCGAATGAATACAGAAACAATACGGGCGTCTTCGTTCAAAACCGGCTGGCTAGGGTAAAAGATAGTGACGGGCGACGAGCTATTCGAGAAGGCGGAACAGGCGCTTCGTGCAAGGCAAGTGACAGAAGCTGTACGTTTGTATGAAGTCGCGGAAGGTTCGGGCTGCGATTCCGATTTATGCGCGGCAGGACGTTGGACAGCTTACATGTTGCTGGGTGATTTTGAGCGCGCGTGGCG
This sequence comes from uncultured Acidobacteriaceae bacterium, assembly GCA_963787585.1. Lineage (GTDB taxonomy): Bacteria > Acidobacteriota > Terriglobia > Bryobacterales > Bryobacteraceae > Bog-105. The sequence goes on from CAWBDR010000014.1 coordinate 1,104,053, forward strand.
CGAAAGCGACGCGATTTCCGCAAGGGGCAATCCCGATCGCAACCGGTATTGGGATGGGCAGGATCTGGCCGGCCGCAGCATCATTATTCGATGTTTGCATGGGCTTGGCGATACGCTGCAATTTATTCGATACGCCTCTCTGGTGCGCAGACAGGCTCGATCACTGACGATCGAAGCGCAGCCTTTGCTGAAGGGCCTGCTGAAAGAGGCCGATCTCGCTGATGAAGTGATCACATGGGGTGAGCCGGAGCCGTTCTGGGATCAGCAGATCGAAGTAATCGAACTACCGCGAGTGTTTCGGACGACAGTTGAGTCAGTCCCGAACGACGTTCCGTATTTTCATCTGAAATCCTGGAAAGGGGTGGTGAAGTATGACGGGTCAAGACCCATTCGAGTGGGTATCAACTGGGCATCGAGCGCGTACAATCCGGCGCGTTCGATACGCCTGGAACAAATGGCCGCACTGTCCACCATTCAAAACGTTGCCCTCTGCAGCCTACAAGCCGGACCTGAGCGTGAACAGCTAGTTAGTTGTTGCGCGCCGATCCAGGACATATGTAACGAGAGCGAGTGTCTTCTGGCAACCGCCAATACGGTGGCAGGTATGGACCTTGTGATCACCGTCGACACGATGTTGGCGCATCTTGCCGGAGCGCTCGCGAGACCTGTCTGGACCCTAGTTCCGTACGAAGGCGATTGGCGTTGGATGTTGGATCGCGACGACTCGCCCTGGTATCCAAGCATGCGGCTGTTCCGGCAGCGTCGTCCGGGAGCGTGGCAGCCCGTAATAGAGGCCGTCCGGCATGAGCTGGCCGCAATTGTCCGCGGTGAGGCAGCGCTGATGAATGGTCACAAGGCTTAGGCGGGTTCGGTGGAAGATCCGGGTAGCGCGACAAAGAAGGTAGAGCCGCGGCCAACTTCGGATTCGACCCAGATTTTACCTCCCGCGCGTGCGACGATTTTTTTACAGGTCGCGAGACCGATTCCGCTGCCAGCCACCTCCAAACCGTGCCTCCGCTGGAGGGGCTGAAAAATTCGATCGAACCAATCAGGCTCAATGCCCAGCCCGTTATCCTGGACATTGATCACCCACAAGGCGCCTTCGCGGGCCGCGCTAATTTTCACTTCGATCGGAACTCCTGGGCGGCGGTATTTAATCGCATTCGACACTAAGTTCTGGAACAGCCGAGTTAGAGGCTGTAGCTCAATGAGCAGGCCCGGAAGCGGATCGTGGGTGATGGTTGCGCCGGATGCCTGTATATCGCGGCTCAAATTATCGAGTGCGGCGGCAAGCGCTCGTTCCGCATCAGCACTATCAGAAGAACCGATAGCGGTCTTGCCAACTTTGGCGTGTTCCAGAACCGCCTCCACCAGATCGGCCATGCGCTCCAGACCCGCGCTGATCTGTTTCAAGCACTTCCGCCCCTCGCTGTCGAGGTTAGAACTATAGTGGCTGGAGAGCAGGTCGACGAGCCAGCGAGTACTTGTGATGGGAGCACTGAGATCATGCGACGCGATCCGGGCAAACTCCTCCAGATCCTCATTGGAGCGCTCGAGCTCATAGGCCATGCTCTTGAGCCGCGCATTGGCGGTCTCCAATTCCCGTTGGATCTCGTAACGGGCTGTGATGTCCGTATGGGTCGCAATAATCGTCCGAGGCTCGTCCGCCTCATCGGAGAGGAGAACCCACTGGGCTGAGACCATTAGCAGACTGCCATCACGTCTTTTTTGCGTGAGTTCACCTGTCCAGGTACCCAAAGTCAAGAGCTGTTGTTCGATAACTTCGAGTGGCTCGGGGAAAACCGTTTGCAGCAGCTCGTGTGCAACCCGGCCGACCGCCTCTTCGGCCGTCCAGCCGTAAAGCCGATCACAGCCGGAAGTCCAATGCTCGATGTGACCGTCCCAGGCTCGGATCAGTACCGTTGATTGCTCGAGAGCACGAGCCAATGCGCGCAGGTCATCCTCGGCGTTCTTCCGCTCAGTGACATCGGTTATGATCTTGCCAAATCCATGTAGTTCGCCCGAGTCGGAGCGAAGGGGAACCGTTATTCCTTCGACGAAAATAGGATGCCCATCTTTGTGAACGAGCCAAGTGGTATCGGAAGCGCGGCCGGTTATTGCCGCTTCCTGCAATTCGCGACTGGTTTTCCCCGTACCTCGTTCCGCCGGAGGCAGTAAGAGGTCCAGATCACGGCCGATGAACTCATCCGATTTGTAACCAAATTGGCGATACACGCCGGGGTGCCAGGATGTGAATCGGCCCTGCGTGTCCAGCAAAATGACGACGAATTCGGTGAGCTCATCGATGAGGCTTTTGAGCAGTTCCTCGGCCGTGAGTGGTTTGGCCATGATCTAGTAGAAGATCTGATTCACACAGTTAACGGTTGGACCATAAGAGCCGAGAGACACGTCGGTCATTGAAGCGGGGGCGATCTCGAGCCGATGAATGTGGTCGATCGACATGCCGAGCAATAGCAGGAGAAGACCGCGAATAACGTCGCCGTGGGTCACAACTACGATAGTGTTCGAGGCCGAATTCTCGATGTTTCTTTGCAGCGCCCGCCAAGATCTGGACTGAACAGTCATCATGGTCTCCCCACCCGGCGGACAAGTAAATGAACGATGACGATTGTACCTCTGCCATTCCTCAAGAGTATTCAGATCAGAAAATGTTTTTCCAGTCCAGGAGCCGAAATCAATTTCTGTTATTTCATCGTCTATAGTGATTGCGATCCGCGCGGAATTCGCTATGGCCTCCGCGGTTTGAATAGCACGCTCAAGAGGACTCGAAACAATTTTGGTAACCGAGTACCGTGTTGTCAATGCAGCGGCGAGTTTATCCGACTGGGTCCGGCCCTCGGCATTCAGAAAGATGCCGGGCCTGCGGCCATACAGCACACGCCCGAGCAAGTCTGTGGTGCCATGACGGATAAGTAGAATACGATTCATAACATGCCATGAGAAGGGAACCGAGTTGGTAAGGACGCACACGAAAGAGGAAATCGAAAAGCGCGTAGCCGAATTGGGGCCATGGTTTCATAACATTTGCCTGTTTGACGTGCAGACCGCACCGGATCACTTTTTAGGCGACTACCCCTCCACTAAATGGCAGAATTTTCAGGATGCCATTCCGAAAGACTTGAGCGGAATGACTGTCCTCGATGTCGGCTGCAATGGCGGATTCTACTGTATCGAGATGAAGCGGCGCGGAGCTCGGCGAGTGGTCGGTATCGATCATGACGATCAGTACCTCAATCAAGCCCGTTTCGCGGCTGAAATCTTGGACCTGGATATCTCATTCGAGAGAATGTCGGTCTACGACGTTCCGAAATTGAGGGAACGATTCGATGTCGTGCTCTTCATGGGAGTGTTTTATCACCTGCGCTATCCGCTCCTCGCGCTGGATCTGCTCAGGCAATACGCAGTGAAAGATTGGTTCATTTTTCAGTCTATGCTCCGTGGAAGTCGAACTGTTCCACGGATAGAACAAGATTACCCGTTCTGGGAGCGTTCGGCTTTTGATCATCCAGGATTTCCCAAGATGCACTTTGTTGAGAATAGTTATTCAGAGGATCCAACGAACTGGTGGGTCCCAAACCGGGCGTGTGCTGAGGCGGTACTTCGCAGCTCAGGCTTCAGGATTGAAAACACGCCGGAAGCGGAAGTATTCATCTGTCGCTGCGATAATACTGCATACCTGCATAGCGTGCCATTTGCAATCGCTTAACGGCACTGATCCATTTGTGATCTGAAATCCTGCTCAACTTATGATCGAAGCCGTGATGCTTTGGAACGAGCCCAATAACCTTTCGCATTGGGACTTCGAGATAGACAGCGACTGGTCTGTCTACGCGCGCATGGTGAAGATTGCAGCGCAGGCGGTCAAGGCTGAAAACCCGAGGCTTACGCGCGTGCTCGGCGGGATTTCGCCAATAGATCCCGCGTTCATCGTGCGAATGGACGAAAAGGGGGCAATGGGCGATCTCGACGTGGTAGCCGTTCATGGATTCCCGCTGGACTGGAATCACTGGACCATTCATGAATGGCCGGATAAGTTACAAGAGATTCGAGCCGTAACGACAAAACCGATCTGGGTGTCGGAGGTGGGCGCGTCCTCGTTTGGCGCGGAAGAGGTCCAGGAGTTTGGCTTGAAACGGACGGCGGAGCTCCTGGCGCCACGAATCGATCACGTTTATTGGTACAGTCTGTTTGACCTTCCCCGCGCGTGGCCAGCTACCACAAGGCACCGGGAGAGTGAAGGCTCATCCTATTACCGGCACTTCTATATGGGCCTCTTTCGGGAGGACGGAACTCCCAAGTTGGCTTCCCGTCGCTTCGTCGAATACACGCCTTACCTGGGGATCTGCCAGTGGTTTCATTTCGAAGACCCGCGCCTCGAGCTGGCTGTGAAGGTCCTGCGAGAGCTTGGCGTTAAGAAGCTTCGAACCGGCTTAAGCTGGGCAGACTTTGAGCGGCCCAACGCGGAGCGCTGGTTCGATCGTCAGATGCAGTTTCTTGAACGGTTTGAGCTTACGATCACCTACTGTTTTACACCGGAGCGGTGCGGTATCAGGCCGCACCACACGAGTCCCCCAAAAGATCCCGAAACCTATGCCGAATTCTGCGCGGCAATGACGCGCCGATACGCCTAAGTCAAGTATAAATACGGTGGTACAAATACATACGCGTTCTCCCGCCAGAGAAGGTAAGTAGAAACAAAGGGAGCAACAAGGCTTTCTATGTAACAGGAAAATACATTTGGCGAGTAGCAGGACAAAACTACCAAACAAAGGACGAAATAATGAGAGGAACCGTTCTGATTACGGGCGGTGCCGGTTTTATTGGCTCCCACGTAGCTTCTGAACTGTTGAAAGCCGGCTATCAAGTTCGAGTTCTGGACAGTCTGATCACTCAGGTGCACGGCAACGCGCCAACCCGTCCGGCGTACCTTCACAAAGATGCGGAATTGATGCTCGGGGACGTTCGAAATCCGGACGTGGTCGACGAAGCGCTGGCTGGCGTGGACGCTGTTTATCATTTTGTCGCCCTAGTCGGGGTGGGCCAGAGCATGTATGAGATCGCAGAATACACGAGCGTCAATAATCTCGGGACGGCCGTGTTGCTGGAACGGCTCGTCAAGCATCGCGTGAGCAAGTTGATTGTCGCGTCAAGCATGAGCGTTTACGGAGAGGGATTGTACTTGACGCCTTCGGGCGTACCGTACGCGGCGGCGAACCGGACCACGGCACAGCTTAAAGCACATGATTGGGAAATGACCACACCTGACGGCACACCGCTTCGGCCCGTTCCTACGCCCGAATGCAAACGGCCCTCGCTGGCGTCTGTTTACGCGCTCTCCAAATACGATCAGGAGCAGATGTGTTTGATGGTCGGGAAGGCTTACGGTGTTCCCACGGTGGCCTTGCGATTTTTCAACGCATATGGGCCGTACCAGTCACTCTCGAATCCCTATACCGGAGTGTTGGCAATCTTTGCATCTCGTCTGATGAACGGCAAGCGGCCGATCATTTTCGAAGACGGGCAGCAGCTCCGAGATTTTGTGAGCGTATACGACGTGGCCCAGGCCTGCCGCCTGGCATTGGAAGTAGAAGGTGCGCGGGATCTGACCTTCAATGTTGGAAGCGGGCAGTTCGTGACCGTGCAGGAGATCGCGATAAAGCTTGGCCAGGTGCTCCGCAAGAATCTGGAGCCTGAGATCACGGGCAAATATCGTGTCGGAGATATTCGCCACTGCTTCCCCGACATAAGCCTGAGCCAACGAGTACTGGGCTATAAACCGAACGTCTCGCTCGAGGCAGGAATGCGCGATTTGGCTGAGTGGTTGGAACGGCAAACAGCACCCGACCGCTTTAATGAAATGCGCGAACAACTCGCCTCGCGTGGACTGGTGATGTAGAGGCCCTACGGTGCAAACCAAGTTCGTCTTGATTACGGGCGGGGCGGGATTCATCGGAACGAACCTCGCTCGCCACTATCTCAGCAACGACGAGCCCGTTCACATCCTCGATAGTCTCAGCAGGTCGGGCGTCGAAAGCAACGTGAGCGAACTGCTGGCAGAATATCCCGGGCGCGTGCTGTTCAGCCAAGGCGATATCCGGAACGGGGCTGTGGTTTCGGAAGCAGTGAGCAGCGCTTCTGCGGTGTATCATCTAGCGGCACAAGTTGCGGTGACAACTAGTCTCGATGATCCTCTGAGCGATCTTGAAACCAATTTGCTCGGGACGATGAACGTGCTTGAGGCAATTCGCCGCTCCGAAACGCGACCTCCCCTGCTGTTCACCTCGACCAATAAAGTGTATGGACGGCTTGCCGGAGTTTCGCTTCGGGAGACCACGGATCGCCATGAGCCGGAGGACGCGCGGTTAGCGGGGTCGGGCGCAGCAGAAGACCAGCCGCTCGAGTTCTTGTCTCCATATGGATGTTCGAAAGGAAGCGCAGATCAGTACGTTTTGGATTACGCGCATTCTTACGGAATCCGCGCGACGGTTTTCCGAATGAGCTGCATTTATGGGCCACACCAATTGGGTTCTGAAGATCAGGGCTGGGTGGCTCATTTTGTGCGGCAGGCGATGAGGGGCGAGGCAATCACGATCTACGGCGATGGGAAGCAGGTTCGAGATCTCTTGTTCGTTGGAGACCTGGTTGGCGCCATGCGGCTCGCGCAAGAAAATATGCATCTCTCGTCGGGCAAGGCATTTAACCTAGGAGGCGGGGCAGAGAACAGCACAAGCTTACTTGAACTCATTGCGCATCTGAACATGCTCGTGGGAACCAGAATTGAGATCGAGTGGGGAGCCGAGCGGCTGGCAGATCAGCGCTGGTACGTGGCAGACACTTCGAAGATCCGGAATGTGCTTGGCTGGAGGCCGCGGGTCGGCATACGGCAGGGCTTACGGGCACTCTACGACTGGTATTCGAAACGGCCATCGCTGGTCGGGCAAGCGGCGGCAGAGGTGGCGTGATGCGATATGCGCTCGTAAACCCGCGCTGGACATTTGAGGGCAGTATTTATTTCGGCTGCCGTGAGCCTCATTTGCCGCTGGAATTTGGTTACTCCAAGGCCCTGCTCGAAAAGGGCGGACACGAAGCGATGTTGGTGGATGCGCAGCTTGAGGATCTGCCGGATACAGAGATCCTTGATCGCGTCCGGGCTTTCGCGCCGGATTTCATTGTCACAACAACTGCGCCCAGCTACTTGTTCTGGCGTTGCGCGCCTCCCGAACTAAAAGTTCCGCAGTCCGTAGCCGGTTTGCTCCGGCCAATTGGGGCGAAGCTGGTGATTGTGGGCCCGCACGCGTCGACCACACCGCGCGCCACGCTGAAAAAACTCCAAGCGGATGTGGTGGTGCTTGGGGAATGCGAAGAGATCCTTCCGCTGCTCGCGAACGATTGGGGCGAAGTTCCCAGCATCGCGTTCGAACAAGAAGAGAGAGTCATCGTGCGAGGGCCGAACCGGGCGGCGGACATGAAGCGGCTGCCGCCATTACATTGGCCTGGCGAACTGGTTTCGAAACACCGCCACCATCATCACCGTTTCGAAGCAGAGCCGGAAGGTTCGGGCGCCGAGGTGGAGGCATCTCGCGGCTGCCCCTATCACTGCACGTTCTGCGCGAAGGACAACTTCCGCAATAACTATCGAAAACGGCCCATACCTGTAATTCTCGAAGAAGTGGATGGCCTGCTCGCGCAGGGTGTCGATTACATCTATTTCATCGATGAGATCTTTTTGCCCGACCCGCAGCTTCTGGCCGGCCTGGCTGAGCGGCGCTTGAAGATGGGGGTTCAAACGCGCATTGACCTTTGGAATGAGAACGCGATTCGGGCGCTGGCGCATGCGGGATGTGTTTCGATCGAAGCGGGAGTGGAGAGCATTTCGGAAGCAGGCCGGGCTTATCTCGACAAGAAATGTAAGATGAGCACGGACGAGCTTTCGAAGCGGCTGATCTTCGCCAGAACGCTAGTTCCTTTCGTGCAAGCCAATCTGCTGGCGATGACCAATGACGATCCGGACGAAATCGAAACCTGGCGAAAGGGCTTGGAGGCGCACGGCGTGTGGGCAAACAAGCCCGTGCCGCTGTTCCCGTATCCCGGCTCGCCTGAATATACGCGCCTGTGGGGTCCAGCAGACGATTTCGCATGGGAACGCGCTCACGAAGCGTATTTGAAAGGTTTCGATTCGTTCAGTGACATTCAGGAACAGCGGCCGCAGCCGCTAATAGAGCTTGAAGTAGCCGGTCATGGCCGCTAATTGTCACGACCAGGACAAGAGGCCATCCAAGATACTTATCACGGCCGACGCGGTGGGCGGCGTCTGGCGTTATTCTGTCGATCTCGCGGCGGGTTTGGCGCACGAGGATGTACAAGTTCTCCTGGCTGTACTGGGACCTGCTCCTTCAACGGAACAGCGCCTCGAGGCGAACCGGTTGCCAAACGTTACCTTGGCGCACTGCGATTGCGCGCTTGAGTGGATGACAGATCCGTGGGCAGGCGTCGACAAATCGGGCGAATGGCTGCTCGAGTTACAGAAAAGCTTCGATGCGGACGTGATTCATCTCAACGGTTATTGCCATGCCTGCCTTTCGTGGAACAAACCCGTTCTAGTAGTGGCGCACTCATGCGTGTATTCCTGGTGGGGTGCCGTTTACGAGTGCGCTCCAGGTTCTGAGTGGCTCGAGTATAAGCGCAGAGTTATAGCGGGCCTGCAGGCGTCCTCGCGGATAGTAACTCCTTCGGATACCATGGCGGATTTTCTGGTGGATGAGTACCAGATATCAAGGGCCAAGATTGAGGTCATTCACAATTTCAGTTTTGCGGGCCCTCGCCGGCAAAGAGAAAAGCAGCCGTCCATTCTAGCGGCGGGCCGGTTTTGGGATCGTGCGAAAAATCTTTCGTTGCTGGAACGAATCGCTCCTGAACTGGCTTTGGAAGTGCGCGTGGCCGGCAGCACGAAGGGCCCAGAGGAATCGGCTACAGCGAAGCATGTACGAGCTCTGGGATTATTGACCCACACCGAACTGTTGAGCGAAATGAGCGGTGCCGCAGTCTTTGCGCATCCGGCGCTGTATGAGCCGTTCGGGCTTTCGGTATTGGAAGCAGCTCAGGCGGGATGTGCACTGGTGCTGTCCGATATCCCGAGTCTGCGGGAACTATGGGATGGTGCGGCTGTCTTTCTCAATCCACGAGATGAGCGCGCCTGGATTTCAGAATTGAACGCTTTGAGTGCGAATCCCGAGCGGCGCAGCAATCTGGCGAAGGCGGCATCATCGCGCGCGCTGCGTTACCAGGTTGAAGAGTCATTAAGTTCCTATCTGTCGATTTACGGAAAGATGCTCAATCGCAAGTTCAAGGAAGCGGCGGCCTGATGAAGATCGCGCTTTTCTATCACTCGCTCGTTTCGGACTGGAACCATGGGAACGCGCATTTTCTGCGCGGCATTGCTTCTGAATTGCAAGCGCGCGGGCAAGTGGTCAGGATATTTGAGCCGGTTGACGGTTGGAGCCGGGTAAACCTAGTTCGTGAGCACGGCCAGGAAGCCGTCGATAGGTTCCACAGGGCATTTCCGGAGCTCCGGAACGTCAGTTACGACGCTGACACCTTCGACTACGAACGCGCGCTGGATGGTGTGGATCTCGCGATTGTTCACGAGTGGAATGATCCGAGAGTGGTATCGGCTATCGGCGCGCAGCGAAGAATGAACCCGGGAATCCGAGTTCTTTTTCACGACACGCACCATCGCGCGCTGAGTGCCGAGCAAGAAATTGCGAGATTTGATCTCGCGAACTATGATGGCGTGCTAGTCTACGGCGAATCTCTGAAAGACAGATATCTAAGGAACGGATGGGGGAAACAGGTTCACGTCTGGCACGAAGCAGCCGATACGCGAACGTTTTATCCCAGAGAGCGCGAAACCAAGGCGGGCGATGTTGTCTGGATTGGAAACTGGGGCGACGAGGAGCGCACCGAAGAGTTACGCGAGTTTCTTCTCCGGCCAGTGAAGGAGAGCGCAATCCAGGCTCGGGTTCATGGGGTGCGATATCCGAAACACGCAGTTGACGAATTGACGGATGCCGGAATCCATTATCGCGGGTGGCTGCCCAATTTTGAAGTTCCCTCCACTTTCGCTCAGTTCAAGGCCACAGTTCATATACCGAGGCGCCCGTACGCGCAGGAACTGTCCGGCATTCCAACCATTCGGCCTTTTGAAGCACTGGCGTGCGGCATTCCGCTGGTCTCCGCACCATGGCGCGACACTGAAGGACTATTTAGAGTGGGCCGTGACTTCCTGATGGCAAGGGATGGCAATGAAATGCGCAGTTGCCTGAATGCCGTGTTGCATGATCGGAGTCTAGCCAATGAGCTGGCCAGGAATGGGCTGGAGACGATTGCTTCACGGCACACTTGCGCACATCGCGTAGATGAACTTCTTAGAATTTACGATCGAATAAAGCCGGCTTCAATTGACCAGAACGCAGAGCTCGCTATAGAGGTTCGGCAATGAGGATCGCGTTCTGGGGTTCCAGCCTGGTCTCGGCATATTGGAACGGAGCGGCAACTTACTACCGCGGAGTGCTGCGCGCCCTTGCTCACCTCGGGAATCAAATCACTTTTTATGAACCCAATGCCTACGATCGGCAGAAGCACCGAGATATTCCGGATCCGGAGTGGGCCCGTATCGTCGTTTATAACCCGGAAGATCACGCGGAAATAAATCGGTACTTAGACAGCTCTGCGCAGTCTGACGTAGTTGTCAAGGCGAGCGGGGTGGGAGTGCTGGACGAATTCCTGGAAGCTAGAATCTCAATGCTTGCGCCCCATGTATGTAGGGTGTTTTGGGACGTGGACGCACCGGCGACTCTTGACCGGTTATCGTTCAATCGCGAGGATCCGTTTCACAAGGCGCTTCGCCGCTACGATCTCGTATTAACGTATGGCGGAGGAAATCGCGTCACGGAGGGCTATCAGCGGCTTGGAGCGCGGGAATGCTTCGCCATCTACAACGCATTCGACCCGGATGTTCACTTCCCCGCCGCTACGGACCCGCGATTTGAATGCGATCTTTCCTTCCTTGGTAATCGATTGCCCGATCGGGAGGGCCGCGTAGACGAGTTCTTCCTGCGAGCAGCCGCGATTGCGCCCGAGCAGAAGTTTCTCCTTGGAGGAAGCGGGTGGGCGGACAAGCCCGTTCCGCCGAACGTAAAGTACGTCGGGCATGTCTATACAGGGGACCACAACGCGTTCAACTGCTCCGCTCGAACGGTTCTGAATATCAGTCGGGAAAGCATGGCGCGCTACGGATTTTCTCCCGCGACACGCGTGTTCGAAGCTGCCGGAGCAGGCGCTTGCCTGATTACGGATTTGTGGGAGGGAATCGATTCCTTTCTTCATCCGGGAACGGAAATCCTGGTAGCCCGCGACGGGGCCGAAGTGGCGGAGATTGTTCGTGGACTGACTACGGAACGAGCCAGATGTATCGGCCAGGCGGCTAGGACGCGTGTTGTTGCCGAGCACACATATCACCAGCGAGGCGCTTTGGTGAATGGGATTCTGAATCAGATGGTGGCTTCGATCCGGTCAGAGGAAGTTGAGATACGAGCCTGATGCAAACCTCCCGCAGCTACGTTTTTCTAGGGTTATCGATTACCTCATCCTGGGGTAATGGCCATGCCACAACGTATCGAGGCTTAGTGAAGGAACTCGCCAAGCGCGGGCACGCGATTACCTTTCTGGAGCGCGACGTCCCCTGGTATGCGGCGAACCGCGAGTTTTCGCAGTTGCCGCATTGTGACATCAGTCTATATTCGAGCACCGATGAGCTCAAGGAGCGCTTCACGAGAGTAATACGAAGAGCAGATGCAGTCGTGGTGGGTTCTTATGTCCCGGATGGAATTGTGGTAGGCCGCTGGGTTCATTCGGTGGCGAAGGGTATAACCGTTTTCTACGACATCGACACGCCGGTAACGCTCGCCGCGATTAGGGGCAGGCGCTGTGAATATCTTTCGCGCGATCTGATCCCGAAGTACAGCTTGTATCTTTCGTTTACCGGCGGTCCGACGCTGGAACTGCTTGAACAGAAGTTCGGGTCACCGTGTGCCCGAGCTTTGTACTGCTCTGTCGATCCCACACTTTACTTTCCGGACAACTCGAGGAAGCGTTGGGATCTCGGGTACTTGGGTACGTACGCTGCGGATCGACAGCCTAGTCTCGACCGGCTCCTGATCCAGGTTGCCGGCAAGAATCCGCAACGACAGTTCACGCTGGCGGGTCCGCAATACCCAAAAAGTTTGAACTGGCCTCCAAATGTTGAGCGCATCGAACACCTCCCGGCCAGCCATCATCGAGAGTTCTACAATTCGCAGAAATTAACCCTGAACGTAACGCGGCAAGACATGATTCGAGCGGGCTATTCTCCCAGCGTCCGTTTGTTCGAGGCGGCGGCCTGTGGAACCCCCATTCTTACGGACGAATGGCCGGGGCTCCGAACATTTTTTCGGCTGGGCTCAGAAATTCTGCCAGTTCGCAGTGCGGAGGACGTCACGTCTCACATTCAGATGACAGCCGACCAGCGCCAGGAAATGGCGGAAAGGGCACGGAGGCGCGCTCTGCAATTCCATACAGCGGCGGTGCGCGCCGAAGAGTTTGAACGCTATATCGATGCATCTTTGCATAACTTCGGCTGCTCAAAAAAGCAGGGCACCGTAGTGGTCGAAAGATCCCCGTCGGCTGCCCTGATCTAAAGGAAACATACATGTTTAGCAATACGGTGTGGCGGCTTGCAGGTGTGGTGTGTCTGATTGCCTCATGCCCCCCGGGGTTCTCAGCTCAACAAACGGATTCGAACTCAGGGACGCCGACGAGCATTTTAGTTACTGTGGAACCGAAGCGCGGGAAGCAGGCGCCGGCTCTGGAAGCTCAGGATGTAGTGGTGAAGCAAGGTAGTGACAAGCGGCCGGTGGCGGGGCTAACTCCGGCGCATGGTTCAATGGATCTCGCGATCCTGATTGACGATTCTGCGCGCAGCAGTTTCGACACCGAAATAGGAACGTTGAAGCAGTTCATTACTTCGCTGCCATCCGATTTTCGCGTGGCAGTCGGTTATATGCGAAACGGCTACACGCAATTCACGCAGAATTTCACTGCGGATCACGCGGCCGCCGCCAACGCGATCCGTGTTCCGGCTGGGCCAGGAGGAGCCGATGTAGATCCATACGGTTCGTTAGCCGATGCAATCAAGAAGTGGCCCCAAAGCGACGCCGAGCGTAAGCAGCTCATTATGATCAGCAGCGGCATCGAAGGCCTCGGCGGCGGCTACTATCCCGATAATCCGTATCTGACGAGCGGCATTGAAGCCGCGATAAAGGCGAGAGTGGTTGTTTACACGATTTACAGTCCAAGCGTCGGGCATATGGGCCATACTTTCTGGCGAAACACCTGGGGACAAAATTTCCTGTCTCAACTCTCCGATGAAACCGGCGGCGAATCGTACATGATCGGCTTCGGATCGCCTCTAAGTTTTCAACCATTCCTCGACGAGATTCGAAAGCTGCAGGAACACCAATACCACCTGGCCTTCTTCCCCCGTGCCGAGAATAAGTCCGGTATGCAACCGATTCGAGTCAGCGTGCCCGAGAAAGATGCCAGCATCGCGGCTCCGAGTATGGTCTTTGTCAAAGCCAGCATGTGAGCCGCTAGTAAGCTCTCACTCGCTGGATTCCGAGGTTGCGAAAGTTTCCGTTTCTCGCTCAAACCCGGAGAGAGGAGCACTGAATGCCTAGTCGGACGCGAGAAGACGAACCTAAACTTCAAGACCCTAAGAAACAGGGACAGAAGCCGCCGTTTGAAGAGCCGAAGCAAGCGCCACCCGGAGAGTCGAGCGAAATGCGGAACAAGCCCGATTACGGTGAAGAATCGTACCGAGGCTTCGGCCGGCTCCAAAATAGAAAGGCTCTGATCACCGGATCAGACAGTGGCATTGGCCGAGCCGTTGCTCTGGCGTATGCCCGGGAGGGGGCTGACGTCCTCATCTCCTATTTGAACGAGGAAGAGGATGCAAAGGAAACTGCACGGCTGGTTCATGATGCCGGGCGGAAAGCGATCACTGTCCCCGGAGACATAGGGAACCGCAAGCATTGCGATGAGCTCGTGAAGAGAGCGCTCGATGAGTTCGGTAGGCTGGACATTCTGATCAACAACGCAGCGTTTCAGATGACCCACGAATCCATCGAAGAATTTACCGACGAAGAGTGGGACCGCACGTTCAAGACGAATATCTACGCGATGTTTTACCTGAGCCGTGCCGCACTGCCCCATATGAGCGAGGGCAGCGCAATCATTAACACCGCCTCAGTCCAGGCTTATCAGCCCAGTCCTACACTGCTCGCTTACGCGACCACCAAGGGCGCGATTGTCACGTTCACAAAATCGCTCGCGCAATTCGGAATTAAAAAAGGCATTCGCGTCAACGCGGTGGCTCCCGGACCGGTATGGACGCCATTGATTCCCTCGACAATGCCCGACAAGAAAGTGAAGGAGTTTGGTAAGAAATCCGAGATGGAACGCCCAGCTCAGCCGGCTGACCTTGCTCCGGTATACGTATTTCTCGCGTCAAACGAATCCCGATATGTCACGGGGGCGGTATTCGATTTAACCGGGGGTGAGATGCTCCCGTAAGGAGCAGCAAGCCAGCACTGCGTCAGGTAGTGCTGGCACTGCGGCTGATAGGCTTGTCGAAAGCAGCGTAGTCCGCGCGCTCTTCGCCCGCCGAGGAAATCTCTTCAGCGCCGGTCTCGCGAAAGATCTGTTTGGCCTTAGAAACCCAGTCGCTGTTGTCGCAGTGAACTGAAGTCAGAATGCCGCCTTCCTTGATGCGGCCCTCGTATCGCTTGGCTTCATATTCGGGTATGCCCATTCCGACCAGCGCGCCGATGATTCCGCCGACCACTCCTCCGCTCCCGACTCCCGTCAGGGCCGCAATGATGGGACCGGCGGCGATCAGGGGCCCGACGCCGGGAATCGCCAGAGCTCCTATGCCGATCAAAGCTCCGATAGTTCCACCGATTATGCCACCCGCAACGACACCCGTCGTCGCTCCTTCCGGCGCCTTGGTGTGTTTCTCGTGCGCGAAATCCTTTGTACCGACGTTGTCCTGCAGGAGAACGGAGATGTCTTCGTTGCGGAAACCACCGGCTAGGAGGCGGTCCACCCCGTTCTCTGCCATCTCACGGCTCGCATAGATGCCGAATGCCGCTGTGTTTTTTCCAGCCATAAACATCCTCCTGGGGAAAGTTCTTCCTTAGTGAGACTACGATTACCCGCTGACGTTTCCCGAAAACGTATGGCATCAGCGCCTAACCTCCTCAAAGACGTGTGCGCCTGTGTTTTCTAGTTCTTGCTGCGATATGTTTGAACCACTGGGCGAAAAAGTAATGCGTAAGCCAATGCCGCAGAGTGCGGGCTGAGGTTGGCCCACACAAATAAAGAATCGAAATGAACACAATTATCAAGAGCCTGAGTTGTGCTCTGGCATTGGCAGTGTGGCTTCCGGGACAGGACGTGAACGTGTTGAAGGCGCTCAAGTGGCGGCTGATCGGCCCGTTCCGCGGCGGGCGCGTTGCCACAGTGACCGGAGTCGATTCCCAACCGGACGTTTACTACTTCGGTGGGGTTGGCGGCGGTGTATGGAAGACCACGAACGGCGGCATGACTTGGACCCCCGTTTCCGACGGTCAGCCCTTCGGCACATCTTCAATCGGAGCGGTTGCGGTATCCGAGTCGGATCCGAACGTGGTGTATGCAGGAACGGGCGAATATGATATTCGCGGCAACGTTTCGTATGGAGACGGCATTTACAAGTCGATTGATGCCGGGAAGACTTGGAAGCGCGTCGGTCTCGAGAATACAAGGCAGATCGCACGGATACGCATTCATCCGAAGGATTCGAATATCGTGTATGTGGCCGCGCTGGGCCATGTGTGGGGCCCGAACGAGGATCGGGGCGTTTATCGGACGCGAGATGGCGGCAAGACTTGGCAGAAGATTTTTTCACGGAGTCCGAAGGCGGGAGCCATTGATCTAACTTTCGATCCGTCGAACGCGAACGTTTTGTATGCAGGCTTTTGGGAGGTGCACCGGACCCCGTGGGACCTGGAAAGCGGCGGACCCGGCAGCGGACTGTTCAAATCGACTGATGCTGGCGATACCTGGACGGATTTGACGCGAAATCCCGGAATGCCAAAAGGCGTAATCGGCAATGTCGGTGTGACCGTTTCGCCTGCAGATCCGGATCGGGTCTACGCTCTGATTGAAGCGGAGGACGGAGGCGTATATCGCTCCGACGATGCAGGAAAGACCTGGAGAAAGATCAACGAAGAGCGCAAGCTGCGCCAGCGCGCCTGGTATTACAACCGCATCTTCGCCGATCCGAAAGATCCGAACAAAGTTTATGCAACGAACGTGGGCTTCTTCCGTTCAGATGATGGTGGAAAGACGTGGAACAGCATTCATACACCCCACGGTGACAATCATGATTTGTGGATTTCTTCCAGCAACCCGCAGCGCATGATCGAAGGAAATGACGGCGGCGCGACGGTATCGAGAGATGGCGGAAAGACCTGGACTACCCTGGACAACCAACCCACCGCGCAGTTTTACCGTGTTGCGCTCGACAACGATTTTCCCTACCACGCTTACGGCGCGCAACAGGACAATACAACAGTAGAAATCGCGACGCGCAGTAATTCAAGCGAGATCACGGATCGCGATTGGTTCGACGTGGGAGGCGGTGAGAGCGGCTGGATTGCGCCGTGGCCCAGGGATACAAACATTGTGTTCGCCGGATCTTATGACGGGCTGATCACGCGATACGACCATCGGAATTGGCAGCTCAGAAATGTGACCATCTGGCCGGACAACGAGATGGGCTGGGCACCCGACAGGCTCAAGTACCGCTTTCAATGGAATTTCCCGCTTCTATTTTCTCCGAACAACCCGGATTTGCTCTATGCGGGCGGCAACGTTTTGTTTTCCTCTGCCGATCAGGGCGAAAGCTGGAAACCGATCAGTCAGGATTTAACTCGCAATGACAAATCGAAACAGATCTCATCCGGGGGTCCGATCACGAAGGACAACACAAGTATCGAATACTATGGCACGATCTTTACGATTGCGGAATCCCCAGTAAAGAAAGGTCTTCTTTGGGTCGGCTCTGATGATGGTTTAGTTCATCTATCGCGGGATGGGGGCGGCGAGCACTGGGAGGATGTAACGCCCAAAAATATGCCGCGGTGGATTCAGGTCAATTCGATCGAGGCATCGCCATTCGAGCCCGGCACGGCTTATTTTGCCGCAACCATGTATAAGTTTGACGACAACCGTCCGTTTCTCTATAAGACGACTGATTATGGAAAGACTTGGCAGCAGATCACTAACGGGTTGCCGGCCAATTCATTCAGCCGTGTGATTCGAGAAGATCCAAACACGAGGAATCTGCTGTACGCGGGAACCGAAACCGGCGTTTGGGTTTCGTTCGATGGCGGAGCGAAGTGGCAGTCGTTGCAGTTGAACCTTCCCGTAACGCCAATTACGGACTTGGCGATTCAGAAACGAGAACACGAACTGGTTGCAGCGACACAGGGCAGATCGTTCTGGATTCTGGACGATACAAACGTGCTCACTCAACTCAAAGAGGGAATTGCGGATGAGCCGATGCACCTCTTCGAACCAAAACACGCGTATCGAGGCGCATTCGGCCGCGGTCCGGTCCCGGGCCTTAGCGGCCCGCCAACGGAGGGAACAAACCCGCCTAATGGAATGGTCGTGTATTACTGGCTGAAGGATAAGCCGGAAGGCGAGGTCACACTAGAATTTCTCGACGCGAACGGCAAGCTGATTAAGAAGTTCTCAAGCAAGGCTGAGAAGAAACCAGCGGCCCAGAATGACGCCTCTGCGGAGGAATCCGAAGATGTAAACCCACGCCGCCGGAGCGGCGGAGAGGTGGCGCCCGCGGATCAGGGATTGAACCGCTTCGAGTGGGATTTACGATATCCCGACGCGACGACGTTTCCCGGAATCATTCTGTGGGCCGGCGGTGTGCGGGGGCCGCTTGTCGCGCCCGGAAGTTATCAGGTTCGTTTGGCCCTGGCCGGGAAGTCACTCTCACAGAAATTCGAGGTCCGCAAAGACCCGCGATTACAAACGATGCCCGAGCAATTCGCGGCACAGCTTGAACTCGAGCTTCAGGTCAGGGATAAACTGAGCCAGGCGAATCAGGGCGTGATCGACATTCGCGCTGTGCGGAAGCAGATCGACGAGTTTACGGACCGGCTGAAAGCAACCGGAGACACCGAGAAGGTGAAATCGGTGATGGAGCGGGCCAACGCCTTGTCGGACGAACTGCGCACGATCGAAGAGGCACTTTATCAGACGAAGAACCGCGCCAGTGAAGATCCGCTCAACTTCCCAGTACGGCTGAATAATAAACTGGCGGCACTCCTGGCCGACATCGCCGCATCAGATACGCAGCCGACAACCGCTCAGCAAGAAGTCTATGAGCAGTTGGCCACCACCGTAAATGCCGAAATTACCAAACTCAAGCAGGCCATGAATACGGGAATACCTGCCCTGAACAAGGCGATTCGGGACCAGGAGATTCCCGCGATTGCCGTGAAAGCGTCGGGAAACCCGTAGGATAGGAATTGCCGCTTATGACGCGCGTGAGGGTGGACAAATGGCTCTGGGCTGCGCGGTTTTTCAAGACCCGCTCGCTCGCCTCGCGAGCCTGTGATCTTGGCAGGATCGAGTGCAACGGGCAGCAAGTGAAGGCTTCACGCGAACTCCACGCCGGCGATCTCTTGCAGGTGAAGAACGAAGCCGGCGATTTCCAGGTGGAAGTGCTGGCTTTGACCGACGTGCGCGGTCCGGCTACAATTGCTCAGACACTTTATCGTGAGGCCGAGGCAAGCAGGGAGTTACGGCTCAAGTTGGCGGAAGAACGTAAAGCGATGCCGCATTTTGACGCGTGGGATGAAGGCCGACCGTCGAAACGCGATCGCCGTAAATTAGACCGGCTCCGGGGTAGAGCATAAGGCTCAAATCACGCAATCTAGTTCGACGGGAGACGTACAATCGTCATCCAGAAATCCTCTACCGACCTGATCTTCCGTAAAAAATCATCCATCCGAATCGGCTTCGTGAGATAACAGTTCGCGTGCAGCCGGTAGGCCCGTGCAATATCTTGATCAGATTCTGAGGTGGACAGAACGATTACCGGAATATGACGTAATTCGGGGTCGTTTTTTACTTCGGCAAGCAACTCGGGACCGTCTTTTCTGGGCAGATTCAGATCAAGTAGGACCAAATCGGGATCGGGAGCATCGGTGTACCTGCCGGTGCGGCGAAGAAATTCGAGCGCTTCTTCTCCATCTCCGACGACAGATAAGCGATGCGCGAGATCGCACTCCTCGAACGCTTCTTGTGTCAGCATTACGTCGGAGGGATTATCTTCAACAAGAAGAATTTCAAATGCGTGGCCGCGTCGCACAATTCTCATCCTGCCGGTTTCCGCACAGACTCAATAATACGCCTGCATATTGCGAGACCGATTCCATTACCAGCATACTTCCCGCTGCATCAAGCCTTTGGGAATATGTGGAAAATGCGGTCGTGGGCGCCCGTTCTTGAAACTTGATGCCATTTCCTAGCTGGTTCTGGAGACCGGGAGCAGCTATTTAAAAACCGGAGTACACAATAAGAACAGAATGAATGGATCAACACGCCTAGAGTCCGACAGCATGGGAACGATTCAGGTTCCCGCGGATCGGTATTGGGGGGCGCAAACCCAGCGTTCTCTGATTCACTTCGACATTGGAGATGACGGAATGCATCCGGAGCTTATTCGTGCCTTCGGAATTCTCAAAAAAGCCGCTGCTCTGGTCAATCAGGATCTTGGCAAGCTTGACCCGGAAAAGGCCAAGTTCATCGTTGGGGCCGCAGACGAAGTAATTTCAGGAAAACTGAACGATGAGTTCCCATTGCGGATCTGGCAGACGGGCAGCGGAACCCAGACCAATATGAACGCTAATGAGGTGATCTCAAATCGAGCAATCGAATTGGCCGGAGGCCAACTCGGTTCGAAAAAGCCGATCCACCCCAACGATCACGTCAACATGTCGCAGTCTTCGAACGACACGTTCCCCGCTGCCATGCACATCGCCGCCAGCGAGCAGGTTGTCGACAGATTGATTCCAGCCGTAGAAATGCTACGCGACGTGTTACAGGCTAAATCCCGGAAATTTTCGGGAATTGTCAAGATTGGCAGGACGCATTTGCAGGATGCGACTCCGTTGACCCTGGGGCAGGAGGTCTCGGGTTGGGTTTCGCTGCTGGACCGCGATATCGAGCGACTGCGAATGGCGCTTGATGGGCTTTACGATCTAGCGATCGGCGGCACGGCGGTTGGTACCGGACTCAATGCACCGGCGCAATTTGCGGAGCGGGCCGCCAAAAAAATCGCAGAACTGACCGGGCTTCCGTTCCGCTCCCACCCGAATAAGTTTGCCGCCCTCTCGGCCCATGATGAGCTAGTCTTCGCAAGTGGGGCTCTGAAGGCACTTGCCGCATCACTCATGAAAATTGCAAACGATGTGCGCTGGCTCGCTTCGGGGCCTCGGTGTGGTCTCGGCGAGTTAATCATTCCCGAAAATGAACCGGGTTCCTCGATCATGCCGGGGAAAGTAAACCCCACACAATGTGAAGCGATAACGATGGTCGCCGTGCAAGTAATGGGCAATGATACGGCGATCGGTTTCGCCGGTTCGCTCGGCAATTTCGAACTTAATGTCTTCAAACCGGTTATTATTCATAACTTCCTGCACTCGGTCAGGTTATTGAGTGATTCCTGCCGGAGCTTCACTGAGCATTGCGCAACGGGTATCGAGGCAAACCGCACCCAGATCGACCAGTATCTAAAGAATTCTCTGATGCTCGTAACGGCGCTGAGTCCGATCGTTGGCTACGACAAAGCTGCCGAAATTGCGCACACTGCTCATGTCGCCGGATCCAGTCTGCGCGAAGCCGCGGCGAAGCTGGGTTATCTCACCGCAGACGAGTTTGACCGGGCTGTCAAAGCGGAAGAAATGACCCATCCTTCCGAGTAGCTCCGGCAAGGCTGTAGCAAACTGAGATTTCGCGGTTCCGTTAGCCACGATTGCTTCGGCTTCGACCGATAAGTGGTTGCTAACATGTCCGCTCCATTGAAGATTGCGCTTATAATCCTGGTAGTTCTAAGTGGCGCATTTGATCTTCGAACTAGAAAAATCCCGAACTGGTTGACAGCGAGCGGTATTCTCGCCGGGCTAGGTCTCCAGTGCTGGGCTGAGGGAATTCACGGGCTCACTGTCGCGATGCTTGGAATGGGACTGGCCGTTCTCGTCTATCTGCCGCTGTATTTCTTAAGGGGAATGGGCGCCGGAGACGTAAAGCTCATGGCAGGAGTAGGCGCCGTGTGCGGGCCCTCCATTTGGTTCCATGTATTCTTAGCAACTGCGCTCCTGGGCGGTTTTGTGGCCGTTATTCTCGCGGCTTCTAAGTCACGCCTGAGAACCACGCTAATCAATTTGGTGGCTATTGTACGTGCGCTAATGGCTGGTGTTGCACCTTCCAAGCGAGATCCTGAGCTTGATTTCAGAAATTCACGCGCGCTCAGGCTGCCGCACGGCGCCGTGATCGCCAGTGGATCGGTTGCTTGCCTTTTGTTTGGAGCGCTTAGCTAGCAATGCGGCCGCGGTTGCGCCGGCGTGGCTTACGCCGGGCTAATGAAACGCAAGTCGGCTGCCGATTAGTGAGCTTGGACACCTCATTCAGGTAAATAGGATGCAAGCCGCCGTCGCAGTTCAGAGTTGGGAGATCGCCGATACCGCCGCGAATCGCGTGGTAATGCGTCTGTTACCTTCTTTGACCGACTTCGCCTTTCTCCTCCCAAGCTTTTTGCTGTTCTGCATGCTGCCAGGAACGACTGTTCTCCTTGGTGACGGCGACACGGGCTGGCACATTCGCACGGGTGAATGGATTTTGCAACATCGCATGGTGCCTCGTGTGGACCTGTTCTCATTTACGAAAGCGCATCAACCTTGGTTCGCTTGGGAATGGGGCTGGGACGTGATCTTTGCTGTCATCCACCGGAATGCGGGTCTGGCAGGCGTGGCATTCGTCACCATTGCGCTGCTGAGCTTCGTTTCGACGTTGCTCTTTCGTCTGATCCGGCGTTACTCGGATTCGGATGTTCTTGCCTTTGCCCTGACTATAGTTGCTGTCTGCGGCTCAATGATTCACTGGCTGGCGCGGCCGCACCTTGTTTCGTGGTTATTCGTCCTGATCTTCTCGCATATCATCCTTTCCGCCGAAGCGGGCAAGACCAGGGCACTCTATGTTCTCCCGGCACTCATGTGCATTTGGGTGAATTTGCATGGCGGTTTCCTCCTTGGCATAGCCCTTTTGGTTACCGCGGGTTGCGGTAAGGTCCTCGATGGAATTCTGGGGGCGGATTCGCTCGCACACTCGGTGAGATCCGCGTCGCCGTTCGCGACCAGTACACTTCTCTGCGCTCTCGCCACGTTAGTGAATCCGTACGGTTGGCACCTGCACCAACACATTTTTGCGTATCTCAGCGATTCCAAACTTCTCGACAACATCAATGAATATCAGTCCATCAGCTTTCATCGGGGAGGGACGTTGTTCTTCGAATGCATGTTGCTCCTGGGTATGGCATCCCTGGTCTGGTGCGTCGTCAATCGAAGGCTCGGTGGCGCCCTGTCCATTTTGCTTTGGGCTCACCTGGCCTTGGTGTCGGGCCGGAACATACCTTTTTATCTGCTGGTCGCGGCCCCGCCAATCGCTTGCATGCTGAAAGATTCTTTGTCAGCCCTGTGGAGGTTTCCCGCGTTGGCAAGAATCGGCGAGGCGTGCTCGGAAATTGGCAGCGAGTTCCAGCGATTCGAGCGAGTTGAGCGGTGGTATCCGACATCGGCGGCAGTGCTATTGGTGGTTGCTCTGCTTTTAGGTTCGAGCCGGCCGGCCTATTCCGCCCAATTTAAGCCGGAGAGTTTTCCCGTAACAGCAATATCGAGGCTGGAGCACGTGCAGTTTTCCCGGCTGTTCACGTATGACCAATGGGCAGACTATTTGATTTACGTCCGCTATCCATCGCTGAAAATTTTCATGGACGACAGGAGCGACTTTTATGGGTCGGATTTTGTTACTGAATATCAGCACATAGTCAGCGCACGGTACGACTGTGAAGCGCTGCTCCAGCGATACGGGATTGATGCGGTATTGATCCGTCCGGATGAAGCCTTGGCAACCGTGTTAAAGCATTCACCGGGCTGGGTCTTGCTGTTTGACGACGGCAAGGCGGCGATTTTTCAGCAGCGCAGCGATTCGGCTTTAAGCCAGGCAGGCACAGTTGCCTCCCCGCTGTCAACGATTTCCAGCCGTTGTCAAGACGGAGGAAAAGAACTTGGGCGCTCCGCGAGAGCGGACGCTCGGGTTCAGCAGTAAGAACTCAAGAAAGGAGATGCCTATGAATACCTCGATTCTATACGCGTTCTGGCAGGAAGAGGACGGTCAGGACCTGGTTGAATACTCCCTGCTGCTTGCGTTCATCGCGCTGGCGGCCATAGCAATTCTTAGCGCAGCGTCAAAGAACATAAGCACGCTTTGGACCGATATCAGCGACGCCCTGCAGGACGCAACCACGGCTGCTTCCTAACAGAGCGAGTTGGATTCGAGAGCCGCGGAATTCGTTTCCAAGGCTGTGCGGCTCTCCTCTTTTTCCACGTGCGTTCCTACGCACTTGACTGTCCCATCGCTGCATGCGCGGCGAAAAACCGTACCTCAGAGGGGTACTCGAAGAAATGAACCGACGTCTTATTTCAGTTTTTGCGTTTGCTCTGCTTGTAGCGGGCGTAACCAGCTTTTTTGTCTATCGCTTGATCATTTCGCACGCTCCGGCGCCGACGAAATCGGTGCCCTCGAACCGAATGTTTGTTGCCGCCCGCGATTTGCAGGTCGGCACCCTGATCAAGCAAGCAGATTTTAGGGAGGTTGGCTGGTCAGGCGTGCTTCCGGATGGGGTTATTAAGGACGGCCAGGCGATCGTCGACCGCGGCGTCATTGAAACGATCTACAGCGGCGAGCCCATCACGGATCACCGTCTCGCTCCGAAAGGGGCTGGCGCGGGCCTCGCTTCCACGATCCCGGTCGGCATGAGAGCCGTGGCCCTTCGCGTAAACGACGTGGTGGGACTTGCCGGATTTGTGCTGCCGGGTATGCGAGTCGATGTGCTTGTTGACGGGACCCTGCCGGGAATGGACGCAGGCCGCACAGGCACGCTCTGCCGGACTGTATTGCAGAACATCGAAGTGCTGTCGGCAGGACAGCGGATAGAAAAGAGCGCAGACGGGAAACCGGAATCCGCGCAGGTTGTGAACCTGCTGGTAACGCCCGACCAGGCGGAAGTTCTGAATCTGGCAAACAACGAAACGAAGGTGCAACTTGTCCTGCGGAACCCGCTTGATACGGACATGGCAACAACGCACGGCACCAGCGTGGCCGGCCTTTTCGGCGGGGCGACGGCACCGGCTCTGGCGGCCGTGACTCCGCGGCCGAGAGTGGTACCTGCCATCGCACCGGTTCGTCCCGCTGCCGAAGAAAGCACGATTGAAGTCTTTAGCGGTGTTAAGCGCAGTGAAGCGCGCATTGACACGCCGAATGGAACCACAAAATGAAAGCCCTTTCTAGCGCGTTGCTTATCAGCCTGGCACTGTCAATCGGAGTAAGCGCCCGTGAAGACGCCGCAGCAGGCGCCACTTCTCCCAACATCAAGAAGGAAGAGCCGTCACCAGCAATACCTGCTGCGTCTATACAAGACCCTACCTCTGCCGACCTTTCGCTTGGCATAAACCGGGCAATGGTAGTCGAGCGTCCCTCCGGAATCCGCCGCATAGCCATCGCAAACGGCGAAATTGCAGAAGCCGTTGCCGTCAACTCGAGAGAGTTACTGCTGAACGGGAAAACACAAGGAGACACGACTCTCATAGTGTGGGACCCGCAAGGGAATCGCTCGAATTACACGGTTCACGTCATACCTACCCCGCCGAAGCTGGATGACGTTCGAAATGAGATTCAGCGGGAAGCCGGACCCAATGTGGTTCTTGACATAAGCGGTGGCACAATCTTTTTGCGCGGCACCGTGAAAGATACGACGGCTGCCGACCGGGCCTATAACATCGCGGCGACCCTCGGCAAGGTGATCAACCTTCTTCGCGTCGAGACGCCGGCGGCCGATCCGCAGATCCTGCTCAAAGTTCGCTTCGCCGATGTAGACCGCTCGGCAGCGCAGTCGCTAGGTATCAACATCTTCGGCGCGGACCCTTCAAAGGGAATCGGTAGTTCAAGTACAGGCCAGTTCGGGGCGAATCCAAGCCTGAGTTGGACCAGTAACCAGAGCGCAACGGTCAATGTCTCCGATTTCCTGAACTTATTCTTCTTTCGTCCGGACCTGAACATCGGAACGGTTATCCAAGCTCTCCAAGCCAAGAATCTGTTGCAGATTCTGGCTGAGCCAAACCTGCTCACCGCGAGCGGGCGACCCGCCAGTTTCCTGGCTGGCGGCGAGTTTCCGTTCCCCACGCTGCAGGGCGGCGGTGCCGGCGTAGGTCAAATTACCATACAGTTTAAGGAATTCGGGATTCGCCTGAATTTTCTTCCCACGGTAACGCCGCGAGGAACAATCCGTTTGTTGGTGATGCCGGAGGTCAGTTCGCTCGATTACGCGAACGGCCTGAACGTAAGTGGGTTCACTGTGCCAGGTTTGGACACACGCCGTGTGCAAACCGAAGTAGAGTTATCGAGCGGCCAGAGTCTTGTGATTGCGGGCCTGCTGAATAATCAGGCCGTAGAGACTTTGAGCAAAATTCCCGGATTAGCCAACATTCCTCTTTTAGGGAAGCTTTTCGAATCAAGATCCATGTCGAAAAGCAACACTGAGCTCATGATCATGGTGACTCCGGAGATTATCGGACCTATTCCAGCAGGAATGCAGAGGCCTGAGCTCAGCAAACCGCTCCAGTTCCTGAAGGACGCTCCGACCATCGCCCCTCAAAATCCACTTCCGTCGGCAACCGGTGGAGTTCCGCCTCTGGTCCCGGTGGATTCGATTCCGATCGAGGAATTGAAAAACATGGTGAATCAACAGAACGCGCCAATGGGGAATACGCCGCCACAAAATGGTGCTGCGTCTCCGTTCACGACGCCACCAACAGCGGCACAATCAAACCCATTCGCTTCAATGTCAGGCTCGGGAACTCCAAAGAACTGATCCCATGGTTGCCACCCGCTTACTGCTGCACACCAGGGACGAAGGTCTCCGGCGCGAGACGCTCCACGTCCTGAGAGATTCAGGGAATCCGATTCCTTTTCAAGAGCACGAAGGAAATTGGGATAGTCTTTGTGAACAGATCAGCAGAATCAAGCCAGAAGTTCTGGTCCTTGACTTGACTGATCTGGCATCCGAGTTGAATATCGCGATGCGGCAACTCCGGACGCACGCGCCGCGCGTCAAAGTGATCGCCCTTCATCCGACGGCCGAACCCAAAATGATCTTGGCGGCGATGCGCTCCGGTGTGAACGAGTTTTTGCATCCTCCGCTTACGGACTCGCTGCTACCCGCTCTGGAACGTCTTCTGAACGCGTCGGAGCCGGAACATATCCCTACAACGCGAGGCAGAGTCATTGGATTCCTGTCAGCCAAGGGTGGATGCGGGGCAACGACTCTGGCGTGCCATGTTGCGTGGGAGCTTCAAAATCAAACCCGAAAAAAGGTTTTGCTGGCAGATTTGGATTTGACCTCTGGGCTCGTCGGTTTTCTCATGAAGACGCCGAGTTCGTATTCGATTCTCGACGCGATCAAGAATCTTGCGCGTTTGGACGAGAGTCTGTGGAAAGCGCTCATCTCGGAGTATCGGCCAAATCTATCGGTCCTTCCCGCCTGCCCATCGTATTCGCGCTGGGAGCAGCCTGAGGAGAATGATCTGCGCCAGGTGATTCAGTTTACGCGCACGCAGCACGACTGGGTAATCCTGGATCTCGGGCGCAGCCTCAACCCGATTGCTAACTCGTTGCTCGAAGAAATGGATCAACTCTTTTTAGTTTCCACGCTGGAAGTCGTCGCGCTGCACGGATTGAAATCCATCGTGCACGGCCTCTTCGATCAAGGCGAGAAGCTGCAGCTCATTCTGAACCGTACGCCGAAGATGATGGACATCAGTACGCAGGAGCTGGAGAAAATTCTCGGCCGCTCGCTTTACGCGGCATTGCCGAACGATTATATGAGCCTCTACCAGTCCTATTCCAGTGGGAACCTACTCAATCCGGACAATCGACTGGCGCAGCACTTTGCCCTCCTGGCATCCAAGATAACCGGGATGCCGCCGGCTAAATCAAAGAAGAAGTTTGCATTATTCGGGTAGGAATCGATATGGTCACTACAGAAACAACACCTCTGAACGAGACGCGATCTCCGGATCCTGCCCGCGTCGCCGCCGGACCGCGGGAGTCTTCCTCGAATTCTTATCAGGAACTGAAATTCGCCATTCACCGGAAACTGCTGGACCGCATCAATTTGGAGGCAATCCATTCGATGCCGGGCGAGCGGGTTCGACAGGAGATCAGGCCGTCCGTCGCGAAGCTGGTAAACGAGGAAAAGACCCCCCTCAGCTTAGCCGAGAAAGACCGCCTGATCGAAGAGGTACTCGACGAGGTGTTTGGACTTGGTCCTCTCGAACCGCTGCTGCGTGATAAGACGGTCTCGGACATTTTGGTGACAACGCCGCGGCTGATCTACGTAGAGCGCGGCGGCCGGCTCGAAAGAACAAGTATCCAATTCAAAGACGACGCGCACCTGATGCGCATTATCGAGCGCGTTGTTTCGAGGGTTGGGCGCCGGATTGATGAATCATCCCCAATGGTCGATGCTCGCCTACCTGACGGCTCTCGCGTGAACGCCGTCATTCCGCCTCTTGCTGTTGACGGGCCTCTTTTGTCCATTCGGCGCTTTGGCAGCGATCCATTGCAGCCAGCCGATCTACTTCGCAACATGTCCCTGACCGAGGGAATGCTGGAGCTTGTCAAAGGCTGTGTGCGGGCAAGGCTAAACATTATCATTTCCGGTGGTACAGGCGCAGGAAAGACAACTTTCCTGAATATGCTTTCGGGCTTCATTCCAGCTCACGAGCGAATTGTGACGATTGAGGACGCAGCCGAACTGCAGTTGCGGCAAACGCACGTGGCACGGCTCGAGACCCGTCCCGCAAATATCGAGGGCAAGGGGGCGATCGTTCAGCGGCATCTGTTAATTAATGCGCTCCGCATGCGGCCAGACCGAATTATCGTCGGCGAAGTCCGCGGTGAAGAAGCGCTCGACATGCTACAAGCCATGAACACGGGCCACGATGGGTCGTTAACTACAATTCACGCAAACAGTCCGAGAGATGCCATCAGCCGGATGGAGGTAATGATCGGCATGGCTAGCTCGAACTTGAACGTGCGTTCGATTCGACAACAGGTAGCCTCGGCAGTGGACTTGTTTATTCAAAACTCTCGGCTAGCGGATGGCACCCGCAAAGTGACTTACATCACGGAGTGCCTGGGGATGGAGGGCGATCTGGTTACGACGCAAGACATCTTTGTATTTGAGCGCACAGGATTGAGCTCGGAAGGCCGCGTACAGGGGCGGTTCAAGCCGACGGGTGTCCGGCCCAAGTTTAGCGATCGGTTGAAGGCGGCCGGTATTGAGCTTCCGCCCGCGCTGTTCCAGAGTGCCGTCGAGGTCCGCTAAAAGACATGCTCATTGCTTTTGTTGTCTTCCTCGTGATCTTTGCGATTGTGATGGCGTGCGTCGGTTTAGGACTGTATTATTTCAAGTCTCGGCAGAAGCAGCAGATTAGGTCGATGCTGCGCAAGGCGGAAGAAACGCCTGCCGAACGGCGTGCGGAACTGGTCCGGCCGGCGGAAGTCCAAGACAAATTAACCAAGCTCTTGGGGCGCTTCAAATTCATGAGCAACCTGGACCTTGTATTGAAACAGGCCGGGAAAAACTACAGCGCCAGTAAGCTCGTAATGATTTCTTGTATCACCGGGGGGATCGGACTCCTTGCGGGTTCTCGCATTCCTCTCGGAGTGCCGGAGGTAAGCGCAGGTATAGGCGCGCTGGGCGGCCTTTCTATTCCGCTGCTGCTGATCCTTCGCAAACGCCGCAAGGCCTTTGCGGCCTTCGAGAAGGAACTCCCGGAAGCGCTTGATTTTCTGGCACGCTCAATGCGGGCCGGTCACGGATTCTCGATCGCCCTCGAGATGCTGGCGGCCGATGCCCCGGAACCCCTCGGTTCAGCATTTCACCAAGCCTCAAACGATCTTCAACTTGGCTCTTCTCTTGAAGTCGCGCTGGGGAAGCTCGCGACGCTTTACCCCTTAATCGATGTGAGCTTTTTTGTATCCTCCGTGCTGCTGCAACAAGAAACGGGCGGCAACCTCGGAGAAATCTTAAGCAAGCTTTCACAAATCATCCGGGAACGCTTTCGGATAAAGGGCCAAGTAAAAGCGGCAAGCGCTCACGGCCGTATCACGGGCCTCGTGTTGGTTTTAATGCCGATCGCAGTTGCGGCATTCATCCTGATGACTACCCCACAATACTTGAAGGATCTGGCTGCTGACAAAATCGGCCGAGCTATGATTTATGGCGCCATCCTCGCCCAGATCATCGGATATTTTGTAATCCGCAAAGTAACGAATATTAAGGTCTGAATCATGACCGCGCTTCTAGCAGTGCTCCTGTTCGTCCTCATAGGGGGACTCATTTCCGTTTTCGGGTATCTGCATTACGTTAAGCCCACCCGCCTGCTGGATCAGCTCAAGAACACTACCTCAGACGTTTTACCGACCCCGCTTCGCCCCAAGCACAGCAAGACGGACCGCTCTGTGGCGCGGTTCCTCGAACCGGTCGGCAATCTGATTCCAATTTCTCCGCAGGATGCCGCTGCCGTTCGAAATGACCTTATTGCCGCCGGCATACGCTCCAGCTCAGCGATTCCGGTCTTTCATGGAACCAAGCTCGTTTTGAGCGTTGTCCTCGTCCTGGTGTCGCTGGTAATGCGTGGTCATTTCGCGGGTCCGGTGGCGCGGCTGATGATGCCCATGTTCGGCGGGTTCATCGGATACATGCTGCCGGGTGTCATTCTAAATAAATTGATAAAGCGTCGACGCGTACGGATACGATTGTCTCTGGCCGACGTCCTCGACTTGCTTGTGATCTGCACGGAAGCTGGATGTGGTCTTGACCAGGCTCTTGTCAACGTAAGCCGCGAGCTGAAGAAGGTTCACCCCGCGATCAGTGAAGAAATCGGCCTGCTCAATATGGAGATCATGGCCGGAAAGAGCAGAGCCGATGCGCTCCGAAACTTTGCTGGGCGAACCGGCGAGGATGAAGTGAGAAAGCTAGTGGCCATTCTGATCCAAACAGATCGGTTCGGGACGAGCGTTTCAGACGCGCTCCGGACGCAATCGGACTACCTTCGGATTCGGAGGCGGCATGAAGCGGAGGAACGTGCAGGCAAGGTCGGAGTAAAGCTCGTGTTCCCGATCTTTTTCTTCTGCATGCCATCTCTGCTTGTGGTCACCGCCGGATCGGGTATGCTTGCGCTCTTCCACAACCTGTTTCCAGCGATGAGTGCGTTTCATTAGGAGAAATCTCCGGTTCTTTGCAAATCCGCTAACGGATGCGTTAACGGGAGCCGATGAATCTTTATGAGGCGCTGCGAAGTTTATAAGCTCTGACCTACTTACTAGGTGACGTAGTGTCCTCTTTAGAAGGAGAAAATCGTGAACGATGTATTGATGCAGTCCGTCATCTGGATAGGCGCGGCTTCCCTGCTCGTGTTGTATGTGAAGCGCCGGCGGAAACGCAAAATGACGCCGTAAGGGAGAGTCGCACGGCTGAAGCGGACAGACTTCAGGGCACGCTCCTCCAAGCACAGAACATCAACGGCGGTTGGGGTTACCACAGCAATAGTAGCTGCTGGACAGAACCAACCGCCTTAGCCATTCTTGCTCTAGACGCGTCCGGATACAAGGGAGCCGAGTATCGTCGAGGCTGCGGATGGCTCGCCGCAGCGCAACGAAAAGACGGAGGCTGGTCGCCACACATCACGGTGCATGAAAGCACGTGGGTTACGAGCCTTGCCTTCCTGGCACTCGCCGGAAATGCCGTTGCTTTTGATGAGAAAGCGGCAATTGAGTGGCTCAAACAGACGGTGAATCGAACGCTCCCACCTGTCGAGCAACTCATTTTTCGCGTCTTACGGCTCAATTCGCCCAAAATTGCCGGGAGCACGCCCTGGTTCCCCGGGACCGCAGGTTGGGTGATTCCCACATCCCTGAATATCCTGAGTCTGTCACCAGCCGCGGGCACCAGCAATGATTCCGACTTAGTCAATACAATCAGTGCTGCCCGGTCCTATCTTCTGGCGCACCGCTGCTGCGATGGTGGATGGAACCATGGCGGATCGAGCTACCGGAGTGAAAACGCTCGCTCGTATCCCGAAACGACCGGATTGGTTCTTCTAGCCCTCGGTGATACTTCGAGCATGAAACTCGCTCCAACACTCCAGCTCGCCGAATCGTTCCTTCGCCGGGCGGAATCAGCGGAGGGACTCGCCTGGCTGCAGATGGGGTTAACAAAGCAAGGCAGAGCACCAGCGCAGGAGTCAGGACATTTGCCGTGTCGAACTATTCGCGAGGTGTCGCTCCGCTTGCTAGCACTCACGGCCGATAGTCCGCGCAACCGTTTCATGGCATGATGAACCGCCGGCATTTCCTCTTGGGTTCGTTCGCGTGTCTCGCTGCTTGCCACTCAAATCGAGCATCGTCGCGATCCGCGGTCACGATCGCTCGCGCGGCGTCTTATTCGATAGATCTTACCGACGTGATTCGCAGGATTCTGATCGAGCATCGGGTAACGGTAAAGAACCAGCGGATCCTCTTAAAGCCGAATCTCGTCGAGTTCAGCTCTTCTGCTCCCATCAATACACATCCGGTGCTGGTGGCCTCAGTTGTCGAAGCGTTCCGTTCTCTGGGTGCCGCGGAGGTTCGTATCGCGGAAGGTCCGGGTCATCGGCGCATGACATTGGATATGGCGGAGGCGGCAGGTTTCTTCCAGAGCATAGCTGGTTTCGAGAGGCTGTTTACCGATCTCAACGCCGACGATCCTGTGCTCACGCGTGTTCCTCATCCCTTCTCCTCGCTTTCGGAGCTCTACCTCCCGCAAAGTGTCTTCGACTGTGATCTCATCGTGAGCCTGGCGAAAATGAAAACGCATCACTGGACCGGCGCTACGCTCTCCATGAAAAATCTGTTCGGAGTTGTTCCAGGTGCTGTGTATGGCTGGCCAAAGAACATTCTTCACTGGGCGGGAATCGACGAGTGTATTGCCGACCTGCATTTTCTTTTTCCGCGACAGTTCTCAATTGTCGACGGAATTGAGGGAATGGAAGGAAATGGTCCGATTCTCGGCACGCCCAAATGGGCCGGGGTGGTGGTTGCCGGCGCGCACCCGCCCAGCGTCGATGCAACTTGTTGCCGGATCATGCATATTGATCCCCGCAAAATAAAGTACTTCAAGCTAATCGCCCGGCGCGATCTCACATGGAACATCGATGCCAACAGACAGATAGGAGAATCGATTGAAGCCGTAGCTACGCCATTCGCTCTCCATCCGGATCTTCAGACTCTTCGTCTGGTGGTTTGATTGAAAGAGCGGCGGTCCCGTGAGGAAAATGGCTTCAGCTTGAGCGGCGACTGCTTCGCGCGCTGAATTCGGGAAAGAATTGAGTCGCGACAATGCCTGCGAATATGCTGACGAACCTGAGCACAATCAGAGTTTCGGTGACAGCCCGGCACGCCTCTTCTACCCGCCTTTTGAGGCGCAGTCGTAGTGTTGTTTGCCTAACGGTCGGGATTTTCTCTAGATAATCTGGATCCAAGCGGCTACTTCCTCGCCCACTGCCAGGAAGTGCCAATCGGTAATGGAAACTCTCTAAGGAAAGTAAAAGCAGGTAAGAGCCCGCGATTTCAGCCCTAAATGAACATCTCTTCGTCCGAAGTCGCGTGATCGACTGTCGGCCGTCCACCACGCCCCAGATACTGCAGCGCGGTGCGAAATCCGCTGACCAGGCCCTGCACCTCTCGAATGGGACGAATGACACCTCGTTGGACGAAAGAGACCGTCTGCGTTACTCGGGTCATGGTGTCATCTAAGACCATTTCCGCACGCTCCATTTGAACTTTTGCGCGTGTCGTGGCGTCGCTGAGCAGGTCGTCAACCTTGAAGAGCTGCTGTTTCGTAACGCTCAGAATATCGGCGCTGGTGGAGCCGATACTGTCAATATGTTTTTCCACTCGTCCAGCCGCGCGTTTCGATGTTCCGATAATCTCCTGGATTTCAGGCCATGAAGCCAGCAACTTTGTCCGCACATCGCGAGCGACCAAAAACAACCCGAGCAGGGAGGCGGCTTGGATGAACAACGCGACAGCCGATATTGCTACGAAGATGATGAGAAGTATCAGGAGCGTGTTCTGGTCCATGTGGGCCTTGGCCGATTTAGGCTGTTCCCTTAAACGGGTTCGACGCCACCGGCGGGCGTGCTGGTGCTACTTGATCCAGCCGCGGCGGCTTTGACATCGCCGACCGCGTCGCGATACGCCTGCTTCCCAGCCTCAACGGCAGCGCCCAGAGTGTCCCGGTGCTTCGAAACGGTTGACCGGCCCTGCTCATAGATGTCGGCTGCGGATTGCTTCAAGTCGTTTGCTTTGTGACGAACGTATTCAGTACTGTCCTGGGCACGGGTCTTAAGATAATCGGCGCTTTCGCCGGCCTTATCAGCTAGAAACTGCCGTGTTTCTTCCCCTGAGCGGGGAGCCCACAGGATCCCGGCCGCAACTCCAATTCCAAGACCCAGCAGAAAGTACCCAAAACCGCTTCTTTCCTCCATAATCATCTCCTTACCAGATCAATCTTCTAAAACTTAGCGTACTCGCAGTTTACATCCTGTAGAGGATGCTACAGTAGCAAACGTTTCCAGCAGGATGGCTATTCGGAAAACACCTCCAAAGCTCGATGAGAACGGATTATGGGAATATGCGCTCCGCCTGGTTGCGCACCGGGCCCATTCAGTTGGCGAGCTGAAAACGAAACTCTCGGTTCGCGCGCAGTCAGCACAGGCCGTGACTGCCACAATTACGAAGCTACAGGAATATGGGTTGGCGGACGACGCGAAATTTGCCGAGACCTTCGCGGCATCGCGATTGCAAAATCAAGGGTTTGGGCGTTCTCGAGTTCTGGAGGAGTTGCGCGCACGGCGCGTCCCTCAATCCCTTGCAAACGAAGGCGTAGAGAAGACATTTGCTGGAACGGACGAGACCGAGTTAATTGAGCGCTATTTGGGTCGAAAATATCGTGGGAAGGATTTGGCCGCCTTCCTTCAAGAAGAAAAGAACCTCGCATCGGCGTACCGTCGATTGCGGACCGCGGGTTTTTCGAGTAACGCTTCATTGGCGGTCCTCAAGCGGTTCTCGCGGCTTTCCGATAAATTCGAAGGTTCGGAGGCCCCAGAAGGATACTAGCCGGGATAGGTCAGAACTTCACCTGAGGAACTTTCTTCTCCTCTTCGGTGGTCTTGAAGTACGCATCGTCGCGCTGGAACCCGAACATTCCCGCAGCGATGTTGCCTGGGAATTTTTCAATATTAGTGTTATACCTCTTAATGGCTTCGTTGTAATCCCGACGATCCACTGCGATCCGATTCTCGGTGCCTTCGAGAGAATCTTGCAAGCGCAGAAAATTCTCGTTCGATCTCAGTTCCGGATAGTTTTCGGAGAGCACGAGAAGACGGCCTATAGCTCCGCCTAACTGATTATTGGCGGCGATCTCTTCCTGCTTGCTGTGCGCGCCGAGCAGTGAGGCCCGAGCACTGGTGATTTCTCCGATAACCGTTTGCTCCTGTTTCGCATAGCCCTTCACCGTTTCGACCAGGTTCGGAATCAAGTCCGCGCGGCGTTTCATATCATTATCAACTTGCGCCCAGCGAGCATCAATATCGTTCCTCTGTGTAACGAACTGGTTCCGCGCACTCACTAACGGGCCGCCAAAGAGCACTGCGGCTAGCACAATAACCACCAGAACAACGATGACGCCCTTCATTCGCTAAACCGGTCCCTTTCAGCCACAGCTACGGGCATGGTATCCACAAAACGGACTAATTCGTCGAATTCACGCAGATATCTCTCAAGCAACGATAACGCATCTGCGGGTTTCCTCTTCTCTGCTCGAATCCCCAGTATCTCACCCGCAGCAGTCCAGGCGTGCCCAGTGGCGCTTCCTAGAGCGGCAACGACTTCGCCTTTCTTCCAGCGCGGCGGATCACCATTCAGAATGAGCGCATGCCGTCCTAAGACACAGAATGTAGAGATTGATTCGGTCAGCAACGCGGTGAGCCGTTCGGGACTTGACAGAGCGTCGGCCGCGTGCTGGCGCAAGCGAATCTGTTTTGCTCGGAGTTCGTGCTCTACTTGCGCCCGATAAAACGACCTGTCCACGACAAGATCACGGATTACATCCGTACCGTACAGAACACGGCGATGCTCCTGGATGTCGCGAAACTCCATCGGGAAGCAATCGGTGGATGTTCTTACCTCTTCCTCGGTCAAAAGCAAGGGAGATGGATTGCCACGCCCGCGCCACCAGCGAATGATCGGCTCGGCGGTGCGCAATTCGACCGGAGTGAGCTGGTTCAAAACGCACAAAATGTTCAAATCCGACGTGGTCTCATCCCAGTCGCCCATGACGGCCGAGCCATACAGAATTGCGGAAACGAGTTGTCCGTCAAAGGCGGTTCTGAGCCGTTCCACCAAATCCTTCAGTTGTTGTTCCATTTGGTGCTCCTGTTTCGCGTTCCTACCAGTTGCTGCTTGCGCCACCACCGCCGAAATCACCTCCTCCAAAGCCGCCGAACCCGCCTCCGCCTCCTGAACCGCCACCGAATCCGCCACCGCCCCACCCGCCGTAATCCCCACGCCGCCCTCCACCGAGCAGGTTGCCCAGCAGCATGCCGGTGAGGAAACCACCACCACCGCCGCCATAGGGACCCCCTCGTCTCCCTCCGCGACTCAGAAGCCAGAACAGGAGGAAAATCCCAGCCAGAATCAGAAAGCCTGGAATCCCGTTTCGTGTTTCACGAACCGGTCGAGCGGTCCGTGGTTGGGGAAGCTGATTCGAAAAAGCTACACCCTTCCCCTGTGCGATCTGGGCGGCCATCGATCTTGCAGCCATGATCAAGGCACCCCCGTAATCCCCCGCTTGCAAATCCGGCCGCATGCTGCGCAGCGTACTCCCGGCAAACCCATCCGTAATGTAAGGTTCGATGCCGCGCCCGGTTTCGATATCACTCTTGCGCTCATTGATCGCGAGCAGCAGCAGCACGCCTTGATTGCCCTTTTGCGGGCCCACGCCCCAGGTGCGCGCGAGATCCAGCGCAAAATCGCGGATCGGGTGATCTCCGATCGTATCGATGGTTACGAATGCAAACTGAACCCCGAGTTGTTGCTCCACTTTCGTACAGAAGTCTTCAAGGACACTCTTGGCCTGGGGGTCAACTACGTTGGCCAGATCGCTTACGTATCCGGTTGGTTTGGGAAGGCTCCTCGGGTCGATGCCGGCGCGCAAGGAAAAGCTGAGGGCCGCTAGCGCACATAAGCAGGCGCAAAGCCGTACGAGAATCCTCGAGCGACGAGTTTGCATGAACAGAACGAGCTTAACAATAGAAAACGAAAATTTGGCTGAGCAGTTCCCTCAGCAATGGATACACTGCTCAACGAGCAAAGGAAGAATTTCAGCCGCGGGTCCTGTGAGTGCTACATCAACTGAATGAGACATCGCTGTTTGTTTCGTGTTTACCTCAATCACGCGCGCGCTCATCTCTCGCGCGAGAGGCACCAACCCAGCCGCCGGATACACAATTGCGGACGTTCCTACAACCAGCATGACATCGCATGACGAAACCGCCGCTTCGGCGGAGTGCCAGACGTCCATCGGAAGAGCCTCGCCGAACCAGACTACGCCGGGCCGGACAATTCCGCCGCATTCGCAGCGGGGTGGGCAGGGAATCGGAACCCGGCAGTCTTCCCACTCGCCTCTGCACTTCGTACACTGGACACGCCAGATGCTGCCATGCACTTCCAGCACGGACGCGCTCCCGGCCTGTCGATGCAATCCGTCGACGTTCTGCGTAATGACCGTAAGGGTCGGGACGTGTTGCTCGAGTTTCACCAGGGATTCGTGACCCGCGTTTGGCTTCGCTTCCTTGATTAAGCTGCGACGCCAGTCATACCATTCCCAAACCAATCCCGGATTCGCCTCAAATGCTCCGGGTGTTGCGAGTTCTCCCGGTCGAAAACTTTTCCATAGACCGGCTGCACCGCGGAACGTCGGGATGCCGCTCTCTGCTGAGATTCCCGCCCCCGTCAAAACGGCCAGGCGTCTGCCGGACCGGAGCAGCGATGCGGCTTGTTGCAACAGCGGCTCGGGAATCAACGGTTCACTCATTATCAGGTCCGCCATGCGCTGTCGTAGCCTCCGCCAGCACAGGTTCAGGTAATTGAGGAGCTAACCTGTCCATCTGCCGCAAGCTCGGGAACAGCCACGCCCATAGCCCGACTACGATGATTGTCCCCAGTCCTCCGAGCACGACGGCCGGAACCGTTCCAAACCAATGAGCGGTGATTCCCGATTCGAAGGCGCCGAACTCGTTGGAGGCGCCGACAAACAACATATTGACCGCACTTACGCGCCCGCGCATCTGGTCGGGCGTTCTGAGCTGAATCATTGTCGACCGTACGATCACGCTAATAGTGTCCGTCGCGCCGGTGAGGAATAACATCGTGAGAGAAAGCCAGACGTTACGCGAAATACCGAAGATGACAGTGGCAACGCCAAAGCCGAAAACGCACCATAACATCGAGACCCCGGTTTTTCGGCGCAAGGGCCAACGCGCGACAGCAAGACTAGTGAGCACAGCCCCGATACCGGGCGCGCTGCGCAAAATACCAAGACCCGAAGGACCCACCTTTAAGATCTCTCTTGCATATACTGGAAGCAGCGCTACCGCGCCGCCCAATAGCACGGCAAACAGATCAAGAGATATCGCGCCTAGGATGACTTTGTTCTCCCATATGTAGCGCAATCCTTCGAGCACTAAGCGCTTCGATGCCGCGGATTGCACAACTCCGCTGATCTTTACGATCGAAATCAGAACGAAAGCAGCGAAATACGCTACGGCGGCGAGGCTATAGACGATGACGGGACTTCCGGTGAAGCCATATAGCAACCCGCCAATCATCGGTCCAGCAATCGTAGCGGTCTGGAACACCGATGACGCCCAGGCCACAGCGTTGGGAAAATGGCGCGCTTCGACCAGCAATGGAACAAACGCCTGAGTTGCTGGCGCACTGAACGCGCGCACTGTGCCGTTCAGCAGGAGCACCAAATAGATTGGGTAAGGCGATGCGACTCCTCCAAGAGTCGCCGCCAAGAGCAGTGCGGAACACAGCGAGAACGCAGCGAAGCACAATCTCACAATGCGCCGCCGCGGAATCCGGTCGGCCGTATGTCCGGCGATAAGGAACAGGCAGATGCCGGGAAGGAACTGGGCCAGCCCAACCAAGCCCAAATCGAGCGGTCGATGCGTCATCCCATATACCTGCCACGCGACGGCAACTGACTGCATTTCCGAAGAGATCGTCGTCAAAAACCGGGCCATCATGTAGAACCGGAAGTTGGGATATCGAAACGCAGCCAGGGAAGAGGACTCGGATGAGAAGCGTTTCATTCGCGTCCTTCTCAGTCTCCCAGAAGGCCAAATCTCATTGGGGCATGCTAGTGAGAATGATCAAACTACCAGCAGTACGCAAAATCGTTCTGATTTTCG
This sequence comes from uncultured Acidobacteriaceae bacterium, assembly GCA_963787585.1. Classification (GTDB taxonomy): domain Bacteria; phylum Acidobacteriota; class Terriglobia; order Bryobacterales; family Bryobacteraceae; genus Bog-105. The sequence continues at coordinate 1,143,154 of CAWBDR010000014.1, forward strand.
CTTCAGCTACTGTTGCGAATGCGCAGGACTCGGCTGCTGAACTGCAGGCTTTAGCGCACCAGTATTATGAGTGGTACGCGTGAATTTCCGGTTGAGAGCAGTTCTGAAGGGCTGCACACCTGGGACGCCAATCTGACGGACCAATCGATCGCGACAATTCAGCGGCGGAACCTGCACATCAATCAACTGCTGGAGCGGGTTCGCGCCATGCAGGCCAAGGGTTGGTCCAAGAATGACCGGATCGACCAGGCACTCTTTCGGGCGCAGCTCGAAGAACCCGATTTCAATGCGCGCGTGCTTCGGCCGTACGAAAAGAATCCCCTGTATTACATCAACGAATGCAGCAACGGAATCTTCTCGCTTCTGAAGAAGGAGTATGCGTCTCACCACGATCGCGCAGTAGCTGCGACGAAGCGGCTGCAAGCCATGCCGGAGCTCATGAGGCAAGCCAAAACGAATCTCACTCACCCGGTCCGGCTCTATGCCCAACTAGCGATCGCTTCGGCTCGCTCCATTGATCCGCTTTTCACGACGAGCTTGATGAGCCTTACGGATGGTCTGAATCCGGCCGAGCGCGCCAAACTGGAGCAGGCGCGCGATCAGGCGCTGGAAGCCATTCATTCGTTTGCCGATTACTTGCAGACCCACTTAGACACAATGCCGGCCTATCAACCTATCGGTGTCGCGAATTACGAATACTATCTTAACCACGTCTATCTTTTGCCCACGAATGCAACGCAGTTGGACATGTTGGGACAGGCGGAACTGGCACGGTATCGCGGCTTGGAAGCCTTGCTGCCGAATCCCGATATGGCGAATCCGAATCCGGCGCGCGCAAAAAAAGTTCCCCAGAACCAACAGGAGTTTCTCGATGCCTACGAGAGCCGGCTCCGCGATATCCTCACGTTCCTGAGAGATCAAAACCTGATCACGATTCCTCTTTACATGGGTGCCTTCCATATCCGGCAACTGCCGGAGGCGTTCAAGCCTACTTATCCGGGCGGTTTCATGAATCCCCCGGGGATCTACGATCAGGACAGCAGCGGCTTTTATTTCATTCCGAAATATTCACCTTCGAGCGGAAATTTCTATATCCGCGCGGCAATTGAAGAGCCGCGGCCTCTTCTCGGTCATGAAGGCATTCCAGGGCATTTTCTTCAACTTTCGATTGCCAACCACCTCGCGGACGAGATTCGTCGGCATCAAGGCGATGGTGTCTTCACCGAGGGATGGGCGCTCTATACGGAGGAAATGTTGCTGCGACGTGGCTTTTACCCGGCAGGTTCGGCCGCCGAAGGCCAAATCCTACGGCTCACCCGATATCGCGCGGCTCGCGTCGGTGTCGACGTGAATCTGAATACGGGCCGCTGGACATTCGAACAAGCGGTTCAATACTTCATGAATGAAGGCGGACTGGATCGGGAAGCAGCCACGGGAGAAGCAGCAGGCGCTGCAAGCATCCCTACGCAGAAGATGACTTACATCACCGGCAAGTTCGAAATTATGCGCCTGCTCGGGAGATATAGGGATCGCATGGGCGAGCAATTCTCACTTAGACAGTTTCATGATGACCTGTTACGTAATGGGAGCTTGCCTCTTTCGATTGAATCTTGGATTCTGCTTGATGACAGATCGGATTTAGATCGGGCGCTTAAGGATTGAAGGGGTCGTGGAGTAAACTTCGTTTAGCGCCATGACCCGAACCACTGTCTCACACGCGGGTGGAGTTGCGCATTTATCCAAGAGGTAAAACATGTCTGTGGATCAATTTGACCGGCGAGATTTTCTCAAGCGTACGGGCGCTCTGACTACCGGGGTTGCGCTCGCAAATAAGGCATTCGCGAAAACTACAAACAAGATGAATCCGGCGCGTGTGATCGGCGCAAATGACCGCATCAACGTTGGTTTGGTGGGATGCGGCGGACGGGGACGCAGTGATGCCCATTCTTTCGCAAAATTTGGCGAAGAGAATAGCAATGCGTGCCAGATCGTCGGCGTGTGCGATGTGTATCAGAAGCGCAGGCGGCAGCAGGCGGAACGCTACAAAGTGAAGGGCTTCTCAGATTATCGCGAACTGCTGGCTATGCCGGACCTCGATGCGGTTATCGTTGCAACTCCCGACCATTGGCACGCGCGCATCGCTCTAGCTGCAATGGACCAGGGTAAAGACGTATACCTCGAAAAACCGATGTGCCACACCATTAAGGAAGCCCGAGAACTGGTGGACACGGCTCGCGAGACGAAGCGTGTTGTGCAGGTCGGATCCCAAACCACCTCGGCCGATCAGTGGTGGAAGGCGAAGAAGGCGATCGCTGACGGCATGATCGGCAAAATGATTATGAGCCAGGGTTCGTATCACCGGAATTCCATCGAAGGCGAGTGGAACTGGCCCATTGATGCGAACGCCGGACCAAACGGGAAAGGCGACGATTACATCGATTGGGAAATGTGGCTTGGCCCGGCACCCAAGCGTCCCTTTGATGCGGATCGCTTCTTCCGTTTCCGTAAGTACTGGGACTATTCGGGCGGCATCGCGACCGATTTGTTCTTCCACGTCGTCGCACCGATGAATATCTGCTGGGACAAACCGCAGTTCCCGACGAAGGTGATGGCGTCTGGCGGCAAATATGCGTTCGCAAATGACCGCGAAGTGCCCGACACGTTCCACCTCCTCGCCGAATACCCGGAGGGCCACTCACTCGTCCTGAGCTCATCAATGGCGAATTCCCAACACATTCCCGGCCTGATCCGCGGACACGAAGGCACCATCATTATGGTGGAGCACGGCATGTTCGAGGAGCCGACGCCCAACATCATCGTGCGGCCGGAGATCGTCGAATTACCTCCCGATCCGAACAGCCCGGATTCAAGAAAGGAGGGGACCTTCCCCGGTTACAAATTCGGATCGGAGGAAATCAAGATCCCCGTCGAGCAGTACGACATGATGCAGGCCCATATCGGTAACTTTTTGCAGTGCATGCGCAGCAGGCAGAAGCCGCACCTCGATGTAGAAACCGCCGCCCACGCCCAGGTGCTTATTAGCTTGGCAGTGGACTCCTATCGCGAAGGACGCGTGAAGTATTGGGATGAAAAGAACTGGAAGGGCGTCGATAAGCCTGTGAAGGCTTAGCGACCTTTCGGTGCGATTAGCTCAGTCAAAGATTTCGGAGAACGGCACTTCGATCTCTGTACCGTCCAGCTTCACGGACTCTTGTGCCTGCTCCATGCCCGTCTTACGGTAGATCCAGACCGTCTTGTCCGCCGGATCAACGACCCAGACGACCGGCACGCCGAAATCCAGGTATTCCTGCACCCGCGCATTCACCCGAGAAAGCCGGTCTTCCGGCGACAGTATTTCAATGCAGACGAGTGGGGGTTTTGTAAGGATCTGCTCATCCGGCTTGCCGCGCGTGACAAGCACGTCGGGGATGCGGTACTTGCCGGGACGTAGCCGCATCCTGAGTTCGGGAACTGGCAGCAAGCCTGTTTGCTTGTAGAGGTTCAAAAAGAATCCAGTAATCCGAGCCTGCGCTAATCCGTGGTCCAACTCTCCCAAATTTCGCTCCTCGACGATGCCGTCCACGTAATCGCAATCCGGACGGTACACAGTTTTCAAGTACTCTTCCACTGAAATCTGCGTTGAGGTGGCCATTACCACCTCAGTATTGCATCGAAGGTCTTGTATTGCTACGCATTGAGGCGGATACCCAATTCGCGCAACTGCCGTTCGGGAACCTGGGAAGGCGCGTCGCACATCAGATCGGTTCCTTTGGCAGTCTTGGGGAAGGGGATGACCTCACGAATCGAACTCTCTCCAGCGAGGATCATCACCAGGCGGTCGAGCCCAAGCGCAATCCCACCGTGCGGCGGCGCTCCGTATTCCAGCGCCTCCAACAGGAATCCAAAACGCCGTTTGGCTTCTTCTTCCGTGAATCCGAGTGCAGCGAATACCTTCGCTTGCACATCGCGCCGGTGAATACGAATTGACCCAGATCCGAGTTCGATACCGTTCAGCACAAGGTCGTACGATTTCGCCCGGCAATGGCCTGGATCACTCGTCAATTTATCGAGGTCGGCATCGTGCACCGACGTGAACGGATGATGAGCCGCATTCCAGCGGCGCTCGTCTTCATCCCACTCAAACATGGGGAAATCGATTACCCAGAGAAATTTGAATGTCTTAAGATCGAGCAGTTTGTGCCGGTCGTTGTATTTCTGAGCAATATGCAGCCGCAACTGCCCACAGGCCTGGAGAACGGTGTTTTCGGGCAGAGCTCCTTTCGGCGCGCCCGCCCATCCCGCCAACATCAGCAAATCGTCCGGACCGGCTTTCACGCGATCGCGAACGGCGGCCATGGCGTCCGGGTAATCGCGATCCAGCCGCTTCACGTCATCGAATACTCGTAACCCGCGTTCCTGTCCCACGGATTTGATTTCATCTCGCTCTTTCCGGCTAAGCTGGCCAACGCGCGGAATGTGAATGGAAACCAGCGGCAATCCTTCGGTACCCAGGGCGCCGGGTGCGAAGAGATCCTCTACGCAGTAGAAAGGTGGGATTCGCAAATCCGGCTTGTCAGTTCCATACGAGCGCATGGCCTCGGCGTAGGTAATTCGCGGGATCGCCTTCTCCACAGCCGCGCCTGCAGCTTCACAGACGCTCCAGATCAGCGGCTCCACCACCTCGAAAATCTGCTCCTCTTGTGGGAAGGACATCTCGAGATCGATTTGAGTGAACTCCGGCTGGCGATCGGCGCGCAGGTCTTCGTCTCGGAAGCACCGAACAATCTGGAAATATCGTTCGTATCCGCTCACCATCAGCAGCTGCTTAAAGATTTGTGGTGACTGCGGCAAGGCATAGAAATTTCCCGGTTGCACACGGCTGGGAACGAGATAATCGCGTGCGCCTTCTGGCGTCGACCGGGTCATGTACGGAGTTTCAATCTCGAGAAACCCCTGCTCCGATAAGGCCCGCCGTACTGCGAACGCAATCTTCGAGCGCATGATGATATTGCGCTGCATGTGAGGTCGCCGCAAATCTATGTAGCGATATTTCAGCCGCACATCTTCTTTTACGTCCACGTTCTCTTCGAGAGGGAATGGGGGCGTCCGTGATTCATTTAATATCCAGAGCTTCGATACCGCGACTTCTACTTCACCGCTTGAGATGTTTGGGTTGACAGTCTCGGAGCTTCGCAGGTTAACAGCACCTGCGGCGGCGATCACGAATTCCGAGCTTAGCTCCTGCACGCGTCTGTGGGTTTCGGGATTCTTGCTCTCATCGAATACAAGTTGTGTAATTCCAGTGCGATCACGCAAATGAATAAAGATAAGGCCGCCCAAATCGCGTCGCCGGTGGACCCATCCCATCAGCACGACCTGGCTTCCTGAATCGCACGCGCGCAGTTCTCCGCAAAAATGAGTCCGGCGCAAATCGCCCAAAAAATCTAGTATTACTTCCGCCATTTTCCTGTGTTGTTCGCCCTATCGCGTTCCTGCTAAGTGCTCCAGCAACGCTTGTTTCGTCAACGTCTGCTGCTCGCCGGAAATCATGTCCTTTAGCGCATAGGATTGGGTCACAATCTCGTTGTCGCCAACAATAAGCGTGTACCGGGCGCCCAGCTTGTTCGCCAGCTCGAGCATCCGCTTCAGTTTTCGATCGGTCCCGACCTCAACGGAGAGATTCAGTACCCGGATTTCCGATGCCAGCACTGCACAATGCCGTAGCGCGGCTTCGCCCATAGGAGCAATATAAACGCCCAGCGGGGGCTGAGCGATCTGATCTTCCGTGATCATCACCAGCCGGTCTTCGCCAATCGAAAATCCGATTCCAGGCGCTGGCACTTTCGAACCCAGAAGCTCCGCCAGTCCGTCATAGCGGCCTCCGCCCAGGATGGCATTTTGGGCGCCCAATGCTCCGTGAGTGATCTCAAACGTTGTGCGTGCATAATAATCCAGTCCACGAACCAGGCGCGGTTTTACGATGTAAGCTATTCCCCGCTCGTCAAGAAATTCACGGACTTCCCGGAAATGCTCACGATCTGCATCGTCCAAATAGTCGAGAATAGACGGCAGGCGATCAATAATCGGCTGGTCCTCGGGTACCTTGCAGTCAAGCACGCGCAAGGGATTCGTTTCGGCCCGCCGGCGGCAATCAGTACACATCCTCGGAGCAACTTCCTTAAGCTCCTCCCGGAGCGCCTCGTTATATCTGGCGCGCGATTGCTTAGATCCGACCGAGTTGATCAGCAGCGTGAAATCGCTGAGGCCGACTTCTTTCAACAGCCCTACTACCAGCTCGAGAACTTCAGCATCGATTGCCGGGGAGTCCGAACCGATCGCCTCCGCGCCGATTTGATAGAACTGCCGGTACCGGCCTTTTTGCGGCCGCTCCCGCCGGAACATGGGGCCGATGTAATACAGTTTCTGCAAACCGGGCTGCTGATCCAGACGGTGTTCGATATAGGCGCGGAGCACGGAGGCCGTGTTCTCTGGCCGCATAGTCAACGAATTACCGTCGCGATCTTCGAAGGTATACATCTCCTTGCTGACGATGTCGGTCTCCTCACCGACTCCTCGTACAAAAAGCCCGGTTTCCTCAAGAATCGGCGTTCGAATTTCCAGATAATTGAAGCGGTGGAAGACCCGGCGCGCCGCAGCCTCCACGTGGTTCCACACAGCGCTCGAAGGCGGAAGAATATCCCGCATGCCTTTGACGCCGCGGATCAAGACTGTTCTTCCTTGTAAATCGCTGTGATGCGAACGTAATTGCCAGCGTTCTTTCGAAAGCGTTCCCGTTCTTCCTGGGTAACCTCGCGGCGCACCTTGGCGGGCATTCCCATCACCAGAACGTTAGGAGGTACCTGCATACCTTCAGGAACCAGTGCGCCGGCAGCCACCACCGCACCCGCTCCGATTCTTGCTCCGTTAAGCACCACAGCTCCGATTCCGATAAGCGCTCCGTCCTCCACTTCGCATCCGTGCAGGACAACCCTGTGCCCGACAGTGACTCCATTGCCCACAAAGCACGGATACTCGCCGTGATCAACGTGGACCACGGTGTTGTCTTGAATACTCGTTTCATCACCGATGCGTACGATGTTTACATCTCCGCGAATCGCTACGTTCGGCCACACGCTCGAGCGCTCGCCGATTACGACATCGCCGATCACTTGAGCGCTCAAATCAACGTAAGCAGAAGGTGCAATGCGCGGCATCACTCCGCGAAACGGTCGAATCATGAGAATTGAGAGGAAGAGTAGGGCTAAACTTGCACTTATTTCAGGTCAGGCAGAATCTCTTTCTAGCCATGCTAACAAGCCGAAGCGCTGCAGCCACTCTTATTCGCAACAAATTGGTAATCTCAAACAGTACACCGCCATTTGCAAGTACGCATTCGCCTTTCGCGCCCGTCCGGCCTTCGACCGCCGTTAAGTCCAGATGAACCGGCAATCAACGGCCCGGTAACAACCGCCGTTGCTTCCACTGAGGTGTCTCCCGCGCTTGGGGCGTCATCGTACGTCGCGCTCGGCATTCTCGTCAGCCGCCTGACTGGCCTTATTCGCGAACGGGTAATTGGTCACTACCTCGGCCTAGACTCGATCGTTGCCGACGCCTTTCGCGCAGCTATTCGCATCCCAAACCTTCTGAACAATCTGTTTGGAGAGGGCGTGCTTTCAGCCTCGTTCGTAACTGTGTATTCGAAATTGCGTGCCCTCGAAGAGGATGAGGAAGCGGATCACCTTGCAGAGGCTGTTTTTGGCCTCCTCGCCCTTGTCTGTTCGATCCTGGTGCTCTTGGGCGTGCTGTTGACGCCGTTCTTGATCGCCGCTATCGCGCCGGGTTTCAGAGGCTACAAACGTGAGTTGACGATTCACATAGTTCGAATATTGTTCCCCGCCACCGGCCTGCTCGTGATGAGCGCCTGGTGTCTGGGTGTCCTGAACAGTCATCGTCGATTCTTGCTTTCCTACACAGCCCCCGTGGCGCTGAATTTGACCGTGATCGCGGTCTCTATTCTGTTTGGTCGTTCCACGCAGGACGAGCTCGTAATTTATGTTGCTTGGGGATTCGTTGTCGGCAGCGGCTTGCAGTTCCTGGTGCAGTTGCCTCGCGTACTGGCCCTGCTGCCGCGCTTTCGGCCGGCACTCGACTTCGGATCACACTACATCCGTTCAGTTATTGGTAACTTCGGTCCTATTTTTCTCAGCCGAGGAGTCGTGCAGATCAGCGCTTACGTCGATTCGATGATCGCGAGTCTACTGCCGACTGGAGCGGTAGCCGCGCTCGGCTACGGGCAAGTAATCTCGGTGCTTCCGGTAAGCCTCTTCAGCATGTCCGTTTCTGCGGCCGAACTGCCCGCCCTTTCGAGCGCGCTTGGAAACCAGGATGAGATTGCAGCATTTCTTCGTAGCCGTCTCTCCTCGGGACTGCGGCGTATTGCGTTTTTCATTATTCCGTCCGCCGTGGCATTTCTCGTTCTCGGAGACGTGCTGGCGGCCGCTCTCTATCAGTCGGGGCGTTTTCAACATTCCGACGCCGTATGGGTCTGGTCCGTTTTGGCAGGTTCAGCCGTCGGGCTTCTGGCAACTTCGCTGGGACGCCTCTACTCGTCCGCCTTTTACGCTCTGCTCGATACTCGAACGCCTCTCCGGTTTGCTGTTTTACGGGTATTGCTCACGACGGCACTCGGCCTTCTATTTGCTTTACCGATGCCAGTCTGGCTCGGGATCAGTCAGAAATGGGGCGTCGCCGGCCTGACGGTCTCTGCGGGGATTGCAGGTTGGGTAGAGTTCTCGTTACTGCGCCACGCCCTTGGCAACCGAATCGGCAAAATTCCGTTACCGGCCGATTTCATTTGGAAGCTCTGGGGTACAGCGTTCGTTGGGGCAGGCCTCGGCTATGCGCTGAAACAGGTCACCGGAGTCGCTCATCCGGTTCTGGTAGCAATTGCCGTTCTTTCGTTATACGGCGCGGTTTATTTGGGCGGGACCAGCCTTCTGCGGATTCCCGAATCCATTTCCACGATCAAAGCTGTCACGCAGCGGCTTTCGCGCGACTGAAACAGGCGACAATAAGTCACGGCTTACGAGTTCGTACCCGCTTGCATCAACTGCTCTGCGTGCTTCAGTGCTTCCGGGGTGATTTTCTCTCCAGAAAGCATCCGCCCAATTTCACGTGCCCGCTCGGCCGGACCCAGCTCCTCAATCTGCGTGGTTACCCGTCCCTTCTTTTCGCGCTTTGAGACGGCGTATTGGTGATCGGCGAATCCCGCAATCTGCGCAAGGTGCGTTACACAAATCACCTGATTGCGCCGCGATAATGCCTTAAGCCGTTTTCCGATTGCCGCGGCGGCTGCGCCACCGACGCCTGCGTCGATTTCGTCAAAGACTAGTGCTGGAATTCCGTTACGGTGATCAGCATCTCCAAGCGCTGTCTTTAAGGCCAGCGCAATTCTCGATAACTCCCCACCGGATGCAATTCTCTCCATCGGCTTCGGTTCTTCGCCGCGGTTCGGCGCGACGAGGAACTCAACCGAATCGGTACCAAAGAGACCCCAATCGCCCAGAGTGATCGCGACTTGAAATCGTGTTCCACTCATTGCGAGGCTTTTTAGTTCCGATTCGACCTGCCTGCTCAACCGCTCTGCGGCGACTCGGCGTACCGCGGTCAGCTCCGCAGCTAACCTCTGGTAGTTCTGGCCTATTTCGCCGAGCTGACTTTCCAGCTTGGCTCGATGCTCGCTCGCATTTTCCACCTCATCCATGTTCTTCGCAATCTCATCCCGAAACGCCAGGATGCCTTCGATCGTCTGGCCGTACTTCCGCTTGAGGCGATCAAGCGCCGCGAGGCGCGATTCGAGCTCTTCTAACCTCGCCGGATCGCCCTCGATCCGTTCCAGGTAATCACGCAATGCAAGAGAAGCCTCATCAGCCAGCATCGAAATCTGTTTTAGGGACCCGGCCGTCTCAGTGAGGCTGCTGTCGATCCGAACCAGTTCATCCAGTCTCTTGATGGCTTGGCGCAGTTGGGTTGTTACGCTGTCCGGCGAGTCGTAGAGGATGGCGAATGCCCCTGAGGCGTTCTCCTGAAGCCTCGTTACGTTTTGCAGGATCTTGCGCTCGCTTTCCAGCTCCGTATCTTCGCCGGGTCGCGGCGAAACGGTGTCAATTTCTTTCCGCTGAAATGACCACAGATCCAAAAGCCTGAGCTTTTCCTGCTCGCTTCGACTCAACTCCTGGAGTTTCTCCCCAATGCAGCGCCATTCTGCATAGGTCTTCGACACTCGCTCCCGCAACTCCTTCGCGCCGGCGAACTCGTCTAAGAGATCTCGCTGAGATTGGCGGCTGTATAGGGACTGCTGCTCATTCTGCCCGTGTATATCTCCGAGGGCCGGTGCGAGCTGGCGTAGAAACGCCGCCGTGACCGGGCGATTCGCCACGAACGCGCGCGATTTCCCATTCGCAGTGATTTCACGCTCCACGATCAGCTCTTCTTCGTCGCCGGGCTCGATACCGGCGTTCGACAGCAAATTCCTCAGCTCATCCGTCTCGATAGAAAAGATTCCCGATACCCAGGCTCTGGACTCCCCGCTGCGAATCAAATCAGCCGAGGCGCGCGCCCCGAGCAATAATCCCAGCGCATCCACGACGATCGATTTCCCGCTCCCCGTCTCTCCGGTCAGAACGTTCAACCCGTCTTGAAAACGAATGCGCGACTGCTCTACGACGGCGTAGTTCTCGACCACCAACTCCAGCAGCATGTGTTCCAAATTATAGAAAATGAGTCCGGTTAGCGTGCGGACGTTCTCACGTTATCCGAGCAAGCGTTCCAGCTTCGAGCCGGGCGCGATCATAGTCTCTTTCCGTTCCGGACCGTTGGAAACTGACCCGATCTCCACACCCGTTCTCTCTTCGAGGAATTGGAGATATGTGCGGGCTTCGCCGGGCAGTTCGTCCAGCTTCGAAATTCCGTGAGTAGACCGTTTCCATCCCGGCAATCGCTCAAACACCGGCTTAATCGCCTCCATCCGGCGAGTGCTCGCCGGCATGTGTGTGATGACGCTGCCATCCACTTCGTAGGCCACGCAGATGGGGATTTCGTCCAATTGATCCAGCACGTCCAGCTTGGTGATAATCAAGCTGTCAAATCCATTCACTTCCGCCGTGTAACGCAGCAGGGGCACGTCAAACCAGCCGCAGCGCCGCGGTCTGCCAGTAACTGACCCATATTCATTGCCAGCCCGTCGAATCCGCTCGCCGACGTCTGTCAGGTCTTCCGATGGAAACGGTCCGGCGCCGACTCGCGTGATGTATGCCTTCGAAACCCCAATGATGCCGTCGATTTTGGTCGGCGGCACGCCCGTACCGGTACACGCGCCCCCCGCGGCTGCGCTGGAACTCGTAACAAATGGATATGTGCCGAAGTCGATGTCAAGCATTGTGCCCTGCGCCCCTTCAAACAGGACACTCTTGCCATCCCGGATCATGCCGTTCAGCAGGTGCGACGCGTCGCAGACTAAAGGCCGGATCTGCTCCGCGAATTCCTTGTAACGGTCAAGAATTTCATGAAAATCGATGCGCTCAGAAATTCGAAAAGCATCGGCGATCAGTTGCTTGTCCTCAGCCAATGCGCAGTACAGATGAGCAAAGTCCGGGTCCACCAAATCCGCTACCCGTATGCCGCGCCGCGCGATCTTGTCCTCGTAACACGGGCCGATGCCCCGAGAGGTGGTACCGATGGGTATCCGATCGGCGCGACTTTCCGAAATCTTCTCGATGGTGCGGTGGAACGGAAAAATTACGTGGGCCCGGTTGCTGATTTTGAGCTGGGCGCGAACATTGAAGCCAGCCGCCTCGAGCGTAGCTATTTCCTCGAGCAGTGCTGCCGGATCGACAACCACCCCGTTACCGATTACAGCCACAACGCCTGGCCGCAGCACGCCGCTCGGTATCAACTTCAATACGAATTTTTGATCGTTGATGAAAACAGTGTGGCCGGCATTGTGGCCGCCCTGGTAACGCGCCACTACGTCGAATTTCTCTGAGAGCAAGTCGACGATTTTTCCCTTACCCTCATCGCCCCATTGCGCCCCGAGCACAATCAAATTACTCATGAAGATAGCGGCCTCGCCGCAAACTTACCGCGATTGTACCGCAAGCTGCGCCAAGGCATTGTAAATACAAGACTTTTGTCAGATGGAAGTCCCCCGCGTGGACCCCAATTATGCTAACCTTTCCTGGAATGCAGATGTGTGATCTCTTCCTGAAGTTGGGTCCGGAAGTTTTTCACCAGCTCGTTCGCGGTATTTCTATTGGGAAACTGAAGACTTTCCAGGTATATGAGCGCTTCAAAGTTCGCGCGCACCTGGTCAAGCTTAACTCCGAGTCGCTTCGCAGGGCAGAGCCGCGGTTTTGGTCCCGCATTCAAGCCCGCGAAGAGGATTTCGCCACGGATCTGTCCCAAGTGTTCTTGGTTTCTCACCTCGACATGATCATCGACGTGCTGAACTCATTGGGAATTCCCAACGAAAATGGCTTTTTCGATAAAGATCTGCAACCGGAGCAATACTTGGTTGAGGGCTGGCAAAGACGCGTGTTCGAGGACTTTTCGGGCAAGTATCCGCGCGAGATTCTCCTCTTCTATATCAATCATCTCGACTGGGAACTGAACAAGACGGACGAAATCTTCGTCCCGGCGGCCTGATATGCCAGAACTGAAGACGTTTCACGATCAAGTGAAGAGCGGTAACCTCGAGGCGGTGCGCGCCTCTCTAGCGCGGGACCCGTCCCTCCTAGATGCCACGAACGAAGCCGGGCAGAGTCCATTTCTCTTGGCCAAGTACTATCGTCAGGAGAAAACCGCTGACTATCTCCTGAGTCTGAACCCGCGACTCGACGTGTTCAACGCCTGCGTAGCGGGGCGCGTACCCGACGTAATTGCGGCGATTGATCAGTATCCGTCTCTGCTCGAAGCTCATAGCTCCGATGGTTGGACTCCTCTTCACTTGGCCGCCTTCTTCGGACACGCCGATCTGGCGACCGCGCTGCTCGACCACGGAGCCCGAATCGACGCCCGTTCCACCAACGCCATGCAGAACACTCCCCTGCACGCGGCAGCCGCAGGGGGGCACGTCGATCTCGTGATTTTGCTTCTCCAACGCGGCGCGGCTCCCAACGCGACTCAGGAAGGCGGCTGGACAGCGCTTCACTCCGCCGCGCAGTCCGGCAGTCGGGCCATGGTGGAGGCGTTGATTGCGAGCGGCGCCGATGTAAATGCCCGGGCTGCAAACCAGCAGGCCCCCCTTGATCTCGCCCTCATGCGTGGTCACCAGGACACCGCGGCTCTCCTGGAGGAGCTCGGAGCCAAGCTCCGCTAGCATGACAGGCACCGCAGTAATTGAAGAGAAACTGGAAGAACTTCGCCGTGGGTCGCTGGCGCATTTCGCTGCAGCGGCGAGTATAGAGGCGCTCGAAGAAGCCCGAGTTCAGGCGCTCGGCCGCAAGGGAACTCTGGCCCTAATCAGTAAGGAATTCGGCAAATTACCACCTGAGGAGCGCGCCTCGCTCGGCAAGCTGCTGAATTCGGTGAAGCAGGATCTCGAAACGCAGTACGAAGCGAGAAAGCGCTTCTTCGAACAATCCGCTCTCTCCGAACGCCTGGCTCACGAATGGCTCGATGTTACCTTACCCGCTCCCGGCATTCGGCCAGGCAGCTTGCATCCAGTCACGCAGCTTCAGAACGAAATCGAGGACCTGTTTACGTCGCTCGGCTTCGCGGTTCTGGACGGCCCTGAGGTCGAAACTGAAGAGCATAATTTCGATGCCCTAAATATTCCGCCGACCCACCCGGCGCGTGACATGCAGGATACCTTCTGGTTATCTGACGGCCACCTTTTGCGGACCCACACTTCTCCCGTTCAGGTGCGCGGAATGCGGCAGTTGGGACCTCCTCTCAGGATGATTGCTCCGGGCCGCGTATTTCGGAACGAAGAAGTGGATGCCTCGCACGAGCACACGTTTTATCAGCTCGAAGGCATGATGATTGATCGCGAAGTGTCCGTTGCCAATCTCATCTATTTCATGAAAACGCTGCTGGGTGGTATTTTCAAGCGCGATGTGACGGTCCGGCTGCGTCCGGGTTATTTCCCGTTTGTGGAACCCGGTTTCGAATTAGACATTCACTGCCTGATCTGCGATGGCCAGGGCTGCGCCGTGTGCAAATATAGCGGCTGGGTTGAGCTTCTCCCCTGCGGGCTTGTGCATCCGAATGTTCTTCGCATGTCCGGCATCGATCCGGAGGAATGGGGAGGCTTCGCGTTTGGCCTTGGCCTGACTCGCCTCGCAATGATGCGTTACGGGATCGATGATGTCCGCCTCATGCAGAGCGGTGATCTTCGCTTTCTCAACCAGTTTTAAATTTCCTTGAGGACTCCCATTGAAGTTTTCCTATCAGTGGATTTCTGAGCTGGTCCCGGGGCTGACAACCGAGCCGGCCGAACTGCAGCGCCTTATCACCATGAAAACCGCCGAGTGCGAGGGCATAGAACCCGCCGGCGCCCACTTCGGGAACGTCCTCGCTGCGCGGGTCGTCTCGGTCGAGCCGCTACCGAGAGGTAAAAACAAGCTTGCCCGCATTGACGTTGGTCAGGGCAAACAAGTATCGGTCGTTTGCGGTGCTCCCAACCTGAGGCTCGGCATGTTGGCTCCCTGGGTTCCTCCCGGTACTGTCCTCGAGGGCAGGACAATTTCTCGGGTGGTCATTGATGGCTTCGAGAGTGAAGGAATGCTGGCCAGCGCGGCCGAACTAGGCATTAATCGCGATTACTCGGGTCTTCTCGAGCTGGATGAGCTGGAACCAGGGCAACATCTTGACCCCCTTCGACCCGATTGGATCATCGAAATCGATAACAAGAGCCTTACCCATCGCCCCGATCTCTGGGGGCATCACGGAATGGCCCGGGAAGTCGCAGCGATCGTTCGAAAGACGCTCAGAGATCCGGTGCATACCGCTGTCTTGCCAACCGGTCAAGCAGCCATTCAAATCGAGATCTCGAATTACGATCTTTGCCCGCGTTACAGCGCTCTTGCCTTTGAAAACGTCAAGCCCGCTCCGTCACCGCTATGGCTGCAGGCGCGTCTGGAGCATCTAGGCTTGAATCCGATCAACAACATAGTTGACGTGACGAACTATGTCCTCGCCGAGCTTCCTCAGCCCATGCACGCCTTTGATGCTGATAAGCTCGCTGGGCAGACGATCCATATCCGCACTGCGCGTTCAGGCGAGCAGCTTCGCGCGTTGAACGGGGAAGTCTACACTCTTGCAGAAGACGACTTAGTTATTGCGGATTCATCCGGCCCGATTGCGATTGCCGGCGTTATCGGTGGCGCGGAGAGTGCGATTTCGGAATCCACCACCCGCATCGTCCTTGAAAGCGCCAACTTTCAGGCCGCGAGTGTCCGGCTGACCTCCGCTCGTCACAAGCTGCGAACCGACGCGTCCATGCGTTTTGAAAAGGCGCTCGATCCGGAAAACACCATCCGCGGACTAGCGCGTGCGATTGAGATGTTCCAATTGGCATGTCCGGGCATTCGGCTCGCTGGCGGTGTGGCGGATGACAGCGGTCCCCGCGCCCCTTCGAATCCCGTGGTTCTGCCCCTCGATTTTGTCGCCAGGAAATTGGGTAAGCAGGTTACAGGGGAAGAGATCGCTCGCATTCTTGGTGCACTTGGCTTTGGGATCATGGAGACTTCAGCCGGCGTTCTCACCGTCACCGTCCCGAGCTGGCGCGCGACAAAGGACATCTCGATCAAAGACGATCTGGTCGAAGAAGTTGGGCGCATGATCGGCTATGGCGAGATTACGCCTGCGCCGCCCCTTGTCGCATCGGTTGTGCCTCCTGCGAATCCGATGCGTGGGTATCTGCGGGGCCTTCGTACGCAACTCGCCGCACAAGGCTTCACGGAACTTCACAACTACTCCTTCACCAATGAGGAGGAGACACGCCGTTTCCATTTCGTGATCAACGCACATCTCGCCATTCGCAATCCAATCGCGGCTGAGCTTACGCACATGCGCCGCAGCCTGCTGCCCGGCATTTTCAAGAGCATCATCAGCAACGCCCGCCATTTTTCTGAGTTCCGCTTATTTGAGATTGGCAACGAGATTCACGCCCGCAGAGACAGCGCGTTGCCCGAGGAGCTGCCGCATCTCGCCGCGGCCCTCTACAACGCTGAGGGCGCGGAGCAGGATTTCTTTGAGATGAAGCGCGTCGTCGAATGCCTGTATTCCCATGCCGGGCTTACGGCGGTCGAGGCACGCCCGTACGAGCATCCGTTTCGCGCTGCCGAGATTCATTGGCGAGGGGCTGTCATAGGCCGTCTGTTCGAACTGCATCCCTCCCTCTTGCAAGCCGAAGGACTGGAAGGACGTGCTGTGCTGTTTGATGTCAATTTGCAGACTGCTCAGAGTCTCACAGCCGCAAAAGAAGTCGGTTATACGCCGCTTCGAAAATATCCGACCAGCGGCTTCGATCTTTCTGTGGTTGCGAGAATGCGAATGCCCGTCGCCGAGATTGAACAGCACCTGGTGCAATTAGCCGGTTCCGATCTGGCAACCATCAATTT
Organism: uncultured Acidobacteriaceae bacterium; assembly: GCA_963787585.1. Taxonomy (GTDB): domain Bacteria; phylum Acidobacteriota; class Terriglobia; order Bryobacterales; family Bryobacteraceae; genus Bog-105. Next base: position 1,159,776 of record CAWBDR010000014.1, read on the forward strand.
TATTCGCCAATATGCCGGGCCGCCTCTGGAGCAGGACCAGAAGAGCGTCTCGTATCGCCTGCAGGTTGGAGCCCTCGATCATACGCTTACTGCTGACGAGGTAACCGCGATCCGCAATCGTATCATCGGCGGTATTCGTGGGTTAGGCTTCGAGCTGCGTGGTCTGGACGGCGTCTAACCGAGAAATAAGGCTCGTACCTCATCCCAGTTTTCTACGCGCCGGAATGCCGTTTCCTGCACGTTGTGCGGAGCCGTATACAGAATGCCTTCCCCGCGAAATTGGCGAAAATGTCTGGGATCATCATCGATCAAGTAATCCGCAGCGATGATGCTCTTATCACCGCAGAACACAATGTGCCGTGCTGGAACGAAAGGGAAATGTCGCTGCAGCCATTCATACTTCGCCGAAAACGAGCAAGGCACGTCCATAGCGGCGGTCGTGATGAAAATCTCGTATCGTTCGCTCAGCTCGCGAATCACATCCTGGCTCCCGGGCATAACAGGGATCTCGGCGAAGAAGCTTTCCTGCTCAAAATACGTTCGAGCCTTCGGAACGTGCGTGGCATCAATTACCTCAAAGACGCGGCGGCCATGAAAGTGTTCGCGGGTGAGGTTCAACCCGAAATCGGCGTTGTAGAGCTCCAGGTACCGCGCCATCGTATCGGCTACAACTTCATCCATATCGATTGCGATGCGCTTCATCTTTCTTCAGCGTAGCGGCCGGCTGGTTGACAACGCCGAAATCGATACACATAAGTGAGGGTCGAATGAATCTACAACACCACATCGGGCCGCTGGCGGATCTCCAGGCATCCTCTGCCGGTCGGCAGCATCTTGCCGGGATTCAGCGCGCATTGTGGGTCGAATACCGCTTTGAGCCGCTTAATAACTTCTAGCGTTTCTTCCGGGAATAAATGAGACATCAGCTCCATTTTTTCCATGCCGACACCATGTTCACCGGTAATCGAGCCGCCCACCGAAATGCAGAAGTCCAGGATCTCCTCGCCGGCTTTCTGAGCTCGTTCCAGATCCCCTGGTTTACGCGGATCGAACGGCAGAATCGGGTGCATATTGCCATCGCCCGCATGGAACACGTTGCTGATGGCTATGCCGTACTTCTTCCCGATCTCGCCGATAGCCCGAAGAGTGGGCGCTATCATGGTCCGCGGCACAACTCCGTCCTGAACGTAGTAGGTCGGGCTCACGCGCCCAATCGCCCCGAACGCGTTTTTCCTGCCCTTCCAAAGCAGTTCACGCTCCTCTGCGGATTTTGCTACCCGCACCTCTCGCGCGCCGCACGCCTCGCAAACAGCCGCGATGGCCGGAGTTTGCTCTTCTACGCTCTCGGTCAGACCTTCCACTTCAATCAGCAGTACCGCTGCCGCATCGAGTGGATAGCCTGCGTGCGTCGCCGCTTCCACCATCCGCAGCATCGGACCGTCCAGCATTTCGAGCGCGATCGGAATAATCCCCTTCGCGGTCAGGGCGCCCACTGTGTTGCCGGCCTGTTCTGTCGAATTGTAAATCGCGAGCAGCGTCTTCACGGCTTCGGGTTGGCGCATCAGGCGGACGCCGATTTTCGTTACCAGCGCCATCGTGCCTTCTGATCCGGTCAAGAGACCGGTTAGGTCGTAGCCGGGGCCGTCTACTTCTCCTCCGCCTGCCTGAATCACCGTGCCGTCCGGCAGTACCGCCTCGAGGCTGACCACGTGATTCGTTGTTACGCCGTAAGCCAGTGTGTGCGGTCCTCCGGCATTTTCGGCTACGTTCCCGCCAATCGTGCAAGCGCGCTGGCTGGAAGGATCGGGCGCGTAAAAGTAGCCGAATGGCTGCACAGCCAGCGAGATATCCAGGTTCACCACTCCCGGTTGGACCAGCGCGCGCTCGTTCTCGATATCGATCTCGAGAATGCGGTTCATGCGCGCGAAAGAGATCATTACGCCGCCTGCTCGGGCGATCGCGCCGCCGCTGAGGCCCGTACCGGCCCCCCGGCCGACAATGGGCAGGCTGTACTCTTTCGCCAATTTCACCAGAGCGACTACGTCTTCCGTAGTTCGCGGAAACACCACGACGTCCGGCATGGATTTGTCCACTCCGCCGTCATATTCATACAGTTTCCGGTCGCTCGCCTGCGACAGAACCGCATTCTTTCCCAATTGCGACTCCATGGCCGCCAGCGCTGCGGTATCGATCGCCATCTTCCCGTTTCCTCCTTCAGAGCTTAAAGGAGGCTTCGAACGTATTGCATCATTTCGTCGCTGAGCCAGTCCTCGGCATTCGGGAACTTACGCATGATGCGTCCGTCTTTGATGATGTAGGATTCCGGGTACCGAAAGGTTCCGTATTCGTTGCTGATATCGGCGCCGGGGTCACGTGCCGTCTCAAAGGACACGTGAATGCGATCCAGAAAGGCCCGATACTTTTGCGGATTCTTATCGATGCTAACGGCGACTACCACAACACCCGAGCTGGCAAGTCTGTTTTGAAATTCATTCAGTGAAGGAATCTCCTCGACGCAGGGCGGACACCAGGTAGCCCAGAAATTCAAGACCAGCACCTTGCCACCGAAAGAGGTGGGCGTCACTCGTCGTCCCTGGTCCGTCGTAATCGCGAAATCGGGGGCCTGTCCGCCCTCCTTTGCGGAAGTATCTCGCAAGCTGAGAAAAATCACGGCGATGAAGACAGCGCTCAAAACGGCCAGGGCCGCGCGTAAGAGATTGTTAGTGCTCACTTTTTACTGCTGCGAGCGTGCGTGCCCGAGATTTTCCTCGGAACTCTGCGCCTCGCCTTTGAAGATTGGGACAATTTCAGTATCCAATGGATGCCTCAGGACATCCAATGCTATGTAGATGTTGCTGACCCGTAAAGCTGAATTTTCCGCGTCTCATTTCTGTCGCGTTCCGTCCCTAAGCGAAGTCGAGAATCGCGAACTGTTCGGCGAGGAAGCCAATCCCAACGGGCATGGACACAACTACGTTGTGGAAGTGACTATTGAAGGTGAGCCCGATCCCGTGACTGGCATGGTCATGGACCTGAAGGAGATGAAAAGCATTCTGGCGCGTGAGATCGTCGAGCCAATGGATCACAGGCTTCTGAACTTTGAAGTTTCTCCGTTCCAGACTGTGGTTCCCACTACCGCAAATCTCGCTCGCGAGATCTGGCGCCGGCTCCACCCGCTGTTTAGCGCCGGTCCCGCTACACTCTGTCGCGTTCGGCTCTATGAGACCGCCGACCTTTATGTCGACATCGCAGGCGAGGACGGCGCATGATCAGTCTCTCTCGCCGCTACCGGTTTTCGGCTTCACACCGCCTGCATTCGTCCACGCTCAGCGAGTCCGAGAACAGGCGTATGTATGGCAAATGCAATAACCCGTTCGGCCATGGACACGATTACATTCTGGAGATCACAGTGGCGGGTCCCGTCGCCCCCGAGACCGGCTTGATAATCTCTGTTCCGGTACTCGATTCTTTCGTTGAACGTCATGTCCTCCGGCTGATAGCGCATCGCAATCTCAACCTCGATGTGCCCCAGTTTGCCGATCTGGTTCCGACGACGGAAAACTTGGCCCTCGTAATTGCCGGCTTGATCGAGCGGCACTGGTCCGCCTCATTCGGCGACAGCAAGGCCTATCCACGCAGCCTCAGCCTCGATGAAACCGATCGAAACCGCTTCCAGGTTTTCCTACCGGTCTCAGCAGCGAATTCCGTGTTGAACCGCTATACCGAAACTGCTCTTACTCATGCCTAAGACCAAAATATCTGCGCTCAAGTCCGGCAGCACGCCTAAAAAGAAAGGCTCTTTGATCGAGCTTCAGCCGAAAGGTTCAAACCTCTCGATTGCCGGTCACATGCGCGAAGTGCTGAAAGCGCTAGGCGAAAACCCAGATCGCGGCGGACTCACCCGCACTCCGGAGCGGATCGAAAAAGCCTTCCGCTATCTCACTAGCGGCTACTCCGCCGACGTCAGCGAAATTGTCAATGGTGCTCTGTTCGACGTCAAGTATGACGAAGTCGTTATCGTTCGCGACATTGAGTTCTTCAGCATGTGCGAGCATCACATGCTGCCGTTCTTTGGCAAGATGCACGTAGCTTATCTTCCCGACAGCAAGGTGATCGGGCTCAGTAAGATTCCACGAATCGTGGATGTTTTCGCTCGCCGTTTGCAGATTCAGGAGCGCCTCACCCAGCAGGTTGCCGAGACCATTCAGCAGCTGATTCAGCCGCGCGGTGTAGCCGTCATCTGCGACGCCCGGCATTTCTGCATGATGATGCGCGGGGTTGAAAAGCAGCATTCGGGAGCAATCACCAGCGCCATGGTAGGAGCATTTCGGGATAACCAGGAGACCCGAAACGAGTTGTTGTCCTTGGTCGGACAGCGTGCCAGGGCCATCTAAGGACCAATTAGGCAGGCTTAAATCGCGTGCTAGCATCGGGTCATGAGTGACCAGTGCCGCCTCTTCGAGGCAGGCCCGGATCCCTTTGGGCGTATGTGGAAAGTGCAATTCCGCTGGCTCCAGACCGGCATCTCGATCCGCCACGCCGACACTGTGGATGTGAAATTCTTCGTCGCTGCCGATGGCATCGAGCCCGAAGAGAAAGTAATCGCTCTTCCTCACCCCGCTTTACTTGAGCTCACTTCCAGATGTGGACGTAAACTCTCGGATTCTTACTGTCTACGTCTGGCCGCCGCGCATCTGCGCCATATGATCGAAACCTCGGAGGATATCGAGCAGACTTTAGTCACGTTAACTGCTGAGGAACTGGCCGCCTATGACCGCGAATTGAGCGATGTAACAGTTCCCCCGCATGCGTGATCCATCGGGCGTATGGAGGCGGCGCTGGATGCTAAAAATGAATTGGTTGCTGTTGACGGTTCAGCTGTTGGCTTCTAATTCGAGCAAAGGAAACATTTATGGTCAGTTGTCCCAAATGTGATGCCTCTATCGACGTCGAAGAAGAAGAACTAGACGAGGGCGACGTGCTGTCGTGTGATGAATGCGGAGCGTCCTTGACCGTGACTAGCGTGAATCCTGTCGAAATCGAAACGGAAGACACAGAAGCCGAAGACGACGACTTCGATTACGACGAAGACGAGGAAGAAGAGGAAGAGGACGAAGACGAAGAAGAGGAAGAGGACTGGCACTGAGTTGCGCGGCTTACCCAAATTCGTCGTACGGAGTGCCGTGTTGGCGGCCATTGTAATTGCCTCGCCCTGGCTTGCTCCGGCACAGGTTCAGCCTCCGGTGGTAAGTCCTGCTTCCTCGCCCACGACGCGATCCATCGAAGGAACCATTCTGTCGGAATCGGGCGCACCCGCTCCAGGCGCAGTTGTCCTGCTCAAGAACGGCAAAACTCTCGAAATCCGTTCCTATGTTGCCGATAAAAACGGAAGATACCGCTTTTACGGGCTAAGTAGCGACATCGATTATGAATTGCGGGCCCAGGCAAATGGCATGACAAGCAAGACGAAAACCGTCAGTGTTTTCGACAGCCACCAGCTTATTCACCTCAACCTGAAACTCGTTAAGAAGTTGAAGGTGTAGCAGGTTGATGAACCAACGCGATATCATCAGCCGAATCAAAGACCTCGCAGTCGTTCCGATCATCCGTACTCCCGATTCACAGAGTGCGCTCGCTGCCGTCGAAGCCATTCTTGAAGGTGGGATCGATTGCGTCGAAATCACAATGACCGTAGACGGCGCGATTAGAGTGATGGAGACTGTGGCCGACCGGTACGGCGATCAAATCCTTCTCGGGGCCGGTACTGTGCTCGATCCGGAAACGGCTCGAGCGTGCATGCTCGCCGGCGCTCAGTTTTTCGTTACGCCGAGCCTCAATCTGGCAACTATCCAGATAGCGAAGCGCTACAGCAAGCCTGTTTTCCCCGGCGGCCTCACCCCAACCGAGGTACTCACGGCCTGGGAAGCTGGCGCCGATGGCGTAAAAGTCTTTCCTTCAAGTGCGCTCGGCGGCGCAAAGTACATCAAAGCTCTAAAAGCGCCGTTCCCGCAAATAGATTTGATTCCCACCGGCGGGGTCAACCTGGACACCATCGGCGATTTCCTCAGAGCTGGTTCGGCAGCGGTCGGCGTAGGCAGCGAACTTGTGGACGGCAGCTCCTTGGCACGGCGCGAATACCATGTCATCACTGATCGGGCGCGCCAATTCCGAGCGGCAGCGGCCTTGGCCCGAACGTCCGGTTAATATCGCGGAACCGCCGGATCGATTTCCAGGCTCCAGCGCTCAATCCCGCCCGCAACACTAAAGCAGTTCTCGATTCCGTGCTCGCGCAGCCATTGCACTACTTGCAGGCTTCGTACCCCGTGGTGGCACATCACCAAAACGTCTCGATCGTCTGAGAACCCTTCGATTTCTTGCAGTTGAGCCGGGATTGATTGCATCGGAATCAACCGCGATCCCGCAATCTTAGCCACCGCGTATTCCTCCGGTTCGCGAACATCTACCAGCACCGCGCCTTTGCTCAACTGCGAATGCGCCTCTCGCGCTTCTATTTCCAGTTTTTGGGCCATTTAATTGTAAGGTATCTCAACTGACCGGTAGTGGAAGCCTAACGTTTTCCCTTACCAAAGTGTTTTACCCGTGTAATACTAGGGACTCAGAAAGCCGACCCATATGGCGCAGCTTAGCGAGGCCATCACCCGCTATCACAAGCTCCTGGAGAACGGGTATCGCGATCTGGGTTGGGCGGAAGCTTTGCAGGAGCAGATGCGGCTCAGGAATCTGACCGATTCGGGTCGCCCACTTTCTCCCGTTCTTCGTCCGCACTTCGTTACCCGCCGCCAGCTCGAAAATTTGACTCGCGTCGCTGAACGGCTTACCTCCATTCTGGACCGTGTCGGCACCTTTGCCCTCGAGTCGCCCTACCTGCTCCAGCGCCTCCGGATGCTCCCGGCGGAAAAAATGCTTGCCGCCTTACCCTCCGGCTACTCCCGTCTCGCCGTGGCCGCCCGCCTCGAAGCGCATCTGCACAACGGATCTCTCAGCTTGCATGGTTTCGACGGCAGCAGGTCCGTTGGCCTCGCTCACGCCGACATGTTGGCGGATCTGTTTCTGGGCCTTCCGATTGTCAGGGAGTTCAAGCGCCGTAATTACAAGCTTTCTAAGCTCGGCGGCATGAAGCATCTTCACGCCGCGGTTCTGCACGCCTGGAAGGAGTTCGGCGGCTCCCGGCCGCCGAACATCGCCATCATAGAAGCAGGTCAACAGGGTGGTTTTTCCGAAAGCGGAGAAGCGGTCATTCTCGCTCAGTCGTTCTCCCGGCTGGGCCCGCCCGCCCGCTCCCTCTCGCTCGACGAGTTGGAATACCGCGCCGGTCATTTGTCGGCCGGGGACTTTCGGATTGATGTTGCGTTCCGCCGCATTCTGAGTCGCGAGCTCTTGCTTCGATCGGATTTCTCACAGCCTTTGCTCGAGGCCTATCGGAATCACGCGGTTTGTCTTGTCAACAGCTTTCGTTCCGAGGTCGCGCTGCGCCGGGGACTATTCGATCTGCTTACTGATGAGACCGTTACAGGGAGGCTTCCCGCCGCTGATCGAAAGCTGATTCGGTCCTTTGTGCCCTGGACTCGCGTCGTCTCCTCGCGCAAGACAAGCTATCAGGGTGAGCTGATCGATCTGCCCGAATTCATCTTACGCAGCCGTGAGCGGCTGATTCTCTTGCCCGGCGATGAGGCATCCGAAGATCGTGCCTTTGCCGGTTCGGAGATGTCTGAACAGGCCTGGGAGCGCACCCTCCGCCAAGCCCTGAACGCTTCTTATGTTGTGCAGGAGCGCCTTCCTGCCGTCCGTGAGCTTTTCCCAGTCTTTGCCTATGGCGAGCTCTGCATGAAGGCCGTAGAGGTTACTGTGCATCCCCATGTGTTGAACGGAGAAGTCCAGGGCGCTGTGGCCGCCCTTAAGCCGGGAAACGGGGCCGGTGTGGCGCAACTCGGCATCGCACCTGTGTTGGTCTTAGAAGAAAACTGAGCCAATCAATGCTCAGGAACGCATGCCGGAAACGAATCACGCGCCATATTGCCCTTGTAGCCAAGCTCGTCCATTAGGCCGATTTTCGAGGTGTAGTAGCCGTCGGCAGTCAGGCCCTTAACTAATGCAAAGAACTGCACGTTGCGTGGCTGTTGCGTTGTGCCAGCGTGTTCATCTGCGGCCGCGCACAGTGGTTGCAAAACCGCAAGCTGCTGAGCTTCGGTCAAGGCAATGAACTTTACCCCGGCGGTGCGCATCGCTTCCGAATCCAGCCAGCGCAGTCCGTCAGACATCAGCGCCTGCTGTTCGACGCTTCGCGCGACCACCATGTCGATGTACTCTGGTACGCCCGCACTGATCGCTCCTGGCGAATCCGTTTCCGGAATAATGAGATCCGCGATGCGGGAGATTGTTCGAAAATCCTCGTCGTGGAAAAATCGCGATGCTGACCTCGAAACTGGCTGCGGATGCTCGTGTGTCGTTTGGCCCAGCAGTTCATCACCAGGAAACGGGTAGGCGCACGTCGCGCCGATCGCTCCGATGATCTTCAGCAACGTGCGCCGGTCGGATGAGTAACCAGCCATCTAGACCTCTCCCCTTTGCAGCCGTTCAGCGATATGATCCGCTGTTCTCGAAGCCAGTGCCATGATTGTCAGGGTCGGATTTTTCTCCGACGCGTTTGGAAATACGCTGGCATCTACCACATACAAATTCGGCACATCGTGCGACCGGCAGAAAGCGTCCACTACAGACCGCCGGGGATCGCTCCCCATACGGCAGCCCCCGATTTCGTGGTTGGTCTCCGGCTGCTGGCTCTCAGAATGGATTTGCGCTCCACTCGCCTCCAGAATCGCCCTCGACCACCTCTTAGCGTCCTTGTGGAGCTCCATATCTCCATCAGCCAGCTTCCAATATCTCCGCGCCCTTGGCAGCCCATATTCATCCAAGTGCTCGACGTCCAGATCGATATAGCTCTCTCGGTTCGGCAACAGGTCGTGATAGGGCGTAAATGTCAAATAGGCCGGATAGCGAGCTTTCACCGCCTCTTTATACGCTTTGCCCATCCCCGGAATGGTTCGCGCCCAGCCTACAGACCGCCGGTTGTTGTACCCGAACTGCACGCCGAAGCTTCTCGGGTAATCACGCTGTTTGGCATGCATGAACGATGGAATATAGGCGTGATCCAGGAAACCTTCGTCATTCACACTTGGCTTTCCGATGAATTCTTGCAGGAAAATCTCGAAGCCTGCAGTGATGTGAGGAATGAAATTTTTCCCCAGTTCGCCGCTCGAGTTTCCCAGTCCAGTAGGGAAGCGGCTCGATTTCGACATCAACAGCAGCGCCACGCTCTGTGCGCACGCGCACGCGACAACTGCTATCTTGCCGCGTGCTGTGCCCTCCGCTCGCGTCTCCCGGTCGAAATATCGCACCTCGTTCACGCGTGCTTCATCCGAGACCGACAGTTCATACACAATACTGTTTTGCTGTAGCGTGAGCCGGCCCGTCTTGAGCGCTGGAACCATCTGAACGTCGTAGGAGTTGTACTTCGCAACCACATCGCAGCCCGCCATGCAATTCCCGCAGAAATGGCACGCCGGCCGCGCCTTCATCGCACGACTCAGCGTTGCCTTGCGCACCTGGATGACTTTGACCCCTAGCTTCGCCGCGCCCTTCTGAATCGCCAGATCCGTACATTTCAGCGGCACGGGCGGCAAGAAAACGCCATCCGGCAGATCCTCCAGATGATCGTAGTTTCCACACACGCCCACCTCTCGCTCCACCCTGTCGTAGTACGGCGCAATATCGGGGTAATCGATCGGCCAGTTCTCCCCCGCGCCATCGTAATCGCGGCCTTTAAAATCGCGCTGGCTCATTCGCAACGCGACCGCGTTCCAGAGCATGGTCTTGCCGCCCAGCCCGCGGCTCCGCTCCCCGTCAAAGCCTGGTTTGCCCGGCTTCATCACTGGTATGTGCCGCATAGGAAACTCGAATGGCAGGCCGTGGGTGTTGAAGTCCGTGCGCGTATTCACCTTCGGACCTCCTTCCAGCACCAGCACATCCGCGCCTGCCCGCGCGAGTTGCGCCGCCAGGGTTCCGCCGCCCGCTCCCGACCCGATCACTACGACGTCATACAATTTCGCTGCCATTACCGGCTCTTATTTTCGAACAGGAACAATCCACTCTTCCCAGCCACCACAAAATCCAGATCTCCGTCGCCGTCAATATCCGCCACCGGAATCTGGATCCCTCCGCCCGTTCGTCCACCGTAATCGATCAAGTGCTTCACCCACTCCACGTTCTTTGTCCGTGAATCCAGCAGGCGCTCATACCAATACACTCCGAGCGGCTCCCGCGCTCCTGGATCGTGCCCGTTATGTGCCATGTAGCGCTTGCCTGTCAGCAGCCCAATGTTGTGGTCTCCGCGAAAATCCACCAGCGTAACGGCGTGCGCCTGGGACCAGCTATCGTCAATCATGTGTTTCTCCCAACTCCCGTCTGGTTTGTGTTCCAGCCAGAAGATGCCGTAATCATGGGCATTCGACGTGATCACGTCCGGCCGGCCGTCTTCGTTTACATCCGCCACGTGCATGAATCCCACAGACCCCAGATTCCAGTCTGGGTGCCATTTCCAGGTGCCCGTCCGTGGATTCGCCGGCGCTTCAAACCATCCCGCCGGCGTGAGAATGTCGTTCTTCCCGTCGCCGTTCACGTCGCCTGCACCAATGCCATGGCCATAGCTTTGCGAGCTCACAACGTGCTTTACCAGGCCGCCATTTCCTCGCTCATACCACGCTAGCGGAGCGGACTTGTCTCCAAACTCCGGCAAAATCTCATCCGCTTTTCCGTTGTTATCCAAATCCACCAGAAACGTGAATTCGATAGGCCAGCCAGTCTCCACCGGATGCTCCACCCATTTGGCGCTTGAACCCCCTGGGTTCCTCCACCAGGCAAGCTTCTTCGAAAACCACCCTGAGGTCACAAGATCCACGTGCCCATCGCGGTCGACATCCAGCGGCAGAGTGGTCAAGTCGTCGATGTAATTGTTGGTGTAAAGAATGTCCCGGAAGTGATGTTTGGTCCAGCGCGGCGCCTCATACCAGTTCTCGCCCGACACAATGTCCAGCTTGCCGTCGCCGTTGATATCGGCGATCGCTGCCGATTCGCTCGCTCCCAAATCGAGTGTGTGCTTTTCAAACGGGATCTCGGGTGGACGCGTGAGTGCTGCGGCCAGCACAACCGCGATAGCCGAGATGGAAATGATCAGCGCGCGCCACCGCAACTCTATATTCTTTTCAAGTAATTTGAAGGAGGCGATCTTCTGAAGCTATCAAAGCCGCTTCAGCGCCTGAGGAGGGTCGATGAAATTTGGCGTGAATACGTTTTTGTGGAGCGCCACTTTTGGGCGCGAACAGTTTGGTCTGTTGCCAATCATTCGTGAACAGGGCTTTGATGGCGTTGAAATTCCATTGATCCACCCACTCGGCTTTCCGGCTGCCGCTATTCGACGAGAGCTCGAACGCAACGATCTTGGCTGCACCGTCTGTTCCGTCCTGCCGCATAACTTAAGCCTGATTTCCGATGAACCTGATATCCGGCGCCTGAGCCGTTCCCATCTTGCCGACTGCTGCAAGGTTTGCTCGGATCTCGGATCTACGCTGATAGCCGGACCGCTTTATGCGCCAGTCGGCTATCTGCCAGGCCGCCGCCGTACGCCGGACGAGTGGAACTGGGCCTTAGAGGCGTATCAGGAACTGGCGCCTGTTCTCAGCTCATCCCGGGTCAATCTTTGCCTGGAGCCTCTCAATCGATTCGAGACGTATTTTCTAAACACGACGGCCGATGCAGTCCGGCTATGCACCGAAACCGGACATCCGCATGTCGGCATTCTTTGGGACACCTTTCACGCAAACATCGAAGAGAAGAGCCTACCAGACGCTCTGCGCTCCTGCGGCAAATATCTGAAGCATGTCCATACTTCCGAAAATGACCGCGGCACGCCTGGTACCGGCCATATCGATTGGCGCGGCATCTGTTTGGGGCTGAAGGACCTCCGCTACGACGGTTGGCTCACGATCGAGAGCTTTGGATTCGCTTTGGGAGAACTTTCGGCTGCGACTTCCATCTGGAGGGATCTCGCCGGCAGTCCCGGTGAGATTTGCTGCGAGGGGGTGAAATTCCTAAAAGCGGCGCTCAGCGAAGCGCACTGAAGTGCCGCTTTTCACGTTGCCTTTCTGGTGAGGCGAGGGAAGCTCCAGTAACCCAAATCACGCGGCCGCCAACTCAACGGGGCCGCCGTCCTCATCCACCGGTTCACCCGCTGCGCGCTGGCGGTCAATGGCCTCCTGGCACGGCACACAATAGGCTGCCCACGGCAAGGCCTTCAGTCGCTTTTCGGGGATCTCTTCTTCACACCGCAAGCAGATCCCGAATGTATCGCCTTCGATGCGTTTCAAGGCCGCTTGCACATCTTTCAACAGCTTTGATTCTCTGTCGAGATTGCGGATGGCCACTTCCCGATTCATCTGCTGCTGCAACCGGTCGAACTCTTCGGCGGCGTTCTCAATCAAAATTTCCGCCCGGTCTGAACTGCCGGCCAGCAAGTCCTTTCGCTTAGCCTCCAGCACCTTTCGGAAGGCATTTAGTTGTGTTTTTGACATTTCAATCTTCTTTCTCAACGGCAGGTTCAAGGATCACGTAAAATGTTGTTAACCCACGGGTTTATCCTGCCACATAAACGGCCCGGAACTACCGAACCTCGTTCCAGTGCATTGAGATGCATCTCTTCCCGGCAAGTTTCAAAACGAGCCGGGAGGTCCAGACCCAACCCAAGACAACCTCTCTTTTCTATCGCGTGAGCAGTTCGTCAGCAATAGGGTATTCACATTATCCGAGCCCAATCCGCCTGCTTCGAGGACATATCGGCTGGAACGGTGCGGGAGATTAGGCGCATCACGATCCAGAGATCAGTATCCGGGCGTTATGTAACCTTGCTTTGGGTCCGACTCTAGCTGGCTAATGACGGCGGGCGGCGGTTGACGTGCCTGCCGAAACACCCAACGTCCGTAATTGCTGCAGAGCCTTGCGCGCGTCATCAGTGTGTGGATAATTATGGACCAGGATTCGGAACTCGTCGGCAGCGCGATTACGCTGATTCGATTTCAGGAGGGCCATGGCTTTCATGTAGTGCGCATCCGGCGTTTTCGGGTTTTCCGGGTAGCGCTCCAGTACCGCATCGAATGCCTGGATAGCAGTGGGAAGATTGCCGCGGTTGTAATCGATCTCGCCTAGATAATACTGCGCGTTCGCTGCCAGTTCGGTATTCGGGAAATACGTCAGGTATTGTTTGAATTCCGTATAGGCGAGGTCCGATTTTCCAGTCTGCAGGTCTCGATACGCTTCGGTGTAGCTCCTATCCGCGCTCATGCCCGGGGGCGGCCCGGAGGTCTGACCGTTCGCCGGTGCGCCGTTGGGAGTTGCAGTACCTTCCGTTGCTGCGCCCGGCGCTGGAGGCGGGCTCTGCATGATCTGCATCTGATTCTTGAGATCGGTAATTTTGGCATCCATTCGTTCCAGTCGGCCGCTGAGATCGGCAATCGAATCCTTTAAAGCGCCCAGATCGTTTGTCACGCCTTCAACCCGGTTATTAAGTCCCTCGACCGGAGCCAGCGACTTTGCGATCGCACTGCCCACTTGATCTTGTAGTGAAGCAACCTGATCGGCGGTACGCCGCGTATCGTTCTGCATAGCGGTGATCTGGCCCGTCAAATTCGCTAGCTTCGAGTCCAGATCGTTTTGAAGCGCGTTAATTTTGTCTTCCAGGTCGCGCTGGAGCTGAATAAGATCTTTGTTGACTGCGAATGAAAAACTCGAACACGTCAAAAGCAGGGCAGTGAGGCGAAGGAACTTCATCGAAGGGACTCCTTAAGAGAAGGGGACGGAACCGGCCCGTCCCCGTTTCAGCTGTCTCCAGTGTAAGTGAATTGGCGCTCCGGTCAGGATTATTGAGCCGCGGCGAAGTGAGCACGCCGATTACGGGCGTAGCACTCTTCGCTAGCCTCGACACAGATCGGACGTTCCTTGCCGTAACTGATCGTGTGCAGTTTGTCAGCCGGAACTCCCAGACCCACCAATGCATCCTTTGCGGCTTGCGCACGGCGATCTCCGAGTGCGAGATTGTATTCCGCCGAGCCACGCTCGTCGCAATGGCCCTCGATCTGCACAACGAAACTCGCATCCATCGAAAAGATGGTCTTGAGCGCGTTGGCATTGGCCTGAAGGATGGATTGATCTTCAGGGCGAATATCGCTCTTATCGTAGTCGAAGTGAATATCCTGCACCTGATGAGCCAAAATGTCCTGGACCGTAGTGGCTGCTTGACTCTGAACGGGTTGCGGCGGAGGAGGTGTGCTGACGGCAATCGTAGCGTCCGCTTCAGCAGTTCCACCCGGACCACTGGCTGTCATGTGATAAGTCGTGGTAGCGGTCGGATAAACGGCGCGACGGCCGTTCGGGCTCACCTGTCCAATCCCGTTATCGATCTGGACATTATTTGCGTCTGTAACAGACCACCGCAGCGATGCGGGCTCGCCGCTGTTTATCGTTGTTGGCTCAGCGCTAAAGTAATTAATCACCGGCTTGTTCTCAGCCGCGGCGGGTGGCGGCGCCGGTGGAGGTGGTGGCACCGGCTTCTTATGGCAAGCCGCCGCAAAGGCCAACAACGTTACGAAAATCGGCAGTAGCGATGCCCTGCGCTTCGTCATCTGATTGTAGTTTCCCTCATAGTGTTCTACCTATCTTAATTTACTCTCACTGTTCTGCATTCACCCATACGGGTTTTTCATTAGATCCTGTCTGAGTAAGCAAACGCTTATTAGTGCCATCCGCATTCATTACCCAGATCTGGGACCTACCGCCGCGCGTCGAACCGTAGACTATGTGAGCGCCGTCAGGGGCCCAGCTAGGGTTCTCATTCCTACCTTCATTCGAGGTAAGTTGTGTTATTTGGCGCGATGCGACATCCATAATGAAGACATTGTAATTTCCCGGTTCAAAGCCTTTTGTCCAGGCAAAGGCGATATGATCCCCGCCTGGGCTCCAGGAAGGATTAGTAGCCTCCCCTGTACCGGCGCTAAGTCGCTCCAGATCCGCCCCGTCGAGATTCATGTGGTAAATTTGCGGCAGCCCGCCTCGCCCGGACACATCGACTAGATCGGTACCCGTCTTCGGATTAATCTTTGCTTCTACTTCGATTGCTCCCGACGAAGTAATTCGGCGCAAACCGCTGCCGTTAACGTTCGCCATATAAAGTTGAGCAGCTCCCGAGCCGGCCGTGGAAGAGAAGATAATTCTCTTGGAATCCGGCGTGAACGTCACAAAAGCGTTCATCGACGCTCGTTGATTATAGAACGTTAAGCGGCGGCCGCTGTCAAGCGACATCATTTGAATAGCGGGATAACCATTCGCATAAGTCGTAAACGCCACTATGTGGCCGTCGGGTGAAGCGGAGGGAAAACTCGAAATCGAATGATACCGAGTAAGTTGGCGCTGATCAGTACCGTCCCAATTCATGACCCAGATTTCCTTTGAACCCGAGCGATTCGATACGAAGACGATGCGGGTCCCGACAAGACTCTTCCCTCCGAACTGGGCGAGGATATCAGCCGCGTACCGATGCGCCGCATCGATCGCACCCTCTCTTGTAAGCGGCGCAGTGTAAACTTTTCCGAAGACTTGCGCCTGCTGTAAAGCCGGGATTGTGGGCGACGTGCTGTACAGCCATCCAAAGACGACAAACATTCCGTGATCCTCGGCACTGTAACCCATGCCAAGAAAGTTCGCCGTAATCGGCGGAAGACTCCAATCGGTCAGGCGATTACCCAGCGGATTTGACGGGCGGACGCCTGGCCGGACAACCCCTGCGATCAGGTCACTAGGCTGTTGAGGGACTTGCAGCGGATACAGCGTCTTCGGGACTAAGTTAATCAGAGGCGAGCTTTGCAAATCGCTCGCGACCGTGCTGTTGAAGTCTCCAATTAACCCGGCGGCTCCGCCGGAGCCGCGGAAATCTGTAACTGCGACGTGAGGTTTGCCCGGATTCTTTTCGATTGTGCCTACCACCTGTTGACGGGCGAAAAGCCAACCAAAAACCGAGAGGAGAAGAAGGGAAATAAGAAGAGTGCGCATCAGCGTAAGTTAAAGGTGAATTGAGCAGAAATCGAGCTTTCGGCCACCTGTGGGGGAAGCGGGGGTAGTGGGTTGGCCGCGTACACGGCGCGAAGGGCGGAGTTATCAATGGTCGGGTTGCCGCTTGATTGAATAACTGCCGGGCTCTTCACAGAGCCGTCGCGCATAATATAGAAACTGACGATCACCGGAGTGTGCTGACTACGTGCATCCAAGCCATTGGTCTGCCAGTTCTGAGCGATCCGCTCCCGAATTAGCTCCGCATAGTAGCCAAGCCGGTTACCAAGCAGCGAATTCGGACCGATCCCCACTTGGCCGGACCCCGATTGCTGGTCGTACATGGGACTCGAGACTGCCTGTGGAGAACGGCTGTAGACCTGGTTCGCAGGAGCAGGTGGCGTGTAGTGCTGGAGCGGCTGTGGCCGAGGCGCCTGTTTCCTTATCTTCTCTGGAATCTCGAAAGCGCTCCTTGGAGGCGGCTGCTGCTGCTTTTGAACCTCTTGCTTTGCCGGGGCTGCGGGAACCGGTGATTGCGAATCATTCGCGACAGGGTTTATTGGCGCTTCTCGACGCGGGATCGGGATGCTATGCACCGGAGAGACCGCATAAGCAGGTCCACCCGCTGGGTGAATTTCACCAAGAGTCTCGCGGGAGCGGTTCACCCAGAACCAGCTCACGAATAGAAGCGCTACTACCGAACCGTGGACCAGAATCGACGCGATGAAAGGACCTCCCAGCGGATCTTTCTGATCGAGGATATCGAGGTGCTCCGGCATTCAGCGGCGCTGGCGGCTGGCCGTGTCAATAGGCGCCGTGACCATCCTCACCTCAAAGTGCGCGTCTCCGAGCTCGGCCACAATCTGTGCGATCGGGTCCCACGGCGTCTCTTTATCTGCGCGAACATAGACCGCCGTGGCGTTATGGAACCGTTGATGGATCCCCTGGGCCAGCAGGTTGATGTTGATCGGTTTGTCGTTCAGGAACGATTCGCCATTCTTAGTGATGCTGATAACCGGCAAATCCTGCGCGGTGTTCTGAACTCGCTTCACTTTCGGAACCTGAATGTCGAGGCCAAACTCCATAACATTCGCTGTGATCATGAAAATGATCAGGAGCACAAGGACGACATCCACAAGCGGAACGACGTTGATCTCTGAAACTGCGGCAGGGGCTCCGAAGCGGCGCCTGTGCCGTCCATTGCCGTTGCTGTTACTGAATGAAAACGCCATGCTTGAGCCCGCCCCCGAGGCTCACCCTCCAAAGTCCCGCTCAGCAAAATTCTGAAACTCGATGGCAAAATCTTCCATGCGAGTTCCCATTTCCTTGATCCGAGTACCGAAAACGTTGTAGAAAATAGCTGCCGGAATCGCGGCTGCCAAACCAATGGCGGTCGTCACCAGGGCTTCCGAAATTCCAGGCGCAACGGCCCGCAGACTAGCGCTTCCGGCGGTGCCTAACCCTTCAAACGCATCAATGATGCCCCAAACCGTTCCAAAAAGGCCGATGAACGGAGATACCGAAGCTACTGTTGCCAACCAGTTCATGTTGCTTTCGAGCTTAGTCACTTCTTCGCTTATGCCTAACTGGAGACTTCGTTCAATGGCAGCTTTGTTTACGAGCGCCCCACGTTGCTTGATTTGGCGTTCGATTTCACCGTAGCCAAAATCGAATACCGCCACCAGCGGCGCAGAGCTGAATTGCTCGCTTGCGACTGCCACGGCCTGTAGGTTCTGGGCCTTCCGGAACGCGCGCAAAAAGGCGCGATTGGCCCGGCGCGCACGACCGAAAACGCTGCCCTTTGAAAACACGATAGTCCAGGAGAACAGCGAAAAAATGATCAGAATAGTGATGACGGCTAATGGAACCGGACGAAGGTTCTGAACGATGTCCCACAAATTAAGATCTGCGGGAAACAGAAAAAAGTGCAATATACGTGTCCTCTCACGATCTCGTCTTCATTATAGGAACGGAAGCGCTGGAGCTCGCGTTGCGCTGACGTGGGCGTGCACCCGGTCGGCTTGAGATCATAGACAAATTGTGAACTTAGTTTAACGACGAGCGCCGCTGGACGGTTAGCGAGAAGGGAAGAATGCCAGTTATGTCCAACATGAATGCGTGGATAGACGTCTCCGTACCGCTGCAGACGGGAATGGTGCACTGGCCCGGAGACCCGGATGTCAGCTTCCGGCGAATATCAGAGATCGCTCAGGGCAGCAATGCCAACGTAACCGCATGTGAGATGCCCGTCCACACCGGTACGCATATGGACGCGCCCTGCCATTTCATTGAGGGAGCGCATGGCATTGACCAATTTCCCCTTCAAGTGGGGATCGGGCCGGCCAAGGTCATTCAGATTGATTCAAAAGTGCGGATGATCGGACGGGCGGAGCTGGAAGAAAAAGGGATCAGGCGCGGCGAGAGGGTGCTCCTGCGAACCCGGAATTCCGAACATCCCTGGTATAACCAGCCGTTCCGGACGGACTACACCGCGATAAACGCTTCAGGGGCAGAGTTTCTGGCGAGAACCAGAGTGGCACTCGTGGGCGTGGATTACCTATCTGTAGGCCTCTTCGAAAGCGATGGACCTGAAACGCACCGGATTCTCTTGGGCGCGGGAATCTGGATTGTCGAAGGGTTGGCCCTGGGAACCGTCCAGGAGGGCGATTATGAGATGATCTGCTTACCACTGCGGATTGTTGGATCTGACGGTTCCCCCGCGCGCGTGGCTTTGAAACAGCGCTAAAGCTGTTACTATAGGCCCTTGACAGTCTGTAGGCCGGAGTGAAACGCTCGTATACGATCAGTTTCAGTTAAAAGGAGTTCTAAATGGCACTCACAGCGAAAGTTCGGCGGGTAGGAAATGTCGCGATTGTGGATTTGAACGGGAAAGTGACACTGGGGGAAAACACCGGGGTCTTACGGGACGAATTGCGATCCCTGCTTTCTCAGGGAAACAAAGATATCATCCTGAACATGGCACACGTGACCTACGTAGACAGCGCAGGGCTCGGCGAACTTGTAGGCGCGTACACTACCGCCACGAATCAGGGCGGCTCAGTGAAGCTGCTTCATCTACAGGGCAAGATGAAAGATCTCATGCAGATCACAAAACTACATACCATCTTTCCCGCTTATGAGGATGAGCAGGCCGCCATCAACAGCTTCGGGACAACTGCCACGGGCACAACGGCTTCACGGGCCTGACCGCTCTTAGGCTCGTCCCGCCCTGAGCCGGTAATCGCTCGCGGCCCACATCTTCACGACCGTACACATTTCGAACAGTCGGGAGCGTGCGCGTGTCCCGACCCGTTCTTCGAGTGTGATCCGATACGAGTGCCCTCCGGGAACGCCTGATTTCTCGAGTACCGGTCCTCCCATCTCCGTGTCCGGCAAATTGGTGGTGGCGATGAGCGGCCGCTTGTGGTTGTATCGCTCTGTGATGATTGCCGTGACTGTATCTTCTGTCCATTCCGTCACGCGGTGGGCTCCCAAATCATCAAGCAGCAGAATCTCGGTTTCGAGCGCTACCCGGTACGCCTCGCGGTTACTTGTCCCCAGCATCTCGCTGTACCCCGAACGAATTCGATCCAGCAGATTCTGATAATCGAAGAAAATTCCTTCGTGTCCGCGAGAGATCAGAAGCCTGAGCGCTGCCACCGCCAAATGCGTTTTGCCGACGCCCGGAGGACCCACTAACAGAAGACCGGGTTTGGTAACCGCCGGATAGTCGCGTGTATAACCCTTTACAATGCTCATGACTTTGCTGAGTTCCGTGCGCGCTAAGGGGTTATTTTGCGGGAGAAGGAAAGTTTCGAATGACGCCTGGCTATAATTTTTCGGGATTTGCGCCCGATCTTCGAGTTCCTCGGCGTGCGACTCCGCAACGCACTGGCAACGAGCGGCCGAGCTGAGGCCGTCTTCCTCAGAGACGGTCCAACCAGTACCACCGCAAATCTTACAGTCAGCTTTGGCCATGGGATTTGAACTATTCGACCACGATCAGCGTCTCTCCGGGCCCGACAGCACCGCCCTCTTTCACGCTGACTCTCGTCACAACGCCATCTTTCGGCGATTTCATCTCATTCTGCATCTTCATCGCCTCCACGATCACCAGCCCTTGGCCTGCCTGGACCGCGGCCCCCACCTCCACCAAGACTCGAATGATCTTGCCGGGCATCTGCGCACGCACCTGCACAGGTCCTGCGGTTAACGGCTTTCTTTCGGCATCGGAGCGGTCCCGCGTGTCGGTAACCGAAACCCAATGGCGCCGGGAGCCGGACCAGACCTCGAGCTCGTCGCCCTTCGAAGCGATGTGAACCGTGAAGCTCCTGGTTCCCAGTAGCACCGAAAATACGCCGGGCATGACTTCGATAATCGAAGCGGACTGCACTAATGACGTCACGCCCTCCAGCATGTACTGAGACCCGTTCGCCTGAGGGCGGAGTTCGAGCGCGTAGTTTTCGCCGTCTACCGTGACGCGCAGCTTCAACGGCTGAGCTCCCGGCGCCCCGCCGCGCGCCACGCGCTTCCTGCCGAGCCATTCTCCGGAACCCTCTTGGAAATTTGCGATTCGGACTGAGCGGCGGCGATAATAACGGCTGCCACTTGCTGGGGATCCGTGTCACCGATTGAACGTCGCTGCATGAATCGGTCCAAAAGAGCCGTATCGAGGTCGCCTGCAACGAACGCCTCATCGGCAAAGATCTCGCCGAACAGGGCTAGGTTGGTCGTGATGCCGAGCACACGAAACTCGCTTACAGCGCGTCGCATGCGATTTATGGCGGCCGGCCGCGAGTCTGCCCACGCCGAGAGCTTTGCCAGCAGGGGATCGTAGTCGATCGGGACCGTCCAGCCGGGATACACACCGCCATCCACCCGGACCCCGGGCCCCGATGGCTCTACGTATTGGCAAATGCGCCCCGGACTCGGGAAAAAATTATTCTCCGGATCTTCCGCGTAAATCCTGCACTCGATGGCGGAGCCGTTCCAGCTCACGTCTTCCTGCCGAACGGTGAGCTTCTCGCCCGCAGCGATCAAAATCTGCCAGCGAACCAGATCGATGCCGGTGACCCACTCGGTCACCGGATGCTCAACCTGAAGGCGCGTATTCATCTCCAGAAAATAGAAGTTCCCGTCTTGATCGGCGAGAAATTCAAGCGTGCCGGCGTTTGAATATTGCGCCGCTCGAGCGATGCGGAGAGCCGCTTGGCCGATCTGCTGACGCAGTTCAGGTCTGGCCAAAACGAGCGGCGAAGGCGATTCCTCAATCACTTTCTGATGCCGGCGCTGGATGGAGCATTCGCGCTCACCGAGATGGATCAAATGGCCGTGCTCGTCGCCGAGCACCTGGATTTCGATGTGGCGAGGGCGCTCAATCAATTTTTCGAGATAAACTTCGCCCGTGCCGAAGGCACGCTCCGCTTCACTTGAGGCGTCGCGCATAGCGGCAGCGAGATCGGCCTCCTTATCCACCCTGCGCATGCCCTTGCCTCCGCCGCCGGCTGCTGCTTTCAGCAGCACCGGATACCCGATTCGCGCGGCCATGTTACGAGCTTCCTCGGGATCGGCAATCCCGCGTTCCGTTCCGGGTACGACCGGTGCATTTGCTTCCATCGCCAGCCGGCGCGCAGCGGTCTTTGAGCCCATCTTCTCGATGGCTTGCCAGGAAGGCCCGATGAACTTGACGCCCGCTTCCGCGCAGGCTCTTGCGAACGCGGCGTTCTCGCTCAGAAACCCATAGCCGGGATGAATGGCTTCTGCGCCGGTAGTATGTGCCGCCTCGAGGATACGTTCGCCGTGAAGATAGCTTTCGGCGGAAGGCGCTGGACCGACCCAAACTGCTTCGTCCGCCATTTGCACATGGAGCGCGCCACGATCCGCGTCGGAGTAAACCGCCACGCTAGCGATATTCACGTCGCGCAAACAGCGGATTACGCGAACGGCGATTTCGCCTCGGTTTGCGACGAGAACTTTGCGGAACAATTAACGACACCTCGAACAACGTTGTACCAAGTCGGACTCAGAGCTTCACTCGTATTCGACCGAGACCAGAAATAAGCCGCTGGCGGGAGCGGCCGGCCCGGGCCGGATACTATTGCCGGGTACGAGACGCGCAGAAACGTCGCTTTCCGAGAGGTTGCCCTTGCCAGTCTCGATCAGCACGCCCACGATGTTCCGAACCATATGCTTTAGGAAGCCGGAACCCGTCACTCGATAAATGAGCACTTGCTCCTTTCGGCACAGAATTGAAAGGAAGATGGTCCGCGCCTTCGATTCGCCGATAACGTCCCGCTCGTCGGAAGCGGCGAATGCAGTGAAATCGTGCTCGCCTTCGAGCAGACGGGCGGCCTCAGTCATCCGCTGTTCATCGAGCGGATAGGGATAGTGATAGAGGAAGCGCCGGTCGAACGGCGGACATACCTCGTCGCGAAACATGCGGTACTCATATGTTTTCCGTTTTGCGTGGAAACGCGGATGAAAATCGTAATCAGCTTCGTTGACCGAACTGATGCGGATCGTGGGCGGAAGCAAACGGTTCACGGCGCGGCGAAAATTATCAAGCGGTATGCGATTCGTGAGCGTCACCGCAGCGGTTTGGGCGAAAGCGTGAACCCCGGCATCTGTCCGGCCGGACCCCGCGACATGGACAGCTTGGCCTTCAATGCGGCCAATGGCTTCTTCAAGCGTCCCCTGAATTGTCGGCAAGCCGGGCTGCACTTGCCAGCCGTTGAAATCAGTGCCGTCATAGGCGACGTTGAAACGTAGGCGCCGCATCAAATCCCATCCTGCGCTCACGTGCGGCGCGAGCCGGGTTTCACCACCGGGATGCCTTGGCGGCAGAGCGGGCAATTTTCGGGATCATAAGTGATTGGGTGCAGAACCTCGAGCGCAACGCGTGGAACGCCGACTTCGGCCTCCCCACCGCTTCGATCGATAATCGAGCCCGCGGTGAGGACCTTTCCGCCGAGAGATCCAGCGAGTTCGACGACTTCCCTCGTGCTGCCACCCGTTGTGATCACGTCTTCTATAACCGCCGTGCGCTCGCCTTGTAAAATCTCGAACCCTCGGCGCAGGGTCATCTCATTGGAAGCGGCATCGCGTTCCGCAAACATAGAGCGGGCCTTCAGTGCGCGCGCTACCTCATGGCCGATCACGATGCCGCCGATAGCGGGTGCAATCACTACCTCAATATTCGAACCGCCCGCTGAATGCTTCACAGCCCCGGCAAGCTGCCGTCCAAGCTCTTCGGCGTACTGGGGAAAGGAGAGAACCTTCGCGCATTGCAGATACTCTCCGCTATGCAGGCCGCTTGTCAGGCGAAAGTGGCCGCGCAAGTACGCGCCGGTCTTCTCAAAGAAATCCATTATGGGACTCGCCATTCAGCCGAAAGGATAACAAGCGGAGGGTTCGGGAGGGCTTCCTGAATCTGTTGTCCAAAGTGATACGCAGATATCCCAGAACTGAACATCACCGAGGCGCTGATTTCTCGCAATAACTTTTGTAAACAGTTGTGCTTCAAGAGGATCCGATCCGAGCGCCGCGATGGCCATTTCATTGCTTGTTTTACATTTACACGGGTCTGTCCGAACGAGTGAATGGCACCGGCAAAGTGGATAGCTTGCGTTACCATGAGGGTTCGCGTAGAGAAAATACGGAACTGAGTCCGTGCGCAACTCGTTACCACTTGCAAGCCGTCAATCCTGACTTGGAGTCCTGATTTGGGACGGAATAACGGCTCATTTGTGCGCTTTACGTGAGAGTTTTCGAATACATTGATGCGAAGATTTCAAGCCCCTTTAGCCCTTTCATGCACTTTCCTGCTCCTGGCCAGCACCGTATTGGCGCAAAATCCACCGGCAGCGCCCGAATCGCAGAATACATCTGCTCCAGTACAAGTCCAGGCGACCTCTGACAACATCACCGCGCGAAATGCCGTCACGGTCGAGCCGCCAAAAGGCAAGCTGGGCTGGCTTACGCGGCCTTATCAGAAGCCGACGATTTCGGACGTAAACTTGAATAATTCCGAACGCCTGCGTGCGCTCGTGCGAGGCGGAAATCTCTATTTGAGCGCCCAGGACGTTATTGCGCTAGCCCTTGAGAATAATCTGGACATCGCGGTTCAGCGCTATGGGCCGTTTCTGAACAAACAAGTGACCAAGCGTGCGGAAGCCGGCGGAATTCTGCGAAACGTCGGTGTGCCAATTATCGCGGGACCGCAAAGCGTGAGCCTTTCCGGAGTTACCGCCAGCTCGGCGACTGCCGCAACCGCTTCGGGTGCGAATGTGAGCGCAAGCGGCGGTGTGATCAGCCAGGTTGGCGTCGCGATTCCTTCGTTTGATCCTCAACTGGTGCTGTATAGCGATTTCGCGCACATCACCACGCCGCAGAGCAACACAGTGTTTACCGGTACCACGGCGTTGATTGTAGAGAATCGTACGTACGAAGCCCAGTTTTCGCAATACAACTCCCTGGGTACGTTTTTCCAGCTCACTTATCTGAGCCAGTACAACAAGTACAACAGCGCCTTCTATAACATCAATCCCTTCAATTCGGCTTATCTTGATTTTCAGGTGTCTCAAAACCTGTTGCAGGGATTTGGCAGGTCTGTACTCGAGCGCAACATCTGGGTCTCAAAGAACAACGAGAAGGTTTCCGATTTAGAGTTCAAACATCAGCTCATCACCACGATTTCGGCTGTTCTGAACCTGTATTGGGATTTGGTGAGCTTTTACCAGGATCTGAAGGCGAGAAAGGATGAGCTCGCGACGGCCCAGGCGCTGTATGAGGACAACAAGAAGCAGGTTCAGATCGGAACGCTCGCGCCCATTGAGGTAACGCGCGCGGAATCTCAAGTCTATTCGAGCCAGCAGGATCTGCTGGTCGCACAGACTGACCTTTCTCAGCAGGAGATCGTGCTGAAAAACGCGCTCAGCCGGAACGGTGTAGCCGACCCGCTGCTCGCCGAAGTGCACGTGATTCCGCTGGACACTATCGAAGTCCCCCCCAGCGACAATTTGAAGCCGGTTGATGAACTCGTTCAAGAAGCGCTGAGCAAGCGCGTTGAAATCTCCGAGGATCGGATCAACGTTGATAGCAACAAGATCAACCTCAAGGCGATTAAGAGTGAGTTGAAGCCCACGCTTCAGGTATTCGCTGATCTGCGAAACAATGGCTTGTCAGGCCAGCCGAATTACATCGCGACCGCACCCGGCTATAACGGCATACCAATCGAGTCGGTTCCGTTCCTGACGGGCGGGTATGGGAATGTGCTTGCGCAGATCTTCCGCCGCAACTTTCCAAACTATTCGGCTGGGATCTCGCTCAGCATTCCTTTACGGAATCGCTCCGCCCAAGCCGACTATGCAACAAACGCTCTCATCCTCCGGCAAAGCGAGTTGACGTTGCAGAAGGCCCTCAATGACGTTCGAGTCGACATCCAGAACGCGGTCATTGGGCTCAGACAGGCGCGCGCGCGCTATGACTCGGCTGTGAAGGCGCGCATCCTGCAGCAGCAAACCCTGGACGCCGACAAGAAGAAGTACACTCTTGGCGCTTCGACCGTTTTCCAGGTGGTAACGGACCAACAGAGTCTCGCTTCAGCCGAAAGCGCCGAGACGCAGGCCCTTGCAAACTACACGCACGCTAGGATTGCGTTCGATCAAGCGCTCGGTACGACACTGGACGTGAATCACGTCTCGTTCGATGAGGCTTTATCCGGCCAGGTTAAACGCCCGTCCGTTTTGCCCACCAATCTTCCGAAGCTGGAGCAGTAGTTATGCGAACCGGGACGGCTTGTATGAGGAACTTCCGCGGATGTCTGGCGGCAACGCTCTGCTTCTGCCTGATAGGCCAGATACTTTCGGCCCAAACGTCACAACAGACGATTGCGCCGGTAAAGCCCACCGGATCTGTTTTCATCAGGCCCTATAAAGCGGTTACAACGCCACCAGTTCGCCTCATGAACTCGCCACGGCTGCGGGACCTCATACGCGGCGGCAAGATTTATCTCACAGTCCAGGACGCTATTGCGCTGGCGATTGAAAACGATATCGATCTCGAGTCGGCCCGCTATAATCCGCTGATCGATCAATGGAACCTGCAACGCTTTGAAGCGGGCGGCGCTCTGCCTGGTGTTCCAAGCGCATCATCACAAGCCGGCTCTGTCGCGAGCGGCCAAGGTGTTTTGGGCAGCCAGTCCGCTGCCGGTGCCGGCGGCGGGGGCGGCGCCTCGACATCCACAAACACGGTAGGCGCCCAGATTACTCAGATCGGCCCTGTAACCCCCACCCTCGATCCTGTTTTTCAGAGTGTGACAACGTTTGCTCACCTGTCGCTGCCACAACCGGATACGGTCGCAAGCATCGTTTCAAACCTGATTCAGAACACGAGGAGCTTTAATGAATCCATCAGCCAGGGGCTAATCACGGGCGGACAGGTCAGCTTGGGCCTTAGCGACTCATACCTGAACGAAAATGCGCCGTCGGATCTCTTGAATCCAAGCAGCAGCACGAGCCTGTCCTTTTCGCTGCGGCATAACTTCTTGCAAGGTTTCGGCGTGGCGGTAAACGCTCGCAACATTACCGTTGCGAAGAACACAGTGGATATGGACAATCTCACTTTCAAATCCCAGGTGATCAGCGTCATTGGGAACGTGTTGGGTGTTTATTACGGCTTGGTGGCGGATTACCAGGATTTCAAAGCGAAGCAGAGCGCGCTAGCTGTTGCGCAGCGCTTCTACGAGGACAACAAGAAACAAGTGGAGGTTGGAACGATGGCTCCGCTGGATGTGGTCACCGCGGAGGCGCAGGTCGCGTCCTCACAACAAGACTTGATCGGTTCCGAAACCACTGTGGCGCAGCAGCAATTGCAGCTAAAGAACCTGCTGAGCCGTGACGGAGTCGCCGATCCGCTAGTCGCCGAAGCAGATATCGTTCCGCTGGACCGTATCGATGTTCCAGAGCAGGATAACTTACCTCCGATTAAGGATCTCGTCGCGACTGCACTAGCCAACCGTCCCGATCTCGCGAACGAGAAAACAAATCTGGTGAATCTGAAGGTTTCGAACCTCGGAACCGCAAATGCGCTGCTACCCACGTTGAATGGCCTTGTGAACGCGAGTAATCAGGGCTTGTCGGGTACCCCGAAGGCCGTACCGGTTCCGACAGGCGAAGAGGCGCGCGCACTCACGTCATCGGGAGGCGTCGCCCCCGGATTCGCTCCCTGTCCGCCCTCCGTGGCGCCCTCGGGAACCCTTTGCGAGGTGCCCGATCCGTATTTTGTGGGCGGAATCGGAACGGCTTTGGGCCAGACCATTCGCAGAAATTTCCCGACCCAAAGCGCCGGAGGATTCATAGCGCCGACGCTTCGAAACCGGCAAGCTCAATCCGACTATGCGATAGACCAGCTCAATTACCGGCAAGCGCAACTGCAGACAACGCGCGATTTGAACCAGGTGATGGTTGACGTGTCGAACCAGGTAACTGCTCTGCGGCAGGCTCGCGCGCGCTATGCGGCGTCAATAAAAAGCCGGGAGCTTGAGCAGCAATTGCTGGATGCCGAGCAGAAGAAATTTTCTCTTGGGGCGTCCACCACGGCACTGGTAGTTCAGCAGCAGCGGGATTTGGCGACGGCGCAGTCGACGGAAGTGGCAGCTTTGGCCGGTTATAGTAACGCCCGTGTCGCGCTGAACCAGACGCTCGGGACTACACTAGACATTAATCACGTCTCTTTAGAAGAAGCTTTGAATGGGCATGTTCAACGGAGGTCGGCTCTTCCCGCTTCCCTGCCTGCCCAACCCTAGCCGCCGTCGGTCGTCATAACTTCCATACAGGGTAAAAAATGCGTTGCTGGTTGAGCACGGCAATCGATTAAACACAAGTAAACACAGAGACCGTGATTTGGTATGTCAGGTGCTGGTTGGCGGTTGTAAAAGAAAAGATTAGCTCAGGGAACGATGGTTGATCCGCATCTAAATCCCACAGCACAAAACCCCAACCTGTAGAATTTCTCCCAAAAACTCACACAAACCCCACCCGACCAGATTCCCTGAGCACATTCGATCCAAAAAACACCGGCCCACAGCCGGTTTTTTCTTTTGGAAGCTATGGGACATCGAACACACTGGTTGGTGTGGCTGAACTGAGGCTATTACCGCTTCTATCGAGCGGGACAGAGATTGTTCACGCGTTGGGATTGGGCCGTTTCCAGGTGGGGCGGTCGCATGAATGTGACTACCCGGCGAGTGTCGCGGATTTGCCGGTTTGTACCAAGCCCGCCATCGTGGTCTCCGGCTCCAGTCCGGAAATTGACCGGCTCGTAAAGGAACGGGTCGCTTCCGCCCTAAGCGTTTACGACGTGGATTCTAAGCTAATTGCCAGTTTGGAACCCACCCACATCATCACCCAAACGCAATGCGAAGTCTGTGCGGTAAGCCTGGCCGATGTGGAGCGAGCAGTACAAAAGGAGACCGGCACGCAGGCGGACGTGATCGCTCTCGAACCCTATGCGTTGGCCGATGTTTGGCGGGATATCCAGCGAATAGCGGACGCGTGCGGTCACGCCCGGCAGGGGAGGGAATTGATTGCTAACCTTCAAACCCGGGTGCAATCAATCGTGCGCCGCGCCAGCAGAGCGGCCACCCGCCCGACCGTGGCGGCGATCGAGTGGCTTGAGCCGCTAATGGCTGGCGGGAACTGGGTTCCGGAACTGATCGAAATGGCAGGCGGGCGCAACTTATTCGGGATAGCTGGCCAGCATTCCCCTTGGATGACGTGGAACCAGGTTATTGAGGCGAATCCGGACGTAATTGTCGCGCTGCCCTGCGGGTTCGATCTGATGCGGACCCGAGCCGAAATGCACTGGCTAACTGAACGCTCCAGATGGAAGCAGTTGAGCGCGGTGATATCCGGCAGGGTGTTCATCTGCGATGGCAATCAATTCATGAATCGGCCCGGGCCTCGACTCGTTGAATCGCTCCAGGCGTTTGGGGAGATGCTCCATCCCGAGCTCTTTCAACCGGAACTGGAGCGCTCGGCCTGGGAAAAATGCGAGTAGGTTTATAGCGTTCAGGCTGCCACCATCCGCAAGCTCTTCTGAATCGCCTCCGCAATCACTTTGCCGTGAAAGCGCCCGTTCTCAATGAAGATTTCGTTCGTGTGAGTGCCTGCGACAATCACCCCGGCCAGATACACGCCTGGACGCTGGCTCTCCAACGTTTCAGGATCGGTGATCGGCTTGGATGTGGCGGCATCGAGATGGATTCCGTGCTCGGCCATAAACTCGAAATCCGGTCGGTAGCCGGTCATCGCAAATACAAAATCATTCTTAAGCGTGACTTCGCCTTCCGGCGTGCTAAGCACCGTCTCTCTGGGGTGGATCGCCAAAACAGTTGAACGAAAGTAGGCCCCGATTTCACCGTTCTTGATCCGGTTTTCAATGTTCGGCTTGATCCAGTACTTCACGTTCTTCGAAATGCCTGGGCCCCGATGAACCAAGGTGACGCGGGCGCCAGTCCAGAACAGCTCCAGGGCTCCGATACATGCCGAATTCTTAGCCCCGACAATGAGTACGTCCTGGTCATAGTAGGGGTGAGCTTCACGATAATAGTGAATTACCTTATCGAGTTCTTCCCCCGGCACATTCAGTTTGTTCGGAATATCGTAATAGCCAGTTGCCAGAATGATTTTCTTCGCGGCGTAGCGTCCCTGTTCTCCCCTGCTGTCCTCGGTTCGAACGATGAACTTCCCGTCCTCGCCAGTAAAGTTCAGCACGCGCTCGTACTGGTGAACGTTCAGCTTGTAATGATCAGCTACGCGCCGGTAGTACTTCAGGGCTTCCGTCCGTCCAGGTTTTTCATTGAGCGAAGTCATCGGTATATCGCCGATTTCGAGAAGCTCAGGTGTCGTGAAAAAGACGAGATTGATCGGGTAATGATAAATCGAGTTGACGACGCAGCCTTTGTCGAACAGCACGGCCGAAAAGCCGCGATTCTGCACTTCGATCGCGCACGCAAGTCCAGTGGGGCCTGCGCCGACAACCGCTACATCGAACTGCTCCATTACGACGCTCCCCTCATAAGCTGCTTAGAGGAGCGCTCCGACCTTCTCGTAAACGCTGGCAAGCGCTGCTGGCAGTGCGTTTGGATCTTTGCCCGCGCCCTCCGCCATGTCGGGCCGGCCGCCGCCTTTTCCTCCCGTAGCTTTCGCCACGTCTCCCGCTAGTTTCCCGGCCTGAACCTTTCCGGTGAGATCCTTGCTTACCGCCGAAACGATGGAGACAGTCGAATCGTTCACCGAAGCGATTACGATCACGGCGCTTCCCCATCTGTTGCGGAGCGAATCCGCGATGGTGCGGAGCTGTTTCGAGTCCAGCCCCTCCACTCGCTCGGCGAGCACTGTGGCCCCATTGAAGACTCGGCCTTCCAGCTTGTCGCCTTGTTGATGAGCAACTTTTTCCTTCAGTTGATCGACCTGCCGCTCGAGAGTCCGCTGCTGCTCGAGAACCTTCTCGATTTGGTTGAGCACCGCGGCTTCCGACGTGTGAAGCAGTCGCCCCGCTTGCGCGAGTTGCGCTACTGCATCCTGAAAACGCTCCAGAGCGCCTTCGCCCGTGATTGCCTCAATGCGCCGGACACCCGCCGAAATACTTCCCTCGTATACGATTTTGAACAACCCGATATCACCCGTCCGGCTCACGTGCGTGCCGCCGCAGAGTTCGCGGCTGAATCCGGGAATGCTGACTACGCGAACGCTCTCGCCGTACTTCTCGCCGAAGAGCGCCATGGCTCCGGTAGCCAGCGCCTGGTCCAGCTCCATGATTTCGGTAGCGACTTCAATGTTGGCCAGGATCTCATGATTGACTAGACGTTCCACCTCGCGGATCTCATCCTCGGTCAGCGCCGAATAGTGGCTGAAATCAAAACGCAGCCGACCTGGCTCAACCACGCTTCCGGCCTGCTTCACATGCGCGCCGAGAACCTGGCGTAGTGCTGCATGCAGAAGGTGGGTTGCGGTATGGTTTCGCATCGTCGCACTTCGCGATAGCCGGTCGACGACTCCAACCAGCTTGTCGCCTCGGCGTATTGGCTTCAGAACATGAATTTTCTGAACCATTGCGCTGGGAGTGGGCTTGTAGGCCCCTTCCACAACCGCGACACCCTCGCGGGCATCCGGATCGAGCAGAAGACCGGTGTCCCCCACTTGCCCGCCCGATTCGGCATAGAAGGGCGTTTTCGTGAAGACAACTTCCGCGGCGCCCTGCTCGACTATGTCCACGGGATTCTTATCAACCAGCAGCGCGGCAATCTCGACTGGCGCTTCAAGCGTTTGTCTGCCGATAAATTCAACCGGAGGAAGCTCCTTATATGCTTCCGCGATATGACCCTTATCAGCTCCTTTCCAACTCGCGCGGGCCCGTGTGCGCTGTTTGTCCATTTCAGCCGTGAAATCTTCACGGTCTATGGTGAGCCCGAACTCGCGCGCCATTTCTTCCTGTTCGTCCAACGCCAGCCCGTACGTGTCATAGAGTTTGAACGCAGCGGCGCCGGGAAGGACGCCGTTTACGGCGGATTTTGCTTCCTCTTGGAAGAAGCGCTCGGCAACCTGGAAAGTGGAAGTGTATCGGCTCTCTTCGTCACGAACAATCCGTGCGACACGCTCGGCGCTTTCCCGCAGTTCCGGATACGCGGAGTTCATCAAATCCGCCACGAAACCGGTCAGTTGGTGGAGGTAGGGTTCCGTTGCGCCGGCTATCCGGCCGTTGCGCATCGCGCGCCGCATGATCTTGCGGAGCACGTAGCCGCGGCCTTCATTCGATGGAACCACGCCGTCGTGAATCAAGAAAGTAGTTGCCCGCGCGTGATCCGCGTTAATCCGCAGAGCGATGTCGATACGCTCGCTTGCGTGCCGGGATACCCGCATCAGCTTCGCCGCTTGTTCGATGATCGGCTGCAGGAGGTCGGTGTCGTAATTCGAAATGCGATCTTGCAAAACCGCGGCAACGCGTTCCAGGCCCATGCCGGTATCTATGGACGGGCGTGGCAACGGCGAGAGCGCGCCGTTTTCCGCGCGGTCGAACTGCATGAACACGAGATTCCAGATTTCGACAAAGCGGCCCCCGCCGTCCTCTGGAAACTCCTCATGCTCTCGGCCCGGCTCGGCAGCCTCGGGCCCTAAATCGTAATGGATTTCCGAGCACGGGCCGCAGGGTCCGGTTTCACCCATTTGCCAGAAGTTGTCCTTCTCATCGAGCCGGAAAATCCGGTCTTTCGACACTCCGGCGACCTTCTGCCAGAGCTCTTCGGCTTCGTTGTCTTCGCGAAAGATGGTTACGTACAGTTTGTCTTTCGGCATGCCGTACCAGGCCGGACTGGTAACTAGCTCCCAGGCAAATGCGATGGCATCTCTCTTGAAGTAATCTCCGAAAGAGAAATTCCCCAGCATCTCAAAAAACGTGTGATGGCGGCGCGTGTAACCGACGTTTTCCAGGTCGTTGTGTTTACCGCCCGCGCGAACGCATTTCTGCGATGATGCCGCCCGCGAATAATCGCGCTTCTCCAGGCCAAGAAAAACTTCCTTGAACTGGTTCATGCCTGCGTTGCTGAACAACAAAGTTGGATCATTCGCGGGGACGAGCGACGAACTGCGCACCACGCGATGACCCTGGCCCGCGAAGTAATCCAGAAACTTCGCGCGAATCTCGTTTCCAGTCATTTTCTATTTTAAGTTTCGCATTCGATCCAAATCGCGGTCTAACTCTGGTCTTCAGTTTTATGATGAGCAACATGGGAGCCCGAGCTACGCGGATTCTACTGATTGCAGTCGTTGCGAGTTGCTTCGGCCTGATATCTTCCGCAACTATTCAGGAATCCGGCGGCCGGGTTGCGGAACCGGCAGACGAGCGCCCGCAAACGCCGAAGCCGCCCTTTCCCTATCAGCAGGAGGAAGTGGGATATCCGAATCCGGAAGCGAACATTCACCTGGCCGGCACCTTGACGGAGCCAAGCGGAGGCGGCCCATATCCCGCAGTCCTTCTGATATCGGGAGCCGGACCGCAAGATCGTGATGAGACCATCGCCGGCCACAAGCGGTTTCTTGTGTTGGCCGATTATCTGACCCGACGCGGGATCGCGGTGCTGCGGGTAGATGACCGCGGAACAGGTAAGTCCACCGGCTGGTTCGAGGTCTCAACAACGCAAGATTTCGCATCGGATGCGGAGGCGGGCATACGGTTTCTGCAGAAACGGCCCGAAGTGGATCAGAAGCATATCGGCTGCATCGGTCACGGCGAGGGAGCCATTGTTGCGTCCATGGTAGCGGCAAGAATCCCCCAGGTCTCGTTAATCGTGCTGCTCGCAGGGACAGCTTTACCCGGCGAGCAGGTCTTGCTCACGCAAATGGCTCGGTCGGAAACAGCCGCACACCTGCCCGACCAGGAGATCAAGGCGGACCAAAAGATTGGCAAAGCCTTGTACGACGCAGTACGAAAAGGGAAGACAGTTGCGGACTACCCGGACGTAGATGAGCAATTTGCTGCCAAATGGCAGAAGCAGTTGGACCGCATGAAGACACCCTGGATACGCTTCTTCCTGTCTTACGATCCGGCCACTGCCCTTGAAAAAGTGAAATGCCCCGTGCTGGCCCTCGACGGTACCAAGGACCTCGAGGTGGATGCCGAACAGAATGCCGCGGCGATGAAGGCGGCCTTTGCGCGCGGCGGGAATCACGACACAACTATTGAGATACTTCCCGGACTGAACTATATGTTTCAGCCCGCTCAAACAGGACTTGCGTGGGAATACCCGGCGATCCCGGAAACGATATCGCCCAAGGTTCTCGAGATCATTGGAGACTGGATTGCCAAACGAACTTCTTGATCAGGGAATAATTGTCGCTTTTTTGATGTAGTCGACCTTCGGGTAGCGCTGTTGCAGATATGCGTTGCCGGTATCGGCGATATCGGCCTGGCTTGGACCCGGGCCATTCGGTTGGCCCTCGCCATAGCCGGTGTAAAATTCCGTGACGTGATCCATGCCCTGAATCACCTCGCCAAAGGGCGTGAAACCTTGCGGGTCTAGCGAAGCGCTGTTGTCGCCGAGATTGATGAAGACCTGCGTGGTGCGCGAATTGGGCTCTCCGGTCTTCGCAAAGACAATCGTACCGATCTTGTTGGAAACCTTTGGCGGATCGTCCGAAATGCTTTTCTCGCTCCAATTACGGTTCACTTTCGGATCACCGTTGATGCCCCATTGCACAATAAAACCCGGCAGCGCCCGGAAAATCGCGTTGTCATTGTAGAAACCCGCTTTCGTCAGCTCATAAAAGTGATCCGCGCCAAGTGGAGACCAATCGCGGTGAACCAGAATGACTACATCTCCCTTCGTAGTCTGAAGTCGCACTTTGTACTGAGCCGGAGCGGCTTCTATATTGGCTCCCTTCTTGCCGCAGGAGACGACCGCGGCCGCTGCAACCAAACTCAACTGAAGAAGCGTTAGTTTCGTCATTTTGCATCTCTCCAATTCGGCCCGGTTCCTACTTCGACCACAAGCGGCACACACAGTTCGGCCACGCTTTCCATCTCTCGTTTCACAAGCTCTTTCAACTGATCCTTCTCTTCTGCCGGCGTTTCGAAGACCAGTTCGTCGTGTACCTGCAACAGCATGCGCGATTGCAGGCGTTGCTCTTCGAGGGCTCGCGCGATGCTGATCATGGCGAGTTTGATAAAGTCCGCAGCCGTCCCTTGCAACGGTGTATTGATCGCGGTGCGCTCGGCGAAGGAACGTGCTGCGGGATTACGGCTTTGCATGTCCGGAATGGGACGGCGTCGCCCGAAAAGCGTCTTGGCAACACCCGTGAGCCGCACCTCGCCGATTGTCCGATCGATGAATTCGCGAACACCGGCATATCGCTCGAAATAGCGCCGGATGTAGAGCTCCGCTTCTTTTCGATCGATGCAAAGAGTCTGGGCCAGGCCGAACGGAGTTTGTCCATAAACGATCCCGAAGTTCACTGCCTTTGCCGAGCGGCGCATTTCGGCGGACACCATGGACGGGTGAACTTTAAAGACCTCCGCGGCGGTGCGCGTGTGAATATCTTCCTCATTCGTGAACGATTCAACCAGGACTGGGTCGCGGGACATATGGGCCAGCAGCCGGAGCTCGATCTGGGAGTAATCGGCAATCAAGAGGTCCCAACCGGATTCAGGAATGAAGGCGGCGCGGATTTCACGTCCTTCTTCCGTGCGGATCGGAATGTTTTGCAGGTTCGGGTTGGAAGAAGAGAGGCGGCCGGTAGCGGCTCCGGTCTGGTTGAACGTCGTATGCAAGCGACCGGTCTCTGAACGAATGAGCTGCGGCAACGCGTCTATATATGTCCCCTTGAGTTTGCTAAGCTGCCGGTAATCGAGAACGAGTTTGGCAACTGGATAGCCAGGCGCAAGGCTTTCGAGTACGTCCGCAGCGGTCGAGATTACTTTCCCCTTGCCCCACTTCACCGGAGCCGGCAAGCGCAGCTCTTCGAAAAGCACCTTCCCAAGCTGCTGAGGCGAATTGATATTGAACGGGTGACCGGCCAGATCGTAGATTTGCTGCGCGATTCTCTCGCCACGCTCGGACAACCGCGTTGACAGCTCTGAAAGCACCGCCGTATCGATGCGGATTCCCGTCGTTTCCATTTGCGCCAGAACGGGCACGAGCGGCAGATCGATTTCGTCGTATACCTTCCGCAGCTCCTGTGCATCGATTTGTGGCCGGAGCAGTTCCGTAATGGCGAGCGTCGCTTCTGCTTGCTGGTCGGCCGCGGCGTTGAGTTTGCGATCGAGAAAGCGCTCCGCGAGCGCCTCAGGCGAGCAGCCACCGGGGTCCGCGCTGATTAGGAAGGCGTAGAGCATCGCGTCCTCGGCCACGTCATCGGGCTTAATGCCGAGGGATCTGGCTGCCAACAGAAATGTCTTGGCATCATGGACGATCTTTTTGACCCCTCTCGCTTCCAGCGTGGGACGCAACTGATCGAGGAGTGAGACCGGTATCGCGCGGCCTTCACCACTCCGATAGGAAAGTCCGACGAATCCGTTGGTCAAATCGAGAGCAACAGCAATGGGCGCATCCGCGGGACGGCGGCTGCGCCATTCAGAAACTGCGTCCGCTTCGGATAACGTGCCGTAATCGCGAGCGGCGCTGTCGTCCTCGGGCGGCAGGTCTTTGAGCAAGCTGAAAAATTCGAGCTCTTTATAGAGAGCCTTCAGCGCGGAGTTGTCGGGCGCTTCAGCAACAAGCGATTCCAAATCGACCTCAATTGGGACCTGAGTCTGGATGGTCGCGAGTTGCTTGCTAAGGAGCACCTGGTCGCGGTGGC
Source organism: uncultured Acidobacteriaceae bacterium (assembly GCA_963787585.1). Taxonomy (GTDB): domain Bacteria; phylum Acidobacteriota; class Terriglobia; order Bryobacterales; family Bryobacteraceae; genus Bog-105. The sequence continues at coordinate 1,196,294 of CAWBDR010000014.1, forward strand.
TGATAAGGCTTTCGCGATACGTCTTGCGCTCCACCTCCGCCGCCCGGTCAAGTACCGCTTCGACTGATCCAAAGCGCGCGATCAGGTCACGGGCCCCTTTATCACCGATCCCGGGAGCGCCCGGGATATTATCGATCGAATCGCCCTTGAGAGCGAGCAGGTCCGCAACTTGCGAAGGCTTAACACCCATGAATTGTTCGACCTTTGCGGCGTCGTACCATTCGTTGTCCTTCATGGGATTCAGCATGAAGACGCGATTATTGACAAGCTGCAGCATGTCCTTATCGCTCGATACGATAACTACCTCGCAGGGCCTAGCGGCCTCGCGGCAGGCGATGGCGCCGATCACGTCATCGGCTTCAAAGCTCGGAAATTCGAGGATAGGAATCCGCAAGGCCTGCAGGATGCGGCGGATGTACGGAATCTGCTCGCCAAGATCTTTGGGCATCTCGGTGCGATTCGCCTTGTATTGCGCGAAGCTTTCAGACCGGAAAGTCGGCTCGCTGCTTTCGAAAATGGCTGCGATGTACGAGGGTTTGAAGTCCGCCTTCAACTTGCGCAGCATATTGTGGAAGATGAACACCGCTTCGGTGGAAAGGCCTCCACTCGTGCGCATGGGCGGCGCTGCGCTGCGTGCGCGAGCGTGGTAGGCGCGGAATATGAACCCGAAACTATCGATGAGGAAAAGGCGCGGAACTGACAATATCTTCAGGATAGAGGCGTGAATTTTCGTTATCCCGTTTTTCTCGATTTAACAGGCAAAAAATGTCTCGTTACCGGCGCTGGTCCAGAGATCGCAGGCAAGCTGAAGAGACTGGTCGAGGCCGGCGCTCAGGTTGTTTACGTGAATGCCAGTGCAGAGCCCGCCATTGAGCATCTGGCCCTCAGTGGGGCCATTCTATGGCACACGCGAGAGTTTCGACCGGACGATTTGGCCGGCTGTTTCCTGGTAGTCACGAGCCAGGAAGATAATCAGAAAATCTTTCGGCACGCGGAAGAGCAGCGGGTCCTATGCAATTCAGTCGATGATCCGGCCAATTGCCGTTTCATTTTCGGCTCGGTGCTGCAGCGAGGCGACTTGATCATCGCGATTTCTACCAATGGCTCGGCTCCAGCTCTGGCCGTGCGCCTCAGAGAGCGTTTCGAACGCGAGCTCGGTCCGGAGTACGGTGAACTGCTCGAATTGCTGAACGCTGTCCGCCCTGAGATCGCTCAGCGGGTTCCCGAATTTGAAGCCCGCCGCAGCTTCTGGTATCGAATTATCGACTCCGAGTTGTTGAACCTGCTCCGCTCTGGGGAGCGAGAACCTGCGGTTCAGTTGCTTCGGAAGTTGATCGAGGAAGCGAGCGGACAAGAGCAACCAGAGCCGCCAGCAGGCACACCACGAGGGCGCTGATCGCTAGGCCTGCAATCGCCCTGTTCATGGATGAATCTGTGCGTTCCGGCAAACGTATATCCACCACCGGCGCTGGCCCCGGCGCCCGGCGTTGATGGTCCAGGCCTGTTTCCTGGGACGCAGGTTCCGCGTGCGGCATCTCAATCACGGCCTTGACGCGTGGTTCCACCGAACCTCCCCGGCACTCCAGCTCCTTCGTTAAGCCCACGATCAGAAGAGAGCTATCGCTTTCGGAGACTGCGCCGACGTACTGCCTGGGAATCCACAATTCCGCCCCGCTTCTTGCGTTGACAACTTGCACATCGGCCCAGGATCCCGTGCCCAACAGCCATTCATTCGGAGCGGCGTTCCGAATGGCCGGGTAGAACGCAAACAGGCGTCGGCCGACATAGTCTAGCGGCGAGGGAATCAGCGGCGCTGACATCGGTTCAAGTGTAGCCGACCGATACTGCCAACGCCATGCTTTAGACTAGTAAAGTAGCCCACCGCACCGGATTTGACTCCCCTTGACTTCTCCAACCGTGATTGAAGCCACCACTGTTACCGACGAAAGGGCGCAAGCGCGACGTTCTTTTCTGCTCGTATTTTCCTGTACGCTGATTGGGGCGCTAGCCCAAATCTTCGTCAAACAGGGAACTGCCCAGCTCGGCACGCATGTGACATTAGGCCAGGTACTGCGCCGGCCAGAGTTGATCGTAAGTTTCTGCCTGGGAGTGATCACGAACATGAAGCTCTTTATCGGCTATGGAATGTACGGCATCAACACGTTTCTGATGGCATTGGCATTAAAGGGTCGCGAACTTTCCAGGCTTTACCCCATCATCGCTCTAACTTATGTCTGGGTCACGATTCTATCCATATTCGTGTTGCCCGGCGAGCATCTGAACTTCTTTCGAACTATGGGTATTGTGTTCATTGTGGGCGGTGTCTCCGTCCTGGGGTTGAAAAGATAGGCGCCTATGAAGACCCCGTTTAGCTCAATCGTTCTGGTGCTTTTCGGATCGTTTATCGGCTCTTTCGGTGCCGTTTTCCTGAAGCTTGGCGCAGAGCACATGAAGGGCAGCCTCGCCCGCCTGCTGAATAATTACTGGCTGGCCGTCGGGATCCTGTTGTACCTGCTTTCATCCGTGTTCTACATGATGGGGGTCTCTCAGGGACAGCTCACGGTTCTGTATCCGATGGTCTCGTTGGGGTACATCTGGGCTATTATCTGGGCGCGCCTATTCTTCAAGGAACCCTTCACCATGGCCAAGGTCGGTGGCCTGGCCATGATCATTGCCGGCGTAGCCCTGATCAATTTGGGGAACGCCTGAGCCTTTCGCTATTCGCGCGTGCTTTGTCGGCCCGGTTCTTTTGAAATCCCGGACGCAGCGGTAGTGAATGCCTCCCACTCCGGCACCCGCAGGGCTGCCTGAGGTAATTCACCCCTGCTTCTCGAATACCGCCTTGACCTTGCCCTCGCGGATCGCACGTTTAAGCGCTGCGTGGTCGATTTCGTTCTGGTCGGCGTAGGCGACAGAAAAGGCGGCGACCGCTTTGTCGAAAACGTCGCCCTTGCCCAAATACCCGGTGATCAACGCGGGGTCCCCGGAGCGCGCATGCGAGAGCGCCAGGGAGTAGCCGCACCACTCGGAGAAGAGTGTCATCTCGGCCTGTCCGAACGTCTCTACGGCAAACTTGATCTTGACGTCCCTGAGTTGCCGGACGTAAAAATGGCGTCCGAGGTTAGCCTCGCTCCAACCGAGAAAGATATCGCTGGCCGGCTGCATAAGCCAGTGGCCCGCGACGACGCGCTGTCCGTGATTCGGGAAAACGCTCTTGCCGGCGTAGGCCTCCAGCACCGAGGCGCGAGCCTGTTTGACCTGGAGAAAGAGAGGATCTCCTCTGCCGGCCAGCAGCAAGATTACCGAGCACTGGGTGCCGACGCTCCCGACGCCGACCACCTTGGCCGCAGCGTCCTTGATTTCGTAGCGATCGAGCAACTCGCGCGAACAGAGGGGCAGGCTCTCGCAGTAATGAGCGAAGCCGTCTCTCACTACCGGGTGGATTTCTCCCGGCTTGTGACCCTTCCAGTGAAACATTGTGGGGGGCTTGTTTTTGAGGACCGGCGACCCACCCTTGGCGTGCGCAAGTTTGGGAAAGACATCTTCGACAATGCAGGTCGAGCGCGCCTTCGCCAAGACCCTGGTTTTGCGGCGGCGTATCGCAGCATCCGTTATGTTCGAAATGAGCCTCTCCGCTTCGAGGGCAAAATACCAGAGATCTAACGCCTTCATTTGGCTGAACTCGGCCATGTGCTCGCGGTATGACCTGGCACAGTTCAGGGCCATATCTCTGGCTGTGCGTTCGTTGAGGCCGTTGTCGCGGCAGGCGATCACGAAGCTGGTTGCGAGCCGCTTGAGATCCCACTCCCAGGGCGCAGGGAGGGTCTCATCCAGGTCGTTAATGGCGAAAATGACTTGCCTTTCTGGGGTAGCAAACCCGCGGAAGTTGACCAGGTGGGAATCGCCGCCGCACTGCACGCGAAGGCCAGTGGCGGGAGTCGTCGCCAGATCCGCCGCCATGTTCAGCGCCGCTCCCCGATAAAAGGTAAATGGTGACTGGGCCATTCGCCCGTGGCGAAGGGGAAGCAGTTCGGGAATGCGCCCCTTGTCGGCTTCCAGCACCAGGCGGACCGGATCCGGCCGACCGGGCGGCGCCTTCCAGGTTGCGTGCGAGGAGCGCGGGCATGGCTCCCGAAGGCGCTTTCCCATGGCATAGCGCTCCGCCCGCGAAGGATGAGGAGTACGAGCCGTGATTCGCTTAGAACCAGCTTGCTGTTGACCTCTCCCGGATTTCGATGGATTCCTTTGCATGGCGTCCCTTTCTGGTTGAGCCTCTCTCGCATCCTCGGCACTTCTCGCTGCCGGATAGCTGCTGACAATAGATGCCGATCCATCCCTGGCAGTTTTTCTTTTCTAACACTCTTCGTCACGACCGGCGCCAGCTCCCCTGAGGGAAAAATACACGATGCTGGCGACCACGCAGTGCGGTCTGAGGAATCACTCGGTGTCTAACGTGGTGCTGGGCCGCAGCGAAGGCTCCCTAGAGGCCTTGCTCAGATGCGCATGAGTTCGACCAGCTCCGGTGTAGTCAGGGAGTGTTCAAGGAAGTCGAACTGACCTGTGTCTCTCACTGCGCACGCAGCAATGAACAAGCCGGTCATTGCAGCGCGATAGAGGGAGGTTGCCAGACTGATTCGCTTGACGCCGGCCCAAGCGAGTTCACTCACGGAAAATGACTTTCCTTTGATTCCCACCATAAAGTTGAACGGTTTCGATATGGCGGAACAGACTTCGCGAACCGCGGCAAGATCAGGCAGGCCGGGTGCGAAGAGTACGTGGGCTCCTGCTTGCTCGAAGGCCTGAAGGCGAGCGATCGTATCATCCAGACTGGGATTGGGGTAGCTAAAGTTGTGTGCTCGCGCGGTCAAGAGAAACGAGAAGTCGACCGAGCGTGCCGCCTCGGCAGCGGCTGCAATTCGTTCGACGGCCAGTGAGAGATCGTAGAGTGGCTTAGTTGGATCTCCGGTTGTATCCTCGATTGTGCATCCGACTATTCCGACCCTGGCAGCGAGCCGGACAGTCTCGGCAACAACTTCGGGTGCATTGCCAAAGCCGCTTTCCAAATCGGCAGATACAGGCAAATCTGTCGCATTAACAATCGTGCGCACATGGGCCAGGGCTTCCTCTCGCGTCAGTGCACGATCTCTCTTACCAATCGCCGAAGCAGATGCAGCACTCGATGTGGCCAATGCCTCGAACCCGAGGCCGACCAGCAGCCGAGCTGAGCCCACATCCCAGGGATTCGGAATCACGAACGCGCCGGGGCGATCGTGCAGGGCGCGGAAGCGAACGGCTTTATCGTTCTGAGTCGAACTCATGAAATCACCTCTTATTATGCGGAGGATGTGCCGGATATTGAAGTATTCTTGTTTGCGATCTTCGAAAACGGAGTTTGAGCGTACTGACGAAAAATGCACTGCATGCCGCCGCGATTCTCCGCAGTAAGTGAGGCGGAGATTCAGGAATTGAAGCCTCAAGTCCCGGACTGGATTCTGGTGGAGCGCGAATCCATTCGGCGATTTTATATCACTTGACAGAGCAAGTTGGTTAGTTGATACTAACGTTAGTGAAGGCTAACGGAGCAGCCCAGATCGCCGCGCTGAGCGACAGTACCCGGCGTCAGATTTTCGAGTTCCTGGGGAAGCAGGCGAGCGCCGTCGGAGATCTGGCCGAGAAATTGCCGGTGACGAGATCGGCTGTATCACAGCATTTGCGCGTCCTGCAGGACGCAGGGCTGGTGAAGCACCGCAAATCGGGCACGCGACATGTCTACTATATCGATCCAGAGGGCGTGGCAAAGCTGCGCGCCTACTTGGATCGAATGTGGGAGCGGGCGCTCCTGGATTTCAAGACGGCTGCAGAGCAGCCAAAAGGTGAAAGGCGGAAACAATGAATGTAGCGAGCACAGCAGGTGCGAAGTATTCTGTTCAAAAGACCTTAACTCTGGAAACCAGCGCCGAGCGCGCGTTTCGGGTGTTCACGGAAGAGCACGGCCACTGGTGGCCCGCTGAGTACGCACCACATAGGCAAGCAGCCTGCGCGCACGGCGATTATCGAACCAGCGGAAGGCGGCCGCTGGTATGAGCAGAGCGAGGACGGAAGCGAGTGCGACTGGGGCCGGGTGCTGGTTTGGGATCCGCCGCATCAGCTGGTACTGGCCTGGCAACTGACTGCAGATTGGCAATACGACTCCTCTTTTCTAACTGAAGTGGAGCTGCGCTTCATTCCCGAGGGCGCGCGCAGGACGCGCGTGGAATTTGAGCACCGAAATCTGGAGGCGTATGGGGCGAAGGCAGAGACCGTGCGGGAGATGATTGGCGCGCCTGGCGGGTGGCCGGCAATCCTTGATAAGTTCGCCGCGTTGGCCAACGAGGAGGGCAATTGATAAAGATCGCAGACCGGCTGTTTGGTTGGCTACAGATGCTCGGTGCGTGCGGTCACACCGCCGGGACAATCGTTCTCGTGCCGTTTATGAGTGGGCTTTTCGTCTGGTCGCTCGGAACATCGATCGGGATGTTCTTGACTGCGGCCCTGAATCTGCTGAGGGCCAGGAGGCCTGGCGACAGGACGGTGGCGCTCTTGGCTACGGCAGGCTCAGGTGGTCAGCTGCTCCTGTGCCTGGCTTTCGGCAAGAGCATTGCTAATTTCGCTGATCCGAGAGTGGTAGGCAATTGTGTCATCGCAATAGTGCTGCTTTGCTTTGGGATACGCACACTTGCCATGGCTCGCGGCGAGGCGGGCGGCCGCAAGCTCGAAGCATGGCGATCGAACTCCGCAGCCCAACCATAAGCAGTCAGGCCGACTGGCGCCAGAAAACAGGGCTCTACCTTCCATTGAGAACCAACGGGTTCGGCCCCAATGACCATATCGCTACAATCAGAGATCTCTGATGGCGTGCTCACGCGATCGTTGTCATGTCTGTGATGACCGAGCACCGTCTCTCGTCACGCTTCAATCCAGGGCACATCTAAAGGGCCGCGTGACCCTAGGCTTTGGCGACTATTTCCGTCATTTGCGCAATGTGGTTGAGATCGTGCCCGGCCATTTGGCGCACGAGGTCTTCCACCGTCATCTTCCCGCGTTCCGAATGCACACCGAAACACTGCCATTGTTCGGGCGTGAGCCGCGCGAACATCTGCAAATTCCTGTTACGCAGAATGCGGAAGATTTCGAGGGATTCTTTCGGCTCCGTCGCGCTGTAGTCACCGAGTCTCGCCCACTCGCCTTGATCGAACGATGTTAAAGTGATGCCGCTCTGTTCGATCATCTGACGATAGCGCCAGGTACTCACTATTTCAGCCTCGGCAAGGTGGGCAAGGATCTCACAGACGGACCATTTGCCCGGAGCGCGCTCTCGAATGAGCGTTTCTTCGGTATACCTTCGATCAGGCGAGCAAGCGTTTCTGGGGATTGACGTTGGATTGCGAGCGGATCCTTGCCTTCGATGTAGCTCGCGATTCGCGCAGTATACTGAGCTATTGTCTCATTCATATCTATCCATTTTCGGCTTCCTTGAAGCCTCGCTTCCGTAAATTCTGGAACAGATTCTTAGTTGACGGTATCGGCACTTAAGGGACGGTGTCCTGGCTGTAGTTGAAAGTTGAGGCGGCGGTTCCCCCTGATTCTGAATAGAATCGGGGTGACAAAACCTTGAAAAGGAGAACCGCCGTGAAACGAAACTACCATACGATTGATAACCACGGAAAAGTCGGCGAGCGCAAGCTCGCCGAGTTTCTGGTCCGCAACGGCCAAGCGCTGCTGCCGATGATGGAGTTGATCGAGCACAGCCGCATGGTTATCGACGAACTCATCGACGTCATGGGCCGCGCCAGCATCGAAGCCGTGCTCGAACTATCGGCCGCACAAATTGCCGGACCACCGCAGCAAGGCAAAGCTCGTGCGGCGGACCTGGGGTGGCATGGAACGCAAGCGGGCCGCGTGTGTCTGAAGGAGCGCAAGCTCAAAGTGAACCGGCCGCGATTGCGAAACAAAGGTCGCGGCGCGAACAAAGAGGTTCCCGTCCCGGCTTACCAGGCCATGCAGCAGAACAGCGCCACCGGCGAACGCATGCTGGAAATCCTGTTGAATGGCGTGTCCACGCGGCGCTACGGCAAAGTCATTCCCGAAATGGCCGACACGGTGGGCGTGTCGCGCTCGACAGTCAGCCGCGAAACCATCGAAGCTTCCGAAGCCGCGTTGAAGAAGTTATTAGAGCGGCGCTTCGATGAGATCGAGCTGCTGATCATCTACATCGACGCGATGCACTTCGGCGAGCAATGCGTGCTGGCTGCGGTGGGCGTGGATATGGAGGGCCGCAAACATGTGCTGGCGCTACGCGAGGGCGCGACGGAAAACGCCGCGGCAGCCAAGGATCTGCTGCAACACCTGGTCGAGCACGGCATCGATCCGGCACGCCGCCGATTGTTCGTTATCGACGGCTCGAAAGCTCTGCGCACGGCCATTAACGCGGTGTTCGGCGCCGAGACGCCGGTGCAAAGGTGTAGAAATCATAAACTGCGCAATGTGCTCGGACGACTGCCTCGCGAGCAGCAGGGACAGACCGGCTCGCTGATGCGCGCGGCTTGGAAGATGAACCCGAAAGATGGCATCGCCAAGTTCCGCCAGATCGCCGGTTGGCTGGAGCACGATTATCCCGAGGCTGCGGCTGCGCTGCTGGAAGGCTTGGAAGAATGTTTCACCATTAACCGGCTCGATGTTCCTAGATCGCTGCATCGTTGTTTGGCCACCAGCAACATCCTGGACAATCCGCATTCCGGCGTGCGCAGCCGGACTCGCCGGGTGTGCCGCTGGCGTCCAGGCATGCCAGCGCGCTGGTCAGCAGCCGCATTCTTGGAAGGAGAAAAATCATTCCGCAAGATCATGGGCTTTCGGGATCTATGGGCTCTTAAAGCGATCCTCGACGGATCGCAGCCAGCTACCCGGCAGGTGGTGGCGTAGAATCACATGGACCGCCGTTCTCAACTTCCCACTGCGCTCGGGATACCGTCACTTAAGGTCCACTAAGGGACAACAGGGCTATTTCCGAAATTCGCAAACGCCTGAATTGATCACTTGAGAGCGGCGCGCCACCCCGCACAATGCGCCGCAGTGATAAATGGATGCTGCACGTAGACTGACAGATGCCCACCAAAACCGGAGTGAGGATCGTTTTCATCTATCCCTCCACCCCAAACAGGCGGAAAATCTCGCCGAATTTGCTAATGAAGAACGCGAAAACTTCCGGTTGTTGGTCGACGCTGATAGGCCCATCTCGGAAGCGATTGCCGCCGGACGTTGGACACGTGACCGTCAACAACGAATTAAATGGGAAGGGTCAGTTCTTTCTCTAAGTCAGCAGTTGGCGTCAATACACGAACTTTGTAGGTGAGTTCTGCTTGCGTTTCGGACATGTGACATGTTTCGAACGTAACAACGCGCTGCTTCCTGATGCGGAACATACGAACCCGCCTAAAAACTTGTTCCGCTAACCAACCGCAAGTAAACTGTTCTGAGTTGTCGCCGGACTTAGACCAACTGCAAGGGCCGTCTGCAATGTTGTTCAGATCGAGTCCCAGACGTGCTATTGCAGGGCCAATAAGGCGTGCAACCATCTCCGATCGGCTCGCCCTCAGTCGAGCCAGCCCCTGTTGCCTCTGTTCCTCAATCTTCGCTGCTGCTTTAGATCCAGGCGGCACTGGTTCAAATACAATCCGCCCTGAATCATGGGATTCCGATGGATGAAGGAACCGGTCTACTAGGTCGACGAGCGAATCGATGTCCTCTTTCGCGAGTTTCCTCGAGCTGATCATGCAGCGCTTTTCTTTGGTCAGTCATGATGAGAATACGGGTGCGGTGTCGTTACAGGCCGCCTGTGCGGTCGCCGAGGATCCGGCTAGTACCCACACTACCGGCTTCGCTCAAACGGTATATTCAACTCTGCCTCAGAGTCCGCGTTAGCGGTAAGCACCCGCACCTTGTAAATCAACTCCGAACCGGAGTCCGAAATTGTAGCTTTTTCAAACGTGATGATCTCGTGATTTTCCACATGAAACGTGTTTAGACGGCAGAAAACAGGGCCGTCGCACCAATGACGGACCATCTTCAGTTTGTCCTGTTCTCCAATCGAAACACCGCCTGCGGCACACTCGATGCGTGCGGGGTCAATGCCTACCGTTCCGCCGTTTTGGCCACGTGCTGCCGTTCTATGTGGGTTGATCTCGCGTGCATTTGTGCTTCCAAAATCAACTCGTACCGCCTTCGTTCCGGCTCAGTGTGTCCCGAAGCGATAGTTGCGGGTCTCAACGGGAATTCAAGCGGACGTTGAAATCGGGCAACAAGTTCGCGAAGGAGAGGCAGATCCTCCTCCGCGGCCTCGTCGATCAAATCATGTAGGTTTTTCTTCGACTGGTCATACTAGATGGCTTATTGCTCGCACGAACTGCGTTTGCGCGGAATCCATGCGAGTGCTCACGACGGCAGTCAAGATTACATCATCGTCTATCGACATCATCATCTAACGGGATCGCCAGAAATCCGTGAGCTGCACCGGCGCTTGTCGCGGCCAAGCCTCGATGAAGCACTTAACGAACTGGCCCGCATGGACAACCGCAAAGCAAAGGTAGTAGAGTTGCGTTATTTCGGCGGCCTAAGCGTTACTGAGACGGCAGAGGCGTTGAGCGTTTCGGTTCCGACGGTGATGCGCGACTGGAGCACCGCAAAAGCGTGGCTTTATCGCGAACTAACCGGTGGCGGTAAGAGTGGATCGTGAGCGATTCGAAAAGGTTGATGAGTTGCTCCAACGGGCCCTGGAGGTGCGAGAGGACGACCGCAAACCGTTTCTTCACCAGGCCTGCAAGGGCGATCTAGAGCTTGAAGGGGAACTATGCTCTCTACTATCTTCGCACGAGGACGCCGGAAGTTTCCTCGAAAACCCCTCCTTTCAGAACACTGAGACCCTGCTCAGCATTGATGACCTTGAGCAGCAGCTGATCGGAAGCACGGTTTCTCATTACCGCATTGTCGAGAGGCTGGGCGGCGGCGGGATGGGCATTGTCTACAAGGCCGAGGATGTCCGCCTGCACCGTTCTGTAGCGATCAAATTCCTACCGGCGCAGCTGAGTCGCGACGAGCTGGCGCTCGCCCGTTTTCAGCGCGAGGCGAGAGCGGCTTCGTCTCTGAATCACCCGAACATCTGCGCGGTATACGACATCGACCAACAGGACAGCCGTACCTTCATCGTCATGGAGTATCTGCAGGGCCAGACACTGAAGCACCGAATCGCGAACAGGCCGATGGAACTTCAGACGCTCATGGCGCTTGCGCTTGAACTTTGTGATGGGATCGAGGCGGCACACGCGGCAGGCATTGTGCATCGCGATATCAAGCCGGCGAACATCTTTGTTACTGAGCGACGGCACGCTAAGATTCTTGACTTTGGGCTCGCAAAGATAGCCAGTGCTGACGCTGTGGAGCCGGGAACGGACGGGCTTCAAGCGACGGCTTGGGGCCCGCAGCAGCTTACGGATACCAGCGCCCGCTGGGCACAGGGGACTATATGGTGCTGTATGAAATGGCGACGGGAGTTGTTCCTTTTGGCGGTACAAACTCTACCGAAATAATCGAGGCGATTCTTCACAAAGACCCGATACCGGCGAAAAACCTGAACCGTACTGCACCGGACGGACTGGAGCGAGTTGTAGCGAAATGCTTGCGTAAGGACCGGAGCCTGCGGTATCAGCGGGCATCGGAGATTCGCTCCGATCTCGAAGAATTGAAGCGCAAACAGGAATTGCTCAGCCGCGTTCGGCGAACACGCCCTGGGCTTTTGGCCCTGGGCGCGTTGATCTGCGTTGTGATCGCAACTTATCTGCTCATGCGCCGACTGCCGCCGCCGCGCGTATCCGGTTATGTCCGGATCAGCAATGATGGGCAACCGAAGGGCATTGGACGGCTAGGCGCGATCGTTGCCGACGCCTCGCGCCTTTACCTCGCGGAAGGGTCCGTCAGCGCTCCCACGATTGCTTCCATTTCCACGAAAGCGGGTGAGACAACACCCGTAGGAACACCTTGGGGGTTGCCTGAAATCCAAGGAATCTCCTCAAATCGCTCCGAATTGCTAGTGACCGACTTCGCCCCTCACCTTGCATGGCCCTTGTGGACGTTGGCCATACCGAAGGGAACGCCCCACCGCATCGGAAATGTATTGGCAAGCGCCGCAGCGTGGTCTCCGGACGGCAGGGAGATTGCGTATATAAAGGAACGGGAGCTCTGCCGCGCTAAGAGTGACGGAACTGGGGGCGCACAGGATAGCGACTCTCTCAAATAACGGATTTTGGTTGCGCTGGTCGCCCGATGGACAGCGGTTGCGCTTCACGACCGGCAACGTCATCGATCGCACCGGCGCGCTTTCACTTTGGGAGATCGCCTCGGATGGAACCGGACTCTACCCCTTGCTTCCCGATTGGAACAAGCCTCCCGCTGAGTGCTGTGGAAACTGGACTCCGGACGGCAAGTACTTCGCTTTTCAATCGACACGGGATGGCAAAACCGAAATCTGGGCAATCCGCGAACGAGCGGAGATAGCGGACTACTTGGGTAGCTCAAAGCCGGAACCGGTGCAGCTCACCAGCGGCCACTTGAATTCGGTCGCGCCCGTATTCAGCCCTGATGGCAAGAAACTCTACGTCATAGGGCAACAACACCGCGGCGAACTGCAGAGGTACGATTCAAATTCGCATGAATGGGTGCCCTACCTGTCAGGCATATCAGCAGAATATGTTGACTTCTCCCGCGATGGAGGCTGGATTACTTACGTCACGTTCCCCGAAGGGAATCTGTGGCGCAGGCCGGACCGACGGCAGCGAGCGAATGCAACTTACCCGCCCTCCGGTACACGCCTTGTATCCTGCCTGGTCGCCGGACGGCAAACGAATCGCGTTCGAGGGCAACTCGCCCGGCATGCTCACGCGAGTTTACGTTATATCAGCGGCCGGTGGCGCAGCCCAGCCGGTATTGAAGGAGCAGCACAATCAACAGTACGTAAGTTGGTCAGCCGATGGAAGCAGCGTTCTCATCAGTTACGCTTGGTTTCTCGAAACTAAGCCATTGGCGCCAGTCATTGTGCATCTCGCAACGCATGCCATCGAGAACCTGCCTGGCGCGGAAGATCTTCGGCAAGCCGAATGGTCGCCGAACGGGCGATATATAGCTGCGCGGACGGTCGACCGGCGGACCATCAAGCTATTCGACTCAAGTACCCGTAAATGGCTAGATCTCGCCAACAGCGACGTCGGGTTCCTGCTATGGTCCGCGACACAGGCACGCAGGAGATTTACGCGCTGGACTGGCAAGCGCCTTAAAGCGAAGCGAGAGTAGTTCAAGAATTTGAGCTAGGAAATGAGCTGGAGCGAACCTCCGCCCCAACCTATTCTGGTAGGCCCCTTGGAAATCCCGGAAGTGGACGGAATAAAGGTGAGTGGTCACTAAGTATTTACTGGCGGTCCGCCTTGTCCCCGAAACACCGCGTTATCGGTCAATGAGAATTCTGCTGTTTACCTTGGTGACGGCAAGAGAAGATTCCAGGATGCAAGCGTGTCGCGAGCGAGCTATGTTCTGTGAGAAATCGCGAGGGCCAATCGGCGTTAATGCAGCGCCATCTGCGCCCAGCGCTCGCGGATTTCCTGCTTCCAGCCGCCGGATAGAGGCGCTTTCATCGCCCGAGAGAAAAGGTCAGGGTCGTCCGTTTGGCGCTTATGGAGGCGAATAACGTCGGCAAGGCTGACTCGCGCCGGATCGCTTTCCAACGGTGCAATCCAGTCACCCGATTCGAATTCGCCTTCTTCAACGATCGAGAAATAGATCCCGGAGCGACCGCTGGCCCAAAACCTTTTCACCATATCGGCGCGATCCATACGAATCGCAAGCTTGAAGCAAGGCATTCTCGGTTCGCTGACCTTTAAGATCGCGGAGCCGGCGCGGAACACATCACCAATATGCACAACCTCTTCCAACATTCCTTCCGTTGTGAGGTTTTCGCCAAACGCGCCGACCGGAAGCGGCGTGCCCCGAAGTTGTGCGGCCCAGAACGGATAGTGTTCGGATGAATACGCATAAACAGCTTTGGACGGCCCGCCATGCACGCGAAGATCCGATTGCCGGTCGCCCTGCAGGTTGTAGCGACGCAAGGCAACTTTCCCGGCAACCGGCGTTTTGAAAATGCTGGTCAGTACCTTGCGGTTACCAACCTGAAGCTCGCGCGGGTTTCCGACATTGATGGAAACGATTCGCCTCAATTGAGGAGCGGTCATCTGCTTATAGCGAATTATCTCGCCTAAACAACTTCGTTCGTTACCATAAAAGCTTCCATGCTGCGTTTTGAAACGGCTGGGGAGTCCCATGGAGAATGCCTGGCCGCCACATTGACGGGCCTTCCTGCGGGCATTCCCGTGTCGACCGAGTATCTCGATCGCCAACTCTGGCGGCGGCAGCAGGGGTACGGACGCGGTGGGCGGATGAAGATCGAGACGGATCGCGTCCATATTATTTCCGGGGTGCGGCATTCGCAGACGATCGGTTCACCGATCGCGATCCTGATCGAGAACAAAGATTGGAAGAACTGGAGCGCGACGCTGCCGGTGGATTCCAAAGATGGAGAAGCGGGCAAAGAGAAGCCCGTTCATAGGCCGAGACCGGGTCACGCCGACCTGGCGGGTGCCATTAAGTACAACTTTCCGGAAGCGCGCTACGTTCTCGAGAGGGCCAGCGCGCGGGAAACGACCGCGCGGGTTGCATTGGGAGCGCTGGCGAAAACATTTCTGGGGCAGTTCGGTATTGAGGTATTGAGTCACGTCGTACGCGTGGGACCGGTGCGTCTCGAGCGGCCGGCCGAATGGGAAGAAATCGTTGCGCTCAGCGCACGCGATGAAGTGTTGCTGGGATGCGTAGACGGGGAAGCGGAAGGCCGGATGAAGGAAGCGGTCGATTACGCATACAGGACGGGAGACACAGTGGGCGGCGTGTTCGAAGTGGTTGCGCATGGAGTGCCGGCCGGACTGGGATCGCACATTACCTGGGATACGCGCCTCGACGGGCGGCTCGCGCAGGCGATTGTTTCCATTCAGGCAGTAAAGGGCGTCGAGATAGGCGCGGCGGAAGAAGGATCCAGTTCGTATGGATCGGCGGTTCAGGACACAATTCATTACGACAAGCCGCAGCGCGAATTCCATCGGGGTTCAAACCGAGCCGGTGGATTGGAAGGCGGCATCACGAACGGGCAAGACATCCTGGTGCGCGGCTTGTTAAAACCTATCTCGACATTGCGCCGGCCTCTCGAATCGGTGGATTTGCCGACGCGAGACCCGGCTCTGGCGGCTTATGAGCGTAGTGACGTGGCGGTAGTACCTGCCGCCGGCGTGATCGGAGAAGCCATGGTCGCACTGGTACTCGCTCAGGCGTTCCTGGAGAAATTTGGCGGTGATTCGCTTGGGGAAACCAGAAGGAACTACTACGGCTATATCGCCCAAGTGAAGAGTTACTAGAGCACTTACCTGCCTTTTGTGAGTTCTAGAAGAAGAAATGGTTCGAAAGATATTAAAGTTCGGCGAGCCCATGCTGGAGCAGAAAGCCGACCCGGTGGTTGAATTCGACACGCCCGAGTTGCACGAGCTGATCGCCGATATGTGGGAGACGATGTACGCGGCGAAAGGGGTGGGTCTAGCGGCGCCACAGATCGGATTGCGCAAGCGGATTTCGGTGATCGATATCAGCGTGGGTGAGGACGAAAGCAAGAAGATCGTCATTATCAATCCGGAGGTCACTTCATCAGAGGGTAAGCAAATAGGAGAAGAAGGTTGCTTGAGCATCCCTGGTTTTCGAGAGCCCGTGGCGCGGGCCAACAAGGTTACGGTACGCGCGCAAAGCGAGAAGGGGGGACCTGTTGAGTTTACCGGCGAAGAATTGCTGGCGCGGGCGCTGCAGCACGAAATCGATCACCTGAATGGCATTCTGTTCCTCAATCATCTGAGCACGCTAAAGCGGGACATCATCCGTCGGAAAATCAAAAAACTGCAAAAGGCCGGCGAATGGGAGTAACCCTGGTAACCCGTTTCTCTTTCGGATGCGGACAGCTTTTCTAGGCACGCCTGAATTTGCCGTACCGTCTCTTCGGGCGTTGGCATCGGAACATCAGGTCCTCGCCGTATTCACGCAGCCAGACCGACCGAAAGGACGCGGCAATCAGGTATCCGAATCACCGGTTAAGACGGTTGCAAAGGAGCTGGGTCTTGCCATTCACCAACCGGAGCGGATCCGGCGCGCGGAAGCAGCGCAGTTGCTGCGTAGTCTGCAGGCGCAGTTGCTAGTGGTGGTCGGCTACGGACAGATTATTCCGCAGACGATAATCGACCTGCCGCGATATGGCATTCTCAATGTGCACGCTTCCCTGCTCCCCAAATATCGAGGCGCGGCGCCCATTCAATGGGCCATCGCCAATGGCGAGACAGAAACGGGCGTAACGATCATGCAGATCGATGCGGGACTCGACACCGGCGACATACTGCAGACGGCGTCTGTTGCCATCGGACCGGAGGAGACCGCACCGGAACTAAGCGCGCGGCTCGCGGTTCGGGGAGCTGAGTTGTTGCTGGATACGATCAGGCAAATCGAACAGGGGCAGGCGACTCCCGAGAAACAGAATGATGCCGAAGCGACATTCGCGCCGATTCTAAAAAAAGAGGATGGATGGATTGACTGGTCGCGTCCGGCTCAACAGATTTCTAACAGGTTGCGTGGATTCACACCCTGGCCGGGAGCGTATACGACCTTTCGCGGCCAGCAGTTATCGATAAACTGCGCGAAGGTTGCGGGGCCCGCGCCACCCGCGCCGGCCGCTCTGAAGGCGGAGACGCACCGTTTGCTGGTTGGAACGGGAAACGGCGTAGCCTTGGAATTGCTGGAAGTGCAACCGGCCGGGAAAAGACGGATGACTGCCGAAGCTTTCATGAGCGGCTACAGACCACTCGAGAATGAAAAATTGGGAGAGCAGAGTTGAACCTTCCGCTAGGCTATCTTTACGCCGCCACGTACGCCGGCATTCGTAAGGAACAGAAAGCCGACCTGGCCCTAATCGTTTCGGAGCGAACCGCCGACAGCGCGGCGGTATTCACCCGCAATGTTGTGCAGGCTGCGCCGGTGCAGGTCGCACGCAGGCACCTGAAGGCGAGCAAGGGAAGAGTCACTGCGATCCTGACGAACGCCGGTAATGCGAATTGCGCGACCCGGACGGGTGAGCGGGTTGCGCTGGCTTCGTGCCGGGCACTTGCGAAAGCCCTGAAAACCAAATCCAAATTCGTGCTGCCGGCGTCGACAGGCGTGATCGGGGTCGAACTCGATTCGAAGCTGCTTACGAATGCAATCGGCAGACTTGTTTCCAACCTCTCGCCGAATAACTTCGACCAAGTTAGCGACGCGATTCTTACGACGGATACACGCCGGAAGATCGCTTTCAAACAAGTGAGCCTGAAGCAAGGCGAGGTTCGCGTGGCGGGAATGAGCAAAGGATCTGGAATGATTCACCCCAACATGGCCACCACGCTCGGCTTCATCCTTACGGATGCCGCGCTTTCCGGGCCCGTGCTGCGGGAAATGCTGAGAGTTGCAACGGAGCGATCGTATAACTCGCTTACCGTCGATGGGGACACATCCACCAATGACATGGTTGCGTTATTGGCCAACGGGGCTTCGAGGGTGAAACCCAGTTCGAAGGAGCGAGCCGTCATTCAGGAAGCGATCTCAAGCGTGATGGAGAGCCTGGCGCGGCAGATTGCAGCCGATGGTGAAGGCGCGCGGAAGCTCATCGTCATTCAAGCGACAGGATTTAAGACGGATGCGCAGGCCCGGCAAATCGCCCGTGCTGTATCGAACTCACCGCTGGTCAAGACGGCGATCGCTGGCAGTGATCCGAACTGGGGCCGTGTTCTGGCTGCTTGCGGCTATGCGGGCACTCCATTCGATCCGGCTAGCCTCGACATTTTTTTGCAGGATGTGCTGGTGTGCTCGAAAGGGCTGGCTGCGAATTTCGATGAAAACAGTTTGAAGGACCGCCTGAACGAAAGCGAGGTTCGAATCAACATCGTCCTGAACGGTAAGGATCGCGGTGAGGCGCGCTTTTTCACTTGCGACTTGACCGAAGGCTACATCCAGATCAATGGCAGCTACAGAACGTAGCAAACAGTGGTGGGATGAGCCGCGACGCGGCCTCCGATCATTTGCCGCGATAACAGTGATACTTGCCACTTCGGCCGTGCTTAGCCGCGCGGACGATTCAGCGGAGGCCCGCGCGCAACTCAGCGTTATCGCAACCGCGCTATCGGGCGGCAGTCCAAGGCAGGCCATGGCTGCTTTCGCCGGGTCCTTCCCTCAGTACGAAACACTCAGAAACTATTTCGAAGCACTGGTCAACGCGTTTCAGATTACAAGCGAGATCGATGTGACGGACGAACAAGACGCGCCTTTGGAGATCAAGCTGACCGTTCACTGGACCCTGACGCTGCAGGATTTACAAACGAACTATACGGAAAACCGGGCGGCCGATATTGACGTCCGGGTGGTGAAGCAGAGCGGTGGATGGAAAATCGCCGGATTCGCGCCGATTGAGATTTTCAGTCCGCAACAGCCTCGAAAGCGTTGATCAGTTGTAGAGGATGGAACGCAACTGATCATAGTTCTGCTTGGTGACGAGCTGAAATTCGACCTTCAGGTTGGTATAGCCATTGATCTCGTTAAACGCTGTGGACGAAGGGACACGCGAACCCGCGACCAGCAGTTTGCCGGAACTGAGCCCAAACGGCACGATTCCGAAGCGCTTCTCGATATGGGACGGGAGTGTTCGCGCCACGCGAGGCTTTACTTTTCGATGATCGACGTGGGTAACGGCGAGCCCGGATTGCAGACTTAGCGCCTTCGAAAGAGCTTCCTCGGTGAGCACTCCTCTGGCGACCAGAAAATCGGCGATGTTCATGTTCTGCGGAAGGGATTGAAGGGCCTCCTCCAACAGTTCGCGTGAGATGTATCCGTAATCGACTAGAACGTCTTCCAGATCGCGCCGGTGATCGAGCAAGGCGTCGCGATTCGGATAGGCGTGCTCAGTCTTCTGCCACACGAGTTTCTCCCCGCGGATGCGGGCCTGAGTATAGCGCCAGATCGCGCGTATCGACGCACAGCAGTTGATCAGGTTTCCGTGCAAGCAGCGTAAAGGCACCCAGAGCGCGAAAGTCAGCCCGTAGACCCGTTGCACGCACAGCGTACGGATGGCGAGCCGCAGGCATTGGGCCAGCAATGTCATCCAGCACAAGACAACAACTCGGGGATTAGAAATCTCAAATGCCCAAGGCCGGTGCCGCAAAGAGCAAGCCAGCCAATCAAAGAGCCCGAGCGCAAACAGCAGATTGGTGAGAAAACTAAGAGGATTCGCCAACAGGCCTTTCCGATCGCGCCAGAACCAATACCGGTTCCACGCTGATCCCCGCCAACCCGCGCGTTCCCAGGTCTGGAGCGCGATTCCAGTCACCCAGCGCGTGCGCTGGCGCACGGCGGCCCGCATGCGGCGCGGAAAGTATTCACGGGTGGCAACAAAGCCTCTTTCGCCAGTCTGAAGGTCCACAAAAATCTGGCGGTACCCGCACGCGTGGATGTAAACGCCGATTTCGTAGTCTTCCGTCAGACTGGCGGGGTCGAAGACAAGGTTCTGGCGTTCGGCGGCCAGGCGGTCAAGAATCTCGCGCGCGAATCCCGTGCCAACGCCATTGGACGGAATAAAGGTCCGGCTGAACTGCCGGGCGGGCATGTCGATGATTTGAAACTCGGAAAATTCATCGCAATACACTCCGTGCGTGATTTCGTAGAATCGCGTCGGCAGCGGGAGAACCGGGATCTGCACCATCTGATAATGCGCTGCTTCGCGATTAATGGCCGGCAGGGCGTCCGGGTGAATCAAATCCTCGGCATCATGCAGCGCGACAATTTCGAAGGGTGCGTTTTGCTCCCGTTCAAAAAGAAGCATGCGCTGATACACCCAATTCAGGCAATCCGCTTTGGAGGTAGGCCCGGGATACGCGCATTCTGCCACGTGAACGTTTTTGAAGGCTTCCGACAACTGCCGGGCCACGGCCAGGGTTGGCTCGTCGTTCGGATAGACACCAAGGAAGAAATCAAAATTGCGGTAACGAATAGATGCGAGGTTGTGGCGGACCATGTTACCGATGACCTCCGACTCGTTCCAGCACGGAACGAAAATAGCGATCCTGCTCTCGCCGGTAACGCCGGTTGTCCGCACGGCGGGCTTTCTCCGCAGCCTGTGCGCGACGCAAATCAGCACGGGAATCAAATCATCGAGCCCGCTCAAGAGCAAAATCGCGGCCAATACGCCGAAACACATTGGCCATAGTGACGCCAATGAAACAGACGGATTGGGCAGCGCACCCGGGACGAGCGCGCCGAAAAACGGAAGTACCACGTCCCTCCCTAACGAAAGTGCCGAGCAGGTATGGCGAATCGCAGAAATAACTTAGATTTTTCGGCAGTCGCGAGCACTCTGTCACTTGACCGACCCACGGACAGATCGGAGCGAATGGACGTCATTCCTGCAGCTCATTCAGGAACTGATCGGGGGTGTTATCCGCCGGCATACATTCACTCAGTGGGAACTCGAGCTTCTGCTGGATTTGCAGGTCTCCAAAATCCGGAAATCGTCTCGGCCCGCGGTTTTGCGGCGTTATCTGAGGAGCGTGCAGCAGCAGAACGGGCAAGGTGCACTCAATCCGCCCCGGCTTGGCAATTTTCTCGCCGCCGAGGCAGCCCAGCGAGAAGGGCAGGTGTCGGTAGCTCAGGCAACCAGCGCCATAGCCGCTCGCTTCGGAGACTAGTCCGGCAGAACTACGGTGAAGTAGCACCTCTGGGCTATCCTCAAGATAGAAATCATAAGGAGCTCAGCCGGTGGGAACCACTTCCGGGGCAACCCCAAAAACCGAGCGCATGGTGCACTGCGTAAAGTTGCATAAGGAATTACCGGGACTAGACGAAGTTCCGTTCGATGGCCATCCGCTCGGGCAACGGATCTATGACAACGTCTCGAAAGAGGCCTGGCGCATGTGGGTGGAACACATGAAGATGATCATGAATGAGTACCGCCTAAATCTGGGCACGCCGGAAGCGCAGGAATTCCTCCTGAAGCAAATGGAGGAATATTTCTTTGGGGAAGGCTCAGCGCATCCACCCGGCTACGTAGCTCCCGGAAGATAGCCATCCACATGGTGTATCTCCACGCACCGGCGTGCCGGAGCGTCCTATCAGTTTGAACTTACGCGTTCTTCTCTGGTTTCTGCTCGCGTCGGCAGTTACGCTGGGCGGGTCAGCCGCGGTTCAGGCTGCGACCGATCCCATTGCTGAGAGGCTGGCTAAGCAGGCCCGCAAAGAGCAGGATTCCGGGCATCTGGTACGCGCCTATATGCTTTACGCGGAGGCGGCGGCCCGTGATCCCCAGAATACGACCTACAAGGTAAACCGCGACGCCACTGAACCGCTTGCAAAGCTGCTTAGCAAGGTAGAGGTCGAGAAGCCAGATATCAGCGCCGATATCGAAGCGGCTGAAAAATCGGCTCACGGACAGGGAGCGCCGATTGAAAGGGCCTCGCGCTCAGAGTGGGAGCGCGAAGAGAAGCTTCAGCCGATTCCTCAGGTACGGGCAGACTCGTCGAAGCACGACTTTGACGTGGTCACCGACACGCAGAATTTGCTTCAGATGGTAGCGGCTGCTTACGGGGTGCAGGCGATTTGGGAGCCCGGCCGTGAGAACCGGCCCGGGATCCGGTTCCAAATCACCCAAGCTGACTTTCGGACGGCGCTGGAGGCGGTAACGGCAGCCACGAACACGTTCGTGTATCCGGTATCACCGAAAGTGATTTTTTTCGCTCAGGACACGGAGCGGGATCGGGCAGAGTATGAACCGACTGTTCTCTTGACGTTCCCGTTGCCGAATGCGCTTAGTGAAAAGGATCTGACTGAGGCCGCGACTGCCGTGCGGTCGATACTCAGCCTGCGAGCAATCGGATGGGATGCGGTGAATCGCACGGTCATGATTCGGGACCGCGTTTCGCGGGCGCGTGTCGCCAAAGACCTATTTGACGCGGTGTTGTTGCCGAGAGCGCAGCTGACGTTAGAAGTACAGTTCCTTACTTTCGATACGGATCGCAGTTATCAGTACGGCGTGTCGATGCAGACGGCAACTGAACTGTTTGATTTCGGGTTAGCGTACGTATCGAGATCTTTCAAGACGCCCGTTACCACCTTTTCGACCTTTGGTACGTTTGGCGGCGGGGCGACACTCTTCGGTGTTGCTATTACGGGCGCTACCTTGTTTGCCAGCTATTCAGCATCGTTCGCGCGCACTCTGTATGACGCCACGATGATGGTGGATGACGGAGGAACCGCATTTCTCCATGTAGGCGACAAGTACCCGATTCCACAGTCGCTCTATACGGGATTCCAGCAGAGCGCACCTTCCATATACAATCCGATCGGCCAATTCACGCAAGAAGACCTTGGGATCTCGCTAAAAATTACTCCGCGAGTCAATGGTGAGGGTGATATCTGGATGGATGTGGACGCCGAGTACAAAGCTTTAGGAAGTCAGACCTTCAACACTGTGCCGGCTATCCTGCAACGGGAGTTCAAAGGGGATGTGACCTTGCGTCAAGGCGAGTGGGCGGTTCTCGCTGGAATGGACGAAAGCATCAGGACCCGTACTCGAACCGGCTTGCTTGGGTTGAGCCAGATTCCAGGGCTGAATCAGATACTCGCAAAGAACAACCCGGACACGACAACGAGTAATACACTCGTGGTAATCAAACCGACTATCACGAGGCTGCCCATGTCGGACTCTATCAGTCCCCAATACCTGATCGGACCCCGGCGCGGCGAGCGAGTCCTCATGTAAAAAGTTTCAGACCTCTGGTATTGTCTGAGCATGTCGACGATGCGCGACGAGATCTGCCAGCAGCCGGCAGCGATCGAGCGAACACTGAAGAGCGAATGGGAGCGAGCAGAAAGACTGCATAAGCACTTCGCAGCTCACCCGGCGAGCTTCATTGTACTCGCGGCGCGAGGGACCTCTGATAATGCGGCGCAGTTCGGAAGGTATTTGCTCGAGGTGACGACGGGCATACCGGTTTCGCTCGCTGCTCCATCGGTCTTCACGCTTTATAACTCCGAACTCCACTTGAAAAATGCAGTGGTGGTTGCGATTTCGCAATCGGGCGAATCGACAGACACCAACCTTGTCCTGGAGCGCGCCAAGGCGGCCGGCGCCTTTACGATCGGTATGACGAACGAAAGCGGCAGCACTCTGGCCCAACTCGCTGAGCAGACGTTCCTGGTTCGCGCGGGAAAAGAAAGAAGCGTGGCGGCAACGAAGACGTATACCGGCCAGCTCATGTGCTTCTATCTGCTGGCGTATGCGTTAGGTGCGGCCCTCAAGCGAGACGATTTGGAGCGTGTTCCCGATTGGGCGGACACGGCTCTCAAGCTCGAGCCCGCCATTCGCGCGCGGGCCGAACGCTATTGTTTCATGCGCCATGCCGTCTGCGTCGGCCGTGGCCTGAACTACTCGAACTCATTCGAGTTTGCCCTGAAGCTGATGGAGACGTGTTACGTTGTTGCGGAGCGCTTCTCGTCCGCCGATCTCCTGCACGGGCCCATTGCGATGCTCGAAGCCGGATTCCCCGCGTTCCTGTTCTGCCCGCCCGGTGTTACCTGGAAGCCGATGTGTGAACTGGTTGGCAAACTGAGATCGATCCGAGCCGAGACTCTCATCATCACCGATCGCAGCAATAGGGAAGCAATGGCAGCGAAGGACGGCCTGGGTCCCTTGGTAATTCCAGCTTCGTTTGCGGTGAAAGGACGGCTTCCGGCCGAGATCTACACGCCGATCCCCTACGTCATTCCTGCGCAGCTATTTGCAGCTAGTCTGGCAGAAGTGAAGGGCCTGGATCCTGATCGTCCGAGAACGCTCAGTAAGGTGACGCAGAATTTATAAACCGGAGCTTACTTGCGAGCGCCGCGCGTCGTGCCTTTGAGAGCGGATTGCCTGCGCTTCCGGCTCTGCCGCTTGGGCTTGGAAATCTTGAAGGTACCGCTGCCGAGGTATTCGGCTTGATAGGCACCTTCCTTCTGCTTGATTTTCGCGGATGCCCCGTGCGGCACATGTACTTTGTTCTGTTCTTCTGCCATGAATCTCCTGGAGGTGAATCTTCAGTTTAGCGGACGCCTCGTTGGCAGAGTTCGCTCTTCCGCTAAACTATTGGCATTATGCGTGTTCTGGTCCCGGTCCTTGTTATTTTGGCGCTGATGCCGACGCTCAATGCAGCCGACGGAGCGTTCACACCTACTTACAACCGGGACATCGCGCCCATACTGCAGCAGAACTGCCAGGGCTGTCACCGGCCCGGTGAAGCTGCGCCCATGTCGCTGTTCACCTACAAGCAGGTCCGGCCGTACGCGGCGGCTATTAAGGAGGCGGTCGCGCTTCGCAAAATGCCGCCCTGGTTCGCCGATCCGCACTATGGCAAGTTTTCGAACGACCGCTCGCTGCCGCAGGCCGGGATCGACACAATCGTCGCCTGGGTGAAGGCAGGCGCTCCCGAGGGCGATCCGAGCGATGCTCCCAAACCCAAAGAGTTCATTGACGGTTGGAACATCGGGAAGCCCGACGTGGTGCTCGAGATGCCCGGGACATTCAGCGTCCCGGCTACGGGCACGATCGAGTATCAGTACATTCTGATCCCTTTGAACTTCAAACAAGATACCTGGGTCCAGATGGCGGAGGTCCGGCCTGGAGACCGCGCTGTGGTTCATCACGTGATCGCCTGGGTTCGGCCTCCCGGATCGAAGTGGATGCAGGGGATTCAACCGGGTAAAGCATTTGTTCCGCCCAGTAAACCCGACGAGGACAAGAAGCGCGATGCCGATTTTCTGGTAGGGTATGCGCCGGGTATGCCGCCCGGCATTCTACCCGACGGCCGGGCCAAGCTGATCAAAGCCGGTTCGGACATTATTTTCGAGATGCACTACACGACAAATGGCAAGGCCGCGATCGACCGCAGCAAAATCGGCTTGCGTTTGGCGAAAGCCCCGGTCACGGAGCGAGTTGTGACATTGGCCGCCGCCAACGAGGATTTAGATATTCCGCCGGGTGCTCCGGATTACCGCGTCGACTCCGAGTTTGAGTTCGGAGCCGACACGAAGATCGTGAACCTTATGCCGCACATGCACCTGCGGGGCAAAGATTTCGAATACACGGCGCGTTATCCGACCGGCGAAACCCAGACGCTTCTCAAGGTGCCGCACTACAGCTTTTCGTGGCAACTGGTTTACTATCCCGCTTCAGACATTGTGATCCCGAAAGGAACCGATCTCCACTGCACGGCACATTTCGATAACTCGGCAAACAACCCCTGGAATCCAGATCCGTCAAAGGAAGTGAAATGGGGCGAGCAAAGCTGGGATGAGATGATGATCGGCTTTTTCGACGTGGCGATTCCGAAGGACATGGACGCCAGTAAACTTTTCGTCGAGAAGAAGAAAAAGAAAACGGAGACCGCGGCGATCATCAAGAAGCAACCACTGTCAGCCCCACGCTAGGGATGCGCGATCACCATCAGTGTTTTCGCGCGCTTTCGGGCGCACTCCATAGCGAGGCGTAGGTTCTCGGGATCGAGAGCGGCAAAACTTTCATCCAGAATGACGAGATCCGCGTCTTGGAGTAGCGCGCGAGCGATGAAAAGGCGGCTCCGCTCGCCATGCGAGAGCTGCCAGCCCCCTTCACCGACCATCTGCAGCAAGCCGCTCGGCATGGCATCGAGCAGATTGCCTAATCCGAGTTCGCGGCAGACACCGTCGGCCTGCTCCATGTCGGCAATCGTTGGCGGCCAGGATCGGCCCATGAGAACATTGAACGCCAGCGTCTCGGTCAATATGTGATTCTCGTGAAATTGCGGAGCGGCAGCGATGTGTTCCCTCCAGCGCCGCTCTCCTACGGTATGAGGGTCAAGCCCGTTGAGCAGAAGAAGACCCGATTCCGGCTGGCGTAAACCAGACAGAAGAGAGGCGAGGGTCGTCTTTCCACCCCCGGACGGTCCTTCGAGAAGGATTCGCTCTCCTTTGCGAATCGTCAGACTGCACGATTGTAATGCCGTGTTTCCTTGCTTTCGATAGCGGAAGCAGAGGCGATCCGCATCGAGCAACTTCTGAGTGGAATCGTTACGGCTGTTCAGTGCGATCCGGTCTCCTAGCCGTTCCTGGCGCGAAGCAGCCCGGAAGAGAGGTGCGATGCGTTTCGAAGCGACAAGAG
This sequence comes from uncultured Acidobacteriaceae bacterium, assembly GCA_963787585.1. Lineage (GTDB taxonomy): Bacteria > Acidobacteriota > Terriglobia > Bryobacterales > Bryobacteraceae > Bog-105. Next base: position 1,222,692 of record CAWBDR010000014.1, read on the forward strand.
CGGCTGCCACGTCGGCAAACGATCCGGTCAATCGCCGGAATGCAGTGTAGGCGAGAAGAATCCCTCCCAATCTGACAGCAATGGCGGAGTCGGCTGTGTGGGCCGAAATGATGGAGGGAGCGAGACACGCGAGCGCCACGACCAGCCAGCCGCGCGGAAGCGCCGCGATTAACCATGCTCCCGCCTTGTCAACAGCTTTGGATACGCCAATATACCTCTGGATCTGCTGGTCTTCGCGCTCGTGCCATTGATCGCGCGGCAGTTGGGCCAAGCGAGTCCTGTGCCCGACCATGGACTCGACCAAATCCTGCGTAAGCTCCAAACGGGTGTCCGTCCATTTCTGATACGAACGCAAGAAGCGGAACCCCAGGGCTAGAGCGAACGCGGACCAGACCACAAGCAGCAGCGAAAAGCGTCCGAGAACAAAGCCGGAAATAGCCAGCTCGATAATCGCCAGCAGACCGGCGATTCCGCCGCTCAGCGCGAGGGTCTCGACCGCTTCGGCTTCGAGCGCCTGGCCCAGGAAGCTGCCGATTCCACAGTGCCGCATTTCTTCCGGATCGAGCTTTAAGGCACCATATAGCAATCGCCGCTTGAGAAACGCGCCGACTCCGATCGCGAACAGTCCCTGGCACCACGTCGTGATCACTTGACACGGCACCACAGAGGCCAGCAGCAACGCCCAAGCGGCCAGCCATCCCCGGTCCATCCGGCCCGAAATGGAGAGTGTTCCCAAGATGGCCCAGGACAACAGCCAGAGCAGGTACTGCAAAGTATGCGCGCCGATCAGGGCGGCTCCGTTTCGAATTGCGCCGACCTCAGTCAGCAATTGCCTCGGGCGCGCCCCCGGCTGCAGCCGCAACACCCAGCACTGGTTAAATCTTTTCTTTCGGTATTGTTCGGCGAGCAGGAGTTGAAGCGTTCTACGCCGGCGCCGGAGAGAGACGTGGACTTGATCGAGGATGGCTTCCAGTTCCGCGCGCTCGCAGTCCGAAACGTCACGAATGGAATCGCAGAGTTGCCTGGTGTTGACTCGAACGCAATCGCCTGCCGGCGACAACAGTCGGACCCGTTTACCATCGCCGTTGAGGAGAGCCAAGAAGACAGAATCGGAAGCTTTGATGATCGCCGGGTAGGCGCCCACCAGATCCGAATCGATGTCGCCCAGCGTGGTCTGGAGCGGTTCCGCTTCGCAGCCGAGCTGCTTCGCGGCCCAATCGATCCATTCACCCGGATCGAGGGCGTCATGGTCAGGATTAGGGATCTCTGCCGCACCGGTCGCCAGGTTGGATTTCTGGGCCAACGCGGTTACAGCCTCCCCCAGACGATCGAAGGGCCAGCCGCAGCGAGCAATTTCGGCCGGAAGCGTCAAGCTACCTCCGTCTCGCGGCGGGCTTCACCGTGTGGGCGGGGGAGTTCCTCGACGACGCGACCCGAGTGCAAGCGGATGTGGCGCCAGAAGCTGCCTGACCAGATTGTCGAGCGCGCGTGTTCTTCCGCAGCAAGCAACTGCGCATAGCGGGACTGCGGATTCGCCAACAGTTCTTCGGGAGCGCCGTCGTCGACTACCGTTCCGCCTTCCACAACCAGAACTCTGTCGAATGCGGCGGTCTCGGAGAGGTCATGCGTGATGCAGAGTAGCGTGCAATCCCGCCAGAACTGCCGAGCGCGCGCCAGCAACTCCCTCCTCTTTTCGCGATCGAGCCCTCGAAACGGCTCGTCCAAGATCACAAGCCGGATATCGCTGCGGAGCATGGCCCGTCCCAATCGCACCCGCTGCCCCTCTCCGCCCGAGACCAATGCTCCCCCCTCGCCGAGCGGAGTCTGCAAACCGCTGGGAAGGCTCTCGAGAACACCTCGCAACAGAGCCGCATCGATCGCGGAACTCAGATTGGATCCGTCCGCATTTGACCCATAGCTCAAGTTCTGAGCCAGCGACCGGTTCCACAGCTGGACTGCCGGATCCACCCAGGCGGTAAAGCGCCTCAATCCCTCGCAATTGAGAAGAGAGCCGTTCATAAGCACGGAACCCGAACTTGGCGTTAGCCATCCGAGAAGCAACCCGACCAGACTCGACTTTCCTGCTCCGGATGGACCGACGATCGCGACGTGAGTTCCAGCGTCGATCTCCAGGTTGATTCCCTCCAGAATCGTGTGTCCGGAAACTTGCACGGAAACATCGCGAAATCCCAGCGAAGGCGCCGCGGCATCCACCTGCGCGGGCTTGGCGGCTGTGTCCGGCTCTGGGTCTTCAGCCGCTCCGAGCGGATCAAGCAGCCGGAGCGTAACGTTCCTGTAAAACGGATACTGTCGCGTCAGCCTGGTGATGTCCAGCGCCAGCACCGGCAGATTCAATGCCCAGTACACAAGGAGGAGTACGCGCCCGATCTCCGCTCCATCTAAAGGATGGGTTAGCAACAGAGCAGCAACCAGACCGAAAATAGCTGTGAGCTGAATGGCTTCCAGACTCACAACGGCGCGCTGCAGGCGCAAGGCCGCGTGAGTCCATTCCCCGAGCAGCTTTTCCTGTTCGCGCCGGATGCTCCGTTCCGCCCCGTGAGAGCGAATCGCAAATAGCCCCAGCATGGCCTCCAGGTAGAAACGTGTGAGCGCGCCGGTGTGGCTGCGCACGCGCAGATCGCGTTCGGCGAGAAAGGATTGTGTTGCGAAGGCCGGAAGGAACACGCAGACGGCTACACCGGCGACAATGATCGTGAGCGAAGGATCCAGCCAGATTATTCCCCCGGCCGTAGCGCAGAGTTCGCATATCGCGCGGAGGAGCTGACGAAACTGATCCGGAAGCTGGCGAAGACGATGAATCGCGTGACTTCGTTCGGCCATATCGGAAGTGAGCCGACTTCGGAAATAGCGATCGCCGAGTTTCGGGATCTTCTCGAGAAACGCAATGCGCAAACGCGTCTCGACCTGCCGCCCCATACGCAAGCAGAGTGCAAACCCAGGAAGCTCGAAAAGCAGGAGCACGGCGCTAAAAACCAAAACCGCGATCATGGCGCCCAAGCGCTGGCCGGCCAAGCCTAACTCGCTCGTCGCCGTCAGGAGGACGCGAAACAGCATCGCTTCGAAGGCGACTCCGCCCCCAGCGACTAGGACGGCCGTCAGGAGAAAAGCGGAACCGACCCAGCCGCTTTTCCATAGTGCCCGCAGCAATTCCCGCCCCGGATGCGCCGCGCGCTCGGCTAGAGCAGCCACGAGTTCCACAGGAAGCCCGGTGCTTTCAGCTTTCTCAGTTCGGACGCGTTTACGACGAACGCGCACAAGGACTGCTCCCGCCATGAGCACTTGTTCGCCGCTGTCCGGATCCGGCGAGTTCTCCCGCACAGACCACAAGCGCTCGGGAATCAGAGCCGGCTTGTTGCAGAAATGCTCAACCAGCGGGGCGCATTTCCGCCCGCGGCTGATTCCACCAGCTCGTGCGAGGGATGTAACGAATCGGGTAGACGCATCGAGACCCGCGAGCGCACGCCAACCCGGCTGATCGATCGTAGAAGAGCATAGACGGTCTGTTTGCGTGGGAGAAATTCCAATCCCACGCAGACGAGCTGACAGCGCGGATTGAAAGCTGTCCGAAGCGGCGAATTCGCGCCAATCGGTGGCTGAGACGCTAATAGCGTGCCGGAAAACGTCCGCGGTGAATTGGCGTGCTGTGATCCAGCGCCGGCCCACAGCCGGATCCATGATCTGAAGTAGCCGCCCATGCCGCCGCCACAGAATGACGAAATGGGTCATTCCATTCGGGAGTTGCACGACCACCAACGCGGGTAGCATTTGCGCCTCACGCAGGAAGAGGTGATCCACCGGGAGCATAATCTGCTCGGCTTCGAGCCCGAGCTGGTTAGCCACCGCCTCCATCGTGTCGATCGAGGTGCCGTCGATTCCGGTCTGGCAGGCTTCGCGTAAACGGCCATAGCTGACCGGAATCCCGAACCCCTCGAGCAGGCATTTGAGAGAGGCCGGACCGCAGTCCATATTCGAGGTCTGCACGACCTCGGGCGCCAGGAAACGCCTCAATCAGCACCCATGAAACGGCCCGCCGCACCAAGGACAAACGCTAGCGGCGAGAGGCTTCCTATTTCCACTTCCACCGACCCCGGCATCCCGTGCTGCAGGTGAATGCGCGGATTCGCTCCCGCCTTGACGTCTAACTCCACCTCGACTTTGCCGCCGCGAATGTCGCCTGCCACCCGCGAAACTTCAGCGGAAAGGGTTCCGAACTGAGTCCATGGGAAGCCTTCCAAGCGCACGATGGCCGGTTGACCTGGGCGGATCTTACCTAAGGCAGCCGAGGGTTCGAATTGCGCTACCATTTGCATCCTGCCCTGCGGGACAATCACGCCGAGCTGTTGGCCTTCGCTGATGTGAGCGCCGGGGTGAAGGGCGGGACACTCCCCGCGCTGGATTCCGGCTGCGAGGGTGAGGGCCGAACAGGCGATTTGCCCCGCTGCATTAGCCTGAACGGGATACGCCGCGCTGTCGATTTCGAGGCGCGCCGATTCGGAGGTCTCGTAGCGAGTGATTCGAGCATCCCAGGCCCAATAGATCCAAGCCGCGCCCAGCAACAACGCAAGGCCAAGGCCCTTAATGGACTTCAGCCCGTTGTCATTCCGCAGCGACTGTCTGGACCGATAGAAGCTGTTGGCCATCTATTCATCCAAAGGGCTGCAAAAAGGAAGGCCGCTCCTAATTCGAGCGGCCATGTATTCCATTAAAGTTCGGCCAACACCAGCCGAACAGGAATTATGCACCCCAAACGGTCCGGCCGGCCTTCACGTTGCTCTTAACTTTCATGGCTGCGTCTGTCCTCCTTTCTCTGTGGTTCGAGTTCTTGCTGGCGGGCAAGAACTCGACTCTAACTACTAGAAAAATCCTTACTTAGTTCCTCAACAACACTCGGTTGCCTAGAAGGGCTGATGGTCCAGCTCCAAAGCGGCTTTTGGGCTTCGCTTCAGCAACCGCTTATTCCAAACTTTTCGTTTCGTCTAAGTTGAATACTTGATTTATAGCTGATTTAGCCGCTTAATCAAACCAATTTCTCTGGAATAAGGTTTGGGATTTCCCTGTATTCCTCTTGCCTAGGGACAAGGGATAGAGCTGCTGCACAGGATTCCTCTTTCGGCTACAGTGAGAACGTCGCCCCAGTCTTCGTGTCATCTCACGCGCTCGATCCCACATCTCCTCTAGCCGAGTCCCGTCGCAAGCCGAAGTACGTGCTTCAGAAGCGCGTATCCTTAGCGATCTACGCCGCGGTGCTCACGCTCATCTCGGCCGGCGTGCTGGTTTACTCAGAAACCGTTTCGTTCGTTTGGGACGAGGGATTCCATCTTGTAGCGGCGCAGTTGATTGGCGCCGGGAAGACTCCTTACATCGATTTCTGCTTCCCGCAAACTCCCCTGAACGCCTACCTGAATGCCGGCTTGATGCGCTTATTCGGCCAAAACTGGCGTGTCGCCCATGCGGCTGCGGGTTTGTTTGTCATTGGCGCGATGGTCCTCATGGCTGATTTCGTCCGCCGCCGCTTTCCGGTTCGGGAGTGGCGGATTCCCGCCGCGCTGGTCGTTGCAACGCTGGTGGGCCTCGATGTAGTAATCGTGCAGTTCGGCACATCCGCGCAGGCATACGGGATCGGGTTGTTCTTGGCGGTCGCGGCTTTTCGCTGCACAGTGGCCGGTGCTGAGCGGCAGCGCGCCTGGTTCTCGCTAGCGGCGGGTCTACTGGCCGGGTCTGCCGCGGGTTCCACTCTTCTGACAGCGCCGCTCGCCCCCATCCTGCTGATTTGGCTGTGGATCTACAATCGCGGCGGGGATCGCCGGATCAAAGCGATCGCGTTCATTGTGGGCGCGGTGATTCCGTTTGCCCCGGTCTTTTGGCTTCTAGTTAAAGCGCCCCGGCAGACGTTCTTCAACGTTATCGAATATCAAGCCTTGTTCCGCCGCGTGAACTGGGGCGATGTCGGGGCACACGATGTAGATGTTCTTAGTGACTGGCTGGCGTCCACGCAGGCACTCATCATGGGACTACTCGCCATCGCCGGGCTTCTGTACTTATGGAAGAGCAGGCAGCAGCAGCAGACCCGGCGCGCCGAACTATATCTGGGGGCCTGGCTCGCGATTGGTCTAGGCGCGTACATCGCAACGGCGCATCCGACCTTCGGACGCTACTTCGTGTTCATGATCCCGTTTACGGCTGTGCTGGCGGCGGTTGGTTTGTACTCCGTGGGTTCGCGGCTCACAGCAATGGGTCGCCCATTCTGGCCCGCCGCGGTAGTCATTGCATTGATCGCGCTGTCATTCGGAAAAGCTCTGTTTGATGATCGTAATTCGACCACATGGAAGGATTATGAGCAGATTGCGGACCAGGTGAAGAAAGTCACTCCGCCACACAAGTTGTACTACGCCGACGAGCTGATTTATTTTCTGCTGCGCCAGGCGCCGCCTCCCGGAATGGAGTTTTCCTATTCGCACAAGCTGCAATTGCCGGCTCAGCAGGAGCACCTGTACCACATCGTCTCGCTAGACGAACTGAAGAAACAGGTTGCTGCGGGCAGATTCTACACGGTAGAGAGCTGTAAGGACGAGTTCATCGACGATTTTAAACTGGATGATTTGTTTCCTAACAAGAAGGACATTCGGGACTGTTCAGTGTACTGGGGCGAAGTGCAAAGCAGCTCCGGGAGCTCTGGACGAGCCGTTGCGAAGTAACCCCAGCCAGAGCAGTTCCGCCCGAAAAGAAATACACTCATGAACTCACCGCGTTATTGCTTTCGCACGCTTCTGCTCCTCCTAGCCGTTGGATGCGCGGGATCCGGGCTCTCTGCACCGACCACGCCGAACATCACCACGCCGAAAGAGGCGCTTGGCTTCAATATCGGCGATGACTACCAGGTCGCCAACTATAGCCAGCTCGAGGCGTACTGGAAAACGTTGGCTGCTGAATCGGACCGCATGAACCTGGTGGAAATCGGCAAAACTGCCGAGGGGCGGCCGCAGTACATGGCGATCATCAGCTCGCCCGAAAACATGCGGCGGCTGGCACGCTACAAGGAGATTTCTCAGCGTTTGGCCCACGCTGAAGGGTTATCGGATGAACAGGCGCGCACGCTGACCCACGAGGGAAAGGCGATCGTTTGGATTGATGGCGGGCTACACGCTTCGGAAACGGTCGGCTCACAGCAATTGATCGAGCACGCCTACCAGATGGTCAGCCGGACCGATCCGGAAACGATGCGTTTTCTGAACGATGATATTCAGCTCTGCGTTCTCGCGAATCCCGACGGGCAGGAACTGGTAGCGAACTGGTACATGCGCGAACGCGATCCGCGGAAGCGCAGCCTGAGCGGGCTCCCCCGGTTATTTCAGCATTACATCGGGCACGATAACAATCGCGATTTCTACATGTCGAACATGCCGGAGACCACCAATATGAACCGGCAGATGTTTCTTGAATGGTTTCCACAGATCGTTTATAACCATCACCAGACCGGACCAGCAGGGGCGGTGATCTTCATGCCGCCATTCCGCGATCCCTTCAATTACAACTTTGACCCGCTGATTCCGCTGGGGGTGGAAGCGGTGGGAACCGCGATGCATGAGCGATTAGTCGCAGAGGGAAAGGGCGGATCGGCGCAGCGGAGCGGAGCGAATTACTCGACCTGGTGGAACGGCGGCCTGCGCACGATCACGTACTTCCACAACATGATAGGCCTCCTGACGGAGATCATCGGCAATCCAACTCCGATGCAGATCCCTCTGGTTGCGGACAAGCAGTTGCCGAAAGGCGACTGGCCGATGCCGGTGGCGCCGCAAACATGGCATTACCGCGAATCGATTGAGTACGAGATCTCCAACAACCGCGCGATCCTCGATTACGCCTCGCGTAATCGGGAGACGCTGCTGTACAACTTCTACCAGATGGGCCGGAATTCGATCCGCAATGGCAGCGAAGACCACTGGACCATTACGCCGGACCGTATTGATGCGTTGCAAGAGGCGGCCACAGCAGAAGATGAGCAGAAAAGTGAGGCGCGCGGCCGGGCGGCCGCAGAGGGAGGTGCCGGAGGCAATCCAGAACTTCCCGCCGGTCTTTCGTTGGGCGGCTTGAATGCCCGTTCGCTTCCCTCGGATCTCTACCAGAAAGTGCTGCACGATCCCGCGCATCGAGATCCACGCGGCTATATCATTCCGTTCGATCAACCGGATTTCCCGACCGCGACGAAGTTTGTCAACGCGCTATTGAAAGTGGGCGTCAGGGTCGATAAAGCCACATCTTCGTTCGACGTCAGCGGAAAAACCTATCCAGCCGGGGCGTACGTCGTGAAGACAGCACAAGCGTTTCGACCGCATGTGATGGATATGTTTGAGCCGCAACACCATCCCAACGATTTCCTCTATCCGGGTGGACCCCCGATTCCTCCCTACGACAGCGCGGGGTGGACGCTTGCGTTGCAGATGGGCGTGCAGTTCGATCGCATTCTGGACGGTTTCGACGGCCCGTTCACAAAAATTGACGGCCTGCTGAATCCGCCTCCGGGAACCGTGAGCGGCCCGGAGAACCCTGCCGGCTTTCTAATCAGCCATCAATTGAACGATTCGTTCGTGGTGGTAAACCGGCTTCTCAAGGCAAACTGCGACGTGTACTGGTTGAAGGCGCCGGAGAACATCGACGGCGAAACGCTCAGCGCGGGGACGATCTGGGTTCCATTCTCTGAACGCGCACGAGAAACTGTGGCGCGTGGGGCGAAGGAGCTGGGAGTGAGCGCACATGGGGTGGCAAAGACTCCAACGGGCGAAGCTCTGAAGCTGAAGCGGATCCGCATCGGGCTGTATGACCAGTACGGCGGGCTGATGACTTCAGGATGGGATCGATGGCTCTTTGAGCAATATGAATTCCCCTTCCAACTGGTTTACCCGCAAACGCTCGACGCCGGCGATCTAAAGAGCAAGTTTGATGTGCTGGTCTTCACGGAAGGCGCATTTCGCCGGGGCGGACCGGATCGCCAAAACCCGTTTTTCAACCCGCAGCCCAAGCCGGAAGATATTCCGGAAGAGTATCGCGGCCGGCTCGGTCATATCAGCGAGAATAAAACGATTCCGCAGATCGAGAAGTTTGTCGAAGCGGGCGGGGCCGTCGTGACCATCGGGGGTTCGACAGCTATGGCCGAACTGCTCGGAGTACCGGTTGCTAATTATCTGGCGCAGATGGGGCCCGATGGGAAACTGCACCCGCTCTCACGCGAGAAGTACTACATCCCAGGATCGCTCCTCAAGGTAGATGTCAATACGAACGCTCCCCTGGCCTATGGCATGCCGACCCAAGTAGATGTGTTCTTCGATAACAGTCCGGTATTCAAGCTACTGCCCGATGCCGAACTGAAGCACACGTCGGCGGTCGCCTGGTTCTCTTCACCGAGGCCATTGGTGAGTGGCTGGGCCTGGGGACAGCAGTATCTGGACGGGGGAACAGCAGTGGCGGAAGCTGTCGTTGGAGAGGGCAAGGTTTTCTTGCTCGGCCCCGAAGTGACATTCCGGGCGCAACCGCATGGCACCTTCAAACTGTTATTTAACGGCCTGTACTTTGGCTGCGCGCAACCAACAATGCTCGAATGATTCTCGACCATGATGTTTAGTGCGTCATGGCGTAGACAATGTAGTTGATTCCGATCCGGACGCCCAGCGCGGAGTACTTTTCCGGGTACTCCGGCGTATCGGCCCACTCCCAGGAATCGCCGATATCCGAATTGAACGACGCGGCCACCATCACACGGCCCTTATCGTCGTAGATGCCGCGCCAACGCGCCACGAATCCATCGAGCTTATGGCCTTCGCCCAGGTGCTCCGCGCCCACGATCTGATAACGATCGCTGAGGTCGTACACGGTATGAAAGATCGGATCCGCGTCGGGTATATCGACAATTTGCCTGTCGGGGAACACGCGCTTCATAGACTGCTGGAAAACCTGCCACTCCACCGTGCCGTGGAAATCGTCGGCCATGAAAAATCCGCCGCGCAATAGATAATCGCGCAACTTCTTCGCCTGGGTATCGGTGATACCCCACTCGCCGACCTGCACGGCGTACAGCCAGGGCCAGTTATACACGTCATCGCCGTCATCGAGATTCACGGGCTGCTCGACGGAGCGGACGCTGATTCGCGTAAGGCGGCGAACCGCAAGCGCGAAGTGCCGGTCGGCGCGAGGAAAATCCTGTGTCCAGAGCGAACGCCCTTCATGCCAATCGTCTTCCCGGCCCGCGTAACCATCATTCCAGCCTCCCGGGTACATGAGGCGGGCAAATGCCCATTCCGTTTTCTCCTGGTAATCGGGTGGCAGCGGAACAGAACCTAAACGGTATTCGACCCCGGAGTATTCCCGGAAAGATAGCGGCACAGTCTTGTCGACCGCGTGCGTCGCGGCGAGAACAGCGAGCGCGCCAATCGAAAACAATAAAGCTACGCGCACCACCGCTCCGAGCATAGCAATCGCGAATCGAGAGCCCGGCCCGACGCTTCCGGACGCTTCTAAGCTATAGGCAGGATTCCCGATGGCATCTTTTCGAACCTGCCTAACTGGCGCTTTCCTCGTCTCCACAGTATTTCTCTTCACCGCATACCAGCACGGGGGACAAGCCGGAGTCTTCGATCATTACCTACTGAATCTCTCGTGGTCGCCGGAGTTCTGCTACAGCAATCCGGCGAAAGCGGAGTGCGGGGCAGTACAGCGCCGCGGGTTCATCGTTCATGGCCTTTGGCCGCAGTTCCGGGGCGGCGGAGGACCCGAGTATTGTTCGCAAGCTCCCGGGCTAGCGCAACCAGCGGTAATGCTCGACCTGATGCCGGATCTGCACTTGATCGAGCATGAATGGCTGGCGCACGGCATATGCACTGGGCTCAGTGCAGGCGATTACTTCGGTCAGATCCGGAAGGCTTTCGATTCGATCCGGATTCCGAGGCAGTTCGCCGCTCCGCGAGCCCAGTTCACGATAACTCCGTTCGATTTGAAGAAAGCCTTCGAGGGGTCGAACCCCGGCTTGAACGACGCCGAGATCGTACTCCAGTGCCGAGGCTCGTACCTCAGTGCAGTCGAGATCTGCTTTTCGAGAGATCTACGGCCCATTTCCTGTCCTGTAGTTCACGAGTGCAGGGCGCGGGTGCTTCGCGTAGCACCTGTAAGGTGATGGAGTTTATTGCGGGATTTCGCTCATCGACGAGCACAAGAGGTGGCGTGTGATACTCCTAGCTCCTCTAGGAGTACTGCGTGGCAAAGCAGTTGGACCTGCTGCAGGGTACGCCCGACATGCTCATCCTGAAAGCCCTCTCACTCGGGTCGATGCATCCGGCTGTTGACCGGTTCCAGAGGACTCGATGAGCTCCGCGACGAATTCGGTAAGCCGGTTTTCGTGGTTGCCCTTCGGCACGAGTAGCGGCTCGGGTTCCGACGATGGGCGCGGGTGCTTCCCATCGCGCCGGTGAAGTGATCCCGTCTATTGCTGCGCGCTTTGCTGCGCCGTTCCGAAGCGCTGATGGTAATTCGGGTACGCCGGTCTTTCGAATTTCTCGGGTGGATTTTTCTTCATCAGCTCCAAGGCAACTCCTACGGCACGCTCGAGTTGCGGGTCGTGCCCTTCGCGCACCAGCTTGGGATCAAGATCCACTTCGACATCGGGTGCGATGCCGTGATTTTCCACTTCCCACTGCCCTTTGAGACCGTAGAAGGCCCAGCGCGGAGCCGTAACCCGTCCTCCATCGATCAACTCCGGATACCCGCCAATGCCAACCAACCCGCCCCAGGTCTTCATTCCAACCAGCGGTCCAATACCAGTCTTCCGGAAATACCAAGGCATGGCATCGCCGCCCGAACCAGCGAATTGATTGATCACCATTACTTTTGGACCGTAGATCGCTTGAGTCGGATCGGTGACGTCCTCGCCCTCGCGGCTGGTGATGCGGCCCATTGGACGGCGGTTCAAGTAGTCGATGATGTAGTCTGCGAGATCGCCACCGTGATTGAAGCGCTCATCGAGCACGGCTCCCTGGCGGCCGACCTGCGCGAAGAAGTAGCGGTTGAAATTAGTGAAGCCTCCTTCGGCGGTATCAGGAAGGTGTACATAGGCGACGGTTCCGTGCGTCAGTTGATCGACCTTCCTGCGGTTGCCCTCGATCCAATCCCGATACCGCAAGTTGTGTTCGTTATCGACTGGAACGACGGTCACTTCGCGAGAGCCGCTGCCATCGGGATTGGGCCCGACTTTGAGCACCACCTGATTGCCGGCCGTTTCCTGGAAGAAGCTGTAGATGTTGTCGGTTGACCGAAGGTCGCGCCCGTTCACGGCCAGCAGATAATCGCCCGCGGTAACATTCACGCCGGGTTGCGTGAGGGGCGCTTGGAGCTTCGGATTCCAATTTTCGCCCTGGAAGACTTTGGCAAAACGGTAGCGGCCGTTTTCGACCTTGTAGTCAGCGCCGAGCAGACCGACTTTGACGTGCGGAACCTCCGGCATGGTGCCGCCGCGAACGAACATGTGGCCGACGGTCATGTTGCCAAGCATCTCTTCGAAGACATAATTCAGGTCCTCCCGGCTGCGCACGCGAGCAAGGTAAGACGCATAGTACGCTTCAGCCGCATGCAGATCGAGGCCATGGAAATGCGGATCGTAAAAGAAATCCCGTTCGATGCGCCAGACCTCGTGATACATCTGCTTCCACTCGGCTTCAGGATCGACATACACTTCCATTTGCGCTAGTTTGAGTACACCCTCGCCCGCTTTCGGCGCCTGACCGGTTGCCGCTATAGTCCAGTCCTCACCTCTCCGGAACAGCATCTTCTCGCCGTTATCCGATAGCTTGAAAACAGTCACCCCTTCCAGCACAGTTTCGTCCTTGCGAGTCTTGAAATCGAACTTGTGAACGATCAGCGCGGGTGGGCCAGGATTCAACTCGACGATCGGAGCTTCGACGAGGTACAAGGTTCCTTCTTTGGCTGCGTCGAGTTGGAAGTAGTTTTTCTCCGCAACCGGGAGCGCGAGAATGCGCTGGCTGATGTTGTCGAAGTCGATGCGTACCTCCTGCGGCGTCGCTGGCTTCTTCTGGTCTTTTTCTGCATCCTTGCCCTTATCCTTGTCGTCCTTCTCTTTATCCGCTTTTTGTTCGGCTGGTTTCTCCTCGTCGCTCTCCGGTGCGAGGGGCGACGGCAGATCTCTGCGGAGCACCATCACGTAGGGAGCGCTGGTCTGCGGGTGACCGATGCTCGTCATATCGATCCAGCCTGCGCCTAAAGCGACGTTCGTGCTTGCAGTGAAGTACAGGTACTTGCCGCCTTTATCAAAGTTTGGGAATAAGGCATCGCTCATGCCGTCGGTCAGTTGAGTGCATTTTGCGTCGCCGAGCGAGTAGACGAACACTGCATGCAAATAATTCGGCAGTTGCTTGGTGTAAGCGATCCAGCGGCTGTCCGGCGACCAGTTAGGGTCCATGCGATGCGCGGGGCTGTCGAATAAGTCAGTGTCTACGCGAACCGGGATCTTCTTGTCGAGATCCAAGTACCAGAGATTCAAACGCTTATCGGTATAGGCGATCTTCTTGCTATCGGGGGACCAGACCGGAGCGTAGAAGAACGACGGCGGATTACCCAAATTGATCTTTTTAACTTCTCCGAGACCGCTCTGATCGCGAATGTGGAGCGCGTATTCGCCGGATTCGTCAGAGAAGTATGCGATCGATTTGCCGTCGGGCGACCAGGAGGGTTCGCGATCGGCGATCGCGGGCGTGGCTGTGAGGTTGCGAATATTGCCCTTCTCGGCCGGGACAGTCAGGATCTCGCCGTGTGCTTCGAAGACGGCGCGCTGACCTGAGGGAGAAATGCCGGCATTGGCAATCTTGGTGTTGTTCATCTTTTCCCACCGCGGGCGCACTTCGGCGAGATCGGCGGCGATGCGCGCGCCGATCGGCCGCGCCTTACCGGATTTCAAATCGAATAGATAAAGCGATCCAAACTGTTCATACACAATGGCTCCGCCACCGGAGGAAGCCGATTTGAAATCCAGGCCGTCGTTTTTCACGACCTCGGTCACCTTGCGGGAGGGGATGTCGTAGCTCCATAGACTGACGGGACCGTTGCGATCGGACAGGAAGTAGACTTTGTTACCGACCCACATCGGATTGAAGTCGTTCGAGTTCTTGCGTGGAATTGGGACGACGCTCGAATCGGACAGATCGGCGAGCCAGATCTTCATCGTCTGTCCGCCCCGATAGTGTTTCCAAGCCGCTTGCCATTGAAACCCCGGTGAATAGGCTAGGTGGGAAGCATCGGGTGAGTAAGAACCGTCTTCAGCAATGGGGAGAGGCAGCATCTCGGCGAAAGTACCGTTTAGCGCGATGGTGTAAAGCTGGCCGCCATCGGCATAACTGTCGCGATGAGAGTTGAAGAGGACGCGGCTGCCGTCAGGCGTCCAACCCACTGCCACGTCCGGGCCCGGATGATAGGTGAGGCGCCGGGGCACGCCGCCCACAGCGGGAACGACATACACGTCAATATTGCCGTCGTATTCTCCGGTGAATGCGACCTGCGATCCATCCGGGGAGAAATGCGGCCCCGTTTCGCGGCCGATTCCGTTGGTGAGCCGGTGAGCATCGCCGCCATCGCGGCTGACAATCCAAATATCTCCTGCATATTCGAATGCAATCTGGGTCTCACTTACGGTGGGATTGCGGACCAGGGGAGGCGGATCGCCTTGGGCCTGCATGGTAACGGCTGTTGCGATGGCAAGAAGCAGCAAAACGGATTTATGCATATGCTGAAAACGGGTTTCGGCCATTATAGGGGACAAGGGTATGCGTCTTCTAAGTGATCGCGGGGAACAAGGAGCAGTGTTTAGCCATTTTTCGCCTGTGTCAATTAAGTGCCGCTTAGCTGCCAAGCTTGTTAGCGTCCTGGGGGTGGCGTTTGTCCTTGCTATCGGGGGAGAAGGACGAGCACCAGAGCCTTTAAGGAGTGTTGGAGTGGTGCTGCTGCCCCATGTTGAAGGGCGCTTGGATCGTATGGCGGCCGACGTCGATGGGAATCGAGTGTTTCTGTCTGCCCTGACCAGCAATAGCGTTCAGGTAATCGATGCCAAGCGGAAGACCGTGCTGTATGCGATTGCCGGGCTGGCCCAGCCAAGAGGAATCGGTTACCTGGCAGGGTTCGATCGTCTCTATGTCGCGAATGGCGCTGACGGCACTGTTAGCAAGTACGACGGCGGCACGTATCTGCCATTGCAGAACAAAAAGGTGGGTGACAACCTCGAAAGCCTTCACCCGGGCATAACCGATAGCCGCGTCTTTGTCGGTTACGGAAGAGGAACGCTGGCGGGGCTGGATAACATTATTGAAAAGAAGCTGTTTGAAGTTGCACTCGGCGGCCATCCCGAAGGATTCCGTTTGGAGGCATTTGGGCCGAGAATCTTCGTCAACGTCCCCGACCGGCGTGAGGTAGAAGTAGTGGATCGCGACACTCATACTGTCGTAGCGAAATGGCCTCTTCAGAGAGAGCGGCGAAACTTCGCAATGGCGCTGGATGAGGCAAATCGCCGGCTGTTTGTCGCCTGCCGGCAGCCACCCACACTGCTCGTGATGGACACCTCCAACGGCGCAGTGATCCAGAGGCTGCCCACCATCGGAGACTCGGACGACGTGTCCTACGACCGGGCGCGAAGACGGATCTACGTGACGGGAGGAGAGGGGGCGATTTCCGTCTACGAGCAGAGGGACCCGGATCACTACCTCCAGATCGCGAAAGTGCCGACCGCATCCGGAGCGCGAACCAGTCTTTTCGTGCCGGATTGGAACCAACTCTTTGTGGCTGTACCTGCACGTGGAAGCCGGAGAGCAGAGGTACGCATTTACCGCGCTGAACCTTGATCCGAGTCCTTCGCCTCGCTCAAAACCGCGGGGCTCATCCATTGAATCTTCGCCGGGCTCATCGGCTTTCAGCCGGAGCGATGGCCTGCACGTGCGGGCTCACGCCGCCGAGCCACTTAAGATTTTTGGAAGTGCTGTCGAAGGCGTCGCTGGTTTTGAACAGCTCCCATTGGCCGTCCTTTGCCGCTTCGGCGGTCTTTGCCAAGATCGCGCCGATCTGTTCGTCTGTTACCTGGTCCTGGCTCTGTGCGGCTGCGATGGCCTGGTCGAGGATTTCTGGCTTATCGATTCCTGTAATCACGACGCTTGCAGGCGTGTGTAAGGCGTAGTGCAGACACTCCATCGGAGTCACGATGTTGCTTTTCAGAATTACACCGTCGCCCATGCTCTTCATAGCGAGAACGCCGATATTGCGTTTGACCAGTTCGGGAACAACTAGCTGCGTGAAGCTGCGGAAGTGCGCGTCCAGAACATTGATCGGCATCTGGGCGGCATCAAACAAGAACCCATGTCTCTCCGCCGCTTCGAGCATGTAAAGGTGAATTCGTGGATCTTTATGGCCGGTGAATCCGATGTAGCGGATTTTGCCCGCCTTCTTCGCTTCGAGGGCCGCCTCAAGCGCGCCATCTTTGGAGAAGATGCGGTCGGGATCGTCGAAACGGATGATCTCGTGGAACTGTAGAAGATCGATACGATCGGTGCGCAGGCGGCGGAGCGATTGATCGATCTGCTGCGCCGCCGAGTCCTTCGTACGGCCATCGATTTTGGTCATCAGAAAGACGCGGTTCCTGTAACCCTGCTGTTTGAGCGCTCGGCCCATGCGGCGTTCGCTCTCGCCCTTGTTGTAGTCCCAGGAGTTGTCGAGGAAATTGATCCCCCGATCAACGCCCGCGTGGATCAGGTTGATAGCATCGGATGCGCTGAGCGATTTGAAGCCCAGATGATATCCGCCCATTCCGATGCATGAGACTTTCTCGCCGGTATGGCCGAGAATGCGGTAAGGAATTTCACTGCCGTTTGTCACGGCAATTAGACTCGTTAAGTACGAATCTTGGATCAGTGATCGTTGGAATTATCCGGCGGAATCTCCTTTACCCGGACGCCCAGCGGTTTGGCAAATAGCTTGGGATCGAACGGGAGTACCTGGTAGGTGATGTACTCGTATTTGTAAGTACCGTCTTTGGTACGCCAAGTCAGAAAAACGGGCGTTTCCGATTGAGATCGGACAACCAGAGAGGCAGGGCCATTGGCAGTATCGAGAACATACTCATCCGTGGGTTTGCCGTTGATCACGGGGCCGGGGCGCCGAATGGCGCCAGCCTGTTTGAAAAAATACAGCTCATGGCCGAATTCGAGATTGTCCAGTTCCGGAAGTTGGTGATTGGGATCGAAAGGCAGAACTACGGGTAAGTGCAAGTCGTTCGGACCGCCCTGATCGATTGCATGAGTACCTTGACGGTCAATAAGATTCAGGCTGTATGCGTCCGGTTCGGCAATAATCGTCAGCTTGTGTACGTGCTGTTTGGCATCCGGTGGGTCCTCGACACGGGCGTAGTGCGGAGGGCTGGAATACATGGTCCGCGGAAGAGCGGCGAAGGAACCTGGTTTGATTCGAGGGCCGGTCAAGCGCACGACAATTTTGGTCATCGTGGTCGGATAAGCTTGCGGCGTTTGCACCGCGGCCGACAGCAGCGTGAATAGGCTGCCAATCACTAGTAACATGTCATCTGGTCATGGGACCGCGGGCGGCAGCGTATCGTTTCAGGACGACGCGCCCGCACTGGGGTAGCATTGAGATTCAAGAAGTGGAACCGGTCCTGGAGCTCCGCGCTCTTTCCAAGCACTATCCATCTCATCACGCGGTCAACGGTATTTCATTCGCTCTGCAACAAGGCGAGTTCTTTTCGCTAGTGGGACCCTCGGGTTGCGGTAAGACGACAACTCTGCGGCTCATCGGCGGATTCGAAGAGCCCACGTCGGGCGAAATCCTGTTAGGCGGGCAACCAGTTGCCGGCATGATGCCGTACCAGCGCGACGTAAGCACCGTGTTCCAGAACTACGCTCTTTTCCCTCATTTAACAGTGGCAGAGAACGTGGCGTTCGGGCTGGAACGAAAACGGCGATTCGGCAAGCGAGACATTCGAGAGAAGGTCGAGGGTGCACTCGCACTGGTGCAGCTCTCGGGAAAAGGAGGACGCAAGCCGAAAGAAATCTCCGGCGGCGAGAAGCAGCGCACAGCCTTGGCGCGTTCGCTTGTGCTCGAGCCGAAAGTGTTGCTGCTCGACGAGCCGCTTTCGGCGCTCGATCCAAAGCTGCGGAAGGAAATGCGAAGCGAGTTAAAAGGCTTGCAGCGCAGGGTGGGGATCGCATTTCTCTTCATCACGCACGACCAGGAAGAGGCGCTCTCTCTGTCGGATCGGATGGCAGTGATGAATTGCGGAGTTCTAGAGCAGGTCGGGGCGCCGCGGGACTTATACCAGCGACCCGTTTCGCCCTTCGTGGCCGAATTTCTGGGGGGCGTGAATTGGTTAAACGGAGCCGGCATTCGACCGGAAGCGATCCAGATTTCGAGAGAGCGGCCTGGCGGTAACTCGCGCTACGCTTCAGGCGTGGTGGAAGCCGCAACGTTTCTGGGTAACTGCCTGCACGTGCAGACTCGCTTGGAAAATGGGGTCGCGTGCATTGCAGAAATTCCGCAGAACGGTTGCCAATTCGAACCGGGCGAAGCCGTGCATGTTTTCTGGAGAGCCGAAGACGAATTGCCAGTTTCCGGGCGGTAACGTGGGTCGCTTGCGCGCTGTTTTCGTTGCGCCCAGCGCAGCCGTGATGGCAGTGTTATTCTTTGCCCCGCTACTCATCGTCTTGGCTTACAGCTTGTTGTCGCGCGGACCGTACGGCGGGGTAATGCGTCCTTGGACGGCAGAAAACTACCGGCGTGTTTTCGACCCGCTCTACGGCCAGATTCTGTGGCGCTCCATCTGGATTTCGGGGGCAGCGACTGCACTTTGTCTGGTCCTCGGCTTCCCGCTCGCGTTGTACATAGCGCGGGCGAGACAGCACAAGATGCTGCTGCTGAACCTAGTGATGCTGCCGTTCTGGACGAGTTTTCTGATCCGGATTTACGCCTGGATGTTTCTCCTGCGCGATACAGGATTGATCAATACGGCATTGCAGGAGCTGCATATCATTTCTCAACCTTTGCCGCTTCTGTTCAACACCGGTGCCGTGATCCTCGGGCTGGTGTACGGCTACCTGCCATTCAGCGTCTTGCCCCTATACGCGACACTCGAAAAACTGGATCCGGAACTGCTCGATGCTGCGGAAGATCTGGGCGCGTCGCCCTGGACTGCGTTGTGGCGCGTGACTGTTCCACTGAGCAGAGCCGGAATCATTGCGGGCTGCTTGTTAGTGTTCATACCGTGCGTGGGCGCGTACCTCACTCCGGATCTGATGGGCGGAGGAAAGACAGTGATGGCCGGCAATCTGGTGCAGAACCAGTTCACGACCGCGCGGGATTGGCCGTTTGGAGCGGCAGCATCGCTGTTGTTAATGGTCCTGGTGCTAGCCATTATGCGGGTTCTGAGGCGGCGAGGCGAGGAGCTCCTGTGAACCGATTCCTGGCCGCGTATGCGGCCGCAGCGTACCTTTTCTTGTATGCGCCGTTTGCGGTTTTAAGCGTGTTCAGCTTCAACGCCTCGAAAGTGGCGATGTGGCGCGGCTTCAGTTGGCAGTGGTATCGCAGCGTGTTTCACAATGAAGCGCTCCTCGAAGCTACGATCAACAGCCTCACTATTGCGACTGTGGCAACAATTTTCTCGACTGCGATCGGGACACTGGCCGGGTATGCGCTTTGGAAGAAGCGTTTTCCGATACTGACGAATTCGCTGTACTTGTCCTTAGTTACGCCGGAGATAGTGACGGGCGTTTCGCTGCTGGCGTTTTTTGAGTGGTCGTTTCGTTACCTGCGCGTGCAGCTCGGCATGCACACCGTGATCCTCGCGCACATTTCGTTTTGCCTGGCGTATGTGGTGATCGTGATTCTGGCTCGTTTGCGGACCTTCGATCCGGCGCTGGAGGAGGCCGGCCTGGACCTCGGAGCGAACGAATGGCAGGTGTTTTGGCGGGTAACGATTCCGATCCTGCTCCCAGGGATTGTGGCGGCCGCTCTGCTCTGCTTTACGGTTTCGTTCGATGACTACGTCATCACAAGCCTGGTTGCGGGCGTCAATTCCGAGACTCTGCCGATGAGAATTTACGCGATGGCGCGCAGAGGAGTAAGCCCGGAAGTGAACGCGTTGTCGGTGATGATCACCGCGGGCCTGGGGGTTCTTATCCTGCTGGCGGGAAGACTGGAACAGCAGGAATGAACCGGCGCATTTTCCTGCTTTCAATAAGCGGAGGGGCGCTAGCCTGCACCTTGGCTCGTGAGCGCAGGTTGAACGTTTACAACTGGGAGAATTACGTCGCCAGTTCGACGATCCCGAATTTTGAGCGCGAGTTCCAGTGCCGCGTCCGCTATGCGACGTATGGCAGCGCCGAAGAAATGCTGGCGAAAGTGATGAGCGGTAATTCGGGCTGGGATGTTGTGTTTCCGTCGAACAGTTTTGTGCGACCGATGCGCGAGCTCGCTCTGCTGGAGCGGTTGGATCATCGGCAATTGACGAACCTCGATCAACTGGAAGCAAGGTTTCGGAAGCCCAAGTGGGACCCGTCGCTCGAATGGTGCGTCCCCTACATGCATAGCGCGACGGGAATTCTATATTCGAAATCCGTTTCGCGGACGCCGCTGGCTTGGGCCGACCTGTGGACCGATTCTTATCAGCGGAGAGTGACGATGCTGGACGATTCCGCGGAGGTGTTTGGCGCGTGCCTGAAACGGATGGGATGTTCGATCAACTCGGGCGATCCGGCGGAGCTAAAAAGAGCGCGTGATCTGGCGGTTCGGCAGAAACCGCTGCTGCGCGCGTATTTAAGCGAAGAAGTGCGCGACCAGGTGATTGCCGGCGACGTCTTGGTGGCGCAGATGTGGGCACAGGTAGCTCAAGTGGCCATGGATAATGCATCGAATCTTGCTTTCTCTTTCCCTACCGAGGGGTTCGCGCTGTATGCGGATAACTGCTGTATTTTGCGGGAAAGCAAACACAAAGATCTGGCGTACGAGTTTCTGAACTACTTATTGCGGCCACAGGTAGCGGCGGCTATCGCGACCGAGATGAGGACCGCAACGGCAAACGCGGGCGCGCGGCAATTGCTGTCGGAAGCCCAGAGGAAGAACACCGTGCTATATCCGACTACCGAGACGCTTGCTCGGGGCGAGTGGTTCGAGGCGCTGCCCGGACCAGTGCAAAGAATTCGGGACCGGTACTGGACTGAGATTAAGGCGGCCTGACGAAACGCGGACGATGTTGTCGTCTGCGGCCGTCTTTAGAGTAACCGCTGGGGGCGCGGTTTCAAGAGGCGCTTCTCCAGGCGCTGTTTGCGGCGTGCGAGAGTATCTGAATCGCCATAGGCGAGAGCCTGGTTTGTGAATTCGAGAGCGATGACGGGATTGCGCTCGTCGTGCTCATAATACTTGGCCAACTCTTCCAGCGCGAGCACGCGGAATTCATTGCTACAGCCGGCGAGCTCGGTAAAAACGGGAATAGCGGCGTGCGGCCGTTGCAGCTTTTTTTCGAGCAGAGCAATTTCCCAGAGTGAGCGGAACAGAAGGCGATCGGGAAGACCGGCATCGACCGCGCGTTTGAACAGCGCAAGCGATTGTTCGTGTTCACCGGCCGCGAGCAGCCATCGGGCGATTCCGGCGAGATCCTCACCATGGCGGACGCCGACGCGAGACAGCGAGTCCGAATCCGTGCTGCGGAAGGCGGCGGGGACGATAGCGGTCAGGCAAGCGAGCGTCAGAATGTCCATCGCGTTGTGATGGAAGATCGGCACCAGGCGGTGGGCTTCGCGCGAACGCAGGTATTCGAAGTAAACGTAAGGAATCAGTTCGCCGGGAAGATCGCCTTCGCGATAGAAACCGAGAATCTCCTGTTCGAGCTGAACCAGGCGGCAGCTTTCCAGCCGCAATTTCCAGAGGCGGCGCGCGCCATGGAGCAAATCGAGATGACCGAGACGAGCAAACGGCGGCTTGTGCCGTGTCATACGATAGCGGGTCTCGAGCAGCGGCTGATCATAGGACTTCCCGTTATAAGTGATGAGGACGTCGAACTCGGAGAGATGAGACTCGAGCGCGGCGAGGACACTGCGCTCCTCCGCATACTCGCGCATAAAAAACTGCCGCACTCGGAAACCGTCAGGCGCGATTCGACCGACCCCAATCAAGAATGCATAAATGCCCGAGCCGCCGGAGAGACCGGTCGTTTCGGTATCAAGAAATGCCCAGCGGTGAGGTGATACAGGCGGAATCTCGTTTTCACCGAGCGCGTCGAGAAGGGTCTCGGGGAGCTCGGTAAGCGCTCCGATATCGGCAGAGCCGTGCTGCTTGCGAGCAGCGAACAGGCGTTCGGTCTGGAAGTGCTGGCCGAATTCGTTCGCGACCACCTGGCCTTCCGACCATTCCTCGATGAAGCAGCGGGCGGACGGTTCGTCCTCTTCAAGAGGAGGCGTAACAGGCTGTGGCGGGCGATTCGCGAAGCGGGCATTGACGACAGAGATGCGCTCGCGGAGACGGGCTAATTGATCGTCGATATCCAGCACTCAGGAGGTTCGCCTTTTCTTTGCCATTATAGGATGTCTTTCATGAAGATGCTCCTCGCAGGATTGCTCGTTGTTCTGGCGCTGTACTTGCCAGGAGCTGAGTCGTTCGACGTTCGTGCGAACTACAACAAATTTGAACATCGGATTCCGATGCGTGATGGCGTGCGGCTATTCACCGCCGTGTACGTTCCGAAAGACACATCGCAGAAATGGCCCATCCTGCTTACCCGGACACCGTACGACGTGAGCCCGTACGGCGCAGACAAATACAAGACTCATGTCGGACCTTCCGATCAATTCGCCGAAGACAAATTCATCTTCGTGTACCAGGACGCCCGCGGACGGTTTCAATCCGAAGGCGAGTTCGTGGATGACCGGCCGATTACGAGCGACGCGCCGGGAAGCTCATCAACGGACGAGAGCACAGATGCCTACGACACGATTGATTGGCTGATCAAGAACGTTCCCAACCACAACGGGAAAGTAGGGATGGTTGGCATTTCGTATGCCGGCTTTTACACCGATGCGGCTTTGGTGCATGCCCATCCGGCATTAGTAGCGGCTTCTCCGCAAGCGCCGATGGCGGATCTATACATGGGCGACGATGCCTATCACAACGGCGCGTTCATGCTGGGTGCTAATTTCAGCTTCTACACGGGATTTATGAGGCAGAGCAACCCTGTATTCCCGGAGAAGGAGGAAAAGGAATTCGCTTACGGCACGAAAGATGGATACAAGTTCTACCTGAATATGGGGCCGCTGGCGAACGCGGATGAACGTTATTTCCATCGCCAGAATCCATACTGGACGGATCTGATCGAGCACACGACTTACGACAGCTATTGGCAAACGCGAAACATTCTTCCGCACCTGAAAGCTGTGACTCCGGCCGTGCTGGTGGTGGGCGGTTGGTTCGACGCGGAGGATCTGTCTGGGACATTGAAGACCTTTCGCGCAATCGAGGTGCAGTCTCCCGAAACCGACAACAGGTTAGTGATGGGGCCGTGGGCGCATGGAGCCTGGCAGCGAACCAAAGGCGAGAAGCTGGGAGATATTTCCTTCGGGTCCGATACCGGACCATTCTTCGAGAACGAAATCTTGCTGCCGTTTTTCCGGCATTATCTGAAGGGGGCGCCGAACCCAGAGTTGCCGGGCGCCTATGTTTTCGAAACAGGGAAGAATGTATGGCGGAAGGAAGAGCATTGGCCGCCAGCAAACGCGGAGCCGGAAGAACTGTATTTGCGAGCGGGCGGGAAACTGTCGTTCGATCCGCCTGTCGAGACGTCCGGATTTGATGAGTATGTAAGCGATCCAAACAAAACGGTGCCGTTTCTGAACAAGCCGGCGCTGTATATGGAACCGCAGTACATGGACGGGGATCAACGATTTGTGAAGAGCCGGCCCGATGTGCTGTCGTATGAGACCGAACCGCTGGCGGCGGATGTCACGATCGCGGGACCAATTTCGCCGACTCTCTTCGTTTCGACTTCAGCAACGGATTCAGATTTCGATGTAAAGCTGGTCGACGTTTATCCGGATGATGCTCCGGGCGGGCTGGGTGGCTATGAGCAACTGGTGCGATGGGAGCCGTTCCGCGGGAAATTCCGAAACAGCTTCGAGCAACCGCAGCCGTTCAAGCCGGGCGAAATCCAGCAGATTCACTTCACGATGCCGGATGCATATCACTGTTTTCTGAAGGGCCACAAGATTCTGGTGCAGGTGCAGAGTTCGTGGTTTCCGTTGACAGACAGAAATCCACAGACGTTCACGGACATACCGCACGCGAGACCCGACCAGTTCGTGAAAGCCACTGAGCGAATTTACCACTCGAGTGGCGCGGCGTCTTTCGTGGAGATCAATGTAGTACGCGACCAGCCGCACTAATCATCACAGGTCAGGCACAGTATCCGCGATACAGAACCCGCGACGAACATCCGCGGCCAGAAACGCGACGGGAAGAGCACGCTCAGTGCTGAATGCTGATGCTTGCGAAGTGAAACGGGTTTGTGTACGGGCAGCGCGTAATCCCCGAGCAACCCGGAAACATGCGCAGCATAGGCAACTTTGATCATTTCTAGCGAGATGGCAGCGGGGCGCCCCTGCCTTACAAATGCGGCGTCTTCATCGTTGACAGGCTATCATTTTTCTCGGATGTTCACCATTCTGTCGCAAAGCTGGCGCTCCTGGAGAAGCGCCAAAGGACTCGCGCTCCTGGCAGTGATGGCGCTGGCGGTCGGGATCGGCTGCGCGACAGCCATCTTCACGGTGGTGAACGCGGTGCTGCTGGCGCCGCTTCCTTATACCGAAGGCGATCGCTGGGTCATTTTGTTTGGCGGCAGCACGCTGATCAACGGAACCGAGCAGGGCGGCATTTCGGGGCTCTCGATTGCCGATCTGGAGGATTACCAGCAGCGCTCGCATAGTTTCGACGTATTCGGCTGGTATTTGATCTTCAGCGATTTCAATCTGACATCTCCGGGCGAGCCGCAGCATATCCAAGGCGTCGAGGTCACGCCCTCGCTGATCGACAACGTGGGCGTGAATCCCACGCGCGGGCGTTTATTTCGCAATTCCGATGGGCCAAACGTGGCGGTGGTGTCAAGCCGCCTTTGGAAGCGGCTCGGCCCCGGAATTATTGGGCGGTCGATTACACTCGACGGCCAAGCCTATACGGTTTTGGGCGCCATGCCGCCGTGGTTCGCGCTTCCGGTGAGCGGGGTATCGAGCGAAAACGTTCACACGGATGTGTGGATTCCGTTGAAGATGCCGCAAGGCGAAGCGGCTCGCCGCGGCCGCTCCGCATATGCCGGGTATGCGAGGCTGAAGCCCGGCGTTAGCGTTGGGCAGGCGCGTGCGGACGCGAAACGCGTCGCTTCGGAGATCGCCAAAGAAGATCCGAGAAATCACGAGCGATCCTACACGGCCGTTCTTTTGGGTCTTCGCGAATTCGTCACTAAGCAAATTCGCCCGGTTCTGCTGCTGCTTTTCGCTGCGGCGAGCCTGCTGCTACTCATTACCTGCGCGAATGTGGCGGGGCTGCTGGTGGCGAGATCGGTTGGAAGAGCGCGGGAAATTGCGGTTCGTGTGGCGCTGGGCGGCGGCCAAGGGCAGCTTGGCTTGCAATTCTTCTTCGAAAGCCTTTTTGTGGCGATTGGCGCAGCCATTCTCGGCATTGCGGCGAGCGTCGCGCTCGTGAGGCTCATCGTTTCGCTCGCCGCGGATTTTATTCCGCGCGCCGATCAGATCTCGACCAACTGGACCGTCGCGTTATTTGCTGTCGCGATAGGCTCGGTTGCGGCTTTGCTCTCTTCGCTAGCCCCACTGTGGCAGGCCGTCCGGGCTCGACCGAACGAAGTACTGAATGAAGGCGTGCGATCTTCAGCGAGTGCCAGGAGCCGCAGGCTTTCGCATTCCCTGGTCGTTGCCGAAATTGCGCTGGCTTTCACACTGCTCGCGGTCAGCGCGTTATTGCTTTCACAGCTCGAGCAATTGAATCGCGTATGGCCCGGCTTCGATCCCAACCACCTGGTTACCTTCGAAGTCAGTGTCAGCGGAACGCGGGGCATGAACACGAAAGAGCATTTTGCTTACGAACAGCGGACGCTGCGGGCGCTCGAGACGGTTCCCGGCGTGAGCAGCGCGGCGGTCGCGAATCAATTGCCGCTCCAGGGTTGCTGTATAACGACTACGCTTTTCCCCGAGCGTCGCGCGCCCAGTCCGGATATCGATCACTCGATTGCGTTCGTGGTCGCAAGCCCAACCTATTTCCAAACGATGCGCATCCCTCTCGAGCGTGGTCGATTTCTCAACGAGCACGATACCAATGAAAATCCGGTTTACATCGTGATCGATGAAGCTACGGCGAAACGCTTTTGGCCCAATCGCGATCCGGTGGGAGCGTTCGGCCGCGTTAGCGCACCGGATGGCGACCGAGTACAGGTGGTGGGAGTGGTTGGCAACGTTCGCAACGACGGGCTCGACTCGGCAACCCGCCCGGAGCTGTATGTATTGAATGCGCTCGCTCCCATGGACCCGATGCAGTTTATGGTGCGGTCGAGCTTGCCTCCATCCAGCTTCATTCCGGCTATCCGGCGGGCGGTCCGCAGCACCGATCCGACGCAACCGATCTATAACGTGCATACGATGAAGCAGGTCGAGAGCAATTCGCTGACATTCCAGCGAATCGATTCGACAGTGGTCGGCTTTTTCGCTTGCGCGGCGTTGCTGATGGCGGCGCTCGGCGTGTACGGCGTCACTTCGTATTCGGTGCGGCAGCGGACGGTCGAATTGGGTACGCGTATGGCGCTTGGCGCGACGGCCCGCGACCTGCTGCGATTGATCGTGGGTAGCGGATTGCGAATGGCTGCGTATGGCATCGCCATTGGCGCGCTGGCGGTGGCGTTTGCCACCTGGCTGCTTGCGCGATTCTTCCATTTGCACGAGATAGGCCTCCTCCCGTATGCCTGGTCGGTGGCAATTATTGCGGCGCTCGCCATGTTCGCCTCGCTTTTTCCTGCCTGGCGAGCCGCCCTGCTTTCGCCCATGGTCGCTATTCGCAATGACGGCAGGCGATCGGTATCAAGCGTGTATCCGGCAGTGGAGGACGATCGCGGGGCGCCATTCGAGCCAACTCTGTTGACGGAGTTTGTCGAGGCCAGCCGGCGCTCCGATTCGTTTTCCGAAGCCCTTCGCGCGGCGCTTTCGACTTTATGTAGGAAGGTTCAGGCGGAATCGGCGATGCTTCTTGAAAATATGTCGCGACGGGAGTATAGTTGCGTCGCCGC
The DNA here is from genome assembly GCA_963787585.1 of uncultured Acidobacteriaceae bacterium. Taxonomy (GTDB): domain Bacteria; phylum Acidobacteriota; class Terriglobia; order Bryobacterales; family Bryobacteraceae; genus Bog-105. Next base: position 1,250,080 of record CAWBDR010000014.1, read on the forward strand.
TGCCACTCAACACGGGCCTGTTCATTGTTCGATTCCGGCCAACGGGTTTCTGGTAAACCGGCTCAAGTTTTATCCGGCCCCGCTGGCTTTCGCGCCCGCCGATCTGGATTCTTCGCTGCGCTGGGCGGCGGAACAAAAGCCGCAGCATGTGCCGGAATTCGAGACGCTCAAACAGCACAACGTACGGCTGGCTATTGCGCTGCGAACGAAGAACGAAATTCTCGGCCTGTTACTGTTCGGCCTTCCCATTGGGAGAGAAAGTTTCCGTTCGGCCGATAAACAATTGCTCGCGGCATGCGCCGATCAATTCGCTTTGATGATTGAGAATGCGCGTTTGACGGAGCGGATCCTCGAGCAGGAAAAGCTTCGGCGCGACGTGGCGCTTGCCGCCGAAGTGCAAAAGCGGCTATTGCCGCGCGAATCGCCGGAGACGGCAGCGAGCTCGTTCGCAGCATTCACCCTGCCGGTTCGCAGTGTAGGCGGCGATTATTATGATTTTCTGAATATTGGGGATCATCGCATCGGCATCGCGCTTGCGGATGTTGCAGGGAAAGGCGTGCCCGCGGCGCTGATTATGGCTGTAGTGCACGCCTCGCTGCGCATCCTGGCGAGCGAGCGGAACATCTCGCTCCCGGAGCTTGCGGCGAAGATGAACCGCTTTCTGCATGGGTCGACAGGATCGAATAGTTACGCGACATTCTTTTATGCGCAAATCGACGAGCAACGGCGGCAGCTCCACTATGTGAACGCGGGGCACAATCCGCCTTACCTGGTGCGCACGCTCGAAAGTTCTTCCGGAGATGGATCGAGTGTAGCGATTGAGGAGTTGAAGACGGGCGGCACGATCATCGGAATGTTTCCAACGGCAAGCTATGAAGAAGCCACCTTAGATCTGGATTCCGGCGACGTGCTGCTGGCGTTTACGGATGGCGTGACGGAGGCGCTAAACTCGAACGAAGAAGAATTCGGGGGAGAGCGATTGAAGGAGCTTGTGCGCGGCCTGGCGCATTTGCCCGTTGAAGAGATGACAGCGCGGATTTCTCAGGAACTGCGCAACTGGATTGGCGAAGCACCGCAGCACGACGATATGACTTTTGTGGTGATGAAGGTGAATTAAAGCGGAATCGTACAGCAGTATGCGAGTAAAAAGATTGGAACCAGAATAGTTATTGCAGGAATCGTTCTCATGCTCCAGGCGCAGCCGTCATAATAGCGGCGAGGAGACTATGGCCCTCACTGACGCGCCTGATCCATTACCCGAACCGAAACGCCGATCGGTTCTCGAAAAGCTTCTTCCTTTCACTACGGTCGCGGTAATCATTGCGGCGCTGTACGTGGCATGGACATTCTATTCCCGCTACGAGTACAACAAGCGCACAACAGAACGGATCCTCGCAGAGAGGGCGGAGAAACAGAAGCAAGTCGTGAAGGAGGTCTATGGTTCGGGTGAGATTCGCTTTACCACGTTCTCGATAGATACGCAGGTGCTGAAACGCGGACAGACCGCTCAGCTTTGTTATGGCGTGGTGAATGCAAAAACGGTGACGCTGGATCCGCCGGTAGAACCGATCAAGCCGATGTATTTCCACTGCCTGGAGATTGCGCCGAAGAAAACGACCACGTACACCATTACCGCCGAGAACGGCGCCGGACGGAAGGAATCGAAGTCGCTAACTTTACAGGTGAAGTGAAGATGCCGCGGAGGACATGGAAGCATGACGGAAAAGGCGATGGCCTCTCCTCACCGCGTTGATTCAGAAAACGATGTCGCTCCCTGAAGCTCGTGGTTCCGGCGAAAGTAATCGATCGTGATGCTCAATCCCTCCCGCAAGGAGACGTACGGCTCCCAACCGAGCAAGCGTTTGGCTTTGGTGATGTCTGGGCAGCGCAGCTTCGGGTCGTCCGACGGCAATGGCTTGAATTCGATCCCAATCGAGTTATGGACGCGAGCACGGATTTCATTGGCGAACTCCAGGATGCTCATTTCGGTGGGATTGCCCAGATTGACCGGATAGGCTTCATCGGACTCACTGAGGAGAAGCAGGCCGCGCACGAGATCGGAGACAAAGCAAAAGCTGCGCGTCTGCGAGCCATCTCCGAAAACGGTCAAATTGACTCCCTTCAATGATTGATCGATGAAGGCAGGAACGACACGTCCGTCGTTGAGCGCCATGCGTGGTCCATAGGTATTGAAGATCCGAGCGATGTTGCTGTGCAGACCATGGACACGGTGATACGCCATGACAAGCGCTTCGGCGTACCGCTTGCTTTCGTCATAACAAGAGCGAAGGCCGACGGGATTGACGTTACCCCAATAAGTCTCGGATTGCGGATGCTCGAGGGGATCGCCGTAGCATTCAGATGTAGAGGTCAGCAGGAAACGGGCATTCTTTCGGAGCGCGAGATCCAGCATGCTGCGAGTGCCTGCTGCTCCGCATTCGAGAGTTTCGATCGGATGTTCGAGATAGTTAACGGGACTGGCGAGCGAGGCAAGGTGAAACACGCGATCGACCGAATCCGGGATCTCAAAAGCCATGCACACATCGTGCTCAAGGAACCGGAAACGGGAGTTGCAGAGGAGATGCTCGATATTCGAACGATGGCCTGTGATTAGATTATCGAGCGCAATGATCTCATGACCCTGTTCGATGAGCCGGTCACAGACGTGTGATCCAATGAAGCCAGCAGCTCCAGAAATGACATATCTCACCGTTATTCATGCTACTAGAGAGACAGGTCTGAGCCGCATCAATCCTCATTAGATATGAGCTTCAACTGGATTTCGCGGGGAGTGCTGCTCGCGCTGATCATCGGGTCCGTCTGCTTGTTCTGGCTGCGCTTTGGCCGCGTAGTGGAGCGCATCCAGCATGCGCGGCGAGATGAGGATTTCAAGTTCAGACCGGTCACAGGGCGATTGTGGACCTTCTTTTGGGAAGTGATGTGCCAGGCTAAGGTGATTCGCGAGAGGCCCCTGCCGGGCCTGGCCCATGCTTTCGTGTTCTGGAGCTTCTGCGCCTTTGCATTGGTGACACTCAACCACTTCTCCGAGGCGTTTGGCGGCCCGTTTCTGAACTATCACGGGTCGCTGTTCGGCGCGTTTTACTGGTGGTTCGCGTTTGCATTTGCGGCGGTGTGCGCGGGTTCGATTGCGGGGCTAGCCTTCCGGCGTTTCGTGATCCGGCCGAAATGGTTGGAGCCGCTGTCGTATGAATCGTGCGTGATCGCGGCGCTCATCTTCATGCTGATGATCACATACATGCTGGTATGGTGGATCGACGAAGCTTCAGCGGGCGCGCGAGTGCTGTGGTGGATTCATGCGCTAACGATTCTGGCGTTCCTGCCGCTAATTCCTCATACGAAGCATCTTCATCTGGTATTGAGCCCTCTGACGATTTTTCTGGATCGGCAGGGGTTCAGCCACATTCCGCCGCTGTCTGGCGACGAAGATTTTGGGTTAGTAGCCGGGAAAGATATTTCGAAGATCACGGCGCTGCAGGCGTACTCGTGCGTGGAGTGCGGACGCTGCACGGAGCATTGTCCGGCGAACAACACCGGAAAGGAACTGAATCCGAAGCTGATTGTGCTGGGGATCCGAGCCTATCTGAACGAGCATGGCAATGCGAATGAAACGCCAATTCTGAGCGCGACGGTATCGCAGAAGGCGATCTTTCAGTGCACGACGTGCGGGGCTTGCGAATACCAGTGTCCGGTGGGGATTCAGCATTTGCCGAGCATCATCGGTCTGCGGCGTGGAGCGGTGAACACGGGAGGGTGGGAAGACGAGTTCGGAACCAAGCTGTTCCTGAATCTGGAACGGAATGGAAACGCGATGGGGTTCTCGCAGACGGAGCGGGACAAATTTATCGCGAAGCAGGAATTTCCTACCTTCGATGGATCGCAGGAGTATTGCCTGTGGCTGGGGTGCATGGGCGCGTACGATCCGCGCGGGCGGGAAATCGTCGCTTCCTTCGCGACGGTAATGAAGCACCTGGAAACCTCTTTCGGGGTGCTCAAGAAAGAACGCTGTACGGGCGACCCGGTGCGGCGATTGGGAAACGACCTGGCGTTCGGACAACTGGCCGAGGCGAACCTGGCAGCGATGCAGCAGGCGAAAGTGAAAAAAATCGTCTCGATCTGTCCGCATTGCGTGCGCACTATGCAGGATGACTGGCGCGAGTTCGGGGCCGAGGTGCAGATTGAGCATCACAGCGAGTTTCTGGCGCGCCATGCCGGGCAGTTGCCCGGAAACGGCCGTGGCGACCGGGTGGTGTTTCATGATCCGTGTTATCTGGGACGGTATCGGGGGATTTACGATGACCCCCGCGAGGTGATTGCGCGATCGCACGAGGTAATAGACCCGCCGCGTTCGAGAGAACGGTCGTTTTGTTGCGGCGCGGGAGGTGGATTGGTGTTTCTGGGGGAAGAAACCGGCGAGCGCGTCAATATGGCGCGAGCAAAAGAACTGGCGGCAACCGGAGCGCCGGTGGTTGGTACGGCATGCCCCTTCTGCAACAGCATGTTTCGTGACGCACTGAGTGCCGTTTCCGAAGCTCCGCCGCGATTATTGGATATTGCGCAGATAGCGGCCGAGGGGATTGGGAGATAAGGGCGTAAGGAACAGTAGGATATTCCAACGGTCCGTCGGAAGCAACGCGAACGGTACCGGCGAGGAAAATCAGATGTACTCAGGCGATCCTTCCACTTCAAGGCAGAACTGAATGGCTTCGCGAATGCGTTCGGTGACCTCGTCAAGCGAGCGTGCTTGCGCATGGCAGCCCCGGATCTGCGGAACGGAAGCGATGTAGTCCCCTCCGCATGCGTTCAATCACGATGCAAATTGGCGTGCCAAATAGAATCCTCGATCTCCTGATATCCTAGTGTTTTAGCGTTTTGGCGCTGAAACACTCTCCTCTTGGTGATTTAACCCCTTTGAAGATTGGATTTGTAAGTTTGGGCTGCCCAAAGAACCTCGTGGACAGCGAGGTCATGATGGGCCAGTTGGCAGCCGATGGACATGAACTGACGGCACAACCGGCCGAGGCCGATGTCCTGGTTGTGAATACCTGCAGCTTCATCGATCCGGCGAAGCAGGAATCGGTCGACACGATCCTCGAGATGGCCGAGTACAAGAAAACCGGCAAGGCTCAGCGGCTAATCGTGGCGGGCTGCCTCATCGAGCGGTACCGGACGGACATTCAGAAGAACATTCCCGAGGTCGATGCGGTGCTGGGGACGAACGAACTCGCACAGATCACGGCCTTGTGCGAAGGCCTCGAGCCCCGACCGGTTGCGGCGGAGCCGTATTTGTATCACGACCTGACGGCCCGCGTATTCACGACTCCGAAGCATTCGGCGTACATCAAAATCGCGGAAGGATGCGATCATCCGTGTTCGTTCTGCATCATTCCGCAGTTTCGGGGAAAGTTCCGGAGCCGGCGGTTTGAGAGCGTCGTCAACGAAGCCACGCGGATGTTTGCGACGGGCGTGCGCGAAATCAACCTGATCGGGCAGGACACGACCTGCTACGGCGAAGACCTCGGACTGAAGAACGGCCTCGCGGATCTGCTCGCACGGCTCGCCGGGATTCCTACCGAATTCTCGAAATGGGTACGCTTCCTGTATGCGTATCCGAACAAGATTACACACAAACTGCTGGATACGATGGCGGCGCACGACACGCTCGTGAAATACATTGATATGCCGTTGCAGCATGCGAGCACACCAGTGTTGAAGCGGATGAAACGCGGTGCGAACGCCGATATTTTTCTGAAGCTCCTAGAAAAGATTCGGGCGACGATACCCGGCGTTGCGATCCGGACCAGCATGATTGTCGGTTTCCCAGGCGAGACGGAACGGGATTTTGAAGAGCTCTGCCAGTTCGTCGAGGCTGCGCAGTTCGACCGGCTAGGCGTGTTCTCCTACAGCGATGAGGAGACGAGCGGGAGTTTCCATCTGGACGGCAAGGTGGACGCGCGCACGATTTATCAGCGGAAACGGAAGCTGATGTCCGTGCAGCGCAGGATCTCGCTGCGACGAAACAAGACGTTAGTGGGACAGGAATTGCCGGTGCTAGTGGAAGGCCCATCGAAGGAGACGGAGATGCTATGGGAAGCCCGGCTGGCGACACAAGCGCCGGAGATTGACGGCGTGTGCTATATCAACGAGTTCGCGGGAGGCGAAGCGGGGCCCGGCGAGATGCGGATGCTGCGAGTAACCGAAGCCCACGATTACGATCTGGTGGGTGCGCTCGTGGATGGACCGGAGCGGAATTTTCTCGCGCGCAAACAACAAGTGAATCCGTTTCCGATTCTCACACCTAATCCAGTCTCGAGCGGCATTCCGGCGCGCTAATAACTCATGCCGGCTGTTGTACGTTGCCCGATCTGCAAGAAGGAAGTCGCGTTCGACGCGCCGAACATGCCGTTTTGCAGCGATCGCTGCCGGCTAATTGATCTGGGGAATTGGGGTTCGGAGAAATACGTCATCTCCAGGCCGACAGGTGGAAACGAACTGGAAGAAGCGGCCTCGGAAGACCCCGACATAGAAACTGACGAAGGCCCGGTGCAGTGAATCGAGCCGCGCTGGCGCTGGCGACCTGGTTCGGTTGCGGATATTGCCCATTCGGACCCGGAACGGTGGGGTCGCTCGCGGCAGTTCTGATCGCGGCCGCGCTGCATTTCTGGATGGGTGCTGGGCGACTAACTCTCGGTTGCCTGATTATCGCGTTAACCGTGCCAGGCATTCTTGCGTCCACGCGAACCGCACGGCTCGTCGGCAAGACTGATCCGGGGCTGGTCGTGGTAGATGAAGTCCTGGGGCAGTGGGTCACGCTGCTGGGGGCGGCGAGTCTGAACTGGAAGGCACTCCTGGCGGGGTTTCTATTATTTCGCGTGTTCGACATCTGGAAGCCATGGCCAGTTCGTACACTAGAACGATTGCCTGAGGGAACCGGGATTATGGCAGACGATCTGGCGGCCGGTGTATACGGGGCGCTTATCTTGTATATAGGCGGGAGATTTGGATTTCATTAATTATGCCGAGCAAACACCAGGCCGTTGAGCAGAACACACGGCCGTCGATTTCGAGCATCGAGCCGCCCGCGGCCATTTCGGGAGGAGAGATCCGCATTCGAGGCCGGCATCTTGCTTCGAGTGAACGGCCAATGGTCAAGCTGGGCAACCAAAACGCCCAGCTCGTGGTTGCGGGCGATTCCTACATCATTGCGCGGGTGCCGGAAGGGGCCATAGTGGGAGAGCTGGTGGTAGCAAACGGGAAGCTCGAAAGTGAGGTGCACGAGACTCACCTGGGCATTCAGGTTGCCGACAGCCTGCATCCGGTGGCGAATCCGGCAGTGGATTCGGAAGGCAACGTATTCAGCACTTTCAGCGGCCCGCGCGGGCAGAAATCGCCGGTCTCGATTTACAAGATCGATACGAACTACAGCTCCAAGCCTTTCGTGACGGATCTGATGAATCCTACTGGACTGGCGTTTGACAAAGACGGCCTGCTATATGTCTCGAGCCGCTATGACGGGATTATCTATCAAATCACTCCGACCGGCAACATGACGGTGTATGTAGAGGGGATGGGAGTGGCGACGGGCATCGCGTTCGACCATGAGGAGAACTTGTACGTCGGAGATCGGAGCGGAACTATTTTCAAAATCAGCCGTTCGCGGCAGATCTATGTTTTCGCAACCTTAGAGCCCTCGATCGCGGCCTATCACTTGGCATTCGGACCGGAGGATTACCTCTATGTGACGGGCCCAACGACATCAAGCTTCGATTCGGTTTTCCGGATCTCAAACGCAGGCGAAGTAGAAACATTTTTCCGCGGATTGGGACGGCCGCAGGGATTGGCCTTCGACGCGCAAGGCCGGCTGTACGTAGCGGCATCGCTGGCCGGACGCCGGGGAATCGTTCGCATTGATGCGGCACGGAGGCCAGAGCAGTTCCTCTCGGGACCAGGAATCGTCGGGCTGGCTTTCACACCTTCGAAATCGCTGATGGTGACAACGCACAACGCGCTGTTCCGGGTCGACGTCGAGATTGCCGGGCGGCCCCTGGTTTAAATAAATGAATCCTTTGCCAGCCGGCGATTGCACCGGTGCGCTCGATGACTAAGGACGCGGAAATCATTGCGGTCGGGAGCGAAATGCTCACACCGCAGCGGCTGGATACCGATTCCCTGATGGTAACGGAACATCTGAACCTGCTCGGAGTCGAGGTGGTGACCAAACAGGTGATCGGCGATGATCTGCCGCGGTTGACAGCGGCGATCCGGACCGCGGCGGGGCGTTCGGCGATTCTGGTCGTGATCGGTGGATTGGGGCCGACCGAAGATGATTTGACGCGGGAGGCGGCCGCGGCGGCACTCGATCGAAAGCTGGTGCTTTCGCTCGAGCAGGAATCGATTCTCATTGCGCGCTTTCGGCAGATTCACCGGCCGATGGCGAAAAACAACATCAAACAGGCATATCTGATCGAGGGCGCGGAAGCGATGCCGAATCCACACGGGACGGCGCCGGGCCAGTTTATTTCGACGGATCGCGGTGCGGTGGCCCTGCTGCCCGGGCCGCCACGCGAGCTGAAGCCGATGGTGGAACACGAACTGCTGCCGAAGCTGAGGCCGGTTCTGCCGCGGCGCGTTATTCGGGTGCGGACGTTTCGGATCACGGGCATTGGCGAGTCGGATCTGGATACGCTGATCGCGCCGGTTTACACGAAATACACGAATCCGACGACGACCGTGCTCTCTGCACCCGGAGATTTGTCTGTGCATTTGCGGGCCTGGGCAGAAAGCGTGAGCGAAGCGGACGCGCTCTTGCGAGAGGTGGGGAATCCGATTGCGGAGCTGCTGGGAGACAAGGTCTATAGCGAAGACGCCGACGAATCGTTGGAAATGGTGATCGGACGGCTGCTGCGGAAACACCATGCGACGATATCGACGGGGGAGAGCTGCACCGGGGGCATGATTGCCGCGCGATTGACGGAGCGCGGAGGAAGCTCGGATTTCTTTGTGGCCGGGTATGTGACTTATACGAACCGCGAGAAGCAGGAAGTGCTGGGCATATCAAGAGAGCTGATTGAGAGGCACACCGCCGTGAGCGAGCCGGTTGCAGCCGCCATGGCGGAAGGAGCCAGACGGCGAAGCGGTACGACTTACGCGTTATCGGCAACGGGATATGCGGGACCGGACGGCGGGACAGATTTCGATCCCGTAGGAACTGTGTACCTGGGAGTTTCAGGCCCGGGTGGGACGCGCGTTGTGCGCGTACGATACGGCCGCGACCGCGATCGTGTGCGCCTGCTAGCGACCCAGGGCGCGCTGGATCTGCTGCGGAAGACGTTGGTGAAGGGTTAGCTGCTCCGCCTAGTCGGAGCTATAAAGCCGCTTCTAGCCTCGCAGATTCGGATGCGCTGAGTTCGTCGAATGTTAGCTACTGACCGCCTCTTATCTCCGGGAACACACCGCCATTTGCTTCCGTGGCTTTGGTGGAAGCAGGAATGTCGATCACGGAGAGCGGAATTTTGCGTGGGGTCGGGCTGGTAAGGTCCCAGAACATCTGATCGACGACCGCGTAGCTTTGCACCGTCATGTGTTGACCGGTTCGGAGAACTAGCGTGACCGGAGGCGCGGGCGGTCCGGAAGCGGGCTCAGACCGTCCAGCCGCCGGATTGGGAGCGGGTTGTTGTGCATTCGCCTGCTGTTGATTCCGGAGATCCTCTACTTCCGCGCTGAGCTGCTGGATCTGCTCGCCCAGCATATTTTGGTTCATGAGTTCCGTTTGCGTAGCGGGATCCATCGCTGTGTCTGACGGCGGGTAGGCATCATAGCTGCTGTCGCCATAGCCAAGAAACGGATAGTAGTACGGCGCGGAGAAAAAACCAAACGGGACATTCCGAAAATCCCGGTGCCGGTAGAAGCCATTCGACCTGAATGCTCCGGGATCAATACCCGTGAAACCGGCAGCAGGCGCACGCAAGCCGAGCGGAGGCGGGCCATAGCTGCGCACAGGAAAATTACGGCCACCGCCGAGGGGCTGAGTACCATGAGCCGCCGGATTGGAGGGAGGCCCAGCGGGGAAAGAGAAATGTGCACCGCCAGAACTGGCGTGTTGACCCAGACCAGGGGCGACGAAAAACGTAGTAACGAAGGCGGCCGTCAGGAGTGTATGAGCGAACGAACACATAATCCCTGCTCCTGCTCTTAGGTTAGCGCCGACGACGGCAGCGCGTAGACTGCGGATATGAGAAAGAAAAATCTCGACCTGGTCAGAACAAAGAGGGCGGCCTTAGGCGCAGCTTCGGCAGGCGCACTCGCACTGGGCGCTTTTTCCCTCGGGGCGTTGGCGGTGGGTGCATGTGCAATTGGCGCCTTGGCGATCCGCAAGTTAGCAATTGGGAAATCACGGATCGATTCGCTCGAGATCAGAGATTTAAAGGTAGGCCGGTTGGTAGTGGACGACCTGGTCGTAAAGAGAAACGAATCGGACGGCAGAACAATTTAAGGATCAGGAGGCGCGCACTCGCTGCGCCGATACAATGAGTCTTGCATGCGGATTGCGCTGGGACAGATCGATAACACCGTTGGCGATCTGTCGGCAAACGCAGCAAAGATTCTTGAGTATGCGCGACGCGCGGAGCAGGCAGGCGCGGAGTTAATTGCTTTTCCGGAGCTGGCGCTAACAGGCTACCCGCCGCGCGATCTGGTAGAGAAAGAGTCGTTTCTTAATCGCACGGGGGAAGCTCTGGAAGGCATCGCGCGGGATTCTGCGAATCTCAGCATTGCGATGATTATCGGGTATGTCGGGCGGTCGCCTGAGAACTCGGCGATTCGAGCACAGAACGCGGCGGCGGTGATCGAAGGCGGCCGGGTGGTCTTCCGGCAAGCCAAGATGCTGCTCCCGAACTACGACGTGTTCGACGAAGCTCGTTATTTTCAGCCTGCTGGCTCACAGGAGATTTGCACGATTCGCGGCATGAGAATAGCACTGGCGATCTGTGAAGACGCTTGGAATGACAAACAGTTCTGGGAACGTCGACGCTATTCACGCGATCCGGTAGAAGAGCTGGTGCAGAAGGGCGCCCAACTGGTGGTTTCCATCAATGCTTCGCCCTGGAACATCGGGAAAAGAAAACTGCGCGAAGACATTTTCCGGGCGATTGCACACCGGTTCAAGCTGCCGGTACTCTACGTACACATGGTGGGAGGAAACGACCAGCTAGTGTTTGACGGCTCGAGCTTCGCGATGACGGCGAAGGGTAGGGTTGCGGCAGCGGCCAAGTCATTCGAGGAAGACCTGGTCCTGTTCGATACCGAGACGGAGAGCGGAGATCATCACGGGAATCATCTGATTGGGGATGAGGCCGCCCTCGAGGCTCTGGTGCTCGGGACGCGCGATTATATCCGGAAATGCGGGTTTCGCAGTGTGCTGGTGGGCTTGAGTGGCGGTGTCGACTCGGCGCTAGTAGCGGCTATTGCGGTAGAGGCCGTCGGGAAAGAAAATGTGATCGGGATCGGCATGCCGGGGCCGTATTCGTCGGAGCACAGCCTCAGGGATGCGCGCACGCTGGCGGAGAATCTCGGAGTGCGGTTTGAGGTAGTGCCGATCACACTGGGCTATGAGGCGATGATCGAGATTCTGGAGCCGCTCTTTCGAGGCTATAACGCGGACACCACCGAAGAGAACCTGCAGTCGCGGCTGCGCGGCATGGTGCTGATGGCGCTTTCCAATAAATACGGATCGCTGGTGCTGACGACGGGGAACAAGAGCGAAATCGCGGTGGGATACTGCACGCTCTACGGCGACATGTGCGGGGGGCTGGCGGTAATCAGCGATGTTCCGAAGACGATGGTGTACCAGCTCGCGCGCGTTGCGAATTGCCGTTACGAGCGCAGGAGATTGCCCGGGCCGATTCCCGAGAACACTTTCAGGAAGCCGCCTTCAGCCGAGCTTCGTCCGGATCAAAAAGATACGGACAGCCTGCCCGAATACGAAGTGCTGGACGCGATCCTGGCGGGCTACATCGAGCGCTATGAATCAGTCCCCGAGATCGCGGCAAAAACGAACGTTCCGGAAGAGCTGGTGCGCGACATTGTGCGAAAAGTGGATCGGAACGAATATAAACGGCAGCAGGCGGCGCCCGGGCTGCGGATCACGGCGAAAGCATTCGGCGTTGGACGCCGGTTTCCGATCGCTCACAGGTTTACTGAATGAAACAGTTGTCTTTGATTACGGCCGTCCTTGCGATTTTGACGCGGGCGGCTAGCCCTCAGGATGCCCCCAAGCAACAGGTGGGCCCACTGCCGGGAGGCGGATTTCTGCTAAACAGCGGCTGGACCATACGTCCCGCAGGCGAACAAGTTTCAGTGGACACATTTCCGATGAGCACGCTCGTTTCGCGCGATGGGAAATATCTGCTGGTGCTGAACGGCGGATACAACCCGCCTTCGATCAGCGTGATCGACATAAAGACGAAAAAAGAGATCCGGCGAACTGAGCTGCCGGACGCGTGGTTGGGTCTAACGGGCGCGCCGGACAAGGACCTGATTTATGTGAGCGGCGGGACGACGGGAAAGGTATTCGAACTCGCGCTGGACGCTACAGGAACTCTGCGGCGCAACCGCGAATTCACAGCGGTCAAGGACCTCAGCAACAAGGGGAATGCGCTGATAGGAGACGTGGAGCTTTCGCCAGACGAGGCCGTGCTCTATGCGGCGGATCTCTATGGCGATAGCGTGGCGGTGATCAATGTGCAAAGCGGCAAGTTGATCGACCGCTGGAAAACGGGACGGCGTCCGTACCGCATCGTTATCAGTCCGGGTGGGAAGCAGGTGCTCGTCAGCGCATGGGGTGATGGCTCGGTGTACCAACACAATGCGATGAATGGGACGGAGTTGAGCAGAACGCGTATCGGGCCCCATCCTACGGACATGCTGTGGATCAACAGGCCCGCCCCCAGCGAGGAAGGAGGCTCGAGTTATCCGGCGAGACTGTTCGTGACGGCGGGAAATACTAACAATGTTTACTCGCTCGGAGTGACAGCGGACGGGCAATTGACGAGGCTCGAGACAATTAATCTTTCGCTGACGCCGATGCACCCGTTGGGGATGACACCATCGGCACTGGCTACAGATGAACGGGGCTCGCGCTTATTTGTGGTGTGTTCGGACGCGAATGCGGTGGCGGCGGCCGATATAGCGTCACCGCGGACTAAGGTGCTTGGGTTCATTCCGACGGGTTGGTATCCGACAGCAGTACGAACTCTGGGAAACGATCAGCTCGTAATCGTAAATGGAAAAGGTTTGGGCAGTCGTCCGAATCCGCACGGACCCAATCCCACGATGCGCCCTGAAACGGCGCACAAAGGGCCGATTGCTCCGCCGAGCGTCGAATATGTGGCGCATATACAGACAGGAACGGTGGGATTCGTTCCGGTGCCCAGCGATCCAGAACTTGCTCAATATACGCGGGCCGTACTCGAAAATTCGCCGTATCGCGACGAGATGATTTACGGCCCGATTACGGATGAGCAGGAAGGCTATTTTTCGCGAACACAAGGGCACGAGTCGCCCATCAAGCACGTCATTTACATCATTAAGGAAAACCGGACGTACGATCAGGTGCTCGGCGACATGGCCCAAGGGAACGGGGACAAGTCGCTGAACTTGTTTGGGGAGAAGATAACGCCCAATCTGCACGAGCTGGCGCGTGAGTTCGTGCTGTATGACAACTTCTACGAGAACGCCGATGTCAGCGCAGACGGTCATAATTGGGCCTCGGCCGCGATTGCGCCAGATTTCACCATGAAGTTGTGGCCGAACAATTATAGTCATCGCAGCAAGCTTTACGGTTTCGAAGGCGGCGAGCCGGCGAACACGCCACCGGCCGGATACCTGTGGGACAACGCGCTGCAGAGCGGGTTGACGGTGCGGGACTACGGTGAGTGGGTTTCGGATCTGGCGACTAGAGCGGCACCCGGCGAACGGCAGATTCGGGAAGTCAGAGATCCGATGCTGGCCCAGCACACGGACATGAATTTTCGAAGCTTCGATCTCGAGTACCGGGATATTGATCGCGCCAAGGAGTTCATTAAGGAATGGCGCGAATTCGAGGAACAAGGCGAAGCGCCGCAACTGATCATTCTGCGGCTAGGCAACGACCACACGGAGGGGACAAGAGCAGGGGCGTGGACACCGTTTGTGTATGTAGCGGATAACGATTATGCGGTTGGGATGGTGGTGGACGCAGTGTCGCACAGCAAGTTATGGGGATCGACGGCAATTTTCGCGATTGAAGACGACGCGCAGAACGGGCCGGATCACGTGGATTCGCATCGCGCCCCCGTTTGGGTGGTCTCCCCGTATACGCGCCGCGGAGCAGTAGACTCTACGATGTACAACCAGGTGAGCGTGCTGCGCACGATCGAGGGAATTCTAGGGCTGCATCCGATGACGCACTTTGACGCCGGAGCTCGACCGATGTTCGGCAGTTTCAGACGGGATGCAGATACGAAAGCGTACACCGCGATCGCTCCGAAGATTTCACTGAATGACAGGAATCCGGCGAATGGTCCGGGCGCCGAGGAATCAGGAAAGATGGATTTCTCGGAGGCGGATCTGGCCGATGATGACGAACTGAATGACGTCCTATGGCGCGCGATCAAGCATACCAAGCCGCCAGCTCCGGTGCGAAGCGCATTCGCACGTTAGTATGCCGTTCGATTTTCCGCGGTGATGCGATGCCCCGCTTCCTGCTCGTGCTGCTCCCGCTGGTCCTCACGGCCCAGACCGTGCTGCAGCCGGGTGTTCCGGGCACGGTAGAGGGACGAGTGACTAACGCCGTTACCGGCGAGCCGATAAATGGCGCGACGGTAAATCTCTACTCGGTGAACGGGCGCGGAGCTGCTGCTGTTCAACCGCAGTCAGGATCTTCTCAAAGTGATGGTGTCTTCCATTTCGATTCGGTTCCGCAGGGGAGTTATCTGGTTGTGTCCCAAGCCAGCGGGTTCAGCAGCGGCCGGGGGTACAGCCCGCGGCAGCGGATTACCGTCGGCAGTGGACAACAAGTCACGGGAGTTTTCATCCAACTCAGCCCGCAAGGAAGCATCAGCGGAAAGGTCCTGGACGAAGAGGGGAAACCGTTAGGGCACGCGAGAGTGCAAACCTATTCGACCTATACAAATCGCGGGAAGCTGCAGCTCAGGCGGAACCGGTCTACGACGACGAACGAAGCCGGTGAGTACACACTCAGCAAGCTGGATTCGGGACGGTATTTCGTTTCGGCGGAGTACCAAGGCGGGGAAAAAGAGAAAGAAGCGGCTGAATCGGCAGCCGGGGCGGAAAGCATTGTGCCGGTTCTGGTGCGCACGTTTTTTCCGAAGAGCCTCGACTACGAGTCGGCGACTCCGATACAGGTGAGCGCGGGTCAGGACGCTGGAGATACAAGTATTCAGTTGAGGCGGGTGGCAACGTACCGGGTGGAAGGAAGAGTTGCCGAGTCGAATCCGGGAGGGCTCCAGAAGGGGGCGACCGTAATGCTCTCCCCAGAGAACACGCTCGATTCGGATGTGCTGGGTCAGAAAACTCGAATCAATAGCGATGGAACCTTCGAGTTCCGAAGGGTTTTGCCGGGCAGCTATACGCTTTGGCTCACAGGCCGCTACGACGAGAGCGGACCGGCAAATCACGGCCGGGGGACACGGTTATTAGGAAGGCAACAGGTCGAGGTGGCAGCAAGCGATGTCAGCGGGATCGTACTGGGCCTGACACCGCCCATCAATTTGACGGGCCGTGTGACAGGAGCTAACGTGAACGCCGAGTCGTTCGGGAATCTTCGAGTGAACCTTGCGCCGGGAGGGGATGTGGCGTTTGGGATTTCTCAAAACGCCGCGGTTGCCGCCGATGGAAGCTTCAGTATTCAGAACTTAATGCCCGGTACTTACTTTGTGCATGTGATGAACATGCCCGTAGGGGTTTACGTCAAAGAGGTTTCATTGAACCGGCACGACATTGAGATTACCGGAATGGATCTGTCACAGGGCGGTGGGGGAGAAATCGAGATTTTGCTGAGCACGGGCGCAGGAGAGGTGGACGGAACGCTTGGGGCAGAGAACTCGGCGGGAGTCAGCTCAATGACAATGGCAGTGCTTGTGCCGGAGAGTCTGCCTGAGGATGGGTCGGGGGTGCTCGTCAGCTCCGCGCCGAATGGAACGTTCAGCTTCAGGAATGTACCGCCAGGACACTATTATGCGTTTGCGGCAGAGCGCTGGACTAGCTTATGGCAGAATTCGGAGTTCTTGCGGGAAATGCGGCGGGCGAGTACAGCCGTGGATCTAGCCGAGAACGGGCGAGTTCAGGTCCAGGTACCCGTCCTCTCGTCAGAGGACATCGGTAGCACGGCGGAGCGGCTGGGGTTGAATTTTCAATAGCCGATCAAGCTAAATCGAATCGGGTTGGGGCTGTACGCACTGGCGCATCTTCACATCATGCCTAGTGTATTGTTCCTGAACTTGTTGGTTCCAAGTATCCCCTCTTGTCGTCTGCTGTTGACTCAGACAAATGTTGGGGGCGGAAACCGCCACGAGTCAGATGAAAAGGCGCGACCGTCCGTTTCATCATCCTGCTATCGGTCGCACGAGCGAGGCGATATCGATCGACGTGCTTCATTTGCCAGCTTCACGGAGCGAGGGCGCCGGCGCGGGCTTTGGAGACGTCTACCGTTGGCGCCTCTTTTTCCGCTTTGCTGATCAATTACTGCAGTTGGGCGGCATCTCGGACGCCAGAGACTCGATGTCCATTGATGAACAACGTTGGCGTGGCATCGATATGATTTGTGGACGCCAAATTCATGTCCCGGAACACGAGCCCAAGCGACATCTGACTTTCGAGACAGCTTTCAAATTTAGGAAAATCGATCGCATTGCTCGGCTGCGCGAACTCACGTAACTTCTGTTTGATGTTTTCAGGCGTGATGACTTGTTGATTTTCAAACAGTTGGTCGTGCATAAACCAGAACGCATCGCTGTTTTGCAACTGCGCGCAAGCGGCGCCTTCGGCGGCGGCCCGCGCCCAAGGATGCATGGGAAGCGGGAAGTGATGAAATACGATGCGGACTTGATCGCGCTCAGCCGGCGAAAGCTGCTCGAGGATGCCGGCGAACTTGCGGCAGAACGGGCACTCGAAATCGGAAAACTCCACAATCGTGACTGGAGCAGTAATCAAACCGCGGCTGGAGCCGGTATTTGGCGTCAGGCCCTTTTCGACATATTCAACCAGACCGGCGTTCTTATTCGCGGCTAACACCGGACAAGTTTGGCCGCGCGCGTAAAGTCCTGCGCTGAGCGCCAATGCGAGCGCTAGTATCTTGAACCGTAGCATCACTTTTTCAATTTCTTTCCTTCGGGACGCGAAGGCGCGTGTACGTTCGGGAAGACATCCGCGTCCACATTCCGCTCTACCGCGGCTTTAACTTTCGATTCGAACTCCGGAAATGGCATCTTTGTATAGACGAGCTGCGCATCACCATTAGCGTTGACAGGGAAAACCGAGCCGTCCTGAATCAGATATGCTTCTGCAACGACCAAAGTCTCGTCCGAAGCAACTGGATTCCACAGAAAGAGGACGTACTGTTTACCTATTTCCATAAATCCGCGGTCATTCAAAAGAAGCGTTTCCAAGAACCCCGATGGAAAGCGAACCGTGCCGCCAAACTCAACTGCTGTGATTTGCCCGACCGGCACCGGCTCTTGCTGCTTGGTCCCTTTCCTTTCCGAACCTCCTTCAATACGTCCAGCGTGAATTTCGTGTACACATAATGGCGGTTTTGAGGAATACAAACTCTACCGGCAATTGGCTTAGCAATTACGATCTTGGAAGATCCTTTTGCCGGAAGAGAATAGCTGGGTGCGAACGTATCGATGGTCGACAGTCCAGTAGCTGTGGCGTCTGCTAGAGTACGCACTCCCAAGTCGGCAACGGTATCGCCAGCCATGATTCCGCTGAACTGAGTCTCCCAGGCCGTGTGCTGCTCGGGATCGCACATGCCGTCTTCCAGGTGCTTATGAAAAAGATCCAGCACCACTGGCATCCCCGAATAGGGAGGCAGCAGATGCCGGATTCTTACATCGTGCTTGGCGTATTGCTCTTGGACTTGTTGGTTCCAAGCATCTCTTGTTGGCGCCGGCTGTTGACTGAGACCAATGCTGGAGACGAAAAGCGCAGCGATTCCGAAAGTTATGCGGCCGATCATATTAGTTAGTCCCTGACGCCGTATGCGCCTTTACTTTTAGAAACACGTCGTAACAGACGTCGTGCTCGCGGCCAGCTTCGTCCCAAATCCGCGATTTGTACCGGAAGCTGTTGCCATTCTGGTCTACATACGAAGACGAATGGTACGCAAGGTCGATCCGGAAAATACCCAGATCTCGCAACGAGTACAGCTCTCCGGGCTCGCTGACACCGTTGTGATTTGCATCGATCCACAACCGCAAATGATCGTAGACAGCATCTTCCGGATCGATGAGTCCGTTACCGTTGCCGCCGTTCAGCGGATAGTCAAATAACGCCAGAGCAATGTATCCGTTGGGATCTTTTCCCGTGGGCTGCGGCGTCAGGTTTCCAAACAGCTCTGTGAAATCGTCTATGGTTCCATTTCCGTTTCTGTCGAGCGCCAGCCAGCGATTCCGCCACTGCGGATCGGTCCAGCTCATCTGAGATGGATCTTCGCCAGGGAGAACAGTGAACTGCACGCCGTTGCTTAATCCGGTTAAATGGAAGCCCTCACCGAATGCATCAACTACGATCGGGCAGGTATTACAGATGGGGACCCATCCCTCATCTTCGTCAGCACACTGAGGAACCCCGCCTGACGGGCACGTCACACACTCCATACAGATGTCTCCACATACATTGCTGCAAGAAGGTGGACTGCCTCCCCCTCCCGTTCCGCCCCGCCGTGTCCATTTGCGATGATGCCAGAGGCCATTATCGTTGCGCCGCAGTTGTACAGCGGATTGTTGTTCGGATCTACACCTGCAGGCGCCCGTCGGCATTTATGGATACGGTGGGCGCCCCGGAAATCACTCCGCCCAACGGACCCCATCCGTTCCACCCACCGCCTGGCGATGTCTGCCATGTGCCAGACCGATCCGTCTGAGGCGCGTGCGAAGATCTCCAAGCGGTGGTCTTCATTTGCTACTACTGACGGTCCATTCGTAAACGCTTATGGACATGCTTTGGTTAAAGCAATCATCGAGAGAAGAGATAGCTGAGCTATGCGGCTGTTCACCAGACCTCCGCGGTGAGAAAGGAAACGTACTTACCTTTCGGAACAATTTCGAGGTTGCTGTGAGCGAACGTTGGGTTGTTTCTGTTTAAGGTTTTTCTGAGGCGCTTATTCCACTGAGGATTAGGAGAAAGGCTTGCATCTCTCTACACCCCGCCCGACCGCTTTATACACGGTTGCCGAAAGCTCACGACCTTTCTTCAGCACCCATAAACCCGGAGAAACAAGAAGCTAATATCGGCAACTGCTCGCGACAAGTACGCGGCAAGAGGGTTGAGCTTTGCGTAGTTGGCTTTTGCCTCATCGATAGATCCGGTGCGAGTTCCTCTATCCGAAGGAGAGAACATCGAAGTCGATCTGAAAGAGATGTGGGCCGAGCTGGATTGAGAACGGATCCACGGAACTTCGTGGGGACACGGAACGTAGTCTTGGGTGAGAGGACACTTATGTACTGCAGTGGCTGTGGCCTTGAAATTTCGGATTCCGATCGTTACTGCCGGCAATGCGGCACGGCAACAAGAAACACAGGATTCACCTCGGATACCGGAAGACCTGGACGGATGCTAAGCCGGCCAAGGGACGACAGAAAACTCGCTGGCGTGTGCTCCGGGATTGCGCGCTACATCGGCATTGATGTCACGCTGGTGCGAATTCTGTTCGTTGTATTTGCGATCTGGCCCCCCACCGCTGGTTTGATCGTTTACATTGTTTGCTGGATCGTGATGCCGCAGGAGCCACTACTGCTCCCGTCAGCGGGAGCGAATGCGCAGCAGGATGCGAGAGCGACGACCTAGTGCACCCCGTTAACGTTCCACGGTGAGCACAACCTCGTATGCCAATAAGCCGGGCATGAGAGATGTCAACAGGCGCAAGAGGCCGTTGATCAAGTGCAGTGCGCGATTCTCGGGCCGCATTGGGAGCAGGCGTTCAATGGGGATTATTGTGAACTGCCGGCCGGCGACGCGGAAGCCATGTTTCTCCAAAAGACCACGAATCGTCTTCGCGGTGAAGAAGCGCAGATGGCGCCAGTCCAGAATGCCGCGGTCCTGGTAATGAAACTGGCCGAAGAGGATCATCAGCCGTACGGTGAAATTCACGGCATTGGGGACCGAAACGATTACTTTCCCTCGCGGTGCCAGCAGGCGGCGAACGTCTTCGAGCAGCGGTGCCGGGTTGCGGAGATGTTCAAGAGTGTCAAGAAGCAGAATTCGGTCAAACGGACGATCGGCGTACCGGACCAGCTCTCCTGCCCCGCTTTCGAGATCAGTCGATACAACCGCTTCATAGCCCGCAGCCGCCGGGACCCGTGGTTCCTCATCGATGCCCGTGACCTTATTCCCCGCGCGTGTGAGCTCGCTGCCGAACGCGCCATCTTTGCACGAGACCTCCAGTACACGCTGCCCGGTTCCCACTAGTCGCGAAGCGTAGTAATGAGATGAATACGAGCCGCGTTTAATCGCGTAAGGAACGAAGTACTCTTCGTATTCGGGATAGCAGCGGAGTGATAACGACGTTTGAGTGTAGCGATGCACGGCACGAACAATGGCCCTTGCGTATTTAAGGCCGTTCACGCGGCAGATTTCATCGCCATAAAAGGTTGGTATCGGAACTTCTAAAATTCGGAAATTCTGATGATGAAGCTTGATGATGATTTCCGTATCGAAGTGGAAATCGTCGGTGAGGCTATCGAGCTTGATCGACGCGAGGGCGTGCAGATTGTAGGCGCGATAACCGCTGTGAAATTCGGTCAGGTGAAGTCCGAGCGCGTGGTTTTCGTAGGCGCTGAGGATGCGATTCCCGACATACTTATACAGCGGCATGCCGCCTTTTAACGGTCCGCCGAAATCCTTCATCATCCGGGACCCGAATACGGCGTCGGCTTCTCCCCGTATGAGTGGGGCGTACAAATGGGACAGAAGTTCGGGCGCGTATTGCCCATCGCCGTGAAGTAGGACGACTATATCGAAACCTTGCTCGATGAAGTAGCGGTAGCCGGCTTTCTGATTCCCGCCATATCCGAGGTTCTTGGGATGCTTCAGAACGCGCAGCTTGGGAACGTTCGTCATCGCCTGGATACCGACGGCCAGCTCGTAGGTCGCGTCCTGGCTGGCATCGTCGAACACCGCAACCTGTTCGACATTGCGCCAGACTTCCGGGGTGATGCGTCGCAAAACCGTGCTGAGCGTAGTGAGCGCGTTGTAGGCAACGATAAAGATACCGATGCGCTTGCCATGATTTCCGGCGCGTTCGGGAGAGTCCTGCAGAGCCGTTTGACGGAACTGCGGAAGCGGCTCGAACGGGAGGCTAAGCCGATTAGAGCCCTCAAGCGAAGGCGTGGAAGGGGTGGAGACGTTCATTCCGAGGATGGCTTGATTGAAATGGCAACTTCATGCTAGCATTCGGAGCCTTCTTTAAGCATTAAAAGGAGTTAGAAGGTTTCCAAGCTCGCGGGTCCGAATCAGGCAAGTTGCGTGTAGATGAAGATAGAGGACAGAAAAATCATTACCACGGCAGTAGTCCAGGCGATAGCGTTCTGCCAGGGCTTATTCTTGAAGGCACCCATCAGGCGAGGACGGTTTATCAGCAGCAGCATGTAAATCAGCACGAAGGGGAGCAGCATCCCGTTCGCGACCTGTGAATACAGGATGAACTTGAACTGCAGACGGTCCGGGATGAGCAGCACGCAGGCGGCGGCTCCGCCGATAAGCAAACTGTAGAGCCAATAGAAAATCGGGGCTTCCGAAAAGCGGCGATCCACGCCCGATTCGAACCCCAGCCCTTCACAGATGTTGTAGGAAGTAGCAAGCGGCAGGATCGCAGCGGAGAGCAGGGCGGCGTTTACGAGGCCAATTGCAAACAGGAGATACGCAAAACGACCAGCAAGCGGTCGTAAGGCCGCGGCAGCTTCGGCAGCAGTTGAGAGTTCCGGATGACCGTGCCGGAAGATGGTGGCGGCGCAAGCCACCACGATGAAGAATGCGATCACGTCCGTGATAATGCATCCTGCGATGACATCGAGGCGGCAAAGGCTATAGTGACGAGTGTCGACACCCCTTTCGACAACTGAGGCCTGGAGATAGAACTGCATCCAGGGCGTAATGGTAGTTCCGACCAATCCTACAAGCAGTGTCAGATAAGCGGGATTAGAGCTTATTGTCGGGATAAGGGTCTGCTTCAGGGCAAGGTTCCAATCGGGTCTAGCGAGAAACGCAGAGACGGGATAGGCAAAGTAGACGAGCGAGGCGATGATCAGGATACGCTCCACGGGGCGATAACGGCCGCGCACGATTAAGCCCCAAACGACAAAGGCTCCGAGCGGAACTGTCAGGTGCTTGCTAACACCAAATAGACTCATGCCGGCAGCGAGCCCGGCAAACTCGGCGATGATGTTGCCGAAGTCGGCGAGGCCTAGTACGACCATCGTGAAGAAGGTCGCTCTCAGGCCGAATTCTTCGCGAATAAGATCAGACAGTCCTTTCCCGGTGACGGCGCCCATGCGCGCGGCCATTTCCTGAACAACAATGAGCGCGATAGTAATCGGAATCAGAGTCCAAAGCAGGGTGTATCCGAACTGGGCGCCTGCCTGAGAATACGTTAGAATGCCACCGGGATCGTTATCGACGTTGGCGGTAATAAATCCCGGGCCTAAAACTGCGAGAAAGGCAAACAGCCGCGCGCTGATGAAGTTGAAAGGCGCTCTTCTGCGGGCAGCGGTCTGGATCATGATCGTAAAAAAGTCAAACCTTCATTGTTGACTACACGCGTCTCGAGAGAATTAGTCGGGCCGTCATGCTGTCGGGAAGGGTTCGGATCTATCCTTGAAGCAATGCCAAGAATTAACCTCTGTTTTCTATGGCATATGCATCAGCCGTTCTATAAGGATTTGGTGAGCGGCGAATACAAGCTGCCGTGGGTACGCTTGCACGCATTGAAAGATTATTACGGGATGGTGAAGATCCTGGAGGAATTCCCATCCATTCATCAGACATTCAATCTGGTCCCATCCCTGCTGGTGCAGATAGAGGATTATGCTCGGGCCGAAGCGTCTGACCCGTTCTTTCGACTCGCAGCCATACCGGCCTCGCAGTTGAGCTCATCCGAAAAGGAGTTTATCGTCCGCTACTTCTTTCAAGCGAATGCGGAGCGGGTGATCGGCCGCTACCCGCGCTATGCGGAACTGTATCGCATTCTGGAGCGATGCGAGTACAACGCGGAGAGGGCTTCCGCATTCTTTGACGAGCAGATGCTCCGAGATCTGCAAGTGCTCTCTCAATTGGCCTGGTTCGATGAGGAGTATCTGCAGAATGATCCGGACGTCAAGGCGCTGGTGATAAAAGGGCGCGGTTTTACAGTTCTGGAACAACTTACGGTCATCCAGAAAGAGCTGCAAGCCATGCCGAACGTCATTGATGGATACCGCGAGTTTGCCGGGCGCGGGCAGATTGAGCTATCTGCCTCAGCCTTCTACCACCCGATAGTGCCCCTCGTATGCGACACGAACATTGCGGCTGTGTCGCATCCCTATGTTCCCCTGCCTTCGCAGTTCGCGCACCCGGAGGATGCCGAAGAACAGTTACGCAGATCCTGCCGGTACTTTGAGGACGTCTTCGGGCTCGCGCCTGCGGGATTCTGGCCCTCGGAGGGAGCAGTTTCAGACGAAACGCTGCGGCTGGCGGCCAAGGTCGGGTTTCAGTGGACCGCGACAGACAACGCGGTGCTTGCTCGAACGATTGGAAAGGACGCAACGCCCAAGAACACGTACCGCCCCTACATTTGGCGGCAGAACGGCCAAGCGATACAGGTGGTTTTTCGCGATCAGAAGCTGAGCGATTTCATTGGATTTGTATACCAGAATCTGGAACCCACAGTAGCAGTGCAGCACTTTCTAAGCGAAATACACAGAAACTGCAGGCCGATTTTGGCACAGGGGCACGACGCGCTGGTTCCGATCATTCTGGATGGCGAAAACGCTTGGGAGTCCTACGTCGAGAACGGGAGACCGTTCTTGCGTGAATTGTATCGGGAAATCGCCGCTGATGAGCGCATCTCGGCACTGACCATCAGCGAAGCATTGAGCCGGATGCGCGCGCATGAGATAACGCGTATCTACCCAGGGTCGTGGATAAATAGCAACTTCGATATCTGGATCGGGGATGAGGAGGACAACTGTGCATGGGAGCAATTGCTGGCGGCGCGGAACAAGTATAGCGAGGTGATGCGCTCACCGCGCGGGCGCTCCATTCCGGAAGCGAACCGGAGGACGGCATGGGAAGAGCTACTCATTGCTGAAGGCAGCGACTGGTGCTGGTGGTACGGCCCGGAGCATTCGTCGGCAAACAAGCCAGAGTTCGATCAGCTATACCGGGCTCACTTGGCAAACGTGTACCGCCTGATGGGAGAAAATCCGCCGGGCATCCTGGAAGAATCGATGCTCCGGCAGGCCGAAGTTTCTGCGAATGAGTTGCCCACCGGCATGATTGAGCCGCAAATCGATGGCGTGCTGACTTCCCCGAGCGAGTGGCAGAACGCAGGACGCTACCGAATCGAGCAGCGCTCGGGCGCGCTGCACAGCCAGAAGACCCCAATTCAGGAGCTACGATACGGTACTGACGGGCAGAACATTTTTCTTGCAGTGGAGATGGCCGAAACTGCGAAAGCGAACCCGGCCTACGAATTTCGCCTCCGGCTCCGAAACGAGCATAAGGACGAATTTCTGATTAAGATCTCGGTAACGGATTCGGGTGCGACAATCGTCGATTCCAATTTGGCCGAGACCGCCATCAGCGCAGCCATCGCGGAGTTTCTCGAAGTAAGAATTTCGATGAGCGCTTTGCGTGTACGACGCGGCGATTCCGTGTTCCTGCGATTGTCTCTGTTTCGCGACGGCTTGCCGCTTGCGGTTTTCCCTCGAAACCACGAATTCGAGCTTCGGCCAAGCCCAATGGCGGCGTCCGCGTTTTAACGGAGCGAATTCAGTGAGCCGCGCCGGCTGAAGCGGCGGCCCCACTGAGCGGCTTCGTGTATTGGTTCAGCCAATCAATTACTGCGCCGTACCAGAATTGGCTATTTTGCGGTTTCAAAATCCAATGGCCTTCATCGGGAAATTGAATGAGCTTTGACGGAATCTTCATCTCCTGAAGAGACGTAAATAGCTGCTGAGCTTGGCCAATGGGCACACGGAAATCCATTTCGCCATGAGTGACAAGTGTTGGAGTCTTGAAATTCTTAACATACATGCTGGGCGACCATTTGTCGTATAAGTCGGGGTTCTCCCATGGCAGGCCTTGGAATTCCCATTTCGGAAACCAGAGTTCTTCCGTTGTCAATGCCTCACTGCGAAGGTCAAACACGCCCGCGTGAACGACCAGCGCTTTGAAACGATCCGTATGGCCAAGAATCCAGTTGATCATGTAACCGCCGTAGGATGCGCCGGCCGCCACCATCCGGCTCTTGTCGACATAGGGAAGATTGCCTACATAGTCGGCGGTTGCCATAAGATCGTCATACGCACGGCCGCCCCAATCCCCATTGACCGCGTCTGTAAAGCTCTGGCCGTAGCCGATTGAGCCGTGCGGGTTGGGCAGAATGACCAGGTAGCCGGCGCCCGCGAAGACCTGCGCATTCCAGCGGTAACTCCAGGATTCGCCCCAATCGCTTTCCGGTCCTCCATGTATGGCGATCAGAACCGGGTACCTGTTGGCCGAATTGAAATCGGGTGGCTTGACGACGAAGCTCTCGACCTGGGCGCCATCCGCCCCTGCAGCCGAAATCTTTTCGAGGGGCGTGAGCTGAAAATTGTTCAGGACTTCATCATTTAGATGAGTTAGGGCGATACCAGTGCCACCCTTCGACATCGCTTTTTTGATTTCCGTCGGTTGAGAGCCGCTCTGTTCCGTGTAGATCATGGCTTTGTCATCGGGCGTGAACTGCACGGAGCCGATCGAGGTGGGACCCTGCGCAATCGTGCGAATGGGCCCGCCACCTACCGTAATCATCAGCAATGGAGAAGTGCCGTGATCGTCGATGGTGAAGAAGATGCGCTTGGAATCGGGAGACCAAGTGTAGGATTCGACCCAGCGATCGAGCGAATCGCTGAGAGTGTTCATCTGGCCGCTCTCAAGGTCGAGAATCGCGAGACGCCACTGATCGCTTTCATAGCCGCTGCGAGTTTGCGTGCGATAAGCAAGATACTTCCCGTCGGGCGAATAAACCGGACCCTCATCCGCGCCCGGATTATTGGTGAGGCGCCGTGCCGGACCACCCGCCACCGGGACGGTAAAAACGTCGGAATTTGTGCTGCTGGCGAGTTCGGGATCGGTGTTTGCGACGTAGGCGATTTGTGTGCTGTCGGGTGAGAACGCGTACGGTTCGGGGCCCTCCAGGCTGAAAGGTGGCGCGTTCAGATTGCCGGGAGTGAGATCGCGGACCTTGCCCAAGCTGTCAGCAGGCTGCAGCAGAAGGTGCTTACGACGTTCGCCCTGGTACTCCGTCCAATGCCGATACAAAAGCGTGTCGTAGACCCGAGCGTGCATCTTACCGGCGGCTTCCGCATCAAGCTTCGATTTGTTGCAGACAGCATCGTAATCCGCTCCGGGAGCTGAGCCTGACGCGGAGCAGGAAGGGTACACGTCACTGGTGAACAGCAATAGCTTGCCGTCACGCGAGACGAGGACACCGTCCGCTCCCGTGGGGACGTCAGTAGCTGGCTTGGGCTCGCTACCATCGGCGTTCATTGACCAGACCTGTGGAGGGTTACTGCGATTCGAAACAAAAAAGATGCGCTTGGAATCAGCGCTCCAGCGAGGACGGGTGTTCATCGTGCCATCTCTCGTGATTTGCTGGGGAGAGCCTCCATCCAGCGGGACGACATAGATCTGCGATGGTTTCGAGTTGTTAGGCATGTCGACTGTTTGTACCGTGAACGCGACCAGCTTGCCGTTCGGGGAGAGCTGCGGATCGTCAATGCGAGCAATTCGCATCATGGCATCAAAGGTAAATGGCGCTTTAGCAGAAACACCGCATGAGCCGACCACGCCTAGCAATAACGCCCACAGGGCGGTTTTGCGCATGACTCAATTTTAGCGGCGATAGAGCTAACATCTGATATGCCGAACCGCAGAGTAGAAGAGCAGCTCGAAGCGCTCAAAGCTCTGTGCGCCATCGGCCTGAACGAGACCACGATTCGGGTTTTGAGAAGAGCGCTCGTAGACCGGGTCAACCTTGTGATCGCCCGAGCGGCCACAACCGTTGCCGGGACGCAGGCGACCGCTTTGATTCCCGATCTGGTTCAGTCCTTCACGCGCTTACTGGAGAAGAAGAGAGATGCCGACCCGCAATGCTGGGGGAAGAACGCACTCGCGCAAGCGTTGAAGGATCTAGGCCACGCCGAATGCTCGCTGTTCGTGAGAGGTATGCAGCACGTCCAGAGGGAGCCGGTATGGGGCGGACAGGTCGACACGGCGATCACACTGCGTGGGATTTGCGCATTCGGTTTGGTGCAGTGCACGGATCTGCCTCGGCGAGAGATCCTGCGGCATTTGGTTGACGCGTTGACTGATCCGGAAGCGCGCGTGCGAGCAGATGCCGCGCGAGCACTCGAGGAAATGAATGGTGAGGAGGTTGTGCTCCTGCTCCGATTGAAGGCGCGGGCGGGAGACAAGGAGGCTGCTGTTACGGGTCAAGTCCTGGAGTGCTTATTGAGGCTCCAGGGCGACGAGGTAGTCCCGTTCGTCGCCGAATTCCTCCGCTCGGATGTAGAAGAGATCCGGGACGAGGCGGCCCTGGCCCTCGGGACGTCACGATTGGCAAGCGCAACCGAGATGTTGATAGAGACGTGGCGGAAACAGCAGAACCTTGGCAGAGGCTCAGGAGTGCTGCGTGGCTTGAGTGCCTCGCGCCAGGAACGAGCACTTGAGTTCCTTTTGGAGATTCTGCGGGACGGGCGCGAATGGGAAGCAAGAGAGGCGCTGGCCGCACTCGAATTGCACAGGGAGACGAAAGAGGTGTGGGCGAAGGTGCGGGAAATTGCGTCTGACCGGTCGCTCCCGCTGCGCACTCCGGTTTGAACTCGACCCGCGGGCGCGGTTAGCGATTCGCGAGCGAAGGCACTCGAAGATACTGGGAGAGATGAGTCCCTGTCCGGTTTCCAGCTTTATCAAACATCACTTCCGGCACTTCAATGCGGCGACGCTGGTGGAGGCCGCGGAGGCCTACAAAGAGCACTTGCGGCAAAGCGGGAAGATGTTCCTCACACTGGCCGGAGCGATGAGCACGGCTGAGATCGGCGTTTCGCTCGCCGAGATGATCCGGCGAGGCAAAGTTCATGGGATTTCCTGCACAGGCGCGAACCTGGAAGAGGACGTGTTCAATCTGGTCGCACACGACTTTTATGAGCGCATTCCACACTGGCGGGACTTGAAACCAGAAGACGAGCAGGCGCTCCTAGATCGCCACATGAACCGCGTTACCGATACGTGCATCCCCGAAGGAGAGGCGATGCGCCGGATTGAGGGCGTGATTCTTAAGGAATGGATGGCGGCGGATCAGCAAAACGAGCGCCGTTTCCCGCACGAGTTCTTCTACCGGATTCTGCAATCGCCGAACTTGCAGAAAAGTTTCCAGGTGGATGCGAAGGATAGCTGGCTATACGCAGCTATGGAACGCAACTTGCCAATGTTTGTTCCGGGTTGGGAAGATTCAACGCTCGGCAATATGTATGCCGGGCACTGTATCTCGGGAGACGTGAAAAACGTGCATACCGTGAGGACCGGCATCGAATACATGACGGCGCTTGCCGATTGGTATATGAAAACGACAGCGAGCTCGTCGATCGGATTCTTCCAAATCGGGGGAGGAATTGCAGGTGACTTTCCGATCTGCGTGGTCCCGATGCTACGGCAGGACCTGCAACGCGAAGATACGCCTCTGTGGGGTTACTTCTGCCAGATCAGCGATTCCACTACAAGTTATGGTTCCTATTCGGGAGCGATTCCCAACGAGAAGATTACCTGGGAAAAGCTGAGCATCCACACTCCGAAATATGTGATTGAGTCGGATGCATCGATTGTTGTGCCCCTAATCTTTGCGTACGTGCTGGAGCAGTGATGCGTTCGGCAGAGCCATGGCGAGTATCGTGATTGTGGGATTTTTTGAACCTGTAGGTCTGCTGGATCATCGCCGGCCTGCCGAGTGTCTTCGTTCTGATCTTGTTCGTGAACTTGGTAACTTAGATACGTGGTGAGGTGCGAGAGTGGTTGAATCGGGCGGTCTCGAAAACCGTTGAACCTTCACGGGTTCCGTGGGTTCGAATCCCACCCTCACCGCCAACTTTATGAAATTAAAAGGTTTGCTGGCGATTTACGGCCGAATCTGGATGTTTTGATGGTTGCTACTTATTGAAAACACGTATGCGGAGTGAGGGTGGAGTTGCGGATCCTCACTCGCTCGTAAATAGCAGGAGCGCATCGGTTTGCGGAGCAATCGCAATTCGATCGTAATGGAAGCCCTGCTCTGTACCGCTTGTACGACTTAGTAAAGGTTGCCGTGGCACGAACGGAGCAGATGCGAACTCTTGAAGCACAGAAAAGGGCGGAATAAGGCGGGCCCACCGCCCAATTCCGCCTCTTTTCCTCTTCTAGGCACCTTTGAGAATCCCTCGCCGATTTGAGGGAACATGCATTCCCGACGACGTACCCGACTTGTGTAACCCAAACGCTATGCAGCAGCACAGCCAGTTTTCGCGCGACCGCAACGAGTGCTTTCTTCCGAGCATTCTTTCTGCCTCGTACCATGAGATGCAACCCCAGCGAGGAAGCGTGCTGTTCTCGACCAAACGGCCCTAAGATGTGGATCAACGTCAGCGACTCCTGTAAGGCAACGCTTCTATGAGTAATCGGGCGCAGGATGTTTGGATCCACCAGCGCGAATCGAGCAGGTTTTTCGGCATCCACCCGATCACTCTTGAGGCACACCGTGGGAGTGCAGCAGCACGGCAGTTCCGTGTTGAACTCGTCTGAAAGGGCCCAGAATCGGCGAGGCTGCTTCCGGGCCGCAGATCGCAAGATCACTTACAGCGGCGGTCCAATTTAAGTGAAATAGCAGCTGTAAATTCAGACAAGAATGATGCAGCCCATCTTAGGCCGCGGAAACCGGACACTCACTTTTTCATTCTTCTTCAGCAATTCAATCCCGAGGTTATCCGGATAGAGAATCCGCGCGTTCGGCGCCTGCAGAGATAACTCGACGGTCTCCGCGCCTCCGAGACGCCAAACGGCGACTGCTGTCCACCCAGGCGAGCGCATTCCCAGTGCGACCGGATTCTGCCGGTTCGTCACCTCCGGCATCCCCAAAGGAAAAAAAGGCACAGCCAGAGGAATGTGCGTCCGAATCACATCTTTGTAGATCCGGATTGCATTACTAACTTGAGCCGCCACATCGCTTGCAATTTGATCAAGCCTTCCGCTCTGGTGAATACGGCAAAGCATCGCCGTGACCATGTTGAAGCTGGCCTGATCGGGATCAGCATTCGCCAGAGGATAGGCCCAACAAGCAAGCTGCTCGGGCAACACCGCCGCACTCGCGCCCGTGATGATAGCCGGCAGCCGTAGATAGTCTTCCTGGTCAGTTACCGATTGAATTTGCAGACGGGACAACATGGCGTAATCCATCCGCCCTCCGCCGCTACCGCAATTCTCAATCACAAGATCGGGATACCGCTTCAGTACATTCTCCAGCCATGCCAAATGCGCGCGATTGTGTTCCAGCAGCCCC
Source organism: uncultured Acidobacteriaceae bacterium (assembly GCA_963787585.1). Taxonomy (GTDB): domain Bacteria; phylum Acidobacteriota; class Terriglobia; order Bryobacterales; family Bryobacteraceae; genus Bog-105. The sequence continues at coordinate 1,281,137 of CAWBDR010000014.1, forward strand.
TGCCCAGGACTATCGGCGTTCTGATCCGTGCCTTGCAGCGAGTCCACGTTGTAATCCATCTTTAGATAGCCGGCCCGATACTCCCCAACCAAACGGTCGATTACCCGGTCGAGATAACGGATCACCTCGGGGTTTGCGAAAGTCCAGCAAATACCGCGCGTTCTTCATCACGCGCTTGCCGTGCCGCATGAGAAACCAGCTATCGGACTGTTTCGCCAGATCCGAATGCATCCCCGCGACCTCCGGCTCAATCCACAAACCGGGAATCATGCCCGACTGCCGTATCCGATCAAGCACGAACGGAAGACCATGCGGCCACCGATCTGGTGATGGCTCCCACGCTCCGATCGTCTGACTCCAGTCCTCGCCTAGACTTGCGTACCAGCCCGCATCGATAACGTAATATTCACAACCGGCCTTGGCAGCCGCGTCAATGAGCGGAAGCTCCTTCGTTTCCGACGGATCACCCCATAAACAATTCATGTAGTCGTTGAAGATAACCGGACATCGTGTTTTCTCGGGCCGTGGCCTCACACAAGCTAAGCGGCGATACTCCGTCAGCGCCGCCACCGCCTCCGGAAAGCCTCCGCGAATACAGCCGACTGCAACTGGAACGGACTGGTAACTCTCCCCCGATTTCAGGTTCTTCCAGGCCGCCGCATGCAGATCATCTGGTCCTCCTATCCACGCATACACATCGCTCGCCTGAATGCCGCTGGAAGCAGCATTAGAAACTTCCCAATACCACGACCCGTTGTGCTCAATCTGCCAGAACCAGGTCAAGCCCGAGCGCTTGTTCTCGATCATCGCCATCGGAAGGTATTTTTCTGTAGACCAACTCCCGATATTGAAGGCCGACGCCTGCGACCAGCTAGTGCGCTCGTTCTCAACGAATCCGAGCTCCGAGGGGACAAAAGCATGCCACTGGCCCTCCGCCATCCAGCTATTCAGAGCGACATGAATGATTAGTTCGCGTTCGTAGTTCTGGGCGTCGGACAAAGAATGGAGCATCGCGGAACTTAGGAACTCGATGCCCACGCTTGAGGCGCCGCGATTCGTCACTCTAGTCCAGCGCCGTACCACCGGCACCCCGTAGAACGCCTGATAGAACGACTCCACGTGGATCTTCGTTACAGGATCGGAATGGATGAGGGTCAAGCGCGGACCGCTTCGGGTTGACTCGTCACGCCGGCCCACAAACACCAGGCGCTCGCCGGGCTGTCCAACACCTTGCTTCATTCCCTGATCGGGCGAGTTTTCGCCGCTGATCTGAATCGCTGTCTCCACCCCGGACGACATCGCCGGTCCGAGAGTATCTGTGGGGAAGCTGGTGGGTAGCAGAAATTTCTGCCGTAATCTCTCTCCTGAGAATTCGAACGCGAACTTTACATCCCGCGTTGCCCACTCGAATGCTGGCCGTCGAGTGTCCTCTCCGTCATTAGGGCCAGTCCTCAGAGGCAACCTGGACCCAAGAGTCGCCATACTCGTCGAGGACAGGAACGTTCTGCGAGTCATGGTTTCAGCTGCCGGGACGAGATTTCGAGCCGACGGTGCCACTACTCGAACCTCACGACCGCTTCTTGCCCCGTATACCGAACCTCTTTCGTGGCGCCGGGCTTCGAACCATTCACCAGCACAATTCGGAAGGCGTATTGGCGCGGCATGCCCGGATAAGCGCCCTCGCGCGCGCCGATGGTCATCATCGCCGACCTGTCGTCCCAATGGAGGGGAACGATCGCGTGCTCGCCTCTCTCATAAGCGTAGGTATCGCCTTGATCGTCGTAAAGTCTGAAGCTGCCATCGCTGCCGCGATAGACCCGTAACTCGATCGGCTGGTCCGTGCGCTGCTCCGCATACTCAACCTCCGGGCCAAGCGGCAGAATGGAGCCAGCCCGGACGTACAGCGGGATCCGGTCCAGCGGCGCGTCGGCGGTGATTCGCCGGCCGCCATCGAGTTTCTCTCCGGACCAGAAATCGTACCAGGCGCTGGCTGGAGGCAGGTAAAGCGAACGGCTCGTGGCACCTTGTTCGCTGACCGGATTCACGAGGATCGCCGGCCCGAACATGAACTGGTCGCCAATCGAGGCGACCTTCGGGTCACTGCGCCAATCCATAATCAACGGACGCTGGATCGTGTAGTCCTCATTCGTCACGCGCCAAGCGAGCGAGTAGATGTAGGGCAGCAAGCGGTATCGCAGCTTGTCGTAGCGAATCAGAATCGGTGTTACCGGCCCATAAGAAAACACTTCGTTGGTGTCGTTGACGCGATGGCCGTGCGTGCGGAAAATCGGGCAGAACACGCCGTACTCATACCATCGCGCGTACAGCTCCTGATAGGTTGGATCGCGCGTATCGCGATACGAGGGCCAGCCGTAGCCGCCAATATCGGTCGTCCAGTAAGGAATGCCGGAAATCGCGAAATTCAGGCCCGCCGGAATCTGCCGCGATAGCACGAAGAACGTGCTGTAGACGTCGCCCGACCATACGGTCGTCGCGTTCCGTTGCTGGCCCAGGAAAGCCGAGCGCGTGAGGATAAACACGCGTTTCTCGTTTCCGCTCTTGCGCCAGTGCTCGTACACGCCGCCGGTGTGCAGCAGCGGAAAGACGTTGGTGTATCGCGCGCCATTGCCGAGAAAAATCTTCTTGTCAAACAAGACTGCGTCACTGCGGCCGTTGAGAATCTCCGGTTCCGAGCTGTCCAACCAAAAACCATCCCAACCCTGTGCCAGAATTGGCGCTATCAGCGTCTTCCAATACGCATCGCGCGCGGCGGGATTCGTAGCGTCGTAATCGTAGGTGCCGGGGATCGTCAAGCCGCTTCGCTCCAGGTTCCGAAAGTTGGCGGATTTCGGATCCATTACCGCCCACACCGAAATGATCGAGTGTACGTGCTCGTCGTGCAGCTCACGCAAGGCTCCAGGAACATCGGGATGCGGCTTCAGGTAGGCGTCCGCGTACTCCGGGTCGCCCTGGCACTTCCACCAAAACCAGTCCTGGACCACCGTGTCGAGAGGCACGTGCTCTGCGCGATATTTGGCCGCGACATCCAGCAACTCTTGGGCGGATTTGTAGCGATCCTTCGATTGGAAGAATCCATACGCCCATTTCCCGAACAGAGGCGCATGCCCGGTGAGATCGCGGTACTGATGAATGAGCGAGTCCATCTCGGGACCATACAGAAAGTAGTAATCGATGGCATCGGCCGCGTCCGTCGTGAGCTTCAACTCCGGTGGGAAGCGGTCGTCAAACCAGGAACGCGAGGCCGTGTTCCACAGAATTGCCGATCCATTGGATGAAATCAGAAGCGGCAACGCTATATCGGCGTTGGCTTGCGCAAGTTCCACGACCGTTCCGCGGTAATTGAACACGCCGTTCTGATGCTGCCCAAGTCCGTACAGCCCCTCTTGTGCACTCAAAGAGAATCTTTCGCTGACGCGGTAGAGTTTTTCACCGTTCACTTCGACGGGGTCGTAACGGCGCGGCTCGCGATCGGATTCGCTCTCCAGCGTTTCGCCCGCGGCATTCCGGAAGGTCAGGCGGCCATCCTCAAGGTTGAATACGACTCGCAGCGCCGGAGTCGAAACAGTTGCGCTCTTCTCGTCGCGGGCAAATTCGAACGGGGCCGTCTGGCAGCGCTCGACAAACCACGGCTCCTGGGGCGAGGCGTCACCAGGATCGCCCGGCCCGGCGACGACGTGAATCAGCGTTGAACCGCAGACCGAAACGCGGACCGTTTCTCCGGCATTGCGCATCGTGACTCCGGTAGCATCGCGTTCGACGGTAATAGCGGATAGTGCGGGCGCAAGCGCAAACCATAACAGCGGGAACAGACATTTCATGGGTAGAGCGTGTCTTCCTGATAGAATCGGGGCGTCACTGAACCGGCGCGAGGTTCTCCTTCGCGGCGACGTCGCGCTTGGCGCGGATCTGCTGGGACTTTTCAAACGCCGCGGCAGCAGCCTTCGCATCTCCAGAGCTTTCATACAGGCGGCCAAGCTGATAGTAGACCGAACCGTCCTCATCGCTGGCGAGGCCCTGAGTGAGCTCGTCGATGGCTTCTTTCGAGCGGCCTGTCCTCGCAAATACGCGGCCACGCAGGGCATGGACGCGAGGGAGAAGATCCGGGCGGGCATGCAGGCTGCGTTCCAGGTACGGCTCGGCCTCCGTGTACTCGTGCCGCGCCACGAGAATCTCCCCCATGAGAAGATTGATTTCGCTATCCTGCGGATCTCGAGCGAGCGCCTTCTTCGCCGCAACTTGCGCATCATCCAATCGTCCGTCGTGCAAGTAGGCTGCGGCCAAGCCGGTCAGACCGCCGATATCGTCTGGCGCGAGTGTCAATAGGTTCGAGTATTCCGCCTCAGCCTCGCGGAACATCTTCCGCCGCTGGTACGCGTCTCCGAGCAGCGCATGCATTCGCGGCGACTCGGGTTCCACCTCTCCGGCGCGCGCGAGCGCAGCTACGCCGAGCTGCTGGTACGCCCGCACTGCCCAATACCAGCCCGCAGCATCGCTTGGGTATTGGTGCTCGAGCCGCTCGGCAGCCGCCGCTGCGGCGCGGAAATCCGCCGAGGAAAACGTATCACCAGCGAACTGCTCCAATTCGTGCTCTGTCATATTTCCGAGCGCAGGCAGCGGGCGTTCCGGGGCCAACGGGTAGCGTTCGATCGGTTTTGTCGAGCGCACAGGGCGTTTGGTGCCCGTTGTGCGCGATTCAAGAGCGCCAACGCGGCGTTGCTCCGCCAACGCGTCGGCGGTCAGTTCGGCAACGTACTCGGACTGGGCGAAGGCTCCGGTCAGTTTCGCGCTGGCGGATTCCGCCAAATCGAGATACACGACACCCAAGCCGAACCAGGCGTCGCCGTTTCCCGGCGCCAGATCAACCGCTCGCTGATACCACTCGCGCGATCGAGCCGGGTCGAACGACGCATGAAAAGCCCGTCCGAGAGCGATCAGCACCTGAGCGTCCTGCGGCTTTACCTTATGCGCCGCCAGCAGGTACTCGACCGCATTACGCGGGCGCTTCAATTCCAGCAGATCGAGACCGAGAAACAGGTTCGGAACGAACAACGATCTGTTGATCCCAAGCGCCCGCCGGAACGCATCCTCGGCCGTCGGATACTCGTGAGATTCGTACTGCATGAGTCCGAGATTGCTCCAGAGTTCGGCCACATCGGGCTGGATCGCGAGTGCCTGGCGGTATGCGTCCGCGGCGGCACGGTAATCGCTCCTGGCTTGGGCCTCATGAGCCTCAGCCAGGAGCGACTCCAATTTGCCAGCTCGATCGCTCTGCGCGACAGCCGGGAAGCTAGCCGCCAAGATGACAGTGATTAGAACGCGCACTTACCAATACAACTTCAACCCGAACTGCACGTCCCGCGGTGGAAGGGTCGCCGAGATTTGCCCAAACGAGGGACTTCCGAATGTCGCATTCGGAGCGTAGAAGTTCGCGCGATTGAAAGCATTGAACATTTCTCCCCGGAACTGCAGCTTCAGGATTTCGCGCCAGTAAAACCACTTCTGAATTCCGATGTCGAACACTTGCAGTCCCGGCGCCCGGACGTTCGACATATACCTGGGCGCATCGCCGAACGTGAATGGTGCTGGTTGCGCGAACGCGGAGGTGTTGAACCACTCCTGGAGGCTGCGGGTGGTTACAGTCGGGTTCGCGACCAGGTCCGGTCTTTGATTCCCTCCGAAAGAGCCGGTGTTATTCACGCCTCCGACCACTCCAATCGGAAAGCCTGATTTGAATGTAGAGACGCCCGTGATCTGCCACCCGCCGAGCACCGCATTCGTAAACCCGTTGAAGTTAGCTCCCACTTTCTTGCCCTTTCCAACCGGCAGCTCATAGACGTAGCTCACAACTACGCTTTGCGGAATGTCGGCTGCATCCACCGATTTCTCCTCCGCGAGGTTGTAATAGTTGCGAATGGGAACTGCGTTGGTTTGCGCCCAGCCATTCGTTCCGCTGGTATTGTCGGTGAATTTCGAAAATGTATAGGAAGCAAGCACCTGGAGACCGGCACTCCAGCGATGCGTGTAGTTCACCTGGAGAGCGTTGTAGCGGGACCAGCTGTTGTTCACCTGCGAGATGTTCACGTCGCAGAATTCGGGATACGGTCGCAGCAATTGCCCGTAAGCGATGGTTGGGCTGGAAAGGTTGCAACCGCTGCTGGCGATCTTGCCGTAGAACGGATTCGGTACCTGTTGCAGCAACTGATTGCCGAGCGCGAGGTCCGCCGTCGGCAACTGGTTGAAGTTCATATTCCCTTGCTGTATGTGAACTCCCCGGTTCCCGACGTAGCTGACATCAATCATGTCGTTGCCGCTGACGGCATATTGGACCCCCGCCATGTACTGGACCATATAGGGGTCTGGGCGGTGGCTCTCAGTTCCGCTGGTCGAGTATCCAACATTTGTCAGCGCACCCAAGCTGCTGCCGGTTTGCGGAAGCAGCCCGCCTGGGAAAGCATTGTCCAGGGTGTTTTGGGGTGTGAAGCCATTCGACTGGACCGCCACCCACGGCGTGGATTGCCCGTACCCTTGCGTTGAGCCGCCGCCGAGATACGACGGAACATAGAAAGTGCCGAACCCGGCTCTCACCACCAACTTGCTCCCAGCCTGATAGGCCAGCCCGATTCGCGGGGAGAAGTCCGTAGCCGACGGATTATACAAACCGCGGCGAACCCCATTCACCCCGTTGAACACGACGGCGCCGTTGACCGGCGAACCCAGCTCTGAACTGATTGGATTGACGGCGTTGAAATTGAAAAAGGATTGCTGGTCAAAGCGCTCTGTCGGCGCAGTCTGATAATCCCAGCGGAGGCCCAAATTCAGCGTGAGCTTGCGAGTAATCTTCCAATCATCCTGCACATACGTACCGTAGTAGTGCTTCGAGTTGTAGGGAAGCACCGAGACGCCCGTCGAGCCGCCGCTTCCAACTCCGAGCAGCATCGAGGCGAACCCATCCCCGCTCGTAGCCGGGGAGGCTGTCTCAGGATTCGGACCAGCCGTTGCGGTCGAACTGAAGTTGAATGTCGTGGGATAGATTCGTCCCCCGCCGGTTTGAGAAATCACGCTCATGAACCCCACCGAAAGGGAATGTGCTCCGATCGTCTTGTTCAGACTGGCCGACGCAGTATAGGTGTTCCGCGGAAATCCGCCCTGGCCCGAGCCGTTCTGTGGTCCCAGGGGCGCATACCCAGTTACGTTCACAACCGGGAATTGGTCCGAGACCGCGTTGATGAATGAGGGCAGACCCAGCTTGGTCATGTCAAACGGGTAGGCCTGCACCACATTGCCTTCGAGCCAGTGGTTGGCGCCGAAGTTGAAGCTCAGAACAGTGGTCGGATTGATCACCCAGGTCAAGCCGGTAGCGCCATCGAAGCGGTTGTTCGGTTGCTGAAGGCCCGGCCCTCCAGGATCGTTCGCGCCATAGAAGGCAGGGTTTCCCACCTTGTACTCGTGTTTGTCGGACCAGCGAGCGAAGCTCTGAATCTTATCCGTGAAATTGTGATCCAGGCGAACGCTTAGTTCGTTGGAACCGGCGGGAGCCGCGGCTGACGCCACAAAATTGTTGGCGAGGCCGCTATTCGTCGGCATCGGATAGTAGCTGAGCAGGTTCTTACCCACACTGCTCATCAGCGATGCAGGAATCTGGTTGCCCGCAAACGGAGTTCGCGTGAATCCATTGGCAGTTTGCTGGGTTGAGAACGGATTATAGAGAGCCTGCGGGATGGCGGAGAAATCCCCGTTTCTCTCCGCCTGGGTCGGAACTGTCGTGGTGTAAGGCACCGGCGTCGACAGCCTCAGCCCTTCATAAGCCGCGAAAAAGAATGTCTTGTTGCGCTGAGGATAGACGCGGGGAATGTATACCGGTCCGCCGCCGACGATCCCGAACTGGTTCCGGTGGAAAGGCGTCCGCGCGATGCCATTCGCGTTGTTAAAGAAAAAGTTGGCATCCAGGTCGTCATTGCGTAGGAACTCGAACGCGTCCCCATGGAAGCTGCTGGTTCCAGACCTGCTGACCACGTTATAGACATTCCCAGTGCTCCAGCCGTACTGTGCGGTGAACGAGTTGGTCTGGATCTTGGCTTCCTGAACCGAATCCAGAGAGGGCACGTAAATTACTCCGCCCCAATCGGCGGCCGTATCCCAATGACCGTCGAGCAGATAGGCGCTGGTTCCAAAATAGCCGCCGCCAAAGTTAAGGAAAGAGATATCCTGATCCGCAGTCCCCGATTGACCGCCTCCGTTCAGCAGTTGCACTTGCGTCGAGTTGTTCACTGACGAATTCAACAAGACCAGACCAAATACATTGCGAAGGTCCACCGGCAATTGCTGGATCTGCTGTTGATTGAGGTCCGAGGAAACATTGGCGTTCTCGGCTGCGAGTAACGGCGCTTCACCCTCGGAGACAGTGACTTCGGTTTTCACCTGCCCAAGTTTCAAGGTGATCGACTCGCTGGACGCCTGGCCCGCCTCGAGGACGATGCCTTCTTCCTGAAAAGTAGAGAATCCTGTGGCTTCTATGAGAAGCGAATACGTGCCGGGCGGCAGCAGGGTGAACGAGTACCGCCCCTGCGAATCGGTCGTGAAGCCTCGCGAGATGCCCTTTTCGGGGTTGGCCACGGTGACCTTGGCACCGGCGATTGCTGCTTCCGAAACATCGTGGACTACCCCTGTCAAGGAAGCGCTGAAGGCCTCCGTCTGAGCTTGGGCAACCGGCTTGAGAACCGTGAGCCACGCTAACAGGCCAATAGCGAACGCCAACCGGCCTAACCACCATCCCATTCTTCTCAAACGCGATTCGGCCAACTGAGCCATATCGGTGCTGCCCCCTGTTGATAATCGTTAAAGTAAACGAGCTAATGAGTGAAACCTACTACGGTTTGGTATCCGTGTCAAGAACTTTCAGGTGGCGAGGTTTAAAAGTGCTCATTTGGGCCGTTCAAGAGTAAAAGGGCAGCCCGGCTAGTGGGGCAGCAGGAACAGTAGTTACCGTTAACTGTTGCGGGGACCGGCGTGCTGTGGCATAGTAGCCCTGACGGCGGCCGCGCCGATAGCGGAAAGTGCAGCGAGCCTCGCTGGCAAATCTAGTTCCGCCGCGCGCTCGTGACCATGGAACCCAATAACCAATCGCCGCGGATCGATGCTCACCACCATTTCTGGAAATATACGCCAGAGGAGTACGACTGGATCGATGACGCCATGCGCCTGATCCGCAGAGACTATCTTCCCGAGGACCTGGAGCAGGCCATTCGAAGCTGTGGCATCGACAGCGTCGTTTCGGTGCAGGCCAGGCAAACGCTTGAAGAGACTCGGTGGTTGCTGGAGCTGACTTCCAGGCATAGCTTCATCGGCGGCGTAGTCGGTTGGGTTCCTCTCGTTGCGCGCGACGTGGTGGATACCCTCGCGTCGTTGATGGAACCAGGCAGACTCAAGGCGGTTCGCCACGTCTTGCAAGGAGCTGACGCGTATATGCTCCGGGCTGATTTTAACGGCCTTGGCTTGCGTGGGCTGGGGCCTGAGACGAAGCTGGGCGGGTCACTTCTGGTAATCGCCATCATCGGCGGCGCGGTATTTACACCTCTGATGGGACTGGTAGCAGAAGCGACCAGGAGCATGGCCGAGGCGATGGTGGTTCCGCTGATTTGCTACATCGTCGTAATGGCGTTTGCGTTCCTCGGACCGCGCATGCACGCCCCCGAGCGCCAACACGGATACCGATGATGCTGAAGACCGGCATACTCAATCCTGCGATCAACTCGCTGCTGAGCCGGGTTCGCCACACCAATACGCTTGTGATTGCCGACCGCGGCTTTCCTTTCTGGCCGCAGATTGAAACAATCGACATTTCGCTGGTAGATGATGTTCCCAAGGTGCTGGATGTACTGCGCGCGATTCAGGCGAACTTCGTCATGGGCCGCGTGTTTCATGCTCAGGAATTCCGAGTGTCCAACTCGCCGGAAACCGTTCAGGCGCTGGTCGACGTGCTGGGGAACGTGCCCATCACAATGGAAGCCCACACCGAGTTCAAGAAACGTGTTCCGCACGCAATCGGCCTGATCCGGACGGGAGATACTACGCAGTACGCCAATTTGATTCTCGAATCCGGGTGAATCAGGCGGACGTCCTCACGCCATCGTGATCGATTCGTTGCCGCGCAAGCCGCATCATTTCGAAATTTTAAACACATACGCGTACTCGCCCGTTTTGGCGGGGAGTTGCAGATGCAAGCCGCTTGCATCCCGCGTGAATCGAATATTCGCGCCGGAGCCAAGCAGTTTCACCGATCCGATGGTGAAGTCGCTGTTTGCGCCACCCTGAGCGACCGATGCGATCGTGAGCTTACCAGCTTCCGGCCAGGCCATGGCCGTCGCGTAGAGTGTATCGCCTTTCGAGGTAAATCGGATGTCCTGCGCACTGTAGCCCTTGGTTGCCGTATCGTTGAACGATCCGCCCTTCACCTTCGTCGGACCCTCGCCGTAAACGGTCCATGGGCGAGTGCCGTAGATGGCCTCTCCGTTTACCTCCAGCCATCGGCCCATATCGAGAAGAATCTGCTGCGCTTCGACCGGTATCGTTCCGTCCGGCTGCGGCCCGACGTTGAGCAGCAGGCATCCGTTCTTGCTGACGATGTCAATCAGCTGCCGAATCAGCGACTCGGGAGAGCGGAAAGTGTCTCCTTCGATGTACCCCCAAGACTTGATACTGATGGACGTGTCCGTCTGCCATAGCAGCTTGCGCCCCGTGTCCAGTTGCCCGCGCTCGATGTCGAGCACGGCGGCGCCCTCCGGAAAAGCTGTGAACTTGTAGTTGATCGCTGCGGGATAGCTGTTCTTCGCGGCATCGTTGTAGTAGAAGGCTGCTAGCCGTTTCAGATACGGCTCAAACTCCTTCGTGTTGATCCACCAATCAAACCAGAGAACTTCGGGATGATACTTGGTAACGATTTCCGCCGTGCGTGCTAACCAGTCGTCCAGATACGCAGTATCCGGGTGCCCTTCGAACTTGTTTGCATCGCTGGGTCCGGCATGCGCGGGCCCATAAAAAGCGGCGTATTTAGGATCCTGTACATCGGACGGAAAACTGCGCCCGCCGTTCATGAAGAAGTAGTGTTCGGCGCGGTGGGTGGAGGCTCCGAAATGAAGCCCATCGGCACGCACCGCAGTTGCCAGTTCACCGGCAATGTCACGTTTCGGTCCCATTTTCTTTGCGGTCCAGTCGCTCAGCCCGGAATCGTACATCGCGAACCCGTCGTGGTGCTCGGCAACCGGAATCACGAACTTTGCACCGGCGCGGCGGAACAGTTCGGCCCAAGTTTTCGCATCGAATTTGTCCGCCGTGAATTTCGGGATGAAGTCTTTGTATCCGAACTGTGTTTGGGGGCCGTAGGTCGCGAGATGGTGCTGGAATACCTTGGTGCCCGGCAGATACATGTTTCGTGGGTACCACTCGTTGTCGAACGCGGGCACCGCGTAGACTCCCCAATGGAGGAATATGCCGAATTTGGCATCCTGATACCATTCGGGAATCTCATAGCCCTTCAAGGATTCCCAATTGGGCTTGAAAGGACCTGCGTTCGCTTCCTCATCGACCCGCTGCAGTATGGATTGCCGCGTGCCGTCGTATTTCTGGATCGCCTTCTGCCAGATCAGGTCATCCGCGTTTGGGGTCTGCCCGAGCGCGAGCGGAACAGTTCCGACGACAAGAGCAGAAAGGAGAAGAGTAGTTGCTTTGAGATTCATGCGCAAGATCGCTTCGAGCAGATCATACCAGTTAACGGTAACTGAAACGCACAAGAGGAATGATCTTCATGGTTATTCACCACGCCTGTGTTCGGACCGGCTCCCTGCCATACTCGTGTTAATGGCAACGCGCCTCAAAGACATTGCACGGGACTTGGGCGTCTCTGTCGTAACCGTCTCAAAGGTTCTACGCAATCATGAGGACATCAGCGCGGAAACCCGTGACCGCGTCCTGAAACGTATCAACGAGCTGAACTATCAGCCGAACCTTGCCGCTCGTGCTCTGGTCACGGGACGAAGTCATTTGATGGGCTTGATTGTCCCGGATCTTGTGCATCCGTTTTTCGCTGAGCTCGCAAAGGGTCTTTCTTCGGTACTGTGGGCCAAAGGCTACGGACTGGTCATTGCGTCTTCAGAGGAGGATCCCGGTCTGGAAAAACAGGAGATCGGGCAGATGTTGGCCCGCCGCCTTGACGTACTTTTAGTCGCATCCACACAGTGGACGGTCGAAAGCTTTAGAAAGGTCGAAGAACAGCAGCGCCCTTATGTCCTTGTCGATCGCAAATTCACCGGACTGCCTGCGAACTTCGTGGGGACGGATGATCTGGCGATCGGGCGGATGGCAACCGAGCACCTGCTGCAGAACGGATGCAGGCGCGTCGCGTATGTGGGCGGCCAGCACGTCAGCACAGCCATCGAGCGCCTGGAAGGATATCGGGGCGCGCTTGCTTCCGCCGGTCTGCCGGTCTCCAGCGACTACATATTGTGCCAGCCGCATTCGGACGACTCGGGCGACGTAACAGGATATAGAGCGACGAAGCAACTGCTGGATCTCCCGGTGAGGCCGGATGGAATCTTCTGCAACAACGACCCCATAGCGCTGGGAGCAATGCAAGCTATCCTCGACGCTGGTCTCGGGATTCCCGAAGATATTGCCATTATCGGCGCGGGAAACGTCCGGTATGCCGCGGCACTGCGTGTTCCCCTGAGCACAATCGACCAGGACAGCATTTCCCTCGGTCGCCAGGCCGCCGAACTCGCGTTGTCACTTCTTCAGTCCAAGTCAATGCCTCCTCCCAAGCAGATTGTGATCCAACCGAAGCTGGTTGTGCGCCAGTCCAGCACTCGGATTGCCAGCACAGCGCCATGCTTTTCTCGATAACTTTAACGATTTCTCGTTGACACCCGGCGGCTGATGTGGCAATCTGACCCTTGCCGGCATGCTGTATGGAGCGCTTGGAAAAACGGGCTTGGCTGTCTCCCGGATCGGGTTTGGCGCGTCTCCGCTCGGCGATGTCTTCGGAACGACTGACCCGGCTGAAGGTCTTACGGCCGTTCATAGGGCAATCGACCTCGGTATCAACTTCTTCGATGTGTCTCCCTATTACGGCAATACGCTGGCGGAGGAGCGCCTCGGCAAGGCCCTCGTCGGCCGCCGCAGTAAGGTCGTTCTCGCGACAAAATGCGGTCGCTACGGGACTGACTCGTTCGATTTCTCTGCACCGCGAATCCGGCGCAGCATCGACGAGTCACTCGTTCGCTTGCAAACCGATTACGTAGATCTTTTCCAGGCACATGACATCGAGTTTGCAGACTGTGACCAAATCATCAATGAAACGCTTCCTGCTCTTCGGGAAATTCAACGATCCGGCAAGGCGAGGTACATCGGGATCACGGGTTACCCGCTTCGAATGCTCGTTTCAGTTGCAGAAAGCGAGCGAGTCGACACAATTCTCTCGTATTGCCATTACAACCTGCTCGTGACCGACCTCGAAACGTGTCTGGCACCCTTCACAAGAGCAAAAGGAATTGGCCTGATCAATGCCTCCCCTCTCCACATGGGGCTGTTGTCAGGGTCAAAGATACCGGACTGGCATCCGGCGCCGAGCAACGTCCGGCGGGCAGCAGCTGCCGTGGTCGAGTTATGCCGTGAGTGCGCATTCAACCCCGCCATGGTGGCTCTCAGCTTTTGTATCGAGCAGCCGTACATCGCATCCACCCTGGTAGGAATGTCCACTCGTGAAGAAGTGGATACCAATGTAAAAGCACTGGCGTTAGAGCTGAGCCCGACTTTCTTCGCGAAGATCGAAGAGGTGGTCGCTCCCGCGAAGGACATAGTTTGGCCTTCCGGCCGGGAAGAGAATGCCAAGTCACGGCCGTGTTACGAAGCCCGCCAGCAAGTGCAATGAAGGCGCTTCAGATTACCGGACCTGGGCAAGCCCGGATAGTAGATGCCCCTGTGCCGGAGCCCAAACCCGGCGACGTGATTCTACGCGTTCAGATGGTCGGAATGTGCGGCTCCGATCTGAATACGTTTCGGGGGAAGAACCCATTAGTCACTTACCCCAGAATCCTTGGGCACGAGATTGCCGCCAGAGTGGAAACCTCCGATAGCCCTTCTGGACTCGCCGCCGGAACCCGTGTAACCGTGTCACCTTATACGAGCTGCGGCTCGTGTTCTTCCTGTTCGGCAGGACGGCCGAATGCATGCCAATACAACCAGACTTTCGGAGTGCAGCGCGATGGCGCCCTCGCCGAGTTCATTGCGGTACCGCGCGACAAGATCTTCTCCGCCCCCGGTCTCAATCCGCAAGAACTCGCACTCGTCGAGCCCTTGACCATCGGCTTTCATGCCGTATCGCGCGGACGAGTGAGCCCGGAGGACAGCGTTGCCGTTTTCGGCTGTGGTGGTGTAGGGCTAGGCGCAATATCGGGAGCTGCGCGCCGAGGTGCGACGGTGATCGCCATCGACGTTGACGATGAGAAGCTCTCGCTGGCAGGATTAGCCGGCGCGAAGCTCACACTGAATTCCAGCCGCGAACCGTTGCACGAGCGCTTACAGGAGCTTACTGATGGACGTGGGCCGAATGTCACGATTGAGGCGATCGGGCTGCCATCAACTTTTCGTTCGGCCGTCGAGGAGACTGCTTTCTCCGGAAGAGTTGTGTACATTGGCTACGCCAAAGAGCCTGTCTCTTACGAGACACGGCTCTTTGTGCTAAAAGAGCTCGATATTTTGGGTTCGAGAAACGCCGTGCCTCGAGACTTCCAGGCGGTAATCGATATGCTCGAGGCCCGTGAGTTCCCGGTCGCCCGTGCCATCAGCAAGATCGTGCCGCTCGCCGAAGCTGGTGCAGCGCTATGCGAATGGAGCGCCGAGCCGTCCCGGTTCAGTAAGATTCTCATTCAAGTTACTGATTAATCCTGTGATCCAAGGTAAAGGAGTTTCTCCTTGTCAAGTTCACTGTTAGGCCTCAAGCTAGGCAGACGTTCGTTCTTGTCGCGCGCGATGTGCTCTGCTGCTGCTCCCGCTCTCTTAGAAGCTGGTCAGACAAAGGTCATTACACAGGCATCGGTGCCGGATGACCCGAATGCGCCAAAAGAGCAGGAAGGAACCGTTCCGCCGTCTTTGCCGTTCGATGCTCCCGTTGCATTCAGCAGCAAGAAAGCGGTGCTTCTAGTTCAGCCATTTGCACTCACTCAAGTGCGCTTGCTGCCCAGCGCGTTTCTTGAAGCGCAGGAAGCTAACCAGGCACTATTGCGCCGCTACCCAGCCGATCGACTGCTACATAACTTCCGGGTGAATGCCGGCCTGCCCTCCTCGGCCGAGCCTCTCGGCGGATGGGAGAAACCTGACTGTGAATTGCGCGGGCACTTCGTTGGACACTATCTCTCGGCCTGCGCGCTCATGTACGCCGCGACTGGCGATCAGGAACTGAAATCCAAGGCTGGATACATTGTGGCCGAGCTGGCCAAGTGTCAGGAACGGCTTGGGCGGGGTTACCTCAGTGCGTTTCCCGTCGAGCTGTTTGATCGCCTCAAGGCTCGGAAACCTGTGTGGGCGCCCTTCTACACGTACCATAAGATCCTCGCGGGCATGTTGGACCTGCATGAATATTGCGGCAGTACGCAGGGGCTTGGAGTAGCAGAAGGGATGGCGCAGTGGGCCGATCAATGGACAGCCGCCTTATCTCCGGAACTTCTGCAGATGGTTCTAGACGAGGAATTCGGCGGCATGAACGAAGCTCTTTATAACCTCGCGGCAGTAACTTCCAATCCGCGGTACGCGTCGGTTGGCGATCGTTTTACAAAGAAGCGTTTCTTCAACCCTCTTGCACTACGCCAGGATCGCCTCAGAGGATTGCATACGAATACGCATATACCGCAGGTGATCGGAGCAGCGCGTCGGTACGAACTCAGCTCCGACATCCGCTTCCATGACGTTGCAGACGAGTTTTGGAAAGAGGTGACACAAACACGTACTTACGTGACCGGCGGCACGAGTAACAACGAAGGCTGGCTCACCGAGCCGAACCATCTGGCCGAGGAGTTGACGAAAGGGACGAATACCAACGAGTGTTGCTGTGTGTACAACATGCTGAAGCTGACGCGGAAGCTGTATAGCTGGTCCGGCGACCCACGAATGTTTGATTACTACGAGCGAATTCTATATAACCACCGCCTGGGAACCATCGACACCCACAATGGGCATACCCAGTATTATCTAGGTCTGGTGCCGGGTTCGTGGCGCACCTTCGGGACGGAGGAAAATTCCTTCTGGTGTTGCAATGGAACCGGAGTGGAAGAGTACTCTAAGCTTGCGGACAGCATCTACTTCACAGGGGGCGATGACACAGTCTATGTGAACCTATTCGTCCCTTCAGAACTGAATTGGACACAACGCGGCGTTCGTATCAGACAGACCAACCGTTTTCCAGTGAAAGCTCAAACGCGCATCGAAATTGAGAGCGAAGCGCCGCAACAATTCGCCCTGAATATCCGCATCCCGTCTTGGGTGCAGGGCGTAGCAAGTGTCGCGCTGAACGGCAAGGAATCGGAAGTATCGGCCGCGCGTGGCAGCTATCTGGTCCTGAAACGCACGTGGCATCCCGGGGACACGGTCGAAGTGAATCTGCCGATGGCCGTATACGTTGAGCGGATGCCTGACGACCCAAGCTTCCAGGCATTCCTATACGGTCCGCTCGTCTTGGCCGCGCGCCTGAGCGCAGCGGACGTCCCCGAGAGCCTCGTCATTGGACCGATGGGACCAGAGTTCAAGAAGCAGCCGCCTGCGGATATTCCCACATGGAAAGCTCAAGACATCAGCCTGCGGAACTGGCGGCCTGTCGCGGACGGCAATGTCTCGTTCGAAGTGACTGCATCGGAACACCGCCTGTTTCTTGTTCCATTCAATTCCGTCGCCGCCGGTGAACGCTACTCCCTCTACTGGAAAGTCGTTTGACACGCGCCTGCCCGCGAGGTAATCGGGTTCGATAAAACATCGATGATGACGACAGATTGTTCCTTTCGATGAGGCTCACGATTGGCGTAGTCGTTGCGCTTCGGCTTCTGGCGCAAGTGCAGACGATAATACCGCCGCCTGTGGAGGGCGCGACGCCAGTAACCGTCGATATTGACGCCAGTAACCGTCAATATTAAGGTGAATGGACCCACGAGATTCACCTGCCGCAGACGGTACAAGGCGCTTTCGCGTTGGGCACTAAGGAGATGATCGTCGCCTTGCCCGATTCGAAGACGATACGTCACTCGATCGGCGGATACGGCGACGCCCGCATTGGCATGAAGCATGTGAACGTTTTCGGCAGCTTTACACAATGAGTCCGTGCTGTTAGCAATCACGTTCGGCCGATCGCAAATACGATCGTAATGAAATCATTCTTCGATGCGTTTTGGCAATTCTGTGCGTTTGTAGAATCAATAACTTACTTGTTTTCAATCTCACCCCAGAGTTCGAATCCCACCCTCACCGTTTAACAAAATCAAGAACTTAAACGATACGTGGGTTCCTCGCGTGCAATGGCGTCTATTTTTGACCATTTGGGCGAACGCATTTCAACAACTTGCACTCCAGTGGGTGCAAGGAGAACCCTCACAAGCCCTGCAGTTCACGAGAACTTAATCAACTGAGGATCAACTGTGTGCAATCGTGAGTCTTTTTCGCCCAGTCCTTGCCGGCGGGCTGGCGGCCGCATGCAGGTTGCGTGCGCTCGACTGCCTCGCAATCAATTTCGGTTTCAGCAATATCTGTTTCGGCCGGACAGTGCCTTTAGACTGAACGAGCAATAAAGCAAGTTCCGCCGCGCGGGCGCCGAGAGCTTTGCTGTCCTGATCGATACTGCTCAGAGGGACACGAAGCGCTGAAGCATAGCGAACGTTTCCCGCGCCAACGAGACTGATGTCCTCAGGAATGCGCAGACCGGCTTCGAGAATCGCAGTCATAGCGCCGAGTGCGATCGGATCGTTATTACAAAATAGGCCGTCGGGAAGGGGAGAGACCCGGAGCAGCTCCTGCATTGCTTTATAGCCCGTAAGGTCCGCAGCATCGTCGCTGTGAGCACGACAAATGATGTATTTCTCGGAGATCGGCCGGCCCGCCGCGGCGAGCGCAGCACGGTGGCCTTCGAGACGATCGAGGGAGGTACTCACGTGTTCCCCTCCGATATATGCGATGCGGCGGCATCCATTTTCTATCAAGTGCTCGGTTGCCATGCGTCCTATAGCTAAATCGTCTGTTCCGACGAAGTTGGCGGCCAGCCCGGCAAACCGGCGATCAGCGAGAACGTAAGGCCTCTGCTGCTCTTCTATCTTTCGAAAGCTCTCCACGGTCCACTGCGCGGACGCGATCAGCAGGACGTCAAGGCGCCGGCCGAGCATCTGACTAATCTCCTGCTTTTCCAGGTCGGGATCTTCTTCTGAAGAGGCGATCACCCAATCCGTAACCTTTTGCCCGCAGAGCACCTGAGATCCCTTTGGCCACCTCGGCAAAAAAGGCATGAACAAGATCTGGAACAATCAACCCGACCAGATGAGTGCGTCCGGTGACCAAGGCACGTGCCGCGAGGTTTGGCTGATAATTGAGCTCCTTTATGCGCTTCAGTACGCGGTCGCGAGTTGCCGGGCCAATGTCGTTGTGATTACGCAGAACTTTGGAGACAATTATCACGGACACGCCTAGATCACGAGCAATGTCCTTCAGGCGAATCGCCATCGCGCTAATTATCGCAGGAATTTGAGCTTTGCGGTAAGTTCAGATACGTTGATCATGCCAATACGCATCACCCGAGTTGAAGCACTCGACATTCGCTTCCCAACATCCCGGCAGCACATTGGCTCCGATGCGATGAATGCCGATCCGGATTATTCGGCTGCTTACTGCGTTCTCCATACGGACAGCCGCCTCGAGGGCCACGGACTTACATTCACCATCGGTCGCGGCAATGAGCTGTGCGTCGCCGCGATTCAAGCCTTGGCGCCTTTGGTTTTGGGCAAAACGCTCGAATCCCTCGCGGAAAACATGGGGGTCTTCTGGCGCCTAATTACGGGAGATAGCCAGTTGCGGTGGGTAGGTCCGGAAAAGGGCGTGATTCACCTGGCAACCGCTGCCCTTGTCAACGCAGTTTGGGATTTGTGGGCTAAGGCCGAGAATAAGCCCTTGTGGGAGCTTTTGGTTCGTATGCCGCCCGAGCAGCTCGTCTCGTGCATCGATTTTCGCTACATAACCGACGCATTAACACCAGATGAAGCGTTAGAAATTCTTCGCCGTAATCAACCCACTCGCACGGCTCGGGAGGATGAGATGCGGGCTCTCGGATATCCTGCCTACACAACGTCGGCAGGATGGCTGGGTTTCACCGATCTCCAATTGAGAACGCTCTGCCGTGAAGCGATCGCGCAGGGATGGACACAGTTCAAGATCAAAGTGGGCTCCGACGCACAAGACGACGAGCGCCGATGCGCCATCATTCGGGAAGAAATCGGCTCGCGGCAATTAATGATGGATGCGAACCAGCGCTGGGATGTCATGGAAGCGATCCTGCGAATGCGGACATTGGCGCGATTCGATCCCTGGTGGATTGAAGAACCTACGAGCCCCGACGACGTGCTCGGACATGCCGCGATTCGCAAGGCGATTGCCCCAATTCGTATCGCCACCGGTGAGCATTGCCAGAACCGCGTCATGTTTAAGCAGTTCTTTCAGGGTGAAGCTATAGATATCTGCCAGATCGATAGCTGCCGCCTCGGCGGCGTGAACGAGATTCTTGCTGTCCTGCTGATGGCAGCGAAGTTCAGAGTCCCGGTTTGCCCGCACGCGGGCGGCGTCGGATTATGCGAATACGTGCAGCATGTATCTCTGTTCGACTATGTTTGCGTGTCGGGGTCGCTCGAAAATCGTTTCCTCGAGTATGTTGACCATTTGCATGAGCACTTTCTCGATCCTGTGCACATGCGCAATGGCCGCTACATGCCGCCTTCGCGGCCCGGATATAGCATCGAAATGAAACAGAAATCGTTAGAGGCTTATCGCTACCCCGACGGCCAGGCTTGGCAATAGCGGGGCCTTGCCCGTTTTATTGGGAGATCTGAGCACGCGCAAGGGCGCGCGACGCGTTCACAAGAGCAGTGAGTTTCGCTCGAGTTATGTCTAAGGGCACATGGCCGAAACCACATTCACTCGTCAGTAGCAGGCGCTCCGGCGGGAAGTATGCGAGCGCGGGTTGCACTCTTTTTCGAATTACTTCCTCGGACTCGATCGCGTCACTACGCTGATCGATTACGCCAAGGGCGAGATCGCCATCGAAGTTCCATAGCTTCCACAAATCCATGAGGTCATAGCCCAGGGTGCAGTGCTCGAGCAGAACCTCATTAATATGAGCTTTACGAAAGGCTGGAGCGAGGTCTGTGTATTTTGTGAAATAGACACGCCTTCTCCGTGGGTTCCCACCACAGACATGCAATCCGATTCGAACGGCTCCAAGTGAATCGACCAGCTCATTCAGAATCTCGACCGCCCATTCGCTCTGCGCAGGTGACTCAGTCCACATTGGCTCATCGAACTGAACGTGCTCGCATCCTGCCGCTATGACGTCTCTTAGTTCCTCTCGCAACGCCGCGGTATAAGCCCGGCACAATGCCTGGTCGCTAGGATACAGATCGGGCCTTTCATTGATGCTGAACCTTGTGAGCACGTGTGGTCCTGTCACCGTTTCCTTAACGGCGACTCCAGCGGGAGCGGCCTCACGCGCGACCTTCCAGTTGTGAGCGAGATTAAAGCGCGGATTGCCGATGCTGCCGACCACTCTCGGGCACTCGATTTGAAATCCAGCGGTTCCGAAAGAGTGCGGGACCATTTCATCCATGGAGACGCCATCCAAGCGTTTCTGGTAGAAGTAATACATGTTCTCGCGATAACTCTCGCCGTCGGTGACTGTATCAAGGCCGAGTTCCACCTGCTGTCGAACCGACCAGCGAATGAGTTCATCGATTTCAGCCTGGTTGAGAGACGGTCGCTTCATAGTGTCGGCAACCGACGCAGGCCTGGGATAACTGCCAATAACCGTGGCTCGGTAGGGTTGCATCTGCTTCTCCTATTGCGACTCGATGGGTGTCAGGCATGCGGCCACGCGCGCTTCATTAATGTGAGCGAGAATTCCAGCGCTTAAGGAACGCGGCTCGAAATCGATTTCCTGCCGCATCCGGCTGCCGTCCAGATCATCTATGAGCGGCGTCACGGCTTGGTTCGTTGCAAAACTAATTTCAGCTTCCGGCAACCAGCGGCGAACTAAGTTCGCGAACTCCCCTGCGGATACCGAATGGCCGGTCGAATTATAGGCGAAGTGCGCCAGCTTGGGCTTTAGAGCGAGCCGCACAAGTTGTTCCGCGCAATCGTCGACATAGACCCAGCAGTCCCGATTCTCCGCGGAGAACGGCAGCTTGACGGGTTGTCCAA
The DNA here is from genome assembly GCA_963787585.1 of uncultured Acidobacteriaceae bacterium. Lineage (GTDB taxonomy): Bacteria > Acidobacteriota > Terriglobia > Bryobacterales > Bryobacteraceae > Bog-105. The sequence continues at coordinate 1,302,638 of CAWBDR010000014.1, forward strand.
TCGCGGGAAGCGAGATAAAGCTTTCCGCCCAAAGGACAGATCCTCTTTTCCGGCCATGACCAAACACAACAGGCGGGCGAGCGCACGCCATGCTGATGCCATGCTTTTGTACGTATTTCTGCGCCATGAACTCATTCAGAATTTTCATGACGCCGTAAGTGAAGAAGTGATCGGCCGGAGAACAAAAATCGCACTCCACCACGGGTCGGTCTCCGTAAACTCGCTGAGAAGCACCGTAAACAGTTTCGCTGCTGGTAAATACCAAGCGTTCAAGGCGCTGCTTCAAAGCAGCTTCGAACATATTCACCATTCCCGATACGTTCACGCGCACACCGAGCTGAGGATTAGACTCCACTTCGGCGCTCATCAAATAGGCGAGGTGGATCGCATGCGTGATGTCAGGGTGGCCGCGGAAAAGCGCTTCAATGTCACCCGGTTCTGAGATATCGCACTCTACGAAATCGAGTAGCCCGCTATATTGTTCGCAAAACCCCTTTCGCTTTAGGTCATCAATCCGCCAGTCTGCGATTACCGTAGGTATCCGTCGGGCAAGAATGTTTTGGACAACACGCAAGCCGATGAACCCGGTACCGCCAGTCACAAGAAATTTCATTGGCCACGCGTCCAAATGATGAAAGTTCGACCGATCACCGCATCACTTCCACCCGATAGCGCTCTCCGGACCGTGTGGGGAATTCCAATACGTCTCCTGCTTGCGTGACAGAGGCGAACCGTTCATCCGTCACGCTGGTTACCTTAACTTTCGCCGCACCCCACGGATTCACGATCCGGGCAGTTGTGCCTCGCTCGCTGAGAATTTCAATGGAAGATACAGTTTGTCCGTTCCACGCGGCGCTTACAAGAAATGCGCCGGCCGCGCGCAAATCGCGGAAACGGACCGGCCCCAAGTTGCCGGTATTCGGAAAGAGATGCAGTGTGCCCGTATAGCTCTGCAACAGGCATTCGTTCAGAACCGCGGGTAACGAGAGATTCTCCGTCCAAACGCCCATCTGCACCATGAAATCAAAGTCGGTCGAATCTTTATAGCGACCGCCGATCTGTCGGACGCGATCTTGCACGATGCCGTTCGGCATCTGGCAGTACCGGACTTCCTGTTTGAACCAATTGATGTCGAGCATTCCCAACCGAGCTCGAATCAGCGGCTGATAAACGATATCATTGCCTCCCTCGAGACGAATGGCCCGCGCTGTACGGCGAGCGAGTTCGAGCTGAGTGTTGCCACAATCAAGGCCCACGCGCTCACCTGGAAAAACCGGTGCAAGGGTCACTGGTATGTTGTAGACCCATCCTGGGGGCGCATCCAGGACATCCACCCAAACCTCTCCTTCTGAAGTGGCCGTGCGAGGGTACTCCGCGAGGTTCGCGCGGATTTGCGCCCAAACACTCCTCTGCTCTTGATCGGCATGGAGAATTTCCGAACTCTTGATCACAGCTTCGAGCAAGAAGTCGATCAGCGCGAGATCCATGATGCAGTCCCGATTGAGCCGGAAGTCCACGGTGCATCCCCAATTTTCCGGAGACACCGTTGGGATCACGTGGTACTTTCCGTCATCACCTCGTTTCACGTATGCCGCGACGAACTCTGCCGCAGCCTTCAGCAATGGATAGACGCGCCACAGTACAGAATCATCCAGCGTGTATAGGTAATGCCACCAGAGACTCTGCACAACCCATGGTGTTTCGCAGATCTCATAACCCCACGGCGGCGCCGGATAGGGAACTACCTGGCTTGGAACAGGGTATGCGGAGTGCGGAAAATAAGCCCCGGGAAGACCAAACTTGTCGCGAGCGTAATTCTCCGACATCGGCAGTAAGTTTTCGACGAGCTCAATATATGGCAAATGCTGTTCCACATGATTACTGGAAAACAAACCCCAAAACACTTGCTGGGTGTTGTAATTCATGTGATAGTCGCCGTGCCAGGCAGTGCCGACCTTGCCGCTGGTCCAGTTACCAAACAAGCCAGGTGCAACCTTGCCTTCGCGAAGGCAGCACGCAAGCCAATATTGGTTGTGATACCACCAGCGCTCTAGTTCCTTATCTTCAAATTCCACCGCTGATCGAGACCAGAAATCGTTCCAATAGCGGTCGGATGCTCGCTGTATCTCTGGAACAGAAATCTTTGAGAGCCGCTTGGCTTCGCTCGAAGCGTAAGCAACGTTCTCCGGGTGATCGCGCGGGGTAAAAAGCGCGATATCGATTCGGAGTGGTTGGGGAGTAACGCTCTTTAAGAAAACTCTCGGACGCTCTTCGTACCACGTGTACGTGTCCGCGGCCTCGCCGCTCTGGTGCAACTGCTGCTGGGCCAACGCGAGTCCTTGAATCTGCCAGGCGCCTTGCAAAATCCCGCCGATTGCGAAATTTCGATCTTTGCTGGAGGCGGCAGGATGCGGAACGGCCTCGGTCGGCGCAGTCGCGGGAAAGAGTTGGTAACCGGAGAACTCCGCCGAATCGGGAAGAGCTTTCGCATCGATCTCAGGAGCGGGAAGGTGCGCCTCAGCGTCGAGGTTCGGGTAGTAAACCACAGACAGAAACTCGGCCGCCCTGTCGCTCCACACACAAATATGGCCGGTTGTCGCATTCACAAAGACATAGAGGCGAACCGGCTTTCCGTCTGCTTCCAAATCCAGACGATAGTGACCGCACGACGGATCGAGCACTTGGTTCACAACGCGGAATCGAGTTGCGTCCCAATGTACCCAAAGGATGCCGCAAGGCCACGGGCGTGGCCAGCTTTTGCTGTACGACGCTGTCACCTTGTCCGTGTATTCCCGGAAGAATGGAATCTCGCGTTCAAGATCGAGCATGTCAGGCTTACCCTGACGCTTTGCCTTCGCGCTCGCTAAGCCCCACATGTTCAGGAGGTCTGAAAACGGAAGAACATACGAGTCGTGTTCCTCACTCACCCGAATATCCCAGGAGTCGGATTTCCCGATGTGCAAGCCCATAGCGTCGGGCCTGACGGTAACGCACACGCCTATGTCGCCGTTCCCGAGCAGCATTCCTTCGAAAAATCCGGGGGTCGGCAAATTGCGCTCGATGAGATGGCGGCGCGCGATTTCCGCGCCTTGCAATTCGGCCGCACGCGGGCTAGCTTTGAGTGAAACGAGCGAAGCGGCAAATGCACCCGCGTGCAGGAACTCTCGGCGATTAGAAGGCATCAAATCTACTCGAGAATTTCACTTGAATCGGAGTGATTGCTTTTTGCAGCATGTCACACTTTCAGGCCCACAAGATCGGAAGAACAGCCGGGTTCTTGCGGTACCGCGTAGAACCCATCTTGCACCCGGGCGGGATGCGCGAAGTAATCGCGCAGATGAGGAATGTATTCGAGGAACGTGATGGGGTGGCCAATCGCAACGTGATTAAAGAGCACCAGGTGCTGATGGATCTGGCCCATGTCGCCAACGTGCGGGACGACGGGCAAGGAGAATTTTCGGGCCAGGAAGCTGACTGCGAGAAATTCGCTGATACCGGCCACGCGCGTGCAATCTACCTGCACAAAGTGAACAGCGCCGGCCTCAATGAAATTTTTGAACAGAACCCGGTTTGGCACGTGCTCGCCTAAGGCAATCTGAAGCGGTGCAATGCCCCGGGCCAGCATCTCATGAGCACCGATGTCATCCGGGTGAGTCGGCTCTTCAATCCAGTACGGCGACATCGGAGCCAACGATTGACACATCCTCAATGCCTGTGGGAATGTCCATTGCTGATTCGCGTCCAGCATGATCGTCGCAGTGTCTCCCGCTAAATCACGAAGCATATTCGCGCGCCTCAGATCGCGATCCGGGTCGACAGAACCGACCTTAAGCTTGAAAGCGCCAAATCCTTTCTCCAACGCTCGCCGGACATTTTCGCGAACCTGATTGTCGTCATAGCCGAACCAGCCGACTGAGGTATCGTATCCGGGATATCCCGTTTTGATCGCTCGCTCGCGGTCGCTTCTCGTCGATTCGTGTTGTTCCAGCATCGCGATCGCTTCCTGCCGGGTCAGCACATCTTCTAAATAGCTCAGATCCAGCAACTGTATGAGCTGATCAGCCGAAAGGTCCAGCAACAGGCGCCAAAGCGGAACGCCACGCTTCTTAGCCCACAGGTCGAAACACGCATTGGTAATGGAAGCCAATGCCAGGTGTACGGCTCCCTTATGCGGTCCCAGCCAACGTAATTGAGGATGATCGGCGAGGCGGCGGGAAACAGCTCCGAAGTCTGCCATCAACTCTTCTATTTCTTTGCCCACTAACGCTGCCGCCAGCAGGTCGATCAATTCACAAACAATACGGTTCCCCTCGCCTAGCGTGAGAGTTATTCCGTTACCGGTCAGCCCGGCTCGTGTATGCAACAGAGTCGTCGCCAGGCAATATTCGGGCTCTGAATGCACGGCATCACTTCCCGCCCCGGGAGGCAGTGCGTAGCGGGCATCGAAAGACCGCACGGACTCGATTACTGCACTCCCGCAATTCATAGGGTTTCGAGTATTCCCCAGATGAACAATGATTTTACATGCAAAACATTGGATAGACTATCGGAGAAACTGCAAAGATTTTTGACGTCAATGCCCGGTTTCTCGAGATTTGTTCAGATTCTCGTTATTGCCCTAGCGGCAGCAATCAAACTCGGGACCGCTCAAACCGGGGCGTTAAACTCTGCTGCGGAGCAGCGCACCGCCTGGTATCGCGAGGCGAAATTCGGGATGTTCATTCATTGGGGTCCTTATTCCGTCGCCAGTGTCGAAGCTTCCTGGCCCATCATGCGTCCGTCGAAAGAGTTTCCCATTAGCGAAATGGAATATCGAGCACTGCCGGCGAGGTTCAACCCCGATCATTTTGATCCGTATGCCTGGGTCGCCCTCGCCAAAGCCGCGGGACAGCGATACATGGTCTTCACGACCAAGCATCACGATGGATTCTGCATGTTCGACTCCTCCTATACGGATTACAAAATCACCAAGACCCCATATGGGAAGGACATAGTGGGCCAGTTGGCGGAAGCTTGCCACCGGGGACAGATGCCGCTCGGGTTTTATTATTCGCCGCCGGATATGAATCACCCCGCCTTTCGCGACACGTCTGAGCCGGCGAGTAAGAACTGGAATGGAGAGCCAACTCGCCCTCAGTGGCCTCTTTATCTCGACTACATGGAATTGCAACTCCGAGAATTGCTCACTCACTACGGGTCGGTCGCGCTCATCTGGTTCGATGGCTTGTACCAGCAGCAGAAATATGATGGCGTCCGAATGCAGCGAGTTATTCAAGAGCTACAGCCCGGTACTCTTATGAACAACCGTATCGGCATTCCTGGCGATTTTGAAACCCCTGAACAGTTCCTGCCTGCGGCTATACCCGTAAAGGGCAAACAAATCGATTTCAATCACAGGGAAACGGGGAGAAAGCCCGGCGATGTGCCGTCTCCTGAAGACTTCCGGCTTTGGGAAACCTGCATGACCATCAATCGGACCTGGGCTTACAACAAGAACGATCGCGATTTCAAGTCAGCCAAAGATCTGATACGCACGCTGATCGAAGTGGCAAGCCGCGGAGGTAACTTTCTCTTGGATGTAGGACCCGAGCCGGATGGCACGATCCAGCCTGAATTTCGGGAGCGTCTGACCACGATTGGCCAGTGGCTGGCGATTAACGGCGAAGGCATTTATGGGACAACTTATGGCCCGCTGCAGACCCTCGCCTTCGGCCGTACGACCGCAAAAGGCCAGAATATTTACCTGCACGTTTTTGATTGGGACAACCAACAGCTCGCCGTGTCTGGCCTCTCCGGCAGCGTAGAATCTGTTTCGTTAATTGCCGGAAATCGGCCGGTCTCATTTCATCAGGACGGATCAAGCGTGGTCCTGACCACGAGCGGAATACAGCCTGACCCTTACGTGACGGTATTCCGCATCAAACTGCGCTAGGACCACGAGTAAACCTGACGCTTTATCAAGGAGCCTAGCTATGAATCGAAGGACCTTTAACTCTCTTATGGCAGCGATGGCGGTGTCCAGCGCCTCGCGGGGCTTTGGACAAGAACGGAATTCCGGACAGCCGTCCGGCTTTCAACCCACTTGGGACTCCTTGGAGAAGCATACGGTTCCAGGGTGGTTTCAGGACGCCAAGTTCGGCATCTTCATTCATTGGGGCCTCTATTCAGTCCCCGCCTGGGCTCCTCCGACCGGAGAGCTCGGAAAGGTGGAATGGAACAAATGGTTTATTAACAATCCGTACGCCGAGTGGTACTTGAACTCGCTACGCATCGTCGGGTCACCGACGTACAAGCATCATCTCGAAACCTACGGAAAGGATTTCGATTATTATCAATTCGCTAACGCATTTAATAAGGGTTCTGCGGGCTGGCAGCCCGAAGCGTGGGCATCCCTGTTTCAGAAGACTGGCGCGCGATACGTCGTGCTAACAACAAAGCATCACGATGGCTTCCGGTTATGGCCTTCCGCTGTTCAGAATCCTCATGCGAACGGCCGCGATCTGTCGGCGAAGCGCGACATTGTGGGAGATCTCGCTTCCGCGGTTCGAGCATCGGGAATGAAGATGGGCCTCTACTATTCCGGCGGTCTCGATTGGACATTTACGACCAAACCCATCATGAACCGCGAGGATCTCTACGCTCGTGTACCTCAAACCCAGGAATACGCTAGCTACGCGGATGCGCATTGGCGTGAATTGATCGAGCGCTACGAGCCGTCAGTGATGTGGAATGACATCAGCTATCCCAAGCTGGGCCAGATTCCACAGCTTTTCGCTCAGTATTACAACACAGTGCCGGATGGAGTGATCAACGATCGCTTCGGAGTGCCCTACGCCGACTACACGACTCCCGAATACTCCAAATACGACAAAATCACTCAAAAGAAATGGGAATCGTGCCGCGGTCTCGGATTCAGTTTCGGTTACAACCAGGTTGAGGGACCAGAGCAGGTAATTGCGCCGGATAAGCTCGTGGCGTTGCTGGTGGATATTGTAAGCAAGAACGGCAATCTTCTTCTTAACGTAGGACCCAAATCGAACGGGACCATCGCCGATATTCAGTTGGATCGCCTTCACAAACTCGGCGCCTGGCTTGATGTCAACGGGGAAGGTCTCTTTGGATCGCGGCCGTGGGTTCGTCCGTCCGGTACGATGCCGGATGGTACGGACGTACGCTTTACTCTCAAAGCCAACAACCTGTACGTCTTCTTTCTCAACCGCCCGAAATCAAACGTGCTCACAATACCCGCCATTCACTTAGCGAGCGGCGCTACCGTACAACTCCTGGGCCCGACAGCAAAGCCGACGATTTCACAGCGAGGAGAAAACGCGGTGATTGAGACTGAAGGAGCCCTTCCGGAGAGCTACGCCCTTGTCGTCAAGATCACTCCGGCTCCCGTGGGCTGAATCCTTCGCCGGTGCCGGCAAACTTCAGGCTCGACTCGTGGCGAGAATCAAAAAACGCCCTCACACCGGCTACTATGCGCCTGCTTTGGAAAAGGGCTGGACATCCTCGAAGCCTTGCCCGATGCGCCTGTTCCCCAATTGCTGGCGTCCGGAACCCGTTCGGTTGTCGATTGAGGTGGGCCTCACAACAGTTTCCGGAAAATTACTAGTCGCCCATTCTCAGTTAGGTGCTATGGCAGCGCTCGGTATTCCGCTTCTGGCGGGCGGCTCGAATGAGGGCAAGGAGCGAAAGATGCTGCCCCGGGTGAAGAACTGTGCAAATGAGATCACTCGCCTTTCGGGAGTTTCTCGGAGCGGAGCTTGTTGAGATGCCTCCTCAAGAATCTGTTTACAAGTCCTGATCTTTGTGATAATTTAGCTCTACTTTACCGTTGAAGTAGCCGTGTTGCGGGTCTAGAAAAATCTCTCCCAATGTGAAGTAGAGGACGCGCGCCTCGGCTCAGAAGGGATGGAAACCTTCATGGAACGTGATCGTTGCTTCCACTCTATGGCGGGTTGGTCATTCTGCACAACCGCCCTCTTACTGGCATTTCTTCTCGCTCTCCCGAAGGGTGTTCATGCTCAACAGGCCTCCGCCAACATCAACGGGACCATTACGGATCCGACTGGTGCCGTCGTGGAAGGCGCTACCGTCACGCTCATAGACACCGCGACAGGTATCTCGCGCTCCACGGTGAGCAACGCGACCGGTAATTACGTATTCGTCGACGTTCATCCGGCGGCCTACGCGCTGAAAGTTGTGAAACCGGGATTCAACACAATTTCACAGCCTCAGTTCACCATGGAAGTCAACCAGACCGCGACGCTCAATTTCACTCTGAACGTAGGTTCCACACAGCAATCTGTAACAGTGGAAGCGACCGCAGTCGCGATCCAATCCTCCACGGCAGAACTGGGTACTGTGATTAACGAGCAAGCGGTGGCAGATCTTCCCCTGAACGGGAGGAATTTCACTCAGCTCCTTACGCTCACTCCCGGCGCCAGCCCGGTGAGCGTGGCGCAAAACTCAGGGGGCGGCGGCGGCTTCGCGGGCAACGCGATCGGCAGCTTCTCGTTTCCCGCCCTCAACGGACAACGCAATCGGAGCAATATGTTCCTGCTGGACGGCATCAACGATCTCGGCTCGTTCATCGGCAATTACAACTTCGAACCTATTGTGGATACCGTCCAGGAGTTCAAAGTTCAGTCTCATAATGATGAGGCCGAATTCGGCCAGGCCGTTGGCGGCATTGTTAATGTGGTCACCAAAGCGGGAACAAACACGTTTCACGGCGCTCTGTGGGAGTTCTTGCGGAACTCAAGTTTCGATGCGCGTAACTTTTTCCTTCCAACCGTGAACCCGCTCCGGCAGAATCAGTACGGTATCGCCGGTGGTGGTCCTGTGTGGATTCCGAAGGTATACAACGGAAGGAACAGGACCTTCTTTTATGGTGGTTGGGAAGGATTCCGGCAGAGTCAGTCAAGCCAGAGTCTCGTACTCACGCCCACGCCGGCCGAGTTGAATGGCGATTTCAGCGCCATCAGCAATCAGTTGTACAACCCGTTTTCAACTCGTCCCGATCCAAACAATCCGGGTGGTTACATTCGTACCCCGTTCGCCGGCAATCAGATTCCAGCGAATCTTATCAATCCAGGAGCTCAGCTGTACGCAAAGACGCTATTCCCGGCACCGCAGGGAACATTGCCCAGTGGCAATAACGTTGCGGATACGACGCCGGCGATTGTGAATCAGGATAGCTACAGCGGCCGAATTGACCAGGTCTTCAGTGAACACGACGTCCTGTTCGGAAGAATCTCCTACTATGATCAAAACGACTCGCACTCCGCCGGCTATCCGGGCGTTATCAACCCGGTGGCCATTACGGGCTGGAACTGGGCCATTCACGAGACGCATACGTTCGGCCCGACGGCCACTCTCGATACGCACTTCGGCCGAAACTGGGGCGACGATCTAACCGGAGCTACCTTTACCCAGGCTCCCTCAGGATTTGCGACCCAATTGGAACAGAACGGCTTTTCGCCCAACTTCATCGGAAATTTCCAAGGGGGACAGGGCCCGTTCATCCCTCTCATCACCATCAATGGCTACGTAAGTACAGGCGGCAATAACGTGCAGGACACGCGAATTGCCGATATCTGGGAGTTCGGCGGTGATTTCACAAAAATACATGGTCGCCATACCTTCAAGACCGGCGCCGATTTCGCTACCAATAACACGCGATCTCCAATTTACGGAGCGGACATCGGCTTTGCCGCAACCCAAACTCAAAACCCTGAGAATTCGACCAACACGGGAGATCCATTCGCTTCATTCTTGTTGGGCGCGGTCGATAATGCAGGTAAACGCAACGTTTTAGAAACGGAGCACGGCGGCTGGATAAACGGACTCTACATTCAGGATCAATGGAAAGCAACTGACAAGCTCACCTTGAATATTGGGTTTCGGTGGGACGTGACGCTTTGGCCCATCTATGGCACTCCTGGAACTCCCGATCAGTACGTGGGAGATCTCAATATAAATAACGGGACCTACATTCTCGCCGCGCTGCCGCAAGGTTGCGGTCCTACGATCGGTTTCCCGTGTCTCCCCTGCCCGACCCAGTCAGTCTCGAATTGTTGGATAAATCTCCCTGCCCATGTAACGCTCACGGATCTGAAAAAGAATGCGGTTTACCACAACGAATACAGTGATTGGCAAGGTCGACTGGGAGCAGCTTACCGACTCACGGACAAGACAGCGATCCGCGCTGGTTATGGACGGTTCTACGACAGTTGGAATGCCATCATTCAGTTGGCTCAAAACTATGAAGGATCTTGGCCCGATGTCGGACAACTCTTGGCCAACAATTTGAACCAGCCGGGAGGTACTGCGGCCAGCATTGGGGATCCGTTCAATCTGGGCTCCGGAGGCGTGGTCTACCCGTCGCCGACTCCCTTCAATCAGGTTCAGTGGTTTATTGATCCTACCAGCTATAAGATGCCTTATTCTGATCAATGGAATGTGGGAGTTGAACAGCAATTAGGCCAGAATACGGTGCTCTCTCTCGCTTATGTCGGCGCGCACGACCTGCAACTAAATCTTGGCGGTTACAGAAATACAGCCGTGACTCCGGGACCCGGTGATGCCGCTACGGTGGCAAGCCGCCAACCATACCCATATATAACGCCAACTTACTACGATCAGAGCATCGGCCAGAGTAAGTACAATGCCTTTCAATTTCGACTCCAACAAAGAGCGACCAAGGGTCTCACCTATTTGATTTCTTACACGAGATCGAAATCGATGGACGTCGCCTGCTCCGGAAGCTTTGGAGCGGAAGGATGTGAACTTCAAGACCCCTATAATCTCAATCTCGACAGAAGCGTTTCCGGATTCGATCTTCCCAATATCTTTTCGGCTAGCTGGGTCTACCAGATCCCTTTCGGGAAGGGAAAGGCATTTAGCTCACGCAGTAGCTTCGTGAACTATGTGTTGGGTAATTGGGAGCTGAACGGAATTGTAAGCTTTTACTCGGGAGTGCCGTTCGATGTTACAATCAGCAACGGCAACCAGGCGAATACGGGCAATGTCCTGGAACGGGCTAATTTAGTGCTTCCGGATCCTTACCCGGCGAACAAAGGCCCGAATCTATGGATAAACCCCGCCGCATTTGCGATTCCACCCCTGTATACTTTTGGGACGCTCGGAAGGAATACACTTCGGACTGATTCGACAAAAAACCTGGATTTTTCTCTGTTCCGCCGCTTTCCCGTCACTGAGACCGCCGGGTTTGAGTTTCGCGCCGAGTCGTTCAATCTCACAAACACGCCCGTTTTCGCTCAACCGAATAATACCTTGGGGAATCCAAATTTTGGGGCTGTAACCTCGACTCGTAACACTGAGCGCGAGCTCCAATTCGCTCTCAAGTTTGTGTTCTGACCGCCCCTAGCGCGTCACTTACTGAGCGGCAGTTCTCGGTCCTATGCGGCTAATGATGTCCAGCGCCTTCACGACATCGGCATCTTGCGGCTTAAGCGATTTTGCAGTAAGCAGATCTTTTTCGCCGCTTTGAATGTCCCCGGACTTGCATTCGATCAAGCCTAGATCCTTGTGAAGGTCGGCTTTCGAGCCGCACGAGCCACACTTTGCAATCGCCTCATGCAAGTGCGAGATCGCCTCAGGATAGTCGCCTCGATTGGCTGAAGCGAGAGCGAAGTTGGCGAGTGTTTCCGCTTCAGTCGTTAACTGCTTCTGTTGCTGCAGGGCTTTAAAGCGCTGCTCATACCCTTTGGCCTCGTCCGGATTCGTTTTCTGAGCAACACGCAGTAGATTGTAGAGCGCCTCGGACTGGTTCGGGTCGATATCGACTGCCTTTTTCCATGCGGCCACTGCGTCTGTAGTCCTCCCCAACTTTTGCAGACTCTGGCCTAGCAGGAAATATCCGTCCGCATTTCGGGGCTCCAGTATTAATAATTTAGTGAGCGTTTCAATCGCCTCTTGCTGTCGGTCCAGTTTCATCTGGGCAAGCGCGAGCAGATAGAAGGGAACAGGGAAAGTCGGTGCAAGGCGGCACGCCTCTTGCAGTTCGGGGAGCGCATCCTGATAACGGTGGATCTCGACCAGGACTCGGCCGCGGTTGTAGCGAGGTGCGGCCGTGCTTGGGGCGATGCTTTCCGCCCTCGAAAACTCGTCAAGCGCACCGTCGAGCCTGTAGTTATCGGCGAGCACGATGCCGAGATTCAAGTGGGAATCGGCCGAGTTCGGCTGAAGTTGCACCACGCGGTGAAACGTGTGAACTGCTTCTTCTGATTTCCCAAGCTTCTTCTGCACCATGCCTAAAGCGGTTAGGGCGGTTGGATTACTGGGCGCGATTTGAACCGCTCTCTCCAGCGCGGAGGCGGCGTCTGTCAAACGGTCCTTACTTGCCAGAATCACGCCAAGATTTAGAAACGCTTCCATCAGGCGCGGATTGTTCTCTGTCGCCTTGCGAAGCAGAGCCTCCGCCTCTTGCGGCCGCCCGGTCCTGCCGTACAGGACGCCCAGATTGCTCTGCGCATCGGCAAATTGCGGGTCAAGCGAGATCGCCTTCTTGAATTGCTCCTCCGCCTCCGCGGTCTTGCCTTCACTGGCATCAAGCAGGCCTAGCTGGTTGTGCGCCAGAGTGAGCGACGGATCAAGTGAGAGCGTCCGTTCGAGAGCGAGCCGTTCTTCGGATCGATCGCCGGTTTCGTTCAACGCAATGGACAGATTGAACCAGGTTTTTGCGTTTTTTGGATCAAGCTTCAGCGACTCGCGGTATTTTTCCGCTGCTCCCTTAGCGTCACCATTTGCCAGCAGCACATTGGCATCGTTACCACGCGCCGCCGCGATATTTACCTCAACGCTTTCTTGCTTTTCTTGCTGGAATTTTCCAAACTCAGTCCGGGCCTCGTCGCGCCGATTCAGAGCCTTCAGCACATTGGCTACTTGAAAACGAGCTTCCGATGAATCGGGGCGCAACTGAAGCGCCTTTTGCAAGTGAGGAAGCGCTTCCTGCGCCTTCCCTTCGTGCGCTAAGACGAATCCCAGGTCATACTGGATGCCGTACTCGGAAGGATTCATCTGGACGGCTATCTTCAGCTCTTTCTCGGCGTCTGGATAACGCGCTAGACCGCGATAAGCGCTTCCAAGCAGATAATGGCCTTCGAAGTCGCCGGGCTTTTGCTTGACATAGGCCTCAATGACCGGAAGCGCATCTTCGTAATTCGCGATGCTCACGTATGCTTTCGCTAACGCCAGGCGAGTCACGTCGTTGTCAGGTTCGATCCGCAAAGCCGCCTTGTATTCATCGGCAGCTTCTCGGAATCTCTTCTGGTCCGCGTAAATTGTGGCCAGATTGAAATGAGCAAGGGCCAGATTCGGATTAGATCGAATCAGACTTGTGAGAAGCTCGACAGATCGTTGTGAATCTCCGTTATTGGAATACGCCACTGCCAGCTCGATCTGCAGATCCGGATCGCCTGGCGTCAATTGAAGTGCTGCTTTCCACTTTTCGATCGCAGGGGCATACCGGCGCTCGGAGGAGTAAATCTGCGCGAGATGATCGAGCGCATACACGGACCGCCCATCTAGCTTCACTGCCAGATTGAATTGATCTTCGGCTTCACTGAAACGGCCCAACTCCTGGAGCGCGGCTCCCAAAGCGTTCCTCGCGCGAAGCGAATCGGGCTTTAGCTTTACGGTCAGGCGAAATTCAGAGGCCGCGGACTGGTAGCTCTTGTTCTCCATGAGAGCCAAACCGAGATTGAAATGCGTTTCCCAAGAATTGGGATCGAGCCGGGCCGCTTTTTGGAAGGCGGGTATGGCGCACGCAAGCTGATGCTGCTGCGCAAACCATGCACCCAGAGCGTTGTATGCGTTAGCCGAGGGAGCGTTTTCAACTGCATGTTCAATTTCCGGCGGGCCTGAGCATTGCGCAGCCTGGAGCGGACTCACAACCCACAACATTCCGCCAAGAACGGCGATTCGGTGCAGTATCAATTGCTTACCCTGGCCAGAAGCTGGCGCATAAACGAATCTTCCGGGAATAACTCAACATACCGCTCCATGCTCTGCCGCGCCTCGGCATATCGCTTTAGATTTATGTATTCCAGAACCAACGTTTTCAGGAGCACCGCATTAAAAGGTTCCATATCGGACGCACTCTTGAGGTACTCCACGGCCTCTTCGCCGCGTCCGAGATTGGTTAATGCCTTCGCCATATCCTGGTACACAGTCACATCGTGCAGGGCGAGGCCCTTAGACAGATGAGTGAGGGCTTCTTCGTTTTTTCCTTCTGCGAGCGCCTTGTGGCCCAGCGCCGCTTGAACGAAGGCGTTGGGCGGCTGAGATTCTGCGAGACGGCCGAGCAGTTCCAGATAATGCTGCTGATACCGCGAGTCCCGATCCGCAATCTCAGCATAAGCCCGCAGCAGAGTGACTTCGGCGACGGGAACACTATTGTCCGAAGCCGGATTCACAAGCACCAGACCCGTGGCGTCTGGTTGCTGCTGTTGGGGCATGGGTTCGTCCAGGCGCGCGGGGATGCGATGGTTCGTCAACGCCGAATGCGAAATCACAGCGACGTTTCGTTTAGGCATGTGGCAGCCGGTGCAATCGTCCGCCGGAGTGCGTGCCATTCGCGCTGTTTTAGGTAGCTTACAACTCTCGTCCGTGTGGCAGAGGAAGCATTTCGTTCGAAAGTACGAGACAGCTTCGGTGGGAGCCGGCTGCACGTGAGGATCATGGCATGTCAAACAACTTAGCTTTCCGCGACTTTCGCGAAAGCAGCGGCTGATGCGCATGGCGTAGTTATGTTCCAGGAGATCGGATTCTTTTTGCTCTCCGGCTTTCGAAGGAATTTTGAAAAGAGCCACCGTCGCAATCAGCCACTGTCCAGGGCGAAAATCGACATAGTGCTTGTCCGGCTGCAACACTCGGGCATCTGCTCCTTGATGGCAATTCATGCAAATGTTCTCGGCGAGTCGCGGAGGAAGCTTCGCTGGATTGATGATCGAGTTCGGCGTCCTACCCTGTTTCACGTGAAATTCGCCCGGTCCGTGGCAGTTCTCGCATGCGATCGCGAGCTCCTGAAAAGGTGGATTAAGATATTCACCTCGATGGCCCTCGACCGGCTGAGGGCGTCCACTATGGCACAACATGCACTCTGCATCAATGGGACGGCTAAAACCGTAATCTGCGTATTGATAACCCGGGGAGAGCTCCCAGTTCGCAGCTTTCGAATAAAACGAAAGCGGCGCCTGAACTAAATTGTTGCCGCGGCGCACAATGAACGAGAGGCCGTTCGCTCCCGAGCCGACGACATAGTCGAGTTTGTGCCGGTCGAGAAAGACGTTTGGCTCCTCTTCACTTTGATACCAGCCGGTGGCATCATGAGACACCTTGAGAGAGCGAGTCCCCCCGGCTATTTGTACTCTGGCCTCGTCGGGAATGCTTGCCGGACTTAGGTCGTTCGCCGAGCGCATGGAGCGGCCCATATCTGTCTTGAGGAACGATCGGTAAATATCCGCGTGACAACCGAAGCAGACGTTCGAGCCAACGTACCGAGCTCGCTGATTTGCGCCAAACCCAGCGGAGCTCAGCACCAATAGAGCGCTGATCAACCAGCTCAGCCTTGCCATTTATTCAACTGCTGCTCGGCCCATTGCGCGCCCTGATCGGAGTGACACACCAGGCAGGCGTTCGGACTCTCATTTTGGCCGAATCGCAATGTTAGATCGGCTGCAGGAATTTCAATCTGATGGGAACGGGCTTTGAACAGAAGCGCGTTTACAATGCGCGGCATATGGCACGACACGCATTGGCTGGCTTCCGAGCCTTGCGCATGATGTGTGTGCTCCGCGATGCGGCTGCGATATTGCGTGTGACAACGGAGGCACATCTCATCCGGATTGCTCTTGAATTTCAGAGAGGTAAGGTTCTGAGAAAAATTGCCGATGTGCGGAGCGTGACAGCTCGCGCACTGGGCCGTTCCTTTCCGGTAACAGGACGATCGTGTAAAGGCCTCAACGATGAACGTCGTCTCCCGAAATCGTCCGTCCTTGTAAAACGCCCGGCGTGAAAACGCATCGTACGGGCGAATCCAGGCTTTTGGTACGAAGCTGTCGCCCTCTGCCGAGTAATTCAATTCATTTTGTTCACCGATTTCTCGAACGGCTGCCTGGCGATGGCATTGAGCACAGATCCGGATGCCCTCGCGGTTCCCGATCTTGCGAAAATCAACCGGCGGTTCGTTCGCCGGCTTTTCCCCCGATCGGCCCGCATGCATTTGTTTGACATGCCGCGCGGACGGTCCGTGGCACATTTCGCAATCGACTCCGGGCTGAAGGAAGGTAGCGTGTTCCATTGGGGCCTTATCCTCCACTGCGCGGAGCTGGCTCGTATGGCAGATCGCACAATTCTCTTGATAATTGGTCGTAGCCAAGAGTTTAGAAAAATCAGCGATCTTAGCTCTTTCACTCCCGGGCGGATCTATCATCTTCCAATAGTTGATCCAAGCTTTGCGGAGCACGTTGTACTCGATCGGCAGCACATGGAAGCTGCCGTCCTGCACTTTAGTCGCATAGCCTTGCTGCCACTTCGACCCAATGGTATAGTCCACGTGAAATCGGTGCCATCCTCCACCCGATTGCCGAATGTCGAAATACGGCCGCGAGTCGATGCCCATCCGAATAACTACAGCGCCAGAGTCATCCTTAAACTCAGAACCGGGCGAGAAATCTCCTATCACATTTTCAGGCGAGTACGCACGAAACATTCTCGCCATGCCCGTCTGCCGCCACGTCTGGTATTCGTGGGCGTGACAGGTTTGACAGGGCGAGGGGCCGGCGTAACCGCCACGAATTGCTTCCGAAGAGTCGGATGGCGGCCGTTCGTCACGCAAGTGCTCGTTGACAGCAGGTTTCGAAGATCGCTCCGCATCACTGCCTGTTTCGTGAATCGTTTGCAAATTGTCCAGCGCTTTTTCGCGAAGGACCTGCGACTTTCGCGAAACGAAGCTCAGGTCTGCAGCCGCTTTCGCAGGCTCTCGCAGCGCCACTTCAATCAGGCCCCGCAGGTAGAAAATCTCAGGATCGCTACGGTTCCAAGCGGCGGCGTAATCCAGGAATTGCTCTGCACGCCTAAGCAGGTTCACGCGCGCTGAACCCTCGGTCGCGAAGCCTCTCGCGGTATACACGCGGCCAAGCGCAAAATACGCCGCCGCTTTCAGCTTCGGCTTTGTGCGGCTCCATTGCCGATCGGTGACGTTTCCCGGCCGGGCAAATTCATCGAGATACTCTAGTGCATCGCGAGCGCTCGTTTCAGCCTGATCGTACATCTTATTCTGGGCTTCGACATTCGCCATCAGGACCAATAACGTAGCGTTTTCCGGAGACAGGCGCAACGAGAACCGCCCCTCCTGCAGCGCCAACCGTGAGTTGCCCAGATCTATTGAAGACGTCGCGGCCAAATCGTAAACCTGCGAAAGCAGCCAGGATTGCGGGTAGGCTTTCATGAAGCTCTCCGCGAGCGCGTGCCGCCTCTCCGGGTTCTTTTCGTTGTAGATTCGCATGAAGGCCCGCCGCTCCTGCGGGTCTTCTATCTGAGAGAGGATCGTAAAGTTCTGGCGCGAATCCTTCAGAACGACCGTGTCGCTATCCTGCGCGACCGCACTGGTTACGGCATACAGGAGCAGCATCGCCGTCGAAAGCATCTTCCGAGTCACGGCGTTTTGATTTCCTCGCGCGCTACAAAGACTCGGTCGGCAGCAAGATGGGCGAATCTCTGCAAAATGCCGCTGGGCCACCAAATCTCAAGAGCTTTGACGGCAGTCGAATTCCCCAGCCCAAAATACACCCGCTTATCGCTTGCAGAAAGATAGCTGGAAGCAGTGCTCACAATCGCGTATTGTTCTTTTCCGTCCGCGGCCATCAGATGAAGCTGCGCTCCGATACCGTCGCGATTGCTCTTACTTCCGATTGTGTCTACGATGAGCCAGTGATTCCCGTTTCCGGTGTTTTCCAGCACTACTGCGGGCTCTCCATTGCAGTTGAGTGCTACATCGATGAACCCGTCACGATTTATGTCGCCAAATGCCGCTCCTCGTGCTGCCAACGCGCGCTGGAAAATGAGCCCGCTTTTCAGCGAAACATCGGCAAACATTCCAGGCTCGTTGCGGAGAAGCAAGGGCGGCTCCAGATACCGCACGTCCGGTTGAGTGAGTTGAATATTATCCATCACGTGCCCTTGTCCGATGAACAGATCTTTCCGCCCATCGTTGTCATAGTCCACGAACTTGGCTCCCCACCCGGAGTGATTGATGCTTGTTGCGGCCATTCCCAAAGGCCCTGAAACGTAATCGAATGTGCCGGCCCGGTTGTGGAATACTGCGTACCTCTGCCGGGCAAGCGCATTGATGAAGATATCCGGCCAACCGTCATTGTCGTAATCGGCAAAATCTACGCCCATTCCGGCGAATGTCTTCCCATCCTCGTCATAAGCGATCCCGGCTGACAGGCCCTTTTCTTCGAACTTGCCGTCCCTAAGATTATGAAAGAGTTGCTGAGGAAAGGAATCGTTCGCTACGACGATGTCCGGCCAGCCGTCTCGATCATAGTCGTTCATCGCGACTCCCAGCCCTTTCCCCGGAGAGTTTGCGATTCCGCTCTCTCTCGAAACATCATGGAACCGGCCGTGCCCATCGTTGTGAAACAGGATGTGAGTGATTGGTTGAAACTGATCTGGATGGCAATAGGCGCGAAATCCGGGTTTTGCCTGGCCGCAAAAAATATCTTTCGAGAAATCCCAAGTCAGATATCGCGACACGAACAGATCGAGAAGGCCGTCGCGATCGTAGTCGATGAACATCGCGCCGGCTGACCACCCTGAAGCGCTCACGCCGGCGCTGTCGGTGACGTCCGTAAACGTGCCATCGCCATTGTTGTGATACAGGATGTTACGGCCCACATTGGTCACATAGAGATCGGGAAATCCGTCGTTGTCATAATCCGCAACTGCGACCCCCATGCCGTAGCCGGATCCTTTGACACCGGCCTGTTCGGTGACGTCGGTAAACGTTCCGTCGCCGTTATTGCGGTAAAGACGATTCCAATACTTGGGATCCGTTTTGTCGGGCTGTTTGCCGGGCGGCATCGGGTCGCGAAGCTCCGCGCCGTTTACGAAGAAGAGATCGAGCAGGCCGTCTTTGTTGTAATCGAAGATCGCGACGCCGCCGCCCATCGTTTCGGGCAAGTACTTCCGGGACGTGTGGCTGGGTTCGTTTCGAAAATTCACCTTGGCTTTGACGGTGATGTCCTCGAATATCGGGAGCTGTGCGGCCGCCATTAGCGCAACAAAACCAAGCACATAGAGGAAAATTGTCAAACGAACTCTGTTTTTACCAAACGAACTGGTTTGGGTTCGTTTTTCCATTTTCGCGGTTTACGGAGTTGAAATGCGGCTCTGCGCTTCACGGCTGAGCTGATCGACCGGCTGGTCCGTCTGAATGGCATCCAGCATCAACTGATCGATGACGGAAGCGACGTGAGGCCACTCAGCCAGCCGCGGCATTTCACGAGCGTTGGCGTGCAGATTTTCAAGCCGGCTATAAAAGGGAACGCTCCGCTTCACGTCCGGATCGTTCCAGGTGGATTTCCGGCACCCGATCGCTCCTTCCATGGTCAGGAGCTTGTCCATAGGCGCCGTTAAACAGTGCCGCAGAAAACGGTAGGCGATTTCACGATGCGGAGTTCCGGCCCCAACCGACAGGATCCAATAGATGTTGAGCGAGGTGCTGGACCCGCTCTGCTCATGCGGAACGTTGGCGATGTCCACGCGCCCTTTCACTTGCGATTGCGGGATGGTCTGCGCCATCGCGGCGAATCCGAACCAATTCACCATCATGGCAACTTCACCGGCAGCAAAGGCAAGACCCAGTTTTACGGAGTCCATCTCCCGGCACTGCGGATGGACGGCAGAACTGTCCTGCAGCATCGACTGATAGAAGGCAAGGGCATCGGCCGCGTGCGGAGTCGCGAATTGTATGCGGCCCGAATTGTCGATCAATTCTCCACCTCGAGTCCAGAGCTGAAGAAGAAAGTCATACACGGTGTTGTGCCCGTCGGGAAATGCAGCGAATGCCGTGCCGTAGAGGCCGCTATCGGGCCGCTGAAAAAACCTGGCTATCTGATGAAATTCGCGCCAGGTTTGCGGAACTCGTAAGCGATCGCCAAAGCGTTCCCGATAGGCCTGCTGCTCCTTTGGGTGCTTGAAGAGATCACTTCGGTAGATCAGGCATTCGGGGCCATCGTGATAGGGAAGCCCAAGAATAGAGTCGTCGATTTGTTGCAGGCGCAGTAAGGAAGGGGGCCAGCCATGAGGGTAATCATCCGGCGGATTTTCTTTCAAGAAGGGGACAAGGTCGAGGACCGCTTTGGAAGCGTGAACAGACGCGATCCAATCCGTGTTTATAAAGGCGACATCCCAATCTCCATTTAGAAGCCCCTCGTTTTCGAAGAGCGTTTCTGTCAGGTCATGAAGATCGAACGCCTGAGCTTCGAGAACGAGTCCGTTACGGGCGAGGACTTCGAACGCGTCCCATTGCTTTCGAATAGCAGATTCGAACGGATCAAATTTTCGGATCGCGATCCGAAATGTCCGGTCACGGTTCATCCGGCTTCGACCTGATCCTTAAATTGCGAAGGATCGCGATATCGGGCTGTTTGCAGGTGCTCGCAGTAAAGGACGAGTTCTCCGGGATGCTTAAAGACCTCATAAGAGACACGGACCATGCCCATGTCGCGATACTTCGGCCGTTTCTCGAGGTTGGTGCGAATAGTGTAAATGGTGTCGCCAATAAAGACGGGCTTGATGAAACGCAGCTTGTCATAGCCGTAACTGAATGTGTGGATACAGTTGTGCGCCATCAATCCGAGCCCGAAGCTAAATACCATAGACCCGGCAACCAGCCGTCGCCCAAACACCCCCTCTTCTTTTGCAAAGACGTCGTCCGCAACGTAGGGATGCATATCGAGCACGAGGGCGTTGAACATCATGCTCTCCCCTTCCGAGATCGTTCGGCGAATAGAACGCGCCCTCTGTCCGATCTCGAAGTCCTCATAATGCCAGTTCTCGGCGTTCCAGATGGGGATCTGCTTATGGAGCGCCGGATCCGGATTTGGGTTCTTCATGAAAGTGAATTCGGTTCACGCGATTGAAAACTCGCGTGCAATCTTTTCCGTGTGCTCGCCGAGACGAGGCGCTCCTTGAGAGCTCTTGAGAATCTCGCCGTCGATGCGAATCGGGCAACGAGTAGTTTTCACGTCGACCCCTGGCCGGCGGCTCACCTCCTGAACCATCTCGAGGATTTGAAACCCTTCTGTTCGAAGTAGCTCCATCCAGTTATATACATCCGAACACCAGATATCGGCAGGTTCGAGAATCGACAACCAATGAGCCGTTGTCTGCGCCTTGAGATGATCGGCAAGAATCCGCTTAATTTCGTCGCGGCGATGAAACAGCGATTTGGGATCCGAGTACGCGAGCAGGGCGGGACACTGCAACAGCTCTCCCAAACGCGTCACAGACCCCATGGCAAGCGCCAAATATCCATCGGCAGTCGAATAGATTCCGTATGGCGCTCCTAAATAAGCGTGCGCGTTGTTGATGGTGCTCCTTTGCGGCAGTTGACCGCCATCGTTCAAATGCGTCGTCAGGACCTCAAATTGAAAATCGAGAACTGATTCGAGAAGGCTGACTTCGACTCGGCCACCTTTGCCCGTGACGGCTCTACGAATGAGGCATGCAAGAATTCCCTGGACGAGGTGCGCTCCCGCAAAAAGATCCGCAACGGCGAGGCCAAATGGCACTGGCGGCTGATCAGCGTCTCCATTCAGCCAGGCGAGGCCGGAAATTGACTGAACTAGGAGATCCTGGCCAGGTTTGTTCCGCCAGGGCCCGGCTTTGCCGTAACCGGTGATTTCACCATAGATCAACCGGGAATTGAGCTGACTGACCGACTGATAGTCCAATCCGAGCCGCTCGATTACACCGGGCCGGAAGTTCTGAATCATCACGTCCGCGCGGCGCAGCAATTCTAGAACGCGTGCTCGATCATCCCGATCTTTCAAATCGACCGCGAAGCTCTCCTTGTGCCGGTTGATGGAATGGAAGAGCGTGCTATCGCCGTCCAATTCCAGATTCGAAATGTACAGCTTGCGGCACAGATCTCCGCCGTCCGGACGCTCAACTTTGATCACGCGAGCGCCTAAATCCGCTAGTCGCAAAGAAGCAGAAGGTCCGGCCAGAAACTGACTGAAATCCAGCACGAGCAGTCCTTCAAGGGGTCGCATTCTAGTGGTCGAGCGGTTTACAAGTCCAGATTTTATTGGTAAATATGACTTCTGTCAATGAAACTCCTGTCCGAGTTGCTGCTGCTCGATTACAAGCCGAGAGTGCCTTCAAGAACGGATTACGGTATTGGGCTGATAGGCGCCGGGCAGATTGTGAACCAGGCTCATTTACCTGCGTACAAGAAAGCCGGATTTCGAGTATTGGCAATCACGGACCAAAATCGCGATGCCGCGGAAAACACCGCCGCGCGTTTCGGCATTCCCCGGGTTTGTGAGGCGGTGGAAGAACTGCTTCTTATCCCTGAGATCCAGATTATCGATATAGCGGTCCCGGCTCGCCACAACCCCGAACTGGCCGGGCAAGCTCTTAAGAGCGGCAAGCACGTCCTGGTACAGAAGCCGATGGCGGAAACAACCGATGAGGCCGAAGCGATGGTAAAAGAAGCGCGTACGGCCAAGCGGAGATTGGCAGTAAATCAGCAGATGCGGTGGGCGCCCGGTGTACGCGCGGCGTCAGACTTTCTAAAGCGAAGGTTCTTCGGCGAATTGCTCGAATGTAGCTTCCAGATTCAGATCAGGACAATGTGGGACTCTTGGCCGTGGCTGCAGAGTCATCCGTATCCTGAGCTCTATTACCACAGCATCCATTACATCGATACGCTGCGCGGATGGTTGGGCGAGCCTATCGCCCTGTATGCCACTCTTGCAGGTCATCCGGAAAGTGGCTGCGTGGGTCCGACGCGAAATTACACTCTTTTCGAATATCCAAATAACTTGCGCGCGAGTATGCTTGTGAATCATCACACGATTGCACCGGATGACGATTGGATCGCCAGGTTCACGATTGAAGGCAGCGAGGGCCGCTGCGAAGGCCTGATCGGCTTATTGTTGAACTACCCGACGGGCCGCTCCGACCTTCTAACTCTTTCGCATCGCGAAATCATTCCGGCAGGCTCCCTACGCCTTGAGCTCGACGGCCGATGGTTTCCCGATGCGTTCATCGGGCCGATGGGCTCTCTTATGGATGCAATCACGCACGACACCGAGCCCGAGACCTCAGGAAAAGAGGTTTTGGGGACGCTGCGGGTAGTAGAAGCGATGCGGAAGAGTCATGAATCAGGGCAGGCGATAAGGCTGTAGATTTTTGGTCTGGCGACTCTGTTGCCGGCTATTCAACTTCCAAAGGGTGGGTGGCCCACCAACGTCGGGTCGTATGCGCGCAGCGCGGGAAGCTTATCGGCAGGGACAAACGCATCCCACGCCTTGATGGGCTCGGGAACGGGGATCGCTGAGGATGTTTCGAAATGCAAGGTAACAATTTGTTGAGGTCGAACCGGGAAGCGGTATTCATCGGACTTCCGCAAATCCGACTTCTTTCGTCCTGTGAGATCGGTAACGGAACCGGCGCCATGAGGAAGATGCAGCTTTACGATGGCTGTGCCAGGGACCCCGAAGCACTCGACCAGGCGCATTTCAATGTGGTCGCCTTCGCGGCGCATAGCTTCGAGAATCACATTGTCCGATGTTTCAACGAACAACTTGGCCGGAGCCGAAGATCTAGCCCCAATCAGGACCGGCTCGCGATTGTACTCCCAGGCGAGCTGCGGAATCCGCGCCTCCCGCCAATCCGTTTCACGCGCCAGCACCGAGTAGGGAAGTACATGCTTGCCCTTGCCGCTCAGCCAGTCGTTCTCATAGCCGGCATACTTGTCCTCTGCATTCATGAGGTAAATGATAGGGACGCGGCCCTCTATTTCTCGGCCTGTCAATCCACGATCAAAAATGGCGAAGCCGCCACCGCCAGCTAACGTGTAGTCGATCCATCTCACCGCCGGTACGATGCCTTTTGTCCATCCATGAAGTTCGGGATCCGGTTTAGACCAACTACCGTGCGAGAAGCCGAACGGAATGCCTCGGCGTATTTCAAGCACGTCCTGCGCAAGCGGAAACTCCGAGACGACGACGGTGTAATTTGGTACATCATTCAATTCGGTCTCGAAATCGATGCGGGGATAATCGTTGTAGAAACGTATCGTGCGCCGAATCGCGCCGCCCCCGTAGAATTTGCCTCTCACTTCGACAGTGGTCGCTACAGGACCCTTGGTTACTTGAATTGAAGAATCTCCATCGCTCGAAGTCGCCAGTTTCTGGCGTCCGGAGCGGGGCGCCATGTGATCACCCGGGTCATCGTGCGGCATCGTCTTTACCGGGCGCTCCGCTACGATCACGTTGGCAGGACCGCCCAGCAACTCATGGGCGGCATTCCTGGTTTTCAGGCTCGTAATCGCACCGGTCCGCGGATCGACACGAACAAGATAGTAACGGGTCTCGATAACGTCCGGAAGGCTGATGGGTGTGGGGGTTTGGGGAGGCTGCGCCACCAACCTCCATCCTGCCGTGCTGACGGGCGGCATTTCGACCCTGCAAAGCGCAGAACCGTCCGGCAAGGCCTCGCAAGAAATTCCTTCTAAGCTCTTGCCGTCCGGTAATCGCAAAGTAACGGGATCATCCCGGCGCCAGTTCAGTGGATTGAAAAGGCCGGTCTCATTGCCGTCCGCGAGAATCGAACGGCCTGCCACATCAATCGTCTGATCTGTCGTTTTCTGTACCCATTCGAAGCGATCTGCGGCATCCCACGATTTCGCGTCGACGAAGACCATGCCCCCGGCTGAACCCCATAGAGTGTTGCGGTCCATGTTGAGACACATGAGAATCCAGGAATCGTAGAGTCGTTTCGCCGGATACTGGTATGGAGTTTGAAGACTCGCGATTGTGGCCAGAATTTCGGCCGCCTGAAGCGCGTGCTCCTCGCGCCTGTACCAAGTCTTAATCTTCGGGTTCTCGATCCAGAAAGCATCAAAGTCGTAGGCCGTACCGCCAAAGGTGGTGGGGATCTGAGTTTTTCCCGACCTAAGGCCGGGCAAAATCGCATCGACGTACTTACTCAATGTCGAAAATTGAATTTCCCGATTCGGTTCGGCCTGTGCCCACTGTTCCAGGAGCCCGCGCGGGTATTGCTTCAGAGCCGGCGCTAAAGCGTAGTCGTCGGCACCCGCCAGCACTAAAATGGGGGCGCCCTCAGGCGTGATCGGCTCCTTTGTATCGAAAAAGCTTTCGAGAGTGTTCATCTGCTCAGGCGTGAGCGGCTTCTTGGTATTGAATATCGAGTGCGCCTCGCTGTAATGACCAGGAGACAGCGTAAGAATCCGTGACCCATCAGGCGAAACGGACCAGTAAAGGGCCTTGCCTGTGGGGTTCTTTCGCGTATAGATCAGAGCATCAAGGCCAAGTTCTGAGACGATTTGAGGCATCTGGTCATGCGTGCCGCAAACGTCGATATTCCATGAGTATCTCGGCCGTAAACCGAACACCTGCTGATACCAGCGCAGCCCTTCCACACCCAACCTTGCCAACGCCTCGCCGCCGGAAAGGTTAATTGCCGATTCCAGAAAGTAAGCATTGACCAATTCAACGCGCTTCTCTTCTATCCGGATTCGCAGTTCCGGTATGCGATCCGGTTGAAAGTTCATAATGGCGATGATGTTGTTCACCTCCGACATAACGAACTCATAGTTTGGATCGTCCCTGACGCGATTCAGATGATCCAGATAGCTATTCGCGCAATAGACGCGCTCTTTCGAGAAAGTAGTGAGCCACCCGCAGCTCGCAGGGTGAAAATTGGGAACTATATAGACTTTTCGTTTGCCACGGCCCGCCGGATTCGCGTTCGCGCCCGCCACTCCCAGGACCGACGCTGCCGCAACCGTTTTTACGAAGCCCCGGCGGCTCAACCTGTGCTCGCGTTGGGCGCTGCAGTCGACCAAAGAAGCTTTGCCTTTCTGAATGTCCCGCGTCAGGCTATTTTACTAGCAAACAAAAACTTCAGTAAAGAAATATAATCATCAGCTATCCGGTCAGCCGATGATTGCTGAACAGTATTTTGAAGATTATGAACAAGGTGCGCGCCGGGAGACCGGCGGCCGCACTATTACCGAGACGGATATTGTCATTCACGCAGGCCAAACAGGCGATTTCTATCCGCATCATATGGACGCGGAGTGGTGCAAAGGGCAGCCGTTCGGCCGGCGTGTTGCTCATGGCACCTTAGTGTTCAGCGTAGGAGTAGGGATGACGGCGGGCGTCGTGAATCCGCGCGCCATGTCTTACGGTTACGATCGCCTGCGATTGGTAAAGCCTGTCTTCATTGGCGATACGATTCATGTGATCGTCTCCGTGAAGGAAAAGCGCGATGACGCGAGAAGCCCCAAACACGGCATCGTCGTCGAAACATGCGAAGTGTTGAACCAACACGGCCATCTCGTCCTGGTCTGCGAGCACGTTCTCTTGGTAGAGAAGAGGCCGTAATGTTGCGTAGGTACGAAACACATGAGATATTGTTCCGCGAAGCATGTTGCTATCGATCCTTTGGGAATTTCGGCGCCAGCCACCGTGATGACATCATCTCGGGATGCTCGCAGCTTCAGCCTTTGCATCAAGCGCCGCACGGCTTCAACGTACGAGATCCGCTTTCGACAATTTATCCGTTCGCACCCGGCTCCCACTTGTCTCTCGATTGTCGTCGCAAGGTCATCGAACACGCCCTCGGCAGTGCGAGCAAGCGATCCGCACAGAGTCTCAATTTAGGTCTATGCGCCGCCAGACTCTACCGTTGCTCACGTCATCGACTTACGCGCGTTGACGTTAACGCAAATCCACCAGGCCGCCGGCGTGTCCGACCAATTCAGAAAGGTCGGAAATCGATCGGTATAGCTTCAATGCATTTTCGAGGATCGTTCAGCTGCGTTCACTCTTGCTTAGCGTGCAATAGCGTGCAATGGTTTACAGCATTCCTGGCAACTTTGGGATTTCGAGCAACGCCGAATCTGTAACTTACAGATGCCTCGCAGTCATCATGGGTTCGAATCCCACCCTCACCGTATTCTATTGAATTAAAGTGGTTACTTCTCCAGACGCCCTAGACAGGCCCAATTCTGGATTGCCTCGTATGCTGTTGAAATAGCTCGCACGTTAGGTTGAGGGTGGGCCACCCACCCTCACCGCACAAGCCGTCGTCCCTTATTTCAAGGAATATACGAGTGCTGGCGGATACTGCGTGGGCGATCAGCAAATAAATCCCTAATATAGCGCGCCGGATTTCATCGGCCCGATTCCGAATCACTTAAGGATGGTGTAGGAAACCCGGTCAGCCCCCCGTTCGGTTCACCGAGATCTGTATTGAATCCCCGGCAACTGCAATTCTTGCCAAGAATCGCGTTTTGATGGAGCAAAAGAGAAGCCGGGACGAACTCGTTGCTGAGTACGGCCCGGCTGTTCGAAATTGAGCGAACCGCTCTGAGATTTACTCCACTTTGATCCACGTAGAGGAGATCGCGCTTGCGTCGAGGACCGTGCGAAATTCTCTGCCCTCTCTGACCACAACGAAGAATAGGTTCAGGGGAACAGGACTGTTGGGGGTCACGAGCACAAGTTTTCCAGTGCAATTCGGATTAACCGAGTAGGTCCCTCGGTTCGCTGTCCAATCGGTTTCTAGCGATGCGCCGTTAACGACTGTGTGCTCCACCCCCCTGAAATTGCCTTTGCCATCTAAATGAACCTCGCCTACTGAGCGAAATTGCAATTCGGGCGGAACCCCAGGGGCGGGACTGAGCAACCCTTCGGCAGCGTATCCATAGGCGCCAGAAAGCGTTCGATTCGAGCAGGAGTGCCAGGGCGTCCTCTCGACCGACGCATCCGCTTCGGCATCCGACTGAGCCATGGCAGAAGCGCCTGAAGCCAGGAAGCCAGAAGCAATCATCGCGGGAGTCGCGAGCATCGAAATTTTCGAAATCAGCATTTTCAGTTGGACCTCCTTTGGTCTGAGCCACACTATACGGTCCCGTGATTTCGGACTCAATGCGCGCTGGATTCGATGATTGTTACGAGATTGTTCGCTCGTAATGGCCTCCGAATGCAAACGCTTAGACTGGTCCTAAAACTCAGGTGCGTTGACCGATTGCCGGTCGGAGTGATGAAATGTGTTGATATTTCAATGGGGGCTCCGTCGCCGCGTATCCGTTTTGGGATTTTCGAGGTTGATCCTCGATCCGGCGAGTTATTCCGGCAAGGTTGCAGGGTCAAGCTGCAGAATCAGCTTTTTCAGGTGCTGGCAGTGTTGCTGGATCACCCCGGCGAGGTGGTAACGCGGGAAGATTTCAGACAAAGGCTGTGGCCGCAGGACACTTTCGTCGATTTCGAGCACGGCCTGAACAGAGCAATCAACGGGCTGCGCGCCGCTTTGAGGGACCACGCCAAAAAGCCGCGTTTTATAGAAACCCTCCCGCATCGTGGGTATCGTTTTATTGCGGCCGTTCAAACTGCAGGGGCGGATTCCAGGGACACGGCGCAAGTACGTGACCGCTCGCTGCTACAACAGGCTCCGCGGATTGACTCTCTGGCGGTTTTACCGCTCGACAACCTCTCCGGCGATCCGGCGCAGGAATACCTCTGCGATGGCATGACGGAGGAACTGATCTCCGCAGTGTCCAGGATCAGTTCGCTCCGAGTGATCTCGCGAACCTCGGTGATGAGGTACAAAGGAGCACGCGAGTCGTTACCGGCGATTGCAAAGGAATTGCGGGTCGATGCGGTGGTGGAAGGCTCGGTAACGCGATCGGACCAGAAAGTGCGTATCACAGCGCAACTGATCCATGCACCGGACGACAGACATTTGTGGTCCGGAAGATACGAGCGCGAATTACGTGAGATCCTGCAATTGCAGTCCGAGATAGCGCAGAGCATTGCCATTCACGTTCACAAGCTGATCGATCCGGAATTGCAGCCATCTGCAGGACCGCGCCAAGTCACTCCACAGGCTTATGAAGCTTGTCTCAAAGGTAACTTCTTTCGGGACAAGTTGACCCCAGCGGACCTGGAGAAGAGCACTGAATTCTTTAAGGGGGCGATTGACCTCGACCCAGCCTACGCGCGAGCTTACGCAGAGCTCTCTCAGTCTTATTTCTACCTGGGGGTTTTCGGCGTGGCCCCTTCCAGTGAGGTGTTCCCCAAAGCGAAGGCGAACGCCGCGAAGGCTCTGGAACTCGACGAAACCGTTGCTGCCGCTCACAATGCCTTGGCTGCCATCCACATTCTGTATGACTGGGATTGGGCCGCTGCGGAAGCGGCGTGCGGGCGGGCCCTGCAATTGAGCCCGCGGGATGCAACGACGCGCACACATCTGGCGGATTATATGTCCATTCGGGCGCGGCATGATGAGGCGATCGCGGAATTTAACCGGGCGCTCGAACTGGATCCGATCTCGCCCATGCGTAGAGGCTTTTTCGGACTGCTTTTTTACCGGGCGCGCCGGTATGACGAATGCATCGCCCAATGCGAAAGGGCTCTGGAATTCGACCCCAACTACGCGAATGCCTTTTGGTTTATGGCCCTGTCGCTGGAGCAGAAGGGCCAGCTAACCGAATCCATCGCGAAGCTCGAAAAGGCGGTGAGTCTTTCAGCAGGCGGCACGCATTACCGCGCGCTGCTGGGCCGTGCTTACGCACTGGCAGGCGCGGAAATGAAAGCGCAGAATATCGTTGACGAACTGAAAACGCTATCGCAGCGAACATATGTTTCCCCATTTGATATCGCCGTCGTTTACGTGGGCCTCGGCGACCTGAATTCGACCTTCCAATGGCTGGAGGAGGCATATCAACAGCGCGTGTTCCGAACTATAGAGCTAACCTTGCCAATGTTCGACAATCTGCGGTCTGATTGGCGCTGGCAGGATCTCGTGCGGCGCATCGGTCTTCCGCAATAGGACGCGGCCAAGTCCTCTGGGAACCGTTCGCGAATTGTTTCTGTTGTGACGCTACCCAAAAGTTAGAGAATGGTTGCGCAATTGATCTCGTGGCCCGGGTTTGCATCGGACTCGATATAGGGCGCTCCATTCGCGAGTGAGTGCGCAACCGCTAGTTGCCCGTATAGGTACGCCGCCGATAAGGTAAGACTTCGGCCGAACAGGAGATCCCAAGTGCCGGTTTTTGCACCCTCCACTACACGGACAACCTTCGTGTCCGACGAACCGGGGAAAGTCGACTCAATTGCGCGCTTTACTTTGCACGGATGTGCGGGATCCGAATCTACCGACAACCGAACGTGGTACTGTGCGTGCGGAGAAAGAGCATTCAGCGTGTCGAGGTCTTTCAATGTGACGTTGGCTGCCTCCGCAGCTTTTCGCGTTTTCTCTAGTTCGGATTCCGCGTTCGTAGCCCTCTGTTCCTCAGTCTTTGCAGTCTCATATTGGATCCATGAGGAGGCTCCGCCTACGACTAGACCCACTCCGGCTATGAAAGTGAGTATTCTCCGTTTGAATTGATCTTTCTCATCGCTCGCCGATATCAAGGAAACGACCGATGCAGCGATAATGCCTGACGCAGCGAGCATCGCACTCATTCCAGGTCCAATAAGAGTTGCCATTTCCTAATAGCCTATGACCAGGTCGATGTTAGATCCAGTGCCGCCTGATAAAGCCCCTGGATTTGCCTTCAGTCTTCGGGACTCATGGCCGGTCCGATGTCTGTCTCACAATATTACTGCTCGGAATCAACCGCACGAATGCCATGCGCCGAAATAGCTTTTCCGATTTCGTGATCTAATAGCGTTCCTAGGAGGAGTTACACATGAAGCGGGGATTTGCTTTAACTTGCATACTCTTTTTCGGCGTCGTTCTACGAGCGCAACCACCCAGGCCACAACCGGCTCCAGAGCTGAAAAATGTGGGCTACTTTGTCGGAAATTGGGCTCTGGAGGGCGATATCAAGCCTGGGCCTGCGGGGCCGGGCGGCAAGATGATCATGCATGACCGCTGCGAGTGGCTGACTCCGGAATCCTTCCTGGTGTGCCATTCCGATTTCTCCGGCATTATGGGGAGCGGCAGCGGATTTTCAGTCATGGGGTACAACTCAAGTGACAAGGCTTACACGTACGACGAGTACACCAGTCTTGGCGCAACAGAGCACTCGACCGGCGCCTTCGAAGGCGACACCTGGACATGGATGGGCGAAGAGAAAATGGGAGGCCAGGTGATCAAGGGCAGATTCACCGTGAAGATCCTCTCACCCGC
Organism: uncultured Acidobacteriaceae bacterium; assembly: GCA_963787585.1. Taxonomy (GTDB): domain Bacteria; phylum Acidobacteriota; class Terriglobia; order Bryobacterales; family Bryobacteraceae; genus Bog-105. Next base: position 1,334,072 of record CAWBDR010000014.1, read on the forward strand.
TTCGTACTCTTTCAAGTACGAAATGTCCCCCGATGGAACGAACTGGACGAACGCCATGGAAGGTAAGGCCAGTAAGGAGAAGTAAGAGTCAGCAGAGGCTGCCCATGCGGCAGCAAGCCTGCGATGTGGGTGGGAGGCTCGCGAGTGAGGCGGAGCCAGAGAGAGTTGGGGTCACTGTCGAAGATCACCCTCGGGCCGCCGCGAGCAATGGACCAGGCGCCCAGGCTCATTTCGGCTTCGAGTTGACCGGGAGCCCAACCGGCGTATCCCAGATACAGGCGAAACTTGGATGCAGGAATACGGGAGGTCACTGATTTTTCGATCAGCTCCTTGTTGCCGGAAACGTACACGTCTTCCGTGATGCGCGTGGCCTTTTCCGGTTTTGTCGAAGCGCGGACTAAGGCCAGAACGATCTCCGGGCTGACCGGTCCGCCTTGGAAGACCGGGTCCGAGGATCCGCCCTTGAGATGAGGAAAGAGCTTCGAAAGCGGAACCTCGCTTTGGCGATTGACGATCAGCCCTACTGTTCCGTCGTCCTCGCCATGTTGCAGGATGAGAACGACTGATTCGGCAAAGTTTGGATCGGCAAGCTTGGTACTGGCAAGCAAGACATCGCCCACGGAAAGGGGCTGCTGAATTCCGTATTGCACCTGATGCGTTTGGCCTGAGCGCTCGGGCAGGCCCGACAGGGAGAATGCGGAGACCAGGATGACCGCCATCGTGAGTGCCCGCCACATCGCCATCTCATTGTCGCGCTTTTGAGGTCACCGGGACAGGCCGGCAGCAGCTATCCGGCTCGAAACTCCTATTGCTGCGCCTTGGCCGTCTCTGTGCCGACGCGCAGCTTCCGCGCAAAGAAATCGGCGCTTGCTTTGTACGCCTCCACCCAGTGCCGGTGCATGAGGAAGCCATGAATTTCATTCGGAATGATCAGCTCCTCGAAATCGACCTGGTGTTGGCGCAGAGCCTCCACCAGCACCACCGTTTGGGAGAACTCCACATTCCGGTCGTCGTCTCCGTGAATCAGAAGTACCGGCGATTTCCAAGTATTGACGGACGCCATAGGCGAGGATTCGAAGGCGATGCGGGCCGCTTCCTGTCGTTCGCGAGTCAATTTCGGATCGGCGGTCTGAGCACTGAAGTTCATGAAGTGTAGGGTGCTCCAGTCGTGCACACCGTGGAAATCGACTCCGGCCGCAAACAGGTCCGAAGCGCGCGCGAGCGCCATCGCCGTGAGATATCCGCCGTAGGATCCGCCCCACACGCCGATCCGCTTCGGATCCACATCGGACCTGGATCTCAGATACAGTCCGGCGCCCATCACGTCGTTGAATTCGCTTGCGCCGCGATATCCATAATTAATCGCCTCCCGAAAATTGAGCCCGTACCCGATTCCGCTCCGGTAATTCACTGAAAGGACCACATAGCCCTGGTTCGCCAGATATTGATTCATCGCGTAGGCATTGGAGTAGTAATCCATGTAATGGAAGCCCAACAGCATCTCTCTGCGGGATCCTCCATGAAAGAAGATCAGGGCCGGATGACGGCCGCTATCGCCTTTCGGAAGAAATAATTGACCGTGGATCTGCAGGCCATCCGCGGCACTCAGAATAACCTGCTGAGGCTTTGCAAGTTGCGCTGCTGGAAAATCGTCCGGTGTCGCTTGCGGCGCGAGCGGATTGGATTTTCCATCTGCTCCGCGCACCATGGCGTGAGCGCATTCGTTGTAGCCCGAAGCCAGGAACACGAGCGCCGAGCCATCCGCGACAGGAGTGGGGGCCCATTCAATTGTTTCGCCTCTCGTAATCTCCTCCGGCTTGCCGGGAGGCGCTGCGCTTACACTCCACAGATGCCTGCGATCGATATCGGTAATGTTGGTCGAATAAAAGATCGTCTTCGTATCATGCGACATGGAGACATGCTCCACTTCGCCTTCACCCGGTGTCAGCTCAACCGCGGCGCTGCCACCTGCAACCGGGAGGCTGTACAGGTGGCACCAGCCGGTCTCCTCCCACGGAAACACAATACGATCGCCAGTGACCCAAAAGATCTGATGATCGGCTTCCAATCCATGGAAAACGCTGCCGGGGCCGCGCTTGGCCCGAAAGATCTCATGCGCGGTTCCGGTTTTGACGTCCGTCACTCGAATTGACCACGGCTCGCCTTGCCTGCGAGGCGCAAAGAGTGTCTCTTCTCCAGTTGCCGGGATCCGCACGTAGGCGAGGTGCTCGCCGTCGAGTGACCAGACCGGGTCCGAATCGTGATCCACGCTGCCATCCAGGTACCGCAAGGTTTTCGTAGATGGCGTGAACAGGGCAATAAAGCTGTGATCACGCCGTTCACTCACAAAGGCCAACCTGGAGCCGTCGGGCGACCACTGCAAATCCCGCTGGGTGCCTTTCTGGGTAACAACATTTTTGGCATCTTCACCTGTCGGGCTCATGGTCCAGATCTGTCCAGCGCGTAAAAATGCGACAATGTCTCCCTTCGGCGAAACCGCGGGCGCATGCCCTTCCGTAAGCTTCTTCGGCGCAGAGCCGTCCATCGCCACGCGCCAGATCGCCTGTTCCGGTTTGGCCGGACTCAGGTCAGGATTGGGATTGTCGCCGCCCGTCTCGAAATCACCCCCGCGAGTAAAGAGCAAATAGGTTCCATCGGGCGCCCACGACAGTTCCGCAATCTCCTGGCCGTCATCTTCGTCGAACTTAGTAACCCGGCGTCCTTTCCAGTCCGGCGCGCTTGCCACCCATACGTTGCGCCGCCCCTGCTCATTCAGGAGCCACGCCACTTTCGCTCCGCTGGGGGCTGCGACCGGGCTGCTCGCGAACGGCGCGCTCATGACTTGCTCAATGGTGAAGGAGCCGCTCGCGGCGGTGAGAATTTCAGCCCCTCCGAAGCACGCAAGAAGAGCAAAATAGAAAACAGGGTTGTGTCTCATTCGGGATTCACCATTCTGTCATGTATACTCTGACGGCTGATATTCTGAGAAATTCGTGGGCTTAACTCTCGGCCAAACAGTTGGCGATTACCGTGTTATCGATGTGATAGGCGCGGGCGGGATGGGCACTGTTTACAAGGTCCAGCACGTCATCTCTGATCGCATGGAAGCAATGAAGGTGATTCTTCCCGACCTGATCGACACCCCCGAACTGGCCGAGCGCTTTGTTCGGGAAATCAAGGTGCAAGCGCGGCTGAGCCATCCCAATATCGCTTCGCTGCATAATGCTCTTCGCCAGGACGATCGTTTTCTGATGGTGATGGAGTATGTTGACGGGGAGACGCTGCATGCTCGCCTTCGCCAGGGTTCGCTGAATCCGTCCGAGGGCATCGACATTGCTCTGCAGATCTTGAGCGCTCTCGAGTACGCGCACTCGCATGGCATAATCCACCGCGATATCAAACCGGCCAACATTATGCTGACGAGGACCGGCCTTGTGAAATTGATGGATTTCGGGATCGCGCGGTCGCTGAATGACCAGCACCTGACCCGCGCCGGCGCGGCGATTGGCTCCGTCTACTACATGTCTCCGGAGCAAGTGCAGGGTGGTGAGGTGGATGCGCGCTCCGATCTCTATTCGGTCGGAATCATGCTCTACGAGATGCTCACCGGAGTGAGGCCGATCTCGGGCGATTCTTCCTGGGCGGTGATGAATGCGCACCTCACCCGGACTCCGGGACCGCCGTCCGCGATAAACGGGAACATTCCGCCGCTGCTTTCGACTGCCATTCTGCGCGCTCTTGAGAAGAAGCCCGCCGATCGGTTCCAGAGTGCCTCGGAGTTTGCTCACGCCTTGAGGACGACTCAAGAGCGTTATGCATGGGCCCGCAACGAAGAGCAATTCAGGCCGCCGAAAGTCGAGATGCTGGCAACGGAGTTAGCGCATTCCACACCGGTTCCGGTCTCTCCGGCAAAACCGACGGCACCCGCCGCGCCAATGCCTCCCCCGCCGACGCCCACTCCGTCCAGTTCGGCGGGATCGTTAGCAACCGGCAGTCCGCATTTCGACCCTGAGGGCTTAGAGCGGGTCACTCGTGAGCTGGCGCCTTATCTAGGACCGATGGCAAAGGTGATGGTCCGACGCACCGCCAAGAAGGCAACTTCATGGAAGCAGCTCTATGATGCGCTCGCCTCGGAAATTCCCGATGGCCCTGAGCGCAGGAAGTTCCTCTCGAAACGTCCCGTTTGAGCTGTCACGAGGGTTCGCCCTCTTCTTCGAGCAGCTTAATTGCGCGCGCGAGGCTTCGTTGCATGCGGTTGAAAGAAGCAGCGAGAACAGAGATCTCGTCCTTACCCTTCACGGGCAGGTCTTCTCCGTCCACCTTGCCTTGACTAATTTCGTCCGCGACTCTCGACAACCGGCTCACCGGGCGGATCACTGTTGCGATAAGGACGGCATCCAACACTAGTAGCGCAACTAAAGCAACGATTACCAGATAGAAAATTAGTCTCCTCAGAGCCTGATCGGCGAGTTGGATCGGAAGAGATTCCGGAACCGACACTATCTGCGCTCCGATGATCTCGTGCAGCTTCCATCCGAAGCCGTTGTTCGGACCGTACTGCCGGATCATAGTCGCTGGGGCGACCTCCGAGGTACTGTGGCAGTCGAGGCAACTCTGCTCGGTTACTTGCAGAGGATGCGCAAGAAACAGTGATTTGCCGGTCGGAGTATCACGCTCACCGATGACCTCGGTCCGGGTGGGATCGTTTCGGAATGTGTTTACGACATCGGCTTCCCAGTCCACTGCGCGGTCGATGGGATTGGTCGGATTCAGCGTTGCTTCCTTATAGACGTACTCAGGATTGCGCGCGTGTAGGTAATTGAAGACCTGCGTGGCCGAATACGCCGGAACAGTTTGAGGCAGGAACACGGCATCGTGCTGCTGCACCTTGGCCAGCAGCGGCTTGATCTGCTTTGTCGTGTATTCGCGGTTGGCGAGGGTAGTCTCCATCATCAGCTTCGCCTGTTCCAGGACGTGGTGCTTGGCGTCATTTCGCAAATAGATGTAAGCCAACCAGACGGCGAAGATAGTCCCAATGCCAAAAATCAGGATGAAAACGAGGTTGAATCGCGTGAGCAGTTTCATGCGGATGTTTAGGAGGTGTGAGTAACTTTACTATCCTAAGCGATAAGAATTGCCCGATTCGCTCACGCGAATAGAAAGAGGGCCAGGCAACCCTGCCTGGCCCTCTTCTGTTTAGTTATTGCTCGCCGTTTTACTTCGGGCAGCCAAGCCGCTGCATCACATCCTGCGGCAACGGCCTGGGATTCTTCACCGCCGGCGGGTTAGCCTGGCCGCGCGGCACGATGTAGACCTCTACGCGACGGTTCTTATCCGCTGCGCTGGTCGCCTGTCCTCTGCGCTCCTTGATGTTCGTGTTTGAAGTTCCGCAGAGTCCGGGCCTCGTTTCCGAAGTCTGGTCGGTTCCAACCCAGTCGATCTTGACGCGAGATGGATCCACATTGGCGCAGGTGCCGTGACCGCCTGTTAGCACAGCGGCCGCATTCAACACGCGCTGCTCATCGAGCGATGTCGGAGGTTGGGCCGGTTGGCCTCTCCGGCGGCGACGACCCGCTGGAACGTTCTCTTCTTCGTCAGTATCGCGATGGCCGACCAGCACGATGTCGTAGTCACCAGTTGCGACCTTCGGCGCGGTGTCTTCGATCAGGATGCGCTTCGCGCAGTTGTTCACACGCGAGTTGTTCTTAGCGAACACGAGATCATCCAGCCGCTGATACTGCGGCGGGCAGTTCACCGTGATGGTAGTCGATTGCTGTGCGGTCTGGCCGTTCTGATCCGTAACTGTTACGGTCGCAGTCACAGTCTTGGTCTGGCCTTGCGCGCCGCCTTCGAAATTCAGGCTGGAGGCATCGAACGTCGCGTTTGCAGTGTTGCCGTTTGTCACGCTGCCTTCGCTCACTGTCCAGGCGTAAGTCAGGTTCCCGCCGCAAGCGCCGGCCTGAGCTGTTACTGTCAATTGCGCCGTGTGATCGCCCGTCGGAACAGCGGAGCACATCAGCGTGTTCGGTGTTGCGGTCACTCCGCTGACTGTCGGAGCAGCCACAGTGACCGTCAACGCCGCGGTTGCCGTCACCGGTTGCACTGCAGGAGGAGCCGGAGGCTGGACCCAGCAGCGTTCGGGGAACTTCTTTGGACGTTCCAGCGGAGGCGGAGGCGGAGTCGTATCCGTAACCGTAAGCTGAACGTTCAACGTTCCTCCACCAGCGGGAGGAGTGACGGTGAGGTCGGGGCTATTGCCGCCCTGGGACTGACCGTTTACCGTCCAGGCATAGGCCAATGTGCGTCCAGGCGCCGCGCCCGGCACGTTAGCGTGCAAAGTCACTTCCTTGCCCGGACAGATCGTGCCTTCGCCACCAGTGATGGTCGGTTGCGGCAGCGCGGGCGGCGGGGCAGGAGCAGGCGGCATCGGCGGACACTTGCCGTGGCCTGCATAGAACACAAGCCCAACCGTCCCCTGAAAGCCGTTGATCTTGTGCTTGGATGGAATATATATACCGCCGTTCGGGAAATCCGGGAGGCCGTAAGTGGGATTGCGCGACCAGAAGCCGCGCCCATCCAGCCTTAACCCGAAGTGATCGCTCAAGTGGAACTTGACACCACCGCCGTAATTTAGGCCGACCTGCAAATTGTCATTCAAATTGCCCGAAAAGAAGAGCGAGTTCTGAGCGGGGCTACGGGCCAGCCGCTTCGCGTCACCTGTCGGCGTGAACTGGATACCATTAACACCCACAGTCAAATATGGCTGAACCTTTGTTCCGCGGGCTCGTAAGTTAAAAACCGGATTTAACCCGAAGAAGTAGTTCCGTGCTCCGAAGCCGTAGTTAGGTAGCGGAGTTCCGGCTAAGGGAGTCCCAGCCGGATACAGGCCGCTGGAAGATTGGAACGTAACGTTCGCCACACTCCAGGCTCCCCATAGTTCGATACCGAAATGGCTCGCCGGGTTGTAAGCAACGCGTAGACCGGCTACACCACCGTCGTGTAGCTTGGTGCCCAGTCCTATCAGCACGGTACCCCACGTGCTGATACCGCCGAACGGATTAATTTCGACGATGTCGGGATATTCATCTTGGCCTGTGGCAGGAACAGCAGCCTGAGGCGGATTTGCAGAAGGTGGATTGGTAGTTTGGTTGGCCGTACCAGTCGTGTCCTGCGCAAAAGCGACTGTGGTGAAGCACAGTGCTGCACAGAAAAGGGTTGATGCGTCCGGCCTAAAATGCCGCCATGGTTTCATTCTTCTCCTCCAAAACGAGAGTTGTAGCGCACAACGCGGGATTTGATGTTTACAACGCAAGGTTTGATGTTTATTTTGAGCGGTTTATTACGTCCGCCATTGCCATTGCAGCCTCACCCAGTGACGCCATTCTGTAAGAAACGCAACAGAGGCCCTATCGTACAGCAGCCGCTCCTGGGTAGATCTACTTAGCTGGTACTGCCGCCGGCCGGCACGATGGAGACGTACCGTTGCCGGCGGTTCGCAACTTTCTATCTCGCCGGTATACTGCTTCGCGTTCTGAAGCCCATGAGGCACAATGCCGTCGTCCTTGGGCAGTAGGAAGGCGCCGTTATCAGTGTTGAAGAGGTAGCTAAGCTCGAGGCCAAACCGCTGTGACATGTCGTATGTGACACGTTCATCGACCGCGGCGCCGTCCCTTAGCTTCTCGTCAAACTCGCGGAGATTCTGACCCCACAAGCTAAGTTTGCCGAACAAGTCTAACTCGACCGAGTTCGGATATTCATCCGCCGTGTTGGCACTCGCATTGTTTCTTTGACTTGCTTGATCCTGAGCGTATGTCGAACCCCACAGCCACCCCGCAGTTATCAAAAGTGCGGAACCGATCGGCTTAAAAGAGAGCCGAACCGTCATGCTGCATCTCCTCAAAGCGAGAGTTGAAAAGCAACACCAATAAACTGATCTTAGCCGATAAATCCTTAATTGCGAAAGAGAATCCCTAAGTCGCTAGTAATTCCATATAAGCGCCCGGAGGAGGAATCAGGTTTCCAAAGTTGGCGGATCCGGAGGTTTGGCAAAGCGCTCGGGACGCGCGCCCAGGAATTTCCGGAGTCTTTCGTCTCGAATAACTGACCGTATTCGATTGCGTAGGCTGTGGAATTTCCGCCGTCATAGAGCACGGCGGAAACTGTCGAAGCGGGGATTCCACTTGAATTCGCGTACCATTTGAGACCTCCATCCGGCGACGAATATAAACCTACTCGCGTGGCCACCAACAGCGGCGAACCGGAGTCTGCGGGAACGGCGACGTCATTGATATCCGAAGCCGGCAATGGAAACGGCAGTTCGGACCAGTGATCCCCGTAGTCTTTCGACAGGAACAACCCCGTAGCGGCGCGAGCGATCAGACAACCGTTGGAATCCGGCGCCGCATACAGCGCCATGACACCGCTCGAGGCAGGGATGTCAGTGATGGTCCAGCGTTCGCCGGCATCTTTGCTGCGAAGCAGCCCGAGATCCGTTGCGGCATAAATAAGGTCTTGCGTCCCGCTCCGCACTGAATAGAGATTGCGAATTTCGGTGGGCTTCACCTCGCGAATTCTTTCGATGGGCTTTGGAGGGCGTGAAGCAGTGCTGGATGTGTGACTTGTGCGGCTTCGCGTGCTGCGGCGAACGGCCGGCGCTTTCGGCTGTTCCAGGGTCACGATTCGCACGGGAAGCGGCTTCCAACCCAGGCCGCCATCTATGGACTTGAACAGTTGATTGCTGCTGGATGCCAGCAGTATCCGATCATTGTTCTGCAGGCCGGCAACAGAGAGCAGGTGAACCCCGACCAAACCCTGCTGATGGAGCTGCGACCAGCTCTCGCCTCGGTCGCTGCTGACGAAAATTCCGGGCGACTCACCGTCGGTTGGCTCAATCGCAACCAGCCTGGCTCCTGATTGCGTGATCGACGAGATATTCCTGTCCACGTATCCGTAATTCGTCAGAGCGATCCGCTGTCCTCCGTCCGTGCTCTTTCCGACGCCGTCGTATTTGAGCGCAAGATACATTTCATTTGGGTTCGCAGGATCAATCAACAAGGCGTTGACTTGAGTGTCAGTCATTGTTTTCCAACTGATGCCGTGATTCAGTGACTTGAATAACCCGGTGGTTGTGCCCGCATAGACAATGCTGGGGTTAGTAGGATCTTCACGGATCACGTGGGTGCGCCGCGACGTATTCGGGATTCCCAGAAGCTTATGCCATTCATCACCGCGATCGGCGCTCGAATAGACTCCGCTGCAGGCACTTGCGAGCACGCTGCTCGGATCATTCGGATCGACGTAAATAGAGAACACATCGGAATCGTCAATCATGCCGGTGTGAATTGATTGCCAGGTCTTGCCACCGTCGGTGGTTTTCCATGGGAGATGCGAGGTACCGGCGTAAATGATATTCGGGTCCTTGGTATCGAACGCGACCGCCGTGATGCCTAGCATTTCCGGGTTCTGCGGATCCGAGGCCCGTCGCCAGGATTTGCTGGAATCGTCCGTTAACCAAAGCCCGTCCAGCGTACCCGCCGCAAAACGGGACGGTTGGGAAGGAGCAGCGGCTAGCGCCCGAACCGGGGCCTTGATGTCCTTGGATCTGTGCCAGGTCAGGCCTGCATCCGTGCTCTCGAACAGACCGCCGTCACCCGCGGCAATCACGCCTACTAAATAATGATTGGTATCGGCCGGATCGAACAGTACGGAACTTATTTCGCTCAAGCTGAACTTGGGGAAATTCAGGATCGACCAGTTGGCGCCCGAATCTTCGCTCCGGAACAGCAGCGAGCCCATCCCGCCTGCGAGCAGAACATTCGGGTGCTGATGATCGAGGCCGATGGCGGTGGCAGTTCCACCAAAAGGGCCGGCGACTTTCCAGTCGCTGCTGGGGACGGAATCTGCCCGCAGGAAAGGGCCGGAAATCACGGCAAGGCTGGCCAGAACGGGCAGAGCCATGCATACAATCATTTTGGGTCGCATCTGTTTTAAGAACAAAACTATATTGTGAACTTGTTTTGTGAACCGCTGCAGTCTTATCCTCGACGAAAGATGGGCTAAGCCTTCGTTGTTTACTGAAAACACAGCACTTGTTATACTTAAGTCAATTCCTATGCCAGTCGGCCTTTTGCCTGATACCACTGTTCCCTCCGATACCCCATTCGCCGGGGCCAGTACTAAAAAGATTATCCTTCTGAAGCCGCGCGGGTTCTGCGCTGGCGTGGTTCGCGCAATCGACGTCGTCAAAATCGCCCTAGATCTATACGGCGGCCCTATCTATGTGCGGAAAGAAATCGTGCACAACCGGCATGTCGTGGACGAGTTGCGGCGGGCTGGAGCTATCTTTGTTGAGGAATTGAGCGAAGTCCCAGAAGGCGCACGGGTTATTTTCAGCGCACACGGCGTTTCACCAGCCGTTCGTGTCGAGGCCAAGGAACGGCGCCTACAGGTTATTGATGCGACCTGTCCTCTGGTCACCAAGGTCCATTTAGAGGCGGTGCGCTTCGCAAAACAGGGCTACACCATCATTCTCATCGGCCACCGCGATCACGATGAAGTCATTGGCACGCTGGGAGAAGCGCCCGATAATACGATCCTGGTCTCGGATGTGAATGACGTGGATCGCCTCGACATCAAAGATCCGGAGCGCATCGTCTATCTGACCCAGACGACGCTGTCGCTCGATGAGACCAAGGATATCGTCAAGCGTCTGCTGGAGAGATTCCCCAAGATCATCGGCCCTAAGACCCAGGACATTTGTTACGCAACCGAAAACAGGCAGTTAGCCGTCAAAGCAGTGGCCCCGATGTGCCAGGCACTGCTCGTCGTGGGATCTCAGAACAGCTCGAATTCGAGGCGTTTGGTGGAGGTTTGCCAAAAGGCCGGCGTCCCGGCGTACTTGCTGGATGACAGCAGCGAAGTGGAACCGCACATGCTTCGCCACGTCGATACGGTTGCCGTTACGGCGGGCGCATCGGCACCCGAGCATCTGGTCCTGGAACTGATCGACCATCTCCGTACAAAGGGGTACAACGAACTCGAAGAGGCGGAGATCAAAGAGGAGGACGTTCGATTCACGCTGCCTTCGGATCTCGAAACCTTTACTCCTCGCCTGCACACGGTACGTACTTAGTTTTTGCTCTTTGAACGATGAAGTCGAGTCTGCAAATTTCAGATTCCCTCGCCACCACCGAGGCGATGCGCAAGGCTTCGGCGGCGCTGCTTCGTAAGCAATCGCCCCAAGGCTTCTGGTGCGCAGATCTCTGCGCCGATAGCACGTTGGAATCCGATTACATCATGGGGGAGGTTTGGCTGCACCCCCCGGTCAATGGCGTTTGGAACCCTCCTACTCGCGACAAGATCTCGAAGGCGGTGCAAGCGATTCTCGCACGACAGCTCAAAGACGGGGGCTTTAACATCTATCTCCACGGTCCCGCCGAGGTGAACGCCTCGATTAAAGCGTACTTTGCGCTCAAAGTTGCGGGACTTCCGGCAGAAGATTCGCGGATGCAGCGTTTGCGAGCGCGGATTCTGGAACTGGGCGGCCTGCAAGGGGCAAACAGCTATGTCCGCACGAACCTCAGCCTCTTCGGGCTATTTCCGCGCGACGCTTGCCCTTCGATTCCGCCTGAAATCATACTGCTGCCGTTCCGTTTCATTTACCAGATGTCCTCGTGGACACGCGCGATCGTCATCTCTCTATCGATCGTCCATGCCGCTGATCCGCGGCGGCCTGTTCCGCAGGGCTTTACGCTCGATGAGCTTTTCCTACCCGGCGCTCCGATGCGTCCGGAACGCGATTTGCGCAGTTTTAGCTGGCGTAATGCCTTCTTGCTGCTCGATCGATTTTTGAAGGCATATGAGAAGCATGGGCCAAAATCCATCCGCAACTACGCAATCAGGAAATGCGCCGATTGGATGATCGCGCATTTCAAATCATCGGATGGCCTCGGCGCAATTTACCCTTCGATGCAGTACGCCATTATGGCGCTGGATGTGCTCGGCTACAAGCCGGGCCACCCGCTTCGGATCGAAGCCGAAGCCCAGTTCAACCAGTTAATGATGGATCGCGAGCGCTGTTTCTTTATGCAGCCGTGTTTCTCGCCGATCTGGGACACTGCGATCGCGGCATTCGCCTTAGCGGAAGCGGAAAATCCTCCCCTGGACGCACTTCGGCGGACGGCGGACTGGATGCTTTCAAAAGAAGTGCGTTCGAAGGGCGATTGGTCAGTCAAGCGTCCCAACACCGAGCCTTCGGGCTGGGCCTTCGAGTTTAATAACGATTTTTATCCTGACGTAGATGACACCGCGATGGTGCTGCTGGCCCTCGAGAAAGTGAAAGCGTCGGACGTTGCAAAACAGAGGGCCTGCGAAAAGCGCGCAATCAACTGGCTTTTCGCCATGCAGGGGAAAGATGGCGGCTGGGCCGCTTTCGACGTGGACAATAACTGGAAGGTTTTGAGCCACGTTCCCTTCGCGGATCACAACGCGATGCTCGATCCATCTTGCCCGGACATCACGGGACGCGTTCTGGAAGCGCTGGTTCGCCGTGGAGTGCCTACCGCGCACCCGGCGGTGCGCCGCGGAGTACAGTACCTGTTGCGGGTTCAGGAGGCCGACGGGAGCTGGTATGGGCGCTGGGGCGTCAATTACATTTACGGCACTTTCTTGGCACTTCGCGGCCTTCGCGCGGCGGGATTGAGCGAAAACGAGCCCAGCATTCAGCAGGCTCTCGAATTCATTCGCGCGTATCAGAACCGCGATGGCGGTTGGGGTGAAAGTTGCGCGAGCTACGATGAGAACCGTTTCATCCCGAATCCGAGCACGCCCTCGCAAACAGCGTGGGCGATTCTCGCACTGCTGGCTGGGGGTGACACGCGAAGTGAGAGTCTTTACAACGGAATCGATTACCTGATCAGTACGCAGCGCCCGGACGGCTCCTGGAACGAAGATTACTGCACAGGTACCGGTTTCCCCCGCGTGTTCTATCTCGCTTACACGGACTACCGCAATACTTTCCCCTTGCTGGCTCTGGCGGAATTCAGAAAGGCTGTAGGCGGATCGAGAGAAGAAGCAGCCGCGGCGTTCGCGTAAGCCTCACCAAAATTGCCCACCACTTTGGTAACCGGAGCCAGCGGGTTTCTGGGCTGGCATGTCGCTCGTTTGCTCACCACGCGTGGGGATCGCGTGCGCGCGCTATGCCGGCCCACAAGCCGCATTCGCGAACTCGAGGTAGAACCGTTCACAGGCGACCTGCGCGAACCTGATTCTCTCGCCAAAGCTGTTTCGGGCTGCGATCTGGTCTTTCACGTGGCTGCCGATTATCGCCTTTGGTCGAAAAACCCGCAGGACCTGTATGGGTCAAACGTCGGGGGGACGCGCAATCTGCTGGAAGCGGCCCAACGCGCCGGCGTTGAGCGGATCGTATATACCAGCACGGTCGGGTGCATTGGCATGCCGCGCGATCGGGCGGGCGACGAGAACACAACCGTTTCGATCGAAGACATGACCGGCCACTATAAGCGTTCCAAGTGGCTGGCGGAACAAGTTGCATTTGAGAAAGCGCGCGCCGGACTGCCGGTGGTGATCGTGAATCCAACTGCGCCGGTCGGTGATCACGACTGGAAACCGACTCCGACCGGCAAGATTATCGTCGATTTTCTGCGCGGCAAACTGCCGGCGTTTGTCGATACAGGCCTGAACCTGGTGGATGTTCGCGATACTGCAAACGGCCATCTGCTCGCGGCGGAGAAAGGCCGCATTGGAGAGCGATATATTCTGGGCTGCGAGAACCTCACGCTGGAGCAGATCCTCTCCCGGCTCGCTGCCATGACTGGAAGACCCGCGCCAAGATTAAAACTTCCGTACGCTGTTGCCTATGCCGCCGGCGTGGTCACAACCTCGTGGGCGAGCCTGACTGGTCATCCTCCTATTGCGCCGCTCGAGGGGGTCAGAATGGCTCGCAAGAAAATGTTCGTCAGCCACGCCAAATCCTCTCGCGAACTGGGCTTTTCACCCCAGCCAGTGGCTGGCGCTCTGGCGCGCGCAATCGAATGGTTTCGCGCAAACGGGTATTGTTAAAAGGCAGAAATGGCCATACTCTACGTCGCTTCTGAAGCTGCTGAGCTAAAACCTCTGGCCAATACATTGGCGGCGCTTCGGAAATTGAAATGGCCGATCGATTATGCCTATGAGGGAATTTGGGAGAGCCGCCGCTTGCTGCTGGCCGCCAATGGCGCAGGCCCGAAGCTCGCGGCACATGCGGTTGAAGTCGCCATTCGCGCCATGATGGTTGCCGAGCTCTCTTCTTCGAAACTCGAAGCGGTGGTCAGCACTGGCTGGTGCGGGGCACTCGATCCGGGCCTTCGGGAGGGCCAGATCGTGGCGGCGACCCAGGTGATCGATCTTACGACGAACGAGATCTTCGATTGCGCCAAACTCGCCACGACTGAGTCGTCCGTCGGAGGCGTTCTTGTTTCGCAAGATCGAATTGCAAACGATGCGGCTGAGAAGCGGCGGCTCGCGAGCAGCGGCGCCGTCGCGGTCGATATGGAATCGGCGGGGGTTGCGAGACGCGCGCAGAAAGCCGGCCTGCCTTTTTACTGCATCAAAGTCGTTTCCGATCGCGCCGACGAATCGTTTCCATTTGATCTGAATCGAATGCGAACCCAGGAAGGCCGCATCGCTCGTGGGAAAATTGTGAGTCAGGGCCTTACGCATCCGAATCAGTTGCCAGCACTTTTTCGGTTAAAGCGGCGAACCGAAGAGGCCGCGCGGGCTCTGGGGGAGTTCCTTGTCAGTTGCCGGATCAGTTCGGAACCAGGACCTAGCGAGCCTGCATAAGCACACGCTTGACCCGCAAGAATGTATTCCGAGCCGGATGCGCGCGGCGGTGTACACCGGCTCAAGCCGAGTGGAGGTCCAGACGGTTGAGACTCCCGCTATCGGACCCGGGGAAGCGCTCATTCGCGTAGAGAGTTGCGGGATTTGTCACACCGATCTGAAGAAAATCAAATACGATCTGCTTGCGCCGCCCCGCATTTACGGACATGAAATGGCCGGAGTCGTTGTGGGCGTGGGCGAAGCCGTAGAGAAATGTGTTCCCGGCGATCACGTAATCGTTTTTCACCACATTCCCTGCCGGGACTGTTTCTATTGCGAGCGCCGCTTGTACGCGCAGTGCCAGGGGTACAAAAGAGTGGGCGTTACTGCGGGATTCGAGCCGGCGGGCGGCGGTTTCTCACAATACGTTCGCGTGATGGACTGGATTGTCGAGCGCGGTATCGAGAGAATTCCGGAGGGCGTATCCTTCGATCAGGCGTGCTGGGTGGAACCGGTAAATACCTGCTTGAAGGGTATTGAACAGCTCGCGCTCGGTAAGGGCGATGTTGTTGCAGTACTCGGGCAGGGGCCGATAGGACTTACCTTTACGATGCTCGCGAAGCGAACGAGCGCAACTGTGGTCGCGACAGACACGATTGGATTCCGGCGGCAACTGTCCACGCGTTTTGGCGCCTCCGCCCATGACCCGCGCGATGTAGGCTTCGAGCAGGCGATTCGAGCAGCAACTCAGGGCCGAGGCGCAGATGCCGTGATTGTGGCGACCAATGTTCGCGGGCTGGTGGAGCAAGCAGTTCGCATTTCACGGCCAGGCGCAAAGATTTGCTTATTCGCGCAAACCTCTGCCGCGGAGCGCATCGAGATCTCGGGCGCGGATATCTGTGCCGGGGAGCGGATTCTGTTTGGCTCCTATAGCGCCGATATCGACCTGCAAAGCGAATCTGCAAGACTCGTTTTCAGCGGGGAGCTGCCGCTCGAAACTCTGATTTCGGACCGCGTGCCGCTATCTGAGATCACGCGCGGCATAGAGACGGCTCTAAATCCGAGCGAGCGATCGCTAAAAGTAGTGGTTCATCCGCAGGAGCCCTCCTGATGGTTGAGAAAAGCATGCAAGCCGCCGTCCTGTATGGCAGAGAGGACGTGCGGCTGGAGTCCATCCCAGTACCTGCGGTTGGTCCTGGTGAACTACTGGTTCGTGTTCGCGCAGCTCTGACCTGCGGAACAGATATTAAGGTTTTCCGCCGCGGCTATCATGCCAAAATGATCACTCCGCCCGCGCTATTCGGTCACGAGATGGCCGGCGATATCGCGGCAATCGGTGAGGAAATCAGCGGTTTTCAGGTGGGGCAACGAGTCGTGGCGGCGAACTCCGCGCCCTGCGGCGTTTGTTTTTTCTGCCGGCGCGGCCAACCGAATCTCTGCGAGGATCTTCTGTTCAACAACGGCGCTTATGCCGAGTACATACGGCTTCCGAAGCGCATTGTCGAAAAGAACACCTATGTCATCCCGGATCACCTGGACTATCGTGATGCTGCCCTTGTCGAGCCGCTCGCGTGTGCCGTCCGGGGTCTTGATGAAAGCCAAACCAAGCCGGGAGACACGGTTGCCGTCCTTGGCCTGGGACCGATCGGGCTCATGTTTGTACTTCTGGCGCGCTGGGCATACGGCGCCCGGGTAATAGGAATCGCGCGCCGAATGGATCAGATTGATCAAGCTGTGCTCCTGGGCGCCGAAGAGTCCATTCTTGCCAACAGAGAGTCGCCACTCAATGATCAGCCTGCGTTGGTCGCGGCGCTGAAATCAGCCACGGACGGTCGCGGCGCCGATATAGTCATTGAAGCGGTCGGCCAGCCGGAAGCTTGGGAACTCGCGACACGCCTTGTACGTAAGGGAGGCGTGATTAACTTTTTTGGTGGCTGTCCCGCCGGAACCAAAGTCTCGCTCGAGACTTCGTTACTTCATTATTCAGAGGTTACCTGTAAAGCCACCTTCCACCACACGCCAGCTCATATCCGCCGCTCGCTCGATTTTTTGGCCGATGGAACTGTGACAGCGAAGCATCTGGTCAATCACGAAGAGCCGCTCAGCGCGCTGCCTCGGGTACTCTTCGATCTCGCCCATCGCCGGAACGGACAGATCAAGGCGGCGATTATTCCCTAGTAGCCCGTGGTGAGCACGGTCGCTCCTAACTAATTGCAATGATTGCCGAGCCGGAGGAAGATCATTCCATGCACGAAATCGAGCAAGAGTTTGGTAAACCCAACCCCAATGCGCCTGCCGCACTCTCTCAATTCGGATTTCTGATCGGCAAATGGCGGTGCGAAGCAAAAGTAATGTTAGCCAGTGGAGAATGGCAGACATTTGAGGCAACGTGGATCGGTCGCTTCATCCTCGACGGCCATGCAATCGCGGACGAATACAGGATGACACGCTCCGGCGGAGAGTTGATCGTGCTCGGTATGAATCTCCGCACGTATGACGTCAGTAAGCAGATTTGGAACATGAAATGGTTAAACGCATTGGCTGGAACGTGGGTGGACCTAGGACCGGAAGAGCTCGGCGGCGTCGGGTTCGATAACCAATCTATCATTTACGCCTTCAAAGAGCCGGTGGCCACCCACGCTTACACACGCGCTACTTACACGAACATTTCCGAGAAACACTTCACGTGGCGAGGTGAGAAGTCTGACGACGGGAAGACGTGGAGCGAATTCATGGTGGCCGAGGCTTATCGCAGCAACAAATAACACCACGTTCCTGAGCGTCGCGACAGGCTGATAGAGTTGGAGACAAGTGCCCGTAGCTCGCCTACAACCGAAAGAATACGTTCGCAACGGACCGCCGGAAACCACGAGATATTCGCGGAAAGAGGCTCTTGAATACACGCGCTGGCTGGCGACGCATCACTACGAAAACTTTCACGTTGTGAGCGCCTTGCTGCCGAAGAAGCTGCATCAAGACTTTTACAACGTTTACTCGTTCTGCCGGTGGGCGGACGACCTGGGCGACGAAATTGGGGATTCTCAGGAGAGCTTACGGCTGCTGGCCTGGTGGCGTACTGAACTCAATGCCATGTACCGGGGCGAAACATCCCATCCCGTATTTGTCGCTCTCGAAGACACTGCTCGCCGGTACGATATTCCCGCGGAACCTTTCGACCGATTGATCCGGGCCTTTGAACAAGACCAGACCGTCACGCGTTACCGCGATTTCGACGAAGTTTACGCCTATTGCGTCAATTCCGCGAATCCAGTCGGGCATCTCGTTCTATATCTTTGCGGGTACCGCGATGCAGAACGCCAGCGCTTCTCCGATCACACCTGCACTGCCCTCCAGCTCGCAAATTTTTGGCAGGATGTAGTTATTGACCTTGAAAAGGGCCGCATCTATTTGCCGCTCAATTTATTTGAGAAACACGATTACAGTACGGACGATCTGTACGCCCGCCGTTTTGATAAACGATTCGAGAGAATCATGCGAGAAGCCGTCGACGTCGCAGACGATCTGTTTCGTAAAGGACTGCCATTAATCGACATGGTGAATCGGCGGCTGGGGCTCGACCTCGAACTATTCAGCCGCGGCGGAATGAAGCTCCTCGATAAGATCCGGCAGCAAGACTATAACGTTCTGGAACGGCGCCCGCATGTCTCTAAGCTGGAACGCGCCAGTATTTTTCTTCGATGTCTCCCGCGACTGCTCCCGTTCTAAACTCTGCTAGCATTGCGGCCTCTTATCGCTTCTGCCGCGAAATTGCGAAAAGCCGCGCTAAAAATTTCTACTACTCTTTCCTACTGCTCGAAAAGCCGCAGCGGGATGCTATGTGCGCCATTTACGCCTACATGCGCCATTGCGATGATCTGAGCGACGCTCCCGCGATCAGCGATAAGTCGCAAGTTGGTGAGAGCATCGGGCGCTGGCGGATGCAGCTCAATCGTGCCCTGGATGGCGAAGTAGGAGACGATCCCATCTGGCCTGCCTTCCATGACACGGTCGAGCGCTATAAAATCCCGCCTCGCTATTTTCACGAAATGATCGACGGCGTTCTTTCCGACATTGAGCCGACACCAATGCAGACGTTCTCGGATCTGTATCGCTACTGTTATCAAGTGGCGTCGGTCGTCGGCCTCACGGTCATTCATATTTTTGGATTTCGCTCGACCAGCGCTCTCCTGCTTGCAGAAAGATGCGGGGTGGCGTTCCAACTGACGAATATCCTGCGTGACGTCCGGGAAGACGCCCTAATGGGTCGCGTTTACATTCCGCGTGAAGACCTGGACCGGTTCGGAGTCACTCTTGAACAGCTTCGTTCCGGCTGCGAGGATAAAGCCTTCCGCGAACTAATGAGATTCGAAGCCACACGCGCGCGCTCTTACTACGATGAATCCGCTCCGCTGCTGGAATTCATCGAGCCGAAAAGCCGGCGCTCGCTTTGGGCTTTGCGCCAAATCTACCTGGGACTCCTGTTACAAATCGAGAGGGCGGACTACTCTGTTCTCTCGCGCCGTATCAATGTTCCCAAGCGGACCAAGATCGCGCTGCTCGGCCGGGCAATTTTCCGCTAACTCACGTGCAGCCCGTATGCCGGTTGTTCCGCCAGGTAGGTTGCGATCCACTCGGTATCGTGGCCCTCGATCCGAATTTCGTCGTTGCCGGCGGGAACCATCCAGCACTGTCCGGTGTTAAATTCCGCGTCGCCAATCGTGCCCTTGCCTTTGGAGCAGACCAGCAGCGTGTAACAGGGCTGCCCGGCAGCGATAACGATACGGTTCTGAGGCCGCAATCGCTCCATCCGAAAGTACGGGCAAGAAACCAACTCCTCGCGCCCCAGGGATAGTGTCCGCGCTGCAGCCGGGCTTTGGTTGGGGCCAAGTTGCGACACCTCGAGGCCGTGTTGCAGATGCAGCTCGCGCGGCCGCCCGTAATCGTAAAGCCGGTATGTTATGTCTGAGTTCTCCTGAACTTCAAGAATGGTCAATCCGCCGCCGATGGCGTGGACTGTTCCGGATGGCACAAATATTACGTTTCCCGCCTCCACCTTGCGCCAATCGAGCAGGCGTTCAATTTCACCCGATTTCGCGGCGTTCTCCAGCCGTTCACGGGTCAACGTTTCTCGAAAGCCCACCGCGACCTCTCCGGGCGGCTCCGCTCCGAGCACATACCACGCCTCGGTTTTGCCCAGACTTTGATGATGCCGCTCAGCATAGTCGTCGTCCGGATGCACCTGTACGGACATTCGCTGCGTGGTGAATAGAAATTTTGTGAGCAAGGGACAGATTCCGGGATGCTGCGGATCGCCCCCGGTGCCCAGAATCTCCGGGTGAGCGGTGATCAATTGTCCCAGGGTTTCTCCCAACGAGGTCTGGTTTTCTTCAAACGTGAACCAGACTTCGCCGATACGCAAATTACGGGGAGCATTGTCGAAGTACATTGCGAGCTTTTCGCGTCCCCAAATGCGCTCTCGAAAAAGCGGGAGTAGTTGGGTGGGCTCAGTAACGGGTGGCATAAGCTCCTCGTGAGAATTCAAGAGAGATTCTTCACACTAGATATCGATGCCGCCCAGTTCAGGCAGAACGCTCTTGGAATCCCCATGATCTACGCTCTCGTGATCCTCTCAGTAGTGGCTCTGGTTGCAGTAAGTCTAGTTAGTTTAAGCAATTGGCATACACGAATCAGCCGCGTGTTTCACCGGCTGCATAGTGAACCGGTAAAAGCCAAGGATGAGTTCGGCCCCGTACCAAGCGAAGCGCTTGCAACAACCGACTCCGATCCTTTCCCGGAGGTGAGCTTTACTCGCTCTCTTCTCGCCCTAAGTAGAGTTCGCTTACGAGCTCCCGATGGTTCTCCAGAACCCGCGCCCGCCGAACCTTCATCGTCGGCGTCAGTTCCCCGTGCTCAATCGAGAAATCACGATCCAGCACTTTAAATCTCCGGATCCGTTCGAAATCGGCGAGCTGCCGGTTTACCCGGCTCACAGTTTCCTTAACGGCCCTTTGGACGGGCTCCGCGGCGACGATTTCACCTGGAGGCATTTCTTCTGCTCGTTCCATCTCCTTCATGTGTTGCACATGGGCCATATTCAAAGTCAGCAGCGCGGTCACGTACGGCTTCTTGTCGCCGATCAGCAGAATCTGGTTGACGAGCGGCTCCATTTTGAATAGATTCTCGATGCGTGCCGGATATATTTTTTTGCCATTGGAAGAAACGATCAATTCTTTCTTTCGTCCGGTAATGTACCAGTAATCGTCACTGTCCTTCTCAGCGATATCACCTGTTGCGAACCATCCATCTTCGGTAATAACCGACCGGGTGGCGGCCTCATCCTTGTAATAGCCCTTGAATATGCAAGGCGTAATTACCTGCAGCTCGCCATCTTCGGCCAGCCGCATCTGAACCCCCGGGAGCGCTTTGCCGATGCTCCCAGACTTCGGCCGGTCTAGAGGGTTGAAAGAGAGGATACCGGCTTCGGTGAGCCCATAGCCTTCGATCAGCGGCATCCCGATCGCTGCGTAGAACTCGCCCAAATCCTTTCCGAGCGGGGCCGCCCCAGAGGCCGCGATTCGTATCCTTCCGCCGAGCCTTTCGCGAATTTTGGAGAACACGAGCTTGTCCGCAATCTTCAGCAATCTCGAAAGCCAGCCTGGAATGGGCTCGCCCCTTTGCCGCAATCGCGCCGCTTCCAAGCCCATTCCGAGCGCGCCGTAGAAAATCTTTCGCGCATAGGCGGACCGCTTCTTGATTTCATTCTGGATGCTCGCGTACATGCGTTCCCACACACGAGGAGGAGCCAGGAAGATTGTCGGGCGAACCGATTTGAGCTCGCCGGGCAGGCGCGCCAGGCTTTCTGAGAACCACACAGGCGTGCCCATGCGCATGGGGATCAGCTCGAGAACTATGCGCTGCGCAATGTGCGCCGAAGGGAGAAACACCAGCATCGAATCCTCGGGCCCGATTGGTAGTGCGATCGGGCTCATGTCCATGTTTGCGAGTGCCGCAGCGTGACTGCTGAGACCCATTTTCGGCTCGCCCGTGGCGCCCGAGGTCAGGTAGAGAATCGCAGTATCCTCAGGCGAAAGGTCGTCTTGGACGCGCCCGAACTCCGCGGGATGGCGCTCGAGCATCTCTCGTCCTCGTACCTGTAGCGATTCCAGCGTCAGCAGGCCTTCCAGTTCGCCCGTCATGAGAATGACGTGCGGCGGTAAACTTCTTCCCTGCACCTCGACCGCAATTTTGAGCTCGCGGTACTTCTTTGGATCCTCAACGAACAGAAAGCGCGGCTCGGCATTCTCAAGATTCTTCGCCAGCTCCGGCATAGGTAGCGAGGTATACAGGGCTCCGGACACCGCTCCGGCACCCATGATTCCGATGTCGACCAGGTAGAATTCAGCTCGGGTTTCGGACAGGGTGCAAACGATGTCGCCCTTCCCGGCCCCGAGCGCGCGCAGACCCATAGCGATCTGGCGCGACGACTCCAGCCATTCGTTCCACGTATACGTGCGATATCCCCGGCCGGCCTTGCTCCCGATTGGCTGGTAAAGAGCAATAGCTTCGCCGTATTGGCGGGCGGTTTGTTCCAGAACCGTGAAGACGTTGCGGCCAGACACTGCCCGAATTTTAACAACCGGAAGAGACCTGTCGGAGCACGCCTCTTATTCGGTACGCAGCGCCTCTGCAGGATCTTCGAGCGATTCACCGTTCCAGGATCGGTAAACCCTTGGCGACCACTCATTCGAGTACCGAAGGGGCGTCGCGCCCTTTGCCGTCCGTGAGCTGACGGGCGACGATCTCGGTCAAACGGCGGCGCACCAGTGAAAACATTCGACGTGCCCGGAGGAATTCGCGATCTCCGGTGGTCACCGGATGGTAAGGGCCTGCAATTTCTCCTGACCCGCAATGGAGCGACGAACCTCTGGGAACAACCGTTAGCGGGAGGAGAGCCCAAACAGCTCACCGGATTCACATCCGGGTTGATTTTCGATTTTGCCTGGTCATCGGACCACAGCAAACTGCTGCTGACGCGTGGAAGCGTCAGCAGCGATGTCATTCTGTTGAGCAGTGTTCAGTGATGCCATCGCACCGTATGCACGTGCCTTGCGATAGAGGCGGCTTATTTCGGTGGCCAGCCACTCACGTCCTGCTTCCGACGGAATCGAGCGCGCATTCGAGCGACGATATCGCCGGGACTTAAACCAGTGTTTGTCATCGTTGGTGGGTTCTGGTTCATGGAGTTGCTCGGAATCGCATCCATTGTGACCTCGCCTGCATCTTGGCAGCCCTGTTCGTTCGAGCGCTCTTCGTCACAGGGGACCAGCACGAAGGCATGCTGGCATGTTCCAAAAACCGGTCCACTACAGCCCGGCGGCACTCCGTCCCCGGCAATCTCTCCACGATCATTGATTGCAAGCGGCTCGACCAATTGCAGACCGGAGTTGGGAGGAATCAATGTGTTGAGATCGACCATGGAGCCTTTTTCCCAAAGAAAGGAATGAAGCGTACTGCCGTCGCATGACAACGAGTTCCCGACGATTTGATCTTTAGAATTGATGGCCATCGCCTGACTGATGCAATCACCCGCCACCGCCCCGAGATCAGTCGCCCGGCCGTTTCTCCATAGATACGCGTCGAAAGGGTGATTCGGAAAAGCGGCACCACCAACGATCTCTCCGGCCTCGGTGAGCGCATTTGCAGTTATTGGATTTCCTCCGATCGTACTGGTAAATAAGTCAATGAGTCTTCCGTCATCCCAAAGAAACGGGTGGGATCCGTTTTGGTCGCCTGTCAGGTTCGATTGGCCGATGACCTGGCCCCGGTTATTGAGGCCAGTCGGCAGACCGAAAGTCCCCCCTAACGTGCCGAGATCAATCATTCTGCCGTTCCTCCAGAGGAATGGGTCTTGAGTGGGGAATTTGGTGATGGGATTTGGGGTCGAATTCGTGTACGAAAACCCGGCTACCTCCCCGCGCTCGTTTACGTATACAGCCCAAGCATCGGGGCCACCCAGGGTACCCAAATCCTGTAAGTGGTTGGCGGCTTCACCGTTATCGTCATGCCGGCCGAACTGCTCGTTCTGCCAAAGGAAAGCGCGCGTTTGCGTTCCGTTGGAGGAACCTAGAATCTGGAGCTCAAACAGGGAGAAGGGGTCGGGGACTGCATTCAAGGCAAATCCGACCACTTCGTCTTGATTATTGATCCCGAACGCTGCGCTGTGATTTCCGCCAAATGTTCCGAGATTCATGATCTTGGCGTCCTTCCAAAGGACAGCACGAAGCTCTGTTAGACCCAGCAACGGATCGGTTATGCTGTTTTCTGAATTACCGACGATGTCGCCGCTAGCATTGACACCCTGGGTGTTGCTGCAGTTGCCACCGGGAAGGGTACCAAGGTCTGTTACGACTCCGCGCAGCCATCCTAGGGCGCGAAAGATGTTGGTTCCTGGGTTGCAGAAGCCGTTGGTGGTCGTAAGAACGGGAATGGATGTCTCCGCCTGGCCCACAACTGCGCCGGTCGGGCTGATGAGGGGGCCGCCGTTTCCCAATGGTTCAACGTAGCTACCAGATCCACCGAAAGTGCCTAAGTCAACCAGAGTGTAGCGGTGATGGCGCTGGGCCTCAAGCTGAGTCGTAAGCAGTGCTGTCGCGCCAAGCATTGTAAGGGCTCCAAATTTCATGCCTAGTTCCTTTCCGTAAACTGGGCCATTTTGGAACGCCTGGCGCCGTGGGCACAATGACCGGGAGGTGACATGAAGGTGGCGCGTTCATCCCATGGCGTAACTCGCTTGTTTTCTGGCCCGTGCTAAACTCACGGACGCTATTCTTCAGGTGTTTCTGTGCTCGGTGCGACGGAATCGCGGCAGCAGGCCCGTTTCGGGGAGTTTGAACTCAATCCGCACACCGGCGAACTTTGCGGCAAAGGCCGGAAGGTCAGCTTACAGGAAAAGCCACTTCAGGCTCTTCTGGCGCTTCTCGAACGTCCCGGTGAGTTGATAACTCGGGAGCAGCTGACAAAGCGGCTGTGGCCCAACGGCACTTTTGTTGATTTCGAACACAGTCTGAACAAAGCCATGAACCGGCTCCGGGATGCACTGGATGACTCAGCAGGAGGGCCTCGCTACATCGAGACTCTTCCCCGCCGTGGCTACCGTTGGATAGCTCCAGTGAAGTTGGTGAATACGACTATCGCTCCCGAGACGCCGGTTCCAGCAAACCAGGGTTTGATCGGCAAGAAGATCTCGCATTACCGGGTTCTGGAGATATTAGGTGGCGGTGGAATGGGGCTGGTTTACAAAGCTGAGGACATCAGGCTTGGGCGGCGGGTGGCTCTGAAATTCCTGCCCGAGGAATTAGCGACTGACCCGATGGCGCTCGCCCGCTTCGAGCGGGAAGCGCGGGCGGCATCGGCGCTCGATCATCCCAACATCTGCACCGTTCACGAATTCGGAGAGCATGGCGGGCAACCCTTCCTGGTGATGCAGTTCCTTGAGGGTCAGACGCTTCGGGATCTAATTGAGACCGGGCGGTTGCAGCTCGACAAGTTGCTGGACATCGCCGTCCAGACTGCGGATGGGCTGGAGGCGGCGCATCGGAAGGGGATCATCCATCGCGACATCAAACCGGCAAACATCTTCATTACGAACCGCGGGGAAGCAAAGATTCTGGATTTCGGGTTGGCGAAGGTTGGAGAGGACTTATCGCGAGAAGACGAAACGGCCACAGGTGGAAAGAGCCTGGCGGCGCGCGGGGGCAATCCAAACATCACGCGGACGGGCGCAGCCTTGGGGACAGCGCATTATATGTCGCCAGAGCAGGTACGGGGCGAGAAGTTGGACGCCCGGACCGACCTGTTTTCCTTTGGCCTGGTGCTCTATGAGACGGCTACCGGACAGCAGGCTTTTGCCGGCGAGACAGCAGCGGTGGTTCAAGATGCCATCTTGCACCGCGCACCCATTCCCGCGCGCAAGCTGGCTCCCGATCTCCCGCCGAAACTCGAAGAGATCATCGGCAAGGCTTTGGAGAAGGAGCGAGTGCGCCGCTATCAGAACGCCGATGAAATGCGTGCCGACTTGAGAAGCATAGAGCGGGCGCCTCGCGGCGTGCGATGGCCAGCGGTAACCGCGGCCGTCGTCATTCGGGGGTTGGCGGTTGGTGCCATCTCCTGGTTCGCAAGGCGCCAGCCATCGTCGTTACCTGAGATCAAACTGCAGCAACTCACTGCCAACTTGAGTGAAAACCCAGTAAGGACCGGCGCCATCTCTCCCGACGGGAAGTACCTGGCGTACACCGATAACGCCGGGATTCACGTCAAGGTCATCGAGACCGGCGAGACCCAGATCGTTCCTCAGCCGGAGGTCTTTAAGGGCAAACAAACGGATTGGGAAGTTGTCAATTGGTTCCCCGATGGCACGAGATTTCTTGCCCAGGTGACTCCGCCGCCTGAGCGCTATTCGGTCGAGCAGCATCCGAGTATCTGGACGGTTTCGCTCTTAGGCGGCGCTCCCCGGAAGCTTAGGGGCGAGGCCAACGCGGAGGCGGTATCTCCCGACGGTTCTCTGATCGCTTTCACAACGAACTGGCATGTAGGTGGACCGGTTGAAGTGTGGTTGATGGGACCGAATGGAGAGCACGGCCGAAAACTTTTTGACAACGGCGGCCATGGCGGGTTTGTCCTGGTCCGTTGGTCACCGGACGGACAGCGAGTGGCTTACCTCAGGACGGATACCGGCACTATTGAAACTCGCGACTTGAACGGCGGAGCTCCCAAAACGGTGCTTTCGCTGGCTGGGTCAAATGTGCACGATTTCTTGTGGTTGCCCGATGGGCGAATGTTGTACGCGGTGGCAGAACCGGGCCATGATGTCACCACCTGCAACTATTGGCAGATGCGAAGTGACACACGAACGGGAGAGCTCGCTGAAAAGCCGCGCCGCCTCACTAACTGGGCCGGGTTTTGTGTAGACGTGGCGAGGGTAACGGCTGATGGCAAGCGGCTCTCCTTCCTGGAATGGGCGGGCCAGACCAGTGTTTATGTTGCCGACATCAAAACTGATGGTATCCACATCGCCAACCCGAGGCGCCTTACATTGACCGCGTACCGGAACGACCCCGCGGCATGGACGGCTGACAGCAACTCTGTTGTTTTCACCTCTCTTCGCGAACGTCACTGGGGTGTCTTCAGGCAATCTCTCGACGCGGACTCAGTTGTACCAATCTCGATTGATCGAGACGGGATCGCCGGCGCGCGCATCAGTCCTGACGGCGCTTGGGTCCTATACATGGTTCCACCAAATCCAGCAGACGCATTAGCCAGGGTAATGCGAACTCCTGTGGCTGGTGGGTCCTCACAGTTAGTGTTGACAGCGAAGTGGTCGCCCCGGTTGGTGATGGCATCGGAGTTCCGCGGACCACTTTCTTGCGCCAAAGCGCCGGCAAGTCTGTGCGCGATTGCCGAGCAAAGTCAGGATGGAAAGCAACTTATCTTTACGGCTTTCGACGCCCTGGGCGGTCGCGGCAAGGAGATCACTACGCTTGAGATTGATCCAGGCGGCGATTATGTTTGGGAGCTCTCTCCCGACGGGACTCGCATTGCCATCCTCAAGAGCTCGGAAGCAAAGATTTCATTTCTATCCCTAGGCCGTGAGGCCCGGCGCGAGATCCCAGTGAGAGGCTGGAATAGCTTGGATGCCGTGGCGTGGACGGCAAATGGAACAGGGCTTCTCGTCTCAAGCCGAATCGAGCGCGCATCCGTGCTGCTGTATGCGGACTTGCAAGGGAATTCACAGGTGCTCTGGAAACACGAAGGAGGCATGGCCACGTTCGGCATCCCTTCCCCGGACGGCCGGCATCTGGCCATGCTGGGCCAGACTTTGAACAGCAATATTTGGATGATGGAGAATTTCTGAGCTGCGTCACCCGTGATTACTTTACTGCGCTCTGACCAGTGTGGCCCGCATGATTGGATGCTGTCGTCATAAGAACTGCGCAAAAAATCTGGCGAGTGCCGGTCGACGGAGGGGCGCCCCAACAAGTGACTGGAATTCTGGGCGATCAAATCAGTGGTCGCTTGAGTGTTTCACCGGATTGATTTTCGATTTTGTCTGGTCGCGGGACCAGAGCAAAGTGCTGCTGAAGCCTGGAAGCGTCAGCAGCGATGCCATTTTATTGAGTAACGTTCACTGATGCTCACGAGGCTTTGAACGTACGCGGCCTTCGTTATTTCCGTGGCCGTCCGTTCCCGCCCTGCTTCCAACTGAATCGAGCGTGCATTCGAGCGACGATATAGAACTAAACAGCGTTCGTCACCGTTGGCTGGTTCTGGTTATCTAGTCGCGCCTGGACCTAAACGGTGAGACCCACGTCTTGTGAGAATCGCGACGAGGGTCGAGCCGGGCGCAACGGCTTTTATCGGCGGCCCTCGGCGCCTTGGGTTATCCCTTCACCAGACAGCCCCGACCTGGCAATCTGTGAATCGAGCCTGAATGTGTCTGGATGATGGAGAATTCTAGAGCCACTTTCAGAGCGTAATCACGCGGGGCAATTAATGCTTTGAACACAGGAACTGTCCACCGGTCGTATCCCGCATGATCCGGGGCGGTGTGGCCGGTGGCGGATACATCGTGCCTAATGGCCATGTGTTTAGCGACCCAATCCACTTGGAGTGTAGCTGGTAATTTCGAATGAGCGCGTTGATGCATTGCATCGGTTTACTTTCGACAATTAGCGGTGGCGAAGCTAACGCAAGTAGCTACAGCAGAATCGCGACGGAATCCGCCGGCAACTCGATCGTCCCCTCGCTCAAGGCGCAGTTGCACTCGGAAGCGATTACCTCTCTCGGATTCCGTCTGATTTCGATTCTTTGCCGCTCCGCGCCAAGATTGCAGATCACCTCTATATCGCCCCGCTCCATAGTTAGCCAGCGCGCATCCTCGTCAAACTGGACCTCGACAGCGTCCAGGCGTCCACCCGTCAGTTGTGACTTCGACCTGCGGAGCGCAATCAAGCTCCTATACCAATCCAGCATTTCTCGATGAGCCGGTTCGCCGATCTCCTCCCATTTCAATTTGGAGCGTTCCAGTGTCGCAACATCCTGCGGGTCGGGAACGTCTTCCGGCTTCCAACCGAACGACGAGAATTCAGTTCTGCGGCCTTCCGAAACCTGTCTGGCCAGCTCGG
This sequence comes from uncultured Acidobacteriaceae bacterium, assembly GCA_963787585.1. Taxonomy (GTDB): domain Bacteria; phylum Acidobacteriota; class Terriglobia; order Bryobacterales; family Bryobacteraceae; genus Bog-105. The sequence goes on from CAWBDR010000014.1 coordinate 1,363,072, forward strand.
GGTCGCCGTGGTGGGTGAAGTACTGGAATGGCGTCGATGCAGCGAACTCCTCCCCTTGGAACAGCATGGGTACAAATGGAGAAGTGAATACCAGGGCGGCTGCTATCTTCTGCCGTCCGGGACTAACCAGTTGGCTCAGGCGCTCTCCCCGCGGTCGGTTGCCGATCTGGTCGTGGTTTTGAGAGTACCCGAGAAAATGGCGCGCTGATAATCCCACCACTGGGCGTCCGTGCAACCGGTCGCGGTGAACGGAATAAATGCCGTCGTAAACGTAGCCGCGCCGCAGCGCCTTAGCTACTTGTGCCAGCGAACCGAAATCCTCGTAATATCCGCTCGTTTCTCCAGTAAGAACCGAGTGCAGCGTGTGATGGAAATCATCATTCCATTGCGCATCAATTCCATACCCGTTGGCTTCTCGCGGTTTAACGACACGCGGATCGTTCAGATCGCTTTCTGCAATTAACGTGAGATGTCGCCCAAGCTGCGAGGCCAGCGCGTCCACCTCCGACGACAGATATTCGAGAAAATGGATCGCCGATCGGTCGTAATAAGCATGGACAGCGTCCAGCCGCAGACCGTCGAAATGGTAGTCCCGGAGCCACATGAGCGCGTTCTCCGAAAAAAAACGGCGTACCTCCAGGCTGCCCTTGTGATCGAAGTTGACGGCCGGTCCCCATGGCGTTTTGTATGCGTCCGTGAAGTACGGCCCGAAGCGATCGAGATAATTCCCGGCCGGGCCAAAATGGTTATAAACCACATCCAGGATCACCCCCAATCCCGTCGAATGGCAAGCATCGATCAGACGCTTCAGATCCTCCGGTGATCCATACGCGTGGTGTGGCGCGTACAGATCCACTCCGTCATAACCCCAGCCCCAATCTCCTGAGAATTCGTTAACCGGCATGAGCTCGACATGCGTTACGCCAAGATCCGCCAGATAGTCCAACCGTTCCATCGTGCTCGCGAAGGTTCCGGCTACGGTGAACGTACCTACGTGCATCTCATAGATAATCGCGCTTGACAGCGGCTTGGGTTGCCACTGCTGATCGGTCCACGGGAATGAATGATCGATTAGCCGTGACGGGCCATGGATTCCCAGAGGCTGGAACGAAGATCGTGGATCCGGAATTGGATTGCTGCCATCGACTACGAACCAGTAGTCTGTTCCCGGACCGGCTTCCTCCACCTCCGCGCTCCACCATCCGCCGTCCTGGGCTTCCAGAGGATGAATGTGGTCGTCGATCTTAACCCCGATTGTGCGAGCCCGAGGCGCCCAGACCGTGAACTGATGCATGTCCTATCGTTTAACGAGTAAGGCGATAGGAAATTCCCTGACCGTTTCGCTCAAGGGCACTCTTCCTCCTTCGATCACGGCCTCTGAGAAGACGTTGTGCCACTTGCCGGCCGGAAGTTCGATCGTCGTATCGCCCCAGTCTCCCGCTAATTGCCAAACCAGGCGAGGCGCTATCGTGACCACCTGGTGACCGCGCATGAACGCGATTGCGTGGCGGGCCTTCGGGCCGGATGCCGTCAGCGGGGTGTAGGCTTCCTCGGCGCCGAAGGCTTTCGGATATCGCCGCCGCACGCACAGTGTCTTGTAAATGGTCCACAATTTGGGGAGCCCTTCCTCCACGCGCTCCCATATCTGCGTCGCGTTCAGCTCGACCGCTTCAGCCAGTAACCTGCGGCGCAGCCTGTAGTCCACCGGACGACGGTTATCCGGGTCCACCAGGCTCAAATTCCAGAGCTCCGTTCCCTGATACAGATCGGGAATGCCAGGCGCGGTGAGTTTCAAGATCGCCTGCGTCATTGAATTGATCCGGCCCGGTTCCACCAGCGGTTCTAGAAACTGCTCGAAATCCCTGCAGAATTCCCGGTCGGCATAGAGCGCCTCGACAAAATCGTGAGTCGCCTTCTCGAATACCTCGTTAGGCGCCATCCACGATGTATTTCTCTTCGCTTCCCGAATCGCCTTCTCTATATAAGCGAGCAGGCGTTCCTTCTCGATCGGCCACGCCCCGACCATCGTCTGATACAGCAGGTATTCGGTATTCGAATCCGGACAAGTGTTCGTCTTGTGTTTGGCGTTCGTTGCCGCCCACCTTCTCACCGCCTTTGCCCATTCGTCGGGAATCTCTGAGAGAACGCTGATGCGGGCCCGAATATCTTCGCTTCTCTTCGTATCGTGCGTCGAGGAGGACAACATTGTGCAGGGATGGAAGCGTTGTGTATTCAGGCAAAACTGGTGAAACTCTTCAGGAGAGACGCCAAAGTGCCCTGGATCCCCCCCGACCTCATTTAGCGAGATGAGCCTGTTAAAACAATAGAAAGCCGTGTCCTCCACGCCCTTCGCCATAACCGGACTTGCGAACTGCTGGAATCGCATCACGAACTCGGATTCAAGCGGGCCTCGGATCCTCAGCAGAAGAATGTCACGAATGAATTCCAACAGATCGGGATCGAAGTCTGGACGGTTCGCTTTCGCAGCGTCCACCGCCTCGTTGATGTACCGCCTGTCGGCATCAGTGATCTCGTCCCGCTCCGGAACAATGTACGTCCTATAAACAGGAAAACAAGCGACGACTTCGCGCAGTGACCGCGCCAGGTCGTCCCGCGTATAATCGCGCCGTTCCCGATGCCTCTCGCAGATGCTCATCAGCAGGCTCGTGAGACGGTTCACGTCGCTTCCCAGAAGATCGCGCAAGACCCAATGCTTTTTGTCCCGGCAAACGGCGGCATAGTCCGTTGTTTCGCCGGTGAACTCACTGTATATCTGCGTGAACGCGTCTGCATGATCGCTATCCACCAGCAGGCCGCCTGCTTGGTTGAGGAAGTCGTATCCCGTCGTGCCATCGATGCACCATTTGGGCAGGCACTCGCCGCGTTCCAGAATCTTCTCTGCGACAATCCAGACGTCCTCCGCATTGTGCCGTAATCGCTCAAAATACTGCCGGGGATCGCGCAACCCGTCGGGGTGATCTACCCGAATGCCGTCCAGCACCCCCTCTTTTAACCAACGAAGGACCAGGGCATGGGTATCGGCGAACACCTGCGGATCCTCGATGCGGAGACCCACCAGCGTATTGACATCAAAAAAGCGTCGATAGGGGAGATCCTGCTTAGCCATTCGCCAGAACGCCAATCGATAACTCTGCAATTCGAGAATTCCATCCAATTCGTCCGGATTACGGTTGAACGTCTCAATGACCCGATCTACGGAATCGGCGATGAATGGCGTCTCCGTAAAGATGCGTTCGAGCAGCGTTTGAACCACTTGCTTGTCCCGATGCCGTTCGTTCACGCTGGCACGGTCGGTCAGCGTCGGGCCGGGTAGACGCGCCAGGGAATCCGCGAGAAATGCCAGATAGTCCGAGCCGCTCTCTTCGCCGGCAACCGAAAGAATAGGTGCGATTGACCTGGGAGACATGGGCAGTTCGTGATCGAAATACCGAACCAGGAATTCGCTCCCTCGCCGCTTGAATTGAATCTCCTTGCGCGACAGAACGCGGCCATAATGGTCGCCCAGTATCGGAACCAGCAGCTTGTTGCGAAGCTTCTCTTCCGGCGGCGACCAGTCGATATCGAAATATACCGAGTAGCGGCTCGACGGGCCATTCTCGAGTACATCCCACCACAAACGGTTTCGCCGTCCGCTGATGGCCATGTGATTCGGGACGATATCGAGAACCTGACCGAGCCCGCAAGCCCCCAGCTTCAGTGAAAACCGCTCGTGTGCCTCCGGACCGCCGAGTTCATCGTTCACTCGATGCGGATCCACTACGTCGTATCCATGCGTGCTGCCCGGAGCGGCCTGTAGGTACGGCGAGCTGTAGACGTGCGAAATGCCTAGATCACGTAGATATTCGGCAACTTCGGTGGCGGCATCGAAGCCAAAATCTGCGTGAAGCTGGAGCCGGTAGGTCGCTATGGGGGTACGCGGCATTCTGAGTTAAGAGGATTAAGAAACATACATTGTTTCGCCGAAAACGCGATACGCCCTCAAATCAGGACGTACAGTAAAAGTGAAAGATGCTGTACGAAATAGAAGCGCCGCCAACCGCCCGCAACGCAGTGATTCTGCTACATCCGCAGGATAATGTGGCGGTTGCCCGCGTCTCGGTTCCGGAGGGCCACCTTCTCGACCTGAACGGAAAGACGATTTCGATTTCGACCTCGATTCCCGCCGGACATAAAGTTGCTCTGAAATCGATCGCGCCCGGTGACGCCGTTTACCGCTACGGCAACGTCATCGGGTTTGCATTGGAACCAATTGCCCCGGGCGATCATGTTCATGTCCACAATTTGGGATACAAGGAACTCGATCCCTCGGAAGTAACCCCGGGCGAAGCCCCGGCCCGAAGTACCGCACACATATCTCCGGCAACCTTCTTAGGATTCCGACGCCCCGATGGACGCGTAGGTACGCGCAACTATATTGCCGTTGTCGCCGCCAGCAATTGCGCCGCTTACACTTCGGATCTCATCGCGGAAAGCTTCGCTGACGAAAACCTTCCGGAAAATCTCGACGGCATCATCGCATTCCCGCACGGGGAAGGCTGCGGACAGGCGTTAGGCCCGGATACCGATCAGTTGCGTCGCACTCTGAGTGGCGTCCTGGATCATCCGAACGTTGCGGCTGCTTTGATTCTTGGGCTCGGGTGCGAGGTGAATCAAATCGGGCACTATTTGGGCGAGGCCGAGGCCAAACACGCTTCCGCGTCGTTGCAGGGCCTTACTCTCCAGGAATCCGGCGGCACCCGGGGCGCCCTTGACGCTGCCCGTAAGCAGATTCGTGGGTTTATCGATCACGTTGCCGCACAAAAGCGAACTGAAGCGCGGGCTTCGAGCATTGTGCTCGGCTTGAACTGCGGGGGGTCCGATTCCTTCTCCGGCATCACCTCGAATCCTGCGCTCGGTTACTGCTGCGATCTGATTGTTGATCAGGGCGGTACAGTCGTGCTGGCGGAAACGACAGAGATTTTTGGAGCGGAACACCTTCTCGTGCGGCGCGCCAGAAATCCCGAAATTGCGCGCAAGCTCTTGGCCACAGTCAATCAGTACAAGCGCTACCTGAACCAGTTCGGCGGGAGTTTTAACGACAATCCGTCGCCGGGTAACAAGGAAGGTGGCCTGACGAACATTTTAGAAAAATCGCTCGGTGCGGTCGCGAAGGCCGGGACCACCCCGCTCGAAGACGTAGTCGATTACGCCGAACGCGTAATAGGATCTGGCTTCGTTTTCATGAATACTCCCGGCTACGATCCGGTCTCGATTACCGGTCTTGCTGCGGGCGGGGTGAATCTAATTGCCTTCACAACCGGCCGCGGTAGCGCGATCGGCTTTCCCAGCATTCCCGTACTCAAGATCGCGAGCAATTCGAGAACCTATAAGCGCATGACCGGAAACATGGATATCAACGCCGGGCGCATTGCCGATGGAGATGCTACTGTCGAGCAAGTCGGCCGCGAGATCTTTGAAGCACTGCTGCGTACCGCTTCTGGGGAGAGAACCAAGGCTGAGCAGCTCGGACACCACGAATTCTCGCCCTGGCGAATCGGCCCCGTCCTTTGATCTCCTCTTACTTCGGCGCGATGTGAAAGAAGTAGGCCGTCATTAGGCAACCGACAGCGATAATGATCCCGCGCACGACCCGCGTGGGAAGGCGGCGTGCCAGGTGTGGGCCCACGTAGCCGCCCGCGATCGCGGCTGCCATCATGACGAGCGTCGGCATCCACTGCACTTCGCGAGCGAAAATGAAGATCAACGCCGCAATAGCGTTCAACGAACCGCCCAGAATATTCTTGAGGCCGTTCATCCCATGAATGTCTGTATAACCGTACAAGCGGAAGGCGGCGAGAATCATGATCCCGATTCCGCCTCCAAAGTAGCCGCCGTAGACCGCTATCGGAAACAGCACAGTGAGCATCAGAGTCTGATTCGCATGTAAGCGCCCGCGGAACGCCGTGCTGATCTGTGTCCCGAAAGCGAATAGCAGAGTAGCAAATAACAGCAGCCACGGCGCGACTTGGCGAAAGGTCCTGTCGGAAGTGAAGAGCAGCAGAACCGCTCCCGCGATCCCCCCGAATAGGCAAACGATCCACCACGATTTGAGCCTTTGCTCATCCATTCTCCGGATATCGCCCCGGTAAGAGAACACGCTCGCCATTGCCCCGGGAACCAGAGCGACAGTATTGGATGCGTTCGCCACAACAGCGGGCACTCCCGCGACCACCATGGAGGGAAAAGTAAGAAAGCTCCCTCCGCCCGCCAGCGAATTCAGCACTCCGGCCGCGAAACCGGCGCCGATCAGCAATACGTAAATCATTCAGCGTCCAGTGTACGGATCGTCCTCCCGTACACTGACTTTTATGCGTACTTTTCGGCTTTTTGCCGCGCTGGCCGCCTCCGCGGCTCTGCTGATTCCCCAAACATCTCAGAAGAAAACGATCACTCTCGATGATCTGTTCTCGCAGCCCCGCAAGCAGCCGATCTCTCCCGACTGGGCTCCAGATGGCAAGCGGTTCACGTATCAGGAAAGCGACGCCATTAAGCTCTACGACGTTGCCTCCAAAAGCTCACGCGAGTGGTTCCGGCCGCATGCCCTCGAGAAAAATGCCGTGACGCCAATCCAGCCTAAGGAGTTCGGATGGCAGAACCGGCGCGTTTCGAGCGAATCGTATCAGTGGTTTCCTAACAGTGAAGACCTACTCGCCGAAGAGAAGGGCGATCTCTTCGTCGTCCATCCAAACGGCCAATTTGAGCAGATCACCAAGACCGACATCGACGAAGGAGATCCGAAACTGTCCCCGGACGGCAAGCAGGTCCTCTATCGCTGGGAATGGAATCTCTATGTACTCGACCTCGCTACGAAACAGGTCCGGCAATTAACTACCGATGGCGCCCCTACGCTGATGAACGGGCAGCTTGATTGGGTTTATCCTGAGGAACTCGACCTCGGAACCGCCACCTGGTGGTCGCCTGACTCGAAGCAAATCGCCTATTTCCAGTTCAACGTCGCGAATGAATTCATGTATCCGCAGATCGACCTGCTCGGCGAGCGTGCGATCCCAGAGCCGGAACGGTATCCGCAGGCTGGAACTCCGAATGCCCTCGTGAAACTCGGAGTCATCTCCGCGCAAGGAGGTCCGACAACCTGGATGGATCTTGGCCAGACCTCAAATAGCCTGCTCGCTCGCGTGGACTGGTCGCCTGACAGCTCGCAAGTCGCCGTCCAGCGCTTCAATCGCGTTCAGAACGAGTTAGACCTGCTGTTCTGCCATCCCGGAACGGGCGCCGTACGAAAAATTCTGCATGAGGAATCGAAAACCTGGCTAAATCCCGCCGATAACTTGTACTTCCTGAAATCGCGCCCTGAGTTCTTGTGGACCAGCGAGCAGAGCGGGTTCCGTCACCTGTATCGTTATTCCGATGAGGGCGAGCTGCTTGGCCAGCTCACGCGCGGCGATTGGATGATTACGAGCATCGCCGCAATCGATGAAGCGCATCAGAAGGTGTACTACACCTCGACAGAGACGAGCCCGCTAGAAAGGCAGCTTTACAATGTGAGTTTCAACGGAGGTGCCCCTACCCGCGTGACCCAAGGGCCCGGCACGCATTATGTGCATGCGAACTCCGATGGCAGCTATTTCGTTAACACGTATTCCAGTATGGAGCGCCCTCCGGAGACGGTGTTGCTCGACGGCGGGGGCCGCCAGCTTGCTGTGCTGCAGCCCGCCGACATGTCTTACGTAGACCGATATGACCTGCTGCCGCAGCAAATCATTCCCCTCAAGACGCCCGATGGTGCAACGTTGTATGCGCGGCTGACCAAGCCCGCAGGCTTCGAGAGCGGCAAAAAGTATCCGGTGATTGTATCTGTCTACGGTGGCCCGGGGGCGCAGACGATCGTCGATTCCTGGGCGGGCGTCACTTGGGAGCAGGTTATGGCGCATCGCGGATATGTCATGTGGGAACTGGACAATCGCGGCTCGGCCAACCGTGGCCATGCCTTTGAAGCCCCTCTATATCACGAGTTCGGGAAGATTGAAGTCGCGGACCAGCGCTTTGGTGTCGAGCAACTCATCAAGATGGGTTTCGTCGATCCCGCCCGCATCGGCATCACCGGCTGGAGCTATGGCGGTTACATGACCATCCACGCGATGCTCCTCGCGCCCGATGTCTTCAAAGTGGGTGTGGCGGGAGCGCCCGTCACCAACTGGCACAATTACGACACCATCTACACCGAGCGGTACATGGGCTTGCCTGACCAGAACGCGGCCGGCTACGATGCTGCTTCAAACGTAAAGAACGCCGCCAAGCTTGAAGGCAAATTGCTTATCGTCCACAACATCGAAGATGACAACGTTCTGTTCCAGAACACGATGCAAATGGCCAACGCGCTCGAAGACGCGAACAAGGAATTTTTTATGCAGATCTATCCGCAAAAAACGCACGGCGTGTCGGGCCCGCTCCGCCGCCCGCTCTACGAAGAGATGATGAGTTTCTTCGACACCCACCTCAAAGACGGAGAGTAAAGTTCAAAAAAGACTGGCTTTTGCTCCACCAGCCTATAGGGCAGCCTCCCTGGGCCGAGGTGCCATGACACAGCAAATGCTTTCAGAAGTTCTCGATTATCCAGACATTACTATCCACAGTCCAGGCCAGCATCGCGAGGTGCCGGCCATCGGGGGAAGCGACGCCCCAGGTCTGGAGGCCGCCTTTCTGTTCCCACACGGGGCTGGCCTGACCTTTCAGGTCGACGTAAAGCACCGTCGCGCCCCTGCGAGACGAAACTCCAATGTAGAAGCCCTTGCCATCGGGCGACCACTCTGGTCCGTCGGTAAAACCATGCCATCCGTCGACAGCTATATCCCGGCGCTTACCTTCTGTCAATGACAACAGGCGAATGCGGTTCTGCCCAGCCGGGAACTCTAACGCGATCTGGGAGCCATCGGGGGAGAGGTTCCAGTTATATTGCAGCCGGGGATCGGTCGAGATCCTAGTGACCTCACGGCCTCTGCCTTTTACCGGATCGAATGCAGTAAAAATGAGCTGCCTGTCATCGTCGGTTTGCTCTCCCAAAAGGCACAACGTGGCCGGAGCCGCCGCACAGTGGAAGTCGTTAAAGCCATGGATCGTTAACACGAGTCCCGATGGTCCGCCTAGAGCAGGAACGCGCCTGAGCTGCGATGGCGCCGAGCTACCAATATCCTCCAGCTTTTCGGCGCACTGATACAGAACCCACGCCCCATCCGCGCTGAGCCGGGGGAGAAAGTTGATTTGCGGCGCGGCGACGAAGGCCTCGCCGAATCCTGGTCCAACGCTTGCTTGTAGATCTCATACTTGCCGCTACGGTCCGAAAAGAACAGGACTGCTTTACTGTCCGGTGTCCAGGTCGAGGGCCAGTCATTTCGCTCGTCCAGAGTCAACCGGCGAGGCGGGGTCCGGAGCTGCGCGCCTCCTGCTTCCAAGTCACTCACGTAAACGTCAGTCTGTGCAGTAATTCGGGAAAACGCCAGTCGCTTGCCGTCAGTGCTCGCGTTAGGACCCGCGAGTGAAAAATCCGTCCAATTCGTGAGTCGTCTGGGTTTGCCGGCGGGTTTGCCACTTTCAGAGTCCACCTTAATTTCCCAAAAATTCGTTTCTGTTGAGCCAAACCCCGGGGCAGTGAGCAATGGGTTAGACCCAGCGCTCTCACCGAGAGAGTAGATCAGGCGCCCATCAGGCAGCCACCAGAGGCCTCCTCCAAAACCGGTCGCGAGCTTCGGATCTGATACTACGAGTGCGGGCTGGCCTCCTTTCAAGTCGCGGCTCTCGACAAGGCATCGGGTTCCTTTGAGTCCGAAACGGACACGCTCGTAGGCAAGCCGTTGACTATCCGGGGACCAGACTACCGAATTAAGAAATTCTCCCTCTTCGGCGGTCATAAATCTGCGCGGCTCGTCGCCGTTTGGCCCCATCAGCCAAATATCGGAGCCGAACGAGGTGGACGTGAAAGCGACCAGCGACCCGTCAGGCGATAGCGACCAGGCAGACCCTCCATCGTGAATCTCTCGTGGCGCGCCCCCCAACATAGAAATTGCCCAAAGGCTGGAATGCCGCGAATCCAGAGACATCGCCTCGGCTAACAACTTAGCCCCGTTTGGAAACCAGCCGACAGGCCGCCAGCCTGTGACTTTGTATCCGAGACCCTGGGGTTGAGGAATGGTGCGGGTTTCACCGGTATCGATCAATTGGAGATGAATGCCGGTTTCATCGGCGTATGCCAGGTATTTTCCGTCTGGCGATAGATGAGCGTCGGTCGCCGGATTGCCCCCGGGATTCGCAGTAATTCTGCGGGGCTTCGGTTCAGAGTGCGGGGGTGGCGCGCGATGATTCGCGAACCACGCCACGCCCACGACCGCGATCAAAGCGACGACCGCTACCAGCAGTTTCCCGCCCCAGTGCGCAAATTGGCCGGTGGCAACTGCCCCGACAGATTCTCGAGGGCGTAGTTGCCGGTCGTAGGAAGGACCGACCGCGGGCTCCGCGGCCACTGCGCCAGAATCCGTCTCCCGCTTCAGCCGTTTCAAGTCGGCGCGCAGCTCTGCTGCATACTGGTAGCGCAGATCGCGATCTTTTTCGACCGCCTTATTGATGATGCGTCCGAGTTCACCTGGCAACTCCGGATTCAAACGCGCTGGGGACCTTGGCACTTGATGGAGAATGGCATCAAAGACGAGCGCCGGAGTGGTTCCGGAGAACGCCTGTCGCCCCGTCGCCATCTCGTAAAGCACGACGCCCAAGGAGAATAGATCGGTGCGCGTGTCAAGTTCTTCTCCTCGTGCTTGCTCGGGCGACATGTATGCCACTGTGCCCATAGCCATGCCAGGGCTTGTCAAACCCTCTTTGGCGGTTTCGGTGGCGAGAGCTGAAGCGCCCACGGCCTCGGTGATCCGGCGTCCAACCGGAGCAAGCTTAGCCAAGCCAAAGTCGAGCACCTTGGCTTGGCCTCGATTCGTCACAAAAATATTGGCTGGCTTGATATCCCGGTGAATGATCCCTTTCGCATGAGCAGCATCCATGGCCTCCGCGATCTGAATCGCCAAACCCAGCAGTTCCTCTGTCTTGAGCGCCTTGGTGCCAATTCGATGCTTCAGAGTCTGGCCATCCAAAAACTCCATAACAATGAAGGGCTGGCCTTCGTCCTCATCAATGTCGTAGATCGTGCAGATATTCGGATGGTTGAGAGCAGAGGCAGCGTGCGCTTCCCGCTGGAAACGCTCAAGAGCCTGACGATTCTTCGGAAGCAGCTCGGGCAAGAACTTGAGCGCGACGAAGCGGTGAAGCTTCGTGTCCTCGGCCTGATACACGACGCCCATGCCGCCGCCACCGAGCTTCTGGAGGACGCGATAATGAGACACGGTCGTGCCGGTCATGAACTGGGTTCTTTAAGCTCCGCGCCATTTTAGGTCCGCTCTGGCAGGGAAGTCAAGGCGAAGCTGCGCAATCTCGCTAGCATGTGAGTTGATCGCTCTAATTCACACATGATCTGTCCGCTTTCAAAAAAGCCGAGCCGTCGCGCAAGGCTGGGGGTTGGAGTCCGGTCGAAGGCATACGAGCTCCGAGATGGACCGGACGATGAAAGTGCAAGAAGTGCTGTTGCGGGCCACGTTTGACGCAGGTAGGACGAGCGCTGAGCCAGTAAGACACACGCAGTAATCGATTTCTTGTGGACATGAAGGCCACAGCACCGGCGATAAATCAACTCCATAACTGTCCTCCTCGCCCGTACCTACAGCACAGTGAATAACTAAATGGATAACTTGACAAGCACAAATTGTGAGCGGAGCAAACGATCCCCAAACGCGACAGTTGGAATTCATTTTCAATAGCACGGGGCTCGATTCGTCCCGCGCTGTCTTTCGCTAATGAGAAGAAACGGCTCCGCAATCCACGGTTTATCAGTCGAGCCGATGGGAAGCAAAACAAAAGGCTAGTACCGCCGGCAATCGCCACAAATTCTCCTTCCAGTCACAACCAGACTCTATGACAGCGTCTTCACGATTTACTCCGCAAGATTCTTTGTCGACACGAGATTACTTGGACCGCCAGGCCCAAACTGAATCGAATGCCCGAAGCTACCCGCGGAAACTGCCTGTGGCGATTGCTCGAGCTGAAGGGCTCTACGTGTCAGACGTCGATGGCCGGGTGTTCATGGATTGCCTTTGCGGGGCCGGAACGCTCGCGCTCGGGCACAATCACCCTTCTATAGTGGCGGCCATTCGGAAACACCTGAACATGGGATACCCGCTCCACTCGCTGGACCTCACCTCGCCGGTGAAGCACCGGTTTGTTGAGGAGTTATTTTCCACCTTACCGGCTCAGTTCGCATCCAAGGCGCGCATACAGTTCTGTTCACCGTCGGGTGCGGATGCAGTAGAGGCCGCAATCAAGTTGGTTAAGACTGCGACTGGTAGAAGCGGGATGATTGCTTTCCAGGGCGGTTATCACGGGCAGACGCATGGTGCGTTGGCTTTGATGGGCAACATAGGGCCGAAGGTTCCTGGATTGATGCCCGATGTCCATTTCCACCCGTACCCGTATGCTTACCGCTGCCCGATGGGGGAACAACCTTGCACGGACTGTACCTGCGCTACGTTCTCGCGCATCGCCGTCAGTGATCCCGATGGAGGCATAGCGCTCCCCGCAGGAATGATTCTCGAAGCCGTTCAGGGGGAAGGTGGAGTGATTCCCGCACCAAGGCGCTGGCTGCAAGACATTCGCAGCATGTGCTATCAGAAACGAATTCCTCTGATCATCGATGAAGTGCAAACGGGCTGGGGCCGCACCGGAACGATGTACGCTTTCGAAAGTGCGGAAATTCTACCTGACGTAGTTGTCCTGTCCAAGGCTATCGGCGGTGGACTTCCGCTGGCTGTCATCGTGTACCGGGAGGAGCTGGATGTGTGGAAACCCGGCGCGCATGCAGGCACTTTCCGCGGCAACCAACTGGCAATGGCGACGGGGTTGGCGACCCTGGAACACATACGTGAACAAGACATTCTCAGCAATGTGCAGAAGATGAGTGCGCGATTCATGGAGCAATTGCATACCTTGCAAAGGCGCCACGCCTTTATGGGCGACCTTCGAGGCAGGGGACTGATGCTCGGAATCGAGATTATCGATCCCGAGTGCATAGATGATGTCGAGCGGCCCAAAGGTAACGGCGAGCTTGCGCGCAAGCTGCAGTCGGCTTGCTTCGCTGAAGGTTTGATTGTTGAATTAGGTGGCAGGAACGGGGCAGTCATACGCTTATTGCCGCCGTTGAACGTCAATGCCGCTCAGGTGGACGACATCTGCGGTGTGATCTCACGAGCTTGCCAGATTGTGGACGGCCAGATTCTACAGGACCTGCAAGAGCGTGCCAGAACGAAGCGGCAGTCGGTTGCCGATGAACCGGAACTCGCGAACTTGACGGCTTTAGCCGAGGCGTGCACCGGGGCCTTGGAAACTTGCGACGTTCCCGCCACAGCAGAGTAGCCGGTTCGGAAATGATCGTACCGAATGGCTTTGCCGAGCAGCTTTTCCGCGCCGGTGAAGCGGGCGCGCGCAGCTACACCAATTGGATGCGGATGGCTGATGGCGTGCTGTCCCTGGCTCCGGACGCCCTCCCGTACTCAGGAGCAAGCCCGGAACGCCTGAGTGAACTGCTGGACGGCGACATCTGCCCGAAGCTCGGCTTGGATCAGGAACTGCTGCGACAACGGCTCGAGACTCTGCTCCGGAACTCGGTCAAACCTTGGCATCCGTTTACGGCAGCGCATCTGCATACACCGGTTCTGGCATGCTCGCTTGCAGCGGAGGCTATAGTCGCGGCATTCAACCAGTCCATGGATTCCTTCGACCAGGCACCTGCGGCGTCCGTGCTGGAACGGAAGGTAATAACGTGGTTGTGCGAGTTGGCGAGACTTCCCGGCACAGCCTCCGGCACCTTTACTGCGGGCGGAACACAGTCGAACTACATGGGGCTGTTACTGGCCCGGGATCATTTCCTCCTGTCAAGAATGGGTTGGGCGGCGCGCGAGCGGGGGTTACCGCCAGACGCGAGCCGGATGCGGTTTCTGTGTTCGGAGGTGGCGCACTTCAGTGTGGAGAAGTCCGCCGTGCAGTTAGGCCTCGGCACGCAAGCGGTGCGGAAGCTCACTTGCGATGAAGCATTCCGGATGCGCCTTGAAGCACTGCGCGCAGAAGTTTCGGCCATGCGCGTGCAGGGTCTATGGCCGGTCGCGATCGTGGCGACGGCGGGAACAACGGATTTCGGATCCATTGATCCGTTGCCGGAAATTGCGGCCATCGCCCGTGAGGAAGGAATCTGGCTGCACATCGACGCAGCTTACGGCGGTGCGCTTCTGTTATCGGAGCGTTATCGAGACCGGCTGGCAGGATTGGAACAAGGCGACTCGGTGACGATCGACTTTCACAAAGCGTTCTTCCAACCGATTAGTTGCAGCGCTTTTCTGCTGTCCGATCAGCGGCGGTTTGAAACCATTCGCGTCAATGCCGATTACCTGAACTCGGCCAGCAGAGAGCTGGAGGGAATCCCGGACCTTGTGACGCGAAGCGTGCTGACCACAAGGCGTTTCGACGCATTAAAGCTGTGGCTGAGCCTGCAGGCTTTAGGGCGAGAGCAGTTTGCCGCGATGATCGAACGTCTGGCAGACTTGGCCCTGGTAGCGGCGAAACACATACGAAACAGCGCCGACTTGGAGCTTGTGACCCCGCCCCAGTTCGGAACGGTGGTCTTTCGGTTCCGTCCCGAAATGGCGGAAGCGAGGCAAGTCAACCACCGAATTCCCCAGGTTCTGTTGGCCGAGGGCCGAGCAGTGGTGGGACACACGACCGTGCGAGGCGAACCCGCCTTGAAACTGACTCTGTGCAATCCGGCAATCGAGGATTTCCAGGTATGCGAATTGCTGAACATCATCAGTGCTTGCGGTAGAAACTTAATCGATGGACGCCAATCGCAAAACGATGATTCGATAACTTGTGAACTTCCCGCGTAATGCCTTGGCTGATCTTAGCTGCACTCTGCTTCACATTGGGTGGCGTCTGCATGAAAGCTTCGGCGGGACTGACGCGCGTCTGGCCTTCCGTCGTTATGTCTCTCCTGTACCTGACGGGAGCGGCCCTGCAAGCGGTGGTAATGCGGCACGAAGACATGTCGGTGGCGTATATCTCTGTCCTGGGATTGGAGACTTTGCTGGCGTTCGCCTGCGGCGCGCTGCTTCTTGGCGAAGCAATTTCCGTGTTGCGGCTGTTCGCGGTCGTTCTGATACTAACTGGGGTTGTACTTTTGCACAGGTAATCTATTGAGACGATACCCTCGAGCGGGCGGTTGACATCTGGACGGCCAGTTACCAGATCGTTTGAAGTAACCCGCTCTCTCGTAACCGTTCATCGCGCGTCACCAGAGGAAATCCCTCAATCCTCGCTGTAGCGGCAATCAGCCGGTCTGCTGGGTTCGCAGGGAAATCGGGCGGAAATTGCGCGGCCATTGCTGCAATCTCAACTGTGATCGGCTTTATGGCGACGCCTTCGACCAGCAAGGCAACAGACGCCTCCACAGTCCCGTACGCTTGGATGCGGCCCCGATTCACGAGTGCCCCCAGCTCCCAGAGGCTGATCGCCGAGACCGCCAGCCCGTCGCCTCTGTGGGCCCTCCGAATCGCAGATAAGGCTGTTTTCGATAAACGCTTCGGTTCGGCAACCGCCCACACGAGAGTGTGCGTGTCGCAGAGAATCACCGCAATACTTCCCAGCTTTCCGCGGGCTGGATCTCCGATTCGATATCGCCAGTAACTTTTACGATCCCTTGCAGGCGCCCGACAAATTCCTCAGGCGCTTCTTCTGGAGGAACTAGCTTCGCGAGGGGAGAGCCCCGTTTTGTAATCAGGACCGGTTCCCTTGTCACGCGTACAGATTCCATCACTGCAAGACAGCGCGCCTTAAACTCTCCTGCAGGCATCGTCTTCATGGGAATCAGTCTACCACTATGGTCAGATACTTCTGACCACTACGGCGCGAAACCCTAGGACGCGCTGCCGTTCTCTCCCTGCAAATACTTAATCAGCACCACTTCATTCCCTGCCTCGCTATACACCAGCTCGTCCGCGATCTCCTTCACGAGCATGATGCCGAACCCGCCCGCTCGCATTCCTTTTTCCGAGCGGTATTCCATGTGCCGTAACGGATCGTCGGGCGGATTATTGATAGCTGCGTGCTTCATTTCTTTCAAAGCAAACCCGCCTCCCGTGTCACATATATGGAGCACAATCGAGTGGCTGGCCCGAACCAGCGAAAGCTCGATCCAGCACTGCGGATCCAATCGGCAACCGTGTTCGATCGCATTGCTGAGCAGCTCCTCGATGGCCGTGGCAAGGCCCTCGCAGTAGCCCTCCGGCAAATCGTTAAGCTCTTTTCGGAAGAAGTTCGCAACCAGCTCTTTCGATTGCAGATCGGGCGAGACATTCAGACAGATCCACTCCGGCAAATCGGATTTGACCTGAACGCAATGATTGCCCTCGAAAACCTCTCGCGCTTTACCCATCCGCAGCTATCGTACATTCTCTCATCGGCAATCGGTGCTATTTTCAAGACAGATCCGCATGCGCCTAGTTGTAAGCCTCCTCTTTCTGGCATTCACCGTGAGCACCCTTCTCGCGGAGAAGAAGGTACTTTCCCCTACCACCAGCGCGGGCAACGAGACCGTCGACATCATCGCCACGATTTCGATGACCGAAGAAGAAGTCACTCAAAAATTGGGCGCAGATCCAGGGAAGGGGATCGCGTTATTGGCTGTTCGTGTTGTTCCGAAAACCGATAAGCCCGTGGATATCAGTCCCGACGATTTCATCCTCCTGGCTCATGACGACGGAGAGCGGTCAAAGCCGTTTGACCCCGCCGAGATCGCCGGTGGAGGCGCGTTGGTCGTTGCTAATACAGCGGATAACAAAACCAAGAAAACGAGCATCTCCGCCGGCCTCGGCGGAATGATGGGCGGGGGCGGCGGGTCGCCTGGAAACTCGAAAGTCGTGGCGCTCGGTTCAAAAATGGACGATAAGCGGCAGGGAAACGCCACCCTGCTGCAGGCCCTGAAATCGAAGGAGCTTCCTCAGAAGCAGACAGTAGAAGCCGTCGAGGGGTTCTTATATTTCCCTCTTGACGGCAAACACAAACTGAAGAACCTTGCGGTTCTGTATCGAGGCCCAGCCGGGAAGCTGGACCTCGAATTCGAACACTAAACCGCGTCTTTTTACATGCTGGCTTTATCGATGCTGTTGATCTTGATGGTGTCGTTATCCGAAGTGCCGGTAATCTTCACCTCCTGACCTGCGAATTCCTTGGCTTTCGCCTGGGAATCGGCATCGATTTTCATCACCTTGCCGTCATGAACTAAAACGGCATCTGAGCCGTTCTTCAAGCAGGCGTTGATGCATTTCGTATTCGCGTCGCTCACCTTGTCGTGTTTGGCGCCGCAGTGAGATTCCGAAATGTAGCCGGTCCAGTCATCGGCCAGCGCGGAAAAGGAGCACAGCGAGGCAGTCAAAAGAGACGCGAAAACAACTTTTTTCATAGGTTGCCCTCCACAGGCATGTACGAGCAATATTCTATAGCGGGATGACTAGGCCAGCTAGAAAAGGGTGTCGGATTTAACAATTTGTTAACAACCTGACGGCCCGGTCATGTAAGGCATCATACTTCCAAGATGACCGGCATGATCAGTGGCCGCCGCTGGGTCTGCTTGCCCAGAAACCGCTTCAAGTCTGTCCGGATCTTCTCCTGCATTACCCCCCAATCGCCGCGTTCTTCCGGAGTCGAGGCCTCCAGTGTCTTTGCGACAACGCCGCGCGCTTCCTGAAGGATCGCCACGTTCTCGCCCACTACGAAGCCGCGGCTCACGATCTCCGGCAGGCCCTCACTTTTGCCCGTGTGCTTGTTGATGGCGATGATGGGCAGCACGAATCCGTCTTCGGACAAATGGCGGCGATCGCGAATGATAATATCCTCCACCACGTCATCGAGAGAACCGGAATCGATGCACACCCTCCCTACCGTGATCTTTTCTCCCCGCCGTGCACCCGTCTCGTCGATCTCCAGCGTGTCGCCCGTTTCGAGCACGAAAGTATCTTTCAGACCCGCGAATCGCAGATGTTCGGCCAGGTGAGCATGTCGGGATAGTTGCCGGTATTCTCCGTGAATGGGCACGAAATAGCGCGGCCGGACAAGATTCAGGACTAGCTTGAGTTCCTCTTCACTCGCATGGCCCGACACATGGACCGGCGGCTTCATCGTTCCATACACCAAATCCACGCCGCGCCGCGCCATGTGGTTGATCATCCGGAAAATCGCCTTCTCGTTCCCCGGAATAATCCGCGAGCTCAAGACCACCGTATCGCCGCGTTGCACATACAAGTGCTTGTGATTGTCCACCGCAACCCGCGATAGCGCCGACATCGGTTCGCCCTGGGTACCCGAAACCACCACCGCGACTTTCTCGGGAGGCATCTGCATAATGTCCTGCGGACGCAACAGCGTCGAGTCAGGAATCGACAGCAGCCCCTGGCTGTGAGCGATCTCCGTGACGTTCAACATGCTGCGGCCGAGAAAAGCCAGTTTCCGTTTGTATTCCGCGGCCAGGTCCAGAATCTGCTGCAAACGGTGAATCGAGCTGCTGAAACAGGAAATGATCAGCCGTCGTTCGCTCCGCGCGAACAGCTCTTCCAGCCTCGGCCGAACGGCCCGCTCGCTTTCTGTGTATCCGGGACGGTCCACGTTTGTCGAATCGGAGAGCAGCAGCAGAACTCCGCGCTTTCCGTAGTCGGCCAGCGTATGAAGATCGAACAGCTCGTTATCAGTTGGGGTGGGATCGACTTTGAAATCGCCCGTATGAATAATGACCCCCAAAGGAGTAGTGATCGCGAGCGCCACTGAACTCACGATCGAGTGCGTCACGCGTATGAACTCAATGGAAAACGGTCCCAGCGTAATGCGATCGCCCGGTTTAACCGGGTGCAGTCTGGTTTGATCGAGCAGCTCATGCTCTTCCAGCCGCCGCTCGACCAGCGCCAGAGTGAACTCCGTCCCGTAAACAGGTACATCAAGCTGCGACAGCAGAAACGGAACGCCGCCGATATGGTCTTCATGGCCGTGTGTAAGGATCAGACCCCGAACCATCGCGGCATTCTGCTCCAGGTAAGAGAAGTCGGGGGTGACGATATCCACGCCGAGCAGCTCAGATTCGGGAAACATCATCCCTGCATCCACGACAATGATGTCGCCTCCATAGCGAAACGCCATGGAATTCATCCCGAACTCGCCGAGCCCGCCAATTGGAATCACCTGGAGCTTCGGTTCCGGCATAAGCAAATTAAAAGCTAAAGTAGCACGCGTGTCCACTTTCGAACAGGCCGTGCCACACGCATTCAACGCCTCGAAGGCCTCAATGAAGAACTAATTTCTACTCGCTTACAGATCCAATGAAGCGCTGACGAAGTAATTGTCCAGATCCTTCTGGATCACCCATATGATCCCCACCGCCCCGCAAGGCAACGCATACGCGAGCTGCTCACGAAATGCTTTCCATTCGAACTGTGTCCAGAATCGCGGGAACCGGAGGTTGAGATACCAGTAAAGCAGCGCCACGTTCAGCAATTGATTGAGGACCGCAGCGATGATCAGACTCTTTACTGTGTGAAATGGCAAGACCGCGGCCGCCATCATAATCACCTTGGCAAGCTGCGTACCTACGAGAAAAACGTGGAGTAGCGAACGTCTTCCAGTGCGCTGGGCAGGTTTTGCACAAGGCTGGCGGTCATAGTCAGGAACACCAAAAGCCCGAGCAGAAGTGCCAACGGAGCCAGCTCGTCCGTCTTGAACAGCATTCTGAGCACTTGCGGGTAGAATGACGGCACAATCAGCGGGACCCAACCGGCCACCAGGTTATAGAGCAGAATGTTGAACGCGACCTGACCGCCGCGTTCCGGATGCCGGGGTATGAAGTAGAACGCGCTCATACCCACTCCCAAATTCGCGACGTTTGTGGCTGTGCCTGTGAAAAGAACTGCCTGCTTGAACACGCCATATTCGGCTTGGCTCATAAGGCGAACCATCAGAATTGGCAGGCCAATATTCAGAAGCGCTGTTATTAATTTGGAGAGTGTCAACCAAAACGCCGCACTGAAAGTCGCGGCTGTTTTGGGACCACGGCGCTGGACGCGTTCATGCGCTAGCCGAAACGCGGGAGCGATAAACGCGGAAGGGTCTTGCTCCAGCTAGAACCCACCCCATCGAAACCGGACACTTGTTATTAGGATACTGCGAGCTGGTCCGACGAGCCGGAACAGCAACACTTGTATGCACTCGGAACAGCAGGAGTAAAAAAAAAACGGGCTGATCGACGTTGCCGATCAGCCTGTTAGTTTGGGTTGGAGGAGAAGTACCTTTAAAACGCGCGCAACCGAAGCTGCCAAACTCTATATCGTCAAGCCACCCAACACTATTGACGCTCTCTGAAACCGTAGCATATTAAATTTTCTTCAGTGTGAGTCACTCGCCTCGGTTATGTCAAGCCGAGAGGATTACCGAGTAGGCCGGATCAGCCTACCATACTGGTCCCGAGAGATCCAGGAAGTGCCATCCGTGCGCTTTACGTTAGCGAGTCTGAGATAAACTTCGGAGGAGGGGCCTCCTCCGGAGTAACCTGACGTGCGGTAGATTATACTTTCTGGGCTTGCGTGCGTGAACGGACACGAAACGCGAAATAGGCGATTCCGAGGCTCAGTCCAATCAAGCCCACCGAGGCCGGCTCAGGAGCGTCCACGCTAGCTGTCAACCCACCCAAGAGAACATTGCCGCAGTCCGAGGTGATGAAGATGTACCGATCTTTCAACAGGCTGTCGAGGTTGACCTCGCCTTCGTTTTTCCCTGTGAGGACCCCGCTGTTGGGCGCGGAAAAGAAATGTCCCGACGTCGGAGCAGTGTTCGAGCCCCAGATCTCCCATCCCTCGCCATCAGTGGTGCTCTCCATGTAAATATCGAGTGAGTTGAGGACAAGCTTGTCCAGATTGTTCAGGTCCAGGTAGACGAAGCTTCCGGCTGTTATTTCGTTATCGCCGCTCCTATCGTTTACCAATCCGAGGCCGCTTTCATCGGGAGGAATCGGCCAGGCACCCGAACCTTTGCTATACAGATTAACCGCCTGAATACCCTGGTTGTTGTTCAAGTTGGCGTAACCGGTGGCAGTAACGTTCGGGTTAGGCCCACTCGTGTTCGAAAAAACGTGCGTGTTTGACCCCAGATCCCCACCCAATCCGCCGAACGAGTAGTTGTAAGTAGTGCTTGCCTGTAACGCGCCATTCAAAATCATGAGCGCGCCGAAAATAACGGCGAGTTTCGAAAGCTTCAATGTTTCCTCCAAAGAATTTTCGTGGCGGGCTCCCTCCGACCGGTTTGCCAGTCCACGAGTGTTAAGCAAAGCTTGCTTATGGCTAGAGCTTACGGTGTGATTGGACTTCAGGCAAGCGTGTCCCGTACTAATCGTCAGAACTTTCGGAGGCCATCATCCCGTGGCTTTAAGGAGGGAGGCGTTGTAAGCATTTCGCGGCGAAGTGTCTCCGGCCAAGCGCCGTCAGCGCGTACGAAACTTGGGTTACTCCAACCGAAGCGCAGTTGTGGCGTCGAGTCGCCACGCCCGTCGGACGGGAAGATAACCTGCTATCGCCGCCGCCACGCACAAGATCAGCCCAGCTCCGCCGATCGTCTGCACATCCGTAGCACTCAGACCAAAGAGCAAGAACGTCAACAGCCGCGCGGCTATCATCGCGACCGCGGTTCCGACGATCAGGCCAGCAAAAACCGCGAACGCCAGGCGCCCAAGGACAGCACCGGTGATGTTCGTTGGCCGCGCGCCGAGGGCAATACGAATGCCGATCTCCTTCGTCCTCCGCGCAACCGAGTATGCGACCGTGCCATACACGCCCAGGACAACCAACATCAGCGTTAGCCCGGCGAAGAACCCCGCAAGATTCGCCACGAGAACCTCCCGGGGTAACTCTTGATCGATGAGTTGCGCCAGCGTCGCGGTCTCGACTATCCTCAGCCGCGAATCAACATCCCGCACGACGCGGCGAATGTCACCCGCAACCGCGAACGGTGAACCGGCAGTGCGCACCTCGAGGTCATGGATCTCCGGACCGCTCTGCAGCGCCGCAAAATACACGAATGACTGGGTAGATTCACGAAGATCCCCGTGTTTCGCGTCCTTCGCCACACCGACGATTTCGTAAGATTTGCCGTTGAACACGAAGCGCCGGCCGACGGCGTGATCGGTTCCCGTGCATCGGCGCGCCATTGTCCGATTGACGATCGCGACTCGCGGTGAGCTCGCGTTGTCCCTTAGCGAGAACTCGCGCCCCGCCAACATCGGAATCCCTAGAGTCTCAAAGTACCTCGGCGACACCCAGTTCGCACCGGCGCGTTGATCCTCGGTCGCTGGAGTAGGAAAACCTTCGAAGCGGAATCCCCGAATTCCGCTGGCGTTCCCCAGAGTTCCCTCAAACGATACGCAAGCGGACTTAACGCCCGGAACAGCCTCCGCGCGCCGCAACAGCTCCCTCATCAAAGTTGGCCATGCGGGTTGGTACTGCCCTTGAGGATTGAGTTGAACAGAGAGCACCTGGGCGACGCGAAACCCCAAATCCTGGTTTTTCAGGTTCTCCAGGGTCTGTACAAAGAGCCCACCCAGAATCAGCAGTACGATCGACGGGGCGACTTGGGCAGCGATAAGTCCGCCTCTGAGTCCGAGGCCGCTCCGTCCGAAAAACGTGCCGGAAGCGTTTACTTTCAGTGTTGCGCTTACATTCTCACGTACCGCCTGAAGTGCCGGAGCCGCGCCGAATAGCAAGGCCGTCATGAGCGATATCGCTCCGTTGAAGAGCAACACTGAGAGGTCAGGTTGGAGATCCAGCGAGATCGTTTTTCAAGCACCCGATACCAGGTTTAGAAGTACCCGTTGGCCCCAAACCGAAAGGCCTAGTCCGAGAAAGCCGCCCAAAACAGACAGGACTACGCTTTCCGTGATGAGTTGCCGAAAGAGACAGATACGGCTTGCGCCAATGGCGAGGCGGGTGCCGATCTCACGTTGCCGGCTTGCGGCCCGGGCGAGCAAGAGCCCGCCAGATTTGCGCACGCGATGAGAAGCGCCACCGCCACCACGCCCATGAGGACCTTCAGGGGAGCAGAGAAGGTGTCCCGCAATCCAGGACTTCCCGAACTGCCTGGCTCTATTTCGACTCGCTCAATGAATCGATTCTGCAATCGTGTGGGAAGCCCGCCGAGGCTGGTGGCTGCTTGTTTGGCGCTCACACCCGGTTTTAGGCGCCCCATCAGGTTAAGCCACGTGTAGCCAGGAGCTGCCCTCAAATCCGGTGGCATCAGCGGCATCGTTGCCCACACATCCACGGACTCGCCTACGGTCTCACTGAGAAATCCCTGCGGAGCGACTCCCACGATCGTGAAGACTTTACGGTCCAGGTCGATTTGTCTGCCAACCACGTCAGGGGCGCCACCGAAAGAGCGTCGCCAGCACCGGTGGGTCAGATGTCAAGAGGAAGAAATGTGCGAGCAGTTCAGAAATTTGGGAGGTTTGGATAAAGTAGTACTCGCGTTGGAGGGAACCAGAAGCATGCTACAGAAACCGGAGGTCGGTAACGCACGCGGAATAATACCGTGTGGGCGGTTGGGGTTGGCGGCACTTGCCCTCTTCGCCGTGAATGCGTTTGGGCAGCAGAGCTACGTTGGTTTTTACAGTGTGTTCACCGGCTTTACGTACCTGGAGAGTCCTAGCATCAATTTGGCAGAGCGCGGCTTCCATACCCAGATCGGGATTAATCCAAGAACGTGGCTTGGCATCGGCTTTGATTACAGCATTTCAACGGGACATACCTCAATCACACAATCTGAGCTGGTCCCTAGTTTGCAGCAGCAGCTCAGTACGGAATTGGCGCCCTTGATTGCGGCCGGACTGATCCCGGCCAACTTCATGTTGACGCTTCCAATTGATTCGACATCACAAACCTTCGCACTGGGGCCGCAGTTGGAGTATCGGCATTGGCAACACGTGACTCTTTTCATTCGGCCCTCGATCGGCGCTATCCATGAGACTGCGACCGTGCATCCCAACGGGCCGATTGAGCAGATGATTGTGGCACGACTGGCGCCCAGTGGAACGAAAACCGACTGGACTGGATTTTACGGCTTCGGCGGTGGAACGGATCTCATCTTGGGAGATCTCCTGAGCATCCGGGTGCAGGCCGACTTCGTTCACGACCATCTGTTCAGCGATCTTCTGCCTGGCCGAAATACGGTGCGTTTCTCGATCGGCCCGACTTTTCACCTGGGCCGGAATGTAGCGAAATGAGACTAGAGGGCAAAATGGCCGGATGAAGAACGGTACTGTTTAAGGCAGCGGCTGAATCTCACAGATATTGAGGAGCGAGGACATAATTCGCGCATGCCGGGGCGACCACTATGAAACACGATGGAATTACGAGACGACATTTCTTCTATGGCACCTTGCTGGCGGGTGCTGTACCGCTCGGCGGATTCGGCAGCGAGCCGTCGCTTAAGGCGCTTGGATACAAATCGCCGAACGAAAAACTGAACATTGCGTCGATTGGCGCGGGCGGCAAGGCGTCCAGCGATATCGCGGGTTGCGCGGAGACCGAGAACATTGTGGCGCTGTGCGACGTCGATGAGAAGCGCGCGGAAGAGACCTACAAAAAATATCCGAGCGTGCCGAAGTACAAAGATTTCCGGGCCATGCTCGACAAGGAAGGAAAGACCGTAGACGCAGTGATCGTAACCATTCCGGATCACATGCATGCTACAGCCGCAGTGCACGCGATGGAGCGCGGTAAGCACGTGTACGTACAGAAGCCGCTTGCGCATACGGTCTGGGAGTGCCGTCAATTAACGGAAGCAGCGGAGAAGTACGGCGTTGCAACCCAGATGGGCAACCAGGGCTACTCGAACGAGGGCACACGGCAATGCGCAGAAATGATCTGGGCGGGCGAGATCGGAGATGTAACGGAAGTACATGCGTGGACAAACCGTCCCGTGTGGCCCCAGGGTTTGCCCGATTTACCGGCGGCATCGCCCGTACCTTCTTACCTGGATTGGGATCTGTGGCTGGGTATTGAGAAGGAGCGGCCATACAGCGATAAATACTTGCCGTTCGCCTGGCGCGGCTTTTTCGACTTTGGCTGTGGCGCATTGGGCGATATGGCCTGCCACATTCTGGGCGCACCCAATATGGCATTGCGGCTTGGCGCGCCGACGAGCGTGGAGTGCATCAGCCAAGAGGGGAGGAGCGAGTACTATTTCCCGAGCAAATCCGTTGTGCGGTTTGATTTCCCAGCACGCGGAAGCATGCCGGCCGTCAAAATCTTTTGGTATGACGCGATGAAGCAACAGCCCGACATCCCTGGCGTGCCGCGCGGAGAGATATTGGGTGATCTGCCTCGGCACCTGATACCAAAAGAGCGGAACTCGATGGAACCAAGAGAACGGCAGATCATCGGAGGCGTGTTCTCCGAGGAGTTCTTTACTCTGCAGGCCGCGCCGCCGCCTCCCCCGCCCGCTCCCGTGGTTCAGAAACCAGGGGAGAAGCTGAGCCCGGACGCGCAAGTCGGCCGCCTGATTTCAATCGGGAGCAACGGCAGTCTGTTCGTCGGCGATAAGGGCATGATCACGACCGGCACATACGGAGAATGGACGCGCTTGATTCCGGTCGAGAAGATGTGGGATTACAGGTTCCCGCCGGAGTTCCTTCCGCGCTCGCCGGGTCATTACCGGGATTGGATCCGCGCGTGTAAGGGCGGCGCGCCCGCGTGTTCGAATTTCAGCGTGGCGGCGCCGTTCACGGAGTGGATTGCACTCGGCGCGCTGGCGATCAAATTCAACACCAAGCTGGATTGGGATAGCGCGAACGCCCGCATCACTAACAATCTGAGTGCGGACCAGTGCCTCAAGCCGATGTTTCGCAAGGGTTGGAGCCTGGCTTAGAATTTCTGCTCCCTGTTGTTACACTGAGAGCGATTCCGTGGAAACGCCTGTTTCCTGTGGGTCGTAACCTCATTTCACAGGAGAGATGGCCGAGTGGTTGAAGGCGCACGCTTGGAAAGCGTGTTTAGGGGAAACTCTAACGTGGGTTCGAATCCCACTCTCTCCGCCAGCGTAAAATCAGCAACTTACAGCGGATTACCCGTTCCAGCGTGCAATAGCGTGCAAGCCTGATCTAAAATGGATCAGGCCTTTCATGGCAGTCAAACTCTACCGCCGTCATCGAAAAGAATGCGAGGGCGGTCACCCCGAAGACTCCCGATCCGGTGAATATGAAGAGAGCAGGCGCGGATGGAAGCGCTGCGCGTGCTTGATCCATGCCTCCGGTACGATCAACGGCAAATTCAACCGCAAGCAGACGGGAAAGAAGTCTTGGGAAGAAGCGAAGGCGGTAGCAGCGCTTTGGGAAAGGACCAACTGGGATGGGGAGATTTCTGTTTCTGAACCGGCTACGCCCCCTGAGCCGCCCGCGAAGACGAGCATCGAGATAGCCGTAGCCGCGTATCTGGCGGAGCGCGCTGAAATTCTTGCGCCCAATACTCAGCGGCAGAACAAGGCGATCCTCACGAGGCTCAAGGCATTTTCCGAAGTTAGGGGCTATGTGTTTGTCGAGCAGTGGACGCCGATGGACGTCCGGGAATTTCGCGCATCTTGGGGCGTCGCGCCTAATACTGCGGCCAAAAACATGGCGGTCGTCAAGTCGTTTTTCGGCTTCTGCGCCGATAATGACTGGACTGCCAAGAACCCAACAAAGCGAGTGAAAGCAATAAGGAGCAGATCCAACGCAAAAGAGCGGGTTCCTTTCACCGATGAAGAGCTCAAGCGCATGTACGACGCGTGCGAGACGGAGTACGGCAGGACTCCGATACGCTGGTCACGGGACATACACCACCAGCCAGCAAAAGGCGAGATCGCCAAATATCGGTATAAATGGACGGGTCGGGACTTGGCGGACTTCATCTCTGTATCCGTGTACACTGGGCTGCGAATCTCCGATGTCGCCACCTTTCACACGGATCGTTTGCTCGAAAATGGCGAGTGCCACGTGCGAACGACTAAAACTGGGCGCAAGGTCTACACATGGATTCCCGAGTGGCTTCAGGAGCGCATTCGGGAAAGGGCGCGGAAGCACGGACCGCTGATTTTTGGGACCCATGTGACGCGCGACATGAACGTCATCACGGACGTCTGGCGGCGCAAGCTGAACCGGCTTTGGAGCCTGTGCGGGCCGTGGAAGGAAAAGCCGACGCCACACCGTTTCCGCCACACGTTCGCGCGCATCTTGCTGCAAAAGCCGGGCGTTACTGTGCGAGACGTGGCTGAGCTCATGGGCGATACCGAGGAGATGGTTCGGAAACACTACGCAGCCTGGGTGCCTGAGCGGCAGGAGCGATTAACTAGGGTGCTTAGGGAAGCGTTCGAGGGAAAGGCGAGACCCAAAGTCGTAGCGATGAAGCGTGATGCATGACCCTCGTGTCCCTCGCTGAACGCTTGATATCGGCCGCCTACCGGCTCAGTGCTTAACGAAGACTCAACAGCCGAGTGTGTATTCGGCGGGCGGCGGATTCCGGCACGCTGTAGATCGTGTGTGCCTTCTTTCGCCCCATTCGGATTTTGACTACCCCGGGATCGTCTTTCACGATCTTGCGGATAGTCTCTCTACCAAGTCCCCACATGCGCGCTAGTTCTCCGACACGGTAGTGTTTTTCAAACGTAGGGTTCTCGACAAACATCGGCAAGCTCCAGCTAAGCTTTCGAGTTGTGTTTTCTGCTGTCCACACAGCCATTCATACTCGATTGGAAGGGGGGAGTTCGCGTCCTTGGGTCTATAGCAGCTCGCGATCGCTGCTGAAAGCGGCGTTCAGCCGTTTCCAGTCTCTGGAGGGCATCAAGCAGTTGCAAATTTGTCTCGTGCATTTGGTCAGTGTGTGGCGCGAACTGCTCGCCGTGCCTGATCGCGAATCTGATGCGGTCCATCGCGACACGCGCCTGGTACGCCAATTCAAATTCCATCGCTGTTGGCCAGGATTGCACCTCGCCATCAATCATCGGGAGAACCTCACTCATAATGTCGGAATTCATAAACACCTTCAGAGCGATTCCGCTTGTGCGGCGCCCATGCTACATCGCGGTCCTTGCCATCCGTCAACGCAGTTCTCTGATACCGAAAAGAATCTGCAGCGTGCTAGGCCAAGACCGAGCGTGGACATGGCTATTTCCTTTCATATCACGCCTTCTAGTAATTAGCAAGCACGTTATGCCAATTCTCGGCGCGAAAGACACAATACCAGGAAGTCGTTGCAAGGGCTACGCATGCGGAGTTATTTGAGGCTTTCTGTCCTAGAGACTGAAAGCGCTGGCCTAAACTGATTGAAGGTGCCCAGACATCCACATTGAGCGGCTTGCGGCACGGGACAAACTCGATCTCAGCCGGGAGTCCGCCGGAGCGCAATCAAATCCTTTCGCCAAGTGTGTGCCGTGCCGTGATCGAGTTTTCTGCTTCCCGACCGAACGGCCTCAGTGCACTCTCGCACCAATCATAAATTGCGATGCCGATTTTCTTTCACCCGACCGAACAAGCGCGATGCGATCTGCTGGCCTCGATTCCAGCAACGTTCAACACGCGTTTCTACGAGCCGAAAATTCATGGTATCGATCTGAAGGCCCGCTTTGCATCCGAACATCCTCGCCTCATGCAAAGCAATCAGTTTTCTATTGATGT
Organism: uncultured Acidobacteriaceae bacterium; assembly: GCA_963787585.1. GTDB lineage: Bacteria > Acidobacteriota > Terriglobia > Bryobacterales > Bryobacteraceae > Bog-105. The sequence continues at coordinate 1,391,954 of CAWBDR010000014.1, forward strand.
GAACGCACTTCTGACCGAGGTCGATGCATATCCCATCGAACTTTTCCACGAGACGGAACGCCGAATAGGTCTGTGGAAGGCTATCGGCGTCAGCTTCTTCCCTCGCAACGGCACGTGGATGTTTCAGGATGTTCTAGCGGATGGGTTGGCAGACAGCGCGGGGGTTCAACCCGGTGCGGAACTCGTCGCTATCGATGGAGCAGCAGTAGGTACGTCCACGGTTCCGAAATTCTCTTCGCGTGAGAATGTTCAAATCACGTACAAAAATCCGGGTCAGGGCAGCGAGACCTTCACTTTCAACCCTTTCGAGAAGCGCGATCCAAATTCAATCCGTTATGTGGTTCATCGAAAAATAACAGAGAAAATCGGGTACATCCGGATCAGCAAATGGAGCGGAATTCTCGGCATCGAGGTTGCGCGCGCGACGGACGCCGCAATCAGAAGCCTGGCCAAACCAAGCGCTCTGATTGTTGACATCAGAGGCAATCTCGGTTCTGAAGGAGCCGGCAATCTGAGGCTCATGAGCTATCTAACGCCGGACAAGCGGCCCGTCGGCTATAGTCTGACGCGCGCTCGTGCCGAGCAGGGATACCGAAGAGAAGAATTGGTCCAGTTTACAAAAATTCCGCGCAATCAACTTCTCGCGCCGCTAACACTCTTTAAATTTAAGGATGTCGACAAATCGATCGTCGTAGTGACGGAAGGACTCGGGAAACAACCATTCCACGGCCGCGTTCTAATCGGGTGACTACCGAATCGCACTTGCGGATGCCGAGGCAGCGTTAGCTGATCTGTATGCGACTCAGGGCGATCTGGCGAGTGCCGAAAATCACGCCAGACAAGCTCTCGCGATGACACGCAGCAGTGGCGTTCTTTCAGATTTGCCCAACCGCATGAAGGAATTGGCAGACGTGGAAGTGAAGGAGGGCAAGTACCAAGCCGCGGATACGCTGTATAGTCAGGCCGCCGATTTAGTTGATGCTCAGCTCCTGTCGGCCCCAATCAGCGCACGTCCCCTGTTGTTAAAGGCAATGAGCGACGTGTACACGGGCCATTTCGCACTTTTAGCTCTGCATAATCCAGACGTATCAAAAGAGTATGCAGTAGTCGAACGCGTGCGCGGTCGCTCTGTCGCTTCCCTTCTTCATTCCGGCATTCCTCCCGACAGCCCGGAGGCGATCGCAGTTGAGAAAGAAATCAGCGACCTTCGGCTCAAATTGGCGCACGCCGATTCGCAAGCGGAGATAGCACAGGTACGACAGCAGATTTTTTTTGCCGAGCACAAGCGGTGGCTCGACAGGTCTGAACTAAAGCTGGCGCGAAGGCCAGACCGCATTCTGCCGGTCACTACCGTCCAGCGGGCGCTTGCACCCCAGGATTTGCTTCTCGAATATGTCCAGGCCGCTGATCGTATGTACGTTCTTGTGATTTCGGCCGGGCAACTTCGATGCGTCCCGCTGCCTAGAACCGCGGCCGAGATTACCACGTTGTCGGACCGTTTTCTCTTTGCAGTCAAGCAAAGGGCGCCTGCAACGGACGAAGGCCGCCAGTTGTGGAACGCCATTCTGGGACCAATACCCGAGGTTCGGACTCATTCCAACCTCATCATTATTCCCGAGGGTGAGCTGTACACTGTTCCGTTTGCGGCTTTGGTCGAACCAGATGGCGCAAGGCTGGTCGAGTCACACGTGATCACTCGAACGGCGTCGGCTAGTATTTACGCTTTCTTGCACAGCCGCCCTTCAGAACAAGCCAAAGGAGGGTTGTTGTCCGTTGGCGGCGTTACATACAACGCAGATGTACAAAAAATTGCCAAGTCGCGGGGGTACGAAGACGGCGCCCTCCTCAACCTTCCATCCTCGGAAGACGAGATCAAAGAAGCTGAAACCGCTTTGGATTCCGAGATGAATCACGTTGAGCTCAAGGGAACACAGGCAACCGAGACCGCATTCAAAGATTCAGGCCTCAGCGCGTTTTCGGTAATACACCTGGCAGTTCACGGCATCTCTGACAAGAAACTGGCCGAGAAGGCCGCTCTTGTGTTATTGCCCGATTCAGCGCACGAGGAGGACGGAATTCTTGAAATACCCGAAATTCTTCGACTTCAATTGCATTCTGATTTGACCGTGTTGTCCGCGTGTGAAACGGCAGTGGGGGTCGTTCAGGGTGAGGATGGAGTTTCGGATCTGAGCCGGTCCTTCCTACTTGCCGGCTCGCGAGCTGTCGTCGCGACTTTATGGCGCGTTGACGACACTTTTTCAGCGGTGCTAATGAAGCATTTCTACGAAGGGCTGGCGGCCGGTCAGGCTGTATCAGAGGCGTTAAGCAAAGCTCAACGCTCCATCATGCGGGAGTACCGCGACAGTGCTGTGCCCTTCTTTTGGGCAGGCTTTATCACCGAGGGCTCGGGCAATGTAACTCTTGGCTCGGTCGCTAACCGACATGCAATCGCGCGAAATGCCAAGCCTGCTGACCACGGCGAAATGCCACAATATAGTCGCCAACAGGCAGTTCACTGAAATCGGCCGTGATTTGGAGAACTGTTTTCCCCTGGATGGAAAGTGTGGCTGTGGATTTGAAGTCCTTAATAGCTCTCCCGTTCCGGTCGTGTCTCACCTCGACTTCATACTCGCCGGGCTCACTACCCAGAGGAAGCGTAACTGCGATTGTCCCTTTCTTGGCTGGTGCTTCGAGGTGGACCGGTTGCTGATAATCATTGAAGTCTCGGGATGGGGAGGCGTTCTGTAGATCCCATCGCGCGATTACAGACTCCTGGAAATGGAATTGCGTCAGCGTTATTCCGCCGCAGGCGATAACAATTCCGGCGGCGGTTGCAAGAATCTTTCCACGTCGACGCCGGGTCTTCATTTCTCGCTGAATCTCACGAAATTCCTGAAAGCAAGGTGAACATCGCGCGATATGCTCACGCGCCGGATGGCTGATCGGGAGTTCCTTGCTAGCCAGACGTCGGAGGGTGTCCCGACCTGGACAATCTACGCGTTCGGGATTTGGGTACGCGTTGAGATACACGTCCTCGAATAGGCGATCGAACTCGTCGGGCCTTCGTGGCATCAGGATTCGAAAGCTTATTATGTACTACTTTGGCAAGACTCCCTGTGCAATCAGTCTCAACTTCAAGCGATGTTTTAGCTGAGCCAGCGCAGTGTTGCTGATCTTCATGTACGCAGCGATATCAGCGTCGCTGAATTGTTGGGCCCTAAGCCGAAGATATTCCTGATCTCTTTCTGAGAGGTTTGCCAAGGCGGCAAGCAACGCTCGTCTCCTCTCGGCAAGGATCAATTCCGCCTCAGGGTCGTGGCCTTTAATGCCGGTAAGATTGCGAAACGCATCAGACGAAAGAGAATCCTCTCGTCTCCGCTGCGTTTTCCGGACCGCAGTAATAGCTCCATTGAAGAGTCCCCTCCAAGTTAATCGTCGTAGAGACTCGTCGCTCTTGCCCGCTTCAACTCGCGCGATCTTTTGGGCCTCGTGCTCGAGAGAGTTGCTGAGTTCCGCCGGATCGCACTTTATCGAGAAACGCGTTGCGATGACCGGCGCTATGCGTTGAACGTATGTAACAACGCGGTCAGGGAGTGGCCGTCCCTCATCGTCGACAAGATGTAGATTGGAGGAGCCCATATCCCAAAGCCGACCGAATGAACCCCAGTATAGCGGCCCCCAGTCCTAGTACGCGCAAACTTTTTTGATTTCTCGCGTCATAATGAAGCACCTGCGCGCGTTGACAAAGAAGGAGCCAGAATTTGCATCCCCCCTCAATCGACGCTAGAAGCGCAGCGCGAGTTGCGGCACGGCTGGAATTCCTGGAGGAAGATCCGCTCGAATTTTGGGATTTCGGGATGATCTTCGGTTTCGACCTAATTGCGCAGAGACTGCAGGAACTCGCAGGTGTTAATCAGATCGTAACAATCAACACAGTTGCAAAACTACTCGCTGAAGAGCGCAAACTGGTCGTTAGCCGAGAACTCCACAATTTCGTGGCCGGAACCGAAAAACCGACTAATGCACCTTGCGTTGCTTGGGCCGCTCGACTAGCCGCCGCGCGGAGCGTCGCCAACCGAAGTCAAAAACCCGCCAAAAGATCGATGCGACAGGCGCGATCCGTCGCGCGCGCCGCAGGGTGATGGGAAGCTCCTATTCGGCGTTGCAGTAATGCGCGCGCCTCTCACGAGCTCCCAACATTAGCCCACAACGTGGGCAAGGCTGCAGTTTCTTTGGCTGACCGCCGGTTCTTGTTTGTCTACGCTGATTCGTCCGCCGAGCCCACCAGGTTTTCAGAAGCTCATCGCTGATTGCCTCGTCGGGAATTGTGGTCAGGTCCCAATCTTTTCGGTACTTCATCAGCCAGTCAGAATCAGCATCGCACACAGTCCTGTTCCTCAAATAGCGCGAATAAGCCGGGCTGCAGGCAATGCGGAGAGAACCAGATCCGCTCGCGTGTTGCATTGTTTCGGCCCCGCGTCCACGCACCCTGATTCGCATAGCCGCCATTGGCTTTCCACACCACACAAGCCCACGAGCTCGGGAAAGAGTATTCGCCCTCATATCCGCAAACGGCGATACGAAGCTTTGGGTTGTCGCCGTTCTCGGTTGCCCAGCGAAAGACTTCGCCGGATATTTCCCGCGAATCGACGTTGTAAACGGCATCGCGGTCCTCTACTCCGTAAGGAGGGTCCAGCATCACTCCGGTCACGCCTATTTCCGTGGTTGGGGATGGCCCGAGGACGCGCTTCCAATCGCCGCAGCAGACGCGCACCCGGCGCAATCTCCGGCTGAGTGCGGCGAGGTAGTCTTCCAGATTGGAGGCGTATCTCGCGTGGACGCCCCGGCCGGAAGCGCCGTCGTTCCCGCTGATATCCGGGAGCTGGCGCGTGATTCCTTGCCCTTTCAAACATGGCCGCGACATCCACGGCTGCTGTGCGTAGGACGCACGATGCACGCCGGCACCGCCCTTCTTAATCTGCGGGCGCTTTTGCGCGAGCGCATGCACGCCTTTTGGCGAGCGCTCACAAGCGTGGCGTCCCTGCCATTCCGGTCGAGCGCACCAGCCGCCGCCAATCCACAGCGAGATACCCCATACCCACCAACCGGCAATCTGTGCGTCAAAATAATCCGGGTCCGACATCATTCGCTCTTGAAAGCTGGCTTGCTTTACGAGCCAGCGGTGATGAGCATGGAGATCCGCTTCGTTCACCGGCCAATCGGCCCAGTACGCGACCGCAGACGGCTCGTGGCGCAAAGCTCGCCAGAAATTGGCTACGTAGCAGTCCTTGTCGTTCACGGTTTCATTTCGGCCCGGGCCCCACGGCCAGCAACCTTGAAGCAGTAACCCGGATTGACACTGCGAATCTTCGCCGGGTCCACGTAGGTGAACATCCGGTTCGGCCCCCAGTGCTGGTGGGCTATGCGCTCGGCTTCGAGAATGACGTCTGAAGAAAGCCGTGATGATTCATTGCGGAAGATTGAACAGCAGTAACCGCGTTGCCGATCCATCCGCATACCATCGAGTTCCCACAACCACCCGAAGAGAATTGTGCCCTCGTAATTGCGGATGACCAGCTTGCGCCCGGCATAGAGGAACTGACCGCTGCCGCGCTTGCGGCGCGAGTAATGACGGTCGGCGAGCGTTGCCATCTCCGCGTCGGCGGCGCTCGTCAGCACTAAGTCCTCTGTGAATGGCAGCAACATGTAGCAATCCTTCGAAAGCCGTTCTAAGCCACCATTTCGTCGGAACTCGAAGCACGCTTCACAAAGCGCGGCAGAATTGCCAGACACAGCGCCCGAGCGGTCCGCACGCTGACGGCATTACCAATCTGCTTGACCTGCTCCTCGCGGCTTCCCGTGAATTCGTACTTCTCGAACCCCATCGCTCGAGCGAGTTCGGCGGGCTGAAGCATGCGAAAGCGAATGTCGAGGCGGAACTGGCCTTGTGCAGTCGCCAGAATCAGGCCGAAGCGGTCCTTTGTCGTTACCGTGTCCAGCGGCTCATCAACGCTGTGGCCGGTGTTGGCGGTGCGGTTGTATTTGCACAAAAACTTTGAACCAGCGCGCCGCGCTCAGAGCCAGAGCATTCAGCCAGGCGCGGCTCTACGAGAGCACCAGCTCCGTGACTTGTGACGGTCGGTAGCGGATCGGAAATTGAATGTGTTCGCGGCTCCTGGCCGGCCCGCTCGCCGAAAAATGGGATGATAAACGGCTCGACTACCGCATGATCGTTTGAACATGTGACGGGTCGGCAACGGCGAATGAACGGATCGACATCGCTGGAATGTGTCATCGCCATGCGAGGCCGTTACGATGAATGGCTCGACTAAACCCCAGGCGTCCACCGTCGTAACAGTTGGCATCGGTTGTTCGACATCATGAGTCCTTATGTCTTCCGCGCCATGGTTCAGAGGCAGGATGAATGGTTGTACCAGACCGATTGCTCCGTCCGTTGCAACTTTTGGGAGCGGCCTTGTAACGCTCCTTGCTGCAGAACCCGATTGCTGACCCAGTACAAATGGCTCGCACAGTCCAACGTGGGCGCCGCTGGTTGTGACCGTTGGGACCGGCTCATCTACCGATTTGGCGTCCTGGTGGTTCCGCAGAATGACGAGGAACGGCTCAGCCGCCTTGCCAGCGAATTTAACTAGCCCGGCTTCGATCCGTCTCAATGTCGCCGCCGCAAGTGGTTTTTGCGAGAAAAGATGCTTTTCGAAGGAATCGACCAGTCGATGATTTCGCGGGCGGGACGCCACGGCTCAAGACAGCTACCAAATAGCTCACGCTGATCGGCACAACGGCTATGAGTCGGATTCGGCCAGAGAATCGCGCCACGGCCGCGTTTGGCTTGAATAAACAGGCGTTCGCGGGTAGTAGCCTCGCCGTAGTCAGCCGCGTTCAGGACTCGCCATTCAACCGAGTAGCCCAGACTTTCCAACGCTGCAAGAAAAGCTGCAAAGGTTTGACCGCGCTTCGATTTCAGCGGGCGTTTGTTGTTGGTGCACAGAGGCCCCCAGTTGGTGAATTCCCGGACGTTTTCGAGCAGAATATGACGAGGGCTCAGGGCTTCGGCGTACCGGACCACTTGCCAGGCGCTTGCCCGGCTCTGATCACTGATCGGCTTGCCCCCGCGCGCGACACTGTGATGCGTACACTCGGGCGATCAGGAAATCGATACGACCGTCTCGGGTGAGTTTTCGCTGGTCTAGAGAATCGACACGTTCGCACCAGTGCGTTGCCTCCGGGTGATTGCGCTTGTGGGGTTCAATGGCCACATTCCAGTGATTGATCGCGATGATCTTCGGGCAGATACCCAGCTCTTTGCAAGCCTGTGTCAGCCCAGTCGTGATGCCACCGGCCCCACAGAACATATCGACAACCACCACTTCGGGAACGGCAGTTGAGCAAGGTTTCATTGGCGCTCCCGATCCAGATTCTTGTTCCAACGAACGAGTGCGGAGACCAGCTTTTCATCTGCCTTGCAAACGGCGACAGACGAACGTGTAGGCGTAGACCTCGAACACAGGCCCATGGGAGTCACCGCAGATGTGACAGGACTGCGATTCGGAAGGCGACGCTTGCAATCGAGCCGCGATGGCCGGAGTGGAGGAGAGAGCGGGAGCAGCCATAGCCTATTATCACCTACTACATGTAGTATGTGCAAGAGAAAGAGACAAAGAGAATCTCGATTTTTGGGGCGACATTTCAGCGCCTTATCGGTAGATGGCTCGCGCGCGGAGCCTTCGCAAGAACCGGAGCATAAGCGTCATCGCGACGGCCTGAGCGAAATAGAGCAGGGCGATAATGAATCCCTTGTGAGCGAATGGAGCCACGAGGAGAAAAAGAACTCCGCCGCCGAAGAGAATGGCGCGCGCAACCCATACGAGAACGATCAAGGGCCCAGCAAAGGTTTCGAGCACCGCAGCAATTAAGGCATACATAAACCAGCTCCTATCGTTTGACGATTTCGAAAACCATGCCGGATGCAAACGCCGCGAGGAATAACAAAGCGCCGCATAGAAAGCCCACGATGCGGTCATGCCAGCGGAACTGGGCGTAGTTTGCACCGATCGTGGATGCAATCTGCTTGAGCTCCTCGATTCTGGCCAGCAGAGGCTTATTGATTGCATCCGCTTCCACTCGGAGCTTTTCGTGAATGATCGTCGCCAGATTAATCAGCTCCTGGCGGACCTCCCGCTTCTTTTCATTGGCCGCGGCGTCCAGCCCTTCCCGATATTCGGAGGAGGCGACGCGAGTGCGCTCCTCGATCCATTGCATGGAATGGTCGAGTGTTTGACGGAACAGCATGTCAACGCCCGTCATCATCATGAAGCTTGGATCGTCTGTCTCAACCTTCGATCCAAATGCGGCTTCCAACTTTTTCCTGACTTCGTGCAGGTTGTATGGAGTCCAGTTCGGACCGAACGATGGTGAGCTTGCCGGCTCCGGTGGAGAAACAACGCCATTGGTCATATGCCGATTTGCTCCAACTGCTCGAAAATCTCTTTCCGCACTTGAAACAGGTAACACTTCGCCCGGATATCGAGCTCGTAAATCGCTTCTTCAAACGTCCAGTGCCGGATCAGCATCCGTTCCACCTGCTCGCGATGCAATCGGTAATTCTGTTTTGAATTGACCACCACACCCAAGAGCTTTTCCTTGTTTTTTCGCGCAATCTCGAGGTCCAGGAAATTCACGCCATCCAGTTCGATTGGGCTCTCCCGTTCGTTCATCCAGGCCACGACAGAACGAGGCGGAGAGTGACGGCAGATTTCATCAAAGCCGGCGAGGGTGTCTTCGAGATCGGGTTTCGGGGCCAGGGGTATATGTACGACTACCGGACGGCCGTGCTCCGCCAAAAAGTCGAACAGCTCCGATGCAACGACATAGCTCCAGAGCGCATGAAAACTGCTCGATCCGGTATCCACCACAAACGGCCCGGCCTCTTCTGCGATCGTGGCGATCATCGGATCGAACAGGCCGGCGTCGATTTCATCCCGTTTGATGATGTTCACTGTCCGCACATTGAGCGCACCGAGGCGCGCCAGCGTTTGATTACTCGGATCGGTGTCATAGCAGACCACATTCCCATGCTTGGCTTTCAGGTACTCTGCCACCCAGCCAGCAAGTGTGCTCTTGCCCACCCCACCCTTTTTTTGGGTGAAGAGGTGCACGGCATTTTGATAACTGCTGAGCGCAGGAACGGCCGCCACCTGAATGTCGTCCGCAGCCAGTGCTTTGGGCATTCCTTAGCCCTCCTTCCTCGTTTGAAAAATTGGTTTGGTCTTTTCCTCCCGCCGGCGCTTTGCGTCTTCGAGTGGATCGAAATCAGGAGGCGCGGCGGAAATCCGCCGGCCGGAGCTGGCCGACATATCCGGCTGCTCCTTGCGAATGCGATAGCATATGTGGCGAAATTCCCCATAACCGATGCCGTGAATGCCCAATTTGGGTAACTGCGCCACGATTTGCTTATGCGTGAGTCGGGCCGCGCGCAGTTTCTGAATATCGCCCCAAATGCTACGGATCAGGTCGATCTTTCTGGCGGGTTTGACCTCGGCGATAATCGACTCGACAGTCCGCATTGTGGACGATTCTCTCAATCACCGCGCTTGCTTGCTATGAGCAAGCGGCCTAGCTCGATTCTACGCTCGACAATTCGCCCGCCGCAAGGCTTTTGTTGAAAGATGTTGCAAAATGGGCCATCTTGTCACAGTTGTGTTGTAGTTCTGTGCCCATTGTGTTGACGTTTGGTTCGGTAATGCGCGGTTTTGCTCGCTTCTGCTCGGTGTTGTTGAACTGTCGTGATGGTTCTGTGAGCAGCAGGGTCTGTTTACAACCCCTTCTAAGTCGTACTGGAACATAAAGGCCGTAGGCCACTCAGCGCCGACCGCGCCCGGTAGGTGATTGCGGTTTCGATACTTCTGCTGTATTCCAGTCGTCCCGGGTATGTATTCCACTTGGTTCGGCAATTTGCGTTGGGCTGAGGACGCGTGATACGCTCACCAGTAACGCTTGCACAACACTAGCAAGCACGTAAAGAAAAGCGAGGAGCGTTCATGAATGATCCAAACGGAAGAGAGTCCAAGCGCGCTGAGGCGCGCGAAGAGGACGAGCGCAGGCAGGGCGAGACAGATGCGCAGGTGACCGCCGAATTGGCAGCGATCGGCGGCGAACCGCTCGAGGGTTCCGGTTTCGAGGAAGAGGAACCGGAGAAGGAGTTCCTGTGAACGAATGGCCGAAGCGCGATTTCCGGCAGGAAGTCACCGACGACATCATCCAGCTGTTAGAACAGGGTGTAGCGCCTTGGCAAAAGCCGTGGACCGCTCAGCAAAGCTTGAGCATGCCCTATAACCCGACCACCAAGAAACCGTACCGCGGCGGCAACATCCTGTCGCTGACGATTGCGGCGATGCGGAAAGGATACGACGATCCACGCTGGGCAACATACCGGCAGGCCACAAACGAGGGCTGGCAGGTCCGACGCGGAGAGAAAGGCACGCATATCGAGTTCTGGGAGGTTCAGGGCTCAGGCAGCAGGGAAGCTAAGGACGGCCACACGGAGGCCCAGGAAAGCAGCAGCGAGGACCGCGTACGCTTCATCCACCGCGTTTACACCGTCTTCAATGCCAAACAGATGGACGGTCCGCCACCTGTTTCCGTGAAGCAGCCCACCACCTTTGAAATCGTGGAGGCCGGCGAGAGGATTTTGAAGGATTCCGGAGCGAAGATTTTTCATGACCAGGCGGACCGAGCCTTCTACAATCGCCACTTCGATACCATCCATCTTCCGCCGCGCGCAGCATTCCCGAGCGCGGAGGCGTACTACGGCACATCCATTCACGAGCTCGTCCACTGGACTGGCCACGCCTCTCGGCTCAACCGCGAGACGCTTAATAAAAGTAGGGGGTTCAGCACGGCGGATGAATACTATAGTCGTGAAGAACTGGTCGCGGAAATCGGCAGTATGATGCTTGCCGCGGAGAAGGGAATTCCACACGATCCGGCGCAACATGCGGCTTATGTGAGTTCCTGGATCAAGGCGCTCAAAGAAGACAAAAACGAAATCTTTCGTGCGGCTTCAGCGGCTTCAGCCGCAGCCGATTACGTTCTTGGCCGCAGCCGTAACCAGGAGATCGAGGCGCCCGAGCTGGCCGCTACGGTCGCGGCCCCGGCGCACGGCGTTACGCAAGAATATCGTCGCGCTCGCGTGCGCTGAACGGGGTAATAACCACATCCAACCAAAATCTCCATTAAGCGGTTGAGAGTGGCCCAGGTATCTGCGCACGAGCACTTCGGAGTGTGTTGGCCATCCAATCAGGATGTGGGAGGCCACTTCTGTAAAGCGCTTCGATCTCCTCATCGAGGTCATAATCCACACGCCGGATAGATGGCTGACCGTCATCGAGCAAGAGGTACGCAGCCCGACTGTCGCCATCATAGGAGAGGCTTACGCTGCCGGAGTTCGCGATGAGCAGGGGTGTGTCTTGTGTGGTCGGCACGGTTCGGATAAAGGAGCGGTGGATATGCCCATAAACCACAACTGGTTGCTGCAGCGGTTCGTAAACCCTCATCAACTCGGCCCCGCTGGCTTCCGGTCCTGGTGAACGCCAGGTGCTCTCAGGGGCGGCGTGGACAAGGCCAATGCGATCGTACACGTGAATGCGCGGTAATCCGCGCAACCACTCAATACGCTCTGATCCCAACAGTTCGCGAGTAGCGGTCATCATCTCGCGAATCGCGGACCAAAGTGAAGCCGGTGCTGAGGATGTGCTGGCAAACTCCTCCAGCGTCTCGGGAGCGGAGAGTGCTTCCTCACCATTCCCAATTACGCCTTGCCAGCCGAGATCGCGGATTCGGTCGACAATATCGGCAGGATTCGCTCCGAAATCAGCCAGATCGCCTCCGTGAAGGACCAGATCGGGAGACGTTTGTCGTAGATCCGCCAACACGGCCTCAAACGCCGTGCGATTCCCGTGAACATCAGAAAGTATTGCGATCCGCATCAGTGGTCACCGACTTTTCAGGAGAATAATGTAGATTCGTGTTGGCGAGCAGGCAGCTTAACGGACGGACAATACCGCAAGGAGTGTATCGAGTGAATGACAACAAACATATTGTGGCGAGGTTCGTTGAAGAGCTTTGGAACGAGCGGAACCTCACGGTTGCCGAGAGTATTTTCGATGAGGACTGCCACACACACCAGCTCCAATCAGGTTCGCCTGTAGTTCCTGAGCCACGCGGTCCTACGGCAATTAAGGCCCACGTCAGCGACTGGCTGTCTGCATTTCCTGACCTCAAGTTTTCGGTGGAGCAGATGTTCGCCGACGGTGATCGAGTAATCAGCCAGTTAGCGATGGACGGAACGCAAACAGGCCAATGGCTTGGAATTCCTCCGACTCGAAAGCGCGTAAACATTAGGATGGTAACCATCCACCGCATTCGCAACGGGAAAATTATAGAGGATTGGGTGCTTGTCGAATCACTCGGGATTCTTCAACAACTCGGAGTGTTGCCAGCTACGAAGGACATCCTATCGGATTTTGGTCAGCGTCAAAAATCACCAGCATGACCGCCTCCACGTCTCATAAACGACTGGTTATCGGACGACCATGCGTATCCCTCAATGTTCTGTCCGGGTGCTCCCTAACACCCTGAACGCATGAGAGCGAATTGTCTATGGATTATCGCGATCGCTTCAACGAGGAGTCAATAAACAGCGATTCGGACGATTTCGTTACAGCCAGCGAATTGCGGGAATCTGCGAGCGTGCCTGGTGGCTGAAGCGTCAAGGCTATGAGGTTTCCGCCAAGGCCCAAGCCGAGCGCGCGAAAGGTTTAGCTTTCCACGAAGAGCGTGCCCGCGCAGCTCGCACGGCAAGTGAAGGCGCTGCGCTCTGGCTCGCCGTTGTGTTGCTTTTGGCCGCAATCGCCATCTGGCTCATCAAGGAATTACTGGAGGCCCACCATTGACCAGCGGCATTATCATTGCTTTGCTGGTTGTAGCGCTGGTCTTGTTTCTGAAGCATCGACGGGCGCATCGGCTTGGCGGGCTGCCCACCGGAGACCTGATCGCATCCGATCACGACCAGGATGGCCCGTTGCTTGTCTCGCATACTTACGGACTCAAAGGCAAGCCGGATTCCTTGGTGCGAACGAGTGACGGTGCGATCATCCCGGTCGAGCGCAAGAAAGCACGCGCTCCGCAAAAAGTACACGACGGCGACCTGATCCAGGGAATCGCATACTGCATTCTCGTCGAGGATAACTACGGACAGGCTCCGCCATTTGTCCGCATTCAATATGCGGATCGTTGGTTTGACGTACCGTATACTTCGGAGCTGAAATTGAGGGCGCTGCAAGTGGCCGAGCGCCTACGCAAGGCGTGCACCGGTTTGCAATCGGTCGCATCACCACCCGGCCAAGTGCCGCAATTGCGGGCAAAGAAAAAATTGCAGCCAGGCGCTCTAAGCTGCGAAGCGCTTTCGTCTCGGACCTGACTCGCGCCGCCCGATAATCTGCTGGTATGTGAAATTGCGAGCGCCGTGGCGATGATGCTCTCTACTTCCGAACGACTCAGATAGAGCGCATACGTGGATCTTTTTACCCAGATTCTGGGCCGTAACCGCCGAATCGGTAACGGTCAATTGTCGCAGAACGTTCCGCGCGGCCTCCTCAATATTCACGTTCTTTCGCTTCAGGGCTGGCCGGCCGAGCCGGGCCCGTCGTGGCCTCAATTCTTCCATCGGAGATGATGACCACCGCCAGTCCTCCGTAACACGAGGCTCTGCTCAAGGATGTTAATGCATACCTTTCGCGAAAGGTGAAAGCGCGTGCGCATCCAGTAAATCGAGTTCTCGTAGAAATCTGGCGAAAGAAAATCCGCTTCGAGATTGTTTACCTTTGCCGCAGCCCACTCCACCGCAGCTTCGGTGCTTTCCTGCTGACCCGTGCGGACACCCCAAACGCCGCCGCCCCAGTGTGGTTGATTCGGAAGAATCCGCGTCACGCGATACACATCTGGATATCCGGGGCGCCGGACTTCTTTGCCAACGGTCGGCTCGCAGGTGTACCAGCTTCGCTGGATTGCTGTGAGACGGCTATCGTTTGAAGAGTCGAGCGAGGGACCGAGCCAGCGCTCACCCAACAATCGCCACCAGTACCTTCGTAGGAAATAGCGTCTCATTGAGCACCGAGGCCGGCTTTCGCTTTCTCCTCAAGCAAGTTCACTTCGGTGAACTTGACGAGGTAATTCGGTTGAGCAATTGAGGCCCCGTTTGGATTCATCTGACTGCGAAACAGGGCTTTGCCGTACCCTGCACTCGCTTGGCCGCTTAACGCCTGGTTAAAACGAACGAAACCCGGAACCGGGATCAAATGTCCCGACACTGCAGCGGCTTGCTGGCCCGTTTTTGCGGTCGCAAGCATTTGGCCGATTGGCGAGTCCACGCGTATGATCGTCCCGGCGCTGTCTTGAACTGGAAACCCCGGCTGCTCGATTGCATTTCCGAACTGAATCAGTTGCTGGGGATCGCATATCGGCGTGAACGAGACGCCAATCGACCGACCGGAGGTGCCAAATCGCAAAGTCCCGGTCCAGTTCACAAATTCGTGCTTCGGACCGAACAAGTCGCGCACCTGACTTTCATAACGGTAAGGGTCTGGAATGCGCATTCCCGCCTTTCGAATCGGATTCGTCTCCTGCGCATACGCGAGTTGTTCTTTTTGGAAGGATGTCACCAGGGCGCAGAATTCCTTCTGTTGGCTCAGGAGCTTCGTACCCCGGGCTGGAGGACTTCTCCGGCTCCATTGCGGGGGCGGGCGACTGCTTTGTTGTCGGGGCCGCTGTCGTCTGCAGCCGAATGGTCGAAATTTTGTCTCGCGGTATTTCCTGCACAATCCCGCGCGTATCGCGGAAGCGCACGGTGTTTTCGTCCGCAAAGACCATGTGTCCCTCAATCGATTCACCCGTCGTCAGAACGACGGTATCTTTTCCGGCCGACGTGAGGCCTACCAGCAAAATGCCGAAGAGTATGATTTTGCCCATCTGATCCGCCAGGTCATCTGTTTACTGTGCAAAAGCGGGCTCGGGCGCAGTATGCACCAGCGGCGGCACTGCGGCTGCCCCGTGCCGACCGGGAAGTCCCGGTATCTCTTCTGCATCCGTATGCCAGCACCAAGATTCTAATTCGCTCTCTTCGATCAACTGCCTCAGCTCCGCCTCATATTCCGCACTCGCTCCGGGAGGAACGATATAGCAGGCAACCGGGCGCGGCTGAGTGTCTGAGAGCACTACGCTCGCCAGCGGCCGATTTGCCGGAAGCTGATAACGCATTCCTTTGACAAAACGACGATGCGCTTTGCTTAACGCCGCGATCAGCTGATCTTCATAGGTGTTTTCCACCGGAATCCAATCATGATTACACGTCATGAAAGCCACTTCGTGCAGCGAGAGAACTCCGGTAGGGCCCGGTGCTGAACGTACCGATGATTACCAGGTGAGATCCCTCGGTAGCATTCCAGAGAGCGAGGTCCTTGTCGAACAGCTTCACGATGCGCTGATGCAGATCATCGGAAAGCATGAACGGGCAGTCTGGAAGCTGTTTCGCTACAAGCTTCTGTCCAAATCGAGCAGGGATGATTTGCTTAACTTCCGCTATCAGCAGCATGAGCTGTTGCGCGTGGCCCGGCTGACGGACCAGGACGCGATGCAGATGAGTCAGGCGGCGCTGAGCAATCTCGTCTTTGTGGTCGAGAAAGAACGGCTCAGGGACGTAAAGCAGATCGTTCATAGCCGTGCCTTTCGTTCGCTTGCTTTCGGCAGCTTGTAGTAGGTATTTGCGAATGACGCCCCAACTGCGCTTTCCAGTCATCGAGGGTGACCATCGAGAAAAGCCAGCCTGTTCCCAAAGATAGTGAAGCGTGCTTCGAAGCCCCAGTTTGTTGCCGGCGCTTTTTGCCGTTTCCGGCTCTTTTCCACTCGGTACGGGAGGTGTGCGGCCGGAAATCTTTGTCAGGCTGAAACCCAGCTTCAGTGCAGTTGTCCCGTCCTCGATGTTTTCTTCAATGGCGGGCAAGACCTCACCGAGCCCGGATAGTTCCGCCGGAGGTTCAAAGGAATCACACTCTGGCGAATGCGCTGAACCAGTGTTCGGCATCCGCTTCAGCAGATAGCGCGTGCCCAGTTTGGCGATATACATCTCCGGGTGAGGTCGAATACAGAGGCAGAGCGGCCGGAACTTCTGCCCGTGCAGGCTCGCCAGAACCTCCGGCAATCTCGGGTCGTTACCCTCGAACACCTGTCCCGCGATTTGATAGGCGCTCATCGCCGGTCTCTCTGCTGGTCCTGGAACCTGACGGAGAACACTCCCTGTTCCTGCCCGGTCGCGATATCGGCATCGCCGCTTATGATGCGTCCCGTCGAAAGGCGTATTGCCGCCGCTGCCGGGAGCGTCGGTGAATGCCGGTGTTTCCGGCATCGGCGCTCGCGACGAATGATCCATTTTGCTCGCGGCAACTCCAAGAACGAGACATGCAGCAATGAAGGAGCCGAACGCGATTCTCGCGAATCGCCGCTGCTGGCATTCAGAAAAGTGCAAGCCGATCCATTTCGTCAGACGGTTGCCGAACCACTCTCCGGCCTTGCGGGCCGCAGGGCTGAAGAAAACGCGTGCGGCACATACAGCGATGAAGCACAGTTGCGAAAACCCATGCCACGTTACCGCTCCACTCTTCCATGCATCCGAATTCGCGATGGCCGCCTGCGTGACAGTATCGCGGAAAGACCGTACATCTTCCGGAAGAAATGAGGCGACGCAGAAAAAGCAGCCCAGTACCAGCCAGGGCGAGAAAATCGCAGCTACGAGCGTTACAAACAGCCAGCGAGAAAGACTCACGGCCAGAAGCCCTATATCACGCGCCTTCATCGTTCCGTCCTGTAGTCCCGCTAATTGCGGGGCGAAGGCGCGCCACCTTTAGCGGAAGCCAAAATCGATACAAGCGCTGCGGCGAGCGCAAAGCGTCAACGACGACGACTATCCCGATGATGCCGAGCGCAGGGCTACGAAACGCAGCCGAGGCGAACGATGTCAGCAGACGGGTGGCAAGCACACGCTACTGCCGGAACGAGCACCCGTGCCAATACTGCGATCGCAACCAATGTGATCGAAGCTTCGATTGCGACTAGCAGGCTTGGGGATGTTTTCATGTGTATTGTCCTCCGTTTCAGTAGTGCGGCTCGTACGGACTCGGAAATACAATGTCCTTCTTCACGTACACCAGGAACTTTTGACCAGGCCGGATCACGAGCGTCGGCTGACGATTGAAATTGCGCTGCGTTAACTCTTGGCCGAGCTGCGAGGCACTTTGCCCCACAGACGCTCCGATTACCTCGCCAGTCGACGGATACTGCAACACGCTGTTGTTGGATCGGTTTTGCGAAACGGCCAGTCCCGCCGACAATACTGATGTGAGCGCCACACCCGCGATTTTGCTTTTCCAGTGATCGTCTACTTTGTCCTTCAGTCCCGCCGATCCATCGGCCGAATGTCCGTTCATGCGGCCGAGGTCGAGCGAGCTCGAATCTGGAAAGATCACCCGAGTCCAAACGCCCTGTACGCGATTCTGGCCATACGACACGTTAGAGTTGTACTCACCGACCAGTTTCGATCCGTGCGGAATCAGCACATAGCAATGCACCGACCCGTCTTTTCGCGTTACGCCGCAGAGAGCATCATCCACATCGACGCGAATCTCCGCTGTTACTTGCCCCGGTGTATCGGAATTCAAACCCAGCGGCATCACAGCCGGAATAACGGAGCCTTGCTGTATTTCGAATTCTGAGAGCGGGTCTACCCGCGCCGCTTTCAGATAGTCATCTGCTGGATTTGGGACATCGGTACCCGACAAAAACTCGCCTTTTTCTGCTTGCGCGTTCTGTGCGCCATAGTTGCCGGGGCCGGAACTGGAGGTGCGGACCAGGCCGAGTTTTCTCCCCAATGCCGCGAGATCATTTGTCGAGCCGTCCTTTGTATTTTCCGGTGTTACCGGTGGCAACAGGCCTGGAGGTAGATACGGAGCAGGCACGTTCGCGCCTGGTGCCGGCGTATCCGCCGCGCCGGGAGCACTCGCACTCGTCAATGCCAGATACGCCTGATAACTCGTCGGGGCTTTTCGGGCGGCGATCTCTTCCTGATATGCCTGTCGCTCCGCATCCCGTTGCGCTTGCTCCTGCATCGTTTCCTGAGGCGATGGCGGAGCGATCTGCGCGGCTTGATTATCCGGCGCGTGCCCCAGCTCCGGGTGAGTTGTTGTGCCGGAACCCGGATCATCGGAACTCGGGACCGCCTCTGGCTTCGGAGTTGCGCTCTTCGACAGCGGGGCCGGCTCGCTACTCGCCTGCCGCTTCTCTACAGTTTCCCGGTTGCTGGT
>CAWBDR010000015.1:0-37987 GCA_963787585.1 uncultured Acidobacteriaceae bacterium
ACCGGGTTGTCGGAAACTGGCCCACGCCTGCGGGCCCTGATTTCTTCCGGATTGCTCCCGGACCAGGAGCGACTCGGAAAATAGGCCTACATAGGATTCAATGCGAAGCGCACGGCAGAGTTTTCAACAGCATCAGTCGTGAATGCGACGAAGAATCGCGAACGCGTTTATTGATAGAAATTACGGTCCCAGGCGTGCCGCTTCAAAATGGCGAGCGTGCGCGAATCAAGCATTCCAGCGGAGGCAGCGCGGCAATTATCCTCTACAGTCGCAATCCGCCTCATTCCAGGAATCACGCTGGTAACGGCCTTGTGCGAAAGGCAGAATCGCACGGCAATTTGCGGCAAAGTACCAGGCGTGTCTTTCAAGTCTCGTTTTAGAGCCTCTACGTGCTCGACCACTTGCCTTTTACGGTCTCCTCGAAAATACTCTTCGCGAAACTCGTCTGGCTCAAAGTGGGTATCCTCAGTGATATTTCCGGTCAATCCGCCTTCATCCAGTGGAACGCGCGCGAGCACGCCCACCTTCATTTCCTGGCAGAGCGGGAAGAGGTGCTTTTCTGCGGTCTGATCGAAAACGTTATAGATCACCTGCACAGCGTTAAACAAACCCGTTCTTACGGCCTCGAGCGCCGAATCGGGCTCGTGTTCGCTTATGGAAACTCCGAAGTAGCGAACCTTGCCGCTTTCTCGCAACCGTTCCACTGCGCGCCGCCACTCATCGGTACTGACCCAGGCGTCAGTCCAGACGTGAAACTGCTGTAAGTAAATCTGTTCAACTTTCAGGTTTCGCAGACTCTCGTCGGTGCACTGAAGGATGTACTCGTACGGAAACACGTCCGAGATGGGAGTGGACGGCGATGCGGGCCAGATGCGATTCTTTGGGGGAATCTTAGTTGCGATATGGACTCTGCCAAAGGTCTGTTTGGCAGCTTGGCCCACGAGTTGCTCGCTATGACCATCTCCGTACGCATGTGCAGTATCAACCAAGTTGACGCCGAGCTCGAAAGCGCGCTTGAGAGCAGCTAAGGAATCTTTGTCGTTACCGCCCTTCCACTGACTGCCGCCGATGCCCCAGGCGCCAAAACCGATCTCGCTGATCTCCGCTTCGGTAGATCCGAGTTTGCGATAGTGCATGTACTACTATTACCGTGCATCTGGAAGTTGATCTGGTACGGAATGAATGAAACTACCCTGCAGCATCCTGCGCACGAGCTGCACACAGCGTTGTTGCGCCTCATCATTTGAGATCCCGAGCTGCTGCGCGACGATATGGGCGATTTCGCGCGTGCTCCGGTGACCGTCGAACAGTTTCACGGACTGAAACACTACGGGGTCTAGACGCACCTGGTCCTTCAAAGTCGATTCGTTGACGATAGAATTCGTCACCTCCCAGCCTTTTTGGCCAAGGATGGCTCGTTGAATCAGCTCGCATCCCGCGGCGAAGCGAAACGTCGCGTTTAAGAGGTCCTGGTCCGAGTGGCTGGCTAGAACAGTCAAAGAATCGAACTTCTCGCGAATTGCTGATCCGGTTGATTCGCTCAGTTCGCCGGCTTCGAGCGCCGCGAACCAGTTTGCTCCGCGGCGTTTTCGCATTGTTACGATACCGCCGAATATGGTCTCGACCCGAGCGCTGCGAAGCGAGCTCAGCCGTCCTGCGAACTCGCTATCCGCACGGTTCGGGGCAACCAGTTTCGCCTCATTTGCCGTTTTCTCCGCATAAGCGATAGGGCTCCGTTGCGAACCCCGCAGCACCAATACGTCGCATCCGGATTCTCTCGTCCAGGCTTGCAGCCGTTCTTGCCAGTGCTCGCCCTCGATTTGCACCCATTCGCAGGTCATTTGAAAGAAGCCGTCGTCCGCCAATAGCGCCGGGGCGCCAGTTGCGAGCTTCTGCACAAATCCATCCAAGGCCAGTGGGCTGTCGCTGAACGTAAACGTCTGTGCCGGCGAAAGAAAGAAGGGTGGGTTGGCGATGATCCTGGAGAACGCGCGTCCTTGCACCGGCTCGAAAGCATTGCCGGAAAGAAATTCGACGTTGTCCATCCCGTTTAGTGCGGCGCTAAAACGCGCGAACTGCAATGCCCGAGGGTTAACATCGGTTCCCACCACGCGCCTGCTATACGCCGCCGCATTGAGCGCCAATACACCGGTCCCCGTACACAGATCGAGTGTTGTCTCGTAATCGCCTGGAACCGCGGAATAGAGCACGCTTCGGGTGGATGAACTGGGGCCCATCACAATATCGGAACCCTGATAAAGTGTCACCCCATCGCACGCGATAACTAATTCCTTAAACGGAATCAGCAGTGCCTGAGGCTCAAGGTCCAAACCCGACTGACGGAGCAGGCCGCAGGCAAGCGCGGTCGACAGGGCAGCCGGATGCAAAATGCGGAAACAATCGTCAGCGTTCGCCGGCCGCCCGACAAAAAACAGTCGAGCGAGCAGGTGGAGCGGAGAGATGCCTCTCGTCTTCTCTAAGAGCGGCTCTAGATTTTGCAGGTCGGCGCGCAGGGTCTCGCCGATTTCCATCTCATCAATCAAGTAATTGGCGGTGTAACCGCACCCGGTGACGTATAAGCCGAGCAAACGGACCGCTTCTTCGGAAGGAATGCTAAGCACGGATATATGGCCAGACACAGAAAGGCCGCCATCGCAGTAACACGACGGCGGCCCGATTTTATCCGCTGGTTTGTAACTTACGGACGAGCGACGTTCTCAGCTTGCAAGCCTTTGGGCCCACGCTTGACCTCGAACTCCACCTCCGCGCCCTCCTCAAGAGTGCGATATCCGTTCATCTGGATCGCCGAGAAGTGCACGAAAACATCGTCGCCGTTCGAGCGTTGAATGAATCCATAGCCCTTTGCGGCGTTAAACCATTTCACAACACCTTTTTCTCTCACTACTAATCTCCTGTAATCGATGCGAGATGAATGCCCGTTTGCCCGTACGGCAGATTACAGGAGAGCTAAGCCCTCCTGACATCTTAGGGCTCGCAGGAATACAACCAGCTTGCATCTAAAAATCTGGATTGAAGTTTAGCAGATGCCACGAGCCTCAGCAAGCAAAAGATTGAAACTACAGCAGTAAGGCACGCTGAACAGTTCTAGCAGTACTCAGCCTATGGCGGGTATTGCCGAGTGCTAGGAGGCCTGAGTCACGGTGGCGGCCGGCGCGGTCTTCTCATTCGCCGCACTACGCAGCGTCACGGGCGAGGGAATCGTGAGCAAGCGGCGTGAAAGCTTCACTAATCCGCGACGCTCCAACTGATTCAAAGTGGTCGATGTGGTCTCGCGCGTCGCACCAATCAGGTCTGCAAGTTCGAGTTGTGTAATCGGGAGTTGGTAACCGCCATCAGCCTCGGATGGTTGTACCAGTTTCGACAATTCTGCGAGATAGTGCAGAATCCGATACTCCACATCGTGCAGGCACAGCAGTTCCACTTTCTGAGCCAGTCCGAGTTTCCGCTCCCGAAGCTCTTCAATGAACGCTGTTCCAAGCTCCGAACTCGTTGCCAAGGACTGCATCAAGCTCTCGCGCGGGATCCGGTAAATGATCGCGTCGGTTAGTACTTCAGCCTCCGTATAGTACGTCGGAGACCCTTCTGGAAGGGCTTCTTCGCCAATTACATGATTGGGTCCAGAGACGCTGAGGATAATTCGACCCCGGCCGGCCTTTGTGCGGGTGAGCTTGACCAAGCCTTGTTCGATAAAGTACAGCGAATCGGCGGGCTGGCCTTGCGAGTATAGCGAGGCGGAGCGCCGCAGTCCGTTAAGCCGACTCACTTCAGGCTTCGAAAGGAGAGTGGTACGTACCAACGATGTAAGTGAGGTCACAAGAAAATCCCCGGTCTGTCGTGTTCACAATTATATGGTGTTATCTACCCAATGCACAGAAAAAGTTCGAGGTCTCAACATCTTTTGGTACTGGACCTTACTCTTTTGAGCTCATGCCCCGGAGTTTTCGGGCAAATTCGTTTGCTATAGCAAACCCATGGGCCAACTCGGGCGCTCCGATGGAAGCCCGCAACTCATTCAAACAATGTAAGAAAGAGTCCAGAGCGCGGTTGACTGCCTCCGAATTCGTCGACAAAATACTTTTCCACAGTTCGGGTGTGCTCAGCGCAAGGCGGGTCATGTCCACGAGACCCGGACCGAAGACTTGGTCGAGATTCCCGTTCTCCTCCTTCGCCAGAGTAGCGGCCAGCGCGCTTGAGAGTAGCTGTGGCAAGTGTGAGGTGAGGGCAACAGTTTCGTCGTGCTCGGTGGGCCTCATGTCAATCACTCTTGCGCCTATCCTCTTCAGCCAGGACCTGAACTCGGACATCCGATCTGTTTCGGTTGTAGTGGGAGTAAGAACGTATGGACGGTGCTGAAACAGATCCGGATCCGCAGCTTCTACGCCGCGCTGCTCCTTACCCGCCAAAGGATGCCCTCCGAGAAACGGGTCCAGGTGAGCGGCTGCGGCGGCCGCTACAATCCGCGCTTTGGTGCTCCCGGCGTCGGTGATGAGACAATCGCGCTGTTCTGCTTTGGCCAGAGCCGGTATCGTTGAGAGGATACGGTCCACTGGCTGCGATAGATAGATCAGATCTGCAGCCCGCGCTGCTTCCTCGAGCGTTCCACCGCGATCGATTGCCCCCGCTTTGATGCCCGCCGAAATCGCTGCTCCGGAACTGACCCCGATCAGTTCTCCCTTGAAGCCCGCCTTCCGCAGAGCCAAACCGAAGGAGCCGCCGATTAAGCCGACCCCGACAATTCCTACAGTGCGCATGCGACGATCAGGCGGCGCGCCCAATCGCAAGGGCTACAGCTCGCACCTGCTGCATCAGATCCGAGAACTGATCGGGTCTTAGCGTTTGCGCTCCGTCGGTCAAGGCGTGATCCGGATCGGGATGAACCTCAACCAGCAAACCATCGGCGCCGGCCGCCACAGCGGCGCGAGCCATTGGCAAGACATAGTCCCGCTTCCCTGTACCGTGAGATGGATCTGCAATCACAGGCAGGTGCGTCAAACGGCGGAGCACCGGAATTGCGGCGATGTCCATCGTGTTCCGTGTACTCGTTTCGAAGGTGCGGATGCCGCGCTCGCACAGCATCACGTCGTAGTTGCCGCCGGACAGAATGTATTCCGCCGAGAGCAGGAGTTCCTCGATGGTGGCCGCAATACCGCGCTTCAAGAGAATGGGTTTGCGAACCTTGCCAAGCTCGCGCAGAAGATTAAAGTTTTGCATGTTGCGAGCTCCCACCTGCAAGATGTCGGCATATTTGACCAGGATCGGTATCTGCACCTGATCCATGACCTCACTCACTACCAGCAGCGCATGACGATCTGCAGCGGAGCGCAAAATGCGCAGCCCGTCTTCGCCCAGCCCTTGGAAGCTATAGGGTGAGCTGCGTGGCTTGAACGCTCCGCCGCGAATCACACGCGCGCCTGCGGCGGCCACAATGGCGGCCGAGTCTTCAATCTGCTTCTCAGACTCGATGCTGCACGGGCCGGCCATGGCTACCACGTTTGGGCCTCCAAATTCGACGTTTCCGACCTTGAGCACCGTGCCCGCCGGACGGAAATGGCGGCTTGCCAACTTGTAAGGGGAGACGATGCGGTGTGCCTCTTTCACCCCTTCCATGACTTCGAATTCAACTGGATCGAATTCGTCCATCGGGCCCACGCCGCCAAGCACGGTATGCAGCACACCGGTCGAGCGGTGAACGGTGAAGCCCATATCGACCAGGCGGTTGATCACCGCTTCGGTCTGCGCTTCGGTGGCGCCTTCCTGCATGACGACTAGCATGATTCCCGCTGGCGCCCCGGTGGATGCTCTTGCACGATTTCGAGCTTCTGTATATTTCTCATCTCATCTATAATGCGTTCGAAAATCCGCTTCACCGCATCGGCCGCCAACGGTCCGCCATTGTGACTCAGGACGTTCGTGAAAACCTGCTCTTCCCGCTTTGGCTCGTAGATCGCCATTTGCAGTTCCTGCTTGATGCGCCCAATCTCCTCAACGATTGCTGTCCTCTCGTTCAGCAGTTGAAGCAGACGAAGATCCAGTCCATCTATGCGCTCGCGGCAACGATCCAGATCCGCCGTCGAATATCCGCTCATACACCTCGCAGCGGAGCGGTCAGCTCCCGAACATAGTGTTCAAGTTGCATCGCGAGATCGGCCGAACCGGCATACTTCTGAACGCGTTTCACGATAGCTGTCCCCACGACTACGGCATCGGCGATTTCGGCAACTTGCGCCACGTGCTCGGGCGTGCTGATACCGAACCCAATGGCGAGCGGCAAGCTCGTCAGGCGCCGCATGCGGTTCGCCAGGGGCGCGGCGGCTTGCGAGACCGAGAGTTGCTCGCCCGTGACACCAGTCCGCGAGACAAGGTAAATGAAAGCGGACGAATGCTGTGCCACCAGTCGCAGACGCCGTTCCGTGCTGGTGGGCGCAGCAAGAAAAACTGTATCGAGAGCATATTCTCGGAGTCGATTCACCGGCTCGGCGGCCTCTTCGACGGACAGATCCGTCAATAGGACGCCGTCGATACCGGCATCGGAGGCATCGCGCGCCAGCCGTTCAAGCCCGTATCGCAGTAGGGGATTCAGGTAGCTGAACAGAATGATGGGGATGTCCGATTCTTTGCGAACCTGGCGCACGATGGCGAGCAGCTTGGGTAAGGTAGTGCCGGCGTGGAGAGCGCGTTCAGAGGCACGCTGGATAACTGGGCCGTCGGCAATCGGGTCGGAGAAGGGAATCCCTAATTCAATAAGGTCCGCGCCGCCACGCTCCAACGCAAGTATCAGCGACAGGGTGTGGTCCGGGCTGGGATCTCCGCCGGTCAGATACGCGATGAAGGCCTTCTCGCCGGCAGCTCGTTTCTTCTGAAACAAGCCCGCAATCCTGGCAGTTGTCTGGAGCGGCATTAGACGTCGAGCTCCGGCATGTTCTCGCGATAAATATCAATATCTTTATCGCCACGTCCCGAGACGTTCACGATGAAAATAGACTTCGGTTCCAGAGGCGCCCGGCGTATCGCTTCGGCAATGGCATGGGAGGATTCGAGCGCGGGAATAATGCCCTCGGTGCGCGCCAATGTTCTGGCGGCGGTGAGCGCGCCGGCATCGCTAATGGAGACATACTCGGCCCGATGGCCATCGTGCAGCCAGGCGTGTTCCGGTCCAATCGCAGCGTAATCTAAGCCCGCGGAGACTGAATGCGTGAGACCCACCTGGCCTTCTTCATCCTGCAGAAGATAGCTCAGAGTGCCGTGCAGCACACCGGGGGCGCCACCGCTGAAACGTGCCGCATGCTCCCCAAGCTTGTCGCCTTTGCCTCCAGCTTCCACGCCGATCAAACGCACGGACGCATCCTTCAGGAACGGATAAAAGATACCGATCGCATTGCTGCCTCCGCCGACACAGGCAAAAATTGCATCGGGCAGTTTGCCGATCTGCTCCATCGCCTGCGCGCGGGTCTCTTCTCCAATTACCTTATGAAAATCGCGCACCATCATCGGGTACGGATGCGCGCCGAGCGCCGAGCCGAGCAGGTAATGGGTGCTGGCCACGTTCGTAACCCAGTCCCGCATCGCTTCGCTGATGGCATCTTTGAGCGTGCGGCTTCCGTTCGCCACGCTGACCACTTCGGCTCCGAGCAACCGCATCCTAAAAACATTCAAGCGCTGCCGCCGCATGTCTTCTTCGCCCATGTAGACCACGCACTGCATCCCAAACAGAGCGCACACGGTCGCAGTCGCCACCCCATGCTGGCCCGCCCCCGTTTCGGCAATGATGCGCTGCTTGCCCATGCGACGGGCGAGAAGAATCTGCCCCAGGCAGTTGTTGATCTTATGCGCTCCGGTGTGGAGCAGGTCTTCGCGTTTCAGCCAGATCTGCGCTCCGCCAAGGTTCTGGCTGAGCCGGGTAGCCAGGTAAAGAGGAGTGGGACGTCCTGCGTAATAATGCAGCAGCCGCTTCAGCTCGTCCTGAAACGCTGGATCGCGGGACGCTTCCAGGTAAGCTTGCTCTAGTTCTTCGAGCGGCGACATCAGGACTTCGGGCACATAACGGCCACCATAGGGCCCAAAGTGGCCAAGCGCATCCGGCACCGTTACGGTCGAACTCATACCTATATCTTTTCCATCACTCATCCTGAATGCTCACGATGCCTGAGTGCTCAGAGCGGCAAACGCCGTAGCCGCCGCTTCCACGAACTCGCGAATTCGCCGCGAATCCTTTCTACCGGGGCTCGATTCCAGCCCCGAGCACGCATCCACACCCCAGGGTCTGGCCGTCTCGATTGCCATGCCAACGTTCGAGCTATCCAATCCGCCTGCGATAATCACTCTTTCACCGAATCCCGCCGCCAGCCTCCAGTCGAACGTTTCTCCCGAGCCTCCGTGTAAAGGAGTATCGCTGTCGAGTAGGTAGGCGTCGGCGACGCAATCACGGCGTGCGCTCTGGTTAATGCGAACTGCTCTCCACGTGAGGCACGGCCAGGAAAACCGGGCCGGAATAGACGGTCCGTGCAACTGGACCACGTCCAGCGGGACCCGCCGCGCGAAGTCAACCACATCGTCTTCCAGCGGATTCACAAAGACTCCCACCAGCAGGATGCCCTCGGGCACAATCGCGCTAATCCTTTGAGCGGCGGCGATCGAGAGATAGCGCGGGCTCCTGCGATAGAAGTTCAAGCCCAAGGCATGAGCACCGGCCTTAATGGCCGCTTCCGCGTCCTGTTCGCACGCGATCCCGCACACTTTGATAAGGAAGGGGAAGGATGCCAGGTTGCTCATGCGTGCTGCAGCAAACCGCGTAGAGCGGCGCTCTGATCCTGTGATTTCATAAGCGACTCGCCGACTAAGAACGCGTCGTAACCGGCGTCGGTCAGAGCTTCGATATCGCTCCTCGTGTGAATTCCGCTTTCACTTACACGAATGGCGTTCGGCGGCAGCAAATAGCTGAGCCGCAGTGAGATATCAAGCGCCGTCTCGAAAGTCTCGAGATTACGGTTGTTAACCCCGATCAGTTCGGCGCCGGCATCGGCGGCCCTTTCAGTTTCTTCGCGGTCGTGCACCTCGACCAGCGCATCCATTCCAAGTGAAGCGGCCAACTCGCGCAGATGCACCAGGGCTGGCGTATCCAGAATGGCCGCAATCAGCAGGATCGCATCGGCCCCATGCGCAGCGGCTTCGAAGACCTGAACGCGGTCAATTGTGAAGTCTTTCCGCAGCACGGGAATGCTTACTGCGGCGCGCGCGGCTTCCAGGTCATGCAGCGAACCCTGAAAATACGGTTTATCGGTCAACACCGAAAGGCAAGCCGCTCCTCCTTGCTCATAAGCATGTGCGGTAAGCGCGGGATGGAAATCCGGTTGAAGCACTCCTTTGCTAGGCGATGCCTTCTTGATCTCGGCGATGATCGCGGGTTTCGAAGCCCGCAGTGCTTGCGCGAATCCACGCACGTGCGATTTGCGCTGGTATGCAGCCTCCTCCAGAGCGGCGGTCCGGATGTGCAGATCCGCTACTTCCCTCTGCTTTTGCTGAACGATCTCGGCCAGGATGCCGGCGGAATTACGGAGCATGGCGGAGGGCTTCGGAACCCTCATCGTAACAGGTTGTCGCTCTTCCTTAACCGCCCTCAGATCGCCCGACAAACTGTAATGATTTAAGCGGTTTGAATCTGGGCGGCCTTCTCGAGGCCCTGTTCCCGAATCTCGATTTCGCGCATCCTGAATTTCTGGATCTTGCCGCTGAGAGTGGTCGGAAACGAATCGACGAACCGGATGCATTCCGGGATTTTGAAACGCGCAATCTGGTCACGGCAGAATTCGCGGATCTCATCGGCGTTCGCACTTTCTCCAGATTTCAACCGGATCCACGCGAGAACAATTTCTCCGAGGCGCTCATTCGGAAGCCCGGTGACGTGGACTTCGGCTATTTTCGGATGGCTGTATAGAAATTCCTCGATTTCGCGAGGATAAATGTTCTCGCCACCGCGGATGATCATGTCCTTGGCCCGGCCGGTGACTTTGATATACCCGTCCTCGCGCATAACCCCCAAGTCGCCCGTGCGAAACCAGCCCTCCCCATCGATGGCGCGGGCGGTTGCATCAGGTTCGCTGTCATACCCTTTCATGAGCATGTACCCGCGGGCGCATATCTCCCCTTGCGCGCCTCTTTCGACGGTCCTGCGATCTTCCAGTGATACTACCTTTATCTCGGTGCAAGGCATAACTTTGCCGACCGTGCACGCCCGCCGCTCCAAATCATCGTCCAGGTCAGACATCGTGATGATCGGGGAGGTTTCTGTCAGCCCATAACCGATCGTCAACTCAGGACAGTGCATCTCCCGCATTACCTGCTTCATGATCTCGATCGGACACGGCGCCCCGGCCATTACACCTGTTCGCAGGCTCATCAGATCAAAATGCGAGAGCTCCGGGTCGCGGAGTTCGGCAATGAACATGGTCGGCACGCCGTACAGGGCGGTCGCCCGCTCCTGTTCTATGGCTTCGAGAGTGGCCCTTGCGTCGAAACTCCAGTTGGGAAGCACCATGGCGGCGCCGCTCGCCAGCGAAGCCATGGCTCCGATGACGTTTCCAAAGCAGTGGGAGAACGGAACCGGCAGGCAGATCCGATCGTGCTCTGTATACCGGAGCACGCGTGCGATCAAAAAGCCATTATTAAGAAGATTGCGGTGCGTAAGCAGCACGCCTTTTGGAGAGCCTGTCGTTCCGGACGTGTATTGAATGTTCGTCACATCATCCAGG
Source organism: uncultured Acidobacteriaceae bacterium (assembly GCA_963787585.1). Lineage (GTDB taxonomy): Bacteria > Acidobacteriota > Terriglobia > Bryobacterales > Bryobacteraceae > Bog-105. The sequence goes on from CAWBDR010000015.1 coordinate 10,767, forward strand.
TCTGGATTATTGGCCGCGCGAGGGTCCAATGATAGGAGCCGATTCCAGGTTGACGATCCGAATAAGATCGCGTGCTCGAGGGCGAGTGTGGTTCCGCTTCGGACCTCAGCCAGGATTTCGGCGTAGTTTGTCCGATCACCGGTCTCACGCAAAAAGAGCACCTTCAATCCAGACTTCTGCAATACGAACGAAAGCTCGTGAGATCGGAATGCCGGATTCACGCTGACCAGGATGGCGCCCGCTCTCGCGCAGGCGAATTGCACGAGCATCCATTCGTAACAGTTCATCGCCCAAACGCCGACCCGATCCCGCGGTTTAACTCCGAGTTCGGCCAAAGCGTGCGCGAGCCGGTCAGCGTTACTCAGCATGTCTGCCCAGGTCAGCCGGTGCTGCTGGTGCCGCGAAACCAAGGCGAGCTGATCAGGCCAGCGCTCTGCGACGTACTCGAGTTGTTCACCGATCGTTCGATCGAGGAGCGGGATCGTAGGGCCTTGAGAGTAGCTAAGCATTGGCGGCCTGCGGCTACGGATTGGGTTGATTGTATAACGTTTGGCGAGCGTTCGAGAGGTTCACCGCGCCGGTTTACGCGTGGGCGCAAATTACGGGGTTCAATCCGGGCGTCGAGTGTACATGTGGGTCACAAATACTCCGCCCGGAATGACTGTACTCGGTTGCTCCTGTGCATCGATTATTTCGGTCGCGACCAGTGTCCCGTCCCGTATCTCGGCTCTTGTAATGACGAAATCCTCCGTCGCATTTGCGGTCTTGCCATTGGGCAGCGTGATAATTAAGGACATGGTGCCGGTACCATCGCTGTTAACCGTGTAAGTTCCCGTAAACGTTATGTTGACGATCGTCCTGGCTCCGTTCAATCCGGGTTGATTGACGATCGCAGAGCCCTTCAGATTCCCAAGCCCATCGACAGTTTGCGTTCCTAGCGCACGAGCGACATTGGCGCCGTACGTGGCGACGGCCGCATAATCTCCCCGCAGACTCTCTAGCGAGTAATCTCGTCGAGGATGGTGCCAGTCGTCTTGACCAAGTACAGGCTGAGGTCTTCCCACTACCAGGCTGCTCAACATAAGAGCCACGAAAATGAAACGCGTTTTGGTTCGAGGCATCGACTCTTTTCTCCCCAGATTCAGCCTACGCGAGGTGAGTTTGTTGGCAATCCGCTTTTGAATCAGCTCAAGCTTGAGAATAGACGGACCGATTTACCCGAAGCCCGTCACGTAAGCCGAGCCGGATTTACCGGATGCAGTAGTTTAACCTCTTTCGAATTCAACGAAATTCGTATCGCCCCGAATGCGGCTACGCTTGCCGGCATTCTTGGAACTGCCCGTAACGATCCCTTCTTCATTCGCACAATACTTTAAAGCGGCCGAGGCCGATTCCCACTGACTGCCCGGCTAGTAGATTCTCATCGACGCCAATACTGGAGGTGTATGTATGGTACGAACAGCGAAATGGATTTGTGCCTTGCTGATCAGCAGTTTGTTTAGCGAGCGGACCGCGATCGGACAGGCTTTGCCCAATCTTTTTCCGTTTCCCAATGCGTACGGCTTGCTGGAGACCTACAACACCAAAGGTGAGGCGGTCGATCTTTCCGGCCCGTTTTTTCAGTCCCTCGGCGGCAACGGGCGGAGTTGCTCATCCTGTCACCGGCCTGCTCAAGGCTGGTCGGTATCTCCGGAAGAGCTTAAATTCCGTTTCTTTGTAACTCAGGGCTTAGACCCGATTTTTCGCACCAACGATGGGTCCGTGTGCGATCACGATATCGATACCTCCACAATGGGAGCACGCCGCAACGCCTATCTCCTTCTGCTCAATAAAGGACTGATCCGCATTTCAATACCTGTTCCGGAAAACGCCGAATTTCAGGTCATCAACGTGGCCAATCCATACGGCTGTAACGAAATGGACAAGCTGTCCGTTTACCGACGGCCTCTGCCCGCCACAAATCTGCGGTTCTTGAGCGCCGTGATGTGGGACGGCCGCGAATCCTCAATCCAGAGTGGCACGCAGCCAATTACTTACAACACAAATCCAGACGACCTACGGGCGGATCTTGCCCATCAAGCCATGGACGCGACTCTTGGGCATGCGCAGGCTCCGGTTGCGCCTACACAGGAGCAGCTTCAGGCCATCGTCGATTTCGAACTCGCAATGATGACTGCGCAAGCACTTGATTTTCATGCAGGCCCTCTCGATGCACATGGCGCGACTGGCGGCCCCGTGACTCTTGGGAGGCAAACAATGTTCGGCTTCTATATTGGCGTCAATGATCCGTTGGGCGGAAACCCGCGCCGGGTGCCGTTTGATCCAAACGTGTTCAAACTGTTCGATGCCTGGATGAACTCCCCGCAGTATGCCGGCGAACAGGCTAATGCGCAACGGGTCCGCGCCAGCGTTGCGAGAGGGCAAGCTCTTTTCAACTCAAAGCCGATTAACATAAGCGGAGTCGCAGGACTCAATGATGAGTTGCACCTGGCCTCAATCACTGGCACATGCGGTACATGCCATGACGCGCCCAACGCTGGCAACCATTCCATTGCTGTTCCGCTCAATATCGGCATAGCCGATCCGGACAGCGCTCTGGACGTGAGTTTTCTGCCCGTTATTACGTTAGAGAATAAAGTTACCCAGGAAATCAAAGTAACGACCGATCCGGGGCGAGCTCTCATCACTGGCCTGTGGAAGGACATCGGAAAGGTGAAGGGGCCAGTACTCCGCGGCTTAGCTGCGCGTGCACCGTATTTCCATAACGGTTCGGCGGCCACTCTCGGCGATGTTATCGACTTCTACGATAAGCGCTTCGATATCGGCCTGACTCAACAGGAAAAGGCCGACTTGATTGCTTTCTTGAATGCCTTATAGATCGATTGCGACACAAAGTTTCTTTGGGAGCTGAAATACTATGCCAATAGAAGATAAGGTCGTGAAGTATTCAGTCTACGTTGCCCACAATGACTTCGTAGATCTACAGAGAGCGATAAATCTCCGCCTCCAGTCGGGAGGCGGGCCGCCACTCTCCGTAAGAATGATCGCCGGTGGAGGTCCGGTATTAGCGCGGATAACGGGTAATTGACCTCTCCTAGTCGTCGACGAGTCGGACAGTATTACAGTATTTCTGCCCGCCTCGTGGTTGTGATACGGGTTTATCGGATACTGACCTGATTGCTTCCGGATTGCTGTCGCATAACGGGCTAGTCGGAGAGATGAAATCTCGCGGTCCTGAAGCCGCCTTCGAGGACATTAAGCTCCAATTCTTCGGCAACAGCAGTAAAGTTCATCCGCGGAGCCTTCTACACGGGAGCCGCAAAGAGAACTCGAGTTGGTTTTTCGAGGCTTGCGCCAGGCGGCTCCAAGCTCACGGCGATTGCCACCGTGTTGGGGTCTATCGGCCCCGGCACGAGCGTGAGTACCTGTCCGCTTCCCTGGGTTGTGACTCGTCTGACGGGTCGCGGCGCTCCAGTTTTCGGAACAATCCAGCTTTCGTAGGTCCACCCGGGTGGACCGGCCGGTAATCGGGAGACTGTCAGAACCGCTCCTAAATTGGAATTGACAAAGAGCTTGCCGTAGGCTTGCGTATTTGGCTGTGGTCCGAATGGAACAGTCTTTGTCTCAGGCGCCTGCAGAATTCGAGTGGTCTCAGAGATCTGTTCGTAGCCCGCAGCATTCTGCTTTTGTTGATAGGCCACTCGCCAGAGCAAACCGGCAACGGCGAGCAGTGACGCAGCGAAGGCCAGCCACGGCGTAGATGCGCGCCAGCCCACGGGGGCGGGAACGGTCCGAGCCTCGGCGCGACTCAGCTCTTCGCGAAAGCTGCGCAGAATGCGGCCGCGGAGCCGGGCAGGCGGATCCACCAGGGGAACCGTGCTCGAGATGATGGCGCTCAACTCCAGAGCGCGCCGGATGCCTGTTTCACAGGTGGCACAGCCGGTCGCCAGATGCTCTTGCATCTCACACTTTTCTTTGCCTTCGAGCAAACCAAGCGAGTAGAGTTCGTACAGCTCGCTATAACTGTCGCAACTCACGCCGCATCTCCCGCCGCAGAGGTGCGTAACACCTTCAACGCGCTTCGCACCAGACTCTTCACCGTGCCGAGCGGTTTGCTCAATTTCTCGGCGATTTCCGTTTGTGTGAGTCCCTCGAAATGGGTCAATTCAATGACTTTGCGCTGGTCAGGGTTCAGGCCCTCCAGAGCCTGCTTCACCGTGCGCTCCTGTACCAGTTTATCGGAGGCATCCTGGCGATCATAAGAGAAATGTTCTTCGCTGAGCTCATCGATATTGACCGACTGCCGTGCGCGGCGAACCGTACGAAGGTAGTCAAACGCGCGATTGCGAGCCACAGTTACAAGCCAGGCCTCGAGCGTGCCTTTGCTGTCATCAAAGGTCTGGATCCGCGCCCAGATACGTACGAAGGCTTCCTGGGTTAAGTCTTCAGCCGTCGCCTCATTGCGGACAGCGCGAAGAACAATGGAGTACAGAAGTTTTCCATACCGATCATATAGCTCGTCCACGGCGTTGGGATCCTTGGCCTTCAACCGGACGACAAGGTCCCGCTCCGCTTCCGCGCTACTCATGCTGGTAACCGGCATTTCTGAGAGGTTGGATTTTGCAAGAATACCGCAAAAGTAGTAGCTTGTGTCAACGCGAATGAATTGGTTTCTCATCTGCCCGGGCAAACGTATGGTGGAAATGCGGCTACTTGCTCGGTCGGAAACGGTAAGTGAGGGTTGCAGTTACGTAGGAGCGGAGCCGTACTCCTACGACGCGTTCAAAGGCTTCCGGATCGCCTGGGGTCGCGAGTGTCTCGAGCGTCTGTCCCGAATAGCCGGAAGCTAACAGAAAATTCGCGCCTGTTTCGATGCGGCCCGCTTGAAAGGATCGTACGACCGCGCCTCGGAACTCCCTTACAGGCACACTCACGAAGCTGTCGCCTAAAGGTTTGCGACCAACGTACTCGGCTTCACCTCTGAAGTGCAGTTTGAACGGGAGCCTGTCAAACGTGCCGAGCACATCGAAAATCAACCGAGGCGCTTCAGGGACGGGAAGACCGGTCACTAAGTCACGTGCGTCTGCTTTAGCGATCGAGCTCTGGAGCATACCGAACGAGAAATAGTGGCGGACGGCCAAGCTGGCCACCCGATTTCGAGAGGGCCCCTCGTCCTCTTGCAGACCCGTATCGGCGTCGATCTTTGCCAGCGATTGCTCGGAGGTCACACGCGACAGTGTTAGACGGAGATCAGTGCGACCGACGAGCTTGGACAGGACGACCTGGTAGGAGTGAGATCGATTTATGAGCGTGCCCGTTACCCCAGCAAGCCCGATTCGCGGATCATTGGTATAAAAACTCTGTCCAAAGCTGAGTCCGACCGTTGGAAGAAATGTCCAAGGAGGCAAGATCACTACTGTGGCTTTGGGCGAATTGATCGCGGTCCATCGTTGAAACGAGTTCGCCGGCATCAGCAGATCCTGGTTGTCGATATCAATAAAATCGTGGCGCCAAGCAAGGGCATAAGTCAGATGCCGCGAGATGGAGCCACTCACAGCGACGTAGGGCGTTGAGGATCCGAATGTAAGATTATTAGACGTTACGGTGGTGAAAGGACCGTAAAAGGAGAAGTCGGTCGCGTTCTCGTAATGATCTAACTCCACTCCTCGCGGGGCGTCGCGATTGAAATCAAACCCGGCGAAGAGTGTTAGATACTTGCTCATGTCTTTTATGTATGAGGCGTTCGCACCGGCTACAGTGCGGGACTCCTTCTGGCGAATCAATCCGTCACCGAAATTCGAGAACAAAGATAGATCGTAGGAGCGAAAGAAACCGGAGAGTTGGACAACTTGGTTCGACCCGATTTGCCAGATGTCGTTAGCTACGAGCTCGCCGGAATAAGTTTGATCACGTTGCCGCGGATCGATCGTGTCATGAAGATCGGGAACTCCGAGTGGCACGAGTCCCGGAATTCGGGAATTGCCATAGTACCCAAGCGCTGCCCACGTGAGGGTGTGCTTACCAAGACGCACTTGCCGCAGGGTAGTGAACTTATATTGCCGGCGATGCTCCGGGAGGTCCAGCAAACCGTTGCCAAAGGCCGCTTCGGCCGCAATCAGAAACCGCTTTGTTGGATCAGCCGGACTCCACCCAGTCATCAAGTCGATGTCACGATAGTCGCCAGTTACCGTCAGAAAGGGATCGGCGCGGTCGCGGAGAGCGTATGTCGTGGCCAGATCCACGGCGTGGTTCCCTTCACGCACGTTGAAGGCTCCAGCATCAACGTGAACGCTCTCAATTGTTTCCGGAATGAAGATGTTGGGATCGGAATAGCCATTCCCGTGAGCATTCGCCGTAAGATTATTCGGAACCAAGTAGCCGCCTACTTGCAAGTACTGCGCGATGGGTTCCCCGTGATCTCCCGCAACGCCGGGAGCAAAATACTGAGGCGCCTTGATGCCGCCGGAAGCAGTTTCCGCAGGTAGGCCGGGGATTGATATCGGAACACCGGGTCTCCCAGGGTTTGCCTGCAACGCCTCATCTCGCAGGACAACGAGTTGCGATGGATCGGGCCAAAGAATATCTTCGGTCCCGAGCTTACCCAATACATTGACCGTTGTTACTAAGGGCGCCACGGTATTGGTTGTTGGCGCCGTCGCGCCATTCGCGTTTGAAGTCCCTTGTGCGGAAGCCTGCCATGTGAAGCCTAACAAGAGGACCATGCCAATCAGGACCCGGGCAACGTGTGCGGATTGGATCGGCAGGCGGGCTCTGGTCTCGGGCATTTTCCCGTTCGAGAAGATCCTTTCACCTCAGGGTACGACCCTTGCCCGTGGCTTGGATTGACTGCGAGCCAACAAGTGCGCTGAAAATTTTCGTTTAAGCTAATCCGCCGCTAACTCGCTCCTCGTAGTCTCAAGTGCACGCAGGCCTGTGGCATCGATTTCAAAGAAACCTGGAGAGTGTATGAGAAGCCAGTTACTCAGCAGAATGTTATCGGTCATGTTCTTGACCGGTCTCCTCCCGCTTTTGCCTGTCGCCGTGTTCGCCGCCAGTCATCGCGAGGCCCCAATTACAGCCCTTGATCACAAAGCGGACATCACCGATTGGTTCACATTCGTCAGCCCGGAGCACCCGGATCGGGTTGTCATGATCTTGAACGTTGATCCACTGCTCGAACCATCGAACGGTCCGAACTACTTCCCGTTTGATCCCGGTGTGCTCTACGAAATGAAGGTCGACAACGATCATGATGGCGTCGAAGACGTTATATTCCAGTTTAGATTCCACACCGAAATCCGTTTGCCTGGAGTGTTCACCGGGTTCGTCGGCGGGATTGCCGGCATTCCGCCGATTACTGCGCTCGACGGCCCCGGTTCGGAGGGGCTGAATCTGCGTCAGACATATACCGTCAGCCTGGTAAAGAACGGCCGGCATTATGACCTCACAGATGGTCAGACCTTGTTCGCAGTCCCAACCAATGTGGGACCTCGGACGATGCCGTCGTACTCAGAGCTACGCCAACAGGGCATATATGAAATCGCCCAGGGCGTTCGCGTGTTTGCCGGAACTGTCGCGGACCCATTCTTTATTGATCTTGGCGCCGCATTTGATTCGCTGCATTTTCGTATGGCAGTGGGGGGCGGGGTGTTGAGCCCTGCTAAAGATGCCGACGACCATCACAACTTCGCGCCAAATACCCTCTCTGGTTTCAACTGCAACAGCATTGTGCTGGAGGTTCCGATCACCATGCTTACCCGTGACGGCCAGCTGCATCCAGCAACGGATAAAGATGCCGTCATAGGGACATACGGTACCACCTCGCGTCAAGCACAGTTGATCCGTAGATTCCCTGAAGGTGCAGACGATTGGTCGGGACAGCGCGAAGATGCAGACAATCAATTTGGACACCGCAGGTGGCGGCAGGTTCAGCGAATGGGCAACCCGCTGATCAATGAACTGATCATCGGCACTGGGTTCAAGGATCGCTGGAGCATGGACGATCCAAAGAACGACGCGCAGTTCTCACATTTCTTTCTCGCGCCGCTACTGGCCCAGATCTTCAGTTCTTTGGGCATTCCCGTTGCACCCCCGCCACGAACCGACCTGCTTGTGTTAGCGGAGTATCGCGCGCCAATTTGTCCGGGATGCGGGCCCGCTGATGCCGGGCCAGTCGCGGATCTGCTCCGCTTAAACACTGGCATCACCCCCACGCCGGTTAGCAAGGAAAAGAGGCTCGGTTTCCTTGCGGGTGACATAGCCGGATTTCCAAATGGCAGACGTCTCAACGATGATGTTGTCGATATCGCCGCGAGGGCAGTCGCCGGAATTCTGGTTGATGCCAAAAAATATGGGACTCGGATTGGCGACGGTGTAAATACTCCAACCACCCAGCCGGAGCACGTGTTCCCATTTGTAGCCGCTGCCTATAACGGGCGTCAAAGCGTGCACGAGGGACCCGGACAGAGCGGTTGCCCGACGATGCCCGACGGGCTGTGCCCGATTGATTAATAGCAACGGATCGAAGGGACTCCCTGGCCCTCAGCCGGAGGAGTTCCTTCAACTTGAGTTGAGGAATATCATGAGACCACTAGCAATTACATTTCTATTCGTCATCCCCGCACTCGCCCAAAGCATCAAGCCGGTAATGCTTGGGGCCGATCTTTCTCCTGCGCAAAAGAGTATTCGACGGGCACAGGAAATGATCTCGAAGCGCCCTACCTCCTATGAGCCTTACAACGCTTTGGCGATGGCGGAGGCTCGCCGGGCCCGCGAAACGTCTGATGTCAAGTATTATGCAGACGCCGAGAAGGCCTTAGCGAAATCTTTTGAGTTGTCGCCCGATAACTACGACGGCCTAAAGATCCGCACCTGGTTACTGCTTGGCCGTCACGAGTTTTCGAAAGCTTTGGAAGCGGCGCAGAAGCTGAACGAGCGGACGCCCGACGATGTTATTGTCTACGGCTATCTGGCCGATGCAAATGCCGAGCTCGGAAATTACAAGGCAGCGGAGAGAGCTGCGCAATGGATGCTCAATCTGCGGCCCGGGAACGTGCCGGGTCTCACTCGCGGCGCCTACCTCCGCGAATTATTTGGCGACCTCGATGGGGCGGTGGATTTCATGCGGACGGCCTACGATGCCACGCCAACGAATGAAGTGGAAGACCGCGCCTGGTTGCTGACGCAAATCGCTCATCTTTACTTGCAAATGGGCGATCTTACGAAGGCGGAGATGTATGCAAACGGCGCGCTGGGATTATTTGCCGATTACCAATACGCGCTCGGAACACTCGGGCAAATAAGGTTCGCTCAGAAACGTTATGACGAAGCCGCCGACCTGATGGGGCGCAGATATTCGCGAGCTCCCCATGCAGAGAACCTATACGCCTGGGCAAAAGCTCTAAAGTTGGCTGGCAAGGCGGATGAGGCTGCATCGAAATTCGCTGAATTCGAAAAGCGCAGCGTTGCGGAATCCGCTATCGCAGATAATTCCAATCACGAGCTGGTCCTTTACTATGCCGGTGAGGGAAACAATCCAGCCGAAGCTCTGAGGGTCGCTCGGATGGAGACGGCAAGACGACAGGACGTGCATACGCTCGACTGCCTAGCCTGGGCTCTTCACGCGAATCATCGAGACCGCGAAGCTCTTGAGAACATCCAGAAAGCGCTCGCGGTTGGCGTTAAGGACCCAGAAATTCTCTCCCGTGCCGCAGCCATCAAGCTCAGCTTGAACGAACGGGCTGGGGCGCAGTCTCAGATCACGTCCGCGCCGCGTTCCGCCAGCAGTTCGCGCAACACAGATCGATGACAGCGGTTTTCGTCCTCACAGTAGCAGCCAAGCGATAAGTTCGTCTGATGTGAGAGGGCCGCGAGTAGGTCCAACTCGCGGCTCCGATCGGGGTCGCTCATCTCTCGCCGGAACTTCCGCCTGAATGCGGCCCATGCTCGCTCATCCCTTGCTTGCAATGCTTCATGAACAAGTTCGGGGCTGGGCGAGAGGTTCGGGAACCAGACGTCGTAATAGTCGAGCCGAGCGAAGTCAGACTTGGGAACACCGCGCGGAGGCCGTCGTACAGTGCCGAGGCGCAATCCTTGGCGGGCCTTTCGGGACGTGCCGAGTCGGACGATGAAGATCGACATAAATTCCCCAATGCCAGTCTGCCACGCAACGACCCAGGACGGTCCTGCTTTGGTTTAGCGCCAGCTAGCGAGCTGACAGTGCGCGCGTGCTGTAGAAACATAGTCAGGCCGACGGCGGTGCTGCCCCTTACGTACCGATCCTGCTCGCCGAGATCGAGCTGGTACTGCTCCTGATAGAAGCGGTGCACGAGATCACGCGTGCAGCCACCCGGAAGGTTGCTTGAAATCCGGGACAAGGCCAAACGGCGCAGAAACGCCCGGTGGAGGACAGGTGCGCGCTTTCGCCGGAATGTAGCTATCGATTTCAAAGAGCGCGTTGATGAAGTGAAACGCCCTGTACACTCCGAGCTAGCAAAAGCCCGCGGCGCTATTTGGAAGTGGCTGACAATTGATTCGGGGTCATGTGCATTACGCCAGTTTCACAACCTTTGATTTCCGAATACGGGCATCACGGGTTACGAGCGGAATATCATACGTCAGACTCGTGGCCACGATAATTTCGTCCGCGGGATCGGACTGAAGGTCCAGCGCCCGGAGATTCAGGCAAACTTGGCGCGTAATGGGCCAGACCTGTACCCGGTCCACTGCAGCCGCAAGAGCTTCATTGTCGAGGCCATACCCGACTCGGCCGAACTGGTGCAGCTTCGTGATCTCCCAGAGGACGATGGCCGAAATACTCCATTCAGGATCTGCGGTGAGAACGTGTCGTTCGTGTGGTGTGAGACTTCCCTCGAACGCTTTGATCAGAATATGAGTGTCCAGATTCAGCATCCCAAGCAACTCCAGTCGAAAAGAGATCGTCCTGTGGATTCGATACAAGGCCTTTCATAATTCCGATGAGGTCGGAACATGAAGAAGGGACGGGCGTAACTTTGGCCACCGGCCGGCCGCGCTTCGTGATGAGAATGCCGTCAGCTGGCAGGCCATCCAACAACTGCAGACACTGCTCCCGGAAATCACTGACGTTCAACGTCTTCATACCTCAAGTGTACAGAAGGTTGTACACTTAGGCCAAATCACGCGATATAAGATAGCACGGCAATATGGCCTTCCAACAGAGGAATTCGGACCGATTGATCACGGTTCTGGAGATGGCGGAAACCCAACACCACGGGCTCAGACGCAAATTCCCAATCGATTGATTTTACCGAGGATTTTGGTCGGGGCGAGTGGATTCGAACCACCGACCTCCTGGTCCCGAACCAGGCGCTCTAGCCAGGCTGAGCCACGCCCCGAACATCTTCAGTCTATACGATCGATATTCCTCAACGAGAACTTGGCGCGTGCTGCGTCAGCTTCTGCAGTTCTTCGGCCAAGCCACTCATTCCTCTGCGGCGATATACCTCCGCGAGACGCTGTTCCTCGGGCGAGGTGGCGAGTGCGCGATGCAGCAACGGATCCCGGGTCGCCTGGTCGATATCCGCCCGAGTGGGGATCCACAGCTTCCCGTCCGCGAATTCGACATCATTCACAAATGTCAGCAGGGCCCCAATGCTCATCGGCTCGCCAGCAGGGTGCGAAAAACGCAAAGTGCCCGGTTCGATCATGCTGCCGGTCTGGACTGGCGCGAGCTGAACAGTTGCCGGAAGCGAGCCCGCCAGGTATTGCTTGCCGTGTTCGTCCCGAACAATCCAACCCATATCAATCGAGCGAACAACCTTCCTCGAAGTATTGCGAACTTCAATCTGCGGCGCGCGCACTTCGTTCCCGCTCACTTGCGCTGCTCCCCCGATGGTCTTGACAGGCGAGCTGGGAAAGGCCACAGCGTCCACCGTCACGGGCTGTCCGCGGTAAGAGACCGGGCGGGGAGCACGCAGCAATTCGAGTCCAAGTTCCTGAGGTACGAAATCCTGCAATCCAAAATTGAGCTCTTCGCGTATCTCGGCTTCACGGCCAGCCTGAAGCAATGATGCGAGATAATGCCTATCCCGCCGCGCTTCGAGCTCATAGACCATGAGCGAACGGCTGGATTGGAGCTTGTCCGGCCCATATGATGTGAGATCGCTGAAGAGAGCGCAATCTAGTGAGACCTTAACGAGAGCGCCCTCGGTCTGTGCGGCATTGAAGGGCCGGGAGATCTCCATATCAATGCGCACTGGGAACGTTTCGCCGGGCTCGATGTGCAGGCTCGGAACCGTCACCGATCCCTTACCCGACGGTGTGATGTCCTGTGCTTCGACGCGCAGTGTCAATCCGGAGATTGGCTTAGTGCTGGTATTTCGGACGAGCAGCGCAGCATGCAAATCCAGTACCATGGACGTGCCCCGCACACGCGCCGTGGTCATGGGTCCAAGGCTCGAAGAAACCATCAGGACCGGCGAGTCGCGCGGGAACTCCACATCGAACCAGCGCGCCGAGGAATCCGCGGCGGATGAGTATGAAGCCAATAAGATGAGAGCCGCCAGTGAGCCGAATCGAGCGGCACTACTGCGCATAAACTTTCGTAATCGTCACTTGGCCGGTATCGTCGTCCAGGTAGCGGGCCGATACCGCGGAAGCCCCTGACATTCCGATCACAGCGGAAGGAGGATGCAGGATGGTAAGCGCTGAACCCTGTGCGCGCACCGTGATTCCATCCGGCGTGGTTCTCAAAACCGGTCCTGCAGCTTGGGGTCGATTGACAGTGAAAACGCGGCCCAGAGAGGAAACCATGTGCTCGGTCTGCTCCCGCGGGATGTGAGTCATCCAGCCGATTGCAAATAACGAAACGAATGCCGCCGCCAAACCGGCCCGAAGGAAAAGTGTGCGCCGCCGTCCTACATTTTCGATGCAGCGGGCTGCATCGAGTCCAACGGAAATATTGCCCAGCATCTCTCGTTCGAGCCGGGCCCAGTCCGCAATCGCCTCGAAAGCGGTGAGCGTCTCGCCTTTGGCTTCACGGTTCAGTTCACGTTTAGCGGAACGGAGCAGGACGACTTGATGTTCACAGTCCGAACAGTGTTTAAGATGGCGGCTGATCTGCCATGATGCGATCCGCGGAAGATCGTCTCCAGAAAAAAGCGCCAATTCGGAGGGGTGAGGATGACCGGACTTGTCCTTAGGATTCATAAGGCTTTCCTGTCGTCCAGATAACGTCTGAACTTGATTCGCGCGTTCGCAATGTGGGATCGCACCGTCGCCATTGAGCAATTCATGGTGGAAGCCACTTGATCTGCCGGCATATCCTCCACATCGCGTAATAGAAGAGCCATTCGCTCGCGTTCTGTGAGAGTGGCCAGTCCTCCGTCGAGCTGCAACTTCCGTTCACCGCGCAGAAGGATCTGTTCCGGACTGTCTGCGGCAGTCGGATGAGCATTGCCGAGCTGCCCCACGTCAACGTAGGTAAATTTCTTGTTCTTACGCAGGAAATCGATGGCAGTATTCGCTGCAATGCGGGAGAGCCAGTGGCCGGCTTTTTCGAGATCCTTCAACTGTCCTTGCCGTTGGAGAGCCTTAATGAACGTTTCCTGTGTCAAATCCTGGGCATCGTCGACATTGCCGACAATCCGGTAGATAAGCAGGAAAATGCGGCGCAGATTTTGCTGCAGGAACTGATGCTGCAGTTCCGAATCGGCCTGAACGTTGGATTCGGAAACCGGAGGATGCGGCTCGCTCATGCTACCCTCCCGCGAGGAATGCGAGGCGCTATCGACCTCCCAGTCGATCGCCGGAAGTGTGTGGCTCTGGATCTGTGGCATTCCCCTAAGACAGAATGACGGCTTCGGCCGCTAAACGTGCAGAACCAGCGCGGCATGGACGTAATCTTAAAGTATATGAGGCCCGTAGCTGTTATCGGCATCGGCAAGACCGCCTTTGGTGCTTTTCCGGACCGTGATCTTCGATCGCTGGCCGTGGAGGCACTCCGTCATTCCCTGAACGACGCCGGCGTTTCCCCACCGCAGGTTCAGGCCTTTTATTTGGGCAATTTTGCCGGTCCATCATTTGTCGGACAGAATCATCTTGCTCCCTATGTCGGAACGGCTGCGGGTTTTGAGGGTATTCCCTCCACCCGTATTGAGGACGCGTGCGCCTCGAGCGGTTCGGCATTTTTTCACGCTTGGCAGAGCGTGGCGGCCGGGATTTACGACGTCGTGGCCGTCGCCGGCGTCGAGAAGATGACTTCGCAGAGTACGCCGCGCGTAACAGAAATCCTGGCGGGCGCGGGCGATATGTCCGGCGAGGGGCGGGCAGGGGCCACCTTTCCCGCGCTGTTCGCTATGATTGCGCGGCGCCACATGTACCAGTACGGGACCACCCGGGAGCACTTGGCGGCTGTGGCAGTAAAAAACCACGCTAACGGTGCAATGAACCCGCTCGCCCATATGCGCAAGGTGATCACGCTCGAGCAGGCGATGGCTGGCAAGCCGATTTCGGATCCGCTCACGGTTTACGATTGCTCGCTGATTAGTGACGGCGCGGCGGCCGTCATGCTGGTTCCGCTGGATCAAGCGAAACGATATACCTCGCGTTTTGCTCGTGTGCTCGGTGTTGCACAGACGTCGGACCACGTCGCTCTCGACACGAAAAAAGACATCACCGAGTTTCCGGCTGTCCGGTCTGCCGGCGAAAAGGCTTATCAGATGGCGGGCGTGGGGCCGCGTGAGATAGACTTGGCGGAGCTGCATGACTGCTTCACCATTGCCGAAATTGTAGCGAGCGAGGATCTGGGGTTTGTCGAAAAGGGTCAGGGTGGCCCGTTTGCCGCTGCCGGCTGCAGCACGATTGGCGGTCCCAAGCCCATTAACACCAGCGGTGGCTTGAAATCCAAAGGACATCCGGTGGGTGCAACCGGTGTCGGTCAGATTTGTGATGTCGTGATGCAACTGCGGGGTGATGCCGGCGAGCGCCAGGTGGCCAGGCACTGGATTGGACTGGCGCAGAATCTGGGCGGCTCCGGGGCCACTTGCGTTGTGACTATTCTAGGGGCGGGTTTGTGAGCCCTACCGGACGGAACGGCACAGTATATACGGAGACCATTGTCTACTCGCCGCCGGAGCAGTATGCAGCCGATGCGCCGTACCAGATCGCAATTGTCGATCTGGAGAGTGGCGAGCGAGTCACGGTTCGCGTACTCGGAAAGAACGCAGACGAGCGGGTTCACATCGGCGAGCGCGTGGCTTTTGTGGAAGACCAAAACGGCGTCGCTTACTACAGAAAAGCCTGACTAGATGACGCTGGGCGGCGGATTCGATGATGTGTCCGTGCTGGGGCCCGTCTCGGAATCCGGACGGCGCTTCAGCTTGGGACGGTCCTCCTCATCCCCGGAAGACTTCTTGGAAGGATCGGTTTCGTCCTCAATCGGCGTGTTCGAGTTCGGGTTGCGCCGCAGCGTCGGCTTATTGGGATCGGCTGCCGCGGCCTTGTCCGGCCGGCGCTCGTTCTCAAGCATCGCGAGCCTTGCTTTCACGTCGTTAAACTCCGAGGTGGTGATAACGTACTCCGGCTTCGCCTTCAACCCGGAGATTTCATTTTGCGACCTCTTAATGCGATCGTCCGTGGGCGGATGAGTAGAAAACAGCTTGGACATTGTGCCAGGCTTGCGCTTCTCGAGCGTTTGCACCTGTTCGAAAAAGTCGACGAAAGCGGTGGGATCATAGCCGCTCTTATACATGTACTGGATGCCCAGGTAATCGGCTTCGGCCTCTTCGCTGCGATTGAATTTCAGAAAAGCCATCGGGACAAGCAGCCCGGAAGCCTCATAAATTCCGTAGGCCGCCGCGCCTCCCATGAAAATCAGCGGGATGGTTGCGAGCTGTGCAATCTCACCGCGTGTCGCATTACGCGTTCCGTGGCGCGCCGCTACATGGGCGATCTCATGAGCCATCACGCCCGCGAGTTCGGCCTCATTGTCCGCATGAAGAATCAAACCGGTTTGAACGAAAAAGAAACCGCCCGGTAACGCAAAGGCGTTGACGCTTGGGTCCTCGATAACCTTAATAGTAAACGGCACCTTCGCATCGGAGTTGCGCACCAGGTTTTGACCAATGCGATTCACGTACTCCGAGACGATCGGGTCATTGACCACCTTCGACTGGCGTTCAACCTGTTGAGCAAGCTGCTTGCCTAGCGCGATTTCCTTTTCGAGCGAATAGAAATTCACGTGACCGCTGACGTTGCGGTCACCGATGTCGTCGGGATTTTTCTCCTTATTGTCCCCTGAGAACGCTACGAATGGGACCGAGAGAAGCACGGTCAAGGTAAGACTGACTGTAGACCTGAACGGGGAAAATCGCCGCATGAGTACTCCTTTACGACCTAACGAAGGAGGCAGCCGCCGGCTCATTACTTCGTCTAGACCAGTATAGAGCCGAAAAGAAAGCATGAGCACGGCCGGAATGTAATCTTTTACGCCCACCTGGCAACGAAATGGCGCAGTTCACTCCGCGGATTTTGTAGACCGCTGACCGTTCCGTCGCCAGGGGCACCAGGAGATTCATAAACCTTAACGTATCCTCGGAAGGATGGGTTACGAAAAGTTGGAGGCTGCGGTTGAAGAACAGGTGCCGCTGCATGTGCGCTACCGGGATCAGTTTCCCGTTACGGAAAATCTAATCTATTTAAATCATGCAGCCGTTGCGCCTCTATGCCGTCCGGCATCGGAAGCCATGCGGGAGTTAGCCCTTGAGGCCTGTTCTTTCGGGTCCCTCCATTATGATTGCTGGATGAGGACGTACGAGGCCCTCCGCCGGGCCGCGGCGCGCTTGATCCACTCGTCGCCGGACGAGATAGCGATTGTCAAGAATACCTCGGAAGGAATCGCTACCGTCGCTCTGGGTCTGAATTGGGGGCCCGGTGACCGCGTCGTGGCCTTTCGTGAGGAGTTTCCTGCGAACTATTACCCGTGGCTGCGGCTCGAGCGCCGGGGCGTCGAGCTGACCTGGTTGTCGATTTACGACTCTCTCGAGAAAATTGCGGAAGCGGTACGCGGTGCCCGGTTGCTCGCCATCAGCTTCGTAAATTACTTGAACGGGTACCGCGTGGATCTCGAAACGATCGGACGCCTCTGCCGTGAGCAGCAATGCTTTTTCTTCGTGGATGCGATTCAAGGGCTCGGCGCTCTGCCGCTCGATGTGGAACTGTGCCATATTGACGGGCTCGCCGCGGACGGGCATAAGTGGATGCTGGGTCCGGAAGGCAATGGGATCCTCTACATACGGCGGAAATGGCTCGATTCTATCGAGCCCGTTGAGTTCGGCTGGACCAATCCGGCCGGCTATGCCGATTACAGTTCTCGCGATATGACTTTGCGGCCCGATGCCGGTCGTTACGAGTGCGGCACGCTTAACACAATCGGGTGCTACGGGCTGCGTGCGGCGCTCGAATTCATTCTCGATGTCGGAATCGAAAACATCGCTCCCGCTGTGCTCGGCTTGGCGAATCACCTCGCCGAGGGAGTGCGCGCCAAGGGTTACGAGTTAATGGTGGAGCGAACTCCGGGAACCGATTCCGGGATTGTAACCTTCCAGCATGCCTGGATGGATGCGGGACAGCTCGTGAGCGAGTTAAGGCGAAATAAAATTATTGCTGCGCCGCGCCAGGGGTGGATCCGCATGTCACCGCACTTCTATTTAAGTCACGACGAAATCGATAGGGTGCTCGAGGCGCTTCCCGCATCGAAATGAAAATCGTCTTCCGCTGCGCGCTCTGCGCTATGGCAACAATAGCCGCAATCGCCCAAACACCCCAGCCGAAGGTGAAGTTCTGGCCGGCCCTTTGGATCGACGTCCCTGGAGCTTCTCTGGAGGGTTATGGCGTTTACCATTTCCGGCGCACATTCGATCTTCCCTCAGTCCCGGATCACTTTATCGTCTACGTCTCCGGTGATAACCGTTACCAACTCTTCGCGAACGGCCGGCGCGTCTCCTGGGGACCGGCGCGCAGCGATTTGACGCATTGGCGCTACGAAACGATCGACTTGGCGCCGAACCTCCGGCCAGGCAAGAACGTGATCGCCGCCGTTGTGTGGAATGAGGGCCAGTTTAGAGCCATCGCGCAAATTACGAATCGCACGGGCTTTGTGCTCCAGGCCGAACTGCCCGAAAATGCTGTGGTCAACACGAATCATGAATGGAAGAGCATTCAGGACAAGGCCTACTCGCCGCAACCGATTCCGCCTGATCAACTGACGGGCTATCTGGCAGTCGGCCCCCAAGAGCACTTCGACGCGAGCTTGTATCCCTGGCATTGGGAGCAGCCGGACTTCGATGACACCTCATGGGCCGGCGCCCACGAAATCAGCCATGCCGCTCCGCGTGAGGCGCAAGACGGGCCAAATCGGTGGATGCTGGTGGCGCGACCGATTCCGCTGGAGGAGCAGGTTCCGGAACGCCTGAAAGATGTGCGAGAAGCGTCTGGCGCAACAGTGCCGGCCACATTTCTGAGCGGGCAATCCGCACTCACCGTTCCTGAACACGTGAAGATCTCGCTCCTTTTAGATCAGAGCTATTTAACAACTGCCTATCCCGAAATGACCCTTAGCGGAGGCAAAGGCGCCGAGATTGAGTTGCACTATGCCGAAGCCCTATACGTACAAAAGGGCGGCCATGGCGAACACGCTCTGAAAGGGAATCGGAACGATGTTACGGGGAAATACTTTTACGGTCCTTGGGATACCTATGTCGCTGACGGCGCCTCGCACCGGCTGTATCGGCCGTTGTACTGGCGGACCTACCGGTATTTGCGCCTGGATGTACAAACGCAGGATCAGCCGCTGATAATTGAAGATCTCCACGGCGTCTTCACGGGTTATCCGTTTGTGAGGCGTGCCGAGTTCCAGGTAGACGCCCCCCAAGTGAATCAGGACCTGCAGCGAATTCTGACGGTTGGCTGGCGCACGGCGCGGTTGTGTGCGCATGAAACGTACATGGATTGCCCGTTCTATGAACAGCTCCAGTACGCGGGCGACACGCGCATTCAGGCGCTCGTCTCCCTTTATATGACTGGTGATCCGCGGCTCATGAAAAACGCGATCGCCTTGCTCAACTCATCCCGCACCGCGGAAGGCGCAACCTACAGCCGAGCGCCTTCATACCTGCAGCAATATATTCCGCCGTTCTCGCTGTGGTGGATCGGCATGGTTCACGACTATTGGATGTATGTCGACGATCCGGACTTTGTCCGAAGTATGCTGCCGGGCGTTCGCGCCGTGCTCGAATTTTTCGGCAATTATCAAAAGGAGAATGCATCGCTTGCGCGCATGCCCTGGTGGAATTTCGTCGATTGGGTGCCGCAATGGCGGGACGGCGTTCCTCCCGCAAATGCGGATGGGTCCTCGTCAGCCGCCCTGGATCTGCAATTGTTACTCGCATATCAGTGGGCGAACGATCTCGAACAGAAACTAGGAAAAGATGCGCTCGCAACTGCCGACGCCGCCAGCGCAGATCAGTTGAAGCAGACGATTCTTCAGACGGATTGGGATCCCGCTCGTGGCCTGTTTGCCGATCAGCCCGAACATCGAAGCTACTCGCAGCAGGTAAACACTCTGGCTGTGCTCGCCGGAATCGTTGGCCTGGAGAAAGGCCGGTCCGTAATGGAGAAGGTGATTGCCGATTCCACTCTGGCGCAATCGTCGATTTACTTCCACGCCTACACAAACGGTGCGCTACGGAAGGTCGGGTTTGGAGACCGTTACCTCGAAATGCTCGGCCCCTGGCGCGAGATGCTCTCCCAAGGATTAACCACCTGGGCCGAGTGGAATGGGCCCGATGCACGTTCCGATTGCCACGCCTGGGGAGCCAGTCCCAATTTCGAATTAATTCGAACCATCGCCGGTGTGGAATCCATGGCACCGGGATTCAAGCGCGTCCGCATTGCGCCCAATATGGGCAGCTTGCAAGAGGTCACGGCGTCTATGCCACATCCGAATGGCGAAATCCGCGTCAGCCTTAAACGTAAAAATCAAAAGCTGATCGCCGACCTGTCGCTCCCGCCGAATATCAGTGGCGAGTTTGAATGGGGAGGAACGAAGCGCGCGCTTCGCGCTGGCGAAAATCATCTGGAGTTCTGAAGCGTGAGGGCGTTCTCCATCGTCGAACCGGGCCGCACTGAATTGATCGAGCTCCCGCAGCCGAAGCCTGCGCCCGGAGAGCTTCTGTTGAAATCCCGCATCATCGGGATGTGCGGAACGGACCTGAGTACCTATCGAGGCAAGAACCCGCTGGTCAGCTACCCCCGGATACCCGGACACGAAATCGCCGCGACCATCGTAGAGCTAGGAAAAGATGCTCCGCCGCAGTTTGCGCCCGGCATGGACGTCACGGTATATCCGAATACGAGTTGCGGAAGTTGCGCTTCTTGCCGGAGGGGGCGAACCAATGCTTGCAAGGTCAATGAGACGCTCGGGGTGCAGCGCGATGGAGCGATGAAGCAGTATTTCACCGCGCCTTGGCAGAAAGTTTTTGTCTCGGAAGGGCTGTCGCTTCGCGAACTGAGCGCGGTGGAACCGCTGGCCGTCGGATTCCATGCTTGTAACCGGGGAAGGGTAGCTGGCAGTGATGTTGTGGCAGTATTCGGCTGCGGAATGGTCGGACTAGGAGTGATTGCAGCGGCGGTTGGACGTGGGGCAATCGTGGCCGCAATCGACTTGGATGATGAGAAATTGGTCCTGGCGAAACAGGTTGGCGCTCAGCACGCAATCGATAGCGGCAAACAGAATCTGGAGCAGGAACTCCTTATCTTGACGAACGGCTTGGGGCCCGATGTTGTTATCGAAGCGGTTGGGACAGCCGAAACGTATCGGTTGGCCGTAGGCCTGGTGGCGCATACCGGGCGAGTCGTATATATAGGATGGGCGAAAGAGCCGGTCAGCTACGAAACCAAGCTGTTTGTCCACAAGGAACTGGATATTCTCGGATCGCGCAATTCTCTCACCGAATTCCCGCCGGTCATTTCTATGCTGCGCGAGGGCAGATTCCCGGTAGAAGCGACGATCTCGGCGACCGTCTCCCTATCTGGCGCGGGGGATGCACTTCTGCGCTGGAGCGAATCGCCGCGCTCCTACACGAAAATTCTGGTTGATCTGGATAAATACTGATGGAATACCGCCGGCTCGGGCGTACTGACTTGCAGCTCTCCGTGATCGGGTTCGGTACTGCTCCCTTGGGAGGCGAATACGGCACGCTCGATCTGACCGAGGCCGAACGAGCGGTTCACGGCGCCATTGATGAAGGCATTACGTTTTTCGACACCGCCGCCTATTACGGACGCAGGCTGTCCGAAGAACGCCTCGGCAGAATGTTGGAAGGTCGGCGCAATAGAGTGGTGCTGGCAACCAAGTGCGCCCGGTTCGATAAAACCGTATTCGATTTTTCAGCGGCACGAGTTCGCACCAGCGTCGAAGAATCGCTTCGTCTCTTGCGGACAGATTATCTGGATCTTCTGACGGTGCACGATATCGAGTTTGGCGACCGGGAAGAGGTGATCAACGAGGCTGTGCCTGCGGCGCGAGAGCTGCAGCGCGAAGGAAAAGTGCGCTACGTGGGAGTTTCCGGGCTGCCGTTGCGAATACTCGCCGACGTGGCCGTCCGCGCGAAAGTGGATAGCGTAATTTCCTACTGCCATTACAACTTGTTGTTGCGCGATCTCGATACGCACCTGACGCCGGCCTTGAAAGAGTGTGGCATTGGCTTGATCAATGCCTCGCCATTGCATATGGGAGTTCTCACGGCGCAAGGCCCTCCACCATGGCACCCGGCCCCGGAGAGCGTGAAAACCGCAGGGCGGGACGTCGTAGATCTCCTGGAGAGGCGCGGCGTGCATCCGGCCCCAGCGGCATTGCGCTTCTGTTTGGAACACCCGTATGTTTCTTCCACTCTCGTGGGAATGGTCACCAGAGCAGAAGTGGGAGCAAATCTCGAGGCACTCCGGTTTGAACTGGAGCCCGCCTTACTCGATCAGATTAATGACGCGGTCGCTCCGGTCAAGCATTTGACTTGGCCGTCCGGCAGGCCGGAAAACAGCGATGCCTAGGATCGACGCGCATCAACACTTCTGGAAGTACGATGCTGCTCAGTACGCCTGGATTAGCGACAACATGAGCGTGATCCGGCGCGATTTTTTGCCAGAAGATCTGGCAAGCGAGATGAAACTGAGCGGGATCGATGCGAGTATCGCGGTGCAGGCGGCGGGCGCAGGTGAAACTGAATGGCTGCTGGAACTGGCTAACGCATCGCCATTCCTTGTTGGCGTGGTGGGATGGGTTCCCTTCACCGACCCGCGCGTTGGCAGCGAGATTGAGCGACTCGCTCGCAATCCGAAGCTCCGGGGACTTCGGCACGTCATACAGGACGAGCCTGATCCGAACTACATTCTTCGGGACGACTTCAACGCAGGAATTCGGCAGGTCACCGAGGCCGGACTTGTCTATGACGTTCTGATTTTAGAAAGGCATTTGCCGCCTGCAATTCAATTCGTGGATCGGCACCCCAACCAACTATTCGTCCTCGATCACATCGCGAAGCCGCGCATCAAAGCGGGTGAGACATCGCCGTGGCGCGAAAATATCCAGGAGCTGGCCAGACGTCCGAATGTCTACTGCAAGATTTCCGGCATGGTGACCGAGGCGAATTGGACCCAGTGGACGCCCGAACAACTTCGACCGTACATCGAAACCGTGCTGGAAGCATTCGGCGCTAACCGTCTCATGTTCGGGTCCGATTGGCCAGTCTGCCTGGTCGCGACCTCATATAAGAAGTGGGTGCGGGTGGTGGAAGACGCGCTTCAGTCCCTTTCAGGCCCCGAGCAGCAGCGAATATGGGGCGATACCGCGCGGGAGGCCTACGGACTAGCGAGCTGAGCCAGAGTTCGCTATTATAGGAGGGGTTCGGTTTCTCTTCTGGCAGCCCAGCTGTAGGTGTGTGTTCGCGCTTTCCTGCTTAGGTATGCGCCCTCGCCTCTGGAATCGTAACCTTAACAAGGCACATATATGTACGCTGTGATTGAGACAGGTGGAAAGCAATACCGTGTCGCCCCTGGCCAGACGATTGAAGTCGACACGCTTACCGGAGACATTGGCGCAGATGTAGAATTCGATCGCGTGCTCGCGATTTCGAACGATTCGAATGAGTTGGTGCTAGGCGATGCTCTCAAGAGCGCGCGGGTGCGGGGCCGGATTGCGGGCCATGGCCGAGGGGATAAGGTCCTGGTTTTCAAGTTTAAGCGCAAGAAGCAATACAAACGCACCATCGGTCATCGGCAGAATTATACCCGGGTAGAAGTGCGGGAGATCCTCTCCTAGCAGCCCGAGGAATTAGCATGGCACACAAAAAAGGTTTAGGAAGTTCAAAGAACGGCCGCGATTCCAATTCACAGCGGCTGGGCATTAAAGTATTTTCCGGTGAATTTGTCAGCGGCGGCTCCATTATCGTCCGCCAGCGCGGTACCCGTTACAAGCCGGGCAAGAATGTCGGTCTTGGTAAAGATGACACTCTCTTTGCGACTGTTCCCGGCACCGTCGAATTTCGCGATCGCGGGCGAATGGGCAAATTCGTCAACATAATCGCCGCCCAGAGCTGAGTTGTTCATCGATGAAGTAATCGTCACCGTCAAGGCCGGCGATGGCGGCAATGGCTGCCTTGCCTTCCGCCGCGAAAAATTCGTGCCTCGTGGTGGACCGAGCGGCGGGGACGGTGGCCGAGGCGGTGATGTGGTGCTCGAATCGAGCGAACACTACAATACCCTCCTACATTTCCGATTTAACCCGGAGCACACCGCACAACGCGGCCGCCATGGCGAGGGCAGCAAACGCACCG
This sequence comes from uncultured Acidobacteriaceae bacterium, assembly GCA_963787585.1. GTDB lineage: Bacteria > Acidobacteriota > Terriglobia > Bryobacterales > Bryobacteraceae > Bog-105. Next base: position 34,634 of record CAWBDR010000015.1, read on the forward strand.
GGCGCGATGGTGAAACCATCAAACTCCCTGTTCCTGTCGGCACAATCGTCTACAACGCCGAAACGGGAGAGCGGCTCGTTGACTTCACTGCGCCGGGCCAAAGTTTCACGGTTGCTCATGGAGGGCGTGGCGGCAGAGGCAACGCGCGATTTGCGACCTCCACTCATCAGGCCCCAACCGAGCACGAAGAAGGCAAGCCGGGCGAGTTCTTCCGCCTTCGGCTTGAACTGAAGTTGCTAGCAGACGCTGGACTGGTCGGTTTTCCTAACGCTGGGAAGTCTACTCTCATTTCGCGGCTCTCGGCCGCTAAGCCGAAAATCGCGGATTATCCGTTCACTACTCTGGAGCCAAGCCTGGGCGTCGTCGGGGTTGCGGATCGCACGTTCGTTCTGGCCGACATTCCCGGCTTGATTGAGGGTGCGCACGAAGGCCATGGGCTCGGCACACAGTTTTTACGACATATCGAACGGACAAAGTTGTTGGTTCACCTGGTAGACGTTTCGGATGAAAGCGGCCGCGATCCCGCTCATGATTTTGACGTCATTCTCGAAGAGCTTGCCAGCTTTGACCCCGAACTGGCGCGTAAGCCAATGATTGTGGTCGCGAACAAGATCGACGTTTGCCAGGATCCAAAGCGCATCGAAGCCGTCAGGCTTAAAGCGCGCGAACGTGCGCTGCCGTTTTATGCCATTTCGGCAGTAACGGGAACTGGTTTGGACGAGCTCCGTTACGCAATCGGCAGAAAAATCTTCAGCACGGTTGAGGGCGTTACAATCTCAGTCGGAAGCTAGACTCTGCCGGTGCAGGGCTCGGTCTTCAAAACCGAAGTGCGGCATTTTCAATGTCACGGGTGGGTTCGACTCCCATTAGCTTCCGCACCATAAACCGTTGAAGAAAAATGGCTAAAATCACTCATGTTACCCAGCCCGGTTTCCGGGTAACATGGGACTCGGGATTTATGCCGCTGAAACTCTTTCGTCGCCACGAGTCCAAGTGCGTCCGAGGCTACGCGAAGGACGTCCGCATCTACGAACACGACAGTCCAAAGACCACCCGGAAGGCACAGTGCGATTGTCCGATCTATGTCGAGGGCAAGCTTGAGAGTGGGACGTACCTGAGACCGAAGAGCACCGGCCAAAGAAGCTGGGATCTGGCCCGGAACGAGATCGCAAAATGGGAAACTCCTGGCCATCTACAACCGCCTGACGAATGCCGAGAGTACAGGCTCGTTTCCGTAAACGATGCGGTGACCTCTTTCTACGCAAACACTCGCGAGAACGGATCTTCTCAGGAAAGGATGATTGCACTCGAGCACTTGTTCACCTTGCGGCTCATTCCATTCTCCAAAGAACATCGAATTGAGTACATCCAGGAGATGGACAATGCCCAGATCTGGCAAAGATTTCGGCAGTCTTGGCATAATCTGAATCCGCACAAAAACAGAAAACCAGAACCAGGGCAGGAGAACCTATATAAGCCTCTAAGCGATTCGACGCGTTCTCGATTCACGACTGACTTGCGTAGCTTCCTTTCGTACTGTGAGAGTTGCGAATGGTTGTCTGACAATTGGGCATCCAGAAAGCATAAGATGATTGCCTATACGAAGGTTGAGCCGAAGGAGCCGTTCTCTGACGAGGATCTCTTTTATATATACAAAGCATGGGAATTCGTGACCGATGGCAAGGGCTATTGCAACAAGCGATTGGGGATGCAAAATGGATTCGAAGCACTCGTCTTCGCTTGGACTCTCCGCTACACAGGCCTCCGTATCAGCGATGTGACTGCCCTTGACGTTTCGCAATTGGTGCCGTTTCAGCACGCCGGGTTTTCCCATGCGATCTGGTGTCACCCGAGTAAGACGAGAGGCAAAGAAGGTAACTTCGTGAATATCCCGATTCCTGGAAAGAACCAGATGGGACTGGGGCACCCTAACTTAGTGGCGGCCCTGCAATCGCTGCCACCTAAGCACGGGCGTTATTTCTTTCTGGGCGGAGGTCCACTCCCAACGCGAGACACGGAGGAGTGGAGGAATCGCATCAAGAAGTCCTCGACAAACTGGAGAGAGCGCATCAATCGGCTCTTTCAAATCGCGGAAAAACTAATGCGAGAGGACGGCAAGAGCTTCAGCGTCCATCCTCACCCGCATCGCTTTCGGCATACCTTCTGCGCTAACTTATTGCAGGCGGGCGTGTCACTTCGAACTGTCGCCTCGTATATAGGCGATACAGAGGAAATAGTTCGCAAACATTATGCAAAGTTCTGTATTGCGGAACAAGTCGAAGCGGCGAAATCGCTCGGCAGCGCCATGGCCAAGCACGTTCCCACTTTGACCTATGCCGCCAACCCTCTTCTAATAGCGTCGGCTAAAAAAGAGCGATAGAGAGCTTCGCTCACTTTTGCCCCGCGCCTCTTCCCGTAAACTCGATAGCCGGGCTTGCCTTTTACCGCGCGATAGACCGTATGATATGTGAGGCCGTGCTTCCTTGCTATCTCTTCAATTGAAAACTCTCGTTCGCCAGATAATGCCTGCTCTATGGCCTCATTGAGATCGGGGAAGGTGGAATTCACCTGTCCGCCATTTACCTGCGCCAATGCCTGCTGAATTCGCCTCCGGACATCAGCTCTCATGATGTTCACCAACCTTTCCCAGCACGTTTCGCATTGACCGCTACGCCGTTACTCGGGCCTTCTCCACGTCCGTTCGTCGAATCCAACGCCTTGGACGGACAGAATCCCATTCGAAAGCTTTCTTGAAAATGGCGGTCTGCCGTTTCCAACCGATCCAAAGCGTCAAGCAATTGCATTCCGACCTCCTGCAGGACGGGCTGATTTGCCGCGAGTTGGTCAGTCTGGCGAATCGCGAATCGAATACGCTCGACGGCAATGCGCGCTTGGTAAGCGAATTCAAATGTAGATGCAGCTTGGCGTGTTCTTAACAATGATTTCCTAAAATACGCGGCGATGCTCCCTTTACGCGAGAGCTTGCGCCGAACCGGGTCGGGGATGAAGCTAGCCATGTAAGCCTTGTACGTATCTTTAGAGGCGAAGTCAAAAACAAACCTGGGAGCTCATTGACAGATCTCGGCGACCAACTCGAAACTGCATGATCAAAATGCACCCGGTCGAGTAGTATTACCCGAGGTAGATCAACTGCTTCGCAGAAGCCCGGAAGATCTATCAAGCTGAACCTTTTTTGTGCTTTGTCGAAACCTGTTCTTCACGTTTCTCTAGTTAGCAGAAGGCTCGTCAATCGCAGTTTCGTGGTGAACCACTTTTGCCCACCAGGATTATGAAAAGCAATGTCGGGCGATATGAATAGCTTTTTTTGCGGAGTGAGTCGATGGCTCGGAAGCA
>CAWBDR010000016.1:0-38792 GCA_963787585.1 uncultured Acidobacteriaceae bacterium
TCACCAACGATAAAGGAGATTCGCTGATCCTCTCGTGGTCGTGGCAAATGGCGGATGAGTTTGGTCAATTTTGTTACGCACATCCGAAAGCACAATCCGTACGCCGAGTCGCGCCGGGTTTTCTTGCCGATTAGCCGTCGGCAGTACTCCCGATGGTCAGCGTTATGGAGTCCGCACATTATGCCGATCAGATTCGAACGGCGAATCAATGCGGCGATGTTGATAACCAGCTTCCAGTATTTCTCTTCCGGCCAATTTAAAATAGATGCCCCTTTTCGGTAGCAAATCCTTCCCGTGAATAGTCCCGAGCTCCGGGTACGACTTGATGATCTCCAGCCACCCGTCTTCAAAAATCTGCCAGTCATCCTTATTGCCGAGGAACCCAGCAACCACGGTGTTGCCAGATGCACGGCCATGAGTTCCGCTTTCATCCAAAAAGCAAGTAATCAACGCAATGCAGTCGTTAGCATGTCCAGCCTGAACTGGCTGGATCATCTCAATGACTTCCGCTAAGCGACCGCCTCCTTTGAACGCTCGGGAGGTCATTGTAGCCACCCGACCGCAAGCTTCTGAAAAAGCTTAGCACGTTCTGTCAGTGAAGTATATTTATACCACTTAAGTTTACATAATATCTGTTATCGGTCATAAGCTACGCGTCCATCTCGTATGCCTTTCGCAACCAATCCCGTACCTCGCCATCGATTTCGCTGAGCGACGTAATCGGTATCCGGTGTGTGATGCGATCCTTCTTCGCGAATCCGCCCGTATCGATTAGCCGGCCCCCGGGCTTCGTGTCCCGCAGTGCGAGACCGAGATCGATACGCGCATTGGTGGCCGGTTTGATCTGTGCAATGACGTGGCGGCGCCGGATCGGCACTATCGTCGAGCACGGAGTTAGCCTCACGTCTTTGCCCAATGCCAGGGCCAGCTCGACCAGACGATCGTGAATTGGGCGCAAGCCTGCCTTGCTACCCGAATACATCGCCTTCACGAGTTCGGACGGGCTTTGATCGCCTAAGGACTTGCCCTCGACGCGAGAGGCCACCCACTTTGCGTAGTTCGTCCCGAGCCCGTGCTCTTGCTTCAGCCAGGCCGCCCGTTCCTTTTCCGCCTTTGGCCCGGATTTCCTTGTGAGGGCAATCCATTCCTCCAGCGTGCGGCCCGTCTTCTCTTTCAAGCCGGAAACGGCCTTCGCTTCCATTGCCACTCCGGCATGCGTGCTGTAGGGTGATGCCTTCCGCGGCTTCTGATCCGTACGAGTCATCGCAGGTCTCCTCAAGAAACTGTCGCTATTCCGCCCAATACCGCTCGCGCGCCTGCACCACGAGCCCGCTCCGGTTGGTTATCACCTGGATCCGCCGGAACTCGGGTACCCTTACAGCCGCATTCGAAACATAACCGAGACTGTACTGGCTCCGAAGCTCATCCTGGATGCGATCGAAGATCTGATCGATGCTCTCCTTCTTCGAAACCTGAAAGAATCCCCCGCCCGTGTCCTTTGACATATGCGTGAGGACGCTCTTACCGTCCGTGTGCCCGAAACCCCCATAGAAGCCTTCGTCGGAAAACAGAATCGAATAGATGAGCGTGTCGGATTTCTCTGCTGCGTCAGCGGCGCTTTTCAAAGTGTCACTGCTGCCGGTATCCACGCCATCGGACATGACGATCAGCGCTTTCCGCCCGTGCTGATCGTGCATGATTTTCGAGGCATCCACGACAGCATCGTACAGGAGCGTGCCTCCGCCGAGTTGGTTCTTGAGCTCATTCCGAGACGGCGAATTCACCGCCGACAGCGTCTCGTTCAGATCTTTCCAGGAAGAGGTCAGGTCCTGCCGCAGGAACACGTTCAGATCGAACTGCATGACGAAGACCCGATCCTGATTCGGACGCAGCACCTGGTCCAGAAACCGGAACGAGGCCGACCGCTCGGCATCCAAGACGCGTTCTTGGCTGATGCTGGTGTCGATCAAAAGTCCGAGGATTAGAGGGAGATCTGACTGCTGGTTAAAGTAACGGATTACCTGTGGCCGCCCATCCTCCAGGATCGTGAAAATCCTCTTTCGTCAGGTCGCGGATGATCTCGCCTCTCTTGCTCTTGACGTTCGCTAATACACTGACGACCTTCACGTTGCTGGAGAAGGTCGGCTCTTGTTCGTAGGAAGAAAGCGATGCTGCGCTGAGGGCAGTAAGTACGAAGGCGCGTCTCGTTTGCAAAACTACTTCTTTGAATTCATGCTATCCAGGAATTCGTAGCGCGCCCTATGCTGCGCAGGCGCGGCCTGCGGATTCGCCTTCAGATGCATCACCTGATACCCATCCTGCTTGTCATACGCGGGCCACTGTGGCAACCCCGTACCGTTGGGATTCCCCGTTTTCGCGAAGTTCGTCCAGTAGGTTGACATCTGATCCGACAGCTTTTCGTCTTCCGGCCGCCATGGCAGCTTCTTCGAAGCCAGGTTGCCAAACACGAACTCGATCTCCGCGGAATGATACGCGCCGCGCGACTCACCCTCTCCTTGCCCTGCGTCCGCGCTCGTCTGCCCCGGTGGCGCATCTTCGAATCGATATACAAAGACCTTGGACTTCCCCGTTGCCAGTTGCATCTGAATCCACTTCCACGTCGAGTAGCCAATGAACTGGTCACCGGAAAGGTCCTGTGCCGCGCGCTTGGCTTCTTCGTCCGTGCTGGCTGGATAGAGCTTTAACAGCGCGTCCGCGTTCTCACCGAAGTGGCTATGCGCCCAGGAAGCAAAATTCTGAGCGGTCGGTTGGTCCTTTTGGAAGACCATGTGGTAGCTTCCCTCATCGTGGTTCCACCCAGCCAGCAGCGGAACGTGAGCTTGCTGGCCGTTCTCGAAAATCGAGTTCACATCGTGCGGAAGAAAGTAACCGTCTATATTGGGCGCGAACCGGATGGTGTTTTTTTCCTTCAGAGCGGTCTGCAGAAGCTCATCGGCGGATTTGCCACGCAGCGCGGCGAGTGAATCCGTACCGAGCGCGGTCTTGGCCCATTTCGTATCCGCATCCTCGCTGTCGGAGAGCGATTTTGCGCCCAGAGTCTTCCCAAAAAATGCGCCGCTCTCCCCAATCGCACGCTGAAACAGGTTCCGCGCGAGAGGCGAAGCCATCAACGCGCTGACCGAGAACGATCCCGCGGATTCACCGAAAATCGTGACGTTTTGGGCATCCCCGCCAAATGCGCCTATGTTCTTTTGCACCCACCCCAGGGCCGCGACCTGATCCAGCAGGCCATAGTTGCCGGACGCATTGTGGCCGGATTCTTTCGCCAGATCGGGATGACTGAAGAAACCAAAAATTCCGAGCCGGTAATTGAAGCTAACAACCACGACGCCTTTTTTGGCCAGGTTTGTGCCGTCCTGGCGGGGCTCGGATGCGCTTCCCGCGCTGAATCCGCCGCCATAGATCCAGACCATGACCGGCAGGTGCTCATCGGCGGAAGTGGCGGGCGTCCAGACGTTCAGGTACAGGCAGTTCTCGCTGGGGCCATCGTCGCGGAAAACCATATCGCCGTAAATGTGTCCCTGCATGCACCGCGGTCCGAACTCGGTAGCCTGCCGGGTGCCGGTCCAGGGTGCTACCGGCTGCGGCGGCTTCCATCGCAAATCGCCGACCGGCGGAGCAGCGAACGGAATGCCCTTGAAGATTCGCACCTTGGCATCATCACTCTGGGTGCCTTGCACGTAACCTTTATCGATGCGTACAGTTTCAGCGCCAAACAGAGTGGTTCCAAAAAGCAACGCAACGGCAAACATCTGTCTGTGATGGGACATAGCTACTTATTATTCCTCGCTGAATTAGTTGCTGCGCTTGCAGGCGTCAAATGGTCGAAATTCATGATGGCGTTGAACACCAGCGTATAACTGCCGATCGTCTCGCCTCGATAGATCGGGTTATTTGCAAACAGCAGGACGTTGCCTTTGCCCAAACGCGCGTCCACCACAACGGCGCGTTCCGCCATCGCCTCACCTCCCTCCAGAAGCCCTGATACCAATAGCCCCTTCGATTCCGCGTATCGGACGATCACGGTTGGACGGTACTCGGCCGGAATCAGATACGGGTTGTTCCGTTCCTGTTCTTCATTGAGCGGTGTAGGTTGCCACGGCTTCGGTGATGGAAGCGGCGGAGCCTTCTCGATGGGCCGTCCTTCGGGAATGTCTTCGTCCTCGGGCCCGCCCCGCCCCGTTGGTCGTTTGTAGTCCTTCTCGGTCGGCAAGGTGCGATTCACGGTCAGATTGCCGACGGTGAACGCCATTCCGTCCGCACTGTAGACGGCGAATTTGGAGTCGTAGCCATAAGCAACCGGGTGGAGCTTATCTACGATCAACGCGCTCAAAACGCTTCCCACAACCTTGGCGTTCTTCCGGGGCGCAAGAAAGACCCCGGGAGCAAAGCCTTGCTCGATGGCGAATTGCGCCGTGTCTTCCGAGGTAATGAGCAGTCCGCCCTGCTCGACGAAATCCTTCAAATGCGCGACACCGGAGAACCCGAGGCCGGGACGCATATCCTCCGTGCCATCGAGATTGCCGATATTCGGCGTAAGCGAGGTTTTCTGCCATGGCAGCGGATTGCCCCACATCGGCAGACCGTTGATGATCTGCCCAGACGAAGCATGTGCAACGGGTGCAAAGATGATGACATCGTACTTCGAACGTAAGTCGGACTCTTTCGCAGCCGTTTGCGTACTGATGTATTCGAAGGGAATATGCAGCTTATCGAATGCCAACCGCCACCAGCCCTCTGTTTGCGTGTAAAGCCAGGTGTGCATAAACGCGATGCGTGGCGCGGTCGCGGCGTGAGTCTGAATTTTCGGCCGCGCAGACAATGTGCGTACGGTGACATCCAGCTCCCGGGCAGCTTTTTTCAGTCGGTCGGCGTCCGCATTGGCAATGATGAGCGATCCCGCCTGAAAATGATGGCCGGCGCTATCGAAAGCGGCTTCCGAGATCGAAATGTCAGCGCCTTTCAACGCGTAAACGAGCGCTGCCAGACCGATCTGGCCCGAGTTATTCAACCCGTACAGCGGGCCATTCCCCTCGACAGCTTCGCCGCTTTGGCTCAGATCTGAAAGCTTCTCCATCTTTGCCGAGAGGATCGCGACATCGGTAACTCGCGTCGCTTTGGCATTAAACAAATCGCCAAACGACCATCCGGTGTCGTCATAGGGGTGCTTCTGCGGATCGTCAGGCGACCAATATTGCCGGTCTAAGAGAGCGTCAGCCACCCGCGAGAACGGCTGATCCATGCGTATGACATAACTCCCCGCCGGAAAGGTCTGCTTCTCCGGCGGATCAGGAGGATCGGGGTCTTCAGAGTCGGAGTCCTCAGACGAGGAGGCTTCCTCTTTTTTGGGACGGGGCTTTGGGGGCGGAGGCGCGATCACGGTGGCGGGCGCCTCCAAACGGTCAATTTCAACGTGCTGCGCGGCAAGCACTCGCAGCAACTGCATCTGCCGGTTCGAAGCGGTTTCGTCTGCCGGAAGCACATAGGCCGCCGGTCCCGCGTTCTGGGGCTTCTGAATGGACCGCTTGCTCTTCAGATAGTAATTCTGAAGAAAATGCTGGCCATTGTGGGCGAAATAAGACAGCGTCGACAGCAGCGCGCTTTGCTCATAGTTGTTGTTGTTGCGCTGGGACCAAAGCACGGTCGGGAAAGGCGGATTTTCGCGATACCACGTCCGCGAGTATTCGTCGGGCTCCAAAATGCGCTTTTCTGTGTCCGCCCCGCCGTTACCGAAGGTCTCGTACAACCTGCTGATCCCGTTGTGGAGTCCGGCCAGGAACATCAGGTAACCCGGGCTCCAGGTATCGAAATTTCCATGCGTGAACACGCCCGGCATACCCAGCGTCTGCATCTGCGACACGTTATCCCAGGCAAGACTGGCCCATTCGTCGGCCAGCATGGGATCGATCCACGGATTGTATGGTCCGTCGCCTACGGTGTTGTCGTATAAAAACGGCACTGATTCATGGAGATCATGCAGCACTTGAGCATGCCAGGCCAGATAGGTGTTCAAGACATTGTTCGTGAGGTTGAGCGTCATGCCCATGGCATCCCGATTGTTGTCGTGGGCCACGTAGTGTCCCCAATAGAGGAGACGCGGCCACTTTTCGCCCGGATGAGCCTTATGCCATTTGTAGATGTCCACCATCCGATCTCGGCCATCCACCTCGACCACAGGCGTGATCAAGGTGATCATGTGCGAGCGGATGAAACGGATGTACGGCGCATCATCCACCACCAGCCTGTATGCCAGCTCCATCAGCGCGGTGGGAGCTCCTGTTTCGGGAGAGTGAATCGTGCCTGTGATGTAGTAAACAGGGAACGATTCGGACGCCAGCGTCTGGGCCATCGAATCGTTCATTTGAATCAAACGGGGATCAGCCAATTTAGCCAGGCGATCGCCGTTCTCTTGCGCCTTTGCGAGCAGCGATTCGTCGGCAATCGCCGCCGCGATCATTTCCCTGCCCTCTTCCGAACGCCCGATCGTGAGAACCTTTACGCGCGGTGAGCTCGCGGCGAGCATCCTGAAATAGCGATAGACATCTTCTGCATAGGGGAGCATGTCGGGCGCTCCTGCAACATCGCCCAGAACCTTGGCCGGGGTCGGTACGGTCTTTGAAGCCGGCAGATAGTTCGTGAGGCGTGAATTGAGAGACGGCCCCGTTGTGTACTTCTGAATCTGTTTGGTGTACCAATCGTCCGCGGGCTGTTTTGGGTCCCTGGCAAATTGGTCCGGGCCGGCGATTTGAGCTTTCAAGGCCAGCCCGGTAAGAAGAAAGGATGTAGAGAGAATGGCCGGCAGAAACCGGGATGAAATCATAAACGTAGCTCTGGCGATATCGAGGAGTTCTGCCGCGCTCGAGCTTTAATGGACGCAGCGCGAGTCAGAATGCCACAGGATAGCAACAGCGCGCCCGCCGAAAGCTACGGCTTTTTCTCGAACACGAGCGTCTCATCTTTACCGTTCGGCTCCATGTGTTGCAGGGTGAGGGTTAGAGTCTTCTTGTCAGGCGAGAGCTCGAGTTTCCACTCGTTCGAGACATCGCCTTCCGGTCCCTGCGTCTTGCAAAGGGTGAGCGCGGGTCCGTCGTACCAGGCCATGATCTTCGATTTGTGATTACCCTCGCTGAATTCACACTCTTTGCCGAATCCGCAGGCGAAAGCTGTCGATATCTCGTGACCTGCCTTGTCGTGCACGGTACTCGTAACCTTATACTTGGCCGCTAGCGTCTCGATCACCAGCGTGACCGTCCGGCCGTCTGGTACCTGGCTTTTTGCGGGAACCATCTCCCAAGTGCCCGTAAAATCTGTGTTGTCGGCGGCGGCGAGACCGGACAACAATACGAACGAGACAAATGCTCCTGCCCCTAGCAGGCAGAGTGCCCGCTGCGTGCTCCGACGCGCCAGGCGACAACTCTTCTTACAGACGGCTACTGCGGCTTTCCGCATAACGAACTCCTTCCACAACACTGTTGGGTGCTACGTGAAGTTGTATCACTAATCGAGGTCGCCCGGGGGAAGCGCCTCACGAAATATCTCGTTGACCCCTTGGGAATTTCCTCGTTCGACCAGAAAATTGGTGCAACCACCTGTTGTAGTTGGTTGTCCGAACCGCGTGCGGCAAGTAGGGGTTCTGTGCCTTGAGTCTTCATCCAAGCAGACTAGTGTTTTTCGGATACATACTGATCGCAGTCGCTAGCATGTCCGGGTCAGCACAGGCGGACGAGGCGACGACGAAATCTGCGAAATCGCGTGCCAATGAGTCCACGCCAGCACCTGTATACGAGCCCGGCCCGGATGTGAGCCGGCCGAAGCTCGTGCATTATGTCGAGCCCTCATTCTCAACCAAGCCAGATGAGGCCTTTGTCGAAGGCACGGTCACTATCTCGGTAGTCGTGAACCCACAGGGCCAGCCTACCGATTTACAGGTCATCAAAGGGCTCAACGCCGGACAGGACCGTAGCGCGATGGAAGCGGTCAAACAATGGCGATTTCAGCCCGGGACTAAAGGCGGTAAGCCGGTCAGCGTCCGAGTGAGCGTTCAGGTCGCCTTTCACCTTCTCTGAGCCGGTGTCTTACTGGCCACAGCCTTTAGTGTCTATTTCGCTCGCCACAGGAAGCGGTGAAAGCTTGTGACTTGCGGGCAGCGCTGCATTGAATGCAGGTATGTCTGTGGTATTCAGCTCCCGCCACTTCCTGAGATCGTCATCCAGCGCTTTGCAATTTTCATCAACCGCCGCTCGGGCTGTCTCGGAAGGCCGTGCGTCGGCGGTCGCTACCGAGTAGCTTAGGCGGGTCAAATCGCGGTTCACAGGACCAAATCCGGGCGCGCGCTTCGGACCATTTTCGAGAGCCTCGATCTTTTTCTGTAGACCCTCGATGTTCTCGGTGAACTCCTTCGATCGCCCGCTCGGTTCCGATTCCGAGCCGCGCTTATCCAGTTCCTTTCGAACAGAGGCCACTTGTTTGTACGAGTCATAGCTCGCAGCCATACCGCGGCCGATCCGCTGCTCCAGATCGAGCTGCGCTTCGAGATCTGCGGCGGAGGCGTGTACGCGAGGATCAAGTTCGACCGTCAACGGCTGCCGGTAAGTCTCTCCATCGACGGACAATTCGATAGTGTACGTCCCAGGCACAACCAATGGTCCGCGCGGTTGAATGCGAGGCGTATTGCCGGGTATCGCGTTATCAGGCAGCGTGTATTCCGTATACTTGGCCAATCCGCCAAAAAACCCGTATGGCAAGGATGGCGGTGCCGGATAGCGCAGGTCCCAAACGAACCGGTTCAGTCCGGCGGTTGCCGGCAACACCTCGGGCGGCGCGAACCAAAACTCAGGCACATTGGCGGGCGGAAGCTTAGGCTCAGTCGCCGTAGTGCCATATTCCCGTACCAACTTTCCGTTCGAGTCCACAACTTTAAGTATCACGTGAGGATCGGCGGCGGGTTTCAAGTAATAGTTGAGGATAGCTCCATCCGGAGGATTTTGGCCTGCTGGCGTCGAAGGCGGATTCGGCGTGTCGGGATTCACGTCCCATCGGGCCCGAATCGCAGGTTCGAGGTGGAACAAGTGAGCGCCCGAATCTAGTATTTCCCTCCTCGTTTCGCGCACTGCCGTCAGGTCATCCAAGATCCACAGCGCGCGTCCGAATGTGCTCGCTACTAAATCGTTCTGAAGAATCGCTAGATCGGTGACTGTTGCGGTCGGCAGATTCAATTGCAAAGATTGCCAGCGATCACCATCATCGAATGAGACATACACGCCAGTTTCAGTTCCCGCATACAGCAGCCCCTTCCTCTCTGGATCTTCTCGAACGACGTACACCATCTCCTGTTCGGGAAGGCCGTTCACGATCTTCTGCCAGGTATGTCCCAAGTCGTGAGTGCGAGCGATATAAGCCGGGATGCGGCCATGATGGGTGTCGCTTGAAATGTATGCCGTCCCTGCATCGTGATGAGAGGCTTCGATAATTCCGATCTGCGCCCGCGCGTCCAGCCCCGAGGGAGATACGTTCTGCCAACTCGCTCCGCCATCGCGGGTGAGCTGAACGATCTTGTTGCTCGTGCCGGCCCAGATTTCGCCTGCTTGAAAGGGTGATTCCGCAATCGCAGTAATCGCCGGCGGCGGAGGATAGGGCGGACTGTCGTCCGCGCGGTTCTCGACGTAACCTGTCAGATCTGGACTGATTTTGTGCCATGTAGCCGCTCCATCCGTCGTCTTCAGCACAAATTGGGTCCCGAGATAAAGCGTGTGCGGATCATGCGGCGAGAACAGCAGCGGCGCCATCGGCGCCGTTCGGAACTCCTTTCCTCGTTCGAAAACCGTCGCGAATTGGCCGGTTGCCTTGTCGAACTTTACGACGCTCCCGTACCAGCCACCGCTGTACACGATCTTTGGATCGGTTGGATCAGGCGCTATGTAGCAGTATTCGAATCCTGCAATCGGAAACCAATCGCGTGCGGTAATCTCTCCGTAATCGCTGCGGCTCACGATGGCCGCCGTTCCGCTATCCTGCTGTGAGGCATAGAGCCGGTATGGAAAGACCTGATCAGTTGTTACGTGATAGAACTGACCGGTCGGCTGGTTGAACCACGTTGTCCAGGTACGTCCCGCGTCTACGCTGATGATCGCGCCTTGGTCCACTCCGAGGAACATTCGGGCGCTAGTTCGCGGATCGATCCACAGCACGTGGTAGTCATCGCCCCCAGGGGCGCCCACAAAAGCCTTGAACGTACGGCCGCCGTCGATGGAGCGGTAAACGGACGTTTGCATCACATACAGCGTGTTTGCATTTTGTGGATCTACAAATACGCGGCTGAAGTATTCACTTCCCGCTACACGAGGATCTTGGGTAGATTTGCGCCAGTTCGCGCCGCCATCATCGGATCGAAAAAAGCCCTGCTTCATCACGGCGTAGAGCATACGTCCGTTGTTTCCTGGCGCGACTGCGATTCCCAGCCTCCCCCGATCTTTCTCCGGCAATCCCTTTGAACCCAGCGGTGCCCATGTGGAACCCTCATCAGTGGTTTTCACGATTTCGGAGGTTGCGGGAGTGGCGGATTTCCCAACGCCAACCGTGGCGTGATACAGAACCGCGTACAGCGCGCCGGGATTGTCGGGATCAGCGCAAAGATCCACCACTCCAGCGGTTTCATCGCGTGTGAGCACCTTCTTCCATGTCTTGCCGCCGTCCGTAGTCTTGAAGATGCCGCGCTCCACGGTTCTCGCGGAGTCCGGGACGGGCGTCCAAATAATCGCAAAACCCAGTGAGTTTGCGCCCACTAAGACGACATCAGGATTGCGCGGATCCACCCATACGGCCTGGATGTAACGTGTACTCCCAAGCCCAATATTGGCCCAGGTATTTCCGCCATCCGTGGACTTATAGACTCCATTCCCAGGCGTCTGCTCACCGGTGCCGGCGTAGAGAATATTGGGAGCCGAGGGCGCCACTGCGAGTGCCCCGATCGATGCCATGCGTTCCTGGTCAAAGATCGGCTTCCAAACACGTCCCGCATCAGTCGTCTTCCATATCCCGCCGCCCGGCGTTCCAAAGTAGTACGTGTTCGGATCGCCGGGAATCCCCGCGACGGCCGTCACCCGGCCAGCCCGAAACGGACCGACCAGCCGCCAATGCATAGCCGAGAAAAACTGTGTGTCGATCGACTCTGCACGCGTAACGGTAAAGGCTAATGCGAACCCCAACAGGAGTGGCAGATACGATTTGAAGGATGCCATCTTGCACTAGAACTGGAAGCTCCAATAATCTATCCCAGAGCATCTAAGAGCCGGTTTAAAGCCCAGAACCACGAGCTACCTATTGGTACCTACCAACTTTGTCGATAGTACTATTTGGTGTTCAGTCACTTGAGCAAGGGGTTCCACTGAAGTTATGTGTCCGCGTTGTAAGTCGAGTGACGTAAGCCGCTCCAGAACCTGGCGCTTGGCGGACCTGTTTATGGTGCTTTGGCATATGCAGCCCTACCGATGTCTCGAATGCCGAAAGCGCTTTTACCTGCCCTCGGGACTCCACGAAAAGGTCAAGGAAGAGCGCGCCTGGAAGCACGCTACGCGCAGAAAAGAGCGGACTCGAAGGAACGATTCCGCACGCTCAGCGAAAATCGCAAGCTAAACGCTCGTAATTTTCAGCCAATCCGGCTGCAATTCGAGCGTGTATTGGTACTGCTCGCTATAATTTCAGCATGCTTCAGCCCACTGAGAAGATCTGGTACAACGGAACGCTGATTCCGTGGAACAACGCGAAAATCCACGTCCTCTCTCACGTGGTGAGCTATGGAAGCTCCGTATTCGAGGGCATCCGATGCTATGAAACCAAGCGCGGCCCGGCGATTTTCCGGGCACAGGATCATGCGCGGCGCTTGCTCGATTCCGCCAAGATTTATCGGATGGACGTGCCTTACTCCATCGATCAGCTCACCACCGGAATGATGGATCTGATTGCAGCGAACGAACTGAGGGCCTGCTACATTCGCCCGATCGTGCTGCGCGGATATGGAGACGTGGGCGTGTTGCCGTTCGACAACCCGGTCGAAACCTACATGGCCTGTTATCCCTGGGGCAAGTACTTGGGAGCCGAAGCCCTCAACGACGGCGTGGATGTCTGCGTCTCGTCCTGGAAGCGTTTCGCGCCCAACTCGCTGCCGGCTCTCGCTAAGGCCGGCGCCAATTACATGAACTCCCAACTGATTCGTATGGAAGCCGCCACGAACGGGTATGCCGAAGGGATCGCCCTGGATGAAGCCGGTTATGTCAGCGAAGGATCGGGCGAGAATCTGTTCATCGTGCGCGACGGTAAGGTGGTTACGCCGCCCCTCGGAGCGTCTGTCCTGCCGGGCATAACGCGCGACACAATTATAAAGATCGCGGGACAGCTTGGCATTCCAATCGTTGAAGCGATCATCCCGCGCGAGTTGTTGTATATCGCGGACGAGGTGTTTTTCACAGGAACGGCTTGTGAAGTCACACCGATTCGTTCGGTCGATCGCGTTCCCGTCGGATCAGGTCACCGCGGCCCCATTACCCAGCGCATCCAGCAACGGTTCTTCGAAGTTGTGGACGGGACCGCAACGGATGAGTTTGGCTGGTTAACGCCGCTTAGCGAAGTCCGTGAACCCGAGCCAGTGAGCGTCTGAGGCCCCTCAGCTCCAGCTGAGGTGCATATAGGCGAACAGGGCAGAAACCGCTCAAACCGGATCTGTGGCGAACCGGACAAGTTGATTTCTACCCTGCCCTTTGGGATGGCCGCAAACGGCAACCCGATCTGGAGGAGCTATCCTGGCGCGAACACCCGATCCGCAGCCACCTCCCCCGAGATTACCTGCCGATCTGACACTCGCGCCGGATCTATAGAATTTGTACCGCATAGCCGCCCTCGGCACCAGCGGTTTTGCAGGCTGTGGAAGAGCTTTTAAACATGTTTTATCTCCTGCTCTGCGATAAGCTTACCGTCCTGGGCCTGTGGGTTTGCTGTGAAAAAAACAGAGATGGTCGTTCGTGTCAAACCCGGGGGGTGCGCCGCGATGAGTAACACGTGTATTGGCCGTTTGGCCGGAAGCTCTACGGTTTTACAAGTAGAATTCGGAACCACGATTGACGCGGTTGACGAGTTGATTCATCCGCCCGAGACGGATGAATTCCTTTACTCCGGCTTCATCGATGTGCAGGTCAATGGGTTTGCGGGAGTGGACTATAACGATCCTTCCGCGCCGGCTGAGGATATTGCTAAATCCGCTCGAGCCATGTTTTCAACCGGGGTCACGCGCTTTCTCCCCACAGTGATCACGGGCTCCGAAGAGCGGATCACGCGAGCCTTGCGAAATCTCCAGAAAGCTAAGGAGGAGTTTCAGCGGACGGGCATGCCCGAAGCCGAGGCCATTGCGGGATTTCATGTCGAGGGGCCTCACATTTCCAGTGAGACAGGGCCGCGGGGCGCCCACCCGGTTGAGCACGTCCGGCCTCCCGACCTGGACGAATTTGAACGTTGGCAGGACGCCGCCCACGGCAACATACGCATTGTCACGGTCTCGCCGGAGTGGGAGCAAACACCAGAGTACGTGACTGGACTGGTTCGCCGGGGAGTGGTTGCCAGCGTGGGACATACGAAAGCCACAGCCGATCAAATTCGGGCGGCTGTGGAGGCGGGTGCCACCATGTCGACCCATCTCGGCAACGCGGCTCATCCGACTCTGCCGAAAACCCAGAATTACATTTGGGACCAGTTAGCCGAAGACAGGCTCGCCGCCAGCTTCATTGTGGATGGAATTCACATTCCAGCGCCGTTTTTTCGCGCGGCCGTGCGAGCTAAGGGGTCCGAGCGTTCTGTCCTGGTGACGGATGCCGTGATGCCGGCCATGTGCCAGCCCGGTCCTTATAGACTCGGCCAAGTGGATGTTGAGCTCAAAAATGATGGCAGTGTTGTCTTGCGTGGCGGAACACGTTTGGCCGGATCTGCTCTCAGAATGGATCACGCAATTGGGAATGCCGTCCGCTTCGCCGCGATCACCTTGCGCGAAGCGCTCGCCATGGCCACCGTAAATCCTGCTCGAGCCGCTCGCATAGCAGGGCGCCAACGCGGGCTCACTCCCGGCGAGAAAGCAGATCTTGTCCGTTTCCGCTGGGATCCGGAAACTTTTCGGCTCACGGTTTTGGAAACAATTGTGGCGGGTACTTCGGTCTACCACGCGTAGCCGTCTTTCAAATCTGCTCCGGAAGCCGCGCGACATTGCGTGTTGCCAGCGCATCCGTTATGCAGAATCGTAGTAGACGGACAAGACTTTGCAAGTAACCTGGAGAACACTATGCCATTTACAGTACCGCCGCTTCCCTACCCCGCTGATGCTTTAGAGCCGCACATAGACAAACAAACCATGGAGATCCACCATGACAAGCATCATGGCGCGTATGTGACCAATCTCAATAAGGCTCTCGAATCCGCGCCGGCTCTGCAGAACAAAGCCATCGAAGAAATTCTCTCGAACAACTTAGCTGCGGTTCCGGATGCAATCAAGACCGCTGTCCGCAACAACGGCGGCGGTCACGCCAATCACTCGTTCTTTTGGCCGCTTCTGTCCGGCAAAGGCGGCGGTGCGCCAACGGGCGAGATTCAGAACGTGATCAACTCAAATTTCGGCAGTTTCGAAAGCTTCAAGGAAAAATTCACCGCTGCGGCAACCGGCCGCTTCGGCTCCGGCTGGGCCTGGCTCGTCAAGAGCGGCGCCGGGAAATTTGAAATCATCTCTACCGCGAATCAGGACAGCCCTTTGATGGACGGCAACAAGCCGATCCTAGGCCTCGACGTTTGGGAGCACGCTTACTATCTGAAATATCAGAACCGCCGGCCCGAGTACATTGCGGCTTGGTGGAACGTCGTGAATTGGGACGAAGCCAATAAACACTTGAAATAACGTCAATCCACCTTGAGGCCGAGTTGGCCGAAACGCCGGCGAGTCTCTTCGAGCGAGACGTGTTGAACCGCCGTGAAGCCCATCTCGGCCGCAACGCTTACGAACATCTCTCGATCATCAACATAGATCGATTCTTCGGGCGTGGCCTGCGCTAGATTGAGAGCGAGCTTCCAGATCTGCCGGTCCGGTTTGCGCATATGCATGTAGTGCGACACCATGATGAAGTCCGCCAAATCTCGCAGTCCGAACTTGCCCATGCGATGTTCCGTGATGCCCTGGCCTTCATTGCTGATCAGGGCTACTTTTAACCCGTTCGCCTGTTTTACTTTCTTGAAGAACGCGATCGTGTCCGGCCATGCCGTCGATTGCTCGAAGGTGAATTCACGGATTTCGTTCAAGGTGAAATCTCGAGGTCGGTCGAAGAAGACATAGCGCAGATAGTCTTCGAGCGTCAGGAAGCCTCGCTCATAGCTGTCAAACATCAGTTGATGCCGCGGCTCAATCTCGTCAAAATCGATTTTGAAGTGTTGGCAGAGCCGCCGGCGTAGGCGCGTGTCCCAACCGTTCGTGCCTAAAACGCCGCCGACATCGCTATACAGAACGCGGAATCTGCCGCGGTTCATAAGCAATCAGCTTCGCACACGCTCTCGGGGCTTGAAAATTGTCGTTTGCGGATGATAGTTGCGCCAGTCGAACCAGTAATCCTTGATGCTCTGGATCAACGGGAGGCACTCGCCTCGCGCAGGTCCCGACACGGCGCAGCCGTCAAAGCCCCAATTACTGCCTGTTGCCGAATCGATAAACAGGGGCGTGTGCATCGTCGGATTTCCCGTGGTCGTGGCCGTATAGCGATAGTAATCGCTGGCCGGCCGGCCACGCTGAGCTTGCACGTGAAATGCGCGCAAAGATTTCTGATCGGGGCCCACCACAATCAGAACGGGCTCGCCGTTCAAGCGATCCTCCGTAAGCTGATCGCGCAGCAACTGCTCGACGGGATAGGCCCGGCTCACCCCGAAAGCTTCCATTCCCAGCACCAAGTCGCGTGATTTCAGGCCACTATTGGGAAAGTCGAGAACCGTTTTCACTCGCTTCATTCGAATGTCCCAATCTTTTGTCGCGTATTCTTTTGCGAACCCGGACACCGGTTTCAGGACAGTGCCGCTCGGAGCGCCGCCGCGCCACAGCACAAAGCTGAGCTCGTCGCTTGGAACAAGTTCTAGTTGAGAACCGGCCAGCGGCCCGGCCACAGCGCGCCCGCTGATCTGCTGCCAATACGTGCCGGTCTGATCATCACGCATCAGAAAATTTTGGTTGTTGATGCCGGCCAGGTGAAACGTAAGGGCATTTCCCTGGATGGTTCGCTTCCACACCAGACCGGTGTGACAAAGCGTTCAATAAGTCGCAGCGATGGGCTCACCGGCGACGGTGTCGTTGATGATGTGGTGGTAAGCCATCTCGCGTATCGGATACGCTCGGCTCACCTTGTCTATCTTCACAGCGACCACCATGTCGTCCGCGTCAACCTTGGCGTGATCCGCTGCTACGAACTGCGGAGTGCCTGCCGGATGGAACATCAGTTCGTACACGTTCACGCGCGAGGCGTAGCAAGCAGCCACTGCGAGGAACACCAGAGCAATCCCGGCAATCCGTCCCAGCCTGCGCAGTCGTGGCCACAAAACCACAAGAAAGGTGGCGGATAGAGCGGCGCAGAGAATCGAAAGCCAGGGAGCCATACGCTTCACCCAGAGGGCTACACCCAACTCGGTCGCGCCCTGATGTCGAAACGGCCAGATTACGTAGAGCGGGTATGCAAAGCAGGCCACGGCCACGAACGAAAGGACAATGAGACTAATGAATAACCCACGGGAGGAGTTCGCATCAGGGCGAGCCATGTGATTACGGTAGCAAAGCCTCGCATGGGTTAGAATCGGTGCGTGGCCATCGCCATCGAGGCCTGATTGCCTGTTCAAATCCGCCCTGAGGACCCTTAGCTCAGTTGGTTAGAGCGTCCGCTTCACACGCGGAAGGTCGCAAGTTCGAGTCTTGCAGGGTCCACCACCTCTTAAGCTCAGCCAGTAGGTTCCCCTAAGCCCTTCTAAATGAGGTCTTCAGTGAAAATCAGAGTAATATAGAAATTCAGGTGCTGTCCCAAGCCGCTAAGTGGCGGTTTTACGGCGAGGTCTTCACAAACCAGGGCAAGCCAAATCACCTGCAATCCGCTTACACGGGCGCTGCGAAACGAAAAGGAAAATAAAGTGGAAAAGCTTGCGCAGAATATCCAGGAGGCGTTCCTTAATAACGCTCGAAAAGACAAAACGTTCCTGACTATTTACTTGATGAGCGGCGTCAAGCTGTCTGGCCGGATCAAGAGTTTCGACAAATACTCAGTGATACTGGAATCGAATAACCAGGAACAGCTCATCTTCAAGCACGCCATCTCCACGGTCGTGGTCTCAAAACCGCTCCATGGGATGAGTCACACCGGTTCAGGTCCCTCTACGCCCGGAGCTCCCGCGGGAACTGAACCCTCGGAGACCACCCAATCGCATGGGGGCTAGACCGCATTGCGGGGCGGTTACTTAAGGGTGCAGTCCGCCCCTGAGCGAACGCTGGTTGTTGGCCTGGAGCTCACCGCGCGTCAGGCGAAAACACCGCGGCCCGAGCGCGATCCGGATGTTGAAGAATCGCTCCATGAATTAGCCACGTTGGCCGAAAGTGCCGGCGCTGAGGTCGTCGGCCGCATAACCCAAATGCGTCCGGTGATTGACGCCGCCACCCTCCTGGGCTCCGGCAAGGTGGAGGAAGTCAAGACGCGCACTGCCGCGGAGGATGCGGATACCGTCATTTTCGATCATGAGCTGACTCCCACCCAGCTCCGTAATCTGGAGCGCCGGCTGCAGGTCAAAATTCTTGATCGCACGCAGCTCATTCTGGACATCTTCGCCAGGCGTGCCCGCACGCGCGAAGGCCAGTTGCAAGTGGAGCTCGCGCAACTCAACTACCTTCTTCCGCGTCTCGCTGGTCGCGGAACGCAGATGTCCCGCTTGGGAGGCGGGATCGGCACGCGTGGTCCTGGTGAGACGCAACTGGAAACGGACCGCCGCCGCATCGGCCGCCGAATCGCCAAGCTGAAATCTGAAATCGAGCGTGTTCGAGCCACTCGCGGCGTACAGCGCTCCCAACGCCAGGCAGTGCCGCTCTCAACCGTCGGCCTGGTGGGCTACACGAACGCAGGGAAATCGACTTTATTTAATCGCCTCACCGGTGCAGGCGTGCTCGCCGATTCCAAAATGTTTGCGACGCTCGATCCCACCGTTCGCCAAATTCGTCTGCCCTCAGGCCGCCGCGTGCTCTTGAGCGATACAGTAGGGTTCATTCGCAATCTGCCCACAACGCTTATCGAAGCTTTTCGCGCCACGCTCGAAGAGGTAACGGCCGCCGCGCTTCTGCTTCACGTTGTCGATGTCACGTCTCCGCTCGCTTCCGAACAGACCGCTCACGTAATGAAAGTGCTGGCTGAAATCGGCGCTGAAACTACTCCGCAAATACTGGTCCTCAACAAGAGCGATCGCCTCGACGAACCCGACCGGCTGCAGGATCTGCCCACGCTCACCCATCGCCTGCTCGGCGAAACCGCGCGGCAGAACGCCACGCCGTCGGCTCTCATCTCGGCCCAGACAGGCTCCGGGATGGGAACGCTGCTCGAGCTCATTGATCAACAGCTGGTGCAAGACCCCATCGCGCGCCAGCGTTTCCGCCTGCCTCTCAGCGAAGGCCGTGCGCTGCATCTTTTGCATGACCGCGCTGCTATCGTTTCCAAGTGCTATCAGAATGAGTACTGCGAAGTGGTGGCCGATGCGCCGCAATCCATCCGCGACCGTCTGGCCGAATTCGCGGTCGCCGAATAGGGCTGCTCGCCAATCTATTTTCGTTCCGTTGATCCAGGCATAATAGCTCAATCAGGAGAAGGTGTTATGCAACAAGTACAGCCGGCACAAACAGCCGATGCCGCGAAGCAGGAAGCGTTCATTGGCAAGGTCCTCAACGACATGAGTGCAACCCTGACGACCACACTCGCTTCCATCGGTGATCGCCTTGGGTTATTCAAGGATTTGGCCGCCCATGGCCCCTCTACCAGTACCGAACTCTCCGCCCGCACCGGCACAAATGAGCGCTACGTGCGGGAATGGCTGGGAGGCATGGCAACCGCCGGATACCTGAACTATGATCCCGGTTCCGGTCTTTTCACGCTTCCCCTTGAACACACGGCGGCCCTGGCGCAAGAGGGTGGGGCGTTTTTTCTTGGTGGCAGCTACCAAATGTTCCGCGCTATGAACGTCGTGATGGACCAAGTCATTCAAAGCTTCCGAAACGGGGGCGGCGTTCCACAGTCGGCGTATCCCGATGAGTTTTGGGATGGTCTGGAGCGCTTCAGTGCGGGCTGGTTCGAGAACCTCTTGCTGCAGCAATGGATCCCTGCTATGCCGGATGTACAAGCCAAGCTCAAGCGCGACGCCATTGTGGCAGATGTCGGCTGCGGTCGAGGTCGTGCCCTGGTTAAGCTTGCTCAGGCATTTCCTCAGTCGCGATATGTCGGATTCGACGTCTTTCCGCCGACAGTCGAACAGGCCACCCGAAACGCGGTGACGGCCGGAGTGGGGGATCGCGTGCGCTTTGAGGTGCGAGACGCCTCCCGCGGGCTACCGGAACGGTTTGATGTGATCACGACGTTTGATGTTGTGCACGACGCTATCGATCCGATGGCACTTCTTCGCAGCATCCGCACGGGATTGAAGGACGATGGCACCTACATCTGTCTGGATACCAACTGCTCGGACCGGCTGGAGCAGAACCTTGGGCCGCTCGGCGCGATGTTCCATGGCGTGAGCGTGATGTACTGCATGACGACATCGTTGGCCAATGGTGGCGCGGGCCTGGGTACACTCGGTTTTCACGAGCGACGGGTGAACGAGATGTGTCAGGAAGCGGGATTTCGGTCGATTCGCAGAGTTCCGCTCGAAAATCCGTTCAACAACTTGTACGAAATACGACCGTAGATCGCATTTACCAGAGCACTCCGCGCACCGCCGTCCAGTTGGGGCACATTGGGGCCTCCGAGCAACTGTTTGAGATCGATCTCGACACTCCGCGACATGGCATTGAGCGGAAGAAGCTGTACGGAGCCGACCTCGAAGGCGATACCCGTTATAGCCCGCCGCTTGCATCGGAACGAATTCGGAAGGGGCAAAATTTTAGGGCCCGATTTGTGACTGAAGGTTCCTCGTGCTCAAATCGTCAGAAAGCGCGGAATAGGGCGGATCGAAATAAAACAAATCCGCCCTTGAGGTGATTCGCGCTTCTGTTATTAAGACGATCCAAACCAAGATTTCGCCCAGTTCAGCCAATCCGGGGATTCGCGATGCTCAAATTGAGCCACTACCGGGGGTTCAATTTGACACTCACTTACCCGGTTCGCTAGACTAAAGTGTTCGAGTTTTCGAAGCGGAGAGAAGAAGTCTGTCCATGCGCACCGAGTATCCGTCCAGCCGCGATATAGTCCGTAGCTGGCACGTGATCGACGCCAACGACGCAGTCCTGGGGCGAATTGCCAGCCGGGCCGCTATGCTCTTGATGGGCAAGCACAAACCATCTTATGCGCCGTCTATCGATACGGGCGATCACGTCATCATTGTGAATGCTGCCAAGGTAAAGTTGACCGGCGGCAAAGAAGGTCAAAAGCTGTATCGCCGTCACAGCGGTTATCCGGGCGGCCTGGTGGAAACCGGAGCACGCCGCATGCGCGAAACGCGTCCGGAACGGATGCTGGAACTGGCGGTTTCCGGCATGCTGCCCAAGACCAAGCTCGGCAAGCAGATGTACCGCAAGCTGAAGGTCTACGCCGGTGAGCATCATCCCCATCAAGCGCAGAACCCCGTGCCATTAGCGGTTTAAGCGAGAGGAAGGAATAAGGTTAGTTAGTGCCAACGAAGTTAGTGCAGCAGTTGGGAACCGGTCGGCGTAAGACGGCCAGGGCTCGGGTAACCTTGCGGCCGGGCAAAGGCCAGATCACGGTCAATCACCGCCCCTTTGAGAACTATTTTGTGAGTGAATCGGCACGCGCGTATGTTCGGCAGCCACTGTTGGCGGCCGAGCTGGCGGATCGCTTCGACGTGGTCATTCTTGCCGACGGTGGCGGCATCAGCGGGCAAGCCGGAGCGGCCCGCCTCGGTATCGCCCGGGCCCTAATTGAATTCAACTCCGAGCTGCGCGGCAAACTCAAGCAGCTCGGTTTCTTAACGCGCGATGCTCGCGCACATGAGCGAAAGAAGTACGGTCAAAAGGGCGCCCGCAAGCGCTTCCAGTTCTCGAAGCGTTAGTAGTACCTCTTCGTTCCCCAATCCAACTCGCGATCGGCGGTATTGCGGCCTCGATCGCCCGACCGGATCTGTACGGATCACGCAAGTTCCGCTTTGGGTCGCGTGAACCGCCACCACGTCCGCAGTAAAGACTCTAGGAGGCAGGTTGCCATCTATTTCGATGAAGGAATTGCTCGAAGCCGGCGTTCACTTCGGGCACCAGACCAAGCGCTGGAATCCAAAGATGAAGGAATACATCTTTGGCGAACGTAACGGGATCTATATCGTAGATCTCCAGAAAACTCTCAAGCTGTTCAAAGATGCCATGCGCTATGTCGGTGAAATGGCCGCGCAAGGCAAGTCGGTTCTCTTTGTCGGCACCAAGCGGCAGGCGCAGGAAGCCATCGCCGAAGAAGCCGCGCGCTGCTCGCAATACTATGTGAACCAGCGCTGGTTGGGAGGATTGCTGACCAACATCTCGACCGTTCAGCGTTCCATCAAGCGTTTGAAGGAACTCGACTCCATGTCGGTCGAAAACGGCGGCTACGAAGGGCGCGCCAAGAAAGAAGTCGGACGGCTCGAGCGTGAGCGCAAGCATCTGCAGCAGAACCTGGCCGGCATTAAAGACATGAACGGCCTTCCCGACCTTCTGTTCGTGATCGATTCGAACAAAGAAGCGATCGCCGTAAAGGAAGCACGGAAGCTGGGCATACCGGTAGTCGCCGTCGTTGATACCAATTGCGATCCCGACGAAGTCGATTACGTAATCCCCGGGAATGACGACGCCTTGCGAGCCATTCGTCTCTTCACGACCAAGATCGCTGACGCTGTTGTCGAAGGGCGCTCGCTGGCAACCGAGCAGGAGTTCGTCGCCGAGAAGATCGTGAGCGAAGATGAGGCCCCGGCCGAGCACACGCCCGAAGAGTACACGCAGTATCTGGATCCGAAATACAACGAGCAGTTGATGTCGGAGAGTCTGGCAGCCGCCACGGAACAGGAGACGCCCCCTCGCAAGGGTCCGGGCAGCGAGACACCCGAAGAAGTTGCCAGCACCACCCTCGTCGAACACTAAGACCTGGGTTATCCGGTGCGCCGATTGACGCTCCCGGATTCGAAAAAAGAATAAAAGAACAATGGCTGAGATTAGTGCACAGTTAGTGAAACAGCTCCGCGAGCGAACCGGCGCGGGCATGATGGAATGCAAGAAGGCATTGCAAGAGACCAACGGCGATATCAACGAAGCGGAAGTGGTTCTCCGTAAGCGCGGCATTGCAGGCGCGACTAAGAAGGAATCCCGCTCCACCAAGCAGGGTATGGTGAGCGCGTTTATCAGTCCCGATCGCAAGCTCGGCGTTCTGGTGGAAGTGAACTGCGAGTCGGATTTCGTCGCCCGTACGGAGGATTTCCAGAGCCTGGCGGCGGACGTCGCGGCCCATATCGCGGAAACCAAGCCCAAAATCGTCCGCCTGGAGGAAGTAACCGAAGCGGAGCGCGCCAACTTCCGGGCGCACGAGGCCCTCTACGAGCAGAGGTTCACAAAAGACCAGAACACGACGGTCGCCGAATTGGTGAAGACCAAAATTGCCAAGCTCGGCGAGAATATCAACATCTCGCGGTTCATCGTTTATAAAGTCGATGGCAACGGCGTTATCGGCAACTACATCCATACCGGATCGCAGATCGGCGTGCTGCTCGAAGTGAGCGCCTCTTCGGAAAGCGTGACCGGCAAAGACGAATTCAAGACCCTGGTTCGCGACATTGCCATGCAAATCGCCGCGGCGCATCCCCAATACCTGAGAAGAGAAGACGTGCCGGCGGCGATTCTCGACAAGGAACGCGAGATCCAGCGCGATCGCGCTCGGGGTGAAGGCAAGCCCGAGAAAATGCTCGAGAAGATCGCCGAAGGACGAATGGCGAAGTTCTATGAGGAAGTCTGCCTGCTCGAGCAGCCTTTCATCCGGGAAAACACCATTACCGTAGGTGAGCTGATCAAGACCGCCGGCGCGAAACTCGGCGCCACGCTGAACGTTGTTCGGTTTGTTCGCTATAAGGTGGGCGATGCCGGCGATGTGGCCGGCGTGATCGAAAGCCCGCTTCCCGTTACTGCCTGATCACGCCTTCAATCCATAGCGACCGAGTATCGAGTCGCAACATTCCGGGGGACCTGCATGCCACAGTATCAGCGGATTCTGTTGAAGATCAGCGGCGAGGCGCTTGCCGGTCCACTTTCTTTTGGCATCGATCCCGATCGCGTGAAACTGCTCGCCAATGAGGTGGCCGAGGTTGCGCGCAAAGGTGTACAGGTAGGGCTGGTGCTGGGGGGCGGCAACATCTTCCGCGGTGTCGCGGCCGCTGCCTATCACATGGACCGCGTCACGGGCGACCACATGGGCATGCTGGCCACGGTCATCAATGCCCTGGCGTTCCAGGATGCGTTGGAGCGAGTCGGCATCCCCACCCGCGTGATGACTGCCATTCAAATGCACCAGGTAGCCGAGCCATACATTCGGCGCCGCGCCATCCGCCATCTCGAGAAGGGCCGCGCCGTCATCTTTGCCGCCGGCACATCCAATCCATACTTCTCTACCGATACAGCGGCCACGCTGCGCGGATTGGAGATCCACGCGCAAATCATCGCCAAAGCGACCAGCGTTGACGGCGTGTACGACAAAGACCCGAAAAAGCATGCCGACGCGATCAAATACGTCTCGGTCAGCTACACCGAAGTGCTTTCCAAGGCGCTGGGTGTGATGGATGCCTCCGCCGTCGCCATGTGCCGCGATAACGACATGCCGATTATGGTTTTCGATTTGAAGGTCGCCGGAAATATAATGCGTATGGCTATGGGCGAACCGATCGGAACCGTGATCCGCTAATTTCGGACTGCTGAACCATCGAAGAGCCTCACACACCAGAGCTATGAAACCAGAACATCAAGCCGCCCCGAACAGCACGTTCAAGAACATCAAGGAAGTGGAAGCGAATGCTCGCACGCGCATGGAAAAGGTGCTCGCCGACCTGCAAAACGAGATGGCTCACATTCGTACCGGTCGCGCTTCCATCAGTCTGCTCGATAGCGTTCGAGTCGACTACTACGGATCTCCCGTGCCTCTCAACCAGGTCGCTCAACTTCACGTTCCCGAGCCCGCCATGATCACCGTTCAACCGTGGGACACGTCTACGATGGGCGCCATCGAAAAGGCGATCCGCAGCGCCGATCTGGGCCTGAATCCCTCAAACGACGGCAAACTGATTCGCGTGCCGATCCCGCCGCTCACGCAGGAGCGCCGCCGCGAGATGGCCAAAAAACTGAGCCATATTGCCGAGGAACGCCGTGTTGGGCTCCGCAACATACGCCGCGATGCGAACGAGCACCTGAAGAAGATGCTGAAAGACAAGCTCATCAGCGAAGATGAGGAACGGCAGGCTCTGGATGCTATCCAGAAGCTTACGGATGGCCAAATCGGAAAAATCGACAGTGCGGCCAAAGCTAAAGAAAAAGAGATTCTCGAATTTAAATAAATAAAAAGCTCTGTTCTGTTCATTCCGCCTGAGCATCTAACAAGGCGTTATGGCAAAAACCAAGACAGAATCAGACACCCTGAATGCGGCCCCGATTACAGGACAGCGCGGCCATGTCGTGCAGGAATTCGGAACTGTCATCAGCATCCCGATAGGTCTGGATGAAAAGGTCCGGCTCGAAAGCACCCAGAATCTGAATCAAGTGCTTGCGGACACCATCATGCTCCGCGACCTCTACAAGAAATGCCATTGGCAAGTTTCAGGTCCGACTTTCTATCAGCTTCACCTGCTGTTTGATAAGCATTACCAGGAGCAGGCCGAATTGGTGGACACAATTGCCGAACGCATCCAGGCGCTCGGAGGTATTGCTGTGGCCGTCGCACCAGATATAGCGGAGCACACCCGGCTAGAACGGCCTCCTATTGGACGGGAGGAGGTTCCGGCCCAAATTTCGCGATTGCTCGAAGCCCACGAGCTCATTTTGAAGGAAGCTCACGAGTATGCGCACGCCGCGGACGATTCGGGCGACGACGGCACGAACGACGTTCTGGTGAGCGATGTCATTCGCACGAACGAAATGCATGCTTGGTTTATCTCCGAGCATCTGGTCAACCTGCCGCTCGTGCAGGCCCGCTGAGAAGGGTGTCCCGCGCTCATTTAGATACTTCTGTTATCGAAATGCAGGACATGAGCGCGCTAATGAGCTAATTCTTGCCCACCCGGATGCGGTGCGCCCGGAGTCAAATCACGCGCAGCAAATAGAGAACGATAAGGATCACCAGGATGAGTCCTAACCCGCCCGACGGATAGTATCCCCATCCGCGCGAGTAAGGCCAGGTCGGTATCGCACCGATGAGGAGGATCACGATGATCAACAGAAGTATCAGTCCCATGCCCGTCTGACTACTTCTACAAAGAAATTACGACAGGCTTTCAGGCCAACTGAGTACCGGAACCACTGTTAGGATCCGGTCGAAAGATATTCGACCTCTCCCAGACTCAGCATCTCCAGCCGAAACCGAACCTGGTTCATCGCTTCATTCCAGCTATCGAAGCCAAGTGAGCACTGAAACTTCCCGAATCCTTCGAGCAGCCAGCGCGCGTGATCGCCTGAACCGGCACGCCGGATTCGGAAGTAGTCTGCGCGCGGACGCCGGTTTTCAAGCACGATGCGATGCTGCGGCGCATTCGGCTTCTTTTTTGAAAAGAGCCAGCAAACGCCGGCACAAACGAGCATGGCAGTGCTGAACAGCACGGCAGGCCCGATTCCCATAGAGCTATCTCGGATAATGTGGCGCAAGAGAGCTTGCCTCCCACTCAGAATGAAGTCTGTGGTAATAGAGTACGATTTCAGGAAGCTTTCGTACAGTACTTTTTGCGAAAAGGCCAGCTAATAGGCGGCTGTCGCTCTCCAGGCTGGCGCGAGCTTCTGAGCTGGACGACGTTCGCCGCGTCCGAGCACCATCAGAATTTCATCCAACACGCGGTCCGGGCCCTGGGCCGCATCGATCCGGTGATAATCCTGCCGCCAATAGTACCGCCGAAGCTTTCGGGCGTTCTGATCGTGAAGATTCAGGCGCGCGCGAATCGTTTGCGGATGATCGTCCGCCCGCGGCATCAGTTTGGAACCGTCCAGGTCGCATCGGAGCGCGCTTACTCCCGCTCCCATGCTGAAAATCTTTCCGCACTGAACGCATTGTCGCCTGCGGCTCAGGCGTGTCACAATCTCCTTGGCCGAAAGCGCAAAATCCAGGACAGTCGGTTGTGGCATTCCCAGTCTCTGCAGCAGATCATGCAGGAAACGGGCCTGCCACACGGTTCGCGGATATCCGTCCACAATGCAACCCATTTCGCAGTCGCGTTCGTCGAGCCGCTTGGCCACCACTTGGTTCATCAAATCGTCACTGACCAGCCGTCCCGACGTCATCACCGCATGAACGGTGCGGCCCAATTCCGACCCGGACTGGCACTCTCGACGCAGGATTTCACCCGTCGAGATCGCCGGGATCTGAAGAACTTGCGAGAGCTTCACACTTTGCGTCCCTTTACCGGACCCGGGCGGTCCGAGAAAAACGAGCACCCTGTGACCGATTGACATGCCACCCCTAGTGTTAAAGCAATCAGAGAGGCTGTTTCAACTAGCCCGTCCGAATCGGACTACTTGTCCAACACGAATCGGTCGACCACGCTCCTCTCCGGCACACCCGACGGGTTCCCCAATGGACTAAAATGCTGCAATCAGGAGAATCGGCATGCCCACCTACATTGCACTGGTCAAGTGGAGTCCTCAGGGGCTTCAAAACATCAAACAGAGTCCGTCCCGGCTGGATGCAGCACGAAAGGAATTTGAGAGCGCCGGCGTTCACATGAAGCAGTTTTATATGGTCACCGGTCGGTACGACATGATTACGATCCTGGAAGCTCCCGATGATTTGGCTCTGGCGAGAGCCATGCTGAGTGCGACTTCGAGGGGAAGCATCACGTCCGAGACCTGCCGCGCCTTCACGGAAGACGAGTATCGAAAGATCATCAGCGGACTGGGCTGAACTCAGTTCGAGTTGCTAAACCCTTCCAAGCCAGTTGCTCCAAGCCGAGTCGGTGACACTCTCGTCACTGGGGCTTCGCTGGAAGGCTGAGAGGGAAGGACTGCAGTGAAGGCTTGTCTTGAATCGTGTAGTCTGAGGACACTAGAAAAAGGGCAGGATCAGGCTCGTCGCGCAGAATATTCGTAAGGCGGTATGTTGTTTCACCCATCCGCGGGTCGGAGGTCTTGCTCATAACGAGCACTTTCAAATCCGGTGACATCCAGGTTTCGGTCGTGATCACCAGCGGCTGATCGTTGCCCACCTGACCCGCAGGGATTGTGTGCGTGATTCTTGTGCCCTGAGCGGGAACGCCTTCTATGGTCTGCGTGCCCAGATCGGTCTTCACGGCATCGGTAGGTCCATTGACGTCCCGGCCAGCTCCGAAAGCAATCATGATGGGACCGTCCTCAGTTGATACAGCCATGCCTCCTCCAGATGCGCCGAGCTGCTGACGAACCTCCGCGCGAGCCCCGGAGGCGGGATTCACAACGTGGATCACATGGTTTACGGGCAGCTTGGAAGCCGTCTTGTTGGCCGGATTCAGGGTCCAATGAACGCCGGCTACGGGATCGTCAATCATGATTAAGTGCGGAGCGTTGGCTGGGCCGGGAAGCGATTCTTCGCGTCTCACGCGGCCTTGCGAATCGCGCGCCACTTGGCTGGTAATCGTTTGATGAATGCGATTGCCATCCGCAAGGGTCTGAATATGTTCGGTGACGGCTTCCGCCGTATACGGTGCGCCCGCCACTGTTGGCGTCGGCCCCGCAATCGCTGTGGTTATGCCTATTTGCCCGAATTTATTCGTGTCGCCGGTAACGACTTTTTGTGCACGCAAAGTTCCGGCTGAAACGAGAAGAATAAAAACAAGCGCTAACTTGACGTTCATATTTACTCCTTAAGACGAATTGGTTTTTGAGTTGGAAGAAAACGAACCGCGCGCGCCATGCCGTCCTGCCCGATCAGAAACTCCGCGTGGACCCGCTCAGACTTCGGGCGCAGCGACGGTGGCACGCCGAACTGAACCAGATCCGCAGACGGCAGATCCAGGCGAATCACAACGCCCTGTTCGAGTGGCACGCCGCTTTCGCCATAAGGCAGCGCGATGAAGTGCGCTTGGGCAGTGTTTGGGACTGGTGTCGGACGGAGCAGCTTCGCTGCCACAAAGACAAAGACGAGGGTGGCCGCAATAGATGCCAAGATCGCAACCAGCCGGCGCCGCCGCCGATCATGATGCGCGCGAAACGCACCCAATACCAACGCGGCCGTACCAGGTGAGGCGCTGAGCGGCTTCCGGCGCAATCTCTTCAGAGCTTCGTCCAGACGATCTTCACCAGAAGTTGGATTCATAACGCACAACCGGCTCCTCTGCCGGAGATTTGCCGTGGACGCAGTTTTCGGGCCAGAATCGCTCGCGCGCGATGGAGCCGCGAGCGGACGGTCCCGACGGCGCAGCCAAGCTGGCGCGCGGCGGCTTGGTAATCGATCTCTTGAATGTCACACAGCACGACCACTTCGCGATAGCTAACCGGAAGCGACAAGATGGCGCTTTGCAAAGCCCGCAATTCCTGATCATGGCTAAACAGGTCCCAGGGGGTCTCGGCACAACGGAGCGTGTTTGCTTCAACATCGCGCGAGTTCACATCCGGCATATGCCGGCGGACCAAATTGCGAGCCATGCCGATGAGGTACGCTTCGAGACTGCCGAGCTCGGGCTGAAACGCTCCCGGATGCACGATCAGCGATATAAAGACATCCTGCACTACATCCTCGGCAATTTCTGCTCGTCCGCACATATGCGCCGCAAAACGAAACACCGCGCCCTGATGACGGCGGTAGAGCGCTAAAAACGCCGCTTCGTTTCCCTTCTCAGAAAGGCGCAGTAGGTGCGGGTCTGTTTCGTCAGGTGAGACGGGGTCTGGCACGCTCGCTCGCGATTCTCATATCGTATTGCTGCGAAATCGATCGAGAGTTCCAAAAATTTGTATGGTATTGCTGACCCGGGCCGGCAAGCCGCATTTGGTCTCAAGAATGATTCTGCAATCGCACCTACGCCAGCAACTCGGAATCGTACGGCCCGATAAATCTCATGCTAATGCGTTACAGCCAGTTGGCCGAACTGCCGTCTCCGATTACTTATCAGAGAGCAATCACGTATATACAGTTGTGCCAAGGTCGGTAGTTGAGAATCTACTCGATTGGCGCTCACCGTGCTTCGATGCAGGTCAGAACCTAGTAGCGTCCGACGGCGCTGCGCTTCTGTTGATTGAGACCTGGAAGCGGAGCCGAGCGGCACAGCCGAACGCCCACTAGGCGTCCCCTGCGCCAGTACGCGATAGGCCGATTCCCTCTGCCACAAACGTGCTCAAAGGAACCAGAAGTGGCTTTTTCTTGGTAATAAATCACTTGACTAACCATTGCCAAATAGGTACTCTTGACTTTTTGTCAAGGGCATCACTACTCAGGAGTGTGTCGGCATGGTTCACCACTTTACCAATCTTGTTTTTCAAGCGATTGCGTCAATGCCAGCGCGCATCGGATCCAATTGGGGCGGTGTTCTGTTCAGCATTGGGCTATTCGTCATCGCCCAGGTGCTCGCGCTTATGACCCTTGGAGTGGCCCTCACACAATGGAAGGCTCATTGGCGCACGAACGTTTTAGCGGGCGTCATTACCGTAGTGGTGGGTTGGCTAGCACTATTCGCGATCTCACTAGTGGCGACTGTCTATGACGATCACGAGAATCTCGTCGGCGCTGCGCATCGCATCAAAAGCAGAAACGAGAAGACCAGCCAGGATCTTCAATTGCAGATTAGCTCATTAAAGGTCGACTGTGCAGGCAAGGAGGCGACCCGCCAAACCCTAGAGAAACAGAGTCGAGATCAGCAGGACACACTGAATACTTGTGTTACGGCTTTGGCTGCCGCAAACAAGCCAGAGAAGTTAGCCGTTGTTACAGTGGGAGGAAACTTACCAGTTTCGGACTGGAGTATGGGACCCAATACCAATTACGGATACGTTGTCGTCCAGGCGAGTCGATCAATTCCAGCGTATGGAAAAGTGACGTGCAATACTCCCTTTGTCATCCACGATGGCCTATTGAGGAACCCCGGCTCTGGTATGAGCTTTACTAATTTCCCAAAAACACCACAAACCCAAGTGACTGTAAATAACGGCCTTCCATTCGGCGGTTATGGTTCAATGCTAGAGTTCACCGTGATTGGTGTCGGCTTGCATGCCGATAGTTGCGAATATTCGCCTCATTAGCTTTTGGGGTTCGTGGCAGGCTGCGATGCGGAAGCGCTCTGCTCTTATGGCATTAAGTCAAACGACCAGTAGGGGGCTCGATGTATCCATCGGAAGCTGCCATCAGATTGCTTGACAGATTCGAATTTGCACGCCCTAACTCCGCGATAGAACGCCAGCCCGCCCGAACTGTAAATAGGTCCGTCCTGATGTATGGACGGTGTCCTGGCTGTAGTTGAAAGTTGAGGCGGCGGTTCCCCCTGATTCTGAATAGAATCGGGGTGACAAAACCTTGAAAAGGAGAACCGCCGTGAAACGAAACTACCATACGATTGATAACCACGGAAAAGTCGGCGAGCGCAAGCTCGCCGAGTTTCTGGTCCGCAACGGCCAAGCGCTGCTGCCGATGATGGAGTTGATCGAGCACAGCCGCATGGTTATCGACGAACTCATCGACGTCATGGGCCGCGCCAGCATCGAAGCCGTGCTCGAACTATCGGCCGCACAAATTGCCGGACCACCGCAGCAAGGCAAAGCTCGTGCGGCGGACCTGGGGTGGCATGGAACGCAAGCGGGCCGCGTGTGTCTGAAGGAGCGCAAGCTCAAAGTGAACCGGCCGCGATTGCGAAACAAAGGTCGCGGCGCGAACAAAGAGGTTCCCGTCCCGGCTTACCAGGCCATGCAGCAGAACAGCGCCACCGGCGAACGCATGCTGGAAATCCTGTTGAATGGCGTGTCCACGCGGCGCTACGGCAAAGTCATTCCCGAAATGGCCGACACGGTGGGCGTGTCGCGCTCGACAGTCAGCCGCGAAACCATCGAAGCTTCCGAAGCCGCGTTGAAGAAGTTATTAGAGCGGCGCTTCGATGAGATCGAGCTGCTGATCATCTACATCGACGCGATGCACTTCGGCGAGCAATGCGTGCTGGCTGCGGTGGGCGTGGATATGGAGGGCCGCAAACATGTGCTGGCGCTACGCGAGGGCGCGACGGAAAACGCCGCGGCAGCCAAGGATCTGCTGCAACACCTGGTCGAGCACGGCATCGATCCGGCACGCCGCCGATTGTTCGTTATCGACGGCTCGAAAGCTCTGCGCACGGCCATTAACGCGGTGTTCGGCGCCGAGACGCCGGTGCAAAGGTGTAGAAATCATAAACTGCGCAATGTGCTCGGACGACTGCCTCGCGAGCAGCAGGGACAGACCGGCTCGCTGATGCGCGCGGCTTGGAAGATGAACCCGAAAGATGGCATCGCCAAGTTCCGCCAGATCGCCGGTTGGCTGGAGCACGATTATCCCGAGGCTGCGGCTGCGCTGCTGGAAGGCTTGGAAGAATGTTTCACCATTAACCGGCTCGATGTTCCTAGATCGCTGCATCGTTGTTTGGCCACCAGCAACATCCTGGACAATCCGCATTCCGGCGTGCGCAGCCGGACTCGCCGGGTGTGCCGCTGGCGTCCAGGCATGCCAGCGCGCTGGTCAGCAGCCGCATTCTTGGAAGGAGAAAAATCATTCCGCAAGATCATGGGCTTTCGGGATCTATGGGCTCTTAAAGCGATCCTCGACGGATCGCAGCCAGCTACCCGGCAGGTGGTGGCGTAGAATCACATGGACCGCCGTTCTCAACTTCCCACTGCGCTCGGGATACCGTCATTGATCGTTCTGGATGGGCAGCAAAGGCTTGCTAGCTGCATAATCTTCATCTCCGCTGTGCGCAGTTGGCTTTCGCAGTACACGCCGCACCAGAACGATGCAAACAAGATTCAGGAAGCGTTCATTGGGCGATCTGAGTTAGGGGAAGTTGCCTTACAGCCACGACTCGTAATGAATTCCGCTAACAATCAGACATTCAGCGATTACATCGTTAGCTCAGTCGCGACCGATCACATACAGGCGGCGCTTTCTACGTTGAAGAAGCAGGACCGCAATAGGAAGCTCCTTGAAGCGACCTTGTACTGTCGTGACCGAATCGCGACGTTGGCAACTCAATTAGGAAGCCCTGACGAGACAGCGAAGCGGCTCATCGCCGTAGTGAAATATCTGCGCGATCAGGCAGCAGTGGTGCGGCTCATTGTATCTAGTGAGTCGGCAGCCTTCACTATTTTCGAGACCCTGAATGATCGTGGCTTAGAACTCTCCCCCCTTGATCTAGTCAAGAACTACCTGGACGGTATCCCGAGCGCAGTGGGAAGTTGAAACGGCGGTCCATGTGATTCTACGCCACCACCTGCCGGGTAGCTGGCTGCGATCCGTCGAGGATCGCTTTAAGAGCCCATAGATCCCGAAAGCCCATGATCTTGCGGAATGATTTTTCTCCTTCCAAGAATGCGGCTGCTGACCAGCGCGCTGGCATGCCTGGACGCCAGCGGCACACCCGGCGAGTCCGGCTGCGCACGCCGGAATGCGGATTGTCCAGGATGTTGCTGGTGGCCAAACAACGATGCAGCGATCTAGGAACATCGAGCCGGTTAATGGTGAAACATTCTTCCAAGCCTTCCAGCAGCGCAGCCGCAGCCTCGGGATAATCGTGCTCCAGCCAACCGGCGATCTGGCGGAACTTGGCGATGCCATCTTTCGGGTTCATCTTCCAAGCCGCGCGCATCAGCGAGCCGGTCTGTCCCTGCTGCTCGCGAGGCAGTCGTCCGAGCACATTGCGCAGTTTATGATTTCTACACCTTTGCACCGGCGTCTCGGCGCCGAACACCGCGTTAATGGCCGTGCGCAGAGCTTTCGAGCCGTCGATAACGAACAATCGGCGGCGTGCCGGATCGATGCCGTGCTCGACCAGGTGTTGCAGCAGATCCTTGGCTGCCGCGGCGTTTTCCGTCGCGCCCTCGCGTAGCGCCAGCACATGTTTGCGGCCCTCCATATCCACGCCCACCGCAGCCAGCACGCATTGCTCGCCGAAGTGCATCGCGTCGATGTAGATGATCAGCAGCTCGATCTCATCGAAGCGCCGCTCTAATAACTTCTTCAACGCGGCTTCGGAAGCTTCGATGGTTTCGCGGCTGACTGTCGAGCGCGACACGCCCACCGTGTCGGCCATTTCGGGAATGACTTTGCCGTAGCGCCGCGTGGACACGCCATTCAACAGGATTTCCAGCATGCGTTCGCCGGTGGCGCTGTTCTGCTGCATGGCCTGGTAAGCCGGGACGGGAACCTCTTTGTTCGCGCCGCGACCTTTGTTTCGCAATCGCGGCCGGTTCACTTTGAGCTTGCGCTCCTTCAGACACACGCGGCCCGCTTGCGTTCCATGCCACCCCAGGTCCGCCGCACGAGCTTTGCCTTGCTGCGGTGGTCCGGCAATTTGTGCGGCCGATAGTTCGAGCACGGCTTCGATGCTGGCGCGGCCCATGACGTCGATGAGTTCGTCGATAACCATGCGGCTGTGCTCGATCAACTCCATCATCGGCAGCAGCGCTTGGCCGTTGCGGACCAGAAACTCGGCGAGCTTGCGCTCGCCGACTTTTCCGTGGTTATCAATCGTATGGTAGTTTCGTTTCACGGCGGTTCTCCTTTTCAAGGTTTTGTCACCCCGATTCTATTCAGAATCAGGGGGAACCGCCGCCTCAACTTTCAACTACAGCCAGGACACCGTCACTACCTGTTCGGAAAAGCTGACAACCACTCTAAGACTCGTATGCGGGACATGGAGAGTCGGTGGACTCAGATGATGGCGACTTTGGCAAACGTCAAGGCTGATAGCTTCCTGAAAGCTTTCTGGACATCTCGACATGGCCGTATCCAGAATCCATATCTGTTCGAGGCACTCAAAAAGCAGTACGCTAATGCCGACTCCGCACTCAATCTGTCAATGGATATGCTGGCAGCCTCCGAACAATATGCAGCGCTAGAGTCGCCCGATGATCCTGTCTGGAGTCCGCACACCAAAGAGGCACGCGAAACGGTGAAGTCGCTAAAGGTGCTCAGTAGTCAGCAAATTCACCCAGTCGTGCTAGCGGCTCTCAACAGATTCACCGTGCATGAGACAGAGAGATTGTTGCGGCTGCTAGAAGTTCTTTTGGTCCGTTACCAATTGATAGGGGGCGAGAGAACGGGAATACTGGAGATCGCATGCGCAAGGGTTGCCAAGATGATTCATGAGAAAAAGATTGCGACCGCAACAGATGCCTTCAAAGAATTCAAAGAAATCTACATTACCGACTCGGAATTTCAGGCGTCATTCACCGCCAAGCAGGAAACAAACAATTCGAAGATCCAGTACCTCCTGCGGGGTCTTGAGCGTGAAGCGCGCCGGATTGCGTCACCAGGAATGTCCGACGAGGAAGATATCGGAATACTGACCGTGGAACACATCCTGCCTAAAAATCCCGGTCCCGAATGGAACGATGTCGTCAAAACAGATCAGTCTATCGTTGAAGATTGCGTTTATCGATTGGGCAACATGTGCCTATTGACGAAGATCAACAAAGACCTAGGGAATAGCCGCTTTGCTGCGAAAAAGCCGGTCTATGAAAAGAGCGCACTTCTTCTAACGCAGGAACTCTGCAAGCAGAATCAGTGGGACCGCAAGGCCATTGAGCATCGGCAGGCACGTATGGGAAAACTCGCGGCTACTGCTTGGCGTTTTCAGTAGCCGCGCTGATGAGTCAAGCCTATTATTGCCAATAAAAAGGCCACCGCTCTCGTAAAGCGTGGCCCTTTCACTGTAGAGCAGCCAGTCTATTTTCAGCAACTTCGTACCAGCCTACTGCTGTTCCCGAAACCATAAAAGCGTGACATCATAGCAGCATGAAAGAGGTACAGCGGCAAAAACCGGAGCCACATCCTTTCGAGCAGTTCAAGGCTAACATGCGGAAGCTGGTTAAGGTCTCGAAAACTGATCTTGACGAACAGCTACAAAAACATAACGCCACTAAACCGAAACGACGCGCCGGGCGAAAACCCAAGGCACGCTAAAGATAGGCAAGGCATCACGCGGCTTTATTGCGCTTGCCCCGGCCTTGATGCGCGTAGGGCAGCGCCTTCATGCTTGGGCGAGTGGAGTATCCAGTCTCCCTGTCAGTTCGTTATACGTCAGTCTGCGATGAATCGTTTGCGCGAGCACGATCACGAGTGCGTTTGGCAACTACTTTTGGTCCACTTCGGCGTTTTATTTTGGCCCACCTTAAGTCATTGATTCCAAGTATCGGTTAGTGCTTTCCCCTGGGTTTTTGTCCTTTATATATACGCGCATCGTCGCCGAGCGGTGGGAATGTGGAAATCCCAGCGGGATTTCCAAGGAACTGAGGGAAGAGTGGGAAGGCCGCTTTTGGCTTTCCACGCTTTCCTCAGGGCCGTCATTTCCAGCGCCTATCAGTTCGCCTTCCGCTTCTGCTTATTGACGGTTCTGCGGAAGCGATACGATTCTGTCCCGGTTTCCAGAATGTGCGCTCGATCGGTGATCCGGTCCAAGAGCGCCTTGCATAGCCGAGCGTTCGGAATTACTTGCGTCCACTCGGAAAACGGCAGATTGGTTGTGAGGACCACGGCTGCTTTTTCGGCTCGTTCTGCGATCACTTGAAACAGGAACTCCGCTCCGACGTCTGCCATAGGCACATAGCCAACTTCATCAAT
Source organism: uncultured Acidobacteriaceae bacterium (assembly GCA_963787585.1). Classification (GTDB taxonomy): domain Bacteria; phylum Acidobacteriota; class Terriglobia; order Bryobacterales; family Bryobacteraceae; genus Bog-105. The sequence continues at coordinate 36,225 of CAWBDR010000016.1, forward strand.
GCCGATCACTTCGTACCGCGCCCAGCGTGCGAGTACGCGTCGGAGCTGCAGCGTGTGCTTCGCTTCGACAAGTTCGTTGACGAGAGCCGCCGCCGTCGTGAAACGGACACGGCGCTTTTGGCGGCACGCGGCCACACAGAGTCCTGTGAGCAGGTGCGTCTTGCCGGTCCCGCACGAGTCAGAAACATAATGCCCATGGACCCGAGGTCATCAAGGTTCACTATCAGTTTCATCCCCTGTTTGGACAGAGTCTCCGCGTGCAGCGACGGGTGAAGTTTCCTCACGGAGATTACATTTTTTTCGAGTTACCAGACGGAACTATCGGCGGATTCCCATCGTGGATCGCCGACGCCGCAAAAGCGTCTGAAGTCACCGCTGGCACGCCGTTAGCCTCTGCCGCAGCACTCGCCGAGTTGCACACATTACTTGACCGATTGCGTTCGGGCGCAAAACGCGATAAAGCATCACTGCAACCGGTGCTAAAGGAGCGCACGAATGACACCCAAAGAACCCCCCTCAATGATGCAGATGAATCTGCGGTTTTGTAGAAGCGAACCGATGATATTGCCAGAAGACAAGCAGCGGGAACTCGCCATCGCCCTTGCCGACCTGCTGTTGAACGCGGCCATCGTGGAACTCGTGGAACTCACTCGGTCTGACGAAGGAGATCGGCCATGAACCCGAAGGTATCACCGGATCATTTGAAGCGGCGTGCCATCGTTTACATTCGGCAATCTTCTCCCGGGCAAGTGATTCACAACCAGGAGAGCCAGCGCCGGCAATATGGCCTGGCGGATCACGCACGCCAACTCGGCTTCCAACAGGTCGAAGTTATCGACGAGGATTTGGGCCGCTCCGGCTCGGGTCAAGTGGAACGGCCTGGCTTTGAACACCTAGTCGCTGAAGTCTGCACCGGACAGGTAGGCGCAGTGCTCTGCATAGAGGCGTCGCGGCTCGCCCGCAATGGCCGCGACTGGCATCATCTCATTGAGCTATGCGGTCTCGTTCGTGCCATCGTGATTGATCCAGACGGCGTCTACGATCCCGCCATTCTGAATGATCGACTTTTGCTTGGACTCAAGGGTACGATGAGTGAGTTCGGAAAAGCTGACAACCACTCTAAGACTCGTATGCGGGACATGGAGAGTCGGTGGACTCAGATGATGGCGACTTTGGCAAACGTCAAGGCTGATAGCTTCCTGAAAGCTTTCTGGACATCTCGACATGGCCGTATCCAGAATCCATATCTGTTCGAGGCACTCAAAAAGCAGTACGCTAATGCCGACTCCGCACTCAATCTGTCAATGGATATGCTGGCAGCCTCCGAACAATATGCAGCGCTAGAGTCGCCCGATGATCCTGTCTGGAGTCCGCACACCAAAGAGGCACGCGAAACGGTGAAGTCGCTAAAGGTGCTCAGTAGTCAGCAAATTCACCCAGTCGTGCTAGCGGCTCTCAACAGATTCACCGTGCATGAGACAGAGAGATTGTTGCGGCTGCTAGAAGTTCTTTTGGTCCGTTACCAATTGATAGGGGGCGAGAGAACGGGAATACTGGAGATCGCATGCGCAAGGGTTGCCAAGATGATTCATGAGAAAAAGATTGCGACCGCAACAGATGCCTTCAAAGAATTCAAAGAAATCTACATTACCGACTCGGAATTTCAGGCGTCATTCACCGCCAAGCAGGAAACAAACAATTCGAAGATCCAGTACCTCCTGCGGGGTCTTGAGCGTGAAGCGCGCCGGATTGCGTCACCAGGAATGTCCGACGAGGAAGATATCGGAATACTGACCGTGGAACACATCCTGCCTAAAAATCCCGGTCCCGAATGGAACGATGTCGTCAAAACAGATCAGTCTATCGTTGAAGATTGCGTTTATCGATTGGGCAACATGTGCCTATTGACGAAGATCAACAAAGACCTAGGGAATAGCCGCTTTGCTGCGAAAAAGCCGGTCTATGAAAAGAGCGCACTTCTTCTAACGCAGGAACTCTGCAAGCAGAATCAGTGGGACCGCAAGGCCATTGAGCATCGGCAGGCACGTATGGGAAAACTCGCGGCTACTGCTTGGCGTTTTCAGTAGCCGCGCTGATGAGTCAAGCCTATTATTGCCAATAAAAAGGCCACCGCTCTCGTAAAGCGTGGCCCTTTCACTGTAGAGCAGCCAGTCTATTTTCAGCAACTTCGTACCAGCCTACTGCTGTTCCCGAAACCATAAAAGCGTGACATCATAGCAGCATGAAAGAGGTACAGCGGCAAAAACCGGAGCCACATCCTTTCGAGCAGTTCAAGGCTAACATGCGGAAGCTGGTTAAGGTCTCGAAAACTGATCTTGACGAACAGCTACAAAAACATAACGCCACTAAACCGAAACGACGCGCCGGGCGAAAACCCAAGGCACGCTAAAGATAGGCAAGGCATCACGCGGCTTTATTGCGCTTGCCCCGGCCTTGATGCGCGTAGGGCAGCGCCTTCATGCTTGGGCGAGTGGAGTATCCAGTCTCCCTGTCAGTTCGTTATACGTCAGTCTGCGATGAATCGTTTGCGCGAGCACGATCACGAGT
>CAWBDR010000017.1:0-112267 GCA_963787585.1 uncultured Acidobacteriaceae bacterium
TAGCGAGCTATCGGAAATGCCAAGACGGACAAGGCTGGCGTGACTGGCAGAGTTAGGGGCATTTTCGATAGCTGGGTTTGAAATGAGCCGCGCGGGTTTGCGGCGGACGCGGCCAGCTATGGGTAAAGTAACTGGTTTTGGTACTTCGAAGGGTGTTGGAGGCCCTGGTGAATTGGGGAAATCGACGGGATCGGCGAGCGGAGCATGCTGCAGGAAGCCATAAAGAGCGGGCGAATGACTTCGCCGTGGCAAGTTTGTTGGCTGCAGGCGCAAGAAGACACACGTCGGCTGTGTGCATGGCGACGTATCTGAAGTTGGCTGTCTGGATTTTGAGCTTACGAGCTGTCAACACCGCGCTCCCAGCGAGCCAGTTCGCGGGCGAGCTGGTTGGCGGTGAAGTGCTCGACAGCCTGCATGGGTCCACCGCAGAGTGGACAACGCCAACTGGCTCTGGCGCTGGTTGTTTGGGCAGCCGGAGCGGAGCGCTGGAGACGTTCTGCAACGAGCAGTTGACGGCAGACAGATACGCGCTGTTGACGGTCGTGGTTGGCTAAGAAGCCGAAATGGCGGATGCGAACGAAGCCGCTGGGAAGGATGTGCAGCAGAAACCTTCGCAAGAACTCATGAGCCGTGAGCGTCATCTTGCGTTGCTTGTTGCCGTGCGCGTAATCCTTCCAGCGGAACGAAACGTTGCCATCGGCAAAGGAAAGCAAGCGGTGATCGGAAATCGCGACGCGGTGTGTGTAGCGAGCCAAATAGTGCAGGACATGCTCTGATCCTCCAAAGGGCCGCTTGGCATAGACCACCCAGTCTCGTCGGAAGAGCGAGCGGAGGAACTGCTGGAACAGTTGTGGGCTCGATAAGTTCTCGAGCGCCCCATGAAACTGAAGCTGGCGAGAACGAAACAGCCGTTTGAGTGCCGCCGTGAACTTGCCGCGAAAGATGCGGCTCAATACTCGAACGGGCAAAAAGAAGCCGCGCCGTCGCGGCTGGAGCCATTGGGAGCGATCCAGCGACAAGCCACCCGCTGGAATCACGCAGTGAACATGCGGATGATGTTCCAGCGTTTGCCCCCAGGTATGCAAGACACTCAGGAAGCCGATCTCGGCGCCGAGATGCTTGGGGTCGGCTGCGATCTCAAGTAGAGTCTGGGCGCTGGCGCGAAACAGCAGGTTATAAAGCACGCGCTTGTTCTGCAGGATGAGCGCGGACAAGGCGTGCGGCAGCGTGAACACGACGTGAAAATATTCGACCGGCAGCAGTTCCTGGGAACGGGCCGCCAGCCACTGATCACGCGCGTGAGTCTGGCATTTCGGGCAATGCCGGTTGCGGCAGGAGTTATAAGAGATGGCGCGATGACCGCAATGCGAGCACCGGTCCAGATGGCCGCCGAGGGCGGCCGTCCGGCAGCGCTCAATGGCCCGGAGCACCTTCAGGTGCGGCCAGGCCAGATGAGCCCGGTGGCGTTCGACAAAGCGGTTGCCCGCCTGACGGATGATGTCGGCCACCTCCAGGGTGGGCCGGCTCATGCTTTTTTCAGTTGCCTCCGTGCACGGAAAGCATCGGCCAGCGTGTCCACTTCCAGGCGGTCGAGCGGATTGGCGACCGAAGTGAGATGCCGCTTGGACAAGTGAAGATAGATGGCTGTATCTTCCAGTCTTCTATGGCCGAGCAGAACTTGAATCGTCCTCAGATCGGCGCCTGCTTCGAGCATGTGCGTCGCATAACTGTGCCGTAGCGTGTGTGGGCTGACGCGCTTGCGAATGCCGGCTTCACGGGCTGCTTTCTTGCACAGCCACCAGATCACCTTGTCGCTGACGGGCTGACCGGCGCGCTTTTGATAATCGCTCGGAAACAAGTACGTGGTCGGCTTTTTCCAGCGCCAGTACTCGCGCAGCACTTCGAGCAGCTTGCCACTGAGCGGCACGTCGCGGTCATGACCGCCCTTTCCCTGCCGAACGTGGATGATCATGCATTTGCTGTCGATGTCTTCCACCTTGAGCCGCGTCAGTTCTGTTCGCCGCAGTCCGCTGGAGTAGAGCGTCAGCAGCATGGCCCGATGCATCAGATTCATGCTGCATTCGAGCATGCGCTGAACCTCCTCTTGGCTGAGCACCGTCGGCAGGCGGCGCGGGATTTTCGGGAACGGAATGTTCGCCGGAAGATAAGGCCGTCGCAAGGTCTTAACAAAAAAGAAACGCAGCGCCGCTGCGCGTTGCTGGATCGTTTTCGGTGCCAGCTCCTTCTTTGCCAAATGCACCTGATACTGCCGGATCTGTTCCAGTCCGAGCTTCGCAGGAGAACAGGCGAAATGCTCCGCCAGTTCCTTCACAGTGCGAATGTAAATCTTTGCGGTACGCTCGGAATAATTACGTCGCTGGAGTTCCTCCAGCATTAACTTTCTGAGTTGGGTCACAAGACCTCCTTGTGACCCTCAACACTATCGAGATACGGAATCAAAACCGCTGATCCACCGGCACGCGCAGCGTCCGCCGCACGAGCGGCTTAGTTCAAACACGGATATCGCCGACTTGAGACTGGACAGCCCATCCCGATTCTTTTTTCTGCGCCCACGTGACGAGCAGTGTGGTAGTGTGTAATGGTATACACACTCGATGGTTTTAATTGGAGCCCTGCCACAATGAGCAAACGCATCAATGTGATGATTGACGAGGATACCTGGAGTTTCCTGGGCCGAGTCCCGGCAGGCGAGCGCAGCCGGGCTATCAACGACGCGTTACGCGCCTGGGTCACTCGGCGTCGGCGCAGCGATGCGATACGTGAGATGGAGGCCCTGCGAACACAACTGCCGAAAACCAGCACGGAGGAAGTGACGAGGTGGATCCGCGAAGATCGGGAGGACGGCCACTAAATGCCAAGGCAACTAGTGGTGCCTGATGCGTCAGTCCTGCTCAAATGGGTGCTGCCATCGGAAGACGAGCCGGACGTGGATAAAGCGCTACTCCTGCGCGCCGCGATCCGGGATGAGGCGGTGCACGCGCTCTTGCCAGCGCTGTGGCTCTATGAGGTCGGCAATACGATCGCGCGACGCTTCCCGATGCATGCTTCCGGCTGGCTGTCTGCGCTGATGAAATTTGGGCTCGAGGAGGCGTCGCCAACTCAACTTTGGCTCGCGAAGACTCTGGAATTGACCCGCCGCTATGAAGTGTCGTTCTACGATGCGGCCTATCACGCGCTCGCGCTCATACACAAGGGGTTGTTTGTCACGGCAGACAGCCGGTATGTCAATCGGGTTACGGAGGCGGGATCGGTCATAGCACTCAGTGAGTGGCAGCCGCCTCTCACACCACCCCCGCGTCGTCGTCAGACAGGATAGACGTCGTGAGCGAAGAGGATCTATCCGTGTTTCGCGACTCTGACAACAGTCCCGTTATACGCGGATCGAAGTCGAACGCTTCTCGGCAGGGCAAGGCCGCCGACCGTGGCAAGCTCAAGATCGGCGATGACTGGAACGCAATCCGTATCATCGCGTTCTCGCAAAGCAATCCTTTGAAGGCGATCGCCGAGTTCGTTGAGAACAGCATCGATGCGCACGCAAAAAACGTCACGATCACGCGCGGCCGAGAGCACGGCGAGCACTATCTCTCGATCAGAGATGACGGCGATGGCGTGCCACGCGATGAGGCGGGCCAACCGAATTTCAAGTACGTTGCGACGCACATTTGCGACTCGATCAAGCGGCGGCTGAAAGTGGAAGGGGCTGGGAACGGCCTGCAGGGAGAGTTCGGCATCGGGTTGCTGTCCTTCTGGACGGTCGGGGACCAGCTCACGATGATCTCCGCTGGCAGCGACCAGCGCTCTTACCAAATGACGATGAGCAAGGGCGACTCGGGCTACACGGTGAGCCCACGGCGCGTTCTGTTCGCGGAGCGCGGCACGGAACTTCGCATCAGCCCGCTGCTTGAGGGGATCCGGATACTCTCCGGAGAGAAGATCCAGTGGTATCTGGCCTCGGAACTGCGTGACCGGATCCGAAGCGCGAAGGTTCGCGTGACGGTCATCGACAAGCTCGCGCGCAAGCAGTACGAAGTCGAGCCGCGCGCGTACGAGGGTCGGCTGCTGCATCAACTACCCGCGGTCCGTGCGTTTGGCAACTACTTTTGGGATCTTCCGCACTTTCGGTGCAGATCACGGTGCCATTGCGTGATACGGCAGGACCCGTGCTCGCAGTAGATGGAACCCAGCGCGCCCATACATCTGGCGCTTGATGGCTTTGAGACGGTTGATCTGGCCCTCGATCTGGCCATTGCTCCAGGGAGTTTCCACCGCTGCGATGACAGCACAAAGGTCCTTCTTCAAGCCGTAGGCAAATCGAACGAGAGGGCCGATGCCGGACTGTGCTGCGGTTCGAATCCAATGCAGCATGCCATCACGATCCTTGCTGGTGATGGCCTCACGAAAATCCATGGCTAAAGCACGCATTGATCGCATGCTTGGGCAGTTCACCGTGACCTGCTCGAATAAGGTTCGTTGCTGTTCCGACAGACGCTCTGCTGGTCTACACGTCAAGCTAGCGGCATGCTTGGGTGCGAGGCGCGCCGGCTTCTTTTTGGATGAGGCCTGTGATCGCGGTTTTACCCGCCAGGATGAAACGTGATTGGAAACCATCTGCCGACCGCCTCGGTATCCACGTGCCTGAATCTCGTGAAAGAGACGCGTCGCGTTATGGCATCCTTCGTTCCAACGTTGCTGGAGATATTCGTGGAACTCACGAACATGACTCTTTCGCCCAGTTGGTGGTTTCCGCTCGGGGAATTGTCCGGCGCGCAGCCATCGCCGAACGGTCTTACGCTGGATGCCAACCTCCGTGCTGATCGCGCGCTGCGTGTAGCCCAATCGATATAGTTCGACGACACGCTGGTAGCGCTCCTGCCGGCGATCGCGCCGTTGTTGTTTTTGCCGTTCCGCCAGAGTTGGCCGGCACTCTGTTTGTGGTGGAGTTTCGACAGGATCAGTCTGTTGCAGGTCCGAGGAGAGACAGAGTTCAGCCGTCCGTTCTTCCAGCGCCCTCTCGATAGCGGCTGACAGATTCATCATTAGGTGAAATCGATCGGCGACCTGAAGCGCATCAGCGGCGCCTTGCTGGGCAGCTTCTGCATAGATGCCGCAACGATCTCGACTGATAACCTCTATGCCGGGGTGCCTTTCCAACCAAGCTTTGACCGCCGCAGTGGAACGGTCTGGCAGGAGGTCCACGACTCGATGCCTATCCAAATCCACGAAAATGGTTCCGTAGCTCTGCCCTTTTCGCCACGCCCAGTCGTCTACCCCAAGCGATCGAATCGCGCCATTGGTTGGAGCGTTATCAGAACACTTGACCGTGCGGAGGACCGTGTCATCGCTGACCGGGACAGCCAGCCTTTGCAGAATGCGGCTGCCGGGCAGTCCGCCAGCACTATAGCCGATCAGGCGCATAATCTCGCGGACCCGCGTTGTCCGGCGAGCATGAGGTCGAGCGACCGCGGGCAGGGCTTCGGCGAAGATCTTTCTGGCGCAGCCCGGATTCCGGCATCGGAAGCGCTGGACCTTCAGCCGCAGCTCCACTCCACATCCTTGCCAGGGCAGATCTTGGAGACGCCGTTCGTATGTACTGTGGCGGCATCGAGATACCTGATCGCAGGTCGGACAACGCACCCTCTGTTGAACATGCACATATAGCAAGAAACGATTGTCCAGCCGTTCAATCTTGTCGAGGATCAGATTCTCAGCGGGCAGGACCGTGTGCGAATGGCTCGGGGGAGTCGCCATTGCAACACGAGCTTAAAACAATACGAGCCCAAATTGTTTTGGGTCATTTCAGACTGTCGCCCCTGCACCGAAAGTGCGGAAGATCCCAAAAGTAGTTGCCAAACGCATATGCCAACCATCGGCGGGAGCAAGGCCAAAATGGAGGAGCATCTATGCACAATATAAATCCCCTGATTGCCCTTGGCGTGACGTGTTCGACCGCTACGACCGACGCAGTGTATGTCCTATTTACCTCCGCGGTTTTGGCGCATCGACGCATTCCCGCGGCGAACTGGAGTAGCCTTTGGTATCTTCTTTCGGCGTTCGCCGTGATCAGTTATACAAGCAATTCGATATATGTCGTGTTCGCGGCTCTGGGTTCATGGTTGGGGGCATTCTGTGCGGTCAGTTGGTTGCGCCGAAGGGATTCAGCCACGAGCAGTCCACCCCCGCCCTTGAGGCCGCTCTGAACGAGATTGCTGCGACTTGTCAGCCATCAGAGCTCGATTAGAATAGGTCTCGAGTACTGCGTCCAAGTCACTGTCCTGCCGCGCTCTGACGGGCGGACCGATGGAGATTCGTCGGTACTCATGGGATCCATTATCTGGTTGCGGTACGTTGACCTCCTCGCATCGGTTACACTCATTGTCGATCCGAAGATGGACGAATTGCTGAACCCGGCCGGATGCCTGGTGTCACCTGTTAACTCACCTTGTTCTTGGTCCAGCGAGTTTGCGCGTGTGGCTTCCTGCAACTCTTGCGCGCGTCTTCACGCAACGGCTTTGCTGAGAGACGAAGTAGAGAACGTTCCGCAACCCGGTTACGTGGGAAGCCGGTACTGGACCAAGCGCGTCCTTCTCGTGGGCCAAAACCCGGCCGTCCCGCCGGAGAGGCTGGCGGCGGAGGATCGGCCTTATACGGCGGCCTTACGCAAAATTAGAGATGCACCGACGCCAGAGAACTTCGTTCAGCTCCATTCAATACTCACAAACTTTATCCCTCGATGGCCTGTTCACGGGTCTTACTTCCCGCTCACGGAATGCGGGTTGGAGTTGGACGAGATCGCGTACTGCAATCTCGTCCGATGCCGTACTGTTCAGAATCGCACGCCTTCGGCGCAAGTCGCGATTGCTTGCACCGAAGTACACTTCGACCGCTGGACTTGCTTCAGCCATACGTGGTTGTATTCATTGGTAAATGGGCGCACGACCGCGGCATGCAACATGTTCAGTCCCGCGGCGTACCATTCGCATTCATGAACCGGCAGCGAAGCTTGTCTCCTCAGGACCGACTTCGAAACCGCAGCACGGTCGTAGAGCTCGTTAAGAACGCAATGAAGGACGCCGGAGCGCGCGCGACGAGGTAGGCTCTCACAATGGTCTCGTAGACCCGGCCGCAAAACCGCAAGCGCTGATCTAATCCGCGTGTGTCGTCTGTCATCAGATGTCGCAGGCCGACTTGCCGTTCCCTATCCCGCTCGATCTCGGCTCAAGGTTCGAGCTGCACCCTATATACATACGCCGACAAGGATGAGCTGCAAAACACTCGCCCGGGTAACCTCGAAGCGTGATCGGGCATTAGATTACGCCGCTTCTTCGGAATACTCATCAAGGACATGATCGGAGACGTGTTCCAGATGTCTCAACTGGGCTACTTCCCGGAGCGAGTCGTATGACAGGTAGGTACAGCTCTCAGCTAGCGGTCCACGATCGAGAAGAGAGAAGACTGGTCTCCGGATCTCTTGGAAGACCTTCTCTTTCTTCGAAAGCGGCGCGACAATATGAAGCTTAATGTTCATGTTTGGCTGAAGCGCCAGGAGGTCAGCCATGCGCAGGATCCCCGAGTAGATGGCGGTTGTGTGTTCGACTTCAAGGCGCGAACGATAGATCGATTTCTAAGCCACAGCACATCAATCTGCTCAATCGTTTTTAGCGTCGTGTCATCGTAGTTCAGCGGCGTTCCAATACTTTGGCATCCTTATCGCGCCATTCTCGCAACACGCCTGCGCGATCCGCGCGGGGGATCCAGATCGATAATCCCATCTGATGACCAATGTGTGCAATCAAACCCGGCACGCGGATGGATTCCCGTACTTCACCTTCTGGCGCACTTTGTGCCTCTTCCTCAGCGGGAGTGTCTGATCGTACGACGGTGTGCGTCGCCACCCAGAACAGCGGCTTCTTTTACTTCAACGCCGACAATCAGACCGTTATTGAGACACTTGGCTGGCCGTGGCGATCGATTCGAATCGCGGAGCGCTTGGGGAACGTAAAGCCCGGATATCACGAATAGGTGGTTGGCCAAACAAGCGACTGTATTCACGGTTGAATTGACTCGCGCTTTCGTATCCAACCTCAAAAGCGACAGTCGCCGCGTCCACATCATCCGCGAGCATCCGTGCTCTGGCGGCCTGTAACCGAACTTGCTTCTGGTATTGAAGCGGACTCATTGCAGTGAGCGCCCGGAAATGGTGGTGAAGAGTAGAAATGGCCATACCCGCAATTTGGGCAAGTTCTTCCACGTGTAGAGGCTTCGAATAGTTTGCCTTAATCCAGGCGATTGCTTTGGCTGTGCGATGACTCTGGTCGCCTAACGTCGCGACTGCTCGTAGCCGTGCCGCCTCCGGTCCGCGCAGAATTCGATAGATGATCTCGCGTTCGATGAACCCGCTCAGGAACGGGATGTCCCCCGGGCTCGAGAGCAAGTCGAGAAGACGGCACCACGCGCTGAGGAACTCCGGTGTGACCGGACCGGTCGACATCGCGGGACTATCCGGCGGCTCGCCGGGCATGTGGAACTCCTCGCGGGCAAGAAATTCGCGGACGATCGAGATGTCAAGCTTAAGCGAGACGGCTAGGCAGGGCCTGTCCTCACTTGCCTCGACCACTCTGGTTACCGTTGGGAGATCGACCGAGGTGAGCAGGTATCGTGACGAATCGTAGCTCAGCGTATCGCTGCCAATCTGTACCTGCTTGCGACCTTGAGGGATTACAACCACGCTCGGCTCGTAAGTCGCTGGGCAGGCGGACGTGAGAGCTGTTCTTCGGGCCAATGTTAAGCGAGGAATGGCGGTTGCCAGCTTCTCTTCCGAGCCGATGAGTCGAGCAACCTTAAAAGCTAGCTCAGCATTGAGTTCATGCGCTCGCCCGGCTCGCGCGGCGGCTGTGTTGCTGGTATTTTCCACGATGAAGTCTCGACCTTCCCTTACCCAAGGATATCTGCCAATTGCCCTGGGGATGCAAGAGCCGAGATGGCGTTCGGCAGGATTAGGCAACGATTCGGCAGGATCAGGATACCGCTCCTTCCTCCTTTGTCCCTACGCTGGATAAGGAGGACGCAATGCAGAAGCGCGAATTGGGAAAAAGCGGCTTGGAGGTATCGGCCCTTGGATTAGGCTGTATGGGACTGAGCTTCGGCTATGGACCTGCAACGGAGAAGCGACAGTCGATCACACTCATACGGACCGCCTTCGACCGCGGTGTCACATTCTTCGACACCGCAGAAGCTTACGGCCCATTCACAAATGAGGAACTGCTCGGAGAGGCTCTGGCCCCTTTCCGTCAGCAGGTGGTGATCGCGACCAAATTCGGGTTCGAGGGCGGCAAGCCGAATCTCGGCGTGAATAGCAAGCCCGAGACCATCAGGGCGGTTGCAGACGCCTCGCTGAGACGGTTGAGGACGGATGTCATTGATCTGTTTTATCAGCACCGAGTCGATCCCAACGTGCCGATAGAAGACGTGGCCGCTACGGTGAAAGATTTGATTCAGCAGGGGAAGGTCAAACACTTCGGTTTGTCTGAAGCAGGCGTGCAGACGATTCGTCGCGCTCACGCCGTGCAGCCAGTGGCTGCTCTGCAAAGCGAGTACTCGCTCTGGTGGCGGGAACCCGAGCAGGAGGTTCTGCCGGCCCTGCAAGAACTCGGGATCGGATTTGTCCCGTTTAGTCCCTTGGGCAAAGGTTTTCTGACAGGTGCAATCAACGAGAGCACGGCCTTCGACAGTTCGGATTTCCGCAACATCGTTCCACGCTTTACGCCGGAGGCACGGAAGGCAAATCAGAGTCTGGTAGATCTGCTTGGGCAAATCGCCAAGCGGAAGAATGCCACGCCTGCGCAGATTGCACTTGCCTGGCTTCTTGCGCAGAAGCCATGGATTGTGCCGATTCCCGGGACAACCAAGGTGCATCGGCTCGATGAAAATATCGCAGCGGCTTATATTCAACTGAGGGCTGAGGATCTACGCGACATCAATGATGCCGTCTCGAAGATTACGGTAGAAGGTGCGCGGTATCCAGCACAGATGCAGCAGCTCGTTGGCCGCTAAGACGCAACGCTATTGTTCAACAGTTCCGAATGAGCAAGAACGCTGGATAAGGAGAACGCAATGCAAAAGCGCAAACTAGGAAAAAGCGGCATCGAAGTATCGGCCCTTGGCTTCGGCTGCATGGGACTGAGCTACGGCTACGGACAAGCGATAGGAAAAGATCAGGCGATCAGCTTGATTCGATCGGCGTTCGATTGGGGTGTTACCTTCTTCGACACTGCGGAGGCATACGGTCCATTTACAAACGAGGAATTGGTGGGGGAAGCTCTGGCCCCTGTTCGCAACCAAGTGGTAATTGCAACTAAGTTCGGGTGGGACATCGACCCGGACACGGGGGAACGCCGCCTCGGTCTAAATAGTCGCTCCGATCACATCAAAGCAGCTACGGACGCAATGCTGAAACGTCTGAAGACCAACCACATCGACCTGCTGTACCAGCATCGGGTCGATCCGGATGTCCCCATCGAAGATGTAGCAGGCACGGTGAAGGATCTCATTCAGCAAGGCAAGGTCGGGCATTTCGGCCTCTCGGAAGCAGGTGCTCAGACCATTCGTCGAGCGCATGCCGTACAGCCCGTGGCAGCTGTTCAAAGCGAATACTCGCTCTGGACCAGAGACCCCGAAACGGAAGTCCTCCCCACGTGCGAAGAACTCGGCATCGGTTTCGTGCCGTGGAGCCCGCTCGGACAAGGCTTCCTTACAGGCAAGATTGACACCGCAACCCAATTCGAGAACAGCGATATTCGGTCATTCTTTCCACGGTTCACGCCGGAGGCACGCAAGTCGAACCAGGCGTTCGTTGACTTGCTGAACCAAATCGCCCAGCGAAAGAATGTAACGCCTGCGCAGATCGCGCTTGCCTGGCTGCTTGCCCGAAAGCCCTGGATCGTTCCTATTCCTGGAACAACCAAGCTGCACCGCTTGCAGGAGAACATCGGCGCCGTGAACGTCGAGCTGACGCATGAGGATCTCAATGAGATAGAGAACGCGGCTGCCGAGATCAAAGTGCAAGGCGCTCGACTCCCTGAGTAGATCCTTCAATATTCGTACCGATGAGATGATTTTGCCGCGACTGCGCATTGGCGCCGTGCCGGCCAGCGGCGGATAGCATGGTGGCAATCGAAGTCAGTTCAGGGTGGGAGAGGAGTACCGAGTGTGAGCAGAATCGAATTGAAGGTGAACGGGCGTTCGCACACGCTAGACGTGGAGCCGGACACGCCGCTGCTGTACGTCCTCCGCAACGATCTCGACCTGCGAGGTCCCCGCTTTGGGTGCGGGCTAGGACAATGCGGGGCATGCAAAGTAATCATCAACAGTGTGGCGGTGTTTTCCTGTATCACGCCTGTTATTTCCGTCAAAGGCGAAATCACCACGCTCGAAGGACTTTCGCAAAACGGGAGGTTGGACCCCGTGCAGCAGGCCTGGATTGATGAACAGGCGCCGCAGTGCGGATTTTGTCAGAACGGACAGATCATAACTGCGAAGGCCCTGCTCGACAAGAACCCTCATCCGACAGATGCCCAAATCCGCCAAGCGATGAACGGCACCTTGTGCCGCTGCATGTCCTATTTCCGTGTACAGAGCGCCATCAAACGCGCAATGAAGACCATGGCCGGCGGCTCGCCTGCCGATGCGAAGGAGGTCGTGGCATGAACTCCTCTGACACGCTTCCGAAACAGATTGAAGATGTCCTGGTTACCCATCGCCGTGGGTTTCTCAAGAGCGCGGGACTGCTTGCGGTCAGCTTTGGCGTGTTCGGAGCGACTGCGATCGAGCCTGCAGAGTCCCAGAGCAGTAATCCGGCCGCATCGCCCGGTCCGTATCGTGATCCCGATTTTCACCAGATCGACTCCTGGATCGTGATCCATGAGAACAACACGGCCACGTTCTATGTGGGCACAACGGACCCGGGCCAGGGTACGGGGACATGCTTCCGCCAGTTGATGTCGGATGAGCTCGATATCGCCTTCGATAAGACCACGTGCATCATGGGTAGCACCGACATCACGGTCGACCAGGTCGGGTCGGGCGGTTCGTATGCCTTGGAAAGAAATTCATGGCCGATGCGCCGCGTCGCCGCGGAAGCGCGCCGTGTGTTGCTGGAGATGGGGTCGACACACCTCGGCGTGCCTGCGGATCAACTGACAGTGAACGATGCTGTCATTACGGTCAAAGCGGATACCTCAAAACGCGTCACCTATGGCGAGCTCATCGCAGGCAAGAAATTTAACGTCACGTTGACCGGCAACAATGTTTACGCCGTCACCGGGAAAGCCAAGACGAAGTCGAACGCTGAACTGAAAAATGCAGGTCAGTCCGTTCAGCGTGACGACATTCCGTCGAAAGTAGATGGTTCTCTGAAGTGGGCCGTGGATGTCAAGTTGCCGGGCATGGTTCACGCACGAAATGTCAAGCCTCCGTTCGCGTGCGCGAAGCTGACGGGCATCGATGAATCGTCGGTGGAGAGCCTGCCGGGTTTCATCAAGGTGCTGAGCAAAGGCAACTACGTGGCGGTGGTGTGTGAACGCGAAGAGCAAGCCATCCGCGCAGCCCGACATCTTAAGACCACGTGGGAGAAGCCGTCGACCCCTCCGTTCCCCGCATCGGAAGATCTTTTCAATTACATGCGCGGCGCGACACCCGTCTCCAACCCCGGATTTGGTGGGGCGGGCGAGTCCGAACCCAGGCCGGGCTCCCGGCCTGCTGTCGAAGGAGATGCCGGGCTACGGAACAAAGCAGCGAGCCCCCCCGCTGCGCGCGACTCAGGGATACACGTTCCGTCATCCAGGCCGCCGGCGGCGGGAAATCCCGAAATGCGTGCTCCGGTATCCGGGCCTATGGTGGTGGGCAATCCCGATGCGGCGTTTTCGAGCGCGGCAAAGATCATCGAGTCGGAATACGAGATACCGTTTCAGGGACACACGGCTTTTGCGGGTGCCCATGCGTTAGCCGACCCTTCAAACGGTCAAATGACTGTTTATACGAATGACATGAAGTCCTATAGCATGCGCAGGGGGATCGCCACGTTTCTAGACATGCCGCACGACAGCGTGCGTGTGGTCTGGATGATGGGACCGCAGGGCTTCGGTCGTTCAGCGGCCGAGGACGCTGCTTTTGAGGCTTCATGGATCGCACGCGAGATCGGCAGGCCGGTGCGTATGCAGTGGATGCGAGAGGAAGAGACAGCCTGGGATACCAAAGGCCCGGCTTTCCTTGTGAAAATGCGCGGTGCTCTCGATATCGGGGGCAATCTGGTCGCCTACGATTTCAACGCGCGTTCGTGCGATCACAACCACGTCGGATATAACGAGCCTGACAGCGTGCTGATTGCACAACTGATGGGAACGAGGCGGAGAAACCCAGGTGCCGGAAGTGCCGCCATGCCTTCCGATATGTATGCCATTCCGAATCGGAAGATGGTGGGCGAGGTGGTGGGTCTTCCTATCTTATGGGAAACCCCGCTGCGTACCGGTAACTTGCGTGATCCGAACGGCCCGCAACCCACATTCGCAGCGGAATCGTTCATTGACGAAGCAGCGGCAGCGGCGAGAATCGATCCGCTGGAGTTCCGCATGAAGATGCTCAAGGGCGGCACGCATGATGACAGCGGGTTTCGCCGCGCGCGCTCCATTGCGGTGCTCCAAGCTGCTGCGAAAGAGCATGGCTGGGATTCGCGGCCATCCCCGAAGCCGATCGGTAAAGAAAGCATCCTGACGGGGCGCGGTATCGCTTACTCCTTCCGCGGCGAGACCGTTGTGGCTGAGATTGCTGAGGTTGAAGTGAATCGCCAAACGGGTCATGTCTGGGCGAAGCGCCTCGTGTGCGCGCATGATTGCGGGTTTGTTGTTAATCCCGCAGGCCTGCGGCACACGGTGGAGTGCGGCGTGCTTCACGGCCTAAGCCGCGCGCTTTGTGAGGAAGTCCGATTCGATACCGAAAAGGTGACGAGCCGCGATTGGTTCTCGTATCAGACGCTCCGGCATACTGATGTTCCCGAGCGCATCGATATCGTCCTGGTCAACGGTGACCCGAATCCGAACCGCCCCGACCTGCCACCCTATGGCGCTGGTGAGGCATCGCTCAAGCCGATGCTCGCCGCGATCGGGAACGCGATTTACGACGCGACCGGCGTTCGCATCCGAAGGGTTCCCTTCCGCAATGACCGAGTGCTGGCGGCCCTCAAAGCTGCGGGAGTGTGACTCAGAATGAACAGCAAATATCGGAAATTTGTCATCGCGCTCTGGCTAATTCCAGCGTTCCTTTTTACTTCAGTCAGCGCACGCCAATCGAGCAGCGGCAAGCCAGAGCCACTGATGATCCAGGAGCAAGGCAGTTTTGCTGTCGGCGGATCTGTCGTCGCCGCTCCCGGAACTTTCGACCCCATCAAACAGGGCGCATATAATCCAGCCGGCGCCGATCCCGCGGGGCAGACGTTGCACGGAGATCACGCTTACGTCTTTTATCAGGTCCCGGTCAATGCCAGAAAACTTCCGCTCGTCTTCTGGCACGGCCACGGGCAGTCCGCTAAAACGTGGGAGACCACTCCGGACGGGCGCGAAGGGTTCCAAAATATCTTCCTGCGCCGCCGTTTCCCGGTGTACCTCATTGACCAGCCGCGGCGTGGCCGCGCGGCGCGCAGCACACAGCCGGTCACGATAACGGCCACACCCGACGAACAGCTCTGGTTCGGCATCTTCCGGCTTGGCGCTTGGCCAAACCTCTATCCGGGCGTGCAGTTCTCGCGCGATCCTGAGGCCCTTAATCAGTTCTTTCGGCAGATGGTCCCCAACACCGGCCCATACGACGCGCGGGTGAATACGGAAGCTGTTTCGGCGCTCTTCAATAAGATCGGGCCGGGCATTCTCGTCACCCACTCACAGAGCGGCGGACTGGGCTGGCGCACGGCAATCAAGAACACGAACGTCAGCGCCATTGTTTCCTTCGAGCCGGGCTTCGACTTTCCTTTCCCCGAGGGACAGGTGCCACCACCCATGACTCTCGGCGGCAGAGCGCTCAGCGCCATCAGCGTGCCTAAGTCGGAGTTCATGCTGCTCACGAAAATACCGATCATCATCTATTACGGCGACAACATCCCCGACAAGCCGAGCGCGAATCCGGGCCAGGAGCAATGGCGTATTTTTCTCGAAATGGCCAGAAGATGGCGCGATGTCGTGAACCGGCGTGGCGGCGATGTCACTCTTTTGCATTTGCCGGAAATTGGAATCCACGGTAACACGCACTTTCTGATGTCGGATATGAACAACGTGCAAATTGCAGATCAGCTGTCGAAGTTCCTCTCAGAGAAGAAGCTGGACTGAAATCCGGGAGCTTGGCTCATTGCGCCACATAAGCTTTATCGAAAACTGGCCAGCTTGTTTCCGGATTGCGCCCTGGATCACGGGCAATCGGAAACTGAACCGTCCAACCGCATCAGGCCTCCTCCGCGAGCACGCGCGCGATGTCGAAACGCGCTGAAACGAAAGCGCTCGTTAGCGATTCGGCAAATAGAGAACGAAAAACGCTGTTCCCTCCCGGTATTCACATCAGCTAAAGCCCGTATCGCCCGATCACGGCTACCTCAAAACCTTCTTCTTCTATTTCCACACCGCGTTACACGGATCCGATGGCCCCCGAAAAACCGCCGCGATGTACTCTCGTGGCAGGAGAACCTATGTCCGCACGATCGATCCGCCGCGCACAGGAGCGCCAGCAAAGGAAACTTGCCCGCAAAGCCGAAAAAGCCGCGTCGGCTCAAACCATAGGTATGGATGAGGCCGCGTTCCTCAGGGAGCCGAAGACTCAAGACATGAACCCGGAACTTCTCGACGAATTCACTCCAGAATTCATCGCCGAAGCCAACGCGCTGTGCGAAAAGATTGAGCGCAAAGCCGGTCTCCTTCCCAATTCTGAGCCGCGCTCGAACGGAGCCCTCTGCCATTCTGAGCCGCCCACGAAGGAAGCGGTCTCTTCCAGCGCTTTCAAATCTGCGGCCATCTCCCCGGCCCAATTCGCGGCCAACCGTGCCAATTCCCAGCTATCCTGCGGATCAAGATCATCGGCGGGAAAGCAGACCGTCTCCTTCAACGCCTTCCGCCACGGTCTTACTGGACGCTTCAAGATCATGCCCTATGAAAGCGAGCAGGATTATGAAGATCTCCTCGATGGCCTCCGCGACGAGCACCGTCCCGCCACGCCCACAGAAACCTTACTCGTCGATCGCATGGCCCAGCACCATTGGCTTTCCCAACGCGCTCTGTATCTCCAGGGGTTCTGTTTCAACGAAATCGGCGGCTGCGACAGCGACGCGCGCCTGGCGCTCTATCTCCGCTACCAAACCACCCACGAGCGCGCGTTCCACAAATGCCTTAACGATCTGCTAAAGCTCAGAGCAGAAAGGCGGAAGGAGCAAATTGGCTTTGTTTCGCAGCAGCAGAAAGCAGCCGATCAAGCCCGCCGCCAAGCACGCGAAAATCGGCAGCAGGAACGTCACAAATCGGCCGTTCTCCTCGATCGAGCCAGGCTCGATCACCAAAATTTGCGAAAAATCCAGCTTTCCGGCGGCGAAAAACTCATTGGGAAGGTCGCCCAGCCCGCCCTCGAAGTTGGAGAATCCGAATACGCGGCCGCATAACAAGCGCACCTCTAAACTGCGCTGAAATCGGGCCGCTACTCTCGACCCCCGTTGGTGTATACTTATTCATAGTAGTGAATAAAAACACAATCGAGGATTCCTGATCATGGCTGCTCCCGTCTATCAACCAATTCCCGCGCGGGTGATGAATCTGCGTCACGATCTGGATATTTCAAGCGAACAGTTGGGCGGCTTGCTCGAACTGGCCCAACAGGTCAAGCAATCGCGTCAACGGTATGCGGCCGCGTTGAAGGGCCGGTACCTCGCACTGCTGTTTGAAAAACCATCACTGCGGACCCGGATGACATTCGAGCTGGCCATTAAACAACTTGGCGGAGATTGCGTGATGCAGACGGGGCCGGTCGCGGAACGAGAGCCCCTGAAGGACGTCGCTCGGAACCTGGCGCGCTGGACGGACGGGATCGTAGCACGCACGTTCGCCCAAGAAACGATAGATGAGTTGGCGCGCTGGTCGGGGCTGCCGGTTGTGAACGCGCTGAGCGATTTGTACCATCCGTGCCAGGCATTGGCCGATGTATTAACGCTCAATGAGCACTTCGGGAAATTGCGGGGGCTGAAGCTGGCGTACGTTGGCGATGGCAATAACGTGGCGCATTCGCTGCTGCTGAATTGTTCGCGGCTAGGAGTAAATTGTACGGTTGCGACTCCATCCGGTTATGAGCCTAAGGCGGTAATTGCAGCGCAAGCGATGCAGTTTGCCCGGATATCGGGAGCGCAGGTGGACATCACGAATGACCCAATCGGCGCTGTAACCGGAGCGCATGGCATCTACACGGATGTCTGGGCCAGCATGGGACAGGAATCCGAAGCGGAACAGCGTAACAAGACATTCGCCCCGTATCAAGTCAATGAAGCGCTTTTGCGGCACGCTCGCAAGGATGCGGTTTTCATGCATTGCCTGCCCGCCAAACGCGGGCTGGAAGTGACGGACGGCGTGATGGAATCCGAGCAGTGCGTTGCTTTCGATCAGGCTGAGAACCGCCTGCATGTGCAGAAAGCGCTGTTACTGACCATACTTCAATAGCATCGCCAAACAGCCGTTTTGAAATGAATTGTGAGTCGCCGGGTCGCGGTGTGTCCGCGCACCCACTCGGAGGACAATACGAAGGAAATGAATAAAACGAAAGCGAAGAAGGTGGCGCTCGCGTACTCGGGCGGTCTGGACACCTCGATCATCATTCCGTGGTTGAAAGAGCATTACGGCTGCGCAGTGGTCGCGGTCTGCGGTGATATCGGACAAGGCGGCGAGGAACTCGAAGGGCTGCGGGAGAAGGCGCTCAAAACGGGCGCTTCGGAAGTGTATGTCGAGGACATGCGCGAAGAGTTCGTCAGCGATTATTTATGGAAGCTGGTGCGTTCCGGGGCGATCTACGAGAACAAGTATCTGCTGGGCACCTCGATTGCGCGGCCACTATTAGCGAAACGGCAAGCAGAGGTGGCCTTGAGGACCGGTTGCGACGCGCTGGCACACGGCTGCACGGGCAAGGGCAATGATCAAGTCCGGTTCGAGTTGACGTATAAGGCGATTGCGCCGCATCTTCCGGTAATTGCACCTTGGCGGGAGTGGGACATCAACTCGCGCGAGGATGCGATCGAGTACGCCAAGGCGCACAATGTCCCGATCGCCCAATCAACCACGAAGATCTACAGCCGGGACCGAAATATCTGGCACATTTCGCACGAGGGCGGAGAATTGGAAGACCCGGCGAATGCGGCCCCCGATCGCATCTGGATGCTGACAAAGAGCCCGGTGGAGGCGCCCTCCAGAGCGGCCGAAGTGACGATCGGATTTGAGCGTGGCGTACCGGTTTCGCTGAATGGACAACGGCAGCTCACGGGGGTGGGCCTGCTCGAACAGTTGAATGAAATTGGCGGCGAGCACGGGATCGGGCGGATCGATCTGGTGGAGAACCGTTTTGTCGGCATGAAATCGCGCGGATGCTATGAAACGCCGGGCGGAACCATCCTTATGGCTGCCGCGAGGGAACTCGAAGCGCTTACGCTGGATGGGCGCACGCTGCACTACAAGCAGAAATTGGCACTCGATTACGCCGAGATGGTTTATAACGGCTTGTGGTTCACCCCATTGCGCGAGGGACTGGACGCGTTTTTTGAGAAGTTGGCGGGGCCGGTAACAGGCGAGGTCACCATGCGGTTGTACAAAGGCAATCTCGAGCCGGTGAGCAGAAAGAGTCCAAACTCGCTTTACAGCCTTGATATTGCGAGCTTCACGATGGGGGCGAGCTACGACCAGAAAGATGCGCTGGGGTTCATCAACCTGATCGGGCTGCCGATTAAAGTGCGTGCCGCACTGGGAAAGCAATGAAGCTTTGGGGAGGAAGGTTCGAGAGCGGACCTTCCGAAGTGTTCGAACGGTTTTCCGGGTCGCTGCAATTCGACCACAGGCTGATCTTCGCGGACATTCAGGGATCGAAGGCTTTTGCGCGGGTTCTGGCAAAGCAGGGGATACTTACAGTCGAAGAAGGCGAAACCCTGGTCAACGCCTTGGATGAAATTGCACGCGAGGCGGACGATCCGAAGTATTTCGACGGCGCGGACGATGAGGATGTACACACCTTCGTCATCCGCAAATTGAAAGAGAAAGCCGGCCCGCTTTCGGACAAGATCCACACCGGGCGAAGCCGCAACGAACAGGTTTCGCTCGACATCCGGCTCTATCTGCGGGCATCGATGGACACATTGCTCGAGCAAGTTGCAGATTTGCAGGAAGCACTGCTGGAGCTTTCCCGCAAATACCCGGAAGCGGTGATTCCAGGATATACGCATCTTCGCCGGGCGCAGCCCGTGCTTTGGCCGCATTACTTGCTGGCATATTTCGAGATGCTGGCGCGGGATTTCGAGCGGCTGCAGCAAACACGTGCGCGAGTGAATGTGATGCCGCTGGGCTCCGGTGCGCTCGCCGGAAGCGGATTCGCCTTTGATCGGGATCAGATAGCAAGCGATCTGGAGTTCTCAGCGGTCACGCGGAACAGCATGGATGTTTCGGGCGATCGCGATTTTGCTTTGGATTTTCTGTACGCCTGCAGCATGATTTTGCTGCATCTGAGCAGGTTGGCCGAAGATTGGATCCTTTATTCGAGCGAAGAGTTCAACTGGATGGTCTTGGGAGACTCAGTGACCAGCGGATCAAGCCTGATGCCGCAAAAGAAAAATCCCGATTCGCTCGAGTTGATTCGCGGGAAATCGGGGCGAGTGTTCGGAGCCCTGACATCGCTGTTTATGACGATGAAGGGCCTGCCAATGACTTACAACCGCGACATGCAGGAAGATAAGGAGCCGTTGTTCGGTACCTTCCAGCAGACCTCCGGCTCGCTGCGCATGGCGAAGGAAGTAGCTGATTCGGTGATGCTGAATCCCGCCAAGTCTGCCGCTGCAGCCGAAGAGAGCTGGGTGGTGGCAACGGATCTGGCGGAGGAACTCGCGCGCAACGGGGTGGCGTTTCATAGAGCGCATCAAATTGTAGGCAAGCTGGTGCTGGAGAGCGTCAAATCGGGGAAGAAACCATCCGACTGGAATGCGGACTCGCTGGCGGCATTCGCGCCCGAGTTCAAGCCGGAGATGGCACGCTTGCTCTCGCCAACAGAAGGAATGAAGACGCGCGAATTGCCGGGAGGAACGGGGCCGGCAGCAGTTGCACAGGCGCTCCGCGAAGCCGAGATGCGCCTGGCTGCCGAACGGAAGCGGGCCGCCATTCGCTGACGTATGAACAAGAGCTTTCGCCAGGGGCAGATTCTAAAAATCATTCGTGAGAAGGAGATCTTCACACAGGATGAGCTGGCTCGGGAACTGGCGAAGGCGGGGATCCCGGCCACGCAGGTCACGTTATCGCGAGACATGCGTGAACTCGGGCTGGTGAAAACGGGCGGAGGTTACCGGCAGTTCGCGGAGAGAACAGGACCGGAATTAGCAGAGGTTGCGCGGGAGTTTCTCCTCGATATTCGAATCGCGCAGAATCTGGTCGTTTTGCGCACCTCGCCGGGCAACGCCAATTCTCTCGCTATTGCAATCGATAAAGAGGAGTTGGAAGAAGTGACCGGGACAGTCGCCGGAGATGATACGGTTCTTGTCGTTACACCCGAGAACCGCACGGCAGAGAATTTCCGGCAACGGATGCTGGCATTCATCGCCACTTAGTGGCTATGCCCGTGATGTGAATGCGCGTCCGGGACTATGTGGCAGCCGTTATCCGATAAGACGCAGGGCAGATGTTCAAACTGGATGGTGCTGTGATGAATGCCGAAATCGCATAGGACTTCGTTGATGCGCTTCAGAATGCCATCGCTCGACGACGGCGGCATATCTTCGATGAGCACGTGTGAGCTGAGCGCGTGCGTGCTGGATCCGAGGCTCCAGATATGGAGATCGTGCACGTCCAAGACGCCTTCGACTCGAGACATTGCATTCGTGACGCTTGTCAAATCGAGGCCGCGTGGAAGGCCTTCGAGAAGGATGTTCAGGGATTCGCGGATGATATCCCAAGCCGTATAAATAATTAGAAAGCCGAGCGCGATCGAGAGAATCGGGTCAATATACGTCCATCCGGTGAAACGGATCGTAACGGCTCCGGCGATAATCGCAGCCGCCCCTACGGCATCACCCAGCATGTGAATGAAAGCGGCGCGGATATTGATGTCGCCCTTCTGCCCGCGATGCAGCCCGATCATGATGGCGCCGTTCAAAACAACGGCTATCACCGCGACCCAAAGCATGGTCCTATCGTCGACGCCTTCAGGGTGGATAATACGGCTAGCCGCTTCCCAGAAGATGATGAGCGAGAGGAGAATCAACGTCGACGCGTTCAGAAACGCCGCGATCACGCCCGCACGCTGGTACCCGTACGTCTTGCGCTGATCCGCAGGTTTTCCTTGCAAATAGAGCCCTACGGCCGCGAGCAGCAAGGCCAATGCATCCGTAAAATTGTGGCCAGCATCGGAGAGCAGGGCGAGGCTGTGGGCGCGGAACCCGGCAAATACTTCAAAAATGGTGAAAGCGAGCGTCGCAACCACGGAGGCGCGGAGAATCCAGCCCGAGCCATGCGCATGCTGATGGTGATGAGCCACGAATCGCAGTCCCTACTTCCAATTTACGCTAGGGAAGGACGTGGCCCGGAGAAGAGATAGGGCTATTGCGGCGGCTGCTGCGGTTTCTCGCCTGGGCGATAGAGAGAAGGAACCTTCTTCTTTGGGGCTTCTTGAGTGTCGGCGTCCTTCTTACGATCCGCCGCTTCCTTAGACGGCATCATTGCCTCGCGCTGCTGTTTCTCTTTCGTATCTTCGGCAGCGAGCGCCGCGCCGCGCTTCTGCGAATCCTCCATTGAGAGCTCGCGGCTATCGCTGGTAGTATCGATCGCCTGCTGGAGAACAAACTGGTACCGGGCGAGGTCCTTCGGGTCGCTGTTCTGAATCTTATTGAGCTGCTCAATAAATTCTTTTTCACCGTTTAAAACGGCGATCAGGCCTTTGTCGACCGGATGCTTGTGGAGAAGAGCGTCATCGGAGACCGAGTCGATGGCTTCAATGATCTTGCTGTAGTCCTCGAGCGTGTTGTGAATAAAAACGCTGCGGCCGGGCTTGTCTTTCGACAGGTATTGCTGGAGCAGATCGATCCGCTGCTTCGCAAAATGGATATAGAGTACGAGTCGATCACTAGGATCCTGCGCCTCGCGAACTTGTTCGATTTCGTTCGGAGTCAGGAAATCGCGATCTTCCTGGGCAATCAGAAAAGAGGCCGTACCCGCGGCAATACAGAGCGCGAGCGCGAATTTCATTTGCCCATCACTCCGGCGAGGAGCTTGTCGTGAATCTTGTCCAACGTGCGATCTGTTTGCTCGGCCCAACCGCGCTCTTGAAGATCAATATCTTGCAACAGGCTGCTCATCCGGCGCTGCAGCAGGGCCACATTTAGCTCTGCTTTCTTGTAGAATTTCGCCTTCCTCGCCACTTGGAGCGACTCCATACAGACATTCAGGGCGCTGGTCATCGTTTCCAGACTGGCGTCACCCTTGTTGACGTCGCCCTTGTTGTAATAGTCGCGGGCATCATCAAAGGCAGAATCGGCCAGAAGCAAAGCCTTCTGAGAGCGACGGCCCGGGTCATGTTCGGTCGTAAGCTCCGTGAGAAACGACTGCGCCGGCGCGCACGATACGAAACTGAAGATGAGAGTCCACTCGATCAGTCTTATGGGCGTCACGGATAGGTTCATCGGTTAGCCTCCTTTTCGAGAATTCTGCTGCGCTGTCTCGCGATGAACTCCTGGTCAGGGTACTTTCCGTCGCTCATCGCCAAAAATTTTTGATACGCCCCCAAGGCAGGTTTCACCTCATGAAGCTTGTCAAGCACCATAGCGCGATAGTAAAAATCGCCAGCTTTATCGGCATCCAGATTATGTATCTTATCGAGAGCCGCAAGTGCTTGTGTGTACTGCTCAGTGAGTACCAACGGGTTGACGGCCTCGTTCCAGGCCTCGGCGGAGTCTGGCTTGATTTGCGCCGCGGCCAAAAATTGTGCCGCGGCTTGAGAGTACTGGTGCTTGTCCCGGTAAATCCGCCCCACGGCCATGCGGAGATCATAATCCTTCGGATTCGAGGCAAGGGCGCGCTCCAGAATGGGAGCAGCAGCATCCGGTTGATTATTGCGAAGATACGCGGTGGCCAGGGCGAGTTGATTCGCAGGGGTCGGCGACAGAATAACCGCTGCCTCGAACTGAGTAACGGCATCCGCTGGCCGATTAGAGGCCAGATAGAGCCGTCCTAGTTCCTCGCGGGCGCCCGGATCGCCCGGGAACTCCTGGAGCAACGAAATCGAGTCATCGATCCGATTGGCCTTTGATAAAGCAAGCGCCACTTCCAGCAGATAAGATTTGAAAGCGGGATCGAGCGTTGCGGCCTGGCGATAGTGGGGTAATGCATCACTGAGCCTGCTTTGCCGAAGGAGGACCTGGCCGAGACCGAGTTCAGCGGAGGCGAGCTTCGGGTCCGCCGCAATTGCAGCTCTATACGCTTCTTCCGCACCACTCAGGTCTCCAGTGGCGAGCAGGGCGTCGCCGAGGTAACGTTCTGGACGCGCCTGATTCGGCTTCTGTTTAGAAGCGTCTTTCAGAAGTGAAATGGCATCGGCGGGATGTCCGTTGTGAACGTCGAGAATACCGAGATTCAGTTCCGCTTCATATAGGCCTGGCTTGAGTTCGAGCACCTGCTTATAGTGCGAGATCGCATCTACGTCTCTCTTGAGACCGGTTTCCGCCAGAGCCAGGTAGAAGATGGAAGCGTAATCTTTGGGGTTGGCCTCGACGAGCTTTGAAAAGACCCGTTCGGCCTGGGAATAGTCCTGATGATCAAGCGCCTGAAGACCGATTTGTTGCGAATCGGCCTGCGGTGCAAGCAGCGAGAATGCGGCGAAAAAGAACGGCGCGAACATACTTGGTGGCGCCCACCCTTTGTACGCTATTCTAGCGAGATTGGTTCGAGGTGACTCGGATTAAGTTGAGAGCATGAACCCACAAAGAAACGCATTGAACAGCTCAAGCGACCCGATTCGGGAGGCCGAGCTTATTCTCAAGCTCTATGACCTGCGTCGGGAGACCGTAATGCGCGAAGCGCGGTCGTATGTTGGTGGTGAGTTTATGCCGGCGTCCGTGGACGAATTTGTTGAACTCGTATGTGCAGGTGGCAAGCACGCGAGCTTTATTCTTCAAGTCTACGGATACTGGGACATGGTCGCCGCATTTGTGTTGCACGGTGCGTTGACCACCGCTCTGGTTTATGACACCTGCCAGGAGATGTATTTCCAGTACGCAAAGATTCAGCCATACTTGGCCGGTTTCCGCTCAAGAATGAAGCTTCCTGAATTTCTACAAAGTATCGAACGAGTGGTCGAACACTCCGAAGAAGGGCGTAGGCGCCTGGAGACTATGCGCACCAATCTTTCCGCTATAGCGGAAGTGCGCGCTAAAGCCCAGCCTTAAGCATTTCCAATTAGCATTTTCCGCTCCAACGCTCCACGTTAGGCTGCACTGCCAAGCCAATGGGCAATGGCTATTTTGACCTCAACAAAATCAGGATCGGATTCCCCAGCCCACGCGACGAAACCATCGGGCCTTATGAACAGAGCAGTCAATCCTTTACTGTCCTTGGCCTTGCCGGAAACATACGTCAACCTTCCCCCCCAGCTTTGAGTCATGAGATGAAGTTTTTCGCTCCCGGCAAAATCAAGCAGCAGAGCTTTCCCGCCATACAGCAGTGCGCCGAGACGCGTTCCGTCTTCAAATTCGAAGTCAGGCGAGCTTCGGCCTATCAGCGGATGGTTCCCTCCCAAGTTGTAACGCAATCCGACGCCGGAAATCTTCTCCGCGAAATAGGTGGTGCCTTCTCGTGTATCGATTAGATCGCGAATGACTGCCGCTATGGCCCGCGCATGCAGTTCCGGCCGCATCATCGCGACCTGAGCGCGAGTCCAATTCAGGGCCCAAGCGCCCACCGGGTGGCGTTCCGCTGTATAGCTGTCCAGCAGCTGGTTTGGAGCCCAACCCTG
The DNA here is from genome assembly GCA_963787585.1 of uncultured Acidobacteriaceae bacterium. GTDB lineage: Bacteria > Acidobacteriota > Terriglobia > Bryobacterales > Bryobacteraceae > Bog-105. Next base: position 25,273 of record CAWBDR010000017.1, read on the forward strand.
AACGGTGGCGGCGAGTTTCCAGCCGAGATTCATGGCGTCTCCTATTCCTGTATTCAGGCCTTGGCCTCCGAATGGAGAATGTACATGTGCAGCATCCCCGACCAGTAAGACCCGGCTCTTTCTGTATGTTTTCGCCTGCCTTGCACGATCGGTGTAAGTCGAGGCAACGTGCACAGCCGTGATCGTCACATCAGTGCCAGACACGCGCCGGAGGATTTCCTGAAGTCTCTCTCGCGTGACGGTGGTCTCACGATCGAAGGCTCCGCCATCGAACTCAGCCATGCCAATACGCCCCGGGCCAGGACCGTTCACGTACATGCCCATCTCGGTCAGGTTAAAACCAGAACGCAGCTTCTCGGGATCTGCCAACTCTACCCACGCGGTATAACCGGTGAGCTCTGGCTCCGTACCTGGAAATTCAAATCCAGCCTGTTTGCGTACCGTGCTGCGGCCGCCATCGCAACCGACGAGCCATTGCGTCCGGAAAGACTGTTTTCCGGCTAGCACAGTAAGTCCGTCACCGTCTTCCACAAAACCGGTAACAGCCACGCCCCGTCTTAGCTCGACACCCATTTGCGTCGCACGCTCGGCCAGCAATAATTCGATAGCTTCAAGGCTCGCGAGGCCACCCGACGCGGATGGGCCGGGGACTATGTACTTTTGACGAGAGAAGTCAATCTTACCCGGATCGAGCATGATTCCGCCGAAGTGGCCGGCAAAGCGGGGAGTGGGCGCGGATTTTGGTCCATCCGCTGCGCCGATCTCGATTTCAGGCCGCCCGTCCGCACTCATCCAGCCGAGCGAGGACCTGCGTACCGCGTCCAGGAGACCTCTCCGGTAAAACGCTTCAACGGAAGGGAAATTGAGCCCCCGCATTCCCATCCAGCCCGCTTTCAATGGCGAGCGAAAATCTTCCATACGCTCCAGAACGAGGACAGAGATACCGGCCAGCCGAAGTTCGCACGCAAGAAAAAGACCGACAGGTCCTCCGCCCGCTATCACAACGTCATAAGACATTCGTAGCCATCCCTTCTTATGAGCTGATTCTCGCGACTATTGAAGTTTCATCAATACCAATGTAAGGTCGTCGTGGTGGGCCGCCTCTCCGAATTCTTTTTCCTGTGGCGTGCGCTCCAAAGGGGCAATCCGAGAACAGCCTCACGGAAAAGAGGAATGGGCGCTCTCAACGCACCAAGTTAGACGTACAGCCCCATTGCTTTTTTGGCTCTGCGAATGGTTTCTTCGGCCAAAGGCGTGACATGGTCGCGTCCGTGAGTCAGGACGGAATCGATGTAACCAAGGTCGGCAATCAGTTTCCGATAGAGGCTTTGAACACCTTCGAGCCGTGTGATTATGATCTCGGCGACACGCTTCTTAAAATCCCCATAACGCATGCCGGCAGCCTCCGTGCGGGTAAAGCCCGGTTCCAGTGCCTGGGCGATGTTCAGCAGATTGGCGATACCAGGACCCACGTTCTCCGGATCGACCACAGGTTGGGAGTCGGTGGTTGCGCGGGCGATCTTTTTCTGAATAGCTTTGGGGTCCTCGAGCAGCCCGATCGCGTGACCGGAACCTGCCGCGGATTTACTCATCTTTTGAGTAGGATCATCCAAGCCCATGATTCTGGCTCCAACCGCCGGAAGATGAGTAGCCGGCATAACGAACGTGTCGCGATACAGCGAGTTGAATCGTTGTGCGATGTCGCGCGTCAGCTCGAGATGCTGCGACTGATCTTCGCCAACCGGAACGATGCCGGCGTTATACAGCAGAATATCGGCGGCCATTAAAACGGGATACTGTAGAAGGCCATCGCCCACGGTCTCCTGTTTATCCGCTTTGGCTTTGAATTGGGTCATGCGATAAAGCCAGCCGAGTGGTGTCACGCAACTGAGCATCCAGGCAAGCTCCGAGTGCGCGGGCACGCTGGACTGAACGATAATGGACGAGCGATCCGGATCGATACCGGCCGCGATAAACAGCGCAGCAGTTTCGCGGATCTTTGCCGATAGCTCGCTGGGATCCTGATAGATCGTGATCGCATGCAGATCGACGATGCAGAAAATGCTTTCATACTGGCCCTGAATCTCGGCCCAGTTCTTCAAAGCGCCCAGGTAATTGCCAATATGAAGCTGACCGGTTGGCTGAACTCCAGAGAAAACGCGTGTTTTCATGCAATAAGCGAATCTTTATCGTAGAGGATGGAACCGAAAACTCAGGCCAAAGTAGAACTTCCAGCCGCGGCGACGGTGCGCGTAGAGAAACTAGTGTACGGCGGCGAGGGATTAGCGCATTTGGACGGGCAGGTTGTGCTTGCCCCGTTCGTACTTCCCGGCGAAGAGATTTCGGTTCGCGCCGAACGGGTTAAGTCCGGGCTGCTGCGCGGGTCCGCGCCAAGGATTTTGCAGAGTGCGAGGGAACGTGTAATCCCGCGGTGCGAATACTTTGCAAGCTGCGGGGGTTGCCATTACCAGCATGCGGAGTACGGGTTTCAATTGGAGCAAAAACGGCAGATCCTGATTGAGACTTTGCGGCGGCTGGGCGGAATTGAACATGACGGCGAGGTCAAAATTATTAGTGGAGAGCCATGGTTCTACCGCAATCGCATACAACTGCACTTTGCAGACGGCCGCTCCGGCTTTCAGAAGAGCGGATCGCATCAGCTTTGTGCGATTGACCACTGCTACATTTCTTCTCCGGTGCTGGTGGATGCGATCGCAAAACTCAATGACGCGGTTAAGCGGCCGGAGTGGCCGAGCTTTTTGCGATCCATTGAACTGTTCACGAATGAGAAAGAGATCCAGCTCAGCGTAATGGATTCGGCGCGCCCTGTCGCAGCACGGTTCTTCGCGTGGTGCGAGACCTTTTTGCCCTTACTCGCAAAGGGTCCGCTCGAATATGCGGCGGCAGGTTTTCAGTATCGGATCAGCCGGGGATCGTTCTTTCAGGTGAACCGGTTTTTGATCGATGCTCTGGTGAAGGAAGTCATTGGCGACGCGGAGGGAGATCACGCGATCGATTTGTATGCGGGAGTGGGCCTATTCTCTTTACCTCTGGCGTCCAGATTTCGATCAGTCCATGCCGTGGAACGGGGCGGTTCGGCGTTTCGTGATCTCGAGTGGAACATCGCGAACCAGCAGCTCGAGAATGTGCGCGCGACGAGAGAGACTGCCGAAAACTTCCTGCGAACACTGGACGGCCCGCCGGACTTGATCATTGCCGATCCACCGCGTGCCGGGCTTGACCGTGAAGCGACGAGCGAACTGTTACGGATTGCCGCGCGGAGACTCACATTGGTGAGCTGCGATCCCACAACTATGGCGCGGGACGCGAAAAAGCTGCTCACGGCTTACAAAATCGCGAAAATAACATTGATCGACCTATTCCCGCAGACATATCACTTCGAGACCGTACTGGAACTGGAATCGAAGTAGCGCTACGTGTGACGGAACACTTGAGCTAAACCGCTCCACTTACGCGAGACGAGTTCAGCGATTGAGAGAGCAATCGCTAAACCAAGCAAAGCGGGCCAGAGACGCCAGGCCGTGTGGAGAACGCGGCCGCCCCCGTCAAAAATAGCGGAAGGCGATGGGTTAAACCGACCGCCAGTGCGGCTTGCAATCTGCATCAACAACGCCTCGTTTGAGCCGAAATCGTTCGATTCTGGCTGTTGGCGGTAAAAACCGATTTCAGGAAATGCGACGGATTCCGTCACGGGTCGGATACGGAACAGGCCCGTCTGCCGGCCGATCCGCACACGACCCCGAAAGAGGCGAGGAGCAATCTTATCCAGAGTGACTGCGTGCTGAAAGCCCTCGGGACCGAGCGCGAATATCTGCGGAACGGTACGAGCTTCCGGCAATTCGTCCGTCAAACGGTAGGTTACCGAAATGTCTCCGTCCGCCGCATCGTATTGGGCGGTGGCTTCGCTGCGGTTGCTGCGAGTCAGGAGGTCGCGGCTTACATTGATCCAGAATTTGTCGAAGCCTGGCCATGTGACCCATTGCTCAGCCCAGCGGCTCTTGGCATCGGACGCAAACACCGCCGCGCGACCCAAGCCGTATTGCCAGCGAACGTACAAGGGATCTTTCTTTTGGTCATCGATAGCGAGAATGTTTTCGGCGCCGGGTTTCGCCATGTACCGGGCGTATCCCTTTAGCGGAGGCGCATCATCCATCCCGGTCCCATCGAGCACTTCCACCTGTCGTTCCACAACGGGTTTTAACGATTTTTCGACGGCAGTCGAGCCGCTATAATCTTGCACATCTTTCAACAGAATCTGTTCGAGCCCCTGCGGCTCATTCAGGAAGTAACTGCGGCCGCCCGAAGCGGCGGCGACTTTCTCCAAATAGGACCGGTTCACGTCCTGCCCCAAGCCCACGGTCGAAATTGTGACATCATGCTGGGCGGCTTCTCGCGCCAGATCGAAGCTGTCGCCTTCCTCGGAGATGCCATCCGTCAGTAAAACGATGTGCTTATAGCTGGCGCGCGAGGGCAGAACCTTGTGGTAAGCCTCGGTCAAGGCAGGCGCGATCTGGGTGCCACCGTCCGGCGTGATACCGGAGATGAGGCGTTTGATAAGCCCCCGGTCTTCGGCGCGGCGCATAGGCACCGCCCATTGAAAAGAATTGTCGAAGATGAGAACCCCAATGGTATCCGTTGGGCGGAGATGGTCCACTACGCCGATCGCCGAGAGCCGCGCCAGCTCAATCTTTCGGCCCTCCATGGAAGAAGACTTGTCGATGATCAGCGCGACCGCAGTCCCTTGCGATGTTTCTGGCGGAGCCAGTTTGGCAGGTAAGACACGGTCGAGGGCGTCGAGCTGTTTATCCGGCTTATAGACCTGGCGCTCGCCCCCGATCAGAAGCAGTCCCCCGCCCCTTTGCACGTATGTCTCGAGATTCTCCTTTTGCGCTTTTGTAAGGAAATTCAGATCGAGATTGTTCAGAACGACGAGTTGGATGTCGCTCAAATCGCCGTTCAGCAGTGTTGTGTCGCGTGATACATCAAGATCGGCTTTTCGAAGAGCATCGAGGAAATTGGCATCCCCTCCTGGAGGATCCTGCGACAGAAACAGAACCTTCGCGCGGCGGAGTGTGATCGCTTGCTCAAACGGCAGTTCGCCGAGCCGGCCCGCTCCGATACTGCCCGACACAGAAGTTGCGCCCGTGGAGTTCAGCCGTGCATGGATGCGGATCAAGTTGGTGCCGGGTTCCAGTTGGACAGGGTTTCTGCCCAGATCTTTGCCTTCAGCCGAGACGCTGACAATGGCAGGAGCACTCTCAGGCGAGGACACAGTCAGATCGATCGGCACCTGTTCGCCGGCGTAAGCCTCAGGCGGAATGGACAACGATTCGAGACGCAGACTGGTGCTCGATCGCCCGGCAAGCGGAATAGTGTCGACAGGAATCTGTAGCTGCTCGAGTTGAACGAGAGCGCGGGCAGTGCTGCCTTCGTTCTCGTTTCCATCACTGAGCAGAACAATTCGCGGCAGGTAACCGCTCGGAATGCTCGCGACACCCTCGATCAGGGCTGATTCCAGGTTGGTGGCGTTACCGGCTTCACCGGACGTCTGTACTAAGTGGATTCCGTTGCTGAGTTCAGTGGCTTCTGGACTTCGGCTCTCCTCGGCAAAGGGAACGACCGTGACCCAATTGCGGCCTCGTTCGCGAAGTGCGGCTGACGCAATCGCCGAAGCACGTTCCAGGTCGGAGCTGGTGATACTGCGGGAGGTGTCCGCAAGAATGACCGCTCCGGTTCTAGTCTGCGGCATCGTGATCTTCGGTTCTGAGAGCGCAATGAGAATGGCGGCGAAGCTTGCTGCCTTCAGAAGAAGCTCACCGCGCCGCGCTGCAAAGGACCAGGCATAAGCAACCCAGCCAACCGGCGCCAAGCTGAGCAGCAGAAACCAGGGGTGGACAAAGCTCATTTTGCCACTAAATCCCTGGCGCGATCAGAACGGGGCTGGTAGGAGTCCGCAGGGTAGCGGGGACGCGGAGCGCGGCGCCGATGCCGGCCGTACAGCATCCATTCGAGAAGGAGGCCGGCGCCACCGAGCACGGCAAGCCATTTCCAAAGGTCGATCGCCGAGGGAGCGAACCGGCTCGTAACAGGCAGCCCAGTCGCGCTTGCTTGGGGTGCCGTCCAGGAGAATTCGGCGACTTCAGGAAGAGTGAGCGAAAAGATCCGGTCACGATCATTTGAACCAATATGGATATGTTGAGGTCTGGTCGTAAAGAGCTGAAGCGCACGGCCGTTCAAAGTGAACGGCACTGCGACGCCGCCATCTCCAGTTACCTTGAGTTGGTCGGACCGTTCGCCTTGGTCCAGGGAAACATTGAGAATGCCAACGTGATCGGCGGTGGCATCCAGCGTACGGAACGCCTCGGGCGAAAGCCATCGGAGCAGGTCAGCGAAAAGGAGCGGCGTTGTGATCTGGAACCGCACGCTCTCGGTCAGAGGATCGAAGCCGACGAGAGCGATCTTCTTGCGCCAACCGGACTCGGGCCTGGCGACGACGACCGGACCTTGACCGATACTCGCTACCGTAAGATCGCCCGGGAAGGTTTCAAACACCTCTGCTCGCGCGAGGTGAAAATCTCTTGCATAGCGGTCACCTCTGAGGAGAGTGCCGGGATACCAGCGATCTACAGTCGCTTCGGCAACGACAAGCTTGACTGGCGACGGGGAGTGGTCTTCCGCGGGAGCAATCCACAGAGAAGGAAGGCGCGGCACCTGGGAGGGAGAGAACTGATCCAAAATGACCAGATCGGCTGCAGGCTTGGGTGTATACGCGGCGATAGGCGCGAAAGTAGCAGCGAGATGATGGTTAGCGGCAAACAGCGGGCTGAGCAGCTCCGGACGATCTGTGAACGCTACGATTCGGAGGGCTTGGTTCCGCGGTAGCCAGAGTTCCGCCCGATTATCGGCTTCGAGGTTGTCATCTGGCCGAAGCTGCGCGATAAGAGCGCCTGCGGTGTTTGTGACGAATACGTAATCCGCCGCCCTCTCCTCGGCCGGCGCCAGCGGCAGAATGCGAGGCGCAAAGGCGGTTCCGGCGAAGCGAACCTCGAGGCGGACCGTTCGGGGTGAGGGCGCATAGTTCTTCACGGTAACCGTGGCGACCCAAGCGTTGCGATCATCATCGCTGCGATGAACAGTAAGCCGGCGAATGCCGCAGTTGTCGCGATCTATCGCCACCGGCACAAGACGCAGATTCGCCAGCTTCGGCAAACGAGCGGTAGCGTTGTCGACCATTTCCGGACCGATATACACGATCTCGCCGCGTCCGCCGCCCGAGGAGCGCTGTACTAGAGACGCGAATGTGAGAGCGCGTTGGAGATTCAATGCCGAAAAAGCGGACAGGGATTGGTCGATTGCCTGATAGAGCCTCGGCCGATCTCCCGTGAACGGGGTCACCGGCGTAGCGAGTGCGTCAGCGCGCAGTATCATGACTCGATCTCTGGCCGGCAACATTGCGAGATAGCTTCGCGCCAGGAGCTTTTCGCGATCGAGCACGGTTCCTTGCCCCGTTCGCTCTGCCGTCCACGAACTGGTGTCCAGGACGAGAACGTGATCGCTACCGCTGTGCTCGCGCGTGCCCCACTGTAATTGCGCAATCGCCAGCAGAAGGAGCAGCAAGCTGGCAAGTTGCAGGAGAAGCGACCACGGATCACGCATTTTCTTCCGGCTCTGACGCTCCTCGGCTCGGATTGCCTGAGTCCAGAAGTGGAGGGTCGAGACAATCTTCCGGCGTTTGGCTCTGTCCAGCAGATAGAGCGCTGTTATGAGCGAAGCCAAACTGCCCAAAAGGACAAAGAACTCGGCGGCCGTCAGGTTTAGAAAAAACATCAGACTACTGGATACGGGAGACCGCAAACGGCGGTCCGAAAACAACATCTTCGACGGCGATACGAGTCGAAAAGCCTGCATACCGTCCGCCATTGCGAAGAGCGAGGCGCTTTATCTGTTCCGAGTGCTCATCGAAGGCTTGCGTGTACTCCTCTCTTGCGCGATCATCGAGAACAATTTTCGCTTGAGCGCCCGATTCGATATCGACCAGCTCCAGTTCACCTCTGCCGCTTGGCCTGCGATCTTCTTCGCTCCAGATCTGCAACAACAAGAGCTCATGCCCGAAATCAGCGATGTACTGGAGAGGACGAAGGCAATCCGCATCGTCGAGGAAATCGGAAATGATAATGGTCAGCCCGCGCTGAGAATAAGTCGTGAGATAATCGCGAGCCAGTTCGAAATAATTGGTGCGGCCGTGCGCGCGCAAGCCTCGTAAAAAGTTCTCGGCAGGCTGAAAGCGGTGACGCCCTCCGCCCGAAGGAAACGGATCGAGCAAGCGAGTAGAGAACGGCTGCAGCAGTATGCTATCCAACCGCACCAGACCAACATAGATAAGGGCGGCAGCCAGCTTGCGAGCATAATCGAATTTGGTCAAATCGCCGTTGCCAGCACCTATGGCCATGGAAACGCTGGTATCCAGCAGTAGGCGTACCGGGACGCGCGGCTCAACCTGGAACATCTTGAGGAAGAGCTTTTCGAAGCGCATGTAGGCGCGCCAGTTCACGGCGCGAAGATCATCGCCGTGATGAAAGTTGCGATGGTCCAAAAACTCTTGGCCGGGACCGGGGAACCGCGAGGAATTGTGTCCTCCCACCAGCCCGTAAAACGATTTTTGCCACCGCAGAGTGAGCCGTTCCAGCTTTTCTAAGAATTCGCGATCGACAAGCGGTTCTGGCATGGACAGCTAGCTGCTACGGGGTCCCCGCCAAACCATTCAGGATCTTTTGCAGGATGGTCTCCGTGGTCTCCCCGTCGGCATGAGCATCGAAGTTGAGAATGATCCGATGGCGCAGAACTGCGGGAGCAATCGCCGTGACATCTTCGATGCTCAGATGAAGCCGCCCGCGTATGAGCGCGAGAACTCGACCGCATTCAATCAGCGCCTGGGCGCCCCGCGGCGAACTGCCGTAACGAATGTACCGGTTCGTGATGGCGGCAGCGTCCGAGGTACCAGGCTGCGTGGCCATTACCAGTTCAATCGCATAATGCTGCACGTGAGGCGCGACGATGACCTGCCTGCAGACGGACCTGAGTTTAGTAACCTGATCGCGGTCCATGACATGCCTGAGCTCAGCTTCTTCGCGCCGCGTCGTCAGCTCGACAATCCGATTGAGCTCTTCGCGAGACGGGTAGGTGACGAGAATCTTCATCAAGAAGCGATCAAGCTGTGCCTCGGGAAGCGGGTATGTGCCCTCCATCTCAATAGGGTTTTGAGTCGCCATTACGAGGAATGGCAGGTCGAGGGAATAGGTGTTGTTGCCGCTCGTAACGGTGCGCTCCTGCATGGCTTCGAGGAGAGCGGACTGCGTCTTGGGCGTGGCTCGATTAATCTCATCCGCGAGGACGAGATTGGCAAAGATCGGCCCGGGCTGAAAGCGCAGCGCTTTGTGGCCGTTCTCATCATTTTCCATGACCATCGTGCCGACAATGTCGCCCGGCATCAGGTCAGGCGTAAATTGAATGCGGGAGTAGCGGAGATCGAGGACGCGAGCCAACGTGCGAAGAAGGGTAGTCTTGCCTAATCCCGGCACGCCCTCGAGGAGAACATGACCGCCCGCGAGCAGGCAGATCAGCACGCCATCAATAACGTCCGTCTGGCCGACTATGATTCGACCGATTTCCTCACGTATCCGTCGAAGCCCGGCAGACGCCTGCCCGACTGCAGCCGCGCCGGCGATTAAAGTCTCTGCCATTTCAACCCATTTTAGAAGAGAGCCCGCTAACCTCGAAGCAAATCACTGCCCGTAAGACGCGAAGGTCATGTGGGTGGGTTGCACGCCGCGGCGCGCGCAATCATCGAGGTAGAGCTGCCCGTAGCTTTCCAGTATGTAATCTTGCGGGCGGAATCCGAGTTGGGCAGCGTTGCGGTCGATCCAGTCTGCCTGGCCTTCCAGTTCGAGAAAGTTGCCGATTGGCGTTTCATCGATGGTGAGAACTCCCTTCGGGTTGCCGGCCGCCGCGGCCCGGAACTCGGTACGAAACTTCTCATATCGAAAAATGGCATTGTAGCCGAGCTGATTCAGAATTTTCTCCATAGTCTCGATAGCTCCGATGCTGGTTTCGAGTTCGGGCCTGCTCTTGTGAGGTCCCGGCTGACCCGGACCCTTCCAGGTGATTACCGCCGTGCTGCCAAACTGGCGTAGACGGAGAAGCATGCCGGATTCGCGGAGAGCGTGGCTGGGCGTGTCGTAAAGCGTGTTGGACTCGAACTGGCGGGGAGAGGAAAGCTGGAATCCGGCGCTCGGGAGTCTCGATAAGATGTGGGCGGGATCTGGAATGCGGATTTTGACTTCGGTCTCGAGGCCGGTTGGGGTCATGACACAGGGGACTGAACGAGCCGGTTTCGTGTGGCTGCTTCCATGTTCGCATCCGTATAATGAAGGCACAGCGCGCCCGTAGCTCAGTTGGATAGAGCGAATGACTTCGAATCATTAGGTCGGGAGTTCGAGCCTCTCCGGGCGCGCCAGATCTCGTCAAGAGCATTCGAGTTCTCAATCTGCAGTGTTTCATCGGCTCCGCGGGCTCTACGCACTTTAATGGGGGCGGCGTGGCCGCTGACTGAATTAAGAACACATCACCTTAACTCTCAAACGATAGTTCTGAAAGTTGCGGAAGCCGTAGGCTTGGCGCTGTAGAACTTCCATTTTGGTGTGAAAGCCTTCGGTGATTCCGTTGTTGCGGGCGAAGCGCCACACGCAGGCGATCTCTTCGCGCCAGGAATGCAAGTTAGCCGCGGTGCGTCAAACTTGACAACGTGCGGACTAATCTTAAAGCCAAATAGCGGCGCTCTATAACTCTGATTTTGGGCGTAGTCGTGCCGATCCCCCCTATTGAGAAGCTCGAACTCGGACGATTAGATTCTCGACAGGAGCGCTGATTCTATGAAGTGTGGTCTTGCCGTGATTCTTTGCACCGCCATTCCATTCTGCGTCAGTGCAGCCGACAATGGGCGCTACCCAGTCTCATTAACTGTGCTGTCCGCTAAGCTGCAGAGCAACGGCATTGTAAAGGTGCATCATGGGCGGCCTTCGTTCTGCAATAATCCGGAACCAGGTTTTCAGGCGGGGTTCTGCACAACGTACAATCCGCCCGATACCATCACTGAGCAAAGCACGTTGATTGTCACGGCTGCGCTTGACTCAAAGTTGTACACCCTGTCTTGCGGGCGCTGCGGAATGCTCGAACCCGGCCAATACGCGGCGCGCGGGAGCCGCAATGAGATGATTCTGCGCACTCACAGGATCGATAAGTACGGCAACCGCGAGAAGCAGTGGCGAGAGACAAAGTTACGGATCATAGGAGAGGAGACGCAAGCCCCAGGCAATTGAGGTGCACGTCTAGCCAGCCTTCTTCATCGCGCGGATGATGCCTGAGAGACTCCAACCCGTGATCTGAGCAATGCCGCGCAATCCATGACCGCTGGTTTGCATGCCTTGTGCTGTCTTGCGAATTACGGGAATGCTCTTCCTTGCCGGAGAAAGGCGCCAGGATTAATCGCCAGTCTTGAGATGGGCGGCAATATGCCCCCGAAGCAGTATCTTGCTTTGTTGGAGTGGTAGGGGTAGGTGGCAGGATCTCAGGGGCGGTTGGGAGCAACCACGCAGCCGTCAGATATGCCGGGCAAACGGCGATAAGAGATGTGAAGTGCGAACTCCGAAATGGGTTGGATTGGTGTTCCTTGTGCTGGGTCTCATTGCCGTAACGACCTACAATGAAGCTCGCCAAAGGCATCAAATCGAGCGGCAAGCAACGAGAATCAAAGAACTAGAGGACAAGTGGCACGCGGACACAGCGAATCCAACGCTTCAGAACGGGTCGTTAAATAACCAGATTGTCTGCGCGGAACAGGCGAAGCGAACCTTCGAATCCAATCAGCGCAGCGACAATCAAACCCGCATCTTTGAAACCCATTTCGTCAGTCGCTATCAACCAGTTGGGAACAGGTGTTTCGTTGAGATTGAGAGATCGGCAATCGGGCAAAACCGGGAACTAACTATTCAGCGATATGTGAGCGATGCGATCAGTGGTGAGCTTCTAGGTATGTACATACAATCCGCGAAAGAGGCCAAGCCGGGGTGGTGCGACATGATCGATCGTGATGGACAAACGAGGTACTGCGAATCCAGTGATGAGTTCACCGAATTGGCCGAGCATTATATGAAGTGACCTGAGAACGTGGCCGGCCGATTCTAGGCCTTTCCTCGCGGGAGAGATCGGAAACGGAACTTTGGCCGAACTGATAGTCCCATGCATAGAATGCTTCGGGCAAAACTGAGGGAAGCGCGGACCGTATCCGAGCCTGTGTAGCTCCTTTTTGGCACGAACTCTCAACGTCCGCCACCCGCTGCGACACCCAAGCCCAAACCTTCCAGCGGGCCTGTTCGAATCGGCGGCATTGCCGCGGAGCGGAGATTAAGCTCATTCGGAAAATGCAACCGGCCTATCCAGCGCTTGCGAAATCAGCCCCCGTGCAGGGCGCACTTGAGTTCACCGCCATCATCAGCAAAGAACGAAATATAGAGCACTTGCAACTCATACGCGGACATCCATTACTCGTCGAGGCGGCCCGCCGGCCGTTCTCGATGGAAATATGGGCCCCACTCTCCTGAATCACCAGCGAGTAGAAGTAGTCGCCGATATTCATCCCAATTTCACGTTGAATCCGTGACGCACGCGCGCGACAAGGGTGCGGTTAGGATTGGATTGGTAACAAATATGAAACGCTGGCTGATCCTGTCCCTACTTGCAGGCTCGATTGTTTTTTCGCTGCGTATCACGGCGCAGGAGCAACCGTCTGCGCACTCGGAACGTTGGACGGAAGATGCCACGAAGCAATGGTATGCAACCGAGCCGTGGCTGGTTGGCAGCAACTATCTTCCCGCCTACGCCGACAATGAACTGCAGATGTGGCAAGCGGACACCTTCGATCCGAAACGAATCGACCGCGAGCTGGGTTGGGCGCAAGGGCTTGGGATGAATACCATGCGTGTGTTCCTCCATGATCTTCTCTGGAAGCAGGACAGCGAAGGATTCAGGCAACGCCTCGATACGTTTTTGCAGATCTGCGATAAGCACAAGATCAAACCAATTTTTGTTCTCTTCGATTCCGTGTGGAACCCGCATCCGAAGCTCGGCCGGCAACCGCCGCCTCGACCAGGGGTTCATAATTCGCAATGGGCACAGAGTCCAGGGGCCGAGGCGCTGCAGAACCCGGATGAATACCCGCGGCTGGAGCAGTACGTAGAGGGCGTGGTTGGCGCATTCGCGAATGACACTCGAGTTCTGGCGTGGGATCTCTGGAACGAGCCGGATAACATGAATGGCTCGAGCTACGGTACCGAGGAGCCAAAGAACAAAGCGGACCTGGTTTTGGCCCTGCTGCCAAAGGCGTTCGCGTGGGCTCGCTCCGCGCATCCGTTGCAGCCGCTCACAAGCGGCGTATGGCACGAAGACCCGTCCGCTCCAGACACTCTATCGCCCATGGCCAAAGAGCAGCTCGAACTTTCCGACGTTATCTCCTTCCACAACTACGACCCGCCCGCGAAGTTCGAGGAAGAGGTTGGCTGGTTACAACGGTATGGGCGTCCCATCATCTGCACCGAGTACATGGCGCGGCCGAAGGGCAGCACGTTCCAAGGCATTCTCCCGATCGCTAAAAGATTAAAAGTGGGAGCGATCAATTGGGGGTTCGTGAAAGGGAAGTCGCAGACAAACTTGCCCTGGGATTCGTGGCAGCATCCGTACATTGACCATCCGCCGCGAGTCTGGTTTCATGACATCTTCTATCCAAACGGCAAACCGTACCGGCCGGCGGAAGTGCAGTTCATTCGGGCAATCACCGGCGCACGGTAAGCGAGATTGCTGTCCGTCGATCCGGCGATCTCGTTATGCGCGGCATAGCCGGTTCTTTCTGAATTCGCTCTCAGGCGTAGGCCGGCTCGGTCTCTTCAGCGGCGCTGAAATACGCGCAATCCGGGTGATGAAACACGAGCGCTGAAACACTTGCCTCGGGCTCCATCATGAAACCCTCCGTGAGGTGGACGCCGATATCCTCGGGCTGAAGCAAGCGCCAGAGCTTTGCCTGATCCTCCAGGTTCGGACAGGCGGGATACCCGAAGCTGTATCGCTTACCCCGGTAGCGCGAAGTAAAGCGCTCCTGCATCGTCATGGTCGGCGGATCAGGGAAGCCCCAATCTTCGCGGATGCGGCGATGCAGCCATTCGGCGCACCCTTCGGCAGTCTCAATCCCGAGAGCCTGAATCGCATGCGCTTTAAAATACTCCCCGCGCGCCTTCGCCTCTGCGGAGTGCTCCAGAATGCCTTCGCCCGCGCTCACGACAAAGAGCGCAATGTGGTCTCGCCGGTCATCTTGAGGATCGAGCGCATAGTCGCTGAGGCACAAACCATCCGACTTTGCTTGGCGGCCAAAGTGAAAGCTCTCGACAGGCGCCTTCGCTCCAGGCTGGAATAAGTGAAGCGTGTTCCCTTCCCGCTCGACTTCAAAGAACTGCCAAACTGCCCGCGCCTTCATAAACGTTGCCGCGTCGCGCTTCACGTCCTCAACGTTGTGATACAGCTCCAGCGCCTTTGCGTCGCGTTGGGCCAGCAATTTTTCGAAATTTCCTTTGAACCCGAGATGACGGCCGTAGAGCATGAACGGGTTGATGTAGCTCCATACCTCCGGGAGATTCGGAAGCTGGCGCACCTTGCGGTCCAGGTAGGGCGCGGGTGGAATCGGAATATCGGTGTGGATCTTCGGGCTGCGTCGCTCTCCGGAGGGGATGGCCGGCTGCTCGCGCACTACGGTCTCGGCGGCAATATCGGCGAACATATGTTGCGAAAGAACCTGTTCGCGTAATTCGGGATCCATAATCTCGTTCATCAGTCGCAGACCCGTCATGGCGTCTTTAGCGTAGAACGTGGGTGCCTTGTAGGCGGGGCCGATTTTTGTATTCGTAAATTTCTCCGAGAGTGCCGCCCCACCCACCAGCAGGGGGACGGAAATCCCCGCGTCCTTCAGATCGCCGCCTGTCGTCACCATTTGCTGCGCGCTCTTGACCAGCAAACCGGAAAGTCCGATCGCATTCGGCTTATAGCTCTGATAGGCCTTGATCAGTTCTTCCGGAGGAACTTTAATCCCGAGATTTACAACTTCATAGCCGTTATTGCTGAGAATGATCTCGACAAGATTCTTTCCGATATCGTGGACGTCGCCTTTGACGGTCGCGAGCACGATCTTGCCGCGCGTCGAGGAGGCGGATTTCTCCATGAACTGCTCGAGATGATTCACGGCGGCCTTCATCGCTTCCGCGGATTGCAGTACTTCGGCGACAATCAGTTCGTTGTTGTTGAACAGCCGACCGACTTCCGCCATCCCGGTCATGAGGGGCCCGTTGATGATGTCGAGCGGTGCTATCCCTTCCTGCAGCTTAAGGTCAAGGTCCGGAATCAGCCCATCCTTGGTTCCCTCAACGATATAGTTGGCCAGGCGTTCGTTGAGCGGAAGGTCTGATGCCTTTTTCTTTTTCCGGCTGGTAGCTCCGCGGAAGTGCGCGGAAATCGCCGCGATGTGAAACTGGTTCACGGCCATTTTCTGCTCGCGCGACTGCTGCCGCCAGTCCTCGGGAACGCCCTCAAGCATTGCAGCATCCGGATGATCTGCCGGAACGTTCACCGGCGGCGTGTTGAACAGCAAAGCTTCTGCCAGGCGGCGCTCCTCCTCGGGAATCGAAGCGAAACGTTCCAGCTTCTCCGCATTCACGATGGCAAGGTCCAGGCCGGCTTTCGTACAGTAGTAAAGAAAAACCGAGTTCACCACTTCGCGTGCGGTTGCCGGTAGCCCGAACGAGATGTTCGAGATTCCAAGAACCGTCTTGACGTAGGGAATCTCCGCCTTAACTAGCCGGATGGCTTCGATGGTTTCCACTGCGCCGCCGATGTAATTCTCGTCTCCGGTGGCGCAGGGAAACACGAGCGGATCAATGACGATGTCTTCCGCCCTAATGCCGTATTTGGTTGTGAGAAGATCTACTGATCGCCGCGCGACCGCCAGCTTCCGCTCGCGTGTGAACGCCTGGGCCTGCACAGGATCCTCATCGATGCACCCCACCACCAGCGCCGCGCCGTATCTGCGGGCAATGGGGCATATGCGTTCAAACTTCTCTTCACCGTCCTCCAAGTTGATCGAGTTGATGATACTTTTGCCTTGGCAATAGGTCATGGAGAACTCGATCGATCGCGGATCGGTAGTATCGATCATGATCGGCGCCTTGATCTTGCGAATGAGCTTTTCGTAGAAAGGCGGAATATCAGCCAGTTCCTCGCGATCGCTCGATTGCAGACAAACGTCCACCACGTGCGCGCCATTGCGAATCTGCCAGCGCGCAATCTCGGTGGCCTCTTCCCACTTCTCCTCCGAGATCATCTTCTTGAACAGGCGCGAACCGATCACGTTTGTTCGTTCACCGACGACCAGTGGCCGGTTACTTTCCTCGGCTTCCACTATTTCGATTCCCGAGAAATAGGTTCGATGATTGGACCGCTTGTTTTCGCGAGGTTTCTTGCCGCTCGCCATCTGCGCGATAGCGCGAATGTGATCGGGCGTCGTCCCGCAGCAGCCGCCAACCATATTGAGCCATCCGTGACCGATGAACCGTTCCAGTTGGGCGGCAAGAGTTGTGGGCGTCTCCAGATACTGCCCCTCCGAGTCGGGAAGCCCGGCATTCGGATAGCACGAAAGGCGATTGGTGGCGAGTTCGTGAAGCGACCGTATGTGATCAGTCATGAACTCTGGTCCCGTAGCGCAATTCAGGCCGACGGAGAGTAATTGCGCGTGGGAAACAGACGTGTAGAACGCATCGGCGGTCTGTCCGCCGAGCATCGTCCCGGTCGCCTCAATCGTGCCGGATACCATCGTCGGAATCACAAATCCGAGCTCGGCGCCGAGCCGGTCAATCGCCAGCAGGCCCGCCTTTACGTTCCGGGTATCCTGACAGGTTTCGAGAAGCAGGATATCCGCCCCGCCTTCAAAAAGCCCCTTGGCTTGTTCATAGTAATTTGTGACGAGTTCCGGGAACGTGACCCCGCCTGTGACGGTAATGGCTTTCGTGGTGGGCCCCATCGAGCCCGCGACAAAACGCAGGCGGCCCGAGGCGGAAAATTCTTCCGCAGCTTGACGCGCGAGCTGAGCCGCCAGGAAATTCAGCTCGTACGATTTTTCCTGCAAGCCGTACTCGGACAGCACGATTTTCGTACCACCGAAGCTGTTGGTTTCGACAATGTCGGAACCCGCATCGAAATACGCGCGGTGAACATCGAGAATGACGTCCGGACGCGTAACAACGAGATTCTCATTGCATCCTTCGAGAGCCGCGCCGCCGAAATCTGCAGCGGTGAGATGACGCTGCTGCAACATCGTGCCCATCGCTCCGTCGAGCACAAGGACACGACTGGCAAGCGCGTCTTCAAGGGCTTGCCCGCGAATACGCCGATCCTCCATCGAAAAAGCTTTGATGGAAAAGGGTTTCATCACTACAGACTTCCAGTTTACCGGCGCGATCGGTTCGGCCAGTTGAGCTTGCGCTGGGGCTTTCCGATTTAGCGCGGATCGATTGGACCTTTGCGGAGAGCGGTCAGGTTTGCCTGTCTCCGATTGTCGCAAGTGTCAGGTGGGTCTAGAGCGCGCGCATATGCAGGCTGTTATGAATCGCGTACAGAGCAAGCTCGAGCCGGTCCGAGACGCCCAGCTTATCGAACACGTTGTGAAGATGATTCTTCACTGTTTGCTCGGTAATGAACATCTTTTCGGCAATTTCCTTATTCTTATAGCCCTGGGCGATAAGCACGATGATCTCCCGCTCACGAGTGCTCAACTGCGCGCGGTCACGTGAGGACTTTCCGTTGATATGAGTGACCGGCAGGTCAGCCGGGGAAGCAAACTGGCGTATAACTGCCGCAGTTGTGTTCGAATCCAGCCAGATTTCCCCAGCGTGGACCCTTTGAATGCTCTTATCTATTAGGTTGGTAGGAGCGTCTTTGTGCAGAATTCCGCAACATCCGAGCTTCATTGCCTCCACGAAGTCATCCTTATTGTCAGATAAGGCGAAAAGAATGACTTTGGATCGGGGCGCGCGGGTTTGTATGCTCCGCAGTACCGTCAGGCCATCTACCCGCGGCAGCTTCAGATCCATAATCACAACATCAGGTTCGAGGTAGACCGTCTTATCGATCGCCTCCGAGCCATCCGACGCTTCGCCGACGACCTGAATGGACGGATGCTGCCGTAGAACACTGCGCAGCCCTTCCAAGACTATGGGTTGTCCGTCAGCAATCAAGACGCGAATAGGTACAGTCGACATCCAAGTTTCCTCTGGAGCTCCCCACCTCCCAGTACCCCAATGACTTAACGAGAACTAAAATATGTCTGCTTCTGGATTATAGTGCGAAAGTCGGGGTTTTTCACTAGCAATGTTTATGCCATTTACAGAGGGAACTAAGCTCCTACAGTACTATTCGGCTGGTACTGCTCATTCCTTCAATGGATTCTGCTGGTTGTATCCCGTTTCGTTAAGCTGCATGCGAGCCCTAGACACCTAAACTTTACAATGGCTTCATGCCCAAGCTGTCGATCAAGGACCTAGATCTGAAAGGTAAGACGGCATTCATACGGGTTGACTTCAATGTTCCGCTGACGGAGGACGGCAAGAAAATCACCAGCGACAAGCGAATTCGGGCCTCGCTGCCAACCCTCCAATATGCTCTGGAGCACTCCGCCGGCCTCGTCCTTGCCAGCCATCTAGGCCGCCCCAAGGGCAAACGGAATCCCCGAATGAGTCTGGCTCCCGTTGCGGCCCGATTGACTGAGCTGTTGGGCCGTCCCGTCACGCTCGCGCCGGACTGCATAGGACCGGAAATCGCAGCCTTAAAGCCGAAACCGGGCGAAATTCTCTTGCTTGAGAATTTACGATTTCATCCCGAGGAGGAGGCTAATGACCCGGAATTCTCTCACCAGCTTGCGTCTTTGGCGGACCTCTACGTTAACGACGCGTTCGGCTCGGCTCACCGTGCCCATTCGTCCACCGTCGGAATGGTTGCGTTTCTGCCCTTTGCCGCAGCGGGGCTTCTGATGGAAAAGGAATTGGAATGGCTGGGGCGCGCCATCAAGCATCCGGAACGGCCCTGTGTGGCACTTCTTGGCGGGGCGAAAGTTTCGGACAAAATCGAGGTGATCGAAAACCTGATTGGGGTGGTCGACACATTACTGATAGGTGGGGCCATGGCCTACACGTTTCTTCGCGCCCAGAACAAGCGGACGGGCCGTTCTCTGGTGGAAGAGGATAAGATTCAGTTAGCGCGACAACTTCTCGACAAGGCCAGCTCCAAATTGGTCCTTCCGCAGGATCACGTTGTCGTTCGCGAGATCAAGCCCGGGGCCGCGCATCAGGTGGTCCGCGAAATCGGAGCGGATCAGATCGCGGTGGACATTGGGCCTGAGACCGTTGAGAAGTACTCGCACATCATCTCCAGCGCGAAGACCATAATTTGGAACGGTCCCATGGGCATCTTTGAAACACCTCCGTTCGACAAGGGCACCGTTGCCCTAGCAAAGGTCGTGGCCGATTCCGGCGCGGTTTCGGTTGTGGGGGGAGGCGACTCCGAAAAGGCCCTCAAGACCGCCGGTGTAAGCGACAGGATTACGCACGTCTCGACCGGTGGCGGAGCTTCGCTCGAGTTCCTGGCTGGAGTCGAATTGCCAGGGGTCCGCGCGCTCATGGAAAAGCCTAGCTAAGATCCTTTTTGGGATCCTCCCCGGAAACCGGGCCGAGGTTGGCGCTTGGGTAGCAGAGGGAATGAACCAGAGGACCGAGCGCAAGAAATCCGGCGAGCTCAGGTGGTTTCGAAAAGAACGTCGCTTGGTATTGTTCGGCCGTGGCCCGGTCGCGCTGGCTATCCGATGAGCTCATCAGAACAACAGGCATGGACGAGCAACAAGGCTGCTGCCGAATCGCGCTGAGGATTTTATCGCCTTCCTGTCGCGGCAAATTCAAATCGAGCAAAGCGATATCTGGCGCCGCCTCGCCCTGTCCGAAGCGCACCACGGCTTGTATCGCCTCCTCGCCATCGCTCAGCACCTGTAAGATAAAATCCAGCTTGTGCTCACGGAGAGCGATCTCGACGAGATAAACGTCCGCGCGATTATCTTCGGCCAGGAAGATTCTTAAGGGTCGCTTAGTATCCTCCGGCATTGTCTTGTTCCCCGACAGAGCCTTGTATTCGACGGCCCTGAATCACGCGGCTATATGGGAGTCCGTGGCGTGAGGCCCCAGCGATCGGGGTAAATCTCCTGCGTGCTTACCCAGAAACTCGAGCATCAATTCGACAGAGGCCTCCGGCTGATCGGTCGTGAGCATGTGGCCCGCTCCGGAGATGGGGTGGAAGAGCGCACCGGGAATCCTGGACGCAAGGACTCTTCCATTCTGAACGGGTATAAGACGGTCCTGTTCGCCGTGCGCTACGAGCGTGGGGGCGGTAATCAGCGGCAAACGCAAATAGGAACTCCATAGCAGAATTCCGGCAAGCTGGTTGAGAAATCCGCGCGAGCTGCAGCTGCAACGGCAATTGAGTTCGATGTCCTCCTCAATCCGCTCGCGGGGCGTAAAGGGCGCATACAGGAGCGGAATCAGCGAAAGTTTGCGCTCGAGCGGCGTACATTTTGACCACTTAATCGCGCAAGACTTCCCCAAATCAGGCCATCGAGCAAGTATTCCACCATGGCTGCTGCAGCCCAGGAGCAAACTCGTCACGCGGCAAGGATACCGCAATGCTAACTCTTGGGCGATCATGCCGCCCATGGATGCGCCCACCACCTGAGCGTGATCTATCCCTGCGGCGTCCAGGACGCCGGCGGCATCCCGGGCCATCTCGCGCATCAAATGAGGACCGGGTGGCGACTCACTCCGGCCCACGCCGCGATTGTCGAAAACGATGACCCGGTATTGGGCAGCCAGCGACGGCAAAACGCGAAACCACATCTCATGCGTGAAGCCCAGACCCATAATGAGTAGGACCGGCGGACCTGACCCGTATTCCTCCCAGTAAATGCTTGGTCCGGAATGGCTTGTGTAAGGCATTCAGGACTGAGCCACTATAGCTAGAGGGCCGGCAAGCCTGAAACGCGATATAGAGAGTGATAGTGCCTTTACACAGTGCCGCAACCCGGTTAGGATGGAGATACCCCCGAGAATGTTTATGAGGGAGGAGTCCGATTGCTGAAGCTGAAGAGGGTGGAAATTCATGGCTTCAAGTCTTTTTACGACCGAACAGAAATGAAGTTCAAGGGCAGCGGGATCGCTGCCGTGGTCGGGCCGAACGGATGCGGCAAATCGAACCTCAGCGACGCAATCAGCTGGGTGCTGGGTGAGCAATCGGCGAAAACGCTCCGCGGGACGCGAATGGAAGATGTCATTTTCGCGGGCACCCGGGAGAAGAAGCCCCTGGGCATGGCGTCGGTCACGATGACGCTGGTTCCTGACGAACAGGCGCTGACGGCCTGGACTCTGCCCTCCCCGGCTACTTCCGAGCAATCTAATTCCGAGGACAACCATCATTTCCGGAACGGTATTCATTCCCAGAAGGATGTATCCATCTTAAATGGAACAAACGCGCGCATCGCTGCGCCCGCAGAGCCGCCCAAAGCGGAGGCAACCAAAAGCGCGCAGCGGCTTGGCGAAATCACCATCACCCGCCGGCTGTACCGATCCGGCGAAAGTGAATACCTGATTGATGGCAAGACAGCTCGCCTGCGCGATATTCAAGACCTGTTTCTTGGAACCGGCCTCGGACCCGAGAGCTACGCGATTATCGAACAGGGCCGCATCGGCCAGATTTTGAGCAACAAGCCGCAGGACCGCCGGGCCGTGATCGAGGAAGCAGCCGGAATCACGAAGTTTAAAACGCGTAAACGATTGGCAGAAGCGAAGCTTGAAAGCGCGAAGCAGAACCTTGCCCGGGTCTTCGACATTCTCGAAGAAGTCAATCGCCAGGTGAACTCTTTAAGGAGGCAAGCGAGCAAAACAAAACGCTATTCCGAGCTGACTGAGGAGGCGCGCGGCTATCTTCGGCAAGTTCTGGCGGCCCGTTTCCGGCTCCTCGAAAGAGAGGCGGCCAAAATCGCCATCGAATTGAATCTCGCTTCAGCGGAATTGCAAACCGCTCAGAGCGAGATTGCGGAGCGTGAAGCGAAGCAGACCGGTCTACTACAAGACTCCTACGCAATAGAGCAAGAACTCACGGCAGCCCGGAAGCTTCTCGCGGACCTGAATCTCGAGGCGGAGCGCGCGCGCGGCAAACTCGAATATCAGCTTAAGCAGGTTCAGCAGATCGAGACGCGGCTGGCTTCCGGCGAACGGGAAGCGGAATCGCTTGCCGGGCAACAACGCGAACTGACGGAGGAAGCAGAACAGCAAACGGCGGAATTTCAAACGATTGATGCCGAATGCACGACGGCTCGCGAGCGGCTCGAGGCAAAGTCCTCGGAGCGTCAGCGAGCCCAGAACCGCGTATCCGAGCAGGAGCGCTGTCTCGAGACCGCCCGGCAATCCGTGCTCCGGTTGCTGGGAGAATCGTCTGCCCTCAAGAATCGCATCACTCAGCTGGAGGAGCAGATGGCCTCCGCGGACCGTGATACGGCCCGCGCTCAGGCGGAAGAACTGCAATCAAAGAACGATCAGGGGCGGCTTCAGCAGTCAAAGGCAAACTTATCGGAGCAGTTGGCCGCGCGGCAAACTGCCCTCATCAGCGTAACCGAGCAGCGAACGACAATCGAACGGGAATTGCAGCAGAAGCGCTCGGAGTTGCACGAGAGTCGCCAGGCTTTGGACCGTTTGCGCTCGGAGCACTCGCGTTTGAAAGCACGCAAAGACTCCATCGAGGAGATCATCCAGCATCGCAGCTACACGACGGAAACTGTGAAGCGGTTATTCGCAGCGGTGGAGCGAGGGAACACGGAGGACTTTCGTCCGGTTGGCGTGCTGGCGGATTTTCTCGAAGTCGATCCACAGTTGGAAAAGGCTACTGAGGAATTCCTGCACGACGAGCTGGAATATGTCGTCGTCCGAGACTGGGCGGAAGCGGAACGCGGCGTTGAGCTCATGCGAGGCGATTTGAATGGCCGGGCCACCTTTCTGGTCGAGCAAGCGAGCGAGCCTTGCGAAATATCTGAAAGGTTGCCCCTTCCGTCCACCGAATCGGGAACGCTCACACGGCTCGGGGATTCGCTCAAGCTGACAAATGGCCTTTCCAACATCTCGCTTGATCTGCTTCCCCGTATCTCAAATTGCTTTGTTACGCAGGACCGGGTATTAGCCCGGGAATTAGCGGCGCGATTCCCCCATTGCTGGTTTCTGACTCCCGACGGGATTAACTATCATGGCAGCGCGGTCAGCGGCGGCAAGAAGAGCGGCGCGGGGCCGCTAGCGCTCAAGCGCGAACTGCGCGAAGTCTCGCGGCTGGAGATGGCCAAGCAGCGCGAGTGGACTGAAGCTCAGCTCCGGCTCACCCGTCTCGAAAGCGCAATCTCGATTTTGAGCGAGCAACAGGAACGCTTGCGTAGCCAGCAACAGAGCCAGGAAAAGGACGTGCTGGCGCTGGACCACGAGACCAGAAAACTAGCCGAAGAGTTTCAACGCGTTCAGTCCAGACTCTCGAATGCGCGGCTGGAACTCGACCGCATTGGGCGCGATCGGGTCAAGGTGATCGAAAGCCTGGACCGGGATCGAACGAATCTGGCCGAACGTGAGCAGGCGAGGGCGGAACAGGAAAACGAGCTTGCAAGCGCGCGCGAGGCGCTCAGTCTATTGCAAGCGGAAACCGCGAGGGCTGCGGAGGAATACGCCGCGGTCCGCGTGAACCTTGCTGGTTTGGAAGAACGGCGGCGAGCGCTGTCCCTGAACCGTGATCGAATCGCCGCTCAGCTTCAAAATCTCTACGGCAGGCAAGTCAGCCTGGCAAACGAATCCACCCGATTGCGTGCAGAACGCGAGCAGTTTGTTGCGAGCAATGCGGAACTGGAAACGACTTCGAAGGAATTGCAGCAGGCGATCGTTTCTGCCGAGGCCAAGGTCAGCCGGCTTGTCCAGAGCGAAACTGAATTTCGCGAACGAATCGCAGCCTGCGACGAAGATCTAAAGAGGTTGCGGAGTCTGGCGCAATCCATGCAGGACAGGCGTTCCGAGCTACAGGTTACTTTGGCCCGTGCGGAATCCGATCTCAAGCACCTGGATGAAACGTGCGAGAAGGAATTGCACTCTAAGGTGGCGCAGTTAGTCGACGGCCTCGAGACTATTCCCAGCGAGGAAGCCCTGCAAGAGCTGGAAACGAAACTTGCCAGCGTGCGCCAAAAAATCGAAGCGCTAGGTCCGGTAAATCCGCAAGCCCTCGAGGAATTCGAGGAAGCCCAGCAGCGGCAGGAATTCTTGAGCGCCCAGCGGCAGGATCTCCTCGATTCCATCCGCGATACAGAGAAAGCCATTCAGGAAATCGATACGGAATCGCGCAAACGCTTTGGAGAAGCATTCCACGCCATCAATGGCCATTTCCGTGAGCTGTTCACCACCCTCTTTGGCGGCGGGACGGGAGAGATGCGGCTCACAGACGAGGAGAACCTGGCGGAGTCGGGCATCGATATTGTTGCTTCTCCTCCGGGCAAGAGACTGCAAAGCGTACTGCTGCTCTCGGGAGGCGAAAAGTCGCTAACCGCGATGGCGCTCTTGATGGCGATTTTCCGGTACACGCCAAGTCCGTTTTGCGTTCTGGACGAAGTCGACGCTCCTCTTGATGAGCCCAACATCGAGCGGCTCACACGATTGCTGCGGGGCATGGCAGAGCAGACCCAATTCATAGTGATTACGCACTCGAAACGAACCATGGAATCGGCACAGGCTTTGTATGGCGTGACTATGCAGGAGCCTGGGGTTTCCAAACTCGTTTCCGTAAAGTTCAAGAGCGAAGAACCGGAAGCGTCACCACGGCCGCGCCAGGCAGATCTGCTGGAGCCGGCTAGCGTGTAAAAAAATTAGAGGGGCCGGAGGAGTGGCCCCTCCATCGGAGAAAGAGAGATTGCCGTGTCGTGACTGCAAAACTCTCTTCTGACCGAGCCTTTTCCCCAGGGTTGTGTGGAGTTTCTTTTGGGCGATCCATTATTAAGATGCACGGTTTGGCCTGCGGGTTCCCAGCGGGCGCTCGCGCTCTCTGTCGCGTATTCAAAAAGGACAGCGCACCCACTCGGAGTGCGCTGTTTGATAAGCAGAATGAGCGGTATTCGTTCGATCCTGAGCGGCGAACTCCGAGACTTGCCGCTCAGGATGGAACCGCATTCTTGCGGGCAAATCTGCTTCCAACCTGTCCTCTCGCTGTAAGTCACTGAGTGCGAACAAGCCTGACCGTTACCGTGCCTGGAAGATGTACGTCAGATGGCACCCGAAAGATAGCAGAGTGGATAATACCGTTAACCTTGCTCACGAAGGTAGGAACCGGATGTCAATCAAAGCCAGCTCCCGGGTCGAGGACGGGTTCGGAATCATTGATCTCGCAGGCAAGCTGACACTTGGGCCAAAGCTCCGTGATGTACAAGACTCAGCCCGAAGTCTTCTCGAAAAAGAGAAGCTGACAGGGTTGATTCTGGACGCATCGAATGTGACTCTGGTCGACAGCTCTGGTCTCGGCGAGTTGTTGATCGTTTATACGACGGCGGCGAAGCGCAACTGCCCGATACGGCTGGTGGGCGCAAGTGATAACTTCCACAAGCTGCTGCACCTCACTAAACTC
This sequence comes from uncultured Acidobacteriaceae bacterium, assembly GCA_963787585.1. Lineage (GTDB taxonomy): Bacteria > Acidobacteriota > Terriglobia > Bryobacterales > Bryobacteraceae > Bog-105. The sequence goes on from CAWBDR010000017.1 coordinate 51,163, forward strand.
GATGCGATTTTGGTCCCGGCGGACAGCGTCGCGAGCGCGAAGAACCAGATCAAGAGTCGCTGACCGGTTTATCTGAAAAGAAAGCCCGATAAGCTGAGGACAGCGCCTATGCAGATTCACGGCCAGAACCTGATCGGGCTTGAGCTTTCCGCGTCGGGAGACAAGCGCTTTAAAGGATACAATCCGCGCGAAAACCAGCCGCTTGCTCCTGAGTTTCACGAAGCAGATGCGAGCGAGGTGACGCGGGCGATGGATCTGGCCGCAGCAGCGGCGCCAGAGATGGCGAGAATGCCGGCGGAGCGGATTGCCAGGTTCCTTGAGGCGATCCGCGAGGAGATTCTGGCGTTTGGGGAAGAACTGGTAGAAACCGCCGACCGCGAGACCGCGCTGGGTCTGGACCGGCTGCGGGGCGAACGCGACCGCACCACCAACCAGCTCAAACTCTTCGCAGATATCGTCACCGAAGGTTCCTGGGTAGACGCGCGAATCGATACAGCGCTGCCGGACAGGAAGCCGCTTCCGCGCCCGGACATCCGGCGCATGCTGCGGCCCATTGGACCGGTTGTGGTTTTCGGCGCCAGCAATTTTCCGCTGGCGTTTTCAGTAGCGGGCGGTGACACGGCCTCGGGTCTGGCAGCCGGAAATCCGGTGGTGGTGAAGGCTCATCCCGCGCACCCGGCCACATCAGAGCTTGTAGGCACAGCGATTATCCAGGCGGTGAAGAAGAGTAGGATGCCGGACGGAACGTTCTCAATGCTGCACGGTTTCAGGCCCGATCCGAGCATCGCGCTGGTGACGCATCCGAAAGCAGCAGCCGCCGGATTCACCGGATCGCAACGCGCCGGACGAGCGCTGTTCGATGCGGCTGCCAAACGGCCTGATCCCATTCCGGTGTACGCGGAAATGGGGAGCGTCAATCCTGTTTTCATCTTGAACGATACTCTGCAGACCGACGCAAATACGATTGCGGAAGGTCTTTATCGATCGGTTCTGCTGGGAATAGGCCAATTTTGTACCTGTCCGGGACTGGTGTTTGTGCCGGGAAGCGACGGATCGCTAGCGTTGTTGGACCGGCTGACTGCCTTGTTTGCGGAAGGCCAACCTGGGACGATGCTGAACTCCGCTATACGGAACGGCTACGTCGAAAACTTGAAAAAAGCGTCCGGGGTGCAAGGCGTCCAGACGTTTGCCTCCCATCGCGAGGGCGACACGCAGCGGACCGAAGGCCGGCCGGCCCTGCTGGTAACGGACGCCCGCAATTGGCTGCCGGCGAAAGGGCTGCATGAGGAGATCTTTGGGCCGGCTACAATCGCCGTACGGTGCGATTCGGACGAGGAGTTACGCCGCTGCGCTGAGGCGATCGAGGGCAGTTTGACGGCCACGATTCACGGCACACACGCGGAGCTGATGCGGCATCGCGATTTAATTGAAATCTTGAGCACCAAAGCCGGAAGGCTGATTTTCAACGGCTATCCGACAGGAGTCGAAGTCGGATATGCGATGCATCACGGTGGTCCGTACCCGGCAACAACGGACGTAAAGTTCACCTCGGTCGGGGCAGCCGCGATCTATCGCTTCGCGCGTCCCGTCTGCTACCAAAGTTTCCCGGAGATGCTGTTGCCGCCGGAACTGGCAAACGCCAATCCGCGGAAAATCTGGCGCATGGTCAACGGGCAACTCACGCGCGATCCTGTGTGACGCCTGGCACGCGATGGCAGTTGAAATTCCGGAAGGCGCCGATAGCTGCGAAGTGCGGTGCGGAAAGTACAAGATCTCCTTGACGAATCTGCGCAAGGTTTTCTGGCCGGAACTTGGGAAGACCAAACGTGATCTTCTCCTGTATTACGACGCGATCTCCGCGGTACTGCTACCGCACGTGAAAGAGCGCGCTATGGTCATGAAGCGCTATCCGAACGGGATTGAAGGCAAGTTCTTCTTCACGAAGCGGACGCCGGCGTATAAGCCGGACTGGCTCGAGACCTTCGATTGAGCATAAATCAGGGAACGTGATCGACTTTCCCATCGCGCAGGATGCGGCTTCGCTGCTGTGGATCGTTAATCTTGGGTGCATCGATCTGAATCCGTGGTACGCGCGGCGATGACGTCAACCGTCCCGATTTTCATGCATTTCGATCTCGACCCGGTCGAGCCCGCACAGTTCTCCGACGTGCGCAGAGTGGCTCTGAAGGTTCGCGATTATCTCTCCGATCGCCGGGTGAACAGTTATGCCAAAACGACCGGCTCCAGGGGCATTCACATCTATGTCGCGATCGACGCCATAGACAGCGAGTAACATCAAAATTGCGTGGTCGCGGATGGCGATGGGACGATCGCCAGCCGTGGCGTCGACTATCTCTTCCACGATGTCCCATGTTGGCGCGGAGGGGAGCGTCTCGTGCTGGAACACGCGAGGCGCCATTATCGAAGCGGCGATACCGACGCGACACCAACCGCGCATTTCGGCATACCGAAAGAAAGCTCGAAGTGATGAAGCGTAGCCTCGTATGCTGATGCGTGCGTAGTGGGCCGTCGTTTACCTTTTCGGCCAGAAGCGAATCGAGATCTGAGACGGTGATCGTTTCAAGGGATGATTTCCGCTCAAGCAATCGGTCGAGGAATGGCCGCACGGAACGGCAGCGGTATTCCACCGTAGTTGGGGACAGGCCGCGATCTACTTTCATAAAGTTTGTGAAATCGACCAACATCTGGCCGTAGGCCTCCACGGGTTTGGGTGCAATCTGGAGACGGTTTAGAAAGGTCAGCCAACCGGCTGCTTGCGCGATAAAGTAGTCCCGCGATACCTTGGCATGGGAACTTTTCGACGAGTGCCAGTTGTGATTCGCCCATCGGCTCGCCGCTTTTTCAATCTCCTGAATGCTGATTGTCTGGTATGGCCGGTCGGCTAATCGCAGGTACTTTGTAATTGACAGCAAGAGTCGAGCCCTCACGCGCAGCACGCTCTTGGACATCCCTTGTTCCGCACAGTGGATTAGATATTGTCGCCGTTCGTCGACGAGTGGGGCCGAAAACTGACGCGTTAACGCGTCTGAACGGAAGAACAATCGATCAAACATTGAGTCGGGACTCCTTTTTGAAGTGGGGGAGGCCAGCCGACTATACGCCACTAATTAATGAGCCGTTGCCAAAGTGTCAATAACAGCCCAATGAGCGATAACGGAGTCTCACGGGAGCTATCGGAAGTTAGCGCCTTCGGTTGGAAGAATCAGATGGAGGGCCCTAACGGGGCGATTTTTCAGGAACAAAATGGGACTGCGGCCATGCCGTCGTCGAGCTGATTACGTTTGTAACGATGAGTAGGACTTCAGGATCAACGATAGGGGCGAGCAACATCAAGGAGAAAAGATCGGATGGCTGCGCTCGTCTGCGAGCGCGCATGAAATGGCGTTAACGTCCAAACTCCAGCAGTCATCCTGTTACTGAACTACCCGGACCTTCCGGTCAGCGAGCAGTTTCTCAACACGACTTAAGAGAGCTTCTGGATCCTGCTCGAGTACACTATCCCGGTCGGCGTGCCTGAGAGCCTCATTCAGACGCGGGTCCTGGAGGGCGAGCAGCGAATCGAGAGCCGCCGCGCGAGCATCGATCGACGCGGCTGGGTCGCCAACAATCGCAGCCAGTTGATCGCGAACGTCTGCGGGCAAACCCAGAAGATGACCCGCCGCGCGAGCTCCCGCCGCTACCATGTCCGGCCGGCGGGACAGCAGAGCTGTGCGGACCACGGGTAGTGCCGCGTTATCGTGCAGATTCCCGAGTGCAATCAGCGCGGCCGGCGCCAGGGGACTTCGCGCATCGCGCGCGATGCCCAAAAAGCGGATGTCCAGGTCGCTAGCCCCGAGTGTTCCCAGCGCTTCGATCGCGGCAGCATTCCACTCCGCATCGTTGCTGGTGTCTAAAATGCGGCGTAACTCGCCTATACTGCGCGGATCGCGTATTGCCGCTAAAGCCGCGATGGCCTTCTCGCGCAGGTAACCTTCCGACATGTGCTCGATCGCGTAAGGGTACCCGTCCCGCATTCCATGGTGGCCCAGAAATTCGGCCATCTCGAGCTTGGTTTCGAGTGCCGGTTCCGAGGCCAGATACAACTGCAAAGCAGCAGCCGCAGTGTCGGTGTCAATCTTAAATAAAGCCTGGATGGAAAGGTGCCGCACGTCAGGCTCATTCTCCGCGAGCATAGCCACCAACAGTGGTACCAGCCGATTGTCCGGTACCTTCCGACACGCTTCCGCAAAGAAGTAGCGTTCCTCGTGTTCGAGAGGCTGCCGAAAGATATCCACCAACGCCGGCACGGCCAGATCGGCAGGCGCATCCCCTAACGTTCGGATTTCCGTGACGACCGGTAACCCTGCAGCCAACTTCTGCTTCAGCCGGAGCGTCACGTCCGGAACGCCCTTGCCCGGATCGAGTTTGACCGCCGCCCATTCCGTCTCGGACTGCGCATCCGACGCAGCATCCAGAGGCATCCGCATCAATGTGTTCATGACCGCATCACGCTCCGAAGTAAAGCCAAGTTGACCCACTGCATGAAACCGCGCGCCGAGTTCCGCAAAGCTTGAAGGTGCCGCGCTTTCAAGGAGCGTGCGCGCTCCCGGACTGTCCAAAGCGGCGTGCCCGGCGGCGCCGATGGTTTCGAGTGCGGCTACACGGAAAGCGATATTCGGATCCTGATGCGCGAGCGAAGCAACCAGCGTACGGACCGCGGTCTGGCGTAAGTCGGCTTGGTCAAGATAGTCAGATTCCAAAAGAGACCGCATCGTCTCGGCGGCCTGCTCCCGAACCACCTGTGAGCTATCGCCTAGGTGCCGGGAGATCGCGTCAATCACCCCGGGGGTCTGGGCGGCCAGCAAACGCCGCCGTTCCATCGAAACAAGCAGTGGAACCGCGGCCTCTCCGCTGCGCGCTTGCAATCCGGCCGCAAGCAGATGAACCCGTTCCAGGCGATCCGTGGTCGCGCTGACCGCCAACAAGGTCTTAACGCTCTCAATCAGTCTGTCCGAGGCACCGCTGAGCGGCGGGATGCTATGTTCCAGGCGGCTGTCCTGCCGCAGAATGGCATAGCCGTTTCTCGACCGTCCCAATATAAGCAGCCGGAACTGGCCGCGTTCAATAGGGGACGCTTCCCCAAAACGGAGCAGACCCAGGTCCTGGCTGCTCATCGAAAGCGTATCGCGCGCATACACGCCCTTCATGATCAGCACAGGAGCGAACCTGTACTCGCGCAGCGTGGTCTCCATCTTCCCGCCGAAGACCATTCTGGTTTCACTGACGTCGAGTACTTGGGCCGCGAGCACCAGGCTTGCGTCGTTGAGTCCAGGCTCCAGATCCAGGCCGCGAAACCACTCCTCGCGTGTGAACGCGCTCACGACTCCACTAAGAAACAGCAGCAGGAGCGTTATTCGAGAAAGCATGCCCCCTCCTGAAGACTACAGACGGATAAATATCGTTCGATGTTAACGCGCGGGCATCAGTTTTTGGAAGCAGTTTTTGGAAGCGGTTTTTGGAAGCGATCGTCGATTTCGCCTGGTAGCGACTGGCCTGGCGTTTGTCTTAGCCATGCCGACCGATTTGGAACAGGATTTTGCCCATGGGCAAGAATGACGGACGATATCATCCACGCCGGAGGCGTGCGGCTTGCATTTCCATCAGCCGCTGGCGCCAAGGTGTTCTGTTTCCACGATCAGATCCGCCGCGCCGTCAAGATTGGAAGAACATGGAGGTGTCATGCGTCTCTGGATACTCTTGCTTGCCGCCCTCCCGGTCTGGCCGCAGAGTTGCGATCCCGGTCCATCCACGCGAAAGGTCGTGGAGCAACTCGAGGTTCCCGACGATCTGCGGCTGCCGGCGGCGGAACGGCAGAACCAAAAAATCGCAGCTTTGCGGCGAGCGCTCACCGCATCGCCGAAGGACGTCTTTCTGCATGAAGCGTACCAGCGCGTCCGAATCGCCGGGTTGGAAAGCAATCGCGAATCCGTGATCGCGGAATACGAATCCCTGCTCGCAAAAAGTCCACGGGATCCGGTGTTTCTTTATCTCGCGGCTAACGCACAGGTCGGCCACAAGACTAAGGAGGCGATTGCGAACTTGGAACGCGCCATCGACATGGCGCCTTCGTTCGGGCTGCCGCACCTGTTGCTCGCGGAAATCTACTCGGCCAAAGCGTACAGGGATGACGCCCAAGTGGCGCGGCATGCGGACCGTTTCGCCGAGGTTTGTCCCGCGAGTGTCCGGTCATTTACGATGCTGCGCTGGAGCAACGACCACGACCTGATCGCGCGGACGGCCGCACGGATCCGCAAGAATGTGGCGGGGCAGACGGATTCGGAAGCGGTCAGTGCCTACGCCACACTGTGGCGGTTGGAGGCGGCGCTCCAACCGTCGGATCAGCAGGCGGAGAACGTGAAGCGAATGCGTGCGGATATGGATCGGCTGTTCGCTCCGGAGTTCACGCGCAACCAGGCGTGGCTGTCGACGCTCCGCGAGGGTTCGTTCATCCAGGACGGCGTGCAGGAAGCCGGAGAAAAGGCGCAGCATGAAATCGCGGCGCTTTATCCGCATTCGCATGCTGCTATGCGGGACGCTCTCGCCGAAGCGCTCGGAGAGAATCCTTACCCGAAGAACAGCGCCCTCTGGCATCGCTATTGGCAAGCCGCTCTGCCGTTGGCACGCGAGTTCCCGGGGAGTCAGGAGATGGCTGGAGATACGGCGCAGGGCGTGATTCTGGACACTTCGTCGACGCTCGACCAGGTCGAGGAGGTGCTAGCTCTGTATCGCAAAGCGCTCGCCAACGATCCTGATGGCTTCGCCACGCTTCCGCCGTGGGCGATTGAGGTTGCAGGCTTCCTCGCAGCGCGCGGGATTCGCTTCGAAGACATTCCCGACCTGGTTTTCGCCGGATTCGCCGCCACCGAACGCCGCTGGGGACGCTCTGCGTATACCGACCTCCGGGGCACGCCCCAGGGTCTCGAGCGAGCCCGCAATATGTTTTACCTGGACGGCTATATGCCGCTGGCGGAGGCTTACGCACGCCTTGGCCGCCTGGGCAGCGCGAAGGACATTCTGCTCCAGATCGAAGGAAAACTAGCCAAAATGCGACCAAAGGACGATGCGCCCGGCGAGGAGAAGTCACGCTATGCGGAGATGGAGGCGCAATTCTGGTTTCTAAGTGGGTTGTGTGCAGAAAAAGCCGACCGCAAGATGGACGCGCTGGTGGATTACCGCAACTCGATTTCGCAGTATCCACCTCGGCGGCCGACGCCGGACCGCCGGGATGAAGTGATGGCAGCGGCGCAGCGCTTGTGGAAGGAACTCGGCGGGACCGCGCAGGGGTGGAACGATTGGGCCGCGCACAGCTCGCTGGCAAGCTTCGATGCGGGAACCGGGGCTTCGAACGCGTGGACGAAGCTGGTGGCGGCCTCGCCGTCGCTGGTGCTGACCGATTCGCTCGGCCATAGTTGGAAGCCGCAAGATCTGGCAAAGAAGACCACGTTCGTCACGCTGTGGGCCAGTTGGTGCGGTCCGTGCCGGGCCGAGTTGCCGTATGTCGAGAAGCTCTATCACCATTTTCAGGATCGCGATGACGTGGCAATCCTGGCACTCAATGTGGACGACGACCCCGCTTTGATGGGAAGAGCGCTCGCCGAGCTAAAGGTGTCGGTACCCTCAGTGGCGGCGCGCGACTTCGCTTATAGCATGCTGCCGACCATGGCCATCCCGGCCAACTGGCTGATCACGCCAGGCAAGACACAGATGTTGACCGGCGATCCCACGCTTGACCAGTGGCTGGCCGTTACCACCGACGCGATCGAGAAGGCGGCGAAACGGTAAAACGTAAGGAGTGCCGCTCACCGATCCGGACGAAAACCAATCAACTCGCGGGTGGGCGACGAGCTGTCTCGCATTTGCCCGGTGGCGAAAGGCCACTTTTCGACTGGCGACCCATACCTGCTTACGGGTGCTGGTCACTTCTGGTGAGCAGAGTAGGGTCATTTCTCGTGAGTGCCGAAGGCAGCCCCAGTGAGTGCTCGCGCAATACTCCGCGCCAACATCGTGATCCCTGACGGCGCAAACTGAGTGGCGGCGCAGGACGCCAAGATCCGATAAGGCCCCGCGAAGTGGCGATACCGGAACGTACGGAATCGCGCCAATTCGCATCCATAAACGCCGAACACCTTGCGATCTGCACCCGCTGCCTTTACTTTCCGGGATTGACGGTTCGCAATTTAAGCGACAGCGTCTGTTTGGGAAACCCGTGTCCAACAGGAATAGCGGCACTGCACAACCTTTATGCCTTTGTGTATCTAAATTATGTTGTGGGCTTTCACGAGCTGCAGTGCTGTAAAAACGGCCTCAGTTCTGGGAAGCCACATAACGGATTGCGTTACAGAAGAGCCGAAATGGGACGGATTCCGCTGCCTCGCATCCCGGGATGGCGACCACGTGGACATCATGTCCAAATCAGGACAGCCTTTAGCGCGGTATTTCCCGGAGATTATTGCAGGACTGCGGGATTTGGCGGCGAGAAGGTTCGTGATGGACGGGGAAATCATTGTTACCGAGAACCGCACGTTGAGCTTCGATGCGCTTCTGCAACGCATTCATCCGGCCGAGAGCCGTATCCGGAAGCTCTCGCTCGAAACCCCGGCAACGCTCATCGTCTTCGATCTGCTGGTCGACGACAAAGGAAAAGATCTGACTGGGGACACACTCGAGGAGCGCCAGCAGAAACTGGACCAGTTCGCGGAAATTTTCTTCAAGGGTCAGAGTCGTATCCGCTTGTCGCCGAGGAGCGAGATTTCGGAACTGCCAAGCTGTGGTTCAAACGGATGGCGGGGCCACTGGATGGCGTTATCGCGAAACGGCTCGATCTGCCCTATGGTTCGGGGGAACGCGCCGGCATGCTCAAGATCAAAAATCTTCGCACAGCGGATTGCGTCGTAGGCGGGCTCCGGTATGGAACGAAAAACAAATTGGTAGGCTCGCTCTTGCTCGGACTCTATGATGAGCAGGATCTTCTGAACCACGTCGGGTTCTGTTCCGGGCTCGCGGTAGCGGAAAAAGCTGGGTTGACGAAACGGCTGGAAGCGTTGATCAAGGCGCCCGGTTTCACGGGAGCGGCTCCGGGAGGGCCGAGCCGCTGGAGCACCGAGCGGAGCGCGAAATGGGAGCCGCTTGCGCCAAAGCTGGTGGTCGAGGTGCAATACGATCACTTCACGGGAAACCGCTTCCGGCACGGCACCAAGCTGCTTCGATGGCGTCCGGAAAAAGATCCGAAGTCTTGCAAGATAACGCAAGTGCGCCGGGAGAGCGAGTCTCCTTTGACATTGCTCGACTGAGCTACTTACCTTAGACTTTAAGAATGCGCGGAAGCATGGCGGCACGAGCCGGCTTGAAATTCTCAGCGGGAACACGGGAACAGAGACTACAGCATGGGCGAGACCGGCGAAAGCATTTGAGCCGGAGCAAGCTCGGGGCGCTGGAACTGAAGAAGCGCGACTTCGATCCGATTGCAATCCTGCTCGCTGCCACAGAGGGGCGCGTCCCTGCTTTGCTTCCGACCAAGTACAAACGAATGTCGGCCTCGCCGTTTGCGTTTTTCCGCGGAGCCGTGTCGATCATGGCAGCAGATCTAGGGCGCCAGCCGCACACCGGCTTGATGGTTCAGCTTTGCGGTGATGCGCACGTGCAGAATATGGGCTGCTTCGAAACTCCCGACGGACGGGTGGTATTCGATATCAACGATTTTGACGAGACGATGCCCGGTCCTTGGGAATGGGACGTTAAGCGCATGGCCACCAGTATCGTGCTGGCTGGGAGTGAATCCGAGCATAGCCGTTCGGGTTGTGCCGCGGCGGCCGAAACGTTCATTAGAGCGTACTGCGAGAACGTTGAAGCTCTGGCGGACCAGCCAGTGCTGGTGGCGGCAAGACATCAGATTCGCCGCCTCCGAAAGGCCGAGAACATATCGGCCGCGCTTCGCCAAGCTGAACGGGCCAATCCGTCAGACTTGACGCGGAAATACACGGAGAATGGGACCCGCGGGCAGATACGCTTCAAGAAAGTCGACGGCGTTCTCTGGCGGATTGTCGGACGGCACAGGGACGAAGTTCTCGAATCGCTTGCTCTGTTCCGCGAATCGCTGCCTTCCGAACGTCTGCATCTGTTCGATTTCTTCCGGCCTCTCGATGTCGGTTTCAAGATCGTGGGAACGGGAAGTGTAGGGCTTCGCGATTACGTTGTTCTCATGGAAGGCAACGGGCCGGGAGACCCGTTGTTCCTGCAGATTAAGCAGGAAGTGGCTTCGGCCTATGCTCCCTACTTGCGGCACAGGCCTGGGCACCAGGGGTTCCGGGTCGCCGACGGCCAGCGAAAGATCCAGCCGCTTTCGGATCTTCTGCTCGGCTGGACCCGGGTCGGGGAGCATGATTTTCTGGTCAGGCAACTAAACGATCACAAAGTGGGCCTCGACCTCGAGCAGCTCAAAGATCGCGGTTTGAACGATCTCGCCGCAATTGCCGCCGAGCTGCTCGCACGTGGGCACGCCCGCTCAGGGGATGCGGTCACGATCAAGGGATACATCGGGAACTGCGATAAAGCGCTCGGCTCGATTTTGAATTATGCGGAAGGTTACGCCGATCTGACCAGAGCCGATTTCGAACGCTTTCAAAAGGCGATCAAGGACCGGCGCATCAAAGTAGCGGCGTAAACGTCTACTGAAAAAGAGGCCCAGAATCCCGTGGGACTCTGGGCCTTCGAGGGAATAGTGTTGCTAACGAGTTACTTTTGAGGAGCAGCGGACGGAGCAGCCGTTTCGGTGTTCGCCTTACTCTTCTTGACGTGCTTCTTGGTGGTCTTCTTGGTCGTAACGGCTTTGGCCGAGTTCGCGGCCTCAGGCTGGTTCTGGACCTTCTTGGCCGCCGGAGCAGCCATCAGAAACGGAACCGCCGCAACGGTCAAAAGGGTGGAAGTGAATACTTTTTTCATTTGTTTTTCTCCTTTAACTGGTGGCGGTTCGGATAAAGACGGGCAGAACAGGCGGTGATAGTTAATGATTCTTGTTTTCCCGCTGCTGAATCTGCCCAGGTCGTCTCGCCGCTCACAACTTTACTTTCGCTGCTTTCCGGTTTCGGCACCATGCCCTCAAAAGGTGAAAAGTCATCCCGTATTTGAGGGATAGCCGCCAAAACTTTTTAATGAAGGAATCATCATCGTGGCGCGAACAGAATCCATAACGCGATCTCATTTACAGCGGTTATTGTTGCTCGGGCTGGGCCTTTCCGCAATCCTGCTGCTTTCGGCTCTGCTGCTCGCGATACGAACGGTGCACCAGATCAACATCAACACGCAGACATTCGCCGATCGGGAAGCATCGGCCAAGGCGGCTATCGAGGAGATACAAAAGCAGCAAGCGCAACTCAATAGCCGGTGGTTGAAGCTGACACGCCGCAGGGATGCCCTGTCGCGCGAAGAAGTACTGGATCAGCTTACGGAGAACCGCAATCAGATGAGCAGCGCGCTCGATTCGGCGTACCAAGAAGCCGAGCTGCTGAGGGAAACGATCTACCAAAAGGGACACGGGCTGCTCCGCTGGACGGTGTGGCTCTTTGCGGCCTGCGTGCTCCTTTCGCTTGCGTGGGCGACCTGGACAGTACGGGCTACGGCTGGCTTGTTCGGGCGTCTCGAGCAGCAGGCGACGGAGCTGAGCAGACTGCAGTACCAGTTCCTGGAGAGCCAGGAAGATGTAGCGCGACGTTTCTCACACGAACTGCACGATGAATTGGGGCAGGCGCTGACGGCGATTAAGGCGAACCTTTCCGGACTGCGAGGCGATGAGGCCCGACTGGCGGACTGCCGGCTGCTGGTGGACCAAGCGATCCAGGACGTTCGGGAGATGTCTCAGCTTCTCCGACCCACGATCCTGGATGATTTCGGACTGGATGCGGCGCTTCGGTCTCTGACCGAGAGCTTCGCCCAGAGAACAGGAATCCAGGTCAGCTATCACAGCGATCTGGAGGGGCGGCGCTTACCGGGACAGGTGGAAACGAGCTTGTTCCGGATCGCGCAGGAGGCGCTGACAAATATCGCGAGACACGCTCAAGCGAGTACGGTTTCGGTGGAGCTGCTGCCGCACGGCGAAGAGGTGAGTTTACGTGTCCGCGACAACGGAGGTGGATTCGACGTGACGGAGCGGCGGAAATCGGGCGGGCTCGGGCTGGCAGGCATGGAAACGCGGGCGCGTGGATGCGGCGGGAAGTTGACCCTGGAATCGACGCCAGGCAAGGGATCGAGCATCGAAGTCGCGTGTCCGGTGCAATGAGTTCCTTATCCTGAAAGAGATGGCCGCAATCAAAGTTCTGCTGGTTGACGATCACACGATCGTACGACAGGGGCTGAAATTGATTCTTTCCGCGCAGCCGGACCTTCAAGTAGTGGGAGAAGCGGCGAACGGGATCGAGGCGGTCGAGCTGGCGCAGAAATTAAAGCCGGATATCGTGCTGATGGATGTGGCGATGCCGGAGCTGAACGGCATTGACGCCACGCGCAAAATGGTGGAGGACAATCCGCGGGCGCGCGTGCTCGTGTTGAGCATGCATAAGGAGGCGGTCTACGTACGCAAGATCCTGAGGGCGGGCGCACGCGGCTACATTCTGAAGGACGCGATCGATACCGAGCTGCTGAATGCTGTGCGGTCCGTGGCGCGGGGCGATGGCTACGTCAGCCCCGCGGTTTCGGGCGCTTTGTTGAATGACTACCGGCAGAACGTGACCGACCCGATCGATCTGCTGTCGGGACGCGAGCGCGAAGTTTTGCAGCTCATCGCCGAGGGCAAAACGAACAAAGAAATCGCTACGCAGTTGAATCTCAGTGTCTACACGGTGGATTCACACCGGGGCAAGATCATGGAGAAACTCAACCTGCACAGTACGGGCGAACTGGTCCGGTTCGCCATGAAGCGCGGGCTAGTGGACTAGCTCAGGCTAAGCTCCAGCGGCGCGGCTCCTGCGCGAGCGGGACCGGGACGGCTGCTCTTCTTCCTCTTCCTCGCCGGCCTCCGAGCTGGCCTCTTCGAGGAGCGGCGGTGAAAGCTGGGTGAGAAGGGCGTCTGTTTTCTCCTCCTCGGAAAGCGTTTGCGACAGTAGCTTGGCCAGTTTGGCCTGTCCCAGCCGTTCCGCCATGACGCGCGCCGTGCCGTACCCTGCAATCTCGTAATGCTCGACCTTTTGGGCAGCGGCAACCAGGGCGAGATCGGCGGCGGCCGGTTCTTTATCCTGCCCCTCAGCGATCTTTTCCTGACCCTCTTCAACGAGACCCTGCATGCCGCGGCACGGCTTCGCCTTGGCTCTCTGGCCAAGCATTTCGAAGCCTTCTTTCAACCGTTCGACATGGCCTTTGGTTTCTTCCAGGTGCTTTTGAAACGCCTGCTTCAGCTTCGGATCGTTTGCGGCTTTCGCCATCTTGGGCAATGCTTTCACAAGCTGACCCTCGGCGTGGAGCAGATCCTGCATCTCCTCGATCAGGCACTCTTCAAGTACGGGCATTGGTTGTAGTTCCTCTGCCTGTGGATGCGAATCGTTCATGGCTGTTTCGCTAGGGGGATTGCGAGTGCGTCCGGCTTTTTCACTCGACCCGCAGCGCTATTGCGGGGTCGATGCGGGTGGCCCGTAGCGCGGGGAAGTAACACGCGAGCGTGGATACGAGCAGTAGGAACAGGGGGATGAGCACGAACGTGACGGGATCGAGCGGTTCAACGTGAAAAAGCAGCGTTTTGATGAGCTGCGCCAGGAAAAGAGCGGCGAGCAGGCCGGCAGCGACGCCGAGCGAAGCCGGCAGCATGCCTTGTTTCAGGATGAGGCCCCGCACGACGGATCTGTTGGCACCGAGCGCGAGGCGAATACCGATCTCCGATTTTCGTTGTGAGACGCCATAGGAGAGAACACCGTAGAGACCGACGGCTGCCAAAAGGACGGCAAGGAGAGCAAAAGAAGTGAGCAGCAGCATATTAAACCGGCGGTCAGAGGCGCCGTGCCCAAGCGCCTCTTCCATCGTCGAGACTTTAAACAAGGGGAGATCCGGTTGAGCGCTATGGATCGCCCTGCGCACGGCCGCCGTTACCGAATGAGGCTCAGCAGCGGTGTGCAGGACGACGTAGATGTCGTTGTAATTTCCATCGAGCAAAGGAACGTAAGCGGTCGGCTGGATCTGCGCGTCGATTCGCGGCAGCACGTCACCAACAACGCCGATGATTTGATAGCGGGGAACGGGATTGCCTGTGCGCTTTGACATTTCCTGGTCGAATCCGATGGTGATGAAGTGTCCGATTGGATCTTCCCCAGCGAAATATTGCGTAGCGAGCGATTCGCTGATGACGACGGCTCCTTGGCGAGGATGTTTTGGGTCGAATCCGATGCCGTCATTGGGGGTGAAGGTACGTCCGCGGAGGAGGGGTATTCCGGCGGATTGGAAGAAGGCGGGATCGGCGCCGCGATCGAGCGCGTCCATCATCTGGCCGGGCGGCATCGGCTTGCCTTCGATGTTGAAGACCCAATCACTGCAGTGGCCGAGCACAGGTGGACAGGAAATGATGCCGGCGGAAAGAACGCCCGGAACGTGCTGGAGGCGTTCGGAGAGCTGACGAATAACGGCCGAGGTCTTGGCATTGCCGTGGCCGGTGGGATCGGGTATGGAGAGGCCGACCATCAGGGTGTGATCGACGCGCACCCCGGGGTTGACGTTGTACAGGCGGGCGAAACTGCGGCCGAGAAGTCCTGCGCCGATGAGCAGAACGAGCGATAAGGCGACTTCGGCGGCGATGAGGATGTTACGAAAGCGGCCGTGAGCGCGGGTGGCCGTTGCACTACGCGTGGTGTCCTTCAAGCTGTTGGCGAGATCGGTCCGAGAGGACTGGAGAGCAGGATAGAGCCCGGCGGCAATACCGACCAGGAGCGCGACGCCGAACACGAAAAGAAACACGACGGGATCGAGAGGGGTGGACTCGGGCGGGAGCACAGCATCGGCTCCCGGTGCATGGGAAACAAGGAATTCGATGATAGAGTGGGCCAGAAACAAGCCGCACGCCGCACCCGCCAAGGCCAGCAACACGCTTTCGGTAAGCAGTTGCCGGACGATCTGGCTGGCGCTCGCGCCCATCGCCTCACGGACCGCTATTTCGCGGGTGCGTCCGGCCGCGCGGGTGAGCAGAAGATTCGCAACGTTTACGCAGGCGATGATGAGCACGCACGCCACGGCAGCGAGCAGAACGAGCAACGACTTGCGAACATCGTGAACGAGGTAATCCTGCAGCAGGACTACATTGCCGCCTTTGCCTGAAACCTCCTCCGGGTGTTGCCTCTTGTAGCGCCAAGCAAACCCGTCGATTTCTGCTCGGGCCTGGTCTACGGAAACGCCGGGCCGAAGGCGGCCAATCACCAGCAGAAAGTGATCATCGTGACTCTGCTGCTGTTCGGCTGGAACGTTAGCGAGCAGCGGCACCCAGATATCAACCGTTCGATACGGGAAGGCGAAGCCGCGTGGCATCACGCCGACAATCTCACTGTTCTGGCCGTTTAGACGAATCTGTTTGTGGATCACACTGGGCGAAGCGCCGAAACGGCGCTGCCAAAGGTTGTAGCTAATGATGACCACGCGCGGGGCACCGATGCGGTCTTCGCTTGCCAGAAAACCACGGCCAAGCAGCGGATTGACACCAAGCGTAGAGAAGAGCGTGTGAGAACAGAGGCAGGCGTCCACACGTTGCGGCTCAAACAAACTTTGCGGGCTGGCGAGATTGAAAGCATCGCTGGCAGCCGCAGCCATTTGCTCGAAGCTCTTCGATTCTTTCTGCCAGTCGAGGAAGTTGCCGGCAGCAACAGCATTGTACGGATCTGAACCGGGAGGACCAACTGGATCGCGTTCGAAGAGGCCAACCAGGCGACCCGGGTCTTTATAGGGCAGAGGCCGCAGAAGAAATGCGTTCACCAGGCTGAATATGGCTGTATTTGCGCCGAGCCCGAGTGCAAGCACGAGAATCGCAGTTAGCGTAAACCCGGGCCTTTGGGAAAACTGTCGGATAGCGAAACGGAGATCTCGAGAAACGGTGGATACCATCTGGCCCGAGTAGAGCACGCGCAGGTTGCGGGCCATGCTGTTCATTCGTGCAGGTTATTGATACGGCACATTAAAGAAGCAAGCCGGTGCGGCTCGGAACACGGCAATGTGCGGAAGTGAAACAGCGGTGTGCGGGAGCGCACAGCTCTGCGATCACAGCAACGGCCGAATCAACTGGAACACGTCGTGGGCGACGACTTCGTTCCCCTTTCCGTTGGGATGGATGCCGTCGGGTTGCATCATATCCGGATGCTGGTAGACGTCGATGAGCAAAAACGGAAGGAAAGGGAGGTGGTGCTTCTTTGCCAGGGCGGGAAACATCGCGGTAAAGGGGCGGACGTAATCGGGACCGTAGTTTGGAGGAAGTGTGATGCCAAGCAGGACCAGGGGAATTTTGGCCTGTTTCAGGCGCACGATCATCTCATCGAGGTTCTTCTCCGTGGATTCGACGGGAATACCACGAAGTCCGTCATTGCCGCCGAATTCGAGGAGGACGAGAGCGGGATGAACAGCGAGGACGTTATCGATGCGCACTAGGCCATCGGTGGTCGTGTCGCCGCTCACGCCCTGGTTGTCGACGTGGTACTTGAGCCCGTTTTGATCGAGAAGGTCTTGCAGATCGTCGGGATAGCTGCGCCCAGCAACGCCCGCCGTCAGACTGTCGCCGAAGGCGACGATGACCGGACGACTATCGGCAGACTCAGGAGGGGTTCGGGATGCGGTGGAACTTGATTCGGTTGGGGCGCGTTGTTCTGATTGTGAAGGTACGCCGGACCGATGGCACGAGCTTGCGAGAGCTCCGAACAGGCACGCTGCCAGAATGAAAGAAGACTGCCTTAGCACTATTTCTAACTTGACATGTTGGCTTCTGAAGACCGGACCGAAGTGATCGAGGTCCGGCAGCTCTGGAAAATTATCGAGAACCCGCCGAACCGGGTCGAAATTCTGCGTGACGTCAGCTTCACCGTGCAGCGGGGACAGTTTTTGGCGATCATGGGCGCGTCGGGCAGCGGGAAGAGCACGCTGCTCGGGCTGCTGGCAGGGCTCGATACTGTGACGTCCGGACAGATTGTGCTGGACGGCACGGACATCACGAATTTGGGCGAAGACGCACTGGCGCGGGTTCGGGGACGGAAGATCGGGTTCGTATTTCAGTCTTATCAACTCGTGCCGACGCTGACCGCGGAAGAGAACATCCTACTGCCGGCGGAGCTAAGCGGGTACGAGGGCGATGCGCGCAGCCGCGCGAAGGAGCTGCTGGAGCGCGTGGGACTGCTAAATCGGGCTCATCATTATCCGGTGCAGCTTTCCGGAGGCGAACAGCAGCGGGTCGCTCTGGCTCGGGCGTTCATCACACGTCCGCCGATATTGATGGCGGATGAGCCAACAGGCAATCTGGACAGCGCGAACGGGCAGCACGTGCTGGATCTGCTGCTGCAACTGAACCGCGAGGAGCGAACCACACTGGTCCTGGTAACACACGATCCGCTGCTTGCCGAATACGCCGAGCGCATCATTATGCTCCGAGATGGCCGCGTACTCAGCGATGAGATGGCTGAGAGAACGCTTAGGGTGTGATGCTCTTTCCCGCTGAATCGAAAAACGAGCAAATCTCGTTTGGACCGCGTACGGCCGCGAAGATCGCGTGGCGAGAACTGCGGGCGTCTCCGGCTAAATTCGTGTTCGTGATATTGGCGGTGGCGGTGGGAGTGGCGGCGCTGAGCGGGGTGAAGGGCTTCGGTTATGCCTTCAAAGGCATGCTGTTGCGGAACGCCAAGCAACTGATCGCGGCGGATCTTCAGGCACAGACCTGGGGCATGCTCAGGCCGGAACAAGTCAGCGCGATTGAAGCAGTCGGGCAGAAATACGGGACGATGACGCGAGTCACGGAGACGATTTCGATGGCGGGATCGGCGAACTCGCGCGTACCGCAGATGGTCTCGGTGAAGGGCGTCGATCCCGCCGTTTATCCGTACTACGGAAAGCTGAAGGTCAGCCCGAATGAGCCCATTTCGGAACTGCTGAAGAGCGATTCGGCGGTGGTGGTGACGCCCGAGCTGCTGCTGCGATTCAAAGTGCATCCGGGAGACACGATACGGCTGGGCGGCAAGGAATTTCGCATCGTCGGGACGCTGCTTTCGGAGCCGGACCGCCTCGCTTCGGGATTCGGGCCGGGCATGCGGGTCCTGATCAGCCGGGCGGGACTGGAGCGAACGGGCCTGATTCAATTCGGAAGCCGGGCGGCACAGCGCTTCCTCTTCAAATTGAAGCCCAACGTCAATCTAGACGAAATAAAGCACCAATTGAGACGGATTGTGCGGCGCGTCTACATCAGCGATTATCGCGAGGGCAGTCCAGTAGTAGGCAGGGCGATCGACAACACCACGACCTATCTCAGCTTAATCAGCCTGATTGCGCTGATCGTCGGCTCGCTGGGAGTAGCAATGGCGATGTACTCGCATTTACAGCAGCGGATGGACACGATCGCGGTGATGAAAGCGTTGGGCGCGCGGGCCAGCCAAGTGATGCAGATCTATTTGCTGCAGACGTTGTGGCTCGGGATGGCGGGCGGATTGATCGGCGTGGCGATCGGCGCGCTGGTTCAGAAATCGTTTCCGTGGCTGATACAGCGAGTGTTCGCGCTGTTGCCACAAATTCCATGGGACTGGTCATTCAGCCTGCAGGGATTGAGTTTGGGCGTGCTGGCGACCCTGCTGTTTACCGTGCCCCCGCTGCTCAGTATCCGGAATGTGCGGCCCAGCCTGGTGTTCCGGCGCAACATGGGCGACGCCGCACTCGAGAGCCGGAAACACTGGCACGAGAAGATTCCAGGTTGGACAGGCGGGCTGCTGATTCTGTGCGGCTTCTGCGGCATTGCCGTGTGGCTGAGCGGCTCCTGGCGCATGGGGTTCTATTTCATCGGCGGATTGGTAACGAGCATCCTGCTGCTGGCGGCAGTAGCGGCTTTATTGCTGTTCCTGATGCGCCGGATCGTCCGGCGGTGGAGCGCGCGGCTGCCGTCAGCGCTGCGGCATGGATTCGCGAATCTGTATCGACCCGGCAACCAGGCGCGATCGGTTCTGGTGGCGCTCGGAGTCGGGGTGATGTTTACGCTTTCGACCTATCTTCTGCAGCGCACAGTGTTGCGTGAAGTGATCAGCGAAGGACCAGGACGAGAGGGGAACGTGTTCCTGCTCGATGTCCGGAATTCGGGGGAGATTACGAAGCTGATCGAATCGCAGCCAGGAGTCACGGGCAAAGTGCAGTTGGTGGGGTACATCGTGTCGCGAATGCTGGGGAAGAACGGCGTGACCGCCGAGAAACTCCCGTTGACCAAAGCACGGAGGGACGACCTGCAGGCGGTCCGCCTTACGACCGCCAAGTCGATTCCGGACGGGCTAAATCTGAAGCAGGGCCGCTGGTGGAAGGGCGACAGCGCGGAACCGGAACTGGCGGCATCGCAAGAAGCGCAGCGGGATTTTCATCTAAAGCTGGGAGACCGGCTGCAATTCCAGATGGCGGGTCGAACGATGAATGCGCCCCTGGTAGCAATCTTCGACCGCACTCAGCGCGCTCCGGTGCGGTATGACCTGGTGTTCCCGGAAAATGCGCTGAAGGGCTTTCCGGTGGTGTACTACGGCGCCGTGCATGTCAAACCGGCGAACATACCGCAAGTGGAAGTGGCCGTTTTCGATCGGTTTCCGACAGTTACGGTCATGAACCTGGCGGAAGTGTTGACGCGCATTCAAGAAGCGGTGGACCAGGTGGCGCTGGTAGTTCGGTTTCTTGCGGCGTTTGCGATTCTGGCCGGAATCATCATTCTCTCTTCGAGCGTCGCCGGGACGCGATACCGGCGCATTCGGGAAGTGGCGATCCTGAAAACGCTGGGTGCAACGAAGCGGCGCATTAAGAGCATCTTTTCGATCGAATTCTCGATTCTTGGCGCGATCTCGGGACTGGTTGGCGGCATCCTGGCGAACGTGTTTACGCGCATCGTGTCGGAGAAGTTTATCGAGACCTCCTTTGATTTCGACTGGCTGTCGCTGCTAGTCGTGATGATTGCCACGGCGATCCTGGCGAACATGGCCGGGTGGCTGGCGAGCGCACGAATCCTAGACCAGAGGCCGTTGGAAGTGCTGCGGAACGAGTAGGGCGTCAGGTCTGGAATCGCAGACGGCAAAAGGCGACCGTCCGCGCCATGGCGACAAGATCGTCTGCGCCACGCACGGAAGATTTCGGCTAGGCGGCGGCTTTTTCCTCCAGCTTGGCTTTGTACTTGCCGTTCACTTCGTTGACGACGACCTTGAAAGCAGCGCAGAGGTCTTCAAACGGGATGCGAACGTGACCGGGCAGGGGCGCTTCGATGGTTTGACGGATATCGGAATCGATTTCGACGTGCGAGGCACGGGCATTGGCGAGGCGGACTCGGGCTTCGTGCAGCTCCTGCTTGCGGGCCTCATCGGCCTCCCTCTGCTTTTGCGAAACAAAGCCAATTTCCTCCTTCCGCTTTTGCGCTCTGAGCTTTAGCAGCTCGTTCAGGCATTTGTGGAAGCCGCGGTCGTGCGTGGTTTGGTAGCGGAGATAGAGCGCGAGCTGCTTGGGGTCCTGGCACTCTTCAGATTCGCCGAAACTGAGCTGCTGAAGGTAGAGGGCGCGTTGAGCGAGCCACCAGTGCTCGGCCATGCGCTCGACCAGCAGGTGCTCGGTGGGAGTCGAGGGACGATGCTCTGCTTTTAAGCTGAAATAGAGTTCTTGAAATTCGTGCCTGTCTTCGTGCGGCAGGATCAGGAAGCGGCCGGCGAGACCGTGGCGGAAAGCGTTGAAGCAGATGGCTTCTTTTCCTGGCTGTGTGGTGGGTCCTGTGCTTAGCTGTGCATTCTGTTGATTCGCGGCGATCTGAGCTTCGGTGGACATGTGGGAATTGGCTCCTTCAGAAATGAAAAGGCCCGAGGCAGGCGGCATCGGGCGAGTGGGGAGCGGCGGCGAGCTTCCCGAGTAAAAGCTAACATGCGCGTCAAGCGGTTTGGGCGAAAAAGAGGGATTGGCGTGCGTTTGAGGGCTGTGACTCAAAAGTCGAGAGGACGAAAAGAGGGATTCGGGAGGTTACTGAAGGGGAGATGGAGCCTGAGCGTTGCTCGCGAGTTGCTCTCGGCGAGAGAGAGGCGCAACCGCCACCGCCGAAACCGCCTTCAGGGGAGAAATTCGGTCCAACTTCCAGATTAGCAACTACACACCCGGAACCCAGAAGAAGCAACCGATATTGGGGCCTCAAATGAGTGTTAAGGGCAGTATGCAAAAATGAGAAACACTCCCGGCTTGATGACCATGCGGAATCGCCAAACTACCGAAGAGTTCGTCCATCATTCGATTCAAGGTTGGATTCCGGACAGGCAGGTCAGATAGACTAGGCGCTGGTATTCCCCTCCTTAACCCAAGAGAGACGAGGCCTCAGGTTGGCAATACGTGATCGCTGTGTGCGTTCTTTGCGTCTGGTGGTGTTTCCTGTCCTTCTGACACTTCTAGGGATAAGAGCGCAGGAAACCACCGCTCCCCACTTGGCGGACTATGTAGGAACCTACGCCGATACACCCGGCCATCCAGTGGAGATCCTCAACGGAGACGAGTTCTTTGCAGTCCAGGACGAGGCCAAGTATCGCCTGATACCGAAGGGTGTGGATGCGTTCTCGAGCATCTACGGACCAAAGCTCACGTTCAAACGTGAAGCTGGTGGGACCGTGATGGGCTACGAACAAAACGGAAAGTTCCATCCGCGAATTTCGCGGGCCGTCGCACCAGAATCCGCTGCACTGGCCTGGCCGCGCCCCGAAGGGCAGAACTCCCCCTCGGATTATCGGTACAATCCGCCTGCAGATATGCATGACGGGATTGCCGTTGGAGACATTGCACGCTCGGACCTCGGAGTCGCGACAGCAGAGACGATTGTACCTGCAATCCTCGACGGCACTTACAAGGATGTACACAGCATCCTTCTCTACCAGAATGGAAAGCTCGTCATGGAGGAGTACTTCTATGGCTACAATGCGCAACGTACACATCAACTCCGTTCTGCGACCAAGTCCGTTGTCAGCGCGCTCACAGGGATCGCGATCGATCGAGGTGCCATCTCAGGAGTCAAGGAAAGAGTATTGCCGCAGATGGGCTACTCTAGCTATGCCAATCACGACCCGCGCAAAGCCGCGATCACGATTGGCGACTTCCTCTCCATGAGTTCAGGGCTGGACTGCAACGACCACAGCTCAGCTTCGCCAGGCAGGGAAACTGTACTCGATGATTCGCCCGATTGGGTGAAGGCTACGCTCGATCTTCCTATGATCAACGACCCTGGAACTAAAGGATACTACTGTTCCGGTGGCGTTGCGGTCGTGGGTCGAATGACGGAGAATGCGGTCCATATGCGACTGCCAGAGTTCGCACAGAAATACCTCTTCGGACCCTTGGGCGTTGCGCGCGCATCTTGGACGTGGAACTACGATCTAACCAACGCCGACAAGGAGTATTCGCAGATTCATCTGCGACCGCGCGACATGCTGAAGCTGGGAGTCCTCTTCGCGCAGGATGGTCGCTGGCAGGGAAAGCAAGTGATCTCGTCCGCGTGGGTTCGTGCCTCGCTTGCGGAACAGAGCCATGTCGACAATGTCAGCTACGGCTATTTCTGGTGGCGCCCGTGGCTAAATGTGGCAGCTCCCAGCGGTTTCCAGCACGTTGACATTGTTGCCGCGCAGGGCAACGGTGGGCAGAAGATCTATATCGTGACCCAGTACAAGCTGATTGCAGTGTTCACCGGCGGCGGCTACAACGCAGAGTCAACTCCGCCAAACACAATCATGGCGAAAGTTATCCTTCCGAGATTGATGCAAGCTGTTAATCTTGCCAAGGCATCCTCGCCGCATAAATGATTTGTGCTGAATGTGGGCATTTTCTCGACTTGTCTCCACGGGCCGCAGCGGCGGCTATTGGCGGTCTGCGGATCGCCCCGCCCGTTTTTATCGGTGAGTGAGTAAACCGCCGAGTCACCGAGCACTTCAGGACACCGGAGAACCCTTCCGTATTCTGGGCGGATGACGGGCCACACGGAGATTGGGCAGGCCGCTGCCCTGGCCTTCGTGCATTGATACCGAACAATTCGGGAGCTGTCCGGAAACGGCGTTGCACTGGCTCATTCTTCTAAACTCGGCGCATTGCATGCGGCTCTGGGGACGAACCCTCTAACTAGGAACGGATCCTAGCACGCTCGTGAAGTCTTCAAGGCACCCGAAACCGCCCCTGATTCAGCCCGTCGGCGATTCGGCGGGCCAGCAAGGCTGGGTCAGCATCGTCATCGCAAATCGGTTCGATGATTCCCTCTTCAAACAGGGCGTAAAAGTTCTTCAACCTCACATAGTCGCTAATCGCACCCTCTTCTCGCGAGGCTGCGCGTTCGACGCAAACGCGCAAGCTGGGCCGCAACAGGACGAAATCGAACGGGACTTCCTTTAGGATCTTCCGGGCCGTGTCGACGTAAGTGGGTGGTATTGAGAAGTCGATCAGGACTCGAAACCCTGAACGCGCGAACGGAACCGCTGCGGCCGTCATCGACCGCACCAGCACGGGAAAATTTTCGCGCGATCCGCGTTCTCCCCCCTTCCTGATGAAAGACCAGAATGTGTCGCCTTCGATGTAGGAAAGCGGGGCGGGAAGGAGCGGTAATAACGCCTTGGCTACCGCCGTCTTGCCCGCTCCAATCGGACCCGACAGGAAGAGGATGCTCATGGCGCCAGTCTCACATTACTGGTAAAAAGCGCTCGAGAATCGCCTGGTCCAACTTCCAGATTGCCGATAAACCATAACGACACGTCGAGCAGGATGGAGTGTTGCGCCTCAAAAGCCTTGCACCATCCAAACGTTGCTGGAGATTGCGCCAGCGTGTATGGCGAGGTAGCGGCCATCGGGCGACGGCACGCCGAACAGATTGGTATTAAACCCGGCGGCTCCTTTGCTTTGCCAAAGCACCTGAGAATTTCCGCTGAGAGCCACGTAAAAGAGCGTCGCGGCTTGAGAGGATTGAGACGCGCAATAAATGCCCTTGCCGTCCACGGACCAATCGAGCCCGGTGATGTTTGCGACGCCTTTGGCGATGATTTCCCGGTCTTGACCGCCGGTTAGTGAAAGCAAGCGAATGTGCGTTTCCGGGTCGCCCCCTTTCGCAAGGGCGAAGGTGGAACCATCCGGCGAGAGCGCATCGGTATACCGATAGAACCCTGGGTCGCGCGCAACAGTCCTGAGCAGCTTTCCTCTGCCCTTGATCGGATCGAACGCCGTTAGCGCGAATTGCTTTGTATCTTTGCTCAGCTCCCCAACTACGCAGAGGTTTGCCGGCGCGAGAGTGCAGCGCCAATCGGCTGCATCGTACACGTCCATGACAAACTGCGGCGACCCGCCGTCGACCGGGACACGCATCAATTTCGCAGACATCGTCCGGGCCGTATTGGTCGAGTAAAGAACCCACGCACCATCGGGACTGATGCGAGGAAGAATTGCAGGTTCCTTTGTAATCAAAGGCTGAGTGGCGTCCTCGGCTATTGCGCGCTTGAAGATTTCCGGTATGCCGTTGCGATACGAGTAGATCAGAACCGCTTTGCTGTCGGCGGTCCAAGCGGTGGCAGAATCGTCGGTCTCGTCCTCCGTTAAACGTCGAGGCTCGCCGGAAAGGCGCGTTCCTCCAGCGGAAAGCTGTGCCAAGTAGATCTGGCCGCGCGAGGTCATTTTCAAGAGCGCAAGCCGCTTGCCGTCGGTGCTCGCGCTTAAAGCATGAAGGTGAGCTCCGGGCCAGTCGGTCAGACGTTGCGGGTTGGACGCCGGAACTCCACTATCAGCATGGACGGAAACCCACCAAAGGTTGTCGCCACTGCGACCCTCCGTCTCTTGTCTGGTGTAGATAATTCGCCCCTTGCCAAGCCAGCAAAAGTCGCCCATGTATAACGGGGTCTCGGGCACGATGACGGTATGATTTGCGCGATTCAAATCCAGGCCCTCGATGGAGTCTGTGACTCGTCCCGTACGCTGCACGCGGACGAGTATGTAGGCCAGACGATTTCCGTCGGGAGACCAGTGCACCGAAACGAGCACTTGTGTCGCGGGTACGCTCATCAGCTTCTGCGCATTGTTACCTTGGCTCTCCATGACCCAGAGATCTCGAATGTCGGAAGAAATATCCGCATAACTGCTAAAGGCGATTCGAGCTCCATCGGGCGAAATTCCATCGGCGACAGCGCCATCGCGCAGCTTACGGGGAGATTGCCCGACCATGGAGACGGTCCATACGTTGCCGCGGCCGCCAATCTCGGCTGCGTTCGCCAGTATTTGCGTACCGTCGGGATACCAGCCCGCGACGCCCCAATAGGCGGACCGCGAGACCCCTGAAGGTCTTGTAATCACGCGTTCTTCGCCCGTAGCAAGCAGCTTGACGTGAATGGCGTCGGGGTCGGAGTACGCGAGATATTTGCCGTCGGGCGAGAGGGCGGCATTGGCAACATACTTTTCCGAGGCATTGAAGGTTAATTGTTCCTGTGTCAACTGCGGCGGAGCTGTTGGGCCTGACGGCGCACGGCGCAAGAGGAAGAAGAGAGCGGCGCCCAAGGTAACGAGGAGAGCGGCGACAGCGAGCAGAACATATTTGCGCGGCTTGGTGAGAGTCAGGGGATGCAGTGAGTCCGAAGCCGGCTTGATCGCATTCGAGGGAGTTGGTTGTGCAGCACTGGGCGCGGATGCAGCGATTGCGGAGCGACTCGAGGTGGCATCGCGTCTGAGACGCTTAAGATCCGTTCGCATCTCGGCGGCGCTCTGATAGCGGAGATCGGATCTTTCTCTAAGGCCTTGGTGATGACTCGGTCGAATTCTGCGGGGAGATTCGGATTCCGTTCCCTGACCGGAACGGGGATTCTGTTGAGGATGGAATCGAAGATGACGGCTGTGGTGCTGCCGGACGCGGCGGGCTGGCCCGTGGCCATTTCGTAGAGCACAGCTCCAAAGCTGTACAAATCTGTGCGCGTATCCAGCTCTTCGCCGCGCGCCTGTTCTGGCGACATATAGGCGACGGTCCCGATGGTGGTGCCTGGGGTTGTGAGGTGGTCTGCATCTATGGTGACGGCCAAAGCCGTTCCAGTTTGATCGGGATTGGCTTGGTTCTGCCCGGGCTGCTTTTGCAGCTTTGCAAGTCCAAAATCGAGGATTTTGATCTGTCCGCGGGTGGTGACGAAAATGTTGGCGGGCTTAATGTCGCGGTGAATAATGCCCTTTGCGTGCGCCGCATCCAAGCCATCTGCCATCTGAATGCTGAGATCGAGCAGCCGGTCGAGGTCGACGCGTTTTCCTTCGATGAGGTGCTTGAGCGTCTGACCCTCGAGGAACTCCATCGCGATGAGCGGGTGTCCATCGGATTCGTCGATGTCGTGGATGGTGCAAATGTTTGGGTGGTTGAGGGCGGAGGCGGCGTGCGCTTCTCGCCGGAAACGCTCGAGGGCCTGACTGTCTTTGCCTGGCAATTCCTCCGGTAGAAATTTGAGGGCAACGAAACGGTGGAGTTTGAGATCTTCGGCTTTGTAGACGACGCCCATGCCGCCGCCACCGATTTTCTCCAGTATGCGGTAGTGGGAGACTGTCTGGCCGGGAAGCATAGAACGAGTCGGGGCGGAGTCGCTTCAGGTTAGCGCAAGGTCAACGAGCAAGATGGCTATAGCGAAAGTGTGACGTGCACCGTTGCGGAAGCCAAGAACAAGCTGCCGGAGTTGATCAAACGGGCGAAAGCCGGTAATCGGGTTATCGTAACCCGGCGCGGCATTCCGGTAGCCGAGATTGACGCTAGCATGCGTGTCAACGGGCTGTGGTGAAAAACAGC
Source organism: uncultured Acidobacteriaceae bacterium (assembly GCA_963787585.1). Taxonomy (GTDB): domain Bacteria; phylum Acidobacteriota; class Terriglobia; order Bryobacterales; family Bryobacteraceae; genus Bog-105. Next base: position 78,176 of record CAWBDR010000017.1, read on the forward strand.
GATTGGCGTGGGTTGAGGCTTGTGACTCAAGAAGTGGTAGGGCGAAATTTTCGGGAGACTCAACTTTTTGCAAATTTGGCTGTAGGGAACACGCTGGAAGATGATGGGAAACGGGAAGGGCACAGTGCATGATCTGTGGCGCGCATGTAATCGTCTACAGCAAAGATGCGGCCGCTGATCGCGCGTTCCTGGGAAACGTCCTCGGATTTACGTCTGTTGACGCGGGAGATGGCTGGCTCATCTTCGCGCTTCCTCCGGCAGAAGCGGCGGTTCATCCTGCCCAAGAGAATGACCGGCACGAACTCTATTTCATGTGCACTGACCTGAAGGCAGAGATTTCGGCACTCGAAAAGAAGGGCATCCGGTGTTCGGAGGTGCAGGAAGCCAGATGGGGCTCGATCGTCAAAATCCGGCTTCCCGGCGGAGGCGAGGTCGGTCTTTACCAGCCGAAACATCCAACGGCAGTGTCCCTATCTTCAGAGTGATGGTTGATAGGAGTCAGATCGCCACTAACTGGAGTTCCGGAGCGATCCGCCTGAGATCCTCGGCGTCGCTGGTGAGGACCGCTTGGCCGGCCCTCTGAGCACATACGACGACGTGGGCATCGACAATATCGGCAGTTGCCGTTCGTGCCAAGAGAAGGCCCACGATCGTGGCATCTGGTCCATCGAGCGCAACTAGATCTGTGTCGACCTGTCGAATCAGTCGACACAGGAGAACCTGCCGAGCTGGGTTCCGCATCCCTTGCGCCAAAGCCGTCGCTGGAATCGTAATACGCATCCCGAGTTCTTTCGCGCGTGATAGGAGCGTAAGTACCCGGCGATCTTTACGGTCAAGTGCGATCAGGCCACCCGCATCAAAAGTGATGCCGTTCACGCCGCCTTCCGTCTTCTGGAACGCCTCTTCTGTGCCTGGGGAGAGAGGAGCGCGTCGGCCCAAGCGCGCTCCTTCTTTGTTAGCGGGCCACCCGTTTGAGCTATCGCTTCCTCAAGCAGTTCCCTCCACCCTGCGGCATCGTGAAGAGCAACACCAACTGCATGCTGGATAAAGCCAGACACGCTGTCCGCCTGTCCGGCTGCAATTAGTGCGCGAACTTCTTCGAGCTGATCCTTCGGAAGGGTAATGGTGATCTTGGCGGTTGCCATACCAATGACCATACCACCAAAGGATCTGATCCATTACGCCGCAAACGTGGTGCTACCTTGCCGGGCCTAGTTTCGCAACCAGCAACTCTTCGAAATAGTTGGGTGAACGAAGGCTATCGGTCCTGGCTGCGAAGTTAGTGCGATCAATGGCACGGTGATCTCCGTCTCACCCGGGTGCTATGGTTCCCTCGTTAGAACTTCCGCGCGATGGTGAAGGCCTCAATCACATCGACTCGTCGATCGCGCCCGAGCAATTCCGCGAGTGCGCTCAATTCAGAATGAGTGGAACCCTTCCGGAGCTTGCAGGCCGGCCGATTTTTCGCTACGATAAGTGAGGCCTCGCAACTCGCTTTGGGAGGCCTGATCTGCCTCCTGGGAGCGACATCATGGCATACGGTCCTCTCGAATACTATGTCATCGGCTTTGACGGTCACAGGTTCAGCGCGGAGATTGCCCCGGACATCAAAGAGGCAGTCGACTCGGGCGCGATTCGAGTTGTCGACCTCGTCTTCGTCACGAAAGACAAATCCGGCGTGGTGACCCGGCTCGAGTACGAGGACTTCGACGGCGAAGTCGCGCGAGCGTTCGCGGCGCTCGACCAAAACGCCGACGGTATGTTCTCGGGCGAGGATCTCGACGAAATCGGAAGTGGTCTCGAAAGGGATTCCTCGGCGGCGCTCGTGCTCGTCGAGCATCTTTGGGCCACCAAAATTCGCGACGCGATCATTCGCGCGAACGGGCGGCTGATCCAAAACGGTATCCTTACAGAGGATGCGGCACGCTCGGCCGAATCGAGCACAGCATAATACAGACGAAAGAACGAAGCATGAGAAGACGATTTGGGCGCCCGAGCCTGCTCGGGACGGCGGCGCGCACCGCGGTTATCGCGGGTACTGCGACCGCAACCATGAACGCAGTCGGCGGGTTGAGGCGGGAACCATCGCCGGCACAAGCCGCACCGCCGCCGCAAGCTGCAGCGCCGCCGCTTACCGGAGAGACGATCGTCGCCAAGCTCAAACAACTCGGCGAGTTGCATGCAGCCGGAATGCTCAACGATCAGGAGTTCTCTCAGGCCAAAGCAAAGTTGTTGGCATAAAGCGCCGGACGCTTGCCCAAGGTGGCGTAGGCCCGTCGAGCATGGTACAGGTTATAAGTCCCAGAACTGGACGAATCTCCCGCCAAGCATAGCTGGCTCAGCGGGGAGGTTGCTGACAATGAAGGCCTGGTTCGCGGCTCCGTATATCATCACAAAGTGCGTTACTCACTTCTCGCACTTACCGCGCTACTGAGTAGCCCAATCGCGGCTTCGCAATCCGTCTTCACACTGCGTCCCGACGATCCGAAGGCCGTGTACGTCAGCGCTGCCGGCTCCTACACGGATCAGAGCTCTACCCTCCAAGCCGCAATCGATCACCTGCAGGAAACTACACATCACGGGGTCGTCTTCGTCGAAGAAGGACGCTACCCAATCGAGCATACTGTCCACGTTTGGGCCGGCATTCGCCTCATCGGCTACGGCGCACATCGCCCCGTCTTCGTTCTGCCTCCAGACTCCGGCGATTTCCAGGGCAGCCCGGACCACTACATGCTCTGGTACACCGATGAGCGCACGCGAGCCGGCCAACCTATCGCCGACGCCAGCGAATTCACGTTCTACAGCGGCCTCAGCAACATCGATTTCAAGCTGGGTGACGGTAACCCGGCCGCGGTCGCCATTCGTTTCAACGTGGCGCAACACAGCTTCATCACGCACGCAGATTTCAAAGTCGGCTCCGCCAAAGCGGCGCTCGAAGCGATCGGCAATCAGGCGAGCGACATTCACGTTCATGGCGGCCAGTACGGCATTATCACTGGCAAAACATCGGCCGCCTGGCAGTTCCTGCTCATCGACTCCACCTTCGAGGGCCAGAGCGACGCGGCCATCAGCACTCACGAAGCCGGCTTCACTCTCATTCGCGACCGCATTTCCAACGCGCCCGCCGCAATCGAGATCCCCGACGGACAAGTCGAACAACTCTATGCCCGCGACTTACAACTGGACCACATCTCAAAATTCGCGCTGGAACCCGGCGACGTCCACAACTTACGCAATGAGATCACGCTGGCAAACATCGCCTGCTCCGACGTGCCCCACTTTGCTCCCGGCGTGGACGCGAAATCACGCAACTATTTGGAGGAGCAATACACGCAGGGGCTCTACATCGGATCCGATGGACGGGAGCAGGGAATCGAGTTCCATAGCCGCGAGCGACGGCTCGCAAGCGCTCCAGCCGCTCTTCAGACCGACATTCCCGCGCTGCCTCCCATGAGCGATTGGGTGAACGTGCACACCCTCGGAGTCAGAGGCGATGGCGGTGCCGACGATACCGCAGCCATCCAACGCGCAGTCGACCAACATCGCGTGCTGTATTTCCCCGCGGGCATGTACCGTCTAACCGGCTCCATCCACCTGCGTCCCGATTCGGTCCTGATCGGCTTCAGTCCGTTCACAACTCAGTTCACGCTGATTGATGCGGATCCGCAATTTCAAGGCAACGGCGCACCCATCCCGCTCCTCATCGCGCCACGCGGCGGCAAAACACTCGTCACGGGATTCGGCATCTCCACGGGAAATCTGAATCCGCGGGCCGCCGGTATCGAATGGCTCGCCGGGCCGCAATCCTTCCTCGATGACACAGAGTTCATTCGCAGTCACAACGAGGCCGGCCGCTTCTTCGGCCCCGCCATGCCGTCGCCGCCAAAAGGCATACGGGTCCAAGTGGACGCGCAGTACCCGAGCCTCTGGATTCACGACGGCGGCGGTGGTATGTTCCGCGACCTCTGGTCTCATGGCGGAACGGCGAAGGCCGGCGTCATCGTCGAGAACACGACCACACCCGGCGTCATTTACCAACTCTCGAACGAACACCACATGCAGCGTGAAGTTCGCTTCGACCACGCCGCAAATTGGACCGTGTACGACCTGCAAACGGAGGAAGAAAAGCCGGAAGGCGCCGATGCCGTCGCGCTTGAGGTGCTCAACTCTCACGACCTTCTGTTCGTTAACACGTACATGTATCGCGTATCGCGCAACATCACGCCGAAGCTCTATGCCGCGGTGAGCGATCACGCCGAGAACGTCACGTTCGCGAACGTCAAAGTTTTCAGCCAGACCCGCCTCCCGTTCGATAACAGCCTCGTCGACAATACCAGCGGAGTGCAGATTCGCGCTCATCACTTCGCTCTATTCGTACTCTCCAACCATCTCGCGAAAGGAACGCCCTTGCCGCTCCCGCCTGTATTCGCCAAAGGCGCAGAGTTGAAGCAAGTCGCCAGCGGCTTCAGTAACGCATCGGGCCTCACCGCCGACCCATCGTCCGGCACGATCTACTTCACCGATTCCGCAATGCACTCCGTCTACAAGTACGCGGACTCCACCGCCAAACTCGTCGCACGTACTGAGCAGATGCCACAGGTCGTCGGCTTCGTCGCGCCAAACTCTTTGCTCGCCGCCAATTGGGAGCGCTCCGTCTCCCTTATCGACGCCACAACAGGACAGGTCACGCCGGTCCACGAAGCGGAAATAGCAGTTCCCGGCACCGTCCTCCTGCTCCCTGTCGGTCTGCACAATGAAGAGATCCAACTGCACTGGATGCTCCAGCACGTCGGCTACAAATATCGCTTCGGCAGCAACACGGCAACGCGCAGCGACCTGATCCCCGAGCACCGCGGCTACTACTACGCCCCCGACAACAAGACAGCGCTGATGGGAGGTGAACCCAACCAACCCTACGCCGCCTGGCGCTGGCGTCCGCTGCCGGAGAGCTCCCAGCTACTTCCTTTCCCGGTCGGTGCATCCCACGCCATCACCAGCGAAGATGACGAAAAAACGTACGAAGGCAGCATGACGGGCCCCGAGAAGCTATCCGCCGAGATGATCCTCGAGCGCGGCGGCAGTTCTGTCGTGATGGATACCGGGGGCAATCTCTACCTTGCCAGCAGCCAAGTGTTCATCTACGACAAACAGCACAAACAGATTGGCGTCCTCGAACTCCCGGAGCGCCCCAGCAGTTTGGCCTGGGGCGGACCCGACGACAGGACTCTCTTCATCGGCGCACGCTCATCCCTGTACGCGATAAGAGCAGCCAATACGGGCGTGGAACGCGCTAAATTCCGGATTGCTCGAGAATGACGCGGGACTCGGAAATGGGTAATCGCCGTTGTAATCGCAAGCTATCGACTCAACAAGGCTTGACGACTGTTTGGCGAAGGGACGGGTAATCCGTCCCTTGAAGGCCTTGCGACGCAGACCACGTTGCAAAACGGGCAACTCTAGCTTCAGTGAACGCTACGTTTGATGCCGTCGAGTTTCGGGTTACGGCCGTAACCGGAAGTTCTTAACCAACATGAGGTTACTAACACGTTGGTCGATCTGCGGATACAAAAGCAGCTTCTCGTCGGGCGAAATCGCCAGCCCCATATCCACCGCACGCGGAATATCCGCTGTTACTTTGATCTTTTCGCTGGCGAAACTGTAGAAGCCGAGCTGTCGGGCATCACCGGGCTTTGCCTCTCGAATGAAATAGATACCACTCTTCCCAACCGCATACGCCGACCCGCGAGCAGCAACCCCCGATAGCAGCTGCTGCTCGGCTCCTCCGTTTAAGGGCATTCGCCACAAGCTCCCGTTAGCGTGGACGTAGAAGAGATCTTTTCGATCTGCGGATTCAGAAGGTACCCATCCGCCATTCCTCGTAAGTTGAATAGCGGTGCCTCCTTCCGACGGCACCTTCCAGATTTCGTAAGACCCCGATTGCCTAGAGGAAAAGTAGATCCACTTACCATCATGGGACCAACTGGGCGCGACCTCTTCTTTGATCGGCCCTGTCGTGAGGCGCATCGCGCGGCCCGTCGGTACATCTGCGATGTACAGCGCAGCGTCGCCCGGAGGGCCTTCATGGCGCCAATGGAAGGCGATCTTTGTGCCATCGGGCGACCAGTGTGGAAAACCCGCAATGAACCCTCTGAGATCGGTAAGCTGTCGCGCATGCGAGCCATCGCGATCGTGTATCCAGATCTCGCTCCATCCGGAACGAGTAGACTGGACTGCGATTTGGAGGCCATCCGGCGAGAACGCCGGCGTGAGTTCTTGGAAGCTTGACGTTATCCACGGCCGGGGGACTTTGTTCGTAGCTGCACATAACGGACCGCCTGATGCTTCCACAGCCCATATGTTGGAGTTGACAATACCGCGGGTGTAAAGCAGCTCGTCGCCGTTCGGCGAGAGGGCCACGGCCGTAGCGTTATCAGCGGCGATCGGCACCGGCCTCGTCCTCAGTCGATTCGAGAAAGTTGAGTACCAGAGGCTTGGCTTTCCAGCAGCAGCCCGATGGGCAAACAGCAAGACCCGGCCACCCGCGGTCCACACGGGGCTGCTACTCCGGCCTTCGTCGAAAGCCAACCGCTGGGGTTCGCCGAGCGGACCGTAGTTATCTGAGAGAGCAAGCACGTGCACAAAGCTTGCCTCCGAGCCGACGTAGCGGGCGAACGCAACGCGTTTCATATCAGGCGAGAGAGCCGGCTCGAGATCGTCGTAATACGCCGTCTGCGTCAGTCTGCGCTTCGCACCGGTTTCAACTGAGACGAGAAAGAGTCCGAGCGGGGCCTCTGGCGAAGGTGCGTCGGACACAATCAGCCATTTACTGTCCGATGACCAGGCTAGAAGTCGCAACCTTTGCTTGAAGGTGTCAGTTGGAACCACGACATCGGCTAGTTTCCGCTCTGGGCCCGAACCTAGGGAGGGCATGAGGATCAGCTCCGCTTTAGCGCTCGTTGAGAAACGCAGGAAAGCGACGGTTCTCCCGTCCGGCGACCATGCCGGGCTCATGTCGGGCCTGGCGTCCGTAGTCAGCCGGGACGGAGCCGCAACCCCAACTTGCTTTACATAAATGTCGAAGTTGTCTTGCTTCTCGCCATCCCAACTGAAGGCAATGCGCTCTCCGCCGGGCGAAAAGGAAGGGCAGAGTTCAGATCCAGGATAGGTCGTAAGCGGGGTTGCCGTGTAGATCGTCGTGTCCGCCCCCCGGCGCAAGTAAAAAATCGCCGCGGCGATGAGAAGCGGCGCGGCAACTGCCAGCAGCAAACGAACCCGCCAGGACAAAGCTGGCTGGATCCGCTCTTCAGAAGGGGCTGCCAGCTTTCGTGCAATGTCGGCTTGTTCTGTCGCCTGTAATGGAGAATACTCCGATACCGGAGCGATAAACCGGTACCCCCTGCGGGCGATTCTTTCTATATAACGAGGGCTCTCAGCCGAGTCGGAAAGAGCCCGTCTCAGCCGGGTAACTGTTGCATTGAGGCCGTGATCAAAATCAACAAACGTTCCATCAGGCCAGATCCTACGACCGAGTTCCTCGCGAGATACGGCACTTCCGGGATTCTCGAGCAGGCAGAGTAACAACTTGAGTGGCTGCTCCTGTAGACGAATCGGGATGTTATGCTTGCGCAGCAGACCGAGGTTCCTGTCCAGCTCGAAAGGGCCGAATCGGAAGACTTTCGCCTTTGATTCTGCCGGCGCGTTCATGTCCGGCAAGTTTAACACCGTTTAGTTACCCCGTGCCGTGAAGCATTCCGTGCTTCGCAAGCGCAAGTGAATCAGAGACCTGCCTCGTGCTGTACATTTGCGGTCTGTGTATTTTGCGTTCTGGCGCTGATGACCTATATTTGAGTGCACCGGAGCAACGAGGAACGAGGCGGCAGTAAAAAACCACGTCCGATCTACTCCCAAAATATCGATTCAATGGAGGCATCTACAATGATTACCGCAGCGAAGTTCGGTTTACTCGCTGGCTGTTTAATGTGCGCTGGCGGCATGCGCGCGGTTGCGCAAGGAGATCCAGAGTACCGGCAGTCACCGGACGGAGATCGCGTACGTATCGCACAGGTCGTGGCCTTGGACGAATGTGATCCAACTACCTTTAACAACGCGGTCGGACCTGACTTTTGCAAGAATGTGGCGCTTGCCGCGCTTGGATTCGCTACAACCTTCCAGGACCTATTCGCAAAGGCAGCGAATGGAAATCCGGATCCGGGCTGGGACTTCGAGCCCGATACGCTCAAGGTTAAAGAGGGAACGATTGTTGTGGTGACTAACCAGGGTGGCGAGCCTCACACCTTCACTGAGGTAAGGAGGTTTGGTGGCGGATTTGTAGAGGGGCTCAATTCAGGGGAGGAAACCGTTTCGGAATGCAGCGGTGGTTTTAAGCGGGTCGAGGTGGCCAAGACTCGAATCATCCAGGGCAGCGACCTCAGGGTCACGGGTCTGTCGAAAGGCGAACATCGTTTTCAGTGCTGTATCCACCCTTGGATGCGCATGAAAGTCGAGGTGAAGTGACCCGTAGCCCCGGAATATTGGGCCCTTTTTTGCGCAGTTCGTCTCGCAGCGCGATCAGTCGCAAGTTCCTGGATCAACTACCTTGGAGACCTTTACAATTGGTACTGATAAACGCCCATCTCAACTGCAGACGTAGACCGCTTTACACGTCGCGGAGAATCCTTCCGGCGCCTTTAACCAGCGACAATGAGGTTGATTACGATTGGTTCCGAGCCTTTAACATCGCATCGGCCCAGCGGTATGCCTCCGTTGCCACTTTGTCGTGTGCCACGTCCTCAGCCTCTTTGTCGGGCCGCGTGGCGAAAGCGGTCGAAGGATGGACGTGGCTCAACAATGCCGTAAGGGCGGCGGCGGCGAATCTGTCCCGTAGCTCTTCTTCATGCTCGTTAGCAGTGATCTTCACGTCCACAGTCTAACCGTCGCAAGGAGCAAACCAATTCGGACGAAGCACTGCCAGCAACTTGCCTTACGCCGAAGCATGGCCGTCTGCGTTGGCTGAATTCCTCGAGAGGCCTGACGCAGTCAACCGTCGAAGCACAATAAAGGTATGGCTCTGGATGGCAATACCGGCCCCGACTCACCGCTCACCGATTTACGGAGACGCGGACAATTCCTTTTCGGAGCATTGCTGTGGGCAAGCGCCGGCGGCTTTCTTATTGTGATGTGCAGCGGTGCGCTGGTCACGTACCATTACGCAATCTCCCTTGCGGACCGGGTGCGATTGGGGCTCGGTTTTGCTCCGCCTCTCCACGGGCCTGACTGGTTCCTACTGCTCGCACTCAGTTCAGGCCCCCTGATCGGGATTCTCGCCCTGGTAATTTTTGTCCGGTGGTATCGACGGGTTTGGCTGCGACGAATTGCACTGGTTTGGCCAAATACCCGAGAAAGGCGCCCGCTCTCACGCTGGCAGCGGATGCCCTTCCACGCCACGGACTCCAAACGCCAGGAACGCGCGGCCTATATCACGTCGCTCCTCGAATCGCCCGCCTGGTCCGATCGAAGTTGCCCAAGATCTCAGGACGATCCCGAAGCGCGAGCTGAGTGGCTCTTCGAAGAATTGGAGAAAGATATTGCCGAGCGCGCGCTAGCGACGGGTCTGACCGTTGGTATCAGCCAAAATCGATACATCGACCTCCTCACGATTTTCGCGGCAGCTCTGGAACTGCAACTCCACGTTCTCTCGCGCTTAGGAAAGCGCCCGTCCACTTACGCCTGGCGCTTATTGATTCAGCGCTGCGGGGCCAGTCTATTTATCAATAGCTATCTGAACCGTCAGGATGCGATTGCACTGAATCTGATGATCAAGAAGGCGGGCATGGGGCTGCAGGCCACAGGCGATCTGATGGAGAGCGCGTCGCAACATCTGTCGGAGAGCGATTTCGATTTAGACGAGGCGCTAAATATACAACACAGCGGCATCCTGGGCATGGCAACGAAAAGCGTGGAGTTGGGTGCAACGATGGCTCTGACCGTGGGGCAGGTTGGACTTCACGTTTTGGGAACGTTGATTGAGTCGGTAGGAGATGAGTTAACGCAAGGGGCTTTGGCAGCGGGCATTCTTTACTATCACGGCATGGCTCTGGCTGCCGATACGCTGGCGATCGATACCGCCCATCGAGCCAGCCCGGGGATGAATCGCAGCTTTCGGGAGGGCGTTTGGAAAATGGGCGAAATCGCAGGATCCATCCTACGGGATTTGGTTCGCCAGCGGCGCACGGCTTTTCGAGACCGGCGTGGTCAGATTATCCGCTCATTGCCCAAGAGCGCCTATACTCGGATTCGCACTTTGTTTGGTCGCGGAACTCCGGCGTCGGCGCAGACCAATTAGGTCAGGTAAGGCTGAACGAAGGGCGGACATGGGAGGCCACCCTGCAAATTGGATGTGAATCATTTTGGCTTCTATAGATTCATCCGAGACGAATGCCGCCGGTTTGCCCCTTCTGATCTGATAGGAATATGGCGGTTACTCGGCAAGTTATCACTTCCCTTCTGCGTGATGGAACGGACATGCTCGGAACAAAGAGTCTGGCTGTCAAGATCGCAGATGAGAGCATTGTTTCAGGTTCGCTGCTGACAGTAGAGAGCAACCATTTCTGCGTATTAAAATCACGCGGCGCCGTATTGAATGTTTACGAGACCGGACAGTACGCGCTCACGACGCCCGACAAACCACTCCTTGGTTCGATTGCTCAGGGGTTTTTTGGCGGCTCTTCACCCTGGGTATTCGAGGTCATTTACGTCAACCGATCTAAACTTCTGATCCGAAGCGAGGGCGTGGCTACCAGCGAGGAGATGGCCGAGATGGCCTATCAAGTGGACTATTACATCCACGTTGACACAAAGGAGGCCGCGCTTCAATTAATTAGTCATTTACCCTTCAATGGCCACTTGATTGACACAAAAGAAGTCTCCGATTACGCGGGCCCAGCCATCGAGCAAGCGATCAATCAGATCGTGCAAGTGACAAAGATGGAAGACATAAATGAGCACATCAGCGACATCAGGGAGTTGGTGAAAAGCCATCTGTCAGACTTTCTCAAAACGTATGGCATTACGCTGAATGATCTAAAAATCCTGATTATGCCAAAGGACGAGCGAATGCGCGAGTTGATTTCGCTTCAAGCGATAGGCTTAACTCCACTCGAAGCGGTGCGCTACTATCTGGCGTTGCGAATGGCTGAAAAGGGTCTTGTCTCGGCACCGAACGCCGCAGCCGGGCTGCCCTTCAGCATCGGGGGGACGGCCGGATTCTATCAGTTCGGCCCGGAAACTGGCTTGCCTCCAAAGAAATCCTCCGAACAATAATGGCGAGCGCTGGATTTTACGACGCCGGCATGCTGCGGCAGATTGCAACGAACCTGTTCTACGGCTGGGGATACAACTTTTATCGCGTTGAAAACCAGTTGCGTGCTGACGATCAGCTTGTCAGGACCAAAGCGGCAAGCCTGCTCGGCATTGCAATGGCGAGCGCAACGGACGCCGAAACCGAATACCGGCGTGAGTTCCTTCGACCTCCTTCCCGGCAGCACCCATTTCCGGATGCGGCCACGGTAGCGACAGCCCAGCATCTAGAGCGGCTGGCCCGAGACATTGGGAGTCTGGAAGCATTGATTCAGCAACAGCCGATTCCTGAGGACGATCGCATGACGCAGCGCTATCGCCACGAGGCAGCCACACTGAAGACACTAATTCATTACGATGAACAACTCGTAGGCCAGTGCGAGCTCCTGCGATCTATGGTGACCGGAAAGAACATCGCCACGATTCTCGAAAACCTGCCAAACCTTGAAAGCGGATTGGAAGCAATTCGAGCAACATTGCGTCGTCGCGAAGCTGTCCTGCTCGACCGTGCACCATAGATCAGTTTCTCGATCTTAGAGCGGGCGAAGTGCCCGACGTGGGTCTTCCCACGCAACTCAAAGCCGGCGATCTCGTCGTCGTACCGATGGAGGATGCGCACGCGCTCTCGTCGCGGCGATTCGGGGAGTGAACTGGATCAGGCCTGGGAAGTCCGCTCCTCGTCAAGCATGGTGCCGACCCGCCAAGCGCGGTCGCACTGCGGAGGTATTTCTTCCAGAGCGCCTTAGCCGTTGTGTGTCTTGTCGAGCCAAATGTCCCACGTGAGCGGGCCAATTTTTTCGTCCTCGAAGGGACGCCCGGTCATCTTGAGGGCCACCTTGATCTGACCGTGGTGATAGCCCTCGTGCCAGATCATGTGCTGGATGTAAAGCAGGGGATGGTCGTAGTGAAGGGTCATGTCTTGGCCTGATGTGACGCGGCTCTGAACCGCATCACGCACCGCTCTGGCGCTCCTCTCGAGCTCCTCAGCGATAACGTCAGAATCACGTTCGTTGATCCACTCTCGAGACGGTAGTTGGCTGGCGAACTCGGGGGCGTCCTCCGACAGGAAGATCAGCCGCACATAGTGGATGTGTGTGAACATCTCCGCGACGGATGGACTGCCGGGCATGATCCTGGCCTCCAAGCCACCCGCTGCCACGGCGCGGAGCAGGTTTATCAGAATGCGATTGTTCCTATCCCACGAGTCCAGGACGATGTCAAGCAGGTTCTTGTCGCTTGCGCTTGGCACTTTGATCTCCTCCTATGATGTTTTGTCTACTGCAGACATTGATTTCACCCGGCCTAGCTTTTTATGGAAGCGAAGACGGCTGCGTGTTTTCTTTCCCGGCGGAGCCGCCCGTCGCTCACCAGAATCAGGCGACGGAGTAGACGTGCTCTTCGGCTGTCACCATTCTCCTATTCAAGGTGGTTATATAATCCTTTGGGGCTCGGAACGGAGTCGCGACAGTCATCGAAGTACCGGATGCTCTGCTCATCGCTAATCGCGGCTGCAATGAATAGGTCGGTACCAGGTGATAATCGGAGCTTTTAGTAAATAGGAGTAGCTTTTCGTAAATAGGAAGTAGCATTTAGTAAATGGAAGGAGATTTTAGTAAATGGGAGGAGCTTTTTATATGAGAAAGACACTTGTAGTCTCGGCGACGCTGCTCTTAGCCGCGTCGCTCTCTTCGCAGGCAAATGCAAGCACATTCGACTTCAGCTTTGCAGGGCCTGGGGTAAGTGGCACCGTCAACTTGACTTATGGCGCCGCCACGGACCAGAAGTATTCGCAAGCCTTCGAGGTCACCGGAATTAGCGGTACCTTCTCTGATTCAAACAATGGCCTGAGCATCGTCAACGCGCCAATCGGCCCGCTTGAGCCAATCAAGCACGACATGCCGGAAGCCACCAACTTGCTCGCGCCGCACGATTTCAGCAGGTTCGCGGTAGCGGCGGGCCTGTCGCCGCAAAACAACGGCTTTCTGACGTATGACAACCTCTTCTGGCCGGGCGGCTCGCCGCAAACTGCCTCCAACTACCCGCTGCATGGCGGATTCCTCGATATTTATGGACTGATGTTCGATATTGCTGGGGGCAGAGTGGTCGATCTCTGGAGCAACGGTGACTTAAGTGGGACCGGCACCGGTCACATCGATTACGGCGTCGCGGTCGCGACCCCTGATACGGCGTTGGATTATGTGCATGGTGGCGTGTCGGTGGTTCCGGAGCCCAGCGCAGTTGCCCTGCTTGCCAGCGGGCTGCTCGGGATTCTGGTCTGGCGGCGGCGTTCTGCCCGTCAGAGGTCGATTTAAAGAAAGAATCGCATCGCGGCAAAGTCCAAAGCCCCGTATCTGCAAAATTCGCCCGTCGGGTCACCGCCGACGGGCATTCCTTTGAAGGAACTCAAGATCGTCACAAACGAGTAACGGATAACACTGCCGGTGTGTTCGGGAATTACGCCGCCTTTCTGCTTACGGCGAGGACCTTGATGTAGGCGTCCGAGCCCTGGGCGCTCGCATTCGCAACTTACACCTGCAACACGGGGGTACTATGTGAGACAGCAGCGACAACCTGCAAAGCAGGTCAGAGGATTTGGGACCAATGACTAAAGCTGAGTTCAAGTCAGTTGACGAGTACATTGCCGCGCAACCCAAGACGGTTCAGTCGCTGCTCCAGCAGATACGTTCGGCGATTGCTCTGGTCGCGCCGGATGCGACTGAGAAGATCAGCTATCAAATGCCAACGTTCTATCTGAATGGCAATCTTGTTTATTTTGCAGCCTTCCAAAATCACATTGGCTTTTATCCAACCGCCAGCGGAGTGAAGGCGTTCCAAAAAGAGTTGAGCGGTTACAAGCACGCGAAAGGATCAATCCAGTTCCCAATAGACCGGCCGCTGCCGATCACGCTGATCCGGAAAATTGTGAAATTTCGGGCGGAGGAGAATTCAAAGAAACGGGTCAAACAGTGAGGCGCTGCGAGATCTCGCAACCGTGATGCGATCGGATAGCGTTATCGATGGAGCGCTCCCCGCTTTGGTGTAAGCCAGCGTGTCCGCTGGTGGGACTGGCATTCGCGTCAGCGGACAGATCAACCAGCGACCGGCACCGAGGCCGGACACGGGAACAGTTGGGTTAGCATCGGCTAAATCCGCTGACTTTGGAATCCGGTGTGCGTCAGGAGAGCACATTATGCCGCGGGGTGTGCTGCAGGATCTTAGGTTTTGTTATCGCGAGTTGCGTAAGAACCCGGGCCTTGCGCTCACCGCCATTCTGTCGATAACCCTAGGCATCGGCGCAACGACGGCCGTTTTTAGCGTTCTTTACGGATTGCTGGTAAACCCTTTCCCCTATCAGGGCGCGGACCGGATGGTTTACCTGAATATCGTCGATCAGAGCGGAAACGATCGCGATGTCGAACTCACTGGGCCGCAACTGAAGTTGCTGCGACACGCGAAATGTATCGAGAGTCTGGCGGCGGGCTGGGGAACGTGGAATCTCACCACGACCGACGAAGATCTCCCTGAAGATGTGCCCGCGGTTTACCTCACAACCAACTCAGGCGCTCACTTCGGCGTGCCGGCGCTTTTGGGGCGCACACTCATTCCTTCCGATGCGCCCGAAGGGCTGGATCCGCAACCGATTGCGGTTCTGAGTTACACGTTTTGGGAACGGCACTTCAATGCCGACCCGACAGTCGTAGGCCGTACGCTCCAGCTTGTCCACAAGAACTACACGATTGTGGGGGTCATGCCCTCTCGGTTCACCTGGTGGGGCGCCGATGTTTATCTTCCATTGAAGATCACGAACGATGCAAATATCCAATATGACGCGTTCGTTAAATTGAGACCCGGCGTTACTCGTTCTGCAGCAAACAGTGAGTTCCAAGCGCTGCTGGAGCAGTTTGCCAAGGAAACTCCCAGCCATTTCCCGAAGAAGTTTCGCGTGAAGGTGTACGGTATCAATGACTATTATGTCGAGCATCTTGGACATTCGCTCTTCCTGCTGTTCGGGGCGGTGGCGCTCCTGCTTCTGATCGGATGCGCCAACGTATCCATCCTGCTGCTAGCCCGAGGCACAGCCCGGCAGCATGAACTTGCGGTTCGCGCGGCTATTGGAGCGAGCCGCTGGCGAATTCAGCGGCAACTTCTGACCGAGGCCCTGGCGTTGTCGCTTATCGGCGCTCTCGGTGGCGTAGTGTTAGCGTATCGCCTGCTGCCCGCTTTCCTAAACTGGTTACCCGAGCAATCATTTCCGCACGCCGCAGTCATCCAAGTCAATCTCCCGGTACTGGTTTTCAGCGTTGCAATCGCCATTCTTACCGGGATATTGTTTGGGCTTTCTCCAGCCTTCGAGTTCTCGCGGCCGCAGCTCGCACAACTGATGCAATCCAGTTCGTCTCGCACGACGGGTGGTGCGCGGGGCAAGCGCACGCATGGTGCGCTGATAGTGGGGCAAATCGCGCTGACTTTGTTACTTCTCACCTCGGCTGCCGCGGCTATCAACGGATTTATACGATTGTTGCGCGCGGATCTCGGCTACGACCCGCACAATGTCATGTCGGTGGGCATTCCGGTACACCAGAACTCGCATGTCAGTTGGGAAGACCGGTCCGTCTATTTCGAGCGCATAAGGGCGCGCATCGCTGCGATGCCGGAAGTCATTGCGACAGGCATCTCCACCAATGCAACGCCGCCGTCGAATGGCTCCGATCAAAGTTTCGAGATCTTTGGGCGTCCCGCGAGCCATCAGGAGCAGGTACTAGCGAACTTCGTCAGCCCCGAATACTTCGAGGCGCTGCGCATCCCGCTCTTGCAAGGCCGGCTCTGGGAGCATGCCGAAGTCGTACACGGCGCGCGTTTGGCTCTGATCAACCGGACCATGGCGCGCCAGTATTGGCCTCATGGCGACGCCTTGGGAAAAGAGTTGCGGCTTCCTGAGCTAAAAGCTGAACCGCCCTTTAGCCAGGCAGTGCCGGACTGTAACGGTTGGCTGCAGATCATCGGCATCGTGGCGGATGCCAGGGATGATGGGCTGCGTAAGCCCGTGAAGCCCGCGGTATTCTTGCCGTTCTCGCTACGCATGGGTATGTGGACCCAGATTCTGGTCAAAACGCGCGGTGCGCCGCTTGCGGTCTTGAATCGGGTGCGGGCTGAAGTAAAGGCGATCGATCCAGATCAGCAAGTGTTTGGCAAGACCCGTAATCTCGAGCAGTGGATTGAGAGCGAAAATGAATATGCCTATGGCCGCCTGGTTGCCGCCTTATTCAGCGGTTTCTCGCTGCTGGCGCTGACGCTTGCCGCCGTGGGTCTTTTTAGTGTCGTTTCCTATAGCGTGGCTCAGAGAACGAGTGAGTTCGGCATTCGCATGGCTCTGGGGGCGATGCGCCGAGAGGTGTTGCAGTTGGTCATCGCCTCTACGGCGCGCAACGTGATCGGCGGACTGGTAGGAGGGCTGCTGCTCAGTCTGATCTTGAGCCGATTTCTGGCTAAGTGGGCGGAAGGAAGCGCACAGAATCCGCTATTCTTCGCGGCCGTCACGCTGCTGTTAGTTCTTACTTCTGCTTGCGCGGCTATTATACCGGCGCTTCGCGCGTCTTCCGTGGACCCGATGAAGGCGCTACGCCACGAGTGACACACCGCGCTTTCCGGCCCGCGACAACGGATGAAAGCAAAATCCGGCTCCCCGGGCGAAGCGAAGTCGGTCTTTACCAGCCGAAACACCCCGACCGCATTTCCCCTTGCCTCGAATTAACAAATCCCACGGGCCCTCAAAAAATAATCAATTTTAATGTATTTTATATCGCTAAAATGAGGTCGGCATACGTCCATTGAGACAAGCATAGGGTTCGGCAGATCTTGCAAAAGGGGCCGTTTTTTTAAACCTCGGAAATTTCGATTTAGAAAGCGCGAATAAATAATCCGATAAGGATTTGGGAGGTTCTCGGGTGTTAACACGTCCAGTAGTAGCACATCCGGGCAGTATCTATGGCTACGAGACGAACCCTCCCTCTGGAAAAAGAGGAAGTTTGGCCTGAGGAGTTTGTAAGAAAGGAGCCCTTCTATCGCTTCCTAGTCCAAGTTCTAATCAGTTGCGTCCTGCTTGGAGTAGCGATTTACGTCTTTGTGGTCGACCGATCCTCGAGCAGTGAAGCCCAGAAGTGGGCCTGCGGGATTATCGGAACGATTCTCGGGTATTGGCTCAAGAAATAGCTTTCGCGCGAGAATGTCGTCCGGCAGTTGCTCAGCGCTTTCGATTTGACCTTCGGGCCGGAGCCATCTCCATCTTGGCAGCGGCGATGTGCTGCAGGAAGGGCATGGAGAGTTCCTTCTGCTTTTCAGTCTCGGGGTTCAACGACACGATCACGTGCCCCTCTTCGATCTGTCGCATCGACCATTGCAGCAGGCTCAGAGCATTATTAAAAAGTTCGGAGTAGGTTTTGAAATCCGCTTCGTCCATCAAACGTCTGATTTGTTTGCGTTTGTCTTCGCTTACCTCGAGCTGAATCCTCATCTCACCTTCCCGGCTTGGTGCGCATCTTTGGAACGCGCTCTTCTGCCAAGAATAGCATTCATCCTCAAAAATTACTCGCTTGTTGAGGAACTTTAGAGACTCTAAGTCGTAGCCCGCTTCACATCGATCTTCCGCTCGCGGCCGCCGCCCATTCCGCCTTCAGTTGTAACAGTGAAGTGAATGGTGTCACCGTCCAGCTTGCCTTTGTAGTTCTGCTTGAACTGATTCCCGTTGAACTCGCGTACCACCGTAAACGACACGTTGTCGCCGTCTATCTTGCCGTCCGAAATTGGAGTGTCTCCCATGCGCCCGTTTACGGTTCCGGTCAGCTTGTCGCCCTCCGCCTTCAGGTTCATGGTAATGGTCATCGTGTTCCCATTTGGAGCTGTGATTTCTGCCGTCCACTTCCCGCTTACATCGGCAGCCCACATCGCTATTGTGGCTATCAGACCAGCCAAAAGTAACCGCGCTGTTTTCATACAGACTTTAGACTCTACACGGGGCCTGTCCGGTTACGGCTCCTGAGAATTCGCGTTAAGCTCTTACAAACGAGGCTCGAATGCAGAAGTCGGTACGGCACGCGGCGAGAATGTTGCGCAAGAATCCGGTATTTACGATTGTTGCGATCTGCTCCTTGGCTATCGGTATCGGCGCAACTTCGGCGATGTTCAGCTTCGCGGATGCGTTGCTGCTACGCCCTTTGCCCGTTTTCGAACCGGGAAATGTCGTCGCGGTTTCTACCACGAGCTCGGCGGCATTTGGGATGAATAATGCGATTTCTCACCCGGATTACGTCGATTTTCGCGATCACAATCGAAGTTTTGAGGGATTGCTCGCATACTCTTACGGCACGTTTGGATTCAGCCCCGATCAGACTACGCTCCCGAAGATGAAGTTTGGCCTATTTGTCTCGGGCAATTTCTTTCGAGTTCTGGGCATCGAGCCATCGCTTGGCCGCGGTTTTCGGGACGCCGAGGACCGGCCAGGAAGCCGCGATGCGGTCGTCGTGATTAGCCATGATTTTTGGATGACGCAGTTTGGAGGGAACCGTGCGGTTCTTGGCTCCAAGGTTCGCCTGAACGGCATCGAGTTCTCGATTGTTGGCGTGGCTCCGGAGCACTTCACCGGAGTGGATCAATATTTTCGGCCGGCATTGTTCGTGCCGCTCGCGTTGTCACCTTGGGTGAGCCCGCGAAACAATTTCAATCTGGCGCACGAAAACAATCTGAACCGCCGGGACGTTCGCTGGCTGACGGTGAAAGGGCGTCTCAAGCCCGGTGTTAGCGTGGCCCAGGCGCAAGCCGATGTCAATGCCATCGCCGCGCAATTGCAGCGAATGTATCCTCAGACGAATCGTAACCAGCGCATCACAGTCGAGACCGAACTGCAGCTTCGAGCTCAGCAATCGCCGCCGAATACCGCGATGGTGGCGATGCTGGTTTTGCTCGCGCTGTGCGTATTGCTGGTGGCCTGCGCGAACGTTGCAGGCCTGCTGCTAAGCCGAGCGCGGGCGCGCTCCCGGGAGATTGCCGTACGCCTGGCTATAGGCGCTAAGCGCAGTTCTCTCGTTCGACAGCTCTTGCTGGAGAATCTTTTGCTTGCGTTTGCCGGCGGGCTGGGCGGCATTCTGGTCGCCTATGCAGGCGCAAGGTTTTTCAGCAGCATTCCGATTCCTTCCGATCTCCCGATCGTTTTTGCAGTCCAGCTCGACCGGCGAGTGCTGTTGTTCACGCTGGTGATGTCGCTGGTGAGCACTTTGCTGTTTGGACTTACGCCTGCGCTCAGAGCGACGCGACCCGATCTGGTTCCGGCTCTCAAAGCCGCTGACGCCGACACAGCCGGGAAACCGCGCTTCTGGGGCCGCAATCTGATCGTCGCCGGACAGGTCGCTCTGTCGGTCGTCCTGCTCGTCGTCTCGGCGGTGCTGTTGGAAGGTTTTCGGGACCAGTTGACTCAGGGACCGGGCTTCCGAACCGACCACCTGTTTCTGACAAGCTTCGACACGCAGCTGATTCACTACGGCCCGGATCAGACCAAGCGCTTCTACAAAGATCTACTTGACAGAGTGGGAAGCGCGCCTGGTGTGAAATCCGCGGTTCTCACCTCCGTCGTCCCGTTGATCGCAGGGGACGCGACCGCAATTGTTCCGGAGGGTTACGAGCTGCCGCGCGGCGAGCAATCGCTCACCGTGTTCGATGCTCACGTGAGCGAGGGTTTCTTCAACACGATGCGCATTCCTATTCTTCAAGGACGCGGTTTTCTGAAATCAGACCAGGCAGATACTCCGCTGGTCGCGGTCGTTAATCAACAGTTCGCGCATCATTTCTGGCCCAAAGAGAATGCTGTTGGCAAGCGGTTCCACCTGAAGAATGCAACGGGCCCTCTGGTTCAGATCGTGGGGATCGCCAAAACCGGAAAGTACTTCTGGATTGCCGAGCCGCCCCTCGACTTTATATACCTGCCGAACACGCAAGATACTCGTACTGCGTTTACGCTGATTACAGAATCCAATGCGCCGGACGCGTCCACCATCGCGCCCGTGCTGCGCGAGGTGATCCGCGGACTCGATCCGAACATGCCCGTCTTTGATGTGCGAACCATGCAAAATCTTTACACCCAGCGCGCAGTCAAGACGCCCCATATGATCGCGGAGAGTGTTGCTGGGTTGGGCCTAATGGGGCTCGTGCTTGCCATGATAGGTCTCTACGGTTTAATTGCTTATTCGGTGAGCCGGCGCACGCGGGAGATCGGCATTCGTATGGCGATCGGGGCAGACCGGCAAAAGGTGCTGCGAATGATTCTGAAGCAGGGACTCATTTTAGGTTCGGAGGGAATCGCGGTCGGGCTGATCATAAGCTTCTTTGTCTGCCGGCTTGTCACGTCCGGCATTTGGATCGCCAGCTTCGAACGGACAAATCCTTTACTTCTGGTCGTGATAGCCTTACCGCTGCTTGCGATTACGTTGGCCGCTACTTATGCACCCGCTCGGCGCGCATCGTTAGTTGATCCGATGAAAGCTTTGCGGGAAGAGTAAGCATCAAGGATAGCTCGCGCACCCGCGAGAGCTTTTTCGCGCAGTTACTCGGGTTCGCTCACTTGAATCTCGGCCCCAAACTCAAAGCGAACTGTACAGCCTATTCTTCGATATCAAAACGCAGCTTCACGCGGACACGTTTCCCCTAAGGAGTTTCCTCTTCGAGGCGCCAGCCTCGATAGCGGACCCAGCGCATCACGGAGGGGTTCGCGAGGAAGGTTGCGTAATAGCGAGGAAGCTTTTCGCGGCGGGCAGATCTTGCACGACCTGGGACACGAGTGTCTTAACCGCCTGATCTTAGGAATGAGCAAATACACGAAAAAATTCAAGGCGCTGTGGTGGGACTTAACCCAGGTAACCCAGGTTTCATGTGCGTTATATTGCGCGCTTTCGATCCGAAAGCCCCCATGCAGGATTTCCGTGCTGAAGGGGCCGTCTTCGAGGAATGGTGAATACTGCGGCGGTGATCAGATTCCGATTCCTACTGAATTAGCTGCAATTTGTCGAGCTGTTCATAAAGATCACGACGGACGATGTTGAGGCGCGACTTTTGCGCGAGCATAAACTGATCTGACTGGATCGCCTCCTCAAAGGTCATCTTCCTTTCGCGCATGAGGCGAACAGTGGCTCCGAAAGTGTCAGAGCTCCGCTGCGGAATTCCAACTGCTCCAAGGACCTTGCCGGAGTGTATCTGGAAAACGTTCATCTGATCGAACGTCTTGCCGTCGCGCGCCACCGGGCCGAAATATTCATTGACCCAGATGACCAAGTTGCGATCCGGCGTACTCCTGGCCAAGGTATCGAAACCCAAAAGGCTGTCGCTCAACATTTCACCGCCGCTCACGACACAATGAACATATAACTTGCGGCCGGCTTCGCGGAGAACTCGAATGACCTCGGCCTCAACGATGTAGCTCCAGAGCGGCAGGAACGCGGTGGATCCGCTGTCTACAAGGAAAACGGCGTCTTCGCTAGCGAAGCGTTCCAGCAGGGCGTCATAGCGCGTCCTAACAATAAGGCCCTCTTCGTTGACCAAGTCCAGCTTTTCGGCATTCAGGGCCTTGTACTGAGCCAGCGAGCGATTGACCGGGTCGCCATCAATGCAATGCACGGCCTTACCGCGCTTCATAAGGTACTCGCCAAGCCAGCTCGCAACGACGCTCTTGCCGATGCCGCCCTTCCCCTGAAGGACGAGATGGGCGGATCCCTTGCCGGCTCCGTTCCCGGCTGTCCCGTTCACGTCGACTGTTGACATTTTTTGTTTCTATATCCTTTCGGTTAAATCAAGTTCCGGTCGCTCGGATCTCCATCGTTATGAATCACTCTCACTCCGAAGCGAGAGCTGGAGAGCGATTTGCGTGCTTCCTCAAAGGGATCCCAGGATCCGGTGGGCGTGGGGCCTTCTAAGCCCGGCAACGGGCTGCGTGCCGCCTGGCGATTTCCCGCCGGTGTTGGCGAGGCAGCGCTTGGCTGCCGGGCTTCCTTCTGCTCGAGAGCCGGCGGCGGAGTTTGTGTTAATTGAGTACTCGCCTCCAGCAGCGCAAGACCTACGGAAGCGCTCAGCCGAGTATTGACCGCAACGCTATTACAATCTGTGTTGCGATCGGAAGGTTCTGTTTCAGCAAGGACGCTGACAATCTCCGCGCTCTGATTTTCTTGGAAGGCCCTATGACCAGAATTTCCGATAGCGGGAGAATCCCCGATGACGGGCGGTTCCACTGACCTAATCGTGAGATCGCGCGTGTCTTCGCTCTTTGAAATCCCCGGCATTTCCGGAGTCTCGTCCTCGGAGAGGGGGGTGGTTGGGTTAGAGGAGCCGTTTGTTTTCTCGGCGGTCGCATTCGCGAGCAAGTAGAGGCTCAACTCCGTGTTCCGCGATTGTCCGTCGTGGGGTTGATCAGTGGAAGGAGTTGAATTCGATTCCGGGAGGTACGATGTGCCGGCACTGTTTGGCGCAACATCCTCGATCTCACTGAGCATCGAGGCGAGCGCAAAGTCGGCGGTGCCCCAATCCATATTCGATTCGGCGCTATCGCTCTTTGACTCGGGGCTGTCAGTATTTGACTCGCTGGTATCAACCTTTGATTCGCTGCTATCGCGGGTGCACTCGACACTATCGCTCGTCGCACTTACGTTCTGCTCGGGGCTTTGATAGACCGGGGTATCGTCCACATATTTGTAGGAATTATCTGCGGCCTCGAAAGCGACGGGTTCGAGATCAGGAACCGAGGCGCTGTTGGTGGGCGCTAGTTCGTCGGTATTCTCATGTGAAGCAACAGAGATGGTTTCGGCGGCGATCACAGCGCGATTGGTATTGGCGGTAGACGCGGCTAGCTTGGATGCGAGTTGCGATATCTCATCCGCCGAGAGCGGCTTCGCGACAAAACCATCCATTCCGGCAGCGAGGCATTTTTCGCGCTCCTCGGGCAACGCGCGTGCTGTGAACGCGTAGATTGGGACATGTAAGCCCGGCGGCTCCGCGGCCCGGATTGCGCGCGCGATCTCAAGGCCATCGAGACCGGGCATCTCCAGATCCAAGAGAATAAGATCAAACCCTTCGGTTTGGACGTTCTGGACGGCCTGTTTTCCATTCGTGGCCACCCACACGCGATGCCCAGCCGATTCCAAAACCTTCGCAATGAGGCGGCGGTCGGCTGCATTACCTTCGGCAATGAGAATCGAGAGTTCTCTTTGCGCAACACTATCGCGCTTAGGCGCGGATACCAACGCGGGCGCTTCGGCACGCGTTGCCGTTGTTTGTTTCTGGAATTGAACGGTGAACTCGAGCGTGCTGCCATCCGATTGGCTCTGGGGCTTCATCGTTCCCCGCATCAGATCAATGAGCCGGCCTGAAATCAGAAGTCCAACGCCTCTTTCGGAAGGCTTGAGGGCTGCGCCCGGACCTGCGTGCTGATGCGGTTCCGAGATCAAGGGCCGCCCGGCGACCGGAATCCCAAGGCCCGTACCGGTGACGGTCACGCGGACGAGAACCTCATCACCAGAACTCGATTCAAGCGCGGCTGAGACGAGCACGCTTCCGCAGGCAGTAACCCTGACGGCGTAATCCAAGAGGTTGAAAATGACGTGACGCAGGCGTTCCGGATCGCCACTAACCGTATCTGGTAACCGCGGATCTATCTTGCTGCTGGTGAGTAGGCTTTTCGCAGCGGCC
Source organism: uncultured Acidobacteriaceae bacterium (assembly GCA_963787585.1). Classification (GTDB taxonomy): domain Bacteria; phylum Acidobacteriota; class Terriglobia; order Bryobacterales; family Bryobacteraceae; genus Bog-105. The sequence goes on from CAWBDR010000017.1 coordinate 102,248, forward strand.
TCTCCCTCCACGAGCTTCATGGCAGAGAGAATGCACTCGGAAATCGAAAACGGTATGTTATCGAGCTGAAGCCTGCCGGCTTCGATCCGGGAGAGTTCGAGAACATCGTCTGCGATATGGAGTAACCGGTTCGCCGAGGCGCGCACCGTATCCTCGTGCTGGGCCAATTCAGGATCAAGACCTGTTTGCAAGGCCAGATCGATAAAACTGACCATAGCATTCACCGGCGTGCGAATCCAATGGTTCATGCTCGCCAGGAACTCTGTCGTGGCCTCACCCGCAGACTCCGTTGCCTTTCTGCAGGCGATAATCGCGGCAAGCTCCTGTCGAACTTTTTGGATTTCGCGGCGCGCGCGCATCAAAAGCAGAATGGCGCCTATTAATAGCAACACGACAGCCGCAGCGGCCCCTATCGCAGCCGCGATCGGTAGTTCGAGGCCCCGTTGAGTTCCCGCCCAGGTTTGCATGACGGAGAGCAGCCGCTCCAATAGAGTGAGCGCACTTTGGGCTTGGCTCTGCAGATCGGCCATGCGTAACCCCAGGGAGAGAACCATTATCGGAAGCGCACTGTTCATGGTTTCGGCTAAATTCGGCTGCATTAGCCTTATCGACCACTTAGAGTGACTTTCTAGGGGGGTGGAGCGGAATCAGCGAGGGAGTAGGAGTTTTCCGTAGCGCCTGCGGAAGACTTGCGGCTGGCTGCGGGGCTGGGCGCAGAGTGAACCTATAGAACCGAAATCAGGGTACAGGGCTGAAAAGGCGGTTTGCGCCCCAGCGGTACACCTTGAAATCATTATCGAGAGTGAGAATATCGCCCGTTCCGAACTCTGAAGCCAAGTGGATCAGACACGCGCCGGCGAGCTCGATATGTTGATCCCGATACTTCCTCAAGATGTGCTGAATCGCAGCGGCACAACGGGAAAGCTGAATTGGGATCTGGAACGCGCCATCCGAGACGTTCTGAAGAATGGCTTCGGGAGCTCCCGGAAGGTTTCGCATCAGGTAAGACGCTTCTGCAATGACAGGTTCGCACGTGACTAATAGGACACGGACTTCTTCGAGAGCCTGTACACAATCGGCATGATGGCGCTCGCTTCGATCGAGCAGCGCAACGATAACACCGGTATCCAGCAGAACGGGCTTCAACCGCCTGGACTTCCATGTGCCGTGGCCGCGGTTGCAGTCGATGCGTACGCTTACGCTGCCGTCTGTACTGAACGAAATCGTGTATTTCGATTTGTCATGCGGAGTGATCGTTTTATCATCGCTACCCCGAACTTTCACTGACGCCATGAGGTGTTATTGAGATCGGCCGCAGGGACTCGGGCGAACGCATCATAGGAAGCGAGCACCACAATCGGCTGTAGAGTTGTTCTGATCCGCGATATCAGCACGGTAAGCTCCTTCGTGTCCGGAATCTACTAGCTGAAATCGATAAAGAGTGTACAGAAACGGGGAAAGAGGTGCAACAACTCACCCCAGGAGCACGGCCAGCGCTTGAGACGTCACGGAGGGATTACGACTGGGAATCACGGTAAGCTAAAGTCCCGTCCGCCAAGCGATCAACCGTAAAGGGACGAGCGCTGTAGCCAGGTGGGAAACGGAAGGGGCCAAGACATCAGAGCGAGGTGATCATAAGCCCAGAGGTTTATCAGGCCTAGTCCGCGCGTACTGGCCGAGGCGAATTCGCGAGGCCAAGGGCACGTGCCGTTAAACCAGGGGACAAGATAGGCTACGTCCGCGATGTTCCAGGACATGGGACTAGTGAGCGCGAATACGATGGCTTGATTGGCTAAATCCAAATGGAGGTACGTCGCACCCCAACTGAGGGCTTCGACTTTGAAGCGGTCAAGGCCGCTTCCTTGTTGCGTCATCCATTCCGGCGGCAGATTGACGGCGGCATTGAGGCGACCGCCCTGCGGGTACTGGACGCCCGGGCCGAGGAAGCAAACCGGGTGGTTCACGTCGTTGGGATAGAGTATCTCGAATTTGGCATCCGGATATTGCGTAAGGACAGCGTTGCGGATCGCATCGACATGGGCTTTCAAGCGGCCGGCCAGAAAGGCCGCATCAGCGCCTTCGTTCACCGCCGGGTCGTCGTCCTGGCAAGTGAATTTATAGAGCGGACGCCCCAGTGCGGACTGAGCGGCGGCCGAAGTGACCGGATCGTAATAGGCCATGGAACCGCCGCGCACTTGGCCTGTTCCGGGCATCCAGGCTCCGTTCGGAGAAATAGGAATTGTGAAGGTGGTCGAATCCACGACAGTAATGAGCCAGGTCCCATTGATGGCTGGGCAGCCCTGCGCGCCGGAAACAACGACGCGATCGCCGGTTTGCATTCCGTGGAGAATGAGATTTCCATTCGCATCACTGAGCTGCAGCGTTGCGGGACTGGTGGACGAGCAGGAAAAGATGGATTTCGCGATGGATGAGTAGAACCACCACAGAAATTCGCCGAATTGAAGCCAGGGCGTGAGACCGGCAGCACTCTGCAAACCCGCCATTGTGGTGAAGACGGATTCTTGAAACGCCGTCATGTTCGGAACGAAAGAGCATTGCGACGAGAGCAGATGCGCGAAGCCGGTGTCAGTCGTGACAGAAGAACCATCCAAGAAACGAGCCTGCCAGCAGTTGGCGATGCTCCCGTCGTCGGGCGGATAGACCAGTTCCATCGAGAATGAAGTAGTGATCAGCAGACCGGCAGCCTTAACTTCATTGAACAGGTCCGTGTGCCACTGGCGAACGGGGAAGTTGATGGGATTCGGAGCGCCCAGGTCTACCTCCCAGTAGCCGCCGACACCGATATCGAGGCTACCGGTATACGAGATTGTCCACTGCGCGGAGTTCGCGGCGACTGCGAGCGTGTCGCCCCAGTTCGGTGTTCGCGGGTAAATGGTGAACTGACCGGCGCCGGTAATCTCGGCCCGCATGGATACGGTCGCGGCGTTGATGTAGTAGACAAAGTGCTGGGCGATGGTATCCGCCGTGTCCCAATAGATCAGGGATTTGGTCAAGGTAAATCCGCCAATCGTGACGGTCAGGTCATCTGTTTCGGCCCATGTTCCTCCAGAGGTTGCGCTGACCGTGATGATTGCGGAGTTCCAGGTTGCGCTGGCCCGCTTTCTCTGGTTCCACCAAAAGACACCAAGATATTCGTTGAGTTGCCCTCTAAAACCGAGCTTGAGAATGTGCCACAGGAGCCGTTGGGGACTCATCTTGTAGGTGGCGTCCGTATCGAAGTCGAGAGCCGGACTTACGTTGCCGTAAGTGACTACCGCGTCGTTTACATCCGAAGCTGGCAAGGCTGCTTCGATGTAATCGAAGACGAAATTGAAACCGAATGAATTGGAATTGTTCGTGTTTTTAAGAGTCAACGTGAGGCTGTGCGTGCCCGCGGCGACGCCGCTCAGCAAGAGACGGCGCGTGACCACCTCGGATCCAGGATTCGACAAGTCAGGGCCGGTTTTGAGGTAGCAATCAAGATCAGGGAGCGAGGCGCCGTCGAGCGTGACACTGACGAGTCCTCGATCGATATACAGTGACGTTCCGAGATAAAGGTCGTGTTGCTGATTCTGGGTGTAACTAACAGTGACCGAAGTGCCGGGCGCATCTGTAATCCGGGCAAAGCCGCGCCAGTAGTTATTAGCAGGCTGCAGATTCCAGCCGGCAGAGTAAGTACAGGAGCCGCTCTCGTCATTGCCAACTCGGAGGCTGCCCGGCCCGGCGAATTGAAGAACTCGCTTGTGATTGGGATCGGTGACAGACCAATTCGTAAAAGTGGCGGTCCATTCGGTGTCGCTGTATTGCGCCCCGCCGGACAGTGCCGGCGCGAAAGTAAGCCAAGCCTGGCGAATCTGGTCGATGCCCAGCGCGGAAAAGTCGAGCGAGATATCCCAGACCACGTTCTCGGATTTGCCACCGGCTAGCTGCAGGATTGGGTTATCGACGCTGAGATTGATATTCCCGGGCCTGACGACCATATAGACGACCAGATCGTTTCCGTCGGCACCGCCGTATTCGGCGAGATAGGAGATGTTAGACCCCGAGCGAGCCGGTGAAGTGAGAGTGAGAGAGGTCGGGCTGTTCACGGTAGCGACTGTGTAAGGGACGCCCGCGAGATAGATGGTTGAGCCTGGAGCGATGCCGGGGAACTTGATCCAAGCGACCCATTCTACGGATGTACCGTTCACATTGACGAGCCCTGCCCGTGCATTCTTCAGTGTCAGATGTCCGTTGTCCGCGGAAGCAATGACCGCGACGCTGCTGTTCAGAAAACTCGACCAGGGATAACTGTTGATGGCGTCGGCAAACCACTGCGCAACCTGAGCGGCGGTTTCTCCGCCGCCGGCAACGAAATCAAATTTCGCGTTATTGACGTATAGAGTTAAACGGTCATATATATAGCAATCTCCGGGCGCGCTGAAAGCGTAAACGCCTTGCGCGACCGAATAGTTTCCCGAGGAGAGCGTGGCGTGGTCCCAAAGCCTCACTTCCACCGGGTCTCCGACGACGGGAACGACATCGAGCGTAGCCCAGTCAATCCAGGAGAATTTGGCGGAATCTATGGGCTGGAGCCCCTGATAAGTAAGGCTGAAGTTGAGCACCATGCCGGAGAGATCGAAGCTGGGAAGATACTTGACCGAGTAGTGCTCAAACAGGTTGTCAGCGTCGTAGATGACGAGAACGCAGAAATCTGCCATGTCGCGGAAGACGCCGCAGACGGTGAATCCGGTAGGGCTGGCCTGGTAAAGCGCGGCGGCAGCGCCGGTGCCGTCAAAGCCCCGAAGATACAGGGTCCTGTCCGGCTGCAGTTTGAGAATTTGCTCAGTGCCCAAGGTGCGCGCTCACTTGGTCACGAGTGTGGCAGTGGAGCGTTACCGGGGAGAGAAGCCGGGCGGATAAGTGGTTGAGGTGGTTGGAGAAAAAGCTTTGGAGCGTTTCGAACAAAACGCTCCGCCGGCCGAAGGCTTGGCAAGGATTCCTCAGCCAGGGAATAAGCGTCGAGCGCGGATGGGACTACCCCATGATGGTTCGGAAACTTCGCAGCTTAATAATCAGAGCTACAGCGGCCGATTAGTAAGGAGTAAGCGGTTCCTTACGAATCGACGTGGAAGACTTCGAACGACCAGCTTCAGTCAATGGCGGACGCACGGGCAGATGCGCCTCGAAACGGCTGTTTCTGTGCGGCATTCTGGTCGTGCTGAGCGGACGTACTGAGAGCGTGGCCGGAGAGCCGCCAACATTACCGACACTGACGAGCATCAGTCAGATCCGGGCCTTGTCGAGAGAGCAGGCAAACCGCGGCTATCCCGTGCGGCTGCGCGTGGCAGTCACGTTTTTCGACATCTCAGCAGCCCCTAATGCGCCCGGAACGATGGAGCTGGGTACGAATCTGTTTGTGCAGGACAACTCCGGGGGCAATTGGGTGGCAATCACCCCGGACGCGCCTGCTCTTCACCCGGGGCAATTGATCGAGCTCGAGGGTGAGACAACGCAAACGGATTTTGCCCCTGACATTGCTAAGCCGCACTGGCGTGTGTTGGGCACTGCGCCCCTACCCGTTCCGGTGCGTGCAGAGTTCGGGCGATTGGCCACGACGAAAGAGGATAGCCGCCGGGTCGAAATTGAAGGAATCGTCCGGTCGGCAGCGATGCAGCGCGGGAGCCTGCGGCTGGAGATTGCAATGGATGGCGGCCGGGTAACGGCATTCGTGCCCGATTTCAATTCGCCGATTCCATCGGATCTTGTGGATGCGAGAGTGAGGGTACAGGGAGTCTGCGGAGCGCTCTTCAATGCCAAAAATCAAGTGCAGGGCATTATTCTGTACGTTCCCACTCTGGCCTATGTGCATACGATTGAGGCGCGACGCTCCGATGCGTTTTCCATTCCCCTTCAATCGGTAGGCAGCATCCTGCGCTTCACCATAGCCGGCGCTTCCGGACACCGGATCCGGGTCCGCGGAGTGGTTACGCTACAACGTCCAGGCCAATATCTGTTCCTGAAGGGAGACGATGGAACGATTCGCGTGGAATCGACCCAGCAAACGGTACTTCGTCCGGGCGATGAGATCGAAGCGGCCGGATTTCCCGCGATCGGACAATACAATCCGCTGCTCCAGGAAGCCGCATTTCGATTGGCCGGACATCGCACAGCGCCTCAGCCCGAGATCGCGAGCGCCGAGCAGTTGCTGGCAGGCGCACATGATGGCGAACTTGTGCAGGTGGAGGCACAAGCGCTGGATCGCACTCTTACCCCGGAAGAGCAGATATTGATTGCGGAGAGCCGGGGCGTGATGATCCAGGCCGCGTTGAAGGACCGGCAGGCGTTCTCACAATTGATGGCGATAGAACCGGGAAGCCAGTTGCGGCTCACCGGCATCTGCTCCGTGCCTGAAGGTGGATCAAGCTCGGGTACGGTCCGGCTCCTCTTGCGCTCTGCAGAGGACATCGTGGTCGTTTCACGGCCGCCGTGGTGGACATTCCGGCATGCGGTCTGGCTTTTCGGCGCAATGGCTGGCCTTATCGTCGCGATCGTCGCGTGGTTGACCATATTACGAAGAAGGGTACGCGAGCAGACCTGCACGATCGAACGGCGATTCGCTCGGGAAGCCGCCCTGGAACACCGGTACCGGCAGCTATTTGAACGCAATCTGGCGGGTGTGTATCGCATGACCCTCGAAGGTCGCATTGTTGACTCCAATGAGGCTTGTGCGCGCATTCTGGGCTACTCGAGTGCTCGAGAGCTGCTGCTGCATGGAGCAAAGGACAATTCCGGTCTGCGGGACGCCATCCTGCAGAGGCTCCCAAGCGAGAGCGGGGTCAGCAGTAAGGAAGCGGCCCTTCTGCGAAAGGACGGGCGTGAAGTCTGGGTCGTCGTGAACGCGAACCTCGCCGAAGGAGAAGCAGGGCACCTCATCGAGGGCACGATCGTCGAAATCACGGAGCTGAAAGCGACAGTCAAGGCGCTTCAAGAGCGAACCACGTATCTTGATGCGCTGATCGTGAACAATCCCCTGGCAATTGCAGTGATGGATCCCGGGAGAAGGATTGTAATGTGCAACCCGGCCTTCGAGCGGCTTTTCCTCTTTAGCGCCGCAGAAATCAACGGTCGGAGGATCGACGATTTTCTGGTGCCGACAGAGCACGAATCGGAGATAGCCTACGATATCGCAGCGCTGGATGCAGGTGAGGCCGTCTTCGGCGTCAGGCGCAGGAAGCGACGGGACGGAACACAGATCGACGTCGAGATACACGGGGTACCGCTAGCGATTGACGGAGAACTCGTCGGCTGTTACGGCATTTACCAAGACATCAGCGAGCGGCTAGCGGCGGAGGCGGAACTGCGAGCGGCCAAAGAGACATCCGAGGCAGCAAATCGCGCCAAGACGGGATTTCTGGCGAACATGAGCCACGAAATCCGGACTCCTTTGAATGGCGTTCTGCTGGCGGCCGAACTAGCGGCCGCGGAAAACCCGACACCACGCCAGAAAGAGTATTTGGAAACGATCCGCACATCAGGCGAATCGCTGCTCCTCTTGCTGAACGACGTGTTGGATTTGTCGAAGATCGAAGCCGGCAAAATGGCGGTTCACATTGCGGAGTTCTCGATCCGTACCTGTCTGGCGGAGTGCGTAACGCTGTTGCGCGCGCGCGCTGAGCAGAAGCGTCTGAACCTGACGGTCGCGATCCACGATGCAATTCCTGAACACGTCGCGGGCGATTTTCTGCGCTTGCGCCAAATCGTTCTCAATCTGGCCGGAAACGCGATCAAGTTTACAGACCAGGGCTCGATCACCATGAGCGCCGAGCTTGTGAGCCAGAGAGATGGAGAGATCGTGTGCAAGTTCTCCGTCAAAGACACAGGGATCGGCATTCCGCCGGAGAAGCAGGCGCTAGTATTTCGGGAATTCGAACAAGCCGACAATACGGCTACCAGGCGGTTTGCCGGCACGGGGCTTGGGCTAGCGATTTGCGGAAAGCTGGTGCAACTGCTGGGCGGCACGATATGGCTGGAGAGCGAAGCCGGGCAAGGCAGCACGTTCTATTTCACGTCGCGCTTCGCTGAGGTGGTAACTCCATCGAAGCCGGTACCGAAACCAGAGAAGATTTCCGTGGCAATCGAGGATGGGCGCATGCTCCGGATCCTAATTGCCGAAGACAATGCCGTGAACCAGCGGTTGGCGCTACGTCTGCTGGAGAGACGCGGGCACTCCGCCGTGGCAGTAGGCAACGGGAAGGAAGCGGTCCGAGTTTCTTCTGGACAGAGCTTCGACGTGATCCTGATGGATCTCCACATGCCGGAAATGGACGGCATTGAAGCCACGCGCCGGATTCGCCGGTCGGAGGCGCTAACGGGGCTGCATGTGCCGATCATCGCGATGACAGCGAGCGCGATGAAGGAAGATCGCGAGGCGTGCCTGGCCGCCGGCATGGACGCCTATATCTCAAAGCCGATCTGTCCGGAAGAATTCTTCGCTACACTGACACGCGTCACCGCTTCGGGAAACGCCGACCCAATAGAAGGGCTCGCTCCCGTCGCATAGAGAAGCTGGCGCGAGGTGGTGAGCACGGCAAATGGCGGAGGGTGTCCCAAACTTAGTTGAAGGTTGAGGGCGGCTGGTTTCATGTTACGCCACTTTCTCGGAGGCGGCGTTAGGTTTTGTTTCTCTGCCGAGTACGACGGCGAGTGTCCAGAGATCGCGATGCCCGATGACTTTGCGGAAATGTTTCTCAGTGAGGAGCCAGGCGGATGCGACCCAGCGCTCGACCATGTCGCCGGTTCGCCAGCGCGTCACATTGTGCGTTCTCTTTTGCACTCCGCTCTGCGGGCTCTCGATGACGTTCGTAGTGCCGAGACATTTATACAGCGAAGGCGGAAGCTGCAGCCGCTGTACTGTGAACATTTCAGTTAGGCCCTCACGCAAGCTTCTCGCTGCTGATTCGTACTCGTGCTCCAGGAAGCGCGCAAGCTGGTCGAGCCGTTTGATGCCTTCCTCGGCATTAGAAACGCGCCATGCCGTCCGCATCAGATTCAGCGCTTGGGCTTGCTGCTCCTTGGGGAGTTCATCGAGCACGTTGCGCATCTTGTGATTGCGGCAGCGCTGCACCGGCTGATCGGGACCGAAGATCTCTTCGATAGCGGCACGCAACGCCTTCGCGCCATCGATCACGAACAGGTATTTCCGGTCGGTGGGCAGGCCCTGCTCGCGCAAGTGCGTGAACAACTGCTTTACCGCCGCTGCGTTCTCGGTCGCGCCGGCCTGAATGCCGAGTACGTGCTTGGTCCCGGCGCGATCCACGCCCACGGCACTGATGACGTGATGCGATCCGAAGCGTTGTCCATCGATGTAGAGCACCAGCAGGTCCGCTTCCTCCCAGCGCCGCTCACGCAACTGGCGCAGTTGTTCCGCGCTTCCTTCGATAGCTTGGCGGCTCACGCTGCTGCGCGACACGCCCGCCGTTTCCGCCATCTCCGGCAGCACTTCGGCGTATTCGCGCGTCGAAACTCCGCGCAACAGCGCGCCCATCATACGCTGTGCAGTGGCTTCATTCTCTTGCAGAGATTCATACGCCGGCACACTCACCTCACCGTCCTCTTTGTGACGTAGCCGCGGACGCTTCACTTTGATTTGCCGGTCGGCCAAGCTGATGCGGCCGTTCTGCGACCCGTGCCAGCGGATATCCCCGCTACTCTTTCCTGGCGTGCGCGGTCCGGCTACTTGTTCGGCGCTCAGAGTCAAAATCGTTTCGATGGTCTGGCGCCCGATGCGGTCGATCACTTCATCGACGGCTACGCGAGCCTGCGTGACCAACTCCATCAGCGGCAGCAGAACCTGCCCGTTCGCTTTGGCGAACTCTTCGACCGTTGCGGCGGCTGCGGCCGCCTCCCGGTCCACGATATGGTACGTTTTCTTCACGGCGGTGGTTGTCCTTTCCAGGATTAGGTTTTGGCGAATCGATTCTAACGAACCGGGCCGCCACCGCCGCCCTTCAACCTTCAACTAAATCTGAGACACCCTCC
>CAWBDR010000018.1:0-63312 GCA_963787585.1 uncultured Acidobacteriaceae bacterium
CACCGAGTTCGAACGGGACATCCTGCGCGAACGAACGCGGGCCGGCTTGGATCATGCCCGCCAGAATGGGAAGCGGCTCGGCAGGCCAATAACCGCTGGGCTTCAGACCGCCGAGATCCACAAGCTATATCGTGCGGGTGTTGCCAAGGCGGCGATTGCGCGCCGGCTACACATCGGGCGCACCTCGGTACGCCGAATCCTGGGAGCGAAGTGATGAAGCCGCCCAAGCGAGACCCGGTCCGGGAAGACCGCATCTACAACGAAGCCATCGTTGATGCCCGCCCGGAAGAGCAGGCAATGAGCTGGTACTACTATCTGGAAGGCAAGATCAGTTTCCCGTTCCGGGCAAAGTGTGTCGCCGCAAACGGCATCTCGCCGCTCCGGAAGGGTGAAACCATCGAGGTTTTTCGCATGGCTGTCGAGGACACCTGCGAGCACGACATGTTTGTGCAAATCCGTTGGCAGGGGCGCAAGATGGCCGTTCCTCTCTCCCAACTGGATGCCATCCATCCAGACGAATCAACAAAGGAAGCCATCGGCGACTGGCATTACTGGCTATCTCAGGGTTATTGCCTCTGATTTACGCACAACTGCCGAAAGCTCACGTTAAATCAGCCGCTGGCAACCCAACTCCCCACACCGGATTTGTGGCGGCGATCTTCTCAAAATTCGAAGCGATCGCTTTGCCTCGAGGAATCGCGTTCTTCACAGCTGGCAAAAGTAGGGACGCCTCGTGGCTGGCCATGCTGTCCCACACTTCAGTTACCCAGATCGTATTTTCGTCAGCAGCGTCTTTGGCCACAACGTAGCTGATGCAGCCTGGCATATCGGCTGCGCTCTCCTTCAAGATTTCGATCATTTCATCGCGCCTGCCGGGAAGAAGTGTTATCTTCGCAATCATTCCCAACATCCCTCGCCTCCTTTGAATTCGCCTGGCTCCGCCGTTGGCCGCATCTGTTCTTTTTGCCAACGCTCAGTGTCACACGGAGCTGGCAGAATAAGAGATGGATGATAAGGCCGCTGAAGCGCATGGCGGCGCCGCTGCTCGTTGCCCGCCTGATTTTGTACGGAGCAGCACTTGCGGCCAGCTTGGCCTTGGCGGTCAATGGGCGCGGAGGCGAGTTTCAAAGCGGCGGAAATACTCCGAATCCAGGTCTCAATCCCGCTAAACCTAAGATGTTGAAAGTGACCGTACGTTCATTAGGGCCGAACGAGCTAGCGCAAGCGGTGATCGGCCCGGCGAACTGCCCGGGCAAGCCGGTGACGCTGCATGCGAATATCACGCCCGCTGCCGGACGCAAGGTTCAGTACGTCTGGACGGTCAACGGTCAGCCGCAGGGCGGCAACACGCCCGAATTCACGTTCACGCCGAACAACATCGGCACATTTGCTGTGCAGGTGACGATTTCGGACGTGACTCCGCCGCCTCCGCCTATGCAGCGTCCGAAACATTTTCCCGCACGCTGCTGGAACCCGCCACCCCCGCCGCCTCCACCCGCTCCTGTGACGGCTGCGACGACGATCACTATTAGCGAAATGGCGCCGACCATCACTAGTGTGACGGCTGATCCGACCACCTTGGCTTGCGCTGCCAACACGACAGGTGCACATACAGCCAATCTCACAGTTCAGGCGACGGGCTCCGCTTGCGGCGGCAATTTGAGCTACAAGTGGGCCGTCAGCGAAGGCGCCGTGACCAACGATACAAAACAGAACGCGAACTTCGATGTCTCCACCGTGAGCTTCGAACCGGGCGCCACGGCTCAAGCCAAGACGATTACTGCGAGCGTCACCGTCACCGATGAGACTGGCAAGACAGCGTCGCAGTCTACCTCCCTTGCCGTGACTTGCCAGCCGGTCTGGCAGCGACTCGATGACGTGATCTTCGCGAAGGACAACGCTCGGGTGAACAACTGCGGTAAGCGCATCCTGATTGATGATGCGGTTCCGAAAATGGCGAGCGGCGATTACGATATCGTACTCGTCGGCCACCGCGCTACAGATGAACAGACCAATGCGCCGCCGGCGCCGGGTCGCCGTCGCGGGCCTCTGGTTCCGCTCGACGAGCAACGCACGCTGAACTCCGCTGCGGTGTTGAGCGGCGGTACGGCCACCTGCGCCCAGGTCGATCCGTCTCGCATCAGGGTCGATTGGGTTGGCACCGACCAGACTTCGGAATCGAGGCCAGGCATCTGCGGAACTTCCGCGCATGCGGCTCAGCAGGAGCGCAGAGGATCCGAGACCAGCACCGCCGATCGCGACCGCCGTGTCGAAGTCTACCTCGTCCCGAGGGCCACCACGGCAATGCCGCCAGCGGTGAAACAAATCAAGCCGCTGCCGGAGGCTCAGGTCAAGGCGCTCGGCTGTCCAAAATAGACGAGCAACCAGGAATAACGGCCGGGCAAAGCTCCCTCACTCACCGCGCAATGTAACGGCACATGCGGTAGCCCCTGAGCCGTGGGGCCTCGAATCACTTGGAGATGGGGGGCGACGGTCGGCGCTAGGAATGCGAAGGCGACTCTACTTAAGAGCCGAATCACGGGTCAAAGGCGCAACCGCTCAAGCGCATACGATTCCGAGCAGATTGTCGCTAGCGATCCGGAAAGTGTCAACGATGGCGGTGCGTTCCGAAGGTAGATTTCCGCCCACGCACGTCGAATCCGACCTGCGCCAAGGCAGGTGGCCGGAGACAATCGAGCGAGACGGGAAAGCTCGCCTTGCCCACACCCTCATAGACGATGTGGCACCCTTCACCAGCGGTAATCTCTTTTACACGCGCGGCAAAATCTTCTTTACGGTAGTCGATGACGTGGTCCACAGCCGTTCTGGCGCGCAATCTCCGCCTTGTCTGGCGAGCCGACCGTACCGATAACGGTCGTGCCAAAATGCTTCGCCCATTGCGTCAGGATGACGCCGACGCCGCCGGCCGCAGCCTGCACAAGGATCGTCTGGCCCGCCTAACGCGGAATGTCCGGCGTAGCAGATATTGCGCCGTCAAGCCCTTCAGCATCATTGCGGCGGCAGTCTCGTAATCAATGGCATCGGGCAGGCGCACGAGAAAATGCACGGGAAAGACGCACTCCTCGGCATACGCGCCTAGCGTCTCCACATAGGTCACGCGATCCCCAGGAACAAAGCCGCGGACGCCCTCGTCGATCGCAAGAACCTGTGCGCTGCTTTCACGCGGTTGCCAGGAGATTTCCCGCCGACTGTGGAAGAACTTCCCCGTCAGCTCCTGTGGGGCCTCGTCAGCGAGCCAGACCGCGGTGTCGGCGCCCTCTTCCACGGAGAGGGTAGCGCTCGGGCCGCCCATGTCTGTGCGCACCCACCCCGGACACATCGAGTTGACGGCGATTTGGTCCGTCCGCAGCGCCTCGGCCAGCATGATGGTCACGCCGTTGAGCGCCAGCTTCGACAAAGAGTAGCTTGGCTCGCCCGCCGACAAGCCTTCCAATCGGCCATAGCCGCTGGAGACGTTGACGACCCGGGCGTCGTCGGATTTCCGCAGATAGGGCAGGAATGCCTGGGTCACTTCCAGCGGGCCGAAGGTGTTCGTCTGGAACGTCTGGGCCAGCCGGTCGCGCGGGAGGGTCAAAACGGTTAACCCCGCCTCCGGGTAAACGCCGGCGTTATTGATCAGAACGTCCAGGCGGTCAGCGATCGTCCCGAACTGACGGACAGCGATCCGAATGCTCTCCGAACTGCTCACGTCCAAGGGCAGAAAGGTCACCTTGCCGCCAGCCCGCCGGATGCCCTCAGCGGCCGTCCGTCCTTTCCCTTCGTCGCGGGATGCAATGACGGCGTGAAACCCTCGCCGGGCGAGTTGCCGCGCGGCTTCCAGTCCAATGCCCCGGTTGGAACCCGTAACGAGCGCGATACGTTCAGCGTTTCGGGGGCTCATCTTTCTTGGCCTTTAGCCCTCCCGACAGATCGTGTTGTCAGAGGTTGCAAACGAGCCGACCACGAACTGCCCGGGCTTGATGTTCGCGACCTCTCTCCCGACCTCTTCCACGATGCCGCAGTACTCGTGCCCCATAGGGGTCGGTTTCCCGTCTTGGCGATGCCGCGATAGGGCCATAGGTCTGATCCGCAAATACATGTGGCCGAGAGGCGGAGAATGGCATCCGTCGGTTGGATGATTCTGGGCTCCGGCCGATCCTCCAAGCGAATGTCGCGCGGGCCGTAAATCATAGTTGCTTGCATGTTGTGTTTCCTTTTTTATTTCAAAAAGTTCTATTACTGGATTGTGAAACCGCCGTCGACTGCCAGTGCGTGGCCGATGACGAAGCTTGAGCCAGGACTGCACAACCAAAGAACAACAGAGGCAATTTCTTCTGGTTCGCCGAGCCTTCCGTTCGGCTGATTCCTGAGGATCTCTTTCATCGCTTCGGGTTCCTTGGCCAGCATCTCCGCAACCATCGGCGTATTGATCGTGCCGGGACAAATCGCGTTGATGCGGATGCCACGCGCGGCATATTCGAGCGCCGCGCTCTTGGTGAGCCCAAGTACGCCGTGCTTCGTGGCGTGGTAGATCGCTCTACCGGGTATGCCGATGAGTCCACCTATTGAGGAGTTGTTTACGATCGTGCCGCTCCCTTGCTTCCGCATTTGCAGTAGTTCGTACTTCATACAGTTCCAGACGCCCTTCAAATTAATGGCAGTGATGCGGTCAAACTCGTCTCCGCTTGCATCGGCGGTTTCAACAGCAGGAGACATCACGCCAGCATTGTTGAATGCGGCATCGAGGCGACCGAAAGTAGACACGGTCTGCTCGACCATTGCTCTTACATCCGCCTCGTTTGTGACATCGCAACGTACGCCGATAGCCTTATGGCCAGCATCAACGAGTTGCTTGGCAGCCTCGCGAGTCTGCGCTTCATTGACGTCCGCCAGCACGACCCCAGCACCTTCGGCTGCGAATGCCTGCGCGGTTGTCAAGCCCATTCCTGATGCTGCGCCGGTCACGAGTGCGACTTTGTTTTCGAATGAAAGGTTCATATTTGTCTGCATTCCTTGGTTTGAAACTGGGCGCGCCGAAATGCTCAAATGGGGGTCCGGTTTTGTAGAGCTTCGCCCGAGAAAACCGCGATGGAGGTTGTCGAAACGAGCAATTTGAGTTGCGTTGTTGCTCGTTGTGTCCTCTAAGACCAAGGTAAAGGAAAACCGGGTATTTGAGAAGTCCTAAAAATGAACAAGGCGTTATGAGTAAAATTCACAAATAGTGGCAAGTAACCTCGGCGCGCTGTCCGTGTTTCTCACCGTTGCAGAAGAACGCAGTTTTACCAGGGCCGCCAAACGCCTCGGTGTTTCTCCTTCCGCGGTTAGTCATTCGATGCGAGAGCTCGAAGAAGAAATGGGCGTGCGCCTGCTGTCGCGAACCACACGAAGCGTCGCGCCGACCGGTCCGGGAGAACACCTGCTTGCGCGGCTGCGCCCGGCGTTCGCAGACATTCGGGAAGCCCTGGGCCAGGTCTCTGGACTTCGGAATAAACCGGCAGGTCGTGTCCGCTTACTTGTGCCGCGGGTCGCTACGCATATTGTGCTCGCACCGAAACTGGGCGAGTTTGTCCGCGATTATCCGGATATTGTGCTCGACGTTACGACTGACGATACTCGTATGGACATTGTGGCCGAAGGGTTCGATGCAGGTATCCATTTTGGGGAATACATCGAGAAGGACATGATCGCGCTGCGTGTGTCTCCGGACGTCAGACCAGTGATAGTGGGCTCGCCCCGCTATCTCAAATCGCACGCCAGGCCGAAACTGCCCCGCGATCTAATACGCCACCGATGTATCAATTTTCGGCACGGAGATGCGGGCTTATACCGATGGGAGTTCGAGAAGGGCAAGAAATCCTTATCTGTCGCAGTAAGCGGTCCACTGATCGTCGACGATTTGGACCTGGTCATCCGTGCTGCAATCGATGGCGTCGGTCTCGCTTACATCTTGGAAGAAGATGCAGCACCGCACCTGGCGAGTGGGGCATTGGTGAGCATGTTAGAAGACTGGTGTCAACCTTTCCCTGGCTTCTTTCTCTACTATCCGAGTCGGCGGCAACAGCCAGCCGCCCTTTCGGCTTTGATCGATGTCCTCCGGATGTAGACCGAGTGCTGTGATGGAAGTGGAACCTCACATCTATGTAGTATGGACTTGAACTCCGTTGATAGATGCTCCCTTAATAACTGAAATTTGAAAAAACGGCCTTCAGTAAGAATCAGGCGCACCTGGGTGGATGCGCCCCTGACGCCCCAGCGACACACAAACTGATCTACCGAATCCTCATGGAATGGGCCGCTTTTAACCCGCTCTAGTGGGAAACTCTCTGTCCGCTCTTGACACTCCGGTAGTCGCGGCGCGGAGCGCCGTCCGCTGGAACCGTATTAGCTGGCCGTCGCAACTCTGTCGAGCTGCTCATCAGTGAGAGCCAGCGGCGTCCTCGAGTTGATGCAGCGCGGACTCGACGCTCAACGATCCGCCAACCTGGCTCGGCGGCGGGTAGTCCTTCAATGTCTGGAGGAACTGCCCCACAATCGTAACGCCAGGGACCATGGTCCAGAGCTTATCTCCCCACCAGTTGGTGTAGATCCCGACTTGCTCTGTTCAAGCTTCGAAAAAATGGGTGTTGTGCAGGTGTATCGTTCATGCGTGATGCCTCCACAAACAGTGTCCCGCAAAGATGTGGGAAGTGATGTGACTGCCTGCGAGTGCGTCATTGCGCCTTTTTCGGAAATAGAAATGAGAGCTGCAGCCGCATGCCCCACGGAGAACCGCCAGATGGCCGTACGGCATTCCCAAAGAACGAAACACTGGCATTGACCGGCTGCATTCCTAAACGGAATACTCGGCCCAATCCACCGCCCACCGGCACAGTCCATAGGTTGCCGCTGGAGGCTTTCCAGTTCGCGGTGATGATCGGCGACGACGACACATACCAACCCTTTTTCAGGTTGTAGTTGAGGAAATATTGAAAGCTCATCTGGTTCACCGCGGGACGGCCGCCTGATCCAGCTGCGGACCAGACGTTATTTACTAGCCCACCGAATGTCCAATGGCCGGGCTGTACGAGAACCACCATCGACGGGCCGATGCTGAGCTTTCCCTGTCCCAAAACTTTACTCGTGGCCGTCGGCAAAACGAAGACTGGGCCGGCACCCCAAATGATTTTGTGCGGTTTGGCTGGAGAGAAGAAGAAGGTCGGTGTCATGTCTCCAAAGCCAAATACACCCGCGTTTTTCTGCACATCTTGGGCTGCCAAATAGGCAGGCGTATTTTCTACAATGCCGAAGATTTCCAGAGTTGCCGTTCCAGGTGCAGGCTGCCAAATGATTGGCGCGATCCAGCGAATTATGACGTTCCAGTTCTCGCTGACTCGAATCGGAATGACTGGCTGGATGTTCAGCACATTTTGAGTGCGATCAAAGGGGCCAACGCCAAAGTTGCTGTTGTTCTGAATGGGAACACTGATCAGGCTGGCCACCGGGTTTTGCACTGCTTTTTGCAAATCTGCAGTTCCACCGGCCGGTAGTGCCTGCTGCTGGCCGGTCGCCTGCTGGCCTGGAGCTTGATTGTCTTCGGTGGAAGTAGCAGATGCTAGTGAAAATGCTTCTTGTGGCAGGCAGGGAAAGGCACTGCAGAGAAAAACCAACACAGCGATGAGTATCCTGCGCATAGCTCCAGCGTTTAGAGATCACCAGCACACTACTCGATTTCAAAAGTTCTGGGCTTAGAGCGGAAGGTCGTTCAAGAAAATAAATCCCAATTACCTGGCCGGGCATTTCATAGGTGCTTATTTAGGTTCGGAAAGTCTGCCACATGAAACTACGGAATTGACACGGGATCATCTCCGGTCTCGACTGCATCCCGACTTTCCTGGCAGCTGCCGGTGAGCCCGATATTATCGAAAAGCTGAAGAAAGGCGAGAAACTCGGAGATCGCAGCTATAAGGTTCATCTCGACGGATGCAATCAGATGGACCTGATCACCGGAAAGGGCCCATCGAAACGGCGTGAGCTTCTTTACTTCGCGGAAGGAACCCTGCGGCGATATGCATCGACGACTTTAAATATCGCTTCACTGCCGGACGTAATAACTCAAAATAGGTCCGCTGTGACTCTCACGGCTCTCACATGAGAGTAGTCTCGGTGATTTCATGGCCAGAACCATCCGTTGGTTGCTTCTCTGTTCTGCATCTGGTCTTCTAAGTTGCCAAGCTATTTACGGGCAAAATGATGGGGTCACGACCGAGTACCGCGTCACGATATTCCCCTTTCATCCGATAACGGAGAACGTTACCGGATTTGGCCACCTCAGCTTGTTCTGACGATCCGCAGAGTAACCGTTCAACCTACGCTTTGGGATACCCCGGGATTTCTTACACTGCTCGACCCTGGTTTCAAATCCGGGGTGGTGTTCGGGGAATCTACACGGACAACCAGGGAACGGAGGACACATTCGAACTGCGTGCTTTTGTTGGTCCGAAATTCTTCATTCCGAACAAGCGGAAAATGAACATCTTTAACTGCAGCCGTTATGAGGCGCGGAACATATATAACCATGGCTCGCACGACTGGACGCTCAAAAACCGGATTCGAACTCGCTTCGGAGCGGAAATTCCCTTAACGTCTGTTGCCAACGCCTGGAAACCCGGAACGTTTTATACCCTCATCGACGTCGAGCCGTTCTGGCAGCCGGGGGTAGGGCGCAACATGGTTCGACTTCGTACAGGCCTGGCCTACATCGCGAGTGATCATATTCGGATTGAGTTTATCTATCACGCTCAGTGGGGGCCGGAGGCCGGAAGCGATGCGCTGGTATATAACCGGAACACTTTTCACATGAACATCAAGGTGGGGCTAAAACGCGGCCTTTTGGGCAAAGTCTCGAACCCGGGGTCATAGAGTCTCTAAAGACTGACCGGAAAAGCTGAGCGCGGAGGACAGAGAACGGCTCAAACAGGAGGCGGCGCGAGCCTACATGGCTGTTCAGTGATTCGCTTCGCTATCGTGATAGAGAATCGAAGCCGCTAAGGGTAGAATCTGTTGCGCTCGGCTTTTCACTTCCTATAAAATGCTCCCATCCCGCTCTCGAAATGGGCATCTACGCAATCGGCCGCCGCGAATTCGCGGGCGAATTCGCCAATGAGGACGAAGCGACCCGCAAGCATCTCATCGAATCCAAGGTTTTCCTCGCTTATCGCAAAGATCTGAACAATCTGAGCATTCAGGAATCCCGGCTCCGCCATCAGCGTGAATGGGACACCCAAACTCTGAGAGAGATTCAGGGTGAGCGCAAGCGCCAGGCCCAGAAACGCCTGACCCAAGCCGCCAAGCCTTACATCCTGGCAGTGCAAGAAGACACTCGGGATCAGTTCAACTTAGGCGATTTTGGGTTCGAATTTACATTGGGGCAAATCGAGGTCCGGGTCCTCGAACTGAAGCCCAATCTGTTTGCAGCCTACGAGCGCGAACAGGCGAGTTGGCCCGCAACCGCAAAAGGTCGCCTGAAATCTCCAGGCTTCGCCGCATAGTTGAAAATAGGACAAGATCCTTATTTATGCGCGAAAAGATAATTGTGGCTCTCGCGGTGGCCGCTGCCGGGCTGCTTGCCTACGATCTCTATCACATCTTCCTCGTTCTTCCGGATGAAGCTATGCAGGGCGCAATCTACCGCATCATCTTCTTCCATGTGCCTGCAGCCATCACCGGAATGATCGGCTACTTCGTCGCGCTGACGCTTAGTATCTTGTATTTGTCTTCCGGCAAGTTGCGGTTCGATTCCGTGGCTGCGTCGGTGATCGAAGTTTCGGTTGTGTTCTCTGTCGTCAATATCGTCACCGGCAGCATATGGGCGCGCGTGATCTGGGGTGTGTGGTGGACCTGGGATTACCGGCTGACCTCGCAGCTCGTCTGCATTCTGATCTTCGCCGGCTACCTGATGATGCGCCGGGCCATTGAAGAACCGACCCAACGCGCGCGCCTGTCCGCGGCACTCTGCATTTTCGGCTGCATCGACGTGCTGATCGTCTGGAAATCAATCGAATGGTTCCGCAATCTGCACCCCGGCCCCGTTCTCAGCATCCGCACCGGCGGCGGAAATATCGACCCCGCTATGGAACGGATGATTTATCTAAATTTGCTGGCAATTCTGATGATTGCAGCCGCCCTGGTGCTGATTCGTACGCGGCAGGAGACAACCGCGCGTGAGATCGACTCCTTGCGCCGGCTCGCGCACGCCGCCTAGTCTAAAGGAAATTCAATGGACGCTCGCAATTTCACCTTCATGTTTTATGGCTTTCTCGCCGCGTGGCTGATTGTGCTGGTGTATGTCATCAGCCTGTCCCGCCGCGGAGCACGCCTCAGGAAAGAACTGGACGACGTCAGACGGCTGGTTCACTCGAACCAAAGTTCTCAAAGCGCGGACATCGAGGACCGTGTGCGATAAGCGCCTCAGTGGCTCCACACCGTAACGTTACAATTCGGACAACCATGCTCCTCCGGGTTTTCGTTGCATTCTGCTTCGTGTGCCCGCTCTTTGGGCAAAGGCGAGCACTGACTCCGGACGACTACGATGATTGGCGTCACATCCAGAATCAGCAGCTTTCGAACGACGGTCACTATCTCGCCTATGCTGCGTTTCCGCAGCAGGGTGACGGCGAGCTGATCGTCCGCGACCTCGTAACCGGCAAGGAATTCGGTCAGCCAATCGGGGAATTGCCTCCGCCTCCGAAGCCGAACTTCGCGAATCCTCCCGTCGGCGAGGCCCTCGTTCCGCCGCCCGGCATCGCGGTCAGATTCACTCCCGACAGTGGGACGCTCGTTTTTTCTACGTTCGCTCCGCACGCCGAAGTCGAAAAAGCCAAACGAGAGAAGCGGAAACCGGAAGATATGCCGAAGGGCGATATTGTCGTCATTACTCTCGCTTCCGGCTCGGTGTTCCGCGCTCCCCGCGTCAAGAACTTCCAAGTGCCGTCTGCCGCGAATAGCTGGATGGCTTACTTGCAGATTCCGGAAAAGCTGGCGACGGAAATCAAACCGGTCCAAGCATCAGACAAGCCTAAACCGAAAGAGATCGAAACCGGCGATTTGGTCCTTCGTAACCTGAGCGACGGCGCGGAGCGACGGTTTACCGGAGTAGCCGAATACACCTTTACGCGTGACGCAAAGTTCCTGGTGTATGCGGTGGGTCTCGAGAAAAACGAAACTGCCGGCGTGTATAAGGTGACACCTGGCTCTTCTTCCGGCCCAGCCGCCTTGCTGGCAGGGAAGGGCAGATATGAAAAGCTTGTCTGGGGCGAAGATCAAACCCGGCTCGCCTTCCTCAGCGATCGCGACGATGCGTCAGCCAGGCAGCCTCGCTTCAAACTGTACACCTGGGATCGCCACTCGCCCGCAGCGGTCGCCTTGGTTTCTGCCTCTACTCCCGGCTTCCCTGCGAGTTGGATCCTTTCGGAACACGGAAACGTAACGATCGCGAAAGGTGGCGACCATCTATTCTTCGGCACTGCGCCCCGGCGTGCGGTCGAGAAACCCGCCGGCGATACACCCATAGATGAGCGCGTCTCAGTCGATCTCTGGTCCTGGAAAGACGATTACATTCAGCCGATGCAGAAAGTTCGCGCCGCCGTCGAGCGCGATCGCTCTTACCTGGCTGTTTATGATTGCGCAGTGAAAAAAGTCGTGCAACTTGCCGGCCTGGCAATGAACGAAGTCATTGCAAATGAGGATGGCACTTTCGCGATTGGCAATGACGACAGAGCCTACCGCCGCATACAGGAGTACGACACAACTTACGCGGATTCGTATCTGGTCAATACAGCGACGGGTGCGCGCAAGCTTATCGCCAGAAAGCATATCGGCCGCCTTAACTGGTCGCCGGATGGGCGGCACGCCATTTACTACAACGGCAAGGATTGGATCGCAATTACACCTCCTTCCGCCGATTCCGTCAATTTAACTGCGAAACTCGATGTTGCGTTCGGGAACGAGCTTCACGATACGCCCAGTTTCCCGCCCGCCTATGGTCTCGCGGGGTGGACCAAAGATGGCAAAGACGCCCTGATCAACGACCGCTTCGATGTTTGGCAATGCAAGCTGGACGGAAGTTCTGCGATCAACATCACGCAGGGCCTGGGCCGCAAAGAGCACCTCATTTTCCGTATTGTTCGATTTCGCTTTGACGACGATCCGGAGTCGCGCTGGATCAATCCCGCAAAACCGCTGCTGCTGCGCGCCGAAAACGACGACACGCACGATAGCGGTTTCTACGTCATTTCGCCCAACGCATCCGGCGCGCCAACCAGGCTCGTCATGCAGGCAAGAGATTTCGCGATGCCTATCAAAGCCCATAATGCCGAAGTCTACGTAACGGCCGCCGGGACCTTCGCCGAGTATCCTGACTTGCTGGCTACTGATGGCACATTTCGTGAACTGAATAGGGTCAGTAATGCGAATCCCCAGCTCGCGAATTTCCTATGGGGAACCGCCGAGCTGATTCATTACAGTAGCGACGATGGCGTGCCGCTCAAGGGGATTCTCTACAAGCCGGCGAATTTCGATCCGCACAAGCACTACCCGATGCTGGTGTATATTTACGAGCGCCTCTCGCAAAACGTCCATCATTTTCTTGAGCCGCGTCCGGCTAGCGTCATCAGCCCCAGCCAGTATGCGAGTAATGGATACGTTGTGCTGGAGCCTGATATCGCTTATAAAATCGGCTCGCCGGGCGAAAGCGCGCTGCATTGCGTCCTTCCGGCTATTCAGGCCGTGGTGGATTTGGGTTTCGTAGATGAAAAAGCCATCGGCATCCAGGGCCATAGTTGGGGCGGGTATCAGATCGCGTATATGGTCACGCGCACAAACCGCTTCCGCGCGGCGGCCGCCGGTGCTCCTGTCGCCGACATGATCAGCGCCTACGATAGTATTCGCTGGGGCCCTGGCATGCCGCGCCAGTTCCAGTACGAACACACGCAGAGCCGAATCGGCGGCACGCCCTGGGAGTATCCGATGCGTTACATCGAGAACTCACCGATCTTTATGGCGGATCATGTGACAACGCCACTGCTTATGATCCAGAACG
Organism: uncultured Acidobacteriaceae bacterium; assembly: GCA_963787585.1. Lineage (GTDB taxonomy): Bacteria > Acidobacteriota > Terriglobia > Bryobacterales > Bryobacteraceae > Bog-105. The sequence goes on from CAWBDR010000018.1 coordinate 13,076, forward strand.
ATGCCGACGACGCTGTGCCTTGGTATCAAGGCATAGAGTTCTTTCTGGCCCTCCGCCGGTTGAACAAAGAAGTCTACATGTTCAGCTATAACGGCGAGCCGCACAATTTACGGCGTCGTGCGAATCAGAAAGACTACACGCTTCGTCTCCAGCAATTTTTCAATTATTACCTCAAAGGCGCACCGAAACCGGACTGGATGGAGCACGGAATCCCTTACCTCGAGAAAGAAGGCGCAACCATCAGCGCAGATTCAGACCAGCAGTGACTCGCCGAAAAGCAACGGCCCAGTATGGTAGAGAAGTATGCCTCTCGTGCACGTAAAACCGCTCAGCGAAGTGCCGCAAGGAGCGGTCCTGGAGGTCGAAGCGAATGGCATCACGTACGCGCTCTGCAATGTCGATGGCCAACTCCATTGCGTGGATGGAACCTGCCCTCACGCTGGCGGCCCTCTCGGACAAGGCAATCTCCACGGCAATCATCTGATCTGCCCATGGCATGGTTTTGGATTTGACTGCCGCACAGGTCTGAATGACGACGACGAGGATATGACCATTCAGACGTATCGTGTAGAGATCCAGGACCGGAACGTTCTGATCGATGTTCCCTGATGGCAGACGAAATGAGGCGCCTTGCCCGAACTCCCTGAAGTCGAGACGGTAGTGCGCTCGGTGGCGCGTCACGTCATCGGCTCCAGAATTCTCCAGGTGGAACTCTCTTCGGAGCGCGTCACGCGCGGCGGTTTTCAAAAAACGGCCGAGTCGTTAATGGGCGCTAGCATTCGTGGGGTTCGCCGGCGCGGCAAGCAGATCTTTTTCGATCTGGATCGCGGCATCCTCTACGTCCATCTCGGGATGACGGGGAAGCTGCTCTGGAACGGCGCGCGCTCGAAGTTTACTCGTGCCTTGCTTCATCTCGAGGCGGGCACGTTGCTCTATGACGACGTTCGTCAATTCGGGCGCGTCGAGTATTTCGACTCCGTTCCGGAGTTTCTGGATCGCACAGGTCCGGATGCCCTTGCCATAACCTTCGAAGAATTCTACTCGCGCCTAAAGCGCCACAGCGGAAACATTAAGACACTGCTATTGAATCAAACATTCATTTCGGGCGTAGGCAACATTTATGCGGACGAAGCGCTGTTTGCCGCTCGCATCCATCCCCGCGCGTCGGCTCGGCGGATTTCCCCCAAGCGTGCCCGGGACCTGTACGATCGGATGGTTGAAGTGCTGCACGCCGCGATTGCTCATAAGGGTTCTTCCATCTCGGATTACGTAGACACGGCCGGCAATCGTGGAAATTTCCAGCACTTGCATTGCGTGTACGGCCGGGAAGGCCAGCCATGTGTCCGCTGCGGGGCCCTCATTCGCCGGATCGTGTTGGGCCAGCGCGGTACTCACTATTGTCCGCAGTGCCAGCGGGTTTGATCCTATTCATTACGCAACGCGACGACGGGCTCGATCCGCGAAGCCTTGCGCGCCGGAACAAAAATGGCGAGCAGCGCCGTAAAGCCCAGAACGATCGCCACTCCGCCAAAAGTAACTGGGTCGGTTGGCCGCACTCCGTATAGCAATTTGCGCATCAATTGCGACAGCAGCCCAGCCGAGGCGATGCCCGCTGCCGTTCCGGCCAGCGCCTGCATCATTCCCTGCCGCGTCACCATTCCGAGCACGGCCGCCCGGCTCGCGCCCAGCGAAATGCGAATTCCGATCTCGCGTGTGCGCCGCGATACCGAATAATTCATCACGCCGTAAATCCCTACTGCAGCCAGAACCAGAGCCACGGCGCCGAATAAGCCGAACAATAGCATCTCAAAGCGCGGCTGCGCGGTCGCTTGCTCGACTACCTGATCCATTGTCAGAACCTCCGAGATCGGTAGATTTCGATCAAAAGACCAGACGGCACTCTTTACCGCGGATGCGATTCCGGCCGGATCCCCGGCGCCGCGCACGACAAGAGTAATGTAGGCTATGTGCGATCCTGGATCGCCCAGGAAGTCCCGGTTCTGAAGTGCGGCCAGATAGACTTCCGGGTAAGGGTCAGCCGCCCAGTCCGACTGTTTCGCGTTCGCTGCCACGCCGACTACGGTCAACCACGTCGGCGAATTATGTTTGTCGTCATCGAATGTGATGCGCTTGCCGATTGGATCTTGCCCGGGCCAATACTGGCGAGCGGCCCGCTCGTTAATGACTACGACGCCTGGCGCGCGGGCATCGTCCTTGATAGCGATAGTCCGGCCACGAAGTATCGGCAGGCGCATGGTCTCGAAATATCCAGGCATAACCACGCGGTAAACGGCGAGCGGCGATTCGCCAGGACGCGGTTTCGGGCGCCCCTCAACGGCGAACGGCCATCCCCAGATATCGCCCGCCAGCGGCAGATGATTGATCGCGCCGGCGGAGGTCACGCCCGGCAGCGTTCGAAGCTTTTCGAGAAGTTCGCGATAGAAAATCCCGCGCCGGCCCGCTTCAGCCTCTTTCGATCCGGCGACCGACACGACCATCGAAAGTACGTTGTGCGGATTGAACCCGGGGTTGACGGACTGGAGCGCGAAGAAACTGCGGATCATGAGCCCGGCGCCAATCAACAGCATAAATGCTAGCGCGAATTCGGAGGCCACAAGAAAACTACGCAATCGGTTGCGACGAATGCTATCGCTGTCTCCACGGCCTCCCTCCTTTAGCGCACCGTTTAGGTCTCCGGCGGTTGCGTGCATCGCGGGTGCCAGTCCGAACAGGACAGCGGTGAGCAGTGTGACACCGAGCAGGAACAACAGCACATGGGAATCGATTGCCACTGTTTCCACACGCGGGATGTATGCCGGACTGAGTTTCACCAAAGCCTTGGTTCCCCAGAGCGCGAGGAGAAGACCGGCTAAAGAGCCGAAGGCGGCGAGCAGCAGGCTCTCCGTGAGGAACTGGCCGATAATGCGAGTTCGACCGGCGCCAAGCGCCGCCCTCACAGCTATCTCCTTCTGCCGGTCAGCCGTCCGTGCTAGGAGCATGTGGGCAACATTGGCGCACGCGATCAGAAGGACGAATCCAACTGCGCCGAGCACTAGCAGCAGTGGCGTTTCAATCTTTCCGACAACATTCTCCTTCAGTGGCGTGACGACCACATCGCGGTTCGTGCCCGGATACTCCCGCTCTAATCGCCCCGTAACGGTCGCAATGTCCGCTCGAGCCTGGGCTAGGGTGATATTCCGCTTCAAGCGTGCGAAAACCCGTAGGCTGTTTCCAGCCCGGTTGTGAATGCGATCGCCAAAGGCTATCGGCACCCACAATTCCGCTCGTGTAGCCCAGAAGGGTGCGAATTTGAACTCGGGCGGCATCACGCCAGCCACGGTATAACCCTCACCATTCAGAGTGATGAGTTTGCCCAGCACGTTGGGATCCCGATGGAAGCGCCGTTGCCAGAGCCGGTCGCTCAATACCACCTCATGCTCCGAGCCTTTCCGATCCTCTCCTGGTATGAATACCCGACCCAGAGCCGGATCGATGCCCAGCATCGGCAGCAGGTTCTGCGTAACCTGGAGTCCGTAAACGTGCTCCGCCGGATTACTTTGGGATGAATCGCTGTCAGTCAGATTCGGGCTCCAATATTCCGCTGCCGCCATCGCTTCGAAGGAACGGCTCTGGGCGCGCCAATCCAGATAGTTGGCGACAGCGACAGGATCGTCTCCATCGTGGAGAACAGTAACCAGCCTGTCCGAATCCCTATACGCCAGAGGGCGAAGCAGCACGATGTTCACGACACTGAAAATCGCGGTATTCGCGCCGATCCCCAGGGCCAGCGCGAGGACTGCTACGGCTGTAAAGCCGGGTGTCCGCAACAACGAGCGAGCGCCATACCGAAGATCTTGTCCAAAATGCTCCAGACCCCGCCAACCCCACGCGTCACCACTGATCTCACGCAACAGTGCCGGGTTTGCGGCGTGCCGCGGCCCCTGCGTCTTCCGGCGACAAGCCCCGCTCTATCTGTTCCTGCTGCCGCAAATCGAGATGAAGCCGCATCTCATCCTGCAGATCGCGATCGAACCGCTCACCCCGCAGCAGCATTGCAAGTTTGCGGCCCAGTTCGTTTAACCGTTCCATTTGCGATCTCCCTCAGATTGGTTGCAGTACGCGGGCGATTGCGGCCGCGACCCGTTCGTACTTTGAAAGTTCCAGCGAAAGTTGTTTCCGCCCCAGCGCTGTAAGCCGGTAATAACGGGCTCGGCGGTTGCCAGCCGTAGTTCCCCATTCCGCTTTCACCCAGCCCTTAATCAGCATTCGTTGCAAAGCCGGATACAAAGATCCTTCTTCAACCTGGAGCACGTCCTCGCTGATTTGCTGGATGGAGTTGGCGATCTCATACCCATGCATCTCGCCCTGGCGAGCCAGTGTCTTCAGAATCAACATGTACAGAGTGCCGGGCGGGATCTCATCGCGCTGAGTCATAAACGTTCTCACGCATAGTTAGCCTATGTTATAGCATAGGCAGCCTATGGCAGACGTGGCGAATGTAATAGGCGCGCTACTGACTACGCCGGCGAGCCGGGTATTGAGCTGGCGTTTCTTCCTCCGGTACCGATTGCCGGATCAGGTCAGCGACCTCGACCGCGCTCTTCATCGCCTTCACATCGTGGACGCGCACAATCTGGGCGCCGTTCAGTATGCAGGCAGTGACTGCCGCCGCCGTGGCGAACTCGGTCAATGCGTCCTGTTCTTTCTTGAGGAACGATTTGCGTGACGGGCCCACCAGAATGGGCACGTCAAAACTTCGCAGCACGCCGAGATTGGCGATGATCTCTGAATTCTGCTCGCGCCGCTTACCAAACCCGAGCCCCGGATCAATGGCCACTTGATGTTTCTGAACCCCCGCCTGCCGCGCTCTATGCAATGCCGCCTCCACATCGATCGAGATGGAACGCATCAGATCTTTCAATGGCGGAAGCTTCGCCCAGGTTTCCGGAGTGCCCCTCATGTGGTTCACAACCAAGCCGGCGTCGTATTTCACCACTACTTTCGCTATTTGCAAATCGAGGAGCAGGCCGGTCGGATCGTTGATGATCTCGGCTCCATGCTCTAGCGCCTTCTCGGCCACGCCCGATTTGTAAGTATCGACAGAAATCGGGACACTGAGCTTTCCACGGAGCCTTTTCAACACCGGAATCAGTCGCCGGAGTTCTTCCGATTCCGGTATTCGCTGCGAGCCGGGGCGGGTGGATTCGGCGCCAAGGTCCAGAATGTCGGCGCCTTCATCCTCTAACTCCATGGCGCGCGCCAACGCGCGGTCCGGATCGGAGTACAACCCGCCGTCGGAGAACGAGTCCGGCGTCACGTTCAGAACCCCCATCAGCAGCGTTCGTTCGCCAAGGGCGAGCTCTCGCTCTTTCAATTTCCAGTGATAACGTTTCGGCATTCCCTACTTACTCCTGCCGCCCCGCCGACCTTCTTTGACCGTGGCTTTTGCGGCGCGCCCACTCCAACTGCTCTTTCAAATCGTCGGCGAGTTTGGGATGGCTTGCCTCCAATCGTCTCAAGTGGCTCTCGGCGATTTCCGGCGAACACTCGGTCAGCGGGCCGCCCCACGTCAAGCGAGCGCCATTTAGAAAGGCGCGGAACATCTCCCTATGCATTTCCTCCAGCAACGAATAGAGCTGTCTCCCAGTGATTCCGCTCGCTCGAAGTATCGCTTGCGCATCAGCCAGGAATGGTAAAGGGAGGGCCGTAGCGAGCACCTTCGCACCGAAGTAAAAATGCTTCGTTCCGGCGCGAATTTCCAGCGTTCGGGCGTCGCTGCGCTCGATGAATCGCTTGACCTGGCGTACTACCGGCTGTTGCCCCTCCACCAGGAAGCACTTGTCTTGTGAGCTGGGCGCGCTCATTACCGTTGCCACCTGTGCACCGCGATCGCAAAGGGCCTGGAGAGCGTCGCTCGACAACCAGCTCTCGCACAGGACGAACATCAAGTCCTGGATCTTCAGCGCGGACGTGCACAGTTCATCCACAACCCGGGGCAGGCTCGCATCGGGGACACGGAGCAGAATAATTCTGGCGTCCTGAAGCTCTTCATAGGTATCTACCGCATATCCGATATGCAGCAGGTTAGAGAGCCTGCGCGCCACCCGCTTGGCGACGGACTTCACCGGCCCCAGTCCCTCCGCCAAAACGGAAAGGCGCAGCACAGCCGAATGAGTAGAGTTACCCTCTATTACCAGTCCGAGCGGCTGCGACTGGTTCTTCATAGATGGAACCTGATTTCAGGGCCTTCATTTTGTCCCTATACTGGGCGGCTTTTTCGAATTCGAAGGCTTTGGCCGCCGCGCGCATCTTGGCCTCGAGTTCCGCGATCAGAGCATCGCGTTCTTCCGGCGTCAGCTCCGCCGTGGACTCCGGCTCCACATCCAGTGGAACAGTCACGTAGTCTGCCTCTGCTACCGCTACCAAGCTCATATCGATGGGTTTGATGATGGTCTGAGGAACAATTCCGTTCGCATCGTTGTACGCCTGCTGGATGGCACGCCGCCGGTTCGTTTCCTGGAGGGCGCGGTCCATGCTCTTAGTAATTACGTCCGCATAGAGGATGGCGCGCCCATACACGTTGCGCGCTGCCCGGCCGATCGTCTGAATCAGAGAGCCGCTTGATCGCAGGAACCCCTCTTTGTCCGCATCGAGGACTGCCACTAAGGAAACCTCAGGTAGGTCCAATCCTTCCCGCAGCAGATTTACCCCGATTAGGACATCATACGCGCCCTTTCGTAAATCCCGAAGAATTTTGACGCGGTCGAGGGTACTGACCTCCGAATGCAGATAAGCGCATTTCACGCCTACCTCGGCATAATATTCGGCCAAGTCTTCGGCCATCCGCTTAGTGAGTGTTGTCACAAGGACTCGCTCATTCCGGTCCGCCCGCAACCGGATCTCGTGCAGGAGATCGTCTACCTGACCCTTGATCGGCCGGATGTCGACCTCCGGATCGATCAGGCCGGTCGGCCGGATGATCTGCTCCACTACAACTCCCGCTGATTTTGTCAGCTCGTAGGGACCCGGAGTTGCCGATACATAGACTGCCTGATTGACGCGGTTCTCAAACTCCTCGAAGGTCAGCGGCCGGTTGTCGCGGGCGCTAGGTAGCCGGAAACCGTACTGGACGAGGATGTCCTTTCGCGACCGGTCGCCATGATACATGCCTTGCAACTGCGGCACAGTCTGATGACTCTCATCGATGAACAGCAGGGCATCGTTCGGCAAATAGTCCAGCAAGGTCGGGGGAGCTTCTCCCGGAAGGCGGCTCGAGAAATGCCGTGAATAGTTTTCAATCCCGTGGCAGTATCCGATGTGCTTGATCATCTCCAGATCGAACATCGTGCGCTGATACAGCCGCTGCGCCTCGATCAGTTTGCCTTGCAATTCGAGCTCCTTGTGCCACCATTGCAGCTCGTTCTCAATACTCTGCATCGCCTGCTGACGCGTGGGAGCGTCCATAACGTAGTGCGTTCGCGGGTAGATCGGCAGCCGCAGATAGGTCTGCTTCACCTGACCGAGCAGCGGGTCGATCTGGCTCAGAGACTCAATTTCATCTCCCCAGAGCTCGATCCGGTACGCGTTGTCGTCGTAGGTAGGGAACAGCTCGATCACATCTCCTCGAACGCGGAATGTGCCGCGGCGGAAATCGTGATCATTTCGTTCATATAGAATCTCTACAAGCCGCCGCAGCAGGTCCTTGCGGTCGATGCGCTGGCCTTTCTCGAGCATCAGCAGCATGCCATAATATGCTTCCGGCGAGCCTAAGCCGTAAATGCAACTGACGCTTGCGACAATGACGCAATCGCGGCGCTCAAAAAGCGAGCGCGTTGCGGAGAGCCGCAGTTTATCGAGCTCATCGTTAATCGTCGCTTCTTTTTCGATGTAGATATCGCCCGAGGGAATGTAGGCTTCCGGCTGATAATAGTCGTAATAACTGACGAAATACTCCACCGAGTTTTGAGGGAAGAACGTCTTGAACTCGTGATAGAGCTGTGCCGCCAGCGTCTTATTGTGGGCGAGGACCAGCGCCGGCCGGTCGACCGCTTCGATCATCTTCGCCATGGTAAACGTTTTCCCCGAACCGGTGACTCCCAGCAGAACCTGATGCTTTTCTCCGTCCAAAAGGCCGCGCGTCAGTTGCTCGATCGCAGTCCCCTGGTCGCCTCGAGGCTGATAATCGATCCCCAATCGATAAGGCACATTTCAGTATAAGTAGGACTGCCGTTACCGTTGTTCACGGTAGAAAGGGCAGCGAATCGATGCGCTCGCGCTCGGCATTGAATTCGCAGCCGATCAAGGCAATGCACGCCAGCAAATAGAGCCAGATCAGCAGCACGATCACGGTTCCGATGCTTCCATAGAAGAAGTTGTAATTGGCCAGGCGATGCCCTACGTACCACGCGAACCCCGCCGTCGTGATGAACCATAGAACACTGGCCAGGAACGCTCCCGGCCATACTCGCATGAATCGTGAGACTGGCCGGCCTCTCAGTTGAGGCGGTTCGGGCCGGTGCCTCGGGCCAAAGTAATAGAGCAGCCCGTTGACGAAGGTGATGGTACAGAAGGCAACCAGGTAGCGGCTGAATTTCCAAGCCAGCTCTACCGGCGTGCTGATATCGGACACCCCGATCCAGTGAATGAAAGCAACCTCGATGCGGTTCCCAAACAGGATCAATAACGAAGCGCCTACCGCCGGAAACGCCGCAATTAAGACAAGGAAGATGGCCATGGCGCGCTGCTTGAAGAAAGGACGCCCGGACGGGATGCGGTATGCCGCTTCAAATCCCTCCATGAGGCTGATCATTGCGCCCGATCCTGCCCACAGCGACAGCAAGACGGCCACAATCGGCAGTGAGATCGGTCGCGCGCCGCGCTCGCGCAAGCGTGACAAAACCAGGTCTTCGGCTCCCGGCGGCACAACCTGCTGCACGAAGCTGGCAATCACGTGCACCACCGACTGGGCGTTGGCCTCAATGAGGATCAACGTAATCGTCGTGAGGATCGGAAATAGAGATAACAGGAACGAATAGGCTGCCCCTTTCGCAATGCTGAAACAGTTGTCCTCATACGAAGCGACCAAAGCCTGCTTCAGCAGCCAGGCTGTGCGGTTCAGGAAATTCTCCTCGACGATAATTCCCGGTACGCGCGAATGGGGTGCTGCATCACCGGAAACGATGTGAACGTCGGACATGACCGGCAGTTCCTCGGGACGATAATACCCGAGTCTCTTTGCGGGTGGATAAGCTCCGAATCTCTGTAGCCGCTTTGCTATTCTGACACTTCAAGCAGTCGCCCCACCGTCTCGTCGTGTCTCGCCCGGCAGAGTGCGCGGCGCAGATTCCGATGCACGTATTCGAACTGGCGCGAAAACTCATCGACATCGACTCCATTACGCCCAACGAGCGCGATATCGGCGCGTTCCTGTGGGTTTGCCTGCAGCGGCTCGCCGCTAACTTCGACGGTGTCGCCGAGAAGATGCCGGTGGAGCAGGATCGCGACAATGTGTTTGTCCGTTTTGGCGAGCCGCTGGTTGTGCTCTCCACGCACATGGACACCGTGCCGCCGTTCATCCCATCCCGCGAAGACGAAACGCATATATGGGGTCGCGGCGCATGCGATACCAAGGGGATCATCGCGGGCATGATAACCGCGGCCGAAGAAATGCTTCTGGTTGGGAGGCGCAATTTCGGTTTGCTTTTTGTTGTCGGCGAGGAGCGCAACAGCGCCGGCGCATTAACTGCTGCTAACAATCCCCGGGGGACCAAATTCCTGATCAACGGCGAGCCGACGGAAAATAAACTGGCCCTCGGGTCGAAAGGCGCGCTGCGCTACGAAATCCTCGCGCAAGGCCGTATGGCTCACTCCGCGTACCCTGAACTGGGCGAATCGGCTATCGAGAAACTTCTCAACGCCCTGGACCGCTTGCGGCGCATTCAATTGCCTATCGACGCGGTTTTGGGCCCGAGCACGCTAAATATCGGAACGATTAGTGGCGGTCGGGCGCCGAATGTCATTCCCGATCAGGCGCAGGCCGAGGTATTCATTCGAGTTGTCGGCGGTGTGGAAGAGCTTCGCCGGGCGGTAACAGATGCCGTTGCGCCGGATGCTGTTGCGAATGAAGTTCTGTTTATTCCGGCCGTGCACTTGGGGTCATTGAACGGATTCACCACCACCACGGTTGCCTTTACTACTGATATTCCGGCTTTCGGTGGTACTTGGGGGCAGCCGTTCCTGATTGGCCCTGGAAGCATTCACGTGGCCCACACCGCTGAGGAGCGCATTCCTAAAGATCAACTCCTGGAAGCGGTCAAAATCTATAAGGAAATGGTCGGCCGGCTGGCGCACTGAATCCCTGCGCTTTGGAGTTGAAATATGCGAAGTATCGAAGTAGGCATTTTGGGCGGAACTGGCATGGTAGGCCAGCACTTCATCCGCTTTCTGCAGGGACATCCCTGGTTCAAGCTGACGTGGCTGGGCGCGAGCGATCGGTCCGCGGGCAAGAGATTGCGAGACGCGACCTCCTGGCGATTGGATGGAGAAATGCCTTTGAGCGCGGCCGATATCGTTGTTTCGGAATCCAAGCCAGGGAGCGCGCCGCGCCTCGTGTTCTCGGCCATGGACGCTTCCATCGCCACTGAGATCGAGCGCGAATTCGCCCAAGCCGGCCATTGTGTGGTGTCCAATTCGCGCAATCACAGGATGGAGCCTGACGTTCCGCTGATTGTGCCGGAGGTCAATCCGGCGCACCTGTCGGTAATTCCACTCCAGCAAAAGAATCGTGGCTGGAAGGGGATGATTGTTACGAATCCGAATTGTTCTACCGTGACCCTTACAATGGCCCTCGCGCCGCTAGCCGGTTTCGGGATCCAGCAGGTCATTGCCGCTACGATGCAGGCGGTCTCCGGCGCAGGTTATCCCGGCGTCGCCTCAATGGATATCCTGGCTAATGTCCTACCGTTCATCGGCTCTGAAGAAGAGAAGATGCAGCAGGAAACACAAAAGATTCTGGGTTCCGTCGACGGCGGTCAATTCCGGCCCCTGAACGCCCGGGTCAGCGCTCACTGCCATCGCGTGGCCGTGGTGGACGGACATACCGTTGCGGCCTCAGTCGGACTTTCGTCTAAACCGAGTCCATTTGACGTGCAAGCTGCCATCGAGACCTTTCGCGCAGTGCCGCAGGATCGTAAGCTGCCCAGCGCTCCCGCTCGTCCCCTCGTCTACATGCCGCAACAGGACCGCCCGCAACCTCGCCGCGATGCCGCGCGAGAGAATGGCATGTCCGTTTTTGTCGGCCGCGTTCGAGAATGCCCCGTACTTGACATCAAGTTTGTTGCCTGTGGCCACAACACGATTCGGGGTGCTGCGGGGGCTGCCGTATTGAATGCGGAGCTGATGGCCTCCGAAGGCCTGTTCGATTGATTCCATGATCGTGATGAAGTTCGGCGGCACGTCCGTCGAATCGCAGGAAGCGATCGCGCGTGTTACCGAGATCGTCCGCCGCTACGAGCGGAGCCGCCCCATCGTCGTTGTCTCGGCTATGGGCAAAACAACCAACAAGCTGCTGGAAGCCGCGGTTGAAGCCGCCGCAGGCCGGCGCGAGCAGGCCCTTGCCATCGTCGATCAGCTCCGTGTACATCACCTCGCTCACGGGCTGCCGCTCGCGGGTGCGGCTTCCGCCGAACTGGATCGTTACATCCGCACGCATTTCGAATGGCTCGACGAGCTCGTAAAAGGGCTTGCGCTTGTGGGAGAGCTGTCGCCACGTTCTATGGACGCGATCGCCAGTGTAGGGGAACGCCTGTCAAGCCTCGTGGTGACCTTCGCCCTGCGCACTGCTGGTGTTCCGGCACAGCACGTAGATTCCCGCCGAGTCCTCTTGACCGACGATCGCTTCACACAAGCCCAACCATTACTCGAAGAAACCTACCGTCTGCTGAAAGAGAAGGTCGGTCCCATGGCGGAAACCTCAGTCGTGGTAATGGGCGGCTTCATGGGTGCCACCAGGGATGGACACACCACGACTCTGGGCCGCGGCGGCTCCGATTATTCTGCGTCCATCGTCGGCGCGGGTCTCGAAGCAGAGGAGATTCAGATCTGGACGGATGTGGACGGGATGCTGACGGCCGATCCGCGTGTCATTCCCGGCGGACATCGCGTTAAGAGCATCTCGTTCGCGGAAGCCGCTGAGATGGCCTATTTCGGAGCGAAGATTCTTCATCCCGCGACGGTTCTTCCAGCAGTCGAGAAAAACATCCCGGTTCTAATCCTGAATTCCCGGCGGCCCGAAGTGGAAGGCACCCGGATCAGCTCCGATTCAGTAGCGTGCCGCAACGCCGTTAAATCCATATCGTGCAAGCGCGGGATTACGATTCTGAACATCCGTTCCACGCGCATGCTCATGGCCCACGGATTTCTGCGCCGCATCTTCGAACTATTTGATCGTTATGCCACTAGCGTCGATATGCTCTCTACTTCCGAGGTCAGCGTCTCTCTCACGGTAGATAATCAGGACAATCTGCCCCTGATCTGTGAGGAGCTGCGCCATTTCGCTGACGTGAGCGTGGAGCAGCGACAGGCGATTGTCTGCCTGATAGGCGAAAATATTCGTCATACGCCCGGTATCGCGGGCCGTGCGTTTCAGGTCCTTCATACGACAAATATCCGCATGATCTCGCAAGGCGCTTCGCGGCTGAATCTCGGCTTCGTGATTGCCGATTCCGATCTGGAATTCGCCGTTTCCGCCCTGCATGACGAGTTCTTTTCCGAACTTGACCCCGCGGTCTTCGACTGACGAAAGAGGTATTCAATAGAAAACGTGCAGCCTTCCGCTCAATTGGCGTTAATCGGGCAGGGCAAGATGGGCCGTATGATCGAGCAACTTGCGCCCGAATATGGATTTGAGCTGGCGTTTGCGCTCGACCGCTCGAGTAACACCGGCGGCTCTGGCATCACCTTTGATTGTTTCCGGGGCATAGATGTAGCAATTGAATTTTCCAATCCTGAAGCAGCGGTTACAAATCTAGAACGGCTGGCCGGCGTTGGGGTCCAGACCGTTTGCGGGACAACAGGGTGGTACGACAGCCTCGAAAAAGTGAGTGCGGCCGTTGCTACTGCCGGCACCGGTCTGGTATGGAGCCCAAATTTCTCGATCGGTGTTGCCGTTTTTCGCAAACTGGCCGGCCTGGCCGCAGAGCTCTTTGGGCCGGAGCCGGAATATGGCGCCTGGGCTTGGGAAATCCATCACGAGCCGAAGAAGGATGCTCCTTCCGGAACTCTGCTCGAACTCGTAAATACCATGCGGGAACGCGGCTACTCCAGGCCGATCAGCGTAAGCTCCAATCGCGCCGGCAAACATCCCGGCACGCACGAAATTGGTTTTGACTCCGTCGCTGATACCATTACCTTGCGCCATGCCGCGCGGAGCCGGGAAGGCTTCGCCCGAGGCGCCCTAAGAGCGGCGAAATGGGTTCTGGGTCGCCGGGGCGTCTATACGTTTGACGACGTCCTGTTCGGCTCTGATCGTACTTCTTGAATGCGCCATTTTGGGAGGAAATATGTTTACTGGCTGCGGAACCGCCCTCGTAACTCCGTTTCGCACCGACTTGTCCCTTGATGAGCGGGCGCTCCGCGCTCTCGTCGGGCGCCAGATCGATGCGGGGATTGATTTCTTGTGCCCCTGTGGAACCACTGGCGAGAGTCCCACGCTGACGCGCGAAGAACATCTTCGGGTAGTGGAGATCACGGTGGAGGAAGCGCAGGACCGTGTCCCTGTTCTGGCGGGGGCCGGCGGTTACAACACCCGCGAAGTGATCGAGCTGATCGTTGATCTGAACAGTCTCGGTGTCTCGGGCATTCTCTCCGTCACGCCTTACTACAATAAGCCAACCCAGGAGGGGCTGTACCAGCACTTTAAAGCTATTGCCGAGTCCACTTCGCTGCCCATCATCCTGTACAGTGTTCAGCCCCGGACGGCAGTGAACGTTGAGCCGGCTACCCTACTGCGTCTAGCCGCGATCTCTAACATTGTCGGCGTCAAGGAAGCCTCCGGCAACATTTCACAAATGGCGAGTATCCTGGCGAGCGTGCCGGAGTCGTTTGTCGTCCTCGCCGGAGACGACGCCATTACGCTGCCTCTGATGGCCTTAGGTGGCCGCGGCGTCATTTCGGTTGTATCCAATGAGATTCCCGCGGAGTTCGCTCAGCTTACGCGGCTTGGTCTCAATGGAGACTTCACCCGAGCACGCCAGCTTCAGCGCAAGTACCAGCCCCTGATGGAAATCAATTTTGTCGAGACCAGTCCCGGTCCCGTCAAATTCGCTTTGGCGCGTATGGGATTGATCGAGCCAGTTTGGCGGCTCCCTATGGTGCCTCCGCAGGTGTCCTCGCAGCAAAGAATCGAAGCGGTGTTGGAGTCACTCGGGCTGCTCTCCGGAGTGCAGGCGTGAGCAGCCTGGCGGACGCGCGTGAGCTCCGGCTCAGCATTGAAGAGTTATACGATCAGAACTCCAGTTCTTACTCCGACGAAGATCAGCGCTTATTCTTTGATTTTCGCGACCTCCTGAATCGCGGCGTGGTGCGCTCCGCGGAACCCGATGCTGCACAGGTTACCGGCTGGCGCGTGAACACGTGGGTAAAGAAAGGAATTCTGCTCGGTTTCCGGATGGGGAGCGTGATCGAGATGTCCGCTCCGGGCAGTCCCGCTCCGTTCTTCGACAAATCCACTTACCCGCTCAAGCTATTCACCCTGGAGGACAAACTTCGAATTGTGCCCGGCGGTTCCAGCATTCGTGACGGCTGCTATGTCGGCCATGGCGTCACCTGCATGCCGCCCATGTTTATCAACGCGGGAGCTTATGTAGGCGATGGAACCATGGTCGATTCCCACGCCCTCATTGGAAGCTGCGCGCAGATAGGACGTAACTGCCACATCTCTGCGGCTTCTCAGATCGGCGGCGTTCTCGAGCCGGTGGGAGCCCTGCCGGTCGTCATTGAGGATGACGTTCTGGTCGGCGGCAATTGTGGCGTGTATGAAGGAACCGTGGTGAAACGCGGTGCGGTGCTGGGTAGTGGAACTATCCTCAATCGATCCACGCCGCTTTACGACCTGGTTCGCAACACGGTCCACCGCGCCACTGCCGAGACCCCGCTTATTGTTCCTCAGCAAGCTGTTGTCGTCGCAGGTACCCGCCCAGTGACATCCGGTCCCGGCCTCAATTGGGGTATCTCGCTTTACACGCCCGTGATCGTTAAGTATCGCGATGCCGGTACGGAAGCGAAGATTCTGTTAGAAGATCTCCTGCGGTAAGCAGACACTCTGCTGAAACCTCGCCGTCGCCAGGCCTCGTTTTTTCAGGCACCGAGGTGGCCTGGACGAATGGCTGGAGCGGCGGGACACGGCTAGGAACGATATTATGCTGGTGAGCCATATTTATGCGTCTACCACTCATCTCAACCACAATGCTGTTATGCTTCCTCATCGCTGACTGCAGCTTCGCCCAATCCACACACGTTGATATTAAAAATGCGCAGGGCGAGAGCGTAGGCATTGCGATACTATCGCCCGCGGACGGATCTGCAGGAGTAAAGATCGATCTGGATTTGAAGAATTTGCCACCCGGCGAGCATGCTATTCACATTCATCAGAATGCGAAGTGCGAAGGACCCGGGTTCACCTCAGCTGGGCCTCATTTCAATCCGGCAAAGAAGCATCATGGTCTACAAAACCCGGAGGGTCCTCATGCGGGCGACATGGAAAATATCACAGTAGGATCGGATGGCACTTTGAAAGCAACGATCGCTAACCCCAATGTCACATTGAGCGAGGGTGCCAACTCCGTGTTTAGCAATGGCGGAACAGCCCTGGTGATTCACGCCAAGCCGGACGATGGCAAATCCGATCCGGCCGGTAATGCCGGTGATCGAATTGCTTGTGGAGTGATCACCAAATAGCCGATTGCAGGTTCAGCAGCTCCAAGGTACGAAGGACAGAGGGGCGAACGTACCGCCTTGAGGACTGTCACTTCCGATCCGGGAATATAACAGCGATTCAGGAAACCCCGAAGCATGGGCCAGCGTAAGATACAGAGGGGGAGCGCCATGAAATGGGTCGTTCTGCTCTTCTTGTCATTTACCTTGCCTCTGGTGGCAGCCTCGCCGGGGATTCGGCCCAGAGCTGATGCCGCAAGTTATCCGTCCAGCCGCAGTGAGGCCGATTTCTCCATCGGCGCCTGGCTCATTCCGCCTGAGCAGGCCAAGAAAATGTTCAAGCTCGATCTCAATCGCGCGGGTTATGTCGTAGTCGAAATCGGGGTGTTCCCTGCATCCGGCAAAGATATCGATCTTTATCCGACCGATTTCACCCTCTATGTCGGCGACAAACTTGCGGCCCAGCGCCCTGTGTCTTCCGACACCATCGCTGAGATATTGGCCGGTCGCCCCGAACCACCCCGTCCTAGTAGCCGGTCAGGCGTCAACAGCTCGGTCGGTGCTTCCATCGGTCATGCCTCTTATCCTGATCCCGTTACCGGCCGCAGAACCAGCGGAACGATTACTGAAACCGAAGCCGGAGTTGGTGTCGGCGGCCCCGCTCCCCAGCCGTGCCGCGGCTTCGACTGCGATCAAAACGCGCCCGTACCGCCTGTCTCGCAGCCCTCTCCAACCCAAAACGCGAATACTGTTTCCCAAGATCTCTGGGAAAAGTCTCTTCCCGACGGAAAAACTGCCCATCCCGTGGCCGGCTACTTGTATTTCCCCAAACCCTCCCGAAAAGCTAAAGATGCAGTGTGGGAATTGCGTTACGAGAACGCGGACGGCAAAACTCGATTGCCATTACCGCGCTAGTTTCGTTGATCATCCGTTCGCGAGCGCGCTTCCCAGATCTATCCGCGGTACTTTCAGGAACCCAGGATCGCCTTCTTTTCGGTAGATGCACCTGGCAGGTCGCTTGGATTGGTTCCTATTTCGTAGTCCCGATCCATCAACTCACCGCTGCAAGCAACCGGTGAAGCTATTGCTTCTCAAATGTCAGGTGGTTGTGGATAGGATGGCCCTGTTGATACATCGCGTCAACAGTTGTCGTCAGAGTTCTTCCGTCTGAGGACACGACGCCATGAACATCCTCTATGATTCTTCCGTCCTGCTTCCAAAGGTCGTGGAATGTCCTGCCTTCAATTTTCGAGATAACCGTAGCATTCGCCATGCCCGCCGGGTGAACTTCCTTCCCGTCCGACCAGGGCAATGACACCTTGACCGGCTGGCCGTCTGCACCAATCAAATCCAGATTGCGTGTGCCATCGGGTGTAAAGGTTATCGTGAAGCTCTTAAACGGAGGGCCCGGATTGAAACTTGACTTCGCCACATTCAGCTTCCAGACCCCGGTGAACGGGGTGATGTGCTCGGTTTGCGCCACAAGGATGGCCGCGGTTCCGAACAGCAGCACGAGCCGCGAATAGATCCGGTGGCCAGTATTACGATTTCCGGTATTGCTCGTCACTCACGTGTTCCATCCAATCGACAACCTTTCCGTTGAGCTTTTCCTGAATCGCGATATGCGTCATGGCCGTAGTCGGTGTGGCTCCATGCCAGTGCTTCTCGCCGGGCGCGAACCAGACCACATCACCCGGCCGGATCTCCTCGATCGGTCCGCCTTCGCGCTGAGCCCGGCCACAGCCTGCCGTAACGATGAGCGTCTGCCCGAGCGGATGGGTGTGCCACGCAGTTCGCGCACCAGGCTCGAACGTCACGCTGGCGCCTTGAACCAGTGCTGGATCAGGCGCCTGGAAAAGCGCGTCGATTCGTACCGTTCCTGTGAACCACTCCGGCGGTCCCTTAGCCGAAGATTGCGAGCCAACTCTTTTGATGTCCATGTGTGTCCTCCCTCAATGATCGTTTCGCTGCTTCATGTGCGTAGCGGGGCGGCGATGCCGTACAGTACACCTTTGGTGTTCACGTCGATCATTTGCTCCCATTCGTCTATCATGAGACGGCAAGATGAGGCATTCTTCTCTCCTTCCGTGTTCTGCGCTTTCCCGCTGCCGCTCAGCGGCCCACCAGGTTTTCGTGAAATTCCGGATAACGAGCCCCCTCGAGCTTGATCTTTGACGACGCGGTTTCGAGGGCGCTCAGATCTTCAGGTGTCAGTTCAACGTCCAGCGCTCCGAGGTTCTCTTCAAGGCGATCGAGCTTCGTTGTGCCCGGGATCGGAACGATCCATGGCTTCTTCGCAAGCAGCCAAGCCAGCGCGATCTGAGCAGGTGTCGCCTTCTTCTGTTCCGCAAATGTCGTGAGCAGATCCACCAGGGCCTGGTTCGCTTTCCGATTCTCCTCGTTGAAGCGCGGGACAGTGCTGCGGAAATCCGTGCTGTCGAACTTCGTCTCTGCGGTGATCTTGCCCGTTAGAAAGCCCTTGCCAAGTGGGCTGAATGGAACGAATCCGATTCCGAGTTCCCCAAGCGTCGGCAGGATCTCCTGTTCCGGCTGCCTCCAAAAGAGCGAGTACTCGCTCTGCAGTGCGGTCACGGGTTGAACAGCATGGGCGCGACGGATGGTCTGCGCTCCTGCTTCAGAAAGACCGAAGTGCTTCACCTTGCCTTCCTGAATTAGTTCCTTCACCGCTCCCGCGACGTCTTCGATCGGCACGTTCAGGTCGACACGATGTTGGTAGAACAGATCGATGGCATCGACCTTCAGTCGCTTGAGTGACGCCTCAGCAACCTGCTTGATGTGCTCCGGCCGACTATTTAAGGCATTCCACTTGCCCCCGTCGTTGGGATTGGCTTCCCACCCGAACTTGGTTGCGATCACCACAAACCCGCGGAACGGAGCGAGGGCTTCACCCACGAGTTCTTCATTCAAGAACGGGCCGTACACTTCCGCCGTATCAAAAAATGAAATGCCTCGCTCGACGGCGGCATGGAGAAGGGTGATCATCTCCTGCTTGTCTTTCGGCGGCCCGTAGGACCAACTCATTCCCATGCAGCCGAGCCCGATAGCCGAGACCTCCAGACCGCTCTTTCCGAGTCTGCGCTTCTGCATTGTTTGCTTCGGAATCCTCCTCTAAGTTCCAGGCTAAGAACGAACGTTAGCGAAGCGGTAGTCCGATCCAACCGATTTCTTGCCCATTTCTCTCGCGGCGATGATCGGTGACCGTTTTCCGGCAGTATCCTGGTGACGTAGAAGTGAAACCGTTATCGTGAAAAACCCGAGTGAAGAGGTTTGTCTCGTTCAAGATCGAGCACACGAGCTCCGCGGCGAGCTAGCCCGTAAAATTGCTCAATCGATTGGCTCGTCGCAGCGCCTGTTCACTGACATCCCTGGCCTGACACTTTATCGCTACACCGCCCCGACCGCTCCGGTCTCTGTGACGTATGAGCCGAGCGTCGCCGTCGTCGCCCAAGGGCGAAAGCAAGTGGACCTCGGCCGAACGACCTTCATCTACGATGCATCCCGATTCCTGCTGACGTCAGTGGATTTGCCGGTTGTGAGCCGGGTAATCGAGGCAAGTGAGGAGTTGCCGTATCTCTGCTTACGGCTCAAGCTGGAGATGTCAATGGTCGGCGAGCTGCTCAGTCGAGGAGACATCTCATCAACTGAGACGCCGGTTAACGGCCTGGGCATGGTGACCGGCGAGACCACGATGGAGCTCCTGAATGCATGCTGCCGGCTGATGGAGCTCCTGAACACGCCACAGGACATTCCGTTTCTCAGTGATTCGATCCAACGCGAGATCGCCTATCGGATTCTTCGAAGTGCGCAAGGGCGACGGCTGCGAGCGATTGCAAAACTGGGCGATCAGAGTCAGCGGACCGCGAAAGCAATCGCGTGGATCAGAGACAACTACTCCAAGCCGCTCCGAGTGGAAGAGCTCGCGCACGCTGCGGGTATGGGTCTGTCCACGCTGCACACTCATTTTCGGGAGCTGACCTCGATGAGTCCTCTTCAATATCAGAAGCAGCTTCGGTTGCACGCGGCGCGGCTACGAATGCTTACAGATGGTCTGGATGCTGCGACCGCTGCCTTTGAGGTCGGATACGGAAGTGCCACGCAGTTCAATCGCGAATACAGCCGTTTCTTCGGGCAACCCCCGAAGCGAGATATTCGGACGCTCCGCTCGCCTCAAGTTCCACAACTAGAGTCACTCAGTACTGAATCGCTGAGTAATCAAAACGCTCTGTGACGTGGTATCCAACGGATGCGGCTTGCGTGGCGAGCCCCGGCACGTCTGACACTTGTGTAGCTAACGGGTGACTGGCGCGGAACGTGCCGGGGGTAACCTTAACTAAAATTGCCGGCCCCTGTGACGGCAAAGGCCGGCGTTTTTTGTCGGATCGTTAAGTCTTACTCAACGAAAGCTTATTAGATTTTCGTCGATAAAACACCTCCAAACTGGATCACTGTTGAGCCGACAGCAATCCACCTCCGATTCGGAAACGATGCCATGGCACCGTTTACCAACTCTTTTCCCCGACCTGTATCTAAATCATTAGTAAACCGAAAGCTGCCTCCAAGACAACCTATCTTTCGGGTGGTATACCAACCCAGTGCGTATATAATTCAAAGCAAACGCCGGAAACGGAGTCTGGAACGTGACCTCTGCCAAACACACAAGGCTATTAATTGCGTGTTTTCTGGCTGCCGTACTGATCGCGGTTGTGGACTGGCTGCTTCCCGACCTTGCCTTAGGCCTTCTCTATTTGGGGCCGCTTCTCGTCTCGGCCGTTTTCCTCTCGCGCGCTCAAGTTGTTATCTGCGCGGTCGTGGCGGCCGTTTTGACTCAATCATTCGCGCCGGTTAAGTCATGGCCCGACACGCTGGTGCGGTTCTCGACAACACTCGTGATCTTCCTGGGTGCTTCGCTGTTTGTCGCAGAGATTATGAGACGGAAGCGCCTGGAGGCCGATTACGCGAGGAAATTGAAGGAAGAAAGCGCCCTGCGCCGGGAGGCAGAGGAAGACGCACGCGCTGTCATCGAAACCAGCCCGGCCGCTATTCTTACTGTGAAAGCGGACGGGACCATCGAGCTGGCGAATAAAGCAGCGCAGCGCCTGCTCTGTCTCGACTCTGGATCGGCGCCCAGCCGTAATATCCGGGATTATTTGCCGCTCCTTGCAGACATGCTGAAAGCCCATCGAACTCCCTCGTTCGTGCGCACCATGGTGGAAGGCAGGGGCCGGCGCAGCAATGGCGAAATGTTCTTCGCGCACATGTGGTTATCCACTTACTCCACGCCTGCGGGAGCTAAATTAGCGGCCGTGGTCGCCGACATCTCGGAGCAGGTCAGGGATCGTGAAGAGCTCGGTCTGCGGCAATTGCTCATGAATTCACACATTATCGCGGGAGCGGTGTCGCACGAAGTACGCAATTTGGCGGCGGCTGCGGGCGCCCTGCACGAGAATATTGCACGCTCCTGCAGTGTGGCCGAGAGCGAGGATTTGATCGCTCTTGGGCACCTGATCGAAGGCATGCGCAAGCTGTGCTCCTCGGAAATCCCGCTCGACAGCGAGCAGTCGCTCACGGGCGTGGATCTGAATGCGCTCTTCAAAGAGCTGAATATCATTCTGCAAACCGGTGCTGAGGATTCGCACGTCGAGTTCCGGTGGGATGTCGCCGAAAATCTGCCGCGCGTGCGGGCGCACCACTCGGGCCTTCTGCAAGTGTTGCTGAACCTGACGCAGAATAGCCGGCGGGCGCTGCGCGGCACACGCAACGCGTATATCACGATCGCTGCCTACCCGGTCCCCGGCGCGGTACTGGTGATTGTTGCGGATAATGGCCCAGGCATCACGTCCCCAGAGGTGTTGTTCCAGCCATTCCAATTCGGCGCCGAATCATCGGGCCTGGGATTGTATGTTTCGCGCGCCATCATCCGCAGTTACGGCGGAGAGCTGAGGTACTCTAAGCGCACCTTCGAGAGTTGCTTCCACATCGAGCTGCAGGCGACGGCCGCGATGGAGGTATCGGCGATTGCCTGATGGCGAGCCCATCCGCATCGTTTTGGTAGATGATCACACGCTTTTGCGGGAGGTCTTAGCTCGCAGTCTGGCGATGGAGCCCGATTTCGAAGTGGTCGGCCAATGCGCTGCTGTCGAGGAAACCCTCGAAGTTGTCGGCCGCATTCCCGTCGACATCGTTCTGCTGGACATCAACCTTGGCGCCGAGCAGGGCGGTTCGTTCGTGACTCGCGCCCGCGCATCGGGATTTGACGGCAAGGTGCTCGTGCTGACCGCTGGGGTGAGCAATCGGGAAGCCGCGTGGCTTCTAAAGCGCGGCTGTGCTGGGATTTTCCTGAAACACGAGCCGCCCTCCGCTCTGGTGGAACGAATTCGTGAAGTAATGCGGGGAACCATCCGAATCGATCCCGAGTCGGTTCAGGTGATGTTATCGCAAGCAGGATATTCGGACCGCCCACGCAAGCCTCTCACAGCGCGCGAACGCGAGGTCCTGCGTGCCGTCTGCGAGGGATTGGCGAATAAAGAGATTGCGGAACGCCTGACAGTATCGGAAAACACCGTAAAGTCGTTCTTGCAGCAGCTATTCGAAAAAACGGGCGTGCGCACACGTGCCCAACTGGTCGCCGCTGCCATCGAGCAGTACTGGGACCAAATGGGCAGCTAGATGGGGCTTCAGATAAACCGGGCAGGTGTATACTTAGACTTCTATACCTAGAAGTCTTTGTACAACACAATATATGCCAAAAACCGATCACCTGCAGGGCTCTCTCGAAATTCTCATTCTGAAAGTGCTCCGGCGCGGTCCGAATAACGGCTACGCGATATCAACCAGTATTGAGCAGGCCTCAGACGAGGTACTTCGGGTGGAAGAAGGTTCTCTTTATCCCGCGCTTCATCGCATGACAGAGAGCGGACTGCTAAAAGCCGAGTGGCGTATCTCCGAATCCGGCCGTCGAGCGCGGTTTTATGAGCTGACCGGCAAGGGTCGGAAGCGGCTGGAAGAAGAAGAAAAGCGATGGCGATCCGTAACCGCCGCGGTGGCCAAGGTTCTCAGGACGGTGTAGCGGGAGATGAAAGATGAGCTTCTGGTCCAGGCTGGCCCGGACCTTCCATCCCGGGAGTCACGATGAGGATATTGAAGACGAGCTCCGGTATCATCTCGCGATGAAGGAGCAAGACGGATACGATTCGCGCCTAGCGCGAGTGAGGTTTGGAAATCCGGCGAAGCTGAAGGAGGATGCGCGGGCGCAGGGTGTTTTCACCTGGCTCGAGTCTCTGATCCGCGACACGCGCTACGGTTTCCGCCAGTTGCGGAAGAGCGCGATCCTCACCTCTGTTCTGATTTTTTCGCTCGCGCTCGGCATTGGAGCGAATTCCGCAATCTTCAGCCTTGTGGATGCGGCCTTGCTGAAATCTCTGCCTGTCAACGAGCCACAGACCTTACGGACGATCCAATGGAGCAGTCGCGGATGGCCAGACGCGCTATGCAACATGCTGACCGGGGACACGAGTGGCGATCCGAACGGCCAAATGCAGGGCTCGTCGATTGCGCCAGGAATCTATCGGCAACTGGCCCGCCAGCAGAGCGGGTTCGCGGCCTTGATCGGCTTTTCGGATGCCGATATGGCGGGCGTTACGGCAGGGCAAAGACCCGCCGAACAGTACAAACTTCAGTACGTCAGTCCCAATTTCTTCCAAGGCCTGGGTGTGCCACTCAAGTTGGGCCGTACATTTTCGGTCAATGACGACCGGGTTGGGCAGGCGCCTTTGGTCGTTATCAGCGATCGCTTCTGGAGGAAGTCATTTGGAAGCCGCGCGGATGTCCTGGGCCAGACTCTGAGAATCAACAACGTTCCGGCCGAGATTGTCGGCGTCGCTTCGCCCGGCTTCTTCGGAGTGCAGATCGGTGAATGGGTGGATCTCTACGCTCCGCTTGCGGCCCAAGCGACCCTCAGTCCGCGCGTGCGGCTGGACCAATCGCTAGGCGAATCGGATAGCTATTGGTGGGTTCGCTTGCTGGGCCGGTTAAAGCCGGATGGGAAGGAGAGCGCGGCGACGCAGCAGGTCTCGGCATTATTTCAACAACTGACTGTTCCCCCGGGTCTTCATATCGAAGCAAACAAAATCCCCAGACTGATCAGTTCTCCGGGCGAGCGCGGTTTTGATCCGGTCGGAGCCGATAAATCAAGAGCGCTTTGGGTGTTGCTCTTACTAGTCAGTCTCATCTTGTTGATTGTCTGTGCGAATGTCGCAAATCTTCTTCTCTCGCGCGCCGTAGCAAGGCAGCGCGAGTCCGCGGTCTGCCTGGCATTGGGAGCACCCCGGCTCCGCCTAGTGCGCCAGTATCTGATCGAGAGCATCACTCTGGCGCTGATCGGCGGCTTGGCCGGTCTGTTTCTAAGTCATTTCCTCGCGGAGGCGATCCACTCGTTCATCCGGGGCGACCTAGGCATCGGCGGATTCGATCTTCATGTAGACTCACGCATTCTTGCGTTTACCTGTGTTGTCTCGTTAGTTACGGCGCTCCTATTCGGCATCGCACCGGCCTGGCAGCGCTCGCGCGCCAGCGTGAATGACGCATTGAAAGCGAACAGCAGGACTGTTCTGACAGGACATCTGAGACTTCCACGCGCCCTGGTCGTACTGCAGATCGCATTGAGCTTTACAGTGCTTCTGGCGGCGGGTCTGCTCGGCCGCTCTCTGGCAAATCTCGAGAACACAGATATTGGTTTTAACCGGGCGAATCTCGTGTACGTCTCGGTCAACCCTTGGAGCGCAGGCTACAAACCGGGGCAAGTGAGCCCATACGCCGATCGCGTGCGCAGCCGGCTGGCTTCCATTCCGGGCGTGATGCGGGCGGCCATGATCGAGGAGCGCCCGCTATCCGGAAATGCCAACGCCACCGTGATTAACATACCGGGGCGGCCCTATCATCAGGACGAAGGCAGTATGGTCTTGGTCAATCACGTCAGCGACGGGCTGTTCGATACCTTAGGCATTCCTCTGGTCGCGGGCCGTACGTTTCAACCGCTTGACATGCGTCCGAAATCGGACGCTGTCATCGTCGATGAGCGATTCGCCGAGCGTTATTACCCCCACGCGAGCCCGATAGGGCAGCAATTCGGAACCGGTCCGAAGCCGACAGAACATTACCGAATTGTTGGTCTTGTAAAGAACAGCCGCTACAATACGCTTCGCGAAACCACCGCGCCGGTCATGTTCCGGCCATCAAATATCGCTACCAATCCGGGCTTCAATGTGAGCTTTGTGATTCGCGCCGCCGTCGACACCAGGCAACTGACGGGTGCGATCCGCGCGACATTGGCGGACGTTGACCCGGCCGTCCCCATCATCGAAATCAAAACGCAAACGGCCCTGATCGATCATCTTCTCCTCACCGAGCGCCTCCTGAGTATCCTGTCAAGCTCGTTTGGCGTGCTGGCGCTATCGCTTTCGGCAATCGGTCTGGTTGGTCTCCTCGCGTATACCGTCGCTCGGCGGACGAACGAAATTGGCGTCCGTATGGCACTGGGCGCTTCTCGCACGCAGGTTGTCAATCTTGTCCTGAAAGATTCCGTGCGGCTGGTAGTGATTGGACTCGCCCTCGGATTGCCCGGCGCGTTTTTCATCGGGCGACTGCTAAAGCACACGCTCTTCAAGCTGGCGGCGGCCGACCCGATCGCCGTTGCCATTTCGCTGATTCTTTTGGCGGCCGTTGCCGCCGCTGCCACTTGGGTCCCAGCCAGTCGCGCGGCCCGGGTCGATCCGATGATCGCCTTACGGGACGAGTAAATCGATTCTTCGTAACTCGCCGGCCAAATCGCGCGAATTACTATATGAATATGCGGCGCCGGACATTCTTAGCGAAATCATTTGGAATCGCGGCTGGTGGACTAATTGTCGCTGGTGCAAGAGCCGCTTTCGGCCACCCCCGGATGGTTAAGATCGTCGACTTTACCGATACCGGTCAACGAAAAGGAGTTATGCAGGTGGAAAAGGTTGAGAAAACCGAGGCGGAGTGGCGTCAGCAGCTCACGCCGGAGCAGTACGAAGTTACGCGGCATGCCGGTACCGAGCGCGCGTTCACCGGAAAGTACTGGAACAATCACGAGCACGGCATCTATCGTTGCGTTTGCTGCGGTAACGCGCTGTTCTCTTCCGAGACGAAGTTCGATTCGCACACCGGCTGGCCGAGTTTTTGGGCACCGATAGCCAAAGAGAATGTGGAGAACCGGATCGACGCGGCCTTCGGAATGATGCGCAATGAGGTTCGCTGCGCTAAGTGTGACGCCCATCTGGGTCACGTGTTCGACGACGGTCCTCGTCCGACCGGACTTCGCTACTGCATGAATTCGGCTTCCCTCGACTTCATCAAGAGCTGATGGCGCAAGCGCCGACCCGGACTCTTACCGGGAACATTAAACTCCACCGGGCATTGGCATCGCGGTTCGTCAGAGAACGTCGCGACGTGATTGTGTATCTTCCGCCTGATTACGAGACGGCGGTAGACCGCCGCTATCCCGTGCTCTATCTGCACGACGGCCAGAATTTGTTTGATGCCGCAACGGCCTTCCTGGGCAACGATTGGGGCCTCGACGAGGTTGCGGAACAACTGATTGGAAGCGGCGAAATACAACGGCTGATTCTTGTCGGAATCTATAACACTCCGAAGCGCATGGCAGAATATACGCCGGTTCGCGACCGCCGTGGCCGAGGCGGCCGAGCGCGCGCTTACGGAAGGATGATTGTCGAAGAGCTGAAGCCGTTCATCGATAGCACCTACCGCACGCTGCCGGATAGCGCCAACACGGGTCTCGGTGGTTCTTCGCTGGGTGGATTGGCCACGCTGTATCTAGGTTTGCAATACCCCGAAGTGTTCGGGAAGCTGATCGTGATGTCGCCGTCGGTTTGGTGGGCCAATCGCTCCATCCTGAAGGAGGTTCGCAAACTGCCTCATAAGGTCGGAGCTAAAATCTGGCTCGATATCGGCACATGTGAAGGGCAGAACCCGGAAGTATGTGTCCAGAACACGATCGCCCTGCGAGACGCGCTGATTGAAAAAGGCTGGCAACTAGATCGAGATCTAGCCTTCGTCGAGGATCATGGAGCAGGGCACGATGAAAAGGCTTGGGGACACCGTATGCGCGATGCTTTGCGCTTTCTTTTCCCGCCAGAGTAATGGGCGCTGGATCACTGTAACCTCTTTCCGCTTCGCACTGCATCGACCAGTCTTCGAATCGCAGAGACGACGACGTGAGGCCGATCAATGATCACCATGTGAGTACTGTCCTCAGCCGTTACTAATTGGCTGTCCCGCGATAACGCCATCAGCTTACTCTGTAACTTGGCATAATTCAAGGCATCATTACGAGTCTGAATGACAATGAGGGGCTTATCGCCAAACGGAAATGTCTGACCGTTTGTCGCGCGTTCAACGGCGGCCATACACTCTGCGGCCGTTTCGGCGGTTGGTCGCGCAGGGTGGCCGGAGATTGCCCACCGATGAAGCTCTTGATCGCGGGGCGGCAACCTGCCGAAGTTCCAATCATCTTCGAGGCCAAGGGTTATAGGCGTTTTCGAAATGAGAATCGGTGGGCTATCCCCCTTACCGTCGGGAGCCGGTGATTGTATCGGGATAGTGTCGGACCCTACATCGATGAAGGCATGATCGACGATAAGCATTCCAGCGACCTCTCCTGGGTAGTCATGGCTGTACAGCCGGGCGGCAAGGCCTCCAATCGAAAACCCGACCACTACGTAAGGCCCGGAGATTCCGGCACGCCTCAAGAGTTGGTGTATTTCGGCGACCCGCTGCTCGCAATTGGGCTGCTGGATCTCCTCATGTGCGGTTGCAAGCGCCGGATAAGGATCGCTCCAGGCTGTCCCGGCGGGATCGTATGAGCACACTCGCGTAAACTTCGCCACCTCGGGTTGGACCAGCCCCCAATCAAATGAGAAGGCGCCGCCCGCAATCATCACCGTCGGACTGCCGGTACCCGTGCAGTAGAGATGAACCCTGTACCCACCCATGTCGATCAAACGTCCAAGTGGCGATGGCGCCGCAGGTGGAACGCTCTGGCGATCGGCACCGCGGCTCAAGAGTAAGCCAACAAATGCCAGAACTAAAAATCTGCAAGCTTTCGATACCACGAGTCTTCTTTGTTTTAGTATCGGCGGGAGCCGTTTCGGTGCCTTGGGGATGTTCACGGCAGCGCGTTTCTGTTCCTGTCGGGGGCGTGACATCTCCGGCCGAGAACTCGTATCTGGACTTAGAACCGGGCTATCAGCTCAAGATCGTGAACCCGTTACTTAACTCGCCCGGAGGCCGCAGCGAAACAGCGCCTCAACAGAGCGCGGGTAATACGATTGTCCTTTCCGCGCCAAATTTGATGGGCTATCAGGTTACGTATTACACGATCGAAGGCAGCCCACACGGAAAAGTGCGGCTGAGATTCGCCTCGGCGGAGACGACGAGAAATGGCAAGACGTCTCCTGAGACGATCCCGCCGGTCTTAGGGTTTTCACTTCCGTCCGGAAAAAATTTCGTCCGCCTGATCTACTTGGTTCGAGTGAGTCAATCGGACCACAACATGGCGATCACGGCCTCCAAGAACAAAGCCGCCTTGAGTGCCTTCACGGAGGAACTGAAAGAGAACCCGGCCGTATGTGGACAGCAGGAGCAGGTGTTCTGCTCCTGGGTTCCGGCAGGAATTGCCGTCAGGCCGGAGAAACTGACACCGGCGAAGCCGGCACTGGGCGCAACCGCCTCTCCGGCTTGAAGACCACCACACCCAGCGGTGGGACGGTCAGTTCCGCCGAGGCTGGCTTTCCATGCGACGGCTTTGGAGCCGCCGTGATCGTCCCTCCGTTCCCCATGTTGCTGCCGCCGAACGACTCGGCGTCTGAATTGAAGATCTCCCGATGTACACCGGCCTCCGGGAAACCGATGCGATAACCCCAATGCGGTGTCGGGGTGAAATTACAGACAAATACCAGGTAATCGTCGCGCCTCCTCGCCCGGCGCACAAACGAAACGATGGAGTTCTCCGAATCGTGAAAATCGATCCACTCAAACCCCTGATATTGAAAATCTACTTCATGCATGGCCGGCTGGCTTCGGTATAACGCGTTGAGCGCGGTGCAGAATGCCTGGAATTTGCGATGAATGTCAAACTGCAGCAGCCACCACTCCACTTGCTGCTCAGAGTTCCACTCCGCGGTCTGGCCGATCTCTGATCCCATGAACAGCAGTTTTTTTCCAGGATGGCCGTACATGTAGCTCAGGAACGCGCGCGCGTTGGCAAATCTCTGCCATTCGTCGCCTGGCATTTTGTCCAGAAGCGCGCGTTTGCCGTACACCACCTCGTCGTGCGAGATCGGCAAAATGAAATTTTCCGTGAACGCGTAAACCATGCTGAACGTGATGTCGTTCTGGTGATACTTGCGGAAGATCGGGTCCCGCGAGAAATATCCCAGCATGTCGTGCATCCAACCCATGTTCCACTTCATGGTGAAACCTAGCCCATTGAGGTAGACCGGTCGCGAGACTCCCGTGAAAGCCGTGGATTCCTCCGCGACGGTAATTGCTCCTGGAACCTGGTGCACTAGCTCGTTTGTCTTCCTCAGAAAACTGATCGCTTCCAGATTTTCGTTACCGCCGTACATGTTCGGTACCCACTCACCGGGTTTCCGCGAGTAATCGAGATACAGCATGGACGCGACCGCGTCGACACGAAGGCCATCAATGTGGTACTTCTTCAGCCAGAACATCGCGTTCGAGATCAGGAATGAGCGGACCTCGTTCCGTCCGAAGTTGAAGATCATCGTGCCCCAATCGCGGTGCTCGCCGAGACGAGGGTCTTCGTGCTCATAGAGCGCGGTGCCGTCAAAGAACACCAGCCCATGCGCATCCTTAGGAAAATGCGCGGGCACCCAGTCCATGATCACGCCGATCCCGGCCTGATGGCAGCAATCGACAAAGTACATGAAATCCTGCGGCGTGCCGTAACGCGATGTCGGCGCAAAATAACCCACTACCTGATATCCCCACGACGGCGCGTACGGATGCTCCGCAATGGGCATCAGCTCGATATGCGTGTAGCCCATCCGCTTCACGTATTCGACAAGTCTCGAGGCCAGTTGCCGATAGCCTAATGGCTGATTTTTTTCATCCTTCAACCATGAGCCAAGGTGCACTTCGTAAACTGACATCGGGCTGTCCAGCACGTTTGTCTTCCCGCGCTTTTGCATCCAGTCCTTGTCGTGCCATTCGAATCCGTCGAGATTCACAACCACGGACGCTGATTTCGGCGGCGTTTCCATCCAGAAACCGTAGGGATCCGACTTCTGCTGGCTGTAGCCGCGGAATCGCGATTTGACCGAGTACTTATAAGCCGTCCCGGTCATTACGTCGGGGATGAAGATTTCCCAAACGCCGCCCGTGCGGAGCCGCATCGGATGCCGCCGGTTATCCCAGCCGTTGAAATCGCCGACTACGCTCACCACGATTGCATTCGGCGCCCAAACTGCGAAGTGAGTTCCGGCTACTTCATTGAGAGTGATCGCATGCGCGCCAAATGAGTTGTAGCCCTCGTAGTTGGTTCCTTCCGAGTGCAGATGCAGATCGAAATCGCTGATGACCGGTGGAAACCGGTACGCATCCTCCTCTTTGGAGACGGTGCCGTGATGACCAGTGATACGGAATCGATATTTTCCCGGGTCGGTTTGCAGTCGAACAGTATACACGCCAGAAGGATGTATGCGCTGCATCGGTAAATGCTGACTTCCTGTTTCGAGCACCGCCTCCTTAGCATGAGGCAGCAAGGCGCGAACCTCCCATCCTGCACGAGAATCGTCCTTAGCAGCGTGCGGCCCAAGCACCCCAAACGGATCTCCATGGTAACCGCCGGCGATTGCTTCCAGTTCTGGCTCGGTCATTGCACGTTTATTATGGCAAGGGGGACCGGCTTGCCAAGGACCTCCGTTCCTCGATTATTATGGCTCTCACTAGTTCGCCTCACCCCCGCAGAGAACGGCGTCCCATTGCGGATCCCGGTCTGCAAGATTTTCTGTACGCTTTGCCGAAGGCGGAATTACATATCCATCTCGAAGGTTCCGTTCAGCCGGAAACACTCCGCGAACTAGATCCAGCACTCTCTCTGGACGAGATCCGAGCGAATCTCCATTACACGGGATTTGCAGGATTTCTCAAGGCTTATGTCTGGGTAAGCCGGAAACTTGATTCGCCGGAGGCCTATGCGCTGGTGACGCGCCGGCTGCTTGAGACGCTAGCTGCCCAGAACGTTAGCTATGCCGAGATCACGCTCTCGGCGGGTGTCATCCTGTGGAAGCACCAGCGGATCGAGACCATATTCGAAGCAATCTCCGTCGAAGCGAATCGTTTTAAAAACGTTCAGGTCGGCTGGATCTTCGATGCGATTCGCCAATTCGGTGCGGAAAAGGCTGCCTATGTATTCGAGATCGCGAAGGAGCTTCGCGCTCGGGGGGTGGTTGGAATCGGAATCGGCGGCGACGAAGAACGGGGCCCGGCGGTCTGGTACGGCCGTTTGTTTCGCGCCGCGCAAGAGGCCGGATTGGGTCTTACTTGTCACGCCGGCGAAGTGTCGGGCCCCCAGAGTATCTGGGATGCCATCGAAATTGGAGCCCAACGCATTGGACATGGTATCCGGGCCCTGGAAGATCCGGGGTTGCTGGAAGAACTGGCGACGCGCGATATTCCACTCGAGGTCTGTCCCTCGAGCAACGTTTGTACCGGGGCCGTGGTTAGCTTAATCGACCATCCATTACGGCGGCTCTGGGACGCGGGCGTGCCCATCGTGCTGGGTAGCGACGATCCGGCGCTGTTTCATACCAGCCTCATGCACGAGTACACGCTCGCGGCGAATCTGTTCGGGTTCAACCGCACGGAATTGCAGCAGCTAGCGGCCAATAGTCTGCGGTATCGCTTTAATCAGCCCCTCGCCTGACCGACGCGCTCATCGAGAAGCAAGCCGATGAGAGCCTCGAGTTCCCGAACGCGATCTGTGAGCTGTTCGAGGTCCGCGGTCTCCGTCTCGCCACACGCCGCAATGCGGCCGTGCTCGAGCGCGCCGATTGCTTCCGCCCGGGCGCGGACCACTCTGCCGGGAATGCCAACCACGGTAGCACCCTCCGGTACGGAATGAACCACAACCGATCCGGCGCCCACCTTTACGTCGTCTCCGAGCGTGATGTTGCCCAGGACGGCCGCCCCAGTCCCCACCACCACTCGATTGCCTATCGTCGGATGCCGTTTTCCTTTCATGCTTCCGGTGCCGCCCAAGGTCACGCCTTGGTACAGCAGGACGTCGTCGCCGATTTCGGCAGTTTCGCCGATCACTACGCCCAGGCCGTGATCGATAAACAGGCGTTTCCCGATCCGCGCTCCGGGATGAATTTCGATCCCAGTGAACAGCCGTGCCAGATGAGAGATCCCGCGAGCGATCAAATATAAATGGCGGCGGTAGAAAAAGTGCGCAACCCGATGGAACAGAACTGCGTGCAGACCCGGATACCAAAGCAGGACTTCCAGGCTGCCCTTGGCAGCGGGATCCTCCCGTTTGATGGCTTGGATGTGGCCGCGGAGCGACATCGCTTTAATTGTCGCTCAGGACGGTCAGCGAGCAATGCCAATGCCCAGCACTGCCAGACCACAAGCAAAACAAACAGCACTTGCGCCCAGTAATCCCTTTGCGCTCCAGGGCGCCGCTCTGAATTCCCGCCAGGCCCCCACTCCCCATAGAAACGCAAGCAGCACCGACGCCAAGGGCACGATGAAGGCGACCGCGCGACCCGGCGCGACGTCCGGAGGGGCGGAAATCGCCAAACCCGCACAGAGCAGACCAGCCGCGCACATCACGCCGCCGAGCACACCCCAGGCGTGTTGGGCAAAGCTTCCCCGGAAATACCCTTTGATACTGACCGCGCTACCCTCGATCACCACATTCATGAAGTACAGGAAGAACACAAGCATCGAGACGAAAATCCCAACACAGAAAAGCAGAATGCCCGCGTACGGTCCCA
Source organism: uncultured Acidobacteriaceae bacterium (assembly GCA_963787585.1). Classification (GTDB taxonomy): domain Bacteria; phylum Acidobacteriota; class Terriglobia; order Bryobacterales; family Bryobacteraceae; genus Bog-105. The sequence goes on from CAWBDR010000018.1 coordinate 46,090, forward strand.
ATCCAAGATCCCCTGTGAGGCCTCGATCCAGCACCGGATAAAAAAGTCCCAGCGCCGCTCCACTCAATAACGAGACGACGATGCCCTTGGTCCATTTCGTCTTCTTCACCGGAGTCTTGCCTTTAGCTTTGGCGTTGGCCGGTTTGGGGAGTCCGAGATTCCGGAGCCGGCAGGCTGACCCATTGAAGGTGAGGGCAACGAGAAGCAGCAGGATCCCTGTTGCGAGAAAGAACAGATTCGAGGACCGGAAGTGAAGAAGGGACGTGATTATGAGCGCCGTTCCGATAGCGAGTGGGAATGCCGCCGACATCCCTATGAGCGATATCGCTCCAACCAGCAGCATATTCCCGAGGTTGAAAATCACGCCGCCAGCGATGCCCCAAACCTGGGATGTCTTCCCCGCCAGCAGCATGCGATCTGCGAATCCAAGTTCGCTACCCAACGTTCCGAGGGTGTACGCGGCTATGACGGCCAGCAGGAGAGCGCCTATCGAAAAATCGACGTAGTACAGCTCGTAACGCCAGCGGCCTCGCGTGAGTTTAAAGGTATTGGCCCAAGAACCGAGACAGGCGAAAGAGATGAATAAGAGCAGGAGGGCGGAGCGGTACGTTGTAGGCGTCAGCAGGGGGTCACCTGAACGTCCCGGATTAGCACTCGCTAGTGCAGCGAAACCAGACTACTTGCAATCGGCTGCTGTTGAGGTCCGAAATACTGCTGGGTTGAAAGATTGCGATAGACCGCGCCGCCAATACCGGATGCGATCGGACCGCTAATGCCGCGGCCGCCCGTCAAGAGGACGACCACCGCCAGCTTCTTGTTCCCGACGTCGTTGAAGGAACCGAACCAACCAAGATGAACTCCGGGCTGCGCCGTATCGGTGCAGGTTCCGGTTTTCCCCAGGATCGGATCGTTTGGATCGAAGTTTGCGCGCCGGGCCGTTCCGTATTCGACTGCACCTATCATTCCCGGCTTAACAGCAGGAACAAAATTAGCAATTTCGAGCTCCCGTTTGATTCTCGGTACGAACTTCTGGACGTCTTCCTCACTCCGCGGATATTGCAGATAATACATCGTTCCGTTGTTTGCCAGCGTGGTGACAATGCTGGTTAGCTCAAGGGGAGTGATGCGAATGCCGTCGCCGAAACTCGTCATCATGCCGACTCCAGTCTGGGGCGGTTCATCGGTGAGAAAGCCTGCTTCCTCACCAGCGATGTCAAGTCCAGCCTTTTCGCCCAGCCCAAAGAGTCTTGCGTATTTCTCTACGCGCTCAAAGCCGAGTTCCTCACCCAATTTGGCGAAGAACAAATTGTTGGAGTAGGCGAGCGCCCGGGTAATGTCGATTGCGGAACGGCGAGTAATGTGGATCGAGCTTCCGGCGTTCACAATTCCTTCACTCAAGGACGCCATGGAAACGACCATCTTGATCGTCGAGCAGGGCTGATACGCACCTTTCAAGGCAAGCTTTTGATTAACGATGCTGAGGATACGCCCGGTCTGCGGATCCGCGACGACAACGGCGCCATTGTAAGGGCCCAGCGCGTCCACCGCAGCGCGGCGAACAATCAGATCCTCACCGTCTACGCTGTCGCCGACAGTTGAATCGGCGTAGGTCGGCTCAGTCCAGGGATTGAATACGATGTGCCTTCGAGTCCGGCGGTGAATCGTCGTGGTCACGACTGCCGCTGTCCCGGGATGAAGAACTGCCGTATGCGCGGCGGGACGGACTCTATGCCGCACGCGAGCATGCCGCCTCACACCCGGTCTGGCATTGCGCGTTGTCGCGGCCGGGGCAAGAAAGCTAGATAGCGCGAGCAGAGCCGACAGCAACACTACGCGATGATCTCGAGGGTAAGGCATGCCGCAATTATTGTTACTTATTATCCTATGTACTTCCTTGGCTTCCGTCAACTAGAAGATTCTTCGATACTTAAATAAAGGTTTTTTCACTACGCCGCGGTCCACCCTCCATCGATGGGTACTACGGACCCATTCATAAAATCGGCAGCCGGCGAACATATATATAGGGCTAATTTCGCGATTTCGTCCGGCCGGCCCAGCCGTCCAAGGGGCTGCCTTTCGTTTAGTTCCATACGGACCTTCTCTTTCTCATGCCGGTGGTATTTCTCCAGATACCCGTCTACAAAGGGGGTATCGACTGTCCCGGGAGCGATGCAGTTCGCTCGGACCTCGGTGGGATAGTCCACGGCCAACTGGCGGGTCATGGCGATCACCGCCCCCTTAGTCGCGCAATAGGCGAACCGGCGCTTGACACCCACCAGACCGGCTACCGATCCCATGTTCAAAACCGAGCCCCGGCTGGCCTTCAGCAATGGTAGGGCCACTTTCGTCATGAGATAGGTGCCGTCCACGTTGACCCGAAACAGCCGCCGAAAATCGGGCAGTTCCGTTTCTTCCGCGGTACCGACCAGGCCAATACCTGCGCAATTAAATAAGACGTCTAGGCGGTCTATGCGCGAGAAGAGGGTGGCGACCTCCTGCTCGTCGGTGATGTCGCACTTGAACGCTTCCGCGTCGCGAAGCTCCCCGGCCACTTGGCGGGCACGAGGGAGGTCGATATCGACAATGAGAACCCGCGCTCCTGCTTCCGAAAAAAGGCGTGCAGTTGCTTCACCTATCCCGCTGGCGCCTCCGGTGATAAGGGCAATCTTTCCATCCAGCCGAAAATAATCCGGGATCATGGTATTAGACGGTGGACGCGGCCGCGAGCTCGAGAGCTTTGAAGAGCCGATCGCGCGTTTCCTCGTCCAGCTTATCGCCACGGCATGTCACATAGAAGACATCGATGGCCTTGTGCGCTTCGGTATCCACCAGCACCAACTCGATGTTGCAGTCCGCGTGGCTGAGCGCTGAAGCCAGATCGTACAGCAGCCCAGGGCGGTCCTCCGCGATGAACTCGATCAGGGTTGAAGACTCGGAAGCGTCGTTATCAAAGCGAATGCGCGGCGTTATCTTCGGAGCGACTTTGGGGCGTAGCGCGGCGCGCCGCCGCTTCAGGAGATCGGGAACCTGAATTACGCCTTTAAGAACGCATTCGATGGTCCATTCGAGCCGCGCGGTTTCCCCGGAATTCAATTCCAGGGTGCGTATCGGATCGGCGAAGCGGATTTCATCCAGGATGCAGCCGCTTGCGTTGGAGGAGGCTTCGGCCTTCAGGATGTCCATTCCGTAGCTGGCCAGAGCTCCGCAAATGGAGGCGAACAGGCCGGGTTGATCGGCGGCGACAACGGAAAGACGGTACGCGCCGGGCTCCCGAGCGATCTCTACTGCCACGCCGTCGCGCCTACGCCTCTGCTCCAACTCGAAATGATGCTCGATCTGTTCGCGCGTGTGGATGCGCAGATAGCGGGTGGGAAAGCCTTCGAGAAAGCGATCCAGTTCGGAGGAGTTGCCGGCGAAGCCACGTCGCGCCCAGCCCTGAATTGCGGCAGTACTCTGGATGCGTTCCGATGTGAGCTCACGCGTCAACTGCTCTTCGGTGAGGGTATACACGCGCCAGAGCTGCTCGGCGCGCCAGGGCGTCAGCGCGGTCGGATTCACGGCGGAAATATCCGCATAGGTGAAGAGGACGAGAGCTTTCAGGTTCTCTTGTGTTCCAAGCCGGCCGGTCAGAGAGCGGGCGGTGGCCGGATCGTTCAGATCGCGGCCGTTCATCACTGACGACAAATCGAGATGGTGTTCGATGAGGAAGTGAATGGCCTGGCGGTCGTCCGGTGGCATGGAGAGCGACGGCAGAAACTCGCCGGCGGCTTGAAGCGATCCGCGGATATGGTCTCCAGGCGTGATGCCCTTCCCAACATCGTGGAGGAGCAGAGCGAGGCGAAGCAGCCAGCCATTTTCATGCTCGGAGGCGAGCTGGCAGAAGCGTGGCGGAGCGCCCGATTTCGCATCATAGAGATTATCGATCGCTTGGATAGCGACGAGCGAATGTTCGTCCACGGTGTAGCGATGGTAGAAATCGCGTACCACCAGGCTTTCAATTGCGTGCCAACAGGGAAGTGCGACCGCAAGAAGACCGGTTTCCTGCATCTGACGTAGTCCGACCGCCGCATGGGGCTGCGACATCAGCTCGCGCCAGACTGCGTAGCGGGGAGGTGCGGCCCGCAGAGCCGCTTCGAGCTGAGGAACAGCAGCCTGAACCTTACGCTGAGCGTCCCAGGACAACAGAATGCCATGGCGGGCAACAAACACGAAGAGGCCCAACACGGAATCGACGGAGCTCAGGGTGACAGCCGGATTACGAAGGAAAATGCGATCGTGCGAGACCGTGAAGTCAGCGGTCGAGAGCCGGGACCGCCAGTCACGGAACTGGCGCATCAGCGACGAATCTTGAGATTCGGAAAATTCGAGCGCGCGCAGGCTGCGCTGGAACACGGAGCGGGCGTGACGATAGTATCCACGCATCCACTCTTCCGGCGCGACCGGCGGCACAGCAAGAGATTGGGCCGCCTGGTCCTGCATTTCAAAGGACAGCAGGTTATTGTCGCGGCCACTCGCGCGGTGCAGAAAGGCACGAACTGAAAAGAGGAAGCGTTTGGGCTCGGCAGTTTCCTCGAGAGCCAAGGTCAGAGGCTCGCGGTTGGGAGCGAGCGCCGAAAGCCAGTGCAGGAGCTGGGTGTCCCTGATCCCCCCAGGTCCTTCTTTGACGTTCGGCTCGAGATGGTAAGCGGTGCCCTGGAACTTGGAGTGCCGCTGGCGTGTCATCTCGCACAGATGGCGCATGAGCCGCGGTCCGTTGTGCTTGTAGAAGTCGGCGAGGCGCGGTTGCAGCTTCTCAAACAGGGTGCGGTCACCGCAGAGGAAACGGAGATCGAGCAGGCTGATGTGGAGCTCTATATTTTGATCGTTGAAGCGGCAGCATTCCGCGATCGGCCGCACGGATTGGCTGATCTTCAGTTGCGCATCCCAAAGCTCGCGGATGAATTCGGAGACCGGGTCCTTGATTCGCAGAAGCTGGGGCTCGTCTTCGACCAGGATCAGCAGATCGATATCGGAGTGGGGGAACAGCTCGCGGCGGCCGTAACCGCCAACGGCCGCTACGGCGACCGGAAAATCCACCCGGTTGAGGAGAACCCGGCTGGCGGTTTCGAGGACAAGAGCGTCAACCGCCGAGGTTCTGGATTCAAAGAGCTGGGCCACAACTAGAAAACCATCACTAGCGAACCATCTCTATAACGCGGCCTCGCCGGTATCGCCGTTGCGGATCCGGATCGCCTCTAAGACTTCGTAGATGAAGATCTTGCCGTCACCGATCTTGCCCGTGCGAGCGGCAGAGCTGATGATCCGACTGACTTCATCGAGGCGGGCGTCGGGAACGATCGTTTCGATCTTCATCTTGGGTAGAAAATCGACCTCGTATTCCATGCCGCGATAGACTTCGCGATGACCTTTCTGACGGCCGTGGCCGCGTACTTCGGTGATGGTAATGCCGTCGACTCCGACATTCTTGAGGGCTTCTTTGACCTCGTCCAGCTTGTGCGGCTGGATAATAGCTTCGACTTTCTTCATCGCCTGATCGTATACCGAAAGCTTTATGCTTCCAGGTTGTAGCCCTCCTCGCCGTGCATGGCAAGATCGAGACCCTCGATTTCCTGGTCGGCAGAGGCGCGGAGGCCCATGGTTACGTCGACGATCTTCAGGATAATCAAGGTGCCGACGAGAGCGAGCGCCCATGCGATAGCCACGCCAACGGCCTGGTTGAGAACCTGGCCGGCGTTTCCGTCGACCACGCCGAGAGGCAGAGGCTTTCCGGCCGCGTCTTTCAGACCGTCATTGATCGCGTTGGTTGCGAAAACGCCAGTTAACAGAGCGCCCAGAGTGCCGCCCGCGCCGTGCACGCCGAAGGCATCGAGCGTGTCATCATAGCCGAACTTGTTCTTCACGGCACTGACCATGAAAAAACAGAACGCGCCGGCCAAAAAACCAATCAGCAGGGCAGGGAACGGCTTGACGAAACCAGAGGCGGGAGTAATGGCGACCAGTCCAGCGACAGCTCCCGAAATGCCGCCGAGCAGGCTGGGCTTGCCATGTTTGAACCATTCCGCGAACATCCAGCCTAAGGCCGCGGCGGCGGTGGCGAAATGCGTGGCGACGAAAGCGCTGGTGGCGAGACCGGATGCTGCAACCGCGCTGCCGGCATTGAAGCCGAACCAACCGACCCAGAGCAGACAAGCGCCGACTACACTGAGAACCAGGTTGTGCGGTTTCATTGATTCTCGCGGGAATCCGAGACGGCGGCCGAGATACAGAGCGCAGACGAGAGCGCTCACTCCCGACGTGATGTGAACAACCGTTCCGCCGGCGAAATCGAAGCAGGGAATCTTGCCGCCGAGAAATGCATTCAGCAGGCCTCCCTTGCCCCAGACCATGTGCGCCATCGGGAAATAGACAATGGTCGACCACAGGATGGTAAATACGAGCATGGCGCCGAACTTGATCCGCTCGGCAAAAGCGCCAGAAATCAGCGCCGGGGTGATGATGGCGAACATGAGCTGGTAAATCATGTACGTCTCGTGCGGAACAGTTGCCCCGTAATCCGGATTGGGCGCGCTTCCAACGCCGTTGAGAAAGACATATTGGAATCCGCCGATGAACCGGTTTCCTTCCCCGAACGCAAAGCTATAACCGTAAATGGCCCAGAGCACGGTCACGACGGCCATCAGAACAAAGCTGTGCATCATGGTGCTCAGCACATTTTTTCGCCGGACCAGGCCGCCATAGAAGAGCGCGAGACCGGGTCCGGTCATCATCAAAACCAGCGCCGCACTGGTCAGCATCCAGGCGTTGTCGCCGGAGAGCTGCGCCGCTTTGGTTGCGGCATCGAGAGAATCGAGCCGTTGATTCACCGTTGGAGCGGTTTGGGCCAGCAGCGGACTGCCACACGCCAACACAAAAAGACAAAGAATTCTGAAGACGGGGTTCATTTGATACAACTCGACTGGGGTTGTAAACCCTTGAGGGTAGCAGTTCCCTGAGGTCCGTTGAACGTGTAAATTTCTATGTGAATCATTGAAATGTTTTATCGTTGCGGAGGATGGCGCGGCTAAGCCGCGCGCGGGCTTTGAAGCCCCCCTCCCACGAGGTGTGAATTCAGGTAACTCGATAATCGCTGCCCTTGTCTCATGGTTTGTTCTGATTTCATATGCCGGAACCGGGGCGAGATACCTCAGCGGAAAATGTGCCGGAAGGCGTGAATCCATGGTTGGTGGCGGTCGCGGTCATTCTGCCGGCGTTCATGGAGGTGATCGATACCTCGATTGCTTCCGTGGCCATACCGTATATAGCCGGGAGCCTTTCGGCTTCAAACGATGAAGCAACCTGGGTGCTCACGTTTTATCTCCTTTCCAACGCGGTGGTGTTACCTGCGAGCGCGTGGTTCTCATTACGGTTCGGACGAAAACGCTTCCTGATCGCGTCGGTGATCATATTCACGATTGCCTCCTTCTTCTGTGGCGCCGCGACAAGCCTTTTCATGATCCTGGTAGCGCGGCTGGTACAAGGCGCGGGCGGAGGCGCGCTGCAGCCACTCTCGCAGGCGATTCTTCAGGAGAGCTTTCCCCCAGAAAAGCGCGGCCTGGCGATGGGCATGTTCGGGCTAGGCGTGGTGGTGGCGCCCATTTTGGGGCCGACGCTCGGCGGCTATCTCACCGACAGCCACTCGTGGCGGTGGGCCTTCTACATCAACATCCCGGTGGGGATCGTGGCGGTTCTGCTGATCCTCCGGTATGTGAAAGATCCGCCTTATATCAGCAAAGCCAACCCGGGGAAACTCGATACGATCGGCTTCGGTCTGCTGGCGCTCGGACTGGGCTTCATGCAACTGATTCTCGATCGCGGGCAGCAGGACGACTGGTTCGGCGCGACCTGGATCCGTTGGGGGTTCCTGGTCATGATTGCGTCCCTGGTCGGCTTCGTGGTCTCACAACTAACGCGTGAGAAAACGCTGGTGGACCTAAGAGTGTTCAACAACCGCAACTTCGCGATGGGCTGCATTCTGATCTTCATGTTCGGAGCAGCAGTGTATTCAGCAGTGACGCTGCTGCCGCTCTATTTCCAATCAATGATGGATTACTCGGCATGGTGGTCGGGACTGGTGGTGTCTCCGCGCGGCATTGGCGCGATCCTCGCGATGCCGCTCGTCGGGATCCTGGTGTCGAAGGTTGATACGCGGATTCTTGTCTCCATCGGATTCTTCGTCTTCTCGATCTGCTGCCTCATCTGGAGCAGACTGACGCTGCAGATTTCGCCGTGGTCGCTGACATTGCCGATCGTGATCAGCGGGTTTTCTCTCGGCATGGTCTTTGTGCCGCTTTCGACCACAGCATTGGGCGCTCTGAAGCCAGAGGAGGTCGGCAACGGAAGCGGACTGTACAATCTGATGCGCAACCTCGGCGGAAGCGTCGGCATTTCGGTCGTGGACACACTGCTGGCGCGCCGAGCGCAATTACACCAGACGGAACTGGTTCAGAACCTGGCGCCAAGCACGCAGAATTATCAGCAAAATGTCGATGCGCTCACCAAGGTCTTCACTGAGCTTTCAAGTCACGCCACAGCGCAACAGCAGGCGATCGAGAGGATTGGCCAGGAGGTCGCGAAGCAGGCGCAGCTTTGGTCGTATATCGACGATTTTCGGTACATGGCGGTAGCCTGCTTCTGCTGCGTGCCGCTGGTCTGGCTCTTGAAACGAGTGAAGGGCGCCAGAGCCGCGGCGGCACACTGAAATGCAGACTTCAGCGAGAAAATGCGGCGCTTTTGTGTTGAAGAAGGGTCGGCCGTACCAGCCGTCGTGGATGCGGTTGAATTCGTCTTCCGATTCGCAGGGGAGGATGAGGACGCGAGAGCGGCAGCCGTGGGAGAGGCGGGAACGCGAGCGGAGGCAAGAATTGAGATAAGGCGCTGATTTCAGGAGGAAAGAAAAGCGAATTGTGCACTTGACAAAGCAGAGGAAAAAAGCGCATGATTAAAGCATGGGGCTTCTCCAAAAGCAGTCTCAAGATGAAGATGCTGCACGGGAGCATCTGGAGAAACTGCTTTGGCCGGATGGTCCGGTTTGCCCGCATTGTGGAGTGATCGGCGAATCCACCAAGCTGGAGCCGAAGAAGGAAGGCAGCAAAACCCGCAAGGGCCTGTATCAGTGCAACGGTTGCCGGAAGCAGTTCACTGTCACGGTCGGGACGATCTTCGAGGATTCCCACATCCCGCTACACAAGTGGCTGGCCGCTTTCCATCTGATGTGCTCTTCCAAGAAGGGCATAAGCGCATTACAGCTTCAGCGCGAGTTGTGGGGAGAAGATCCCGAGACCAAGAGGCCCAAAGGCAGCTACCGTACCGCGTGGTTTATGTGTCATCGCATTCGTTGGGTCATGACGCAAACACCAATGGCGGAACGGTTAAAGGGCGTTGTCGAAGTGGACGAAACCTACATCGGCGGACGCCCGCCAGCGAAGCTAGGGCGTGGGCCGGGACGCCCGCTACAAACAGAGTCCAACAAGACCCCGGTTCTGGCATTAGTGGAGCGCGGCGGCAATGTCCGATCCTTCCCGCTGGAACGAGCCACGCTGAACAACATCAGGCCGATCATGGAAGAGCACATCGACCCGAGTTCGCATCTGGTCACGGATGAGTATCCTGTGTACTACATGATGCGAGACGATTATGCCGCGCACTCCGACATCAAGCATCGGGACAAGAAATACGTTCGGCGGGATGGCGATTTTGTTGTCACTACCAACACAGTCGAGTCCTTCTTTGCCCTTCTGAAACGCAGCAACTACGGCGTGCACCATCACATGAGCCGGAAGTACCTCGGGTCCTACTGTGCAGAGCGGGATTTCGTTTACAACAACCGCAGGGTCACGGACGACGAGCGCACAGCTAAGGCGATAAAAGCAGCAGACGGTAAGCGGCTGATGCTGAAAGAGCCAAAAAACGCAATCTGAAACTTTCCTCTTGACGTCTTGGAGTTTGTTCTGTATTTTTATTACAGGAAGTGGTAATAAAAATACGGAGAATTTTACGACCGTAGCTTTCGGTCTCAGGCTGATTCGCCAACTACAGGGCGTTCTTGATACTGCTTATTTCGCGCTTGAGCACGGAATAGAAACGGCAAGAGGACACTTTGCTGAGACCGATCTCACCCCGTGGAAGGACAAACAGGCTTTCTCGACTTTGGTCCGGCTACACGCGAAACACTACCTTGACACACATAGCGTTGAAGCGTTTGAATTGGAGCCGTTCACAAACCTTTGTGGTATTTGGATTCACGCCGACGATTACCTGCTGAAAGTCCTAAAGATCTCGGATGAGGATCTGCATAAAGCCGCAACAGACCCCACCGGCAGAGATGAACAATTGAACCTGCTGCTAGATGGGGATGACCTGATCGCGAGATTGCCTCTGCACTTGTTATGGTTGACGGATGACGCTGGGTACTCCCTGAAGACGCATCTCGCATACCCCAAGTATCCAGATGCGAAGGCGCATGAGTACCATTGGTGTCTGGAAATATCAGAACCCACGGACCGCATTCAGGAACCGCCGATCTCAACTGGTGGCGATCTGGATCTGGGCGGTGAAAAATCTGCCGAAGCTACCGCCTGATGTATTGAGCTACTCTGTCATGTCAATAAGCGGAAGAAGGATCAAGCAAGCGCGGGAACTGCGAGGGCTTACGCAAACTGAGCTTGCAGTGTTAACCGGCGTGTCACAGGGGCTAATTACGCACGCTGAACGCGGGTTGCGGCAGCCCAGCGAGGATTTACTCACAAAGATTTCAGAGCAGACGAAGTTTCCGAGGGCTTTCTTCTCTAAAGACCCGCCTATCGAATTTCCGCCTGAAACGCTGTTATTTCGCTCATACGTGGACGTGGCGCAATTCCAGGAGACAGAGGCTCGACGCTATGCAGAGTTGATTGCAGAAATCGCGCTGGCCCTCCGAACACACATCTCAGGAATTCCGGTAAAGGTGCCCAGACTCAAAGGTTCATCTCCGGAGGAAGCGGCCCGAGCAATCAGAAAAGCTCTACACTGCTCGGCTGATGAACCGATTGCGAATCTTGTCAGGGACGTTGAACGCTTAGGCGTTCTGGTTCTCGCAATTCCGGTCGAACTCAGGGGTAGGGATGCCTTTTGCCTTTGGTCTGGCGACCAGCCTATTATTGGCCTCATAAAAGGAGCATCGGGAGCTAGGCTTCGACTGAATACTGCTCACGAACTTGGACACCTAGCGTTGCAACATGGACGCCTTACAAAAGCAGACGAAGAAAGGGAAGCGTTCGCATTTGCCGCTGCATTGCTGATGCCGGAAGAAGCTATCCGTCGCGAAATAAAACTTCCCGTTACGCTGTCATCTTTGGCAATGCTCAAACCTAGATGGCGCGTTTCAATTCAAGCTCTAGTACGCAGAGTGAAAGACCTTGGGATCATTACGGAACGACAGTACAGCTATCTCAATGCTCAACTGTCCGCCAAGGGTTGGAAGAAGAAGGAACCGGGAGAGTTCCCGGCCGAAAAGCCACGGCTATTGCGGCAAATACTGGAAGATGTCAGAGGAGTATCGCCTGATCGACTTGCATCTGAGATCGCATTCAACCCCAGTTTCGTCAGGACCGTGATTGAGGGCTATGCCGCGAAATCTGAAGTGAATAACCGCGAGACAGTCACGGTGGCGAGCAAGGTTACGCCACTCAGGCGGACTTCCTAGCGTTTGGTTCTTTTTGCCGGGCTGGCGGAATAGGTAGACGCACTTCCCTTGGACGGTAGCGAGTTAACGCTCGTGCGGGTTCGAATCCCGTCCCCGGCATTCAGATTTTAGTTTATGACAAAAATGGGCCATACTGTAAGCGTCCGATCGAGACCGTCTTGACGTGGTCAAGCGACGCGTAGTTTAGCCAGGCGCTCGTAGCGAAAGCAGTTGCGGATATTGCTCAGGAAGTAACGGCCTTTGGACTCGGCGCTCAGGAACTGCTGATAATCGTTGTTGGAAAACTCGAAGTATCGATAGATGTCTTCGCTCTGAAACCGCAGGTACAGGATGCGCTTTTCCGCGTCATAGGCAACGGAGGTGAACATCTTTGATTGGAGCGGCAACCAGGACATTGGAGTTTACGCTGCCTCCACAACCGGTGCTGTGGGGAAAAGATTCCAGGGCAGCAACTCCTCAATCCGGTTGATCGGATGATCGGCAATACAACGCAGCACCGAGGTTAGATAAGCTTCCGGATCGATTCCATTGAGCTTCGCCGAGCCCAGTAGACTGTAGATCGCCGCTGCACGCTCACCGCCCGCATCAGACCCTGCAAACAGGTAATTCTTGCGGCCGAGCGCGACGGCGCGCAACGCGCGTTCGGCCGCATTATTGTCGATTTCGATATGGCCGTCATCGCAATAACGCATCAGTGCAGGCCAGCGAGCGAGTGCATAGCCAATCGCCGCAGCTGTTTCTGATTTGCGCGAGATCTTGGCGAGTGTTGTTTTAAACCACTCGTGGAGCGAGGTCAGCAGAGGCCGTGCGCGCGCATTGCGTACCTCTTGACGTTCGCTAGGCGAGCGACCGCGGATTTCGGTTTCGATGGTATAGAGCTGACCAATACGTTGGATCGCTTCACTCGCGATCGGAGAGGCGTGTGCCTGGTGCAGGTCAAAAAACTTGCGACGAACGTGGGCCCAACATGCAGCCTCTTGCATGCGGCCGCCATCATAGAGGCGATTGAACCCGGCATAACCGTCGGCTTGCAGTGTGCCGCGAAAGGTGGCCAGATGCCGGTGTGGATGCTCTCCTTTGCGATCCGGCGAGTAAACAAACCAAACCGCGGCAGCTGCCAGATCACCGGCCGGGCGATCATCTCGAACATACGTCCACAGGCGCCCGAGTTTTGTTTTGCCAGTACCTGGCGCCAACACTGGAACCGGCGTGTCATCGGCGTGCAGTTTACTCGCCCTCATTACGTACTGCCGCAACGCATCGTGCAACGGTGTGAGCAGTTGGCTCGTCGCACCGACCCAATCGGCAAGCGTCGAGCGCTCTAACTCCACGCCTTCCCGCGCGTAGATTTCGGCCTGACGATACAGCGGCAAATGGTCGGCGTATTTCGACACCAGAACGTGCGCCAGCAGTCCGGGACCGGCCAGGCCACGGTCAATGGGACGGCTCGGAGCTGCCGCCTGCACGATTACATCGCACTTCGCGCAGCTTAGCTTGGGGCGCACATGCCGGATCACCTTGAATCGTGCCGGCACGTACTCGAGCACTTCGGAAACATTCTCACCCAGTTTGCTTAACTCGCCACCGCAAGCTGGGCAGCTCTTCTGCTCCGGCTGATGGATTTCGGTTTGCCGTGGCAGATGATCCGGTAAGGGCCGCCGCCCTGGCTTCTGCGTCACACGCGCAAAGATCGCCGCTGCCGGCGGCGGCAGTGTGCTTTCTGCTCGCTCCCTTTTCTCAGCCGCACTTTCTTCCAGATCGTCGAGCTGGAGTTGAAGTTGCTCAATCTGTCGTTCGACCTTTTCCGACTTGCGGCCAAACTGCAGCCGCTGCAAACGGGCGATGAGCAATCGTAAACGCTCGATCTCGGCTGCATGCGAAGAAAGCTGTTCATGCTGAGACAGGATCAGCGCTTTCATTGCCGCCGCGTCCATGCTGTCCAGATCTGGAAGCTGTGCGGCAGACATGTTCAAACTATGCCAAGGTTTTATTACTTAGTCCAGGCAAGTTCGAACATTTTCGATTATCTCTGTTTTATTGACACACCGCCATCTCTGGCTTCCACGTGCGCACTGGCTGTCTCCAGTCAATGCCTTCGAGTAACATGGATAACTGCGCACGAGTAAGTGATACTGTTCCGCTTTCAGCTTGCGGCCAGATGAAGCGCCCGCGCTCCAAACGCTTCGCAAATAGGCATAGCCCGTCCCCATCCCACCACAACAACTTAATGAGATCGCCGCGCCGCCCGCGAAATACGAACACGTGCCCGCCGAAAGGGTCCTGCTGCAGCACCGTTTGCGCGACTGCGCTCAGACCCGTGAATCCACGCCGCAGATCCGTCACGCCCGCCGCAACCCAGATGCGTGCGCCAGCCGGCAACGAGATCATCGCGCCAGGTGCTCCAGCACAGCCAGCACCGTTGCGCGATCGGCACTCTCAATGTGCACACGAGCCTTCGTGAATTCAAGATGAACGGTTACCGACGGGATCGCTTCTCGTTCCTGGAAAGTATTTCTTGTCAACCGGCTATGCTGATCGCTCTCCCCCGTCACGCGCACCGGCAATAGCGCCGCTCCCGACTTCCCCTGCACCTTGCGGCCATACTGCCGACGCCATCTGTACACCTGCGTCGGATGTAGACCGTGCGCCTCCGCCACCGCCCTCACCGAAGCTCCCGGCTTAAATGAGGCCTCCACAATCCGTTGCTTCTCGCTTGCCGAACGCTTGCGCCGCTTCTCTGCCGCAGTCGTCTCATCCGAAGCCCTAATTTCGCCATCCTTCTGACTGAATCCACTCATCCATCCCTCCCGAGGCCCAATCGGCACTCTCTTGAAGCATGGCTCTACTGCGACCTCACGCGCCAGACGGCTACAACCGGACGCTTACGCCATACTGAAGGTGTGCCACACCCCGGCAACAAGATCCGCATCCCGTTAAAGACTGACGAAGCTCTGCGCCTCGCGCTCCGGGTGAAGCCGACGAAAGATATGCCGAGACCAGGGGCGAACCCAACAACACCTAAGAAAAAGCGTGCTACTAAAGGTCGCCAGCGAAAATTAAAATCAGTCTCCGAAAGCCGAGGCTGAGGTTTTCCACAGAACGAAAAGCTCCGGAGCTAGGCCGAAAAACTCTCCTAGTTTTGCCGCAGTAGCTACGCCAATGTTTCGCTTTCCGCTTAGTATTTCGGATGTTGCTCCTTTGCCGCCAAGAAGATCCCATAAGTCTTTAGGCGTTTGGCCGCGTTGCTCAAGAAGAAACGCAATTAAATCGACGGGCTTTGCTGATGGAAGGCTGTAGTGCTCTGCTTCATATTGTTCGACTAGCGCAGTGAGAAGCTCTGTCAATTCGCGCTCCTCTCTTGATGGCGACTTAAGCTCGTCAAGCTCTAGCAACATTTCGGTGAAGTGCTCAAGCTCCTGATCGTTGTGGATTACATGTGGCTTTGCCTTTGTCAGAAGCTTTACGTACTTCGCCTCATTTAGGACCGCCGTGCTCATTTCCATTCCCCTTGATCGTACTGTTTGTGTGTCAGGATAGCGAAGACAAACACTGTTTGGGTTTGATAGTTGACGCGAGAAATCAACCTGTACCGATTATGCGCTATATTAAACACCGTTCGCCGTCCTACCTGATCCGCGTTCTTGAACGTGCTCCTAAGATCAGCAAAGTTCTTCCATGAACTCGCCCGCACTATAGTGTTCCAAGCCAAAAGACTCGCTTCCGAGTCGGAATATTGTTCAATGAAGTCTTTGATCTTTTTGGGCGAGATTACCCGCACTGAGCCCAGGTTCTCAGTTTTGAGAACCAGATGCAATAGAGGAAAGATCCTAATACGACTGGTACTAGGCCCCGATTCACATTTTGGTCTCATTCCGCCCTAAAGATAGCGAGCGTTTTTTCCCGGGCGATCCCCTCTGCACCCCGCACTTGACTGAGTAGTAAGACAGTTAAGAAATTCCACGAAGTTGTGATCGGGGGCCACACCGCACCCAATCCCCACATTCCGGCCTGTCACGCGGTTACCGGCCTACCGCTTTGTCAAGTGCACAATGCGCAAAGAAAACGAGGGTGTCCCAAACTTAGTTGAAGGTTGAGGGCGGCTGGTTTCATGTTACGCCACTTTCTCGGAGGCGGCGTTAGGTTTTGTTTCTCTGCCGAGTACGACGGCGAGTGTCCAGAGATCGCGATGCCCGATGACTTTGCGGAAATGTTTCTCAGTGAGGAGCCAGGCGGATGCGACCCAGCGCTCGACCATGTCGCCGGTTCGCCAGCGCGTCACATTGTGCGTTCTCTTTTGCACTCCGCTCTGCGGGCTCTCGATGACGTTCGTAGTGCCGAGACATTTATACAGCGAAGGCGGAAGCTGCAGCCGCTGTACTGTGAACATTTCAGTTAGGCCCTCACGCAAGCTTCTCGCTGCTGATTCGTACTCGTGCTCCAGGAAGCGCGCAAGCTGGTCGAGCCGTTTGATGCCTTCCTCGGCATTAGAAACGCGCCATGCCGTCCGCATCAGATTCAGCGCTTGGGCTTGCTGCTCCTTGGGGAGTTCATCGAGCACGTTGCGCATCTTGTGATTGCGGCAGCGCTGCACCGGCTGATCGGGACCGAAGATCTCTTCGATAGCGGCACGCAACGCCTTCGCGCCATCGATCACGAACAGGTATTTCCGGTCGGTGGGCAGGCCCTGCTCGCGCAAGTGCGTGAACAACTGCTTTACCGCCGCTGCGTTCTCGGTCGCGCCGGCCTGAATGCCGAGTACGTGCTTGGTCCCGGCGCGATCCACGCCCACGGCACTGATGACGTGATGCGATCCGAAGCGTTGTCCATCGATGTAGAGCACCAGCAGGTCCGCTTCCTCCCAGCGCCGCTCACGCAACTGGCGCAGTTGTTCCGCGCTTCCTTCGATAGCTTGGCGGCTCACGCTGCTGCGCGACACGCCCGCCGTTTCCGCCATCTCCGGCAGCACTTCGGCGTATTCGCGCGTCGAAACTCCGCGCAACAGCGCGCCCATCATACGCTGTGCAGTGGCTTCATTCTCTTGCAGAGATTCATACGCCGGCACACTCACCTCACCGTCCTCTTTGTGACGTAGCCGCGGACGCTTCACTTTGATTTGCCGGTCGGCCAAGCTGATGCGGCCGTTCTGCGACCCGTGCCAGCGGATATCCCCGCTACTCTTTCCTGGCGTGCGCGGTCCGGCTACTTGTTCGGCGCTCAGAGTCAAAATCGTTTCGATGGTCTGGCGCCCGATGCGGTCGATCACTTCATCGACGGCTACGCGAGCCTGCGTGACCAACTCCATCAGCGGCAGCAGAACCTGCCCGTTCGCTTTGGCGAACTCTTCGACCGTTGCGGCGGCTGCGGCCGCCTCCCGGTCCACGATATGGTACGTTTTCTTCACGGCGGTGGTTGTCCTTTCCAGGATTAGGTTTTGGCGAATCGATTCTAACGAACCGGGCCGCCACCGCCGCCCTTCAACCTTCAACTAAATCTGAGACACCCTC
>CAWBDR010000019.1:0-510794 GCA_963787585.1 uncultured Acidobacteriaceae bacterium
GCAAACGGCATCTCGCCGCTCCGGAAGGGTGAAACCATCGAGGTTTTTCGCATGGCTGTCGAGGACACCTGCGAGCACGACATGTTTGTGCAAATCCGTTGGCAGGGGCGCAAGATGGCCGTTCCTCTCTCCCAACTGGATGCCATCCATCCAGACGAATCAACAAAGGAAGCCATCGGCGACTGGCATTACTGGCTATCTCAGGGTTATTGCCTCTGATTTACGCACAACTGCCGAAAGCTCACCATCGACTAAACGGAGCCGGCTGGATGGCCCGATTCTTTGGGTGGCCAAGCCCTCGCCGGGCTGTACGGCACCGTAGCCTGCGGCGGCGTGTTCCAACGCCCGCACGACGGTGGTCCCGATGGCGATGATGCGCCCATGCGATCGAGCATCGTTTATCATCAACGCGGTTGATGGTGGAATCCGATAGGGCTCATTCAAAGGCAGGAGCGCGTCCAGTTCGGGATCGCCAGCCGATGAGATCCCGGCAGCGTGCGTGATGGTGCCAAACCTAACCTCGCGGGCGGCCATGGAAGCGACAAGGCGCCAATCCAGGACGAAGCCCGCGGACGGCGGCTCGAAGGCAACGGGCGGACCGGCTATCGGGGTCCAGGTGTCCCACGACTCCAGCGGGATTTGAACGTGCGCGTACTGGATGGGCAGACCGTGGCGCGACAGACCTTCCCAGATCTTGCGGGGCGAACCGTCGAACTGCAAGGAGATGAAACGGGGGTGATTCAATACGCGCATCACAGTTGCTCGCAGGGGACCCAAGTCCAAGCGGTCGCCGGGATTCAACGTTGGCGGCATCGGCCGATCCTCGGTGCGCATCCGGAAATCACCAGCTCCAAAGACAACGGCAGAAAACCGGCTGATCTCGTCGGAGGCAAGTGAATCGCGCGCGGCGAGACGTACTTCAATCGGGCGACCAGTCGGCCCGTGCCGTCCCGAAAGGCTGGCCGGCAAGGTGGCAGCATCGTTTGCAATGACCACATCGCCCGGCCGCAAGAGTTCCGCGAATTCGCACCGCGCCCGGTGCCGTATACGGCCATGGCGATCGACCGCCAACAGCTTTGCGTCCCACGGGCGCTGGACTGGAACGCCGACCGCTATCATCCAACAGCCTCGCAGGCGCTTACTGAATCCCGAATGCCCCGCGAAAGCACAGCGGCGATCGCGTCCAAGAGTTCACGCGCTGCAGTGTCCGGACGCTTTAAAGTAGAGCGATCCGTGTCGGGTACCGCCGCCGCGTACAATGGAGTGTCCATATCGCCTGGATCGAATGACAGAACGCGGACCTTTTGGGCGGCGAGCTCTTCATCCCAGATGCGGCTCAAATGATGGAGCGCTGCTTTACTCGCGCCGTATGCGCCCCAATAAGAATACGCGTTGAGGGCGGCGTCGCTCGAGACATTCACGACTAAGGCTCCGCGGCCTTCGCGCGCGGAGGCGGCCAGTGAACCCAGAAGAGCCTTCGTCAATCGAAAGGGACCAAGCACGTTCGTGGCAAACGCCCGTTCGAGATCCTCGCAATCGGTGTCGGCCAGTAACGCCAAGGGCACAGGTCCGAGATCCGAAGCGTTATTGATCAGAAGATCGAGTCCTCCCAGCGCGCCCAGGATTTGTATAGCGATCGGATGAATGTCGTATTTCTTCGAGACATCCCCGACGACGCCGTGGGTATCCGGATTATCGCGCCGCACACGTTCCACACCGTCCCGACCACGCGCTAAAAAGGCGACCTGAGCGCCACGGTTTAGCAACTCGCGGACGAGCGCGAGGCCCAGGCCGGAAGTGCCGCCGGTTATCGCTGCTCGAAGGCCGGCGAACTGGCTGTGCATCGAGTCTGCGTTTCTATTTGACATGCCTCCAGACTACGAGTTAAAGTTAACTTGAAGTCAAGTCAAAAATATAGCGTCTCCTTTGCATGTCAGGCTTGCTCACAATTTCCGAGGTCTCACGCCGGAGCGGAGTGGCCGCCTCGGCGCTCCGATTCTATGAAGAGCGAAACCTGATCAAATCCGAACGGGCGGGTTCGGGTCACCGCCGCTATGCAAGGGCCGTTCTGCGGCGGATCGCCTTCATCGTTTTCGCTCAGCGCATGGGTCTGACGCTGGAGGAGATCGGCTCGGAGCTGGCGAAGTTACCAGAGAACCGCGTGCCCGAACGAGCGGACTGGGCGAAGATTTCGGGCAATTGGACCCACCGCATCGATGAGCGGATAGCGGAACTCGAGCGCCTACGCGCGGGTCTGACGCGATGCATCGGTTGCGGCTGCCTCTCATTGAAAGAGTGTCAGTTGGCCAATCCCGATGACCTGGCGGGGCGGCACGGTCCTGGTCCGCGCTATTGGATCGGCGACAAAAGGCGTCCGAAGTGAGCATAAGAATCGGAGCGAGAGGTAAGTGCAAATTTGGCAAACTGGGATCGGGCTGGGCAAGCGCCTGAGGATCGCTATGGCAACAGAATGTACGCATCTCGACAGTATCCGGGTTAGAAGCACAAAGACGCACGTTTGCGAGGATTGCATCAAGGTTGGTGACACATGGGTTCACTTGCGCCTGTGCCTCACTTGCGGTCACGTGGGCTGCTGTGATTCGTCGAAGAACAAGCACGCGACCAAGCACTTTCATTCAACAAAGCATCCGTTGATTCGCTCGATTGAGCCCGGTGAAAGGTGGGCATGGTGCTATGTGGATCAGGTAAGCCCTGGAGACGTTTGAGCCGGGCGATCAGAGCAGACGGGGATCGCGAGAGCTTCGGCGGTGCTTTACTACAATGGCTTTCCATGTCCATCTCGCGCCGCAACTTCGTGGCGAGCGCAACCGCTATTCCGCTGGGCTCGTTCCTGGCCGAATCAGAAGCTGCTGAGGCAACCCGTGACCGACTAAGAGTGGTTGTCACAGGCGGTCATCCAGGAGATCCGGAATGCGGCTGTGCCGGTACCATCGCTCGCTATACGGATCTGGGCCACGATGTAGTCCTGCTATACATGAACCGGGGAGAAGGCTTCTGCAAAGGCGCCGACCCGAGCCAGTGCGGCGCTGTGCGCACGGCGGAGGCAGAGAAAGCATGCAAGATTCTGAACGCACGCCCGGCATTCGCAGGACAGTACGACGGAAGGCCCATTGTCGATAACCAGCATTACGACGATTTCGCTCGGTTGCTCGATTCCGAAAAGCCCGATATTGTTTTTGCTCAGTGGCCCATTGATCAGCATCGGGATCACCGAGCGCTATCCATGCTTGTGCTCGATGCCTGGCTTCGAGGAGGCAAAAAGCCCGCTTTGTACTTCTACGAAGTAGCGGAAGACACGATGATGTTTTCGCCTGCCGATTTCGTCGACATTTCGCAGGTAGAATCGCGCCGGCGCGCCGCTTGTTACGCGCACGCTTCCCAAGAACCCGATAAGTGGTATCCCCTTCAGGCTGAGATCACCCGTTTCCGCGGAACGCAAAGCGGTTACCCTCAAGCCGAAGCCTTTCTCCGGCACTGGGAGAGCAAACGGGGTATGTTGCCGTGAAAATTGTCGCGCGAGCAGTAAAGACGAAACCAGCGCGGGGCCGATCAATGAAGTGCTGGACACCGCAGTGCGCCGCTTAGTTCATGGCGAAAACGCCGCAGCCGCCAAAGCCGATGCCTACGAACGAGCGAGATTCGAGCTCGCCCGCGCTTTCCGAGTCGCAGGCCCGGATAGTGGACGAAGCAGCCGCACACCTGAAAACGGAAGCGGAGTACCGAGCCTATCGCAAGGCGAAACGCGAGCAAGAAGCAGCGCAGAGGCGGCCTCCGGAAGCTCCGAAGCTGTAGAGCCGCTATTCCGGCCATCGTTTGAGCCGCTAAAGCCCGCCAAAACAGGCTCGGACTTCTTTCGCCAAGCGCAGGCGACGATTGATCTCGACCCGCAACGCGAGCGCCATGTTCACGTGAATCAGCCCGCGCGGAACTGCTCACCCGTGTTCTGCGCACGCTGCTGCCCCATGAAACGGTCCCGCTCTGGGGCGGCATAACACTCGATTTGCCCTTCGCCGCCCGCGTCGTTCGCGCTCTCGTAAAAAATACGAGGACCGGCCAATCGTCGCTCTGGCCTTCGCACCGTTTGCTGGTCAAAGTGCTGAATGACGCCTCTTCGCTCGATCGCTATGCGGTCACGATCATCAACGCGGATTCGGCGATGTCCGATTCGGTGGTAGCCGCATCGGAACGGGAAAAGGCCTTCCATCGCGCCGTACTTCGTGTTACGGGGGACACCGCCTTAGCGGGGAAAAGGCGCGGGGGTTCCTGGACTCTGGACTACGCCGGCGGCGGAGGAGCTGAAGAAAACGCGGCCTTACCTGACAATGCCAGCGAAACAGTACTAGCCGAAGAGCTCGCTGCTTCCATTGCGGCGGGCGATTCGGCTACGCTCAGATTGAGTGCGGCGCAGGTCGAAAATGCGCAGCGCAGCTTTATTGACATCCTGGTCGCAAACCACGGCGAACGGGGGAGGGAGATCGAGAGTTATGTACGGCAAGGGCATTCTCCACATCACGCCGGATCCCCGGCCGGAGACCGAGGAGCAGAAGCGCCGCGGCGAGTGGCTGCGGAAACAGATCGTGGTCCCGGAGGATCTGAAGACGAAGGACCCCGCTTCCGCCCAGAAGAACGCTCCCTCTTCGACGCCGGCGAAAACAACGAAGTAGCGGAATCGGCCGCGCGCGATCGCGACCGGCTCGAAGGCGAACGCCTCACCAGCCAACTCAACGCGCCCCTCAGCCGCGAGGGACAGCCAAAACAAGCTGAAGCGGTCGAAGGAAAATCCGCAAACGGACCTGTTGGCGAGAACACTCCGAAGCCCGCAAGGCTCGCTGTTCGGCGGCGAGGAGGGTTCGGTCTCGGTGGATCTCGCGACCCTGGGCATGACCAAGTTCCTCCGTCACGATGTGCTGCCTTTCGGTACAGGCCGCGGCTGAAGAGATGCGCGCCGCTCGCAAGAATCTGCGCGGTTTAGGAGGAGGCGATCGATGCCTCTTCGCTGACTCGGTCGGCCATGTACGAGCTGCGAACAAACGGCCCACTGAACACCATTTTGAAACCAATGGAAAGGCCGTAATCGCGATAGCAATCGAATTGCGCAGGCGTAACATATTCCGTCACGGGGAGATTGCGGCGAGTCGGCTGCAGATATTGTCCGATGGTGGCCACATCCACTTGGGCATCGCGAAGGTCGCGCAAGAGTTCGTGCACCTCGCCGGGCGACTCGCCGAGGCCAAGCATGAGACCCGATTTTGTGAGCACATCGGGCCGGGAGCGCCTGGCAAATTCGAGAACGCGCAAGGACTGGCCGTAATTCGCCTGGGGCCGGACGCGGCGGTAGAGGCGCCGAATGGTTTCCATATTGTGATTGAAGACCTGGGGACCGGCGTCCAGCACGCGGGCAACGGAATGCGAATCGCCGCAGAAATCGGGGGTGAGGACCTCTACTTGCGCCTGCGGAAGAGCGCTTCGCACGTGGCGGACGGTCTCGGCGAAATGGCGCGAGCCGCCGTCGGGCAAGTCATCACGATTAACAGAGGTAATCACGACATGTCGCAACTTCATTTGGGCAGCCATTTCGGCGACTTGCCAGGGCTCATCAGGATCAAGCGAGAAGTCGTGCTTGGCGGCTGAACCCTTGGGGACGGAACAGAAGCCGCAACCGCGAGTGCAGAGATTGCCCAAGATCATGAACGTGGCCGCACCGCGATCAAAGCACTCGTGAATATTCGGGCAGCGAGCGGATTCGCAAACGGTATGTAAGCGGCGCGCTCGAAACTCTGCCTTTAGATGATGAACCGCTTCGAAATGGGTACGGCTCTTGCGAAGCCATTCGGGCAGACGCGCCTGCGGAAGGGACTCACAGGGTTCGATGTGAATAAGCTCAGCGCTCACGCACTTCATTTTTGCATCCAGCCGTACTAAGCCGGCCGGTACCCGTTCGGGGTAGTCGCGTTGTGGTCCGAGGTAGTCTAGTATCTAAGCCATTTGCTTCGATTTCAAGCGATTACATCCAGTACCAGGGAAAGCTTTCTGGGCAAATTTCGGCTTAGAATGGAATCCTGGGATGAAACCGGCAGCTCTTTTTCTGATCATGTGTGCCACTTTGCTTAGCGCAAGGCAGGCGGTTGTCTCCTCTCATCCCGATACGGACCCACAAGCAAATTTACCTGCGCAAAAGGTTGGGACCGGTGACCTGCTTTCGGTATCGGTGGCGGACTGCCCAGAGCTGACCCGGAATTTCCGGATTACCAACGAGGGAACGCTTCAGTTACCGTTATTAAAGGAAAAGATCCAGGCAACGGGCAAATACCCTGGGGAGATTGAGGACGAGATCAGCCAGGCGCTCGTTAAGGATCAACTGCTGGTTCGGCCGGTAGTCTCGGTTTCCGTCGCGGAGTATCGGAGCGTGCCGGTGAGTGTGATGGGAGCGGTGCGGCACCCGTTGACCTTTCAGGCGGTGGGTGAAGTCAGGCTGCTCGACGCGCTGGCGCGGGCGGACGGGTTGAGCGCAGATGCCGGATCAGAGATACTGGTCAGCCATCCTCCTTCGGCGGGAAGCAGGAGCGGCAGTTTAATTGAACGAATTCCGGTAAAAGGTTTACTCGATGAGGCGAGCCCCGCATCAAACGTGCGGCTATATGGAGGCGAAGAGGTGCGCATTCCGACGGCGGGGCGCGTATACGTGGTGGGCAACGTAAAGCGGTCGGGAGCATACCCAATTCAGGACGACTCCACGACGACGGTTCTGAAGGCGATCGCCTTGTCGGAGGGATTGGCGCCGTTCTCCTCCAAGGAGGCTTTTATTTTCCGGCGGGAGGGCGCCAAGGGCAACAAGAACGAAATACCCGTCGACTTGGACAAGATCATGCACCGGAAGGCGCCCGATATAACGCTCGAGGCTAACGATATCTTGTACATCCCGGACAGCCGGGGAAAGAAGCTTACGGCTGAAACGCTGCAGACTCTTACGGGATTTGGGCTCTCGACCGCGTCAGGAGTCTTGATTTGGAAATAGTCCAGGAACAACAGACGGATTCCGCATGAAGCAACTTGAACGGTCACCGTCTGAGCTGGTGGACACGCGGCGGCTCGCCCAGTACCTACCGAAACAGCCGTATCCGGAATTCGAGCCCGCGCATCCGAAGGTCTCGCCGACGCATTATCTGCTGGTCGTATTCCGGCAGAAGGCGAAAATCCTGATGTTTGTCGCCACGTGCATGCTGGCGACCTATTTAGTTTGCGCGCGTCTTACGCCGATCTACGAGGCGACTACTAAGATCGACGTCGACAGGCGGGTCCCGGTCGGCGTGGTGGGAGCGGAGGCAAGCCAGGGAGCACTGGCGGACGAGGACGCGGATGCGTTCATGGCGACGCAGATGGAGCTGATTCAATCTGATGCCGTGCTGCGGCCGGTGGCGGATCGCTTTAACCTGCTGCAGCGCGAAAGGCAATTATCAAAGCTGGGAGCTGAGGGAGCTCGAAAGAAGGCAGACGCGCCGGTATATCTGAAGCAGCTTAAGATCACGCGGCCAGTTAACACATACATTTTGAACATCAGTTACCGCTCTCCCGATCCACAGTTGGCGGCAGACGTGGCGAACGCAACAGCGCAATCGTACCTGGAGCACACGTTCGAAATACGCGTGAACTCGTCCCGGGCGCTATCAAGCTTTATGGAGAAGCAGCTCGAGGAGCTCAAAGCGAAGATGGAACGCTCGAGCCTGGCGCTGGCGAAGTTCGAGCAGGAACTGAATGTTATCAACCCGGAGCAGAAAACGGACATTCTTTCGGCGCGGCTGCTGCAATTGAACACGGAGTACACGAACGCGCAAGCGGATCGCGTGCGCAAAGAAGCAGCGTACAACGGGATGCAGAGCGGATCCACTGCGGCCGCGGAAGTTTCGAGCCAGGGCGAAGAGCTAAACCGGCTGCAAGATCGGCTGAATCAGGCGAAGCAACACCTCGCCGAGGTGGGGTCGATCTATGGTCCCGCCCACCAGGAGTACAGGAAGACGTCTAACGATCTGGCCGAGGTGCAGCGGCAATTCGATGAGATGAAGCGCAACGTCGGGCAGCGGGTGCAGACCGATTACAGCGAGGCGATGAACCGCGAGCAGATGCTGCAAAAGGCGGTAGCCCAGACCAAGGCCGAGTACGACGAACTGAACACGAAGTCGTTCCAGTATCAGCAACTGAAACGGGATGCCGATGCGGACAAGGCTTTGTACAGCGACCTCGAAAAGCGGATATCGGAAGCGGGCATCAATGCGAGTTTTCAAAACACCTCGATCCGCATAGCGGACGAAGCGCGGCCGCCAGATGCTCCCGTATTTCCGAGGAAGATGCTCAATCTGTTGCTGGCGTTTGTGATCTCGATGGTGATTGCGATCAGTGTTGCGATCTTGGCGGACGTATTAGATAACACAATTCGGGATCCGGAGCAGGCGGGCCGGGCGCTCGAGACGAGCGTCCTGGGGACGCTACCCATGGTGAAGGAAATGAGACGCCTGATCAGCCCGCTGGCATTGACCGAAGCGAGTACCGGTACGGACGCAGACGGAGGAAACAACGGGGCAACAGCGAACAGACCGGGTTTAGTAAAAGTTGCCGGAAACGGGCATGGCGCGGCCGAGAACGAGCCGAAGAGCAAATGGAAAACAGGATACAGCTATGGGAACGGTAGCTATTATGGGATCGCCTCGTACGAAGAAGCGATTCGCACGTTGCGCCACTCGATCCTGCTTCCCGATTTCGATCGAAATGTCAAATCGCTGTTGCTCACGAGCGCGGCACCCGGTGAGGGGAAATCGACGGCTATTATTCATCTGGCGATCGCGCATGCTGAGCAGGGCAAGAAGACACTGATCATCGATGCCGATCTACGGCGGCCGAGCATTCATAAAAAGCTGAACATCAATGGATCTGCGGGACTTTCGAACGTTCTCCTGGGCGAACTGACCTGGAAGGACGCGCTGGTCGAAGTGGAGCATTGCAATGGATTGGCGGTATTGCCAGCGGGAACGGCATCGCGACGCGCATCAGACCTGGTTGGCTCGATGATGATCGACATACTGGACGAGGCCGCGAAGGAGTACGACCTGGTGTTTGTGGATGCGCCGCCGCTTCTCGGCTTCGCTGAAGCGATGCAGGTGGCTACAGCGGTCGACGGAGTGGTGGTTATCGCGCGGGCGGCACAGACCAGCAAGAAAGCGGTGGGGACGGTGCTGGCAACGCTGAACCGGCTACGCGTAAATGTGATCGGGCTGGTGTTGAACGAAGTGGATAAGCATTCGACGCACGGCTACTACTACTACAACGATTACCGGAAGTACTATGCAGACTCGGCGCGCGGTTAGCGGGGAGTGAAGCCGCATCGTGCGCCGGAGAGTTTGATACTGCGACGACCGTTCCTGGCAGCGGAGAGGTGAGCCGTTGAACGGGCAGCAATCAGATGAAATCGCCACGACGAAGCAAGCGAGATTCGGATCGGGGTGGATACGCTCGCTACTCAGCGACCGCGTTTCGCTGGTGTCCGACATGGTGGCTGTCTATGGGATCCATTTCGCGAACCAAGCTATCCCGCTCGTCACGATACCGTACCTTTCGCGCAGCCTAGGTCCGGCGGGCTGGGGCTTGGTAGCGATGGCCCAATCGTTTGCCGGCTACTCGAATCTGCTGGTCGATTATGGGTTCGCGTACTCCGCAACCAGAGAGATCGCGCAGGCCGCCGAGAAGACAGAAATCGAAACGATAATAGCCGGAGTCAACGGGGCAAAGATCCTACTGGGGATTCTCGCGTTTCTAGCGGCCGCGTTGGCCTATGAATTCGTTCCACTGTTCCATGAGCATCCAGTGCTGCTTTGGATCGCGACCGTTTCAGAGGTCATCAAGGCGTTTCTTCCGGTGTACTACTTTTATGGAATTAAACGCGTTTCAATCGCCTCAACTCTCGACATCTCGGCGCGAACGGTAGCGGCAGTTGGAATCTTCGCCTTCGTGCACAGGCCGGAGGACGCATGGAAGGTGTTCGCCCTGACCGGCGTAACCTCTCTCGCGATCTTCTTAGTGGGCCATGGAATCATGTTCCGGCGCTACTCGCCGGGGTGGCCGCGGCTGCGCGACGGCGTCAGGATGCTGCGGGAAGGGTGGGCGATGTTCCTATTCCGCAGCGCATACATGGTCTATTCGGCCGGCAATGCGTTTATCCTGGGACTCTTCGCGCCGGCCCAGGTGGTGGGCTATTATGCCGGGGCGGAAAAGATCAACACAGCCGCGGTGGGGCTGCTAGCGCCGTTCACTACGGTACTGTATCCACGCGCAGCGGCGATGGCTAAGACCTCGGTTTCGAAAACGGCGCGTGTGACGGCCATTTCCACGTACATAATCGGCGGCCTGAGCATCGTGCTGACCCTGATCATGTGGTTTGGCGCGAGTTTCATTATTCCGATCATCTTAGGGCGCGGATTCGTTGCGTCGGAAGGTGTTTTGAAGATTTTGAGTCTGCGAGCGCCGATGATGGCGTGGACCAACGTACTCGGTTTTCAGTGGTTGCTGGTGCTTGGATTGGAGGCGCAGTTCCAAAAGATAACCCTGGCCGCGCTCATTCTGAATACCGCGCTGGCAACGGTCCTGGCGCCGAGATTCAGCTATAACGGAATGGCGTGGGCGGTGGTAATTTCGCAACTGGCGGCGGCGGCCGGCATTTATTTTGTTCTGCAGCGGCGCGGGTTGAACCCGTTCCGGATGAAGTCCGACGAAGCTTATGCTTGAGGCGAAGCTGGGGTCAAGCGGCGTACGCCGGGCTGCGAGCAGCCAAGATGAACTGCCATCGTGCTGCGTCCTGGTAGTTTCGTGCGACTCATACTCGGATCTATGGCGGCCTTTTTTTACGCTGCTTTGGCGGCATTGGCCGGACTGCCCGTTCCCTGTGTACTTGGGAACAAATTCGGCGGAGTATCAGGACGAACGTGTTTCGAGCCTCAATGTCGGCCCCGACGAATCCTGGAGCAAGAATCTTCGCTATTTCCTGAATCAGATGGATTCGAAGTACGTGCTGCTTCTGCTGGAGGATTTCTTCCTGACGAAGCGCGTGGCTACGGATGCCGTTGTCGAGCACCTGAAGATATTGGACACGCTAGGTGGGACAGTGATGCGTTTATATCCAAATCCTCCACCCGAGGCGCAATTGAAAGGTGTTCCGGGCGTGGGCATAATTCACCGGCGGGCGAAGTTCCGCGTCTCGGCGCAGGGGGCGATCTGGAACCGAGCCGATCTGCTGGCCTTGATACGGGACGAAGAGAGCCCGTGGGATTTTGAACTGCGAGGGAGCGAAAGAAGCCGGACGCGAGCCGACGGATACTTCTCCACTTTCAAACCAGTGCTGGGCTATTTGCAGGGAGTCGAGCAAGGAAGATGGTTCTGGTACCCGGCGCTTCGCTTTCGAAGAGAGGGAATCGGATGCGATTTTGGAGCGCGGCCTGTGATGCCCGCGTGGGAAGCTGGGAAGAAAGCAACGAATCGTTTCCGAAAGCGACTGCTGCATCGAGCGCGCGGTATCGGCCTACGTCTATCCGACTGGGTGACGAACGGCGAGGGGAGACGGCCTGAGCGAATGTCGCGGATCGTATTCCTGACGAACTTCATTCCGCCGTACAACAAACCGGTGCTTGATATTCTGGCGCAGCGTCACGGACAGCTTCGGGTCTTGCTATCTACCCCAATGGAAACGAACCGGTCGTGGGCACCGGACTGGGGAGGTCTGGATGTAGTCGTCCAGAGGACGCTTACGGTGAGCGGAAAGTGGCGCCACCCGCGAGGTTTTAACGAATCAACTGAAGTGCATTTCCCGTACGATACGATCGCGCAACTCAAGAAATACTCGCCCGACGTGGTGATCTCGACGGAAATGGGTTTCCGGACCATGGCGGCGATCCTGTATACGAAACTGCACCGTCAAGCGAGAGTGATTGTCTGGACCGAAGTAACCGAATCGACCGAGCAGGGGCGCGGCCGGGTTCGAAAATTCGTGCGGAGGTGGATTACTCGGCACGCGCACGGATTTCTGGCTCTTGGCACGAACGGGGTGCGCTATGTAGAGAGCCTGGGAGCGCCGGCGAAGCGCATCTTCAAGCTAGCGTATGCAACGGATGCCGAACGGTTCAGGGCAGAGCCAGTCAAAGATAACGGGAATGAGGGAAAGCGGGTGTTATACGTAGGCCAACTCATCGAGCGGAAAGGTCTCACGCAATTCATAGCTGCGCTCAGCCGGTGGGCGCAAAGCCATCCGGAGCAGGCGATTGAATTAGTTCTTGCGGGAGACGGGCCGCTGGGGCACACGCTGAAGGCGGTGATGCTCCCTGGCAACTTACGGATTTCATTTCTGGGCAACATCAATTACAAGGACCTGCCACGAGTGTACGCCGGGGCGTCACTTTTCGCATTTCCGACGCTGGCGGATACCTGGGGAATGGTGGTCAATGAGGCCATGGCGGCAGGTTTGCCCGTGCTCGGCAGCGTATATAGTCAAGCGGTCGAAGAAATGGTGATGGACGGCGTGAATGGATGGACGTTCCGTCCGGATGATAGCGAAGAGATGTATCGGGCACTGGATCGAGCGCTGTCGAGCTCGCCGGAGGCGTTGAATCA
Organism: uncultured Acidobacteriaceae bacterium; assembly: GCA_963787585.1. GTDB lineage: Bacteria > Acidobacteriota > Terriglobia > Bryobacterales > Bryobacteraceae > Bog-105. Next base: position 12,667 of record CAWBDR010000019.1, read on the forward strand.
TATGCGGGCAAGTGCGCGTCGGACCGCCTTGAAACTGACGCCCGCGCACGTGGCGGATTTGATTCAGTCGGCCGTTCACGCTTGCCTAAACGATTCGGAGGAGCGAGAGGGCCCCGAAACAAGAGTGGCTGCTTCCGAGCGATGAACGAGTATTGGATTCCGATAGGGATTTACGCGATTCTCTTCGTCATCGCGGTGGTTGCTCCACTGCGGTGGAGCCTCATTGCGTACCTGATTCTCTCGACGCTCGACCTCGGAGTCACAGCAGCGCACCCCAATATCGGCCGGTTCAACGCCGCCAAGGGAATGGTCTTACCGATTTATCTCCTGTGGCGCCTGAGGGATCAGGCGGGACATTCGAGGGTTACTTTGGCCCCGATTGCCTGGTGCGGGCTAGTCGTGTATGCGGCCATAGCGGCCTCATGGTCGCTCTATCCGATGTACGGGATCAAGCTGGTGGGGCACATGCTTGGCTCATTCATTATCTGTCTAGTGTTCATGAGGGCGACAAAGGCAGGGTACATTACGCCGAAAGCGGTGCTGCCGGTTGCGATTGGCGTTCTTGCCATAGCGACCATCAAGACAACTGTCATGCCGTGGTGGGGAGGAGAGCCCGAACGATTCACAGCGTTCGCTTCGGCGCAATCCTTTGCGGCATTCCTTACGGCGATGTACTGTATCGCTATGTGCGCCACGACACTGCGGCTGCCGGTCAGAATTGCACTTTGCGTGGCTCTGGGAGGGGCGGTCCTGCTGGATGGCAGCCGGATTTACATATTGGGAATCATCATTGCGATCTTATTTTCCTTGCTGATTTCCGAATCCGAGACCTGGGTCAAAATGTGCTCATTCGCGGTGGCGATTATTCTGCTGGCGCTAGTTGTAGCGGAGGGCGACACGGTAATGCAGATGATCGCCAGTAAAGCGCAGTCGAACCGTATTGCGAACGCCATCACCGCCGGATACAAGGGAGATGTGAAGGGTACAGGGCTGGGGACATACAGGCTAAGGCGCGAGTTGGATTCGCGAGCGATCGACGCGCTACGTCAATCCAACACGGAACAGATCCTTTTCGGGCATGGCACCAGTAATGCAGTCACGCTTGTCGGCGGCCTGGCGCATGCGCCCGACCCGAACCGTTGTCTGCACGATGAGTGGTTAAGGATCATGTATGAGTGGGGGCTGGTGGGCCTGATTTTGTGGTTAACGTTTTTCTGCTCGATAGCGGTGTACGCGGTGCGGGGCTTCCGGATCGACTCGCTCAGCTATGCTAAGCCGCTGCTCATCTATCTGCCGGCTTTCGTGCTGGGTCTTACCGGAGAGAACATTATCGCGGGCGCCGGAAATGATGTAAGCGTGGGGTTCTTGCTGTTGATCGGCTTCGCCAGTATTTCGCATCGCATTTATGCAAGGCGAATGGCGGCTCCGGTTTTCGTTGAAGCGGCGCCATCGATATCACCGCAAGTAGCGGGAGAGCGAAGACGGGAACAGCGGCAGCGCGAGCTGTGGCAGACGCCGCCGGTCGAGGGCTAGACCTCGTAACAGGAGTGGGAGAGCTTCGTTCGCTCTAAATGAAGATCCTGCAGGTCCATAACTTTTATCAGCAGCCTGGCGGAGAGGACAGCGTTTACGCGGCTGAATTCGATCTGCTGCGAGCTCACGGCCATGACGTGTTGCAATATGCGGTTCATAACGATGCGATCCGGCACATGCCTGGAGTTCAGGTTGCGCTGCGGACCATCTGGAACCCGGAGAGCTATCGCGAGATCAGGCGAATCCTCCGCGACCACCGGCCGGAAGTGCTCCACGCGCACAACACCTTTCCACTCATTTCACCGGCTCTATACTACGCGGCGGAAGCCGAGGGCGTCCCGGTAGTTCAGACCCTGCATAACTATCGCCTCATTTGCCCCGCAGCGACGCTCTTTCGAGACGGGCATGTTTGCGAGGCTTGTGTCGGCACGGCGGTGCCCTATCGCGCTGTTTGGCATGGCTGCTATCGCAACAGCAGATCGGCGAACGCAGCGCTGGCAACGATGCTGGGAGTTCATCGTGTTGCGGGGACATGGACGAAAAAGGTACGGGCGTACATCGCTCTCACGGAGTTTGCCAAGGACAAGCTGGTGGAAGGAGGACTTCCGGAAAGCCGGATATTCGTGAAGCCGAATTTTCTGGCGAGCGACCCGGGCGCTGGCGATGGAGGAGGACAATACGCGTTGTTCGTGGGGCGGCTCGCCAGAGAAAAAGGCTTAGAGACAATGTTGCGCGCATGGGAGCGCGTTCCGGAATTCGAGCTAAAGATAGCGGGCTATGGGCCGCTGTCTGAGCTCGTTCAGAAGCGAGTGGCGGAGCTACGCAACGTAGAGTATCTGGGGCGGCGAGAACGAAAAGAAATACTTCAACTCATGAAAAAAGCTGCGGTGCTGGTGTTTCCGTCGGAATGGTATGAGGGGTTGCCCATGACGATCATCGAGTCATTTGCCTGTGGAACGCCGGTGCTGGCGTCCAGGTTGGGGTCGATGGTGGGACTAGTACAAAACGGTGAGACGGGATACCACTTTGAACCGGGAAATGCTGAGAGTTTGGCTGCTCTTGCCCGGCACGTTTTCCGACAGTTTGGAGATATGAAATCTTTGCGAGAGAGGGCTCGGAGGGCCTACGAGAAGAGCTTCAACCCCGAGGGCAATTACCGGACTCTCTTGCATATTTACCAGGATGCGATAACTTAAATAAGGTCCCGCGATATTTGCACTTTGAGGTGGGTCTGTTTTTAGCTGGAAAACAACGCTCAATGGCAAACCAGGGAGTTAGTTCCCGATGAGCGCCGCCGTTGCGGAACCAGTTCTGCGCTTACCAGAGATCCGGCAGCGTTCGTGGGCAAGTTTTGCGATTGTTGCGATCGATATCCTCGCGCTGGAACTGGCACTCCTTCTCGGGTGCATTGTTCGGTTCCTTTTGCACTCGATTTTTCCGATCGGATTGAACGCGCCGCAATACCAGGGATTGGCGCTCGGAGTACTAACCCTTCCGCTGGCATACGCCTGGGTGGGCGTGTATCCCGGCTACGGAACGGGGGTAGTGCAGCGGATTCGAGCCCGAGTGTACGCGACTCTGACGGTGTTCATCGTGCTCCTCGCATGGAACTATGCCTTCCAAGACCGGCAATGGTCTCGCGGCGTGCTGCTACTGACCATGGTGTTCGCGCTGGCGCTGATTCCAGCGGTGGAAGCACCTGTGCGGAAGATGATGATCGCTCGCGGCATTTGCGGGGTGCCGGTCATAATTCTCGGCGGGGGCCGAACAGGAGCGGCGCTGGCGCGAGCTTTGAGGAAGGAATCCGATCTGGGGTTTGTGCCAGCCGGAATTCTTGACGATGACCCCCGCAAATGGGGAGCGGAGATCGAAGGCGTTCCGATCATCGGACCGTTATCAATGGCATCGGCGGTTTCGGCGAGGGCGAAGACAGCCATTGTAGCGATGCCAGGACTGGACCGCGAGCGGCTGGCGGGCTTAGTTCATAATTTGACTTTCCCGAACGTGATTGTCATTCCCGATCTGTTCGGCATACAGAGCCTCTGGATCACATCGCGGGATCTGGGCGGCGTTTTGGCGCTGGAGGTAAAGAAGAATCTTCTGGTTGAGTCGAACCGTGTTCTCAAACGCCTGCTCGATTTTGCCATTGCGGTTCCCGGCGCGTTGCTCAGCGCTCCTTTGATCGCGACCAGCGCGCTTTGGATCAAAGTTGTGAGCCGCGGGCCGGCCTTCTTTATTCAGGAACGGGAAGGAATGGGCGGAAAGAGAATAACCGTCTACAAGCTCCGGACGATGCATCCCGATGCAGAGCGCATCCTGCTCGATTACCTCGCGAAGAACCCGGAAGAGAGAGAACGGTGGTACGGTTCTACAAGCTGAAGAACGATCCGCGGGTAATATCCGGGATCGGATGGTTTCTGCGACGGTATAGTCTGGACGAATTGCCCCAACTCTGGAATGTTCTGAAGGGCGATATGAGCCTGGTAGGACCGCGGCCGTTTCCCTATTACCACCTGAGCAGTTTTCCCGATGCATTTCGGAGCCTGCGCTCCAGCGTAATGCCGGGTGTTACGGGGCTGTGGCAAGTGTCTGCCCGAAGCGATGGGGACATAAGGGTGCAAGAAGCGGAAGACACGTATTACATCCGTAACTGGTCACTATGGCTGGATTTTTACATCCTGCTTCAAACTGTGCACCGCGTCATAGCGGCCAAAGGGGCGTATTGACAGTACTGGTCAGGCGCACCACTCGGAGCGGAGAGCGGTGTCTGGGCCCGCAGTAACGCCCGTAACCAGCGCAACCAGGTCCTCGGGCGCGAACGGACGAAACAGCAGGGCGTTCGAATTAGATTGCGATTTCGAAAATGATTGCGGATAGGGTTGACGATCGGAAATCGATATCCAGGGCAGGCCTTCGGCTGCCCGTTTGAACGCGTCTTCTTCTCCGTTCGAACACATGCCGGCCGAGTACACGATGAGGCGGATATGTGTTTTCCAGCAGTCCAACAGCTCGATTGCGGTCGATATATTTCCGGACTCCAAGACGCGGTAGTTCTGTACTCGCAACGTGCTTGCGATCAGTTTGCGGACAGCGAGGTCCCGTTCGACAATGAGCACGGCGCCATGTGAACCTTTGGGGGAGCGCTCTACTTCCCGGACAGGCTCAATTCTGGGGGCGCGGCGCTCCTCGAAGCTCTTCAGCTTGGCAAGCAAAGTTGTTCGTTTAATTCGAAGTAACTCCGCAGCACGAGCTTTGTTGCCTCCGGAGAGGGTAAGAGCCTGGTTGAGCAAAGAGAGCTCGAAGCCTGCCACTACCTGTTCAAAATCCAAACCCGTTTGCGGCACTCCGATCAACTGCTCGGTTGCGAGTGAGACGCGCTGCGACGGAAAGCCGGGCTTCCAATCGAAATCATCCAGAGCCAATATCTCCCGATCGCCGCTGAGTGCGAAAGCCTTGTGAACCGCGTGTTCGAGCTGTCTCACATTTCCGGGCCACTCGAGACTTTGGAGGTATGCAGCGGCCTCGGCGCTGATCTGCTTGGGGGGCATTTTCTCGGCGAGCCTGATTTTTTCGAGGAAGTGATCCAGTAATAACGGAATGTCCTCGGGCCGATCCCGGAGAGGAGGCAAATGGAGGGAAACAACATTCAGGCGATAGAACAGGTCCTCGCGAAGTTTGCGCTCTTTTACGGCTTGCGCCAGATCGATATTTGAGGCGGCAATGACGCGGACGTCGATGCGAATGGTTTCGGAACCGCCGACACGCTGAAATTCCTGGTCTTGCAGAACCCTGAGGAGCTTGGCTTGCGCTTCCAAAGGAAGGTCGCCGATCTCATCGAGGAAGATGGAACCACGATTGGCCTGCTCAAAAAACCCTGCACGCGATATGTGCGCGCCGGTGAAGGCGCCCTTGGCATGGCCGAACAGTTCCGTTTCGATGAGGCTGGCGGGAAGCGCCGTGCAATTCAGGGCGACGATCGGAAGTTTGGCGCGGACGCCCGCGGCGTGGATCGCGCGCGCGACGACTTCTTTTCCCGTTCCAGTTTCACCCGTGATCAGAACGGTGCAGCGGCGGGAGGCCACAAGGTGAATCGTGTCGCAGACTCGCCGCATATGAGGACTGTTCCCAATGAGCGATTGCCGCCAGAAATCGGAATCAGCAACGGGTTGTAGGTGCGGCCTTGATTCGACCAAAGTGGCGCGACTGATCACGTCCTGCAAACGGTCATCCTCCCTAGTCACCCGCAAGATCGTTGTCAGCCTGAAACTCGGAATCTCTCGGTCGGAATTAGCGTACGCTCCGATCTTTCGGGGGACTATGTCCCGTGTTATCCCGCCAATTGCGTGGCGTTATGAGAGGAATCGGCTCTTGTGCAGAAATTCTTTGTAAAAGATCTATTGCGTTCACGATCTGTTCCATAGCGCGGTCCAGGCTTCCTGGATCTCGGCTTCGGTGACACGATCCACTTCTCTGATCCACTCTGCAAGACGGCGATTGCGCAATTTCGCTAGTAACTTCTCATTGCGCTTGGCGGCTATTACCGTATTGGTCTGTACCCTGATTGCGTGTTCATTCGCCTCGACAGAAGCGGCCAGGGTCTTCTCGCGGGCTTGCAATCCGAGCTTGTGCGAGGCCAACGCCCGCAGCTCCCCGACAGAAGGAGATGAAAACGCGTGAACATAGGCGGAGGCTTCCGCGGCTTCGGTTTCGAGAGCCACACGCACTTGGGCCAACCGCTGCCTTTCGGCCAAGAGCGCGCGCAGTTTACTTTCTTCCAGCTGAAGCTGCTGCCGCCTGAGCCGGAGGACGCTGTCCAGTTCGAATACAAACTTTCGCATCGGCTAATCAGAGAATCGATGCCAGTTCGGAGAGGCTCGCAAGGCTCTCATCCAAATCGGCGTTGTCGTGGGCATCTTGCCGCAGAAAACCAAGGAGACGTTCACGCGTCCGGATGCTTGCATCAAGCTTCTGATTAGAACCTGATACGTAGGCGCCAAGCTGGATCAAATCCTCCGAGCTCTGGTACACAGACAGGGCTTCGCGCACCTTGAAAGCAGCCTTTATCTGTTCCGGAGTGGAAATATGCGGAGCGATGCGCGATATGGAAGAGAGCACGTCGATGGCCGGATAGTGGCCCGACGCTCCAAGCTGCCGGGAGAGGACGATGTGCCCATCCAGCATACTGCGAGCGGCATCCGCAATCGGCTCGTTCAAGTCGTCACCTTCGACGAGAACAGTAAAGAAGCCGGTTATGCTGCCGGTTTTGAAGGCCCCTGCCCGTTCGAAGATTCTGGGCAGCATAGCAAATACCGAGGGCGTATAGCCCTTTTGGCTGGGAGGTTCACCCGCTGCTAATCCGATTTCACGCTGGGCCATGGCGAGGCGCGTCACGGAATCCATGACCAGCAGAACGTTTTTCCCCTGATCGCGGAAATACTCAGCCACCACGAGCGCAACAAAGCATGCCCTGACACGCAGCGGAGCCGGGCAATCAGAGGTCGCGACTACAACTACGGAGCGGTTTCGTCCTTCGGGGCCGAGTTCATGCTCGAGAAAGCCACGGACCTCGCGGTTGCGCTCTCCAATTAGCGCGATGACGGTGACATCCGCTGAGTTCTGACGAGACATAGCGCCGAGCAGAGTACTCTTCCCTACCCCGCTTCCTCCAAAAATTCCTACCCGCTGACCCAAGCCGCAAGGAAGAAGCGTGTCGATAGCACGGACGCTGGTCGCGAGGCGCGTGGTGATGTGCTCTCTCATGAGCGGGCCAGGAGGCGTGGCGAGCAAATGATACCGTTGGGGCGCTTCGGGCGGAGGTCCGCCGTCCATTACGCGACCAAACCCATCGAGCACTCTGCCCAACAGGCCAGGCCCGACAGCGACGTGAGAATCTTCGGATCGAGCGAAAATGGGAGCACCGGGCTGAAGGCCGTCAATAGACTCGAGCGGCACGGAAAGAATTCGTCCATTCCGGAAACCCGCCACTTGCGTTCTGATGATCCGGCCTGGAGCGGAGCGAATCTCACAGAAACCGCCGATCGGGCAGGATGGTCCCTGGGATTCGATGATGAAACCGGTGACATCCGTGACGGTTCCGCGCCAGGCCAGCAGATCGAGCCGCTCCAGATCCTGTAGATAAGGATTCAAATCAAGCTGTGAAAAGTGGCTCATCTTCGCGCCAAGCGGTCTGCGAATCCGCGTTGTATCTCTTCGAGCTGAGTTTCGATGGAGGCGTCCAGCTCGCCCCGAGCGGATTCGAACAGCAGATCGCCGATTCTGAGGGTTGGATCAGAGCTGATTTCCACGTTGGACCCAGCCGAAACGCGATCTAAGATGGCGCGGACACTTGGCGCGAGAGCGGGGTTGGTGCGAATGCGCAAAACGTCACGAAGGTGCAGTTTCTGAAGGGCCGCGTGCACGATGCCCTGAATGGACTCGGGATCGGCCATCAACTCGCGATGCAAGATCCGCCGCGCGACGGCCAGAGACAAGCGGACGATTTCCGCTTCAGCGGCATAGCCAAGCTTGCTCTTGAATCCCTCTAAGTCCTTCAGCGCGCCAGCAATCCTCTCGGCGCAGGCGCGGAGTTCTTTGGCGGCGTCTTCTCCAGTTTTGCGCTCTCCTTCTTCGAACCCGGATCGCCTTGCCTGCTCGATTTCCGCTTGCAGTTCGAGAATGGTGCGGCGCAGGTCCGATTCACTGTCAGCCAGCGGGTGCGCGATTGCTATGTTCGAAGGCATGGCTCGCGAACTGTGGAGCGGCTCCCACTCGATAGGAAGCACAGTCTGCGACGAGGGAGCGACTTTGCAGGACATCTTTCAGCGTTTGCGCCAGCGTCAGGCTGGATCTTCCTCCAGCCAGCCGCGAATCACATTCGCGGCAAGCTGCGGATCTTTGATGACGGTTTCGCGTACCTGCTGCCGCACCATCTCCATGCGGCTCGTGGGAGCAGCGGGGAGCTTAGGATGGCTTTCCTCGACGCCAGTGACCACGGGCGCGGCCGCCTTCGCGGCGACGGCTGCCATTAGATCCGGCTTTTCAATAGGGGCATGCTCAGCCGCGGCGTTCGCTCGCTTCGCCCGGTGGATGAGAAAAGCAGCGCCTCCGACAAGGACGAGGAGAGCCGCGGCGAGCCATACCTGGTTCATTCGGACGAACTGATTCAATCGCGATCCAGTATCGACGACGGGGTTGGTGGCAGGCGATTCCATATTATCCGCTACGCTTGTCTGCTCAAACGGAAGGCTTTCGATCACCAACTGATCACCGCGAGAGGGCGTGATCCCTATGACACCGGCGACGATATCGTGAATCGCCCTCAGCTCATCGGGATTGAGTGGCACGCTCACTCTTTTCGCGTGGGGACCCTTTCCCTCCCGACGAAAGCCCTGATCGAGCAGCAGCGCGGCAGAAATTCGCTTGATGGTGCCTCGAGGGGTCTTCACCTCGCGAACCGTCCGGGTTGTGGCGTACGAGACGTTTTCGGTCTTTTTCGACACGTTGGCCGCAAGAGAGGAAGGCCGTACCGCGGGACGAGGAAGGTTCGAAGCAGTTCCCGGAATTCCGGCAGACTGAGGCGTCGCGGCGATGTCCTCCGATTTTTGGGAGTTCACCATTACCGACCGTGTGGGATCAAAAACTTCATCAGTTTGGTCGCTGCTGGCGAGGTCGCAATCGGCCGTGACGCCGACGCGGAACTTGCCCGCTCCCAGGAGTGGCTCGAGGGTCGATTCCACTTTGGCCATGAGATCCTTTTCCACCTGATGCTTGTAGTCAAGGAGAGCATCCGAACTATTGCTTTCGTCGGTAAGGTTCTTGCGGGGGCGGCTGAGCAAGTTGCCTCGCATGTCGACTACGGATACGTAATCGGGGGAAAGACTTTCGACGGCACTGGCGACCAGATTCGTGATGGCGAGGACATTGGTGGGAGACAGTTGAATGCCAGGCCTGAGATCTACGAGGACACTTGCCTTGGCCGGCTCCCGTGAGTCGAGGAAGACGGAATCGCGGGCGAATGAGAGATGCACCCGCGCCTGCCCGATCCCGTTGATCGCCTTAATGGAGCGCTCCAGCTCACCTTCCAGAGCGCGCCGATAGTTCACATGCTCGGTGAAATCGGTAATGCCGAGATTATTCTTGTCAAACAGCTCAAAGCCGATTCGACCCGTTTTCGGAAGTCCTGCGCCAGCCAATTCGAGCCTGACTTCATCCACTTTGAGCTCCGGAACCGATACGGAGGTTCCGTTTTCACCGAGGCGGTATTCAACGCCGCTTTCCTTCAGTTTTTGAACGATGGCAGAGGCATCTTCCGGGGACATACCGGTAAATAGCGGCCGGAAATCAGATTCGTGCCGCCAGCGCACAAAGCTCAGAACGGCGAATCCGACAGCGAGCACGACGAGTATCGTGGCAATGCGCTGCGTGGCGGAGAGTGTACTAACGAGTTTCTTTAATTGGTCCATCGTGCTGTCCGGCTAGACCTGCATGCGCATGATTTCTTCGTAGGCAGAGACGACTTTGTTCCGGGCCTGCATAAAGAGGTCGAACTGCAGTTCGGCGTTTTGGACCGCGAGAATCGTCGAATTCAATTCCTGGGGGCCACCCGAGACGAAGTTTGTTACGGCCTGGTCTGCCGTGGCGCTAGTTGACTCCACGTTCTTAACGGCGGCTTCGAGTACCTGCTGAAAACCAGCTCCGGAGGGCTGTAATGGTTTGGGCTGAGCGATGTTCAGGCTGCTCATCAGGCCAGCCGGAGAAATGGGAGCGGGCATGCAGTTACCTGAACAGATCAATTGATCGCTGGATCATGTCTTTCACTGCCGAGATAGCGGATACATTGGCCTGATACGCTCGCGAAGCGCCCAGCAGGTCCACCATGTCTTCAGCGGGGTTCACACGCGGAATGGCTACATATCCGTCCTTGTCCGCGTCTGGATGACCGGGGAGATAGCGGCGCTCGGGCTCGCTTGTATCTACGCTCACTTGACTCACCGCGACGCCAGTCGCATCAGCGTTCAGTTGAGAATCGATGATTGAGGAGAACGGAGGCGAGACGCTCTCGCTTTCAAATACAACGTCGCGACGGCGATAGGGACCGCCTTCGGGCGTTCTGGTTGTATCCGCATTGGCGATGTTTTCAACGAGAATCTGAGCACGCTCGCGCTGAGCCGAGAGGCCGGAGGCACTGACCGAAATGGAAGAAAAGAGGCTCATGACGCCTGACTGCCTCCGCTGATGGCCGTTCTTATGATTTTGAGTTGGGAGCGCAGAAGGTTGGAAGCGACGCTAAAGTGAAGGTCGTTTTCGGCCAGTAAGCGGGACTCGCGGTCCAGGTCGACGTTATTTCCGTCGTTTTTTACCGTTAGCCCTCCGACTTCTTCGGCCATCGGACCTGAACCAGAGATAGCATGAGACAATTCCGACTCAAAATCAATATCCTTGGTCTTATATCCCGGTGTGTCGGCGTTCGCGATGTTCGACGCGACAAGCGTCTGACGAGCGCTTAGGAGGGTCATGTAACGATCCAACTGTTGCGCAATTGCGTTGAGCATAGGTGTACCTGGTACGGCATGCACGCAGTTGGCCATCTGCAAGTTAGTGATTAAACAAGGAGAACCGGTTCAGGCGTCAATTTCTCGACGGCACGACGGCGAGAACGCTGCTCTAGCAGTCTATGGACCAGCGGCTCGAGTTTATGGCATGCGCCTGATAAGCCATTTCCCGTTGCAGAGCGGCCAAGCGGAAGGCGAGGTGCGAGCGTGTGATACGAGCGAGTCTGATCGCGCGTTCCAGGCTGGCAGTGGCAGAGGCGAAAATCGTCTCGCGGGTCTGCTCGTTGGGGGCTGCTTGCAGGGCCGCTTTGATGGACGCGCCGTATTCGCGGGCGAGGCCGTTTGCGGACTCGAAAACGCCGCTTTGAACGACGCTCGTTAGAGCGCGTCCTAGGTTTTCAAGCTGAGTTTGCACGGGAATCCGTTTGCATCGCGCTGAAGAGACTGGTAATCTCATTGACCTGCTGCTCGAGATTCGAGATCGTCGCGTCAGCCGAGGCCATCTGCTGAGTTAGTGTCTGCTGCAGATGATTCACCTGGTCCTGATCGCTGTTGATCTTTTGCGTCAGGTCGGATGCTTCAGAGCTGAGCGACTGCGTTTCTTGCGGCAACAGCCCATTCGTAGGGTCAGTGATACTCGTCAGAATATTGCCGGCGGCTTGCAGGAATCCCCCGCCCGATTCGGTACCGAGAAAATTCAGGACCTGGTTGAGCGAAGTGCCGGAAACCTGGGAAAAAGTGCTCGGGTCGAACTGTAAATGGCCGTTTTGATCGAAGCTCAACCCCAATTCTGAAAGTGACTGTACGGTGCCAGAGGCGGAGGCAAAGCTGGCCAGATTTGTCAACGCGCTGCTCAAGGAATAAACGATGCCCTGACCGGTCAATGCCCCTCCATTCTGCCCCCGGGACTTAGTCAATTCATCGACGATTGTGTTGTAAGCGGACGCAAAGGTATTCAGCGCCGCACCGACGCTCGCGCCATTTTGCGAAACGGTCACGGTGGAGCTCCCGGCCGCGGCTACGTTCACGGACAGGCCGGGTGAGATAGTTAGCGTGCGAGAACTGGAATTGATCGGCGTTGTGGGCTGGCCATCGACCTGGTAGGTGACATAGGATCCCGTACCCAGGGTTTGGAGCAGATTGTTGGTCCCATCGGAGAGTTGAATTGTATCGGGCGCGTAATTCAGGCTCTGGACCGAGAGGCGATAATCAGGACTCGAACTGCTTCCGACATTTACCACGGTGGCTTGCACATTGGCGCCGCTGGCGTTAATGGCCTGCGCCAACCCGTTCAACGAGCTTGCGGAGTCAGTGAGCTGGAAGGATTGACCATTAACAGTCAATGTGTAACTGGAGCTGGTATCGATGTTTTGGCTGGAAGGGTTCGTAACGGTCACAAGCCCATCGTTACTGAGCGTGTTAGTTTGCGAACCGATATTAGAAACCGCAACCGTGTAGGAACCAGCGCTCACGCCGGTAGAAACAGAGGCGCTCAGCACCGATTGGTTACTTACCAACGCACCATACGATCCCAAGCCTAAGGCATTGTTTATTCCGTCAAGCCCGCTCTGCAGGGCCGTAAACTGATTTGACACCCCTTGCAGTTCGTTCTGCTGCCCGGTAAGAGTGCTTTGCTCCGTCTGCAATTGCGTCAATGGCAACGAGGCAATTCCTACCGCCCGAGCGATGACTTGTTGCAAATCACTCGAAAAGGCGCTGCCTCCTGTGAAACTCCCGGGATTGACTGCGGTAGTACCCATAAAATGCTAATTCGTGCAGGTCACTCTCTAAAAAGAGTGGCCTGCACGTGTTGTTCCTCTGGTTTCAGGATTAGCCTTGCAGGAGCTTCAATACAGCCTGAGGCTCTGAGTTAGCCTGGGCGAGAGCTGCTACAGAGGTCTGTACCAGCACCTGCGCTTTGGTCAGGTTGGCAGCGGAAGCCGCAATATTAGCATCTTTAATCGCGCTCTCGGCAGCCGAGAAGTTGCTGACCTGCGAATTGGCCAGATTGATGGCGTACTGCAACTTGTTTTCACCGGCGCCGACGCGGCCCTGGACGAGCCCGAGGGTTTGAATGGCGGAATTGATTGCGCTGATGGCGGCAGTGGCGTTCGTGGTATCAGAAGCGACCGGCGCGGCTCCCGTGTAATAGCCGGAAGTTGCTGTGAAGATGCCGGCAGCCGTTCCCGAATCACTGATCGAAAAGCTATTCGGACCCTGGAAGGAGATGCCGGTTCCGGCGGCGTTTGTAACCGCATAAACACCTAAAGAACCGGTCTGCGCGTTAATCTTCGAAATGGCGGTCTGGAGCGAATCGCCGATGGCGATGTTGACAGTGGCGGAACCATTGGCGGTCTGGAATTGAAGTTGTTCCGCGGCCGTTGGCACCGTGTAGCCCGTCGCGCCGTCGACGATATAGTTCGAGGTGTTTTCCGCGGTTCCGGTGCCGTTTACCAGTAAATTGGTACCGGTGCTGGAATTCGCGGCTACGGTGAAGGCCGAGGCGCCGCTGAACTGCAGCAGACCGTTGCCGTCCACACCGGCGGTGACGCCGTACCGATTCAGCTGGCCGTTGAGCTGGCTCAAGACCTGAGCCTGCGTCGATCCACCGGCGCTGGCGGTTACCTTTGCCGTGACTTGCTGCGCATTACCATTTGAAAACACATTGAAAGTGAATGTCTCGTCATTCGTGCCGGCTGTTCCAACGACAAAGGTTGCGCCCGGAGCATCCAATCGAGTCGTATTGCCACTGATTGTTACGCCGCCACCGAGTACGTTGCTGGTCGCCAGCCCGAGGCTCTGGGCGTCCACCGCATTGGCGGTTCCGCTCAGGTCTACGCTGACGGTCGCATTGGCGGCGTTATTCGCACCACCGATATAAACGGACAGGGGGTTGTTGAACGTGCCGCCGGCATTGAGATTGATATTCGATGCCTGGCGCGTGATTTCGGTCACGAGCTGCTGGTATTCCTGGTTCAGCGTTGACCGGTTGCCGGTAAAGGTGTTCGAAGCGGATTCGGTGGCCAGTGTCTTCAACTGATCAAGAATCGTGGAGATGTTGCTTAATCCGCCGTCTATGATCTGGAGCTGATTGACGCCGTTATTCGCGTTACTTACACCCTGTGTAAGTTCGGCGATATCAGCTTGGTAACCGTTGGCAATTGCGAGGCCGGCGGCATCATCGCCGCTACGATTAATGCGGTAGCCGGAGGTGAGCTGCTGGATCGCGGTGCTCTGAAAGTTATTATTAATACCCAGGTTTTCCTGAGCATTGAGCGAGTCGACGTTTGTCTGCAGTGAAATCATTTCTTATCCTATGCTGAGCTTGACCGCCGATGCCTCTCGGCTCTCGTCGGCTCTACCTTTCATTTCGCAACTTTGTCAAAAAAAATCTAGTCCTTTTGCTGAAATCGTTGAAATTAGTCAGCATTTCTCTGTCCATGCGCTCGCGACCGAATCCTAGCCCAAGTAACTGAACAGCGAGCGCACCGTGAGGCTGCCATGCGCTGCGAGAGCAGCCTGCAATGCAGTCTGATCCGTTGTCATCTGGGTAGCAACCGCAGCGATGTCGGTATCTCTGACGTGGCTGAGCGCCTGTTGCAGATTGCTGCTGTCCGCCGTCGCATTTTGCTGCGACTGCTGGATCCAATTCTCGACAGTTCCATAAAAGGAACTGGCTTGCCCGAGTTGCGCAACAGCCGTTTTCAGCGATGTGAGAGCGGATTCAATGCCTGGCTGATCGTTATTTTGAAGCGCCTGGCCCAGGGAATAGATGGCGTTGAACACATTGCCGGGAGCTGGCGTGCCATCCGGGTTCCGGGCGTCGAAAATCTGTTGCGCAGTCATGCGCGGAATAATCGAACCGCCTTGCAGGTTTTGGAGGCTAACGGTGTTGGTTGGGCTCGAATTCTGAATCACGCCTTCCGGCGAACTCCAACTGAAAGTGTAGGGCTGAGTCTGAGGACTATCGCCTCCAAAGAGGAAGCGGCCTTGAACAGTGGTGTTCGCAAGGGCTACCATCTCCGATTCGATCCCTTGCACCTGTTCGGCGATGCCGGACCGCGTGGTGGCTGTCGCCGAGATATCGGCTCCTTCGGACCCTAGCGATATGAGCTGGTTCATCAATGTGGAGGCTGACTGCAGAGCGCCATCGGCGGCGGTTGCGTCCGTGTTGGCCTGCGCGAAATTGGCTTGCTCCTGAGTAATCTGGTCGAGGGAACTTTGATATTCCAGGATGCTGTTGATCGCCCCTGGATCGTCAGAGGGCTGATTGACGCGGACCCCGGAACTGACCTGCTGATTTGCGCGCCCTATATTCGTTTCTATAGTCGCAAGAGCCGCCAGGAACCCAGCGTTATAAGCATCGAGCCCAGCAATCATTGATATTCCTCCGTCTTACTACTGAACCTGCTGCATGGTTTGCATTAAGTACTGGTTCGTGCTGTTGATGACCGAGATCACCTGGGCCGATGCCTGGTACGCTTCCTGAAACTGCAACAGCAGGGCAGCCTGCTGATTGAGCGATACACCTGAGATCTGCGCTCGCATATTCTGCGCTTGCGTCAGCAATTGCGATTGCAGTTGCTGCGCTGAAGAGGCGCTCGACGCCTGATTCCCGATGTTAGTGGCAATCCCGCCGTAATAGTCCGTATAGCTCCGACCGTTAATCATGTCGGCCGCGTTTTGGGGATTGGCAAGTTGCGCCAGATTGCTGGCGATTCCATTGGCAATCGCAGGAGGTCCGGGATCGACAGCCGCAAGCTGCGAGGCTAAGATGTTGGTGACGGCTAACGAGCCCCCGATCGTTGTCGGCGACCCGCTGCTGTAAGCAAACAAGGGAATGCCCGTCGTTCCAGATGCTGTCTGCCCGGCGGTCAAGAGTCCGTTTACGCGGTCGGCCACCGCCTGCGCCAATTGATTCAGACTTCCCTGTTGCTGTCCGTCGCCAATCAGAGAAGGAATAGTTGTATTCCGGACCTGTAGAAGACCGCCAAGCTGACCTTGCGTCACGAGAGCCGTAACGTCCTGGCCGCCCGAGGATAGAATCTGCGCATCCGGCGCCGCATTTGGGTTGACGGCGTTCGGCGGATTCGAGAAAGAGACCTGGAGGGCCTGCTGCGTTCCGCCGATCACAAGCGGCACCTGGCCATCCATCAGTACCGTCACGGTTCCATCGCTCTCATTCTGGACTTGAATTGGAACGAGATTTGAGAGCTGCTCCAAGCTCGAATACAGTTGCGCCGCCGTTCCGGCGTCGCCTGGACCTACGCTTCGAATCTGAGCGTTAATTGATGCGATTTGCCCGGCAAGCTGATTCACCTGGGTGACGGTGCTTTCTGTGCTCTGATCTGTTTGCGCGCGAATTCCGGCGATACTCGAGGCCGCTTGATTGAAGGACTGAGCGAGACCTTGAGCGGCAGTGAGCACCTGCTGCTCAGCGCTTGCATCCGTCGGGTTCGAACTCCAGGCGGAAAATGCAGAGTAGAGCGCGGATAGGGCACGCGGTATTCCAGTCTTGCCTGAAACGTCGAACTGATTCTGAAGCAACGAGAGGCTCGACGATTCGGCGCTGGCAGCACCGGCCTGTTCGTTCGCGTTCCATACTGCTTGCTCGGCGTAAGGGTCGCGAGAACTCTGAACACCATTTGCTTCGACGCCGCCCCACAGGTTTTCGGTGGGCGCGAAAGGACTGGCGCTCAGCTGGAGCGTCTGCGTCACATAACCCGGCGTTGAAGCGTTCGAGACATTATTCTGTGTGACTCCGATCGCCTTTTCGAGCACATCCAAAGCGTTCGATGCCGTCCCCAGCGCTGCGAAAAGGCTGCCCACGGATTCGCCCTCCTATGCTCTAAGCCGGGCGGCCGGCTCGTTCGACGGCGGCTGCATCAGGCCGCTGCTGCCGTACTCGCCAGAAGAAACGAAGACCCGAGGGCTGG
Source organism: uncultured Acidobacteriaceae bacterium (assembly GCA_963787585.1). Lineage (GTDB taxonomy): Bacteria > Acidobacteriota > Terriglobia > Bryobacterales > Bryobacteraceae > Bog-105. The sequence continues at coordinate 29,687 of CAWBDR010000019.1, forward strand.
ACGCGCAGTGAAATCTGCCTGCCTGCTCCAACAACGCCTCGATGGCACACGTTTTCTGCCCGATTCCCTTCAGAATTTCTTTTACGGACGATGTTGAAGGAAGAGAATCGCATTCGGCTTTCAGTTTTAAAAACATATCAGCGGAATTTTCAAGCTTTCTTTGCCAAGCGGAGGCTTGCTCGCCGCCAATCAGCTCGTCAATTGCACCTCGAAGCTCCTGATCGATTTCGAAGAGGAACTTCTCCATCGCCGCGACTGTAATAGACGGCATCTCTCTCAACTTCGGACGTGATCTTGAATGAGGGATTTTGTGAGCTGGCCGATATCTGTGCTATACGTGCCGGTGCGAACTTGCGCAGCAATGCTCTCTACCTTCGAGTCTCGCGCTGGGAGCGCTAAGGATTTTGCCTGCGCCAGCAGATGATTGGCGGCCGAAAGGTTCACGACGTCAATATCTCCGGCGGCGCTCTCCGTTGAGAGCCGCGATTGGGAGGAACCGCGATCTACCGGCTGTGAGTTGCCGGTACTATTTGGCGCTCCTACAACATCGCTCTGTATTCTCATGTTCGCTGCCCCCTACACTACGAGCTTCTGAAGTCTTATCGAACGATTCTTAGGAAAACTATATAGAAAAATCGTTGTTCGTATGTCGCGCCGTCGATAGCTCATGAACCCTGATGACGAGCCTCACCTCGGCTTTCGCGATATGAAGGACCTGAGCGATAGAAGAAACAGAATCTCCTCTTCGATGTAACTGGAGAATTTGCCCGCGTTTGTTGAGATTTATCGGGCAGCTACCGGGAGAATACGCAGCCGTCACAGGTTTTTCTGAGCGCCCGGAGTGTTGTTCGAGCTCAGACCTGAGCTGGTCCAGGTCCGCCGCCAACTGCGCCAACCGGCTGGACATATCGCTCTCATCCGTGATGCGAAGGGAGATCCGGCGCTTCTCAACCTTAGCCGACAAGAACAAGTACATGCAAACCGGCAACACGAGGACGGCTATCGCGCACACCGAGAACGGCACCCACCAAAGTCTCTCGATCATATTCATCAAGCCGCATTTCTTCCGGCCGGCCATTTCCTTTCCATGTACGCGCGCAGCCGCAACATACCCTGGGCGCGAAGCTGCGAAATCCGCGTGATATGCAGGCCCATAATGCTGGCGATTTCGCGCAGATTCATCTCTTCCTTGTAGTAGAGACTGAGAACCATCCGCTCGTTCTCAGGCATCTTTTGAATCCCTTCATAGATCACCCGTTCGAGTTCGGAGCGTTCAAACAGGCGCGCAGGCGATTCGGCTGCATCGTCGCTGATGAACTTGAGCAGACTCACTTCCTCACCATCCTCGATCACTTCCAGGCTGCCGAGCGAAACGCCTTGCAACTCGACGGTCCACTGCTGGTAGTCGGACGGAGTGATTCCCAGCTCGTGGGCGATTTCCTCTTCGGCAGGCACCCGCTGCAACTTCTGCTCCGCCGTCGCGATCGCTTCCTGCACCTGTTTCAGCCGTTTGCGCTTGTGGGCGGGCACGCCGTCGAGACCGCGAATGCTATCGAGAATCGCCCCGCGAATCCTGTGTTCGGCATAAGTCCGCAGGCTGGCGTTCCGGCTAGGATCAAAGTTGTCGATGGCGGCAAGCAGGCCTACAATGCCGGCAGACACTAAGTCGTCGAGCTCCACTGCCGGCGGCAGTTTTTCGTGGATGCGAGCAGCGATCCAGTTCACTTGAGGCAAGTGCTGAAGGATCAGTTCCTCGCGTTCCTCGAGAGCCTTATCAGCCGATGTGCAGGAATACATCGGGTAAGGACCCTAGGCTGCTGAAACGGCGGCGATCGCCTCGCGGCGTGGGCAAAGGCCGTCTATCATGGCCTCTTTCGACGCGATTGCCAGGTGGTCCGGAATCTGCTGGCCGGAACAGAGGTACGAGAGCGACAGGCCTAAACGGATCGTCAACTCCAGCAATGCGCCAGCGTTACAACCGTCATCGAGGTGAGTGAGGACAAGATGGGCCGGTTTGAAACCGGCAAACCTGTCGCGAACGCGCAAGGCTGTCTGGAAACCAATGTTCGCCGGGAGGACGAGGTTTACCTCCACCCGTGATTCGCGTGACGCGAAGTTCATGAGCTCCTCGGCCTCCGCCATATCTGCTCCCGAGAAGCCGGGGGTGTCGATCAGCAACAATTTCTTTCCGCTGTGTTCGTCGAGCGCCGCGTGGAGCATGGCCATGCTCTCGACTCCCTGAAACGGAAGTCCGGCGATGCGGGCGTAGGTTCCGAGTGGTTCCCAGCCGCCGACGCGCAATGTATCGGCCGATAGCACCTGGACGGGCGTACGCGCCTGAATGCCGTAACGCAGCGCCAACTTGGCTAGAGTTGTGGTCTTGCCTACTCCGGCGGGGCCGACCAGCATAATAACGCTTTCTTTCAAAGCGCGGCGTTCCGAAAACACGGAAAAGCGATTCGCTAGTTCTTCCGCTAGAGCCTCCTCAACTCTCTGCGCTGAAAGGCATTGTCGGGCGGCGGCTTCGTTTGATGAAATTCGCCGTTCGACAGCCTCCACAATCTCCGCCGCCATCTCATCAGACATTTCCTGGGACGTGAGCTTCGAGTAAGCATCCTCGATCATGGGAATAATGTGGCGCACACTACCACGACCACTTGGCCCGCCTTGAGAGACGACAGAGTCGCGCATGTTTTCGATCTGCCTGCGCAGATCCGCCAACTCGTGCGCGAGGGAGCCGGCGAGCTCGGGAGCCTCGGCCAGAGACACTTTCGAAGTTTCCGCGCTGCGGTTTAACTTCACCGCGGCGTGATGGGGGATGCCGAAGATGACCTCGAACTCGCCGAGATGTTTCAGGTCTTTCTCCGTTCGCTTTGAATTCATCAGCATGGCCTCGGGTCCCAGCTCGAGGCGCGCCCTTTCTATTGCAAGCTGGACGGATTCGGCAAAATAGGATTTAATTCTCATGGATCTTAAAGGGTTCCTAGCGACAGAATCTTGACACCCGATGGCACTTCGTTGTGCGACAACGGAAAGACGTTGGGTAAAGACGGCTCCAGAATCTGCCGCAAGAAGTAACGGGTCGTAGAGCCGGTAAGAAGCACGACCGGAATTTCGCGATTATCGATCTTCCGCTCGATCCGCACAGCGATCTCGCGCACTGACTGAGGCGATAACACGAGAATGCTGTTGTGCTCGGAATGCTGGATGGAGGTTTCGATCATCTGCTCGGATCCGGCTTCGAGAAAATAGGCCGGCAGTTCTCCCTTTTGATTCAAGTAGGGTTTGACCACAGCTCTTCTTATGCACTGCCGAGTAAATTCCGTCAGCAGAACCGGATTCTTGGTGGTACCACCCGCCTCGCTAAGAGCTTCCAGAATCGAGACCCCGTCGCGGATGGAGACGCGCTCGCGAAGGAGATTTTGCAGCACCTTCTGAACCACGGAAAGCGAAAGCACTTTCGGAACCAAATCTTCGATCAGCTTCGGATTTTCCTTAGCGACGCGGTCACAAAACAGTTTCGTGTCCTGCCGGGAGAACATTTCGTTCGAATACTGGCGTACCAGCTCGGAAAGGTGAGTTCCGATGACATTGACCGCGTCCACAACGGTGTAGCCCGCTGCGCGCGCCGGATCGACCCGGTCCGACGGAATCCAAAGCGCCGGTAGACCAAAGGCTGGTTCGCGCGTCTGCTGCCCGGGGAAACTCTTGTCCGCTTTAGGCGTTGGAATGGCCAGTGCGCTACCGGCGCGAAGCTCGTAGCGCCCGATTTCGCTTCCCTTCAGCAGCACGACATATTCCCGGGAACGAAGGGACATATTGTCACTGACACGCACAGGGGGAAGCAGAAAGCCGAGGTTTGTAACGAACTGGCGGCGAATACCGGCGATTCGCTTCAGGAGAGGAGAGCCCTTGCCACCCGCGACCAGTGAGGCCAATCCCAGGCCGACTTCGATTGAGACCGGCTCCACTCGCAAGAGCGACTCGAGATCTTCTTTCGGCGGAGCAGCGGCTTTGGCTGCCTCGTTCTTGACGGCGGTGTCAATTTTTTTACGCCGCATCCAGGCCGCGGTACCGAGTCCGCCGCCCAGCAAAACAAAGGGAATAGCCGGCAAGCCTGGGAAGGCAGCCAAGACGAGGAGTACGCCGCTCGAGAGTATCAGAGGTTCGGATCTGCCGAAGAGCTGCTTTTGGAACTCGCGGCCTACTCGATCATCGGAGGTGGCCCGCGTGACGATCAGACCGCCTGAAACCGAGATCATCAGCGCGGGGATGACGGTGACCAGGCCGTCCCCGATTGTTAAGACGGTGTAGGTCTGAAGAGCCCGCTTCAACTCCATACCGTGTTGCATCACGCCGATCAGAAAGCCGGCGACGATGTTGATGCTGGTGATCAGGATGCTTGCGATCGCATCCCGCTGGGTGAAACGCGAAGCTCCGTCCATCGCGCCATAGAATTCGGCTTCCGCGGCGAGCTGTTTCCGGCGTTTGCGGGCCTCTCCTTCGTCGATGAGCCCGGCGTTCATTTCCGCGTCGATCGACATCTGCTTGCCAGGCAGTGCGTCCAATGTAAAGCGGGCGGCGACTTCGGAAATGCGAACTGCGCCGTGGTTGATGACAACGTATTGGATGGCGATCAGAATGAGGAAGATTACTGCGCCGATGACGTAGTTTCCGCCGACGACAAAATTGCCGAATGCCTCGATCACGTATCCGGCCGCCGATGTTCCGCTGTTGCCGTTCAGCAGAATCAAACGCGCCGAGCTGACGTTCAACGCCAGTCGAAAGAGCGTCAGCAGCAGAAGAGTTGTAGGAAAGACACTGAATTCCACCGGCTTCAGGATGTACATCGTCACCATCAGTACGATGACGGACATGCCGATATCAAGGACAATCAGGATGTCGAGCAGGAAGGGCGGAATGGGCGTGATGAGCGCCACGACGATCGCGAGGACAGCTATGGGGATTGCGATTTCGCCAATGGTCGGCAATGAGAGCTTGCCGATAAGCTTGGCGGCATTTGACCTAGGAATTGCCTGTGATTGCGCGGCCATGCAAGAGATCGTCGATGTGCTCAGGTAGGCAATTTACGGCCCATCAGTTTGTACACGTACGCGAGTATCTCGGCTATGGCCTTATAGAACTCAGGTGAGATGGTCCGGCCGACATCGATGGCTTCATAAAGCGCGCGAGCGAGCGGAGGATTCTCAATAATCGGAACCTCGTTCTCTACCGCAACCTGACGGATGCGAAGCGCAAGCCAGTTCTTGCCCTTGGCTGTTACCACAGGGCACGGCATCGTTTCCATGTCATAACGGATGGCGACGGCAAAGTGCGTGGGATTTACGATTACGGCAGTCGCTTTCGGCACCTCCCGCATCATCTGCCGTCGCAGAAGATCGCGGCGCAGGCGGCGAATGCGCGCTCTCAGTTGCGGGTCGCCCTGAGTTCTCTTGTTCTCCTCTTTGATTTCCTCCTTGCTCATCCGAAGCTGGGCGGTGTGCCTGCGATATTGCTGCATGACGTCAACTGCGCCAAAGACCAGAAACAGGCCGGCCGCTTTCCACAGAAGAGCCGTAACGGAGGTGGCGACTTCCGCGGCTCCTGCTTCAACAGATTCGAGGGGAAGCCTGAATAGCTGGGTCGCGTTCTGCTGCATGAACGAATACAGCACGTAAGATAGGGTCACGATCAGGACGGCGGCTTGCAGAACCGATTTCAGGTTCTGACGGGGCAGCTCGCGCATTTTGGAAATGAAGTTGAAGCGCCCGAAACTGGGGGCGAGTAAGTGCAAGCTGAATCCGGCTTTTGTCAGCAGGAGATGGGTTCCGATGCCAGCAACGAGGATAATCGCGCCGGCTTTCGCTGTGGGCAAGAAAATCGCGAGGCAAAGGGCGCGGATCATAGCGGTCCATTCAGCCAGGCCGATGGATCCCTCGAAGGCCCGCTCTAGCATGGCGCTCAACTGCAGGCCGATCGCGGTGCGCCAGCCGGCGACGAGCTGCTCGATAACGAGAAGAAAGGCTAAAAACTGCACCGCGCCAACCAGGGCCCTTGAAGTGAGAAACTGTCCTTGCTCTCGGGCTTTTCGAAGACGCTCAGGAGTGGCTTTCTCGGTTTTGCTGCTCGATTGAGAGGCCATGGGTCACGGCAGCAGCGTGTGTCTGAGCGCCGCGAATGCTTCGGTCGCAAAGCGCTCATACAGTTGAGGAGCCGTGGCCAGGACGGCTGATAGTACCGCGAGCGTAAGCAGCATCTTCACGGGAAACGCGTGCATGCCCATATGGAGTTGCGAATTCACCCTGCCAACGAGCGCCAGCACGATCTCGGTCATGAACAACAGTGCGAGCACCGGCAAGGCCAAGCGCAAGCCGACTGTGAAGATGCCGGAGGCGAGCCGAATCACCAGCTGCCCAAGATTTTTGTTCATCAGAAAGGCGCCTGGCGGATAGCGGTCGAGGCTATCGGCGAAGGCTCGAATAACGTATCGATCCAGGCCTGCTGTGAAGAACAGCAGTCCGGCAATCAACTGCATCATGACAGCGAGCACGTCGGAATCGGCCTGGGTGGCCGGATCGACAACGGACGCGTAGCCGTAGCCGGCCTGCAAACCGATCGTCTGAGCGCCAAACATCAAGGCTTCAGAGAGAAACGCGACCACCAGGCCGATTGAGATTCCAATGGCCAGTTCAGAGATGAGCCATACCACGACAAGTCCGAGGTTGATAACGCGGCCATTCAAATCGGGCCAACGCGGAAACAACGCGAACGCGCACGATACGGCCACGACAATTCGGGCCATCCCAGGTCCGGCTTCCCTGCCCGGCATCGGCACGAACACAAATGCGCCGGAAATTCGCGCCAGCACTAATAGAAATGCCAGGAGCGTGCCAAGCGAGAGGTGAAGCATTCAATGTGCATAGCGCGCCAGATCGCCCAGAATGGCGATGGCATACGCGGCTGCATGGTTCAACATCCAGGGCATCAGGAGCAACAGCCCGGCCAGACACGCCAAAAGGCGCGGAACCGTGCTGAAAACAGGATCCTGCATAGAGGTTGCGATCTGAATCAGGTTGATCACGATGCTCAAAGCGAAAGAAAGCACGAGAAGCGGGCCGCAGATCCAGAATGCGGCCATTAAACCTTGGCTGACGGTGTGAATCGCGAACTGAGGTGTCATGGCGCTGGGGTGCGTATTTATTGATAGAAACTCTTCATCAGTGACCCAACCACGAGATTCCAGCCATCCACTAATACAAAGAGCAGGATCTTGAACGGAGCCGAAATCATGGCGGGAGGCAGTTGCATCATGCCGATGGAGAGGGTCACGGAAGCCACTGCCATGTCGATAACAAGGAAAGGAAGAAACAGCACCGCGCCAATCTGAAAACCGGCTTTGAGCTCGGAAAGGATATAGGCGGGTATCAGCACGCGCAAGCTAATATCCGAAGGATTGTGCGGCGAGGGCTCATGTGCAATTTCCACAAAGAGCTGTATATCTTTGTCCCGAGCAAATCGCACCAGAAACTTACGCAAAGGCGCAGAGCCCTGATCGAGCGCCTGCTCCGCCGTAATTTGGCCTTTTTCTAAAGGCTGCCAGGCGTGCGTATAGATATCAGAGAAAATCGGCTGAACGATCAGCAGCGACAGAAATAGCGATAGGCCGACCAGTACTTGATTCGACGGAGCGGTCTGGGTTCCGAGCGCCTGCCGCAGAAAGTGCAGAACGATGGCGATCCGCAAGAAGGGGGTGATGCACATGATCACCGCGGGAAGCAGCGTAAGCAGGGTCAGCCCAAGCGCAATCTGCATGGGCACGCTGAGAGTCAGGCCGCGGCTAGAGGTCGAAGTTGTCAGACCGAAGGAAGAGAGAGCGTCGGCGGCTGATGGGCCGGTTGCCAGCAACACAAAAGGGCTGGTCACAACGGTCGCCCCCGTGAGCCGCCGGTTTCGTTTTGAGGATACGCTACTTCCTCGATAGGAAAATCGGCAAGCTGTGTGCAGCCGGACGGCGAAACGCCAACCAGAATCGCGCGGTCTAACACGCGCACGAGATGGAGCGAGTGATTCGGCGTAAGCGGGATGCGCTCCAAGACGTTCATATTCTTCGTGGCACTGGCTCGCCGGAATAGTTGTCCGTTCCAATTAGCGATACCGCGCCGCTGAAGCATCCAAAGCGTCGCGCCTAGAAGAATTAGGACAATGGCAACGGCCACCATTTCCACGTCATCAGTTCTCTTCCATCGCTCTCAGAGATCGCTGCCGATCAGTGAATCAGGCTTAGCAAGTCCTGAGTGATCTGATCGGCGGTTGTAATCACCCTAGAACTGGCCTGGTACGCGCTCTGGTACACGATCAGGTTCGTGAATTCTGTGGCCATATCCACGTTCGAACCTTCTATCGAGTTACCCAGCACCTGACCCCGACCGCCCGTCTGAGGCGCGCCAATTGCCGGAGTCGCCGTATTCGTGGTGGTTGCGAAGTTGTTGTTGCCTACGTTCTGGAGGGAGTCGGGATTCTGAATAGCCGCGACGGCAAGTTGCGCCACTACTTTTTGCTCGCCATTGGAGTAGGTTGCGACCACTTGGCCTCCGTTCTGAAGGGCCACCTGCGTCAACTGCGCCGCTTGCTCGCCATCCTGTTTCGAGGAAGCGAGATTGGACGTTTCGTCATATTGTGTGATGGTGCCGCTCCCATCCGGGTTGAATAGATTCCAGTTGATGTTCAGATTCGCCGACCCGTCCGCCAAGTTGGCGATGCTCATAGGCACAGGACTCGTGTTACTGGCACTCATCGTGCCATCCGTGTTGAAAGTGAGCGTTCCCGGGGCACTGAGCACGGAGACCTGAGTTCCGGCCGTTCCGCCAGTCAGGTCGCCGCCTGGAATGGTTACGTCATACGTCCAGCTATTCGCGGTCGCGCTCTTTGTGAAAGTGGCCGTGAGACTGTGAGTGCCGCCGAGTGAATCGACAACTTGAATCGGCACTGAAAAGGTTCCCGTACTCGACCCAGTTGTACCGGTCGCGTCCAGGTTCGCATTCATGGACATGTTCTGCGTTGCTATAGGTGCTAGTACCGCTCCGGTCGGCAAAATGATATCTCCGGGCGCGGCATTGGTATTGATGCTGTTCGCCGTCGCAACCCAGCCTTGGACGTTTTCTCCGGTTTGGGTCTGCAGAGCGCCGCTGGAGCTGATCTGGAAATTGCCGTCGCGCGTGTATAACTGCTGATTCGAGGGCGAGGCAACCACAAAGAAGCCGTTGCCTTCAATGGCCGCCGACATAGGCGATGAGCTGCTTTGAATCCCTCCTTGGGTAAATACTTGCGTGTTAATCGGACTCCCAACACCCAGCCCGAGTTGGAATCCAGTGTCGTCGCCTAGGTATTCGCTGAAAAGATCTTTGAACTGAACAGTGCTTCCCTTGAACCCGTCCGTGGTCATATTGGCGAGATTGTTGCCCGTAATGTCAATCGCTTCGGATTGAGCCTTCAGGGCAGAAAGTGCGACTGAAAATGTGCTTGACATGTTTTTTCTCCTCGGTTAGAACAGTCCTGTCACGTTGGAATTGCCGACGCCAGCTGTTGTCGGGTTCGATTGCGATGTTTGATTTGTTTGTGTCGGCTGAGTTGTTTCCTGCGCTCCGGAGCTTGCCGCAGCAGTGCTCGGAATTGACGAGCTGCCGGTGTACTTGTTATCGATTGCATCGAGGTCCTGCCGCATGGCGAGGTTCTGCTCCAGATCGCTGAACTGAGCGAGCTGAGTCACAAAGGTGGTGCCGTCCATCGGGTTCATGGGATTCTGATTTTTAAGCTGCGCGACCAGGAGCTGAAGAAAGGTCGATTGATTTGCGAGTGGGTCAGAAGCAGCCGTTGGAGAGCTCGAGGACGAAGAACTGCTTGACCCGGTTCCGGTTGCGCTGGAACTCGACCCAGTGTTGTTTGACTGCTGGGCGTGATACATCGCCGCAGCTACGTTTCCAATTGATGCCATTACGATTCCTTCCTATATACGAGAATTGGGAGCGATGCTCTCTAGTTCCTGGACCCACTCGGGTCTAGGCTGCCGTTGTTGACGCCGGCCGCGATTGCCGCCGGTGTCGTATTGCTGAGATTGGTCCTGTGGCGAATGGAAGCCTTCGTCGCGCGAGCTGGCCGATTCGCCCGATCGGGGCACCCAGGTGTCGGCCTGGATTTGCTGATCCTCAAGGCGGCTGGTTAGCTCTGGCATTCGGTCCTGCAGTGTGCGGGTAAGAACCGGATCCGCGGATCTGACACTGACGCTTAGCTCGCCGGAACGCTCGATGACACGAATGGCTACGTGCTGTTCGCCCCCCGCGTTCATTCGGAGATTTAAGACTTTGACCGTATCAGCCGTTGCCGCACTTGGCTCTGAATCGGCTTTGGCAGTCGTTCCTGCGCTTTGCGGCTCGGTGCTTTTTCCGGCTTGGATCGACGAACTGGCTTCGCGAGGAATTTCGGCTGGCGCAAATTCAGTTTGGCCGATCGTGCTGCTCTTAAATGCACCACGGCCTTCCGGAGGGGATGAAGCAGTGCGGTCACCGGGTGCGAGCCGTAAGGATACCGAGTCTCCGCTCTCTTGCGGACTCGGGTTGGGCGCTCTATCCGTACTCACCCGCACTGCGAACGCCACCTCTGTTCGCTCATTTTTCGGTGCATTCTGTGGTTGCGAAATGGATAAATCCTCCGGCGTGCTGCTCCTTACTGCCGCACTCTTGACCGATTTGTCGTCGCTTGGATTGGCGTTGCCGGGCGGCGAATCAATGGCAGCCGGTGCAACGTTTGCGAACGAGTTAAAGAAGCTGATAGAGGTTAGGTCAATAGGAGTCGTGGAGTTGAGATCCGCGGCTGGATCTGGCCGCGACAATTCGTCTCCGGACTGCGCCTGCTCTGTATTGCGTGGCGCGGGCTTCTGGGCCGGTTGAGTCCCGTCGGGCATTTTGGGGAGAGGCGCTGGCGAAATCGTTGCTGTGTTGGATGCAACCGCCGATTTGCCAGCGATCTGACGAGTGCTTGCGTTCCAGGGAGAAGATTTCGCTTGGATGAGAGGCGTCGGCACATTCGTGCTCGCATTTCTGCCGCTCACCAATCCCGGCGTATCTGAAGGATCGGCCGGACCCTGCCCCACATTACCGTCGGACTCAGGATCGACTTGGGCAGCTAACTGACTTCGGAATGTCGAACCTGCTTCTTTCGAGCTTTGAGGCTGTGACTCGCGATGAAAAGCACCTGTCGTGTGCAAAGACGGACTTGCCTGAGCCGCGAATAACGAACCCATCACGAGCGATGCACTTGCATTCCGCGCTCCAGATGAGCCAACCGTTATTTCCCAAAGAATTGCAGCGGAAAGCGATCAGCGAGAACTGTCAGAAAGTTGAGCAATGTAGTTCTTCAGCGTCGGAAACTCGACGCCTGCAGACTTTATTTCAAGACCGCGTCCGTGGCGATTTCCGTCTATATCGAAGCGCTTGGGGCGAAAGTAGAGAATTTCCAAGGCTGGCATCCCGGTTGCTTCTCAAGTCAGCATGGATCCGTTGACAGCCGCAGCCGCGAGTGGGCTTCAAGCGCGCCTGGACTCTCTCGACATGCTGGCTAACAATCTCGCCAATTCTTCGAGCAGCGGCTTCAAAGCCGACCGCGAGTTCTACAGCACCTATTTTTCAGCGGATCTTGTTACGGGAGTGGACCCGACGGTGGGCGCCTCCCCTGTAGTCGAAAAGAACTGGACGGATTTTTCGCAAGGCGCTCTGCTTCCGACCGGCAACTCAACCGATCTCGCATTATCTGGGTCCGGCTTCTTTGCCGTTGGCGGCCCTAGCGGCACGCTGTACACACGAAACGGCGGATTCAGAATTTCGCCAAAGGGCACGCTCGTAACGGCGGAGGGCTATCCGGTTCGCCTGGTCGGCAATCAGACGCTGCAGACGCAATCAGCGAATCCAATCGAAGTAGCGCCGGACGGAGGAGTGGTTCAAGACGGGATCCCGCTGGGCCAATTCGAGCTTGTGAATTTCAATGATCCGAGCCAGCTTACGAAATTGCCCAACGGGTATTTCCAGAGTCCCGGTCCGCAGATTACGGCGACGACCGCGACGGGTGTACAGGTGGCTCAAGGAAAACTGGAATCGTCCAATACAGGTCCAGCGGAAGCATCGGCCAGGATGATTTCACTGCTGCGGCATTTCGAAATGCTGCAACACGCCATCAAGATCGGGGCTGACATGAACCGCCAAGCGGTGGAGGAAGTCGCCAAGGTCGGGTCGTAGAAAACAGATCGGTTACAGAAAGAGAGAAGAAACCATGATACGCGCTCTTTACAGCGCTGCCAGCGGGATGACCGCTCAACAATTGAACGTCGATAACATCGCCAACAACCTCGCCAACGCCAATACGGCAGGGTTCAAAATGCGCCGAGCCCAGTTTCAGGATCTGATCTATCAGAGCATGATTCAGCCGGGCGCATCGTCGGGCCAGCAGACTACGATCCCGGCGGGACTACAGCTCGGGCTCGGAACCCGCGCCGCCTCGAACGAGATCATCTTTGCGGAGGGTGCCCTCACGCAGACGAGCAACCCGCTCGATCTGGCTATCCAAGGGCAAGGTTTCTTTCAGATCCGGCAGGCTTCCGGAGACCTCGCCTACACTCGGGCCGGATCGTTTCAGTTGGATCGAAACGGGAATGTGGTGGATTCCAACGGCAATCCTCTGCAACCGCAAATCACTATTCCGAATAACGCCCAGAACGTCACGATTGCCCAGGACGGCACTGTCAGTTTCAGCACGCCCGGTCAAACGGCGACCCAAAAGGCAGGGCAGATTCAGCTCGCGAACTTCCAGAATCCCGCGGGGTTAAACAGCATCGGAAACAATCTGTATACCGCGACCGACGCCTCGGGAGATCCGCAGGTCGCGAATCCGGGTGGCCCCGAAGGTCTGGGCACTCTGTTGCAAGGCTATACGGAGCAGTCGAACGTCGACGTGGTCTCAGAGTTCGTCAATCTCATTCAGAGCCAGCGCGCTTATGAAGCGAATTCGCGCGTAGTTAAGGCGGCAGATGAGATGTATCAGCAGATCAATCAGATCACACAGTAATGCTCGCCGTCATCCTGGCAATGCTGATGCAACCTGTCGCGTGCCACACGATCGCTTCGGACTGGATTCACGGAAGCGATCTGGCGGATGCGCTGCCAACCTTCAGCGGGCTGCCGGCTGATGTAAAGATCAGCCCAGCTCCGCTTCCCGGACAGACCCGCATCTTCCATCCGGCCGAGTTGCGGCGGCTGGCGATTGCGAATCATCTGACTGCGGAGGCAACCAGCGATATTTGCTTTTCATGGAAACTGAATCCGCTCACCCTAGACGTCCTGCAAACTGGCATGAACGCCACTTTGGCCGGGCGCAATCCAAAAATAGAAATTCTCGACCGGAGCTTGATACCTGTGCCGGAAGGAACAGTCGTGTTTCCTTACTCCAGCCTGGGCGGTGATTCCTCCTCGGGAGCGTTATGGCGAGGCTATGTCGCATATGCCGGGTCCCGCCGCTTTCCAATCTGGGCGCGGGTCCGAATCACAATCACTGAAAAACGAGTGATGGCGGCGGCCGCAGCGCATTTCGGAGATGTACTGAAGCGTGAACAACTCCGCGAAGAAATGTACACGGGAGCACTACCGCGCCAAGAGTGTGTCAGCGACATATCTAAGATCGCCGGGATGATTGCTCGGAGGGAAATAGCCGCGGGAGCGCCGATCTGCGCGTCGATGCTCGAAGCTCCGCGAGAAGTGGTACGCGGGGACACCGTGAGCGTTATAGCGCAGGCAGGCGCGGCCGTGATCGAAACGCAAGGCGTCGCCGAACAGGACGGCCGTCGGGGAGATATCATCACGCTTCGGAATCCCCGATCCGGCAAAATCTTTCGCGGAAGAGTGCAGAAGAAGGATGTTGTCGCGGTGGTCCCAGGCGGATTTTTCGGCCTGGTTGCCGAGGGGAAATCATGACTCGCCTATTGATTGTTCTCTGGTTCGTTGCCGCCGGACCGCTGCTATTGGTTGCGGATCATCAGAAGTCGAGCAAGAAGCAGCAAGAGCAGAAGCAAAAGAGCCCTCTCGACCAATACGTCGAGGATGCTCACCGGAGGGCTGCCTCGATGCCTTCTGACAGCCCAGGCTCGCTGTTGGGGTCTCCGGCGCCGTTGGCCGATCTTGCGGCCGATGTCCGGGCACGCAGCATCGACGATATGGTTACTATTGCCGTCAACGAACAAGCCTCGGCGGTTGCGACCGGCACAACCAAGACCAGCCGCGCCTCCAGCGCGAATGCGGCGATTACGGCCGCCGCCGGGCAGTTGCCGGCCGCCGGCAGTCTAGCCAATCTGCTGAATGCGAACTCGGCTACCTCCCTGAATGGCCAAGGAACCACCTCGCGACAGACCACTCTAACGACTACCATCACCGCGCGCGTAATAGACGTCCTTCCAAACGGATATCTTGTGATCGAGGGTACGAAGAGTGTTCTCGTCAACTCCGAAAATCAGGTAATTACACTCAGGGGCGTCGTTCGCCCAACTGATCTTTCGAATACGAACACTGTGCAATCGGGAAATGTGGCGCAAATGGAGCTGGAGATCAACGGCAAGGGAGTGGTCAATGATGTGGTCCATCGGCCAAACTTCATTTACAGGCTTCTCCTCGGCCTGCTGCCGTTCTAAGAAATACATGCGGCGAATCCTTCCGATTCTTCTTTTGCTCTGCGCGGCGATTGGCCAATGCGGGGAAGAGCGCGGCGTACGCCTCAAGGATCTGGTCACGATCGAAGGTGTCCGATCGAATCAGCTCGTCGGCTATGGCCTAGTGGTCGGACTGAACGGAACCGGAGATCGCCAGCAAACTATGTTCTCTGCCCAGAGCTTGACGAACCTGCTGCTGCGAATGGGCGTGAGTGTTTCGCCCACCCTGATCACGGTTAAGAACACGGCCGCCGTGATCGTGACCGCGACTCTCCCTGCGTACGCACAACCGGGGAGCAACATCGATGGGACTGTGGCGGCAATCGGCGACGCGACGAACTTGCAAGGTGGCTTACTCGTCTTGACTACTCTGCGGGGCGTAAGCGGGCAGGTGTACGCGACCGTACAAGGGCCGGTCATAACCGGTGGTTTCCTGGCTGGGCGCGCCGCGAATTCTCAAACGGTAAATCACCCGACGGTCGGACGTATACCGAACGGCGTGTCAGTGGAGCGCCTCGCTCCTTCGATTCCCCTGGGAAACTCGATCAAACTGCAGCTCAAGCAAGCAGATTTCACCACTTCGGCTCGGATCTCCGATGCCGTTAACCGGCACTTTGCCGCCAGCGGAGCAATCGCTCATGCCGATAACGCCGGGCTAGTGACCGTCGCGGTTCCTCCAAGGTATGCCGCTCAGGCGACGGAATTCGTGGCGGAATTGGAAAGCGTGGGTGTAGAGCCCGATACAATCGCGAAAGTTGTGATCAATGAGCGCACGGGAACGGTAGTCTTGGGAAACAACGTGAGAATAGCGCCCGTGGCAGTCATGCACGGGAACTTGACGGTCGAAATTCAGACGCAACTGATTCCGGTACCAAGCGGGCCGTTCTCCAGCGCGCCGGGAACCGTGGCGCCCGAGACTACGGTCACAGCGAAAGACGAGAAATCCAAGAACCTTGTCCTGCAGAATGGAGCCACGGTGGAAGAACTGGTGAGAGCTCTTGCTTCGATCGGGTCCACGACACGCGACGTAATTGCGATTCTCGAGAGCCTGCGGGCGGCTGGGGCATTGGATGCCGAGTTGGAGGTTATCTAGCGATCAGCATGACGAACCTGGATGCCACCCCTTCCGTTCTCGCAGGACCCGCAGAACTGATCCAGAAGAAACCTGCGAAGGTACACGAGGCCGCGCAGCAATTCGAGGCCTTGATGATTGGAGAGATGCTGAAATCGGTGCGTGAAGCAAGTTCCGACGGCTGGCTAGGTAGCGGCGACAGCGATGCCAGTGACTCCGCCGAAGCAATGGCTGAAACGCAATTCGCCTCCGCTCTCGCGGCCGGCGGCGGTATCGGTCTGGCGAAAATCATTGAACGCCACCTGACGAAAGCCGCTTCCGCTCAGAACGTAACCGCCAGCTCGGGTTCCTCGGATCCCGCGAAGTAGTCTCCGTAAGCACTAGCAGAGTCCTCGCGAGAATTGTTCGAATAGGCAGGTTGGGAAGCCAAGGCCGACCACGCCTCGAGCAGTGTCGAGAGAAGCTGCTCTACTTCTGATAGCCTTTCACCTTTAAAGGAGGCGTGGGCTTCCGAGAGCCGCTGCTGCATATAGGCATACAACCGCTTGAGATTCTGACTGATTTCGGCGCCCCTCTGATGATCGAGCGACAAGGAAAGCTGGCTGATGATTCTGGAACACTTGCTTACTGCGGACGAACCAGCATTCCGGTTACCGGCGTCGAACTCATGCCTTGCATCGCAAGCTGAGGCGATGGCGGCTTCGTACATCAACACCACCAGATGCATCGGATTACCGCTCAAAACACTGCCTTCAACGTACGCTTCGTGGTAACGCGTATAACCGGACAAGTTTGGTTCCACTATTGCTTTATCGTGGGAAGCGCCGAACTTCTTGAGTACTCTCGCGCTTTCCTGGGGTAAGGCGATGACCTGAAGCACCGAGAGGCACAGAATTGCATCGAGGCGGTAAATGGCAGCTTAGTCCTGCGTTTTTGCTCCGATAAGTCCTCAGAGGACGAGGCACAGAATGTTTTCGATTATCGGCATCCTGGTCGTGATAGGAGCGATTGTAGGAGGCTATCTGATGGAGAAGGGGAACCTCCAGGTCCTGTTGCAGCCCTCCGAAGCTCTCATCATCATCGGGGCAGCAGCCGGAACGCTACTGATAGCCAATCCTCTTCCCGTTGTAACCAGCATCTTCAAGCGCGTACTGGGCGCTTTCGGTTCGTCCCGCTACAGCAAAAAGCATTACCTGATCACTCTGAAGATGCTGAACGATCTTTTCAAACGAGCGCGAAAAGGCGGTCTGATTAGCCTCGAAAGCGATATCGAAGAACCGGAAAAGAGCGAGTTTTTCAAAAATTATCCGGAGATTATGAAGCATCATCATACGCTTCAATTCATCTGCGACACGCTTCGGACAGCCATGGCGGGCACTGTTTCCTATTTCGATCTCGACCAATTGATAGAGCTCGACCTCGAGGTTCATCACCATGAAGTGAATCAACCCGTAACCGCTCTTTCGACCGTAGCTGACGCCCTGCCCGGATTGGGCATTGTCGCAGCCGTACTCGGCATTGTGATCACTATGAGCGCGCTGGGCGGTCCCCCGGAAGAGATTGGAAAAAAGGTAGCAGCCGCCCTGGTAGGGACCTTTCTCGGGATCCTTCTGTGCTACGGGTTCCTCTCTCCTCTGGCAGCCAAGATCAGCCGGGCAAACGATGAAGAATCGCATTACTACCACAGCGTGAGAACCGGCCTGATCGCATTCATCCGGGGAGCAGCGCCAGCTCTAGCGGTAGAATTCTCCCGCCGAACGATTCCGTCCCCCGTTCGCCCGAGCTTCAAGGAGATGGATCAGGAGTTTCGCTCAAAACCGGAGCAGTTGGCTGCGTAAAGAATGGCTTCAGCGCAACCGATTATTGTCCTGAAGAAGAAGAAGGCGCACGCCCATCGCCCGCACGGCGGCGCCTGGAAGGTAGCCTACGCTGATTTTGTCACCGCGATGATGGCGTTTTTCCTGGTTCTGTGGCTGATGAGCTCCAGCAACGACGTGAAGGAGTCCATCGCCGGTTACTTCAGCAATCCAAGAGGGTTTGCCAAAACCATCGGCACCGGCATGTCGGGCAGTGGCCACGGCATCACCATCACCAAGAAACAGATGCCTTTATTAAAGGAGAAGCTCGAGCAAGCGATACGCCAACATCCAATGGTGGGCAAGCTGAAGGAACACGTTCATATGACGATGACGCCCGAAGGATTGCGGATCGAGCTGCTCGAAACAGATAAGGGCATGTTTTTCGAGAATGGGCGCTCAGATCCGACCGAAGGCGGCCGGAATGTGCTCGTTGCGCTCGCGCATGAACTCGGCAAACTCAACAATTCGATCATGATTGAAGGCCACACCGACTCCAAACCGTATGATGGCCCGGTTTACTCGAATTGGGAACTCTCGGCGGACCGGGCTAACGCCGCTCGCAGGATTATGCAGGCGGACGGAGTGCGCTCCGATCAGATTGCGGAAGTCCGGGGCTTCGCCGACCAGCAGCTTCGCTTTCCGACTCACCCTGAAGACCCCTCGAACCGGCGAGTCTCAATCATCATTTCTTATCCGCAATTTACCGATCACGACAATGCGAAGGATGCCGCTACTCCGGCACTGAAAAACCCCGGCAAGAAATAACGTCAATGGCCTCTAAAAGGACGCGTGCATCTTCGATAAAGCTGTATCCAGATGCTTGCCCCGAACTCCAGCACAGCCTGCGCCAGCTTAGAGGTCGCGCCCGCGGATTGTAAGTTTGCCGCGCCGGGATTCAGGCTGATCACACGGGACTTGACCAGTTGCGTGGCCCTCGCCGTTCACATTCCGGTGCTGGAAATCGCCGCGTTGCTTCGCTTCTCGCTGCCCGATCCAGAGATATGCAGTAGCGAATCGTCAAGAAGCCGGTGGCTTTATGCCAGCAGCGCGATTCCCCTGCTCTTCTCACGAATTGAAGCCCACGGAGTTTCTCGCGAGGATGTCTCTGTTTGGGCAATAGGCGGCGCTCATGCCTTTTCGGACGAACCCGGCGTAGGAGCTCAGAACGTTTGTGCTCTCCGGAGAACACTGGAGCAGGAACGTATCACCCTTCAAGGCGAGGATTTAGGTGGAATGCTGGTGCGTTCACTCTGGTTCGACCCCGAAGGCGGCCGGCTCATCGTAAGAACGCGTCAAAATCCTGACGCGACCGCCGCCTCCGATAACAGCCCCAGCTTGCAAACAAAAGCCTCCTAAACTATTTGATTCGCTGAAATCAGCGCATCCAGCCAGCATTCCTAGCAAGAGGGCAGCAAATTGCTCTCAGGTTCTCGCAGCCTCTATGCCTCGCGCGATACCGAGACGGCTTCTATACACTGCGATTTGCATTGCACAGCTCTCGTGGGCGTCACCGGCCAACCCGTCCGATGTCGCAGCGAAGGCGATGCAGCAGTCGCTCGAAAAGCAGCAAACGTCACTCGGTGCGCAAGCGAATTCGCTGCGCCAGCAGTCCTTGATACTTTCGCCTCTTGATGAGGATCCGTTCTTTTCGGCGGCGCCCTCGGTCACAGCGGAATTCGATTGCTCCCCATTGGCGCGGCCGGCCATCGATTCTTTGATCCAGTCCGCCGCCACGAAGAGTTCCTTAAACCCGGATTTGCTGCGGGCGGTGATGAAGGAAGAATCGGCATTCCGGCCCTGTGCGATGTCGCCAAAAGGCGCTCTGGGCCTCATGCAACTGATGCCCTCCACGGCGGGGCAGTTTCATGTCACCGACCCGTTCGACCCAGAGCAAAATGTTCAGGCGGGAGCAGCTTTCCTGAAACAATTGCTGGCAAAGTACAACTGTGATCTGAAGTCCTCGCTGATTGCCTACAACGCCGGCGCGAGCCGTGCGGACCGGGCCGACTCCCCGATTCCGGCCGAAACGCGGAGCTATTTAGCGAACATTTTCGCCGACCTTGGGATTCAACCTGGTGAAAGCTCCGTCATGCCACAACACCAACCCGAGGAATTGGAGGAAGAGCCCGATCAACCGAAGGAGTAACGTTAGCTGGCCGGCAAAATTCTTCCGCTACATTGCCCGAATCCGATACGGCGAAAGCCTTCTCGCCAGCAGTACGCCGTGAGCGTGAGTTCGTCGCCATCTTCGAGAAAAATCCGCTGCTCTCCATTTCCTAGTGAGAGCGGCTCCCGGCCCTTCGAGGTCAGCTCAAGGAGACATCCGCGATTTTCCTTGTCCGGGCCAGAAATGGTCCCACTTCCGATGAGATCGCCGGGCCTCACCGGACATCCATTCGAAGTATGGTGCGCCACCATTTGCGCCAGGGTCCAGTAGAGGCTGGCAGATGAGGCACCGCTGATCCGAATGGGGGCAGCCATTTTGGAGGTTCGAAGTGACGCTTCAACGGTGATGTCAAACGCCTCGGGCCTTTGACTGCGCAGATACGGAAGCGCCGGGGCGTCGTGTTCGGGTTGCGGCACTCGAAACGGCTCGAGAGCCTCCATTGTGATCATCCAGGGCGATATCGACGTTGCGAAATTCTTGGCCAAGAATGGCCCAAGCGGCTGATACTCCCAGCGTTGAATGTCCCGCGCGGACCAATCGTTCAGCAGGCAGACTCCCGCGATGTGCCGTTCGGCTTCCGCGATGGGAATCGGCTCACCGATCTGGTTACCCGGCCCCATGAAGGCCCCGATTTCTACTTCATAGTCGAGCTCAGAGGATGGTCCGAACCTCGCCTCCCCTAGCTGGCCGCGGGGTCTCCTGACTGCAGTTCCGCTCACCACAATCGAGGAGCATCGGCCATGGTAAGCGATTGGTAGTTGCTTGTAATTGGGGAGCAGTGGATTCTCGGGTCTGAACAACCGGCCCACATTCGTAGCGTGGTGAATGGACGCGTAGAAATCGGTGTAATCACCGATCACGGCGGGCAGTAACATCTTGCAATCGGTTTGGGGAGTTAGGTTCCGTTCGGTGGCGCCTCTCTCGAGAGCGCGGCTGAGCTGCTGCCGAAGATCGCGCCGCTGCTGGGAGGGGAGCCCCATATAGCCATTCAAATTGTCTCCGGAGAGCCAGGGGCTCGCTTCCAAAACAAACTCGCCGATTGCGACTCCGATCCGGGGCTTAGGGTTTTCGAAGGTTCGAAAAACACCTAGCGGCAAGTTCTGGATCGGGAAATCGCAGCCCGGGATATTCGCTGACTCGATCCAACTTCGCAGCGCAGGGTCATGAGTCTTGTCCGTCATGACCGGCTCAGGATTTCGAGATCATGGACGCTAGCTTTCGAGCCACGATAAATAGTAATCTCGATCCTCCGTATCGACGGCCTCCTGGCTGACTTCCAAACCGCGAAAAGTGTCCATCATTACCGCGAGTTCATTCGTCTGTTTTTGACCGATTGAGGCTTCTGTTCGTCCCGGTTGAGGCCCGTGCGCCAGTCCGTCCGGGTGCAAGGTGATGGAACCGTATTCAATGCCCTTGCGGCTCATGAACTCCGAGTTCGCGTAATACAGGACCTCGTCGGACATCACGTTCGAGTGCGTATAGGGTGCGGGAACTGCTTCCGGATCGAAATCGAACGGCCTCGGGCAGAACGAACAAATAACAAATCCATCCCCTTCAAAGGTCTGGTGTGTAGGAGGGGGCAGGTGAAATCGCCCGACTCTGGGCTCAAAACTGTGGATACTGAGAGCCCAGGGAAAGTAGTGGCCATCCCAGCCGATCACATCGAAGGGATGGTAGGCCAGTACCATCTCTGTCAATGTGTTCTCCTTCTTGACAATCAGCTTGAATTCGCCCTTTTCGTCGTGTGTTTCCAAATTCTGAGGAAGCCGGATATCTCGCTCCGAGTACGGGCTCGACTCTGTAAGCTGTCCATACTCGTTCCGGTAGCGCTTCGGAGTTCGAATGTAGCCGGCGCTCTCGATTATCAGCAGAACCTGCTCGGCGTCTGAAAACTGATATCGGTGGAGGATACCGCGCGGAATCACGAGGTAGTCGCCACCTTCAAACGGAATGCGGCCGAAAGGGGATTCGAGGAGGCCTCCTCCGTCGCTCACGTACACAACCTCATCTCCCTGCGCATTTCGATAGAAGTTCGTCGTGCCTGGATTCGGACGCACCAGAGACATCGAGACGTCATGGTTGAAGAGCAAGGGAATACGGTCGGCGAACGGATCACCACGACGGGTGAGTTGCTTGGTGCGGAAATGCCGATGCCGGAGCGGTTCGCGAGATGCCTGCTCCCATTTCAATTCCTTGACGGTGCGCAGGGCTCGAACCGCAGTCGGACGCCGGACGTGATAGAGAAGCGACGAGGGCCCCACAAAACCCATATTGCCCATCAACTCCTCGGAATACAGTTCCCCGTTCGGCTGGCGGTAGATCTTATGTCGTTTGGAAGGAAGCTCGCCTAAATGGTGATAAACCGGCATCAGTATCCTCTCCTCTCTTCGATTTAAGACGCCAAACTATTACGGCCGTACGTGGCGGCCTCCGAATCGTCCATAATCTTCAGCGGCGTCTCTCCGTTGCGCTGAAATGGAGATTACAGCATATGCCACAAGCTACCGAAACCAGCGACACGCGGAGTGCCGCGCAAACAGATTTCCTGCCGATACACGGTACGGACCATATTGAATTCTACGTTGGAAACGCCAAGCAGGCTGCCTATTTCTACCGCGCCGCGATGGGCTTCCGCTTGATTGCCTATCGCGGGCCTGAGACGGGGACCCGTGACCGCGTCTCGTACGTGCTGGAGCAAGGCAAAATTCGCTTCGTCCTCACGACCCCTCTGGGGCCCGATAGCGAAATCGCGGATCAGATCCGACGACACGGAGACGGAGTAAAGTCGATTGCACTATGGGTGGACGATGCACGGTCCGCCTGGAAAGAGACAACCGCTCGCGGCGCCCGCAGCTTGCATGAGCCCGCTGTCAGCCGGGACAAGGCCGGAGAGGCAATACTTTCGTCAATCGCTATCTACGGCGATACCGTTCATACTTTCGTCGAACGCAAGAACTACTCCGGATCATTTCTGCCCGGCTTCGTATCAGCTCCGCAGGTGGATCGAGTGGCCCGCCCAGCGGGACTTCTACATATCGATCACGTGGTGGGCAACGTTGGCTGGGGACAAATGAACACGTGGGTCGAGTTCTATGAACGCGTGATGGGATTCCGGATGTTTAAGCACTTCGACGATCAGGACATTTCCACCGAGTACTCGGCGCTTATGTCCAAAGTCATGACGAACGGGAATGAAAAGATCCGGTTTCCGATCAACGAGCCGGCGGAGGGACGCCGCAAATCGCAGATAGAGGAATACCTGGACTTCTATGCCGGCCCTGGAGTGCAGCACATCGCCATGGCCACGAACAACATCATCGAATCGGTTGGCCGATTACACGAACAGGGACTCGAGTTTCTTTCCGTCCCAACCACTTACTACGATGACCTCACCGCCCGGGTTGGCAAAGTGGACGAGCCGCTGGATGAATTGGCCCGGCTGGGGATTCTGGTGGACCGCGATGATGAGGGTTACATGCTGCAGATCTTCACGAAACCGGTGGAAGACCGGCCAACGCTGTTTTTTGAAATTATCCAGCGAAAGGGCAGCCGAAGCTTCGGAAAAGGTAATTTCAAGGCGCTGTTCGAGGCCATTGAACGCGAACAGGCGGTCCGCGGAAATTTATAGATGGAGCGGGTACTCCGTTTGCATTGAACCCGCAAGCGTTGTCTGGCAGCGGACAAAACGGGTACTACTCTTGCGCTCGACAGAGTAATGGTTACGCGTTAAAGGCCGCTAGTACCTTTTACAGATCTTTTACGTAACACCTTGCTTGATTCGACAGCCCAACAGGCGAATCGCACACGCGCGTTTAGCGCGATCCTGTAAACGCGTGTGGCGGTTCTGTGGGGTCGTTATGAAAAACGTGCATACTCTACGTTTCAGCGCGAAATTGCTCGCGGGTCTTGTGATCGCGCTCTCGCCTCAACTTCTAGTCGCCGACTCGTTCACGCAGGTGAACTTGGTCTCCGACGTAGCAGGGATGGCCGTCACCACGGATTCGGACCTGAAGAATCCTTGGGGTGTGTCATTTGGTGCTACCTCGCCATTTTGGATTTCGAATCAGGCATCCGGCACCTCAACGCTCTATACTGGCGCCGGAACGAAGATTCCGTTGACCGTACCGATTCCGGGCGGGCCTCCGCCTTCGGGTCCCACTGGGCAAGTGTTCGCCGGCGGCTCTGGTTTCCTGCTGCCGGATGGGAAGACCCCTGCCTTCTTCATCTTCGATACTTTGAATGGCACGATCGACGGTTGGGGCGGAACCAACCCGGCCGTGCAATTGGCGTCAGCACCTGGCGCCATCTTTACGGGCCTGTCTCTCGCCTCTTCTAACGGCTCGAACTATCTTTACGCCGCGGATTCCACCGGCGCAATTCGAGTCTTCGACTCCAGTTATCATCAGGTGACTCT
The DNA here is from genome assembly GCA_963787585.1 of uncultured Acidobacteriaceae bacterium. Taxonomy (GTDB): domain Bacteria; phylum Acidobacteriota; class Terriglobia; order Bryobacterales; family Bryobacteraceae; genus Bog-105. Next base: position 53,939 of record CAWBDR010000019.1, read on the forward strand.
GACCGGTAACTTCACTGACCCAAATCCCGTGGCCGGTTTTGTGCCATTCAATATTCAGCTCGTCGGCTCACAGCTATACGTGACGTATGCAAAATTGACGACGATGGGGACCGGTCTCCCCGGAGGCTATGTCGACATATTCAATACGGACGGCACTTTCGTGAAGCGGTTCGCCACTGGCGGCGCCCTGAACGCACCCTGGGGCATTTCTAATACGCTGGCTCCGGCCGGCTTCGGCAGCCTCGGGGGTGATCTGCTGATCGGCAATTTCTTTAACGGCGAAATCAACGCCTATAATCCGACCACTGGCGCTTGGGTGTCCACGATCAACGGGGCAGATGGGAAGCCGATCGTAAATGATTTCCTATGGTCTCTGGAGTTCCGCACCGGCGGCAATGGCGTGAATGCTAACGGACTCTATTTTACGGCCGGAATCAACGGCCAGAAGGACGGGCTGTTCGGCGAAATCTTGACGCCTGAACCGGCCATGGCCATTCCAGTTTTGTTTGGCCTCGCTGTACTCATGGCGGCGGCCCGCCGTCGGCGGACCCGCGCAATCTCCTAAGAGGGACCGATTCCCGAAGACTTTCTCGGCGCACCGTCAGCGTGAGTTCCAGCAGCTGTCGGTGCGTTGAGATTTTGTTCCAGCCAATCCACCATTTTTCGTTTGTATTGGTTGGCGAGGCTCGGTGAAGATTCCCACCAACGAATCCCGTGACCGGCACCTGACACGGCATAGACCTCGCAGCTCGCACCAACTGCCCGCATTCGCCGGCACATCATCTCAGATTGCTCGAAAGGTACCAGTGGATCGGCTGTTCCGTGTATGAGCAGAAACGGCGGCATATCACGCCGCACATTCTCTATAGGAGACAGCTTCGCCAGAAGGCTCAACGCAAAGCCCTCCCACGGTTTTCCCATCACCTGATCCCGAATTTGAGCCGGCAAATAGTCCGAGTTTTTCAGGAGCGTGATGAGATCGTTCGGCGTATACAGACCGACTACCGCCTTTACCGCGGTATCCAGAGGCATCCGCAAGGCGGCCATGGCCGCGAGCTGGCCTCCCGCGGATTCTCCAATCAAGCCGATTCTGGTGGGATCGAGATGAAATTCGCTTGCGTGCGAACGTACGAAGCGAACAGCAGCCTCCACGTCATTGATCGCCTCGCCGAACTGCATAACGTTCGCCGCCAGTCGATAACTGATCGAAAACCAGGCCAAGCCGGCATCGGAAAGCGGACGGAACAGCGGCGCGACATCGATTCTACGGTCGCCCGCTACCCAGCCTCCTCCGTGTACGATGAATGACTCCCGGAGCCTTCGCGACATCGTCGGGAATCGAAGCATCCATACACAGGCTGATTCCGTTAACCCGGGCGTATTCTATGCCGGACTTGAGCTCGGAACGAGATCTGCCGTGAAGCTCGGCCGATCTTGCCCTCACACCTGAAACTGTCGTCATGAATAGTAGAAAAAGAGGAAATGGGACCCAGCGATAGGCAGCCATGCCTAGAGTGTTGGATGACTTACCTCGCCGCCAGGTTGCGACAGTCAAAGTCAGGCGCAATCGCAGTTAATACAAGCGGACGCCGCGCGGTCCCGGCTTGCGGTTCATGTGGACGGTGTCAATGAACCGGACACTGTTGTTGTTGGAGGTCATTAGCAGGGTGTGGGTGCGCTGGCCTTCGCCGAAGAAGCGCACGCCGCGCAAGAGCGCTCCATCCGTAACGCCACAAGCGGCGAAGATAATGTGGGTTCCCATCGCCAAATCGCCGGCCGTATAAATTCGACGCGGGTTCCGGATTCCCATCCGGGCTACCCGCTCTTCCAGCTCCGGCGTATCCACAACCAGTCTGCCTACCATTTCGCCGTGCAAGCAGCGCATGGCAGCCGCGGCGAGCACTCCTTCGGGAGCCCCGCCGATCCCCATCACCGCATGAACCCCATTTCCGCGCACCGCGACGGCAATCGCCGCCGAAAGGTCTCCGTCTCCAATCAGCCGGATGCGCGCACCCGCCTGCCGGATATCTTCTATGAGGCCTTCGTGCCGGGGACGGTCCAGCACAATGACGGTTAAATCCTTGACGTCGCGATCGAGCCGGCGGGCAATCGATTTTAAATTCTGCGAAACCGGCGCATCCAGATCCAGCGCGCCCCGGCAGGCAGGACCGGCGACAATTTTTTCCATATAGCAGTCGGGCGCGTGCAGCAGGCCTCCCGGTTCGGAAGCGGCGAGAACGGCGATGGCGTTCGGGGCTCCGGTAGCGCACAGGTTTGTGCCCTCCAGAGGATCTACGGCGATGTCCACGCCCGGATATTCGTTGCCGTCCGGAGGAATCGCTCCGACGCGTTCGCCGATATAGAGCATCGGCGCCTCGTCTCGTTCCCCTTCTCCGATAACGATATTACCGGAGATGGGAACCGATTCGAAGGCCTGCCGCATAGCCTGCACGGCTGCGTGATCGGAGTGCTTCCGGTCGCCTTGCCCCATCGTCCGAGCACTCGAGATCGCCGCCTCTTCGACAACACGGACCAGATGGAATGCGAAATCTTTTTCGAGGTTGAGTTCGTTCGACATAGAACCCCTGTTCAGGTGAGCCTGCACGAGCGGCACCTCAGCCATGATAGTCTCAGAACGTTTGTATGAGGGCGTCTACGCTACCGCTTTCCGTAGCCCCGCTGAGCACGAACAAGCACCTGCTGAGATGGGTCGAAAAAATGGCGGAACTCACCCGGCCGGCTGCTATTCACTGGGTGGATGGGTCGCAGGAGGAGTACGATGCGCTCTGCGATCAGTTGGTTGCTGCGGGAACTTTTATCCGGCTGAACCAGGAGTTGTGGCCAGGGTGTTTTCTGGCGAGATCAGATCCGAGCGATGTCGCCCGCGTGGAAGATCGCACCTTTATCTGTTCCCTATCGAAAGACAGCGCCGGCCCCACTAACAACTGGATCAACCCTTTTGAGATGCGCCGCACGCTCAAGGACCTCTTCCGGGGTTGTATGCGGGGCCGCACTATGTACGTGCTTCCGTTCAGCATGGGACCGATCGAGTCGCCGATGTCGCGAATCGGGGTTGAGCTCACCGACTCTCCATATGTGGTCGTCAACATGCGCATCATGGCCCGTATCGGTGTGCGGGTTTTCAGGGAGATCGACAAGGATGTCAAGCGCGTGGTGCCCTGCATGCACAGCGTGGGCTCCCCTCTCTCACCTGGCCAGATGGATGTACCGTGGCCTTGCAATCCGCAGAAGTATATCGTCCACTTTCCCGAAACGCGAGAGATCTGGTCTTATGGCTCCGGTTATGGCGGGAATGCTTTGCTCGGAAAGAAGTGTTTTGCATTGCGCATTGCGTCCAACATCGCGCGCGACGAAGGCTGGATGGCGGAGCACATGCTGATCCTTGGGGTCGAGAGTCCCGACGGCGAGAAGACGTATGTCGCGGCCGCGTTCCCCAGCGCCTGCGGCAAAACAAATTTCGCGATGATGATTCCGCCCGAGGGCTTTGAGGGCTGGAACGTGTGGACCGTCGGTGACGATATCGCGTGGATCAAACCCGACGAAAACGGGCAGCTTCAGGCCATCAATCCCGAAGCCGGCTTTTTTGGCGTCGCCCCCGGCACGTCGCCCAAAACAAACCCCAACGCGATCGCAACCCTGTCCAGAAACACAATCTTTACTAACACTGCTCTCACGGCTGACGGAGGTGTCTGGTGGGAAGGGCTGACGAACGATCCCCCTTCGGAATGCATCGATTGGCAGGGAAACCGCTGGACTCCCGAGATGGGCAGACAGACTGGGAGAAAAGCGGCCCATCCGAATGCCCGGTTTACCGCGCCGGCATCGCAATGTCCTTCCATTGACCCGCGATGGAAAGATCCAAACGGTGTTCCCATCAGCGCTTTCATCTTCGGAGGACGCCGAGCCGAGACCATTCCTCTCGTTTACCAGGCATTCAATTGGAGCACCGGCGTTTATGTCGGGGCCACGATGGGTTCAGAAACGACGGCAGCAGCCGCAGGCGCGGTAGGTAAGGTCCGCCGCGACCCGATGGCGATGCTGCCGTTCTGTGGATATCACATGGGCGATTACTTCCGGCACTGGCTGAGGATGCAAAGGTCACTAAGTTTCACCCCGCGGATCTTTCATGTCAACTGGTTCCGCAAAGATGCCGATGGCGATTTCATTTGGCCGGGCTTTAGCCAGAATATGCGAATCCTCAAATGGATTGTCGATCGCGTTCATAGCCGGACGCCCGGCCGGGAGACTCCGATCGGTTGGGTGCCTCGGTACAACGACATTCACTGGGAGGGCCTCGAATTCACCGAGGACAAATTCGACCAGCTTCAATCGTTTGATCGTTCCGCGTGGAAAGCAGAAGTCATCGGACATGAAGAGTTATTCATCGAATTACACGATCATCTGCCGCCTGAGTTGATCTATGAACGCGAACTGCTGATTTGCAGGCTTTGAACCCGCCAGCGTGTGATTAGAGTTCTTACATTAAGGCGTCTTTAATGTTAAGTTCAGGACTCCTTCACCACGACTCTGCCACCATACGAGTGAAAGCACAGAAGTGCTCTCATTCAGAAGTACTTTAAGGAGACTCCAAACAAATGAAAAAGATCATGATCGCTGCCCTGGGCCTGTCAATGTTGTCCGGTACCGCCGTTTTTGCGCAGAACACTGCCGCTACGACCGATACCAGCAGCACGATGAAGAGCACCACCACCAAGAAGCACAGCAAGCATCACAGCAAGAAGAGCACCGACACGATGAGCAGCACGACCAGCACTACCAAGTAAGCTGGGCGTTTAGCTGAGGTTTCTTCAACGCGGCTTGGGGCGAATCGCTCCGAGCCGCGTTTGTTTTTGAGACATCTCGAATCAGTTTCTTGCGCGTGCCCGGCGGAAGCTAGGCCGTAAGGAGGCGTTCTCGGAGCTGTTGCGAGCTTCTTTCCTGAATTCGAGAATCAGTCTCATCACTTCGTTCTCGATCTGGTCCCGAACAGTACAATATACCTCCTCGGTCTGGCCGATGGGGTCTTCGATTTTCCATTCCCGGACCTCTATCGGAAGGCGAGTGGCGGGCAAGTTCGCACCGCTCATATTCACGATGAGGTCGAAGCTACGAAGATCGACCGTTTCCAGATTCTTCGGATACTGCCCGTCAATGTGGATGTTTTTCGCGCTCATCACCTTTTTCGTGAGCGGTTGAACCAGGGATGCGGGAGCAAGGCCAGCGCTCACCGGTTCCACGACATCGGATCCGTATCTTCGCGCGAATCCCTCCGCCATCTGGCTTCGGCAGGAATTTCCAATGCAGAGAAATAGGACTCGCTTCACGCCTTTTCAGTGTAGCGAAGCACTTCAGGTTCTCTGGTCATGAACTTTATCGACAAAATAGCGGTGAATCCGCTCGCTTCCACTCAGTTCCGGGTGGAAGGTGGCCGCCAGGTGTTTTCCCTCCTCCACCAGCACTGGTGCCGAGTCAAGAGTAGCCAGAACCTTCACGTTCGAGCCCACCCGGCGGATGATGGGCGCGCGGATGAATACCGCTTCTGCCGTTTTGCTTCCGACATCAATACGAGCGACCCGGCTGTCAATCTGGCGTCCATATCCATTGCGCTCAATGGTCAAATCCATTAAGCCGAGTGACGGCTGAACCGGATGCCGCACTTCACTTGAAAGCAATATTGCTCCGGCGCATGTGCCAAAGACCGGCTTCGAGCGCCCGAACTCCTTGAGGGGCTCGAACAGTCGTTCCACCTCGAGAAGTTTGAGCATTGTCGTGCTCTCTCCACCGGGCAGAATCAGGCCGTCTATCGCTTCCAGATCAGCCGCCGTTCGAACTTCGCTGCTCTCCGCGCCGGCGCGTTCGAGCGCCTTGCGGTGAGCTTCGAAATCTCCCTGGAGCGCGAGGACGCCGATCTTCAGGTTTTTCCATGTCATTGGTCGGGGCGCGGCGTTACCAACCGCGAGTCTGCATCAATTCAGATTCCTGCATTTTGGAAACATCGAGCCCGGGCATAGCCTCCCCGAGTTCTTCGCTTGCCTCGAGCAACTTCACTGGATCGTGGTAGTAGGTCGCAGCCTTTACGATCGCTCTGGCCCGCGTTTCGGGGTCAGCCGATTTGAAGATGCCCGAGCCTACGAATACCGCTTCCGCCCCAAGCTGCATCACTAAAGCGGCATCAGCGGGAGTTGCGATTCCGCCCGCTGAGAAATTAGGTACCGGCAATTTGCCGTTCTCGGCCACATACCGCACTAACTCGAGCGGAGCTTGCAGGTTCTTCGCCTCATGAACGAGTTCTTCCTTTCCGAGCACGGTCAGCTGCTTCATCTCTTTCACAATCGTGCGAATATGACGAACAGCCTCGACGATGTTTCCCGAACCGGCTTCTCCCTTCGTGCGAATCATGGCAGCGCCTTCGGCAATCCGGCGCAACGCTTCGCCCAGATTACGGGCACCGCACACGAACGGCACTTTGAAATCGTGCTTGTCAACGTGGTGCTCTTCGTCCGCTGGCGTTAAGACTTCGCTCTCGTCGATATAGTCCACACCGAGCACCTCCAGAATGCGCGCTTCTATGAAATGCCCGATCCGTACTTTGGCCATCACCGGAATCGAGACGTTTCCCATAATGTCCCGTATGATCCGGATCTGCGACATGCGGGCTACGCCGCCTTCTTTCCGTATATCCGCCGGCACGCGCTCGAGCGCCATCACAGCGCAGGCGCCCGCTTTTTCGGCAATTATCGCCTGCTCCGCGTTGACCACGTCCATGATCACGCCGCCCTTCAGCATCTCGGCCAATCCAACCTTCAACCGAAACTGATCGTCTTGGAAGTTCATAGTCGTTCTCCTGATCTTCTGAAACTCTCTACACCAGGGCCGCTGCCGGCTCAAAACTCACTGGCCCGGTGCTCGCAGCCAGTTCCTCGGTGGCAATCTCACCCAAAATTTTCATGCCTTTCGCTATTTGGTCAACGCTCAACCCTCCGAAGCTAATTCGCAGACCACGCTCGTGCGTCGCATTTTCGGAGAAATAGTTGCCTGGCAAGAAACTTACGCCTCTTTCTTCAGCCAGCGTCAAGAGCCTGTCTGCCATAAGCGGCGCCGGCAGTTCGATCCAGAGGTTCATGCCGCCATCGGGCCGGGCAAATCTGGTTCCCCGAGGCAGAAAACGTCCGCAGGCATCTAAGACGGCGTGGAGTTTCTCCAGCCCCGCCCGGCGCGTGCGCTCGAGATGCCGCTGCAATTCCCCAGATTCGGCGAATCGCAGCAGAACCGCCTGCGAAAGCTGGTCCGAATGCAGATCACAGATCTGCTTGATCTCGACGAGTCGCGCAATTACCATCCGGGGACCGATAATCCATCCAACGCGCAGCCCTGGAAACGACACTTTCGAATAGCTACGTAGCAGGATCGTTTGGCCGTTCTCATCCAATTCCTTTAAGGTGGGAAGATTCTGGCCCCGATAGCGCAGATCGCTGTAGATATCGTTTTCGACGACCAGAGCGCCACAACGTTGTGCAATTTCGAGAATCCGCTTGCGCCGCTCGAGATTGAGCGTGGAACCCGTCGGGTTTTGAAAGCTGGGAGTCAGGATGATGAGTCTTGGACGGTGCTCTTCCACCGCTCGCGCGAGCAAACCAGGATCGATACCACCGTTCTCCACCGCAACCGGAATTAGATTTGCCTTTGCGCGCGAGAACACTCGCAGCAGTCCGTGGTATACCGGGTCCTCCGCAACCACTGCTTCCCCTGCCGTGATGAAGAGCCTTGCCAGCAGGTCGAGCGCTTGCTGGCATCCGTTGGTAATCATCAGATCGTCGCCCGGGAGTGCGATTCCAGCCGCCAACGCTTCACTCAGCAGATAACGCCGCAACGGCCCGTAGCCGTACGGAGAGCCCAATTGCAGAATTTCAGCCGCCTCTGGCCCGTCTATGACTTCTTTCGCGAGGGACCGGAATTCGGCGAGCGGGAACGCCTCTTCCGAAGGCCGCGAATTGGCGAAACTAATCTCGACTGCTTGCGCAGCACCAGGCGATCGTGCGAGCGGCGGCAAAATCGAATCCCAATCCAAGGTCCGGCCCGGTTTGCCAGATCCCACCACGTGATCGCGCTTGGCCACAAAGCTACCGCGTCCGACGTGCCCCTCTAGCAACCCACTTTCCTCGAGCACAGCATACGCAGCGGATACAGTCGTGCGGTTCAGGCCAAGCCGGCCAGCCAATTCGCGTGTGGCAGGTAGACGCTCGCCAGATTGGATCGCACCTCCCTCCATCATTTCGCGCAACGAACCAGCTAATTGCCGATAAAGCGGAACGTCAGAAGCCGGATTGAGCTGTATATGAGCCAGGTTTGCCAAACGAACTCATCCTACCACATTGGACTGAGACACCAGTCCATTTGCTGCGGCCAGCCGCGATGTAAACCGTTGCGGAATCTGGGCGAGTTAGTCTAGAGCTTTGCGCATGCTGCGCCGCACCCCTCTCGTTATCTCCAGCGCCCTGGGGCTCATGCTCCTCGGGGTGAGCCTGGGCCGGAGCCCTTCGCAACGAAAAAAGAACGAAGAAAAGACGCAGGTGCTGCCCCTGCCGCCGGAATTGCCCAAAGCTCTTATGACGGAAACGGAGGGCCTCGATTTTCATATCTCGCCGCTGCTGCGGACCGGGGGCCTCTCGGCCCAAATTCGCCATAGCCTGAGCGACCTCATACGCGATACCCACGGCGAAACGATCATCCGGCTGCGCGCGTTCGTTGCGGGCGCGGGAGATGCGCGACGCATCGAAGCCGAAACAGCTAATCTGTTCACCGAACGCAAATTGCCGCTTCCCGTGCTTTCTGTGTTGCAGATCGGCGCCCTCGGACAGCAAACGGCTCAGGTCGTCATTGAGGCCGTTGTCGCCACGAACCGCAGCGTAAATCCGAACGGCCTCGCTTTCTTTTCCGGACAGACGGGGGCTTCGTTCGAGGAGGCTCTGGAGCATCTGAAAGCGAGTGTGTCCGCCTCCGGAGTGGCGCCGGACCATGTCTTGAGCTGTACGTGTTTCACTTCGCAGATCGCCGACAATGATAGTGCTCGAGCACTGGTGCAATCGGCGTTTCCGCATACTGCCATTAACATCGTGCAAGCCGTTCGCGACCCCGCGTCGGATGAAAGTATGTGTGAAGCAATCGGGCAGCTCTCACAGGCGCCGGGCGATGGGCCGGTGGTACTACTAAGAAAATCGCGGGTGACTCTTGTCAACTCACACGAGCTGATATTCACGTGGCTCCAGCTCTCGTTCGGCAGCTTTCTCGATGACGCGCACGAAGCTTTTGTACGCCTGCGACAGTCCGCTTCAGCGCTTCAGCCCGTTAACGCAGCAGTGGAGGTAAACGCTTTTACTCTCGACGGGTACACGGCCTCGGCGCTTCGCAAAACGACTTCGTTCCCGCCTAGCGCATTCACTGCGCAACTCGTAGAGGGGCTACCCGCGGTCGATGCATCCGGTGGAATCGAAGCAGTGCTTGCGGCGAAAGTGCCAGACCCAGTTACCGTCGCCCGCTGAGCGGGGACGTACAATTCCGTTTACTAGCCTGATTACGCGCGACGTAACCAATGAAACCTCTTATTGCCACTTTCGGCGAGATTATGCTTCGGCTGAGTCCTCCCGGCTTCGAGCGGATCTTGCAATCCCCGAATCTGATTGCGACGTTCGGTGGAGGCGAAGCGAACGTAGCCATAGCACTGGCTCAATTCGAGGCGCAAAGCCGCTTCATAACGGTGTTGCCTCCAGCGAATCCTATTGCCGATACTTTCATTGGTGAGCTGCGGCGCTTCGGTGTCGATTCTGCGCACATCATCCGAGCGCCGGGCCGGATGGGTATTTACTTCGTCGAGACCGGCGCCAATCAACGTCCTTCGAAGGTTGTATACGATCGCGAGTACAGCGCCATTTCGATGGCGAAGCCGGGAACCATCGACTGGGCTGCTGGTCTTGACGGCGCTACCTGGCTTCACGTCACAGGAATCACCCCCGCGCTCACCGCCTCGGCTGCGGAGATCACGCTGGAAAGTGTTCGTGCCGCCCGCAGGAAGAATCTTCAGGTTTCGTGCGATTTGAATTACCGGAAGAACCTCTGGAAATGGGGCAAGCAGCCGTCCGAAGTGATGCCGGAGATCCTCAAGCTGGCCGACATTTGCATCGCTAACGAAGAGGATTGCCAAACCGCCATCAATATTCATGTCGACATCGATGTGGAATCCGGCCATCTGGAGCGCGAGAAATACGCCGAACTCTGTGATCGCGTGCTTGCCACGTTTCCGAACTTGAGTACTGTAGCCATCACGCTGCGGGAATCGAAGAGCGCATCGCATAACCGCTGGTCGGCGTGTCTCGCTACTTCTGAAGGATTCCTATGCAGCCGCGAGTACGACATCACGCACATTGTCGATCGCGTAGGCGGCGGAGACAGCTTTGCCGGGGGCCTCATTTATGGCCTTACACATCTCGATTCAAAGCAGGAAGCGTTGGAATTCGGCGTGGCGGCGGGTTGCCTGAAACATTCGATTCCCGGAGATTTCAACCGGCTTAGCGCGAGTGAAGTTTTCGCCTTGATGCGAGGCACTGGATCCGGGCGCGTACAACGGTGACAAGCTATCCCCGGGAAATCCCCGCTGAAACACTCTGAAAACGGAACGGCTCGGTATAATTCGGTCAGGCAATCTCCCACATGCAGTTTCCCAAGCCGACGGCATTCGCGGCTGCCCTTGGAATGGCGTTCTGTCTCCTGCAACCGCTTACGGCTCGGCAAGACACCGCCAGCCATAGTACCCCAACAGCTAATACGCCCAGCACATCGAGCGAAAAGACCGAAACGGCCAAGTCCACGAGCAGCGAAGCCACTGTCGCGGTTTCCAAGGGCGATGTACCCAAAACGCCAGCGGATTCGCAGAAGGACCAGAACCCGTTCAAGGTTCAGGTGAATGAGGTCATTGTTCCCATCACCGTCACAGACGAGAAGGGGCGTTTTGTAAGCGATCTCAACGAAAAAGATTTCCAGATTTTCGAGGACAACAGGCCGCAACCCATCCGCTTCTTTACACGCGAACGCAGCCAGCCGGTGGTGATCGGGTTCTTGCTGGATATGAGCAATGCCAGCCGCATTCATTGGAAAAACTTCCAGGATGCCTCGGTCGAGCTGATTCAGACTTTGCTCACCGGAGACAAGAAGTATTCCGGCTACTTGATTGATTACGCGCAGGACGCCGAAGTGGCCGTTAACACGACCAACGATCCGGAACCGATGGTGGACAAGATTCGCAAGCTGAAACCTGGCGGCGGTTCCGCGCTCTTCGATGCCATGTATTTGGCTTGCACCAGCCGAAAGCTTGTGCAGGGTGAACCGATCGAGCCCCGCCGGATCGTCGTAATCATCGGAGATGGCCATGACGATGCCAGCAAGCATTCGCTTGATCAGGTGATTGAGCTCGCGCAGCGCAATCTGGTCACTGTTTACTGCATAAGCACGCAGGCGTTCGGGTTCACCAATAACAGCGACCAGAATCTGGTACGTTTGGCTCAGGAAACCGGCGGGCGCGTTGTGTATCCGCTCGGCGATGTTTACAAGGACACGGATGGTTATCTCTCCCATCCCTCGGACGATGGCAATTATGCGCTCACGGTTGACACCGGCGCGTATCGCTCCGCGGTGGACGGGCGAATGTATCATGCCGTTGCCGACATCGCCGGTGAGGTGACCACGCAATACATCGTTCGCTACGTTTCGGATAATCCGAGCACGAAGTCCTACCGGAACGTGAAGGTTGTGGTTGATCTTGGAAACGTTCGAGTGCGGGCCCGCAAGGGATATTATGCGAACCCGATTACTCCCTGATCCTTCTCCCTTCCCCTTTTTAAAGCTCCAGACCCCGATTGACGATAAGCTGATAGCTACCATGTCGGCCCGTGTTCTCCGTTTTAGCGATTATGCGTCTAAAGCGGCGAAGTACGCCTTACTCCTGGCTGACCTGCCGGGTCACACGACGCAACCGATCGGAGTTCTTCTCCACGATCCCTCCAATGATGCGCTTCACCTCCGTCTACGCCGGGATTGGGAAACGGTGGCCACCGAGGAGGATGCCGAAGTGCTCGCGGAAGTGGAAGACGATCTGTCCTCGCTGGCGGCCGAGAACGGAGGCGCTTATGTCCTTCACAAGCTCGAGGCTGAATTCTCCGGCTCCATCCGCATCACCGATCCAGAATCTATTACAGTTCAGAACTTTCAAAGGACACTCGGCGAGTTGTATCGCCAGAACGTCCCGTCCCATGTTCTGCGCTTCAGGACGCACCTGCCCAGTTACTCGCTCGCGGTCGCTGCCGGACTGTTTCTGAGTAATCCCGAGAACATCGAAGCTACCGAGTGGATCGAGACTCCGCCGGATTTGAGACTCGACGAGAACATGTTTATCGCACGCATTCAGGGGCACTCGATGGAACCGCGTATTCCGGACGGCAGCCTGTGCGTATTCCGGCGAGGAGTGGTCGGATCGCGAAACGGGCGCTTAGTCCTGGTCCGCAACTCCGAGCTGGCTGACGATAATCAGTACACTGTGAAGCGGTATCGAAGCGAGAGGGCCAAGCCCGAAGAGGGCCGTCTCCAATCTCGGATCCGGCTCGAGAGCCTGAACCCTGCCTATCCATCCTGGGATTTGGATGAGCACGAAGACAAATATCAGATCATCGCCGAATTCATACGGGTATTGGAATAATTAGCTTCTTCTTTTTCGGCGTCCGCGCCCTGCTTCCTCGGGTAGCGCAAACTGTAATTTCCGCTCCACCGTGTCGGCACGGTCCAGGCGCACCCTGACCCGATCGCCGATCGAAAACGTCCGGCGGGAGCGCTCGCCGATAATCTTGCGCCCATTCTCGTGATAACGGAAATGGTCACCTGGAAGAGTGTCGATTGGAACCAGGCCCTCGACGAATAGCTCTGTTAGCTCGATGAAAAAACCGTATTTCGTTGTGCTGATGATCAGAGCCTCAAACTCATCTCCGACACGGTCCTCCATGAATTTCACCTTCTTCCACTCAATAAGCTCGCGTTCCGCTTCCGCAGCGCGACGCTCGGTAAAGGAAGTGTCTTCCCCATACTCACGCAGGGCCGTTTCCTCGAGCAGCGGCTGCTTAGTGTCCAAGTAATGCGCCAGGACGCGATGCACAATCAGATCCGGGTACCGCCGGATTGGCGAAGTGAAGTGCGTATAGACGGGCGCTGCAAGCGCGAAGTGCCCTTCATTGATGTTGCTGTAACGTGCCTGCTTGAGGGACCGGAGCATGAGGTAGTTGAGAATTCGTTCCTCTGCCTTGCCCGCGACTTTTGCAATCAGCCGTTGGTAATTCCGGGACGAGAGGTTGAAATCCTCGCGCGGGAGCACGATATCTTTGCGCAACTTGTGTCCGTCTCGCCTGCGCTCCACTTGTGAAAACTTCTTCACCGGCATAGCGCCGATGCCGAGCGAGTAGCCGAAATGGGCGGCGATCTCTTCAAATTCCATGACCCGCTTTGCCTCGGGACGTTCGTGAATGCGATACAGAGTCGGGATGCCGGCTGCCTCTAAATGGCCGGCGACGGCCTCGTTCGCAGCCAACATGAATTCTTCGATAATGCGATGCGCGATGTTCCGATCGGCGCGCGTAACGCCGATCATCTGGCCGGACATGTCGAGCTCGATGTTCGTCTCGGGCATGTCGAAGTCGATCGATCCCCGCTTGGCCCGTTTCCGATTGAGACTCAAGGCTAATTCCCGCATCAGCTCAAAGCGGTCGACCAGCGCCCGGTAGCGGTCGCGCATGGGCGCATCTCCTTCGAGCACGCGAGAGACGTTTGTATAGGTCATCCGCTCGGCGCTGCGGATGACACCGCGCACGAACTCCTGCCGGACGATGTCGCCCTGCCGATCGATTTCGAGCAGCGCCGACAACACCAGGCGATCCTCGTGCGGCCGCAACGAGCAAATATCGGTGGACAATTCGACCGGCAGCATCGGAACGGCGCGATCCGGAAAGTAGACGCTAGTCCCACGCAAGAGAGCTTCGCGATCAATGGGCGATCCCGGCAGCACGTAATGGCCTACGTCCGCAATATGTACCTGCAGAGCGAAATGGCCGTCTGCCAGGCGGTCCACCCAAACTGCATCATCGAAATCGCGAGCCGTCTCGCCATCAATGGTCACGATCTCGAGCCTGCGAAAATCGTGGCGCCGCTTCGCTTCGGCTCCTTCGATCCTGTGCGGGATCGCGCGCGCCTGCTCCAGCACGTCATCCGGAAATTCGTGCGGAAGGTGGTGCTTGCGGATCATGATTTCGACATCAACGCCGAAGTCATCCGGATAGCCGAGCACTTCAATAACGCGGCCTATTCCCTGGTCTCCGTTCTCAGGAAACTCGAGTACTTCTACGTTGACCATCATGCCGTCGAGATCCTCGACCGAACTGACAGTCCGTGACTCCGACCCGACGCGATTGGCACTGACGCGCGACGGTGCAATCTCAAATCCCTCGGGGATCTGGATCCATTGCTGCACCCGATCGTCGGCCGGGATGACGAAGTTCCCGCGCTTTCTGATACGGAACTCGCCCACAACGGTCAAATGCGCCCGGCGCAGAATGCGGATAATTTCACCCTCTGCCCTGCCTTCCGCGGCAATGCGCTTCACACGTGCCAAGGCACGGTCGCCGTGCATGCCCCTGGCCGCCTCGCCGGGTGGCAGAAAGATGTCACCCCGAATCTGTTCGTTGATCTGGTCAGGAATCAGAAAGCCGAATCCGTCTTTGTGGACAGATAGGCGCCCGGCCACATACTCGGGATTGCTGCCGGTAGCGACAAAATGTCCCGACCGCAGTTCGACTAACAAGCCTTTTTCAGCCAGGCGATTCAGCGTATCTTCCAGCGAATCGCGATTCTCTCCCTGCACACGCAACTCCTTTACAAGTTGCTTGTAGGTGGCGCGCGCGTGCGGCAGTTTCCGGATATGCTCCAACACGGCAGCTTCATTCATGTGCTTGGGCACACCGCAATTATGGCGCTTGTCTCGAAGCCGATACATTGGCAGGTATGGATCTCAAAGCCATTCGCCTCACCATGCCTGAAAACGGCAACATCATCGTTGGGCAGAGTCACTTCATCAAAACGGTGGAAGATATCTACGAAGCGATTGTTAATACTTCGCCTCATCTGCAGTTCGGCGTCGCTTTCAATGAGGCCTCCGGCGATTGCCTGACGCGCTTCGATGGAAACGACGAGACTTTGATAAAGAACGCCATTGAAAATGCCACCGCAATTGCAGCCGGCCATGTCTTTGTCGTGGCGCTCCGGAACGGCTTTCCGATTAACGTCCTCGGGCGCATCCAGGCGGTCCCGGAAGTGGCTGGCATTTACTGCGCAACGGCAAATCCGGTGGAAGTGATCGTGGCCCAGACGGAACAGGGCCGCGGAGTTCTCGGCGTAGTTGATGGCAGCTCACCCAAGGGCCTTGAAACCGAATCTCACGTAAGACAGCGAATCGAGCTGCTGCAGAAATTCGGCTATAAGCGCTAATCCGCCTCAGAGTACCCGCAGCAGCGTTCGTTCGCGCAGATTTGTTCCGCCGGCGCCAACGATTTCAAGATCCACCATCCTGTTTGGCTCGCGTGCCTGGGCCATCTCGACCCGCAGAAAATTCGTGGTCAGCGCAATCCCACGCTGTTCCAGCGTCACGGCCGAAAGGGTCTTACCAATCATCCGGCGGCGGAAGGCGGCATTTTTTCGATCGGATAGATCTCGCAGGATGCGAGTGCGATCGTGGCGCACAGGGATCGGCACCGCGTCGCCCCAACCTGCTGCGACCGTACCGGGGCGCTCGGAATACGTAAACACGTGCAAATAGGTGAACGGCTGCTCCTCGATGAAGCGGACCGTTTCCTCGAACTCCGCGTCTGTTTCGCCGGGGAAACCAGTCATCACATCCGCGCCGATCGCCGCGTCGGGCATCAAACGGTGCGCAATCTCCAGCCGTGTGGCGTAGTGCCGCGCGCGATATTTACGGAACATTCGCTTCAGCACTGTATCGGAGGCGGACTGTAAGGGCATGTGCACATGCCGCGCAATGCGCTCTTCACGCGTGAAGAGTTCGAACAGCTCCTCGCTCCAATCCATCGGCTCCACAGAGCTGATCCGCAACCGCTGAATACCGGTTTCGCACAGGATCATGCGAAGCAGATCCACCAACCGAAGACCATCCGGCAAGTCTCTACCCCAGCGGCCAAGGTTGATCCCGCTCAGGACGATCTCGCAGTAGCGTTCCGCCAAGGTCCGCACTTGTTCGAGCACGCGCTCGACCGGCGCGCTCCTGCTCCGGCCACGGACCGACGGAATAATGCAGAAGGAACAACGATTACTGCAGCCGTCCTGGATTTTCAGATTGGGGCGGGTACGATCCTCCCGAATCCCGTGCACCGGATTCGCGGCAAACTCGCGGACAGCGTGGATATCGCCGACTAGGACGCCACCGTGATACGGTTCGCTCTCAGGAGCAAGAATGTCCCCAATCTGCGCCTTGTGGGAGTTGCCAATTACCCAGCGCACGCCGGGAATTCCGGCCAGTTCCTCGGGCGCCCGCTGGGCGTAGCAGCCCGTC
Organism: uncultured Acidobacteriaceae bacterium; assembly: GCA_963787585.1. GTDB lineage: Bacteria > Acidobacteriota > Terriglobia > Bryobacterales > Bryobacteraceae > Bog-105. Next base: position 70,608 of record CAWBDR010000019.1, read on the forward strand.
ACCAGGATTTCAGCGTCCGGATGGTCCCGGTGCAATCCTCTCAGTACGCGCCGGGCATCCACGTCGGCATCGCGGGTCACCGTGCAGGTGTTCACAACGATGAGGTCCGCTCGTTCGGCCTGAGATATTGCCGTGTAGCCGCGCGCTTCGAGCGCACCCTCAATCGCCGCACCGTCAGCCTGCGATGCGCGGCAACCGAAGCTTTGTACAAAAACCCGTTTCAAGCGGTTCTCCTTCAAGTGTATGCGGCGACTAGATTCCGGTGCGATACTTGTACTGGCTGCGCGGTCGGGTAACCGCTGGATCGGCTCGCTTGCGGGCCGGTCGAGAGGAAAGTCCGGTCTTCCCAGGGCAGCATGCCGGCTAACGGCCGGGGGCTTGTGCCCAAGTTGGGTCTTCGCTTCAGCAAAGGCGCGGGCTCAGTCTTGAATCTTCGCCTCACTGAGGGGCGCGGGCTCATTGAAGCGCAGGCTACGGATAGTGCCACAGAAAACATACCGCCCGCCGGGATTCCGGCAGGTAAGGGTGAAAAGGTGCGGTAAGAGCGCACCGCGATTCGAGTAATCGGATTGGCAGGGAAAACCCCATGCGAAGCAAGACCAAATAGGGGAGCAGGAGTGGCCCGCTCCGTTACGACTTCCGGGTAGGTCGCTGGAACCGCTCAGTGATGAGCGGTCTAGACGAATGGTTGCCACCGCCTCGTTGACCCTCACCTTCCGGGGCTTGGGTAATGGGGCGAGTACAGAAACCGGCTTATAGATCGCGCAGCCGCATTTTGAGTTATTTTTACCGCTGATAAACTGGAGTTCCATGGCCATCAGCGAAAAGCTTCTGGACATCCTCGTTTGTCCTGTGTGCAAGGCCAAAGTCGTCTTGAAGGAAGATGGAAGCGGTTTGAAATGCGTTGAATGCAAGCGCGTGTATCCCATCCGCGACGACATTCCGATCATGCTCAAAGATGAAGCCTCCATTGAGGCCTGAGTGACCCCTAGTAGATGACCATTTTGGAGCAGTTGCGGGAAGGCTCTCGCGCCGTGGTAATTCGCCTTCGTTCGCTGGGCGATTGTGTCCTGACAACACCGGCGCTGGCGCTTCTCAAGAACGCCCGGCCGGATCTGGCGATCGCCGTGGCGGTCGAGGATCGTTTCGCCTCCGTTTTCGAAGGCAATCCCAGCGTAAGCTCTGTTCTCGCTCCTGATTGGCGCGCAATTCGGAACTGGAAGCCGCGGCTTTGTCTCAATTTCCACGGCGGCACACCGAGCCTGTGGATGACCGCGCTCTCCGGCGCGCAATTTCGGGCGGGATTTACTCACCACAGCACCACGCTGCTATACAACATCAAAATTCCTCGAGCACAGAGTATCCTCGGGGTGAATCGAACCGTACACACCGCCGAGCACCTGGCTTCGGCCGTCTTCGCGCTCGGTGTCCCGATACAGGATATTCCGCGCGCTCAGTTGTTCGCGGCGGAACCGCCCATACGCGGCCGCTATGCAGTCCTGCACCCGTTTGCATCCGCACCCGAAAAGCAGTGGCCGGCTGAGCGTTTCCTCGAAGTGGCGCGCTATCTCACGCTTTGGCATGTGAAGCCCGTGTTCGTTGCGGCTCCAGGCGATGATGCCGCTCCGTTCTGTTCTTACGAAATCGTCCAGGGGAGCCTTCGCGAGGCAAAAACGGTCATCTCCGGCGCGGCACTTTTTATTGGGAACGACAGCGGCCCGGCGCACATCGCCGCCGCTTTCGGGATCCCCGCCGTGGTCTTCTTCTCCACTTCGAATCCGGTCATTTGGGGTCCGTGGCGCACGGAATCAGAAATCGTAATCGCCCCCGAAGGAATGCGGAACATACCGGTTTCTCGCGCCATCGCCGCGATCGAGCGCCTCCGCACGCTGGAAGAGGCGCACGCTTGAAAGACTTTTACCGGCTCTTTCGTTACGCGCGGCCCTACACGCCAGCGCTCCTTGCGTCCGTGATTTTCATGGCGATAGTAGGTCTTTCGCAAGGATTCGTGGTCAAGCTCATTCCGCTTGTCTTTGAGCGCGTCCTCGATACCAGGGCGCCCGAGAGCCCGGCGCTTCTCGTCAGCATCCCGCATACCCGTTTCCGGCTTTACCTGAACGACATCTTTCCTCCCTCCGTGCACAACATCTGGACCATGGTCGCGGTAGGCATTTTTGTCTGCTTTCTCGCCAAAGGCGTCTGCGATTACCTTGGCAATTACCTGGTGAACTGGGTAGGCATCAACGCCGTCATCGATCTTCGCCAGGAAGTGTTCGATCGCGTTCTGCATCAGGACGCCCGCTTCTTCGGAGATCAAAGCACCGGCCGCATCATGTCGTCGATCATGAACGACATCGACCGGTTGCAGGTCTCCGTCTCGAGCATGCTGGCGGATTGGCTGCGGCAGGTTTTTACCGCTTTAGTCCTTCTGCTCGTTCTCGTTTCCGTCGACTGGCGTCTGTCCCTGATCAGCCTTCTAGTGTTTCCGGTCGTCGCTCTACTAACCGTACGCCTCGGGCGTAGAATCCGCCGTACTACGCGCCATGCTCAGGACATGGCGGCGGGGCTGAATCAGATCCTGCAGGAGACCATCACCGGGCACGAAGTGGTCAAGAGTTTCGGCGCGGAGGACTACGAATCCAAACGCTTTCGCCTGGCCGCGCAACGACTGAAATCCGGCACGCTTCGCTACGTTGCGCAGCAAGCCTTGGTTTCACCGATCATTGAAATCCTCGGCGCGCTCTCTATCATTTTCCTGCTCTATTTAGCAAGAGAGCAGGTTAAAGGCGCCAAAATGACTGCCGGCACATTCACTGAATTCGTGCTGGCGCTGGTACTGCTATACGAACCGATCAAACGGCTGACCAACATTCATAACGTCTTTCAACAGGGCGTGGGCGCCGCGCTGAAAGTTTTCGAATATCTCGATTCGCGTCCGGACGTGATCGATCGGCCGACCGCGGTACGCCTTGGCCGTTTTTCACGAACTATCCGTTTCGAGGGTGTGCGATTCAGTTATCCCACCGCTCCGGACCGCGTAGTGCTCGACTCCATCGATTTGCAGGTTGATGCCGGTGAAGTAATGGCTCTGGTTGGGCCCAGCGGTGCCGGCAAAACCACTCTCGCCAATCTGGTCCCACGTTTTTATGACGTTACGGGAGGCGTTATTCAGATAGACGGGAAAGATGTCCGAGACATCCGGTTGACCAGCCTGCGCGAGAACATTAGCATCGTTGCGCAGGACACTTTCCTGTTCAACGACACCGTATTCGATAACATCGCCTACGGTCGTCCGGACGCTCGTGAGGAGGAAGTGTTCGCAGCAGCCCGCACAGCTTTTGCCGACGAGTTCATCCGCGAGCTAAGAGACGGCTACAAGACCATTATTGGAGAGCGCGGCATCAAGCTCAGCGGTGGCCAGCGTCAGCGGGTCGCGATTGCCCGCGCTCTGCTGAAAAACGCGCCGATCCTCATTTTGGATGAGGCGACCTCTCAACTCGATACTGAATCGGAGCGGCTGGTTCAACAGGCCCTGACCGCGCTGATGCAAAACCGAACGGTGATTGTGATTGCCCACCGCCTTTCCACTGTTCGCCAGGCCAATAAGATCGTGGTGCTCGAAGAGGGCAAGATCGCCGAACTCGGCACCCATGAGCAGTTACTGGCCCGCAGAAATCTTTACTACCGGTTGCACGAGCTGCAACACGCGAACTCGACAGCCCCGGTAACCTTGGAAGCGCAAGGATGAGCACGCAGGCGGAGGCTGTGCCGGCGCCGATCCGCAGCATGACCGGCTTCGCTCAGGTGCGTAAGCAAACCGATTCCGGTGAACTCAGTGTCAGCCTGCGCACCGTCAATCATCGCGGATTAGACCTCCACTTCTACCAATCCAGCGAATTTGCCCCGCTCGAAAACGAGATGCGTACTCGCCTGAAACAGCACATACGGCGCGGTCACGTCGAGGTCCGCATCTCCGTTTCGCGCGCCGAAGAAGATGGTGCACCCTTCTATAACCGGGCTTCATTGGCCAGATACATCGCCGCTTATCGCCAAGCCGCCGAAGAGTTCGGTTTAAAGAGCAGACCCGATCTAAATACCCTTTTCAGTCTTCCAGGCGTTCTGAAACCGCCAAGCGAACCATCGATTACCGCCGGCCAACTCGCATCCGAACTCCTCAGTATCCTCTCGGATTGCATCGCCGAACTCAATATTCACCGCGAACGAGAGGGCGATGCCTTGCGAGCCGAGTTGTCCAGCCAGATAGAGGCCATCAGGGACGCTACCGGCCGGATTCAATCCATCCGGTCAGAGGTGCTGCCTCTCTTCCGAACTCGCTTACACGAGAAGCTCACGGAACTTCTTGGCTCGCCATCGTTAACGGAAAGCCGCCTGGTGGAAGAAGCCGCTCTATTGGCCGATCGCTCGGATATCGCGGAAGAGCTGATCCGCCTTTCCGTTCATACGGTTGAGCTCAGACAGATCCTTTCGTCAGGCGGTGAAGTAGGTAAGCGGCTCGACTTTCTCCTGCAAGAGATGAACCGCGAAACGAACACTATTCTTTCGAAGAGCTCGGGAATCGGCGACGCGGGTTTACGGATAACCAGCCTGGGCCTCGGCGTCAAAGCTAATATCGAAAGAATACGGGAACAAGCGCTGAATCTTGAATAACGTACTGCTGGAACGGGCGCTCTCGCCGGAGTTGGCGCTCCAATCGCACGCATGACGACGGTCTTCATCATCTCCGCGCCGTCCGGCTCCGGTAAATCGACCCTCGTGGCCCGCTTACTGGCGGTTGATCCCGGCCTACGCTTCTCGGTGTCGTACACGACGCGCAAGCCGCGCGGCACTGAAAAACCGGGTGAGAACTACGTCTATATTTCCCGCCAGGATTTCCTCCTCCGCATCGATCAGGATGAATTCCTCGAGCATGCCGAAGTATTTGGCAATTTTTACGGTACCAGCCGGGAGGTACTGGAACAGGCCCGACAGGAAGGCAAGGACCTGATCCTCGACATTGATGTTCAGGGTGCGAGACAATTAAAGAAGAGAATTCCGGAAGCGGTATCCATCTTCATCTTGCCTCCATCCCGCGATATTCTGGAGCAGCGACTCCGGGCGCGGTCGGAAGATTCGGAAGAGGTGATCCAGCGCCGCTTGCGCGAGGCCGCCGAGGAGATCCGAAATTACGAGCAGTACGATTACGTGCTGGTGAACCACCAGGTAGAGGAATCTACTGTAACGCTCGCGGCGATTATCAAGGCTGAACGCGTTCGGAGGATTCGCATGGAGCGGCAGATTGGGCCGATTCTTAAGAGCTTTGAGTTCCGACCGCCGGTCCTCAGTTAGGTTCACCTGTACGACCCAGCTCTGGAGTATAACTATGGCAGATAAACCAAGAACAAACACAATGTACAGCATCCCCGATGATGGCGATGCCAGCACCTATCGATTCATCATTGTCTCGGCGAAGCGCGCGCGGCAATTGCAAACCGGACAGCGCAGCGTGCTACCGGCAAGTAACAAGAAGCCCACTGTGCTTGCCATGGAAGAGGTTCGCCGCGGCTTGGTTCCGTATGATGACCCAGCCCGCGAACAGGAGCTCCCAGTAACCGAATAGAGCGCGGATATGCGCGTCGTACTTGGAATTGGCGGCGGGATTGCGGCGTACAAATCGGCCGAGCTCGTGCGCGCCCTCCAGCAGCGCGGCCACGAAGTGCAGGCCGTTATGACCCGCGCGGCCGAAGAGTTCATTCGGCCTCTGACATTCGCCGCTTTGACTGGCCGCAAAGTCATCACCAGCTTGTGGACCGGTGACGGTTCTCAGGACACGCTTTCGAGCGCCGTCGAACACATCGGCGTAGCCCAGGAAAACGATTTGCTGGTAGTTGCCCCAGCGACGGCTGATCTGCTGGCGAAGTTCGCGCATGGCTTGGCGGACGATTTCCTGAGCACGCTGTATCTGGCCTTTACGGGGCCGGTCGTGTTCGCGCCGTCCATGAACACCGCCATGTGGGAGCATCCCGCTACGCAGGACAACTTGAATACCTTACGCGCACGAGGCTGCTCGTTTGTAGACCCGGCCGAGGGTTGGCTGGCCTGCGGCACGATAGGCGCGGGCCGCCTGGCGGATCCCTCGCACATTGCGGACCACGTAAGCTCCTACTCGCAGCGCAAGAAAGATCTGGCCGGAGAGTCGATCCTCATCACCGCCGGCCCTACGCAGGAGGCTCTCGATCCAGTTCGCTACGTCAGCAACCGATCAAGCGGGAAGATGGGGTACGCCATTGCCGAGGTTGCCGCGAGGCGCGGCGCTCATGTGCTACTCATCTCCGGCCCTGTTAGCCTTCCTGCTCCGCACAACGTCGAGCGCATTTCCATTCGCACTGCGCAGGAAATGCGCCAGGCTGTTTTCGACCACCTGGAAAACGCCTCGATCATTATCAAGAGCGCGGCAGTCGCCGACTACTACCTGGCACAAATCCCGCAGCATAAGCTCAAGAAAACCGCGACCCGGCTTTCGCTGGAACTGGACCCTACTCCAGACATTCTCGCCGAGCTCGGCCAACGAAAAGGAGATCGTCTCCTAGTCGGATTTGCCGCGGAAACGGAGAACCTGATCGAAGAAGCGCGCCGAAAGATGACAGCTAAAAGATGCGACATGCTGGTTGCCAATCTGGTCAATCGCGACGGCCTGGGCTTTGAATCCGACCACAACGAGGTCGAGATTATCACGCGTTCCGGACAGACCGTGCACGCAGGTCCCGCAGACAAGAAGGAAATAGCCGAACGAATACTGGACCAGGTCGCCGTTTTGCGCCTCGCTCTTCATGCGGTGGACGCGACGGCCTGACCCCACGATCATGACGCAAGAGCAGCTTCGTGATTACCTTGAGCTTTATCGGGACCTCGGCATCGACATGATTTATACCCGTTCGGCCGGCGCGGCGTCGTCTTTGGAGCCCAAATCGGCGGAAAGCGCGTCAGGGGCGGATCTGGTGATTCCGGGCCTGGCGCCCGAAGGGGACACACTCGACCGAATTCGCCTCGATATTGGCGATTGCCGCCGCTGCCGCTTGTGCGAAGGCCGCAACTCCATCGTCTTCGGCTCCGGCAACGGACACTCGCCTCTGGTCTTTGTAGGCGAAGGACCAGGGGCAGATGAAGATGAACAGGGTCTTCCGTTCGTCGGCCGAGCTGGCCAGTTACTTACGCAGATGATCGATAACACCGCCCAGAAGGAAGGTATTCCGGTCCGCCGCAGCGATGTTTATATCTGCAACGTGGTGAAATGCCGGCCCCCGGACAATCGCACTCCTCTCCCCGATGAAATGGGAATCTGCGGTCAATTTCTTTTCCGCCAGCTCATGGCGATCAAGCCGAAAGCGATTTGCGCGCTTGGTTCCACAGCTATGAAAGCGCTTCTCAACACTAAGGAGGGGATTACCAGATCAAGGGGCAAGTGGCACAAATGGCATGACATCCCCATCATGGTCACGTATCATCCTTCGTACCTGTTGCGGCAGTACAATCAGCAGGCAAGGCGCGAAGCTTGGGAGGATCTCAAAACGCTTCTCCACTTCGTTTATGACTAGCGTCCGCGCGGCATGACTGAGCGCCGCGGTTTGTTCATCAGTTTTGAGGGAGCCGAAGGCAGCGGGAAGACCACGCAGATGTTACTGTTGGTCGACCGTTTGCGCGGCTTGGGCTACAGCGTCGTCGAAAACCAAGAGCCGGGCGCAACCCGGATCGGCAAACAGATTCGCCGGATTTTATTGGACCCTGCCCACGAGGAGATGGCGCCAATCACCGAACTTCTGTTAATGTTCGCCTCCCGCGCACAAGCAGCGGCCGAGATTATCGAACCCGCTCTCCGGCGCGGCGCTATCGTCGTCAGTGACCGCTTTACTGATTCCAGCCTCGCCTACCAGGGCGCGGCCCGGCATCTCGGATTCGAAAGAGTGCTTGAAGCTCACCGGTTGGCGCTGGGCTCGCTCTTCCCTGACCTGACCATCTGCCTGACTCTCGACATCGAATTTTCCCTGGCCCGCGCTCACCGCCGCAACCAGCGAGCCAGCTCCGAAATTAGCGAGGCGCGTCTCGACCGGCAATCCCTCGAATTTCACCGCCGCGTGAATGAAGGTTACCGCCGCATTTCAACTCTCGAGCCCGAGCGCGTTCGACTCATCGACGGTCAGGGCGAGCCGGGCGATGTTGCTAAACGCATTTGGGACCAGGTCAGCACTCTTCTCCCGCGTCTGCCACTGCGACAATAGAGCTGAGAATGACATTTCCGGAGTTCTTTGGCAACGAAGCCACAGCGGGGACCTTGTTGGAAATGATCTCCGCCGGCCGAATACCGCAGACCATTCTGCTGAGCGGTCCAGAGGGCATTGGAAAAGCTACGTTGGCGCGCCGCTTCGCTGCCGCCCTGCTGGGAGCTGGCTGGAAGGTCGAACGTGACGATCTGAGCCTTCCTCACAATCTCGAAACCATCGCGGACCGCGAGAAGTGGACGGCAGAAAGGCGCGCAGAGGATCCCTTCCTGTTTGGCAGCCACCCTGATTTCCTTACGTTTCCTCCTGACGGCCCCTTACGCCAGCTCTCCATTCAGCAGATGCGTATGCTACGCGAGCGAGCTCCATTCAAGCCGCTTCAAGGCAGCCGTCGCGTATTCCTGATCGATCATCTGGATCGCGCCAACGAGCAGGCGGCGAACTCTCTTCTAAAGGTTCTCGAGGAGCCCCCCGACCACCTGGTAATCATCGCCACGGCAGAGAATTCGTACGATCTGCTTCCTACGATTCGTTCTCGTTCCATCCTGCTGCCGATGACCAGGTTGTCCGACGAAGACATGCGCGCCTTCGCGGCCGTGCGCCGATTACCTGAAGCCGAGGCGCGCATCGCCATCGCCGAGGGCAGTCCGGGCTTGGCCGCATCCATTGATCTGGAGGAGTTTCGTGAACGGCGCGATTTCCTGCTCTGCGCTTTCGAATGCGGAGCTGGACTCAGCTCCTGGGCCGCCTGGGTCCAGCGATCGGAACCGTTCGGTAGTCGCAAATCGGAAAAGCTGGATCTGTATCTGAAGCTGGCGTATGGCGTGCTGGAGGATATTCTATCCGCAGCCCATGGCTGCCACGCCCTGCGCAATCGCGACGTCCAAACAAGAATAGAGGCAATTGCTCAACGTGTATCGTTCGGTTGGATCGAAGCAGCGACACGCGCCGTAGACGAGCTAGTACTCATGGTTCGCCGGAACATACAGAAATCGCCAGCGCTGGACGCTATGATTATTATTTTGCGTAACCGCTTTCAGTACGCAAGCACCTAAATTAGCAATCAGGGCTTGTCGGGATCAATGGCAGTCTTCCCGAAATCCACTCAAGCAAAAATTATGGAGGAGAGTCGTTTGGAATCGCTCATTAGAAAGCCGGCTCGCACGGTAAGCGACGCAAAGGATCCAAACCGGCGTCCACCTTCCGCAAAGAAGAGCACCCCGCCGGATCAGACGAACGCGGAGCAATTCTACTATTCGAAGCAGATGCAGGGTAAGACCCACATGATAGTTGTGCTCGAGGACGGCGAACAGCTCGAAGGCGTAATCGAATGGTACGATCGGGATTGCCTCAAACTGAACCGGACGGGCGCACCCAATCTTCTGCTATTTAAGCGCTGCATCAAATACATGTATAAAGCGGAGCCGGAATAGCGGCGGCCGCTCGATCAGCAATTCAAATAAAGGCTGTGGCTCTGCGTTGGCAAAATGTGGCGCCACTCCCGGATGATTTCGCGATAGGTTTCTCCCGCCGGACGAATCTTTCGACCCAGATCGTATAGCCCGAGGGGATTCACCTGCCCGTTGTCCTCACGCAACGCTGTGTCCCAATCCACCTGGTCTGTCAGACTGTAGTACGTAAATCCGAGCATCGGTACGCCATCCTCGCGAAGCCTGTGCACGTTAGCCCACTCCTTACGGATCCATGCCGGCGCCCTGTCGGCATCCGGCAGATTTGTTTCCGTATGCATCACAGGCAGGCGGTATCGATCGAAGTACTGATGTGTAATGACGTAATATCCGAAGATCTCGCCGGAGGGTATCAGCGAGCCATCGTTGTTAACGAGGTGTTCGTTGGTGTCGTAGTAATCCGTGCCCATCACGCAGTGTTCCTTGCGATGGTTATTGCAGAACCAGTGGTACTCGTCGCGGCTCATCCCGTTATCGATCAGGTATTCGTACATTTCAAACGTCACCGGGTGGCCATAGGTGAGATCCAGCGAGAGGAACCGACGCTGATTGTTGATGTGCGCGGTCGCGGCGCAAGCGGGATTCCGCGGATGGTGGAACTCAGAAGTTTCGCTCAGGATGAAAATCGCCTTCGGATTCACGTCTAGAATCCAGTGCATTGCCAGCACATTCGCCTTGCACAAATTTCGCAATGCGTTAACGAAATGCTTATCGCCGGTCAGCCGTTCATTCCACCAGCCGAACTGCGCCGAAAACGTTGCGGCTACATGAATCTCGTTTACCGGAGTAAAGAATTTAATCCAGGGATAGCGCGCTGCAAAGGCGCTCGCATATTCGGCAAACAGGGCCGGCCAATCTGGATTCTGAAAATCGCCGATCCAGTCGGGTACTCCGAAGTGGCACAGGTCGGCAATAGGCATGATTCTGAGTTCCTGTAAGCGGCTGAATGCTTGATCGCTGAAGTCCCAGTCGTAGCGACCCGGGCCTGTATGAGTGGCATAGTACGGCGGGCCATAGCGCAGGTACTCGATTCCCAGTTCCCGAACCAATTCGAAGTCTTCCCGCCAGCGCCGATAGTGATCGCACTTCTCCATTTCGTCGACTCGCTTGGTTAATCCATCGCGCCCGGTGATCGTGGGATAGCTGTTCTCGATTCCGGTCGCGAACATGAATTGCGCCACAGTTTCTCCTTCGCCTATAGCTGAGGATCGCTCTTGGTTTTGTTCTTGGAGGCCAGCCGGTACGCACGCCGGTCCGCGGCTTCGGCGTAACGCCGGATCTCCTCTTCCGTTTCGGGAACGATAGGCGCCAGCACGACCCGATTCCCTGCCCTGTCCAAGGCGACGAATGTGAGGTAAGCCGATGAGGTGTGCCGCAGTTCGCTAGTCTGAAGGTTTTCTATCCACACCTTGACCCCCACTTCCATCGAAGTACGAAACACGCGGTTCACCTGCGACTTGAGTTGCACAAGCTCACCTACATGGACGGGGTGAAGGAAGCTCATCTGGTCGACTGAGGCGGTCACCACCGTGCAGCGCGCATGGCGCATAGCGGCGATCGCTCCGCACAAGTCCACCAGATGCATTACGTGGCCACCCAGCATGTTGCCCAGCAGATTGGCGTCGTTCGGCAGGCACACTTCCGAATAAGCGGACTGCGAGTCTCGCACCGTCCGCACCCGTTCGGGATTCTGTCCCTCCACTAGGAGCGAACCAGATTCTTTGTTCGGCATGAATTTAACTGGGGAAACGCCTCAGAAAACTGCGGCAAAACGCGATAGCCTGAGCCTGCGTGCACAAATCGCCCGTTTCGGTTTCCAGGCGCTCTTGCGCGATTGAATAGCGCGCTTCACGCCACCGCAACGGCGCGTATTCACTCTCTTCTATAATCATCAGCGTGATGCTGGATGAGGATCTTGCGGTTACGGTGTAGCGCAGCGATCCGCGCGCGTCGGCTGGAGGGAAATGCGGACAAATGCCACGCGAATTTCCTTGATTACAAGAGCCGAATTGAAGCTCTGCCGGAGCATTTACCGGCGTGGCACCGGCCCGGCACAAGCCTTCATGTTCTTCGATCAGCGGCATTCGCGCTGTCGCATGTTGGGGACGAACGGCGGGGCGCTGCGGCTCGAAAAACCGGCACGGCATACTGCTTCAGTATAAATTTAGAATTTTTCGCCTTCCCGGTTGCCGGTTCGCATGAGTTTCATCCGCTTCTGCACTTTCCGACAATGACGGTAACATCATCGTGCTGTTCCTGCGGGCTGAATCGCCGAACCTCATCCACAATCAATGCGATCATCGCGCTTGCGGGCAATTCTCGATGCTTCTTCACAGCCTCGGTCAGGCGGCCTTCGCCGAACTCTTCTCCCGCATCGTTGAAAGATTCCGTTACTCCGTCCGTGTAGAGCACAACCGTATCTCCTGGAAAGAGCTGCCGCTCGGCCATCGAGCACTCCCATTCTTTGAAGAGTCCTAACACCGTACACGTCGATTCGAGCCGTTCAAATTCGTTATCGCGCCGTAGGACCAACGCTGCGAGATGGCCACAATTTCCGTACCGAAGCCGCCCCGTCCCGTCGTCATATTCGGCGAAGAACAGCGTGGCATAAGCGCTGTCGCTCGTGTTCTCGTAAAAGAGCTTATTTACAGAGCGCAAAAGACGCTCGGGTTCGTCGAGCGCGATCGCACACTGGCTGCGGAGATTCGCCTGCAGATTAGCCATCAGCAACGCAGCCGCGATCCCTTTTCCCGAAATGTCGGCGACTACCAACCCTAACCTGCCTCGGCCCAGATCAAGGAAATCGTGGTAATCGCCGCCTACCTGACGGGCCTGGATGCAAGCGCCCGCATATTCCAGAGTTCTAAGCGGCGGCAGTGTTTGTGGGAACAGCCGCGCCTGTACTTGTGTTGCAATCTCTAATTCCTGTGCGGCGCGCCGTTCCGCTTCTATTTTCTCTGCGATCCGCCTGCGCTGAGCCTCTATTTCTCGATTCACCTCATCGAAACCGATCAGTGCGAAGGAGTTTCCGTCCACATCGCGGAAGCGAGTGAATACACCGCCCCAAGCAGACGCCTCTCCTTGCGACGGCGAATCCGGAGCGGACCCTGGATGCCCATATCGGACACGTCTCAGGCGGGGTGTAAAGGAGAACTGTACACCGCACCGGCGCCATTTCTGATATGTGCCAATCACGTCTTCCGTGACTAGAACCACTCCGGTTGCCCGACCGATCAGCTTGTAGTCCTCGGAGTCTGGCGCGGGTGCGACCAGCGAAAGTACAGCGCTCCCGTCCGGAGGCGCAACCGCGACCCAGCGCTCGCCGGATTGAAGCAGCGCATCAAATGCCAGATCAAATCCGAGCTGGTCCACATAAAACCGGAGGCTCTTATCTTGGTCTTTCACGAAAATGACGACTGCGTGAATCCCTAAGAACGGACCTACCCGACCGACAGATATTCTGCTCCCCGCCTGCTGCGGTGAGAGAAGGTCGTTCATCGCGTCCCTTTCAACGGCTCGAAGAAAGTCTCGCTGATGCGGAATCGAGATTCTTGTCAAAGAAGCCCGCCATGATTTGGAATGCCTCTTTTGACTCCGGTAAATGGACATCGTTCCAGAATGCGTGGGGTAAAGCTTCGAAGACAACAAGCTGCGCATACACGCCCGCGCGCAGGAAAGCTCGATGCAGAATCGTTGTTCCACTCAGCAACAGATCGCGGCTGCTGGTCACGAACAGCGTCGGCGGAAAGTTCTTCACGTCGGCGAAAAGCGGCGATAGCACAGGATCCCGCAAGTCGGTTGACCCGGCGTACGCATTGGGACCGGGCTCCTTTGCCGGAGGTTTGAGCGGCCCTGAGAACCCGTTGAGAGCATAGATGGCCTGAGAGTCGCCCGCCCGGCTGAGATCACCCGTCCCTGAAAAAATACCCAGAGCCGCGGGAAGAGGTAGCCCAAGCTGCCGGAGTTTCACGGCCACCTCGCCGGTGAGAATCGCACCGGCCGATGTTCCGTATAGGCCGATATCTTGCGGCCGATGTGTCTTCAACAGTTCCTTGTACACGGCGACCGTGTCCTCGACAGCGGCAGGAAAAGGGTGTTCAGGAGCGAGCCGGTAAAGTACGGCGATTACAGTGGTCTGAGTCAGATTCGCGACCGGAACGGTTTCGGTCAACGATCCCGAATCAGAATTAAACCCGCCTCCGTGGACGTTGATCAATAGGCGGTTTCGCTTGCGTTCCGGGATGGTTAAAGGCGTAATGATCTTCACCGGTACTCCGGCAATTGTCTTTTCGGAAATATTCACCGGATATACGGATCGAGACTCCGCGCCAGCGCGCGTCTGCCACGCGTCTGTCTTGGCCCGCCGTTGTGCCAAGGTCTCCGTCACGGGAGTATCAGGGACGCGGCGCGCAAGAACTTTCTGCGCCTCCGGGCTGATGGTCTGCGGCACAGGAATCACTCTCGTGATATGCGCCGTGCCGTTCTCGTCAATGTAGCTGGTGTCTGCTTGGGGTGCGGATTGCGCTCCCGTTTGCGCCAGCATGGCGCCTGCGGCAAACGCCGTGCCCATCGCAATTCTTATGACCACAGGATTCTTATACATGTCAGGAACCCGCAGCCCTCACATTACTACGAGTTAACCTCTCAAGAGGGGATTCAGATTTGGGAAACCGGCAAGGCGGCAGATGAGAGACGTCTTCTTACAGGCAGCTATTGAAGAAGCCAAGGCGGGGCTCGAGACGGGTGGTATCCCGATCGGTTCGGTCCTCGTGATCGCCGGCCGGATCGCCGGCCGCGGACACAATAGACGTGTTCAGGAAGGAAACCCCGTGCTGCACGCCGAGATGGACTGCCTCCAGAATGCCGGGAGGCTTTCGGCATCGGAATACCGCCAAGCCACGCTCTATTCCACGCTTTCGCCTTGCGACATGTGCAGCGGCGCGACTCTGCTTTATAGAATTCCGAGAGTAGTGATCGGCGAGAATCGAACGTTTCGCGGTCCCGAGGATTACCTGCGCTCGCGGGGTGTTGAGCTGCAGGTGGCCGATGACCCGGAGTGCTTTCGCCTCATGGAGGAATTTATCCGTAAGAACGGTCCGTTGTGGAATGAGGATATCGGCGTATAGCTCCTATTTCCTATGCCATCTTCGTTTGCTGAGAGATTAGCTCCCATCATTCTGCCAGACGCGAGCAGGCGTGAGGTCCGGCTGGGCGCGCTTTGGGAACGGGGACCCGCCGTTCTCGTCTTTCTCCGGCATTATGGTTGAATTTTCTGCCGGGAGCATATCGCGCAGTTGCGTGAACATCAGGATGATTTCAGGCGGGCAGGAGCCGAGCTAGCAGCGATCGGCCTTGGCGATTTCACCTACGCCAATCTTTTCAGGGACGAGACGGGTATCACTTTTCCGCTCCTGGTAGATGAAGAGCGAATCGCGTACAAGGCCGCGGACCTCAAATCCGCCAACATATTGCATGTACTTCGGCGCGACAATGCTGCCGCTCGCGAGCGCGCTCGTTCGGCTGGACACCAACAGCACCGGTTGGGGAAGAATCCGTTTCAGCTTGGAGCCAGTTTTGTGTTTGCGCCAGGCAACCGGGATGTATACGCGCATTTGAGTCGAACCTTTGGCGATAACGCTTCCCCGGAAACGCTTCTTCGCGCTGTGCGGGAAGTTAGTCCCTCTTGAAAACCATTCCAATGCCCACCTATGTTGCACTACTTCGAGGGGTGAATGTCGGCGGCAAGAACAAGCTGCCGATGAAAGACCTCGTAGAGATGTTCGTCGACGCAGGATGCAGTAACGTACGAACCTATATCCAAAGCGGCAACGTTCTCTTCAGCGCCGCGCCGAGGCTCGTAGCGCAGGTACCGGCCACGATCTCCGCGGAAATCGCTAAGCGGTTCGGATTCAAAACACCGATTGTTTTACGGACCGCCGAACAGCTCCGTGAGGTCATTCGAAGTAATCCGTTTCTGAAGGCGAGAGCAGCGGAAGAGACATTGCACGTCATGTTCCTGGGAGGTACGCCGAAGCCCAGCGAAATCGATCGCCTCGACCCGGCTCGCTCGGCTCCAGACAAGTTCGTTGTGCTTGGGCAGGAAATCTATCTGCACCTCCCCAATGGGATGGGCCGCACGAAACTACTGAACAGCTACTTCGATGCCAAACTGGCTACGACGAGCACGGCAAGAAACTGGCGAACCGTGCTTAAGCTCTTAGAATTGAGCGAGAGCCGATAGTTCCGGGCCAAAGCGCACGTGCTAATTTCAGGGGACGTTCCAGAGATACATCGCGGCGTATGCTCGCCAGGGCCTCCAAGCTTCGGCGCGGCCCTCAAGTTCACGAGAACTCTGCAAACGAAGCGCACGGAGGAGACCCAGATCACCGGACGGAAATGCATCGCGCTCGCCGAACGCTCGCATTGCAACATATTGCGCCGTCCATTTCCCAATGCCTGGAATTTCAGTTAGCCGGGCAAGAACTGCATCGGTTTCCGTGATCCCATCAAATCTGATTCGTCCGTCGCAGACTGCACGTGCCAGGGCCCGAATCGTTTCTGCTCGCGCTTTCGGCAGACCGATCGGCGAAAGCGTGGCATCAGCAAGAACGTCAGCCGGCGGGAAAAGGTGAGTAAGGCCCGGTAATTGATCGACTGGCTGGCCGAAAGTCTTAACGAGCCGGCCCGCGAGCGTCGTTGCCCCTTTCACGCTGACCTGCTGGCCGAGAATAGCTCGTATTGCGAGCTCAAATCCATTCCACGACCTCGGTACTCGCAGGCCCGGGAGAGCATTGAGCCGCCGCTGCAGAGCCGGGTTTTTTCCAAGACTTCGCGCAATCTCTGCCCAATCGGAGTCTAGGTCGAACATCGCTCGTATTCGCTCAAGAATGAGGTCCAGGGAGCCGGGATCGCCAAACTGAACACGCACCTCCAGTGCGTCATTCTGTTCGTCAAGCGCAACCTCAAAATAGCCGCTATTACCGCTTAGCGAAATGGAGCGACAACACCTGTCAGGTCCCACAATTTCGATGCCGGGCGTGGCGCGGGGGGCGAGAAAGGCCAATATCGCATCCCAGGCATAGGGAGAACGAAAAGGAAGCCGGAAGACGTGCGGCTGTGTGGCGTTCTTGAAATCCAGATTCATAGCGGTTCAGAGAATAACCCGAACTCGGACAGAGCCGGAGAAACAGCCGCCTTCACGACGCGGAGACGGATACGAGTCGTCCTTACGGGCGCTTGGGCCCTCACGATACGACAAGAGCCGATACTCGTCCCTTGGCCAAATCGCGACCAATGGCCATCACTCCAGAATTCAACGATGAACTCGTCGATGCGCTGCCCCAACCGGATGTTTTCACGGAGACGGACGAGGTTGAACTGAGTGGGGCGCGGAAGATCGAAGATAACGTCCGCCTGGGTTATAGAATCGTCGGTCGACCAATACGAGTAGCGATCACCGTCCAAAAGATTTTTCGGGCTGAATTCAGGACTGCGTCCGCGAACATTTGTGGCGGTTACCGACGCGGCGGCCGCCAGGTTATGAGAAAAAATTTCGTCAATAAGGGCCCCGAAGCCATGCAAGGCTGCACGGTCGTTATCCGGCATCAGGCCACGACGATCCGGCGGAACGTTCAGTAGAAAACTAGCGCCACGGCCGACCGAATCATAGTAGAGAGCGAGTAAGTCACGCGGGCTCTTTACCTTATCGTTCTCGCGCTCATGCCAGAACCAGCCCGGCCGTATTGAGACATCGCATTCGGCGGGCATCCAATACCTTCCGTTCCGGGACCCAACGATCGATTGCTTCTCTTGCACATCACCGGGCGACCCGGGACCGCCATCTGGAGAAAGAGGAGTATAGGTAGCCCAACATGTTTCGCCCGCGATTCCTTTTTCATTGCCGACCCAGCGAACATCAGGGCCGACGTCGCTGAAAATGACAGCATCCGGCTGGAGTTTGCGTTCCAGCGCCCAAGTAGCGGGCCAATCGTAGTAACGCCGCTTGTCGATAATCCGCTTCTCATTGGCGCCGCCGTAGTAACCAGTCCCGCCGTTTGCGCCGTCGTGCCAGATCTCAAACACTGGTCCATATCCCGTCAGGAGTTCTTGAAGCTGCTTTCGATAGATCCGCAGGTATTGAGGAGTTCCATAGCTTGCCTGGCTGCGGTCCCACGGTGAAACGTAGACGCCGAATTTGAGGCCATGGCGGCCGGCAGCTTCTGAAATCTCCTTGACGATGTCGCCCTTGCCGCCCTTGTACGGGCTGTTTTGGATGGAGTGCGGTGTTGTGCTGGTAGGCCAGAGGCAGAAGCCGTCGTGATGCTTGCACGTCAGGATCACGCCGTTACTTCCGCTGGCCTTCAGCGCTTCCATGATCGCATCGGCATCGAATTGCGTTGGATTGAAGATCGCTGGATCTTCGTTACCGTAACCCCATTCCTGGTCAGTGAACGTATTCACGGTGAAATGGAGAAAGTTGTAGTATTCCATCTCGCTCCATCGCACCTGCCGTTCAGAGGGCAGTGGGTCGTAGGGCATAGGGAACGATACTGGCGAGGCTCTCAGCGCGGATCCGACACCCGCAGCAGCACCGGAACACAAGAAGGAACGCCGGGTCACATCCAAATTAAAGCTCATTAGGAACGCGGCCCTTGTTGACACACCCTGCAAAAGCGGCGATACTGCTCTCATAGCCAGCTAGGAGAGAGGAGAATGGGCAAACACCCGAATGACCGATTGCAGGGGACATTAGACCTACTCGTGCTGAAATCGCTTGCGAGCCGCGGCCCAATGCATGGCTACGGGATTACAATCCACATCCAGGAAGTGGCCGGCGATGTTCTGCGGGTGGAAGAGGGCTCACTTTATCCCGCGCTGCACCGGATGGCGCAGGAGGGTTGGATTCGCGCGAAGTGGGGCAGCTCCGAAAATAACCGCCGCGCGCGATTCTATTCCATTACTCCAGCAGGTCTGAAACAACTCGCCGCGGAGGAGAAGCGCTGGAGTGAATTAACTGGCGCGGTATTACGGGTCCTGCAATTCGTTTAACCCAATCGAGGTGAGATGGCCTGGCTCAACAGGATCTGGAACACACTACGGCAGAGGCAACTGCAGTGCGGTCTCGAAGAGGAATTGCGCCATCACCTGGAGCTCCGCGCGCGGCAGCTGGAAGCATCTGGTATGCCGCCGGAGGCTGCCAACTTCGAAGCGAACTTGAGATTGGGCAATTTCACCCTGGAGAAAGAAAGGATGCGAGACATGGATGTCGGTACCGCTCTCGATACGGTTCTGAAAGATCTTCGCTACGCTTTGCGGCAGTTCGCGCATAATCCCGTGTTTGCGGCCGTTGCAGTGCTGTCGCTCGCTCTGGGTATTGGGGCGAACACCGCGATTTTCAGCGTACTGAACGCAGCGCTTCTGCGGTCGCTTCCGGTCCGGAATCCGCAGGAGCTGGTGATTCTTACGGATCCCGACGCATCGGGTGCCGCGATCGGATCCATGGGTGGCGAGCGCGCCCTTCTGACGTACAGCGAGTTTGTACGTCTGCGTGACGCTTCAACGAAGGCGGCAGGCACCATGACTGCTATGTGCGCCTCGGATTCCGATTTACATCGTTGGGCGGTGCGGGTCTCGGGAGGTTCCCAGGAAGAGGCGCGTGGACGGCTGGTGAGCGAAGAATATTTCTCGGTACTGGGGGTCGAACCCTTGATAGGCCGAGTCTTCACCCAATCAGATGCGGGCGATGTGGGGAGCGATCCGTACGCTGTGATCAGCTACGACTACTGGCAACGGCGCTTCGGTGGAAAGGCGAACGTAATCGGCACGCCCATCCGGGTCTATAACGCGCCTCTGACCGTTATCGGCGTAGCGAGGCCCGGTTTTCACGGGGAGACTGTCGGCCAGGATCCGGATATATGGGTGCCGATGATGATGGAGCCGCTCGTGAAGCCAGGGCGCGACTGGATCCACGAGGACATGAGCAAGAACCTGGATAAAGTGATGTGGCTGCACGTCTTCGGCCGGCTGAAGCCAGACGTTACTCTGGCAAAGACGCAAGCTCAACTGAGTATTCTTTTCAAACACATCATCGAGGCGGATTATCCGAAGACGCTTTCAGCCGCGACGAGAAAGAAGCTGCTTGACCAAACCATTAGAGTGCGCGACGCCCGGACCGGCGCCTTTGGAGGGCGCAGCGAATTTTCCCAGGGGCTGCTCGTATTATTAAGCGCCGCGGGCATGGTTCTGCTGATCGCTTGCGCGAATGTTGCCAACCTGCTGCTCGCGCGGGCCACAGCAAGGTACAGAGAGGTGGGTGTCCGGCTATCGATCGGTGCGGGTAAGGCCCGGCTGATTCGGCAGTTCTTGACAGAGAGCCTCGTGCTCTCGGGTCTGGGTGCAATGGCCGGCGTGGCGGTCGCAGTAATTGCGTCGCGTGCATTGGTTCTGCTGATTTCAGATCCGGAGCAGCCGTTGCAACTATCCACCGCATTCGATTGGCGCGTGCTGCTTTTCACGCTGAGTGTGACTATCATCACGGGCATCCTGTTTGGGCTTGCGCCTGCTATTCGAGGCACGCGGGTCGACCTCATCCAAAGTCTGAAGGAGAGCAGCCGCAGCGCGACCGAAACTGCCAGGCGTCTGACGCTTTCAAAGACGCTGGTCGCCGCGCAGATCGGACTTTCTCTGCTGCTGGTCGTGGGCGCTGGACTGTTTCTGCGCACCCTTTGGAATCTGCAATCGGTGGCGCCCGGTTACCCGAGAGAGAACCTGCTGACCGTCCGGGTAGATGCAGTGACGGCGGGATATAAAGCCATGCAACGGCCGCCTCTGTACAACGAAATAGCGGGACGCCTTCGGAGGTTGCCGGGCGTTCGCGCCGTGGCGTACTCGGAGAACGGATTATTGAGCGATACAGACTCCGCCGATCCGGTGGACGTCGAGGGATTCGTTCACAAGGCCAAGGAAGACGAAGGCGCGCGGTTCGACCAGATCGGTCCGGGATACTTCTCGGCGGTTGGGATTCCTATGCTGCGGGGCCGCGAAATCAATTCGAACGATACGGCGAATTCGCCCCGCATCTGTGTGATAAATGAAGCCTTTGCGAAACGGTTTTTCACGGGGCGGGATCCGCTTGGCAAGCACGTCACCGACACCTACGGCGGCCGCAAAATCGTGATGGAGATCGTCGGTGTAGCAAAGGATGTACGGGATCACCAGCTTCGGGGAAAAATACCCGAACGATTCTATGTACCAGCGGCGCACGGGATTGACGAAGTGCCGCCGGCCATCTATTTCGAAATCCGGACGAGCGGTGAACCGAATCGGATGCTGAACAGCATTCGCAAGGCGGTATTGGAGGTAAACGCCGATCTACCTATTTTGCGTGTCCGCTCGATCGAAACTCTGGTTAGTGATCGGAACCGGCAGCCCCGCCTGATCGCGACGCTGTGTGGCGTCTTCGGCGCGCTGGCACTCATCCTTGCGGCAACAGGACTCTACGGGGTATTGAGCTATAGCGTCGCACGCAGGACAAACGAGATCGGGATACGAATGGCGCTCGGGGCGGACCAACGCACCGTGCTCGAAATGATTCTGAAAGAAACGGTGCTAATGACTGCAATCGGCACAGCCGCGGGAGTGGCGGTCACGATGGCGACCACGCGTTTGGTGGCAAGCCGTTTATATGGCCTGAGTGCGATGGACCCATTGACAATCACGATTGCCGTCGGAATCCTCGCATTCGTGGCGGTGACTGCCGGATATGTACCGGCGGCAAGGGCCGCACGAATCAGTCCAATGGCGGCACTGCGACACGAATAGCGGCACGCACATGGGGGAGCGAACCCGCATCGGCTCCGGATTGAGGGCCTAGAATTAAGGCATGGATCTGGCCATCAATGGCGTGCGGAGACGCGTGGACGCCGACCCCGAGCGGCCGCTTCTCTGGGTTTTGCGCAACGAGTTAGATCTGACGGGAGCGAAATACGGCTGTGGTGAAGGCCAGTGCGGAGCATGTACGGTCCTGATCGACGGCATTGCTCAGAGATCGTGCATTACTCCGGCTCGCGCGGCCGTGGGAAAGCAGATCACAACGATTGAAGGACTCGCAGGTAGCGAGCGTCTGCACCCCGTACAAAGCGCCTTCATCGAATGCGACGCGATGCAGTGCGGCTATTGCACCGCCGGAATGATTCTTTCAACAGTGGCGCTGCTAAGGCAGAACGGTTCACCCTCGGAAGCCGAGATCAAGCAGGGTCTGGAGGGAAACATCTGCCGTTGCGGGACATACAACAGAATCGTGGAGGCAGTGCAGAAGGCGGCCAAGGCGTTGACCAGCGAGGCGAAGGAGCGGCGTCATGCTTGAGACGGCCGATGCGGTAACGCGGATTGAAATGAAGCGCCGGGATTTCTTCAGATCGATGGGCGGTGGGGTCCTGGTTCTGTTTACGCTGGGCGAAATCGATGCACAGGAATCGGGCCGAGGAGGTCACAGGGGCTGGGGTAATGAGGAGCTTCCCCACGATGTAGGGGCTTGGCTGCATATCGGACCGGAGGGGAAGATCACAGCATTTACAGGGAAAGTCGAAGTCGGTCAAAATATTCGCACGTCGCTGACACAAGCCGTTGCCGACGAATTGCGGTGCGCGCCCGGAATGGTGAACCTCATCATGGGTGATACGGCGCTGACGCCATGGGATATGGGCACCTTTGGAAGCCGGACGACTCCGACGATGGCTCCCATCTTGCGCGAAATGGCGGCGACCGCGAGAGAGGCGCTGGCCGAACGCGCCGCGCAGCACTGGAACGTGAAGCGCGACCAGATCAATTTCGAAAAGGGTTGTCTGATCGGACCCTCAGGGCAGAAACTCACGTTTGGCGAGCTCGCGTCTGGGATTGATTGGGCAAAAACGATCGGGCAGAGAGATTCTGCGACGCGTCCAGACAAATGGACTGTTGGGGGAACAAGCGTCCCGAAAGTGGGCGCGAGAGAGATCGTCAGCGGCAGACACAAATATCCGTCCGACCAAAGGCTGCCCGGCATGTTGTATGGGCGAGTGCTGCGGCCACCGAGCTTTGGCGCAAAGCTCACATCCGTAGACACGTCGGCGGCCGCCGCGGTTCCAGGCGTAACGGTTGTACACGAAGGAGACTTCGTTGGAGTCGCTGCGGTGAATGAGCAGCTTGCTAATAAAGCAATCGAATTGATTCGGGCAAAGTGGGACGAAACTCCGCAGATTTCCGCCAAAGACCTGTTCACCTATGTCAAGAAGAACGGGGAGCACTCGGGTTCGCCTTCCGAACCGCAACACAAGAGCACGTACACCGTGGCGTATATCGCCCATACACCGCTCGAGCCTCGTGCGGCATTGGCCGAGTGGCGGGATGGAAAGCTCATGGTATGGACTGGCACGCAGCGGCCGTTTGGCGTGCGGGAAGAACTGGCACAGGCCTTGGGTTTGCAGCAAACGGATGTACGTGTATCGATGCCCGATACGGGCTCGGCTTATGGCGGCAAGCACTCAGGCGAGTGCGCCGTCGAGGCCGCGAGAGTCGCCAAGGCGGCGGGCAAGCCGGTTAAGCTGATCTGGACCCGAGAGGAAGAGTTCACATGGGCCTACTTCCGTCCGGCAGGAGTGATCGAAGTCGGCAGTGGAGTAGATCGCGATGGCCGGCTGACTAGTTGGGATTTCCGCAATTACATGTCGGGGCCGTCCGGCTTAGAGAGTCCCTACGCGGCAGCGAACGAGTTTGTACATTTCTACCCGGTAGAGTCTCCGCTGCGGGACGGTTCGTATCGTGGCCTGGCGTCCACCGCAAACCATTTCGCCCGCGAATCACACATTGACGAGCTTGCGGCGGCCACCGGTGCTGACCCGCTGGCGTTTCGTTTGAAGAATCTGAAAAACGATCGAGTTCGAGCAGTGCTGGAAGCGGCAGCGGAACGCTTCGAGTGGCGAAACCGGAAGGCAACCACCACTCGCGGATTCGGGCTTGCTTGCGGGATGGATAAAGGCGGCTTCGTCGCCTGTTGTGCCGAGGTGTCGATCGGTCCTAACCGCAATCTGAAAGTGGATCGTGTAGTAGAGGCTTGGGACTGCGGCGCGATCGTGAACCCGGAGCACTTGAAGAACCAGGTGGAAGGCGCAATTGTGATGGGCTTGGGAGGCGCGCTCTTCGAAGCGATCGACTTTGCAGAGGGGCGTATTCTGACTGATCGACTCTCGAAATACCGCGTGCCGCGGTTCAGCGATGTTCCGAAGATCGATCTCGTGTTGATCGACCGCAGGGACGTTCCTTCAGCAGGCGCGGGAGAGATCCCGCTCGTCGCTATAGCCCCTGCTATCGCGAACGCTGTCTATAGCGCGACGAAGGTGCGCGTCCGTTCAATGCCGATCCTACCGGCATTTCAAGCCTCAGTCTAATGAAAGCTGCGGTTCTGAAGCAGCCCGCACCCATTTCTGCTCGGCCTCTTGCGATTGAAGAGGTAACCAAGCCGGAGCTCGAGCCCGGCCACGTGCTGCTCAAAGTGCGAGCGTGCGGTGTCTGCAGAACGGATTTGCATATCGTGGAAGGCGAACTCGCGCCCACGCGTGAGAGCGTCATCCCTGGTCACCAGATTGTGGGCGAGATCGTTGGCGGCGCGACCGATAACTTGCGAACCGGTACGCGAGTGGGCGTTTGCTGGATTGGCGGCGTGGATGGCACGTGTCCGTACTGCAAGCGAGGCATGGAGAACCTTTGTGACGCACTCGTGTTTACCGGCTACACGGTAAATGGAGGTTATGCCGAATACGCGGCGGCTCGAGGAGATTTCGTTTTTCCGCTGCCCGAGGCCCTCGATGATTTGCACGCCGCCCCTCTGCTCTGCGCCGGGATCATCGGATTCCGCAGCTTACGAGTGGCTGGAGTGGAGCGCGGTGACAGGGTTGGGTTGTTCGGCTTCGGAGCATCGGCTCACCTGGCCATTCGTGTTTTGCAGGCGTGGGATTGCGAAGTTTATGTGGCAACGCGCGGCGAATCGCACCAGAAATTGGCGCGATCATTAGGCGCTCGTTGGGTGGGAGCCGAGAAAGACCAGCCACCGGCGCAACTCGACCGCGCAATCACGTTCGCGCCCAGCGGGGATGTGGTGATCGCGGCACTCTCCAGTTTGCGGAAAGGTGGCGTGCTGGCAATTAACGCCATTCACCTAGACCGGATGCCGGAGTTTGACTACGACCGGCTGCTTTGGGGCGAGCGCCAGATTCGCAGCGTGGCCAATATGACTAGGGAGGATGCAAGAGACTTCCTGCGAGTGGCGAGTGAAATCGGGCTCACGCCACAGGTCACAAGGTTCCCGCTTGACCAGGCAAACGAGGCTTTGAATGCAGTCAAGCGCGATTCCGTCGAAGGGGCGGCAGTCATAGTTCCATAGTAACGGCCGGCTCGCGGCGCGGGTCCACGGTTAGGTATGAGAATCGGTTTCGTCGGACTTGGGAAAATGGGCAGCGGCATGGCTCGCAATCTGCTGCATGCCGGGCATGAGCTTACGCTTTACAACCGAACGGCGGAAAAGGCGAACGACCTTGCTAAGCAGGGCGCGAGAGTAGCCAAATGGCCAGCTGAGGCGGCGCATGGAGCTGAGGCCGTCTTCACCATGCTCTCTGACGATCACGCGGTGGCGGACGTCGTATTCGGCGACGAAGGAATCGAATCGGGGCTGGGACAAGGAGCGGCTCACATCTCGAGCAGTACCATCAGTACGAGTTTTTCGCGGCGACTGGCGGAGGAACACGGCAAGCGGAAACAGGTTTACATCGCCGCACCGGTTTTTGGCCGGCCGGAAGCAGCGGAGACGAAAAAGCTGATTGTCATCCCTGCCGGCGACAAGCAAGCTCTCGAGCGCTATCGCCCCTTATTCGACGCAATTGGGCGAGCGACATTCGATTGCGGCAATGAGCCCTGGCAGGCCAACATGGTCAAGCTGTGCGGAAATTTTATGATCGCGAGCATGCTCGAAACGTTCAGTGAATGTTTCGCCGCCATTCAAAAGGCAGGGCTCGAACGGAAGCTGTTTCTCGACATCATGAACGAGTTGTTTGCGTCGCCAGTCTACAAGAATTACGGAGCCGTGATCGCGGAGGAGAAGTACGAACCCGCGGGTTTTGCGTTGAAGCTCGGTTTGAAGGACGTACGGCAGGCCATCGATGCGGCCCAGGAAGTTGGCGCGCCTCTGCCCTTTGCGAACACAATCCGAGATCACCTCGTTTCGGCGATGGCGCACGGGCAGGAGCAGATGGATTGGTCAAGCATCGCGCTGGTCGCTTCCCGCGCTGCTGCGCTCGATGGCCCAAAGGCAAAGGCTAGCTCGAGAAGCGAGTAATCACCCACTTCTGCTGGTCCTTATCGTAAGCAAAGGAAACGGAGGCGTCGAACTCCCGTGGACTGGGCCGGCCACTGCAGGAAACAATGTGATCCAGGTCTATCGTAGTTGGATGTGACGTCTGATCAGGCAGATCGAGTTGATAGCCGCAGGCCGGGTTGTGTTTCCTGACATAGACCATCCAGTTCTCCGCTTTATTGTTGTAGTGAAGGAGCTCGTTGGCTTGCTCCGGCGTCAGAGCGGGAGTTGTCGGCTTAGGTGGCGAACTGCACGCGACGAAGAGGATCAGCGTGGCGAGACCGTAGAGATGTAGACGCATCTGTTATCCCAGTCAGTAGACGACGATAACAGGATTAAGTGATCGCACTTATACACTGTTACACATGCGTCTGATGCTATTGGCACTGGTACTGGCTGGAACGATGTCCACACAAGAGCCGAGTAAGCCGAAATATTTGGATCTCAAGTATACGCCGGAAGAACGCGCCGCCGACCTGGTATCACGAATGACCCTCGAGGAGAAAGTGGGCCAGATGCAGGATAACGCGCCGGCGATTCCTCGGCTCGGAATACCCGCCTACAACTGGTGGAACGAGGCGCTGCACGGGGTGGCGCGCGCGGGGCTTGCGACCGTATTTTCACAGGCGATCGGGTTAGCGGCCACTTGGGACACCGATCTGGAGCACAGGATCGCGGACGTCATTTCGACGGAAGCGCGCGGCAAGTATAACGAGGCGCTCCGGCGTGACCAACATGGGCGTTACCAGGGCCTGACTTTCTGGTCACCGAACATCAATATTTTCCGAGACCCGCGTTGGGGGCGGGGGCAGGAAACCTACGGCGAAGACCCTTACCTGACCTCGCAAATGGGAATTGCATTCGTTCGAGGAATGCAAGGAGATGACGACCATTATCTGAAAACGGTGGCGACCTCGAAGCATTTCGCTGTTCACAGCGGGCCAGAGGAGTCGCGGCATCAGTTCAACGTAGGCGTGGATCCGCGCGATCTGGAAGAGACTTATTTGCCCGCCTTTCGCGCGACGGTAATGGAAGGGCGAGCGCAGTCGGTGATGTGCGCTTATAACAGCGTGGACGGGGCGCCGGCTTGCGCGAACACCATGCTTCTCGGTAAGCTGCGGAACGACTGGAAGTTTTCCGGCTACGTGGTAAGCGATTGCGGAGCGATCGGCGACATCTACCGCGGTCACCACCACGCCGATTCTTTGGCCGCGGCGGCCGCACAGGCAGTAAAAGCGGGAACGGACCTGGATTGCGGAACCGAGTACAAAGGTCTCATAGAAGCTGTACAGAGTGGATTGATTCAGGAGAGCGAGATCACTCGTTCGGTGGAGCGGTTATTTGCAGCGCGCTTTCGATTGGGCATGTTTGATCCACCGGAACACGTCCCATTTTCGAAAATCGGGCTCAAGGACGTAGCCTCGTCGAAGCACGCCGCAGTAGCATTGGAAGCTGTTGAGAAGTCAATCGTCCTCCTTAAGAACGAAAACCACACGCTTCCGCTCGAGAAGGTCCCTGGGAACATTGCCGTGATTGGGCCGGCGGCGGCCGACCCGGACGCGCTACTGGGAAATTACAACGGGACTCCGCCCTACATTGTCACGCCTCTGGCAGGCATCGCGGATAAGTTCGGCAGCAAAGCGAAGATAGCGTTCGCGCAAGGCAGCGTTTACGCACCATCGTCGATGGCGCTGATTCCGCAGAGTGCCCTAGCGCCCCCCGCGGGAAAGGAGGGGGAACACGGCATCCTCGCCGAGTATTTCAATAACAATACTTTCGAGGGATCGCCGGCGCTCTCGCGTGTGGAGCCGCGTGTCTACTTTGATTGGCAAATGCAAAATCCCGAGATATTGCGAGCGCTGCCTGCTCCGACGTTCTCGGCGCGATGGACAGCGGTGCTGCGGGCGCCGGCCTCCGGCGACTATGACCTCGGCATCCTGCGGCAAGAATGCGGTGATTGCCTGGGGAGCAATATGACCCGGTTGTATCTCGACGGCAAGATCCTCATCAACGAAGATAGGACGTCGAACGCAGGAAACCTGGCATTTCGCTCGACAGTACATCTTGAGGCCGGACAAGACTACCAATTGAAGGTCGAATACATGCAGCGGGAGGGTGGATCCGGGGTAGAGCTGGTATGGGCTCCTCCCGCCGGGGCCCTACTAGGTGAAGCGGTTGCCAGAGCGAAGGAGTCGCAATTGGCGATTTTATGCCTGGGGCTGAATTCCCGGTTGGAGGGCGAGGAATCGCCCATCGAGATTCCGGGATTTTCACACGGCGATCGCACTGACATAAAACTTCCGGAGCCTCAAGAAAAGTTGCTCAAAGCAGTCCTCGATACCGGAACCCCGGTCGTTGTAATTCTGATCAACGGTAGTGCGCTAGCCGTGCAAACAGCACAAGAGAAAGCACAGGCGATTCTGGAAGCATGGTACGGAGGACAGGAAGCAGGTAATGCTATCGCGAAGACGCTTTCGGGAGAGAACAATCCAGCAGGGCGGCTGCCGGTGACGTTTTATCAGGCTGTTGACGAATTGCCGCTGTTCACGGACTATTCCATGAAGGGCCGGACCTATCGGTACTTCAGAGGAAAACCGCTTTACCCGTTCGGATATGGTCTCAGTTACTCGAAGTTCGGCTATTCGGACGTACAGAGTAAGCCTTCCGAAGATGCAGAGCGCGAACTAAGTGCCCAAGTGACAAACCGCTCCACGCGCGACGGGGATGAGGTGGTGCAGCTTTACTTGAGGAGCGAAAACGGAGACATTGCGCTGAAGGGATTCCGGCGGGTTCATGTGTCTGCAGGCGAGACCAAGACGGTGTCTTTTGTTGTGAGTGAAACCGATTTGAAGGGCACGACACCCAGTATCGGCGGGGGACAGCCAGCCGCGAAGGAATAGGTGGGAGATGTGCGTCGTAATGCCGAATTCTTCAGTGATAGCGAGCTAGATCTCATCTACATGGCGCGACGGCTCCGTGATGCGCTCCGGCTGGAAACTCTGCTGACAGCCGCGGGGATTGAATACCTGGTGGAGACCGGAACATACACGGGAGGTTTGCTAATTAAGCGAGATCTTGCCGGCGCGTTTTTCTATGTTTCAGGAGCTGATTTGGAGCGCGCGCGCGAGGTACTGGTTCAGAACCGGTATAGGCCCTATCAGGGCGAGTGACGGAGGATATTTCACACGCCACCTTAACGCCCTCTCTTTCGACCGACGCGGCATTTGCGTCGGGACGTCGCGAGCGCCGCTCTGAACCCATCCGCTGTCGATTAAGGCCCGCTTACCCCAGAACTCGAAGGCTGCGAGCGTCGCAGATTTTCGGCCATCTGCTCCGGAGCGGTGTCCGCGAGAAACGTCCCATAGGCTGTTTCGATACTGGCCAGATACTTGAGTTTCGTGGCGCTCCGCTGGAGAGGCAGAAACTGTAGATGCAGGTGATACGGCGACCTCGGTTCTTGCAGAGGCGCTTGCCGTAGCGTCATCATAAGCGGCAGCAGGAAGCCGTACAGGTTATCGTATTTCTGGCGAATGACGCTAATGTTTTTCGCGAGGCTGGTCTTCTCGTTGTCTGAGAGATCGAGCAGCGTGCGCGTGTGACGGCGCGGATAGACCGCCACTTCCGCCGGAAACCGTGCCGCGAATGGAACAAATGTCACGAAGTGCTCGTCGGCCGAAATGATTCGGGACGCCTGGTTCAGCTCCTCTTTCATCAACCGGCAATAAAGGCACTCTCCCGCATAGGCGTCGGCGTGGCGCTGTGCCGATGCAAGCTCCTTTTGCACAATCGGCGAGATGAAGGGCATGGCATAGATCTGGCCGTGCGGATGCGGCATAGTGACGCCCACTGCTTCCCCGCAGTTTTCGAAGATGGCCACTACGGCGATCTCCGGATTCGCGGCATGCTCGCCCGTACGCTTGGTCCAAAGATCTATGACCTTACGCCAATTCTCAACTGTGAGCTTTGAGGGCGGAAGCGTATGCTCCGGCGAGTAAAGAACCACATCGCATGCGCCGCGCGGGCCGGTCTCGGCGAACAAGCCTGCGGCAGGCTGAAATGGGGCTGCATCCGTAGAAAACGCCGGGAAGTCGTTGGGATACAGGTAAACGTCGTACTGATCGGGAACACGGCCCGAACCGGGATCGAAGGGGCACCAATTGGCCGGCATCTGCGGCCGGTCCTGCCGCGCCGTGCTGACAACAACCCACTGCTCGAGTAAAGCGTGCCAACGGAGCTGATTCATGTATCAGGGGTTGGCAGCGGCTACGGGAAAAGTGACAGTGTTGCTCTCGTATCCATTCTGACTGATCACAAGCTCGGTGTTTGCATCGGACGGTAGATCAGGCGGAAGTACCACACGAACTTCATAGATTCCCACTGCGCCCGAAGGCAAACCCGCGCTAACCACTTCAACGGGGCGTCCCGCGACGGTCGCCGTGAGGGGTGAAAGGACCGAGGCGGCAGGACCGGAAAAGGGAATACCAGCGATGGCGCGAAGCTCATTACCAGCGTCGTTCACAAGCCCCAGGCCGGCGGCCCATACGGTCAGCTCATCGCCGGGTCTGGCAGGACTCTCCAGTGTTACGGGCGATGGCGGCGCGTTTAGTTGATTCAAATTTGAATGGAGCAGCAGGCCGGTTCTTGGCTCCTCTCCAGTGAAAGCATATACGCCAGGAGCAGCCGGCACGAGTTTCAGAGCTGTGGCCGTGGAAATTGCCATGGGCTCGCCCGCGCGGTCCGATCGAATATAGAGGCTGACGGATGACGCGTTCGCGAGATCGTAAGGAATCTGTGCTTCCAGGCCAGTGGGCGAAACGGAAAGCAGAGGTATCGCAATGCCATTCAGATACGCTTCGACCCCTGCCAGCTTTTTGATCGCGGCTTGCGACGCGTGGTCCTCCGCGGACAGCGCCGTCTTGGTCAAACCACCGAGCTTAATGGTGATCAGCGTTCCAGGCGCAAACGGGCCGGGAATCAAGCTTGCCGAATTGACGACCGAGCCGGCCGATAACGTCAAGTCACCGAGGGTAAAAACAAGAATTCGATGATCGGCAGAGTCGCCAACGAAGAGATTTGTGCCATCCGAAGCGAGGGCGGTAGGAACCCGTATTGTGTCAGCCCCGGTCGCTTCGTTACCGCGCAGCGAAGTAAAATCCGGCTGGCCCAGAACAAAGTCCGCAGGCTGACTATTGGACGCCGGAAGAGTGTTCCAGACCAGCACACGATGCAGAGCAGTATCCGCCACAAATAATCGCTTGCCATCGAACGCGACCGCAACGGGATCTATTAAAGTGGCGGCGGAAATAACAGATTCGCCAGCGGATTCGCCAAGGACAAGGTCGGGCTGCTGGCCACGTTGCGCAGTTACATCGCGCCAAATCAGGACGCGATGACGAGTGGGCTCAGCGATTACGACCGTCTTGCCGAAGGAGCTGATACCAGCAATCCCCGGCATAACAGACTGTTCAATGCTCGATATCGGTGCGACTGCGCAAACTGGACAACTTCCCGCCGCTGAACCCTCACTCGCCTTATCTTTCGGACCGGGAATTTTGGTCAGATCGAAGCTCAACAGGCGATTGGACGCATCGGCAGCATATAAGCGGCCCTTCGTGACCGAAAGAGCAATAGGGGTGATACCGGCCTCTCGCGACGAGAACGAAGGTTGACCCAAGACGGCCCGGGCAGCCTGGCCATTTTGAAAATCCGCGGCAGAGAGGTAACCGGCGATTAGCAGCAGAGATGTCAACCGTCCGATCATGGCGCTCAAATCCCGTTCCAGGTCCTAGTTATCAGACTACCTTTTTTTCTTCTTGTAGGTGGCGGAGACGCGCGTGCTGATGCCACCCCGAGGCGCGAAATTTCCGATAACCGTCGCTTCAATAGGATCAGCAGCTTTGACGATATCAGCCAGCATACGATTTACGACGTTCTCCTGGAAGATTCCCAGGTTTCGAAAAGCCAGCGTGTACATCTTGAGAGACTTCAGCTCCAGGCAACGGCGATTCGGAATATAAATCAGACGTAGAGTGCCACTGTCGGGAAGGCCGGTTTTGGGACATACGGAAGTGAACTCCGGCATTTCGATCTCGATTTCGTACTCGCCAAACTGATTCGGCCAAGTTTCGATTTCCGGCAGATCGGCTCGCGCGCCCGCCTGCGCGTGCTCATCGGTGTACTGTCGATTTCTCGCCATTTGTTTCAAGCCTAGTGGCAAGCAGCTCTAGGAATAAGCCGACGTCCGTAACAACCCCGACCGCTTGCCCGGTTCCGCGGTCGCTCACTTTGGTTGGGACCGCTGGATTGATGTCTACACAAACGATTTTGACCCACGCCGGCAGCATGTTGCCGACGGCTATCGAATGTAACATGGAACTGAGACACAGGACTACACCCGCGCCGCGAAGATGCTCGGCATAAGCGTCCTGCGCCTGATTCATGTCTGTAATCACACCGGGCAGTGGACCATCATCGCGCAAACTTCCAGCCAAGACAAATGGCACATTCGCCTTCACGCACTCATACATGACGCCCTTCGCGAGGCGCCCGCCTTCGACGGCCTGCTTAATACCCCCCGCGCGATAGATCGCATTGATGGCGCGCATGTGGTTGCGATGGCCGTGCTGCTCCTGCCGGCCGTCTTGAATGCGGACACCCAATGAGGTTCCGAGTAGAGCCGCTTCGATATCGTGAACGGCCAGGGCATTCCCAGCGAGAACGGCATCGATCCAGCCCTTTCGAATCAGCCGTGACAGCGCTTCGGCGCCTCCCGTATGCACCACTACGGGGCCGGCGACCGCGATGATCTTTTTTCCTTCGTGACGGACCTGCCGCATGATGGCCGCAGTCTGGCCCACCGCAGTTTCCACCTGCCGTTCGGACGAAATCTCGTTGCTCATGAAGGCGAAAGCGAGGCGGTCCCGCTCTTTCGCTTCGGGCACGACACGTATGCCCCTCATCCCGACCACGACCATTTCTCCGGCCTTGATGTCCCGGAGCCGGCGGCATACTGCTGTGTTCCCGGAAACGACAATCATGGCGTCCATGCGCTGGTTCTGCACCTCGATCCAGTGGCCGCCGTGGCGAATCAAAGTACGCTGGTTCGTCGTGGAGTAAAAATCCTCGGGCGCGCACTTGTCACACTCTGCGCGACGAAGCTCGGCGTCGCCGGAATCGACTGGGGCGCAGCCAAGGGCCAGAAGCTGCGTCATCAGCTTCTCCATGGCGGGCTGGGAAGCGGCTTCAATACGAAGGCGGAGCTTAGACGGATCGCTGTTCGTCCGGCCGATGGAGAATTGCTCGACTTCGAACCGGCCGTCAGCCTCGACCACCGTATCGAAGATCTGCTCCATGATATGGGAGTCGATCAGGTGACCTTGCGCTTCAACGACTTCGGACACAGGCAAATCCCCTGCCCCGGATGATTCGGGCATCAGGGATGAGTCAAGAAGAGCGGCAGTCCTTCCTTGCTGGCGTATGTGGGACGGTAGCGCTCGGTGTTGTACATGTTGGCGACATCCACTTTTCGCGGTCCAAGCTTGGGATCGGGAATGTCAACCATGGAATACTTCCCCTCGTTGATGGCTGTCATCAGGCCATGTTTGTGGGCAGTAATGGCATCGTACGCCATGGTGGCGAAGGTGGTAGCGACCATGGTGTCCGCGAAATCGGGCGCGCCGCTTCGGAGATCGTAGGTGAGATCACTCACAACCGTTTCCGCGCTCGTGCGCTTCATAATTTCGTCGCTGAAGGATTCCGCGACACTAAATTTCTTGCGGTGACCGAATGCGTCCGGGTCGCCGTACTCCTTCAGCACATAGCCGTTCCAGCGCGCTCCTTCAGACAGAATGACGAGGCTGTAATTGCTCGGATTGTTTTTCTTGTCGGTCATGAGCAATTCGATCATGTGATCGACGTCAAAGCTATACTCCGGAATACCGCAACGAATCGACGTCACGTATGCCGTATAGAGCGCAGTGTATCCGGCATCACGGCCGAAGACGCGGAAAATCCCGACGCGCTCATGCGAGCCGACCGTTGTGCGCTGGCGCGTGATGGCGTCCATCGCGCGCGAGATCGCGGTCGAGAAGCCGATGCAATACTCAGTGTTCCGAACGTCGTTGTCCATCGTCTTCGGAATCCCGATCACGTTGAATCCGGCCTTATCCAGAACAGCCGCATAGCTGAGCGTGTCGTCTCCGCCGATGGCAACGAGATAGTCGATTTCGAGTTTCTCGAGATTGGACACGACCCGCTTGGTCAGATCGTACGTGGTCGTGGGCACGCTGTCCGTCGTCGTTTGGGCCGAAGGGAAATCTGCTGGGTTGAGAAAGCCCGGAAGCTTTTTCATTTTGGAGGGGTTCGTCCGGCTCGTGTGCAGAAACGTACCACCTGTGCGATCGATTGTGCGTGTGTTCTCGCGTGTGAGGGGGAGGATATAGCGCCTGACGCTGTCTTTGTCGTCAAAATTTAAATCGATCAGACCCTTCCAACCGAGGCGGAGCCCAGTCACCTCGTGACCGTCCGTAGTAGCCCGGTAAACGACGCTCTTGATGACCGCATTCAGACCAGGCACATCACCGCCGCCGGTCAAAATACCGATTTTCTTAGCAGACATGATTCTCCTGTAATCCCGCGGGGCGATTGAACCTCTATTCTAGCCTCGGGTAGCTAATCGGAAGGCCGCCCAAATATAAAGCGCGGTCTCGCGATAGTAGCCGCGCTGAGGCTACCCGCGGTTAGACCCACCAAGGCGCGGCGGGCTGCTCGCGAATGATGATCTGGTTCAGGAACTCCGCGGCTTTCGTGAGGCCTTCATCCGGAGACATGATCGTGTCCTCGTGCTCGATCGAGAGAACGTAATCGTAGTTGTACATCCGCAGCGTGGAAATGAACTCTTTCCACCAGCCGTATGGATGTCCGTAGCCGCAGGAGCGGAATATCCACGCACGATTGCGCTCGTCAGTGTACTTCTTAGTGTCAAGCACGCCTGTCTTAGGCAGATTCCAATCATAAATCTGCGTGTCCTTGGCATGAACGTGGAAGATGGCGTCGCCCAGCACGCGAACAGCCTTGATGGGATCGATGCTTTGCCAGAACATGTGACTCGGGTCGTAATTGCAGCCGACGTTATCGCCCGCTATCGAGCGCAGTTTGAGCATCGTTTCCGGACTGTACACGACAAACCCGGGATGCATCTCAATCGCGATTTTGATTCCGTGGTTGCGAGCAAACTTGGCGTGTTCGATCCAAAATGGAGCGACCTTCTTCTCCCATTGCCAGTCAAGGACGTCCAAATACTCAGGAGGCCAAGGGCAGGTGACCCAATTGGGATATTTTGCATTGTCGCTGTCGCCGGGGCAGCCGGAGAAATCGACCACTACGGGTACCCCGAGCTTTGCCGCAAGCTCGATAGTTCTCTTACTCGTATCAGCGAAGCCTTTGGCAACGGCGGGATCCGGATGAAGCGAATTGCCGTGTGAACTCAGAGCGCTGATGCTGAATCCGTTGTCGTCCAGCTTCTTCTTGAATTCCTTCAAATCTTTTTCTTTCGCAAGCATATCGAGCTTGCAGTGCGGGTCGCCGGGATAATTCCCAGTACCGAGTTCGACGCTGTTGATGTTCAGATTCTTCAGCTTCTCGAACACTTTTTCGAGCGGAAACTGCGATAGCAACGGGGTGAAACATCCAACTCTCATGTGCGAAAGCGTACCACAGCGAAGGCGCTCAACATGTCGCGAATGCACCTCCCTATTGCCAATCTGGACCATCTGTTAAGAAGCCCAAGAACGTAGGACAACCCAGCATAAAAGAAAGCTCGATCGCCATCCGCAGAATTGTCGAGGGTAGCGGCAGCCAACCCTTGCACTTCTATATATGCGCAGCTTAGAATACCCATAGAAGCGAAGGGTATTTATGACGGCGCCGAAATCAGATCTCCCTCAGGGCACCTTGGACCTACTAATTCTGAAGGCGGTTGCTGTTGAGCCTGTCCATGGATACGCGGTAGCTCAACGGCTCGAACAGGTATCACGTGGCGTGGTCCAAGTTCCTGAAGGCTCGCTCTACCCTGCACTGCACCGTCTTGAACACCGTGGTTTCCTGGCGGCCGACTCGAAAAGAACTGATACCGGGCGTGAGGCGAAGTTTTACAAGCTAACGCGAAAAGGTCGAAAACAGCTTGAAGCGGAAGCCGCCAGTTGGGAACGACTGATCGAAGCGGTTGGCCTCATTCTGGGAATGGCCGAGGGAGGTGCCCAATGAGCTGGTGGTCTCGTTTCTGGCATCGAACTCGTATGGAAGAGCAGCTCGAAAAAGAACTGCGATTCCACTTAGACCAACATGAACGTGCTCTGCTCGATCGCGGGCACTCTCCCACAGAAGCACGGCGCGAGGCCCGGCTTGTCCTCGGCGGCCCCGAACAAGTAAAGGAAAAGTGCCGCGATGCGCGTGGCACTCGATGGGCCGAGGAGTTGCTGCAGGATATCCGCTATGCATTCCGCACCTTCCGTCAGAAGCCTGGCTTCGCCGCGATCACTCTGCTGATCTTGGCTCTCGGGATCGGCGCGACAACGGTTATGTTTGCCGTGGTCAATAGCGTCCTGCTCCGGCCTCTTCCCTACGCGGAGCCAAACCAGTTGGTAATCCTGCACGGATTTGAAAAGGATTTTGGCGAGTTCTGGGGCTTCTCGTATCCCGATTTCACGGACCTTCATCACGAGATGCGATCTGCGAGGATCGCCGGCTGGACATATACTAGCGGAACGATCAGCGCTCCCGGCGACCCTGAGCACGTGGAAGGCCGCCAGATCTCGGCAGAACTGTTTCCCGCTCTGGGACTCGCTCCCCGGTTAGGCCGCGGCTTTCGAAGTAATGAGGACCGATCGGGCGCAACGGCCGTCGCCATGATTAGCTACGGCCTGTGGCAACGCCGATTCGCTTCGGATGGGGCCGTACTTGGCAAAAAGCTCGTCTTCGATGACAAAACGTACGAGGTGATCGGCGTCGCGCCTCAGGATTTTCAACTGGATGGAGACGCCGACGTCTTCGTGCCACTCGGCCAAAGCGCTGACCCGCGAATGCAGAATCGCGAATCGCATTTCATTCAGGTGATAGGCCGTCTGGCTCCAGGCGTTACTCAGAACCAGGCTCAAGCCGAAGTCACGCTCATCAGCCGTCATTTGGCCGAAGAATATCCCAAATCGAACGCTGGCCTCAGCATGCGGATCCATCCACTGTTGCAGGAGTTGGTAAGCGATGTGCGCGGCACCCTGTGGCTGCTGCTGGCCGCGATTGGACTGGTACTGTTGATTGCCTGCGTGAATATCGCGAGTTTATTTCTGACCCTCGCCATTTCTCGCCAGCGGGAACTTACGATGCGCGCGGCTCTGGGCGCAAGCCGCAGCCGCCTCGTGCGCCAATGCATGACGGAGAGCGCTGTTTTGGGGCTTTGCGGTGGCCTGCTCGGCATCGTCGCAGCAGGGGTGAGCGTGCATCCGTTTGTGGCCCTCTGGCCAGGCAACTTGCCGCGCTCGGAAGAGATTCACATCGATTGGCGCGTGCTCTGTTTCGGTGTGGGCATCTCGCTTTTATGTGGTCTCCTTTTTGGGCTAACGCCGGCCTTACGCGTTCCCCTGCATCGGCTCGAAGAGGCGCTGCGCGCTGGCGGCCGGAGCGTTACCGGGAACTCGCGACGTCTCCACAGTCCATTCGTCATAACGGAGATCGCGCTTGCCTTCGTGCTGCTGGTCTCAGCGGGAATGCTCGGCCACACGCTTTTGGCGCTGTCTTCTCTGAGTCCCGGCTTCAATGCACAGAACGTGCTGACCGCCCGGTTCGCACTTTCCCCGAAGGTGCTCGATAATCCATCCCAGATACGGTCAGCTTGGCGGGATGTGCTCGACCGCGCCCGGCGTCTGCCTGAGCTGGAATTCGTCACCGTTACAGATATCATCCCGATGCGCGAAGGGGAAAACGTTCTGCCGTACCGGACGATCCCCAATCCGCTGCCTCCCGATCAGGAGGCGGTCGCGCTCGGCTCCACCGTGAGTCCTGACTACCTGAAGGTCATGAGCATCCCGCTGACTGCAGGCCGCTTCTTCAATGAGCATGATCGAGAGGGCCGTCAACGGGTGGTAGTCGTCGACGAAAATCTCGCTAGGCATGCTTTCGGTCGCAAGAACGTTGTTGGCCAACATATCTGGATATCGGCGATGGGCGCCACACCGCTCGAGATCGTAGGTGTTGTTGGCCATGTACGCCACTGGGGCTTGGCAGGCGACGATCAGTCGCGTGTGCACGATCAAATGTACTATCCCTTCGCCCAAGTGCCCGCTCGGCTGTTGCATTTCTTTTCGTCGGTCATGTCAATCGCCATCCGAACGCGAAGCTCGCCTCTGACGATTGTTACGGCATTACAAAAGGAGCTACGTGGTGCATCTGGCGATCAGACCCTTTACGAAGTCCGTACGATGGAGCAGCTTGTCGAGGCATCCCTCGCCCGCCAGCGCTTCCTCTCGCTTCTATTTGGCGTATTCGCCGGGCTGGCTCTGTTGCTTGCGAGCATCGGGGTCTACGGAGTGCTGGCCTACCTGACCGGACAGCGAACATCGGAAATCGGCGTGCGGATGGCACTAGGGGCAAACGTTCGAGACATCATGCGGCTAGTGCTGTCGCAAGGTTTGAAAATGACAATTGCCGGCATCAGTGTGGGTATCGCTGCCTCCCTAGCCGCAGGGCGCGCGTTGCAACATCTTGTTGAAGGAGTGCAGCCCGTTGACCGGGTAACATTCGCGATTACGATTCCGGTCCTCGCGTTGGCCGCGCTCCTCGCGAGCTTGATTCCAGCTCGCCGCGCCAGCATGGTCGACCCCGTGAAAGCGTTGCGCCGGGAATAGCGTGCGTCTTGGATCTCACAGCAACGGGGCCAACCCTCCGAGGTCTTGCGTTTACTTGAGCGGCTTCAGGCAGTAACAGTTATCGATAAGCTGTGGGGATCGTCATGAAGCCTTTGGTGTTTGCTCTGGCGGTTGTGTTTGCGTCTGGTGCTCTGAGCGCGCAGCAAACTGGCTGGCAGCCGTCGCCGGGACATACGCAAGTGCCGATATGGCCGGGGATGGCGCCTGATCCGCAGCCGGTCGCCGGGCCGGAGATCGCTACGACGTCGGGCAAGGACTTTCTCGTTGCGGGCAGGCCGGCGGTGGGGGTGAGCAACGTGTCACGCCCGACCATGACGCTCTATTCGCCAAAAGGAAAGAATACGGGCGCAGCGGTCGTCGTCTTCCCTGGTGGAGGCTATCAGGTTCTGGCCGTCGATCTTGAAGGCACGGAGGTCTGTGATTGGCTGACGCCCAACGGGATCACGTGCGTGCTGTTGAAATACCGCGTGACGGATGTGGGGCCGTATCCGAAATCAGGGCCGTATCCGGAGTCGCCGATGGCGCTGGAAGATGCGCAGAGGACGGTGGGGCTGGTGCGCTTTCATGCGGCCGAGTGGCACGTTGATCCGCACAAGATTGGGGTGCTTGGGTTCTCGGCAGGCGGCCATCTGGCAGCAGCGATGAGCACGCATTTTGAAAAGCGTTTGTATCCGGCTGTCGACGCCGCCGACAAACAGAGCTGCCGACCCGATTTTGCAGTGGCTATTTATCCCGGGCATCTGTCGCTCTCCGCGGCGGAATGGGATGCTGACCAAGGCGCCAGAAAGTTTGTGATTCGGAAGCCGGAGCATGAGACCATGGCCGATAAACAATTTGGGCTGAATCCCGATATTCCTGTCACCAGCCAGACGCCACCTACGTTTTTACTCCAGGCGGAGGATGACCACGTGGACAACGTAAACGACTCGCTCGCTTACTACATTGCGCTGAAGAAGGCCGGCGTTCCGGTGGAGATGCATCTGTATGCGCAGGGCGGACATGCGTTCGGGCTGCGGCGCACGAAGTTTCCTATAACGGGATGGCCTGAATTGGTAGAGACGTGGCTGGGGACGATCGGGATAATTTCGGAGTAGGTGCTCTGGGCCGCATACGACGAAGCGCCCTTGCTCTGCCAGGCTCCGCATGAACATCGTCGCGCGGGTCGCTTCATATCGCTCAGGAGGATCGTGGGCTTTCCCTGCGAACGGAACCGAATCGTTGAAACGGATTCGGAGCAGCTTCCGACGAACTCGCGCCTCTCAATTATCATGGCGACCGCCAGCCGGAGGCTCGCGCGGCGGGAATCCGGGGAAGGCGATCTCCATGCCGGGGTTCGCCATAAACAGGCGCGGGGTTTCGCCTTTTTAAGATCGCACCTAAGTGGGTATATACTGGCCGTCCAGAACCGGAATAAAACTCCCAGCCGGGAAGTGTTTGTCGGATCGAACGAGGGCAGGCATGCGCATCCCCGAGTTTCTGATTTTCTCCTGCTTTGCAGCGGCAGCATTCGCCGGACATTTCGCGGCCAAACAGAAGACCGTGCTGAAGGTCAAGAGCGACGAGATTGGCGGGGTGGTCTCCAGCCAGCATGGAACTGAGGCCGGTGTGTGGGTGATTGCAGAGGCCACCGATTTGCCCACACGTTATATCAAGGAGGTCGTCACTGACGATCAGGGCCGTTATTTGATTCCCGCTCTTCCAGCGGCGACGTATGCGGTCTGGGCGCGCGGTTACGGCTTGGTGGATTCGCCCAAACTGCAGGCGCCGCCGGGAAAACAAGTGGATCTGCAACCATCCCTGGCGGCGGACCAAAGAGCGGCTGCGCAGTACTATCCCGCGAACTACTGGTACGCGATGCTGAACGTACCGAAGGAGAATGAGTTCCCCGGCACAGGGCCTCATGGAAACGGGATTTCGCCGAATATCAAAACGCAGGGGCAATGGCTGCACCTTATAAAAACGGATAGCTGCGAGTCGTGCCACCAGCTAGGCAACGAATACACGCGCACCATTCCCGCGCTGTTCCACAACTTTGACTCGCCTGCCCAGGCGTGGATGAGGCGCGTGCAATCGGGACAAGCTGGGAGGGCGATGATGGGCGGTCTCGCTCAACTCGGTCCTGAAAGGGCAACCGCGGAGTTCGGCGATTGGACGAGTCGCATCGCGCGCGGGGAATTCCCCGCAGAAGCGCCGCCGCGCCCGCAAGGCATCGAGCGCAATATCGTCATTACCCAGTGGGACTGGGCTGATCCGAAGGCGTATCTGCACGACGAAATCTCGAGTGACAAGCGCAATCCCACGGTGAACGCCAATGGGCTGATCTACGGATCAGCGGAGGAGAGCCGCGATTATGTAGCGGTGCTCGATCCGGTGCGCAACATTGTCAGCAAAGTGAAAGTCCCCTATCGCGATCCGGACACTCCAGGACAGCCGAAGCCGTTGCAGCCGTCCGTGTTCTGGGGTGACGAAGCCATCTGGGACAGTCACACGACGGTCCACAATCCGATGTTCGATGAGCGCGGACGGGTCTGGCTCACGTCGCGAATTCGAGCGAGCAAGAATCCTGCATTCTGCA
Organism: uncultured Acidobacteriaceae bacterium; assembly: GCA_963787585.1. GTDB lineage: Bacteria > Acidobacteriota > Terriglobia > Bryobacterales > Bryobacteraceae > Bog-105. The sequence goes on from CAWBDR010000019.1 coordinate 112,223, forward strand.
AAGACGGCTCGGACTTGGTCTCCGCGAAGCTCACGCCCGTCTCGAGTTCGGGTCGGCAACTGGCAGTCTACGATCCAGCGACAAAGCGGGTATCGATGATCGACACCTGCTTCAGTACGCACCATCTGGTATTCGCGTCTGATGCGAATAATACGCTTTGGACCAGCAGCGGCGGCGGCGGCGGCGTGGTGGGTTGGCTGAACACGCGCATGTGGGATCAGACGCATGATGAACAAAACTCACAAGGCTGGACTGCCCTTGTACTGGACACGAATGGCAATGGGAAGCGAGACCCATATCTCGACTCCGAGCAAAAGGTATTGACCGCGCCAAGTGGAGAGAGCCTCGGCACATCGTCCGCCCTGAGTGGCCCTGCCGATACCACCCGCGACACCAGGCTGAACGCCGCCTTCTACGGTCTAGCTGTGGGGACCGACGGAATGGTGTGGGGCAGCGTTCTGGGATTCCCGGGCGGAATCGTGCGACTGAATCCGGGACCGAATCCACCGGAAACGGCGCTGGCGGAATACTATGAAGTTCCCTGGAACAATCCGAAGGCACCCGCATGGGGATTTTCTCCGCGCGGCATGGACATCGACCGCAACAATGTGGTCTGGGTAGCGCTGGGAAGTGGGCACCTGGCGAGCTTCGATCGGCGGAAGTGCAAGGGGCCGTTGAACGGGCCACAAGCAACAGGCCAACACTGCCCGGAAGGGTGGACGCTCTATCCCACACCAGGACCGAACTTTCGTGACGTGAAGGGTTCCGGCAGCGCCGACTCGCACTACTACGACTGGGTAGATCAGTTCGACACGCTGGGACTCGGAAAGAACACGCCGATTATCACCGGTAATTCGTCCGATTCTTTACTGGCTTTAGTGAACGGGAAATTCGTCATCATGCGCGTTCCTTATCCGCTTGGATTCTTCGCTAAAGGTATGGACGGCCGGATCGACGATCCGAATGCGGGATGGAAAGGAAAGGGAGTCTGGACTACCTGGGGCACTCGTGCCCCGTTCCACAGCGAAACCGGCAAAGGGACGACGAGCAAAGTAGTCCATTTCCAACTCCGGCCAGATCCGCTAGCGGATTAGCTGCGAGAGCACGGGGAAGACTACGCATGCTATTGAGAGCGGGCCCAACTGCTCTATCGCCGCCGGATCTCGATACTCAGTCGCTTGATCTTCTGATTCAGGGTGGAGAGTGGAATCCGCAGGGCTTCGGCCGCTTCGGTTTGGCTGTAATTCGCCGCTTCGAGGGCTTCGATGATCTTGCGCCTTTCGAAGTCGGCCACGATTTCAAACAGCGAGGCACCAGCCGCGACGCGTCCATTCCAGTCGCGCGAGATTCGCATACCGCTGGCTTGCTGAATATTTTCGGGGAGAACATGGGCGGGCACACTGGGACCGGTTGCCAAGACGACCGCCCGCTCGACCACGTTCTCCAATTCGCGCACGTTGCCTGGCCAGCTATGATCCATCAAAATCTGCATCGCCTCCGGCTCGAAACTCAGGGTCGAGCGACGATCGCTATTCAAGAACTTTTCGTTTTCGCGGCAATAGCGCGTGAAAAAGTGATCGATGAGCAGCGGAATGTCTTCCTTGCGATCGCGCAGCGGAGGCAGATTCAAATTGATTACGTTCAGGCGATAGTACAGGTCTTCGCGGAACTTTCCTTCGTCTACCAGCTTCCGCAGATCTGCGTTGGTTGCCGCGATGACCCGCACATCGACCTTGATGCTTTCATTCGAGCCCACCGGCATGAACTCGCGGTCTTGTAATACGCGCAGCAATTTGACCTGAATTTCGGGCCCAATGGTCCCAATTTCATCGAAGAAGATGGTTCCGCGGTTCGCCACCTCGAACAGCCCTTTGCGGTTGGCGATTGCACTGGTGAAGGATCCTTTCACGTGGCCGAACAGAGTGGATTCGAGCAGCTCGGTGGAAAGAGAGCCGCTATTCACGGGCACGAACATCTGATCGGCACGCGCCGAATAGGCGTGGATAGCTTTGGCGATCAGCTCTTTCCCAGTGCCTGTCTCACCGGCGACGAGAATAGTGGCACGGCTGGGCGCCACCTGCGCGACTTCGTCCAATAGACGAATCATCCGTTCGCTCTTGCCCACGATATTCGGAAACGCATAGCGCTGTTTGAGAGCACGCTTGAGCTGGGTATTTTCACGTTCCAGCCTGCCTTTCGAAATCATGCGGTCGATCTCGATCAGCAGCTTTTCGTTGTCCCAGGGCTTGGCGAAATAATCGTTGGCGCCGGATTTGAGCGCGCGCACCGCTACTTCCACGGAACCGTAGGCGGTCAGCATAAAAACCGGCGTGTCCAGGTCGCGCTGGCGGATATCGGCTAACACATCCATACCCGATCTATCCGGCATCATCAGATCGAGCAGGACCAACTCGTAAGTGCCGGACTCGAATTTGCGCAGTCCTGTCGCGGCGTTGTCGGCCATATCGACTACGTAGTTCTCGCTTGTCAAAAGCAGCTCGAGACTCTCGCGGATGTCGGCTTCATCATCGATAACCAGAATGCGTTTTCGATCGGGTGGGGCCACACGATCGACAGGCAGCTCATGATTGGGGAAGGCCACTACAGTGCTTGTATCAGACATCTTGAAAAAGAGAAAGGAAGAGCGAATCAGGCGGAAACGGCGTGACGCGGAGCTTCGACCGGCCGCATTGCGCGCGCGGCGAGGGTTGGAAATTCGAGACGAAACCTCGTTCCACGGCCCAAAATGCTATCGACTTCGATGATACCGTTATGCTCCTGCACAATGCCGTAGGTGATGGAAAGGCCGAGGCCAGTGCCCCGTTTGGGTCCTTTCGTTGTAAAGAAAGGATCGTAGATGCGCGCCAAGTTGTCCGGCGAGATTCCCTGCCCGGTATCGGCGACTTCAGCATGGGCGAAACCGCTTTCTGCCCAAGTCCGAACCGTGAGCGTACCGCCCGCGGCCATGGCGTCGCGCGCGTTAATAAACAGGTTCAAAAAAACCTGCTGCAGCTTACCGGAGTTGCCTCGGATCGGGGGTAATTCCTCAGACAATGCCAGGCGCGTAGTCACGCCTGTTTTCTGGAACTGATGATCGATCAGGGTAGCGGTCTCGCGAATGACGCGGTTCAGATCGAGCTCAACAAAATCGGTGGGCGACGTTCGGGAGAAATTGAGGAGGGAGTTGACGATTTCGCTCGCGCGGAAGGTTTGCTTTGCGATTTTTTCGAGCAGTTTCGATTTCTGGTCGTCTCCTGAGACCTGCTTTGCAAGCATCTGGGCGTAGGTGGAAATCACGGCAAGCGGCGTGTTGACTTCATGCGCGACGCCGGCCGCCAGCAGACCAATGGAGCTTAACTTATCCGCCTGCACAAGCCGGCGCTCGAGCTCGTCGCGGTCCGTCACATCGTCGAAGATGATCAGCCGCCCGATGCGCTCGTGCTCCTTGGAAACTAGAGGCGCGATGGCGAGGTTCACGATCGATTCACGGACCGCCGTAGGTTTTGTCAGCTCGAGCCCGTGGTGGCCGTTGCGGGAAGCAGCTTCTTCGTTTTCTTCTCGCCGGCGGAGCGCCACACGGTAGACATTGTGAACTCCATCCTCCGTGCGCAACTCCTCGAACTTCTGAACCAGCTCAGCGGGAAACAGCTCGCGTAGCGGCCTCCCGACGGCTTTTTCGCGCGAGATACCGGTGAGCCTTTCGATCTGCGGATTCCAGCTCTCTACGCAGTCGTTCAATCCCGCCGCCAGGATTCCGACATTGATGGACTCGACGATATTTTCGCTGAATTCCTTCAGCCGCTCATATTCGTCCGCCTTGTGCTGCAACGAACTGTAAAGGCGTGAATTCTCGATGGCGATCGCGACATAATTCGATAAGGTGCTGAGGAGATCGACATCGTCTTTTGATAAGAAATCGCCTTCCGTAGTGCGGCTGACTCCGAACACGGCCAGGGTCCTGCCCCGCGACTTACAGGCGATGTAATACGTGAAATCCAGTTCGGCAATGGTTTCCCGGACGGAGGCGGGCCATTCCTGAGAGACAATGTCGCGCAGATGCTTCGGGCGCTCGATAAAGAGATACGGTAAAGAACCAAATTGGTTTAAAAAGCTGAGATCGAGCTGATGAGATACATTCTTGGCGGGCCGGCCCGAGCGTTGAGTGAGTGAATGCAGGCGATAGGCACCCGTGCTTTCGTCGAGAAGAAAGAATCCGATCTGTTGAATTGATAAGGTTCGCAACAGACGATCGGACACTTTGGCTAGCATCGTGTTCTGGTCGGTCTCTGAACTCAACTCGCGGGCGAACTCGATCAGCGTCAAACGCGCATCATAGCGGTCCTTATAGAACACCCAGCGATCCAACTGCTCCTGAATCCAGCGTCGGATAGGTTGAAAGACGAAGGTGGCGAAGGAGACGAGGACAACAAACATGGTCGGCGTGATCGTGCTGGTATTGAAGATCAGGAAAATCAACCCGTAGAAAGTTCCAATCACCGCCAGGGTAGCCAGGGTGTAGACATAACCTTGCTGGAAGATGATGTCGACCTCCATCAGGCGATAACGCGTAATGGCATAGGCCCAGGTGAGCGGGATCAATGCCATCGACAGCACGCTGAGGTTCATGAGGTGGGTCGGGACCACTCCGGCCAGGTAAGGCAGTACGTACACGAACGTAAACGGAGCGAGACCCAAGAATGCACCATTGCGCAAATATTTCAATTGGCGCCGCGCGATGGGATCCTCCGCGTGAGCGAAATCGAACCCGAGCGCGGCGGCTCCGGCGAAGTACAGCAGCATTTCAAAGCCGAGGGTCAGGCGATCGAGAAACCAGCGGACTTCGAGCAGCGGAGCCGAAAACTTAAAGATCCCTTCCGCAGAAGCGGCCACGAGTGCGATCAGCATCACGGATGGGAGATACAGGAGGAGCCACGCGCCGCGCCTTCGCAGGAAAGCTGGATGCCCATGGAACGTCAGGCAAAAGTGAAGGAACACAGCCGGGGCTATGAGGCCGGCGGCCATGTTGCCCCAATACATCGCCTCGTCGAAGGTGTTCAGCTTGCCGGAATAATGGAAACACCAAGCGGCGAAAGAAGCGAGACAGAGCAGGAAAAAGTGGAGCGACTTGGCCGCGCTCGTACGCCGGTAATAGACGAAAAACCCGATTGCAAGATAAAAAAAGCCGATCCCAAATTCGTAATAGACAGCGGAATCTCTGGCCGCGGCTTGGACAAAGATGTCGTTTTTCTCAAAGTCGATCCCATCCCGGCGCAGGGTGTATCGCGTTTGTCCGAGGAGCGGCACCCTCCAGAGCACCTGCGCTACATCGAGGGAATTGTGAATCGGAAAATCGCCGATTTTCAGAACCTGATCGCCTTGCCGAATACCGGCTTTATCGCCGGGACCACCGAGCGTGATGTAGGCGGCGACCACTTCGTTACGTTCAGCGCGGTGGCGGTCCACCCATGTAACGCCATCGTCATGAAGAGGGTACGTGCGGAGTTGTCGCAGGCTCAAAACGGCGGCAATTACGGCTGCCACGGTCAGGATGAGCAATAGAGTGCCTGCGAATTGTTTTCTGGCTTCGCTCACGACACACTCAGAACCAGCGGTGTCCCCCACCATATTCCCGATTACACAGAATACCCGTTCCCTGCAAGCATACAGCCATTTAGCTGTGTTTGGTTCTCTCTTATAAAAACCACACTCTTAATACGTCGAGATGGTGCGCGTTTGTGCGGCTCCTTTTTGTTTTTGTATATGTCTACGAATTCCAGTAGCTTTGTTGGAAATGCTTGGCTGAGACCCACTTTCAAGAGGTGCATCGTGGCCAAAGCCTGAGTTGAGGCAGCTCCCTTCCGGTGTTGTTAATGAAACGCACAGGCCGCCGGCTACGTCTTCGCGTTGACGTTGAAGGCAAACCCACTTAGACTGAAATGGTATAGCCCTCAGCACGATAAGGTGGTTTTCCCTCGTATGAAGTCTTCTCCTGCCTTTTGCCGGCAATTTCTGGCCGGTTTTTCGGCTGCGATCCTCATTACCTGTACTGTCACAGCACAAGACAAGACGTCCCAGGAGGGGGGCTCGAGCAGTAGCTCCAGCACTTCCGACCAAACTGTAGCCAAGCCGCTTACCAAGAAGCAAATCGCAAAGCGACAGAAGGAGCTGGAGAAGGAGCTCGCGGGCCCCTGGAAGAAATGGCTGAATGAGGACGTGGTGTACATCATCACGGACGAAGAAAAGCAGGCGTTCAAGAGGCTCAAGACGGACGAAGAGCGGCAGCAATTTGTGGAGCAGTTCTGGCTACGGCGCGATCCCACTCCGGACACGGAAGAAAACGAGTACAAAGAAGAGCACTATCGCCGGATCGCCTATGCCAACGACCACTACGCATCCGGTATTCCGGGCTGGAAAACGGATCGCGGCATGATTTACATCAAGTATGGGGCGGCGGACGAGATCGATTCCCATCCCTCCGGCGGCAGCTATGAACGCCCGATGGAAGAGGGTGGCGGTGAGACTTCAACCTATCCGTTTGAGGACTGGCGCTACCGCTATATCGAGGGCGTGGGGACAAACGTGATTATCGAGTTTGTCGATACCACAATGAGCGGCGAGTACCACATCAGTCTTGATCCGGGAGAGAAGGACGCATTGCTCTATGTACCCGGCGCGGGTTTGACAATGGCCGAGCAGATGGGAATGGCGGACAAGACGCAACGGTTCCAGCGAACGGATGGAACCCACCTGGGCACCGGCAATCAGCCGCTTCCGGAAAGCATGAACGAATTCACGCGTTTGGAGCAGTACGCCAACCTTATGAAGGCTCCGGCGATCAAGTTCAAGGATCTGGACGCGATTGTCAATTCGAACATCAAGTACAACACGCTGCCGATGCAGGTTCGCACCGATTTCATCCGCGTTACCGACGCTACGGTATATGCGAATATCTCGGTGCTGTTCAAGAACAACGATTTGAATTTTTCGACCAAAGACAAGGTCGCGAAGGCGACCGTCAATATTTATGGCCGAATCACTACGCTGACACGCAGGTCAGTCAACTGGTTTGAGGACACTGTAAGCGCGCAGGTGCCGGCCGAGATGTTGCAGCAAGCCATGAATGGTTCGCAGATCTATTCCAAGCGCATTCCGCTCGCTCCCGGTACATACCGTTTGAATATTGTGGCCAAGGACATGGTGGGCAATACGGTCAACAACTATGAGATGGCCCTGAACGTGCCCCATTATGACGAGGATCAACTAGGCGCAAGCAGCGTGATCCTTGCCGACGAACTAGAAAGAGTGCCGACCAACAGCATTGGAACCGGGCAGTTCGTAATCCGAAGCTCGAAAGTGCGTCCGCGCGTGGACGACACCTTCAAACAGTCGGAGACGATGGGAATCTACACCGAGTTCTATAACCTCGGAATGGACCAGAAAACCAAGAAGCCCGAAGGGAGTATCGAGTACAACGTGGTGAACGCCGCCGATAATAAGACGGTCTTGACCCAGACTGAGGATCTTACCGCTATTCCAAACGCCTCCCCGTTCCTGGTAACGGTGGAGAAGAAGCTTCCGCTAAAAACGCTGGCACCCGGCAAGTACATGTTGAAGCTGAAGATAACGGACAAGCTCAAGAACCAGAGCGTTACTCCGTCGACCCAGTTTACGGTAACATCATAGATATCTCTTGTGGTTTAAGGCTCGAGGTCGCGAAAGGGCAAATTGAAGTCGGATTTCGCGGGCAGACAGTTCGGCAAGGCCGTCGCACTGGCGGGGCTACTGGCCCTGAGCGGGAACTTGTACGCTGCTGATTTCTCTCTGCCTGTCACCGGAAACCTGCTTGGTTCTGTGATTGACGCCCGCGGGGTCCCCCAAATGGGCGCGACCGTTCAGGTTTTCAACAAATACCAGCAACTCATCGGCAAGACGCTTTCCGCGCCTGATGGTCGGTTCGCCTTTGCCGCCCTGCCGGCCGATCTTTATTCGGTCCGCGTTTCGCTCAGCAGCTTTCTTCCCGCCTCGCGCGACAAGGTACCGATTAAAGCGGGGATGGACAGCGTTTTGGAGATCCATCTGGCCACTTTGATCAGCAACATTCAAGTGAGCTACAGCCTTCCCTCAGGGGCGATGTCCGACGACTGGCGGTGGGTGCTGCGATCATCTCAGGCAACCCGCCCGATCACGCGATATCTCCCGGCTAAAGTGGCCGATAGCGAGACTCCGCCGCTGCATCCGCACATATTCTCCGGGACTCACGCTGTACTCTCCATTTCGGGCGGCGATGGCGGCCCGATTGATTCCGGTTCTTCCAATTCCGATATGGGGACCGGCTTTGCAGTATCCACCAGCATTTTTGGCAAGAATCAGGTGGAGATCGCGGGTAACTATGGCGAACCCGGCACTTTTGGGCCTGCACTATTCGACCTTTGCGCAATGTACACGCGGACAGAACAGTCTCCGTTCGGTTCGGCACCCGAGGTAACTGTGACGATGTCGCAGATGCCCTTGTTTGGGCCGCAATCGCCTCAGTTGGGAGGATCCGGCGAGATGGCGATCCGGACCATTTCCGTAGATATGTACGAGACGGCCGATCCTCTCGAGAATGTGCATGTGGAGTATGGGGCTACGGGCGAGACCATAGATTCCCTTCAGCACACCAGCCGCCTGACACCCTTCGCTCGCCTGACCGTGGGCCTTGGCCAAGTCGGAAAAATCGTAGCTGCTTACAGCAACGGCGCCCGCCCGGACGAGTTGCTGGCCCATCAGCAGTACGACAGCGGCGGGTTCGATGAAACCGAGGGAACAGGGCCGGCGTTAGGTAGTCTCATGCGCTTACCGCAAATTTCAGAGCGCGCAGGCCGCCTGGAACTGGAGCGCACAGGACAATACGAGATCGGGTACAGCAAGACAGCGGGGAGACGTACCTACGCTGCCAGCGCATTCTACGAGGACGTGTCGAACGGGCGCATAAACTTGGCGGGCGATCTCTCTCCACTGGATCCGAGCGATCTTCTTGCCGACGGTATTTCGAAGACATCTACGTACAACATCGGTAGGTATAGCCGGGCTGGGTACATCGCCTCGGTCGACCAACGAGTAACCGATTCACTCGATCTGACACTCGCGTACGGCCGTATGGGAGGCTTCATAGGGAATGACGCCGGGGTGTGGGGCAGTTCCGGTACCGAGCAGCATTTTCTGCAGCAGCGGATGGACAATATTGCGAGCATTAACGTGAAGGCGAGAGCACCCGTTTCGGGGACCCGCTTCATTGCGAATTACGGCTGGGCTGACAACAACACGGTCATTCCTTGGCATGCATTCACGACGCAAAATGCTTACCTTGCGCGCGGACTGAACGTGGTTGTCCGGCAGCCTTTGCCAAGTTTCTTGGGCATACCGGGGCGGCTGGAACTAACTGCGGATCTCCGCAATCTTCTGGCAGAAGGTTATATTCCGCTTCCTACCGCAAACGGACGGGCTCTGCTGGTGGCCCCGGCTCCGCGTTCCGTTCGCGGCGGCTTGAATTTTATCTTCTAGCGGTTAATGTTCTCTTCTCTTCGTTTCGCGATCGCGGCAGTGGTCTGCTTTCGTTGTGTCCTCGCCGCAAGCGGCCCGGTGACGGACGTTACGGGAGCCGTCCGGGATCCGTTTGCGACTCACGCGCGCGCCCGCGTTCTTTTGTTTGTCCGGACGGATTGCCCCATTACGAATCGCTATGCGCCGGAACTGCAGCATCTGAGCCAGGAATTCAAAGGCGATGGCGTGGAGTTCTGGATGGTGTATCCAGATCCGGCGGAGACACCGGCGGCAATTAAAAGTCACCTATCGCAATATACATTTCCGGGCACTGCGTTGCGCGATCCCGGTCATGATCTGGTGCGGCGCGCCCATGCGACTGTCGCGCCGGAAGCGGCGGTGTTCGACGCATCCGGCACGCTGCGGTATCACGGCCGTATCGATGACCGTTACGTCGACATCGGAAAGGCGCGAGTTGCAGCCGAAACGCACGATCTCGAAGCGGCTATTAAAGCGGTTCTGGCGGGTCACTCACCCTCCCGGGCTGAAACGCCGGCGGTCGGATGTTCGCTGGCCGATGTGCAGTGAAACTTCTCGTCTTCGTTCCCGTTCTGGTGCTCACTTCCGCCGAAATGGCAAGTGGCGGCGTGCCCCCTGATTGGGCGCATGAAATCGCTCCGATCCTGTTTCAAAACTGCGTTTCTTGCCACCACACGCACGGCCCGGGTCCGTTTCCGCTAGAGACCTACGCGGACGCGAAAAAGCACGCACATGAAATTGCTGCGGTCACCAAGCGCCGGTACATGCCACCTTGGCTGCCCGAGGCCGGTTACGGCGATTTCCAAGACGAACGGCGCCTAACCGACCAGCAGATCCGGACCATAGCCGATTGGGTCGCGGCTGGCGCAGCTGAAGGTTCGGCATTGGGGGCGCCCGCTTCTCCACAGTTTGCGTCAGACTGGCAGCTTGGTACCCCAGACCTGGTTCTCCAGGCCGAAACGCCATTTCACCTCGCTGCCTCAGGACCAAACGTGTTCTGGAATTTTCTCTTTCAGCCGAATCTGAAGGGCGTTCGCTACGTGCGTGCAATTGAAATCCAGCCCGGCAATGTGAGACTGATACACCATGCGAACTTAATACTGGATCGTACCGGATCGATTCGCCGCCTGGAAAAAACTGCCGGCGCCGGCTTCGGCGGCATGGACATCGTGGTAGATCGCAGTCCGCTGGATCCTGAGAGTCATTTCCTGTTCTGGAAACCGGGCTCGATTCCTTACTCGGAGCCTGATGGCCTGGCCTGGCGTCTGGATCCCGGCAACGTTCTGATCCTGAATGCGCATCTGCAACCCAGCGGAAAACCGGAAGATATTCAGCCCAAAATCGGCCTCTACTTTACTGACAAGCCGCCGACGAAGTTCCCCATTCTGGTTCAGCTCGAAAACGATGAAGCACTCGACATTCCCGCGGATGATCGCGATTTTATCGTGTCCGACGCCTTCCGTTTGCCCGTCGATGCGGACGTACTTGCGGTTTATCCCCACGCGCACTATCTGGGCACGCTATTGGAGGGCTACGCCACGCTTCCCGATGGCACGCGAAAGTGGCTGATCCGCATCCCGGATTGGGATCTGAATTGGCAAGCCGTTTACCGTTATCGCGAGCCGGTGTTCCTGCCGAAGGGAACCGTCGTGTCCATGCGCTTCCATTACGACAACTCGGAAGCGAATCCCCGCAACCCAAGCTATCCTCCCAAGCGGGTGCAGGCAGGGAACAACGCGACGGACGAAATGGGTCATCTTTGGCTGCAGGTTCTTCCACGGGGCGCAGGCGATGGCCGCCGCTCAATTGAAGAGGCTCTCATGCGGCACCGGCTCGAAAAATATCCGAAGGACTTCAGGGCGCATCTGAACCTCGGCGCGATTTACCTCTCGCGTCTGAACGCGCAGGACGCGGCAACGATGCTGCGGGCCGCTGTAACCGCCGACCCGTCCCGGCCCGAAGCGCACGATATGCTCGGTTCGGCACTGTTACAGTTGGGCCGCCGCTCGAAGGCAATCGGCGAATACCAAATGGCTGTTCGCGCCGATCCGGGATACGTCGAGGCCTATTACGATCTCGCCCACGCCTACCAGGGCCAAGGAAACCTGGCGGCGGCTATCGTAGATTTTCGCGAGGTACTAAGCGAGTTTCCCGATGTCCCGCGACTGAGGGTCGAGTTTGGCGACCTGCTGGCGCGTTCCGGGCATAAGGATCAGGCGGTTGACCAATACCAGAAAGCGCTGGCGCTCGATCCTTCAAACGAAGCCGCGCGGCTGAGGCTCGCCGCGGGAAAAACGGCGGCGTTGAAATAACTTTTATCGGCCAGCTCCCGACTGAACCTCGCTGTCCGCGGTCTTACCGATCGATTTCAGCCACTGGCGAGCTTCTTTAGGTGGAACCGCAACCCCGCCGGCGATCGTCACGATGCCGCGCTTTCCCATCGCGATCTCAGGATCGGTGACCCAACGCCAACCTTTAGGAGTTGCAAGTGTGACGAATTCGGCGAACGGAATTTTGACGAGATACCGAAGCAACTTGGCATAGTCGTAGCTGGCGACCCCTCCCGCTTCCATAGCCGCGAGGTAAAGGCCTACATTATCGAAGTTTTGCGCCGGCGTTGGCGGCTTCTGGAGATACTTGACCTTAACAACGGAGAGGTCCACGCCTTTCTTTTGCAACTGATGCAAAACCTGCAAGAAGTGTGGGGCGCTAGGTGCATAGTGCCCACTCTTGTTGGAGATCCAGACCAATTTACCCTTCTCGACTTGAACCTCGCCCGCCCCGGCGACGTTCCTCCCTGCGAGCAAAGTACTGTGGTGCCGATACCCGACGGAATGTGAACCAACGTGGAGATTCCCCTCATCGCTCATCACGTAGATGGCGAACCCGGGCCCGGAGAAGTAAGTCACCATGTTCTTGGTATCGAGCGGCTTCGCGAACCCATCGTCGGAGTAAAGACGGCCGCCGCTGAAACGCACTCTGGTCAAATCCTGGCTGACATTCCGGTCATAGACGACTGTGCGGCTGCTGATTCCCCAATCGATTCTGAGTTGGCCGGCTGTCTCCTTAATTTCCGCGCCCTGCAATATGAGCCAGCGTTTATATCTGGCCACTCTCGTTTTGGCCGCCAGAATTGCGGGCGTTTCGACGTCCGCCTTGGATTTATTGCTGAACTCCGCGGCGGCTTTGAAGAATTGAGCTCTTTGCGCAATACTTCCGTTAGCAGGAGCCTGGGGCGCCGCCGCACTGTACAGCGCGTTGAGATTCATGACGGCGTTGTTCAGGGACCCTTCAAGGGAGGTGAGAGCGGTTCTCCTCTCGCCTTCGGTCCCTTCTTCTGCGCTATAGTGGCCGCCGAGTTCAGAAAGAAACTTGTAATGCATTAGTAAGAAATCACTCCTCACTCCTAAAGTCTTTCGGCCGACCGTAGAAGCTGGAGGCCATTCCTATTCGATCCCGCGTTCCGGCAGAAGTCAAGGAAAAGATTGGAAATAAACGTCTCGACTCAGGTCCGGTACTCTTCTCTGCTTGAGCTAGAACTCGTTTAGCTTACAATCCTCGGCATGGAGCTGGTGATTTGCAGGCCCGAGGGTTCCCCGAGCAGGATCGAGTTGGAGAAGCCGGTGCTGTCATTGGGCCGCTCGGTTGAAAACGATCTGGCGTACCCTGAGGACCCCTGGCTCTCGCGGGCTCACCTGGCTTTCGAGCAAAAAGATGGCATCTGGTACGTGAAGGACTGCTCCAGCCGGAATGGCACTGTGCTCAACGCCACGAACCTGAAGCAGCCGCATCCGATCAAGCCGGGCGATCGGATCTATGCGGGTCACCTGACGATTGAGGTTCATGAGTCCAAGAACGCCGAAAGTCCGATGGTGCGTTTCGTTCCGCAAGAAGAAGGGAAGACCACACGCGAAGCGACGATCGTAACCAGCCTCGATAAAGTCCTCAGCAAGACGAGCAGTAGCCCAGGGCAAGCAGCCAAGGAGACAACCCTTGCTACGTCGAGAGTGGTACATGCGCTGATCCGTGCCGGCCAGGAACTCGCAGGGCATCAGCCTCTCGAAGAACTGTTCGTCGTCATTCTTCGGCTGGCCCTTTCGGCCATCGAGGCGAAACGCGGAGTGATTCTGACACTCGAGCGGGGAGAACTCATCGTGCGAGCCAGCGAAGGCGCGGGGTTCTCGATCAGCACAGCCGTGCGGGACCGGGTCCTGCGGGAGAAGTGTTCTCTGATGATCAGAGATGCCCAACTCGACGATGCGCTGCGGCAGCAAAAGAGCATCATGATCCATCGAGTGCGCAGCATGGTGGCGGTACCGCTGCAAACGGGAGAGCGGGTCATCGGATTGATCTATGTAGACAACGGCGACCAGATTCGCCCGTTTATGCAGGAAGATCTGGACCTGCTTACGGTAATGGCGAACGTCGCCGCAATTCGCATTGAGCACGCCCGGCTGGCGGAAGTGGAACAGGCCGAAAAGCTGATGGAACTCGAATTGGCACAGGCGAGCGAGATCCAGCGCGGACTGCTGCCGATCGAAGCGCCCTCCTATGAAAACTATGATTTCGCCGGGCACAATCTGCCATGCCGAACCATAGGAGGTGATTACTACGATTTCCTCCCGTACAAGGACGGGAAGCTGGCGCTGGTAGTTGGGGATGTCGCCGGCAAAGGTTTGGCGGCCGCGCTGATGATGTCGAGCTTGCAAGCGCGTGTGCAAATGTTGCGGGAGACGAATCCCGAGCCCGGGTTAGCGGTGTCGATTCTGAATCGAAGCCTCGCAGAGCGGTGCCCTCCGGGCAAGTTTGTCACCTTCTTCTATGCACTTTTGAACCCCGAGACGGGCGTTTTGCGATATAGCAACGCAGGGCACAATTATCCGTTGCTTGTACGTGCAAGCGGGGAGATCGAACACCTATCGGGGAGCGGTCTCGTCATGGGTCTGTTCCCGGCGGTGCATTACGACATCAACGAAACTACACTTGAACCAGGCGACCTCCTCGCGCTATATAGCGACGGTGTCACCGAGGCCTCCACCGCAGACGGTAAAGAATTTGGGGAGGACGGTCTGGGGCGTTTTCTTCTCAAACATCGCGACAAGAGCTGCAATGAGATCATGCAAGATCTGATAGAGCACGTTCGCAACTGGTGCGGGAAGAGCTCGTTTGCAGACGATTTTACGATTGTGCTCGTGCGGCGAATGGGATAAGCGCGAAGCCATTTGACTCACTGTCTCGAGGCATGCACATGAATATTCGCACTCTTTTAGCGGGGTCCCTGGTGTCCATGAGTTGCGCCATGATCTACGCGCAAACGCCGGTGCCAATGGAATTAGATAAGCGCATCGCGGATATGAAGAGCGCGTTCAAGGTGCCAAGCGTGTCTGTTGCCGTGGTAAAGGATGGACACACGATTTACGCCAAGGCTTTCGGAGACGCCGATATTGCAAATAAACGTGCGGCAAACGTGGATACGCGGTACGCGGTGGGCTCGATCAGTAAGCAGTTCACTGCGGCGGCGCTGCTTCTCGAGCAGGAACAGGGAAAGCTATCGCTGGACGATAAGGTCTCAAAATACTTTCCGGATCTGACGCGAGCCAATGAGGTTACAATCCGTGAGCTGCTTTCGCACACCTCCGGATATGAAGACTACGCGCCGCAGGACTACTTGATTCCCGAGTGGACGAAACCGACTACCGCCGATGCGATTTTGAACCACTGGGGAAGGAAGCCATTGAATTTTGATCCTGGCACGAAGTGGCAATACAGCAACACGAATTACGTGCTGGCGGGCCGCATACTCGAGAAGGTTGCCGGAGAACCGCTCCTGCCGTTTCTCCAGGAGCATTTTTTCCAGCCCTTGAGAATGACTTCAGCGGGAGATTGTGATGTGCGCCAGGCGGCAGATGCGTCCGCGTACACGCGATACGCATTGGGGCCGCCTCGTCCTGTGGGGCGCGAGGGAAGCGGCTGGTACTTCGCAGCGGGAGAACTGTGCATGACCCCATCGGATCTGGCGAAGTGGGACATTGCGTTTTTGCAGAAGAGGATTGTTTCCGCCCAGTCCTATGACGAGTTCACACGCGAGACGAAGTTAAAAGACGGCAAACCGACGCATTATGCGTTAGGCCTCGGTATTGGAAGCTCGCAGGGCGTGCCCATGGTTTCACACTCGGGAGAGGTCTCGGGATTCCTGGCTTCGAACGCTGTGTTTCCGACAAAGCTGGTGGCCGTTGTCGTCCTCACGAACCAAGATGGGGTCAACCTGATAGGACCGTTAACCGAGCAGATCTCGGGCTTGCTGCTGAATCCGGAAAGCAGTGCGGAAGCCAGGCGGGATGCTCAGGTGCGTTCGATACTGGAGCAACTGCGGGAGGGCCGGGTGGATCGCTCGCTCTTTACAAGCAACGCCAACGAATATTTTGGAGATGCCGCGCTGCAGGACTATCGGGACTCCCTGAAGCCGCTTGGAAATCTCGAAATCCTTGAACGGAGAGGGGAATCCTTGCGCGGCGGGATGACCCACTTGAACTATCGGGCGCATTTTGAGCGGGACACGGTCGCGCTAAATATCTACGTGATGCCGGACGGAAAATTCGAGCAGTTCCTAGTAGAAGAGGTATTTTAAAGCGATAACCGTCTCACTGCGCTCCGGTTCCCCTACGAACGAGCGATATTAGACACTCACGTTCTCGAACCAAGCCCGAATGACCGTGTCATTCCGGTGTCTTGCTTGGTTCAGGTTCGGGTTATTTACGAGCCGTTCAGGCTATAAGCGTCGATCCGAACAATTGCGCCGTTAGGAGTAGCTGACGCCCAGCGGCGATTCAGGGGGAAGCAATCGCCCGAACGGCCCGTAAACTTATAAGGCCCTGCGCCGACCAGCGAGCAGGCTGATCAGGAACAGGACCAGGAAAACGATGAAGCAGATCTTGGCAATTCCCGCGGATGCGGCAGCGATGCCACCAAAGCCGAGAATGGCTGCGATGATCGCAATAACCAGAAACACCCAAGCGTACCAGAGCATGTGGTTGTAGGCCTCCGCCCTGGACGCTGCAAGTAAGCTGCCAGAGGACCCGCCATCAGTGCAGAAGCTCTATATCCAAGAATTGGCAACGACTTATCACGATCACACGGAAAAAACTACCCACTGATGCATTCGGGAAGAATTTCCGCGGATGGAATAAACGCGCTACAAACCCGAGCAAGGGATGGAGAAACCGCCTGCCGTTTTAGGCAACGCTGCTGTGGAAAACCCTCGCTTGAAACAGGCAAGCAATCCGTACCCGTCCTCTGTGGCGGGGTTCCCCTGGGGCGTGCGGCGGGTGAGAATTGAAGTTATGGCTCTAGAATTCACCACATCGTATTTGAAAGATTCGCTGGAACTGTTTCGGTATTACAAAAACCTGGGAGAGCGGGCGATGGAGCAGGTTTCCAACGACCAGTTGCTCGCTACGCTCGATCCGGAGATGAACTCGATCGCGACCGTCGTGAAACACATGGCCGGCAATATGCGATCGCGGTGGAGGGATTTTCTCACGAGTGATGGCGAGAAGCCCGATCGGAACAGGGATACCGAATTTATCGAGCCACCCGACAACCGGGAACAAGTGATGGAGCAGTGGAACGCGGGCTGGCGGTTCGTATTCGATGCTCTAGAACCGCTGAGGGATGTGGACCTAAACCGGACGGTCATGATTCGCGGTGAGGCGCACTCCGTGATGCAGGCCATTAACCGGCAGATGGCTCATTACGCGTATCATGTGGGGCAGATCGTGATGCTCGCCAAACACCTGCAGCACGAAAACTGGAAATCCCTGAGCGTACCGCGGAATAAGTCCGTGGAGTTCACCCGGCGAGTTCTGGCGGGAGAGGCCAGTCAACGATAGCCGGGCGATCAGGCTACCGCGGTCTTGGATGCTTTGGACGCCTGACGTCCGGGCTGCTTCTTTGCGACCTGACGCTGCTGCTGTTCGACTCTCTTAGCGCTACCGGGTTGGTTCTGCCAATCCTGCCACAGTTTGCCCATGTGATTGACGAATTGCCGGGGCTTCTGCTCATAAGCTCGTTCGCCGAAGGAAATGGCGTTGTCACGCAATTCCTTTTGATGTCGCTCAGCAAGTGAGGTGAAGAGCTGGGCTGCATTGCCGTTTCCGAATTTTTCCGGTTCGTTATGCAATTGTTCGCAGAGCACAACCAAATTGTGATCGTCACCAAGCCAGGTCTCAATTTTCTTGAGACTCGCTTCGTGCGCCTGCATGACTTCCGTCCATACGCTCTCAAGCAGCCGGACGTGATACCAGTGGTCCTTTACCCGCCGGCGGAAGTAGTGGTAGTTTTCGGGCGTGGGGTTCTTCCTCACTTGGGCCAGAGCTTTGCGACCGGCGCGGTAGGTGAGTTCCAGACCGGGAGCGATAGCGTTAAAGCCGTCCGATTTCAGGGGCCAAGTCTTGAGCCGCCTTTTCGCGGCGCGCAGAGTGGAGACACTGCGCTGCATCAACCTGTCAAGCTTGACGCGCTCCTCGGTTTCGCGTTTGCTCGCTTGCAAGCCGCGGCGAATGGAATCAAAGCCATTCTTCTGAATGCCATCCTTGAATTTATCGAGGACGCAATCGAAAACTTCGATCATGGCCACGGTATCGCGAACTTCCGAGAGCCGGCGGCCAATTTCGCGAAAGCGCGTGTTCTCGTCGGAGTAGGTGTTGCCTAACTCCGGACGCACCAGGCGCAATGCTCCCCGAATCTTCTTGATGCTCTTGCGCGCCTCGTGAATGGCTGTTTCGCGCTTATTTCCCTGCCCGGTCAGTTCCTTTTCCGCGGATTCGATCTCCTCAAGAACAATGCGTCTGATTCCTTCCGGAATCGATTCTCTTGGCTTCAGGCGGTATGACATGATGCGTTTTCGAATACAAGGCCTCTAGGAATGGCCTTCGTGGGGAGCCGTGGGCGCCACGTTGGTGGTATCGGATCCGTACTCCTTGTTGGCTTCCGCCTCACGGCCAAGGAGCTTCAGAGCAGCGGACGTGACGTGCTCCGATGTGAAGCCGAAATGCTTCATGATCTGATCGCCGGGAGCAGACGCGCCGTAATGATCGATACCGATAATAATTCCTTCATCGGTGGCCCAGCGATGCCAGCCATAAGTAGCGCCAGCTTCCACTGTGACCCGCTTCTTGATGTTCTTCGGGAGGATGCTTTCGCGATAGGAATCGTCCTGCGCCGCAAATAAATTCCAGCCCGGCATGCTGACCACCCGCGCCTTCACGCCATAGCCTTTCAGCTTCTCCTGGGCCTTCATGCAGAGCGAGACCTCAGAGCCGGTTCCGATCAGGATTACGTCGGGGGAGCCGCCCTCGGCCTCCGAAAGGATGTATGCGCCCTTCGAGACATCGATATTCTTTGCGTTCTTGCGATCAAGATGGGGGACATGTTGGCGAGTGAGAGCGAACAGGCTGGGCCCATCGTGCTCAATGGCCACCATCCAACATTCGGCGGTCTCGGTGGCATCGGCAGGACGCATGACGTTCAGGCCAGGTATGGCGCGAAGACCCGCGAGCTGTTCGATTGGCTCGTGCGTGGGGCCGTCCTCCCCAACGCCCACGCTGTCGTGCGTGAACACGTAATAGCATTTGAGATCACTCAGGGCTCCCAGGCGTATCGACGGCTTCATGTAATCGGAGAAGACGAGGAAGGTCGCGCTGAAAGGCAGCAAACCGCCGTGCGCAGCCAGCCCGTTCACGGCGGCGCCCATCGCGTGCTCACGAACACCGAAGGCGATATTACGGCCGGCATAACCCCATACGCCGCCTACCGCACCCTGCGCGCCACCCTTGGTATCGGGCGGTTGAAAATCGCCTTCACCCTTGAGGGCGGTATTGGTGGAAGGGTTCAGATCCGCTGAACCGCCGATGATGTTTGGGATGTATTTCGCGATAGCGTTCATCACCTGGCCACCCGCAGCACGGGTCGCGAGGGGTTTATCTTCGGGTTTCCACCTGGGCAGATCGGTCTTCCAATTTTCGGGGAGCTTACCCGCGATCATCTGCTCCAGCTCGGCGGCTTCTTTCGGGAAGGCTTTTTTATACGCGTCGAACCTGCTCTGCCAATCCTTCTGGGCCTTGGCGCCCTTTCCAATGGCCTGGCGGAAGAAATTAACTGATTCTTCGGGCAAATAGAACTTTTCCATAGTGGGCCAGCCGAGATTCTTCTTCGCCGCTTCGAGTTCAGGCTCACCCAGCGGGTTGCCATGGGCCTCGAATGTGTCCTGCTTTTCAGGCGCACCGTAGCCGATATGAGTGTGGACGAGGATTAGGGAAGGCTTCTTCGTCACCCTCTGCGCTTCCTGGAGCGCGGCCGAAATGGCTTCTACATCATTCCCGTTTTCGACGTGACGCGTATGCCAGCCGTACGCCTCAAACCGCTTGCCAACATCTTCGGTGAAACAGAGACTGGTGGCGCCGGCAAGGGAAATGTGATTCGAATCGTAGAGAAAGATAAGCTTGCCAAGTTCGAGATGGCCGGCGAGCGAAGCTGCCTCTTGGCTAACGCCTTCCATCAAGTCACCGTCTCCGCAAATACCGTAGGTGTAGTGATTGATAATCTCGTGCCCGGGACGATTGAACCGTGCCGCAAACCAAGCTTCGGCAATCGCAATGCCGACCGCATTGCCGAATCCCTGACCTAGGGGACCGGTCGCCACTTCGACTCCCACCGTGTGACCTCGCTCCGGATGGCCCGGTGTCTTGCTCCCCCATTGACGGAATCGTTTGATCTCATCCAGCGGGAGATCGTAACCGGTGAGATAGAGAAGACTGTAAAGCAACATCGATCCATGACCGGCTGACAGGATAAAGCGGTCGCGGTCGAACCACTTCGGGTCCTTTGGATTGAATTTCAAAAATCGGGTCCAAAGCGTATAGGCCATAGCGGCGGCGCCCATGGGTAAGCCAGGATGCCCGGAGTTCGCATTCTGAACGGCATCAGCGGAAAGGAAGCGGAGGGTGTTGATGCAGATCTCTTCAAGCGTTTGCGTCTCTATGGGTTGGGTGGCGGTGGTGGACAACTTCTTCTCTCCTCGTTTGACAGCGGCATGATGATCTGATGACGCGCCGAGGGCAGCGAAATACCCACCTTGCGCCTCAAATCAGTCGCTCTTACAGATTAGTACTTCGGCTGCGCGGTCGTTAAGACCGGCTTGTAAGTGACCCCACGTTATGCTGACGAATAGAATGTCCCTGCGAGCCGCGGGCTTACTCTTTGGAACGGTGTGCCTGCTACAGGCACAAACGAGCGCGTCCGGTCTCGTCGCGGACACGAGTGCGGACGACAAGACTCCACCCCCTGTGACCTGCCCTGCGGGGGCTCCCATCGGCCCGGTCGAACTGCAGGTACAGTCGCCGAAGGGGGCCGATAAGCTGCCATTCCAGAACATCAATCATTTGAGCGAGGGCGATACGGTCCTATATGCTCCCATTCTGCACTTGCATGAGAAGCGTCCGGGAGAAGTGGCGATGGTGATGGTTCCCTTGAAGCGCTCCGCCGAAAGAGAGTCGCTGATAGTCACGGATCCAAAGGCAGCCGATAAGCCGCAGCGGTGGAGCATTCCGGAGACGATCTCGCTGGCGGCGTTTGTATACGGACCTCAGGGACTCAGCAAGAAGAAAGTGCGGGGATTCCTGTCGCAAGACGACCTCTTGATCGCACAACTGGCCGACTATGCGGAGAAGACTGCGCAAACGGAAGCGCTGATCGAAGCGCTCGAGAACAGCGGAAGTTCTTCGGCGAGCGTGAACGCGGCTCTCAGCGGCTTCGCTTCGCAATACGGCCTTTCAGTTCAACTCGATAAAACGGCGCCTCCGGCGAACCAGGCCCAGGCGCTCTTCGCTACCATCAATCCGCAGTTGGCCACCTATAATCCGCTGGCGAGTTCGACCGCACAACGGGTGGGACAGACCGCGAGTTTAGCAACGGTGGCGGCGACGCTCTTTTTTGGAAGCCCGATCGGATTGGCGGCGGGTGGAACAGCCATGCTGTTGGACTTGCGCGCGATCGCCTTTCCTGGAACAGAATTCCGTTCCTCGTTTGCTCAGCCACTGCGCGAAACGGGCGTGAATCTGTGCGGGCAGCGGACCCCTGTGCCCGCCCACACGCGAGTCGCGTACATTTGGGCGACGCGCATACCGAACACGGCAGTGCCCGAGATCCGGATCGGCAAAGCAAGCTTCATACCCCTGAATCACAAGACGGCAGTTCCCGTGGAAGTGCCCGATCCGCAGTGGAAATATCTTCAGCGCGCGCGTAAATGGACGCTCACGCCAGCGGGCCAAAGCAAGCCTGGCACTCCGGTCAAGATATTGAAGCTTGGTAATCAGAAGGCGCTCGAGATCGATCTGATAAAGGCGCCAATCGCGGCGGGCTCCTATCATCTGAATGGCTTCTGGGACTGGAGCCCTTTTCAAGCGAAGGGCGAAGTAAACGTCAGGCCTCTGAGCGACTTCAAGACAGCGAGGCTGGAGCCGCTTTCACAAGACAAGCTCGTGACCAAGAGCGGTAAGATGGCGGCAACGCTGGAGGGGAGCGACTACGAATTCGTTAACAAAGTGGAGTTCCAGAAATTCGGTGATGAGTTTGCGACGGCCGAACCGGTCCGTTTTATTCTGCCGAAAGGTTTGCGGGAAGGACCGCAGACCACGATGGATGTGCAGATCGATACGGGAACGCTGGACCCGGGAAAATATGTTCTGTTGATCTCCCAAGAAGACGATAAACATTACGACGTGCCGTTGGAGATCTTGCCGCAGCTTCCCAGCTTCGAGAATCTACCCATCCTGGTGAATCAAGGTGAAGCCGAACAGCACTACGAACTGAAAGGCGAGCGACTGAATCTGCTTACGAAGCTCGATACACCCGATGCGACATTAACTCTCGGGCCGGAAAGCCCCCAGGGTACGGAGCGGAATGTGACGATTCAGTTGAAAGGGAATCCGCAACCAGGCACGACACTGCCGGTTCAGGCATACCTGGGTGATCGTACGGAGCCGCTGAAGATGGCCGACGCTCTGCAAATCACCGGGCCTCTCCCTGTAATCGCCAGTTCGAAATTATCTGTGCCGATCGGCGGGCAGATCTCATTGTTGACCAATGAATTTCCTGCCAGCTCTATATTGACCGCATTGCTCGATGTCAAGAACATGGATTCGAGGAGTACGTTGCAGTTAGCGTGCACTGATAACGTGGGTCCGCACAGCTCGCTTCATATAGGCGAGCAGACCGCGACCGCCAGTTTGAATCAGCTCTCACAGGATCAACTTTTTCTCTCGTTCGACACGAGCCCTCTACCGGCGGGCTGTTCGCTGCAAGCTGTGATCGATAACGGGCGGAACGGAAGATCTCAACCGTACACGCTCGCGCATATCGTCCGCTTTCCTCAAATTGACAGCTTCGGGCTTGCCGCCCAGGACGCGACGGCTCAAAGCGCGCCGGGGCAGACCTACACAGTCACCGGGCGAAATCTTGAACTGATTGAAGCTCTGGGATGGCAGGCTGCGAATCCGGTTGCAGTTACGGGTTTGCCGACGCCCATTCCCGGTCAGGGGCAAACAGAGGAGTTGAATGCAATGCTACCAGCGCCTCCGGCACCGCACTCGATGCTGCTGGTTTGGCTGCGTGGACAGAAAGCGCCGCGGTCTACCACCGTGACTTCACCGGTTACGGAGAGTGCCGATAAAAAGGGTGTGACCGGTGCGGCCAGCCCGGCATCGACTTTGAACTCAGTAGAGCGGAGCAATGATTCATTGAAGACGCCAGAGACGAAGCCGCCCTCGAGTCCTGTTCCGGCTCCGCCGCCGCGGTAGCGGGTCATGAGGTTTTGGAAATTTAGGGCTCGCCGGTGTTCTATATTTAAGAACAATTGACGAACCTCCCCAATCTGCTGACCTTAATTCGCATCTTCCTGGTGCCACTGCTAGTGGCGGCACTTGTGCAGCAGAATTTCCGTCTGTATTGGGGCAATAGGCTGCTGGTCGCGAACGATTCTTTTGCGCTGATCGTGTTTTTGGCCGCGGCGGTCACAGATTTGCTGGATGGGTATCTGGCGCGCCGCTGGAAACAGGTGACCACCGTTGGCACGCTGCTTGATCCGGTTGCGGACAAACTGCTAATCTCGGCTGCTTTGATTTCGCTTGTGGAGATCCGACTTCTGCCGGGCTGGCTGGTGATTCTGATCATCAGCCGCGAATTCGCGGTCTCCGGGCTCCGGAGTATCGCGGCGGCCGAGGGATACACCATCCGGGCCGGTGAACTCGGCAAATCGAAGATGATTCTGCAGGTGGCAGGAGTTACACTTGTGCTGCTTTCGATCCGCTGGCCACGAGTGCATCCGTACGCTCTCTGGACGATGTGGGCCGTTGTCGCCTTCGGGCTGGCATCCGCAGTCGATTACTTCCGGAAATTCTGGAGGAAGGTCGACATGAGCATCAAGCTGCGCCGCCGGCACGAACTAATCCTGTTAGAGAGGCAGAAGCGCAGACTTCAAAAAGCGGGAAGGCGAATGGCCCCCGCGAACGAGGGGGACACAGAAGCTATTCGCCACTCGCGTTGAGTTGTCTCGGCATTTCGCCGGCAACCGGTTGAACTGCTTCATCGCTGTCCTTTGTCGGCGTGAGCCGAGTCGCAGTCTTCGGGGACAAATATGGAACGTAATTTGGCCCACTATGTGAGATGACCACGTTTGATAGCGAGGTGCCCAGATGCGGCCGCGAGTTCTGCCACATCGCATACACGGTGGAACAGGCGACCAG
Organism: uncultured Acidobacteriaceae bacterium; assembly: GCA_963787585.1. Lineage (GTDB taxonomy): Bacteria > Acidobacteriota > Terriglobia > Bryobacterales > Bryobacteraceae > Bog-105. The sequence goes on from CAWBDR010000019.1 coordinate 136,582, forward strand.
CACCAAAATCAGTGATGCGAGGGAGTGTAACCACCGGAGCTTCCTACGCTTCGGTGCGGGCGGAAGAACAGTTTTCGCGAGGGGTGCGTCCCCTTGCCCCGGCATTAACGGCTCGGGCATGGTATCCGCTGCAGCCTGAACGGCTTCGGCGATCTGTGTAAAGTTTAGGTTGAGCTGTTCGGCATATTGGCGAACGAAGCTCTTGTAGAAAAATGGCGAACTGATGACAGAGAGTTCATCTCGCTCAATCGCCTTCAGATTCTTCAACGTAATCCGCGTTCTAGCGCTTACGTCTTCCACGCTGCGGCCGCTTGTCACGCGCGCCGCAAGGAGCATTTCACCAACAGACTGCATAGCACTCGGCCGACCTCTCGCTGGTTCAGCGAAAAGCTATAATACAACAGCCTATCGCCTCATCCGGCAGGTATATTCAATTTCCCATCAATTAAATGTTCTGAAGGGGCGCAGACATTTGTCAGAATCTTTTTCACTGATGAGTAATGTACAAAGCTAATCGACTTTACGAACAAATTTCTTTAATGTCCCTTTCGCTCGGGTGGGTACTATTTGGACTAGGGTCTGCTCTAAATCCTGTGGCAGCCTGGGCGCAGCCATCGCCGCCAAAATTCAGTGGTTCAGCGGCTTTGGCGTACACCCGCCGAGCGGTTGCGTTTGGAGAACGGCCTTCGGGCTCGGATGCGATCGTTCAATTACGAGAGTGGATTATTTCCGAGTTGAAACCGCTGGGTGGCCAGCTCACTCTGGACTCATTTACCGGACAAACGCCTGCGGGTCCAGTGCCCATGACTAACGTTATTTACAGATTTCCGGGGCAATCCGGGAAAGCCGTGGTAATTACGGGCCATTATGACACAAAGCGCATTCCGATGATTCACTTTTTGGGCGCCAACGATGCGGGCTCATCCACAGGGTTCCTACTGGAGCTCGCACACCAGATTCAATCGATAAAGCACTCTGATGACATTTATCTTGTCTTTTTCGATGGCGAAGAAGCCGTGGCTCAGTGGACGGACACGGATAGCCGGTATGGGAGTAAGCACCTCGCCGGCAAATGGGCCGAGGACGGAACGCTCAGCAAGATTCGCGCACTGATCAATATCGACATGATCGGCGACCGTGATCTGGATATCGCTAACGACGAGAACTCGTCGCCGGAATTGAAGCGGATGGTGACGCAGATCGCTGCTAAATTGGGCGATTCGAAGTACTTTCTCGAAACCGGCGGCCCGATTGACGACGATCATAAGCCGTTCGTCGATGCAGGTGTAAATGCGATGGACATCATCGACCTGGACTATGGTCCCCAGAACAGCTATTGGCATACTGCGAAAGACACAATAGACAAATTGAGCGCGCACAGCTTTCAGGTGGTGGGAGATGTGGTTACCGAGCTAGTGAAAGAACTGGAAAATAAGAGCTGAAGGCTTATTGACGCAAGGCCGCCGTCTGCGCGGATGGGTTCTTTTGCTTCAACTCGGCATCCAGGATTGGCTTTAAATTCGCGAGCACAATCGGACCGTTATAGCGCTGGCCGTTTATGAAGATAGTGGGGGTTCCTTCCACTCCGGCACGGCTGCCGTCCTGCACATCGCGAACCACGGTCTCACGCACCTCGGTCGAATCCATATCATCTTCGAACTTCTTCATATTCAAACCGTTGTTTTTGGCCAGAAGCACAATGTTCTTTCGCGAGAGGTCATCGTGGTTGGCGAACAGCGCATCGTGCATGACCCAAAACTTGCCTTGCTTGTGGGCTGCGATGGCGGCCGCTGCGGCGAGATCCGCCTGGGAATGAGTCTCCAGTGGAAACTGCTTAAAGATGAAACGGACCTGTCGTGGGTAGCTTTTTAGCAGAGAAGCGATTTCCGGTTCCGCCGCTACGCAATAAGGGCACTGAAAGTCGGAGAACTCTACGATAGTCACCGGGGCATTTTGCGGACCGATATAGGGAGCGCCAGCGGTGGGGATCTGGACGGGATCGTCCAGAACCTTTTGCGGCTGAACATGAGCCCAATTCGATGCGTCCGCCGCGGCGATCGCCTCTGTTTCCGTCTTACCCTGTTTGAGAGCGTCGATTACTGCCACTGCCAGCCCCTTGCTGTAAGAACAGGACGGATCCACCACTCTGCACTCTGCGAGCTTCATGTTACAGCCACAGGAGCAGCCGTGTTCGCGGAGGATCTTCAGGGCCGTGGTTTTCTGTGCGGCGGAAACGGCCGAAAAATCTACGCCTGGTAACTTGTCGGTAGTTTTCCAATCCTGCGCATAAAGAGCGACAGCGCTTAAAATGCAGACAATCGCAAGCTGCATGCTGCGCCGGAGCAATGAAACCATAGCTCCATTGTACGGGTTATCCAAACGGAGGTGGGGTCCAGTAGAGGCGGTTGACAACTATGCGTTGTTACTCGTCGCGCAAGACGATTGCGGGATCGACTCTCATGGCGCGGGAGGCCGGCAGATAGCAAGCCACAAGACCGATGGCGGCGAGCAGACCGATTACGGCTGCGAGCGTCAGAGGGTCGTCGGGCTTGATTTCAAAGAGCAGAGCGCGGAGGAAGCGGGTCAGCACGGCTGCCGCGGCGAGACCGATAGCAAGTCCAATAAGCGTGAGGCGGAAGCCGTCTCGCAAGATCATTTTGAATATGGAATGGCGCGCGGCTCCGAGAGCGACACGGATTCCGATTTCGCGCGTCCGCTGGGTGACAGCGTACGCAAGCACGCCGTAGATTCCGATGCAGGCGAGCAGGAGAGCAATCAGGCCGAATGCCGTTAGCAGCATAGCTTCGACACGAGGGCGAGCGACGGAATCGGACACGAGCTGTTGCATGGATTCAACCTTCCCGATTCCTTGATCGTCGTCGACTTCATGGATCTCGTGACGAATAGCTGAGGCGAGCTTCATCGGATCGCCGGTTGTGCGAACGACTAAGGAAGAGAACGGAAATGGGGCCTGATCATTCGGCAGGAAAAGACACGGATCGGGCGGCGTATTTAATTGGCTGTGCCGAATATCGGAGACGACCCCTACTATTCGGATATTTGGCAAATTGTTCCACCAAACCCGTAGGCTCTGGCCAAGGGGATTGTGATTGGGAAATAGCGCGCGAGCCGCAGTTTCGTTGAGTATGCCGACGGCCTGGGCACCGGGCCGATCCCGGTCATCGAAATCGCGGCCATGGAGGATGGGTATTCCGAGCGCCCGGAAATAGCCGGGAGTGATGACAGAAACATCGCCTCCCGGGCGACGGTTTAGCGGGGGATCCGGACGATTGGCGGGATAGTACCAGGTTCCGGAGTTGGTTCCCAACATTGGCAGAACGCCGATGGAACCCGCAGCGATAATTCCCGGCAGAGCCCGAACGCGCTCAAGAATTTGCTCGACAAGCTGAGCATGAAATTCCTCCCGCTGCACGGGAAGCAGAAGCATCGAGGTGGTCAGAACGTGCTCGGTGTGAAAGCCGGGATTGACGTGGATCAGACGAATGAAGCTGCGCATCATCAAGGCGGCAGCGGCGACCAGCACAACGGCGAGGGCGACTTCCGATACAACGAGCGCTGCGCGAAGCTTGCCGCCAGAGGTCGCCGTGCGGCTGGACTCATGCAAGCCGCGAACCAGATCGGTCTTTAGTCCCTGGAGCGCGGGGAAAAGGCCAAAGAGGGCGCCGGACAGGAGGGTGATGGAGAGAGTGAACAGGAGGACCGGCAGATCGACCGTGATCTCGTGAAGCCGTGGAATTGAGAGGCTGGGCGGCAGGCGCGCGATGATCAGGCGAACGGCCGCGAGGGCAAGGCCCACCCCGAGCAATCCGCCCAGGCTGGAGAGTAGAAGACTTTCCACAAGCAGTTGCCGCATAATGCGGCGTGTACCCGCGCCTAGCGCAAGCCGCACGCTGATTTCCCGAGTGCGGCGGACTGAACGCATCAAGAGAAGATTGACGACATTGGCGCAGGCGATCACCAGAACGAGAGCCACGGCTGCAAAGAGAACCAGCAAAACGGGCCGGATCGTGCCAACCGCTTCATCAAGCAAGGGAATTACTGTGGCACTCCAACCGGCATTGAGGTCGGGGTCCTCGGATGCGGTGCGAGCAGCGATGCTCGCGATTTCGGCTCTGGCGGCGCCGAGCGTTACGCCGCCGCGGAGACGGGAAACGACTGAGAAGTTCCGGCCCTGGCGCAGGCCGCTATCGGCGAGTGGCACGTACAGCTCGGCAGGCATGTTGGGAAATCCAAAACCTGAAGGCATGACGCCGACGATTTCGTGATGGCTCACGTCAATGGAGATGCGCCGACCGATTACGTCGCTCCGGCCACCAAAGAGGCGCTGCCAGGCGCCGTAGCTGAGGACAACTTCGCGGGGAGCGGAGTGGCCATATTCGCCGGGGCGGAAGACGCGACCGAGCAGCGGTCTGACCCCCAGAACACCAAAGAAGTCCGCCGTCACCTTGAGCCCATCTACCTGCTCGTTGCCGGCGGTTCCGATGAGGTTCATCGGCACCCTAACAAATGCAGCCGTTGACTGAAAGGACTGGCTGCGCGCTTTCCAAGCAAAGAAGTTTTTCAGCTCGACTACGTTTGGTTTTTTCGTGTCAGGTGGAATCTCCCAAACCATTACCAGGCGATCCGGGTCAGGGAACGGCAACGGACGGAGGAGAATCCCGTGAACTACCGTGAAGATCGCCGTAGTGCTGCCGATTCCCAATGCCAGTGCCGCGACCACGACGGCTGTGAAGAGCGGCGCCTTGCGCAGAACGCGGAAAGCGAATTCCAAGTCTTTGAGCAACTGCTCGAGCCAGGTTAAGCCCCACATGTCACGGGTCACTTCCGCCACCAAACCGGGGTTTCCAAACTCGCGCAAGGTCGATTGCCGGGCTGAGTCCGGCAACTCTCCACGTTCGATCCGCGCCTGGGTATCGAGCGCGAGGTGAGCCTGAATTTCGTGATTAAGATCTGTCTCGATACGTTGCCGGCGAAAAAATCGCAACACAAAGAAACTTAGCAGGCTACGGAACACGCTACACCTCGTTATCGCGCGGGATTCAAAACACCCGAGATGGCTTTGACCAGCAGATCCCATTTCGATTGTTCGGAAAGAAGCTGTCTCTTCCCGCTGGCTGTCAAACGGTAATACTTGGCGCGTTGATTGTTTTCAGAGAGCTTCCATTCGGACGCGAGCCAGCCCTGCCGTTCCAGGCGATGGAGAGCAGGATAGAGCGAGCCGGTTTCGACCTGCAGCAGTTCGGCGGAATTAACGCGAATGGCCTGAGCGATGCCATGGCCGTGACGAGCGCCCCATTGAAGAGTATTCAGGATGAGCATATCGAGCGTGCCTTGCAGGAGCTCGATGCGATTGCGATAGTGTTCTTTCTCGGGCATGCCTGTAGATAGTCTACTACCAATGCAGCAGAGAGTCTACGGCTTAAGGCTCACGCGGGCGACGGGCTGGAACGGGGGCGGAAGAGTCTGCGGAACCAGCGGACAATCCAATGGACGATAAGGATCGATACAGCGACGGCGGCGATGACGATCACGATGAGCACGGCGGGATGGAAGGTCATCAGGACCGATCCCCCAAAGGCGATTGCATCACCGAGCAGGCTCAAAGCGATATTCGAAACCGGCTCGGGAGACGTGTTGGCGGCAAGGCGTGTCGCGGTTTTCGCGCCATGCGAGCTGAGTGCGATACCACCGCCGACAAGCAATGCGATTAGACGGACTGTTGGGTCGAAATTCGCGAAGGCGCCTGCGGCCAGGATTGCGCCGGCGGGAACTCGTATGAACGTGTGAATCATGTCCCAGGTGGAATCCACCGCAGGAATTTTGTCGGCAATGAACTGGATTCCGTAGAGCGCACCGGATATGGCGAGCACCCAAGTGTGGCCGAGATACGCCAAGTCGCCGGGAAGATGAGCCAAGTGGAAACGCTCTAGCAGGCCGAGTGCTAGAACCGTGGCGTACAGGTTAATACCGGACAGCCAGGCGGAACCCATGGCGAAGCCGAGCGTACCGAGATCCATATATCTATTGTGTACATGCAAGACACACGATGCCCATGGGGCGCCTGAAACCCGGTGGCGCCCGAAACAAAGGGTGAGCGGGACCTCCGAATCCCACTCGCCCGGTCGCCACGGTCCAGCTCGATCCACTGATTTTTTCAGGCGTTTTCTTGCTTTTTGCTCGTCCAGTGAATGGAGAGAGCCCAACGTTACAGGTCCGGCTTCCCCGGAGTGTTCAAAACGGACTTAAGCTACAGATGTGAGCCGTAAGCGCAGGTGTGCGGAAGCGCGACGGACCGTAACGGAGGAAATGATGAAGGTGCTTGATACAGTTTCTGCTCTTGTGACAGAGAAGGGCGGTGCTATCTGGTCCATTGGGCCGGGAGCTACGGTGTACGAAGCTCTCCAGATCATGGCCGAACGCGGAATTGGGGCGTTACTGGTGATCGACGGAGAGACGTTCGTGGGGGTGATTTCGGAGCGGGATTACGCCCGAAAGGTCATTCTGAAGGGGCGTTCCTCCCACCAGACAAAGGTGTGCGACATTATGACGAGCCCGCCGATTACGATCAGCCCCGAGTGCACCGTGGACGAGGCGATGCGGCTGGCTACCGAGCGGCGGATCCGGCATTTACCCGTGGTTAATTCGTCGGGAGTCATTGCCGGCGTGCTGTCAATTGGCGATCTGGTGAAGTGGATTATCACTTCGCACGAGAAGACCATCGAGCAATTGCAGAACTACATTTCTGGTTAAAGGGACGTTCGGGTAGTGGGCTACTTTGAAGTCTGCCAGCTTGAACGGCTTAAGCAGAGTTGGATGCTTGGCGACCGCAACGCGCCAACAGCAAGGATGTTCATGGTCGATCTAGCGAGCCGCCTCAGCAACCGCGTACAACTGACTAGCGATTCCCACGGCGCATACCTGCGGGCCGTTGAAGGCGCGTTCTTCAGAAGTTGTACGGCGAAACCAGCGAGTCGGAGAAGCGGTACAGCCGAGCAACGTGCATCGGTTGTAAGCGCCAAGAACTGATCGGAGATCCTGATCCGAAGCACATCGGCACGAGTTTTGTTGAACGCCACAACCTTTCGGTGCGCATGACAAATCGACGCTACACGCGGTTGACGAACGCGTTCAGCAAAAAACTTGAGAACCATGCAGCGGCAGTTGCGCTCGGCTACTTCGCTTACAACTTCATCAAGATACACCGCAAACTGCGTGTTACGCCCGCAATGGCCGCTGGCGTAACGGATCGGCTGTGGGAAGTTTGTGACTTGGTTGCACTGATCGAAGCAGAAGAGCGGAGTTGGAAAGAGCGGCCTGATTGACGTCTAGGGCTTTGCTGAGACTATGAAGGTCAGCGCGTGACCTCTATAGTGAGCCGTGACTTCCCAACAGCCATCGGTTGGAATCTCAAACGCTGTCACCATGCCAGCAGCGTCACGGCTTGGAAAGAAAGCATTATTTGCGTCTGCGATGGCTACATCCGGCGCGTTTCCATCGAGACGTTTCGCCGTGATGATGAGACTTGGCTTGGGCTCTTTCCGCCAGTCGTATCCTTCGGACCAAAAGAATAGCTTCTGGCGATAGCCTTTGGCGGTGTGTACGCCACCCCAGTTGCCGTCGTATGGAAGCCCTGTCCATAACGCGGGAGTTCCGTACCAGAATCTAGTTTGTCCAGCATTCTTTAAGTAGGGGCCCGGCGGCACGAATTGTTTATCGGGCGCGTTAGTCGTGAGGCAAGCGGCGGTCGACTGCGCTTGCGCCGGCACAATACGAAACGACAGCAGCACCGCCAACGCCAAACAGCAGCCGCCCATTTATTGCCGTTTCCTTGCACGTAATTATATCGTCAAAGTAGCCCACTGCCGACGTTCGCAGCCTGTTAGCTTGGAAGAGATGCTGACGACTGCGACCAAGCGCATAGCGCCGCCTCAGCGGCTGATGTACGGACCAGGACCTTCGATGGTGGATCCGAGAGCATATGAGGCGATGGCGCAGCCGATTGTAGGTATTCGCGATCCGTACTTCCTGGAGTTGATGAGCGAGATCCAAAGCGGATTGCGAGACGTGTTTGGCACCGGGAACGAGAAGACATTTATGATTCCGGCCGGTGGCAGCGGCGCAATGGAGGCCGCGGTAGCCAATTTCGTCCGGCCCGGCTCTAAGTTTGCAATTTTCGCAGCCGGACACTTTGCCGATCGAATGACAGCCATGGGCAAACGGCAGGGCGCGAATGTAGTCCGTCTGGAGAAGCCTTGGGGAGAAGTGTTCACAACGGACGAGGCAACCGCATTTCTCGAGCGTGAGCGGCCGGATGCGATGGGGTTCGTGCAGGCCGAGACCTCGACCGGCGCGTACCAATCAGGGCGCGCGATCGCGCCGACGGCACGGAAATCAGGTGCGCTGGTGATTGCTGACTGCGTAACGTCGTTGGGCGCGATGCCCGTAGAACTGGACGGCGTGGGCATCGACGTTGCGTTTAGTTGTTCCCAGAAGGGATTGAGCTGCCCGTCGGGATTATCGCCCATTTCCGTTTCGCCGAAAGCATGGGAGTGGCTGGAGAAGCAGCCGGACGAGCCTTCGACGTGGTATTTCGATCTGCGCCTGATGAGTACCTACTTCGAGGCGCCCCATGTGTATCACCACACCCCTTCCCCGCCCCTGTACTATGCGATGCATCAGGGGCTGGCGGTCATTGAGGAAGAGGGTTTGAAAGCACGATGGGAACGGCATCGACAAGCGAGTGAGCGGCTGATTGCAGGCCTGATTCGCCTGGGCTTCGAGCCACTGGTCAAGAGGCCTGAGGATCGGATCTGGCACATGACAACGGTGGTGCCGCCGAGCAACGTGAACGAAGCGAAAACGCGAGAGAACCTGCTTACGAAATACAACATCGAGATTGCAGGCGGTTTGGGTCAACTCACGGGCAAGATTTTGCGGATCGGCACGATGGGGCCGCTCGCGACCAGTGAAAGCGTTGATTTCCTGCTGGACTCGCTAGAAGCCAGCATCTAAACAGAAACGGTGGACGATGGACAGACCATGAGCTCCGATTTCGTGATTCACCTCGGGCTATCGCAATTGCAGCTACTGAAAGGCGATATCACGAAAATCGCGGTTGATGCAATCGTGAACGCAGCGAATTCGAGCCTGGCCGGAGGCGGTGGAGTAGATGGGGCCATACACCGCGCGGGAGGACCGCAAATCATGCTTGAACTCGACGAGATCCGGAAACAGATAGGACAGTGTGAGACAGGAAGCGCAGTGGCAACCAGTGCCGGCCAGTTGCCAGCGCGATATGTGTTTCACGCGGTCGGGCCGAGGTACCGGGACGGACAGCATGGTGAACCGGCGCAGCTTGCATCGTGCTATACGAAATGCCTAGATATGGCGGTTGAGCGAGAAGTGGCCACGATCAGCTTTCCTTCGATCAGCACCGGCATCTACGGTTACCCCATCGAGGAGGCGGCGGATATCGCAGTGCGGACCGTGACCAAGTGGCTTCGCGAACATACGAGCCCGGTGCGGATTGTGAAGCTGGTGCAGTTCAGCGCATCAGACCATGAAGTCTACAGGCGACATGCGCAAGACCTACGCGCCAGTGCCGCGCCAAGCGGTTGAGATCAGGCCGCCGAAACCCGAAAGTTAAAATATCGTAAGCCGAAATGCAAGTGCTGGAAGCCGGAGAGATCAAGTATCTGTTGCTGGAGATTGACCCTGAGGTGGTCGGAAACGTCGCAAAACAGGCGGGCTTTGAATGCAGGATTGACGACCAGCAACGCGTGATGTCGCTCGACTTGGCGGTAGCTGACCGCCAAGCGCCTCTGCTGTTGTTCGACGCCGCAGACCCTGGGAATCTCGGCTGGTTTTCGCGCTGCCAATTCTATGTCGATGGGAAAACGGGGAACGTTTTGCAAACGCCGCTTTCTCTGGCGAACCAACGCGACAGATCGGGACGGACCATTCCTAACGCGGTACGGGTACAGATTGCAAAGGAACTGCCCGGAACGTTTCGCATGCCGGGACGGCAGCCTGTGACCGAGCAAGTGGTGTACGCGGTGCTCTTCAATTTGTTACAAGCGCTTCAGAATACTGGGGTTGGGGTCTGCGGCGGTCCGACGGTGAAGCCGCTGGCTGGGCGAACCGAGCAGGTCGGTCCAAAAAACTAGCCATCCTGTGGACGTGCCCTCTCGGGCAGCTCACGGCAGCCGCTCCTGATACGCTCTTGTGATGCGCAGATCGCAAGGCCTCTCGCCGGCAGCTCGCGGGACGTGCGGATGAAGTACATTCTGGCGCTGGATCAGGGGACAACCAGCTCGCGCGCGGTCGTATTTGGGGAAGATGGCGGCGTGCATGGGCATGCGCAGACACCGTTCAGACAGATTTTCCCGAAACCTGGATGGGTAGAGCACGACCCGAGGGAGATTTGGTCCTCGCAGTTCGGTGTCGCGATGGAAGCGCTGGCGCAGGCGAATGCACGGCCCGATTCCGTTGCCGCTATCGGCATAACCAATCAACGCGAAACGGCAATCCTATGGGATAGGAAGAGCGGCGAGCCAATTCACAATGCGATCGTGTGGCAGGACAGGCGGACGTCCGGATTCTGCGATGAGCTTCGGGAGCAAGGGCACGAGTCGCTGATTCAGCGCAAGACGGGGCTCGTGATCGATGCCTATTTTTCCGGCAGTAAAATCCGCTGGATGCTGGACAACGTGCCGGGCGCACGGGAACGCGCCGAGCTGGGAGAGCTGGCGTTCGGAACGGTCGACACCTGGCTGATATGGAACCTGACCGAGGGAAGACGACACATCACTGATGTGACGAACGCTTCGCGGACGATGCTTTTTGATTTGCGTTCGCAGCAGTGGGATGACGAACTGCTGGAGCTGCTGAAGATCCCGCGTGGACTGCTACCAGAAGTTGTCGGTTCGAGCGAAGTGTGTGCTGAGAGTTCGGGCGTGCTCAAAGGCGTGCCAATAGCTGGCATCGCGGGAGATCAGCAAGCGGCACTCTTCGGACAGATGTGCACGCAAACGGGGATGGTCAAGTGTACCTACGGAACAGGTGCTTTCATGCTGCTCAATACGGGCGATCAACCGGTTCCGTCGAAGAGCAGATTGCTTACGACAGTTGCTTGGCGAGTAAATGGAAAAACGGAATATGCGCTGGAAGGAAGCGTGTTCATTGCGGGCGCGGTTGTGCAATGGCTACGCGATGAGCTGCAGATTATTCGAAGCGCCTCGGAAATTGAAGAATTGGCCGCGAGCGTTCCGGATACCGCAGGCGTTTATTTCGTTCCGGCATTTTCAGGGCTGGGCGCCCCCCATTGGGACCAGTATGCGCGGGGCGCGATTGTGGGCGTTACACGCGGGACAAAGCGCGCGCACATTGCCCGGGCCGCGCTGGAAGGGATCGCCTTTCAAGTGGCCGATATTCTGTCCGCGATGGAGAGCGATTCAGGGGTGTCTGTGAAGGAACTGCGCGTCGATGGCGGCGCCGCTCGTAACGACTTACTGATGCAGATCCAAGCCGATTTGCTCGGTGTGCCGGTCACGCGGCCAGCAAATCCGGAAACAACCGTGCTGGGCGCGAGCTATTTAGCGGGGTTAGCGGTTGGCTACTGGCCCGACCGGGACACGATTCAAAGGCAGTGGACAGCGGACCGGCGATTCAAGCCACTCCTGGGGAAAGCGGAGCGAGGTGCACGTCAAGCGGGATGGAGGCGCGCACTGGATCGATCGCGAAAGTGGGAAACGGGCTGAGAGCATGACCGCGAAGCTTCTGCGGGAGGACTTTCTGCGGGAGATCGGCGATCACCGTGAGTGGGACGTGATTGTGGCCGGCGGCGGCGCGACTGGTCTGGGGACTGCTTTGGAAGCCGTTTCGCGCGGATATCGCACGCTGCTGCTTGAAGCGGAAGATTTTGCGAAGGGCACATCGAGTCGTAGCACCAAACTGGTTCACGGTGGCGTGCGGTATCTGCAACAAGGGAACGTAAAGCTGGTGCTGGAGGCGCTGCGCGAGCGTGGACGCATCCTGCGAAATGCACCTCACTTGGTGCAGCGAAGATCGTTTATCATCCCGGTTTATGCGTTTTGGGAGCTGCCGTTCTATGGCATAGGCTTGACCGCTTATGATCTGCTGGCCGGACGCGAGAGCATCGGGCGATCGCGTATCCTCGCCAAGAGTGCCACGAGGCAGGCATTGCCGACGGTTCGCGAGGCCGGATTGAAGGGCGGAGTGCTGTACTATGACGGGCAATTCGATGACGCGCGGTACGCGATTGCGCTGCTGCGCACGTTCATCGATCAAGGGGGGACCGCACTGAACTATGCGCGAGTGACAGGGCTCGTGAAGTGCGCCGGTGAGGTGCGCGGTGTTCTGGCCGTAGATGGCGAAACGGGCGAGCGCTTCGAATGCCGCGGCCGAGTTGTAGTGAATGCAGCGGGAATTTTTTCGGACGAGTTGCGTACCATGGACGAGCCCGCGGCCGAGCCGGTTATTGCGGTAAGCCAGGGATCGCACCTGGTACTGCCTCGCCGGTTTCTACCTGGCGATTCCGCAATGATGATCCCACGAACCTCAGACGGACGAGTGCTGTTTGCGATTCCCTGGCATGAGCACGTAGTAGTAGGCACAACCGACGATCCGGTACCGGAAGCGCGCTATGAGCCGCAAGCGATGCCGGATGAGCGGCGATTCCTGATGGAACACGTCGAACAATTTCTCGGCGAGCGGCCGGATCCATTGGAGATTCGAAGTGTCTGGTCGGGTCAGAGGCCGCTGGTGCGGCAAAACAAAACGACTCGTACTGCAGCGATTTCGCGAGATCACACCGTGCTCATCTCGAATTCGAAACTGGTGACGATCACGGGTGGGAAATGGACAACTTATCGCAGGATGGGCGAAGATGTTGTGGATCGGGCAGCTTCCCTGGCGGGATTGGCGAGCGCGCCATCAAAGACTGCGAACCTTCGACTGCACGGATGGCGCGTAACGCCCGAAAGGGAGAATGAGTGGGAGCGGGTCTACGGGGCCGATCTGCCGCTACTGCACAGTCTCGCCGAAGAAGACCCCGATTTGGATGAGTATCTGCACCCGGAGCTGCCGTTCCGGAAAGCAGAGGTGATTTGGGCCGCACGGCACGAGATGGCGCGGACCGTGGAAGACGTGTTGGCGCGGCGAACACGCGCACTCTTCCTGAACGCGCGGGCGAGCATGGAAGCGAGTCCTGAAGCGGCACGTTTGCTGGCCCGGGAGCTCCGCCGAAGCGAGGGCTGGCAAGAAGAGCAGTCATCGCGATTTCGTGCGCTGGCCGCACATTACGTGTGGACCGAGTGAATTGGCAATATGAGGGAAAGGCGGGAACCAGGGTTTCTATGGAAGCAGCCGTTTTAGGCGAGTTTGTCGGAACGATGATTCTGATTCTGTTAGGAAACGGCGTAGTGGGAGGAGTGTTGCTGGCGCGCTCGAAAGCCGAAGGGGCGGGGTGGCTGGCGATTGCGACGGGATGGGGTCTGGCCGTGTTTGCGGCGGTCGCGGTCAGCATTTCGATGGGCGATCCAGATGCTCATCTGAATCCGGCATTTACCGTCGCTTCGGTAATCACGACGGGACATGCTGAGAGGCTCTGGACCTACATTCCGGCACAGATCGCCGGGGCGATGGTGGGCGCGACTCTGGTATGGCTCTTCTATTTGCCGCACTGGAATCTGACCGGCGATCCGGGAAAGAAACTGAGCTGCTTTTCAACTGGACCAGCGGTCCGCAAGCCGGCGAGCAATTTTCTAAGCGAGGTAATCGGGACATTCGTGCTGGTACTAGTGGCCGCGGCACTGGTCTCAAAGCGGATCGCGCCAGGCGGCGTTGCGCCCGGATTGGGGCCGTGGCTGGTGGGAGCGCTGGTGTGGAGCATCGGGCTTTCGCTTGGCGGCACAACCGGGTACGCGATCAATCCCGCGCGCGATCTGGGGCCGAGAATCATGCACACGCTGCTTCCGATTGCGGGAAAAGGGACATCAGACTGGAGCTACTCATGGGTGCCGATCCTAGGACCGATAGCTGGAGGGATTGTCGCGGCGATGTTTATTCGATGGGCGGGAATGTGAGCACTTCAAAGCCGGCCAGTTGTTCGAGTACCCTGAAGTATTCCGATGAGTTTGACGTTAGATGGTCCGGTATCGACCAGGCCCGGCCAGGACCAGTTTAAATTGCGAATTTTTCCAGCCGCTGATTCTCAAAGCGGCATCGGTTGGAAGCTGCAGATTTTAGTTTTTCTAATCGCCGCCGCGATGGTATTCTCGCGCAGACCCGATGCGTTCCTCAATCCCCAGTTTTTTGCCGAAGACGGGGCAGTCTGGTATGCGCAAGCCTATTCGTTCGGCTGGGCCGTATCACTACTCCACACACATAACGGCTATTTTCAAACGCTTCCGCGCCTAGCGGCCGGGCTAGCCTTGCTGGTTCCGCTGCGGTTTGCGCCGTTACTGATGAACCTGATCGGCCTGACGGTCCAGATTTTGCCGGTGAATTTATTGCTGTCCTGGCGTTGTCGCGACTGGGCGCCCTTGGCACTTCGGAGCTGGATGGCTATGGCGTACATCGCGCTGCCAAACTCACATGAAGTAGACGTTGCGATTACGAATGCGCAGTGGCATTTCGGGCTAATCGCTTGCATGATTATGCTCGCGGCAATTCCGAAGACAGTATCGGGACGAGTTTTCGATGGCATGCTGCTGCTCCTGAGTGGATTGACCGGACCGTTTGCCCCGATGCTGATACCTATCGGGATCGTGTTCTGGTGGGTCCGCCGCCAAGGCTGGACATTAGCGTTGACCGGAATCCTGGTACTGACCTCAGTAATACAAATTTCTGAGCTCCTTCGCACTGCCGCCGCCACTCGCCCCAAAGTCGGTTTGGGAGCGACGCCGGAGTTGCTGATTCGATTAGTAGCCGGACAGGTCTATTTGGGCGCGGTTCTGGGAGAAAGAAATGATCCGGCCCACAAAGAGCTTTGGCTGCTCTGCGCCGCCGCAGTTCTGGGGACGACGGTTATTGTTTACACGTTAACGCGCGCTGGGCTGGAGCTCAAGCTGTTTGTCACCTTTTGCCTGCTGGCTCTGATCGCCGGTTTGATGGGCCCGAAAGTTAGCATGACGACTCCGCAATGGCCGGTCTTGCTCCGCGCCGGTGGGTTGCGTTATTGGTTTCTTCCGATGACCGGTTTCGTGTTCGCGTTGATCTGGTGCGCGCTGGAGAGCGGCTCCACATGGGTGCGAGCGATCAGCGTGGCCGGCCTGATCGCGATGCTGTTCGGGATCCCCGCTGACTGGCGCTATTCGGCGTATCCGAATCTGCAGTTCCCGGCGAAAGCTGCGGCATTCGAGGCTGCTGCTCCGGGGACGGCAGTGACAATTCCAATTTTTCCGAACGGATGGGTGGTACGGCTGGTCAAAAAAGGACCATTGTGTCACTCTCTGCCAGTCGGTGCGATCGATCAACCCGCACCAAACGGCTCCGTCCGTGCTTCAGCCGCTGAACTGCGCGGGTGGGTCGCCGGATCGAAGCCGATACGCCAGGTCTCAATTTTCGTGGATGGTGTTTATGCGGGTGCGGCGAATCCCAATTTCCTGCGCCCCGATGGTCTAAGCCGTGTATCCGGGG
Organism: uncultured Acidobacteriaceae bacterium; assembly: GCA_963787585.1. Classification (GTDB taxonomy): domain Bacteria; phylum Acidobacteriota; class Terriglobia; order Bryobacterales; family Bryobacteraceae; genus Bog-105. The sequence continues at coordinate 152,263 of CAWBDR010000019.1, forward strand.
TTTCCCGGCCACACGAGGGCTGGGCTGTCGTTCTCGATCGATCGAAAATGGGGCCGGGGAATCGCAAGATACGCGCGCACGCAATTCAGGAGGACGGCAGCGAAGCAGATGTTGCCGAGGTGAGTACAACGGTCACGCAATGAAATTCCTCGGCTTCAGCGCGGTTGCCGAGGGAGGCGAACCTGCGGGATACTCAAAACGTCCAGCGCGACCTGTACGCCTTGATGCTCTGAGACGTGCCATCACCAAATTCTGGGCTCAAGATGCCACGCGGGCGGCGCTTCTCCTCGTTTTCATCCTGAACGCGTGTTTCTTTCAATGCATTTGGGGAACGAGAACTCTTCTCGAGAGCGCCCGCGATGCGCCGAGTATTACTTTTCAGGGCGCATGGGAGGGCAACCGCACCGCACCATTGAAGTTCAACAAGGTCTCAGATCCAGGCGCTCCGGCGTGGGCAAGTGAGCCCTGGCTTGCGCTAATCCGTGACCAATACTTTCACGAGCACACGCTGCCGCTTTGGGATCCTCACCAAGGCTTCGGCAAAGCCCTTGCAGCAAACATGCAATCGCAGCCGTTCTATCCTCTTACGCTTGCTCTCTGCCTACATCTGACGCCGCGAACCTATAACTTGTACATACTATTCCGTTTACTTATTGCGGGGTTTTGTGCGTATCTGTATCTTCGATTGTTCGTATCCTTTGCTCCAGCACTCGCAGGTGGAATCACTTCGATGTTGGCTGGTTATTACGTCCTGTTCATCACGATGCCTCACTTGAGTGTGGAGACATTGCTGCCGGCTATTTTCCTCTCTGCAGAATCTCTGATGCGACAGGGACGGTTTCGAAACATCGTTTTTTTTGCAGTGATCGTCTCGCTGACGATCCTCGGTGGAATGCCCGAAAGCGCAATTTTGGCGTTGATCTTTCTTTTTGCCTACGTTGGGTTCCGGGTGATATCCGATGCAACTCTCAGGCACAACTGGCTGGCGCATACCAAGCGGTTCACGTTAGCTACCGGCACGGGTATAGGATTATCGGCTTTTTTCGTTTTGCCATTTGTGGGATACGTTCAGCGATCGTGGACTTCACACGGGGTGGGCGCACAACGAGGCTTGGCACACGATACCTTTAATTCGGGCGCGCTCACTTACGTATTCCCGATGCTGTTCGGGCCGGTAAACAGCTCCACACTTGCTTCCCACCAAGCCAATCTTAGAAACTACATTGGCCTTATCGCATTGTTTTTTGTTCTATGCGCGATTGCATGTCTCTTTCGCCGTGAGCGAAGCGGGAATAAAACGCGACTTGACACGCTTACGGCATTCTTTCTTTTCTCAACCGTCCTGATCGTCGCGAAGCGATATGGATTAGGTGTTGTAAATGCAATCGGCTTTCTGCCGATCTTTGAACAGATTGATTTTTTGAAGTACCAGGAACCGAATCTTTCGTTCTCCTTATCGGTCCTGTGCGCCATCGGGGTAGAACGCTTGATTAAGCGCGATGTCTCAGGAAAGTGGCAAGCGCTCGCAATCGGCATCTCATTTGTGCTTCTGTGTTTTGGTCTATACCAATCCAGGATGGTGCTCTCAAACCACTCAATTGAGCACACCACTCATTCATTGTCCCGAGTAGCCGTCGAGCTAGCAGCTTTGCTTCTTGCACTCTTAGCAATGTGCCTGGTGTGGAGACCAACTCGACAGCGGCTTGGTTTCGTAGCAGTCACGCTTTTGTCACTGGAGCTGACGCTAAGTTATATTGTTCCGACTTACTACTTATTCAATCGACTAGCTCGATCAACGAGCAATCCTTTTGCGGGTGCGCCGTTTATTGATTTTTTGAAGTCTCATGTAGGGGATTACCGCATTTTCGCAAGGGATGGCGTGTTGATGCCGAACTGGGCATCTGCTTTCGGACTCTCGGATATACGTGATCTGGACGCTATGTACAATCAGACGTATTTTCCGTTTCTCCGAGCGTTCTTTCCGTCCTGGCAAAAGTATAGCCCCGACCTTTTGAGCTGTTTTCGAGGTCTAGGCGACTACAGCTTCGCAGATGCTTCCGAACGGCGTCTTCTTCAGTTGTCCTCGGTCAGGTACCTCGCTACGGTACGCCCTTATAGTGGGCACGATGCAATCATCGAGGCAATTCTGACGCAGAACAAAGGTGAAACCCTCGTCGGGCGTCAGACATTTCAGATCGGAGGAGTAGTTCGCGATACCTTGTCTGAGCCCCCGCCACACGAACGCCTTCCATTTAATGTGCGGGTTCCGGAACTACATCCAATCCTCCAATTCTCGTATGGCATGGACTTCCGTGCATTTGATAAACCGGGCGATGGTGTTGGATTCACCGTAGAATGCCGAGACAGGAGCGGCCGGGTCACGAAGCTGTTCTCCCAGTACATTGATCCGAAGCATCGACCGGACCAGCGGCGCTGGATGGAGGCACACGTTGATCTCACAGCCTTGCGCGGCAAATGGATCGAGTTGCTGTTCTCCACAGATCCTGGACCAAAGGGCAATTCTCAGTTTGATTGGGCTGGGTGGTCGAATATTCGCTTCAATGGTCTCCAGCCTGCAGCACTGGATCCATTCCGTTTGGTTTTCGAAGGCGATGTGGACGTGTTTGAGTACGATGACATCTTGCCTCGGGCGGCAGTATTCTACGGCGCAGATCTCGGGTCGACGGAATACGAGGCTCTTGCTAAGCTAGCGGCGCCATCGTTCAATGTGTTTCAGAGGTTGGTTGTCACGAGCTCGCAAATCAATACCGATGAGATCCGGGCGATCCGCCAGCTAAACGGGGGACTCCCTCGTTCCGCGACAGCCGCCAATATAACCTCCCGTCGCTCGCAGTACGTCCAAATCGAAGCAAAATTAGACCGCCCTGGAATATTGATGCTGAACGATACAGCCGATCCGGATTGGGTGGCGAAAGTGGACGGTCGCGCGGTCAGATGGTTTCCCGCGGATTACATTTTCCGCGGCGTTCTGCTCCAACCAGGAACACACATCGTGGAATTTCTTTATCGACCGTTTATGTTTTACTTGGGCTCCGCCCTTAGCGCGGTTACCCTGCTCGTTCTCTTAGCACTGGGAAGCAGGCGCCGCCCGTGGATAACCGAACCACCAGAGGGACCGTGCAAGGCGCGGCCCTAGTGCGGTGTTGGTTACAGAAATTCTGACCGATGACCAGGATTCGGAGTTCCGTGAACACGCTCTCGTTTTCGTCTCGAAAGCTAGCAGCCCTTTGGAAACGCACTGAATTGCAGGTCGGTGCGAATACAACTCCTCTTATCACGGTCTTTCTCTTCCTGTTGGCTGGTTGGCTTGCATGGAATGCAGGTGAAACAATCAATCACATTCTGCATTTCTATGATCCTCTTCCGGTTTGGGATTATTGGCGTGAGCCGTACTATCTTGCCAACCTTAAGACTTTCGGCGCTCGCTTCCTGTGGCAACCACATAACGAGCACCGGATCGTTTTTCAAGAGATCGCGTTTTTGCTAGACATGCTCCTATTTCGCGGACGCATGATATTACCGATTGCGGTCAGTTGCGCCTGTTATTTTGCCACCGGCCTCTTGCTAACGTTATCGATCTTTGCCGACAAACGGTTGTCTCTTGTTGTGAAATGGACCGCTACGTTATTAGCGGGCATCCTAATGGCTTGGAAAGGCTGCGCAATTGATCTTGCCGTCCCGTTTCTGTTGCAATGGACCCTGCTTCTGCTTGCGATGGCGTCCTCTTTGACATTTCTCAGCCGCATCCGGGAGGCAGAGAGCGGTTGGTGGTTGATGGGGGCAATTGCCGCCGTTGTGGTTGGAACCTACTGCTCACTGAATGGCCTGGTGTTGGGTCCCCTTGTTCTGGCAGTCGCAGTTCTGCTCCGTTTAGGGCCTCGCGAAATTGTCGCGCTCAGCGCGACTGCGATTCTCTGCGACGGACTATATTTCCTCGGCTATCACGTTCCAACCCATTTCCGCTCCGATTCCATCTTTCTGCATCCGCTGTACGGAGTTGAATTTGTGGCAGCGTACCTCGGAATGCCATTCGGCGGGATGAAATCTCCCCAATTTGGCGTCTATGTCGGCTTCGCTAATCTGGTCCTGGGGGCGGGGCTGGTCGTTGTCGCATCCCGATTGCGCTTGCTTCTCTCGCGAACTGGGATTGTACTCTTCGGATCTTACACCTTCATCCTGATCACTGCCATTCTCACGGCAGCGGGACGGATGCAAATCCAGGACAAGGAACTTGCAGGTGCAAAGGCGTCTCGGTTCCTACTGGTTTCATTGACAAACTGGGCGGTGCTCATCTTGCTTGGTCTGTGGCTCTCTTCCCGCACCAATTGGAGGAGAATCACCACTCCGGTAACTGCGTTCGTCATAGTCGTGCTGCTCGGGGTTAGTCTTCCCAAATTGAGATGGTGGCTGAGGTACCAGGAAGATACGTTCAACAGCGCGCAGATGGCAAGTCTCAGTATCAAAAACGGGCTGAGCGACAGCCTGATGCTTCGAAAGGTTTTTCCTGATCCGGAGTTCGTACGCCCGCTGTTATCCTACCTTCGCGAGCACCAATTGTCGGTCTTTGCAGGCGATGACAGAAGCGAGTGGCTCGGCCAACCCGTTTCAGTCCTTGGTAAGAGAGCCGCCAGCCCGGCATCCGGGGCAGTATCTTACACGTTTCCACTAGAATCAGGATTACAAGTGGTGGGGTGGCTGGATCAATCGGACCGGCATCACCCCCCTGAGTGGCTTGTCTTCGCAAATGAAGCCGGCCAAATAGCCGGTTTTGGACGAAAGCTTCCTGCCGGTTTCCCTGCCCACCTCCGATCACCGACGACAGCTTACTCTCAGGGTTGGGTTGGATTTGTCGATTCGCGGATCAAATCAAACACTTACACAGCGTACGTGATGGACCGCGGGACACTCATTCCAATCGTCGGCTCTTTTTCTGCGCCGGACTTCACTGCTGCTCGGTTCTCGGAAACAGGAGCACCAATTTCAGGCGTTCAGTGGCAACTCGACAATACCTGGACTTTGAACGGCATATCTTCAGAGGTTGAACTTGGCGCCGCGCCAGCTGGCCGGATTTATGGAAGCTGGAGCGGCTCAGACGCAAATACAGGCCAAGCCGTCGCGTCGTTTTCAAATCCGCCGAGTGGTTGTTTTATTCTGCCCGTAGTGGCTGGGCCGATCGTCGGTGCTCAATCGGTGGAAATATCAGACGCCGATACGGGACGTGTTCTCGAACGCGTTCCCATGCAAGAGGGCATGTCGCGCTGGGAACTCTGGCGTTTCTCAATCCCGCCGGCAGTGAAACATCTTCGGATCACCGCGCGCGACGAGGGTAAGAGTTGGGGCCAGTGGTTAGCTATCTCGGATCCCGCAAGTTGCAAATAGCGCGCTGACCTCGCCGCGCTACTCTTTTTCCGCGCCCGCCTTCAGCTTTTCGCGCTGCTCCTTCAAAATGGCCTTGCGGCTCAGCTTGATCTTATTCCCTTCGAGCGCGAGAACCTTCACGAGGATCTGGTCGCCTTCCTTCAACTCATCACGAACGTTCTTAATACGGCTTTCGGAGATTTCACTGATGTGCAGCAGTCCGTCGGTGCCGGGGAAGATTTCGACGAAGGCCCCGAAATCGGCGATGCGAACCACCTTGCCGAGATAGGTCTTGCCTACTTCGGCCACGGCGGCAATATCGCTGACCATCTGCATAGCGCGAGTAGCCGATTGGCCGTCGGAAGCGAAAATGTTGACCGTTCCGTCGTCGGAGACATCGATTTTGACGCCGGTCTGATCGATGATTCCCTTAATGACCTTCCCGCCGGGGCCGATCAGCTCGCGGATCTTGTCGGTCGGAATCTTGGTGGTGTAGATGCGAGGCGCGTATTGAGAGAGTTGGGTACGGGGCTCCGCGATCGTCGCGAGCATTTTGCCGAGGATCTCCAGACGGCCGCGGCGCGCCTGTTCCAACGCCTCGGCCATAATTTTGGTCGTCACATTGGGAACCTTTATGTCCATCTGCAGGGCGGTGATGCCGGCCTTAGTGCCCGCTACCTTGAAATCCATGTCGCCGTAATGATCTTCGGCACCGGCAATGTCGGTCAAAACCGCGTAGTTTTCCCCTTCAAGGACCAAGCCCATCGCGATGCCGGCCACCGGAGCGGGGATTGGAACACCGGCGTCCATCAGCGACAAAGTACCGCCGCAAACGCTGGCCATGGAGCTGGAACCGTTCGATTCGAGGATGTCGCTGACGACCCGCAGAGTATAGGGAAAACCTTTTTCGTCTGGAATAACGGGGGAGAGGGCACGCTCAGCCAAGGCGCCATGCCCGATTTCGCGGCGCCCTGGACCGCGCATAAATCCAACCTCTCCAACGCTGAACGGAGGAAAGTTGTAATGAAGCATGAAGCGCTTCGAGGTTTCGCTCAGATCGAATAGCTCGATGCGCTGCTCGTCGTCCTTCGTTCCGAGAGTGGTGGTCACCAAGGCTTGCGTTTCGCCACGCGTAAAAATGGCGGAACCGTGCGTTCGCGGCAGAACGCCGATTTCACAGGTTATAGGGCGGATCTGATCGAAAGCTCGACCGTCTGGACGACGCCGGTCCTTCAGCATTTCATCGCGGAAAATGCGTTCCTTCAGATGATCAAAGGTGGTACCAGCCTCGGCTTGTTCGGCTTCCTCGGTGAACAGCGCTATGGCTTTCTGTTTGGCCTGCTCGACCCGGCTATAGCTTTCGATTTTGCCGTATTTTTCGGTGTGAAGGGCATCGCTCAGCTCGGCGCGAACGGCGTCCGAGATCTTTTTGAGCATTTCCTGATTGATTTCAGGAGAGGTAAATTCCCGCTTCGTTTTCCCGACCGCCTTCACCAGCTCGCGAATGCCGGCGGCGATCTTCTTGCAGCAATCGTGGCCAAATTCGATGGCGTCCAGGACCTCGGCTTCGGTGGCTTCCGTGCCTCCTGCTTCGACCATCACAATACCGGATTCGGTGCCCGCGACGACGATGTTCAGCTTCGCATCTTTCGTTTCGTCGTAGCTGGGATTGGCGCGGTAGGTCCCGCCGATCAAGCCCACCCGGACACCGCCGAGCACGTGATGGAACGGGATATCTGAGATAGCAAGAGCAGCGCCAGCACCGATGATCGCGAGAACCGAAGGATCCCGCTGCGGATCCGCCGAGAGCACCATGGCGATGATCTGTGTTTCGTAAGTAAAACCTTCTGGAAACAGCGGACGGACGGGCCGATCAATCAGGCGGCTGGTGAGAATCTCCTTTTCCGAGGGCCGGCCTTCCCGCTTGATGAACCCTCCGGGAAACTTTCCCGCAGCATACGTGTATTCCCGGTAATCAACCGTGAGAGGGAAGAAGCTGGCGCCGGCCTTAGGCTTCTCAGCGGCGCAGGCGGTGACCAGAAGCACCGAATCGCCCGAACGAACTATAACAGACCCATTGGCCTGTTTGGCAACTTTACCGGTCTCAAGCGAGACCTTTGACCCATAGAGGTCTATTTCTACTGTGTGTGACATTTACTTTCCCGATGCGTGATCCATATCCGCGTGTTCAATATGCACGTTCAAGAGAAACGTGCGGACCAAGTTCGGGATTAAGTGAGGACTTAGAGCTGTAAGCGGAAGGATGGCCACTTATCTAAGTGGTGTAACGCGGGTGCTACGCTGAGTTCGCTGATAACAGGGAATCTGGCCCACGCCTGCCTGAGAACCGAATCTAGCGACGAATGCCGAGACTCTGAATCAGAGTCCTGTAGCGTTCCGGACTGCGATCTTTCAGATAATTGAGCAGCTTGCGACGGCGTGCCACCATACTCAGCAAACCTCGGCGTGAGTGGTGATCTTTTTGGTGCGTCTTAAAGTGCTCAGTCAACTGCGAGATACGCTGACTCAGAAGGGCAACCTGAACCTCTGGCGACCCCGAATCCTGTTTATGGATCCGGTACTTTTGAATCATTTGAGACTTCTGTTCAACCGCCAGGGCCATGCTAGAAAACGATACTCCTCGTCTTTACCTTAATCTCGATTTTTTACCTTCTTAGAGTAGCACATATCCGGGGGTATGGAAGCACACACTATGTTGCGGAACTGGGGCGGCCGTCGAGACCGCCTGACACATCGGATTCTGATTATTTCCGGGCTGGTCGCGCTGATCCTCCTGATCGGGACAATCGGCTTCCGGATAATCGGCGGATACTCGCTGTTTGACGCCTTCTACATGACCCTGATTACTATTTCGACAGTCGGTTATCAGGAGATCCATCCGCTCAGCCAAGCCGGCAGAATCTTCAATTCCTTTATTATTTTCTTCGGCGTTACCGCGATGTTTTTCGCCGTCGGCGCCATGACCCAGAGCATTATTGAATTGGAGTTGCAGGACCGTTATGGCAGACGCAAGAGGAAGCATATGATCGCGGAGCTTAAGAACCACTACATCGTCTGCGGCTTCGGCCGGGTAGGCCGCAATGCTTCTTTTGAACTGCAGCGTGCGAATGCACCGTTCATTGTGGTCGACCGTAACGAAGAGCGCGCGGAACGAGCGATGCGCGCCGGCATGCTTGCCGTCGTATCGGATGCTACTCATGATGAAAGCCTGCGCGAAGTGGGCGTTCTTCGTGCCCGCGGACTCATCGCTGCTCTTCCAAGTGATGCCGAAAATCTATTTATTATTCTTTCGGCAAAAACTCTTAATCCCAAGTTGACAGTGGTGACGCGCGCTTCGGAAGAAGAGGCAGGAGAAAAGCTCCGGCGCGCCGGAGCGGACACCGTGTTCGCGCCCTACACCATGGCCGGCCAACGCCTGGCACATGCACTGGTGCGCCCACACGTAGTTGAGTTTTTAGATTTCTCGACTACCAGTGTCGACCCGAGAATCATGATGGAGCAAGTGCAGGTGGCGGATACTGGACCCTCAGGGCCGCGAACACTCAGAGATATCCAGAACCGGAGCGATCTCGGAGCAATCGTGCTTGCAATCCGTAAAGCGGATGGGCAGATGCTCTTCAATCCTTCTCCGGAAACGACCGTGAGAGCCGGAGATTTCCTGATCGTAGTAGGAGAACAGCCAAAGCTGAAAAAGTTGGAGGCGTTGCTCACAGGTTCGCGGTAATCATCTGCGCCCGAGCTGTCATCCCGCTGTCGAACAGAAAGCGTGACCGCCCGTATTTCTTCTCGTGAGTTGCAGCTCAGGTTTATTTAGTCTGACGATTGACTGAAAACTGTATGCCGGAAACAGGCTACTCGCGCAGAAGATTTCTTGGAGGTGCAATCGCTGTATCCGCCGGACTGGCGGGAGCCGCTGCGGCGCAGACCACCCTGATACCACGCCGCAAGTTTGGCCGGCATCCGGACGAGGTCTCGGTCTTAGGAATTGGCGGGCACCATCTTGGGAGCGCAGCCACGGTGCAGGATGCGATCTCGATTGTGCATGAGGCCGTGGATAACGGCATCAACTTTTGCGACAACGCCTGGGAGTACAACGACCACCGATCCGAAGAGTGGATGGGAAAGGCGTTGGCTGGCGGCTATCGCGACAGAGTGTTTCTCATGACGAAAGTCTGCACACATGGGCGGGATGCTTCCGTTGCGATGCAGATGTTGGACGAATCACTCGGCCGGTTGGGAACCGACCATCTCGATCTATGGCAAATCCATGCAGTGGTTTACGACAATGATCCTGACCTTGCGTATCGGAAGAATGGCGCCATCGAGGCACTCGATCGCGCAAAACTGCAGGGCAAGGTGCGATACGTAGGCTTTACAGGCCATAAGGACCCACGTATTCACAAACGCATGATCGATCTGGGTTACGCGTGGGATTCCGTGCAGTTTCCGATCAATGCCTTTGACGCCCAGTTTCGCAGCTTCCAGCAGATTGTTTTGCCTGAGGCAGTGAAGCGTGGAATGGCGGTATGGGTATGAAGCCACTCAACGGCGATGGGGCGCCTTTTCACAAAGGTGACGTGAAGTTGACCCCCGAGCAGGCATTGCGATACGCGATGAGCGTTCCGGGAGTAACAACAACGATCACGGGTATGGAATCGCTGGCTGTTTTGCGGCAGAACCTGGAGGTTGCGGAAGGGTTTCCAACCAATGGCAAGTGCCGAGATGCAGGAACTTGTCGCAGCCGTGCAGCCGTTCGCGGGCGACGGCAGGTTCGAGGCCTTCAAGACCTCACTGCGCTACGACGATATCGTGACCCGGCAGATGCATGAGCAACCGCTGAGCGGGGCACACGCATAGGAGGAGAAAAGGGCGTGCCGGTACCACATCGCGAGCTCAAAGGCGTTTCTGTTTCGATTATTTGCGTCGGCGGCTCCGCGCTGGGCGACATCAAAGATCAGTCAGAGGCAGGGCGCGTCATTTCCGAAGCGCTCGAGAACGGCATCAACTTCTTCGACAATGCCTGGGAGTATCACGACGGAATGAGTGAAGAGATCCTTGGCCGCGCGCTGAAGGGCAAACGAGATCAGGCGTTCTTGATGACTAAGGTGTGTTCGCACGGACGTAAGCAGGATGTCGCCATGAAGATGCTCGAAGATTCGCTGCGCCGGCTCCAGACTGATCACCTCGATTTGTGGCAGATCCACGAGGTAATCTACGATAACGATCCCGATCTTCACTTCGCTCCGGGTGGAGCAGTGGAAGCGCTGGCGCAAGCCAAGCAGCAAGGCAAAGTTCGGTTCGTCGGGTTCACGGGGCACAAAGATCCCGACATTCACCTGAAGATGCTTTCGCACCGCTATCCCTTCGACACAGTACAGATGCCATTAAACCCCTTCGATAAGAACTACCGTTCGTTCCAGGAGCTAGTCATTCCCGAGGCACAGCGCCAGGGAATTATGCCAATCGGGATGAAGTCGATGGGCGGCGGGGGTGAACCGGTGGAGCGCGGTGTCGCGAAGCCCGATGAACTGCTGCGGTATGCGATGAGCGTCCCCGGGATACTGTCGACCGTAAGCGGCATGGATTCATACGACGTTTTCCGGCAGAACCTCGCGATCGCCATGGATTTCACTCCGATGAGCAGCGCCGAGATGGCGACTCTGGAGAACCGCGTAAAGGCGATGGCGGGAGATGGGCGTCTGGAGCACTACAAGGCAACGAAGATGTACGATGCTGCTGTCGGCGCGAGCAGCACGGGTTCCCAAGCGCGAAGGAATTGCCTGCATGATCTCGCTGGTTTTCATTTTGGCGCTTTTGGCTCAAGCCAATAGCCCTTCAGCCCCGGCCCCAATGAAGGAGAATCGCGCGCCAGTACCGGCTGAACCCGCGCCGGGCAAAGAACAAGAATCGGCCGAAGTGGACCGGCTGTTCGCGACGATAGCAATTCAGGGCAACAATGCGGAACTCGATATGGCAGAGTTGGCGCTCAAGCGCGAGTCGGCAAACGAGGTGAAGGGATTCGCAGGGAAGATGATAGCTGAACATGAGGGCCTGAGGGACGACATGCTGCCTCTTCAGCGAATATCGAGCAGTTCGCCTTCTGAACGGCTATCACCCGCGGATCAGCTTGCGATGCTCCATTTACAGGCTGTCAAGCCGGCCGACTTCGACCAGCTCTACATCATGGGGCAAATTGGCGGGCACTTGCACATGCTCATGGCATTCGAGGCGGAGGCCGAGAATGGAACCGACCCGCAGTTGAAAGAGCTCGCTCGTAAATGGATGCCGACGATTCAGGCGCACTTGCAACTTGCAGTGGATACGGCGAAGCACGTCGGTGGCGCGAGCCCGTTTAAGCAGTAGGGGTATCCAGGGCCTTTGCGATCGATGTTGGGAATGCGGCTGTGGCGCTAAGCTTGAAGAGTGGCACGCGGTTGGGAGAGTAAGGCCGTCGAATCTCAGATCGAGTCCGCGGAGGAGAGAAAATCCCGCGGGCAGGCAGTTCAGATCATCAGCGAGCAATACGAACTAGAGCAGCAAATAGCGAGCGTGGAGCTATCCCGCACGCGCGTGCTTCAAGATATGGCGGCAGCCACAAACCCGCGATATAAAGAGCTTCTGAACCGATCTCTGGCCTACCTTGATGTGCAGGTACAGGCGCTTCGCGAGCGGCTCAGCAAACCAGATCATCGCGGCTGATTTCGATTTCGCTCAGCCGGCCCAACATAGCCAGCGCAATATTTTCCGTTTGAAAGAACTCGCAGGCGATGCTCTGGACCTGCTCGCGAGTAACGTTCTCGATGCTTTCGATCATCTCATCGAGGCTCATAAACCGGTCGAAATAGAGCTCCTGGCGAGCCAAATTGGACATGCGGCTTGAGGTTGATTCCAGACTTAGCATCAGCGAGCCCTTCAGGTGGTCCTTGGCGCGCAGCAATTCGTCTTCTCCGATGAAACCGTCTTTCAGCTGCCGGAACTCGCTTACCACCGACTGCACCACTTGTTTCGCGGTCTCTACAGCGGTTCCCGCATACACGGTAAGGCAACCGGTGTCACTGAATAAATTGAGCTCGGAGTAAACAGCGTAAGCTAGTCCGTGTTTTTCGCGAATATTCTGAAAGAGCCTGGAACTCATTCCGCCACCCAAGACGGTGTTCAAAACATAGAGAGGAAATCGCAGCTCATGAGCCAGGCGATAGGCCGGCACACCCATTGCTATGTGGATCTGTTCGAGCGACTCCTTCGTTTTCAGAATGAGCGGAGCGTGGGTGCGAGGAGTGGTATCCGCCGGAACGGGGCCCCGTTCTGCCAAGCCTTCAAACTTATCGCGCACCAGCCGGACGATCTCATCATGGTCCAGATTGCCGGCCGCAGTAATCAGAATATTGCGGGGCGAATAGATACGGCTGTAGTAATCGGACAGCATGTCGCGGCCGAATTTCTTGACCGTCTCTTTCGTGCCGAGGATCGGCTTCCCAAGTCCGTGGCCCTTCCAGAAGTTGCTGATGAAGGTCTCGTGGAGCACGAATTCAGGCTGATCGGCTTCCATCTTGATTTCTTCGAGAATCACGCTTTTTTCTTTCTCGATGTCTTCCTGGCGGAATAGAGGATTCAGCACCAGGTCCGCTAGGATGTCCAGGGCCAGCGGCAGATGCTCGTCCAGGACCTTCGTGTTGAAGCTCACAAGTTCTTTGCTAGTGAAGGCGTCCAAGCCGCCACCAACGGAATCGACGGACCGGGCGATATCCTCGGCGGAGCGGTTCTTAGTACCCTTAAAAACCATGTGCTCAATGAAGTGCGAAATTCCGTTTTCCGGGCCATGTTCGATGCGGGATCCGGTACCGATCCATACCCCGAGGGAAACCGAGCGCACATGGGGCATTGCTTCCGTAACGATCCGTATCCCGTTGGGAAGCGTCGCGCGTTCAATCTCCCGAACGTGAGGGGTAGCAAGAACCATTTATTACGCCTTTCGGTGTGTCCGACGATACACTAAAACCAGATGCTGCAGGTACTTGAGGGTCAGACGCTAGTCGGAATGGAGCTTTCCGACCTACAAAAGCTACTCGGCCCTGAGCAACCCACCTACCGCGCCCGACAATTATATGACGCTTTGTACCGCAAACAAGTGGCGAATTTGTGGGATATTTCCACCTTATCACAAGCCTTTAAAAAGCAATTACTTACGGAATATGCCCTAGGTCTTCCGGGGTGGAAAAACGATTCGATTCAAGCGATGCGACACGCCGTTATCTGCTGCGCCTGGAAGACAACCGGACAGTCGAAGCGGTCCTCATGCCGGAAACCGGCCGGGATACGATCTGCATCTCCAGCCAGGTCGGATGCCCGGTGGATTGCAAATTTTGTCTGACCGCATTGATGGGTTTGGAACGCAACTTGACGGCGGGCGAAATTGTCGGCCAGGTGCTCTGCGTTGCTCGCGACAACGGCCTGAAGGCTACCGCCTCGCAAGTGAACGTCGTCCTCATGGGCATGGGTGAGCCGCTGCTCAACCTGGAAAACGTGCTGAAAGCCACCCGATTGCTCACTGACCCGGACGGAATCGCTATGTCCCAGAGACGTATCACGGTCTCCACCTCGGGTATCGTTCCGAAGATGGAGGAACTGGGCCGAGCCACCGTGCGGCCCAAACTGGCGATTTCACTGAACGCGTCGACTGAAGAACAGCGGCGCGAGCTGATGCCGATCACGCGCAAATACCACTTGGCTGATCTCATGGCCGCCTGCAAGGCATACCCATTGCGGCCCTGGGAGAAGCTGACATTTGAGTACGTTCTCCTAAGGGACGTGAACGATTCAGATGCCGACGCGAAGCGCGTCCTGCGGTTACTCGCTCACTTGAATTGCAAAGTGAACCTGATCGGATTGAATCCCGGGCCCGGCATACCGTTCGAAACGCCGGACCCGGAACGTATTGCCAGCTTTCAAAGCATCATTCGCAGATCCGTGCCTTGCTTCATCCGGAAGCCGCGAGGACGAGATATCTTTGCCGCCTGTGGCCAGTTGAAGCGGGTGGCTTCCGATATTGTCGGGATCACCTGACATTGCGTTAGCCGCCAGCTCCTACGCCGCCCGGCCGGGCGTGCGATTCCGTAGACCCCTCAGTCATGTGCAGCACCCATCTGATCGCCTCGAAATACATCTTCTGAATGTCCGGATCGTCCCAAGCTTCCTTGGTATGTCCGAGGGTCGAGTAAAAGACGCGACCATTGCCGTACATTTTGGACCAGGCAACCGCAAAATCGTGGTCGGTCCGATGGACACGCGGGTTATTGTAATCAAGCTTGGAGGGATCGAGGCTTAGCAGTACGTTGACTTTCTCGCGAGACCAGTTCTTGATCTGGTAGATTTCGTCGCGCTTCGTAAATGCGTGCGGAAAGTGGCGCACCGCCGGGAAATCCGGTTCTTCGTTGATGATCGGGGCATTAAAAGTCATCCAGGGATGCTGGTCAAACCAGCCGCCTAGCATCTCGCCGTATTCAGGCCACTTGTAGTTCGTATCCGCGGCAGCATGAATTCCTACGAAGCCCTTCCCGTCGTCTTTGACGAAGGACAGCATATCCGCCTTCTGGTCGTCGGTAAGATCCAGTTCGCCTGTTGTGCTCGCAAATACCAGAGCATCAAAATAGTTCAGGTTCTTGGCGTTACGGTCCGGGATGTCCTTCTTAGTGATCAACTCCGTGTCACTGCGCAACATCGTTTCCCAAAGGCTGGTCTCATGCCCCATTCGCCAAATATTAGCCATGGCGTCCGAAATTGAATCATGCTCGAAACCTTTTGTTTGAGATACAACCAGAACGCGACCTACCCGGCCGGGCGGAAGTTTCGGACGTTGACGCGACTCATTCTGACCGGTTTGGCTCTGCGCGCCTGCAGGGGACACCAATGGCATCAGGGCCGCCCCTAAAGCGCCGAGCAAAACACTTCTGCGTGAGTTTTCCATAGAATCTCCAGACATCGAAAAGCTATCACAGCAACGTTCGAGAACACCTCGCATCTACAGAGCGCAAGCTTATCTTTGAGTTGACTTCATCAAGGCCTCTATTTGTCGAGCTTCTTTCATCACCTCCTGCGCATCCTCATGCACATGGGCTACTTCGGTCCATTTGTGATGGGGATCCTGGATTCTTCCCTGCTTTTCGTGCCGTTTGGCAATGACCTGCTGGTGGTTGGCTTGGTGGCGCAGCACCATGAAGGGTATCTCTTGTACGTACTATCTGCGGCGTCCGGTTCCGTCACGGGGGTGGCGCTGCTCGACCTGATAGCGCGTCGCGCCGGCGAAGAGGGTCTAAAGAGGGTCGCCGGGGAAAGACGGTTCAACTATTTGCACGGGAAGATCAGCAAGAGGGGCGCCTGGGCGCTGGTACTCGCCTGTCTCGCGCCCCCACCCTTCCCGTTCACAATGGTCGTCGCGATAAATTGCGCGCTCGCATATCCGCGCAAGAAACTATTCCCAGTAGTGTTTGTCAGCCGCGGAAGCCGGTTCCTGGTACTCGGATTCCTGGCCATCAGGTTCGGACCCGCGATTCTGCGCATTGCCAAGACTGAACCCTTCAAATGGGTCATGATCGTGTTCATCTCTTTCTGCATGGCTGGCAGTGTTCTTTCTGCCGTCAAGTGGTGGCGTAAAGGGCGCGCGGGTCCGAGAGAGGCCAAAAACCCCAGGCCTGCCCACCCATGACTGCAAGCCGGATTTTGATCAGCTTGAAAACCTGCTAGGCGATAATTGTGCAGTAGATCGTTTAAATTGCCCGAGGGTCGCGACTCGATTCTTTTCTTTCCTGAATACGGCTGTTCGGATTCTTCCTCCACGAGATTTTAGGAGTTCATATGTGGATCGTTCGCCTGGCTTTGCGGCGACCGTACACGTTCGTCGTTCTGTCGCTGATGCTGTTTATCCTGGCGCCCGTCGTCATATCGCGGACGCCAACGGACATCTTTCCGAATATCGACATTCCCGTCGTGAGTATCGTCTGGCAGTACGCCGGGATGTCGGCTCAGGAGATTTCAGACCGACTCGTTTATATCAATGAGCGCTCGCTGACAACCACAGTCAACAACATTGAGCACATAGAATCCCAATCGATGACAGGCATTGCGGTCATCAAGGTCTTTTTCCAGCCGCACGCGAATCTATCTGGCGCGATTGCGCAGATCACGGCCATTTGCCAGACGCAGCTCAAGCAATTGCCGGCCGGCACGACGCCCCCGTTCATCATTACCTACAACGCGTCAACCGTGCCCATTCTGCAGCTCGCGCTTTCGGGCCGCGGCCTTAGTGAGCAGCAGTTGAACGATATTGGCCAAAACTTCGTTCGCACTCAGCTTGTGACCGTTCCCGGTACGGCGATCCCTTATTCATATGGCGGCAAGCAGCGCCAAATCATGGTGGATTTGAACACTCAGGCTCTGCAATCGAAGGGACTGGGCGCCGCCGACGTTGTGAACGCGATCGGCAATCAGAACCTGATCCTTCCAGGAGGCACTTCGAAAATTGGGACGCTCGAATACCAGGTTCTTATCGACGGCAGTCCGCAGAATGTAACCGAGTTGAACGACCTTCCAATTAAGACCCAGAACGGCGCGACCATTTACATACGCGACGTTGCCCACGTGCGCGACGGTTTTCCGCCTCAGACCAATATCGTGCGTTCTGACGGAATGCGCGGCTCGCTCATGACGATTCTCAAGAACGGGGACGTCTCCACACTCGATATCATCGCGGGGGTCCGGAAATTGCTACCCACGGTAGAAGCCACTCTTCCGCCTGAGCTGCGCATCACGCCGATAGCGGATCAGTCGATATTCGTCCGGGCGTCAATCAACGCCGTGATCCGCGAGGCTGTCATCGCCGCCTGCCTAACGGCGCTTATGATCCTGGTTTTTCTTGGCAGCTGGCGAAGCACACTGATCATTGCCATTTCCATTCCTCTTTCGATTCTCTGCTCGATTTTCGCCCTGAGCGCTCTGGGCGAGACGATCAACATCATGACGCTCGGCGGCCTGGCGCTGGCAGTCGGGATTCTGGTGGATGACGCCACTGTCGAAATCGAAAATATCAACCGCAATTTCGAGATGGGAAAGGAGATCGAGCAGGCGATTCTGGACGGCGCGGCCCAAATCGCCGTACCGGCTTTCGTCTCGACGCTCTGCATTTGCATTGTTTTCGTTCCGATGTTCTTTCTCACGGGTGTGGCTCGCTACTTGTTCGTGCCTCTTGCCGAAGCGGTTTCGTTCGCGATGCTCGCCTCGTACTTGCTCTCGCGAACTATTGTTCCTACCCTTGCAAAGTACCTGCTAAAAGGGCACTCGCATCACGATGCCGTTGCCCATGCAAACCTTCGTAATCCGTTCGTGCGCATGCAACTCATCTTTGAAAATGGATTCGAAAAGCTGCGCGGGAAGTATCGAACCCTTCTCGAGCGCTGCATCCTCCACCGAGGACTGTTTGCCGCTATATTCTTCCTGTGCTGCGTTGCCTCGTTCGCACTTGCTCCCTGGCTGGGGCAAGACTTCTTCCCTTCTTCGGACAGCGGGCAGTTCCGGCTTCATATTCGCGCGCGCACTGGCACCCGGATCGAGGACACGGCCATGATCTGCGATGAAATCGAAGCGCAAATCCGGCAGATCATCCCGCGAGAACAGATTGTCAACATTCTCGACAACATCGGTCTTCCGTATAGCGGCATGAACACGTCTTACAGCAACAACGGGACGATCGGCTCGGCAGATGCCGACATTCTCGTGTCGCTTTCGGAGGATCATCGCCCGACAGGTCAATACGTAGAGGAGCTGCGGCGCAAACTGCCAGAGTCGTTTCCAGGTATTCTGTTCTACTTTCTGCCGGCGGACCTGGTAACACAAATTCTGAACTTCGGGCTGCCGGCGCCGATCGACATCCAGATTGTCGGTAGAAATCTCGAAGCCAACAGGGCCTTTGCGGATAATTTGTTACAACAGGTCAAGACGATTCCGGGCACGAACGATTTGCGGATCCAGCAGCCGTTTAATCAGCCGGAGCTACACATCAATCTCGATCGCACGAAAGCGAATCAGGTAGGTTTCAGCGCAAGAGATATCGCGGAAAACATTCTGGTTTCGCTGAGCGGGAGCTTTCAGACCTCTCCCACGTTTTGGCTGAATCCCAAGAATGGGGTCAGCTATAACGTCGCAGCGCAGGCGCCTCAATATGAAATGGATTCGCTTCAAGACCTTCGCAATATTCCGATCGCGACAACAAACGGCGCACCGCAAATTCTGGCCAGCCTTGCCACGCTCCGGCGCCGTGCTGGTCTGGCGCAGGTGTCGCATTACAACATAGCCCCCGTGATCGACATTTATGGTTCGGTATCCGGCACTGACCTGGGCAGCGTCGCCTCGCAGATTCAGAAGATAATCGCTCGCAACCAGGACAAGCTGGTGCGCGGTTCGACTATTACGGTCCGCGGCCAAATTGATACCATGCGTTCCTCTTTCGAGGGGCTGCTCGCTGGTCTGGGCTTTTCCATCGTTCTCGTCTACATGCTCATCGTTATTAATTTTCAGTCTTGGCTGGATCCGTTGATCATCATTTCCGCTCTGCCGGCGGCGCTCGCCGGAATTGTCTGGTTTCTGTTTGTGACACATACGACCGTTAGCGTTCCGGCGCTTACCGGCTCCATCATGTGCATGGGCGTCGCCACGGCTAATAGCATTCTGGTGGTCAGTTTCGCCAAAGAGCAGCTTCCCGATGTGGATAGCGCAGGCGACGCCGCTCTGCTAGCCGGCTATACGCGATTTCGGCCGGTGCTCATGACAGCGCTCGCGATGATTATCGGAATGCTGCCGATGGCGCTCGGGATCGGTGAAGGGAGCGAGCAGAATGCACCCCTTGGGCGCGCCGTTATCGGCGGTCTTCTGTTTGCCACCACTGCCACGCTGTTTTTTGTACCAGTTTTCTTCAGCCTCCTGCACGGTAGGCGGAAGGCCGCATGACCAGCAAATTCTCCCGACTCCGCACCGCCCTGGGCCTAGTTATAGTTCTGGCGGTAGTGGCGGTGATTGTGGCCGCCGGCATCCTTCCGCGCATGCGTCAACGCAAGCTGCTTCGGGAACAGACCGCGTACTCAGCCGAGCCGGTGGTGGTGGTTACTCATCCGAATCGCGAGAACCCCGCCGAGGAAGTCGTTCTACCGGGCAACATGCAGGCCTTTATCGACGCACCGATTTACGCCCGAACCACCGGCTATCTGAAAGCGTGGTATCACGACATCGGTGCGCACGTGAAGGAGGGCGAGCTTCTTGCGCTCATTGAGAGCCCCGAAATCGATCAGCAGCTCGCTCAAGCAAAAGAAGATCTTTCCACGGCACAAGCCAACCTGAAGCTCGCGCAGATTACGGCGGCTCGGTATACGGACCTGTTCAAAACCGATTCCGTCGCTAAGCAGGAGGTTGACAACGCCGTACAAGATGCCGCGGCGAAGGCGGCCACTGTCAAATCAGCTCAAGCGAATGTTGCCCGCTTGCAACAGATGGTGAATTTCGAGCGGATTTACGCGCCCTTCGATGGTGTCATCACCGTGCGTAATACGGATTTCGGGCAGTTGATCGATTCGGGGTCGTCAGGCGGACCCGGACGAGAACTCTTTCACATTGCAGCTATCAACAAGCTTCGCGTCTTCACGAACGTACCGCAGATTTATTCGCATGCGGCCAGGCCGGGCATCATCGCAGACCTCACAATGCCGGAACTACCCAATCACCGGTTCCAGGGCAAGCTCGTCCGCACCGCGGATGCCATGGACCCGAATACTCGAACACTGCTGGTCGAAATTGACGTGAACAACAGTAGTGGCCTGCTATTTCCGGGCGCCTATACGGAGGTTCATTTCAAGATCCACTCGAGTGGCACCGCGCTTATCATTCCCTCTACCTCTTTGGTGTTTCGTTCGGCCGGTCTGCGCGTGCCTGTGGTCAAGAACAATCGGGTAGCGCTCTTACCCGTCCAGGTCGGCCGCGATTTCGGTACTACCATCGAAGTGCTCGCGGGGCTTCCGGATGACGCCCTGGTGATTCTGAATCCTCCTGATTCGCTGGTTAACGGAGAAGTGATTCGAGTTGTTCCTGCAAAAGGGACAAAAGAAGTTGAAGAGTAGCGTGGGGTCTCGAGCATTAGCGAAGCAATGGCTCGATCGCTTCATTGTTTGAATGCATATCCGGGTTTCAGATTGCATTGGATCAGTTCTCCTTGTGGCCCGTTCGCGGTCCCTGTGCATAGGCCCCAATCCAGAATTAGATCCGGCCCGAGCGGAAATACAATGTCTGCCCCGTTCACTTCGGCTTCAATGCTGGGGCCTTCGGACCCGGCCGGCAACGTGAAACTCAGTGTTCGCCCGAAAACAGCCGGGTAGGCCAGATGGATGATATTGTTGGCAGTCCGGCGGCTGACCTCAGCCTCTAGAAGGAAGGTAGTTGTGTCCGACCAATTTAAGACGGAAATCTCCAGTTTCTGGCCGCGGGCGATGTAATTCTGTGACTCGATACGCGTGAACGGACAAGGCCCAGCGATACACGACAGCCGAACATTGCGAAATTCATTCCCATCGCCGGCATCAACGGTTTCGGCAAGCCTCGCCGCAGCCCACTTCCCGTCGGGCGAGCACAACGAGTGATCTTTGCACGGGACATTGCCCTTATTGACCACTTCGAAGGGCTTGATGAAAGGTGCGATATCCACAGCGCCAATCATTTTGACCGAATACCGGACACGCACATTCGCGATCGATATTTCCGGGCGAGCAGAAACGGCTGCCTGGAGAATAGGCGGCAACCACACGATGGAAATCTGGTCCCCCACTTGGCCCGTTAACTGAGCCGGTTCGTAACTCGCATGCTGAACGGTTATCGAGATCGGTTTGCCCACCTCCACGCCTTTCGTGAAAGCCAATGTAAAGCGACCAGAAGAATCAGATCGCGCTTCCACTTCGTTACCCTCGACCAAGGCCTGAATCTGGGCGTTGGCGATGGGTGCTTGTTTTCTTGGATCCGCGCTCTGAACAAGAACCACGCCGGTCACGCTTTTCAGTTCCCTGGGTTTCGACGGCCGGGCAGAGGAACGGATAAAGAAAACGGCGATACCTGCAATTATCAGTAAGCAAACCGCCAGAATCATCCATTTGGCCATCTCGTCAGTCAAATTCTATGACGTGCGGTAGTCTACTTACTGTTCGTGCCTGCATCTCGACTGTTGTCCCGCCGGGCGCTATTCGAAACTACTCTGGGAGCCGTTGCTGCATCCATCGTGCGCCCCGCGCCCCGTTCCCAAGTCTCTCCTGAATTCAGCCTGGCCCAACTTTCGCCGGAAGATGACAGTCTTCTCGAGGAGATGGAAAAAGCGGCCTTTCAATATTTTTGGGACCAGGCGGACCCACAAACCGGTCTGGTTAAGGATCGCTGTAACCTCCAGGACGAAAACCGTACAACCGCGGCCAGCATCGCCGCAACTGGTTTCGGTTTGACCGCTGTATGCATAGGTCATCAGCGCGGTTACGTTTCCTTGGCCGATGCGCGCCAGCGCGTGCTCACGACGTTGCGATTCCTTTGGACGCAAATGCCGAACCACCGCGGTTTTTTCTACCACTTCGCCAATCCGCGCACGGGCGAGCGGATCTGGGAATCCGAGATCTCGTCAATAGATACGGCAATATTGCTCTGCGGAGTCCTTACCTGCCGGCAGCATTTTCGCCGCTCCGAAATCGGCGCTCTGGCGCTAGAGATTTTCAACCGCATCGAATGGACATGGCTCACAGAGGACACCTCGCTGCTTCCGCAGGGATGGGCTCCTGATATCGGTTTCCTTCCGTTCCGCTGGGATCTGTATAGCGAGTTGATGATGATGTATCTGCTTGGGCTCGGATCTTTGGCCCATCCCTTACCGCCTCAAAGCTGGGATGCGTGGAAACGAGTTGTGTTCGATTACGAAGGGCTACGCTACATCGGCTCATTTGCACCTTTATTCGTTCACCAGTATTCGCAAGCGTGGTTCGATTTCCGCGGTAAACGTGACAAGTACGCGGACTACTTCAAGAACTCGATGACGGCAACGGAAGTGCACCGCCGCTTCTGCCTGGAACTCAGCAAGCGATTTCCCGATTACAGCGACGATCTCTGGGGCATCACTGCTTCCGACTCTCAATACGGATATGTCGCATGGGGCGGGCCTCCCGAGATGGGCCCGATCGACGGCACCGTCGTTCCGAGCGCCTCTGCGGGCTCGCTTCCCTTTATGCCTGAGGCGACCTTACGCGTGCTCAGAAATATCAAGAAGCGTTACGGCGACCGGACCTGGACCAAGTACGGATTCGTCAACGCCTTCAATCCATTAACCAATTGGTATGACACCGACGTCGTCGGAATAGATACCGGGATCAGCATGCTGATGGCTGAGAACCTTCGGACCGGCTTTGTTTGGTATACCTTCATGCAGAGCCCGGAAGCCCAGCGTGGTCTGCGGCGCGCCGGCTTCCATAGCATTTAAACCGGACCCCGAAGAAGGCGCCGGGCGATCCGGGCATACAATTCAAGTGTTAGGACAAGGCGGATGCTCGTTCAATTCCCAATCACAAACAATCCGGAAGTGGATCTGAATCAGACGTACGATGCAGTGGTCGTCGGCTCCGGAGCGGCGGGCGGAATGGCGGCTCATGTCCTCACCTCACATGGCCTCAAGGTGCTGCTGCTCGAAGCCGGAAAGTATCAAGACACGAGCAAGATTCTGCATTCAATGGAGTGGCCGTACGATCATCCCCGCCGGGGAAAGATGCCGTCGGACTACCACGCGCTGACTACGAACGAATATACGTTTCGAAAACCACCTTACGCGCAAGGTTCGCCGTTTAAGAAAGTCACTTCTTATGTTCAAGGCTGGGGCGGGTCAGATTACAGCAAGACGCTGGTTGTGGATGAGAAGGAGAATCCATATTCGGGCACCAGGTATGCGTGGGTCCGTTCGCGTGTGGTGGGCGGGAAGACGAATATTTGGGGACGTCTTGCGCTGCGCCTTTCCGACTATGATTTCAAAGCCAAGGATCATGACGGTTACGGTGAGAACTGGCCGATATCATACGCGGACCTGGCCCCCTATTACGACAAAGTAGATTTGTATCTCGGCGTGTCTGGCTTTCCGGAGGGTTTGCCGCAATTGCCAGACGGGAAGTTTATGCGTCCGCTCCGGCTGAATTATTCGGAACTTTACCTGCGCAAGACACTGGAGGGCATGGGACGATGCCTAACACCGTATCGGGCGGGAGTGGCGACCGACACCCTCAAGCACAACAAATATCGAAGCCATTGTTACGGGCGCGGCGCGTGCGACCGCCATGTGGGCGGTTGCGACATTCATGCAGCATTCGATTCCACTAACGGCCTGATCCGGCCGGCCATGGACACCGGCAATCTCACGCTGCGCCCGAATTCGACAGTTTACGAAGTGACCGTCGATAAAAACACCGGCAGGGCCACCGGCGTATCATTTCTCGATAGCGATACGAAGAAGAGTTATCAAGTCAAGGCCCGGACGGTGGTTTTAGCGGCTTCGACGCTTGAATCGGCGCGTTTGCTGTTGCTCTCAAAATCGAGCCTTTATCCAAATGGGATAGCGAACTCGAGCGGGCATGTCGGTCACAATTTCTGTGAACACGTAATGGGCCCGTCGATAAATGGCTTCATGCCCGAACTCGTTGGGAAGCCGCGGACGTTGGATGATGGAAAGCCTGGTGGGTTCTACATCCCGCGGTTCCGGAATCTGGAGACGAAGCAGAACGACTTTCTACGCGGGTATGGGTTCGAAGGCAGCGGCGGTTGCGGTATGGTGCCGGGTACGGCTTTCGACACTCCTGGTTTCGGCGAAGAATACAAAAAGCACGTTCGCGAGTACGCGGGTGCAACGATCTCGATGGGAGGTTTCGGCGAGGTGCTTGCGCGCTATGAAAATCAGGTTGAGATCGACCCCGAACTGAAAGATGCCTGGGGCATACCTGTGCTTCGCTTCAATTACAGCTTTGGCGAGAACGAAAAGAAGATGTGCGAAGACATGGCGAAGACCGGGCGTGAAATGTTTGAAGCGGCGAAATTCGAGATCCTCTCATCCAGCGACAAAATGTTGCCCGAGGGCTGGTCGATTCACGAGCTCGGCACGTCACGTATGGGGAACGATCCCAAAACGTCCGTGGTGAACCAATTCCAGCAGTCGCATGATGTGAACAACCTGTTTGTGGTCGACGGTAGTACACACGTCACCGCCTCCGCCCAGAATCCTACCTGGACAATCATGGCGCTCTGCTGGCGTTCCTGCGATCATTTGGCCGACCAGCTCCAGAAGGGAGAGATCTGATGGACGCGACTCTGAATCGTCGAGATTTGATCAAGCTCTTCGGTGCGGCTGCGTTCACCACGTTGCAGCTTCCCGCGGCCGAACCCGGGGCGCCCCTCTTTTTCACGAAGGACGAATTCGCCATGCTCGACACCATGACGGATCTGATCATTCCGACCGATGACCATTCGCCCGGAGCACATGAAGCAGGTGTCGCGGCTTTTATCGATCGGAGTGTAGCCGAAGAATTCCGTGCGGAAGAGAAGGAATCGTGGCGCAAAGGCTTGGCTTCTATCGGTCAGCTATCTCAAACCATGTTCCGTCAGCCTTTCTTGGAACTTGCCAAAGAACAACAACTTGATCTGATGAAGAAGATTTCACATAATGAGGAAAATCCTCAGGCCGAACCGGAGAAGTTTTTTACCCAGCTCAAGCAGACAACCGCATTTACCTATTACACGACATCCATCGGAATTCATCAGGAGACAAAGTACAAAGGCAATGTAATTCTTGAACAATTCGTCGGATATCTGCCAGATGAAGCGAAGAATGGCATGCCGGCCTGGTCCCCGGACAGGTAAATCAACCTCGCCTCGGGCAAATTACGGTTTCACGCCATGCTGAAATATCGGACGCCGATTCGCCGAAGACAGTACCTGAAACCCGAAGTTCTAGTACCAGTACCCCTTGCGGATTGTTCGACTTTTTATCAAACTGTAACAGATTTGGGTTAGCCGTGGGGATTTTCAGTGATCGCGATTCTTGCCTATATTGATCCTGGTTCTGGCGCGTTGCTCTGGCAAACGATAACGGCCGCAGCGCTCGGAACGTTATTTTATATCCGGCGTTTCATCTGGAAAATCCGCCGTCGAAAGCGAGACGAGTGATTGATAACGTCGGAACGCCCCTGTGGCAACGCCTCTTTTCGGGATCCGGACGGCAATTTATGCATCACTGAATCGCGAGTCTTTCGAGCAGTTTCCTCCACGGCTATTCCAGTTATTCGCGAGTTCCTCGCGTCTAAGACCGCGCGCGACTTCAGTCAATCCGGCAGACTGATAGAAACTTGGCCTGTGCCCGCTCACGATATCGTGGGGCGGGAGTTTGTGCGCAAGTTGGCGAGCAATTCGCGCGAGGATCCTTGCGTTCTGCTGGAACATGAGCGCGTGTGGTTTCGATCCTACGCGTATGAATGGCCACCCGAGATGCTGCACGCGGCCGCATGTCTCACGATCGATCTTGCTGCTTCCGCTCTTAAAGAGGGATTCAGTCTTAAGGATGCAACGCCATTTAACGTCTTGTTTCGTGGACCGAAGCCGGTATTTATTGACGTTCTGTCGTTCGAAAAACGCAATCCAAACGATGCTCGCTGGCTGCCGTACGCTCAATTTGTCCGGACGCTCGTCTTACCGCTACTCTCGGCAAAGCAGCTCGGGATGCGGACCGACGAGATTTTTCTTTCCTCAACCGAGGGACTCAAGCCAGAGGACATCTATGGCCGGCTCAGTTTGTTCCAGCGCATCCGGCCGCCCTTCCTCAGCACTGTTTCGTTCCCTACCTGGCTCTCGAAGCGAGTCAATCCAGACGACAAGAAGCTATACGCTCCTGATCATACTGGCTCGCCCGAGAAAGCGACTTTCGTGCTTGAGTTGCGGTTTCGTCAGGCCCGGAAGCTCTTGGAGAGCGTGAAACCTCGCGAGGAGCGGACATCGGCTTGGTCATCGTATCTAAAAGAGTTCAGCTACTCATCGCAGGAATTCGATACGAAATCTGAGTTGGTCAGAAAGTGGGTCGCCGGTGCCAAACCTCGGACAGTGTTGGACGTCGGCTGTAATACCGGACACTTCAGCGAGGTTGCAGCGCGCAGCGGAGCAAAGGTCGTTGCCATAGACCTTGATCCGGTAGTGGTCGGGCAAACATGGCGCCGCGCCATCACTGCCGAACTCGATATCCTTCCACTGGTAGTCAATCTGGCCCGGCCCACTCCAGCAACGGGTTGGCGAAATAGCGAATACCCGTCGTTTCTAAACCGCGCGGCTGGATCTTTCGATATGGTTCTGATGTTAGCGGTATTGCATCATCTGCTAGTTACTGAAAGAATACCGCTTCGCGAAATCCTTGCACTTTGTGCAGAGCTGACAACTGACTATTTAGTTATCG
Organism: uncultured Acidobacteriaceae bacterium; assembly: GCA_963787585.1. Classification (GTDB taxonomy): domain Bacteria; phylum Acidobacteriota; class Terriglobia; order Bryobacterales; family Bryobacteraceae; genus Bog-105. The sequence goes on from CAWBDR010000019.1 coordinate 179,192, forward strand.
AATACGTCTCGAAGGACGATCCTTTGTTTCAACGGCTGACGCGAGGTCGTGAATCCTTGCACGCCGATTTCTCCCAGGAGAGTTTTGAAGGCGCATGGCAGGAACATTTTACGTTAATGGAGAAGCAGCCCCTCAAAGACACGCGTTGGCTCTATTTTCTGAAGAAAAACCGGTCGTAAGAGATTTACTTCTAAGCTTTTCCATTGCCAACCTGTGCTTCCCGTCTGCCTGGATGGAGATCCTGAATTTAGCTGGAAACAATAAATTCAGATACTACGAAGCGCAGCCGCCCGGGTTTGATCTTGTCGGCGCCCTGATTCTGGGCATCTGCCGTATTCATCGTCCTGTTCCCCCTGTTTCCGCTTTTGATCGTGAATACCGCGATCAGTTATCACGGCCTTCGTGCTTCGTTGTTTCGAGATCGTTCTCTGGCTCCCGTGCTGGCAGCGAACGTCCGCACTCAAAGAGTAATCTGGATCATTTTCGATGAAATGGACAAGAGAATGGCATTCGACGTGACGCCCGAAAGAATCACTTTGACCGAATTTAACAGACTGCGGAAGCAGGCGATCTTCGGAACTCATGTGAAAGCGCCTAATGAAGACACGATGCCTTCGATGAACTCGCTACTTCTTGGAACACAAATCACGGACTACAAGGAAAAAACGAGGGATTTGCTATTCAAAACAGCAGCGTGTCCGCAGTGGCAAAGTTTCGATTCACATTCGAACGTTTTCAGTCGCGCGAGGAAAGCGGATTCAATACCGGTCTGAGCGGATGGCATCACCCATACTGTGGTCTTATTGGTCAGGAATTAACCGACTGTGCTTGGGTCGAAAATCCCTGGTTTACCCGGAAGAAGTACGCACAGCCTGTGCCTTTCTGGCGAAAGGCAGTATCTTTTGCAGATCTTCAGGCCCGACACTTGCCGGGTGCGGGAACCATCTTCGCGATGGATGTTGAATCAGGAGGAATGCAGGAATACCGCAGGGAGGATATTTTGGCACTGCGCGTTGTCCTGGCGAATAGCTACCGGATGCTACGCGACCCGTATCTGAACCTGCTATTGATTCACCTCCCGATCCCCCATCCGCCGGGGATATGGGATACACGTCGTCGCGTGTTTACAACGGGAGATTCCAACTACATCGACAATCTGCAACTCTCGGATATCGTGCTCGGGCAAATACGGCGAACGCTGGAGCAGTCGGGTGAGTGGGACCGCTCCGTAATTCTGGTGTCTACCGACCATACGTATCGAGTGCGAATGTGGCAATTTGCCAGCACGGAGGTAGACCTCCGCACCGAGGAGGTGGCGCGTGTCTCGCGAATGCGCCGGCAACCGTATATCCCTTTTTTCTTGAAATTACCGAACCAAAAAGAGCAAGTATCTTACGACCGGGAATTCAATAGCGTCGTCACTGGAGACCTGCTCTTGGCATTGCTGAAAAGAAACGTAACGACGGTCGACGAGGTTGTTCAATGGCTAAATGCCCACGCCGCTGACTCCCTGAAATCCGGCGCTGCCTGCTACTAGGCGTAACCACCTCGAAGAGCAGCATAAAGGCGCGTCGACTTTCGTTTTGAACCGAGGCTCGTGGTCTATTGGAAACAATGACCCGTGGTGATAGCCGGATTCATCAGCAACGAAATCTCGGAGGCAGATAAATTCTCGAAGAATTTATGGCAGAATCGTGAAGAACAAGAGTTAAACTCTCTGCCTGCTGATCGCCGGATAAAATAAAATCGCTTTATTTCCTGCAACGCTCGGGCGTAACTCCTCACAATATTAGCGGCCGCGCACGTCCGGGCTAGCACAGTGTCCGTCATTTCACCAAGGAGAATTATGCCCAACATTATAGAGGCGCCCATCGAGGACGTTTCCAAGGTCATTGCCGTTATCGGTGCCCCTGCCCCGGCTCCGCTCGAACTACAGAGCGGTCTTGGCGGCGCGATTGGTTCAGATTTTCGCGCTAATCAAAATCAGCTTGTATTTGTTGAATATGGCAGTGGCAAGCTGTCTGCCCTGAACCTTTTCAGCTCTTCCACGGTGGTTTCGTCCGGTTCCGCCACACTGAAAGGGACGTTCACCTTTGACCTTGATACCGGCATTGAAGGCGGAACGGGAACCGACCCAGATATCTGGTGGGATCAGGAAACCGCCGTAAAGCGGCAGGTGCTTCCACAAAACAGCGCGAGCATTCTGAATCTGGGCGTGGTCAATTTTACATCAATTACGGCCAACAATCTAGAGTTTCTGCCTTTTGCGAAGACACCAATTCCCGGGAATAACGATAGCTCGAATAAGCTCGTTGCAGGAGACGTGTTTGCGGTGCGTACAACGCAGGGCAATTTTGCCAAAGTCAAGGTAATCACCTACGGATATGACCTCCAAATTCAGTGGGTGACTTACAAGCTGATTTCCGGCTACTCAGTGCTTGGCGTGGGATATACGAACCCAGAAGACGTGAAGGTCAGCAAAGACAATTCCCACGCCTACATCACGGAACGCTCAGGGGATTTGGTGCGGGTTAATCTTGCGAGCGCAAATCGCAGCACTGCGACGGTAATCGCATCCGGCATGACTGCCCCGCAGCAGATCGCGCTCGATGAGGCGCACAACGCCGTATATGTCGTCGAGTACGCCGCAACTGGCAATTTATGGCGGATCGATCTGGCGTCGAACACAAAAACGGCGATTCTGTCGAACTTGAATTTTGCGGTCGGGCTGGCGCTGAGCCCCGATTTACAGTACGCCTATATCAGCGAGCAGACTACCGGCGCCGACAAAGGTCGCGTAAGCCGTTTCCGCCTGAGTGAGGGAGCGCGCCAACTGGTTGTAAACGGTTTGACCGCACCGTTTGATCTCACCTGGGCCGATGACGGTTATAGTTCCCTGTTTGTAACAGAACGCGACCCAGCCAATCGCGTTACTCGCATTGCGCTGTCGACTAATACGTCACAGGTGGTCGGCAGCGTCGCGTTTCGCCCGTCCAGTGTTGTCTTGGCGAATCAAGGGCTGTTGCTGGTGTGCTGCGACCAGGTGATCGAGGCAATCAACCTGAGCCCGTTTCAGGCGGCCGGACCTTTGCTGATGGGCATTGGATTCATTCCGTTTGACAAAGTGACCGCGGCGGGCCTGGCGGATACGACGCTTGACCCGAGTTACTTCTACCAGGTGAACAACACTCCGTTCGGCGGTACGCTGCCGATCATGATCAACTTCCAACGGGCAGCAAACGACGGCGCATCGTATTACCGCATCAGTGTAAACGGAGCGGTTCGCATGGATACCTGGACCGACGAGAAATGGAACGGCACCCAATATGTTCCACAAACGACGGCTCCGGTGATTGTTGCCGGCCAACCCGGTTATTATCCAGTTCATCCGATCAGCGAATTGTTCCTTTGGATGAATCCGACGCTCGGCAGTCTGATGGATTCGACAAATCTCTCGACCGGTTTGCACACGATTAACATCGAGTTCGTAAGCGGCACCGGGACTGTGGTGGAGAGCAGCACGCCCATGACGATTTACGTGGATAATAATCGGTGCGTCGCGGCGCTTCAGACGCCAATTCTCAACGGTGCCAGCGCCGACCCGAACTGCGGTCTGCTCCACTACACCGGCGCGACCGCCAAACCCGTTAACATGGCGTTCACGGCTACTCAACCCGAAGGATTCGCGACCTATACGTTTGAGTTGATCAAGGGCGTTAATGTCTTAACTCCGCCAACGATCAGCGGGCCTGTAGGGAGCGCATCATCACCCATTAGCAGCGCTGCTTCGGCCCTGCTCGGAACGTGCACAATCGCTGCATTTTCCGAATACCTGTATGTAGCCGCGACGACAAATAATGGTTGGGGCAGGCAAAGTCAATACGACGCCTCTGCTGCTGTTGCCTTCGTGCTCGCGCCATAGTGAACACCGAGAGAGCCGGTTCCGGCCGGCTCTCTAGCCCAGAACGAAAGCTACAGCCCCGAGGGCATTTCCAGCCGTCACGGCAGCCTGGCAGCACTTCGCGACTGTTGCCCCAGCATGGTCACGGCACAGTTTTGGGCAAGCAAGGCATAAGCGCAGGCGAAAACGCTCGGGCCGGAATCGGCTCACGTGCAACACTGACTACCGCCTTTGTCGAATGGGCACTTCACGACCTGAGTTTTGTATGACTGTTGCGTGATGTGCGCACGACATGCATGGATCACTCATGCGCGCGGACTCTCGAAGCATGCGCCTGGCCTGCTTGAGACTGAACCGTAAATAATAGTTGCGCGCCTAGGTATTTGCGGAGCGTGAGACTCGCACCGTCCTCGCGAAGTTTCGCAACAATCCAGGTGGAATGAGATGGCTGGTACCACAGCAGTAAAAAACGGGGGTGCGAATAAACGAATTCGGTGTAATCAGCTAAGTTCACTCGGCCGGTTAAGCTCAGCCCCAGGAGATTGTAATCTGGAGTCGTCACCCCTGTGTAATGCAGCGCATGCGACGGGTCCGGCACGTATAAAACGTTCCTAGTGAAGCCCTGACCCGCCGAATCATGCGCGAGTTGGAGGTACTCGAGCGGATCCGCAATTACGAGGGGCAGCCGTTCCGGGTCAGCATTATCCAGCCATTTCAATAACTGCGCGGAGGTCGGCTTCACGCGTCTAAACGGGAGTGGATATGAAATACCTCCGATCAGCACGAAAATGAGGGCCAGTGCGGCGGCACGCGAACCGCCGAGCACGCGTTGCAGAACAAAGGGCAGAAGAAGGGAGAACCCGAGGATTGTGATAAGGCTGTAGCGCGGCACGAATACGTTTGTTACGAAACGTCCGACTGCTAAAGCAAATGCGGGTGCTAGGAACAGCGCCACCCACGCAACGACTTCGTGCAATGGCGGGCGGGCCGATCCCTTCGGGGGGACGCGATCAATGGCTATTATCGAGACGACAGCGATAATCACAAAGATCGCCTGAAGAATGCCGTTCGGAAGGTATATCTCCCTTAAGGCTCCGACGAGGGCAGCAGCGCTAGTCGCTCTGTCAAAGTAGCCTTCCTTCAGCGCCATGTTCGCCCGTATCAATGGCGTGAAGAACACAATTGGAACGAATGACACAATAAGTGCAATCCATACCAGCCAGTCCACTCGCCTCCTGCTCCATGTGCGAGCAAGTTCACCCAATCCGATTGCTGTGAACGAAAGAAATGCGTAATAGTGAACACCCTGCGCCGCCGCGAGGCTGAGGCATAGCCCTGCGAGCGCCAGGCCTCGCCTGCGGTTTGCCGCCGCGCGTTGCCATGAAAGGAGCGCAAGAGCTGTTAAGCCTAACCAAAGGCCATATGGCCGCACCACGCTTTCGTACGGTGCGACACCCGTCAGGTAGCGGCTTAGCGCTCCGAGGAACGCGTAGAGCGGTCCAACGTAGGGCCGAAGGATAAAATAGACGCACAGCGTCATAGCAACCAAACCACTTAAGGCGGGCAACCGCAAACCAAGAGGGCTCCAGCCGAAGATATTGCCACAGATCCTCGTGATGACATGAAACAACGGTGGCGTGGTCTCGGTACGGGCCAACAGTACCGTCCATATAGCCCTCAGGTTCGGCAGCGCCGCGATGTACTCGCTTAGAATCTCGTCGAACCAGAGCGGCCTGCGAGCGGCGTGTATCACACCGCCCACAAGGAACGGAAATATGAATATGGCGGCGCTGGCGATGGGTTGCCGAGTTGCCCAGGACTCAACTTGTACGGCGAGATGCTCAAGCCGGAATGCTGCAGCTTTCCAGTGAATTGTGATCTGTTCCAGCGGCCACCGATCCGACATTTCAACCCCCGGCGACGGTTTATGATACCTCGGTCTTCTTACTGAGCCGCGAGATACATGTTTTTGATCTGCCCCCGTTCGCTCTACCAGCCATAAATACTAACGTGAGTAACTCGATTCATTGTGTGCGAGTAACTGTGGCCGGACATCCTGGGGGAGAGGATGCCTGGCGCGAAATTCGCCAGAGTTCGATATCCGAGGCTGCTATGTGGCCGATGATCGTCGTAGTGCTGCCGCCGGAGGGTGATCTTGCTTCGCGCATCGGGCCAGGTCCCAGAACCAGTTCGCATTCAGGCATTCATATCGGAATCTGGCATGAAACCTCTCGACGATGGCGTTCTGGGTAGGCTTGCCAGGCTCAATATAGACCGTGCTCGTCTTCCGCCAAGCTGAGCGTACCGCTCTTTGTTCTGCCGAGCAGCGGCCGAAATTGGCATCGATTGCGGCGCGGACTTCCTGCCGGCTCGAAATAGCCCGGGCGAATGCGCGACGTTGATTATCTCAACGAAGTTCCCCAGGTCCTCTGAAGACCGAATCGAAACCGCTGCGTAGCCGGTCAGGCTTTTATCGTCAATGGCGCGCAGCTCGCCGTCGGGCGAGATTTGGAACGCAGCTCTTCAGCGAGCGACCGAGGCCGACGGAACCTCGGCCATACTCTCTACGCCTGGAGAGAAGAAATCGCCACTATGTGGCGCTTCACCCGTACAACGGCATCACCTAGGGATTCCATACCAAAATGGAGGTCCTGCAGCGCCAAGCCACGGCTTCAGAAATTTCCAGAACTACCGATTGAGAGTTAAGGTAATGTGTTCTTAAGATCCGTCGCAGGCGGACCTGCCCCCATTAAGTGCGTAGAGCCTTCTCTAAGGATTAGTTGGTAGCGCTAACGGGAATCGAACCCGTATTTAAGCCTTGAGAGGGCTCCGTCCTAACCGTTAGACGATAGCGCCAAGGGTGAATTCGCGCGAGCTTCCGCCGGGCAACATTCACAAGTATAGCGAGTCGAGAATTTATTCGGCAGCGACCGGCTACAAAGCCGCAGGCATGGTCAAGCCGGACTTCGCCAGCGCCTTTCCGATCAATGTGATCGCCTCGGGTTGGGTCACCGAGCGGGCTACCGACGTTTCGAGAATCAACATGCTCCGGGCTCGCTCCAACATTTTCTTCTCACGGAACGACAGTGGCTTAGAGGACTGGATGAGGAGCAGAGCCTTGAAAACTTCGGCGATCTCCAGCAGGCTGCCTCCTTTCATCTTGTCCGAGTTCTCCTTGAAGCGGTCCTTCCAGTCATGTGCGCAGCAGGGTCGTCCGGCCGCCAGATATGTCAGGACTCGATTGATCTCGCTGCATTTGGTGACTTTGCGCAGCCCTAAATCTTCTACGTGGGAGAACGGGACCATCACTGTCAAGCTATTGGGAACCAGGCGAAGCAGGTAAAACCGCTCCTGCTGAGCGCCAAAGGAACGCAAACTGATGTTCTCGATGGTACCTACGCCGTGATTCGGGTAGACTACTTTCTCGCCGACCTGGAAGGTCATTCTCGGACCTCTTTCCTCGATCTGAATGTCAGTTTCGGCTAAACAGCCCAAAGGAATGTTAAACCTGGATTAAGCCCACGTCAAGAAGAAAAAGCAGATTACACAACTGCGGAGGTAGTGTACGGCTTTGAGGCCCTATATTGATGAATCTGCGACCAAATTTAGCCGGATTCACTCACGTGAAGTGCTATCGCCGACGAGCAAGAAAAGCACGCCGAATGCGGCTGGGACACGATGCTTTTTGGCGGGAGCTTGTTACAGAATGTTCGCCGACCAATTTTCCAAAATCGATTTCACTTTTTGGCAGAACTGATCCGCCAGCGCGCCGTCAATCAGGCGGTGATCGAAAGTGAGCGCCAGATGCGCCTGCGAACGAATGGCGATGGCGTCGCCATCCACGACCGCAGGTACCTTTTCAACAGCACCCATACCTAGAATTGCGACCTGAGGCTGATTGATCACCGGGGTTGCGAAGATGCTTCCAAAGCTACCGAAATTGGTGATCGAAAATGTCCCGCCCTGCACCTCGTCCGGCTTAAGCTGGCGGGAGCGGGCGCGAGTGGCGAGATCGACAATAGAGCGCTGCAATCCGGCAACGTTCTTTTCATCCGTATTTCGAATGACGGGAACGATCAAGCCCGCTTCCAAGGCAACGGCGATTCCAATGTTGATGTCGCGGTGATACACAATGTTCTTGCCATCAATCGAGGCATTGAAGATCGGATAACCACGGAGCGCTTCGGCTGCCGCGACTGTCAGGAACGGTAGAAACGTAAGTGAGAAACCATTGCGCGCCTGGAACTCGGCCTTGGACTTGTCCCGCAGTTTGGCAATCGCTGTCATATCAACCCGATGAACCGTAGTCACATGAGCCGAGGTGTGCTTGCTCATCACCATGTGCTCGGCGATTTTCTGCCGCATGATCGACATGGGCTCGGTACGAACTTTGGCCGATTCGGCAAGCGGCAGCGGAGCGGGCGGTTGTTGTCCCGGTGCCTGTTGGGGAGGCGCGGCCGGTTGGGCAGTTGGAGCGGAATAGGTTCGCGCGGCCTGTGAGGACATGTACGCCTCCACATCCTGTTTAGTGATGCGTCCTCCGGCTCCTGTGCCCTTCACTAGCGCGAGGTCGATGTTGTACTCGCGTGCCATCCTTCGGACCAGCGGCGACAGGGGTCCCTGCTCCTCGCCATCCGGTCGCGGGCTCGACGGCGGAGCTTGCTCTTGCTGCGGCGGCTCGAAAGCGTAGGGACCAGCGGAGGATGGCTGCGGTTGGGGTGGCGGAGGCGCGGCTGCGGGCTGGGTTCTTGCTTCCGGGGCAGCGGCGGATGGCCCTACATCTACCTTCGGCGGAGTCGAGACGGTCGGCTTCGATTCCTGCTGCGGAGGCGCGGCGGCAGGAGCTGCCGCTTGCGCAGGAGCTGCCGCTTGCGCAGGAGCTGCCGCTTGCGCGGGAGCTCCGTCATCGCCGATCCGCGCCACCACCGTATTGATCGAAACCGTGGCGCCTTCCTGCACCAGAACTTCGTTCAGAACCCCCGTGGCGGGCGATGGAATTTCCGTATCGACCTTATCCGTTGATATCTCGAATAGCGGCTCATCGCGCTCCACTTTCTCGCCCGGCTTTTTCAGCCAGCGAGTGAGCGTACCCTCCACAATGCTTTCCCCCATTTGGGGCATAACCACGTCAGTCATTGGATCTCCTGCAATTCTGGTTCTGCCATCGTCAGTTCATACCCAAATACGTTCGCGAAGGAGCCGGCGATAGCGCGCATGACCTCTTCGCGGCTGGCCGCGCAACCCAGGCTACGCAGCGAACAGACCGGCTTCGTCAACCCACATGGCACGATATAGCGGAAATAATTCAGATCGGTTTCCACGTTGACCGCGAATCCATGCGATGTGATCCAGCGGCTGATGTGTATGCCGATTGCCGCGATCTTCGCGCCGCGCACCCAGACACCTTCGTATCCGCGCTGGGGAATTCGCCCAGCCTGGATCCCGAAACAGGCCAGCGCATCAATAAGCGCCTGCTCTACCCCGCTGAAGTACGCGCGTACATCGCGCTTCCAGTCGTGAAGATCCAGGATGGGGTAACCCACAAGCTGACCCGGACCATGATATGTCACGTCACCCCCACGGTCCGTCTCGTGATATTCAATCCCCGTGCGCGCCAGAATCTCGCCGCTGGCCAATACATGGCCCTGTTTTCCATTGCGGCCTAAGGTAACCACGTGTGGATGCTCCACAAATAACAACGTGTCGGTCCCCTGGCTGATTTTCCGCTGCTCCACCAGGCATTGCTGCACCGCCAGCGCCTCGGCGTAGCGCATACGCCCCAAATCCCTTACCGCAAGCGGTCTCATTGTCTAGTTATCAGTCGCCTAAATATTGATCGCCAGGCCGTAGACGTTGTTGAATGCTTCACCTATTGCCTCGTACAGCGTTGGATGCGCATGAATCGTCGCCATCATGCTTTCCACCGTGGCTTCCGCTTCCATCGCGGTAACCGCCTCCGAGATCAGCTCGAAGGCTTCTGGTCCGATGATGTGTACGCCCAGGATTTCGCCCATCGTTTCCTCGGCGATCACTTTGACGAAGCCCTCGTGTTTGTCGAGGATGGTCGCCTTACTATTTCCCACGAACGGGAACTTGCCGATCTTCACCTTAAAACCTTGCGCCCGCGCCTGGGCCTCCGTCAAGCCGACACTTCCAATCCCCGGATCTGTGTACGTACATCCTGGGATTCGATTCCGATTGATCGGGCGCGCTGGTTTCCCAGCAATATGCGCTACCGCCACCATGCCTTCGGCCGTCGCCACGTGGGCTAATTGCGGGGTGCCCTCCACGACGTCGCCGATTGCGTACAAGCCCGGCTCTCCCGTCCGCTGCGCGCCGTCCACCTTCACGAAGCCGCGGTCAAGCTGAGCTTTCGTGTTTTCGAGGCCCACGTTCTCGGTATTCGGCTTGCGGCCCACTGCCACCAGGAGCTTGTCGAACTCCATCTCTTCTTTGTTGCCATTCGCCAGAGTCAAGCAGACCGACACGCTGTTTGCGTTCTTGCGAATGTTTTCCGCTTTCGCTCCGGTTTCCGTACGAATGCCGCTTTTTTTGAAATGCTTGTCGAGCTCTTTTGAGATCTCTTCATCTTCCACCGGTACTACGCGTGGCAACATCTCGATCACCGTGACTTTTGACCCGAACCGGTTGAAGATCGATGCGAATTCCACACCTACGGCGCCCGCGCCTATCACGCCGATGGTTTTCGGCACTTGGGGAATATCGAGGATTTCAATGTTCGTGAGAATCAAATTCGGGTCTGGCTGCAAACCGGGTAGCATGCGCGCTTCCGAACCGGTCGCCAGAATTACGTTCTTACTCTCGACGGTTTGCGCGCCCTTGTCGCCTTCGACTTCGATACGCCCGCCGCTCAGCATACGCGCATGTCCCTCGATCACGTCCACCTTGTTCTTGCGCATCAGAAACTCGATGCCCTTGGAATGCTTGCTGACGATCTTGTTCTTGCGGTCGAGCACCTGGCCGTAATTTAACTGCGGATCTTTGCAGGCGATGCCCTGAGCCTCCGGATGCTTGAAATAATCCCAAACGTCAGCCGTATGCAGAAGAGCTTTGGTCGGTATGCAGCCGACCAGGAGACAGGTCCCGCCCAATCGGGGCTGCCGTTCGATGAGGGCCGTCTTAAGACCGTACTGACCGGCTCGCACCGCCGCGGAATAGCCGCCGGGGCCGCTGCCGATTACCACTACATCGTATGCCATTTTCGCTTCGATTTTAGCAGCGAGCCTTATTTTTCAGTGGCTTCAGCGGCGGGTCCGCCGCGGCTTCGGCACTTTACCGATTCGAGGGTCCTGGGCAGCGATAAGCTCACAGGCGCGCAGTGCCGCCATCTCGAAATCCGGCGCATCGGCCGGAAGTAGTTGCCAGCCGGTTACGTCCTTGCCTAATATCTGGATCGACCGCATGTTCGGGAACTCGCGACGCAAACTCTCATGATGCTCGCAAGTGGTGGCGAGCCATACACCGTTATCCGCCGTTTCATTGCTCTTGTCGCGCAGTACGAGAACAATCTTGTCCTCAACATAGACAGCGAGGCAGCCAAACATCGGCCGCGTTCGGGGTGACAGCGGAGCGATCGCGTCGAGCACAAATTGGTGGGGAACGGCTTTGCGCGGTTTGAGCGTAAACGGTGCATCGCTCAGGCGGACCGGCCTTGAATTGCGAGGAGGCTTAGCCATCGAACCTATGATATTCGCGAAAACCTTCCGCGCATTTGACAGCGATGGCGGATTGCTATATATGAGTAATATATATGGCAATCATAGACTCGGACGAGAGTGCTCGCAAGAAGGGTAGTGCCGAGCTGTTGGTGCTCGCGCAACTCGAAGGCAGGCCACGGCACGGATACGAGATCGGATTAGAAATCGAGCGGCGGTCTGAAGGAGCAGTTTCCTTTCAGACCGCTTCCCTGTACCCCGTGCTCTACCGGCTCGAACAAAAGGGTCTCATCGTGGGCCACTGGGTGGAAGCCGCGGGGCAGCGTCGGCGGAGGTACTACAGGCTAACGCCTGCAGGCCGGAAAATGTTGTCGGAGCAGCGCCGCACTTGGAGCGCCTTCCTGATTGCCGTTCAGCGCGCGGCCGGTCTCGAGAATGCCTGACTTCAGAGCCTACCTACGCCAGAATCTTCCGCCGCTCGGAGTCTCCGGCGCGCGTGAGGCCGAAATTGTGGAGGAACTGGCGCTCGAATTTCAGGAGAGTTACGAGCGTGCGCTCCGTCGCGGCCTGAATCCCAGGCAAGCATGGCAGGAGGTCATAACTCATGCGCGCCCGTGGCCTGAATTAGGTGAAGAGCTGCGGTCGGCCCTTGGCGAGCCTCAAGTTGAGAAGCCGGCGCCAACGAGGAGGGCCGGTATATTTGCGCGCTTCGGCGATGAATTTCGGCGGGACCTAAGCTATGCGGCGCGCCAATTGTCGAAGAGCCCGGATTTCACGCTGGTAGCGGTGCTTATGCTCGCCCTTGGCATTGGCGCAAACACCGCAATTTTCAGTCTCTTGAATGCGATCTTGCTTCGCGAACTCCCGGTGCGCGAGCCGGAACAATTGGTCTTCTTCGGTGAAGCTCGAGCGGAGGGGGATACTGGTTTCCTGCCGGGTGGCAGCACACAGATCTTCTCGTATCCGTTTTTCCGTGAATTCCGGCGAAAAAATGAGGTCTTCTCAGACCTCGCTGCGATTCAAAGCTATCCGGTTCCCACTTACGGTCATCTGTCGGGCGACAGTAATCTCGAGAAAGTCAACCTGGAACTGGTCTCAGGCACGTACTTCCATACCCTGGGCGTAAATGCAAGTCTCGGCCGCGTGTTTACGGACGCAGACGACCAGACGCCGGGAGCGCATCCCGTGGCGGTGGCCGGCTATTCCTGGTGGCGAGACCGCTTTACCGAGAATTCGCCGATCTCAAACAAGACCATCACCATTGGGGCCACGGTGTACACGATCATCGGTGTCGCTCCGCCACAATTCTTCGGTGTGACGGTTGGCCAATCACCGGATCTCTGGATTCCTCTGACGATGCAGAAGCAAATCTCTCCAGACCGGAACGGTTTGGACCAAGACTTATTTCAGTGCCTGCATATCATCGCTCGATTGAAGCCAAGCGTCACTTATTCACAAGCGCAAGCCAATACCAACCTGCTCTTCCGGCAAATTCTGCGTGGCTATATCGGGCCGCAGCCCTCTGCCGGCCATATTGAACATATTCAGCATGCTCGGATCGATTTGAAACCGGCCGCTACCGGGCGATCGCCGCTGCGCATCCAGTTCGCTCCGGCTCTGAAGATCTTGATGGCCGTGGTGGTTCTTGTGCTCCTCATTGCCTGCGCGAATGTGGCGAATCTGTTGCTGGCGAGGGCGACAGCACGGCAGCGGGAAATTGCTGTCCGTATATCTTTGGGAGCGGCGCGGCGGCGGTTGATACGGCAGTTACTCGCCGAGAGTGGACTACTCGGATTCCTGGGCGCGCTCTTCGGACTGGCCTTGGCCTGGAGCGCAAGCCGCCTGCTGCTGACGATGGTATCTACCGGGTCGGACCTCCTTCCGATTCGTGTTACTCCCGATGCGGCGGTACTTGGCTTTACGATGGCCGTGACGACTTTTACAGTGCTCCTTTTTGGCACCGCTCCGGCTTTGCGGGCGACTGCCCTCGACCTGGCGGCCTCACTTAAGGCGGGTCGTGGCGTAGTTTCCGATGCTCTGCGCAACCGGCTGGCACGCGGACTCGTGGTTGGGCAGATCGCAGTGTCGCTGCTGTTGCTTGCAGGCGCTGGCTTGTTTCTGCGGAGCCTGACGAAGCTGATGGATGTGGACGTAGGTTTCGACAGGCAAAACGTGCTTCGGATGCGAATCGACCCCGAAGCCGCTGGCTACAAGAGGGATGGGCGCCTGTACTCTGTGATGCGGCGTATCGAGGAAAGCGTTGGTTCTCTTCCAGGGGTTCGCGCCGCTAGCTTTGCCTTGTCCGTTTTTGACGGAGGCGGATGGTCCGAGGATGACGTTACGGTACCCGGACAGCCGAAATCGGCCCAGCACCCGCGTGTCGATTTCAACATCGTAGGTTCGGATTATCTCGATGTAATGAAGCTACCCATAGTGTTGGGGCGGCCTCTAAGCACGCGAGACACGGAGGCGTCGCGCAAGGTCGCTGTAGTCAATGAAACGATGGCTCGCACGTACTTTGGGGGCAGCTCGCCTATCGGACGCACGTTCGCCATTGGGAATAGTCCCGAGTGGCAGGATATCGAGGTGGTCGGCGTCATGAAAGACGCCAAGTACATGGAGCTCGAAGAGGAGCAGATGCCGGCGGCCTTCTTCCCCTACTCGCAGCATCGCTCCTACTTCATTCACAACTTCGTCGTGCGGTACGCGGGCGATGAGGCGCCGCTAATCCCCGCAATCAGAAAACGCATCGCTGAAATCGATCCAAATCTGCCGTCCGGCGATACCCGAACGCTTGCAGAGATGGTGGATGATTTTACGCTGAACCGTCGCCTCGTGGCGCAGCTTTCGAGCTTCTTCGGAATACTTGCCGCCTTATTGGCTTGCATTGGCATTTATGGCGTAATGTCGTACGGCATCACGCGGCGAACCAACGAATTTGGGATTCGCATGGCGCTCGGCGCGGAACGGCGGGATGTCCTCTGGGTCGTACTGCGGGAGGTCCTCGGGTTGGCGATCGCCGGTGTAGGCATCGGACTCACGCTGGCTCTCGCTTCGAGCCGCCTCGTGGAAAGTCTGCTGTTCGAAGTGAAATCCACGAACCTCCTCGTAATGGCCTTGTCAATGGTCACGATGATTCTGGTCGCCTTGTTGGCTGGCTGTCTGCCGGCGCGCCGGGCCACTCGGATCGATCCCTCGGTAGCACTGAGGGAGGAGTAGCAGAGATGGTGAGCCCGATGGAGAGAGCGGTAAGGTGGTGGTAACTACCTTCTGCGAGGAGAAGCCATGTCAGACACACTCGAAAATCCAGGCCGCCGTAGTTTCCTGAAGGCGGGTGCTATTGCCGCGGCAGGTATTACTACTGCCGCATCGGCGAAGAAGGTTTTTGGCGCGAACGACCGCGTCCGCGTGGCGGTAATCGGCGTGCGCGGTCGCGGTTGGGACCACGTTAAGGGTTACAAGTCCATTCCGGGCGTCGAAATCGCCTATTTTTGCGACATCGATGAGAACGTTCTGAACAAGCGTCTCGCCGATGCCGACAAGCTCGGCATCCCGAAGCCGCAGACCTACATTGATGTCCGCAAACTCCTGGAAGACAAGAACGTGGACGCGGTTTCGATCGCCACCCCGAACCATTGGCATTCGCTGATGGGCATCTGGGCGGCGCAGGCGGGCAAGGACATCTACATTGAGAAGCCATGCTCGCATAATTGGTGGGAAGGCCGCCAGCTCGTCAAGGCCATCGACAAATATAAAGTCATCTGTGAGCATGGCAGCCAGTGCCGCTCGAGCGCCGCCATTCTCGAAGCCATGGATCACATGCGCTCCGGTCTCATCGGCGATGTTTATATGGCCCGCGGGCTCTGTTACAAATGGCGCGACACCATTGGTCATGCGCCCGTCGAGCCCGTTCCGGCCGGGGTGAACTACGATCTATGGACCGGTCCCGCACCCATGAAGCCTTTCACCAAGAACCGGTTCCACTACAACTGGCATTGGATCTGGGACACTGGCAACGGCGATCTCGGAAACCAAGGCATTCATGAGCTCGATCTCGCACGCTGGGGCTTGGGCGTCGAATTACCTCATAAAATCACCGCGATCGGCGGACATTTCCTATTCGATGATGACCAGCAGACTCCAAACGTCCTTACGGTTGTTTACGAGTTCAGAAGCCCCGAAGCGAAGACCAAGATGATGAATTTCGAAGTGCGCGGCTGGATGACCAATCACGAGGCGGGAATCGGCACCCGCGAATTCGGCGAAGACGAAGTACCGGCGGCCGGTATAAGCAATCCTCAGAAAGCGTCGAAGACGTTAGGTCCGGTGAGCGGTAAACCATCCACGATTGGGAACCTTTATTACGGATCCAAAGGATATGTTGCGATTTCCAACTACGGCGCGTACAAATCGTCCCTGGGGGCCGCGGAGGAGCCGGGACCCCAGAAAATCGAGCGCGTTGGGAACGAGCATTTCGTGAATTTCATCGAATGCGTGCGCAGCCGGAATGCCGCAAACCTCCACGCGCCTATTCGCGAAGGGTATCTTTCAACTACGCTGGTTCATCTGGCAAATGCATCCTATCGTCTGGGCCGCACCATTCATTTCGACCCTCAAAGCGAGACCGTGGTCAACGATCACGAGGCTACGGCCATACTGAAGGGCACGTACCGAGCTCCGTATGTAGTCCCTGAAAACGTGTAGAGCCCGTGACAGCCGCTCGAAACGGCGGTCGGTAACGGCACGTATCATTGGAATAGAAGTATGCGTTGTTTTGTTTGTGCGGCGCTCGTGTGCTTGCCGTTGATCACGGGTGCGGCTCAGACCGCAAGTGATGCACCCGCGAAGGCCGCCAGGAAAGAGCCTCCGCCCGGCATTTTGCATTCCGTGACCATAAAGGGCAATCAGATGTACTCTAGCCCGGACATTCTGAAGGCTTCCGGTCTTCGGATGGGCGAGCGCATCAGTCCCCAGGGGATCGAACAGGCACGCCTCGCGCTGCAAAACACCGAGATTTTCAGCAATGTCGCCGACGAGTATCGGTTTTCTGGCGGACCGTCGCCGCTCTATGACGTGACCTTTCAAATCACCGAGATCCAGCAGCTCTTTCCTATGCACTTCGAGCGTCTTGGCGTGAATCCGGACCAAATCGAGCAGTATCTGCGTACACACGTTCCGCTATATGCCGATAAAATTCCGGGAACGGAGGGCGTGCTGAACCGCTACAGGCGGGCCGTTCAGCAGTTCGTAGCGGAATCGAATCCAAAGATGGACGTTAAGGCGGCTATTTCGAACGAGGACCCGCAGCAGCTCACGGTTCTGTTCACACCTAACACTCCGGCTCCCACCGTTTCTCAGGTGATCGTGACCGGTAATCAGGCCGTCGACACCGGTACTATCTTGCGGGCGGTGAATCGTGTCGCAATCGGTACTCCGCTATCGGATGAGCGCATCAAACTCATTCTGGACGGCGCGATCCGCCCCCTCTACGCAGCCAAAGGATACGCTGAAATCACTTTCCCGAAAGTCGAAACCGAGCCTTCCAAGAACAATCTGGGCGTGATGGTGAAGGTCACCATTGCCGAAGGGCCATTGTTCCAGTTTGGCGTGATTCGCTTTCACGGCAGCGGAATGGATCAGGAAGAGATTCGCTCCAGCATTCCGTTCAAGTCCGGCCAGCCGTTCAATGGCGACAAGGTGGACCAATTCCGGCTCGACATACTGCACCGGATGAAGCGGCGCGGATTACTGGATGCGAGCATACTTGCACAAACGGATGTCGACGATTCCAAACGGACAGTGAACATTACTTATAACGTTGTTCCGGGAGAGGTCTACAATTTCAAAACGCTGGACGTGCACGGGCTTGACATTACGAGCCAGCCAGTCATCGAAAAGCTCTGGGGCGAGAAACCGGGTCACCCATTCAATCCCGAGTATCCCGATTTTTTCCTTAAGCGCGTCCAGGAGCAGGGTCTCTTCGACAATTTGGGCGACACACATTCCGATTACACTGCCAACGCATCCACTCACGACGTGATCGTCCATCTGTATTTCAAGGGCGGCAAATCACAAGCCCAGCGCGCTAAAGAGAAGGAAGAAGGAAAGGACAAGCGAACCGTGGATGGCGGTTGGAGTCCGTATCCTCCTCTATAGCGCGTTTATAGCGCATTGCGCAGCTTGGCGATAATCGCCTCGGCATCATAAACGCAGCCGCCCCAAATCCCTCCGCTGGCCTGTTGCAGCGCCGCCCAGAGACGTGTATCGACGGGAAGGGCCGGGTCAGATCGCAGGTCGGTCCGCGGCGCGCGACTCATAAGCCGGCGATGTCCTTCTCCGCCATCAAAGGATTCACCGTCCTCGCCTACGAAATTGACGTGTCCTTCAAGCTTGTTCCTATCGATGATAATTTCGACAAGGTCCCTGTCGCGCAATCGGCCGATAGGGCCACCAGCCAGCGCCTCCGGCGAAACGTGGCCGATACACGCGCCGGTTGATACACCGCTGAACCGGGCATCGGTGATCACAGCTACGTGCTTGCCGAAGGGCAAGTGCTTCAGCGCCGACGTAATCTCATAGGTCTCTTCCATCCCAGCGCCCAGGGGTCCGCGGCAGATCAGGACTAGCACGTCGCCTTCCCGAATCTGCTGGTTCTTTATAGCAGCGATGGCATCGTGTTCCGTCACGAAAATCCGAGCTGGTCCCCGCATCCGATACACACCGTCTGAGTCCACCACTGCCGGATCGATCGCGGTGCTCTTGACAACGGAACCTTCAGGCGCCAGATTCCCACGAGGGAAGCAAACGGTCGAGGTAAGCCCGCGCGATCGGGCCGCATCCGGAGAAAGAATCACATCATCGGCATCTACACCATCGAGGCTCTGCAACTTCTCACGAAACCGAACACGCCGTTCGGATTGCTCCCACCACTCGAGAATCGTCCCGAGCGTCTCGCCCGATACCGTCCTCGCGCTCGTATCGAGTAATCCCGCGCGACGGAGATGCAGCATTACCTCCGGAACGCCCCCCGCCAGAAAGACCTGCACGGTGGGATGATTGCACGGCCCGTTCGGCAACGCGTCCACCAGGCGTGGCACACTGCGGTTTATTCGATTCCAATCGGCAACGGTCGGCCGCGGCAGACCGGCTGCATGCGCAATCGCGGGGATGTGCAGGAGCAAGTTCGTTGAGCCACCAAACGCGGCGTGTACGGTCATAGCATTTTCAATTGCGTTCCGGGTCACGATGTCTCTGCTCCGGAGACCCAATTGCTCCAGCCGCAACACGGCCCGCGCTGTCCGCCGCGCCATATCGAGCCAGACCGGTTCCCCGGAAGGCGCGAGTGCGGAGTGCGGCAGCGCGAGACCTAGCGCCTCTCCCACGACCTGCGACGTTGCAGCAGTCCCGAGGAATTGACATCCGCCGCCGGGTGACGCGCAGGCCCGGCATCCCGCTAAGGCCGCTTCTTCTAGCGAAATCTTCCCATGAGCGAAACGCGCGCCGATGGTCTGTACTTTGCCCGCATCCTCGCCATGCTCGGGCATCAAGGTCACGCCACCGGGCACTAGCGCGCAGGGCAACTCGCGGGATCCAGCCAGCGCCATCATCATCGCCGGCAGGCCCTTGTCGCAGGTAGCGATCCCGATCACTCCGCTGCGAGTGGGCAGGGAGCGAATCAGTCGCCGCAGCACGATCGCCGCGTCATTGCGGTAGGGCAGCGAATCGAACATCCCCGTCGTGCCCTGCGTCCGGCCATCGCACGGGTCCGTGCACGCGCCTGCAAAGGGAATTGCGCTGTGAGCCGCCAACTCGCGCGCTGCTTCAGCCACAAGTAAACCGACTTCCCAATGCCCGGTGTGATATCCGAGCGCGATCGGCCGTCCATTCTCGGCGCGCACACCGCCATGCGTACTCAGAATCAGAAATTGCTTGCCGCCGAGCGCTTCGGGAGCCCAGCCCATTCCGGCATTCTGCGTCCAACCGAACAAATTCCCTGACGGCTGCTGCAGCAGCATCTCGGGGCTCAGGGGCAACGCGCCTTGTGGACCCTCGGCGTGAGTTCGCACCTCGAAGATTTGCGCATCTTCAGATTCCAGTACTGTTCTTACTTTCATTGCCTTCCGCTACACTCGAATTTTCCCGCCATGGCCGGCAGCCAATCCGATCCCGCAAATTCCGAGCGCCGTCTCGTTGCCGTGTATCCGGGTTCGTTCGATCCTTTGACCAACGGCCACTTGGATCTCATCCAGCGTGGCGCGCGCGTGGCCGATCGCCTTATCGTAGCGATACTGAGAAACACGACTAAACAGCCACTGTTCTCCATTGAGGAGCGGGCGGAAATGATTCGCGAAGTAACGGCCTCGCTGCCCAGCATCGAGATCGATTCCTTTGAAGGTCTCCTTGTCGACTATGCCGCGCGGCGCAACGCCAATGCCATCCTCCGCGGAATCCGCGCCATCTCCGATTATGAGACGGAGTTGCAAATGGCTCTTCTGAACCGCCGGATGAGACCCGAAACTGAAACGATCTTTCTCATGGCGGCGGAAGAGTATTCCTTCATCAGCTCGCGCATGATTAAGGAAATTGTGATGCTCGGCGGTGACGTCTCCGGGTTTGTACCGGAAGCGGTGGCACGGCGCTTGCGGGCGAAATCCGTCCGTTGAATTTAAACTAGAGGTTACAGTTATGCAAGCAACAGCAGAAATTGCAGACCGCATCTCCACCATAAGCGTCTCCTCCACTTTAAAGGTCTCTGCCGATGCCGAGCGCCTTCGCCGGGAGGGGGCTGACGTCGTCGATTTCGGCGCGGGAGAGCCCGACTTCCCTACCCCCGCCAACATCAAAGAGGCGGCGGTCAAAGCGATTGCCGCAGATTTCACGAAATACACCAACGCGGGCGGGACCCAGGAGCTGCGTGAAGCCATTTGCGAGCGCCACCGACTCGACTTCGGAACGAATTACGCTTTCTCGGAGTGCCTGGTTACCGTCGGCGGGAAACACGCAATTTTCAACCTCATCCAGGGGCTGATCAATCCTGGCGACGAGGTGATCATTCCGGTCCCGTATTGGGTCACGTACAAGGATGTCGTAAACTACGCGGGCGGCGTATGCGTATTCGTGGAGACTGACGAGCACGCGGGCTTCGAGGTCTCTGCCGCTATGATCGAGCGGCACATTACGCCCCGCACCAAACTCATCATTATCAACTCACCGTGCAACCCCAGCGGCGCTGTGCTTTCGAAAGAGGAGTTTCGCGCAATTTTCGAGCTCGCTTCGAAGCGCGAGATCTTCCTCCTTACCGACGAATGCTATTGCCATTTCCTCTATGAGGACGAACCGTTCTCGATCGCGGCGCTGCCCGGCGCCAAGGAGACGGTGGTTGTGGCCGGATCGCTTTCAAAAACCTATGCCATGACCGGATGGCGTATAGGCTTCGCCTTAGCGCCCGCGCCGATCGTTGGCGCCATGATGAAGTTACAGAGTCACAGCACTTCCAATCCGACTTCCATCGCCCAAAAAGCCGCGCTCGAGGCGATGGTTGGACCGCAGGATTCCGTGCCCGTGATGCTCGCCGAATACCGCCGGCGCCGTGATTTCGTCGTCGGGCGCTTACGCGCAATCGACGGAGTCACTATCGCGAGTCCGAAGGGAGCGTTTTACGCTTACCCGAACATCAGCGTCGCTTTTAGTGGCGGACGCATCCAGAATTCACTCAGCTTCTCAAGTGAACTGCTCGCAAAACAGCATGTTGCCGTCGTTCCCGGCGAAGCCTTCGGCACCAGCGATCACGTTCGCGTCTCTTATGCGACCTCTATGAGGGAGCTCGAACGCGGACTTGACCGGCTCGATAAGTTTATTGGCACTCTGCGGAGTTGAATCCTACTCGTCCTCGAAGGTGGCGCGAACCGCTACCGTTGCCCTAGGGGTAATTTCCCGAGGAAACTGGTGTCGCTTCATCGTTGCGATACTCGGTCTCCTCTTCTTGCGTCGAGACCAGCACAGTCCGTTTCTTCGGGTACACGACCCAAACCGCAGCGGCGCCGTTCTTGGGATAGAGCTGCGTCTTCGGCCGAATCTGCGGTTGCGTGTTCGAAGGCGACATAATCTCGATCGCCAACTGAGGACTGCCTGATGGGTAGGTGTTCGCCCCGGCTTCGTTCCAGCGGTGCTTATCAATCACGAAAACATCCGGCGACGGCATTGAATCATCGCGATCCATTATCATGTTCGTGCGCTGTCGAACAACGAATGCGCCACTACTCTTCGAGACAATCGCTCGCAATATCCTGGCAACCGACTCAGCAACGTCGACGTGCAGCGGTTTAGGATCCGGAGACAATACGATTTCTCCGTTGATGAGTTCCGCTCTGAAGCCCTCAGGCGCTTTGTAGTTCAGAAAATCTGGGATACTAACACGCGCAGTCGTGCCCATCGTGGCACCTCTCCTCCATTGTGCTCCCAAGAGTGCACCCGCGGCACCCGACAGGAGAATCAGCGTATCATCTTCCGGCACTTCCCCGGCGCGTTTCGCAACTCGCCGACTTCCAGTGCGCGTTCGTCGAATCTGGTTTGGACAACACACCGAAACGCAATTACGATCGAGACGGAAGTTGAGATCATGTCTACTCACGTATCTGTCGTCGCAAAACCCTACAAGGGATTGGGTATGGAAGGCCGCATCGCCAGATGGTATGCCTCGCTCACCGGAAAAGGAATGCAAGAATTCCGATCTCTCGCCGGCCGCATTGCGGTACGGCTCACGTCGGGTAGCAGCGTCCTCGAAGTAGCGCCCGGTCCGGGCTACTTTGCAATTGAGCTCGCGAAACTGGGCGATTACCGCCTTACCGGTCTGGACATCAGCGAAACCTTCATCGAAATTGCGCGAGAGAATGCCGTTAAAACGGGGGTGGCCGTCAATTTCCGGCACGGGAATGCTTCAAATATGCCTTTCGATAACGATGCATTCGATTTTCTGCTCTGCCGGGCGGCCTTTAAGAATTTCGCCGAACCATTGCGCGCTCTTGAAGAAATGCACCGGGTTCTCAAACCTGGTGGAACAGCGCTCATCATTGATCTCCGGCGCGATGCGTCGCGGGAATCGATTAACCAAGGCGTAGATGCTATGGAACTGGGCGCCGTGGACAGAGTCATCACTAAGTTGACGTTTCGATTCATGCTCCTCAAACGCGCCTACACCAAACTCGAATTCGAGCAATTTCTCGCGCGAACAAAGTTTCGAGATGCCGAGATTCAAGAGAGCCCGATCGGATTGGAGCTATGGCTCATCAAGTAGCCTGGTTTTCTTGCTCGCAACGTAATCCAATCGTCACGCCCGAAGGCCAAGAGCGCGCAGATATCCTGCATTCACGCGACACTTAGCCAGCGAGATCTTGTCTAGCAAATCGATCGCAGCCTCGCGCGATTGATCAAGCGAAGGCCTCGCGGCAATTCGCTTCTCGGCGTTCCCTGTTCCCGGAGGCATGGCGGCGAATGTCGTGATCTCGTCCCAATGAACCGGCTTCGGAATCGAAACCATGCAGGACGTCTTTTCCATCTTCTTGTACGGCCAGAAACACCAGCCGATTTCGTTGCTCTCGAGCACCTTTACGAACTGCTCAATCCATTCGTCTTTGTTCTCTCCCGATTCTCCCAACCAGATCGGCACGCTGTAGCGATCCCGGTAATCGAGGTATTGCTGGATGACAGCTTGCGTCGGCGCTGTCCAATATTTATGAAATTCGTAGACCAGGTTGTGATCGAATGGCGGCCCGAATACTTCGAAGTTTGTGTCCCACTGCGCGGCTTCGAGGACAATGGCGTGATTCGAATCCACTTCCCGGATCGCAGCCGTAATGCGGCGAAGAACCGGCTCGAGCTTGCTATTGTACTGCCGTAATCGAGGATAGTGAGGGACCGGTTCGTTCAGCAGATCGTAGCCCAGTACGATCGGCTCATCGCGGTAGTGTCCAGCGATGCGCTTCCACACCGCACAGGTCAACTCCTGGTCGCGATCGCTCTCATAGAGCCAGGGATAACCCCAACTATCGTCGATATTGGTCCCGGTCTGCCCTCCCGGTGCACAATGCATATCCAGAATGACCCAGATACCGGCCTGGCGGCACCAGCCGATCACGGGATCGAGGACTTCGAATCCCGCCCCTCCCCCTGAAAATACTTGTAATGCAGGGGAATGCGGACTGAATTTAATCCTGAGCGGCGGATGAACTGAATATCGCTCTCGGTAATGTAGCGCCTGCGGTACTCCTCCCAGAAGTCGGCTGCCTCGCTCGGCCCGATCAGCTCATTGAAGAAGTCCTCAATCTCGCGCGGAGATTGCGGCCCCCGTTCAAACAGGAACATGTATCCCTCGGGCTCAAACCAGTTACCGAGGTTGATGCCTCTCAGCCGCAGCTTCTCGCCGGCCGCGGTTATCAGGTCTTTGCCGCTGGCTCTGACAAAGCCGGCTGCCCGCTCCTGGCCTTGCGAATTCAAAGCAGCTCCCAGGCAGACGCCCGCACTGGTTCGCACCCATTCGCGCCGTGACCACTTCATGTACGAGACTGTATCGAGGTTGTGCGGCGCTTGTCAGCCACGATTGCAAGGGTTCTAGACGCGACGTTCGGAAAAGGCCACCAGCACGCCTGTCACATCTCCGGAATCGCTAACAATGCAGGTGGCCGTCTCCTCTATGGCCATCTCTGCCCCACTGCGAGCTACCAGGAGATGATGCGCATTACTGCTGACCGCTGTTTCTCCGGCTAGGGCCCGTTTTAAGACGCACTCGGCGGGCCGGCGTGTCACGGGCTCGATGGTTTGGAAGACCTCAGAAAGATTGCGTCCCAAGGCTTCCTCTTCCTTCCAGCCTGTTAATTTTTCTGCCGCTGGATTCAGGACCTTCACCGCTCCCGCCGCATCGGTCGCAATTACTCCGTCGGTGATGCTGCGCAGAGTGGCGGCGAACCACTTGTGCTCGTCCCGAGGCCGCTCCTCCATTTCCGCCCTGTATAAGGCCATTTGCAATGTGCTGTGTACATCGCCTTCCTGAAATGGCTTATGGAGACACCCGAAGGCATCGGTCGCCCGCGCTCGCTCAATCATTTGCTCGTCTGAATTACCGGTCAGATAGACGACCGGAACGCCCGTGGTCCGGCGGATCACGGTAGCGGCCTCTATGCCGTCCATCGTGCCCTCGAGCTGTACATCCATCAGGACTATATCGGGCTTGCCCGCCTTGGCAAGCTTGACCGCCTCTTCACCCGAGGCTGTGACACCCGCGATGGAGTACCCGAGCCTCGTAAGTTGATATTCAAGAATTCTGGCGCTCAGGGCTTCGTCTTCGACGATGAGAATGCGATCTTTTCGAGGCATTGCGAATGTTTGCGAGGAGGCAGTCCTCTACCTCACTCATCGGCATTCTGGCCGAAAATTGGAGACTCCATTCGCGAATTACGCGGGCGTGTGCCCCCCAGTGTGAACGGAGCGCCCGCAACCTAAGCCGGATGAGGCAAACCGCGGCTAGATTATGCTTTCCAAACGAACGTAGCTCGCTTCCATTCCGTGTTCCATGCCTGTAGCAAGCATGGCCGCCCGCGTCTGAGTATCGGGCAGGGTCATGCGCATTGTCATTAAGGTGCCAGTGCCGTCGCGCTCGAACCTCGTTTCAACGTGGTTGTCAGGGGTCGGATCTGGCAGGTGCATCCGTTCCACATGAACGATCCTGCTGTAAGGCTCGAGTTCCAAATATTCACCAGTCAGATGAAATCCGCCCCCTTTTCCATCCGTCCATTCATAACGGATCTTGCCCCCCGGACGCGCATCGCTGATGCAAACGGGCATTGTCCATCCCTCGGGCCCGAGCAACCACTTTTGAATCAGCTTCGGATCTGTATGCGCACGGTACAGAGCCTCTGGGAGCGCAGCGAAGCGCCGCGTCACGATCACATATTTATCGCCTTCCGTCGTTAGAGTCATTTTGCTCATCGCGTTTCCTTTCCTTTCTGTGGTTCCATAGCGGCCAGAACTTCGTCAAGCCGGCCGTAGTTCTTTTCCAGAGCTTTTCGCAGCATCGCCAACCATTGGTCCATCGCCTCGATGCCCACCCTGGCCAGTCGGCGCGGCCGCCTTGTGCCCTCGACTCGATGGACAACGAGCCCCGCCCTTTCGAGCACCTTGAGGTGCTGAGAAATCGCGGGTTGCGTCATCTCGAACGGTTCCGCCAGTTCCATCACTGTCGCTTCGCCCAAGGCAAGACGCGCGAGGATTGCCCGGCGCGTCGGGTCAGCCAAAGCGGAGAACGCTGCATCGAGGTTAAGCACGGCTATATAAATTATAGCTTATATAATGGTTTGCTTATTTGTGCCGTCGAGAGCCTCGCCAGGGCTCTGCAACAACCCTGTCGGCCTCTAAGTCCAGAAGTCGAATCGCCGATATGGTGTTCAAGCGATCGCTAAGCAAAAAAGAGCGGCCGCGAGTAGGAGAACGCCATGACCGCGCACGGGAAGGTGATGAACAAAATACGAGCCGCTAAAACGGCTTCCAAAGCCTCGGGCATTTCGGCCGGGCTGCAATTGACAAGACTCGGCTCAGTGATAAACGGCCTGGAGCTCGGCGCTTCGGCAATGCGCGCCAAAACGGCAACGCTGATGACGGCCATTAAGTCCGGGGCTTACAAGGTCGATGCATCGCAAGTGAGCCGTCACATCATCTCGGATTGCCTGGGATCGACGTAGCGATTCAGCTCGATCAACACGGGTTCACTTGCCCCATCCCAGATTCGTCCCTGAACCGTACGTGAAAGTGGATCCGAGCACGCGGTTCTCGCGATCTATGAGCGCAATAGAGTGAAACGAGCCGCGACCAGGAGTGCCAAACCGCAGATCGCTTAAATCGAATCGCCGGTATTCACCTGAGCTGGTGGTCACCGGGAGTTCAGACCACACGGGGAAACGGGCAAAA
Organism: uncultured Acidobacteriaceae bacterium; assembly: GCA_963787585.1. Lineage (GTDB taxonomy): Bacteria > Acidobacteriota > Terriglobia > Bryobacterales > Bryobacteraceae > Bog-105. The sequence continues at coordinate 205,724 of CAWBDR010000019.1, forward strand.
TAAAGAAAATAACGAAATGCGGGGGTTGCAATCACCGCCTCCAGACCGGGCGTGATTGCCGGCTTGTAAAATGTCTCGGCTGTTGCCAGGTCCAATTGATCAGTGACGTTGACATGCAGTAGACGATAGGCGTCCGCGCTCTCCACAATGCCGGCCCACTTTAGGGGCGTAAACGAGGTTGGTAGCGCCGCGACCTGGAGCGCGGGAGCATCGCCGTACAAGCGCGATTCGAGCTGGTCGATGGCGCGCCCGTGCAAAACGAAACGGCCAATATCGAAAAAGACGAAGAACAGCAGGGCGAATAACGCGCTCCCCCGGCCGCCTGGATTCCGGTCGCCGATCTCGCGGCTTACGAGCCCCGCGAACAGAGGCCATACGGCGGCGAACGCCAACACGGTCAAGATCCACACATCGTATAAGCCGTTTAGATCCGAGTGAAACCATCGTGATGAGAACGGCAGAAGCGCCCGAATCCCGTAACTATTCGTCCAATCAAGTAGCAGATGACTCCCAACTCCCAAACAACACAGGAGCCAAGCTCGCGCCCAGGGTAGTTTGCGCTGCGATGCGGCCGCTATGACAAACACGCAAAGCGCTGCCATCAAGGGTAAAAAGAGCAGCGAGTGCGTGTATCCGCGGTGCATTTCCAGGTATCGCAGAGGACCGCCCCGCAACGCAAGGATGTCAATGTCAGGCGCGTTTGCCGAAAGAACTAGCAGGACAGTTGCGCGCGGCGAAAACTGCTTCAGGCCTGCGCGTGAAAGAGCAAGGCCGGTGAGAGAGTGTGTGATGTTGTCCATGCGCCGCCAATCAGGCGCACACGGGAACGGCGGCTAGCGCCTGCTCTTTAGCGAGGTATGCCGGCGGGACGAGTAAGGTTAACGCGTCTGGAATGATCTCCATTGAACTCGGCAATTGACCTGCGAGCTCTCCATCTACCTGAACGTAAATCCCCCGATTCGGTAGTTGCTGGCAGATAACCGATCGCCCCCGCAGCACGGAACATCCTTTCATTTGATGCGCGCGTCCTAGTGCGACGGCGAACAGATACTGCAGATAACGAGCGCTCCTGGTCCCGCGGAAAAGGACGACCTCGAAATCATTGCGCAGAAGAGATGCTCCGCGCGCAATCTCCAGATCGCCGCCGTAGTTCCGCACACGGCTAATGAGAGCGAAGCTGGCTTCGTGCCGTTGCCCGTCCACAATGACTTGAAACTCAGCCAAAGGCCGAAGTACCTGCCCGAACCCGCCAACGTAGTAAGCGAATTTTCCGATGGCAGCCTTGAGATCCAGGTTTAATCGATACACAATCTCCGCATCAAGTCCTGCGCCTGCCATACAAAGGAAGATTCGCTGCTGCGAGCCCATACGCAGCTTTCCAACAGCAATGCGGCACGGTTGCCATTGCCGAAACTCGGCTGCGAAGCGCCCGCCTTGCTTCGGAAGGCGCAACTCATGTGCCAGTACATTGGCCGTTCCACCCGGCAGGATTGCAAGCGGAACGCCAGTATGGAGCATTCCCGCCGCAACCTCGTTGATGGTGCCATCGCCGCCTGCCGCGATAATCAAATCGCAGCCAGCTTCGATCAGGCAGCGCGTCTGTGCTCCCGCAGTGCCCGGCCCCTTCGTCTCAACGAGCGTGGAGTCGATCCCGTCCTTCCGCAGAATGTCGATGGTACGTTGAAGCAAGTGTCTGCGTCGCAAGAGCCCTCTTGCGACGGGATTAAAGACGATTGCTGCGCGTTTTGCGTGAAGTGATTCCAAGCTCACATTATAGGTTCAGGAATGAAAGATTCGATTTCCAAACGGGCGGAAGACCTTCGTAGAGAGCTCGAACATCATGAATATCTCTACTATGTTCTGGATCACCCGGAAATCAGCGACGCCGAGTTCGATCGCCTGATGCGCGAGCTTCGCGATCTTGAAGACGCGCATCCCGAGCTGCGCACGCCCGATTCGCCCACTCAGCGCGTTGGCGGTCGCCCGCGCGAAGGGTTCGTGAAGGTGGCTCACAGCTCGCCGATGCTGAGCCTCGACAATGCTCTGAACGAACAGGAGCTTCGGGAGTTCGACGCACGCGTCCGCTCCTTCCTGAAAACGGAGCCCTACGAATATGTGGCCGAGCTGAAGCTGGACGGCCTCTCAATGGCGGCGCACTATCGCGACCGGCGGCTCGAGAAAGCTGTTACGCGGGGGGACGGCCGCGTTGGAGAAGAGGTCACAGAAAATGCGCGCACCATCCGATCTCTCCCTCTTCGTTTGCGCAACAACGAGCTGGATGCCAGGGAATTTGAAGTTCGCGGCGAGGTTGTCATGCAGCGGCGTTCTTTCGAACGGTTGAACGAAGAGAGGGAGGCCGCGGGCCTATCGCGCTTCGCGAATCCAAGAAACGCCGCGGCCGGAGCACTCCGCGCGCTCGACCCCACCGTTACGGCTGCCCGTCAACTCGACTATTTCACTTATTTCCTTCTTCGTGACGGTCGGCCTGCGCTAGCAACGCATTGGGAGAGTCTGGAGACCCTCAAAGCCGCAGGCTTTAAAGTGAATCCGCACCGGCAGAAGTGCCGCGATCTCGATGAGCTCTTGAAGTTCATTCAGGATTGGGACGAAAAGCGGCACACTTTGCCCTACGAGACTGATGGTGTCGTCGCCAAGATCAACTCCGTCGAACAGCAGGAGCGGCTTGGTTGGACCTCGAAAGCGCCACGCTGGGCCATCGCCTTCAAATATCCGGCTCGCCAGGCGAGCACGATACTCGAAAATATCGAGGTTCAGGTCGGCCGAACGGGTGCGCTCACACCGGTAGCCCACCTGAAGCCAGTCAGTCTTAGCGGCGTCACAGTCTCGCGGGCGACGCTGCACAACGAAGACGAAATTGCGCGTCTCGATGTCGAAATCGGCGACACGGTGCTGGTTGAGCGCAGTGGCGATGTCATCCCAAAGATCGTTCGTGTAATAGAACACGGCAAAAGCCGGCATCCGTTCCGAATGCCCACGCATTGTCCGGTCTGTGGCGGGCATATTGTCCGGCAGGAAGGCGAAGCGGCCAGCCGCTGTGTCAACACGAATTGCCCCGCTCGCTTGCGCGAGTCGCTTCTGCATTTTGCTTCGCGCCACGTCATGGACATCGATGGCCTGGGAGACGCCTTAGTCGATCAGCTCCTCAATCGAGGGTTCGTTAGCAGCATTGCCGATCTATATGCTCTCAATCTAGATCAACTGCTCGAACTGGAGCGCATTGGCAAGAAGTCGGCAACTAAGGTCCTTGAGAATATCGAGGCTTCGCGTTCTCGTCCACTCTCGCGCCTGATCAACGGTTTGGGAATCCCATTCGTGGGTGAGCGAACCGCGCAGCTTCTGGCGGATCACTTCGGCAGTCTTGACGAGATTATGAATGCTCAGGCGGAAACCTTGCAGGAGGTGAATGAAATCGGACCAAAGGTAGCCGAGTCGATCCGGCAATTCTTTGCTGAGGAGCGCAATCGCGAACTCGTTGAACGTCTGCGCGCTGCCGGCCTGACGTTCACGGGGCAAAGGCAACGAAAAACAGGGGGGCCGTTAGCCGGGCTCACGTTCGTGCTGACCGGAACACTTCCTACCCTGAAGCGGGAAGAGGCCAAAGCTCGGATCGAGGAAGCTGGGGGAAAGGTGTCCGGGTCTGTGAGCAGCAAAACGAGCTATCTTCTGGCCGGAGAAGATGCCGGTTCCAAGCTCGAGAAAGCGCACGAACTCAAGGTTCCGGTTGTGGATGAAGAGCAGTTCCTGGCTATGCTGGACCAAGCAGCCTCGCAGCACAGCCACAAATAACGGCAAGTACGCCATTGGAGCACTCACTGAAGTCCCTTCTGCACAGCCTGTTCCAATTTTGGCAGCAGTTCGCCCAAATTCTGATCGCGTTAGGTCCATTGGGACTGCTGTTCCTATCCTTAATCGATTCCTTGGGACTGCCGATCGTGGGCGGCGTAGACGCTCTGCTGGTCACCATCGCGTCCCAGCGCCCGGCTCAAGCCTATTTCGCCGCGATCTACGCAACAGTGGGTTCCATTGTGGGCAGCCTGGTGCTGTACGGTATAGCGAGAAAAGGAGGGGAGGTCCTCCTGACGAAACACATCAGCAGTCGCCGCGGAGCGCGCTTGCACATCTGGTTCCAGCGTTACGGCCTCTTCACAGTTTTCATCCCGGCAGTCTCACCGGTTCCGCTACCCATGAAGATTCCCGTCTTCTGCGCCGGCGCATTACAGGTGCGAATCGGCTACTTCGTCGCTGTCGTCGCCGCGGCAAGAGCTATCCGTTATTTCGCTCTGGCTTATCTTGGCCAGCGCTATGGGAAGCAAACCTTCCAATATCTTCTCGAACACTGGCGTCTTGTCGTCAGCATTGCTGCAGCGCTGGCCATCGGGATGGTCGTCGCGCTCCGCCTTGTTCAGCGCCACGAAGCCGCTCTCGGTCATCCCGAGTGAAGTAAAGTCGTCGTTGTAGTGCATGCGCGGCTTGAGTATTTCGCTGTTGCTCATTGCGATCGGCATAGCGGCTGACGATTCCAACCGAATCCTCTCGTCTGTTAAACAGAACATTCTCGAGCAAATTTCAAAAACCGCTAATTACACCTGTGTCGAAACTCTGGATCGAGCCTATTACCGTGACACCGGTTTCGAGCTGGCCACGCATGGTCCGGGCGCGATAGTTACGGCTGACAATGAACTGCTGCACGATCGCCTGCGGCTCGACGTCGGAGTCTCCGAAGGCAAGGAGATTTATTCCTGGCATGGATCGAACCTGTTCTCGTCCTCCGAAGTAGCCGAGGTGGTTCAAACGGGTCCGATTTCTTCAGGCCAGTTCATCGGGTACTTGCGAAACATTTTCCTGATGCCGGGTGTCGGGTTCACATATCAACCATCAGGCGAAATCGATGGCTATCGCTTTACATACGACGTTGGTCCCCTCGTGACCCGATATCAGATGTACAAGACCGGAGGCGGCTGGATTGTTGCGCCGTTCCGGGGCTCTTTCATGGTTCACAAGTCGAACCTGCAACTCGCCACTCTCGAGGTGGCCCCCTACAATGTCCCGTTCAATTCCAGTATTCAATCGGCCAGAACCGAAGTGAGATATCAACTCGCGCAGCTTTCGGGGAGAGACGCTCTCATACCGGCGTCGTTCGTCCTTCAACTTGAAGACGAATCGCATATCTTCACCGTCAGCCGCGGCGATTATTCAGATTGCCATGAGTTTCGAGCCGAATCGACGTTGCGTTTCGAGATCTCCGACACGCCCCAGTCAGCGCCCGGTGCAGCCTCTCCACCCACCTCTGAACCTGTGCTTCCCGCGGGTCTCCATCTGCATATAGCGCTCACCTCCGGCATAGATGACGAAAGTGCCTACACAGGCGATTCGGTGAAAGGCGTATTGCTGGAACCTGTGCGCAACGGCCCTGAAGTAATTCCGCGTGGTGCTGTGGTAAGCGGGGTCTTGACCCAATTGGAAACGCGTTTTCGACCCCAAAAGTTTTGCAGGGTTAGAATCGAATTCCGCCGTCTGGATTTCGGGAATCACCGCTATAGAATGCGAGCCCGGCATGAAACCACCACGAAGGACATGCATCTGCTTTATGCCTTATTTGGTGAAAACTCCAGAGCAAGCCTGGAGCAACTGCAGGATGGGACAATGCTGATCGACTCAAGCCACGTCCACCTGCGCCCTGGCTTCAAAGCCGAGTGGCAAACAGCGCCAATTCCGGTGTCTGATGTTCATAGTCCTCTAGCAAGGTAGATAGTATTGAAGTCATGCCACGACTCTCCCGTCGCACCTTCCTCGCCACAAGCGCGGCATTGCTCCCCGCTAGCAAGCTTCTTTACGGTAGAGCGCCTCTACGCTCCAACAACCTGGGCGTCCAGCTCTACACTGTCCGGAATGTAATCATGAAGGATCCGCTCGCCACCCTTAAAGCGATACAGGACATCGGTTACCAACAAATCGAAGCGACTTATGCAGGCCTTGACCAGATCATGGCGGCGACGCAAAAGACCAGTCTGAAACCCGTGAGCATCCATGTCGATACCTCGATATTCATGGACGAAAGCACTAAGCTGGATCAAACCTTAGCTGAGATCAAAGAGCGCGGGTTTCAATACGTCGTGGTTCCGTACATTCCACCGTCCCAGCGTGGAGGACCGGATATGTTCAAAGATCTCGCCGATAAATTGAACAAAGCGGGACAGAAAGCGACAGCTACCAACCTTAAGCTCTGTTATCACAATCATGCGTTTGAATTTCAACCCATGAACGGAACCACCGGTCTCGACATTCTGATGAGCAATACGGAAAGAGGCCTTGTTTCACTCGAACTTGATGTATTTTGGGCCAGCGTTGGAGGCCACAACCCGGTGGAGATCCTCAACAAGTACTCGGGACGCGTGTTGCTGGTGCATTTGAAAGACAAGGCCCGAAGCCTCACAAAGACTCAATACAACGAGAATGTTCCGGCGGATGCTTTCAAAGAAGTTGGGAGTGGCTCGCTTGACTTCCCCGCTATTCTCAAGGCAGCAGACGCTGCGGGTGTGCAGAATTATTTCGTCGAGCAGGATCAAACGCCGGGCGATCCCATTGCAAGTCTGCGTAAAAGCTACGAATACTTAAAGGTTTACTTTCAAACTTAGGCGCGTTCCTGGTAGCTGCCGTCGGCGGTGCTGACACGGATCTTCTCACCCTGATTAATGAAAGGTGGCACCTGGACCATGAGGCCGGTCTCCATCTTCGCCGGTTTGGTGACGTTTGAGACGGTCGCGCCCTTTAAGCCTGGCTCGGTCTCCACTACCGTCATTTGCACGCTGGGCGGCAGTTCCACGCTAATCGGCTTTCCCTCATAGAATTCGACGTTGACCTGCAGTTGGGGGATCAGATACATCACGCCGTCGCCAAGCGTGTCCTTCGTAAAGTGCATCTGCTCGAAGGTCTCAGTGTTCATGAAGTAGTAGTATTCGCCGTCGTCGTAGAGATACTCCATCTGATGCTCGTCGAGAGCAATCCGCTCGACTTTGTCTTCTGACGAGAAGCGATGCTCCATCATTGATCCCGAACGAAGATTGCGCATCTTCGCCTGCACAAAGCCGCGCAGGTTACCGGGTGTACGGTGAACCATGCTGAAAACCGAGAAAAGCTCGTTGTTAAACTTCACCACCATGCCGGGGCGCAGTTGTGTCGCTGCGATCATGACTGAGTAAAAACTCCTTTTTCGCGCACAGAACAATGCGCCTGCGGGAATCTTCAGTCTAACAAGCGGTCAACGCTGGCCGGTACGCTCGACGCAGGCTTTCCCTGCCAACTCCGAGCCGATGAGCCACATGCCCGCGGCGTCCGTCTCGGCTGTATGTTTTGTCTTACCCTGTGTAACGAGCACCTTCTGGCGCGCGGGAAGTTCCCATATAATCACCGACTCATTGTTCTTAGGACGCGGTATATCGGTGCATGGGCCGGTCGCTGGGATGAGTGTAAGGTGACCGAATTGGGACGTCCTGTGATCCAAACCAGGAGGGCAATGTTCCTGGTGCAAGCCTGCGGCTGAAATGGAGATCCAGCAGGCATCGTTGGTCCAGTCGGTTCTTGCAAAGAGCCGGCCTGCCGGTTGATACACCCAAGGATCCAAATTCTGATATCCGATGCCTGGAAGATACGGATCAGCCCATAAGAACTCATACGCCACTCCCGGACCATCGGAAACCGTCTGCCGGTCCTCCATCGCCCAGCCCTGTAGGAATTGCGCACTCTGAAGATCCGGATCGACAGCAACGAGGGCGAGTGCCGCTATATGGGTGATCCAGTCCGGATTGTCCACCTGAGGTGGCTTGAGACGCAAGAGCAATTCAGCGGGTAACTGGCGGAACGCATCCGGCGCTCCCCCTCGAACATCCTCATGGAAATTGGCCCGAACAGCAATCAGCAACTCACAGAGAGCATAAAGCTCGGCCGAATCCACCTCGCTCTTTTCGATCGGTTGCAGGATCTTCTCCTTCACGGGTTCGCCGAGTTCGTTGACACGGCCCGTTGCGATATCCATGAAGAGGGTGTCTCGCAACTGTCGCTCCGGCTGTCCCTGATCTGATGGACAACTCCCAGTCCCGAGCCGCTGTTTCTCCTCCGCCGAACCCAATCCACCCGCCCAGTCGAGAACCAGAGCAACCTGCCTCCGCTCGCAAGGATGCGCCAGGGCCCAACGCCACGCTTCCTTGCCCCTCGCGTCATCACCCGTGATTGCATAAAACAGTGCCAGTTCAAATCCGCGCTGGGGAGAATCCGGAACCGATTGCACGCGATTTTCGAAGTTCGTCCAGCGTACCGTCTGGCGCTGGCGGTCGCGCTTCAACCGCCTCAAACGTTGCCATGAGAGCAGCAACCGAGGCATCTGGTCAGAGTTCTGCGCGGACGAGGCGGCTCCGAAGACAAAGACCAGTGAGAGGGCAACAATGGTGCGGAACAAATGCCATTCTTCCATAGCTTGCTTACGCGTTTTGTTACCCTGAAAATTCCACCGGCTGCAATTCGCTTGGCACCGGCCTAATTCGTCATGCCGGCTCGGGTGAGTGAGACCTACGTTCTTCGTACTTACCCATTCCGCGAGTCGGATCTCATTGTAAGTTTTTTCACTCGCGATCAGGGTAAGCTCCGCGGGGTGGCGAGACGGGCGCGGAAACCAAAGAGTAATTTCGGATCGGGTCTGGAGCGGCTGTCGCTCGTGAACTTATCGTATTCACAAAAGGAAACACGAGAACTCGTTAATCTCAACTCATGCGATTTGCTGCAATCGCAATTTGATCTTCTGAATGACTTCGACACAAGCGTGGCACTCGACTATATTGCCGAGGTCAGCGATCACATGCTTCCGCCGCATGAGCCGAATGAGCGTTTCTTTCGATTGCTGACAGCCATTCTCGACTACATGCATGAGCGGGCGCCGGGCGCAACGTGGGCGGCGATCACCTATTTTTCGCTCTGGGCGACACGGCTTTCCGGTTTCTTGCCGGATCTCGCGGAGCATCCCGATCGCAACCTTTCAGCCGGCTCCCGCGAACTCGCCGGAGCAATGTTGCGGACACACATTTCGGAGCTCTCCGCGCGTACCTGGTGCAAGGACACGGCTCTGGATCTCCGCCGCTTCCTGATTCGACGCATGGAAGAACACGCCGAACGGCGCTTCCAAACACCGGCGTTGCTCGAGGCCCTTTAACGAGAGATGGATTCCTTTCAAGACACAATCTTCAAGCTAAAGCGCTATTGGGCGGACCGCGGTGCAATCATTCAGGAGCCCTACGATCTCGAGCTTGGTGCAGGAACGATGGCGCCAGAGACGTTTTTGCGTGTGCTTGGACCCAAGCCATACAAGGTGGCCTATGTGCAGCCTAGCCGCCGCCCGGCGGACGGGCGCTATGGCGAGAATCCGAACCGTCTTTACAAGCACCAGCAATTACAAGTCATTCTTAAACCGACTCCGGACGATGTCATCGACCAGTACCTTGGCAGTCTCGAAGCAATCGGCATTGATCTGCGAAAGCACGATATCAAGTTTGAAGAAGACAATTGGGAATCGCCAACGCTCGGAGCCTGGGGCATTGGCTGGCAGGTCATGCTCGATGGTCTCGAGATCACCCAATTCACTTATTTCCAGCAGTGTGGGGGGATCGATCTCGACTTAGTGCCGGCCGAGATCACATACGGTCTGGAGCGCATTGTGGCCTTTCTTCAGAATGTCGAGAGTGTGTATGACATCGAGTGGGCGCCTGGATTCAAATACGCTGACGTGCGCTTCGCCGATGAGCAGCAGTTTTCGATCTACAACTTCGAGATCGCCGACGTGGCGGCGCTTTGGCGCGAATTTGAGTTGCACGAGCGGGAAGCCCAGCGTCTACTGGAACTGTTTCGAGCCAGCGCCGATAAGGAGCGTTTCCCTGTATTAGCGACCTACGACCAGGTTCTGAAGTGCTCGCATCTCTTCAATCTGCTCGACGCCAGAGGCGCGATCAGCGTGACGGAGCGGGTTGGCATCATCGGCCGCGTTCGGAAGCTGGCCGTGGGAGTGGCACAGGCCTGGTCTGAACAGCAGAACCCAAAAGAAAGTGCAGCCGCGTGATGGGCGATTTCCTACTCGAGATCGGCACCGAAGAGATTCCGGATTGGATAATCCGGCTCGCGCTGGAAAGCCTGCGGGAGAATTATCAAGCATCACAGGCCGGCAAGCTGCGCGGCACGATCGATCTCCTCGACGCCACACCGCGACGCTTGGTCTTGCGCGTGCGAGATCTTGACGATCGCGTAGCCGATGTGGAAGAAGTGATGGCCGGCCCTTACGTTTCCGCCGGTGAAAAGGCCGCGCAAGGATTCGCGCGAAAGCAAAACACCACGGTCGAAGCACTGCGGCGTGAAACGGACGCCAAAGGCGAACGCTATTATGCCGTAGTCACTCACAAAGGCGAAGGGGCGGCTGCGGTTCTTTCTTCAGTGATGCCCGATGTGGTGGGGCGAATCAACTGGCCAAAATCGATGTACTGGACGGGACAGGGCGGCATTCGCTTTATTCGACCGATTCGGTGGATTTTGGCGCTGCTAGGGGATGAGCTCATATCGTTCGAGTTGGCAGGCATTCACTCTGGCAATACGACTCGTGGTCACCGAATTCTTGGCTCGAAGGATCCCCTGGCGGTCACGATTGGCACTTACGAACAGGTTCTCCACCAAAACTTCGTGATCGTGCGCGCCGAGGACCGCCGGCGAAAGATTGAGGCAGGTCTCGGTAAAGGCATTCAGCCCGATAACGAACTGCTGGAGACGCTGGTTTACCTGACGGAGTTTCCCACTCCGATCCACGGCGGCTTCGATGCATCCTACCTTGAATTGCCCAAGGAGATCCTTACGACCGTCATGCGGCACCATCAGCGTTACTTCTCGGTTTTAGAGGAGGATGGTTCTCTCGCGCCGCAGTTCGTAGCGGTGACAAACACCAACAGCGATCCCGACGGCCTGATACGCCGCGGTAACGAACGTGTCCTGCGTGCCCGTTTTAATGACGCTCGCTTCTTCTGGCACGCGGACCAGCAGAAACCGCTGCGTGATCGCATTTCCGATCTCGAAAAAGTGACCTTCCAGGCCAAGCTTGGCAGCTACAAGGATAAGACCGATCGCGTAGTGAAACTCGGAGCGGAACTCGCCACGCAAATGGGCGCCGATCTAGCAACCGCGGAGCGTGCTGCCCATCTCTCGAAATGCGACCTCACCACCGAGATGGTCAAGGAGTTCACGGAACTGCAGGGGGTGGTCGGCGGGTTATATGCGGAAGCGCAGGGCGAGCCGAAGGGCGTGGCAACCGCTATCTATGACCATTACAAGCCCCTCAGCATGGAGGATTCGATTCCGCGCACGCTCGAAGGACAAGTCCTTTCGATCGCGGACAAGCTTGACACACTTCGGGAATGCTTCAGGATCGGGCTGATTCCGACCGGCTCCAAAGATCCGTTCGCGCTGCGCCGAGCTGCCCAGGGCGTTATCAAAGTTCTCTTCGAAGCGCGGCTTCCGCTAGAGTTGTCAAAGTTTATCGAGAGCGAGGAGCTCGGTGCATTTTTCCGGGAGCGCATGCAGTTCTACTTGCGCGACGTACTCGGTTACGCTTACGACGAGGTGAGCGCTGTACTCGCGGCGCCGCTTACAACACTTCCCGATCTCGCGGACCGTGCGGATGGAATCCATTTCATCCGGCCGACAGAGGATTTCGAGCCGCTCGCGGCTAGTTTCAAGCGAATCAAAAACATTCTCAAACAGGCACAGGTCGAGACGGTTGACCAGCCCGACCCCGCTCTACTCAAACCCGGTCCCGAGCAGGATCTTCATCAAGCCTTCCTGCGAGTCCGGGAAATAACAAACAAGAACGGTTCCTATCGCGAAAACCTGGCGAGCATCGCTTCGCTGCGGCCTCAAGTAGATCTGTTCTTCGATAAAATTCTTGTAAACGACCCAGATCCGGCGATACGGCAGAATCGTCTAGCCCTGCTCTACAGCCTCTTGACGGAATTCTCTACCATCGCGGATTTTTCAGAAATTGTCACCCAAGGCGGCGGCGCAAGCGCGTAATGCCGCAAAGAGAACACAGCGCTCACACGCGAAGTCAGGAGATAGAAAGCTCGTTATGAAGAAATACGTTTATTCGTTCGGTGGAGGTTCGGCCGATGGCGACGGAAAAATGCGCGACGTACTCGGCGGTAAAGGCGCAGGCCTCGCCGAAATGAGTAAAGCAGGCGTACCCGTCCCTCCGGGATTCACGATCTCGACCGAAGTCTGCACTTTGTTCTTCGAAAACGGCAACAAAGTGCCATCGGAAGTAGATGAACAGATTCACCAGGCGCTCGAGAAATTGGAGCGTCAGATGGGAAAAAAGCTGGGCGCGGGCGATGACCCGCTGTTGGTCAGCGTTCGCTCCGGCGCGAAGTTCTCGATGCCGGGCATGATGAATACCATTCTGAACCTCGGCCTGAATGACGAGACGACCGAGGCTTTGGCTAAGAAAACCGGTAACGCGCGTTTCGCATACGATTGTTACCGCCGTTTTATTCAGATGTTCGGTGAAGTCGCGCTACACATCGACATGGCCAAGTTCGACCATATTTTCGATGCGCGTAAGGAAAAGGCTAAAGCCAAGCTCGATACGGATCTCAGCGCCCGCGACCTGCAGGCCATCATTGGCGAGTACAAGAAGCTTGTAAAGAAGGAGACTGGCAAAGAATTTCCACAGAACCCGCTGGAGCAATTGATGCTCGCGCGCGATGCCGTATTCCACTCCTGGAACACCCCGAAAGCCATTTACTACCGCCGCATGGAAAAAATTCCGGATTCCATCGGCACGGCGGCGAATGTGCAGGCGATGGTCTTTGGCAACATGGGCGATACCTCCGGAACGGGCGTCGGCTTCACCCGTAACCCGTCTACCGGCGAAAAAACTTTTTATGGCGAGTTCCTTGTGAATGCGCAGGGTGAGGATGTGGTCGCCGGGATCCGTACGCCCCAGCCCATCGCCGAACTGGAGCAAGTGATGTCCGACGCATACAAGCAACTCCGGTCGATTACCACAAACCTGGAAAAGCACTATCGCGACGTTCAGGATTTTGAATTCACTATCGAAGAAGGCAAGCTCTACATGCTGCAGACGCGGAACGGCAAGCGGACCGGTCCTGCCGCCGTCCGTGTAGCGGTTGACATGGTGGAAGAAGGTCTGATCTCGAAGCGGGAAGCGGTTCAACGTGTCGCGCCCAATCAGCTAGACCAACTGCTCCATCCGGTGCTCGATCCGGCAACGCGCGGCAGCCTGCAGAAGATCGCTACCGGTCTGCCTGCCTCGCCAGGCGCCGCGGTGGGCCGCGTCGCTTTTTCGTCTGAAGATGCCGTCGAGCTCGCCAGCAAGGGTCCGGTCATTCTAGTTCGTAAGGAAACGACGCCAGATGATATTCACGGAATGGACGTCTCCAAAGGCATTCTGACCGCCGTAGGTGGGCTCACCAGTCACGCGGCTGTCGTGGCACGCGGAATGGGCCGCCCCTGCGTGGTTGGGGCCTCAACCGTAAGTGTTAACGAGGGCTCGAAGCGGGCCATCATTATCATCGGCGGGAAGAACATCACGCTCAAGGAAGGCGACTGGATTTCTCTCGACGGCAGTTTGGGGGAAGTGTACCTGGGCCAATGCAAAACCAACGAGCCCGACCCGAAATCGCATTATTTCGCGGCTTTCATGCAGTGGGCGGATGAGTTCCGGGGCAAATTCGGCGTCCGGGCCAACGCCGATATCCCGCGCGATGCCAAACAGGCGCGCCTTTTCGGTGCCGAAGGCATTGGCCTCTGCCGCACGGAGCACATGTTCTTCGCAGAGGATCGCATCCCTCACATGCAGGCCATGATTCTGGCCCGAGATGAGAAGACCCGCAAAAAGGCTTTGCAAAAGCTTCTTCCCATGCAGAGGAAGGATTTCGCCGGTCTCTTTGAGGCCATGGACGGATTCCCTGTCGTAATTCGCACGCTCGATCCGCCGCTTCACGAGTTCCTGCCGAAACGAGAGACCCTGATGGTGGATATCGCCAGGTTGCCCTCAACGAGCTCCAAAGAAAAGAAGGAAATGGCTGCTACGTACGGGGTCGGCGCCGGTGAATTGAAAAAACACCTCCCGGAGCTGCTCCATCGCGTCGAGGAACTGCACGAGTTCAATCCCATGCTCGGCCATCGCGGGTGCCGGCTTGGGATCACGTATCCCGAGGTCACCGAGATGCAGGCCCGCGCCATCTTTGAAGCCACTGTCCTGGTTGCACAGAAGGGCATTAACGTCATTCCGGAAGTGATGATTCCGCTTGTCGGTAGCGTCAAGGAACTTGAAAACCAGAAGGCAATTGTCGTAAGAGTCGCCGAGGAAGTTCTCGGACACAGAGGCCTGAAGGATCTCAAATATTACGTCGGCACCATGATCGAAATTCCGCGCGCAGCTTTGACAGCGGATGAAATTGCGCGGGAAGCTGAATTTTTCAGTTTCGGCACTAACGATCTGACGCAAACCACGATGGGTCTCTCGCGAGACGATTACACCAAGTTTTCCAGCCAATACGAAACCCTGAAGATCTTCAAGGCAGACCCGTTTGCCGTTCTCGATCAAGACGGGGTCGGCAAAATCATCGAGCACGCTGTAAAGCTGGGCCGCAAGACTCGGCCGGACTTAGAAGTCGGCATTTGTGGCGAGCATGGCGGTGAACCAAGTTCAGTCGAGTTCTGCTATCGCATCGGAATGAATTACGTTTCCTGTTCGCCGTACCGGGTGCCGATCGCGCGGCTTGCCGCGGCACAGGCGGCTATTGCGGACGAAAGCAAGGCGGAAGTTCAGCGAACAGCGTAGACCAGACCCAAAAAAATGACATCTCGCGCGCCCAGGCAGACCCGATCCGCTGTCGATTGCCTTGGACTTGTGGGCCTGCCTGAGCCGCTCCGCGACTTGGCCGCCAGGCGCTGGGACGCCATCGTAACGGGCGGCGGCCACAACGGGCTGACGTGTGCCGCCTATCTCGCCCGCGCCGGGAAGCGCGTACTCGTTCTGGAAGCTCGCGAGCGCATTGGGGGCGCGTGCACAATTGAGGAGCCGTGGCCCGGCGTGCGCCTCTCCCCGTGCGCTTACCTCGCCGGTCTGCTCCATCCTCTCGTAATCGATGAGCTGAATCTTCGCGAGCGCGGCTTTCATTGGACTCCGGCAACCAGCGGATTATTCGTTCCGTTTGAAGACGGATCGAGCATTCAGCTCTATGACGATGACGAGCAATGCGAGACTGAATTACACCGCTTTGCACCCGGAGACATCGAGGGCTGGCGTGCCATGTCGGATGTCATCCGCCGGGCGCGCGATGCGATCCGGCCGCCGAACGAACGTGATGCCTGGATCGGCGAACCGCCTACCCGGGAGAATCTTGAAGAACGTCTCGGCAACGACACAGAAGCGCGCGCGCTGTTGTTCGATTGGTCGATGGCGGAGTTCGTCGAACGCTATTTATCGGACGAGCGGCTGCAGACCGCTTACCTCGGACAGGGCGTAATCGGCACGAACGCAAGTCCGTTCGATCCGGGCACGGCGTCCATACGTTTTCATCATTCCTCGGGCCGTCTCGGCGGCTTCCCGGGCCAATGGGGTTATGTCCGCGGCGGGATGGGAATGGTCTCGTTCTTCCTGGCGGACGCCGCGCAGGAAGCCGGCGCGGTGATCGCATCCGGTGTACCCGTTTCGCGGATTATTCCCGGCGACGGTGTCGTGCTCGAAAGCGGCGAGCACATTCACGCGCCCGTAGTGATTTCAAATGCCGATCCGCGCCAGACCCTACGCCTTCTTGAGGATTCCGCAGACGCCTCTTGGCGCGCCGAAGTGGAACGCGTACCGATGCAAGGCTGCACTCTAAAACTCAACGTGTGGCTTCGCGAGCTGCCGAGTTTCCGCGCCCGCCCAGGCACGTGCCAGCCTCATCACTTCGGACAGATCAACACGCCCCTCAATAAGCAGCGTTGGAAAGACAGCTATGCCGCGGCGCGCCGGGGAGAATTGCCTCGCCATCTGTGGACCGAGCTTTACTTCCAAAGCGTGCATGATCGCTCAGTGGCGCCAGAAGGCACCCACACCATGTCTGTTTTCTCGCAGTACGTGCCGTACAACTTCGCGAGCGGCACGTGGGAGGAGCACCGAGACTCAGTTAAGCAGTGTGCGCTTGAGGCCCTAGCGCGTTTCTGTAGCAACATTCCGGATGCCGTGATCGAAGCAGAGGCTCTCGGCCCTCCCGATATCGAAAAAAAGGTCGGCCTCACTGGCGGTCATATTTTCCAGGGTGAGTGCCTGCCCGCCTATATGTGGAGCAACCGCCTTCGCTGTAAGACTCCCATGTCTGGCGTATATCTATGCGGCGCTTGCACGCATCCGGGAGGAAGCGTGATTGCCATGAACGGCCGGAACGCAGCCATGGCGGTCCTTTCCGATTGCTAACCGTTCAGTGCCATCGCCGCGGACGTAGGTATTCCCTTCTCTGCCTCAGCCACCGGTTGAACACGAACAGCGCGATGGCAAGCGGCACTAAGGCGAAATAGGGCCAGTACGCTATTAACGGGGCAGATGCCGGTAAAACCGTAACCTGCCCGGCAACATCCGCCGTCGCGCCTCCCTCAATGACCTCTACCTCCGCGAGCCAGTCACCGGCCCTTATGAAGTTCACGCTCGCGGCGTACAACAGCTTATTCGTCGCATTTTCATGCCTTGCCGGTGCGAATACCTCGATGATGTTATCGCCGCCCCGTCTGCGTAAGTGCAGCTTCACGTTTGCGTCGAGCACAGGCGATTGATCGCTGACGCGCTGTACCATAACGCTCAGATCCGCGCGCCCAACCCGCAGCGGAGACGGCGTACTGAACAGAGTGATTTCAAACGGCCCGGCCTGTTTTCGCAACTGCACCGTGCCCCCGTCCGCGAACAGAAGACCCCCGGCGAGCAGCCCGATCCAAATGCGCCACTTCCGCGTCAGTGCAGCATTCCTCGCATTTGCATACGTTGAAATACAATCCAGATTCCCGTCACGTAGAGCGCACAGGAAACTACGGCCCAGGGTGCAGTCAGAGTGATCGCCGCGCGCAAGCGCGTTGTGCTTCCTCTTGCTACTTTCCAGACCGTGTAAAGGGTCAACAATAGTCCGGCATCGAGCAACAGAATCTGTACCGGAGTGAGCCAGCCCGAAATCGTTGGGGGGGCGAATTGGGCTGATCCGGAAAACATACGCTGCAGTGCCGGCCAGAATGCAGCCCAGCCCGTTGCAAGGTGGAATACCAGATGCGAGGCCCACATGCCAGCTCCAATGGGAACTAAAGCCAGCACTGATCGCCTGACAAAATCGCGCGTTTCAATACCTGTTCCGCTAAAGCGATTCAGCGCTCCGCACACGAGCGTCACGCACCCGGGCACTAACACGGCCCCCGTCAGCACAAACGCTGCAACGATCAAGGGCATTGCATCTGGCCCTAGTTGTGCGTGCCACCGGTGCTCCCACGCGATTACGGGACCTACCATGCCCGCGGCGTTCACAAACGCGCCAAATACAAATAGCAGCACTAAAACGGCAAGATCGGTCCGTTTTGACAGCCTTCCCAACGAAGAGCGATAGGAATCCGTCAGCAAAGTCTTCGCAGGAGCAATTGAAATGAGTCCGACATTCTCATGCGGGCACGCCTTTACGCAATCCAGGCAGAATGTACAATCCAGATTTCCTGACTTTTTCGGCTGAAACAAGTACAGCTCACATCCGCGCGCCGATTCGTTTCCCCGAATGCAATCGTGGGTCGTACAGTCGCGGCATGTCTGCGGGTTCCTAACTCCGATTTCACGAGGCGAGAGCAACGAACTCACAAAATGGAACTGCCCGATTGGGCACACGTATTTACAGAAGCTAGCGCCGCGGAAGAACCCATCAATCACGAGTGCTGCAAAGAAATATCCGGCGATAATCCACGCCGTGACCCATGGACTGTCCCATAATGAGAATGCTTCGTAAGTCCAAAGATAGACCAGCAGCAGCGCCGCTGGAACCCATTTGTTTCTCAGCGGTCGAGGCCATCTCAGTTTTGCGGGCAATATCCTTCGACCCCAGTCGCGAACCAACGTGAAGGGACATGCCATGCAAAAGAGATTGCCCACGGCCAGCAGTGCGAGAATCGACAGCGCCCGCCAGTGAATCCACGGCAAGACGCCCGCTAGATTTAAGGCGGTAACGCGCGGCCCCAAAAATCCGTCCGCCATGATCGCGATGGCGAGGAACAGCATTGCCGTCTGCGCAACTCTCCGCCAGCGGACAATTGCCGGGGGCAGCCCCTTGCCGCGCGCGCACTCGTTCCGAACGACACGGCTAGCCCTTGCCGGGCGCATGAGTTGGGGGCTCGATAACACCCGCATCGCAATCACAAAGGCAGGCACCAGATAAATCACCGATCCGGGTACCCACATAATCAGGCCTGCAAACGTTTGATCTTCCTGTGGCGTTAATCCGCCCGCATAGGCCGCGCTGTAGGTCGGGTAGAGTAGACGTCCGGAAAACACGAAGAATGCCGAGAGCGCCGTGTTGACGATATCGGCGAACAAGAGATACGGAATCTTCGCCCAGCGCGGCCATTTCGGTTTCGCAGCCCCGGGCTGCACAACCGGCCACCAGAATAGAATCCCGGTCCAAAAAAACGAAGCATGCTGCACCCTGTGCCACTCCGGTGAACGCAGCGCGAGTTCGTAGAATTTCGGCAAATGCCAGAAAATGGTGCTGAACGCAAAGGCAAACAAACTGAATATAGGAGCGGTCAGCAGGTTGCAAAGTTGCTGCAAAGGGCGCCATGTCAAGAACGGGCCAAGCCCTTCCTTCACAAACTGCCCGGGCAGGCCGCGCAGGATCGGTACCAGTGGATGGCCCATCAGGACTAGCGGCGGCGCGACCATCATCAGCAGGAAATGCTGCGCCATGTGCGCGGAAAGGAACAGACCGTCAAAACTATCAAGCGGTGATTCCAAGGCCAGAAACACCGCGACAAGACCAGCCAGGAACGCACCGAGCCTGTTCCAATCGGCGGGATCGCGAAGCAGCCGTCTGCCGCGAAGCCAGCCTCGGAAGTAGATCAGGGCAGCCGCGAGCAGAATCGCCGTCGTGAGCGGCTTCCAGGCCCAGGAGGTCAGTGCAGCGTTGGCAATTAAGTTCACGGCCGATGCTTGCCGGAAGCGACTGCAGGCGGTATTAGTTGTGCCACATCTCTCGGCAGACGATTCTCCGGAGGCGCCGAGTTTTGTGAAGGCGGCGTTGTTTTCGGCCGTAAGGTTTCCATAAACGCCACTAGCGCGGAAACCTCAGCAGGCGTCAGCTTCTTTCCATAAGCCGGCATGTTGCCGCCGCCCTGGATCACCTGCCGCACCATCTCTGGCGCTGTCAGGCGCGTTGCCACGGCGTCGAGGGCCGGTCCCCGTTCACCCCCCACCCCGCCGAGCGCGTGGCAATTCCGGCACTGCTTGTTTTGAAAGACTAGCGCGCCGTGCAGCTCCAAGGGTGTGCGTCCCTTCAGATACACAGCCGGAATCGGATCGCCGCTCCACGCCGTCATGCGTGGCGACCAGGGCGAAGTCAGCCCGAACCACGCTAAGGTAACTATGGTAAGAACAGCCAGAATCACCCACAGCACGGCGGCCGGACGCCTCGCCGCACTCTTTTCTCCGGTATTCGAAACAAATGGAAGCAACAGCAGAATCAAAATCGCCAGTGCCGGGCCCAGGAACATGACGAAGGTCTCCATCCAGTTCGGCAGAAGCGCGAGTGCGGCGAACAGCGAGAGGAAATAAAAATCGGGACGTGGGCTTGCGTCCACCAAGGTTGGGTTCGGCTCTCCGTGTGGTCCCTTTGGCCCTACAATCAGCGCGAACAGGAGAATCAATACCAGAGTGACGGCTGAAAAGATCAGGTCCTTGTCGATCGCGTGCGGAACGAATGGCACCCCCTCTTTACGTATGATCTCTGCGTACTCGGCATCATAAGTTGCACGCCGCACTTTGTGCCCCGGCCTCGGATATTCGTTGATCCCCTTTATTAGCACCAGCCGCAGATGCATGCCGACAATGGCGATAATCAGCCCAGGAATAATAAACACGTGTAGCGTAAAGAACCGCGAAAGCGTTTCGCCCGCGATAATTGGTCCCGCCAGAACTAGATGGACGAGTCCTGCCCCTATTAGAGGAATGCGACCTAGAATTGACGCGCCGATTGACAGCCCCCAATACGCGTCTTGATCCCAGCGCATGACCTGGCCAGTAAATGCCATTCCCAGCGTGCAGAGCAGGAGAAAGATTCCGCTTATCCAGGTGAGTTCACGCGGATATTTGTATGCCCCGAACAGGAACACCTGAATCATGTGCGCGCTCATGAACGCCACCATGAAATTCGAGCCCCAATAATGGATCCCGCGCAGATACCAGCCCCAAAACTGCACGTGATTAAGGTATTGCAGGCTGGTATACGCCTCATTCGTCGATGGCATGTAGACAAATGCGAGGCAAGCGCCTGAGATCACTTGAATAACAAAGCACAGCAGTGTGGCGCTGCCGAACACGTACCACCAACTGCCGGAGCTCGCGGGAACTTCGTGCCCCGCCGAAGAGGCCCAAAGCGCGGTCAGGTGCAACCGGTCGTCCAGCCAGACTGCGATGTTCCTCAGACTATTCATCGTGCTTGCCCGTTCACACTGGATTCGCAAGCGTGGGCATTTCTCCGCCCTTCACCCAGAGCTCATTGTTTTCTACTTTGTGGTTGTATTCAAACAACCCGCGCGGTGGTGGGCCGGCGGCCCGGCCGCCATCTTCGTAATACGCGCCGCCATGACATGGGCACAAGAACAGTCCCGATTCCTGGAACCAACGCACCGGACAACCCAAGTGCGTACAGTTGATCGCGAACACCTGGAACTCATTGCCTTTTAGCCGGCGAACCCAGCAAGGGATATCCGCTGTCTGTCCATCCCATGGCCGCGTAAACGGGTTCCGATACGTCGCGAGGCGCGTCGTGTCTTCCGCATAGTTATCGAGAGATCCCAAAGAAATCCAGGCGCGTGGATCTTTCCGTTCCCTGAAGCTCGAAAACACAAATCCGGCCAAGGGAATCGCCATCAGGAGTCCGGCGGCTACGTTTACAGCAACACCTGTCAAAAAGAGCCAGTCCCGCCGCGTTGGATTCTCAACCACCGGATTCGCGAGGCGCTCACCTTTATCTTCGATTTCAGGTTCGGTCATTTTGGTCCTCCCAAGCTGCTGGCGCCGGTCGATTTGTTCCCCTCATTCTTCTGCTGGCGCGGACTGCCGGGGCCTGTTCCGCTACCTTCGTTTCCTTTAGTCAGCGCGCCTCTCTCGCCGCTGCCACTCTCGTTGACGTGTTGCCCGGTGCCGCCGGTCTGCTGTCCGGACTGGCGCCCGTTCGTTCGGTTTTGAGCGCTTTCAAACATGGCGGTGATGGCTGCCGGGCGCTTCGACGACAGAAAGGCCACGAGATCGGCGATGTCTTGATCGCTCAAGGCATGCCCCGAATTCAGGAACCGATAATCCGGCATGCCCAAATCGGGCCGCCCCACGATGATGGAAGTGCGTAGCATCTGGTCCGTAACCAGCGAAAGGTAATCGGCACTGGTAATCGTTCCCACGACCGCTCCCGGTCCGTGGCAAGCGAAGCAGTTCCTGAAAAACAGCTTTTGACCTCGGCCTGAATCCCCAGTTGTCCCCTCCCCTGTATACGAGGGCAGCGGCGTTGCAAAGTGCACAGGCTTTGCCCAATTGGTCTCGATCCCGCCCACCAATGCTTCGATCTGCTTCGGCGAGAGCGGCCCGCCTTCGCGCTCGTCCCAAGCCGGCATAGAAGTGCCCGGCCGCCCGTGTTGGATGACTTGCTTCAGGGTGTCTCGCGGAAGAATAGCCAGATAAAGAGGATTGTTGAGGATCCGGCCCGGCCCATTCTTGCCGTCAAGCCCATGGCACCCTGCGCAGTTCTGCACGTACAGAGTCTGGAAATCCACGACATTCTCGGGTGCGATCTCCGCTGGCCCTGGTTTGCCGGGCGGTTCACACGAAATCGCGCAAAGCAGCGATAGGCTCGCTGGAACGGCAAGCCAGATCCGGCTTCGTTGGACACTTCGCCTGTTCGTGCTGACTCCCATTTAGTGGTCACTCTTTGTGTCGTCCGTTGGGAAATGCAAAGCCGCTCTCTGGGCCAGAGGCAGCGATTGCATCGTCTGAATGTGTGTACTACGCGCAATCACGTATCCGCCCACCAAACCGAACGCTAGCTGGCAGACGACGAACCAGGGCCAACTGATCCGGTCATTCAAAGCGGGATTCAATATGCTCAGGGACGTCGCTACAAGTCCGCTCCAAAACAAAGGAACGAGAATACCCGCCCATAGCGGTGCGTATTTAGGAAACATGGGCATGATGGCTGCATAGACAATACCCACCAGCGCGGAGAGCACGCCATGGCCGATCAGCGCGGCTACAAATGCGAGTCCATTGAATTGCCTCAGTTGTTCCAGGCTTGCGTCGCCCAGTCCAGGGACAACCACTCCCGCCAGCAGATTCACGGGATACCAAATGCTGTGCTGTGTCACCAGCCCGTACAGGCACGCCAGAATGGCCATCGCCGCGCCGCCAACTAAGCCACCGATAATCCCAGCAGAATAGGGATGCACTTCGACCGGTATGCGCATCCGGTGCCCGTGTTCACCGACCTGTACCCGTACCACGGAACGCTCCTCGACCAGGATCGGCGCTGGACGGTGCGCCGGATCGATTGGGACTTCTTCATGATCTTCGTGCGGAATGACATTGTGCCACCACCCAAATGCCGACCGGAGCGCGATGATAGCTCCGACCACCCCGACCGCCCAAAAGGTGACCAGCCCCGCAAAGAGTAACGTGATCCCGAACGCAAAGATCATGGGCCAGAACGTCGGTGCCGGCAATTGAATGTGCGTTGCCTCGGTGTGTTCGCCCGCTTCCCCGTGATGAGTTTCGATCGACATCCGATTCCCTCTACCTGCCGATGATGTACACCACGGTAAACACAATGACCCAGACCGCATCAACGAAGTGCCAGTACCATGACAGGAACTTGACGCGTCTTTTCTGGGTTTCGATCGGAAATCGAAACAGCGTGACAGCCAGCACCATCAGTAAAAAGACCATTCCCACCGTGACGTGGCTAGCGTGCAAACCCACCAGTGAGTAGAAGGTAGTACCGAAAAGATTCGTACTGATCGTCAAGTGGTCTTGCAAAATGAGCTTCCGCCATTCCAAACCAGTTGCTGTAAGGAACTCCAGACCGAGGCAGATCGTCACAATCCACCAAAGCTTAAATTGACCGAGGTGCCCCTTTTCCAGCGCATGCTCCGCAAAGACGATGGTCCCGCTGCTCGAAAGCAGGCAAATCGTCGCCAGGATCGGAAGCTCCAGAACGTCCTTCGGATACGGACCGACTAAACTCTTCCCGATATAGATCAGGTAGGCCGCGACGAAGATAGTGAACAGTGCTGTTTCGGTGATAATCAGGAAGGCAATTCCGACCGTGCCTCGATCCGGCAGCTTCCACTCCTGCTCGAGCGTAAGAGCACCGGCGGCCAATACGTTCTCTTCTGCCATGGTTTCTCTACTCGTATTTCCAATCCGGATCGTTCGGATGTTTTAGATCCCACAACGGCCGGCTGCTGCGCACTACTGGCAGCTTCTCGAAATTGTATTCGGGGGGCGGAGATGTCGTTCCCCATTCGAGTGTCCAGGCATCCCACGGGTCATCCCCGGAAGGTTTACCTTTCACCGCGGAATAGATCACATTCCAGGCGAAACAGGCCACGCCCGCTGTCATCAGCAGAGAACCCATCGAAGCAATCAGGTTCCAGATTTCCCAGCCGCGGCCCGGAGCGTAGGTATAGATTCGTCGAGGCATGCCCAGCATGCCCGCAAAGTGCAGCGGGAGAAACGTGAGATTGAAACCGATGATGAAAAGCCAGAAATTCCACTTGCCGAGCTTTTCGTTATACATCCTGCCGGCGACTTTTGGATACCAGTAGTACATTCCGGCAAAGAGGCCCGTCACCAAACCGCCTATCAGAGTGTAGTGGAAATGGGCGACGACAAAGTACGAATCGTGCAACTGCCAATCGAACGGCGCTACCGCCAACATGATCCCCGTCAAGCCCGCCACCAGGAACTGCAACAGGAACGCGCAGCAGAAAAGCATGGGCGTAAGCAGCCTGATTCGCCCGCCGTACATCGTAGCCGTCCAGTTAAAGATCTTGATGCCGGTCGGAATCCCAACCAGCATGCTGGAAGCTGCGAAAAACGTATTCGACCAGGAGGTCATTCCCACAGCGAACATATGGTGCGCCCAGACTCCCAGGCTGATAAACCCGATCGCCACCACGGCGCCCACCATGGCCGGTCTGCCAAATAGTGGTTTGCGCGAAAATACAGGTACTACTTCGGAGAGAATCGCGAAAGCAGGGAAGATAAGGATGTAAACTTCCGGATGCCCAAATATCCAGAAGATGTGCTGCCACAGAACAGCCGATCCGCCGTGTTGAGTGTTAAAGAAGTTTGCTCCCAGATAACGGTCCAGAAGCAGCATGATCTGCCCGGCGGAGAGGGGAGGCAGTGCAATCAGGATCAGCCAGGCATCGATAAGCATGACCCAAACAAACATGGGCATTTTGCTGAGGGTCATTCCCGGGCATCGGAGTGAGAACGTAGTAGCGATGACATTGATCGCACTCGCAATGCTCCCGAAGCCGGAAACCAACACCCCGAGCGCCCAGTAATCGACCGAATGCCCTCTCGAGAATGACCTGGATGTCAGCGGAGCATAGGCGAACCACCCCACATCGGGAGCCGAACCTGCACCGGATAAGCCGCTGCCCCCGATGTAGCTGTAGTACAGCAGCAAACCGCCGAACAGGAAAATCCAGAACCCGAACGAGTTCAATCGCGGAAAGGCCATATCGCGCGCCCCGATCATAATCGGTACGAGGTAATTGGAAAAGCCTGCCACCATTGGCATTCCAACCAAAAACACCATCGTTGTTCCGTGCATCGTAAACAGCCGGTTGAACGTGTCCGGATCCACAACGTGACCATTCGGAAACGCAAGCTGCAATCGAATAACGACCGCCATTATTCCTGCAACGCAAAGGAAGATCAGCGCCGAGACGATATACATCAGCCCGAGCTTCTTGTGATCAACGGTGGCGATCCACCGATACAGGTTCTCTGCAAAATGCCAGCCCGTGTCCTGGATATCAGGCCGTTCTAACGGATAATCGATCGATGCCATTGCGCCCCCCGTCCACTAGCGCAGCGATTCCAGATAAGAAACAACTTGATCCAGTTCTGTACCGGTAAGTTTCAAACTTGGCATGAAACAACCTGGCTTGGCGTTCTGCGGATCATTCACCCAATCACGGAGATTCTCGTGAGTCATGGGTAGCACTCCGGCCCCGATGGTGTGCCGGCTCATGAGGTGCGTTAAATCCGGTCCGAACACGCCCGTAGCGGCCGTTCCCTGTACGCGGTGGCAGTCAATGCAATCAAGCGATTCGAACATGTTCTTGCCTTGCGCCACTTTCGCCTCCGCTGGGTTCGCCTCTGCAGGTTGCGCCTGCTGGGCCGCCCACACATTGAAATCGTTTTGCGACTGCACAACAACCCGTAGCAGCATATTTGCGTGCTGGGTACCACAGTACTCCGCGCAGTTTCCAAAAAAAATTCCCGCTTCTTTCGGATCGATCCACATGTAATTCACGCGGTTGGGAATCAAATCCATCTTCCCGGCGAGCTGCGGCACCCAGAAGCTATGGATCACGTCCAGGCTTTCGAGTTGTAAGTACGCCGCCGTATGGCCGTCTGCGTTCACAGGGACGTGAATTTCATTGGCGGTCTTCACCTTGAAGTCGGGATACTCAACTTCCCACCACCATTGATGTCCAATCAATCGGATTTTAACCGTCGAATGCGGGGGGCTGGCATTTTGAATGGCTGCGATTACTCGCGCCGACACTCCGATTAATATGAACACGATCAGGATCGGAATCACTGTCCAGGCAATTTCGATCTGATTGCTGCCATACACCTGCGCCGGCTCCTGGCGGGAATCGTCACTGGGCTTGCGCCGGAATCGCCATATCGTATACACGATCAAGCCCCCAACCACCACAAAGATGATGCCGGTTATGCCAAGGGTCAGATTGGCGATATGTCTTTCCAGCTCCCCCGGTGTTGTACGAGGCTCGAAAATGTTCGCAATCCGGTGTTCTGGAAGCTCTGCGGCGCGCGTCTGTAGCCAGGCAAGCAAAGCATACATGCCCAAAGAATGCTCCTTCCCTTCGGATTCGCACTATTCAATGTACTCCTGTCCCAAGAGCGTTGATCGACAGAGTTTTGCGACCGGCACTGCACGATAAGAATCAGGTTATAAGGGAGAGCTGCGATGAGTTTGGAAATGCACGCTAGAGAAGTCGACGGAATTTCAATCCTTGATCTGCACGGTCGCATAGTGGCCGGATCGGAGGCGTCTGAACTTCGCGGTCAGCTGAGTGCTCTCGCATCGCAGCGCAAAGCGAACCTCATTCTGAATTTGCAAAATGTCCATTTCATCGATAGCACCGGTTTGGGGATTCTGGTGGTTGGCCATTCGTCGATGAAAGCCGCTGGCGGTGCCTTGAAGCTGTTACATCTTTCGAAGCGTACCGCCCAATTGATGATTCTGACCAAACTGGCAACAGTGTTTTCCATCTATGACGACGAGCAATCCGCCATTAATAGTTTTTTCCCGGATCGTGAAGTCAAACACTTCGACATCCTCCAGTTCGTAACCGCCGAGGAGGAAAAAGGTGACCAGCTTGGCGCGGGTACATCTGGCAACAAAGAGGCGTAGTTCGGCCGGGGCACGTTATAATACTAGATTGTGTCTGTCGCTCAGAAGCAGGCATCTCCCGGAAGGTGGTGAATTAGTTTGGCAGAAGTCCATCTGCAGGATGGCGAAACGCTCGAAAGTGCCCTCCGCCGCTTTAAGCGCAAGGTTCAGCAGGAAGACATCGTTAAGGAAATCAAACGGCACTCTTTCTACCTGAAACCCGGCGAAAAGCGGCGCACGAAGGAAGCCCTCGCCCGCAAGCGCAATCGCAAGAAGCGCCCCCGCGAAATCGAATAGCATTCCCGCGAAGGAAAAGGCCCGCCTCGAAAGAGCGGGCCTTTTTCTCTTTTACTGGCGCATTCCTCTGGGCTGCTGCTCTTTGTATCCCGCGGGCACGCTGAATTTCGAATCGTCCACCACTCCCGTCGCGAAGTTCGATGATTCCGTCTGCATCTGGAGCGCCGGCACGTTCGGATCTCCGCTGTTTTCGTGCATCATTGGATTATTTGCCATCGGCGAATGCAGGCCTGTAAGCTCTATCTCGCTGAGCACGGGGTATCCGTTTTGCTCCATTGCCTCCTTCATGGCGGCATTGATGCCGGCGCCCGCTCCTCCAAAGGCGGGCGACAGTCCCGCGAATGCGTAAGCAAACTTGTGCGCTAACCGCTTCTGATAATCTACGGCCTCTTTCATGGCCTCGTTTGGTTCAACGCTCCACAAATGAACCTTGATAACCATTCCCGAATAACCAGTTTCCGGCTTCGCCGTGAGCGTCATTACCGTCTCTGGCGCCTTTTGACCGTTGATATCGCGGGTCTGTCCGGTATTCTCGACCTTTATGTCGTATTGCAGGTCGCCGCTCTTGCCCCGGTTCATTCGTTCCTGCATCCGCTGCATCTGTTCCCGGAGCTGATCGAACGTTTGAACGAAGTATGTTTGGTTCTCATTGTTGACAGTCGTGATCGTACCGGCATCGAGATCGTAAATCGTGGAGAGCGATTGTCCCAGCCTGGCCATCTTTGCGCCTTTAATGAACACGTTAAAGGTCTGATCCTGGAAAGCCGTTTTCATCATGCCTCCGCCCATGCGGCCGATCATTGGCATGTTCGCCATCCGGTGAACCATATCGAGTAAGGTTCCACCCGTGTACTTCACATTCTGGTTATAGGTAACGTCCGCGAGAAGACAACCCGCAGCGAATCCGGCGAAAACAGCCGATCGTAGTAAGCGCTTCAATCTATCCTCCAGTTAGAAAGTGTACAAACATTCAGAAAATGTACAAAAAAAAAGCCGCGAGGTTTCCCTCGCGGCAAGAAGATCTGATCGTGGCAGTGAAATTTAATCGCCCATGGCTCCGACTTCTTCCTGCTTTTCGGCCTCCAGGGGTTTTGGGGTCGAGGCAAGCAGACCGTTTAAGGGAACGAAACCTTCCGTCTTTTTCTCGCCAAGAACATGCTCTCGGTAGAGCCGCATCATCTTCTCGTCCTCGAGCTTCTTCTTAAGAGCCTCATCACGAGCCCGCATCTTCTCCTCGCGTGCGTTCTTGGCAATACCGAGTTGCTCCAGATCGTG
The DNA here is from genome assembly GCA_963787585.1 of uncultured Acidobacteriaceae bacterium. GTDB lineage: Bacteria > Acidobacteriota > Terriglobia > Bryobacterales > Bryobacteraceae > Bog-105. The sequence goes on from CAWBDR010000019.1 coordinate 234,286, forward strand.
CTGGCGATCAGCATTAACGTGAGCTTCGTTCAGCACTAAGCTATGGTCCTTAGCTGTGAGCGGAACCTTTTTGTTGCCGGCGAAGATCTCGTGACGGCCGTGTTCCTCATACCACTTGGTCAGCGTAGCCGTCATGTGCATCTTTTCAATAATGTTCCGCCAGCCTACGCCGGTGTTGTAGGCGCAGAACGAGATCTCCCCTTCCTGGGTCGCGTAAGGAATAATGCACTGTTCCGTACGGCGGAAATCGTAATTGAACAGGTCTTGGAACCACATCCCTGCAATAAAAAGGAAGTTCCAACGATCCGCGCGGCGCTTCTCGATATCGGCTCTTGTACGGTCGCCCGTCACCTTGCCGTATTCGCCTGATTGGGCTTTCTTCGACATGCCGAAGCATTTGTCGAACTTGGCAACCAGATCGCTCAGACGGAAATGCGTGGGCGCCTTGAAAGGATCGTAGTTCCGAAGCAGTGATAGCGTAACGCCCAGAACCGAGAGGAAGCGGCCGCGTGCCCCATCATTGATGCGCGCCACGTCCTTCGCAAGCTGGTCCGCATGCAGGAACGCCGTAACCGGAACGTACTCCTTGGTATCCTTGTCGCACATCACGGCCATGCCGATACCGCAATTCGGATGGCACCCGCAGCTAAGCTGGCCCCAATCGGCACTTGGCCCGTGCACCAGGTCCGCGAAGTCCGAGAAAGTGCTCATGAAACTGATCGGGAACCAGTCACGGACCGGCTCGCCGATTCCCGTCTGGTTCTTCACGTCATGAGCCAGATGGGATAGCGTGTACCGCTGGGCTTTACGACGCTCATCGGTAATGGCCTCGTCGCGGCCTGTAAAAGAGACAGGCTGGAACGAAAGGAACGGAATCTTCTTCGGGTTCTCGAGCGCAAACTGAACTACGTGCCCGACCTGCTCGTTGTTGATCCCGTTAAGAATTGTGATCACCGGGACGATATCGACCCCGGCAGTCCAGAGATTCTCGATCGCGCGTAGCTTCACATCGAAAAGGTTGCCGACCGCCCGATGCGAGTTTGCAGCGTTACCGATTCCGTCGAACTGCAGGTACGCATACCGCAGGCCCGCTTCCGCGGCTTGCTTGCAAAAATCAGGGCGCTTGGCGAATTCAATTCCGTTTGTGGCCGCCTGCACGCTGTTATAGCCCACTTGCCGGGCATAGCGAACGGCCTCGATGAAGTAGGGTGACAAGGTCGGCTCACCGCCCGAAAACTGAACCGACATCTGACGCCGCGGCTTGATTGAAATCGCGTTATCGAGCAGCGCCTTGATGTCTTCCCAGCTCAGCTCATGCACGAAGCCGACCTGGTTTGCATCCATGAAGCACGGATCGCACATCATGTTGCAACGGTTGGTTAAGTCAATCGTCAGTACCGAACCGCGCCCATGCGTAATCGTGCTGCTGCCATGATTGTGCAGCTTATCGTCATTGTGCGCACGAATGTCGCGGCCGGGAAATACGTCTTCCAAATGTTTCGAGAAGGCAGGATCGATCGACATCACATCTTCGAAATGTCCGTGCTTGGGACATTCCTTGGTCATGACGATCCTGCCGTCGCGCTCTGTGATACGGGCCTTAATCTCTCCCACGGGTTCGTTCAGCAGGATCTTGTAATCGATTTTTCCATCGACAATCCGTTGGCGGATCTCTGGGATGCACTTAGGGCAAAGCGAATCAGTCTCGCGCGGCCAGCCAAGCGGAGGCTTGGATTTCTGATAGCTCTTCAGCAGCGGCTTGTCCGACCATTTCGGGGTGAAAGAAGGGTTTTGCTTAACCTGGTTCAGCCGATCAAAAACCTGCCAGGCGGCGCTTGCACCCACCGTGACGACTTTTTCGAAGTACTTAACTGGTTTATGCATGCTTGAAATTCGGTTTTCTCCCATTGGGCCAAACAGGATATCCCGTTGGCTACCAGTAGTATAGGTTTCGCGTTAAGCCGTTGAAAACGTAATAGAAGCGAACAGCACGGTTCGGCGGTTGTATGGAAGATTATCGGCCTGAACAGAACGCCAAATTTGCTGAAACTTCTTAGGAATCAGTGTCTTAACCGTAAATACCTTACCAAGCGTGGTAGAATCCGTCGCGCTGCAGGATTTCCAGACGGACGCCGAACGCTTTGGACAGCCGATCCGAAGTCAGCACTTTGGCCTTCGGACCGTCCACTACAATTGCTCCTTCGCGTAGGATGAGCACCCGATCGATCTCCGGAATGATATCGTCCAGATGGTGAGTCACTAGTAACAGGCCAACTCCAGCCCCGGCCAGTGCTCGAAGCTCGCTTCGTACTTCGTGCAAGGCCATTACGTCGAGACTCGTCGTAGGTTCATCCAGGAGCAGGGTCTCCGGATTGTGGATCAGCGCGCGGGCGATCAGGAGCCGCCGGGCCTCACCGGAAGACAGCTCATCGAGCCATCGGTTTGCGAGAGGCAGGACATCCAGGCGGTCCATTGCGTTCGCCGCGGACCGCTCCATCTCAGCCGTTACGTGGTGATTGGGCCAGATACCGACTGAGCCGAAAAAACCGGAGAGGACCAGCTCCCGTCCGGTGATGTCTCGCGTACAACGAGCCATCAGATCGTTACTGACGATGCCCAGGTGAGTTCGCAAATCAAAGATGTTCCAATTCTCTTGCCCAAGTATGCGGAGTCGCGACTCGGGACGAAGCAGCGGGTAGCATTCGCGCGTAATCGTCTTAATAAGCGTGGATTTGCCGCTCCCGTTCGGACCGAGAATCGCCACGTGCTCTCCAGGCTGGACTCTTAGAGATAGACCATTCAGAGCGAGCCGGCCCCCGCGTTGAACGAAGACGTTTTGAAAATCAAGTAACGAAGCCGTCAAAATAAAAACAGAGGGTAGCAAGTCGGATTGGCAATCACCGCCGAACAGGTCAAACAACTCGCCCGCGAATGCGGATTCGAACTGATTGGGATTGCGCCTGCACGGCCCCTTCTTGATTTCGACAGATTCGAGCAATGGCGCGGGAAAGGGTTCGCCGGGGAGATGAGCTATCTAACGGATCGTCGGGGTGACATGCGATGCGATCCTCGCACCCTGCTGCCCACTGCCGAAAGCCTTGTCAGCGTCGGCAAACTCTACAACACGGCTCACCCTTATACATCCGACATCGATGATCCTGAGCGTGGCTGGATTTCGCGCTACGCCTGGGGCGCCGATTACCACGATGTGCTTCGGAACGGGCTACGCGCGTTGGTGGATCGAATAACGGAGATACACAACGCACCCTTCGAGTGGAAGATCTGCGTAGATACCGCGCCTCTCCTGGAGCGCTCATACGCGCAAGCAGCCGGCCTGGGCTGGATCGGCAAGAATAGCTGCCTGATAAACCAGCAGCAGGGCTCCTGGTTCCTTTTGGGCGAGTTGCTCCTTTCTATTTCGCTCGCGTTTGACGCGCCCGTTCCCGATCGATGTGGGACCTGTACGCGCTGCATTGACGCCTGTCCCACAAACGCCCTTGTGCCCGATAACAAAGGCGGATGGCTGCTGGACAGCCGTTCGTGCATTTCCTATCTCACAATCGAGAAACGTGGAGAGGTTCCGGCAACAATCGCGAGAAACTTCAGCAACTCCGTGTTCGGCTGCGACATCTGTCAAGACGTATGCCCCTGGAACAGGCGTGCACCGGTCACCCAGGATTCGGCGTTTTCGCCGGTTTCGGTCGCGCCTGGCCTGAAGGAGATGGCGGAGTTGACGGAAGATGAGTTTCGCGTTCGGTTTCGCGGGTCCCCGGTGCTGCGCGCGAAGTATGCGGGCTTCCTGAGGAACGTGGCGATCGCAATGGGGAACTCCGGGCAAGCGAAAATGCGCGAACCGCTGGAGAAGCTGGCGGCACACGCAGATCCCTTGGTCGCCGCAACTGCGCGAGAGGCACTTGCCACTTTAATGGTCCAGACAGCCGCAGAAATCGCTTAGAGAGAATTCCCGTGTATTTCAGGTCTGCAGTATCAGCCGCCTTAGTACTGCTCGCGGCGTTGTCGTTTCCACCCAGTGTTGGAGCAATCGACGCACAGGATCCAATCAGGAATCCCGGATTCGTTCATTTCTACAACAACGAGTATGACCAGGCGCTGGAGTTTTTTGAGGGAGAGCTAAAAGAGCGGCCCGGCGATCCCGACTGTTACGACCATATCGCGCAGACAATTCTCTATCGCGAGATGTACCGCAACGGCGCCCTGGAGAGCGAGCTGGTAACAGGCAGCAACCCGTTTCTGCGACGGCCCAAGATGGAAATCGCACCTGAAGATAAGGTCCGCTTTGAGAGTTCAATCGATCAGGCTCTGAAATTGAGCGCCGCGCTCCTGCAAAAGAACCCGCGAGATATTCAGGTGCTTCACGCAGTCGTGGTCGCTCACGGCTTGCACGCGAACTACAAGTTCCTGGTCGAGCGAGCTTGGCTCGATGCGCTGCATGACGCGATTGCGGCGAGAAAAGCCAACGAGAAGATTCTGGCGATCGATCCCGAGTGGGTGGATGCGCACTTGATCTCCGGTGTAACTGAATACATATTCGGGAGTCTGCCATCCTATCTCCGCCTGCTGGGCGCGATTCGGGGATTTCACGGCAACAAAGAGGACGGCATCCGGCAGTTGCAATTGGTGGCGCAGTCGGGAGCGCTGGATAAATACGATGCAAGAATCCTGCTTGCGGCCATATACCGCCGCGAGCGCCAGCCCCAGCTCGCGATTCCACTGCTGGAGGAGATGGCGCGAATGTTTCCCAGAAATTATTTATTCCGCTTCGAGCAAGTACAAATGTACAGCGATCTCGGCGACAAACAGGCCGCGCTTAGTGTTCTGGCCGAAGTAGAAGGTCTACGCTGCGCAGGCGCGCCCGGCTATGCGAATCTGGCTCCGGAAAAAATTGAATACCTGACGGGGAACTTGCTTTTCTGGTACGGCGATCTGGATCCTGCTTTGGACGATCTGCGCCGAGTGACCCAAAAAGCGAACGGCCTCGATCTCAGTACGGCCGTAATGGCTTGGCTGCGCTTGGGGCAAGTCTACGATCTGAAGGGAGATCACCGGCAGGCGATCGAGGCTTACCGCCAAACAGTCAACACTGCTCCGATGTCGGCCGCGGCCGCTGAAGCAGTGAATTATATTGCCACCCCATACCGCCGGAAGCCGAACGCCTGAGATCTATTCCGGGAGAGATACACTAATTGAGCAATGCTGACCGTAAGCTCGACCGGAACGGCTGGAACGAAGTACGCCCTTTACCAGCAGATTTGTGAGCAGCTCCACAGTCTGCTCGGCCAAGAGACCAACTTCGTTGCCAACGCGGCCAATACATCCGCGTTATTGTTTCACTCGTTGCCGGATGTGAATTGGGTTGGTTTTTACATCGCTGAAGACAAAGAATTGGTGCTCGGCCCGTTTCAGGGCCAGCTCGTTTGCGTGCGCATACCTTTTGGAAAAGGCGTATGCGGAACGGCCGCAGCGGAGCTCAGGACCGTTGTTGTACCCGATGTGAATCAGTTTCCTGGCCATATCGCATGTGACACCGCCTCCCGGTCCGAAATTGTTGTGCCCCTGCTCAACTGGGGCAGGTTCATGGGAGTGCTCGATATAGATAGCGCCAGTCTGAACCGCTTCGATGAGGAGGATCGTGAAGGCATCGAATCGATTGTCGCGGTCTTTCTAGCTTCACAAGTCACCCACGATTTACCAGATCTCTCCGACGGAGCAGCCGAAGAATAAGGCTGCCGAACAGTACACTGAGGGTTGGCAGCATCCACCTCTTCGCAGGGTAGCTATTGTCCAAAATGCGGTCACGCACAGGCGCCCGGCGCTCTGGTGTGTGGCAATTGTCGCCGGCTCACCTTCGCTGATCAGCTTAATCAACTGGCGAACCGGGCCCGGCAGCTCACCGCTCTCGGCAGGCTGGATGCGGCGCGGGATCTTTGGACCGCGTCACTGCCTTATCTCCCCGATTCACCAGAGCGGAGAGGTGTAGAACGAGAAATCGAAAAGCTCGAGAACCGCATGGCACCGCGTCCCGCTTTGGCGGGCGAGAGCCGGCTGGGAACGTTCGCGGTACCAATCTTGGCCAAACTCGTCTTCCCGCTCAGCATGCTCGCTTTCATCGGCGTGTATTGGAGCCTCTTGGGGTGGGCTCTGGCGGTAGGGCTTTCCGCCTCCGTCCTCTTGCATGAAATGGGGCACTTCATCACAATCCGGCGTTTCGGATTTAAAGCCGAGCTGCCTACATTTCTGCCGGGCCTCGGGGCTTTTGTGCGCTGGCGAGGAGCAAACGTCGATCCGGGGGTGAGAGCGACCATTTCGCTGGCGGGGCCGCTCTTCGGATTTCTGTCGGGTGTAATTGCATTTGCGGTATATCGCGCCAGTGGTCACCACGTTTGGCTGGCTATCGCCGAGTTTGCCGGTTGGCTGAATCTGCTGAACCTGGTGCCGGTTTCGATATTCGACGGAGGAGCGGCCATGGGCGCGCTCGGAAAACAGGCGCGGATGCTGGTCCTTGTGTCATCGCTGCTCCTGTTCTTCCTCTTGCGCGATTATTTGTTCCTTATAGTCGCGGGCGGGACGGCGTATCGCCTGACCACTCATGATTTCCCGGAGCGGCCAAGCCCCGCTGCGGGTATCTATTTCATCGCGCTCGCCGCAGCCAACGGGCTGCTGGCCTGGTATTGCCGGCACCATGGATTTTCACTGTTCACGGGCTTTTGAGCCAGAGTCCTTCCAAAACAGTTCTGCATCCGAGCGTCGAACGTAATTAGCATCCAGCAGCGCGGGGTCGGTCCAGATGGCGCGCTCCGCGCAAAGCGCTACGGCGCTCGCGAGCGGCTGGGCAATTTCAGAAAATGGCATCTCGGCAAAGCGCGTACCCTGGAGTGCCAGCCAGAACGGATTGCCCGGAGTGGAGATGAATTCGTATGCGGACTCGGTCAGTGTTTCCAGCCAATGCAGGAATGGAGACACGGTTTCCGGCGCAACCCGATTCAGTTGAGCGTCATACACAGCGGAGTACACGTCGCCGCGGCGCGCATCTAACACAACCGCGCGGAGGGGATTTTTGCCAAACGAACTCAGAGCCTGCAGATTTGAAGCGCCAACCGCCGGCTTGCCCAGAGCCTCGGCCAGCCCTTTCACAGTAGACAGGCCTACTCGAACGCCCGTAAACGAGCCAGGCCCGCTGGCCGCAGCCAGGCAGTCCACGGCAGTCAGGTCAAGGCCGGCCTTATCCAAAGCCTCCCCAATCGCCGGGAAGATCAGATGACCGAATCCCTCCGGCGAATGTATCGTGACCTCGGCTGCCGTTTGGCTGTTCGAGCGAACGGCGACACTGCCATGCTCGGACGTCGTGTCAAGCGCCAGAATGATCACTGCGCCAGCCGGTAGACTTTGTCTAACTCGTAGGCCTTGCCCAAGGCGTTGATGGCCTGCAGACGGATGCTGAGCGTAGAGCCGGTGCGCAGCTCCGGCGGAACGGTGAAATTACCAAACGAACCCAATCCCAGAAGCCGCGCCCCCGCGCCCCCGGCGACGACCTCGCCCCACCAAACGAACTGCATAATCCGGCTAGCGCGATTGGCCCGCGTGATTTTGATCTTAAACGGGTTCGCGACGGAAGCGAAGACCTGGTCTCCGGGCGGATCGACGATATCGAACGGTATTTTCGTCGGGTCGGTTTCGATCTCCTGTACGGGCGGGTCCTGCGATTCGAAATAGTAAGAGCGGGCCATCGATTCGAGTAAGCCTTCGCGCGGCACACTGAGGATCCAATCGCGGCTGTTGTCAGGAGTTTGCTGACTAAAAACCTCGCCTTTGTAGTTCTTTAGCGGAATCTCCTCACCGCTGGCCGGATTCACCCAAACGGGATTGTATTTGTGCCTGGGAAGCGTGATCTCGACGATACCAGGCTTCTCCGCGTAGGCCAGGTATTCGACTTCGTTCAGCCCCACCGCGCGCGCGCCAGCGACGTCGAAGTAGGGCTCTAGTTCCCAATGCCGGGTTTCGGCCATCACCTTGGACCAGATCGCGACAGCCCGCACATTGGCTTCGTTTCGCAAACTTTGGTACGAGATCATGGGGTATTGACCATTCGTGGTGCAGTTCCAGAGTTCCCGGCGGAAAGCATTAGGCTCTGTAGCATTGATTACATGCACTGACGGCATTTGGGTGAATTGGTGCTCCACCGCGCCAAGCTGTGGGTCGGGATTCGCTTCGATCAGATAATTCATCCAACCATCGGCAATGAGCGGCGACGAGGAGGCCCGAGCATCCGTCGACCGAGGATGCTGATAAGAGTCGTTCTTTTGAAGAAACGAACCCATATCGCTGAGAAGAGCCCGCGAGCCGGCCGAATCTTCAAAATGCTCGATTCCTTGCCAGGTCACATTCAGCCCTCCATAGCGGGAAAGCAGGTACTGGAGGAGGGGGTTTCGCTTTTGCCAATCGTCCAGACTCCCGGACCGGACGAACGAATCATCCGCGAGGAGGAGGTCGAGGGTGAAACCGCGGGATTCGGCGGCGAGGATGCGATCGTCGAGCGCAGCGAAGTAAGCGAAATTGGGTAGGCCATCGGCATCCAGGGGCTTAACTGAGATGTTCACGGTGAGCAGCGGACCGCGAATGTGGGTGAACCCGTCGTGCTTGCGAGCGTCAAGCCAGGTTTCAAATGCGGGCTGATCGATTTCAAGGAACGGAGCCGATGCTGATAACCAGAGATGCGGTTTCTTGTTGCTGGTTCGCCAGTGGCGCAAGTTCGCGACGGCGACAATACCGGGAGCGTCGCTCGCCGCGACAGCGATGGTGGACTCCTGATTACTGTACTGGTGAATGGAGCTCGTGACGTGGTAAGTCCACGAGCCCGCTTCAGTGGGCGTGAAGCGCACGCGCAAGGTTTGACCGCCATCCCAAAACGCTCGTACGAGGTAGGTTTTTGCCTGGGGCGAACGGAATTCCACATTTAATAACTCGTCTTTATACGGTGAAGATGATTGTGGAATCTCACCTGCATTCCAATTGAACACGAGTTCGCACGCATAACCTGACCGGGCAGATTGGGTACAGGAGGGAAATGAGGCGGCCGATAGTACTGATAAGGGCAGAAATAGGGCCCATACCATGCGGCCCAGATGATGCATACCCCAAGCTTAACGTCCGATGATTTCGGCAGAAGTACTGAAACGAAGTCCAAAACTTCGGAACTAGGTTCATGAAGGAGCTTTAAGTAACTTGCAACCCGGCTGAGACATTCTTACAATCAGGGCATATAAAAGATCCCTGACCGCTGCAAATGAATCAATAGATTCGTGCGGCGGCATAGTCGACCGGGTTGTCGATCAAGACAGCGAGGATAGACATGGACATCGTTGGTGATCGAAGGTTCGTGGAGGTACCGGGCGGAAAGACCCATCAGCTTCCGCCGCTGCTGATCAAAACTGTGCCGGACGTGAAGCGGCTAGACAAGATGATGACCATTGCTTCGGAAATCATCGACCAGGAAGACATGATCGCTCCGGTTCCGGCCGATGCGATCGCGGGCGAGGACGCGGTGGAACGGCGGAAAATGGACCTGGCGCTCAACCTCGTCGATCAATACCTCGGTCTATTGAATTACTGGCATTGGGGTGATGCAGTCATCGAATGGATCCGGCAGTGCGAGATCACGTTCGGGACGCGTCTTGAACTTCGCACTATCCTGCGCACGGACGTCTGGCCGCATGCTGGCCGTAGCAGCTTCGTGACACTCTTGGAGGATAAGGCAGTGGACACCGATGGAGTCCAGCTCGAGAAGGCAGTGGGCCTGCGGCTCGCGTTCCGCCAGATGCCGCCCATCCGCTGCTGCTCCGACCAGTTCCTGTTCTATTTGAACAACTCAGTTGCCGAGACCGCGTTTCGAACCTGGCACAGCATGACGCCGAGTCCGATCTCTTCCCTGCCCCCAGAGCGGTTCGCATTTGAAGTAGTGAACCTGTCTCTGGATATTCATTGAGTTTCTAAGCCACAGCCGCAGCTCTCCTTTTGCCACCGCAAAGGTGCGTGCTACACTCATCTTTGGTATGCGCATAGGAGATCAACCTATTTTGAGACCGATCCGTTCTGAAGTGCTGCAAGGGACACTCGATCTGATGATCCTCAAAACCCTGAACGCGATGGGTCCGTTGCACGGCTACGGAATCGCGCGCCGCATAGAGCAACTCAGTGAAGACGTGCTACGGCTGAATGAGGGCACCGTCTACGCTTCCCTCCTCCGGCTCTCGCAGAAGGGCTGGATCGATTCGGACTGGGGTGTTTCGGAGAACAATCGCCGGGCGAAGTTCTATTCGATCACCCGGAGCGGCCGGAAGCAGCTCACCACGGAAGCGGAAAACTGGGAGCGCATTGCCGGAGTAATGGGGCGGGTGCTGAAGCTGGCCGATACCAGGTAAAGCGCCGTGACTGTGCTGCGCACGCTTGTCTCCCGCCTGAGGATGCTCTTCCGGCCGCGTGCCGCGGAACAGGATTTTAATGAGGAACTCGAGTCCCATCTCGCGCTGCTGACCGATCGATACGTGCGCCAAGGAATGACTATGAAAGATGCGCTAGCCGCGGCTGCACGCCAATTTGGGGCGGCCACCCAGCTTAAAGAGGATTTGCGAGAGCAGCGCAGCTTCCCATTCTTCGCAAACATTCTTCAGGACACGCGCTACGCCCTGCGGCAATTACGGAAATCGCCAGGGTTCTCCTTGACTGCAGTGTTGACTCTGGCGCTTGGCATTGGCGCGAACACGGCCGTCTTTTCCCTGATCTACGCGGTTTTGCTTCGGCCATTGCCGTTCAAGGACCCGGACCGGCTCGCGGTGGTGTGGGAGCAAAATCCTCACCGCGGCTGGTATCAGAACGTCGTTTCAGCGGCCAATTTCAACGATTGGAAGCGAGAGAACCATGTCTTCCAAGATATGGCCCTCATTGATCCTTTCCAAACGTTCAACTTGACCGGCCGCGGCGATCCGGTTGAAATCCAAGCGGAGCAAGTCACGCCAAACCTCTTCTCCGTGCTTGGAGTACAGCCATTACTCGGGCGCAGCTTTCTGCCGGAAGAGGGACGCCCTGGGAGCGCGCGCGTGGTTATTCTCGGGCACGCGCTTTGGGAGCACCGGTACGGCGGTGACCGCTCCATTATCGGCAAATCGATTTCACTGAATAGCGAAAGCTACACCGCAATCGGCATCATGCCGCCCGGATTCTCCGATTCCTACTCCCGGCGTGAGGACACGAGTGCCCAGATCTGGATCTCCGGCCTGGACCTCAGCAATCCAGAGAGGACAGCGCACAACTTTATTGCCATAGCGCGCCTCGCGAATGGTATCACCTTGCAACGAGCTCAGGCGGAGATGGACACGATTGCTGCCGGACTGCAGAAACGGTATCCGGGTAACGCGGGGTGGGGCGTAGGAGTAATGAATCTGCACGATGAAATTGCAGGAGACTCGCGCCCGGCACTGCTGGTACTGCTAGTGGCTGTTGCGCTAGTGTTATTGATCGCCTGTGTCAATCTGGCCAATTTGCTTCTCGCTCGCGGCGCAGCGCGCTCACGCGAGCTGGCCGTCCGAAAAGCGCTCGGGGCGAATCGCGGCCGGCTCGTCATGCAACTGCTAACAGAAAGCTTCTTGCTTTCGATATTCGGCGGCTTCGCCGGACTTTGGATCGCGAGCCTGGGCACGAAAGGCCTGGTCGCGATCGCGCCCATGGATACACCCGGTATCGAAACCGCGAGTCTCAACAGTATCGTGCTCTTCTACACGGCCGGGATCGCGTTTGCGACTGCAATCGTGTTCGGACTTCTACCGGCGCTCGGTTTCTCCAATCTGGACCTGAGCAGTTCTCTTAAAGAAAGCGGCCGCGGCAGTACGGAAGGAGCGAGCGCGGGCAAGATCCGCAGGCTGCTCGTGTCGGCAGAGTTCGCGCTGGCACTGGTGCTCGTGGTCAGCGCCGGTCTGATGGTTAAAACGCTGTTCAATATGCACAGCATTGACCTCGGCTTCCGGGCTGATCATGTACTTACGCTTCGAGTTTCTCTAGACGACGTCAAATACAACGAACAACAGCAGGCTGAGTTCTATCGAGCTCTGCTCACGCGCTTGAGCCACATGCCCGGAATCCAGAGCGCAACGGTCTCGAGAGGGATTCCGTTCTTCGGATGGGCAGGACAAGGGTTTGTAACTCCGGAGAATCCAAATCCCGCGCCCGCCGAGATGCCGGACGCCAACTACTTGCCGGTCGGCCCGCAATACTTTGAGGTGCTCCGAATCCCGCTCAAGAAAGGAAGAACGTTTACTGAGTACGACACCCAAAACGCCATGCACGTCGCCGTCGTGAATGAAGCGCTGGCGCGGAAGTATTGGCCCGGACAGGATCCGATCGGTAAGCGGCTCAGAATTTCGTGGGCGCCACCCGTGTGGCTAACCGTGGTTGGCGTTACGGCAAACGTTCGGACGCAAGGACCGGAAGCGGACTTCCTGCCGGAAATCTACGTGCCGTACACGCAGCATCCCTGGCTGCTGACACCGCGTAATCTACTGATTCGGACATGGGCGGCGAATCCGTTGATAGTGTTTCCTGCTGTGCGCCAAGCGATTCGAGAGCTCGATCGGGATCAACCGATCGCGGACGTACGAACGCTCGAGGCAGTGGCCTCACAGCCACTGGGCCTGCGTAATTTCCTGACGTATCTTCTCGGAGGGTTCGCTTCGCTCGCTTTGCTGCTGGCCGCGATTGGAGTGTATGGTGTCATGGCTTATTCGGTGACGCAGCGCCTGCGCGAGATGGGGATCAGGATGGCGCTGGGCGCGAGCCAGTATCAAGTACTTCGTATTGTGCTTGAAGAAGGCATGCAGGTGGGCGCATTGGGCGTCCTGATCGGATTAATAGGTTCATTCGGCGCAACGCGGTTATTAGCGAGCCAGCTCTACAAAGTGAAGGCGACCGATCCCTGGACCTTCGGCGCTGTCGCGCTGTTGCTTGCCTCGATCGCAGCGATAGCGGCGTACTTGCCCGCACGGCGCGCGGCGCGGGTCGATCCCATAGCAGTGTTACGAGAGGAATAGACTTCGTTCCGGCAGGACGGCTGGCTACCTATGTAGTATTCTGTTGTCGCGAGGTATATTACGCGTGAAGATCGCGACTTTGATTGGCTGCCTGGCAGCAGGAAGCTGGGCCTGCGCTCAGCAAGCGAATCAAGTACAGGTCACGACCTCGCAGTACAACAATGCTCGATCAGGAGCGAATTCGCGGGAGACGACGCTCACGCCTAGAAACGTAAACGCTCGAACTTTCGGCAAGCTGTTTTCGCTTAAGGTGGATGGCGATGTGTATGCGCAACCACTCTATCTTGCGGGCTTAGAGATTCCTGGCAAAGGGAAACACAACGTTCTCTTCCTGGCTACTGAGCATGACAGCGTGTATGCGTTCGATGCCGATAAAGCTGGAACACCGATTTGGCATGCGACTTTCATCAATCCACAGAACGGAGTTACGACGCTTGCCGCGCGCGATGTTCAGTGTCCGTTCATCAATCCTGAGGTTGGAATCACGTCCACGCCGGTCATAGATGAAAGAACTGGGACCCTGTATGTGCTCGCGCGCACAAAGGAAGAAAAGGAACCGGGTCTCTACGTCCAAAAGCTCCCTGCACTTGACGTGAAGACAGGCAAGGAACGCTCCGGCAGCCCAGTGACAATTAACGCGTCCGTTCAGGGCGGCGCCCATCAGGCGAAGATCACTTTTGATCCCCGAGCAGAAAATCCGCGTGCGGCACTTCTACTTATACGCGGGACACTGTATCTTACGTGGGCCTCCTCGTGCGATGTGGGTGATTACCACGGGTGGATGATCGCGTATGACGCGCAAACACTGCGGCAGAGAGCCGTATTCAATACGTCACCTGATGCGGACCAAAGTGGCATTTGGCAGAGTGACACCGGTCCTGCAGCCGATGAGAGCGGTAATGTGTTTGTGGTTACCGGGAACGGCAAGTTCGACGCCACGAAGGGACGGGATTTCGGCAACACGATTCTGAGGCTGGCTTTAGACCAGAACAAATTTTCGGTTCGCGGCTATTTCACCCCGCATAACGAAGCCGTGTTGAACAAGAACGACGAGGATCTTGGCGCAGGCGGTCCCATTTTTCTTCCCGATCAGAAAGGAGCCCACCCGCATCTGGTGCTGGTCGGCGGGAAGGACGGCAATCTATTCGTCATCGACCGCGATCACATGGGCGGTTACCACCGCGATTCCGACGATGTGGTCCAGACCGTCAAGTTGGCAGGTAAGCTTCATGCCGCCCCAGCGTATTGGAATCAGCGCGTGTACGTTTTCGGAGATGATGATGTGATTCATGAATTAGCGGTTCGCGACGGGAAGCTCGCGCCGGCTCACCAGGGCAGTGGAAGACCGGTAAATCCAGGTGCGACACCGACCGTTTCGGCCAATGGAGACCGTGATGGAATCGTATGGACCGTATTTACCAGGACCTGGGAAGCGTTCCCGGAGAGAATAGCCGTGCTTCACGCCTATGATGCCGTAGATGTCTCGCACGAACTGTATAACAGCGAGCAGAACTCCGATCGGGACAGGGCGGGCATATCGGTGCGATTCGTTATTCCCACGGTGGTGAACGGGCGGATATACATCGGAGCGCGGAACGAAGTGGATGTGTACGGCCTGCTGAAGACCACACCGTAAACGCCCGGCCCTATAGGCGTCGTTACGGGAATTTCAGGCAGACATTGCCAAGCTAATTGCCGACGTCTACTTCGCGTTAAACGCCGTCTGGGTCCGACGACCGGTTGCCGACAAACCAGGATTTGAAATGGAATCGCTTCGGGCCTGAGACAGGCACGCCACCGATATGCCCGTTTGAACTAAGCCGCTCGTGCGGCGGACGCTGCGCGTGCCGGTGGATCAGCGGTTTTGATTCCGTATCTCGATAGTGTTGAGGGTCACAAGGAGGTCTTGTGACCCAACTCAGAAAGTTAATGCTGGAGGAACTCCAGCGACGTAATTATTCCGAGCGTACCGCAAAGATTTACATTCGCACTGTGAAGGAACTGGCGGAGCATTTCGCCTGTTCTCCTGCGAAGCTCGGACTGGAACAGATCCGGCAGTATCAGGTGCATTTGGCAAAGAAGGAGCTGGCACCGAAAACGATCCAGCAACGCGCAGCGGCGCTGCGTTTCTTTTTTGTTAAGACCTTGCGACGGCCTTATCTTCCGGCGAACATTCCGTTCCCGAAAATCCCGCGCCGCCTGCCGACGGTGCTCAGCCAAGAGGAGGTTCAGCGCATGCTCGAATGCAGCATGAATCTGATGCATCGGGCCATGCTGCTGACGCTCTACTCCAGCGGACTGCGGCGAACAGAACTGACGCGGCTCAAGGTGGAAGACATCGACAGCAAATGCATGATCATCCACGTTCGGCAGGGAAAGGGCGGTCATGACCGCGACGTGCCGCTCAGTGGCAAGCTGCTCGAAGTGCTGCGCGAGTACTGGCGCTGGAAAAAGCCGACCACGTACTTGTTTCCGAGCGATTATCAAAAGCGCGCCGGTCAGCCCGTCAGCGACAAGGTGATCTGGTGGCTGTGCAAGAAAGCAGCCCGTGAAGCCGGCATTCGCAAGCGCGTCAGCCCACACACGCTACGGCACAGTTATGCGACGCACATGCTCGAAGCAGGCGCCGATCTGAGGACGATTCAAGTTCTGCTCGGCCATAGAAGACTGGAAGATACAGCCATCTATCTTCACTTGTCCAAGCGGCATCTCACTTCGGTCGCCAATCCGCTCGACCGCCTGGAAGTGGACACGCTGGCCGATGCTTTCCGTGCACGGAGGCAACTGAAAAAAGCATGAGCCGGCCCACCCTGGAGGTGGCCGACATCATCCGTCAGGCGGGCAACCGCTTTGTCGAACGCCACCGGGCTCATCTGGCCTGGCCGCACCTGAAGGTGCTCCGGGCCATTGAGCGCTGCCGGACGGCCGCCCTCGGCGGCCATCTGGACCGGTGCTCGCATTGCGGTCATCGCGCCATCTCTTATAACTCCTGCCGCAACCGGCATTGCCCGAAATGCCAGACTCACGCGCGTGATCAGTGGCTGGCGGCCCGTTCCCAGGAACTGCTGCCGGTCGAATATTTTCACGTCGTGTTCACGCTGCCGCACGCCTTGTCCGCGCTCATCCTGCAGAACAAGCGCGTGCTTTATAACCTGCTGTTTCGCGCCAGCGCCCAGACTCTACTTGAGATCGCAGCCGACCCCAAGCATCTCGGCGCCGAGATCGGCTTCCTGAGTGTCTTGCATACCTGGGGGCAAACGCTGGAACATCATCCGCATGTTCACTGCGTGATTCCAGCGGGTGGCTTGTCGCTGGATCGCTCCCAATGGCTCCAGCCGCGACGGCGCGGCTTCTTTTTGCCCGTTCGAGTATTGAGCCGCATCTTTCGCGGCAAGTTCACGGCGGCACTCAAACGGCTGTTTCGTTCTCGCCAGCTTCAGTTTCATGGGGCGCTCGAGAACTTATCGAGCCCACAACTGTTCCAGCAGTTCCTCCGCTCGCTCTTCCGACGAGACTGGGTGGTCTATGCCAAGCGGCCCTTTGGAGGATCAGAGCATGTCCTGCACTATTTGGCTCGCTACACACACCGCGTCGCGATTTCCGATCACCGCTTGCTTTCCTTTGCCGATGGCAACGTTTCGTTCCGCTGGAAGGATTACGCGCACGGCAACAAGCAACGCAAGATGACGCTCACGGCTCATGAGTTCTTGCGAAGGTTTCTGCTGCACATCCTTCCCAGCGGCTTCGTTCGCATCCGCCATTTCGGCTTCTTAGCCAACCACGACCGTCAACAGCGCGTATCTGTCTGCCGTCAACTGCTCGTTGCAGAACGTCTCCAGCGCTCCGCTCCGGCTGCCCAAACAACCAGCGCCAGAGCCAGTTGGCGTTGTCCACTCTGCGGTGGACCCATGCAGGCTGTCGAGCACTTCACCGCCAACCAGCTCGCCCGCGAACTGGCTCGCTGGGAGCGCGGTGTTGACAGCTCGTAAGCTCAAAATCCAGACAGCCAACTTCAGATACGTCGCCATGCACACAGCCGACGTGTGTCTTCTTGCGCCTGCAGCCAACAAACTTGCCACGGCGAAGTCATTCGCCCGCTCTTTATGGCTTCCTGCAGCATGCTCCGCTCGCCGATCCCGTCGATTTCCCCAATTCACCAGGGCCTCCAACACCCTTCGAAGTACCAAAACCAGTTACTTTACCCATAGCTGGCCGCGTCCGCCGCAAACCCGCGCGGCTCATTTCAAACCCAGCTATCGAAAATGCCCCTAACTCTGCCAGTCACGCCAGCCTTGTCCGTCTTGGCATTTCCGATAGCTCGCTAAGGTTTCTCGTCAACTTAAAGATCGCAGTTTCCGATTACCCGACTTTCCGAGGAGTGAGCCGACGTTGGTAAATACTGCGCCGTCACGCATGATCTATCCGATTCGATCCGGGTCGGGCGTAAACTCGCCCGATGGTTTCGATGTGCCCTCGACGTAACGAAACAGCAGATTCTATACTGGGCGATTTTTCGCGATCTTGATTTCCCAGATGCCCGTTTGTGGCCATTCTCCGACACGCTGGCCGAGGACCCCATTAGATGACGATTCTTCCGAATGGGTTCACTTGCTATGTGTCAAATGCTGGTTCCAGCAGCGTATCGGTTATCGACGTTGCTTCTCGCAAAGAGGTGATGCAGATTCCAGTGGGGAAGATCCGAAGTGGATTATCTCGGTCGAGGCGCCTTGAACAGGGACAGCCGGGCATGGGCGGGACGCGAACCGGTCATGGCTTGTCTTCTCGAGAATCGCGGCCACGCGGAGGGCGAGGGGCCCCGCCTGTTTCGGTTTCCCTTCCTGCAGCAGCAGCGCGGCCCGATTGTTCATGATGGTAGCGGCTTCGCAGGAGTCAGGTCCAAATACGCGCTCGCGCACCTCCAACGTCTGACAGTCGAGAGTTTCAGCGTCGGCATATCGGCCGATCGCCTGCCAGGTGGCGCCGAGTTCGCCCCATATGCTCGCGAGCTCCTCCAGCTTCGCTCCGGCCGACTCAGCTTCCTGTTGGCTTGCCAGCAAGTCTTTGTCGGACTCCCGGTAATAGCCGCGTGTGAAGGCTACTGCTCCGTCCAGATGAAGCTGCTCCCAACGCGGCTGGTTCCGGGCCAAGGCTAACCCGGCTGAGAAGCAGATAATCCTCAACAACAGCCGAAAGGTTTTCATTATTGCGCGGTTTTCGGATGCTTACGCGACAAGATCACGGGTGAGACTCCCGGCCTTTGCACGGGAGATCGCCGCAAGCGGGAGAAAAGCCGATGGGAGCAGCACAAAGGACACCGGCTCCGGAGCGGAAAGAATCCGGAGCAGCAGAAACGATAGCCCTACCCGTAGCTAAGAGTCTGTCAAACCCTTGCGAAAACAACCGCGAAGCGGCGCGGAGCCACGGGCAGGTACGAGCATGGCGAGCGGGGTTGGCTGGCTCGTGAGCGACGGGCATTCAGCGACGGGCGCGAGCCCTTCCGCCAGCCTTTATCGCGCCTGTGTTTAGCGCTACCTTTCTATTGACAGAGGGTGGGGAGTCCCAACACCCGGATTCATGCCGAGCTCGGCATGAGAAGGAATTCTTACCGTGGGTGAGATAGACTCTCACTGTTGATTGGGGATGACGATGAAGCGAACGCGATCTACAACGAAGCGCAGCCACACCGACTTGGATGATCAACTTTCCAGCGTGTTCACTGATCTGAGTACCGAATTGAAAACAGGTTTTGTGAAAGCCGCGGAGGCCGCCGGTGTGCCGGTCGCAGGAGACAAGATCATAACGATCACTCGCGCCCGTGCGCTGTTCATGAGCGCGGGGCGAATCGGACTCGATCAGTTGACGCTCCAGCAAATGAATGCGGGCGTAGACATCGGCTTCATTCTCGTGTTGGCGCCCGATGAAGCCGCCCGCCGCATCCCGAACGGATTCTATTCCGTTCGGATGAGCGGTGATGGAAAGGCCGCTCTCTCCGACAGGACGGGCAAGCTCGTGGCGGAGCTTCCATTGAAGGCAACTAGAGTCGCGAAGCCCATGAAAGGCGGCAACAAAGCGGTTCCGCCTTTGATGCTTGGCATCAGCGCACACTACGACGATGAGTCGGGTTGCACGGCGGTCGATGTCACCATCACGATCTTTTATAGACAGTTTGGCTTTGAAGTATTGGTTTGTCCCGAATAATGAGGTGGAGTCATGAGTGAAGAGTTGGAGTCGTTTGCGGAGCGCCATCGACGGTCCCTGCCTTCATTGGAGCGCATCATGACGGAGGCTGCCCGACGCGCCAACGTCGAAATAGATCCGAAGAGCATCATCAAGTTGGACGCTGCCGGAACGCGAATCATCAATGCGACGATTAAGGATCTCGACAAGAAGACCCTCGCTGAGATCAACGCAGATGGCACGATCGGTCTGATCTATCTTTCGCGCGATGTTGCGCGCAAGGCCACACTTGCGAACGGATTTTACACGGTACGTCTCGCCCCCGGTGACCAGGCTCATTTGATCAGCCTCTCGGGAAAGCGCGTAGCGACGGTCGCCGTGAGAACGGAGTTGCTCTCTCAATCGCCCTCGCATCCATACTCCCGACCAGTGGGTAGTTTCGAGTACAATACGGCGACCGGGTGCGGCAGTGCCGATTGGCACTTTCACCTGTTCGGCTGGGAGATCGTATTCACATATGCGTGGTGCGATTGATAACGCGCTACTCTCATTTTTCACCTGGGAGAGCATTCGATTCTGGGGTCAAGCGGCCTTCTCAAATGATTGCGTTTGGGTTTGTGGCCGGAAGCCTGGATACCAGCGCCGAAACGTGTCCTCCCACTCTTCGTTAAGCACGCGTGTCCGAATCTGCAGAAGCAAATGTGCGCCTCACTCCGTCCACTGGTGCGGTAAGCGATATCGGTTGCCCGATACCGCCGAGTAAGCCCGGGGAATTTCACCTCGAGCCTCTCACAGAACCGTGCGTAAACCTCTCGATTTCGACGGCTCGTGCCATTCATGAAGAGCTACCGCCCTTCGCCACAACCATTCGGTTCCTACTGTTGCCAGTTGACCAAGATGATCCTGGCGCGAATGGCCCGCCTCCTTCGCTCCATGGACATTACCCCACTTCAGCGCTAGTACGAGGCAGCCCGCCCCTGATCGATGTATTAGTACTTTCAGCCTTGAGGGCTACTGCTTGAGCCTTTCCCCTTCGCAGCACCGATCAAGTTCTCAAGTTCCGAATCGAAGCCCAGATGAAAGTCACGCTGCCTGTACACCGGACACCCGTATAGCCCAATAGATAGGTAGCCGCTATACGGCTGGCTGCGCGAACGTTTGGTATAAGCCCGGATAGTGACATATCAGCCTTGACGACGACCGCGCGCTGGGCGCGTCTCAGCGTTCTGTTTGCCGCCACGACCACGCGGAAATGAACGATGAACATGCTTGTTCGGCGCGGCGCTATCCGTATGGATTTTCGGTTCAGCCGACTCGTTCGCTTCTTGCACAATCTCCGCAGCTACCTTCCGCCTCTCGAGTAACACCTTGCATTCCAGCTCAATACGGCGCACCTCAGCTCGCTCCGATTTCATACTGAACGTGGATGCGGCACCTCTTTGCCCGGCGCGCCCGGTGCGCCCCACATAATGGATGAAATCCGTAGGCGCTTGCGGAAGATCGTAGTTCACCACGTGGGCCCACGCTATCCATGCGGATGCCCCGAGCTGCAACATCAGTCGCCACCAAGATCCTGTATCGACCATCGCGAAATCCCGCGAGCGCTTGATTCCGCTGGTTCCGTATCCGGTCAACCGTGCATCGCTACCGCTGGCAGTCCCAGTCGCGAGAGCCGTTTCGCCAGTCGATCGGTCGCGTGCTTCGTTCGCGCGAACACCAGAAATGATCCCTCGTTCTGGCCTGGCATGTGATGCAGCAACCCAAGCTTCACGTGGTTCTCCACGATCGTACACATGCAAGTCAATCTGATCGGGCGTGGTCATCTTCGACCCGTCGACGAACATCCTAACCGGGTCCTTAGAGTGACATGCAATCAGGCGCTCGACATCTTTCTTCATCGTGGCGGAAAAGAAAAGGCTCTGCCGCTCCGTTGGCAGCACCGACAAAATTCGTTCAATAGCCGGGAGGAAGCCCATATCCAGCATGCGGTCCGCTTCGTCCAGAACCAGCACTTTCACCGCGTTGAGTCTCACCAGTCCGCGATTGAGAAAGTCTTCCAGTCGCCCTGGTGTTGCAATGACCAGTTGTGCGCCTCGCCGCATCGCGTTTAGCTGCGTCTGTTCACTTAGAGGCCACCCACCACCACAGCCGTGCGCAAACCAGTACTCA
This sequence comes from uncultured Acidobacteriaceae bacterium, assembly GCA_963787585.1. Lineage (GTDB taxonomy): Bacteria > Acidobacteriota > Terriglobia > Bryobacterales > Bryobacteraceae > Bog-105. The sequence goes on from CAWBDR010000019.1 coordinate 255,726, forward strand.
CACGCAGGTTCGTGAAAGCGTCCGAGATTTGAATCGCCAATTCTCGGGTCGGGCTCAGCACCAGCGCCCGGATCGGCGCTACACCGCCGGCTTTCGGCTCCGAATCGGAACATCCCAGCAGCCGTTCGCGGATGGGCAGTAAAAAGGGCAGGGTCTTGCCAGTGCCTGTCTGTGCAGTGGCGATCACATCGGCGCCGGTCAGTGCCGGCGGGATCGCCCGGGCCTGCACCGGCCTCGGTTCAGTAAAGCAGTTCCGCTTCAGGTTGACTTGAATGGACTGCGACAAAGGTAGTTCGTTGAATAGTTTCACGTTTGAAGACGATGTACGCCGAGTACCGGAACGACGCCCTTAACCAATAAACCAGAGATTCAACTTTGCTGAAGCCCAGAGAATTCGAGGAAAGTGAAGAAGACTCACTTGAAGAAGACTCACTTAACGAAGGACGAATGTAGCAGTAACTCGACTCGGCCGCAGAATCTTCACGCGGTCCACTTAGGCAACTATTCCGGGCTGCCGTCCACGCGCTGGGTCGCCGGACGCACCCAGCGTCCATTGGGAGCTTGAATATTCGCCGCGTAAAGCCCCATCGCCATGCCAACACTGCCCTTAACTGGCAAACGGCAAGGGCCATCAAACCGAATAGATCCGGCCTAGTCGTTAGCGTTCATCGGGAGTGCCTCGGCGAGGACAGTGGGAAACACGCGGCAAAGTAAATGCCGAGGCACTTTCGATAACGAGACTTGAAGGAGGCCGCTTGGCGGGGCTACCGATTAACTATGGAGTTTGAATGCTGTTTTGGTACCTTCGTACTGCCTTCTGCAGCGCGAGTGAGCCATTGACCAACAGCATCGCATTGATATTACCTCATTCGATCACGCCGCAGGCGTCCGCCGCGCCAGCGGCTTCGTTCTAGTCGCCAAGTATTTACCGACGCTCCGCCTTGTGCCCCGAAAAACCTTAGCGAGCTATCGGAAATGCCAAGACGGACAAGGCTGGCGTGACTGGCAGAGTTAGGGGCATTTTCGATAGCTGGGTTTGAAATGAGCCGCGCGGGTTTGCGGCGGACGCGGCCAGCTATGGGTAAAGTAACTGGTTTTGGTACTTCGAAGGGTGTTGGAGGCCCTGGTGAATTGGGGAAATCGACGGGATCGGCGAGCGGAGCATGCTGCAGGAAGCCATAAAGAGCGGGCGAATGACTTCGCCGTGGCAAGTTTGTTGGCTGCAGGCGCAAGAAGACACACGTCGGCTGTGTGCATGGCGACGTATCTGAAGTTGGCTGTCTGGATTTTGAGCTTACGAGCTGTCAACACCGCGCTCCCAGCGAGCCAGTTCGCGGGCGAGCTGGTTGGCGGTGAAGTGCTCGACAGCCTGCATGGGTCCACCGCAGAGTGGACAACGCCAACTGGCTCTGGCGCTGGTTGTTTGGGCAGCCGGAGCGGAGCGCTGGAGACGTTCTGCAACGAGCAGTTGACGGCAGACAGATACGCGCTGTTGACGGTCGTGGTTGGCTAAGAAGCCGAAATGGCGGATGCGAACGAAGCCGCTGGGAAGGATGTGCAGCAGAAACCTTCGCAAGAACTCATGAGCCGTGAGCGTCATCTTGCGTTGCTTGTTGCCGTGCGCGTAATCCTTCCAGCGGAACGAAACGTTGCCATCGGCAAAGGAAAGCAAGCGGTGATCGGAAATCGCGACGCGGTGTGTGTAGCGAGCCAAATAGTGCAGGACATGCTCTGATCCTCCAAAGGGCCGCTTGGCATAGACCACCCAGTCTCGTCGGAAGAGCGAGCGGAGGAACTGCTGGAACAGTTGTGGGCTCGATAAGTTCTCGAGCGCCCCATGAAACTGAAGCTGGCGAGAACGAAACAGCCGTTTGAGTGCCGCCGTGAACTTGCCGCGAAAGATGCGGCTCAATACTCGAACGGGCAAAAAGAAGCCGCGCCGTCGCGGCTGGAGCCATTGGGAGCGATCCAGCGACAAGCCACCCGCTGGAATCACGCAGTGAACATGCGGATGATGTTCCAGCGTTTGCCCCCAGGTATGCAAGACACTCAGGAAGCCGATCTCGGCGCCGAGATGCTTGGGGTCGGCTGCGATCTCAAGTAGAGTCTGGGCGCTGGCGCGAAACAGCAGGTTATAAAGCACGCGCTTGTTCTGCAGGATGAGCGCGGACAAGGCGTGCGGCAGCGTGAACACGACGTGAAAATATTCGACCGGCAGCAGTTCCTGGGAACGGGCCGCCAGCCACTGATCACGCGCGTGAGTCTGGCATTTCGGGCAATGCCGGTTGCGGCAGGAGTTATAAGAGATGGCGCGATGACCGCAATGCGAGCACCGGTCCAGATGGCCGCCGAGGGCGGCCGTCCGGCAGCGCTCAATGGCCCGGAGCACCTTCAGGTGCGGCCAGGCCAGATGAGCCCGGTGGCGTTCGACAAAGCGGTTGCCCGCCTGACGGATGATGTCGGCCACCTCCAGGGTGGGCCGGCTCATGCTTTTTTCAGTTGCCTCCGTGCACGGAAAGCATCGGCCAGCGTGTCCACTTCCAGGCGGTCGAGCGGATTGGCGACCGAAGTGAGATGCCGCTTGGACAAGTGAAGATAGATGGCTGTATCTTCCAGTCTTCTATGGCCGAGCAGAACTTGAATCGTCCTCAGATCGGCGCCTGCTTCGAGCATGTGCGTCGCATAACTGTGCCGTAGCGTGTGTGGGCTGACGCGCTTGCGAATGCCGGCTTCACGGGCTGCTTTCTTGCACAGCCACCAGATCACCTTGTCGCTGACGGGCTGACCGGCGCGCTTTTGATAATCGCTCGGAAACAAGTACGTGGTCGGCTTTTTCCAGCGCCAGTACTCGCGCAGCACTTCGAGCAGCTTGCCACTGAGCGGCACGTCGCGGTCATGACCGCCCTTTCCCTGCCGAACGTGGATGATCATGCATTTGCTGTCGATGTCTTCCACCTTGAGCCGCGTCAGTTCTGTTCGCCGCAGTCCGCTGGAGTAGAGCGTCAGCAGCATGGCCCGATGCATCAGATTCATGCTGCATTCGAGCATGCGCTGAACCTCCTCTTGGCTGAGCACCGTCGGCAGGCGGCGCGGGATTTTCGGGAACGGAATGTTCGCCGGAAGATAAGGCCGTCGCAAGGTCTTAACAAAAAAGAAACGCAGCGCCGCTGCGCGTTGCTGGATCGTTTTCGGTGCCAGCTCCTTCTTTGCCAAATGCACCTGATACTGCCGGATCTGTTCCAGTCCGAGCTTCGCAGGAGAACAGGCGAAATGCTCCGCCAGTTCCTTCACAGTGCGAATGTAAATCTTTGCGGTACGCTCGGAATAATTACGTCGCTGGAGTTCCTCCAGCATTAACTTTCTGAGTTGGGTCACAAGACCTCCTTGTGACCCTCAACACTATCGAGATACGGAATCAAAACCGCTGATCCACCGGCACGCGCAGCGTCCGCCGCACGAGCGGCTTAGTTCAAACCTGGTTATCGGAAAATGGAACCTCTCGAATGGATTCGCGCTAACGACTCAGGGGAGCGATCGAATTTCACTTTGACGGTTAGTCGGCGATGCTTCCCGGTGACTTCTCAGCCGCCCGCACGGCAATCAAAGTAACGAGATGCGCGTTTTCATCCAAGTGCCCACCTAACTGTCCAGAGGGCGGTCCTTTTTCCAGCGTCATAATTCGCCTGACGCTCTTATACAGAAGGCGCTGCTAACTCCCTTCATCGAGTTTGAGTGATAGCGCTAAAACGCAGCCGGCCTTCAAGTCGTCAGTCTGTGACTGATTGTGTACCCGATCATCAGAACCATGATCAAGGCCGCCATCGCGGTTCTAACGCTTTCGTCCGCAAATATCCATCCGATTAAGGCGAAGCAGATACCGGCAATCCGAAAGCCTTGGCGTAGACTTTTACCCTTCTCTGGCGGGCTGACGCAGCCAAATAGAAAATAAAGAGCAACCAAAATCATGAAAAATAAAAAGCAAGTGCTCCTCTGGTCGACGGTTGGCCTGACGTTCTGGGAATAAATAAATCTCTTTGAGAATGACTGTGAGCGCGTAGTGCACAACATTTTCTCCAACGCCCAGGACGAAATGCCAAAAGCGTTTTCCCATAAACAGAACGTGAGTGGTAATAACCCACCAGTACTGAAAAGACAGGACTGAGATGCTGATCAGAAAGAATCCCTCTGGCTGCAAGATGTTCTTAGGGTGCAAACCAAAGGAAAATAATTTCGCCCATGCTTCGACAAGATTGGTTATGCTCAGCGCGAGAATGAGAGAGAAGAAGACCAGCGCATGGTTACCACGCTCCTCAATCTGCTGCTGGGTCATTGAGGTCTCTTCGTCGCACAGTATATCTGATCCACCCGCCTATTACGTCGGCATCCCGCGGACTGAGATCCTGTCCCGCAACCACCAGCGATGATTGGGCGTTTCCCGCCCGGACGCTGGCGGGATCGAGACATAACTTGTAAGGCCTCGTAGCTGTCCAAGGCTGCGATACCGGAAGCGAGAAGAGACCCAAGTCGCTAACGGCCCGTTAACGCTTGTGACGCCCGGCCCTATACTCAACTGAATGACTGAAAGAACCGGTGGCGCGCTCGAATGATGAGACGGCCGATCTCGATAGCAGCGCTACTGACATTTCTGGCGCTTCCTGCGTTGCGCATCTCCGCGGCGCAGAAGGAGGAAACCAGCGCGAGAATCAACGCGATTTTCGCGCCGCTGGCAGATGGAAGATCTCCCGGAATGGCAGTTCTGGTGCGGAAAAACGGGCGAAACATCTTTCAGTGCGGGTATGGTGTGCGCGATTTGCGAGCATCAGCTCCGATCGATGCGCAAACAGATTTCCGATTAGCGTCGTTCACGAAGCAGTTCACGGCGATGGCGATTATGCTGCTCGTCCGAGATGGAAGGCTTCGATACGACGAAACGCTAGCCGATCTCTTACCCGATTTCCCGGCTTACGGACGACGTATTACTATTCGTCAGCTCCTGACCCACACCTCAGGGCTCCCGGATTACGAAGATTTGATGCAAAAAACCGAGGACGTTAAGGGCCCTATCTGGACGGCCGACCATCAGATTCAGGACGAAGAGGTGCTCCGCTCGTTGAAAGAAGCTTCGAGCGGGAGATTCCAGCCGGGCACGAGCTGGGCTTATAGCAACTCGGGGTACGTACTGCTCGGACTCATCGTTGCCAGAGTTTCTCGAGAGCCGTTCGGTCAATTTCTACAGGATCGAATTTTCGGGCCTCTGCAAATGAGGAACACGCTGGTTTATGTGCGCGGAAGGAATGTGGTGCCGAATCGTGCCTATGGGTATACGAAGGAGGGAGATAGGTTTATCGAGACAGATCAGAGCCCTACTTCGGCGACGTTGGGCGATGGCGGCGTCTATTCGAATCTAGAGGATCTGGCGAAGTGGGATTACGCGCTGGAAGAACATCGGGTTTTGAGCAAAGACGAGATGGCGGCAGCGTTGACGCCGGTCAGACTGGCCGACGGATCGCAGCCTCACTGGCCGGCCGAGCCGGGCGAAGATAATTTAGATCCTGGCAAGCCAGTTTCGTACGGCTTTGGATGGTTTCTCGACCCGTATCACGATCGCACGCGGATGTGGCACTCCGGCAGCACGATGGGGTTCCGTACGGTAATTGATCGCTTCGTGGCAGACAAATTGACGATCATCATCCTGTCGAACAGGACGGATCTTGATCCGAGCAAGCTGGCGCTTCAGACAGCCGATGTGTGCTTGAGACAGGAATGATTATCAGCTTTTCTTCAAGCTTCGGTAATAGCGAATCAGGTGGTTGGTGGAGCTGTCATGTGCCAGGGACGGCTCCTGGGCGCTTTCGAGTTCGGGAATGATCCGCTGCGCCAGCACCTTGCCCAACTCGACGCCCCACTGGTCGAATGAATCGATGTTCCACACCGCGCCTTGCGTGAAGACACTGTGCTCATAGAGCGCAACCAGTTTTCCGAGTATTTCCGGCGTCAACTTGTCGGCGAGGATGACGTTCGACGGCCGATTCCCTTGGAACACACGGTGCGGCACAAGCCAGTCCGGCGTGCCTTCAGCCTTCACCTGTTCGGCTGTCTTGCCGAATGCAAGAGCCTCGGCCTGCGCGAACACGTTCGCGATCAGCACGTCATGGTGCCGCCCTAGCGCGTTCAGCGGTTTGCCAAAGGCGATGAAGTCGCACGGGATCAGGCGGGTGCCCTGATGGATCAACTGATAAAACGAGTGCTGCCCGTTGGTGCCCGGTTCCCCCCAGAAGATGGGGCTAGTGTCATAGTCCACCTCCTTGCCTTCGAGAGTCACATACTTGCCGTTGCTTTCCATCGTTAACTGCTGCAGATAAGCAGGAAAGCGTTTAAGGTACTGCTCATACGGCAGGACGGCAATGGTCTGGGCTCCGAAGAAGTCGCTGTACCAGACCGCGAGCAGGCCCATCAGCACCGGGAGATTCCGCTCGAGCGGCGCAGTGCGGAAGTGCCCGTCCATCTGATGGAAGCCGTCGAGCATGGCACGGAAGTTCTCCGGGCCGATGGCGATCATAGTCGAGAGGCCGATGGCGGAGTCCATCGAGTACCGGCCGCCGACCCAATCCCAGAACCCGAACATGTTGGCGATGTCGATACCGAACTTCGAGACCTCGGCCGCGTTGGTCGAAACAGCAACGAAATGCTTCGCGATTGATTTTTCGTCGTCGCCAAGTCCCTTCAGAGCCCAAGCGCGTGCCGTGTGGGCGTTGGTCATCGTCTCCAGCGTGGTGAATGTCTTCGATGAAACGATGAAGAGTGTTTCCGCTGGATCGAGATCGACAACGGCTTCAGCAAAGTCGGTCCCGTCAACATTGGATACAAAGCGGAACGTCATATTGCGCGCGCTGTAGTACTTGAGGGCTTCGTACGCCATCACCGGGCCGAGATCGGAGCCGCCGATTCCGATGTTGATGACGTGGCGAATGCGCTTCCCGGTATGGCCTTTCCACGCGCCGCTCCGCACGCGCTCGGCGAAGTCCTTCATTTTGTCGAGTACGGCGTGAACATCGGGCACGACGTTCTTGCCATCGACTAGGATCGACTCGTTCCTGGGGGCGCGCAAAGCTACATGCAACACGGCACGATCCTCGGTGATGTTGATCTTCTCGCCCCGGAACATGGCGTCCCGGCGCTGCACCAGGCCGGACTCCTGCGCCAGTTGTACCAGCAGCTTGAGAGTCTGGTCCGTGACGCGGTTCTTGGAATAATCCAGGAAGAGTCCAACCGCCTCGATGTTGAAGCGTTCACCGCGTTTAGGGTCATCAGCGAAGAGCTTCCGCAAGTGCGTATCGCGGATCTCTTCGTAATGGGACTTGAGCGCCTTCCACGCCGGCCGCTGAGTGAGCGAGTGCGTGAGCGGCGCGATGCCGGTGTTCATACCAATCTCCTTTCCTGCAGAGCCGGAAACTGCCAGCGAATGCCTCGGCGTCATGTTCGCGGTAGCCGTCGGTCAGTCCTTTGAATTGTTTCACGTCATCCGGGCGAGATCGATGATAATCGTTCATGTTGCCGCGCATGTTCCCTGGAAATATCTCTCGGCGAGCGCTCCTCGGCTCAACCCTTCTCTACCCCATGTTCGAAGCACTTGGATCGCCTCAAGCCCGTTCTTCTGACCAATCGACGTTTCCGGGAACGCGGTTCCGGCAATATTCAAGATGCCTTCCGGAATACCTTGCAACGCTGGCAAAAGACGCGGTCGCGCGACGCAATGCCGCACTGGAACAACTAACTTCAGCAGAGCGGATTCAAGCTCGTCAGGCGCATGTTCACGAAGTTTTTTGGGAGTTGATTGGCGGCCCTGAAACACGAACACCCCTGAATCCGCGGACGACCGGAGAACTCAAGCGCTCGCGCTACCGCGTCGAGAAGCTTGTCTACGAAAGCCGGCCTCATCTCTTCATTTCGGCTAACTTATACGTGCCCGAAGGAGGAGGCACATTTCCCGCGGTTCTCTTTCAGAGTGGACACTACTGGGAAGGCAAAGCTTATCCCAGTTACCAACGCTGCTGCCAGGGACTCGTCCAACTCGGTTTCGTCGTCCTCGCCTTCGATCCCATGGGCCAGGGAGAACGCATCAACTATCTGGACGAATCCGGAACTCACAGCCGCCTCTCGAGCTGCGATAGCGAACACACTGTTCCTGGGAAGCAACTCATTCTTTTTGGTGACTCCAGTACGCGCTTCCAGCTCTGGGACGCGATCCGGAGTCTCGATTACCTGCTCTCACTTCCGTTCGTCGATGCCAAACGCGTAGCCTCAGTCGGGCACTCGGGGGGAGGCACGCTCACGATGCTGCTCTGTGCCGCGGATGACCGCCTGGCAGCGGCCGCGGTGTGCATGGGCAATACCGAAAACATAATTCAGTACCCGTTTCGCGCTCCTGGCGCGACGGACGATGCCGAGCAGAACTTCGTGTACTCGGGGCCGGCTGGATTCGATCGATGGGACCTGCTTTATCCGTTTGCGCCTAAACCACTGCTGATCTGGCCTAGCGATCGCGATTTTTTTGCAACATACTCGCCCGATTACGTCGAGAACGGGTGGAAGGAGTTTCAGCAGCTTAAGAGGGTGTACGAGATATTCGATCGCGCCGACCGTATTGCATGGGCTGATACGCCGTTACCTCATGCGCTCGCCTACGACAGCCGGCTGTTGGTTTACAACTGGTTTTCGCGCTGGCTCAAGGACGAGAAGTCGCCTGTTCAACAAGAGCCTCCGGTCCAGCCCGAACCGGTGAAGGAACTCTGGGCAACGCCCAACGGCAGTGTCGTGCGTTCCCTCCACAGCGCAACGCCGCATACACTTATCAAGAACCGAAGCGTCCAGCGCAGCCCCGCGCCTCTCGCTGATTTGCTGAAGCTCGCGAAGCAGCATCTCTTTTCGGCTCCGACGGTCATCGGCCGGGTGAAGTCGCGCAACATCAATGTAGAAGCGCTCGAAATTTCGTCCGATCCCGCGGTGTGGCTTCCGGCCTTCCTGCTGATCGGCGAAAAGACATCGCCTACCAAGCCGGTCTTGGTTGTTTTGGACGAAAGGGAGCATGATCGTCTGTGGTTCGCACCCGAAGTCGATCAGGTCGTGGCGGATGACAGTCCGGTGATCTGCACGGCGGAGGTGCGAGGCGTGGGTGCGCTGATTCCGGAGTTCAGTCCCGGCGCCGCGGAATATGAAAGCTGGCATCAACAGGAAGAGAACTATGCGTGGGGCTCTCTGGCTTTGGGCAAGCCGCTAGTGGGACAACGTGTCACTGACATACTCGCCCTGGTTGCGGCGCTTCGCACACACCCCGCCACCAGCAACAGGCACATCTATATCGCAGCGCTAGGCAAGCTCACCGTTCCCGCCCTATTTGCTGCAGCTTTGGAACCCGGCATCACAGGGTTGTATCTGGCCAACGGACTCGCATCTTTCGAAAATCTGATCCAAACTGAGGTTCCTCGTTATCCGTTCGCGAACTATGTCCCCGGATTGCTGAACCATACCGATTTGCCGGAAATCGCAGGTCTTATCGCACCGCGAAAGATTCTTCTTGCCGGAACTATAGACGCCGAGGGCAACGCAATTGACACGACCGCAGTGATCAAGCTCTACGGTGCGGCAGCGCGGGCGGGAAGTCTCACCGCCGCTCCCACCGCGGATTGGTCGGCCAAGACACTGCTCTCGTATGTCTCAAGCGCTCCGTCGTCGTAGGCAACTTATTTTGTGTTTGCACTCTCCAGAAACTTCACGCGTTCAAACTGTTCTTTGGCCAGCTCGGGTTTCCCCAGCTTTTGATATACCCGCGCGAGTTGATAGTAGGGGCTCGGTTCCGTTGGACGCAGCTCAATAGACCGCTGGAGAGGGGGAAGAGCTTGGTCATAGCGTCCCAACGCAACATACACTTTCCCTTGCAGAAAGTACACGTCGGGATCGTTCGGCTCCTTCTTGGCCGCAATCGACAACTCGTCGAGAATATTGCGATACTCGGGCGGCTGCTGGTTCAGCATCGCCCGCGCCAGCAGGACGTGAATCATCGGGTAATCGGGCTTGCGGCGCTCCAATTCGCGGAGGGCGGCCACTTCTTGAGTCGCATCGCCCGTCCTACGGGCCGCATCAGCGATCGCGATGTAAGCTTCGGGTGTATCCGGCGCTTTTTGAAGCAGCTCCCGAAGCACCTCCAGACCCTCTTTGTAATGCTCTGCCCGAACCAAGTCGGCGCCCAGCGCGAGCAGCACCGCGTTGGAATCGGGACCATGGGAGCGCGCCTGTTTCAGCACATTCACTGCGTCCGGATACTTCTGCTCCTGTTCAAACAGATCGGCCAGAGCGAGGTACGAGTTGTCCTGCGATGGATCGAGTTGGATCGCCTCGTTCAGATAGTGAACCGCTTGATCTCGCTGGTGGAGGCTTTCATAACACAACCCGGCAATGCCCGCTGCCGCCCCGCGGGCCTGCTCCGGAACTGCGTGATTCTGCTCGACGGCAAGCGCGTTCCGAATAGCGTCGTCATAGGCACCCACGGTGTTTTCCAGAACCGCGAGTTGTACTTTCGAGTTCCAATCGTCCGAGCCCTGATCGGAGCGCAGCGCTTCCGCCAATGCCAGCACGAAAAGATTTCGCTCGGCCAAGAACCGGGCCAAAGTCGTGTGAAGTTGCGCATCGTGCGGAAAACGATCGGCTGCTTCCCTAAGATTGGCCTTCAGGGTGTCCATGTCCCCCAGCGAGAAGTTCACCCGGACCTGCATGATGAGCGGCATTGACGTAGTAGGCTGTAGCCGGTCGGCCGTGCGTAAGGATTCCCGAGCTTTCAGAAAATCGCCCGTGGCCGCTTGCGCTACTCCCAAACCGTAATAACCGCGAGCACTATTCGGAACCAGGCACACAGCGTCTTGATAAAGGCTCACGGCTTCGGCGACGCGGTGCTGCTGCATAGCCATCTCCGCTTCGCTGTCCAGTTGCTTAAACCGCGCAATCTTTTCCGGCGCGCTTAGTCCAGCGCCGCAATCCGTTGCCAAAGCGAGCACGCACGAACAGAGGCCTGCTGCCACTAATCTCGCGATGCAAAATTTAGCGCACGCTGCAATGAATCGGCGTGCACCAATTGAGTTCATATCCATCTTTGCGCGCTGGATCTCGAGCGAGAGGCTGCTCGCTTCCAGTTACATCCTTCGCCCGGCTCATAACGGCGTAATCGCCCGGGTTCGCCTGCCACTCGTAGCTCCATCGCACCCAACCGTAGGGATTCGCTGTAGCCGGCAGTTTACCTGGATTCCACTGTTTCCCGCCGTCCACACTGATCGATAGCTGGCGGATAGCACCAAGGCCCGACCAGGCGAAGCCCCAAATCGCGTAACGGCCCGCCGGCAGTTTGAGCCCCTCAGTCGGCCAGGCAATAGCGGATTTCACCTGAACGGAAGAAAGGCGTGTGATCTGCTCGGCACCGCTCTGACGCGTCACTCGGTTGTACAAGCGGTCCATTCCGCTTCGATCGAAGACGGTTCCCCGCTCACCTGCGCGCAGAACGACGATCCGCCGCAGCCACTTCACCGAATTCATTCCGTACAGTCCCGGGAACAGGGCGCGCGCTGGGAAGCCGTTGCTTTTGGGAAGGGTGAGATCGTTGTACTTGAAAGCGATCAGACTCGACGTGTCCCGGCACTTCTCGCGCGGAACCATCTGGGAATAAGGGAGCGGCGGTCCATCTTGCAGCAGGCGTCCCGAATCTGCGCCTTCGAGCAAAACGCACGCTGCATCCGGAGCAGGTCGGGCCGCTTCGAGCAACGACGACATGAGCACGCCTTCCCAGACTCCGTTGCTGACTGCGGACCCGTTGGCGGCATTTCCGGCGCACTCAATCACCGCTTCGATTTTCTTGCTCGGCATCTCCGCAAGGTCGGCAAAACCGAACTCGTACGGCCGCTCTACTTGACCCTCAACCCTGAGCTTCCAGGTGTCTAGCGAAAGCTGCGGCTCGCTGAAGTGGTCGCGAATAAATAGAAGATTCGGCGCTGTGGCCGTACCCTCTATCATTCGGAGCGGATACGAAAGGTTCCGCGGCTCGGAAGCCTTCAGCGCCGATCCGCCAAACAGCCCTGAGGCAGCCAAGCAGAATAAGTCTCTTCGCGTCACCTAAAAGATGAGTTTAAGGGCTCCTTGAATGACGCGCGGGTCGCGTGCCGTCGTGATCTGGCCGAAGGTACTGTCCGGCAGATAGTTATCCGGATTATTGAACTGCGGGTGATTCAGAAAGTTGAAGAATTCGGCCCGAAACTGGAGGTTCGTACGCTCCGTTATGGTGAAAACTTTGTGGGCTGCGAAATCGATATTGAAAGTTCCCGGCCCAATCAAAATATTCCGTCCTGCACTTCCAAAGCTGTTCGGCGCTGGAAAATCGAAGGCGCTAGTGGTGAACCACTGAGCGAGCTTATCGGCCGTCGAACCGTGCGTATAGTGCGGCTGCGAGATAACGTCTGCTGTGTCATTGCCAACTTCGGGAAGGCTGTACGAAAAGTCTCCTCCCGTGTAAACAGTGAATGGGAATCCGCTTTGCCAGTTTAGGATCGCAGAGGTCTGCCAGCCACCTAATACAGCTTTCGAAATTCCCTGCTTGGGCGACGGAAGTTGCCACAGATAATTCAGCACGAACCGGTGCGGAACGTTGAAGTCGGAGACTCCTCGGTATGCGCGTATGTTGTATGGGTTGATGATGTTGATGCCGCACAGATCCGTTTGGTACGAAACCTCGTCGATACTTCGGCTCCAGGTGTAGTTCGCGCTGAGTGTAACGCCGTGTGAAAAACGCTTGTCCACTTCGGCCTGCAACGAGTTGTAGCTTGAATTGCCGTTGGAAGAATCCTGCGTGATCTGTTGAAACTGCTGATAGGGGCGTCTGTCTTGCTCGTTATCGGCCGTTGCATCAGGACTCGGAAGCGGGGCATTGACGTCCGTGTTGTACGCAAGGTGGGTGCCTTTGGAACCCACATACCCGATGCGCAGCAGAATGTCCTTCGCCAACTGATGTTCTACGGTCAGATTCCAATTCATTAACTCGGACGGGTGCCAGTTCGGCTGATACGAAACTGCCAACGGCAATGGAATCGGGAACGTCACGTCATGCGGCGGAATGAATGGCGCGAACTGGGCGGGGAACGGGTTCGGAGTGCCCTGATACGGATTCATGAAAGGCGTCCCGATGAATTGATATTGCGGGCTCCAGGGCGGACTGTCCACCATGTTGTTGAACGCCTCGACAAATGGTGGTTGGTAGAAAATGCCCCATCCTCCGCGGATGGTAGTCTTTCCACTCCCTCCGACGTTGTAAGCAAACCCGAATCGGGGCGCTACTAACGCCCAGCTCGATTTGAATCCACCGGCCGGACATCCCGGATCGCCCGCAAACAGATATCCGGTGGGAGCATTCGGGAATTTCTGCGATTGCCGCCCCGGCAGGAAACATTCCGTGCGCCCCAGTTCATCACTGAACGGAACGAACGGGTCCCAGCGCAAACCGAGATTCAAGACAAGATTGCGCGTGGCCCGGTAGTTATCCTGAACAAACAGAGCGCCCAGGTTCGCACGCCGCGCTGCGTACTCGCCGCCGCCTTGGATGAACCGGCGCGCGTAACCCAGCATAAAATCGGACAGCGCGTTACCGCTATAGTTCGTGCTGCTGAAGGTAAAGGAACCGTTCTGCCGGTACGTGTTGATCAGGTCTACATCTTCTTTGAGGTAATCGCCACCGAAAGCCAGCTCATGACTTCCCTTGACCCAGTGAAGGCTGTTGGATACGTGATAGTCGTGACGATTGACCTTCGTCGGATGTCCCGAGTCGATCGTGAAATATCCGGAAACTGTGACGGCCAGCTCCGGCGGGGTCGTGCTGGCGATTGGAATACCCAGGCTAGCGAGACTGAATGGCGCTCCACTGGTGATGGTGCCGTTGTTGCGGTTATAGGAAAAGATAAAGCTATTGAGCAGTTTCGGTGTAATCGTATACGTGTCGCTGGCCGCCGCTCCTTGATCGAAGAGATCGAATCCCCTGTTCGAGGTTAGGACATTCGTGCTGCCGATAACGGCGTCCTTGCCGTAGCGCGAATAGAAATACCGTCCATAAATCCGGTGCTTAGTCAGGTCGTAATCCGCGCGAGTCAGGAATTGATTCTCATGTTCGTTATCTGGCAGAGAATAATACGTCACGCCGGTAGGCGTAGGAGGGGGCAGCAGGCTCAAGATTTTCACGCTCGCGGGCGCGAAATCGGTCGTGGGAATCTGATTATTCGGAAAAGGAACGCCAGTGAATGGATTGATTAGCTGGGTAGAAATGGATGAAAAATCACCCGCCAATTGGGCGGCGGTGGGAACCGTGGCCACGTTGCCATAAGTAACATTTCTCGATTGCGTGCCCTGGTAAGAACCGAAGAAGAACAACTTGTCCTTGATAATGGGGCCGCCTAGGCTGCCGCCGAACTGATTGCGCTTGAGTTGATCGGCCTGCGAGGCAAAGAAATTCCTGGCGTTCAGATCGCCGTTTCTAATAAAGTCGAAGGCCGAGCCGTGGAAGTCATTCGTGCCCGATCGCGTGACGACGTTAACAATAGCTCCCGAGCCGCGCCCATACTCGGCGCTGTAGCTATTCGTCTGAACGCTGAATTCCTCTAAAGCGTCGGGGTTCGGAAACGGATTATTGACATTGGTATACGGATCCTCGTTGCTTCCGCCGTCCAGGTTGTAATTGACCATGTCGGTCCGGGCGCCGTTCGCGCTGACCGACTGCGCGCCCGGATAAGAGGTGCTCTGAATGGTGTCGGAGCAGTGCGAGCCCGAGAAGTTGCTGACATTCGTGTCGGCTGTCCCCGGCGTGAGCGTAATTAGCGCTGCCGCATTGCGTCCGTTCAGCGGAAGCTCGACGATGTTTTGCCGGCTAACTACTTTACTCAGCGCTCCAGACTGTGTCTGCACCATCTCGGCGTTGGACTGAACCGTGACGGTCTGGGAGGAACTGCCGATTTTCACGCTTATGGGCACGGTGGAGGACTGGTCAGTACGCACCTCGATGCCGCGCTGTTCATAGCGCTCAAAGCCCGGCGCTTCCGCCTGCACCGTGTAGAATCCAACCGGTAGAAGCGGAAATACGTACCCGCCATCCCCGGCAGTCGTTGTCTCGCGCGTCAAACCTGTGTTGAGGTTCGTCGCGACGATTCTCGCTCCCGCAACCGCCGCCCCGCTTGGGTCGGACACGCTGCCCGCGATGGTTCCCGTCGGGTCCGCGGCCCAAACCGCGACCGGAACCAAAAAGAGCACAAGACAAGCCAGGTTCAGACGCATAAGACGTACCTGATCGCCCCCCAGTTTGAGATCAGTTTCGGCGCACACGGTGAAATTGTCAAGGACTTCGCCAGGAGGCGTCTCTGAAGCTAGTAGCTTTTCAGGAGACCTCGCGTGGGCGGCGCGGGAAATGCCCAGGGGCTTCGTGAAATCTCTCTTGCGTTGTCAGGAACGTGGGTATAATTCCACCATGTCGAAACCAGCCGGGGCGCTGCATGGCTTTCACGCTGGCGAGGCCTACGTCGAGATCTACGACTCCAGCACCGCCGCCGGAAATGCCGCGGCCGAAAAAGCTGCCCAGGTCATTAGAGCCGCTATCTCGAATCATGGCCGGGCGCGAGTGATCGGTGCGACCGGAAACTCGCAGATTCCTCTAGTTGAGGCTCTTACAAAACAAGATATTGACTGGACCTCAGTTGAACTCTTTCACATGGACGAGTACGCCGGTATGATGCCCGACCATCCTTCCAGTTTCCGGTACTGGATTCGAACCCGGATCGAAGAGAAGGTTCATCCGTGGAGAACTCATTACTTGAGGGGCGATGCGCAAGACATCGAAGCTGAGATGCGCCGCTATGCGCAGCTCCTAACCGCCGCTCCGATCGATGTCGCCTTTGTGGGGTTCGGCGAGAACGGCCACATCGCGTTCAATGACCCGCCCGTCGCCGATTTCCACGATCCCGAGACTGTGAAGATGATAACTCTGGACGAGGCCTGCCGCAGGCAGCAGGCCGGTGAAGGGCATTTCAAAGATGTCGATTCTGTACCGCCGCACGCGCTTACGATCACCTGCACCGGGCTTTTTCGCGCCGAGGCGTGGGTCTGCAACGTTCCTGATCTGAGAAAAGCCCAAGCGGTGAAGAACGCGCTGGAAGGCCCTGTTAACGAGAGCTGTCCCGCCTCGTTAGTTCGGCGCCATCCCAACTCCTACGTGTTCCTCGATTTCGGGTCAGCCTCTCTGTTATCGGTGGGTGCAGCGAGTTTCCGGGGTTGAATCAGTCCATGCGAAACCCGGGTTCGTTTGGAAATTTAACGGTTTTCGCTCTGTTAGGGACGGTCTGCTGTACACAGCTCACTGGCGCATCCATAAAGCTGGAGCGCTCGCCCGACAAGGTCGAGGTGGTTGTCGATGGCCGGCCGTTCACGACTTATTATTTCTCGCCGGTAACCGCCAAGCCGTATCTCATGCCTCTGCGCACGGCATCGGGTACGGTTGTCACACGAGGGTTTCCAGTCGTGAACGATGTTTCCGCCGGAAATCCGAAAGGCTCGTCATTCGAGCCGCACCAGCGGCCACTCTATTTCGGGCATGGGGATTTTGACGGTCTCGACTTCTGGCAGGAACCGGTGTTCGACAAGTATTACACTGATCACGGACATCAGGCTTATGGCCATATGCTTCTGAAGGCGGTAGAGGAGGCGGACGAAGCTGGGGATTCGGCCACTATCCGCGCGCGCTTCACGCTGAACAGCCCTAACAATCGAGTCATCGGCGAAGAAACGCAATCGTTCACCTTTGGCGGAGACGCGCAGACCCGCACGATCGACTGTGAGTTCGTTCTATACGCCACCAACGGCCCGCTCGATATTGGTGACACCAAGGAGGGCACATTCGGAATCCGCCTTGCGCCCGAATTGAGCGGGTCGCACGCTCATATGTTGAACTCCGATGGGGCCGTCGGAGAAAAGGCGATCTGGGGAAAACCCGCCGACTGGGTCAGTTACTCGGGAACGATCGATGGCAAGCCTGTCAGCGTGACTGTTTTCGATTCACCTAAGAGCTTCCGACATCCCACCACCTGGCACGCCCGTGCTTACGGTCTTTTTGCAGCGAATCCGTTCGGTATTCGCGAATTTACCAACGATCCAAACAAAGACGGCAGTTGGACTATTCCTGAAGGCAAATCGCTCACCTTCCGGTACCGCGTTGTTATCCGTGACGGTGAATTTCCGGCGTCGGAGATCAGCGAGGCGTACCGGCATTACGCAGGCGAGTAATGAGCCGCCGCCGTTGGTGGATCATCTGGACCCTGTTCTTCTCAACCGCCATCAATTACATCAACCGGCAGACACTCTCGGTTCTCGCTCCGGTGATCTCTCGCGAGTTTCATCTCAACCATAGCCAGCTCTCGAACATATTCGGCGCGTTCCAATTCGCATACGCCGGCACTTGGCTGATCGGTGGTATTTTCCTCGACCTAGCCGGTACGCGGCTTGGACTATCCGTCGCAGTCATCTGGTGGTCGCTGGTCAGCATTGCCACGACTTTTGCGAATTCCGCGTTCTCGTTTGGAGTACTCCGGTTCCTGCTGGGCATTGGTGAAGGAGTCAATTGGCCGGGCGCGAGTAAAGCTGTCGCCGAGCACTTCCCCGGACAGCAACGGAGCGTTGCAGTCGCTATCTTCGATAGCGGATCGAGCGTCGGTGGCGCTATCGCTGCGATCGCAATTCCCTGGATCGCTTTACAGATCGGCTGGCGTTTTGCTTTTACCTTCTCCGGTATCCTCGGTTTCCTCTGGCTGGCGCTTTGGCTTGCCGTCTACCCGCGGTCTCACCGCCCTGCAGACGCAACGACACCCGCCTCTCTGAATTTGCACGATATCAACACCTGGCTGCCGCTCCTCAAGCGCAGCGAAACCTGGGCTGTTGTGATTGGCCGGTCGTTAACCGATCCGATCTGGTGGTTCTACGTCTTCTGGCTCCCGCAATATTTCAGTGATACGCGCGGATTCAATCTCAAGCAGATCGCCGCTTTCACCTGGATCCCGTTTGTCGCCGCCGACCTCGGCAACTTCGCCGGCGGATTGAGTTCAGGGGCCCTGATCAAAAAAGGCATGCCGGTCTTGCGTGCGCGCAAGTGGGTCTGCATCGTCAGTTGTATTCCAGTACTGGCGGGAATTCCCGCGGTCCTCACCGGCAATCCGTACTCTTCCCTGGCGCTGATTTGTCTCGCCCTGTTTGGGTACGCGAGTTGGTCGACCATGGGCCTCACACTGCCGTCTGACCTGTTCCCGTCCGAAGTCGTCGCTACCGTGACTGGGTTGTCCGGGTTCGCGGCCGGGCTGACCGGAGCTCTGTTCACGCTGCTGGTGGGAATGCTGGTGGACCACTTCTCCTATATCCCCGCATTTGTCTTAGCGGCTACCGCTCCGGTACTCGCAACGCTCAGCATCGTGTTCCTGATCCGAGGCGAGAGCCAACCGGATGCCCCAGTGGCGCCTTCGGGACCGTTGCTCGAAACGGTCTGAGGCAGCGCATGATTCCGCGTTTGCGTGCGTGCTCCAGACGCGAATGGCTGCTCGGCGCCGCCGCATGCGCGCTCGTCCCGAAGCTGCGCGCATCCGACCTTTCCGGCTTCTATTACCGCGACTACTCGAAATCCCTGCCGGATTACTTGTCCATGCTGGCTCGCACCGCCTATGACAAGCGCAACGCCCAGCTCGCGATGCTCACCACTCCGGCCGCAATTCGCGAGCGCCAGCACTGGGTGCGTCAGACATTTTGGAAGCTCATCGGGGGTGAACCGGAGCGCACGCCTCTGAACCCGCGAGTGACCGGGCAATTGGAGCGGACTGGCTACCGCCTCGAGAAAGTTGTCTATGAAAGCCGCCCGCGCTTGTTCATCAGCGCGAATCTCTACGTGCCCACTGCGGGCAAAGCCCTTTATCCGGCGGTTCTTTTTCAGATGGGCCATTCCTACAACGGCAAGGCGTATGCAAATTATCAAAAATGCTGCCAGGGACTCGCCCGGCTCGGCTACATTGTTCTCGCCTTCGATCCCATGGGCCAAGGGGAGCGAATCGCGTACCCCGATGCGTCGGGAACCAATACGCGCTTGGGTTCGGCTACTGACGAGCACGACATGCCGGGTAAACAGCTTCTCCTGCTCGGCGATTCCTCATCGCGCTACCAGGTCTGGGATGCGATCCGCAGCTTGGACTATCTCGCCAGCCATGAGTTAGTCGATGAAAGACGGCTCGCTTCCACCGGGCAATCCGGTGGGGGCACACTCACGATGTTCCTCGCGTGCGTGGATGATCGGCTAAGCGCTGCCGCAGTTTCTTCCGGCAACACCGAGAACCTCGCGTGCGCCAACTTTAACCCTCCGGGTTCGACCGACGATGCCGAGCAGGATTTCATTGGATCCGGCCCCCTTGGTTTCGACCGCTGGGATCTGCTTTATCCCATCGCTCCCAAGCCTCTATTGGTCCAGGTGAGCGCGCACGATTTTTTCGGCACGTATTCGCCGCGTTATCTGAACGATGGGCGCGAGCAGTATGAACGCCTCGCGAACATCTACGCGGTTCTGGGCCGTGCAGAAAACCTGGCTTGGCGCAGCACTCCCCTTACTCACGGTCTGACGTATTCGCTCCGGCTAGGAATCTACAACTGGTTCGAACGCTGGCTGAAGACATCGGATCGCGTGATAGCTGAAGAGCCGCCGGTAGCTCCGGAACCTGATAGTGCACTCTGGGCTGGCGCAACCGGAAATGTCACGCGGGACTTTCGAAGCTTGCGCCCTTTCGATCTCATCCAGCAAAGTGCCTCGTCTATACGCCGCGATACGGCTCGCTCGGATTGGACCCGTGCTTTGCCCGTGACTTCTCCGTCCGCTGGCCTCAAACTGAGAACGCTTGCCACCGTTCCATTGAAAGACGTGCAGGTCTCAGCGGTCGAGGTGAACACGGAGGCCGAAGTCTGGGTGCCGGTTTGGGTTTTCTCACCGGCGAATCTCGATGCCGGGCGTTCTGCCTTGCTGGTGCTCGATGATCGTGGCCGGAATACGCACGCCCACGAGGACGACCTTTACCACCGCCTCGCTCGCAAGGGCCGTCTGATCTGCGCTGTGGATGTGCGCGGCATAGGAGATACCCGTCCTGAAGTCGGCCGGGGCAATCCCGAGTACACCATTCCACACGATGCGGAGGAAGAGTTCGCCTGGGCATCGCTGATTCTGGGAACTCCGTTACTGTCTCAGCGGATAACAGACATCCTGGCCGTCGCGCGCGCCGTAAAGAACACGTATCCGCCCATATCCGTTGCCCTCGCAGCGAGAGGGCGCCTTACTGTTCCCGCGCTTTTTGCTTTTGCTGCCACGCCGGATATCGGCTCGCTCTATCTTGCGGGCGGTCTCGTCTCGTTCCAGAGCGTGCTCGAGACTGAGATCTGCCGGCAACCGCTTGCGAACTTTGCATGGGACCTGTTTCGAGCCACCGATCTTCCGGTATTAGCGGCCCAATCAGCGCCCCGCCAGATTCATCTCGCAGGGGCAGTAAATGGCGCCAACCAACAAGTAAGCCTGGCAGAATTACAGCGCACCTATTCGTCTGAAAACGTACGATTTTCTTCCGAACCGGCTTGGGATGACACTGCTCTAGGTTCCGTCTGACAACAGAACTCGGTTGAAGAAAATCGTTCGAGGACTTTGCAGGAACTCGCCTCGTTAAACCTCTTCCGGCACCACAAAGGGCGCCCGGTAGCCTCTATCTCCATCCCGCAAGAGAGTCGCGGCTTCTTCGTCCCCGATCACTTCCTGCGTGTCCGGATTGAAGTTGATCGTTCTACCCAGCCGGTAAGACGCATTCGCCAGGTGCATCAGTGAGGTCGAAATGTGACCCTCCTCAATGGGCGCGTTCAGATCCGATTTATTGCGGCTCGCCACGCAATCGATGAAGTTTTGGAAGTGGGCCCGCTCGCTGCCGGCGTGAACGGGAGGCTGCTGCTCCTGATCGCGACCCATCCAAATTACATATGTATCTGCGTCTTCGTCGCCCGTGGCCAGATAGCCTTTCGAACCGTAAAAGATGTTCCCGACGGTGTTGTGGCTTCCCGCCAGTGGCCCTAACTTAGCCTGCCCCGTTGACGTCTTCGGCTCCGGGGGGCCCAGGAGGCTGGTCCCGATTTCCGCTTCGTGATTCGTGATCCAGTGCCGGACTTCGAATGTGATCATCCGGCGCTTGCCGTCCGGCAGGTCAAACTCGAACGCGCAGTTTAAGTCATTCGGCGTATTTTGATCGTCGTCGAACATAAAGTGTCCGCCGATTGCACTCACCTTATTTGGGAATCCCAGCCCCATGCCCCAGCGGGCCACATCTACCTGATGCACTCCCTGGTTTCCAAGATCGCCGTTCCCATACCACCAGTTCCAATGCCAGTTGTAATGAAAGCGGTTTCTTGTGAAAGCGTGCTGAGGAGCCGGCCCCGTCCAGAGATCGTAATCGACGCCCGCGGGTACGGGTTCCACCGGCGCTCGCCCGATGGTGTCTCGCCACTTGTAGCACAGTCCCCGCGCCATGTAGGTATCCCCAATTACGCCATCTCTGAGCTTCTGGATCGCTTCCCGCAGCGCGGTAGCTGAGCGAATTTGGGTGCCGTGCTGCACTACTCGGTTGTAGCGTTGCGCGGCTTTTACGAGTTGTTTCCCTTCCCAAAGATTATGCGAGCACGGCTTCTCGACGTACACGTCTTTGCCTGCCTGACAAGCCCAGATCGCCATCAACGTATGCCAGTGGTTGGGGGTAGCAATGGAGATTGCGTCGATGGACTTGTCCTCGAGCAGCTTCCGAATATCGGTATAGGTAGCCGGCTTGGGAAGACCCATCTTCTCCACTTGCGTCAGGCGCTTACGCAGGACGTTGTCGTCGATATCACAGAACGCTGCGATCTGCGCATTGTTGATTTGCGAGTAGTTGTGCAGGTGATCATTACCGCGCCCGTGCAACCCGCAAATTGCCACGCGCACTCGATCGTTCGCGCCCATCACACTTTCAGCGCGAGCGAGTAAACTCAGCCCTCCCAGAGCCGTTATTCCAGCGGTTCCGCTGCTCAGAAAATCGCGCCGGTTCAGTTCTTTTTCGTCTGACATCTCATCTCCTTACGCTAAATACTGCAAACTTTCCTGTACCAATCTTTGTGTCCCCGCGATGGGATCGCCCGCATTCGTGTCAAACTCCATCGAGTAGTACCCGCGATAGGAGCTTTGCTTCGCCAGGCTGAACATTCTTGCGAGGTCGACCTTCTTCATCTGACCGTTCTCGCCCTCCACAGAATCCTTGACATGACACATGTTCCAGGCGAGCCCGAGCATAGCTTTCACGGCTCGCTCGTTATAGCTCTCGTCGTGCCCGCCTAGAGAATTGCCGAAATCGGGCAGCGCTCGTAGATACGGGCTGTTCACTTTCTCGATCACCGAGACGATTAGAAACGGATCCTCCGCTGTTGCGTTGTCGTTCTCCAGATTGACCACAATATTGCGTTTAGCGCCGTATTCGGCCAACCGGCCCAAGCTTTCGGCGGCGATTCCAATGTCCGGCTTCTGCCCGTGCCGTAGCTGTAAATGCTGCCGCACGCTCGGTGACCCGATCTTGACGGCGATATCAATCCACTTGCACCCATATTCGACCGCGCTTTGGCGGTCGATCGGATCCGCTTCATAGAAGTACCGGCCCGCCAGCCCGAGATCGACCAGATGTGAGCCGGCCTTGTCCACCGCCTCGCGAAAGACAGCGAGGTAGGCGTCATCGGTCGAGTGGAAGTGGTCGGCGAGGGGATTAATGTTGTGCACCCCGAATTTCTCGACCACGAAGCCTGGAAACTCCTTCAGATCCATTCCTGGAGCGCCCGGCTTTCTTCCACGATTCGTCGGGCTCTCTATATAGACCCGGAACGGCCAGGACGTCACTGCCAGGCGGGCTCGCGGCTCAACGGGAAACTGGATGTGCGGTTCCTGAGAGCCGCTCGCGAAGGCGAGGGCCGGTAAAAGTATCAGCAACTCGCGGCGTGAAAGAGGCAAACCCACCTCAGTTGAGATAAACATTTCACCATATCAACAAATGCCTTCAGCCGCGCCGCTTCGCCACTCTTGCGAATAGGCACCTAGAGCTCGTGATCAAGTCTACCGAGGTAATGATTAGCAAAGATCAGCAGTGTCGGCTCCGCTTTTACCAAAGCAGTTTTAACCCAAATTGAATCTGACGGGATGTAGTGGACGTGCTTGTGATCACGCCCGCTGTTGGTGATACGCCGCTGGGAGTAAAAACGATGGCGTTGGGCGTGTTGAAGTTTGCCCGGTTGAGCAGGTTAAAAAATTCCGCGCGGAATTGCACGTCCGCGCGCTCGTGAATGGGCGTGTCCTTCATGAGAGAGAAGTCCCACGTGCCGAGGCCGGGGCCAATTAATGTGTCTCTGCCCAGATTGCCGTAGAAGCCGCTGTTGTTCGGCGGTTGAAGAAATGCCGCCGGGTTGAACCACTGATTGACGTTGCCCAAAATGACAGGGCCGGTGAATGATGGATTGGCAAACGGGCGCACGGGGTTGCGTGTGTCTCCATTGCTTGACGGATTGTAGCTCAACTGCGGTGTGAACGGGAATCCACTCTGAATCGTCACGATCGAGTTGACGGTCCAGCCGCTAACAAGTGCATTGCCCAACCCGTTCCCATTGCCAAGAAATTGCTTGCCATGGCCAAACGGCAGCGCATAAATTAAGCCGATTACTCCCGCGTTGCGGACGTCAAAGTTCGCGAGGCCACGGTCGGCGCGCAAGTTGAAAGGGTTGGACGCAAGGGCCGGCTCACCACCCGAAGTCGTGGCGTTCAGAGAGTCTCCATTATCGATCGTTTTCGACCACGTGTAAGATCCGCGTAACGAGAACCCGTGCTCGAAACGGTGATTGATCTCAACCTGTAAGGCATTGTAAGAACTGTCTGCCTCAGAGAAATAAGTCCAAGTGTTCGCAATGGCAGGATTTGCCCGGACGCTTGTCGGCACGTAATAAGTTCCGGGAGAAACCGGTGTACCCGCCAAGCCCACCGGGAACTTATTCGAGTACGTCGCTGGGCACGGGGAAGCCGGACAGACTACTGGAAACGGCTCATTCGCATCGATACCTAAAATTTGGTGATAACCATGCGAACCGACGTATCCGAGGGTTAACGCAGTGCTTGCGGTCAACTCCTGTTGAACGCGCATTGACCACGAAATCAAGGTGGGCGTGTACAAGTCCGGCTGCACTCCCCCTGGAACCAAGCGTGCCGTTGGATGAGTGGGGGCTGCTCGAGGAAGAGGCAGCAGCGATACGGGGACACTCGGCACGCTGTATGTGGGATTGAAAGGGGCGTTCTGATCAGTGCGATAACCGAGAGCATCCTGCAGATCGTTATACATTCCGAATCCTGCGCGAATAACTGTCTTGTCCGTAAAAGGACTCCAGGCGATACCCACTCTGGGCTGGGGAAGAAACGTGCCTCTGTTTTTTGTGAATACTGAACCTCCGATGTGCGGTTGGGTCACGATTACTCCGTTCGAATAGACGTAGTTCGAGGCACGGCCGTGTGCTTCGTTCCAGCCAGTCGTGAACTCATCGCGGAATCCGAGTGAAACCGTCAGGTTTGGCTTCACTCGAATCACATCTTCGGCATAGAATGCACCGAAGAGCGAGCGCCAATTGAGTTCGGTAGGTGACGGGTCGAACAGAAGCGTGCCGATAGTTCCTTGCAGCAGGGTTTGAAGGCTGGTGAAGGTTGCTTGACCGTACTGGCTTAACGCAAGGTTTTCGTTCGATTGGAACTGTTGGAACCACGCGCCGAAATTTAGTTGATGCCGGCCCGCGGTTAGGGAAATGCGGTCTTCGTAGGTGTAGATGTTCCGATGGATGGAGAGATTGCTGCCGTTATTGCTTCCGGCGAGACTGATCTGGGCTGTGGGATTGGACGCCGCACTGCCACCTACAACGAGCGCCCCAACCGGCAGTCCACTCAAAAATCCCGGTAAGCTTGCCGCTGGCGTCCCCGGCGTGGGTTCACCCGTAAAGAAGTAACTTGCCCGTGAGTAGCCGACTCGCGCTGTGTTCAAAAGGGTCGGAGAGAAAACATGTGTCCCTTGTAGCGTTGCCACTTGTTCACGCAGTGTCTCGACGTCGGCGCTGTAGGCGTTCGTACTTGTAGGCGTGAAAGCAGCGCTGTCGTCTATGGTGTAACTGGCGCTAAACGTGTCTTTCGCGCTGAATACCTGGTCGAGTCGTAGCGTCCCGAAATCGTCCCGAATGGTTTGCAGAGGATTGTTGAATGCTTCCGAGATGCCACCGTAATCCGAAGCTCCAGGAGAAGGCACGGGCCATGCGTTGATCAGCGGCGAGAGTCCGACAAACACGACCCCGGAAGCAGGGCAGGGTTTTGGCGCTGGACTCACTAAAGCACATGGAAGATAGCCGTTGCGTGCATTGTTGTCCGGAACCAGATCGACACCGGTCTGATGCAGATGCTGTCGTAATTCCTCCCAGTTCCCAAATACAAAGGTTTGGTCCTTTTTCACCGGCCCACCGAGTGAATCCCCGAACTGGTTGCGCGTGAAACCGGGCGCTGACGGACCGTCGAAGAAATTGCGTGCATCCAGGGCATTGTTTCGAATGAACTCGAAGACAGAACCATGAAGTTGATTGGTTCCGGATTGCGTGACGATCAGGACCTGCGCGGCAGGGCGTTTGCCGTATTCGGCACCGTAGCTGTCGCGGAGAATATTGAACTCCTGCACCGCATCGACACCCAACAACTGCTGGCTGGTTCCGCCGGGCTGCATATTGTTTTCAGCGGCTCCCGTAAATTCAACGCCATTGAGAAGATATAAATTTTGTTGCGGCCGGTTACCCGAAACCGCGAAATTGTTCCCAACGGTCGAGTTCGAAACACCGACGCCGCCTGTCTTCTCAAAGGTAAAATTCACCACTCCTGGGCTCAGCGCCATCAGCAGATCGAAGCTTCTGCCGTTCAGCGGGAAATTCTTGATCTCGCGCTCGCCAACTAATCCGGTGATGTCGGCGGCTGTTGTGTTTACGACGGGTGCGTCTGCGGTGACTGTGAGTTCCTGGCTCGACGTGCCAAGCCTTAGGGCAAGGTTCACTCGCGCGTCCTGGCCAACAACGAGGTTCACGCCCTGGCGGACTTCATCAGCGAAGCCAATCTTTTGAACCTTGATTTCATAGTGACCGATTGGAAGCGCGGGGAGCTGATATTGGCCAGTACCGTTCGTCGCGCTCGTGCGGATTGCTCCCGTGTCCTCGTTCTTGGCGATAACGGTTGCATCAGACACTAACGCGCCCGAGGGGTCCGTAACCGTTCCAGAAAGCGAGGCGGAGACCTGGGCCTGCCCTAAGGACCCGCAAACAAGGAGCAAGCAGCAAAGGATAGGAATGGAAGATGTGCGGCGCTGGTTTCGCAACGAAGGGGGGGACATTGCTTGTCACTCTTGAGGTACTTTGTAAAGTATAAGCGACACACAGTTTGAAGACTGAGTGATGGTTCGCAACGGCCTACAACAGACCGAACCAGTGACGCTTTGCCTGAATCAGCTCTGTCCGGCGGGAAAGCGGTTTCAAGAGTGTTGTTTTGAATAAGATCAAAGCCTAAAATTAATGGAGTTCGCGTCAGTCAACCGATCAAAGCCGACGCGCGGAAAGGAATTCCCTGTGAGAATCTCGCGGAGATCATTGCTAGCCGGCGCGGCCGCTGCATGCTGTGCAGTTGTTAAACCGCGCAGGGCATTCGGGGTGCCAACGTCTTCACCCGGCCGGAACTACCCTATTCAGCCGGTTCCCTTTACAGCCGTGAAGATAACGGATGTCTTTTGGGCTCCACGTATCGAGACAAACCGTACCGTTACGATTCCGTTTGCATTTCAGAAATGTGAGGAAACGGGCCGCATCGACAACTTTGTCCGGGCCGCCAAGGCGCTCCGGGGCGAACCAGTGGACCGCAAAATTCCTCCTTACCCGTTCGATGATACTGATCCCTACAAGGTGATTGAAGGCGCTTCTTACACGCTCAGCGTGAAATACGATGCGAAGCTAGACGCGTATGTAGACAGCCTCATTGAGAAGATTGCAGCTGCGCAGGAACCGGACGGTTATCTCTACACTGCCCGTACCATCGACCCGGAACATCCACACAAGTGGGCCGGACCGGAACGATGGGTTCAAGAAGAAGTATTGAGCCATGAGCTCTACAATTTGGGCCATTTATATGAAGCATCAGTTGCCCATTACCAGGCGACCGGCAAGCGATCGATGTTGAACATCTCGCTCAAGAGTGCAGAACTGCTGTGCAACACCTTCGGCCCCGGTAAGAGATCCATTTACCCCGGACACCAAATTGTGGAGATGGGACTTGTCAAGGTGTACCGTGTCACCGGCGATGACCGCTATCTCAATCTTGCCAAGTTTATGTTGGATTGCAGGGGTGGCGGCAGAGCTTATAACCAGGCGCATGAGCCTGTGATCGATCAACGAGAGGCGGTTGGCCATGCTGTCCGGGCGACGTACATGTACTCCGGTATGGCCGATGTCGCCGCAATGACAGGCGATGCGGCCTATGTGCAGGCGATTGATGCTATCTGGGAAAACGTCGTCTCAAAGAAGCTCTATTTGACGGGAGGTATTGGCGCAACAAAGGAAGGCGAAGCCTTCGGTAAGAACGACGAATTGCCGAACCTGACCGCTTATAACGAGACCTGTGCGGCCGTTGGCAACGACTACTGGAATCATCGGCTTTTCTTGTTTCACGCTGATGCCAAATACATCGATGTCATGGAACGCACGTTGTACAACGGCCTGGTTTCCGGAGTTTCGTTGGAAGGCAAGTCGTTCTTTTATCCGAACCCTCTCGCTTCCATTGGGGATTACGAGCGAAGCCCCTGGTTCGGCGTCGCATGCTGTCCCGGCAATATCACTCGATTCATGGCCTCCGTGCCGGGCTACATGTATGCGCAAAATGAGGACAAGGTCTTCGTCAACCTTTATGCGGCCAGTACTGCAGAAATCAAGATGGCGCCCGGAAGGGCATTGAACATCACACAGGATACCCGCTATCCCTGGGATGGGCGCATCCGGCTCACTGTTCATCCCGAAAAACCAGGAAAATTCAGTATCAAATTGCGAGTGCCTGGCTGGGCGCGAGGGGACGTTGTGCCAAGCGATCTTTATCGATTTCTCGACGATGTTTCCGAAACGCCCACCCTAAAAGTCAATCGCCGTTCCGTGCCGTTGAAGCTGGAAAGAGGATATGTGACTTTGACCCGCAATTGGCGGCCGGGAGATGTCATTGATCTGCATCTGCCCATGCCCGTTCGGCGTATCATCGCCAATGAGAGCGTCGAGGCGGATCGGGATCGCGTTGCGGTACAGCGAGGGCCGATCGTCTACTGCGCAGAATGGCCGGATAATCCACAAGGCAAGGTGCTGGAGTTAGCGTTACACGATCACACACCATTGTCTTCCGAGTTCAAACCCGATCTGTTGAACGGAATCACCATCGTGAAGGGAACGGGGTTATATATTCCAGAAGGCGGCGCCGAGAACGGGACCGAGAAGCAGGTTGAGTTCACCTTGATCCCGTATTACGCCTGGGCGAACCGTGGCAAGGGCCAGATGACAGTCTGGATGCAGCGCGGCAGTGCCGCCCCCAAGAGACCGGCTACACCGGCCGCTTGACCGCATCGTGCTGCCGGGTATTTACGCTGTCTGCAGTAGGCTTGATAATCGCATCACCGCTACTTGCGTTGCTGGGAATGGTGATACGCACGATCAAGGAGCGTCTCGCTCCCATCGCCATCTGGAAGGTGGTTCAATGGCTTCGATGAGTTGGCGAGCGCATCGGCCGCAGTCTTTCTTATCCGGGCGTGGCCGCCTATGCCGGTGAACACATCGCCTCAGCTGTCGTGAAGCAGCGTCCTGACCTGATTGCTGTCCGTCCGTTGATCGTGGCCACTGCTTCTAGCATCGTTCCGACACGGCCCTTTGTGGCACTCGCAGAGAACGCCGCGAGGCGGGCCCACCAGGCGGCCTTTTCAAGAGCGGGGCAACGCCTAACTCTGTCGATGCCTGATTTTCACATCCTCATTCAGAAAGCGCTTGAGCAAGCGAGTCCGGAAGTCGCGGTCAAAATTCCGAAACAACTCGCCTCGCTGAGTGAAGGCACGGTGGCGCAGCAGCTCATTTACGTCGGGCGCATTGGCCGCCATCTCGCATGGTTTTGGAAAATTCTGTTGCCGCTCGCCGTGGTCCTGTTTGCGTTGGCCATTTGGCTGGCACAAAATCGTCGCCGCGCGCTCGTACGAGTCGGTGGATCTCTCGTCGTCACTGGGCTGATTCTCGCTTCACTCGTGCCGATCGCCTCGCTGGCGTCAAGGGGTATCCCACAGCCGCTGGATGGTGGTGCCTTTCGCGGCGTACTGCATGCCTTCTTCGATGACCTCGGAAGCTGGGGCCTCTTTTACGCCGGGCTTGGGATCCTGTTTGCCGCGGGTGCAGCATCGCTGCTTGAGCGTGTCGATCCGATAAGAGAAATGCGGCAGTATAGCCGATACCTGATTCAGCCACCCGCGGCACCCCTGTGTCGTCTTCTCTGGGCGCTCGTCCTGGTGTCTGGCGCCGTCCTCACGATCGGCTATCCGTCCATGCTCGTGAATGCTGCGACAATTATCGCAGCGCTATGTGCCGCTTATCTCGGTACTCGCGAATTGTTTCGCTTGTTTCTGGAGAGGTTGGAGCCCTATCAGGCGGAGGAGTTGAGGAGCGAAGCACACCATAGCAAAGCGGCATTTGTTAAGGCGGGCGCAGTCCTCGCGCTGCTTTCCACGGTCTGGTTTTTCTGGAGAAAACCGAATGTTCAGTCTGAAGAACGAGAACCGCTAGCGTGCAACGGCTACGCGCAACTTTGCGACAAGCATCTGAATGAGGTGTCGCTTGCGGGAACTCACAACTCCATGGCGAGCCAGGAAATCCCGGGCTGGATGTTCCCGCAACAGGAAGCGAACATTCCAAACCAGCTAGTCGATGGCATTCGGGCTCTGCTGTTCGACGTCTATTACGGTTTCCCAGGGGGGCCACGTGTCAAAACCGATACCAACGCGGAGCCGATGGACAAGGTGAAAGCAGCAATAGGCGCGGACGCCTTTGCAGCGGCTCTGCGCATTCGCAACCGCCTCATCGGGGTTGATGAACGTCACCGCAAGCTCTACCTTTGCCATGGCCTGTGCGAACTCGGCGCTTACGAACTCGAACCCACATTAGGCCAGGTGCGCGATTTCCTGGTGAGTCATCCAGACGAGGTACTTCTTTTCATTATTGAGGATTACGTTGATCCTAAGGAACAGGCACTTGCCTTCGAACGGTCTGGGCTTGCCGACTTCGTTTATAGGGGGCCCAGCGGACCGCCTTGGCCAACCCTCCGGGAACTGATTCAATCGGACCAAAGGGTGGTGGTTTTTATTGAGTCGGGGCGTCCTGGGGTACCATGGCTGCGTCCGGCGTTCCAGAATTTCAAGGAGACTCCTTATACATTCCGCAAGCCCGCGGAGTTCTCGTGCTGGGCAAACCGCGGCGGCGAAGCTGGAACGCTTTTCCTGATGAATCACTGGGTAGAGACGACGCCGACTCCGAAACCGTCGAATGCGGCGATCGTGAACGCATATAGCTTTTTGTACAACCGCACGGAATTGTGTACACAAGAGCGCCATCATATACCGAACATCATCGCCGTGGATTTCTATCGAACAGGAGATCTGCTGAAAACCGTTAACAAGCTGAACGGTGTGGAGCGTGCAGTGGCCGAAAGCGGCGGTAAGCCCTACCCGGCGAAGCCGTCCACATAGCGGGTGATCGGTGGCGGTTTCATGGGACTCTCGGCCGCCGAGCTGCGGAGCGGGCGTGCCGCGAATCATTCGCAACGCAGCGCGATCATTGGATCTGCGGTTGCCGCCTGCCGTGCCGGCAGCACGCTGCTCGCACTACCGGACGTCATATATCCTGATCCGTTGAGGAACTCCATTTATCGGCATAACTTAAGTTAGGTTCACTGGGCGCTCGGGGCTAACGGCAATTCAACGCGCAATGGCTTGGCATTGATCGGTTGGTGCCATCGCCATGCATGTTCGCTCTACCTTTGCCGGCACAGGCCTGATCTCGTAAGTGCGGGATGCGGCCGCGATAAACCCAGGGCACTTCGCACTTGGTCCGGTTGGCAACGAATCTCACGTCTTGTGGTACGCGCATATTCCCGCAGCAATGGATCAAGGGTACTTGCAGGACAAAAGATGTGCGTGGCGTGCTCCGTTTCTGGAATCTCGGCGACCACCATGCATTGCGCGGTAAATTGAGACAGCCAAAATAGGGTACAGTTGCCGTTCGCCGTAAAATGCTCGCGAACGGAGAGCGATACAGGCGCTCGACCGCTTGGACCCGGTCCTGCCGTTATCGCCCGGGCGTGCCGAGCGGCACGGATTTGAATACTATCGGCATGGAACGCTCTCACTGTATGCGGCACTCAATGTGAAGACAGGTGTGGTAGATGGCAAAACTGCTCGCCGGCATACCAGTGCTGAATTTTTGGATTTTCTAACCAGGCTGGCAAAGAAGGCCCGCTGGGCCAGAGAAATTCACATCGTGCTCGACAATTCGTCCTGGTTAAATCAGGTTGCAAGCTGGTTCGCCAAGATCGAGCGCGACGTCATTGCCCGAGGCATCTTCACATCCGTTGCCGACCTTTCTCGCAAGCTAATGAAGTATATTCGCGCTTCTGCGAGATCAGCTCGCGCGACTCGCTGGACTTATACCCGGTCAGCTTCGGCAACAACCATCGTCGGCAAATGTTGTCGCGAGTCACAGGCCTTCTGGACGACCCTTGGGAATGGCCAAGCTCCTCGGCGGCCGGTTTTCAGTGCCGATGCTCTAGCCAGCTGGGTTCTACGCGACAACGGAAGCCGGAAATCGGCCTGGGAGGGGACGCCGCTTCTGCAGCATTCGTAATATCCAGTACCCCGCTGTTGCAGCCGCCAGATGCTTTAAGGTGTGCCCGCTCACGATGTGTCCTAACTCGAAAATCGGTTTGTCGAGAGTCTCTAAGACTTTCGCGAGGACATAGAAACCAGCCACAATCGCCAGGTCTGATGATCGCGTGTAGCGTGTCGGGAGCAGAAGTGCGATGAACAAGAATAGGACTGAATACGCCTGCACCGTGCCGTAGAAACGCAGATCGCCTGTGCCGCGCAGTTCGCTGACGTACCACTGCAAAACGCTGCCCATACCGAGCAGCAGAAGTATCGGCAGCAACCAGAGGCCGAGTCGCACATCGATGCGCTCCGCGATCAGAGCCGCCACGATCGCCATGAACGCTATCGTCATGGGCAATCGGTCCCACACCAGCCGTGCGTTGCTGGGTTCGAGGTGATAGTACGAGGAGCCGAACGCCGTAAGCAGGACCCCAACAAAAACCAGCAGGTAGGGCCAGCGCTCTCGCGAATCGACAAAATGGGTTGAGTTCGGTTCGGAATTGGATCGTAGCCACCACACCAGACCCCAGAATCCAAATACCGCGAAAGGCACGTTGGAAACTACGTCAGCAAAATTGGGTATCCCAAGAAAACTGCGCTGGTCAGCGAAATTATGGTATGACTGCGGCTGCGGAATCCGTGGCAGCAACAAGTCGACCATTATCACAGCCAGGGTGACAACTAACAGCAGAATCAAGCCAGTTCTTCGTGAAATCAATTCGTCCCTTCTATTCGATACCAGCTCGCCATCAAAAACACATCGTCCCCAACGAGACCGCCATCACAACATTCCTCGATGAGACTGCTGCCTCGAAACCGGCCTTCCGGTTCGGCTCGACAGAGCGGGGAACCTGGAACACAATAATTCGCGGAAAGGACTTGCGGTTGTAGTGGCGGTGAAGATGGTGCCTGATAGGAACGCGGCCAGAGCTAGCTTGAGCGGATTTTTGTTCAGCCTGCCGCCGCTTTCGCCTGCGATGAGACTGGTTCTGTGCGCTCGATCTTCATACCAGTAATCCCCCAAAACAGCGACATAGCAGGGCTGGCATAATTGAAGACGCAAAAAGGCAGATACAACAGGGTGGGTACCCCCAGCGTGGCGGCCATAAACGCGCCGCAAGAATTCCAGGGGACCAACGCCGACGTGACCGTTCCACCATCTGCACACGTGCGCGTTAGATTCTGTGGCTTCAATCCGCGCTTCTGGAACTCCAGTCGGAACAAGCGAGAGGGTAAGACCAGAGCAATGTACTGATCGCCGGCGAAGATATTCAGACCAATCGCGGTAGCAAGTACCGCCCCAATCAGCCGCCCGGTTGTCTTTGCCCGCTCCAGGATCGGGTCAATGAGTTTGCTGAGAAGTTTGAATTCTTCCAGCAACGTACCAAAGGTCACGGCACCGATGATGATCCAAAGAGTCTTCAACATGCTGGCCATACCGCCCCGGGAAAGCAAGCTGTCCAAGACGGGGATGCCGGAATTCGCCTTGTAGCCGGTCGCCATCGCCAACCAGATTGCTTTGATATATGCGACCGGGGACGACAGTGAGGGATCGTTGACGAAGCGAAGAACAGCGTCTCGCTGCAAGAACAGCGCCATAACTCCTGCAACCAGCGCTGAGGCCATGATGGCGAGGGATGGCGGCACTTTGCGAACCGAGAGGATAACCAGCACAACTAAGGGAACCAGATTCCAGGCCGTGATCCGGAACAACTGATCCAATTTCGAGAGTTCACTTGCTTCGTCAACTCCTGCTGCGACGGTTACTCGCAAACCTAGGATTGCAAAGACCACACAAGCAATGATAAAGGCAGGTCCAGAGGTCCAAATCATAGCGCGAAGGTGAGTATAGATGTCAATGTCCCCGAGCTGAGCAGCCAAGACGGTTGTCTCGGAAAGAGGCGACAACTTGTCTCCGAGATAGGAACCAGAGATTACGGCGCCGGCGGTCACGGCTGGAGAGACGCCGACAAGGGTCGCCAGCCCCACCAAGCCGACGCCAATCGTTCCGGCCGTTGTCCAGGAACTCCCGATACCACTCGATATCAGGCCACATATCACGGCAGTCGCCAAATAGAAATAACTTGGTTGCAGCAGTCTCATGCCATAGACCACGAGAGTTGGAATCGTGCCAGACATGTTCCACGTCCCAATCAAGGCGCCGACTGCGAACAGAATAAAGACCGGGCTGACGATGGTTGCGAATGCGATTTGTCCCGTGCGCTGAATATCTTCCCAGGAATATCCGTTCTTAAGGATGATCAACGCGGCGATCAGCGCGGCCATTATCAATGCAACTTCCATCGGACCGCCGACGGCGTCGTTTCCAAAAATAAATATGGATGACGCGATCAATACGATCAGGCTTACCAGGGGAATAATCGCATCGGCGTAGGATGGTTCTTTGATCTTGCGTGTTATGACGCTGGGGTCCGACATACGGGGCCTCCTTTGCCCAGGTGGGGACTGCAGAGTACGACCGCGACACTCGCTAGAAATCAACCGCGTCACGAATCAGCGGACAAGCCCTGCAGTGACCCACAGGTCAACCGTTCTCGACGCTTCAACCCGTCGTGCTTTCCCAATTGGCATGCAAGCCGCCGTTTGATCTCTGCAAAACGCCGCTCACGGAGGAATCCGACGACTTAAACTGTACAGAGCTTGGCACGGTAGAACAATTGGACTTTGGTCCAATGGGCCAATAAATGGTCAGCGAAAGGACGCCTCTCTATCGTGCGAGAGCTGGAACTCAGTTGGGCTTCCGAATACGATGGCTCTCTCTGACGCGGTATGCGGCCAACACGGCTCTTTCTGCTGAACGCGCCGCAGAACAAGAAAACAGACTAGAGTAGCAGGAAGGACCATATGAGCGGAACCGTCATCGAGTCCCCTTCAACACTGCAGCGCCCGGTCGAGCAAGATTTAACAGGCCGGGTCAGGTCCCCCGTCGCAGATACGGCTGAAGGCCGTCGCTTGCTCGAGACCCACGGAAAACCGCTTTTATGGCGCCGATGGGGACCGTACGTCAGCGAACGTTCGTGGGGAACAGTTCGAGAAGATTACAGCTCAAACGGTGCAGCTTGGGATTTTCTTTCGCATGATATGGCTCGCAGCAAGGCTTACCGGTGGGGCGAAGATGGTTTGGCGGCAATCTGCGACCGGTATCAGCTTCTGGTGTTCGGGCTGGCGCTTTGGAACGGTAACGATCCCATCCTGAAGGAACGCGCGTTCGGTCTAACACCCGGCGAAGGCAATCATGGCGAGGATGTTAAAGAGTATTACTTCTATCTGGATAATACTCCGACCCACTCGTACATGAAGTACCTTTATAAGTATCCGCAAGCGACTTATCCTTACTCGTGGCTTATCAATGAGAACCGGAACCGCGGAGGCCAAGGCTTCGAGTTTGAACTCATAGACAGCGGCATCTTCGATGAGAACCGTTATTTTGATGTTTTTGTCGAGTACGGGAAGGCTTCGTCCGAGGACGTTTGCATACGGATTGAAGCGATAAATCGCGGTCCGCAGCCCGCGCCGCTGCATATACTTCCCCACCTTTGGTTTCGCAACATATGGTCGTGGTCTGATCCTCCGGGGAATCCAGCGGTCATCTCCGAGGGACCTACGGTTGACGGAGCAATCGCGCTGGTAGCGGATGACACACGTGCGGAGCGTCTAAGAAACCTGCCCTTCGAGTATGAGCTCGGAACACGGTATTTATACGCGCAAGCTGACGGCCAAACGTTATTTACCGACAACGAGACCAATGCGCTCCGGCTGTACGGCGTGCCGGGTGTGCACCGCTATACCAAAGATGCTTTCCATCGTGCCGTTGTCAACGGTGAACTTGAAGCCGTTAACCCAAACCGCACCGGATCGAAAGCGTGCATTCACTATCAGTACATGATTCCCGCAGGCGGGTCGGTGGTTGTCCGCCTGCGCCTTACTCCGGAGCCTCTGAAGGCGCCTTTGCAAGACGTTGATCGGATTGTGGCGCAGCGCCGCTCCGAGGCCGATGAGTTCTACGCGGCCGTTCAGCCGCCCAAGGCAACTGAGGACGAAAAACGTGTTCAGCGGCAGGCCTTCGCTGGACTCCTATGGACGAAACAGATTTATCTGTTCGACGTGGATACATGGTTCGAGGGCGACAACCCGAAGTCTCGGCCCCCGGGGTCGCGAGAGTGGGTTCGGAACCGGCACTGGAGGCACCTCAACTCGATGCGGGTTCTCTCTATGCCCGATAAATGGGAGTATCCATGGTTCGCGGCTTGGGATTTAGCGTTTCACACTGTACCGTTCGCTCTGATTGATCCGGAGTTTGCCAAGGAACAGCTCTTTCTGATGTTGTTCGAGCAGTTCCAGCATCCGAGCGGGCAGATTCCCGCTTATGAATGGGAATTTTCAGACCTAAACCCTCCGGTCCACGCTTGGGCCGTATGGCATATCTACAACATTGAGAAGTCACATGCGGGGACAGGCGATCGCGAGTTTCTCGAAAAGTGTTTTCATAAGTTGCTGATTAACTTTGCCTGGTGGGTGAATAAGGTTGACAGCGCCGGAAACAATGTTTTCGAAGGTGGGTTCCTCGGTCTCGACAACATCACCGTCATCGACCGGAGCGAAAAATTACCGGGCGGCGCAGTGCTCGAACAATCCGATGCCACCGGGTGGATGGGCATGTTCTGCCTCAATCTCATGAGCATCGCGTTGGAACTAGCGACGGAAAACAAAGCGTACGAGAGCCTTGGTTTAAAATTCTTCGAGCACTACATCTACATCGGAGCCGCGATGAAGAACATGGGCGGCCGGAACTATTGTCTGTGGGACGAAGATGAAGGTTTTTTCTACGATGTACTCCGTTTCCCGGACGGGCGCTTCCAGAAATTCCGCGTTCGTTCATTAGTTGGAGTCATCCCCCTGTACGCGGCAGAAACACTGAGGCTCGATGATATCGAACCGCTGCATGAGTTTCGTACCAATTTCTTGTGGTTCGTGAAGAACCGCCCTCAACTGACCGAAAGCTGCTGCCATTACATTGAACGAAAAAAGCAGTATGAATTAACAATTGTGGATGAAGGACAACTGCGGAGGATGCTCGAGAAGGTTCTGAGTCCGGAGGAATTTCTTTCTCCTTTTGGCATTCGCAGCTTGTCGAAACACCACGAGCAACATCCGTTTACTTTCGGAACCAGCGAAGTCCGGTACGACCCCGCAGAGTCGGCGAACAAAATCAAAGGTGGTAATTCAAATTGGCGCGGCCCGATTTGGTTCCCGACGACCTTCCTGATTATCGAATCATTGCGAACGTTGGGGGCGGGCTATGGCGACGATTTCAAACTCAGCATTCCGGGCGATTCGCGCGGGAGTATGAATTTATTTCAGATTGCGGGAGAAATCGCGAACCGCATGATCCGCATCTTCACGCGCAATGAGTTTGGATACAGGCCTGTTTACGGGGGCGCCAAACTCTTTCAGGAAGATCCGCACTGGAAAGATCTGATTTTGTTCTACGAGTTCTATCACGGAGAGAACGGCGCCGGTCTGGGCGCCTCACACCAAACCGGGTGGAGCGCGCTCGTAGCCAGCTTGATCGAGGACTGGCGCCGGTGAGTCAAGCCGCATCACGTCAATGAAGAAGTTTACAGACTGGAGCATCCGCTATAAGCTGCTGGCTGTTCTTTTGCTCCTCGGAATAACCACGTTTGCCGCGACAGGAACAATTGCTTATCTGAAGTATCTGCAAACGCTGAAACAGAACGCCATGAACCAGCTCACGGGTGTCCGGCGTTCCAAAGCGTTCCAGATCGAGTCCTATTACAAAACCATTCGCAGCCATGCCCTCACGCTCAGCGAAGACCGGATGTTCATCGAGGCGATGAGGCAATTCCGCACGGTATCCCGGGAGCTGGATGCTGCTCCAATCCGGGCGGAGGCGCTCGAAGCAGTGAGGGAAGACTACGCAAATAATTTCTTTCCTGCGATGCAGAAACTGGGTCTGGCACGGCCTCGCGTCGAGGATTATCTGCCCTTCACTTCGGCCGGAGTTCAACTTCAGTACGCGTACATAGTGAAGAATCCATATCCTCGCGGACAACGTTATGAGCTGGAGAGTGGAGGCAGCACCGGCTACGATCGCGTCCACGCGAAATATCATCAAGCGTTTCGGAGAATCATTGAAAAGTTCGGCTATTACGATCTCTATCTGATCGATCACGATACGCAGCGCGTGGTCTACGACGTAGACAAAGACCGGGATTTCGCCACGAGCCTGCGTGACGGTCCTTACCGGGACAGCAACCTAGCGAAAGTTGTAAAGCGATGCGTGGCGACAGCTAATCCGGACGATGTCTTCTTCTCAGACTTTGAACCGTATGAAGCTTCGCAGGGCGAGCCGACTCAGTTCCTCGCTAGTCCTATCGTAGATGGTGACGAGCGACTCGGAATATTCGCGCTGCAACTCTCGACGGCCGCGATTGACGAGGTCATGACCGGTCGTCGCGGCTGGAAAAAGGATGGCTTGGGAACAACAGGCCAATCCGTCATAGTAGGACCCGATTTTCTCCTTCGTAGCAATGTCCGCCCCTTCCTGACCGATCCTGAGGGTTTTCTGCGAACTTTGAAAGAGTATGGAGTTGGCCAGGGAAAGATCGACAAAATCCGTCTGTATAAAAGCACCATTCTTCAGATACAAGCCAAGCTTCCATCCACGACCGCGGCGCTCAACGGCGAGGAAGGAACGATGATCGAACCGTCGCTACTTGGAAGAACGCTGAACCTCACTTCCTACATGCCTCTGCACATTGAGGGGCTCCGGTGGGCGATTGCCTCCCGAATGAACCTGGATGAAGCGTTGAAACCGGTGACCGAGATGAAGCGGCTGTTCGGCTGGTGGGGTGCGGGGCTGTTTCTGCTGACTCTGTTAGCTGCCTGGTTAATGACGCGTGAGATTCTACGCCCGATCAATGCGTTGATCGGCGCAACACAGAGGGTCGCGGCTGGAGATTTGACGACAAAAGTCAAATGGAAGTGGAGAGACGAATTCGGGCAGCTCTCAGACACCTTCAACGCCATGACGAAAAGTATTCGTGAAAAAACGGAGCTGATCGAAGAGAAAAACCGTGAAAATGAAGCGCTACTGCTGAACATACTGCCGGGAGAGATCGCCAATCGCCTCAAGGGTGGGGAACAAGAGATCGCTGATACCTTCGCCGAAGTGACAGTTCTGTTTGGAGACCTGGTTGGCTTCACCGCACTCTCGAGTAAGATATCGGCCGCTGATGTGGTTGACATGTTGAATGGCCTGTTCAGGTGCTTCGATCAGATAGCGGGCGATCTCGGAGTCGAAAAGATCAAGACAATCGGGGATTGTTATATGGCTGTGTGCGGTTTGCCGAAACCGTGTCCCGACCACGCCGAAACAATGGCACAGATGGCTCTAAAGATGCGAGAGGCGACGGCGCAATACGCGAAAGAGAAGGGTCTCAACTTGCAACTGCGTATCGGCTTAAACTCCGGGCCGGTCGTGGCCGGCGTTATTGGAAGTAAGAAGTTCATCTATGACCTTTGGGGCGACACCGTGAACCTCGCCAGCCGGATGGAATCAACAGGCGTACCGGGAGAGATTCAGGTGACGCGGAGCTTATACGAGCGCTTGAAGGGCGGCTTCGATTTCGAGAGTCGGGGGACGGTGCAGGTAAAGGGCAAAGGCGAGATTGAGGCGTGGATACTGCACGGCCAACTACGGCCGGTTGAGGTCTCCGGGTGAAAGTACAACTCTTGGGCTCGTCCGTGCAGGATCCGCCACACCGGCAATTTGTCACCAGCTACGTTATCAACGACACCGTGGCCGTCGATGCGGGATGCCTGGGATATCACGGCACCCCAAGGGAACAAGAGGCTGTCCGGCATGTGTTCCTCACGCACTCCCATATCGACCACACGGCCAGTTTGCCGATTTTTGTCGAGAATGCTTGGACGCCGGCCGGAAATTGTCCCCGAGTTTATGGCAGCCCCGAGACGCTGGACAGCTTGCAAAGGCACATCTTCAATGACGTAATCTGGCCCGACTTCATAGCGCTCTCGCGGATTATGCCGCCCTTCCTGGAATTATGCCCTCTACAGGATGAAGTGCCCGTGGAAGCCGGGGGCCTCCGGATCACTCCCGTTCGAGTTAATCACGTGGTTCCGACTTTTGCTTACCTTATCAATGACGGGCGAAGCACGATTATTCTTGGCGGTGATTCTGGCCCGACAACCCGCTTGTGGCAAGTCGCATACCAGAACCCCGACTTGCATGCGGTGTTCCTGGAGGCCTGCTTTCCTAATTCCATGAAGAGCCTGGCAGATACATCCCTACACTTGACCCCTGAGATGTTTTGCCGCGAGGTGGCCAAGATGCCACGAGGGATCAAGATCATAGCGGTGCATATCAAAGTTCGGTATCGGGACCAGGTGATTCGTGAATTAACGGCCCTAGGATTACCTCATCTCGAAATCGGTGAATGCGGAAAAGAATACGAACTCTGAAATGAGTTTGACCCCCGCACCCTAGATCGAGCAGATCTTGTCGCGCGTGTACGGCATGTTCGGCAGCGGCGGCAACAGGTAGCACCGGCTGCATCATCCTGTGAGGCAGAACAACTCCTTACTTAGGCAACGTATTTTTGTAGATGACGCCATCCTTCATAATGACCAGGAAGTTTTTGCCGGGATCTTCGGTGAGCTTAATATTTTCCAGCGGATTGCCATCGACCAGCAGCAGATCTGCGAGTGCGCCCTCTTCCACCAGGCCAAGCTTGCCGGGATAAGGATTGATAAACCCGGAGAGAGCCATCAATTCACCATTGTCTGCAGTGGCCATCTTGAGCACTTCGGCAGGCGTGTACCAACGGACCAGCTTGGCAAGTATGGCTCCCTGCCGGGTGGTAAGCTTTGCATCGAACAGGACGTCGCTGCCAAAAGCCGTCTTGACCTTGTACTTGATCGCCAGCTTGTAGGCGTTGTCCGTTCCGGCGAAGACTGCCTGGGCCTTCTTCTTGGATACCGGGTTCGCCAGCGGCGGCTGGTCTTCATCATCCAGAAGGGGCTGTAAGCTCCACCAGATGCCTTTATCCGCCAGCAACTTCGCGGTGGGCTCATCGATTAGCTGACCGTGGTCAATGCACTTGACGCCGGCGGCAACCGCTTGGCGGATCGCGCGCGGCGTATACGCATGTACGGTCACATAGGTACCCCAATTTTCGGCCGCCTCAACGGCAGCACGAATCTCCGCTTCGGTGAACTGGGTCGATTCGATCGGATTATAGGGAGAGGCGACCCCGCCGCCGGCCATTAGCTTGATCTGACTTGCGCCGCTTCTCAGCTGCTCTCTCGCTCGCAGCCGCACCTCATCGGGACTGTCAGCAATGGCGGCGATGCCCTCGAGCTCGGAGTGGCTCAGAGGACCGCCCAGCGTCCGTGGAACCTCGAAGGAGAACCGAAAATCTCCATGTCCCGAGGTCTGCGAGATGAAAGCGCCCGAGGGATAGATGCGCGGACCGAGCATCACACCTTCGTCTATGGCACGCTTCAGTCCGAACACGGGGCCACCAAGATCGCGCACAGTCGTGAAACCCCTCATCAGCGTCGCCTCAGCCTGCCGCGCAGCCAGTAAGTGAAGGTAGGAGGGGTCAGCAGTCATTATGACCATCAGGGGTGTCGCCGCCATGAACGCGTGCCAATGCGCATCAATCAGGCCTGGCATCAGCACGCGCCCGTTCCCTGCAATGACGGTGACATTTGCATTCGCATCGACGGGAATCGGGTTCGCAGATATGCGCGCGATCGTGTTGCCTTTAACCAGTACGTTCGAGGGAGCCGAGATCGCGGCACTCTTACCATCGAAGATGCGGACACTCTGAAAAAGCGTCACTGCGGTGTTGGCGGGAATAGTGGGAGGTGTCGCGCCTGGCGGCGCTAAGTCATAATCTTGCCCCAGACTCGCCTGGCAAAGCCCAAGTGAGAGCACTGCCAACAGCAACGACGGAGATAGCATCAGCTTCAATGGATCTCCTCCTCCTCAAATTGAATAACCGGCTTCACAGGTTGAGCCGGCGACAAAAAGCTGCGATTCATGCCGCCCATACCGAGATTGAAAAGGATTTCCGCCGGGGGCGCGCGAATCCATGCAACTGAGCAGCACGCCAGCGGGAGCTGTCCGGATGCCGCGGGCCTCTGCTCGGGCAGGAAGTCCCTCTGGATCTTCCTTCGCGGAAGCGGGTATTACCCTCCTTCCACTTCTCAATGATCGCATCCGGTGTCATCTGGTCGCAGGGCTTCCTTCGTCAGCGGGGCGTACCGCCAGGGTCCCGTCCGGGCATCGTCCATCTGCAGACGTCTTCGGTTCTACGGCCGGTCAATAGGCGTCACCGCCGGTCAGCGCGACCGAAAGGATCACCGGGACCCATCCGATTGATTGGAAACTTCCCGACTCCGGCGACTGCAAGGTCTGATACGCAATTGGACCAAAGTCGGATTGTGCCCCCAAGCAAAGATGTTTACTATAGGGCTGGTACTGTTGGTCGTTCGGCGGAGAGTGTGCTCGCCAGCCGATTACTTAATGTGACGGAGTCTTAACGTATGGGTTCGCCCTTACACCCAGAGAGTCACATGGCCCCTTCTCCTCCTCCCAACGCGCTCGTGTATAGGAGAAACGAACAACCACGATCAACGCGTGATTGGGCCCTCTATAGCTTCCAATGGCTCGTTACCATGGTTTATGCGGTGGTGTGGGGCTACGCCATCGTGGGTGTAGGGCTCAACTTTGGGGGCGCGAAGATGACGACCTACATCTCCGCGGTTGTTCTGACCATCGGACTTAGTACGCTGCTGCAGGCCTGGCTGGGTCATCGAATGGCGATGGTTCACGGCCCGAATGTCATACCATCATTGGCGATCGTCGCAGCGTTCACGGCGGGAGGCGAGACGTACGCTCTCCAATCTTTCACGGCACAAGCGATCGCCGGAATAATTATCGTAATTCTGGTTTACCTCGGAGCCGTTCGTTACATCCGCAAGGTGTGGAGCCCGCTGATTTTGGGATCGATGATCATCATGATCGGCCTGACGGTGGCTGAGGTCGGCCTTGGCGACATGACGCAGGCCGGCTTTGGGCTCGGTTTCTTTATTGCCTTGGCTTTAGCACTCGGTGGAAGCATTCTGGCGATACGCGGGGTCGGAGTGTGGGCGACTTTGGCGCCGTGTTTCATCATCGTATTGGGGTACATCATTTTCCTTTCTCTGGGCCGAGTCGATCTGGAGTTCGTACGGCAAGCGCACTTGGTCTCCGTCCCGGCCTTGTTTCCCTATGGCCGGGCGATGCCCTCATGGGATCTCGTCCTGATCATGCTGATCGTCAATCTGATGGCGGCGATGAATTTTTATGGCAATCTGCACGGTTACGCGGAGGTGATCGGAGAAAAAGTAAAGGAGAGCGAAGAGCGCCGCAGTTTTGTCATTTTCGGCCTGGTAGAGACGGCGTTGACGGGCATATTGGGTACTCCAGCCACGGTAGCGTACGGTGAGAACCTGGGCATTGTTCAGATGACACGCGTTGCGGCTCGCGCATTCGTCATCGTTGCCGCTGCAATCTTTCTCGTCCTTGCGTTCATCGGTCCCTTCGGGGCTTTAATGGCTGTGATGCCCAAGGAAGTAGCCGGCGCAGTATTACTCGGTATCGCTTCGACCGTGATCGGAATCGGCATAAATATCTTGAATACCGCGCCCGCATTTCAGAGTCGCGAGCAGACGCTTGTCGGGTTCTCGATTTTTATGAGTCTTGGACTTCACCACCTTCCCCACGAAACTTGGGAACAGACTCCCCGACTGATCCAGACGATTTTCAGCAATGCAGTTATCTCAGTGATCATCTTCGTTCTCATCTTTGAAAAACTTATCTTCCGCCCCTCCACCAACAAGAGGTGAATGACTCTACAAAACACATCTAGTCTCTATAGACCCCATCGAAAAAGAAAAGGAGTATTGAAATGCCTACCATTGAGGAACGTCTCATCGAAAAAGGAACGCCTTCAGAGCATGGTGCAGAACGCGAATATGAACGCCTACTGTCCAAGCGGCGAGACGAAATGCTCGCTCGCGTTGAGGAAGGCTA
The DNA here is from genome assembly GCA_963787585.1 of uncultured Acidobacteriaceae bacterium. GTDB lineage: Bacteria > Acidobacteriota > Terriglobia > Bryobacterales > Bryobacteraceae > Bog-105. The sequence continues at coordinate 300,039 of CAWBDR010000019.1, forward strand.
TAAGGAATGGAAGAAAACCAAGACATACAAAGTGCCGGAATGGTTTTATGGACCACCTAAAGGAAAGTTATTTAAGGTGGCTTGTGAGGACGTGCCCAACTTCGGCGATACCTCATACCTGGAGTTCGATAGTGCACGAACTGCACTGGTCTCCATCGACTTTCAAATCGATTTCTGTGGCGAGAAGGGCTACGTCGATGTAATGGGCTATCCACTTTCAAATACCGCCAATCCGTTGACCTTCGCCAGAAAGGCGCTGAGCGACGCCCGCGAAGCCGGAATTACAGTCGTCCATTGCCGGGAAGGTCACATGCCGGACCTGAGCGATTGTCCCTACAATAAGCTCCTGCGCAGCAAGATCATCGGCAAGGACGCGGTCGGTATCGGCGAGCAGCCTAAAGGCGGCATCGGACGATTGCTCGTCCGCGGCTCTCAGAGTTGGGGCATCGTTAAGGAGGTTGAGCCGATCGAAGGAGAAGTACTTGTCGACAAGGCCGGAAAAGGTGTCGGCTATTGCAGCGACTTCTTTCTGGTCCTGCAGCAGCTCGGTATCACACACCTGATCTTATGCGGCATCACTACCGATGTTTGCGTTCATACCATCATGAGGGAAGCCAATGATATCGGATATTGGTGCCTGCTCCTGAAGGACAGCGTCGGGGCCACAGATGTCACGAACCACGAAGCCGCGATCGCGTCGGTGAAAATGCAAGGCGGCGTTTTTGGCTGGGTGTCTGACACGGAACGCTTGCATGAAGGCTTGAAAGAGGCCCGACTCGTACACTGAGCGAAATGGAACCCGCAACTACTTGATTATGGAAGTGTCAGCCGAACCAAAACGCAGCGCTGCGTTCGCGGAAAACTCCGATGCATTTCGGAATCTGAGACGACCGGCTGCAGAGCGTAAGCGAAGGCACAACCGCGACACCCGGTCAACGGCTGGAGACGAACGAGACAAAGACAATCAGGCTCAAAGCTGAAGCCGTCACGTCAGCTTCCAAAGTGAGCGCAAGGGGCGTGTCTCCGCTCGTGGTCGTACTTGTGTCCTGAGTCAGAAATACGTTTACAAGGCGGGCCAGGCGGGCTAGATTTCTCGTGGCCCGCTCACGTCTGTTTCCGCGCACCAGGACATCGTCATCTGCCAGGCATCTTCGACTCTAACGCCGGTCAATAGGCTCACCGCCGGTCAGCGCAGCCGTCTTGCCGAAGAATTGAGAGACTGAGAAGAAAAATAACCGAGAACAGCTATCGGGAAGAATCGTGCTTGCTACGTAACCAGGCGGGGGATCCACAAAAGGAAGGAAGCCGAACCGATGAGTAATCCACACGCACACCGAAAGGATCAGCGGGACCCATCGGTGACATCCACTGAACCGCGCCCGAATAAACGTTTAACATCGTGGCTGGTTAAGCCTTTGCGCTGGTTGTTGATCGGGCTTGCATTTCTTTTTCGATTCTTGCTCCTCGCTTGGGCGACACTCGCGATTTATTGGTCGAATCTTCCCTGGGCTTGGCTGCGCTTGGCGCTGGCGCTGGCTTTTCTTGCATTCGGGATTTATGCCCTGTGGCTGAAGCGTGGCGTGCGTATGTTTCTTGCCTTTGCAGGGCTGTTCCTCATCGTGTACGTCTGGTATCTCTTCATTCCGCCTTCGCATAATCGTCCGTGGCGGCCGGAGGTGGCCGTGATGCCACGGATGTTCATTGACGGCGACCGCGTGCGGATTAAGAATGTTCGCAACTTTGACTACCGCACGGCCAATGACTTCACGGTGCGCTATGAGGACCGCGAGGTATTGCTCTCGCATCTGACCTCGGTAGATTTCTTCGTCTCCTACTGGATGCCGGGACCGGTGGCGCATACCTTCTTGAGCTTTAATTTCGATAACGCGCTTCCCGTGGGCATCTCCATTGAAGCCAGGCCGGAGATTGGGCGAGGCTACGAGCCTATCGCCTCGATCTTCAAGCAGTTCGGTTTGATCTACATCGTGGCGGACGAGCGCGATATCGTGCGGCTACGCACCAATTACCGGCACGAGAATGTATATCTTTACCGAGTGCAGGCATCGCCCGAGGGTGCGCGCAAGCTTTTCTTGGCCTATATTGCCCGAATCAATCAGTTAGCTGATCGACCGGAGTTTTATCAGCTACTGAGCAACAGTTGCACGATCAACATCGTGCGTTACGCGAGGACCGCCGGCAAATTGGAGCAATTTGATATCCGCTTCTGGCTTAACGGTTACTCTGATCGCGGCCTATACCGCGCGGGCTTGCTGAACCCCACATTGCCTTTTGAGGAACTGCGCCGACGTTCGTGGATCGATGAGGTCGCCCAAGCCGCCGATGACGCTCCAGACTTCTCCCAGCGCATCCGCGCGTCCCTGCCTTTGGCACAACACAACTAAGCCCGGTGATGCCGTGCGATCGGTCTTTGGTCTAACCCTAAGACAGCCGTGATAAATGGAGAAACGGATTCCGGCAAGGTAATGGAACCCCGATAGCTCAGATAGCGATCACCGCGTACGTCTTGTACCCAACCGATCTCGATTCCGAAGGCCTGATCTAATTTCTCGGCGGTTCCGCGAATGCGGATGGTTCGAGTAGGAGCATCCGAGCTCACGATTTCCATGCCGGAATCCTGAATGAAGCTTTCGACTGCCGCCAGGTCGTCTGGATCAGCCGAAAGTGCCGCTTCGGCCGCTTCTCTCGATAGCTGGTTGTAGTTGCCGGAGAGAATAGCCTCGCCGATATCTGCGGCGGAGGCGGACCTTCGCAGCAAAACGCCAGCGGTAAGCGTTTCCTGTGGATCAGCCGGGCCGAGCCATTTATCTCCAGGACGCAGCTTAGGCCCAGATCCTGGTAGATCGGCTCGCCGCTCGTTCACAGCTCCTCTGCGACTTAAGAGCCGCTGGATCCACCCGTTGACGCGCTCTGAAGAGCGTTCAGAAGCGCGGTGCCCTTTGGGCTGCCCAACCCCGAGCAGGGATCCCAGCCAGGGCCGGCACTGTAATAACCGAGTCCCGCACCGTCGTTATTGCCGCTAGTAATGTCGCGGAAAACCGATTCGCCCAAGGGATACATTTTGGGATTCAGGAACCCGACGGGAGTTCCTCGTTTCTGATTGAGCAGCGCGACAAGCGCGGCCCATAGTGGCGCCACCGCGCTGGTACCACCGACTACTTCGCTCTGGCCGTTCACCAGAATCTGGTAGCCGGTAACTGGATCGGCATTACCAGCAACATCGGGCGTACCCCGGCCCGCAAAGCCGGTATTCGGATTCGCCGGAACTCCAACCGAGGATTGATAGCTGGGCAGAGGAAAGACCTTGCTTACACCTCCGCCGGTCGCACCCTCGTTGTTGGCGCTTTCGTTCCAGACCACTTCCGAACTGATCGTGCTTCCCGAACCTTCAAGCGTTGTGCCGCCGCACGCCAAAGCATACGGGCTGCAGGCAGGGAAATCGGTGTGTAGCGCGCCGTCTCCGACTCCATCATCCGATCCGTTATCTCCGCAAGCGACAGACACGGTGACACCAAGAGCCGCGGCATCCTGCAAAGCCGAATTCATGGCGGTCTGGGACTGCTGAGTCCAGCTATCTTCGGGGCCGCCCCAGCTTATAGAGATCACTGAAGGTTTGCGCGTGGCATCGTGCGCAGCGTCGGTGATTGCGTCGACGAATCCCTGATCCGTATTTGGAGCGAAGTACACAGCGATGTTTGCTCCATACGCAATAGAACCGATTACTTCGATGTCGAGCATGACTTCCGCGTCCGCGCTCGATCCAGGCGAGTTCGTACCGCCATCGACAGATACTGCGGTTACCGTGGGGTGCTGCGGAAGTTTCAAGCCGCTGAAGTAGTTGTTCAGATCGGACGTGTTATAGCCGCCGCCCAATTCGATAATCGCGACCGTCTGCCCGCTGCCGGTGAGGCTCGTTGGGAAGTTATAGAGGGCAGCCACTTGCGGAGGCGTGAAACTGACGGGTTGAGCCGCGGCGGCCCGCTCGGAAATCCTTCGGAAGTGAGCGCGCGCGATTGGGCGATTATCGAGTCCGAGCACCGCAACGACGGCGTCTTTCATCTCCACAGGTATGCTGATAGAGCCGGTCCGGGCTCGAAACTGCTGTCCAGTGAGATCACTCTTGTAGCAGACAAAACTCGTCCCGAAAGCCTTCTCCATATTGGCGGCAGTTCCCGACAAGATAACGCGGCGCTTGGGAGCGCTTGCATCCACCACCGTCAGGTGATAAGCGTGCGCGAATTGTTCCACAAGCTGAATGTCAGCTTTGCTGGCGCCATACTCCTGACCGAAGCGATCGCGGCTCAGAAAGGTTTGTGAACCATCGGCTGGGATGGGGGGCTCGGGTCCCTTGCGCCGCAGAAAGACCGTTACGCTTACGCTTTGGCTGCTTTGAATCGGCCCTATCTGCTGTGCCTGCGTGGGAGGAATGGCCTCACTCCCGGGCAGCGTTGTTCGTGCATCGAAGGTCAGCAATTTTCTCTCTCCTCGATCCGGCCCCTAGGCGCGGATCAGAAAACGTCGGCTCTGAAATGCAGGACTAGTTTAACGCGCCGAAGATGTCAGTTTAAGGCGCCTCTACTTGAAAGTGATTGTGCTTTCGCCGCTGTACTTGTGGTAATCGCGAAAATCGATTGTGTTCTTCGTACAAATGGGGGATCCGCGTTCGCATCCAAGATTCTCGGCATGGACCGGAAGCAGGAACTTGTTAGTTCCGAGCGACACTTCTTCGTAGTCGACAGCGGATTGAATGTTGTCCTCGGGAAAATCTTTCGGGATGTTTTCGGCTTGCATTTCAATGCGGCGCACTTGTGCAGTGGCGCGATCCACCCAAACACTACCGCTATAAGCGGGCCGCAAAGTTTGGCCCCCGATGCTGATGGTCCAATTCGAATTCTGTAACGGGACTTTGAAGTCATAGATCGCGGCCGGCTGGCCGGAAATCGTGTTGGATTGAAAAAATTTGAATTCAGCTCGATTCTGTTCAAACAGACCACCCAGAATGGATGCGAATTCTCCAGTAGAGGTGGACCCGCCGAGCTCGAGCATGCTCTTGTTGGTCCGCTTGCCGCCGACCGTGATTTCTTTGTAGGTTTCCTTCCGGTCCTCATAAAGGACTTTCGCGCTGATGACGTCGATCGGCTGCCAGCCCTCTGACTTGGAGCGCTCGGCGTAACGGGTTGTCATCTGGGAGCAGACGAAATTAGGCAAACCTTCAGTGAACGTCATGGCCCAGGTACGCGTGCGCTCGATGAGATCTTGGGAGGGCGAAACCTTGGTTTTTACGGGAGCCCCCTCGCCGTCGATGACGAAGTCATCATTATCTCCGGATTTAGCTCTATCGCTGGATTGCGGAGAGCTCGATGGTTGAGATGGTGCTTGGCTGGGTGCCCGGCTGCGGGCGGTCTGAGTTGCCGAATCGTCCGAATCGGTCTGGGTAGCCGGAGGCTTGCCGTGCCGGAGAACCGGTCTGTCAGGTACATCGACAGGATCTTTGAGAATGGTGGGCCTGGTCATCTCCTCGTCGCTGGCCGATTGATTGGGAGAGGCCTTCCGAGGCTGTTCGCCGGGCGGGGCGTCCTGGGGAGCGTCTTTGAGCAGATCTACAGTTCCAGCGCTAAGATTGGCCTCATCGTCTTGGAAAGCCTCCACGTGAACGGTCGTGCGCGGGATGATTTTGTTTCCTTCGATGTCGTTTCCGGAACGGGTAAATTTAGTCTTGGGTGTTACGGCCATCGAGAGCGTTCGGCCATCCTTGGTCGCGACGACGAGCGTTTTGCCATCGTTCGAAACAGTCTGACCTTCGGCGGTGATGCTGGGTCGATTGGCATCCTTGCCGTTGCCCTGATCCTTCTTCTTGTGGCCGCGAGAGGGAATGGAAATTCCGCCTCCCGGGTAACCGCCGGGAGAGCCAGGGTATTGACCTGGAGGGTATTGACCCGGATATTGCGCGAAAAGCGATCCCGCCAGAAGGACCAACGGAAAGAAATACTTGAACACAGCTTTTCGATTAGACGTACAGCGCTAATTATCGCGTTTCCGCCTGGTTTCGGGCAATTACCATTTGAGAAGGACCAGTTCGGAGCAGAATCCGGGCCCCATGGCGGCCAGAATACCCCATGTTCCTGCCGCGGGACGGTGATTCTGCATGACTTCTTCCAGCACGAACAAGACCGAGGCCGAGGAGAGATTCCCGGTTTTTCGGAGACAGGCCCAGGAGGCGTTTAGCGCGCCATTGTGCAATTCGAGCGCCTTTTCAGTGGCCTCCAGGACCTTGGGGCCGCCGGTGTGAATCACCCAGCTTGCGATATCGCGCCGAGCGAGACCGTGGTCAGCAAGGAAGCCATCCACATCTTGGCCCAAATTCTTCAGAACGACTTCGGGAACATCCCGCGACAGAACGATCTTGAAGCCCTTTTCGGATATTTCCCAGCCCATAACGTATTCGGTTTCCGGATAAAAGGCGGAGCGAGTTGCGATGATTTCGGGACCGGCGGGAGCTTCACAGTTCTCTCCGCAAACGACCACGGCTGCGGCGCCGTCGCCGAACAGTCCAGTGCTGATCAGATTCGCAGCCGAGAGGTCATCTTGCTGTACGGTAAGGGAGCAGAGCTCGACAGAGAGGAGCAGGCAGGCTTCATTCGGGAAGGCTTTCACGTAATCAGCCGCGCGCGCGATTCCAGCAGCACCCGCTACACAGCCCAAGCCGAAGATGGGAATTCGCTTCATGCGCGGGTTTAAGCTCATTCGATTAATGAGCCGGGCTTCAATCGACGGACTTGCCACTCCGGTGATGGAGACGAAGAAGAAAGCGCCGATATCGGCGGGATGCACCTGCGCCTGCTCGATCGCCAGGCAGACGGCCTTTTGGCCCAAGTCAAGCGAGGCCTCAATCCATCGATTGTTGGCTTCACCCCAGGTCGCGAACGGATAGCACTCGATTGGATAGGCGAGATAGCGGCCATCGACTTGCGTTGAGGCATGTAAGCGCTCGAGTACATCAAAACGGTCGAGCCGGCCACCCCAGTGCTTGCGGAACGCATCGATGAGGACCTTCTGCGGGTAGTAGTGCGCGGGGAGCGCGGTGGCCGCGCTGGCAATTGTCATGGATAGAGCCGTATCAGTGTATCTTAATGTGGTGTCGGGAGTGAGAGGCGTAGCGCAAGAGCGTTAACTTCGGCGGCAATAACTTCGACGCGAAGCCCGACGCGAGGAATTCATTTAAAGTATTCCACGAGCATTATATTGCGGTTGTCCCGATCCACGTTGACATAGAGCAAGGATGTTTCATCACGCGATACGGTGAGTGCCCCGGGTCCGGCTGTGACCAGCCTGCCGACATCGGCCAGTGATATCGTCGTTCTCGTCGCAAAATCGAAGAACCGAACCCTTGCCTGCTTACTGAGGGCTTCATCGTTTGAACAAAATAGATTCCGCTAAATCCCAAGGCCCACTGTCGGTAGTCTCCGACGTCTGACAGCTCGGGAACCGAGGCTTCGCTTCCATTGGCAAGGTTCACTATCCAGATTCCTGTAGTATTCTAACGCTGCGTTGAAGGATGCCTACGATATCGGCGAACAAGCCGCATTGCAGCCCAGAGTAATAGATATACGATTAGCGCATTCAGAAAGGCGCATAACAGAAGACTAGGTAGGTACCCGATTCGATTCTGCAACAGCAGGCGTAGCCCAGGCCCATCGCCACGTACTCAAGCCATTCTGGAACCCGATCTCCAGAAAACGCCAGAGACAAGCGGAGCGGTAAAAAAAAGTAAAAGCGCTACGCTGAGGACCAGCGACAAGATCATTGTTCGAGATCGCAACGACGCTGGAACGTGTCTTCCCGAGGGCTTCAGCCGCCCCCCATCTAGTTCGTTCGTGCAATCGGTTGATTGGTTGCAAGACACTTGCGTCCCTCTTCCGCGATAATGAACCAGCCATCCTTGCCTGCAAGGTTACGGAGGCGTGGAAGCGCATCGAGAGTTGCTGCTACGTAGTAGCGCTCATGGGATGTCCAGTACCTGGAGAAATCTGCGTCATTGATGAAAACGGGCGGCGCTCCCGGCGCATGGGATCCGTACTCCAGGTTTTCCTTGCGCCCATTCAGCAACAACACTGGGCGATTCGTATAGAAAACGATCGAAGAAAAGCCATAGTACGGACCATCAAAGATGAGCTTTCCGGGCGACGATTTCAATAGAGCCTCCGCGAGTGCCTTAGAGCCGAGATGCGGGTCGAGCTTGATTAGCGCGAGGCGAGCAGCGTTGCAAAGCAATACCATCATCACCGCGAGACCGAGGTAGGCCCGCCTGCCGTGACCGAGCCAGCTTGTTGTCGCCCCGATAAAAGTTGCCACTGCTGCTAGGGCCAGAGGGACGCGAAAGTAGGCAAACGCGCCGAATCTGAGGTCGAATAAATGTCCCATCGAGAACGAATACAGATCCGGATTTTGTGCCAGCCTGACCGAGACGTCGCCAGGAGTGGGGAGACCGCGAGTCGCAACGAGGAGGAAGACCAGAATGCCGCAGAGGACGCTCGCCATGATCGCGGCTATTCTGGTTCCCCAGTTGATCCACGCCCCACCGCAAGTCATTGCGGAACCGGCGAGCATCGCCATCGCCGGATAGGACGGCATCGAATAGTATTCCTGCGTTGTTGATAACGTAAAGAAAACCAGGACGACCCCTAACCAGCAAAGTGCCAATAGCCGGGTACGCGACGCACGATCTTCCCGACCGAATTTGAGCTTGACCGCGGCTGGAAGATACACACTCCAGGGAAAGAGCCACACCAAGTTCAGCACCCAAAATAACCCGCGAGGGACTGTGTTGTAATCACGCGGATAACGAATGTTCAAGAAACGAAACAGGTGTTCGTTCAAAAAATAAAACCAAAAGAAGCCGTGATACGCTCTTGGCTCGCTATGCATCGTGAGATCGAAGTAGGGCGGGTTGGCCAGCGTCGCCAGAATATGCCAGGGCACCGCAATGACAAGAAAGATCAGAAAACCGGTGGCCGGCCGCAATCTCCGCCAGGTTTGTACGTTCGAAATGTCGCCCGTTGTGGCCAGAAAGATTCCAGCGGTTAGCACCGGGAAGACCAGGGCGATCAAACCCTTGAGCAGCATTCCAAGCGCGACTGCGATCCAGAAGAGAAACGCCCACATGCCTGGAGTAGCCTCCTCTGCGTTCAGAGCACGCATGAGAGAGAAGAGCGCCACGGTGATAGCCAGCGTCAGAGCGACATCCGGGATCAGGACACGGGTAAACAGGAAGAGTCCCGTGCAAGTCGCTAATGAGAGCCCTGCGTAAAATCCGGCCTCGCGCCCCATTGCCCAACGGCTGAATTTTGCTGTGACGAGCGCAAGAAGAATGGCAGATGCGGCAAACGGCAGACGCGCGGACCAGTCGTGCACACCGAAAATCTGGAAAGCGATCGCCATGAGCCAGTACGGGAGCGGAGCCTTTTCGAGATAGGGGACACCATCGAGGCGCGCCGTTACCCAATCTCCCGATTGCAGCATGTTGTGCGCGATCTGCCCCTGCACTGCATCGACATCGTCCATCAATCCAGGGGGGCTCAAAACGCCGATTACGTAGATCGCTGCTGCAAAAAGGACGATGATCGTATCATCGCGACGACAGCCGGTCCTCAGCATTCCGCTGCGTGGATTGGCGGCGCTGTGGATTCGATTTCGGACGATGTGTCCACATTCCAGCGCTTGAGCCAGAGAAAGAGCATCAAAAGACCCCAGAGATGGTAGCCGACATTGAATCGCCTTTCCATGTGGCCTTCAATGAGCTGGCGAATATAGTCCCAATGGAAAATATGCGTCTGCTCCACAGCGGCTTGGGACACATTGTCTAGCAAAAAAGACTTCAGAACGCCCCGAAACCATTTGTGCGTAGGGACATCGAAGCCTTGTTTGCTCCGGTTCAATATGGAGGAAGGAAGCTTCCCTTTCATGGTCTGCTTCAGCAGATACTTTTGGCTTGTGCCTCGGATCTTCATACTTTGCGGGAGCGATGCTGCAAACTCCACGATGCGATGGTCAAGAAAAGGAGGCCGAACTTCGATCGAGTGGGCCATGCTGATGCGATCGACCTTGTAAAGGATGTTATCCGGCAAGTAAGCCTGCTGGTCGAACAGCATATAGCGGTTCAAATCTCCTATTTCCACAGCATCAGGAAGCTCATGCCAAAGCCCCACTGCCGGGCGGTGGGGCTGGTACTCGAGCAGAAGCGTTTGCTTTTGTTCTGGTGAGAAAGCGCCGTTCCAAAACATGTGGGCCTCATCGGCGGGCAACAGTGAGCCCTCGAGCAGGCGTTTGGCCTTGTACTCAAAGCTGATCTTCCGGTCAGAGCGCGGCAACGCCACCTTCACCGCAGCCAAAGCAAGCCGGCGTGCGACTGCAGGTAACAGGCGCAGATAGGCTCCAAAGCGGTCAGCCAGGTAGGTGGCGTAGCCGCCGAATAGCTCGTCTCCTCCATCACCAGACAGCGCGACGGTCACATATCGCGAAGTCATAGCGGAAAGGAACCATACAGGCAGCGCGCCGGCATCGGCGCCAGGTTCATCGCTGTGAAAGGCCAACTCCTCGACAGCGGAGGTAAGATTCGATGCAGTGCTGAGTTCGAATTCGTGGTGGTCGGTCCCGTACCTGGTTGCCATTTCGCGAAAGTAGCGGGTTTCGTCGCAACATTGTGATTCGAATGCGACAGAAAGCGTGGTAGGCCGGTGCACTCCGGCTTCGCAAACGTAATTCAGGATGGTCGATGAATCCAGGCCGCCACTTAACCAGATACCTATAGGCACGTCGGAACTCAAGTGCTCACGCACGGCGCGGCGGAGCAGATAATCGAGATCTTCTCTTGCCTCTTCGACGCTCAAATCACGGTTTAGGGTGGGCTTGAGTTCCCAATACGTGTCGATCTTACAAGCACCATCTCGATACTCGAGAAAAGAGCCAGGTGGGAGCTTCGTAAGACCGCGTATCAGAGTTCGCAAGCCTGGCACATAATTCACCGAAAGAAAATCGCTGAGCGCGTAGTGGTCCAATTGTCGGGGGATTTCCGGGTGCCCGAGGATTGCTTTCAGTTCCGAGCCAAAGTGGATCTCTGAGCCTCGGCGGTAGAGGTATAAGGGCTTGATACCTAGCCGGTCTCGCGCCAGGATCAGACGCTTGTCACGTTCCAGCCAAATGGCGACCGCAAACATTCCGCGCAGCTTGGCAAAGCAGGCCGAGTCCCATTCGAGAAACGCCTGCAAGACGATTTCGGTATCGCAGCGGGAACGAAAGCGGCGGCCTCGCGCTTCGAGCTCCCGTCGCAGCTCTTGATGGTTGTAGATTTCTCCGTTGAAAGCGAGGACGGCTGAATTGTCTGCACTAATGAAGGGTTGATCGCCTCCTTCGAGGTCGATGACCTTGAGTCTGACCACTCCCAGGGAAATCGACGGCGAGACATAAACCCTGTCTTGATCCGGTCCGCGATGATGGAGGGACTTGACAATCCGGTCGATTGTCGTCCGCTCGATGCCTTGATCGAGATGCGTAAACCCCGCAATACCGCACATGCGTACCCCCTACCCAGAGGTTCCCTTCAAGAGTTTAAACGAAAGATGGCATGGGTGGATTGGGCTGAGTATGTCTGACGTCCTCAGCCAAATGCGGCGACAATTGAATTAGCGCGGAGTTAGGTTAACGGTTGTGGCTATGAAGGCGCGCGCTACCTGAGCGAACAACTTCACTCTTTTTCTCATGACCAGAAATTTACCGACGTCCAGGAACCATGGTCCGCTCGGAAACATGCTCGCTTTAAAGATTTTTGCTCTGATCGCGCTTGTTTCTACGGGATACGCCCAGAGTGCACAGGCGCCTGCAACAAGCAACGCGCCACCAACCCCGATCGACGCGCGAGATCGAAACGTGTACGCAAGCGATCAGGCAGATCGTTCGACAGCGCGAAAGTTGATGAGCAATATTTGGCTCGACCAGAAGGACATCTGGACCAGCCCCTTCAGAATGCAGAAGTCAGATGCGAAGTGGTGGATCCTGGTCGGAGCCGGCACGGCAGCACTCATCGCGACCGATTACACCATCTCGAAACAACTACCGAATTCCGGAACATCAGTGTCCATAGGCACGGATATCAGCCGCGCTGGGCAGGTGTATAGTGTTTACCCGTTCGCCGCCGGTCTGTATGGCCTGGGCGTGGCTTCGCACAACCGACATCTTGAAGAGACGGGGGCACTCGGGATTCAGGCACTTGTGGACGCAGATATTGCCTTCAATGTGCTGAAGATCGTCACCCTTAGGGAGCGACCGCTCGAAGGCGATAAGGGCGGCCATTTTTGGAAAGGCGGTCTCAGTTTTCCGTCCGGCCATGCCGCACAAGCTTGGGCCATCGGGACGGTTGTGGCTTCCGAGTTCGGGAATCATAAGTGGGTTCCTGTGCTGGCCTATGGCTACGCCACCGCCGTGAGCGCCTCACGCGTAATGGCGCGACAACATTTTCCCGCCGATGCATTCGTCGGCAGCGCGATGGGATTCTTCATCGGCCGATACGTCGTCAGGACTGAGAAGACGCACCTGCAACATTCGCGCTCGCAACATGCATTCCTATTCCAGCCCTCAATTGGCCCCTTTGTAGGCGGCGGTTACACAGTAGGGGTCACTCTGACCTGGCCCTCTGATCGCTCTTGGGCGGGCCAATAGCGTAGCGCCGGCAGGGCCTGGCGTACAGATGCATGCCGGCGTCCGCGAGGCCACAGGCGACGTGCTTTGTTTATGCATGCTGAGGCCGTCCCTCCCGCACACGCTTTGGGGAGATTCGTGCATCTCATTGGTGCACCGTCCGGAGGCGCTCGCCACATCTGCCCAGATTTCTAAGAACTAGACTTTGGGTTAGGTTTGCACACCAGAGGCCGACGTACTAGTGAGGCCAGGCGAGTTGGAGATAAGCGGCTCGCCCGTCCCAGCTCCAGGCATCACAGTCCGATGGAACGAAAAAGTGCCGCCCCCGACACGCATATCCCACAGCATGACCAGAGTTGTTCATCCGGTCACCGAAGTTCAGCGGATAGCCGGGGAGATCCGGCAATGAACCCATTTGCGACGATTCAAATCGTAGTATCCTGCGTGTTGTTCTGCTTGATTACCCAGGTTTCCGAATAGAAGATCATTATCTGTGATCGAGGCCGCAGCTGTAATTGTGCAGCTGGCTTGTCAATTGTGAAGACTTTGCCGCGAATCCAAATGAACGTCTGGTAATTGCCAGCTGCGTCTCCATAAATGACCGAGACGATGCGGCGATTGTTTATCTCAAAGGGATTAACAAACGTAGCACCTGGTATCTCAATGGGGACAAGTTTATACTGCTTTTGTCGTAGACTTATCTTCCTGATCTGGCTCGGCTATGTCGCTCTTGCTAGCCAATCCTAACTGCCGTGCTGTGCACGCAACGCCACCGTCCGATCCGAAGCAATTCTGCAACTGGCTAGAAGCTCCCCAGCCAACAAACGAGAATAACAACGGCGAGTTCATCTTGTCCTGCGTATGTATTGGCCCGACGCGGCTATCACGAGTGGTCAGTGGTACCCGCCAGCGGTCCGAACGACGAATTGAAAGGCATTAATCTGGAGCTGCGATGTGCCGCTTAAGAAGCTCTTCGGGCCGGTGACGATGGGACTGAGTCGTGATATGCTCAACCTGTTTCACATTGCTATACCGCAGGAGATGCTGTATGAAAATAGGCCTCGTCCCGACTATCGGTATTCTTTTCGGCCTGCTAATTACGACAGCGCCGAAAGCGATGTCTCAGGACACCAATGCGGCTTCGACACTTAAGGTGCATGTGACCTACTCAGGTTCCGGCGCCGTCGACGAAAAACATAAGATTTACGTCGTTTTGTGGGACACGCCGGAATTCGTGTCGGGCACCGGAACCATGCCCGTTGAGATTCTGCCGTTGGCATCCAAGGACGGAACGGTGACTTTCTCCGATGTGAAGAAGTCCCCGGCTTATGTGAGTGCAGCCTTCGACCCCAAGGGTGAATGGGACGCTAAGTCAGGGCCACCACCCGAGGGATCGTCATTAGGACTCTATAGCAAAACGCCCGGCAAACCTGAGCCAATCGATATTCAACCAGGCAAGACCGCCCGCATTGAACTTTCCTTTGACGACAGCTTTAAAATGCAGCGGCGTTAGAGACGGCCAATCACTTCACATTTCTAATCAAAACGACATCACTGGAACGCTCCCCTTCGCCACTGCAAGCCGTCCATCGCCCGACAACGGTACACCGTGCCCATTCCACCCCTTCCGAGTTGCTCCTCGATGCGGTACCAGCCAATAGTGGTGCCCGTCATCCTATGTGGGCGTCGCGATCTGATGAAGCCGATCACAAAAATGTGCAGAAAACAAACGCAATACATTGGGGTTTGTTCGCGAGGCAAGCTGGCGATAACGTTTTAACCATCTGCACGAACTAGGGCGGTTACGCTTCCCGCTTCGCTTCGAGTGATCGGACTTTGGGAAAATGGGGAAAAGGAGCAAGTGCACCCTTCTAGGTTCAGTTCCGCCGGCCTGCATCGAGTTTCGTAATATTTTCATTTAAGGGGAGCCCGGCGCTTCGCCCCGCCGGTTTCCAGGTAAAGGAGATTGCGTGGCAACCACTCCCTACAGCACGGCCAGCTCTGTCATTCCACCGCAGATTCATACCTCATGCGATTTTGTTCAGACCCTGATGAACTTGCAGAGGGCTGCGCAGCTAATTACCTCGACGCTCGACTTGGACCCATTGCTCGAACGCGTGGTAAACGACTTAGCTTCCTCGATCGGCAATGTTGAAGTTTCCGTCTGGCTGCGCGATGCCGGAACTGACGAGATGGTTCTCCATGGAGTTCGCGGCTGTACGGTGAATCAAAAGGGTGCTCGCCTGAAAATCGGCGTACAGGGCATGGTCGGTCATGTCGCGGCTACTGGAGTGATGCGCTATGCGGGCGACGTCCGGCTAGATCCGTACTACGTACCTTGTGAGCCGGAAATTCGCTCTGCAGTCGACGTCCCGCTCAAAGCTGGTGGCGAGGTCATCGGAGTGCTATGCGTTGATCACGATCAGGTCAATGCGTTTTCTGATGACCAACTCCAAGTGTTGAAGGCACTGGCAGGGCACATCGCGGTAGCGATCGAGAACGCGCGCCTCTTCAGGCGTGAGCGCCTGGAACGCGAACGGATGCATCGCGAAGCGGAAGAAACGCGCGCCATACAACAGGCGCTATTCCCGAAGACTGTTCCCCTGTTGCCGGGTTTTGCGTTCGAAACCTCGTGGCAGCCGGCGGGGGCGGTCGCGGGGGATTGGTTTGATTTCATTGATTTGGGCAGCGGTCGGTGGGGCATCGTCGTCGCCGATGTCTCCGGCAAAGGCATGCCGGCTGCGCTGCTGATGTCAGCTACTCGTGCACTGCTGAGGTCTTTCGCGAAACGTGAGGCTTCGCCATCTCAAACGCTAATGCAATTGAACCAGGCACTCCTGCAAGATGTTCCGGCCAACAAGTTTATAACGATGCTTTACGGTGTGCTCGATTCCCGCTCCCACGAGATCACCCTTGCAAGCGCGGGGCACCCGCGGCCGCTACTCATGAACGGAGGCTGCGCGTTTATCCCAGTTGATACGGGTCTGCCGCTTGGCCTGGGTACGTCCTCGTATCCAGAGTACGCCGTGACACTTGAGCCCGGCACCCGGTTGTTGCTTTATACAGACGGAATCACGGAGGCGATGGACCGTTACGACGAGGAGTACGGGCCTGCCCGTCTGATCGAACATTTCCTTCGCCAGGACGCTTGCGTGGACGGCTTGATCGAAGAAGTACGGCGTTTTGCCGACGGATCGGAACGGACAGACGATGCAACGGCGGTTCTGGTCTGCAGCCGTTGATGGGAAGTGCCGGACGAGCGACGGCTAGGCTCTTGCCCGCTCAGATATGACGATGCGCTGATAGGATGGCTCGGATGCCGCGTATCCGGCTGATTCACTGGAAGGGAACGGAAGCGGCGCGCTATCTGGAGCGCCTTCGCTCAGCCCAATATCAAGCAGACTATAGCGAGCGATTCGAACCGCGGCTGATGCGCGAATGGCGCGCGTCTCCTCCTGATGCGTTCGTAATCGATCTGTCGCGATTGCCCTCCCAGGGCCGCGAGATCGCGATCATGCTTCGCCAATCACCCGCTACCAGAAATATTCCACTGGTGTTTTGCGAGGGAGAGCCGGAAAAGGTCAAGAGGACAACAGTGGATTTGCCGGATGCGACGTATTGCACGTTTGGGGGCCTGCTTCCCGCGCTGAAGAGGGCTCTTGCGCAGCGGGTAGAAAACGTGGTGGTTCCGACCGCGATGATGGATCGTTACGCGACGCGGACTGCGGCACAGAAGCTCGGGATCAAGGCGGATTGTTCCGTTCTGCTGGTCGATCCTCCGCTAGACTATCTCACAGTCCTGGGCGACCTGCCGCCCGGGGTCGAGTTGATCGAGGGAAACGCCGCTACAGCCCCAGTAACGCTGTGTTTTGTTCATTCAGCGGCGGAGCTGCCGGAAGTGCTTTCGCGCGTTCGTGGCCGAGCGGCCCAAAGCCGATTATGGATTCTCTGGCGGAAAGGCAGAACCGGTCCGGGAGACGTTTCGGAGAGGCTGGTTCGGGAGAATGCCTTGGATCTCGGGCTGGTCGACTATAAAGTGTGCAGCGTTAACACAGTCTGGACAGGACTGTTGTTTGCCGCGAGGGGCTCTTCGAACTCCGGCGCGTAAAGCCTGGGGCCCTCGCACCCGATAAGTCCTCTGATGAGGGCGCGATGGGCCATCTGGCTGCGGTGTGCGATTGCATACATCTCAATGACACCGTTGTGTCACGCGCAACGGTATACGTTCCGCGATTACGTGGATGGTCTCGGAAATCTGGGCGTGGATTGCCTGTTGCAGGATCGTGCCGGATTTATCTGGGTGGGGACCGAAAGCGGATTATTCCGCTACGATGGCGCGCGTTTTACGGAATTCGGCCGCGGCGATGGACTGCCGGGTATTTGGGTTAAGGCGCTTAAAGAGGACAGCTCCGGCCGATTGTGGATCGGTACTACCGATGGTCTGGCCTACAGTACCGGTGACGGGCGCTTTCGATCGGTGCGGTTGCGGGGACAGGATCTGCGTATCAGTTACAATTCCACGCTAGCTACATCTCCGGAGGGAAAGATCTACGCAGTCACGCAATTGGGGCTAATCACGATTCGCTCAAGGGATGGCGGGCGTTCGTGGGAAGCCCGTGAATTTCTCACCTCGCGTGTCGCGAAACGGCACGAAAACGCGGGCGTTAAGAGCGTTGTAGCCGGTCGCGATGGGTCGGTGCTTTTCGGCTGTGGTAGCGGTATTTGCAAAGCGATCGGAGGATCTGTAGCCGCTTGGGGCAAAGCGGACGGCCTGCCGGAAGACGTGTGGAGTTCCTTCTTGTTGCGGGGCAATGGCGAGTTGTGGGCGCGCGGCTCAAATCACATTGCCGTTCTTGTGCCCGGCCAGCAACGGTTTGAGTCGCGAGAATTTCCTGCCGCCAATCGGGATGAAATGTTCCTGCCTATGGCTGAGGATCACGAGGGCAGGATTCTTGCTGGCGCAGAATCAGCGGTCGGCCGGTACGAACAGGGGCGATGGTCCACCATCTCGGACAGGAACGGCTTCAGTGAAGGGATTGTCAGCTCGATTCTCGTCGATCACGACGGATCGGTTTGGTTTGGACTTCTAGGGCATGGAATTAGAAAATGGCTGGGCTACGGCGAGTGGGAACACTGGACGAAGGCGCAGCGGCTGGGCGCCAATGAAGTCTGGGCTTTTCTGCGAGACTCGCGCGGTCGAATGTGGATCGGCGATGAGCACCTCGATCTGCGAGAGGCGAACGAAACGAACTTCCATGCATGGCGGGCACGCGGAGTGCACGCAAGTGTTTACCGTTCCCTGGCCGAATCCAAAGACGGATACATCTGGGCGGGGACTCTCTCCGGGCACCTCGTTCAGATCGACGTGAAGACGCTACAGGGCCGGCAAAGCACGTTCAGCTCAATTGCCAAGGTCTTGGTGGATTCACAAGACCGGGTATGGCTGGCCACCGCAACAGGCCTTCTGGTTGCCGGGGCGGCCCGTACGCGCGCTTTTTCTCCCGCGCCGGGCGACCCATTTGGAAAAGTCAATGTAGGGGATGTCGTGGAAGATCGAGCAGGAGCCATCTGGGCGATTTCGGATCAAGATCTCTTCCGATTCGACGGTGCTGCATGGCGGCGGGTCGATATTTCCCGGGCAAAGCTCGGCCACCATCTGTCGGACATGAACTTTGATCTTGCCGGCCACCTCTGGATGGATTCGACCAATGAGGGTGCAGCACGGCTGGACATTTCAGGGGACAACCTAGTCAGCTTCGAGCGGCCACACCTTTCGTCCGATCAGATTCTTTTTTTCGGACCGGACCGCCGCAACCGGATTTGGATCGGGGAGGATCACGGGGTTGAAATGTTCGATGGCTATGGCTGGCGCCGTTATAGCCTCGACAACGGGCTGATCTGGAATGATTGTGATGCGAAGGCATTTCTCGAGGATAGCGACGGATCGATTTGGCTGGGAACCAGCGGTGGCGCCTCGCATTTTACGCCCAAAACTTCTGCTGAACCGGCAGCCCCGGCTAAACCGATTTTGCTCGGAGCGCATTTCGGCACGGAAAGCCTGCTCGGCGGGAGAACAAAAGCGCGTTGGGCGAACGAGCCCTTCATTGTCGATCTCACCTCGCTGAGTCTTCGCAATGAAAAGAGTATCCGGTTTCGCTACAGGCTCCTCGGGCTCGAACCGGAATGGGTGGAGACGGCGGCCCGAGAGATCCGTTATCCGCGGCTATCACCTGGCTCTTACCGCTTCGAAGTCACCACCTTTGATAGCGATACCGGCAAGAGTTCAGAACGCGCAACGCTCGTTTTTAACATTCAGCCCCCATGGTGGGCTACGAAAAGCTTCGATTGCGGCGTAGTGGCGATGGTGATCCTGCTTGGTGTAATCATCTGGCGCTCGCGCGTCAGCCTCCTCGTGGATCGCCAGCGAGAGCTCGAGCGGCTAGTGGCACAGCGAACGGAAGAGCTCGACAGGAAGTTAATCATCGAGGAAAACCTGAAAGCGGATGCCGAGCGCGCGAATCGGGCCAAGAGCGAGTTTCTGGCGATCATGAGCCACGAGATTCGAACCCCGATGAACGGCGTGATCGGTATGACCGGCTTATTGCTCGATACCGCGCTTAACAGTGAACAATACGAGTACGTGAAAGCAATTCGCGATTCGGGATCTTCGCTGGTCTCAATCATCAATGAGATTCTCGATTTCTCGAAGATTGAAGCGGGCAAACTGACGCTCGAAATGACGGATTTCGATCTCCAGCAGGTCGTCAGAAACGCGGCGGCACTTGTGACCGAAGCTGCTCAAAGAAAGAAGCTGAGGCTGATCTTAAAATTTGAAAAGAATCTGCCCGCCTGGATCGACGGCGATCCCATTCGCGTGAGGCAAGTCCTATTGAACTTTCTATCCAACGCCGTCAAGTTCACCTCGAAGGGCAGCATTACAGTTCATGTCTCGCGCGCTCAACAGCCATGTGACGAATCAACGAGCGGACAGGTCCAACTTCGCTTTTCAGTAATTGATACGGGTATCGGTATCTCGACAGAAGCACAGCACCAGCTTTTCCAGAGTTTCACGCAAGCCGAAGCTTCCACCACTCGCCGATTTGGAGGGACAGGACTGGGGCTTGCCATCTCGAAGCGCCTTTCCGAGATGATGGGCGGCACGATTGGCGTTGAGAGCGAATCAGGTCTCGGCAGCACCTTTTGGTTCACTATGAATGCTCGGGAAGTGCAACCCCGCGTGTCGGCGCAATCCGAAGACGCATCCAATACGGGCTCAAGGCGTCGAGGGCGTGTTCTGGTTGCTGAAGACAATCCGATCAATCAAAAAGTGGCTCTCCGCGTCTTAACAAGTCTTGGCTATTCAACCGAACTCGCGAATAACGGCGCCGAGGCGCTCGACCGGATTCAGAGTGGCGAGTACGACGTGATTCTTATGGACTGCCAAATGCCCGTACTCGATGGCTTTGAAGCGACACGAGCGATCCGGCAGCTTCGCACGGCGATGAGCAAGATTCCTATCATCGCGGTTACAGCGAACGCGCTCGCAGGTGAACGCGAGAGATGTCTTGCCGTCGGCATGGATGATTATGTCGCCAAGCCCATCATAAAAGAGCGGCTAGATGAAGCGATCCAGCGCTGGTTACCAAAGATCGAAGAAGCCGAACCGATCGAGATCATATCGGTTTAACGGGTACTCCCCTATTGAGAAGTCGCGGAATACTGCTCCACGTATCTGACGTGGCCGCTTTTGTTCTCACCCCGGAAGAGACTCTACATTGGTTGGCGCTTCGGTTGGTTCCCGGGCTGGGTACCACGGGCGCGCTCAAACTACTCCGAAGGCTGGAATCGCCGCAAAATGTGTTCCGGTCGTCTGTGTCGGAACTGGAAGCGGCGGGTCTGAGTCCTGGCCAAGCTCGCAATGTCGCCAGCGGCTGTTCCTTCGAGGACGCGGCCGATCAGCAGGAACGGCTCCGCCGTGCTGGAGCCCAGCTAATCTCGCTTCACGACCGGCGGTATCCCCAACACCTCCGCGAAATCTTTGATCCGCCGCTGGTTTTTTTTGCAATTGGTGACGTGGAACTGATGAAATCTCACGCGATTGCGGTTGTAGGCACACGACGGCCCACCCCCTATGGGATGGCGGCGGCTGAACGCCTTAGCGGGGATCTCGCCAAGTCCGGGCTGACCATCATTAGCGGCATGGCTCGGGGGATCGATACGGCCGCCCACCAGGCGGCCCTGCACGCCGGCGGGAAGACAATCGCAGTGCTCGGATGTGGAGTAGACGTACTCTACCCGGCGAATAACCGGAAGCTCTACGACGATATCGCCCGGACAGGGCTTCTGGTCTCCGAATTTCCGATGGGCGCTCCTGCGTTTCCCCAGAATTTTCCGATCCGCAATCGGATTGTGAGCGGTTTGGCACTAGGAGTTCTGATCGTTGAGGGGGCCCAGCATAGCGGTTCCGCTATTACCGCCAAATTGGCCATGGACCAAGGCAGGGAGGTGTTTGCGATTCCTGGAAATATCACCTCAAAAATGAGCTGGGGACCGAATCTTCTCATCAAAGATGGAGGGGCAAAACTGGTCCAGGAATGGAGTGACGTGACCAACGAGCTGCCCGCTGCGGTTCGCCGTGAACTCGTGGCTCGGGCACAGGGGATCCTGCCTGAGATGGCGGACGGCGAAGCCGCCCCTGGCGAGGCCTTCGAGGAACCGCTTAAGAGGCTCGGCAGGAAGCTGCTGAATTGTTTGCAAGTCGATGTTCCTCAACAGCTTGACGCACTTCTTGAAACTTTCGAGGGAGTTTCTTCATCTGAGGTGATCAGCGTGCTCTTCGATCTCGAGATGACCGGCCTTGTCCGCCAGCTCCCCGGGAAGAACTTCGTGAAGGTGTGGTAAAAGAGTAGCGGTCTCAGGTCCTGCAAGGCACCAGTAAACATACTTAATTTTCGTAAGGTAAAGAACGTAGTCATGAACAAATCACTCGTCATCGTGGAATCTCCAACGAAGGCGAAGACAATCGGAAAGTACTTAGGCAAGCAGTACATTGTCAAGGCGTCACTAGGTCACGTCAAAGACCTTCCGAAGAAGGATCTGGCGGTCGACGTTGAGCGGGACTTCACTCCCAAATACGAAGTCATCGAAGGTAAGAAGAAGCTGATTGCCGAACTCAAGCAGGCGGCGAAAACAGTGGACTCTGTCTATCTGGCGGCCGACCCGGACCGCGAAGGTGAGGCGATCTGCTGGCACTTAAAGGAAGAACTCGAGCCGAAGAAGGCGGGCAAGCCGGCGATCTTTCGGGTCATGTTCAACGAGATCACGGCAAACGCCATCAAGAGAGCCTTTGAAAGGCCGCTGGCCGTGAACGTTAATCTGGTCGAAGCTCAGCAGGCACGGCGCGTCCTCGACCGTCTGGTCGGCTACAAGATCTCCCCACTCTTGTGGGATAAGGTTCGTCGCGGCCTATCCGCAGGCCGCGTGCAGACGGTCGCCCTGCGCCTCATCGTTGAGCGCGAGCGGGAAATCCGTGCATTCCAGAAGCAGGAATACTGGACCATTGATGTCTCGCTGAATGCCAAAAAGCCGCCGGTCCTGACGGCGCGCCTGAACAAACGGAACGACGAAGCTCCTCAGATCGGGAATGAAGAAGCCGCAAAGGGTATCGTCGACGATCTGACGGCCGCGACCTACACGGTCAAATCCGTTGCGGTTCGCGAGAAGCGCCGCAATCCTGTCGCGCCATTCATTACGTCAACACTCCAACAGGAATCGTCGCGTAAGCTGCGCTTCAGCGTAAAGCGCACCATGATGCTTGCGCAGGGGTTGTATGAAGGCAAAGAGATCGGCAAGGAAGGTTCCATCGGTCTTATTACCTATATGCGAACTGACTCGACCCGCGTCTCGGAAGACGCCCTGGCGGAAGTTCGCGGCTTTGTCTCCGAGCGTTTTGGGCCGGACTATCTGCCCGGATCTCCGAACTTTTATAAGACCAAGAAAGACGCGCAGGATGCGCACGAAGCGATTCGCCCGACCTCTGTTCTTCGCACGCCCGAGTCGCTGGAGAAGTATCTCGCCGAAGACGAAATGAAGCTGTACCGGCTGATCTGGATGCGCTTTATCGGATCACAGATGAATCCGGCCGTACTCGATCAAACCACCATCGATATCAGCGCAGTTGGAAAGAGCAATACGAATTACGTCTTCCGGGCGACGGGAAGTGTTCTGAAGTTTGATGGTTTCCTTAAGATCTACGAGGAGGGCAAGGATCAAAAGGACGAAGACGATGAGGATCTCAAGCACAAACTACCAGCGGTCACGGAAGGCGAGATCCTGCGGTTCAAAGCCATCGATCCGGAGCAGCACTTCACTGAGCCCCCACCGCGCTACAACGAAGCGACGCTCGTGAAGAAGCTCGAGGCGGATGGCGTAGGCCGCCCGTCCACGTACGCGTCGATTCTTTCGACGATTCAGGATCGCGAGTACGTCAAGAAAGAGACCGGCAAGTTCGTTCCCACGGAGCTGGGCATGGTGGTAACGGACCTATTGCTCGAAAGTTTCAACGATCTCTTCGACGTGAAATACACGGCACGAATGGAAGAGGAGCTGGATGAAATCGAGGACGGAAAGCTGGAATGGCGCTCAGCCATGGCCGAGTTTTACGACCGGTTTCAGCGCGATCTCGATCATGCCGCCCGGCACATGACTGACATCAAGCGTATGGAGAAGCCGACGGATCTTGTCTGCGAGAAATGCGGCAAGCCGATGGTTATCAAATGGGGCAAGCACGGCAGCTTCATCGCCTGCACCGGTTATCCGGAATGCACCAACACGCGGGAACTGACGGTCGATCTACCGGATGTCGATACGGCTGATTTGGCTGAACAGGACGAAACGGAGTATTGCGAGAATTGCGGCCGGCCAATGGTTCTGAAAAAGGGTCGTTTTGGCCAGTTCTATGCCTGTTCCGGTTACCCGGATTGCAAGACCACGAAGCAGATCGGCGGTGAGCAGCGCAAGGATGTTGCGCTCGAGGAAAAATGTCCTCAGTGCGGGAACAATTTAGTGCAGAAGTACGGGCGCTATGGTGAATTCGTCGCTTGCAGCAATTACCCGACGTGCAAGTACGTAAAACAAAAGACCATCGGTGTGCCCTGCCCTAACTGCTCGGAAGGCGAGATCGTGGAACGCCGCTCGAAGCGCGGAAAGACTTTCTACGGGTGCAATCGTTACCCCCAGTGCGACTTCGTAGCCTGGGGCAAGCCAATTCCGGAGAAATGTCCTCAGTGCGGAAGTAGCTACCTGATTGAAAAATATCTCAAGTCCGGCCCCACAGCTCAGTGCCCGAACGCCGATTGCAAGTACAAACACCCGCTCGAGGGCGCAGCTTAGCGGCAACATCACTGGTCCGGCGAGTCGTCCCGGTTTGCCTAATGGAAGATGCCCTTGAGCTTGTCAAAGAAACCCTTCTTCTTCTCCTTGGGCTTGGGCGGGGGCGCACCTAGAGAACTCGCGTCAGGTGGAACTTGAGCCGACGGAAATGCGGTCGGATTAGCGGGGTTCGGAACTTGTCCGACCTGGACAGATGGTGGCGGAACCGTTTCCCATCCGGCGATTTCGGTGGAACCGCCCAGATGTAAGGGACAAAACTGCACTGGCTGCGTGCCGAGCAAATAGTAATCCGTGATGGTTCGGGGACAGGCACTGGTCGCAAGCTGGCCGGTATCAGGATCGATTTGCGCGCTAACCACGCCTTCAGGAACCTCGAAGTCGGTCACGTCGCGGTAGGCGCGGTGCCTATGCGCACGTTTCATGAACTCAGTCCAGACGGGAAGGGCGGCCTTCGCTCCATCAAGCTTGATGTCCTGATAATCATCGAGACCGACCCAGACGATGCACAGCAGTTTGGTGGTGAAGCCAGCAAACCAGGCATCGTGCGAAGTACCGGTCTTGCCGGCTGCTGGGAGAACGAAACCGCGAGCGCGAACCCCGGCTCCAGTGCCGGTCCGCAATACTTCCTGCATAAGGTTCACAACCAGAAAGTTCACGCGCGAATCCAGTATTCGCTTACCCTGTACTTCGGACGACCACAAGTCGTTTCCCGACTTATCGACGATGCGGCTGATGAAACGCGGCTGAACCATTACGCCGTTATTCGCAAATGTCGTGTAAGCGGTTGCGATCTCGAGGGGCGTGACATCGTATGCGCCGAGGGCTTCGGCGGGAGTCGCGCGAATATCCTCCAGGCCAGCTTTGTGGGCAAGATCGGCCACGGCGCCGTAACCTGCTTCTTCAGCAACTTCAACTGCCGGAACATTCAGCGATTTCGCGAAGGCTTGCCTCACTGTTATGTCGCCGAGCCAGTTGCCGTGATGGTAATCAACGGGCTCGTACGGTTTGCCGTCATAATAGAACGTCCGGGGCTCATCCAATAAAAGAGTCGACGCGGTGATCGGACTGGGCCCATTCCAAAGCCCGGTGTTCAGAGCAGCCGCGTAGACAAGGGGTTTGAAAATACTGCCTGAAGGCCGTTTTGCGATGACGTGATCGAGCTGGCTCACTCCGTAGTTGCGGCCACCGATCAGAGCCTTCACTTCCCCGGTGTGAGGATCGAGACAGATGAGGGCTACCTGCGGCTCCTCGATTGGAGTGCCAGGCTTGTGGCGCTTGGCGAGGAGAGCGTCGAGCTCCTTGATTCCTATGGCCATCGATTCAGCGGCATCGCGCTGCAGATCGGGATCAAGCGTGGTGAAGATTTTCGACCCGGAATCCTGGAAATCATGGTCCTGAAAATTTTCGGCTAAGCGCTCGTTGACGAGATCGACGAAATAGGGTGCGTCCGCCGATTCGATGCCTTGCTTGGCGATGGACAGGGGCGTCTCAACTGCTGCTTGAAACTGGCCTTCCGGAATAAATCCGTTGTCAAGCATTTGCTTGAGAACCAGGTTGCGGCGAGCTTTGGCACGCTCCGGCCAGCGGATCGGGTTCCGGAAACTCGGCTCCTGGACCAGCCCGGCCAGCGTGGCGGCTTCCGGGAGGGTGAGAGAACGGATGTCTTTGCCAAAATATGCCTGCGCCGCCTCGCCAAATCCGCGGATGTCGAACGAACCGCGCCGGCCGAGATCCACTTGATTCGCGTAATATTCAAAGATCTTCTGCTTCGTTAGCTTGCGCTCCAAGTGAATCGTAATGAGCACTTCATCGAACTTGCGGCTGAAAGTCTTACGGCTGTCGAGCCAGAGACCCCGCGCGAGCTGCTGGGTCAAGGTGGAAGCGCCCTGGTCTTTGCGGTGTTGCTTGAGATCCACGAAGACGGCTTTCATGATGCGCACGGGATCCAGGCCGGAATGCTGAAAGAACCGCTTGTCCTCAATGGAAATTACGGCCTGTACCAAAACGGGCGGAATCTGGTCATAGCGCACGAGGCGCCGCTTCTCGCGATTCTTGTCGTACAGGCTGCTCAGCAATTGCGGCTCTAGCGTGTACTCGGTGCGGGAACTGTTATCGCTAAGAGCAATGATGGATGAGATCCTGCCGCCCTTGAACCGAAGGACGCCGGGCTCGGAATCGGTAAAAGAGCGGTCACCGGGGAAAATCTCGATGGCATCGGGGCGAAGGTGATACCAGCCTGTGGGGTTTGTGCGCGCGTCCTCACCGTAACCGCTCTCACGCAGGTGAGCCGCAAATTGCAAAGGAGTACCGGGGTCGCCAATACCGACCACTTGGGGCGCGCCGTAAAGGAGCGAAGAGTTGGGAAACGGTCCTTGGGCCAGCTTTTCATCGGTCAGCCGCGCGTACCGGAGGTACAAGACCGAAACCGCGACACTGAAGGCGAGCAGAGCGGCAATCGCGCAGTAAAGGACGATGTATTTGATTGGGGGAAACGATCGAGTTTTTTTAGGGGACGATGATCGAGGCGCCTTGGCGCGGCCGGAGGTTGAGCGGCCGGGAAGTTTGATGCGTACAGGCAAAAGCGAAGCCTAAAAAGGAAAGCAGTCTCGGCCCACGGATGCCCGGCACTACCAGAACGACGCCGGCAGCCTCACGTCAGCCGCGCCAAACGAAACGCGGCCAATCATTTCCGGGCCTCATACGATTCTAACTCTTTCCAGATATCATCGCTGTGCGGCTGCCAACCGGGAAGCTGCATGCCCGTGATCTGGAGTTCTTCAATGCTGAGAGTCCCATGGCCGAAAGGACAGATCCACTCGGTTTGAGGACGTCCAAAGGTGATGAGATTGCCCCACGATCCTTTTTGAATGGGCATAATTAGTTTCCGCAGGCAAGTGCGGCAACGGCGCCTCTGATCCCAAACGATTGCGAACAGCAGACCGGCTCCAATCAGCCAGACTCCCAGCGTCAGGAAAGTAAACAGCATGTCGTGCAGAAAGAGAGGCGGCGCGGGGCCAAACTTAGGCAGCAGCGGCGGCGGATTCGGATACAAGCGGACCAGAACAGCCTGAAGGCCGTAGACAACCGCAGAGCCACACACCAGCTTCGCAGCTAAATACAGCCAGTACTTCATTGACATCCATTAGACTCCTTTTGAGCCGTCAGGGTTCCGAAACAGCAACTTAGCTCCTGATTAAATTCCTGGCCAGGAAGAGAACGTTCGCCGGCCGCTCGGCTAATCGCCGCATGAAGTAGGGATACCAGGCATCGCCATAAGGCACATACAGGCGGAGGCGGAATTCTCGAGTCACCAGTTCCTGCTGGAGATCGCGGCGGATTCCGTAAAGCATCTGAAATTCAAAACGATCGGGTGAGATTTTATGTTCCTTCAAATGACGTAGCGCTTCCCGGATGATGTTCTCATCGTGACTGGCTATCGCCGGATAGTGACCTTCCGCCAGGAGGAGTTTCATCAGCTTGACATAGTTCGCGTCGACATCGGATTTTCTGGGATATGCGATATCGGCGGGCTCGCGGTAGGCTCCCTTGCAAAGGCGGACTGGAATCCGGCGTTCTGAGAGCATCCGGATATCGGCTTCACTACGGAACAGATAGGCCTGAATCACCGCGCGAACATGGCCGGGAAAAGCTTCTTCGAGATCGGTGACTACGGCGAGTGTGCGGTCCGTGTAAGCGCTGGATTCCATATCCACTTCGACCCGGCTATTCGTGTCCCTGGCACGCCGGGCGAGGGCCATGATGTTGTTGCGGCAAGCCTGCTCGGAAAGATCGAGACCGAACTGGGTCAACTTGATGGAAACCGTGGCCGGAAGTTCTGCCCGGCGGATCTCATCGAGAGCCGCTAAGTAGGAGTCTCTCGAGCGGGCGGCGTCTTCGAGCGAGGCGACGTTTTCGCCCAGAAAATCGAGAGTGCCGAGAATCCGCTCGGTAGAAAGCTTCTTGACGACTTGAATGCCGTCGCGAAGGGTTTGTCCGGCAACGAACCGGGAGGTGAGTCTCTGCGAGATGGGTGAGTTCTCCATCCAGCGACGCAGCCGGCCTTGTTCTGATAGGTAAAGAAAAGTACCGCGCAGCATTCAACGTGCGCTAAATCACACGAGCGTTCCTTTCCACTTGGCCGTGGGGATGCTTTGGCCAATTCCAATATAGCGATCAATAACTTATCAGCTATTTGAAAGGTGCTATGTGAATAGCGAGTGGCTCACTAGGGCGAGTCCGGTACCGAGGAGTGCGCCGACCAACACGTCGCTCAAAAAGTGCATGCCGAGCAGAATCCGCGAAGCGGCTATGCTGGTGGCGCAAAACAGCAAGGCAGGAAATAACGCGGGATAAAACTCGCCCAGCGCGATTGCGACTGCAAAAGCAGTAATGGTGTGACCCGAAGGAAACGAAAACTGATCCGGCGGAAGCAACTTGGCCCAGACGTGCGGCTCGATTTGGCAGGGGCGACGGCGGCCAGACAATTTCTTGAGGGATTTGAACAGGCCGATACCGACCAGAGCAGCGGATCCGGCGGCAGCGATCGCGGTCAGGCGCATTTCACCGCCGAAGAGCAACACGGCCAAGCCCGTCAGATACCAAAGCCAGCCGTCTCCTGCACGGCTGGCCACAACGGCCCACATACGAATCCATTTCGGAGCGGGCCACTTATTCACCTTCCGCATTAACTGATAATCGCGGTTGGCAATGAAGTGCAGCATCGCGTGATGGGCTGTCATATTTCAGCCCCTTGTTTAAACCAGTTTACGAAATTCAGCACTTTTCTCCCTCTCTGCCTCTCTTTGTAGAGCGAGTCCGGTTACAGTCGGGTGAAAACAGCGCAAATGGTTGGTGAAGGGAAGATTTACGGGCGATTTCTCTATCGCTGCCGTTACGATATAGGTTGCCGAACACGCCCACGCTGGATTTTGTTTATTTCGATGCCGGCGGTGGACACCGCAGCGCTGCACTCGCCTTGCAATCCGTTGTCGCTTCGCAGCATTACGGCTGGAAGATCAGGCTGATGAACCTTCAGGAAGTACTCGATCCGCTTGACGTTTTTCGGAAGCTGACGGGAACCCGGCTGCAGGACATTTACAATCTGGCGTTGCGAAAAGGCTGGACGCTAGGCTCGCCCTATTTGCTCCGCCAGATGCACAGAGTGATTCGTGTTTATCACAGGAAGCAAGTATCTCTCCTTCAGCAGTATTGGCACCGCCAACGGCCGGACATGGTGGTCTCGCTGGTGCCCAACTTCAATCGAGCTCTTTTCCAGAGCTTGGAAGCGGCTTTACCGGGCATACCTCTTGTCACCATTCCGACCGATTTGGCGGATTATCCGCCGCACTTCTGGATGGAACGGCAGAACCAGTACCTCATTTGCGGAACGGCGCGGGCGGCGGAACAGGCTACAGCACTCGGGCACCCCCGCGAGCGGGTTTTTCGGACAAGCGGAATGATTCTGCGGCCGCAGTTTTATGAGGTGCCACAGATCGATCGAGCTAAGGAACGTGTGCGGCTGGGCCTGGCCGCCGATCTGCCTACCGGCCTGGTTCTCTTTGGAGGGGAGGGATCGAACGTTATGTCGTCTATTGCGCGGCAGCTTGGCAATAGCAGTACCGAACTGCAGTTGATTCTGATTTGCGGGAAGAATAGCCATTTGCATCGACGCCTGAAAGACCTGAAAACGCGGAACAGGAACTTCGTGGAGGGCTTTACAAAAGAAATTCCCTATTACATGCAGCTCGCCGACTTTTTTATAGGCAAACCCGGGCCGGGGAGCATCTCCGAAGCGCTGCACATGAATCTGCCCGTGATTGTGGAGCGGAACGCCTGGACATTGCCTCAGGAAAGGTACAACGCCGACTGGGTCCTGGAGCAGAAAGCGGGTATCGTGCTGCGGAACTTTCGCGAGATTGAAGCGGCAGTGCGGGAGTTGTTGACCGGTAATCGATTGAAGGCGATGAAGGCCAGGATCGCGGAGATGGAAAACCGCGCGGTATTTGAGATCCCTCCGATCCTTGAAAAGATTTTGCGGGATAAACCAATTTAGCTCCGCTATGTACTGGCTTCGCCTGACCTGTCCGACCGAAGCGGTGGACCGATTGACGGGCGAGTTGTGGGGGTTGGGAACGGCAGGCATTCAGGAATTGAAGAACGAGGGCGCGCTCGTTTTGATCGCGCACTTTGAGACGGCTGAATCGCGCAACGAGTTGATCTCGCGGTTTGCGATCTATGCACCTGAATGGGGGCGCGACGAAGAGAAGGATTGGCTCCATGAGACTCTCGCTGCATGGCCGGCGCGCGAAGTAGGACGACGGCTATTCTTAGCGCCGAGTTGGAATACCGAGCCAACCCCGGCTGGTCGCGAGCGGGTGATCCACAATCCCGGTTTGGCCTGCGGAACGGGGGAGCATCCCTGTTCTCAGCTCGCTTTGTGTGCGTTGGAAAGATGCCTGTTGCCGGAATCCACCGTGGTGGACATCGGCACCGGATCCGGCATCCTGGCAATTGCCGCGCGGCGGCTTGGCGCACGAGCGGCGGTGGGAGTCGATCTCGACGTATATGCGCTAGAGGCGGCGCGGCAAAATTTCGAGCTGAACGGACTCGACGCCCAGCTTGTGGCGGGCTCGGCCGACTGTCTGGCCAAGGCGTGCGCTGATATAACGGTGACGAACATCAATGCGAGCGTCTTGCTTTTCCTACTCGATGAACTGATGCGAATCACCCGCGCGGACGGACGGCTAATCCTAACCGGATTCACGGAGGCTGAGTCGTGGCGTTTCCGCGAAATATTTCCCGCCGGAGAAGTATCCGCTCTGGATGAATGGCGGTGCCTGACGGTCAGGTTCTAACTCGCTTTGTTCCGGTTTTTTGGCTTAATTGGCTGATGAAGTTGCTCCAGCGCCGTTTCCAGACGCTGTCCGCCCTGGATCACAGGCGCGAAAAGATCGCCGACTCGCTGAAAACGTTCGATGGTGTTATCGATGCGAAATTCGGACGGGTGCAGGCCGCGCTTCACTTCTTTCCAGGCAAGCGGAGTAGCAACAGGAGCTCCATCGTGGGCGCGCACTACATACGGCGCCGCAATGGTCTTCCCCGTGCCGATCTGTAAATAGTCGAAGTAGACCCGATCCTTTTTCCGCTTATCGACGCTGCGAGGTGTGGTGAAAAGATTCGGCTCTCGGTCCACGGTCAAGTGCGAAAGGATTTCCGCGAAGCTGCGGACTTGATCGTATGTGTAGACCGGATCCAGAGGAACGTAGACGTGCATGCCGTCCCCTCCGGTAGTCTTCGGGTATCCCTCCAGATGAAGTTCTTTCAAGACCTCACTGACCAGGAGCACGGCCTCGATGATGTGATCGAAGCTTGTTTCAACCGGATCCAGATCGAGCAGTATCCAGTCCGGATGAGTGAGGTTACCGATACGGCTCATCCAGGGATTTTGGTCGATACACCCGAGATTGGCGAGATAGAGAAGGCTGGCGCGATCGTTCGCGATCGGGTACTGGTTGATCTTGGGCGGATGGTGCTCTGTTATGGGTTCGAGCTGAAACCAGTCCGGGAAGTGAGTGCCGGCGTTTTTCTGGAAAAAATAATCCGCCGCAATGCCATTCGGATAGCGCTTCAGCGACAGCGGACGATCTTTCAAATGAGGCAACAGCCAAACCGAGACGCGGTCGTAGAACTCCAGCAGATCGCGCTTCTTCCAACCATCTTTCGGGAAGAGCACCTTCTCGAGGTTGGTGAACTTGAGTAGATGGCCATCGATTTCAAGCGTCGCTTCGCGGCCGGAGAGGTCGAGTGAAGACGGCGATTTGGTTCTCGGCGCGCGCCCTGGCTTTTTTGGAGGGGCGGCGACTTGCGGCGCGGCCGGCGGCTGCTCGCGAACTACTTCCTGCGCCTCTTTGTCATCACGTAAACCAATGAAGACAGGGGCGCGCAGCATGCCATCCTTTGTCCATTCATAGAAGCGTATTTCGCAGACGGTCTCCGGCTCAACCCAGGTTACGTCCGGGATTCGGGGCTTATCGGGAAACGGATTGGCCTTGATGATCAGCGGTTTGAGGCGATCGTAAATCGCTTTCATCTTTTTCTGATCGAAGCCTGTACCGACCTGGCCGACGTGCCGCAGTTTTCCGTTCTCCTGAACGCCCAGAACAAGTGAGCCGAAGTATTCGCGCTCGCCTTTGGTAAAACCTGCAATCACGACTTCCTGCTCGTTGAGAACTTTGATTTTTTGCCAGCATCGAGAACGCGTGTGTTCGTAGGTACCGCGCCGGTCTTTGGCGATGATGCCTTCGAGCCCCATCTTGCGAGCCGCCTCAAACATTTCCTTTCCGTCAGTCTCAAATGTGTTGGAGACACGGATGTGCTCGTCAGGTTTGACAATGCTACTCAGCACGCGTTTGCGATTCTCGAGAGGAACGTTTCTGAGATCATAGCCGTCAACGAAAAGCACATCGAAAAGGAAGAGCGTTGCCGGATTCGTTTCCGCTAGTTGCGGCGCCGCGGCGGGATTGGCTCCGATACGCGGCTGAATCAATTCGAAGCGGGCCCGGCCATCGGAATCCAGCACGCAAATTTCGCCATCCAACCAGGCGGTCTTGGCATCAACATGTTCGGGCAGATTGGCGAGCTCCGGGTACTGGCGTTCGGCACGGAGGCCGCGGCGCGAATAGACTTGAAGCGATCCGTTCTTGACGAGGCAAAGCGCGCGGACGCCGTCCCATTTGATTTCGTAGAGCCACTGCCCACCATCCGGCGGCTTGGTGACAGCAATGGCTAGCATGGGCTGCATTTCCGAAGGAATCGCCGTTTTCCGCGCGCCCCGCAGCTCGGAGATATCCAACGCCCGCACGTCTTGCGCGATCTCGTCTTGCGTCCGGCGGGTAGAAACGCTCCAGGCGAATTGCTCTATA
Organism: uncultured Acidobacteriaceae bacterium; assembly: GCA_963787585.1. GTDB lineage: Bacteria > Acidobacteriota > Terriglobia > Bryobacterales > Bryobacteraceae > Bog-105. The sequence continues at coordinate 333,059 of CAWBDR010000019.1, forward strand.
TCGTAGCCGGGAACGACGAACTCGTCTTTTTTTTTGATGAGCAACCATTCGTTTCCCTTTCCGGCGTGCTTCATGTGAACGATGGCAAACGCGCCGTTCAATTTGGTACCGTGCAGCGCGAATTTGAAATCCCCGCGATCAAGCTGCTGGTGCGCGGGGAGTTCGCCCAGCACTTCATAGGTGCCCTTGTCCCAAAGCATCACGCTGCCTGCGCCGTAATTGCCGGCCGGGATATTACCTTCAAACGTGCCGTATGCAAAAGGGTGATCCTCTACCTTCATCGCAAGCGCCTTACGGTTGGGATCGAGACTGGGTCCTTTCGGAACGGCCCAGCTTACCAGGACTCCATTTATTTCCAGCCGGAAATCGTAATGCAGGCGAGTCGCATCGTGACGCTGGACGCAGAAAAATTTGCCGGGCGTGCCGGGTTCATGCGGGCCCTCTTCCGCCGAAGGCTCGGGAGTCTTTTCAAAGTGTCTCTTGTGCGCGTATTCTTTCAGGCCCATGTCTATGAGCGTTTATATCGCGAACGAGAAAACGCCGCGTTGGGTCGCAGACGAAATTTCCGGTGATCCCGAACGCGCATCCGACACATCCTCCTTTTCACTGAAACGGGCGATAACTTAATTATTTACAATCGCACCGTTTGAGCAAAGGCGTGTTGGAGACTCGAAAGGGCCCCCCATTCGCTTCCTTGACACCCAGGTTCAGGCTGTGATTGGATGCACTAGAGCTAAGTCGACTGGAGGAAAAACTTATGAATATCTCTGGGAACGGTGCAGCATCCGCGTGGCGCGCCAAAATGAGCACTATTTTGAATTTCGCAATGATGGCCTTCGCGGCATTCCTGATTGGACGCTGGACAGCCAGCAGCAGAGCGGTGAAGGCTGCTTCCGGGGGGAGTCCACAGATTCAGGTCCAGGCGATTAGAGGGGATTCCAGCCTGACGGTATACTACCCGGATCTGAACAAGTTGTTTGTTTATCAGACGCCATTCGTAGGGTTACCTAATTGGGGTTGTGCCTATTCCGTTCAGTTGAGCACGCCAGGAGGCAATATCGACAGGGAACCCTGCCCGAATCCCGGACAGAAGTTCCAGTAAGCACACGTGCTGGTTTGAATTTATAATCCGCCCTTCACACAGCATAGGAGAGGCGTACAACGACGCCGGTCTTCCTTGCTTTGATTTCTTGGCGATCAACGGTCAGACCTCGAAGGAAATTGCGCAGTCCGACATACGCCGCTGCCTCTTCGTCATCAAGTTCACCACTGATCGGAGCGTGCGGATGGCGCACGGTGGGCAGATGCGCGGTTGGGCTGCCTCGATAGCTAACTTCGAGGCGCAGTTCCAAGCCGTTATAAAGTCCTCCCAACATGCCTTCGGAATGATGCGAGTGGTGTTTGACAACATACTCGATAATTTCGCGAGCGTGTTCCGCGCTGGTGTCAACGAGACCAGGATTCACCTTCCATGCGGCCATCTTCTGGCGCAGAGACGCAATGGCCGACGCGATTGCATCTTCCGAACCTTCCCAAGCAATCGAGGCAGTCTGGCGCGTACCAAGCCGAAAGAACAAACTGAGCGCGAGTGCCGCGCCAAGGGAGAGCGCGAGGGGACTGCTGGTAAAGCTTCTCACCGATCGCGGTAGGTCAGTAAAATAAGCGGGGAAGACGCTCTCGCTTAAGGCAAGTAAGGTCGACACTCCGATCACATAAACCGCACGGGTATCAACCGAGCGTGAAAGCATAATCTGCATGCCCCCTGAAATCATGAAGCATGCCGTAAACACGAGCAGCGAGCCGGCAACCTCCTGCGGAACCAATAAAAAGAAGCCAGACAGCTTGGGCGAGATGCCGAGAATCAGAAGAACGATTGCTGCCGCAAAAGCGATGACGCGGCTGGTGGCGCCGGTGACCCCAGATATTCCAACGAGACTGGGTCCGACACTCATGCCTGGCAGCCCGAGTGCACCGCCAACAACGTTGGCGAATCCATCGGCGAGCACTCCTTTCTGGATATTCGACATGTCCGGCCGTTGCCAAGCAGCGTTGTTAATTCGTTGGCAGGTGGTGATGACTCCGACGGTGCGTAATGCGGCGGCTATCCCTGCCGCCAAGAAAGCCGGCGCCAGCGCGAGGTTGAAAGCCAGGCCGAGTGTAGCCGGCCGTGGGAGCATGAGCCAGGAGGCCTCTCCGATGCTCGCCAAGCTGGTGGGCCCAAGCAGGCCGATGGAAGCGGCTCCGATCATACCCACTGCCAAGCCGCATAGCGAGCAGAGCAGCTTCAGAGCCCCGCGACCCCAAATGCTTAGACAGATCGGAACCAACAGAGTCAGCGCACCAACCGTAAGATGCAGCGGGAATGCCGGCAGTTCCTCGTGCCGGACATCGAGCGTCTCGCCGATCCCAACCACCCCAAGCTCCAGTCCGACAACGAAAACAGTGAGGCCGCTAAGAACCGGCGTGATCAGCGCTCGGAGGCGTCTAAAAATCAGGGCCGTTATCACCTCCACCGCTCCCGCAAATAGCGTCATACCGAACACCAACGGCATGCCCCCGATCTGCGCAGCCAGTACGGAGGGAGCAAGGAAGATCGCGGAGAAGACGGGCGGTGCGAGAAACCCTGAACCGACTGGTCCTCGCGGCAGACTTTGCAGGATGGCGCCAATAGCGAGGCCGATACAGGCAACGCCCATGAGGTTCACCTCAACCGCGGGCGCAACGTGCGCATGCCGCACGATGATCACTACCAGCACCAGATAGATGGCGTCCATCACCGCGTATTGGAATCCGAGCATCGCAAGCCGCGGAAGTGGCGGCCATTCGTCCGCGGAGTAAACAAGGCCGGCAGGCCGTTCGCTCTGTTGAGCGATAGCAGACACGTGATGCTCCGCCACTAGATTATCTGAGCTCTGGATTTCAGAGAGTTGTCAGCGCGTTTTAGGATGAAATCGAATTAGGACTGGCCAGGATTGGCCGAGTGCTGGGAAACTTTCGTGTCGGACCGGCCGGCTTTTTGCCAGTCGTGATGAAATGCAAGTAAGCCTAACAGGCTTTATTGACGTTCATCTGACTAGGGGAGTATCTGTAGTCACTTGTCCTCTAAGAAGGTCAAAAACCGGTATCAGCTCAAAGAGCGATTAGGCACGGGCGGGATGGGCATCGTGTATCGCGCGCGCGATGTTGTTATCAACGCGGATGTCGCACTGAAAACGCTGACGGATATTACTGATCCCATCGCCTTGCGCATGTTCCGCGAGGAATGCGACAAACTGGCGAAAATCGTTCACCCTAATGTTGTGGAAATCCGTGATGTCGGCGAAATCGAGGAAGGCGGCGCACGAAAGCCTTACCTGGTCATGCCTTTTCTTCGCGGCAAAACGCTCGACAGCCTCATCGTAGATTCGCCTGGTGGGCTTCCTCTGGAGCGGGCACTCGAAATCCTGATTCAAGCCTCGCGCGGCCTCCAGGCCACTCACGAGGCCGGTCTTATTCACCGGGACATTAAGCCCAGCAACATCTTTGTTCTCGAAGACGATTCCGTCAAGCTGATCGACTTCGGCGTGGCCCACTATGCTGAAGGTCTGTTAACCGCTACCCGCAAGGGAACGCTGATGTACATGGCGCCGGAGCAGGTGATGATGCGCGGCACTTCCCCGCTATCGGATATCTTCTCCCTGGGCGTGGTCGCTTATGAGACCCTCACCGGCCGCAGGCCCTTCAAAGGGAGAACGGAAAAGGAATTAATTGAGGGAATTGTCCATCGTAACCCCCCTCCTGCCTCGCGCTTCAATTCACAGCTCAATTCTGCCGTCGACCAGACTCTCCAGAAGGCGCTCGCTAAGCTTCCGGAGCACCGCTTTCGGTCGGCACGTGAGTTTGGCGAGACACTTCGTAAGGCGGTCCTCAACCAGCCCATCGGTATTCTCGATCCCACTCGAATCGACGCGCGTATCGAGCAGGCACGTGGCGCCATCGCACGCGGTGATCTGGAGCTGGCTGGTGACATTCTCAATCAGCTCGAATTACAGGGCTGGCTGGATGAGCGGATTTCGGAGGTCAAGCAGAGTTTTGAGCATCTCCGGGACCAACGAACGCTTTCTTCATTGTTGGCCAGCGCACGACTACGAATCGAGGCGCAGGAATACGCACTTGCCGCTAAGAAAGTCGAAGAAGCCTTGCGATTGGACCCGCAAAACGCCGAAGCGGAAGCGCTGCGCCAGGAGGTCGATCACTACCGCGCCGAATGCGATGTCGCAGAGCGCCTGGAAACAGCGCGACGGCTCGCCGGGAATCGCGAGTTTAGCGATGCAACGGAAGCAGTTGAGCAAGCGCTGGAAATCTGGCCGAACGAGCCTGCCGCGCTCGAGCTCCGCTCCAGCATCCAGCAAGACGAGCAGGAGTACAGCGCGGTTCTGAGCGAAAAGCAGCGCGCGGTGCGGCGGGCCGAGCAGGCGATGAGTGATTGCGATCCGGCAAGAGCATTGGAAGCGATTCAGCACGCACTCGACCTGGACCGCCAAGCGCCTGAACCAGGTAATACTACGTCGGATCTCCTGAACCTCTCCAATCGGATTCTTTCTGCGTCCCAGGATGCGCAACGGTCCCTCGAACGCGCTCGCGAATTGTGTCGAGTAGGCGAGTTGAATGGCGCTCTAGCCTACTGTAAAGAGGCTTTAGCCCGCTTACCGGAACACGCTGATCTCCGTGCGTTGAAGCTTGATATCGAGGAGGCACAGCAGGAACAGATTGCCCATCTGATCGCCGAAACCGAGCGGGAGATCGAAGCTGAACCAAATCTCGATCGCCGTATCGACCTTCTGAAATCGGCGTCGGAGCGTTTTCCTCAGGTTGAGCATTTCGCCTGCAGCCATCGTGCGGCATGCGAAAAGCGCGATTTTGCCGAATCTCTTGCCATCAAGGCGCGCACTGCGGAACGGGAACACCGCCCGGCCGATGCCCTCGAGGAATGGAACCGTGTTCGCTCGGTTCATCCTGGTTATCCAGGTCTCGACGCCGAGATAGGGCGTCTCAAAGAGAGTAAGGACCTTCAAACCGATTATGAAGGCCACGCGGATCTCTTGGGCCAGATTAGGACTGCGATTTCCGCGTGTGAATTCGCTGGCGCGCTTCATCTTATTCAAGCCGCGGCGCCCGGATTCGAAGCCGATTCGGACCTGGCGGAGTTGCGCGCCGCCGTCGAAAATGGCATCGAACGTGAGAGGCGCGCCGGACATCTTCTGGAAAGTGCAGCGCAATTCGCGAAAGATGGCCGCTATGACGAGGCGTTGAGGAATCTCGATGAAGCATGCGCCCAGGATGTCCGTTTGAGGGAGATTGCTGCAGCGCGCCATCACGTCCTGGTGGAACAGGCTCGTTCTCTTTTCGAGACAGACTGGCGCGGCGCCGAAGCGCTCTTGAAGCGGGCGCTCGAGCTCGCACCTGGAAGGGATGCTGTCTACAAGCTGCTCGAACTGGTTGAGGAGCGCAGCCGCCGCGAACGGATTACTGAAGCCACGGATCGCATACGCCAGCTCGAGACAACTCACGATTTCGATGGCGCTCTGCGCGCCGCCGAGCAGGCTCTGGCGGAGAATCCCGGGGATCCTGAGCTTGCGCAGACAGCGGCGCGTCTCAGACAGCGTGGGGATGGAATCCAACAGGCCGGCCAGCCGTCTCCTGCGCCAGACACCAGCACCGGCCACGCATTTCTGCATGCCGCCTGGGAAAGGGCATCCGCCATGGCGCACCGCTCTTGGGCTCACTCCGTTCCTGTTCGCCAACGATTGATGGGTTCATCCTCCGCTCGGGATGAGGGCAGTGATGGCGCTGGGATCGCTTTCGCCGAAAAGACCCCTTCCAACGCAGGCGAGCCTTCCACATCTCGTCCGGAAATCCGACCCTCATTCTTCGGCTTCGCACGGCCGGCTCGCTTAAAAAGCGCGCTCTTCGCTTTCCTGGGAGCTAGCGTGGGGGCCGCTATCCTGCTCGCATTGTTGCTTCCGCGCCGCAATCCTCATGTCGCTGTTGTGCCGCACAGGGCAGTAGTTGTGCCGCACACTAAGACCGCCAAGATAGCTCTCCGACTTGCCCCCGTTGATGCGCGGGTGACCGTTGACGGATCTCCCGCATCACTTCGCGATGGAATGCTTATCGTTCAACCCGGAACACACTTTATCGAGGCTCGTTCTCCTGGTTATAAACCGTTTAGTCGATCTGTCGAGATCGCCGCGCGTGACAACGCATCTCTGGATGTTGCGCTTGTACCGGTTCCTCTGCCTCCCGCGCTTCATATCGAAACCGATCTTCAGTCGGGCTCCGTGTTGATTGATGGCAAGCGCGCGGGAGGGTTGGAAGGCGGCCAGTTCTCACAAGACGCGCCGGACGGATCACATACCTTCGCCGTTCTGGCGCCAAGTGGCGGCCGCTACTCGTTCGCATTCACACTCGGCCAGGATCCCATTTGGAGCTTGGACGTACCCAGGTCATCGGCGTACGGAACACCTGTGTTGGCCGCACTCGCCGGCACTGGCGGTCGCATCGTCTGCGGGCGCCCGGGGTTCGCTTTTGAGTTGGACGGCGGTCGGCCGTCCCCTTGCACCGCCGCAGGCAAGAATCTTCCACCGCTCTCTAACGGGCATCACACGTTAACGCTTCTGGACGGGTCGCGAACGGTTGCGGTTCATACTCTTGACTATCAAGGCACTCCCATACTGACCGCTCTCATTACGACGGGAGCGCAATTCGGCGGCCTGGCTATCCAGGGGACTGAAGACGCCTTCGACGTCTCCGTCAACGGCTACACGTCCAAACGGCCCGCGCAAGGAGGCCATTGGCGCCGCCTGCTGAGGCCCGGAGATTACACTATCGCGATTAGCAAACCTGGTTTCCAAGCCAATCCTTCCACGCTGAATATCTCTGTGGCGCCAGGTGTCGATACACTCGAACAGGTCGCCTTCACAGCTGTACCAGTGCGGGCGCGCCTGCGTCTGCAATCCCAGCCCGGAACGGAGGTGACCGTAAATGGTAAGTCCGCTGGTACGGTGCCGGAAAGTGGAACCCTCGATCTTCCTCAGCTCCCGGTTGGGTCCGCGGAGATACACTTGCATCGCAAAGGATTCGCCGACGCGCAACAGACAATTACTCTCGAGAAAGGCGAGAATCAGCGCACCATCCTTTTGCAGGAGCTGAAGGCGAAGATAACCTGGAGCCTTGATCCTCCAAACGCGCAAGCCGCTTATTCCACGCCAGGGAGCTCCGTCCGTCATGCGCTGACGGGCAATGCAATAGAAGTTCCACCCGGAACTTACGATTTCGAAGCGTCGGCGCCGGCCCGTGTGCCGGCCACCTCTGTTATCACCGTAGCCGCGGGCGAAACGAAAAACGTCGTGCTACGGCTCGATGCAGCATACCCCGTTTCCAGAGCTCTGGATGCGTGGCCCGGTTGGGAGCTGCAAAGCGGCTGGTTGGTGCGCGAGAAACCCGGTCCCATTTTCCACACTCTGCCCGAGCATGCTTCGCGCGTCACTTTCTCCGCACAATGGGAGCGACAGAAGACGCTCGTGCACTGGTTCGGCGGATCGCTCAATCTTGTCTTCCGCACCTCTGACGCTGCCCGCTCCGTCACCTTCCGGATCACGGAACACGGCATCTCCTGGAACGCGACGGTCCACGGTGAACACCAGGAGGGCAAGATTCCATTAAATCTCGCTAAGAATTCCGAAACTATTCAGGCCGATATCCGCCCTTCCGGCATTGCACTCACGATAAATGGCGCGGTCCTGGCCGCCATTGGTCCCAACCTCTATTCGGAGTCCAACCCTCTTCAGTTCGGGTTCATCATCGAACAGGATCAGGTAGTCCGGCTGACCGGCATTCGCGTCGCAACGCAAGCAGCGGCTCCGAATTAGCACCCGGTTCGGGGGTCAGTGCGTAAAGTAATAGACGATTAATCCGAAGCTTGCAATCGCTGCCGCGATCACGATCAATTCCCAAAACGTGAATAATTCGCGGAAGCGGGAACCGCCTCTTCCGGGCTGTGGAGGAACCGCGAGGTGCTGGTGCTCGCCGACCGGCGCCTTGGCAAGCCGCGCTCCGACTTGGATCTCATAACCGGGGACGGAGATTACATCGCCTTCACTGAGCTTTTGCGGTTTCTTTTGCGCCACCGGCTTGCCGTTTACAATTGTGCCGTTGCTGCTCAAGTCTTGGACGCAGATTTCGCCATGGCGAGAAAAAAGAGCAAAGTGCTCACGCGAAATCTCGGAACCAGTGAGATTAACAGGACTGACGATAGTACGCCCAAAAACCAACCGTTCAGCCAAATCGCACGTAATTGTGTAAGAGTTAGGATCGTTTTGTTTTCGAATGATCAGGTCTATTCGCACCTGTACTACTCGCCATAAATCAGAATAGAGCAAGAGTCCCTCGGAAAGGCCCGAAGTCATCAATGGTAAAGGCGAGTGTTCTTGCGAGTGAATATTAATTGGCCACGGACATGAGGCCCTGCAATAGGGCAGAGCGCATAAGCGGATCGCTGCGCAGCCAAGCCGCAACGTGTTCTCGATCCGCGGTACACATGCCGCCAAACTCTCTTTCCATCATCTCCTGAACGGCTCGATCAATAGCGGCATTGGCCTTGACGGGATCAGTCAGGTCTTCCTTGCTGATTCCCTGAACAGCGGCAGCGAGCGCCTGCGCGTTGGACGTAGCAACGTTCGGCTGATTCCTAGAAGCTAGCGCCTTCCCGGTCTTGGATGCACCTGTCGCAGAGTCTATTTGCCGCTGAAAATCTGGGGAATCGGGATTGATTTTCATAGTTGCCGATCCTGTCCTGGTACTTCATGCGTGGGCAGAAATTCCAATAATCTCAGCAACTGTTGAGCCAGTCGTCCGTACGGGCCCTTCGGATCTATTTCGCACGCGCGCCGCAGGCTTACGCGAGCCGCGGAAAACTCACCCTGAAAGATCTGACATTCGCCAAGCAGCGCATAAGCGTACGCATTGCACGGGTTCAACTTCAAAGCTTGACGGTAGTGGCCGGTAGCGGCTTCGAACCGTCCTTCCGAAAAGTAGGTAGATCCAAGGCCGATCTCAGCGTGCGGTTCGGTTGGACAGAGAGCGCGAACGGCGGAGAAAATATCACGCGCCTCTTTGAATCGACCGGTGTCGCGGTGAGTCATTCCGGCTTTCATAAGACTGGCCAAATCCTGCTTGATCGGAGAGCGTGGTGCAGAGGCGCTCGTGAGTCTGGATGCGGCGGACGTCATGAGCCTTCTTGTTGTCTTCTTCAGTGAGCGATGTTGCGGAGCGAATCCATGGCAGCATCGTGTTTTGCTTTTAGCACAGACGAAACTGCTTCGTAAGCGCGGGATTCCGCTTGAATGCGTTGTTGTAACCGCAGATATTGCACCGGATCCGATCCCAGAGCGCCCACGCCCATGCCGCGTAGCATATCCGCGAAAATCCCGCCGGCGCCGGGAAGAAAGACATTGCTCGCCATGCCGGCTACTTTGCCTAGAGCACCCAAGAACCGATTGGGCGGCTTGGGCTGAGAGTCCGGCGGAGGGATTTGCATGCTGTCGCTGAGGTTAATTTGATCAATCGCGGTTGTTGTTGCCATACCCAGTTATCGTGCTGCTGGAGAAAGTGTTGCTACGCTTGTCTGTGGTGCGTTCCATGGTGCGGCTTGGCCGATTTGCGCCGCGGCAGCTTCGCCGATTTTACCGAGCAGTTGCACATTCATTTCGGGCGCCAACTCTTCATAGCTGAGTACCTGCAAATCGGGGAAGTCGCGAGAGAGCACACGCTTTACGAAACGCCGAATTCCCTTGTCCGTGACGATAGCCGGGCGCTGGGCGGTAGGCGGCAGCTTGCAAATTTCTTTCTGAGCCGCCTTCACAATGAGATCGATGCTTTCCGGGTCCATCGAGACGTATGCGCCGTTGGCGTTCTGGCGGATGCAATTGTGGAACAAGTCCTCTAAGCTCTGATCAAGCTGGTAAAGAAAGAGCAGCGGCCTGCCATCGGTGAGGGTGAAGCAAATCTTGCGCCGTAGAGCAACGCGAACGCGCTCCGCCAATTCGTTGGAGTCCCGGGTGGCATGCCCATGCTCGCCCAGGCATTGAAGAATCGCCTTCATGTCACGTATAGACACTTCGGCTTCGGCCAAAAGCTTGAGAACTTCGGTCAGTTGTTGGAGAGATACCGGTTTCGGCACCACTTCGTCCACCAGCGCGGGATAGTGTTTCTTTATCGCGGCGAGCGTCCACTGCACCTCTTGCAAGCCAATGAACTCGTGCGCATGACTTCGCAGGAAACTGGCAAAGTGCAGAGTGAGAACCTCGTGCGTATCCCAAACCTGGAAACCAGCGGCTTGCGGCTTTGCGCGCTCGTCGCGCGGAATCCAGCAGGCAGGCTTGCCCGTTGCCGGATTAGTGGTTTCTTCGCCACTGATGCGGCAGGCTCGCAGTTTTTCAACATCACTGTTCACAAGGACGCTATCCGTCGGCACACGGCCTCTAGTCACGGGAACTTCGTTCAGCCAGATGATGAAATTCTGGTCTGCGGCGCGTGGTTGATTCGCGGCAATTTGAATCGGCGGAAAAATAATGCCCAATTGGACGTAGAGCGTGTTCCTCAGCTCGGTGAGTCTTCGATAAAACGCTTGGCCGGTAGGAGTTTGAAGATCGACGGAAGGCGCCAGATCGTGTCCGACCTGAATGAATATGGGCAGCGTAATGGTGATTTGGGGCTCTGCGCCGAGCGCAGCGGGCATCTCGCGTTCCTTCGTTTCCACTTTTTTCGCTGCGCGGAAAAGACCATAGGACACAAAGCCGGTGACCGCCGAGAGGATGAGGAACGGAATCGTTGGGAGACCCGGAATCAGCGCCATGACCAAGAGCACGGCAGAGGCGACCGCGATAGCTTTGGGCTGGCTCAATATTTGTGCGGCGATATCCTGGCCGAGATTGGTCTCACCATCTTCGGAAGCGACGCGCGTGACAACCATGCCCGCGGAAATAGAAATCAGAAGCGCGGGGATCTGGGCAACTAAGCCGCTGCCAATCGTAAGGATGGAGTAAGTTTCAAGTGCATCGGTAATGGACATGCCGTTCATGCCGATGCCGATAATCAAGCCTCCGGCGATATTGATGATCGTGATGATGATGCCAGCAATAGCATCGCCTTTGACAAACTTCATCGCGCCGTCCATAGCGCCGTAGAATTGTGATTCGCGCGCCAAAGCATACCGGCGCCGGCGGCCCTCGTGGGAATCTATGAGCCCGGAGCGCATATCGGCGTCTATACTCATCTGTTTGCCGGGCAGTGCATCGAGGGTGAAGCGCGCTGCCACTTCGGCCACTCGTTCAGATCCCTTCGTTATAACCACGAATTGAACCAACGTAATGATCAGAAAAATGACAGCGCCCACGACGAAGTTGCCACCCACGACGAACCTGCCAAATGACCGGATGACTTCGCCGGCATCGGCGTGCAACAGGATGAGCCGAGTAGCGGAAATATCGAGCGAAAGCCGGTAGAGAGTGGTGATGAGAAGTAAGGTGGGGAAGGACGCGATACTGACTGCGTTGGAGATATAGATGGAGAGCATCAACACCGTGACCGCAATGGTGATGTTGACCGTGAGAAATATGTCCAGCAGAAAGGTCGGCAGAGGCACGATCATGAGGCCGACCATAAGCGCGACGCACGAGACTAAAATGAGGTCGCTGGCGCGCGTGAGCGTCGCATTCAAGTTGCTCGAGAGCACCGCTTTTTTGATCTGTTGAAACCGCGCTACTGTATCGGCAGCCATTGTTGTACAGCCGTCTTCTTAATTATCCGCAATGCCCGGGGCTCATCTGTTACGGCTCAAACAGTTGACTTGAACAATGCCAGGGGAAATTGAGTTGCGCTTGTTCACAGGGCACAGCGGGTTACCGCCCGGACGAACAAGCGCAACATTCGTTTATCGTCTTTCCCTGAATCACACGGCTGGGCCCAGTAGTTGGATCAATACATTCATTTCCTGCCCGAGCAGTTGGTTGTTGTTTGGATCCTGGCCGTTCTGCAGGCGGTTGCTGATGTCTCGTTCTAAGACGTTGTCGAGCTTCGATTCCGCCTTGTTGAGGCCGCCGTTGTTAGTAGGGCTGGCGTTGTTCGCGGAGGGGTCGCTATTGCTTCTTTGGCTGGGATTGCTTTCACTGCTGTTAGACTGATTCAACAGTTCAGTCAGGAGTTGCATTTCTTGCTGCAGGTTCCCGCCGTTCACAGTCTGGCCTGCTTGCATATCTTGTCGGATATTTTGCATTAGCACGTTTTGCAGATTCGAAACGACACTGTCCGGACTGAGGCTCGTAACGGACATGGGATTCGCGATCGGGGTGATTGGGCTCATATTCGATCTCTCGCTCCTCTTTGAAAATTGATTAAGATGCAATGGCTCTGATAACGGCCATCATCGTGTCGTGTCGAGATTGCATCATCGCCGACTGGGTTTCGAGCTGCTCTTGCTGCGCATACGCCTGCTCCTGCTCCGTCAATGCTTGTTGTTCCGAGGTCGCAAACGAAGTTTGCTCCGCGGAAAACGAATCAGTGCTGGTCACGCTGGGTGTCGCTGCCATTGGTACTCTCCGTTCCTTTCGCTGAGATTGGATCGTTCTTTTGCGATCCACCCAAGTTATCGGGCAAGTTCTCGCGAAGTTGTGTCCGGGAGCAAATTAGATGAAAATTCTTCGGCGTTGGCGATTCGCATAGTGAGTCGCGCCACATGGGCTTTCGCTCTCAATTGGTTTATTGATTCCAGGTCTTGGTGCGCCTCAGCCAGCCGATTCAGCAGAATATTTGCTTCGCAGCGACAGGCGAGCGCCTCCACTTCGTCGGGCGAAATTGCCAAGGCGCGATTTGCGTACTCGATAGCATCCTCCGCCGACCCTAGCTTCAGGCTCAGCGCGGCTAGCGCTTCCAGGCAATATACGTTGCGCGGATCAATGGCGAGAAGCCCTTCAAAGATAATCGCGGCATCCAGATGCTTACCTTGCAGATGCAGTTGGTAAGCCCGCTCAGCCACGAGCTGGATTTCTGCATTGGTCCAGGATGCGGGCACAGGTCTTACCGCTGCGCTTCCGATACGCCGCGCGAGAACACACCGTCGGATTCTCGTTGATAGCGTTCCAACAGCTCCAGCATGCGCCGCACGGGCTCGGACGAGTTCTGGAATTCTTCGGCTCCGCCGTGCCGGCTCAATAAGTCTCGCCATTGCTGCCGTAATACGGCCGCATCCGCGGCTCCGCTGGATGGCGGTTGTGGCTGCGCGACTTGCGACGGATCAGGCGCCATCAGATCGAGGCCCAGCAGTTCCTTCCAGCCGACAGGCTGCTGCTGCTCGAACGCTTGCATCCGGTTCTTGAAAGGCGAATCGAACGACTCAATAAAGTCCTTAGCAACATCCGTTTCGGGGCGGTATCCGGGTAGTGTGTAGTTGATTCTCAAAGCGCCTCTCTTTGTGTAAGATCGTAAACCCAAGTCAAAATTTCTGCAACCGCGTCGTAGAGCTCCTCGGGTATCTGCGTATCGACGTCGAGCCGGTAAAGACTGTGCGCGAGCGGGACGTTGCGAACTATAGGTACGCCATGCTCGTTGGCAAGTTTAATCATTTTCTCGGCGAGTTGCTCCTGCCCTTTAGCACTCACCTCCGGAGCTTCCATCGTCTTTTCGTCATACCGAAGGGCAACGGCCAGGTGAGTTGGATTTACTACGAGAGCAGTAGCTTGAGGTATTCTCTCGACGATGTTCTGGGTGAGAATCTCACGGTGGATTTGGCGGCGCCGGGCCCGAACCTGCGGATCGCCTTCTTCCTGCTTGTGCTCGCGCCTGATTTCATCCTTGCTCATCATCATTTTCTTCATGTAAAGCTTGCGCTGAAGGAAATAATCGGCCCCGCCAAGCAGCAGGAACGTTCCGCCGATAGAGAAAAGCAGAATGAAAGCTGCGTGTGAGCCGAGCGCGCCGATTTGACTGAGCTGTAGCCGGCCGCTGCGCATAATTTCAGGAAACATGCCGCGCAAGACCAGATAAGCCAGCCACAGAATCACGATCAGCTTCACTAATGTTTTCGCGAATTCAATGTAAGCGCGTGATTCGAGAAACATTTTGCGAAAGCCCGTCGCCGGGTTCATGCGTTCAAATTTCAGCGCTAATACTTCGGTGGCGAACAGCGCACGTACCTGCAGAAAATTTGCTGCGAGCGCTATCAAAACCAGGGCGCCTAGAAGAGGCATGATGAGGGCGAAGAACTTCATTAAATAAACACCAGTGCGGTGCAACAGTGGGCCGTTTTCCAATGGCCCGGCGATCGTTCGAAAGCTGAAGGAATCGATGGCAAAAGTCTTCCATTGATCTATGAACATGGCTCCGCCCAAGGCGAGAACCGCGGCGGTGGCAAGGAAGAGGAAAGCATGGGTGAGATCCGCGCTTTTGAACACCTCCCCTCTCTTGCGGGCATCGCGCAGTCTTTTTTCAGTCGGTTGTTCTGTCTTGTTTTCCGCCATTCAGAACCCTTATTACGTTATCGAGTCTCGCCGGAAGTTTGTTTACAGAGGCGGAAAAACCGATTCAACTCGCGCGGCCGCGCAACTTCGGCATCCAAGCAATCGATAACTCAATGGAACCATGACGGATGCCTTGGCGGTCGACTTCCAGCAAGGCTAGAACTCGATTATTAAGGCCTATAGCGGCCCAGATGGCGAGCTATATCGCGCAAGCGGACAAGATGCCCTCCAATGCACAACCATCACAGCAGGAACTTGCCTACGGGGAGTCGTTGGGTGAGCAGGCCCAGGCTATGGCCGCTGGTTTGAAAGAATCGCTTGCCTCCATCCTGAACGGGGGCGTCACAGGCGGATCAAAGCACCCAGAACCTGCTCGATGGAATCATCTCAATCGGTGGGGCCGTTGCTGGCACTGCTGGTGGGCCTGTGGGTTCTGTGGGTTCGACGATTGTGGGCGAGGCGTTAACTCTCCTAGTGAACTCCAGCTCAGGGTCAGGTTCATCAGACATTCAGGCTTCAGTTCTTGAGCTGGCGAGCCATGGCATCAAGATAAGCGGGTACGACCCGGGCGCATTCTATGACTTATCTACAACATCGCAAACGAAAATTTCCGGGTTCCATTCCAGACCGGTCTGAATTCGGCTGCGACGGTTCTCTACAACAGCTAGTTGCTCACTCAACGCACTGCTTCGATGAACCGATCTAGATCGCGCGCCATAGCGGCAAAAGCGGGTTTCAGTTCATTTAAAAATGCTGCCGTGGCCAGGCAGATGAAACCTAAGCCGACCAAGGCCTTTGCGGTAAATGATTCGGGGCTAATACGAATTTGCGATGCGACACGGCCGGCGCTGGCGAACGCTACGTCGACCAGGAAAATGGCAAGAACCACGGGCGCAGCAATCTGACACGCAATCAGTAACGCGTCGGCGCTGGTCCGAGCGGCTTGTTCCGCGAGCGGCAGCATACCCCGCGCCATCTGGGGGATTGTCCAAGCAGGAAGTTGCCGGAAGCTGTTCATCAATGCACCTATGAACATCAGGTGACCTTGCAAAACGAAGAAGATGACCAGCGCGGCCTGGAATTGTAAAGCTCCCAGAGCAGAGGGATGACCCTCGAGCTCCGGCGCAAGGAACGTGATTTGGTTCAGCCCACGTTGTGTATCCACGATAGTACCTGCCATCTGCACGCCGTAGAAGACGAGTTGCGCCAGGAAGCCGATCGTCGACCCCACTACGGCTTCCTTGACCAGCAGCGCGACAAACAGCAGTCCTGAAGAGGGCAAGCTCGCCGTGTTGCTTGTTAGGGCAGGCAGCATAGCAGCGGTGAGGATCAATCCGAAACCGGCTTTGATGCGGCCCGGCACCGATTGACCGCCCAAGAATGGCGCGAAGACCACGGCTGCGGTCACGCGCGCGAATACCAGTGCGAACAGGGCCAACCAAAGGCGAATATCGTAATGCAGACCTACTCCGTCCAGCAAAGACTGCACCGCGGACAGGCCTGGCATTAGTGCGCAAGAGCGATGCTGTCAAACAAGGTCTGGGCGAAACGCACCGTTTGCGTGATCATCCAGGGCCCAAGAATCGCAATCGTAATCAATACGCCCACTACTTTGGGGACGTAGCTGAGCGTCTGTTCTTGCAATTGCGTAACCGCCTGGAACATGCTGATCGTGAGGCCGACGACTAAGCTCGCGAGCATAGGGGCTGCGGACAGCAGTAAAACAAGAAACAGCCCTTCTCGCAAGAGGGTAATGATGGCGTTCGAATCCATAACTTTTCCTCTAGGAGTAGCTGAGCACCAGGCCGCGCACCACGAGAAACCAGCCGTCCACCAGAACGAACAGCAAAATCTTAAAGGGCAGCGAAATCACGCTAGGCGAAAGCATGTTCATTCCCATGGCCAGCAGCACATTTGCCACCACCATATCTATAACGATGAAAGGCAGAAAAATCAGGAATCCTGCTTCAAATGCTTCTTTCAATTGACTGGTGACAAAGGCGGGAATCAGCACTTGGAAGTAGTCCTGGCCGGGTCGCGGCAAATTCGCCGTCGGAGCCGCGGGGCCTTTGTTACCCTGTTCCAGGCGCGCTCCCAAATTCATAAACAACAAACGGTCTTGCGGGTGCGCGTGCTTTGCCAAAAAGCGCCGTAATGGTTCCTTTCCTCTGTTCACCGCGTCGAAGAGGTTCTTAACGCTGGCCTCGGAAAATATGTCGCGCGTATTGCCGATGGCGCCCGCTTCCTGGTACATGTTGCGCGCCACGGGCGTCATGATGAATAGGCTGAGAATGAATGCCAGGCCGGTGATGACTTGGTTCGGCGGGACCGCCTGCGTTCCCAGCGCATTCCGAAGAATGGAGAGAACAACGGAAATTTTCACGAACGACGTCAGCATGATAAGCACGAACGGTGCTAACGCAAGGCCGCCCAAGATGATCACCAGTACGACTGGGTTCGGCAAGCCAGTTGAGGCGGGCGCATTGGAATTTTGCGCCATTACCGCGCGCGGAGTAACCATCACAAGCAGAATCAGCGGCAGACGTTGCATCACAATTTCGCGGCTGGGGCCACATCGCTTTTTTGGCGCCAAGTGGACCACTCATCTGCGTTCAAGGCTGCCAGATGCTGCACGCCTGCTTCCGAACTCGCAAGCAGCATGTAAGAATTGGCGGCCTTCACAATATAAAGAGTCTTTCGTGGCTCAAGCGGAAAACGGGCGCAGACCTCAATGGGTCCGGTAGCCGATTTGTTCCACATGGAGATCTTGGGGAGCCAGAAGCGGATCGCGACTACCGCGAGCGCAAGAATCCCGCAAAGCACCAGCATGAGCCGGACATAATCGCCCCACCCTATAGGAGCAGAGGTCATTGCGTATTCCAGTTTGAGATGCGAACGCCTAGGCGGCCTTCAATCTCAACCAACTCTCCCGCCCCTGCAATCTTGCCATTTACCGCGAGTTGCACAAATTCCGATTTCTCGCGATCGAGTTCCACGATGCTTCCGGGCGTTAGTCTATTCAGTTCCGCCAATGTCATTTCAAGCTGGCTAAGTACGATGTGCACACGAACTGGCAGCGCCGCCAGGTTGGGCCTCTCGAAGTCACTTTGCTCTGGGGTTGCCGCTTGGCTTTCCATCGTGAGTTCACTCCTTTCAAAATAATCTTGAATCCTCAGGCGCCGTCCATCTGATTGCGGCAACACGAATCGCCATCCGCGCTCGCTTCCTTGGGCTGTTGGAGGCAATAGCAAACTACGCCCAGAAGCGATCAGCAGAACATCGCCCGGCTCGAGCCCTACCAGCTCTTGCAAGCTCAAATCGGAGTAGCCGGTCGTTGCCATTACGGGCCAGCAGACCGGGATCGCCGGCAGTTGGCTCTCGCTCTGAAAACATCGAATCTTTCTCAGTAAGCGGCCGGGCAGAAATATCTCGATCACGCCGGTCACTCCGGTCAAACCGACAACGCATTCGATTGAAATTCCCGGCTCATCTTTCGGAGGAGTTTCAAAGGGAACGAGCGAAAAGCAGAAGGGAAATTTCAGTTCGTGGTTAGCGCGCTCCAGCACTGATAGCAGCAAAAACTCGAACAGACCATCATCGGCTGAAACCAGACGCGCGATCTCGGCATGGCTGATTCGATGCACCAGAGCTTCGAGGAACTCTTGCGATATTCGCAGGACAGCCGATCCAATGTCAGGTGACACTCTCACGCTGAAAAGGCGCGTACCCCCAAACTCGCGTGATCGAGATTCGCTCCACTCGACAACCCGCGGGGTGCCGCTTGCAACCCGGATCGGCTCTTGCCGGCTCCAAACTTGTCGACTCGAAAAAGTGAACTGATGAGGAAAGATCAGGAACTCTGCCCCGTCATTTAATGGAACGGGCTTATGCGGCTCAAGCTTCGCATCGTGCAGATAAGTTCCGTTCGCGCTGCCGAGATCTTCGAGCAAATAGCGATCCTCCTGTTTTGTGATCCGGGCATGATGCCGGCCGACTCCCGCCAACGGAACCACTACGTCATTGTCCGGTTCGCGGCCGATGCCTATTTCGTCTTTTTGAAAACTCAGGTTCTGACTGTCGCCCGGCTCAACCTGATTCCTCCGTTCCAGCAGGACTCCGCGCTCGCCGGCCACCTCCAGCAATGCGCCTAAGCCTTCTTGGATCCACAGTTGCCAATTAGCATCTGCACGGAACAGATCTCCAAAAAGGTTAATTAGCTCTACCTCCGTCCGCGAATAGGACCTCAACCCTTCGAAGACACCGAGGCCCGCCTGGAATTCAAGCAAACTCATCCAGTCCACCTGCTCACTACGAGTTGCGCCACCCGGATACCTTTACTCTCGAGCGCTGAACGAAGACTGCCCAAGTTCTTCTGCACCAAGCCCGCGACGCGCGCAACGGGAGTTAGAAAACATACGATAATCGACCCTTGCTGGCTTTGCACGCTTACCCGCAAGCCTTCGAGCGTTTGCGAGTTGAACTGGATTTCCACCGAGCGCGCGCCATCCGCTTCATGAGAAGAGATGTGATCCACGATTTCAGAAGCTAGGCGCTCCATATGCGTCGAAGCTGGAGCGCTTGAGATGCTTTCCGGCTGGCGGATTGTCGGAGGCAACTCAGAGCCTTGGCCCTCACCGGACAAATTGAATTGCGGCATTGATTCGTTACGTCTCCCCTCGAGGACCTTCGAGAAACGGTCGTTCTTGTCCGCGTTCCCTTTCGGGTTTGTAATCTCTTGACGGCTTTCCGGGCTTGTCTTCTGTATTCTCATGCTCCTGCCCTCCGGTTAAGATACATCGTCGTTCCGAGTTCGTCTTGCTCGAGCTCTTCCTTTTTTGCTGCGTCGGCGAAAAAACGCTTTTCCAATTTCTCGCGATATCTGGTGAGTTTTTCCGCTTCCCGGAAACACTCCAGGGCATACGCTTGTGCTTCGTTCAGATTCATTTCCGCTTCCTCCGCAGCGAATTTCTGAACAAGCGTCTGACTATGAGCTGCACTTAAGTCCCGCCGCAGGACCGCAAGATAGTCGTTCTTGCGCTGGACATCCGCGCCAGCATTCGTTACCGCTACCACCAGCAACTCGTCCCGGGTCCTTGAAATGGACCGCTCAATCCGTTCTTCGTCTTCCATCAGCCTGAGCAGGACGCTTTGCTGCTCGTGCAGCGCCCGCTGTTTTTCGGCCACGGCGGCCCTGGCTTTGGCTTCGCTATCCAACTTCTGGTCGAGCAATGTTTGCAATCGAAAAACAAATGCCGGCATTGCTGATCCCTCAGAATATTGACTTCAGTTGCTCGACCGCTTCCGCCGCGGACGGTCGATCGCCGGCCGACTGCTGCAGAAAGGAGTTCACAACCTCAATCTTGGAAATAGCGAAATCCACCTTGGGATCGCTCCCCTGCCGGTAAGCGCCCAGCAGAATTAGATCCTTCTGCTTTGCGTAGGTGGCCAGCACTTCGCGTAAGTTCGCGGCGGCCTGTCGATGAGCATCGTCCGTTATCGCCGGCATAACGCGGCTCACGCTCTCGAGCACGTCGATGGCTGGAAAATGCCCTTGCGCCGACAGTTCGCGGGACAAAACGATATGCCCGTCGAGAATCGAACGCACTTCGTCGGCAACCGGTTCGTTCATATCATCACCCGCAACCAGCACCGTGTAAAAGGCGGTAATGGAGCCTTTATCGGAATTGCCCGTCCGTTCGAGAAGCTTGGCGAGCTCCGCGAACACAGACGGTGTGTAACCTGCTCTAGCGGGCGGTTCACCAGAAGCCAGACCGACTTCACGTTGTGCGCGCGCAAAGCGCGTTACAGAATCCATCATGAGGAGAACCCGTTTGCCACAGCCACGGAAATACTCGGCTATCGCGGTACCGACGTATGCGCATTTGAGCCGCACGAGAGATGGTTCATTCGAAGTCGCGCATACCACGACCGAGCGCTTCAGGCCTTCCTCACCCAAGCTCTCTTCGAGAAAATCGCGCACTTCGCGGCCGCGCTCACCGACCAGGATAATGACATTCACGTCAGCCTCGCTATTACGTGCAATCATTCCGAGTAACGTGCTTTTGCCGACCCCGGCCGCCGCGAACAGACCAATTCGCTGGCCTTCTCCACAGGTGAGGAGCGAATCTATCGCTCTAACGCCTATAGAGATCGGCTTGGAGATGCGGTTCCTTTGTAGCGGGTCGGGCGGCCGGCCATAGACGGGATATTCTTCGAAACAGTTGAGCGGTCCTTTTTCGGCGGCGTCCATTGGTTCGCCTAAGCCGTTGAGCACGCGGTCCAGCAGGCCTTCCCCTACCCGAATCGTGAGGGAACGGCCGGTGGGAACCACTTCGCTCTCGGGGCCAATATCCGCCAAATCCCCCAGCGGCATGAGAAGCACATCGCCGCCCTGAAACCCCACTACTTCGGCTTTGACCGCGACCGGAGAGCGCGAGTTGTGGATCAGGCATAATTCACCGACCCGCGCTTCTGGAACAATTGCTCTTACCAGCAGACCGATTGCTTCTTTTACGCGCCCTTTCGAACTGACCGGCGAGGCCTGATCGATCTTGCTCAGGTAGCTGTCAATATCGAGCCTGGATGGCGCGCTCATGTTGACAGCTTAAGAGTGAGTGCGCGTTCGAGGTTTTTCAACTGGCTCTCAAGCCGCGCGTCGATAAGTCCGATGTCACTCTCGATAATGCAATCGCCCCGCGATAGCGAGGCATTAGGACGAATCTCGAGTTCGCGAGCGGGACCTGCGGTGCTGCGCAATGTGGAAAGGCGCTCCTTGAGAAGAACTTCGTCGGCCGGATGCACCTGAATGACGAGACTCTTCGCCCGGCGTACTGAGCGCAAGGCTTCCCTCACCATCCCGGCGACGGTATCGGGAGCAGTTCGCAACTCCTCGCCCATCAATTTTTCGGCGATCCGCACTGCCAGCTTGAGAAGAGCGGTCTCATTTCCGGCCAGATAATCATCGCGGGATTTCCAAGCGTCCGCTAACGCTTCATACCACTGAGCGGCGCCACTCTGATAACCATCTTCCCTGGCGGAATCGAGAATACCTTGTGCCTCCCGGCGCGCTTCGCTCACGATCCTTTGCGCTTCATCTCGGGCCTGCGCAACGATCTCGTTTGCATCCTGACAGGCGATTTGCACACTCCGCTTAACTACGGCAGGCGGGCCTACTGCTTCGAGCGTTCGCGCCTTGATCACATTCGAAGACATGACTCAGATGCCTGCCGCGGTGGACAGCCCGTCCGCTTTGCGCCGTTCGCACCAGAGTTGGCGAATAGCGGCAGGCAGCATGCCCTTGAATGGTTCCAGCACTGCTTTGACCTCTTCCTGCTTCCCTTCATCGAGCAGCTCAATGATTTGTGTTGTCCGCTCAGCGCCCTTTAAGAGCAGTGCGTACGAAAACACTTCGACACGGCTCATATTACATATTTCCTTCAAGACGGGTGTTGCTCTCCGAAATCTGCGCCAGTTGGCGTTCGAGTAACCGGATTCGAAAACCGCGCCGTTTGTTCACCATCAAGGTCGTGAGGGCTCCAGCGCTTGTGATAGCTGCGAGCGCGAGTGCCGCGATCGTGGTCCACTCCCGGGTTGCCAGTGGTCCAGTCATCTTGGCAGGCAAAGGCTTTTCATTTGTCTTTTTCTGCACGACATCCACATTTTCGGCCGCGAGTCCTTCGACGCCCTTTGCCATCAGGCCGCGAATCTCATCGTCGGTTAGCGGCGGGCGGTCGCCCCGATAGCGAACCAGGACGGAGGCGGTTGTCGCCGCTTTATCTTTCTCGTCAATCAACGTGCTGTTATCGGGAAGCACAACATGCACCCTGGCATCGACCACTCCCGGCAGCGACCGAAGCGTACGCGTCAATTCGCCGGCCAAGCCCACCACCATTCGCGCTTTCTCCTCGGTCGCGGTCGGAATCATTCCCGAGTTCTTGAACACATCGTCCAGTCCCTCAACTTTTTCGTGGGGAAGACCATGCTCGCGAAGAACCTTCCAAGCCGTTACGGTCTTTTCGTCCCCGCCTCTGATTCTTACCTGCCACAACGCGTTGTCTTTCTTGCCCAATGGATCGGGTTCTGCAAAGGCATCGATGCCGCCCTCGCGGAGAGTAACCACAATTTCCTGCGCGTCACGCTCCGACAAGCCCGTCTCGATTGTGTGGGTGCAGGCCACCAACAAGACTATGAGTGGCAAGGGCAAAAGGAGTCGCTTCAGCAAAAGGAGTCGCTTCAGCAAAAGGAGTCGCTTCAGCAAAAGGAGTCGCTTCAGCAAAAGGAGTCGCTTCAGCAAAAGGAATCGCTTCATTGTCCTTTCTTAGATGCTAGTACCTCAAATCTGAGTTTGGAGCAGGGATCGGATGCCGCTCGTGGTTTGGTCCACAACTCTGGAGAGCAGCTCCAGTTCTTCGTCAATCTGATAGATGTCGTTCTGTAGCCTCAGCAGTTGGATGGGATCGCTTTGCGCAGCGGTTTCCTTAAGATTGTTGCCCATCACGCGAAACTGCGAATCCAGTAGCTGAAGCCGGTTGCGCAGCGACTCGGCGGCGCTCGCGGGCTCTACCGTGGCGACCCGCGCATTCAAGGCAGAAAGCGAGTTGCCGACGTGTTCGAACTTCGGTTTCAGAACATCGGCCCTTCTAGGTGAGGCGGACGAAAAAGAAGCCGGCGCGGCGGATAGCTCCTGACTGATGAGCTGCGCCCTCGCCGGCTCGAAATGGCTGCCCGTCCGTTCTTGTACCTTGCTGAATACATTCGGAGCGCCGCCCTGCAATGCCGTTCCGGGTGGGGCGTCCATGATTTGTCCGGAATTTGCGAGCGTGCTTGGCAGCAGGGGAGACATGTGTTTACCTGATTATCGGTACACCGATCCGGAAGTTGCTAGTACGGCGTCATAGGTAAGCAAAAACGACTGAACAAGCGTTATTACAATGTAGTGCTGTGCAAGAGCTGCTCCTGGGTGGTGACACAAAGGTTGCCGGACTGCCATTCTGCCTGGCAGTTCATGATGACGAACTTAATTGAGTCGCACATCTCCTATGCTCACGCGGTTGCCGCCGAATTGCTGGGCCGCTTTCCAGCCCACGTCGACCGGCCGGACGTGCTGGCGGCGGCTGAATACGGCTTAGTACAGGCAGCCAACGCTTACGATCCGAGCAAAGGAGTGGCCTTCACCACCTTCGCCTATTACCGGATTCGCGGAGCCGTGTTCGATTTACTTCGGGAGAGCGTCAAGGCCAGCCGCTTTGAAGAAGCAGCCAACGAATACATGATGGATTATTCGGCGGGCGCAAGCGCAGGCGCTCCTTCCTATGCTGAAATGAAGAACTTAGCATCGGGTATCGTCGCCAGCTACTTTCTTGCTTTAGAAAAGCCCTCGTCGGAGTCCGTTGCCCAAAGCTCTGAGGCGCCGCTGGATCAGTTGCTGAGGAAGGAACAGCAGAAAGGAATCAGGCAGGCACTGCAGGCCCTTCCCGAAAAGAACCGGATGGTCTTGGAAGCGTACTATTTCGAAGACCTCACCTTGGAAGAAATCGGAAAGCGATTAGGACTTTCGAAATCTTGGGTTTCGCGCATGCACGCCAAAGGGTTGGAGATGCTTCGGCCAGCAGTGGAGCGGACACTTTCTCCACAAGCCGATAGGCTGAAAACCCAGGAAGGCGGGCACGCGGGCCATAAGGTTGACCCGAAGCTGAAGGATAGGTAGCGAAACGCCCGGAACGACGGCATCTTGCTCCTGAGGCGATACTGGTTGTATCGTCAGTTTCCGGCCAGCGCTCTTCGAGCGTGCTGGGAACGAAGTCACAGGCGAAGGTGCAACCGTGCATCACAATCTAACCGCCTATCTGGGGGATGGACCGGCCGATCCCTCAATTCTGCAGATCTTCCGCCGTGTGCTCGAAGTGCTCGAGGCCATTCACGCGACCGGCGGTTCGCACCCGCCCTTGTCGCCACAAACGATTCGCTTAGACGATTCCGATCGACCTCACATTCCATCCGTGAACCGGGCCCATGAAGCGGCCGACACGATTGCATTCGGATCTGCCAAGTACTCTGCCCCGGAGGCGTTTGTCGACAACGGCGAGAGTTCTTCTTGTGAAATCGCTGATTGCTATGTGCTGGGCTTCATGTTCTATGAAATCCTAATTGGCAAGGACTCGTTCGTTGCGCAATTTGCGTCCTTGGAGAACGGTCCGCCTTCGTTGTGGCTCAAATGGCACGCCGACAAGACGGCGAAGGCGCGACCGCTGAGCGAACTTCGTCCAAACCTTGGGCATTTTGCGCGCCTCGTTGATGGAATGATGGAGAAGGACCCGGCCAAACGCACCAACAGCATTTCGCAAGTCTTGCGTGTGTTTTCGAGCGCCGAAGCTCTAACGACATACAAGATCGATCCTTTTGCGCGACCCGCGGCCGCTGCCAAAGTCCATTTTGCCGCTCTCCTGCGAAAAAAACTGGCTTTCGCTGCGGCTTGGCTTACTAACCGGCTCGTTGCGTTTCGCAAGCCGTGGATGCCCGTTGGTGTGCTGCTTACCGTGGTGCTCGGCATATCGGCGCTGCTAGTCCATCGCGCGGTTCCCCCACCCCACCCCGAGTCTTCGAGTAAAGCAACCCCAAAGCCAGTCCTGCCGTTGCCGCCCGCACCACACCAGGATGCTGAGAGCCGGCCGCCTGTTCCGTCAAAGCCTGAATCTGAATTGCAGATCGAGTCGCATTTGCGGTCCAGGGCTCTATTATTCCTCGATGGCCTTCGGCCGATCGCTGTCTTACCAGGTATGTTGTTCACCGAAAAGATCTTGCCCGGACCCCACAGACTCAGGTTTGTGGCGCACTCCAAATCTTTTTTGAAACTGCCGGTAAACATCGGGGCGGACGGCGATGTCTCTTTTTTCGAACGTCCTAAAATCAGGTCTGTCCGCTACGTGATGCTTGCTTGCAACGCAAAATCCGCTAAGCTATACGGACTGCCGGACGCTCGCGCCAGTTTGCCGGGCCAAGCGTACGAAGCTGTGCCGGAACAAGGCCGTGTGATTGCAAACGACAAAGCAGTCAGTGTGAGGTTAAGCGAAGGCCCGAACAGCGAGGTTCACCTTGGTCCGCTGCCGGTGCGGTCGATCAGAATCGTTCTTGAGCCGGATGGGCAGAAGTTGCTGATTCCTGTCCAAATCAGCGCCAATGTGTCTGATGCCGCCGTCGTGATTGATGGCGAAACGCTGCCGCGCCGTTTGGCTGAAGGCGTCACTGTAGTCCGCCTGCGTCCCGGCGAGTATCACATCAAGCTAGTTCACGCCGATTACCAGGATTCTCCGGAGCAAGACGTGGTTATTAGCGGGAACGAGCAACGGCGGCAACTGCGATTTGCCTTGTCCCCCATTGCGCGCCCATCAATTTTGGAAGTCAGTTCCGTTCCCGCTGGTGTCGAAATTCTATTGGACGGCACGAGGTTGGCTGTTACGGATTCGAGCACAACGTTCAAAGCGAAAGTCAATCCAGGAATGCATACCCTAACTTTGCGCCGGCCGAACTTTGAAGACAGTACAACGATCCGCGATTTCCCCAATGGCGGCACGGTCAGCATTAGCGGGCAAGGCATGAGGCCGTTCGCAAAGATCATTTTCCATGTCCTGCCTTCGAGCGCTCAAATAACCTGCCGTCGAGAGGACGATTCGGAGTCTCAAGATTGCGCCAACAACCAACCATGTCTATTGCGAGGAGGCGCCTACGAGGTGACGGTGAAAGCGGGTGGCTTTAAGACCGAAGTCAAGCGCATCGCCGTTGAACCGGGTGACAACAGGCCATATGAGTGGAAACTCGAAGCGATCTCCTCAGCTTTGAATTCGGCTGATTTTCTTCAAAACGGGCAGACCTGGACTGTAGACTCAAGCTGGTGGTGGTCACAGACGCAACCGGGTCCGCCTTTATAAGTACGTAATCTCAGGGCACTTCCAGAACGGGCAGGACGAGCGCACTCGGAAGATTGGGGTCGTGATAGATACGCTGCACGGCTTTACGGTAATCCGATTCGCTTGCCTGGAAGATATTGGGAACGAACTGCTGGGGATTCCGGTCATAAACCGGAAACCAGGAGCTTTGCACCTGGACCATGATTCGATGGCCCTTCAAGAACACATGGTCATTAGTGTGCAGGTCAATGGTGTATTTGAGCGGCCGCTTCGGCGGCAACGCCTCCGGATGCTCAAAGCTGTTGCGGAATCGTCCTCGAAAAACCTCGTCAGCGATGATTAGCTCGTAGCCGCCCATATTTGTTCGCGTTTGCTTGTCGGGTGGCGCGTCCTCGGCATAGACATCGATCAGCTTAACCACCCAGTCACTGTCAGTTCCGGACGTGGAAGCAAACAGCTCTGCAACGATATCGCCCACAACGCGCAAGTCCGCGGTCAGCGGTTCGGTCTCATAGGAGAGAACGTCCGGCCGGTGGTCGACAAAACGTTGGTCCTGAACAAGCCAGACTGGCCATTCCGGACCAGGGTACGTGGGAGTGACAGGGCGCGGCCGATAAGGGACCGGATTCGCCGGATCACTCACGTACTCGTCAAATGCTGGCTTGCGGTTTGCTGCCGGTGGGTTAAAGGCGAGCTTCTGGTCTGGCTGGAAGAACAGCCGTTGCGGGTGGATATCCTTGACCGGCGGCCATGCATCGTATTGCCTCCAGCGATTCGAACCGGTCTCGAAAGCGGTGGCTTCGGGCAGCGGCTGGTTGCCTTGATCATGCAGCCAGTACGCAAACCACGCGTTCCAAATATTTTCCCGATAGTAATTAGCAGTGTCCGTTCCGAATTCTACGGGCCCCAAGTGTTGGGCTTCGCTTTCCCACTGCCCGTGGTTCCACGGTCCTGCGACGAAGTAGTTCCACCCCTTGGGATCGAACTTCTCCATGGCCTCATATATTTTCTGCGGTCCGTAGAAATCCTCCTGGTCCCACCAGCCTGCAACGTGCAGAATGGGAACTTTCACCTCTTTGATATAGGTGAGGACGGTCTGGCGTTGCCAGAACCCGTCATTGTTGGGATGGTCGACGAAATCGCGCCAGGTAGGGATTTTGCCGTGAAAATAAAGCTTGTCGGCATTCCTCAACGGACCGAGATTCAAATACCACTCATAAGTATCGGCGCGGTCAAATTTGAAGTGGTAATTCTCCTCCGCAGTGGTCTCCAGGAGTGCTGAATACTCGAAGCCGTAGCTGAGGCGGAATGCGCCATTGTGGTGGAAATCGTCGCCGAGGAACATGTCAGCGGGTGACGCCTGTTCAATAACCGCCTTCACCGCGGGATGCGGATCCAGCGCGGCCATCACAGCCGTCCACGCATCGTACGAGGTCCCGTGCAGGCCGACCCTGCCATTGTTACCGGGGGTATTGTGTACGAGCCACTCGACCGTGTCCCAGGCGTCGGTGGTCTCGTCGACGCCTTTGGGATCATCCTTCGCGTGCGGAGTGCGCTGCATTACAAATTTGCCCTCCGACTTAAAGCGGCCTCTCAAGTTCTGGACAACAACTATGTAGTTTTCAGAGACAGGCCGCGAAGCGGCAGGCAGACCCTTCTCAATCTCGGCTCGTGCCGGAACTCCATAAGGAGTGCGCCGGAGCAGGATAGGGAGAGGTTCTTTTGCGCTTTTAGGAGAGAGGATGACGGTTTGAAGACGCGCGCCGTCGCGCATGGGAATCATGACTTCCTGGAAATTGAGGTAAACCTTTTCCCCCTCTACCTGATTTGGAGCTGTGTAAGCAATCGAGGCAATAAGGGCCAGCGCGGCGCATAATTTCATGTTTTCCCGAACCGAGAATTGTAACCCATCACAGTGAAAGGCGCGGCGAACTGGTTGTTATCTCCAAGTGGCCGCCTGCAACATAGCTCTGGTGTAACCAACGTTGTACGCGAAACCGGTGTACGAGCCTCCGCCCGGGTAGTACGGCTTGAAATTCGGCCGCTCGCGATCGGCGTCTAGCCCGCGCGGATGTTCCGGATAAATCAAGCGCGGATATTCCTGCCGAACCAGCTCCTTCATCACCGCGAACATATCAACCTGCCCTTCGTCGATGAAAACCTCTGTGTAGCTTTCGTACGCCGCGCGCACCCGAACGTTGCGATAATGCACGTGGTTGATGCAATCTCGCGACCCGAAATACCGGCAGACCTCAACGGGATCATGGCCCAACTCGCGGGTAACGCCGCAATCGAAGGTGATCCCGTTTGAAGGGCTTGGGACGATATCGATCAACCGCTTCCAGCCCTCTACGGTTCCCATAATCTGTTGGGACCCGCGACTCATGGGAGCAGGCGGGTCGTTGGGATGCAGAGCTAGGCGTACTCCCGATTCCGCCGCGACTGGAACCACGGCTTTGAGGAAATAGGTGATGTTGCTCCACATTTCATCAAGGGTGTGGACTCCTTCGTCTGCAAGCGGGGGCAGGTTTTTGACGCGGGAGTAATCGAAGGCGGTCAGCCCGGCGCCCCCGCGCCCCGTCTCCTCGTAGTAGCCTTCCACCAACCTATGTGCGTAAAAGTTGTACTCAACGACGGGCAAGCCCGCGCGTCCGGCTGCACGAATGGATTGACAGACTCTGTCGATCTCTTGGTCGCGCCCAGGCCGTCCATAGAGTGTGTTGCGAAAGCCGCTGATCATCATGTTGAACAGCGTCAAGCCACCACTCTTCAGGCGCTCCATGCGGCCGCGTATTTCGCTTTCTTGCCAAGGAATGCTAGGCCCTCCCATCGCCACGTAGTCGACGCCAAGTTGTTTAACGCGGCGCATTCCTTCCTGATCGAAGGTACCGGCGTCCAGGGCTCCATCGCCAATTTCCAGACAGACTTTGGGAAAAGCGTCAGGTGCCCGGAGGTCCGCAGCGATTATGGATTCAGCTCCTGCCGCAAGCGGCAAGGCCCCGGCGCTCTGCATCAGTTTGCGACGCGTGAACATTCTCAGCAATTCTATGGCATGGCCTGCCTGCTCCGCCTCGCTCCCCTCGTGATACAACTCAAGACGGGCGGCACAGACGAATGCGAATCACCGAGATGCTGCCGGATCTCGGAAACATGATCTTCGGGATCGCACTCCTGTTTGCGTTTTTGATCGTGGCGTTCGAATGGCTGGAACGTCGCCGCGAAGGGAATCGCGAGCAGCGGCTGCTGGACGCCATCGAACGAGAATATTGGGCGTACCGGCGCATGGGCCGGCTTTAGTTAATCATTCACTGTTGTTGCTGCTGCGCTTCCAGAGATTGAGCTTTCTGATCTCTCTCGAGGAACCGTGACCACTCCTCGTCAGCCGCGAATTCCTGGTCAGGCGGAAGGACGGCGTCGGATGGCGTGACCCGCACTTGCACTTTTAGATCCGTATCAGCGGCACCCTTCATCGTCCCGCGTGTAGGGGGAACATCCGCATAGTCGCGCCCGACCGCGGTCCGGATGTGCCGCTCCCCGGCGATCAAATTGTTGGTCGGGTCAAAGCCCACCCAGCCAAGGCCTGGCAAGAGTGTTTCCACCCAGGCGTGAGTTGCGCCCTCCGCTGAGCGATCGTGATGGTCAGTCGCGTGGTAGAGATAGCCGCTGACATAACGCGCAGGTATATGCAAATTCCGGAGGAGCGCGATCATAATATGGGCAAAGTCCTGGCAGACCCCGCGGCGGGCTTGCAAAGCATGCTGGATGGGGGAGTCCACTCGCGTACTTGCTTTCACGTAACTTAGAGTGCGGTACAGCTCCGAGTTCAAGGTACGCAGCAAGCTCAACGGATCCTGCCCATTCCGTTCTCCTACGTTCAATTCCCGCGCGAGGGCATCCAGCTCGGGAGAGCCACACGCGAAATGGCTCGGCATCAGCATATCCCAGTAGTCTTCGCGTTCGACCAATTCGTCGAGTTCGCTCCACGCAATTTCTGGCAGCGCCTCGGGCAAAACCAGAGGCGGGTCCACATCCACGAGCGCGTCCGCGATGATCGTGAGTTGCTTGTGCCGCTCCGGAACCTCGAAATGGTGGACCACATTGCCGAGATGGTCGGTATGCGATGAAATCCGCGTGCGCGGGTTGATGGCGAGCTGAAAGGTAAAGCAACGCTGGAGATTTTCGCTGCGGGGGTGCATGCGGACCTCCATCGTGCTTTCCCAAACAGAGTGGCTATACCGAAATCGCGTGAAGTGACGAATGGCGTAATACATCAGGCCTCGAAAGCGGATTCAAGAGGATAGTCGATATACACCTGATGAACGGCTGTATGCAGACTATGGCACTGCTCGATGACGCTACTCAGGAAGCGCCCGAAATCGCGTGACATAATGTCGCCGATCTGGGCATAAGCAAGGGAGGCATGCAGGCGGCCGATTATTCTCTCGATAGTTTGCGCCTTGGTTGTAGAGGACGCACGCCGGATAGAATCGAGCGCATGCTGCATTTGTTCAGCCGAATGACGCAGGGTGTAGGGGAATTCGGGATGGAGCAGCAGAAACTCAGCGACGTGTTCGGCCTTCAGGTCCGCCGTGTACACCTTGCAATAGGCTTCGAACGCGGAGCAGCTTGACAGTAGCGCGACCCATTCCAGATCGTCCGCCGGAGCCGGAATCGAGTAAACCGCGTCCAGCAACGTCGGTAACGCGCACGCTCGCTCCATATATTTTCCGAGCTGTATGAAATGCCACGGCTCGCCGTGATTCATGGTCGAGTCGGTAACCCCGTAAAACCGGTAGGCCCCCTCGCGAATCGCGCTCAAAATTCCGAGCGGCTCCGTCTCCAGACCGATTTCCATGCTCGATTGGGTAACGCGGTGGTAAAGCTGGTTCAATTGCTCCCACATTTCAGCACTGATTTGCTCTCGCGCCTGGCTGCCGTTGTCACGCGCACAGGTAATGCAGGCGATTACCGAAGATCGGTTACTCGCATCGAACATTAATTCCTGCATCGCGGTATGCGGATCTGTCTGGGCGGCTCCGGTCAATTCCAGATGAGCGATGATTTTGTGCCATCGTTGTTCCGTCGAGGGCTTTGACGGATTGAGCATCAGATTGTAGTTCGCGTCCAGTACACGCGCGCGATGAGCGGCGCGCTCCAAGTACCGGCTCATCCAATACAGACTGTCGGCAACCCGCGAAAGCATAATGTGGATTCGTTCAGCTCTGAAGAACCCAAGTGTCCTTCGATCCGCCGCCCTGAGAGGAATTGACCACCAAGGAGCCTTTCTGAAGTGCAACGCGCGTAAGGCCACCCGGGACCACCGTCACCTTATCGCCGTCGAAGAGGACGTATGGACGTAGATCCACATGGCGCGGTTCAATGAACCCGTTTTCGACGAAGCAGGGCGCCGTAGATAAAGCAAGCGTTGGCTGGCCGATGTAGTTTCGCGGATCGCTGAGAATCCGGGCACGAAATTCGTCTCTCTGCTGGGCGGTGCTGTGGGGTCCGATCAGCATGCCGTAGCCCCCGGACTCGCCCACGGCTTTCACAACAAAGTTCTCCAGGTTTTGGCAAACGTGTTGCCTGGCCGCTTCCTCCGTCATCAGGAAAGTTTCCACGTTGTCCAGAATCGGCGCTTCGCTGAGGTAATACTGGATGATCTTCGGGACGTAAGCGTAGATTGCCTTATCGTCAGCTACTCCGGTTCCGACCGCATTCGCCAAAGCCACGTTACCGGCCCGATAGGCGTTGAAGATTCCCCCGGCTCCCAGCACCGAATCCGCACGAAACACCAGGGGATCCAAAAAGTCATCGTCTACCCGGCGGTAGATAACATCCACTCGCCTCAGACCCGAGGTGGTCCGAGTGTAGACTACGTTATCGCTAACCACCAGATCGCGGCCTTCGACAAGTTCAATTCCCATTTGCCTCGCCAGGTAGGCATGTTCGAAGTATGCGGAATTATAAACGCCGGGCGTGAGCAGGACGATGCTTGGGCTCGAGCGGCTATTAGGGGCGAGAGATCGCAGGGTCGAAAGCAACGCCTGGCTGTAATGCTCGATCGGCCGGACGCCGCATTTACGGAAGAGTGCGGGAAAAATCTGCTTCATCACTCTGCGGCTGGTCAGCATGTAGGACACGCCGCTCGGCACCCGCAGGTTGTCCTCGAGCACTACAAATTTGCCGTCGGGCAGCCGGATCAGATCGGTTCCGCAAACGCTCACATACACATCGCGCGGAATCTTCACGCCACGCATTTGGCGGCGGAAATGTTTGCAAGTGTAAATGACCTCGCCCGGGATTACCCGATCCTTCAGAATCTTGCGTTCGTGGTAGATGTCCTTCAGCAGCAGGTTGAGCGCAGTGATGCGCTGCACAAGCCCGCGTTCGATGGTTTCCCATTCCGAGTTCGGAATGATTCTCGGAAGAAGGTCATGCGGAAAAATGCGTTCCGTGCCTTCCTTGCGGCCATACACAGTGAAAGTGATGCCCTGATTGAAGAACGAGAGGTCGGCTTCCTGCTTAAAGCGCAGCAGCTCCGTGGTGGGCAAGCTCAGCAAACGCGTGTAGAGGGAGCGATAGTGGGACCGAGGCCGGCCCACACCCCGGAACATCTCATCATACGCCGTTCCCGTTTGGTATTCGGCGAACGGCCCAAGATTGTTTATCGCACTAATTTGTGCTGGCGTAGCCATAGTCTAGAACAGAGTCGGTCACGACCGGCTTGCATTCGACTTGGAATCGGCCCGGGCTAATAAAAGGATGAGTATAGCGCTCCCGATCTCGGGGTTTTGTGTTCGCGTGACGCTGACCTCAAAATGGCCGGCCCTATGGGCTATGAGACGGCAGCCAGCCACGCGAAAAGTAATCGTTCATTGTTAGGGACATCATAATTAAGAAAAAGATCACGCCTCCAGCAATGATAATTTGAATCACCTTCGCCTCATAGAAGCCGTGCATCAGAATGCCCGCGACGAAGCAGGCCATCACGGTTGCGAGTCCTACCGCAATAACTGTGCTGAATGCGCCCAAATCTACAAAAGCGATCAGCGTATTGACCAGCAGCAACGCCAGCAAGCCCAGGTAAGTAAACACATAAATCTTCCAGTTTGGTCCGTTCATTTGTGCAGCCCCGGTAAATAAAAGATGGCGTAAAGGAAGATCCAGATAATGTCCACGAAATGCCAATACAGGCCGACGATCGTAACCGGGGTGTTATAAGCGGCTGAAAAGCTGCCGATCATGTTGCGGCCGATTAGCCCGAGCAGCAGCAAGATCCCGATCGTCATGTGAACGGCGTGCAATCCGGTCATTAGGAAATAGAACACGAAAAACATCTGCACTTCCGGCGCGTGCGGCCCTGCATGATTGAACCAGACGCCCGGAGCTTCGTGTTGGTGATAGTGCTCGTAATACTCGGTGAATTTGATCGCGAGGAACGTCAGCCCGATCAGAACTGTGACGAATAGCAGAATTCCTGAGAGCCGCTGCCGTCCCAGTTTGGCGCTGAATTCGGCGAGACCCATCGTCAGGCTGCTGGTAAGGAGAATGGCACTGTTGATGGAGCCAAGCACAATGTCCATTTCGGAGCTGCCTTCCTTAAAAGCCTCAGGATGGTTGAACCGGTAGACCGTGTAGGCGACAAATAGCCCGCCAAACATCATGACCTCAGTCATTAGGAACAACCAAATGCCGATGCTCGCGGTATGCCGCTGCTGTTCGGGCGTGGCGAACTGCTCGCGCAGTTCCAGAACCAGCGGATCAGACAAGTTGCAGCTCCTCTTTCATAGCCTCGTAATCGTACGGCAGCTTGGCGGTAACGATGGGAGTCACTACGAAGTTATGGGTCGGCGGAGGTGAAGAAGTCTTCCATTCGAGTCCGGTAGCGCGCCACGGATTTGGCGCGGCGTCCCGGCCGTAATGCCAGGCCCATATCAGATAACAAAGCGGTAAGACATACCCAACGCCCAAAATCGTTGCTCCGGCAGTCGATAGAATGTGCAACATTTGGAACTCTTCCGGATACGCGGCGTAACGCCGCGGCATCCCAAGATATCCAAGAACAAACTGCGGAAAGAACGTCAGATTGAAGCCAATAAACACAATCAGAGCGGAAAGCCTTGCGAGGCCGTCCGGATACATTTTTCCGCTTATTTTTGGCCACCAGTAGTGAACCCCGCCGAGGAAGGCCATGACCGATCCACCGACCATGATGTAGTGGAAATGAGCAATTACGAAGTAAGTGTCGTGTACATGAACGTCGAGCCCCAGCGCGGCTAGAAATAGCCCAGTCATGCCGCCGATGGTAAAAAGGCCGATGAACCCGATGGCGTACAGCATGGGGGTATCCCATGACACTGATCCCCTATACATGGTTGCTGTCCAGTTGAAGACCTTTATGGCGGAAGGAACCGCCACACAGTAACTCAGGAACGAAAAGGCCAGGGCGGAATAGGCTGATTCCCCGGCCACGAACATGTGATGCCCCCAAACTAGGAAGCCGACTACGGCAATGGCGATGCTTGAAAACGCGACGGCCTTATAGCCGAAGAGGGGCTTGCGCGAAAAAGCGGGAACGATCTCGCTGATGACCGCCATAGCGGGCAGCACCATCGTGTACACGGCCGGATGCGAGTAAAACCAGAACATATGCTGGAATAAAACGGGATCTCCACCCAGCGCTGGATCGAAAATTCCAACCGTAAATATCCGTTCGATCGCAATCATTACTAATGTGATTGCCAACACTGGCGTATTGAGGACGAGGACTACGCTGTTCGCATACATGGACCAGACGAAAATAGGCAGGCGAAACCAGGTCAGGCCGGGAGCGCGCATGCTATGAACTGTGGCAATGAAATTAAGCGCAGTCAGGATTGTCGAGAAACCGACAATAAATATGCCGACCGCCGCTGCTACTACATAGGTAGTCGAATAAGTAGTGCTCAAAGGGGTATAGAAGGTCCAGCCGGTATCAACCCCGCCGCGGAACAGAGCGTAAACCGTTACGCCACCGCCCAGCATGAAGATATACCAACTCAGTAAGTTCAGCTTTGGGAAGGCCACATCCTTTGCTCCCACCATCATTGGGATCAGGAAATTGCCTAAGGTGCTGGGAATGGAAGGGATCAGGAAAAACCAGACCATAATGATCCCGTGCATCGTGAACAGCTTGTTGTAAGTCTCGGCACTTACGAGCCAGTTACGCGGCGAAAGCAGCTCCAAGCGCATCATGAGCGCGAAAAAGCCGCCGAGGAAGAAGAATACCGTGATCGAAAAGGTGTACAGAATCGCGATCCGCTTGTGATCGGTGGTCAGCAGCCAGGAAAGAAGGCCGACCTTCTCATTCAGGTAGTTCTTTTGGATTTTTGGCGCAACTGTTTGGATCATCAGCGTTTCCCCGCCTGCGAACCGGCGTTTGATGTGGCGCCGGGCCCACCGATTCCTTTTTGCGTTCCGTACTCCGTGGGAGCGGTGCCAGAGCTGGACGGCTCCTGTGTGCCGGGTTGCGGTCCCAGTGCTTTGATATAGGAAATCAGGGCGAGTGTCTGTTCTTCCGATACCACGCCCGTGAAGTTCGGCATCACATTCGCCGAAAATCCCCAGGGGATCTGAGCATCGGGGTCGTGCAACTTTTCCCGGATGTAGGAATCATCGGCGATGATCGTCTTCCCACTTGTAAGCAACACGGGGCGCATGTACAGATTACGAAGGTCGGGACAGCGACCCTGGTTGTTGAAGTGATGACAGTTTGCGCAACCGAACTGATGAAAGTATTTCTCGCCGGTTGAGGCGAGCGAACCTTCCGGCGCGCCTTGCGTTAGCCATCGCTGATAATCTGCCGGTGTCATCGCATAAATCCAACCGATCATGCCCGAGTGCTTCGTTCCGCAATATTGGGAACAGAACAAGTGATACTTGCCAGGTTTTGTGGCTTCGAACCAGGTGGTGGTGTAACGATCGGGCAACACGTCCTGCTTGGTTCTGAACGCGGGCACAAAGAAATCGTGAATCACATCTTCCGAGGTCATGATCAGCTTCACCGGCCTGCCAACCGGGATGTGTATCTCGTTAATTTCGCGCTGGCCCTCGAGATGTTGTATTTTCCACATCCATTGTTTCCCCACGACGTACATGTTGATTGCGTTATCAGGCGGCCGCTGGATTTCGAAATACAATTTCGCGCCCCAGACGAAAACAGCGATGAAGAAAATGAACGGGAGCACCGTCCAGGTGACTTCTGCCGGAACGTTGTAGCGCTTTTGGCTGCCAAGCTCGTTTTCGGCCTTACGGTGGTAACGGATCGCAGAGTAAATCAGGAATATCGCGATTCCCACCGACACTGCCGTACAGACGACGAGGAGTACTGCGAAGAGTAAATCCACTTTCCCGGCCACGGAGGACGCTGATTCAGGCCACAATCGGAAATTCGTGATCATAGGCGTGTAACTTCTCTCAGTGCTTCCCGATGTTTTCGGAGATCGTGGCGCCAAAAGAAAAACATCCCGACCGCCATCAGGGCCAGGATGAGAATTGATCCAATCTTCAACACGTTGAGGACGACAGCGCCATACTTACCTGTTTTGGGATCGTAGTGATAGCAGTAGAGCAGAATCTTGTCGACTGGCGACCCGATGCGATTGTGGGACGCCTCCACCAACGACAATTTCAGGTCTTTCGGCTCGAACTCAACCCCGTACAGACAGCGCGCAATGTGGCCGTCAAGAGTGAGGACCATTACCGCCGTCGCGTGGATGTACATCTTGTTCTCCGCGTCGTAGCGGTAATGAAACCCTATGGCGTTCATCACCTTTTCGATCGACGGCTCTGAGCCTACAAGGAAATGCCAGCCCGTGGTGCCGGCGCGGCGCGAATAACTGTGCGAAAAGTGATCGAGTTTCGCCTTCGCATCGTCGGGCGTTTCCAGCGGATTGATGCTGATCGCGACGATCTCGAAATCGCGCCCGGGTTTTAAGGACAAGGGCCGCAGCCCCGCAACGAGCCCGCTGAGGACTTGCGAGCACAACATGGGACAGCGATAGTAGACCGGGACGAGTAACACGGGTTTGGTACCAAAGTACGTTCTTAGCGGAACTGTCGCTCCGTTCTCGTCCCGGAAAATCGTGTCCAGTGGAACGGTACCGTTGAGATTCTGCTCGATACCGACGCCTTCTAGCAATCTGGGAATATTGCGAGGAGCCGCCGGAAGCGCAATCGCGGGACACAGGAAGAACAAAACCAGCGATAATCCCAGCCACCTCATCGCGGTTCCGGCTCTACCTTTCCTTCAAAACCCGTTTCGCGGGCACCGGCCTGCGGTTGCGATAGCGCCAGGTTCGGCGGCTTCTGTTGGGGCGGAATGCCACGGGCAGCGAGAATGTCCATCGCGCGTTCGATCGGGATCGCCACCTTGCCCTTTGCTTTGTCGACCCAGAAATAATGATTCAGCTCCCAATCTTCGCGCGCGCGCAGCGCCTTTAGATCGTTGCGGGGCGATTGTTGCAATCTGGGCTCGGGCGGCAGCGGATTTCGGTGCAGATTAATGGGCAGCGGAGGCGGACTGGTTGTGGCGCGCTGGTGAGCCAGGTAACTGAACATGAAGTACAGCAGCAAGCTGACAATCCAGATCCCGATCAGGACCGAGGCACCCGTGATGAACGTGTGCCGCGCATCGATGTCGGAAGGTTCGAAGCGAACGTCGTCGTGTCGCAGTTCCCGTTCCTGAGGGATGTTCTCAGTCGCCATGCTGCAATGCCCTTTCGAGATTCGGCGCTTGCAAAGGGAGCAAAGGCCGCTGTTTGAGCTGCCAAACGAATACCGCGATCCAGAGGCAACCGATGGACGCCGGCACGACTAAATTCATCCACGTCAGGCGGAAACCGCGTTGATAGTACTCCGGCATGACGATCCACATCAGATCGACCCACCGCATAAAGATGATGAGCGAAACCACGCAGCACAGGGCGATTGCATTTCGCTTTAACGGACGCGAGAGCAACATCAGGAACGGCACGATGAATTCGAGCACGATGAGCATTACGCCTAGCCAGCCCCACGAAGTCGCAAATCTGTGCAGGTACCACGGAATTTCGTCGGTCAAATTACCAGACCAGACGATGACCAACTGAGAGAACTCGAAATACGCCCACAACATGACGAAGACCAGCAGCAATTTGCCCAAATCGTGCAGATGCGCTGGTTTAAATCTGCTGGCCAGCGGCTCTCTGCGAGAGAGGAGCGCCATCGCGATAATTACGAACGCGAACGTCGCCAGACCTTGCCGAGCCACGAACAGGAATCCCCAAATGGTGGAGTACCAGTTATTCTCCAGGGATTCCGCCCAATCGATCGTGGCAAAAGTGATCGTCAACACATAAATGAGCAATCCTGGAGCGCTCAACCTTGCCAGCCGTGTTTCCAAACCGCCGTTCTCGTCCTGCTCACGAGACCACTTGTTCAGGAAATACACAAAAATTCCCCAAACGACGAAGTAGAAGATCGCGCGACCAATGAACATGGACGGGTTCATATACCCGTGCCGATGCCGCAAGACGTATTCGTTCCTAACCAGATCCGAGTGCGCCCAATCGTAGATCCACGGAATGCCAATCGCAATGGGAATGAACAGTACCGCGCACAACGGAAGAGTGCGGCTGGCCGATTCAAGGGTACGGCGCGTCATGATGCCCCAGGCACCGGCGGTCAAATACTGCAGCATCACAATACCCATCGACCCGAGCGTCAGCCCGAGCCAGAAAAGGTATCCCATCAAGTACGATCGGAAGAAATCGCCGGGGCTGTAGATTGCGCCGATGATGCTGATAGCGCCCAGAATGATTCCGGCGCCGAGCGCGGGAGTGAATACTCGCTGGAGATCCCGCTCCAGCTCGGGCGACACATCGAAGGTGGAACTGATTGTCATCGCGCGCCTGCCGGTTGCGGCTGACTTTCTCCGCTCAATTGGCCGCGTTCGTCCAGCGGTACTTCATTCAGGCTGGCATTCCTGCTAAGCTGCAGTGCCCTCAGGTAGGCAACAATCGCCCAGCGATCGTTCACGGGAATCTGATCTCCGTAATCGCCCATCGCTCCGTATCCGTTCTTGATCACTTGGTAGAGATAACCGGGCGGTACTTCGCGTAATCGATCGGTGTGGAAGTCCGCCGGGATCTTAACGCCGCGTTGCGCCACCATTCCATTGCCATCGCCGGTGCGTCCATGGCAGGGGCTGCAGTAGATATCGAAGCGCTCCTGGCCGCGATGCATGAGTTTCGAATCTACTTTGAGCGGAATGAGGTCGAGAAACGCGCCGTTAGCCTCTCCGCTGTGAAAAGAATCTACGTCGTTCAGCTCATCGCGAGCGATGGTTCCGGCGGGAACCGGCCGGGCGTCGCGCCCATCGGCGAAGAAGCGGTTCGCGCCGAGCGGTTTATACCTCGGCTGGTCTTGCATATCCTGCCGGCAGGAGACCGCCAGTAAGAGAAGTGGGAATGTAATGACGAGCGAGCTAATTATCCTCAACTTCCCAAACTCCTCTTGGATTGAGACCCCGGAGAAAGCTGGCCGTCAGCTCGGAGTCGTAGAGCGGGTCGCGCTTTTCGATGCAGAGAAAGAAGCGGCTGCTCGTGGCCTGACTGAACTCGGGCAGATTGAATAAGGGGAAATGCGGTCGTGGAAAACCACACAGCGCCAGCGTCCCGAAAAACGCGAATGTTCCG
The DNA here is from genome assembly GCA_963787585.1 of uncultured Acidobacteriaceae bacterium. GTDB lineage: Bacteria > Acidobacteriota > Terriglobia > Bryobacterales > Bryobacteraceae > Bog-105. The sequence goes on from CAWBDR010000019.1 coordinate 373,229, forward strand.
GCAAAGAGCACTGTCAGCTCAAACAGGATGGGAATGAACATCGGCCAGCTATACAGCGGCCGCCCGCCGACATTGATCGGATAATCGATTGCGGCGATGTAATACTCCATGGTCCAGGCCGTCGCGGCCCCTATTAATCCGCCAATCAGAACGATCGGGGCGACGAGATTCCGGCCAGGAATGATCTCTTCGAGATCTTTGATCGAATACGGTGTGTACGCTTCAATTTTTCGGTACCCTTCGTGTTTGACTGCGCGCGCTGCTTCCACTAGGGCAGTGGGATCGTCGAACTCCGCGACCATACCGTAGGTCCCGAATTCGTTCATTTCTCGGTTCCTCCTCCGGGCTTCGAGAACGGCAGCAATTCACGCACTTCCGACATCGGGATCATCGGCAGGAAGCGCACGAAGAGCATGAACAGGACGAGGAACATGCCGATCGAACCCCAGAACGTTGCGTTGTCCCAAAAGGTCGCAACGAAATTCGACCAGGAAGACGGCAGGAAATCGCGGTCGAGCGCCGTAACGATAATCATGAAGCGTTCCACCCACATCCCAACCAGCACCACCATGGATACGGCAAACAGCGGGATTGGCCGGGTGCGGACTTTATAGAACCACAACGCCTGCGGAATGATTACATTCAGCAGAATGACGAGCCAATAACTCCAGGAATGCGGTCCGACCGCGCGATTGTGCACTGTGTACATCTCAAATTCGTTGCCGCCGTACCACGCCGTGAACGGTTCGATCAGGTAGGTGTAGGCCAGGAAAAGCCCCGTCGCCAGCATCAGTTTTCCGCAGTTGTTCAAGTGCCGGACGGTGATGAGATTGTGCAATCCGTAAACCCGGCGAAGCGGAAGACCCAGAACCAACACCATGGCGAACCCGGAGTAAATGGCTCCCGCAACGAAGTACGGCGGAAAAATTGTGGAGTGCCAACCGGGCAGAATAGCGATCGTGAAATCGAAGCTGACCACCGTATGGACCGAGAGCACAAGCGGGGTGGCGATGCCGGCAAGCAAGAGGCATGCCGTCTTATGCAGCTTCCAATGGTGAGAAGCTCCACGCCAGCCGAAAGAGAGGACGCCATAAAAGCCTTTTTGGAATCCGCCTGCCGAGCGGTCGCGCAAGGTAGCGAGATCGGGGATCATCCCGATGTACCAGAACAACACCGAAATCGTGAAATAGGTCGAGACCGCGAAGACGTCCCAAACCAACGGGCTGCGAAAGTTCGGCTGCGCTGTCATGGTGTTGGGGTAGGGGAGTATCCAATAAAAGATCCAAGCCCGGCCGAGATGGAACAGGGGAAACATTCCGGCGCACATTACAGCGAAGATGGTCATCGCTTCCGCGAACCGGTTGATGGAATTACGCCAGCCCTGATTCATGAGCAGCAAGAAGGCTGAAATCAACGTGCCCGCGTGGCCGATTCCGATCCACCAGACGAAATTCGTGATGGCAAATCCCCAACCGACAGGGATTTCGACACCCCAAATGCCGATACCCTTGGCGAGCAGATAACTGATCGCGATTCCGAACACGATAAACAGGAACAAGCCGAATCCGAAAACGCACCACCAAAAGAGCGGCGTTTTCCTCGTGAGCACGATAGAGCTGATCTGCTCGCTGACCGTTTCGAAGGTGGCGCCCGGGGCTATTACCTGCAGAGGATTATTGGGATCGAGCGGCCGGGCCGTGTGGCGTTGCCGTTCTTCAAGCTCGATCAACTCAGGCACTCTGAAACTCCGGATTCGGATTACGAAGCTCGGCGAGATAGGTCGTTCGCGGCCGTGTGTTCAGCTCTGAATACATCGCATAGTTCAGTTTTTCGGCCTTTAGCCTGGCGACTCGGTTATTCGAATTATTCTTGTCGCCGAAAACGATCGCCTGCGTCGGGCAAGCCTGCATACAAGCGGTTTGAATCTCGCCGTCGCGAACAAAGCGGCCCTCGTTTTCCGACCTGATTTGCGCTTCTCGAATGCGCTGCACGCAGTACGTACACTTTTCCATAACACCGCGGCTGCGCACGGTCACATCGGGATTGCGCTGCATCTTCCAGGTCTCGGTGCTCCAGTCCTGAAACAGCATGAAGTTGAAGCGCCGCACTTTCCACGGGCAGTTATTGGAGCAGTAGCGCGTTCCTATGCAGCGGTTGTAGACCATGTCGTTCAGGCCGTCGCTGCTGTGATTCGTCGCTTGCACAGGGCAGACCAGCTCGCAGGGGGCGTTCTCGCACTGCATGCAGGGAATGGGTGCGTAATAAGCGGTCGGGTAGCTGATGTCGCCTTCGTAGTAGACGTCGATTCTGAGCCAGTGCATGGCGCGCCGAGCGAGCACCTGCTCTTTGCCGACCACCGCGATGTTGTTCTCCGCCTGGCAGGCGACGACGCAGGCCTGGCAGTTGACGCAAGCCGTTAGGTCGATCGACATGGCCCACGCGTAACCGTTGTAATTCCAATGCGGGTAGAGCGTTAGATTCTCAGGGGGCTCATGCTCGGTCTGCCTTGCGAAATCGGGGTTTTTCTTGTAACCCTCGAGGGTGTTTCGAATCACCACATCGCGGTGCTCCATGGACTGATTCAGTTGCGTGGTCGCCAGGGGATAGGGTGTGTCCAGCTTTTTGAGCTGGACGCCCGCTCCGGACCATAGCGCATCCGAGGTGCGCAACGCATAGGCGTTAAAACCAGCCCCGTTCCCCGCCCTTCCCGAATGCCAGCGGCCCCAGCCGAGATCTACAGTGACCGATTCATCTGGATGACCAGGCAAAATCCAGATCGAGCCTTCGACGCTGCGACCGCGATATGTCAGTTGCATGTGCTGCTGGTTCTCGAGTTGCAGCCGCTTTGCCGTTTTCGGGCTCACAAGGATCGCGTTATCCCAGGTCAACTTGGTCATGGGATGAGGCAGTTCCTGAAGCCATACATTGTTCGCGTAGCGGCCGTCGTACAGGTACGGATCCGGCCGGAAGACGATTTCAATCCCAGTCGAAGAAGGTGCCGGTCTAGCGCCAAGATTGTCGTTTGGCGACAGCGCAAACGCGGGCAGCGCCGAATTGGCAATGAGCCCGTCGTGCACCGACTTGCGCCACCATGCTTCGAAATCTTGTGCGCCGCTCTTCGTGGACCAGTAGGCGCGTACGATTTCATAAGGAGAGCGCCCCGGAAATTGGAGGATGCTGTCGAGTATCTGAAGCTGCGAACGCGAGCCCGGATATAAGGGCGCAATCAGCGGTTGAATGATGCTGATAGTGCCATCGAGCGAGCGCGTATCACCCCAGTCCTCCAAAAAATGCGGTTCGGGAATGTGCCAGGTCGTTTTCAACGATGTCTCGTTGAACTGAGTTGCCGCGTGAATGGATGTTTTGACCTTTTCGATTCCGGCCGTGAAGTTGAAATCGACGGGAGCGTTGTAAACGGGATTACCTCCTAAGATCAGCAGTAGATCGACGCTCCCGTCGTTCATGTCGCGCGAAAGCTCACGGAGGGATTGGATCTGATCGACCGGATGCACTTCTAGAGGATTGGTATGGATCACGGTCTTGCCGGTATTGCCAAGCGCGGAGTTCATGGCATGAGCGAGGGCGTGCACAGCCGAAGATTGATGCCCACCCGGGATGATGACGGAGGCGCCTTTGTGCGCCTGAAGTTCGCTTGCGATGCGCGTTACCCAAGATTGATATGCGCCAGTACCGGGGCCTGCGCCGTTGACACCGACCGCGGCCGCCAATTCGCGAGCAAATTCTTCCACCTCGGCATAGCGCAAGGCCAGCCGGTGATCAGCTTTCCCGCCGGTCGCGGTCATGGTGCTCTCAACGACGTACAAGCGATTCATGTCCAGACGATCGCCTTGCCGCCGGCGCATCGCAAAGTCGTGGGCGTAGCGCGTGGATCCCGGACCACATGCGAGAAAATCCGCATCGAGCGAGACGACGATATCTGCGCTGTCGAGCCTGTAATACGTATGAACCGGTTTGCCAAAGACCATCTGCGCGGCTGCGCGGGCAGAATGCGGTCCCGCGGGGTCAAACTGGTGCCACTTCGCCGCAGGAAATTTTTGGAGGACGGCCTGAATCTGCGCTCCGAGCGTTGGCGAGATAACCGTTTCGCTCAGGATGCGAAATCCCGTGCCCTGGCGCTCCTGAATCGGAGCGATAGCCTGCTGCCACGCAAGCTGGAATGAATCCCAATCCTGCGGCAGGCCGAGATGAATGATTTCTCGCGCTCGATCGGGATCGTACAGATCCATCAGGCAGGCCTGGGAGTGAACGCTGGTGGCTCCGAGGTTGGCAGGATGATCCGGATTGCCTTCCACCTTGGTCGGGCGCGCCAGATGACTCTCGACAATGACGCCTTCGGCAATGCCATTTACCGGCGCGGCTGTCGCATAATACTTCGGCGTGCCGGGGAGGACATTCTCCGGTGGATCCACATAGGGCATGATGGTCTCCTCGGGCTGCCGCGTGCACCCGGTGAGTCCGGCCAAGGCCATAGAGCCCGCCATGAGCGAAAGAAAGCGTCGCCTGCTAGCGCCGGAAAACTCGATGCCCTCTTCGGAGAATTGCTCCTCTTCGATTTGGACCGAGTGACCCTCAAATTCCTCAGGCGTGCGCCAAAGCGTTGCGTTACGGTGTTGGGTGAGGGCTTCGAGCGGAACGAAATCGTGATTGGGCATGGCTTTCATCGGTTTTCTATCGATGGCATGTGGAGCAGCTCGTGAGGCTCTGGATGTGATATTCGTGAACCAGGCGATTGCCAAGCGCGATCTGATCCGGAGGCAGCGCGTAGTCCATCGAAAACACCTGATCGAGCGGCCGCACGTACCGCTCCGGATGGCGATGACAGTTCAGGCACCACTCCATGGTCAGCGGCGCGGCCTGCCACATCAATGGCATCTTGTCCACTCGACCATGGCACGTGGTGCAGCCGATTCCGTGATGGACATGAATACTGTGATCGAAATAGACGAACTCCGGCAAATCGTTTACGCGCGTCCACTCGATCGACTTCCCAGTGCGATAGCTCTCGCGCACGGGCTCCAGCATAGGACTGGTGGCCCACATCTGCGAGTGGCAATTCATGCAGATTTTGGTGGCAGGGATGTTGGCGAAAGACGAATTTTCAACGGTGGTGTGACAATAGCGGCAATCAATGCCCAAGCCGCCAACATGATGCTCGTGACTGAAGGGTACAGGTTGTTCGCGAGGCTCGTTTTGCATCATCTCGTACGGCGAGCGCACGATTAAATAACCAAGCCAAAGAACCGAGCAAAGAGCCGCGACCAGGGCAAAGATAGTCATCCTCGCGATTGTGTTCGCGCCTCGCGAAAAATACTGGGGCATCCCGGTCTAGCCTTCGGGTGCGAACCCTCGGCTGCCACTCTTCAAATAATCTACGTGCGAATAGAGGGACTAGTCCTAAGAAGGAAGGTTTCTTGACGGCGAACTCGAAAAAATTCCGTAATAGAAAAGGAGTTATCAAACTGCGGCGGTGCGCGCAGTAAGTTTCGCGGCTCCGTATCCAGCACGCTGCTGGTGGAAGGAAGCACGTGGGTCGCGAGCGGAAGCCGTACCTACACGTTCGATGCTAAACCGCATCAGCACCGAGCCGAGCGTGCCCATGAGGCCGGATACGATACGTCTTTTACGCGCGCGATGCGGCATGAGCCCAAACAACAGGCTTGCGCCCGTCAGCAGCATGGCACTTCGCCAAAGAAATCCGCCCAGACCGCGACGCAACGGACGCGCAACTCGAGGCACAACGCTTGCCTGCCGTTCCATTAGTATTTCTGCCGCGAGCTCTGCCATCTGCCCGACAGTTCCGAATACTTTAGTGAGCCGCCGCTCTTCCGCGTTTTCTAGTGTAAGTTCAAAGAGAGTGCCGACGCTGGACATGGCGGAGGCACCGAACAGAATGGGCAGGACCTTGCGCGAGGCCTGCCAGAGTGGAACCGCCGTGTTAGCTACCAGCACTCCGGTATAAGTTGCGAGACCGGCTCCGAAAACGCCGGCTGCGTAGCCGCAGAACTGTCCAAGTCTTCTGAGCCATCCTCTCCTACGCCTGAAAACGAAAGCCCCGAATGCCACCGCGCCTGAGCCCGTCAGGATCCAGGCACCCACGTTCATTACGGACGTGGGGCGGAATACACGAAGCATGTTCAGGAAGCGGGAGGGCCTCCCGAGATCTTCCACCAGCAAAGCACCGCTGACACTGAGGCCTAGCAGACCGATGAGATGGCACCGACGGATGAGCCTTTCCCGCGACCCGGTATCCCCGATCTGTGCCGCAGCGCCCAGCACAAGCGCGGCGCCCGTCAAGCCGCCAACATAGTCGTAAGTCGGTATCGCCCACCCCCAAACCGGCTCGTTCAGCATGGGCCGGTCATAGTAAGTGGGATCCTTCACCTGAGGTTGAGGCAGATCCACCCAGACATGGGCCTGTTCGCCGATGTGCTCACCTGCCGCTCCGGAAGCTTGCTGATCCGCGCCCTCACCGGTCAGAACCGCGAGATCTCGACCGATATCCCGGCCATCGGTGTATACCGGCTCGACTGAGTCCTTGTAGCGAACCGCGCTAGCGCTCATACCTGTTCCCGCCGCCCGAATAAGACGGCGCCAAGCGCGACCAGAGCCATGCCGGCCGCGGTGGCTGCCGCCGCTATCCACGACTCCTTCACCTTCTTGGTCGGCACGCACGGGTCTGGGGGCAGATTATAGACTTCCGGTTCATCCATCAGGAGAAAGAAAGCGTTCAGTCCTTCCGTGCCGGGCTGATCTTCGGCATTTGCGCCATAGAGATACGCATTGTGGGCGCCCTGTTGATGCAACTCCTGGACGCGCTTTTCGGCATGCTCACGCAAGTCCTGAAGATTGCCGAACTGAATGGATTCGGTCGGGCAAGCCTTCGCGCAGGCAGGGACCATATCCTCCCGGAGCCGGTCATAGCAGAGAGTGCACTTCCACGCGCGGCCATCCTCCTCGCGGCGATTAATGACGCCGAATGGACAGCTTAGGATGCAATATCCGCAGCCGTTGCACACATCCGGCTGAACGTACACCGATCCGTACTCGGTCCGGACAATTGCACCGGTCGGGCAACTTTCCAGGCATCCCGCCCTCGCGCAATGCTTACAGACATCGGAAGAGAACAGCCAAGAGAATGCCCCGTCGTGTTGCGGCGTGAGTGGGACGGGCCGTTCGATGAAGGCGACATGACGCCAGGTGGATGCGCCGAGATGCACGGTGTTGTCGTACGACATTCCGGTGAACAGGAAGCCGTCGTCGGGCAACTGATTCCATTGCTTACACGCCACCTCGCATGCCTTGCAGCCGATACAAAGGGTGGTATCGGTGAAGAAGCCTTTTGTTTCGGCCACCGCTATTGGTTTCCTTCCTTCATTTGTCCGGTCTTGTGACCGTGTTTTGTCTGGGGTTTATGGCGAACGATGGGCAAATCGCGCTTCCCTTCCTCTGCCGGCAGCTTCTTCACGAACCGGCCGCTGGTGATGTGGCGGCGTCCCTTGCTGGTTCGGCCCGGCTCGATGTTGCCGGTGAAGGCCTTCGATTCCTGAATTGACACATTCGGATCGGCAACGAACATGGTCAGCTCGTTGGCGGCGTCTCCGCGGACGAGCCCTTTGCTCGACCAATGGTACGGCAGCCCGATCTGGTGCACGACACGGCCTTTCATGCGGAGCGGCTGTATCCGGTTCGTGACCAGCACGCGAGCTTCAATTTCACCCCGGATGGTGCGGATGGTAGCCCACCCGCCGTTCTTCAAACCACGTTCTTTGGCAAGCTCCGGGGAGACTTCGCAGAACATTTCCGGCTGCAATTCAGAGAGCCAACTTAACCACCGGCTCATTCCTCCCCCGGTATGGTGCTCCGTCAGGCGATATGTGGTGAGCACATAGGGAAATCGAGGGTCCTCGTAGGGTTGATGGTACGGATTGTCTTTCCGCCTCCACTCCATGCGTTCCGGATTGCATTGCTGACCGTACAGGGGGTTCTTGGCGATGCTCTCTTGCGGTTCGTAGTGTGTTGGCAGCGGACCGTCCGCCAGACCGGTCGCTACATAGATCCATCCTTTGCCATCGGCCTGCATGACGAAGGGATCAATACCGGAAAGCGTGTCTTTCCCGCGAGCAGCCTTCGACGGCCGATACCACGGCGGGCGCTCGATGATGCAATCGGGCGTGTCATGCCCAACCCACTCTTCCTTGTTTTCATCCCACCAGATCAGCTTCTTGCGTTCGGACCACGGTTTCCCTTGGGGATCGGCAGAGGCGCGATTGTAAATGATGCGCCGGTTGTGGGGCCATGCCCATGCCCACTCGGGCGCAATCCAATTCTGCTCCCAATACGGCTTGCGGCGCGCCGGCATATTGACGCTGTCGCGGTAACAACCGGAGTAGATCCAGCAGCCGCAAGCGGTCGACCCATCGTCCTTGAGGGACGTGAACCCTTCCACGGGCTTCCGGTCGGCAAATGAGTAGCCGTTGATCTCCTTCAGGACCGCCTCGGCATCAGGCTCCTTTAGGGGTCCCTGTGTGGGGTAATCCCAAGTCAGATCGCGAATGGGCCAATTTCGGGGCTCATTTTGCTCGTTCCAATAGAGCTGTTTCAAGCGCTGCCCTAATTTGAAGACGAAGTCGAGATCGCTTCGGGCGCTGCCCTGCGGCTCGACGGCCTTATGATGCCACTGTAGTAGCCGCTGCGTGTTAGTGAAGCTGCCGTCCTTCTCCGTATGAGCGGCGGCGGGAAGGAAAAAAACTTCGGTCTTGATGTCTTTCGTTTTCACTTCTCCGCGCTCGATCTCTGGTGCATCTCGCCAGAAATCAGCCGTTTCTGTGAGTTGGAAATCACGCACCACAAGCCAATCGAGTTGCCGGAGTCCCTTGCGTTGGAGCGGTCCATTCATGGAACCAACGACAGGATTTTCGCCCATTACGAAATATCCTTTGACAATGCCGTCAGCCATATCGACCACGCTATTCATGTGCGAATGGTCGCCGGTCATCGTGGGGAGGTAGTCAAAGCACCAGTCGTTGTTCTTGGAGGCGGCGTCTCCGAACCAAGCCTTCATGAGGGAGATGAAATACTTGGGGAACTCACCCCACCAGCCTGAAGGCGGAGTGTTCAAATGCAGATAGGTCTTCAGATCCCTGTCGTGCTTGGCGCGCAACATGGGCAGATACCCGGGCAAGAGATTGTAGAGGGTCGGTATGTCAGTTGACCCTTGAATGGAAGCGTGACCGCGCAGCGCCATCACACCACCACCGGGCCGCCCCATATTCCCCAGCAGCAATTGAATAATTGCAGCGGTGCGTATAAACTGCACGCCAACGGAATGCTGAGTCCAACCCACGGCATACACAAAGGCGCCGGTCTTATCGCGGCCAGAATTCTGGCACAGCGTTTCGGCCACTTTCAGAAACAAGTGTTGCGGAATTCCACAAACTTGCTCCACCATTTCCGGGGTGTAGCGGCCGTAGTGCTTTTTCAGGATCTGAAAAACACAGCGCGGGTGCTGCAGAGTGGGATCAGTACGCTCGGCCTGGATGGGCTCGCGTTGTTGCGGCTCACCTTTTTTCGCTGATTCCCCTTCGCGCATGCCGGCCGCGGCTTCGGGATCGACCCCCTCGTACATCCAGCTCCGCGAATCGTAGCTGCCTTTTTTCTTATCCCAACCGCTAAAGAGACCGTCGAGGTCTTCTGTGTCTTTGAACTCCTTGGAGATGATTGCGGGGGCGTTTGTGTAATTGACGACGTAGTCCTTGAAATATCGTTCCGTTTCGAGGATATGGCGAATGATCCCGCCGAGGAAGGCGATATCGGAGCCGGCTCGGATCGGGACATGGATGTTCGCCACAGCACTCGTCCGGGTGAACCGGGGATCGACATGGATGACGGTTGCGCCACGCTCTCGCGCGCGCATCACCCAACGGAACGCGACCGGATGACACTCTGCCATGTTCGAGCCTTCAATGACGATGAAATCCGAGTTCACCAGGTCGCCTGGGAACGTGGTTGCACCGCCGCGGCCGAACGAGGTCCCCAAACTGGGGACCGTGGCGGAGTGTCAAATACGAGCCTGGTTCTCCACCTGGACAATGCCCAGACCGGTGAAGAGTTTTTTGATGAGGTAATTCTCTTCGTTATCGAGCGTCGCGCCGCCGAGATGCGCGATTCCCATCGTGCGACGAAGCGGTTCGCCTTTTTCGGTCTTGTCTTCCCAGGTTTCATCACGTGTCTTTTTCACACGTCGGGCGATCATGTCCATCGCGGTTTCGAGCGGAATCTTCTCCCACTGGGTACCGTAAGGGCGGCGATACAATACGTCCGTCACACGATGTGATCCGGTCACTAGCTGGAAAGTAGCAGCGCCCTTGGGACACAAGCAACCGTTCGATAGAGGGGATGCCGGATCGCCCTCGATATCGATAATCTTTTCGTCCTTGACGTAGACAAGTTGCGCGCAGCCCACGGCGCAATAGGGGCATATGGAGCCAACCACGCGATCGGCCTTCTTCGTTCTTGCTGCCAGTGATTCCGTTCGATTAGATCCGGCCGTCGCCACATCCAGCGCCAGCACATCGCCGTTCTTCAGCTGACGCGCGAGGGGCCATTCAAACGGATTGAGATTCTTGATTTCGGGCATCACATCCTAGATGCGATGCCCGCCAGAACACAGTATCAGTCAAATTGCTAGGCCGAGCGATTCACATGCCGGTATCAGGCTTGTAGGGCTGATTCAGAATAGTTTGCGCGCTGGCAGGCAATTTGTCCGCTTGGGCACACAGGAAGGCGATGTCCCACATCTGGCGATCTGAGAGCGCATCGCTGAAGGACGGCATGCCGGTCATGCGGATACCGTTTTGAATCTTCCAATACGTTTCTCCGGGCGGATCGTCCGTCACGCCCTTGCCCTTGAGCAGCAGAGGTGGTTTCGGAAACTCGCCGCCGCTGACGGCCGTTCTGGCTCCATCCGGGAGCGCATGACAAACAGCGCAATGTTCCCGATAAAGGCGAGCCCCCGTCTGGAAATCCGCTTCGAGCGGCTGAAATGGGGCATTCCTGGGCGCGCCCTTTTGAATCGCGGCATGAAGCGCCATATTTGCGTAGGTTTTTTCGAACGGCATGGGCGGAGCCTTGACTGAGACCGGGGCAAGTCCGAACCGAAAATAACAATAGACCCCTGTGAAAACCAGCAAAATCCCGACCAGCACGCCTATAAGGAATCTCATACCTCTCAAGCGTACTAACGATACGCTGATTCAAGTGGAGATGATATTGCGCAGAAAGGCTACTGCTGTTTCATTTCTTTTCCTGGTGAACGCTTTCTTTCTTCAAGCTCAGCGCCAAACGTTTCAAGCTCAACCCCAAACGGCGGGGGAGACCGCGCTAACGATTACGCTCCAAGACGCGCTCGAGCGTGCCAAGAAATACGGGGCGCAGGTAGAAACGGCCAACATAGCTCTGCAACTCGCCCGGCAAGACCTGAAGCAGGCGAGAGCCGCCAAGCTGCCAACCGCTAACGGGCTGAATCAATTCATATACACCGAAGGAAATGGCACACCTTCGGGAGTGTTCGTCGCCAACGACGGAGTACACGTGTATAACGAACAGCTCATCGGACACGCAGATCTGTTTTCACTCGTCCGGCGGGGGGAGATCCGGCAAGCAAAGGCGGCTGAGGCCGTTGCGGAAGCTAAGAGCGACATCGCAGTTCGAGGCCTGAACGCCACGGTGGTTCAAGACTATTACGGGATCGCGAATGCGGTGCGAAAAGTGAGAAACGCACAGACGAGTCTTTCCGAAGCCGAACATTTCCTCGACATCACGCAGAAGCAGGAACGCGGCGGCGAGGCTGCTCACGCGGACGTGATCAAAGCGCAGATTCCGTTCCAGCAGCGGCAGCGCGATCTTCAGGATGCCTATCTTGGGGTGGAAAAGGCCAAGAACACCCTGGCAGTGCTGATATTCCCTACGCTACGTTCGGACTACTCAATTGTCGACGATATGTCACAAGTTCCGGTGTTGCCCAGCCTTCCGGAGGCCGTGGTGCAGGCCCATACCAACAACCCCGACCTCCGCGCAGCCCAGGCGGGAGTAAGCGAGGCGCGGGCTGGTGTAAGCGTTGCAAAATACGCCTATCTGCCTTCATTTGCACTCGACGTCTACTACGGCATCAATGCCAATCAGTTCGCCGCGCAGACGACCTACCCAACCTTCGCCACCGGCCGCAGCACCTTTCCGGCTGTTCAGGTGCCGTTCCGCCAAAACCTCGGTTATTCCGCGTCGGCAACGCTCAACATACCTCTTTGGGATTGGGGTTCGATTCATAGTAAGGTGAAGCAGGCTTCGCTCAGAGAGCGCCAGGCCGAGGTCGACCTTTCGCTGGCTCAGAAACAGTTACAAGCAGAGCTGGCGACGAGCTATCAGGAGGCTCAGACTGCTCTGTCGCAAGTACAGTCGCTGCGATCCTCGTCGGATCTGTCGGCCGAGAGCTTACGCCTGACGATTATTCGCTATCAAGCTGGCGAAGCAACCTCACTAGAGGTGGTGGATGCGCAGACCACTGCTAGCCAGGCGCGCAATGCCTATGATGACGGGCTGCTTAGATATCGCGTGGCGCTCGCTACGTTGCAAACTTTGACGGGAACTTTTTGATTCATGCAAAGGATTAACATATGCGTTGCGCTGTCGTGCCTCGTACTGGCGGCCTGTGCGAAGAAAGCGGCTGACGCGAGCGATGCCGAAGCGAAGGCGGTGACCCCCGTGCAGGTCGCGGCTGCCGAGCAGGGGAGCATTGCACACACTGTTACGGTGGAGGCGATCCTCTATCCAGTACACCAGGCCAACATCAATCCGAAGATCAGCGCTCCGGTTCAGAAGTTCTACGCCCAACGGGGCGATCACGTCCGCGAGGGTCAGCTATTGGCTGCGCTGGAAGACCGCGATTTGCGCGCCGCGGCGGACGAGAGCAAGGAATTGTACGAGCAGGCACAGGCCAGCTACGAAAACACCAAAGCCGCCACGATGCCGGAAGATCTGACGAAGGCGCGGTCCGACGTCGAGGCGTCGCGGCAAGGGCTGGATGCTGCCCGAAAGGTGTACGAGAGCCGCGAGCAGCTATATCGGGACGGGGCTCTCGCTCGGAAACTGCTCGACGACGCCAGGGTCTCGCTAGCTCAGGCGCAAGCGCAATACGAGACGGCGCAACAGCACTTGACATCGCTTGAAACGATCGGACGAACCCAACAGTTGAAGGGCGCACAAGCGCAGATGGATGCCGCCAAAGCTCATTACGCGAGTGCCACGGCACAGGTTGGCTATTCGGAGGTGCGAAGTCCGATTACCGGCGTGATCTCGGACCGGCCGCTCTATGTAGGCGAGATGGCGAGTGCGGGGTCGGCGCTATTTTCAGTGGTAGATATTTCGCAGGTGGTCGCCAGAGCCAACGTGCCGGTGCATGAAGCATCTGACATTACCGTGGGCCGTCCCGCCAACATTATCGGGCCGGGCGCCCAGTTAAACGGCAAAGTCACGGTGGTAAGTCCAGCGGTCGACCCCAACACAACGACGGTGGAGATCTGGGTGCAAGCGCCGAATCCTGGCGAGAAGCTCAAACCCGGCGTTACGGTTCAGATCTCGATCAATGTCGGCGAGATTCAAAACGCCGTAACTGTTCCAACGGCGGCGCTGCTTTCATCCGATGAGGGCGGGGAGAAAGTAATGATCGCGGAAGCCGACGGGCTGGCGCACGAAAGCAAAGTCACGACGGGAGTACGCGAGGGCGATAACGTGCAGATTTTGAGCGGAGTCAAGCCGGGTGAACAGGTGATAGTGCAGGGCGGCCTGGGTCTCGATGACAAATCGAAGATCACGATCACGAAACCGGGCGAGGAAGAGACTGGTGGCAAGAGCGATACGGGCGATACCGGCGCAAAGGATAAGAAGTGAGCGGGGCAGCCATCATCGAGCACCCTCCGGTGCTTAGCGAAGAGGCGGAACACTGGACTGGGCGCTACCTCAAATCGATCATTTTCATCATCGTTGCGCTTGCGGCGTTCGGCGTCTACCTTGTTTTCACGATCCCGATCGCTGTCTTCCCTGCCACGAACTTTCCGCGAATCGTTGTGGGCATTGACAACGGCGTGATGCCGATTGAGCAAATGCAGGTGACGGTTACGCGCCGTATTGAGGAGGCGATGAACTCCGTCCCGGGGCTCGATCACGTCGTATCGAACACGAGCCGCGGTGAAGCCGAAGTGGATTTGTTTTTCACCTGGAACGTGGACATGTTCCGGACGCTCCAGTATGTGAACGCCGCGGTCGCGAGCGTTCAACCAACGCTTCCTCCGACCGCAACCATCTCCGTCAATCGACTAACTTTTGCTGCGTTCCCCATCATGGGCTACAGCCTCACCTCTTCATCGGTGCCGCAGACGAGGCTTTGGGAGCTGGCGACATACAACCTGAAACCACAGCTCAACCGTCTTCCCGGCGTATCGACGGTAGTCGTTCAGGGTGGGCAGGAACCGGAATTTCTGATTCAGCCTGATCCGGAGAAGCTGGTCGAATCCCAAATCACGGTAACGAATCTCCTGGACGCGTTTTCGAAAAGCAATCTGATCGATTCTCCCGGCCTGATTCAACATGATCATCAGCTCGTCCTGGCGCTTGTGAGTGGGCAGGCGGGAAGCGTATCGGACATCGGCAATATGGTGACGAAGTCTCTCAATTCCGGCAATCCGGTCCACATCCGAGACGTGGCGACCGTGGGCCAGTCAGTGAAACCTGTTTACACCGTCGTTACCGCGAACGGGCAACCGGCGGTACTCCTGAACATATTTCGCCAGCCCGACAGCAATACCGTTGCGGTGGCTGACGAAGTACACAAAGAGATCGACCGACTGAAGACTTTGCTGCCGCCCGGCGTCAATGTCAACAGCTTCTACGATCAGTCGGACCTGGTCAGCTCCTCCATCAAAAGCGTGCGTGATGCCATTGTGATCGGGCTGATTCTGGCCGCGACAATCCTCGTACTGTTTCTGCGTGACTGGGGAACGTCGCTGGTGGCGGGCCTGGTGATCCCGGCCACCATAGCCGTTACCTTCATCGCATTGCGATTGCTGGGCGAGAGCTTCAACCTGATGACGCTCGGCGGGCTCGCGGCGGCGGTGGGTCTCGTGATCGATGACGCGATTGTGGTGGTCGAGAACATCGTCATGCATCGCGATGCGGGCCAGACTCGATCGCAAGCTATCCGCAGCGCGCTCGAAGAGATCCGGAAGCCGCTCGTCGGCTCGACGATCACTCCTATCGTGGTGTTTCTTCCGCTGATCGCGATTTCCGGCGTAACTGGAGTTTTCTTTCGCGCGCTCGCCATCACGGTAGCTGTCGCACTACTCACGTCCCTGGGTCTCGCGCTCACATGGACTCCAGCGCTCAGCTTTTTGCTCGTTCGCTCAGAGCACAACAGACAAGAACATCCCGAAGTGGCGACCACGGGCTTCATGGGCCGCGTCACGCGTATTTACGAGCGGCTTATCACGACGGCGCTTCGGTTCCCCTGGGGCCTGGTTGGCGCTTGTCTACTGCTGGTAGTGGTCTCCTATTTCTGCTATAAATCGCTTGGCAGTGATCTACTTCCAGCGATGGACGAGGGCGGCTTCGTGCTGGACTATCTGATGCCGGCGGGAGCATCTCTAGCAGACACAAACAGTGTCCTGGTGGGGGTGGAACACATTTTGCGTTCCGTTCCCGAAGTGGACAACACCTCCCGGCGCACGGGCCTGCAGCTCGGGTTGGCCACGGTAACTGAGGCGAACACGGGCGACATTTCCGTCAGACTGAAATCTCACCGGAGTCGCGGGATTGAGGAGATTATTGCCGACGTTCGAGAGCGCGTGAACAGGGCGTACCCGCAGCTCGACACCGATTTTACTCAGATTCTGCAGGATCAGATTGGGGACCTCACAAGTTCGCCTGATCCCGTAGAAATTAAGCTCTTCAGCCAAAACGTTGGGCTGCTGCAGCAGTGGGCACGGCGCGTAGCGGACGCAATAAAGACCATCCTATCGGTAAAAGACGTGAAGGACGGTATCGAGAACACGATCAGCGGCCCGGCGATCACATTCAATGTGGATCAAACCACGGCAGCCCGCGCTGGATTTACGCCTCAGGAACTGGAGGTTGATACGAGCGCCATAATTGACGGCGAACCAGCCACCGTCCCGATCGTGATGAACGCCCGTGCGTACACGGTTCGCGTTCGCTTCCCGGAATCGGCAAGAGCATCACTTGACAGCATTCGGAACACCATCCTGATTAGCGGCACGGGAAAGGTGGCCACGCTAGGAACGCTCGCTACTATCGACAATAATCCCGGTCAATTGGAAGTTCACCGGGAAAATTTACAGCGCTACGTTGCGGTAACAGCGCGCCTGGAAGGCGTAAGTCTCGGCACCGGAATCGCGCTGGTTCAAAAGAAGGTAGCCGCCCTACATCTACCCTCGGCCATTCGTGTCATCTATGGTGGGTTGTACGCGCAGCAGCAGCAATCGTTCCATGACCTGGTTTTCGTGCTGGGAGCAGCCATCGTTCTGGTGTTCATCGTTTTGCTGGTTGAGTTTGGAGGCTTTGCGGCGCCCGTCGCGATCCTGTCCTCGGCACTGCTTTCGACCTCCGGCGTTTTCTTCGCGCTGTTCGTGACAGGAACCACGTTTAACCTGTCCTCCTTTATGGGCCTGATCATGGTGGTCGGAATTGTGGCTAAGAACGGAATTCTGTTGTTGGACGCGGACCAGAAATATCGTGCGGAAGGCTCGCCTCCACGCGAAGCGATGATCAAGGCGGGAGAAAGGCGACTGCGGCCAATCATGATGACCGCTCTTGCCGCAATGGCCGGAATGATTCCGCTGGCTCTGGCACTTGGAGCCGGTTCTCAGATGTTGCAACCGCTTGCGATTGCCGTGATCGGCGGTATTCTCGCCTCGATGCTGTTATCGCTCATCGTTACGCCGACTGTGCACTACTTGCTGGCTCGGGATTAAGGATCAGCTCGTGAACACTGGTCTGGAAATCGGTTAGCAACTCAAAACCCGCGCCCGTCACCGCGACCATGTCGCAATGACGAATCCCGCCGAAACCGTCGATATAGATCGCGGGCTCGACATTGAAAACCATGCCCGGTTCGAGGAGGTCGTCCGACTTTGGATGAATACGCGGGAGTGCATTCGGACTGATTGCACCGAAACCGACGCCGTGCCCGGTGGAGTGTTTGAACTCACCTCCGAATCCAGCCTTTTCCAGCACGTGTCTCGCGGCATAATCGACCGCAGCGGCTCGAGCACCGGGCCGGATCGCTTGAAAAGCGGCTTCTCGGGCTGCAAGGATGGCTGAATACATACCGTTACGGCGATCGTGGAGCTGACCAATAGAATAGGTGCGAGTAACATTTGTCCAGTAGCCGTCGGTACAGGTGTTGCAATGGACGAGGACCAGATCGCCCCATTCAAGCGGTTTTGCGCGGGACCGCGCGTAAGCACCGTGCGCGAGAACGGAATTTGCGCCGGACATAGCCCAGAAGAAAGCTTCGGCACGCTGAACATCTCGGAAATTAGGCTGATTTAGCTTGAATGCAGCACGAAAAAGTTCCGCGGCTTGAAGCTCCGTAATTCCGGGGAGCAGTTTGCGATTTGCTTCCAAGGCTTGCCGCGTGAGAAGGCAGGCCAACCGAATACAGTCGATTTCGCGTTTCGTCTTGACCGCCCGGAGCGTTCGCAGGATCTCGCCCGCATCGACACAAGTAGCGCCGGAAACGGCCTGAGCTAACGCTCGGGAGAAACTGCCCTGGTAGAGATGGGTGGCAGCGTACGACGCCGGCTCACTCTCCTCACCCTGCTCGATACCGATGCGCTTACTGTTTCCGATCTTCTCGCCGGCTTTGCGCAATGGATCGATTATCGCTTCAGATGCCGTCGTGAGCCGATCGAGTGAAGCCGGTTTAAAGGGATGGATGCGCGTTGCCCTGCCGCGCGCGGCCAAATCCGCCTCATCCTCGGGAACGATCAGTTCGACGGAGCCATCGGCGAACGCAATGGCTGCACTGGTTCCAATAACGGGCCAATACCCGGACAGCAACAGCACATTCTTCGGTAGCGCACAGGCGAGAGCATCCAGGCGAGCCTTAGAGAGCACTTGCTGGACGCGCTCGGATCGTTCTCTGTCTATCATGGGTACCTGTTTGCTGGACCATATTGATGTTGAACCGTTTCAATATCGAGGTACTTAGCATCTAAGCTGCAGGAGAGATTTCGCAACAACAATGAAGGTCCGCGCTCTGAGCGGTTGTAGGGGTGTGTGTATGGCAGCGATGGTTGCCATTTGGGCACCGACACTGGCTGAAGGCGAGCAACCAAACGTAAAGGAAATCATCCAGAAGTCAGTTGAGGCTAATCAACGGGATTTTCAAGCCGCGCCCTACTACAACAACAAAGAGCGGGACAAGGATGGAAGCGGCACAAAGACTTATCAGGTCACGATGATCGCCGGCACGCCGTACCAGCGGCTCATCGAAGTGAATGGCCAACCGCTTTCGGAAGCGCAGAACCAGCAGGAACTCAAGAAGGAACGGGACCTGACGGCACAACGGTGCGCGGAATCGCCGGAGCAAAAGCGGCAACGGATTGAAAAATACACCGAAGAACAAAAGCGCGACAATGACATGATCTCGGAGCTGACCAAGGCATTCGAGTTCCAATTGGCCGGTACGCACAAGCTCAGAGGATTCACTGTGTGGCTGCTGAAAGCCACTCCGCTCCCCGGGTATAAACCGCCTAACAGAAATGCCCAAGTACTGACGGGTATGGACGGGGAACTCTGGATTGATCGGAAGACTTACCAGTGGGTGAGGGTGACGGCTCGTGTGATCCATCCCGTTTCTATTTACGGCTTTATGGCCCAGGTGGAACCGGGGACTCGGTTCGAGATGGAGAAGATGCCGGTCGGAAAGGGAATCTGGCAAATCTCGCATTTTTCCGAGCACGCTGAGGCTAAAGTTCTCCATATATTCAGCCACAACGAAGCTCAGGATAGTACGTATTTTGATTATCAGCGGATCGCCAATCCCGACCAAAACGGCTGTTCAAGCAAGTGATCGGGCGGGCGCACCGACGATATTTCTCGACATTTTACTGGGCGGGACGTAGGGAGGCGTTTCCGCGCCGAAGTATTATCGCCAGGCCTGCCCCGCTTTTCTTTTTCGCTTCATCAGTGTATATAAAAGTCGAGGAAGTCTGCCGACGGGCGGGTGGGCTACTCGCTAGCTTCGGTGGACTCACTTTGACTAACTCAAAAGCGGAGCACGAACCTATGGCGATCAAGAACTACTACGCCATTCTTGGTGTTACGCGCGACGAAACACCATCCGGCATTCGAGCTGCGTATCGAGACGCGGTGCGGCGGACCCATCCCGATCATGCCGGTCCCGAGGCGGCACCGGCTTTCCAGGACGTCATGGAGGCGCATTCCATTCTGTCGGATCCGGATAGGCGGCGCGAGTACAACGAGACCCTGAGATTACACGAGCGGGACCGTGCTGAGCGGGGAATGCGGCGCTCGTTTGCGCCCGACTGGGAGCCCCTATCCATTTTCGCGGACCCGCACTCGGTGCATCCGTCTTTCGAAACCCTAGCTGAGCGACTGCTGCGCAACTTCACAGGTCGCGGCGTGCCCAAGGCCGAAGGGTCCGAAGCATTAACTGTCGAAGTGATCCTGACAGCAGAAGAAGCTGCGCAGGGCGGTGTTCTATGGATCGGGGTTCCGGTCCATCAACTTTGCAGCGCCTGTCGCGGAAGCGGAGAGGACTGGCTCTTTCCATGTCTGAGCTGCAGAGGGAACGGGACCGTATCGAGAATCCGACCCGTGCAGATCCGTATACCGCGATCTATCAGCCAGGGCCTGATGCCTGAGACCTCTCTCCATACGCTTGGGATTGACAATCTGTTTCTGAAAGTTCGGATTCGCCTCGCAAACCAGCAACAGTAGGAATCTGTGCGGAACGGCTTTTCAGGCAAGTGATCGTTTGCCGTCCCCAGCGGGCATAGGCGTGGGAGCGGCCATCTCGACCTTTACTGGAGGAAACCCCACTATTTCATACGTACCCGACGCAATTCCGATCCCAGCCATATCGAGCTGATCCAGGATATCCCGGCTCATAGCACTTTTGATCGAGCGTATACCCCAGTCAGGAACCAGAAAACGGACGGTCATCTCAAGCCAGTTGTCAGTCAGCCGCCAATAGATTTGCGGCTTCAGATCGGAACGCTTCAGGACATAGCGTTGCTCCAAAGTGGTCAGCGCTTCTTCGCCCAAGATCGATATATCGGCTGTATGCCTGGCGGCGGCATCAAGGAGGATCTGCTCCACACGGTGCCGATCGGCGTTGTAGGGAACCGGAAGCCGCAACTCCTCCCAAATATAAGGAAATTCGCGCGTGTAGTTGTAGACCGGCTCTTCGAATATCACGCCGTTTGTGACGCGCACGATTCTTCCCGTGTACTGGCGCGCCTGAACCCACGTATTGTCGTCGGTATCGCCGATTGCGGGCTGACCCATCTCCATGATGACGGTCTGTAAGAAGGTCAGCTCAACAACATCGCCGCGGATGCCGCCCATGGTGATCCGGTCGCCTACGGTGAACGTACGGCCTCGCAAAATCACCAAGTAACCGGCAAAGGCCGTCACTACTCGCTGGAGCGCGAATGCCAGGCCAGCCGTAACCATGCCTGCGGCGGTTGTCAATCGTCCGGGATTGTCAAACCATATCGACGCCAATCCCAGGATAGTCAGGACGGCCACGGCGATCGAAATTCCCTGATGACTCCAGAACGCGAACCGCTTGCTCCGGTGGTCCCACGTGTTATGGTGAGCGATCCATCGCAGCGCCCAACCCACCAACATTAAGAAGGCGACAAAAATAATGGACGCCAGGAGTTTGTGAGCGTTCTCAGCGTCCACTCCAACGAGCTTTATGCCGAATACCTGGACAATTTTTTTGGGGCCTACGAGCTGAAAATACTGTCCCACTCACTTCATAGAGCACGCAGGAATTCGGGCTGTTTCCGAGAGGCGTTTAGAGGCTAATAGGTTGAGGTGAAGCAAGGGCTGAGAATGCGGCGCGTACAATGCAGTTGTGAAAATCGGCATAGTCGGCTTGGGATTCATGGGCGCAGTGCACCTGACTGCGTATGCAAGGATTCCTGATGCGGAAATCTACGCGGTCTGCTCGGAAAACGAGCGGGTCCTTTCAGGTGACCTGACCGGCGTCGGGGGAAATATACCGCGGGGTGCGGCTATGTACGATTTTTCGGCCGCCAAGAAATTTCGAAGCTGGCGCGAGATGGTGGTTCACCCGGAGCTGGACATTGTTGATATTTGTTTGCCGACCGATCTGCACGCCTCGGTCGCAATCGCCGCCATGACAGCCGGCAAGCACGTTCTCTGCGAGAAACCGATGGCGCTGACGGCCTCGGATTGCGACCGTATGCTGGCTGCGGCATCGGAAAACAGGCGCATTCTGATGATCGGCCAAGTACTGCGGTTCTGGCCGGAGTATCGCGCGCTCCACGACTTCGCAACGAGACAGGAGTACGGGCGAATACTGTCGGCGAGCTTCGTCCGGCGAGCAGGCCTTCCCGATTGGAGTAAGTGGCTGCCCGTCGAGGCTCGCAGCGGGGGCGCCATTGTCGATCTGCTCCTTCACGATATCGATCAAGCGCTCCTGCTGTTCGGGTTACCGGAAAAGGTGATTGCCCGGCAACTCGGCGAGGGCGATACCTTGAGCGCCTCCCTTGCTTACCCGAATGGGCCGGAAGTACGCATTCAGGGCGGCTGGTTTTTGCCTGGATCTCCGCTGGTGATGAGCTTCCAGGCGCGGGCGGAACGCGCCGAACTGGAGCTGACATCCAATGGGTTAATGCTGAGCGATCAATCGGGCACTCGCAAGAAGATGGCGACACCCGAAGCGGATGGTTACGACGCAGAGATCGCATATTTCCTCGATTGCGTTCGCGAGGGAAGACCGCCCGAGCGGTGTTTGCCGCAGGATTCGGCACGCGTCCTCAAGCTGGCCTTGCTCCTGAAACAGGCGAGGACAACGGGCGATCAGGTGAAGGTCTCCGAGTCGATGGCTTGATGTTAGACCGCAACTATCTGCGGTGCAGAACTAAATCATGGCCGCCCTGGTGAATCGTCGCTCCGCTCACTCTGCCCGAAGCGTCCCTGGCAAATTCGACCTGAGCGTCCACTTCCTTCCAGAAGAATTTGGTTGGCGATTCGGCATAGAGCCGAAGCTGCGGCTGGCCAGTCATTTGCGCCATGAGATGATCGTCATCCTGCGTAATGGTCAGGTTTAATCCGGGCTGGTATTCGTACACCCCAACATAGGGCTTCAGCGCTTCTGCTGAAAGCCTTGTCTCTTTCCGTTCGGAAGGAAGGGTCACCGGCTCGCCGTGAACAACCGCCGCAAGGTAGTTGGCGATCTCGTCCGGAGCTTGACTGTTCAAATTGGCTAAAGCGATCACCGAGAGCTTCTCGTCCGGCCAGTATGAGGCGGCTGTATTGAAGCCTTCAATGCCGCCGCCGTGCGAAATCACGCGCCGGCCGTTGCGAGTCTCAACCATTAAACCCATTGCGTAATCGTTTTTGAACGGCGTGGTCATCTTCTGCAGCGAAGCCGCCGAGAGCAGCTTTCCGCCGAACAGACCGCGGTGCCAACGCAGCATGTCTTCTGTGGTCGAGTACAAACCGCCTGCTGAAAACGGAACGGTCATATTGATGTAGCCGGCGTTTTCGATGCCGTCCGGGCCGTGGCTATAGCCGGAGACGCGATACGGAATGACAGCGCTGTTCGAGTCGTAGCCGGAGTCCTTCATCCCAAGCGGATTAAATACGTTTTCCTGTAAGAAGAGTTGATACGATTCGCCGCTCACCTTCTCGATGATGTAGCCCAAGAGCACGTATCCCGAGTTACTATAGCTCCATTTTGTGCCGGGTTCGAAATCGAGAGGCTTGCCCTTGAAGCGATCCAAGAGCTGCTGTGGAGTGGTTGCCGTCGCTTCTGAGTTTCGATAATCGGGAAAGTTCGTGAAGTTCGGAACACCCGACGTGTGCGTCAGCAGGTTGTAGACGGTGATCCTATCCCAGGACGGGGGCGCATCCGGAACGTATTTTTTTACTGGATCCTGCACCTTGAGCTTGCCTCTCTCCTCGAGCAAGAGAATACAGGCAGCCGTGAACTGTTTTGTGATTGAGCCCAAGCGGAATTTGCCAGCGGGGGAATTCGGAATATTCCACTCCAAATCAGCCGACCCGTAGCCCTTATCAAGTAATGTCTCGTTACCCTTTGCCACCAGAACAGATCCCATGAACTGATGGTTCGAGACATAGTGCTGAATGATCTGCTCGAAACGGGCGCTCATGTCCTGAGCGGCCGCCACGATAGAGAAGAATGAGAGTAGTGCGGCTGATTTCAGCACCGTGTACGTTCCGGAGCCAATATACTGCAAGAGCGGCGTCGAACGAGAAGGTCAAATGCTGGGACTAGAAGATCTCGAAATCGGAGTGATGTTCTGGGCAAGTCCGGACCCGGTGGAAACATTGCGCGCGGTGAAAGGGTTCGGAGTGCGCGCGGGTCAACTAGGCTTCCCTGGGGAATTGCCGCTCAATGGAGCCGCCGAGGCGTGGGACAAAGCGCTCACCACAGAGCAGTTCACGGCCATCACCGCGGTGTGCAGCTACGTAGGCGAGGACTACGCTGATATTCCGACTGTGCTTCGGACCGTGGGTCTGGTTCCCCAAAATACGCGCGCCGAACGCGTGGCCAGGACGAAAGCGGTTTCCAATGCGGCGCGGCAACTCGGGATCGACAGCGTCGCCTGCCACATCGGATTTATCCCGGAAAAATCAGGAGACCCGCTTTATGGCGAGGTTCTCGAAGTGACGCGGGACATTTGCGACCACTGTAGGAATAACGGGCAACGATTCACGCTCGAAACAGGCCAGGAGCCCGCAAAGGTTCTGTTACGTTTCATCGCGGATGCCGCCCGCCCGAATCTGAAGATCAATTTTGATCCGGCGAACATGGTTCTGTACGGGACGGGCGATCCGATTGAGGCGCTAGACCTGCTCCGAGAACATGTAATCTCGGTACACTGCAAAGACGGCGATTGGCCCCCGGTCGATAAACCTGCTGCTTTGGGCCGAGAGCGGCCGCTCGGCGAAGGCAGTGTCGATATACCGCATTTCATCGCGAAATTGAAAGAGATTGGTTACCGCGGCGTGCTCAATGTCGAACGGGAAGAGCCGGATCCGGACAAACGCGCGGCGGACATACGGCGCGCAATCACATTGCTTAGATCCCTGACCGGGCGATAACGAAAATACGGGTTCTGGTGACCTCGCCATACAATGTTGGGCGATGTCTCTTTTAGACAAAGTGCAGAAAGGCATGGTCGATTCCATGAAGACCAAGGATGAGCAGCGCCTCGGTACGTTGCGCATGATGAAGGCAGCGCTCCAGAAGCAGGAATTCGATTCCATGAAACCGCTCAACGAAGCGTCAGAGATGCAAGTGATGAATACGCTTGTGAAACAGAGGCGCGAATCGGCGGACATGTTTCGAAAAGGCGGGCGCGAAGAACTGGCGGCAAAGGAGGAGGCGGAGATCCGAATTATCGAGGGCTATTTGCCGTCGGTCCCAACCGAGGCAGAGATGGAAGTAGCCGTTGCCGCCGCCATCGATGAAGTGGGGGCAACCTCTCAGAAGCAGATAGGAGCGGTCATGAAGGCCGCGCAAGCCCACCTCGCCGGAAAGCGCGTGGATGGGAAAGCGCTGAGTGAACTTGTCAAGCAGAAGCTGGCGTAGCCGGGCGAGCGCGCCCGAGAAAGAATCAGGCGAGGCGCTCGATGGCCGCAACCATGCGTCCCTGGTTCTCCGGTTCGCGACGAAAAGAGTAGAAGCTGGCGCTCTGACACGCGGTACACAGACCGGAATCGAAAATCTGGTCCGGTTTCACGCCGACTTCGACCATCTGGCGGCGGTTCGCTTCCGGCAGATCCAGGTTCTGTTTGCCCCTAAGGGGTAGTTTCCACTCCGGAAATGTCTTAGCGAACTGTTCGGCGACGGTTGCGTCCACAACGTAGCAGCAGGCACGAATGCAAGGGCCCAGGGCAGCGTAGATATGGGAAGCTTCGGAGCCGAAGTCCTCGCACAGCCTTTCGATGGTTCGGCGGATAATACCGGCAGCGCTGCCTCGCCAACCCGCGTGCACGGCTCCGATCGCGCGACCCTGCGAATCCAATAGGAGGATCGGAACACAATCTGCCGTACGAACGCCAATACTTCGATCAACGCAATCTGTAATGAGCGCGTCGCCCTGGTGATCACGATCCCTGACCACATTTGCGTTCAGGACACGGTCGGAATGGATCTGCCGGAGTGTGATCTGCGCTTCCGGATTGCCCTGGCGCGTTCCGAAGCCGTGTTTCTGCCAAACGAATTGCTGCAGTGCGTCACAGCGGTAAATACCGTCGCTTCCGAGGCGGAAGGAATCGTTCATCTTTCATTTCCGATTGGCGGGGCCGCCACGGCGCGGATTACGAGACCAGTGTAGCGCCCGAGCGAAGGCTAGCGTCGTGCTTGCGGGCCAAATCGGCGCGATACCAATCGAGCGTTAACCGGAGGCCCTGTTCAAAAGTAAACCGAGGCTCGTGCCCGAGCTCCCGTACGGCGGCGGTGGTATCGGCCTGCGAATCCCGGACGTCGCCGGGACGGGGCGGTCCATAGTTGGCAGGAAGCTGAACGCCTTCGATCTTCTGGAGGAGCTCCCAGGTTTCATTCAGGGTATACCGATTTCCGTTTCCGGCATTGAACACCTTGCCCGAAACGTGCGCAGGCGCGTCAGCCGCTTTCATTAGCAGACCTATGACGTCCTCAACATAAGTGAAATCGCGGGATTGATTTCCGTCGCCGTAGATTGTTGGGCTGCGGCGCTCGATTAAGCATGTCAGAAAAACGGAAAGGACGCCCGAATAGACGCTGGTGGGATCCTGCCGCGGCCCGAACACATTGAAGAAGCGTAGAGAAACGGTTTCGAGCCCGAGACATTCAGCGAAGACGGCGGCGTAGTATTCGCCGGCAAGCTTTTGTACTGCGTATGGCGATTTAGGCCGGGGTGCCATCGTCTCAACCTTGGGCAGCACCTCGGTATCGCCATATGCCGATGAGGAGGCGGCATAGATGAGGCGTCCCACTTTCCCTTCCGCGGAAGCGCGGAGGACGTTGAATGTACCGTCGATGTTGCTCTCATGGCTCGCAACTGGATCAAGGATGGATTTAGGTACGGAGGGCAGTGCGGCCAGATGAAAGACGCGGTATGCCCCGGCAATGACCGGGGCGATCCGCTTGTGATCGCGAATATCGTACTCGTGGACAGTAATCTGGTCGGCTATCTCTTCCAGATTGTCCAGCGTGCCGGTAGACAGATCGTCAATGACATCCACGCGATGCCCTTGCGCCAGCAGTGCCCGAACTAGAGCGGACCCGATAAAACCGGCTCCGCCGGTGACTATGTAGCGATTCATAAAATCCAGGCTCGACCCAAAGCAGCTCCCGAAAACACTCCCCAGTAGTCTTATCGGCTCGGAAGCGGCCCGTCCAAAGATCAGTATGGGGTATGGCCCTGGCGGCTGTTGGAAGGGAGGACCGCCTCCGGGTTAATCGTGCAATTTCTGAATCGAACCGCGCCGGTGATCCGTAATTACTTAGCGGAGAGGCATCCAGTCTTGAATACGTTCGTGCTCATTGTATTCGCCGCTTGGCTTGGGGTGCCTCAGACGGCGGCTCCACCGGGTGAACTCTCGGCGAAGGAGATCATGCAGCGTGTCGCCGCGAATCAGGATCGTGAACAGGCCGAGCGCAACCAGTACGTCTATGAGCAGCACATTCGCGTGGACATACGCCGCACGAACGGAAAGCTAGCACGCGAGGAGAAGGCCGATCTCTTAGTTCTGCCCGCGGCTAAAGGAAATACGAAGAAACCCGAATCACTGAAAGGCCGCTACTGGAAGAAAGGTCATTACGTCGATTTCACCGGCGACCCCGCTCCCGACAGCGGCGGTTTGGATGGCTCGCTGGCGAAGAGTTTCCGTGAGGATCTGGTCAATGACGATTCCAAAGACGGGATTGCGAAAGACCTCTTCCCGCTGACCACTGATGAACAGAAAGATCTCAAGTTCACGTTGGAGGGAAAGACGGTGGTTTCGGGACGCCCTGCCTACCGCATTGCATTCGGCCCGGCGGACAAGAATGATTACACATGGGCGGGAGAAGCTCTCATCGACGAGGAAGATTTACAACCGGTATCGGTTTATACACGCCTCTCCCGCAGGCTCCCATTGTTCGTAAGGACAATGCTGGGAACTGACGTACCAGGCCTCGGATTTACAACTCAATACAAGCGCGTCGAGCCCGGCGTCTGGTTCCCGGTAAGCTTCGGCACGGAGTTCCGCTTGCATGCCGTGTTTTTTATCAATCGGATCATCACCGTTTCGATGGAGAGCACGAATTTCAAACATACGTCGATCGATAGCAAGATCGAGTATGCAGATACGCACGATCCCGCCCCGAAGCCGAATCAATAGGAGGGAAGCCTGAAAGGATGGGCTACCCAGCTAGCGTGCGTATAGGCGTGCCTTCCGTCCCGACGGTGCGCTCCCCAGTCTCTCGCGGACTGGAACTAGAGCGCCTGATCGAATCCAGCAGGCGCTGGCTTGAATCGGAAATCTCCAGAACCGCCCGCTCGAACGCTTCCTGATTCGCTCGCGAGGGTTTGTGGTATCCGCTGATCTTCCGCACGAACTGCAAAGCGGCAGCGCTCATTTCGTCTGGAGTGGCCAGTTGGCCTAGGTTGTTCAATCGCTTGATGCTTCTGCACATGATTTCAGCTTCGATCAGTCCTCGCCGGGGGGTCAACCTTTTGCTTCAGTATCGGGCGAAGTTCGACCGTGAGTAACGGTCTGGGTAGCGCCTGATCGATCACAGCGGGCATGGAGAGCAAGCGCGGCTTTTGAGGCCGATGTTCGCCCGAGCTGCTGTGAGATGAAGCGCCCGGCAACGGCGAGTTTCCGGAGATCAACGTCGGTCTCGATACGCATGCCGTTCAACATATAAACGACATCCTCGGTTGCGACATTACCTGCCGCACCCGGCGCGTAGGGGCAACCACCCATCCCCGAAACGGAACTATCGATCACAGCGACCCCAAGCTGAAGACAAGCCAATATGTTCGCAAGCGCCTGCCCGTAGGTGTCATGGAAGTGCACGGCCAGGTTTTCGATGGGAACAGAATCCGCGACCGCTCTCAACATTTCTTGCGCCCGGAAAGGAGTACCGGTCCCGATGGTGTCTCCGAGAGAAATCTCGAAACAGCCCATGGAATGAAGTTCGCGGGCAACGCGAGCGACTGCAGAGGGAAGAATATCTCCTTCGTAGGGGCAACCCAGTGCGCAGGAGACATAGCCGCGAACTTGTAAGCCTCGGGCCAGCGCGTGCTCGGCGACAGCGCTCAAGCGATTCAGGCTATCAGCGATGGAACAGTTGATGTTCTTTTGAGAGAAGGTCTCGGATGCGGCGGTAAAGACGGCAATCTCTTGCACGCCCGCTTGCATAGCACTTTGCAAGCCCTTGAGATTAGGGACCAGAACCGGATAGCTCACGTCCGGCTTTCGTTGGATTCTGGCCAGAACTTCGGCCGTATCGCTCATCTGGGGCACCCACTTTGCCGAGACGAAGCTTCCGGCCTCAATCGCGCGCAGTCCTGCGGCGCTGAGCTTATCGATCAGGGCAACCCTGGTTTCAACGGATACGACGGCCTCCACATTCTGAAGCCCATCCCTCGGGCCCACTTCGACGATGCGGACGCTTTTGGGGTATCGGTCGTGAAAAGCCACGTGAGAAGCTTCAGCTCTCCTCTTCGGACCAGCCTTTTTTGTGTTTAGGCCGGGCACGGATGGCGCGTTCATTCAGGGGCCGTGACGGAGCAGGGCTCCCAAGGCGCTTCCGAGCGATCAATTTCACTTGTTTGTTCTTGTTGAACTTCTTAAGCCGCTTGCTAGCCATGAGGCTGAAGCTATACTACCCGATTCTGGAACGCTTTAGTCTCGACTGCGGGATCCAGTTCGTTGGGCGTAAGCATGTTGAAGGCGATTTTCGATCGTGAAGGGAGAAAAGAGAACACGCGTTTGGCTGTTTCGTGCTGCTCAGTCAAGGCCCTGCGGGCGAGCGACTCGGTGACGGAATCGCCAGCGGCGCGAGCAACGGCTGAGAGGACTTCATAGAGAGCGCATTCGCTGCTCGCAATTCCAAACGCAGAGATCAGGTTATGCAGCGTCTGCTCCTCCTGCACGCGGGCAAACTCACTGTTCGGAGATGCTACTTCAATTAGCTGAGAGAGAGGACTTCTTTGGCCAGAGTGCGCGCCACCCAATTCTTCGAGTCGCGCAGCGAGCCCGGCGCGCCGTTGGTGCAGCACGTCGGCATGAAAGAGGAATGCGGACTGCACATCCGGATCGTCGCCTTGATTGGCAAACTCACGCAGACGGCTCTCAAAAACGTCCTCCGCCTCAATTGCGTCCGTTAAGCATCCTCGCAGGAAATCCGTTGCAGCGCCGGACACTAAGAACCTCCCTGAGGTTCAGGCCGCAACTCTGTGCGCCGGTTTCGGCCAGAGAGCAAGCTCAATGAACTCACTTTCGAAACGCGCCTGCTCGCGAGGGTCATCGGAAGGCCGGATCCGGCGGCAGGTTTCACGGAGGGCCTCTTGCAGAGGCCGACGCAACGCTTCATCGCCCAGAACGGCTTGGACCAACTGCCGCGCTGCGACCCGGGCCTCCTCGGCAGACTTGGCAAACATCATAGCCTCGTATCGGGCATTTAACAGTTGAGCGTGTCGGTTCATAGCGCTGGCTCCCTGGTTTAGATGCATCCTCAGGGCATTTGGGTTCGCACCAAGCAGCTCTGGTTCGCACGCGTGGTTCAGCGAGCCTGATGAGCTACAGACTCCTGAGATGCCTCTTCAAGGTACTTGCGAACCTGATCGTCAGTAACTTGCGAGAAATCGTCGTACCAGATGCCAACGGCTTCAAACGGGTAGGGCGTCGCCACACAGACCACCTCGTATCCTTCCTTCCGGAGCTGGTCACAGGTCTGGCGCGCCGCGACCGGAACGGCCACAATGATGCGAGCGGCCCCCTTGGCCTTCAGGGCCCTTGCGCCCGCAAGCATGGTGGCTCCGGTGGCAAGCCCATCATCAATCAGAACAACCGTACACTCACGGACTTCGATGGCGGGCCGATCCGCCCGGTACAGCGATTCCTGGCGACGCAATTCCTCCTGCTCCCGGGCAGTAATCTGGTCTACGAGATCTTCGGAAACATGAAGATAGGCCATCAAATCCTGGTTGAGCACGCGGATGTTTCCGCCGGCCAACGCACCAATAGCCAACTCTTCATCGCCCGGCATGCCCAGCTTGCGAACCGGAAATACGTCGAGTTCCAAATGCAGGGCGCGAGCTACTTCGAAGGCAACCGGAACTCCGCCTCGCGGCAAAGCAAGAACTAGCGCCTGAGTGCCATGAAGGACGGGCACAAGTTCCAGTCCCAGCTTCTTACCGGCTTCATTCCGGTTCCTAAAGAGCGCGATGTGCCCTTCTAGACCGCGCAAAATCGACTTGATCACCTCACCAGTAAGTGAGATATTTCGCACTGCAGAAAGTTTCCAGCAACACGACCCTCAAGCTCGAGCCAGAGAATCGGCAGGAGCAGCACGGCGTTTGTGACCTAGATCCCATATCCTTTTCAGCACGTCGCGGCTGTAGGCGAGATAGTGGCGGTCAGGCGTAAAAACCTCGAGGGTAATGGTGCCGTCATATCCGCAGTTCTGGACGGCTTCGAGGCTCTCTT
The DNA here is from genome assembly GCA_963787585.1 of uncultured Acidobacteriaceae bacterium. Classification (GTDB taxonomy): domain Bacteria; phylum Acidobacteriota; class Terriglobia; order Bryobacterales; family Bryobacteraceae; genus Bog-105. The sequence goes on from CAWBDR010000019.1 coordinate 404,255, forward strand.
CTAAGTTGACAGTCCCGGTTCCGAGCGGCAGATGCAGGTCCGCATGCCCACCTTTGTTGTCGTGCAGGTGCACATGCCGCAGACGATCGCCATAAGCGGCCAGAATCTCGTTGGTGGTATTGCGTGGCACCTGCAAGTTGGCGTGACCAATGTCGAGATGCAATCCCAGAGCCGGCATGCGATCCAGGAGATCCCCGAGTTGCCGGGCAGAGTTGTAGTCACCGGGCAGATTCTCGACCATCAAACCTATTCCGCACCCGTTAGCATGCTGCTGGACTTCCTGAAGAGTCTCCAAATTGCGCTCAATATAGAACTGGCGAGCGTGCCACGGGGTGTGCCGGTCGGGGTGGACGTTCATCCATTTCACACCAATCTCGCCGAACCGGTCGAGGCAGCGCTTCAATTCGGCGATGGCTCCGCGCTGGATTTCCGGAATGGCACTCGCCATGGGCAAATACCAGGCGGTGTGGCCTACCACTTTCATGCCCGTTTGAGCGAGAGCTTTACGGATCGCGGGTACGTCCAGATTCCACGATGGCGCACCGGGCGGCTCTAACGTGAGGTCGATGAAATCCATCCCGAGATCCGCCATCCAGTGAATCTCGTCGACCACATCGCGCTCTGGATGGTTCATTGTTCCGACCAGCATTTCAATGCCTCTCAGCGTTTCACAAGGGTTCGACACCATCACCAGTTTTTTGAAACCACGGACGTGAATCGAGCAGGCGAGCGCGTCCCTGGCTTACCTGCTCGTCGCACGGCTCTTCGGGCTTGCCAATACCGAATTCGCTCCATATCCATTCAGGCAACTCGCGCGCTCCCTCGGGACAAAGCCAGGCATACACGCACAGAAGGCCTGCCAAGAGGCGCGCATCCTTTTCGGTCCTCCGGATCAGATGTTTCCAATCGAGCTGCGGACCAATTCCGCGCAACACGTTGAAGCTGTCCGGCCAGTCACATCGATCGCGCTGCATTACGTACAGCTTGCTCCAGAGGGCCTCCTCAGGAGGAAGCAGCCGGAACTCCAATCCATCGGCTTCGGCGATGGGTCCTTGCAGCCAACCGTCATCGACCCATGCTCTTTGGTTTGCCATTCCCCACATCAGATCGACTATGGTGTCTGCCTTGTAAGTTCGGAAAATCCAATTGCGGTCATAGGCGAGCTTCTCATAGTAATCTCGAAGATCCGCGTCCAGAAGCAACTGCATCATGCGTTCACGATCACGCGGCCGAACATAAAAATCCATATCTTTGGTATTCCGCCAGAGGCCGGCATAGGTCATCGCGGCCAGCCCTCCTCCGACGGCGAACGGAATACCAAGCCGGGACACTTCCGCTATGACACCGCGGTAAATCGCCCATTGCTCGTGGCCAAAGCGTTCCGGCCAAAGCGAACAGCTCTCAACTTTCTGCGTTATGGTCGCACGCGCGGCTGCTGTCAACGGCTTCCCTCGGCTATGGGATGTTCAGGCATTGCGATCTGTTACTGAGCCTTATGTAACGTTCCGCGAACAGGGCTGTCTAGTAAGTCGGTGTCCGAATACGATTTGCGGTCGGCTTTTCCTCTTTCGGGTAAAGAGTTCGCAGCCCGCGGGACAAAGTGGAGGTGTGAACTGGCCGAGGTTTCAGACCTGCGGCCGGAACGGGATCGTCTGTCTTGGTATTTGGTTTTCCAAGGCGGGGGCGGCCGGCAGCCGGCGACCACACGAAAACTAGAAATAGTCACATCTGCGACCCACCTACTCCAGGCCGGATTTCCTGAAGACCTCGATGATCGTTTGGTCGAGTGGCTGTTAACAGATGAGCAGGATGGCAGGCTCGAGTGGCTGGATTATTGAAGCCCTAATCCCCTTTTTAACGAGGCTATTGAAAAGGACGCATTAGTCGATAAGGTTGGTAGCGGGTACTGTGCGTGACATCAGCGCTAGGACTCAGAGGCGCTGCACGGCTCCGGTGCTCTCTACAGGTACCTGAAGCACGCGCAGACGGAAATGTTGAACGTCCTCCTAAATATCGCCAGCAGTCAAGGGGTATCCAACCATTTCCATACCTCAGATCGCTTTCTACAGTGCTTCGAGCAATTCCCGGCAGCCGGAATGTTGGAGTCTGCGGCCTACTGGTTCGGCAGCCACGTTCTTGTCGTATTAGGGAGCGCCGTTGCGATCGTTACTTTGATCTTGATTCTGATGATCCGTGCGCGCGTGGAAAGGGAAACAGGGGCCATGCGGGCGCAAGTCGCGGAGGAGAATGCCCGGAGGCAAAATGCCGAGGCTGCGAATCAAGTCAAGGCCGAGTTCCTCGCCAGCATCAGTCGTGAGGTCCGCACGCCGATGAACGCCATTGCCGGGTTTACGGAGCTAAGTCTCAAAAAGCAATGGAAGCCCGAGCTGGAGGAGCATTTAAACACTGCGCGCACGTCCGCGAAATGGCTGATGCAGATTGTGAATCACATTTTCGAATTCTCCAGAATAGAGGCCGGCAGTTTACAACTGGAGGACGTGAACTTCGGGCTCACCGACGCGATCCAATCAGCCATCCAGATTGTGCAACCCGACGCCACGGCAAAGAACCTGACGATCCGGAGCAAGATCGACAATAAAATTCCACTCACGTTGCGAGGCGATCCTACCCGGTTGTGCCAAGTGGTACTTAATCTTGTGGAAAATGCCGTCCAGTACACGACTTCAGGCGGAGCGATCATCACCGCGGCGCTGGAATCGGAGTCGGCCGCGGGCGTACTCGTGCGCGTATCCGTTACCGATACGGGTATCGGGATTCCGCCCGAAAGGCAGAAGCAGATCTTCGAACCGTTCAGTTCTCAGAGCGCAGCAGGGGCGAGGAAGGTGGGACTCGGTCTCGCTCTGACTCGAAGAATCGTCGAAATGATGGGTGGCACGATCGAGGTGAGCAGCCAGCTCGGAGCAGGAAGTACGTTCCAATTCACTGCGTGCTTCCAAAGGGCAACGGAGCCGGAAACACCGGAGAAACAGAAAGGCGAGGACGGACTCCACTTGACCGGGGCCGCGAACGGCCGGGAAGCTACTATCCAGATGAAGCTCGAACAGGTCTGCGCGGCGTAGCCGAATCGATCAGCTACCCGCCGAGCATCTCCGTGATTTTTGCTACGAGCTCCCTCACATCCTTTGCATCACGCTCTGCCCACGCATGATATATGTTCGCGCCGTAATAGAGGGCCTTGGCTCTGTGAATTTCGTTCGCGCGCAAACTCTTGAGAGCCTTTTTCGCATACGTTTCGGCTTGCGCATACACACCATCTATAAATAAGGGCAAACCGTGTTCGCTCTTGAGAGCAGCGCGCTTCCGCGAGATCTGGTTCAGCAATTCAGCCATTCTTTGTTCGGGTGTCAGCTTTCCTACCCTCTCCTTCAGGAACTCTGCGAACATTGACGAAACACTCTCACCTAGTAGTTCGTGAGCCTGCTCAAAGAGCGGGAGATCGGAATCTTTCACGTATATCGTTTTGTTCGGCACCTTATGATTGTACCATACACGCATATACGGGATTCACACACAGTTGGAGCCGACGCCAGGAATCGGCGATGAGTTCTATATGATCAGGTGCGTGGCATCCCACCAACTGACCAGAAGGAAAGTTTGCGGATTTCTCTTTAGCGCGGCCTCACTTCCCTTCCCTTCTCGAGCGGCCGAAGACCGCATGTTTCTGGCACTGAACAGCGTTCTGCTTTCAGGGCGCGTGCATTGGCCTGAATTTGCAAAGCTAGCCGCAAAGGTTGGCTATCCGGGAACCGATGTCATGCTGGATTCTGCCATGCAAGCGGGCGCGCCCGCAACCAACGATTTGCTCGAGCAACTCGGCATAAAACCCGCTGTCCTCGATTTTCCCGTTGAGTTCCGCAAAGGCGACAGCACTTTTCACGATTCGCTGGCGAAGCTTTCTAAAGCGGCAGAGCTTGCGGCGGCAATTCACTGCCCACGAATGATCACCTGGATCATGCCCTCCAGCATGACGCCGAAAGTGGAGCTGCGCGCGATCTATAAGCAGAGGTTTAGCGAGAGTGCTCGCATTCTGGCGAAATCGAACGTTCGTTTGGGCCTGGAGTTTCTGGGCCCGCTGCACTTGCGGAGACAATTTCCGCACGAGTTTATCTGGAAGATGCCGGAGATGCTCGAGTTTGCCAAAGAGTGCGGACCGAATGTCGGTCTCTTGCTGGACTCATGGCACTGGCACCTGGCGGGTGCAACCACGCACGACATAATCAATGCGGGACGTGACTGCATCGTCCATGTGCATTTCAACGATGCTCCAGATCTTCCGCCCGACCAGATTCGCGATGACCACCGGTTGCTGCCTGGTGAGGGCGTTATCAATTTGACTGGGTTTCTGAAGGCGCTCCAAACGATCGGATACACCGATGGGCTCAGCGTCGAGGTGTTCGGCCGTTTGAAGGAGGTTCCGCCGGAGGAAGCGGCGCGGATGGGGCTTGAAGCCTCACTTCGGGTCTTCCGTAATGCCGGCGTTCCCGAGGGATGATTCGGGCTCTGAAAAAAACGCAAGACGGGCACGGGCCTGAGCGCGCCCCCAAAGGTCTTGCGAGTTCCTACTCCTGTTCGGCAACGGGCATCCGTGCCCTTTGCGCTTCCCCACATTTCACGCATTTGAGGGTCTTGCTGACGAACGCGGCGCGGCCTTCGGACGTTATGACCCAGGGGCGATTCTGCCAGGGAGGGTCATGCCGCACGTGTTGCGTGTGGCCACATTCAAGATCGGCAACCCAGTGCCCGGCATCGTCCTGATGAAAGCCGATGATGGCTCGATTTGGGGCCTCAGCAGTTGCCATTCGAGATCCAGTAATAACAGCAGGTATACCCGAGCAGCCGTAACGCCGTTTTCGCTGGAATAGTCTCCCAGATGTCGTAATGAAAACGAATAAACCGCATCTTCCAAAGACTAACCTTCCGGATTCCGACGAGACCGCCCGTGAGAAGCACCGATATGCCGGCGATGAACAGGTGCGAGGCGCCAACACGGACATCGAAGGACTGCAGACATCGAACAAGACAGGAAAGCACTCTTCCGCTGAGAAGCTCGCTGCCTCGCGGCCAGAGTTTGGAGTGAGCCCGGGAGCCAACCCGGTGGATGGCGCTTTCGGAGACGATCCGGATCATCCAATCAGCAGCCGTGAAGCAGGCCCAGGGACAAACCAGTTTCGATGCAGTGCATGCGGGCGCTACTTCAACGCAGAGGAAGAACTTGCTACGCATGAGACAGATTGCCGGCTCGCCAAAGCAGCCACAGCTTCGGGCCGGGACAGTTTGAAACGCGAGGACGCGACAACACACCGGCCGAACGATGCAGAGAAGTGAAAACTCTGAGCGGCGGTAACGATCAGGCGCTCAAAGCTCAATCCGGGAATAGACGCAATTGTGAGTTCCTGGTTGCGGGGCGAGGTCTTTTGTCATCCAACACGGAGCGGCCGTCGAGCGACGGCGAAATGGCGAACTCATGCTCGATGACGCGGTCGAAGTTTGCTTCCGGCTGGTGCTGATCTTCGACCTTTCGCACGAGCGAATCGAGGCGCTTCAATCCCTCCATCTTGTCCGTTCGGCCAAGCTTGGCGGCGTCGAGCGCACGGCGCAAAACGGCAAGCGATTCGTCATAGGTCTTGAGCGGAACGGGAAACGGGTGCCGGTCTTTACCGCCGAGCGCGAAGGAAAAACGCGCCGGATCGGAAAAGCGGCTGGGGGTGCCATGCACAACCTCAGCCACGAGCGCCAGAGTTTGTAACGTGCGCGGACCGAGATTCTCGGTCAACAGCAGAGAGGCGAACTCGCGAAGCTGGCGATCATAGCTCGTCGCGAGCACCGAGCCAAGCCGCTTCACGTCTACGTCGGACGCGCGCACGTCGTGATGCCGCGGCATGACGAGCCTTCTTACTTCTGCCAGCGTTGTGTCGGGGTTCTGCGATGCGATGGACAGCAGAGCAGCTTGCGCCGGCTTGGCTCTCCGGTCCACCAGATTGAGAATCGTGCCTTCGTATTCTCCGGCAATGCCGGTGTGGGGCTCGCAGGTGAAGTCGCGAAGGGCCGCAGAATGCCAGTGATAGCGACGGGCAAGGCCCTTGGCATCACTCAAACCCTGCTGAACCACCGCCCAGTGGCCGGCTTCCGTAACCACGAACGTATGCAGGTAAATCTGAAATCCGTCGCCGATGGCGTTGTTGTCGACCTTAGCAGTGAGGCGGCTTGCCCGAACCAGTGCATCGCCCGGTAATCCTTGCGACTCCGCGAGGGCCAGCAGTTCCGTGGGTGTCTTGCGCGATTGGTTACCACCGCCGCCGCAAACGTAGATACCGAGCTCTTTTGCGCGGGGATTCAAGCCGCGCTTCAAGGCGCCCATTACGGATGTTGTGATTCCTGACGAATGCCAATCCATCCCCATGACACTGCCGAGCGCCTGGAACCAGAACGGGTCGCTCAAGCGCGCCAGAAACTCCGCAGCGCCGTAGTGATACACGACGCTCTCGGCAATCGCGGTTCCAAGGCGCTGCATACGTTCGGCCAACCAGACGGGTACGCGACCTCCATGGAGCGGTAGATCGGCCGTTCCCGAACGTTTCATCGCTATTCAAATTTTAGTGGGTGAGGGCAATCGCGACGGGGCTCGGGATCCGCTTACTACCGTGCGCGGTTCCGCTTGCGGGGCTGAACCCGCGCGGACTGAAGTCCGCCCTCCCCTCTCCGGTTCTGTTCCTGTCGACCGCGGGCGTTCTATGGTGAAGAAGGTGGATCCGCAGGAGGAGTATCAGTCGCGACTCGATCGCTGGCGCAGCCGGCGCGGAGTTTTTCAACGTCAGTTTATTCGACTCGGTAATTGGCGATTAATCACTGGGATCGCCGCCGCCGTGGTGGCCTTTCTTGCGATTGGTCGCGGTTTCATCAGCCTGTGGTGGCTGCTTGCGCCGCTGGGTATCTTTGTCGCGCTCATTGTCCAGCATTCGCAGGTGCTGCGCGCCCGCACTCTCGCCGAACGAGGAACTCAATACTACGAGTTCGCGCTCGCACGATTCAAAGGCGAATGGGCAGGCAAAGGGAACACCGGCGAAAGCTTTCGCCCGGACGCTCACATCTATGCGGACGACCTCGACATCTTTGGTAAAGGCGGGCTATTCGAATTTATCTCGACCACCCGGACCGCTGCAGGCGACAAGACGCTCGCTTCCTGGCTGCTCGTTCCCGCGCCAATCGAGGGTGCCCGCCAGAGGCAGGACGCGGTGCGCGAACTTTCTCCGCGTATCGATCTCCGGGAAGATCTCGCGCTGCTCGGCGAAAATGTCAGATCCGGCGTACGCGCGGACCGGCTGTCGGCGTGGGGTTCGGCTCCGGCCGCCGAATTTTCGCCCTTTCTCAGGCCGTTTGCGCTGGCGCTGTCTCTCATCGGACTCGCAAGTCTCATCGCTTTCTTCGCTCAGGCGCTGCCGATCTGGGTCTTTGCGTCCGTGTTTCTGTGTGGTGTTTTGTTTCGCATATGCGTGCGTAGGCGCATATCGGAGATCGCTACCGGCGTCGACTTCTCCGGGCCGGATCTCTCGCTTCTGGCACTCATTACGGAACGGCTGGAGAGCGAACGTTTCGAATCCTCCCTATTGCGTGAGCTTCGATCCGAATTGGACTCCGCTGGCTTACCCGCCTCGAGGCGAATCATCAAGCTCAGGCGCTGGATTGATCTCCTCAACTCCAGCGAGCATGTATTCCTGCGCCTCGCTCGACCATTCCTGCTTTGGCAGGAACAGGCCGCCATGGGCATTGAAGCGTGGCGGCACCGTTCGGGCGTGCACATAGGCCGCTGGGTTTGGGCGATCGGTGAGTTCGAGGCGCTCTCCTCTTTTGCGGCGTTAGCCTTCGAGCGCCAGAAGTGGTCGTTCCCCGACCTCATCGAAGCCGTGGCACCGCACTTCGAGTCCGCCGGTTTGGGCCATCCGCTGATCCCGGATTTGCGATGTATTTCTAACGATGTCGCGCTTGGGAATGGGACACAGTTGCTTGTGGTGAGCGGATCTAACATGTCCGGCAAAAGCACACTTCTTCGTGCGGTCGGGTTGAACAGCGTTCTGGCTTTGGCGGGAGCACCGGTTTGCGCTCGTCATCTGCGCCTCACGCGCGTGCAGGTCGGCGCTTCTATCCGCATCGTGGACTCGCTGCAGGATAATCGGTCGCGGTTTTTTGCAGAGATCACCCGGATTCGCGAGATCGTACAAATGGCCCGGAGGGGCCCACCCGTCCTATTTCTCTTCGATGAGCTCCTGAGCGGGACCAACTCGCACGATCGCGCGATCGGAGCCGCTGGAATCGTTCACGCGCTGCTGCGCTCGGGGGCAATCGGTATGATCACAACTCACGACCTTGCGCTTACCGGGATCGGGGACAGCACGGGATCGGGCGTCGTCAATATTCATTTTGAAGACGAGATCTCGGGGGGCGAGATTCACTTCGATTACAAGCTGCGGCCCGGCGTGGTTACGCACAGCAATGGTCTGGAATTGATGCGAGTGGTCGGTCTCGAAGTGTGACTTAAGCGTGCTGTTTCTGAGCGGCCACCATGCGGCGCTGCAGTTCATCGGGACGGACGTCCTCCACGTGCGCAGCGATGTACCATTTGTTACCTGCCGGGTCTTTCAGGGCGGCGGTTCGATCACCATAAATCTGCGTTTTCGGCTCCTGAAGAGATTCGGCTCCCCCATCCACAGCTCGCAGGTATACGCTATCCATGTCTTCCAAATAGACGTAAAGGGTCACGGTTTCAGGCTGCCATTTGCCTCGCGCGGCTCCGATCATCACCATGGAGTTGCCAATTCGCACCGAAGCGTGATTGACAAGTCCGTCCGGCGTCGTGGACCTGTAGGTTTCTTTCGCATTGAATACTTTCTTGAGGAAATCGATAATTGCTGGGATATCTGGCACTAACAGATACGGAGTAACGGTGTGAAATCCTTCAGGAATGGGTTTGGTGCTCGTCATGCAAAGAATCTCCTCGCGCTTGCATTATAATCAGGCCTTCGTGCCGGCACGGAGCAGCCGGCTCAAGGAGAACTGAATATGGGGATGCCGGCCGCTCGACTAACCGATCTGACCGCGCATGGGGGCGTCATTACCGCCCCTGGCTGTCCCACAGTCTTAATCGGCGGACTCCCGGCGGCTCGCATTACCGACATACACACGTGTCCGATGGTGACGGGGATAATACCCCACGTGGGCGGTCCCATCGTGCTCGGTTCGTTTACGGTTTTGGTCGGTGGACTTCCACAAGCACGGGTCACTGACACGCTGGTGTGCGTTGGCCCGCCGGACACGATCGTCATGGGATGTTTCACGGTTCTTGTCGGCATGGTTGGCGGCGGCGCCGGCTTCGCCTCGATGAGTTCAGGAATGAACGGTTAGGATCATCCAGTCTCATGCCTCCACACCTCGAAGCGATTGATGGGCCGGCCAAAGGCCGCAGGCTGGAAGTGCCAATCGGAAAGGCTGTTACCGTCGGCCGCACGAATCGCGCGATGGTGCTGGTCGCCGAAGACGATTGCATGTCGGGTCTTCATTTCGTTGTCAGCCTGAAAAATGGCTCGCTTTACCTTTCCAATCTCAGCAAAAGTAACGGCACCACCGTAAACGACGAGAGGATCGAGTCCGGCCCTCTGAAGACCGGCGATAAGATCCGAGCGGGTCAGACGATCTTTTCAGTCGTCGGCCCTCCCGAGAGTCCTTTCCCGGCCCAGGTTCGGATCGGTGGTTGGGGATTTGCGAAGATTCCGGAGGGCTGGAGTTTGGCCGAAGGCGTCGGGTTCCGCCACTCCGAAGAGCAGCCGTTCCGAGCAAATATGTCCGCCGTGGAAGAGCTTCTGCCGAAGAATCACACGCTGAGCCAGTACGTCGATCTTCAAATCCAACTCGGGCGCAAACATATTTCCGGAGCGGAATTCAAAGGACCGGTGGCAGCCAAGGTGAACGGGGCGAGCGAAGCCTTGGCGTTGAGCATGATGGCTCCAGTCCAGGAGAAGGGACGGCTCATTCAAAACCAGCTCTACGCGCTGCATAACGGCGTGGTTGGCGTCTTCACCGCAACCGCCTTGATAGGGCAAGAGCAAATTCTCCGTCACGCCATGAAAGCAATTCTGAGTGGACTCAGTTTCCATCAGACTTGATCGCGTCACGATTCATAATTCAAACAGGTGGGCAAGCCGGCAGCCGTTGTCATCGGAAGCGGGCCGAATGGCTTATCGGCGGCCATCCGCGCCGCGCAGGCTGGGTTCGAAGTTGAGGTTCGAGAGGCGGCGGCACAACCCGGCGGAGCGGCACGGTCCGGAGAGTTAACGCTCCCGGGGTTCGTTCACGATCTCGGCTCGGCGGTGCATCCACTCGGGATAGGATCGCCGTTTTTTTCGAAACTCGCACTCGAACAGCACGGCCTCGAATGGGTGCATTCACCCGCGGAATTGGCTCATCCGCTGGATGACGGCTCCGCGGTAATTCTCGAACGCGATGTCCGCCAGACCGCCTCGCAATTTGGCCGGGATGACGCAGCCTATCGCACACTGTTCGAGCCGCTCGCGAAGAATTGGTGGGAGCTTGCCGAGGAAATCTTGCCGGTGCGTTTCCGGTTCCCGAAACACCCTTTTTTGCTCGCGCAGTTTGGAATGCGGGCGTTGCTGCCATGCACGGTGCTGGCGAAGGCACTATTTCGCGAGTCTCGCGCGGCCGCATTGTTCGCGGGCATTTGCGCGCACTCGTCACTCGAGCTCGAGGCGCCGATCAGTGCTTCTTTTGGCATGGTGCTTGGAGCGGCAGGACACGCGGTCGGGTGGCCTGTGCCACGGGGTGGCGCACAAAGCATTCCCTCTGCACTCATCAATCTGCTCAAAGAACTCGGCGGGCGCGTCGTCACGAACTGCCCGGTGAACAGCCTGCGCGAAGTTGAAGGCTTTGATCTGGTTTTATGCGACCTGACTCCGCGGCGGTTTCTGGCACTCGCGAAAGAGCAGCTTCGCCGGCCTTTCCGGCAACTGCTCGAGCGATACCGATACGGTCCGGGCGTGTTTAAGGTCGATTGGGCTTTACGCGAACCGATCCCATGGCGGGCCAAAGACTGCGCTCGCGCGATCACCGTACATCTCGGTGGATCGCTCGAAGAAATAGCTGCATCGGAGCGAGCGGCCAATCAAGGCCAGAGTCCTGAGCGCCCGTTTGTCCTTATGGCTCAGCCGAGCCTCTTCGATCCGACCCGCGCACCATTCGGGCGACATACAGCCTGGGCCTATTGCCACGTACCAAATGGCTGGGGCGGTTCGGCATTAGAACAGATCGAGTCGCAAATCGAGCGTTTCGCGCCCGGGTTCCGCGAATGTGTGCTGGCGAGGGCGGTCCATAACCCGGAGCAGATGCAGGCCTGGAACACGAACCTGGTGGGCGGCGACATAAACGGCGGCAAGATGGATCTGAGGCAGTTCGCGCTCAGACCAACCTGGCGGCGATACGGTACGCCGCTCAGGGGAGTTTACTTGTGCTCGTCCTGTACTCCGCCCGGTGGCGCGGTACACGGCATGTGCGGATACTCGGCGGCGGAATGGGCGATCAAAGACTTCAGGCGAGCCCGCCGCTAACTCCGCGCCTAACTGCCGGGTTTCTCCCGTAGGCAAACCATCTTCATATACACTTGGCCGCGTGGCGTCTCGATGTGGCTTGTTGTGATGAGTGTGTTTCCGTCGGCAGAGAGATCCCAACGATCAAGAATCAGCTCGTCCTCGCCTTTGGAATCCTTCATACTCGTTCGAACAACCAGCGTAGGACCATCCCAAAACGTTTTGCTCTCGGCATCGCGACCGTTGATAACGTTCTTGGTTATGGATCCATCGGTGAAGTAACTCACGTCTGCAACGGAGGTCTTTGTACCGGTCGTTTGAACCGTGTGGATGTTCATGGTGGAGTCGTGTTGATCCACAACACGCACCACGATGTCCGGCATTTTGAACTTGGCGAAATCGCTCTGGTCTTTTTCCATTCGCCAGCGTCCCGAGAAATTAGTATGGGACGGCGCCGCAGGCGTTTCCTGAGCAACCAGCAGGCCGGAAACTGCGATGCAACACATTACACCGAGCACTAGCGATTTAGAGATCAACATCACCCAGTGTAAGCTGTTCTACTTCTTAAACACGAGCGCTACCAGCACCATTAGAACGACGGCCAGCACGCCTAGAACAATGAGGAGAATGATGAACTTTTTGTTTGAACTGCCGACGGCAGGCGCTGCCTCCGACGCCAATTTCGCGGCGTTTGCCGCCACCGGCGCCTGGGGTATCTTTGGTGGCGGAGGGACAGGAGGATGCATATCCTTGACGGCCACATCCGCGGGCGCGCTGAGATTCAAAAACGGCTGGGCAGGACCGGACTGATCTTGTTTCGCGCCTGATACAGGCGCCTGCGCATCCGCGGGCGGCCGGTTTCCCTGCAGAACCATAGTGTATTCACTCGGGGCTTTAGATGGCGGAGGAGCAGGTGGCGTGGGAGCGGACGGAAATATGCGCGTTCCTCGAAGACGATCGTCGGCCAGCGACGCCGGAGGCGGTTCGGCGGTGGTGCTTGCTTGCTGGAGCGGCGGCAAGGTGCTTCCGGAACCGAAGATCTTTGTGTACTCACCGGGCCCCTCACTCGTCGATTGACCCGGCTCGGTTGCAAACGGGTCGGCCGAACCCTGCCGCGGATCGCCGCCAAAATCCGGTGTTCCGAAGGATCTTGATGCGGCTGACTGATTCGATAAGTCCGGCAAGGGTGCGACGGGTTTGGCGCTTTCCGGAGCCGGCCGTGAGAAGAGGCGGGTGAATTCTCCGGGCTCAGCCGGTTTTTGAGAAGGCGGAGGCACCGGCGTGTTTGGGCGTTGAACGAAGCCACCGCGTGACGGCCTCTCCAGTCCATCGTTGCTGGAGAGCGGTTCCTTGCGTGTTGGCTTTGCGGCCGGCGGCAAGCCGCCTTGGAAGAAACGAGTGAACTCGCCGGGCTCCGCCTGGGACGGCTTCGCGGACAGGGGCGAAGGCGACTGTGGCGAGAGCGACGCGGGCGAAGCAGAGGACTGGAACAGGCGCGTGAACTCACTTGGCTCGCTCTTTAATTCGACTGGATTCGCGGCCGGCGGCTCGTCAATGCTGCGGTGCTCGGGTTTGGGGGGTGTGAGCGGCGCGGCGGGTTTCTCAGCAGGTGGCGGAGCGGACTGAAAGAGACGGGTGAACTCGCTCGGTCCAGTCTCGGGCTTCGGTGGTTCCGGTGACTCGGGCTTGACCGACTCCACCTGCAGAGGCATTGCAGGTGGTGGCTGCTCTTGCGTTGCCGGCTTGCTCGCTTCTTTTTTCGGCAGCATATCCGTTTCGCCAAGTTGCTTCTGCAGCCACTGCCGAAGCAGAATGCACTGAGGCTCCGGCTGTGTAACGACATACCAGAAGCCCTTCTCTTCACCGAAATCGAGGACCAGCTTCTTGACTTCGGGAGAGCGCACCAAACCGGTCGTCAAGAGGCGCTGTAAGGCCGTCTGCTCGGCCGGTTCTTCCGTAATCGAAACGCGGTGCGCGAAGACGAACTTACCGGTGGCGCTATCGGTCGCGCGCAGGGTCTGGACTTGCCCCGGCACGATCAATTCGGGTTCCTGATACTTCCCTCCGAGAAATCCGAGCGTTTCCATCAGAAATGCCTCCCTCTTTTCTTATCACCGACGTACCCGAACTGCCACTATGATAGGAAGTCGGGAACCCCTCAACAGTTTGTGAGAAACCTATCAAGAATAGTGTGGGCAGAAGGCATGTACCTGGGCCCCCACCACTTTCAGGCCCAGAGCCGCTATTTCGAAGATGCTATCAGCTTCGCCACCGAAAGCCTGACATTCAGTCCGTTCGGCCTGCTTGGCTATGAGCTGAATGGGGAAGCGCTGCGCAATGGGACTGTGCTTCTCTCCCATGCGCGGGGCGTGTTTGAGGATGGGCTTGCGTTCGACATGCCCTCCTCCGATCCCCTCCCGGAACCTCGCCCGGTTGAACAGTTTTTCCAGCCTACGTCCGACACGCTGCTGACCTATCTGGCTGTTCCTTCTCGCAAGCAATTGGGAGGGAATTGCACACTCGATCCGGCAAGCGGCACGAACGGCACGCGGTTTGTGGCCGAGGAGCGCCCCGTTTTTGACGAGATAACGGGAGGGGACGAAAAGCCGGTCCGATTCGGGAGAAAGAACATACGTTTCCTGTTCGAAGGAGAGAAGGCCGAGGGTTGGCAACGGCTTCCGCTCGCGCGCATTCTTCGCGACGGAGCTGGGCGATTCATTTTCGACCAAAAGTATGTTCCTCCTGTGGTCCGCTTCAGCGCGAGCGAGACCCTGATGAGTATGACGCGACGCCTGATCGACATTCTCACGCAAAAGAACATTGCGTTTACCGGAGCGACGCAAGGTTTGGACCGGCAGCAGAGCGGCATGTCAGCTCATCAGGTGGCGAGTTTCTGGTTTCTTCATGCGGTGAACAGCGGGCTGGCTGCAATCCGTCATCTTTATCTTTCAAAGCAAGGGCACCCGGAGGAGCTTTACGTGGAGATGCTTCGCCTCGGCGGGGCACTCTGTACATTTGGATTGGATGCCTCACCCGCTAATCTGCCCGTGTACGACCATCTGGACCTCGAACCGTGTTTCGGAGCTCTCGACATGCACATTCGCGAGCACCTCGAACTTGTTATTCCTACAAATTGCGTTTCGATCAAGCTCGAGCAGACCGACCGTTATTTCTGGGAAGGCGATATCAGGGACCAGCGAGTGTTTGGAACGGCGCGCTGGTTCTTTTCCGTCGCTTCGAATATCGGAGAAGCCGAGCTGATTACGGGCACCCCGGCTCTCGTCAAGATCTGTTCCGCAAAGTTTGTGCCTGAGCTGGTGAGGCGCGCTTTGCCCGGGATGCGGCTCACGCATCTCCCAAGTCCTCCGGCATCGCTGGCGCCGCGAATCACGAACCAATACTTCTCGATTAATCGCTCCGGACCGTGCTGGGATCATCTCCAGGAAACCCGCCGTGTCGGCATTTATGTGCCCGGCGACATACCGCAACCGGAGTTGGAATTGCTCGTGCTTCTCGACTCCTGATCAAATTCATGGCCACTACACCGCAAACTCCTTCCACCGACACTAAACAACAGGCGGTCCGGCGAGCGGATAATCTCGCGTTGATCTTTCAGGAAGTGTTGACCGTCATTGAGAGATTGAGGGCAAAGCGACAGAACGTCTCGGATTCGGAGGCCTTTCGCTCCCATATCCGCAACGCTCTCAAGAGCGCCGAGCAAGATGCGCTTAGACGCGGATACAACTCCGAGGACGTCCGGGTGGCCACGTTCGCAGTGGTCGCCTTTCTGGATGAATCGGTCCTCAATTCGCAGAACCCCGTTTTCGCGGACTGGCCTCGCAAGCCGCTGCAGGAAGAGTTGTTCGGTGTACATGTCGCGGGCGAGATCTTCTTCCGTAACGTGGAGCGGCTGCTGAGCCGACAGGATTCAGAACCATTAGCTGATCTGCTGGAGCTTCACCAATTGTGTCTGCTTTTGGGCTTTCGAGGCCGCTACAGCTTCAGCGGCGCGGGCGAAATCCGCAATATTCTGGCTCAGATTGAAGAAAAGATCCGGCGCAATCGCGGCGCCGCTCCACCGCCGGCATGGCAGCTTGCGCCCGAAGCAGTGATTCCACCCGGCGACAAATGGATTCCCATTCTTCGATGGGTGGCGATTGCGTGTTTCGCGGTGGCATTGATTCTATTCGTGCTGTTCAAAATCTCGCTCGAGTCATCGGTGGATCACCTCCGCTCTATGGCTACCGGTGCAGGAGTCTAGGGAACATCGATGAAGTTCACTCGCGCGGTGTGGCTCGCGCTTCTTATCCTTATCGTTTGGCTGGTTCTCAGTTGGTTTCTAGGTGAATGGATCGGAGTGAAACCGCCTGGCCTGCTTTATTTGCGTATAGGCCTCGCGCTCATCGGAATTGCTGGATTCGTTGGCTTTCTGCTTTTTCGTCCGAAGGCTCAGGGCGGGTCCCCGGAGGGGGACGCGGCGGATACGGCTGCCGAGATCGATTTCAATTTCAACGAGGCGGCCCGGCGCATCCAGTCTGCAACGGGCCATAAGCAACTCGGATCTCTGCCGGCGGTCTTTATTGTCGGCGACACAGGTTCCGCCAAGACGAGCATCATCGCGAAGAGCGGGCTCGATCCCGAACTTCTCGCCGGAAAGGCGTTTGAGGACGTTAGCGTGGTTCCGACGAGGAGCGTGAATCTGTGGTACTCGCGTCACACACTCTTCATCGATCCGGCTGGGGCAGCTCTTGCTAATCCGGGTATTCGGCGCAAGCTGTTCCAGCGGTTTCTTCCAGTTCGGCTCAACGCGGCGCTGGCGGCCAAGTCTCCGGCGACGCGCGCGGTCGTCTTTACGGTGGATTGCGGCACCATCCTTCAGTCTGGCGGCGCGGAAGCGATGGCAGCGAAGGCGCGCCAGTTTCAGACAATTCTCGGAGAGCTTTCTCAGCAGCTAGGCTCGAGTTTTCCCGTCTACGTCCTTTTCACGAAAGCGGACCAAATACCGTATTTTCGCGATTATGTCGCGACGTTCAGCGAGGCGGAGGCCTCCGAAATCTTCGGCGCGACCCTTCCGATCCTGCCCGATTCCGGCCGTGGCGGATACGCCGAACAACAGAGCCGGCGCATTACGGACGCCTTCCAAGCGCTTTACTATTCGCTCTGCGACGCCCGGCCGACCTATTTAGCACGCGAGCACGATGCCGCCAAGCTGCCGAACATCTACGAATTCGCTCGTGAATTCTCAAAGCTCCGGCCACTAATCGCGCAGTTTCTTCTCGACCTGTGCCGTCCGAGTCAACTCGGAACGAGCCCTTTCCTGCGCGGGTTCTATTTCACAGGAGTGCGGCCGGTAACAGTGGCCGATCTCGTGCCGGCGGCCCACGTCGCGGCCGTAGAGGAGGAAACCTTCGATCCGGGGGCGACACGCATCTTCAGCAGGCGGCCGAGCGCCGGGAACATGCAAGCGGAGGTGCATGAAGCCGGCCCGCGCAAAATTCCGCAATGGGTATTTCTTCCACGTCTGTTTTCGACCACCATTCTGCCTGACCGGGCCGCCATCACCGTTACTCAGCGAAACGTGAAGATCAATATGACGCGCCGGATACTACTCGGCGCAGCGGCAGCAATCGCGGCCTTGCTCGCTGTTTGGTGGCTCGTGTCCTATCGGAACAACAGCGAACTGATCCAGCAGGGTGTCGAGGCGGCCAGTACCGTCCCTCCCGGGAATCAGCCCGCAGACCAATTGGCATCGCTCGATTCTCTGCAGCGACTCACACGGATCAAAGACAGATTGGCCGTGCTCGACGCTTACGCGAAGAATGGCGCTCCGCTAAGCTACCGGGCATTCCTGTACACCGGTAACGATATCCGCGAACCGCTCGAAACCACGTACTACGCGCTGTTTCGAAAGCTTCTACTGGCGCCGACGCAGCAGGCCCTGATTGCGGCCTGCAGCAAACCGGACACCTATGCCGCGAAGGGATACGGGTACATCTACGACGCGTTGAAGGCGTATCTGATCACAACAGACCATCACGACAAGAGCACGTCCCAATTTCTTACACCGGCGATGATGACCTATTGGCAGCAGAATCAACAAGCCGAGGCTCCGCGCCAGGATCTCGCCCGGCAGAATTTCGATTTCTACGCCGACCATTTGGCGGCAGCAAATCCATACCCGAAATTTGCGACTGCGAATGCGGACGCGGTCGATTCCGCTCGCGCCTATTTGAATAAGCAGCCACCTGAGCAACGCATTTACCATGCGATGCTCGACGCGGCGAAAGGGAATCAGAAGACGATCGACTTCAATGCCGATTATCCGGGATCACGGGAAACGATCATTAACGGATATTCGGTCAGCCCAGCCTTCTCAAAAGCCGGATACGCCAACTTCGTCAAGCAACTGCAGAATCCGGACAAGTATCTGTACGGCGAGAAATGGGTCCTCGGAGAACAGGCGCCGGCGAATTACGACAGAGCGAGCGTGCTCCAGGCGATTACGGCGCAGTACAACACGGATTTCGTCAAGACCTGGACGGCCTATCTGAGCGCGACCACCGTCGTGCCGTATGGCACTGTTCCGGACGCGGCCAAGAAACTCGGCATTATGAGCGCTCCGCAATCGACGCTATTGCAGGTGGTTTGTGTTGCTTCAGAGAATACTTCCGTACCGAACAAGGACTTAGCCGGTCCATTCCAACCGGTGCAGTCGCTAACCCCGGCAGGGTGTACGCAGCAACTGATCGGGCCGTCCAACCAGCCCTATATGCAATCGCTTCTTCAATTACAGGTGGCGCTGCAGACTGTGGGTCCAATCGCGAACGCAGATCCAAACAATGTCACGAACGCAAATACCGCCGCGACCCAGGCGGACAGCGCCGTAGGTACCCTCGCCTTCAAGTTTGCACCTAACTCGCCCGTCGTATCGAAGACCACGGATATCCTTCGCGCGCCCATTCGAGGCGTGGCACCGCTTCTGAAAGGCGCCGGTGCGGGTCCGATTAATGCAGCGGCCGGAGGGATGTGCGCAACGGTCCAGCCGATCCTGAACAAATACCCATTCAACCCAAAGTCGCAACAGGATGCAACGCTGGATGAGGTCAACGGCTTCCTGAATCCACAGACGGGGAGCTTGTGGCAGTTCTACAACAGCAGCCTGAAGCAGCTCTTGATCCAATCGGGGACTGATTACATCCCAGGGACCGGGCAGCAGCTTGCTGTCACCCAGCCATTCCTGCGCTTTTTCAACCGGGCGGCTCATTTATCCCGAGCGCTGTACGCAATGAATCCCGCGCAGCCGGGTTTCACTTTCCCGGCCCAGGTTCTACCGTCTCCGGACGTGACACACGTCACGCTGACCATCAATGGTCAGGTGCTGAGCACCGATCTCAAAAGCGGCGCGAAGTCACAGATGTTCAGTTGGCCGGGGCAAACGCCCGGGGTGTCATTGGGGGTTGCATTCGGCGGAGGAGCGGAAGGGGTCGTTTATCAGACGAGCAGCCCCTGGGGCCTCTGGCGCTTTCTCGATACAGCGGAGAATCCCGTACTCGCCGGCAATCAAATCGAAGTCGAGTGGGTACAGAGAACCTCCGCCGGGCCTATCATGTACATCGGTCATCCCGAAGCAGTAAAGTTTGCCTTTGAATCCCCGGTGCTCCGACCGCAATATTTTGGCGGGCTCTCCTGCGTGAGCAAGGCAGTTCAATAAAGGTTAGTACTCAGCAACGACGATCGTGAGCTGGTCGGTCAGGTCGCTGCCGAGATGGTAGCGGCCTAACCGAAGCTCGCGTTCATCGGGCTGCATTGGCGAAAGCTGGTCGATATCGGCGCCTACGTAGTTTTCGTATTTGAAAAAATACGATTTCTGCTTTACCAAATATTTGTATTGACCGCGTATGGAAACTAATAGCGGAAGAGGTTGCCCGTTCCAGAAGCCTTGAGCGCGCCACGCCTCATCCGCCATGTAGCTGGAGAGGGCATAATAGGATCGCTTGATCGCCTTCATTTGGCCGCCCACCGCGATGGCCTTGTGAGCGGGAAGAAACTCGAGCGGCAGATTTGAAGGCACGATGAGGCACGGATCGATGGTACCGCCCATCTTCATCTCCGTGGCGCAGGGGATCACGATTTTAGGAGGAGAAAGCACTGTTTTGGGCAGCCTCATGGCCACCGCTTCCTCGTACAGCGACCCGCCGTCAGGCGTGCGCAGCGCCAGACCGTGGGTGGCTTGCAATTCCGTGATGGTAGAGCGCGCCTTTTCGATGACTTCGGCCCTACTCTTCAATAAGCCCTCCCTGAGAAGTTGAATCGCGAGTTTTGCAACCGATTCTACCAACCTCCGGATGATAGCCGAAGAGCCCTGAAGCGGGATATGCCAAGTCACTCTCGACAGAGAGGGTGTCTCAGATTTAGTTGAAGGTTGAAGGGCGGCGGTGGCGGCCCGGTTCGTTAGAATCGATTCGCCAAAACCTAATCCTGGAAAGGACAACCACCGCCGTGAAGAAAACGTACCATATCGTGGACCGGGAGGCGGCCGCAGCCGCCGCAACGGTCGAAGAGTTCGCCAAAGCGAACGGGCAGGTTCTGCTGCCGCTGATGGAGTTGGTCACGCAGGCTCGCGTAGCCGTCGATGAAGTGATCGACCGCATCGGGCGCCAGACCATCGAAACGATTTTGACTCTGAGCGCCGAACAAGTAGCCGGACCGCGCACGCCAGGAAAGAGTAGCGGGGATATCCGCTGGCACGGGTCGCAGAACGGCCGCATCAGCTTGGCCGACCGGCAAATCAAAGTGAAGCGTCCGCGGCTACGTCACAAAGAGGACGGTGAGGTGAGTGTGCCGGCGTATGAATCTCTGCAAGAGAATGAAGCCACTGCACAGCGTATGATGGGCGCGCTGTTGCGCGGAGTTTCGACGCGCGAATACGCCGAAGTGCTGCCGGAGATGGCGGAAACGGCGGGCGTGTCGCGCAGCAGCGTGAGCCGCCAAGCTATCGAAGGAAGCGCGGAACAACTGCGCCAGTTGCGTGAGCGGCGCTGGGAGGAAGCGGACCTGCTGGTGCTCTACATCGATGGACAACGCTTCGGATCGCATCACGTCATCAGTGCCGTGGGCGTGGATCGCGCCGGGACCAAGCACGTACTCGGCATTCAGGCCGGCGCGACCGAGAACGCAGCGGCGGTAAAGCAGTTGTTCACGCACTTGCGCGAGCAGGGCCTGCCCACCGACCGGAAATACCTGTTCGTGATCGATGGCGCGAAGGCGTTGCGTGCCGCTATCGAAGAGATCTTCGGTCCCGATCAGCCGGTGCAGCGCTGCCGCAATCACAAGATGCGCAACGTGCTCGATGAACTCCCCAAGGAGCAGCAAGCCCAAGCGCTGAATCTGATGCGGACGGCATGGCGCGTTTCTAATGCCGAGGAAGGCATCAAACGGCTCGACCAGCTTGCGCGCTTCCTGGAGCACGAGTACGAATCAGCAGCGAGAAGCTTGCGTGAGGGCCTAACTGAAATGTTCACAGTACAGCGGCTGCAGCTTCCGCCTTCGCTGTATAAATGTCTCGGCACTACGAACGTCATCGAGAGCCCGCAGAGCGGAGTGCAAAAGAGAACGCACAATGTGACGCGCTGGCGAACCGGCGACATGGTCGAGCGCTGGGTCGCATCCGCCTGGCTCCTCACTGAGAAACATTTCCGCAAAGTCATCGGGCATCGCGATCTCTGGACACTCGCCGTCGTACTCGGCAGAGAAACAAAACCTAACGCCGCCTCCGAGAAAGTGGCGTAACATGAAACCAGCCGCCCTCAACCTTCAACTAAGTTTGGGACACCCTCTCGACAGATCTGAACAAAGACAGCCTCAGCGCGAGCGGAACGAGACATCCTCACATGCGAAAAAGTCATTGTGCAGCATACATACGTTGTATGCCGCCATAATCGAAGTCCCTATTACCGACTGCGGTTAACTCGAGTCGTGTGGATTTCTTATGAGCCGCTCGGGTTCGGAAGGCTGAAGTCCCGGGCGCGCCGATAAGGAACCTACAGCGTCACGGTGAGTGGCGGCTTGTCAGTGCTGCAGCGAGGATGCTCAGGCAGTATTCTCTTCCAACTCGCGTAGAATTTCTGCTTCTTGTTCCTCTGTGATGAAATGTTCAACGGCAAAGATGCCCGGATCCCGTTCAGAAGGAATCGTTAACACGGAAACGTCGCTGATGTCAATTGTAAGAATAAACGAGCCCTCCTGTGGCTGGCAGGATTTTACGATCCCACTTCGGACGTACTGTCTTTCGATGAGGTATACTCGTGTTAGTTCGGTGATGGCCGAAGCGCTTCTTACCATCGGCTCCGAACGGTGCTCTCCAACCCACTCCACAAGTTCCTCGTGTACCGGAGCTTTGGGATCTTCGCACCAACGTAGCAGTACCAAACCCGCACGTAGCGACGAAATACTAGTACCCACGGTCATTTGGAGCTATTTAACCTCTTGTTGGTTGGTACTTCATTGTGGACGGACTTACCCCAAAGATCAATGCTATAAACAAAATATATTTTTAGATTGCAATTTACTACCATCCGAGTAATACAATGATGGAAAACCAGTTCGTCCCCGGAGGCTACTCGGCGTGGGCCGGCATATGCATGAGGAGCGCAGGCGGCCGCACATTTTTGTCGAACGGCCGTTGTTGTATTAATTAGAAGCCTAAAAGAGTTAGAGTCAGCCCCTTTCAACGAGTGAGACAGAACTTGAGACAGAACTATAGATTTCAACTATTAGCCCCACCTCGAACCCGTCCGGTATTCGGTCGCACGAAAATAAGCGAGCAACTTTATGACCAACATCTGGCCTCGATGCAGAGCCTGAGGGGTCGAGTCTATTTAAAAGACGGCGCCATCGAACCATGGGAACTCAATGAGGATGGCCGTTTCCCCATGCGAGGGGACGAGCAGAGTTGGCATTTTCTTCTGATTGATGGAGAAGAGAATACTGTGGGATGCGCCCGGTACCTGGTTCATCCGAATACAGTCGCCTTCGAAAGCTTGAGAATCGCCCAGTGTCCGCTGGTGCGAGACAGCCAGTGGGGGAGCAAAGTGCGAGAGGCGGTAGAGGGCGACCTGCATCGCGCCAAGCGAGAAGACCTTTCGTATGTGGAAATTGGCGGGTGGGCCTTATCCGAGGAGTGGCGGGGTACGAGAGCGGCGCTCGAGATCCTGGTCGCTTCTTACGCCCTAGCACACCTCTGGGGTGGTTGCCTGGGTTCATGCATGGCAACGGTGCGGCATCACTCGTCTTCCATTTTGCGGAGAATTGGCGGGACCAGCTTCGATGCCGGCGGTGAAGTTATACCGCCGTATGAAGACCAGCGCTATGGCTGCACGATGGAATTGCTCCGCTTCGATTCGGATTCACCCACACAAAGGTTTGTGGCGTTAATCAATCAGTTAAAGGCCAAGATCGGCAATACTAGCGTGATCCAGCGTGCCAAGACGCCAGTTTGGACCAAGCTTACGGGCGAAGCTGCCGAGCACCTGAGACTGGTTCCGGTGGGACCGGTCTACTACTAGCAATCTGCCGCGCTGTGGGTTCAGAGAAATTCGCGCTCGCCCTGCGGCAATGGGAGGAAGTTCTCGGGGTCGAATTTGTCCAAACGGATGATGCTACGCGTAGGAACATGGAGGTGGCCACCTTCGCCACTTGCCAGCGAGTTCCCGCTGTTCTGAGGCCAGCCGACAGAAATCAGGTGCAGGAGTGCTTCCGGACAGCGAACCGGTTTGGCACGCCGCTTTATGCAATAAGCAGCGGCAAGAATTGGGGCTACGGTTCGCGAGTCCCGCCAGTCGACGGTTGCGCCATCCTGGATCTGAGCCGTATCGACCGCATCGTTGATTTCAACGAAGACCTGGGCTATGTAACCGTCGAGCCAGGCGTAACACAAAAACGCTTGCATCAGTTTTTGCGAGACCGGAGCTCGCGGCTGTGGATGGATGCTACCGGTTCCAGCCCTGACTGTAGCTTGATCGGCAATGCCATGGAGCGCGGCTTTGGGCATACACCATATGGCGACCATTTCGCGCACACGTGTGGCATGGAAGTGGTGCTGCCGACGGGCGAGGTGATCGAGACCGGATCGGCTCGCTTTTCCGACTCCCTTACTGCGGCCGTTGCGCGCTCGGGCGTGGGGCCCAGTTTGGACGGCCTATTTTCTCAGTCAAATCTCGGCGTCGTGACGCGGATGAGCATTTGGCTCATGCCCGAACCAGAGGCCTTTGAGGCATTCTTTTTTCGTAGCGATAGAAGTGATGGGTTGCCAGCTCTTATTGATGCGCTCAGGGCCCTGAGGCTGAGGGATGTCCTCCGCAGTTGCATTCACATCGGCAATGATTACAAGGTGCTGGGCGGGCTGCGGCAATATCCGTGGGCCGAGATGGCGGGAGAGGTTCCATTGTCTCCGACGGCGATGGCAGCGTTTCGAAAAGATCTCAGTTTCGGGTGCTGGAACGCGTCGGGCGGGCTCTATGGAACTCGCGGACAGGTTTCTGAAGCCAAACGGCTGTTAAAGAATGCTCTCGCCGGCCAACCCGGGAACCTGAAATTTCTTGGTCCCAGAACGCTGCAGCTCGCAAAGCGATTCGCTCAGCCCTTCAGAGTTCTTACTGGATGGGATATCCGGCGCACAATCGAACTCGTGGAGCCGGTCTTCGGGTTGATGCGCGGCGTTCCGACCGAACATGCCTTGGCATCGGCCTACTGGCGTAAGCGCACACCAGTTCCGGAGGATCCCGACCCGGACCGCGACGGATGTGGCTTGCTCTGGTATGCGCCGGTTGCTCCTGCAAACGGGAGCCAGGTAGCGAAGCTGGCAGACATCGCGACAGAGGTGCTGCTGAAGTTTGCGTTTGAGCCAATGATCTCGTTAACGATGATTACGCCGCGAACCGTGTCGTGCGTCGTTTCGATCACTTATGACCGGGACATGGCCGGTCAAGACGAGCAGGCTATAGCGTGCTACGACGAGCTGGTCAGCCGATGCAATCGGAACGGATATTATCCGTATCGCCTGGGAATTCAGTCAATGGCGCGGCCGATGTCACGAACCGCCTACACAGACCTAATCAGGAGACTCAAAAAGACGTTCGACCCCAATGGGGTGCTTGCTCCCGGCAGGTACGACGAAAGCGAAGAAGTCCAACCGGCCTTCGGACGCACTGCCGCGAGCCGCTCAACATAGCGGGTCTTAATGCGACTGGAGCTGAAAATAGTTCAGTTGCTCTGGCAGAGTCTGCGGTATTACGAAGAGGGGCAACATCTCTGAATATTTGCTGCCCGTCAAGAAATCGTTGGGATTCGGGCCTGATTTGCCATCTGCGACGAAATATCCGGCCACCTGCTGCTGTTCCGCCATTGAAAGAGGAGTTTCGTCGGGAAACTCGAACACTGTCGGGTTGCTCAAGATCCGATGGGGCAAGATCGGAAATCCCACACCATCATAGGTGAGAGGCACAAGGCCGGGCGCGACAGCAGCGGCCTGATTAAAAAGGAAATACCACGACGTCTGTTGCGCGTTTGCAGCCCGGATCACCGCGGACTCGGTTGGATTGGGCACTTCGAGATCCCCCAGACCGAATTGAAAGAGCGTCGATTTGACCGGCACGCCCGGAAGCGGTGAAACGCCCAGGTGGGGAGCATAGCTTAGCGGATCCCCGAGCATACCCAACCAGTCCGCTGCCTCAAAGGCAGCTTGGATCGCCATTGCGCCGGGCACATTGTTCGTTACCGGCGGGCTGTCGCGAAACACGTAATTATCGTTGAAATCAACGCCCCCGAAATTCAAGAGCGCCGGATTAACCGACACAAGATATTCGATCGCGAGTGAGCGGCCCGAGATCGACAAACGGGCAACATCCACCGAGCTTCCTCCAGCTCCGTTCAAAACCGCGGTTCCGACATTTGGTTCCACCGCGTGAAAGAGTGTGCCAGCGGTCGACCCGAACGATTGGCCGACGTAATAAATTTTTCCGGGATTCAGCGGCAGACTGAGACCATTGCTTTTACGAATGGTCTGCACGAGAGCGAACAGATCTATGGCCGTTTGACGCGCGCAATCCCGTATGGCGACAGCGCCTGGGACAATACAGCCGTCGGCGGGACCAATTTCTGTGTTACCAGGAAGGAGCACTCCCCGACCCGGTGTAGCGACGGTATGGGCAACACCGGCGTAATCCGTCAAAGTGACGGTACTGCCTGGTCCGTAGCCGTGCCCCGTGAATTCAATCGCCACGGTTGCATATCCCTTCCGCGCCAAAGTAGAGGCGATGAACGTGGGCGCACCGAACTGATTGTCTCCGAGTCCGTGGCCATAGATGGCGATCGGGAATCCCCCTTTGGGAGGTGAGCCGGCGGGCAGGAAAACGTGGAATGATACCCACGCGACGCTTGCAGGCCGCGCGATTGGAGCCTTAGTCGGCGTAAGCGAAATCGTTCCCGCTGGGCGTCCAGCAACGTTTAAGAAAACGGGAGACGGGTAGAGGCCAAATACGATTTGCCCCACACCATCGAGAGCCGTCAACGGTATGCTCTGCGAGCCCAGTCCGCTCTGCTGAGGATTCCAGGTAATACTTCGGAGATTTGATACCGAAAAAGAACTCGAAGTGCCGGCCGGCAGCACCAGCCCCGATTCCACAGCATCTACGTACTGCCGCGCCTGCTCCAGCCAAGTGGTTGCGCTCATGGTTGTGAATAGCGATGCCCCCACAGCTTTATTTCCCCAATTCACCTGACCGAGAGCTTGATTGAGAGCCTGGCAGTATGGATCATTGCTTGTCACGCAGGATTTAAATCGCGGATCCGAGCCAAGTTGGAATCCTTGGCTGTCAAGAACAGAACCTGCGACCACCAGCAGATAACGGCTGTCCTGATTCAGAACCTGGGTAGGCTTGGCGAACGCACAGTTTGTGTCCGGGTCGTAGATAACCTGGTTAATACCTACTGCCGAGCCGGTGTCTAGAGCGATAATTTCAATGCCAGACTGCAGTGTGCCGGTGTTCACGGGCGCTGAAAAACAGACCATCAGCCGTGGATTGACACTGAATCCGTCGAGTTGATTGAGCAGTGCTACGTTGCTGCAGACGGCCGTGCCGGAATAGGGATAACAGCTGTCGCTGGAAGACGGCAGATTTACCCGAACACCAGTTCTCTGCGTGTTATCTGGGGCTGTTAATGCATTTGCGGGAAACGGACCCACGCTCAGCGAATTGGGTTGAAACAGTACGGTTGTTTGGGCGCCCCAGAGACGCAAACCAGACGTGAGGAGAATGAAAAGAGAAACGATTTTAATCGAATTGGAGTACATCTGTTCCTAAAATCCCAATATTTTTTGACGCGGGAGGAAGTATCTCGATAACGCGAAGGAGGGGATGTCGTGAGGGTAGCACGGCCTTTTGAAGCAACACACCTGTTGGAACTCCCAGGCGGGCGCTACTCAACTGTTCGAGTTCTGGTGCGAGAGGTGTGCGGTATGCAGTTCACAGGAAAGTAATATACTCGTCACGGCCCAGATATAAAAAAACTCCCGAGCGGCGCAAACCGTCACGGGAGTTTTGGAGGATTAAGAACTACAGTTTATGGAAGAGGTTAGCTTCGGACCTTGCGTCGCCCCACTAGAGCAGCGCCCAGCAGTCCGACTCCCATCAGCAATAGCGAAGCAGGTTCGGGAATCACAGTGGGGGCTACCGCACCTACGGTTGCCGAGAAGCTGTGAGTGAAACCGGCCGCAGTCCCGGACGCAGCGATGAGACTCGTGATGGTCCCGTTTACGACTTGGGTTGTATAGATCCCAGTTCCGACGGCTGTACCTGAAGAGGACGTTCCCATATAGGCTGTTCCCTTCAGAACTAATGAGATGCTAACCGTGTCCGCCGAGGTCTGAGTCAACGTGAAAGGCGAGTTCGGGGGCGTACACACATTGCCCATTGTGTCGCTGGTACATGCGCCGGCGGTCCCGACCCCCGGAAGGATCGTTTGTAGGTCAAACAGAATGGTACCCGATGACACGTTAAACGTCATAAAATCGGTGATCGGATGGGAGCCTACGGGCGGCAGGCCTACGATGTTCGTAATCGAACCGCTGGTCAGTCCACTGAATGAACCTGTGTTCGGCGCCGAAACAACGAACGGGTTCTGAGTTGTTTCGTTCCCAGTTCCCGTGGCATTGAAAAAGATGCCATTCATATTCACCGTGGCGGTGCCTGAAAAATTAGCTTCTCCCGTGACAGATGTTGCGAGGGCGGGAACGGCCGCCAACGTTGACCCTGCCACAACAGTAAGCAAAAAATGCGTTAATTTCATTTCTTAAAGTTCTCCTCCTTTAAGTCGGGTCGTATGCTGCACTATAAGTACCGCAATGTTTCAATCCTACACGAAATTGACCGCTTCAGTGCCAAGTAGTTTCATCGACTTAGTACTACTGAAAGCCGCAAAAAGCATGTACCTCGCCTTTTGGTTAGTACTCCTTTAACTCTTCGAATCGAAGAGGTAGCCCTCTCTATTGACCGGATTACCCAAAGATTGTCTCAGTTTTATTTTTTCGAACGTTTCGTCACTCGCTCGATTATGTCCGTAGCCAGCCTTACACCGCCGGCACGCTGAATGGACGCTTGGATCACTCGGGCGTTCTGGGTGTACGAGCTGTCCTGCAGTATTCGCTCGAGAATGATCCGCAGGCGTTGGGTCTTCAGGCGTGAGAAGGGCAGGACTTCGCCAGCGCCGGACCAGGACACACGGCTGGCAATTGCGGGTTGCTCATACGTAATCGGAACAGTGACGAGGGGAACACCGCACGAAAGCGAATCCAGAACTGTGTTCAAGCCGGCATGGCTCAGCGTGACTCTTGCCGACCCCAAAACCTGCAATTGGGGCGCATAACTTACTACAAGTGGATTCCCCGGAAACGAGCACGCAACATTGGCGGCCAATGCGCCACCGTGCGTGATTACCAGCTGAACATTCAAGCCCAAACAGGCTTCAGCAAAGCATCGGAAAATTTGCTCTTTGCCGCTTTGCAGGGTACCGAGAGACGCATAGATTATGGGCCGTCCATCCAGTTTTTCCCATGGAAAGGGAGTTATTTCAGGCGGGCAATTTCGCAATGGACCGACATAGTGAAACTGTTCTGGCAATCGGAATCTGGGAAAATCGAAAGCAGGTGGTTGCTGGCTAATCTGCGCCAAGCTCGAAAAAGAATTATCAGGTGAACTATGAGGCGCTAAATTCCATTTCCTTCGATGTTCGCCCACAATTCGGGTAACCGGGCGCGTAATTCGGTCGGAGATGGCGTATCCGAAGCGGTTTCGCGCGCGAGCCCACCCGGTCCGCCGGTACTCCCACCCGGTAAATGGCGGGGGTACGTCAGGTTCCCGGTTGAGCGCAAGCGCATTACATATCGTGACAAACGGTATTCCCAAGCGCTCTGCGATCGTTCCACCGGCAGGATCGGTCTGATCAACCAGCAAAGCGCCTATCCCGTGCTGCACAATGGTACTGGGAGCGTCCCGGAACATCATTTCGGTCGTCCGGCAGATTGCACGAATGGTGAACCGCAAAGCACCGAGCCCCTGGAGCTGTCCGAGCTGGGCGAGTGAGCGGGCAAGCGATCCGGGAGGGTGATCCTGCTGTCCAATAGGGATGAACTCCAGCCCTTCAGCTTGCGCGCGTTCAGCGACATCGGACATATGTACAATGCTCACCCGATGCCCACGTGCGATGAGCTCGCGTCCGAGCGCCCCAAAAGGATGGATATGACCCGAGACAGGGGGGCTGATGATTCCGAAGTGCATTGTCGGGAACACTCACGTCAACCCCAGTTATCAAAACATCCCGGAGTTGTTCAGGCGCGGCTCGATCGGGTTTAGGTGGCCGGGAGGGGAAAGGCTTTTCCCAGAGCTATTTCCAAACCGTCAGGCCTTTGCGATACAAGGTCCGCAACGAATGCGGCAGGCTGGGGCTGCTCATTTTTCGATATTCGGTCGAGATCGGAAGCGTGTTCACGAGCCGCCGATAAGCTTCCGGCAAAGAATGATAGGGGATACCCGGGAAATAATGGTGCAAAGCATGATACCGCAGGCCGACAGGGGCCCAGAGCTCCGTCCAGAATCTGCCCGGGGTATCAATGGAATCAAGCAGTTGGCCCGTGCGATCGAGAGGTTCGCCGGAGCTTTCATAAGCGTGCGCGCCCAGGGTTCGTATAGTATTCACAAAGCTCGCGAAGGCGGTCACAACAAACCAAAGCGCGAAAGCCCGCCAGGGAAGCAGCCCGCCAGCAGCGAAGGCGAGAGCGGCGATCCAGATGACGAGAATGGCCGCACTCTGCCGCCGCACCTTACGCAACAGCTCCGCGGTCACCGCGCGCTGGTAGCGCACATTGATGGTAAGTGATGAAAAGTGAACTACGAGCCAGTTCTGAAAACCCTGCGATACGAAGCCCACAGGCGTCAAAATCAGGAATCGAATCAGCAATATTGCCGGAATTAAGAAGCTCTCCAGCGCAAACAGGATGGTCAGTCTGCGCGACCTAGCAAACGGGAGATACTCTGGGTCTTCCGATGTGCCGTAGCTGCTGATCCTGTGATGATCGTTGTGAACTCCAGAGTAGACGACCGAAGGCATGAGCAGCGGACAGCCTACAAGCAGGTTCCAAACGTTCTCGAAGCGCGGGAGCGTGCGATAGTTCTGATGACTGATTTCGTGGATGAAACACAGAGCGCGGTAGAGGCAAAATATCGCCAGAGTAGTTGCCGCCAGCATGCGCCATGAGAACGGGGTTACGGCAACCGCGATACAGAATGTCCCCCATCCCACCGCCGCGCTTAATATAAGGTCTGTCCAATAGATTGCGGGACTGACCCGATGCAGGTCTCGGACCAGGCGACGCGCCTGTAAATCGTCGAGTGCCATTGCCTGGCTTGCGCTCGAAGGATGCCGGAGCTCAACTTCAGTCATGTAATCGGAGGCGTTTCCTCGATTCCAACCCGGACTGCGATTAGACCCGGACGAACCCAAATCCTTGTATGACAAGCATTTGCAGTTTGCATTGCCGGGCCAGTGTATAGATAATGATTTAAACGCCTCTCACTATTCTAAACAAATTAGGCCCCTGCCTGTGGCCACAGGTGACTCAATCAGCCCCGCCGCGCGCTAATCCTTGCGCGGTGATGCGTTAGGGTATTACTCTGCTTTAGAAATAACAGTAAAATTGCGTTGACTGAACGCGCCTGCTCTTATCAATGATTTCAGCCCTTGCGTGGCTTTACGATTTTTAACCTTCGACTGGAGAGCCGAGCGCGGCTCCCCGGTTGACCGCAATGCTGTCCAGAACACGGTAAGGGCGTATTTAGAGCGAGAGCTGTTATTACCTGTTTGGTTGCGCCCAAAGATCGCGAGCAGGCGCTGTTATCAGGGGCTAACGTTTTTATATTTAAGCCAGCGAATCTGGACGACTTCTTGAGCGAGGTCGGAACGGCACTAGCGGGCTTGCTCAAAGTTCGATCAGAAATTGCATCCTAGCTCGGCTCAGCGCAAGAAAGCTTCTTGCAAGCCACCGTCCACTGGAATAATGTGTCCGGTGGTTTTGGCGCTCTCATCTCCAGCAAGCCAGACGATTGCCTTTGCGCAATCCTGCGGCAATATCGGTTGATGCGTGATGGTACGCTGCGCGTAAAATCCGGCTAGCTTCGTTCGAAGCTCTTCCGTGCTTTCCGATTCCAGGAACTCAATCCCGTATTTCCGCAGAGATTGCATCACACGATCGCGAGGGAACATGGTCGATCCGGCGATAACTGTTGCGGGGGCAATCCCATTGACTCGAACCAGCGGTCCGAGCCTGATCGCAAGCTCGCGGATAAGGTGGTTGAGCGCGCTCTTGCTGACATCATACGCCTCGCTTCCGGCTTTCGGGACCACAGCGTTCGCGGAACTTGTCAGAACCACAGACGCAGCTAACTTCTGATCCCGGAATACCCAAGCAATTTGGTCCGCCAGCAGGTAATTGCCTGTAACATTTACCAGAAACGCCGCATTCCATTGCGCGTGGCTGAGCGAGCCGTTCGGCGCCGTCCCCACCGGGAAGAGTCCCGCTGTATTAGCGATGCAATCAATGCCGCCGAACTGCAGGACCGCATGCTTTGCCGCAGCTGAGATGCTTTCAGGTGAGCCTATATCGATCCGAACGAGCGAAATCATTTCGGCTGAGGCTATCGCGACCGCCTCAGCGACGACAGTTTTGGCCGAATCCTCGCTCAGATCAGCAACGACTATATGCGCGCCTTTGCGTGCGAGAAGGAGAACAACTTCACGGCCTATGCCGCTCCCACCTCCAATGACCAAAACGACCTTGCGGCCGAATTCCGCTTCTGGAGGCATCCGCTGAAGCTTGGCTTCTTCGAGCGCCCAGTACTCAATTCCGAAGGCTTCTGATCGCGGCAGTGCAACATAATTGTGATAGCTGACGAAGTCCCGCGAGAACGCTGCCTGTCTCGCTTGGGGATAGGGATGCTCAGGTTCGCCTTCTTCGAGGGCCGTTGCCCCGGCCATGACGTGAATGGCGTTAATGAAAAATTCCGTGGTGATGCGAGCCTCTTTTTTGTTCTTCCCGAACCCAAAGATCCCAAGGCCAGGAATAACGACGACGGAGGGATTCGAATCGCGCAGCGTAGGAGATGCGGGAGTCGACCACTCCTCGTAATAGGAGGCATACTGGTCCCGATATTGCGTCGCACGGGTCTCCAGCTTGGTCTTCAGGACTTCGACGCGCTCCTCTCCAGGCTTCCACTCCACGAACATCGGACAAATGCGCGTGCGCAGGAAATGATCCGGGCAACTGGTTCCGAGCTCGCTGAGCTTTTTTGCCCATCTTGAGCCGGCAAAGTTCAGCGCATCTTCCTGGTCTGTGTAGTGCGCAATCACACGCCTATTGGAAGAAACGATCCCGCGCAGGGTGGGAAGAACACTCGCAGCAATCGCGTGCCTGTCGGGCGATGGAGCACAATCGACTCCTCCAAACAGAGGCCCACTTTTTTGCTGATGCTGAACGATGAACTCTCCCATCTGGTCGATAGTACGCAGGCTGTTCCGATAGCACTCTTGTTGAGTAGTGCCCCACGTAAACAGGCCGTGGCTCCCCAGGAGCGCACCGTCACATCCGGGGTTGCCGCGAACTGCCCGTTCCAGTTCCAAGGCAAGCTCAAATCCAGGCCTGCGCCAGGTAAGCCAGACGACATTCCGGCCGAACTGGTTGTTGAATTCGTGCAACTTTGTTTTGCCATTCGCGCTGGCAGCCATTGCGATAGCCCAGTCCGGATGCAGGTGATCGACATGCGGGAACGGAAGGAAGGCATGCAAGGGAGTATCAATTGAAGCCGCTACCCGGTTCTGTCCAAAAGCGGAAATCGGGTAATAACTCACCATCTCGTCCTCGAAGGCTTCGCCCCGATAGAGATTTTTCAGTTGCTCCAGCCGATCGAGATAGAGCAGCGCGAATCCGGATTCCTTGATTGACCCCAGATCACCGCCACTTCCCTTTACCGCGAGGACCCGGACCGGCTCGCCGGTAAATGGATCCGGTAATTCGATCTTGGAGCTTGTGTTTCCGCCCCCGAAATTCGTGATCCGCAGATCCGCTCCCAGTAAATTCGAGCGATACCGGAGCAGCGCCACTTGGTCGCCCGAGAGTTCCGCAGCTCGTTCTTCGTCCCAGAGGTCTTGCAAGTAGATGGTTCCTTTAGACATCTGAACCTCCAACCAGAAGTACATCGAGTGTTCTCGGACCGTGCACACCCTTGATGCGAGTCATCTCGATATCGGAGGTGGCTGACGGGCCTGAAATGGTTGTTATCGGTGCAACCGAAAATGTGCTCATCGCGCGGATACCTTCGGGAACTGTTTCTACTATCTGATTCTCAAATACGATACAGAGATGATAGTCGGGAATGAGAGTGAGCGCGCGCCTCCCCGCCTCTTCTGAGTGACGCAAGACGATTGTGCCTGTGGATGCGATGGCTAAAGCACAGCCTGTGATAACTCCATCGGCTTGGCCTATTTGTTCGCTCGTCAGTCCTTGATCACGGATGAACTCCAATTCGTCGGGCAGCCAGCCTGCGGCGAATCCACTCGGAACCAGCAAGCGACTTAAGAGCCGTTCCTTCAGAACATTTCCAATACTCGTGGCAATTTCGTTCGATTCGCACCGATAAACAGCCGAACCATAATCGTGTAAGCGATCGCAAAACAACTCAATCCGTTGAGCTTGAACTTTATCGCGAGTACCTACTTGAATATACGTCCGCCGGATGGCCTCATAGTCGCGGGCTCGCGTTTCGTCAGAGCCGCTCGTGGCCTTGTTAATGCGGCGCAGGATTTCTTCCTTCGCGCTACTCACTGCCGCCGCCTTCCTTCCCGCGCTCGGCCCACCAATCGCGAAACGATGTTTTCGGGACAGCCGCAAGGTCACGGAATCTGGTCCAACCGGCCAACATGCCCGGTAGGTTTTTCAGATTGCCGTCCTGCTCGAATGGCCCTTGCGCTATCCGTGCAAGTTTTTGAGCGGCTGAGAGTCGCGCTCCATCGCTTAGTGCGAAGGCCGCTGCCTTCATGGCTATTCGTTCAGTTAGCGAGACATCGCCGCTCTCCACGGTCTTGCCGCGAAGGTGAATCAAGATCTCAGGAATGTTTATCTTTACGGGGCACACTTCATAACAGGCTCCACAAAGAGAAGAAGCGTAAGGCAGCGATTGCGAATGCTCCATTGCCTGCAACTGGGGCGTGAGAATCGCGCCAATCGGCCCGGCATAGACTGAGCCATACGCGTGTCCTCCGGTTTGCCTGTAAACCGGGCATGCATTTAGACATGCTCCGCATCGGATACAGTCCAGAGTCTCGCTCGATTCACGGTCGGCCAGAACATTTGTGCGCCCGTTATCCAGCAGCACCACGTGAAACTCTTCCGGTCCGTCGGAAGAACTGGGCCCCGTCCAGATGGAGTTGTACGGATTCATCCGCTCGCCGGTAGCCGAACGCGGAAGCAGTTGTAGAAAGATCTCGAGATCTTCGAATCTCGGAATGATTTTTTCAATTCCGATCAGAGTAATAAGCGTTCGTGGCAGCGATATGCACATGCGGCCATTGCCTTCCGACTCAACGACCACCACGGAGCCAGTTTGAGCGACCGCAAAATTCGCGCCGCTGACACCGATCTTCACGCGCAAGAACTTCTCGCGCAGGTGTTCTCTGGCAGCCGCAGTCAGATCTTCCGGTCGGTCGCCGAGAGCATTCAGGTGCATCTTTTTCTGGAATATTTCCCGAACCTCGCCCCTGTTCCGGTGAAGCGCGGGCACCACAATGTGCGAAGGCTCGTCTTCGCCGAGCTGCAGAATCAGGTCGGCCAGATCCGTTTCATAAGGCGCAATTCCGGCTGCTCGCAGAACTTCGTTCAAGCCCGTTTCATCGGAAGTCATCGTCTTTACTTTGATTACTTCCGATTCGCCATGCCCCTTAATGATGCCGGTGATAATTCGATTTGCCTCGCCGGCATCGCGAGCCCAGTGAACCTGCCCCCCAGCCTGCACGCATTTCTGTTCAAACTGCTCCAGGTAAAAGCCGAGATGACGAAGAGCGTGTTCCTTCACTTCGTGCGCGGCTGACCGCAATTCCTCCCAATCGGGCAGCTCCTCTACGACCTTGGCACGCTTACCACGTATGACGTCGGTTGCATGGCGCAAATTATCCCGAAGTTGCGTGTTTTGAAGCAGCTTTTTCGCTGCTACGGGGAAATCTTCCGCTTCCGCGGCATGGCCGACGCGAACGCTCATGCCTGTTTCATGGGCTCCGTGGCAGCAAGAATTTCCGCGATGTGAAGGCACCTCACACCGGACCGATGCCGGCTCAAGCCCCCTTCGATGTGCATCAAGCACGAGTTGTCTAACGACGTCACCACTTCTGCCCGACTATCCAAAATACACTTCAGCTTATCGGAGAGCATTGCTGCGGAAACGTCTGCGTTCTTGATGGCAAACATCCCGCCGAAACCGCAGCATTCTTCGTGATCCGGAAGCTCGACTAATCTCAGGCCTCGAACCTCATGTAGCAAACGCAGCGGCTTGTCCCCAACGCATAAAGACCGGAGCGAATGACAGGACGGGTGGAGCGCCACAGAGTACGGATAGGACGCGCCAACGTCTGTGACCCCTAACTTGTCCACCAGGAGTTCGGAAAATTCGAACACGCGCGGCAAGAGATCGTCCACTTTCCTTTTCAGCTCGGGGTTCCCAGCTTGTGATGCCATTTTCGGGTAGTGGTCGCGAATCATCGCCACGCAAGATGACGACGGAATGCAGATCGCCTCGACGTCCGCAAAGAGATCCAGGAAACGTTTCATCAGCGGGATGGCTTGCTGCAGATAACCGGCGTTGTAGTGCATTTGCCCACAACACCCTTGCGCGGACCGGAATTCCACGGTGTGGCCCAATTGTTCAAGCACCTTCACAACCGCCTTACCCGTTTCCGGGAACAGCGTGTCGTTATAGCAGGTGATGAACAGAGAAATTCTCATCAATCATGTCTCGGGACAACAATACAATCAATTTCAGCGGTCTTCCGCGATTCGACCCCTCTCATGAAAATAACGGATATACGCGCCACTACCGTTACTGTCCCTCTGCATGCCGCGTCGCGGCATGCGAACGGCTGCCATTGGGGGCGATTCGTTCGCACAATCATCGAAATAGAAACCGATAACGGACTCATCGGCCTGGGTGAGATGGGGGGTGGCGGCGAATCCGCGGAAACTGCCTTTCGCGCTCTTAAGCCCTATCTTGTGGGACACGATCCTTCGCGCCTTGAAGAGATGCGATTCCTTATTGGCAATCCAACCGCATCGCTGTACAACAACCGGACACAAATGCTGGCTGCACTCGAGTTCGCCTGCCTTGACATACTTGGGCAGGCCTGGAGTGTACCAGTCCATCAGATCCTGGGCGGACGCCTTCGAGATCGGGTGCCCTTTGCTTCGTATTGCTTTTTCCGGTATCCGAATCCCGGAACAGGTGATGGTGAGGTCCGCACGGCCGAACAGGTGATTGCTTTCGCGCGAGCGGCAAAGGAAGATTATGGCTTTACCACGCACAAGCTCAAGGCCGGAGTGTTTCCTCCTGAATACGAATTGGAAGTCTATCGAGCACTGGCACAAGCTTTTCCGGGAGATCGTGTGCGCTTCGATCCGAACGGAGTGTGGTCGGCGGAACAAGCGATTCGGTTTGGTCAAGCTATCGAGGATCTGAACAACGATTATCTCGAAGACCCGGTTTACGGCCTCAGTGGCATGCGTCGCACGCGAGAAAAGATCAAAATGCCTCTGGCGACGAACACGGTTGTGGTCAATTTTGAGCAACTGGCCGCGAACATTTTGAATCCTGCTGTGGATGTGGTTTTGCTCGATACGACCTTCTGGGGAGGCATTCGACCTTGCGTCAAAGCTGCCGGTATCTGCGAGACCTTCCAACTGGGTGTTGCAGTTCATTCCTCAGGGGAATTGGGAATCCAACTTGCGAGCATGCTTCATCTCGGTGCTGTGATCCCGAATCTTTCCTTCGCCGCGGACGCGCATTATCACCACCTCGCAGACGACATTATTGAAGGCGGCCTGACGGAGTATCGGAACGGCAAGATCGCCGTACCGGACTTGCCAGGTCTCGGAGTGAGGCTAGACCGCGATAAGGTGCTCAAATACAGCGAGCTTTATAAGAGGCTCGGGAACTACCCATATGATCAAGATCCTGGGCGGCCCGGCTGGACGCCCGTATTACCTAATGACCGCTGGGCAGATCCGAACGATGATGGCTGCCCTTCCGCTCTTCGCAATGCGATGCTTCCGCAATGAAAGTCCGAACGAGTTGTCTGGATTTGACGGGGCGGACGGCGGTCGTGTTCGGCGCCACGTCCGGCTTGGGGAAAGAGATTGCGATTGGTTTGGCCGAACACGGCGCGAGTGTCGTTCCGACAGGTCGCCGGATGGAGCTTTTGAACAATGTCTGTGATCAGATCAAGAATTTCGGAGGTAGAACGCTCTTTCAGAGCTCCGATATTCGCAATCGGAGCTCGATCCGGCACCTTCGTGACAAAGTGCTCGAGGAATTCGGTCACGTACATATTCTGGTTAATGCGGCCGGCCAGACTTTTCGTAAGCCGAGCCGGGCGGTTACGGACGACGAATGGTCCACATTATTCGATACGAATCTGATAGGTGTCCTTCATGTGTGTCAGGAATTCTATGAGCCTCTGAAATCGACGGGCGCGGGCCGAATCATCACGATCGCTTCTCTCGGTTCGTTTGTCGCATTTCATGAGGTTGCCGCGTACTGCGCATCTAAAGCTGCAGTGCTGTCTCTGACGCGAAGCCTGGCATGCGAGTGGGCGCATGAGGGAATCTGCGTGAATGCGATTGCACCGGGCGTTTTTCCCACTGAGCTGAATGCGCATCTACTGATGGACACCGAACGCGGCCGGGAGATTCTCATGCGGACACCGATGGGCCGGTTCGGCCATCCCCGCGAACTAGTCGGCGCGGCTGTCCTCCTTGCTTCCGATGGAGCCAGCTTCATTACCGGACAATGCCTGGCTGTTGATGGCGGTTATCTTGCCTCTGGAGTGAATAAGTAGATGAAGCGAACCGGTTTGGCACTGCTCGTCTGCATGGTCGCGTGCGCCTTGCGCGCGAATGGAGAAACGGGCTATGCCGCGTGGCTCCGGCATCAGCCCGCGCGTGAAGCAGTGCTGAGCAGCGCGTACTCCGCTTTACCTGCAACAGTCGTAAGGCTTGACGATTCACCCACCGCAACCGCTGGACAAGAGGAGCTGATTCGTGGCATACAGGGGCTGCTCGGCCGAACAATGCGAATGAGCAACGAGCCGGTCCAGGAAGACATGATCGTGCTGGGCTCGCTGAAATCTGTGAACCAGGTCTTTCCTGCGATACCTCTGCCCACCGATCTGATAATGGATGGCTATTGGCTGAAAACAACTGGCGCGGAAGGTCGCCGCATTCTGCTGATAACCTCGCCTAATGATCGAGGAGTATTGTACGGAAGCTTCGCGCTACTCCGGCGAATAATGCTTCACGAGCGAGTAGACCAGATTGATGAAAAGAGCAATCCCGCCGCTCCTATTCGCTGGGTTAACCAATGGGACAATCTGGACGGCAGCATCGAACGGGGCTATGGCGGGCGCTCGATCTTTTTCGAAAACAACAACGTCATCGCGGATTTGACGCGGGCCGCCGATTATGCGCGACTGCTCGCCTCTATTGGTATTAACGGATGTACCGTCAACAACGTCAACGCGAATCCACGGGTCCTGACGGATGAGTTTCTGCCGCAACTCGCGCACATAGCCGATGCATTTCGACCCTGGGGCGTTCGGTTATCGATTTCGGTAGACCTCGGCAGTCCGAAAAAGGTTGGCGGCTTGGATACCTTCGACCCTCTCGATCCCCAGGTGGCAGCGTGGTGGAAAAAGAAAACTGACGAAATCTATCGCGTTATTCCCGATTTCGGCGGATTCGTACTGAAGGCCGATTCCGAAGGCCGGGTGGGTCCATCCACATACAGGCGCACTCACGCTGATGCCGCTAATGTGCTGGCCGCAGCGTTAAAACCGCATGGCGGCACTGTGATCTATCGCGGTTTCGTCTACAACCACCACATGGATTGGCGCAATCTCAAGAATGATCGGGCACGCGCGGCCTACGACAATTTCCACAGCCTGGATGGCAAGTTCGCCGACAATGCGGCCGTTCAAATCAAGTACGGACCGATCGATTTTCAGGTGCGCGAACCAGTATCGCCCTTATTTGGCGGCCTTGAGCATACGAACGAAACGATCGAACTGCAAATTACTCAGGAGTACACCGGACAGCAAAGGCATCTCTGCTACCTGGTGCCGATGTGGAAGGAAATTCTTGATTTCGATCTGCACGTAGACGGCAGCAATACACCGGTCAAAGCTATCGTTTCCGGTAAGAGCTTTGATCGCCCGTTAGGTGGCTTCGTCGGCGTTGCGAACGTCGGACGTGACGTGAACTGGCTGGGCAACGATCTTGCTGTCGCAAATCTTTACGGATTCGGCCGGCTCGCCTGGAACCCGAATCTAAGTGCGCGAAGTATTACGGAAGAATGGACGCGGCTGACTTTCGGCGATGACGCTCAGGTCGTTGACACAGTCGTGATGCTGGAGCTTGAATCTTGGCGTGTCTACGAGGGCTACACGGGACCGCTCGGGCTTGGCACGCTTACGGATATTCTGCGCGGTCACTACGGCCCGAATGTTGAATCCGCGGAACGAAATGGATGGGGCCAGTGGATTCGAGCCGATCGCGAAGGAATCGGAATGGATAGGACGATCGCGACCGGGACGGGCTATATCGGTCAGTATCCGCCAGCGGTGGGGCAGATGTACGAGTCTTTAAAGACTTGTCCGGATAATCTGCTGCTGTTCATGCATCATGTGCCCTACACGTATGTTTTGCATTCGGGAAGGACGGTCATTCAGCACGTGTATGACTCGCACTACGAAGCGGCGGCGAAAGCTCAGGAATTTGTTCAATGGTGGAAGAGCCTGCGAGGTCGCATCGATGACGCGCCCTATCAGGCCATTCTCACCAAGCTCGAGTATCAGGCTGGACATGCAATTGTTTGGCGCGATGCGATCTGTACGTGGTTTCTGAATCAATCGGGAATACCTGATGCCAAGGGCCGCGCAGGTCATTTTCCCAATCGCATCGAAGCGGAATCGATGCGGCTGAACGGCTATACAGAGGAGGATGTCCATCCGCCGGAAGACGCGTCCGGAGGGAAGGCGATCGGCTGCAATGCGCAAGCGGCCAATTGCACGGCATCTTTCGTTTTTAAGGGGGAGCCCGGCTGGTACGACATAGCCGTCCAATATTTCGACCTGGACACCGGCACAGCGAAGTTTCAGCTCTTTCTAGGAGATCAGATGATCAGATCCTGGGTCGCTGACGCTTGCTTGCCTTCGAAGGTTCCCAATGGAGACACATCCACGCGCGAGCGAGTCACGGGCGTGGCGCTCCGTCCAAATGA
This sequence comes from uncultured Acidobacteriaceae bacterium, assembly GCA_963787585.1. Classification (GTDB taxonomy): domain Bacteria; phylum Acidobacteriota; class Terriglobia; order Bryobacterales; family Bryobacteraceae; genus Bog-105. The sequence continues at coordinate 445,002 of CAWBDR010000019.1, forward strand.
CCAATTGCGCATCGTTGGTACACCGAACGGAGGGGATAACGCTTCCCTGGATTATGTCGAGATTGCGCCCGCGCCAGGTGTCAGCTCCGGTCCTTAAATCACGGACGAACCGGATAGGGACGGTTCATGAGACCCTCCCAGACGATACGGTTGAAGAGATCGGCATCGACACGGTCTTCCTCGGTGAAGTTGAATGCTCGCGTTTTCCTTGCCCAATATCGAAAATCATGCGAGATTCTGACCGGAGCGGCGGATTCCGCTTGGCTCCGAGACGCCTGCGAGAGAGGCAGATCAGTTTTCGTCAAGACGGATGAAGGCTGCGCATCGAAGGTCCAGTCACTTTGATTTAAATCGAAGATGTCGGTCATCGGTGCTGTAGTCGCCGTATTGAGGTTCAAATGTTCCAGCCCCAATACGTCTTCAATTGTGCGCACCATACTCACCGTTGTATAGAAAGTAGAAACGACCGCTCCTTGCTTCACGTACGGGCCTACAACGTAGGCCGTCGTCCGATGGGCATCGACGTGATCCGGACCGTCCTGTGAGTCGTCTTCAATGATGAAAATCAGCGTGTCCTTCTTGTAAGGGCTGTGGGCGACGCGGTCAATCAGGCGCGCCGTAGCATAATCGTTGTCCGCCTGCTGAGTTTCCGGAGTGTTCACCCGTGAAATCGCCTCGGCAAAATCGCCCATGTGGTCTTCCTGAAGCTGCACGATCTCAAAGGAGGGAAGATCGCCTCTTGAGACGTAACCTTGAAATTCTCGCTCCCATTCGGCTTCCCGATAGAAATCGGGATAGCCGGGATCGAAGCCGCGGTAAAAGGGATCGCCGTACTTGTATAGCTCCGGGTTCGCCGGACGAGAAACAATGATGTGAGTTTTGAACGGATACGGCTCCCGCGGTGCATTCAGAACTGTATCGCTCATGCAACCATATTCGCGGAACGTGAGACCCGCGCGGAGAACGGCATCCCAAATATAACCCTTTTCCTCCGGAGTTCCTTTCGGGCCATCCGGAGCGACAACGTTGATCGCCGCGGGCAAGAGATCCGGATCATCGGGAGTCTTGGGATTCGCCTTTTTTCGTTCGGTGAGGGTCGCAAGACCCACGTTTATATCGCGGTTGAGCCCTTCATATTCGTAATTAGTGCCGCGGTCCGCATAATTCAGCACAACGGCTTTCTCGCCGTAGTCAGATTCGCGGCCTGAAGTGCTCCAAGGCCATCCGTCACCACTTACTTCGCCTGAGTTATAGAAGTTGTCCAGATCCACAAACTTCCGGGCAATTTTGTGGAAATTCGGCGTAATCGCTTCACCGAATTCGGTCAGTGACGGGTCGCCGTTTCCGCGGCCTAAATCGCCGAGAATCTGGTCGTATGTCCGATTTTCCTTAATAATGTAGATGACGTGCTTGATGCGCCCGCGCACTGCGGCCATCATTTGTTCCTCTTGTTTGTTTGGAGGAACTGAGAAGCCGTTGTTGTCCGCGACCAGCCCTGTCAAGCGGGCGAGAGTTGGTTGATTCGGAATCGGAACGGTTAGTAAGCCCGCCTTTTCTAGCTGGAAAACATATTGATTCTTCGAATTTACGATTGCAGCGGGTCCGGGCTTCATGCCCGCTTTCGGCTGGATATGAGTGTGCAATTGCGGATTGGGACCCGGTACCGTCTTGCTGTTTACGATGTAAAGCAAGTGGTCGCCGGGGCTAACTCTGATCGCGGTTGGAAACCAGGCGGTTGGAATCAGGCCGAGAACCGAAGCCGGATTACCATCGGCGCCCAATTGAATAACGGCCACCGAATTGGATCCGCCATTGGTGACGTACAGAGTTCGCTCATCGCGCGACAACGCCAGATCGTTCGGGCCGCTGCCGCTGTATCGCTGATTTGCCTGAAGGAGCGCGATCGGAGCTGTAGTCTTTATCGTTTCAATGATTTTGCCGGTCCCGGTGTCGATGATTGCAATAGCATCTGAGTTGTCGCATGCTACGAACAAACGAGCGCCACGCCGGTCCAGAATCATCTTGTTGGGATTCCCGGCCAGCTTTATTCGGCTTCGCAGTGAGGGCTTCGGGCCCAGGCTGAGGACCACGATTTCGCGATCGCGTATGCAGGATAAGTAGGCTGTATCATTTCCCCGAACGGCGACCCAGAACGGGTATTCGCCGCCGGGGATGCCCTGATCGCGCGAATTGATCTTGCCAGGCCGCAGATCCAGTTCGAAAACCACACGGCGAGAGATCAGGTCGACAAAGGAAACAGAATCGTTGTAGACGTTCGCGATCAGTAGAGTCCGGCCATCCTGCGTGATGGCGAGACCACCGGCAGCGAGGGGCTCCTTGCCGGGCACAAATCCCAGACCCGATTTATGGTTCAACGGGACTGGTCTTCCGTTCTCTCTCCATCTATGCTTCGAGAGTCCATAAATGTGAACGCAATCGTCTTTTCCGCCTGACACGAAGAAATGCTTCCCATTGGGTGCGAAGGCAATGCCGGCGAAGGAGTCTTTCACCTTGACCACTTGCCGTTTCTTCGCATGGCCGGCGGAAATGTCGTAGACGAATACATACTCCTTCGAAGCATCTGGAATCGGTTTTCCATTTGGCCCGTTGATGCGGTTGAAACCACTCGTGAGAACGAGGAGGGTTCTTTCGTCCGGGCTGACGGCCATGCTCATCGCCTGTCCGGCGAGATAGTGGGGAAACGCCGGCAGGTTCGGATTCAATGATTCGAGCTTCGCCCCTGGACTTGCGAGTGGCGTGATTCGCTTGCCACTGGGCAGCACTGCCGCCGCCTCATTTGATTGTGCGGCACCGCGCTGAGCCAGAGCGATAAGAACACAGACTAAAGCGAGCTGAATCTGGTTGAGATTAAGCACGACTTGGACTCCGGCACCTCAGTACATTGCGCGCCCGATAAGAACAAGCCCGGCAGCGTAGGCGATAAACATGATCACAACGAGAAGATTAGCCTTCGGGGGAGCATTGCTAAACTCTCGCCAAACGAAAACGCCCCAGACGGCCGCAACAAGCGTCGCGCCTTGGCCTAGCGCATAGGAAATGGCGGGTCCGGCAACCCCCGATGCGATCACGTTGAGGCTCATGGCAATCATCCAGATAAACCCTCCGATAATTCCCGGCATGTGGCGGTTCACCGGCGCCGCCTGATACTCCGAAAAATGCGAACCGCGAGAGTGCATGAACCAACCATTAAACGGGATGCTACTGACGAGGACGCCACAGCCGAAAAACAGGAGAGCGACGTACGGAGTCAGTGTTCCAGGCTGGATCGGCTGGGTATTGAAGGCGGGCGATATCGCTCGCATGAGCTGCGGATAAAAGAACCCCATGAGGAGACCCGCCGCGATCGCCCACAATAGGCCGGATGTTTTTCGGGACACAGTTTCCCTAGAGATACGCGCGTGCGCAACGGCAGAAACAATGATCGCGACCAAAACGCAAGCCACACCGGAAAAGAGCAGGGTCGGGTTTCCCTTGGGCTGCTGGACATAGCTTTGGGCTGTGCCGATCACTAACGCCAACCCGATACCGACTGGAAAAGCAACGGCCATACCGGCGGAGTCGATCGCCGCTACCAGGAGGATATTGGCGAGGTTAAATAGCGCGCCGCTGCCGAGAGCGCGACCGATTGCCGATGCAGAGGCGCTTTGAAGGTTCGCGACAGAGGACATGCCCGCGGCCCCGAACATGCCGAAGCTAAAGCAGAAGATCACCCCCATCATCGCGACCCCGATCGAGTAGTCCCAGTAGAAGAGTTCAAAGGGCCAACGCTCACGTCCGGCGAGTTTTTGCGTGTTCGCCCACGAGCCCCAGCCCATCATTGTCAGAATGCACAGAAGGATCGCAAGCCCAGAGCTGTTGACAGTGATCATACTGAATAACCCTTCGAAGCGAGGAACTGATCTACTTCCGACCGTTTAGGCATCGATGTCAACGCCCCATTTCGAGTGACGGATAGCGCGGCCGCGGCATTCGCAAAACGCGCCGCATCGCGCAGTCCTGATCCTTCCCGGAGAGCAACCGCGAAGGCTCCGTTGAACGCGTCGCCCGCCGCTGTCGTGTCAACAGCCGTCACTTCAAAACCGCGAGCGATGAAGCAATCCCCTGAGCCGGCAACGAAGGAGCCCTGATCGCCCATTTTCACCACGACCGTTTCGACGCCGCGCGCCTGCAGCTTCCGCGCGGCCTGCTCCGCTTTTGCCATATCTCCGATCGGTCCGTCTTCTCCCAGCAGCAGCCCGGTTTCAATCTGGTTGGGAGTGAGTATGCGAACTGACCGCAACAGGTCACCCGATAAATCACAGACTGGCGCTGGATCCAGAACCGTCACAATGCCTTTCTTGTAAGCCGATTGCATAGCTTCCGCCACCGACCCGATGGGAATTTCCAACTGGCACAACAGGAAATCGCCCGGTTCCAGAGAATCGATGGTTTGCTGCACCATTGCGCCCGCCACTGCGGCGTTTGCACCGGGTGAGATAACGATTCTGTTCTCCCCATCTGGTAGGACAAAAATGATCGCGCTCCCGGACGCCGTTTCAACGGTCTGAACCAAAGATGTGTCGACACCCGCGCCACGCAGCTCGGAGAGTAAGCGGCCGCCAAACACGTCGGTTCCAACCATTCCGGCCATCTGAACATTGCCGCTTAACAAAGCGGCCGCGCAGGCCTGATTCGCGCCTTTGCCTCCGACATAGATCTGGAGATCGGCCCCTCGAATCGTCTCGCCGGCTTCGGGAACACGCTCCACCGGCTGCACAAGATCGATGTTGAGGCTGCCCAGCACCAGGATCTTCTTGACGCGCGGCTGACTCATGATCTGTTAACGCCGGCTAAGTTTCTGGACATCGAGAGGATGATATCGCGGGGTCGGATTTCACGATCCATCCCGGGCCAAGAAAAGGCGCATCGAGGCAATCTCGGCTTCGAGAGCGTGCTCGAACTCGCTGGTGGCCGGGCGGTCACCTATGAATCCGAGCTTGACCTCAAGGCAGTCGTCCTTGAACACGACGTTCGCCCAGCCGATAACGGACTCCGCCCAAAGCACTGGCATCGCGTAGTAGCCCATCTTGCGTTTCGGAGCAGGCGTGTAGGCCTCGAATCGGTAGCGCCAGCCCCAGAAGTGCTCAAAGCGGCGGCGGTCCCAAACAAGCGGGTCAAATGGCGCAAGGAAGCGGACGACCCGAGGCGGCTCCGGCGCCATGACTCTGCCGGCCGGCCAAAAATAAGTGAGGCCGTCTGCGTGTGCCGACTCGAGCTCCCCGCTCTCCAGAAGAGACGAAATAAATTTACGGTTGTAGCCCAGGCCAGGAGCGCAACGGCCGAGGCGGGGCAGGGTTTCGAGAAGGCTTGCGTCGGGGACGGGAGCCAGAATTCGAGCGATGAGCAGTACAAGACGCCGGAGCCGCTCACTCGGCGATAACGGTTCCATGCGCGGTGGAGCAGGCTCATACATACGAATGCCATTCTCACGCCGGGCGATACGAAGGAGACCGCGAAAATGAAGTTTCTCGAGAGTGCGCGTCGTCTGCTTGGAGTATCCTCCCCAGGCATTTACCTCGCGTTCGCGACCGAGATGAGCTTCTAAATCCCTTGGATGAATCTGGCTGTGTGTGGCAACCAGATCAAACACGCGCTGCTCCAGCTTTGAGAGCGCCGCTGTATTGCGCGGGTGAAGCAGTTGCCAGCTTGCGCGCGGCAAGAAGCCATAGGCATAGAGAACGTCCTCTTCAATATCGAGCGAGCGATAGCAGCGTTCCAGGTCTCCCGCGCGGTAGTTGCGAACTCGATGCCTCAGGATCAGGTCTTGCGCTCTAGCCGGCGAGCGTATCGGGTCAGCCTGCACGAAACCAAGCCTGTCAATCGCTCGGCGCAATGAAACGGGGGGAAAGAGCGAACGATGAATCGCATTTGCGCGAAGACGTTCCAGGGTCATCCGCGAGAAATGGCAGAAATGGATCCGAAATTCAGCTCTTGAGATCGCACGAACGTAATTCTATCTCCGCCGGCAGTAGTATGGGAAAGCAAGTTATGAGAGCTAAACTTCCTCGACGCCAGTTTCTAAAATCTGCCGCAGCAGGCGCCATGTTGGTCCCTAGAGGGATTGCCCTGGAACAGCCAGCGTTCGGCCAAAATCCCAAACCGGTTGCGCCTAGTGATCGGGTCCGATTCGGGATGATCGGAGTGGGCATGGAAGGGGCGGGCGTTCTCGAGAACGCCATTGCGCTTCCCGGTATGGAGTGTGTCGGAGCGGCCGATCTTTACGATGGCCGTCACCTGTTGGCGAGGCAAATCACGGGCAACTCCCAGTTGCCTGTGACGAGAAAGTATCAGGAACTGCTCGATCGAAAAGACATCGATTGCATTCTGGCTGCCGTCCCGGATCACTGGCACATGCGGGTAGTGGTCGATTCCTGCGACGCCGGGAAAGACATCTACTGCGAGAAGCCAATGTCGCACACCATTCCGCAGGGATTCGAAATGGTAGAGGCAGCGAAAAAGAACAACCGCATCGTCCAGATTGGCTCGCAGCGCGTCAGCTCCGCTCTCTGCAAGAAGGCGCACGAGATGTATCACGACGGCGCAATCGGGGACATCGAAATGGTGGAGCTCAGCTTGGGCCGGAACAGCCCGACGGGCGCGTGGGTGTATCCACCACCCCTTGACCTTTCACCGGAGAATCTGGACTGGAACACATGGCTAAACGATGCTCCGAAAATCTCGTTTAACAAGGAACGATTCGCCCGATGGCGATGCTGGCACGAGTACGGCACCGGTGTAGCCGGAGATTTGATGGTGCATTTGCTTAGCGGAATGCTCTTTACGCTCGGATGGAACGAAGCGCCTCAATCTGCTTCCGCGCTCGGCGGTATCTTCCGGTGGAAGGACGGGCGCAACATGCCGGATTTCCAGTCCGTGCTGTTCGATTACCATGGCATTCCCGTCTATGTACGGTTGGATCTGGGCGCCGAGACGCCGGAGTTGGCACGGTTCATGGGTCCCAAAGGCATTATGGAGGCGAGCGGCAAGTGGCTGCGCTATCTACCGCAAGCGGGCGTGGATACAGAACCGAGCTATTATTGCGGAAGTTTTCCTCGGCAGATGCGCGCAGAATATGTCAAGCAATGGGAGGCCGAGCACTACATCGAGCCGGGACACGAACCCATTAACGATGAGGCAACCTACCATGGAGCCGACTGGGACGACCTCGAACCGCACCTCTGGACGTTTTTTGAATCTGTGAAGAGCCGCAAGCCGGTGACAGAAGACGCGGTATTTGGAAATCACGCCGCGATTGCGTGCCACATGGCCAACGAATCGTACTTCCGGAAGGCGCCGGTACAGTTCGACGCAGAGTCGAAGAACCTCAGAGCTTAAGCGAACGGATCGGTTTCAGGTCTGGATGCCCTTGCCTTCGACAATGCGGATATGGGTGTTTATAGGAAGTTCAGTGAACTTATCCACGCGCTTGCTGGGAGCGGGCCAACGTATTTCGAGTTCGTCGATTTTCGCTGAAGGACCAATCCCAAGCACTTCGCGCGGGTCATGCGAAGAGAGATAACTACCGCCGTTGTTTTTCAGGCGAAAGCGTTTGTTGCCGGCCGCTGTCCAATGGATCCGCGTGCCGATAGCATCGCGGTTACAGGTTACGCCCTCAAGCCTGATACCAAGCCAGTTATTGCCCCTAGCTGCGTTGTTTTTTAATAAGACAGGCGCTCCCCCGTTATTGCAGATGAGAACGTCCAGAGCTCCGTCATTGTTATAGTCTCCGACGGAAAGGCCTCGCGCGGGAAAAGTCTTTTGGAAAGCGGTGCCCGCCTTATCGCTTACATTGTGGAGCTTTCCATCCGCCTCATGATGAAAAAGCAGTAACGGCTCTCTGTATTTAACCTGCGACGAGTAATGATCAATCATGTCGTCAGGATGGCCGTTGGCAAGAATCAGATCTACCGCGCCGTCATTGTCGTAGTCGAAGTATTTCAGTCCCCAACCACTCAACAGACGAGTAGCTTGCGCAACGCCTTCCAAGTGTGCGACATCGCGGAATGTTTCATCTTTGTTGTTCTGGTAGACCGAAAACATCTCCTGGTCGACATTCGCGACAAAGAGATCCTGCCAGCCATCTGCATTGATATCGGCGGCATCAACACCCATGCCGGAACGTGGCTGCCCGTTTTCACTGAATCCCACTTCCGCCTGCATAGCGACTTCTTCCCATTTCCATTTGCCATCTGCGCCGGGTCCGCGGTTTACAAATAGAAAGTTCTGGACGGTATCGTTGGCGACGAACAGATCCATGTAACCGTCATTATTAATATCGGTCGCCACCACGCCTAAACCTTTGCCCATAGCTTTGGCGATATCAGTGCCCTTGCTCACTTCAGTGAACGTGCCGTCACCATTATTGTGGTAAAGAAAACTGCACGTGCCTTTGAAGACGCGGGGGATACAGTAATAATGCTTTCCCAGCTTGTTATCTCCGCATTCGAACTTGTGCGACCCGGAATAGTCGACAAAGCTGCAGATGAACAGATCCAGCCGGCCATCGTTGTCGTAGTCGAACCAGACAGCGCTTGTGGTCCAGCCCGGAGTAGCCACGCCCGCCTTGTCGGTCACATCGGTGAACGTGCCGTTATGGTTGTTCTTATAAAGGATGCACTTGCCATAGGCTGTGACAAGCATGTCAGGCCAGCCGTCGTTGTCAAAATCGCCCACGGCCACACCCATTCCGAATGTTCCGCCGGGCACACCGGCCTGCTCCGTGACATCTGTGAAGGTCCCATTTCGGTTGTTCTTATACAACGCGTTGCGAATCGGCTTGGACGGCTTCCAGAAGTCACAGGGTCCGCTGTTCACGAGATAAATGTCCATCCAGCCGTCGTTGTCGTAGTCCAGGAAGGCGCAACCGGGGCCCAGCGTCTCGGGCAGGTAATGCTCCGGAGACATGGCATTGTCATGCACCCATTCGATTCCGCTGGAGGAAGTGGGGACTTCGATGAAAAGTGAGTCGGCGCCAGGTGAATCGGCCTGTTTCCCAAAGAGTGGAGCTACTCCGGCTACGGCGGCAAGCCCGAATAATTCTCGTCGAGTGAATTTCATTCTTACTGCTCTAAAGTGAAGGCTACTGTCTGCTGCACAGCCTCCGCCCCCTGCTTGACAATGAACCGCACCTGGTAATCGCCAGGCTCAAGTTTTCCAATCGGCGCTGTGGCGATGTACTGAATGCGGCCGTCGGCATCCGGGTCGCTCAACGGAGGCGACCCGCTACCCAGCACTTGTCCGTTCCTACTGAATTCCATCGCCAGCTCCGGCTTGACCGAGTTTGTTTTATCTGTATAGATGACCAGGTAAAAAGGGACCCCGCTGCTTTGCTTCTTGCTGACGACTGGATTCAGGGTCGGCGTTATGACTTTGTCGCCAATCACGAGCGGATCGTTGGGGGCGCTCGAGGCGTCCTTAGGTTTCATGCTACGCACCTGCACGACGCTGCTCATCTCCAGCGAAGATGCCGGGTCAGGCACAAATACACTTGCCTTTCGAGCACTGATCCTGTTGCCTTCTCTATCAAGGACCGCTGCTTCTAAACGATAATGCCCCGCTGGAAGATCAAAATGTTCGGTATAGATGAAATGGCTTTCCTTTAAGGCCGCTATTTTGTCCGAAGATACGTTCAGGGGAATGTCGTTCTGGAATTTCTTGATGATAGATCCCTGCATGTCTTTGATCATTGCAACATAAGAAAAGCGGCCTTCGAAATCCTTTCGCGCGGCATTCTCTTGCAGGGCTAAATTTGACAACGGAATATCAATTACGAGATCGCAGATCTGACCCCGGTCGCCGCGGAAGTGCATGGCTTCCGCATGAAATTGGAACGCTCGAGGAAGGTTCGATGACTCTAATGCCTTCAGTAGTGGCACTTCGTAAGCATTAATTGAATTTGCCCCGCGCATCGAAGGTGGGACGGCAAAGTAACTCGACCTGGATTGAACCCTGAGATTCCGGTCGTCCATTCTAACGGCGATCTTGTGAAGGGACCCGTCGTAGTTCGTGATTTGCGGATCGTAAGTAATCTCGTAATAAGTCTCGATATCTTCGCTCAACTTCCGCAGAGGGCCGCGGAAGTCGTTCGTATTTGCGATGAGCGTGCCGCCCGTCGACTCAGCCAGCGTAGCGAGATTTTCCTGTGTATTCATTCGCGTACTGTTGATACTGGTATCCGTAATGCCTGCTTCTTCGGTCGTTACCGGGCCGTTCGGGTTCGTCTGCTGCTTCATCGACGCATTGGCCGCCGAATTTAGCGCGTCAATCGAAGCTTTGTTCGTAGCCTGAGTTGACAGCCCACGCGCATCGATACAATAGATACTCACGTTATTCCGATTCGCGATACCAATCATGTTCTTCAGTGCCTCGTCGGCACTCTGCGGAACATCGAGGCCGGTTGAGAAGTAAAGAACTGTCTTCCGCCCCGGTAACTGATATTGGTCCTTGATTGCATCGAGGAGACCGAAGATCTGTGCCCGGCCGGACTGGCTCATGGCCATGCTCCGTTCACCTTGCAACATATTGAGCATCAGGCGGGCCATCGCCTGATTGGCAGCTGCCGCTCCATTCGGAGCTGCCCCCGGTCCCGTTGCCGAAGTCGTGCCTGTGTTCGTAGTGTCAATTTGTTGGCCCAAACTGCTGGTTGCCGTGGGGCTTGGCCCAATCATCTGTTCAAGCTGAGTCTGAATTCGAGCGGTATCCCCAGCAAAGTTCGTGTTGTCACTGCTGGTAGCGCGATTAACAGCCGCGCGCAGGAGGTCTCGATCGTTGGTAAAAGGCTGCAGCGCCTCGAGCTTGAAGTCGATGGCCATTACCGCCATGTAGACGTTTTGCTGAAATTCAGTCTTCAGCAAATCGAGTGCGGCATCGCGAGCGAGGCGGCGCGAGTTGATATCCAGATTGTCGAAGATCAGAGTCACTAGGCGGATCTGCTGAAGAGGATCAAGTTGCAGATGGGCGCCGGATGAACTGATCGCCTCCATGCCTTGTACCAGGCGGAATGCTTTGATGGGCCTGTTTGCGCCGTTATCGTATACCGTGAAGTCCTTCTCAGTCAGATTCGTTACAGGATGTCCCTTCTTATCACGGACGACCACGTCTACGAGAACTTCTTCAGACCCGGCTTTGATCGTCGTTCCAGTACCCGGCGCTTGCGGCTGCTGCGCTGAGATCAGGAACCCGCAAACAAGGGCAAGGCACAGCGTAAGCCTGAGTTTACTCATTTGACATTCCTTTCGTTACGGCGGTCAGGTTCCGGAGAACAGCTTGCAAATCAGCCGACACAAAGTCCAACTCCGTTAGCCGCGAACTGTAGAGAATACGACCATCGCTTCCGACTACGAACAGGCGGCTGGGCCAAGCTGCGTATGCGCTCTCCACCGATCCCTTCATGTCATCCACGACGGAAGGAAATTCCAGGTGAAGCTTTCTGCTGCACATCGCGGCGTGTTCCTGTTTTTCGGCGAGCGTATGGGCGGGCGCCAGATCCACCACACCCTCCCGTAGGTTGCGAGTGCTCTGCCAATTACCGTCTGCGTGAGCTTCACGTATATAAACGAGTAAGAATGGCACTTTCAAGCCGTACTTGCGATAAAGCTTTTTCAGCTCCTCCGCCGATGAGCGAAAGTTCGGGCACGAGTAACTGCCAAAAATCAAAACCGCTCCACTCTTTCGATACAGTTCTTCTAAGTTGAGCTGCCTGCCTGTACCCGTTTCGGGCAATGTGAACCCAGGCGCGATTTCATTTACCTTTGGGCCCCGGTCTACGGCGGTAGCGGCTCTCTGAAGCTGTTGAACGACAGCCGCTTCGCGAATTGAGTTGGACGTCATATGCAGTTGCTTATAAACTGCTAGCAACGCCTGATGGACTTCGAGTGACTTCGGAAAGCTTTCAGCAGCGGCCTCGAGTTGCGGGCGCGCCTGCTGGAAATCCCCGCTGCCGCTGAGGGACTCACCAAAGCCCAGGTGTGCTTCTCCAGAGTTCGGCCGGATTGACAGGGCACGTTTGGCAAGAGGAACCGCCTCCGCGAACCGTCTTCGTACAATCAAAATCTGCGCCAGAGCGAGGTTCGAGATATAGTCATTCGGATTTGCGGCGAGCTCTTTCTGAAATGCGGCAGCGGCTCCATCGGCATCACCCGTGACCAGCAGCGCCTGACCATAAAAAGATTGTAATTGCGGCAGCGTGGGATCCAGTTCCGCAGCCTGGGCTAGCTGCTCGACGGCCGCGGGATAGTCTCCGGATTCGAACATGCGAGTGCCGAGCAGGAATCGCGCCTGGGGAGTATCGCCGTTCCGCAGAATGCGATCCAGATACACCTGTCCCTCGGAAATCTGCTGCTTGCGAATGAGAGCGGTGCCCAGCATATAAGCCAAGGCCGGATCACTGCCGTTTGCGGCCTCAATCGGCCGCAAAACAGCAATGACGTTGTCGTTCTCATCCAACTGCAGATAGCAGTCCGCGAGGAGCATGGTGATTTTGTCTTCTTGCGGTAAGGCCGTGTGCAATGCCGCCAATCGCGCCGCGGCTTCCCGCACGCGGCCGCTCTTCTTGTAGGCAAGCGCGGCGTTTAATGCAATTCGCGGGTCTCCGGGAAGCAGCTTGTCCGCCGCAGAATACTCCGCGATCGCTTCGTCGTAGTGTCCCAGATCAACCAGAACGATCCCCAGATTCACGTGTGCAGCAACTTCATTCGGTCGAATCTTCAGTAAGGACCGGTACGCATCAGCGGCAGCAACATAATCTCCGCTCTGTTGAGCTTGGAGCGCACGTTGAGTGAGTGCAACGACATCGTCCGTCTGCGCGAACAATCTCTGGGTCAGGGCAGCGGCTAAGACGCTAATCCGGATATGGCGCATTTGCCCTCGCGATCCGAATCATGTGGTCAGTGAACTTGAAATGCGAGCCGGGGATCTCCATCTTCGGCATGTGGCAGGACACACAATTGCCAGCCGCTACTTTGCACCGCTTTGCAGTGGGCTTCCCGCCCGAGTGGCAAGCCTGGCAGTTGGAATCGTAAGCGGCGTCGTTCGCGTTAACTTGCCGATGGGGATCGTGACAGGCTACGCAGCTAATACGAGCGTCGTCGGAATCATAGCACTTACTATTTGTCAGGCGATACGGTTGAAAACGTACATCGGCAATTCCGAGTTTACCCTGTACCGCGATTTCTCCCCATGTACGATGGCACTGACCGCAGAAGTTAGACATCTCTTCGGAGGAGAGCCCCTTCAGGCTCTTCATGGCCGCAAGCTTCGGATCACCCCGTTGAAGGCCCTCGAGGTGGTGTTCCGTAGGCCCGTGACAGTGTTCGCACTGAACCCCAGGAATCAACTTGTCGAGGGTTAGCCGCATGCCTTGAGCCGCGTTAGTGGAGTGACAACCAAAGCACCGAACCTTGTCGTCCCGGCTCAACAGTCGCCCGGCGGCTTCCTCAATGTTTGTAGGTTGTAAGTTCGCGGCGCCCAATGTGAGGTCGAGCCCGTTCAGCGCACGAAAGTAACTGACGCGACTTTCGTAAAAGTTACCATCCCTTTCAAAGACATAGGTTTGGCCGGCTTCACCTAAACCAAATGCCCATCCGATCGGTACGGTAATAGTTTGTTGGCCATCCGTAACGGAGTAGATGCTCTGGTCGCGTTTACGTTCGATTCTGTAGGAGTACTTGCCGTCGGTAAAATTGAGCACGGGATGCGTGCCGAGAATGCCGCACTCGGGCACTAACTCCATAGCGTGAGCCATTGACGTCATAGGCTGCGTTTTGGCCTGCGCCGGATGACATGTTTCGCAAACGCGAACGCCCAGTGCGCCATGAACCGGGCTGGGTTTGGCATTCTGCGCACAGGTCTCGATAACCGTGATACAGCAGATAAAACTCCACGCCAGCAAAGTCTGAAGTTGCGCGAAGTTGTTAGTTCTGTTGCGCCGCGGCACCGTCCGTCTGGCTCCTCAGGCGTAGAAATTCGGCGCGTTCGCGAGCTGCGTCTTCTTTTCTGCCGGCTTTGGCATAGGCGGTAGCCAGCGAGAAGCGCGCTTGCAGATTGCCAGGCGCGAGATGGACCGCGGTTTCCAGCTCCTTGGTGCCGCGAGCAACATCGAGGTCGCCTTCCACTAGCACCTTGCCCAGCATGGCGTGCGCCGCGAAATAGTCCGGGTTCGATTGGACAGCTTTCTCGGCGTAGGGCAGCGCCGATTTGTAGTCGCTCCGCTTCACGTACTCGCCGGCAATGCTGACAAGAGCCTCGGGGTGACTTGGCGAAATCGCGATTTCGTCCTTGAGCGCGATCAGAGCCTTGTCCGGGTCGTTCGCCAGGAGCACCATGCCGTACAGGTAATGAAGTTGAGGCTGATCCGGATGCTGTTTCAGAATCGATTCCAGCTCCGGTATCGCATCGGCTGTTCGACGACCAGCAGCATCGCACATCGCGCGACCGACATCCATAACGATCTCTCGTTCGGTGGGCGGCAGTTCGCTGGGAAGAACTGGTTTGTGGAGACAAGCGATACCCATTGCCTCCACGAACTTGGGACCTACCGGACCGTGAGCCGCGAATTTGGATAGGATTTCAATCGCAGCGTCAAAGTGCTCGCTACGGCTCAGCAGCAGCGCGAAGTGATATTGGGCAACTTCGAAGAAGGTCTGGTCCTGAGAAAGGCCAAGCTGAATGCCTCGTTGCAGATGGTCCAGTGAACGGTCGTACTTCTTGGTCTCGAACTCGCAAAGTCCGAGCATCGCCCAGGCAATGGCCATTTTCGGTTCCAGCTCAGTCAGCCGGCGGAAAGCGTCACCGCCTTCTGCATACCGGTCAGAGTCATAGTTCAGAGTGCCGAGATACCACCAACCTTCACTCCAGTTCGCCCTCGCTCGAACCGCTTGCTGATATAACCCGATGGCCTCCTGGGTTTTGTCAGCAGCCCGGGCGGCTTCGGCCCGTTTGACTGTAGTCTCAAAAGAGTTACCGGAGGTAGAGCTCTGCGAGGAGGTTTGCGGGAAGGCGGGAAGAGCGCACGCCAGGCCGAATAGCAGAAAGATCTTCATTGCTTCGACTGTGCCGCTACATCCTTGGCTTGCCGGACGGCATTAAGCTGCGCCACAATTGTGCGCTCCCGGTCGCCATCCGCCTTGCGCTTTTCCCGATAGTAAGCTGTCGCCAAAGAGACGTGCGCTTCGGTGAACTGGGGCGCGTCCTTGACAACAGATTCCAAGTCGCGGGACGCCTGCTCTACCTGTCCCCGCGCCAATTCCAGGGCGGCGATCTGATAACGAACTCCCAGATCGCCAGGACGAATCTCGAGAGCGTGTTGAAAGAACTTCAAAGCACCCTCATTATCCTCATCCTCACGGAGCAACACGCCCATGCGTAAATTGGCATCGAAATTGTTTGGATCAAGTTTGAGCTCCCGCTCGAAGGCTTTCCGGGCACCAGCCTGATCCCCTGTAGAAAGTAAAGCCAGGCCGTAGTAGGACCAAACGTCAGGCAAATTCGGGTTCAGCTCGACGGCCTTTACGAGATCAATCAGCGCGCCGGAAAAATCGTTGACCATGTATTTCGTCGTGCCAATTAGAAGGCGCGCTTCAGCCGAATCGCCATTTCGCAGAATCTTGTCGATGACGAGCTGGCCCTTCGCAGGCTGTCCATCGCGGACCAGAGCGGTGCCGAGCAGGTAAATGATCGCGGGGTCATCCTGATCGGTTCGCTGCAAGGTGCTGAGGAGGTCTATAACCTCCCTGTTCTGCCCCAGACGCAAATAGCAATCGGCCAGCAGGGTGAGAGCTTGCAGATTCGCGGGTGCTTCCTCACGAACCTTCCTGAGCTCTTCTACCGCGAGGCCAAGCTGACCGGTCTTGTCATACGCTAGTGCGAGGTTTAGGCGAACCTGAGGGTTCGGTTCCGAGAGCAGGGCCCGCTTGTACTCCAAAATCGCTTCTGTGTACCGCCCCTCCCCGGCCAAAGCTGCGCCGAGATTCGAGCGAATCTGAGCCATATCAGGGTACATATCAAGGACCAGCCGGTAATCACGAATCGCCTCCTCGAATTTGCCTTGCTGCTGAAAGCTCACAGCCTGTTTCAGAAGATCTTGAGGGGATTGCGGACTCTGGGCAAAGCAGAAGCCGGCCCATAATGCGGCTACAGCGGGGCGATACATCAGGTTGTTGGTTTCACATGATTATATAAGACTTCGGCGGCCGGACATCTCAAACCGCACAACAGCAAATAGAAGCGGGGAAGGTCTTTCGCCTTCCCTGCTTTACTGTTCAGGAGGAGCGGTAGAGGCTAAAAGTAGAACTTCAGAGCAAGCTCTACCACTCGCTGTCCGAGCTTAATCGGGGTGAAGCCGAATGTCGAGTTCGTCTGCTGTCCCGACGAGTTGTAAACCAGATTCATATTGTTCGAACCAACGCCGCTACTCGCGAAGCTCCAAACAGGATGGTTCAGGAAGTTGTAGGCTTCGAACCGGAACTGCAGCTTCTTCGATTCGGTCATCTTGAAGTTCTTGAAAAGCGAGAGATCGCTGTTAACGAACCAGGGTCCAAAGTACTCGGGCGCAACGATCGGACCGTTACTACCGGGCGTCGTCGGAACTGCAAAGCAATTCCCGTTTAAGTATTGATTCGGCGCAAGGTTCGCTGTCGGGTTACACGTAATGATCGGCGACAACGGAATTGCACCGGTCCCGTTGATCGACTGCGCGTTGATCGTTGATTTAGAAAATCCATTTTGGGCGTACAGACTGGTCAGGTTGCCGCCAACGTTAAAGAGCGATCCAGTGTTTACGGAAATTGATGTTGCTGTCAGATTCACACCACTTTGGATTCCGGTAATCCCGGAGATCTGCCAGCCGTTCACGGCTCCTTGCAGGAACTTGTTTCCGTTGACTGGGCTTGGTAACTGGATGGAATAGGCAGCGTTGATGATATGGCGGCGATCAAAGGGCTCTGCTCCGTAATCTTGGGAAAGATCTAGTTGATCATAGCCCACAATGCCCATCGCCTTGCTCCAGGTGTAATTGAGAGAAATGTCGTAATTTCCCTTCTGACGAACCCAACTGACTTGCATGCTGTTGTAGTTGGAATACAGATTATGGTTCGCCACATTTATGGCCTGGTACGTGGGGAAAGACCCATAAACATACTCGGCTCCGCCTGTCAAGGCGCCGGGATCCTTTCCAACATTGAACAGAGTTCCATAGGGTAACGCATTCACGTTGGTACCCACACCGTTTGTATTTAACTGGTATTTACTCTTGTTCCCGACGTAGGAGACTTCCAGCAAAGAAGAGAATGGCAATTGCCGCGAAATGGTCGCACTGTAACTCGTTGTAAGCGGTGCGTGGTCATCTGTGGGGCTTACACCGGAACTACCGGAGAACACTGTGCCGGGATTAGTTTGCTCGATTTGTGTAAACGTCAGGTTATTGAGAGTAGGCGCCTGCACTCCCGCCGGCACGTCCAGGCCTTGCGTGAATTGCGAGTTATGGTAATAGAACATACCCCAGCCGCCGCGGAACACTGTCTTGCCGTCGCCGAAGATATCGTAAGCAAGACCGAACCGAGGAGCGTAAAAGAGAGCACGGTTCGGAAACCCGGAGAGCGGAATCTTACCGTTCAACTTATTCCAGGTAAAGCCCGAGTAAGAAGTGATCGGAGCGTTCGGGTCATAGAGGCTCGGGTCCCAAACCGCGAATCCGTAGCCCTGCTTATCGTACCAGGATCCAAGATGAGAGAAGCGAATGCCATAATCCAGGGTAAGGCGCTTGGTTACCTTCCAACTGTCCTGCGCGAAAAACTCGACCGTGTTATAGGCTTCGTTGTGAATGTTATTAAAATTCTGTTCCTGGTAAGAGGCCGTATTTCCTGTTAACAGGTCCGCGTACGCGTTTCCTGTGGGGCCACCCCAGTTATCAGCTTCCACAATCAGGCCATTTGAGTAACCATTGTTCGGCTGCTTGTTGATGACATGTTCGTAATAGAACCCGAACTTCATAGTGTGAGTGCCCCAGACCTTCGAAACGTTGTCGCTCACATTGGGCAGCCATTTATCGGCATAAAGGCCCTGAGATGGGCCGCCCGCCTCAAAACCGCCCGGATTAAAGATAGTGGAGAATTCGGCCGCACCCCAAGTCAGCATAGCGGGAATCTGCGCGACGCCATTGTGATAAAGCCCGCTGAAGGGTATGTTCAATTTGGTTCGATCCACTTTGGAGGGATCTTGAAAAACGTTCGGAAAACCGATGTAGGTGAACGAAAACACTACTTCGTTCGAGAGCGTTGGGCTGAAAACGTGCGTCAAACTCGCGGAGGTGGATTGCGAGTCGTTCTTTCCGAGAACCGGAGTTGGATAGGGCACCGAGTTGGCGTTGCGCCACCACAGGCTGACTGGAAATTCCTGCACTTCACGTTGCAGGTTATAGCGCACAAATAGCTTCGTGTTGTCGCTGATGTTATAGTCTACGCGGGACAGCCATTGCCAGGAGTTCTGATTGAAAGCTTCATCCGTAACATAGTTGTAGCCGCCGTTTGTGTTCGGATTAGCATTTGGCAGCGGGTAGACGTTTAGAAGTCCTTGGCCAATGGGACTGATCGCAGATTGCGGGATGATTCCGCCAGGGTAGAGCGTGCTGTTGACCTGCGCCGGTGCCCCGCCGCTCGCCGTAACGGTCCCCAGATTCGCGAGTTCCGCCGGGCTGAAATTGCCGTTCCGCATATTTTGCGTTGGAACGGTGGCTCCCAGCGTGCCGGTATCGAGTGTTTGGTAGTAATACTCGTAACCAGTGAAGAAAAACAGCTTGTCCCGATTCTTGTTAAAGTTCGTGTGCGGAATCAATACCGGGCCGCCGATGTTGCCGCCCGGATAGTAAAACTGGTTCTGGGGCCGCGGGATCCCCAGGTGGTTATCCAGCCAGCTATTCGAATTTAAGGTGTAATTGCGCGCCGAGAAGTATGCCTCACCGTGGAAATCGCGCCCGCCGGCTTTGGCAATGGTATTGATCACCACCGGGCCTTTTGCGTTCTCGGCACTGAAATTCGAGGTCAAGACCTTGAATTCCTGAATCATATCGGTATTCGGGTTCACGGGAGTGGCGCAATTGCAACCAGGGTCGGACACGTGCGCGCCATCCGCGGTGATGTCAATGTTATTTACGCCGGCCCCGTTCGCCACATAGGCCCCGTTCAACGGACTCTGGCTGCCTCCATCCCCATTGCCATTGATCCCGATGACCTGCCCTGTAAAGTCGCTACCGCTCTTCATATTGTCGGAGTTGTTGCGTGCGGCAAAGCCCGGCAGAATCTTGATGAACTCGGCCGCATTGGCGCCCACGATCGGGAAATCCTGGAGCTGTTTCTCGGTCAGCACCACCGCCTTCTCACCGGAGTCGACGGGAATGATCTGATCGGCGGCGCTCGTCACCTCGACTTCCGTTTTCGAGCTGCCCACCTGCATGGAGAAATTGAAGTTAAGAGTGGCGGCCCCCACTAGCTGTATGCCCGAGGTCTCGGACTTGTTGAAGCCGGCCGCGTCGATCGTGAGGGTGTAGGTCCCTGCGGGAACCGAAGAAAACGAATAGTACCCGTCTGAGTTCGTAGTGCTCTTGCGCACGTCCCCAGAACTCGCGTTCGCCAGGACGACGTCGGCATTAGGAACTACCGCGCCGGAGGCATCGGTAACCGTCCCGGTGATCGTCCCGTAAATGGACTGTGCCCGTAGATCTGGGCGAGCAGCGAAGAGCAAGCAAAGAGCGATGGCAGTAAACGAAGAAAGCCTTAATAGCTTCGACATGGAACCCTTTCAGCAACCACTGGGAGTTTTCACGAGTATAAAGATAAACGGAACGGAGTATCAAGAAATCCACCGTTAGTTGTAGTTAGCGCCGCACGTTAACGCGCCAGCTTCTGTGTTTTCAGCATCTTGGGTAGACGTTAACGCCGCTCCGAGAGCTGTCCTGGTTCTCTGCTATACTGCCCAAAATATGAAATTCACGCCCTCGCGTGAAGAACAGGCCGAGGTGGCGGCTGTTCTCGAGTCGGGGATTTTTCAGCGCGCTCCTTTATTGGAGAGCTTTTTTCGCTATGTGTGTGCCCGCTATTTTGAAGGGCAGGCTGCGTCGATCAAGGAATATAGCATTGCCGTTGAAGCGCTAAATAGGCCGCCGGCATTCGACTCGAAGAAGGACTCGATCGTACGTGTCGAAGCGCACCGGCTTCGCAAGCGGCTTCAGGATTACTACAAGGGACCAGGCGCTAGCCATCCCATCCAGATAGTGATACCGAACGGCCAATACGTGCCGCAGTTCCTGGTGCAGGAACTGCCCCGGGGAACCGCGTTAGTTCGAGTGGACGCGCCGCAACCCGGAAACGAATCCGGCTTCGCGACGGTCGAAATTCTCCAAACCACGCCAGTTTCTCCTATAATTGAAGCGCCCACGTCCGCCAAGGCGCGGCCAAGGAATTGGGTGGGGGCGTTCTCTCTCGCGCTGGTCGGCTTTGCCGTAATAACCGCCGTACTTGCCTTTCATCGACACGCGGCGTCCAAATCGCTCCTGCGACCCGAAAAGTGGAGCGGGTCCCTCACTGAACCAGTGCCGATGGAGTACCGCATGTTGGCGGGCTATCATGGACCACCGTTTACGGACGGCCAGGGCCACGCCTGGAGTCCGGATAGCTATTTTGCTGGCGGACAATCGTCTCCGGTCCCGCCGCAAAGGTTTATTCAAGGGCAGCCCGATCCACACTTGCTGAAGTCGCAACGATCCGGCACGTTTAGTTACGATATTCCACTTCGACAAGGGACTTATGAACTGCATCTTTACTTCGCGGAGACTGAATACGGTTCCGGTAATCCCGGGGGTGGCGGCGACGGTACCCGCTCGTTTCGAGTAACAATTAACGGCGCCATTCGCGTTCGGTCTTTGGATCCGCTAGCCGACGCTGGCGGCCCGAATCGGTTTGTCGGGCGCGTGTTCAAAGACATCTCGCCTGCATCCGATGGCCGCCTCCACCTCACCTTCAGCCCTCTCACCGGTCCTGCGTTGCTGAACGCGCTCGAAATCCTCTCTACCGTTCCTGGCTGCATCCGGCCGGTCCGCATCGTCGCGCAACCGGTTCCCGTCACTGATTCGGAAGGGCACATCTGGTCCGCTGATGAGTTCTTTGTGGGCGGCACACCTGTATTTCGCGCCAAGAGCGTGGCGAATATCGACCGGAAAGTACTGTTTCAGGGCGAACGCTACGGTAACTTTTCGTATCGCATTCCCCTTGCGGCGGGAAAGTATCGCCTCACGCTCCGTTTTGCGGAGACCTGGTTTGGTACGCCCGGAGCAGACGAACCCCTGTATGGAGCGCGGCTGTTCAACGTTTTCGCGAATGGCATTGCTCTGCTTGGAAATTTCGAAGTCGCTAAAGAGGCGGGCGGCTCGTACCGTGGACTCGAGAAAGTTTTCAACGACATCGAGCCGAACGCGCAGGGAGTATTGGTACTCGAGTTCGTGCCCCTGAGAAACTATGCCGAAGTGAACGCAATCGAAGTCGTGAGCACGGACAATGCACCGCAATCGCAATAGACTGGAACAATGATCCGGAGACAATTCCTGCGAACGGCAGGCGCGGGCCTAACGCTCGGCGCATTAGGCGCATATTCTGGCGCATTCGATGATCAGAAGCATAGAAGAGTCGGGCTGATCGGCTGCGGATGGTACGGGAAGATTGACCTGCTCCGCCTGATTCAGATTTCTCCCGTTGAGGTGGTATCGCTGTGCGATGTCGACCGCAATATGCTCGCGGAGGCGGCCAGTATTGTGGCCTCACGGCAAGCCTCCAAGAAGACGCCCCGCACATATCACGATTATCGGGAGATGCTCGGCGCCCACGATCTCGATATTGTGCTGATCGCCACGCCCGATCACTGGCACGCGCTGGCCATGATTGAGGCGGCGAAATCGGGGGTCGACATCTACGTTCAAAAACCGATCAGCGTCGATATCGCCGAAGGCCAAGCGATGCTCGCTGCTGCCCGCAAACACAACCGGGTCGTGCAAGTTGGACTGCAGCGGCGCAGCACGCCTCATATCATCGAGGCGAAAGAGCGCTACCTTGATTCGGGCCAGCTCGGCGACGTCGCGCTGGTTGAAATTTATTGTTACTACCACATGCGCGCAACCGAGAATCCGCCTGATACGGCGCCTCCGCCCAACCTTGATTACGATTTTTGGACTGGTCCGGCGCCAATGCGCCCATATAATGAACTCGTACATCCGCGCAGGTGGCGGGCATTCATGGAGTACGGCAACGGAATAGTCGGCGATATGTGCGTACACATGTTCGACATGACGCGCTGGATGTTGCACCTGGGCTGGCCCACGCGGGTCGCTTCCACAGGCGGCATTCTGGTCGATAAAGCTAGCAAGGCGAATATCACCGATACCCAGACCGCGACCTTCGACTATCCGAACTTACGCGTGGTCTGGCAGCATCGTTCGTGGGGCGAATCCGCGGATCCTAAATATCCGTGGGGCGCAACTTTCTATGGCGACAAGGGGACGTTGAAAGTCAGCGTTTACGGCTACGATTACACTTCCGAAGATGGCAAGCAAGCGGTACATCGCCCAGTAACTTATGAGTTAGATCGTTACCCGGAGGATCGGACGGAAAAGGATCTGGAGCGGCACGTCGCCCCCGCTGTGCGTTATCACATGGAGAACTTTTTGCAGGCCATTGACGCTCGCGGCAGGCCGGTCTCCGATATCGAAGAGGGCTACATCTCGACTGCTTCGTGCATTCTCGCGAATAATGCCCTTCGCTTAGGCCGCACACTCACTTGGGATGCCGGAAAGCAGCGAGTTGTAAATGACGATGACGCGAATCTGCTAAGACAGAGAAGCTACCGGCGCCCGTGGGTTCATCCCGAGGCCGCCAACGTCTAAGTTGCCTGAGATATTTCGTGCTGGGTAAGTCCCGGCATACCGGCCTTAAGCAGCAGTCGTTTTATGTTCTGGCAATCGGACTTAATAGTCTCAACGGAAGAGTTCAGGTCGAGCGCTATTTCTCGCTCGTCGTATCCTTCGACTAGCAACCGAACCAATTGCCGATCGCGAACGGAGAGGCGCTTCTCATTCCCAGCGTGGGTCCGCTGATAATCCTCGATGAGTTGCGACGCTATGGTCGGGCTTAGAAAACTGCGCCCTCGAACGACCGCCCGTATCGCACGGACCAGCTCCACCTGAGCTGAATCGGCGAGCACATATGCGCCGGCTCCCGCTTTAAAGGCTTCAGAAGCGTACTCCAGGTCCGGATTCGTTGTGACGAAAACGACGCCTGTTCCTTTGTTTTTTGAAGAGATCTCACGGGCCGCAGCAAGTCCGTCAACGTACGGAAGTGGAATATCGAGCAGCACTACATTCGGATGCCTGTAGTCGGCCAGAACCACAGCCTCCCGGCCGTTGGATGCTTCCCCCACAATCAAAAAATCCTGCTCCCGTTCGAGCAACAGACGCAGGCTGTTTCGAATGAGCGGGTGCGAATTGGCCAGGAGGACGCGGATGGTCTCCATATATATGCAACGTTACGAGCATCGTAGCGGCTTCTTTGACCGGAGGATATCCCTGCACAGCAGTATTTTCGATGGAACTGCACGCTAGACGCTTGCCCGCGCTCTGGCCCGCTAAGAAGGCTCCGCCTACCACCGTTCCGAGCAAAAAAGCCCCTCCGCAGGGTATGGCGCGGGACTCTCGAAGACCCTACATTGGACTTGTACGTGTGCGGTTAACTTGCGTATTTGCGTCTTACGGTTAACTCGCGCTGCCCAAAGGGCCCTTGAGGTGACGAGTTGAGACACTCCCATGTACAAGCAATTTCTGAAAAGACGCTGATTGCGCTACAGCGATTCGATTCCTGTACGGTTTCAAATGCTGTTGAGCAGTTTCGAGTCAGGACTCGGAATGAAGGCTTTGTAAATGGGTCAGTCCGCTGCATCTTCCCGCACTTAGCGCCCAGGGTGGGGTATGCCGTAACGGCGAGAATCCGCTCCTCTTCCACTCCAATCGGTGGTCGCTGCTATTACGAACGCCTCGACTGGTGGTCCTACGTACTCAGTATTCCCGCCCCTCGTTTCATTATCGCGGAAGATGTCGATCATACGCCCGGCCTCGGCGCTTTATTCGGGGAAATCCATGCCAACATATCGGTTGCCCTCGGTTCCGCCGCGTATGTGACCAACGGAGCCGTACGCGACCTACCTGGGATTGAGAACGCTGGCTTGCAGGTTTTTGCTGGGAACATCTCCGTGTCACACTCATACGCTCACGTGGTTGAATTCGGCATTCCCGTGGAAATTGGTGGCCTGCAAATCCAGCCCGGCGATTTACTGCATGGCGACCTTAACGGTATCGTTTCGGTTCCTGTTGCGATTGCAAACGAGATTCCCACGGTTGCGGAAGAAATGTTGAGAACCGAAAAAGAATTGATCGATTTCTGCAAGTCCAAGGATTTCTCCTTTCAAAAACTTACTGAGAAGATTCACCACGTCTCCGGGAAGTACGGCTTGCCGGAAAGAGATGTCCGATGATGCAAAGGCAAAACTGTCGCTTTCAAAGCTCTCGTCCCAAATCCCGTCAGGCACTTTGGCTGGCATGTGTGCCCGTGTTTCTGGCCGGCTTGCTGGCTTCCTGCGGGAAGACCGACGACGCGCAGGCGAGGGGCACAACCGCTTCTGAGACTGGCGGGCCGTCAGTCGCCGTGGCAAGAGTGGTCAGAAAACCAATGGCTCGGTATCTTACCATCTCCTCCGAGCTCGTGCCGTTTCAGGAAATCGACGTATACGCGAAGGAATCCGGCTTTGTTTCCAAGCTGTACGTTGACTATGGATCCCATGTGAAGACGGGCCAGCTCTTGGCTGTTCTGGAAATTCCGGAGCTTCAGGCCCTGCTGCAGGAAGATCAAGCAGCAATCAAGAGCATGGCGGATCAGGTAACCGATGCGCAACACGAGTTAAACCGGATCGAAGCCCAACACAAAGTTGCGCACCTGCAGTACGATCGCCTGAATAACGTTGCTAAGAGCAAGCCGGGCCTTGTGGCACAGCAGGAAGTCGATGACGCGGAAGGCAAGGACTTGGCCGCAGAGGCTCAGGTTGAGGCGGCGAAATCACGTCTTCAGGTCGCTCAGAGCCAGTTGGCTGTTTCCCAATCAAAGATGGCTCACGATCAGGCGCTTTATGATTACTCGAAAATTACTGCTCCGTTTGATGGCGTCGTAACCCAACGGTATGCCAATTTCGGCACTCTGATGCAAGGAGGCACAAACTCCACCCAAGCGTTACCTCTAGTCAAGCTGTCTGAGGAAGATCGATTTCGCCTCGTGATACCGGTCCCGGAATCCTATGTTCGATACATAAAGATTGGTGACCCGGTGAACGTCCGGGTCTCTTCATTGAATAGAGACTTCCCGGGTAGAGTTGCTCGATTCTCTGTAGACGTCGGCCAAGAAACACGCACGATGCATACCGAGGTCGACGTGCCCAACCCGCAGGGTCTCCTCATACCAGGGCTCTACGCAGAAGCGACCCTTACGCTCGACAGAAAAGGGGATGCGCTGGTGGTACCGCTCCAGGCAGTGAATCAGGGAACCGAGCACGCAACCGTCTTGGTGGTCGACCAAGCTAACCAGATTCAACATCGCCTGGTCACTTTAGGCATTCAAACCGAGAATAATGCCGAGGTGCTCTCGGGTCTGAACGAAGGTGACCGAGTCGTGATCAGTGACCAGAGCGGCTTACGGCCCGGCGAGTTGGTAAATCCCAAGGTGACGGAAGCCGCCACCTATCAAAGTCAGAGCTGAAAACCTCGACTAGGTAACTTCCGCCTGTATGTCAATTTTTTCGATCCGCAATCCTTACTTCATTGTTGCCGTCTGCCTCGCGCTCTGCTTGATCGGAGCAGCGAGTATCGTGCGCATGCCTGTCGATCTGTTTCCAATGATCAACATTCCGACCGTCATGGTTGCCACGTTCTACTCGGGAATGCCACCCGCGGATATCGAGACCGATATCACCAATCCACTCGAAAGATTTTTCACGATGGCTGCGGGGGTCGATCACATGGAGTCGCGATCCATGCTCGGCGTCAGCCTGATCAAGGTCATCTTTCAGCCCGGCAGCAATGCCGACACAGACGTCACTGAGTTGTCGAACCTGGCTCTCGCGGACTTGAAGCGATTGCCGCCCGGTACGCTTCCTCCCGTCGTTCTCAAATTTGACGCCTCCAGCCAGCCGGTCTGCCTTGTCACCGTGAAAGGGCAAGGACTCACCGAAACGCAGCTTCACGATCTCGCACAGTTTACAATCCGCAACCAAATCGCAGTCGTAAAAGGCGCGACCATCCCTCCCCCTTTCGGTGGGAAATACCGCCAGGTGATGGTGTACGTCGACCCCTACAAGCTAATGTCCCGGCAGCTAAGTCTAATGGACGTTGTGAGCGCTGTCAACAGATCTAATTTGATCTTGCCGGCTGGGGACGTCAAGCTGGGGCCGTACGACTATTACGTGTATTCAAACGGCTTGGTCGATAACATGAACGAGCTAAATGACGTTCCGATCAAGACAGTTGGAAATTCCTGGGTCTCTGTTAAGGATGTTGGTAGAGCCGAAGATGCGAGCGCGATTCAATACAACATCGTTCGCGTGGACGGCCAAAAGTCGACTTACATTCCAATTATGAAACAAGGCGGGGACACCAATACGATTCAAGTCGTCAACGGGGTCCGCCGATTACTTACTGACTTGTATGACATCCCGAAGCAACTCGTGACTAGTATCGTCTTCGATCAGTCCGTCTTCGTAAGGGAAGCTATCAAAACAGTACTCCATGAAGGCCTCATCGGACTGGCGCTGACAAGCCTCATGATCTTGGTGTTTCTCGGAAGCCCCAGAGCTACAACCGCCGTACTGCTGTCGATTCCGATATCGGCTTTGGCAACGTTCATTATTCTTAATCTGCTGGGAGCGACGGTGAACACTCTGATCCTCGGCGGGATGGCTTTGGCCTTCTCACGCGTGATCGATAACTCCGTGATCTCGCTGGAAAACATCTATCGTCACCTGGAGCTGGGAGAACCGCCCATGATGGCTGCGGAGGCCGGGGGATCGGAGGTAACGCTCGCCGTTTTAGCCGCGACCCTGGTGGGCGTGGTCGCATTTTTTCCCGTTACAACGCTGGCCGGAGTGAGCAAATTCCTCTTTTCGGCTCTTGCGCTTTCTTTTTGCTTATCCCTTTTCATTTCGTTCGCCGTGGCCATGACCGTGATCCCGCTTTTCTGTTCACGCTTTTTGAAGGGTGTTCCACATGCAGATCATCACGGCCAAGCCCCACATGAAGGCAAAGATGGACCAGAGCGCATCCCCAAGCGATCTTTCTGGACCAGATTCAACGACCGATTCAATTCCGGCTTTAACCGAATTCTTAACTTCTACGAGTCTTGGGTCAGGCGCTCGCTGAGGCGGCCCGGCCTTACCGTGATCGCCCTCACTGGCGTCTTCATTCTGAGCCTGGCAATTTATCCATCCCTCGGGGTTGCTTTCTTTCCACGAACGGATGCCGGTCAATTCACGATCAATATGAAGGCTCCAACGGGGTCCCGCATCGAGGTGACGAATCAATACGTAGCGAAGGTTGAAGACTTGATCCGCCGCACCGTTGGGAGCGATCTGAAGATGGTCGTTTCAAACATCGGCATTGTTCCGGACTTCTCAGCTCTATACACCAACAATGCAGGTCCTTACACAGCGAGCGTGCAAGCGGCGCTGAAAGACGACCACAAGGTAAGCACTTTCGAGTATATGGACCGCGTGCAGAATGCGATCGGGGAACAGTTTCCGGAGATTCGCACTTTCGTGCAAACAGGCTCAATGGTCGACGCAACTCTGAATTCAGGCATGCCGGCTCCGATTGATGTGCAGGTCACCAGCCGAAGTAACCGGCAGAACTATCAACTTGCTCAGGAATTGGGGAACCGGATTCGCAAGCTGCGGGGCGTAGGCGAAGTCTATATTCCACAAGACATCAGCTACCCCGCGGTGAAGATGGATATCGATCGCGTCCACGCGGGCGAACTCGGACTTAGCGAAAAGGACGTCGTGGATAACGTCATTACCGCTTTGAACTCGAACGCCATGATCGCTCCCAATTACTGGGTGGATTATAAGACCGGGAACGATTACTTCCTGACCGTCCAATACTACGAACACGGCAAGCCGGCAATTCACAACCTTCTCGATCTCACGAATATTCCGTTGAAGGCGCCAAATCTTAAAGAGCCCACGACGCTTGACACTGTGGTTAAGCTCGAGCACACTGAGACACCCACCGAAATCGATCACTATCAGATCCAACGCGCGGCGGATGTTTACGTGACGCCTAAAGGCGAGGATCTTGGCCGCATGTCGAGCGCAATCGAAAAAATCGTCATTGGCATGAAGGTTCCCGGAAACGTACGTGTAAACCTCCGCGGAATGGTGCAGGGCATGAATCAATCGTTCAAGAGCTTCGCGCAGGGATTCATCCTTGCTGCGATGCTGCTCTACCTGGTACTGGTTGCCCAGTTCCGTTCCTTTATCGATCCGCTTCTGATCATGCTGGCGATCCCGATGGGTTTCATCGGCGTCTTGCTTGTTCTTCCTTTAACAGGAACCACGCTGAATGTTATGTCTCTTATGGGCGTGCTGATGCTGATCGGCGTGGCTGGATCAAATAGCATCCTCATCGTTGACTTCGCCCACAAGCTCGAGGAACAGAACCTCTCAGTAACTGATGCCGTAATCACCGCTTGCCGGGTCCGGCTACGTCCGATTCTGATGACCTCGCTGGCGACGATTATCGGCATGCTGCCGATGGCGCTCAAGCTCGGAACAGGATCTGAGCAGTACGCGCCGATGGCTCGTGCGATCATCGGCGGCCTGACTTCGTCCGTTCTATTGACTGCTTTCATTGTCCCTGCGGCATACCTGCTGGTCTACGGGAAGAGAGATCGGCGGGGACCTGAAGGAACTGAGGTAGTCCGTGCTTAGGTGCCTCACTGCAATAAGAACATTCACAATCGTCACCATTGTGGCCGGGTTTCTGCCAGGAGTACTTGGTGCCCAGGCCACTCCGCCGCCCCCTCAGCTTACGTTGCAGGATGCCGAGGCGACGGCGCTCAAGAACCATCCGCAAGTGCTTGCCTCTCAGGCCAATTATCTTCGCGCCGGCGAACTGACCACCGAGGCGCGGTCCGCGTATTATCCGGCCGTGAACGGAAACATTACCGGGGCACAGGCGAACGTAAACAGCCGCCTGGGCGCGGGTGTTATCAACGACCCGCGTTTGTTCAATCATTTCGGTTCGGGCCTTACTCTTTCGCAACTGATCACCGACTCAGGGCGTACTCCTAATTTAGTCGCTAATGCGCGATTCCAGGCGCAGGCAAGACAGCAGGATTACCAGGCGACGCGGTTCGATGTGATTCTGTCTGTGGATCAAGCCTACTACGAGGTCTTGCTCTCACAGCAACTGATCAAAGTTGCGCAGCAGACAGTCGCTACCCGTCAAACCGTCGTGGATCAGGTAACTCAATTGACTAAGAATCAACTGAAATCTCAAGTCGATTTAAGCTTCGCGCAAGTAAATCTGTCCGATGCGCAGCTCATGCTGATCCGTGCGAGAGATCGCCTTTCCACCGCATATGCAAACCTTGCTCAAGCGCTCGGGACCAATCAAGAGATTCAATATCAGCTCACTCCGCAGACGATACCTCCTGCTCCGCCAGCCGACTTGGACCAATTGATCGTTCAGGCCTCCCAGAGCCGGCCGGAAATCGCGAGCCTGCGGCTTCAACGGGAAGCAGCCCAGAAATTCGTATACGCCGAGCGTGATCTCAAGCGGCCCACAGTAAGCCTTATCGCTGTAGGCGGAGCTTTGCCTTACATAAATCCCGGGAACGCCAATCCCGACATCCCCGAATGGTATGAAGCGGCTGCCGTGAATGTCCAGATTCCTGTGTTTAACGGGCATCTATTTTCGGCTCGGCGCCGGGCGGCCGAATACGAATTGCAAGCGGCGGATCAGCACCTGCGCGACGTGCAAGATCGTGTGGCGCGTGACGTTCGTGCAGCCTGGGAACACGCCAGGACCGCATATGAAGCGATCGCACCCACGCAGCAGCTACTGGCGCAAGCCAATCTGGCTCTCAGTCTTTCGCAAGGACGGTATAACCTCGGTCTCGCTTCCATCGTTGAACTCACACAGGCGCAACTGGGGCAAACGCAGGCTCAGGTCGAAAACCTCAGTGCGCAATACGACTATCAGCAAACGTATGCCGCGCTGCAATATACACTCGGCTTATTGCGGTAATTGCGAGCCGTAGTATCTGAGGACGCTCGGGACTGCTCGGCATGCCGCAAAACAGTGATGAAGAAGAATGCGTCCCAGAGCCGGCCGCTCCTCCTGCTCGGGTTCGGTGGGTTGCTATTATTGCTCGCCTTTACGGGCTTGAACGCCGTTTCCATTTTGAAAAAGATCGAGGCGCGGAACGAGAGTATTCGGCGTGATTACGTCAATAGAAACCGCATTGTCGAGCAGCTTCGCTCTGACATATTTCTCTCGGGAACCCACGTTCGCGATCTCCTTCTCGAGCCCGATCCCGCTCTGGCCGATGTTCACCGAAAGGAACTTGAGACTGCTCGCCAGCGCATTCAATCGATGATTGCCGCATACAGCCGCGTCTTGCGAGGAGAAGAACGGGGGCCTTTCCTCGAATTCAGCCGCGCCGTGCAGGCGTATTTCGAGTCGCTGCGCCCTGCGCTGCAATGGGACGCAAACCAACGCCGAACCCTCGGGTATGCATTCATGAAGGATTCCCTCCTGCCTCGACGGATGGTTATCGTGCAGCTTGCAGATCAGATCGGCGCCTTAAATGAGAAGCAAATGGAAAGCGGCAATCAGAAGGTCCGCGAGCTCTTTGCAAGCTTCCGAAGATCTCTGATCGTCTTGCTGGTACTTGCGCTGCTCTGCGGAATTCTGCTGGCCACAGTCAGCATTCAACGTGTCCTGCGACTAGAGCGCTTGTCGGCCGCCCGGTTTGAAGAAATCGTGCAAGCGCGCAGCGCGTTGCGGGATCTCTCGGCTCGTCTGCTTGAAATTCAAGAAATGGAGCGGCGCTCTCTCTCGCGGGAATTGCACGATGAGGTGGGTCAGTCACTGTCAGCACTTCTTCTGGCAATTGGAAACGTAGCGGCTATGATTTCCTCAGACAGCGATGTTGAAGCTCGCGCGCAGCTCCACGATATTCGTAGACTCGCGGAAAAGACTGTGGCTGTGGTGCGCGATATGTCTCTTCTGCTTCGGCCATCC
This sequence comes from uncultured Acidobacteriaceae bacterium, assembly GCA_963787585.1. Lineage (GTDB taxonomy): Bacteria > Acidobacteriota > Terriglobia > Bryobacterales > Bryobacteraceae > Bog-105. Next base: position 476,434 of record CAWBDR010000019.1, read on the forward strand.
ATGCTCGACGATCTGGGTTTGTTGCCGGCGTTGGACTGGCAAGCTCGTGAGATCTCACGAACCAATAATATTCGCGTCGATGTGCGGGCGGAATCGATCTCCGAAGAATTCCCCGATGAACACAAAACCTGCATATATCGAGTGGTCCAAGAAGCTCTCCGCAATGTGACGCGTCACGCGAAAGCGAAGAGCGTCCAGATACGCCTGGTTCAAGATCAAGAAGGGCTACGGCTCACGATTCAGGATGATGGGCAAGGGTTCCAGCCGGACAGGCAGAAAGGTGTTGGGCTTCTCGGAATGCAAGAGAGAGTGGTGCACTTACACGGGTCATTTCACGTCGAATCCGAGCCGGGCAAGGGAACGCGCGTGGAAGTAGCCCTTCCGCTGCCCGCCCTAACAGCCAAGACCTGACATGCCGCCGATACGGATTGTACTCGCCGACGACCACACGATTCTAAGAAACGGGCTGCGGCTGCTGCTGGAACGGCATTCGGATTTCGCCGTTGTAGGCGAAGCGAGTAATGGGCGGGAAGCCGTTGATCTCGTACTTCAGCAGGCGGCGGATGTGGTCATCATGGATATCGCCATGCCGATCTTGAATGGGATTGAGGCGGCCAAGAGGATCAACGCGGCTCAGCCAAAGACGGCCGTTATTATCTTGAGCGTGCATTCCGACGAGAGCTACATTCTGCGGGCATTGAGGGCCGGGGCACGCAGCTATCTGCTGAAGGACTCAGCCGAAGCGGATCTGATTCAAGCGGTGCGCGCCGTAGCTGCTGGCAAGGCGTTCTTCAGTCCTGCCGTGAGCAAAGTACTGGCGGACGATTATCTCCGCCAGGTTGCGCAACAGGGTGTTGAAGATCCCTACGACCTATTAACTCCGCGCGAACGCGAGTTGCTGCAGCTTATCGCGGAGCTCAAAGCCACCAAGGAGATCGCGGACCTATTAAACTTGAGCCCGCATACCGTCGATACCCATCGCGGAAATCTCATGCAGAAACTGAATGTTCACAGCATCCCGGAATTGATCCTTTACGCGGTACGCAAAGGCATTATCAGCTAGGGCCGAGCAACTAGAAACCGGCTCGATAACTGAAACGGTCCCCAGTAGTAGGGCTTCTGATATCCCTCATTTATCATTGCGAGCTTTGCGGTGCGGAGAGCTGTGGCGTAGGGTCTCCCGGAGGCGACCTGGGTGTAAAAGTTGTCCATCAGGTCGGCTGTCGATCGGTCGTTTACGTCCCACAGACTCGTGACTACATTTCGCGCGCCGGCCTGAAAGAAAGCCCATGCGAAGCCCACCAGCCCTTCGCCAGCCAGCGTGCGAGCGCCCGCGCTCCGGCACGCGGAAATCGTTACTAAATCGGCTTTCAGAGGAATTTCTGCAATGTCTCTCGCGTACAGTTTCCAGGCGTTTTGCCGGGGTGAGAGTATGATCGCGGAATCGAGCGGGCTCTGCTCGTTCGCATCCGCGTGCGAAGCGAAGTGAATGTAGCGGAACCGGTCGGGGTGAGCCTGTCTGTACGCTTCCCCGGTAGCGCTTTGTCCCGTGTACACGCTCGCCGGAACCGCCGGGAAGTGATTCTTTATTTGTTGAATTTCGCGCGCCGATTGTGGCAGATCAGGGAACCCTGTTCCGCCGGTCACAGTGCTCCCAATCAGGAGAAGCGCCTCATTGGAGGTCTCGGGGGTTGTGGCACCGCTCACTACGCTCAATGAGGGAGCGATAGAGACGGTAACATCCTCCAGCCAGTAGTGCGGAGCAGGCGCGTAAACCGGGAGTGTCTCAAAATTCAGACTGTGGAGCGGTCCATCGGGAACGATAACGACACGGCTGCCTTTCGGAATACATGCAGGCGCGATCAGAGTATCCAATAACCGCTTCCCTGCCCCATTGGCGCTGGTTCGCGGATCGATTTTCTCCTGTTCAATCAGGTAGCTGTACGACTCGATATCCTTCCGAATCTCCTGCTCCGGCGGAAGAGGAAAAACCTGGCTGCCTTTGGGTCCGATGACCCACAGGAAGGATCGCTTTGGAGCAAGCCAGTAGAACAGAAATACGCACGATGTCCGGCTGGCAATGGTTTGAGTCCGCGCCTCGATCTTGTTAACAGGTGCTTGGGCGCTGCGGTTCAGAGCCTCCCGGAGCACCGCGGCTCGGCTGGAATCCGCGACATCGAGCGCCCGACTCGTCTGTCCATGATCTATCAAGAACGTCACGTATTCCTGATAGAAATGAATCAATTCCGAGAGAAAGGTAATCTGGTATTCTTCGCCCAGTTGTTCTGACCGGTTGCGCTCGATTACGGATAAAGCGGCATCGAAGCCTTTTGTCGCTTCTTGGATCTTTCCAACCTCGGCGTATTCTAAAGCTTCTCCCGCGTGAGCCCGCCAGAGTACGGAGGGCGTTTCAGCACCCAATTGAAGCGAGTGATTGTAAGCGTTGATGGCACTCTCATGCTCGGAGCACCGGGCATGGAGATCCGCATTGTTCAGGTAAATCTCCGCGAGTTGGGATTTGTCATTTGGATCAGCTGCTTCAAGCGCCTGGTTATTGTATTGGTCGGCTTCATTCAGAGAACCGGCCGCGATCAGCGCTTGGGCGATGCCGGCAGAGATCATCGCGAATCGACGGGGGGAATCTTCCTTCCGTACATATGCCATGGCCGTGCGGAAGTTCTGAATTGCCTTTTTCGGATCGCCCTCCAAAAGATAAATGTTGCCAAGTTCCAAATAGCTGTCTCGCAACCCAGGAGCGAGCCCACAACGTCTTTGGATTGGCAAAACTTCCCGCAAGGTGTCTGATGCCTGTTGAAACTCGCCTACGTTGTAGCGGCATGTGGCCAGATTGCCGGTTGCCACGGAGTTTAGGTAATCAGCATGAATGCTGCTTGCGACTCGGCTAGACTCTTCGAAGTCGGAAATGGCGTCTCCGTAGTGTGCGCGCCGAACTTCCACCATCCCGAGATCGAGGAAGGCGGCCGCACGCTGGAACGATAGGCCGTGGTGTGTTGATACAGTCAGTGCATCCCTAGCTGCCGTCTCGGCTCGCTGCCGGTCGAGCTCGAGAAGAAAGGCAGCGAGTAGCAGGTCAACATCCGCTTCGGTTTCATAGTCTCCGATCGCATGGCATCCGGTCATCGCCTGTTTCGAAAGAGCCTCGGCTTCACCTTCTCTCTTCAGGCGAAAAGCAACGTAGGCCCGTAGCTTCTGGTATCTAGGCCGCAGAGCCGCGAACTGCTCCGGAGGTGGCTCGGTCAGCAGTGGCTCTGCGCGCTGGGTCTGGGCGTTCCAGAGAAGCAGTTCGGCAACGAGGAATTTGAATTTCCAATGCCACACACTGAGCGGTTGATTTTGGAACAAGCGATAGCCCGCTTCCGCTGTACGTGTGGCATCTGAAAACTGCCCATGTTGATATTGCGCCTTCGCCAGCGCAAACGACGCTTCAGGCGGACTCGATGAAGAGCAAGCTGTGATCGCCAGCAGAACTGATATGGCGATACCTTTAAAGACCCGCACGTTGCGGCGGCCAAGTGCCGCCGTTCGATTGCGCTTCGCATACGGAACCATCGCCGCCATGGGCACAGCCTAGCTGAAAGCGTACCAGTGTTACGCGGCGAAAGTCTTCTTCAATGAGGATTTCACCAAGGTAAATGGAACCTAACCCGGCAATCTTTAACTCGTTTCCTGCAATTCCGGCTCGATCAGGCGACGTGGAGGCCCACGTCATGCTATTGACTATAGTTCCTAAGATGATTCCATTTGCTTCGGGAATTTTGTTCTTGCAAAACGGTCTTCGGAAAAGGCCCGGCGGCTTACCGGGGTAAAAGAATTGGTGGCCACACTGTTTGCGGAAATCGCTGTCGCGCTCAAAGGTTTCTTCCAGTTTCTTTTTGGTATCGTTCTGGGTAAAAATTTCAGGATTCGTTTTGACCAGCAGGATATGACCGTCGACCGAAACGCCATTGATCGTGACATAGAGAGAACGGAATGAAGTCGGGCTCCGTCGATTGGATGTGTTCTCTGTACGAACAAGCAGGTCGTCAATCGAGAAAACACGGCCCGCTCCACCTGGCTGGTCTGGAGGCATATTGATCTTGAGGCCGTCCATCGCGCTTTCAACGATAGTGCTGGTCGGCAAGTTATTCTCACTATGATTGCCTCGCGTATAACCGGCCGCAGCCCGCTTGTCGATGAAATCACCTTTCGCCTTAGTCGAGGCTGAATCGAACGAAATCAAGCCGTCCCCGAATCTTTGGCCGCGCGCTTCTGCTTGGGCCAAACCGCCGGTAACGGGAAGACAACTGCTCGCCACGGCAGGGACAAAGAAATCCTCCGGGCGGCGGATATGTGCTGCAAGAGCCACGGCATTTCCGTGGAAAAGGAAGCGCCTCTCCACGTGTCTTGCTGTTTCGTCTGGCATCAGTGATTTTCTCCTTGATCTTGGATAACGAAATCATACCGGCGCAGTTCCACATTCGGACTGGAATCAGGCCGAAGCACCATTGCGTATGCGCCCGGCGGGAATAGGTTTGTGGGCAGCAACAGATCCAGAGTGAAGCTGGCCACCTTCTTTTCACCGGAATTGACACTCAGGACGACATTATTGACCTGATTTCGAAATTCACACTGGTAAGAGGGATATGCTTGCGGCGAATCGACTTCAAATTTCAAGTTGAAAAGAGGCTGCTTCCGATCCACTTTGATGACCGGCACAACGCCCCGCGATACTGAAGTCAGCACGTCACTAGAGAGTACCAGCGGACGCTCCAGCCGCGGGATTGAAACCAGGTTCTGGTAACTGACCACAGCCGCGAGGACAAGCGCGGCCAACGAAGGGACAAGAACGGGAGCGCGCACCCAGGAAAACCATCGAGAGCCCGGTCTTGCCGTCTTGCCAAGGACCGTTCCGCTCACCGGGTTCTCCCGGAAAACGCCCTTTATGTTGTCAATTGAAATTGCACCCTGCCGTACCAAGTCGGCGCAAATGGGGCAATCGAAGAAATGTGCCTCAAATTCCAGCCGCTCGCCGGTCGTGAACTCATTTAAAAGATACTTCTCTACCGCGCTATTCTGCTCTGCCGTTTTGTGATCCATGGCCTTTGTAGGTCTCTTTTATGGGTCTTGTGACATAAAGTCTCCGCCCGTATCACTGTCCCGCCGCATTTGTCAAAGCGACAGTTTGCTCCCCCTTTTCTAGTACTACTCGGCAGCGTGCCAGAGCGCGATGGACCCGGACGCGCAGATAATCGCGATCAATGCGAAATTCGCGGCAAATCTCATCCTTATCGCGTTCCTCTAGAAAGAGCTGTCGAAGGATCTCGCGGTCGGTGTCCGACAGCTTGTCCAAAAGGCGACGCACCAGCGCCTTGCGCTCCGTGGTTACGAATTCCGATTCAGCGCTCGCGGCTTCATCGACCGGTTCGGGCGCGTCTTCTGGAAGCTGCTGCAAGCGCGAACCGGATCGAAATGTCTCGAGAAGAACGTTTTCGCAGACTGCGTTGACAAATGCGCCCAGCCGCTCCGGATACTCCAGAGCGCCTTTGTTTCGGAGAACGTTGAGGACCCGAACAAACGTCTCTTGCCGCACATCTTCAACCAGTTGAGGCGAACGGAGGCGCGCCCGCAACTTTATAACGAGAAGATCGCCGAAATACCGCGCGAAATGCCGCTCTGTTTCCTCGTCGCCCTGAATCAGGCGCTCGACATAAGTTCGATCAAAAGTATGGCGCTCCAATGTTCCGCTCACCCGGTAGACTCGATCGTATAACGAAGGAGTAAAGGGACGGTAGGAACTTGTGCGTCCAGACAACGAACGCGAGGCGGATATCATTGCGGGACTTCGCTATCCTGTGATTCCGTTTACTGATTCGTTACAGCCGGAGTTAAATTGTCTAAGAATGTAATTGCAATTACTGGGGCTTCGAGCGGAATTGGCGCCGCCTTCGCACGAAAACTCGCGTCCGGACACAATCTGCTTCTGATCGCTCGCCGCAAGGATCGGTTAGAAGAACTCGCCTCGGAGTTGTCAAAAGCTTATGGCACCCGGACGACGGTTGTCGAAGCCGATCTCACGCGAGAGGAAGATCTGGCGAAGACCGCTGAGTACCTTAAGAACGAGCCAAGGCTGGCGCTCCTCATCAACAATGCAGGTTTCGGGACCAAAGGGCGGTTCTGGGAATCTCCGCTCGAGGTGCAGGAACGAATGCACAGACTCCATGTCATGGCGACGGTACGACTGACGCACGCCGCCCTGCGAGAGATGGTAGCGCGCGATTACGGCGGCATCATCAATGTAGCTTCGGTGTCGGCCTTTGTGCGGAGTCCAGGAACGACAAGCTATTCCGCGACTAAGACCTGGATGACGGCCTTTACTGAAGGGCTCTATCTCGAATTGAAGGGAATGAAATCGAACGTTGTCATTCAAGCGCTCTGCCCCGGTTTCACGTATTCGGAGTTTCACGACATGATGGGAGTGGACCGGGAGCGTCTCGCCAAATCAGGATTCTGGATGACGGCGGAGCAGGTGGTAGAAGCCTCGCTCGATGGAATGCGGCAGCGGAAACTATTCGTCGTGCCCGGTTGGCGCTATCGCGTTCTGACGGCGATCTTTTCGAAGCTGCCAACCCGAGCGCGCCTGGCCGTTGAAGGAATTGCCGGCCGCGCAAGACTAGCAAATGCGCTTTCAACCGGGGCGACACAACCGAAACAGTTGGACGGCTCAGAAACAGAGTAGTTGAAGGACCGCTGGATACACTGAATGCTGTTGTGCTATGAAGCTGGGCGCCATCCTATCCACAGTTGTCGCTCTTATTGCGGGAATGATGGCTTCGGCTGCTGAACAGATCAATATGGTCAAGCTGCATGTCGATTCATTTAACGTCGTCGGTATTTCCACGCGAACTTCGAATGCTATGGAGGCATCTGGTAACGGTGGAATCGGCCAGCTCTGGAAACAGCTTCATACTGACAATTTTTTGGCGCGTATAGCGAACCGGGCAGACGATAGAGTTATTGCGGCGTACACCGATTACGAATCCGACAGGAACGGAATGTACACATACACCTTGGGCGCGAAGGTGACATCGGTGAAAGACGTGCCGCCGGGAATGGTTCTGCAGAAGGTCGAAGCCGGTGATTACGCGATGTTCACATCGGAGGGCCAGGTGCCGGCGGAAATCGTTTTGAGCCTATGGCGACGGATTTGGTCCCTCGAAGATGCGCACGAGCTTCATCGCGCCTACAAGACCGACTTCGATCTGTATTATGAACGCCCCGCGAAGAGTCCCGCAGCCGAACGCGCGAGCGTTTACGTACAACTGAGTAAGTAGCTTCGTACGAATGATCCCGCGCAGACGCTGGCGAATCGCGGTTCTGCTCGGAATCGGGGTTCTCATCAACTACTTCGACCGGGTGAATGTGTCGGTGGCTCACGATGCGCTTCACAGCGAATTTGGCATCTCTAACGTAGCCTTCGGGTATATCGTCAGCGCGTATAACTGGACGTATGCGGCCTTGCAACTGCCGATGGGAGTTCTGCTCGACCGCTTCGGCGTGGAGGCAATTGGCCGTATCAGCGCTTTCCTCTGGAGCCTTGCGTCATTTGCGGCCGCTGCAGCGCCAGGGGTGAGCAGCTTTGTTGCCGCGCGGCTGCTACTCGGAGTTGGCGAGGCTCCAACGTTTCCTGCCAACGCGAAGGCGATCGGCTATTGGTTTCCGCGACAGGAGCGGAGCTTTGCCACATCGTTCTTCGATGCGGCGGCCAAGTTCGCTTCCGGCATCGGCGTTCCACTGATCGGAATCGTTCTCATCCGCTTCGGGTGGCGACTCAGCTTCGCCGCCACAGGTCTAGTCAGCTTTCTTTACTTCCTGGCGTTCTATACCGTCTATCGCGATCCGAAGGACGACCGTGGACTAACCGCTGAAGAGTGGCAGTTTATTAAGGCGGGAGGCGCAAACCCCGACACCAGAACCAGGCACACTAAGGGCGCGCCGCTCGTGTACTTACTCGGCCAGAAAAAAGTGTTAGGCCTGGCGATCGGTTTCGCCGCTTATAACTATTGCTTCTATCTCTTCCTTACCTGGCTACCGGCATACTTTTCGGCGCTGCACATGAACCTGCAGCACTCGATTCTTTTTACGAGCGTGCCATGGCTGTTTGGAACTCTGACGGGTCTGCTGATTGGCGGCTGGTTAGTGGACGCGCTAGTGCGGCGCGGCTATAGAGAGACGATTGTCCGGCAAAGCGTTCTGGTAGGGGGAATGGTTCTTGGTCTGGCGGTGGGGGGAGCGGTGTTCACACAGAACCCCTACATGGCGGCTCTGTGGATCAGCCTGTCGCTTGGAGGATTATCGGCGGCGGCCCCGGTTGCGTGGTCTATTCCATCGCTGATCGCCCCGCGCGATAGCGTGGGGAAGATCGGGGGCATTGTAAACTTCGGGAACCAGATTGCGGGGATAGTCGCGCCGATCGCGACCGGCTACTTCGCGGGACCGACGAATTCGTTTTCACGAGCGTTCGGAGCGGCTGCGGTGATTCTACTGGGCGGCATCGCAGGATATATTTTCCTGCTGGGCAAGATCGAGCATGTGCCCGAGCCTGTTATTTCTTCTTAGGTAGCGCGCGAACAGCACCGGTAGAGATTCCGCCGTCGACAAGCAGCGTTTGGCCGGTAATATAACGGCTGGATTCAGCCGCGAGAAACACGACTGCGGAATCCAGATCGCCAGGTTGACCAGGCCGCTTGATGGGAATGCGATCACTCAGATACTCCACCCATTCCTTGTCCTCGTACATCACCTTGTTCTGCTCAGTGCGGAACCAGCCCGGCGCAAGGCAATTCACCGTTATCCCGTGTTTACCCCAGTCGTCGGCGAGACTCATTGTTAACTGACGAATGCCGCCACGGCTGGCTCCGTACGGCGCAAGGCCCGCGTATCCAGCGACACTGGTAACGGAGCCGATGTTAATGATACGGCCATAGCCGCGCGGGATCATGCGGCGCGCCACAGCCTGGGCAACGAAGAAACTGCCGCGCAGGTTCGTGTCGAGGATCTGGTTCCAATCGTCCCAAGTGACTTCGATGGCCGGTTTGCGGATATTCATACCGGCGTTGTTGACCAGGATGTCGATTTTGCGGTAGGCCTGTTCCGCGGCTGCGGCCATTATCTCGATGCTGCCCTGATCGCGAACGTCTAGTTCCAGCGCGACGGCGCGGCGTCCCATGCTCCTGATCTCCGATTCGAAATTCCGGACATGGTCCGAATCGCGGCTGGTGAGCACCAGATCAGCACCGGCTCTGGCCAAGGCGCGCGCGAACTGCTGACCAAGCCCACGGCTGGTCCCGGTCACAATTGCGACCTGGCCGGTCAGGTCAAAGACGTTATCCACGGTCGCGCTCCGCGTGCTTAGCAGGCGTGAGAATCACTTTCATGAGATTCGGCTGCCGTCCGTGTAAACGCTCGAACCATTGTGAACCTTCTTCGAGTGGCGCGACGATGCTGATCAGAGGCTTGACTTTCACGGAGCCGCGAGCCAGCATCTGGATGCAGCGCGGATACTCACCGGAGGACGCGGCCGAGCCTTGCAAACGGATCTCACGGCTCACGACAGTCTGTAAGGGAATCTCAACGGAAGGGGCAATGTTGCCAATGAGAACCACCGTTCCGCCCTTCTTCACTCCTTCAATAGCGGCTTTGATGGTTAGCGTGCTACCGACGGCTTCGAGCGCGACGTCTGCACCTGAGCCGGAGGTGATCCGTTGCACTTCGCCGACAAGATCGGCCGTCTTGGAGTTAACAATTTCCGCGGCCCCGAGCGATTTTGCGAGCGCGAGGCGCGTGTCGTCTATATCGGCGACGATCACGCGCGAGCAGCCGGCTTCGCGCAGCGCTTGCAAAACCAGCAGGCCGATCATCCCGGCTCCGATCAGAAGCGCAGTGTCGTTATGGGAAACCTGAGCGAGCGACACGGCATGCACAGCGACCGCGAGCGGTTCCACCATCGCGGCTTCCTCCAGGCTCAAGTCCTCCGGAAGAGGGTGGACGATTCTCGCAGGAACAACAACGTAGTCGGCGAACGCACCTTCGCGACGGTATTCGGGAGTGGAGACGCCCAAAACTTGCCTGTTGGAGCAGAGATTCACCTGTCCTTTGCGGCAATAGTCGCAGTGACCGCAGTAGACGGTGGAATCAAACGTGACATGCTCGCCAACATTGATGCCGGAGACGCTTGCCCCAATGGCGGCCACGGTGCCGGACGCTTCATGCCCCATGATGATGGGTGGAATTCGGCGACCGGATGTACCATCGTATCCGTGTACGTCGCTGCCGCAAATACCGCATGCCGCGACGCGGACCAGGATCTCTTCCGGCCCGGGACGCGGCATAGGAACTTCGACCGTTTCCAATCTTCCGTATTCGGAAAGCAACAGTGCCTTCATCACATTGGAATCTTAACGAATCAAGTCAGCGCCCGAGTGGCCCGCGCTTTCAGGTCTGCGAGGAGCCGATCCACCTGATCCGATTTTTCGAGCATGGCGAAGCGGTCCGGCTTGGCGGCTTCGAGAGTCCCCTGATGGAGCGCCGCCGCCTCGATCACTTTACCCTGCATGCGGTCGAGCACCATCTCACGCCGGAACTCTTGCGAATCTGATAGACCAGTGCGCAGTCCCAATTTCGCCCGGCGATGTTGGGCGATCAGCAGCTCCGTCCTGGTCCGTGTTTCGGTCATTTTCTGCTCGAGGTGGTGCAAGGCATCGCGCAGAATTCGGACTTGATCAGCCTGCTCCTCAATCTGCTGCCCGAAGTTCTTGGAGGCGTTCTCGTATGTGACAGAGCGCTCCACGGCCATCCGCGCAAGCCCATCTTCGTTTTTCTGAATCGCCAACTCGGCTTTGCGGAGCCATTCATTTTGCTGGTTCAAGTTCTCCTGATGTTTCTTTTCGAGCAAGTGCTGGCCAGCAATAGCAATTGCAACCTGTGTCTTCACCTGCATGAACTGGTTCTGCATATCAAGGAGTAACTGCTTCAGCAGCTTCTCCGGGTCTTCCGCTTGATCTATCAAATCGTTGATATTGGCCTTGACTAGCGTCATTACTCTGTCTAGCAGCGGCATTGTTTACTCCTTTACGCCTGAGTACCTGTGCTTCCATTGGTTTTGCCTGCGTCAGCGGAACGGTCAGTGATGCTGCGAACCTTTCCGAGCAACTCAGACATCTGCATACCCGACAAAGTCTCGAAGAGAGCAGGTATCTGGGCGGCAATTTTTGTCATGTCGCCGGTAATCTTGTTCATCCCCGAGGAACCGTCCCCCGTGGAGACGATCGTGATCTTGTCGATATTTGCAAGCGGCGAGGCCAACGCCCTGACGACTTCGGGCAAGCCAGTGATGAGCTTGTCCACTACGGCCGCCTGATTCCATTCCTGGTAGGCTTCGGCCTTGACGTTCATGGCGCGCGCTTCCGCCTCGCCCTTCTTCAAGATGATGTCGGCATCGGCTTCACCTTGGAGGCGGGTCGCGGACGCACTGCCTTCAGCTTCGATGGTCATTTTGCGGCGCGCGGCCTCGGCCAGCATTTCGATGCGCTGGCGCTCGATTTCCGCGTTCTTCAGTACGTTGGCGATCAGTTCCTTTTCGTGACGAAGGATTTCCGCTTCCTGTACCTTGATCTCCTGCTCTTTCTCGATCTGGCGAATCTTAACGGCTTCGGTGGTGACCTGTTGCTGCATCACGTTGGCCTGAATTTCGTACGCTTTATCAGCTTGCGCCTGCTGCCGCTTCACGCTCTCGACGTATTGCGCTTTCTTGATCTCGAGATCGCGCTGTGCCTGGGCCTGGGCAGCCAGGGACAACGCTTCCGCCATTACGCGCTCCTGGTCAGCCTGAGCTCTGGCAACGGCGGCGGCTCGCATGGCTTCGGCGCGACGGATGGCGGTATCGCGATCGGCTTCAGCAGCGGCGACATCGGCATCGCGCTTGATGCGCGCAATATCGGGCCGGCCCATGTTGCTGATGTACTCGTTCTTATCACGCACTTCCTTGATCGTGAATGAGATGACCTCGAGGCCCATTTTCCCCATGTCATCCGCGCACGTCGCGCGCATGCGGTCGCCGACCATCTCAGGCTCTTTCACAATCTGCTCCACCGAGAGCTGCCCGATGATGCCGCGCAGATGCCCTTCCATGACCAGCCGGATGAGCCCCTCGCGGGCTTGATCCGTTTTAGTGAGAAACTGCTCGGCAGCAGTTTGAATGGATTCGGGATCGCTCTTCACTTTGATTTGAGCAACGGCCTCGACAGTAACGGCGACGCCCTGTTTCGTGTACAGATCCTGCACCGGCGCCACATCGAACGACATGAGCTGCAGCGAAAGCTGGCGGAAATTTTCAACCATGGGGAAGATCACGGTCCCGCGGCCTTTGACTATGCGCGTCCCGCGAAGCCCGTACACGATCAAGGCCTCGTGCGGCCCGGCTTTGCGATAGAGCGTAGCCATAGTCATCATCAGTACCAGCAGCGTGAGAACAACCAGCGCCGCGATAAATACAATTTCACGTGACATCATTTGTCTGCTCCTTTGGCGACGATTCCGGGCCGAATGCCATACCCGACTGGGTCATTGCCTCCCAGGTACGTACATATGCAATTCCTTTTTCATAGCGAGTGACCACGACTTCCGCGCCGCGGGCGATCTCTCGCGCATCTTCACTGCGGGCATTCAGCGGCCGGCGAGCGCCATCCCGCACATAGATCACTTCGCCGACGCCGTTCGGTCGTATGGGGCTCGCGACGCGTCCGAGCACCCCGATCATGTCGTACTCGGCCGGATCCATCGGCTGCTCGCGCGACTGGAGAAAACGCAGAAACGCCGCCAGACACCAGGCGCCCACGAGACCAACTGCGCTAGCAATCGCGAGGTCAATCCAGAACCCCAGACCGGAGTGGCGTGTCAACATGTAACCGACTCCTCCGAACCAGGCGAGATAGACAGCCGCGGAACTGGGGTTGACCATTGCGCCGATCCAACCGGATGTCGTTTCGCTCGGCAGCGCTCCTTTCACCGCACCATGCGTGTGCACCGGTGCGTGAGGGCCGTGACCGGCATGGAAATGACCGTGCGCACTGTGACTGAGATGGAACCCGCCGAGTAAGAGCGAAGCCAGAGCCCACAGGGCTCCGACAGCGAAACAAAGCAAGTAAATGTCAGACCAGCTCATGAGGCGACCTCCTCCCTTGGTTTGAGCACTTCCCACAGACGCTCCAGGAGGTCCGATGTTTCGAGGACCTCTCCAAGCAGCAGGACACATTTGCGAGTGTCCTCATGTCGGGCCAGCTTCAGCAGCGCCTCTGAAAGCGGAGCATCGCGACGGAATCGCTCGGCGCCCTGAATGAGCCACAGATCCAGCTTGTCTTCCTGACCGCGAAGATCGGAAATCAGCTCCGTCTGGAAGCCTTCCGGATCATCGACCAGGTAACCGGGATGCACGCGAAAGAATTTCGAGAGCAACAGACGGGTGGTGTTGGTCAGGTGACGGCGGCTGCCGTTTTCGAGCTGCGAAAGGTACGGCTGACTGATGGACCTTTTCAGCTCCTTGCGGATAGCGGAGACGACTTCCTTCTGAGTCATCTCCCGATTGAGCCCGCGAAGGTGCCCTTCGACGACCCGGAGGTAGCGGATTTTCTCAGCGACCGTCATATAGCGATCTGCAATTAGGTTATCGCTAATTGCAATACGTGTCAAGAGAAATCGATGAGCCCTGTACAGGTCCTGAAACGAAAGGAGATAAAGCAGTAGCTTAGCTGATCAACGGGTGGGCTAGGTTGCCGCTCGTCTCAAAGATTTCGAGCGCAACTTTATGGGTGAACTCGTCCCTGTCGGTCATTGAGGTCGATGGTCCGCGTGAGCCTGTGTGTCTGTATTTAGGCTCCGGCCGGGCTAAAAACGAACGCCTCGGACGCTACGCCGCCACTGCTGCCTCAGTCCCAAGGAGTATCGCCAGACAGATGCAGAAGAGAATCGACACGATTCCTATTGGTGTGATGAAGGGACTAACGGCTTGGGAATGGCCGGGAAACATTCGCGAGCTGGAGAATTTCATTGAGCGCGCTGTGATCCTTACACGCGGCAAGTCGCTTCAGGCACCCCTTTCAGAACTGCGCAAACGACCTACCGACACACTGGCTGCGAGTGCCGCGCACCCCGTGAAGGACGACATTGCCCGAATCGTCAAAGAAACGATCACTGCGCTAAGCGGCAAAAAAGATGTTGAGTATGAACTTGCGAACAAGCAGCGCGAAGAAATCGTGCGCGCACTTACTGAGAGCAAGGGAAGGGTAGGTGGTGCAGATGGAGCCGCTGCGCGGATGGGCATTAACCGCACAACCTTATTTATGAGGATGAAGAAGCTCGGAATAGACCCGAGGCAATATGTGTGAGATTGCCGCGTGCCTCACGCGCAATTCGCGTCACGGAACTTGCCTGCTGTACTTCGCCAGATGACTGCGCTAAACACTTAGCGGAACGAATGAATGGCGGCCGAACTAAAGGTGCCAGGCGCGCAGTCTCTCTTAGTCGAGCATGGGCCACGCGGCCTCTGCGACGCGGTGAGTCCCGCGCTTGAATGTACGGCATCTGCGGTTTGTCGAAGCGATGTTTCCAGCGAATTCCTGGAGATCCGGCTCACAATTGGCTCAACAATCCAGCGGAGCGAAATTGGGATATCGCGGCTTAGGGCGATGGCCTCGAGTTCAAGATAGACGCCGCCATCACGCTCCTCAAAGCGCGTTATTGTCAACAGCCGCCGAATGTAACCGTTCCCCTCGTCCTCGCGCAATTCCCTCTGACCGGGCGCGCCATAGTTTTCTATCTCCTGGATACGCGTGCTTTCAGAGACGGTGTACAAGCGTCGATCACTCACGCGGATAGAAGAACAGGTATACTCGCTATCTAACGCGGTCTTCAGAAACAGCGACTTATTCATCAGCACCATCGAAAATCGATCTTTACGGCCGTCGCTTGCGAGAGTTCTGGAATCGACGACGGTCGGGTGATAGAACTCCTCATATCGGTCGTAATCGCTGACGATTGATAAGACGTCTTCTAGCGTCGCGTGCGCAATGAACGCCGTTCCAAGCCAGTCGTGAATCATTCCCCCAGGAACCTTTTTCACCCCCGAATCTCCTGGGAAGACAAGAATTTCACCGCTTCGAACCCCTCCTGGCCTCATCTTGATCTGTATCGATCTTGAGGAAATCACTGTCCGGGCGCAGATGCCCCTGTATCCTGGCGATCGTTGCTTGAACATATTCTTGCCACGCCCGCACCGTCCGACGCTTCAACTCGGCTGCATGAGTAGTGGCTACAAGGGTCAATACCGCCAAGCCAGATGGAATGTTCATGGCCTCCCTCCTTCGCTTCCAAATTTCGAAGCCACTGCTTGATCGGGTGCTCTCAACCGCTGCTCGCTGATTGTCAATTCGGCGCGCAGCGCACGTCGGCCGGTTTCTATTGCTGTGTGCGTGACGCGAATGTATGGCAATCCATCGCACAAGATCGTATCGCGCGTGATCTCGATCCGCGGAGGAAAACTGACGGCCTCTTGACAAAATGGCCAGCTTCGTGAACCGCAATTCCAGTGACGGGATCGATCCAGATCTGACCTTGAATAAGACCGATGCGCTTCTTTCTAGGGGTGATTTGGAACACATACAGAAGTGTTCCGAGCGCTTGCGTTGAACCGGTGTAGCGGAACTTATAGTTCTCGGGAATAATTAGCGTTGATGAGAGTGGAAGCGCTTCGGCTTGTGTTTGCGCAGACAGGTATCGAGCAATTACCTCGCGCTTGACCGTTGCGTCTCCTTCGAGTTGGAGTATCTGGTACTCGCTGCGTTCGGATGCTGCAGTATCGCGAATCGCCGACATGGATGCCTGCTTACCGAGGCCGGGTAATGAGGCATCGATGTGGACACGAACCGGGCCTGATTCAGTGAATGGGCTGCGTTGGTTAAGAGAAGCAACATAGCGAGCGAAGGCCAGAGCAGGCGGAGCGATTGAGACGATCTCGGATGAATCGCTAGCCCGCGCGGTCACGCCGAACATCGCGGCCAGCAGCACGATCAGAAGAGGCGACGTCTGCAACGAGCGCCGCGAACGCCAGAGTTCACAGACTGCCAAAAAGCTAAACTTCATAATCGGACCCCTACTCCGGGTACCGACCAAGCCGTCGCCCAGGAGACTTCTAACTGCTTGTGGGCCCCTTGTGTAAGCTCGCGCCCAAGCTTAAATCGAGGAGGAATGAATTCCTCGTTCATGCTGTCATCGATGTGGTTTCTCGCTGAACGGTTCAAATATGCTTGCATCTTCGAAGTAAGCACGTGAAAGAGCAACGCCGAAACAAGCCAGATCATCCAATTCGCTAGCGGCCCTGTGGACCAGGGAAAAGCAGAGGTGAGATTCAAGTTTGCGCTGAGAGCCCAGACGGCCACTACGTAAGCGCACAACAGAGTTGGACCGATGGCCGCGAATATTGTCAGCTCAAGGATCTGTCTCAACCGGCGACATGACAGAGCCGAGCGCACGTGCGCCGGAGGTCGTGCGGTGCCAGCTTTTCAATGCCGGCGGCCTGTGCGGCACTCTTCACCACCTGCCAGATCACTTTGGGCGTCATGCCGTCGCCCCAAATCTTGCCAGCTTTATTGATGGACCGAAAGATCCGACCGTCGGTGATTCCGCTCGCTATGGTCCAGCCGTCGATGGCTTGCTTGACCCAAACCGGGATTGGAACTGTTCGAATGTGACCGGCCTTTCCATATAGGTCAGCGATGACCCAGTGTTGCTCGCGAACCTGAACCGATCTCATCGTTAACGCAAGTAATTCGCCGCGCCGCAGTCCGCAGCCGACCAGCAAAGCCAACATTGCATAGTTCCGTTTGCTTCGAAGGTCCTCTCCAGCTGCTTTCAAAAGTAAGCTCCTGCCTTGATCGGCGGTGAGCCAGTTGCCCAAGCGCACGCCAATCCGACGTACGCCTTTGACGCGACGGATTCCCTGCCGCAAGTTCAGGACTGAGCAGTCCCGAGTCCGCGGCCTCGTACGCAACCCGTCGAACCGCCGCCAAGCGAAGATTGATGGTGGTCGGTGCCAACAATCGTTGCTCCAGGTAGATTCGGTATCTCAGCACGACTGTGCGGTTGAAAGCGAGTCGCGGTTCAGAACAGTACCAGTCGACGAATTCGGTGATCGCGTGATCGTACGTTCGCGGTCCGCTTTTAGAAGTTAGGCTGTTGATGACGGCAGACTTTGTCTGTTCGAGATCTGGAAGTGCAAGAACTCGCTTCGGCGGTTTCTTCTTGCGTCGGGGCTTGGGCATTCCGGGCCGTCTCCTGCGCCGCTGCCAGCCAGAATGACCACAAAGTTCTACCCTTGGCCGTTACCGGCAATCTAAGCGGGCCGGGCTCTAGTTTCCGGATACGTAGAAATCGGGACGCAATGTGGAAAGTTGGCCCCGAGCGTCGGTTATTCGCTTGCGGCTACTCGCTACCGACAACCGATGCTAACGGTGTTGTCACTTGGCTGTCATATCTTGACATACATAATGAAGAAGAGCTACTCTGGGCCGTATATTGTCTTTCGGAGTGGAAGAACACAACACCGACGTGATCCAGGGCACTCTGGATATGCTCATTCTTAAGACGCTCAGCCTTGAACCCATGCACGGCTTCGGTATCGCTCGCCGGATTGAGCAGGTATCGAGGGGAGTTTTCAAGGCGAACGCCGGGTCGCTCCTCGCCGCGTTTCAGCGGCTGGAGCGCATGGGATGGCTGGATTCGGAGTGGCGTCAAACAGATAAATCACGGCGGGCGAAGTTCTATTCGCTCACTCGCTCAGGACGAAAACAGCTTGAAGTCGAGACGGCCAACTGGAACCGCCGGGCGGCTGCGATCGCGCGTCTCCTGAAGGCTGAGGTGTAGACGAATGTCCCTTTGGCGTCAGTTCACCCGTGGTGCCCGCGGGCTCGGGAACAAGAGAGCGGCGGATCAGGAGATCGCCGACGAAGTAAGCCATTATCTGGAGGAGGCTACGGCCGCCTTTATGGCTAGAGGATTTTCTCCCGAGGATGCCCGGCGGGCCGCGCAGCGAGACCTAGGAAGTGCGACCGCCGTTCGGCAACAAGTGCGCGAATACGGGTGGGAGAACTTGATCGACACTTTCATTGCTGATATGCGCTATGCCGCGCGGCGGCTCCGCCGCAATCCTGGCTTCACACTCGTCAGTGTACTTGTCCTCGCACTGGGAATCGGAGCCAGTGCTGCGATTTTCAGCGTACTCGAGGGCGTGCTGTTGAAACCCCTGCCATATCCGCATTCGGAGCGACTTGTGGAGCTCTTGCATACCGCTCCGGGCATCAATATCAAGGACCTCAACATGGCGACATCGCTTTACCTCACCTATAGCGAAGAAAACCGTGTCTTTCAGAACGTCGCTATGTGGACAGGGGACGCCTGGACGGTTACGGGATTGGACGAGCCGGAGCAAGTACCAGGACTGACCGTCTCAAATCGTTTTTTTGCCACGCTGGGTGTTCAGCCAGTACTCGGACGCGGGTTCACAGCATCGGACGAAGACCCGGAAAACGAACGCACGGTGATGCTCGCTGATGGATATTGGCGATCCCGGTTCGGAGGGAACCGCGCGGTTTTGGGAAAACGTATTTTATTGGATGGCAACGCTTATACAGTTATCGGGGTGCTCCCAGCGGCGTTCCGCTTCATGGATCGGAAGATCTCCCTCGTGGCGCCGTTCCGGTTCAGACGTGCGGAAATTTACCTGATCGGCTTTTGCTGTCAGGGGCTTGCCAGGCTCAAACCTGGCGTGACGCTTGCGCAGGCCAACGCAGATGTAGCGCGAATGCTCCCGATTGCCGCGAAAGATTTTCCGATGAATCCGGGTTGGAGTCGGAATGCCTTCACCGGCGCGCGCATCGCTCCCCGGTTGCGGCCGCTCAAAGACGCGTTGGTGGATGATGTTGGGAAGACGTTGTGGGTATTGATGGGCACGGTAATGATGGTGCTGTTGATCGCATGCGCGAATGTAGCGAATCTGCTTCTGGTTCGCGCGGCCGACCGCCGCCATGAACTGGCTATTCGCGCAGCACTCGGAGCAGGGGCGGGGCGCATCGCGCGGGAACAGCTGGCCGAGAGTGTACTGCTGGGCCTTGTTGGAGGACTCCTGGGACTCGCGCTCGCTTATGCCGCTGTGCGAGTGCTTGTCGCCTCAGACTTGACGAATTTGCCACGCATTCACGACATCTCGATTGATCCCGTGGTTCTTGCCTTCACTCTGGGTGTTTCGCTCCTGACAGGCCTGCTCTTCGGTCTCATTCCGGCAATCAAGTATGCGCGGCCTCAGGGCTCCGCCGGGTTGCGTAACGAGGGCCGATCATTTAGCGGGAGCAAAGAAGGACAGCACACGCGTGGCCTGCTCGTGGCGGTACAAGTGGGGCTGGCAGTGATCCTGTTGGTGGGGTCCGGCCTGATGATCCGCACCTTCCGTGCGCTGCATCACGTGGATCCAGGTTTTTCTGGCGCGTCCGAGCTGGAGACGATGGGGATTGGGATTCCGGACATGCAGGTCAAAGATCCAGATGGGGTTGTTCGGATGGAAGAGGCGATTCTCCGGAAGATTGAAACCGTGCCGGGTGTTTCCGCCGTTGCGGCGGTCAGCAATCTTCCGCTTGAAGGCGGTGAGAACAATCCTATTTACGAAGAGGACCACCGCTACCGCGAGGGTGACATTCCTCCGGTACGGCGATTCATGTATGTGTCACCGGGCTACATTTCGGCCATTGGCAGCCATCTGATTGCAGGACGTGATTTTACTTGGAGCGAAATCTACAATGGAACTCCAGTCGCTATCGTTTCGGAGAACCTGGCGCGCGAGCTTTGGGGCAACGCCCGAGCGGCCGTCGGCAAGCGCATCCGCGACAATCTCAAAAACTACTGGCGGGAAGTCATTGGCGTGGTTGCGGACCTGCACGACGACGGCATCGATCAGAAATCGCCAACAATGGTTTACTGGCCGCTGCTGCAGAAGAATTTACAAGGCGCCGACACCGTGATCCGCGAACTCTCATACATCATTCGCACTCCCCGCGCGGGATCGACAGCGTTACTTCACGACCTCCAACGAGCCGTCGCCAGTGTGGATGCTAACCTGCCCATTGCCGACGCAAAGACACTGCAATCGGTCTACGAAAGGTCACTAGCCCGTAGCTCTCTGACGCTTGTGCTCTTGGCAATTGCCGGCGGCATGGCGCTCCTGCTTGGAGTGGTAGGACTCTATGGCGTGATTTCGTATTCGGTTGTGCAGCGTTCCCGGGAAATTGGAATCCGGCTGGCCCTGGGTGCTCCTCTTCAGGAGGTAACAAGCTTGTTCGTGCGCCAAGGCTTGGTGATGTCCGCTATAGGGGTAGTCTGCGGATTGCCAGCCGCCCTGGGGCTGACAAGTCTGATGAGATCGCAGCTTTTTGAGGTAAGCCCGGCCGATCCGGCAACGTATCTGGCGGCATCTGCCGTATTGATGGGCGCAGCGCTCCTTGGAAGTTATTTGCCCGCGCGGAGAGCCACAAAACTCGATCCGGTTGAGACCCTACGCGCTGAGTAGCGTCGTTGCTCGCGGCTGAAGCCGCGCTTCACGTATTGTGTCTGTACGGTCGGCCACTCGGAGAGTGGACACGGTAAGTTTAATCCGCGCTAGTCGCCATGTGTTTATCGATCCTGCGCGTGGTGGCCGGAATACCCGGTTCCATCCAACTGGAATGGGACCCCACTTCACAACAGATGTGGATCATGCGCAAGGCAGGTTGATCCAACAAGTAAAAAAGATCTTCTACGTTTGCCGCTTCTTCATGATCTCCATGAATTGACGAGTGCCTTTTGGGTTAGAGACGCCCTTTCCTTTGTCAGCCTTTTACGTAAGCCAGCTTGGCAGCCACCTTTCCATCGTGCACCGTGAACACATCGACACCGCGAAGATGCCACGGCACGCCGTCGCACATCTTGCGATATACCCACCGCACAACGGCGCCATCCCCACTCACAATTACTTCCTCAGCCTCAAATCGCGCATCAGGATTCCGCGCAAAACCACTCCTTCCAAAACGCCGCCACGGCCCTTTTCCCCACGATCCGCCGCCCGTCAGGAGCTGGAGATGTATCCTCGACTACGGTGTCGTCGGTCAATAATGATTCCACCGTCTTGAAATCATGAGCATTGAATGCAGCGTTGAACCGATCAATAACCGCCTGGGTTGTCATTGGGGTGGGTGCTCCTCGCGGCACTGACGAAAACAAAAGCAAAACCGCCGCACATGTGGCGATCATGCGTGGCCCCGACATTTTTGGGAGCACACGATCCTCCTGATGCCCCAGATTCTATTCCATCTAACGCCGGAGCGGAACACCGCACCGTCACACCGCACCGTCCTGCCCCGAAAGGCCGTGACAATTCCGGCTTATCAAAATACCGGCTTACTGGAAGTTGACGCAATTCGACCTCGAGCGGCACGCATGAGCCTAACAAGGTGCCTCCTCTGATGCGCCGATAACCAGGAGCATCGGAGTGAAAAAGACTTCTCCGGCCGAAGTACGCAGCAGGGGACCACAGTATGGAAGCCGCCGTATTTACACCGGCTGTTCTCGAATCGGCCAGCCTCGAATTTTCAGCCGCCGACGTCCGCGTCCTCCTAAACCACTTGAATTCTGACTTCTGTCTTATGTATTCACTCCGCTCGAATCGCTGTCAGCGGGTCGACCCGCACCGCTCGTGCTGCCGGCAGAAAACTTCCAGCCAGCGTCATGCACAGCACGAGCGTAATCGCGATCGCATAAGTATGCGGGTCGTTGGGCGATACCCCTGCCAGCAAGGCCGCGATCGCGTGGCTCGCTCCATAGGCAAGCACGATTCCCACAAGCGTTCCGAAGATCGAGAGAATAGCGCTTTCCCGCAGCACCATCGCGAGAATGTGCCTGGTGCTGGCCCCAAGAGCCATGCGCACTCCAATCTCCTGCGAGCGATTCCCGACAGCAAAGGACAGTAACCCATGAATGCCTATGCTGGCCAGCATAATCGCGATCAAAGCGAAGCCAACCAGCACGCGCACTTGAACGGACCGGGCAGCGGAGTCATCGGCCACGATGTCCGACAACGTCTGAACGTTGGATATTGGTTGCTGTGGATCGATTTCGCCGATGATGCGGCGCACCAGGGGCAGGAGTTGTTCGGCCGTCATATTTGAACGAATCGCCAGATCCTTGGGGGCATACCAGACCATGAAGCCATCCGGTTGCTGCCGGTATGATAAGTAAAGCTGAGGCTCGCTCTTCCCTTCCAAGCCGCGCACCCGAACATCGCCGACCACTCCGACGACGGTACGGTCGTACGTCCCTCCGAGAAACGAAAACGCGAAGTGCCGTCCGATGGGGTCCTGTCCGGGCCAGTACTCGCGCGCAAACGACCGGCTGACCACCGCAACAGCCGTCGTCTTGTCGCTATCGGACTCGGCGATGGCCCGGCCGCGCACCAGCGGAATTCCCATCGTCTCGAAATAACCGGGTGTCACAAAACGAATACTCGCATTATGAAACGAGCGGTCGATATTGGGATCGTGACCTGCTGTAGTGATCGGAAAGATGCCGCCGCGCATGACCATCGGGAGAAAGCTGATATACGCCGCGTTCACCACGCCCGGTATCTGGCGAATTTCCGGTAACACGTGTTCGAAGAAACGAAGTCGGCGCGTGGCCTTTTCATACCGCGGCATCTGCAACACGGTCTCCATGGTAAGAACATTCTCGGCCCGGAACCCCGGGTCGGTCTGCTGCAAATGCCAGAGCGCGCGAATTAGCAGGCCGCAGGCGATCAGCAGCACAAACGAGATGCTGACTTCGGCAATCACGAGGGCCGCACGCAGGCACTCTTTCCTCCCGCCTACGCCTCCACGATTGCCCTCCGCGAGACTAGAGGCTGTAGTGCCTCTGGCGCTCTGCGCCGCGGGAATGATGCCGAAGCAGCTACCGGTAATCACAGTGAGCGCCAGAGCAAACAGGAGTACACGGCCGTCAATCGTCGCTGCTCTAAGTGAAAGCGAATCGGGAACCAGTTTAGCGAGAAACGGTACCGAAGCATTAGCCAACAGGATGCCCAGCAACCCGCCACACAGCGAAAGCAGCAGGCTTTCCGTCACCATCTGGCGGACCAGCCGCTCACGGCCTGCACCTAGCGCATTGCGCACAGCAATCTCTTTGCGCCGCACCAACGCCCGCGCCAGCAGCAGATTCGCGAGGTTCGTGCACGCAATCAGCAAAACGCACAGCCCCGCGCCTAACAGCGCCAGCAGCATGAGACGCGAGCGCTCCGAATACTGTTCGTGCAGCGGAACGATGCCGACGCCGACGTGTTCGTTATCTTTCGGATATTCGCGCTTCAGTTCCTGGGATATGATTCGCATCTCGGCGACCGCCTGCTCGCGCGAGCCCCCCCGGCGCAGTTTGGCGACCACGTGCAAATAATTGTCGTTCCGGTCTTCGAAATCGCTGTTCTCAAATCGCATCGCTGTCCACACCTCGACCTCGCGCCGCGGATAGTTGAAACTTCTGGGCATTACGCCGATTACGGTGTATGGAACGCCGTCGAACAGCAGCTTCCGGCCCAGAATCCCGGGATCGGCGGCGAAACGGGCCTGCCACGTGCCATAGCTGAGCACAACGGTACCGGGCGCCCCCGCGCGATCGTCCTCAGCCGAGAACGCCCGGCCCAACATCGCTTGTATACCCAGCGTCGGAAACAGGTCCGACGTCACGCTCGCACCTTCAATCTGCTCCGGATCGCCAACCCCCATCATCGCGACCGAAAGCCCACGCCAGGCCGCCATCGTGCTGAACGATTTGCTCATCCGTTTCCAATCGCGGTAGTTCGCCGGCGACGGTTCCATCTCCCTGTAAACACCGGGCGACATGTCTTCCCAAAGCATGACAAGGCGATCCTGATCGGCGTAGGGAAGCGGGCGCAGCAGAATATGATCGGTGAGCGTATAAGCCGCAGTCGTGGCTCCAATGCCAAGCGCTGCCACTGCGATCGCCGTAGCGGCGAACCCGGGAGACCGCCGCAACGTTCGCAAAGTATAACGAATGTCCTGACACAAAATGTCCCAGTGAGTCTGTATTGCGTTCAGAATGATGTCGATCGCCGCCTCGAACCAAAGCAGCAGCCTCGCCATCAGACCCGTGCTGTGCCGCAGCCGTGTGCGAAAGACATTTTCAAGCTCTTTGCCATATTGCCCACGAAAAGCGGCCGGATAGAGCAGCAGGAGAAGGCGGTAGAGAGCCATCACGCCCTCCCAATCGCAAATCCGCTGGCACGGGCAAATTTGACGAGCTCCGATAACCGCGCTGTTTCCGCCCGAGCCACTGCCTTACCGAACTTCGTGATCCGGTAATAGCGCCGCCGCTCATCGTCCAACTGTGGATCAGGCCGTTCCTGCGTCTCAATCAGCAATCCCTGTTCGAGCATTCGCTGGATTGACCGATACAATGTGCCCGCGCTTAACCGGAGCGCGCCGTTTGTGCGGTTTGCCGCATCCTGAATAATCGCGTACCCGTGCCGGTCTTCCTCGGCAAGCGACAGCAGAATGTGGAAAGTTGCCGTCGGCAGTGGCAGCAATGCTGAAGGGTCGGACTTCAAGTCGGTCATGACCAGATTATATCCACTATGGCTATAGCCAAGTCAAGTAGATGTTCGCTGCCCCGTAGAGCAGAGCTCCAGCCCGGGTGTCCTTACTTTTCGGCCATCCGGACACAACGTTTGTCCTTTGGTTCCGACAAATGCCTGTGATACAGGGCTTCCGGACAATGAGCGGCAGGACATTATCCATCTCGACTGCTGTCGAGCCAAACCTTGGGACAACAAACGCCGAAGGTCAGATCGCGAGGTTACACCGCAGTTTTTTTGAGTGCCTCTCGTCGCTGGGATACTTTTGCGTACGGCTTTCCGCCGAACCGTGTCTGCCGCGCGCCAAACGTGACAAAGCAGCCGTCTGCGTAGTCTGCGCAACTCTATGTCTTACCCATCGTCACCTGTTGGTTTATATGATGCACTCTCTTACCACCGGGCTGTAAACAGGGTTACACCGAATGATGCTGGCTGCTTAGAGGCGTGCACACAAATCTCATAGTTCGCGATTCACCACTTTGTGAGAGCACGAACGAATATTCATTCCCTGAGTGATTTAACGAACGTTCTTTGAAGCCCGCACTCCGGTGGATCCTTCGCGGATGGCCAGCCGCGTAGGATGATTCCACCACAGGCGGTGGAGAATCCCTCCACTGGCCATCGTCAAAAGTGTGAGCAGGGATATAAACGGCTTTTGGAGAAAGCCTTCTACGGTCATCCAGGCGCTTACTGCAAGAAACAGACAAGGGATAAGCGGGAAAGCGAAACTGACGGATTGCAAGCGTCGCCATCCCGCGCGGCGCCGGAAAACGAATAGCGAGCCCACCGAAAGAGTGGCGAAGAGATTGAGCGAAAAACCGATATAGATGACGAGCGCAGGAAATGGCATTAGCACTAACAACGTGGCGCAGACAGCTTGAGCAACGATGGAATTCACCGGAGTGCGCCAACGGGGGTGAACTTTTGCCGCGGCTGGCAGGAATTGCCCATCGCGCGCCTTTGCATAATAGACGCGTGGACCCGCGATCGTCATGGCATTTATGGTGGAAAGCAAACCAAACGCCATCAGCGCGCTAAATATCGTTGCTGTTTGGGAACCAAAAAGGCGCGAGGCGGAAAGGGCTCCTACGGCTATGATGCCTTTCATCGATTCCAGAGGCACCGCGTACAGAAAGACTATGTTCAAAAGGATGTAAGCCATCGCAACGACACCTGTGCCTATCGCCAAAGCTTGGGGCAGGGTTTTCCCGGGCTGATCGACCTCCTCCGCAACGTATACGGCTGCATTCCACCCGCTGTACGCAACGTAGATCCAGAACAGGCAAATGGCGAACTGTTGCCACAGCGGAGCGCTGGTCCAGCGCACCGCGGTGCGCGAGAAGTTCTGCCAGTCACCGTGACCGAATAGCAGGCCAGCAAGAACGAACCCTCCAATCAGGGCGAGTTTTAGCGCTGTGAGCGCGTTCTGCACCCAGGCTATACGGCGGATACCGAAGAAATTCCACACGGAAAAGCCAGCCACCACCGCAAGAGCAATTATCTGTTCTGGTCCCACGGGGAACGCCGGTAATCCCAGCCTATGGCCGTGCCAGCTAGCCGGTAAAAAGAACGTAACGTAACTCGCGAAAGCAACTGCGGCCGCGGCGATTGGGGCAGAAAAGCCGGCAATCAGGGAGACCCACCCGCTTATAAACCCCCATGTCGCGCCGTACGCCTGGTTAAGATAAACGTATTCGCCGCCTGACGTCGGAAAATTCACAGCAAGCTCCGAATAACAAGTGGCGCCCAGCAGCGCAAAGATCGCTCCAACAACCCAACTGAGAAGGACGAATCCAGGCCGGCCCAGATCTCCGGCGAGAAAGCCCGTCGTCGTGAAAACGCCGGTGCCGATCATGTTGGAAACCACGAGCGTCGTCGCGCTCGCAAGCCCCAACCGGCGGACGAGCGAGTACCGCTGTGTCATTGGAGATTACTGGACCGGCTGCGCCGGCTTACGCGCAATCACACAGTAATCATGCTCCGGCCAGCCATTCGACTCGCTAACGATTTCAAATCCGGCGGCCTTCAGTTCCTGCGTGAGCACGTTTCTTGGCACGCCATGTCCTCCGTGATTCTTGGGAGCGCCCTCCACGGCAGGCAGACCTGGGCGCGGCGGGAAATCGATGACTCCAAGCCGCCCGCCGGGTTTGAGATCGCGAAACAACGCCGCATCCGTTCGCGCGGGATTGATGAAGTGATGATAGACCCGGCGCATAAAAATCACTTCGCAACAGGCATCAGGAAGATTCGTCCCAATGCGATCGGCTTTGATTATGGTGATGTTCTGAAGCTTGTCTCTTTGAACCTTCTCTTTTAAGTGAGCAAGCTTCTGATCGTCGAGTTCGGTGGTGTATACATGTCCGGCGGCTCCTACCAGGAGTGCTGCGGAGAAAGACATCTCGCCTTCCCCGGCTCCGATCTCGGCGATCACATCGCCCGCCTTCCAGTTCATCAGATCTGCCAGCCTTTGGGTCTCAATTTGATAAACGTCGGCTGTGAGCACGGACGGCAGCACCAGCAGAAAGCTCGCTGCCAGTTTGAAAGTGGGTCGCATCAGCCTTCATCCTAGACCGGAAAAAAACACATCCGCAGACCCGCTGTTCCACAGAGCAGCCGGAGGCCGCGGGCAAGCGACCGCTTAGAAAGGCGGTGGCAGGCTGGAAAGCCCGGCCCCACAAGAGCCGCGTAGCGCGCCCATAATTCTCAATGGCATGAGCCGCCACTTAACCGCTTTGAGTTTGCGGGTTGTTTTCGCTAGGCGTGGTCATCATCGCGAACCGAGCAAAGCGGCAGAATTAACTCCAGGCAGCCGAGAGTGAATGCGAACGGGAATCGTCCGGGATCGCTCGTTCGATAAAGGCCGTCAAAGAAACATGAGGGCCACGCCCGCTACTCTCCTCGCGAAATGCGAGTGAAGGCTTCTACGGTCCGGAATGCCAGCCGCGATCTTCAGCCGTCATGATCTGTACCGGCTGAGTCCATTCCGAAAGACTGGCTGAGGGCTTCTCAGCCCTGCACCACCAGAGTCCGGGGCCTAGCGGGGCGGGGCGTGCCATCCCCCACCCAAACGCAGTGCAAAGATCGCATCGAAACCGTCTCCTCGCTGATGAACGCAGAAATCAAAACATTTTCATTTTGGGTGGTGCAAAGACAGCGTGCTTGCTCCAGTCCGAACAACCGTCTTCACTTTTCTGAGTATCCATGCACAAGATAATCCTGCTGGTTTGAGCCAGCCACATACCACATTTCCACTCGCCATCGTGGTAAATGAGATTCGGTTCGTATACGCTTCCGCGTTCCCGCTCTTCATTTGCAATAAATGCCGGTGAGTGTTGATCAATCCAGTTCTCGCCATTCCATTCCAGGAAACCGATCGCGTATGGTCCCCATAGGTTCTCCACTGCGCCCGCGTAGTAGATTCGTTCCACCATTCGCTTTTTGTGGGGATCCCACCCCTTAAAGATATGACGGGCAGTGGCGTCCGCCATTGCCATCCCATGCCCGACTAGCGTCTTGATCTGCAACCCGAGTCAACTCTCCAGCGGCATTTCGAGTGAGTTTCCACCCGGTAGCGGTGAGCGACCCAGCCGGACCTAGCGCCGCGCTGTAGATCTGTGTAGGTCCGTAACCAGCGGCTCGGCCAGCAAGATATATCCACCATCGGTCTTCTCGTTGCACAACACTCGCCTCAACCAGCTCCATTCCAACCGAAGCTGTGGAGGGCCTGCGGATCGAGAATCTTTGATTCAGTTCCCAATACAGGTGCTTTGGACTGATCTTTTGCTACTAGACATGCGAGACAGTATCCGATGCAGCCCAGTTGCTAGGACCGTTCTTCCACTTTGATGTCCCCACTGCTGAGCAGACAATTGGCGACTGGTGGTCGCAAAACCTTAGCGAGCTATCGGAAATGCCAAGACGGACAAGGCTGGCGTGACTGGCAGAGTTAGGGGCATTTTCGATAGCTGGGTTTGAAATGAGCCGCGCGGGTTTGCGGCGGACGCGGCCAGCTATGGGTAAAGTAACTGGTTTTGGTACTTCGAAGGGTGTTGGAGGCCCTGGTGAATTGGGGAAATCGACGGGATCGGCGAGCGGAGCATGCTGCAGGAAGCCATAAAGAGCGGGCGAATGACTTCGCCGTGGCAAGTTTGTTGGCTGCAGGCGCAAGAAGACACACGTCGGCTGTGTGCATGGCGACGTATCTGAAGTTGGCTGTCTGGATTTTGAGCTTACGAGCTGTCAACACCGCGCTCCCAGCGAGCCAGTTCGCGGGCGAGCTGGTTGGCGGTGAAGTGCTCGACAGCCTGCATGGGTCCACCGCAGAGTGGACAACGCCAACTGGCTCTGGCGCTGGTTGTTTGGGCAGCCGGAGCGGAGCGCTGGAGACGTTCTGCAACGAGCAGTTGACGGCAGACAGATACGCGCTGTTGACGGTCGTGGTTGGCTAAGAAGCCGAAATGGCGGATGCGAACGAAGCCGCTGGGAAGGATGTGCAGCAGAAACCTTCGCAAGAACTCATGAGCCGTGAGCGTCATCTTGCGTTGCTTGTTGCCGTGCGCGTAATCCTTCCAGCGGAACGAAACGTTGCCATCGGCAAAGGAAAGCAAGCGGTGATCGGAAATCGCGACGCGGTGTGTGTAGCGAGCCAAATAGTGCAGGACATGCTCTGATCCTCCAAAGGGCCGCTTGGCATAGACCACCCAGTCTCGTCGGAAGAGCGAGCGGAGGAACTGCTGGAACAGTTGTGGGCTCGATAAGTTCTCGAGCGCCCCATGAAACTGAAGCTGGCGAGAACGAAACAGCCGTTTGAGTGCCGCCGTGAACTTGCCGCGAAAGATGCGGCTCAATACTCGAACGGGCAAAAAGAAGCCGCGCCGTCGCGGCTGGAGCCATTGGGAGCGATCCAGCGACAAGCCACCCGCTGGAATCACGCAGTGAACATGCGGATGATGTTCCAGCGTTTGCCCCCAGGTATGCAAGACACTCAGGAAGCCGATCTCGGCGCCGAGATGCTTGGGGTCGGCTGCGATCTCAAGTAGAGTCTGGGCGCTGGCGCGAAACAGCAGGTTATAAAGCACGCGCTTGTTCTGCAGGATGAGCGCGGACAAGGCGTGCGGCAGCGTGAACACGACGTGAAAATATTCGACCGGCAGCAGTTCCTGGGAACGGGCCGCCAGCCACTGATCACGCGCGTGAGTCTGGCATTTCGGGCAATGCCGGTTGCGGCAGGAGTTATAAGAGATGGCGCGATGACCGCAATGCGAGCACCGGTCCAGATGGCCGCCGAGGGCGGCCGTCCGGCAGCGCTCAATGGCCCGGAGCACCTTCAGGTGCGGCCAGGCCAGATGAGCCCGGTGGCGTTCGACAAAGCGGTTGCCCGCCTGACGGATGATGTCGGCCACCTCCAGGGTGGGCCGGCTCATGCTTTTTTCAGTTGCCTCCGTGCACGGAAAGCATCGGCCAGCGTGTCCACTTCCAGGCGGTCGAGCGGATTGGCGACCGAAGTGAGATGCCGCTTGGACAAGTGAAGATAGATGGCTGTATCTTCCAGTCTTCTATGGCCGAGCAGAACTTGAATCGTCCTCAGATCGGCGCCTGCTTCGAGCATGTGCGTCGCATAACTGTGCCGTAGCGTGTGTGGGCTGACGCGCTTGCGAATGCCGGCTTCACGGGCTGCTTTCTTGCACAGCCACCAGATCACCTTGTCGCTGACGGGCTGACCGGCGCGCTTTTGATAATCGCTCGGAAACAAGTACGTGGTCGGCTTTTTCCAGCGCCAGTACTCGCGCAGCACTTCGAGCAGCTTGCCACTGAGCGGCACGTCGCGGTCATGACCGCCCTTTCCCTGCCGAACGTGGATGATCATGCATTTGCTGTCGATGTCTTCCACCTTGAGCCGCGTCAGTTCTGTTCGCCGCAGTCCGCTGGAGTAGAGCGTCAGCAGCATGGCCCGATGCATCAGATTCATGCTGCATTCGAGCATGCGCTGAACCTCCTCTTGGCTGAGCACCGTCGGCAGGCGGCGCGGGATTTTCGGGAACGGAATGTTCGCCGGAAGATAAGGCCGTCGCAAGGTCTTAACAAAAAAGAAACGCAGCGCCGCTGCGCGTTGCTGGATCGTTTTCGGTGCCAGCTCCTTCTTTGCCAAATGCACCTGATACTGCCGGATCTGTTCCAGTCCGAGCTTCGCAGGAGAACAGGCGAAATGCTCCGCCAGTTCCTTCACAGTGCGAATGTAAATCTTTGCGGTACGCTCGGAATAATTACGTCGCTGGAGTTCCTCCAGCATTAACTTTCTGAGTTGGGTCACAAGACCTCCTTGTGACCCTCAACACTATCGAGATACGGAATCAAAACCGCTGATCCACCGGCACGCGCAGCGTCCGCCGCACGAGCGGCTTAGTTCAAACCCGGTTGTCGGAAACTGGCCAGTTCAATTCGAATTTGTGGAATCGCTGCGGGATCGCACTCGGCAAGTGCTGTGATAACACGGGTGTCGGCAAGCGCAAACCCTCATGAGCCGTGGCCTCATCTGGTCGATAGAGATCGGACACTCACAGTCATCGGACCAGATGCGGCGCCACAATATCGATGAACTCCCGTGAGGTGATCACCTTGGTTTTCTTCCAGAACTTGGGAAAATGCCGCTGGTTGCCGGTGACGAGGTAGTCGGCACGCGCCGTATCGGCGCATTCTAAGAACTTGTTGTCGTCCGGGTCACTCGTGACCTGAGGCGGGCGTGACGGTTTGACCAGGTGTGCACGGTTCTGAATGAGCTGCACTAATTGTTGACGGAGGCTTTTGCGAATTTTCAGCTCGGCGCGCGAGAGCACGTTACGGTACTCCACGATAATCTCATCGCTGACGTATAGCCGAGCCGGCTTCGTGATCGCGAGCAGAAGAACCGTATGCTGAAGCCCGTCCGGCTTGAGGGCGGCTGAGACGACGATGTTGGTATCGACTACCAGCCGGAGCGCGATCATCCGCGCTTGCGTTTTTCAGCGCGGGCCCTCTTGATGATCTGGTCAATCCGCTGCGAGCTAAGCTTGTTGGTGCCCTTGCGCTTCGATTCCTCACCAATGACGCGGAGCACGTCGGGTTCTGGGGCCGCCAGGCGTACATAGTCGCGGATACTGAGCAGCACCGCAGTGGGCGTGCCTCGTTTCTCGATCACAAGTGAGCGCTGCTCATCTTCCACTCGGCGCAGCAGCTTGCCGAAGCCGGTGCGCGCCGTGAGCGCCGATACGACGATAGATCTGTTCTTCGCTGGCTGCACAGTGAACTCTTCAGTTCAATTATCCGAACTGTACAGTTGAATAGCAACTGTGTTGACCGATATGTAACCGGTTAATGCCGATTCCATCGTGCGTGAGCACCCTTTCGCCCTCGTTCGCGTCGCTCTTCCAGGCTAACTGTTGCCCAATATTTCCGTGAAACCTGTCCCATGGTTCGCCGGAATACCTCCGACTGAGCGGGGCTCTTAACGTTCCGGTTCAACGCCGAGTCTCGTATTTGTGTTTCCCGCAGCAGGGCATCGAGGCCTTTACTCAGAGCGTCATAACGAGAGACTTCGCATTGCTTCGCGATCCGATTCAGCTTTTTGTAAAAAGATTCAGTAGCTTCTAGCCAGACAGGTCGCCGCATGTCGTCAGGAGCTTGTGCCTTGCGCCCGGTTCGTTCGGATATTGTCCTCACGACATAGCTCCTTTCCTGGCCAGCGCCAAATTTCCGGGCTCATTAACCAGGACGGCAGAAGCGTGATGGACAACGAGGCCCATTCCATCACTGCTGATCCTTGCCGGGCACTCCGGCCAAAGCACACGGATCGATGCCAGCCATTCATCAAGCTTTTCGCGAAAGCGGCGTGGCCGCGCGTATTCAATCGACCCGATCTGGCTGGCTAGACCGCGTGATCCAAACAGCGGAATCATCTCTCTGCCCTTCGCGACAAAACAGCGGTATGAAAGCCACATGAATAGATCGAGGACGGCAGGCGCTGCAGCCAACACCTTCACTGCTTCGAGATCCGCGGGTATTGGGTGCGCCACGATCTCCCGGTAAAATTCGTCGCTCAACGCAATCACATTCTCGAACTGATCGGAAATCGGATATTGTTGCGGATCTCGGCTATACCAGATCTGAGCTTCGCGAAAGAAGCTGAACCGCGATCGTTGGACCACCCTGGCGGTCCCTCGAAACGTATCGGTACCGAAGAAGATGGTTGCGCCGAAGATCCGTTCGAACGCGGCTACTAATCGCCGGTACTCCTTGCCTCCCTTGTGCATCCCGAACGTCTCCAGCATTTCGGAGGCAGTGCGGAAGCGAATCGTTTGACTCTGTTGGCGAACCGCAAGCGTCCCCAGATAAATCGGCACGATGCGGTCCTGGCCGAACGGCAGACCGTAATTCGGATGGCCGGTGATCTGTAGAACGAAATCGCCGTTCCGCCGCTCGTAGAGCATCTCGCCAGTGGCTGGCTTGCGTACCGGCAACCCACACAGCACAAATGGTCTCGAACTGAATCCCACGTTCTGTTTTCCTTCCTCGCGCTTAAAGCGCACTGCGCAACTGTCTTCGGCTTGGCGCAGTTTCTGTTTCGAAACCACCAGCTCCGGCAGCATCCGTTTCAAACCGGCGCCGGCGGACTCCATGCCGCCAAGCCGACTTCTGTTCTGCCCGAGCACACTTCGGGCGTTGAAGTTTTGCAACCCTCACCTCGCGTCAGCGTCGAGCCAGGTTCAACGCCCGTTGGGCGAGTGATTATGGAAACGATTCGTTGTAGATTTTCGGAAGCTCGAGCATCCCCGGCTTCAGGAATGCGATTAATGCGTTAAGCCGGGCTTCGCACAAAACTGAGGAAACTCCATGGATCTCTATGCACTCGGTGGATCTCCATGAACGCCTTAGTCCTTTATAAACAATCGAGAATTGGATTCCCAAGCTGGACGTCGCGGGTTCGATCCCCGTCTCCCGCTCCATCAAGTCAACAACTTACAAAGACACCGGAACAGAGCGAAGTCCAATAGAGTCCATTAAGTCCCAATCGCTCTCTCCAGCGCATTCACAGCTTCCTTCCGGGGCTTGAGTGACGTGATTGTATAAACGTTCTCGTTCACGTCGATGGTGTGCCCCATCTGCTCAGCCCGGATGTGCGGATCGACATCCAGTTCCTTCAACAGGGAACTGTGCGTCCGCCTCATCACCTGGAAGTTTGCCCAAGCCAATCCAATCGGCTTTAACCTGGGTAGGAAGGTCCGTCTCCAGCAATTGTCTTTCGCCAAAGGCGTCCTAAGCCTTTCTGATGGAAAGACCCACGCATCGGCGCTAGTATCGAGCGACAAGGCTCGCCATTGGTCGACCGAAGCGAGTAGCCCATCCGAAAGGGCTGCAAACCGCACGGACCGCGTCGACTTGGGGGAATCCACGTCGCCGCGGTAAACGCGTTGCCGGATATCCGCAATTGCCGATGATCCAGGAACCAGCTTCGATTCAGCGGCTTGGGCATCAGATGGACAAGTTGGTTCGCCGACCGACCGGTTCGCCTTGCAGTATTTGGACGGAACGAGACGAAGAGCAACCAAGTGCTTTCGGAATT
>CAWBDR010000020.1:0-197840 GCA_963787585.1 uncultured Acidobacteriaceae bacterium
CCGAGCCTCAAGAACTGCACAGCAGCCGTTCAAGATCTCTCTTGGATGCAGGTCTTCGAAAGGTAGCTGACGGTCTGCGTGCCTCAGTGCGGACCGGAAGGTCTCCACCTCAGGACCATCGAAAGAATCGTCGTCGATGCCATATTCAGCGCATGAGAAGTGATCTGCGTACTCGTAGCTGCTTGCGAACAGGGAGGAGTAATGCCGGAAAGCCCGAACGAGATCGTCGCTCAGGCGCGTTCCCTGGCCGGGCAAGTAGTAGCTGATCTCTTCCCCATCCGATACGCACGGCAGGTTGTGATAGGTGGTGACAAACAGTACGGTGTTCACAGCCTTGTCAGATTCGAAACGGACAGGGGGCCGGCTCAGCTCGGTTCCATTGCACTCAGCATATCGCGCTTGCTCTCCGGGGCCGCTCATTACAATGAGCATTTTCCGAGATGAATCTGTCTTCTTTTCTCTGTTCCGTTGTGAACCCACTGCGGGGCAAGTATAAACCTCATGAATACGGGAAGGTGATCTTCCCGTTTGCAGTCCTCCGGCGCATGGATTGCGTCCTGGAACCGACCAAGGCGGCCGTGCTGGCCGAGGGCAAGAAACACGAAGGGACCGATTTCAACGCCGATCCGTTCCTGCAACGAGCGGCGAAAGCGAGTTTCTATAACACCTCGCCCATGGATCTGAACGACAAGAAAGCGGAGCTTTGATGGCGAACAATGAAGTTGTGACCGGCGACCTGAACTACGCCGACAGACTCTGGAAGGCCGCCGACGCGCTCCGCGGGCAGGTCGACGCCGCGGAGTACAAGCATGTTGTCCTGGGCCTGCTGTTCCTCAAGTACATCTCCGACAGCTTCGAAAGCCGGCGCGACGACCTGCGGGCCGAACTGACGAAAGACGGCATCAAGGGCGAACAGCTCGACCGCCTGCTCGAATCCCGCGACGAGTACACGGCTGAGCGGGTGTTCTGGGTCCCGCCGGAAGCGCGGTGGTCGAACCTTCAGAACCAGGCTACCCGCCCCGACATCGCCACGCTGATCGATGACGCGATCCTTGCCGTCGAGCGGGACAACGTGAACCTCAAGGGCAAGCTCCCGCGAGACTACGCCCGCCGCGGTATCGAGCCGGTGAAGATGAAAAGTCTCATCGACCTGATCGCCGACATCGGATTCAAAGGCAGCCACGGCAAGGCCCGCGACACGCTCGGACGAGTGTACGAGTACTTCCTCGGCAAGTTCGCCGCTGCCGAGGGGAAGCTGGGTGGCGAGTTCTACACGCCGCGCAGTGTCGTGCGCGTGCTTGTCGAGATGCTGGAACCTTACGACGGACGGATCTATGATCCTGCCTGCGGCAGCGGAGGCATGTTCGTCCAGTCGGAAAAGTTTGTTGAGGCCCATGGTGGGCGGCGGACCGATGTTTCCATC
The DNA here is from genome assembly GCA_963787585.1 of uncultured Acidobacteriaceae bacterium. Classification (GTDB taxonomy): domain Bacteria; phylum Acidobacteriota; class Terriglobia; order Bryobacterales; family Bryobacteraceae; genus Bog-105. The sequence continues at coordinate 1,424 of CAWBDR010000020.1, forward strand.
TTCGGGCAGGAGAGCAACCCTACGACGTGGCGCCTCGCCCACATGAACCTCGCGATCCACGGCATCGAGGCCAAGCTCGGCGAGCAGCCGGCTGACACGTTCCTCCGCGACCAGCACCCCGACCTCAAGGCCGACTTCGTCCTGGCGAATCCGCCGTTCAATGTCAGCGACTGGTCAGGCCAGCTCCTCCGCGGCGATAAACGCTGGCTCTAAGGCGACCCGCCCGTCGGCAACGCCAACTTCGCCTGGATACAGCACTTCATCCACCACCTCGCCCCGCCCAACGGACGAGGTGGCGGCGTGGCCGGGTTCGTCATGGCCAACGGCAGTTTGTCGAGCAACACCGGCGGCGAGGGCGAGATCCGCCGTAAGATCGTCGAGGCTGACCTCGTCGACTGCATCGCTCGCCCTCGAGACGCTGCGGAAGCTGCTCAATGACCAGATCAAGATCAGTGAGCGGACCAATCTCGTGCAGGCCCAGAAATTCCGCGAAGCGCTGGAAAAGGCGATGCTCGGCTACACAAACAAGCAGATTTCGACAGCCCAAATGATCGCGCAGCTTCTGGAATTGGCGAAATGGGTCCGCGAGGCAAAGCGGCACGGGGAGGAACTCGGACTCAGTAATGAGGAGAGCGCGTTTTACGACGCCTTGGCGGAGAACGGGTCGGCCAAAGAGGTGATGAAATCCGATCAACTCCGACTTATGGCGCGCGCGGTGGCGGAAATGGTCAAGAAGATGCCCAAGCTCGACTGGACGCAGCGGGAGAGCGTGCGGGCGGACCTGCGGCGGAAAGTCCGTCGGTTGCTGGCGATGTACGGCTACCCACCAGACCTCTCGGAGGACGCAACCCAGCTCGTGCTCAAGCAAGCAGAGTTGTCGACGGAGTATGCCAAGTGACGCGGCTACGGACGCCTCGTCGGAGGCCGAGCCAACGCCGCAATTTTTTCATTTGGCAAATCGCAAGGAATCTGAGCCCTTATCGAATTGTCGGGCTACAGTGCAACGCGGCCGCATTCACGCACAACGGGATGCTCTTGGACTAAGCTGAAGGCCTCTGAGGTCGATCATGATGCCACCCGAGGCTTCTTTCGCTTCGAGGCAGTTTCGTTCCGGTCCTCGGGGGGATCGTTTTCCTCTTGAATAAGCGCGGCTACTGCGCGCCGCTTCGCCTCCATGCGGATATGCGAATAGTGTTTCAGCATCCGTTTAGAGACGTGCCCCGCAATGTCCATGATCGTCTGGTCGCTGGCTTCGCCTGATTCCGCGAGTCCAGTGACAAAGGTGTGGCGATTGTCGTGCCACCGACCTTTTACGCCGGCGTTTACCTTGATCATCCGCCAAACCGTTTTAAAGCTAGTGCATGGCTTCGTCGGGTCTGTCGGCTGCGGCTTGCCCGCCGGAAAAACGAACCATTGTGGGTTGAGATCGTGGAACTTGTCGCGATAACCAGACTGAGTAAGTTTTGAGAACTTCCAAGGCGAGAGTATTCAGGGGAACCGTCCTCCCGGTTCCAGCCTCACTCTTCGACTCGCCCACGGCTAGATAAGCATCACGCAGATGAACGCGCCCCATTGCAGTTGCCGAAGCTCTTTGTCGCGAAGTCCGCAATTCAGAGTAAGTGCTAATGCTGGATAGATCGCGCCTTCGAGCGGCGTTTCTTGGCTTCGTCATAGAGCAGGCCTCTTTCTTCAGCTGTATACGCCCTGCCACCGACACAAGCTTTGCCGATTTTCGAGGACCTCGATCAGGCGAAAAGGGACTGGCAATCGAGGACATTGACATGATGTCCTATATAGAGGAGTGCGAGGGCCATCGAGACACATTAGTCGGTAGCGGAGCAGGTGTGTTCGATACCGGGTCGCCCATCTTCCCGCGCTCTAGTTACTTGGTCCCAAGCCGGACCCGAAGCTCTCGCTCCCGCATATGCTCGGTCCGCAGATCTCCCCAGCACACCCATACCCGCCCGAGCTTATTGAATAGACCTGCATTGCTGTAAGCGAGCAGCACATTGGCGTTCTGCTTGGGATCAGGCTTCAAGTCCTTTGGCCACAGGAACGTGAACGTGCGGGCGGTTTGTCTCCACACGTAACTGCGCTGCGGCAGCGACGTCTGTGCGAGGTCATCCAGACTCGCCGGCCATCGTCCCGTTTCCGACTGATACTCGTACATGGCGGCCCCGAAGAGCTTCAATTGAAACTGCATCGCTTGATGCGCGATGCTTCCCTCATCGAAATAGTCCCACGCGAGTCGCGCGATCCAGCCAACTAAGAGCAAAGCAGCCGCAGCAAACACTCTCGATCTGGCGGACATCGGACTCAGTATTCATACTATGCCGCGACGTCCGGTATTTGGCGAAACTGTCAATTACGATACCGGAGGACTCTATAGAGGTGCATCCAACGCGTTTACGAGTTGCGGGGTGGATGGTTGGGCACTCGGACAGTGCGATCATCACGGACGTACTTCATCCACGATGCGCTCTCTTCGCAAGAATTGCGAAAATCGGAATACGATAGGAGTTGTGAGACCTTTTCTCATTGTTTCGATTGTTCTTCTTGCCGCTCTGACGGGCTCTTCCCTCCTTTACCTGCACCAGCACTTGGTAGCCATGGATCAAAAGATCTCTGATCTGACGAGGGAAGTGACCGAAAATATGCAAATCGCCAAGCAGGAGGCCACTGTGGTGTCGGCGGCGAGTCGTCGCGCAACGGAGGCTGCCGCCAATGCCGAGATCGCAGCAGCAGCACGGGCCCACGCGGAGCAGCAGCGCGACCAGGCTCAGGCAGCAGAAAGCCAAGCTGAGTCTGCCGCCCGGCAAGCCGTGGAGCAGGCGAACGAATCGAAAACACAACTCGATGCTCTTCAAAAGCAACGTCAACAAGAGCTGGACGAAATGCAACAAGCCCTGAACCGTATTGTTGAAACAAAGCGCACAGAGAACGGGATGCTAATAATTCTGCCCGATTCGAGCTTTAAGTTCGATTTCGACAGCGCCGAACTGAAACCACACAATCGAGAGCTTTTGAGCCGCATTGCGGGAGTTCTTCTTGCTTCGAAGGGTTTTGGTTTGTCGGTTTTCGGTTACACGGACGATATTGGAACAAAGCAATACAACCAGAAGCTCTCAGAGCATCGCGCGGAAGCCGTCCGCAATTACCTGATACAGGCTGGCATTGAGCCTTCGCTGGTGGAAGCAAAGGGCTTCGGGAAAACGAACCCGCGGGTGGAAGGGGCAACAGAACAGGCCCGTGCGATAAATCGTCGCGTCGAAATTGCGGTCACGGACAGCGAGATCAAATACATGGGTGTGGCTGCTCAATAGATGAGCTCGGTAGGAGCTGTCTGGCTGATTAAGCTAAGTTCAAATAACGCCGCTTAACACAGACGATTACGCATACGCGGACGTGCCCGCCTTTTGCCCAAACCCTCACGCGCGCAAACTGATCTCCAACCCAACAGCCCGCCGTTGGCTCGCTACGCTGGGGCTACATAGGCCCAGGTGCACCCATCCGGAACTGTTGATCTCCGCGTGACCGGCAAGATGGACACGATCGATAAACCTGCGCCGTTTACACGCTATCTATCCGAACGACGTGCTAGATCCAGCCTTATGCTTAAACAATCCGTTATGGCTCAACCATGCGCCTGTCTCGACGCTCGAGGGGCCGAAATACTAGGGGAGCCGCACGCGCCCCTGAGCGTAGCGCAATTAAGTAACGAGTGATTTAGGGGTTGCCTTGTCCGGAAAGGAATGTGAGCGTGCAATTCACCGAAGGTGTGGGGTGCCTGCCATTCGCCGTCTGGGTAAACCCCAAACCCGTACGCGTTTCGCGCCTCAGTTGATGCACAATTGTCTTCGACCTTCTTCCCGAAAGCGCGTTACAGAGAACAAGAGGGCGGCGGCGGTTTGGTCTCGTTCTCTGCCGTTGTATGGGACAGTTCATCGAATAACGGTTAAGTTCCCCGGAGTTGCCGGTTGGCGCGTGATGTCAGCTCTGCTCGCTAAGAACGATGGTCTGGACAAACGAATGCAGCGGTTCCGGTTTGTTCATCAGACGTCTCTTCAAGGCGTTCTCAAACCTCTCGGCGAATACGCTACGCTGCTCGGCATCATGAGCCCGAGTGAGCCCGAGCGCCAATGAGGGTATGAAAACCGAGCGGAAAAACTGTGCATGCCGGGTTGCGAGCTTCTCCTTATTTCCGTCCTCCTGGTAATCGGCTCACACTTCATCCGCGAGCGGAACCAGTTCGCAGTGTTCCACAGTTAAGTTTTGGAACTGCCTGCCGGGAGAGAACGGGGCGAGAAGATCACATCTGCGCCGAGGGTGCGCTCCCAGTACCATTCGCGTTCGTTCGTCCGCCAGGATCGCTCCCTCATCAACCATCTCCGCGAGCACGGCATTCGCATGGTCCATTAAGGCTTCGAGCCCCGAAGAGCCGTCGTCATCAAGGCCCGGAAGCACGATTACCAGACGACCGCCAGGCCGCAATTCGCCTGCCCGCAAGGAGAGAAAAGCTTCCCAATCGCGTGCAGCCTGACGTTCAAACTCGGCGCGCACGGCGCCTGTGCTGCGGTGCGCGATGAAATGACCTGGTATCAGACTCGGGATGCGGCTGAGCCACACGGCCGCGTATGAGCACCATCCCAGATGGACGTGTTCCGGCGGAAGCACACTCTCATAGAAAGACCTTCCGATCGCGCACGGAAACACATTCGGATCGTCCAGAACATAGCGATCTGGGTCGGTATTTAACACCTCAAATAGCGTGTTGAAGTCGTTTGCCGGCAGGTCTACGTGGAAGACAAAGATGGGTCGATTTCTGTCCAGGCCACTCCGCAGGATTCTGATTGCAGTCCCCATGGGTGCGAGCGAATTCTTCCCCTGCGACGATCCATAATCGGCAATGACAACGGGCTGATCCGCTGGGCCGAACGCTATATTCCGAACCGCTTCCTCGAGAAGTGGTCGCGCCAAAGCGGCGCCGCCCGCGGGAATCTTAGCGTGTCTGTTATACGCGCCCCTCCCTTCCATAGCTCCGTGGGAAGGCATCGGCATAGCTGACATCTTTGTCTCCTCTCTGCACTAATGAACGCAAGAAACATCCGCGATCAAAATACTGCAGATCGAAGCCAAAAGTCCTAAAATGCCGCCAAGGAATTTCTAAATAATTTCCAAAGGCCTTCTCGCAATCGGCGAAGAGTCGCTTTGGTGCTGAAGAGAGAGTCCGTAGGAAATTCGGCGCCTTTCACGGGACCCTGAGGGGTCTTTACTTCTCCGTTTTCACGCAGTACTGGTCGAACGCACCCGTCAAAACCTTCGCGATGTTCTCCGGAGTACTGCTTTCTATCTGGAAACGGTGGAGGACGAAAACCGGCTTCCCATCGCGGAAGAGACTCATGGAGGGCGACGACGGAGGAACGCCCGGCAGCAACTCGCGCACGCGAGCGACCGCTTCTAGATCCGCCCCGGCAAACACGGTAGCTACCGTGTCCGGGCGATTCGGGTGCTCCAGTGCTAACCCGACAGCGGGACGCGCCTTTCCGGCCGCGCAGCCGCACACCGAATTCACCACCATCAGTACGGTTCCACTGTTCGGGCCGAGAAACTGGTCCACTTGCTCCGGCGTGCGCGCCTCGCGCACGCCATACTGGGTAAGGTCTTCGCGCATTGGCACAATTAGTCGCTCAGGATACCGTGTCGGCGTAGTGGAAAACATTAGGATCCGCTTCTCCCATTCTGAACCTTCGGCGAAGCCAGATATCCGACGATCGTGTCCTTGCTCACCGAATTCACAACCACCTCATCGGGCTGATGCGCTTTCGAGGTGTAGAACTGAATCGGCTCGTTGATGTTGCGGTCCTTCTTTTCCACTGTTTTGTCGTCCGCCGTGATCGCGATCGTGAACTTGTTGTGCTTCGCGTCCGCCTTTTTCAACTCGATCATCACATCCGCCACGCGGGTCGCATTCTTGGATTTCTTGATCGTAAATTGCGCATAGTTTCGCTCGCCCAGTTCCTTCAACGCTTCCAGTTCCTTACCGTTCGTTGCGATAAGACTGGCATGGCTGTCCAGTTCGCCGGTCGCTCGCTTTAGGTTTGCGATCGTCTGCTCTAACTGGCCCTTCGTATTCCCCAGATCCGTCTTTACGTTGCCCACATCTGTCGAAACGCTCGCAAGCTGAGTCGTGGCCGTATCGGCGGTCTGCTTCACCTGACTGATAACCTGCTGCTGAGCCTCTTGCTCCTGGGCAACTTTATCCTGTAGCATTTTCACTCGGTTTTGAGCATCGATCTTCGCTTGCCCTACCGCCCGTTCGGCGGCGCGGCGTTGTTCTGCCAGGCGCGCCTGTAGATCTTCTACGCTGCGGCGCGAGCGGCGAACCTCCTCGTTCGAGTCGATGCGCATCTTCTCGACTGCTGCATTCATGTCGGCGTTCAGCCTGGCCATATCATTACGGCTTTCGGTTCTGACCCGCTCGAGCTGAACGAATAAATAAATGTTGGACGCGACCAACAACACCAATGCGCCAATGAGAAGCGGAGTTCTCCAATTGGGGCTCGAAGGCGGTGGAATTATATAGGTCGGCTGTTGCTGTGTACTACTCATTTGATTTCCTCGTGGGGGCGAATAAGCACGCGCGACCAGGGAAAACCATCCCCGGCGCTGGCTTGATGGACGCGCCTATTACCTATTATGTTTCACTCCGTGGCGAATGTCTCAGTTCAGGGGAAAGTCTAGCATCTCCTGCCGGGGTATTCCCGCTTCGAAGCAGCGGCGGCACCGAGCTTCATACAATCCAGCCTCCCCAACCAGGATTAGTTCTTCCGATTCTACTAGACGCTGGGTGTGCTTCGCTGGAGCGCCGCACCGCACGCAAATCGCAAGCGTCTTCGTAATCGATTCGGCCACCGCCAGCAATTCCGGCATTGGTGGAAAAGGCCGCCCCATGTAATCGGTATCCAGTCCGGCCACGATCACCTGCTTGCCGCTTTCAGCGAGTTTGTCAATTATCGGAACCAGGCTGCCGCCGAAGAAATTAGCTTCATCGATGCCAATGACCTCGGTTCTCCAATCGATTCTGGCTGCTATTTCCGCCGGGGAGTTCACCGCTTCAGAGCGCATGCGGGCGTCCGCGTGCGTGACAATTTCGGAATCTGAATAGCGCGTATCCGCCGCCGGTTTGAATACCTGCACCCTTTTCCGTGCGATATTGGCGCGCCTCAAACGCCGAATGAGTTCCTCGCTCTTGCCGGAGAACATCGGTCCGCAAATGACCTCGACCCAGCCGGAGTTCGGAATAACAATCTCCAACTTTAGACGCTCTCCCGCTTGCGGTGAACGCGAATCGCCATTTGATCCTGTGTGGGCTCACCGTCGCATTCGGCTGCAATTACGGTCGCAATAGGATCGGGCGCCAAGGCAGGCAAACCCGTAAACCGTACGCGGAACTCTTCCTGCTCGAACTTGATAGGTTGGCCGGTCTTGTACATCTTCGCGGCTTGCACCTTCTGCTGCAGTCCGCCGACTGCAAGCGTTTCTCCTGGCCAAAAATAGGCGTGAATGTACAACGTGTTTCCTTGGCGCGTGAAATTCGCGAATTCTGACCTCTTCACCTGGCAGCGGTCAGCGCGATGAATCAATTCCGCGTGCCCCTCCATCCACCGGCCCACTGCCCTGAGAATCTCGATCGAAGGCTCCGGAATAGACCCGTCCGCCTTGGGGCCGATATTGAGCAGGTAATTGCCCTGATCGCGAGCGCACGTGATCAGGTTTCGCGTTATAGTCTTTGGCGATTTCCAATCGTCGTCCGCCCGCTGATACCCCCAACTGTCGTTCATCGTCATGCACGCCTCCCACGGTGTGTTGAATGCCTGGATGTGTTGCTCGGGCGTCGTGAAGTCTTCCGGAATGCCCGATCGATTGTTGATCAGAATGTCAGGCTGCAGTTGCCGCACCATCCGGTTCATCTTTTCCGATTCCCAACCCTCCGGCGTCAGCGGCCAGTTCACGTCATACCAAAGCACGTCGACCTTTCCGTAGTTCGAACAGAGCTCTCGCACCTGTCCATGGATGTAATCAACGAAGCGTCTCCGAGCCGCCTCGTCATGCGCGCACAGCGCTCCATCCGGATGATGCCAATCCATCAGCGAGTAATAGAAACCGAAGCGCATGCCCTCGCCGCGAGCGGCCTCAATGTATTCGGCAACCAGGTCCCGTCCCGCCGCCTGCTTCGGTGCGCAGTAATTCGTCAGCTTAGTATCAAACAGGCAGAAGCCTTCGTGATGTTTCGTCGTCATCACCATGTACTTCATACCTGCGGTCTTGGCCAGCTTCGCCCAGGCGCGCGCCGCATGGGGTTCCGGATTGAACTCTTGCGCCAGCCGTTGGTATTCGGCCACCGGAATACCTTCTTCCTCCATGGCCCATTCGTGCCGTCCTAGAACGCTATAGAGCCCGAAATGGATGAACATCCCGAAACGGGCCTCGTGCCACCACTGCATGCGGCGATCGCGGTCCTCCACGGTTGAGGTCGTTGGCCCGGCATCGGTCCTGGTCTGCGGCGTCTGTGCGTGTGCCGCAGCCGGAAACATTGTGATCGCGGCTCCCGCCGCCTGCAAGAGTCCGCGTCTGGATAGGGTGGGCATATTCGTCGGCTTATGTAATCATTCTTGTACCACTGGTCCGAACCGCAATCCTCGTCCTTGCCCAGACACTCTGCCGTGTTCAAGCGCCGATTCATACAACCTGAATTACTCGATCATCTTCCGCCCGACGAAGCTCGTCCGAATCTGAACGATCTCACAAGAATCAATGCGAGCTTTGGCGGCCATTCCGTCATGAAAAGCCTACTGCAGAGCGTAATCCCTCAGGGCGAATCGTTCTCATTGATCGACATTGGTTCGGCCTCGGGGGATGCTGCCCGCCTTATCAGCGAACTCTATCCTCGGGCGGCAGTGACTAGCCTCGATCACAACGCCGTCAACATCGAAAACGCTCCTTATCCAAAACTTCTCGCCGATGCCTTTCAACTGCCGTTTCTGGATGAAAGCTTCGACTACGTTTTCTGCTCGTTGCTTCTGCACCACTTCACCGATGATCAGGTAGTGCTCTTATTGAAATCGTTCTATCAACTGGCGCGCAAGGCGTTGCTCGTGTGCGATTTGGAACGCCACGTTATCCCCTACCTGTTTCTGCCCGCCACTCGGCCCTTTTTTCGTTGGCATTTCGTGACCGTGCACGATGGCGTCATTTCGATTCGTGCTGCATTCGTGCGCCAGGAGTTGCGGGATTTGTTTGTGCGCGCCGGCATCCGTAATGCTCAGGTTGAAGTCCATCGCCCGGCCTTTCGCCTTACAGCAACTGCCGCAAGATGATACGCCGCCTGGCGCCCTCGAGCACTGCAGGAGCAGAAACCGGTGGGCACTCGGAGGAAGATACCCACCGGCGCGCCAGTCCGCGCTAATTGATAGCCTGGGCAGCCAAGCCGTGCTTGGGCAACACAGACCATCACTCGCCAAGAGCCGCGTGTGCGTTGCCTGGCGATCAGTTAGAAGAGCGGCGGCGCAAGTCTTCGACCGCTTTGATCCGCAATTTGCAGATCTGGTCTAACCCGTCATAAGAACGGATCTTCTACGACTCGGAAGATTGCTGGAACGAACTTTCAATATACGTCACAGAATTGCTAGTTGCTACGGCTCTGCTCCAGGAAAGTTCAACGGGACGTCCAACAACGATCCAGTACCCTAGTACCCCCACCATCGAAACACCGCAAGAGATCACGAACGCCGCGACAAAAGAATGGGTTGCGGCTAATGCGTATCCGCTGATTGCAGGCCCGAAAATCCCCGCGAAATTGCCCATGCCATTTTGAATTCCCGTCCATTTTCCCGCGGCCCGCGGCCCTGCCAGTAACTGCGTGAGGGCCCAATGATTGGACGACCAGGCCCCGAGCGCAACGAACGCCGCCACCAGGAACACATTCGCTTGGAGTTGGTTCGGTACCAGTACCGCAGGCAGCATCAACCCGCAGCACGACAGCAATCCCATACACACGAAGGCCTGTCGGATTCGCCCTGCATCCCGGCCGCGCCGGATCAGCCAGTCTGCCACCATACCGAATAGCATCGAGGAAACAGCGACTGCCCAAAATGGCAGGGAACCGATGATGGCCAGGCGGTCACGCGTATAGTGCCGCTCGGTCTCCAGATAGTAGGGAAGCCAGTTCAAAAAGAAAAACCAGGTGTAATTGCCGCCAAACAGCCCGATTGTCGTTCCCCACAAGGCTCGTCGAGACACGATTGCAGCGAAGCTCGGACACGCAATATTGTTTGGATCCGCCATGTGCCGGCTCGGCAGCTTGCGTACCAGCAGGCACCAGGGCAGTAGCCAGAGCAGGCTTCCCGCGCCAATGACCAAAAACATGCCCCGCCAGGAAAACCATTCGATCATCTTGACACCCAGCAGCACGCCCAGCGCCGGTCCGACCTTCGAGCCGGCATCAATCAGCGCGTTCGTGGTCCCCCGCAGGTGCTCGGGAAAGCTGATGCAAATGATTTTCGAATAGGAAGGATATGCCATGGATTCGCTTGCGCCGAGAATCAGACGTAGTGCGAAAATCGCCCAGAAGCTGCTCGCCAGCCCGGTCAAACCCGTCGCGCCCGACCAAAGAAGAAAAGCCGCCGCGTAGACCCAATTCACGTTCCACCGGTCGATCACTTTGCCCGCCAAAAGCTGTGATATAGCGTAGGTGATGGAGAATGCGGACAACAGTATTCCGAGCTGGTCCGCGCTGAGATGCAGCTCCTTTTGAATACTTCGCGCGGCCACGCCCAGGTTTCCGCGGTCTGCGTAGTTGATGCAAATAGAAACAACGAGTAGCGCCAGTGCCGTCCAATGCAGAATCCGCGGCTTTGGCGCTGCTCGCGTCATGTGAGCCTAACGTATCAAAAGCGGTTGGGACTCCTTTTCCAGCAGTTCAGGAAACTGTTTACCGATGCGTTGCAAGAGAGCGAAGAAAAGAAATTCGAACTCGATCACAATCCCAATTGTCGTCGTACACGGTCGGTCACCTCTGTCGTGATCAGCTTCAAATGAAGAGTCGCATGCTCATTTTCATGAAGATCTATCACGGTCCCCTCCGCCCGCACGAGGCGGAGAAAGTCCGCCTCACTCCAAAGTTCGGTATCACCCTCCTCGGCAGCGAACGCAATATATCTCCCCGGTGGTCTGTCCTCAATCGAGAAATGAAGGAACTGATCTGTCTCCATATTCCAGCGGCCCTTGATTGGCGATTCGTCCTCTCGCACCAGGATTATGTGAATTGCCTTCTTCGTTCGATCCTGTGGCGCCTCCACATCTCCGGTTACGGTTGCGACCTTCCTGCTGTACGCAAGGACGAGATTGAGATGGGCGCCGCTGGCTACTTCAACGGCTTCGGGATTAGCTTCATGACCGTTCGATTTTACGGATTTTAGAAAGCAGTGATTGATGTTCGTGAAACCAATTAAATACCTGCCTGGCGTGACGTCCTTGAGGACATACGTGCCATTGTCAGGCGTGAACTGGTATTGACCAACATGGGGGTTTCCATCAGCACTACTCGGATCAAGAAACACCGATCCCACGGTCAACGGGTTATCTTCATCTTCGATCGTGACTCGAACGCGAAGCACGGCGGGTTCGAACGGTGTAATGATCATCCCTGTGATGTTCTGGTCTGTCAGTTCGACTTCGGTCGAACCCACCGTTTGAAGACCATTCATATCCTGCCGTAGCAAGGTCAACTGATGCTTGCCGGGCGGAAGATCGGCGATAAGAAATGAGCCGTCTGCGGAGAGCCGGCCCTCTTTTCCAGTCCAACCCATCCCTTCAGCAAGGGAAGCGCTCACCCGGTAATTCGATCCATTCCCAACCATCCCGCTGACTTTCCCGGCGACCGACAGCAGGGGACCACGTTGCGCGCGAATATCTATATCTTCCTGCTCCTGTCCACTCAGCAGGTGAATGCTCTGCGCCGCCGCCAAGCTAAGCATTGACGGAAAGAATGTTCGATAATCGTGCAGGTTGGTGGGTTTGCCGGCGGAATCAACAAAGACCTGCGTTGTGGAAGCAGCAGGCCCAGTGGAATCGGGAGGCTCTGCGCTCACATAGTAAGTTCCTGGCATAAGTCCATCAAAGCGATATTGGCCATCATGGTCAGTTGTGGTCTGATCCGCAGTTCTTGCTACAGCATCTTTCCTTCTGCTGTTCCTTTCCCAAAGCACCACTTCGTAGCCCGGCAGCGGATCTCCGTCTGTATCCAACACTTGTCCGCTAACGAGTCCCGCTGGAAACAGCCGCAAGACAACATCCTGAAAATGATCTCCGGCGCTGACCTTCACAAACCATTGCGGACCGCCCTGCTGAACCTCACCATATCCCCGGGAAGATAACCCTTTTTATCGGCTAGCAGCTTGTAGGAGCCAGGCCGGACATCAGTGAATCGAAAGTGACCCGCGTCGTCGGTGGTGGCCACGAACTCAAAACTGTCCTCGCCTTTATAAGATCCCAGGGAAACATGTGCCTTTCGAACCGGCTCACCAGTTGCAGACAGCACCACCCGCCCTTCTACAACCGCCAGCCGCTCAGGAGGCGAAGTAGCCTGACCCGCGGCCATGGTCGCCAAGAGGGCCGAAACGTACCACTTCATCCGCAATCCCCAGCACCAGACGCCGCAATACAGGAATAGGTTACGCGGATGTCCCAGCCGCAAGCCGTTATACCTTTGGCTCACGTTTGGCGTCTTCACTGTGCCTGCTCTTTCCAATCCTTGCTTTTGCAACGCCGGATCGCTCCGGTGACGCTTCCGCTCCGTGTCGCGCTCTAAGAGACCGACCGACACGCCTCGAAGCGAAGCAGGCAAAGCGGAATTACAGATCAATGCAAGTAAAAGAGACTTAATCTTGGCAGCTTGGCCTGCTCCAGCAGCGCCGTATCTAAGTACCGCCGTTCCAGCATCGCCAATTGCTCCGCTGTCATTTTGCCCCGGTACGGTTTCAATTCGCGGTCCAAAGCCTCGCGCATCGCATAGAGATCTTCTTCGGTCTGCATGGACCGTAGAGCCCCTACCAGCTTTTCCTCGAGTGCGGTCAAACGCCGCTCCAGCTCCTCCAGTTTGAAAATCTGGTCCTCCGCAAGCGCGGTGAGTAATTGAAGGAAAGCCGCAACCTCCTGAAATGGGGCTTCCGGCCGTAACGCGATTTCGGCAGCGGCGCGACTCAGGTGACCGCGGAGCTCCTCGGCCGTGAACGGAGCCTCTGCACTCCCACTTCGCCGAGCCGGCACCGCAACCCGCTGCGCCTGCTCAACGACAGCCTGGGTGCAGTAGGCGACGGAATTGATCGCCCTTCGCTTTACTTTTCGGCTGCGCCATTTTTCAAAAGCTTCATCAATCCCCCTGAGAACTGCCTCGAGTGGAATGCCGGCGTTCTTCCAGTTCTCGATTAACGCCCAGTCTACCGGCGAGAGCAGAAACAGCGCTGTTCCCCGCGCGCGCTGAAAGTGCTCTTCTATTTCAGTGAAGTAGTTGAAATAGTTGCGCGGCCAATCGGCATCGTCCGGTTGCGTGCTATCGCCAATTTCTTCCGTCATGCCGCATAATCCGGCCGGATGCCGCCCGCTGAGATCTTCTCGAGCCGTCCATCATCAAGCGTCAGCAAGAGGAATCCGTTCTCATCCAGTCCTGCCGTAGTGCCTCTCTTGCCGGTCTCATCCACCATTACCCGGCGGCCGATGACGTAACTGGATGCCCGCGTGAACGCATCCAAAATGCTTCCCGGCCCGTTCGTCACGAGCATGGAACAGAATGTATCGATACATTCGAGGAGCTTAACTGCCAGCGGTTCTCGCCTCTGGATCTGGCCGCCGCTCTCGATTCTCAGAGATGTCGCTGGAGTCCGAAGCCCCTCCGGCATGTTCGTCTGGTTGACGTTAATTCCGATCCCGGCGATAATCCAGCCCTCAACCAGATGGGGCAGCACGCCTGCTACCTTCCGGTGGCGAATCAGAACGTCGTTTGGCCATCGGATGTCGCACTCCAATCCAGCGGTACGCTCGATCGCGTCGGTGGTTGCCAGCCCGAGCAGCAGGCTAGCGACCGGCAGACGCGCCGGTGAAAGCGCAATCCGTAACAGAATCGAAAGGTAAATGCCCGCATCCGCCTCCGAGATCCACGATCGCCCCATTCGGCCAACCCCGCTTGTTTGCTCATCGGCCAGCACCACCGTTCCATGCCGTGCGCCGCCCGTGGCCAGCCGCACTGCTTCCGTCATGGTTGAACCGATCGTAGGGAAGTAGTGAATCTCATTCTGCGGCCGGGAGGCGCAGATGCTTGCTAAATCCAGCGGCATTACAGTTCGGGGTCGAGGCGGAAACTGATGTCCACCGCGGCGGCCGAGTGCGTGATCGCACCGCACGAAATGAAATCCGCTCCGGCATCCGCATACGAGCGAATATTGTCGAGCCGAATACCGCCTGAGAGTTCCACTGTGGCCCGTCCCGCAATATATGCGATCCACACCCGCGCTTCTGCCGGAGAGAGATTGTCAAGCAGCAGATGCTTCGCCCCCGCTTGTAAGGCTTCATCCAGCTCCTTCCGCGTCCGCACTTCAATTTCAACCAGCCCGGCAAAATTCTCTGTTTTTCGCAGCGCTTCGGTTACGCCGCCCGACGCGCTTATGTGATTGTTCTTGATCAAAACCGCATCAAAAAGGCCGCATCGATGATTCATCGCGCCGCCCGCCGCCGCTGCCATTTTTTCGAGCACGCGCAATCCCGGAGTTGTCTTCCGTGTGTCCAGAATCCGCGCGCCACTACCGGCTATCGCCTCCACATGTTTGCGCGCAAGCGTCGCTATACCGCTCAACCGCTGGAGAAAGTTCAGCGCTACGCGTTCGCAGGTAAGCAGCGTCCTCGCGCGCGCCGAAACTGTGGCGAGCGTCCCGCCCTCGCGGATTTCTGCCCCGCTTTCGGCTAACAAGCTGATCTCCGCTCCGCCACCCCTCTGCCCATACACGAGAGCAAGCAGTTCGATTCCGGCCAGCACAAAATCCTGTTTCGCGATGAAATGGCCGCGCGCCCTCAACTCGGCTGGCACGGTTAGCTCGGTTGTGACATCGCCCGGGCCGATATCTTCTTTAAGCGCGCGCTCCACGGCCGATCGCACCTCCGGGTGCGAAACGTCGAACACGTCTATTGCACCTCGGCCAGAAGCCTGCTGTGCTTCTCCAGCTCCGCTTCGTACTCCGCAAGTTTCGCGCGCTTCCCCGCGATTACCTTTTCAGGCGCGTTGTCCAGGAACGCCGGATTATTTAGCTGGCTCCGATGGCTCTCGATCGCCTTCTCCAAGCGGGCCTTTTCTTTGGCGGCGCGGTCCCGTATCGCCTCTGAGTCGCGCTCTCCTGTGTTGATCTTCAGCTCGAAAAAATTCCCGAGATTCCCCGAGGAAGACTGCTCGATGTTCAATCGCGTTAGCTTGGAGAGTATCGCAAGATCCTCGGCCCGGAACTCATAGGCTTTGAGAGCAAGTGTTCCTGCGAGCGTGGTTTTCGGGTCGAGTCTCCTGTCTGCTCGCTGCTCCCGTGCATCCGTGATGATGTCCCGAAACAGCAGGAACGGCAGCTCGTGGCCTGTGCCCTCAATAGCTGTCGGGTAACGTTCTAGCGAAACAGAGACCGCGCGGCCCTCCATCGAAAGCGTCTGTACCAGACGCTGCCAAAGCTCTTCGGTGAGGAATGGCATCAGCGGGTGCAGTAAGCGCAACATCGTGTCATAAACCGTGATTGCGGCCGTCCAATGCTCGTCCTGCCCGGAATTTTCCCGGAACCGAAGCTTCTTCACCTCCAGATACCAATCACAGAATTCATGCCACGCAAAATGCCACAACTCGTGCGCCGCTTCGTGATACCGGTGCTGCTCCAGCGCCTGATTAACAACCCGTATCACCGTGTTCAACCGGCCAATCATCCAGGCGTCCTCAATGGAGTTCGTTGGGAAGGGCTCCGCTTTCCACGAGTTCAGATTCGAACGTTCTATATTTTGAAACAGCAGCCGCGACGCGTTCCAGATCTTGTTCGCGAACGCGCTGCCGGCCTCCATCCGGTCCTCCTTCAACGCAATATCCGCTCCCGAGGCCGCCGACATCAGCAGTGCCATGCGCACCGCATCCGTGCCGAATTCGTCCATCAAAACAAGCGGATCCACCACGTTGCCCTTGGTCTTCGACATCTTCTGCTTCTCGGCATCGCGCACCAGTCCATGAATATGGACCTCGCGGAACGGAACATCACCCGTCATCTCGATACCCAGCATCATCATTCGGGACACCCAAAAAAACAGAATGTCGAACCCCGTGATCATGAGCGAAGTCGGATAAAACGTTCGCAGGTCTTCCGTATCGTCTGGCCAGCCTAGTGTCGAAAACGGCCACAACCCCGAACTGAACCATGTATCGAGAACATCGGTATCCTGTTCGACCTCCGTCGAACGGCAATGCGGGCAAATTGCCGGCGTCTCGCGCGCCACAATAATTTCTCCGCACTTACGGCAATGCCACGCCGGAATGCGATGGCCCCACCAGAGCTGCCGCGAGATGCACCAATCACGGATGTTTTCCATCCACTGGAAAAACACCACTTCACGGTCGTTCGGCACAAAGCGAATCCGCCCGTTTCGCACCGCTTCCATTGCTTTTTCTGCCAGCGGTTTCATACGAGCGAACCACTGCGTCGAAACCAGCGGCTCCACGATGGTCTTGGACCGTTCGCATTTGCTCAGGTTCACCGTATACGGTTCCGTCTTTAGAAGGTCGCCTGACTCCTCCAGCGCCGCCAGCACGCGCTTACGCGCTTCGAAGCGGTCCAATCCCGCGTATGGCCCGGCAGCGGCTGTCATCCGCGCATCCTCGCCGATGACTTTTATAAACGGTAAATTATGCCGCTTGGCCGCTTCAAAATCGTTCGGATCGTGCGCTGGCGTGACCTTCACGACCCCGCTTCCGAATGCCGGATCCGCGATCGTATCCTCGATGATCGGAATCTCACGCTTCATGATCGGCAAAAGCACGCTCTTGCCGCGCAGATGACGGTACCTGGCATCATCCGGATGAACCACCACCGCAGTATCGCCCAGCATGGTTTCCGGCCGTGTCGTAGCCACGGTCAGCCACTCGTTGGTCCCCACCACCGGGTAGCGCACGTACCAGAGGTGGCCGGCGACCGCTTCGTGAACCGTTTCCAAGTCCGAAATCGCGGTCTGGCAGTCCGGACACCAGTTCACCATGTACTCGCCGCGATAGATCAGGCCTTTGTCCCACAGCCGCACGAATGTTTCGCGCACCGCCCGTGACAGGCCCGCGTCCATGGTGAAGCGTTCGCGAGACCAGTCCACGCTGGCGCCTTCCCGCCGGATCTGCGCCTTGATCTTCCCTCCGTACTCTTCCTTCCACTGCCAAACCCGCCGCTCGAACTCATCGCGCCCGAGCTGCTGCCGCGTCCGGCCCTCTTTCCTTAGCTCGCGCTCGACCACCATCTGTGTCCCGATCCCGGCATGGTCCGTTCCCGGAAGCCATAGCGTTGCCTCACCCTTCATCCGGTGCCACCGCACCGCAGCGTCCATCATCGTGTGCTCGAACATGTGACCGATATGGAGCGAACCGGTCACGTTCGGAGGAGGAATTACGATCGAGAACGCTGGGCCGCCTTGTGCTTGTTTGGCATCGGCTCGATAAATTCCAGACTCGATCCACCACTGGGCCCAATGCGGTTCAAACCGTTGAGGCTCATACACTTTCTCTAATTGCATGGAAATTTTCAGCGTAGCATCCAAACCGGTTGCCGCCAGCCCTGCTGCACCCGCTAAAAAGCAGTCGTGGGCAACCGGTGATCGCTAACTCAAATCCAGTTTGCTCTTTGGATCGGGTTCCGCTGCCCGCGGCGCGCGGTGGCGCAAACGACGGCTCACCTGCCGCAAGATGAGGAGCAATACCGCCACGCCTATCGCCGCCTTGCTGAAAAATCCGGCCGGAGCCGACATGCTGAGCCCGACGATTAACAGAACAACCACAACCAGTGCGAGGCCCGCGGTACCTATCATCATTGAGGACCGCATGGCCGCTCTACGTTCTCGTTCCGCGCGTTCCTCGTACCGGTTCACTGCTTCAGGCGTCCCTTCCTTTACATTACTCCGCAATTCCCGACCATGCCGGAGGCCAGACTACCCGATTCAGCCGAATTTCACGCTGTCGTAACATGTCTGTAACACACCGTCGGTTACTCTGACTCTGGATTTCTTTCCGCCCGATTACATCATGAGAAAAGTCGCCCTAATTGAAGACGATGCCGATCTGTTCGCGTTGGTGAAGTACAACCTGCAGAAGGAAGGGTTTGGGTTTGTCGGCTCCCAGACCGGGCGCGGAGTGATCGAACTCTTTCGCCGCGAGCGCCCCGATCTCATCCTGCTCGATATCATGCTGCCCGATTCCGACGGGCTTGAGATCTGTAAAGCCATCCGCCAGCAACCCGAGTTGGCTCACATCCCCGTAATCTTTCTCACCGCTCGCGCGTCCGAAACGGATCGCATCGTTGGTCTCGAGCTTGGTGCGAACGATTACATCGTAAAGCCCTTTTTCGTCCGCGAGCTGATTGCCCGGATCAAAATTCAGTTTCGTGGCCGGACCAGCGCGACGCGGATCTTAAAAGCGGCGGCCCTTGAGCTGGATCGCAGCAGTTGCGAAGTCCGCCTCGACGGCAGTCTTCTCACTTTGACCGCTACCGAGTTTCGTTTGCTCGAGTTCCTGATGAGCCGCCCGGGCGTGGTCTTCAGCCGCGAACAATTACTCGACGCGGTTTGGGGTCATGATCGCGCCGTGACCGATCGAACTGTCGATGTGTATATCCTCCGGCTCCGCCAGAAGATCGAGTCTGACCCGGCCAATCCGCTCTTTATCCGCTCCGTCCGCGGCTTCGGCTATAGCTTCAACAACAACCTGCAGTCACAACCCGAACACCAAGAAGATACAGAAGTTAAAGCTGCGCTCGCGGAATAGTTCGGCGGCGTGCTGATCGCCAGAGCGCGATCCCCAGGATCTAACGCAGCAACTCATTTGCGGCTCTGCGATATCTGACCGCCCGCCGTTGCGCTTTCTCCCTTCAGATATTTGTCAAACCAATCGATCGTCCGCCGAACAGCGTCGATCTGATTCTCGCGTTTGGCGAATCCGTGACCCTCGTTCTCGTAATAATGAACGTCCACCACCCGACCCTCTTTCTTCAAAATGTCGACAACCTGCTGCGCCTCTTCCTTCGGTACCCGCGGATCGTTATCGCCCTGCAGCACGAGCAAGGGCGCCTTCTCGTTGCGAATGTAAGTAATCGGCGAATCGGCCTCATAGATCTTCTGGTTCTCGTCGGGATTCCCCAGCAGGCCCTTCAGATACTCGTTCAGAGAGGGATCGGAGCTCTTCAACATGCTCGACCAGTTGATAATTCCGTACAACTCCACCGCCGCGGCCCAGACATCGGGTGTTTTGCCGATGGCCATCAGCGTCATGAATCCGCCGTACGAGCCGCCCGTGATCCCGATTTTCTTCGGATCGACAAACTCTGTTGCCTTTAGAAACTCCACACCCGCTATCTCGTCCTTCAGATCGCCGCCACCCAAATCCTGAAAGTTTGCCTTCTGAAAGTCCAGGCCGTACCCCGTCGAGCCGCGCACGTTTGGAGCAATACAAATGTAACCACGTGACACCAATGCCTGCACCTCAGGGCTCCAGTAATCTACGCGTTGACCGGTCGGTCCGCCGTGAGGAACAACTAGCGCAGGATGGGTACCGTCCGGTTTGAAATTGAACGGAATCCACAGCAGCGCCGTGATAATCTTCCCGTCGAAGCTCTTGTAATGGACAATTTGCGCCGGCGGCAGCGGGATGGCATGCAAGCTGGCGATCGTCGAAAACGTCAGTTGTTCGGCGTGCCGGTTCCCAATGTTATAGACCCAAAGATCTCCAGGTTGATTGGACGCCTCGTGAGTGACGATCACGCGATCGCCCTGCGGAGCAAACTCGGTCGGATTCCCCGAGAAGCCGTTCAAGCCTTGCGCCAGATCCAGCTTTTCCGCCTTGTTATTTGCGGTATCGGCCAGATAAGCATTAGTCAGTCCGTCCTCGTTGATCGTGTACGTATAACTCTTTCCGTCGGGTGAAAAATTGCCCGAGAAAGCTTCCCATTTCAGGTCAGTCGCCCAGTTGAGCTTCTTCGCCGCGATGTCGAGTAGAGCGACATTCATGTAACCGCCCTTCGCATCGGAGCTCACCAGCAAAGTGCTGCCATCGGGAGAAAGCGAGCTCGCGAGGTGGCGAACCGTGCCCTGGTGTGCGGTAAGATCTTCCAGCTTCCCCGTACCCACATCGATCCGGTAGACATCCGCATCGGTGAACGGCGGATTCACGCGGTTAGCATAGATCGTGTTGTCGTCCTTGCTCCACGCCACCACGTTCCACGAGTAACCCGGTTGTTTTTCATTTGTCAGCTTATGGACCTTGCGCGTTGCCCAATCCAGCAGTGCGATATCGTACTGCGTGCCCTCCTTTGGTTTATACGCGAATGCGATAGTCTTGCCGTCATGCGACCAATGCGCGTCCTGCTCGCGAATCATGGGCGTATTGGTCAGGTTAATCGGCTCGCCGCCATTGCCCGGTATCGCCCAGAGATCGTACAGCTCGTTCCCGGCATGATCCTGCTGGTAGACGATCCACTTCCCATCCGGCGACCAGGCCGCCCCCGCTTGAACGTCATCCGATTGCGTGAGCTGAATCGGCCATCCTCCCGAGGCGCGTACTTTCCATAGATTCAAGCGGCCCGCAATATCACTAGTGAATACGATCTGCTCTCCATCAGGCGACCACCCCGCGCCAAACACACTCCGGGTGTAGAACAGGTCATCGATAGGCGCTGGTCGCGCTCCTGGTTGGGACTCCGATATCAC
Organism: uncultured Acidobacteriaceae bacterium; assembly: GCA_963787585.1. GTDB lineage: Bacteria > Acidobacteriota > Terriglobia > Bryobacterales > Bryobacteraceae > Bog-105. Next base: position 22,445 of record CAWBDR010000020.1, read on the forward strand.
CGAGTGCGGATCGGTGATCGGGCGGTCCTCGGGCCCTGTCGCTGCGGTCAAAAAGGCACACAAGCAGAAGCCGGCAATCCACACGCTTAATGCTCGATCGATTCGCATCCTGAGCTCCTTCCTGATTCCCGATCAACATACACCCGCCACTTTCCGAATGCAAATCCTGCTCACGGCCGAATGGCTCGACAGAATACGACAGATGAAGCACGCGCTTTAGCGACTTCATCAAAAGACCATGCGTCAAAGCCGTATAAATGGTCCGTCCCAATCCGCTGGATACTACGTTCCGAAACTAATCGCCACCTTCTTAATTGGAATGATTAGCGTCTTTATAGGCGCTCTGACCTACTCGCAACGGCACCAAACCTGGGGGGCGACGCGGCCGGTCAGCATTCGTCAATCAAATAGGGCTGCGGCGCCGGCACAACATGCGGCTCCCGTGCTTCCGGTTCAAACATCGGTAGAGAACCCGACCCGAGTAGAAGAGAGCTCGATGCAAGTAGATGAGCAGCCGCAGACGACAGCTACTAGCGCGGGCCTTTCTCCTTTGCTCTTCAGGCCCGTTTCCGCTGCTGACACGAGCGCTCATTCGGCTCGCATCATAAGCAACGACACTCCCCAGCAGCCTGGCCCCGCACGGCACCTCCGGGAGGCAGCCCAGGTTACATCCCCGCCGGAGCCGAAGTACTCGCCCGCATCGGACACTCAGGGCCTTTACGCCGCTGCCCTGTCACAGAGCGCAGGAGCGCTGCTGCCCCAGGCCCATGTAGACGCAATTCCATCTCAACCCGAAGCCAAAGTGCCGGAACCTAAGGTGCAGCAACCCAAAGTGGTCACGGTGCAGCCCGGGACCAGTGTGGAAGTTCGGTTAGCAGAGACTCTCTCCAGTGATCGCAACCGGACTGGAGACACTTTCCGCGCGGTCCTTGATTCACCGCTCGTCGTAGATGGTTTCGTTATTGCAGAAACTGATTCTAATGTCTTCGGCCGGATCGCGAACGCTCGCAAAGCACCCTTGCTGGGCGGAAAGGCGAACCTCACGTTGATGTTGACGAATATCACGACAACCGACGGGCGTTTCGTCAGGATCGACACCGGCGACGTTGAGCGAGAGGGTGCCCGAAGCGGTGTCGTGAACACGGCAAAGATGGCTGGCGGCGCGGCCGTCGGAGCTGTTATCGGTGCTCTAACCGGGGCCGCTGAAGGCGCAGGCCTCAGTTCGGCCGTAACGAACGACGATCGAACGAACGGATTTATGGCAACCAACAGGACCGTGGCGCTGCCGGCGGGAACTCGGCTCAGTTTCAGCCTTGCCAGCCCGCTAAAAGCTACCGAAACCGTGAATCGCTGAATCCCCGTTCATCCGCGTTAAATCGGCCGCCATTACCAGTCGTTGCTCTCTCCTCGGGAACTAAAAGGCCAGCTCGCGCGTCGTAAAATGACATCGCGCATCGAGTTTCACCGATGTCGCCCGGAGAAAGATTGAAGAAGTTTTTCCTCGCTGCGCTGGCCGTCTGTCCATTCGGGCTGCTTGCGGCGGATTCTCCGCGCCTCGTCAGAGTGACGGGAACCATTGCGGCGGTGCGTTCGGTCGAGTTGCGCGTACCCATCACCCAAGGTCAGGGCGGCAATTTGACTCTCGTCAAATTGATCCAAAATGGCGTCACTGTTCATCCCGGAGATCTGCTGGCCGAGTTCGACGATACCAATGAGCTGAAACTTGCCCGCGAAGCGCAAGCGAAGTATGACGATCTCAGCCATCAAGTTGAACAGAAGCAGGCCGAGCACAAGAGCAACGCCGAAAAGCGCGCATCCGATCTGCAGCAGGCCCAGGCCGATCTCGAAAAGGCCGCCATTGATATCAGGAAAGGCCCCGTTCTGAGCGAAATCGAACAGCAAAAGAACGAAGTGAAACTGCAAGATGCGAAAGAGCACGTCGCCAGCCTTCAGCGGTCGAACCACTCACACGATGTCGCGGAGGTCGCCGAAATCCGAATTCTGGAGCTGCAGCGCGATCGCCAGAAAATAGCGGTCGACCGCGCCCGGCATAATGCTGCCAGGCTTTCGCTTCGCGCGCCCATCTCCGGCATGATTGCGCTGGAAAACTCATTCCGTAACGGCTCCTTTGGCCACGCCGAGGAAGGCGATCAGTTATGGCCCGGCAGTCCGTTGCTTCAGCTCTTTGATCCCTCGGCCATGGAGGTCGAACTCTCCGTCGGCGAACCGGATGGCGCGGCCCTCAGACCGGGAACCAAAGCCATCGTCCATCTGGATGCTTTCCCGGAACTCACGTTTTCCGCCCACTATGATTCGGCGAGCCCGGTCGCATCCGGCGGCGTTGACAGCCCCATCAGAACCTTCACAGCCCGCTTCGCGATTGATCAAACCGATCCGCATCTGCTCCCTGACCTCTCGGCGGCCGTAGATCTTCAGGTTGCCAAATGACGGCCGGCAAGCGAACACGAACGTGGTCGCGTCTCGCCGCACTGCTGCTGTTGGCCGCCGGGTCCGCATTCGCCATTTGGCAGATACGGCGCGCGCGCAGCGTCACCGACCTGCCCGCTTCGCAAGCGCATTGTGGCGAATTCTTGGTGCGTGTCCCTTGCCGGGGCCAATTGATCGCGGCGCGTTCGGTACAGCTCTCAGCGCCGTTGGATGTTGCCGACCTGCAAATCGTTTGGCTCGCGCCTTCCGGCTCGGACGTAAAGGAGGGGATGATCGTCATTCGCTTCGACCCCAGCCGCGTTCGGCAGGATTTAAAGGAAAAGAAAGCAGCGCTTGAGCAGGCGCAGGCCACTTTGGATCAAGCCATCGCGCAGGGTCGCATTACCGCCGATCAGGACAAGCTCGATCTCGCCAAGACCCGCTACGATGCGGAAAAGGCTCGTCTCGAAGCATCCAAAGCAGCCATCATCAGCGTGATGGACGGAGAGAAGAGCAAAATCGATCTCGGCCTTGCCCAGGAGAAAGTGAAAGTTCAGGAAGCCACGGCCGAGCTTCATCAGCGGTCGAATGAGGCCAAAATCGCATCATCTAAGCGTCTGCGCGATGAAGCGCGCGCGGACGTTGCCCGGGCCGAAAGACGTCTCGTGCAGTTGGACGTCAAGAGTCCTTTGAACGGCATCGTTACCTATTTGCCCAATCGCACTCAGGGCTGGATGAATTCGCAGCCGTTTAAAGTGGGAGATCACGTCTCCGCCGGCCTGGCGGTCGCCGAAATTCCCGATCTCTCCACCTTGCAGATGGAAAGTAAAGTTGATGAGGTGGACCGGGGCCGGATCGCGCTGGGCGATACAGTGCTGGTGCATGTGGACGCGTTTCCCGAAAAGGTGTTAAGTGCGAAGCTCGTCTCCATCTCACCCCTCACCGAGCAAAGCTTCGCGGAATGGCCGCCCACCCGGAATTTCAAAGCTTACGCTCGCCTGGCCGCTCCCGACAAGCGACTGCGTCCGGGCATGAACGCCGGAGCAGACATTATTCAAGAAAAAATATCGGACGCAATCAGCATTCCGGCCAAGGCGCTGTTTACTTTGCGCGGCAAGCCTACCGTGTACGTCAAGGCCAATGGACGCTATCTGCCGGTCCAGATAGCGGTGCGCGCTCGGAACACAGATGAGATCGCAGTCAAAGGCATCAAGGCAGATCAGTTTGTTGCTTTAGCTGAGCCAGAAGGGGTGAATCGATGAGTCAGCTCAGCGCTCCCGCGCCAATCCTGCCGGAAACACCGCTTCACCTTGCTCCGCCGCCGCGCAAACCTGCTCCTCACTGGCCCAAGCGTGCCCTGGTTGCGCTTGCCGTTTGCGCCGCTCTCGCTCTCGTAGTCTGGGGCAGTATTCGCATTTACCGCAGCATCCAGGCAGCCACTGCTCCCGAAATTCCAGTCGCCAAGGTCCAACGCGGCGACATCACTCTCGCCATTACTGCGAAAGGCGAGCTGCGCGGTGGAAATCCCGAAACCCTCGCTGCGCCTTTGACGGGCGGTAGCGAAATGCACATCACCGCGCTCAAGAAAACCGGCGAGCCGGTCAAGAAGGGCGATGTCGTCGCGCAGTTTGATACCACGGAGCAGGAGTTCAAACTCAAAGAGGCGCAGGCGGATCTCGCCGAGGCCGAGCAGCACCTCATTCAAGCTCGAGCCCAGCGTGATGCCGACCAGGAGGAGGATCGTTATGCGCTCCTCAAGGCGCAAGCGGATGTGAAGGTCGCCGAGCTCGATGTCCGAAAAAATCCGCTTCTTTCCAGGATCTCCGCCGAGCAGAACGATCTTGCCCTGCAGGCCGCCCGCGACCATTTGGCGCAGGTCCAGCACAACGTGGCCAATCGTCAGGAGACCGGAAACGCCGGCATCGCGATTCAGAACGCGGCCCGGGAAAAGGCCGAGTCGCAGGCCGCGACCGCCCGCCAGAACATCGAATCCATGACCCTCCGCGCGGGCCGTTCGGGCTACGTTTCGGTCGACCGTAACATGAATACCAATTTCATGTTTACTGGCATGAGTTTGCCTCTGTTTCAGATCGGTGATGCCGTCCAACCCGGCATGGCGGTTGCCGAAATTCCCGACTTGAACACCTGGGATATCGCCGCGAATATCGGCGAGCTGGATCGAGGACACCTAGCCGTGGGCGACAAGGTCGCCGTTACTGTGATTGCCGTGCCGGATCATCCGTTCCATGGCCATGTCAAAGAACTCGGCGGCACCACCGGCCCGTTCTGGGACCGCCATTTCGAATGCACAATTGCTCTTGACGATCCCTCACCGCTTCTTCGCCCGGGCATGAGCGTGCAGCTCGTGGTCAGCACCGATCCCATTCGCCAGGCTCTTTGGGTGCCTGCTCAGGCGCTGTTTGAAAGCGACGGGCGCACCTTCGTCTATTTGCGGTCCGGCAAAACCTTCACCCAGAAGAACGTCACTCTGGTCCGCCGCAACGAAACGCGTGCGGTCATTTCAGGACTGAATAAGGGTCAGATCGTGGCGCTCGCGAATCCGTTGGACATGGCAAAAAAGAAAGCAACGGATACCAATCCCTTGAAGACGATAGGCAGGTAGCCGGACGATGCTGGTTGGCCGCTACCGCTCGGACCTGGCACTGGCAGCCGCAAATCTCTGGACCCAAAAAACACGGACCGTCCTGACCGCGCTCGGCATTATCTTTGGCGTGGGTGCGGTTATTGGCATGTTGGCGATCGGCGCTGGTGCGCGCGAGGAATCGCTGCGCTTCATCGAGCAACTGGGTGTTCACAATCTCTTGATCGAATCGCGGCCCGCTACCGGCGAGCAGGAGCTCCAACAACGGCGTCGCACCTCTCCAGGCTTGACCGAACGCGACGTCCGCGTGCTCGAGGCGAACGTGGATCCCGTTGAAATGATTTCCGCACGTCGCAGCATGCACCCGGCCCGTATTCTTCCCAAGCCGCCGCAGGACGTTCCCGAACTCTATGGCGTCCGGCCGGCCTACGCAACCATTCATAACTGGAAACTCGCCCAGGGTAGATCGTTCGACAAACATGACGATGACTCGAGCGCTCCGGTTTGCGTTCTCGGCGAAGGCGCAAAGACCTCCCTATTCGGCTTTGTTCCGGCGATTGGTCAATATGTCAAGGTGAACGACACTTGGTTGCGCGTCATTGGCGTGCTGCAGAATCAGGTTAGTTCTGGAGCGGGCGCGCAGGCCCTCGATCCCAACCGGATTATCTATATCCCCTTGAACACATTTCAATACCGGATCTGGGATACGAATTTCAGTTTCAAGGACGACCTCGATGGCGTTGATATTCGTCTCAAACCGGGCGCTGACAGCATTAACGCCGCTAAGGTTGTTACGGCTATCTTGAACTCGACGCATCACAACACTCCGGATTTCACGGTCACAATTCCGGCTGAATTGCTGGCTGAGCAGCAGCGAGCCCAATCGATTTTCACTTACGTCATGGTCGCCATCGCCGCGATCTCGCTGCTGGTCGGCGGCATCGGCATCATGAACATCGTTCTCGCTACCGTCCTCGAACGCACCCGGGAGATCGGTATTCGCCGCGCCTCTGGCGCGCGCCGCAGCGATATCGTGCGGCAGTTTCTCGTGGAATCCGTGCTTATTTCAATCGGTGGAGGAGTAGTGGGGATCGCCTTCGGTTACTTGCTGTCGTGGCTGATCGCCGCGGCGGCCGAATGGAAAACAATTGTTACCCCGACATCCGTTGCGATCGCATTCGGAGTCTCGGTGGCGGTGGGAGTGGTTTTCGGGATCTACCCGGCGAGAAAGGCATCGCTGGTCGATCCTATCGAGGCTTTGCGGTATGAATAGGGCGCTTGCGCGGTTGTTCGCTCTTCAGCTCTGTTTCTCCTTGCTGTGTGGCGCCCAGTCCCTCAGCAAATACTTTAAGCACCGCTTCAACGCGCAACAAGTCGAAGTGAGTGACATCCAGGGTTTACAGCAGCGCGTCCGCGACGGCAAGCTGCACTTGCGCCTTCGGGACTTCCTCGAACTGGCGCTGAAGAACTCCGCCGATATTCAGATCACGCGTCTCGACGTTTACACCGCCGCCAATCAGATTACCGCCGCCAAAGCTCCCATCGATCCAACGATTGGAGCGCAGTTCAATGCGCTGCGGTCTGTCTCTCCTTTGTTTTTCGCTTCGGGGGCTGCACCTTTCAGCACGGGAATTCCCGGCGCTCCCGGCCAACCCGGGCTAGGTGCGAACTCCGGCGTCAATGTGATTTTGCCCGCGACCATCAGTGGCCTATCCCAGAACTCGAGCATCAATTACCAGCAGTTGTTGCCCACTGGCCAAACCATCAGTACGAATTTCTCTCTTATCCGCAGCTCAGGCGATGAATACCCGTCTCCCGCCTTGTTCGGAGCCTTAAATTTCCAGCTCATCCAACCGCTCTGGCAGAACCTGACCAACCTGCAGTTTCGTGCGCCGCTCAGCATCGCTCGCACGCAGCTCATCATCAGCTCGGAGACGAGCGAGGCCGCCATCGGGGATGCTGTTGCGGCTGCTGCCCGGCAGTATTGGGATGCCATTCTCGCCCGCGACAACATTACCGTTCAGGAGCAGACCGTCGATCTCGCGCAGAAGTCCTACGAGCACGACAAAAGGGCTTTGGATTTGGGTGCTCTCGCCAAGCTCGACATCTATCAATCCCAGAGTCAGGTCGCCGAACGTAACCGGGATCTTGTGCAAGCCCGTTACCAGTACAGGGCTGACCTCGATGGTTTGCGACGGCTCATCGGAGCGGATCTCACGCCCGCCTTGCGAGAGACCGATATTGTCCTGGACGATGATCCGTCGGCGCTGCCGCCGGAATCGTCGATCCTACCGTTTGAGCAGGCTCTAGCGGAGGCGATGCAGGCTCGTCCTGAAGCCAAAGCGGCCCAGCAACGTCTCTCCATAGACGCTCTGAGCGCGCGCCTTGCCCGCGACCAGCTCAAACCGCAACTCAATCTCACATTACAGGGCGGGGCAACCGGGCCGGGCCTGAATCAGGTCGCGATCGGCAGCACGCTGGGACAAGTTCCGAACACGCCTTACCCCGGATTGGGCCCAACGCTCCAGCAGGTGCTGGCCTTCGATTTTCCCACCTATGGCTTCGGTCTCCAGTTGACCTTCCCCTTGCGCAACAGCACCGCCCAGTCCGCGCTCGCCAATTCTTTGGTCAGCAAGGCGCATGATCAGTATCAGAAACGCCAGACGCAGCAGCAGATCATTTTCGATGTGCGCCAGGCGATCAATTCCGTCGAACTCGCCCAAGCCACGATTGCCGCAGCCGTAATCGCGCGCGACCTGTCTCAAAAGAACGTCGAAGCCGAGCAGCAAAAATACGTGCTGGGCAGCATCACGGCTTTCGAGCTGCTCGATTCCCAAAATCGCCTCGCCAGTTCCCAAACCGCTTTGCTGAATGCCTACGTGACCTATCAGGAAGCCTACGTCAATTATCAACGTGCTACCTGGACCCTGCTCGACGGCTTCGGCATAATCGTTGAGACGCCACAGGCGAGATGACTAATGCCTATTACGAACACTGGTTATAACCGATTCCTCCTGTTAGTGGCAGGACTCGGCGGGCTGCTCTACGGAGTCGATGTCGGCATTATTGGAGGCGCCCTGCCGTACCTGGAGGCAACCTCCGGCCTCAATGCGGGTCAACTTTCGATCATTGTCGCCGCCGTGCTGCTTGGCAGCGTCATCTCTACGCTATTTGCGGGCGCGCTTTCGGATTGGATGGGCCGCAAGCCTCTCATGATCCTCAGCGGCCTCACCTTCGTGGTCAGCATTCCCGTCATTGCTCTCTCGCACGGTTACGGGCCGCTGTTCTTTGGCCGTCTTTTACAGGGCGCCAGCGGCGGTTTCATCGGGGTCGTCGTCCCGCTCTATTTGGCAGAATGTCTTGCTGCCTCCACCCGCGGAAAGGGAACAGGCATTTTCCAGTGGCTTTTGACTCTCGGCATCGTTGCCGCCGCCCTCATCGGGATTTATTACAGCTATCGCGTCGAAGAGGTGACCAGGCTCTCCGATCCCGCAACTATTTTCGCCTTCAAAGATCAAGCCTGGCGGCGCATCTTTTGGGTCTCGCTGCCTCCCGGCATCTTATTTGTGATCGGCAGTTTCATAGTGGCCGAATCGCCCCGCTGGCTGTTCCGCCGCGGTAAAGCGGACGCCGCATACAAAGCTTTGCTTCGCTCCCGAAGCGCGGATCAGGCCGCTCTCGAGCTGAACGAGATGAAGGAAATTGCCGCCTCTGAAAGTGCCCAAGCCTCTGTTGGTGAAAAGATCAAAGAATCGCTTCTCCGCCGCAAGTACGTCATTCCGTTCCTGCTCGCCTGCGTCATTCTGTTCTGCAATACCGCCACCGGAATTAATTCGCTGATCGGTTACAACACGAACATCCTTTTGCAAAGCGGGCTCTCCGACGTCCAGGCGCACTGGGGCTACGTCGTGTTTACCCTCGTCAACTTCCTCCTTACCGTCGGCGGCGTTATGCTGGTCGATCGCAAAGGTCGCAAGTTTTTACTGGTCCTCGGTACGGCCGGCATTATCCTTTCCCTCTGCAGCGTCGGCCTCCTTTTCCGCAGGAATGAGGCGTTGCACATAGACGTGAGCAATACGCTTCAGTCGATCGTTGGCGCGGATCAGACTCTGACACTGCCTTTCGATGCCGCCGAGGCCAACAAACTGCTAACGCCCTATGCCGAGAAGACAACTGCAATTCAGCCCGGCCGTGCCGCTCTCACTGTTATCTATTCTTACGGAGATTTCACTGCCGCCACCAATGTCGCCCGCTCCGATGATCCAGCCGGATCCGCTATCCACATCACGCGCGCGAGCTGCGTGCCCGCCAATAAACTGGAAGCCTTCTTGAAAAATCCCTTCGCGAATGTCGATGCCGCCCGCACGGCTCCGCTGAAAATTGAAAAAGCTCTGATCGCTCCTGTGCCGGGCGCTGGCAATGGGTGGCTTGTCGCGACAGGCCTTTATGTCTTTATGGCGTTTTACGCGATCGGTCCCGGCGTTTGTGTATGGCTCGCGCTCTCAGAGTTGATGCCGACCCGGATACGCTCCAACGGCATGAGCATTGCCTTGGTGATCAATCAAATCGTCTCCACCACTCTCGCCGCCATTTTCCTGCCCGTCGTCAGCAATCACGGCTATTCCACGATGTTCTTCGTGTTCGCCGGCTTCACGGTCATTTACTTCGTTACCGCTGCCTTCTTCCTCCCTGAAACCAAGGGCAAAACCTTGGAAGAAATCGAAGCGCATTTCGAGCGGCACGCGAAAAAACCCGATCTGGGTATCAACAGCGCCCCGGTTTCTTGATAGCTCTCATTTCGACATGATGTCGGGAGGCGGGGGGATATTGCGGTGCTTCATCCACTCCATGCTGATGGTCTGGTTTGCCTTATTACGCGGGATCTCCCGCAAATCCGGCATAAAGATTTGCATGCCGGCTTGCGGCGTCATGCGCGTATATCCATTCACTAGCTGTTCCTGATAGTTAGTCAGATCAATATCGAACCAGGGATCGTCCGAGATGTCGATCATAGTGAGGTCCACCTGATGCATCGTGAGCTTCCCAAAATCGATCGTCCCCCCGCGAAGGCGTATGAAGTTACGCCACTCCGCAACCTCCGTGACCTCGTTCTGAGCATTGCCGAATATCTCCTCTACGTCCGGATTCACGAAGCGCACGCTGGTCAACTGCCCGCGAATATGGGGTGGAGGCATCAGTTTCCCGGTATCAAAGACGATGTCATTGCCGGACACCTGAATGCCTTCCATACCCTGAGGCTGGAACAGATCGGCAACGCTGACGTGAAGGCCGCCTAAAAGCGCCTTAAACGGAATCTTCAGAACGTCCAGCTTCGTGACGTGTACCTGAATCAGGTTGCCGGGCGCGACCGAGATCGTGCCTCTCATTTCGATCGGAAGCGGAACTACTTTGTGCAGAGTTGCATTCAGCTTGATCTGATCTCCGTTTCCCGAGAGTGTAATGTTCTTGAGAGGGGAGTTCGCCACTCCGCTCGCATTCAGAAAATTGTTGAGATCGCCTACGTTCGTGCGCAGAACGCCCGTCTTAATGTCGAGAAAAAAGGAATCCGGGTCGTCGAAGGATGGATTGACATTTCGGTGAGCACGCGCCATCTGTCCCCGCAGCCATCGAACATACACTCGAAAACTCGGACCCTTCCGCAACATCAGGTTGTGTGCGGCGATGTTAGTGGGAGCCAGATCAGACGCCGTGTTGTTCTCGCTTTTAGCCTTGGTCGCAGACGCGCCCATATCCGCCGGAGCTGTTGTGCGCCCCTCAGTTTCTGCGCTGCGTCGGCTCGAACGAAAATACCAGACCAGTAATACTGACAGCACGATAAGGACGCTGATCAGAACAGCGACGCGGGTGCGCATGACAGAACCATCGTAAGATCAGTTGCACATTACCTGGCGCTCAGGGCGGTCAACTAGAATGGTGGGGCACTCATGAGATCTGTTTTGTCGCTGCTCGTTTGCGCGGCGCTCCCCCTCTCTTCCTTTGCGGAGACGGCCGCCTTGCGCGGATTCGAACCCAAAGACGTTTCCAATGAGCAAAAGCTCGAAAAGGAGGCGCAATCCGTTCCTGACCCCGCCCGTTTCCGTGAGTACATGGACTTCATGGCCGGTGAGCCGCACAACGCCGGTTCTCCGCGCTCGAAAGAGGTTGCCGAATACATTCTCGGTCTTTTCAAACAGTGGGGCCTCGACGCTCAAGTTGAGCAGTTCGAATCGCTAATGCCTTATCCCACCATTCGCCAGCTCGAAGTTATCAGCCCCGAACCATACACCGCGAAATTGAAAGAACCACCCATCGCCGCCGACCCCACCAGCGGCCAGCCGGGCCAACTCCCCACCTACAACGCCTATGCCGCCTCCGGCGATGTGACTGGGGATTTGGTCTACGCCAATTTCGGCGTGCCCGAAGATTATCAGTGGCTCGCCAAGGAAGGCATCGATGTCAAAGGCAAAATCGTCATCGCTCGCTACGGCAGGAGCTGGCGCGGTATCAAGGCGAAAGTAGCTGCCGAACACGGCGCAATCGGCTGCCTCATCTACTCTGATCCGCATGAAGATGGCTATTTCGAAGGGGACGTGTACCCCAAAGGTCCCATGCGTCCTTCTGAAGGCGCGCAGCGCGGCAGCGTGATGGACATGCCGCTCTATCCCGGCGATCCGCTCTCGCCCGGCTGGGCTTCGGAACCAGGCTCCCGTCGTCTGCCCATCGCGGAAGCGAAAACCATCATGAAAATTCCGGTGTTGCCGCTGTCCTACGCTGACGCGCAATCCCTGCTTGGCCAACTGACCGGGCCGCTTGTCCCTCGCGATTGGCGAGGCGCTTTGCCCATCACCTATCACGCCGGGCCAGGCCAGACCCGCGTTCACATGAAAACGGATTACGACTGGTCTTCGCGGCCCCTCTATGACGTCATCGCCACCATCCCTGGTTCTGCTTCACCCGACGAGTGGATTATCGCCGGCAATCACCACGATGCCTGGGTGAATGGCGCTGACGATCCCGTCTCCGGCGCTATCTCGTTGTTAGAGACCGCGCGCGCCTTGGCAGTTCTTCAGAAGCAAGGCTGGAAACCGGCGCGCACCATCAAAATCGCGCTTTGGGATGGCGAAGAGTTCGGCTTGCTCGGCTCAACCGAATGGGCCGAGAAGCATCAACAGGAACTGACTCAGAAAGCCGTGGCTTACCTCAATTCCGATAGCACGGCTAAAGGTTGGCTGTTTGTCAGCGGCTCCCATACGCTCGAGCAGTTCGTCGCCGGTGTCGCGAGCTCGCTTCAGCAACCCGGAACCAATTCAACCCTCCTTGCCGAGTCCATCGCACACAGAGATCGTCAGAACCAGGAAGAGGCCGGTCCCGCTCATCCCCAGAAGATGTTTACCATTGGAGCGCTGGGCGCGGGTTCCGATTATGTCGCTTTTCTCGACTACCTCGGTATTGCCAGCATGAATGCCGGCTTCGGCGGGGATAGCAAGAGCGGAATCTATCACTCCGTTTACGATTCGATCTACTGGTACACGCATTTTTCTGACGGCACTTTCGCCGATGGCCGGGCCCTGTCCCAATTCACCGCAACTGCCCTCCTACGCCTCGCTGATGCCTCCGTTCTACCGTTTGAATTCGTTCATTTCGCCAACACCGTCAACGGTTATGTAGACGAAATTGAGAAGGAAGCTAAGAAAAGCGGCGGCAGCATCGATCTTTCCAGCATTCGCCGTCAAGTTGAACAACTGAAGCAAACCGGGGAGAAGTACAACGCATCTCTGGACGCCGCCATTGCCAAAGGCTCTCTCGATTCCGTCCGTGTAAAAGACCTGAACACCGATCTCATTCGCACGGAGCGCACGCTGATCCGCCCCGAAGGGTTGCCGAATCGCGAATGGTATAAACACCAGATCTACGCTCCCGGTTTCTACACCGGTTACGGAGTCAAGACTCTGCCCGGCATTCGCGAAGCCGTCGATGCCAAGGATTGGACCCTTGCGCAAAAGGAGGCTGGCATTGTGGAGCAATGTCTGATCCAAATGAATCACGCGGTCGCCCTGGCGATTGCCGAGCTCTCAAGTTTCTAGCGAAGGAGTCGCCGGGATAGCTCACCAGTCATCCAATTCGATAGCTTATGGACTTGCATCGCGTATCACTTTCGGGCAAGTATCTACTATCCGCAATTCTTAGTTCGGCTCTTGCGGTTTGCTGCTTTGTCTATCCTTGGCGGCTAGCCTGTACTCAAATGGCGGTAGCCAACATTTCGAATGCGGAACTCCCGACTCTAAGACGACCGCCGGGATTTATGAGCCAGAATCCACACACACCGGCGCTCTCGGCATTTAGAAGAGAACTGGCAGGCGTAGCTAAGCCCAACTCTCACGATTTGGAGGTTGCGATCGCAATCAGAAAATGGTGCCGAGCTCAGCAAATTGGAGACTGGTCAGCCGATGATAATTCGAGCGAGAATCCAAAACTGCTCCTCGACAGGCAAAGACGTGGTGTGCCCGGAACTTGTCGAAGATTTGCTTACGTCTTTGCTGGGGCGTTACTGGCCGGCGGCTTAGATTCCAGAGTTGTTAATGTAAGCGCCGGAATATACGACTCCAGCAGTAATCACACGCTTGTCGAAGTATGGATCCGCGAACTCGGCAAGTGGATCTTGATGGATTCGATGTACAACACGATGTTCCTGGTCGATGGTACGCCCGCCTCTCTGCTGGAACTTTCTAAGGCGATGACCGATGGCAATTTGGATCGCGTAAGATTCGAGCGTAACGGTTCGGTCACCGAACCGCACCCGATACTCAACCGCGCCTTCGCCGAGTTGTTTCGGCACGTATTTTATTCAATGACGAATGGCCTGTTCGATGGATATAAGGCTTCATTATTTGCGCCGAAAAGAATAGCCATCGCCCACTACACGGCTCCTGGAGGACGACCATATCCAGAGTCTCTAAAGCAGACCCTGCTCTGGTGTTCACTGTCCCTGCTGGCCGTCGGATGTATTTGTGCCGTGCTGGGGATCGTAGAGTTCGTACGTCAATATGCTGGTGCCACGGCCAGCGGCGGGGCACCTTCGAAGATCGCAAGCGCGATCGAGCCGAGGCTACCTAACAAAGTGGCAGCGAGTGCCGGCCCGATCCGTTGGCCACGAAGGTGGTGCAATCGTGGAGCGGTGCCGTATGCAGGGCCTTTGGACCGCCGTCTCTACGTCCATCGTTGGGTAGCTCCCCTTTCCGGCGAGTTGAGAAAAGGTGAGAATTAGCTGTCCCCTGCGCGAGCAGCTATAGCTGGCCCCTCACTCTGCATGAGATAACTTTTATGGCTCGTGCAGGTTCCTCTCCAGTCGGAGACCAGTATTCCGCCATCCGCCCGAGCCTCCGAACAACCAAATTGGGGGCGAATAAACGACGAAACCAATACCTCTCGGCCGCATCTCCCCATTAGGTGATAGACATGCCTGTTAACGATCTTCGGCAAAGCCCAATGATGAATCACATTTTGGAGACCCTCGAGCGAAACGAAAATATCGGCCATTATGGAAGGCTCGTGTTCGTGATGGTTAGCCAGTACTTCTTGTCAGACGACGAAATTGTCGAACTGCTGACGAAAGATCCTGATTGTGATCAGGAAAAAGCAGGCGGCATCCTGAAACAAGTTAAGGCTCACGGCTATAACCCTCCCAAGCCGGATCGAATTCTCGCCTGGATGAATGAACAGGAGTTCCCGATATGCGATACCGCCGGCCAGGATAAGAACACGTGTAACGTTTACAAGTCGCTCAAATTTCCACCCGAAGTGTACGAGCGTATTGCTGGTTATTATCAGAATCCGCGTTCAGCGTGATCAAACAATTACGTCCACCTCGGTGTTAAAGCATGGGCCGCTAGACTGCTCAAATCGTTCCAGAAAGGCCTCAACGCTCTGCGGCCTCTGGCTCGGTTCCTGTGCTAGTGCCCAGTTGAAAAAGTCGCGCCATTCTTCTATCAGGCTCTCGGTGGAACCTTTCGCCAGAGCGCTGTGGCCCACGGACGAAGGCCGGTGTCCAGTCAGCATCTCGAAGGTGACGATGGCAAGTGCCCAAATGTCGCACGCACGCTCCGGTTTGGCTCCTGACAGCAACTCAGGAGACATGTATGCCGGTGTTCCAGCGAACTGTCCAGTTACCGTCGAAGCCCGGACAGTCTGGTGAGAGGTTGAGTTTTCCACGAACAATTTCGCCAGGCCGAAATCGAGTATCTTCACCAGGCGGTGCCCCTCGTCATCGCATAAGAATACGTTTTCCGGTTTCAAGTCCCGATGGATCAGAAATCGGCGGTGAGCCGCCGATAACGCACCGCAAAGCTGGCGCACAATCGGCCGAACCTCCTCGACGAGCAATTTTGTTCTGCAGTTCAGCTCCTCTCGAAGCGTTCGTCCTTGCAGTCTTTCCATTACCAAAAAGGGGCGTCCTCCTGGCGTCACTCCGGCATCAAACAAGCTCACTACATTCACATGCTGGAAATTCGCAAGCACACGTGCCTCACGCCGAAAACGCTCGAGCGCGGCAGACTCTTTGATCCGATCTTCCAGAATCAGCTTTACGGCAACTTTCCTTTCGAGCTGCAGATCAGTCGCCTCGTAGACCAGGCCCATCCCTCCTTCGCCGATCCTGGACTCAAGCCGGAAACGATCGCCCAGGCAGCGAGGAAACGAATTCGTCGTCAGCTTCGAACCGTCCTCGACACAGAAATCGTCGCTCCTCTCATGGCATTTGCGGCACGCCGGACACTCTTTCGACAATTCAATATCCGGTTCCTTCTCAGGCTCTCGTGGGGCCAGGAAACCCAGGCCGATGGTGAGATCCTCGATCAGACGCACGTCCTCGGATGTATAGGGCTCTTCGGATCGCTTTCGCCCCAGTGCGATCAGTGCATCCGCTCCGCGGTTAGGGACTGGCGCGAGCAGCTCGAGGCCAGAGCGCCGAAGGCCTTCAATCTCACTCCGAGAAAGCTGCCGGTTCAGCCAATTGTCTCGTTCCGAGAATTGAACCGGCTTAGCAATGAGCTTTGTTAAGTTGACAATCTTGCTCTGTGCCGGAAGGGCCGGCGGGGGAAATCCATCCGGAAAGACACTTACAGCCGTATAGGCTGTGTCGAGTGGCCGGAGTTCCAATATGGCGCAGAAACTCGGGTGTATCGCGGCGCCGATCTGTTTTACAACTGTCGGAGCGGCAGCGGCTAAGTTCGCTGCATTTCTCACGCTTTCAAGCGCCGACCGAAGTATGTCTTGGGCGTTATATTGTTCCCGAAAGAAGCGCCGATCTAACGACCGCAACCAGTCGTGTCTGCGAATATGCAGGAGAATCGCCACCGCCGCAAACACCAGGTACATCCAGCCGCGCTCTTGCATAACAATGTCGATGCGCTGGTCGCGGTGATGATAGATACTCAGCAGAAACAGCATTATGGTCGCTGGTGCCGCGAGCAGGAGCATCTGCTTGGCCACGGCATATCGAATTCCCTGGCGAATAATGACGCGAATATCGAAGAGGCGATGCCGCAAAATCGCGTACGCGAAGCAGAGTGGAAAGGCCACAGCGGCGAAGGTCGCCAGAGCCAGTGCTGGCAGGGATAACATCGAGCTTCCGGCGCTTCCCAGATAGTCAGTGTCGGACCATGATCCGTTGAGCTGGCGGTACACAACCGACGGCACGAACACCATCACCATAAAAGCGAGTGAGACCACAACCAGCCTTATACGCCGTTTTTCTGTTTGATCTTTGAGGCGCCAGTACTTCACGGCAAGCAACACAAACGAACCTGGTAGATATGTGACCCAACATGCGGCAAACATGAGGCTCATCCAGTCCGACGGAATCATGTTTTCCGGACCATAGATAAAATGCCAGACTTGGTAGGTGAGGACCATGGACATGAGAATGCTCGGCACCCAAACCAGGCCCCAGATGCATCGGCTACGAAACGAAGGCCGGGGAAACAGCGCAAAAAAAGCAAACCACACTCCCGCACCGAGACCAGTTATGCAGACATCAGCCCACAGGAGTGCCTGAAACCACGGAGGGAAGTGGCGAAACATCGAATTGAGGCCCTCGTTGGCCTCAAGGAGGGCGCTAGAGTAGACTGCCAGAACTAACGCTCCCATGCAAACCAGAAGATGCTTTGGGCGCAGGAATGCCATAAAGCACGCAGTCGCCAGAGCAATCAGTTGAGCGCAGAGGCCCAGGAGTCGCAGGATGCCTTCTCCGCTGAACCAGTCCTTCGGCCCGGCTCGTCCGATCACGAGAACAGCGCGACGGTGTTGCCCGCCCCCGTCGGTATCGAGTACTACAGGCGTGCCGGCATCGATATTCGTGGCAAACCAGGACCAATAGTTCATATTCACGATGGGTCTGTCGTTTGCACGCAATATAAGGTCGCCAGGCTGTATTCCGGCTCGCTCTGCCGGCGAGCCTTGCATGACCTTGATGATGGCGGGATGGCTTCCCGTACCTCTCACCCCGATTCCCATTGGTTCGGGTCCAAAAAGCCACAAAGTCCACATGTACAGCATATGCGCCAGAAACGGCGCGGCAATGAGATACATCCACCACGGCGGGCGTGAATTGGACGTTCCTTCGCCTTTCCCAAGTGAACGAGAGGAAGGCTCCATTTCTGGGGCAGGCCTTTCCGGTAACGTTTCCCTCGTTCCTCGACTCATGGCCGGTCCCATGTCTGTCTCACAAAATACTACTGCGCGGAGTTAACTGCACGAGGGGCCACATCGGGCCGTTTTCGCGGCGTGCCAACCCCCGACACACAACCCGGCGCATGTTTAGAATAGACGCCAGATGTCCATGCTGCGAAAAGGGTCCCTGGCGGGTTCTGTTCTTTCCGTGGTGTTCGCTGCCGTTGTTGTCCACGGTCGGCAGAGCGCGACTGTCATCGCGGTCGATGCTGCTCATCCCGGAGCGGCAATCTCTACCAAAATGTTCGGCATCTTTTTTGAGGACATCAACTTCGCTGCCGACGGGGGGCTCTATCCCGAGCGCATCAAGAACCGCTCCTTCGAATTCTCCGAACCTCTGACCGGATGGCACGAGATCTTACCGGTTGACGCCAAAGGGATCGACGGTGCAAAAGGCGAGCTTGATATCCGCACGGAAGACCCTCTCAACCAGACCAATCCGCACTATCTCAGGGTGCGCGTCTACGATCCGGGTTATGGGCTATGGAATTCCGGGTTCCGCGGAATCGGTGTCGAACGCGATGCTGAGTATCGATTCTCGGCTTATGTTCGGAGCCGGGGCCCGAATGCCATCCGGGCCAGCATCACGAATGGCAGCGGCCGCGAAATCGGAAGCGGGAAACTCGAGGGTTTCGACGAGCACTGGAAACGATATGAGACCGTTATTCGCACGAGCGCCACCGTCCAGCACGCAGATTTGAGCCTATTCTTTGACGCCAAAGGTGATCTGGATCTCGACATGGTCTCGCTTTTCCCTCTGGAGACCTGGAACCATCGCCCGAACGGATTGCGCAAAGATTTGGTTCAACTGCTCTACGATATGCACCCTGGATTTATTCGCTTCCCTGGAGGGTGCATCGTCGAAGGGCGGCGACTCGCAACCCGGTATCGCTGGAAGGCTACCATCGGGGACATTGCACAACGGCAAACCATCATCAACCGCTGGAACAATGAATTCGATCAAAGGCCGGCGCCGGACTATTTTCAATCTTTCGGGCTGGGGTTTTACGAATATTTTCAGCTCGCCGAAGACATCGGTGCGAGCCCGTTACCAGTCCTGAATTGCGGTATGGCCTGCCAGTTTAACTCGAGCGAAACCGCCCCGCTAAGCGAGATCGATGAATATATACAGGATGCGCTTGACCTGATCGATTTCGCTAACGGTCCGATCACGTCGCCTTGGGGCAAGCTTCGCTCGCAAATGGGTCATCCCGCGCCCTTCAATCTGACCATGCTCGGAGTTGGCAATGAACAGTGGGGACCTCGCTATATAGAGCGCTATAAGCTGTTCGCGGCCGCTTTGAAAACAAAGCACCCGGAAATCAAACTGGTTGTCAGCGCTGGACCTGCTCCATCTGGGGAACCGTTCGATAGCCTTTGGTCCACCTGGCGAAAGCTCAACGCGGACATTGTGGACGAACACTATTACATGCCCCCCGAGTGGTTTCTCGCCAACACCCGGCGCTATGATCACTACGACAGGTCGGGGCCGAAGGTGTTCGCAGGAGAGTATGCCGCCCAGACCTCCGGCACGGCGAAGCCCGACAATCGTAACAACTGGAATGCTGCGATTTCAGAGGCTGCTTTCATGACCGGCTTAGAGCGCAACGCAGATGTTGTGAGTATGGCGTCGTATGCGCCGTTGCTGGCGCGCGCCGATGCATGGCAGTGGACTCCGGATGCGATCTGGTTCGATGATCTTCGTTCCTACGGCACTCCGAATTACTATGTCCAAAAGGTCTTCGCAAGCAACGTGGGAACGCGAATCATACCTGTGACGCCGCAAGCCGAGAGCGGACTGTACACTACCGCATCACTCGACGAGCGCACTCATGAGTTGATTGTGAAAGCGATCAATGTTTCTCCGATGAAAAGGGCAGCGGACATCGATTTGAACGGTATCAACCCGTCCGCTGCCGCTAAGGTCACAACTCTCGCGAGCGCTGATCTCAGAGCCGAGAACAGCTTCGATCAGCCGAAGAAGGTTGCGCCACAGGACTCAACGATTGACCTGAAGCCGGGCAAGACCCCGATTTCCCTAGACCCATACTCCGTGACCGTTTACCGGATACCGATTCAGTAGTGACCTATGGCGCCGGAGTCTTTTCGCGGATCAATTTGATGATTTCATCTGGGTTAGGCGAACGCCCTGCCTGCTTCTTCGAGTAGATCTGTTCGCCATTGACCAGGACCGTGAATGAGCCAGGAGCGCCGGCACGCAGCCGGATGGGAATACCGAGTTCTTGTTCGATATTGTTCTTGAGACTCACGGCCTCAGCTTTAATGTCAGCTCAAAAGAAGCAGCGTTTAATGTCGACGGTCATGAGACTTGCGCTCCTATTTAAGCAGGCTAGCAGACCTTCAAATTCAATTGATAGTCTGTCGTCCATGTACGTCTCGTGCTGCCGGTACTCATCATTTACGGTCAAGTTCGCTCTGGCTGCTGTTGCGGTAATCGGGCTCGCTGCCAACCCGGCTACTGCGTCGATAGTGTGGCAATGGGAGTACTCAGGGTCAGGAATCAGCGCCAGTGGAACTTTTGCAACGGTTGAAACACCCGATAAGAAAGGCGGCTATCTGATCACGGGAATCACTGGCACGCGGAAGCGATCACCGCGCTGCAGGCTCCAGGCACCTCGATTCCCGGCAACGAACCTTACACCGTCGACGATCTAGTCTTCCTTCGCCCTCACTCCCAATTAACTAGTCACGGGTTCGGGTTCGCCACCGCCGGCGGGAATTACTCGAACCCGTTTTACGCCGGCTTCCTGCCGTCTCCGGGATATCTGGAGTTCTTCTCAACTCCACCCTTCCCACCCAGCAAACCCGCGGGCAAAACTTCCGAGCTTCCCGTCCAGTTTTTCGCGGCACCCGTGCCAGCGCCGGAGCCGCCAACGTACGCCCTCGTCTTGGGCGCGATTGCATTAATTCTCTTGGTCACAGTAAGTCCAAAATCTTCTCTAGATCAGCGTTCATCGGCGTTCATCCGCGGCCATTAACCGTCCCCAGCCTACCTCGATTCGTCCAGTACCTCTATCCCAAACACCGAAGCATAATTCGCGATCGGGTCAAACGAGAAAATCAGCTTGCCCTGCGCATTCGGTCTTAACCCCTGGAAACTTTTCGTGATGGCGTGCAGCGTGCCCGCTTCGCGAAACATATCGAACCCATCCAACAGCCCACGGCCGTTACATGAGACATTGAAAATCCGGCTGCCGATCCCTCCGACGCCGGACGCTTCCGGCCCGTAATAGGTCTCGGCAAAATACAAGCTCGCAGTGTAGGTGCTCCGCGGATCCGTCGGGATCGCGTAACTGAAATTGCCCATCCGCTCAGTTACGAACAGGGTCGGATCCGGCGTGCCGGTGACCGGCGGTTTGCCGCCTTCGTTTACACCGCCCAGGTAGTAATCGTCCGGCATCCAGATGTGACCCAGATGGTCTGTATATGAATTGATCTGGGTCGCGATTCGCACGGGTATCTGCCGATGCGGAATGCCTGGTAACAGTTCGATCGCGCTGATCATCGGCTCTCCACGCTGGCTTTCGAATGATATATGCACTTTCCCGTCCGCTGCGGGTTGTATATCTTTGAATACGCGCTCGTCCGCAATTCTCGGTGCACCCGCATCCGAAAGTGGGTCGAACGTCTGAATCAAAGTCGCCCCGTTCAGGCGGATCAGGAAGGTGCGGCTGTTTTCGCCCCCGCCCAACTCTTCTCCGTACTCTGTCTCAATGAAGTAGAGATGGAGCTCATAAATCCCGGGCTTGACCGGAATGTCGTAGGAGAATTCCCCGGTCCGCATGTTCCTGAACAGAAACGGATCGCTCGCCCTCCGTGCGAAACCCGGCCGCGTCGGCCATGGCCTCCCTCCGTGGAAGTACTGATCAGCACCCCATAGTTCCCCCAAGCGCCCGATATGAGGAGGCCCGTTGTAGCCGCACAGGAACCGGATCGGCGCGCCTGTGACGGCTGGCACCGGCTGTTGAACTGTCGCTGCTCTGCTAACGTCCGGCATTCCTGCCGCCGGAACGCCATTCCGATGCCTCCAAACCAGACTGGCCGCGAACAGGCAAACCGCCAGCCCCGATAATGCCACCACGGCGTACGGCCATTTCGATTTCCGTTTCGTTGGCGCGGCCGCTGGCGCCAGAACCTCGCCGGAAAAAATAGAAGACGCCGCTCCCATTTTTGGTAGCGGTTCGGCTCTCGAAGGTTCCGCCGTGTCCACTAGCGCAATGGCGCTTGTATCCTCGTTGCTCTTCGTGATGTAACGGAACACCGGGGCGTAACTACCGGACGCAATCTCGATCTGCACGGCATGATCTTTGCCTTCCGCCTCGTAATATTGCTTCAGTTTCTTTCGGAGCCGGTGAACCTCCACGCGCGCAATCGAATCCCTGGTCCGATCGAAGGTATCGACCCGATTGAATACATCCGCCGCTATTTTGACTTCATTCAGCTCACTCCCTTCACCCGCAAAATACTTCTCGCAAATATAAGAGAGCAAGCGAGTCATAAGGGGGGCACGCGAGAATGCGGAAACTATTGCCTCCACTTCTGCACGCTCTTGTTCAGACGACCAGATCTGCGGTTCAGCGCTTCTCATCGCACCTGCAACTGGTTTGTATTTTAGCTTCTGTTCGGCAAAGAGGCTCTTCGTATCTCTACGTAACGTGACGTGTAACGAAGATTAACGTGTCCGTCTACTCACCCCTCCGCATATACAGGTCAAAGCTTCGGTTTTACCGCTCGCCAACCCGCGTTCACTGTCGCTGTTTGCCTCGTCACACGGGCGGTCTTCGAAGCCTGAGATTCAGCTTCAGTCCAAGGGGATTTTACATGTCTAAAGCAGTTTCCCGATGGTCTCCAGTCTCGACCATCCCCGCCGTCGTCCGGCGCTATGTATACCCGGTTCTCGCAGCATTAGCCATTTCCGCGGCGCCGGCCTTCAGCCAGCAGCTCACCGGCACCATCAGCGGCACGACCTATGATCAGACCGGCGCAATTGTGCCGAATGCGCAGGTCACGGTAAAGAATGAGGCGAGCAACGATACCCGTTCGACGGTTTCAAATGCCTCCGGATTCTTCACCTTCAGCGCTCTGCAGCCGGGCAGCTATGAAGTAACCATCACGGCTGCCGGGTTCCAGGGTTGGCAGCAAACCGGCATCGTCCTCAATCAGGGCGACAACCGGACCTTGCCGAATATCGCACTTCAGGTAGGCAAACAGACCCAACAGGTTGAAGTAGTTTCCGCGGCCGAAGCGCTTGCCCCTGTGGATACCGGAGAAGTAGCGACGACCCTGAACAGCCACTTGGTCAATAATTTGACGATCACAGGACGTAATGCCGGCGAGCTGCTAAAGATTATGCCCGGCATGGCTCTGGCAAGTGGCTTAAGTAACGGGAATAATAACGCCGGTTTCGCGGATCGGGTGGTTGGTACTAATTCGGGTCCGATCGGCAGCTACTCTGCTAATGGAACGCAACCCAATGGCGCGATGGCCTTCATGCTGGACGGCGCCAATCTGCTCGATCCCGGCAATCAGGGAACTCAGATCGCCAACATCAATCAGGACATGACGGCTGAAGTAAAAGTGCTAATGTCCGGCTACGACGCCGCCTATGCCAAAGGGCCGGTGGTCTTCCAGGCCTTCAGCAAGAGCGGCGGCGCTCAGTTCCACGGTGGTGCCTACCTCTATGCTCGCAACAACGTGTTCAACTCGGTGGACGCATTTCAGAAGAGCCAGGGCATCAAGAACGTGGATGCCTACGAATACTATCCCGGCGGCAATATCGGCGGCCCCGTGCTCATCCCATGGACCCACTTCAACCGCAACCGCGACAAGCTGTTCTTCTGGGTCGGTTATGAGTATATGCGCCAGCAACCTGCCGGTAGTTTGTGGCAAACCTTCGTTCCCACTGCCGACATGCTCGCCGGAAACTTCTCGCCGGCCGCCATGGCCAAGCTCCCTCCTGATGTTGCCAGCCACTATGGCAACATAACTGCCGCCCCTTGTGCGCCAGCCGACAACCGTTCGAGTTGCGGCGGACTCTCGTTCCCCACCGGTATGATTCCCACGTCCATGTTCGATCCGAATGCGCTGGCGCTCCTGAAAACCTATCCTGCCCCCAACGTGGATCCGGCCACCCACAACGGCAACAACTTCCAATATCTGGACCAGAGTCCTGAGAATCGCTGGGAGATAACAGGAAAAGTGGATTACGCCATTAGCGAAAACACCAAGCTGACGGTCTCCTACTCCCGCCAGAACGAAACGGATCTCCATCCGGTGCAGATGTGGTGGGCACCGGCGTTTTCGCTGCCGTATCCATCTCCGTTAATTGCGCCGACCAATGCGAATGTGGTTATGGCCAACGGCACGCATGTCTTCAGTCCCACCCTGACCAACGAGACCGTGTTTACCTATGCTCGCTACATCAATCCGGCGACTCCGGAGAATCCTAAAGCCATTGACCCTGCCACCTATGGGTTTAACGTCCCGGGCCTTTTCGGCGCCAAGCGAGTGCAGATTCCGAACATTATCAGTTGGGGCGGCAACGGCGGTTTTGCTGGTTACGACCAGCAGGCGGTTTTCGGCGGAGCCTACAACGGCGGTAACGGCACGCAGTTCGGCAAGACCGCAGCCGTTCCGGCTGTTTACGACAATCTGAGCAAAGTCGCCGGGACCCACACCATGAAGTTCGGCGTCTACTGGGACCTCAACCAAAACCTGCAATCGAGTGGAAACGCCTACAACGGTACCTACGATTTCGAGACCTACGGAAGCACCACCACTGGGAACCTCTATGCCGACCTGCTCCTTGGCCGTGCCCAGAGTTATAACCAGTACAGCGCGATCCCGGTCGACAATCTTAAATATCACCAGTACTCGTTCTACGGCCAGGATTCTTGGAAAGCCACTAAGCGTCTGACCCTGAACTACGGTATCCGGTTCGACCATATGGGCCAGTGGTATCCGGATACAAAATTTGGCGCTGCGGTTTGGGATTTGGCAGCTTATAAGGCCAACCCCACCGCGGCCAACGCCGGCCTTTCATGGAACTCCATCAATTTCTTGGTTCCGACCTCCGGCTTCAAATCGCCATGGTTCTATTTCGAGCCGCGTGTCGGTGCCGCCTTTGACGTCTTCGGAAATGGCAAGACTGTCGTCCGTGGTGGGTTTGCGGTATTCCGCTACCAGATCGCGTATAACAGCGTCAGCAGTCCATCAGAATTGCCCCAAGGCGTGATGAATTTCACGACTCCAAACGGCCTGACCTCCTTGGCCCAGATCACTTCGTTCTCACTGCCGACAGGCGCGAACGCCGCTTGCGGTACCGGTTGCGCTGTTAGCCCGCTCCAGATGAACGACGGCAGGACGCCCTACACGAAAAACTACAATGTGTCCATCGACGAATCGCTGCCCGGGCACATGTTGGCGGAGTTGTCTTACGTGGGAAATAGCAGCCGCGACCTTCTTACAGCCGGCGGGCCCTTGAGCAACCTTAACGCCCCGCCACTGGGAGCGTTCTTCGGCCCCAATCCTCTGACCGGTCAAGTCATTCCCATCTACAAGGTTGCCGGTCACGAGAACGATTATCGGCCGATACAACAATACGGAGATATGAACGTCTCCAGTCATAACAGCTATGCGAATTTCAACTCGCTGCAGGCCACTTTACAGAAGCAAACCGGGCCGATCACCTTCGTTGCCAATTACACCTTCGGCAAAGTATTGGGTATCCGCGACAACTACAGCGGAAACGGACCCAGTTCCGGCAATACTGTCGATCCTTTCACCGTTAAAAATAATTACGGCGTCCTTGCGTTCAATCATACGCATATCTTCAACACTGGGTATGTCTGGAATCTGCCGAGCCCTATCCATGGTCATTGGCTCGTGGCAGGTGCCGTGAACGGTTGGACGCTCTCTGGAACCGTGCAATTCCAAACCGGGGCGCCCATCCAGCCGAACACGAACGGCAACATGTACGCCACGTACGGCAATATCACGATCAACGGAAATACGGTAGGCGTGAGCCCGGAGACCTGGTTAGGTTCCAATGCCACCCAGCTTGTCCTGGTTCCGCTGCTGACCTGCAACCCTGGATCCAATCTGAAATCTGGCCAGTACTTCAATCCGAGTTGCTTCGCCCCACCGCCGCCGGGCAGCAATGGCACGCTGGTCTGGCCCGATATCCACGGTCCGGCATTCTTCAATGGTGATCTGGCGATCTTTAAGAGCTTCCAAATCACCGAGCGGCAGCGCGCCGAATTTCGCTTCTCTGCTTTTAATTTCCTGAACCGCCCGAATCCGCAATTTGGCTTAGGCGGCAATAACGATTTGACGGTGAACTTTAATAGCGGCGGCCCCTTATCGCAAACCAATACAAACACTTTCCTGACCGGCAAACCAGCTCACACGGTGGGCGACCGCTTAATCGAATTTGCAGTGAAGTACTATTTCTGATCGATTGTGGGGCGGGCCCTTGACCTGCGGGCGGCCTCCCAGGCAGCCCTCGCTGCTAGAGTTTGTCTTGAGCCGAATATCCTTCGGGAAAGCGAGCGGAATTGTCCTTTTGGGCTTCCTCGGGCTACTTCTCTTGGCCCGATCGCAAACCCCTCCCGCCGCGATCCGTTTTGAGCTGAAGAATATCCCCTTCCACCTCGAAAATGACCAGACACCATCTCGCAATGCACCCGAGACGATGTCCGGAGGCGTTGCCATATTCGATTACAACCGCGACGGCCGTCCCGATATCTTCTTCACCAATGGCGCAGATTTATCGACGCTGACTAAGAACTCACCCAAGTACCGCAACCGCCTCTTTCGGAATGACGGCAATGGCGCCTTTACGGACGTAACCGACGCAGCCGGTTTGGCCGGCGCCGGTTACGATATCGGCGTTGCGGTGGGCGATTACGACAACGACGGCTACCCGGATATGTTCGTCGCCGGTGTCCATCGGAACACGCTCTATCACAACAATGGCAACGGCACATTCACAGATGTCACGAAGAAAGCCGGCCTGGACCGCTGGAACGATCCGCAATACGGCCCGCTCTGGTCCGTGGCGGCAGCCTGGGTAGACGTAAACAACGATGGACGTCTGGATCTGTTCGTCGTGAATTACATGCAGTGGAAGTATGACGTGAAGCCGCTTTGCTCCTACAAGGGCGAAGCCGATTACTGTCACCCGCGCTACTATAAGGGCTCGCCTGATCAGCTGTTTCTAAATAAGGGGGACGGAACGTTTCAGGACGTCTCCCAGGAATGGGGCATCCGGGCGAACGTCGGGAAGGGCATGGGCGTGGGCGTCGCTGATTATGACCTCGACGGCAAGCCCGATTTATTCGTCACGAACGATGCCTATTACAACTTCCTGTTCCACAACCTGGGAAACAAGTTCGAGGAGGTCGCCTTTCCTGCCGGCGTGGCGCTGCCCGAGGACGGCAACTTCGTGTCCGGCATGGGCCTCGACTTTCGCGACTATAACAATGATGGTCTCCCGGATATCTTCTTCGCGACGCTGAACAACCAAACGTTTCCCCTATTTCAAAACACCGGGAAACGGGATTTCCGGGAAGTAACGACTCCGAGCGGCCTCAGAAAACTGACGCTCCCGATGGCCGGCTTCGGCGCCGGCTTCTATGACTTCGATAATGATGGCTGGAAAGATCTCTTCGTGACACGCGGCCACGTAGGCCTGCTGCAGCCGCCGGGTACAAGCGTTGAGCAATACAACACGGTGTTTCGCAACCTCGGCCCAAGCGGCCAATGGACAGCCCTTACCGAAGAAGCCGGCTTGAACGCCAGTCCTCCAGCCCGCCACCGGGGCTGCGCGTTTGGTGACCTCGATGGCGATGGAAGAATCGACGCGGTCGCAACTGCTTTGGATCGCGATGCGGAAGTCTGGATGAACCGAACTGAGCCGCGCCAACACTGGCTCGATATCGCTCTTGAAGGCACCAAGACTAACCGCGACGGGCTCGGCGCGCGCATCAAGCTCGTGACCAAAGCTGGCGCTCAATACAATCACATGACCTCGAGCGTTGGCTATGCCTCTTCGAGCCTCGGTCCGGTCCACTTCGGATTGGCCAACGAGACCTCCGTCGAATCCCTCGAGATTCGTTGGCCTTCCGGCATCGTCCAGACCTTGCAAAATGTTCCGTGCGACCGTGTGTTAAAGCTCAAAGAGCCGCCGCGCTGATGCGAGTGAAAGCTAATCCATCTGTAAAGATGAAGGAGTGAAAACGAAGCTACCCTTCAAGGCAAAGCTTTGGAGATGGACAGGTTTCGCCACCCGCCAGGACCAGATCACCATGGTTCTGAGCCTCGTAATCGGCGTTATCGTGGGGCTTACTGTCGTCGCCTTCGTCCTTCTCACCGGCCGTCTCGCCGCGCGCATGTATCCACCCGGCGGGGCCGCCTGGCGTCGAATGCTGGTGCCCGTCCTGGGCACGCTCGTCAGTGGGTTCTTGCTGGCGCGCTATTTCCCGAACGCGCGTGGAAGCGGCATCCCCCAAGCGAAATTCGCGCTCTTTATTCAAGAGGGATACATCTCGCTGCGCACAGTCATCGGGAAGTTTCTCTGTTGCTCCATTTCGCTCGCCAGTGGTATCGCCCTGGGACGTGAGGGGCCTTCCGTGCAAATGGGCGCCGGTATCGCTTCTGTGCTTGGTCGGCGTTTCGGATTGAGCAAGGCAAATGTGAAAGCGCTGTTACCGGTAGGTTGCTCGGCCGCCCTTGCCGCCGCCTTTAATACGCCTATCGCCGCGGTCTTATTCTCGCTCGAGGAGATCCTGGGCGATCTACATGCTCCTGTACTCGGGTCGGTTGTCCTGAGTTCGGCAACTTCCTGGATGGTGCTGCACCTGATCCTCGGCGATCAGCCTCTCTTTCATACTCCTGCCTGGCAGCTTGTGAATCCTCTGGAATTCGCCATTTACGCAGTCCTTGGCGTGGTCGGGGGTCTGGCTTCCGTTTGCTTCGTCAAACTGCTGCTGCGGTTGCGCATTCTGTTCAGAAGTTTTCCGCCGTCTACTGTGTGGCTGCAACCCGTAGCGGGCGGGATCTTGATGGGCCTGTTTGGCCTCTTTGTGCCAGAAGTCTTAGGCGTCGGATACGACTACGTGGATCACGTGCTCGGCGGCGATTTCCCCGTAAAGACGGTCGCCTTGCTCGCCATCATGAAACTGATCGCGACACCCGCCTGCTACTCATCTGGGAATGCCGGCGGTATTTTCGGCCCAAGCCTCTTTATCGGCGCGATGATCGGCGGCACCGTTGGAAGTATCGCCCATAGCTCGCTTCCGCATTTCACCGCCAATCCCGGAGCGTATGCCCTCGTTGGCATGGGAACAGCCTTCGCTGGAATCGTGCGCACTCCCCTTACTTCGGTAATCATGATCTTCGAGATGACACGGGACTACTCGATCATCGTGCCCCTCATGATTTCGAATCTGATCAGCTTCTTCATTTCACAACAACTCCAGCGCGAGCCGATTTACGAGGCGCTCGCTCTTCAAGAAGGTGTTTATCTTCCGACTGGGGAATCGCGTGATGAGCTGACCGGAATCCGTGTCAGCGAGGTCATGCAGACTAGCGTGGTCCCGGTCCCGATCGAAGCCAACATAGATGCCGCCAAGCAGCGCTTCGAGCAGGAGAAATGCACCTCATGGCCGGTCGGCAACGATAGCTTTGTACAAGGTGTAATCAGCAGTCACCAGATCGAGACCTCGAATCCCCCGCCGGCCACAGTGCGGGATCTCATCGCTACTAAGAGGAGCTGTCCATATGTTCATGCCGACCATCCACTCAGTTACGCGCTCGAACAGATGCGCCATAACGGCGTCGATGTGCTTCCCGTCGTAAGCCGTGCCAACATCCACCAGATGAAAGGTGTCGTCACTCTCAGAGGTATTCTCTCCACCTATGGTCTGGGAGGCGATTCCGGCTCAACTGGGTCGGCATGAGCACGCCAGTCACATCTGCTAAAACTCTCGTAACCTCGCCATTGGCTCTCATTGCGATCGTTGCTCTGGTGATCACCGGTTTGACTGCTTTCGATAGATTCTTGGCAAAGGCGCAAGAGTCGGAAGTCCAGCATCTGGCTCAACGCTCGTATGCCGATGGACTCCGTCTCCGCCGTGCGGGCAAGATCAATGGTGCCGTCGAGGCTTTTCGCAAAGCGCATGCGCTCGAGCCCGAGCAAACGGAGTATGAACTTGAACTGATTGACTCGCTGATTGCTGCCCGAAAGTTAGATCAGGCCGAGCTGCTCATGCGAGACGGCCTCGAACGCGAACCAAATGACGGCCGCACAAACTTGCTGGCCGCGCACTTGATGATTGCAATAGGGAAGCCCGTTGACGCGGAGTCATACTACCATCGCGCGATTTATGGCGAATGGCCCAGTGATGCGGCAGCGCATCGCGTATCTGTTCGCATGGAACTCTCCGATTTTTTAGCCGAACGCGGCAAACACGAAGAATTGCTCGCAGAACTGCTTCCTCTGCAGGAGGAAGCAGGCAAGGACAGTGCAACGCGACAACATTTAGCGCAGCTCTTCTTGGCCGCCGGTTCGCCCTCGCGCGCGGCCGATGAATATCGCCTGCTTCTCAAACAGAATTCTAAGGACGCCGTCGCCTACTTAGGTCTAGGCGAAGCCGAGCTGCAGCGCGGCGAATATAGCTCGGCCCACAATGCGTTTCTCGCCGCGGCTGCCCAGAAACCGGATGATCCTTCCATTCACCGGAATTTGGAGTTGTCGAGCGCGCTCGTGGCGCTCGACCCCACGCCTCGCAAGCTTACCTCCATGGAAAAATATAGCCGGAGCTTGCAGATCTTGAATTTGGCGCGGTCCTCGCTCGACAACTGCGCCGCCACCCATCCGGAGTTGAACTCCGGCGAAACAGGACAATTGCTGACGTCAGCAAATGCCACGCTCACAAACACGCCGCGCGAGGGTGTCACGAACGAGCTTGCCGAAGATGCTCTCGCCCTTGCGGGGCAGATGTGGCAGGCTCGCCTCAAAGCATGTGGCGCGCCCGTCACACCCGGCGAAGAATCTTTGCGGCTAATTATGGAAAAGCTCGCGCAATGACTCCCTGGTAAAATCGCGGAGTGTCCGCCCAAGCCCCCCTCGCGCCTTCTGTTCAGGACCGGCTCAAGGGACTGATTCGCGAAGTCCCTGATTTCCCGAAGCCTGGCATTAACTTCTACGACATCACTACCTTGCTCAAAGATAAGCAAGGCTTCCGCGAAACAGTCGATGCTCTGGCAGAGCACTACGCTGGAACCGCTATTGATATCGTCGTCGGTATCGAGGCGCGCGGCTATTTCTTCGCTCCCGCAATGGCCCATGCTCTTGGGGCAGGCTTCGTTCCTGTAAGGAAACGGAAAAAGCTTCCGTACACTGTTCGTAGTATCGACTATGAGCTGGAATACGGAACCGACCAGCTCGAGGTCCATGTCGATGCGGTCGAGCCCGGCCAGAACGTCCTCATCATCGACGACGTACTGGCAACTGGGGGAACGGCCTCAGCCGTCGCCAAACTCATCCAGCTCCTCGAAGGTCGCGTAGTCGGTCTGGGATTTGTGATCGAACTCACGTTCCTGAACGGACAGAAAAAGCTCGCTGACTACGACGTATTCTCGCTTCTCCAGTATTAGTGGTGCGGGTTACTGTTCCTTCGTTCGCCAAGCTCAATCTTGACCTCCGAGTGCTTCACAAACGCTCAGATGGCTATCACGAGCTGAGGACCATCTTCCAAACCATCAGCCTGCGCGACACGCTCTCGATCGAATTCGATTCTGCGAAACAAACCCAAATTGAGCTATGTAGTTCAGTTAATATTCAAGACAACCTGGTAGTTCGTTCGGCAAAATTAGTCCTGGACCACCTCAAGCTGAGAGCTTGGGTTCGTTTTTCACTCTCTAAGCGCATCCCTATGGGAGCCGGTCTGGGCGGGGGCTCAAGCAATGCTGCCGCAGTCCTGATCGCATTGCCGGCGTTAGCCGGTAAACGCATTCCATCCATCGAACTAGTTCGTTTGGCAGAATCGCTCGGAAGCGATGTACCATTTTTCCTCTACGGCGGCACCGCACTCGGATGTGGCCGGGGTAGCGAACTCTACCCCCTTCCCGAGCAGCCGTCACGCCCCGCTCTGGTTATCTCGACCGGCATCCACGTTTCCACTGCCGAGGCCTATTGCGGCCTCGGAAGAGATGTTACGAGCGCGTTGACTTCACAGGCCGAGTCTCCTATCCTGAGAGAGTTTCAGACGATCGCCTGGGCCATAAATGGGTCCGGTCTGGACCAATTCCCGCTGAAAAACGACTTTGAGCCGGCCGTATTCGGTACCCATCCCGAAATTTTGGCCGCCGTACGAAGGCTGCGTCGTCTCGGTGCAAAACCGGCCGGAATGACCGGCAGCGGGTCGGCTGTTTTTGGGATGTTCCAAACGGCCGAAGAGACCAGGACCGCAGCAGCCAAATGGCCGGCGGGAACCGCTTTCCCGGTTCGTTTCGTTTCGCGGCGGCAATACGCAAGCCTGTGGCGTCGCGCCTTGGGCCCGGCCGCTGCTGTAAGTTGTTTCGCCCGGTAAACAAGACTGTCGAAATGTCCGCTCCCAAAACCGTACGCGCGCTCTTCACCGACTTCAAGGTGTTTTCTGGTTCTGCCCACCCGGAACTCTCTGCCGAAATCTGCGAATCGCTGGGTTGCCCGCTCGGCGAAATGCTTATCCGGCGGTTCGCGGACGGTGAAACCCACCTCCAGATTCACGAGAACGTTCGCGGTGCCGACGTGTTCCTGGTACAGCCGAGCTCCACTCCGGTCGATCACCACCTGATGGAATTGCTCCTTATGATTGATGCGTTTAAGCGCGCCAGTGCAGAGCGCATCACCGCAGTGTTACCCTATTATGGGTACGCGAGGCAGGACCGCAAGGACCGTCCGCGTATGCCCATATCCGCGAAGCTGGTCGCAAGTCTCCTGGAAAGGGCTGGCGCCGATCGGGTCCTGGCGCTCGATCTTCACGCTGCTCAAATTCAAGGATTCTTCGATATCCCCGTCGATCATCTTTTTGCCGCGCCGGTCATGGTGGAATATTTCCAGCGCCGGTTCGTGAAAGATGAGGTAACCGTTGTTTCGCCGGATGCGGGTGGTGTAGAACGCGCCCGATCGTTCGCCAAACGGATGAATGCGCCGCTGGCGATCATCGATAAGCGCCGGACCGATATTAATGTCGCCGAAGTGATGAACATTATCGGTGATGTTCGCGGCAAGCACTGCCTGATGGTGGACGACCTGGTGGATACGGCAGGCACGCTGGTTAAAGCCGTTGAAGCGCTGCTGGATCAGGGGGCGAAGACAGTTACAGCGTGCGCGACGCACGCAGTTTTGTCCGGGCCTGCGGTCGAGCGAATAAGTACATCCCCGGTCCAGGAACTGGTAGTCACAAACTCCATTCCGCTGGGGAAAGAGGCATCTGGGTGTTCGAAAATTCGCGTGCTTTCGGTCGCGCCGTTACTGGCGCGTGCCATTCAGTCGATTCACGAAGGTGGGTCGATCAGTACGCTGTTCATATAAGGTTTAGGTCTAGAGGATGAGGAAAGATATTACGATCGCCGCCGAGTCACGCGACTCGCGCGGGAAGAATGAAGCGCGCCGCCTGCGCGCGAAGGGCTCGATGCCCGCCGTTATGTATGGTGGCCTGTCGGGTCCCACGCCCATTGCCGTCAATCCCAAAGAGGTCTCAAGGATCCTTAACAGCAAGGCCGGTCACAATACAATTTTTAGTCTGCGCGTCAACGGCGAGAGCGCCCCAGTGATGATCGTAGACTGGCAATACGATCCGATTAAGGATTCGCTGCTGCATGTAGACCTGAAGCGGATCGATCTGACCCAGCGGATTACGGTCAAAGTGCCGGTCGTTACCCAGGGAGATCCGAAGGGTGTCAAGCTGCAGGGCGGGATCCATGAGATCGTAACCCGCGAAATCGAAATCGAAACTCTTCCAGACGAAATTCCTGAGCAGTTTACGGTTGATGTATCCGACTTGATGATCGGCCAGAACGTGCGCGCCTCGGAGATTCCGCTGACCGGCTCAACGAAGCTTGTCAGCCCCGCCGACGCGGTCATTTCTCACGTTGTATCCATGCGCGTGGAGGAGGCGCCCGCGGCCGTTGAAACTGCCGCTGCCACTCCGGCCGCTGCCGAGCCCGAAGTAATCAAGAAGGGCAAGAAGGAAGAAGAGGGCGCGGCTGCGGAGCCCGCTAAGAAAAAGTAGCTCTGCCTTCTTTACAGTGGAGGAGAGTAGGTCTTCTGAGGAAGCGGAGCCTCATACGCTCTGCATGGTGGGGTTGGGAAATCCGGGGGTCCGCTACGAAGCGACGCCGCACAACTTCGGATTCCTTGTGATTGACGAGTTGGCCAGACGTCACGCGATTCGAGTTTCAAAGAGCGAAGGCGCGGCACTCGTTGGCAGCGGTCAGATCCGGAACAGGCAAGTTGTTCTGGTCAAACCGCAAACATTTATGAATCTGTCGGGTTCGGCGGTCTGCTCCGTGCTGAAGTACCGGAACCTGACAAGCCGCGATCTAGTCGTGGTCTATGACGAGCTGGATCTTCCTTGGACCGCTCTGCGGATCAAGAAGAACGGTTCGGCGGCTGGGCACAATGGTGTCAAGTCGTTAATCGCCGCTCTGAAGACAGATGTCTTTGTTCGGGTTCGGGTCGGTATACGCCCGGATCATCCGGTGGATGCGGCGCAATACGTTCTTGCTCCTTTCGAGCGGGAACTGAGAAACGACTTGGATGAGGTGGTATCGTATACCGCTGATGCTGTCGAATCCGTCGTTGCCGAAGGCGCCACTAGGGCCATGGCGAAATTCAATCGTCGCGCTCGAGGCATACAAGAAGAGGAAGAATGAGAATCTACGAAGAGTTGTTCATCGTTCGGCCGGACGCCACTGAGGAAGAGGTGGATCCGTTTGTCGAACAGTTAAAAAACATCGTGACCAGTGCCGGTGGCACGATCGACAAGAGTGACAAGTGGGGTGTTCGCAAGCTTGCCTATCGCGTCCTGAAGTTCAATGAAGGGCAATTTATCCTACTCCAGTTCAGCTCGAACCCGGACGCGGTGAAAGAACTTGAACGACGCTTGCGGGTATCCGATTTGGTGCTGAAACATATTACGGTTCGCATCGATGAAAAACTGAAGCGGATCGAGAAGCGGAAGAAAGCACGCGAGAAGCGCGCTGCGCGCAAACCGCCGGCTCTTGCCCCGCAACCCGCCGCAGTGGCATCCCCGCTCCTGCCGCACGAAGCTCCGGCCCCGGTTCCCGGTGCGCCCGGAACCATACCCGCGACACCGCCCGCCCCGCCGGTGGAGAAAGCTCAGTAAGGACCGGAGGCAAGGAGAATCATCATGGCAGAACAACGAAGTGGCCGCCCGATAGCGGCGTCCCAACGACCGACCGGCGGCGACAAGGCAATTGCCACAGGCAAGAAGCAGTATTTCCGGCGCAAGAAAGTGTGCCGCTTCTGCGTGGATAAGGTCGACGATATCAACTATAAGGACGTGAAGCTTCTTTCCAGCTTCGTTTCCGAGCGCGGCAAAATTACGCCCCGCCGAATCTCCGGTGTCTGTACTCCGCACCAGAAGCGCCTGAGCGAGGCCATCAAGCAGGCGCGCAATATTGCCCTGCTGCCTTTTGCGGCGAAGTTATAGGAGCGGGAGAAGAGAATCATGGAAGTCATCCTCAGAGAAGACATCGAGAAAGTCGGCTCGCGCGGCACCGTGGTGAAAGTCGCCGACGGGTACGCCCGCAATTTCCTGCTTCCGAAGCGCCTGGCGGTTCCGGCCAGCGAGGCGAACAAGAAAATTGTCGAGCAGGAGCGTGAGGCCCATCTCCGGCGGGAAGCCAAGGCAAAGGGCGAGTCGGAAGATCTCGCAAAGCTGATGTCCAACGTGACCGTCACGTTCCATCAGCGAGTCGGCGAGAACAATCAGCTTTTCGGTTCCGTTACGGCGAAGGATATTGCCGACGCGCTCGAAGCGCAAAAGTATCACGTCGAACGCCGCAAAATCCAATTGGAAGAACCGATCCGCACTCTCGGCGAGCACAAGGTCGCGCTGCGCTTGCATCGCGACGTCTCGGCCGAAATCACGGTTATCGTCGAACCCGAGCAGTAGGTCCGGTGTTCCTGGATCCCGACAGACTCGCGGAATCGAGTTCATACGAGATTCTGGCCGCGGCTGCCCGCGGCCATCTCGGCTTGGATCATCGGTTTCTGCATGCCATTCTCGACCGCCCGGCGGAATCTCTTCCTGCTGTGGTCCGCTTCTCGGAGCGTGACCGCGAGACAGATGCGGTCGATCTGGCGCCGGAGCTGATCGCATTCTTCCGCCTTTGGAAAGCGCCCGAAGCCATTCCGTTCCTTGTCCGCTACATCAAAGAGGATCCCCAGAACGTTCCCGACGAGGTGGTGGAAACGCTGGTCGAACTCGGTCCGCGATCCCTGGAGCCGTTGCTCGAGCTCTACGGAGAACTCGAAGAGGAGCGGGGCGGGGAAGTCGCTTTCATCCTGGCCAATCTTCGGCTCCGGGATGAGCGCATTCTGCGCCTTCTCCTCGATCGCCTGGACTTCGACCTCCCCGATTCCGCGCTTCTCTTGAGCCTCTACGGCGATCCGGCTGCCATTGAGCCGATTCAGCGAGCGGCTGCCAACCTCAGCTCAGAGGATAGCGAGCTGAAGGAAGAGATCGCCGAAGAGATTTCATCGCTGGAAGAAAAACAGTTCCTGCCTCCGCAGTCCGTCACCGCAGACGAAGGCTTCGATATCTGGGCGTTGTATCCGGAACGGGTCGATTTGCCGGTTGAGCTGCTCGATGAAGACGAGCGAACCGACTTGCTCGGCCATCCGGTTAATTCCGTTCGCGCGGCGGCCGCGGCTGCTTTTTTTAATCGGGAATTATCGCCGGACCAGCTCAGAAAATTATTAGCTCTGGCGGCGCATGATCCGGCGCCGGAAGTTCGCGCGCGCGCCTGGGAAGCGATGATCGACTCCACGGATCAGGCGGAAGTCATCGACGCCATGTTAGCTGCTTTGCGGAATCCGGACATAACGGCCGAAGAACGCGGCGCCCTGCTGGTTGGTCTGTCTGCGGAAGCCGATCGCAATGAAATTCGCAAGGCGATTACAGACCTGTATAGCTTGCCTGAAGGGCGCGCCAAAGCTCTCGAGGCGATGTGGCGATCGATGCATCCGAGCTTCCGCGATTACTTCTCAAAGCATCTCGAGGACGCCAACCTCGAAGTGCGCCGGGGCGCGGTTTGGGGAGTCGGTTACTACGGCCTGAAGAGTGAGCTGGATCGAGTCCGCAAGCTGTTCGAAAACGAAGATCTGCGGTCGGACGCGCTTTTTTCTTACGCACTGGCCATTCCCGCGGAGGTCTCACGCGGCCGCATGAAAGGATTGCTGGCGCGGATCGAAAAAGATGCGCACGGACTTTCTGAAATGGAAGAGGAGCTTGTAAAGGCGGCTCTCGACGAACGTTTGGTGCTGGCCGGCAAGGAGCCTGTTTTCCGTCAACAGAAAGACTGACATGGCGAGCCGGCTCAATCTGCGCTTCCAGGCGGCGCCGCGCCAGTTCCTGGAAAAGACGGTGCTCTTTTCCGACGAACTAACCAGCCCGGAAGCGACCGCGCTGATGCGCAATCGCATCGCCCATCACATCGACATTCAGCCGCTCAATGAGCGCAGCACGGCACGGGTTCTGAGTAGCCTTCACCTCTACGCCGATTCTCCGCTGACCGCCTATTTCGTTCCCCCGAGCGGCTCGACACTGATCCCGCGCGAGGAACCGCCCTATCGCTTCGTCTTTTTCCCGGAATTCAACGCGTCGCGTTTGCTGGTGCGGGCTGAAGGCGAGAAATGGTTGCGGGTCGACTGCGAGCAGTATCTCGCGGGACGCGCGCCTCAGCCCGAAGCAGTACCCGGCTCGCCCTATTGCGACTCCTTCGCCTATTGGGATCACACCAGCGGCGACCTGGTAGGAAAAATTCGCGCCACCGCCGTGCTCGTGAAGGAAGCCGGCTATCCCTGGACGGTCATCATGCAGCAGATCGTCGGGACACCGGGCTTCGAAGTAGTTCGCCGCGTATTCGCGCGAAAGCTACGCTACTGAAGTTCGCTCCTATTGACAGGTATTTAGACCTCTATGTACTATGAGGTCTGAGTATGCCGAAGCCCGACTCTCTCCAAGGGTCTCTCGATCTGCTGGTCCTCAAAATCCTTTCGCGGCGGCCGCGCCTGCACGGCTACGCCATTATGTCGGCGATTAAGGACACCTCCGGCGACGTCCTGCGCGCCGAAGAAGGTTCGCTCTATCCGGCGCTGCACCGGATGGAGGAAGCCGGATGGATTCGCGCCGAATGGATCACGAAAGATACGGGGCGCCGCGCGCGCATCTACGAACTGACCGCTGCAGGAAAGAAGCAGTTGGCCACCGAGGAGTCGCGCTGGCAGAGCGTGACCTCGGCCGTGAATCGCCTTTTGAAAATGGCTTGATATGTCCTTGTGGTCACGCCTGGCAAACGTATTTCGCGGCGATCGTTTGAGCCGCGAGATCGACGAAGAGTTCGCATTGCATACTGCAGAGGCGATCGAACAAGGGCGCGACCCGGTTGAGGCCCGCAGAGCGTTCGGCTCGGCACTGCGGCAGCGCGAGGAGAGCCGCGACGTTCGTCTGATTCCGCGGCTCGATTCCTTGCG
Source organism: uncultured Acidobacteriaceae bacterium (assembly GCA_963787585.1). Classification (GTDB taxonomy): domain Bacteria; phylum Acidobacteriota; class Terriglobia; order Bryobacterales; family Bryobacteraceae; genus Bog-105. Next base: position 60,991 of record CAWBDR010000020.1, read on the forward strand.
AGCGGACCTGATCTTTGGCTGGCGCCAACTCATGAAGCGAAAGGTGATTTCCGCTGCCGCGATCCTGTCCCTTGCTCTGGCGATCGGCGCATGCAGTTCGGCGTTCCGGCTCATTGACGCGCTGCTGCTGCGGCCTCTACCGGTTGCAAATCCCGAGCGGTTATACGTCCTCGCGCGACAAGGGATGGACCCGGGCGGGCACTTCCGAATCAGCGAGAGTTTTGAGTATCCGCTATTCCGAAGCCTGCGCGATAGGGTGAAAGAGCAAGCGGAGCTGATCGCCATCTCGTATGCATTCCGTACGGATCTCACCTATGGTTCGGATGAGGAGATGGAAAAGGCATACCGGCAGTACGTATCGGGATGGATGTTCAGTTCCTTCGGGCTGAAGCCTGCGCTTGGGCGGTTGTTCACTGAAGCTGACGACCGCACGCCAGGTGCCCATCCCTACGCGGTGCTCTCTTTCGACTATTGGACTCGCCGCTTTGGGCAGGACCCGAAAGCGATCGGGCGCTCATTTCGCATTGGCAGCGACCTCTTCGAAATTGTGGGTGTTGCCCCGCTCCGTTTCACCGGGACCGAGCCTGGGACGGCAATTGACATCTTTCTCCCGACGATGATGTACCCGGGAGTCAATCACCCGGACTGGAACTGGTTTCGTGCATTCGTGCAGCTCAAGCCTGACGTTGCCGGGGAAGCGGTTCGCGAACACCTGCTGGCGCCCTTTCAGGCATTCCAGGAGGAAATGGCGAAGAGCTTAAAAGGAATGCCTCAACGGCGGATTGAGGATTTCCTTAGACAGAAGCTACTCCTGATCCCTGCTGGCTCAGGAGCGTCAGACATGCAGCAAGACTACCGCCGATCACTCGCGATTCTTGCCGTGTTGGTCGCGCTTGTGCTGCTGATCGCCTGCGCAAATGTTGCCAACCTGATGACGGCACAGGCGGCGGCGAGAGCGCGTGAGATGGCGCTCCGTGTTTCGATCGGCGCTGGGCGATGGCGTCTGGTGCAACTGATGTTGGTTGAGAGCGGAATTGTCGCCTTCCTGGCGGCCGTTGCCGGCGCAGTATTCGCATGGTGGTCCGCGCCGTTCGTGGTGAGCAGGATCAATCCGCCGGATAACCCGGCGCGGTTGTTTCTGCCGGCTGACTGGCGAGTGCTTGCATTCGGCTTGGCCCTGACAGTATGCGTGACTTTCCTGCTCGGTGTGATCCCGGCGCTACGGGCCTCGCGAGTGATGCCTGCTACTACGCTTAAGGGCGGAGATAATCCGCACTCCCGGCGTCGCACGATGCACGCGCTAATTGCTATCCAGGTCGCCTTCTGCTTTGTGGTGCTTTTCATCGCCGGGCTGTTTATCGCGACATTCGACCGGTTATCGAATCAACCCACCGGCTTTTCCGCCGAGCGGCTTCTTACCCTCGAAACGGTGACCCAGCGCCCTCAGTTGCCGCTCTTCTGGAACCAGGTGGCCGAACATCTCCGAACCGTGCCCGGTGTGGAAAAGGTCGCTCTGGCGGGTTGGCCACTGCTAAGCGGCAGCGGCTGGAACGGTTTTGTTTGGATCAACGGCACTCCTGCGAGCAACGTTCTGGCGGCTTTTCTCCCCGTCTCGCCCGGCTGGCTGGATGCCATGAAGATTCCAATCATCGATGGCCGGGACTTCCGCCCGAGCGACACATTTCCGGGCGCTGCGATCGTCAATCAAGCCTTCGCCCAAATCTATTTCAATGGTGAGAAGCCCATCGGAAAATGGTTCGCAAAACCGCAAGGGGGTGAGCATGCCCAGCTTCAGATAGTAGGTCTGGTACGAAACGCGGCATATCAGGACATGCGGGAACTCGTCACGCCGACTGCGTACGTTCCCTTTTCATCCAGCGAGTCGGAGAGCAGTTTGCGGCCGGTTGGCCGGGCGACATTCATTGTGCGAACGTTTAGCCCGAACCCACTCGTGCTCGCGCCGATCCTCCGCCACGAAGTCTCCCAGGCTGGACACGGATTTCGCGTCAGCAACATCCGTACGCAGAAAGAGATTGACGATTCGCAAACTGTCCGGGAGCGGCTCCTGGCGATGCTGGCACTGTTCTTCGCTATTGTTGCGCTGCTCCTCGCCGGTATCGGCCTGTATGGCGTGCTCGACTACTCAGTTCTGCAGCGCCAGCGTGAGATCGGCATTCGGATGGCGATCGGCGCGCGAGCCGGAGAAGTTGCGCGGCGAGTGACTGCCGATGTTCTCTTGACGGTGCTGGTCGGCACCCTGATGGGACTTGCGCTAGGAATGGCCTCGGTGCGATCTATCACTTCACTCCTTTACCAGGCGAAAGCTACGGACGTGGGCGCGCTGGCAGTTCCAGCGATGGCGATCCTGATCGCAGCCCTACTCGCCTCAGTTCCGGCAGTGATCCGAGCCGTCCGCATCGATCCGGTCGCCATGCTGCGGGCCGAATAGCGGAAAATCGCGTGGCTTCGGCGTGGTGACTCAGCGGGCTGCCGACCTGGACCTATGCGCCGGATGGCGAGGGCCGGCTGAATTCGGTGTCTGCCTCGAGTGGCCAGAATCCGCTGAGCAGAACCAGCTACAACGCTTTCGGCCCGACCACCCTGACGTTCGGCTCGCTCGATTCAGACAGCTACGCTTACGACTCACAAACAGGGCGGATGACGCAATACAGCTTTCAGGTGAACGGCTCTTCGGTGACCGGGAATCTGACCTGGAACGCCAACGGCACGTTGCGGCAACTGGCCATCACCGACCCCTTCACGTCGAGCGATACGCAGACCTGCAGCAACGGCTACGACGATTTATCGAGGCTCATCAGCAACAACTGCGGTTCCATCTGGAGCCAGACGTACGCCTATGACCCATTTGGCAACCTAACCAAGAGCGGGACGATTTCGTTCCTTCCCACCTACAACAGGGCGACAAACCGATATAGTACGCTGCCGGGGGCCTGCCGCAGTATGATGCCAACGGGGACATCATCAGCGACGGGTATCACACCTATAGCTGGGATGCGGCAGGCAAGAACACGCAGATGGATGCAGCGACCATGACCCACGACGCGCTGGGGCGGTTGGTGGAGAAAGCGTCGGGCGGCAGTTACACGCAGATGGTGTATTCGCCGACAGGCCAGGCAGTTTGCTTTGATGCTGGCGCAGACCTATGGGGAACTGCGGGTGCCGTTGCCGGCGGGAGCGATGGCGGGCTACTGGAATCCGCAATATGGCAGTTCAACGGTGTACTGGCATGCGGACTGGCTGGGGACGCCGCGGGTATTCAGCACGACGACGCGCACGCTGTCCGGGGACTTGGCGGTGGCGGCGTATGGGGAGCAATACCTCGGATCGCCGCAGGATGATCTCTTCACGGGCGTGGCGCCCAGTAATGTGGCGAAAGACGTATTCAATTTCCCGGCGCGCGATTATCATCCGACGCAGGGCCGCTGGCTGACGCCGGACCCGGCCGGATTGGCAGCGGTGGATCTGACCAATCCGCAATCGTTCAATCGGTATGCGTATGTGCTGGGCAATCCGCTGGCGCTAGTGGATCCTTTGGGGTTGGGCACACAATGCTTCATGCCCCCGGATGCTGGGCAGCCGGTCTGTTGGAACAGCCCAGCGTGGGTGGTTCGCTCTCCCGCTGAGCGCGTCATAAGATGGAAACCCCTTGCTCCAGCCGCCGAATCGCAGCCCAGCTTAAACTCTTTCGTGAACTGCCTGCGAGACAATCCTATGACTCAAATTTTCCCCTTTCGATGAAAACGGAACCTTAATCATTTGTCTCAAAATTGGGGACGAGTCCAGAGAGATTCGTAATCCCAAATGCTGAACCCCTCAGCCCGCCGCTAGGCATAGCGTGTTCAAACTTTGTTCAGTTTGGGAAACTGTCGACCGGTTCGGAATCGCCACACGCGTTGACCCAGCGGGCGATAATGCAATTGGTGACTTCATCAATCCGGGTCTCTGTATCGCCGGAATCGTCTGTTTTCCCGGCCGAACTGGATCGCGAAACGCTGATTCGCGTATTCCGGCTGATGTATCTTTCGCGCTGCCTGGATGACCGCGAAGTTCTGCTGAAACGCCAGAACAAGATTTTCTTCCAGATCAGCGGGGCGGGACACGAAGCGGTACAAGTTGCCGCCGGCCTGGTGATGAAGCCGGGTTCCGACTGGGTCGTTCCGTACTACCGCGATCGCGCCCTCATGCTCACACTCGGCATGACAGCAGAAGAGATGCTGCTGCAGGCGGTTGGGGCGGCTCGCGATCCCAGTTCCGGCGGACGGCAGATGCCGTCGCACTGGTCTTATCCGCGGTTACGGATTCTGACCGGTTCTTCTCCTACCGGGACCCAATATCTTCACGCCGTCGGCTGCGCGGAAGCGAAGCGCTATCTCAATCCGGACTCCGACCAGATTACGCTGATCTGCTCCGGAGAAGGCGCGACGAGTGAAGGCGAGTTTTGGGAATCCATGAACATTGCCTGTATGGAGCGCCTCCCATTGCTCGTGCTGGTCGAAGATAACGGGTATGCGATTTCAGTGCCGGTGGAGCGGCAGACCGCCGGCGGCAACATCGCGCGCCTGCTCGAGGGCTTTCCCGGATTGCTTCGGCTGGAAGTAGACGGCACAAATTTCATCGATTCCTTCCTGGTCCTCAAACACGCCTCCGAATATTGCCGCGCGAATCACGGACCGGCGCTGGTTCATGCCACTGTAATTCGCCCCTATTCACATTCGCTCTCCGACGACGAGCGCCTCTACAAACCGCGGGCGGAACGAGAGCACGAGGCCGCAATAGATCCGCTACGCACTTATCCGGAGCTCCTCATTCGGGAAGGCCTGATCAATCGGGCGGGGATCGACGAGATCATTCGTGACACCGATCGCGAGGTGGCCGAAATCACCGACCGTGTCCTACACGAACCCGGCCCGGCTCGGGGTTCCGCGTTTACCCATTTATATTCGGAGAAAGTCGACCCAACCTCGGCGCGGTTCGAAGCCGAGCCGCAGTTCCGCGGTGAACCCCGCACCATGGTCGATTCCATCAACCAGACGCTCGCGGAAGAGATGCGTCGCGATCGCCGCGTTATCGTTTTCGGAGAAGATGTGGCCGACTGCAGCCGCGAACAGTATCTATCCGAAGTCAAAGGGAAGGGCGGCGTCTTCAAGGCCACTTCCGGCCTGCAACGCGAGTTTGGAACCGATCGTTGTTTCAACACTCCCATTGCGGAGGCCAGCATCGTTGGGCGCGCAATTGGCCTTGCGGCCTGCGGGGTTAAACCCATTCCTGAGATTCAATTTTTTGATTACATCTGGCCCGCTATGATGCAGATCAGAAATGAGTTAAGTACCATAAGATGGCGCTCTAACAACGGCTTTTCCTGTCCAGTTGTTATACGCGTACCCATCGGCGGTTATTTAACAGGCGGCGCGATCTATCACAGCCAGTGCGGCGAGGCAACATTCACTCACATTCCGGGGCTGCGCGTCGTATTTCCGTCGAATGCCCTTGATGCTTGCGGACTTCTTCGAACCGCCATACGGTGCGATGACCCTGTGCTGTTTTTGGAGCATAAGAAGCTTTATCGCGAGCCCTACAACCGCGCTCCACACCCCGGAACGGATTTCACTATTCCGTTCGGGAAGGCAAAACTGGTCAAGCTGGGTCAGAACCTTACGATTCTCACCTACGGCGCGCTCGTTCAGAAATCCTTGCAGGCGGCCTTGCAATTGGAACAGCGCCGGCACAACGCTTCGATCGAAATCATCGACCTCAGGTCGTTATCTCCCTATGATTGGGAGACAATTGCGACGTCTGTTCGGAAGACCAATCGAGTGCTCATCGCGCATGAAGACACGCTCTCGTGGGGCTATGGAGCAGAGATTGCGGCGCGAATTGCGAACGAGCTTTTCACCCATCTCGATGCTCCGGTGGGCCGCGTGGCCGCGCTGGATACTTGGGTCGCTTACAATCCCCGTCTGGAGGATGAAATTCTTCCGCAAGTCGAAAACATTGTGCGGGAAGGCGAACGCCTGCTGGCGTTCTAGCTATCGTTCTCCTGGCGACGAGGAGCTGCGACAGCCCATCAACACCGCTGCGCTCAGAAGGGGCGGTAGCGTTACCAGCCAGATGACCGCCGTGTACAACTTGTGATCTGACAGATATCCGATGATCGGAGAGATCACGGTCTGCAGGATTCCGAAGCCGCAGGTCAACGCAGAGATCGCTACCCCGGAGCGCGCCGGTCCGTAGAGATCGATTGGCAGAGCATAGATGTTGACGCTTCCCGACAGCGCGAAGAAGAAGCTGATCGAGATCAGGGCCGTCGCCCAGCGCGCGTCTGGCGCCAGCGGGAGCAGTAAAGTAATCAGTGCGCCGAACGCGCTGACCCAAATCGCTCGCCGCCGCGCTGCAACCGGATCAACGGAGTGATTGATCCACACGAGCGATAGCCAGCCACCAAAAAATCCGCCCAGATTCGAGATGAGAGGCGGGATCCAGACGTAGCCGCCGGTTTGGCGTAGAGACAGGTGTTGTACTCCGGTGAGATAGAGAGTTGTCCAGTTTGACCAAAGCGAATAACTGCCCATCCACAACACGTTGGCGATCACCAGCAGAATCAGATTACGTTCGCGAAGAATTGCAAAGTGGGAGCGCTGGTCGCCAGGTTCCACGAACTCTTCCGATGCATAGCGCGGCTTGATTTTCCGGCTCACGATCAACCAGAGCGGGATCCACAGGAAACCGAAGCAGCCCGTGACGAGAAACGGCGCGCGCCAGCCTTTCGTCAAGGCCAGACCGATAAAGAGCGGCGCGATCGCGGCCCCGAGGCTTAAACCGATCTGGTTTACCGCCGCCCCCAGTGCTCGTTCCCCGGGGTTCAAGTAAAGGCCATTCACCTTGCCGAAAGCGGGCACGCTCGCAGATTCTCCGATTCCCAGCGCCGCCCGGCAGACAGCCAACCCTGGGAATCCGCGCACCAGACCGGTTCCCAGCGCCGCAGTTGACCACCAGGCCACGGCCCAAGAAATTCCCCGATTTACCCCGAAGCGGTCTAGAATCCACCCGGCAAAAATGGTACTGCCGGCGTAGGTAATCGAAAACACCGAGATCAGCACGCCGAAACGCGTCTGATTGAAACCCAGACTCGCCATAATCAAAGGAGCGAGCGTGTTTAGCAACAGCCGGTCCAGATAGTTCAGAGTGGAGGAGAGCACGAATACGCAAGCCGCAACCCAGCGAAAGCGAAAAAGCGAGGAGTGAGACGCCAGTGAACGATGATCGGGAGTTCGGACGGCGGCGGTTTTTGAATTCGGCTGGATCGGTAGCTGCTGCATCGGTCGCCGCCTCGGCAAGCGTTTTCGGCCGAGACCACACACACGATGATCGCAGCAGGGAACTCTTGCCCGGTAGCATTCTTGATGTCGGCGATCTCCGGGTGGGCCACTTCACCGAGAGCCGAAGACCAACAGGTTGTACTGTAATCCTGTTTGACCATGGCGGCGCTGTGGCGAGCGTTGATGTTCGCGGTTCCGCTCCTGGAACCCGCGAGACCGACCTGCTTCAACCCACCAATACTGTGCAGAAGGTCAACGCTATTCTCCTCTCCGGCGGGAGCGCCTTCGGCCTGGATGCGGCGACTGGGGTTATGCGCTACCTGGAGGAGAAGGAGCAGGGCTATCGTGTAGGACCAATGGTTGTGCCCATCGTTCCCGCTGCGATTCTCTTTGATCTGAATATGGGCAATTCGAAGATCCGTCCGAACGCTGATTCGGGCTATGCTGCGTGCCAGAGCGCCTCATACCAATCGACAGAGCAGGGAAATGTCGGGGCAGGTGCGGGTGCGACGGTCGGCAAACTCTTCGGCCTGAAGTATGCGATGAAATCCGGCATCGGAACGGCGAGCCTACGCTTGGGAGCGTCTGGCTTAGTCGTAGGCGCGATCGTTGCAGTGAATGCGCTGGGAGATGTGCGCGATTACGAGACCGGGAGGATTCTTGCCGGAGCACGCACTCAAGACGGAAGCGCATTGCGCAACAGCATGCGCGAGATTCTGGAAGGATCATCGCGGCGCTCCGCGGAGGAGCAGCCCGGCACCCACACTACCATCGGCGTCGTGGCAACGAATGCTGCGCTGACGAAAACGGAAATGGCGAAGGTTGCGCAGATGGCGCACGACGGATTGGCGCGCACGATCAATCCAATCCATACGGCCGTCGATGGCGACGCGGTTTTCGCCGCCGCCACGGGATCGGCGAACACGCATGGTGATGTTACGGTCGTCGGCTCGGTAGCTGCCGAGGTGATTGCTCGCGCCATCAACAATGCCGTTCTGGCCGCGACCGGTATTCCCGGCTATCCCGCCTGCCGCGATCTGCCGCGCATTTAGCGGAGTTGCGAGAACCCGCTCACTGCCACCGCACGCTGCGCGCCTGAAATCCCTCAGGCTCAATCTGTACGGTCTCCTGATGGCGCCCCAAACCATTCGATACGACGAGACTGTGCGGCCCCGCACTCAGGTGAATCGTGATGGGCGTTTGCCCATAGGTCCTGCCGTCCACCACAACGCTTGAGCCGCTTGGTGTGGAGGTGACTACCAGAACGCCTTGCCCCTTGGTCAGGGGAATATAGACGCTACTGGTTTCCGGAATCGTGAAGATGCGGCGCGCTACCGCGAAGCCGTCCAATTGCGCGACCAGCGTATGCCGGCCGCTGGGGAGAGAAAGCGTGCACGGGGTCGAGCACGTTTCGGCTCCTCCGTCCACTAGCATCTTTGCGCCGGGCGGGTCGCTGAGCAACTCGATATCGGCGAGTGCGCCAGCCGCAGCTATCCCTGTTCCGGGAGGCGCCGCCCCCGTGTGCGCCGGGACGCGAGGGTGAGCTTTTTCCGGTTGTGCGGGAGATGGGCCTGGCTCCGCTCGCGAGGATGAGCGTTCCGCTGTGTCGGAGTTTGGCGCACGGGACGCGGCCGGCTTAGCTGGATTCACAGTTTGCGTCGTGTCAGTAGCGGCCTGCTTTGCCGGATTCGCTGTTTGCGTGTTGTCCGTAGCAGCAGGTGGAACTGCGGCGGACCCGGAGTCTGTATCCAGCACCTGCACGGGCACGTTTGGTCCTGAATTCATACGGACGATAAACATAATGGCGCCGAGCACCGCTACGCAGAGCGCTAGAATGAGCGCCAGTTTTTTTCCTGCCGAACTTCGTTCGGCGATTTCTCGCGTGCTCTCGTCGGAGTTCCGGATGATGGGACGGGTGATGATGCCGTTTGCAGTGCTGCCGGGCGCAGGGACAACGATCCGCGTCGGGCGCACGCGAGCCGCTTCGCCTGATCCGGCCTGCATCATCGCCGTTGCGGACATGTCCTGCCGGGGCGCAGAGACGGGCATTGGACCTACCGGTACATCCGATCTCCACGCCGGACAGTCTCCCAGCGCGATCGTGAGCGCGCCGACGAACCTGCCGCAAGATTCATACCGCTCTTCCGGCTGCTTTGCGAGAACGCGCCGCATCACTTTGCCCACCGTCTCGTTCAGGACGGCATTCACCTGTTCAACCGGCTTCGGCTCCTCCTTGCTGATTGCGTAGAACAGCCCGGTCAAATTTTCGGCGGAGAATGGCTTGCTCCCGCAAAGGATTTCGTAAACGATAACTCCCAGCGAGAATTGATCCGCGGCTCCGGTCACGGGCAGACCTTGAATCTGCTCGGGCGACATGTAATTCGGCGTTCCAATCATGGCGCCGCTCTGTGTAATCTCATGCGAGAGCAGCTTGGCTACGCCAAAATCCGTTATCTTCGCGGCGCGCTCGGTGCTCTTTCCCGTTTCTGAAATCAGGATGTTCGCGGGCTTAATATCGCGGTGGATGATGCCCTTATAGTGCGCATAATCGAGGGCGTCAGCCACTTGCCGAAGAAACCGCAGAAGCTCGCGCGAGTCGGGCGCTTGCGCTGACCTCAGAACCTTGTCGAGTGACGAGCCTTGTACGTACTCCATGACGATGTACGCCACTGCGTTCAGGTCGAGAACGTCGTAGACGGTGACGATATTCGGATGGGAGAGCATCCCAGCGGACTGGGTTTCACTGAGTACTTTGTCCCGGATCCGGGTTCGCTCTTCAGGGTCGGACACTTCGCCCACACGGATAACCTTTATTGCCACCGTCCGGCCAATGGCGGGGTCAAGCGCTTTGTAAACGATACCCGAAGCGCCTCGGCCAACCTCTTCTTCAATTTGATAGCGGCCGACCTGCTCCACTGATGTCAGTATAGATGGCGCAAAATCTGGGTGTAAGTATCTAAAAACACAAGCCTGATTGTGCGATTTACCCCTCTTGTTAGGATGGATTAACACAGATGATTCCAGAGGTGATAGAGGAAGGACTCACTTTCGATGACGTCCTCCTCCAACCCGCCTATAGCCCAATAGCACCTGCCGAAGCGGATACCGCGACCCACCTCACTTCGCGAATTCCCTTGAGAATTCCGTTGGTTAGCGCGGCTATGGATACCGTCACCGAATCCCACATGGCCATAGCGCTGGCCCAGCAGGGCGGGATCGGCATCATCCATCGCAACATGCCGGTCGATCGCCAGGCGGAAGAGGTCGATCGTGTAAAGCGCAGCGAGAGCGGGATGATCGTCGACCCGGTCACTATTGAGCCTGAGCGTAAAATCTCGGACGCGCTCGACTTGATGCGCCATTACCGCATTTCGGGCGTGCCGGTGACTAATAATAATCGCCTGGTTGGTATCCTCACAAACCGTGACCTGCGCTTCGAGACCCGCTATGACCTGCCCATTGCGGACGTCATGACGAAAGAAAATCTCATCACGGTTCCCGTGGGCACTACGCTCGAAGAGGCGCAGCAGATTCTGCACAAGCACCGGGTGGAGAAGCTGTTGGTGGTAGATGAGAACTATGCGCTAAAAGGTCTCATTACCGTAAAAGACATTCAGAAAAAACTCAAGTACCCAAATGCCGCAAAGGATGGGCAAGGCCGTCTGAGGGTCGCAGCAGCCGTCGGCGCCACGGGTGATTTTATGGAACGCGCCCAGGAGCTGGCCCGCAAGAAGGTCGACGTAATTGCAATCGACTCGGCCCATGGGCACAGCCAGCGTGTTATGGATGCAGTGAAATTGATCAAGAGCCGCTTGCCGGAAGTCGACGTACTCGCCGGAAACGTTGCCTCGTTCGAGGGCGCGCGCGATTTGATTGCGCTCGGCGCGGATGGGATTAAGGTCGGCATCGGGCCCGGCTCCATCTGCACGACGCGCGTGGTTAGCGGCGCCGGAGTACCGCAGATTACCGCAATCGCCGAATGCGCCAGGGCGACGCGTCAATTCGGTGTTCCGCTCATTGCCGACGGCGGCATCAAGTATTCGGGCGACATCACGAAAGCGATTGCAGCGGGAGCCGATTGCGTAATGATCGGCAGTCTGCTGGCCGGCACCGACGAAAGCCCGGGCGAGATGATTCTGTACCAGGGCCGCACTTTCAAGAGTTATCGAGGGATGGGCTCGATGGGCGCCATGCCGCAGGGCAGTTCGGATCGCTATTCGCAGACCGCGAACGGGAAGCTGGTCCCCGAAGGGATCGAAGGCCGTGTTCCCTATAAGGGGCCTCTCGCCGATTTGTCCTACCAGCTTGTCGGAGGCCTGCGCGCGGGCATGGGCTATTGCGGGTGCCGCACAATCCTGGAACTGCAGGACAAAGCCAAATTCCTGCGCGTCACAGTGGCCGGACTCCGCGAGAGCCACGTACACGACGTGATCATCACTAAGGAAGCGCCGAACTACCGGCTGGAATAGTCTCAGAGATCCTACTCGTGCCGTAGTGCGAGCATCGGGTCGATTCGAGACGCCTTCCGCGCGGGCACGTACGCCGCGAGAATGGCGGCGGCCACGAGAATCGCTGTTGCCCCGGATAACGCCTGCGGATCATTCGATTTCATGTCAAACAGGAAAGACTGAACAAGTTTCGAGGTGGCTAGTGCCGTTGGCACACTGATTGCAAGCCCTACTGCCAGCGGCACAAGGGCCTCGCGCAAGACCATGCGGATAACGGAAGCGCGCTGTGCCCCAAGCGCCATCCGAATCCCGATCTCACCCGTGCGCCGGGCGACGCTGTAGGACATGGCGCCGTACAGACCGACACAAGCGATCGTCAACGCGAGCAGCGCAAATGCGGAGCACAGATCGGCCAGGGTGATTTCCTGACTAATTTCGTCCTCGATTTCCGCTTTCTGCGTTCTTACATCAGACACGGGCACGCGCGCGTCGGCCCGGCGGACGACTTCCCGCACTGAATTGACGTACGCGAGCGGATCGCCCACCGTGCGCAGCGCGTATATCATTTCGTTCGGCTGCGGATAGCCTTGGTCATACGGGATATATACAACCGGTGGGATCTCTTGTTTGAGCCCGCCATAGCGAGCGTTCTTCGCTACACCGACAATCTCCATATCGCGCGCGGGACGGCGCTTATCATCCGACAAAATGAGCTGGCGTCCTAGCGGATTCTGGCCGGGGAAGTTGACTTTAGCGAACCGCTCGTTGATGACCGCGACAGATTGTGAGCCGGATCCATCGCGCGGCTGGATGTCGCGCCCGGCCAGAAGCGGAATCTGCATCGTCGTCAAGAATCCGGGGCCCACGGTCAAGAAACGATTGGCATCATTGGGCGGCATGCCGGGCACGCTGATGGGTAGCCCGTTTCCGGCTCCAATGAGCGAAGAATCGGCCAGGCTGGCACTGCGCACTCCAGGAATCCTGGCGAGCCGCTCTCTCAGGGCGCGGTAAAAAGCGGTAATTTCGGGATCGCGGTGCCCGGCCTGTCGCGCATTCAACCGGAACAGCAGCACATGGTCGCGATTGAACCCGAGCTGAACCGATTCGAGATTCGACAGCGTACGCACGAAGAGTCCAGCCGCCACCAGCAGCACCAGCGAGATGGCGATCTGGCCCGCCATTAGCACCTGACTCACGCTAACGCGCAAAAAGGAATGGCCGGTGTGGGGCTGGCTCGCTCGTGTTCCCTTCAACGCCGGGGCTACGTCCGCCCGCGTGGATTGGATCGCTGGAGCAAGGCCGAACAGCGCACCTGTGAGAACGGAAAGCGCCGCGGCTACGGCCAGGACGTGCCAGTTCAAGGCCGCGTGGACGGTGACGTGGTTCCGGCCGCTCTCCAGCAGTAGAGTAAGAAAACGAATCCCGGCAACTGCGAAGAATATGCCCAGAGTTCCTCCCAACAAGGAGAGCAGAACGCTTTCAGTCAATAGTTGCCGGACAACTCGAAGGCGCCCCGCGCCCAGGCTAAGTCGCAGAGCGATTTCGCGCCGGCGCGAAGCGGCGCGCGCGAGCAGCAGATTGGCGACATTCGAGCACGCGATCGCAAGAATCAATCCCACTAGCGTCATCAATACATACAGCGGTTTCGAGAACCGCCGCCGCAGAGTATCCAACCCTTCCGCCCCAGGCTTCAGTATCAGAGCGGGGAGATCAGCCCGCTGGCGGTCGTCGGTCGCCGTGGTAGCCACCCATTGCTGAAACCGCGGAGCCAGCGCGGCCTGCGCTTGCGCGAGAGTGACTCCGGGGCGCAATCGGGCCATGACCTCGACCCAGTAATAATTTTTCGCGAGATAATCACCGGCTCGAAATCCGAATGGATCGGCAGCACCCAGCAAGACGTTGGCGTGCATCGGAAGATAGATATCGGGAACCGCCGCTGGATCGACGCCGAAGAATCCGGGTGGTGTAACCCCAACCACGGTGAAAGGCATATTGTCAATCAGAATGGATTGCCCCGGGGCGTTATCGGCTCTCCCGAAGTGCTTTTCGTCGAATGCATGGCTGACGACCGCGACCGCGGCTGCTCCCAAACGGTCATCATCGGAAATGATCAGCCGGCCGGCGGCCGGACGAATACCGAGGCCACGGAAGTAATCTCCTGATACCAGTTCACCGCGCGTAACGTCGGCACGTCCTTTGATCGCGACACTCATTGTCCGCGCTTCGTTCGTTTGGCAATACGCGAACACATTGGAGAAAACGGAAACGCTGTTTTGGAAAAGCTCGAACGTCGGATAAGGGAAAATGCCGCTTACGGAACCCAACCTGGCATCGTCATGAACCTCTCCGCTCATACCCTGCATCACCGAATCGCCCCGCCAGGCTCCGGCTTTAGCATGCCAGTTCAGGACGACGAGCGATCCGGGATTCGAAACCGGCAGCGAGCGTAGCAGCAGCGTATCGAGGAAGCTGTAGATCGCGGTGTTCGCTCCGATACCCAGCGCCAGCGACAGCACAGCCAGCGCGGTGAATGCACGGTTATTGGCCATGGTGCGCAGAGCGTAGCGAAGATCCTGCACAAGCTGTTCAAGGAGCGTCCAAGTCCAAACGGCGCGAGTGTTCTCTTTTAGCAGAGTGACGTTTCCCAGATCGCGGCGGGCAGCCCATCTCGCCTGGTCGTTTGCTACTCCTTCAGTTTCCCGCTCTTCGGCTTCCTCGTCGAGATGAAACTCGAGTTCTTCACGAAGTTCATCTTCTTTGCGGCGGCGTTGCGCCAGCCAACTCAGCTTGCGAAAAAACGAACTCATTGTCCCTCTTGCTCAACCGGATTCAAGATCAATCCCACGGCACGGGAGAACGCCCGCCACTTCGATTCTTCGACTGCGAGCTGTTTTCGCCCGCGCGATGTCAGGCGATAGTACTTGGCGCGCTTGCCCTTATCGGATAGCTGCCAGGAGGCCGCAATCGAGCCCTTCGCCTCCAGCCGGTGGAGGGCAGGGTACAAAGAACCGGTTTCTACTTGCAGCAGGTCTTCAGAGGTTCGCTGGATGTGTTTAGCGATGGCGTGGCCATGCGTTGGGCCTGAGAGCAGAGTTCGAAGGATGAGGACGTCAAGGGTGCCCTGAAGAAATTCCATGCGCGAGGACGGCTCGTAGCGGCTCATTCTGTAGGTATTCTACTGAAGCGTCTGTAGAGATTCTACTGCAAATGGACCGTCGCGCGTGTTTGGCGTACGGGACATACACAACCAGCGGTACCTACCCTGCTTAGGGGAGGACAATAGCTGGAGCCGGAGACCGTTGAAACGTAGCACGCGGATTGACGCCCGAGCAGGCGCGAAACGCCGCTCATCGCGCCTTGAGCGATCTTGAGCAACGAAAAGAGGAGTGCCGGGACATGCGCAAAGTAAGCATTTTGGATGATCTGACGAAGGACACGCGGTATGGCCTCCGTATGCTGCGGCGGAATCCGGGGTTTTCGATTCTTGCAATCCTTTGCTTGACGCTTGGGATCGGAGCGACCACCGCTGTCTTCAGTTGGATTGAAGGAATCCTACTCCGTCCGTTTCCGGCTGTAGCCCACCAGGAAAGAATGATGGCGCTCACCGGAACGAATCGCGCGGCCCCTGGGCCGACCGGCGTCTCCTGGCCCGATTTTGTCGACTTGCACAAGAATTGCAGGCTCTGCCTGGCGCGCAACCCGTACCGATCCGGTTCGAGCGTTGCGGAATTGATTCCGTTGCCCCTCGATTAAACTTGGGGCATGCCTAACCTTGGACGGATTGCGGCATGTTTGTTGAGCCTGTGTTTCACGGCTGCACTCCTCCCTTATCAACCGTCCGTTAAGGAAGAGCAGCTTCGAGTTGTTGGTCTTAGGGAGTCCGTGGAAGTTATACGCGACCGCTGGGGAGTTCCGCATATTTACGCCAAGAACTCGGATGACCTTTTCTTTGTTCAGGGTTACATCCCCGCTCATGACCGTCTCTTTCAACTTGATTTATGGAGGCGAGTTGGTACCGGCACGCTGGCTGAGGTGCTGGGACCGAAGTATCTCAGCCGTGATCGCATAGCGCGGTTGGTTCGGTATCGAGGCGATTGGGAGCAGGAGTGGCAGAGTTACTCGCCTGATGCCAAAGCGATCGCTACCGCTTTCACGAGCGGCATCAATGCTTACATTCGATCGCTTCATGGCCAACGTCCGACGGAGTTTCGGATCGCTGGCTTTGATCCGGGCCTTTGGGTTCCCGAAGACGTGACGGCGCGGGTAGCGGGATTACTGATGACCGGGAACATGCTGGCCGAGGTGAACCGGACATTGGATGTGAACAAGCTCGGGCTGGCGATGGACGCGCGCCTCTTCCCGCCGGAGCCCAAGATTCCGCTCGTTCTACCCAAGGGCCTCGATGTCGCCGACGTTACGCCTGCGATTATGAAGGACTACCTCGCTGCAATTGGCGCGATCCACTTTCCCGGTGAGCAGGGGAGCAACAACTGGGTGGTGGACGGGACGATGACGCGCACGGGCAAACCGATTCTGGCAAATGATCCGCATCGCGGGATTGAAGTGCCCTCGTTGAGAAAGACAGTTCACCTGGTTGCGCCAGGTTGGGATGTCATCGGAGCCGGGGAGCCCGCGCTGCCAGGCGTTGCGCTGGGGCATAACGAGAACATTGCCTGGGGCTTTACGATCGTCGGGATTGATCAGCAGGACTTGTACGTGGAGAAGGTGAATGCCGCAGACCCCACCGAGTATCTGTTTCTGGGCAAATGGAAGAAATTTGAACTGGAGCAGCAGGCGGTGGATGTTAAGGGAGAAGGCCGCCAGAAAGTCGAACTCAAATACACGGTGCATGGTCCCGTGATCTACGAAGATGACACGCGGGATCGAGCATACGCTCTGAGATGGGTTGGAACGGCGGCTGGAGGCGCCGGCTATCTTCCTGCATTGAAGCTGGCGCGCGCCAAGAATTGGACGGAGTTTCGCGCGGCGGTCGCGACTTACAAGATCCCGTCAGAGAATCTTGTCTACGCGGATCGTGAAGGCAACATCGGTTGGATTGCAGCAGGTCAGGCGCCGATTCGAACGGGATGGTCGGGGCTGTTTCCGGTTCCGGGCGATGCCGGAAGATATGAATGGTCAGGATTTCTGCCGGTAACCGAGAACCCCACTGCTTACAACCCGGCCCGGCACTTTGTGGCGACGGCAAATAACAACATACTTCCGGCGGGTTATCCGCATGAGCTTTGCTATGCGTGGGCGCCACCGACACGGTATAACCGTATCGTCGAGATGCTGACCAGCGGACAAAAATTCGATGTCGACGATTTCGCGCGCATGCAGCAGGATACGGTTTCGCTGCCGGCTCGCCACTTTTTGGCGATGTTGAAAGAGTGGCGTCCGGCCGAAGGCAGCGAAGCGGCGAAGGTGCGGGCAGCCATGCTGCATTGGGATTGCAACGTCACCATGGACTCAAGCGCGGCACTGATTTATGAGGTATGGATTGAGCATCTGCATCGAGCGGTACTTCCGAAGGGCATCGCTTCGATTCGGCTCGCTCCGGATGTCCTGCTCAATGAGGTGAAAGCTAGCCCTGATAGAGATGCACTGCTACGAACGACACTCGAGGTCGGTCTGGCTGAGATTCGAGAGCGTTTAGGACCCGATCAGACGGAATGGAAATGGGGCAATCTGCACAGAGCCCATTTCCGGCATCCGCTTGGAGTGGCGACTCTGGATCTGCCTGCCCATTCGCGGCCGGGCGACGCCTATACAGTTAATGCTACGGGTGGACCTAATTACTCGCAGACGCACGGAGCCAGCTACCGCGAGGTCCTGGATGTGAGCGACTGGGATCGGTCAGTTATGACGAACGTGCCAGGCGAGTCAGGCGTTCCGGGAGATCCGCACTACGGCGATCTGGTCGAGAGCTGGGCAGCCGGGCAGTATCATCAAATGCCTTTTTCAAAGAAGGCGGTCGAGGCTGCTGCTGAAGTGCGGCTAATGCTATTGCCTGCCGCGAGCCATTAATTTGAAGGTGTCTGCACTGAGAGCAGGTCGATGAAATCAACGCTCCACGGTGACGGAAGCAGATTGAGACGCGCAACCGTAACCGGTAAATGAAAACGACGAGGGCCGGCGCTTCCAGGATTCAGGTATAGAACGCCAGAACGTTCGGTACGGCCAGGCTTGTGCGAGTGTCCACTGACGACGATGTTGAACTGAGCGACAGCGGGATCGAGATCAAGCTGGTGAATATCGTGCAGGACGTAGATCACGGCGGAACGAGCCTCGACAACTGCCGTCGTAGGCAATGACGATGCCCAAGCGTTCTGATCAACATTTCCCCTGACGGCGACGACCGGCGCTAGAGCGCTTAGCCGCTCGAGGATCTCAGGCTTGCCGACATCGCCCGCATGAATGATCAGATCGGATCCTTGCAGCGCGGATAGCGCCTCTTGACGAAGTAGGCCGTGGGTGTCCGAAATCAGCCCGATGATTGAAGCATCATTCACTGCTTCAAGCCGAAGAGCTGCGAAGCGGCCGAAACGAAAACTCTTCGAGTACGTGAGTCGTGCAGGAACATCCATTCCAAGGCTCGCACTGAAAGGGGTGGACGCCAGCCAGGGTCACGCTCCTTGCGTCTTTGGATGATGCCGTTCAGGGTGGCGCGGGGCTGGGTACGAAAGCTATCCAGCATCGCGGTCTGATGTACACAGGAGATCGTGCAGAAAGGGGCACAGCCTTTTGGTTTGGCACCCTCACGCAGGATGTCCTCGCGCGTGTATTGCGCCAACGGAATGGCCGGATATCCACGCTGCTGCGAGCAGTAATGAACTAAGCCATCCTCGCAAATGTAAAGAAAGCGGCCTCCCGCAGGGCAATGCCACTGATTCGGGAGCGCCTGAACTATATTGCGCTGAAAGCCATCGTGGTGCGCAAACGAGAACAGCCCAGTACCAAGGTTAAGAATGCGATCGTAGATGCCGTTTTGCGCCGAGTTAAGCGCCTTCAACTGGCCGGAGCCGTCGTGCAGCACGCCGACGGTGCTCGTGAAGCCGAGTTCGCGCGCTCTAGCCGCGATCCGGAAAGCGTCCTCCGGTTGCCGGATATCGCTGCCCAGAACGGAATTGATCGTGATATCAAAATCAGCGTGTTCAGCCAGCCATTGCAGTTTTCGGTCGAGCACTTTCAGGCTCTTCTTCGAGACCTCATCGGGCTGCACGTTATCAATGCTGATCTGAAGATAATCCAGCCCCGCTGCGTTCAGGCGCTTGATGCGATCCGGGGTAAGCAGGTAACCGTTGGTGATGATGGTCACGATGGCTTCACCCTGCCGCGCGCGCTGGATCAGCAGGTCAAGGTCAGGGTGAAGAGTTGGCTCGCCTCCGCTGAAGGTGATGATACCCGTGCCCAGTTCGCAAAGCTTGTCGATTCGCCGCAACATTTCGTCCAACGGGACGGGTGGCGAATCCTTGTCGTACTCGTTGCAGTAGGTACAGGCAAGATTGCAGCGGCGAATGGGAATGATTTGAGCCAGTATGGGCATAGCCGGCGAGGCCATCGCCCGCGCGAACATACGTGCCTCGCGCCATCTGCGCTGTGCTCTGATTAAAGACCTCACACTCTCAACACCAACTGTAATACGTCGAGAGGTTGGATCAGCTCAGGATGATATACTCCCAGACTCTAGCCAAATTTTCAGTAGATCACCTGGAGGCATTTCTTGAAAATCCACAAAATCTTATTTCTGACAACAGCGGCGGCGCTAACTTCCAGCCTGTCCTTCGCGGCCGGTGCCTCTGCACATTCAGTCGCATCGCCATTTGTGAAGATCGGCCCGCAAGCAACTTTGGCCGGCACGGTTGCACCCGAATATCTTTTGTTTACATGCCAGATTGTCGGTCTGGACCCTAGCGTAACCTGCTACGATCCTTATCAGATCCGGCATGCCTATGGAATCGACACTCTTATCGACGCAGGCTTTGACGGTGCCGGGAAGACGATCGTTATCATTGACGCATTTCAGTCGCCGAACATTAAGGCGGAACTCAACGTCTTTGACACCTTTTATGGTCTGCCCAGCCTAAATGGCCTTGGTGGCCCCTCTAATCCAGGCCTCGGCACATTTACTCAAATTGCACCCGACGGCCTCACTCCGTTTAAACAGGGTGATCCCAACATGACGGGTTGGGCGGAAGAGATCTCGCTTGACGTCGAGTGGGCGCACGCCATTGCGCCGGCTTCGAACATTGTGCTGGTTCTGGCGAAGTCGAACTCCGATCCCGATCTTCTGAGCGTCACGAAGTATGCGGTGGACCACCGGCTTGGCGATGTCATATCGCAAAGCTTCGGCGACAACGAAAGCTGTGTGGGCTCGGACGTGCTGGCGCAACAACATCAGGTTTTTGCCGAGGCCACGATGAAAGACATGACGCTGTTTGCCTCCTCCGGCGATTTCGGTGCGGGGCAATTCAATTGCGACGGCACTGCCCTGGTTAGAGCGGTCTCTTCGCCGGCAGTCGACCCGCTGGTGACCGGGGTGGGCGGTACTGAGCTGCATGCGGCTCGCTATTGCCTGGCAGTTTTGGGTTGTGATCCGGCCACGAACCCGGTTCCAGGAACCTACCAAGGCGAGGTTGTTTGGAATGAGCCTGATTTTGGAGCTAGCGGCGGCGGATTCAGTGTTTTGTTTGGCGAGCCGCCCTATCAGGAAGGAGTAGTAAAACGAGTTCCTGACGTGTCGGACAGCCCCACAGCCAGCGGACTCAGTATTTTGTTTGATGGAGGGGCCATAAGCGGCAGCAAGCGACGAGGAGTGCCTGACGTGTCATATAGCGCCGCAGTTTTACACGGTGTGCTGACTTATCTCGACATTCCCGGCCTTCCAGCCAACTTCTATCTCTTCGGCGGGACCAGTGCCGGGTCGCCTCAATGGGCGGCGATCACAGCAATCGCGGATGAAAAAGCCGGCTATGCTCTGGGCTTTATTAACAAAAGCCTGTACGACATTGGTCGAGCTTTTCCGCATTACGCGGCCTCGTTTTTCGACGTGACGGTCGGCAACAACTCGTGGGGCGGAATAGCTGGTTTCAATGCCGGACCGGGCTGGGATCCCACCACCGGTCTCGGTTCCCCCAAAGCCAATCGACTCGTCAACTACTTGATCCAATTCGTTTCGCCGGGTGATGGTGTATCAGCGATAGCAGGGTCAGAGCCGGTCGACAACGGTCAAAAGTTCCCGACGGGACACGTCCGGCCTCACTGATCTGAAATACGGCTAACCTCCAATCCGCATAGGACCTGCCGCCGCCTTCATCAAGAACGGTACGGGTCTTATGCGGATCGACGCGAGCGGTGCCTTCGCAGCGCAGAAGCTTACGATCGCATGATGAGCGGCAAGGCGCGCTGATCAGGCGAGGGCCAGGTTCAGGTTCTCGATGGCCTCGTCGATTTCTGCTGTGTTCTTGTAACCAACCGTAACGCTCTGGACACCGGCGTTCCGGAACGCGAACCTCATAGCCGCTTTGCGATCGTCACGGCTCGTGAACCTACCCTCGCCGACCAGTTTCATGCTGATGACACCGAGTCCTTCGGTTCGGGCCTGTTTCACGTGCGTGACCACCTCGCTCACATCGCCTGGCCCGTGCGTGGCGTAGTCCTCGGCATCCATGGCAGTGCCTTTATGGTTCATCCGGATCATTGCAATTTCGAGCCACTTGTTTTCCGGGACCTGGCGTAGCGCCGGAAGCCCGTGAACCGACGCGCCATGCGCGACCACAGCCTTTCTAGACTGCGCTTCGAGAATCCCGTCCTGCCAGCGCGCGCTGTCTGTTGGCCAGGACGCTACGTGCTGCCAGTGCAGGAGCATTATGTCGAAATATTCGGTGTTCGCAAGCTTGCGCAACTCGTCGATCTTCTCTTGCGGGTCGGTGCCTTCGCGGGTGGTTACCTTCGACATAAGCCGGTAACTGTCGCGTGGAATGCCCTTCAGCGCCACACCGAGCATCTGGTGCATTTCGTGATAGGACTCGGCGGTCTCAAAAAAACGAATCCCGCGATCATACGCGTAACGCACGAGCTTTGTGAACTGGTCTTGTCCCAGTTCCCGCTGGACTTGCCCGCTGAGAGTTCCTGTGCCAAAGGCAAGGCGCGTCACTTTGACATCGGATTTTCCAAGCGTCACCCAATCCGTGGCTGTGTCGCGTCCAGTTGCCATCGCTGGCAGGGTTAGGGTTCCGGCACCGGCGAGAGCGCCTGCCGCGAATCCGGTCTTCAGGAACTCACGTCGGGAGTAGTGGGCCATTGCTTTACCTCCACTGCGCCGAATTTATCACACAGCCTGCTGAGTATGTCTTGAACGGCTACTCAGAAACTGAGCGGTCCTTATGGTCAAGCCATCTCTTCAGCGGCAACAAAGCACGCAACGTAAACAGGTTGAGAAGAGAAAGCGTGATGGCAATCCCAAAGTGATTCATGGCGACTGCAGCGCCGATTACACCCGCGTTCCAGACGCTGGCGGCTGTCGCAGTGCCCTTAACGGTGGCGCCTTCCTTCAGAATTGCGCCGCCCCCGATAAAGCCGATTCCGGTGATTAGGCCCTGCAAGAGACGGGACTGAGCGGCGATGTCCGGCTGATTGCCCAACAGCAGCAGATATCCGCAACTTGCCATGCCCACGATCGGAAAGGTACGCACGCCAGCGCTATGAGCCTGTTGTTCGCGCTCCCATCCGATGCTGGCGGTAAGCAGATACGCAATGGCAACGTGTTCGAAATTGGTCCAGGTTTCCAGCCAAATACCAGATAGCTGAATCATTTATGAGCTTCGCTCAGAATACCTGAAGAGCGCGCGGAGTGCGGCCGCCATGCCGGTTGCAGTGGGCGTGCACACGTGTGCATAATGGCTGAAGAAGGACTTGTCTGTCATGAGCGCAACTGTGAGTCACGAACCACTGAAAGAACTGGATGAGTGGGACGATTTTGTCGCCACTCGCTACAAACAGGGGAAATCGGAAGAGGAGTTCCGAAATTACAAAGCGGACGCGAATCCGACGGTGACCGAGTTCTACCGGCAGAACCATGCGTACCAAACCCTCGATTTTGTGAAGGAGAAGAAGGCGCAGTATGGCGGTTTGACACGCCAGCCCCGCAGCATCTGGAAAATGGCGGAGTACCTGAATACGCTGGTGGACGACAGCGATCCCGATACTGATGTTACCCAGATTGAGCATCTGCTTCAGACCTCAGAAGCCATCCGCAAGGATGGGCATCCTCGCTGGATGGTGCTGACCGGTTTCGTGCATGATTTGGGTAAGGTTCTGTGCCTATACGGAGAGCCGCAATGGGCAGTGGTCGGCGATACGTTCCCGGTTGGCTGCGCCTACTCAGATCAGATTGTGTTCCCCGAATTCTTTGCCGCCAATCCCGACAGCAGAGTTGCTGAATATCAGACCAAGTACGGTATCTACGAGCCGAACTGCGGGCTGGATAACGTGCACCTCTCCTGGGGCCACGACGAATACATTTATACAGTGACGCGAAATTACTTGCCGGAGCCCGCGCAGTACATGCTCCGATACCATTCCTTTTATCCGGCGCACAAGCATGGAGCGTACCACCATCTGATGAACGATCGCGACCGGCAAATGTTCGAATGGGTGCGGAAGTTCAACCCGTACGATCTGTATTCGAAGGGTCTCGCGCGGCCAAACATCAAAGAGATCCGGCCGTATTACGAGGACTTGGTGAGCGAGTTTTTCCCGGACGAGATCGCTTGGTAGGCGGCGCGGTCGAATCACGCACGATCAGCTCGCCCTTCACGCTAATAGTTCTTTTTGTTGGATTTCCAGCTAAAATGTCAAGTAGAAGCTGCATCGCGCGGCATCCTAATTCCCGCTTCGGCTGACGGACGGTGGTGAGGGCCGGCGAGAGCAATTCAGCAAAGAAGAGATCATCAAAACCTGCGACAGACAAGTCTTCCGGTACTCGGAGATGATGTCGCGCGGCTTCCTTCATCACTCCGAGCGCGGACATGTCGTTATAGCAGAAGATCGCTGTGGGGCGGCTCCCGAGAGCGAAGAGCGCACGGGATTTTTCCGCGGCGCGCTCGGGGTTACCATCGCCCCGGACGATCCACTCCGGTGAGACGCTCAAGCCTGCGCTGGACATTGCTTTCCTGAATCCGCGCAAGCGCTCGACATCCGAATCCAGGCCGAAGTTGTCCCCGAGATACGCGATTCGCCGGTGTCCGAGCGCGAGGAGATGCCGAGTCGCTTCGAGAGCGCCGGCATAGTTGTCGATGGAGACCGAGTGAATGAATTGACTCGGGTGCTGATTATTCAGAAGAACAATGGGTATCTCGATTTCGGCAAGCAATGGCTTATACCGGGCGCCCACCCGGGAGGAAGCGACTATGATGCCATCCACGCGCCGTTCCTGAAACGAGCGCGCGAGGGCGAGTTCGCGCTCGGATTCGGCTTGCGAGTTCGCAAGAATGACGGAATAACCGCGCTGGTTCGCAGTCTCTTCGATTCCTGCAACTACTTCGCCATTAAATGGATCCGCGATCGTAGTAACGACAACTCCAATCACGTGCGTTTTTCTGGTTACAAGGCTTCTCGCGATGGCGCTTGCCGTATAGCCGCTTTCGCTCGCGATTTGCTGAATGCGTAAGGCTGTTTTGGCGGGGATGAGCGGACTTCCGCGAAGGGCTCGCGACACGGTGGAATGGGAAACGCCGGCGAGCCGGGCGATGTCCTTAATGGAAACGGCCATGCGGCGTAGACCTGAAGGCTAGAATAACTGTCTCATGGTCAGAAAGACGATTTGGGTGTGTGCCGCAGTACTCGTTTGCGCGAGCGGCGCATTCGCGCAGGAACTCGCATTCTTGAACCAGAACAAGCCCATTCTCGATGCTCACAACTGTTATCCATATGAAGGTAAGTGGATCGACCGCATTGATCGCGCGCTTGCGACTGGATTCCCGATATCCATCGAGCAGGATTTGGCATGGTACGTCGACCCGGCTAACGGGCGAGGCCGGGTCGTGGTCAGTCATACGCCTCACCCGACCGGGAATGAACCAACGCTGGAGCGCTATTTCTTCGAGCGCGTAAAACCGATTGTCGAGCAAGCGTTACGAGAGAATCATCCGGACACATGGCCGTTGATCGTTCTGCACTTCGATTTCAAAGACGACCAGCCGCCGCTTCTGCACGCGGTCTGGAATTTGTTGGGCAAGTATGAACCGTGGATCGGCACAGCGCAGAAGAGTGGCGAACCGTATGAGTTGAGTCCCATTGAGCGAGAGCCGCTCCTGGTCATAACGGAAGACTCGGATGCACAGGAGGAAGTGTTCTTTAAGGAGCCGCCGGTCGGCGCGCGGTTGCGGCTATTCGGTTCCGCTCACACTAACCCCTTGAACGCGGAGAATGACGGGCAGAGACATCATCTCTTGGCCACGCTGCCTCCCGAAAAACTTCTAAGCGAGCGGCCGACGAACTATCGCCGCTGGTGGAACAATTCGTGGTATGTCGTGGAGGAAGGCGGAGAGACCAATGCCGGGGCGTGGACAAAGGCAAAAAACGAGCGGCTGAAGGCGCTGGTAGACCACGCGCACCGTCTTGGGTTCTGGATACGCTTTTACACGCTCGACGGATTTCCGACGGCAGACGATAGAGGCTGGGGAAGCGATTACAATTTCGGATCGCTCAAAGCCGCGCGGATTCGCTGGAAAGCGGCACTCGATGCGGGAGCCAACTTTATTGCGACGGACCAGTACGAAGCTCTCCGGCAGTGTATGAAGCAAGCCGGCCTCAAGCGGTAACTGCGCCCAAGGCTACTTCGGCTGGCTGAGCTTCTTGAAGTATTCGGCGACGGCCTGGCGGTATTTCTCCGGAGCGGTTTCAGGCGTGGTGGTTCTGGCGGCGAGGGAAGATGGCTGGCCGGCCCGCCGGCTCAGCTCCACCTCCAGGCGCTCGAGACTGGCGACCGCATCATGACTCACCGTGGCATCGAGTACGCCCGGATTCGCATTCAAATCGCGCAAATAACCGAGCGTGCCGTCAATATAGTTCCCTAGTGTCCGATCCTTTGGATCGATGCGGCGCCGGTAGGCATACAGTTGCGCGATTGCATCCTGCAGGCCACGACGATCCATGCCGCGCTGATCGATTCCGGGTTGACCAATACCGCCATAGGGGCTGTACTGCCCACTTTGCGCTTGCTCCGCGCCTTTTCCATTGCGGGCGCCCTTCTGGCCTGTCTGCTGATTTTCCTCGGCTTGCTGCAGCATGTCGCGCATAGCGCGGATCTGTGAAAGAGCCTGCTCAGCTTGGCGATCTGCGCCGTTCTGGTTTTGACCCGACGAGTTCGCGGCTTGCTCGGCATCTCGCAGTTGACGGCTGAGTTGCTCCATACCGGCGGTAATACCGTCCTCCATCTCCAAGTTGCGATCGCCGAAGCCGTCACGCATCCATTCCGAGTTCTTGCGCAGGCGGAGGGCGAGCTCTTCCTGCTCCGCTTCGGAAAGCGCGTTCCGCAATTTCGAAGCCGCGTCCGCCTGGGTAGCGGCCAGGCTTTGTTCTTCCTGCTGCATATC
The DNA here is from genome assembly GCA_963787585.1 of uncultured Acidobacteriaceae bacterium. Classification (GTDB taxonomy): domain Bacteria; phylum Acidobacteriota; class Terriglobia; order Bryobacterales; family Bryobacteraceae; genus Bog-105. The sequence continues at coordinate 87,373 of CAWBDR010000020.1, forward strand.
GCGCTGGAGCCGCTCAACCTGATCGGACAGCTTTTCGTTTTCGCCGGCCAGGCTCTTTTCCTGTTCGCTAGCCGGGTGCTTTGGCTCGGCGAGCTGCTGCCAATAGCGACGGCGATACATGGAGCCGTACCCGGGATTTTCCGGATCATTCATCGCCGGCATCTCGCTTTCGGAGGAAGCATCCCCGGTGGAGCCGGACTGGCCGTAGAGTTGTTTCATGCGGGTTGCGAGATTCCGTTGCGCTTCCGCCAACTGCTGCGCGCGTTGAGCCATATCTCCGACAGAGCTGCCCGCACGCTGATGGAGAGCGCGGTTCAGCGAATCCTCGGCATCAGCAAGCTGCGCGGCGGCTCGCTGCTGAGCGGCTGCATCGTGCTCGCTAACGGCCTTGCGCATTTCATCTTCGGCCCGGCGTAGAGCGTCGGTGGCCTGCTTCATGGCGCGGGCGACTTCCTGGTTCTGCTGCATCGAATTCCCGGCGTTGCCGCCGCGAGACTGGCTACGCCCGGACGAAGAGGTGCTCTGTTGACCGGACTGCGAGCGCGACGATTGCTCCTGGCCTTGCGAGTTTTGCGCGAGCTGTTCCATTTGCTGGCGAAGCTGCTCGGCTTCGCGACGCAACTGTTCTTCCTGCCACCGCTGCTCGAACGGCTTTTCCTGGTTGTTTTGGGCGGCGAGCTCCTGTTGACGGCGCGCCAGCGTTTGCAAGCGCTCGAAGGCGTCGTCTACCGCCTTCTGCTGTTCGCCGGCGGCCTGAGAGGGGGATTGCTGCGTCTCATACTGATTCTTCGAGGTATCCAGCTCCAGGTCGAACATGCGCGCGAGATCACGCTGCGCTCCACTGCCGCCCATTCCACCTGCGTTGGAGCCGAATGCGACCTGGATATCGCGGAACATCGCTTCGGCGCGCAGCAGCGATTGCAGAACCTTTTGCTCAGGAGCAAGCGCGTCCCGCCACTTCGCCGATTTCAGTTCGGACACCGCCTCCCCGGTCTCTTCGGAGGCTTGCGTCATGATCTTCGAAAAATTTTCAAATTCCGAACTGGTGCCGGTCAGCTCGCGATTGCCCATCCGCTCGGCGAGAGTCTTCGCCTGCTCACCGATCTTATTCTCCAGATCGGACAGAAAGCGCGCGTCCTCTTGCAGTGCCGCACGAGCCTTCGCGGGGTCCCTAAGCTCATTGAAGGTAGCGGCGATCACCTGCTTCTGGCGCTCGGAGATGTTGTCCTGATCATCCATTCCCATGCCCATTCCGCCGCCTGCCTGCTGGGACTGGCTGAACTTAAGATCGAACGGTTCGGTTTGCGCGAACAGGATGTCGCTGCGAGAGGTGGTTGTGGCGTCGCGCGCAGTGGCATAGAGGCTGATGAGATCGCCTGGCTGGAGCTTGTAGTTCTCGAGATAAAGAGTGGCTGCGCCTCGAGCGTCCTTCGCACCCTTGTTCCTGAGCAGCGGAACGGTTTGTTCGGCTCCTCCATTGATTGAGTAATGCAGATCGAGCGCTTCGATGCCGAAATCGTCAGCTGCTTCCACCGAAACGGGTACTTCTTCGATGGGGCTGACGTGCGGGTCGCGTCCAGGCCGCGCGATGCGAACCGAGGGCGGCTCGTCCTTCTTCGCTTCGATAAACCAATCGTCGCTAATGCGAATGGTATCTGTACCATCGATAGCGGCGACATGATACGAGCTCTGTTTAGCGATGGGAAGGGTTGCGGTAAGCCAGTTTCCTTCCGCGTGCTGGAGCCCTACTTTCGACCCATCTTCCAGAACGAGAACACCGCGGGCCAGCGGACGATCTGTGAGTACCGCAACGTCCGCCTTACTGCCAATTACGGCGCGAATGTCTCCTCCAGGATCCTGCGCGACCTCTCGGAGGTGAAGCTGGGAGGGGAAGTGAATCGTAGTCTTGACCCGCTGCACGACGGGCAAATCTTTCACTGAAATCTTGAAATGGCGGGAGACGGCGGCATCCGCTTGCACGTAGTACTCGACAGGATCTGAGAGTCCGGCAAACAGGAAACGATAGCCTTGCGCGGCGGGTTGCATCGGCGTAGTCTCCCATTTAGTGCTGCCCTCATATCTGGCGTGGAGAGTCACATCGCGGGCCGAGAATCCAAGCAGATGAGCGTTGATCATCTGATCCGATTTGCGGCGGACAGTGGCATTCCCGGGCTGCACCTTGACGTCGTACAAGGGACGCTTGTCCGGGCTGCCGTTACCGGTCCACAGTAAACCGGCGCCGTACCCCCAATAGCCGGGCCCGGCAGCAATCAGCCAAATCAGAATGGCGGCCGCGACCACAGCGGAACCGATCCACGCGAACACGGAGCGCCGCGAGGCGAGTTCTTCCGCCGGATGCTGCCGCGCAACGGTGAGCGCATCCTCCGCCACGAGTTCCGTAAAGGGGTTGGCGCGATCGGCGCGTTCGGACGCCGTCAGCAGGCCTTCCTGAAACTCCGGAACGCGCTGCTCAGCAAGACGAGTCACACGCCTGCGGTTCAGTTTCAGCAAGGGAACCGCGAGGGCGAACGAGACCGCGACGGCGACGGCAAAAAAGAGCAAGATGCGCAGTGGGAAAACCACATGAGCCGCAAACTCATAACGATTGCCGATCCAAACGAGAACAACCGTTAACGCTAGAGTGATCGCCGCGATGATGGCGGCGCCGCGGGAAGCGGCGAACAGGCGAAGCCGAAGCTCGAGCCCGCGAAGATAAGCATGGACCTGATCCAGAGCTGTCATACGGCTGGCTTCTCCTCCTTCAGGTATCGCCTCGCAAAAATAGACTCCACAACGGCAGCCAACAGCGCCAGGAGCATAACGTAACGCCAAAGACTCCAGGGCCGCATTTGCTTCTCTATGCCGCCGGTCTGCACGGCCGGCCGGCTATCTCCAGTATTGCGCCACAAATCGAGCGTTTCGTCCGGCGCGGCGGCCAGGTCCGATTCCCGGCGGTCCGCATGAACCGCCGCGAGAAGACGGCGGTGGTCGGCACGCTGTATCTCATAGAAGCCGTCGTCGAGCAGGGTATAGCTCATGGCGCGCGAGGCGTCATTGAGAGATAGTTTGTGCTTCCCGTCTGGTCCGATTACGTCGGCGGCTGTGCTCTGATCTCGCGTTTTACGAAGCGCGATGGCCGCGCCGGCCGCCAGGCTGGGCGTACTTTCTTCAAAACCCGCGAGGAAATGTCCGGTCTGCACCACAAACGGCACAAAAGAAGCATGCAGGGGAAAATCACTGCTGCTTCCATCCAGAGACGAATCGAACACAAGCAATCTTCCTTCGCCCATGCGCGCTTCTATCAGCAAAGGCGATCCATCTGCCAGCCGGGCGACAACACGGGAATCCGGCTTCACAGCGACGGTGCCGTTTTCGAAGAACTGGACGTTTTCCATTTGCGTCAACCCGCGCAGGACCGGCTCATCCTGAGCGAAAGCGACCGCACGCTCGGCGTCGTGTTCGCCCACGATGCGAGATCCGTATAAAGGCACCTTGCCGGCGCGGTCAGTGTTGCGTCCGATTGCGATGAACGCCGCGCCGCCTCTGCCCAGATAACCGCACAACTTTTGAGCGATGCCGGAATCCACTGCGCCAGGATCGTTCAGGACCACATAGGCGAACTTCGAAAGGTCGAGCCTCGAGGCGCGCTCTATCGGTTCCGGATCGACGATCAGCCCTGTATTCGAGGCCGATTCCATCGCTGCCTTGTAGTAAAAGGCCTGTTGAGCGCGGCCTCCGGCATACAGGAATAGCACCTTCTGCGGATCCGAGCGCTCGACCGCGAAGGGGAACGAATCATCCTCGGGAAGCCCGTCGTGCGGCTGAATGCGGACCTCCCCGCGGTGAAGCCCATAGGGCACGTTGAAGGCGACGAATTCCGTTTGAGCACGGCCGTTGGCCGGAACCTCAACTTCCTTTGAAGCGATTTGTTTATTGTCTAGGTACACGGCGACTTTCCGCAGAACCGCGGCGGTGTGCCATCCGGCGACGGTTGCGGTCAAACGAGTGCTGTTGGCGTCGTACACATGCGGCGGAGCATTCACGCTCTCGACCGCCCAATTCGGGCGAGTGCGTTCACCGATACGATGCAGCTCGAGCGTAGTATGGGGACCAAGCTGCAGGTCGCGGAATCCCGGCATGGAGGATTCCTGCATATCGCTGATGAAATGTACGTTCAGCCGCATGCCTGTGGTTTGGTCCATTACGCGCAGGGTGCGAGTGAACTCGCCGAACGAACTGGCCTGATCGGTTGCATGAATGGCGTCAACTGCAGAGCGAAGAGCATTCTTGTCGAACTCGGGCTGGCTCATCGCTTCGACGTGAGAATCGATCGCAAGCACTTGCGCGAGATCGCGCCCGGGCAAGTTTGCAATCACGCCTCGGGCAGCGTCCTTGGCTTTTTCCAAATCCCGGCCATGGCGCATGCTGAACGAATGGTCGACGGCGATGATGGTGAGCTTGCGGCGCCCGGCCGTGGCGGACACTCGGTTCACAAACGGGTTCGCGAACGCGAGAGCCAGAAATACGAGCAGTGAACAGCGGAGCGCGAGCAGAACCAGGTAACGCAATCTCTTGTGCCGGACAGAACTCTGCAGGCGCCGTTCGAAAAACATCACCGAGCTGAAGGGTCTCGGAGTTTGTTTGTACTGCCGCAACAGATGCAGCCAGAGTGGGAGGCCGACAGCGGCGATCGCGGCGAGAAACCAGGGAGACAAAAAACCCATTTACAACCTCTCCCGGCGTAGGGTGAAATACTCCCGGAGCCCGGCGTCCAGCGGCTGATCGGTTCGCAACAGGACGTAATCCAGCCCCGCTGACCTTGCTTTCGACCGCAGTGTCTCAATGTGTGTCGCGATCTTTTCCGGATATTCGGCACGGCTGTATTCTGCCGACGTCTCAATCGCATCCCCCGTCTCCATGTCGAGGAGCAACGCGGGGCCGTTCAAATTTGGTGCTAGCTCCGCGGGATCGAGCACGTGAAACAGAATCACTTCATTGCCGCGGAAGCGAAGCGGTTCTACGGTGCGAATGATCACCGTAGGGTCCTCGAAAAAGTCTGAAATGAGAACCGTTATGCCGCGGCGCTTGAGAATAGTCTGCAAATCGAAAAACGGGCGTTTGTAATCGGTCCGCTTGCCGATTTCAGCGCGCTCGATGCCATGGAGCAACCGCATGAGCTGCCCGTGACGGGCCGAGGGCTGCAGGACATTCGCGACTTCGTCGTGAAAAACGATCAGCCCCGTGCTATCGCGCTGCAGATGGGCAAGATAGACAAGAGCGGAAGCGAGATAGCGGGAATAATCGAATTTGGTGACCGCGCCCGAAGAAAAACTCATGCTGGCGCTGGCATCGAGAAGCACCATGAGCGCTGTATTCGTTTCTCCCCGGTAGCGTTTCAGATAGGGCCGTTCGGTGCGGGCAAACACGTTCCAATCGATTTGCCGCGGATCGTCGCCCGGCGTGTAAGCGCGATACTCGGCGAACTCCTGGCTGAAGCCAAAGTCCGGCGACCGATGGAGGCCGGCGAGAAAACCTTCGACGACCGTTCTGGCCACGAGGTCAAGACGCGAGATTCCGGCCAGAACTGCCGGATCGAGAAACCTGTTGGCAAGGGCGGTCGGCACTGGCTGCTGTTTTCCGTTCAGCCGCGCGGCGGCGGCAGGTGCTCCAGCAGGCGGCGGATGAGATCGTCGGTAGTGACACGGTCCGATTCCGCGTGAAAATTGAGCAGAACGCGATGGCGCAGAATCGGCAGGGCTAACGCTCGTATGTCGTCATAAGAGACGTGGTGGCGGCCTTTCATCAAAGCACGCACTTTCCCGGCCAGCACGAGAAACTGAGCGGCGCGGACGCTGGCGCCGAAATTCACATACTTATTGATGAACTCAGGTGCGCCGGTGTCTTTTGACGGACGGCTCGCGCGGACAAGATCCACGGCATAGCGCGCGACCGGCTCCGCAACCGGAGTCATGCGCACGAGTTGCTGAAAATCGAGCATCTCTTCGCCATTTGTGATCACGTTGGCCTCGGCTACCGTGGTGCCGGTTGTCAAATCGACCACCTTGAGCTCGTCATCCGCCGCCAAATAATCCAACACCGTATTGAACAGGAAGCGGTCGAGCTGCGCTTCAGGAAGCGGATAGGTCCCTTCCAGCTCGATCGGATTCTGCGTGGCTAAGACAAAGAACGGCGCTTCAATGCGGTAGTAATTTCCGCGAACCGTGCACGAGAGTTCCTGCATGGCTTCGAGCAAGGCGGATTGAGTCTTGGGAGGCGTACGATTTATTTCGTCTGCCAGAAGAACGTTCGAAAAGATCGGGCCGGGTACGAAGCGCCAGGTCCGGCGCCCGGTGGCTGGATCCTCTTCGATGATATCGGTACCCGTGATATCGGATGGCATTAGGTCCGGGGTGAACTGGATCCGGCTGAACTTCAGCCCAAGGGTTCGCGCCAGGGTGCGTACGAGGAGCGTCTTAGCGGTGCCGGGCAGGCCCGTGAGCAGGCAGTGTCCGCCGACAAAGAGCGAAATAAGGACATGCTCGATGACTTCCTCCTGTCCGACGATCACTTTCCCAATTTCCTGGCGAATGGCCGTATGTGCGTCCTGGAAACGCCCCAATCGCGCCCGGACGTCGATAGGTTCAGTTACGGAAGCGCTAGCGAAAGTTGACATGATTATTGGCTTAATTGGAGCAGTAACTGTTGCGCCGGTTTGAAGCCGGGAGCGGCTTCGAGCGCCAGGAGCACTTCATCCTTGGCCTCATGCAAGCGATGGGCTGCGCGCAATGCCATCGCCAGTTGGTAATGACTGGTTGCCGGATCAGGCGGGTTCAGTGCGACAAGGGCCCGATCCTCCCGAATCGCCCCATCGCTGTCGTGCTGAGCCAGGAGGAGTGGTCCAAAGAGCTGATGGATTTCGGGGTCTTCCGGATAAAGGTAATTCAGCTTGGTGAGCGTGATGATTGCCTCTTTGGGCATATCGTTTTCCGATTCCAGCCGTGCCAGTTTTTTCAGAGTATCGGCATTCGTTCCGCCGGCTGCGCGATAGCGTTCCAGCTCACGAATCGCGGATAGTTTGTCGTTTTTGCCCAGATAGGCTTCGACGATCAGCTCGTAATCGCTCGCGCTGCCAACGTAAAGTGGATAGTAATCGCGAACGGATAGACCTTCGCGGAGCGCGCCTTCTTTGTCACCCTTCTGAAGATCCGCGTAAGCGCCTTTCATGCCCTTCTTCCAGTCATCAAAGTGCCGGACTGTGTTGCCGGTCTTTTGATCGAGCCAGGCGGCGAAATCTTTGTCGAAAGCGGATGGTGTTTCATGTAGATTCGCCTCGATCGCCTCGGCGGTCGTTTTCCTCTCGGCATAGGAATGAATCATGCCGACGATCGTGTCGTTGCCCCACCTCTCCGCGATATAGTCGCAAATCTTGCCGGCCTCGAAATACGAGACCAGCACCTGAGTGGCGTATTGTGGACGCACGAACCCGCGATCCAGTTCCACCACCGGAAGAAGCTGTTTCTTCTGTAGGGCGGATACGATTTCCGGGGTCAGGCGATCGCCCCAGTCGGGTGAGACCGCGCCTTCCTCGTGCACCGCCAGTCCTTCGGTAAACCAACGGGGTACGAGGTGATGCGTTGCCGAGAGGACATACACATGGCTCATCTCATGCCACATGGTGCTCGCCCAATTCATTTCGCCTTCGGGCCGCGCCGATGGGCTATCCATCGCAACTACCAGGCCAAACGTGACACCCAGAAGACCGCCTTGCCCGGGCAGGCCGAGCGTACGAACAACGAAATCATCATGATTCGGATAGACCTCCAGCCGCACCGGCCCAGGCAGCTTCATTTTGTACTTGCGCTCATACGTAACGATTGCGCGCTCCACTTCAGGCTCAAGGTAAGGACGCAACAGCCCCGCTTCCTTCTTATGAAGGACGATGGCGGCGTGCTCGGTTCGGAACGTCTCATAATCTTTGGCGGTGTCGAGAAAGAGAAGAGCATTCCTGGTTTGCGGAGACGAGCGATGGGCGTTATAGCAACGGACCAGCTCTTCTCTTGCTCCGGTAAGATCCGCCAAGCGCATCAGATTGATTCCGAGTTCGTTGCGAGCCGGCCAAAGGTCCGGATTCAGTTCGAGCGCCTTTCGGTAGAACTGTACGGCTTCTTCATACCTGTGGTTGATCTCAAAAAAATGAGCGCCGGCGGCGTATGCCTCGCCATAATGGGGATTGATTTTGAGGATTCGAGTCATCCACTCGGAATCGGATTTGTCGTTCAACCAATCCATGGAGGCGAGCACGGCCATGCCGTCCAATGCCTCGCTGGAGAGTGAGAGCGCTTTATTCGCCTCATCGGCAGCCAGCTTCGGGTCATCGTCTTCGAGCGCCACGAATGCAAGGAGCTCGTGAGCCTCAAACAGCTTGGGATCGTGCTGGAGGGCTTGTTTCGCCAGGTCAGTTGCGCTTTTGTCGAACCGGTCCGCCGCAATGTGACCAAGCTCCAGGTATGCCGGCGCGTAATTCGGATCGATCTCGAGCGCTTCTTCAAACAGCTTGGCCGCATCGCCCGGCTGATAGTGTTCGAGATAGAGGCGCCCCCATTCCGTGCGGACGGCCGCGGATTTTGGCTCTAGGCGAACGGCGGTCCGGAACTGTTCGTTCGCCTCGTCATAAAGACCGCGGCCCAGGAATCCCTCTGCGCTCGTAAACGGGTCCGTGCTTAGCGAAAGCTTCCTGTAACAAGCCTGCGCTTCCGCTTGCTTTCCGTGGTGTTCCAAAGCGGGGCACGATTCAGCCTGCGCGAACAGGACCGGCGCTATCAGGCCGAAAAGAAACGTGAATAGCGCGGTTCTCAACGGTCAATCTCCGCCTGCGTGCGCGCGAGCTCGAACAGGAGAGACGTCAACTGCTGTTTGTATTCCTCAGGAGACAGCGCCGCCTTCTCATATTTGAGCCGGTCAATTCTGGCTTCAAGATCCTCTTTTTTTGCGAGCAGTTTCTGCTTCCCCGGATCTGCCGCCTTGGCCATGGCTGTTTCGGGGCGGACGACCGGGAATGTGGCCGCAAGCAGTCCCTCCCCGTTCGCGGGTTTCGGATCGCGAACCGCATTCGCTTTGCCGGTATCGGTGAGCATTGAGTGCTCCGTGGCGAGAAGTTTCTCGGATTCGAAATACGCGGTGATTTTCCGTTGCGCGTAGTTAAAGGCCTCGAGCGCAGATACTGTCCCGTTCTTGTCGGTGTCGGCCGCAGGATCGCGGAGGGCGTCTATCCAGTAGCGCGCGAACACGGTCGCATTCTTTTCAGTGCCCGACTTGGTTGCGGCGATCACGATCCGATTCTTCTTCGCGAGCAATGCGACAGAGGCACCGCTGCAACTCGTCATGTTTACTACCAGCTGGCGCCTCGCGGGAATCTTGTTCATCAGGGATGCCAACTGGGCGGCTGTAATATCCGGTCCGGGAAGGTTGAACTTGTAATCCGTGCCGTCGAAAGTGCCGTGACCGATCAGGAAAACGGCAAGAGAATCGTCCGGTTTCGCATCGCCCGCGATACTCGAGAAGGTCCGCTCAATTTGCGGGCGCGTGGCGGAAGAGGCGGTCAGCGTGATTACACGAGCATCCGGACCATTGGCTTTCAAGTCATGATCGAGATCAGCGGCCCATTTGGCGAATTGGGCGTCGTACTCTGGCGAGCCACCCATACCGGCAATCGTCACGAAGTAACTGGCTCCGGGCATCGACAGGGCGGAGAGCAGAACAAGCAAAACAGCTTTCATACGACTCCCCAGCGGCGGCGTAGCAGCCATTCGGTCGAACGCAGCGCAATCAGCAACAGGAAGATAGCGGGCATGTCCCACAGATCACGAATTTCGCGCGATGTAATGCCTGCTTCCGAATATGCAATTTCTTGCGGCAGACGATGAGCCTCACGCGGTGTATAGTACTGGCCTCCGGTCTGCTGCGCCAGTTTCTGTAACAACTCGCGGTTTTGTTCGCGGTGAAAATTCTCTGCTTGCCCGTCTTCGCGTCGGAACGTCAGGACATCACTGCCAAGCTTGGCGGACGCTCGCGTCGCGGTCACCTCAGCTACATAGGAACCCTGATCGGGGGCGGTCCATTGGGCAGAATAGATGCCCTGCGCCAGCGGGTCGGGCCGTAACAGGACGACCGCGGCTGAGCCATCCGGGCTGATCACGCGCGCTTCTACCGCGGCGTCGCTTATCGGGAGATATGACTTATCACGAACCTCCGCTCGCAGATCTATGCGGCCGTCGTCCTGCACACGGGGATTCGGGGTCGACACGACGACCCGCGACGGCGTGCTGCCGGCAGTCCAGCGCAGCAACTGCCGCCAGAACGTCTCCTGACTGGTATCGCCGACCGGCTGCTGCATGCGCCAGCGCCAACTCCCTCCGGTTGCAAAAACAGCCGTGCGGCCCCGGCCGTAATTCTGCGTAATCAGAAGCGGAATGCGATTCCCTCCCGCGTTCACTCGCGCCAGCACGGTAGCGCCGGGTTTAGGCGCGCCGGGATTCTGGTAATTGGGCAAATACGGCAGAACCTCCCAATGGTCAATGCTCTTTTCGGGCGTATTCTCAATTCGGCAGATGAGGCTGTCCCGGCCCGCGTCCGTCAGTTCGGCGGCCACGAATTCGCGCTTGAAGGTATCGTTACGCGCGGGCAGAACAACTGGAAGCAGTTCGCTGAACGGCGGGATGTTGTAGCCACCGTCCGCGAGGGAGTACCGGCCGCCGAGAAACAAGAGTCCGCCACCGCGCCTGTCCACGAAATCCTTGATCGATTGCTGTTGGGCCGTTGTGAAGAAGGCCGATTCGACGCTGCCTAAAATGATCGCCTGGTATTCAAAGAGGTCCTCCGGTTTACTCGGAAAACCGTCCGCCAGCTCATTCTGATTCTGAATTCCTTGGTAATAGAACTTGTTCTGCGTGGTCCGCATCATGGAGGCTATCTGCAGGGCGGGGTCGCCTTCCACCGCGCGGCGGATGAACTTGAATTCCCAGCGCGGCTCGCCCTCGACGTACAGAATGCGTTTTTGCGTGGTGTCGATTGACAAAACCCGCGCGAGCTGATTGTTCCGCGTATTCGTTTCGCCTGGCAAGAGATCCACTCGGGCCTCGATCTCCTGGACGCCCGACTTGGCCGCGTTGAATTCAACCGATTCGCGCTGTTCCGCGCCGGCCCTCAGCTTAATATCCTTGCTGGCCAGCACTGACCCGCCGCCGGTGATTACCAGCGTGGCGCGCTTATTGGTGAATCCGTTTTGCCGGATAGTCACGACAGCCTGGAGCCGCGAACCCGGAAGTGTTCTTGAAGGCAGATCCAGCCCCTCGAGTTCGATGTCGTCGGTTAACTGGTCCTTTCCGAACCCGATCGTACTCACCGGAAGGCGGCGGCGCTGCAGCTCCGACATGGTATCGAGATCAATTCCGCCGGCATTATCTGCACCGTCGCTTAACAGAACGACCGCACCGACCGGCAGCGTAGCCGCTTCGTCTGCAAGCTGGCGCAAACCTTTGCCGATTTGAGTCGCCGGGTCGCTTGCCTGGACTTTCGCAAGGTTCTGGATGCGCTCGACCCCGTTGCCGAGGCGATACAGCCGGACCTGGAACCGCCGCTGAAGACTTTGCAGCAAACCGTTATTCAGTATGTCCAAAGCGGCCTGCTCGCGCGGTTTGCCGGCGTCGTTGACGGCCATACTGCGGCTGTCATCGATCACTACGGCAACAATGTTCTGCTGCGGCTTCAAAGCAGTGACGCTGATCGCGGGCTCCCACAGGAGCAGCAGCAGCACAGCTAACGTAAGCGATTGAAGGAACCAAATTGCGGCAGTTTTCAAGCCCCGAACCGAGCGAGCCGGCTGCGGGCGCCCGCGCCAAATAAGCCATGCTAACGAGCTGGCCGCCCCCAGAATCGCGGCAACAAGCGCCCATTTCGGCCACGAACCGAGAAGCACAAAGGTTCCTTTTGCAAAGGCGCTGGCCGGATATTTAAAGAAAAACTCGAACACTCCGATTTCACCAGCCTCTCGCGCCCGATGCGATCACCGCCTGCATAGGTTCTGCCATCAAACGCGTCTGAATACGGATAGGACGTTCGAGGCCAGCGGCGAGGTGACGACTGAAACGTGGATAATTGCGAGTACTGTTACTCAATCGGGAAAACGGAAGAATCGCGCAGACTGCGCTCGGAAGCGCCGGGCTCGGCAAGGCCGCCAACAACACAGCAGGCAGACGCATACATTCGCGCGGCTGGCGTCAGCATAGCACGTGCCTGCTTCGGGACCGCCTTCGCTGCCTGCTCAAAATACGTAGTTAGAAACAATTTAGCCGGGTGGTAGGTCCATCCTCAAGTTCTTTCCCTCGTTCGCCCGCTGTGTAGCACCCCGGTCAATCATTTCCGGCGCGAGGAGCTGCTGTCGTGACTGTGAATCCAGGTAATGCAGCGTGCCATTCTGAACCCAACTTGCGATTGCTGAACGCCTGGAGCCGTCCTTGAGCACGATCGTGAAAGTCAGCGGCTCTTCGGAAGCCGCACCAGGTTTGTTCTCGAAGTTGTATTCGTGAATCACTGAAGTCGCGTGCTCAGCCGGAGCCGGAGCGCTAGGTTGGACCAACACGACGTTGCCAGGCGCCGTATACTGCTCGGGGTTCTCAGCCGGATACTCATCACCTTCGTATAACGGAGAATACGGCGCGTAGAAGTCGTAGCCTGATAACGGGACGTAGGGCGCATAAAAGCCATAACTCCGGCGGTAACGGATACCGCCTCGAAAACCGCGATGGCCGAAACCGGATCCGAACGTAGGGCCGCGATGAAAGGACCCGCCGCCTATTCCTGGAATGACTCCGAAGTTTCCGGCAGGGGTTGAAGCCGAATGGCCGGCGACCGGACCCGCGGAATGCCCGATTCCGCCGCTAAAACCTCCCGAGTGTTGCCCGAAAGCCGCTGCCGGTATCAGAAGAAGCGGTAAAAGAACTCTGGTGCTCGTCATTGAGCACCTCCTGCGCTAATCCTAGCTCAAAAAGGAGCTGGTGGGAGTACGTACCGGACTAGAGAGGCCTCCACGTGACGGAGTTCCTCATGAGCGATGCGCTTTATTCCTGCGGCAGCGTCCAGGCGAGAATCACTCCTCCCGCCGGCGTGAGCAGATACTGCCGCCCGTCGAGTTCGTAAGTGCTCGGCGCGCCCGACATGCGCTCACCCAGATTTACATGCCAAAGAGTTTTTCCTGTCTGCGGATCTAGCGCCAGCAAGTTGTCCGAATTGTCACCAGTGAACATCAGGTTGCCGGCCGTAGTGAGAATGCCGGCGCTGCCCTCGCCATTCCCGATCTCGTGCTTCCAGCCAATTTTCCCCGTCTTATAATCAATCGCCTCGAGCGTCGAATCCGCCCAAAGATTGCGGTCGCGGCCCGCCCACCCTTCCGGCTTGCCTTCCGCGGTCATATAAAAAATGCTCCAGACGCGACGCGCGCTCACATAAAACAATCCGGTATTGGGATCGAAGCTCGGCGCCAGCCAATTGGTCGCGCCATCTGATCCGGGAGAAACCAGCACGCCCTCCGGCTTGGGCTCCTTCTGCGGATTCGGAATCGGCTGGCCTCGCTTATCAATGCCCTCAGCCCAGTCGGTAGCAATGAATGGCCTCGTCAGAATGTGCTCGCCGGTCGTTCGATCCAGAACGAAGAAGTAGCCGTTACGGCTGGCTTGAGCGAGCAGCTTGCGATGCGCGCCTTGATACTCATCGTCGAAGATGATGGGCGTCTGCACCGCATCCCAGTCGTGCGTATCGTGCGGCGAGGGTTGGAAATGCCAGACCAGCTTTCCGGTATCCGGATTCAAAGCGACGATCGAGCAGGTGTAGAGGTTCTCTCCTCGACGGACATCGCCGTTCAAAACCGGATTGGGGTTGCCAGTACCCCAGTAAAGCTGATTCAGATCGGGATCATAGGTGCCTGTCATCCAAGTCATGCCGCCGCCATGTGAGATAGCGTCGGTGCCTTGGGGCCAGGTCTCCGAGCCAGGCTCGCCGGCCTTCGGCTCGGTCCACCATCTCCATTGCATTTGGCCGGTATCGGGATCAACAGATTCGAGGAATCCAGGTATATCGGTGACATCGCCGGAAACGCCGACAATCACGTGATTCCGAATGACGAGTGGCGCCATCGTGGCGAAATAGCCGAGCTTCGGATCTGCCAGCTCGATATTCCATCGAACAGATCCATCCTTCGCGTTGAGCGAGATCAGGTGGCAATCAGGTGTTTCGAAATAGAGCCGGTCGCCATACATGCCAACCCCGCGCTGGCCGATATGATCGCCGGTCGATTCGCGGTAGTAGTGCCAGATAATGCGCCCGGTGCGGCCGTCCGCCGCCCATACGTTATCAGGCGTCGTAAGGTACAGAATGCCATTCACTTCGAGCGGCATAGACTTGATACCGACGGAATGAGGCTGTAGCACCCAGGCAAGCGTTAGTTTCTGGACGTTACTCTGATTGATCTGTGAAAGCGCGCTGAAACGCTTGCCCGAGTAGTCGCCGTTAAAAGTAGGCCAGTCACCGGAAAGCGGCTTCAGAAGGTCCGGCGGCTTCAGTCCGCCGTCAGCCGCAAAGCTTAAGGCAACGGCTAACGCGAGCAAGGCAATGGCGTTACAAATGATTTTCATAGCTACTTCAAAGTCTCCAAATACGCGAAGAGATTATGAATGTCGGCGTTAGTGTACTTGCTCATCAGCTCGCGATGCATGTCGAGCGGATCGTGAATCTCAATTTTGAGGTTCGCTCGAGGCCAGGAATGATACCAGCCGTCTTGACAGATTATGCCGACACTGAACTCGTCTTCATGGACCAATCTGCCTTCGCATCGTTCGCCGTCGCCGAGTGTGACAACCGCCGTTTTGGCGATTTTCTTGTCTGAGGGATAGACCATCTGCTGCTGCAAATCGATCGGTGATACTTTTTTGGCAATCCCCGCCAGGTCGCCCGTCACCGAATGGCAGTTCGAGCATCCGCCGGCCCCATAAAAGTAAGCTTTGCCCGCCTCGGCATTGCCGGTCAGCAATTTCGAGAGGGGATAATCGCCGGGAATATGCCCGCTATGTAATGCCGCAGAAGCCTGGTGATGAAGAAATGCGACGATGTCTGCCACTTCGTCATCTTTCATCGCGGCGAAGCTGGGCATGCCTTTCTCCGGCCGGCCATTGTGAATGATAGGGCCCAGCAGGGTCCCGTGATCGTCGTGCAGCAGGATCGGCGAGCGCAGCAAATCTGGTGCGCGGGATCCGGTGGCGTCATTGCCGTGGCAAAAACCGCAGCTCGAACCAAACAGGGCTCGGCCGCGTTCCAGGGCCGCAGGATCTTCGGCCCCCTGCTGCCGAGGCATTGGAGTCGGCTGGTGTTGTTGCGCCGAAGCGATTAGGGCGGCCGAAAGAAATGCCACAGATATTCTTGCCAAAACCATTTTCTGCTCTCTTCCTTAAACCGTGAATATATCGACAGCCTGCGCGAGTGACGTCAAAGGATCCCGAACCGGCGTGTATTCGTGAGCGACAACACCTGAGAAGCCGAGATCCGCGATCGCCTGCGCGACGAAGCGGTAGTTCAACTCCTGCGTCTGGTCGATCTCATGCCGGCCAGGATTTCCGCCCGTGTGGAAATGCGCGATGTACTGAATGTTCTCGCGAATCGTGCGGACAATATCGCCTTCCATGATTTGCATGTGGTAGATGTCATACAACAATTTCACCCGCGGCGAGTTAACCCGCTTCATAACGCTTACTCCCCACGCCGAGTGATCGCACATATAGTCGGGATGATTGACCTTGCTGTTCAATAGCTCCAGGCAGATAGTGACGCCTTTCTCTTCCGCGTGAGACTTGACGCGGTTCAGGAAAGCTACACAGTTATCTGCACCCTCCTCGTCGGACATGCCGCGCCGGCTTCCTGATAGGGTGATGAGATTCGGACAACCTCCTGCGGCCGCCAGATCGATTCCCTGGTGAGTCGACCTCTCCAAGCGATCGTGGTTCTCTTTCCGATTGATCCCATCGGGAATAGTGCCCGCATAACCAGGCATCATGGTGGGGACCAGATTGTATTTCTTCAAGGTCGGCCAATCCGGCAGGTCGATCAGGTCGAATCCGTAGACGCCTGCTTGGGCGGCCTCGCGGCACATGTCATCCAGCGTCATCTGGCCGCCGCGGAAGACTCCTTTCGTGACGCTTTGTTTCAAGCGGCCCTTCGGCGTGCGAGGGTTCTCGTGCGGAAGCGCACTAGAAAGTAGAACGGAACCCGTTGCCAGGGTGGGAAAGAAGGTTCGTCGCGTCATCGTTCGTAAGAACGATTCTACGGCGCAACAAGCGTTCCGCCGCAGCTTGATCCGCACCCGGCCGAGCAGCCAAAGCAGTGATTCGCTGTTGCGATTTGCCGGTCGGCCAGCTCATCAAAAGTTTCAATCTCCCAAATCGTCAGTCCGCGGGGAATCGGGATTTCGAGCATCTGATTGAAATCGCAGTCATACAATTTGCCATCCCAACCGACGCTGATCAGGGACCGGCACATCAAGTGATCGACAGTCGCCGGATTGAAATTATCGGCGAGCAATGCCGAATAAAATTCGAGCTTGCCGGTCCGTGTGAGGAACTCGGCGAACCGGCTGATCGGCATATTTGTAATCGTGAGCAAGCGATTGAACCGGATGCCGAAATCCTCGAGCAAATGACGTTTGTAATCCGCCTCGAGCACGTCTTGCGGCGGAGGGAGTGAGGGGCCGAGCGGGTTGTAGACCAGGTTGAGCGGTAGCTCGTCCGAAATTCCATAACCGATTCGGTTCAGCAACTGCAACGCTTGAATACTTTTGTCGAATACACCGCGGCCACGCTGCCGGTCCACGTTCTCGCGCGTGTAGCAGGGCAGGCTCGCGGTGATTTCGACCTGATGGCCGGCGAGAAAAGCGGCCAGCGTTTCATGTCCCGGCTCTAAGAGAACGGTGAGATTGCAGCGGTCAATCACGTGTAGACCCTGTCTTCGGCATTGTTCGACCAAATGCCGGAACCAGGGGTTCAGTTCGGGTGCGCCTCCGGTAATGTCAGCGATTTTCGGCTGCTTGCTGCAGGAAAGTAGCGCGAGTACGCGGTCCGCAGTTTCGTAGGACATACTCTCCGTGCGCTTGGGCCCGGCATCCACGTGGCAATGTTGGCAAGCCTGATTGCATAATTTACCCACGTTGATCTGCAGCGTAGTAACTTGCGCTCTAACCAGCGGCGGGAATCCCGATTGTCGGAGAGTCCTATCAAAGTCTGCCCCAATCGCCGCCACAATTGCAGTATCGCAAGCAGCGCCGCCGGTCACGGCGATACTGGGGATTGACCGCTACGGTTCCAGTCTGTGTGTTTGCCAAGCCGCCCATACCTGGAGAAGTCAAAACGCGTCTGATTGGCCTGCTGGGGGGACACGGTGCGGCTGCGCTCGCAGCGGCAATGTTTCGCGATGTGTGGGCCGTCGTGTCGTCCGTGAGCGCGGCACGGCCCGTCGTGGCCACCGACAGGTATGGCGATTTTCCTGTTCCAGTTGAACAAAGGGACATTTGGCTGCAGGGGGATGGCGATCTTGGCGCCCGTCTGGAACGAATATTGGTTCAGGCGCTGCAGAGTGCTCCGGCCGCCCTGGCCGTTGGCGGGGACACTCCGTTGCTTGGAACGAGTGAATTGAGAGAAGCCATCCAAATGCTGGGCCATTTCGACGTCGTTATCGGTCCAGCGGAGGACGGTGGTTTCTACCTGTTGGGCCTCAGGCGCTGTCCGCAGGGCTTGTTTTCCGGCCTGCCGTGGAGCTCCCCGACGACAGCCGAAGCGCTGAAGCAGCGTCTGGTGGAGAATAAGATGACCGTCCGCGAGATCGATTTTGGATTGGATGTGGACACGCCCAGCGATCTGCGCCGGTTATCCGAGGAAACTTATCCGCAAGCCCGGCAGTGCTCCGGAAACACGCGCGTGGCTGAGCTACAATGCGCGTTTCGATTTCAGCATTGATGCACGTTAGTATCGTCGTCCCGGCGTTGAATGAGGAGAGCCAGCTCGGGACCACGCTAGACGGGCTAGCTCGACTGACAGGAGAAAAGGAAATCATCGTCGTCGACGGCGGAAGTGAGGATCGCACCGTTGAAATCGCATCTCGCCGCGGCATCCGTATCCTCCGCTGCGACCGGGGGCGCGGTCACCAAATGCATGCTGGAGCCTTGACCGCCACCGGAGACGTGCTGTGGTTCGTTCACGCCGACACAGTTCCTCCGGCAAACGCGCTCCAGCAGATTGAAAATGCCTTGTGCAATCCAGCTGTTTCTGCGGGAAATTTTGGATTGACGTTCGATGGCGAATCGCGGGCCGCACGGCTGCTCACGGCCGTGTATCCGCTGCTCCGTTTTCTTGGGCTCTGCTATGGCGATTCCGGCATTTTCGTGCGCCGTTCCGTTTACGAAAGGATCGGCGGCTTTAAACCGCTGGCCTTATTCGAAGACCTGGACCTTCTCCGCCGGTTGCGCCGGGAGGGCCGCTTTGTACGTCTCGAGTGCCGGATTGTTACCTCCTCACGGAGGTTCGAAAAGCGCAATTTCGCAGCAATGTGGCTGCACTGGACAACACTGCAGATCCTGTACTGGTTGGGTTGTCCGCCGAACTGGCTGGCACGCTGCTATGGGCATGCGCGGCGGGTACGGTTTACGACAGACTGAACACTGGAACACGTTCCAAACCGCCCCGCACTGCGTGCTATCCTTGACCAACGTAGGTGCTCGATTGCACCCGAACCTCGCCTTCCGATTCCTCCGTACTAGTGATTGCTGACGAGAACTTGCCATATTTGTCCGTTAGTTCATTGATTGATCACACACTGCTGAAGCCCGACGCTTCGGAAGAAGAGATCGCTCAGCTTTGTGCCGAGGCCCGCCAATTTGCGTTTGCGTCAGTGTGCGTCAATCCATTTTGGGTTCCATTCGCCATCGCAGCGTTGGAGGGCGCCGCAAAGGTGTGCACCACGGTCGGGTTTCCGCTCGGCGCGAATGATGCACGCACTAAGCTGGCTGAAGCGGAGCTCGCACTTTCGCGCGGAGCTGCTGAACTTGACATGGTGCTCAACATCGGGGCCTTGCGATCGCGCGAATATCAGATCGCAGGCAAAGAAATGGCGGAGCTCGCCGATCTTGCGCATTCCAGCGGTGCAATTCTAAAGGTAATCCTCGAAACCTGTCTGCTGACCCATGAGGAAAAGATCACCGCTTGCCGGCTCGCGGTTGAGGCAAGCGCCGATTTTGTAAAAACATCGACAGGCTTTTCCAAGGGCAGCGCGACAGTCGAGGACGTTAAGCTTATGCGCGAGTGCGTCGGCAACAGCATGGGTGTAAAGGCCTCCGGCGGCATCCGATCGCTCGAAGCAGTTCGGAACATGGTGGCGGCGGGAGCCAACCGCATCGGAACAAGTTCCGGCGTGCAGATCATGAACGAGCTGAGGGGTGAACCCGCGGAAAAACAGCCAATTCCTCTGTCGGCTGCGAAACTTCCCGGTGGCACGCTGGAGGGCTATTGATGGCACTTCCTCGAAAAAGCGTAGTCCGCTTTCGTGAGCGCGCCGAACTGCTCGATTTTCTGCTTCAGGTCAGCACCGTCACCGCGGAGACGCTCGATCTGGACCGGCTGCTCGCGAATGTGGCCGAGATCGTGAAGGAAGTGATTCCTTACGAGCTGTTCGCCATTCTTCTCTATAACGAGCGCTCGCGCACTCTCAAGATGCGGTATTCGATCGGCCACCGCGACGAGGTAGCAAAGAGTCTTTTGATCGGACCCGGCGAGGGTATCACGGGCGCCGCAGCTCAGAGCCGCCGGCCCATTCTGGTGGGTGACGTGCGGACCGACCCGCGGTACCTCAACGCTTTAGACGCAGTCCGCGCCGAACTCACCGTTCCTATGTTGGTGCGCGGCAAGCTCGTCGGCGTGATCGATCTTCAATCCACGCGATTGCATGCGTTCTCAGAGCAGGACCGCGCTCTATTGGAGCTGATCGCCAGCCGCGTCGGGACAGCCATTGATAACGCCAGGCTCTACCGGCGCGTCGAGCGCCAGAATCGAACGTTGCGCGCGCTGGCCCATCTGTCGCACGAGTTCAGTTCCATCCTCGATATCGACGAGCTCTTAACTCGGATTGCGGTCACCATCCACGCCTTGATTGGGTTCGATGCATTCAGCATTTTTCTTTATGAGGAAGATCGACGACTGCTCCGTTGCCGGTTCAGCCAGCGTTACGACGAGAAAACGACCGTGGAGAACATCGAGTTCGGAAAGGGTATTACCGGAGCTGCCGCCCAAACCCGGGAAGTAATTCGTGTCGCGGACGTGACCCAGGATCCCCGGTACATCGCTTCCCACAGCGATATTCGTTCGGAAGTGGCCGTCCCGCTGATATTGCGCGATCGGATGATCGGAGTCGTCGACCTTGAGAGCGTGAAACTCGGCTTTTTCACGGACGATCATGTCCGCGCATTGAGCCTGCTGGCCCCGCAAATATCCACCTCGGTAGAGAATGCGCGCTTGTACCAGGAACTCGCTCAGCGCGAGCAGAGCATGGAGCAGGATCTGCAGGCTGCCTATAAGCTTCAATCCGTTCTAATGCCTCGCTCGATCACCGAAATCCTCGGCGTCGACATCGGTTTGAATACGAGGCCCGCGCGCGCCATCAGCGGCGATCTCTACGATTTCTTCGAACACGGTGACGAGTACACGCTCATTGCGTTCGGAGATGTGAGCGGGAAAGGCGCGGCGGCCGCTTTGTACGGAGCGCTGATCTCGGGTCTGTTGCGAACAATGGCGGCCCGGCGGCGAAGTCCGTCAGACCTCATGAAATCGCTCAACGAAGCCCTTCTCGAGCGCAGAGTGGACTCTCAATACGCGACCCTGTCGCTCATCGTCTGGTCGGCTCGGACCCGCACTTTCTCGGTTGTTAGCGCCGGAACGTTGCCACCCATGCTGTGCCGAAAAGGAGAAATCATTGAGGCCCGCACCGAAGGAGTGCCGATTGGCTTACTCGACGACCAAAGCTACGAGCACGTTCAGATCGTGGCCGAACCGGACGATGTTCTGGTCCTGTGCTCTGATGGCATCGAAGATCAGCTCGGAGATGCGGCGAGCGCCTTGCCGGAAGGACCATTGACCGAAGATGTCGAGTCGTATGGACGCGAGCGGCTTGCGAAGGTGGTCATGTCTAATTACGACAACCAGCCTCAGCAGCTCGCCGACAAAATCTTCGCCGATATCGACGCATTTCGGGGCGCCACTCCACTGACCGACGATCAAACCGTAATCGTGCTCAAGGTCCTCTAAGGCGGATGAACGAGGCTTTTCGCTACGAGAACGGCACGCTCGTCTGTGAGCAGGTGGATCTTGTCTCAATTGGCGAGGCGTACGGAACCCCCGCTTATGTTTATTCAAGTTCCGCAATTCGCGCCCGTTTCCGGGCGTACCAAAGCGCGTTTTCGGATCTGAGGTGCCGGATCTGCTATTCGGTCAAGGCAAATTCGAATCTCTCCGTCTTGCGGCTCTTAGCTGAGGAAGGGTCGGGGTTCGACATTGTTTCCGGCGGAGAACTATACCGCGTGCTCAAGGCCGGCGGAGATGCGGGAACCGTTGTGTTTTCGGGTGTGGGAAAGACGGCTTCGGAAATCCGCTTTGCCCTCGAGGAAGGCATTCATAGCTTCAACTGCGAATCGGAGGCGGAGATCGAGACCATTTCGGGGATTGCGAATTCGCTGGATCGAACCGCGTCCATCGCGATTCGCGTGAACCCCGACGTAGACGCGATTACGCATCCGTATATCTCGACCGGTCTTCGTGAACACAAGTTTGGAGTGAGCATAAAAGCCGCGGAGGCGTTGTATCAGCGCGCTGCTCAACTGCCTGGCCTTGTACCGGAAGGTGTGAGCTGCCATATCGGATCGCAACTTCTCGACCTCGATCCTCTGCTGGAAGCGGCTGATAAGGCGTTGCAGTTGGTCGATTCTCTCCGATCTGACGGCATTCCCATCCGCAATCTGGATCTGGGCGGTGGCCTCGGCGTTCCGTACCGATCTAATGAGCGGGCTGTCAGCATCGAGACTCTCGCCCGGAAACTTCGGCCAAAGCTGGCGAAAGCCGATCTCACCTTGACGCTTGAACCCGGACGTTCCATTGTGGCCGAAGCCGGCGTGCTCCTGACTCGGGTGCTTCTGGTAAAGACAAATGGTCAAAAAACGTTTGTGGTCGTGGACAGCGCAATGAACGATCTGATTCGTCCCGCTTTGTACCAGGCTCATCACGAAATCGTGCCGGTATCGCAATCTCATGGCGAGGCACTGGTCCATGCCGATATTGTGGGTCCGATCTGTGAAACCGGCGATTTCTTTGCGCGCGGACGTGACATTGCTCGGGTTGAGACCGGCCAGCTTCTCGCGATTCGCACCGCTGGAGCTTACGGATTTGTGCTGGCGTCCAACTACAATTCCCGCCCGCGCCCTTGCGAGCTGGTAGTGGACGGCAGACATGTCGCGATCGCCAGGCAACGCGAAACGTACGACGATCTGACGCGCGGCGAATGATCGCCGGCGGGCGGCGGTTCATCGCGAATGTTCAAACTTTCGTCGTCTGAATATCGTATTTACATGAGGATTTCGGATACTGTTCTAGAACATGAACAATGCGCCTGCCATTCTCGTTAGAGATCTCTACAAGTCCTATGGTGATGTGGAGGCGGTCCGCGGGATAGATCTCGAAATCGAATCCGGAGAGGTCTTCGGCTTGCTTGGCCCGAACGGGGCGGGAAAGACCACGACGATCGAAATCCTGGAAGGTCTCCGTCCGCGCACCAAAGGGCAGGTCTCGGTTTTGGGCCTTGATCCAGCTCTGCAGAGCAAGCAGATCAAGAACCGCATCGGCGTGTGTCTGCAAGCCACAAATCTTCCGGACAAGATTGAGGTAAAGGAAGCTCTTGAGTTGTTCGGCGCTTTCTACGACAAGCAGGCCGACCTGGACAAGCTGTTGCAGCGCTTGCAGCTTTGGGAGAAGAAAAACGCGTATTACAAATCCCTTTCCGGAGGGCAGAAGCAGCGTGTCGCGTTGGCGCTGGGATTGCTGAACGATCCGGCTCTTCTGTTCCTCGACGAGCCGACTACCGGCCTGGATCCACAGGTGCGGCACGAAATCCATGGGGTTATTCAGGAGTTGAAACAAGACCGCCGCTCCATTTTGATTACTACTCACTACATCGAGGAAGCCGAGCGCCTCTGTGATCGCGTCGCCATTATTGACAACGGCAAGATCATTGAGCAGGGCACACCCCGCGAGATCCAGCAGCGCGTCCTGGGACAGACACTGGTGGAGGTTACCACGAATGAAGCCATGCCCATTGAGCAATTGCCAGAGGCGCTGCGCAACGAGAAACACACGATGCGAGATGACGGCCGGACACTCGCGATGCAGACTGACTCGCCCGCCGCCACTATCGTGGAGCTGGTCAAATGGATCGATCAGTGCAATTTAAAGCTGCTAGACATACATCTCAAACGACCAACGCTCGAAGATGTGTTTATTGAGCTGACAGGCCGAAAGCTGCGCGAGTAAATGAAACCCTATTTAGCTCAGATCAAGACTAATTTGCGGTTGATGGCTCGGGACCGTTCGGTCCTGTTCTTCAGTTATCTGTTTCCTCTCGTCTTTTTTTTCCTGTTCGCGCAAGTATTCGATGCGCGCCAGAGCCCGGCTGCAATGCAGCAGGTAATCGCCATGGTCCTGATCATCAGCATTCTCGGCAGCGGTTTTTTCGGCGCCGGTATGCGCACGGTGCAGGACCGCGAGACGAACGTCTTGCGGCGGTTTAAGGTCGCTCCCATCACGCCGGGGCCAATTCTGGCGGCATCCCTCGTATCGGGCCTGGTTGCTTTCCTTCCGGTAGTTGTCCTTTTCCTGTTTTTCGGCCGTATTCTGTACCATGCGCCGCTTCCTCACAATCTCTTATCGCTATTCGTTTTCGTCTCCGTCGGTGTCCTGGCGTTCCGCTCGCTCGGAATGATTATCGCTGCGGTTGTCAATTCGGCCCAGGAAGGCGGCATTCTGATCCAGATCCTGTATCTGCCGATGCTGTTTCTGAGCGGGGCCACGTTTCCAACCAGCATCATGCCGGTCTGGGTACAGGAGATCGGGCAGTTTTTGCCCTCAACGTACCTTTTCCAAGGCATGCAGTCGATAATGATCCAGGGCGAGAGTGCCTGGAAAAATCTCGCCTCAGTAATCGCCTTAATCGTTACTCTGTGCGTCGCTTTGTTCGTGGGCGCCAAACTCTTCCGTTGGGAGAAGGAAGAAAAGATCGCGGGCAGCGCAAAGCTATGGATTATCGCGGTACTCGCGCCCTTTTTCATCATGGGCGCGTACCAGGCGTATTCAAAGCAAAACATCGACCAGGCAAAAATTCTTTCGCGCAATCTAATGCGCAATCGTTCGGTTCTGTTTCAGAATGCCCGAATCTTTGTCGGCAATGGAACAGTTATCGAAAAGGGTGCGGTTCTGGTGCGGGAAGGAAAGATCGCTCAGGTGTACGGCACTCCGCCCGCCGATCCGAAAAAACTCGATGCCGAGATCGTGGAGGCTTCAGGCAAGACTTTGCTGCCCGGTTTGATCGATATGCATGTGCATCTGGGCGCGCCTGGCGGAGTATACGCCGATGCCAAGAAATATGCCGATCCGAATGCTGGCAAACGCCGTTTGGCCGCTTACCTCTATAGCGGCGTAACCGCGGTCCGAAGTACGGGAGATTGGTTGAATCAGGCCCTGGAACTTCGCAAAGATATCGCCTCCGGTAACTATCTCGGCGCGCAGGTTTTCACTTGCGGGCCGCTGTTTACCGCTGAGGGTGGGCATCCCACTGAGTTGCTGAAAATGCTCCCGGAAAATATCCGCAAAGAAGGAGAGGAGCAGTTTGTACGGCTACCAAAATCTGCTGACGAGGCGCGAAGCCAGGTGGATGCGCTCGCGGCCGTGCATGTCGATTGCATTAAGGCAGTGTTGGAGGCTGGAAACGCCGGTTGGGGCTTGTTCAACCGCCTCGACACCAGCATCTACGGTGGGATCATTGCCGAGGCGAAGAAGGATAATCTGCCCTCGGCGACTCACACGGGTAGTTCCTCGGATATGAAAGATGCCGTCAGCGCGGGCACAAACAGCATCGAACACGGATCCATGGTTGACATCGTGCCGGATGCCACGTTTGCCGAGATGAAAAGCAAGTCTATCGCGTATGATCCGACACTCAGCGTCTTCGAGGGAATGGCGGACCTTCTCTCCGGAAACGCGGGCGTGTTGAATGGCTCGCTGCTACAGCAGGTTGGGCCGGCAGATCTGATCGAAGCGACTCGCGAGATGGTTGAAAAGGAAAAGCCGAGCGATAAAGCGACGTTTTTCAAGCAGGCTCTCAGTCGGGCCAATCGGAACCTGCTCAACGCCTATAAATGCGGAGTCACGCTGATCACCGGCAGCGACGCCGGTAACATGCTCGTCATTCATGGCCCAACGGTTCAGCATGAAATGGAATTGTGGGTGAAAGCGGGTATCCCTCCGGCTGTTGCCTTGCAAGCGGCCACGTACAACGCCGCCAAGTGGCTTCATGCCGATGACCATATCGGATTCGTTCAGAACGGGCGTGATGCCACGCTGATCCTCGTGGACGGTGATCCTTTGCAGGACATTGCCAACGTCGAACATGTCAACTACGTCATGTTCCATGGCGAGCACATAGATCGTCCGGATCTGTTCAACCAAGATAAGTAGTGAAACCTGAGCGCACGCTGAAAACGCTTGATCGTGTGCTCTCCAAAGCGGGACTGGGCTCACGCACCGAAGCGCGCGGCTGGATTGGGAGCGGGCGCGTCCGCGTCAATGGAAAAATTGTGCAGACACCCGATCGCTGGGTGGATGTTCAAAAAGATAAAGTGACCCTTGATGGAAAGCTCGTCAAGAGCCTGGATCGCCGCTATATTCTTCTATACAAGCCGAAGGGCTACATCACCAGCTATCGCGACCCGCAGCGCAGACCCACCGTTTACAGCTTGATTCCCGAAGTGGATCAATTTGTCGGGACAGTGGGACGACTCGATCTGGATACATCCGGCCTGCTGCTGCTTACGAACGATAACGATCTCTCCGAGGCGATGACGAATCCCGAGCACCAGTTGCCTAAGACGTATCTTGTCAAAGCCGCAGCTCTTCTTTCCGACGAGCAACTCCGGAGTCTTGCCTTGGGCGTCGAATTGGCGGATGGTCCCACTCGCCCGGCCGTTGTAGCGCGAATCCGGGATTCGGCCAAGCACACATTCCTGGAAATAACGATCACGGAAGGGCGTAACCGCCAGGTCAGGAGAATGATCGAGGCTATCGGCAGCAAAGTACTGAAACTGGTTCGCACCCGAATCGGCCCGCTCTCGCTGGAAGGGCTACAGATTGGACAATGGCGCGAGTTGACGAAGGAAGAAGTGGCCAATGTGCGCAAGCTCTCCAGAGCTAAACGTAAGTCTTGAACTCGATCACGTCGCCATCCCGGACGACGTAGTCCTTGCCTTCGGTTCGCAGCTTGCCCAGTTCACGCGCCCTGGCAAACGAGCCTGCAGCCACCAGATCGTCATAAGCTACGCATTCGGCCGAGATAAACGCTTTCTCAAAATCGGAGTGAATGACGCCCGCGGCCTGCGGCGCCTTGTCGCCCGCGTGAATCGTCCAGGCACGCGTCTCTTTTTCGCCGGTCGTCAGGTAAGTTCTCAGCCCCAGCAGCGTGTACGCTTCGCGGATCAGATTGCTGGCGCCCGTGTCGCTGACTCCTAAACCGGCCAGGTACTCTGTGCGTTCTTCTTCGCTCAGTGTAACCAGCTCAGATTCGATTTCAGCCGAAACGACAACCGCGCCCGTGTCGTGATGCTCGCGAACATAGCTCCTCACCTGCGCGACATATCTATTCGTATCGGCGGTCGCCAGAGCTCCTTCAGCGACATTGCAGGCAAACAGGGTCGGTTTCGAAGTAAGCAGAAAGAAGCCCTTCACCACGGCCTGATCCTCAGGCGAAAGATCCGCCGTAACAACTGTCTTGCCCGCATCCAAATGGTTCGCAAGCCGGTCCAGCAGTTCCACTTCGGCAATCGCTCTCTTATCGCCGCTCTTTGCCGTCTTCTGTTGTTTTGCCTTTCTCTTCTCGACCGATTCCAGATCCGCCAGGACCAGTTCAGTGTTGATGATCTCAATATCGCGAACGGGATCGATCGTATCCATCACGTGCTCAATATTCGGGTCTTCGAAGCATCGCACTACCTGGATAATCGCGTCTACTTCCCGAATGTGGCCCAGGAACTGATTACCCAGCCCTTCTCCTTTGCTTGCGCCTTTCACCAGCCCGGCGATATCTACGAATTCGAATACGGCGGGGATGATTTTCGCCGAGGCGCTCATTTTTGCGAGCACGGCTAAACGATCGTCCGGTACCGTCACCATCCCCGTGTTCGGTTCAATTGTGCAGAAACGGTAATTCGCGGCGAGCGCTTTCCGCGTTTGGGTGACTGCGTTGAACAGCGTACTCTTTCCGACGTTGGGTAGTCCAACGATTCCGGCTTTCAACATGTATCTCTATGTTCGCGTACCAATGTAATTTCTATTGCTGTGAATGCAATGATGGGAGCGTGCAGTTCGAGGAGGAACTGGAGCGTGTACTGCCGATCGAATTGCCGCACCGCGAACGGCTGATTTCCAAATCGGCCCAGCACCTTCATCTGATTCTCAAAGCGAATGAGACCATGAATCTCACTCGCATCACCGGCCCCCAGGATGCAGCGATCAAGCATATCTATGATTCGGTCGCTCCCTGGAGGCATTTTGTATCGGCCCGGCGCGTTCTGGATGCCGGGACCGGCGCCGGCTTTCCCGGCTTGCCATTGTCGATTGTGTTGCCGGGTGCGCACTTCACGCTGACCGAATCTATCCACAAGAAGGCTCGGTTTGTAGATTCGGCCGTGGAGATGCTGGAATTACGCAATGTGAAAGTTGTCGCCGAGCGGGCTGAGGAGAGGGCGCTCGCTCAGCTTCCAGAGCTGATCATCGCGCGGGCCGTTGCGCCTATGCACAAACTAATCGATCTGTTCAGGAGACCGCTCAGGGAAGGTTCAACTTTGATGCTCTATAAAGGCCCTGAAGTAGACCAGGAGATTGCAGAGAGCCGCTCCGCGAACATAGGCGCCGAGATCGTCTGCCGCTACGACTTACCTGATGGCTTCGGGACGCGGACGTTGGTGCAGGTGCGAGCTCAAGCCAGCCCCGCGCGAACGGCCCGGAGCGCCTCGTAACCAAGCCACAGCCAACCCACAATAAACGCGATCCCTCCGAAGGGTGTGATCGCCCCGAGCACCCGGGCGCCCGAAATGGCGAGCGCGTACAGGCTTCCTGAGAAAAGAAAAATCCCGATCAGAAACAACCAACCGACTCGCCCCTGAGCCGCCGGCGGAATTCCGCCCGTGCGCGCCAGCAGAGAGACTAGCAGGATTCCGAGAGCGTGCACGAAATGATAGAACACGGCCTTCTCGTAAACCGACATTGAATAGGCGTCCAGCCTGCCGCGCAATCCATGCGCGCCGAATGCCCCCAGCCCTACTGCGAGTGCCATTAGAAACGCGCCTGCTGCTGTCCAGTTCATCAATTCCGTTGTAACAGCAGGCCTCGCCGCGGTTGTCAATCCGAATGGGGGGTTGACTATGGACAGGCGGCAAGCGTTGAATCTGATTGCGGGCGCCGGACTGGCGGCTTTGGCTCGACCACAACCAACCAAAACGGAGTCATCCGGCATGATCTATCGTCAATTGGGGAGCACCGGCGAGTCTCGGCCATTGGGCTGGGCGGCTATCACATCTCCGTGCCTTCCGAGCAAGAGGCCATCCGGATTGTACGTTCAGCCTTGGATCGTGGCATTACCTTCCTCGATAACTGCTGGGATTATGCCGACGGTGTATCGGAAGTTCGCATGGGGAAAGCTCTTCGCGACGGCTATCGCCAGAAGGCATTTCTAATGACGAAGTTCGACGGCCGCACCAGAAAGGCTGCTGCGGCCCAGATTGATCAATCCTTACAGCGGCTTCAAACGGATCACATTGACCTGATCCAGTTCCACGAGAACATTCGTCTGGACGATCCCGATCGCTTCTTCGCGAAAGACGGAGCGCTGGAGGCCGTGCTTGCAGCCAAACAGGCCGGCAAGATCCGGTACATCGGCTTTACCGGGCACAAAGACCCTCTAGTGCACGAGCGGATGCTCGAGATCGCGAAACAGCACAACTTTCATTTCGATAGCTGCCAGATGCCGCTGAATCCGATGGACGCTCATTTCCGAAGCTTCGCCAAGAACGTGGTGCCGAAACTCGTGGAGCAGGGAATTGCCGTATTGGGAATGAAGCCGATGGGAAGCGGCATCATTCTGCAGAGCAATACCGTCACTCCCATAGAGTGTCTGCATTATGCGCTTAATTTGCCCACTTCGGTCGTGATTACGGGCTGTGACAGTCTGCGGATTCTCGATCAGGCCTTCGAGGCGGCGCGAACTTTTCGCCCCATGACAGAAGCTCAGGTGAGCGCGATCCTGGCGAAGACCCGCTCCGTCGCGCAGAACGGGGAATTCGAGCCCTTTAAAACCACGACCGAGTTCGATGGAACCATCCAGCATCCCCAGTGGTTAACGGAAGCCTCTGTATAAACTTGGTTATCGCGCCACCAGCGCGTGCTTTTCGCGGCAGTTTTCAGAGCAGTAATAAAAGGTCTGTCCGCCCGCTTGCCGCCGAAAACGGGTCGATTCGGCAACGTAAGTGCCGCAAACGGGATCCTTGTGCAATTCACCGGTCGGGTTGGCCGGAGGGGCTGCCGCGCCCGGGTTAGGCCGATTCTGCTGCTGCGACTCCTGGAATCCGCCCCTGGAGGCTTTAGACAAGCCCCGAAGAAAGCTATTCAATACAGCCCTTGCCGCCATCACAACGATGATTGTGATGATGAGCTCGAGGATGGCGCGAAACATGATTTAACCGGGTGTGTGGGCGAACCCGCGCCCACACATAAATTTAACGGGGATTCCCGAATTACTTCTTCGGTTTTTTAACGTTGATATTGGTCTGGACCTTCTCACCCATTGCCTGGAGCATTGAGCTCGCTTCTTGCGCGTGTTTGCCGTTTGGCTCGAGTTCCAGGTACTTCTTCAAAGCGGTCGCGGTATCCGGAGGATACGTTTGCTGTCCAGTCTTCGGGTCCACGGCGCCCTTCATCATCAATAAGCTGCCGTACTGGTACCAGGCCTCCGCATAATTTGGATCGGCGTCCGCGGCCTTCTTGAAGAACTCCGCCGCCTGGTCCGGGTGGCCGCCGTTGACCAGATTTGCACCCATATTGAAATAGGCTTTGGGCGCCATCGATGGGTTCAGTTGCGCGGCCTTGTTCAATGCCTCGGTAGCTTCCGGCATCTTTTTCTGCGAACCGTAGATGTTGCCCATCTGGTTGTAGACCGCCGCATCGTCTGGCTTGATCGCTAACCCCTTCTTGTAAGCATCAATCGCTTGATCGTATGACTTCGTTTGGGCATCGCCTGTCTGAACCTTCGCCAGGCCCGTGTACGCCTCGCCCAGGCTATCCCAGATCGCCACCTGATTGGCATCCATCTCCGCGCCTTTGTTCAGGTCGTCGACGGCGGTCTGATAGTCCGTGGCTTTCTTTGCCGGATCAGTATCCGCCTGCGCGGCCTTCATCGCATCCTGTGCCGCGTTGAAGGTATCGTTCAAAGCCTTATTCTTCTTGATAGCCTCGGAATTCTTCTTCAGTTGGGCTTCATACTGCTCTTTCTGCTCTTTGCTCATACCACGAGCTTGGTCTTGGGTTAACTCGCCGGTGGCATTGGCTTGCTGCGCTGCGGCTTGCTGCTGTGCAGCTTTGGCGGCATCGAAGTTGACTTCGGTCGGTTCGCCGTACTTCGATTGCACGCCGCTCACCTTGTCGACCACTTTGCCATCGATGGAGCAGGTAATGTCGAACTTACCCATCGGCAAGCCCGTGTAAATCCAGTGGCCCTTCTTGTCTGATTTGACTTCGTAATTTCCTTTGATGTCGGTACGTGTTAAGTGAATTACTGCGCCTTTGACGCCCTCTCCGTTCGCACCCTTGACGTCACCTTCAATCGTCGTGGTTTGAGTCCAGGCACAGACGGCGCCCAGGAGAGCGAAACCGGTCAAGAGGAGCAAGCGTCGCAACTGAGCGAGCATAGGTTTGTCACCTTCCTGAATGAAATTCAGCCTAAGAATACTATACTCTCCGGACGCTGTTGTTCGATCTGCAGCAACTTCGAGCCTGTGGCAAACATCTTCGTAATGAGCTTAAAATAAAGGAATAGAGGTTGGTTTGTCTCGGGATATACGTGTAGGGATCATGGTTGGTGCTCTCGCGCTGGCATCGCTTCCCGCCTTTTCTCAGGCTCTGAACCGGGCGGAGGAGCTGTACACGCACACCGAGTACGATCGCTCGATCGCGCTATTGGATAAACAGTCGACGGTCCCCGCGGTGCAGTTCCTTTTGGGGCGCGATTACTTCATGCTCGGGGATTTCAAGAAGGCGAGCGAGTCGTTGGAGAACGCTGTTCACGGTAGTCCTCAAAACGCCGAGTACATGGATTGGCTCGGTCGAGCGTATGGCAAGCGCGCGGAGACTTCCAATCCGTTGTCCGCCATCGGATTGGCTTCCAAGACTCGCCAGGCTTTTGAGAGATCGGTGGCGCTGGATCCGCGAAACAGCGACGCCCTGGACGATCTTTTCGACTATTACCTGGAAGCCCCGGGATTTATGGGCGGCGGATATGACAAGGCGCTTGGAGTTGCGGCCAAAATGGCTATCGTCGATCCCGCTCAGGCCTATTTCGAGCGATCTAAACTCGCCCAGAAAAAGAAGGAATACCAGAATGCAGAACGGGAACTGCGGCAATCCGTGGCAGCGGCGCCTCGCAGTGTCGGTCATTTGATAGAGCTCGCCAGGCTTTTAGCTAAGCAGGGGCATGTCAGCGAAAGCGAGGGTGTCCTTTCTCAGGCCCGGCAGATGGCCCCGAACTCGCCCCGTCTCTGGCTTGCAACTGCCGGCATTTACATTCAGCAGAACCGGAACCTGAATGAAGCCAGGGACTTGCTCGTAAAGTACGTACAAGCTCCCATCACTGCCGACGATCCGCCCAAGCAGGAAGCGCTTCGGCTGTTGAAGCAAGTCGGCGGCGCATAACCGGTTGTCACCGGCGGTAGGCTTTACGCGCCCAGTCCCGCGGGTTGGTATCTCTGAAGTAGATGAATATCATCGAAGCGGTCAGTTTTAGCCTGCAGGCTTTGCGGGCGAACCGTCTTCGCACCTTTCTCACAGCTCTCGGCCTCATCATCGGGAATGCGTCCGTCATTCTCGTCGTAACCATTTCTCTTGCGAGCAAGAATCTGATTCTTGATCAGATTCGCGGAGTCGGCTCCAACCTTGTATATGCCGATTACGAAGCCGGTGGCCAGAATATCGCCGAAGTGGAAGGCGACTTCGTCAAGCTCGCCGACGTGCAAGCGATACGCGCCGACCTGGGAAGCACGATCATCGCAGCCTCTGCCGTCATGAACACACACGACAATATCGTGACCAACGGCAAAGTGCGAGAGGTCACGGTGGATGGCGTTGACGATCAGTACGCAACAGTTCGTAATCTCGTCATCCTGACCGGTCGCGCTATCGATGAGAGCGACGTGACACTGCGCGTGCACGTCGCGATGCTGATAGACAAGCTGGCCGTGAAAATGTTCGGAAGCCAACAGGCTGCGCTGGGCCAGACCATCAAAATCAGCCAGCTCGAGTTCACGGTCATCGGAACGTTCCGCGAGAAGACCAGCACGATGGGTCAGGGCGAGATTACGGAGGAAACGATCCTGATCCCGATTACGGTCATGGAGTATTTCATGCCGTATGAGCGCATAAACCCTGTCTACGTCGAGGTCCGCAATGCGGACGACGTGCCCCTGGTGACGCAGCAAGTCAATGACATTCTGGAGCGCCGGCATCGGCCTGGAGCGAAGTACAATGTGCAGAATCTGACTGCCATTCTGGAGACGGCAGATAGGATTGCGACCATTCTCACCATCGTATTGATCATCGTGTCGGCGATTGCCCTGGTGATCTCAGGCATCGGCATCATGAACATCATGCTGGTTACCGTTACGGAGCGAACTCGCGAGATTGGGCTCCGTA
This sequence comes from uncultured Acidobacteriaceae bacterium, assembly GCA_963787585.1. Lineage (GTDB taxonomy): Bacteria > Acidobacteriota > Terriglobia > Bryobacterales > Bryobacteraceae > Bog-105. Next base: position 120,717 of record CAWBDR010000020.1, read on the forward strand.
TGGCCGTGGGTGCCTCCCGCCGAGCCGTGCTGCTGCAGTTTCTCGTCGAATCCGTTCTCATCAGTCTCACGGGCGGCAGCATCGGAATTATCGTTGGATTGGCTCTGCCCCTCAGCGTTCGCCTCATCACGCAAGCGGTCCACGTGCCCATCTCTCCGCTTTCCATCCTCGTTGCTTTTGCGGTTTCGTTTGCCGTGGGCGTCGGCTTCGGCCTCCTGCCGGCAAGGCGCGCCTCACAGCTTAACCCGACGGAAGCGTTGCGGTATGAGTAAACGCGCTGTTTAGCTGAACGCTTGTCAGAGTGTGCGCGAATTCAGGCTGCGGCCGTTTTGTTTGCCTCTAGTCTTCGGCTGACGAGGGCGTGAGCGCCGAACAGTACGGCCGAGTAGAAGAGATCGCCCAGAAGCGTCCGCCCAAAGAAAGGAAGCGCGGCTTCATAGCAGGTGATTAATCCCGCCCATGTATGCGGATACAGCGACACGCCCGCCCACCATTCGTAAAGATTGGTCAGCAGAAAGAATTGCGTGCTCCCGATTAGCACGATAGAAGCAATCCGCACGGGGTTCGAAGTGTTTCGCAGGAACGCGCGGCCGAGAACCACGCTGATCAGAAAACAGGCGTAGATGACTAGTGTTGCCCAGGAATACGCCGAATAACCCGCCAAACGGCTCAGAATCGGGTCGGTCACGAGCATGGCGAGGATCGGAATCCCGTACGCCTGCCACCCCCGTAGCCTCGCTCCGCCGAACAGCGCAACGCCGCCGACCGGAGTGAAATTCGGCGGATGAGGCGCCAGCCGCAGAAGCGCCGCGGCCACCGTCAAGGTAAACGCAACTGGCTGAAAGGAGGAAGCTTTCTCGGGCATTCTTAGGGATCAGTATAGCGGAATTTGTCGGTCGGCTTACCAGCTTGCGGGCGGATCACTCGCCGGAAAACTGTCTTCAACGGCGATCTCCTGGAGTTGGTCCCGTTTATCTCTCTCGCTTCGCTGCCGGCATGCGCACCCCTGCTGCCTCCAATACCACGCTGCGCCCAGAGGTACTGCAATTCCCACCAGAATCATGAGGAGCTTGCGCCCTCGTCCTCGCTTTTCGAACATGATCGATTCCTCTTTACTGGATGCGTCGTGGCCAGACAGTGGTACGCACCGCGAATTAGTTCGGGGGATTGCCCGCTACGGCCTTACGCGTGTTCTTTAACATAGAGTCCAGAGACTGTCTCGGAACGTCCTGGACGAAGGGCCTGATCATCCAGGCGACTGCCAGAGGAATGTCGCGCGAGAGAGACAGGTTACGATTCTCCGCCAGAACGCCGCCGTGCGTCTCCTGCAAACTCCAGTATGCGTACAGTCGCCAAAGGAAACCCGATCCCTGGCCGGGCGAGTACGTCTTCTCGCCGCGCGTCCCCGGGTTGTCCACTTCTGAAATCTCCTTCGCGTAAGCCCGGCAAATCCACTTGCCCGGCATGATCTCTTTGTAATGGGCATCTTGATACACATCGAAATCGACCGTCAGGAGTGGATGCTTGCGCTCCAGGCGCCAGTAGCCCTTCAGGTCGTTTCCCTTTCGCTCAATCAACCGTGATTGGACTACTTCGGGATAGATTTCATGATGTCGATCGTAATCCTTTAGAATGGCGAGCACCTTTGCGACCGTCGTGTCCGGTATAAAAACATCGCCCAGCCAATCGTGGATCAGCCCGTTCGAAATACCGATGGGATTCCCAGCCGATCCAGGGCGAATCAGCATCTCTCCCTGGAGCACCTTCGTCTTATCCTGGGGAGACTCGTCGATCGCCAGGAACGCGCGCCTGCCGCTCCAGCGCTCGTTCAACTGCTGCTCGACAGCCGCGGCATACTTGTCAAACTGCTGAACGGTGCGTGGGCGCAGCGTGGTGGTGGGGATGGGGATCTGCCCTACGAGCGGCGCGCAGGCAAGTGCAACTGTGAGAGTGATCCGACACGCCAGTCCGGCCAAACGTCCGCTCCTGAGCCCAGGGTAGCCCGGTTTCGTGGATTGAAACTGTTTCCACCCCCGGTAATCCTACTCATCGGGGGCGGAAAACTTGGCATCCACAGTTTGGCGAGGTTACGTTTCATTTGGCCTGATCTCCATTCCGATCCGGCTGTTTCGGGCCGCTCGAGCTGAGCGCGTCAGTTTCCGGAGGCTGTACCGCGAAGAGCCGGCCGAACCTTCCGAACTAAGTGAACAACGGGTAAGCGCGCCTGTTCGAGCCGCTGCGAAGCGCGCATCTGCCTCCGAACGGCAGCCCGAACCAGAACGACAGCAATCGTTTTCACTTCCGCGGGAGGACGCCCAAGCGCAGCCGAATCTGACTCCCATCAAGCAGGCCGCGCTTCGTTCCGACACTGGCGAGGTCCTTCCGGAGCGCTCTCTCGTCAAAGGCTACGAATACGAGAAAGGACGATTCGTCACGGTAGAACCCGAGGAGTTGAAAAACATTGCTCCGAAAACCTCGACCAACATGGACATTTCAGAGTTTGTGCAGTTGGCCGAAATTGATCCGGTTTACTTCGAGACTTCCTACTACGTGACGCCGGAGGAGGCCGGGCAGAAGGCCTATGCGCTGCTTTACTCCTCTATGCGTGCGACAGGATTGATCGCGATCGCTCAGTTCGCAATGCATAACCGCGAGCACGTCATTGTGCTAAGGCCTGGACGGGTCGGACTGCTCGCCCACACCATGTTCTACGCCTCCGAAGTGCGCTCCAACGAGGAGTACCGCGCCGAGTCGACCCTTGTCAACGAAAAGGAACTGTCTCTCGCAGAAACGCTGATCCACTCACTCTCGGCGCCCTTCGAGCCCGATAAGTACCGCGATACCTACCGTGAGAAGCTCGAATCGATTCTTGCCAGAAAAGTGGCAGGTCAGCCCGTCTTGCCAGAAGTGCAGGTCCCCCGAACTGCTGCTGTGGTCGATATCTCGGATGCGCTTCGGCGCAGCTTGGCCAATCTCAAGAAGCCCTCCGCTTCGGCCTCGCCCGAAGAACCTTCACAGCCCGCAGCCCGAAAACGCAAGTCCCAGGCAAGCGGAAAAAAGTGATATCGCTCCCGCAAGCCGCATATACTCGTTCTTTATTTATGAAATCTGCGCTCCCATCTAGAAGAGACCTGCTCAAATCAGCCGCGGCGGGCATTCCCGCCCTTGCGTTCGCGAAAGTGATCAATTGCAACATCAACGGAGTGCAACTCGGCGTTCAGTCCTACAGCTTTCGCGATCTGCCCCTTGATCAAGCCATTCAGGCCATGGCGGCGGACGGCCTCGGCGATTGCGAACTGTTTTCGCCACATATAGAGGGGGGTGGAACCGTTGCGCCGCAGGCCATGTTCGGCCTCGGCCGAAATATGACCCCCGAGGAGCGCCGCGCCGCCTTTGTGGCGGCCTCCGAAAAACTGCGGAAATGGCGAGTCTCCGTTCCCCTCGATTACTTCACAAGCGTTAAGAAAAAATTCAACGACGCCGGAATTAATCTATACGCCTACAACTACAGCTTTGGCGATCGCTTCACGGACGAGGAGATCGACCGGGGCTTTCTGATGGCGAAGGCTCTCGGCGTGAACATTATCACCGCTTCCACAACTCTGCCGGTGGCGCAACGCGTGGTGCCGTTTGCGGCAAAGCACAAAATGATTGTTGCCATGCATGGCCATTCCGATGTCAAGGATCCGAATCAATTCGCTACTCCCGAAAGCTTCGCAAAAGCTTTGGAGATGTCGCCCTTCTACCGGATCAACCTTGATATCGGACACTTCACCGCGGCCAATTACAATGCCGTGGATTTCACCCAGAAGAATCACAGTAAGATTGTCTTGCTTCATCTCAAGGATCGGAAAAAGAATCAGGGTGAGAATGTCCCCTGGGGCGAAGGCGACACACCGATCAAGCAGGTTCTTCTGCTTCTCAAGCAGAACCGCTATCCTATACCAGCGTTCATCGAGTACGAGTACAAAGGAAGCGGCACGTCGCAGGAAGAGGTTGCCAAGTGTTACCAGTACTGCAAAGACGCACTGGCATAATCACGACGTCGGTTTTGAGATGGCTCGTGTCGCCGCGCTCGCGAGGCGCAAATATCGTCAGGATTGAGCAGCATCTGCGTGCGACGCAGCCGGATCCAGACCGAGCCAGCGCGCCATGCCGCTGCGTAGTGAGTCGGCCATCTGGTTGTAATCCTCCAGCGCCCTCTTCACGCCAGCCCCGACCAGCGTTCGAAACGGGCGCTCGCCGAAGGGCGTTTCAATCAACCGGACGATAACATCCGCGACATCCTGCGGGCTCTCTTGTGAGGATTCGAGGGTTGCGGCAAACCTTGCATTGATTTTTTCGGTAAAGTCAGACCCTTTGTACTCGTCTGCTCGCGTGGCGTCGGATGGCCTGAGCGCATTGTCGAAAATGGCAGTGCGGAACGCGCCCGGCTCGACGATAACTGAATCGATTCCCAATGGGTATAGCTCGAATCGATACGAATCCGCCAACGCTTCCATGGCGAATTTACTTGCGCAATAAGGCGCAGAGTATGGAACAACGGTACGTCCCAAACCGGAACTTACGTGGATCAGAAGCCCGCTGCGCCGCCGGCGCATGTCTGGCAGGACCGCCCGATCCACTCTTACCGCTCCAAAGAAATTCGTCGCAAACACCCGTTCGAATTCGGATACGGAAAACGCTTCCGTGATGCCGCTCGATGCGAGGCCCGCGTTGTTGATCACGGTATCGATTCGGCCCGCTGTTGCCAAGGCTTGCGAAACGGCTGTTTCAACAGAGGCATCGTTAGATACATCCAATTCCAAGACTTGCAGCCGCAAATTCTCTCGCTGCGCCAAGGTCCGGAGTTCTTCTGCCGCTTTCGCGTTTCGGCCGGCAATATCTCGCATACTCGCAAACACGTGATAGCCACGGCGCGCTAGGGTTTCCGCCGCAAGCCGGCCGAATCCAGTACTCGTACCCGTAATCAGAACTGCCTGGTCACTCGACATCGAATTTCACTCCCTGCGCCAGCGGCAGATCGCGTCCGTAGTTTATGGTGTTCGTGGCGCGCCGCATATATGCTTTCCACGAATCCGAGCCCGACTCGCGGCCTCCCCCGGTCTCTTTCTCACCCCCGAAAGCGCCGCCGATCTCTGCTCCTGACGGCCCTATGTTCACGTTGGCGATACCGCAATCGGATCCCTGCGCCGACAAAAACAGTTCTGCTTCGCGAAGGTCCGTCGTGAAAATCGAAGATGCGAGTCCCTGGGTCACCTCGTTATGTAAACGTACCGCTTCCTCTAAGTCCCGATAGCGCATCACAAATAGAATTGGAGCGAATGTTTCACGTTTTACCGTTTCTGTCTGCTCTGCCATCTCGACCAGCGCCGGGCTAACGTAGAACGCCTCTTCCGCAGAGGCACTGACCCGTTCGCCGCCCGTAACTTTGCCGCCCCCCGCGCGCGCTTCGTTCAGGCTGTTCTGCATATTCTGGAATGCCAGTTGATCGATGAGTGGACCGACCAGCGTGCCCTCTGCACGCGGATCGCCAATCGCGACTGAGCCGTACACATGCTTCAAACTCGGGATCAGTTTCTCATAAATGTCCTCGTGCACGAAGAGCCTGCGCAGTGTTGTGCAGCGCTGCCCGGCTGTTCCCATCGCGGCAAAGGCGATCGCTCTCAGCGACAGGTCTAAATCAGCCGATGAGCATACGATCGCCGCATTGTTACCACCTAACTCGAGAATCGCTCGCGCAAATCGCTGCGCCAAGCGTGGACCGACGGTTCTACCCATCGCCGTTGATCCGGTCGCGGAAAGCAGCGGCACCAGCCGGTGATCCACAAGAGCTTCTCCTGTTTCACGGCCGCCGATCAGAACCGACGAGAGCCCATCCGGCGCTCCACCGAATCGGCTTACCGCGCGCTCGAACAGCGCTTGTGTTGCCAGTGCAGTGAGTGGGGTCTTCTCCGACGGTTTCCACACCACCGAATTCCCGCAGACTAAAGCCAGGGCGGCGTTCCACGACCAAACGGCTACAGGAAAATTGAATGCCGAGATAATTCCTGTCACGCCGAGCGGATGCCACGTCTCGGTCATCCGGTGCCTGGCCCGCTCAGTCGCTATTGTGAGCCCATAGAGTTGTCTCGATAGTCCCGCAGCGTAGGTGCAGATATCGATCATCTCCTGTACTTCGCCCAAACCCTCGGAGACGATCTTGCCTGCCGCAATTGTGACCAGTCGCCCGAGCGCATCCTTGTTTTCCCGCAGCTCTTCACCGAGCAGCCTGACGAGCTCTCCGCGCCGGGGAGCCGGAACCGATCGCCACTCGAGAAAGGCTTCGTGCGCCGCTCGTATCTTGCGGTCCACTTGGCTGGAGCTGTCGATGGAAACACGTCCGATCACCTCTCCGGTGATCGGCGACCGCGCTTCGAGCAGCCCATTCTCGAACGCCTCACGCTTCACTCCCAAACGAGTGAGCAGTCCTTGCACCTCTTCTGTAACGCTGGAAACTTGGAAGCCCATAGGCGAAATTCCACTCTACGATGCTTATTCGTTATGCGGCCCGGAAATCACTTTAACTGCGAAGTTTTGTCCTTCCCAGCGATTGGAATCGGACCAATGAAACGTAAAGCGGATGGAATCGCCCGGTTTCAGGCCCGCTGTATCGAGCATCGCGCAATGCACGCCCAGCATGGGTCCCGCCGTCTCGGTCTCTTGAGTGCTTTTCCAATTGTCGGCCGTCCAGCGCACTCGAGCCTTTGCCAGCAGGTCCAATCTTAATTTCTTTCCGGCAACCAGCCGGGCGCGCTGCTCCCGAAATGACCAGATCGCGAACGACGCCGTCTTTTTCTCTTCCTGATAACGCCGCACCGGTTGCGGAGGCATGTCCCAGACCTTACGTTCCTTCAGGGAGCGCAGCAGTCGCACGTACTCTGCATGAGCCCATACCAGCGGCATGCCACTACCCGTCGGGCGGCCATTGTATAGGTCGCGTTCGGGAATGTCGTCCGCATCCCAAACCTGTTCCGGAAATAGTCCGCATTCGCTAGTTTGGGCTTCCATCGTCTGTCGCAGTGCATCTGCCACTTCGTAGTTGCCGGCCGCGATCTCAAAATGCGCTCGTTCCCCGGCCAGCAGAGGCCACCCCCGGCCGACGCCCGTCTTTTCGAAAGGCCCGCCGTCCGCCTGCTCTCCATATCCATCGTTCGAGTAGCGGTGCCAGACCGGACCGTTCGATACCTGGGTCTTCAGAGTGGTGTCGATGATCTTCGCCGTCTCCACTATGCGCGGGTCTTTCGCGGACCGCAGCCCGAACCGGACCAGACCCAAAGCATCCGGGCTCACCACTTCGACCGCTTTCTTCGTGGCCTGATCTTCGGGAAGATTCTTCAGCCGGATCACTGTGTTCTGTTGCAGCCCTGTCCGAATTGCTTCCGGAGGCGCGACCCGAATATAGTAGCCGGAAACCTCGTGCCGCCGCGCGAACTCCGTGTTCGAGGCGTACGTCAATTCGTCGATCGCCTCATTCCAGGCATCCGCGGTCTGTCGCAGGAATTCACCCAGTTCCGGTTGGTGTTGCCGGTCGGAAAAATCCGCAGTGGCCAGCAAGGCTGCCACTTCTATGGCCATCGTGTTCGGTGAGTAGCCCGGGTTCTCTTCCCAGCGCTCCTGTTGCGTCACTGGCCCGTTCTGCAGAAGAAATCCGGCCGCCTGTCGAATCATTGGCCAGGGTTCGCAATCCTTAAGGTCGCCGCTCCTGCGCAATTGATCGGCCAGCAGAATCCCGAAGGCGGTTCCGTCCATTTGAGTAGCTGTCCAATGCGGGGTTCCGTCCAGCCATATATTTTGCGGCCAGCGGCCATTCGCTTCCTGTGTGCACTTGAGGTAAAAGATGGTGCGCCTCGCGCTTTCCGCATCACCGCACGCCAGTTTCCCCAGAGCCGCCTGCACCATATCGCGCGGCCAAATAACGTGATATCCGCCAATGTCTTCGTCGCCCCGAGCGAAGCCCCAGGGAATGGAAAGTGCCGCTACAATCGCTCCTGGGAACCGCTTTGATTCGTGCATTTGCATCACCGCGGTGCTCACGCGATAGTAGTCCAGGTCCTTCTTTTTCGATCTTCCAAAATCCTTGTATTTGCCTTGTTCGTCGCGCCACTCTTTCGAATACTTCTCCAGCACCTGATCAAATGGCCGCAGCAAGCCGGCTCGCGCCTGCTGTCCCGCTTCCGCACCGTGTCCGCCAAAGGCCAGCGCCAGCCGGAATCCGTTCTTCAGGCCTTCGCGCTTGATCTCGCCGCAGAATGTAACATTGCCGTCCTGCGCCAGCGTGTAGCTCCATGCCATGCCTTTGTGCTGCCGTACATCGGTGAGCCCGTCACTCGCGCCCTTGAACCCGACACTCATTCGCTCAAACCCGTCGCCGCATGCCAATGCCAGCGCGGTCTCATGGCGCCTGGCGAAAAACATTCGGATTCCCTTGTAAGCTCCGGCCCAGGCGTCATTGTGTGCCCCGGAATCGCCCACGTGAGGATCCAACACGACGTACAAATGCAAGCCATCCCCTTCCGCCTGGAAACTCACGTCCATAAGAAGCGTGTCGCGGTCCGGATCGGAAATGATCTTTTTCTCGATTCGATAGCGACCTTGTTTGCACTCCGTCGTGATCCGAAAAGCGGGAACGCCCGCCCGAAAATACTCCACTTTGTGGGTGGCGTCGTGTTCCTCGTCAGAGAAGAATCTCTGCCCATCGGTTATCAGGAATTTCATCCTGCGCGTATTCGCCTCATCAATACTCGGGAAGTAGACCTCATTTAAATTCCCTTTTGAAATCGTGAACCAGACCCGGCTCTGTCGCGAGACGGCGCTCCCAATCGCCGTTTTTGCGCCCGTAGTCCAGCGCGGCTTTTGGCCGGGCCCTCCCGGAGCCGGCACGTTCTGGTCCAGTCTTGTCCTGGCGTGGCGTTCGAGATCAAGTGTCATAAGCGATTCGCGAGAGTCGTCGGGAACGTCCCAACTTTCTAGATGGAAGCCGGCGTGCGGCTATTTCTTTGCTATGCCCGCAACCGTCTGGAAAGGCTATTTGAGTTTCGGCCTCGTCTCGTTCCCTATCCGCCTGTTCGCTGCGGCGCGGCCTGAGCCGGTGCACTTCCATATGCTTCATAAGAAAGATCTTTCCCGCATTCGCGAAGTGTTCTATTGCGCCGCCGAGGACCGGCCCGTTGATCGTTCCGAAATTGTCAAAGGCTACGAGTACGAAAAGGATCGCTACGTCGTTGTCGAGCCCGAGGACTTGGAAAAAATCGCGCCTCCTACGGCCAGCGCCATGGAAATAATTCAATTCGTTAGGGTGACCGAAATAGACCCGATCTTCTTTGAAACCTCCTATTACGTTGCGCCCGAGGAGGCGGTCAGCCGGCCCTACGCCTTGCTCTTCAAAGCCATGCAGGAGACCGGTTACGACGCCGTCGCCAAGGTGGCCATGCACGGCCGCGAGCACATTGTCATTCTTCGCCCCGCGGAGCATGCCATCATGCTGCATACGATGTATTTTCTTGATGAGCTGCACAAAGCGAATGAAGTTCGTGCCGCCACAGCTTCAAAGTTCGACAAGAAAGAAATCGATTTAGCCAAGAAGCTTATCGATACGCTCGCGGGTCCCTTCGAGCCCGGGAAGTTTCACGACGAGTACAAGCAGAATGTGGAGAAGCTGATAGAGAAGAAACGCACTGGCCAGAAGATAACGCCCGTCAAACAGCCCCGGAAGGCGCCCGTGATTGATTTAATGCAGGCCTTACAGCAGAGCCTTGCCAAAACGCACGGCAGCAAAGCCTCCACCTCACAGCGCAGCGTCGGCAAGAAGACCTCTCCCAAGCGAAAGACGGCCGCGTAGCGTAAGCTCGATAAATGAGGGACGTTCCAAGCAGGTTAGCCCCTCTGCGCCTGCTAACCCGGCCTGAAGTTTCGGTGGTACAAGAAGACTACTTGGCCGAAACGTTCGGAAACAGATATTGCAAAGTTCACTCGCAGTACTTCTAGATGATTTTGTTCTGAATGAACTGACGTCGGTTTACGGGCCGAATGGCCGTATGTCCGATTTTTCATATGCGGACGGCTCGGAAGAAAAGATCCTCGGAATTGTCAAATCCGCCCTTGATGTGTCCGACGGCTCGGCCGAACTGCTCCGGAGCATTGCCGATTTTCCAACGAGGTATCATCTCAGCCCGGAGCGTAGCGCTCTCCTTTGGCCCTTGCGGAATCTGCTCCGCGGTCGTGTTCTGGAGATCGGGGCCGGATGCGGCGCGCTGACCCGCTTCGTGGGCGAGAAGGGCGCCGAAGTTCTCGCCGTAGAAGGTAGCCCGGCACGCGCTGCGATCTGTCGCGAACGATGCCGCGATCTCCAGAACGTATCGGTACTGGCCGCCAATATTGCGGACTTGCCCTCCTCCGAAGTTTTCGACGCCATTCTTGTCATCGGTGTTCTGGAATATAGCCGAATGTATCTCGGTGGCCTCAACGGCCCCGCGGAACTGCTCAAAAAATGCCGAACGTTGCTTAAACCCGAGGGCGTCCTCGTCGTCGCTATTGAAAATCGGCTGGGACTTAAATACTTCGCGGGTGCTCCCGAGGACCATATGATGTCGCCGTTCGTGGGAATCGAAGGTCGCTACGGAGCTAATTCTCCAGTGACCTTTGGCCGGCTCGAACTGAACGAGCTTCTCGAGAGCAACGGCTATTTCTATCGTGAGTTCCTGTATCCGTTCCCTGACTACAAATTTCCACGCGCCATTCTGTCCGAAGCCGTCCTCAATCAGGACGATATCAACGTTGCAAGTGTTCTGAGGACTCTGGCAGCCCCGAATCAGTTCAAGCCGTACAGGCGAACGTTCTCAGAGGAGATGTCTTGGCCCACCATCCTGCGGAACGGTTTGGCGCCGGACCTCTCTAATTCCTTTCTTGTCATAGCCTCGCCTGCGGCCAATGCCCAGCTCGAAATCGAGCGCTCGATCTGCGTGTTCTCTACCTATCGGCATCCAGCTTTTGCAAAGGTGACCGTTTTCCTTCCCCAGCCGGGTTCGGAAGTTCACCGCGAACATCTTCATCCCGGCGCCGCTGCCGAAGACGGGCTGTTCAAACAGCGGCTCGAAACTGAGCCGCTCTTCCGGGGGGAATTGCTGGTCGAGGATTTCATAAGAGTTCTCAACCGGCCTGGTTGGACGCCCGAAGACTTGGCCCAATGCTCGGAAAGTTGGTTGGCTTATCTGCGCAAGAACGCGTTTTCCTTCGCGGACCAGGCCAACTCGACGCCGATGCTGCCCGGTGAATTTCTGGATTGTATCCCGACCAATCTGGCGCGCAACGAAAACGGCGTACTTTCCCGGTTTGATCAGGAATGGATTGCGCTTCAACCCATATCGTTGGCCTACGTCGTATTTCGTGGCTTGCTGGATGCTCTGAACCGGCTTCAGAGCGTAGCGACGCCCGCTCATCCCGGGTCCCCTCAGACCCTTGCTCTGCTAAGCCGGATTCTGCAGCTCTTGGGGCTGGTTTCAAGTGACACCGGGATAGAGCCGCTGCTAGAGCAGGAAATTGCCCTGCAATCGTATGTCAACAGCATTTCTCCCGAGACAGTCTCTTCTTGGTACCCGCATCTTCAAACGCCGCCATTCCGGGCTGTAGATCTCCTGAAAGAAACCGAAGCGTTAAGAACCGAATTGCATCACGCCCAGGCAGAAGCAGCGTCACTGCGCGCAAACATAGGCGGTCTAAGTAACGCGCATGAGGCGTTACGCGCTGAACACGAACGGCTTCGCACCGAAGCACACCAGTTGCACGTTGCGCGCGAAGAGTTTCGAGAACAGGCGGCAGCGCTGCAGGTCCGAATCGAGCAGCTCGAAGCCGAACAACACCGTTTGCTCGCTCAATTGAACGAAGAGCAAACCAGAAATCTCAGTTTGCGAGTTGACCTTGAAGAGCGGCAGGCCGAAATGGACCGGCTCCGTAGCCGCGCTGCCGATGCTGCTGCTTTAGAGCAGCAACTCAGGAATATCCAGGCGTCCAAAGCCTGGCGGACAGGATTACGATTGGCCCGGCTCTATCATCTCGTTGTTCCCCGCCGAAGCTCAGAGTAAGCCCCAGGCACTCTCTCCTTGACAATCTACATATCCGTTGGTAAAAGGTAGGTAGAGAGTCTAGGAGAGGCGATGCCCATCGAACGGTCGGACCTGCTGCAAGGCACGCTCGACATGCTCATCCTCAAAATCGTCGCTCTGGGGCCGGTGCACGGCTACGGCATTTCCCAACGCATCCGGCAGATATCCAAGGAAGTGTTGCAGGTGCAGCAGGGATCGCTTTATCCGGCTCTCCACCGGCTTGAGAAGCGTGGCTGGCTCGAATCAGACTGGGGCTCTTCGAGTAACGGCCGGCAAGCTAAGTTTTACCGGCTTTCCTTGAAAGGCCGCAAGCAACTAGGCAAAGAGCAGTCAAATTGGGAGCGCTTGTCCGAAGCAGTAGCCCTGATCATGCAGACCGCTCAATAGGAGCGATACCGTGAAATGCCGCAAGTTTTTCGTTTTCCGCGCGAATGAGAAGCACTTGGATGATGAGCTGCACTTTCATCTCGAAGAACTTATCGATGCGAAGATCGCGGCGGGAGTCGACCCGGATCAAGCCCGTCGCGAAGCGATTCTCGAATTCGGAGGCAGTGAGCAGATTAAAGAGGACTGCCGGGACGTGCATCGCATCGCCAGCCTCGAAACTACACTGGCAAATCTGAACAGCGCTTTCCGTTTCATTCGCAAGTCTCCGACGTTCTCTCTGGCCATCATTCTCACTATCGCGCTTGCCATAGGGGCAAACAGCGCCGTCTTCTCAGCCGTCGATGCAATTCTCCTCAAGCCGCTTCCATTCCCCGATGGCGATCGCTTGATGCTGTTGCATCAATACAATTCCAAACTGAAGAGTCCTGAAAGCGTCACCGCGCCCGTCCGCCTCGAAGACTGGAATCGTTCGAACTCCACTTTTCAGGCCATCACGGGTTATTACACCGAGAATGCTACCGAGGCTTCAGCATCCATGCCGGAGAAGGTCACCGTTGCTTGGGTCGCGCCGCGCTTCCTTCAGGTTTGGGGCGTTGCGCCCGAAATCGGCCGGGAGTTCCGGCCCGAGGAGTTTCATTTTGGCGGTCCCGGCGCTGTTCTGATCAGCAATCGCCTCTGGCAGCGCCGCTTTGCCGGAGACGCCGCTGCGATTGGTAGAACCCTCCGGATAGGTAAGCTTTCACTCACGATTATCGGCATCATGCCGGATTCGTTCCTCTTTCCTGATCACGAGGTCGATCTCTGGTCTCCTGTTCCCATCGACGCACCGTATACGCACGATCGCAACTCAACGTGGTACACCACAGTTGGCAGGCTGAAGCCAGGCGTAACCATTGAGCGGGCGCGCGCGAATCTCGCCGCGGTGCAGGCCCAGCTTGGCCGCGAATATCCCAAAACCGACAAGGATCTGACGGTTGAAATTCAGCCCCTCAAAGAGACCACCGTGGCCGGCGTGCGCCGGTCTCTGCTGATCCTCTTCGGCTCGGTTTCTTTACTGCTCCTGATCGCCTGCAGCAACATCGCCGCGCTGCTGCTCGCTCGAACTACACAGCGCGAGCGCGAAATTTCGATCCGCTACTCCCTCGGCGCCTCTCGCTCATCGATCATCGCGCAGCTTCTGACTGAATCCTTCGTCCTCGCTGTAATCGGATCGGCCATTGGCCTTGCGCTGGCTTCCGCGGCCTCCGATACGTTCCGTTTGCTCGCCAAGACTCTGCCGCGGGTTGAGGAAATCTCGCTAGATTGGCGCATCGTACTCTACACGCTCGCCTGCGCGATCGGCGCGACGCTCCTGTTCGGCTTTGCGCCCGCGATTCACGCCTCGCGGCGGTCCTTGTCAACCTCACTTGCCAACAATAGCCGGACGCAGGTTTCAGCCCGGCTAAACGGCCAATGGACTCTCGTCGGAGTGCAAGTGGCGCTGGCGGTCACCCTGCTCATTGGCGCTGGCCTTTTGCTCCGCAGTTTTCAGGAACTCGGGCGCGTCTCGCCTGGCTTCGATGCCGCGCATGTGCTGACGTTCCACATCACCGGTAGTTACGGCGAAACGGCGGATATGAAGAAGTTGAATCAGCGTATCGAAACAACACTTGAAGCTCTCCGCGCGATTCCGGGTGTGGAGAATGCCGCAACCTCTATCTTCCTGCCAGGTGCGTCTTTTCAGTATCCGGACGAGTTGACGCTGGTCGATGCCCCCTCGCTTCCCGATCGCAAGGTCGTCGCCGACATGAAATACGTTTCTGCCGGCTACTTCGAAACGATGCAGATTCCGATGCTGGCCGGACACTCCTGCCAGAACACGAACACAGAGACCGCTGTCGTTAATCGTAGTTTCGTGAACATCTACCTGTCGAATCTTCGCCCGGTGGGCCATCATTTCACCGTTTCGCACGATTTCTACGTGCACGCTCCTCCCGAAATTATCGGCGTATCGTCCGATGACCGTGAAGATTCGCTGAATCAGGCGCCGGTCCCGACTGTATACCGCTGTGTCAGCGGTGGTGATCCGGATCCCTTTTACCTCGTCCGTACAGGCGGCGACCCTGCGGCAATGACGTCCACCATCCGCCGTGCGATTCAGAAGATCCTACCTTCGCGCTCCGTTTTCGACGTCATGCCGCTCGAACAGCGCCTCTATGATTCTCTGGCTGAGAACCGTCTCCGAACTCTGCTGCTCACCCTCTTCGCTCTGACGGCAATCTCGCTCGCCTGCATCGGAATCTATGGAACGCTCAGCTATTTCGTCACCGTTCGTAATCGCGAAACAGGCCTACGGATCGCTCTTGGGGCCTTGCCCAATCAGATTCTGACGAAGTTCCTCCTGCGCGGAGTCGGAATATCGACTGCCGGTTGCGCCGCCGGACTGTTGCTCGCCGCCGCCTTATCGCGCCTGCTGGCAGGAATGTTGTATGGCATCTCTCGTTCGGATTTCGTGACTTACTCCGGAGTCGCGGCGATTGTCCTCCTCGTGGCGGCATCAGCTTCGTTACTTCCCGCCTTGCGCGCCTCTCATGTAGACGCTATACGCGTCCTCCGCGAAGAGTAAGAGCCCGCAATCATCTATACTCATCTAGGGCAAGAAACAAGGCGCTTTCCAAGAGCCCTCTCAAAACCAGGCGGAGCAGGCAAGAAATGACGGAATGGGATGCCGGCGAGTACGCCCGGCGGTCGGGATTGCAAGAGGCGATGGCGAACGAAGTGCTCGCCTTGCTCAATCTCCAAGGCTCCGAGCGGGTCCTCGACATTGGATGCGGTGACGGGAGAATCACGGCAGAGATTGCGACCCGCATCCCGCGTGGGTCGGTCCTAGGCGTAGATCCGTCTCAAGCGATGATCGCCTTCGCGTCGGATCATTTCGGACCGGCGAGCCGGCCTAATCTGCGCTTCGAAGTAGGCGACGCCCGTCGCCTGTCTTTTCGGGAAGAGTTCGATCTGATCGTGTCGTTCAACGCTCTGCACTGGATCAAAGAGCAGGACGCCGCTCTGCGCTCCATACGATCTGCGATGAAGTCGAATGGTTTGGCGCAACTGCGGCTCGTCCCAAAAGGTGAACGCAGGAGCCTTGAAAGTGTGATCGAGGAGACCCGGCTCTCACCAAAGTGGATTGGTTATTTCCAGGATTTCCAGGCACCCTATCTGCACCTCACGCCGGAAGAATATGCAGCGCTCGCGGAGAGAAACGGCCTGCGTGTTTGCCGTGTTCACACGGAGGACAAGGCATGGGACTTCAAGTCTCGCTCGGCATTTCTTGCATTCGGGTTGGTGACCTTCATCGAATGGGCGCGGCTGCTGCCGGAATCTGAAAGGCAGGCTTTCGTCATCGACGTCCTCGACCGCTATCGGGCCGTTGCCGCTGACCTGCGGGGCGACGAAAATACTTTCAAGTTCTATCAGATGGATATCACGCTTGCGCCCCGTCCATAGAACAGGGAGGAGCTGAAGCCTGTTCTTCCTAGAGATATCGCTCCCGCAGTATTTTCAGATGATGCGCCACGTGCCCCGCGGTGATGAAAGCCAAAGCGCGAACAGTGAAACGGTTCTCGCTGGCAATACCACTTCGCGCCCACGCGCCCGGTGGCATATTCCTAAACAGCGAGATGGTGGCGAGCCGCACCCGGCGAAACTCCTCTACATGGACCGCCCAAGGAATTCTGTCAGCTTCGGCGCCCGCGGCCGCGATGTGCTGATCGTAGCTGGGCAGGGGAGTGTCGAAACCGCGAGCAAACCATAGCGCTCGAAATGCAAAAGAACGCTCCGTATCGCTGACATGGTTCAGCAATTGCCGGATGCTCCATTTATCCGCCGCATAACGATGCAGTGATTTCTTTTCCGAAATATCTGCGAAGAGTGCCAAAGATTCTTCCAATTGACTTTCGATCGTGCCAAGCACATTCTCGCCCGTGACTTGATCGATGTAAGTGAAATAGTATGGCGCTGCTTCAGTGCTCTGTGGTCGTCCGATCATTTCATCAAAATATCGTAGCCCTGGATCATCACGCGACCCGCTTTACCATTTCCCTCGAAACAGAACGAGAATCTCAATCACGAGGATAATTAAAACGGAGAGTTCGAGCAAAAAGAGGCGCGCCTGATGGAACTCGTTCACCATAGATTCGTACAAATCGCGGGCGGTCCTCAATTTGTCTGTCACCAGGTTCCGGTAGCCTCCGACGCCGATCCGGTCCGCTGCCAGCCGGTATGCGCGCGCGTAAAACATGTCGCTTAGAAATTTGATGGCGTTATCCGTACGCTCGGAAAGCTCTCGATAATCGAGACGGATCGTGTTCAGGCTTGCGGCTTCCCTGGCCAGTTTCCATCGTCTCCAGAAACCACGTTTTTCGGCGAGGCGTTTGTAAACATTAGTCAGTACGCGGGTCAACACCTCATCGTAATAGCGGAATTCCAGCAGTTGGCTGTTTGCGTATTCGAGCAGGTCGATGGTGGCGGATGCGCTTGCTGGCGTGTCATACACCAACGCCGCCACCCAGCCGACAACCAAAAGATCCGTCGGGTAGTAGGACATGCTCGATTGCAGCACCTCCTGCCGTTCGCTGCTGGAGAGCGGTACTTCTTCGCCACGCACAATCTGAGCAATCAGGGCCCCGCGTTCCCTGACCAGGTCCTCCGCTGAAAGAACCGCATTGTCCTCTGCACGGATCGGATCGATCTGAATGAGGTAGTAGTCTTCAGAGATCCATTCTGTATGGGGTTTTTTGAGGACTTGTTTGATGCCGGGCAGGCGCTCGCGCAGTAACTGATTCGCACGCCTCTCCACTTCAGGCGACATAATCCAGCGGTTCGCGACCCCGACCAGACCCTCCCACGACGTTTGGAACGGCAGTAGCAATTCAACGCTCGCAACCCCGTAATCGAAGTACCGAATGCGGGCTTGCAGTTCACTGCCGTCCTCTGTCCGGCAGGGCTCGAGGGGTTCCAAAACGGGAGGCCGCTCGAACCGGACGTATTCGGGAGTGTGGTGGAGAAAGGCAGGTTCCCGCTTGCTCGGCGCGACTCCCAACAGAGTGCGAAGAAGCGGTAAATCGATCTCTTCCGCAATCTCGAACAGCAGCAGAGAGCGGAAACTACCGCTGAGGACTGCGCAGTGATCCGTCATATCCGCTGGCCTTATTAACGGCAGGTCCAGCCACCGTCGATCAGCAATGTATGGCCGGTTATAAGTGAAGCTGCTGGCGACGCAAGAAAGACTACCGCGCCGGCTACTTCCATCGGCTGCCCGATCCGATGTAAGCCGGCGATTCTCTCGATTACGTCGGCTTCGAATTTGGGATCGGAAAGAGCTGGCTCTGTCCCTGGTGTCCGGATGAACGTGGGTGCGACCGCATTCACCCGGATCCCGTATTGTCCCCATTCAACAGCCAGGCATCTCGTGAGATGCGCAATACCGGCCTTCGTCATGCAATACACGGACTCTAAAGGAAGTGCCGCGAAACCAGCCTGAGAGCTCATGTTTACAATGCTTCCGCTCTTCTGGCGGATCATGTGCCGGGCCGCATACTGACTTGCAAAAAACGTACCCTTCAAATTGACTGCCAGCGTCTGATCAAAATCTTTTTCGTTTACATTTTCAGCCAGGTTCTCCGGAGCAATGCCTGCGTTGTTCACCAAAAGGTCGATGCGCCCAAAATGCTCCACTACGTTCTCGATAGCATGATGAACTTGATCGAGCTTTGAGAGATCCATCTGCAGCGGCAGCGATCTTCTTCCCAAATTTTCGATCTCCTTCGTTACATCGCCGGAACTGCTGATATCACGAAAGCCGAGAGCCACGCTAGCTCCTGCATGGGCGAGGGCGAGTGAGATTGCTCGGCCCAGTCCTTTGGCGGCCCCAGTGACGAGAGCCGCTTGACCCGTCAAATCGAAGCTGGGGTATTCCGGCACCTAGCGAGCCCTTTGCTTAGCTGGGACTCGCCTTTTCCGGCCCGTCTTGCTTCCGGTTCTAGCGTTCTTTTCCTTGCGCACCCGCCAGGCTGCCTCGAGCGCTCCCGCCAGCGCGTCCTCATCCACCACAGCCAGCCGGATATGCGTGGACCCCATTCGGCCCCATCCGCCCGCGATGGGCACGAACAGGTCTGGACGCTCTTCAACAAACGCGGCCTGCTGCTCCGGAGTGAGCATCAGGTTTCCATAACCCTGGCTTTCTGCGGCGAGCGTCGCGAATATCCTGCCGCCGACGCGGAAATCGGCCGCACCCATATGCGAACCCTCTTCTGCTCCTTCCAAACTCAGCGCAATCCGGCGAAAGTCTGCTGCATTCATCGCGCTATTGCTCCCAGCTTCAGCAGCGAGTATCCCACACAAAAAGCGATACACTATCAATCTGAAGACCGCAAAACTCCTCCTTGGCTTCGTTTTTCTGGCGGGGTTGCTCGTGCGGCCCATCTGCGCGGCCACTCCCCGGTGGACCGAACTCAACATCGGCCCCTTCTACGTCGACACGGACAGCGATATCAGTGCCGCCCGAGAAGACCTTGAGCAGCTAGAACAGGTTCGCTCAGTGTTGGGTGGATTACTGGAATCGCAGGACTTGCACTCCGTTTGGCCCATCCGCGTTCTGCTTACCAACCAAATTGAAAAGACGAACCCAGAACGGGTGGATGAGCCCGCGGTTCCCAGCGAGCCGAAGACTCAATCGCGGTTCGTTTGGCAAAACGGGCAATGGCTGCTCGCTGCCGCGCCCGACGTCCACATGCCCTTGGGCGATGTGGCAACAATCCTGCTCGATGCCAATACTCCCCGGCTCCCGGATGAGGTCGAATCCGGACTTCGCGCTCTATTCAGCACCTTGCAAGCGCATGGCAGCCGCGTGACTTGGGGAGGAGCACCCGCCAAACCGGATCTGGCCTGGGCCCGCATGCAGCTTCTGGCAACTAAGTTTGAATACTACTCCAGCTTTCATATCTTCCTAACCGCGATGAAAAGCGGCAGCTCCCTCCGCGTCGCCGAGCAGAACGCGTTCGGCAAGGATTTCAATGCGCTTGAGCAGGAAGCGGCCGCTAATCTGGCGAAGGGCAGTTGGCAGCCCGTGGCAGCATCAGGGCGACCGCTCGATCCTCGTCGGGATTTCGGCGAGCACTCGCTGGACTCTACTGCAGCTGCCGTCTATCTAGCAGACGCCAGCCTCACCCGTGACCCCAAAGGAGCGGAAGCCGCCTATAAATCCGCCGTCGAAGCGGGCGGGGCAGCCGCTCCCCTGGGATTCGAAGGCCTGGCCCAATTGGCTGCAGTGCAAGACCGCGATCCTAAGCCCGACCTCCAGAACGCCATTCGTGCCGGCAGCCGGAGCGCCCCGGTCTATGTTGCTGGGGCCAAAGATCTGCCGCCGGATCAGGCTCTTCCTCTGCTCAAAAAGGCCGCTCAGCTCAATCCGCTTTGGGGCGAACCCGTCTTCCTCCAAGCGCAGCTCGCCACCAGTCCCGCCGAGAAAGAATCAAAGCTCAAGCAAGCCACTCAACTCGACCCTCGGGCTACTCAGTATTGGCTCGAACTCGCGCAGGTGGAAACAGCAAATGGTGAAGGAGTCTCCGCGCAAGGCGCTTGGCTGCATGCTGAAGATTCAGCGCCCACGCAGGCCGAACGAGACCGCCTCCATCAGCGGCGCCTCGATTCGCAGCAAGAGCGTGAAGATGCTGCCGAAAACCAACGTGTTCGCGAACGGGAAGCCGCTCATGTGGCTGACGAGCAAGCCCAGCAATCCGAAGCTGACCGCATCCGCGCTGCCGAGGAGCGCGCCAACCGTGCTCTGGATTCCACTGCCGGCGGTACCCAGCCCTCAAACGTTGTTCCCTGGAGTGCCGTCTCGGCCAACAAGAAGCTCCGCGGCCAATTGATCCAGGTTGATTGCCTTCGGCACGCCTCTCGCCTTACCATCAGGATGGCCAACGGAACCGTCGCATTGCTCTTGCCGGAATCCATTAAGGCAAAGCTCGCTTGCGGAGTCCTGACGACCCCCCGCCGCGTTTCGCTCGTTTACAACGCGGAGGCCGATGAACAGCACAATACGTCGGGAACCATTACCAGCTTCGAGTTTCAGTGACATGCACAGTCGGTGACCCTAATTGTTCGCGCCGCCAAGGCAAACGATACTGCTGACATCCTGAACATCGAAAAGGAATGCTTCGGAGATGAACATTGGGCGACTGAAGACTTCCTCGCTAACGAATGCACGGTGGCTGAACTCGGCGGGCAGATTGTCGGTTTCCTGGTTTCTCGCGAGACCTTCGCGGGCACCGCTTCTGAGTTGCCCGAGCGCGAAATCCTGAACCTTGGAGTGCCGCCGGACTTCCGGCGCCAAGGAATCGCGCGGCGGCTCCTCGAGACCGAACTCGGCCATCGTGCGACGTTCTTTCTGGAGGTGCGCGAATCCAATGCGGCCGCCCAGAGACTCTATAGGGCCTTTGGATTCAAAGAGATAGCACGGCGCAAGGATTACTACCAACATCCCACCGAAAGCGCTATTGTCATGCAGATGAAATGATGCTAATGTTGGACTGCGGCTGGCCACTGGTGACCAGACCGCGCCTCACAGAGGCCAATTCAGATTGCAGAATCAATGCATTCAACCCACCGGGCCAGATTCTTCCAAACTACAAATTCAGAACCAGACTCGGCGTGGCCGTTCGATAAAGGAGAATCCCTTCATGGAGCATCGCACGCAAGACGAAGAATTGAAAGCGCATCTGCTCGCCACTAACGAACAGTTCCGGGCACTTTCTGAGCAGCATGCGCAGTTGAAACGTCAGATTGGGCTGATCGAATCCAAACTCCACGTCACTCCCGAAGATGAACTCGAGGAGCAGCGGATCAAGAAGCAGAAACTCCGCGTGAAGGATCAGATGAACCAGATCGTCGCGCAATACAGACACACCACCGTTTAGGCATCTTCCCCCTCTTACTCGTCAGGGGACCTGTCACGGACCCCTGACGTTACACAACCCCTCAGAAGAACCCGACCGTCACTTCGGTTTACCGTCCGGTACTTCCTCTCTGTACCAACATGAAGCGACTTCCTGTGGATTTTTCGCGCCTTCGCGCCCAACGCTCGCGGCGCAATGAGCTCCCACTGAACATCAAGCCGAATTTGCGGCTCGCCCAGCTCTCCGGAATACCTTTGTCGGACACGGTCGTCTGCTTTTCATGCAAACAGATGGTCGACTTGGAGTGTTTTCGTCCCCAAGTTTTGATCGGGTCAATCGAGGATCTGCAGAGGACATCCGAGCGGGTAGCTCTGGGAATTGCAGATCTCAGCAGCGTAGATCACGCTATTCTGGCACTCACTCGCCTGGGCGAGCCACCGATCGGTGACAAGTTTCGTGTAGTCCTTTGGCAAACCTTCGGCGTACCGGTGTATGAGCTTGTTACAGCCCCAAATGGTGCGGTTCTTGCCGCCGATTGCGAAGCACACGAAGGCTGGCACCTGCAGAGAACTGCCGGTGCTGCGATCTTTCAGGGAGAACTGCAGATTTTGCAAAAAGGGCAGCAGCCGCTAAGGACTGGGCTCACCTGCAAAATAGAAACGGAACCGTGTCCCTGCGGCCGCGCCACACCGCGGATTACGAATGTACAGCTCTGTTCGCGTACAGATCCTATGACCGTGCTCGCCGCGAGCGCGTAACTTCAACCGCCTCCCAACTGAGCCTTAGCTTGCAAGAGCCAGTGACTTCAGGTTGATATTTGGAATCACGATCGAGAGCACTTGCTCCACGCGCTCGACAAAGTGGAACTGCATCTCCTGCCGCACATGATCCGGCAGATCACGCAGATCCTTTTTGTTGCCTTGGGGCAAAATGACCCGATTGATTCCGGATCGCCGCGCTGCCAGCACTTTCTCCTTAACTCCGCCGATCGGAAGCACCAGACCAGCCAGAGTCATCTCGCCCGTCATCGCAACATCGCTCCGAGCGGGAAGCCCTGTGTAAAGCGATGCCATCGCCGTCGTCATCGTAATGCCCGCTGAGGGCCCGTCTTTCGGGATCGCCCCGGCGGGAACGTGTACGTGAACGCCATTTTCCTTGATCGTCTCGGGATTGACGCCGAGGTCGTCTGCGTGTGCCCAGACGTAGCTCTGCGCGATCTTCGCCGATTCCTGCATCACTTCTCCAAGCTGCCCCGTCAACGTCAGCCCTTTGCCGTTCGGAAGCAGCGTGCTCTCAATGTAGAGAACGTCACCGCCCGCTTCGGTCCAGGCTAAACCGGTCGCGATACCGGGAGGAACCGCTTTACGCATTTGCTCCGGCAAGAAAATTTCCGGCCCGAGCAGATCGTTCAAAGTTTCCGGTATAACTGTCATTTTCTCAGCCTGTCCTTCGGCCAGGCGCAAGCTGACTTTTCGACTTACGCGAGCGATGGCGTGTTCCAACCTGCGCAAACCAGCTTCGCGCGTGTAACCACGGATGATCGTTCTCAGCCCTTCTTCGCTGAACTCGATCTCCTCATCGGTCAAACCAGTCGCTTTAAGCTGTTTCGGAATCAGGTAACGCCGCGCGATCTGCAGCTTTTCCTCTTCGCTATAGCCTGACAGCCGCAGAATCTCCATGCGGTCTAGCAGCGGTTGCGGAATCGTATCGAGCGTATTGGCCGTCGTGATGAACAGCACCTTTGAGAGGTCAAACGCTAAATCGAGATAGTTATCGCGGAACGTCTTGTTTTGCTCCGGATCGAGCACTTCCAGCAATGCCGCCGCGGGGTCGCCGCGGAAATCGCGGCCCAGCTTGTCCACTTCGTCCAGCAACAGTACCGGATTCAGCGCGCCCGCCCGCCGCATCGCCTGCAGTAGACGTCCGGCCATTGCCCCTATATAGGTTCGCCGGTGACCGCGAAGCTCAGCTTCGTCGTGCATGCCGCCTAAGCTGAAGCGTTCGAACTTTCGCCCGAGCGCTCGCGCGATCGATTGGCCCAGCGACGTTTTCCCAACGCCCGGCGCGCCCACCAGGCACAAGATCGGCGCTTTCGCTTCCGGATTGCGCTTCAGTACGCTCAAATGCTCCAGAATGCGTTCCTTGATCTCCTTCAAGCCGAAGTGATCCTCATCGAGCACCTGACGCGCATGCCCGAGGTCCAGGTTGTCTTCTGTTATCGTGCTCCAGGGCAGATCGAGCACGAACTCGAGATAGGTTCGCGTGACATGGTAGTCAGGCGCGCCTGCGGGCAGCCGCTCCAAACGTGCCAATTCACGCTCGAATTCCTTTTTCGCTTCCTCAGACAGATTCGTCTTCTCGAAGCGCTCGCGCAGCATCTCGATTTCGGCCTTATCAGCATCTTTATCGCCGAGCTCCTGCTGAATGGCTCGAAGTTGCTGCCGCAGCAAGTACTCCCGCTGCTCCTTCGACATCTCGTCGCGAGCGCTTGAAGCGATCTTCTGCCGCAGTTCCAAGACCTGCAGTTCGTGCGCGAGAAACGTATGAATCAGCCGTAACGCGTCCACACGTGTCTCGGCTTCGAGCAGCTTCTGTTCTTTCGTGACGTCCAGACTGAAAATGCTTGCCAGCAGATACGCCGTGCGCAGCGGATCTTCGCTGCCCGCCAGCATCCGGGTTAACTCGCTTGCCGATTGCGGCTGGGCCAGGGCAATTGCTTTACCGGCCATCTCGAGAAGCGCGCCCGAAAGCGCCTCGACTTCCGACCCGCCATCTTCTGGTAGGGGCAAAACGCGATATCTTGCTGCCAGGTAATCTCCCTGCGTCTCCAGCTTCACGATGACTACGCGCTCGATGCCAAGGACCAGGATCTCCATCACGCGTTCGCCGGCTCGCGAAGACTTCCGAATAACTGCCTTGGTTCCGATCGTATAGAGATCGTCTCGTTCTGGATTCTCCACCTGCGCGTCGCGCTGGGCGACCAGAATGATCTCCTTCCCCTCGGCTTTTAGTGCTGCCTCAACGGCATGCACGGAACTTTCCCGCCCCACGGAGAGTGGCAACAACAATCCTGGGAACAGGATCGTGTTCTTGAGCGGTAAAGTCGGCAGAACTTCGTATTCGTTGTTTGCCATGGTTCTATTTCTCTAGGAGGTTCGATGCGCTGAACGAAGCATAAGCTGCGATTTATTGCGCCTCGGACACTCAACTTTGATACTCCATAAAAAAGCCTGGGGTCCAGCTTTCCGTACCCCGGGCCGTTTGTCTACCAGTTTCTAACTACTTGGGCTGAATTACGGTGAAGAACGTGTTTCCACCGTCATTGACCGTCACTAGGACCGGTTTCCCGTTCGCCTCGTTCATCAGTTGCTTGAAGTCTTGCACGGACGTGACCGGGTGCCGGTTTACAGCGGTAATCACGGTTCCTTGCTGCATGTACTGAGAATCGGCCGCGGGGCTGTCGGCATCAATGCTGTTTACCACCACGCCTTTGGTAGTGGCCGGAACCCCAATTTGTTGGGCGACCTCCGGCGTGAGCGGCTCTACCGTGATGCCGCGCGCCGACGCGTTGCCAGGAGTGCCGTTGTCATTCTGGTCATTGTCGTTGCCTGGATTATTGCCATTCCGCTGGCCCCAATTCACGCCGCCCGGGCGCTGGCCGAGCGTTACTTTGACCTTCATGGGTTGCCCGTTGCGGACGACGTCCAGGGTCACGGTGCTGCCCGGTTCGTGGGAAATGACGTCCATCGTAAGCTCGTCATAGCTATCGACTTTCTTGCCGTCGATGGCAGTGACCACGTCACCCGATTTGAGGCCGGCCTTCTCGCCCGGGCCGCCTGGGCTAACATTGGCGACCACGGCGCCCTTACCGGAGGGCACGCCAAACTGCTGTCCGAGTTCCGGCGTAAGATTTTCGAGGTTCACGCCGATGTAGCCGCGCGAAACCTTGCCGTTCTTCATCAGCTGATCGATTACCTGTTTGGCAAGGTTGGATGGCACCGCGAAGCCGATCCCGACGTTTCCACCCTCACCGCCGAAGCTTGTTCCTCCGGTCAGGATCATGGTGTTCATACCGATTAATTGACCCTTGGCGTTGATCAAAGCGCCACCCGAGTTGCCCGGGTTAATCGCTGCATCTGTCTGAATGAAATTCTGAATATAAGTGTTCCGCTCGAGCGTACGGTTCTTGGCGCTAACGATGCCCATCGTCACTGTATGTTCTTGTCCGAACGGGTTGCCGATCGCAAAACAAAGGTCGCCCACTCGCGCCGAATCCGAGTTCGCAAACGGCAGGGTCGGCAGATTGTCGGCATTGATCTTGACCACGGCCACATCGGTCTGTGGATCGGCTCCAATTACCTTGCCGCTGAAGTCGCGGCCATCCGATAACGAAACCTTCAAAGAACTGGCTTTCTCTACCACGTGGTTGTTGGTAAGAATGTACCCGCTCGGCGAAACCAGAATGCCGGACCCGAGCCCTTCCTCGCGCTGATCGTGGGGCCGCGCCGTTGGACCGTTCCCTCCGAAAAACTGCCGGAAAAACGGATCCGAAAGCAGCGGGTTATTCCCTTGCTGCTGGGAGGCTTTGATGATGCGCGTCGAGCTGATCTCCACCACCGCCGGAGAGGCCTTCTCCACCACATCGGCGAACGAATTGGAAATCGTCTCCGCCCTGGCGACGGAACTGGGGTTTGTATCCGCGCGTGCCACTACCCCGACCGGCGCGCTGTTGTGGGATACCGCGAAGGCGGCAATCAGACCGCCTCCAATCGAGGCCGCTACCAGCGTCAAAATCGCTGTCGAGCGGCGAAACTGGACCACATTTGACATGTCCTAAAAATCCTTTCTACTTAGCGGCACACATGGCAAGAGACTCCGAGGCCGCTCTCCTTTCATTGGACGTTGTAAATCTCATTTCGATTTACAGAACGCGTTTTGCGCTTCACACCGCTGCTGCTTCAGCCGGTTCGTAAACTTCCGTACGGAAAATCAGACCTGAACTCGCTGGATCGGCATCGATCCGGACTACCTGCCCATCCCGCACTTCACCGGCCAAAATCTTCTTGGCAAGCGGAGTCTCGATTTCCCGTTGTATGGCGCGCTTCAATGGCCGCGCACCGTAATTCGGATCGTAGCCGCTTCGCACCAGCCGGGTCTTCGCGGCCTCAGTAAGTTCCAGACGAATATGCCGCTCCTCCAGCCGCGCTCGGAGCCCGCTCACTTGAATATCGACAATTCGCGTGAGCTGATCTTCTCGCAAAGCATGGAAGACGATAATTTCATCCAGCCGGTTCAGGAATTCCGGCCGGAAGGCGTGCCGGAGCTCCTCGAGAACCGTATCCTTCATACGCCGGTAGTCTTCGCCTTCGAATGCGCCCCGGTAATCGAGAATCCGATGGCTACCAATATTAGATGTCATGATCACGATGACGTTCTTGAAATCCACGGTGCGGCCCTGGCCATCGGTCAATCGCCCATCGTCCAGCACCTGTAACAAGATATTGAAGACATCGTGATGCGCCTTTTCGATCTCATCGAACAGCACGACCGAATAAGGACGGCGCCGGACCGCCTCGGTTAACTGTCCGCCTTCGTCATAACCAACGTACCCGGGAGGCGCGCCGATCAGCCGCGATACGGTGTGCTTCTCCTGGTATTCCGACATGTCAATCCGGATCATCGCCCGTTCATCATCGAACAGGAACTCCGCCAGCGCTCGCGCCAGCTCTGTTTTCCCAACGCCGGTCGGACCTAAAAAGATGAAGCTGCCGATCGGCCGCTTCGGATCTTTCAGCCCCGAGCGCGCGCGGAGGATCGCTTCCGAAACCGCCAGCACCGCTTCATCCTGGCCAATCACGCGCTTGTGCAACTCGTCTTCAAGCGCCAACAGTTTCTTCATCTCGCCTTCGAGCAGTTTCGAAACCGGCACACCGGTCCAGCGGCTGACTACCTCCGCGATGTCCTCCTCATCGACCTCTTCCTTCAGCAGGCGGTTGCCGCTCGGTTGTGCGGACGCCCGCGCCTGCTCGGCGCTCAACTGCCGGTCGAGCTCGGTGAGACGGCCGTACTTAAGCTCCGCCGCTTTGTTCAGGTCATAAGCTCGTTCGGCCTGCGCGATCTCAATCTTCACCCGGTCGATCTGTTCGCGCAGCGCCCGCACTTTCTGCACGCTGTCCTTCTCGGCTTGCCATTGAGCCTGGAGCGCCGAGGATTGCGTCTTCAACTCGGCCAGCTCCTTCTCAATCCGTGCGAGCCGGTCCTTCGATACCGTATCGCGCTCTTTTTTCAGCGCCTCGCGCTCGATCTCCAGTTGCATGCTGCGGCGCAGAATTTCGTCCAGCTCGCTTGGCATCGAATCGATCTCCGTGCGCAGCTTGGCCGCCGCTTCGTCGACCAGATCAATCGCCTTATCGGGCAGGAACCGGTCCGTGATGTAGCGATTGGAGAGAACCGCTGCCGCGACCAGTGCCGTGTCCTTGATGCGCACGCCGTGATGCAGCTCATAGCGCTCACGCAAACCGCGCAGAATCGAAATTGTGTCCTCTACCGTGGGTTGGTCCACGAACACGGTCTGGAATCGGCGCTCCAGCGCGGCGTCCTTTTCAATATGCTTCCGGTATTCGTCCAGCGTCGTCGCGCCAATGCAATGCAACTCGCCGCGGGCCAGCATCGGCTTTAACAGATTGCCCGCATCCATCGCTCCTTCCGCCTTGCCGGCTCCCACCACGGTGTGCAACTCATCGATAAAGAGAATGATGCGGCCTTCGGAGCTTTGCACCTCTTTCAGCACCGCTTTCAGGCGCTCTTCGAATTCACCCCGGAACTTTGCACCCGCAATCAGCGCGCCCATGTCGAGCGCCACTACCTGCCGGTCTTTTAACCCTTCGGGCACATCGCCTCGCACAATGCGTTGCGCCAAGCCCTCTACGATCGCCGTCTTGCCAACCCCCGGTTCGCCAATCAGCACCGGATTGTTCTTCGTGCGCCGGGAGAGTACCTGAATGACGCGGCGAATCTCCTCATCCCGCCCGATCACCGGATCGAGCTTCCCTTTGCTGGCCAGTTCCGTCAGGTCGCGACCATACTTCTGCAGCGCTTCGTAAGTGGTCTCCGGGTTCGGAGTAGTCACGCGCTGGTTCCCGCGCACTTCCACCAGCGCTTTCGTAATCCGGTCGCGCGTGGCGCCGAATTCGCGTAGCAATCGCCCCGTCGCGCCTTGATCCTCAGTTGCCCCAAGCAGCAAGTGTTCGATCGAGATGTAGTCGTCTTTCAGGCGCTTGGCTTCCTGCTCGGCTACATCAAACAATTTAGAAAGCGCGCTGGTGACATAAAGCTGATCGGGACGGCTCGCCGTACCGGAAACTTTGGGAAGCCGCTCGATTTCCTGAGCAAGGCGCCTTTTGAGCGCATCGACAGGGACGTCCGCCTTTGTCAGGATCGAGGGTGCGAGCCCGCCCTCCTGATCCAGCATGGCGAGCAGCAGGTGTTCGACATCGACCTGCTGGTTGCCGTGGGTAATTGCAACGGTTTGCGCCTGCCGGATCGCTTCCTGCGATTTTTCGGTCAGTCGGTTAAAATCCATAGAGCTAAAACAGCCTCAAGCTCAGAGTATCATATGAGTGTAACGGAATGCAATAATCTGAGTGCCATTCGCTCATAGACCACTGCTGGGCCATAAGTGACTGAATCGAAACGCATTGATTCATATGTCGGATTAAAATAGCGTTTCGCTACTGCCGTGATGCCGGATCACCTGGAACGCCCAATAATAAACGTTCTCACGCAGGATATAGCTTCGTGTCTCCAGAATGAGGCGGCGAACCAGTCTGCTCCCCTTGGTCCCCGGCAGCCCCGGCGCCGGCGCATCGTCATCGGCCGCCCCTGCAGTGCAGGGCTGCAAAAACACGATCGCAATGCGGCCGTCGGTCATTGCGGGTCCACTTCCTTCCGCGCTGCGCCCGTTCCAGGCATACGAAACAGGTTCGGAGCACCCTGCGAAAGTAAGATCGACTGAAATCTTGGCTCGCTCATGATCCAGGCGCGGGTCGACCCGGTGCGAGAACGAAAAGTGCTTGCCGTTAAATGCAATTCCGATGTCGTGCGTGGCCGCGCCCAGCCAGATCTCCTTGCCCTCAAACGATCCCGCCTCCCAAATGCGAACGTGGTGCCGCTTGGCGACTGTATCGAACGATTTCTCGAATACGAGATCAGGCGGCTTGCCCCCGTACAGCAGTTTGGATACCGGCGCGCGGGAGTACGTACTCTTGTCGTTGAAAGCCAGATAGAGCCGCGACAACGACTTGAAGTTAGAGGGTTCGGCTGGATACCATCCGGATGCGCTGAAGGCATCCAGTAATTCTTGCCGCGAGCCCGCGAACGCGACGTTGATCAGGTCCGCGGTCTCTTGGCCATGCGCTTTCGTAATGGCCACTGGTTTCTCGCGCAGCCACTCATCCAAATCGGCCGGCGGGGCAGGAACAGGCGCCGCCGGCCGCCTGGCAAACCCAGATGAGGATTCGTCTACCACCAGCTCCATATCTGTGCCCGGGGGCAAGTGGATCTCCGGTTCCGGAAATCGCAGGATGAGGCAGCGGATTCCGAACAGAACAGCGGGTCCCACCGGCCCCATCGGGTTTTTTTCCAGAATCTCCGCGCCCAACCCGGTCGCGCCTTCGAGCGGTCGATAGAGCATGTGGAGCGTTGGCTTGCCCCAGATCCCGCTCCATAGTTCCTCCGGATTTTCCGCCGCGAGGACGCCCTTGATCCGGCCATTCGGCAGAACCTCTTCTCGCGCATTGTCGATTGATGCCAGCCGGGCGTGCAGCGGGAACGTCTGTCCGTCCGGGGTCGTATATTCGGAAAACGTCAGTTCCAACGCGGCGCGTTCGCGAACAAGGCCCAGGTGGACCGGCCGAGCCCGCCGGACCCTTCCGTACACGAGACTGCCCTGCGGAATCAAGATCTCCCCGTTCACTTCGAAGGGGCACAGGACAACGCAATGAAATGGCGAGCCCGGCCGCGAACTATAACTCGTGAGATGAGTCTCCAGCCTGACCTCAAGCTTCGGTTGACTCGCTTGACCCGCCATCGCCGCCTGAGCCATGGCCAGAAACCCCCAGATCAGCCAGCCACGCGACAAGCGATCTCCTTGCGAACCGGAACCGTCAGAACTGTGAAGTCGAGCGTATCACAGACTCGCAGCTAATAGAGAACCATGAAGCCTCCGTCTCGTTTCGGATATGCTGCGACAACGCTCCATGCCGGAACGCCGTCCGCGCTTCCGGCTGTCCCTGCCTCCTCTCCCGAACGGTCAAACACTTTCCAATGCAGCGAACCGCCTCGCTTCCAGCCCATCCCCTCTGTCCAGGAAACCAGCAGAAAATCAGCTTTGCCTTCTGCGAGAGCGGGATATTTTTGACCGGTGGCGCCGCTCACCGCCTTCGCGCTCAGGACAGCATCCGCGGCCGGATCAATACGTGCAAAATACACCTGCTTCTCGCTCTCCCATGCCGCGAACGTTCCGTTCTTTCCAGCGGCAAACGATTCCGCGCTCATGACGCAATAGCCAACATTCCACCTGCTGATATCTGAGCCGGTGAACGTATGACCATGGTCTCGTGACTCGAGCAGATACATGTCGCGATGCACCATTTCCCGTGCCGAGCGGAAGAGCACATATATCCGGCCGGCCGCATCCGTTGCTGCGTCCAGAGAGCAGCAACCGCACGCTCCCGTGGGCTCGTTCCAGGCAATTCGTTCTGGTTCAAATGTCTTTCCTTCGTCTTCTGATCGCGCAACCCACACTCTGCGCGCCGATTCTCCTTCACTGCCGGAAGTGGGCGCGTGCCAGAAAACATAGACTCGACCAGCGGCGTCTGCGGCGACTGCGCCGCCTCCATCTACCCCGTACCCGGAATGGATCAGATTCCGTTCCGGCTCGAAGGCGGTGCCCGCACCGTTTAGCCGGGTGTAGAGCATCGGCGCCCTGCCTGCATTTCCCATTGCTGCTGTTTGCGAGCCGTTCCATGTGACGTACACGCGGCCGCTCTTTCCGGCCGCGATCCGCCCGCCGCGGATATTACCGCTCGCGATTGCGGTCCCTGGAACCGAATTCACCCGTATTGGCGCGGAGAACGTGCTTCCATCCACCGAACGGGAGTAGTACAGGTCACCGGCCGCAGGGTTGCCTTTGAAGTAGATCAGATGCACCACTCCGCGGCTGTCGACGGCAACTTCCGGTTGAATACCGCCGTTCGGCACTCTCTTGATCTCTACACTCGGCGTCTCGAATCGGTTTTTCGATGCCGCTGGCGCTGCGAGCGCCATCACCCAGAAAAGAAAGGCCGTGTACGAGATCCAATTTTTTCGCATGTCCCTCATTTCCAGTTTCCTCGACGGCTCTGAATTCTCCGCCGCAGGAATTTGGTTACAGCGGCATGAAGTCTCTCGTCAACACGATCAGCTTCAGCTATGCTGCCGAGAGGGTCCACCAGGCGGAAGCTTTCGCGACAAGTACGCGCGATCTTGTTCGGGTCCCGTCGATTCGTCCCTTACTCTGTGTCACCAACCACCTAGCTTCGATACACCCGAGAACCACGTGTGGTTCCATAACTACAGGAATCCGCCGACGATCAATAATCCGCGATACCATGAGCTCGGGGATGCAACACACCATCGGCAGACCTCGCTTGCCGCAAGCGGATCTGCATCTCACGCTTTAAGACGAGAAGCGCATCCGACACACCGCTAGTTTTTACCTGTCGCTTCCTCGACCTGCTGTAGTCTGTCCCGGAGTTCACGGGCGCGGTGGAGGTCGCCGATACGGGCGTGTGCATCGAGCGCAGCGCGCAGCAGATCGTGGCTCTGTGGAGCTTCGACGAGAGCGGCGTCGTATTCCGCAGCGACCATACCGTACAGGTGAAACGAGTCGTAAATAGCCGCGCGCTGGACGTAACGGAAGAGGCCTGTTTCCGAAGTTATCCCTCCAAGATCCGTATTTAACTGTTCCTCTTCCTTGCGGGTAAGAACTGTGAAGGTGGCGCTTTGCTCCGAGCTCCCGTCGAACTTGAAAACCATTCGCAATTGATGGTTGGAGTCTCCACTGTCGCGATACTTGGTCAATGCCTGGCCTAACACGCCCGAATCCAATACACCTGTTGTGCCATCCACGTCGGGAACGCGCGCTAGCTCCGTGTTCCCGTCTTGGAGAACAGCAGTGAACTTGTCGAGCGGCGGTCGTGTGCGCCAACGTACAACGAACTTGTCAGCGAGAACCGCCCCGTTATCCGGCGGGTTGAATATTGGACTTTCATTTCCTTTAGGGCGCCCTCCGAGCTGATACTTATTTAAATTCTTGACTGCATTCGCAGCCAAGCCGTTTTCTGGCCCGGAGCCAGAAGGTTCCTTCTTGGAGGGAGAAGGTTCCTTCTTGCCGCAAAGATTGATTAGCGTCGGATCTTCACCGGGTTTCATCCCCTCAACCGTTACACCCTCCACGTCAGCGCCGGGGCCGGCGCCACAGTCAAGCGTCTCTCCCGAGTTCAGAATAAGGCCCCGATCGTCATTCGGGTTGAGTCGTCGCAACGGCCTTCCTTTCGTCTGCAAGATAACCTCACCACCTTTTATGGTTTCAATGAAAGCCCATGGAGACTGGTCCGCAGCTGCTTCCACCACAGCGCAAGTTAGAAGTAAGATGCCGAAAGAAGTTAGAAGATTCATCGCGATCTGACCTCAGGCTGCTGTATCCGTCTGAAAAACCGGTCCTTGGACTTTTCAAATTGTTTGTGAGCACTCGGATGCAGCATGATACCGATAGACAAGAGAAGGAAATCGGGCCACATAACACGAGTGTAGTTGACGAACCACCCAAATAGCAGGACAAGTGCAGCGGCGCCGAAATTCGCGAGTATGACTAATTTGCCTTCATTTACTCTTTCGAGGTAAACGAGTCGCACGAAGATAACAACTGCCAGGATGCAGAATCCGAAAATTAGATCCAGCTTGAACTCGCCTTTAATTGGGAAGGAGTATAGCGGTGAGCCAATGAGGGTGTTTGTAGCTGACGCGTGAACAACAACGCCAGGTATTGGCTCGTTGGTGGCCGGATCGTTAAAAATATCCGGTTTTTTGGCATTCCTGACATCTCCGATCAATACAACCTTGCCTTCTAGGTTTGCGCTATCAATTTCAGGGAAGGAGTCATGTGAGAAGTCTTTGGGCGCGATAGCGGCCTTGGCAAGGTCTTGTCTTGCACTGTACTCGATGTAGAACCCGGGGAGAAGGTTCTCCTCTGTGGCGATTAGGGGGAATACGCCCAGAAATTTTAGCTCGGGCGCGTGCCTGTCGTCTTTAGCCTTTTTAGCCTTAACGGCTTCATAGAAAGCTGCCGCAAGAGCCGAACTCATAGTCGGCGCTTTCGGAAGGCTGAACGCCTGTGCATGGGACGGTGGCTCAGGATCGGAAAGCGACCAAACCGATCGCGTAGGCGCGCTTGGAACAAGAAGAGCGGCAGCAAGATCCTTATATACAGGGAACCCAAGCCACTGGCTCGGCGGAAGGGCGAGAGAGCGATAGATACCCAGATACACGCGCATCGGTGGCTTGTCCTTCTGGAGCTTTTGACAGAAAACAAAGAAGTTCGGGTCCCCCGGGGTGCCGGTTCCTTCGGGTCCCCCGGATCGACAAACTTGCCGTTCTCGGGCGAGAAGTCGATGTCAATGCCGATCGCCGCGGGACGCTGTTTTGCAACGGCTCTCAGGAGGCGCTTTAGCTTGTCGCGCGGCGTAACTCCAGATTCAGTGTTGGGTGGCAAGTTGCCGATATCAATCAAGGCTACGTCTTTCGGCTCTTTGGAGTCAGTGAGGCGCCCTTGTAGTACGCGATAAGCAAATGAAGAGAATTCTTCACCGACACTCGTGTGATCGAACCAAGCTGCTAGGAGGGCGATGATGAAACAAAGCACAGCTCCAGTCAGAATTTCCCAGTAAATCTTTTTGCGCGGTGATTCTCGCTTTTCGGGTAATGAAGTGCCGGTTTCAACCGAGTCGGAAACCGTAGGCGTGAAAGTTTCGGTGTGAGTTGCTCTAATGATCCGTTCCGAATGTGAGTCCTTGCCCATAGATCACCGCCAGGCTTGAGACGCGCGGCCTTTATGGTTGCCCGCTACTTGGAAGAGCTTGAGATCGGCGGAAACGGGAGCATTCAGCACAATCTGCTGCCCCTGCCCGTAAGCCTGCATTTCAGGATGCTGCTGGCGATTATCTACCTGCGCCACTTCCGAGCTGATGTGCCCTCGAAGGTACTCGAAGACCGAGGAGACAGGCTGGGCGGAAGGGTTTTTCAGCGCCTCTAGCAGGAAACGCGTGAAATACCCATGTTTGCTGGAGGGATCTTCGTAAGATCTTTCGTTGGCGCGGCTGGCTGAAATTACCACGCGATTGCCGGAGCCCGCGAGTCCTTGCAGAGGGTCGAACGTTGAAGACCCGGGAACATTCACTTGGGTACCTCCTGCACGCGCCTCTCCGCTGTAACATGTGTCGAGTAGCAGGACGTAGTCGTGGGCTAGAACCCAGCGGCCAAGCTCGGCCAATTCCACCATTTTGAGCGCGCTCGCGAATACTTTTCCGGAACTCCGCGTGTCGGTGTCATATGTTTCGACATAACTCAGTCCTGTCGGGTCGTCCTTACGGGGAAGTCCGTGACTGCTGATGTAAACCAAAACTAAGTCGTCCGCCTTTGCCTTCTCATGGATGAATCCAAAGGCTTGCCGGATCTGGTCCGTCGTTGCCTCCCGATCGACCAAAAGCTTGACGTTCTCCTGCTTGAAATTTGCGGACTGGACGAGAAAATCTCGGAAAGCCTGGGCGTCCTTCGAACTGAACATTAAAAAATCATCGCTGTTTGGAAAGTCACTTACTCCGATAACCAGCGCGTATTTCTCTCGTATCACCCCCGGTGCCGTAACGGATGCGTGGTTCACAACGAGGAAGGGATCAAAGTGCGACTGCTGTTCCTGAGAGTGGTTGTCGGCTGCTTTCTGAAAAGAGTAGTCCGCATCACGCTGGTCGTGCATCTGTTTGGCAAGCAATCCGCGGTAGTACCAGAGATCGCCGTTGGAGGTACAGCTACGTGTGGCGTTGAGTAGCCATTGGTAGATCAGCTCTATCTGACGCCGGTCGGCGCTTGGATGCATCCGCTCGCGCGCCCAAACGAGACGGTCCTGCTCCGTGTCGCCGCACGCGGCCCAGCAAGGACGAGCAAGGCTCAGAATAACCAATGCCCCGAGATGCACGAACCACCATCTCCGCATTACGTTTTCTCAATGATTTTGCGGAGCTGCTGCTGAACGCTTGACAGGAGTTGCCGCCTTGCGTGTGCCACTTGAGGACGCGACCATCCTCTTCTGAACGGCTGCGATGACATTGGGTGGTACATTGCCCTTCCCCAGTTCAATCAACCCATTTGCAGAGACGTCGAATTTCGGCTCTTGAACTGTTTGCACGTACGTGGTGAGGACCGATTCCGGCATCTTCGCTTGCGCCATGGCGACCAGCGCAGCATTGTTCGCCACGTTCTCAGCCGGCTTGGAGGATTCGGGTGTGGGAGCTGAACTCGGAGGCGGTGTATTTGCTCGGGCCTCTATCGCGTGTTCGAGTTCCAAATAGTGGTCGAGCGAGTCCTGCGCCCGAATCTGCGCGAGGGAAAACTCGTGTTCCCCAGGTTTTAGCTTGTGAGCGTCATCGTAATACTTAGTGGCCTTGTTTAACTGTTCGGCGGCGTCTTTGGGAGATTCGGAACCACCACAGGCGAGCGCCTCGTAGCTGAGGCCGAGCATGTAAAGCCGATATGCCTCATTTGGACCCTGCACGGGCGACATCTTCTCCATCTGCTCCTCGACCTCTCCCCAGTGATTCGCCTTGGCTAAGTCGCGGACTTGCGCGAATTCTTTGTCGAGCGGGAGAATAGCGACAAACTGTTGGTCCACCGGAACGATGCGATTCGCGACCTTCGCCGCAAGAGCTTCGATCAGCGCATCGCGCCATTCCAAATCCGTCGGAGGTCGACCCCCTTTTTCCTGAACGGCAAGAGCGTCATGCACATTCTTGCCCGCTCCCGCCATTCCTGCGACATCTCCCATATCCGGACCGCCCTTGATCGTCTTTATGCCGCCTGCCAACTTATCCCGCCAGGACGTTTTCTTGTCGGTCATGGACGTTACGTTGTCTTCCTGCTGGGCGAGCACATAGTCGTTCTCGAGATGAACCTTTACGTTCGCCGCGTCGATAGGCTTGTTGTGGTTGTCAAAGTACTTGAACGCTCGCCTCAATGTTTCCGATCCAAGTGGCGATCTGAAGATGCTGGTTGCCTACCTGGCGTTGATCCGGATGCACGGTTTTCGGCTCGTATCCCGTGACAATGCACTTGATGATCGTGTCAGGAGAGCTGTCCACCAGTTGGATAGCTCCGCCCTTCGTGTTCATTAATAAGGTCCGAATCTTTTCGCGCAATATGACGGCGGTTTCGGCTGGGATGGAGTTGCCGGCGATCTCCGGCACAAATTGCACCGTATTGCCACTGCGCGAAGCAACAGGCGGTAACACTCTGGATAGATTGACGGTCTGCAAAGTTTCTTTGCCCTTTATTGTCCAGAAATCAGAGCGACCTTGTTTGGTGGCCAATAAAAGGACGAGAAGGATGGCGCCGA
Organism: uncultured Acidobacteriaceae bacterium; assembly: GCA_963787585.1. Lineage (GTDB taxonomy): Bacteria > Acidobacteriota > Terriglobia > Bryobacterales > Bryobacteraceae > Bog-105. The sequence goes on from CAWBDR010000020.1 coordinate 157,880, forward strand.
ATCGAGCCAGGAGTCTCGACAGACTCCCAGGAGAGCAGATCGATTGCATCATATAGCTCCTGCGGATGTGCGTAGTATATACCCATGTGTGTCAGGGCACGGAACGCGCTCCCGAGAGCCAGTTTTCCCGTCGGCTTTCCCATTTGATAGTGATACGAAGACTGACTGCCCGGAACACGCTGCTGCCACCCGCATCTTGCTCCCACGCTAAAATGTCCCATGCGCCGAAAGGAAATGCCGGACCGAAACGCCGCCGCCTGATCATGCAGCGACCTCTATGGACCGGCTTCATTCGTTCCGCGGCAGACTTTCCGCAGCGGCCCGCCATTGTGGCGGACGGAGTCTCCCTCTCGTATAGCGACCTGCTGGACTCAGCGCTCCGCATCGCTTCCACGCTGCAATCGCTTCCGGATCACTCGCACACGCCGCTCACCGCGGTCTTTGCATATCGAAGCCCAACTGCGTTTGCAGGTGTGCTGGGAGCGCTGCTGGCGGGTAACGGTTACGTTCCCCTGAATCGAACGTTCCCTATCGAGCGCACCCAGCTCATGTTCGAGCGATCCGAATGCCGCTCGATTGTGGTGGACACCGGTTCGCTGCCGCAAGTGGGCGCCATATTAGATGCGGCTGAGTCATCCATTCTCGTCCTATTGCCTGGTCTGGCCGACGTCGAAGCCCTTCGACAACGATGGCCCAGACACCGGTTTCGCGGTTCCTTGGATCTCGAATGTGCGACCCGCTGGCGAGAGCCGGCCTTCCTGCCTGATGCAATTGCTTATCTTCTGTTTACATCAGGGAGCACCGGCGCTCCGAAGGGCGTCATGGTTGCGCACCGGAACGTCACACCCTTCCTCGATTACATGGTGGACCGCTACCAGGTTTCTGAGAACGATCGCCTCTCGCAGATGTTCGACATGACGTTTGATCTCTCAGTCTTCGACATGTTCGTTTCCTGGCAACGCGGCGCTTGCCTGTGCTGTCCTTCCCAAAAGGCTTTGATTGGTCCCGGAAAATATCTCAGCGACATGGAGCTGACGATTTGGTTTTCCGTTCCATCCACAGCGGTGTTTATGAAACAGTTGGGAATGTTGAAACCGGGCCGCTATCCATCGCTGCGATACAGCCTGTTCTGCGGCGAACCGTTGCCGGTCGCCTCAGCCTCCGCATGGTTGGACGCCGCTCCCAATTCGATTTTGGAAAATCTTTACGGTCCCACCGAGCTGACCATCGCTTGCACGCTTTACCGTTGGGATCCCTTGCGTTCTCCAGAAGAAGCGGAACTGGGCATTGTTCCTATCGGGTATCCGTATCCCGGAATGAAGGTCATGGTGGCAGATGAAAAACTGCAAGAAGTCGCGCCGGGGCAGCAAGGTGAACTGTTGATGAATGGCCCGCAAACGTCGCTGGGCTACTGGAAGGATCCAGATAAGACGAAAGCAGCTTTCATCGTCCCTCAGGGCAAAGGTGAAGTTTATTATCGAACCGGCGATCGCGTGCGCCGCCCGGTCGGCAACGGTCCTCTTACTCATCTGGGCCGGGTCGATTTTCAGGTGAAAGTTTTGGGACACCGCGTCGAGCTCGGCGAGGTGGAGGGCGCGGTACGGAAAGCGTGCGGATTAGACGGCGTGGTTGCGGTGGGGTGGCCGGCTACCCCCAGCGGATTCGGCGGCATCGAAGTATTTATCGAAGGCCCGGAAACAGAACCCGAGCGGCTTCATGAAGCCGTGGCCGCAGAACTTCCTGAATACATGGTGCCCAAGAGATTTCATTTCTCGGATCGATTGCCTCGCAACGTAAATGGCAAATTTGACCGGAAGGCGATGTCCACAATGCTGCAAAGAGGTCTGTGAATGAGTTCGATTTCGGTGAGTTTGGGCGAGCGATTTCGGAGTTATCGAAAACGTTTGCACAACACAGTGTCGTGGCGGAATTCTGGCTTGACAGAACGATTTTCGTCTATCAAAGTCTCAGCTCGACGCTTGTGAAAGAGCTTCCGTGTTACGAGCGCGACGAGCCTCTTGGAACTGCACTCGCAAGTTTGCGGTAACGGTCCAAGTGAGGTGCGCTGCAAGTAGGAACAAGAAGGGCTCTATCGGAAAGCGATATCTAGGGGAAACCTGGATTATGTAGTAAATGGCTGGATACGCAATGACGATACCCGCAAACAGCCAGGCAGAACTTACCCTTTGCCGGAACAATAATGCTAGCCCACCCAGCCCCAAAATGGTCAAGCTATCTTCAACGAGCGTCTGCGGAAACCGTCGCATCCGAGGCAGCCAAAAAAGCCGAAAGCGCTCGGCCGACAACGCCAAAAATTTTCCTTTATGAGAACTGATCCATGCGATCGCCTCGTCTCGCTTGGAACGCATATACGCGATCTCGCCGAGTTTTTTCACTTTAGCTTTCTCAATTGCACCTAGGTAAGGATGCACGAATGCGAATTCTGGCATCCTCGAATTGCGTTCCTCGTCGGCGGTTAGCCAATCGTTATTCGAGACGTGCATTTCCAGCCAAAAATTTGAACGAGTCCAGATAGGCGATCCCAGCACTTTGAGATTCCGAATCGCCCAGGGCATTACGGTCACGATGAAACATGCGGCACATACTGCGCCAAGAAGGAGCACTTGCCGCGCTCGCTGGCGATTCTCCACGGCGAGGGCGATCAGCCAGGCAGCCACGACCGGAAGGATCGCAGGATTCAGCAGAGAGGCCAACCCGGTGGCCCCGCCCAAGATCGCTCCCTCCCGCATCGTCAATCTTCCTCTCGCCCATATCCGGCACACCAGAATGCACAAACCCACCAGCACTGTTGCCGTAAATGGCGCATCGAAGACCCCGCTGGTTTGAGGCCAGAAGTTGACGGGCAGCAGAGCGCCGGCGGCTCCCGCCAACACGCCTGAGACCACCTCTAGGCCGCTCGCAACTGCAAGGAAAGGTAATAGGGCAAACCCCAGGGCCGCTGCGACGGATGCCGCAACCCTTACGGCGAAGCGGCCGGTCCCATCGGTTCCAAAAATGCGAAACAGGCCGCTCAGCAGCAACGGATGTAAGGGTGCGCAATGCGCAGTCGGTCCGACTCCAGCGCCATACGCGTCTGCGTACTTTCCCGTGGTTGCCAGCGAGATCGCGATCTTGACCGGCTCTGGCGGTGCTTCTGGTTCGGTGTGCAGCACTGCCAGCAACAGCAACCTGACCGCCAGGCCCACAACAAAAAGGACGGTCGCCAGAACGATGATCGGCTTATCGCGGAGCTCTTTTTCTAGCATATTTTTGTCAGGAAGAGCGCAGCATCATCTCCAGCGCCGGACGCGCTGCGCAATAGATCCAGATGTATCTCCACCTCAAAACGTTTCCATCGCGACACGTGTATACCCGGGGTCGTGGTCCCCATCAGCGGTTTCTCCCGAATGGCAGAGATGCGAAGATTCGTTTGAATGGCACTCTCAGATGCGTCTCGACCAGGAAAAGAGCAGGACACTCTATTTTCCGATGATGCGCGGCTAATTGATCGGCCTTCCATCGACAACTTTCGGGGAGACTTCGCCGAGTTGGCTGCACTCATACAAAGGTCCTGGTCCGAAAATAACCGCCAGCCGCTTCTCTACACGCCTGATTTTCTCAAGTCTTCGTTCGAGTATCCCGAAGCGACGCTTTCGCTGGCTCCAACGCTGTATAGAGGATCGAGTCCCGTTGCCTTCTCCGCCGGGTTGCCTCGTCGCATACGCTTCGGAGGGCGTGATCTACGCGTTATTACCAGCACGTTCCTTACGGTCTCGCCCGAATTCAAGAGGCACGGATACGGAATAGTTCTTTGGAGTGAATTAGCCAAGCGAGCTCGAGCCGAGGGCTTCGACGGCATGGTGAATTTCTGTATTGAGGGGGAACCGATGAACGGAATGGTCATCGGCTGCGCCGGCAGGCTCAAAGTTCCCATCGAACGCATCTTTTCTGCTCATTACCTCGCATGCTTGTTGCGGCCCACGGGATCTCGGGACGGAATTCCAGACAGCGACAATGGGAGCGTGGAGGAATTCCTGCAATTAGCTGCCCCAATCAGTGATCGCGTCCCGCTCGCTCGGCTATGGAGCGCGCAGGAAGCCGAGTGGCAGTCGACGCGCAGGACGGGAGCCGTTAGCGTCCGGTACGCGACAGGCTCTCGATTGGGCATGCTGACGGGCTACGTCATGGAGATCGATAGACCGGACCGCGCCAAGTGCCTGCTGGTTGAAGATGTGCTGTGGGGAACTCTCGCCCTCGATGAGCGTGTCGAGTTGCTGCGGGAGCTACTGCAACAAGCTGCCGCATCCGGTGTTCGCATGGCGACGGTTCCTGATCTCCATTACGCCGATATGCAGCCGTTCGTTGCCGCTGGGTTTAGGCCTTCGAAACGAATTGTCCATGCCTATCTGACAATTTGGAACGGTGATATGCCAACCGAGCCTCTGCCCTCTATCTACTTGGATATCTTTTGACCGGGCCGCTTCTCGCCCAACGAATGGATGACTTTGCGTGAAGCTGATTGATGCCTTGGGGCTCCTCAAACGGGCTCTACCTGAGAACTCACCATTGTTCCGCGTGCTTCTGGCCTGTGGCTTCACGCCGCTACACGTGAAGACATTTCTTGCTGCTCACTTGGGAGAATGCTTCCCTTGCTACCGGATTGAAATAGAAACGGGCGTCTTTGGCGATCTGGCGGGCACTCTTGAGCGGCTTGTTACCGGAAACCTGAATGCGGTGGCCGTGCTGATCGAGTGGAGCGATCTCGATCCTCGCTTGGGCATCCGCAGTTTGGGCGGATGGCATCAGGCGAACCTGTCCGATATCGTTGACTCCTCAAGTCGAATGGCTCGACGCATCGAGGACGCCCTCATTCGAATCTCTCACGCCGCTCCGGTCATCTGCTCGTTGCCGGCGCTTCCGTTGCCAGCGCTGTTCCCCTCGCGTCCCGAGCAGAGCAGCCGGTCCGAACTCCAGCTTCATCGTTTGCTGGCTTCGCTTGCGGTATCCCTCTCTGAACAGCCCGGAGTGCGGTTGCTGAGCGCGCAGGCTCTTGATGAGCAGTCACCTCCGTCCGAGCGCTTTGACATCAAATCGGAATTGCTGTCTGGATTTCCGTATACCCTCGCTCACGCCTCCACGATCGCGGAGCTGCTCGCGGCCGGTATCCACAACCCACCTCCGAAAAAGGGTCTCATCACTGATTTGGATGACACCTTTTGGTCTGGTATTCTCGGCGAAGTGGGAGTCGAAGGGATCTCCTGGAGTCTCGATCAGCAGACTCAAATGTATGGTTTGTATCAGCAGTTTCTCGCGTCTTTGGCGAGTACTGGAACCCTGATCGGTATCGCCAGCAAGAACGATCCCGCCCTTGTGAAACAGGCTTTCGAGCGAAGCGATCTTCTTCTTTCAGAAGACGAGATCTTCCCGATGGAAATTCACTGGGACCGCAAGTCCGAATCCGTTGGACGTATTTTGAAGGCCTGGAATATTGGCCCTGAATCCGTCGTATTTGTTGATGACAGCGCGATGGAAGCTGCGGAAGTTCAATCGGCCTTTCCGGAAATGCTCTGTATGACGTTTCCGAGTACGGATGTTCGTGGCATCTGGAACTTGCTTCGTGAGCTGAGGCGGCTATTCGGTAAAAACTCGGTTTCTGAAGAAGATTCCATCCGCCTTCGCAGCATCCGCGCGGCACACTCATTAAACGAATCCATTCGGGCGCCTCAGGGATCGGCGGACGAATTTCTCGCTGATGCCAAGGCCTCAATCGCGTTCAGTATCGGAAGGCAACCGGGAGACGGCAGAGCCCTGGAGCTGATCAATAAAACGAATCAATTTAATCTCAATGGAAAGCGATTCACCGAAGCCGCATACGAACAGTATTTGAGCCATCCAGGCAGCTTTCTTATCACCGCTGCTTATCGTGATAAGTATGGCCCGCTGGGAAGAATTGCGGTCCTGATGGGTACTTCCGAAGCCAGCCGGGTGAACCTCGACGTTTGGGTCATGAGCTGTCGGGCGTTTTCGCGCCGGATTGAACACCAATGTCTGAAATATCTGTTCGATAAGTTTGGCGCGGAAGAAATCGTCCTGGACTGTCAGGCCACTCCGCGAAATGCGCCGCTTCAGGACTTTTTGACCGGCGTCTCTGGGGCTGCCTTTGCACAGCATCTTAAAATTCATCGCGGAACTTTCTACGAAACGATTCCGCCGCTATTCCACCAAATAGAGGAGACCGTGAATGCCTGATGCGAATGAGCGCCTGGTACGCTGTTTTGCCTCCGTGTTCCCAACGTTAAGCTCCGACCGAATCCTGGTTGCAAACATTGATTCTGTCCCCGAATGGGATTCGCTGGCATCCGTAACGCTCGTTGCCGTGGTGGAGCAGGAATTTGGAATTCAGATTGACGTCGCGGACTTACCCGAACTCAGTTCCTTTGCGTCAGTTCAGAAATATCTTAGTACGCGCGACGCTCCGTCCTTGATGGCATGATTCTCTGACTCACCGCATACGTTTATGACCGGAGTTACTTCTACCGAGATCCGTGGATTCCTGGCTAAGCATTTAGCTGACAAACTGCGCGCCCAAGGACGCGACTTGCCCGGCGAGCTATCCGATGATTCGGATATTCTGCTGTTGGGTCTTGTCGATTCTTTGGACTTTTTGGAGTTAATGGCTGCCCTCCAGGACTATTGCGGACGAGAGATCGATTTTGCAGAACTCGATCCGGAACAGATGACGGTTGTAGGGCCCCTGTGCCGGTTCGTGTCGGAGCAGGCGGCAAGGGCGTGATCACCCGGTTTCCTGGTTTTCAAAGCGTTACAGAGTCGGCTTCTATTCGGGAGAGCAACGCTTGCTAGGGAATCTGAAACAGGGTTGTTTAACGGCAGCAAAATCCGCCGGTCTGTTCGGTCTCGCCTCGGGCAGCCAGTTCCGGAACGCCCGGGTCCTTGTGCTTGGTTATCACGGCGTGGCATTGGAAGACGAGCACCGCTGGGATCCCTCCCTTTATCTCAGTCCTCAAACGTTCCGGCACAGAATGGAGGCATTAAAACGAAATAGCTGTAATGTTCTCAGTCTGGCGGAAGCTCTACGCCTGAGTAAAGCGCGCCAGCTTCCAGAGCGAGCCGTCGTCCTCACCTTCGACGATGGGACCCACGATTTTTACGAGGTTGCGTGGCCGATACTTCAAGAGTTTGGTTATCCGGCCACGCTGTACCTGACAACCTATTACGTGGACTTTCAATACCCAGTTACGCCTGGGATCTGGCGTTACATGCTATGGAAGACCAAAGCCTTGACCGTGAGCGCCAGCGAACTCTTACGGAAAAATGTAGCTTTCGACCTTACGACTGAGGCCGGCCGCGCCCAGGCGTTGCGTGAAATAAGTTCCTTTGCGGATTCGGAGAAAATGGAGGCTGAGGAACGAAACGCCCTTTCAGCCAACTTGGCGCGGATACTCGGGCTCGACTTCGACTCACTATGCGACCGTAGACTGGTTCAGCTCTTGAGGCCGGAGGAGGTCCGCACACTTGCTCAGGATGGCGTATCCATTCAGATGCACATGCACCGCCATTCGAGCATGCCTGGGCGCGACGCTTACCTTAAGAATCTCGAAGCCAATCGCGAGCGCATAGTGAACATGACCGGGTCTCAACCCACCCATTTCTGCTATCCAAGCGGGCATCACACGCCGGAGTTCGTCGATTGGCTTGGGTCGTCGGCTGTCCAGTCTGCTACCACCTGCGACCTCGGCCTTTTATCGCAATCGACTCACCCACTGCTGATTCCTCGCCTCATCGACACCTACTCTTTGTCCGATGTCGCATTTGAGAGCTGGATCGTGGGCATCGGCGCCTTGGTTTCCCGGGTGGGAGCGCTCGTGGCTCATGCCTGATGGATCTCTCGGCTAAGGTCGCGGCCACGCGGGACATTTGCCTTTCGGCGCTTCAAATCCCGCCTCTCAATGCTGTGGTCGAAAAATTAAACGGGAACGGCTACAACAGCGCTGACTGTATCCATCTATTGCGATCCGTTGTTCCTACTCAGGACCGCAAGGCTAAGCTGCTCTCGATGCTCGACCGCATGGCCTTGGATCACGAGACAGGACTCGACCCGCTCGCCGGCATTCAACGGACTTTACTCCTCCAGGCAGCTCTTGCCAATTTGGACCAGCTCCAGGCAACACCTCTGCATCCATCCGTTTTCTCGATGGTCTGCGACGAATTCCAATTCTTCGCGTGTCCCTCTCTCAAAGACCTGCGCCTGTTCCAACCCGATAACTACACTTTTGAGGCCCTGGCCAAGATCGCCCTGCTTGAGCGTTTTCCCGCTGGACAGTTTCATTGGGAAATCTCAGGCTTGCCTCGGTCCTGGCTGCTCAAAGTTCCCCCGCCGGTTCTGCCTAAACTGATCCTCTTCATAGCCACTGAGACAAAGGGCTTTGCGCCCTTTGTTGTTTCACACATGGCGACTCGCCGCAAGAACCGTCTGGTGCTGCCTGAAAAAGACTGTGATCGGTCGTGGTATCGGATCGCCAGATCCGTTGAACTGCAACCACGCATAAAGGGGCTTGTAGCTTCTTCCTGGCTCCATTCGATAGATACCTTCAAAGTAAGTCCTCATCTCGCTTTCATGAATAAGCCTTTCCTCGAATCGGGCGCAATTGTCACCACTATGGGCAAGGCCGAGGAAACGGCAGGGCATTTGACCGGGAGCGCCGCGCGTCGAAAGCTTTACGAAAGCGGAGAATTCAAACCGACGCTCGGCCTGGTCGTGTGGTCGCGTGACCAAATGATTCGCTGGGCTCGTTCCCATCCCGAGCTCGACGTGGATCCGGGTTAGTCCGTGTCATGCGCGTCCAACAGGTCGAGCTCGCGCTCTAATTCCCGTAATACGTGATCGCCGATTTCGTTGCGATTTCTCATGCCGATAATGGTCGAGCGCTCCACCTCGCGCACTTTGCCCGCGATTTCCTGGTAATGCGTCCGCTGCTCGGCCCTCGGATTGTGCTCTTTGTTGTCGCTGTCGTCCACGGCGGCCAGGCGCTGCCGGTAAATTTCAGCCAGAGTGCCATATGCCGGATAGTACTCAGGCTGATCCTGGGATTGCAGCTCCTCTATACGCTTCAAAGCAGCCTCCAGCATGGCGCGACGCGCCCTTCGCTCTTCTGGATTCTGCTGCTGGGCGCCTGACAGCTTCAGTGCCCGGATCAGCCTCGGCAGCGTCAGCCCTTGTAGCACGAGCGTCACGAGAATCACCGAAAAGGTCAGGAAAATAAGTGTGCTCCGCTGCGGGAACGGTTGTCCATTCGCAAGTCTCGCCGGCAGCGCAATCGCTGCCGCGAGCGATACCACTCCGCGCATTCCCGTCCAGCCGATGATAAAGACGCTTCTGGGAGCCAGTGGCCTCTCCTGATGATGTAACAGACGGCGTCCGATGAAATCCCCAACGTAAGCTCCTGGAAAGACCCAGATAAGTCGCAGCAGCACGACTGCAGCCGCCAGTTCGGCCGCACTGGTCAGAAGTTCGCGCAACGTAGTCGACTGTATTCCTTCAAGAATGTACGGCAATTGCAGGCCGATCAACAGGAACACGATAGCGTTGAGCAGAAACGTAAGTGTGTTCCAGAATGACGACGCCTCGATCCGGACCCGCGAAGAGAACGCGTATGACATCTGCCGCCCAAGGTACAAGCCGGCGGCTACAGCAGCAAGTACGCCCGATGAATGCAGCGCCTCGGCTCCCATGTACGCGACAAACGGCGCGACAATGCTCACCGTAATTTCGATGGGCGCGTTATCCAGACGAGACTCGACCAGGTGGACGATTTTGCCCGTTAACAAACCAATGCCGATGCCGCCCGCAACCAGATACAGAAGCCGCAAGATGCCGCCCGCAACGGAGGGCACGTGCCCGCTCACTAACAGCGCGGTTGAGAACTCGAGCGCGAGCAGTCCGGTTGCATCATTGACTAGGCTCTCTCCTTCGAGCACGTCCACAATGCGTTGCGGCAGGCCGACGCGTTGAGCGATCGCGGCCGCGGCAATCGCATCGGTCGGTGCGACTGTGGCGCCGAGAACAAGGCCCAGCCGCCAATCGAACCAGGGGATCAACCAATGGGCAGCCAGCGACACGCCCAGAACGGTAAAGCCTACCAGACCAAACGCCAGCGAAAAAATGCTGACGAGGTTGTATTGAAAATCCCGCCACGATGTTTGAGCCGCGGCCGAGAAGAGCAGAGGCGGCAGTACCGCCAGAAAAATGAAATTCGGATCCAGCGAGACGTGCGGAAGCCCAGGTACGAAGCTCAAGGCGAGCCCGCCGATTATAAGCACAATCGGATAAGGCGTCTTGAGACGTTGAGCCAGGATCCCGAATCCGATTACGAAAACGAGGAGCAGGACGAATATGAGTTGTATGTGGTGGATCAAGCCTCGGAAGCCGCTTCCCGAACCCCTATCGTTTCCTGATGGTAAGTCTAACTAAACGATGACGCGGTGGGCGCAGTGTGAATCTCGATAGTGGGTCAGTTTGAAAATGCGGCGCCTGCCACGGCTAGGCGCGAATTCGGCGCCTCGCCCGTTACACGTCGAACTGCTGCCCAAGGAACGAGTACATAGCTCTATTGTTGCCGGCTGGGACGAAGCCGTTGATGCGGCGGACGCCTTCGGCGTTGCCGTCCCAGGAGCCCTACAGTCCGTCGTAGAGGAGCTCTCTATGACACGAATCATGCGGCACATGCGCGCAGAACTCGTCCGTCACAAGTACGCCGAGAGCACGATGCGTTCTTATTTGGGAACCGGTTGAAGACTTCCGACGTTACTTTCGGAAGCGGCTGGATCAACATGGAACCGGCCGATATCCGGCGTTATCAAGTGCATCTGCTGGAAGGCAGGCAGATGGGCGTCGGTACAGTCATCAATCACGTTGCCGCTCTACGCTTTCTACGTAAAGACACTGAAGCGGCGCGAGATGAAGCAGGATCTGCCGTACCCGAAACACGAACGGCCGCTGCCGGTTGTGTTGAGCGTTGAAGAAGTTACATGGCTCATCGAATCGGCGCGGAACCTATTTCACTAGACCGTGCCCTGGCGATGTACTCGGCCGGCCCTGCGGCGCCGTACGAGCTTCTGACGATGCCGAAGAAGTTGATGTAGATTGTTTTCACGGACATTGGCGCACCCAGACTTCTGGAAATGGACCATTCACAACAGTCAAGTCCCGTTTCGCGAATCTGTCTTTTGTCGCCGAACCACCGTCGATCTGCGGGGCATGCGCCGTTATGTAGGCAGGACACCGCCTCATAGCTTGCGATCGACCGCCAAGACAGATCTGCCCTTGCCGACTTATAGTCGAGCCAAGGAATTGGCTCAAGAGGAGTAGATATCCACAGCCGTCGGCCGCGGCGGTTGTGGAAAAATTCTCTGTTGCTGGTTCCAACACGCTTCCAAGGCTTGGATTGAAGCCCGGAATGAGGAATAAGCAGAGAGAGCAGGCATCCCGCTGCTACGAGTATTGCCGACTAACATTTCGATGTTCTCGTGTAGACCCTCGAGCAGCGGGATGTGCTTCGCTTCCAAGACGAATTCTCAGAAGCCGTCGCTGTGCCACAGCACGACCATTCTATAAGTCCTTCGGGAGATGCGAAGCCAGCTTGCTGAACAATGATCGGGGAGCAAACCAAAGATGAAAAGAGAAGGTACTACGGATTCCGACGAACGCTACGCAGCTTGGGTGGGATTCGATTGGGGGGACGAGGAGCATGTTTGGGTGCTGCAGTGGGCCGACACCGGGGAGCGGGAGCGAGGGCGGCTGGAACAAACGCCAGAAGCTCTTGATGCTTGGATTTGCCAGTTGATGAGCCGACTCAATGGTCGCCGCATAGGAGTAGCTATCGAGCAGAAACATGGGGCCGTGGTCTGGATGCTTCTCAAGTACGAGTGTGTCGAGATCTATCCGGTTCACCCGCAAGCTGCTGGGCAGTTTCGTCAGGCTCTCTATCCTTCCGGGAGCAAGAGCGATCCGATGGATGGGGAGCTGCTGCTCGAACTACTCGTGCATCATCGCGATCGTCTGCATGCTCTGGACCACGAGGATGAACCAACGCGTCGATTGCTGATGTTAGTGGAACAACGCCGACATTGGGTGGAGGAGAAGAAGCGACACGGTAATCGGCTTCTGGCTCGCCTGAAGGTCTACTTCCCACAGGTACTGAACTGGTTCGAGGACATCAGCGCTGCACCGGTTCTCGATCTGCTGGCCAGGTGGCCCAGCCTGGAGCAACTGCAAAAGGCGCAGCGCAGGACGCGGGAAGGTTTTCTTCGGCAGCATCGGCGGAGCCCGGAAGAAGCGAGCGCCTGGACCGAACAAGTGCGCTCCGCCGTGGCAGCCGTACAGGACGTGGCGCTGATGGATTCCTACGTTCTGGAAACGACAGCGCTGGTTGCGTTGCTAAAGCAGATGCAAACGAGTATCAAGAAGTTCGATATCGCAATCGCTGAAATCAGTCGCCAGCACCCGTACTGGGCCATCGTGCAATCGTTGCCCGGAGCCGGGCCGATCATGGGGCCTCGCTTGCTCGCAGCCATGGGGAACGGCAAGCGATACCAGAATGCTCATGAAATGCAGTGCGCCACCGGCATTGCACCGGTAACTGGGCCAGGGTCTACTATGATCAACTGCGTGCCATCGGCAAACGCCACCATGCTGCTCTTCGCGCTTTGGCATTCAAGTGGCAACGAATTCTGTTCCGCTGCTGGAAGGATGGAGTCGTTTATAGCGAATCAAAATATATTGCCAGCCTTAAGAAGAGGAACTCGTCCTTGGGAGTCTGGCTTCCCGAATGAAAATGTGCAAAACACGTGAACACCGTTAATCCACCTGTGAAAAAGATACCTTCCATGGTGTTGACTTTTGAACTCAGAAGTCTATACGTCCACAAGTTCGCCGCCGCGCGCCTGTCTCAGGTTGGGGAGAAATCCCGTCAGAAGGCCGATTGCCGGCAAATAGGAGCAAAGCTGGTACACGAAGCTGACACTGGTGTGGTCTGCTATCTGGCCTAGTACCGCTGCTCCAATTCCGCCGAGGCCGAAAGCGAAGCCGAAAAACACGCCCGAGATCATGCCCACTTGGCCGGGAACCAGTTCCTGCGCGTACACCAGAATCGCGGGAAACGCCGAAGCCAGAATCAGCCCGATAATTACTGTCAGCACAGCCGTCCAGAACAAATTCGCATAAGGCAGCAGCAATGTGAACGGAAGCACGCCTAAAATCGAGCCCCAGATGACCAGCTTGCGGCCTATCCGATCGCCAATTGGTCCGCCAATGACTGTGCCAGCCGCTACAGCGCCGAGAAAAATGAACAGATAAATCTGTGAGGCGCGAATTGACAGGTGAAATTTGCTGATCAGGTAGAAGGTGTAGTAGCTCGAGATGCTTGCCAGATAGAAATATTTGGAGAACATCAGCGCGATCAGAACGCCAATCCCCAGGGCGACCTTTTTTCTCGGCAGCAGCGTGCGTTCTTGATGCTTGGCTGCCGCGCGGCGAGTTGCGCGGTAGTGATCCCTATACCAATTGCCCACATATGTCAACACGACGATGCCAATGAGCGCCACGAACGAGAACCAGGCGAGGCTGCGCTGCCCGCGCGGCAGCACAATGAAGGCAGCCAAGATCGGACCGAGCGCTGTGCCCCCGTTGCCACCCACTTGAAATACAGATTGGGCAAGGCCAGGCCGGCCCCCACATGCCATCCGCGCAACGCGGGACGATTCCGGATGAAATACGGAGGAGCCAATCCCTACCAGCGAAGCTGCCGCTAGCAGCACGCCAAAATTCGGCGCAATTGCCAACAGTACCAGGCCGGTGAGCGTAAATGACATTCCAACTGGAAGCGAGTATGGATGAGGACGGCGGTCGGTATAAAGGCCCACAACAGGCTGTAACAGCGATGCCGTCATTTGATAAGTCAGCGTCAGCAGCCCGATCTGTCCGAAATCCAAATGAAACGAGTTCTTCAGGATTGGATAAATCGCGGAAATCAGCGATTGCATCGTGTCGTTCAATAGATGGCAAAAACTGATTGCCGCCAAAATTGTGAATACTGTTTTTTCCGGCGCCGCTGGCCGGGTTTCAACAGGAAGCTCCGCTTCGAGAGGCACCGTTTTTTAGAGTAGCTGTGAGCCCTGCATGATTCGAGAGTTGCGCGACCTTTCGCGCGACAGCACAAGGAGATTATTAAAGTTTGGCCGTCTTTCTTCAGAAGGTCAGGGCGTAACGCAAGATTATGTCGCAGAGCTCCGATCTGCAAAGTGATCTGACTTCGCTTTGACGAGAAAGTCGCCAACTCGTCGAAATCCCACGCGCTCGGACAAACTGACCCACTACCTGAATCTACAATCGCCAACTCGCTCCGCTTCAGTAACTTACATTGGTGCCCGCGCTAAAATAGGAGTTTCAGCGAGCTGGGCAATTTGCCCCTGGAGGTCTAATGGCTGCGTCTTCGCGCCGCGAGTCGGTCGTCGTCAATATCGGTGGTGTCAATGTCGGCGGTTCCCATCCGATCGTCGTTCAATCGATGACCAACACCGATACCGCGGATTCCGCCGCCACTGCCAACCAGATCATGCAGCTCGCCCGTGCCGGCTCCGAACTCGTGCGGGTTACCGTCAATACCGAAGAAGCTGCGCAGGCTGTCCCCACCATCGTCAGCACGCTGCGTGACTTCGGCGTGAATGTGCCGGTCATCGGCGATTTTCATTACAACGGCCACATCCTCCTCAAGAAGTATCCGGCGTGCGCTCGCGCGCTGGCCAAGTACCGCATCAATCCCGGCAACGTCAACATCGGCCGCAAGCAGGATGACAACTTCCGGATCATGATCGAGGCCGCCATCGAATATGACCGCCCCGTTCGCATCGGCGTCAACTGGGGGTCGCTCGATTCGGTTCTGCTTACTCAGATGATGGATGAAAACTCGCGCGCGCCAGAGCCGCTCGATGCCATGGAAGTTACCAAGCGCGCTATCGTCGAAAGCGCTCTACGCAGCGCCGAAGCCGCCGAACGGTACGGCCTCGGACGCGACAAGATCATCCTCAGCGCCAAAGTCAGCAATGTGCAGGATCTGATCGACGTGTATCAAATGATGGCCGCGCGCTGCGAGTACCCGCTTCACCTCGGTCTGACCGAAGCGGGCCTCGGCTCCAAAGGCATCGTCGCCACCGCCGCTGCGCTTTCAATCCTCTTGCAGCAAGGCATCGGCGACACCATCCGCGCCTCGCTCACTCCGCTTCCCAACGGCGACCGCGCCGACGAAGTGATTGTTTGCCAGCAGATCCTGCAGGCTCTCAATCTGCGCAGCTTTACGCCCCAAGTGGCCGCCTGTCCCGGCTGTGGCCGTACCACCAGCACGTTTTTCCAGGACATGGCCGACCAGATTCAGACCTATTTACGCGAACAGATGCCATTGTGGCGCGAGAAGTACGCCGGGGTCGAGGAGATGAAGGTTGCCGTCATGGGCTGCGTGGTCAACGGGCCTGGCGAATCGAAGCACGCTAACATCGGCATCTCGCTCCCTGGAACGTTTGAGAAACCGGTTGCGCCTGTGTATGTGGACGGCAAACTCTCCACTACTTTGCGTGGCGACCATATCGTCGCCGAATTTCGCGAAATTCTTGACAACTATGTTGCCCGGCGCTACGGTATCGAACAGCCCTCAGAAGAACTGACCGTTGCCTGATTCTCAATTCCCAGACCCTCAACTGAGTGAGCTCCGTTCCGCGATAGAAAAGCTATCGGCTGAAGTTGCTCACATCCAGCAACGACTCGCTGTCCTCGAACGCCGTGAGGCTGGTTCCGCCGCGCCCTTGCCCGTCGCATCGGTCCCCGTATACGCCACGCCTGTTCCCGAATCAGCACCTACTCCGCCTCCGCCGCGCGAGTCCAAGCTGGGCCTCACTCTCATTAACCGCATCGGCGCCATCACGCTCGCTATCGGCATCATTTTCTTTTTCAAATACGCCGTCGATAACCAATGGATCGGCCCGGCCGGGCGCGTCTGGCTCGGCATCATCGCCGGGCTCGTCCTCATTGCAGCGGCCGAATGGCTCCGGCGTCGCCAGGCACAGAAGCCCGGCGAGCAGACCTTCATACAGGGCCTCGCTGGCTGCGGTCTTGCGACTCTCTACATCTCGGTCTATGCGGCGTTTGCCTACTACAATCTGCTCCTCCTCAGTTTTGCCTTCGCGTGCCTGATCGCCGTTTCGATCCTCGGCGTGATCCTCTCCTTTCGCTATAACCACCCGGCGATTGCCGCTCTGGGTTTAGCCGGAGCGTTTCTCACACCGCCGCTCCTCAG
Source organism: uncultured Acidobacteriaceae bacterium (assembly GCA_963787585.1). Lineage (GTDB taxonomy): Bacteria > Acidobacteriota > Terriglobia > Bryobacterales > Bryobacteraceae > Bog-105. The sequence goes on from CAWBDR010000020.1 coordinate 174,241, forward strand.
CACCGGTCGCGAGGAGACCAACCTTCTCTTTCCGTATCTGCCCCTTCTTGACGTATTCGCTACCGAAATCGCGGTACGCCGCCGCTGGCCCCCGCTCAACGCGCTGACCTTCTTTGGTACTGCGATTCTGTTCCTCACCTGGGCGCTGGGCCCGCATCGTAGCGCCGCCGTGGGCCTCTTCTGGCTCTCGCTATTGTTCGCGCTCTTCCTGGTAACAGCCTTACGCGAAACGCGCCGCGCGGTCGAGGCCGGTCAGGCCGACTTTAGCGGTGAAACGGTCAGCCAGATCCTGATTCCCGCTAATGCGTTCTGGGCCCTTCTCTGCGCCTGGATCTTCATCGGTCATGAGCATCCCATCGGCTTCGCCCTCTACGCGCTTGCCCTGAGCGCTATCCACCTCGCCGCCACGCGACTCGCATCGCAATCGCCGCGTGTTCATGCTTTGCTTTATCTCACCGGACACGGCTGCCTGCTCGCAGCGGGCGTGCGACTGCTCGCCTTATGGGCCGAAACGACTGCCTCGCCGGCCAATCTCGTCAGCGTTATCAGTGAGCTCGACTCCGTGTTTCTCGCCATCTACGGCGCGGCCATGATAGCCGTCGCGGTCCTCCGCCGCTCGGCGCCCGATCGTCTCCTCGGCCTCACGCTCGTCGGCATAGTCATTGGCAAGCTGTATCTCTACGACGTCTGGCAACTGGCCCACTTTTATCGCATTACCGCGTTTGTTGCCTTGGGCATCATCTTATTGGCGGCTTCTTTCATCTATTCTCGTTTCCGCGCGCGCCCAGGCGCGCACTAGGAACAGCCTCGCCCTCTTCATCGCGCTAGAGCATTTTTGTGCTATTTTTACCTAACATCAGTCATGGCAACTGCCGTTCAACCTCCTGTTTCAGTGGAGTTGTTCTACTCTTACGCGCACAGCGATGCACCGTTGTGCAAAGAGTTGCAAAAGCATCTGACCGCGTTAAAGCGTGCCGGCCTCCTCAGCGATTGGTACGACAGTAAAATTGAGCCCGGCAGCGAATGGGCCACCCAGATCCAAGAGGCCATGAGCGCGCCGGTATCATCCTGCTTCTCATCAGCGCCGATTTCCTCGCCTCCCCATACATCTCGGACATCGAGCTCCCCTTCGCTCTCGCCAGGCACAACTCCGGCCGCGCGACAGTCATCCCTGTTCTTCTGCGCCCGGTAGAGTGGCGCGACACTCCCTTCGCCAAACTCCAGATACTACCCTCGGAAGCTCGCCCGATCACGATGTGGCCCAACCAGGACGAAGGGTTCTCGGACGTGGCCGGCCGGCTTCGCGAACTTCTGTACGCCCGCCGCTTACAGCAGGTAACGGCGGCCCCATCCGCGCCCTCCGCTACGGCGCCTGTTAGGCAGGAACGCATCCTTGATGCCGCCGCCGCTTCCTCAGTCGTCGTCGATGAGCCCACCGATGTCGTCACCTTGGTTCGGACCACAGACTCTGGCGGCCTCAAGGCCATTCTGCAAATGGATCAAAGCTATTCGCCGACCGCCGACGATGTACAGCGGTCGCAGACCTTTGAAGTCGATTTTCCTTCCGATCCGTCCGGCAAGCCTCTGCCTGCAACAATCGACCTGGCGCTCGAATCGCCGGGGTTTGACCCTTCCCGCCAGCAACGAAAGATTCGCGTTCCGCCCTCCGGGGATTCCGGAGTCTCGGTCTTCATGCTCACGCCCAAGCGGCCCGGTGCTCTCAGACTCAATCTTCAGGTTCTGGTCGAGGGTGTCGAGGTCGGCTCGCGCGCGCTTGTGACTCACTCGGTTCTTCCGTCCGCGGCGCAGCCCTCCGTATCGTATAGCGTCGCCTCCCTGCCTGTGAAGGTACGCTCGATTCGCGAGCCCGTCACCGCGGCAGGGTCTCCTCGTTTTCCAGCCAAGTCCGAGCGAGGTGACAGCGCCATGGTCGCCTCATCTCCACGACCCGCCCCAGCGCCGGTCTTCATCCCGCGTCCGAGTGGCGGTACGGGATCTTGGTCTCCGCCCCCCGCGCGCAAGTCGTCCAACCGCGGTCTATGGATCGGTGGTCTCTCCTCTGCGGCCGTCATCGCACTAGCGTGCACCACTCTGATCTGGAACAATAACGTTGCCACCGTCCCGCCTCCTGCTGAGGGCCCGAGCCCGCCCCCGCCTGTTACGGTCTCGCCCCAAGCGTCCGCGGATGAGCTCGAAAGTCTGAAGAACACGCTCGCTCTACTCCACGCCCGCGCCGATACGGCCCAAAGCGGAGTGGAAAAACTGCGCCGTGCGCAGGAAGACAGCGGTCACACCTTATCTCCGGATGTCAGTGCTTCCGCCAATCGGCTAAACGAGAACTTGTCAGCAGCCGGTCGCGCTTTGAATACCAAAGATCTCAAATCGGCACGGCGTTATATTGACAGCGCCGAAAAAGAACTCAGCGTCCTCAAGCAACAATTGCCCGATACTCGCCACTAAGTTCAATTAGGGCGGGATCGGAATTTTACACAAGTCTTACAACGCAGGCCGGAATTACAAAAGTCTTACAAAGTCGGATCGGAATTACATAAGTCTTACAGAGCAAACGGACAAATTCTTGTACGTTCAAAATGTATGCCCCGTGTCGAAGACCACGTGAGCGCTGAAATTCATAGCATTTCTGCCTCTGACCGATTGAACTGGCCAACTTTTATCACCATGGCGCTCTTCCATTTGGGAGCGCTGGCGGCCCTATTCACATTTAATTGGCGCGTTTGTGCCGTTGCCATCTTTCTTTATTGGATGGCCACCGGGCTTGGCATCAGCCTCGGGTATCACCGCCTGCTCACCCACCGCTCGTACAAGGTGCCGCTTGCTCTCGAGTATTTCTTCGCCGTTTGTGGCGCTCTGACCCTCGAAGGCGGCCCGATTTCGTGGGTCGCCACGCACCGCATCCATCATCAGAAATCGGACCACAACGGGGATCCGCATTCTCCCCGCGATGGTGCCTGGTGGGCTCACATGGGATGGCTCCTTTTCGGAGAAACCGTCCACAACAATACCCGAGCGATGTCGAAATATGCGCCCGATCTGGCAAAACAGCGGTTTTACGTCTGGCTGAACAATTACCATTGGGTTCCTATGGCGGTGCTCAGCGCTGTGCTCATTGCGTGCGGAGGGTTTAGCATGTTTCTCTGGGGCATTGCTCTGCGTGTGGTCGTGGGCCTCCATGCCACTTGGCTGGTCAATTCCGCCACTCACATGTGGGGCGCTCGACGCTTTGCCACGCGCGACGATTCCCGTAACAATTGGTGGGTAGCCCTTCTCACCTTTGGAGAAGGTTGGCACAACAATCATCATGCGCATCCCACTTCCGCGCGCCATGGGTTGGCATGGTATGAGTTCGATCCGTCCTGGCTTTTGCTCAAAGTTCTCAGACGCGCCGGTATCGCTAAATCCGTTCACGTGGCTAACATCGAAACCGGTCTCAGCGACCGGAAAGTCGCCTGATATCCGCGGCATTCGACCCTTCAGCTTCTGCTAAGGCATAAGCTGGACTCATGGTCGTAGCAGGTCGGCGTAAATCGATCGCCTTTTTCGTCGCGCTCGGCGCCGGACTCATCTCCGTTATTCTCGTTCTTTATATCGGCTGGGTCCTCCTCGGCTGGCACACCGGTATCTTGCTCTTCTTTGGTGTCCTGTTGCTGGCGATGATTATCAGCGGAGTCGTGCTGAATACTATCTTTCTGGTGCGGGAAATTCGGCGAAATGAGCAGCACGATGCCTTCATCAACGCCGTCACGCACGAGCTGAAGACTCCCGTCGCGTCCATCCGTTTGTATTTGGAGACGCTTATGACCCGCGCCGTCGACGACACGAAACGCAAAGAGTTCTACGGCATCATGCTTGACGATAGTGAGCGGCTCCTGTCGACTATTGAGCAGGTATTACGCACGGGACGTATCCGCTCGCACAGCCGTCCCATCCACTCGTCCCCGATCGATCTTGGTGAATTGGTCGAGGAGTGCGTCAACCGTGCCCGCACGCTCCATAATCTTCCAATTGGATCGCTTGGATACCATCCGGGACCACGCCTGATCGTCCAAGGCGATTTGGAGGAGGTGCGGGCCGCCGTGTTCAACCTCATTGACAACGCTGTGAAGTATTCCGGAACCTCGGTGCAGGTTATGGTGGAAACCGCCAACATCGGTGGCAAATTCATTGCCGTGCGCGTTAAGGATATGGGCGTTGGAATTCCTAAGACCGAATTGAATCGCATCTTCAAGCGTTTTTACCGAGTCCCCGGACCCGCTTCCAAACGGCCGACCGGTACCGGCCTCGGCTTATACATCGTTCGCTCCGTGGCCAAGAGACACGGCGGGCGAGCCTGGGCGGAAAGCGAAGGTCCCGGGCGTGGAAGCACGTTCGTTCTTCAGTTTCCCGTTTCGTAATGAGCCGCGTTCTCGTAGTGGAAGACGAGAAGCACCTCGCTGACGGTCTCCGTTTCAACCTGGTCGCCGAAGGGTATCAGGTGGAAGTTGTCGACACCGGGGAAGAAGCCCTCGAACGTCTGGCCCCCGGTTCTTCGCAATTCGATGTCCTGATCCTCGATGTCATGCTGCCGGGCAAGGACGGATTTACCGTGATGTCCGAACTGCGCCGCGCCGGCCAATTCATCCCTACCTTGATCCTGACCGCACGGGGACACTCGCATGACGTATTGCGCGGGTTCGAAGCCGGTGCCGACGACTATCTCGCCAAACCCTTCGAACTCGCCATTCTGATCGCCAGGATCCGCGGTCTGCTGCGCCGCCGCTCCTGGCCTATTATCCCCAAAGACGCTTTTACCTTTGGTGAGAAGAGTGATAAGAGCGTCAATTTCGATACGTTAGAGCTTTCTGCCCGCGGCTGCGTCTTCAATTTGACCCTGATGGAGGCGAACCTTCTCCGGTATCTCATCGAGCATGAAGGCAAATCGGTCTCGCGCAAAGCGATGCTCGAGAAAGTGTGGGGTCTGCAGGAAGACACCGACACCAGGCCGATCGACAACTTCATTGTGCGCCTGCGCCGCTACATTGAGGACGAGCCAACCCGCCCGCGCCACCTTCTGACAGTCCGCGGCGTGGGTTATCGATTCGTCGCCTGAATCGCCTTTTGTGCAGCGACGCACCCGGCTGCGGCGCGAGCCCATTTCCGAAGCCGCCATTTTGCGCTCCAAATGTTAGTGTGTAGCAACGGCTAGACGGATTTCCAGCGATTTACTGAGTTCCGACGGCTTCTGATCCCTGTACACTCTTGCTGCTGGGCGGATGCAGTATAACCGGAACATCCTTTGAGCCTACGAAGACGCCAAGAAAACGCACAGGAGTTGTGCCGTCATTGCGGCCTCGATGCCAGTGAGTCCTCGCCTGCAAGAATGCCTGGCCGGTATTGAATTTGTGGAGCGATCCGTCGGCAGCGAACTCGACTGTCAGTGTGCCTTCAAGTACGTAAAGATAGGCCGGAACCGGATGGATCATCCATGGAGTAACCGTTCCCGGCGGTATGGTGACCACATTTGAGGAGATGACTGGATTCGGAGTGGAAGGATACTCGAGCGGCTCTCCGGCGATGGTTTTGGTGTCGGTGGATACGTCAACAAAACTTGCTGAGGATGAGCGGCCTGCTGCGGATAGGTGGCCTGCGATGCCTGCGACGGCACCTACAGCCTGAACAGAGCCACTAATGAAATCACGACGCGTTGCCATAACATCCTCCTCGCCTGAAAGGTAAACCCACGGGAAAAGAAGAATGTATCATCGTTGCTCGCGAAAGACAAGGCGAACTTTTCTCGAACCCTCGCCTAGCTGGCAATCGTTGCGCTCCGCAAATATTCGCTCTACTTGGCAAATCCAGTTTGTGGTTTTCGCAAACGTCGAACTCGTTGAGAAGATGATAATTCAAGACGCCAAAGCTGATTTCGCAGTGCCAGCGAAGAGGACAAGTTTACAAATCCCAGATCCCGCCCGGCCAGAAGGCGCCGCTCGAGTACCGCCGCTGACCAGCGGTGCAGCTAAGCCGCTTTTCGAAACGTTAGATTGATGCGATATCCCCCGATCAGCGGATGATGGCCTTCCTTGAGCGGCTGCACGCCGTGGTAACGCAGTCTCGCCGGACCACCCCAGACCACCACGTCCCCATTCACCACTTGCACGCGGATTAACTTGTCGGATCTCTTCAGGCCACCAAAAAGAAAAACCGCCGGTAGCCCGAGCGATACCGAGACAATAGGTTGCTCATAGTCCTGCTCATCCTTGTCCTGATGGAGCGACAGTTTTGCGCCCGGCTCGTAACGATTAATCAGGCAGGCGTCGGGAGCGTACCCGGGAAATCCTGCCTTCTCGGCCGCCTCCACCGCCAGTTTTAGAAACGACTCCGGCATCTCCGGCCACGCCAAGCCGCTGACCGGATCCGTGGCGGCATATCGGTACCCGGTTCTGTCCGAAACCCAGCCGAGCGGACCGCAGTTGGTCATCGCGACCGACATACGAAAACCACCGGGCGTAATCATGTGTCGGAACGGCGCTCTGCGAGCCGTATCTTCAATCGCGGCCGCTAAGGCCGTTTCTTCCGGCGTCGCGAAGCTACGCAACACGATCGCGCCTGGCCCGAGCGGCTCGTCTCGCAGCTCGACATCCGTCAGCCCATCGAACAGGTCCAGGGTCATCTCGACTACTCCCACTCTACGTCGCGGAAAACTCACAATCAGCTCGAGAGTTCCATTTCTGGACCACATGCTGTCCTCCCGGCCACCGATGGTGTGCGTTAGCCAGCGCCGCGAGCGTTGTCCGAGAAGTTCTTGAGCGAGCATCCGAACAGCTTCCTGATCGTTCTGACGAGCGAAAAGCAAATGCCCGGGGCCTATCACGTAGTCGTGTTTCCGACTTACATCATGATCGATAGGGACGGGAACGGAACAGTCCACCACTTGGGGCTTTGCTCGACACTCTCCAATTAAGTTACGCGAAGGGTTCAGCGGCGAACTCCGATCCGGAAGTCGGCCGATGTGAAGCGGACTTGCTGGTACGAATACGTTTAACCGCATGGCTGATCGTTTTCGGGAACGTATCGGCAGCGTTTCAGAACGCGCTTTGAGCCAATCTCACCATAGCCGACTTTCCGTCAAAGTGGATTCCTAAACACTTCGCCGTCACAGGCGAGTAATTTCGAACCTGCTTGGCACGTATACAGTTTGCGCGTTAGACGGCCCACTGCATTTGCCTCCGACACCCGCTGCATTCGAGGCGCCGCGAGCAAGCCTACCCTTCTGAGACCGACGAAGCCTGTGAAACACCCTCGTTTGCCCGGACTCCGGGACGAAAGACTCGCCTCTTCTCAGTGACGGCGGCATCAAGTCGCGCCCCAAGCGTGGCGAAGGCAGGCATGGGACCTTTCCATCGCAATTGCTCCACGTCATCGAAAAGTACGATGTCGGTTTGGAGGGTTGCGAGTCTGCGGAATAGCAACGCTTGGTCGTACTGGCTGAACAGCGTACATGCGAGAGCACTCGCGTTCGCAGCGATTACATGCCACTCACGCCAATCCTTAGGAATGAGTTCTACATGAGAATACTTGGCAAGAACGGCCGCCGATAATATCGAACCCCATCGGGGAAGGCCTGGATAATCATCGGCCGAATCGCCCACAAAAGCGAGATAGTCAGGAATTGATCTCGGAGCTACACCGAATTTTATGATCACGCTAGCCTCATCGATCAGGATGCGCTTCCGGCGATTCAATTGAACGATGGGCGTACTTTGCACGCATTGGGCGAGATCCTTATCCGGGGTACAGATGACGACCTGTTCGACACGCGTGTCGCGCGCTCGCGCATCCTGTTTAAGATCTCACGATCTTGAATTGGTTCGGTGGTTCGCATCGAGACTTCTTCGTACGCAGCTGTAAGATCTTGTGCTCGAGCGTCCATGTTGACATTTCACCCTGCTTGGCCTCTAGATCAGTCAAGCGTTGCCAGTAGTCTCTCCGATGGGCTCTATTCGAAGATTCGATTATGTCTTCGAGGATCGCAGCCAATTGCTCCAGCGCGTTCCATCTGCGATAGAAATCCACGACGGTGAAAGCGGCGATCTCTGTCGTCAGATCATTGTTGACGGCGGTATTCGCGGCGTTCAGAGCGACACACCACTGGCCGTGAGCCAGTTTATTCCGGATCAGGCTGGGATCGTATATAAACTCCTCGATTATTCGTCGTGAGCTTCTGTAAAACGTTTGGCCGATGGTTGTGTTTGGCGCCCTCAACACGCGAGACAACGAGTTCCGCGCGCTTGATCCACCCAAACTTGATTCCATTTCCTCTGATGATCTCGCTGATCTGTTCTATTTCACTGAGCATCAGTCCGTAGGGCGTATGGATCAGTTTCGAGAACACCGCCTCAGCATGTGCACAGTAGATCAGCGCAAGGATTTTCGTATTTACGTCTACCGCTTTATAGTCCTTGCGTACGAGCAAGTTTGTTTATCTGACGATTGACATGCTTCCAAGCATGACGTAACTCCCGAACGTTCTTTGCCTTGTGCCTGAAAAAGAGAGAGCCGTTGTTGTTCGTCCATGTGGGACGGGCGCAAGCGGTGAGCAAAAAGCACTCACATGAATGCTTTCTGGCCACCCGGAATCGAACCGGGATCTCCCGTTACGGAGCATCTTGCCAAATTAGACGAGGAGCTCGCATTCATTAAACCACAGCTCATTGTACCGATCGAGCGATACAGAGTTGGGACGCAGCTAGGCGTGGAGCCTGCAAGACGGAGGCAATCCCGGTCATTCCGAATGACACGATCACGGAAACCCGAACTAAACAAAAGAGAGTTCTGGGGCTTTCGCGGCATTACTCCTAATAGACGCCCAAGCATGCTTTCAACCCGAATCAGTCGGCGCGGCTGGGTCAGACTGCTGGGTGGCGAAGAAACGCAAACGCACTCCCAAATCCGTACTGCAACTCCCCGATTTAGAACAATCCAAGTCAGCTGTCCTGAACAGGCTGCCTTCGGTGAGTTCGCGACGATCTTACGATCACGCCATCCGCGAGTTCACCGATTGGTACTGCTCGGAACCGCGGCTCGCTTTCAACAAGGCTGTTGTCACTCGGTATCGCATTTACTTGGAGCAGGCACACTATGACTCTTCAACGATCAACCTTCGTTTGGCAGCAGTGAGACGCCTTGCTTATGAGGCAGCCGACGCCGGGCTTTTGAGTCCAGATCTTGCCGCCGGCATTCGGCGGGTGAAAGGAGCTAAGAAACATGGATTCAGGGTAGGTAACTGGCTCACTACGGAGCAGAGCAAATCCTTACTTGCGGCATGCCGATCCGAAAGGCTCAGAGACAAACGCGATTACGCCATAATCGCCGTACTTCTTGGATGCGGGTTGCCTCGAGCTGAACTCGCGGCGGTCACCATGCAGGATTTGCAGCAGCGAGAGGAGCACTGGGTGTTTGCTGATCTGATCGGCAAGGGCGGCCACATTCGCACGGTTCCGATTCCTGATTGGGTGGGTGATGCCCTGCAAACCTGGACTGCGGAAGCAGCTATCACAACGGGACCGATCTTCCCTATTAACAAAGCTGGTCGGATTCCGCCGCATGGCTTTACTCCGAAGGTAATTTGGGAGGTTGTGAAGCGCGCCGCATCAGCATGCGGCTTGTCTAACGTCGCTCCGCATGTGCGCAGCGAGTTTGTGTTTTTTGCGGTGGTGCTCGATGCCTATTCGCGACGCGTGATCGGCTGGGAGCTGGGGGCGCACGTTACACGCCGGATTGGCAACGAAGGCCTTGCAGATGGCGCTGCTGCACGAGCGGACGGCAACCAGGCGTGCTGATTCATCACTCGGATAGCGGCGTTCAGTATGCCTCGCCTCGTACGGACTTTCACGCCGGCTCATGCTGACTCGGATTTCGTGTTCAACGAGCAAGCCGGTGTAGCTCGGGCCGAGCGCTTCATGCGCACACTGAAAGAGGAAGAAATACAAGGGCGCAGTTACGAGAACGTCGATGACGCAAAACATCGTATGGGCGAGTTCTTGGAAGAGACCTACGATCGGCAGCGATTGCATTCGGCGTTGCGTTATCTGACGCCGGATGAATTTGAGAAATCACTGAATACGGTGGAAAGTGACGGCACTGATGGAAAGGTCGGAAAACCAACCCCAGGTTTCCCGACCTTTCCACAGGCCTTGGAAATCCCTCCGGGATTCCCACACTTCCCACCATCCGAACACGACGGATGTTAATACGATCACAAAAGACAAGGTGCTACCAATTCTTTTTCGGAAGCTTTGTCTCAAGCAAGGGGTGCGGTTCCAGTCGTCACCTAGGAAAGCCTGGTAATGTGGTATCTGCTCGGCTATTCCTTTATGCCGCGGCTGCGCGATCTGGCCGATCAGCACCTTTATAAGATGGGCCGCCAGGCGGATCATGGATGCCTCAATCCGCTGTCTTATGAGCGTCGCAGATACCGATTTGATTCGCGAGCAATGGGATTTCCTGGTGCGGGTGGCGGCTTCGCTGAAGAACCGGACGGCACCGGTGATTTGGAAGCACGCCTCAATGTTTTTGCGCTGTGGTCGTCGGAACCTTTGTGATCGGTTTCGTGCTGCCGTCGGTTCACGCTGCAGCAATGGAGTGTGGCGTCGTTTGCCCAACTTTCCAAGCCCGTTGAATCATCTGATTCGGAAGAATCTGCGCGAGATGGTCTCGACTCTCGATTTCTAGTGCAGCGTATTGGTGAGCGCTCTTTCATTAGGCTTTCGCGCCGCAGGACTGCTGCCGATGGAGGCCTTCCTGCCGCTCACCAGGCTCGTAATGCTTGCACTTTCGACCTATGCCCAGACGCTTTTCGGGCTTCACGGCTATGGCGGAATGACGCCCTACCAACTCCTCCCGTCCTCGCCTGGCAAAATCATAGCGGCGAAAGATGTACCGTTCGTTTTACTGTCCGTACTGGTGACCTTGCTTTGGCTCCTGCTGCCGGCCTCGCCGCCGCACTCTCTGCTTCGGCAATGAGCCATCACGCCTCCGTGATCCACCACAGTCAATGCGCGACGGTAGCATTGACGAACTCGCCGCCGTCAGGTGCGTTGGCGCTTTTCGAGCGGTGTCTCTTTCGGTACGAGCATTTTCCAGGTGGTCATTATGTGCGCGACCGCAGCCGCAGTCCAGGCTATTCCGCTTCTGCTGCTCCTTTGCTTGGGTGGGTATGCGTGGTCCACCTTATAGTACGGCCGGGTGATGGAGCAACACTGTCGCCAGCGAAATCGGAGAAATGCTGCCGCCTAACTGCTTCAATTCAAGATATTAGCCGCGTCCTGTGATGACCTGGCGTATTACATTACAGCTTCATTGCGGAAATCAGGGATTGACATTGCGTACAATATTCTAGAGTAAATTTCCGCACACTTGCTGCCGGGACCCATCGACCACATTGATCCCTTATTCCAATCACGATGATCGCGTCAGCGCCAGGATACGCACTTGGAAGGCAGGTGTACACGATTGTCGACGGGATTCGCGGCAAGGGTCAGTATGTCGGAACTTATCTCGCGTGGGGAACACATAACAACGGCTGGTGGGGCAAAGGAGAAGTAAAGTTTTACATCGATGGAGATAAAGAGTTCCCGACGATCAACGGCACAGGGACCGAAGACTACTTCAACGGATCTTATAAGTTCGAGAATCATAAAACACATCAATACGAAGAGTTCACTAGCCCCTACTCCGGTTTGGCTCAGGTCATCAAGCCCGACGGGCTTTATCAATCACAGCAGCGGTTCGGCTTGTATCGCTGGCACATCGTAGACCCAGTTCGATGTGATTCTAATTTGCGAGTCACGATTCAGGCATTAGGCTGGCAGACATTGCTTCTGTCGCGTTCTGGTATCAGCTTGAGCCGCATGCTCCGTTTCCCAAGCTGCCGACCAGAGACGAACTTGCAGTGAATTGATGAAACCCCCCTCCAATGAGGCAACAAGGTCACTTCTCGTTGTTGCTTTTCTTCTCGCCGGGCCCGCTGCGCTAAGTCAAACGCTTGCGACGCAACTCACGTCGCCCGATCTCTGGGGCCCCGCCCGTGTGCCATTTTCGTTCAGCTACAACGGCATGAAATCAGCCCAGTTTCTGACAACATGGCAGATGTCGGAGGAAAACGCGAGCATGGCAACGCGCCGCTACGTGTACACGGATCCAAACACTCACTTGAAAGTAATCGCCGATGTTCGCTTGTACCCGGGGTCCCCTGACGTGGTTGACTGGCTCCTGAGATTTCGCAATGGCGGTCAATCCGACACGCCGATCATCGAGGACATTCTGCCTCTCGATTGGACGATCAAGTCCCCGGGCGGCGATTGTTTCGTGCATCATGATCGAGGCAGTGACGCTCGCGCTGACGATTTCGCGCCTCTCGATGAGCCCTTGCGCGCTGGAGAAAGGGTCCATATAGAGTCCCCGGGAGGTGATCCGTCCAGCCGAAATTCGCTGCCATTCTTCAACCTGCAAATCGGCAATGAAGGCGTCATCGGGGCCATCGGTTGGACCGGCGACTGGAGAGCAGATTTCATTCACGCCTCAGACGGCAAGACGGTCGCACTCATGAGCGGTATGAAGAGAACTCATCTGTTGCTTCATCCCGGTGAAGAGATTCGCACACCGCGTATCGTTCTCATGCGCTGGACGGCCGACGAGTGGCAGGATTCCCAGAACCGTTGGCGGCGGCTTCTCTTGGCGCATTACGCGCCGCATGATAACGGCAGACCTATGAAGGGGCCGATTCTGTTTGGAAGTTGGGGTTCAGAGCCGATCGACCAGAAAATCGCGTATATCAACTGGGTTCACGAACACCAGATCCCAGTTGAAGTGTACGCGGTCGATGCCGGCTGGTACGGGGCCTCTTTCGGAGCGGAGTTCGATCCGACCAACCCCTGGTGGAAAAACCGCGGCGATTGGTTTCCCAGCCCGAGATACTATCCACACGGCATCAGGCCGCTAGGGGAAGCCCTGAAAGCCAATCACTTAGGATTTTCGCTATGGATTGAGCCGGAAACCAGTATGCCGGGCACCTGGATAATAGAAGAACATCCTGACTGGTTTCTTCACAGCGATCAGCCAGTGAACAAGAGTGCCGCACTGGCAAACTTGGGAAATCCCGCCGCGCTAGCAGGCATCACTGCCATGGTCTCTGGATTCATTTCCGATTTTGAAATGACCTGGTATCGCCAGGACTTCAATATCCCGCCAGAACGCTATTGGGAACTCGCGGACGCTCCAAATCGCATCGGCATGACGGAGATCGGGCACGTCGAAGGTCTTTATAAGATGTGGGACGACCTGCTGGCCCGACATCCCGGCTTGCATATCGACAACTGCGCCAGCGGCGGGCGCCGCATTGATATTGAGATGATGTCGCGCAGTTTCGTCGTATGGCGTACCGATCACGGATTCGCAGACACTCTCGCCGAGCAAGCTCAAACCCAGGCGCTTGCATCTTGGGTACCGGAGAATATGGGCTTTGAGACTTATAGTTCGTCGAAGCCATGGACGAATGGTGGGCCCTACACAACGCCTAAGAGTCTGTACCTGATGCGTCTTGCCTATGATGCGGGCTACGGGCTCACCCCGGGTGCGGCCGGAGTAAACAATGATGCCTGGGTCAGCTGGATCAAGCAGGCGATCTCCGAATACCGCGAAGTACAACCTTACTTCTACGGTGACTTTTACCCGCTGTTGCCCTACAGTTTGACCGATTCGACCTGGACCGCTTGGCAATGGGACCGCCCGGATGACAAGAAGGGTCTGGTTGTGGTTCTGCGGCGCCCCAAGAGCCCTTTTGTAGCAATGGACTTAGGTCTAAAACATCTCGATCCGAATGCTATGTATGAAGTCGAGATCCGGAACAGTTTCGAGAAAAGCTCAACCACACAAATGAAAGGCAGCGAATTGACTCGTTTGGAAATTCGTTTACCAGATGCACCAAGCTCTACGCTCGTCTTTTACCGGCACCTACACCCATGATGGCTGGAATCACCCATCTCTTCCCAGGAATTCTGTGCAAGCGACACCGGTTCTCTGCTCCGTTACTCCCGAACACCCAAAGCCTTCAGCTCCTCGGAGGCTCCGAGCAATCTGAGCCACTGTTCGTAATACAGGGTCACCGGAACGTCCCATGGCGTAGACACTCACAGCCCGTTTCTCACTCACTTTAAAAGACAGTGCGCCGGCGTTCTTTTGTGTTTGCTTGCGCTCAATTCCGCAATGCGCGCCAGCAGTTCTTCCTTACTGGGTTCAGACATTCAACGTCTCTACTTTCATTTCGATGCCTCACTTTCTCGGCTGCTTTCGAGCAGCAGGCGCCTGTTTCACGTAGCCGTTGTGCGAGCTCTCCTTCCTTCGGCAAAACGAGCTGATACTCGCGAGCGAGCACCTGATTGGACAGATTGCTGAGCGAGTAATGAGCGACCGCGGCATCCTCTTCCGACAGAGGATCAGACCAACGGGAGGATTCTCATGGGAGTGCGTCCAGTGCTCGCGCGCATAGTTCAAGTAAAGATTCATCTGTCCGGCATCAGCATGGGTGAAGCCACCTATTTTTAGGTCGATTATCACGAGGCAGCGCAACCCGCGATGAAAGAAGAGGAGATCCACGCGATACCAGGCGTTTCCCACTCGTTGCCGTTTCTGGCGGGCCACAAACGTGAAATCGTTTCCAAGCTCCAGGAGAAATTCTTCCAAACTTCGAATCAAGGCGTTTTCGAGATCCGTTTCCGAATACTCGTCTTTCAGATTCAGGAACTCCAGCACAAAAGGATCGCGAACGTGCGCATTCGCATCCAGCGCCTCGTCCCGGCTAGCCAGGGATCTCGTCCCTTGGGTTCGCTGGTAGGCAAGCGTGGCAATTTGCCGGTCGAGCTGGCGCACGGACCAACCGCCTTGGATGGCTTCGCGTTCATAGAAACGGCGGGCCTCCGGGTCGGAAACTGAAAGCAGACGAACATAATGGGACCAAGGCAACGGGAATTGGGGCCATCTCCCAAATTTCGCAGACAGTGTCTGCGAAATTAAGCCGGCTTCGGATTTCGCAGACACCGTCTGCGCATTCGGTCAATTCAGATGAAGAGCCGCATCTGGTCCAGATTGCGATGCGAAAAGCCGCTCCCCAAGCGCTGTCTCAAATCACGGGAGAGCTGTTTCAGGGGATGTGTTGCATCTAGGACTTCTGAAACGAAACAAGGCATTTCTGTTTTTGCTGGACGCGTTTGTTTATAGGGATTCCAGCCTTTTGACCATCAATTAAAGAGGCTCAAAACGCTAGATGCAACACATCGCGCGGAACAGTTGCGCGCGAGAATTGCGCATTCTCAGAGGGGTATATCCCAGATCTGACTTCTCCGGCCCGCAAGTCTTCGCTGTCGTAACTGCGATGAGCTGTTGCTTACCCCTGGATTATAGATACAATCGGGCATACGGGCCTGGGACATGACGAAAACTGGTGCATTTTTATTGGGGACGTTGCTCGTCGCTGGAACCCTCCACGCCCAGGTGACCTTTAACAAGGACGTGGCGCCCATCCTTTACGAGAATTGCGTAGTTTGTCATCACGCGAATGACATCGCCCCCATGTCACTCATGACGTACAAAGACGCAAGGCCGTGGGCGGCAGCCATTCGCGAAGCAGTTGTGACCCGGCAAATGCCCCCGTGGCACGCAGATCCCCACATAGGCGAATACTTGAATGATCCGCGTCTTTCGCAAGAACAGATTGACACGATCGTCGAATGGGCGAAGAGCGGCGCGCAAGAGGGCGACGCTCGCGACCTGCCGAATGCGCCGGTGTTTACGACAGGCTGGCACATCAAACCCGATGTCATCTTGAGCATTCCCGAAACCGAAGTCGCTGCGGGCAACCAGGACGATTATGAATACATTTATGTGCCGACCAACTTTACCGAGGATAAATGGGTGCAGGCGGCGGAAGTTGTACCGGGCAACAGACGGGTGGTTCATCACGCGACTGTGAGCGTTGTCAGCGCGGCGCAAGCGCCGAGGTTGATTGAGACGCATGGCGGGGCTGAAGACATTGACCAGTTTCATTACCGGACAGGCAAGGTCAACCACATGAAGCCGGATGCACCGGTGTCAGACGATGGTTGCGCGGCGCCCGACAACCCTGCGATCAAGTCTTATACATCGGGCGATATCAATCATGTGCCTTCCATCTACCTGCCGGGTCATTTGGCGGAAAGCAGGCCTCCGGGATATGCGCTCAAGATCGCCGCGGGCTCTTATCTTCAGTTCCAGATTCACTACAGCAATCGGTTGGGTCAAACGGTGACAGACCGTACCAGCATCGGTCTGGTATTTGCGAAAGAGCCTGTGCGCTTCGAAGTAGCGCAGTATGAGATCTGGAACAATTGGTTTCTTATCCCGCCGGGCGATGGTAACCACAAAGTAACTTCCTGCTTCACGCTTCCAAAGGACGTGACAGTCATTGCTTATACGGCCCACATGCATTTTCGGGGTAAGAGCATGACGACCGAGGCAATTTATCCCGACGGCCGACATGAAATGATCTTCAATGTTCCTAAGTACGATTTCCGGTGGCAAGAAACCTATTTTCTAAGACATCAGTTTTTGATGCCTAAAGGTACTCGATTAGTAACGACGGCTTATTTCGATAACTCCCCTAATAATGGCTTAAACCCCGACCCGACTAAATCCATCCGGTGGGGCGAACCGAGCAACGAAGAGATGATGGGATTTTGGCTCGCCTATGCGGATGTCCAACCGGTAGACCAAAAATCCCAGCCGCCACGACGGGTTCAAGCGAGGGCGGACATTAAGAGTGCGAGATATGGAACTGACTGCATCCAGACGAGAATTCATCACGCACGTGGCGACCGGACTGGTAGCGCCGCTCATCC
Source organism: uncultured Acidobacteriaceae bacterium (assembly GCA_963787585.1). Lineage (GTDB taxonomy): Bacteria > Acidobacteriota > Terriglobia > Bryobacterales > Bryobacteraceae > Bog-105. Next base: position 191,166 of record CAWBDR010000020.1, read on the forward strand.
TGGGGGCACAGAATAAATCGGAGAACCAGAAGCCGATTCTCGGCAACCGCCGACACGTTCCTGCACATTGGCGCCGACCTGCGAATCGCCCTGGTCCTAATGCTATCGTCACGACCAACTTCTGGCTTGCCCATGGCCCGTCACCCGGCGTTGTAAGAACAGCCATTCGTGTCGGCACATGCCCTGGGCCGGCACATGCCGGTGATGCAGTCACGTATAGTTTTTACTGCGACGGAACTGCAGCGACTTAGTCGAGGGCTGCGGCGATCTCTCATGCGCCTCCTGCACAAGACAGACGCCCTTCATGTCGGCAGCTGTGCGCTTCCTGCGGTTAAATTTTGCTGGTAGAGCGAACAGAGAAACCGGCTTCGTTGCACTGTGCATATTGAATCGCAACGGGCGCTGCGAAATACCGTTCGTGTCAGCACGCAGCCGGAAGCAGCCTGCAGCGCAGACCTCTCGGGCTTACGCGTTGCAGCTGCAGAACAGGCCAAAGGATCATCACAAACCCCGCCGAAACGAAATGAGATTCGATTTGCGACATCATCTGTATCGCGTCTCGGCGTCCATTTGACCGAAATCCCCGGCATCAACACACTCAGTACCCATGTTCTCTTCGCCGAGGTCGGTCCTGACCTCTCACGTTTTGCCAATGCGGTTGCCAACCAAAGAAAAGTTCTCCGCATCATGATCCGCAGTGAAAAAAGGAAGGAAACTAAGAATGATCATACGGCATTGGCCCTCGGGCCTACAACGCTTCGCTTAACAGTTGCGGCGGTCCCGTTCTTCTCCTCTGTTAACCACCATCGGGCTGAAATTTGCAGCCTTGCAATGCCGCGATGACTCACCAAGTTCTCTTCAGCGGCTCGGCTGCGAGTTGCTCCAGAATACCGCGGGCGAGAGATTGAGTTTCAGCGAATGAACGCAAATACTCCTGAAACCTATGATTGAGTTCCAGCGCATGATCAGGGGAGAGGCGTGCGCGGATGATCATATCGCGCACGTGAACCGGATTCGGGAGCACGGCATCATCCTGGAGTTCTTCGATCGCCGTGGCAGGTTGGTAATGATACACGCGAAACCTCGCTAAGAGTCTATCGTGAGGGGCCTTCCAATTTATGAAGAAGCTCATTAACCCAGCCGATGACGTGGTGCATGAAATCATGCAAGGCTTCGTCGCGAGGTACGGACGTTTGCCGGTGCTCCCGGACCATCAGGTGTTGCTCCGCGCGGATCCAGACGTGCGCCGGTGAGTTCTGCGTCTGTAGAAGGTCAGATCTGCGGATCCTTCTACACCGCAGTTTGGTTAATTTGTATCCGCGGGTAAAATGCGCTCGATGCGGTCAGGCTCGTTGAAGACCACGTAAATATAGCCGTCCGGCCCGTTGGAGATATCGCATACGCGTCCAATGCCTTTAACAGTATTTCCTGATGCGTCACTTTTTCACCTTCAACGACTAACGCAGCAGCTCTTGCGCTGCCAATGAGCCCAGAAATAGATCATTCTTCCATTGCGGGAACCGATTTCCCGTATAGAAAGTGAGCGGGCTGGTAGCGATAGAAGGAACCCAATACGTAATCGGTTGATCCATTCCATCGTGGGCCAGGTGACTTGTAATCGGCGTTCCATCATAGTTCATGCCATAAGTAATCACCGGCCAACCGTAATTATGGCCTGCGTGAAGAACGTTGAGTTCGTCTCCCCCACTTGGCCCATGCTCTGCCTCCCACAACTCTCCCTTAACCGGATTGAAAGTGAGACCTTTTGGATTTCGATTGCCATAAGTCCAGATACTGGGCATCGCTCCAGGCCTGTTGACAAACGGATTGTCCTTGGGGATGCTTCCATCATCATTCACGCGGTGTACTTTCCCATTCGGTTGTGTTAGATCCTGTTCATCTCCCGGACACGCACGGTCCCCCACCGAAAAGAAAAGTAGCCTTTGCTACCAAATAACAGGCGCGAGCCGAAGCGCTGGCCCCCGGCACGGTACCGCGAGTCGTCCGTCTTAAAGATTTGTTGCTGATCAATAAAGGCGCCATCCCGCAAGCGGCCTCGAATCACAGCCTCATGGCCAAGCCGCCCGGACTTTTGTCACCGTAGGAGAGATATAACCGACTTGCGACAAGACGCGTCTGGCACGCCTGCAAGGCGCGCTGGTCTGCGAAAACACATCGGCCCGCACACTTTGCGGCACACTTACGCCACACACCTGCTGGAAGCTGGCACGGACCTCCGCACGATTCAGCTTCTGTTGGGTCATACTCATCTGGAAGACACTACGGTCTATCTCCATCTATCGCAGCAGCGGCTTCACACGGCCCTCAACCCGCTCGATCAGGTCACACTCCGTAGCTACGGTGAAGCTCGTCCCGGAACGGAGAGCCGTCAGCCGTGACACAGCCACCCTTCGAGGTGGCCGATCTCATCCGCAAAGCAGGAACCCGATTCAATCGAGCGTTATCGTGAGTCACTAAGCTGGGCCCAGCTCAAAGTACTCACCGCGATCGCACGTTGCCGAACCGCCGCACTCGGCAAGCAATGTCCATTCCCTCGGCCAGTCGCGAGTATCGGAAGGATCACCGCCATTCCGCAACTCGGCGGCCTGCATCACCGTTATGAACGTATTGCAGCATAACGATATGTCGACGGACGCATTTTGGCGAAGGACAAGTGTCTGGGGGAGACGCGGGCGTCTTCCTAGCGCGCAATACGCGTTACTTCGATCTGACGAGCGCGATCCAAGCGGCGAGGGAAGCAAATTTCTCGTCTTGCCGCCAAGGCGGCCCTACGGAATTCTGCAGTTGCCCAATACGTCGCCGCAGATCCGTAACCGGGAGCCCGAACACTGTTGCGGCTGTCTCCCATACGTCGCGCTCTTTAACTTTCATCACTTGTAATGCGCAATGCGCGGTGGCGCTAAGCAAAACCTCGCGGAAGAACTCGCCCTCAGCTGTGTGAATTAGCGCGTGGGAGCGGAGGATTGCTGGTAAGCGAGGTAACGAGCGCCCTGATCCGAAAAGAATGCCAGCGCGCACCACCGTGAGGCCGTTTCGCCTGAGTTCGCTCAACAGGGAATTTATGGCTCGGGTCGCCAAAACTGTGGAACGCTCCCGGCAATCGCGAATCAAACCCTCAGCAGCTTCAGCAGAAACGTCCTTAGCCGCGTGATACGGCTGCTTGCTACCTGCGATGTGATCATCCGCAGTTACAATTCTTCGTCGTTCCAAGATGATTGGGTTGATTGCCGATCCGGCCACAGCTACTGCCGCTGCCCACCCGGAATGTGCGCGCAGCCCTAACGCGACTGTTTGGCTCACCGAACATTCCCCCGCACGCGCTGCAGGATACCAATTTTGCAGGAGAATGGCACGGCCGTGGCTGGAGCACTGCTCGAGTCTCTGATACCGGTAATTACTCCTCGTTGCCGATCACCGGCATTCAACAGCTGCTGTGGATGGCGCAAAGGTCTTATTCTTCTGCGATGATAATGGAGGTAGTGCCTGACCAGCTGATCCACAGAACAGAGCCGGATTTTGAAAGCATTCCACCTGCTTTGATGGCCCATGCTGTCGATACATTTGGCGATCCTGCAAAAGCCCACGCTTGGCTCACAACGCCTAATCCCGTCTTAAGCAATCTGCAGCCAATCGAAATCGCAAACACTTCCGAGGGCGTAGCACAGGTAGAGGAACTCTTGACGCGCATCGACTACGGCATTTTCAGTTGATGCGAGCCTATCGGCTCACGCGCTCGAAGTATCCTGCGTTCTCCGGGAGAGGTTCCTTGCTCGCGAATGCGCGAATCCGCAGGTATCGGGAAGCGCGGTCCTCTTTCTAAACAGCGTAATCGCTTCCTGCAAACGACGCTGGTCGAAGCGGCTCATCTGGCTCCGCGTTATAGCCAACCGCTGCATGCCATCTACGACGCGGCGCGACAGAAAGGCAATCCCAATCGGGCAACTCTCGAAGTTGCGCGCCGGCTCGTACGGTATCTGCTTGCCGTGGATCGACAGCACTTTCAACAATCTGCCGCAGCCTGAGGCGCGCGTTTTTCAGGCATGACAGATCTATCCGAATGAAGTACGTGTTTGCCAGCCCTCACGATTTTTTCTGCTGGTGAAGCGGAGGCGGGAAGGTGTGAAAGAATTCATTGGCGCCGAGGGGGATGCGAGCAATCACTGATCTTTTCGAGGCTTCTCGCGCTGCTCGTCGCCGTCGCATGCCACGCGACGGAGATTCACATGGGACCGTGATCTACGCTGTTTGTCGCACTGCGGTTTCGGCTCGCTTACGTAACCTCAGCCATCGTTGGATGTTGAACGTCAGAGCCACCCAAAGCGCCTCGGTCTGTGCTTTGAGAAAGCCTTGCACATGAAATCGCCGCAGACCGAGCTTTTCCTTGATCCAGGCAAATGGAAACTCTGCTAGTCGGCTGCGTTGTTTGTAAATCGCTTTTGCTTCCCCAGATTCCATTTTTGATTTGAAGGCGGTTACAGCAGCTGGTTCGGTGCGATGTGTGATGATACGCCCTCGGCTCGTGTAGTGCGGACAGCACTGCTCGCGATGTATACAAGGAGCGCAGTCGGCCCTGCTTGCTTTATAGAAGCGATCTTCACCGCCGTGCGGTAGCTTGTTAGCTTTACCGAATTTCAGCAATTTCCCTGCTGGGCAAATATACTGATCTTCCTGAGCGTCATAGCGAAACGCATGCCGCTGAAATTCCGGATGAATACCTCGCCAATCGGGTTGCGTTTGCTTCCTTGTCGCCGGACCAGGATTCCAGGAACCGTAGAAGTCGATTCCACGTGCCGCCATCTCGATGACTGAAAGATTTGTCGTGAAATCGCCGTCGGCTACCGCCTGATTCGGCACACGGCCCCAACGGACTGCGACGCCGTCCATCGCAGATCCTAGTTGATAACGGTCGTTGACGTCCTGAGTAAGCCGAACCTCAGCGATTAAGCCTGTGTGGGCGTCGGTAGTGATCTGCACGTTGTAGCTCGGAGCATATCCGCCCTCACTGGTTTTCATAATCCGCGCCTCAGGATCAGTCATGCTCACGCGTGGCTCATAAGTCTTCTTATCCTCCATCTTCGCGGCTCGTAGCTTAGCTATTTCGCGTAACGCTCGCTCCAACTTTTCCATCCGCTCGCGCGCTGCACGCCGCCGCGCCGAAACAACGCGAGACGTCGTCATCTCTTGTTCTTCACTCTCCATGGCTTGCACATGTTGGCGGGCAACTTCCAGGTGCTCACAAATGCGGCCCTCTTTGGCGAAACTGTTGCCTCGTACCCGGGCACGAACCTTCGTGCCATCTTGCATCACGCGCTCCAGGGTGATCAGACCCTCATGGTGCAGTAAAGCGAGTACCTGCGTGAACAGCTCATCGAGAGTCTCTCGTTGGTCCACGCGGAAATCCGACAGAGTGTGGTGATTGATCGTATCCATGCCAGTCAGCCATTGGAATGCCGGATCGATCTCACAAGCGGGCGATCTCGCGAGCTGATGCAATGCCGCGGCTGTAAGCGTAAATCCAAACTGCAATCAGCAACTGAGGATCAAACGCATTCCGCCCGGCTCGTCCTTCCACTGCTCCTATGCAGCTATAAAACGAATCAAGATTGAGCCGGCAAAGGAGTTCCCAAATCGAGCGGGCTGGATGGTCCGCCTCAATCAATTGATCTACATCCACCGCACGCCATAGCATCTGCTTACGATCAATCGTTTTAACCCGCGGAGAGCAGTTCGATTCAAACGAGCACATGCTCAAGGATAATCACTCCTACAACAATATTGGACGGAAATGTTTAATAATTTCACACCTTCCGGGCTCCGGTGGCGACCGACCCGCCAAGGAATAACCAGCCAGACTCATCCGGGTGAAGCGAGAATCGCTTCCGGATTCCATCCAGCCGCGGCTGCGATGAACAGGACCCGGCTCGGCCCCACGTGGTGGGTTTCGGCAAAGTCAACTTACCTTATGCCGCCTCAGTCTGTTTCGGGGCGGGCCGGGAAGAACCCAAACTCAACCTTCTGGACGTCGCTTCCTCTTGACTCGTTAAGCGATCCAGCAAATGAATGTCTGGTCGTAGACCTGTCCATCGATCTCCTCGTATCCTGTTCCGCGCCTCGCTGACCGGTCATCGCTCTCGGCTTTACCCTTTTAAGCCGACGCGCCTCCCGCGCCCTCATACAAATGTTGGTGTGCGCTATTGACTTTTCCTACCATGAATGGCCCACTTCCTTTTTGCAGAATCTTTGAAGCTTAACCTTGTCCATCGCTCAGATCCGCAGCGATGCTCAGTCGCATCCCATGCTCCCGCGCGGGCTAGTTTCTGCCCGGCTTCCTGTGTCTCAAGATCCTGATGATCTCTTCTTCGCTGAATCGACCGTTCTTCATCCCTTTGTCCGGTTCTCGAGTGAGCCACAAATGGACCATGGTTGTCGCACCGTGTAGCTGATGGACGGGTGCTTCGGCACATCCAGAAATGGCTGAAAGCCGGCGTATCAGAGGATGGCCAATCGCCGGAGACGAAAACAGGCATGCCGAAGAGAGCGTTCATTTCACCGCTGCTGGCGAACGTATACCTGCGCTACGTATTCGATCTGGTAGAAGCTTGGCGCAGAAGAGTGGCAACTGGGCGACGTCATAGCGATGCGGTGTTAGCGCTG
>CAWBDR010000021.1:0-27637 GCA_963787585.1 uncultured Acidobacteriaceae bacterium
CACCACGTTGATAAACGTGGACCTGCCCTGGAATCCTTCCCGGCTGGAGCAACGGATTGGACGAATCAAGCGCATCGGCCAAATACGGCCGAAGGTTGACATGTTGAACCTGGTCTATGCGGATACCAACGACGAGAAGGTGTATCGGGCGCTATCGCAAAGGATGAAGGATCGTTACGACTTGTTCGGATCTTTGCCGGACACCATTGAAGACGAATGGATCGATGATATCGGGAATTTGGAAGAGTACTTCTCGCAGTTTACTTCGAAGAAGAAGCGCGCAAATGCTTTCGATTTGCGATATGCGAAGACCGTAATACCAGAAGGGCCAGGTTGGGAAATGTGTGAGAAGGTACTATCCCGCCGCGATGTTGTCGAGCGGCTATCAGCCGGATGGTGATCAACGTTATAGACCGTCGTATTCCTCGGGTTCAACGTTCGGTACTTTATCGAGAACGGCCAGAAACTTTTCGCGATCTCCACGAGCCGCGCGCTCCCGAAGCCTTCGCCAAGCTGCAAATTGGTCAGCAAAAGCCGATGCGAAGACCTGTTCCACAGGCACATGATGAGCGTCAGCAATGCTGCGGGCCTGATCGTATAATTCTTCCGGGATATTGATGCTTACGCTCATACTCTGTTCTCCAGAATCCTAAGAACCTCCAGCGGAGTCTTGACTTCGATGCCGAATCGGGCGGCACCATCAAAGTCTCTCGTGTTGTGCGTCACAATCATCGCCCCGCACCGCACTGCTACCTCCAGAATACGCTCGTCATCGGGATCGCGCAAACTCGGCCGCAAGCTCGGGACAAATTGGAACAACGTGGACGAGGCCTGTAGGTAGTCCAGGAATACATCCGTTTCCCGCTCACTTGTGGCAGGAAGTAACCCAGGGCGTTTCAGGACATCTTCATATTCGAGAGCCAAGGCAACCGAGACGTTCAGCCCAAAGCGGTTTTCAGCAATCAATCGGATCAGCTGGAACGACGCCCCCCGCTTCGAACGTAAGCCGGCCACCAGCACATTCGTGTCGAGAACCAATTGAAGCATCAGGAACCGGTCTGAGCTTTCGATCCTCTCCGCCGCTTGCACGCGAAGTAGTTTCGCATCACTGCTTCCATCGGCGGGCGCCGAGTAGTCAGCGACAAAGCAAAGACGTCGGAGCTGGGAACTTGTTCAAATCCAATGAGTGACCAGTATTTGCGTAACTTAGCTTCGGCAGGTGCCCACCCCGGAATGCGTTGGTCACGGCTGGTCGGCCCATCATCGTCCAGCTCTCGAGGCGGTGCATCCTTGAGTAGCTCATACGGAGCGGGAACGCAAGCAACTATACCATTCAATGCAAAGCCCGTGATCATCAATTGGGCTGCGTAGAGCCCGTAACCATGGCCACGGTGCTCCGGCTCTATTCGAATGCGGTCGAGGATCAGAAGATTGCTACCGAACGGTTCGAAGGCGCATTCCACCCATTCGGTGTAACCGGAACCTTCCGTTTCAATGAGGTCGATGTACATTGCGGTATCCGCGCTGCGAGCGTCCAGAACATCGAACCAGGACACTCCGTCCTCCGACGCTTCGTCAAAATGTACAGAATGCGCAGAGATTGTTCCGAGGCATATTTCGTCATCGGCATCGCTTCGTGGAAGCAAGATGTCACCTTCCAGATCCGTTATGTAGCTATCAGGTTCGACGCACCTGCCCCAAGTAGGCGCAACCCGGCTCTTCAGTTCCAGGTATACAGTCGCGAGCTCGATTTCTTCGGCTCGATCCGGCGATTTCGCTCGGCGCGGCCGGTGGGCTACTTTATGCTTTGTAGAAGACATCCTGCTCCGGTATCAAGATAGGCTTGTAAGCGCTTTTCCAAGTAAGCGCATACGCGTTCGGCAACCAGGTCAGCAAGGTGCTCAAGTTGTGCTCCTGAGTTGTCCGATCGAACAGCATCATGATCATTGTCTATCTCTGGATCAGCGTTATCTCCAGAAATCTGACGTTTAAGATCCGTGACAAGTGTGTCGACCTCGGGGTCGTTTTCGCGCAGCGCCTCAATGCGCTGAATGCTGTGACACACGGTCGAGTGGTCGCGACCGTTATAGAACCGGCCGATCACGGCAGTGCTCCATTTTCCGACGTGGCGCGCAAGATACATCGCGACTTGCCGGTTGAAGCAAGCGGGCTGCGCATTGCCGGGAATCCGGGTGGGACCCAAGCGCGCAGAAACCGCGGCATCTATTTCCGCGAGTGAAATTCGGCGCGTCAGAGTGGGGGCGAACGCGAGAATTGCCATCTATGCTCCCTTTGCGGCCAATGCCATGGCGGGATGAATTACGATGTAGTCGCCACACTTGGCTATTTGCGCCGGGCAACCCGGCCACAACGAGCGAACCAGATCGAGCCATCGCTCCAGACGCTCCCGGAATTTCCTCGGTCGCGCATAATCGCTGCTCCCTAGTTGGGCCGCCAGGCCGAAGTCTCCGAAGATCGGAATCTGTTCCTGGCCCTTGGCCGTGAAGCAGCGGTATGAGAGCCACATAAATAGGTCCAGCGCCGCAGGCGCGGACGAGAGCGCCTTCGCCGCTTCTAAGTCGGTTGGAATGGAGTGTGTCGTCACCTCGCGGAAGAACTCGTCACTCAACACGATTTCATTCTCAAAGCCGCCGGGCAACAAAGCCTGGTTCGGATCACGCGAATACCAGATCCGTGCCTCGCGCATAAAATTGAACCGGGCCTGGTGCGTGACCATCGCTCGCTCACGCTGGGTATCCGTGCCAAAGAATATCGTGGCGCCAAACACCCGCTGAAAGGCGGCAATCAGTCTCCGGTACTGCGAACCGCCTTGCTGCATCCCGAAGACGTCGAGCATCTCGCCAGCGCTGCGAAATGTGATCGTTTGCTTCTGCTGTCGCATCGCCAGTGTTGCGAGGAAGATCGGGACTAAACGATCCTGCCCCCACGGTACCCCGTACGTCGGGTGACCCGTAACCTGCAACAGAAACTGACCGTTGCGCCGCTCATGCAATAAAACACCTTTGGCGGGCCGCTTGATCGGCAACCCACACAGCACGAAAGGCCGCGAAGCAAAACCGAGATTCTGGCTCACGTTGTCGCGTTTGAGCCGGACCAACTGAATGGCTTCTGCTTGCCGCATCTTCTGTTTTGAGACCACCAACTCGGGATGACTGCGCTTAAGAAAATCGCCTGCCTTTTCAAATCCGGAGATGTTTATATGTGATGAAGTACTCAACTCTGTTCGCTCCTGAAGACTGCCGAAGCAGCCGGGTTGAGCGATCCAGGCGAGTATTTGGGCTAGAAACCGAAGAGTGCTGAGTCGAAGCCGGATTTTACTCCGATTACTCCGTTCGACACCGTTTGGAAGCAATTTGTGTTTTCCGGGCGTTTTCGGTGGTCAGAATGCACCGTAATGGCCGCCGTTGTTCTTTATTGTCAATTGAACTACGTTTTCCCAAGCTGGACGTCGCGGGTTCGATCCCCGTCTCCCGCTCCATGTTTTCAGTAAGTTACAAGCAATCGCCAAACTGACGTACCTCGATTAACCTCGTTTGCGAAACACCCTCAAAAAATCGGCGTAAAGCTTCGAGGCTTCCGCCTTTTGTTCTTCCACCTTGCTCTGAACGTAATCCTCCAGGTGGGTCCGCATTCCATGTCCCTGTTGATCGGCGATGATCTTGAGATCCGAATCCCGTTGTTTGTGCAGCGTTGAATGCGAACGGCGGAGTACCTCAAAATTGATCCAGCCTAGACCAACCCGCCGCAAGCGCGGCCGGATAGAGCGGCTCAGCATGTTTTCCGGCCAAATTGGCGTCACCAGCGTCGCGGACGGAAAAACGCAATCCATTGGCCCGCTTGCCAGCAACCGCAAAATCCAGGAACGCAAGCGGTCCATGATTTCATCGGGAACACCCACCATGCGATCGCTCTTCTCGGTTTTCGGCGGACCGTACAAGCCCTTGTAGAATCCGCGGTCAATCTTGATTCCCCGATCGTTGACATCGCCACACCACAGCGCGATCGCTTCGGACTCCCGCATACCGGCAAATATGACCAGATCGAAGCATAGGCGCTCGCGTTCCTCTAATAGCGACCACGCCTCGGCGTATTGCTCCAGTGTGGCCACCTCCTTGGGACCGGAAGGCTTTATCAGTTTCTTTGGCGCCTTTAGGCCCTCGCTGACGTTGTTGATCAAATAGCCCTCAGCGGTTGCCGACCGGCACATGTCGCTCAGGTAGAAACGGATATGATCCAGCGTTTGCCTCCCGAGACCCTGCTCCGCTTTCTTCTTGAGAAGAGCGCGTAGCAGCGCGGCTGTGATCTCCTGAAATTTGAACTCGCCGAGCTCAGACACGAGATGCTTGCGAATTTCGCGCATGCGTTCCTTCGCGGTGTTCTCCCGCCAGTCTGTGTCCATCTTCATTGGGAAGAAAACGTCTTCAACGAACCGCTCGAACGTTTCTTCGCCGAGATTGCGGAGCGAGTTGTGATTGAGTGGCTTGACCAGCGCCTCTCGCATCTCCTCGGCTTGTTTTCGTGTGATATCTTTCTTCCGCCCCAGCGTTTTGGTCGTCTGTTTGCCAGGCGCGTAGTAATACTTTACGATCCATCGCTTTCCATCCGGCGATTCGTCAAGTGAACCATGTTGATACCTCCTACTTCTTCTTTTCTTGCTCATCAACGCACTCCTTATGTGCGTCTCTGAGACACTTTTTCGACTTGATCTGACGATATCAGGCAGCCGGGAGCCGTTCATTTTCGTGCTGCCACTCCGCCAAAGATGCCTTCAGAACGACCCATTTCCTTTTGCCTACTTGCACAGTCGGCAAACGGGGAACTCCGTCGATCTCGCCGCGGCGTAGGCGGTGAAGCGTGGCTTTACTACAGCCGATGACGACGGCGGCCTCGGCCAACGAGAGCCAAGACCGTTGTTCGGCTGGGGGAATTGATGTGCGGTACCGCTTGGCGCGAATTTTTCCGGGTTGACGAAATGTTTCCTGATTGACCGAAAATGCACTGGGCGTTGCGATATTGCCTGAGGTATTCTGCACTATGCCTCCTATCAATAAGGCCTTGGCGGGGGCCGCTTGGGACAGACTTGGTCGAAATTTTCTGTTTATTGTTGCCGTTTATTTACGAAACGCCTGGAATGAGTTCTGAATCTAAAAACACTTTGACCGCATTATGCGAACTGCGCTCAACGTGTTTACTGTCTTTTTACTAGCGTGCGCTCCCCTGCGCGCTTCCAAATAGGTTGTCGAGCGATTTGACTAGGTAGTCAGCTCGAGGACCCGTCAGGACTGCTAATTTTCCATCAGCTTATAAAACCTTGTGTTGGAGTTGTGCCCTGACGTGTGGTCGCTGCCACTGAATCAGACGTCCGGTAACGTTCCTTTTTTGACGTTTCCCATTACAAGCGTGGCAAGTTTCACCGGATGTTATTTCTTGAAGTAACAAAGCCGATCAATGACTCGCGCGTTTGGCCTACCTATCAAACTCTGCTCGACGACACTGTTCCGAACGAGCTGCGCGAGCCTAAGGAGTGCTATCAGACGCTGGTACGCACGCTGCCATGGCCGCCTGGAAAGGCTGTTCGATAAGGAGTAGACTTATCAAAATAACGCAGAAAGCCTGAAAATGAAACCAGCCGCCGTGTTGCCATTCATGCCCGCCATTTGCCTGCACATGTTGCGGCAGGCAGCCACAGCCGTGTTCCGTCCACGGATGCTGTAAGGGTACAGCTCGCGAAGATCCTCCAGAGCGACGGGTTCGTTCACGCCAAAAGGATGCGGTGCTTTCTCGAGTTCGTCCTCGAGGAGACTCTTGCGGGACACGCCAGTGAGTTATGTGAATACAGCATCGCGACTTCCGGATTTGAGCGCGATCAGTCATTTGAGCTCGATCTCGATCCCATCGTTCGCAACGACGCGCGCCGGCTCCGCCAGAAACTACACGAGTACTACGAGCGATCCAAATGTGAGAACGGCAATCAGGTGGTTATTGAGATACTGAGGGGCAGCTATGTTCCGGTTTTCAGCTCAGGGTCGCGCCGCCAATTATCGAGGGCCGGGCGGCATATCGGTCGACCATCAGTTTAATCAGGATTGCGGACGGGGCCCAAGTTTGGTTCACTGAGCACGAATACTGACTCACCTTCCGGCACCACCGGTTCTGATGCCGCCTTCTCGGTTCCCCACTTCACGATCTTCAGGTCGAGCACACAGATCGAATAAATCACCGGCACGAGCAGCAACGTAATGAAAGTAGCTGCGCTCAGGCCTCCGATCTGGGCGTAGCACATCGGCTCCCAAAGCGGCCCGCCATGTATCGCAAGCGGGAACAAGGCGATTACGGTAGCCCCGACGGTTATCAGCACGGGCCTCAGACGCATGATGCCGGCGTCTAGTACCGCCTGCTCGAAGGGTTCGCCTTTGACATGCATTTCCTCAATGAAATCAAACAGCACGATGATGTGGCTGACGATCACACCCACCAGGCTCACCACTCCCAAGAAAGCCATAAATCCAAACGGGGCGCCCATGATCCAGAGCGCGATTAGTGCTCCAACAGCGCCGTAGGGCACGGCGGCAAAAACGATAAGCGGCTTGATCGCGTTCTTGAACTGAAAGGCGAGGGCGAGAAAGATGGCCGCCGACGAGATGAGCAGGACGATGCCCAACTGGCGAAATCCATCTTTCTGCTTCTCTTGCTCGCCGCCAATCTCCAACCGATATCCAGGTGGCAAGTTCGCCGCCAGGGCCGCCAGCTTTGGTTGCGCGTGTTTCATCACCTCTGAGGCAAGCACGCCTTCCTGTGGCGATGCGGAAATTGTGATAGTGCGGAACTGGTTGCGCCGCCGGATCACTTCATCTTGCAAACCGTAGTCGATCCGTGATACCTGCCCGAGAGGAACTTTCTGCGTACCTGAGCTCGAGTAAACGTACAGGTTCCGCACGTCATCGAGCTGCGCGCGCTCATTCAGTCTGAGGCGGGCGACTACCGGAATTTGCTTGTCGCCTTCGCGTAGAGTCGTAACCTGGTCCCCATTGAGGCCCCCCGCGGACGCATGCGCGACATCCAAATTCGTGATTCCAGCCAGATTGGCGCGGTCAGGATCTACTTTGAGTTGGAGTGCGAAGCGATCCTCGCCCCAGTCATCACGAACGCGCGCGGCTTTTGGAATACCTGCGAGGATCTGGCCTACACGATCGGCCGCGGAACGGAGTGCATCGATATTTTCGCCCGAAACACGAATCTGAATGGGCAATCCGACAGCCGCCCCCGTTTCGAGCTGCCGGACGTCGATCCGTGCGCCGGTAATCTCCGTCGAAAGACGGGCCTGGAGGGCTGGGACAAACGCCGCAGTATCGTGCTCATCACGGAAGACCAGCACGACTTGGGCATAGTTCGCATGCCGCGATTCAGGGGCCAGCGAGTACCAAAAGCGCGGCGCGCCTCCACCAATGAATGTGTCAAGTGAGTCTACGGGCCGGTGCTGCTCGGCCGACACGCGCTCCACCACGCGCTCCACCGCCGATGCTGTCCGGTCCGTGAGAGTGAATGGTGCATCCTCAGGCAAATAGATGTTGATGTAGGCGAGGTGCGAGAGATCCTTAGGGAAGAATTGCAGCTTGAGACGGGATCCAATCAGCGCGCCAATTCCAAGCACAAACAGGGATGCGAGCAGCGCCAACCATCGGTGTTCGATCGCGACTTTCCCGACCCGGTAGTACGCTGCGCCAAAACCGCCCTTGCGCCGTTCCGCAATGCTCGATTCGGGCCGCGGTTTGAGCAGGTAGTAGCCGAGCAGAGGAATAAAGGTCATCGATACGATGCGGGATGCGAGCAGCGAACACGCGATCACGATAGGCAGCGAATAGAGAAACTTTCCGGTGTCACCCGTTAACAGCATGAATGGCAGGTAGGCGACGATGTTGGTAACCGTGGCGTACACGATAGCTGTCGCCAGCTTCGTGGGCCCCAGCCAGGCTGCAATCCGTGGCGGATGACCAATCGCGAGATCACGCTTGATGGCATCGCCTGCGACTACCGGATCATCAACCAGCAGCCCGAGCGCAATGATCAAGGTTGCGATGGAGACCTGCTGCAGATCGATTCCGAGGACGTCCATCATCCCAAATGTCATGAGCAGAGTAATCGGGATAGCCAGAGCCATCAACAGCGCCGAACGCCATTCCCAAAATCCGATAAAGGAAACAATCACGACCAGCAGAATCGCCTCATACAAACTGGTCATGAACAGGTGAATATTCTCTGCCACCTGATCGGCTTGGTTACTCGCCCGGGCAATGATGAGGTCCGGAGGGAGCCGTCCCTTCATGCTCGCGAGCGTCGCGGCCACTGCCTTCGCGAAGTGCCCCACTTTCTCGCCCTTGCCCATTTGAACGCTGATGCTGATGGCTCGCGTGCGCTGCCACTTCCCATCGGAATCGCGCCACGAGTAATAATTCAGAAATTGAGGCGGGTCGTCATACGCACGCACCGTGTCGACAACGTTGCGGAGATATACGGGTGCGCCGTACGCCGTAATTCCGATGATCACGTTACCGATATCATCTTCGCTGCGAAACTCGCCCGAAGGATTCAGCACTACGCTCTTAGCGCCGACCGTGAGTTGGCCGCCCGGATAAGTGATGTTACGGGCATTCAAAGCGTTCGCGAGGTTCGAAGGCTTCAGTCCATACGAAGCTAGGCGCTCCTGGGAATACAGGAGATAAATCTTTTCGTTGAGAATTCCGCTCCGGGTAACCTTCGCAACGAGCGGAGGCCCGTCCGGAGTCCGAGCCGTTGAGAGCAGGGCTTTCGACATCTCGTCGGTGAAATCATCCAGGTCGCGATAGCTGTACTTCTCCCCGGCAACGGATCTCACCTTCACAGCAATGTCCGATGCATCGCGCACAAGAAAAGGAGCCCAGGCGTCGGGATGAATGGAAGCATCTCCGTAGTTCTCCGACCGGAAGCTCTCGAGCGCGCCAAGAAGCGACCGGTCATGCCAACTCGTCTCAAAATCAATGCCGATGAATCCTGGGCCATCCAGAACCCGCGCATCCGACGCCGCTCTCAAGCTGCGCAGGCGTTCCTCAAAACGTGGAATCGCAAGCAGAGGTAGCCGCTTATCCACTTTGATCGGAAGGCACAGGATCAGCGAAGCGCGATTTTTCGCGCTTTCGGGCCGTGTGGCCATAATCGCGCGCCGGATCGCCTCCGAACGAATATCGATTTCCCGTGCGTCTGCTTTAGGGCTAGCAACGGTCAGCAGCAGCGTAGCGGTATCGCCAAAGTCGCGCTGAAAATTGATCGGTCCGGCGCCCTGAGGCAGCGTATTTATGGCGGCGAGGCGCCCGCCGATGTCGTCAAGAGTCTGTCCGGTGTCCTTCAGCTTATCGGCAAGCGTTAAGGTGACGTAAGAAACGTTGGCGCGCGAAATGGATTCGATCCGTGCGATGTTCGAGTTCGACGCGACCGCCTCTTCGACTGTTCGCGTCACCAGTTCCTCCATTTTTTCGGCACTGGCGCCCGGCCAGTTTGTGATCACCATCGCTTGCCGCGCGGGAATGTCGGGATCTTTGCGCTGAGGCATGTTCAGGTAGCCGTACAATCCCCAAGCCACCGTGCCAGCTAGCAGAACCCAGGCGATCTGCGGATTTTCGACAAAGAACCGCGAGGTGTTATGCGTGCCGGCGATGATTTCGGCGTCCGAGCGATGATGAGTGTCGCTCACGGAATTACCCGCACCTGTTCACCGTCTGAAACAAACGTTGCGCCTGAACTCACCACCTTCTGCCCGGCCTCGATGCCTGTTACTTCGATCCGGTCCCCATACGTCCGGCCGAGAGTGACAGGATGCCGCCGTGCCACGCCGTCGTCAAAGACCACCACTGCGAATTGTGACGAGCCGTTTTCGCCGCGAACGATCGAACTTAACGGTGCGACCCTGATCGCTTGTAAGGCAGGCGCTTGGCCGGTGTCAAGCGAAGCAATCATGCCTGGCCTGAGCAGCGCGCCCTTATTGGGAATGGTCACCTCTATCTGGAAGACACGCGTGCTCGAATCAGCTACGGCCGCAATTGCACTCACAAATCCCTGAAACGAGCGGTTCGGAAAGGCCTCCGCGTAAACCGATAGCCGAGAGCCTCTCTTCATCCGTGCAACCAGAAGGTCAGGCACTCCAAAGGTGGCCTTCACCGAAGAGACATCGGCAAGTACAAAGGCAACCACGCCCGGTCCGGCAAGCGAGCCGATCTCGACCGACCGCTGCACCACGGCGCCCGTAAACGGAGCAGCGAGCGCGGTGTCCTGAAATCCCAGCGTCGCAGTGCCCAGCGCGCTCTGGGCGGTACTCAGCGACCCCGCACTGGCTTGCACCTGCGAATGTGCGGCCGCTACTTGAGCCCGCGTTGCATCGCGATTTGCTGTGGCCGCGTCGTAGTCGGATTTAGTCAGCGAGTTCTTCTTAAACAGCGCGTCTGCACGCGCGAAGTCCTGTTCGGCTTTGGCCGCCCCGGCCTCTGCCTGCCTCAATTGCGCCTGAGCCGCCAGCCCGCTGTCGCGAGCCTGCGTCACCTGGCCCTCGGCTTGTGATACCTGTAGCTCGTAGTCTTTGATGCGAACTCGGGCAAGCACCGTCCCGGCTGGCACGACATCTCCCATATCCACGCTGCGTGTACGTCCGTCCGCCCCCTGTACCTGATACAGCGATTCCACGAATCCGTTTACTCGAAACGCAAGGTTGACCTGCCGGTTGGGAAGTATAGACGCCGAGTAGCGCTCACCCTGGGCCGGCGTATACATCTCGATAGCCGAAAGACGGACCGGGGTAGGGGATTTTTCGACTACAGCGTTCTGCCGGTTGCACGAGGCGATGACGAAAACCAGCGGCAGCAGACATCGAAAGGATCGTCGCATGTTTATTGGTCCTCGCCCAACGCATGCTCAAATTCTGCTCGGGCCGTCCAGTAGTCAGCCAGCCCATGTTGGTAATCGGAATTGGCCTGCGCGAGTGTTGTCTGCGCCTGAAATACGACCTTTAGCAATGTTGCCTGAACTTCGTACTGGTCCTTGTCGACGCGCAGGTTCTCTAAAGCATACTTTTGCGTAAGCTTCGCGGCCCGCAGCTTCGACCAGCTTTGTTGTAGTTGCCGGTAGTTATCATCGACGTCCATAATGACTTTGCGTTCGGCGGACTGTTCCGTATTCTTATCTTGCGCGACAGTATCTCGCTTCTCGGCGATCTCGTTTTTCTTGCGCCCCCAATCGAAGGGTTCCCACGAAAGACTTACTCCGACGCTATAGGTTCCGCCTGGCAGGTAAGAACTGAAATTCAGCAATGTGATGCTGTTGAATTCAGCGGAAATGTCCGGAATGTATTCGGCCTTTTTTGCGCGCAACTCTTCCTCGGACTGCCGCGTTTTCAGCCGCGCTTCCTGTATCTCCGGCCTCTGGGCGAGTGCTTTTTTGCGCGCCGCAACAAGATCGATTTCAGGATTACTGGCCTCCTCGCCCATTCGCGTTACGGTGAAATCGATCAGCACGTCGCGCCCGAGAAGATCGTTGAGCTGCTCCTTCTGCTTGGCTTCCTGATTGGAAAGGGTCAACTCGGACTGCTCGGCGTCGGCGAGGCTGGCCTGAGCCTGCAACAGTTCCGACTGGAGCGCGGTTTGCTTCAGGACATAGTCGTTAGTTAGCCGCTCGACCTCCTTATACAGACGGACAGTTTCTTGCGTCGCAACCAGCGAGCTCTCGACTTGCTCGATGTTGTAATACAGTTGCTTGACGTTGCGAACGACATCCTGACGCTTCGAGCGTGCTTTCTCTTGGTCCAATTGCGTTGAGAAGTCGAGCGTTTTCAAATAAAGCTTCGTTCGATAGATCGTAGATAGAGGCTGCACCACGCGGCCAAAAAGAAAGCCGGTCGGCTGCACTGGGGTGCTGTATTTGACGTCGTGCGGCGGTATGGGACCGATGAGCGAATCTTGTACAAGTGTCCCAGCGCCGACCGTGAAGCTCACTGGCGTAAGCTGCTCCGAGCCCAGAGCGTAAAACGAGAGTTTCGGAAAAAGCTGCGTATGAAACGCCCGCGAGCGGTCGATCGCCTTCGAGACGTCGAGCGCGGAGTTCGCGATATCGACGTTGTGCTGCAGCGCGAGTTGGACGGCTTGGTCGAGCGGCAACTCCTCGCCCGCGAGGCAGAAACTCACGAGGAAAAGGAGCGAACCGCCCCAGGGTCCTTTCGCCATGTTGCGCTAGTGTACACCCAAACGAACAGCGCCGGAGGAATGCAGTCAGCTCCTGCTCGGATGCGAGCCTGTCCCACGCAACTCCCGGAAGAGCCACGTGCGCGCCAGATCCCATTCGCGCTGCGCCGTTCGCAACGAAATTCCCGGAAGTTCGGCAGTTTCCTCAGCAGTGAGACCGCCGAAGAAGCGCGGTTCTAAAAGCCGGCTCTTCCGCTCATCCCGTTGTTCAAGCGCGATCAACGCGTCGTCCAGATCCGCAGTCCGGTCCGATGCACTACCGGCTTCGGTGAGGGAAACCAGAACCGTTGAACCACTACGCTTCTGTCGTATTCGAGCGACTGCCTGACTCACCAATATGCGCCGCATCATCTTCGCGGCAACCGCATAGAAATGAGCAGGGGCTCTGCCCACTCGACAGTATTCCATTCGATCAGCCGCACATACGCTTGATTGACGAGTGCGGTGGGCTGGAGCGTGTGACCCGGGCTCTCCTCGCTCAGGCAGGCCAGGTTTTGATTTCAGCTCGCAGCAGTGCGGGATCGACATGACCGTGGGAAACTTCGACCCTCGCCAGCGTGACCCCCTCAATCAAGGGCAAACTCAGCCCGACCCAAACGACCAGATTGCGCTGCTCTACGGCAGCTGCGGCACGGGCGGGGTGAGGAAAGCGAGTATTTACACCGTGAACCCTGACAAACTTCGCGCTCACAGCTACATCGACAGCTGAAGGTCCCAGCGTACTGATCGAAGAAAAGACGCTAGCTCCCGTTCCACCTTTCGATAGCAGCGACGGCGCCCCTCTGAATTGGGTCTTGGCAGGCACTACGTTCGATACAACGCCATATGTCGGCGAAGATCTGCTGTTTGGGTGGTGGTGTGGATCGAGGATTCCAATGGGCAACTCGTCCCTGAGATCGAGGGGCATGGGATCTCCAGCATTCCTGGAACCTTGACCTCTCTGGAGCAAGTAAATGAGGAAGCATACAGCAACAATGTTGGCTTCTCTGATTCGATTCTCCATGTTTTGAGCAAACCGCTATTCGGGGCGGAGCCGGCAACAACGACCGCGGTTGATATAGGAAAGATCGATATCTCGGACTCGACGGCTGTTAGAGGAGGTCGGCCGGTCATCGTATCCGCGACACTCCAGGCCGGCTCGGTGGATGTTTCGGGGATAACAGTCAAATTCTATGACGGCGATCCGCAAACAGACGGCACGATCTTCAATACGGAACAGGTTCCGTACATTGCGGCGAACGGAACATTCCGGGTTTCATCGCTTATCGACCAAACAGTTGCGACACGCACCACCTATTCCTGGTCGTCAATCAAGGCATGCCTGATGAGGTTGTGCGGCGAGCGCCTGCGCTTGAGGGTCCATTGCGGCAAGTCAAAATGAAAACCCGGGGATCCACGTGAACCGTGTCCGCCTGTAAGTGTGCGATTAATAAAGGAGCCGATGACCATCGGCTCCTTTTACGTGTGAAGCTTCCGGATTGTGCAAGGAGGGAATTTTGCGCACTCAATGTCCCCGCTTACTACGCGTCTGCTGCCTGTTCTCCATACCGTCTCTGCTGCTCGCCGCACAGGCCGAACCTGATTCGAGCAAACTCGACCATCGTGGTCCTCCTGTTGTGTTTCAGGTGTCCACTCTGGACGCGTTAAGCCTCGGCCTGTATCAAGGTGTATACGCCATCGCTGAGCTGAAGCGACGGGGTGATTTTGGGCTCGGAACGTTTGAAGGAATCGATGGCGAGATGACCATTCTGAACGGACATTTTTATCACTTTCGTTCCGATGGCATCGTAACGGAAGAGCCCGACGGTGCACGAGTTCCATTCGCTGTGATCACGACGTTCCACTCAGAAGTCCGCTTTTCGACGAACGGTGTCTCGATGAACGAACTGGGCGAACAGATCGATCAACATATCCCATCAAAAAATCTGTTCTATGCAATCCGAATCCATGGCAAGTTTTCTGAACTGACCACGCGAGCTATCCCCAAGCTGCTTCCACCTTATCCGCCGCTATCTGAAGCGGTCGAGCAAGAAGTCAAATTTTCATTTCAGAACATTGAAGGTACGCTAGTGGCCTTTCGCTGTCCAGCCTGGATCAAAGGCATCAATCAGGTCGGGTATCACTATCACTTCATCTCAGACGACGAAGCTGCCGGCGGCCACGCGCTCAGCTTCACTACCGGGCCGGTGACCGTGGAAATACAAGAGCTTCAGCAAAACTCAATTTGGGTGCCTGATAAGGGCCCGTTTCTGACAGCCCCGCTCCCGGTCGTTCAGTAACTAGTTCCGGGTAGAACGGGCCGACCAGTCCACGATCCTCTTTCTTTCTTGCACACTTGGATCACCTGCTCTCCCACTGGAGGGTCAGAGGAGATGTCTCATGAAACGCAGAGACTTCATGAAATATGGGTCTGCCCTGTCGGCCAGTACTGTGCTGGGCGGTCTCAATCTAACCAACAACAAAGCAACTGCAGCAGAGGATGAGGACCCCGTACCGGGTAAGCAGCCGAACATCCTCTATATTCTGGTCGATCAACTGCGCTACCCTTCAGTATTTCCAGCGGGAGTTCAGAATGCAGACCAGTTCCTTGCGAAATTCATGCCCAATGTTCACAAACTACTTTGGAACCGCGGCCTGAAATTTTCGAGCCATTACACAGCAGGAAACGCCTCTACTCCTTCTCGCGGGGCGATAATCAGCGGTCTCTATACGCATCAAAGCTGGCTGATGTTGACGCTGCTCAGCAGGCCGTTCCAACCGGTAGCACCACAACCAGTGCTGCGGAGAGCGTATCCGACTTATGGCAAGCTTCTTCGCCGGCGCTGGATACAAAACGCCTTACATAGCGAAATGGCATGTTTCTATTCCCGAGCAGAAGGCTCCGAGACTGGAGGCTTACGGCTTCGATGGGTTGACTTTTCCGGACACTGCCGGCAGTAACTTGCAGGGCACTTACGGCGATGAAGCTCGCGGCTATCACAACGATGAATACATTGCCAATCGGGCAGTCGATTGGCTTCAAAGCAAGGCTCCTCAAGTGGAAGAGCCCTAGTATCTCACCGTCGCCAGCATCAACCCGGCGGGGGCGATCACGGGAGAGTATGTCGACGCGAGTGGGGTGGATCACAGCTTCTTAATTGGGACGAAATGATCTACGGATGACAAAAGTTGTTGTGAGTTGGGTGCGTGCGCATGCACCCCAGCAATTCGCTGGGGCATCTGGGGCGATATTTTTCCCGGAATGAAGAATCACACGTTATGAAACTTATTCCTTGGGACTCGCATCTGCGAATCTGGTCTCTCACCATCGAATCGTACGGCTAGACCCAGCAAATTGCACGGAGAAATCAAATGCACAGCTCAAAACTACCTCAACGATCTATTCTTCTCGCTCTCGCGCTCGTACTCGAGCCGGGGGTCTATGCCCAAGTCGCCGCGGGCACACCCCAGGCCTTGAAGAAAGCGCTCGAAGCCGATGGCTTTGTCGTTCAGAAGGGAAAGTTCAAGGTGATCCCCCTTTTCCAGATGTACGATGCTCATCTGGTGCCGTCGTGCTTTGGCAATAACATTTCGTCTCCGTACCTGCTGCCCATGGTGCCCTTGGCACCGGGGCAGACAGTTGAGAATCTGCCGATTCCAAATCCGATAACGGATTACCCGCTGGTGCCGGAGGACAAGGGGCTTTATTACGAGTACTTCCTGCGCCCCGATGAAGCGATCGTTATGGTGGGTAAAACGCCGCCACCTCTCGCCTACTTCGGATACCGCAGTTACCTGGTGCGCCGGTATCTGGCATCGGATGCTGCATACAAGTACCTCTTTGCCAGTCTGGGCGATCAAGCGAATAACTTAACCGCAGCAACGGCCGGTACGCCGTTCGGGAAGATAGGCACCGATCCGTACGCGCAACCCGTGATGTTTATCTCCACTGCGGATGCGGCAACCGATAAGCGCGTGCGCGCTGCCGCTGAGGAGGCCGGCTATGCCCCGGATATTATCAACACCGATGTCGTGCCGTCCTCACTCGTAAGGCTTGGCCTTACAGGCACGCCGGACAGCTTCTTACTACTGCACCGCGCCGCATTGTTCGCCAATTCTAAGGAGGAGAAGGCCTATCTTCAGAATCCCCAAATGACGGTGTTCCGCATCACCCCGAAGCAGCGGGGCACGTCCGAGCCATTCGCCGTGCCTGACCTGCGAGTCAAAGGAACGGGAAATACCAGCGAACTGGACCTATTGCCTGCTCAAGAGGAGTTCGGCCAGGCGATCGTTGAGAGATACAATTCTCTGAAGCCGCGAGACCTGCAGCCGGGCGTTGTGTTCGCAGCCGCCGGGTACGATGCCATCCAGCGCGGTACGGACGCCCTGGGAGATAACCGCGACACCATCTACCTGCAAAGTTCTAATTTCTTCTTGCGGGATCGTCCCGACGATTTCGTGATAGTATACGGAGCCAATCACATGGCCACAGGGAAAGCTACTTACTCCAACTTCACCGTTTATGGCCGCATTGCTCTGAATGGCGTGGCGGGGGTAGACAGTAGTGATTTCGGAACGGCGGCCGAGGAATTCCTTCCGGGCAATCCCCTGGCCAAGTATTTCTATGTGTACAAAATCGCGCGTCACTGCGAGCGCGGCGACAGCGTGCCATGTCTCGAGGTGCCGACGGGCCCGGGGGCGGCAGGGATTCCCGTATCACAGCCAGCGGTCCTCGGATATAGGGCTTATCTGGAACCTTCCACCAAAGTAGGGCCAACGTTCGAAGAAGTGCTCTATGACCGTGCGATAAAGTTTAATCCACAATAAGGGCGGTTTAGGAAGAGCGACTACAGACGGCAGATTGCACAGGAGAAATGGAATAACGAAGTACTTTCAAACATTCGCGCCGATTAGCCTCTTCCTGATTGCGTGCGTTTTGAGCGCACAGACGCCGGGGACGGGGCGAGGGCCCAAGGCTGGATAAAGGAGTCGAAATGATACGTATTTACCGTTTTTGGTTACTAGCAGGCGTAATGTTCTTGGGGGCAACTGCTGCTGCACAAGACGCGACTACGAAAGTGATAGCAATCCCACAACAACCCTTCGCAGTACCAGTGCCGGATTTTATCGGCGCGCCAGCGGTTGCGAAACCGTTTCCTGCGAAGCCGGTGCCGCAGGATCCATTCATGGCACTAAACGGGCGCAGCGGTGTGCACCTCGACGCTTACCAAAGCGACACCTACCCTATCGCCGGACCGCTTGGCCATTCACCCGAGGTCAGCTCTACATTTCTGGCTGCGGAATGTGGCACGGTGACTTTCGACAAGGAGGGCCGCATTATCGTTGTCTGTGCGGCTAAGAATCGAATAACAGCATATATTCTGAATCCCGTGTCACTCGAGACTCTTGCAAAATTCAGCCTTCCTGCACAAGGGGGCAACGGTGGATTCGGAGCGGGCGGGTACTTCTTTCTCGATAGTGAGGACCGAGCCGTTATTCCTACTCGCGGTCGCGACATCTGGAGGATCAAGGAAGTTAACGGACCGGGCGGGCTTCAGCTCGTAAGGGATCACACCTGCGCGGACGATCTGCCGGGCGTGATCCCGAGCGATCAGTCGATTCTATCCACACTCCCGGATGCGCATGGGCTGCTCTGGTTCACCACTAGCGGCGGTACGGATCCCTCTGACGAACCCGCAATGGTTGGCACCGCCCGGCCCGATCCTTCGAACAGCGATCATTGCACTGTCCGGCTCTACACACTTCCTTCCGGCGAAGCCATCGTCAAATCCTTCGCCGTCGATCCGGATCCGTCGCGCGGTGGCGTTTTCATCGTGTCGGACCATCAGCTTTACCGCTTCGATGCCACCTCGGATGGAAGTCCCCTGCCGACTTGGGCGGAACAATACGACCGGGGAGTTCGCGTAAAGCCAGGCCAAATCACGCAAGGCTCGGGCACGACGCCCACTTTGATGGGCACACAGTTTTTGACGATCGTCGATAATGCAGATCCGCGGATGCATGTTAATGTATATCGGCGAGCAGCCCAGACGAACAAGGCGCGGCTGGTTTGCTCGGAGCCGGTATTCCAGCCGTTCAGGAGCGATACCTTCAATTCACTTATAGCTACCAACCGGTCCATTTCGGTCGAAAACAACTACGGTTACCGAGATGTACTTGCAACTTTTTTAGGCGGGGCAACTCAGCCCGGTATTACGCGCATCGATCTTGACAACGACCTGAATGGCTGCCACACCGTGTGGACTAACAACAAAGAACGGGTACCCAATGTAGTATCCCAGCTTTCCCTGGTTACCGGCCTCGAGTACACCTATGCGAAGAATCCCGGACCGGACGCTACGGACGCATGGTACTTCACTGCTATTGATTTTCACACGGGAGAGACAGTGTACAAGGTGCTCGCAGGCACGGGTATCCTCTACAACAGCAATTACTCCTCGCTGTATCTCGGCCCGGATGGTAAGACGGCGTATGTGGGCGTAATCGGCGGATTAGTCAGGATTCATGACACCTACTGAGGCATGTCATGAAAATGCGACTCACGGTTCTGCTGCTGACCTTCTGGTGCTTTGGCGGTTATGCCGCCCAACTCCAGCAACTCACTTCCGAACCACAAACCGCGACAGACTATCGTTCGAGAACGATCTACTTTCTAATCACTGACCGCTTTAATCCGCATCAACCATACTCGCCGTATATCGATCCCAAGTATCCTTCCGCAACGAACACGGTGAACTGCTTTGTCGAATCGTGCACGCAGGAAGAGGAGTTCCGAAAGTATTGGGGCGGAGATATTCAGGGCGTTATTCAGAAACTCGAATATCTGAAAGATCTGGGCATATCGGCTATCTGGGTGAACCCCCTGATGGAGAACGTTAGAGCTTACGTGGGAGGGACTGGCTATGGAACGGGCTACCACGGATACTGGGTACAAAATTATTATCGCGTCAACGCCCATTTCGGCGACTGGATCGACGTGAATGATTTAAGCCGGGAGATGCATGAGAAAGGGATGCGATACATCCAGGACATCACCCTCAATCATTCCAACCCAAACGACAATCACGTTTATGGGCGGCTATTTCAGTCCGATACTTCCGATGAAACCTTCATTAAGAGCTACCATGACGACTTTGATCCGGTAACCAGTACTCGGTATTACAAACACTACCAACATGATCCGCGCTGCGAGGCCGCTAAGAACCTGGCGGATTATGACTGGAGCTATTGGCAGTTGCACCATTGTCTGCTGGCGGATTTGAGCGGATACGACCAGCGGAACCCACAGATGGCCGACTACTTGCTCGACGCCGGCAAAATGTGGATCGATAACGGCGTGGATGATTACAGGCTGGATGCGGTGAAGTTTCCGTTTCCTGAATTTATTGCTACATTCACGCGTACCATGCGTGATCATCTCGCGTCACTTGATAGGCCTTCCCCTTACATAATCGGCGAGTGGTCTCATGGCGGAGTCGGTGATGCGAAGTCTCTTCGCTTCGCCAACGACTACCGGCTGTTCGGGACCAACATACTCGATTTCCAACTGTCGTTCGCACTCAATCAATTTATCGGCGGCGATTATGAAGACGTCACCCAGAAGATAAGCGCGTTCGATCTCGACAACTTTCTGCATGAGCGCGTACTCGCCTTTAACGGGCGGGACACCTGGCAAGGAACATTCCTTGACAATCATGACCAGATTCGAACGTTAGTTCGCTTGCAAAAACTGGGCCTTAACGACGAAACAGAACGGCAGCAACGGATGGATCTCGGCACCGTTTTACTGATGACCGTTCG
This sequence comes from uncultured Acidobacteriaceae bacterium, assembly GCA_963787585.1. GTDB lineage: Bacteria > Acidobacteriota > Terriglobia > Bryobacterales > Bryobacteraceae > Bog-105. The sequence goes on from CAWBDR010000021.1 coordinate 20,079, forward strand.
CGGAATCCCGATCATTTATTACGGAGACGAGCAGTATCTTGCCTACTACCACGACGGCCAGAATACTCCTCCTGCAGACGTGAATTCCGGTGATGATGATCCCTGGACGGTGTCCTGGCTGTAGTTGAAAGTTGAGGCGGCGGTTCCCCCTGATTCTGAATAGAATCGGGGTGACAAAACCTTGAAAAGGAGAACCGCCGTGAAACGAAACTACCATACGATTGATAACCACGGAAAAGTCGGCGAGCGCAAGCTCGCCGAGTTTCTGGTCCGCAACGGCCAAGCGCTGCTGCCGATGATGGAGTTGATCGAGCACAGCCGCATGGTTATCGACGAACTCATCGACGTCATGGGCCGCGCCAGCATCGAAGCCGTGCTCGAACTATCGGCCGCACAAATTGCCGGACCACCGCAGCAAGGCAAAGCTCGTGCGGCGGACCTGGGGTGGCATGGAACGCAAGCGGGCCGCGTGTGTCTGAAGGAGCGCAAGCTCAAAGTGAACCGGCCGCGATTGCGAAACAAAGGTCGCGGCGCGAACAAAGAGGTTCCCGTCCCGGCTTACCAGGCCATGCAGCAGAACAGCGCCACCGGCGAACGCATGCTGGAAATCCTGTTGAATGGCGTGTCCACGCGGCGCTACGGCAAAGTCATTCCCGAAATGGCCGACACGGTGGGCGTGTCGCGCTCGACAGTCAGCCGCGAAACCATCGAAGCTTCCGAAGCCGCGTTGAAGAAGTTATTAGAGCGGCGCTTCGATGAGATCGAGCTGCTGATCATCTACATCGACGCGATGCACTTCGGCGAGCAATGCGTGCTGGCTGCGGTGGGCGTGGATATGGAGGGCCGCAAACATGTGCTGGCGCTACGCGAGGGCGCGACGGAAAACGCCGCGGCAGCCAAGGATCTGCTGCAACACCTGGTCGAGCACGGCATCGATCCGGCACGCCGCCGATTGTTCGTTATCGACGGCTCGAAAGCTCTGCGCACGGCCATTAACGCGGTGTTCGGCGCCGAGACGCCGGTGCAAAGGTGTAGAAATCATAAACTGCGCAATGTGCTCGGACGACTGCCTCGCGAGCAGCAGGGACAGACCGGCTCGCTGATGCGCGCGGCTTGGAAGATGAACCCGAAAGATGGCATCGCCAAGTTCCGCCAGATCGCCGGTTGGCTGGAGCACGATTATCCCGAGGCTGCGGCTGCGCTGCTGGAAGGCTTGGAAGAATGTTTCACCATTAACCGGCTCGATGTTCCTAGATCGCTGCATCGTTGTTTGGCCACCAGCAACATCCTGGACAATCCGCATTCCGGCGTGCGCAGCCGGACTCGCCGGGTGTGCCGCTGGCGTCCAGGCATGCCAGCGCGCTGGTCAGCAGCCGCATTCTTGGAAGGAGAAAAATCATTCCGCAAGATCATGGGCTTTCGGGATCTATGGGCTCTTAAAGCGATCCTCGACGGATCGCAGCCAGCTACCCGGCAGGTGGTGGCGTAGAATCACATGGACCGCCGTTCTCAACTTCCCACTGCGCTCGGGATACCGTCGATCCCTGGAATCGTCCGGGTTTGAACCGTTGGGACGAGGACACGCCCGCATTTAACATCATCAGGATCTTGGCGGATTTAAGGAAAAAGAGACCGGCGATCTCGGAAGGCAGGTATCTCACCGCCTATGTGGACAACGACATCCTGATGTTTGAGCGGGTTCACAAGCGCGGGGTTGTATTGGTAGCGGTGAATCGGGGTGAGGAGAAAACGGTCACCCTGCCAGGGTCGCTCGGGATTGCGCCGGGAAATTATACGGGTGTGCTTGCGCACGCAAGTGACGTCAATCGGGGAAACTATCTTTCAGTGAGGCAGAACGGGTGGACCTTGCATTTGAATAAATTGAGCTCGCTTGTAGTTGGTCAGTGAGGTGATTTCGATGTCAACAGATCTTTCCGCTATTTCGTTCAGGCCTGCAACTGTCATGTTGGCACTTCTCAGTCTCTCTTTCACCGCCGCGGCGGAAACGCACGTTCTGAAGGGAAGAATTGAGACTGCCGGAACTCCGGTTATTGGAGCAAAGGTCGCGTTATATGTGGCGGGCTGCGCTAAAAATGCACAGGCCCGTCTTCTCGCAACGGCGTTCAGCCACGCGAATGGCGCTTTTCAGATGAGGTTCACACAGCGTAATCGCGATGAAGGCGATGTTCTCTATGTGATAGCAGAGGGTGGTCACGCGGGTTGGCTTTCTGAGAAAGCAATGGAGCGCTCCCCGATTGCATTCGCTACGGTGCTCGGGGATTGGGATGAATCAGCTCAGGAAATCGTCGTAAATGAGCGAACGACCATTGCAACGGGTTGGGCTATGGCGCAGTTCATGCGTGGGTTCAATATTGCCGGGAAGTCTCCAGGCCTCCAGAATGCAGCCGCCACGGTACGGAATCTGGTGGACGTGTTGACGGGAGAAGTGGGTTCCGTCCTCGCGAATCCACCCAATGGCGCGCACACAAGCAGCATGGCTGAGTTCAACTCTCTAGCCAACCTGCTTTCAATATGCGTGAATGCGCCGGAGGCGGAGGCATGCGCCGATCTGCTTTCCTTGGCTACACCGCCGGGCGGCAAGATGCCTCGCACGACGCTCGGGGCGGCTCGGGATATTGCGCATAATCCCACTCACAACGTGGCCGCTCTATTTCAGCTTTCGCGAAGCAGCAATGAGTACACTCCGGCGCTGCGGCACACACCTGACGCTTGGGTCTTAGCCGTTAAGTACGTGGGCAACGGCCATGAATTCGACGGTCCCGGTAATATGGCGATTGACCGGCACGGCAATGTTTGGATCACGAATAACTACGACGGGGCTATCTTTGCTTGTGGCGGAAAGCAACTCCTCGAGTTGACGCCGACTGGACAGGATGCCCCGGGTGCTCCGTTTTCCGGCGGTGGCCTCGATGGCGCTGGGTTTGGGATCTCCATCGATCCGAAGAATGATATCTGGCTAGGAAACTTCGGTTTTGAGGGCTCACATTGCAAGCATCCTCCGCCGGCAAACAGCGTCTCGGAGTTCGATTCTGAAGGTGTTCCCTTGTCTCCTTCTCCCAGCGGCTACACCGGCCAAGGCAAGATCAGTGGCCCGCAAGCTACGCAATCTGATTTTGACGGAAATATTTGGATCGCTAACTATGGGACTCTCAACAACACTAACCCTGGCACGACCATTACGGAATTTTTGAACGGCGATCCAAATCAGGTAAAGACGTTCTCAAACCTCGGTCTGGTGAACCCGTTTGACATCGCGATCGACGCACATGGAGCCATATGGGCAACCAGCAGGAGCAATAACAAAGTAGTCCACTTCGCTCAGGATGGTTCTATCATCGCGACCTATACTGGCGCTGCTTTCAGCGCACCTTTGGGTATCGCCATCGATACTCTCGGCAATGCGTGGGTGACAAACCAAACGGGCGCGAGCATTACCGAGATTGACACTCACGGCGCGACTCATGTTTTTCAGGGTGGCGGACTACGTGCGCCATGGGGAATTGCTATTGACGGCGACGATAACGTTTGGGTCGCGAACTTTGTCGGCGAAGTGGTTTCCGAGTTTTGCGGCGCAAGAATAGCGAACTGTCCTGAGGGCCTTAAGACTGGTGATCCGATTTCACCGAGCACTGGATTCACCAGTGAGGCATTGCAGCGACTCACCGGAATCGTAATCGACCCGTCGGGTAATCTCTGGGTTCCCAACAACTGGAAACGCATCCCTATACAGACCAATCCGGGCGGGGACGGCATGGTGGAATTTATCGGTGTCGCTGGACCGGTGGCGGCCCCGAGGATCGGGCCGCCTCAGCAGCCGTAGGGTGATCTCTCACAACAAGGTTCGGAAAGCGGTGTTGGCGTGTGGCGAGCCGGGGGAATACGTGCTGAATTTCCGCCGCGCACAGCGGCCCGTTATTTCAGCTCCACGGCATGCTCACCGCCGATCAGACTCGAAGCTGATCTTTAAGATCTGACCGCCATTGCCCACGAACCATCCAGCTCTTGGATTCGCAAAAGCAACCGCCCAATAGCCGCTCACTTCGGGCAGTTGGAACCAGGTGCGACCCTCATCGGGAGTCCAGGCGGCAGCTCCGGATCTAAAATTCGGCTCTGTTTCGGCGGTAATCACAACGGTACGGTCGTGCTCGTGGTCGTCGTCGAATTCTTCATCGTCGTGATGGCAACTGCGGTCCAATTTTTCATCGTCCTCAAGCGAATTGCGATCGTCGCGATGGCATTGGCCGCGCACATAAGCAACGCAGAAAATGGCTCCCTTCACGGGTGGCTTGCTCGTAAGAATCCAGGTTCGGCCGCCATCATCCGACCTTGCCATCTCCGCGAAGTTGTTTGAGGCCAAGTCGCCGCCGCCGAGGACCCCATGCGACGCATCGCGAAAAGCCACCGAGATGCCGCCCGCTGTGGGTGAACTCACTAGCGGCGTGTCATGCGCCGCCCAGGTGTCGCCTCCATCTCGGGTTGCTAAGATTCGCGCGATTGTTGAGCCGCCGGTGGCAATCCAGGCATTTCTTTGTCCCTCTGTTGCTATGCAGGTTCCACTTGCCGCGAATGAGGCTTCCCCCGGCAAGGCGGGCGGCATATTGGCGGCGATGGAGTGCCAGTTCCTTCCATCCGTTGTGCGGATATCGGGGAATACTCCGTTCACCGAATCGCTGTGTGTGATGCCGCGTTTTGGACTCCAGAATGCGAAACAATCATAAAACGCATTGACGGTTTCATTGGTGAACTGTATTGTCCAGGTGGCGCCACCGTCGAGGGTTTTGTAGATTCGAAAATCTGTCGTGTTCGTACCAATGGACATTAAGTACGCTTCCTTCTCACTTACTCCGTACACATCGCGAAATTGCAGGGTTTCGGCTCCGGGCACGACAGCGGCTTTCCAATTCTCTCCGCCATCGGTGGTCACCACATAGGTGCCGCCAGCGCCGGCAGCCCATACAACGCGGGAGTTCACTGGGCTGACAGCAATCAGCAGCTGTGTAGTGCCGCTCTTTTGATGCCTGACCCTGGGTTGATGAACATCGCCATTTTCTTGCGCAAATCCGAGACCTGCGAAGGCGGCAACTAGCGCAGCCAGCAGCGAACGTTTCAGCATAGGACGCCTCCTCGAACGGGATTGTGGCGCAGCGGAGTATAGGCACGCACGTGAGCGTCGTGCCGTCGTTCTTTAGAAAGCTGTGTTGTAGCTCCTTAGAAATGTCCCTCGCTTCGCCTCAATAGACAAATGTCCCTTTCCATTGTGCCTTGAACCGGGAGGCGGTTCAATACCCCGTCTGACCTCTTCCTCGCTCATCCCGGTCCTTTCCCCACTCGGCGGCGGGTGCATGAATAGCAGTGATTGGACAATGCTGTCGTCCCTTCCGCTCAAAGATGAAAGCGCTGAGCGCCGGATCACCGAAGTCGACGATTTGTCTACCATCGTCGAAGACATCGAGCCGCAGCTTACGCGGCATACCGGTGTTGCTGCGGGAATATCTGAAGCTCGGCGGCAAAACTGCTCTCCAGGCGCCAGAATTACCTCTACATCTGGAGACAATTGGAACCGAACCAACGTGGTGATAAGTCCTATTCAACCGGTAGGTGCAAGAGCTAAATCAACGATGCCTGCCACCAAAACACACGGAACCGCGCCCTACTCTTCTGAAGAAGCGAGGTGTGGCGGTGTAATCACTCCAGCAGCTGTTGAAATCGAGTATTCCGCGCTGCTTCAACTCCGGCGCCCATCTCCGGCCGTACCCGGTGAAACCATCCTAGTGAGGAAATTTTGAAGCCCTGGTGGTGCTTGGCATCGCAAGCAGCCGTTAAAAGATTATTACGACCTGTTCCTGATTTCGTAAACGTGCGCTAACGGCACGAATTCAGGATTTGCTCAGTATCGTTCAGCCGAGCTGAGCATTGCAATGCCGCACGAGCGAAGATATTCGAAAGTGCTTTCATAAAAGCACGAGGGGCGCGTGTGGTCTAACGGGTCACCTCTCGGAACAAAGATAACCATGCCCTGCCGAGCTCGTGTCAGTAGCACTCGATACGCATTTTTCAAATAAAGTCGCTTCGACTTATCATTAACGGACTGCCAGTTCTTGCCTTTGAAGGCTTGGTGAATCCACCGTGTATGATTGTGGTGGAAGTCACCGTCCCAACACACGCCGACCCAATCAAGTTCAAGGCCTTGAACCGCAAATTCGGTCGCCACATCCTCTAAGTAGTAGGAAGATCGAACATCCGCGCTATCGTTCAGAAACCAGTTCGCCGGTTCGATCTTCGCCTTAATGTGTATGCCTTCTGGCCGGAGGCGTTGAGCGCCCGAGGAGGCGACTAAGCCGAAACGCTCCGTTCCGCGCGCTCGGCCACGCAGCCATGCTCGTGCAGCGGCTAGATCGCGAGTCAGGTAGATAGGGTATCCCGATTGTATGCTTTCGAGCGCGGCCCTCACCGATTCTGGTTCGTTGTCTAGTATGTGGCCGACTAACTCTGACAGTGTCTCGGCGCGAAATGAGCGCATTGAAACGGCGAGATGAAGGTGTTCGTCCGGGCGAACCCGCGGCAATTTCAGAAAGGCGTCCGATTCAGATTGGGCGGCGTACTCCGGCAGTGATATGCGCGGCGAGACGTAGACATCCCAGGCGGGAAATCGAGTTCGAAGCGCAGTCATCCATTCGGAGATGCCGGCTTCGCCGGTGTTGATCTCTTGACCACCACCAACGAGACATACAACTGTGCACCAGTCCAAATGCCGATCCATAACGCTAATCAGGAACTCCGGCTCCGACATTTCGAAATCGGGCTGACCTCGCTTTCGCATGAACGAAGCCGTCTGCTGTCGAGTCCAGGCGCGCTGCGCTTCATCAAACACGACCACTCTTTCGATGGGGACATCATCGTTACCGACGTATTGATCTCGGAAGTGATGGATGTTCTGAATGAAGCTACGCACCTTGCGCTCTGCTGCCTTTTTTGAGACGCCCTCGCGTTTTACGCTGTCACGGGAAAGGGCCTCTCTGAGCACATCAACAAGTGGCCCGTTACCAGACAGAAAAACGGCGTGCTCATCACGATGCTCGTCAGAACGCCGTGTTGCGATATTTAACCCAGCCAAAGTCTTCCCTGAGCCAGGTACGCCGGTGATGAAGCAAATGGCTTTGGTGCGATTCTGGCGAGCTCGATCAATAATCCCGTTGGCGGCGGCACTCAAGTCCTGGAGGTTCTTCGCACCAGCATCGGATCGCGAAATATCGGCGACGCTGTGCGTGCGATAGAGGACTTGTGCCGCCTCAACGATCGTTGGAGTAGGCTTGTACCCTTTCGCCATCCATTCGTCGAGATCGAGGGTCGGAAATGCTCGTGCTCCTCCGATATGGTTTATAAAGCGCCTAATTCAGCCGCATTTGTGCCCACAGGCGAAGCGACCAGGTCTTCGGCGAAGCGAGATCCGGGTTCCCCAGAGACTTTGCATGAGTTGAGACCAACACAGGCACGATCGGAACGGTGTGGCCGCCCTCATGGAAATTCTTTAGGTCGAG
>CAWBDR010000022.1:0-224641 GCA_963787585.1 uncultured Acidobacteriaceae bacterium
TGAAATCGATCTCTTGGCCTGTGCTCGAGCAATTTCCGAGTTTCGAGCCCGGCGAAACTGTTCGCAGCCGTTTTGAGCGCGCCCAGTTACTGCAGCTCACCGGGTTAAACGATTTCGCCGAAGGTGAGCTGAAATTCGGCGCCCGCAATGACTCCGAGCAGGAAAACCTGTATGGCTACGAGCTTGCCAGGATGGCTATGGCTCGCAACTCACCGAACCAGGCGCTCCACTATATCAAGACATACGCGCCAGGCTATCTATTCATGCCTTTGGACCAGGCGCCAGTCGCCTTCTGGCGCCTTGCATTCCCTCTGCCCCATCGCGCTTGGATTGACCAGTACAGCCGGCTGCAAGGCCTTGATCCATTCCTGGTGGCAGCTCTCATCCGCCAGGAATCTGAGTTCGATTCCGGTGTGATCTCTTACGCAAACGCCTACGGCCTTATGCAGGTGCTGCCGTCTACCGGTCGTCAGTTGGCGCGTCATTTTGGTGTTCGCCGCTTCAATGCGAAACAGCTTCTGACCGCCGACCGCAACATTCAGCTCGGTACGTATTATTTTCGGACTCTGCTGGACTCATGCGGGGGCCAGCCGGAACTGGCGCTTGCTTCGTATAATGCGGGGCCGAGCCGCGTCGCCGTTTGGAGAAACTGGGGACCGTTTCGCGAACCTGCCGAATTTATTGAAACGATCCCGTTGCATCAAACGCGGGGCTATGTTCAGATCGTGTTTCGCAACGCCGATGTGTACCGCCGCTTATACGCTGGAACCGTGCCCGATGTTCCCGCGTATCGGCCCAAACCGGCTCCCAAACCAAAATCGCACAAGCATCAGCCTCGGCGCCCTTGAGCTTTGGCGCGTCTCGGTTTGTGAGCAAGATGGCCGCTCTATGGGTCCAGCGCGACAATACCAGCAGTGGCCGGCGTGCGCCTATGGTTCCGTTTCCACGGAGAACTTAACGATTTCCTGCCAGGCCCAAGGCGAAATGTGGAATTCGAACATATCGCGGGAGCAACAGACACAGCAAAGCACGTCATCGAGTCATTAGGCGTACCGCATACCGAGGTGGGACGGGTGACCGTAAATAGCGAGGTCCATCGGTTATCTGAACCGCTGGCCAGCGGAGATCACGTTCACATATTTCCGCACGCCACGCCAGTGCTCCTGGGTGCCCCGATATTCGTTGTCGACGGGCATCTAGGCCGCCTCGCGGCTTACCTTAGGATGCTTGGGTTCGATACCTGGTATAATCGTGTCGCCGAGGACGCGCTACTCGCAACCGTTGCCTTCTCCGAGCAACGTTTGTTGCTAACTCGCGATGTCGGACTTCTCAAGCGCCGCGAGGTGCTGCAGGGCTACTGTGTTCGCTCCGATAAGCCGCATGTCCAGTTGCGCGAAGTATCAGACAGATTTGCCTTGTCTTCGCATTGCGCGCCGTTCACTCGCTGCATGGATTGTAACGGGCCTCTCTGTCCTGTTTCCAAGAACGAAGTTGCCGATCTCTTGCCGCCGCACACGCGGGAGACAAAGAATGAATTCAGCCGATGCCTGAACTGCGGAAAAATTCTCTGGCGCGGCTCGCATCACGCTCGCATGCTCGGTTGGATTCAGGCCCTTGCTGTCCGTCTACCGGAATAGGGGATCGAAACCGATTTGCCCTAGGCATTTTCCCGGTTTGCGCTTAAGTCATCGTACCGGGTCGATTATTTACGTGGAAACAGTCATATTGCCTTTAATGTTTGTCTCGGGGGCCAAGCACGTCAGTTCTAACTCGCACATTCTTATAACCACGGCAATCCCCATGCCTGAACATTCGGAAAATATCTTAACTTGTTTCGCTAAATCCAACCGCGTGATGTGCGTATCAGCTAGCCCAGTTCGCGTGCGCAGACGTAAGGTCAGTGATCGTGCTTGCGGATTTCAGTACCGAATATTCTATTATTTGGCACGCCATACCAGTGTTTCGGACATCCTCCAACGCCTCCACACGCAGGACAATGATTTCGCAACGAAGAGTCAATTTTTGGGATTCGAGATCAGAGCCGGGGCTGGGAATCTCAAGTAGCGCGGTGAGACTGTCTCCTGGCGAGAATGGCTGTCTGGAGCAGCAGAAAAATCCACTGCTGCTGACGTTGATTGTAAACGCATTGCATATGGGCTGACGGCCTTTCCACATCCGTACAGGCCACTGCGCCACGACACGTTTTCTCGTCCTCCGATCAGCGATGTTCCCGTTGAGAGATTCCATGATCCCATTACTGACCGGCGCGTCCGTCACCATCTCTAGCGGGTAGGCCGAAGCACTTTTCCTGCCATGGTCCGAATGCAAGCAAGGTCAACCCACGGGATTACATGTCCTCGAGTTGCGCGTGCGCTGAGAGGCTAAAGCTGAACTCCCAAAAAAGTACCCTTAGTACCGAATTTTTTCCTGACCTCGCGTAACGCTATTGACAATTCCGCACACTAAGCTATGCTTACAACCACATAGCACTAGCACTGTTGGTGGACTGGAGTAGCACAGACTCCAGCGAAACCGGCATCTCGCGCTGGAGTATCGGAGATGAACGTTCAACTTGTATCGGAGGATAATACCCTTCCGGCTCTCTGCCGTGAAATTGCCAAGGAGTTTCCGGCGATTAACTGGCAGTTTCGGGGGGGAACGGACGCGGCGGGCTCGAATCCAGACCTTTCATTTTGGGATTACAAGGTTGGCCTTGCCATACCTGAAAATCAGAAGTGGGGTTCCCGTTCTTTCGTCCTAGTCAGAGCTCAGGATCTGGTTCCATTTCGGAAATCGCATCCATATGCCGAAACCGGCATTGTGCTGAAGCCCGTCACACGCGCTGTCGTGCGGGCGCTTATGGCGCAAGCGGTTGCCGGCAGAGCCCAACGCACGCAAACGAATACTGAATCAATTCGGGCAGATCGCGACGACATCTTGCAATTCCTGATGGAGGCGAATCTGCAGTTGCAGCAGTACGATGCTGATCGGACAAATTTTCTAGGCCGGGCATTGCATGATTTCCAAGCGCCTCTGACCGCGCTCAGTGGATATTGCGATCTCCTGGCGGAGGATAAAATCGGATCGCTCGACCGGCGGCAGAAACTCGTGATCCATCGCATGCATCACAGTGTGCGCCGGCTGTCGCGCATGAGCCGGGCGATGTTTAGTCTCAGTGTGGGACGGCACGTCGTTCTCAAACCGGATCTGCGCGAGGGGGACATTCGCGAATGCGCCGAGCAAGCCCTTTACGAAGTTCAACAGCTTGCGCAAGAGAAGGCGATTCAACTTGAAATTGATTTTGAACCGTCCTTGTTGTCCTTCGATTCGGGCCAAATCGAGCAGGTTCTGGTAAATCTGCTTGAGAACGCATACAAATTTACTCCCCGTTACGGCTCAATCCTCGTGAGAGGATATCGCTACTTTTGGGACCGTCGAGCAGCGAACGTCTTCTGTCCGGCTGAGTCCGACCGCCGTGCTGGGCAAGCGAATGTTCCGAATGCGTATCGCGTTGATATCGAAGATTCGGGGCCAGGCATCTCTCCGGAACACTTGAAACTGATCTTCGAAGAATATGTTTCATACTCCGGGGGACAGGACCGCTCGAGAGGCGGCCTGGGGCTCGCCATCTGCCGGATGATCCTGAATCAGCATCAAGGCCGGATCTGGGCGGAAAATAGCCAATCGGGCGCGGTGTTTTCTTTCGTTCTGCCTCTACCTCCGGAGGGCGGTATGGGCGAGATCAGTGGCGATTTCACCCGCAGCGAACTGTCCAGGGCGTGCGTATGATCACACCAAAGAGAACCATCCTCATCGGAGAGGACGATTCCGAAGTTCGCGGCTATCTCGAGATGGCCCTTAAGTGCATGGACTACGACGTCATGCTGGCCCAGGACGGGGAGGAAGTCTTGAGCTTTCTCCAGCAAAACGACAACGTCCGCGCTGTCCTGTTGGACATCATCATGCCCCGAAAGGATGGGATTGAGGCACTCCGCGAAATTCGCCGGCTGAGCTGTTCACTCCCGGTAATCATGGTTTCCGATGCCTCATCGACGATGAACGTAGTGCAGGCGATGAAGATTGGGGCCACTGACTTTTTATCAAAGCCGGTCGCTTACGATGAGCTCCGCAATGCTCTGCAGAAGGCGATGGACTCGGTGCCCCAATCACCCGACCCGGAGGAGACAAATGAAAATAACAGCGCTTCGGGTAAGCTGTTTTTCGGTACGAACCGGCGGATGCACGAGATCCGCCAGATATTAAGAGATGTAGCTCCATCAGAAGCGCCAGTGTTGATCCGCGGTGAAACAGGAGCCGGGAAAGAGGTCGTCGCGCGAGAACTGCACGCGCTTTCTCTGCGATCCAAGAAATCATTCCTCAAGCTGAATTGCGCGGCCCTGCCTCCGGAGTTGGTCGAAAGCGAGCTGTTCGGATATGAGCGCGGAGCGTTCACCGGTGCGTTCCAAAGAAAGCCGGGTATGTTTGAGCTCGCTGACGGGGGGACCATTCTCCTCGATGAGATAGGCGACATGGATTTCAAGCTGCAGGCCAAGCTCCTTCAGGTACTGCAGGATCATGAATTCCAGCGTATTGGCGGCAAGGAAACAGTGCGCGTGGACGTTCGCGTGATGGCCGCAACGCATCGCGATTTAGAGCAGGCGATTGCAGATCGTCAGTTCCGGGAAGATTTGTATTACCGGCTGAACGTAATCTCCCTCGAACTCCCGGCTCTCCGGGAACGCAAGGAAGATATCATTCCGATGGCGGAATTTCTTATCCGCAAAAATTGTCCTTCTTCGCCGCCTTCGCTAACACCGGCGATGAAGCACGCTCTGGTGGAGTATCGCTGGCCAGGCAACATCCGCGAATTAGAAAACGTTGTGCGCCGATTTATCATTCTTCGCGATGCGGACGGTATTGCCCGCGAGTTGAGGACGAAGATGGAGCGGAGAGACACAGGCCGGGCGCAAACACCGGTTCCTGATGTTCCTCCGGACAACGCTCCCATACTTGCGCAAGTGACCAAGGCAAAGCAGGAAGCCGAAAGCGCGGCTATTCTTGGGGCGCTCAGCAGCACTCGATGGAATCGGAAACAGGCCGCGGCGCTCCTGAAAATCGACTACAAGGCGCTTCTCTACAAAATGAAGAAACTCGGGATTGACGACGGCGGCGCCAGTGTGTCTACCGAGCACTCGAAGTCCAATGGACGCGCTTTAGCGGTTTCGGGAGACTGAGACCGCTGCGGTGCAAGCCTCTCGCCATCGATAAACGGATGTTTTCTTGTGGACCGATCCGGCGTTCGCCCCTCAGCGCTGGCGGCCAATGACGGGTATTTCTATTTTCAAGCTATCTTTCAGAGGTGCCTCGATCTGCTTGCCTTGAGCCAGATACGGTTTTATGACGGCAGGATCCTGGTAGGCCAGGTCGCGGCCGTCATCGATGGCGAGCAGCGTATAGCGGCCGGGGACGATGTCCGGCAAATTGAAGGAGCCATCGGAATCGCTCTGGTCGCGTCGAATCAGGGCGGAATGGTCGAGGTCGTTCGGGAGAAGAAGTACCATGGCGGCGGGTACGCCTGCGCCGTTTCGAACCACGAATCCCTCGATTTTAGAGAGGGCACCCCTGCCGGCAGTGACCTGGAGCTGAACCGAACCAGCTTCCGGAATTTCGACGGAGTCTCCCGATGCAGTTGCACCTTTGGCTGTGATCGATTTGACGTAGGTTCCGGGGACCACGATCTCATAACGGCCGGGCGGAAGAGACTCGTTGAGCGAGAATGTGCCGTCTGGATTAATTTGAGCGCCTGTGTTTACTGTTTTTCCGGTGAACTGAATGGAAGCCATCTTTGGCGCCACACCTTCGAACGTGACGCGGCCAGCAATGGAACTCGAAGACCCGCCGCGCACCTGGAGGGTTGAGCCGGCAGCGAGATCAAGGGACTGATGAAATCCGGACTGCTGTCTGCCGTTCGTATAACGGCTGATGTCGACTATATAGTGTCCCGGCGCTATACCAGTCAATTCTCCGGAACTGCCGAACCCAAACACGGGTGCGCCGATGTTGATGGTAGAACCATCCGGTCCCTCGGCGAAAACCGAGCTGTTCAAGCCTTGATTGGATTCTGACGGATCCTCGCCCGTGGTGGGGCCGGTAATGGGAATGTGAAGCGCCGGAACAGCCCGCAGGTTGATCTGAACCCTCGCGCTACCGCCCTCGTTGACCACGACCGGTGCGGCGGCTTGCGGATCGGTTGTGTCCGCATAATAAGTCACCGGATAGGCGACGTCCAGCTCGGGATTGCTTACCTGATTGACGGGCCCGCCGTTTTGCTGCGGCTGAAATTGCGGCGAATTTTCGGCGTACCAGGGCCGTGCAGAAACGGCAATGAAATAAGTTCCCGCTTGCAGATGACTGAAGTGAAACGACCCGGATGAGCCAGTGTTGGCGCTGGCCATCTGGGTTGAGCCTGCTTTGCCGAAAGAAACGGCTTTTCGGAAGAGAATCACGTTGGCCTGCGGGACGGGATCGCCATTTTCATCTACGACAGTCCCCAAGATTCTAGCGGGGCTATCGAGGGGGAAAATGACGTTGGTGGTTGCGTTATTGGGGCCGACCACAATCCCGGTGAAGAAGCCTTCGTATTGCTGGTAGCCGACGGGCTCCTCGCCTCGGCGCTGTGCCATCAGGGCATATTTATCGGGGGAGAGATGCGAAAAAGCGAACGAGCCGTCATCTCCGGTGATTTGCTTCAGGCGGTCGCCTGGCCGGTCCGATGGATTCAGGAGGACAGCGATGCCTCGCAGCGGGCGATTCGTTGCGTGATCGACGACAATGCCGGAGATCGTACAACAACCAGAAGAATCCGGGGGCGGTGATTGCTGAAATGCAATGGCGAGGAGCGGCGCTGAGAGCAGCAACCAAACGCGAATACTATTGCGCATTTGAGTTGCCCTCACCGGGCACGTCGACCGTGACAGTAGCTTTTTGATTGGGCGCGAGCGTTATCTCCTGCGCGCTCAGATTACGCAGCGCTTCCGGATTCATGTACTCGAGGTCAGACAGGTCGGCGAGGTTGTAGAGCCGGTAGTTGCCGGGAGCCAAAGTGCCGAAACCGAAAGAGGCTCCCCCTTGCGCCATCATGACTCTCGGCTCAAAGATATTGGAATCCGAAACGAGGAGCACCGAAGCGCGGGCGTTCATGTCAGCGGAGCGTATTTGAAAACTGAGCTCTGCGCAATCGGAGCGAAGGCTCACTTCTAACGGGGCGGAACTGGAACCGGGGTTGATGACGAGATCGTTACTTGAAAAGTCAGTCCCGCCGGAGGAGACAGAAGCCACGCAATAGGGACCGCCGGCCTGCGCGACGACGCGGTAGGTTCCGGGAAGAGCGCCACGAATGACCAGCGGTCCTGACGGATTCCTCGGATCGATGCCGGCGTAGAACTCCGACTCGCCGTTCTGGCTACTACTGCGCGAGATGAGCTTGAGTTGCAAATTCGGCTGGCCGCTTTCCGGTCCATTGAGAACCTGAACGGGGATGGACGGCAGAGGCGCTAACGGAACTTGTAGGCTCCGAACTTCGGCATTGTCTACGTTGACCGACACGCGGCCAAAGTATTCGCGGGCGTTGGGCGCTCCATTGCTACGGAATGAAATCGTCCAAGAGCCAGAAGGAAGTAAAGGGGTAACCCACCGACCGCTTCCAGGGCCGAAGCTGTTCATGCCGACTTGTTGCCCAGTTTCATCCTCCACGCTGATCATGGCCCCGTTTGGCGCGGGTCCGGCGATACCGCTGACGCGGAAAGCAGGGAGAGGAGAGAGCTTGAAATCGGCTCGTGCCGTCTCACCGGGTCTAATCGCAAGCGGCTGCGCGGAAGAAAGATCCGCCGCATCCGGATAATAGCGCTGAGGATAGACTTCACCGCGGGCTTGGGAAGCGTTGAACATTCCCTCAACCGGCAATTGTGAAGAACGGACGAGATACTCCCCAGGTTGCAGGCCGTCAATCAGGTAATCGCCGTTCTCGTCACTGTTGGCCATTTGCGTGGGTTGCAGCGATTTTCTGCCGTTGAGGATCTGCCGCTGCAGGAGCTGGATCTGTAGGTTTTCGATCGGTTCGCCGTTTTCGTCTACTGCGCGGCCCTCAATGGCGCATTCGGGCGAGAGCTTCAGCACTATCGAAGTGGTGGTTGCGCCGACGACGAACATTCGAGGCTGGACGAAGCCGTTTTTAGTCTGTTCATCAAAGAAACCGGGACGCTGCGCGTTGGGCAGATAGCCGCCTTCAAGAACATTTGGGATTTCGAAACGGCCGTCTGCCCCGGTGAAGGCGCTATGCTGCTCGGGTCCTTGCAGTCGGACAAGAGCGCGGCGGATGGGTTCGCCGGTTACGGCGTTGGCGACGGAACCTGAGACGGTATAGCGGTTGTGCCCGGCCGGATTCGCCGGTGGAGGTCCGCTGGAATTCACCACCTGCGCTGCGCAGACACCAGCGCAGGCGCTCAGTGCTGCGATGGTTGAGAGACGCCAAATGGAGCGCATGCGCAGCTTACTATCATACTTAGAAGCCGACGAAATACCAGCGGTTCCAACCATGTCGACGACGAGCGTCACGGAGGCGAGGCAGAGACGGAAGAGGACAGAGCCGGACCGGGGACTTCGATGGACGATTGCGGTAATGTCGATCGGCGTTGCCGGTTACGCGATCGTGCGGTTTCTATTCATTCCGCCGGTCAGCGGACACTTCAGCGAGCGCTTGTCATTGCTCCAGGTGCATGCGACCGGAGGCGCCCTCGCGCTGCTGACCGGGCCTTGGCAGTTCTGGGGGAGATTTCGCGCGCGTCGGCCAGCATTACATCGCTGGCTGGGGCGTGTGTATCTGGTAGCTGTCGGCGTGTCCTCCGTGGCCGGATTCCGGCTGGCCTTTTTCTCAGAGGAGGGGTGGCCGACACACGTTGGCTTTGGGCTATTGGCTGCGATCTGGTTTGCGACCGGCTGGATGGCGTACTGGAGGGCGCGGCAGTATCGGTTCGTTCTGCATCGCGAGTGGGCCATGCGTAATTTCGCGCTAGCGTTTGCGGCCGTGACGTTACGAAACGAGTTGCCGCTGCTGATGGCGGCGGGGCGATTAAGCTTTCACGCTGCCTATATTACCGTTGCGTGGTTATGTTGGATTCCGAACCTGCTGGTAGTGGAGTGGTGGCTCCGGAGACGCCCGAGACGGGGTGTGATTGCCCGTTCAGTGCCGGAGCGAGCTTAGCGATCGCACCCTTTGGGCCCGCTTGGGCAATCCTGGAAAAACGCAGCCTCTAGCAATAGGACCATTTCGGCCCTTTACGGAGTGTAGCGAATTGGCGCTGCGCAACACGGCATTCATCGGCGATTTCCGGTGATTCGCCGATTTCGCCGTGCGTGAGAGCAGCGCAGCCTTTAGGATCGGAAGCGAGGCAAGAGGTAAGACGATGGAACGCAAGAGAGCGATTTGGAACCTGGGCTGGCAGGGTCTGGCTGTGCCGGTGGTACTCATGTTGACGGGCGTGTTGCTGGTGCTTGCAAACGGGCTCGGGCTGCTGTCGTTCGATCGCATTCAGAATTTGTGGCCCGCCGTAGTGATTCTCGTAGGCCTGAGCGAGTTGACCACGCCAGGCGGAGAAACGCTCGCTGCAAACGGGCAGCACTATTCGGTAGAACGGCAGGAGTCTCGACGGAATGGCTGATCAAGATCCCGGACAGCCGCGGCCACCGGACGACCCAAACGAGTGGCTTCGTTATTCCGGGCTCAGTGAGCGCGAACAGCGTTGGCTTCGCCGGCGGCAAAAAAGAAACAGAACGGGTGGACCGCCGCTGTTTCTGGCCGTGTGCCTGATCGGCGCGGGGATTCTGCTGTTTCTGAATTGTCTGGGGTTGGTGCCGATTCCCAATATCTGGGCGTTCTGGCCGCTGATTCCGCTATGCGCGGGCGTGGGAAAACTAGTGGAGAGTTCGCATCCGGTCGAACGCGCTGTTGGGGTGGCCTTGGCAGTCTTTGGTTCCGTGGCATTACTGTTTACCCTCGGGCTTATTCACGTAAGAACGAGAAACGATAGTTGGATTCCAGCCTTAGTGCTGGTCACCGTCGGAACCGCCGCCCTGATCAAAGCCTTGGAATTACGCATCCATCGACCTGCCGTGGGCTTCGTTCCTCCGGCAGTCCGCGAGCCAGATCATATATCGGTCGGCAGTTCAGATCAAGTCAACGATGTGGCGATGCTGGGCTCGATAAATCGCAAGCTGGATACATCGAATTTTCAGGGCGGCGTGATTGTGGCTTTCATGGGGAACGTTGAGATGGATCTGCGGCGCGCTGTCATCAGCAATCCGGGACGCTCGGCTGCGGTGGAGGTGAGAGCGACCTTCGGCGCTGTGAAGATACGGATTCCGGAGACGTGGCGTGTGAGCATGCCCGCTTCGAGCATCTTGGGCAACATTGAAGATAAGACGATCCCACCGACAACAGGGACGGAAACGCCATGGCTGGTGATCACCGGTTATTCGGCATTTAGTTCGGTCGAAATCGAGAACTGAATCAGCGTGCGATGCATCCGCTACTGAAGAGCTGGAAGCATGTGTTGCAGTATTTGTCCGTCTGGACGGTACTGGGCGCAATGCTGGGATTCATGCTCGCGGTTGCAGGCCATTTCAACCTGTTGGAGACGGTTGCGATCACAACACCGGTCACGCTTGTTTTGGCAATAGTCTGCTTGTCGGCCTGGTTTGTAGCTCGCTCCTCGCCGCCCGGATCGATCTCGGCGTGGAGAGTGCGCGTTCGGATGGGCATTGCGGCCATGTTCGCCAGCGCTGTGGTTTTGGCATTCGCGCATGTTTTTGCAAAGGCGCTGAATATGGTGTTTCCCGGTCTCGAAACGCGATTCCTCCCGGCGGTCCCGATATTGGGCGGAATGTGCTGGCTGCTCTACCTGCTATCGATAACACTGCACCATCTGTGGATCGCGATGGAGCGGTCAAAGCGGGCCGAGTTGCTATCGCGCGAATCGGAATTGAAAGCGCTTAAGGCGCAGGTGAACCCGCATTTTCTGTTCAACAGCCTGAATTCGATCAGCGCCCTGACAAGCGTGGATCCCGCGAGGGCGCGCGACATGTGCATCCGGCTTTCGGATTTTCTGCGAAACTCGCTCCGGCTGGGAGAGCGGGTGAGCATTCCCTTTGCCGAGGAGCTCGCACTCCTCAAGACATATCTGGAGGTGGAACAGGTTCGGTTCGGGCAGCGTCTGCGGATAGCCCAGGATTTCGATACGGGATGCGAGGATTGCGACGTGCCGCCGCTCCTGGTGCAGCCCTTGGTGGAGAACGCGATCAAACATGGGATCGCAACCCTGGTAGAGGGCGGGGAGATTGCCCTCACGGGACGGCGAAATGGACAGAATCTGCGCGTAGTGGTAGAAAATCCGTTCGACCCGGATGCACCAGCGACACGCAGGACCGGCTTCGGTTTGGTAAGCGTGCGAAACAGGCTGGAGGCGCGATACGGAGGCGCCGCCCGGCTGCAAATTGAGGTCGGAGAGAGGAAATATCGAGTGATTCTGTCACTGCCGTGTGGAGGAAAGGAGCCGGAGCACAAGTGATTCGCGCAACGATTGTGGACGACGAGGAACTTGCGCGGAGAATTTTGCGCGAATATCTGAATGGTGAAGAGGACGTGCAGATAATCGGCGAGTGCACCAACGGATTCGACGCGGTCAAATTCGTCAGCGAGCATAAGCCGGATCTAATGTTCCTGGATGTGCAAATGCCGAAACTAGACGGCTTTGAAGTATTGGAGCTGATAGGGAATGAGATTGCAGTCGTATTTGTGACCGCCTATGACCAGTACGCCATGAAAGCATTTGATGCCGCCGCCGTGGATTATCTCCTCAAGCCGTTTGACGCAGAACGCTTTCGAGTGGCGATGCAACGAGTGCGGCGGAGATTAGGAGAGAAAATGCAGACCGTTAGCGCAAGCGAACTAAAGAATGCAGCGCAGCCGCCCGGGCAGTATGCGCAACGCCTGGTTGTGAAGGATGGAACACGGGTACACGTCATTCCGGTGGACCAGCTCGACTATGCAGAGGCACAGGACGACTACATCGCCTTGCATACTGGTGGAAAGAGCTATCTCAAGCAGCAGACGATTTCGAGTCTGTCGGAGTCACTTGACCCGGGGCGTTTTGTGCGGGTACACCGGTCCTTTCTGGTGAACCTGGAACGGGTGCGAAATATTGAGCCTTATACAAAAGATACGCGTCTGGCGATTCTGTCCAATGGCGCGCGAGTTCCGGTGAGCCGGGCAGGATTTGTGCGATTGAAGGAGTTGATGGGCGAGAGATGAGCCGTCCCAAGTTACTGGGTGTCTTGCTTTGCTACAACGATGGCGATCTTCTTTCAGATTCGATCCGCTACCTCTTAGAACAGAAGCACGATCTGATTGTGTGGGACCACGGTTCAACGGATGAAACACCCGCCGTCATCGAGCAGTTTCGCGAATCGTTGATCGAGGTTTGCACGATCCCGCGGGAGTTTGATTTTTATCAGCTCTACCCGGCGATGTCGGACCACCTGAAGGAAAACTATACAAAGAAGTACGACTGGATCTCATGGCCCGATCAGGACGAATTCCTGGAGGGGCCGTCCCGCTCAAAAGCTTATTGCGAGTGGTTGGAGGAGGCGATCGAGTCGCCTTACGATTGGATTCAGTTCAACAATTACAATTTTTGGCTTACGGATGCGGATGACCCGTCTATACCATCCGCTCCCGCCAGGATCCGTCACTACGCATTATTCCCGGATTGCGCTCCGCGGATCCGGTCATGGAGAGCGGCGGCAACCAACGAACGCATTTTTAATCACAATGCTCCCAACGGGAACGAGTATCCAGCGAGATTCAATCTGCGGCATTACCCGATGAGGTCGCCACTGCAGGTGAATGCCAGGTTGTACCGTGATCGCGCCGGACTTCGGCGCGGTGTGGCCAACTATCATTACGAAAACATGGTCGCGAATCCAGATGCATTAAGGATCAGGTCCGAGCAGCTCCATTACGATGATGGAATATCGGAGCTAAATCCAGCGCCGATATTCAACTGGCGCTCAGTGTACGGATCGGGGCCGAAGACACTTTCTTAAGCGGCAGCCGCTGCGAGGCAAGCTTTGACTGAATCAAATGAGTTCTCGACCGTTTCCCTACCTCGTTCCTCGCTTTCCAGGTACTTACTGTATGCGATTGGGACATACTTGGAAACAATATCCTCATAAGAACTCTCCAACGCTTTCGATACCGGGTCGAGACGGCTCACGAGACACAGCCCAGTGGGGCCAGTGCGGATGACCGAAATCTGTAAGTCCGGCCGATACTGGCGTAGAGCAACTGGTAGCTTCCAGATGTCGCCGGTATAAAAATCGGTCGTGCGCTCGCGAGCCGAAGTAAGATCATCGAGCGGTATGCAATCGTGAATTGTGATAACGGATTCAGGTGAAGCAAACTTCTCCAGATTGATGAAATCTCGCAGCGACTGCTCAAACAGATGCAAACCATCTATGAATGCGAAGGAGATTGGGCGCGCGTTGAGAACGCTGCCAGGAAAAACCGTTTCGAAAAACTGATCGCTTGTCATCTCGAACATTGTTGGCGCAGCAGGAAAGTCTCCAGACAGGGCAGGCGCAGGATCTATTCCGATGCAGGTTGTTCCAGGCAACGCGGCACGAAGGGAATCTCCGTTCCGAACGCCGATCTCAACATAAACCGCTGGCCGGAGCATGCTGTGTATCCACCCGAGAACGGTGAGGTAATCAGGGCCAGGCAACAGTGTGGCGGCCTTGCTTTGGTGAGTGCTTAAGAGCTCTGGATCCAACAGGGAATGCATGGGGCAGCAATTTCAGAATAATCCTTGACTCAACTGGCGGATTCTTCTGTGACCATCAGAGAATGCGGTTCTGTTGTGCAGTAAGTATCGCGCTCATATTGGCGAGTGCCGCATCAGCACAGATTCAATTTGGGGCACCAATCTCTTATAACATTCAGGCGATGTTAGCCCCTCAAGATATAGTGCCTCAGCAGGCCATCATCGCGGCTGACCTGAACGGAGACGGTAAGCCGGACCTCGTTGTAGCGCTTGCGAACGGAGTGGCCGTGCTGCTCAACAACGGTAACGGAACCTTTGCGTCTCCGGTAATCTACAACATCGGTTCAAGCGGCGGCGTGTTGGCGGTGGCAGCCATCGATCTAAATCAAGATAGTAAGTTGGATCTTATTGGGCTAGCCGATAACCCTGCCAGTATACATATTCTCCTTAATCGTGGGAACGGAATCTTCCTCCCGGATACCCCTCTCTTCTTAGGACTACGTGCCAAGACGATGGCTACAGGGGACTTCAACGGGGACGGCCGCATCGACGTAGCGGTATCGTACAACACGAATTCGAATGGCTGTTGTCAGCCGTGGAACCAGATATTCTCCAACCAGGGGGATGGAACTCTCGCGTTCTTATCAACTTTCTCAGCCCCGGGTAATGTTTTTGATTGCTGTGGCGATAGTGCGCTCTACGCGGAAGATGTGAACGGAGATGGACTGGCCGATATTGTCACAAATAACAGTGACGGCTCGTTCTCTGTGCTGATCAACCAAGGCAACGGGTACTTGGCAAACCCAGTCACATACGTCACCGGCGCGCCCGTAATCAACAATTATTATTTCGTTGATTTGAATGGGGATGGGGCGGTCGACATCGTCATGAATGAGGAGTTCTACGGCTTCGATGTGGCCTTCAATGAAGGGTCAGGTGTTTTCACGAATAATCTGACGCGCGCAGACAACGGATTTTTCCTTTACGGTATCCCGCTCGCAATCGGAGATTTCAACAATGATGGAAGCATTGACGTTGTCGGACTTGACCTGAACAATGATCTCCTGGCGTTTGCCAATAATGGCCTGGGCGGCTTTGCAACCCCGGTGCAACGGTCAACGACCCTCCATGCGGTCAATGCGGGAATTGCCATAGCTGATTTCGACGGCAACCACAAATTGGATTTTGCGACTCTCGCGACCGATAGCAACGGTAACGTCGTCGTAAAGGTTCTGTTAAACACGACTGCGGTGCAAAGCAGCACGGTCGTCGTCTCCGGGCTGACCCCCGATCAAGCCGCGGATGGGTCTACTGCCGCGATCCGGCTTACGGGTAGCGGGTTCCCGTCGAATATGCAGGTCAAGTTCAAAGGGCCAGGGCCGGACATTGTACCAACGAATTTAGCGATTTCAACGGATGGAACACGCGTCACCGGAACGGTGAACTTGATAACCGCGGTTCCAGGGAGCTACACGCTCGTGCTGTCCAACAGCGCCGGTACCCAATTGCTCTCAATCCCGAATGCGTTCACGGTGGGTGCACCGGCCGCCTTGCGCTTTGTCCCAGCAACGCCCTGCCGTGTAGTCGACACGCGAAATATAGACGGTCCCTTTGGCGGCCCGTATATTGCTGGAGGAACTAGCCGCGGATTCGATATCCCGAGTAGTGAATGCGGAATCCCTTCCGCCGCGCAGGCGTTTTCGCTCAACATCACGGTGGTGCCCAGGGGTTCATTGGGATACGTGACACTTTGGCCGGCTGGTGAGCCGCAGCCGCAAGTCTCCACCATGAATTCGCTCGATGGGCGGATAAAAGCGGATGCCGCGGTTCTGCCGGCAGGAACCAATGGAGGCGTAAGTGTGTTTGCAAGTAATGACACTGACGTTCTCCTGGATGTGAATGGCTATTTTGTGTCGAGCACGAACAACTCTTCCTTAGCTTTTTATTCGATGAGTCCCTGCCGGCTGATCGATACGAGACTGGCTAACGGGCCGCTCTCGGGTCCGTACCTCTATGGAGGTCAAGTCCGAAGCTTTCCAATTCTCTCGAGCTCGTGCAATGTCCCTGCCGTAGCGCAAGCGTACTCGCTTAATTTCACAGCAATTCCAAGGGGAGGGCTCGGATACCTCACAGCGTGGCCTACTGGTGAGCCGCAACCGCTGGTCTCAACCTTAAACGCTATAACCGGCACTATTACAGCGAATGCCGCCATTGTGACTGCAGGCCTCAATCAAGCGATCTCTGTTTACGCGTCAAACGATACGGATCTGGTCGTGGACATAAACGGATACTTTGCGCCAATGGCGACCGGTGGTCTCTCACTCTATAGCCCTCAACCGTGTCGCGTGTTGGACACGCGCTTGAACAACGGACAACCGTTTTCCGGTTCCCGGGCGATCCCGGTAACGAAGGGAAGTTGCGGGGTGCCTGCTGCCGCGAGAGCTTACGTCATGAATGCAACAGTGGTTCCGCCAGGACCACTGGGGTATTTGACTCTTTGGCCAGACGGGCAGACACAGCCAGTTGTGTCTACGCTAAATGCGTTGGATGGTGCGATCACGTCAAACATGGCCATCGTGCCTGCCTCGAACGATCCATCGACGCGTTTGCCTCAAGTCCAACCCATTTGCTGCTCGACATATCTGGATATTTTGCACCGTAGCGCTCGTGACCTGAGCAGCGACTCTGGGGGGCAGGCCTCCGAAATCTTCTACTCCATACGCAGAGTCTTGGCTGGATCGACTTGCGACGCTCGACGGGCGGGCAAATAGGAAGCGAACATGGCAACCAGAACCAGAAAGCTCGTCACTCCAACGATCGTGAGCGGATCAGAAGCGGAAACGCTGTAGAGCAAACTTTGCAAGAAACGGGTAAGGAGGAGAGCACAGCAAACCCCACCCGCAATTCCAATAATGATAATTTGCATACTCTGTATCAGCACCATGCGCAAAACGTCACTAGGTCGGGCGCCGATTGCTAGGCGAATGCCAATGTCTCGAAATCTTCCACGGACGAGTAAGGACATTACTCCGTAGAGACCGACTGTCGCTGACACGAGACCAAGCGCAGCGAAGGATCCCAACAAAATGGTCGCGAGGCGTGGTTTCGCAACCGACGCATTCAAACGTTGATCCATCGTCTGTACGTCCGTGACTGGTTGTTGTAAATCCAATCGGGCAATTTGCTTTCGGACTTCCTGTTCGATATACGCAGAGTTAAAAGCAGTGGGAAGCAAAACGCCTAGATCGTCAGTCATCGTTCCGACTTGAAGGTAAGGAAAGTAAATGACAGATTCGGGAGGAGAAGCCAAGCCAGCGGTTCTCACATCGGCCACGACTCCCACAATTACCGCCCAGGGAGCATCTTTTTCTAAGTGCACTCTTGCACCGATGGGTTCTTGCCCGGGGAAATTTCGGCGCACGAACGTTTCGTTGACCATGGTGACAGGCATAGTCCCCGCTCTATCGTCTTCGGAAAAATTACGTCCTTTCAAGAGCGGGATTCGAAGCACGCGAATGTACGCTGGGCTTATGGCATATGATCTTGCCACCGGTTTCTGCCCTTCTGGTTGTGCTTGTCGGCCTTGAATAGCAAAGCCGTTCGTGGCATGACCGTCACCGGGAGGCAACTCGCCGACGGCAACGCCTTCTACACCGGGTAGCGCGCCAACGTTCTCAAGGAGTTTCTTAACGAAAAGGGTCTGCGCCACGTTGTCGCGGTATTTAGCTTTGCCGAGATGAAGCTCCGCTGTTAAAAGGTGTTCCGTCTGGAATCTGAGATCGTGATATCTCAGATTCCAGAAGCTCCGCAACATCAGTCCGCCGCCGCATAACAGCACAATGGCTATTGCTATCTGGGTAGATGCGAGGGCATTCAGCCAGACTTGGCGGCGAGTCCCTCCAAAACCGCGGCGATCTTCCGTTGTTAGACCTTGGACAATTGGACCCCCTGAGCTGAGCAGAGCAGGCCCGAGGCCAAATGCGACGGCACTGAGGCAAGAACTCAGGAGTGCGAATGAGAGAACTCGCCAATCCAATGAAAGTGTTTCGAGCCCAGGGATGTTTTGCGGCAAAAGACGCAAAAGAATTCCCCGCACGCAAAAAGCTAAAACAAGTCCGGCAGTACACGCTAGGCTTGCGAGCGCCATGCTTTCGACGAGCATCTGTTTGATCAAACGCGAGCGGGAAGCGCCTAGAGAGGATCGAATCGCCATTTCCCTCTGTCTCGTAATGGATCTGCTTAGTAACAGAGTTGAGAGGTTTGCACAGCCCATCAGAGGGTGTCTCAGATTTAGTTGAAGGTTGAAGGGCGGCGGTGGCGGCCCGGTTCGTTAGAATCGATTCGCCAAAACCTAATCCTGGAAAGGACAACCACCGCCGTGAAGAAAACGTACCATATCGTGGACCGGGAGGCGGCCGCAGCCGCCGCAACGGTCGAAGAGTTCGCCAAAGCGAACGGGCAGGTTCTGCTGCCGCTGATGGAGTTGGTCACGCAGGCTCGCGTAGCCGTCGATGAAGTGATCGACCGCATCGGGCGCCAGACCATCGAAACGATTTTGACTCTGAGCGCCGAACAAGTAGCCGGACCGCGCACGCCAGGAAAGAGTAGCGGGGATATCCGCTGGCACGGGTCGCAGAACGGCCGCATCAGCTTGGCCGACCGGCAAATCAAAGTGAAGCGTCCGCGGCTACGTCACAAAGAGGACGGTGAGGTGAGTGTGCCGGCGTATGAATCTCTGCAAGAGAATGAAGCCACTGCACAGCGTATGATGGGCGCGCTGTTGCGCGGAGTTTCGACGCGCGAATACGCCGAAGTGCTGCCGGAGATGGCGGAAACGGCGGGCGTGTCGCGCAGCAGCGTGAGCCGCCAAGCTATCGAAGGAAGCGCGGAACAACTGCGCCAGTTGCGTGAGCGGCGCTGGGAGGAAGCGGACCTGCTGGTGCTCTACATCGATGGACAACGCTTCGGATCGCATCACGTCATCAGTGCCGTGGGCGTGGATCGCGCCGGGACCAAGCACGTACTCGGCATTCAGGCCGGCGCGACCGAGAACGCAGCGGCGGTAAAGCAGTTGTTCACGCACTTGCGCGAGCAGGGCCTGCCCACCGACCGGAAATACCTGTTCGTGATCGATGGCGCGAAGGCGTTGCGTGCCGCTATCGAAGAGATCTTCGGTCCCGATCAGCCGGTGCAGCGCTGCCGCAATCACAAGATGCGCAACGTGCTCGATGAACTCCCCAAGGAGCAGCAAGCCCAAGCGCTGAATCTGATGCGGACGGCATGGCGCGTTTCTAATGCCGAGGAAGGCATCAAACGGCTCGACCAGCTTGCGCGCTTCCTGGAGCACGAGTACGAATCAGCAGCGAGAAGCTTGCGTGAGGGCCTAACTGAAATGTTCACAGTACAGCGGCTGCAGCTTCCGCCTTCGCTGTATAAATGTCTCGGCACTACGAACGTCATCGAGAGCCCGCAGAGCGGAGTGCAAAAGAGAACGCACAATGTGACGCGCTGGCGAACCGGCGACATGGTCGAGCGCTGGGTCGCATCCGCCTGGCTCCTCACTGAGAAACATTTCCGCAAAGTCATCGGGCATCGCGATCTCTGGACACTCGCCGTCGTACTCGGCAGAGAAACAAAACCTAACGCCGCCTCCGAGAAAGTGGCGTAACATGAAACCAGCCGCCCTCAACCTTCAACTAAGTTTGGGACACCCTCGCCCATCAGCAACAGAAAGCTAACCGCACATAGTAGAACTAAAAGCGAATTGCGCAGGCTTCCCACAAATTGCGACTGCAGGGAGACAACCCTAACCGTCATGCGGAGGCCGGACATAAACGATGGCGGCGCGATATGAGACTCGATCGTTTCCATTTGGGCACGAGCCTGATTCAACGTAATGCCAGGCTTCAATCGGGCGATGACGTCGTGGACAATAGTGATTCCGTCGCCACGTTTCATTTCTGCTTCTTCGTTCTTGCCCAAAGGTGTCACGACATCAACGGAGGCTGACGAAGGGAAATAGAACGAGGACGGCAGCACGCCGATTACGGTATGTGCTCGGTCGTCCAGCGTAATCAAGCGACCCAGAATTCCCCGCTCGCTGCCAAACTTTCTTCGCCAAAGCCCGTAGGAAATGAGGGCGACTTGATCGCTCCCCTTCTGATCCTCCCTTCGAGAGAAGTTGCGACCGAGAAGGGGCTGGATTTTTAGGAGCGGGAGCAGAGTCGAAGACGCCTTGGCTGTGTGCAGTTGCAACGGGCTGTCAACATTGGTCAATGTTCGCGTGAGGACGTTGAATGCGGCGATCCCGGTGAAAGCGGTATTAAGATGCCGCCATTCGATAAAGTCCGGCGTGAGTGTAACTTGGTCCGTCGAATTTCCCTTCAGTGTTTCGCCAATCCAGACCAGACGATTCGCGTCCGAATACGGAAGAGGCCTCAAGAGAACGGCGTTAATCACGCTGAATATTGCCGTGTTCGCGCCCACGGCTAAAGCCAGCACGGAGACCGCGGCTGACGTAAAGCCGGAAGCCCTACGGAGTTGCCGCAAGGCATATCTCCCGTCCTGCATGAGCTCCGCGATCAACGGCAACCCGCGCCGTTCACGGATGACTTCCTTCATTTGGGTCATCCCTCCAAACTGTCGCCGCGCCGAGTTCCAAGCTTCTTCTGAACTGAGGCCCTGGTTCAGATAGCGCTCGACGAGCAGTGCCATATGCTGATTCATTTCACTGTCGAGGTCCTCGTCTGCCCGTTTCTGCCGGAAAAGACTCTGAATTTTCGAGAGCACGACTCGCCAAGATGTCGTCATCAGCGTTCAGCCTTCAGTTGCAATACTCTTCCAATCACGAGCGAGATACGATTCCAATCTTCGGTTTCCCGTGTAAGCTGTTTCCGGCCAGACTTCGTGATCGAATAGTATTTCGCCTTGCGATTATTCTCGGAAGCACCCCATTCGGAAGAGATCCGTCCCTTTTGCATGAGACGTAGCAGTGAAGCGCAGACCGTACCCTCGTTGAGTTGAAGCATTTCTTCGCTGATCTGCTCGATGTCTTGATATCCCGTATCCGTGCAGAGAACCAAGGGCGTCAAGCGTCTTGAGGGCCATCAGATCCACCGTCCCTTGGAGAATTTCAGCCTTGCTGTTCGTCACCACCTCACCGTTGGCGTGCCCAAAGGACGATCTTATACCTTTCCTTTTAGATGCCAGAAGGAAACCGCTGAGACGGTACCGGCTGGCATCGCCCATTGCCTAAACCAGCAGCGATGCTGTTGAAAAACTCTGGTTTTGTAGGTAAGCGGGAGAGATCTGCAAAAGCTCGCCTCACAGCGATTTTTTTCGGATCTGCCGACTACGACGGAATTCGAAAGAACGCGAGCGCTGTTTGAGCAAATTGAGCCGCGGCATCAGCGAAGATGGGACCGTGACCGCCATTTGGCACCATCCAAAGGGCGGAGCGCGGAATCGCGCGATACATCGCCACGGCCATTTCAACCGGATACAGAGGATCGCGATCTCCGTAGACAATCAGTGTGGAGGCAGTGATTGTCGACAAGGAAGGCGGAGTGAAATTCATATCGTCGTAGCTGTCCTGCATATCGCGCGTCCAGTCCCACAAGCTTGTGATCTGATGATCGCTGAGCTTGTGGCTCTTGCGCATTCTTTCCCACTCTTGAGGTGGCTGCTTGTAAGCCGCCGGGATTTGTCGCATGATCGCCCGAGCTTGCTCCGGGAAATACATCGTGGCACTGACAACAACCATCGCCTCAATTCGCTCCGGTTGCAACGTCGCCATGTGTAGCAGCGTATTACCGCCCATGCTCAACCCAATAGCCAGGCACCTCCTGATCCCGAGGTGGTCCAGCAGAGCGAGTGTGTCCAGCGCGCATTGTCGGTGTGTAATCGTTTTCTGAGGGTTGCTAGTTCTTCCGTGACCACGTGCGTCCGGCTTGATGATTGCGTATTCATTCGCAAATTGGTCTTGTCCCGCATAAATCCAGTCTTCCTGACAACCCGTCCCACCGTGAAGGAGCAGCAGTGGCTCTCCTGCTCCTTCAGTCTCGTAATACATCTCGATATCGTTCAACTCGACGGTTTCGGCTTTCATCGCGTCCATTATGCTTTCAGTTCGATAAATAAACAATCTTGCGTGTGCGCGTGATACCCTATATGATCCCGAAGGCAAAGAAAAACGGTCCAAAAGGAACGTTCTGGAGTTGAGCGCCGATAAGTCCAGTGCTCAAGCGCTAGTGCGATTTCCGTTCCGTTGAGAAGCAGCGGGAAACAGCGTAAAAACAACATTTCAGACGAATGTTCTTGGCCGAAACAGTCGAAGACCTCCAAGCCGCATTGGACCAGTTCGCACAAATCACCGTCGACCTCGCGAAAGCTAATTTGCAGCGCCCGGCTGAAAATGGGTCACAGCCCGAGAAAATATCGATATCCCCTCAGCCGGCTGTAATTTAGCGGGATTTTCGTCTTCCGCCTCCATTGGATTCAGACCCTCTCCGTGCTACGGTCTAGCAGGCTCGCTGAGCGCATCCCGTTCAGCGGGCATTTTTCATTTTCAGGAGGCGACTTCATGCCAACCGAAGTCCAGATCGCAGCGAACAAGAAAAACGCACAGCTCTCGACCGGGCCTACTAGTGAAACTGGTAAAGCCAAGTCCTCTCTCAACGCCGTCAAAACAGGACTGACCGGCCGCACGGTTCTGCTCCCCGGTGACGACGCCGAAGCCTACCAGAAGCACGTCGACAGCTTCTTCGATCGCTGGAAACCTACCAACGATCAGGAACGCAATCTCGTCCAATCTCTCGCGGATACCGAGTGGCGCTTGCTTCGCATTCCCGCTCTCGAAATGGGCGTCTACGCGATCGGTCGTCTCGAATTCGCCTCCGAGTTCGCCAACGAGGACGAGGCCGTCCGCAAGCACCTCATCGAGGCCAAAGTCTTCCTCACGTATCGCAAAGATCTGAACAACCTGAGCATCCAGGAATCGCGTCTCCGCCGCCAGCGCGAACGGGACACCGAAACGCTAGAAGAGCTTCAAGAGGAACGAGCCCGGCAAGCCAAAGCGCGACTGAACAAAGCCGCCCAGCTCTACATCGCAGCCGTGAAGGAAGAGCGCAATTATGACTTCGACTTAGGCCAATTTGGGTTCGAATTTTCAATCGAGCAAATCGAGGTCCGCGCCCTCGAATTGAAGCCCCATCTGTTTGACCAGTACTGGCGCGAACTGGAAGAGGAAGAGCGCGACCAGAAGAAAGTTGCTTAGAACGAGTCCGATCCACCACGGCGGGGCAGCCTGCCCTTGCTTACCGAGAGGAAGCGCTGTATACTTGACTCGATAACCGATATGAGTAAGCCTTCCGATCTTGTTCAAGGCACCTTGGACCTGCTCTTACTGAAGATTCTGGCCCTCGAGCCTCTCCATGGCTGGGCCATCTCTCTCCGCCTCAAGCAAATCTCTGGAGAAGTTCTGCAGGTCAGCGATGGTTCGCTCTATCCCGCCCTGCACAAGCTTGAGCAGGAAGGGTGGATCAAAGCGGAGTGGAAGATCACGGAGAACAACCGCCGTGCCAAGTTTTATTCACTAACTCGTTTGGGTCGAAAAGAGCTCGAGAAGCAAGCTGCCAGTTGGGACCGCCTGTCGACTGCCATTTCGAACGTGGTCCGGCTTGAGGAGGTCTGAAATGAAGTTCGAGCATTGGATCTACACGCTTCCTCTGCGCCTGCGATCTCTTTTTCAACCCCGGCAAGTCGAACAGGAACTCGATGAGGAGCTTAACTACCATCTCGAGCGGCGCGCGGAACAGGAAATCGCCAGAGGCACTGATCCAGGCGATGCGCGTTATGTTGCTCTGCGCGCAATGGAAGGTGTCGAACAGCGCAAGGAAGAGTGCCGGGACAAGCGGCACGTCAGCGCCATCGAGAATCTCGGCCGCGACTTCAGATATGCCGTCCGAATGCTCCGAAAAAGTCCGGCGTTTACCATAATCGCGGTCCTCTCCCTGGCCTTAGGAATCGGCGCGAATACTGCGATTTTCAGTTTGATCAATGCGCTTCTCCTCCGCCCTCTACCGGTGCCGGAACCCGAACGGTTGATTATCGTTTTGGCGAACACTCACGGCCCGGAGCAGCTTCCATTTTTCACTTACACGATCTTTCGAGCTATACAGCAGCAAACCCAGGCCTTCTCGCGCGTGTTCACCTGGGGGTCTCACGATTTTCAAATGAATGCCCGACCTGACATGGTCCATGTGCCCGGCATGTTCGCCAGCGGAGATTACTTTGCAGGATTGGGCGTCCCGCCGCAACTGGGTCGCATATTCACCCCAGCGGATGATAAGCCCGAGGGTGGCAAAGATGGTCCCGTCGCCGTCATCAGTGACCAGTTCTGGTCGAATCATTTTCAGCGCGATCGGGCAGCGATCGGGTCTGGCATTACACTCGATGGAACGCGATTCACCATCGTTGGCATCATGCCGCCCGGCTTCTTCGGCGCGGAGGTAGGTACCAAACCTCAAGTTTGGGTCCCGCTGACCAGTAAGGTGGGCGATCAAGTCTGCCTCGCGAGCCGCAGTTGCTGGTGGCTGGTCACCATGGGCCGCCTGAAACCCAGCATCTCTCCGAAGCAGGCGGATGCGGAGCTGGCAATTGCCTCCAAGCGCATTGTCCATGATGCCTTCCCGAACGACTGGCCGTCTCCAGAGCAAAAGAAATTTCTCCAATGGCAGTTTTTCACGGCCTCCGGTGCGAGAGGGTGGGCTTTCCTTC
Source organism: uncultured Acidobacteriaceae bacterium (assembly GCA_963787585.1). GTDB lineage: Bacteria > Acidobacteriota > Terriglobia > Bryobacterales > Bryobacteraceae > Bog-105. Next base: position 24,651 of record CAWBDR010000022.1, read on the forward strand.
GGATGCAGTTCAGCAACCCTCTGGCGATCCTGATGACTCTCGTTGTTCTCGTGCTCCTCATCGCATGCGCCAATATGGCGAATCTGTTGCTCGCGCGTGCTTCTGCCCGGCAACGGGAGATTGCCGTTCGACTGGCCATGGGCGCGAGCCGAACCCGTGTTATTCGGCAATTGTTGACCGAAAGCGTTCTGATATCGCTTATCGGCGGCTTGGCAGGAATAGCCTTTGCGTCCTGGTCGGTGCGTCTTCTTGTCGGCTTTTTAGCTGCCGCCCAGCGCCACTCTTTCGGAGGAGAAGCCGCTCAATTTGACCTCCACCCTGATTGGAGGGTGATCCTGTTCACTCTAATTGCCATCACCGGCTGTGGCCTGCTTTTCGGCCTTGGACCAGCCTTTCGAGCAACGCGCGTCGGGATCTCGGCTTCGCTAAAGGAGAGGCCTCACCATCTGCGTCTCGCTGAAAGCCGCGTGGGTATAGGACGAGTCATCTTGGCCGTGCAGGCCGCCCTCTCTGTCCTGCTCGTTGCCGGAGCTGGTCTGTTTGCTGGCAGTTTGTTCCGGTTGTTGACCCTGAATCCCGGCTTCAATCCGAAAGACGTCGCCCTCATCGGCATCGATACCGATCGGCTTACCCGGCATGGTCCTACCCTCCGGAATCTTTATACCCGTCTCCTCGAGCAGACCGTTCATCTGCCCGGTGTTCAAAGCGCCAGCCTTATCTGGTTTCCTCCTTTCAGCGACAGCGGTTGGGATGACTTCCTAGACATTCCCGGCGGGAGTAATATTCCGCAAGACCAGCGCGACACTTTCATGAATCTGGCAGGGCCGCACCTCTTTGATGTCCTGCAGATTCCAATCATTGCCGGGCGTCAGTTCACCGCGGCCGACACGGCCACTTCGGAAAAAGTAGGGATTCTCAACGAGCTCGCGGCCCGCAAGCTGTTCCCTTCGCGAAACCCGATCGACGAACATGTCGTGCTCGAAAAGCAATTGATCCGGATTGTCGGCGTCGTCGGCAACACGAAATACCTCAATATGCGCGCGCCGGATCCGCTGGCCCTTTATCTCCCGTACACTCAAAAATCGGACGACCTGCCATCTTTAACCTTCGTTATCAAAGTGAGGCCTGGCGCTCGATCCATTTATCCGGAATTTCGCTCTTTGCTGCATCAGGTCGCTCCCGCAGTTCCCCTGGGCAAAATGCAAATGCTTGAGGAACACTTGGATGATTCTCTAGGCAGCGAACGATTAATGGCCTCCCTCTCCATATTCTTCGCAGTTCTCGCGCTGTTGCTGACATCGATCGGGCTCTATGGAGTGCTTGCTTATCTCGTCACCGGCCGGACAGGCGAAATCGGTATTCGAATGGCTCTGGGAGCGCCCTCCGGCAATGTGGTTTGGTTTGTTTTGCGCGAAATTGCAGGGCAGGTGGGGATAGGCATCGCAGCCGGCATTGTGGCCGTTGTTCTCACCTCGAAATTAATCGCGAGCCTGCTATATGGGATTCAGCCGAACGACCCCGGGAATCTCGTACTGGCCGTCTTGGCCCTGCTTGCGGTTTCGGCCTCTGCCGCTTACTTCCCTGCGCTACGCGCGACCCGCGTCGATCCCGTGCTCGCCTTGCGCGAAGAGTAGTTATGTGACCAGCTTGCTGACGACGTTTCCTGCGATGTCCGTCAGCCGAAAATCGCGGCCCTGGAAACGATAGGTCAGCTTCGTGTGATCGATCCCCATCTGATTGAGGATCGTGGCATGAAGATCGTGCACGTCTACCGCGTCTTCCGCGATGTTATAACCGAGTTCGTCTGTTTTTCCTAAGGAGATACCAGGCCGGAAACCGCCTCCGGCAACCCACATCGAGAATGCCCGCGGGTGGTGATCACGCCCCAGAAACTTTGAATTGTTTCGAGCTTCGTTCATGGGCGTGCGACCGAACTCGCCGCCCCAGATCACCATCGTGCTCTCCAGAAGCCCGCGCTGCTTCAGATCTTTGATCAGGGCCGCTGCCGCCCGGTCGGTCTCCTGGCACAGGCTCGGCAACCTGTTCACGATATCGTCGTGGCTTGATGTGCCGTGGTTATCCCAGCCGCGATGATAGAGTTGCACGAATCGCACCCCTCGCTCCACAAGACGTCGCGCCAAGAGGCAGTTGTTTGCGAACGATTTCTTGCCCGGTTCCGTGCCGTACAGTTCGTGGACCGACGCCGGTTCTTTCCCTATGTCCACCAGTTCGGGAACGCTCGACTGCATCCGGTACGCCATTTCGTAAGAGGCGATGCGGGTGGCGATTTCAGGATCGCCGTTGCTCGCCAGATGCATTTCGTTCAATTCCTTCAGCAGGTCAAGCGACTCGCGCCGCGTGTTGTCGGAAACGCCGGCCGGATTCGTCAAAAACAGCACCGGGTCGCCCTGCGAACGGAATTCGACGCCCTGGTAGACCGTCGGAAGAAATCCGCTGCCCCAGCATGCTTTCCCGCCATCCGGCTGGTTTTCTCCGGAAATCAGGACGACGAATCCGGGCAGATCTTTGCATTCGCTGCCCAGCCCGTACGTCATCCACGAGCCCATGCTTGGCCTGCCGATAATCTGGAACCCGCTGTTCATGTAAATCTGAGCGGGAGCGTGGTTGAACTGGGTGGTGTGAACCGAGCGGATGATCGCGATATCATCCACCACTTCCTGCAAGTGCGGCAGCAGTTCCGAAATCTCCGCGCCGGAGGCTCCACAGCGCTTGAATTCGTACGGTGAGCCGAGAAGTTTCGGAGTGCCTTTGATGAAGGCGAAGCGCTCGCCTTTCATCAGCTCGGCGGGAACGCTCTGGCCATCATATTTTTGCAGGGCCGGTTTCGCATCGAGCAGGTCAACCTGGGACGGCGCGCCCGCCATGAACAGATAAATAATGCTCTTGGCTTTCGCTGGGAACATTGGCGCTTTCGGCGCAAGCGGATTGGGAGTGGTTGTCGCCGCCTCGGCAAAGAGAGTGTTGTTCAATAACCCGGTCAGAGCCGCGGCGCCGATCCCGAAGCCGGACTGTTTGAAAAAATGTCGCCGGGTTGAGGCGCGCAGAAGTTCCTCCGGAATGGCGCAGCTCGGCAATTTCATCTCATCACTCCTTGGTGATTGTTTCGTCCGTGTTGAGCAAGACGTTGGCGACCATCGTCCATGCAGCAAGCTCAGCCGGATTGGTCGTTGATCGGGGATCAGCCGCGATGGTCTTATCCGCGTTGCTGCTGTCTTTTGTGAATCGGGTTAGCTGCGCATCGTAAAACGCAACTACTTTATCGAGTTCCGCATCGGTCGGTTTCCGGGAAATCGTCAGGCGGAAGCCATACGTCGTGCGGTCTCGCGCAGTGCTCCCGCCCTCAGCTATCATGCGCCGCGCCATTGCGCGCGCCGCATCAAAGAAGTAAGGATCGTTCAGGCTCGTGAGGGCCTGCAGCGGCGTGTTCGTGCGCACACGTCGAATAGTGCAGAATTCGCGGCTGGGCGCATCGTATGTCACCAGGCTTGGATAGGGAGCGCTGCGCCTGATGAATGTATAAATGGACCGGCGATAGCGATCTTGCCCGGTGCTCTCAACCCATTTGTCGTAGCTGTAAGGGATGTCCCAGATTCCTTCGGGCTGATACGGAAATACACTAGGCCCGTACATCTTGTCGCTCAACAACCCGCTGGCCGCGAGTGCGATGTCATGCACTATTTCGGCTTCCATTCGAAAGCGTGGGCCGCGAGCGTACAGCTTGTTGTAGAGATCACGAGCGAGCAGTACAGGCGTGACCCGCGAATCCTGGCGGTACGTCGCGGAAGTAACCATCAGCCGTTGGATCTTTTTCATGCTCCAGCCGTTCTGCATGAACTCGGTAGCAAGCCAGTCAAGCAGCTCGGGATGAGACGGAGCATCGCCCTGCGTGCCGAAATCCTCGCTGGTTTCAACGATGCCGTGGCCGAAAATCGCTTCCCAGAAATGGTTAACCGCCACTCGTGCGGTAAGAGGATTTTCATCGCTGACCAGCCATTCGGCCAAGCCAAGCCGGTTTGGCATCGCGTCTTTCGGCAAAGGATTTAGTGCGCTCGGCACGTCTGCGTACACCAGTTCGCCCGGGCTGGTGAAGGTGCCTCGTTCTCGGATGTTCGCAGTCGGGCGAGTAAAGCTCGTCCGTTCCCGCATGATCATCGCGGTTACGATTCCGAGCTTCTTCAGGTTCGCTTGGAGCTGCAAAACTTGCTTGCGCGCCGGATCCAGCAGCGGGGAAATGTCGCGGTACGCTGCCGACACTTTTTCTTTATCGGCGGGACTTCGCTGATCAACCCCGATTTCCAGCAGCGGCCGTACGGTCGCGGGAATTGTCGCAATGAATTCCGGGTCCGGCGCCGACGTGACCGAAATCCGGAACCGGCCAATGTTTCTCGACGTATGCCGCATCTGGTGCTTGAGGGTGATGACCAGCACGCTGCCGCCGCGATCGCCGAAGGGCTCGTTTGGCACAAATACGGCTTGCCGGGCGACCGATTTCGAGTCTACGTCTTCAATGGCCCAGCCTGCCAGCCGTTCCGGTTTCTTATGAACGATATCTTCAACAGAGTAGTCTTCCTGCGCCTCGTCGGCTTTGGCGGATCCCCACTTGACAGTCTGAGCCGTTTGCGGGCTGGAGGCCGGCGCAACATCTACATCGAAATCGCTCAGAAAGAAATTGCCGCTCGGATCGCGTCCCGGTCCGCTGTGCGGCAGGCTAGGATCGGGAAGGACTTCAAGGCGCACGCCCGTGATAGACCGTAGCTTCGTTTTGGCCTCGATCACGTAAGTGTCTGCCTGAGGATTCTTACCGGTAGCCAGAATCGAATGATCGGGCAGAAGTTTCAAATCTGCGCCGCCGGCCGACTTATACTCGGACGGAACGAGAGGCGTCCAATTCTTCGCGCTCTTACGCATATCGGTTTCCCACTCCGCCTGCCCTTGATCCAGCTCGGGTGTTTGCGTGTTCAGCTTGGCCTCAAGGGCCTCGATCTCGGCGCGTATCTCTTTGCTCTTCTTCTCCTGCTCGGTTGTCGGCAGCTCCAGCTCCGGCTCTTCCATCCAGTGGTCGCCTTTCCCGGCGACTTGACGTTCATCATTGTTGAAGAAGGCCAGAAACCTGTAATAGTCTTTCTGGGTGAACGGATCGAATTTGTGGTTATGACACTGCGCGCACGCGAGCGTGGATCCCAGCCACACTGATGCCGTTGTGTTGACCCGATCAACGAGACTGTAATAGTAGTACTCGTTGACATCGATACCGCCTTCCTGGTTCAACATCGAATTGCGATTGAAGCCGGTGGCGATCAGGTCTTCCTTCGTCGGGTTCGGGAGCATATCGCCGGCAATCTGATCAATGGTGAAATCGCGAAACGGCATGTCCGAGTTCAAAGCCCGAATGACCCAGTCCCGGTACTCCCAGGCCGTGCGCCGGCGGTCTTTTTCATACCCGTTACTGTCCGCGTAGCGCGCCAGATCGAGCCATTGCCGAGCCCATTTTTCACCGTAATGCGGAGAAGCGAGTAGTCGATCGACAACCTTTTCGTAAGCATCTGGAGAACGATCGCTAACGAAAGCATCTACCTCTTTCGGTGAGGGCGGCAGGCCTGTCAGGTCGAGGTACACGCGGCGGAGCAGAACTGCGCGCGGCGCTTCCTGGGACGGCTCCAGACCTTCCTTCTCGAGTCTCGCGAGAATGAAATTGTCGATCGGATTCCGGCACCAGCCGGCATTCTTAACCACCGGAACCGCGGACCGCACTGGTTTGATATAGGCCCAATGTTTAGGGGGTTTTGTTGCCGCTATCGGAGTATCGTTATCCGGGCCGGGTGCGCCGGCGTCGATCCATTTCCGGATGATCTCAATCTGCGAAGCGGAAAGCGGCGGCCCTCCATACGGCATCTGCGGACGCTCCTGCGCGAGTAGCCGGCGAATGAGGCGGCTGCCATCGCTCTTGCCAGGAACTATTACCGGGCCAAAATCGCTTCCTTTCAGAACGGCGGCTAACGAATCCAGCCGTAGACCGTTCTGTTGCACATCAGGACCGTGGCAGGCGTAGCAACGCGACGCGAGAATCGGTCTCACCTCGTTGACGAACAGAGGAGATGATCCGCGCCCCGCTACTGAAGCTTGTGGAGCTAGGGCAGGCTCAACACTCGTCTCATCGATCCACTGACGAATGAGTGCAACCTGAGCAGTGGACAATGGCTGGCCGCCCATTGGCATGCGGGGAGCGTCCGTCAACCCAAGAAGGCGTTTTACCAGAAGGCTTTCCCCGCTGTGTCCCGGCGCGATCGCCGGGCCGGAGGCTCCGCCCCGCAAAACGGATTCTTCGGAATCAAGCCGCAATTTGCCCATCGCAGCGCCAACATGGCACTGCCCGCAGGAGCGCTCGAAAATCGGCTTTATGTCCTTCTGAAACTCTACCGATGCCGCCTGGATGACCGCCGGTGCGAAACAGAGCACTGCGAGAGCAGTCAAGCCGGGAATCCTGATCATGCGAAGGGCTTTATCGAGTCTATCGAAACGTCGCCCTATTATTGCGAAACGGTTACTGCCTTCCCGTCATATTGCACAATTTTGTCCGGCTCGCTGGTCGTATCGATCCCCACCCCGTGACCATCTCCGACAAACACAATCTGGAACGTACGATGTTGCCGCATCCCTGCGAACTGGCCGTGCCGGTCTCCTATCGTCAGCACGTGGCTCGCGTTGTTCCAGCGAATGGGAATCGTGGCATAGGCGCCGTGCTCGTAGTCGTAAGTGGTCCCATCGTCTTCATATATCGTGAAGTCTCCGTCCGCGCCCGGATAGACCCGGAGTTCGATAGGTGCGTTCGGCTTTTCATTCGCATACTGCACGTCAGGTCCCATCGGGATGACCGACCCGGCGCGTACGTATAGAGGGATGCGGCTTAATGGCGCTGGAGCATTAACATCGGTCCCGCCATCCTGCGCCGCCCCGGTCCAGAAGTCGAACCACTTTGTCTGCGGCAAGTAGAGATGCCGCGTTGTCGCGCCCTGCTCGGTGACAGGATTTACCAGGATCGCCGGCCCGAACAGGAATTGATCGCCAGTGTTCTGTGCCTTGACATCGTCACGAAAATCCATCACTAAAGGCCGCATCGGCGTGTATGCCTCGTTCGTTACTTTCCAGGCGACCGAATAGATATACGGAAGCAAGCGATATCGAAGCCGGTCGAAACTTGTGAGAATGGACTCCGCATCCGCGCCGTACGACCACAACTCGTTCTCGTTCGGGGCGCGCGTGCCGTGCGTGCGGAAAATCGGGCAGAACGTGCCGTACTGAAACCAGCGTACAAACAGCTCCCGATAGTTCGGATTATTAGGATGTCCGAGGATAAATCCGCCGATATCCGTCGTCCAGTAGGGAACACCGGATAGCTCAAAGTTCAGCCCGGCGGGTATCTGCCGTTTGTAGCTCACCCAATCGGCGAGAAGATCGCCCGACCACGCTGTGACCCCGTATCGTTGAATGCCGGCAAATGCGGAGCGCGACAGGATAAAGACGCGCTGTTTACTTGTCGCCGCGCGCTGCCCATCGTAAACGCCCATTGTGGTCATCAGCGAATACACGTTCGCATAGCGGGCGCCGTTTTGGCCGTCCACTTTGTGATCTTGAAGAATGTTCTCCTCGCGACCCTCTGTCTCCGGTTCGGTAGTATCCATCCACCATGCATCCGCTCCAATCTTGAAGAGAGCGTTATCAATCAGGTTCCAGTAATACTTGCGAGCCGCAGGATTGAAGGGGTCGTAGAGCGCGGCCCCTTTCGGGTGGAATGCGCCGACCGTCGTTTTCGCGATGAAGTAACCTCGCTTGTCCATCTCCGCGTAGGTCTGCGACCCTGGATCGAAGAACGGCCAGACGGAAATCATCAAATGGTAGTGGTCGCGATGGAGCTCATCCACCATTGCTTTGGAATCAGGGTATTTTTCGTTGAATTTGAATTCGCCGGTACGGGTCCACCAGAACCAATCCTGCACAATGTTGTCGATCGGAATGCGCTTCTCGCGATATTTCTGAGCGACGCTCAGAATCTCCTGCTGTGAAGCATACTTGTTCTTGCTTTGCCAGAAGCCATACGACCATTCGCCGTAGAGCGGGGCTTCGCCGGTTAAAGTTCGGTAATCGGCAATGAGCTGGTCGAACGCGGGTCCGTAGAAAAAATAATAGTCGATCGCGTCGGCCACTTCAGAGCCGAGGAACAGGTAATGAACAAAGCGGTTATCAAAGCGGCTGACTGAGGAATTATTCCAAAACATACCGTAACCTTTGCTCGAAAGGAACATTGGGATGGAGATATTCGTGTTGTCCTGCTCCAATTGAACGTCTTCGCCCCGGTAATTCCACACGCCGGCCTGATGTTGGCCCAGACCGTAAAAGGCCTCTTCAGAGCCGTAAATCTTAAGAACGTCCTCGGCATGAAATGTGCGTTCGTTATTCACCGTTGCCGCGGTCATTTGCTTCGGACCTTCAGCCAGAAGCTGTTTGCCGTCCGCGTCGAAGTACGTCACCATGCCGCCAGCGCGATCGACTTTGACCTTTAGCCGTGTCGTCGTAATCGTAACGTCTTTATCGCCCGATTCCATCGACCAGTTCACGGACGCCCAGTCCCTCTTGGTCACGACGTAATTCTTATGATCCGCGGGCGGCCATGCCGGCGCATACACCACATGGATCATCGAATCCGTGCAGACCTGCAGCTTCAGCGTCCCGGTCTGCATTGTGAAGAGGGGACCGTCGGCTTGCTTCTCGAAACTAGTGACCGGATTCGCAGGAATCCACTGTGCGTGAAGTAGTCCCGGCGCCATCGCGCAACTGAGTACGACGCTCAAACTGAACCCTGAAACCGAGCGAGGGACGAGCCAGGAAGGAAAGTTCACTTATTTGTTATACAGAGCTGCTGTTTGCGTCGCTGCTGAAAACTACTCCGCGAGCGTAAACGCGTAAACCGAATCACCGGCGCCAACCACCAGGTACTGCTTGCCGTCCAGCATGTACGTTTCCGGCCCGTTCGAGACGTTCCCTCCGAGTCCCGCGTGCCACAGAATCTTACCGTTCGCCGGATCGAATGCAATGAGGTGGTTCGATCCGTCACCTGCAAACAGCAGTTTTCCAGCCGTCGTGAGTAATCCGGACAGCCCGCCGCCTCCCGGATAATCGTGCCGCCACACGGTGTTGCCGGTCTTGTAATCGATTGCCTGAAGCGTAGAACCAAGAAATCCGGCTCCGCGTTCTGCTGCGCCCCAACCCTCAGGGTGAGGATCCGTGTCGGTCAAGTAATACATGCTGTATGCTTGCCGGCTGGTGACGTAGAACAGGCCCGTTTCCGGATTAAAGCTTGGTGGCGGCCAGTTGGTAGCGCCGTCCGAAGGCGGTAACACAAGCACGCCAGGAACGTGCGGTTCCTTCTCGGGATTCGGAATTGGCTGTCCAGTCGTGCTTACGCCTTTTGACCAGTTGAGCGTATCGAGAAAGGGCTTTGTCACGACGTTCTTCCCCGTCGTGCGGTCCAGCACAAGGAAGTAGCCATTACGGTTGGCTTGCGCCAGCAGCTTTCGAGGTTTGCCGTCGATTACGCCATGGAACAAGACTGGCGTGTACCGAGTCGGGTATCGAGTGATGCGTTCAGAAGAGTCGCGAAACCTCCTCGTGGTCCCGGTTTCGAGATGAGATACCGAGTTCCCGTTTGGCGTTCGCAGTTAGTTCTTGCTGAAGGGCCTCTAGACCTTGCAACCCGTACGCGATCTTCTCTGCGTCGGAATGCTTAGTGCACCCTGTGGCGTAACGGTCAAGAGCGTGGACAGCTCCTTCGCTTAGAAAGATTTGTGCAAGAGCTCGAGTCCGAGTGAGCTCGCCAAAGTGGCCAATCAATTTTCGCTTTAGCTCATCGGAAGCGTCAGTCCCACCCCGATCGTTGTGGTCAATTGCCAGCATTGTGTACACTTCCAGCATTTTGGTGGTGATCTCCAGCAAATTTGCGTACACCTCTTTACGCTGACTCCACAGGGTTTGCCGATTCCAAACTTCGCTGCTAATCTGCGCCTTTATTGCCTCCGTGTCACGGGTGATGGCCTGAACGTCCGAACGAACGTGCTCAATGTCTTCGTGGGTGGCGAGCTGTTTTCCTTTTTCCTGCTCGTAAGACTTGATTCTTTCCTGCGCAAGCAAGAACTCCAGATCCTCGTAAGTGGCGAAATGCTTTCCCTTTTCCGCTGAATACGCTTTGAGATACGCGCCTGCGGTCGCGCCGGCGAGTCCGCCGACAAATCCGCTCAGCAGATCTACCAAAAGCTTGGTCGAATCCATATGCTGACTCGGTGGGTGATTCCAGTGTATAATTTGCTGGGCATGAATTCGAATTCAGAAACGCTAGGCCGAGGGCAAAGGATTCTACAGACGCTCCCTGGGTTTCCTTCCTCGCAATGCCTTTTGAGCTCTCATCCCGGGAAAGACACGGCGATCGTATTCGTCCACGGCATGGACGGAAGCGCGGTTGGTACGTGGATGGATTTCGACGGTTTGATAAGTGCCTCCGATGATCCGTCATGGGATGAGCGTGACGTGTATTTCTATGGATATAAGTGGGATGGACATGTTTTGAGAATGACTGATGCGCTGTACGAATTCGTAAAGGCAGTTTTTCCGGTCCCGAATATCTCGGCCCTCTTTAGGGCCAGATATCTTTCCGTATCCCGGAAGTACTTGCCGGATAGCCTTAGAGATATCGACGATGCTATCCAAGAAAGTGAATTATGTCCACCAAAGCGATACAAGCGACTTATTCTAGTGGGACACTCACAGGGCTCCGTACTGATTCGACGCCTCGTTCTTAGTGAGGCCCAACGACTCACAGTTTCATTAGAGACTCGGCATGTCGTGATCGGTGAAGAGAGAGTACGTTCGGCTGTTGGTGTCGAGCTGCAATCTTCGACGGCATGTCCTCCTGGATTTGAGCTGCTAATCAGCCACGTTCGCCTTTTCTCGCCGGCAAGCCTTGGGATCGGGCTGGGGTCTTTTCGGGGCTTCTTCGTGAACCTGCTGATCTCGTCACCGGTATTGCCGGGTTATGTTGACCCAGCAATTCTCGGATCGCACGCCGATAGCGATCTCGACGCACACTCAGAGACCTTAGGTCTCTTACGTGCCCTGCAGGAAGGCACCGAATCTCTGGCAGCGCAATTCGATTGGTCTTCATCGTTGAAGGCGCACGTTGCGTATGGAACGGACAAATGGGTTGGACATATTCCTCCCTACGCCTGCGACCCGGTCACGTCGTACCAAGATGGCAAGGATCACGAGTCAGTAGGCAAGCCGACTCGGGAGTACCTATTCCCAATGGAATTCATAAAAGATGCTCCCTCATTCAGAAAAAAGGCTAGCGCTTAGTTCGTTTTGCCATTCATTTTTAGGGCCTGTTCTTTCTGACTGGCATCAAAGCAGTGATTTTGGTGCTGGTGAGCGACGCGTTATCCAGTGTCGGCTTATTGAAGCTGCTTCTTGGCTCCTTGTCGGTACGGATTTTGGATTTTTCGAAGAGCATGCGGCTGAGACCGAGTTGAGAGCTATTCCAGAGATCGTGTTGAAAAGTTATTTCGACTCGGAGCTAGCGGTTGCGTTTGAGAGCGAACTCTTAAGCCGAATCAGGAGCTTTGCGTCTACGGGCAGGCTCCCCTCCCAGCAGGCGGTATCGTATAGTGGCAGCCGCGAGGAGACAGCACGCCACTGGGGAAGAGTGATCGCCCTCGCTGGCGAGTTTGCATCGGAAACTTCGACCGTCGCTTTCATAGCTGCCCTTGTCTTTTCATCGAAGAGTAACTGGAGTTATTTGTGTGACGTGCAGAATTGCGATGCCAATTGGATCTTGAAATCGCGATACGCCACCTTCGATCCATGGGCAGGTGGTCGCGCTGGGCTCGTCTATATCGGCCTTGTTCGTTCCATGCAGCATCTGGAGCGTCTTCTGGAGTTGCTTTCAACTGCTGGCTCAGAAACCGGGGAAAGAGCACCGCACCTGGAGCGCATAATAAAAAAGCTGGGCGGAATACATACCTGGTGGTTCGACATCGCCAACGAGGAAACCAGAACACGATTTGAGAAGCTTTCCGAGAATTTCGGCGCGATCGCCGGTTCCGTGGCCCCGGACCCGGTTGCGGCCCGTGATGCTTTCGCTGATTATGCGAGAAACCTATGGGAGCGTTGGGAATTAGGTTTTGGCAGAAGAGCCTTGAAGGCCGTCGGGTAAGCCAGTTTGATTGACGCACGGCTATTCTGCCAGCAGCCCAGCTCGAGCTATCTGAGGTCCATTAAGTCTGACACCGGCAGATGTCTTAGGAAATCCCGCCCGCGTGCGCCCGAGTTCGTGATTGATCGGAACCCGTAACGTAGGCGATTCCTACGCACTGCCTTACACAGACCTTCTACTCCGCGAGCGTAAACGCGTAAACCGAATCGCCGGCGCCAACCACCAGGTACTGCTTGCCGTCCAGCATGTACGTTTCCGGCCCGTTCGAGACGTTCCCTCCGAGTCCCGCGTGCCACAGAATCTTACCGTTCGCCGGATCGAATGCAATGAGGTGGTTCGATCCGTCACCTGCAAACAGCAGTTTTCCAGCCGTCGTGAGTAATCCGGACAGCCCGCCGCCTCCCGGATAATCGTGCCGCCACACGGTGTTGCCGGTCTTGTAATCGATTGCCTGAAGCGTAGAACCAAGAAATCCGGCTCCGCGTTCTGCTGCGCCCCAACCCTCAGGGTGAGGATCCGTGTCGGTCAAGTAATACATGCTGTATGCTTGCCGGCTGGTGACGTAGAACAGGCCCGTTTCCGGATTAAAGCTTGGTGGCGGCCAGTTGGTAGCGCCGTCCGAAGGCGGTGACACAAGCACGCCAGGAACGTGCGGTTCCTTCTCGGGATTCGGAATTGGCTGTCCAGTCGTGCTTACGCCTTTTGACCAGTTGAGCGTATCGAGAAAGGGTTTTGTCACGACGTTCTTTCCCGTCGTTCGGTCCAGCACAAAGAAGTAGCCATTGCGATTGGCTTGCGCCAGCAGCTTACGAGGTTTGCCGTCGATTACGCCGTCGAAGAGAACCGGCGTCTGTGCGGAATCCCAATCGTGCGTGTCATGGGGAGATGCCTGGAAGTACCACTTCAACTTTCCGGTATCGATATCGAGCGCCACCAGCGAGCAGGTGAAAAGATCATTACCCTTCCGGCTCTGGCCGGCCATCACCGGGTTTGGATTGCCTGTTCCGATGTAGTACAGGTGCAGTTCGGGATCGTAAGTGCCCGGTATCCAGGTCATTCCACCGCCATGCCGCATCGAATACTCGTCCGGCCAGGTTTCAGCGCCTGGATCGCCTTTCTTCAAAGGCTCCGTCCACCATTTCCACTGGATCGCACCCGTTTCAGGGTCATGCGATTCGAGAAAGCCAGGTACATCGAGGGAGTCGCCGCCGGTGCCGACGATCACATGGTTACCGACGACTATGGGCGCGGGAGTAGAGAAGTACTCCTGCTTCACGTCGGCAATCTGTACGTGCCAGCGCTCTTTGCCGGTCGCGGCTTCGAGCGAAACCAGATAATTATCGGGCGTCTCAAAGAAGAGCCAGTTCCCGTACATGCCGACCCCGCGGTTCCCGATGTGAATTCCGCCCTTTGTGCGCCAGAAGTAATGCCACAACTGGCGGCCTGACCGCGCATCTACGGCCCAAGTGTTGTCCGGCGTGGCGAAGTATAAAATTCCATTCACCATCAGTGGAGTGGATTTCACCTGGTTCGCGAAGAAATCCATCGCTGTCCCGCCGCCGGCGCGCTGTGCGGCCGCACCCTCTCCGCCCACAATGGAACCGGGTATCTCGCCCGGCATCGTCCGAAACACCCAGGCAAGGTTCAAGTTCTTAATATTCGATTGGCTGATCTGAGAAAGAGTACTGAAGCGACGCCCCGAGTAATCGCCGTTGTATGTCGGCCACGCGTCGGTGGGCGGCTTCAGCAGAAGCGCCGGATCGAGCATCTGAGCGGCTAGCACGGCGGGCAGGATTGTGAGGCAAATCGGAAGAAGAGATTGGCGCAGTTTCATTTCAAGGTTAGGAGATAAGCAGTGAGGTTATGGATATCCGCATCGGTGTACTTGCTCAGCATGTCCGTGTGAGGCTTCAACGGGTCATGAACCTCCACCTTTGGAGAGTCTCCGTTGCGGGTGAACGAATGGTACTCGCCTGCTGAGGTGGTCAAGGCGACCGTGAAATCGTCCAAATGTTCGAGCTTGCCCGAGTAAGTCTGGCCCGAAGGCAAAGTGACCGACACGGTGACCGGCGCGGTTTCTGGTCCCGTGCGCGGCATCCACCACCCGCGCTCTTCGCGAGGTTGGACAATGTGCTGCTGCACCCCAACGGCGTCATATTTGGAACCGATGTGCGTCAGGTCGCCCGTTACAGAGTGGCAGGAAGTGCAGTGCGCATTGAAGTACGCCGCGCCCGCCTTGGGATCACCGACTACGATATTGAGAATCTGGTAAGTGTCGCGTTCCGAGGTCGCTTTAATCCGGTCGTGCAGCCAAGCTGATATATTTGCGATCTGCTCGTCCGTTAAGTCGAACTTAGGCATCCCCTTACCGGGGCGCCCATTATGGACGACGGGACCAATCTTGTTGCCGCCGTCATCATCGAGAACGAGCACTGAGCGCAGCAGATCTGGACCTGTCTCGCCGCCTTTGGCATTCGCGCCGTGGCAAAAAGCGCAATTCTGTGAAAAGACCTGGTGGCCGGCGTCCACAGCCGCGGAATTGGCTGCGGGTAGATTATTCTCCGCCGCTCTGCGCCGTTGGGGGGTAGGCGTGACGGGAGTTCTGGGAGTCGTCGTCGCCGCGCCGTTCTGAGCTTGTGCTGGTGCGTTCTGGGCTTGCGCTGCGGCGTTTTGCGCTTGCGCTGCAAAGTAGCTCGGCACGGCGATAAAAAACGCCAGAACCGCACTGGCGGCCTTCGGACGGGGAATAGCAGTGAACATTCGGGCTCAAATCAAAGTATAGCGAGCTGTCTAATTCCCGAGACTCGTTAGTAACATCTCGAACAGAGTATTGTGAATTCGATATCGTTTCAGGATTTTGGAGCAGGAGGGATCGTGCAATGAGCACTAATCAGCGGCCGCTCGAGCCGGGTATTGTGACGAGTTTTGCCGGCCGGCTCAGTTATTCGTCTTATCTGCGACTCGAAGAGCTCCTGAGTCAGCAAAAGCCGCTCTCAATTCCTCCGAGGCACGACGAAATGCTGTTTATCGTGCAGCATCAGGTTTCGGAACTATGGATGAAGTTGATGATCCATGAGCTAGCTGCGGCCATGGATCACATCCGGCAGGACGAGCTCGATCCGTGCTTCAAAATACTGGCACGAGTCAAATCCATTCAAATGCAGTTGTTCGAGCAATGGGCCGTGCTCGAAACGCTGACGCCGTCCGAGTACCTCGAATTCCGGCCATTTCTTCGGAGTGCGTCGGGATTTCAGTCGTATCAATACCGCCAGATCGAATTCCTGCTTGGCAACAAGAACGCCGAAACTCTGGCGGTATTCGCCCATGACCCCGCGATCTACTCCGAGCTGAAGCGCGCTCTTGAGTCCCCCAGCATCTACGATGAGTTCCTGAAGCATCTTGCCCGGCGCGGACTTGCGGTACCAGCAAGGAGCATTGACCGCGACTGGTCCCAACCACATGCCAAAGACGATGCATTAGTGGCGGTTTTCCGTGAGATATATGAGGAGCCGAACCGGTATTGGGACGCGTATGAGATGTGCGAGAAGCTTGTCGACATTGAAGAGTATTTTCAGCTCTGGCGCTTCCGTCATTTGAAGACGGTTGAACGAATTATTGGCTTTCGCCCCGGAACCGGCGGGTCTTCGGGCGCTACATTCTTGAAGCAGGCGCTGGATCTCACGTTTTTTCCGGAGCTGATTGCCGTGCGGACAGGGCTGCACCAAAAATGAAGCATTCGATTTCGGATGTCGTGGCTAAGCTCGGCGATGAGCCGCTGACGGAAGAGAACGTTACCAGGCATATCGCTCCTCTGTTTTCGCGAACACTCGATTCCCGGGAAATCTATTTGGCGAATCACTCGCTCGGCCGCCCGTTGGATCAGACTTCGGTTGATGTAACGGAAGCTATAACACTTTGGCAAACCAGGTTGGGCGAAGCCTGGGAGGACTGGCTCATTGAGCGAGAAGCCTTTCGTGCGCGGCTGGCGCGCCTGATCAACGCCCCGCGAGCAGATTGCGTTGTGCCCAAAACGTCCGTTGGTCAGGGGCTCCGTACCGTGCTGAATGCGCTTCCAGGACGGCCTCGCGTTATCAGCACCCGCGGCGAGTTCGATTCGGTCGACGTCATCCTTAAGCAGTATGCTGCCCGGGAACGCGTACAAATTCGCTGGATCGAAGCCAACGAGCACGGCCATTTCGATTTGGAATCTCTTTTGAACGCCATTTCCGCCGAAACGGCCTTGGTCGTGGTTTCGCAAGTTATGTTCATGACCGGCCAGATCATGCATGGACTGAGCGACTTGGCCAAGGTTTGCCATGCGAATGGCACACGTCTGCTGGTGGATGGGTATCACTCAATTGGCGTATTTCCGGTGGATGTGACGAGCATGGAGGCGGATTTCCTGATCGGCGGATCCTACAAATATTTGCGCGGCGGCCCGGGAGCGGGGTTTCTATATATCGCGCCAGAAGCGCTTGCGAGCGGGCTCGAACCGCTGGATGTCGGCTGGTTTGCGAAACGCGATCCGTTTGCCTATGAGCGGCCGGACATCAATTCCTGGGCCGCTGGAGGCGATGCTTTCCTCGAGTCCACGCCGCCCGTGCTTACTTATTACCAGGCGCAGGCTGGGCAGAGATTTGTTCTGGAAATTGGAGTCGAACGTTTACGTAGCTATGGCCTTGATCGGCTTGCGCGCTTGAAGGACCATCTCGCTGGGGCGGGGGTGACCGCAATCGGCGGCGATCGGGATCATGGTGCATTTCTGACGGTTCGACATCCAGAAGCTGCTTCTATCTGCAGAAAGTTGGCCGCGCGCGGCGTTCAGGCGGATGCCCGCGGCGCACTGCTTCGACTTTGTCCGGACTGCCTAACCCGCGAGGAAGAGATGGTTCGGGCGGCAGAGGCGATCGGCTGCTTGCTGCGAAATCCGTAAAACGCCTAGAACTCACAGAACTTACACGCATTCAGCGGGCGCAATATGTGCTATTGAAATTTTTGATTAGGACTTCCGTCCATTTCGGCTTACCATCAGTAAAACAAAAGCACGTCCAATTTACCCAGTCGGTAAAAGCAAGAGTCAATCTATACCTCGTCGGTAACCCGGCACTCCGTTCCGTGTCGAATCAAGAATTTTTTCGAGAGGGAACATGCGAGTATCGGCACCAACAGCGCTCATTTTCTTCCTGGCTGTCAGTAACGGATGGAGTCAAACCGCATCCAGTAGCGGACAGGCTTCGACGCCCCCGGATACTACCCAGACCACTTCAGCACCCACGCCGGCGCCCCAAAGCGCTGCTCCAGCGGCACCCAGCACGCCTCCGCCGACGAATGCGTTGTCAACGTCGTCCGTTCGCCTGGGTGGAATCGATTTTAGCGGAATGCTTGATGGGTATTACAGCTTCAATAACAATCACCCCATTGCGGGCTACAACAATCTCTACAACTTCAACGACCTCACGGATCAAGTAGATCTGAACCTGCTAAAGCTGACCGTCAGCCGTGACCCGGATCCGGTCGGATTTCGAGTTGACGTTGGTTTCGGCCGCGCGATGGAGATCATGCATTCGGCCGTCCCTGATCCGGAAGGTTTCCGCTTCATTGAGCAAGCCTACGTAAGCCTCAAGCCGAAAGGATGGAAGGGGTTTGAGGCTGATTTCGGCGATTTCGTCACATCGGCCGGCGCCGAAGTGATTGAGAACCGCGATAACTGGAACTATTCGCGATCGCTTCTCTTCGCGCTGGCGATTCCCTACTACCACTTCGGCATCCGGACATCCATGCCGATCAACAGCAGCATCACAGTTGGCGTGCAGGTTATCAATGGCTGGAACGAGATTGTTGACCAGCATGGAAACAACATGCAGACTGTCGGCCTGACCGGCGCCATCACGCGGAAGAAGTTCACCTGGAGCAATAACTATTACGTTGGTCCGCAGTGGACAGCTACCACCAGGGGAAACCGCAACCTCTATGACACGACCTTACTTCTTACTCCTAACGACAAATTCAACGCCTACTTGAATTTTGATTACGGCCAGCAGCACGGGATTCTCTCCGGCCTGAATCATTGGGAAGGGTTTGCCGCCGCCGCGCATTTCCAGGCGACGAAGCGCATCGCGCTCAGCCCTCGAGTTGAGTACTACAACGATGCGACCGGATTCACTACGGGAGTCACGCAGAAGCTGCACGAAATCACCATGACCGGCGAATACAAGGTGCTGGACGGCCTATTGGCTCGCCTTGAATTCCGGCATGACGGATCGAACGTTCCCTTTTTCGATCACGGATTGCAGTCCGGCGTGTCGAAGACTCAATCCACGGCAACGATCGGGTTGATTGCATTCTTCCCCGTGAAGCACTAGATCGGGGATCTTTCGGGATTTGAAGAAAAGGAGATATGAATGGCTGAAACTAACTCGGTAGAAATGAAGCCCACTCTGGGTCTCACCGGTTTGACGATGAACGCCATGGCGTTAATTGCGCCGGGAGCGTTTCTATGGTTAACCTTTGCGCTGCAGGCCAACACCGGAATCACGGCCCCTGCCATGTGGCTTGGTATCGTTCTGGCACTCGTTCTGTGCCTGGCGACGGCCGTGTGTTACGCGGAAATGGCGAAGCTGTATCCCGGAACCGGAAGTTCGTACTATTTCGCTGAGCAATCATTTTTAAATCACACGAAAATGTGGCGTCTGGCCCGGCTTTCGAAGTTTATCGTCGGATGGGGCTCGCACCTTTACTACTGGATCTACCCGGGCGTGATGGTGGCGGTTATGGGCGTGCTCTGCGGTTACCTGGTCGGCTCAATCTGGCCCAATTTCATGAGCGCCTCCAACCCGGGCCCTGCCTTTATGGCGCTGATCGCGATTGTCTTCTCGTTCGCCGTGGCCTATATTGCGCAGCGCGGCGTAAACGGGTCCACTTCCGTCAACATCGCTATCAACGTGATTCAGATCTCGGCGCTGCTGGTGTTTTCTGTGGTGGCTCTCGGGTATCGCATGAACCACCCGCCAGGGAGCATCGCGTTTCAGTTCGATTCAAGCTCGGGTGCGGCGTATACCTACGAGTTCGCGACCACCAAGGCGACGGCGAACGGTCAGACCACTGAGACGATCGTTCGGGACGCGAACGGCGTACCCAAACCAAAACTAGATGCCGCCGGAAAGCCGGTGCCCTTCCGTATCAGCTATCCCGCAAAAGACGACAAAGGCGCCTTCCTGAGCCATCCGACTGCCGGATCAGTTGTCAGTATCCACAACATGGGGTGGGTGTTCGTGCAGGCGACCGTGGCGATTCTGATTCTGGTTGGCTTTGAATCGGTCACGGCAATGGGCGGTGAAGCGAAGAACCCGAAACGCGACGTACCAATCGCAGTGATCGCCTCGCTGCTGATTCAAGGAGCGTTCTGTTATCTGGTGGAGTATTTCGCCGCGAATTATTTTCTGAACAGCGGCTACTCAATGCAGAGCGCCTCAGGGTCGGCGGCGCCCATCGGCGACATGATGATCGTCGTCGGCGACGCGCTGTTCGGCGCCGGACACGGCCGCACGTTTATGTTCATTGAGGCGTTCACTGTGTTTCTGGCCATCATCGGCACAACTCTTTCCTGTATGAACACCGGAGCGCGCGTGACCTATGCGATGGGCAAAGACCAGGAGCTGCCGGATCACTTTGGCGCGCTTCACAATGCTAATCTGACGCCCCACCGTGCGATCTGGACGCTGGCAGCGATCTCCGCAGTGATCGGAGTCATCGGCGTGTCTGTCGCGTTTGGCGATGCCGCTGCTCCTACCGATGCCACTATTCAAGCCTTGCCTCACGGCTTCTGGTCGAGTTTCGGCTATTTCTCACACGATAAGCTGGCTGCTCTTCCCAACACGATGATTCTCGTTACCCTCGCTTCGAATTTTGGAACATTCCTGCTTTACATGCTGAGCTGCGTCATCTGCATCGTGGCATATCATAAGCATCCAAAATTCAGCGTCGGCCGTCACTTCCTGATTCCGGTATTCGGCTTGGCAGCGAACCTAGCCTGCATGGCTTTTTATCTGATTGGGCCGTTTATGGGATACGGAACCAAATTGGAACCGCTGCTCGCTCTCGGTATCGCCGGCGTATGGGGTCTGTACGGAGCAATTTACTTCGTCCGTACCAGCAAAGCGACCGGGCGAACAACGCTCGTGACACAGAACGTGCGTACGGCGGCTCTATAGAATTTACTCCCTAGGGGAGAATGGCTGCCCGCTTCGCCATTCTCCCGTTCTTCTTTCTTGGCCCAAGTCGGCCGCACGAGCGCTTTATTAACCATCGATGCTGGAAATCGAGTTCGCGCAGATATCGCACCCAGGTTCGGTTCGAGACCACAACGAGGACTACTTTGGTCATGTGCCGCCCGGTTCGGTGGAGGAGGCCCGCAGCCATGGTTGGCTCTTCGCTTTAGCGGACGGCGTCGGTGGTCAGGACCGCGGAGAAGTCGCCTCCCGCTTGGCAGTGGAAACGCTGCTCGCCGGATTCCGTAGAGCCAATGGAAACGAACCCTTACCTAGTCTTCTGTCCCGTCTCATACAAGCAGCTAATGCGCAGGTTTTCGAAGCGGGGTTGACCTCCGCTCCGCGACGAGCGGCAATGGCGACCACCATTGTTGCTTGTGCCTTGCGCTTTGATCGCGTCACAGTGGCTCACGTCGGTGATTCGCGGTGTTATCTAATCCGGCAAGGCTATGCTGTCCCGCTCACCCGTGACCACACCGTTTCCAATGAGCAGTTGCGGCTCGGATTGGTCACCTCGCGAGAGGCTGCAAGCGCTCAAACCTCACACCTCCTCAGCCGGG
This sequence comes from uncultured Acidobacteriaceae bacterium, assembly GCA_963787585.1. Taxonomy (GTDB): domain Bacteria; phylum Acidobacteriota; class Terriglobia; order Bryobacterales; family Bryobacteraceae; genus Bog-105. The sequence continues at coordinate 45,755 of CAWBDR010000022.1, forward strand.
CGCTCGGCAACGAAATGTTTCTTACGGTCGAAACCAGCGAGCATCAGATCTTCCCGGGCGACTCGCTCCTGCTATGCTCCGATGGACTGCATCATTCGGTCGAGCCGGATGACATCGTGAGCCTGACAGCCCGCCAATCTCCTCTGGAGGAGATCGCCGGCCAGTTCGTTGAGCTCGCGAATCAAAGAGACGGCAGCGATAATGTTAGCGTTCAACTGATCCGTGTCCGAAGCGTGGAACGCGTTGGTATCTACCGCGGAAGACACTATAAGATTCAGTGACGCATGAGCGCACTACATACGGGCGACCAGCTCGATCACTACCGCATTGAAGCCTTGGTGGCTCGCAGCGGGATGGCCTCCATTTTTCGCGCCACAGATCTGCGATCGGGCAAGTCTGTAGCTCTTAAGATTCCGCATCCGGAAGTCGAAAGCGACCCGGTCTTCTATGATCGCTTCCATCGCGAGCAGGACATCGGCACGAAACTGGACCATCCAGGCGTAATGAAAGTGCTTGCCGATGACGGCCGCAGCCAGGTGTATATGGCCATGGAGTGGGTGGAAGGCCGCCTGCTCCGTCAGATCTTGCGCGAGCAGGGAAAATTGCCGCACGAACGCGCGGTCAAAATCGCGCTGGGCATTTGCGACGCGCTGGATTACATCCATTCGAATGGCGTGGTTCATCGCGATCTGAAACCGGAAAACATCATGGTGGGGGAGGACGACCGGATCAAGTTGATTGATTTCGGTATCGCCGGCCAGGAGGGGGCGAGGCGGCTCACGTTTGCCAAGCTCTCGCAACTGATGGGCACGCCGGATTACATTTCGCCCGAACAGGTTAAAGGGAAGCGCGGTGATGCGCGCAGTGATGTTTACGCGCTGGGCGTCATGCTGTACGAAATGCTAACCGGTCAGGTACCCTTTCGTGGGCCGAACGCGTTCGCGATCATGAATGATCGTCTGCTGAACAATCCCATTCCGCCCCGCGAGATTGACCCGACCATCTCTCCGCAGCTACAGGAGATTGTCTACCGCGCTATCGAGCGGGATCCGAAGAACCGGTATGCGAGCGCGCGCGAAATGGCCGGGGATCTTAGACATCAGGATCAGGTCGGAGTTTCCGATAGGTCGGAGCTGGCCGATTGGAAGCATCGCCGCTCGCCATTGCATCGCAAGATTCTGTTCTACCTGATGCTGGCCGCCATTCCGGTCGTCGTCTTCGGATTATTGCTCTACGTCGCGCGCCACAGCTAACGGTGGATGAAATCTTCCCGGTGCGTGACGAAATCCGGATAGGCCCCGGCGCCGAGTTCAAAGAGATCCATGCCCTGGCGTTCGCCCTCGGGCGCCACGCGTTGCGGAAGCAGTCTGTTTATCAGCCAGTTCAGCGAATACGTGAGAGGAAGAACGAACCCCAGCAAGGTTGCGATGCCGGTTAGTTGCGCCAGGAGCTGCGACCCGTCACCCGCTAAACGGCCGAAAATTCCGGCAGCGAAAAGGCCCCAAATTCCTCCAGCGGCATGAACAGAAATCGCGCCGCCCGGATCGTCGACTTTCATCCGAAGCTCGACGAGCTCGATGGAGAACATCACGAGAGCCCCAGCCACAAGGCCAACCAAAACCGCTTCGGCCGGCTTAACATAGAGGCTGGTTGCGCTGCTGGCGGCGAGGGCGGCCACCCAGCCGTTAGCTGCAAGTGACGCGTCCGGCCGGCCGAAGCGGAAACGCGTAACAGCTAAAGACGCGACCAAGCCAGATACCGCAGCGAGCGTTGTGTTCACTGCAATCAGAACAAGATCTCCCAGTTCCGCGCCAGCGAATAAGAGAGCGCCGGCTGTATTCACTCCGAACCAGCCGAGCAGAGTCAGAACGCCGCCAAACATCACGACGACGGCATTATGCCCGGGCATCGCGGTTGGCATGCCTTGCGAGGTGAATTTGCCACGCCGCGCGCCTAGAATCCACGAAACCGAAAGCCCTGTCAGACCACCCACGCTCTGAATCCAGCCGGAGCCCGCCGGATCGGCGAAACCATGTGGAAGGCCGAAGCTATTCCCGAGCTGCGCCAGCCAGCCGCTCAAAACCCAGTGCGAAAAAAGCGGGTACGTCCAGCTCGCGAGCACGGCGGTAGAGACGCAACTAGCTGCGAATCGCCATCGTTCGGCCCCGCTCGACACGGGAATTACCGAAACGAGCGCTACCGCGAACATCTGGAATAGGAATCTGAGCGATGCGCCAGATGTGCTGAGATCAAAGCCGCGTAGAAAAAGCGGTCCGTCCCCAATCCACGCCCAAGGCTTGCCTGCGAAATGAAAGACGCGTCCAAGGCCGGTGTCTCCTTGTACCGCGAAGCCCACCGCGAAATACATAAGCATCGCGACAGCAGCGGCCGTCACGCAGGTGAGGATCGCATGAGCTGCGCTGCGGGAGCGGTTTAGACCGGTATTGATCAGAGCAAGTCCGGCGATCGCGAACGGAATTAGGAGAACAGATATGAATACGGGTGCAAATGCTGCGCCTGCTGCCGCGTCAGGCATCGTTCCTTGGTGCTCCGCCCGGCAAGTGCGTTCGCGCGAATAGAACAAAACCCAAAACTTCGACGCAAATTCCGGCTAAGGCAAATGCCATTCGAGGCGCGAGAGTTGGCGGCAACAGGATCAGCGCCGCTAGAACCAGCAACCATCCGGCTACTAACAGCGCAAGCCCCGCAAGCCTCACGCGCGGACTCCACATGCTAAGCGCGATAAATGGATCGGCGAGGTCAACGTAAGCTTTTCCTTAGCATAAAAGAGAGATCGCCCAAGGGCCGCGAAAAGTTCTTATCTATCGAATCGAAAGATTCGATTGATGGTACGAAGCTTCGCAGAGTACCCTGTTAGCTTACAAACCGCCAATGTCCCAAGAACTACAAGATCGTCTCACCCTCTCGTACTCAGAACTGGAGGAGTTGAATCTTAAAGCGAAAGAGCAGCGAAAAAACCGCGTTCCCATCGGCAAGATTCAAGAGGAACGCCTGAAGTATTTGACCGATGAAAAGCGAATCAAAGCGGTCACGGTTCTCTTCAGCGACCTTGAAGGCCGTCTGCACATGCTCGACTATGACAAGCAGTTTCTGGTCAAGAGCTATGACAATCTGACGTTTGACGGCTCCTCTATCCGGGGCTTCACTGCGCAGCGAGAAAGCGATCTGCGCCTGGGCATGGATTGGAGAGCGTTCTACTGGGCTCCGTCGGATATCTTCGGGAGCGGCAAAGTCCTGGTTTTCGGCGAAGTGATCGACAAGGACGGAACCCCGTACTCGGCAGACGTGCGCGGTGTTTTACATGCGTATGCGAACCGCATGTTCGAGAAACACAATTACACCCTGAACGCGGCCAATGAGATCGAGGGATTTCTGTTTCAGGGTGCTGACGCGGAGCGCCGGTATCATGAAACCAGCCGCTTTGAATATGTCAACACCGGTGGCTACTATCACTCATTGCCGGGCGATCCGTTGCGGCTCTTCATCGATGCTTCGGCGGCAGTGCAGCGCGCCATGGGCTTCCAGAATGAGAAGGACCATCCCGAAGTGGCGCCGTCCCAGTTCGAAATTAATTACGGTTACGCCGATGTTGTTACTGCCGCCGATCAAATCCAGCTTTATAAGCTCATCTGCCGGCAGGTCGCTACGAAAATGGGCCTGACCGCCAGTTTCCTGCCAAAGCCGGTCGTGGGCGTAAACGGCAATGGCATGCATACGAATGTTTCGGTGAACAACAACGGGAAGAACCTGTTCTGGGATCCGAAGGGCGAAGAGAAGCTAAGCAAGTTTGCCTGGGACTTTGTTGATCGAGTCCTCACTCACGGCAATGACATCTGTCTTCTGTTGAATGCCAGCGTCAATTCGTATCGCCGCCTCGATCCGCATTTTGAGGCGCCGAACCAGCTCAAGGCCTCCGCGGTAGACCGCGGCTCTATGGTTCGCATTCCGATCGGGAACGAGCGCAGCGCGAGAGTCGAGGTGCGTTCTGTCGCCCCCGACGCAAATCCATATTTGGTCTTATTGTCGGTCTTTCGCACCGGCATTGAAGGGGACATCGCCGATACACACAATTTGCGTGCTGCCGCTCGTTACCTGCCCGACAACATCTACGACGCTCTGGCGAATTTCCGGGACGCGAGCTGGACTACGAAACTATTAGGAGAAGATGTAAAGGCCCGTTACGCCGACCTGAAGCAAACTTCGGCCGACCGTTGCCCTCGTTTACTTGGTACGTTCGTCAAGGCGCCGGAAGTCCAGTACCATCACGAAGTGTACAACCAGTTCCTCTGGAATTTGTTTTAGAATTCCGGCCTGTTTCAGTGAGGGGTGAGGCGAAGCGCGTTAGCGTTTCGCCTCGGTGTGTGTTGTTGTGTTGCGTCTGAGGGGTTGATCGTAGAGTAGAGCATTGGCGCGCCGCTTGTCTTGAACCGAGTGGCGGAATTGTTTCTCAACCTTTAGGCTGAGAAACACGCTACTCTTCCAGCCGGTAATTGAAGCCGAAGCGCCCGATCTGGATGAGAGCCTTCTCATTCGGTGGGTAAATCCGGAAAGACTCAATCCGCCCGATCTTATTTATTCTTGGCGCATCGACAGTGCCCAGAAACTTCCCGGTTTGTGCGTCATAGAACTGCACCTTCAGAGAATCCTCACCGCGTTGCCAGCCGAACACGTACTCGCCAGGCTTGAGGGAGAGTTCTCCCACCCTCATCGGCACGCCCGTCAATAGGAAATGAGAGTACTTGCCATCCGCTGAATAGCCGGCGGTGATCAACACCACGCCGGCTACGTACTTCCCCTTGCCGTTCGTAATTCCGGAGGCAGTGCGGAACTCGGTTTCGATCCGTTCCTTCACAACCGGAGCTCTTTCCGGAATTACGTCTTTGAGTTCGCTCTCCTTCGCCGCCCGCCAAGCGGACATATCGGTTGCCTGCGATCGAGGATGCGCCGCCGGAGAAAGCAATAAGAGCAGTGTCGCTGTAAAAAGAAGCATCTCTCTTAAGGAAGGTGAACGATACCCCGTTGCAGCGCGGTGGTTGCCGCCTGAGTTCGATCCGTCACGCCCAGTTTGCTCAGAATGCTGTTGATGTGCGTCTTGACCGTCGCTTCCGAGATTCCAAGGTCTGAGCCGATTTCCTTATTGCTCCTTCCCGAGACGATGGAGCGGAGAACTTCAAGTTCACGGCTGGTCAGGCTCGGACCTCCCATGCGTTCGGCCAACCGTTCGGCGATCGCGGGCGGAATGCGCGTCCTACCTGCGTGCACGGTGCGAATCGCATCCATCAGCTCTTCGCCAAACATGTCCTTAAGCAGGTAACCACGAGCGCCCGCTTGAAGCGCCCGGTAAATATCTTCATCTCCGTCGAAGGTTGTGAGTACGATGATGCGCGCCGACGGGTTTTCCGCCCGGATCTGAGTTATCGCTTCTACGCCGCTCATCACGGGCAAGCGAAGATCCATCACCGTAACATCAGGTTTGTGCTCTTTGAACAAGCGGACGCCTTCTTTCCCATCTTTTGCCTCCGCCACCACCGCCATGTCGGGCACAGTCTTGAGGAGCGCCACCAGACCCTGCCGAACCACGTGATGATCTTCCACGATCAGAATTCGGATCTGCTGCATTAGCTCACCAGCGCTTCTACCGACACCACCGTGCCGCTTCCCGGTGTACTCCTGACGGTCAGCTTGGCATCGATCTGTTCCGCTCTCTCGCGCATTCCTTTCAATCCGTAGTGCCCGATGGGCGGCGGTACGTCCGGACTCACCGTGAAACCGCGTCCGTCATCCGTGATCGTCATCCGCACCCTCCGGCTCTCATACGCCAAATCAATATGAATGGCTGCGGGTTCTCCATGCCGGATCGCGTTGGTAACCGCTTCCTGAGCGATGCGCAGAAGTTCATCTTCCATATCCGCGCTAAGAGATCGATAGATTCCGCGCACTTGGACGTCCGCCCGAACACGCGAATTCGCAGCCGCATCAGCGGCCAGTTTCGAAAGCCGGGCAGCCAAGTCCATTCTTTCAGAAGGCTGCGAGCGCAATTGCCAGATCGCGCGCCGTGCTTCGCCGATGCTGTCGCGCACCTGGACGCGAGCCTGGTCGAGGTGCTCCCGTGCGGCATCTACGGACGAGGACAGCAGTCGTGAAACGATCTCGAGCTGGACGGATACACCGACCAACCCTTGCGCAAGCGTATCGTGGATCTCTCGCGCGATGCGGTTGCGTTCCTGGAGCACGGCGTTGAATCTCGCCTCGGCTTCCCGCAACCGCCACACGTAGATCGCATAGGCCAGCAAGGCTAAGCCCGCAACTACCGCCGCCTTGAACCAGATTTCCTGATAGTACTGCGGCTCTACTCGAATCGGCAGGGCCGCCTCGTTGTTCCACAATCCTTCCGAAGTGGCCGCGGCCACTCGAAAGACATAATTACGCGGCGGCAGATTCGTATAGTACGCCGTGGTTCGCGTTCCTGCGTCGATCCAGTCACGATCAAAGCCGTCGAGTTTGTAGCGGTAACGCAGCCTGTGGGGAGACGAAAAGCTCAGTCCGGCATATTCGAAGGAAACTCTGGAATGCCCCGGCGCGATTTCTCGAACAGAAGACGGGCTGAATGGCCGATCATCAAGCAACACCCGTTCGAGCGCTATTAGCGGGGCAACCGTGTTCATCTGCTCGTACCAGGAGTTTGCGGCGGCTATGCCTTTAACGGTGGCGAACCATATGCGGCCGTCCGGCCCTCGAGAGACCGTCGGGTGCCCGCCGCTCGAACATTCACTGATCGGCAAGCCATCGCCCGTGCCGTAAGACGAAACGTTGACGTGGTCCGTCCGGTGAGAAGCGATGCTCTCGAGTTGCCTGGTGTTCGCGCGGTAAATTCCGGAATTCGATGAGATCCACAGGTCCTGGGAGCCGTGAGTGGCCAGGCCATAGATCGCCTCGGGTAAGCCCGACGAGCTTCCGAACGAAAAGAAAGCGCCGTTCCGAAATTCATTTAAGCCGCCGTCCTGCGTCCCGATCCAAAGGGTTCCCTCGGGATCGGCTATCAAGGCCGTAACGATATCGCTCGACAATCCATTCTTCGTCGTGTACGTCGAGAACTTCCCATCGCGCAAGAGCGAAAGGCCGTGAAGCGTGGCGATCCACAAATTACCCTGCCGGTCGCGCGTGATGCTGCCGATGAGATCGCTGCCCAGCCCATCGCCTTGGCCATAGCTTACAAAGCGCCCGGCGTCGAGATGACACAAACCCCGCCGCGTGCCAATCCACAACGAACCATCCTGGTCACGATAAATGGATCGGATGAAGTCATCGGGCAGACCGTCGGCCGACGTGATCACCGAAATCCTGTTGCCTTCGATTTTGTTTAGCCCGTCCGGCGTGCCAGCCAGAATAGTGCCGTCGGCCGCTTCCGCCAACGAGAGTATGACGTTGCTCGAAAGCCCATTCTGCATAGAAATCGTTTGAAACTTGCCGTGTTCCATGCGTGCCAGTCCTCGGCCATCAGTCCCGATCCACAGTGTCCCCCGCGAGTCAGCCAGCAGGCACCGCGTTGAATCACCCGCCAAGCCGTCGCGGCTCGTATAAGCCGTGAAAATCTGGTCCCGAAGCATCGTCACTCCGTCCAGTTCGGTTCCCAACCAAAGATTGCCTTCCCGGTCCTCCGCAATCGAGAGCACTGCTGTCCCCGAAACGGGAGAGTTCATGGGAAACTGCTCGATCGCGCCGTCGCGGATGCGTGCGAGCCCGTTGTCAGTGCCAACCCATATCGTGCCGTTCCTGTCCTCATGGATCGCCGTTACATGTTTGCCAGGCAATCCATCGTTCGTGGTGAAGCGGCGTGTGCCCGTTTCGGTCAGCTCGACCAGACCGGCTTTCGTGCCCATCCAAAGGTGTCCGGCGTGATCGAGCAGAATGGAGTCGAGCTGATCCTTTGATGGGAGGTCAGCGTGCGCGGCCGTATAAGCGGAGTGCTCAAATGCCATCAAACCAGCACGTGCTGAAAGCCAAAGCCCGCCACCTCGCTTGACTGCCATCGCCCCGGTTAACGGTCCGTGCTCAGGCGGAATCAGGTAAGAATCAAAGCGGCCGTGGTTGTAGCAGGCGATTCCATCAGGGCTGAGCGCCCACAAGCGGTGCGAAGCATCTTCGAGCAGGCCCCAGACGTCATTGCTCGGGAGCCCGTCTCGCGTGGTGAAACGGGTGACCTCACCCTTCTGAAATCGCGCAAGGCCACTCCCGGTGCCCAACCATAACGCTTTATCCGAGTCTTCGACAATGCTGCGAATGCTGTTGCTTCCCAGTTGGGGTGTGTTGTGCAAATCGTAAACAACAAAATGAGTGCCGTCGAACCGGACCAGGCCCCCTTCCGTTCCCAACCAGATGAAGCCGTCATGGCTCTGAACGATTGCGTGGACCGAGTTCTGCGGAAGACCGGTTTCCGTCCGCCACGTCTGGTGACCGTATTGGGCCACGTGCTGCGCCGGATCGAGCCCAAACGCACTGGCGTACGCAATCGCTACCGCGCAGGCGATCCGAAAAGCAATTGTTAGGCCACCTCGCACGGGAGGAACCGTAAGACCCGTTTTCAAATCTTCTTTATAGCGAGTGTACGCTACTCGGTGAGCGGTATCTCATGCTGGAGCCGCCCTACCGGAGGTTTTCCAATCGTGCCTGTAACCCTTCACCCATCTGACATTGCGTTGCGTTTATCGTTGAGTTTCTTGGCCGGTTTGCTTATTGGTATCAATCGTGGTCAACACGGCCGGCCCGCTGGCACGCGAACCACGCTCCTTGTGTGTCTGGCAGCAACCTTATCTATGTTGCAGGCCAACGCATTGATGAATACGGTGGGGAAGACACCGGATTCGTTTGTAGTTCTTGATCTGATGCGGTTGCCCCTGGGCATCCTCTCGGGCATCGGCTTCATTGGCGCGGGCGCCATTCTCCGGCGCGAAAATATTGTCCTCGGAGTTACCACCGCCGCGACCCTCTGGTTTGTCACCGTTGTCGGACTCTGTTTCGGCGGCGGCCAGATCTCGATTGGGCTGGTCGCGCTCGCCTTGGGCCTGATCGTGCTTTGGGGTCTGAAATGGGTGGAGGAGCGTTTGGGTCAGGATCGTCATGGCACTCTGAAACTTCTGGCGACCGAGGAGGGCCTCACCGAACAGCAGATCGAGGCCATCTTCGCCGCAGTGGACCTGAAAATACGATCGGTTGGTGTGATTCTGCTGAAATCGGCGCGCGAACGCGAGCTTACCTATGAGCTGTACTGGCGTGATCGCTCCGGTCGCCAGCAAACCGCAGAGGCCATCAAGCGACTCGCCGATGCTCCCGGCCTCCTGAAATTGGATTGGCAGGAATAGCACCGGCAAGTAACCTCTTTCCGACTGCCGAGTCTCCTACGCGGAAGGAGACGGTGAGATGGCAGGGAATCGTGGCGTCGCTTATGAGGGCCGGGGCAAGGTCGAATTACACAACATCGACTACCCCAAGCTGGCCTTAGGCGACAGGAAATGTGAGCACGGAGTCATTCTAAGGGTGGTCGCGACCAATATCTGTGGAAGCGATCAGCACATGGTGCGGGGCCGCACCACAGCGCCCCGAGGAATGATTCTCGGCCACGAGATTACCGGAGAAATCATTGAGAAGGGAAGAGACGTCGAATTCTTGAACGTCGGCGACCTTGTTTCGGCGCCCTTCAATATCGCATGTGGCCGGTGCCGGAACTGCAAGGAAGGGAAGACCGGCATTTGCCTGAATGTCAATCCGGCCAGGCCCGGAGCCGCTTACGGATACGTGGATATGGGTGGCTGGATCGGCGGTCAGGCCGACTACGTCATGTGCCCCTACGCCGATTTCAACCTGCTCAAGTTCCCGGACAAAGATCAGGCGATGTCGAAGATCAGGGACCTGACCCTGCTCTCCGATATTTTCCCGACCGGATACCACGGCGCCGTTACCGCCGGCGTGACCACCGGATCGACCGTTTACGTTGCGGGCGCCGGGCCTGTCGGGCTCGCGTGTGCCGAAGCCTGCCGCCTCCTCGGCGCGGCAGTCGTCATCGTCGGTGACATGAATAGCGAACGCTTAGCGCAGGCGCGAAGTTTCGGATGCGAAACGATCGACCTCGGCAAAGACGCCGCGCTGCCCGACCACATCGCCCAGATTCTCGGCGTGCCCGAGGTCGATTCCGCGGTCGATTGCGTTGGGTTCGAAGCGAGGGCTCACGGAGAAAAAGGCGATGAAGCGCCCGCAACTGTATTGAACTTCTTAATGACGGTCGCCCGAGCTGGAGGCGCGCTCGGCATTCCCGGGCTTTACGTGACGGACGACCCGGGCAGTAGCGACGAGAAGGCCAAACGTGGCGTTCTGGGAATTCGCATCGGGCTCGGTTGGGCCAAATCGCATACCTTTACCACGGGTCAATGTCCCGTGATGCGGTACAACCGGCAACTCATGATGGCGATCCTTCATGGCAAAACGCAGCCCGCCAAAGCCGTGAATGCGACGGTCATTCCGTTGGAGAAAGCGCCGGAAGGCTATACGGATTTCGACCGCGGCGCGGCGAAAAAATTTGTGCTGGATCCTCACGGCCTGGTACAGAAAGCCGCGTGAAGTTCGAATCAATTCTTTGGCCGGTTCGCGCTCAGCGTTATTCCCATGGCGCGACGATAGCGAGCCATGAGTTCCTCGCTCCTGGTTTGCTCGCCTTGCGTGCGATAGACATAGCTCAAGAGTTCAACCGCGTTGTCGAGCAGCGGATCGAGCTGAACAGCGCGTTCCAAATGCTGCGTCGCTTCCGCGAGGTTCCCTTGCTGCAGCAGCGCGCTCGCCGCGTTCACGTGGTATGGCGCATAATCAGGACGTTGTTGCAAGGCTTTCATGAAGCGCCGTTCCGCCTCTGCCGGTTCCTTGCCGCGCAGCAGGATGGTACCCACAGCGGTCAAGACTGCGGGATCGTTCGAGAATGCCGCGTCCAGCCGGTTCAGCATCCGGAACCCGCGGATCACCTGATCCGAGCTGTGGTTCTCCATTCCCGCGGTGACGAGCGCAAGCGCGAGATTTCGCGGGCGCAGAGACTGCTCCGGCTCGCGCCAGGCCTTCAGCTCAGCCGGCGGAGTTAACTCCTCTCCTGACTCTATTTCCGGCTGGCGCGTGATCCTGTGATCGGTGAACGCCGTGTGTCCGCCGTCCTTGGCCGGGCGCTTCGGCATATGGCAGTTAATGCAATCGTAAGTGGGTGCCCCGTGAGTCGCAGCTAATTTCGCGCCGTGGCACGTCAGGCATCGCTGGCGGAAATATTCAGCGGGCCGCGCAGGTGTCTCGTGCGGGTTATGGCATGTTCCGCACCACAGCTTGCCTTCGCTGTTCCGGGTGCAAGCACTGAGCGCTAACTGCTCCGCCTGACTGATGACCTTAATCGTTTTCCCCGGGATCTGAGGAACGACATACACCGTGAAAACATCTTCGAGTCGCTGACCGGCGCGGAAATCCAGAACGCTCTTGCCTGGATTCGGAATCCGCACTTCACCCGCGAGATGGCACTGTTCGCAGACACTGTCACGCCCGGCACCTGACAGTTTTTCTGGGTTGATAATCGTCCCGGGCACCGGGTTTCTCAGATGAGTTTCCGTCGGTCCGTGACAGCGGTCGCATCCTATTCCTTCGGCAGCAAACGGCGGAGATTGATAGCTATTCAAAGTACTGGTCAGGGGCAGGGGTTTGTCGGAATGGCACGCAAGGCATTCCAGCGTTACCGGACGCGAGAAGTCCGGTTTCTTACTCTCCTCATATCCGGGCGCAACGTCCCATTCGTGGCGGCTTGTGTAATACGAAATCGGTGACTGGAAGAGATGATCGCCTATCTGCGCCAAGTAGCCGAACGCATGACTGCCGGAGCCGATCACATAATTGACCTGCACTGCTTGCGATTCGCCCGATCTCTCCAGTGTTTGCCAGATGCCCGTTCCCGTATTGCGGATCGAAAATCGCGTTCCTGAGAAAGCGTGCTCAAACGTACCTTCCGGCTGCGCGGTCACGGATGCCACCGAATGCGCCATCGCCGTCTTTGCGTAGCCCAGCACTTCTTTCGGATGGCAGGATGCGCAGGGATGACTTCTCAATACCGCCGGAATTAGAAGACTGGAGAGCGCCAACCCGAACCGCAAATGAGAGCGTAACAAAACTCAACCGCAAGCGCTGAGTCCGGGGACTTAAGGCCGAAACTGCGATATTTTCCTTGTTTCCCAATCGCTAAGGGAATATACTTCTTCCAAAGCGGGCAATAGCCCGGCTGTTGTTGCAGCACTACGTCTGTGAGGGGCAAAGCAAAATGAGCACTGAAGTTGTGTCCTCCCGTGCCTATATGCGAGCGACTGTTCGCACGTGGCTCGTCACCTGTATCGCAACCATCTTCCTGACCAGCGGGTCTATCCAGCGCGTAAACGCGCAGGCTCTGCAGGGCATTACCGGAACCGTTACCGACGCAACGGGCGGCGTTGTCCCGAATGCAACTGTGACGGCCACCAACGATGCGACCGCCGTTGTCAAAACATCGACAACAAATTCCGCTGGAACCTATCAGTTCACCGATCTGATCCCAGGCAGCTATACCGTAAAGATGGAATCGCCCGGCTTTCAGAGTTCCATTCACACGGGCGTTACTATCGACGTGGGCAAGGTTTCCACTGTCGACGGAGTCCTCCAGCCCGGCAAGACGGAACAGACCGTGAACGTGACCGAGAACGTAGTGGCTCTTGATACCACGCAGCCCGATCTTGGAACGACTATCGAGAATAAGGTCGTGCAGGAACTGCCTAACGAGGTGCAAGGGCAACGCGGCCGGCAAATCGATCAGTTCGTGTTCCTGGCTCCCGGCGTGACGGGCGGCACGTTCAGCAAGCGTATCAACGGCGGCGTCGACTTCCAGAACGAGGTTGTCTTCAATGGCATCCCGATGGCTCAGTCTGAAACGCAAGGCTTTCAGACCATCTGGAATCCGCCCTTTGAATTAGTGAATCAATTCGATGTTCTGCGATCCTCGTTCTCGGCCCAGTACGGCCTCGCGCAGGGTGTCGTCACTTACAACACCGCCTCCGGAACCAATACCTTGCACGGCGATGCTTTCTGGATTGTCCGCAACGAGGCCTTCGATGCTCGCGGTGCGTACAACCCGACCACCCCCATCGACAAAGAACACAACTATGGCTTCAGCATCGGCGGCCCGGTTTGGATTCCCAAACTCTACAACGGCAAGAATCGGACCTTTTTCCACCTCAGCATGGAGTGGTACCGGCAGGATCAGACCGATACGAGCTTCATCTCGCTACCGACACCCGCGGAGGTGTCGGGTGACTTCAGCGCCCTCGGCAACACGATTTTTGATCCCGCAGCAGGTCGACCTGGAGCCTGCACCGCCAACGGGAACACGCCCGGTACTCCGTTCAAAGGGAACATCATCCCGCAGGCCTGCTTCAGTCCGGCCTCTGCCGGTCTGCTGCAGTACATTCCTACTCCGAGTCTGCCGGGGTTCGTGAATAATCAGCAGTCCCTCCGGGGCGTCATCCCCACACGAGAGAATCCCTGGGGATTCACGATCGACCACAACATTAGCGATAAACAATCGATCCACTGGACCCAATGGCGCAACAAATGGACTTCCTACGGTACGGAAACGGGCGCTAAATTTCCCAGTAGCAATCCCCTCAGCAGCAACATTTACCAACCCGACCTCGGCACGGTCTTCATCCTGAATTATTCGAACGCTATCTCCCCGCACCTTGTAATGACCGCAGGAGCAAGCTGGCTGGGAGAGCTGAACGATCAGATCAGCCAGCGCACAACGCAGATTAACTTTGGGCCGGCGCCAGGCGCTCCGCAGCTTCCAGGGATCCGCTTTAACGGCCCATTGAATCCAAGCGATTTCGGGTCGCCCTGGATCGAATCTATCAACCGCAAGTTGGGCTGGGTTATCGATAACAACTGGCTCTGGATCCATGGCAAACACACCTTCAACATCGGCGGAGAAATCCGCAGAACGTACCAGGACGACAATGAATGCCAGCAGTGCGCCGGTAATTTCGTCTTCAGCAATAACCAGACGGCGGATCCAAACAACCTGAGTAATACCGGGAACGCCTTTGCCAGTTTCCTGCTCGGTACCGTCGACAACGCGGCCCGAATCGGATCGCAGGAGTTAAGGCTTCGGAACAAGGACTTCTCGATGTATGTGCAGGATGACATTAAGTGGAGCCCGAAGCTGACCTTCAACATCGGCGTGCGCTGGGACATCATGGTTCCGTTCACCGAGGTCAATAACAATATCGTGTACTTCGATTCGAAAATTCCGAATCCGGATGCCGGCGGCCGGCTTGGGGCGGCCACTAAATTTGGCAATTGTGCGGGTTGCGCGGGAATTGATCGCGCCGCTATTCATTGGGGCCACTTCAGTCCCCGAACCGGTTTTTCGTACGAGTTGAATAACAAGACCGTTTTGCAAGGCGGCTTCTCCATGAACTTCCTGGATGGCGGAGCCTATGAATACGGCACCAGCAAGGTGGCCGTAAATTACGGGAATCTGCTCCTGGGTTCCTTTTCGCGGGCCTCGACCGGCTCAACCACTCCTGGCTTCGGCTCCTGGGACAACACCGTAGCTCCCTATCCGGCACTGACTCCGTTCAGTCCGGGGCTTGGCGTGGGGACCGTCATCAATGCCTTCGATCCAGTCCACGCTGGAGTCGCCCCGTATGCCGTCGTCTGGAGCATGGGCATCCAGCGTGAGCTCCCATACCAGATGTTCCTGTCGGCATCCTATACCGGCAATCGCGGGAACCGTCTGCCGGGCCAGTTGAATCCGATTAACCAGCTTCCCCCGCAGTTTCTGACGCAATATGGCAGCTTGCTGGGAGAGCCCTACGCGACAACGGGCGTAGCCCTCGGAATCCCTTCGCCTTTCCCGAATTTCCTTACTATACAACCGAGTGCTACCGTGCTTCAGGCCTTGCGTCCCTATCCGCAATACACCGGCAACGTTGGAGGCATTTTCAATAATTTCGACAACACCGGGTCGTCTCTTTATAACGCCATGCAGATTCAGCTCGAGAAGCGTTACACCAGCGGCCTCAGTTTCCTGGTCTCTTACAGCCTCTCGCGTATGATGTCGAACACCAATTCCGGCTTCACCTCATTCGTGGCCACCTCATTGAACAAGAATAATCAAAAGGCTGAGTGGTCCATTGACAACAACGACCAGACCAACGTGATCAACATTGCTGGCACCTACGAGCTGCCGTTCGGAAAAGGCCGGCCGTTCATGAATAAAGGCGGCATCGCCAACGTGATTCTGGGCGGCTGGCAGATCAGCCCGCTTCTTACGTATGCGACTGGGACTCCGCTTTGGAACGGATCAAACTCGGGCGGCTCCGTATACGTGACCGGCGATCCTCTGGGAAACCAATGCACGCCCTGTAATCGCGCGAACGTTGTGTCGACCAGCAATATGATGTTTTCCTATAACAACGTCTACAAGGGATTGCCTGTGATCAATGCGGCCGATTTCAGTGATCCTGGACCTTGGGTTTTGGGTAATGCCACGCGCGTCCTCGGACAATTACGGAATCCCTGGGGTCTGAACGAGAATATCGCTCTAGCCAAATACTTCCCGATCGGCGAAAAAGTCAGAATCAAACTCGAGTTCGAGTATTTCAACGTGCTCAATCGGGTGGTCTTTGGCGGTCCCAATCTGAACTTTAACGACTCAAACTTTGGCAAGGTAATCAATAGTCAGGCCAATACGCAAAGGCAAGGCCAGGGTCACGTGGAGATCAGGTTCTAACTTGCTTTACTGAGGTGTATCTGAGGCGGAATGTGTGCCGGCGAGCGCTGCATAGCGCTCGCTCTCCATTCGGGCTTTCTCTGCCATTCCCCGCCTACGATATACCTGCGCCAGCATGAAGTGAATTGGCGCATTCTGCGGCGCAATTTCGACGCTCTTTTCCAGCTCCGATTGCGCCTTTGCCAGTTCATTCAGGTGCAGGTACGCTTTCCCCAGTTCCCGATGCGCGCGCAAATCTTGGGGCGCGCATCGCAGCGCCTCCAGAAGGTAAGGCACAGCCTCGCTGGAACGGTTGTTATCGACCAGAAGGCTGCCTAAGTCGATATATGGACCGGAATCTTTGGGCAAGTTGTTGTCCCAGGAAATCGCCTGCTTATACGCCGCAAGCGCATCCTCTGTTCTGCCCAGCGCCGCATAGGATAAGCCTAAATTGTCTTCCGCCTTCACGCTGCGCGGATCGAGTTCCAGGCATTTCTTGAACACCGCAACTGCTTCGTCGAAACGATTTTCGTTATATTTTGTCCGGCCCAGATAATAGAGCGTCTGAAAATTGCCAGGATCCCATTCGACCGATTTCGTAAACCATTTATCGGCATCGCTGAAGTCCTGCAGCAGAACGTAATCGCCACCCACGACTTCCAGATCTCGCGCGCTCGGTGTCCGATATTTAGCGCCCTCCGTATACTCGGCGAGCGATTCCTTCGCCTTCTGCTGCTTAAACAGGATGTAGCCAAGCAGAAAATGCGCATCCGCTGAGTTCTTATGGATCTCCAGATAGTGCCGAATCTCCCGCTCGGCATCGGCCAATCTACCGGACTGGATTAAAGACCGCGCCGCGGAGAGAGGATCATCCGGTGACGAATGCGCCGACGTCAGTTTTGCATACTGTTCGCTCTCGAGCCGTGCCTGCTCTACTGATCCCTGTTTTCGATAAACTTGCGCGAGCAGGAAATGTGTAGGTGCATTTTCCGGATCGAGCTGTGCGGCTTTCGTCAATTCGGCCAGGGCGGCTGCAATCTGGTTTGTAAGTAAGTACGCCTTTCCAAGCTCTTGGTGAGCGCGCGCATCGGGCGGCCCGTACTGAACGGCATCCTTCAGATACTGGATCGCTTCGCTCGCTCGATTGTTCTCCACCAGAAGCGCCCCCAGATCCAGATAAGGGCCCTCATCGTGCGTTACGGCGCTGGCATCAAGCGAAACCGCTTCGCGGTATGCGGCGAGCGCTTCTTCGGTTTTGCCCAGCCGCTCATACGAGAGCCCGAGGTTCTCTTCGGTCTTGACGTTCTTCCCACCATTGGCTAACGACTCGCTAAACAGCCGGATCGCTTCGTCAAAATGCTTCTCGTTGTACTTCGTGCGCCCGAGAAAATACAGCGCCAGCGCGTTCTTCCGGTTCTGCGCAAGCGATTGAGTCAGCCATTTATCTGCGTTCGCATAGTCTTCCATGAGGAAGTAATCGCAGCCGATGACTTCAAGCGCGACCGCATCCGGAGCGCGATACCGTGCCGCTTCGGCATACTCCGCTAAAGACGGCTTCGGGTTGTCTTCCTTGAACAAAATGTAGCCGAGCAGCTCGTGCGCTTCAGGCGAGCGCTGGTCTGATTCGAGATATTTGCGAACCGCGGCCTCGGCGTCGCTCAACTTTCCAGAATCGAGCAGCGACCGCGCCTCTTGCAATGCCAGCGTCTGCGCGTCCAATAGCCGAAACGGGGGCAGCATCGCCATAACGCAAGCCGCTGCCCACTTCCACCTCATTTTGGTTCTTCTATTGTTACGTACTTGTTCACCGGCACAGTCTTTAGGGTTTGCATATCGCCCTTTGGCCAGCGAATTGTCAGGCTTTCCCCCTGCCTGCATGTTCCCAGGCCGAAGTGAAGCCGGGGATCATTGCGGGAAATATAACTGCCGCCGTTTCGAACTGAATCCGTCTGCTTGTCGCCGCAAGCCTCTAACGTAACCACAGCGCCAATCGCGTCCCGATTGCTCCGCGTCCCACGCAACGTTAGCCCGACCCACGCGTTGTTCTCCGCTGTGTCATTCCGCAGCAGAACGGGCGTCCCCGCGATCGGTAGCACAACCAAATCCATTTTCCCGTCATTATTGAAATCGCCGCTGGCTCCTCCGCGATACGAATTGTTCGGAACGGACGGATACGAATAAATCAGCGCGGTCTTGCTATCCAGGCTGCGGAAAATCGTGATCGGCTCCTTATAGTCTTTATCCGTCGGATACACGTGCCCATTTGCCGTCCAGAAATCCCGTTTCCCTGAATTGTCAAAGTCCGTCAATCCGCAGGCCCATCCAAGATATTTCGAGGTGAGCGTGGCCAGCCCGGTCGAAGATGAGACTTCTTCATACATTCCCGTTTTGTCGGGTCTGAACAGCGGAAAGTAGTCCCGGTTGAACGTAGTCGTCAGCACATCTGTACGCCCGCTGCTACCGTACTCTCCCACCGCAACGCCCATATTCGATTGCGCGCGGCCGTCAGCGTTGAACGCAATACCGCGATCGAGAGCCGCTTCCTTGAGCGTGCCATCGCCTTGGTTCAGGAATAGATAATTCGGGTCGGAGTCGTTCGCAACCAAAACATCCAGCTTTCCATCCCCGTTGAAATCTCCCGTCACTGCTGTGAATCCGTGGGCGGGCGGAGCGTTTGTAATTCCCGACGCTTTGCTAACATCCGTGAACGTTCCATCCCCGTTGTTGTGATACAGAACGCTCGTTCCGCCCTTTAGCCCGATTGGTCCGCAGAACGTGTGCTGCCCGAAGTTCTCGCAGACCGGCGGCTCGCGGTCGAACGAGAGCGCCTCCAGGTCCACATACCCGGTGATGAACAGATCCAGGTTGCCGTCGCCATCGAAATCCCCGAATGCGCTTCCCGTGTGCCATGCTACGTTCTGCCGGAATCCCGCGGCCTTGCTGACTTCGGTAAAGGTACCGTTCCCGTTGTTGCGATAGAGGAGATCGCGCCCGATTGTTGTGATCAGAATGTCCGTAAACCCGTCGTTGTTGTAATCGGCGGCATTGGCCCCCGTTCCCCAGTAGGCGTTCGTGAGCCCAGCCTTTTCCGTAACGTCTTCGAAGCGCCCGTTCCCCAGGTTATGGAACAGATACGCGCCGCCCGGTCTTGGTGCGGGCGTGTGTCCTGCTACCGTCTCGCGCAGTTGGTCCATGGTTCCGCCGTTCACAATCAGCAGATCCATAAGACCGTCGTTGTCGTAGTCGAGCCAGGCCGCCCCGCTGCCGTTCGCTTCGGGAATCCAGCGCTTCTCGGGGCCTCCACAACGCATCACCGCATGAATCCCGGCCTGTTCCGCTACATCGGTGAAACGCAGAGCCCCGGTTCCCGTGGCGTAGAGAGCCGCAGCCAGAAGAGCGGCCGCGGCAGTGATCCCGAAACTTGCGTTGTGCAAACGCTCATTATGGAACACGCATCACTCAGTGCCCGACCCTCTATAGTGTTATGCATGGCAGTTCGTTTCGCCACAAAGTTCACGCTAGCGCTGATCGTCTTGACAGGCGGTCTCCTTCGCGGACAAGCTGATGTCGAGACCCTCTACGACCAGGCCCGTTCCGCCGAAGCCGCCGGTGATTTCTCTACCGCGTCAGCGAAGTATGAGCAGATCCTGAAACTGGATCCTCACCTCGGGCCTGCCTACAACAATCTGGGAGCGATCTATGTCAAGCAAGGACGCTTCCGGGACGCCGCTGCCGTGCTCGACCGTGGGCTTAAGATCGATCCCAAGATGACTTCCGCTTCTGCTTTACTGGGCCTCTCGCTCTTTGAGATGGGCGAATACCAGAAGGCCCGGCCGCGCCTGGAAGCTGTACTGGCGGCGAACCCGGCCGATGCTAACGCTGAGTTCATGCTGGTGAATGACCTGACGAAGCTCGGAGATTTTCACGCCGCTGCCGCGCATCTCGAACATCTCGCCAAACGCGAGCCGCAGAACCAGCAAGTCTGGTACCTGCTCGGCAAGGTCTATATGCAGCTCTCCGAAGGGGCGCTCGCCAAGATCAACGAACTCAATCCTGATTCCGTCTGGGCCCACGAGATCTCCGCCGAATTGATGGAAAGCATGAAGAATTACGACGGAGCCATCGTCGAATGGAAGAAGGCTATCGAGGCTGCTCCCAGGCAGCCCGGTATCCACTTCAAGCTCGGCGATCTCTACTGGAGTCTGTCGCAGTGGGACAATGCGACCCAACAATTCGAGCAGGAACGCGCCATTGATCCCAATAACTGCATGATCGATTGGAAACTCGGGGACATCTTGATGCAGCAGAACATCGAGCCCGAACAGGCTCTGGCCAAGGAAGATAAAGCGCTCGCCGCCTGTCCCAACCTCACAGAGGCTCGAGCAGATCGTGCCCGCTTGCTCCTCAAGCTGCATCGCGACCAGGAAGCGATCGCGGAACTACAAACGGTAGCGAAATCCAATCCCGCTGAACCGAGCACGCACTTCCTGCTGGCTCAGGCCTATCGCGCCACCGGTCGAACTCAGGAAGCTCAGGCCGAAATGAAGTCGTTCAGTGAACTCGAAGGCAAGGCGCGCGCCGCCACCGCTGAGCGCGCCCAGGAAGTCATCAAGAACAGCCAGTCCGCGCATTAAGTGCGGACTGGCTGCCTTCACAATAGGCGGATGCACGGTAGTTATCAGGGACCGACGGGGAGCCGGTTCGACGTCGGTCCACTGTTCACGTGCACCAGAAAGACGTCTTGGTTGGCGACCGGAGCGACGAAAGTTACTTTGCCGTATGCACCCTGAAAGCCAGGTATGGTCTTCAAGCTGTCGCTAGCGACCGTATCGTAATCACCCAAAGATTGAGGGTCGACGAGAAGATCGACGTCGTGGATCGGAGGCCAGCTTGTCGGGTCGACCCTCAAATTACTCCAGGTCGCGCCCTGATCCGTTGAGGTGCCACAATAGCGAGCGATCTGGTAGTTAAGCGGATCATCGCGGCGATCGTACCAGCAAGCAGCAAGTGCGCCAGAGGCGTCAACGGCTATTCCCGGTTGGAAATGGTCGATCCCGAATCCCGCAGAAGACTCAAGCGGATCGTTGTTGATGCGCACAGGCAAAGACCAGGTCTTCCCATGATCTACAGAGCGGCTGAAGAGTACGTTAGCGTTGTGATACAGGCCGGTCGACGATTGCAGATCGACTCTGGAGCGGAAGCGGCCATCCTGCCACGTAACATACAGATTGCCGTCGCTCTTCGTGCCTGACTGGTCGATTGTCAAGTTTCCGGTTGTCTGCGTAAGGAAATTGCCCTGCAGAACGAATCCGATTCCCGTCGGTGTTTCCGTGTCGATTCCTGTAGGTGTTACCGTGTCGATTAAGGAAGAAGGCCCAAACGTGGCGGCATGATTTGTGGAGCGGGCAATCCGCAGCTCACGGGTGGAGTTGGAACCGATGAGGGGAACGACCTCCCAATCCACGTAGACATTCCCTTGTGAACCGACTACGATGTGCGAACTATCAACACTCAAGGGGTTTGGGGGCGCATCGCAGACCTCGGTAACGACAGTCGGCGCACTCCACGTGCTACCACCGTCGGCCGAATGTACGATCTCGATTGCAAACCTTGTAAAGCCAGGGCAGATAAGGCCACCGGTTTCATCGAAATCCGTGTACGAGACGTAGATGTACCGAGGATTCTTATGGTCGATGGCGCTCCAATCTTTATCGAGTATGTGACTATCCGGGTCTTTCGAGACTGCCGGGATGGGATCTCCCCAGGTAAAGCCACCATCCGTCGATTTCGATAAGAAAACGTTGGCGGAGGTCGTTTGAAAGATTGTGCCTGCCAACCCGATCTGCGAGAGGTAGAAAGTGCTCGCGTCGGCGCAGTTCATCACGGGATCACCGAGCAGTGCGTTGGACCCGGGGTTGATGAAACCGATATCTCGGAAGGAATTGCCGCCGTCGATTGAAGCGCCGGCCCCGGTGGAACTGATGCCTCCAGGGCCAAACAGCATGCTCTCTAGTTCGCTGCCGGAATCATTGAAACCGACGACTACTCCGCTACCGCACCAGGCTGTGGAAGTTTCGCTTTGAGTAAATCCGGCGGTAACGGAGAATAGAAAATCCACCGCGGGATTGGATACCGGGACAGGACCGAAGGAAACGATCGAGGGCGTCACACGGGGGCGGTTTTTCAACGCGTCTTGGATGGCGGCAAGTTTGGCCTCGCTGTCCGGCCCTCGTCCAATTATTTGCTCTATTCTTGGCCAAGCGGTTGCAAATTGCAGGAAGTTCCGCGCACCGCTCGAAAGGTGTTGTTGTAAGCGGGGAGGAAGCTTGGTGATGGCGAGTTCGTCGATATTCGCCATTTTTTCGTGGATCGCCGCCATCCGCTCCGAGGTAGGTAGCGTTTGTGCGTTAGCGATGGAGAATGAAAATGAGAGTGCCAGCGCTGGTACTCCCGCGACTCTCGAATACAGCATTTTTTCTCTTCTTTTCGGCTCAATTGGAGACCGTTTAGTCGATATTGCATCCGGAGCATCGTCGAGTCAAGACTGCAAAATCGAGAATAGGGAGAGCTTAAGAGCACCTCAAGACCGGGAAGGGAAGCGCCTGCCTTCGTGAGCGGATCCTAACCTCACTATGTAAGGGACTTATTCATACCTCAGCGCCTCGATCGGATCCACCCGCGACGCGCGCAGAGCCGGCCGGACGCATGCGAGAAGTCCGATCGCCAACAGCACCGCGAGTACCGCTCCAAACGATACCGGATCGAACGGTGAAACGCCCCAGATCATGCTTCGCAGAAAATAAGCAGCGCTGAGGCTGCCTAGCAGGCCGAACACCGCTCCAATCCCCAACAACTTCGCTCCCGCGCCGATAACCATGTTCAGAATACGAGAGCGCTGCGCCCCCAGCGCGACGCGCACCCCGATCTCTTGTGTCTGCCTGAGGACCGAGTAATTGATTACGGCATAGATGCCCAGTGCTGCAAGCAGAAGCCCGAGACTGGCGAACACCCCGAAAAGAAACACGCTGAAACGCGGCTCAGAATAGCCGCGCATGTCAAGCCACTGCCGGAGTGACCGCACTTCCATTACCGGCTGATCCGGATCAAGCCTATGAATCTGCGCCTCAATCGGCTTCACCAAGCTCATAACGGGGACTGCGCTCTTGACGAGCAGAATCGCCGAGAGCTCCGCGTAACCCGAGGTCGTGAACGGAATGTAAACTTCAGGAAACGTGTCGCGCTGCAGTCCCACATTGGGCAGATCGCCGACAACTCCGATAATCTCGAATGCTTCGGTGGTCGTGTCCGGCGGCGGGTGGAGTTCGAGCAGTTGAATGGCCTGTCCCAGCGCATTGTCCTTTGGGAAAAAGAATTTAGCGAATTTCTCATTCACTACCGCAAGGCGTCTGGCGCCCCGGATCTCGTCCGCTGTAAGAAGCCGGCCTTGCAATAACCGCGCATTGACGATCTCCGGATATCCGCTGCTGATCTGGCTGACAACGGTCCTCGTTTTCGAGCGAACCGCGCTCCCGGGCGCCAGGACGCCCGTTCTAAAAAAGACGAATGGGTGTACGGACTGATTCAGTGCGATCGTTTCTACTCCAGGCACCTGCCGCACGCGATCCAGAAGATTGAGAAAGAATGTGTTGCGCGCGTCGCGCGTTGCGTAACGGCGGTCCGGCAAGGGAATCTCCATGCTGAGCACGTGCTCAGGTTGCGTGCCTACTTGTACCTGCTCAATGCGGAACAGTGTCCGGATCATGAGACTCGCGCCGGCCAGCAGAATCGTCGCCAGCGCCACTTCCGCTATCACGAAGATGTTGCGGAGTTTCGCTTCCCCGAAAGCTCCGCTCACGCCGCGGCCGCCGCTCTTCAGCGCCCCGGCCACATCCGTCCGGCCGGCATGAAACGCCGGAGCTAATCCGAACAGGAGCGCGGCGATCAGCGAAACTGCCAGAGTAAACATCAGCACTGGCAAATCCAGGGTGATTACGGATTCGTCCGGAATAGTATTCGGCGGCACGATGCTGATGATCGCCTGAAGGCCTAGGTAGGCAAAAAGAACGCCTAATATGCCTGCAGCGATTCCGATAATGGTGCTTTCCGTCAGGAGCTGCCGGACCAGCCGCAATCGACCTGCGCCCAGAGATGCCCGAATCGCCAGTTCCCGGCCTCTCGCGGCAGAACGCGCCAGCAGAAGGCTCGAAACATTCACGCACGCAATCAGCAGCAGCACGCCTACGGCTCCGAAGAGAATCCAGAGAGACTGCCGGATGTCGCTTGGAAAGGTCTCGTAAAAATTGTTAATTACGATTCGGAATTTCGTGAGATGTTCGCCGCTCGATCGCGTGATCATCTCCTCGAAGATTGGATGAAGCTCGGTCTCCGCTTCGGCTTTCGTCGCTCCCGGTTTCAGACGGCCCATGATGGAGACCTCCCTCACATCCTCCACGAACCGGCCGCGCTGGAATACGATTGGTAGATAGACATCCGCGCCGCGCCACATGAATCGCCGCGGCATCACCCCGACCACGGTGCGCACCTTATCATTCAGCCGCATTTCCCGCCCGATAACGTTGGGATCTCCTCCGAACTGCCGCATCCAGAACTTATAGCCGAGCACTGCTACCGCCGGGGCCTGGGGCTCGCCGTCGGCTGGAGTAATGTAGCGACCGATCTGGGGCTTAACTCCCATCACCTGAAACGTGTTCACGGTTACGTAGTTGCCGCGCAGCCGCAGCGGCTCGCCCGCTCCCGTCCACAAAACGTCGCTAATAGTCGACGAGATCAGGTCTGAAAACACGTGCGTGTTTTGTTTCAGCTCGATGTAATGATCGGGGGTCTCGGGCCAGAAGTAGAAGTTGCGGCTCGGAATGTTGGCGTAAAAGCTGACGAGTGTTTCGGGATGGGAGTACGGAAACGGGTCGAGTATCACGCCATAAATCACGCTGAAAATTGCAGTTGTCGCGCCGATTCCCAACGCAAGCGAAAGGATTGCGGAGCTTGCGAACCCTGACGCTTTCCTGAGGTTGCGCACTCCAAAACTAATGTCCTGAATACCCTGTTCAGCCCACGTGAAACCCCTCATTCCGCTGCCTCCCGTGCCGGCGATTTTCGACCGCCGAGACGGAATACGTTTTCTGGTGAGTATAAGTTGCAGCTACGCCGCGCTCCTACCCACTTTTTCGAAAGCGGTAACTCAGGCGGGAATCGCCCTACGAACCGGCTGCCCGGCTTTTTAAACGCTCTTCTTGCTCTGTTGGCAAGGCGCGCTCTGCTTCTCTGGGCGCGAGGATTGGGACGGCAAAACCGCGGTACACCACTGCTGCGAGTGCGGCTCCCGCGAGTGGCGCCAGCAGGAAAAGCCAAAGCTGCTGCAGCGCCCAGCCGCCTACGAAAAGGGCCGGTCCAATACTGCGTGCCGGATTCACCGACGTATTCGTCACCGGGATGCCGACTAAATGGATCAGAACCAAAACAAGTCCAATCGGAATTCCCGCAAAGCCGACCGGCGCCTTCAGATCGGTGGCGCCAATTACCGTCAGGACCAGGAAAAAAGTAAGAATCACTTCGGTAAGCAGGGCGGCGCCCAGTCCGTAGTGTCCGGGAGAATGCGCGCCAAACCCGTTCGCGGCGAACCCCAGCGTTCCAGGATCATACCCGTTAGGTGCGCCCTTCGCGATGATCAGCAAGCAGGCCGCCGCGACAATTCCACCGACAATCTGTGCCACCCAATACCCTATTGCGTATCGCGGCTCGAACTTCTTGGCGATCAGCAGGCCCAGCGTGACTGCCGGATTGATGTGGCACCCGGAGACATGGCCGATCGTGTATACCATTGCTAATAGCGATAGGCCGAACGCGAGCGCCACGCCGGCAAATCCGATTTTGTCGCCAGCCAATACCGCGGCCCCACAGCCGCCGAAGACCAGTACGAAGGTTCCAACGAATTCAGCAAAGTATCTGGACATTTGGTGTCCTCCCAGATGGTAAGCATACTAGTTCGAGTCAATCGCGTCAAAAGGCTTGACGGTGTTCAGGTCTCAACAGAGACAGCCGAGAGCACTTAGTGCTTCACGGCAATTGCCGAAATTTCAATCTTCGCGCCGCCGATCAAGCCCGCCACCTGCACAGTAGCTCGCGCTGGTTTGGGATCGGGCATGAGTTTCTTGTAGACCTCATTCATCTTTGGAACATCGTTCAAATCGGTAATATACACCGTCACGGAAACAATATCTGTCATCTGAAAGCCCGCTTCTTGCACGACTCTCTCCACTGCGGTAATGGCGTTTGTAGTTTGTAAAGTAATATCCGTGCCCGTGACCTTGCCCTGCGAATCAGGCCCTTGCTGCCCTGCAACATAAAGGGTGTTGCCGGCAACATAGCCCTCACTAAAAGGCATTCCTTTGGTAAAGCGGATGGCCCGATGTTGGGCAAACGCGCTGCCCGCCGTACAGAGTGTCAGCAGCCCGGCTAACCACAGGCGCCGCTTAACCGTCCTCAAACACTGTTTCATCATGTTTTGATCTCCTGTCCTTGTGTGGATAAGAGATTTTCTCATCTCCGTTCTACTGCGTTCCTCAAAACGTAAACTCGCTCGCCCCGGGTGATAGGAGATGCAGGCCACGTGAGTACGGCCATAGACATTATCTAAATGGTTAATCGTCCTCCTCAGCGGAACTTCATGCTGCGAAGTGGCGCGTGGACCGCGACGGGAAAAATTTTAAACGCTCGCGGGCTAACTACCGGGGTTGCAACCGGATGTGAGCAGGTATCCGAGCTCGATACCATCTGAGCACACCTTGCCAATACATGTGTTGTCCGACGACCGCATACCGAGCGTGTTGGTCGAAGATGTGCAAAGACAAGGGCGGGGAGTTTCGTCCACGGCAGGACCAACAGCAATCTGAATCCTCGCATCGGGGTTTGCCGCTCTGCTCTAAACCAAAACGTGTGCCAACTCCGTACTAAATTTTGGGGGACCCGTGACTTACAAGATTCCGAACGAAGAGCGAGCGATAGTAATCGGCGCAAGCATGGCAGGATTGTTGACCGCGCGCGTACTTGCGGACCGCTATGACAACGTGGTTGTCCTTGAAAGGGATGAACTGCCACACTCGATTGAAAACCGGCGCGGTGTCCCGCAAGGCTTACACACGCATGGGTTGCTGGCGGGTGGTCGCGAGGCGCTCGAACAACTTTTTCCGGGTATTTCCGCACAGTGCGTCAGCAACGGAGCAATTTCGGGCGACATTCTCCAAGAGAGCCGCTGGTTTATGGAAGGGGCTTGCCATGCTCGTTTTGCGAGCGGGTTACACGGCTTGCTTATGAGCCGGCCGTTCCTCGAGTCTATGATCCGAGAGCGCGTGCGCCGTCTTGGCAACGTGGAGTTCCGAGAAAACATGGCTGTTAACGGTTTAGCCGTATCTGCAGCAAAGGACCGCATCACAGGCGTTATGGTTGGAGAGGAAGTCGTTGAGAGTTCCCTTGTGGTGGATACCACAGGACGCGGATCCCGCTCACCGCAATGGCTGGAAGCGCTGGGCTATCCCAAACCTGAGGAAGAGCGAGTAGAAGTGGGGTTGCGCTATACGACGCGATTCTTCGAGCGGCGACAAGATGATCTCGATGGAGACATGGCGGTCATCATTCCTCCAACGCCCTCAGGAAAGCGTGGAGGTGTGATGCTGGCGCAGGAAGGCGAGCGCTGGACGGCAACCCTAATCTCACATTTCGGACCGGGTGCTCCTGCGGACTTGGACGGCTTCGTCGAATTCGCGCGTACGCTTCCTGCGCCGTACATCCATGAGGTCGTCCGGCGCGCGAAACCCCAAGGTGACGCGGCGAGTACACGTTTCCCAGTGAGTGTGCGGCGGCATTATGAGCGTTTGCGACGCTTCCCGAAAGGATACCTGGTGACCGGCGATGCATTGTCGAGCTTCAACCCTATCTATGGACAGGGAATGACCGTCGCAGCGCTCGAGGCGGCGGCGCTGAAAGGATGCCTGTCAGAAGGGACGACAGATCTGGCGCGACGGTTTTTTGCGCGCGCATCCGGAATCATCGACACGCCGTGGAGCATTGCGGTAGGCAATGATCTCCGCATGCCTGAGGCGACGGGCCCGCGCTCCCGCGCCACCAAGGTGATCAACGCGTATATTGCAAAGCTGCACAACGCAGCTCATCGTGATCCAGCCGTGGCATTCGCATTCCATCAGGTTGGAAACCTGCTGAAGCCTCCCTCGCACATCTTGCACCCCCGCGTAGCAGCCCGCGTTCTCTGGGGTAATCTTCGCCCGCATGCTCTTCTGCCAAACGTCGCCGGCGCTCTTGGTTCTAGTTCGGCGCGATGAAGATCGCATGCATTCGTTCTAGAGTTCGTTTGTAGAGAGTAATGGGATCCGCATGCACTTCCACGTGAGCACTCTATGTCAAGATAGGGTGCGCAGCCTCACTCTTAGTCGGGATCCAGCTCGCAACGCGAGTTAACCAAGCATGCTGCCGAGTTGTTTATAAGAAGCGTTCTGCAGTCGATCTAAGTCTTGCTTTACCAGATTGAGGCCGAACACGCATAGTTCGAAGCGTTCGGCTAAGCGACGGAACAGGGGCGCCTCGTCCTTGAATTCAAACTGATCGAAGGCCGCGACGACCGAATAAGATTCCTTCCCGGCTTTAAGATAATCGACAAAGGAATCGAGCCGCCTCTTCTGACGATGGATTCGGGCCACGTATTCTGGAAAGATCCCAGTAAGAAATAAGGTGTAATCGCCAATATGTTTCCGCACTTCGCGTTCGTAGATAAATGAACGACCCTCGAGTACAGGATCAGACGCGATCAGCATCTCGCCGACATCTTCTAAGGCTCTGCCTCTGCTGTTGCGAATTTTGTAGAGATTATCGACGTGACAAAAATCGACAAGCACGCGAGCGACGTATCTCGCGGCGGCAATGTCATTCAACTGAGCGGTTCCCAGGAGGCGAGCCTGCACCAGTTCCGTGAAAAGCGCTCTCAAGGGGTGATTCTGGCTGATGGAGCTGGACATATTTCTCTCACCTGACAGCCTACTGCCACCGGGATGCGTCCGTCCTGCCAGCGACTTGATATTTTTAGCAGCGACAGGCCTGGAATCCCTAGTAATGCGAGTTGCCGCGAAGGTCAGGCCAGGCGCAAGAAAGGTCGAGAGATGAAGAGCCTATTTCTACTCATGGCAGTTACGACCTCCCTGGTCGCACAAGGTGACCGAATCCGCGTCATAGCGTTTGGCGCGCATCCGGATGACTGCGATATCCGGTCGGCAGGCACTGCTGCGATCCTTGCCAAGATGGGTAACGCTGTCAAGTTTGTCTCCGTCACGAATGGCGACGCCGGACATCAGACAATGCACGGTGTCGAACTTGCCCAACGCCGGCTCGCGGAAGCGAAAGAATCAGCGCGACGCCTGGGGATTCAGTATGACGTTCTGAACAACCACGATGGAGAGCTGCTTCCCACACTCGAGGTACGCGGGCAGATCATCCGCGAAATCCGCGATTGGAAAGCTGACGTCGTCCTGGCACCGCGTCCGAATGACTATCATCCCGATCACCGCTACACCGGTGTTCTGGTTCAGGACGCAGCGTATATGGTAGTCGTGCCAAGCATCGTACCGGAGGCGCCGGCGTTGCGAAAGAATCCGGTGTTTCTCTATTATGAGGACGGCTTCCAGCGACCCAATCCGTTTCGGCCAGACATCGCCGTCGCCATCGACGATGTGATTGATCAGAAGATCCACGCACTCGATGCGCACGTCTCACAATTTTACGAATGGCTGCCGTGGGTGGATGGAAAATTGGATGAGGTTCCGAAAGACCCGGCAGAGCGCGAAGCATGGCTTAAGCGCACCAGGACTCATGAGATCAGCCCATCCGTGCGCGCCTCTCTGGTCAAGTGGTACGGTCCGGCAAAGGGAAATGCGTCAAAATACTACGAGGCGTTCGAGATATGCGAGTATGGGGCGCAACCGAGTGAATCGCGAACCCGCCAGCTATTTCCGATGCTCCGCTAGTTTTGCCTGGGGTCGCTCTCTCAACGTTTGCGCGCGACGGCAACACCGTCCCGGAGCGGAACGATGGTCGTAAAGAACTCGGAGGATGAGTAGAGCGCGTTATTGAACTCGACGATCGCGCGCGTGGCATTGTCGCGTTCGCTTTCAGGTTGGGCCACGCGCCCGCTCCAGAGCACGTTATCTGTGATAAACAGGCCTCCGCGCTTGAGGTGAGGGATCGCGAGTGGAAGCACCCGCGGGTACTGTTCCTTGTCAACATCATTGAAGATGATGTCGAAGGCCTCAGTGGGCTGCCGCGAAAGGATATCGAGGGCATCGCCGATCTCAATCTGAATGCGCGAATCGACGCCCGCTTCTTTGAAATTCCGGCGGGCCCGGTCGGCGTTCTTGGGATCGCTGTCCGTATAGATCACGCGCCCGTCTCGTCCCAGAGCGTGCGCCCACCATATCGTGGAGTAGCCAATCGCCGAACCGGCTTCCAATACCGTTTTCGCTCCGCTGATCTGAGCGAGCTGATACAGCAGCCTGCCCACAGCAGGACCGACGATCGGAATGCGTTCGCGTCCGGCTTCCTCTTCCATGCGCGCGAGAACTGCATCGCTTTGAGGGAGAAGTGAGTATAGGTACTGCTCGACGGGCTCGTAAAGGATATTCTTCATTTCTCGTCTGTAATTCAATCAAATCAGAACGCAGCCGAGGAAGTACGTCCCGCTCTGTTATCCTCACCTTTGCATGAGCGGGACCGTTCTGGACGGAAAGAAGGTCAGCCGGGAGATTCAAGACGAATTGCGACCGCGGATCGAGGCTCTTCGATCGAATAAGCGAGCTCCGGCGCTCGCGGTTGTCCTGGTTGGGGACAATCCAGCTTCACAGATATATGTTCGAAATAAGATCAAGGCCTGCGAAGAACTGGGCATTCGCAGCATCGAGCTCAGACCTCCCCAGGACATAGCGACCGAGGAGCTCGTTGAGCAGATTTCGCGACTCAACTGCGACCCGGAGGTGGACGGCATCCTCATTCAGATGCCACTCCCGAAGCAAATTGACGTGAACACCCTCAATCTGCACGTTGATCCGACGCGAGACGTGGACGGCTTCGGAGCGTACAGCCTGGGACGCCTGGTACGAAATGAACCGGCTCCGCGGGCTTGCACGCCCGCAGGCATCATGGAACTGTTGAAGCGCTATCAGATTCCGATTGCTGGCCGACGCGCTGTGGTGGTAGGCCGAAGCGACATCGTTGGCAAGCCGATGGCGCTGCTGCTGCTGCATGAAAATGCGACCGTGACAATTTGCCACTCGAAAACGCGCAATTTGGCCGAAGAATGCAGGCGTGCGGATATCTTGATCGCGGCGATGGGCCGGCCTGCGGCGATCACGGCGGACTACATCAAGCCCGGGGCAGTGGTGGTGGATGTTGGCATGAACCGGCTGACGAACGAGGCCGAAGTGGTCCGCTTGTTTGCGCATGACGCTGGACGCCTCGCAGCTTATGCAAAGAATGGATCGACGCTGGTGGGCGATGTCGAACCGATGGCGATGCAGGAGATCGCGTCGGTATACACTCCCGTGCCGGGAGGGGTTGGGCCACTGACGATCGCGATGCTTATGGCCAACACCGTTCAACTGGCCGAGATGCGCTTACTCGGAAAAAGCGCCGCATGATCAAAGTTGGTCTGACCGGCGGATACGCCACGGGAAAGTCCTTTGTCGCGGCCGAACTGGAGAAGCTGGGCTGTCATCTTATATACGCGGACCGGCTGGGACACACGGTCCTGGAACCCGGGGGCGAAGCATACACGCCCACGGTGAAAGAGTTCGGGCCTGAAATCTTGAATGCGGATGGACGCATTGACCGTAAGAAACTGGCCGGAATTGTGTTCGAGTCAGCCGAACGTCTAGAGGAACTCAGCAGGTTCGTCCACCCGGCCGTGATGCGCCTCGAAGACGAGATGGCTCAGCAGGCGTGGGAGCTGGATCCGAACGGAATCGTCGTAATTGAGGCAGCTATTCTGATAGAAACAGGACGTTATGCCGCGCTC
The DNA here is from genome assembly GCA_963787585.1 of uncultured Acidobacteriaceae bacterium. Classification (GTDB taxonomy): domain Bacteria; phylum Acidobacteriota; class Terriglobia; order Bryobacterales; family Bryobacteraceae; genus Bog-105. Next base: position 77,671 of record CAWBDR010000022.1, read on the forward strand.
GACAGGCTCATTCTGACAACCTGTAGCGAGGAACGTCAGATTGCCCGGGGCATGAAGCGCGACGGTATCACGCGCGAAGAGGCATTGGCCCGAATTCGGAGACAAATGCCAGCGGCTGAAAAACAGAAGTATGCCGATTTTGCCATCGATACCGGTTGCGACGAAACCGCTACCCTTGAGCAGGTGCGCAACGTCTATCACGAGTTAAAGAGATTGGCCGAGATTAAGGAATGAAAAGAACGTTTCTGTTGGCGTTAGCCATCACGTTTGGATTCCTGTGGCTGACATCCAAAGGGAGCTGGACACTGAGGAACGTGGCCGCGCCGTTGTTTCGTTCGGCTTCCAAATGGTCCGAGCCGCTTGAGGCGCACGGCGCGGGACTGACCCCAGACGAACAGAACAATATTGATATCTACAAGGCAGCGCGTGCGGCAACGGTCTATATCACAAGCACGGCGGTTCGCCGGGACTTCTTTTTCAGGCCGTATGCGGAACGCAGTCTCGGTTCAGGATTTCTCATTAATAACAACGGGTTCATTCTGACGAACTTCCATGTGGTCTCCGGGAGCAGCCGAATCCAAGTCACGTTGTCCGATCAATCCCAGTACTACGGGACAGCGCTGGACACGGACCGGACGGATGATCTGTCACTGATCAAAATCAACCCCCGGCGTAAGGTCGACTTTCTGCGACTCGGTGATTCGGACCGGCTCCAGGTTGGGCAGAAAGTGCTGGCGATCGGCAACCCTTTTGGATTGGAAGGGACGCTAACGGTTGGGGTGGTCAGCTCGATCGGACGCCGAATCGACAGTGAGAACGACGAGCATTTACAGGGCATGATTCAGACCGACGCGGCGATCAATGGCGGGAACAGCGGTGGGCCGTTACTCGATTCGAACGGCAACGTGATTGGAATCAATACGGCGATTTTGGGACAGACGAATATCGGGATCGGCTTCGCGCTGCCGATCAATCGCGCGAAGGCGCTGCTTACCGACTTTGAGGCGGGGCGAAGTTCGGAGCGCCCCAAGCCCGGGATTGTGACCGAGTATGTGGCCGGCGATCTAGCACAAGCGCTCGGCCTACCCGTCCAGGGTGGGCTGCTGGTTCAGACGGTCACGCGCGGATCATCGGAGTACAACGCGGGAATTCGCGGTGCGCGACAAATTGTAGATATTGGAAACGTGGAACTCGGGATCGGTGGCGACCTGATCATGGCGATCGATGGCCAACCTGTACAGCGGGAGGATGCGTTAATTCGCGCTATTTCTGAGAAGCGCGTCGGCGACACGATCACGCTCACTATTTTTCGCAACCGAAAGACGTTCAACTTGCCTGTGAAGCTGGCATCCCCGCCGGCTGATTTGAGCTGATCATTCGCGCCGTTTACGCCTTCTCGCCAGCGGCGAACGGATTGAAGTTGGTGTCGTAATCGAAATAATCGACGTGCTCCGTTCTCTTCAGGAAATTGACAATCCAGTAGGTCACGGGTGTCATGAGCGTTTCATACACAACCTTGATCAGGTAACCGGCCATAATGAGGCGTAAAATTACGCTCGTCGGGTGCGTGCCGTAGAAGGCCACGAACATCACCACTGTGGTGTCCACAGCCTGGCCGACCACGGTCGATCCGATGGTGCGGGTCCAGAGATATCGGCCCCTGGTTATCAGCTTGAGCTTGGCGAGCGTGAACGAGTTCGCGAATTCGCCACACCAATAGGCGAGGAGGCTGGCGAGCACGATCCGGCCGACCGGTTTGAAGATCGTGGCGAACGCGGCCTGATCCGGGTATTCGGGAGCCGGCGGAATGATGACGGCGATGTATGTGAGGGCGACGAGTATGAAGGACGCAAAAAATCCGTACCAAATCGCGCGCCGCGAGGCGGAATAGCCGTACACCTCCGTAAAGATGTCGCCGAAGATGTAGGTAATCGGAAACAGAAGCTGGGCGGCGCTGACGCGCAGGGGACCGAGGGCGAAGAACTTCGCGGCCACGATGTTTGATACAAGAAGAACCGTGACGAACAGGGTGATAAAGGCATCGAGATATCTGTACCGATGATCGCTCTGCAAGAACGAGGTGACGCGCCGTTCCACCCGCTCTGTGTTCGCAAGACCACGCATACTGTAAACTATTGCAGTCTCTCCAGTTATAATCAGAGGGTGTCGCGTTTTACCCCTCTCCTGTTTGCCATCGTAGTACTCGCGGGCTGCAGTAGCGGCATCAAGACCAAAGAAAAGGTACAAGAGGCGATTATCCATCGTCTGCAGACGAGTTCCGGTCTGGATATGAATTCGCTGGATGTCATGACCACGGCAGTGACATTTGAGAGAGACCGGGCCTACGCCACGGTCGCCTTTCATCCGAAAAACGATCCGCGGGTCAACAGCGATATGGTCATGAAGTACACCCTGGAAGCCCACGATGGGAAATGGGTTGTGGTAAACGTGGCGGACTCGCAAGGACACGGTATGACGGGGCACGGCGCAGCCGGTGGAGTTCAACTTCCGCCTGGGCATCCGCGGCTGGATGGTTCACCCAACTCAGAGACACCGCGCGGCACGGAAGCAGGATCGTCGCCTGGAACTGGACCTACGCAATGAAGACGATCGCAGTGTTAGGAGGAGGACCGGCGGGCGCTTCCGCCGCGGAACGGCTGGCACGAGCCGGTCTGAAGACCATCATTCTGGATGAAAAGCTCGCCTGGGAGAAGCCCTGTGGCGGCGGGATCACCTACAAGGCCTATTCGCAATACCCATATCTGATTGAGAACGACACACCGAAAAAGCTGGTGACCGACACGCTACTGGCTGCTCCGAAATCAGGTGAGTTCAAGATGGCGTTGAATCGGCCGCTGGTAATCTACTCGCGACTCGACTTGAATGGCATGCTGCTACGCCGGGCAGAAGCCGCGGGCGCGGAGATTGAGAAAGACCGTGTTCTGGGTTTGGAACGAAACGGGAACGGATGGCGCATCCGCACGCGGACTGGCCGGATGGACGCCGACTATTGCGTAATCGCGACCGGGGCGCGCAATCCGCTGCGTGAGGTCGGAACGCAATACACAGCGCAGGACACTATGTATGCGCTCGGATACTGGGTGCCTTCCGACCAGGCGCACATCGATATCCAGTTCCTCCCCAACCTGGAGGGCTATATCTGGGTGTTCCCGCGGGCGGGGCACCTTTCCGTAGGAATCTGCGGGAAAAGCGAATCGGCACAGTGCTTGCGGACGCGTCTGGAACGGTACATGGACGAGAAGGGCTTGTGCCGCAAGGAAGCCAAGTTTTACGGTCACATGTTGCCGGCGCTTGAATCGCGCGGCTGGCGCAACAACCGGCTTGCCGGCGAAGGCTGGGTCGCGGTGGGCGACGCAGCCGGGATGGTAGATCCGATCACGGGCGAAGGGCTCTATTATGCGGTTCGATCGGGTGACCTCGCCAGCCAGGTTGTCTTGAGCGATGAATCGGCTGAGAAGGCCGAAACTTACCGCCAGATGATCACTCGCGACTTCGGTATGGACCTGACATACGGCGCGGGTTTGGCGAAACGGCTTTTCTGTGGGGCGATGTTTTTTGGAGCAGTACCGAGCCGCATGATCGACTTCATGAAGCGCAGCCCCAAGTTTTGCGAGATCATGCAGGACCTGTTCGCGGGTACGCAGCCCTATCTGGAGCTGAAAAACCGGCTGCTGAGGAATGTGAACACCACCCTGCACGAGATCCTGATGAGCTTCCTGTTTCGCAAGCTGATCCTCAGCGAAACGCGTTCATGAATACTGCGCAGTCGGAAGCGCTGTTTGCCCGGGCCAAGGATGTGATTCCGGGCGGAGTAAACTCGCCCGTGCGGGCGTTCCGAGGGGTCGGAGGCACCCCGAGATTCATTGCCAGTGGCGATGGGGCGCGCATCCTCGATGTAGACGGCAACGAATACATCGATTACGTGTGCTCGTGGGGACCGCTAATTCTGGGGCATCGCCCGAAAGTAGTGATCGATGCCATCGCTGCGGCGCTCGAATTGGGAACAAGCTTTGGGGCGCCGACTGCACGCGAAGTGGAACTGGCGGAATTGATTATTGACGCCGTGCCTTCGGCAGAGATGGTGCGGTTGGTGAACTCCGGCACGGAAGCGTGCATGAGCGCCATCCGGCTGGCGCGCGGCTTTACTGGCCGCGAACTGACGGTGAAGTTCGAGGGCTGCTATCACGGCCATGTCGATTCGCTGCTGGTTAAAGCGGGTTCCGGCCTTGCGACGCTGAGCCTGCCGGATACCGCGGGCGTACCGTGCAGCTTTTCCCAGACCACGATCGCCCTTCCGTTCAATGATCTGGAGAGCGTGGAGCGAGTGTTCCGTGAACAGGGCGACCGAGTGGCCTGCCTCATTGTGGAGCCGGTCGCGGGCAACATGGGATGCATTCCTCCAGAACCGGGATTTCTCGAGGGTTTGCGGCGAGTGACCCAACAATACGGTGCGCTGCTGATTTTCGATGAAGTTATAACCGGCTTCCGCCTGAGCCGGGGAGGGGCACAGGAGCGCTTCGGTATCAAACCGGACCTGACCACGCTGGGCAAAATCATTGGCGGCGGCTTGCCGCTCGCGGCTTACGGCGGACGAGCGGATATCATGCAGAAGATCGCGCCGGCAGGTCCGGTATATCAAGCTGGTACGCTTTCCGGAAATCCGGCTGCGGTGAGCGCGGGGATCGCGATGCTGCGCTACTTAGAATCACATCCCGAGGTATACGACACGCTCGAGAAGGCGACCGCCGAGGTGACCGCCCATGCTCCGGACGGCGTGACGATGAACCGGGTGGGCTCGATGGCGACCTTCTTCTTTCAGCCCGGCCCGGTACGCAACTACGAAGAGGCGAAGCGCTCCGATACGGCCATGTTCAGCAGATTCTTCCACCATTTGCTCGAACGCGGCGTGTACTTTCCTCCGTCACAGTTTGAGGCATTTTTTGTCTCGACCGCGCACCGTCCACAGGACATCGCCTACACGGCAAGTGCGATCCAGGCGTTTTCGAAGAACTGATGGCGGGTGGCGGGCGGGTTCTGATCACCGGAGCCGCCAAGCGTATTGGACGCGCGATCACCCTCGAGTTGTTCCGCCGCGACTTCAAGGTCGCGATTCATTACAACACTTCCCGCCGGGAAGCCGAAGATCTCTCGCGGGAATGCAGCGGCGCTCCCATCTTTCAAGCCGACCTCGCGAACCTGGATGAGCTGCGGCGGATGTTCGGGCAAATCCGGGAACACTTCGGATTGTTGAACGGCCTCGTAAACAACGCGGCTCGCTTCACCCGCTTCGATCCACTAGCGATCACAGAGCGGGATTGGGATTTCATCCATGAGGTCAACCTGAAGGCAACCTTTTTCTGCTGTCAGGAGGCAGCGCGGCAGATGAAGGAAGCAGGCGGTGGGCGAATTGTGAACATTAGTTCACTTGGAGGAATCCGGCCTTGGGCAGAGCATGTTCACTACTGCGCCTCGAAGGCGGGCGTGATCATGTTGACGAAGGCGCTGGCGAAGGCTCTGGCGCCCGAAATCGCGGTGAATTCGGTTGCGCCGGGCGTGATTCTATTCGACGAAGCCGACGAGAGATCCAAACAGATGGTGCAGGCGACTCCTATGCGCCGGGCGGGAACGCCCGGGGAAGTGGCCGAGGCGGTTCACTTCTTCTTGACAGCACCGGAGTTCATAACCGGCCAGGTACTGGCGGTTGATGGCGGCTTGAGCCAGCGATAGAGGATCGCAGACCGGCTGCAAACCTCGTGGATCGCTCGGTAATGCGGAGAAAAGGGTGCTACTTCTTTGCCGGTTTGGCGATGTTTCGGGAATGCTCCGGTTGGGCAACAGCGGCAGCGACCACTGCGTCCTCCAGGCGAATCTGACCGCACATCATTTTGGCAATGGCCTGAAACTCCAGACCCTCGGCTTCCTTGGTGAACAGTAGACAGCCGCGCTCGGTATCGATATCGGCCTGTATCCAGTCGCCTGCGTTCACCTGATTGGTAGCCATCAGGTTCGAAAGCGGATGAACGAGCAATCGTTCGATGGCGCGCTTCAGATGGCGAGCGCCGTACTTTAGGTCCGTTCCTTCGGCCAACAGGAAGTCTTTCCCCGGATCCGAGACCGTAAACACGAAGGACTTATCCGCTGGGGAAGTGAGGATGCGTTGCTGTACTTGGCCGAGCTCGAGATCGAGGATGCGGCGCAGCTCCCGTTCGCCCAGTGGCTTGAAGACCACCACCTTGTCAATCCGATTCATGAACTCGGGTGTGAACTTGCGGCGGGCCGCTTCCACGCCGCTCTTCGACAACTTGTCATTGAGCTTGTCGGTAGGAATGTTCGTTTGCACTCCCGCAAGGCTTTGGAAGCCGAGGCGCGGGTTGACGAGTGCGCTCATCTCGGAGGCACCCAGATTACTCGTCATGAAGATCATCGCCTTGGAAAAGTCGACTTTGCGGTTATCCCCAAGGGTCAGCGTCGCTTTATCGAGGATGCCGAGCAGCAGGTTCCACAGAGCATCGCTGGCTTTTTCGATCTCATCAAACAAGATGAAGCTGAGCTTCACCGTTTCGGTGTGGTACTGATTGATGACTTCCTGGCTGAGCAGCGGGTGTGTTTCCCGGTGGCCCAGATAACCCGGAGGCGAACCGATTAGTTTGGCGATCTCATGGCTGTGCTGAAATTCAGCGCAGTCGATTTTGATCACCGCGCGCGGATTGCCCAGCAGCGCCTCGGCCGTGGCCTCCACTGTACGCGTCTTGCCAGACCCCGTTGGCCCGAGGAAAAGGAAGTTGCCGACAGGACGGCCTGGCGCCGAAAGACCTGTGACGTGCATCTGATAGATATTCACTATCTGCTCGATAGCTTCATCCTGACCGACGATCAGCTTCAGGAGTGTCTTCTCGAGGCTTTCGGCGTCTTTGCCCGTCCGGGTTGGGTCGAGCACTTTACGGAGCCGGCTCATATGTTCCGATCCTTCTTTCTATTCACGACCGACTGACTGAATCCTGGCAGTAGCTGCCCAGGCTCGGCCCAATTCCTGTTGCTTCCGCTAAACAGGGGAGCAAACATTGGGCCAAACACCACATCGCTGCTTCCTACTGCTTTCATCGTCTGAGCTATCTTTTTCATGAATAGTCGTTCAGCTAATTTGGTCCTCGGGGATTTCTGATCTAGTCCTTCCTAGGGCGAGAAGGTCTCACCTCAACTCGGCTAATTAGTGTTCGAGCGGGCATGCGCAGAATACTAAGCACGATCTCCGCGATATCTTCGGGTGCGATCATCCAATCGGCTCTGGGAGCAGCGTCACCGCCAAACTCCGTACTCACGCTACCCGGCATGATGTAACTGACACGAACGTTGTCATGACGGTGGTCGAGCATCATGGCTTCTGAGAATCCATTGAGGCCAAATTTCGACGCATTGTATGCGGCGCCTCCAGCAAACGGATTCTTGCCGGCCAGACTACTTATATTGATAATGGAACCGCCTTTGGAATCTTGAAATCGCTCGAGGGCTTCACGGCTGCAGTAAAAGGCGCCGGAGAGGTTTGTGCCTATTAGACGGTCCCATTCCTCAACCGTGAGTTCTGCGGTCGCGCGAAAAGTGCCGAACCCGGCGTTATTGATGAGTATGTCGAGGCCGCCGAGTTCCTGATCGGCAAACTCGAACAAAGCGGCCACGTCACTGCTTTTGCTCACGTCGGCCACGCGGCCGATCGCTTTTCGGCCGGATGCTGAGGCAGCAAGGCGTTCCAAAGCGGCGTCCATTTGCTTCTGGCCGCGAGCGCAGATCAGAACATCGGCTCCAGCGGAGAGCAGCGCGCTCGCAATCGCGAAGCCGATGCCTCTCGATGCACCAGTCACGATGGCTTTCTTGCCGCCTAACCCCTGCATGAAAATTACTTAAACTCCTCTACTGCTTTCCCGCACTACGTGGTGGTTTGTAGCCACCAGCCGTTACACCTTTGATCGAAAGCGCCCAAGCCCTGAAGGGGAGCGAGACCCAGATCCCCCTATACTTAATGAAGAGCCCCCGCCATGAGTGTTGTATGGCTGCGGACGGCCGCCGCCCTTTACTCGTGCGGGTTGCTGTACGCGCTGATCTACCTATTTCGGAAGAGCACCCGGCTCTTCCTACCAGCACTAATAGCCTTCAGTGCCGGCACCGTGTTTCACCTAGTCTCGATTATTGAGCTGTGGGCCGAGTCCGGACACCTGCCACTCAACAACTTCTACGAAACTAGTTCGATCTGCGCCTTCGTTATAGCTGTACTTTTCCTGTTAGGGTACACCGTTTATCGCATTTCGATCTTCGGCGTCTGCATTTTTCCACTGATTTTTTTTATGACCCTTATAGGAGCCACCGAGTTCCCCGTCGAATCGTGGACAAACGTGTACATCCGGAACGCCTGGCTGGTTATCCACATATCAACTGTCCTTATTGGATATGCCGCGCTGGTCTTCGCGGCGGTCGCTTCCATTTACTATCTGCTGCAGGAGCGGCAGCTAAAACGGAAGCAAGTCATGCCCTCGGTGAACAGCTTGCCGCCCTTAGCAACACTGGACCGCATCATCACACAATCAATGAACGCCGGGTTTGTATTCATCACCATTGGAACGATCACAGGTGTAGTATGGGCGTTTATTGAAAGCGGAACTAACTGGATAGGTGACCCGAAGATTGCCTTCTTCCTGTTCACGTGGGCCTTCTATCTGGCAATGATTTTCCTCAGGGTGTCGGCAGGCTGGCGGGGTCGCCGGATCGCGTGGCTGACCGTGAGTGTTCTGGCGTGTTCCATCATCACTTGGGCCACTCATGCCGGTTTGCGGAGTCTGATCCAGAGATGAGGCTGGCGCTGGCAGGGGTGAACCATCGCACGGCTCCCGTGGAGCTGCGGGAGAAGCTGGCGTTTCGCGCGGACGAAATTCCGACAGCCTTGTCGCATATGCGATCCCGCGGAGCGAAGGAAGCGCTGATCCTCTCGACCTGCAATCGGGTGGAGGTCACGGCGGCGCTCGATGACACCTTCCATTCGGAAGCACTGCTCGAGTGCATGGTCAAACGGTGCCATGGCATGAGTGTCGATGCGCTGAGGCCTCATGTGTACGTGCTAGAAGACACCGAGGCGATCCGGCATCTGTTCCGGGTGGCTTCGAGCCTCGACTCCATGATCGTGGGGGAGCCGCAGATTCTGGGCCAAATGAAGGATGCCTACCGGCAGGCGCGAGAACAGGGCACGCTGGGCGGCATTCTGGATACGGTTCTGTCTCGCGCGTTCAGCGTCGCGAAACGGATTCGCTCAGAGACGGAGATCGGCGCGAGCGCGGTGTCGGTGAGTTATGCGGCGGTCGAATTAGCCCGAGAAATCTTTGGCTCCCTAAATAAAAAGCGAGTGCTGATCATTGGGGCGGGGAAGATGTCGGAGGGGGCTGCAAAGCATCTGTTACGAGCAGGAGCGCAGAACATTTTAATCACGAACCGCACGCGGGAGCGGGCAGAATACCTGGCCGAGCTGTTTCAGGGCGAGGTTGTTCCCTATGACCTGTTTCTTGCGCGCGTCCCGGAGATAGACATTATCATCGCGTCGTCCGCCGTGCCTGGTTATGTACTAACACGAGAGACGATCCGGCGGGCGATTGAAATTCGCAAGAACGAGCCGATGTTTCTGATCGACATCGCCGTACCGCGAAATATCGATCCGGCGGTAAATGAGCTGGAGCATGCGTTTCTGTACGACATTGACGATCTGCAGCGTTTGACGGACCTCAACCTGCGTGCACGGCGGGAAGTCGCGCAGCAGGCCGAGGGCATCGTGGCAGAGGAAGTCGAGCGGCTTCAAGCGAAGCTGCGCGAGCGTGATCTTACGCCCATGATCGTGAACCTGCAAGAGCAACTCGAGGCCATCCGGGTGGACGTGCTGGGGCGATACCGAAATCGGCTCGGCCCGTTAACGCCGGAACAAGAAGAGGCTCTGGAGGCGTTGACGCGCGGGATTGTGAACAAGATTGCACACGGACCGATTTCGGAGATCCGGCGTGAGGCGGCAGCCCAAGCCAAGGGCGAAGAGCGCCGTGATGCGGAGCTGGTGAGCGCGGTGCGGCGCATGTTCCGATTGCGATAAAGGCATGGCAGCGGCCGCCACAAGAACCCTGATTATCGGCTCGCGCGGGTCCAAATTGGCCTTGTGGCAAGCCAACTATGTCGCGGGTAAACTGGCCGAGCTCGACGTTTCCTCTCGCATCGAGATCATTAAAACCACCGGTGATCACCTGCAGACCGCCTCGTTACTGCAGGCGGGTGGCAAAGGCTTGTTTACGAAAGAGATTGAGGAAGCCCTCCTGGCCGGATCAATCGACGTGGCGGTACACAGCCTCAAGGATCTGCCGACACAAACGCCTGTGGGCCTTATTATCGCCGCAATTCCTCCTCGCGAGGATCCGCGAGACGCGTTAGCCGGAAGTAAGCTCCATGACTTAAGACAAGGCGCGCGCGTTGGGACGAGCTCCGGACGCCGTGCGGCGCAACTGCGCGCGATTCGCCCGGACCTGCACATCGAACCCATTCGAGGAAACGTTGATACCCGGCTGCGCAAGCTGCGGGAAGGTCAATACGATGCGATCATGCTGGCGGCGGCCGGGCTGAAGCGGCTTGGTATGGAGAGTGAGATCGCGGAGTTTCTCGCCCCGGAGCAGGTGTGTCCGGCGGCGGGCCAGGGGGCGCTAGGAATCGAGACGCGCAGCAACGACCCGGCCATGGAGATTTGCCGCGGGCTCAATCATTGGGAGAGCAGCGTGGCGGTTGCGTGCGAGCGGGCTGCTCTGGCGGCCCTCGGCGGGGGATGTCAACTGCCGGTGGGCGCATTTGCCCAGTGTGCGGAAGACCGCCTGCAGGCGATGGCGGCGGTGGTAGCGCAAGATGGCTCGCGGTGCCTGCGCGCGCAGCGCACGGGTCCATTGCGCAACCCTGAGGATCTGGGGAGGGCGGTGGCAGAGGAGCTGCTGGCCCAGGGCGCTCGGAGCATTCTGGCGGAAAGCAGGTAAGTGAAGAATCTCGACGGTCTGCGGATTGTGATAACCCGCGCCGCTCGTCAGGCCGAAGAGCTGGCGCGGCCCTTGCGCGAGCACGGCGCAACCGTCCTCCTGCTTCCGATGATCGAAATCGTGCCGCCCGCGGATGAAGCGCCTCTTCGTGAAGCGGCAGCCCAGTGCGGTACTTATGACTGGATTGTGTTTACGAGCGCAAATGCCGTGCGCGCATTCGCGGCTGAATTGCCGGCCGAACAGTTCGAAACGAAGGCGCGCATCGCGGCTATCGGTACGGCCACTTCCGACGCCGCCGAACGGGTTGGGTTCCGGGTGAATCTGGTGCCGGAGAAATTCGTAGGGGAAGCCCTTCGAGACGCGTTCGCAAACGAAGAGTTGAACGGCAAGCGTGTGCTGATACCAGGTGCGGCGGTTTCGCGCGACCTTGTGCCGGATGCTCTGCGAAAACTGGGAGCCCAGGTGGAAGTTGTCGAAGCCTACCGGAACGCAATGCCGGAGGACGCTGAGCGAAGCGTGCACGCCGTTTTTCGGGAACCGTTTCCCGACTGGGTAACGTTCGCGAGCCCGTCCGCCGTAAACAATCTGCAACGGCTGGTGGGAACGGCGGCGCTTAGTAGAGTGAAGATTGCCGTGATCGGGCCGGTGACGGCGGATGCTGTGCGACGGTACGGGCTCAACGCCACGACGGAAGCGCGCGTGCAAACCGGCGAAGGCCTGGTCCGCGCAATCCTCGAGGCGAACTGAATATGCCGTGGACGCATCGCAGCTTTTGGCTTGGGCCGCTGCTGATTACGGCGATTCTGCTTCTCCTGGCCGTCATCGTTTCGAAGACGCGATTGCGCGAAATCTATCAGCGGCAATTGGGAGAAAGCCGCCGCGAGCGCCTGTTCCTCTCCTCCGTCGGTTTCTTCACCGCCGTACTTGTTGTTAGAGGAATCACGATCGCGATTCACAATGACATCGGCCCGTTTCATAACGTCAGCATGCACGGACGGCATATTCATCATTTGGTGTGGGGAATCCTGGGACTGCTGCTCGTCGGCTACATGTGGCTACTGCAGATTGGAACGGGACAGGGCGCCTCCAGGCGTTGGGCGGGCGCTTTCACGTCCCTCCTGTTTGGGGTAGCCGCAGCATTGACATTGGATGAATTTGCACTATGGCTGAATCTCAGCGACGTCTATTGGGAACGGCAAGGACGCGAGAGCTATGAGGCGATGGCATTGTTTGGCGGCCTCCTCGGGATCGGCGTGTTCGGCGCGCCATTCCTGAGAGGAATCGCGCGGGAGATTGGTCGCGCCTCAGGCGACGGACCAACACGCCTCAGTCACCGAAAACGCCCTGACGAAGGCGTTCGGTGAGTTCTTCAGGAGATTGAGAGGGATCTAGCGGAAGAATATCGGCTACCGAAACGGTGATCTTGCCAGAGCGGAACCAGCGCTCATCGCGGGCTTTGATTTCTCCCAGGCCGCCCAGGTGAACGGGCAACGCGGGCACGCCGAGCTCTTTCCACAACAAACCGGCGCCTGACTTAAAGGGCTGCGGCGTGCCGTCATCGGAGCGGCGGCCTTCGGGAAATACGATCACGTTGTATCCATGATCGATCGCTTCCCCTGCATGGCGGAAACTGCGGCGGAAGCCGCTGTACTGCGGTAGGGGAAAAACGTTGAACAGCGCTGTCATGAGGAAATAGGCGACAGGAGCCACCAGGTTCAAGAACCAATTCCCCTGGTTGCGCCCGCGTTTGAAATCAAGGAGCATCTCCCCGGACATGGCGATCGCAACCCTGCGGTGCACGCGGCCGGGCAGAGCATAGAGAATGAAAGCCGCATCATAGGACGTGATGTGGTTGCAGACGATCAGCAGTGGAGCGTAGGGCCACTTACGGACCTGACTGGTAACCTTGGGTTTCGCGAGAAACCAGACCAGCGGCCTGGCAATGCATTCGAGGAATGCGGCGCGAATCGCCTGCTGGATCGGGTTCCATGGCCAACGCGGATACGTATGTTCCGGCCGCCACGTCTGAGGCGCAACCTGCGCCGGCGCATCCCGGACAAGCTTTTGAACGTCCTCCTCTGTTTTGACCTGCTGCAGAGCAGCGTCGTCGAGCGAAACCCCGTACTGCTGTTCTAACTGAGCCTGCAACTGCACGCGCCCGAGGCTATCGAGGTTCAGTTCACCAGAAGCCACAGTCCCACCAATCCCATCCGAGGACACTTCACCGGCCGAGATTTTCCTCGCTACTTCGCGCTTCAGAACTTTACCGGTTGAGGTGCGCGGCAGATCGGCCTCGGGCCACACAATCCAGCGGCGAATCTGCTGAAAGTCGGCAAGCTCTCGGTTAGCATCGTTAACCGCCTTCGCCGGATCGGAGTTTGCGTTCATCACGACGACTCCCAGCGGTTCCGGGCCGTGTTCGGCGGAGGTCTCAATCACCGCCGCCGCTTTCACGCCGGGCTGGCGCTGCAAGGAGCTTTCAAGATCCTCGGGATAAATGTTTAAACCCGAGGATGTGACGATCACGTCCTTCTTCCGGCCCCGGAATCGCAGGTTTCCTTCTTTGTCGAGTTCGGCAAGATCACCCGTCGCCAGCCAGTCCTCGTTCCGCTTCTGGAGACCGCCGCGCTGCCAGGTGGCGTTTGCAATTGTCTCCCCTCGCACTAGCACTTCACCCTCCTCGGTCAGCTTCACTTCCCGGCCCGGCAGCACCTTGCCGATCGTGCCTTCGGCAGCATGGAACGGATGATTGAGGCTGACCAGCGCGGTGGTTTCCGTCATGCCATAACCTTGCACTACTAGGAAACCGAGCGAATTCCAAAACTGCTCGCCGCCAGGCGAGAGAGCCGCACCGCCGCAGACGAAGGCCCAGAATTTCAAGCCAAACATTCGATGGATGTCACGATATCGCCACCAGCGCTTCCAAGCGCTCAGCTTGGGAGCGGCCGCGAGTCGTTGTTCAAGATCCGGAGCGTGAGCCGCTACATAATCGAGCATGAGGTCCAGCACGCGCGGCACGCCGGCAAGCACTGAAATGCGCTCGCGATGGATCTGCTCAGCGAGCTCGGACGGCACCAGGCGGGACTGAAAGTGCAGCTCCGCCGCAAGCAGCGGAGGAATCCACAGGCCCATAAATTGACCAAACACGTGACTCAAGGGAAGCGTGTGCAGAATGCGGATCGGGTGAAAAATCCATTCATATTTGAGATATCTTTGCATTTCGCGCTCGATCGGCTCGAGGCTGGCGAGTACGTTTCGGTGGGTATGAACGATTCCTTTCGGATCTCCGGTGGTGCCCGATGTGAACACAATCTGCAAGGAATCGTCTTGCTTGAGGTCGCCGATACTGTTGGCCGCCCGGGTCGTGAGCAGTTGTTCAAAATCTTCGAAGAACAGTACCGGCCAAGCTCCTCCAAGCGAATCCAGCTTCTCGCGAGCACCAGTGACGAGCTTCGGCGACACTTCCTGCGCCACGCGTCGCGCGAAATCGGGCGAGCCGGCCACATCAATAGGCACGGGAAGAACTCCGCGCAGAACGCAACCGAAAAACGCGGCGATCCACTCGGCTCTGTTCTCGCCCCACAGCAGAACGCGATCACCTTTGCGGATACCGAGAGATTCGAGCTCCGCTGCGAATCGGCGGGCGAGAGCGGCGAGCTCGCCGTAGCTGGTCCGCTGCTGCCGCAGGCCGAGCGGGGCTACAATTGCTGTCTGCTTGCCGTTACGTTCGAAGTCGCCGACGAGAGAGGCGAGATTCAGGCGCTGCGGCTCTGCCACGATTCCAGGCTACGATGACCTGGTCTTGAGGCCGGGATAATAGCCTTCGCGAGCCTGGACGATCAACCCTTTCTGCTTCACCGTGAGCTGGATTTTCCGGAACGCAGTATCGGTAGCGGGCCGGTCCGGCGTATAGCCGATGCTGTATTGGTTGCGCAGCTCTTCCTCGATTTCCTTGTAGATTTGATCGACGGATTTCTTCTTACCGGCCTCGAAATAGCCGCCGCCGGTTTCCTTCGAGATCTGCTGGAGAACCTTTTTGCCGTCCGGCAGGTTCTCGATCGGGCCGCGACCATACGGGCCGCCGGCGCCTCCGCGGCCGCCACCCCAACCTCCTCCTCCAAAACCGCCGTGCCGGCCCATGCCGGGCGACCCAAAACCGCTGTGATTCATCTGCTCGTCGTCGGCGATGCGAACCGCATAGGCCAGCGTGTCTGCGCGCTGGGCGGAATCGACGGCCTCGTTCAATGAGAGTTTGCTGCCGCGATCTTCGCCGTCCGTCAGCAGGATGAGCGCTTTTCGTCCACTCTGCTGCGACATCAGATCATGCGAGGCGAGATAGACCGCATCATACAGCGTCGTGCCGCCTCCACGCATTCCGCTTCGCCCTCCGCCGCGTCCACCCCACCCGCCCTGAGGATCTCCGGAGCCTCCCGGCTGTGATCCGCCGGATGGATCGCTCGCGTTCTTCAATTGCGGCTTATCGATGGCATCCAGCGCCTTTTCGAGCCGCTCGCGCGAAGCGGTCAGGTCCTGAAGAAGCTCCACTTCGCGATCGAAATGAATCAGAAACGCTTTGTCGCGATCAGGGCGAAGAACCTGCTCGAAGAACGTTCGGCTGGCGTCGCGCTCGGTTCCGAGCATGCGACGCTCGCTTCCGCTGGTGTCGACGAGCAACCCCAGCGTAAGCGGTAAATCAGTCTGCTGGGAGAAGTAGCGGATCGTTTGCGGGCGGCCGTCCTCCTGGAGAGCGAAATCGTCACGAGTCAGATCCCGGACGATTTTTCCGTTCTTGTCCCGAACAGTCGCAAACACATTCACGACGTTTACGTCGGTCGAGAATGCGGGCTGCTGCGGCTGCTGAGCAATCAGTAACCTTCTGGTAGCGATTAAGGATAAGCCTGACAGGAGCGCAGAACGCCTGGAGACTAGCCGTTCATGGTCATTCATTACCTGACAGGGATGCGGCAGGGCAAAGCCCGGTTTCCGATTCTAACTCAGGGTTCCCTACTACTTGCCAGATCCTGCGGCTTTGGCGCGGGGGATGGGCTGCTTTTCGGCCGTAGTTTTCGGCTCAACATCAACTGGACTTAACTGGTGCAGGACAGCGGGGCCACGCCGGGAGAGAGGAGCGGAGATCTCGTTTAAGAAGACCAGTGAAGATGCGGTTGCGGCTGCTATGTGGGTTCCGTGCCGGTAAATCTCCGTTAGTATTTTACGACCATTATTGTCGTACCCGCTCAGGCGCGATATGTCTACGATCACCCTCCGCGCATGCGGCTCGTTCATGACCGCCTCCCAGGTTGCCTGTACTTCGAATACGATGTCGCCCGCAAACCGGCCGGCGATTTCAATTCGGAACTGGTCCGCTCGATCGTGGATTTTGATGGTAGCCATTACGTCTTCTTTGTAAGGACTCAAAAACTACGAGGTAGGCTTCACGTTAGATTGAAGATTCTTAATTCTCTGAAGTATTTTAATTTTTGATCCAGGCTCCAAATTCTAACCAATAACCGGTGATTCTGACTGATGGGTAACAAATAGAGCAGAATGCACATCTCCGCTTTGTACCCTCAAAGGATCTTGGGAGAGGATCGCTGCCACCAGAATGATTACGAAAGTCCTGCCGGGCGCGCCGTACCCACAAGGTGCGACGTGGGACGGAACCGGAGTAAACTTCGCGCTCTATTCAGAGCACGCCACTCGTATCGAGCTTTGTCTCTTCAACGAACTCGGGACGGGAGAGCACGACACGGTCGAATTGCCGGAATGTACGGGCCATGTCTGGCATGGATACCTGCCCGGCGTTTCCATAGGGCAGCTTTACGGATACAGGGTGCACGGAGTGTACAAACCCGAGACGGGTTTACGGTTCAACCCGGCAAAGCTGCTGATAGACCCATACGCCACAGCCATAGCTGGTGAAGTGGATTGGGATTATCCGATTTTTGGCTACAGACTGGGCGACCCGCGGGCGGACCTGAGCTGCGATGCCCAAGACGATGCCGCCGGGATGCCCAAATGCGTTGTGACCACTTCGCATTTCGACTGGCAGAATGACCGTTCGCCTCAGATTCCGCTACATGAATCGATCATTTACGAGGCTCACGTCAAAGGGATGACCGCGCAACATCCTGGTGTTCCGGAGGACCTGCAGGGCACCTATATGGGTTTGGCGAGCGCTCCGATGATCGAGTATTTCAAGAGGCTGGGGATCACGACGATTGAGCTGATGCCGGTTCACGACTTTCTCGATGATAAACATCTGCTCGACATCGGTCTGCGCAACTATTGGGGCTACAACACGACGAATTACTTTTCTCCGGTGGCCCGCTATTCGAGCTCAGGAGAGATGGGCCAGCAGATCGGCGAATTCAAAACGATGGTTCGCGAACTGCACCGGGCGGGAATTGAAGTGATTCTGGACGTGGTGTACAACCACACCTCCGAAGGCAACCACATGGGGCCGACCCTGAGCTTCCGTGGGATTGACAATACAACGTACTACCGGGTTGTCGCGGATGAGCCGCGTTATTACGTGGATTACACGGGCACAGGGAATACGCTGAATATGCGGCATCCTCAGGTGCTGAAGCTGGTAATGGACAGCCTTCGTTATTGGGTGCTGGACATGCATGTAGACGGATTCCGCTTTGATCTTGCGTCTGCGCTGGCGCGAGAGCTTCATGATGTGGACCGGCTTTCGGCGTTCTTCGACGTCATCAATCAGGATCCTGTCTTGTCGAAAGTGAAATTGATCGCCGAGCCGTGGGATGTCGGCGAGGGCGGCTATCAAGTGGGGCAGTTTCCGTCGTTGTGGGCTGAGTGGAATGGCAAGTATCGCGACGTGGTTCGCCGGTACTGGAAGGGAGACGATGGGCAGCTTGCCGAGTTGGGATATCGTTTGACCGGCAGCAGCGACCTGTATGAGCGGGACGGGCGGCGTCCCTCGGCCAGCATCAACTTCGTCACGGCGCACGATGGATTCACGCTGAGGGATCTGGTCAGTTACAACGAAAAGCACAATGAAGCGAACGGCGAAGGCAACCGAGACGGAGCGAATGACAATCACTCCTGGAACCATGGAGTGGAGGGTGATACGGACGATGAGCGTATCAATACTCTGCGCGATCGCGAGAAGCGCAATTTCCTAACCACCCTGCTGGTCTCGCAAGGCGTACCGATGATCTGTGGAGGCGATGAGATCGACCGGACACAGAGGGGCAACAATAACGCGTATGCGCAGGACAACGAGATCAGTTGGTTGGATTGGAATTTAGATGACCGGCAGAGAGCCTTATTGGAATTCACGACCACGCTGATCGATTTGCGCAAGAAGCATCCCAACTTGCGCCGGCGAAAGTTTTTCCAGGATCGGAAGATCAGCCCGGGCATGGCGGCAAAGCACAAAGTCGGCAGCCAGGAGATCCGGGATGTTTGCTGGTATCGGCCGGATGGGCAGGAGATGACTCAAGGTGAGTGGAATGCCGGGTGGGTGCGCTGCCTGGGCCTGCTGCTCAGCGGAAGAACTCTGAGCGACGTGGACCGGTACGGCGAGCCGGTGCATGACGATACGTTCCTGTTTTGTTTGAACCCGCATCATGAACCCATCAAATTTTATGTTCCGCCTTCGGGCGAAGACTGCCATTGGGAGGCCATCATCGACACGCAGTATCTGTCGTTGGACAAACCCGTCCCAATTCAGCTCGGCGAAGCATACGAAATGAAAGAGCACTCGGCAGTGCTGTTCCGCGAAGTGGAAACAAAGACTTTACCGGAGGTCGAAGCCGATGAACAGATGCGGAAGAAGCACACCGTCGAACTGAAGCACGAACGGAAGGAGGACAGCCCGGTTAAGCGCCAATAACCAGCGGTCAATCGTAAACGCCGTATACAAACCACTCGCGGCTTTGCGATTCCTGATAAATGCGATATAAGGCGCCATCATCCAGCGCCACATCCCATTCTTCGCGGCTCCAGGAGGTAGAAGCCCACCATTCGCCGGAGGTTTTCCAGGGACCCGCAAGCTCGATGACGCTTCCTTTTACGCCTGGAGCCACCACATTTTTCGGCGTGTATTTCACCACACGGACGCGGGCGTGCAATGCCGGACGGAACAGGCGCATGGCGAGCCGCAGAATCCCCGGATTGTTCTCGATCGGAGTTGCGGCCTGCGCGGTTAAAGAGGTCATCTCAAACGCATCGGGACGATGTGTATTCAGCAGTCTCGGTGTCCCGACGTTATCCTTGCCGACCATAGCGGCGATGCGCGCCAGCGTGATCTGCAATTTGTCGGGAGCGGGCGTGGGTGGGAGAAAAAGGCCGCCTTGCATACGCCTGGGTTCGACAGGCGCGACTCGCAAAGTGAACGCGATGACAGCGGCTTCGGGAGGATGCCGCTCCAGATGAAGCTGCAGCAATTTTAACATCGTGCGGCTCTCATTGATCGGGACGGGAAATTCGAGTTCGCAGCGATAATCCTTCTTTTCTTCCAATTCAAAATAGGCGGCGAGCAGACGCGCGGCTCTCGATTGCGATCGCAGACGGCCGCAGAGATCATGCAGAATCCTGCCGAGCAGAAACAACAATGGCTCAAGCAGATGTAAAGGATGTTCGAGCAATAACCGCTCTTCATAGCTGGTGCCGATGCCGACCGTACGTAAGGGTCGCTGGACAGTTCCGCAAGCCAGGTTGCGGAGACAAATTCCGGAGTGGCCTAGTCGCTCGGCGACACCCTGCTCAGGGAGCGCCGCCAGTTCTTCACAGGTTTTCACACCCCAGCGATGCAGGACTTGCAATAGGTCGGGATCGATGGCGAGGCCATGCGTGAATAGCGCAGCGAGAGGAAGGGGGCCAAGTTTCAGCCGTTCATCACCTGGATTTACCAGCGTGACCCCCGGACAATTGCGGGCCAGCAGAACGGCCGTATCCGGATTGGCCGCGATGGCGAGATGGGCCTGCAGTTTGCGTTGATAGCCGGCGCGGCAGAGTTCAGACACGATCTGGCTAGGGGAGCCCAGCAGCCTGCGTAAGGCCTCGATCGAAAAAACGACCGTGTCGCCGGAAGTTTGTTCGGCAACAGGCGAAAACTCGAGAGCCAGTTCCAGCAGATCGACGGAGTTACAACCGGAAGCGTACAGGCAGGCGTACATTTCAAGCGCTCGTTTTGAGGAAAAGTGATTCCGGGCGGACTACTGCTCGTTTACGCAAGATGGCGTTTACCTCTAGCCCGCGAAGTAGCCGATGTAGAGCTGTTCCTGCCCAATGAAACACATTTGGTTTAAGTTGTAATTGATTGTTGGAGCAGGACCTTGCTTGAATTGAATCCGCGCATACGAGCAGGACAGTGGGAGTGTGCTCGACGGCTCGACGGAAGCGATACCAATAGGACAGCGGAATGCGATTCAGGGTGCGCGCATTGGCTTCACAGAGATCAAGGAGTACGACGCCGAAGCCGCCCGCATGGAGGAGCAAGTCGGCAGCGCGAATAGCGTGTTCGGCATTTCCGTGGGAACGAACCCACACCAATTTTTCCAAACGAACTCCGGCAGAGGCGGCACAAACCGGGGAGAAACTATCGAAGAGGTCAATCACGGCACACACTTCGCTTTGAGCGGTTGCCTGCGCCAGAATTTGCAAGCAGAGAGACAGGCGGCCGGAAGAGCGTGGACCATAGACTTCGGCGATGCTGCCGCGCGCGAGACCTTTGGGGAAAACTTGTATTAAGCTGTGTCGAATAAGCGGGATGAACTTAGATTCTTCAGGTGTTGTAAGAAGTTTTGATGCAGTGCGAAGCGACGCGGTTTTCGCCATTTATTCGCCTAACTATAGTCTGCTTTAAATCTCCCGAAAAAATCAACCAGATTAGGAAGGCGGAAAGTACCGATCCTTTTTTGTATCGTTATACGATAAAAGTGTGAGCACTTCAGAAGACACTACCGTATCCCCTGCCGCTTATCAGCAGCTTGCCGAATTCCGATCTCATATCCGATGCTTCCTGCATTTCAGTGAACAGGCCGTTCGGGCGGCCGGTATTGAGCCCCAGCAGCATCAGCTTCTTCTGGCAGTCAAAGGATTACCCGAAGGCGTTCGCCCGACAATAACCGTTCTGGCCAACCGCCTTTGCCTGAAGCATCACAGTACGGTTGAGTTAATCAATCGGCTAGAGCAACGCGGCGCCGTCGTCCGCCACCAGAGCGAGCATGACCGCCGTGAGGTCTTGATTGCACTGACACCGTTCGGAGAGGAAGTGCTCGAGAAGCTGGCGGTTCTGCACTGGCAGGAACTGCAGTCACTCGCCCCGGCTCTATCCGCCGCGCTCGAAACGATTATCAACAATACTCCTCACACGCTACAGAGGCCCGCAAATACCCCTCGCACGTTACAGAGGCGCGCATGATCGCGGCACTCAGAAAGCTGTTCCAACCAAAACATAAAATCAAGAATTCATCGGAAAAACTGGGCGACTTCACAACCACCATTGAAGTCATACCCATTTCGCTGTTGGCGATCGTGATTGGCGTCATCGCTTCCTACGTTGCGTGGTTTCTGTTGAAGCTGATCGGATTATTCACCAATCTGTTCTATTACCAACGCATCGATACGGCCCTGTCCTCTCCGGCGGGCAATCATCTGGGCGTATTTGCTATCGCGGTACCGGTGCTCGGTTCTCTCATTGTCGGCCTCATGGCTCGTTATGGATCCGAGCGGATCAGGGGCCACGGCATTCCAGAAGCGATCGAATCAATCTTGATGAACGGAAGCCGCGTACATCCGAGACTCGCGATTTTGAAACCGGTCTCGGCGGCCATTTCCATCGGCTCAGGCGGGCCGTTTGGGGCTGAAGGCCCAATCATTATGACGGGCGGCGCTTTCGGGTCAATGATCGCGCAGTTCTTTCATTTGACCAGCGCGGAGCGCAAGACTTTGCTAGTAGCCGGGGCGGCGGCAGGCATGTCGGCGACGTTCGCCTCTCCGCTCGCGGCCACGTTACTGGCTGTGGAATTACTGCTTTTCGAGTGGAAACCTCGCAGCGCCATTCCAGTGGCCCTGGCAAGCGCCACAGCGGGAGCCGCGCGCCGTTACATTCTCGGAATGGGACCGCTATTTCCGGTGCCCTCCCATCCGGCTTTTATAGGTCCCATGGGACTGCTGGGTTGTGTCGTCGTTGGCTTGGCCGCCGGAGCCCTCTCCGCGGTGCTCACAGTAGGTGTTTACGCAGCGGAAGATCTGTTTCAGAAGCTGCCAATTCACTGGATGTGGTGGCCAGCAATTGGCGGCGTATTCGTTGGGATCGGAGGTCTTATCTTTCCGCAAGCGCTGGGCGTAGGGTACGACACGATTGGCGTGCTGCTTCGCGGCGACGTGGCCTTTCACTTTATCCTCGGCGTGCTGCTGGTCAAATCGCTGATCTGGATTATTTCGCTGGGATCAGGCACGTCAGGCGGCGTACTCGCACCGTTGCTGATGATGGGGGCGGCCCTCGGAGGCGTAGCCGGCATGTTTCTGCCTCATTTCGGCCAGGGGTTTTGGCCCCTGGTCAGCATGGGCGCCATTCTGGGAGGCACGATGCGATCGCCTTTTACTGGGATCGTATTTGCGATCGAGTTAACGCATGACTTCAACATGCTCCTGCCGTTGATCGTTGCAAGCTTTCTGGCGCATGCATTCACGGTATTGACTCTGAAGCGCTCAATTCTGACGGAAAAGATTTCGCGGCGCGGGTACCACTTGAGCCGCGAGTATGCGCTGGATCCGCTCGAGATTTTGTTCGTTAGGGAGGTGATGCGTACCAATGTTGTTGCTTTGCCGGCGGCGACTACGCTCGAAGAGGCGCGCGAGTTGATCCGTCCTATGCAAAAAGAGCACGGGCAACATCTCTTTCCGGTACTGAACGAAGACAAAGAACTGATCGGAGCGGTTAGCCGTAATCACCTGCTAAAAACGTTTGAAGATATGCAGCACCGAGCAGCGGACATGCGGCTGGCAGAAATAGTCAAGCCAGACCCGGTGGTCGCTTGCGCGGATGACCCCTTGCGGGTGGTTGTCTATCGGATGGTGGAAACCGGGTTCACGCGAATGCCGGTGGTGGAGTCAGAGGATTCGAAACACCTGCTCGGGATGATTTCCCTCCATGATTTATTGCAGGCGCGAAGCCGGCATCTGGAGGAGGAACGGGCGCGCGAGCGCGTCTTGCGGTTACGTTTACCAGGAGGACGGCGTACGGTAACGGAGGCGGTCGATATTGCTGGCGCGGGCGAGCCGGCAATGACCGAGCAGAAGTGAAGAGTTACCGGAAAGAGCTCTGGTTCGAGGTGCCAACACGGCGCGCCTTCATCAACATCACCGGCCAGGTAGAGACGTGCTTACGCGAGAGCGGCGTAAAAGAGGGGTTCGCGCTGGTGAATGCAATGCATATCACCGCATCCGTGTTTATCAACGACAATGAGGCGGGCCTTCATTACGACTATGAGAAATGGCTCGAGGAACTCGCCCCGCACGAGCCCGTTTCGCAGTATCGCCATAATCAGACCGGCGAAGACAATGCCGATGCGCATCTCAAACGGCAGGTGATGGGCAGGGAAGTTGTGGTTGCCATTACCAATGGGCGGCTGGATTTCGGTCCGTGGGAACAGATTTTCTATGGGGAGTTTGACGGCCGGCGCCGGAAACGCGTACTGGTAAAAATCATTGGGGAATAGCCTTTCGAAAGCATTTTTGCAGGCGTATTGTTTGAAGAGTGGATCCGGTAGACGTTCGAGGGTACTGGCTCACGCGTTTACTCCTGGAGCGTGGCATTGGCATCATCTGCCTGGTTGCTTTCCTCGTCGCTCTGAACCAGTTCA
The DNA here is from genome assembly GCA_963787585.1 of uncultured Acidobacteriaceae bacterium. Classification (GTDB taxonomy): domain Bacteria; phylum Acidobacteriota; class Terriglobia; order Bryobacterales; family Bryobacteraceae; genus Bog-105. Next base: position 101,567 of record CAWBDR010000022.1, read on the forward strand.
AGCCTCTGCTCGGCGAGCGTGGGTTATTGCCGGTTCCGCTGTTCGTCCGGCAAATACCGTTTCGCGAAACGCCGAGCTTGTTCTACTGGTGGCCTAAAGACGCCGCCTTCACGTTTTTCTCCTGGCTCGGCATCGTGCTTTCGTGCCTGGTGATTTCGGGCATCGCGAGCAAGTACACGTGGCTTTCGATTTCGGTCTGGGCGGCGATTTACCTTATTTATCTTTCGTTCGTGAACGTCGGTCAGACGTTTTACGGCTTCGGCTGGGAATCGATTCTGCTGGAAGCGTGCTTTTTCGCGATCTTTCTGGGAGGAGCGAAAACCGTGCCCGATGCCGTCCCCATCTGGCTGTTTCGCTGGCTCATGTTTCGCATCATGTTCGGCGCGGGTTTGATCAAGTTGCGCGGCGACCCGTGCTGGCGGAACCTGACATGCCTCGATTACTACTACGAAACACAGCCGATGCCGAATCCGTTGAGCTGGTACTTCCATTGGGCGCCCCACTGGGTGAACCGCGGCGGTGTGCTGTTCAATCACTTTGCGGAGCTGGTCGTGCCGTTCGGGTATTTCCTTCCACAGCCGGTCGCGGGAATCGCCGGAGTGATCACGATCGTGTTTCAACTGACGATTATCATCAGCGGTAATCTTTCCTGGCTGAATTGGCTGACCTTGTTTCTGGCATTCTCCACGCTGGACGCGAAGTTCCTGTCTGGCGTGCTCTCGCTGCGCGCGCCGGTCATGCAGGCTACTTCGCCCCTTCTGCACCTGGTGAATTACGGCCTGGTGGCAATTGTGGCGCTGATGAGCATTCCCGTCGTTGTGAATATGCTTTCGGCGCGGCAGATCATGAATACGAGCTTCAACTCGTTCCACCTGGTCGGGACATATGGGGCCTTCGGCAGCATTACCCGGCAGCGTTTCGAGATTGTGGTAGAGGGCACGGGAGATGCCGTGATCACGCCGGCGACGAAATGGCGCGAATACCAATTCAAAGGCAAGCCGGGCGATGTGGACTACTGGCCGCCCCAGATTGCGCCGTACCATTTAAGGCTGGATTGGTTGATGTGGTTCGCGGCGATGTCCAATTATCAGGACTACCCATGGTTCGTGAACTTCACTGCGAAGTTGCTGCAAGGCGATAAAGGCGTGCTCAGCCTCTTACGGGTGAATCCGTTTCCGCAGAAGCCGCCGCATTTTGTGCGTGCTCAACTGTACGAGTATCACTTCACAACGGCGGAAGAGAAGAAGAGAACAGGGGCGTGGTGGAGGCGAGCGCTTGCGGGCGCCTACTTCCCGACAGTTTCGCTTGATAGTTCCGGTTTCCGACAGGTGTTAAGAAACCAGGGCTGGATGGAATAAACAGTTCCGGCGATGTCGATATCATCGGAAGTAACGCTCGGAGGCAAGCAACCTGAATCAAGCCGACTGGTCCTCTGATCGAGGCTTGGCCCCCGCCGAGGAGCGGCCGCTTACTTCAGAGTCTGCGCCCTGGGGCTACGTGGAACCGAGCGCATCAAGTGCGGGTCAGAAAAGGCCTCTTGTTCTTCTCATTGAGGACAATGTCGGGGATGTGCTTCTGGTTGAGGAAGCGCTTCGGGAATCGGATTAGACTGCGACCTCAGTGTGGGCCGATGATGGCGAAGCGGGGATGCGGTTTTTCCAAACCCTCGATATTAACCAGAAGATGCCTTTGCCGAATCTCGTCCTCCTTGATCTGAATTTGCCAAAGCGCTCAGTGCACGAAGTCTTGGAAGTGATTCCCCGAAGCGCCCGGTGCCCCGCTATGTCGGTTATTGTCGTGACCTCTTCACAACATCAATCCGACTTGGCGCGAGTGAGGCGGCTTGGCGCTACCGCCTATTTTCACAAACCCAGCAACTTCGGCGAGTTTATGAAATAGGAGCGCTGATAAAAGATCTGCTTTAGGGCAAGGGTTGGAATCGTGAGGCCAGTCCCGGACCGAAGGCGCTAAGCTACAGTCATGGCGAGCACAACTCTAGTGCCCGTGGAGGAATACCTCAAAAAAATTGATGAGCGCCCATCTTACGAATACGTGGATGGTCTCCTGATCCAGAAACAGATGGGGAGTATCCTGCACGGGATTCTACAAATGTGGTTCGGCTATCTCTTCGCGCGCTGTCCGCAGTATGCGGCGGCGAGCGAAGTCCATTCGCGATTGCGCGAAACCGAATTTCGCCTGCCTGATGTCGCTGTGCAGCGCCGCGAGATCGCGTTGTCGGAGTCTTACGCGCAAACTCCGCTCGTGCTTGCTATCGAGATTCTTTCTCCAGGCGACAAGCTTGGCGCAACATTTGCGAAGTGCGAGTCCTACCATGCGTGGGGCGTTCCCTATTGTTGGATCGTTGATCCCGATAAGCGCCGAGCGTGGGTCTATCGAAACGGTGACGAGCCGACGCCCGCGGAAGACGCGCTCGAAGCCGGGGACATTCGCTTCACGCTAGCCGAAGTGTTTGCCGGTTTGAACCCGAAACCCTAGACTCGCGCTGCCGGCTCTGCCTGCCCAACCTTTGCGCCGGCTCTTTCGAAGTCCTTCATATCACCGGCTGAGTCGAAGGTCGCTTCAAACGGCTCCGATACGACTCTCACGTTCCCGGCCAGGCTCGGAATTAGCGTTTCACTCACAGCCAGCTCCGCCAGTTCCATCGTGTTGCGAATGCGGCAGTAGGTGACCGTAGATAGGTCCACCTTCCCGACCGTGGGAGCGATCGCGCTCAGTGCTTCAAAATCGCTGGGAAAATGAATCGGAGTTCGGATGCACGCGGGGGTCGAAGCGGTGAGCGAGTTGATATACGTCGGAGTCCAATCGACGTCATTTACCAGCCTGTCGTGAACTACGTCGGCCATTCCGATTCCAACAGCGCTGTGATACGAGAGTTCGCTGATTCCTCTGGCGTAGATGCGGCGCACAATGGGAAGCTCCGGAAACGGATTATACGCGCCGTTCACGTCCCGATTAATGACCTTGGTATCCATGCCGGCGCCGCTGATATTTTTGCCGATTTCGTCCACGATGAGCACGTCAATGTCGGGCGCGGGCAGATTCGCCTTCCACGCTTTGACCTCGCGCAGGAGAGCTTCCTCGTGAGCGACCATCGATGCGAATCCTTCCGAGGAACTGACCGCTACTAAACCGGCGGTCTCGTGGTGAGCGCCTTCCTGAACTGCCAGGCCGCCCAGAACCTTTCCGGCGGAAAAGACCTTCGCCCCGACGCTGCGAATCATCTTTTCAAGGCCGTCCCGATAACCGAAAGTATGGTATTGCCGCGCTCCCGCGAACTTGCCGAGCCCGATTGCGATCATTTTGAACAGTCCGCTCTCAATGGCTCCGGAAAAGTCGGTGTGCCACTTGATGCGTGCGATCAGGAAGATACCGTCCGAGTCGTAGGCGTTCTGATCTATATAGGTTTCAATACCTTCGGGTGTGCGTCCGAGCGGTGCAACGTCGAGAGAACTCAGGATCGGCACGCCCATCGTGGCCTCGTGAATTCCATAATGTGCGAGGACATCGGCCTGCCCTTCCGCCGTCGCCGCTCCGTGGCTGCCCATGGCGGGAAAGATGAACGGTTGCGCGCCGTGTTCCTTCCAAAACTCGACCAGAGACTTGGTAATCGTGGCGATGTTCGCGATTCCGCGGCTACCCACGCCGATAGCGATCCGGGAGCCCTTGCGAACCCTGGCGGCAAAATCGGACCGGGATAGCTCGCTCCGGATGTGCGCCGGAATGTCGCTGATGCTGCGGTCGGGATAATGCTGCTCGGCCAGCACAAACCTCGGTAGGATCATGCTCCCAGAATACTCTCCGGTGCGGTCCGGAGCCGTTTCAAATTTTGACTTAGGAGCCGCAGGAATCGACGCCCCAGCTTTGCTCGAGCATCAAACTATATTCACCCGAGGCGTACAGATCAAACGTGAAATCGTCGGGACCGGGACGGTCGAATACCCAATCGCGCAGTCTCTGTTCATACCACTGATCCAAATGCCTGTGGTACCGCCGGAGAAAATCGGTCGCCAACGACGACTCGAGTGGAAGCTCGGTAAAGACCGCGTGCATGCCAATAGAGCGGCGAAACAGCGCCGTGAAATCCAGAACGCCCCAAGCCTCCAGCTTTGCGCGGACCTGCGATGGAATATGTTGCACGAGCACTGTCGCAAAAGTCTCGGGTCGAATACGCCACTCGGGAAACGTGCTCGAGAGCTGCACCGTTTCGGTACACTGCTCGGTCCAGCGCGCAATGTCTTTCCCGATATAGAAGAGCATCCGAAGCTCTGCATAGCGGCCTTGCAGAAGCTGGCGGTCCAATTCTTCCGCTGGAGTTTCGTCGCGGGGCAGAAAGCCTTGCAACGCCAGGCTCGCCCGTGAACTCTCCATCAGCACGGAGCTATCTTCCGGAGTCGAGAAGGGATGCAGAATTAAGGGCGGAAGCCGAAATGCCTGAGCGCCGGAGCTGTTCATCAAATTTTCCGCTGTAGTTAGCAAGTTAGGGCTGACCTGCCTCGCTGGCTCGTTATCTCTAGCCCGCACTGTTCCTATCGGCACCAAACAGAGCCGGGATTATCAATTCCAGTACCCTTGGTACTTACTCCGTCCCCGGTGCAAATAGTGCTACACACAAATCCTATTTCTTTACGGCCTTCGGAATCGCTACCTCGCAGCACTTCTCTGGGGCCGTTTGCGCAATTTCCTTGATCCGGTTCAGCTCCATCTGAATGACGGTATCCAAAGCAGCCCACGATACCGCGCCGGAAATGGTGCGGCCATTGACGAACACGGTCGGCGTCTGCTGGATCTGCAGCGCTCGGCCTACCTCGATGCTGCGCTGTACCATTTGCGCCGTTGCGTGACTGTCAATGCAACTGCCTGCGGCGGCGAGATCTAAATTCTGGTCCTTTGCGATTTGCACGGCTTTTTCGCGCAGGTTGCCGGGGTCCACCTCCTGCTGGTGCTGAAAAATCCAGTCGTGAAAGGCCCAGAACGCCTCTGCTTTCTGCTGGCCCAGGCAATGTGCCGCTTCAGCGGCTCCGCGCGCCCACTTGTGAATGGCGTCGATAGGGAAATCCTGGTACACAACACGCACGTCCTTGGGATACTTCTGTGACACGTTATCACGAATCGTCTTGGCAAATTCGCGGCAGTAGGGGCACTGAAAATCGCTGAAAACCACGATCGTCACTTTCGCATCCGCGGGGCCGAACGACGGCCCGCTCACCGGCAGATGAGTGAGTGTCTCGAGAAAAGGCGACCCATCCAGCTTCCAGATAGAACCGTTGACGATTTCCTGGCCGTCAGGGGTGACGTAATACACCCGATCGACCTTCTGCTCGCCCATGCTGAGGTGAGCCACCACGCGATAGTAACCGGGAAACGGGCTCGACGTTGGATCGTCGATGGCGAACTTTACTTTATTCGTGTAGCCTTCGGCGTAGCGCAGATACGCCTCCAGTTTGGGCTTATCGAGCTTGGGGGGACCGCTTTGGGCAACCGCGCAAACCGGCAGGCACGCGGCCGCGCACGCCGCGATAAATGGCAGCAAACTACGCATGAAAACACCAGTTTTGCACAGCCAAAGGCCGTTCTGCCGCATCGCTACCGCCACTGCCATACTGAGGATTGTCACCCCTCCGCCGCTATTTGCCCTTCCTCACGCTGGCACCGGCAATCGGCGCATTTTATCTCTACGGCTTGAGTTCCGTCGGCGTGCTCTCGGCGGATGAGCCTCGCTACTCCGCGATCGGACAGGCCATGGCGCGAAGTGGCGATCTGGTCACTCCAAAGCTCTGGGGATCACCGTGGTTCGAGAAGCCGCCTCTGCTGTATTGGATGACGGCAGCGGGAACGGTGCTGCGTTTGGGTCCGGAGAGTGCGGGACGCCTGCCCGTTGCGCTGCTCAGCCTGGCCTTCCTCGTGACTTCATTCATGCTGCTGCGAACAGAATTTGGCGAAGAGGCCGCACTCACGTCGGTCGCGCTGCTGGCGACCTCCGCGGGATGGATCCCCTTCAGCAAACTGTGTGTCACGGATCTTCCGCTCGCCGCATTCTTCTCGCTCGCGGTCTTTCTGGCGCTGCCGCTGCTGCGAACAGCACCGGACCGCCCCCAAGCAAGCTGGCGCTTCTTGGCCATAGGAGCGTGTCTCGGCCTCGCCGCTCTTGCCAAAGGTCTGGTTCCGATCGCCCTGGCTCTCCCCGCGCTCTGGTTTCTCCGGAGCTTCTGGCGAAACTGGTGGCTTTCCGTGGTGGCATGTCTTGCTGTGGCAGCGCCCTGGTACATCGCCGCGTATCAAAGAAACGGGTTCGTATTTATTCAGGAGCTATTTCTCAAGCACCATTTCGAAAGGCTCTATTCGCCATCGCTGCAACACGTCCAGCCCTGGTATTACTATTTTGCGATTCTGCTCGCCGGTCTGTTTCCCTGGACTCCTCTCCTGGGGGTGCTTGCAACCAGAAGCCCGGCATGGGACTCGCGTCACCGCTTCCTGCTCTCCATCGTGCTGTTCGGATTTGCCGTATTCAGCATCTCGTTGAACAAATTGCCGGGCTACCTGCTCCCTCTTCTTCCGAGCCTATTCGTCCTGATCGGTCTCCAATTTGAAACAGAGCGAATCCGGTCTTTCTCCCGTGCATGGCTGCTCTCCTGCGCGGTGCTGATCGCGACCGTTCCGCTGCTCGCGAAGGTTCTTCCGGGTTTTCTGATCCAGGGAAAGTTCTCGATGGACGTCTTGACAGGCATCTCCCGTATTGAGATCTTCTATGTCGCCGTTCCAGTCGCGGCGGTGCTGCTCGCCAAAAGGTCCTGGCTCTTCCCGGTTCTGTGCCTGTGCGTTATCTCCGCCGGATTCTATCTGAAGATCGTCACCGATCCGATACTGGATGAGCACGTTTCCGCGCGCGGATTGTGGCGGCGCATTGAGCCGAAGAGTTCCGAACTGTGTGATGGCGGAATCAGCCGGGAATGGCTTTTCGGCCTCAGCTTCTATCGCGGCGCCCTGATACCGCCCTGTCAGCCCGGCGTTTCACAGCTCGTCTTGCGCATGCGCCCGCACGAAGTACCCACGCTTGAAGATGGCAAGGGAACTGAAACTGGCAGATGAACTGAACCTCGCAGAGGAACTGTGATTGGGACCGTGAAGCAAAATGGGTTCAGGCAAGCAGACGATGCAAACAAGAAAACTGGGCAATAGCGACTTACAGATCACTCCACTGGGCGTGGGCGCCTGGGCGATGGGCGGCTCCGGTTGGCAATTCTCCTGGGGCGAGCAGGACGATGCCGATTCCACGTCCGCCATCCGCGCGGCAGTCGATGCGGGCCTGAATTGGATCGATACGGCCGCGGTATACGGCTTGGGCCATTCCGAGGAGGTGGTCGGGCGCGCTTTGAAAGGGCTCGCGAAAAAACCCTACATCTTCACAAAATGCGAGCGGCGCTGGGATCAGAACGGAAAGATTTTTCCGTCCTTGAAGGCCGACTCCATCCGCCGCGAATGCGAAGATAGCCTGCGCCGTTTGCAGGTCGACGTGATCGATCTCTATCAGGTGCATTGGCCCGAACCAGACCAGGACATCGAAGAAGGCTGGACAGAGATGGCGCGGCTGAAAGAGCAAGGCAAAGTGCGTTGGATCGGCGTCTCGAATTTCAATGTGGAGCAGCTCAAGCGCGCGCAGAAGATCGCCCCGATCACCTCGTTGCAGCCGCCGTACTCCTTGCTTGTACGAAAAATCGAGGCCGATATTCTGCCCTTCGCGAAAGACAACAAAATCGGTGTGATCGTCTATTCCCCTATGCGGGCGGGCCTGCTCACGGGCAAGATGACCAGGGAGCGCGCGCAGAATCTAGCGGCCGATGACTGGCGCAGGCGCGACAAGGATTTTCAGGAGCCAAACCTCAGCCGGAACCTGGAGCTCGTGGATCTGCTGAAGAACATCGGCGCGCGCCACGGAAAGGCGCCGGGCGAAGTCGCTCTGGGCTGGGTGCTCGCGAACCCGGCGGTTACGGGTGCTATTGTGGGGCTGCGCCGGGCGGATCAGCTCAACGGTACCATCGGAGCGCTCGAGTTCCGCCTCAGCCCCGAGGAGCTATCCGAGATTGAATCGTTTTTCGCCCGTCAAAGCACAACAGCAGCGGTGTGATCGTGTAATTCGGGACAACAATCCCAGTTCGTTTCTAGGGCGCGTCCCAATCGAGCGCATAGATCTCATTCGATCCAGCATCACGCTGGATCAGTGGCGAGCCGTCTGGTGCAACTCCCGTCCACGGAGCAAATGTGCCCATTCCCCTGTGAACGTCTTTTAGGCTTACTATCGGTCGATCTTCCCGTCGCGAATTCGCAGACGAAAGAAACTGGGATCGTTTACCACGGTATCGAAGTACACGAACTCGCCGTCGCTCGATAACGATGGATTATTGATCAGTCCTCTTCCCACTTCAGCTCGCTCGTGCGTCCGCAAGACATAGAGTATAAGCTTTTTCGAGTCGGGCGAAAGGCTCGCGATATAGTTCCCGTTCCGATGACCAGCGATCCGTGCGCGCATCGAGCTCTTCACCACGCGCCTGTTCCGGTGACATATAACCCGGAGTTCCTGCCGCCGACCCCGGCGTGGTGAGAATATCGGCCACTGCGGTTTCCGTCCGGTCCGGTATTGGCGCTCGTACCTGACGACCCGTCGCGGCGAGCTTTGCCAATCCGAAATCGAGAATCTTCGCCTGGCCGCCTGTCGCGATGAACAGGTTTGCCGGCCTGATATCGCGATGCACGATACCGCCTGAATGCGCCGCGTCGAGGCCCTTGCAGATCTGAATCGCCAAACTCAGCAGGGAATCAATCGGAACAGGCTTATTCCCGATGCGATGCTTCAACGTCTGCCCTTCGAGGAGTTCCATGGCGAGGAAAGGCCTGCCCTCCATGCTCGCCAACCTCATAGATGGTACAGATATTCGGATGATTGATCGCCCCCGCGGCTCGGGCTTCGCGCTCGAAACGCCGCCGCCAAGCTTCTCAATGATGCGGTAGTGCGATATTGTCTGGCCAAGCATCCCCCAAAAGTCTCCGTTGGCAGAACGAACCGAGTTACCCCAAAAAGATCACGTTGGCCCTGCTGAAACGAAATGGAGTGGAACTCCTTCGATGGCTGCAAGTTCTCGCGATGAAGCTACACACCCTGTGTGAAGTCGATCGAATTCTAGGGTTGGCTCGTGACTTGTTCTTCAAGTTGCAGCTTGCCCCCGCGCTTGAAAAGCATACCGGTAAATCCGATCCGCGTCTTGCCGGGCGCCGATCGCGGAGAGATTGTTATTTGCTCTAGCTGGAGAACGTGGCTGTGGGCGCAACATGGCCGATTTCGCGGCAGGGATGTCCGGAACTGAACAGGAGCTGCGCGGGCCTATGTCCGCGCTATCGATCGGTTTCCGTATGCGTTTGCGCCCGATGCAAAATGTCGAGGGCTTCTAAGTTGTGCGGCTCGCGGCTCAGCACCAAGACCGCATCCGTGCGCGCTTGTTCCGGCTTATGCATATCCAGCTCTAATTTTGAGAGAGCCAACCGGAGCGGGATGTTGTTCCCGCTTCCTGCCAGGCCGGAAAGAAACTGGAACCTGGCTTCCTCGAATTTGCCCTGCCGTTGAAGCACAGAACCGAGATAAAGATTCAGTATCGGGTATCCGGCATACTCCAGAGTCAACCGGCGTAGCCGATCGAGAGCGGCCTGGTCGCCGCGTAAGCTGGATTCGTAAGCCTCGACCGCAAGACATCGAAATTCATCCTTGAACCGAGCCAGGCACTTGCGCGCCACTTCGGCAGCTTCAGCGTCGTGCCCATGACGCGCGAGCAGCTCGGCTTCTCGCACGAGATCCTGCCGAGCTGTATCAGGATGACGCCGGATGGCACTCTCGAGGGTTTGACGGGCTAGTTCTGTTTCACCAGCCATGGTGCAGAGCTGCAGTACGCGCTCGCTTTGACCGCCCGTTTTGACTGTATAGGCGAGGAGGAGACGCATGTCCTGCAACCGGCCTTGGGAAAACGCGAGGTCTGCCATATCGAGCAGTTGGTTCGGGTTGGGATGGGGCAGCGCAAGGGCCTGCGCGACGTACATGGAGGCGCTGGCGGGATTCGAGTTTCCCAAAGCGATCCGATAGAGCCCTAGTTTCACATCCGCATCGGTATCGGGTTTACTGTTGAGCTCGTCATAGATTGCCTTAGCCCGGTCCATCTGGTGATCTTCGACGAGCGCGGCTGCCCAATGCCGAAGTAGCGCCCCATCGCCGGACTTGATGGATGCCGCGACCTGAAACTCCTGTAGCGCTTTCGCCCGTAAAGTGCGCGCTTGGGAGCTGGAAGTGTCGAGGACGCCCTCGGCTTTCGCCGCCCATACCTCCGCCATGATGCGGTGTCCGTCGAAGGAATTTGCATCTTTTTGCAGAAGCAGCGATGCCATTTGTCCCGCGGCAGCGATGTAAACCGGCTGAGGATGATTGCGGAGATAGATATCCGAAAGAGCCACATAGCACTCCCGGAGATCAGGCCAATCCTTCAACACATCTACCGCCCTGGTTAGCGCCCATTCCGCTTCATCGAGCTGCTGCTGCCGTATTCGAACTCGCGCCAAACCGAGGTAGGCCTGCCCATTCAGGTGATCGTCCTTCAGGACAGCTTTGTATTCTGAAGCGGCTTGTTCAAGCTGATTGCGTTGGAACGCCTGATCGGCGCGCCGTAATCGCTTTTGAGTTCCCAGCGTTGAGTTCGCGCAAGCTGCGGCAAGCAGAAACAGGCCCAGAACAGCAGGGATGGTAAAACGGGCAACCACAACTTGCACTACAGAGTTGGGCAGTGGCTAGCGCCGAAATAAGATTCGCAGAGGGAACGACCGCTATTCATGAATTTGGATGGCACAGCTGGATGTTTCTCTATCATGTCAGAACTGCGAGCGTTCGTGCGCAGGGCGCTCGAGAGTACCGGCGCTCATTATCCCAGAACAATCCTGAAATGCGCGTACACGAAATTATCATCTACTTGAAGGAGCTGTAGCGGCCAATAGCACGCTAGTAAAGACCCGGGCGCAGATCCGATTGTTGCTCAAATATCTATCGGGATGCTGCATGCCCCCATTTGCTTGAATCGTGAAATGAAGTTGCTGATCGTCATACCGGCGCTGAATGAAGAGAGCAGTATCGAAAACGTTATCCTACGATCACTTGAGGCCCGTAGCCACATCATCGCAAGCTCCCCGGTTACGCAGGTTGACATCACTGTTGTGAGTGACGGCTCCACTGACCGCACAGTGGAGTTAGCAAGCCAGTATGCGAACCACATCCGCTTAATTGTGTTTCCGCAGAACAAAGGGTATGGCGCCGCGATAAAAGAAGGCTGGAGAAACACGGATGCTGAGCTGCTGGGCTTTATGGATGCAGACGGAACGTGCGATCCGCGCTTCTTTTCGTGTTTGTCTCGTGGCTTATTCGAAGAGGGCGCGGATATGGCGCTTGGGTGCCGGCTAAACCAGCAGACACAAATGCCATTTCTTCGGCGGGTCGGAAACGTAATGTTCGCGTCTCTCCTGACTCTTGTCGCGGGCACGCGCGTTCGCGATACAGCCAGCGGCATGCGTGTGCTCCGTAGAGAGGCGTACCGCGCGCTTCTGCCGCTACCGAACGGACTTCATTTCACTCCCGCAATGACCGCGCGGGCCCTCTTGGGCGCGAGCCATGAAACAAAGCTTATCGAGATCGACATGCCCTATTTCGAACGGCAAGGCAAGTCGAAGCTTAAGATCGTGCGAGATGGTTTCCGGTTTCTGACTGCTATCCTCGAAGCGCTTCTCCTGTATCACCCGGCGCGCCCTTTCCTGCTTGCGGCTCTAGGATGCTTCGCGGTCGCGATGGCATTGCTCACAGCGCCTATTGCGCATTATTGGAGCACGCGCACGGTGCAGGACTGGATGCTTCACCGGCTCATCTTGGGCCACCTTGCTGCAACAAGCGCATTCCTAATGTTTTCGGTCGCTCTTTTATCGCGCCGAATCGTCCAAATCACACTAGGTGCCACCAGATCAGGCGCTTCCGAACGGTGGCTGACCAAAGCTTTTCTCAGTCCTTACTATTGGCTATTGCCTGGACTATTGATCGCACTCGGTATCGCTTTGGTCGGCCCGAACCTTTTCGCACGTGCAAGCACAGGTGCAGCCTATGACCACTGGTCGCGATTTCTCTTCATGTCCTTCCTTCTCTTGGTCGCGTTTATTCTGATTGCTGCGCGAACAGTTGCCTATTTTCTTGAGCTCGTTGCCGAGCAGTTCCGGTACCTGCCAGGTGAGACGGAGCTTAAGAACAGGGCGGAAGACGTGCGTGTTTACGAAGCTAGTTCCGCTTCGGAAGCACTCGGAACAGAAAGCGCCCACCAATCCGGGCCGAGGCCCTCAATTCCCGATTTTCATTGACCAATTCCTGCGCCACCCACGAAAACGGTTCCGAGGCACCGTAGAGTAAGAATTCCTGATTAGACGCGCAAAAACGATGAAAATCACGAACGTCTAGAGGCGCCCAGTTTCTTAATGCCAGTAGCCCGCGTTCCACATCGTCAGTATCTGTATAGTGCACAGCCAAGTCTGTATCAGTCAGAAAAATGAATTTTGGGCTGTCCTGATGTTGAGCTGCATCATAAGAGAGTTCTAAGAAGAGGTGTGGCCCGGCAATGACGAGTGGAACTCGAGCAGCATTATGCGATCGCAAAAAATTATACAGGATGGTTCGCTCTTGCCTGTCGGCCGCCAGCCACCGGTACTGTCTCACCTGATCCAGCACGAAAACCGTCACCAGCATGGCGGCCAATAGCAGTCCGACACTGCTCGTTCGGCGTCCGATTATGCAGATACTCCAAGCCAGCAGTATGCTCACTCCCATTACGGCGGAAAGTGCGTAGCGCTGAGTGAAAGCGCCAGTAACGGTCTTCGCGACGACCACGCCAAAAATCGGCACCAGGATGAGTCCGAACACTGCGCCGAACTCATGTGGCGCAAGCGAATAATGCGAGTATTCTTGTACTGAGTTTTCCGAAGAGCGAACCATCAAATACAAAGCGAGAACGATTGGAATGGCGAACAGCACTAGCGCGGCCGGACTGAGCAGCTCACGATAGAAGTCAATCGGGGTTGTCCAATGGGGTCTGGCCCAAAAATGCGATGAGTATCTCCTGGCGGCTTTGATGAGAGGCCAAAAGAAAGCCAATGGAACCACGCCCGCCAGGAGCGCAATGCACGTCCAGAGGTCCAGGCGGCGCTTCATGATGGTACGCACACATTCACCAAGCATCAATGGCCCCCAGAGCAAGATCGCGTAGTAATGACACGAAAGAGCTGCGGCCAGAGCTACACATAGGCCAGCCCGCGACAAGGCTCTCATCCTGTCACACGCGACTGTTTGCCAACAAAGCAGGGCAAGGCCGGAAAAACCGAGCACAAGTCCGTAGGGTCGAGCCTCATAGGCATAGTAGAAAGCCCCCGTGATCATAGGCATCAGCATCGCGACTAAGCCGTAAACGACCGAAGAAGACCTTCTGCGTACAAACCAGAACAAGCTGGCACCCATAAGCCAGAACCCAAGAATCTCCGGGAGCCGCAAAGAGAGCCTGCTGGCACCAAACACGGCGGTGAATGCTCGCGTGATTATGAAAAATAGCGGAGGCAACTGTTCCGCTCCGGTCAGCAGGGCTTGCCAGATATCTCTGAAAGCCGGGCGACCCGCGATATAGAACGTGAAAAGCTCGTCATTCCAGAGCCGTTTTTGGAGTGCGAGCATGCAAGCAATCGCGAAATAGACAACCGTAGTACAAGAAAACAGCAGAGCCGGCCGCTGGTCGAGCGTCTGCACGGTGCTCCGTACGCGCTGCGGCAGCTGTATTCTGCGGATGTCGCATAGCGGGCCGGTTCTCGTCAGGGCGTGGCCGCTTTCTTCAATCGAGGCCGATCGCGGGGTTGGCTGCAAAATGGCTTCGATAATACTGTCGGTTGATTGGGATCTGGATCGGCTAGTGATTCGTGCTGGCTCTGTTCCCAGTTGTAGGCTGTCTCGACAATGTCCCTCAAACTCTGGAATGCTGGTTTCCAGCCCAGAAGCCGCTGCGCCTTTTCGGCCCGCGCCACAAGAACTGCGGGATCGCCAGATCGCCGCCCCGCTTCGGTCACCTTCACTGACCGCCCAACGACGTGCTCTACGCACCTGATTACTTCGCGAACCGAATAACCCGACCCTACGCCGAGATTAAATGCGGTGCTTTCGCCCCCTTCATCAAGGAAGCGTAGTGCATGAGTGTGGGCATTTGCCAAGTCGGTCACGTGTACATAGTCACGGATAGCGGTTCCATCATGAGTCGGAAAATCAGTCCCAAAGATCGTGACATTCGGCCTCGAGCCCATCGCGGCCCGAATGGCAAGTGGAATCAAATGCGTTTCCGGCACATGGTTTTCCCCGATTTCGCCTTCCGGATCGGCCCCGGCAGCATTAAAGTACCGGAGCGCTACAAACCGAAGTCCATAAGCGTAACGGTAAGAATGTAGTGCTTTTTCGATAAACACTTTTGTCTCGCCATATGGATTTGTTGGAGATTGCGGATGATTTTCTTCTATTGGTATTCTCTCGGGAATTCCGTAAGTCGCGCAGGTGGACGAAAACACTACCTTGCGGACACCGCTGTCGATAATAGCGTTCAAAAGAGAAAGGCATTTCGCCACATTATTGTCGAAATACTTCCTCGGATTTTGCATCGATTCCGCTATATAGGCGCTTCCGGCGAAATGAATGACAGCTTGGATCTTGTATTCATCGAATATGCGCCGAAGCAGTCGTTGGTTCCCTACGTCGCCTTCAATCAGCGATCCCCATTTGACTGCCCGTTCTTGGCCCTGTGTCAGGTTATCTAACACCACGGGAACGTAGCCGCCAGCCGCTAAGGATTTCGATGTATGGCTGCCGATGTAACCTGCTCCGCCGGTGACCAAAATGTTCTTTTGCATTGAAAATCGACCCAATGACAACGACGCATATAAGTGACGCGTTTAGATGGTGAAGTGAACATAGAATCGCGATAGATCCCGATTCATAAGATCAAAAAGAGTACAGGTAACAACTGACGCGACCTCCCAGCCAGATCGTGCGAGATCCTACCACCCGAACTATCCCATGGTACGCTGGTCGTTACTGAATTGGCCCTTGCACAGCTTTCGCGTGCGCTCGAATGATCACTCGATCCGCTGACGTACCGGTGCCTGTTGCAACGCCTCCATTGCGCGGCGAGACGCGCGAGCGGCGCAGGAACGCATTCTGTATTGCTCTATTGTGTCTGCTGACCCTCTTTACCTGGTTCCCACGGTTCCGAGGTCCAATTGACCTTCGCTGGGATGCAGGCGTCTATTATGTTTTAGGGACCTCGCTCGCACAGGGTCATGGTTACCGCCTACTGAATGAGCCAGGTGATATTCAGGCCATACAGTATCCACCTGGATTGCCTGCGCTAGTTGCGGTTCACGAGCGAATTCTCGGAACGGACGATCCCATCAGGGTGGGTATCTGGCTGCGTCGATCCTGGTGTTTTCTCTCGGTGCTCTACGCGGTCTTGGTGTTCCTACTGAGCCGATTATTCCTGTCGCGTCCCTATGCGATGTTGATCGTTTTGATTTGCCTGCTCAATTACCAGATGTGTTTCTTGAGCACGCTCTGCTTCGCGGAACTTCCATACGCGCTTACGTCCACGTCTTTCGCATATCTTTATCTCAACCGGAAAGGGGGAATCCTCACTCGAGCCCTCGCTGGTTCAGCAGCGCTTGCATCTTATCTGCTGAGAACAGCAGGAATTGCGCTACTTATAGCGTGGATTGCAGACGCAGCCTTACGAAGGCAGTTCCGCAAAGCAGCTATCCGTGCCGTAATCGCTTGCATTCCGGTGATTCTCTGGCACTCTTACATCTTCTCCGTCGAGTCGTCCAAAGATTATAAGCACCCATATTACGCTTATCAGCGCGACCCGTGGGTCTTTTATAACGTGAGCTATGCAACCAACGTAGCTTTGAAATATCCATTCCGCCCAGAGCTAGGATGGGCGACAAAAAAAGACCTCGCTATCCGTTTTGTCCATAATCTCGCGGCAATGCCCGCTATGCTCGGGCAAGCTGTTTCTGCAAACGAGCTATTTTGGGCAGGACACCTGAACAGGCTCAATCGGCTGTTGCAGCCGGTCAGCATTCCGAGATGGTCATTGCAGATTGTGCTCGCAGTGCTAGGGGCGGTCGTCGTTGCGGGTGTTATTCGGATGTTATGGAGACGGGACTGGCTCATTCCTATCTATGTGTCCGTTACGATTGCTGCGATCTGCACGACACCCTGGCCGGGTCAGTTTCCAAGGTATTTGGCGCCCGTTCAACCATTTCTTCTAATTGCGTTTGTCACCTTCTTGGTAGCACTGCGCAGCATGAATGTACGATATTTTCCCTCCCGCCATATTGTGTCGGTACTCCCGATTGCCGTTGTGCTACTCGTTGCCGCCGAGTCAGCCGCGTCATGCGTTGGGACATATAGGAACTTTCTTGATCGAGCCGTATACAAAGACGGCAATGGTGCTGAGAAAAACTACAGGTTGTTCTTCTACGCTCCTGCGGGGCCTGCGTCAGAAATGGGATTGAAATGGCTCATTACGCACGCAGACCGCAATGCAATCGTTGCGGTTTCCATGCCGCAATGGGTGTATCTGAGAACCGGGATGAAAACTGTCATGCCGCCCCTTGAGCTTAATTCACAAAGAGCCCAGCAGTTGATGGATACCGTCCCGGTGACGTATGTTGTTTTAGACAAGCTCCTGATGGAGGCTAATTTCAATCGACGATTCGCGGCTATCGTGCAGAACTCCCACGGTAAGTGGCATCTGGTTTACGCGTCACCGCACGGCCAGTTCGATATCTACCAACGGGCTGAGTTACATGCCACAGACGGTATTACACCAAATCTGACCGACACTGACCATCATCCATCACTTGCGAATCGTTGAAAAGCGCTCGGCCCTGCTCTGGGCACTATATGGAGCCGCGGCATTCTACGCATTCTTTCAACTTCCTTTCGATTTTCCGCCCACGGAGCGGCTCGTATCTCCATCGTATTGTTTCGGATTTAATAACCACGTTGCGGTCTTTTCCTGTATCGTACTGATCGGTCTGGGGACGCTGTATCGCATCAGAGAAGAGAACAGTGCCGTGCGGCTCTGCTTTTCATCCAGCGGATTATCCAAAGTTTCCCGTCGGTTGCTGGCCACCGCTCTGGCAGTGTACCTGATCTTGACCTTTGCCATATATTGTTGGGCTCGTTTGCACGATTCGTATGGCGTGGATTGGGAGATGTCCCATTTTTTCTGGCGTCTCAAGCTGAGCGAAGTTTATGGCTTACGTCCTTATCGCGATTACCAATATGAGTACGGCCCTCTTCTGGCATATCTACCAATCTGGTCGCAAAAACTTTGCGCTCTAGTAAATTTGTCAAATAATCTTACTTATTACCTTTTATATTGGGCTCTCGACGCGGCTGGACTGTGCGGCATCGCCTTCATTTTGGACCATCTTGAGATGCCCAAAAGACGAAAGAACGTTACTTTCGGTGCGCTCGCTGCGGCTTTGTTCTTGCCGTACATGGGGCTTAGTGGCGTACTGCTCCGGTTCATAGCGCCATTATTTGGGTTAGTGGTCATTCACCACGTCGCAAACAGGCGAGGCAGACTTCTAGTTCTTTGGACTTTTGTTGGGACGCTGATCATGGCCGCTCTAAATATCGGTCTGTCCTCCGAAATTGGAATCAGCTTTCTGATCGCGGCAGGTGTGTATGGCCTGTTGTTGCTACCCAGAGGAGTTGGTATCGCGGTAATCTTTGCAGTTGCAGTGACCATCCTGCTTTCACCGATCCTGCTTCCGCACGCGTATTACACATCGCTCTTCCACTTCTCTCAAGGGGCCAACAACTTGCCCTTGCTGCCGACGTCACCTCACCTGATCCTCTACTTGATCGCTTTGCTCTGGTTCGTGCCGCAATGGCTGGCCGAAGCTTGGAGAAACCGGACAAATAGTGCCCCCATTTTCGCCGTGAGCTGTCTCAGTGTGATACTTATCCCGGGCGCTCTCGGTCGTTGTGATCCGCCGCACGTGCTGACCTATGGCCTCACACTCACTCTACTCGTGTTTGCCCACATGGCTAATTGTGGTAAAGTGCCGTTTCTGACAACCGTGTTGGCATACGTGGCCGTTTTTGCAATCGGCTTTCAAGCAATCAACGTCTGGGTCTTTCATCTCACGCCCGCATCCGTGGTCGCGAGTCTCCGTCATCCTCGCGTCGCCTCGCAGAAGTTTGTGTCACTTAGTAAATACGAGACGTTGGCCTTGCCCTTTGGCACTTACGGCTCCAGCAAAGCGTTGCAAAATTGGCTGTGGCGCCACCGCAAGGTTGCCCCTGAGTATTACCTCGGCGGGATGGGCCTCTATACAGAGGCACAAGTAGCAGACCGTTTACACGATCTGGGTCGCTTCCAATATGCCATAACGGATAGCAGCATGCGACCTTTGAGCAATGGTCGTGATAGTTGCGCGTTTTACCAGCCCTACATTCGAAAAGCTTTGCTGCACTGGCAACCGCTGGCGTGCAAGAATCAAGCAATTGATCCAGACGTCGAAATAGCACAGTTCCTCGAACGGCATTATCGTGTCATCGAGCGAGATGGTGAATATCTCGTTTGGAGAAGATTGGATTGACTGACGATCTCAAGAATTATTCGTATGGGATCGGAGCGGCGCTAACGTTGGGTAGCAGCCCGGGCGCGTGTGGCAGAGATTTCGGCACGCTTGCGCGGTAGCTTCCCACTCTGGAACCACTCGGCGCGCAGGATGCGTAACAGAGCACGAAGATAATCGCCTCCGACTCGTGGGAGTTTGAAACTAGACGTTCCCATTTCGGAAGCCCTGCCTATCCACGAGATTGGAACTTCGCGAATGTCATATCCCGCCAGTATCGGCTTTAACCCAGTTTCCAGATTGGCCGAGAAATGGGGTGATTCAATTTCGAGCTCCTTCAGGATCTCGGATTTGTATAGCTTCAAATTGTTGGAAACGTCCCTCACGCGCCTGACGAGCATCAGCTTGATCAGTAAATGAAAAAAACGATTGCAAACCATCTTCGAGAACGGATAACCTACAACGACCGACTCGTGTGAGAAGCGACTCCCTATGGCACCGTCGGCACCGTTCGCAATCGCATCAAAGAGGCCTCGAAATTCGGGAAGAATGTTTACGAAATCAGAATCCATCGATAAGATGTACCGGCCCAGAGCCGCCCGGTAGCCCTCGCCGAGCGCTAATCCGACTCCGTTCGGTTTTCCGCGAGTTATGATCTTCACCCGTGGTTCTGAATAAGCAATGCGAGAAGTAATTTGCGCGGTGGCGTCGCTACTGTTGTCGTTGACCACGATGATTTCACGGATATACAACCCGTACAGCTTCAGAAGCTCATCGATAAGGTGCTGAATGGTTGCTTCCTCGTTGTGGCACGGGATCACCACCGAGACAGTGTTATAGAGTGCGCGATGCTCTGCCAGATTCGGCGCTAGCCGGGCGCGATAGCCAGGTTTGGTTCCCGAGCAGATGATGGTGTTCGCGAAGGAGCCGGAACCGGGCGCATGCTCGAGGACCGCGCTGACAACGTCCATCCGCGCAAGGGCGGCCTCGCTCAGACTCGAGGGGAGCAGGTCGTACGGTGTGAGGGCGATATCTGTGAAACCGGCAGCTTCGGCGGAGGCGCGCAGAGTTACAGGGTGGGGCCGCGCTGAACTGAGCCGACGAAGCGGGCGTGAAGCATTGGGTTGAAAAAACAGAATTTGTCCGCCCGGTTTCAATAGATCGTATAAGAGGGCCATCAGCTCGAAAGGAGTGGCGGCGCGCATAAATGAACCTACAATGTAGTCATAGCTACCGAGATGAGCGGGTTTGCTCAGATATGCAATGTCTGCCACTGCAGTGATCGGGTTCTGATCGCGGAATACGCGAGCGAGTTTCTTGGTCCAAGCGCCATCACCAGCACCGACTTCAAGAACTGTCTCGCCTGGCAATACGTGGAAGAAATGCTTTACGTAGCAAGCCCTCCAGTAAAGCTTCAAGCCGGAAGGCTTCATTGCGCGGTTGAATTCCACTGTTATGGGACGAATCCAGGTTGCGGTGGTTTCGAGGAAAGTACGTTCATTCAACGAGAAACGAGCCAGTTGTACCCTTTACCTAACAGGATCGATCCGGTACATCTTTCGAGCGGCGACAATTCGGATGGCCGGGGTAGCCTTAGCGTGTTGGTGCGCAGCTTTGGCCTTAGCCGGAGCAGGGATTACCGTTCAACTTACATTCTGCGCGCTCGTCTAGATGGGAGGGTCGCAGAGCATTGTTGGGTCAACCACGTCCGCCCTTCTACAGACCCGTGTTCCCGCTCAGCAACGCGGACGGGTGATGAGCCTCAACACGCTGCTGCTTATGGGCATTCGTCCGCTCGGAGATTTCCCTGCCCGCGCATTGATCGCGGCAATACGCGTGCCGCGGGGGTTGCGGTCACGGGGATCGTCGTTTATGGAAAGTCGAGTCGGTTGGCTAACAAGTAGGGATGGATCGCAATCCTGCTCAGCGGGAGCGCGGTTGTCCCATGGGACGCGCTCCCGCGGTATACTTTTAGAACCCCCAGCCAAAACTGAGCAGCTTTTGCAGAAGGTCCCGGCTCGGCTGCGAGTTCGAAGGCTGTTGCAGCTGGATGAACTCGTTCCAGACCAGGTGAGCTAATTTTGACAATTCCTGTTGCAGCCCGAGTTTCCCGGGCAGTCGCTCCTGCAATTCGTTCGGCCTGATGTTGTGGATCAGGTTTTGGTATAGATCCTTAACTCGTGGGTCGTTCGGATTGCTATCCAACTCGAGCTGACCGTTCTCTGTTGAGTAGTCGTAGAATTCTTTCTGCACCGGCCCCACGAAGTCAGAAGTGAAAGGCGCCCAGTGCGCATAGGCTCCCAACTTGCTGTCTTCGAGTCGAAGACCCAGAACATGGAAAGGGGCTTTGTTGAAGTTGAGGTAATTGAATACTACTTCGTCTGTGGCGAACAGGACGTAAGGGCGTCCAGGCGCGCTTGAGGACTTCAGCATGGATATCATGTCGTGCCGGTCACCGTATATCGCCGCAAGATTGTCTTGTTTCATCCACTCATTGGTTCCCTTGTAACCGATACTGACCAGCATGTTGAGCAGATCGACTGACGAGGTAAGCCCGTTTCGAATGATGTCGGTGTCATCTGTGAACCTGCCGCTCGGATCGACGACGATCAGCGGAACGTGCCAAGCCTCTTCATAGACGGTACCCATTTTGCCTTGAAGCATACCGTGCGCTCCGCAATACTCACCATGATCGGATACAAATATGATTACCGTGTTATCGACTACGATGTCCGGTAACGAATGCAGCGCTTTGAGCACGCGCCCGATCTGGCCGTCCACAATCTGCATGATCTGCGTATAGCTGTCGAACCCCCGCTGCCAGTAGCTGAAAGGCATTTTTGCGATGCCAAGTTGTTGCGTATTCTGACCCGGATACGGCTCGATGCTGGCCGTATCCTGCGTCTCGTCGTCGGTAACGCCGCCCCATACGCCTTGCTGGAAATCGTGGATAAACACCTGAGTGGATGGCTTGTTGTTCTTCAGATCCTCCCGCTTTTCCCAATTGGGCGGCAGCGTCGGGTATCCGTAAGACTTTGGGGATTTTAGCTTATTCTCATCCCACGAGACGGCGGGGGGATTTTCTTTTGTGCCATAGCCGGCCGACATTTGCTTCAGGCCATCCGGATTGGCTGCGTCAGAAGCGAATAAATCGGCGACGGTCTTAAATTCGGTGCCGGCCGGAAAGAACTCCCGGTCGTGCGGATTGACCAGGCTGACAGTCAAACACCACGGCTTGTTCAGCGGTGCCTGCTCAGTAAGCCAAGTTACCGCCTGAGAGGCGGAAAAAGCGTCGTTGTGAAAATCCGGTTCCTCCCCATACGTCCCCTGAAGGTTGAACCCTACCGGATCGTAATATGTCATGAAATCAAAGCCATAGTTACCAAGCGAGCCGTTGCCGGGCGGAATGGAAACGTGCCATTTGCCAATGTAGGGAGTGATATAGTCGTTCGAGCGTAACAGCTTGCCATAGGTTGGAAAAGCCGGATTCAAGACGGGCTGGAATTTAGGCTGCGGCTGCACCGGAGAGGATGTAATGGTTGTGCCCAGCCAGGTCTGCTGAGAATACAGACCCGTGATCATGACACCTCGCGACGGCGTGCAGGCGTTAGCCGCGTTGTGGTACTCCCCGAACTTTACGCCGCGCTTCCATAAATTGTGAACGTGCGGCATGTACGTTGCCAGGAACTCGCCCGGCGTTTTGATGTGGTCCGGGAATACAGTCGGGTAGCGTAATTCGTCCACCAGAATGAGAAGGATGTTCGGCTTGTCTCCCGGCACTGGCGTACGTTCCGGGATTCCTTCGGCTGAGGCCTTGTAAAGGCCGGAAAAAATTCCGCCCGTTACGGCGGTTGTGGTTTTGAGAAAGTCTCTGCGCTTCATATCGGCTGATGAATGCCTCCTAATTTGTGTAAGCAACAAAAGCCGGCGAAACTTGCCAGTCCCGGTGAAAAGTTTTTTGGTAGGGTATTTGGCGACTTTCCCCAATGTGACTTCGGATTGGAAGCGGATGGAGCAGGTCTAGGAGAGCGTGATCACATCTTCACGGAAGTATCGTGCTGCGTCCTGGACAAGCTGTTCAGCATTGCTCATCGCTGTTGCGCCTCTCTCGCGCCACGCAGCTCGCGAAACAGCCACGCTCGGGCAAGATCCCACTCCCGATGCACCCTGCGCACGGAAATGCTAAGAACCTCCGCGGTCTCTTCAGCCGTAAGCCCGCCAAAGAAACGCAGTTCGACAAGCTGTCTCCTTCGATCGTCGATCCGGGCTAATTTGATCAGCGCCTCATCGAGAGCCAAGATATCCGCGCTGCGCTGAGACGGCTGATCCGCCTCAGCAAGCGAGACCAGGACAGCAGAGCCACCGCGTTTTTGCCGTCCTCTGCTGATTGCCTGGTTCACAAGGATACGCCGCATCATTTTGGCGGCGACGGCATAGAAATGCGTTCGGTTTTGCCACTCCATCGGGCTCCAGCCGATAAGTCGGACATAAGCTTCATTGACCAGAGCTGTCGGCTGTAGGGTGTCTGCAGGCTGCTCCTTCCTCAGATAGCTGCGGGCCAAGCGTCGCAGTTCCCCTTCAACTACTGGGGCGAGCCGCTCGAGCGCGTCGGCATCGCCCTTGCACCAGGCTTTTAGTAACTGGGTGACTTCGCCCGGCGGTGGATGCATGCAGCCTGTCGCCTCTCAGCGGAAATTCTCGATCAGCATCAGATCGTTTACTTCCTGATCGAGGCGAGCTGTAAGTAGTCTGCGGCCATCTGAGGAAAGCGCTACGTCGGGATAATCCCATATCGGCTCTTTATCCAAAGTAAGCACGGAAGAAACCTGCCGGGTCCCGAAACTGAAGAAGCGAACCGTCTGCCGCGAGCCTTCCTCGCGCGACATGAAATAGATGCCCTCTCGTATTATCCCCCACGATCGGAAGATCCAGTCGTAGCGTTGCAATTCGGGGAGCACTTTCTCAGGGCCGCCCTCGGCGGGCACAGTCCAGATCGCTCCCCACGCCCGTTTCGTGTAGTACAGGAACTTGCCATCGGGCGATGAAAACGCTTCGCATGCACCGCCGCGCGTAATCTGAGTCGCAGGGCCGGCCTGCACCGGGATCGACCAGATCTGATCGCTGCCCGAACGGTCTGATTTGAAGTAGATCCGCGTGCCGTCCGCAGACCAAGACGGCATGTAGTTTCCGGAAGGTCCGCTGGTTAGTCGCCGTGGAGAGCCCCCTTCGGCGCTGATGAGATATATGTTGGGATTGCCCGCAGCAATCGAATCGAAGGCCAGCCAGCGTCCATTGGGCGACCAGCGGGGCGTTCCCGTTTCTGGTCCGGCAAACGAAGTCACTTGCACAGGATTGCGGCCATCGCGATCGCAGATCCATATCTCTTCATTACCTGTCCGCTTCGAGACGAAGGCGATGCGATCATCTGTACCTGAGATGTTGGGGCTATCGTCCCGGCGGGAGGAAACAATGAGCCCCCTTGGCTCGCCAAAATGAGACGGTACAGATCGCCCGGCGAATCCCGCTCCTCCACTCAAGTAGATGTTCGTATCTTTAAAGGACTGGGTATAAATCAACCGGTCGCCTTTTCGCGAGATGGAAGGGTAGAAAGCACCTCCGAACGTTGACGCAAGCTGCCGGGGGGTTCCCCCGGCCAGAGGGATGCGCCACAAGCTTTCACCACCGCCTCCCCGGTTCGACGAGAAAACGATTTCCTTGCTGTCG
The DNA here is from genome assembly GCA_963787585.1 of uncultured Acidobacteriaceae bacterium. Taxonomy (GTDB): domain Bacteria; phylum Acidobacteriota; class Terriglobia; order Bryobacterales; family Bryobacteraceae; genus Bog-105. The sequence continues at coordinate 126,047 of CAWBDR010000022.1, forward strand.
GCTGTCCAGGCGGCTCCGTACATGGGTTGATGCTCGAAAGTGAGTTGCCGCTCAGATCCTCCCAGCGCCGGAACAACAAACAACTCGCGCGCCCTCGAACCGAATGAGCGGGTGAACACGATCCACTTCCCGTCCGGCGAGAAGACTGGCAGTTCGTCGAGATGGGGCGACCCACGGGTCAATCGAGTTCGCAGGCCGTTTTCAACGGATACCCGAAATATGCCGCCGGATTCGGGCGGCAAACCGGCGACTGCAAGGGTTTTACCGTCAGGCGACCACGAGACTCCTTCGGCGCCCTCCGTGATCTTGCGCTCCGCGCCTCCACTCACAGGCATTATCAAAATCGCGAATCGCATGTAGGGCGTCCGATTGTCCATCAATCGGCAAAATGCAACGGAACGTCCGTCGGGTGACCAAGCCGGATGTGTGTCGTCCCGCGGTGCAAACGTTAATCGGACAGGCTCGCCCCTCGAGATCTTTTTGATATAGACGTCACGTTCCTGCCTGCCCCCGCTTCCGCCTTGGCCGCCATTCCAACTGAACACGATTCGCTCTTCGTCGGGTGAAAATGAACCGAAGTCTTTGTAACCTGCGAAGCTGGTCAAAGGCCTGACCTTCGGCGTTCCGTCCTGGGCGGTGTTACCGGACCATTTCGAACGCAACTGATACAGGCCCACTCCAGCACCGAGCGCGCCAGCGCCGGTCAGGATCGCTCGCCGAGAAAAACGAGGGCTCTTCAGGTACCGGGTCGGATGAACAAAGTTTCCCGGGTGCTCCCGGAACGCGCGGAGGTCCGCGGCGAAGTCGTGCATTGCCTGATAACGGTGATCACGGTCCTTTGCAAGCGCCTTCTGCACGATCGCATTCAATCCAGGCGAGGTGAGAGGCTCTGGATCCGAACCGAGCAGCGAGGCGAAAACCTCGGCTGTTGTCCCGCCTCGAAAAGCCGGCTGGCGAGCCAGCATTTCATAAACGACCGCCCCGAGGCTGAAGATATCCGTCCGCGCGTCAAGCTTCTGTCCGCGAGCCTGTTCGGGCGACATGTATCGCGGAGTTCCGACTACCGCGCCTGTTTGCGTGGCATTGTCGAGCAATTCCAGACAGCCTTCGGTGCTCCTGGCCAGGCCGAAATCGACGATCTTGACGACGCCGTCGGGGCGCACGAGAATGTTCTCTGGCTTCACGTCGCGGTGGACGATCCCCGCCTGGTGTGCGGCTTCAAGGCCCAAAGCGCACTGAAGCGCAATATCTAGGGCCTCTTGTTTAGCCATGGGCCGCTGGCCAAGACGGGTTCGCAGGGTGAGGCCTTCCACAAATTCGGTGGCGATAAACCAGGTCTCGCCAGTCTGGCCGACGTCATAGATGGTTACGATGTTCGAATGGCTGAGCGCCGACGCGGCTCTCGCCTCGCGCCGGAAGCGAACCACTCGTTCCTCATCTCGCGTCAACTGGGTCGGCAATACCTTTAGAGCGACACGGCGGTTCAGCTCGGCATCGTGAGCCAGATAGACCTCGCCCATTCCGCCCGCTCCGATCACTGATAAGATTTCGTAACGTCCGAGCTTCCTGCCGGGAGCGGCTTCGGGAGCAGATAGGCCGCGGATGTGCTCATGCAGTTCGTCCGGCGAGAGGAAATCTCCGGCCGCCTCTCTGGCCTCGAGCAGCGACTCAACTTCGAGACGCAGATCTTTGTCGCTTCGGCAGGCCTCATCGAGCATCGCTTCACGGGCGGCCGGCGGAGCTTCGACAACGCTGTCGTATATCTCTGCAATACGCTTCCAGCGTTCGGCGGTCATTCGGTGGAAAGCTGCCGCATATTGTAGCATCGGAGTGTCGCGCCTTATCTTACGCTGTTCACGGCTGTCGCGAGTGCCGCGGCGGTGGGGATTACGGGCTGATGGTTTACGGACGGGCGAGTCGATCGGCCTAGGAGACAGGGCGGGTCGTTTTGGCGCGAGGAATCGGCGAAAAGGAGGACGAGTCCGATTTAATAGCGCCCGGCACGCTACGAGCCAGGTTTGGCGCAACGCCCAAGTGTTTTGTACCCCGGCTACACATTGCTTCCATTACCGGCACGAGTTCTTCGCCCGCATCGCTCAGCATGTAATCCACGCGTGGCGGGACAATCGCCGCGGGTAGCCGTCTGATTACCCCATCCCGTTCCAATTGGCGCAATTGAGCGGTCAGCACTTTTTCACTAACTCCCGGGAGCAGATCACGTATTTCGCCAAAGCGGGGTGGCCCAAACGACAAGTGCCAAAGAATGAGAACCTTCCATTTCCCGGCTAAGACATTTGAGGTCGCCTGCACCGGACATCCGAAATGTTTCTTCATTGACTTCTCCTGACGGTATCCCGAGCGCAGTGGGAAGTTGAGAACGGCGGTCCATGTGATTCTACGCCACCACCTGCCGGGTAGCTGGCTGCGATCCGTCGAGGATCGCTTTAAGAGCCCATAGATCCCGAAAGCCCATGATCTTGCGGAATGATTTTTCTCCTTCCAAGAATGCGGCTGCTGACCAGCGCGCTGGCATGCCTGGACGCCAGCGGCACACCCGGCGAGTCCGGCTGCGCACGCCGGAATGCGGATTGTCCAGGATGTTGCTGGTGGCCAAACAACGATGCAGCGATCTAGGAACATCGAGCCGGTTAATGGTGAAACATTCTTCCAAGCCTTCCAGCAGCGCAGCCGCAGCCTCGGGATAATCGTGCTCCAGCCAACCGGCGATCTGGCGGAACTTGGCGATGCCATCTTTCGGGTTCATCTTCCAAGCCGCGCGCATCAGCGAGCCGGTCTGTCCCTGCTGCTCGCGAGGCAGTCGTCCGAGCACATTGCGCAGTTTATGATTTCTACACCTTTGCACCGGCGTCTCGGCGCCGAACACCGCGTTAATGGCCGTGCGCAGAGCTTTCGAGCCGTCGATAACGAACAATCGGCGGCGTGCCGGATCGATGCCGTGCTCGACCAGGTGTTGCAGCAGATCCTTGGCTGCCGCGGCGTTTTCCGTCGCGCCCTCGCGTAGCGCCAGCACATGTTTGCGGCCCTCCATATCCACGCCCACCGCAGCCAGCACGCATTGCTCGCCGAAGTGCATCGCGTCGATGTAGATGATCAGCAGCTCGATCTCATCGAAGCGCCGCTCTAATAACTTCTTCAACGCGGCTTCGGAAGCTTCGATGGTTTCGCGGCTGACTGTCGAGCGCGACACGCCCACCGTGTCGGCCATTTCGGGAATGACTTTGCCGTAGCGCCGCGTGGACACGCCATTCAACAGGATTTCCAGCATGCGTTCGCCGGTGGCGCTGTTCTGCTGCATGGCCTGGTAAGCCGGGACGGGAACCTCTTTGTTCGCGCCGCGACCTTTGTTTCGCAATCGCGGCCGGTTCACTTTGAGCTTGCGCTCCTTCAGACACACGCGGCCCGCTTGCGTTCCATGCCACCCCAGGTCCGCCGCACGAGCTTTGCCTTGCTGCGGTGGTCCGGCAATTTGTGCGGCCGATAGTTCGAGCACGGCTTCGATGCTGGCGCGGCCCATGACGTCGATGAGTTCGTCGATAACCATGCGGCTGTGCTCGATCAACTCCATCATCGGCAGCAGCGCTTGGCCGTTGCGGACCAGAAACTCGGCGAGCTTGCGCTCGCCGACTTTTCCGTGGTTATCAATCGTATGGTAGTTTCGTTTCACGGCGGTTCTCCTTTTCAAGGTTTTGTCACCCCGATTCTATTCAGAATCAGGGGGAACCGCCGCCTCAACTTTCAACTACAGCCAGGACACCGTCCTTCTCCTGGTTTTCCGAGACTTACAAAATTGTGCGTACTTCCCAGTTTGGGCTTTGCGTGCTATCTAAAACTGTAGCGATCGAGCCACCATGCTGCCAGGGTCTACGGAGGCAGGGGTTTGACGGTCCTTCCGACTTAGCTTCAGGAGCGAACTTGGCGACCACGTTGACATTGGAACAGATGAAGCAGACTATCAGAGATCACTTCGAGGATTTCGTGAAGCGGCGGAATGCTGCCGTGATTCATAAGAACATGGCGCGTGATTTCTACGATCATGACGGACCCGGCGGCAAACCGACTGGCGTGGACGGTGACGAGCAGATGATGCTTAGCATGTACAAGGCAATGCCCGATTTGCACCTGACGATTGAAGACCTGATCGCCGAAGGCGACAAAGTCGTGTGCCGCAATATCTGGCGCTGGACCGACCGCGCATCGGGGAGGAAGATGCAGTTCCATGGCTTTGTGCTGTGGCGGTTTGAGGGGGACAAGATCGCAGAGCGTTGGGCCACAGTTACGTCGCCTGATGAAGGAACCTCCTGGACCACGATGTAGGCCTACACTCGTAATCGCAATGTACGGAAGGATGTCATGATTCTTATCACTGGCGCCAGCGGCAACGTTGGCAGAGAAGTTCTCAAACAAATCGCACAAACAGGGGTTGAGGTGCGGGCGGCTTTCCAGTCGTCAGCCAAGGCGATAGCAGCTTCCGGCGTCGAAATTGCCATCATAGATTACAACCAGCCGGAGACTCTGCTAACCGCCCTAAAGGGCGTGGATCGAGTATTCCTGGTTGGGCCGCCAACCGCACAACTCCCGGTGTTAGAGGGCAAGGCGATAGACGTGATAGCGCAGTCGGACGTTCGCCATGTGGTGAAATTGTCGGCTATGGGCGGCCGCGAAGCGATATTTCCTCGCCAGCACACGGAATCCGAAGATTACATCCTATCTTCCGGCGTGCCGCATACGTTCCTGCGACCAAACGGATTTATGCAGAACATTGTCAACTATAGCGCTTCCACCATTAACAGCCAGAACGCCTTTTATGGAAGCGAGGGCGACGGCCGAGTGAGCCAGATCGATATCCGAGATGTGGCGGCGGTCGCGGTGAAAGCTCTGACCGAGAACGAACACGCGGGTAAGGCCTACACGTTGACTGGTCCCGAGGCCCTGACGAACGCGGAGGTCGCTCAGATCCTTTCCGACGGCCTCGGCCGCGAGATTCGATATATCAATCTGCCGCCCTCGGAGATGAGGCAAGCGCTGGCATCTGCGGGCGTTCCGGAGTGGAACGCGGATGCTCTCGTTGATCTACAGCGGCTCTATCGCGAAGACAAAGCTGCGAGTGTGACGCAGGATGTCGAACAGATTCTCGATCGGAAACCAACCAGCTTCGCCCAGTTTCTTCCGGATTACCGGTATGCCTTTCAGGCGCGGGGGCAAGCTGCAAGTTGAGAGAGGGACCGCTAGCGGACCTCTAGGATTCGATCGACTTCACACAGGGTGTAGTTTCATCGCGAGAACTTACAGGCATCGAAGGAGTTCCACTCCATTTCGTGTCAGCGCCGGGTCTGAGTCTCGGCCGTGAAGTGGCGCTGAAGTTTTTGCCCGAAGAGACCGCGCACGACCGAATCGCTTTGGAGCGTTTCGAGCGTTCTCTGGAAGACGTGCCGAAAAGGCCGGATCACGCCGGAAGCTGTTGGGAAAGCTGTAGCAAGCCTCGGCTTTCTTTCTGTCCTCGCCTATACGCTGCGCGAGCTTCTGCCCGACGCACTCAGAATCGCGTTAAACATACGGCTGCACTGTTTACGATTGCATTTACGCTACTTTTAGCCGTTATTTCAAATCGGACCTTCTTGACTGCGGATGAACGGCTAACTCGATCCCTCGCGCCCTATTTCCGATCCCATGGCTCTGCATGTCTGAGGTCGCGTTTGGCTGGCCTCTAGCGCACGATCAATCCCAAATCCGGACACTGACCCAGCCAAGATTAGGAACTGTTATGCTATGTAAATCAGTGACATAACGGCATTTGCGGCGGTGGCCGCAGAAGTGCCCTAAAAAAGTCGAATAGAAACGCATGGATGTTCCCCGCGGAAAAGAAGTCGCCCGCAAACGGCTCATAAAACGAGTCGCATTGATCGCCGTCGCCGCGATCGCAATTGGCGGTACCACCGTCGCGCTTGCGCGTTTAAAGCCCGCAGCACCTTCTGTTGATATGAGTGGCCTATGGCCGGGTACCGTCAAGCGGGGACCCATGGAGCGGCAGGTTCGTGGTCTCGGCGCCTTGAAGCCGCAAGAGATACATTTCATAGCCGCAGCACAGGATAGCCGGGTATCCGACATCGTGCGCCGGGCCGGCACAGATCCGGTAAAGGCTAACGACGTGATTCTGGTCTTGAGCGATCCTGACCTGGAACTCGAAGCCGAGAAGGCCGAATGGCAGCTCAAGCAGGACGAAGCTACTTTCGCAAACCTGAAGGTGAAGCTGGAGAGCGATAAGTTAGACCAGCAGTCTACGTTTGCCGAGTTGGAATCACAGTACACCCAAGCCAAGCTGACGGCGGATCGTGATCTCGAGCTGACGCGCCTCAATTTGAAAAGCGACCTGGAATCTAAGCTCACCGTCAACCAAGCCAACCAATTGCAGAACCGTGTGGCGCTCGAGAAGCAGCGCCTCGCCATTGTGGATGAGCAGATCAAAGCGCAATTAGAAGCGCAGCGAGTGATCGTTGAAAGCTCGCGGGCAGCTTACGAGCTCAAGAAGAGGCAAGTGGATCAACTTACGGTGCGCGCGGGCATCGACGGTCTTCTGCAGGAAGTGGACGTAGAAGTGGGCCAACGCGTCGCCGCCGGTACGATTCTTGCGAAAGTAGCCGATCCCAAGAAGTTGAAGGCCGTCCTGCAGATCGCGGAGACGCAGATGAAGGATGTACGAATCGGCCTGGACGCGACGATTGACACTCGCAACGGCATCATTCCCGGTCGCGTAATTCGCATCGACCCGCAAGCACAAAACGGCACGGTAGGTGTGGACGTTGCGCTACTCGCTCCGCCGCCGCCCAGCGCCCGCCCTGAGCTAAGCGTGGACGGCACGATAGAAATCGAGCGGCTCACCAATGTCGTGTATGTCGAGCGCCCGGTATCCGGTGAGCCAGATACTACGATCGGTTTATTCAAGATCGATTCGGATGGTAAAGGCGCGAATCGAGTGAACGTGAAGCTCGGCCGCGCGTCCGTGAATTACATTGAAGTGCTGGATGGGTTAAAAGTTGGAGATCGTGTGATCCTCTCGGACATGTCGCAATATGACTCGTATCCGCGGATCAGGTTGAACTAAAGTCGCATGTCGCACGTATTGAATTGTTGGTCTGAAGGAGGACTGAAAACAGAATGAGTGCAACCGAGCCTCTCATCCACCTGGATGGAGTCACGAAGGTGTTTGTGACCGATGAAGTGGAAACACATGCCCTTTCGGGAATCCACATCGATATTCAACGCGGCGAATACGTGTCAATCTCCGGGCCGTCGGGCTGCGGAAAATCCACACTACTCGCCATATTGGGCTTATTGGATTCACCCACCTCGGGCACTTATATCCTGAACGGCAAACCTGTGCAGAGCCTGAAGCTCTCCGACCGCGCCCGCATCCGCAATCGGGAAATCGGCTTCATCTTTCAGGCGTTTAACCTGATTGGCGACCTCAATGTGTACGAGAACGTCGAATTACCCTTGACCTATCGCGGAATGCCTTCGAGCGAAAGGAAGAGGAAGGTGCACGAGGCACTCGAGCGGGTCGGCATGTCTCACCGCATCAAGCATTACCCGTCACAGCTCTCGGGCGGTCAGCAACAGCGCGTTGCTGTGGCTCGCGCACTGGCCGGCGACCCGTCGATCCTGCTCGCGGACGAGCCCACCGGAAACCTCGACTCGCAAAATGGGGAACAGGTTATGGATTTGCTTCGCGAGTTGCACCGTGGTGGAGCGACCATCTGCATGGTGACCCACGATCCCCGGTATGCCCGGTATGCCGATCGTTCGATTCACCTGTTTGATGGTCGAGTTGTAGAAGAAAACATCGAAGTCCCCGCCTGAACGCGCCCAAAGAAACGGCGCTCAGCCGGGGAGCGAGGAACAGGATTATGCCGAGTAAAAACGTAGACATTATCGCAATTGCTCTCCTGCTGTTGGCCTGCTTTTTCTTCGCGCAGGTGCGCAATGCGGTTCGCTTCGAGTTAGGCGCCCACCGGATCAGTTTCACGAATCGGCATGTTGGCCCGATCGTCGTGGTTCCTGAGCCGCCGCGCCCGCCCGTAGCGGTTCCGTTTGCCCGCGATTAGGAAGAGTAAATGCCTGAAGTCTGGTCTGATTGGCGCTTCGCTTCGCGAACGCTGAGGGCCAAGTTCTGCAGTTCTATTGATACTCTTGATCGTGATCGCCGGCGTCTCCTTCCGGGGCGGCGCGTGCTGGACCGATTCCGCGCCGGCTCCTGGAGTATGAATAACCCGAAATGATTGCGCTTCGAAATGTAGAAAAATATTTTGAGCACGGCCCGACAAAAACGTTCGTGCTCCGCCGTATAGCCCTCGATATCAAGGAGGGTGAATTTATCTCGATCATGGGCCCGTCAGGAGCAGGGAAGTCCACGCTTCTGCACTTGCTCGGCATGCACGATAGTGCCTGGACGGGCGAGTATCATTTCCTGAATCAACCCATCCACAAGCTGAACAAGAAAGATCGGGGCGAGCTGTACAAAAGGTACATTGGCTTTGTCTTCCAGAGCTATCATCTGTTGGATTCACTCACGGTATACGAAAACCTGGACATTCCTTTGTCCTATCGAAACATCAAGAAGTCGGAGCGGCAGAGCATTGTCTGCGATATTCTCGACCGCTTCAACATGGTAGGCAAAAAGGACCTCTATCCCAACCAGCTTTCCGGAGGACAGCAGCAGCTTGTCGCGGTCGCACGTGCCATGGTAGCGAGTCCGAAACTGATCCTTGCGGACGAACCGACCGGAAATCTGCACTCGAGTCAAGGGAAAGAGATCATGGAGCTCTTCAAGAAGCTGAATGAGGCAGGAACCACCATCGTACAGGTTACGCATAACGAGAAGAACGCCGAATACGGCAATCGCATCATCCAAATAGAGGATGGCTGGATCGTCAACAATTGACGGCGGTGTAGTCCCCTTCAATCGAACATTTATGAAAATTGTGCCGTCGCAAATGCGCATCCTTATCGCCGACGACCAGCCGGATGTGCTCGAAGCGTTGCGGCTTTTGCTGAAGTGCGAGGGATACAAGATCGAATCCGCTGACTCGCCGCGGCAAGTGCTTCAAATGATCGAGGGGCGCGATTATGATGCGGCCCTGATTGACCTTAACTATACGCGCGACACGACTTCCGGGCAGGAAGGACTGGATCTGCTCGGGAAGATACAAACGTTGGACTCGACTCTGCCCGTCATTGTCATGACTGCCTGGGGCAGCGTGGACCTGGCGGTACAAGCGATGCGGCGCGGCGCGCGCGACTTCATTCAGAAGCCTTGGGAAAACGAGCGGCTCGCCTCGATTGTGCGCACGCAATTGGAACTGAGCGAAGCGATCCGGCGCGGTCAGCGGCTGGAGGCGGAGAATGCTATTCTGCGCGGCGATAATTTGCCGACCATGATTGCGCACTCGCCCGCCATGACGCCGGTGCTCGACCTGATCTCGCGGGTAGGCCCTTCGGACGCAAACGTCCTGATCACGGGAGAGCCGGGCACAGGCAAGGAGGTAGTCGCGCGCACGCTGCACGCGATCTCTGTCCGCGCAAGCAAGCCGATGGTGACAGTGAATGCCGGCGGCTTGGCGGAGGGAGTTTTCGAAAGCGAGCTTTTCGGCCATGTGAAGGGAGCGTTCACGGATGCCAAGATGGACCGCGTCGGGCGTTTCGAACTGGCCGACACGGGAACGCTCTTCCTGGATGAAATTGCCAATGTGCCGCTGAACCTGCAAGCCAAGCTTCTGCGCGTTCTCGAGGTAGGCGAAATGGAACGCGTTGGGTCTTCCAAGACAAAGAAGGTGGATGCGCGCGTGATCTCGGCGACCAACGCGAACCTTGCGGATGAAGTGCAGAACGGGCGCTTTCGCCAGGATCTGCTGTTTCGTCTGAATACGATTGAAATCCATTTGCCGGCGCTTCGGGAACGCCAGGAAGATATCCCGCCGTTAGCAAATCATTTCCTCGGCGTTCACGCTCGCCGCTATCGCAAGGGCATCGCGGGCTTTGATCACAATGCTCTTCAGGCCATGCTGGAGCATTCCTGGCAAGGCAACGTTCGCGAACTGAATCACGTTGTGGAACGCGCTGTCCTGATGGCCCAAGGCAATTGCATCAAGGCCAGCGACCTGGCGCTTCGAGCCTCCAATACGGGCTCTACGCGCCTGGAAGACATGAGCCTGGAAGACGTGGAAGAATTCCTGATTAAGAAAGCTCTTGCGCGCTATGGCGGGAATGTCAGTCATGCTGCCAGTGCGCTTGGGCTGAGCCGTAGCGCCCTTTACCGCCGGTTACAGCGTTTCGGCCTCTGAGCGGGCCCGTGAGTAAGTTCAAGCTGAGCCACGATGCGCGGGTATTGCTACTCGCGTTGCTGGCCGGTTTGCCCGCTGTAATCGTTTCCGTTCTCCTGCTTGCGCTGGGTCGTCACGACGGCCGTACGCAATGGACGCTCGATCTGCTGATCATTTGCTTTTGGCTTGCTTTCGCGTTTGCGGCGCGCAACCGCGTCGCGGGACCGCTACGCACGTTGGCGAATCTGCTCGAGGCTATGCGCGAGGGAGATTACTCGATTCGCGGGCGTGTGGATAACCCGAGAGAGCCGATGGGCGAAGTCATGCAGCAGGTGAATACTATGGCGGCTACGCTGCGCGACCAGCGCCTCGGAGCGCTGGAGGCGACCGCTCTGCTGAGAAAGGTTATGGAGGAAATCGATGTGGGCGTGTTCGCCTTCGACCCTCAGCAAGCGCTGCGGCTGGTGAACCGCGCAGGGGAACGCCTGCTGGCGCAACCTGCCGAACGTCTCCTCGCCCGCGATGCTACCTCGCTGGGATTGGCGGAATATCTGATCGGTGATCCGGAACAGACCATTCAGCGTTCTTTCCCGGGAGGCACAGGGCGTTGGGGTATTCGCCGGAGCAATTTTCGTGAAGGCGGGCTGCCGCACCAGTTGCTTGTCGTCACTGATCTGACCCGTCCGTTACGCGAAGAAGAGTTGCAGGCGTGGCAGCGCCTGGTCCGGGTCATCGGGCACGAGCTCAACAATTCGCTTACACCCATCAAATCGATCGCCCAAAGTCTGGAGAATCTGATCAAGAGTGATCCTCGTCCCGACGATTGGACGGACGACATGGCGCGTGGGCTGAACGTAATCGCTTCCCGCTCCGAATCGCTGAGCCGTTTCATGAGTTCCTACGCCCGGCTCGCCAAGCTTCCCCCGCCCAAATTCGGAGCGGTGGAGGTGAATTCATTGTTGCGTCGCGTTACCAGTCTCGAGATGCGCATGCCCGTTTTCTTCGAAGAATGCCCTCCCCTGACAATTCAGGGTGATGCCGATCAACTGGAGCAGGCGTTGATCAATCTCGTCAGGAACGCCGTGGATGCATCGCAAGAGACAGGCGGAAGAGTATTTGTAAGGCATGAGCGCTCGCCAGGAAGCGTGCAGATCAAGATTCGAGACGAAGGTCCCGGCCTATCAAACACAGGTAATCTCTTCGTACCATTCTTCACAACGAAGCGTGGCGGCTCGGGAATCGGGCTTGTATTGAGCCGCCAAATTGCCGAGGCGCACAACGGGACGGTTACACTGCGAAATGCACAGGATGGTTATGGCTGCGAAGCGACGCTTACGCTTCCCGTTCAATGACGGTAGGCGTGCAGACCGGTTGCGGCTTGCTGTGAGCTGTCCGCATGATACGAACTGCGCACCAAGGGACCGGCTTCTACGTGGGCAAAGCCCATCGCCAGACCCTCGCGCTGGTAGTTGTCGAACTCTTCCTGAGGGATGTAGCGCAGAATCGGAAGATGTTTGGCTGAGGGCCTCAGATACTGTCCAAGAGTGACAATGCCGACGCCATGGTCGCGCAAGTCTTGCATGACATTTAGCACTTCTGCCTCAGTTTCGCCGAGTCCTAACATGAGCCCGGATTTAGTCGGAACATGCGGACGAACCTGCCTGGCGTACCGGAGAATGTCCAGCGATCTTTCATAACGCGCGCCGAGGCGAACCTGTCGATATAGGCGCGGCACGGTCTCTGTATTGTGATTCAGTACGTCGGGATGTGCATTCATCACAATGTCCACCGCTTCATGCGAGCCTTGGAAATCGGGGATCAATACTTCAACTTTGCAGCCAGGCACATGATCTCTTATCGCCTGGATAGTTAAGGCAAACAGCTCCGCGCCTCCATCTTTACGATCATCACGATTTACGCTGGTCACAACGGCATAGCGCAAACCAAGTACGGCGCATGCCTCTCCAACCCGCCGCGGCTCATCGTAATCAACGGCCAGCGGAGCCCCCTTCTGCACGGCACAGAAGCCGCATCGGCGGGTACAAACGTTTCCAAGAATCATAAATGTCGCGGTGCGCCGATTCCAACATTCACCGACATTGGGACATGCTGCGCTTTCGCAGACAGTGTGAAGCTTCAGACGTGTGATTAGATTCTTGAGTTCTCGATAGTTCTCGCCGACGGGAGCAGGAGCGCGTAACCATTTCGGGCGCTCCGGTTGCGATGAGATCGTGACCAACACCGTCCTTCAGTTTATCCTCAGGCGTTTACGTTAAATGGAAGCTTTGACAAAAAATGGAACTTTTAGCAGAAACGTTCTAGCCGTATTCTGTTTGATTAAGAACGGCTTAATTCCGCGACTGATTGCAACCCGCTCAGGCTTCGATGTATCCAACGAGATGTAGCCAAGAGCGCTTTTCGGTTACTTACAAGTTGCTTCGCAAAATTGGCGACTAAGTCGCACGTTGCACAAAAAATAAATAGCTTTGGGAGATTTACAATGAAACACAAAATTATGGCGGGCTTGCTGTCTTTAGGCTTGCTTGCTGGAGTCGCTTGTGCTCAGGAAGGAAATAAGCAGGACGTGACTGTTTCCGCGCTCGGCTCGTTTCAGCAGAGCACAAACGGAAATGGAATCAATCAAACTGCCACAAACTCGGCGGGTGTTCTGTTCAGTTATCGCTACTTCTTCACCGACCATCAGGGTGTGGAATTAAACTACGGCTTCAGCCGCTTCAACCAGGATTTCGCGTCGCTCAACACGACCGCACCGACATTTACTCCGTTCGGAGTAACCGCAAATACGAACGAAGCGACCGCTTCCTACGTCTACCGGTTTGGTGTTCACCATCGGTTAACACCGTTTATCAGTGCCGGTACGGGCGCGTTAGTGTTCGTTCCAAATTCGTTTGCTAACGGGTCGACGTTCGCGACGCCTGATTTCGTTTATGGTGCAGGGGCAGACCTAGCGCTGAGCCGCAAAGTGACTCTTCGACTCGGATACCGTGGTCACGTTTTTGAAGCTCCGGATTTTGGTGTAGCGGCATTGAACACGGGTTCAGTGGCTCACATGGCCGAACCGTTCGGCGGGCTTTCGTTCCACTTCTAATTCGATGTGGAAGGAGGGCTTCCACAGTGAAGCCCTCCCTTTTTTCTTAGATCCAGCTACCGGGCGGAGTTATTTCTATCCAACTGCCCGGTAATCGGTCTTGATGAAGCGTCACTCTTCGAACGTATTTAGAGAGAGTTGAAAACTTTGAGAGCGTTGTAGCTTCGGCGCCATCCGGTGACGCAAGCTCGACTACGCCCGGTAACTGCTGCCGGATGAAAGCAACCAGCTCATCGCGCAGGCTCGGTGCATCCGAGGCGTTCGGAGTGGAGTCGTAGTCAGGTTCAAGAACTACGCGGCCGATCGCGGAGGATGTGGGCTCAATATCTCGGAATGTGTCTTCGAGAAACCATTCGAGACTTGGATTCACGCCTACATCTCCCGACGGTTTTCCAGAGAGCGCGACATAGTCACTTCATCCGCAAATTCCAAATCGCTTCCGACCGGGATCCCCATTGCGATCCGGGTAATTCTGGGGCCGAGAGGTTTTAGAAGCCGTGATAGGTAGACTGCCGTTGCCTCCCCTTCTACTGTTGGATTCGTCGCCAGAATCACCTCGGCGATTTCCACCTGATTCAACCTATCGACCAGGCCTTTGATCCGCAACTGCTCGGGTCCAATACCTCGAAGCGGGGATATTGAGCCGTGGAGCACGTAGTACAAGCCGCGGAACGCGTGAGTGGTTTCAATTGGCAGAATGTTATGGGGCTCCTCTACAACACAGATCTGCGATTGCTCGCGATGCGGGTCGCGGCAGTAAAGGCAGATCTCGCCATCACTGATGTTGTTGCACAGGGAACAGATCCCCAATTTCTCCTTAATATCGAGGATTGCTTGCGCCAGGTTTTCAGAATCCTCGCGAGGCGCCCTGAGGAGATGAAAGGCGATACGCTGGGCCGATTTCTGTCCAATGCCGGGTAGGCGCTTGCATTCCTGAATCAGGCGGGCCAGTGGTTCAGCAAATTCTGGCATCTGTGCCGTGCCGAGCCTAAAACATTCCAGGTGGGAGACCTAGTCCACCGAGCATTCCGCCCATCTTTCCCTGGGCCTCGTCGTCCACTTTTTTAGCCGCCTCATTGAACGCTGCCAACACCATATCCTGAAGCATCTCGACATCGCCGGCAACCTCCGGATCGATTTTGACAGCCAAGACATTCTTGTGGCCGTCCATTTTCACGGAGACCATGCCGCCGCCCGCAGACGCCTCCACCCGAATGGCAGCAATCTGCTCCTGCAGTTTCTGCTGCATCTGCTGCGCCTGCTTCATCATGTTTTGCATATTGCCGGGCATTTTCATAAAATGAATCCTCTTGGTCTACGAAATAGGCGCGGCAGGTGCTTACTCGCGCTGTTACTCATTCAAATTTCGCACGGTGCGAACGTGGGCATCCGGAAAAAGCTCCTGAAAGCGCTTCACTCCGGGGTGGGAAAGCGCGCGCTCTCGTATGTCCGCCTCTCGCCTGCTCTCGGTCGCGGGCGGTTCGAATGAGTTCGCCATCACGTTTTCTCCGCTCTCGATGCGCACACGAACAGACCTGCCGAGAATTTCGGAAGCGATCCGTTGCACGGCGGGATCCTTCAGGGAGAGAAGGATCGCTTTGGGCGCCCGGATCAGCAACTCGCTGCCTTGCAAAGTGATTTCGGAGCGTTGAATCGCGTCAGCGGTGAAATCCAGCTTCGCCCTGGTGAGTGCGCTAACCAGCAGCTGCGCCAGGTTGTCAGGCTGGGCGGATGAGACGTCGGGAGGTTTCAAGGATGGAGCAGGCGTTCTGGCGGGCGCCTGAAACACGGAGGGCCTCGGAGTCGTACCGCGAGTGGAAGCACTGAGCGGGGCGCTCGGCTCGGGGGACGGTACGCTGCGGGCCGCGGCCGGAGTTTTCAATCCCGCGAGTACTTCCTCTATCGACCGGAGCTTGCCAGCCTGCACCAGCTTAATGAGTCCAAGCTCGAGATGTAATCGTGGTTGTAATGACGTTTGCAATGTCTTATACAGCTCGAGCGTCAGGTTCAGATAGCGCGTAAGATCCTCTTCGGTGAACGAAGCGGCCACCTCGAGCAAGCTCTGCTGCTCCGCATCCGAAGCGGCGATCAGGCGGGTCGGTTTACCGGCGATTTTTACAACCAGCAAATTACGCCAATAACGAGACAGCTCACGCGAGAAGTGCTGGAGACTCTTGCCATTGCTCTCTAGCTCCTGAACGATGTCCAGCATTTTTGACGCGCTCTGGGCGTTGATTGCATCGGCAACGGCCCGGAGTGAGTCGAGATCGAAGACTCCGAGCAGGCCGCGCACATCCTCGACGCGCAATGTCTTGCCACAGCATGCAATAGCCTGATCCAGGGCCGAAAGAGAATCGCGAACGCTGCCTTCACCCGCTTGCGCCACCACGGAAAGAACGTTTTCGTCGGCATCGATTTCTTCCTGAGCAGCGATAAATTTCATACGGCTGATGATCTCGATGAAATCGACAGAACGAAAACTGAAGTGCTGGCATCGCGAGGCGATTGTATTCGGGATTTCGTACGCCTCCGTCGTACACAGAATGAAAATTACCCACTCTGGCGGCTCTTCAAGCGTTTTCAACAGGGCATTGAACGCTTCTTTCGTGATTTGATGAGCCTCATCAACGATGAAGACTTTGTAGCGATCGCGTGCCGGACGATAGCGCACATTTTCCCGGATCTCGCGCATTTCGTTGATGCCGCGGTTTGAGGCCGCATCGATCTCGATCACGTCGACCGAATTGCCGGCGCTGATTTCAAGACAGCTCGAACAGACGCCGCACGGTGTTGCGGTCGGGCCCTGAACACAATTGAGACAGCGCGCGAGAATGCGCGCAACGGTCGTCTTACCGGTCCCACGCTGGCCCGAAAAGATGTAGCCGTGAGCGATCCGGTTACTCGCAATTGCGTTGACTAAGGTTTTCTGAATGTGTTCTTGCCCGATTAGCTCGCTAAATGATTGCGGACGATACTTCCTCGCAATGACTTGATACATGGAATACTATGGCGCGCACTCGGGAGCATGTTTGTCAGACCCCGGGTGATCCGCGGCACACAAGCTAAATCGCTACCGTTGCTTCCTTCCGGACCTGGCGGGGTTTACAACCGCCCATTGCACGAAGCCCGAAGCCTGACAACTCATCATGTTAGCATCACTCACTGCTTCCGAGGGCCCAAGACGGCTTGTAATTTTTCTCCGAAAAGGGTGTTGATCACGGGTTTGCCTTCCGATTTGCGCTCCTGGTGCGGGGGCGGCTCTAACGGCGTGTTCTCGCTGTGTTCGGAGTGCCGGCCTTCGTGTGCATTGACAGGGTTGCGCGACTCGCTTTCGACTGCTACCGTTACCGAAATCTTGCTCGGCTCAGAAACAGCAGGAGCCGGCTCCTGAAGATAACGTTCCTTCCTGAGCAGTATCCTCTCGAGGGGCCCGATCCAGCCGGTAAACTCGCCTTCGACATGGCGGTCACGCTTGAGAGCGCTCCGCATCGCCTCCATTTTTGAATCGAGGTTGTCGAGATGGTGGAGCAGCAGCGCTTCCTGAAAAGCGGGGACCTTAGGCGATCCAAACTCCAATTCGCCGTGATGACTGATAATCAAGTGCTCGAGGAGCGTACGCAATTTGGGCGGAAAGGCGGGCAGTTTCTCGAATGCTCCGTTCAGAAGCCGCAAGCCCAATACGATATGGCCCAGTAGCTGTCCGTCCGGGCTGTATCCGAAGCTACGGGCGTACGAAAGCTCATTCACCTTGCCGATGTCGTGCAGGATGGCGCCGGCCAAGAGGAGGTCAACATCTATCTCCTTGTAATGGGAGGCTGTTAGCCGCGCCAGAGCACAGAGTGAAAGGACGTGCTCGATGAGGCCGCCGCGGCAGGCATGGTGAATGTTCTTTGCCGCCGGAGCCATTCTGTACATCTCCGCCAACCCCGTATCCGAGAACACAAGCTGAAGCAGTTCACGAAGGTCTGGATTTCCCAGACCGGCGATAATCGCTTGCAATTCGGCCCACATCTCCGAGGGATCACGCTCGGAGCAGGGGAAGTAATCAGCGAGATCTACCTCATGGTCCTGTAACCGGCGAAGCCTGTGAATGGTGAACTGAGAGCGATTTTGATAAACCTGAAGCAAACCTTTGACCTTCACGAAGTCATCACGGTCGAAGGTGTGCATCACCTCTGGGACGTTGTCCCACATCTTGGCTTCGATCTCTCCGGTTCGGTCAGCCAGATGCAATGAGAGGTACGGTTCACCGGTCTTTTTCTGCCGGATTTCTTTTACGAGAACCAGGAATTGAGCGGTAACAATTTCATTCGGAACCAGATTCCCGGCGTAGGCCGCCTTCATAGCGCTAGCGCGAGCTGCTCTTTCCCGTAACAGTCGTTTCCGTGCCGGGGATCGGAATCACCCACAGTAATCGCTTGTGGCGGGTCTTTTGCTCGACTTCGGCCTTGGTAACAGTCTCAGGCTTGAGCTGCGCTACCTCCTGCCATCTCGTGTCCTGGCCCGGTGCGGCGCCTGTATCCACGAAGCCGGGTTTGATCTGCAGGAACGCCTGTTTTCTAAGCTCGGTCAGATATTCGCGGACTTTGGGCTGCATCTTCGGACCATACAGAATGTTCTCGATATCGGTCTTGACATCCGCCAGAGGAGCCAGCCCCTGTTTCGTGTGGTCTTCGACTTTGAAAATCTCGAATCCCGTCGGTAGCTTGATAGGTTGTGTCACCGCACCCTTGGGCAGATCCCATACGGCGCTTTCGATGTTTGCAGCCAAGTCGCCCCTCTTGTAACCACCCAAAAGGCCGCCATCTTTGGCCGTCGCCGCATCCGAATTGTCGCGGGCCAGATCGGAGAAACGTTCGCCGCGGGCTGCCTCCGCCTGGATTTGCTTCGCCTTTTTCTCGGCGGCAGCGATTCCGGCGGCGTCCTTGCCTTCAGTGGAGATCAGGATTTCACTCAAAAATACTTTTTCATCGCGGATGAAATCATTCTTGTGCGAATTGTAGTACTCTTCGATCTCTTTCTCCGTGATGTTGATGTGACGCCCGACTTCCTCGCCCACTACCTGCCGGGTCAAAATTGCGTTTTTCGCCTCACTCAGAAAGTCCTCGTAGCTCTTGCCAGACTGCTGCCGGATCCAGTCATGAAATTTGTCCGTATCGGTGATTCCGGAAGTACGCTGCACATTCGCGACGTACTTGCTCAGTTCGGAATCGACGTTGATGTTCAGCTCGTTGCCCTTCTGCACAAGCAGCAGCTCGTCAATGCGGTCGCGAAGGACATCCTTGTCCTTTCCCTCGAGCGTTTGCTGATATTGAACGCCCGAGATGCCTTGCGCCCGGAGTTCCTGCGAGTTTTCTTTCTGGAGGCGTTGAATCTCATCCTGGCTAACGATATCGCCATTTACCTTCGCCACAATCTGATCCACCACCGTAAAGTTGTCGGCGGCGAGAGCCATTGAAGTAAAGGCCACGAAGGCAAGGCACACTGCTTTCATACTGTTCTTTCTACTCATTATGGCAACTGCTAGCTTCACGCGAAACACCAAATGGACGTACACGCCGGGCCGCTGGTTTACGTCGTCGCGGCGACTGGCTGTTCGGTAGTCAGTTCGGTCAGCGTAGCCTTGAGTTCATCTAGCAACCGGGCCGGCGTAGGGGCGGCCCCGAGCGGCAATTTCAAAACCCCCGCAGGAGTGAATTGGGCGTTCGGCGTGCTGCGCACCAGAGCCATTAACTTGAGTGGGTCAATTTTCGACTGCTGATGAAATTTGACGTTCGCAAATCCTTGCCGCCGGTCGATCGACTCCACTCCCACCGTCTCCGCGGTGCTCTTTAGGATGGAGAAACGAACCAAATTGTGTACCTCTTCGGGTACGGGGCCATAGCGATCAGTAAGGTCGTCGATGATTTGGCGCCCCTGTTCGTCTCCTTTGGTGTCGGCGATGCGCTTGTAGGATCGGAGCCGCTGCGCTTCATCGGAAATATAGGTTGTTGGAATGCGGATATCCAGACCGAGATTCAGGGTAGCGTGAATCTCAAGCGGAATCTCTTCGCCCTTCAGTTCGCGCACGGTCTCTTCGAGCAGCCGTACATAGGTGTCGTATCCCACGGCTTCGATATGCCCATGCTGCTCGCCCCCGAGCAGATTGCCGGCTCCGCGCAATTCCAAATCGAGTGCTGCGATTTTAAATCCAGCGCCCAAGTCGCTGAACTCCTTGAGTGCCGCCAGGCGCTTGCGTGCAACTTCACTGAGCTGCGTATCGGCGGGAACCAGCAGATACGCGTAGGCCCTCCGATTGGACCGGCCCACCCGGCCGCGTAATTGATACAGCTCGCTCAGGCCATATCGCTCCGCGTTCTCGATAATCATCGTGTTGGCGAGCGGTATATCGAGGCCGTTCTCGACGATGGTGGTAGAGACGAACACGTCGTAGTCGTGCCGCATGAACCCGAGTAGCACTTTTTCAAGCTCGGCCTCACCCATCTGCCCGTGGCCGACGCCGATGCGGCACTGCGGGACCAGTTCCTGAATGGAGGCGGCCCGCATGAAAATTGTGTCCACGCGATTGTGAACGAAATAAACCTGCCCCTGCCGTTGCAACTCCTGTTCGATAGCCGATTTGATCAGGTCGGAATTGAAGTGCGCGACCACGGTGTTAATGGACAGCCGGTCCTTCGGCGCGGTTTCAATGACCGACATGTCCCGCAAGCCGAGCAGTGACATGTGCAGCGTGCGAGGGATCGGGGTGGCGGACATCGTCAGCACATCCACGTTGTGCCGCAACTGTTTCAGGCGTTCTTTGTGCCTGACACCGAAACGCTGCTCTTCGTCCACAACCAGCAGTCCCAGGTCGTAGAACTGAACGTCTTTCGAGAGCAGGCGGTGCGTCCCCACCAGCACGTCGACTTTACCGGCCACCACATCTTCGAGCACAGCCTTGATTTCTTTCGGGCTCCGAAAGCGGCTGACCAGTTCCACGCGAATAGGAAAAGAGGCGAAGCGGCGCTTGAACGTCTCGTAGTGTTGAAATGAGAGGACAGTAGTCGGCGCAAGCACTGCGACCTGCTTGCCGTCGCCCAATGCCTTAAAGGCGGCTCGCATCGCCACTTCAGTCTTGCCGAACCCGACGTCCCCGCAGAGCAGGCGATCCATCGGCTGCTCACTCTCCATGTCGCCCTTTATCTGAGCTACGGCTGTTATCTGATCTTTCGTTGGGGCATATTCGAACGCATCCTCGAACTCGCGCTGCCAATTGCTGTCGGGAGAAAATGCAAAGCCTTTGGCCATTCTGCGCTGCGCGTATAGCTTGAGGAGCTCGTCGGCCATATCGCGCATTTTGGCCTTTACCCGCGACTTCGTCTTTTCCCAGGTGACGCCGCCCAGGCGGTCGAGATGCGGTTTCCCCTCGCCCGCGCCACGGTATTTCTGGACCAGATCGAGCCGGGTCAGCGGTACGTACAGCTTTGATTCCGCGGCGTACTCGATCAGCATGAAGTCGCCCTTCTGATCGCCTTGCGCCAGTTCTCTAATTCCGAGAAACTGGCCGACACCGTGGGTGGTGTGAACGACGAAATCGCCGGGCTTCAAGTCCGCTATGTCGGCAGCGAAAGCGGCAAGCTGCGATTTAGCCGGCTGGCGCGCGATCAGATCGGAGGTTTCGAAGAGATCTTCCGACCCGAGGATGGCCAGATGGGAATCGGCGAGGACGGCCCCGCGGCGTACGGCGCCCTTGATGAGAAATGCACTAGATACAACACCGGCGTGATAAGCGCGATCGGCCAATGATGGTCTGGTCCCTGCTGCCGCTTCGGATCCGATCTGATAAGGAATTGAATACTCCTGCAAGACGTCAGCCAGGCGCTCCACCTCGCCCGTGGAGGCAGCGAAGAATGCGACTCGATTGCCTGCATTGATCAGGTTTCGCGCTTCAGCTACAGCCACCGCCATATTGCCTTGGAACGTGAGTGATGGCCGGGTTGGGATATGCAGGCGCAGAGTCTTGCTGTCCCTCTCAGCGCTCTGAATCAGTTCCAGTTCCTCCAAACCGATGCAAATTCGATTCTCGAAAACGGCTTCGATTTCTTCCCAGCGGGCAAAATTTTTCTCCGGCGCGATGGGGGAGGGTCTGTCCGGCTGCTCCAGTCTTTGCCATAGCCTGCCGGCGGCCGATTCCACCGCGGCGGGTTCATCTATAACAATGACGGCATCGCGATTCAGGGAGAAGAGATTCTGCTCGCGCGGGCGGACCATGGGCACCAGGAACTCCCAGCCCGGGAACACTTCGCCTGGATTCGACAGATCGAGATCAGCCTGCTCCGCAGCTTGGGCCAATTGTGCCAACAAGGAAGGTGATCTTGGATATTCAGCCAGGGGCAGCAATGTTGCCGAAGAGACCTTTAAGACCGATCGTTGTGACTGCACGTCGAACTGGCGGATCGATTCAATTTCGTCACCGAAGAACTCGACACGGACCGGCCGAGCCGCCTCTGCCGGGAACACGTCGAGAATGCCTCCGCGAATCGAATACTCGCCAACCATCTCCACCGGCTCACGGCGTTCGTAGCCGATGCTTTCGAGATGTTGCACGAGATCTTCCAGTGGAAGCTCTTCGCCTACTCGCAGGGTCAGGGCCAGCTGGCGGTAGAAATCAGACGATTCTGTGCGCAGGAGAGCGGACGCAACGGGCACAATGGTAATCGGAATTTTTTGGGTTGAAAGTCGCCAGAGCGCTACAGCCCTTTTCTCTGAAATCTCATTGTGGGGAGAAAGTCGCTGATGCGGAAGAACGTCGAGCGACGGAACGAGCTGTGGGGCTGGCAGATCGCGGCCTTCGAAGAGCAGCTCAAAGAAAACGTCAACCGCTTCGACCAGGCTCTCGGCCTGCTTATTGCCGTCGACGATAACAAACAGTGGCTTCTCAGTCGCCTGGTAAAGCAGCACGAGATATAGCGCTTTGGCAGTGTTGACCAGCCCTGAAAGAAGATATGGACCGCGCTCACCTCGCGTGAGGCTTTGAAGCAGCAGTTGGAAATCGCTCTGCCGCGCGGCAGACTGCAATACATCTCGTGTTGCCGGGTGAATCACTGGGCGGGCGTGGCCGTAGCCGCTTGTTGACGAGAAATGATTTTTTCGGCGATGTCCGTGGTCGAGTAGCCCGGCTCCAGCGGCAAAGCATCCACCTCGCCGCCTGCGGCCTCGACTTCCTCCCGGCCCGCGATGAAATGCGCCCAGTCCGCCCCTTTCACGAGCACGTCCGGCAGCACGTCCGCGATCAACTCCCGGGGCGTGTCCTCATCGAACAGAGTGACGGCGTCCACCGCTTCCAAATGCAGCGCCAGCGCGGCTCTCGTTTGTTCATCGAAAAAAGGCCGCGACGGACCCTTGAGGCGCTGCACGCTGGAATCAGTGTTCAATGCCAGGATCAAAACGTCTCCGAGAGAGCGCGCACGCTCGAGCAGGCGGATGTGTCCAGGGTGGAGAATATCGTAGCATCCGTTGGTGAATACGACCTTCTTGCCTTCCGACCGCCATTGTTTGCGCTTCCGAACGAGTGCTTGACGTGTGTAAAATTGGGCCATTCCCGCTCTCATTTTACGATCCGGCCTTCTATTGACGCGGTTGGCGAGTATCCTGAAGCTTTGAAGCATTTGCCGGGATGCAGTTCAGGAGAATTTTAGTTCGCGCAACAAACTGGTTGGGCGACGCGGTGATGTCGATTCCCGCGCTGCAAACATTGCGGGAGCGCTTTCCGTCCGCGCATATCGCCATTCTGGCGCGGCCGTGGGTCGCGTCCTTATATGGCCGCGAGCCGTTCTGCGACGAGCTGATCGCCTATGAGGCGCCGAAAGGCTGGCGGGGTCTGCGCGAAAAGCGAGAGCTCGCTTTGCAACTGAAGGGACGTCAGTTCGATTGCGCCGTTCTCTTCCAGAACGCGTTCGAAGCGGCCGCCATAGCTCGCGCAGCGAACATTCCCCTGCGCATCGGCTATGCCCGGGACGGCCGAAGCCTGCTATTGACTCACGCGATTCCCCTTCCGCGAAAAGGCGAAACGCCGCGGCATCAGCGATTCTATTACCTCGAACTGCTGAAACGTGCCAGTCTGATTGACCGCTATCCACTCGATGAGCCGATTGTGCTACACGGGTCGCGCGCAGCCGCGGAAAACGGGCGCAAGCTGCTGTTGGACACCGGTTTGACTGAGCCGGTCGTCGGCATCAGTCCAGGTGCGGCATATGGCGGCGCAAAGCGATGGCTGCCCGAGCGGTTCGCAGAGGCTGCCGTACACCTGGCGCGAGAGCGGGGCGCCGCGGTGGCTGTGTTCGGCTCGCGGGAAGAACGGGACATCGCCGAAAAGGTGCGGGAGAATGTGGCGGCTTGCGGCGTGAAGTGCGTGAATTTAGCCGGATCCACGGCGCTGGGTGATTTTATCGATATTGCGGCCGCGTGCGATCTTTTTCTGACCAATGATTCGGGTCCCATGCACGTCGCCTCCGCGCTTGGTGTACCGACTGTGGCCATCTTCGGTGCGACCGACGACGAAGCTACCGGACCCACCGGCCTGCATAGCCGGGTGATTCGCGAGCCGGTGGAGTGCAGCCCGTGCTTGCTGCGCGAATGTCCTATCGATCACCGCTGTATGACTCGCGTGACGGCCAGCCGAGTGGCGGAGGCTGCGAACACGCTAGTGGAGATCGCGAAAACCTAGTGGATACCCGAACAAAAATCATTCCCTGCGATGACATAGCATCTCTTGTCGGTTTTGATAAATGGACTGCCGCGGTCGGCACGTTCGATCCGCTCACCGCCACGCAGGCCAGCCGTCTGGCGGAGTTGAGGGGCAGCGGTCGAAAGCTGCTCGCGGTTGTACTTGATGAAGAAGACACGCTGTTAACAGCCGAAGCTCGCGGCGCGTTGGTAGCCGCTCTGCTCGACGTGGATGCCGTCACCGTGGTCAAAGCTGATCATCTCTCGAGCCTCAGGCGTAATCCCCAGCTCACAGTAATTATTGATCCCGAGGGTGAGAAGTTGCGGACCGCCGAGTTTGTAGAATTTGTTCTACGGCGCCAGGGATTGGGGAAGGAAACTTGATGCCTTCCATCCTGATAATACGGCTGGGGGCAATGGGAGATGTCATCCACGCCTTGCCGGCCGCTGCGACATTGAAGCAAAGCTTTCCCGATCGAAAGACTATCTGGCTAGTATCCCCGCGCTGGAGGCCGCTGCTCGAAGGCAATCCCTTCATCGATGAATTGATGCCTTTCAATCGCGCTGGCTGGCATTCCTGGCGCAAGTTGCGCAGCGTTCAACCGGATCTCGCGGTCGATTTTCAGGGCCTCCTGCAGTCTGCTGTAGCTGGCCGAATGGCGCGCCCGCGCGAGTTCTATGGGTTCGCCTCGTCCGTGGCTCGCGAGCCGCTCGCCTCGGCGTTCTATACGCATCGGATAGCTGTCACCGGCCCCCACCGCGTGCAACGGAACCTACAACTCGTGGCCGCGGCGGGTGCTAAGAACCAGACGCACGAAGCGTGGATACCGCAAGGATCTCTGCAACGCGATCTTCCCGCCGCTCCTTTTGTCCTCGCTAGCCCATATGCGGGTTGGGGCGGCAAGCAATGGCCGCTCACGAATTATGAGCGCCTCGCTCAGCTCCTGAGCAAAGAAGGGATCGAGCTCGTAATCAACGTTCCAGCGGAACGCGAAAACGAACTCAATGGATTACGATATGCCCGCGTCCATAGGTCATCGCTTCCCGGCTTGATCGACGCCACTCGTCGAGCCACTGCGGTGATGGGCGTCGACAGTGGACCTCTCCATTTGGCGGCAGCGCTGGATAAACCAGGTGTCGCGCTCTTCGGGCCTACCGATCCGGCGCAAACCGGGCCGTTCAATAGCCGCCTGACTGTGCTTCGCGCTGAGAGTGCCGTGACCACATACAAACGAGGCGCGGACGTGCACACCAGCATGACCAGGATTAGCGTTGAGCAGGTCTCGAGCGCTCTGATTCGATGTCTTGCCGGCCAGGCGGCTCCGGTATCCAGGCAGTGAATCGCGCACAGACTCGCGCCCTTCCTCGATACTGGTTTCCCAAACCGTACGCCGATTTCGTGCAGAAGCTGCGGGTTGCATCGGGTTTCCTGCTGCTCATCACATTTGCGTGGTTTTCCAGGCCTTCAGTTGCGTCCCTCGCCGTGGGTCTCCCGATCTCAGTCTGCGGGCTGTTTCTCAGAGGCTGGGCGGCGGGCCATCTGGCGAAAGATCGAGAACTTGCAACCTCCGGCCCGTATGGCTATGTCCGCAACCCTCTCTATATAGGGACGCTGATTGTCGCACTCGGAATCGTGATCGCTTCACGCAGCGCCTGGCTTGCCCTTGTTTTTGCGGCGGTGTTTTTGCTGGTCTATTTTCCTGTTGTGGAGCTGGAGGAGCAGCACTTGCGTGAGATCTTCGCCGACTATGACGGCTACGCCTTGCGAGTTCACCGCTTCCTTCCCAGTGCGGCACACGATCGCTCCGGACGGCGATTCTCCTGGGCACTCTATCAGCGCAATGAAGAATATAAGGCTGCCGGCGGATTCTTGATAGCTGTGGCATGGCTTGTTTGGCGCTGCGCCTCTCTCGGATAAGCGCGTCCGCTATGAGCCACACATTTGCGCCTGGCGGCGTTATAACTTGGTGATGAATCGCATGTCGACCCGATCTCTTGAGCAAAACGCCGCGCACCGAGCAGAGCCGCTCGAAACGCCGCAGATTTCGACGGTAGTCGAGGACGAACTCAAACGCGTTCCTGTCATCGACGTCCACACCCACCTCTTCATGCCCTCGCTAGGCAAGCTCGGTTTGTGGGGCATCGATGAGCTTCTCACGTATCACTATCTGGAAGCGGAAATTTTCCGGTTCTCCAATATTCAGCCCGAGGAGTATTGGCGGCTTACTAAACGCGAGCAAGCCGATCTGATCTGGCGAACTTTGTTTCTGGAGAATGCGCCAATTTCGGAAGCGACCCGCGGGGTTGCCTGTGTGATGCGTGAGCTTGGATTCGGGATCAGCGATTCGGGGTTGAGCAAGGCCCGGGAATTCTTCGCGCAACAGGATCTTGGGTCTCATATCGAACGCGTGTTTACCATGGCAGGCATTAGCGAGGTGGTCATGACCAACGATCCGCTCGATCCCGATGAGGCGCCCCTCTGGGAGCGCGGAGCGGAACCCGATTCTCGGTTCCGTGCCGTATTGCGCCTGGACCGGATTCTGAACAAATGGGGCCAGCATTGGCAGGCTCTGGTGGCCAAGGAGTATAGGGTCGAAGAGGGGCTCGGCGGAGCAACCCTGACCGAAGTCCGGCGTTTCCTCGCTGATTGGTGTGGCCGCATGAAACCCGTTTACATGGCGTGTTCCTTGCCGGATTCGTTCCAATTTCCCGAGGAGAGCGTTCGCGGCCGGCTTCTTCAGGACGCCGTGATTCCGTCCTGCCGCGAGCACCATCTGCCCCTGTCGCTGATGATCGGTGTTCGATACCAGGTCAATCCGAAAATACGGCTGGCGGGCGATGCGGCCGGCGAGGCTGATCTGGAGAGTCTGGAACATCTGTGCGCTCACTTTCCGGAGAACCGCTTTCTCGCCAGCGTGCTTAGCCGTGAGAACCAGCACCAGCTCTGCGTCTACGCGCGCAAGTTCGCCAACCTCATGCCCTTTGGGTGCTGGTGGTTTCTGAACAATCCTTCGATTGTCGAGGAAATTACTCGCGAGCGAATTGAGATGCTGGGAGCGAGCTTCATCCCTCAGCATTCCGACGCCCGTGTTCTTGAGCAGGTGATCTATAAATGGCGAAACACGCGACGGACGCTAGGACCCATTCTCACGAATACGTTCCAATTGCTTTCCGCAGACGGCGGTATCGTCACTCGGGGCCAGATCCGGGAAGCCATCCAGCGCCTGTTCCGAACCAATTTTGAAAGGTTCGTCTCCCCGGCCCAGCGCGTTGTCCAACAGAGTGCCTCGTGACGCGACACTCTGCAACCCAGCAGCACGAAAAGTAACCCAGGAGAAACCATGAAAACGCTTTTCCTCGTGTTTGTTCTCGGCGCCGCGACAATATACGCCCAGCACGCAGATCCGTATGAGGGCCTCTGGCAGGGGTATGACGGAGAATGGGGCCATGTTTCCAGGCAACTGGTCGCGTTGGCCGAAGCGATCCCGCCTGAAAAGTTCGCGTGGCGCCCCGCGCCGGGCGTGCGATCCACCAGCGAGGTCTTCATGCACATCGCGCTTGCGAACTTCTATTTGTTGAGCGTCACAGGCCCCCCAATGCCTGCCGACCTCAAATCAGCCAACCTGGAAAAGACCGTAACCGCGAAACCGGAAGTCATCAATTGGCTGAAACGCTCCCTGGAGGCCGTCAGAAGCGCGCATGCAAATATAAGTTCCACCGAACTCGAGCGCAAGGTCAAGGTAAACGGCAGAGATGCCACCGTGGACGGGATGTATCTCCGTATCATCGTTCACGCTAATGAGCACATGGGCCAATTGGTGGCCTACGCGCGCATGAACGGGATTGTGCCGCCCTGGTCTGAGCGAGCTGCGAGATGAAGGCCGGGCTCGTCAGGCGGCCACGGATCTTGCCTCCTGCATGGCTGCCGGTTTGGGTTGCTTGAAGAACGCCAGGCTGTTCCCATCCTGCGCACGATCTGCAAACAACGAATCTCCGCCGCGTATCTGACCGCTGGCGAGTAGATTCGAAAGAGGTTGAACCAGCAGTCGTTCCACAGCCCGCCTGAGATGCCGGGCTCCATAGCGCAAATCCGTACCTTCGCGCAACAGCAAGTCTTTGGCTGCATCACTGGTCGTCAAAGCCAGTTGCCTAGCGCCTGCCGCCGCGAATAACCGCTCCTGAACGAGGCTCAGCTCGAGATCCAGGACAGATCGCAGCTCGGCTTCGCCTAGAGCCTTAAAGACCACGACCTTATCCAGTCGATTGAAGAACTCCGGAGGGAATTTCCGCCTGGCCGCTTCTTCACCAGCACTGCGAAGTCGCCGCGTAAGGTTTTCGTCCGGTGGCTCGGAGAATTTTCCGAATCCTACTTTCGGCCTCATTAGGGCGCTCATCTCAGCCGCTCCTAGATTGCTGGTCATAAAGATCATTGCCGAAGAGAAATCCACCTTGCGATTGTCGCCGAGAGTTAATAACGCCTTGTCCAGGATTCCCAAGAGCAGGTTCCAGAGCGAGTCACTGGCTTTCTCGATTTCGTCAAACAAGACCACGCTCATCTTGAGCTTGTCCGTGTGGAATTGATCGAGAACCTCCTGGCTAAACGCCGCATGCGTTTCGCGATGCCCAAGATATCCGGGAGGCGAACCGATCAGCTTGGCGATTTCATGGCTGTGCTGGAATTCGGCGCAGTCGATCTTCAGAACGGCTCGGGCGCTACCGAGCAGAGACTCCGCAACAGCTTCCACGACCCGCGTCTTGCCGCAGCCCGTGGGCCCAAGAAATAGAAAATTCCCGACCGGACGCCCGGGCGCTCGTAACCCCGTCATGAACATCTGGTAAGACTCTGCGATGCAGTGGATCGCGTCCGCTTGCCCGACGACACGCCTACGAAGGTTACTTTCGAGCGCTTCGGCTTCCCATCCCGTCCTCGTCAGATCTAATCTCATTCCGGCCTGACCCATATCTGCGGTACTCCCACTCGCTTGGATGCTGAAGGTGGGTACACGACTTCAGGCTCGATGTAAATCTTTGTTGCCGATTATGTGAAGAGCTGTTGCTAATACAGCAGGATCGCTCCCGCTACTCTAACTGCATTAGGTTATTCAGTAACCTGCATGTTGACGGTCGACGGAAGAGCAACATGCGCCTGAAGACGTTGGAACCGCGGATCCGAGCGGAGGAGATCCCAAAAGGGGTCTACATGCAGCCATGCGATTTCCCAATTACGCTCCTCAACCGCGCGTTCAAGATATGCCAGCGCCTCATCGATATCACCGAGACCGGAGTGCACGATGGCAGAGTAGATGGGCGGCACGTACCGCTCTTGACCCACTTCATGTAATTGGGCCAGAACTTCCCGAGCCTTCTCAAACTGCCCCGCCCGAGCATAAACGAATCCCAAGCCCGCGAATCTCCACACGCTGTCCCCGATCTCTGCCGCGTGCCGGACCGCAAGAATAGCCTGGCCGTAATCGCCCAGATGACAGTATGAGAGTCCGAGGTAGTAATGAGCCACCCAATAACCTGGGTGAAGCGCGGCCGCGCTGCGAAATTCTTCGACGGCTTCATCGAAGAGGCGCGCCCAATAGACAGGCCATACGGCAGTTGTGTTGATGCTCGCGGAGAACGGATCGAGTTCCTGAGCAATTCTCATGGAAGCACGGGCTTCCGGCAGCCGCATGCTTAGGCCTAACGCGAAACCAAGCCACTGGTGGGCGGAGGCATACCCGGGATTCAGTTCGAGCGCCTGTCGAAGTGCCGCTTCGGCTTCATCAAATTTCCAATCGAACAGAAGCAGCTTGAAGCCGCGAGAGGCATGCGCCTCCGCGAGTCCAGGATCAATCTCCAGGGCCATGTCCTGCGCTACCTTCACCCTTGCTTGAACCTGCCGCGGGTCGATCTCGCTATAGATGGAAAGCATCGCTATACAATCCGCGAGGCCAGTGTAAGCTCGGGCGTAGCTCGGATCGGCCTCGATGGCTTGCTCGAAATGCATCCGCGCCTGCCGCATGCCCTCGATTGTTCTCTTATTCCAGGAGTGTCGCCCTCTTAGATACAACTGATACGCGTCCGGGTTTGCCGTATGGTGTCGAGTCAGTCGAGTCTGTTCGTCGCCTGTGAATCGGACTCTCAAGCGCCCCGAAATCTCAGTAGATATTTCGTCTTCTATAGCGAAGATGTCCGTCACCTTCCTTTTGTATTGCTGGCCCCATAGCTGTGACCCGTCACTTACTCTTACAAGTTCAACGGCAATGACAAGGATTTCTCCGCGCTGAAAGATCCTTCCGGTGAGAACCGCACTTACGGCCAAATCGCGGCCAATCTGAATTGGGTCGATATCCTTGCCTTTGTGGCGAAAGACCGTACTCCGCGCGACCACTCTCAAACAGCTAAGCTGAGCCAGGTTGTTGATCAATGTTTCGCTAATGCCGTCCGCGAGGTACTCAGCATCGGGGCTATTCGGAGATGTTAAGAACGGCAGGACAGCGAGTGATTCGACCCTGCTGTTCGCGCCACGATCGGCGAAGTGTCTACCGGCTTTGTGGTGGCCGGAGAAATCGCGCAGAATGAGCGCAAGGTCGTGGGCGGATTGCGGACGCTCATTCGGGTCCTTCGCAAGGCAATGCGCAATCCAGCGGTCGAGCTCCGCCGGAATCTCGTGAAGATATTCACGGGCGCGTCGCGGGTTTTCTTTGAGAACTGCCGCAAGGATGGATGCGGCTGTCGGGCCTTGAAAGGGTTTGTGCCCGGTGACCATTTCATAAAGAACGCATCCTAACGAGAACATGTCAGTCGCGGCCGTTACAGCTTCGGCCCGGACCTGCTCCGGCGCCATATAACCGACCGTTCCTATAACGGCGGCCGTGTCCGAAAGTGTTGACGGCGGAACGCCGCATTGCTCTTCAAAACCAGGTTTGAATCGAGCCAACCCAAAATCAAGAATCTTTACTCCGTGTCGAGTCGTTACGAAGATGTTCTCCGGCTTGAGGTCTCGATGAATAATGCCGGCCGCATGTGCAGCTCCAAGCCCATCGGCAACCGCGGCTCCGATTTCTAGTGCCCGCTGCCAACCGAGCGGCGAGCGCTCGATTACCTGCCGGACTGTTTCGCCTTCGAGGAGTTCAGTCACTAAGAAGAACGGCGGGTGCTGCAATTCGGCATCGTAAATAGACACGATGTTGGGATGAGAAAGGGCTGCGATCGCCTTCGCTTCCGTGCGGAAACGCGAAAGCAGCCGAACATCGAGCCCGAGGTTTTCGGGGAGAACTTTAACCGCAACGTCCCGGTCGAGCCGCGTGTCTCGTCCCTTATAGACTTCACCCATACCCCCAGCACCGATTAACGCGACTATCTCGTAAGGTCCGAGCCGCGTGGCAGGGGCTAGGGGCATGCCGGCACCGAATACGATTCTACTTAAGCGCTCGTTCCCGGATTCCCGTACTCGCCAAGTCCTCGTCCTTCGTTTCACGGATAGAAAACAATCCCACCAGCGTCAGCACCGCCGACGCGGATAGATAGTAGCCGACATACGGAAGGCCGTACGCTTTAGCCAACGAGGTCGCAATGTAGGGTGCCAGCGAGGCGCCCAATATGCCGGCGATATTGAATGCGAGCGAGCTGCCTGTATAACGCACTGGTGTCGGAAAGAGCTCGGAAATCAAAGTACCGAGCGGTCCGTAGGTGAGGCCCATCAGCGCCAGCCCGAATGCCATCATCAGCACCGCCCCTGTGGTGCCGCCAGCGAACATCGGCGCCATGATCAGGCCGAAGATGCCGATTGAGGCGGTTACCCAGAGCATCATGCGACGGCGGCCTCGCTCCGCCAGAACCGCGGACAGCGGAATGGTCAGCGCGAAGAAGGAAATGTCGAACAACTGCATCAGCAGAAACTTTTCGCGGCTATAGCCAAGCGCGCTGGTGCCCCACGACAACGCAAAGACAGTCATCAGGTAGAAGAGAACAAACGTCGCAAGGCATAGCAAGATGCCCGCGATGAGCACCTTTGTGTAGTCGCGAAGAACTATCAGAATCGGTACCTTCACCTGCTCGCCCCGATTGAGTGCTTTCTGGAACACAGGAGTCTCGGCAATCGTCAGCCGCACGTAGAGTCCAAGAAACACCAGCACCGCACTCGCCAGGAATGGGAGGCGCCAACCAAATGCGAAGAACTGTTTATCGGTGAGCCAGCGGGAGAGCAGCAGGAAAACGCTGCCGGACAGGAAGAACCCGAAGGGAGCGCCGAGCTGCGGGAACATGCCATACCAGGCCCGCTTGTTTCGAGGCGCATTCTCCACGGCCAAAAGCACCGCGCCGCCCCACTCGCCGCCTAAACCCAGCCCTTGGCCAAACCGGCATAGCGCCAGCAGCAGGGGCGCCGCGAAGCCAATTGTGCGATAGGTCGGCAACGCTCCAATAGTGACGGTCGAGATCCCCATGGCCAGCAATGCGAGCACCAGTGTTTTCTTTCGGCCGATGCGGTCGCCAAAATGACCGAAGGCCGCTGAACCGATTGGCCGGGCCACAAATGCGATCCCGAACGTTGCCAGGGACGCGAGCGTGGCTGCAGCCGGATCCGACGCGGGAAAGAATAACCTAGGAAAGACCAGCACCGCCGCGGTTGCGTAAATGTAGAAATCGAAGAACTCAATGGTGGTGCCGATCATGCTCGCGAACAGGACCTGACGCGGTGTGTTGACAGGCCCGCCAGCCTTTCCGTATATCGGACTCATCGACGCTCCGCTGTCCAGCGGACCACACGCCGAACGGTATGTCCAGCCCGGAACTCGTGCAGAGAATTGTATCTGGCAGAATGGCTGCTTGCGAACCACTCCCATCTGTCTGCTCGTTCTCCTGACCATCTCGCCGCAGTTTGCGAACGCGCAGGGGACCGTACCAACGTTTCAGCGCACTGTGGGCCCAGGGTCCTATACTCTTGTCGGTCGTGATCCAGCACAGCGAGGCGTAACCACCATCCCCACAGTACTTATTCCTATTATGCTTTCGTTGGATGCAAAAAAGATTGCCGGAAATCCATTCCTTATGGACGCCGCTCCCGACGTGCAAGCTGTTCTTCGCTCGCCCGTTTTTTCCAAGTTCGCCTTTCCCTCGGGCGGCCTCACGGAGTATACCGACGCCCTGCTGCGCACCACTTTCCCGAACAGTAGCGGCTGGCATACGCTGCTCGGGAACCCTGCGATAAAGCCTGTAAAGATCAGCGTTCCCGTCGGCTATGGCTACGTCCTCACCTCGAAGGCCGGCGGCTCCTTTGCCGTTGTCGATGTCGAATTCCTGCAAAAAGAACTCTTTAAGCAGGTTCCCAAACAGGAAGGCAAGCTTGTCATTGCTGTGACGCGGAACACCACTTACTACGCTCTCGGCGACGCGACGGTGTGCTGTTCCTGGGGAACGCATGGCGCAGACTCCACGACCGGAAATTCCTTCGTGCTCGGATCGTATCTTCGCGCCGCACCCGCGATGGTTGAAGACGGGGACGTACAGCCGCTGACGCAGCAGCTCGCGGAATTTATCAACGATCCTCTGCATGATCCGCTGGCCCAGAGCCGGAACGAGAAAGGTCCTGGAAATATGTTCCCCGCCTGGATGCGTCCCTCCTCGATGCCTTCAGGCGACCAGGGCCCGTGCGGCGGCACAGGCATCGCCTCTGTTTACTTTCTGCTCGAACCCACAAATACGAACCCGAAAAACAACATTCCTACGTCGAAGGCCTTTGTGGCTCATACGGCCGGGGTCGCGTATCATCTACAGAACGTCGCCCTGCTGCCCTGGTATACCGGACCCTCTGAAGGCCTCGGCCGAGCGTACAGTTTCCCGGACGCGCACGCACTTACCGAACCTTTCAAGCCTTGCCCGGCCCGCAGCCGTCCCGGAGCAGGGAATAACGCCTCCGCGCGCCCTGAACCTAGGCTCGCAGCCGTTCCAAACACCAGCTCGTCAAATGGTCATCAGCTCATCGGCTATTGGGTCGGCTACGGCCCAGCCGGTTCCACGCTTCCGGCCCGCGAGATCTCGCCACAGTGGGACATCATGATCGTCGCGTTCGCTACGCCCGATAAGAACGCACCCGAGGGGACCATACAGTTTCAAACACCGGCGGGACTTGATCCCCAACAGTTCAAAGCCGAGATCGCCTACTTGAAGAGCCGGGGCAAGAAGGTCATGATTTCTCTCGGTGGCGGCGGTCAATACTTCACGCTTGTCGATCCGAAACGCGTTCCGGACTTCGTCTCATCCGTGACCCGCATCGTCACGGACTATGGCTTCGATGGTATCGACATCGATTTCGAAACGCCGTCTCTCTCCATCGACGCCGGAGACACGGATTTCAAGCATCCCACGACGCCATCCATCGTGAATCTCATTTCGGCCCTGCGCCAGTTGCACGATCATTTCGGTCCAGGCTTCATGATCAGCCTGGTGCCGGAAGGCACGCAAATCCCCGGCGGCTATCCCAGTTACGGTGGCCAGTTCGGCTCTTATCTGCCCATTGCCTACGCGATTCGCGACATCCTTTCATTTATTGATGTGCAGGACTACAATACGCCCCCGCTCCAAGGTCTCGATGGCGAGATCTACCAGGCCGGTTCCGTGGATTATCACGCCGCTGTGACGGAACTCCTGCTGCACGGCTTCGACGTAGGCGGCGATCCCGGGCAGTTCTTTCCGCCGATGCCGGCCAATAAAGTGGCGATCGGTTTCCTCATCGGAGATACAACGCCCGCCCTCGTAAGTCAGGCAATAAATTATCTCATCACCGGGAAGGCTCCCTCCGGAACCCGGTACAAGCTGCGCCATCCCTACGGATACTCAGCAATGCGCGGAGCTATGTTCTGGACCATCGACGCCGATCACGATGAAAACTACAGGTTTTCCAACATCGTCGGCCCCCAGCTCCACCGCTACCTGGCAAGCCAATAGTTTCGTGTTAACCGGCGAAGCCGAATCCGATCCCGCTTCAGCCCCTCAGTTCTTTATGACGGAAGCAGTCGACGAGGTGATCGTTCACCATGCCGACAGCCTGCATGAAGGCGTAACAGATGGTCGAGCCTACGAACGTGAATCCGCGCTTGATTAGATCCTTGCTCATGGCATCCGATTGCGCCGTGCGGGCGGGAAGATCTGCCATGCGTTTCCAGCGGTTCTGGATCGGCCTGCCGCCAACGAACTGCCAGATGTAAGCATCGAAGCTGCCGAATTCTTTTTGCACGGCCAGAAAGGCCTGGGCGTTCTGCACCGCGGCTCGGATTTTAAGCCGGTTCCGGACGATTCCGGCATTGCCCAACAATGCCGCGATTTTTGGTTCGTCGTATCGAGCAACTTTGCGCGGATTGAAGTGATCGAAGGCGGCGCGGTAAGCGGCGCGCTTGTTCAGAATGGTAGACCAACTCAGGCCAGCCTGAGCGCCCTCCAGAATCAAAAACTCGAACAGAGTGCGATCCTCGTGAAGCGGAACTCCCCACTCCTGGTCGTGATAGGCGATATACAAAGGAGTGGTCATGTTCCAAGCGCAGCGAACCTTGTTATCCGAGGCCGACGGCGCCGCGCTACTCACATCGAAATCGTAACAAGTATTTGTTCTCTTAGATTCGGGAGCGCAATTTTGAGAGGCGTTCGCCGGCGGCCTCCAACGTTTCCGGCTTCTTCGCAAAACAGAAGCGAATCAGATGGGCGCCACCGCTTGGCTCAAAGAAAAAGCTCGATCCTGGCACGACGGCAACACCAATTCTTTCAATTAAATGCCGGCAAAACGCCAGGTCGTCCTTGAACCCGAAGCCGTCGATTTCACAGAGCACATAATAGGCGCCTTTTGGAGTATACGTGACGAAGCCAACCATCTTCAAAGTATGTATTAGCGTGTCGCGTTTTATCTGGTAATTGCGAGCGAGTTCGGCGAAATAAGAATCGGCGAAACGCAGCGCTGTCACCCCGGCTTGCTGCAGCGGCGCGGCCGCACCGACGGTCAGAAAATCGTGAACCTTGCGGATGGATGCGGTCAGTTCGGGCGGAGCTATCACCCATCCGACGCGCCAGCCCGTAACCGAAAAAGTCTTGCTCAGGCTATTGACCAGAACACAGCGGTCGCGCATGCCGGGAAGCGTGATGGGCGGCACGTGACGCTCGCCGTCGAAAACAATGTGTTCGTATATTTCGTCGGTGATCAGCAGGCAATCGTGCTCATCGCAGAGCTGGGCGATTTGCTTGATCTCCTCAAGAGAGAAAACGCGGCCGGTCGGGTTGTTGGGCGTGTTGAGAATGACGGCGCGGGTTCGTTTCGTGAATGCAGCTTTCAGCTCATCCGGATCAAACGTCCAATCGGGCGGCCGCAAGGTGACATGCCGGCACACGGCGCCGCTAAGCTGGGAATCCGGCCAGTAGTTTTCATAGAAGGGCTCAAAGAGGATCACCTCGTCGCCCGGATTAAGAAGAGCCAAGAGGCTGGCGATCATGCCTTCGGTGGCTCCGCAGCAAACAGTGATTTCGCGCTGCGGATCTATTTCGAGCTGGTAGAACCGGCGGTAATAGTGTTGGATGGCTTCGCGGAACGGCGTAGAGCCCCAGGTAATGGCGTACTGATTCACATCCTGCGCGATGGCCTCTTGAGCAGCCAATTTGAGATCGTGAGGCGCGGCGAAATCGGGAAACCCCTGCGCGAGGTTCACAGCGCCGTGCTTCAGAGCCAGACGGGTCATTTCGCGAATGACGGATTCCTTGAACTCAGCTACGCGGGCGCTCTGAAAACGGCGAAGGGAGGCGATAGCCATGCTCCGATCTTAGCGGCGTACGCTGCAAGGCTAGAATTTAGCTGGTAATGATTCGTCTTCAAAGCTGTGTTCGCGCGATTATCTTGATTCCGCTGATTCTCGCGCTTTCAGGAGAGGCCGCCACCGCGGCGCAGGATGTGGGAGTCACTGAGATCACGCCGAATGTGCTGGTCTTTGCCACCGGTTCCGGTAATGTTGTCGCGTCGGTCGGGCCGGACGGCGCACTGTTAGTCGGGACGCCATCAGCCCAGAGCACTCCAAAAATTAGCGAGATACTCGCGAGCCGGACAAAGTCTGCCGTTCGCTACGTGGTTGTTTTTCCGCAAGACCTGGCGCATTCCGAAGGTGACGGCGGGTGGGGACGGCGAGGCGCATTTGTCGCGATGCAGGAGAACGCGCTCGATCGCCTCGGCGGGCACGCCATGGGTTCAGCTCAACCTGTGCCGCACCGTTTGATTGACCTCGGAGTGGACCGCCCTCGCATAGCATTTTCAGAGGTCCTGACATTCGACCTGAACGGAGAAGCTATCCATGTGGTTCATCAAAAGCCGGGTTACAGCAATGCTGACGCGATCGCTCATTTTCATGTCGCGAATCTGATTTATCTCGGCGAAGTTTTTCCCGGCGACGGCTATCCGATGATCGACCATGAAGAAGGAGGCAAGCTAGACGGCCTTCTTAACGCGCTGTCCTCATGGACAGGGAGTGCCTTCCGGATCGTGCCGGCGCGAGGGAGCGTGACGAACGGAACAGACGTCAAGGCTTTTCACGACATGATCGTGACCGTCCGCGATCGGGTGCAACACATGATAGAGACCGGCAAGACAGAGCAACAAGTAATAGCTGAGCATCCAAGTGCGGAGTTCGATGAGCGATGGGGGCGCGGGCGCGTGCCTCCCGACGCCTTCGTCCACGAGATATACACCGGTCTTAGCCCCCGCTAGCTCGGGTCTGATCGGCAGAGCGCAGCATCATCGGGTGAGCGGTTTCCGATAGAATCTGACGATTGCATGGATTTGAATTTTTCAGGCAAGCAAGCCGTAGTAACCGGCGGTGCTAACGGTATCGGGCTCGCCATTTCGAAGGCCATGGTCAAAGCGGGAGCATCGCTGTGGATCTTCGATTTGCCGGAAGCGAATCCTGCCGGAGTGGCTCAGTCGATTGGCGCTCAGGCTTGTACCGTGGATATTACAGATCCCGACGCAACGAAGGAGGCATTCGCTCGTGTCCCCGACGCTTCAGTGGTGGTGGTGAACGCGGGTATCGGCTCTACGCAAGCATTTCTGGAAACCACCTCGGATCTTTGGAACCGGACGCTTGCTCTCAATTTGACCGGGGCATTTCACACCATCCAAATCGCCGCGACCAGGATGAAGGAACGAGGAGGGGGGTCCATTGTCATTACGGCTTCGACAAATTCCTACGATGGAGAGCCGGATTTAACCGCATACAACGCCAGCAAGGCGGGCCTGCTCGGGCTCCTGCACACCTCAGCTAATGAGCTCGGGCCTTACGGAATTAGAGTGAATGCCGTTTGTCCTGGGCTCATCCGGACGCGTCTTACTGCGGCAACATTTTCGGATCCAGCGCGCCTCTCCGAGTACTTCAAGCACGTGCCGCTGGGGCGGGGAGGTGAACCGGAAGAGGTCGCGCAAGCCGTCTTGTTTCTTGCTTCCGACTTAGCTTCTTACATCACTGGAGCGACGCTTCTGGTAGATGGCGGCCAGATGGCGTCTAAGTTCGGCACCTGGGGGAAGGAGAATGACAGGTTCGACGGACAACGATGGATCAGGAGCGCCTCTAGCTAAGGGTCACTCGTGCGCATCGCCTGCATACATGCGCATCCGGATGATGCGGAAATCCTCGCTGGAGGCACGCTCGCTTTGCTTGCGGCACTTGGGCACCAGATCACCATCCTCACGATGACGGCAGGCGACTGCGGATCGGCCGCATTAAGGCCCGCGGCGATTCTTGCGGTTCGGAAAGCCGAAGCCGCCGCATCCGCGGCCTTAATCGGCGCGCACTATCGCTGCGCAGGATTTCGGGATCTAGCCATTTTTAGCGATGATTCGTCCCGGCGCATCGTGACAGGCCTCTTGCGGGACTTACGTCCCCAAATCGTGATCACCGCCTCCCCCAGCGATTACTTGTGTGATCACGAGGCAACCAGCGAGTTAGTTCGCGATGCATGCTTTGCCGCCTCCGTTCGCAACTACGTCTCCAAACCGAAGCATCCTGCGCTATCCGGCATCCCCTCCCTGTATTTCGTAGACCCGATCGCCTTGACGAACCGGGCAGGGAAGGAAACGGTCCCGGATTTCGTCATCGACGTAGCATCGATGCTGGAAACGAAGAAGGCCATGCTCGCAAAGCACGAGAGCCAGCGCGAGTGGCTTCGACAGCAGCATGGGATGGATGATTACCTCGCGCAAATGGAAGCGTGGACGCGGCAGCGCGGGATAAGAGCTGGAATCGATCGCGGTGAAGGATTCCGACAGTACAAGGTTCATCCCTATCCGCACGAACCCATCCTTCAGCAGATCCTCGCGCCATATGTCGCGGGCCGGGCCACTATTGCGTAGAATCTCGATCAGTCCGGCGTTGCCATCCTGATTCTTTCGAGTTAGGCCGTCACGACCTTGGCCGCCCATTGCCGGCTTGCGGGCCGTGTCACATAAGAGATGAAAAGGAGCACGAGCAAAACAAACGGCATGAATGCTGTCGCGCCATCCTTCGCCAAGTAATGGGCTATTGATGCGGAGATCCAGGCGAATGTGAATCCGGCATAGGCCCATTCCTTCATCTTCGGAATGCCGGGAACGAGTAGCGTAATGGCACCTAGAAGTTTAGCGATCCCAAGAATGATACGTAACTGCTGCGGATATCCCACATGCGCGAATCCCTGGACCGCCTGCGGACTACCTGACAAGTAACTGAATGCAGCAAAGAGCGACAGCACGGCCAGAAGTCCAGTGCTCACCCAATAAGCCACCTTGCGTCCCACTCGGTTGCCCTCCTCGGTTCAGAGTAACCCTTCCCAGGCGGGCAACCCGACTAACCCAGAGACTCACTGTCAGAATGAAAGGATCGCGCCAAACTCGCGGACCTATGTGAGCGATGGCGCGCCCGCCACTCCCGTCCATTACGAATGCTTTCGCAACTCGACCAGCGCTTTCCGTCTTACTATCGACGCATTTGTCTTCATACGCTGCTCTGCATCGCCTCTGCCATTTCGCTGCTGGCCATCTTTCCCAAATTCGATATGCGCTGGCTCGCTCCCGTCGCGCTCACGCCGCTGCTCATCGCCCTCGCCCGCACGCGCGACGCGTGGCAGCGCTTCTTTTACGGTTGGGCTACGGGCATTTTCTACTGGTTTTTTCTCTGCACCTGGATTGAATTTGTCCTCGAAGTCCACGGCGGCATGGGTCGCTGGGGCGGCTGGGGTTCGTTCTGTCTCTTCGCCCTTTTGAAAGGGCTGCATCTGGCGGTATTCAGTTGGCTTGCGGGACCACTCCTGCGCCGCTCTTACGCCGTCCCCGCCATTGCCGCTCTTTGGACTGGTCTCGAGCGCACGCACGGCACATTCGGCTTCGCCTGGCTCGATCTCGGCAATGCGGGCATCGATATGTCCGTTCCGCTGCGCCTCGCGCCCTTCGTTGGTGTTTACGGCGTTTCGTTCGTCTTTGCGATGCTCGCCGCGGGACTCGCCTGCGTCCTCCTTCGCTATCCGCGCATTCGTCTGTTGCCCTTGCTCGCGGCGCTTCTACTGTATGTGTTTCCCGCGATTCCAGAAGGCATACCCGCCAACAACAGCGCGCTTCTCGTGCAGCCCGCCATCGACACTGATGTTCAATGGACCGGTCTCCTTCAGGAAAAGACCGAGCAGCGCCTAACGCTGCTCTCAGACGTTCTTCCCGCGCGTCTGGTCATTTGGCCTGAGCTTCCGGCGCCTCTCTATTACTACGACGATCCCGAGTTTCGCGCCGACGCTGAAGCCATTGCCCGTCATCACGGCTGGTTTCTCTTCGGCACGGTTGCCTATACCGGACAGCACCAGCCTCTCAACTCCGCCCTCCTCCTTGGCCCCGATGGCTCCGTGCTCGGCCGCTACGACAAAATCGATCTTGTCCCCTTCGGCGAGTTCGTTCCGCCTCTCTTCTCCTTCGTCAATCGCATCACGCAGGAAGCCGGCGACTTCGTTCCCGGCAAGGACATCAAGGTCCTGCCCGCGGCCGGCCACAGACTGGGCGTCTTCATCTGCTACGAGTCAGCGTTCCCGGATCTCATCCGTCAATTCGCGAAGCACGGCGCCGACGTCCTCGTAAATCTCTCCAACGATGGCTACTTCGGCCGCACCGAGGCGCGCCAACAGCATCTTCTCCTCGCTCGCATGCGCGCGGTCGAAAATCGCCGCTTCATAATTCGCGCCACCAACGACGGATTCACCGCGATCATCGATCCCGCCGGCCGCCTCATCCGAACCTTCCCGCCTTATCAACAGCTCGCCTCGCCGGTGCAATATGGCATTGTCGAAGCGACGACGTTTTACTCGCGCCACGGCGATTGGTTCGCCTGGATTTGTCTCGTTATCGGAGTCGGTCTGGCTATATGGAATCTGCTACATCCGTCTCCTTATACTGAGTGAACATGCCTATCAAGAACCTCGACCGCCCACTCGGATTCAACACGCGCTCCCTGCACACCGGCTATGACCCCGACCCTACGACGCACGCGCGCGCCGTCCCTATCTATCAATCAACATCCTTCACTTTCGATGACTCCGAGCACGCCGCCAATCTTTTTGCGCTGAAAGAGTTCGGCAATATCTATACGCGCATCATGAATCCGACCACCGCGGTTCTCGAAGAGCGCATTGCATCGCTTGAAAACGGCGTAGCGGGATTGGGGCTATCCAGCGGTCAGGCCGCCCAATTCCTCGCGCTCGCAACTATTGCTGCACCCGGAGATCAGATCATCTCCTCCAGCACTCTGTATGGCGGAACCGTCACGCAGTTCGACGTCACCATGCGACGGCTTGGATACGATTTCGTCTTTGTCGAGCCCGACGATCCTGAGAATTTTCGCCGAGCCATCACGCCAAAAACAAAGCTCCTCTATGGCGAGACCATCAGCAATCCGCGCTGCAACGTGCTCGACATCGAAGCCGTGGCGAGGATTGCCCACAGCCACGGTCTCCCCCTCGTTATCGACAACACGATGGCCACTCCCTACATCACACGCCCAATCGATTACGGCGCCGATGTGATTGTACATTCGCTCACGAAATTCATGGGCGGTCATGGAAATTCCATTGGAGGCATCATTGTCGACAGCGGACGATTTCCCTGGGACAACGGCAATTTCCCTCACTTCACCGAGCCGTCTCCCGCTTATCGCGGCATGAAGATGTGGGAGACCTTTGGCCCCATCACGTTCATCATCAAAGCCCGCGTGGAAGCTCTGCGCGATATCGGTCCCTGCGTCAGCCCCTTCAATTCGTTCCTGTTCCTCCAGGGCGTGGAAACGCTCAGCATGCGCATGGACCGCCATCTCTCAAACACCCTCGCCGTCGCCAGATATCTCGAAGCGGACAAGCGGGTCGAATGGGTGAAGTATGCCTCCCTGCCGTCCAGCCCTTATTACGCAATGGCCCAGAAATACACGCCCAAAGGCGCGGGCGCGGTATTTTCGTTCGGCTTAAAGGGCGGCTACGAAGCCGGGAAAAAGTTCATTGACAAACTGAAGATATTCTCGCATCTTGCCAATCTCGGCGATGCGCGCAGCCTCGTTATTCATCCTGCCTCCACTACCCACCAGCAGCTTGGCGCAGCGGAACAATTCGCAGCCGGTGTGACGCCGGAACTGGTACGGCTGTCTATTGGTCTGGAGGATCTGGAGGATTTGATTTGGGACATCGATCAGGCCCTTGGATGAGTGCGCTCGCCAATGTCTCCGGTAACGGAGTCATCGAACAGGCTTGTGTTGCCTCGATCCAGCAATTAGCAGGGCAACCTGTTCGGGCTTTGGCATATTTCGAGCGACCTCCTGTTCGACTCTCGAAATCCTCAGCTCGCGCCCTCGGTCAGTCCCCTGGCACCAGATTTCGCTAAGGAAATAGCGATCTCCATACCGCCGGAAGACCAGTTTTGAGTTCTCTTGGGCCTTATTTGCTTGGGCCGAAATTGCTAAAAATGAGATCGCCGTGCCGGGTTGCTCGCTCTGAATAAAGACTGTCCCTTCAGGCGTTTCACTGAGAGTGTACTTGCCTGCACTTAAGTGTTCGTCGATCACGGTGAAATCAAAGGGCACATTTGCGGCTATCTTTTGATGGTGATTAACCTGTGCCGAGCAGTTTGAGATAGCGAGTACGGCGCAGACGCTAAGTACTTTTACGGCGTGTAAGAGTTTCCTCATCGAATGTCCTTTCATCCACGGGGAATTCAGAAGCAAGCAGTTCCCCGTTATTTTGCATGGAATTGGCCCGCGCCAACTCGGTTCGCCTGTGTTTGCCTGATCGTCTTTTGATCAGGCTCTGTCAGATGGCGCGCAAAGGACGGCGAAAAGGGGACAGAATTGCGGTAGAATTCCAGATACCGCGAACCCCTGGAGGGCGACGACGCCGCGCTTCAACGCGGTGGTCGCGAGTGGCATGAGTGAGGCTTCGGCTGGCTCATTACCCGCAGGAAGAGGTTGTCATCTTGTCCTCGGCTGCGCAAGTTACGGAACTTTTGCTCGAATGGAGCAAAGGAGATCGTGCGGTTCAAGATCGCCTGTTCGGCGTCGTTT
The DNA here is from genome assembly GCA_963787585.1 of uncultured Acidobacteriaceae bacterium. Lineage (GTDB taxonomy): Bacteria > Acidobacteriota > Terriglobia > Bryobacterales > Bryobacteraceae > Bog-105. The sequence continues at coordinate 169,759 of CAWBDR010000022.1, forward strand.
ATACCGAGCTGCATCGGTTGGCCTCCGGTCAGTTGTTCGGCGAACCTAATGGTCGCAGCCTCCAAACAACGGATCTGGTTCATGAAGTTTACCTCCGGTTAATCAACCAGAACCGGGTCGACTGGGAAAGCCGGTCGCATTTTTTCGCGATAGCCGCACGTCTGATGCGGCGCATCCTCGTCGATCATGCTCGAGCCCGCAAGGCGGACAAACGTCCCAACCCCGGTCTCAAGATTGCTCTTTCCGACTTACCGGTGGGGGTTGATGCCCGAACGGTGGAGTTCCTGGTACTGGACGAAGCGCTTGATCGCCTCGAGGCCCTCGATCCCCGCCAGGCGCGGATTGTGGAAATGCGTTTTATCGCGGGCCTCTCCGAAGAGGAGATCGCTGCCGCCCTGGGTGTGAGCGTGCGGACCGTAAAGCGCGATTGGAGAGTAGCGCGTGCATGGCTTTACGGCACATTGTGTAAGGAGTCGCATGGCGCCCGAGCAATGGGAGCAAGTTAAAGAGCAATTCGATATCGTCGTGCACCTGGATATCGGCGCGCGTGCCCAGGTTCTCGCCCAATTGCAACGCAAGAATCCGGACTTATACGCACAAGTGAAAGAGCTGGTGGCGAATGACGAGCAGGCAGGCGATTTCCTGGCTGAAACGCTGATTGTTCAGGAATCTCCCCATTTCGCTAATGGCGAAATCATCGCAGGCCGTTACCGGATCGAACGCTTTATTGGCCGAGGCGGCATGGGTGAAGTTTATGAGGCCTATGATAACGAGCTCGGAGAACGGGTCGCGCTGAAAACGATCATTCCCAATGCCGCGCTAGACGAACGCTATGTGGCGCGCCTCCTGCAGGAGGTCAGGCTGGCACGGAGAGTAGCGAACAGGCATGTCTGCCGTGTTCATGATGTCGATCATCACGACACGCAGTCGGGACGGATTTGCTTCTTAACCATGGAGCTACTCGAGGGTGAGACTTTGGCCGAGCGCCTCTCCCGGTCCGGCAGTATTTCCACGCAAGAGGCTTTCCTGCTGATCGAACAGATGGCGGAGGCGCTTCGAGCCGCTCACGAACAGAACATCATTCACCGCGATTTCAAGCCCGGCAATATCATGCTCGTCGGCGAGAGGGGAAGCCTTCGGGTAGTGGTGACCGACTTCGGGCTTGCGCGCAGCGGGGACCCTACGCAGACGCTATATACAAGGGCGGAGGGCGGCAGGCCTCCCGGTACTGTCGGGTATATTGCGCCCGAGCTATTCCGCCCCGGAGCGATCGCGACTCCCACCTCCGACATTTACTCATTCGGCGTGGTGATCCGGGAGATGGTGGCCGGGCACGAAACTGCCGCAGTCGGTTCGCCTCGGCGCTCTCGCCAACCGCTCGATCCGCGATGGGCGAGCACGATTCGGCGCTGTCTCGAACATGATCCCGAGCGGCGCTTCAAGAGCGCGTGGGAGATTGTGAACGCGCTTCGTCCGCAAACCCTGCCCGCTCGCGTTGCCGCTGCCGCGCGAAAGCATCCATCACTTGCCATCACGGCGGTCGCATTGCTGCTAGTGCTGCTGGCAACACCTCTGATAATGCGCTGGCTTTTTCAGTCTCAAACCATCACAGAGCTCAGGCAGATCACCGACGATTCCGGGCTCAGCGACTTTCCTGCTGTCTCGCACGATGGTAAGCTGCTGGTCTACGCATCGGACCGCGACGGCACGGGGAACCTCAATTTGTATCTTCGGCAGGTTGATGGCGATGTCAATCCCATCCGGCTCACGCACGACGAAGCGGACGACTACAATGCGTCTTTTTCGGCCGACGATACGCGGATCGTTTTCCGGTCTGACCGCAATGGCGGCGGCGTGTATCAAATCTCGACATTTGGCGGTAAATCCCAGCTCCTCGCCCAGGGTGGATTCGGTCCTTCCTTCTCGCCGGACGGACAATGGATCGCTTACTGGGTTGGTTTGCCCGGCAGCGGTTTTCCTCCCGGCTCGTCCCGCATCTACGTGAAGCTTGCCGCTGGCGGGCCGGCCAAACAGGTAATAACCAATCTGGTTGCCACCTGCTGGCCCATCTGGGCGCCCGACTCCAAGCGGCTGCTCGTTGTTGGCAGGCCGGATACCAAGGAGGCCCCGCACGTCAGCGTTGACTGGTGGGTTGTCTCTCTCGATAGCAGATCCACCGTGAAGACGTCCGCGCTCGATTCATTCAGCTCGCAGGATCTTAAGCCGCCGTTAGGGAGTGACTGGATTACTCCCATAGCCTGGTTAACTGGCCCGACCCGAATCGTGTTCTCGGCGCAGCAGGGCGATACGACAAATCTCTGGGAAGTTCCACTTTCCGCCGCAGGCAAGGTGATCGGGCCGGCTACTCGCCGGCTTTCAACCACGTCGCTCGATTTGCACGCTTCCGTAATGGGGGATGCGAACGGCAGATCTAGGCGCATGTTTTTTTCGAGCTTATCTGGCAACGTGAACATCTGGAGCCTTCCGGTTGATGCAAATCTAGGGCGAGTTACTGGCCCGATGGTGAATCTTACGCCAGGCATGTCCTACGCCGCGGCTCCGTCAATCTCTGCGGACGGCACGGATCTCGCCTTCATCGCCGCTCGATCCAAACTCTGGTCCGTGAAGACGCGCGACCTCCAAACTGCCGAGGAAGCAACTCTGACGACTTCAGATGCGAGGTGGTTGCGTCCGCGTATCAGTCCGGATGGGAACACCATTGCGTACGTCGATAATACCGACCAGATGTATCTGGTCAACAGGCGGACGGGCGCGACCGAAGTAATTTGCAAACAGTGTGGCCCACCTACGGACATTTCCCACGATGGTCAGAAGGTCCTCTTCGAGCCCTTGAGTCCACCGGAAGATGTGATGATGATCGACGTGTCTGCCAACCAAATCACCTCCCTGATCCATTCGGATCGGGCAGACCACATTCTTTACCGGGGACGGTTCTCGCCTGACGGGCGCTGGGTCGCGTTCGATGCAGCTCTCGACAAATCCCTCAACAAGAAAGTATTCATCTCGCCGATCCGCGAATGGCACGGGACCACAGAAACGAACTGGATTCCCGTGACGGACGGTTCGCACGTGGATAGCTACGTAGCCTGGTCTCCCGACGGCAACTTACTTTATTTCCTTTCTGAACGAGATGGTTCGCGATGCATCTGGGCACAGCGTTTAGCGCCTGGCACCAAGCAGCCCAATGGGGCCGCATTTCCCGTTCGGCATTTTCACAACGCGCGCGAATCACTCGCACGAGTCGACCGCTTTGACCTGGTCGGGTTGTCTGTAGCCCGTGACAAGCTTGTATTTTCGGTGAGCGAGCTGACCGGAAACATCTGGATGGAGGAGCGCAAGAAAGTCCCCAGCCCCTGGTTGTCACGTCGGATCGCGGCGATTTTCGTCGACTAATCTGTTTAATTGGCGTCGTATGCGCACCGGAATGAACGAGCGACGATCTCTGGTGGCCATGACGCAGGAAACCAAAGGGAAGGCCACCACGTGAGAAAAAGCTTGCTGTAACTACCACAGCGCGATAACTAAACGCAAACGAAGTTCTGCTGAATGCGGCGTCTGACGCCGTTTGCAATGCTCCGATCTCTATTGAGCCACAAGATTGACCCCTTTCCGGGATCGTTTACGCGGAAGTAGACAGCCCATAACTGCGGCAAGCATCCATGCGCCTCAGCATCAGCTCATCCAGCAAGATCAGCGTGGTGTTAATTACCCACAACGAAGGCCTGAATCTGCGCCTCACTGTGGAGAATCTCCGGGACACTCTTCCCTCGAAGCACGAGATTCTCGTGGTCGATGACCGTTCTTCAGATCGATCGACCGATTTCCTGGCCCAGACGGGTGACCCGGTGAAGCTCGTTCGGCCCAAGCGGCGCTTGGGCGTGGCCGGGGCGAGAAATTGCGGTGCCAACAGGAGCAGTGGCGACGTGATTGTATTTTGTGACGCACACCTGGGTTTTTCCAGCGCCTGGTACAGACCCATATTGGGCCTGCTCGAAGATCCGCTCATCGGCGCCGTGTCTCCCTGTATTTCTGATCGCGAGGCCAAGCACCACAAGGGTTTCGGTCTTAGGCCGAGCGGCCCGGATTTAGACGCGGAATGGCTGAGTCGAAAGGGGAACAATCCGTATCCTGTCCCGCTGCTTCCAGGCGCGTGTCTGGGGCTCCGTCGCGATGTCTTCAGAGCCACCGGCGGTTTTGACCGGAAGCTGATCCGCTACGGCATGGAGGACTGCGAATTGAGCCTGCGGCTGTGGCTGCTCGGTTATGAGCTTTGGCTGATCCCTGCGGTGGACGTGGAGCATCAGTTCCACGACCGGATCCCGTATAGGGTTGATTGGCGAACCGTGCTGCACAATCGCCTCCGGATGGCCTTCCTTCATTTCTCGCGTTCTCGGCGCGCGCGCGTGGTGGAAACACTTAAGAAATACCCGGATTTTGCGGCCGCTCTGGCACTGGTAAGCAAAAGTGATGCGGCATTGCTGCGATCTGAGTTGGAGTCCCGCCGCCAGCACGATGACGATTGGTTTTTCCAAAGATTCGGCCTAAATTGGTGAGCCGAATAAAGCCGGCCCGGAAAGGAGCACAACAATGGCCAATGATGATCGACGACTGCTCAATCCTCACACGAGGAAATTACCGCGTCCAACCGACCGGCCCCGTGGAACCGATCGGCCGCGAGGAACGGACCGCCCCCGTGGAACCGACCGGCCGCGAGGTACAGACCGCCCCCGCGGAACAGATCGGCCACGCGGTACAGATCGCCCGCGAGGAGCGAGCCAGCCCGGCGACCTGGATCAGCAGTCCCAAGAAAGCGGTACTGAGGAAGACGAAGGCAGTGCAGAGGCGGTCGTTTTCACCGAGCGGCTCAAGTCCGGCTACAGCACGGCACGGAACAACCAGTTGCTGGAGCTGTGGAAAGCTCGCAAAGCGCTCGGCGAGAAATGGGAACCTCTGGGCCCCGAGAATCTTGGCGGTCGAGTTACCTGTCTGATCGCCAAGTCGGGATCCGATGGCAACGACCTGCTGGCGGGCGCCGCTTGCGGTGGTCTCTGGAATGGACGTGTTGCAGGGCCGGATTCCAAACTACAGTGCGAGTGGAAGGCAAATCCGGGCCAGCCTGAACATCGCGATGACGAAACCTTTCTCATGCACAACATCGGTGCTCTGGCCATCGATGGAGAGACCATTTACTGCGGAACTGGTCATGCTTATTACGCTGGTGACAGTTTTCCAGGAGTAGGGCTGTTCAGGTCGAAAAACAAGGGCGAGACCTGGACGGAAGTCAAAAAGGCTGGCAAGGATTTTCCGCGCCGCATTAGCACAATTGCCGCTGACAATAAGAACGTCTGGATCGGAGGCGTGGTTCTCCCGGAAGAGGAAGAAGACGAGTCCGATAACCCGGAGCGTTCCGGTATTTTCTGTTCGTCTGATAGAGGCGAGACCTGGCGCCGCGAAACATTCCACCTCGACCTGGAGTTCGCACGGAGGTTCGCCCTCTCCCACGAGGGAGGCATCTTTGAGGATCGGGATTATCAATGTCACTCAATTGTGTTCCTCGAGAATGATCCAAAGATTATTCTGGCCGCCATTACGGCGCCTTTGGGCTGGGGAGGCATCTGGCGGTCCAGGAACGGAGGTAAAACGTGGGAGCAGCTAACACGCGGACTACCAGCTCCCCGCCAGTTTGGCCGCACCAGCCTGGCAGTCTCAAAAACGAGAACGGATCAGAAAACGAATCAGAATGTGGTGTACGCATTCATCGGCGCTGCCGATGGCCGTTGTCTGGGCGTGTACCGAAGCGGTGACGGAGGCGATCATTGGGTTTCGCGCGGTAACGAACACTTTGCAGCCGTCAATAATCTGAACTATGTCAACTGTCTGGCCGTAAACCCGGCAAACCCGGATATGGTCGTCTGCGGCGCGCGCGACCTGCACCGCTCCATTGATGGCGGGCAAACCTGGACCCAAGCGACGGAGTGGTTTGCCGCGCCCGACTCCCGCGGTTATTCGCATGCAGATCACCATTCACTGCTCTGGCCGGTTAAAGAACGCTTGTACAGCGCAAATGACGGTGGGGTGGACGTAAGCCATGACAAAGGGATTACCTGGAGAAATCTTCCTGATGGCTTGGCCGTAGCGATGTTTTACGATATCGACGTAGCCGCTTCATTCGGATCGAAAAAGAGCCCGAACCTGATCGTTGCCGGAGGGACACAGGACAATGCTTCGGTGATGACCAACTTTAGGGCGCTAGGAATTGGCTATGTTCCGAGTTGCTCCGGTTTGCAGCTCGGGCTCAGTCAGGGCTTGGCTGGCCCTGCGGCCAAACAAATCGAGACTAACGAGGAGCTAATCGTCAATTTCGATGGATCTGGCATTACGGGTCTTGTAAGCGCACCGGACGTGCAACTTTTTCCGAGCGCTGTTGGGAACACCGGAGCGAGTGCCGGAGCGAGTGCCGGGGCGAACGCCAAGCCGGCCCACAATTTTGTAGACATTCTCTATGGTGACGGCGGCTGGACCGTTTTTGACCCGTATGATCCTCTCCACGTCTACGGTTCCAGCCAGAACATGACGATTTACCGGCATCGCAGGGACAACGGCTGGCAGGTCGTAACTCCTGAAGACGCCACCGATGAGGAGCGAAACAGAATCTGGATGGCCATCCTCGCGATGCACCCGAAGGATCCCAACATTGTCTTTACGGGCTCTACGCGGGTCTGGAGAACAAACAACGACGGCCTGGATTGGGCAGCGGTATCCGATGAGCTGGATGGCAGTCCGATTACGGCTATCGAAATAGCGGATAACGATCCGAATTTTATCTATGTGGGAACGGAAAACGGCAACATTTTCAAGAGCACCGACGGAGGCAATCGGTGGAACGATGAGCCAGGTGAGGATGAGCCTAAGCCGATGGAATGGCGCAAAGACCTGCAGGAACGATTGAGCATCGGTATCGCGCGCACGATTACTCGCATTGAGGCGCATCCGAAAAACGCCAGCAAAATTGCAGTCACGCTGATGGGCTTTGATCGAAAATACTGGTTACCTCACGTGCTCTGGTTTGATGGCGATACCAGAGAGAACGAGAAGAAGGGCGAGAACAAGATGAAGAAATGGATTGACTTAAGCGATGCTCACCTCGGTAAACACGCCCAGCTTCCTAACGTGCATTACAACGTTGCCACGTGGGACAAAGAAGGAGAATACCTTTTCGTGGGTAACGACATTGGCGTCTGGGCTTTGAAGACCAACCGCGGCGGATTTCAAAAGAAATCCGACAAATATGACTGGCGCGACATCTCAGCTAATCTTCCCAACGCCCTTGTTACAGATTTGGTGTATCACCGCTTGAGTAACTCGCTTACCGCGGCAACATATGGCCGAAGCTTGTGGTGGGCCGACGAAAAGGCCTGGCGCGGGTGACACAGATGCGGAAATGCTTCTAGGCTCAGAACACCTGCCCCACAGCTCGGCGCGCCACGATCTCGGCAACCGGCCGTCGGTGGGCCGGATCGCGCGATGGTCCTTCGTATTCCCATAGAACTTCCCAGCCGTGGAAGAACTCACGCAATTCACCAGGCCGCGCCCGCTTTTCGCTCCATTGCTCGCCCGGCTCCGGCGTATGTGCGATCGCCACAATCACGCCACCCGGCTGTACAGCCGCTTTTGCTTTGGCGAATAGATCCCGTTGCAGATAATAGGCAATTAAGACGAGGTCGAACGCGTCCGGCGCCATCGTGAAGGTTGGGGCTGTCAGATCGGCCACTTTCGTATGGATCTGCAGCGCCCGCTCGGCAGCGCGCATCGCTAGCAGCTCAATCGCGGTTTTCGATCCATCCACGGCCGTTACCGCCCACCCTTGCGCTGCCAAATACAGAGCATTGCGGCCGGCCCCGCATGCCAGGTCGACCGCAGTTCCGGCAGCGAGCTTTTTCGCGACCTCTACGACCAGTATTGTGGGCGCATCTTCCTCACCGCGTTCGCTCGAGCGATATTTTTCCTCCCAGCCTGCAATATCCATCGCCCCATAATGCCAGCATCGAGAAGGCAATGCAGTTCCGGCGCCGCTTGCCGGGCTGCCACTCCTTCCCACAGGTCCGGCAACGGAAAGGGTAGCTGGTTAACCCTCCAGTACAACGGCGCGCCTGGGTCTTCCATTTTTGAGTTGTCTTCCCGGCCTCCATTCAAGGGGCGGTGACGCACTTTTTGCTTCAAAACCCGGTATCCCGCGTAATAGGTCATTATGTTTAGGGCGGTGTTCGCCTCGCGCGAGTCCAACTGCCGCGTTCGTCGCGCGATCGTCCCGTTGTCCGCGAAGCAATAGTCGACGTTTTCCGTCCAGCGGTCACCATCGTCCGCCAACTGCATCAGAACCCAACGAATTCGCGGTCCGGCAGCATACACCAAGGCGAGAGCGTATCCGGGATCGGCTTCTTGCTCGTCCTCCAATTCCATCCAACGGGCTCGGTCCCGAGAAGCGCAGCGGAGTCGCCTCCCGGAAGAGCTCGTGCAGACCGTCGCAATCGCGGTCAATCGCCTCGATTTGCTTCGAGCGCGCCATCAGCAAGGCAGGCGCTCCCAGAACCGCCACGCACAGCAGATAGACCGCTCGCCGCATACAGAGCCGACCTCTTTATGCCGGGACGTCTACCCAGGCGCGTTTCTGCGCGCTTTCCGCCACGGTCTGCAGCAGAATCATCCCGCGCAAGCCGTCCTCAAATGTCGGATAGTCCACCGGAGCGGAACGGTCGGCCACCCTGGCATAGAAATGCTTGAACACCTGTTTGTGCGAATCATCGTAGCCCTCGCTATGCCCACCCGGCAGGTCAGCAAATGCGGCCGCCTCCGGATAGAACAATGATCCATCCTTGACGATCACTTGATTCGGCTCGTTCCGGTGCCCGATCCACAATGTGTCCGGCATCTCCTGGTCCCAGGCAACTCCCGCCTTTGTTCCGAAGATTTCGAAAGCAAACCTGTTCTTCCGCCCCGCCGACATCTGGCTGACGGTGAACGCTCCCCGCGCCCTGGTTCCCAAATGCAACAGCACGGCCCCAAAATCTTCTGTATCAATCGAAAAACTTTGGTATTCTTGCGCCACCGCTTTCTTGGCGGAAAACGTCTCCACGGATCCCTTCGGCCGCTTGCGTTCCCTGTGGAAGATTGCTAAATCCGCGCACACAGAGCTGATGGATAAGCGGGTTAAATGCTGGATCATGTCCATCCAATGGGAGCCAATATCTCCCATCACGCGGAGCGGTCCATTCTCCTTGCGGTCTAACCGCCAGTTCCAGTCCGTGTCATAGAGCAGCCAGTCTTGCGAATACGTCCCCTGCACGATCAGAACCTCGCCCAGATCGCCATGCGCGATCATCTGCCGTATCTGCTGCACGGCCGGGTAGTAGCGCAAATTGTGCTGAACGCAGTTCACGGCGTTCTTGGCCTTCGCTGCGTCCACCAGTTTGCGCGCTTCCTCAACATTCATCGTCATCGGTTTTTCGCACAGCACTGCCTTTCCGGCTTCGATGGCGGCCAGCGACATCGGGTAATGGTCCACGTTCGGTGTGCAGATATGAATCGCCTCAATCTCGGGGTTGGTTAGGACCTCGTTGAGGTTGTCGGTTGCAATCGGAATGCTCATGGCTTCGGCGAATTTGCGCGCCGTCTCGGGCCGGCTTCCGACCACTGCCGCGATCTCCACGTTCCCGAGCCGGCGCACATTCTCTGCGTGCACCTTCCCCATGAATCCAGTTCCGGCAATCGCTGTCTTGATCTTCTTCATCGTCAATCGCAACTCCTTTTGCTACGGGAAAGTATAAGCGACTCTTATAGTTCCCCTCCAATTGCTAGGCTTAGAGGAGGTCCGTCTATGGTCGTCCGTATCCGGTGGGACAATGGTTCCGCGCACGGCAGCCCAACCATACGTCAGTTCGCGATGGCCGTCGCGTCCTTACTTACTCCTGCCGCGCTTCTCGCCTTCACGATCACCGTGTGGAGTCTTGGTGCAGGTCAGCACTGGGCTGCCGCATTTTTCATCACTTCGGGGCCATTCGCCCACTGGCAGACCTGGTTGCTCGCTTCCGTTGCGCTCTTTGTGCTGGTTGTGCTTCTCAATCGCTACGCGGCATCGCGCGAACACTATTCCCGGTAAATATTCTTGTTTTAGTACGTTCTCTTCCGTTTATTGGAACCGCCTATCCCCAAGCTTTCCTTCTATAGGCCAGCGAATTTTTTACAGCGCTGTGAAACGGCGGCCAATCAAAGTAGCAGATAAAAATGGCCACTATTGCCGAACGCGCAACTTTCGGCAATTAGCGTGCATCGGATTTTCAGAGAAGGGCAAAACAGGAAAATGCCTGAAACTAGAGTAACTGCAATTGCAATTCAACCGGAGCGCACGGAAGCTGTACTGCAATCCACTACGACTGTACTGTCGCGCGGTGCCGTCTGGGCCGCCGACACTGCGCAGAAATTCGGCGCGCTTCTGTCCGCTCTGATGGGCCCGGCGGTTTTTTCAGCGTACGCTTTCGCAGTCTGGAGTCTAGCTGCCAACCTCGGCTGGACGGACACCTTCGTCTTCACTACCGGGCCATTATCGAACTGGTTAGTCTGGCTTGCAATCGCTATCGTTGTGAACCTCGCGGCGAGCGTTCTCAGGCGTCGCACGGCCCTCGAACAGTAGCTCCAATCTGCGCCCTGCCCGACAAAATTGCGTCGTATACCCCCAACGGGGTAGTTGATTTCGTCTGGTATTCTCAGGAGAGGATTCCGCGATAGCATGCCCTTCAGTTCGCGCTCTTACGTGAATCGGCCTATTCCTTCGAACCGTTTCCCGATAGGGCTGAGATGGCTGCTGATTGTCAACATCGGCATTTTCGTTCTCAACCTCGTACTGCGTTCGAGTAACATCAATTTCCTCCAGAACCTTGCCCTCGTTCCGGTCGAAGTAGTCCAGACCTATGCGATTTGGCAGGTGGTGACCTACATGTTCCTGCACGCCGGCATCAGTCACGTGCTCTGGAATATGCTCGCTCTGTGGCTCTTCGGGATCGAGCTCGAGCGTACCTGGGGAACCGTCCGCTTTCTGCGCTTCTATCTCGGATGCGGAATCATTGCCGGTGTTACCGTTATTGTGGCTGCGTATATTTTCGGCGGAACCGGAATCGCCACCGTCGGGTCCTCTGGCGCCGTCTATGCCATTCTCGTCGCCTATGCCTTGATGTTCCCGGATCGGACAGTGCTTTTTGGCTTCCTTATCCCCATGAAGTCAAAGTATTTTGTCATGATCATCGGCGCCATTGTGTTCTTGCAATCCTACATGTCCGTTGCTGGCGGCCAAGGCTCCGGCGTAGCTGTCATGGCGCACCTGGGTGGGTTAGTGGCCGGCTTTCTTTGGCTCCGTGGCAAGCGGCTCCAAACGCAACTTCGGGCCCCGGTCGTTACGTCTTTTAAGAATTGGAAGCTCCGGCGCGCCAGAAGAAAGTTCGAAGTTTACTTGCGCAGGCAGGATCGCGACCGCACAATCCATTAAGCGGATTATCCCGGCAAGGAAGGTAAGTATGAAGTATCGTCCCTTTGTTTTTCGCATGGCTGTCCTCGCTCTGGGACTCGCCGCTGTCGTCACCCTCCCCGTCGGAGCCCAGGAGAGCCCTCAACCGCAGAGCAGCGATTCCGTCGCCAAACCCAAGAAGAAAACGCCCGATCAGCCGGACCAGACAGACAAGAATCAGCCCCCGATTCATTCCGAGTACGAAAAGCAAAAACAGGCGCCGCCGAATACCCCGACTTTCCGTTCCGAAGCCACTACCGTCGGCGTAGACGTCAGCGTGCTGGATGACCACAACCACTTCATCCCTAGAATCCCGGAAGGCAATTTCCGCATTTATGAGGATGGCGTGCCCCAGCAGATTTCCCAATTCGGTCAAGGCGAGGCTCCCATGACCATCTGCATGGTGATCGAGTTTAGCGGGCGCTTCCAGGCTTTCTGGAGCTATGGTTGGTACGAAACTTTGCAAGCGTCCTACGGCTTTCTCTCCACGCTGAAACCGGACGACAATGTTGCCGTGGTTGCCTTTGACCTTCACACCACAATACTCTCCGACTTTTCGCCTGATAAGAACAAGGCGCAGCAAGCGCTCGGCCAGCTTCGAATCCCGGGCTTTAGCGAATCAAATGTGTTCGATGCACTGACCGACATGGCGGATCGTATGTCGAATGTCGAAGGCCGCAAAGCCATTCTCTACATCGGCAGTGGAATCGATACCTTCAGTAAACTCACTTTCGATAAGGCCCGCAAGTCGCTCCAGGAATCCGGGGTTCCCATCTACACCATCAGCACTCTGCAAGTCTCCCGCATGTTAGCCGAATCCAACGGCATGATGGGGCCGATCCCGGAGATGGACTTCCTTCAGGCGGATAACGAAATGAAGACCTTCTCGAAAGAGACTGGCGGACTCAGCTTCTTTCCGCGGTTCCTGGCCGAATATCCTGCCGATTTTCAGCAGATCGAAACGGCTCTTCGCGATCAGTACACGCTTGCCTACCACCCGACTAACACCGCCCGTGACGGCAAGTTCCGGCGCATCAAGGTCGAGCTGGTCAATCCCGCAAGCAACGAACCGCTCCGCGTTGTGAATGCAAAAGGCAAGCCGATCAAGTATCAGATTATTGCGAAAGCCGGCTACAAGGCGCCTCACGAAGTCGATTAGCGATCTCTGACACCCACTCCTTCGTTCGTGTCAAGCCCTCAATCTCGTGCCGTTTCATTTTGATAGCGATCCGTTGACAGTTCGATAACAGCTCTGCTACCTTCGCTCATGTCGCGATGCGATCTGTTCCCTCTAATCGCGCCAAAGGCTCAGCCATCCTCCTGGTCGACGATAATCGTGATGGTTCGGATGCGCGCTGCTCTGTTCTGGAGCAACTGGGCTTTTTGGTGAGCTACGCCGGCTCCGGCGAGGATGCCTTACAGATGATCGCGGGAAAGTCCTTCGATCTCGTCATTACCGATTTGGTGATGGAGCCGATGGATGGCAAGCAGTTGATTTCAACACTCCGTCAGTCCGGCTTCAAAAATCCGGTCATTCTGTTGACTGGCTTCGCCAACATGCTAGGCCTCAAGCCGGAGAATACCGGCGCCGACGCGGTTGTGAACAAGAGCGCGAAGGAAATCGATGAAATCGTCCGTCAGGCCAAGCGTTTGCTGAATCCGGCGAAGAAACCGGCCGGCTCGCTTGCCGCCCGGAAGCAGAAAAACCGCTCCAGCGCTTAGACTATAAAAGCAGTACGTCCTCACCTCTCAAATCCAACATCGATGAGAGTATGCGTTAGCTTTTCCGCACGACGCATTTAAGAACGAGCTCTACTGGTCGCGCCACGCCGCTATGCCCACTCACATGGAATCCTGTATTGTTTCCCTGATGGTTGCTCCCGGGCAAGATCTCTGTGGTAGGTCCGGTTCTGGTATTTGGAGGATATCGTGGTTGTCCGTCACACACTCCTGCTCAGTGCTTTGTTTCTTATCGCATGCGGCGCCCGCCGCCGGATCTAACCACGCTCGCCAGGCGCCATAAAGGGAAATTTCCCTACAACTACGTCTCCAGCATTCTTTATTTTGGGCCAGGCGTCAGCGTTCATGGCTCGAGCGCCATGCCCACGTGGGGACCTATTTTCCAGCGGCTCGACGAATACAGTCAAAGTCCAATGCGGCAGGAAAGTGGAGGTGCCGTCCCAGACCGCATCCAGAACCTCTCCGACTATCTTGCGTCTCTGCAGAAGAAATAAGCATCAATTCGGCGGGACTGTATCAAAGCCCAGGGCGGCAAATCGTAGACTTGTCGATAACGTAACGCGCCGGGAGATTGAACGCGTCTCCTCTATCCTGAGGGCATGCCTTTTCCGAGAGCCTTGCTCTCTTGCTGTCTGGCTGCGGCGGTCGCTGTCACTGCTCCGGCCGCTGGCGCTTCTCTGGTGAAGTCAACGGTGAAGGGCGCTGCACGGCCTTCGACCGCTGGCTACTCGCTCCTGCGTAGCCTGTCGCTCCGCGACCGCATCGCGCAAATGATCGTGGTCCGCGGTTACGGCGACTACCCGCCGTCCACCAACGCCGAATACAAAAACTTCACGCACTGGATTCATGATTTGCGTGTCGGCGGCTTCATCGTCGCCGGACGCATTCGCGACGGCAATGTCATCCCTGCTCAGCCGTTTGAAATGGCCGTTTTCATCAACCACGCGCAGCGGCTTGCCCGAACGCCGCTGCTAATCGCCTCCGATTTTGAGCGCGGCGCATCCATGCGCGTGGCCGACACCGCCAAATTTCCTTACCTCATGGCTTTCGGAGCCGCTCATGACCCCGGCGCCACCCGGCAGCTTGGCGCTGCTACTGCGCACGAAGCCCGAATCCTGGGCGTGAATTGGGTCTTTGCTCCCGACGCCGACGTAAACAACAACCCCGATAACCCGATCATCAATGTGCGCTCGTTCGGCGAAGATGCGGCTACTGTAGCCGCCGACGTCTCCGCTTTTATTGAAGGCGCTCATTCAGATCCGCGCTCCTATGTACTCGTCAGTGCCAAACATTTTCCCGGTCACGGCGACACTGCCCAGGACAGCCATCTGCAGCTTGCGACCCTGACTGCGTCGAAAGACCGCATGGAATCGGTTGAGCTCGTCCCATTCCGTGCGGCCGTCGAGCATGGCGTCGATTCCATCATGACGGCGCACTTGGCAGTTCCCGCCGTCGAGCCGCAAGCGATCCCCGCGACCGTGTCGCACAATATTCTCACCGGGTTACTTCGCGATGAGCTCGGTTTCAGGGGATTGGTAGTGACGGACGCGCTCGAGATGCAGGGAATCACTTCGCTCTATTCGCAGGGCGAAGCCGCCGTCCGCGCCGTCGAAGCGGGAGCGGACGTCCTGCTTATGCCGAGCGATCCCGAAGCGTGCATTCGTGCTCTCCTCGCTGCCGTAAAAAGCGGCCGCATCTCGCGCCAGCGCATTGACGCGAGTGCCGCTAAGATCATGGCCGCCAAACAGAAAGTAGGGCTGTTTCGCAGCCGCTTCGTCAACCTGGATCAAATCAGCGATCATCTCGATTCTCCCGAACTCGATGACCTCGCTCAGCAGGTCGCCAATCGCGCCATAACGCTCGTCAAGGATGACAGGCACCTATTCCCGATGCCTGCAACGAGTGGCTCGTGTCTGGTCGTTATGACAGAAAATGAATTCTCGCTTCGCGGCGAAGCCCTCGCCCGCACTCTTGAACATCAGGCGCCCGGCCTCAAGACCTACATCGTCAGCTCCCACAGCCCCGCTGATCTCCTGAAGGATGTCGCCGCGAGCGCCGGCGCATGCCATCAGACGTATGTGGCAGGCTTCGTCACGGTCGCGGCCAATCGGGGCAGCGTTTCGCTTGAAGGCGGTCTCAACGACTTCCTCAAAAACCTGACGCAATGTTCCGCTCCGGTCGCTTTGATTTCGCTCGGTAATCCCTACCTGCTACGCGATTTCCCAAACGTCTCCAGCTATGCAGCCACTTTCAGCACCGCGAGCACCTCGGAGGTCGCCGCCGCGCGTGCGATCCTCGGCGAGATCCCGATTACGGGCAAACTTCCCGTGTCCATACCCGGTTTCGCAAAAGTCGGCGACGGATTGGATGTACCAGCCCGCCCGTATGTGGCATCTACACCTAACGGAACGCCATGATACAGATAACCTGGCTTGGACATGCAGTATTCGAGCTCCGCTTCGATTCCGGTGAAGTGCTCATCACCGACCCGTGGATCGAGGGCAATCCGGCTTACCCGAACGATTACAAAATCAAGCGCGTCGATGCGATTTCTGTTTCACATGGCCACTTCGATCACATTAATGACGTAGTTCCCCTCGCTAAGAAATTCAAGCCTAAGGTCGTCGCGATCTTCGAAGTCACCTCCTGGCTCGAGAGTAAAGGTGTCAAGGATACCCTCGGCATGAACAAGGGCGGAACGGTTGACCTTGGTTTCGTGAAGCTCACCATGACGCATGCGCTGCACAGCGCCGCGATCAAAGATGGCAACGAGCTCGTCTACGGCGGCGAAGCCGCAGGCTATGTGCTCACGCTTAAAGATGGCCGCCGCGCTTATTTCGCCGGCGACACTATGGTTTTCGGCGATATGTCTCTCATCGCCGATCTCTACCATCCCGATCTCGCCTTTCTGCCCATCGGCGATCATTTCACAATGGGTCCCGATCAGGCCGCCCTCGCCGCCCGCCTGCTAAAAGTGAAAAAAGTGGTTCCGATGCACTATGGCACCTTCCCCCTGTTAACCGGCACGCCCGAAGCGCTCTCGTCCCTGCTCAAAAGCGACCCTGTTGAAGTCTGGACCCTTCCCAAAGGTGAAGCGGTCGAGTGGTAAAAGCCGTAGTCCCGGCGTCGCGCCGCAAACTCTTCTTTGGGCTATGCGTGATCCTGCTCGCACGCGTGGCTGCGACTTGGGGCTATCAGAGTACACCTGTGATCCATGGAAAAGCCGGAATCGTGCTACCCGCGCCACCTGAAGTCAAAAGAGTCCCGGTGGTGGATGAATACCGAAGCGCCGCGTCCGCCGAGCCCGTAAAGGTCGTTGACTACTACCGATGGCTCGAAGATGCCCACAGCCCCGAGACCAGAGCCTACATCGCTGCGCAGAACGCCTACACCCAGCGTTATGTGGACCAGGTCAACATTTTGCCCCAGGTGCGCGAGCAGATCGCGAGTTTGTTACGTGTGGACTTTATCGGCATTCCCCACCGCCGGGGCAACCAGTATTTTTTCGTCAAGCGGCTGGCGGCGGAGAACCAGGCTTCAATCTATATGCGCACCGGTCTCCACGGCACGGACGAGCGGCTGATCGATTCGAATAAGCTGAGCGCTGACCAGAATACGTCGGTAACGATTGTCGACTTGAGCGAGGATGGATCGCTCATGGGTTATGGTATTCGCGTAGGCGGCGCTGACGAGGAGGAGATCCATTTTCTCGATCTGGCGACCCGCAAAGGCAAGGCCGACATTTTGCCGAGCGCGCGCTATTACGGCATCGGTATAAGCCCCGACGGCAAAGGCGTCTACTACTCCAAATTTTTCCCGCACGAAGGGACGCGCGTTTTCTATCATTCTTTCGGTACGCCGGTTTCGAGTGACACGATCGTGTTCAACCGGGAGTATCGCGGCGAGAAACTCGGAGAGATCGATAATGTCGGCATCAATGTTACGGAGAACGGACATTATCTGGTGCTGCAAGTGGAGCATGGCGTGCCGGCGAAGCGCGAGGACATTCTCCTAAAGGACCTGCGCGATCCGCACTCCCACGTTGTGCCGCTAATTTACGGCATCGAGAGCCGCTTCTCGGTATTCGACATGGATGACAGTTTCTACGTCGACACCGACTACAAGGCTCCCAATCATCGTGTCCTGGAAGTGAAGCTCGGCCAGGCTCCGGATCAGTGGCGAACGATTGTGCCCGAAAGCACGGATGCCATCGAGCAGGTGAGCGTCGTCCACCGCAAACTCTACGTTCTGAGACTGAAGGATGTAAAGAGCGAGCTGGCAGTCTATGCGCTGGACGGCAGGAAAGCAGGCAAGATCGATTTTCCCGGAATGGGAGCAGGCTCCACGCTGTTCGGCCGGGCCGGCGAAAAAGACGGCTTTTACAGATTTGAGTCAATCATAAAGCCGCCGATCATTTACCATTACGACACCGCGACCGGCCACTCCGAAATTTTTGCTGCCGAGAAGGTACCCTTTGACTCGAACGAGTACGAGATGAAGCAGGTCTTCTATAATTCCGCGGACGGGGCTCGTGTGCCAATGTTCATCGCCGGCCGCAAAGGCCTGAAGCGCGATGGTAGCGAACGGCTTCTGATGACCGGCTATGGTGGCTTTGCGTTAAGCCAGAAGCCGGTCTGGAACTCCGAATATGCATGGTGGATGCAGCAAGGTGGATGGTTCGCCCTGCCGGACATCCGCGGCGGTAATGAGTACGGCGAAGCCTGGCATAAAGCCGCGATGTTCGATAAAAAGCAGAACGTGTTCAATGATTGGTTCGCCGCGGCTGAGTATCTGATTCGCGAAAAATACACCTCGCCTGAGCATCTGGCGATTCGCGGCCGTTCAAATGGCGGCCTCTTAATGGGGGCGTCCATGACGCAGCGTCCGGATCTCTTCGGCGCCATCTGGTGTGGGTATCCGTTACTCGACATGCTCCGCTATCAACGCTTCTTAATGGGCCGGACCTGGACGACGGAATATGGCTCAGCGGAAAACCCGGCGGACTTCCCATATATCTATAAGTACTCGCCCTATCAACACGTCGACGCTGGCACGAAGTATCCGGCGATCATGTTTTTCACCGGTGATGGCGATACGCGTGTTGATCCGATGAACGCGCGTAAAATGGCCGCCTTAATGCAGTCCTCGAGCGTCAGCGGCCGGCCGGTATTGTTGCACTACAGCCTGAAGGGTGGCCACAGCGCCGGAGTCTCGCAGACTCAGCTGGTCGAGGATTACGCGGACGAAATGGCGTTCTTGTGGACCGAAACGGGCAGTGAGTAAGCTGGGACGCCCGTGTCCAATCGAATCTCGCCCGGAATCCTTCGCTAGTAATGCTGCACGAAGACTTTCCCAAACCCGGTCTTCCGCAGCTCGTCCCGCGTGGCCGCCAGATCGCCCGCATCTTTGACCGGGCCTACGATGACGCGATACATGGCCGAAGTTCCTGGTACCGGCACGGCATGTGCGTGAAATCCCTTTCTTCGCAGGACATCGGCGACTCCAGCCGCTTCCTCGCGATCGACGGCTGCTACCTGCAAGAAGGTTTCGCCGCTCTGCGGAACGAAACCGCCCGCCAGCGGCGCCGAAACCGAGTGCGGAGCTGGAGCTTTCTCCAGGCTCTTGTTTCTTTTCGGACTCCCCAAGGGCAGCTCCGAACCTGCACCCATCTTCGCGCTCTGCTCCGGAACTGCCGTATCGGAGGGGGACACCGTTCGCGTTTCGCCGCCCGTCGGATTTGCAGGAGTACCACCCGAACCAGTTGCGTTCGATCCGCTTGGACCAGCGGTATCTCCGGTCGGTATAGTGGCCGCCGGTTTTTTCTCCGCTGACCCGCGGCCAACCATGTAACCTCCGGCGAAGGCAATGCCAAGCAGGATCGCCACCAAAAAGAAGATGCCTACGAGCTGCTTATTGCCCAACAGAATCTCTGTTTCGCCGTCGTCGGTCTGCAACATTTCTACTTAAAATTGTACTGAAGATCTTTCACCGTGAGAATTAAATTCAACGCGATACCCTAACGAGAGAAGCATGCATCTGTCCCATAAATTGCTGGCCGCCGCGGGTGTGTTCACGCTTGCGGCCGTTTGGCTGCACCCTGACCCGATTAGCCAAACCGAGCTCCGCGGCATCGCTTTCGCCGCGTCTGCCGCCAACTATCATGTCTTGCCCGGAATGCCGCCCGTGCTTGATCCAAACAATATCTATTCGGCGAACAGTCCGGGAGCGTTGTCTCCCATTGTTAAGAACGATCCCTATCGTGTTTATGTTCCCAACTCGAAGAGCGATACCGTCGATGTTATCGATCCCGCCACCTTCAAAATCATTGATCACTTCGCGTTGCCGAAACACTCCAAGCGCCTTTTGGAACCACAGCATGTCGTTCCGTCCTGGGATCTGAAGAAGCTCTGGGTCGCTCAGGATCTCGGAGATCAGTTGACCATGATTGATCCTGCTACTGGCAAAGAAGGCGAAAGCATCCGGGTTGACGACCCCTACAACATGTATTACACGCCGGATGGCAAATACGCCGTCGTGATGGCCGAGCGCGAAAAACGTATCGATTTTCGCGACGCCCAGACCATGAAGATCGTGAACCGGCTGGCGGTCGGCTGCGAAGGCGTCAATCACGCCGACTTCTCGCCCGACGGCCGCTACATGATCGCCACCTGCGAATTTTCGAGCGAGCTCCTGAAGATCGACGTCGCCCAGCAGAAACTCCTGGGGCGCCTGCCGCTGATCCCGAAAGGGATGCCCCAGGACTGCCGCCTCTCGCCTGACGGCAAAGTCTTCTACGTAGCGAATATGGATTCCAATGGCGTGCATGTAATCGACGGTGACGCATTCAAGCAGACCCAGTTCATCCCCACCGGCAAGGGAGCGCATGGTGAATATTTCAGCCGCGATGCGAAATACATGTATGTCTCGAACCGCGGCGAAGGGTCCATCTCGCTGATCGATCTTGCTGCTCGGAAAGTCGCCACCAAATGGCAGATCCCGCACGGCGGAAGCCCCGATATGGGCGGCGTCTCCCCGGACGGTAAGCTGCTATGGCTCTCCGGACGCTATAACAGCGAAGTCTACGTCCTCGACACCGCAAACGGCAATCTGCGCGCCCGCATTCATGTGGGCGAGGGTCCGCACGGGCTCTGCGTCTGGCCGCAGCCGGGCCGGTATTCGTTGGGACATACAGGGAACATGCGGTGACGCCTGTAACCACTCATTCCGCCGAGCCCTGGCTGCGCGGACCGATCCAGGGCGTTCACCCGCTCGCTGCGCCGCTGTTCTTCACATTCGCGCACGTTCGCGAGGAGCTCCCGAAGCACACCCGTGGGCTCACACTCGAACAGTTATGGCGTAAGCCGAACGGCGCTGCCTCGGTGGGCTTTCATCTGAAGCACATCGCCGGAAGCATCGATCGCCTGACCACCTACCTTCGCGGTGATCAGCTTAGTGACGCGCAAATGGATGTCCTTCGTCACGAGAGTGACCCGAATGGCGATTTCCCCGCTCTGCTTCAGCTCGTCGAAGAAGCACTCGGCAAATCGGAGGACGACTTACGCCGGCTCGACCCTGCGTCGCTATATGATGCTCGCTTCGTCGGCCGCCGCGCGCTGCCTACGACGGTCCTTGGCCTCATCGTTCACATTGCGGAGCACACGCAGCGCCATTTGGGCCAACTGATCACGACAGCGAAAGTCGTCCGGCAATTGGAGTAATGTCCGATTTCATTCGGCTGCTGCGCCGCAACCGAAATTACCGATATACCTGGATGGGGCAGATCGTCAGTGAGGCCGGCGATCACTTCAACAACGTGGCGGTCCTCAGCCTCGCTGTGGAGCTGACGCACAGCGGAGCCGTGATCGCCACCCTCATGTTGGCGCGTGCCATACCGGCCGTCCTAGCCGGCCCTCTTTCCGGAGTGTTGCTCGACCGTTTCGACCGGAAGGAAATCATGATCGCAAGCGACCTGATCCGCGGCGCGATCGCTCTTGGCTTTATTCTTGCCACCAGCCACCACCAGCTCTGGTTGCTGTATCTCCTGAGCGCGCTCCTGATGATCGCTTCGCCGTTCTTCACGAGCGGCCGTTCGGCAATCCTTCCCAGCATCGCCACCAAGCACGAACTGCACACGGCCAATTCGCTGACCCAAACCACCGGTTGGATGACGCTGGCCGTCGGTGCCTTCTTCGGCGGGACCGTCGTCGCCCAGTTCGGCTATCAGCTCGCCTTCGTCTTCAATTCGCTGTCCTTCTTTTTCTCTGCGTTCTGTATCAGTAATCTGCGGTCCGTCCGTGGCCATTTCCGGGCCGCTGAGCCTGTTTTGGACGAAACGAAAGTCGCCCGCCCTTGGCATGAGTATCGCGAGGGCCTCGGGTACATGCTCGGTAGTCCGCTTATTTTGGGAATCGCACTCATTGGCGTTGGTTGGGCAAGCGGCGGCGGCGCCGCTCAGGTGCTCTTTACGCTCTTCAGCGAGTTAGTCTTCAAGCGGGGCGCGCAAGGGCTGGGCGAGCTATGGAGCGTTGCAGGGGTCGGTTTGCTGGTCGGCGGGGTTCTGGGGAATTATCTGGGCAAGCGCATAGGGTTCGACGCTTACAAAAAAACAGTTTTCTTCTGTTACCTGCTGCACGGGGGTGCCTACGTCGTCTTCAGCCAGATGCGGAATTGGGGCTGGGCGCTGTTCTTCATGGGCCTCTCGCGCGCCAGTGTCGCTGTGAGTTCGGTTCTGAACTGGTCGAACCTGCTGAGGCATGTAGAGGACCGCTTCCGCGGCCGTGTCTTCTCCACCATCGAAACGATGAACTGGTCCACGATGATGTTGTCCATGCTCGGTGCGGGAAGCGCGTCTGAATACTTCAGCATTCGTGCCATTGGCGCCGCTTCCGGCTTGCTCAGCTCGTCGACCGCCCTCTTCTGGGGTTGGGCAAACTGGACCGGTAGACTTCCCGAACCGCGAGTAGCAGTCGCAGATGCCGTGCTCGAAATTCACGGCGATCCCACTGGCTAGCTATCAGCGGCGCTTCCCCGGCCGTTCCTTTACAGCATGCTGATATTCGTCACCTTCATCGTGTTGCCCTGTAGGTCGCCGGTGACGACAACTCTTAAGTTGTCTTTGTCCGGCTGGTCCCGCAATAACTGCAGGATATGCCGGTTACCGGGGTCGTCCAGCTTGTAGAGTTTGTTGTCGTCGGTGATCAGCCCATACGTGGAGCGTTGATAATTCTTCATCAGTGAACAGCTCCGGTCGTGCTGAAGGGTCTTCTCGCGGCCATGCTGCACCATCGGCTGAGCACATCTCCAATCCACTACGAGGCCCTGCAAGTCCGCTGCGGGAAGCGCTCCCGAGACGCCCAGTGTGAGGCAAACGACCGAAACAGTTCTGCGCATTGTTTTCCGTCTGTTTGACGCCGAAAATTACGCTCGATGTCGAAGGTTTTGTGGTTCAGGACTGTGTGGTGGGAAAATAATTAGGAACCTTACTATTTCGCCTGAATCCAAAAATCGTGCCAGAGGATCGCCGGGAAAACTACTATCACGAACGGATGCGCCAATGCGGCCCCCAGTACCCTGGGTTTGATCTGGCCTCCGCCGAGATCGCAGTCACTCTACTGTACACTTACGACGTTCTGCATCAGTTCGTGTCGCGCTACGCGGCCGAATACGGCTTGTCCAAGTCGACGATCAATATCCTCTTGCTCCTGCGGCATGGACCGCCTGAGGGAATGCAACTGCACGACCTCGGCGAGCTTCTCCTAGTCAGCCGTGCAAACATAACCGGCCTCATGGATCATCTGGAGGAGAAGGGTTACGTGAAACGGGTTGTGGACACCAGTGACCGGCGCGTCCGCAATGCCCGAATTACAAAAAAAGGCGAGGCTTTGCTGGACGAGTTCATGCCCGTTCACTACTGCAGTCTGAGAGCTCTTTTCCGGGATCTCTCCGCCGAAGAGAAGGCGACCCTCACTCGCCTGCTGAGAAAGACTCGCGCGAGTATCGATGCACACGCAGAGGAGTGCGCGGACGGTGATTGTGTGCCTTGCACAGCAGTTGGGCATTAGAGGACCACGGAATCATGCCAGAAACTCAAGAAGAGCAGGAACGAGAGAAACCGGATCAGAGACGCGATCTGCCGTCCGCCACGGATGAGAATCAGCGCAGAGTTCCGGACCCGCAAAGAGGGGATGACAAAAGGAGAAAAAGGCCCAATCCCCGGCGCAAAAGGGCCATTCGTTTTGTGCTGCTGGCCTTGGTAGTCGTCGGTCTCATTGTGGCCATTCCCATTTACGCCTATTACTCAGTCCGGGAATCCACGGATGATGCCCAGGTGGATGGACACATCGTTCCGATTAGTCCCCGCATCGCCGGCACGATTCTCACTGTGCTAGTTAACGACAACGAGCAAGTGAGGGCCGGGCAAGAACTCATCCGTCTAGATCCCGCGGATTATCAGGTGGCCCTCCAACAAGCTCAAGCCGCGCTTGCTACCGCGAACGCAAACACGACCGAATCCAGCGTGAACGTCCCCATCACTGGCATCAACACGCGCACTTTGGTGAGCACGAGTGCTTCGTCGGAGTTGGAAAGCCGGGCAGGAGTTGCCGCCGCGCAGCAGGCTGTGGATACTGCGCGAGCCCGTCTGAATGGGGCCAACTCGGCTCTGGCGCAGCGCCAGGCGGATCTTGTGAAAGCGCAGAGAGATTTGGCGCGCTTTGCGGACCTCGTCGCCAAAGACGAGATTTCACGCCAGGATTACGATGCGGCGGTTGCTGCCGCTGCCGATAACGCCGCTCAGGTGGATTCGGCCAAAGCCGATATTGTTGCGGCCCAGCACACTCTGGATCAGGCCATCGCCCAACTGAACCAGGCCAAAGCAAGGCTCCAATCGGCAATTGTTCAGAGGCGCCAAAGCCAAGAGATCATGCCCAAGCAACAAGCAGTAAGCGAAGCGCGCTATAAGCAGGCGCAAGCCGCGGTTCAGCAGCATCAGGCCGACCTCAACCAGGCGAATCTCAATTTGGGTTACACGATTCTGCGCGCTCCGGTGGATGGAATAATCAGCAAAAAAAATGCCGAACCCGGCATGCAGGTTTCTCCGGGACAGCAGATCATGGCAGTCGTCCCGCTCGACGATATCTGGATCACTGCAAATTTCAAAGAGACGCAGTTGAAGAATATGCGCGTTGGACAGAAGGTGGAGATTTCGGTCGACACCTACGGCGGGCGCAAGTACCGCGGGCACATCGATAGCATTGCCGCCGCTTCCGGCGCAAGGTTCAGCCTGCTTCCTCCTGAGAACGCAACCGGGAACTATGTCAAAGTCGTCCAGCGGATTCCTGTGAAGATTGTTCTCGAGCCCGGCGAAAACCGGGACCATTCGCTGCGGCCTGGTATGTCCGTAGTACCGACTGTGCTGTTGAATAGCGGAACCAATAACGCCTCCTGAGAGGGCTTCGATGGAAACCGCCAGCGTGAGCGAAGCCGCCCCGTCGAAAGCAGCGGCTCCTTCCGGCCAGCAGGCTGTTTGGACGCCCAACTTCAATCCCTGGCTGATCGCGCTGACGGTCACATTGGCAAGCTTCATGGAGGTGCTCGATACGAGCATCGCCAACGTCGCGCTGCCTCACATTGCCGGGGGACTGTCGGCGAGCGAAGACGAAGCAACCTGGGTGCTCACGTCCTACCTTGTTTCAAACGCTATTATCCTTCCCCTGAGCGGCTGGTTTTCGCTGCTGCTCGGGCGCAAGCATTTCTACATGACCTGCGTGGCGCTGTTCACGCTCAGTTCATTTCTCTGCGGTATTGCGCCGACGCTCGGCTTGCTCGTGCTGTTCCGCGTCTTGCAGGGAGTCGGGGGCGGCGGACTGCAGCCGAGCGAGCAGGCTATTCTCGCCGACACCTTTCCACCGAAGCAGCGCGGGATGGCGTTCGCGATTTACGGCGTTGCTGTCGTCACCGCTCCTGCGATCGGACCCACACTCGGCGGCTGGATTACAGACAACTTTGACTGGCGCTGGATTTTTTTCATCAATATCCCGGTCGGCGCTATTTCGCTCTTCCTGACCAGCTTCATGCTGGAGGACCCGCCTTACCTCGTCCAGGAACGGTTCCAGAGACTGAAAACTAAGCTGCGGGTCGATTACTGGGGTATCATCTTCGTCGCCTTGGGCCTGGGATTTCTGCAGATCGTTCTCGACAAAGGACAGCGGGACGATTGGTGGGCTTCTAGCTTCATTCGCACCTGCACTTTGATCTCCGCAGCCGGTTTGATCCTCGCGGTTTATTGGGAGTTCAAACACAAGGATCCGGTCGTCGATCTGAGTCTCCTGAAGGACCGTAATTTCGGAATTTCCGCATTTTTGATGTTTATGGTGGGGGTGGTACTCCTGGGCAGCACGGTTTTGATCCCTCAGTATCTGCAGCTAGTCATGGGTTATTCGGCTACGCAAGCGGGTCTCGCCATCTCGCCGGGAGGCTTACTGGTGATGCTGCTCCTGCCTCTTGTCGGATTCCTGCTCGGGAAGGTGGAAGCGCGCTGGATGATCGGTGTGGGACTGGCAATTACTTCTCTCGCGCTGATCCACATGGCCAATTTCAACACTCAGATGGATTTCAGATACGCCGTTGTAGCGCGATGCTTTCAGGCGGCGGGCCTCGCATTTCTCTTCGTGCCCATCAACACGGCCGCATATGCGTTCGTGCCGCCTACCAAGAACAACGCGGCTTCGGGCCTCATCAATCTGGCCCGCAACGTCGGGGGCAGCCTTGGAATTTCGATCGTAACCACGCTGCTCGACCGCAGAGCGCAATTTCATCAGGCGCGATTGGTGGAGCACGCGACCGCGTTAAACCCGGCCTTCAACCAAGCGCTCAATTCAGCCGGCCGGGTGGTTGGCTCCACGGGAACTGAATCCTATGCATTGATCCTGCACCGTTTGCAGCAGCAGGCGACAACCCTCTCCTACATCGATTGCTTCTGGCTGTTGGGCGTTGTTTTCGGGCTCTTGATCCCCCTCGTTTTTCTCATGAGAAAGGTCAAACCAGGGCGGCCCGCTATGGCTCACTGAAGTGCCCGTCCGCCTCAGACGCGTGCGGCCGTGCTCTGAACCGGCTCGGCTTCTTCGATTCGAAGGCGTTCCAGACTTACCGGAAGACTGATATAGAAGGTCGATCCTACGCCTTCCTGAGACTCGGCCCAGATCCGCCCGCCGTGCTTCTCGACAATCTTGCGCACGATCGACAGTCCCATGCCGGTGCCCTCCACCTCGCGCGTATGCAGTCGTTGAAAGAGGCCGAATATTCGCTCGGCATAAGCCTGATTGAAGCCGCGTCCATTGTCCGCCAAAGATATGATCCAGTTGCTCCCGTCCCGCCTGGCACTGACCCGAATATAAGGCGGTTCCGCGCCGCGGTATTTGATCGAGTTCGAGATTAGGTTCTGAAAAACTTGGCTGAATTGCACTCTATCCACCACCAGCGAAGGCAAAGATCCGCGCTCGATGCGAGCGTCGGCATCGCGAATCGCGGCTTGCAGACTGGCTTCGGCTTCGTCAAGCAGCGCGTGCAACGGTACCGGCGCGACTGGTTGGCCCGTTTTACGCAAGCGGACCAACGCTAATAGTCCATTGATCAGGTCCGTCATGCGCCGTGACGCGGTGACAATGAAGCCGATGAACTCATCCGCATCCTCATCCAGGCGATTCTTGTAGCGGGATTCAAGCAGTTGCGAAAAGCTGGTAATCGTGCGTAACGGCTCCTGTAAGTCGTGGCTGGCAACGTAGGCGAACTGCTGAAGCTCTTCGTTCATGTGCTGCAATTCTTGGGTCCGCTCGTCAATTCGCCTTTCCAGTTCCTCGTTCGCGCGCTGTACCTCCATTTGCGCAATATCACGCTCTCGGAGGTATGTAAGAACAGCGTTGTAAAGCCAGACCGTCACTAGGAGAGTGGTTATGCTTCCTCCAATGAAGAAGCCGAAAGCCAGGCGCTCATTCCTCTTCTCCGTCTGGACGTATTCTTCCTTTACGTCGTTAAGCAAGTCGGCTACACGGTTCACGCTCTGCCGGATCTGATTCATTGTGACTTCGGACTTGCCGGAGCGCATGGCGAGAAGCGCCGCCCGCTTCCCGTTGTGCTGTGCTGCCGCAACCACGTGGTTTGCCTCATTCACTCGCTCTGTTACCAGTTCCTCCACTCGATCCAACTGGGCACGCAGGACGGAATTATCGAGTTCAAGATCACGACAATGCTGGATTTCCGGCTTCAGATCGTTAATTGCCTGATCGAGAGGCAACAGATACTGCTTTTCATCAGTGAGAAGGAATCCGCGCTCGCCTGATTCTGCATCCGTTGCTAGCGCTCGAAGCTGATCGACACTGAGAGTTAGTGCCTGAATCTTCAGCAACTGCGTGTCGGTGTGCTCTTCCGCAATGTTTACCAGGAAGAACAGCAAGCTGAAGGCCAGAGGAACGGAGAATAAAAGAGCCAGGCGGCGACGCGTCTTCGTCTGATCTGAGAGAATCATCCCTGGTTACCGGCGACTGCAGAGAGCGCCTCAAATATCCTGCTGTTCCGCTTGATCCCTTGGCGGACCAACATCGACTGATTACCAATTTGACTGATTAATTAATAGATTATCCTCCCGCGTGGAACAGGTTGCCATAACCACGCCGAAGTGGGTCTGTCACTTCCCTGAGAATCGAGGAATTGAGAAGGGATTAACTGAGGTTTGCGGGGCAGACTACACCCTGTTGACTGGCTATGGACACCGCTTCGTGATGAAGCGCGAACAACAGGCGAGCTTCGAATTGATAGTACGGCAACTCGGCGGAAAATGAATAGCGAGCCTGCGCGATTTCAGCCAATGCCGTCGGCACGTTAGAGGCCGCCAGCCAATAGGCTGCCCTTGCGCGATGGTGGAAACACTTAGGCATGAGCGAATCGAATCGGACTGTGGCGAATTTGCTCCTGGCGGCGTTCAGGTCGCCACGAAAGAGGATATCGAAGCAGGCGGAGGCAGCTACCGCGCTGTTGCGAAGGCGCTCGTCACAGCGGCTGCTCAGTTGGAAAGCGTAATTGTCCCATGCCGACGCCATCCCTATGTCGCCGCGGTCGATCGCCCAATTCACGACGGTTCGGGCGCAGAGCATTGCTACATCCACGGAAGATCGCTGGACGGCCAGCTTGCGAATCGCGCTGGCTGGGATCGTGCGCGGACGAATGCCGGCCGCTTCCATTTCCATGATTTCGTGATAGGTTCGGATTTCGTCTGCTGCAGCGCCGTCCCGCCACAAGACCAAGAGAAGTCGCGCGTCGTTTCGGATGCGCGCTTGGGCGCTATTCGGGATCAAGCCCAGCACGAACAGGAAGAAGCTCAGTTGTGACAGAGCGCCCAGGAACGAGACCGTCCAGGCCGAGCTGTGAGGCGCCAGCAGCAGATAGGTTGCCAGCGCCCCAGTACCGAGCGTAGCGGCCGGTCCGGCGGCTACTACGGTCAGCATTCGGCTACGCCACTGCTTGTCGCTGCGCGGAATAGCCGAAACGGATCCGGTTAAGAAGTTCTTGCCGGACAATTTCCAGGTGCGGTAACCATGCCAGAAGCTGACCCGTACGGGACCAAGCGAAACACCAAGAATTCGAAACCCAACGGCTGAGGCGGCCAGGAAATGGCCGGCTTCGTGAAGGACTACGGCTGCGAAGAGAGCCACGAATATCGCAGAAGCGCCCGCGATTCCCGTAACGCTGATGGCCCGAAAAATCGCCTGCGCCCAGCCCGGTCCCGCCACCTGGATAGCGGAGCCCAAAAGGACGGCGAGCAGCAGCAGCTTCCAGGAAAAAAGGGATCGAGCCGAAGTTGTTCTCGCCCGCTCCTCCACGGGCGGAACAGGTGGCTCGATCCTGCCTGGAAAAACAGCCTGCATCGGGTCCAGTATGGCCAGAAAGCCGATGTTTTGCGTAGTGCTGACCGTACCGAAGCCCTTACCTCCCGTACCGGTCTACACCGAGCCTGCTCGTGAATGACCTGCGTTCTACACTGAACCTAAGCGCGCCGGAGGTCTTGGGCTTCTCGCGCGCGATTCAAACCATGGCTATTCAGACGCTTTTTGGCTCGGTCCCCACGGAACCGAACCTGCTTGATCGCCTGAAAGCTGGCATCGAGAAGACACGCTCGGGCCTCGTCGACCGCCTCGAAGATGTGCTCTCGGGGAAAAAGGAAATCGATGCCGGCCTACTGGAAGAACTGGAATACACCCTCATTACGGCAGATATCGGTGTGCGGACCGTCGAGGACATTCTGGACCGCATCCGCCAGCAGGTGGACCGCAGGCTGACCGGGGACCCCGTCGAGATTCGCGGCCTCATTCGTGAACAGCTCCTGGAAGTGCTCCGTGGCTCCGAAACCCCGATTCGCATCGTGCATACGCCTCCTGCAGTCGTGATGGTTGTAGGAGTCAATGGGTCGGGGAAGACGACAACTATTGGGAAGTTGGCGCATCGCTTTCTCGGCGAAGGACGCAAAGTATTACTTTGCGCGGCTGATACTTTTCGCGCCGCCGCCATCGAGCAGTTGGAAGTATGGGCGCAGCGGGCGAACGTGGACATGATCCGCCAGAAAGCAGGCGCCGACCCGAGTGCGGTAGTGTTCGACGCCCTGCAAGCAGCCAAAGCGCGCGGAGTCGACTACGTGATTGTGGATACCGCCGGTCGTCTCCATACGAAAGAGAACCTCATGGCCGAGTTGGAAAAAATGCGCCGCACTTGCCAGCGAGTCGTGCCCGGCTCGCCGCATGAGGTCTGGCTCGTCCTGGATGCGACAACGGGTCAGAACGGCCTGGAGCAGGCGCGAAAGTTCACAGAGTCTTCGGGGGTCACGGGCATTGTCCTGACGAAACTAGACGGTACGGCGAAGGGCGGCGTAATCATCGCGATCGCCCGCGAGCTGAATCTGCCGATCCGCTTCGTCGGTGTAGGCGAAAAGATTCATGATCTGCTGCCCTTTGAACCCGAAAAATTCGTCGAGTCGCTGTTCGATTAGCTTCCATGCCTGAGTTCATGCAGGAAGCGCTCGACCTCGCTCGCCAAGGCCGCGGACGAACCAGTCCCAATCCGGCGGTCGGTGCGGTGATCGTGCGCGACGGCGAAGTGGTAGGGCGCGGCAGTCACACCTGGGCCGGCATTGATCATGCCGAGATCATCGCCTTGCGCCAAGCGGGAGAGCGCGCGAGGGGCGCCACGGTTTACCTCACGCTGGAGCCGTGCTGCCATACCGGCCGTACCGGTCCTTGCACTGATGCGCTGATTGAATCCGGTGTTGGGCGCGTAGTCGCCGCCATGCTAGACCCGAACCGGGAAGTTGGCGGACAAGGATTGCAACGGTTGCGAGAGACGGGAATCGAAGTAGCCATTGACGAGCGATACACGGCCGAAGCCCAGCGCCTGAACGAAGCATTTGTTCATTTCATGCGTACGGGAAGGCCGCTGGTCACGGTAAAGGCGGCTTTAACGCTCGATGGAAAGATCGCGGCTCCGCAGGACAATATCGGCTGGATCACCAGCGAGATCGCCCGGGCCGATGTCCAACAGGTCCGGCACTTATCGGATGCCATCCTTACCGGCCTGGGCACGGTGCGTGAAGACGATTGCCTGCTGACTGATCGCTCCGGGTTGGAGCGCAGCCGGCCCCTGCTGCGGATTGTCCTCGATTCGCAGCTTCGTATTCCGCTGACTTCGAAAATAATCTCCTCAGCGGGCGGCGACGTGATAGTAGTCTGCACATCGGCGGCTTCCGTCGAGCGCCGGAAAGCACTCGACGCTCTGGGGATTCAGGTGGTGGTGGCAGACGGGCCGGGTGGCCGCCCCGATCCGCGGAAGGTCCTCGACTACTTGGCCGAACGGCGCTATCTATCGCTCATGGTGGAGGCCGGCAGCCACGTGAACTGGACCATCCTGGACAGCCAAATCGCCGACAA
Source organism: uncultured Acidobacteriaceae bacterium (assembly GCA_963787585.1). Taxonomy (GTDB): domain Bacteria; phylum Acidobacteriota; class Terriglobia; order Bryobacterales; family Bryobacteraceae; genus Bog-105. The sequence continues at coordinate 201,040 of CAWBDR010000022.1, forward strand.
GATTCTGTTTTATTACGCCCCCAAAATACTGGGCGGCCTCCGAAGCTTGCCGGTGGCCGGCGGCTCGGGCCGGATGCGCCGTGCCGATGCCATGCTGCTGGACCGGCTGACACTTCATCCCATTTCGGAGAACGAGTTCGCCGTCGAAGCGTACCTCGTCAAATCGTAGTGTTCACCGGCATCATCGAGGAGGTTGGGACGGTCGTCGAACTGCAGCCCCGGCAAGCGGGTGCGCGGCTCACCATCTCATGCTTCACCGTTCTGAAGGACGCCGCGGTCGGCGCAAGCATCGCCGTGAATGGAGCCTGCCTGACGGCGGTCGAATTGAGCGAATATCATTTTTCAGCTGACCTCGCGCGGGAAACCCTCAGGCGGACCAACCTCGGCGCGCTGCGGCCGGATTCGTTGGCGAATTTGGAGCGCCCGCTTCGCGTGGACAGCCGCCTGGATGGCCACTTCGTCTTGGGGCACGTGGACGGAACCGCGCAGATCGTCTCCCTCGAGCCGCTGGGGAACCAAAACTGGTGGCTCCGGATTCGCGTTCCTCGAGAACTCACACCCTACATCGTGAGCAAGGGATCTCTGGCGGTGGACGGGATCAGCTTGACCGTTGCCGAAACTGTAGATGACGTCGCCGGATTCACCGTTGTTCCGCACACCTATGAGAACACCGCTCTACATGCCTCCCGTGCGGGATCGCTGGTGAACGTCGAGGTAGACATTCTCGCCAAGCACGTCGAGAAATTGATCCGACGCGGCTGACGAGAATTGCGTGCGACGCCTGCACCTGATCGCCCTACGCCTGATCGCGCTGCTTTTCGTGGCAATCCTCCTGGGCTGCGGTAATCTCCGGCGCCCTGATCCGCTTCCCGGATTTCCTCGCCTCGTGCTGTGGGCTTGGGAGCGCCCGGAGCATCTTGAATACATCGTGCCCTCGGCGACCGGTGTTGCCTATTTGGCCGGAACGGTTACCCTCGCGCGCTCGGAGGTGCAAGCCCGCCCCCGTTTGCAACCTCTGTTTGTGCCGGATCAAACGCCCGTGATTGCGGTTATTCGCATCGAGGCAGATAATGGCCGCTTAGCACCCCTCAGTGACGTGAGCCAGGCGATCGCGGGCTTCACCACTCATGGCGGCCTTCGCGCCGTGCAGATCGATTTCGATGTTCGCCGCTCGCGGCGCGAGTATTACCGCCACCTGATCACCCAGCTTCGTCGCGAGATTCCTGATAAGCTGCCTCTCGAAATGACTGCGCTCGTTTCCTGGTGCCAGGGCGACAACTGGATTCACGGCTTGAACGTCGCAGACGCTGTCCCGATGTTCTTTCGAATGGGCATCGATCCGCATGCGACGACCGAACACGTGCGGGAACCGCTCTGCCAATCCAGTTTCGGTATCTCGACCGACGAGTTTTACGTCACGGTGCCGCACGTACGCCGTGTCTTTGTCTTTTCTAGCCAACCATGGACCGAAACGTCTTACCGTGCGGTTCTTCAGGCCAGCAGGCGATGGTTCGCAAACTAATCCAGCGGAGCGCTACCCTCGCGCTGCTCGCTCTGCTGCTCGCGAGCCCATCCGATCTATCAAGCTGCGGCCCGTTCTTCCCAATCATGGTCTTTACCCGAACACAAGGGCCTGATAACGACCCTGATTTCTACCGAGGGCATCTTGGAATTCTCGAACCGACTTATGCGCGAGCCTACCTCGCGATGGCCTATCGCATCTTGAACGGCCTGCCGCTTTCCGAGGCACAAATCGCCTCAGTCACGAACCTGGAACGGTATCGCCCCTCCTTCGATGTCTACGCCGCTGTCAAGCAGTGGTTATCCGCGCGGCAACAAGTTCCGGGCGTACAGACAGCCAACGTGATTCCATTCAAGCAGCAGGGCATTTATTTTATAAGCATCCCGAACTGTGCGCCGGACGCGTTTCTGACGGCAAAACGCACGCTCGATGGCTTGATCACCCAGTTCGGTGCGTCAAGCGCTCAGGTACGCGAGTGGCTGGCAGCCCAAGATAAAGTGTTCGTCAGTTGCTCGTCTGGTCCCGATATTCCGGATCCACCAGCGCCTGGCATGTCCGCGGAACTGCGCGCCCATCGCGAATATCAAATCGCAAGCGCCCACTTCTACTCAGGCGTATACGAGGAAGCTAAGACTGAATACGAAACCATTGCGCATGATCAGACTTCGCCCTGGCGGCTGCTGGCCGCTTATCTGGTGGCTCGCTGCGATATTCGCGCCGGAAATCTCTCGGTAGCCGCGGAAGAGCTGAAGAAAATCGCTGCTGATCCTGCCGAGGCGAGCATGCACGAGGCCGCTCTTTCGTTGCTTGAATACGTCAGCGCCCGGTTGGATCCCTCCGCGCAGTTCCTCGTCTTATCAAAGCGCCTGCTCCAGCCGGACACAATGGATCTCGGCCGTACTCTCAGTGACTACACACTTCTCTACGACCGTTTCGAGTACCCCTCCTTCAATTTGCCCTCTGACCAGTTTCAGGCTGCGCTGAAACAGAATCGGGACACGTTCGCCTCGCTAACCGCTCGAGATCCCCTTACGAACTGGATCGCCGCCTTCCAAGCTGGAAACACAGAGAACGAAGGCGCCCTGATTGAGCACTGGCGCACTACCAAGGCGCTTCCGTGGCTCATCGCCGCCCTCCACTACGCAAACGGTAAGGATCAAACGGCAGCCGAACTGACCGACGCGGCGCTCGCCCTGCCGCGTGATTCGCCGTCCTTCCCAACGGCCAACTTCGAAGCCGTCCGCCTCCTGATCGAAAGCGGCCAGCGCGAGCGAGCCACCTCAACACTGGATGCCACCTTGAAAGGCAACTTCGCTGGGTCGACTGAAAACGCCTTTCGTGCCGAGCGCATGAAGGTCGCCGCAAACTTCTCGGAGTTCCTTGCGTACGCGCCCCGGACCGCCGTCGCGGAAGGTAGCGAGGGCATGGACGGGGAGAGTCCGTTTTCGCGCCCCGACGAAGTTCGTCCGCTCGGAAGCTTCGATTCTGATGCGACCAGCACCTTCAACCGCGCCCTCCCGCAATCGCTGTGGCTCGAGGCCGTAAGGAGCTCTCATCTCGCGGAAACCCTACGCCGGGAACTGGCGCAAGCGGGCTGGATGCGAGCCATCCTTCTTGATCGAGGGGGCAGGGAATTTGCCCTCGAACTTGCCAGGCTCAAGCCGCCCTACGCCGAAGCGCTGGACGCGTATGCGAATGCAGCGCCGGGCCCGGCTCAACGCTTCGAAGCGACTTGGTGGATCCTGCATCATCCGGAATTGCAACCTTGGATTCGAAGCGGGTTCCAGCGCAACACTCCCGACGGCAAAATCGATGACTTCCGCGATAACTGGTGGTGTGCTTCGAAGAGAGCAGACGGGCAAGCTTACATGTTCAACTATTACGATATGCAAGGGGGTTTTTCGCCAGTACTGAAGCGGCTCTACGCCTCGCGTAATGCACCTGAGGCGAATTTTCTGAATGCGTCACAGGCAAAGGAAGCCGAACGCGAGCAGCAAGCATTCACCGCTGCCGGCAGCGCACCCACCTTTGTCTCTTCCGTGGTCGCCGGCTGGGTTCGATCTCATCCGGAGGATCCCCGCAATCCCGAAGCCCTCGCTCTGGCTGTGAAAACGTCTCGTTTTGGCTGCCCCACAGATTCAACCCGTCCTATCGAACAGGCATTCCATCTACTGCACGACCGGTACCCAGGGTCCGAGTGGGCAAAGCGCACACCCTATTGGTACAAATAAGAGCTAATTCTTGAGCTCTTCCCGAATCTCCGCGGCGGCTTTTCGCGCCTCGATTATCGCCCCGATTGGAAAGCTGATGGCTCCTACTTTGGGATGCCCTCCGCCGCCATACCGCTCACAGATCGTCGCCAGATTGTGACGCAAAGGCTCGCGAACCCAGGGGTTCGAACCCACGGAAACTTTTGTCCGGAAACTCGAAGTGGAAACCGAGACCGTGTATGCGGAATCCGGGAACAAATAGTACGGGATGAATTTGTTGTACCCCTCGATTCCGTAGTCGACCAGGTCGAAATAGATCACCCCACTGTCGCATGATCCAGCCTTATGGATCACATCGATATTGCGGAGATGCGTAGCGTGGAGCCGGTCGTATTCGGTCTGAATGGCGGGGTCGGCCATGATCTCTTCGAGCGACTGGCTCTGCATCAGGCAGATGATTTTTTGAACTAGGTGCGGACCTTTACTGCCCTCGATGACCAGAGTCAATCGCATCGCCGGCTCGTCCATTTTCACCGCCGCTTCGGCGCTCTCATACAGCGCACCGTCCACGATGTCAGCCCAGGTGACGAGTTCCTCCAAATCCGGAGCCTCAAACCCGTACCGCTCCTTCACTAACGTCGAGATGAATTTCGTGCACGAACGATAGCTTGGATCCAGGAACTTCCGCCCCGATGTATCGTGACGGAAATGCTCGGCATCCTCCGGGCTTAAAAAAGCGCTCTGATGGTGGTCAAAATACCAGGTTAGTTTGGGATCGGTCGCGTACTTGAAATCGACGATGACGTTTACGTCGCCGTCGAACAGAGTGGGTTCGAAGAGTTGGTCCGCTCGGTGCGCCAGGCCTGTATAGGCGAACTGCGCGCCGGGATAGAACTTCGTCCGCAAGAACCGCGTGACAAATGCCGAGGCTGCTGCGCCATCAAAGCAGTGGTCGTGAAACAGGACTCGCACCTTCATCGGGAAATGTATGTTCTCCGAAAACCTTTTAGATTGCCTGACAAAGAGCGGAAATGCAAGCGATAGGCGATAATTATGTGTAAGACACCTTGATTTCATCCAGGTTATGGCCTACCGCCGTGCCGGGAGACTTGGATTGTGCTTTGGGTAACGCCAACCAGGCGCCTTTCCGTCGTGCGCGATTCGAGCTGAGAACGTATTCTTGAGAATTACCCCTTCACCTTCGCCCTGAACGAGACATGCTCAAAACGAAAGAAGAACGCCAGACGGACCTGAATCCACAGGAAACTTCAGAATGGTTGGAAGCCCTCGATCAGGTTCTGGATGACGAAGGCCCCGACCGCGCGCAGTACCTTCTGAACAAGCTGATCGAACGGGCCGCTGATTCCGGCGTCTCTCCGCCGCAGGAAATCAACACGCCGTACCTGAATACCATTCCGGCGCACGAGGAAGTGCCATATCCCGGGGATCGCGAAACCGAGCGGCGCATTAAAAGCCTGATTCGCTGGAACGCGGCCGCTATGGTTGTTCGCGCCAACAAGTACGATCCAAATATCGGGGGTCATATCTCGACTTACGCTTCCCTCGCTACCATCAGCGAAGTCGGATTCAATCACTTCTTTCGAGGCAGCATCGATGGGCAGGCTGGCGATTTGCTCTACTACCAGGGGCACGCGTCCCCGGGTGTATATGCGCGCGCCTTTCTGGAAGGGCGCCTCAGCGAAGAGCGCCTGCTGAACTTCCGCCATGAACTGCGCGAGCACGCAGGGCTCTCGTCTTACCCCCACCCCTGGCTGATGCCGGACTTCTGGCAGTTCCCAACTGTCTCGATGGGAATCGGACCGATCAACTCCATCTACAACGCCCGTTTCCTGCGCTACTTGGAAAACCGTGGGCTGCTGGCTCCGAGCGACCGCAAGGTAATTGCGTTCTGCGGGGATGGCGAAATGGATGAACCCGAGTCGACCGGTGCGCTCCACGTGGCCGCTCGCGAGCGACTGGACAATCTGATCTTCGTTATCAACTGCAACTTGCAGCGGCTGGACGGCCCGGTTCGCGGGAACAGCAGCGTGATCCAGGAGCTCGAAGGAGTGTTTCGCGGAGCCGGCTGGAACGTCATTAAAGTCATCTGGGGCGCGGATTGGGATGAGCTGCTAGCGCGTGACACGAGTGGCCTCCTGCTGAAGCGCATGGAGGAGTGCGTTGATGGCGAATATCAAAACTTCAAGGCTCGCGGCGGAGCCTACACGCGCAAGGAATTTTTCGGGAAATATCCCGAGTTGCTGAAGCTGATCGAAAACTACTCCGATGAACAGATCGCCCGGCTTGCTCGCGGCGGTCACGATCCAGTGAAGACGTACAACGCCTACAAGCGCGCCTATGAGCACAAGGGCCAGCCCACGGTCATTCTCGCGAAGACGGTAAAGGGGTATGGCCTCGGCGAAGCAGGGGAAGGAAAGAACATCACTCACCAGCAGAAAAAGCTGAACGAGGAAGAGCTGTTCTATCTCTCCAGCCGCTTTCATCTGAATCTGCCCAAAGAGACAATTCATCAGATCGCCTTTGTCCGGCCGCCCGACGACAGCCCCGAAATGCGCTACATGAGGCAGCGCCGCGAAGCCCTCGGCGGATACCTCCCGCGGCGTGCGCCGAAGAAGATCGAAATCAAGGCTCCCCCGCTGGAGACGTTCCATGAATCTCTCGGCGGCTCGCGGGGTCGCGAAGCGTCCACTACCAGCGCGTTCGTGTCCGTGCTCAAGGCGCTGATTAAGCTGCCCGATATCGGCAAACTCGTTGTGCCGATCATCCCCGACGAAGCGCGAACCTTCGGTATGGAATCCATGTTCCGCGAACGCGGCATCTACGCCTCTGGTGGACAGCTATATAAACCTGTCGATAGCGACGTCCTGATGTATTACAAAGAAGCGCAGAACGGCCAGATTCTCGAAGAGGGAATCACGGAGGCGGGTTCTATGGCCTCGTTCACCGCTGCGGGCACTGCCTATGCCAACGTTGGTGTCCCCACGATTCCGTTCTTTATTTACTACTCAATGTTCGGCTTCCAGCGCGTGGGCGACCTTATTTGGGCCTTCGGGGATTCACGCGGGAAGGGTTTTCTTATCGGCGGAACTGCCGGTCGCACCACGCTATTAGGCGAGGGACTGCAGCACGACGACGGCCACAGCCACGTGCTCTCTAGCGTCGTTCCCACCTGCAAGAGCTACGACCCTGCCTGGGCCTATGAAATCGCCGTCATCGTGCAGGACGGCATCCGCCGCATGTACGAAAATGCGGAGGATCATTTTTATTACCTCACCGTCTGCAACGAGAACTACGTCCAACCGCCCATGCCGGAGGTCCCGAATCTCCGCGAAGGCATTCTGCGCGGGCTGTATCTTTACAAGCCGTCCGAGGCAGGTCCAGCGCAAGTCACTCTATTCGGCAGCGGGCCCATTCTGAACGAGGCGCTCAAGGCCCAAAAGCTGCTCACCGAGAAATACGGAATCGGCGCGAACGTTTGGAGCGTGACCAGTTACACCGAGCTTCGACGCGACGCGTTGACCGTGGATCGCTGGAACCGGTTGCATCCCGGCGAGCTGGAGCGTCGTCCCTATCTGCTCGAAGCGCTCGGCGACGCCGACATGCCGATCATTGCCGCCACTGACTACATGAAGATTGTGGCGGACCAGATCTCGCCCTGGCTGCCCGGGCGTCTGACGGCGCTTGGCACGGATGGTTTCGGCCGCAGCGACAACCGCGAACATCTGCGCCGGTTCTTCGAAGTGGATGCCGCCAGCATTGCGGGTGCCGCGCTCTCACGCCTCGCTCATTGGGGACGGTTCGATGCGGGCCGGGCACAGCAGGCCATTCGCGATCTGGGCCTCAATGCGGACGCGATCGATCCGGCGAGAGCCTAAATTCGCGTTCGCAAATCATGGTTTCTTAACCAAGCGAATTTCAAAGAGCTTGCGCCACTTCTTGCCTGTGATGAAAAGCCCAGTTGGACCGATCGCGACAGGGATGAGACATCGCAAGGGGAGCAATCTTCGTTCGCGTTCTGTTCCAAAAGGTCGCTGAGCAATACAGTCCGCAAGCCACATTCGCGAAATGCGCATTTTTCGCGATCTTGAACCCTCAATGTACGGAATGCGCGTTATACGTCAAAGTGCGTGACGATGCTTTTACACTTTGCGACTACACAAGTTCTCTCCGGATGCCGACGAGTCCAAAAAAAAGCAATGACAACGCGCATTGCATTCGGCTGAAGTACAGGGTATCCACGCGTTTGCATGTCCTTCAGCAGCGAGAGTTTGAGCACATCGGTGGAAGACAGCTATTCCCGCTATTACCGTGATTGCAGCGACTAATCACAACTTAGGCGAGGACGTGCGCGAGGGCAAGCTTCATGAGGAGCTTTGCCATGCCTGAATGTCATGGGACCGTAATCGCCGCCGCTGAGCGAGCGCAAAGAGCATATCTGTTCCTTTCACGGTATTTTCTGGAATTCGCGGCCCCGGTGCGAAGGTACGATACAAGACCTTCGGGGCCCGTGGCCCCTGTGGCTCGCCGAGTCCGGTGTAAACTAAACAGCCGGGAGTTTAAGCTGTTGTTTCTGCTTACCCTTATCGAGGTCACTCAACCGAAAAACTGCTTCGTAACAACGGTACGCAAGCTCGAGTGATGGGCCGCTGAGGTGGATGCACATGGGACGAAAGCAGCGGCAACGCCTGAACGGCTCAGCTCCAATCCCCGGGCCCTCTGAGGTTCTTGAAAAGTCCACCAACGGCGAGCACGCCTCTTTCGACCGCCTCTTCACACTGATCTACAATGACTTCCGGCGCCTCGCGAAAAGTTATCTCGCCCACGAAGCGCATACTGACACACTGCAGGCCACGGCTTTGGTGAACGAAGCCTATCTTCGGCTTGCCGAACAAGCACAAGTCGATTGGAAGAATCGCAGCCATCTTCTTGCGGTCGGCGCCATCGCGATGCGACGCATCCTGGTGAACCATGCCATCGCGGCCAAACGCGACAAAAGAGGCGGCGCGGCGGCCAGAGTCACACTGAGCGAGGATCTCATCGGCGCCGAGCAGAACCTCGACGTGCTTGCCGTCGATCAGGCTATCGACGCTCTGGCGAAACTGGACGAGCGCCACGCCAAACTTGTCGAATTGCGTTTCTTTGCCGGTTTGAGTGTTCCCGAAGTGGCCGGCGTTCTCGGCGTGAGCGTCAGCACCATCGAGAAAGACTGGAGATTCTGCAGTGCATGGCTCAAGAACGCGCTCCGGCTTTAACGCAATAACCGATCCGGCTGTCTATAAGCGAGTATCGGAGCTTTTCTCGCAAGCAGCCGAGTTGCCGGTACAAGATCAAGCCGCGTTCCTTCAAGATAAATGCGGGAGTGATACCGACTTACTCCGGCTGCTACAAAACCTTTTGCAGGAAGACCGGGAGGGACCGATTGAGCCGGAGCTCGCAGGAGATCGCTCGATGCCGATCATTCACGAAGATCTCAGCGGACGAACCTTATCGCATTACCAGATCCTTCGGCCGATGGGAGCTGGTGGAATGGGAGTCGTTTATCGGGCAACGGAGACGCGGCTCCAGCGAACCGTCGCGCTGAAATTTCTGCCGCCGTTCCTCAGAGACGATTCCGCCAGCCGGGAGCGCTTCATCCGTGAAGCGCGAGTCATCGCCTCCATCGATCATCAGAACGTGTGTCCGGTCTACGAGATCGAGGAAGCGGACGGATTCACATTTATCGCGATGGCCTGTCTCGAGGGAACATCGCTCGAGGAAAAGATTCGAACCGGACCGATTCCTGTGAAGCAGGCGACGGGCATCGCACTCCAGGCCGCGTACGGTCTGCAGGCCGCCCACGCTAAAGGTGTCGTGCATCGCGATATCAAGCCAGCGAACCTGATGTTGACCGGCGCGGAATCCGCCGAGCCCCTGGTTCGCATTCTCGATTTCGGAGTTGCGCAATGGACCGAGAGAACGGTTCTGACTCAGGAGGGCTTAACGATCGGAACAGTGCTGTATATGGCGCCGGAACAGGTCGCCGGATCGCGCGTAGATCAGCGCGCCGATATCTGGTCTCTCGGTGTCGTGCTTTATCAGATGCTCTCGGGTCGGCTACCCTTTGCGGGAACTACATTGCGCGAAACGCTCGCGGTTATTGCAGGCCCGCAGCCGGCGGACCTCAGGCCGATTCGTGAGCTGGCGCCTCCTGAACTCGTTTCCATCGTGAGAACGATGCTCGACAAAGAGCCTGCGAAACGGTATCAAACGGCCACTGCGTTGACCTCTGACCTGGAAAGTGTCCGGCAAACAGCTTCGCCCGGCGGGGCCGCTCGTATCACGCGCGGCCCCCCATTTCACCGTACGGCGGGAATCGTCGCGATCGCTGCGCTGATCGCTCTCTCGATACTCTTATTTGTTCACTACAACAGACCGCATGCACTGGATACGTTGAGAATCGTTCCGTTTACGTACTATCCCGGCTACCAGCAGGACCCTGCGATTTCGCCCGATGGCAAGGAAATCGCATTCGTAGGGCAAGGAAAGGACGGCAACAACCCGCTTGAACTCTACGTGCAACTCATCGGCTCAACCGATCCGCTGCGCCTGACAAACGTACCTGCCGGTACAGAAGATCGCTCGCCGGTTTGGGATCCAAGCGCAACCAGAATCGCCTTCCTTCGAACGCAAACCGATGCGCGGTTGGCGAGGATTCTGACGATCTCAGCTCTTGGCGGTAGCGAAACGGATCTGGGCATCGACAAAGTGGTCGATACCGGAAGACTCGCGTGGAGCCCGAACGGCCGCACACTCGCATTCGCTCGTTCGGTTGGGAAAGACCAAAGCGCCATTTTCGAACTATCTTTTTCTGATCACACAGTTCGCCAGCGATCGTTTCCCGCCGACGGCGAAAGCGACTGCTGTCCGCAATACGATCCCAGGGGACACCGATTAGCCTTCCGGCGCAACACCACCGAAATTGTCGTCACAGACGAGAGAGGCAAAGGGGTGCGTGAACTGCCGGCGCGAATATCGTGGCCGGGTTTAACTTGGACAGCGGATGGCCGTTCGCTCGCCTATTCCTGGTTTGGCAAGTTAGCCGAAGTGAACGTGGAGAGCGGCGTGATTACACAGCCTGCTGTAGCTGCGGTACTAGGGCCAGACATCAGCGACGTCGCCATTCGCGGAAAGCGCATGGCGTATGTGCATTGGGCGCTCGAGCACAGCATTTGGCAGCTCACCTTGCGTCGAACTGGAGACGGGCAAACACCGGAGGTCTCGGCTGGGGCGGGAGTGCAACTGATCGCATCCACTATGCGCGAAGATACGCCGCAGTTCTCCCCGGATGGAGAGTGGATTGCGTTTTCCTCGGACCGCGCAGGCTCGACCGATATCTGGGTTGGGCGAACTGAGGGCTCCGACCTGAGGCGGTTGACTTTTCTCGAGGGGTTCGCTGGAACGCCGCGTTGGTCTCCCGATGGAGAGCGGATCGCCTTTGACTTGCGGCCGCCATCCTCCGAGCCCGACATTTGGCTTGTCCGAGTTGCAGGAGGAGAGACTCGCAGGCTTGCCACGAATACGGGCGGCGCCGATGTGCCGAGCTGGTCTCACGACGGCCGCTGGATCTATTTCCATTCCCCCTCGGACGATCAGATTTGGAAGATTCCAAGCCAGGGCGGTAAGTCTGTTCGGCTTACCCGCCGCGGAGGATTCGAAGGGTTTGAATCCATGGATGGCAAGTGTCTTTACTATTCCAAACGCCAGGAGCATTCGGGAATCTGGAGAATGGATCTGGGCAAGAGAAGTGAAGCGCCGGTGGCCGAGTTGTCGGGAACCGGAGACTACCGGGAATGGGCGCTGGGCAGAGACGGGATCTTCTTTGTTCCGAATGATGAGGCGTTCAGCAAGGATGCGGCTGTCCGGTTTTTCGATTTCGCAAGCCGGAGAATTGTTCGGGTAGCCACGGTGGGCAAACTCGTCACCGCCGGCCCGGGAGCACTTGCGGTGTCGCGCGATGAAACACGGCTGTTGTATGTCCACCTGGACCGCGACAATCGCAATATTATGCTCGTCGAGAATTTCAAATAATCCCGATTAGCGAAGGTAAAAATTATTCAGATCAGCAGTTCCTGCTCGAGCCAGGCATCTTGCTGCAGGGCGATTAGGATTCGCACAGCGGCCGTCTGGACATTCCGGTCGGCATCGCGCACCAGGGGCTTTACTGCATCGGCTGCGGCTGTGCCCAGCGTGATGAGGCAGCTGGCAGCTACCGCACGCACCTGCCAGTCGCCCGAACGCAGAAAATCGATCAGATCCGGGATCGCTTGCTCGCATTCCCTCTTCGCAAGCTGTACCATCGCCTCCGATCGAACCCCGCGATCGATCTCAGAGACGAGAAATTCGCGCCAGTTTACCCCAGCGGGAGCAGCAGCGACAGCCGCCTGTCTTACCGCCGGATCGGGATTGGAAAGAAACGCCACGGCCAAGCCTCTGATGGATTCGGGCACGATTCTCTCTCCGGCGTCTGCCATGCCCCGCAGAGCTTCGAGAACGAGAGCATGTTCGCCGCTCTTGAGCGCTTGGGGCAGCAGACCCGGAAGCACGGCCTGAAATTCGCGAGATCCCCATTGGAGCAGCCAGATTTGCAGCCGCACGTCGAGTTTGTCCCACACTAGCGCCAGCCGGATCCAGGCGTGCTCTCCTTGTGCTTCCAACGCGCTCATGGCCTCCAGTTGGAAGGCGCCGTTCAGTTCGTCGAGCCAGGGCGCCAGAGTGTCGGGATCGAGTGCCGGAGCGGGAAGTTTGCCCCCGGATAAGAGCGCCAGCCGGATGCGGACCCGGACGCTCGTCGTCTGCGAGTTCTCGAGCACAACCGCTGCCGCTCGCGCGCGCATCGGATTCTCATTGGTCAAGAGGAGATCGTAAATGCTTTCAGGAAGCCACGAAACCGGCGTGCGTGCGAGATGCCGTGCTGCCGCAAAGAGCACGATCGGTTCGTCACTGTCACAGAGAAGGCGAAAAAAAAAGTCCCTCGTGCGCGGGTCTTCAAAACAATCGAGGGTTCCAAGCCATTGCATCCACTCCGCCGTGCCGGCGCCGCGGTGCGATTCCCGGATCAAAGCGTCGATAACATCCTGACCCTCGAAAATACCGAACGAGAGCGCGACGGCGGGCTCTTTCTGAATCGCCCTGAGCACCTCAAAGCGCGCAAAGAAATCCGGAGCGCGCAGAGCTTCGAAGAGGCTGCGCGCGCTGCGGATGGCCCGGGGGTCGGTAGAAGCAGTGGCGGCGGAACTCACGACCAGTTCCAGACATGAAGCCACAATACCGCTTGGCCGTAAGTGCCGCCTGCATCCATGATCAGGAAAAACAGACTGGAATAGTTCGTTTCAGGGCCTGTTGAGCGCCATTCGAGCCTAAACGTGTTACCGTCGAGTGCGAGCGGGACCTTTACCGTAGCTGGGCGGGAGAGGTTTGCCGTTACGCCGGAATCGAAAGTAACCATGACGTCGCTGCCGTTGTGCGGGTTCTTGTCGGCGTCAAGCAGGTACATCTTCATCTCAACTCCGTTCGCCTCTTCGGCACCCGGGGGGTAGGGGAACTGGTACTTAGCGACAACGAAGGGGGCGACCGCTTTGCCTGGGTTCTTCGATTGGTCCGCATTCAGCTGCGCTCCGCCGTTGGCATTATTGGGAGGTCCGGCACCCTGAGTGCCTTCCTGAAAACCGGTACTTATGGCCCGGTTTTGGACCATTACCGGCGCAGTGACTTCCCAATCAGCACACGGTTCGGCTTCACTCGGCGGGACATTCGCCCTGACGAGATAGGTCGCATACGGCGAGGCGTCGCTGGGAGAAACAGTGCTGTCAGGATTGTTCGGATCGCCGGTCGGAATGGGACGATTGAGGAACGTGTACTCGAAGGTTTGGCTAGTTTGCCCGGGTTTGATATATACAACCTGCGGGAAGCCTGCGACTGCAGGAGTTATCTCGAGCTTGACGTTCGCGGCTTCCTTACCTTGCCAGGACTCCGACAAATAAATTGTTCCCTTGGCGGGAAGATCGGTTACAACCGTGTTTACGGGTAAATTGTAGTGAGGATCTAATTCCGACGACATGAAACTCATTGTCATCTGCGGAATGAGAACACAGTTATTTTGGGGATTCGCGCTGACGGACCCTGAGATTGGGCCCGTACCTGGCCTCGGGTAATGCAACAGCTCCAGGAGATCCAACCCTTGAGTGGTGACGGATTTCGAAATGAGCTTGCAAATGTCAAATTCCATGAAGAACTGGAGTGCAATGGTGAAACTGGTTGTGTAAGTTACATTGGTAGTGAACCGTGTGACCGTGTTTCCCGCGACAAACGCCGGACCCGGCGCCTTAGCGGTGGTATTGTCGTAAGTGATAGGCCCGTATCTCTGGAGTCCTCCGGGTTTCTGCCCGCCCGTGACGTCGAAGGTATCAAGCGATAACGTGACCGGCATCATAACCACGAACTGCGTACCCAACTGGAAACTACACTTGATTTTACTCGCGAGTTCATTAAACGTTTTCAGGATTGGGACGAAACTGAAAAAATTGATCGGTAGGACCCACTGCGGGGTAGCCGTGGTCGTCGTATTGGGGCCGAAGCCCGCCGAATTACCCCAAAAGCTGAATGGCGAAGGCGCTATGATTGAATTCCTCAGGTATTTCTGAAATATTTCTCTCGACGTGCCTGAAGTTTGCGCCAGGTAGTACGACTTGGCGCCTATTAGTTTCAGGATCAGGAAAAGAAGAACGGTGATAATGTCTACATTGAACTGGACATTCAGGTCTACAGCCGTCTTCCATGCAAGCTTCCAGGGAGAGAACCATTTTTCCGGAAGATAGAATTGCTGGAGCAGCGAAAAACCCGCTCCGGCGCCGAGTCCTATTCCGAATCCGGCCACGACATTTTGGTTGTGCAGGGTGGCGGCGACCTGGCCCTGGTTAGGGGTAGGGTTTTCGAATTTGACATTCGCAGGCAGATTAAACGCGACGGCAGGGCCCAGGACCCCCATGAAAAACGTGTAAGAAGCGTGGAGTTTCGTTCGAGAAAACAGGATTGTTATCTCGAAATCCAAGAGCGTCCCAAACTTGTCGGTATTCGAGATGCCGGCTCGCGCGCTGCCGATATTCGGGAAGAGCGGCAGCCCGTAAGCTAAATTCGCATTGTCTCCGGTTCCGATGGTGATGGGAATGCTATCTGCCGCAGAGACGGTCGATAGTGAAGTGCCCGAAGTGGTATTTTCCATTTATTTTCCTCCTTCGCTCGCGTGTCAGACCGGGATGCCTACAACCAGGCAGCTCTTGATGTTGCTGGACGACATTGGGTCCTTTTTGGGGTCTATGATGAACTCGGCGGCAAAAGCCAGTCTGCCTGCGGGGTCGACCTGGGCGGGATGGTACCCGTGAAGGATCTCGGTGATCGGGTATGTGTTGACCGCGTCTCCGCTTCGGAGGAGTACCTTTTCTTCTTGGCTTTGATTGAATACGACGAGCTCCGTGGAGCCGTCCTCCAGAACCCGTATCACGTAGGTTAGCCCGGTTGTGGGGCTGACGACAGGTCCACCCAAAGCCGAGGCGGTGTTCGCGGTCACGTCGCCCGCGGTGAAGATAAGCTCTTGGCCGCGTCGTCCCCAGGTGTTTAAGCGTTGCAAATCGAGCCGGCCCCCGCTCGGCACTGAACGTGAACGGTGAGTCACGATCGCTGTGAGGCCGTCGAAGCCGATACGTGGCCCAAAGAAGGTCTCGCCCACGACTGTGTCACGGTGGATCGGAACTCCGTTCGCGAACAGGTGGTGTGAACCCGTGAGCAAGTCCAATTGGTCGGCGGCGCCTGGCCGCGGCCGCCCTCGCACCACAGCCGTCCCCGGCAATGCATTTAGAATGTCAAGCCGCCTGGCGTTCACCTGAGCGACAAAAAACTCTTGATGGATCGCGTTGAACAACCCGATGTTCTCGACCACCGCTGCCGTCCCTGGCAGCCGGTCTCCGGTTTTCAACATGATATGTGAATTGCCCGGCCTTCCGGGCGTTTCGTGAATCAAGGCGTGCGTAGCGGTGGCCCAGGGCACATGCGAGCGAGGGGCAGCAGCACCCAGCCCGGCCGAAGAAGGCATGTCAGTCGTGAACGCGGTGAAATCCACTGAGTCGTCCTCGTTCAAGAGCACATCGCCAAAAATTCCGCCATACTGCGCCCCATCGGGAGATGGATCACCCAGGCGAGCAACCCTCGACCAGCCAAATTGTGGGTCTAACAGGTATACTCCCGGGGCGGTGTTCGCCGGAACGCTGTAGTTTGGATTGTCCAACGATCCATAATCGTTCACGGTAATAGTGGTGGCATAGTGAGCGCTGGAATTAGCGGAGCCGATTCCCAGCTTTCCGACGACAAGCGGCAACTCATTGCTGGGAACGCCGTCCACCTTAGTCAGCGAATCGCCCTCCGCCACTTCGACAAAGCAATTCTTCACGACCGGTTTAGGGCCGGAATAGTCCATTACGGCGCGAAAGAGCGCCTGCGCCCCGTTTGTTTTTGTGCCGTGAAAATAAAGCACGTCACTCTGGGGCTTTCCCTCAGCCTGGAACGATCCCATCATCACCGCTGCGCCTAGGCCGCCTACCGGGTTAGGAATCCCGTTGATGGTCGGCAGGCCGGCCGTCCAGACAATAGAGAAGTTGTAACCGCTTGGTAGCGGGGTTTGACCGAAGAGCGGGCCTGCGGCACCGCCGCCGGTAAGTGCGACACCTCCCAGAGTGGTTCCCAGTTTTCGGAGGAACTCGCGCCTACTGTCGAGTTCGCGGATATCGTCGGAAGCTTTCGATTCTTTATCCTGGGGCATTGATGATGATCCTTGCTAAGATTTGTCCGGCAAGCCGGCTAGAAAGAGCGTTGCGAGTTTTCGGGGAAGGCCTGAGAAAAATCTTCCCTCCGCTTGAAATTCTTGAAATTCCTTCCGTGGCCCTGTTCATGGCGGGCCTTCATCTAATACGCAACGTCGGTCGCCAAAACCCGTAAGCGGCGTTCAACTTTTGCAGTGAAGTAGGCGGCGAGTCTCCTGCCACCGATTATGTTGGTTTCCGATGGCGGAAAGGTTCCGCATAGCTCCGATATGACCGGCAATTCCGAAATCCGACGAGGTACGGCCCGCATAGATCCGCCCCAACGGCAGTGTAGCGAAGTTCACTTGTCCGCATTGTTTGAATGTAAGTGACGATGGGCGATCTCGCCCATCGTCACTTACATAAAAGTCGGCTATGCGTAGATTGACAATCGGAAGGCACAAAGTCGCGATAAATCGCCTTGTACGGACTCCTGATTGAGCAAGGAGGAGCTCTGATCAGGATCGCCGATGGAAATGCCGCTTAGCATCCCGAGCCAATTCATGTGGTCTCTCAGCCGCATTAGAAACTTCTCCTCGGGCCAGCAAAAGCTCGTCTCTCGCGCCTCGCTCATTGGGGACGCGTCGAGGCACGTCGGGCACAGCAGGCAATTCGCGATCTGGGCCTCAACCCGGACGCGATCGACCCGGCAAGAGCCTAAATTCGCGTTCGAAAATCATGGTTTCTTAACCAAGCGAATTTCAAAGAGCTTGGGCCACTTCTTGCCTGTGACGAAAGGCCAGTTGGACCGATCGCGCCACCGGCAAGAGATCTCAAGGGGAGTAGTCTTCGTTCGCGTTCTGTTCCAGAAGGTCGCTGATCAATACAGTCAGCAAGCCACATTCGCGAAATGCGCATTTAACGCGATCTTGAATGCTCAATGTGCGGGACGCGCGTTAGACGGCCAAGTGGGAAACTGGGCGCGATTGGCGTCGCGCATTGTGCTGCCTACTCCGTAACCGCAGATCTGCGGCGAGTGGCCGTTCCTTTTTGGATCTGCTCCATTGCCAATCCACAGCACCGCAAACAAGGACGCAGATTGAGAGATGATGCTGCGCTAGTATAGAGCCGGGTGCATCAGCGAATTTCCAAAACGCAGCAGTTTTTGGGTTGGCTGCTTTGCGTGCTCATTCTCATCGCGTCGGTGGATCGAGTACCCGATCCGCCCAGCATCAAACCGCACCGCGACACGGCTATATCTTTCAGCATCGGTACCCATCACTCACCTTCAGTCGATCAGGATCGTGGTCCGAGCCTGGTTTCGCTGCATCTGTCAGAGGAAGCGCGCTCGTTTCATTTAAGCATCCTCTCCGACGGCCAGCTGCTCCTTTCTTCCGCAATTCACCTCGATCAAGCCTCAGACTCGTCCCCCCCACTTTCCGCATTGTAGGCGCCAACTACTCTCATCAAAAAAAGGCATGCAGCTTGATAGAACGGGATCAGCGTTGCTCTGTGCAAGAGCGCCTGCCGTTTGTTGTGTCTGCGAGATCGCTGTCCCGAATGCGCAGCCATGGACTTTGTCGAGCCGCCCCTTAACAGCTTCCCGAGCAAGCCGGTCCCAAATGTAGGGCCGCATGCAGCCTGTGGAGAGATCGCTCGCCGCGCCCTCTGCAGATCTCACTGTTTCCGGATCAAAGAAAGGATCGAGACATGCGAACTTCAGAAATCATTCACGCCTGGAGCAAAATCCTGCGGGGCGAGGCGCCCTCCCTTTCGATAGAAATCACCCGCGAATGCCCGCTCAGGTGTCCCGGATGTTACGCCTACGATGCTGGCCATCTAGGCGGTGGCGTAACGTTACGACAGCTGAGCGATCTCAAGGGGAAACACCTTATCGACGGAATTCTGCAGCTGGTCGATCGCCTCAAGCCTTTGCACTTGTCGCTTGTCGGCGGCGATCCCCTGGTTCGCTATCGCGAACTGGAGCAGTTGGTTCCCTTGCTGCTGGCGCGCGGAATACATGTGCAACTGGTAACAAGCGCTTTCCGGTCATTCCCGGAACAGTGGACTAACGAGCCACATATGAACGTTGTCGTCTCGATCGACGGGCTGCGTTCCGAGCACGACCGTAGGCGATCACCGGCCACGTACGAACGAATCATGGCAAACATCACGGGACGCCGGATCACGATTCACTGCACGATAACTGGAGAGATGATGAAGCGCTCTGGATATCTGCGTGAGTTCCTGCAATTTTGGACGCCCCGACCGGAGGTTAACAAGATCTGGTTCAGTCTTTTCACTCCACAACTGGGAGATAACCTGCCAGAGATGCTAAAGCCGCACGAGCGTGAGCAGGCGATCTCTGATATGACACAACTTCGCAAGGTATACCAGAAGCTCGACATGCCGGAAGGTCTGATCCGGCAGTTCGCATCGCCTCCCAGAAATCCAGCAGAATGCGTATTCGCACTGACGACCAGCACAATTTCTGCGGACCTGAAAACCATAATTTCGCCTTGCCAGTTTGGCGGGGCGCCCGATTGCCATTCTTGCGGCTGCATCGCGTCTATGGGGCTAGCCGCAGTCGCCGAACACAAATTGGTCGGTCTCATCCCGGTGGGGGCGATATTCAAGGCTTCTCTGAAGGTGGGCCGTGCCAGAGCCAAGCCTGCAGCACCAGAGCTTCCAACGAGAAGTCATTTCCGCGTGTTGCCGTGAACACAGGGGACAGCTACATGAGCGATCTTGCCGCAGGGGAAATCAGGAAAGGGAACTCCACCCTTCTAAGAGAATCAATCGGAACTCATAGATCTGATGTAAGGTCGTTGCTGTGTTTTTCGGCCCGGATCGGTCGTGATCCTCTGCTCGTCCAGGCAAGCAGCGGAAACACATCGTTGAAGCTCAATCAAACTCTTTGGATCAAAGCGTCCGGCAAGTGGTTAGCAAAGGCAGATCAAGAGGACATCCTTCTACCCGTAAGTCTGTCTGAATGCCTGGAGTGCTTGAAAGAAGGCAGGCCGCTTCCAACATGCGATCGAAGCTTACGCGCAGACTGCTTGCTTCCTTCGATTGAGACGCTTATGCATGCAGTCCTACCGCACCGATTTGTCGTTCACGTTCACTCCGTCGACACTCTGGCCTGGGCTGTCCGCTCGGACGCACCGGCTCGACTGGCAGAGAGGCTGTCCGGGTTGCGTTGGAAATGGATTCCATATGTACCTTCGGGACTACCTCTCGCCCGGGAAGTTCAAATCGTTTCCTCGACGCACCCGTATCCCGATGTCTTCATACTCGGAAATCATGGTCTCGTGGCCTGTGGCGAGAGCTGCGACGCGGCGGAATCTATGCTCGCTCAAGTACAGCGGCGCCTCGCGGCCGAGGCACGGCAAGCAGCAAAACCGGAATTTAGCCGTTTGGAAGCTCTTCGAGGTCTTTCGTCGTGGCGGTTGCCTGATTTCGAAGCCCTCCATACACTCGGCACAGATGTGATCTCTCGGCGAATCGTGAAGGGAGGCGTTCTGTATCCCTGTCAGGCGATGTTTCTCGGGCCAAGATTGAGGCTGCTGCGAGCTTCTAAGAATCTGTCCGACGTGGGGAATCGAATCGATCAGCTTGATACATCATGCCCCTTTGTCATGGTTGAGGGGATCGGGGTCTTAATCAACAAGAAGATTACGGCAGCGGAGCACGCCGTGCTCAACGGCTTTGCTGAAGTGGTGCAGCGCATCGACGCATCAGCGCCCATTCGTTATCTGACCGATTACGAGGTGAACACAATAATGAGTGCCTATGGGCATCGCTACAGGATATCTGCCGAGCCTAGCGGGCCTTCATAGCTCAGCCTGATACACGCGGCGCAGTACGAGTCGAAGGCAAAAACGACACGAATTCGGGCCTGATTTCCGTTCTGTATAGCGTACGGCGAGCACCGTCTAGCAAAGGACAGGGGAGTTGGGTGATGCTTCGGGAGATGGACGGTAGACTTGACGACAACAAGCCGGAAGCAGTAAAAGCGCAGCGGCGCAAGTGGACGATGGCGGAACGGCAGGATTGTGCAGGCTTCGTTGAAAGCCGGCCGCGACGCCGTCGATACGGTGGCGCGTGTGTACGGTGTGAACCCGAAGTCAGATCCACAAGTGGCGCAACCAGCACGCGGCAGAGGATGCAAGCGGGCAAGGCGTTCGGCTTTGCTTCCGGTGCAAGTGGCGGAGGGCGCCGCGGCTGAGTTTGCATGGGAAGCGAAACAGGAGTGCGGGGCGGCGGTCCTGGAGGCGCGGGGTGTGCAGAGCGTGAAACCGCGTGGGCGGCTGCATCGACGCAGGCCGGAGTAATCTGCAGGCTATTGGAGTGCCTGGCCGGATGATCGGCCCGCGCCGGGAGCGCGGATCTGGATTGCGGCGGGAATCACTGATCTGCGGCGCGGGTTCAGCGGGACTGAGCGCAGCCGTGCAGATCGTGCTCGAGCAAGATCCCTTCGGCGGGCATGTGTTTGTGTTTCGTCGGCCGACGACGGCGATCTGCGTGAAGTTGTTGTGGTGGGATGGCGACGGGCTGTGTCTTTTTCGAAGCAATTGGAACGCGGACGTTTCGTTTCGCCGCAGGCCAAGAGTGGAACCGTGTCACTTACTCGAGCGCAGCTATCGATGTTGCTCGAAGGGATTGACTGGCGGCAGCCGGCACGCACGTGGAAGCCGGAGATGGCAGTGTTGATCACTAGAGAACAAAAATACTTAAAAATGTTCGATTCTGTCTCGACTAACGTCGATAAACCCATGGCATAGTTTTTGAAGATGCCTGCTCGTACCGCTGCCTGATCTGGACACACTGGACACTGCGGCACTGAAGGCCATGGTTATCAGGCGAGCACGCGCAGATCTCGTCGCGTGATGCTGAAGCTCGAGCGTCTCCGGTTGATCATTGCCCGGCTGCGACGGCTACAGTTTGGCCGCGAGTCGGAAAAAATCCAGCGCGAGATCTGAGCAACTCGGAACTGGAGCTCGAGGATCTGGAGGAGCAGTGCTGCGAGAAGCAGCAACGAGCAGAGAAGACGCTGCCGCCGCAGCGGCCGCTATCTTTGCGAGCGTGACCAGAAACCGGCGCGCCGGCCTTTGCCGGATCATCTTCCGCGACAGACCGAGACCCACGCAGCCTGAGCGAGAAAGGCTGTCCTGCGATGCGGCGGGGAGCTTGCGTAAGCTCGGCGAAGATGTCTCCGAAGTGCTTGAGTACGTGCCCGGCACGTTTCGAAAGTCGATCCGGCATGTGCGCCCAAAGCTGAGCTGCACGAAGTGCGATGTGATCGTGCAGGCAGAAGCGCCAGCCGTCCGATTGCACGCGGCCTCGCCGGTCCTGGACTGCTGGCGCATGTTTTGGTCTCGAAGTATGCGGATCACCAGCCGCTGTATCGTCAGGCGGAGATCTACGCACGAGAGGGTGTGGAGCTGGAGCGGTCGACACTGGCGGATTGGGTCGGAGCGACGAGTGAGTTGCTGGTGCCCCTGAATGATAGCCTCTGCGGCGATACGTCATGAGTCCGGGCAAACTGCACGCCGACGATACGCCGGTACCGGTGCTGGCGCCAGGCACGGGCAAAACGAAACTCGGCCGTTTGTGGGCTTATGTTCGGCGATGATCGCCCGGCCGGCGACCTGGCTGCTCCGGCGGTCTGGTTTCGCGTACTCGCCAGATCGAGAAGGCGAGCATCCACACCGGCATCTGAAGACGTTTCAACGGCACGCTACAAGCCGGACGCGCTATGCGGGCTTCAACCGACTTATATGATGAGCGGACGCATTCAGAGGCAGCGTGCTGGGCGCATGTCCGTCGCAAGTTCTTCGACTTGCACCAGGCACATGCTTCGCCTATCGCGACAGAAGCAGTGGAGCGCATCGGCGCAGCTGTATGCGATTGAGAGCGAAATCCGTGGTCGCCCGCCGGATGAACGGCAGCAGGTACGCGACGAGCGTCGTTCACGTCCTTTGCTTAATCGCGCTGCACGAGTGGTTGCAAGAACCACGCTCACAAGGTATCTCGCGCAAGTCCGAAGTTGCGGCGGCCATCGGCTATGCGCTCGGCACGCTGGCCGGCGCTCGTACGCTACTGCGATGACGGCCGTACTGGAGATCGATAACAATGCGGCCGAACGCGCACTGCGTGCCGTCGCCCTCGGCCGAAAGAACTATCTGTTTGCTGGCTCCGATCGTGGCGGGGAACGGGCGGCGGCGATTTACAGTCTGATGGGCTCGGCAAAGCTGAATGGCATTGATCCGGAAGCTTATCTGACTTCGGTGCTGCGTCGTATTGCCGATCATCCGATCAACCGCATTGCGGAGTTGCTGCCCTGGAATCTTTTTCCCGCAGGCCGGTTGCCGTGGATGCGGCGTGAACTCCAATGACTTGGCTACCGCTCGAGATCGCAGATGTTTCTCTCAGTGGCATACGATGCCGAGCAGCGCATCCTGTACCTGCAATTCGCAGCGGCGATGTGTACCGGTCTTTCCAGTTTTCCACGACGACTACCAGCATTTCCTGCGCGCCGAATCCAAAGGCCGGCACTTCCTCAGCAATGTCCGGAACTGCTTTCCCTACGAACGATCATGGCCAAGCTTCGAGTCGCTTGATCAAGGCGACCGAACCGTACAGTTACGTCGGACGTGCGCTAGATTGAAAAATCGATAGACGCCCGCGCTGGCTTGGATCGCTGATTATGATGCGCTCTGGGGTCTCTGGCCTGTCCGAGGGAATCACGCATCCTTGCGTTACGCTGCGCGGTTCTAAACGCCCTTTGACGAAATGGCAGGGACGTATCTTCTATGGGATTTTTGCCGCAGTAGGCATGGTTGCGGAGGACTGCTGGTCTTCTTCGGTCCGTTGTAGCGGTATTGTGGCGTACCTGCGTATTCAAAGATCAGGCGATCGGGTTACAGCATTTGCACTTCTAACCGGTGCCGCATACAGATTGAATCCCAACATGATTAGCAGAGTTATCAACACGCTGCAATACGGCCTTCGGCGAACGG
>CAWBDR010000023.1:0-99722 GCA_963787585.1 uncultured Acidobacteriaceae bacterium
GAGGATTTAGAGCGACGGCTAAACGGATGGCTCGAACGGCTATGCTCGAATGCTCCGGCGGCGATGGCGCTCACGAAGGGCATTCTGGCAACGGCCCACAACGATCTGCGCCAGCATCATGCCAGCGCCGCCGGGCAGGCTCTCTCCACGGAAGATTGCAAGGAGGGCGTTCGGGCATTTCGGGAAAAACGCAAGCCGGTATTTCGAAACAGGTAGGTCAGCCATGAGCGCAACGTTCTTGAAAGCACGAGAGGCGGCAGAACTCGTTCGCGACGGAGATACGGTCGCGATCAGCGGTAACGGAGCCGGGATGGTTTCGGGGGAGGCTATTCTGGCCGCCCTGGAACAACGGTTCCTGCAGACGGGACATCCCCGGGACTTGGCGCTGGTCCACTCGCTTGGCCTCGGCGACCGCGAGGCACTTGGAACGAATCGCTTCGCCCACGAGGGCATGCTCCGCAAAGTGATCGCGGCACACTTCACGTGGTCGCCGCGAATCCAGCAGCTCATCCGTGACGAAAAAATCGAAGCCTACTGTTTCCCCGGGGGCGTCGTGCAGCAACTCTTGCGCGAAATCGGCGCTGGCCGCCCCGGTTTGTTCACACATTCAGGGCTTGGCACCTTTGTCGATCCGCGGCAAGACGGGGGACGGTGTAACGAACGCAGCCGGGAAGAACTGGTTGAGCTGTTGCACGTTGATGGTCAGGAGATTCTCCGCTATAAGCCTTTCAAAGTAGATGTCGCGATTATCCGCGGCACCTATGCCGACACCCGAGGCAACATCAGCCCCGAAGAAGAACCCATCGACATGGACATCCACACGGTGGCGCTCGCCGCGCATAACAGTGGCGGCCGGGTTCTTGCGCAGGTGCGCCAGCTGGTGGAAGCGGGCGGCTTGCATCCACGCAGCGTGCGTGTTCCGGGCATCATCGTTGACGCCGTTGTCGAGGATCCACGGCAGGAACAGTTCTACAACCTGGGGTATGATCCAACCATTTCCGGTACCCGCCGCGCTCATCTGGGCCACATGACTGCGTCCATCCCTGACAAGCTGGAGCGCAGAATCATCGCTCGCCGTGCTGCACTGGAACTGCGTAATGGCGCGTCACTGAATTTCGGGTTCGGAATTCCAGGCGGTATCTTCGGTGTCATCGCTGAGCAGGGCGCCTCCGACGAACTCTGGATGAGTGTGGAACAAGGCGTTCACAACGGCAGAATGCTCGACGATCGGCTCTTCGGTGCCGCCCGCAATCCTGAGGTCATCCTTCCATCAATCGAACAGTTCGATTACTACAGCGGCGGAGGTATCGACATCACGTTTCTGGGCATGGGCGAAGCCGACCGTTGTGGAAACGTGAACGTCTCGCACCTTGCAGGGAACTTGATCGGCCCGGGCGGCTTCATGGAAATCGCTCAGAATGCGAAGAAGGTAGTGTTCTGTGGAACTTTCGACGCTCAGGGTTCCAAGGTGTCGTGGTCACACGGCCGTCTCAACGTCGTGCAACCCGGTAAGGTCCACAAGTTTGTTGACCGGGTGGAGCGCATCACTTTCTCCGGCGAGTTCGCCCGAAAACACGGACAGGAAGTTCTGTATGTAACCGAAAGAGCAGTATTCCGGCTCGCGTCTGAAGGACTCGAACTCATAGAGATCGCGCCGGGCATCGAGATCGAACGGGACATCTTGCCGTTCATGGATTTCCGGCCTTTGATCTCCGCTATGGGAGCCATGCCGGTGAGCGTTTTCGCTTAGCGGCGGAGTTAACTTTTCTGTTCCTGCCAGATTTTGTCCGCGGCTCTCAAGGCCAGCGCACCAATGGTCGATGTCGGATTCACCGCCGCTGATGTAGCGAAGGAACTTCCGTCGACAACGTATAGATTCGGCACATCATGCGCTCTATGCGAGGCGTTAACCACCGATCTGCGCGGGTTAGCTCCCATGCGCGCCGTTCCCATTAGATGGTATGCGGGAGTGACTGGGCCACTATCCAGAATCTCCGTTACACCGGCTGCTTCTAAGGCTTGGCGCGCCATCTTACCGCCGTGCTCGAGCATTCGTAAGCTGTTCTCGTTGTAGCTGTAAACAACGCGTGGCGCGGCGATCCCGCTCGTATCCTTCAAATTAGGATCAATCTCGACCCGGTTGCGCTCTTCAGGCAGATCCTCGCCCATGACAGTGACACGGATCAAATGCGGAAACCGCTGGCGCATTGCCTTGTGGTGATTTTCTCCCCAGGCAACTGGATGATTGGAGAAGCTGCCCCAAGCCTGATGCAGAGGCCCGAAGGAGCGCTCAAGAAGCAGCGTATATCCGCGAACGAAGCCCCGGTTCGTGGTTTCATAGAACTGCTGACTCATCGCAGGAATACCGAATGGACCCAGGTGCCCGTCCATCGGCGCTTCGAAGACGCCTTCTAATGTTCGGAACGGGTGCGTCATGAAGTTCTTGCCAACCAGCCCTGTGGAATTGGCCAACCCTTCGGGAAACAGATTCGATTTCGAATTCAACAATAAGCGCGGCGTTCCGATTCCGTTGCAGCACACGACGATCACTCGCGCCCCTTGCTCGTGCAGATTGCCTTCCCGGTCGTAGTAAAGCGCCGACTTAGCTCTGCCGCGCGCATCGACCGTGATCTCGCGCACCCGCGACCAGGGCTGCAGCACAGCTCCTTTTCGAATAGCCTTATGCCAATGCGTGACGTCCGTTGAGGCCTTTGATCCAATGGGGCAGCCGAACATGCATTTGCCGTGCAGACCACACGCGGGTCGATTATTGTAGTCACGCGAAATAATGGCGTTATCCGACGGCCACCAGTGCCAGCCCAGTTTGTCGAAGCCTTTGCCGATCGTTGCGCCCAGAACGCCGATCGGCAGAACGGGCGTGGGACGGGGAGAGCGTGGAGGATTGGCAGGATCTCCATTCAGGCCGGACACGCCCCAATCGAGATCGTTTTGTTCGTAGTACGGTTTCAGCTCTTCGTAGTCGATGGGCCAATCATCCGCAACGCCATCGAGAGAATGAGCTCTGAAATCGGAGGGATGAAAGCGTGGGAAATGTCCTGCCCAGTGATGGGTGCTGCCGCCGACAGCATTGAACATCAGAACCTGCGGCGGATTCGCGCCTGTCTCCACAATCGGGTAGTCTTCCCAGCGCCGGCGAATGTTGGGACTGAAATTGAACGCTCCGCGACGGAGTTGAATCTCCCAATCTGGGCGATCAGACGGGTAGTCGCTCGGCTTGATCCAGCCCCCTTGCTCCAGGCACATCACTTTCGCGCCCAGCTCTGTTAGGCGCTTTGTGAGTACCGCGCCCGCCGCACCGGAGCCGACGACCAGAACATCGATGTCGTTAGTCGCCACGACTACACATCCCTATAGAGCTTCGGCATCTTTCTCACATTCGCTACAAGCGATTCGTCGAAGGGTGCCATATGTGGTCCCGCGTGATCGGTCGGATAGAGTTCATAACCAATCAGCTTCCAAATTGCAGGCTGCTCGTAGTACGACTCGTACACGTAGGCCCGTAGAGCATCGAAGACGCCTAAAGCCGAGTTCTCCATGTCCTTCAACACAGCAATCTGGTCAGTTTTTTCCAGGTCGCCAAATCGCTTTTGAAACGCACGTCCGCTATAAGCATCCGCTACAGTCAATCCCTTGGTGATGTCGGCCGCAGCGTCTTTATCGTGCTGCATCAGGCGTTCCAGGCATGTAAGTCCGCCGGCCTCGCTCGCCGACGGCATGCCATCGGAAGCAGGAATCATCAGGTCCATCACCGTTTGTAGCGAAGTTCGAGTGTTCTGCGCGAGTGCCTGAGTTGCGGGCTGAATCGACGTGATCAACGTCGGCGCTACTGCGCTTGCAGCCAGAAAACCTCGGCGAGTTGGCTTCATATGTTTCGACACGGTATCACAATCTTCACAGCAGAGCCGCGCAAGTAATATGCGCTATTGAGCATGGGCAGACACTGCCCGAGCGCACCCGCGACAGGCCGCGCGGCACCCTTCGCTCACTAGGAGAGAGTTGCCCGCAGCCGGGTGCCCTCGCTGATTGATCGCGATTTGGGCCAGGTTGCAATCCGTTCGGCGTCGTTGTGGGAAAGCTTTTCTCCCGGCCCGTCTTGCGCCTTTCGGATTGGGTTAAGCGACTCGATCGCTGCGCTGTTAGCCTGCACTTCCATGATGGCTCTCCTGTCGATTGCGGTGTGTGACTCACTCCTGCATGAGATCGAGTCTAAGGTCCCTGGACATCCGCAGATACCTGTGGAGAGTCAAAAACCGATACTATTCGGTCAACTTGGGTCGCTGGGATGCCGAATGCCATGCCACCGTAGAGGAATGCCTGAGCGGCACCCTCTTCGTTCCAGACACGGGTTCGTTTCGTTGATACCGACGCCACCGGCCGTATTCACTTCACGGCGATGTTCCGATACTTCGAAGCCGCCGAAGTCGAATCCCTGCGGACCCTCGGTATCACTAATGATGCGAGTAGCAGCTACAATTTTCCCCGCGTCCACGTCGAGTGCGACTTCCTCAAAGCAATCGGCAATGATGATCTCATTGACATCGATGTATCCGTCACCGAGGTCGGGCGGTCGTCCGTTCGTTTCGAATTTCGGACATTGAAGGAAGCGGGACCTGCAGCCAAGAGTATCGTGATCGCCGCATGCGCGGACCGCAAGACCATGCGTTCGGTGTCCATTCCCGAGAACCTACGCGCAACGCTTATGGCAGAATTGTCGCCGGCCGGAACTATGCCTGCGTGACAGCGCAGGAAAAGGGGCGAAGCTAGGGTCACAGATTTTGGTCCCGAGTCTTCAGGTAAGTCGGACAGAACTTGTCTTGTAGATAGATCCGCCCTAGTCAGGAAGGGTAGAGGAATCGTTTTGAGGCAGCTTACATGGCAAAAGAGCCAATGAATTGGACTCGAAGTTGTCACAAACTGCGCCAACTACGGCAAGCTTTCTACCGGCACGTGTAGCTCTGCAAATGGATCACAGCCCGTTCACTTTTCTCGCCTGAAGGGCGCGCGGCTAGTCTCCGCTGTGAATTCCACAAATCCACAAGCCGACTACAGGATTAGGTACAGGATCGTCAGGATTATATTGACGCCCCTAGAATGCCGAACTTCCGCCCCCAGAATGCCGGAAAAGGCCGCAAAAAGCGCCCCGTAGTTGCCGAACCGTGGGGCTTCGGTTCACCGGGGTTCTTTGGAATTCAAGCGCCCCTAGAATGCCGAACGCCAAACTTGGCCGAGGTAGGCCACTCCCGTTGCGCCCCTAGAATGCCGAACGATTCTTAGTTCCCTTCTCACCGTGTCAGTCACGAACTGCGCCCGCCACGGCTTACAGACTGAGAGGAGAACATGGAGAATTCATCGGACATCCTGACGATCAACGAAGTGGCGCAACTTCTTCGCTGTTCGAAAGCTCATGTGGCAAATGCACTGCTCGGGAAGCTAAAAGGGCTCCCTCGGCTGACGCACATGCCGCTTGGACGCCGCAAGGTCATCCGCCGCGAATGGCTTCAGCAGTGGCTCGAAGCGAACAAGGCTCGCTAAGATGAGCGCATGTCAGAATGCATCGTTCTGGGCGCAAGAAAGGCAATTCTTGATGCGTCGCAAACGATATCAAAAAGGCAGCGTCCGTCCACGCAAGCACGGTCGCCAGAAAGTCTGGGTTGCGCAGTGGTGGGAGCAGGGACAGAAAAAGTCCAAGGTTCTTGGCCGTTGCACGAACATGCCGAAAAGCGAAGCCGAGGCCCGATTAGCGGTCATTCTCAAGCCGTTCAACGAAGCCGCCGGCCAATCGCAAAAACCAATCTACACATTCCGCGTTTACCTGGAGGAAGTCTTCTTTCCGGTAGTTCGCCGCAAATGGAAGGAGTCCACTCGTGTGACCACCGAACCTAGAATGACTTACCATCTCCTACCTGCGCTAGGAGACCAATTGTTACAGCAGATCACGCGCGATCAGATGCAAAGCTTGTTGGATCAGAAGGCGCGCGCGGCTTCTCGCAGCATCGTTGACCACTTGAGATGGGACCTCAACTCCGTCTTCAAAATGGCGATGAGCGATGGCGTTGTGCCCTTCAATCCGGCAGCGGGGCTGTTCACTCCGCCGTGCAAGCCGTGCTCAGATAAACGGGTCTTGAACGCGGCTCAGATCCGCCAGGCTTTAGGTGCGCTGAATGTGCGGGAGCGTCTGATATTCCGGCTCGGAGTATTCGAAGGCATGCGGCCGAGCGAGATTCTCGCCGTACAGCTCATGCATGTTGCCGACGATTCCATCTCGATCGAGCAGCGCGTATACAAAGGCAACATGGACACGCCGAAGGGCCGGAAAGGTCGCAAGACCTCCAGGGTCGTCGGACTGTCACCCGGCACAGCTCTGGAGCTGGCGCTCTGGCGGCAGTCACTGTTGAGAACCGGTCCGGAGGCTTTCCTTTTCCCGACCGAACGGAATACGCCTTTATTCCGCGATAACGTTTGGAACCGGCAAATGAAACCGAGACTGGCGACGGTCGGCTTGGATTGGGCAACCTTCCAGGTTCTCCGCCGGACAAACGCGAGTCTCTCGCGCAAAGCAAAGATCGACGACAAGGTGGCGGCGGACCAACGCGGCCACGGATTGGGCGTCAGTCTGGAAGTCTATTCAATCAGCGATCTGGAACAAAAGATCGAAGCAGTGAAGCGCCTCGAATCTGAGGTGATTCAGTAAATGAAACCCGCGATTCAGGCGAGGGTTGGAAAGAAAACGGAGTAAACGGAGTAACGCGTGTTTTTCGGTTCTTCCCAAGTGATTGAAAACATGGAGCGGGAGACGGGGATCGAACCCGCGACGTCCAGCTTGGGAAATTCCACGTAGTTTGTAAATAAAGAACTTAGGCGTCTATGGGGTCTATTTCTGGCGGAATAGAACAGCTCAGTTCTCAATGGCTTACGAAAACATGGCCGTTAATGGAGCCAAATTGGAGCCCAAGCGAGGGTGTCCCAAACTTAGTTGAAGGTTGAGGGCGGCTGGTTTCATGTTACGCCACTTTCTCGGAGGCGGCGTTAGGTTTTGTTTCTCTGCCGAGTACGACGGCGAGTGTCCAGAGATCGCGATGCCCGATGACTTTGCGGAAATGTTTCTCAGTGAGGAGCCAGGCGGATGCGACCCAGCGCTCGACCATGTCGCCGGTTCGCCAGCGCGTCACATTGTGCGTTCTCTTTTGCACTCCGCTCTGCGGGCTCTCGATGACGTTCGTAGTGCCGAGACATTTATACAGCGAAGGCGGAAGCTGCAGCCGCTGTACTGTGAACATTTCAGTTAGGCCCTCACGCAAGCTTCTCGCTGCTGATTCGTACTCGTGCTCCAGGAAGCGCGCAAGCTGGTCGAGCCGTTTGATGCCTTCCTCGGCATTAGAAACGCGCCATGCCGTCCGCATCAGATTCAGCGCTTGGGCTTGCTGCTCCTTGGGGAGTTCATCGAGCACGTTGCGCATCTTGTGATTGCGGCAGCGCTGCACCGGCTGATCGGGACCGAAGATCTCTTCGATAGCGGCACGCAACGCCTTCGCGCCATCGATCACGAACAGGTATTTCCGGTCGGTGGGCAGGCCCTGCTCGCGCAAGTGCGTGAACAACTGCTTTACCGCCGCTGCGTTCTCGGTCGCGCCGGCCTGAATGCCGAGTACGTGCTTGGTCCCGGCGCGATCCACGCCCACGGCACTGATGACGTGATGCGATCCGAAGCGTTGTCCATCGATGTAGAGCACCAGCAGGTCCGCTTCCTCCCAGCGCCGCTCACGCAACTGGCGCAGTTGTTCCGCGCTTCCTTCGATAGCTTGGCGGCTCACGCTGCTGCGCGACACGCCCGCCGTTTCCGCCATCTCCGGCAGCACTTCGGCGTATTCGCGCGTCGAAACTCCGCGCAACAGCGCGCCCATCATACGCTGTGCAGTGGCTTCATTCTCTTGCAGAGATTCATACGCCGGCACACTCACCTCACCGTCCTCTTTGTGACGTAGCCGCGGACGCTTCACTTTGATTTGCCGGTCGGCCAAGCTGATGCGGCCGTTCTGCGACCCGTGCCAGCGGATATCCCCGCTACTCTTTCCTGGCGTGCGCGGTCCGGCTACTTGTTCGGCGCTCAGAGTCAAAATCGTTTCGATGGTCTGGCGCCCGATGCGGTCGATCACTTCATCGACGGCTACGCGAGCCTGCGTGACCAACTCCATCAGCGGCAGCAGAACCTGCCCGTTCGCTTTGGCGAACTCTTCGACCGTTGCGGCGGCTGCGGCCGCCTCCCGGTCCACGATATGGTACGTTTTCTTCACGGCGGTGGTTGTCCTTTCCAGGATTAGGTTTTGGCGAATCGATTCTAACGAACCGGGCCGCCACCGCCGCCCTTCAACCTTCAACTAAATCTGAGACACCCTCGCCCAAGCCGCAACCCGACTTCCGCGAGCAGGGCAGCGTACAGACGTTTGCTCGTTTGCTCGCTCGAAAATTGGTCTCTTTGTCTCTTTCAACGAATATGGCGCTGCTGATTCCGAAACCATACGTGTCAAGTCCCATGTGTGATTATTTTTCTCGGAACCCCTCTGTTTTCTGTTTTTAGGCCTGATCTGCTCCGGTTGAGATACCAGGAACTCAGGAAAACACATGAGACTGGGACCTCCTGCCGGCAAAACTGCTGACAAAAAACTCAGGCCAGACTTGTCCAACAACGTGCGCTACGGTTGCGTGACGGGCCGCGCTTCTGGTCCCAGATCATAATCCATCCGAAACAGTGTATCCTGAAGCCATTTCTTGAATTCCGGGTCGTCGGTAAATTTCTTGTATAGAGCCGTTTGCTCGAACATGAACTCCTGAAACTTGCCCTCTAGCTTTTGGTCATGCGTGATCTTAGCGTTCTGGCGGTCAGAGTTCTGCTTCGCGTTCTGATACTCCGGATCGGCGTTGACGGCTTCGGGCAATTCCTTGAACAGGATATTCCTAATCCGATCCTGTTCCGTAAATTGTGTACCGAACCGCTGGTTGAAGTCTGCGAGGATTACGCTGAGTGGATCTTTGTCCGGACCACGCGATGGGCTTCGCACGTCAACTGGCGTGGGCTCCAGCTCGCCCCCGCCTTCGAGCTTCACCGCGATTGTGGCCTCTTGCTCAGCGCGGTAGCTGTCCATATCGACACTTTGCAAAAGACCCGTCAGGTCCTCGCCGCCAGCCGGCTCCGGCAGCTTGGGGATCAGAAGTTTTAAAAACTGACTGAGGCTCTGCCAATACACATTTTGGATGGGAAGAATCATCGTCAAGAACTGATAGGTCCTGACAAAAGACTTCGCTTTCGCTTTGAAGTCGATTTGCTTTTCGGCATCCAGCTCGGCCCTGTAGATTCCGGCACATGGATCAAGTATGGGGTCCAGCGCTGCCCGTGACGCTCCATTGACGTATAGCGTCATCAATTTCTCCACGTCTTCTCGGGCGTACACCTGGAACGCATCGAGCGCGTCCTGTAGATCGTTTACTCTGTTCAGGTCCGTCTGTTCGCTAAGAATTGTGGTTCTGTAGAACGGATCGAATGCGTCCTTGATCTGATCGGCAGAGTTGACGAAGTCAAGCACAAACGTGTCCGACTTCCACGGCTTCAGGCAGCGGTTCAGCCGCGAGAGCGTCTGAACGGCCTTTACATCGCTCAGCGGCTTGTCTACATACATAGTGTGAAGGAGCGGTTCGTCAAAACCGGTCTGGTATTTCTCGGCGACAATTAGGAACCGGTATTCATTCTTCCGGAATGTCGCGGGGATTTCGGATGAAGGAAACCCATTCATTTTCGCCTCATCGAGCTTTTCTCCGTCGATGTCCTTCTCACCGCTAAATGCCACGATAGCCTTCCAAGGTGACTTCAGTTCCCCCAGATATGAATCGAACGCTTTCTGGTAGCGGATCGCCGATTCGATCGAACTCGTCACGACCATCGCCTTCGCTTGGCCATTGATCTTCTTTTTCGCTATAACGTCGGCGAGGAAGTGATCAATCATGATCTCGCTCTTGCGGCGAATCGCGGCCTTATGCCGCTCCACGAATTTGTGGAGCCGCTTTTTCGCGCGGATGGAATTGAACTGCGGATCATCCTCGATCTTCTTCAGAACTTTGTAATACGTTGAATACGTTGTGTAGTTTGCCAGTACATCGAGGATGAATTCTTCCTCAATCGCCTGTTTCATTGTGTAGGAGTGAAACGGGCGGAACCTGCCATCGGGCTGCTTCTCTCCGAACGCTTCTAACGTTTTGTTCTTCGGTGTGGCGGTGAAAGCGAAGTAGCTCGCGTTCTTCAGAAGCTTTTGCTTCTGGATAATCTCCAAGATGCGGTCCTCGGTATCCTTTTCGATCTCCTCTTCTGCGCCGCCCAGAGCCGCGTTCATGGTAGCAGCAGCACGTCCGCTCTGGCTGGAATGGGCCTCATCGATGATGATCGCGAAACGTTTATCTCCAAGCGCTTGAATCTCGTCCACTATAAACGGGAATTTCTGCACCGTTGTGACGATGATCTTCTTCCCTTCCTCCAATGCCTGCCGCAACTGTTTTGAACCTTCCGTGATTGCTTCGACAACGCCCTTCACATAAGCGAATTGCTTGATGTTGTCGCGGATCTGCTTGTCCAATACGCGTCGGTCAGTCACGACAATTATCGAATCGAACACCGGATTCGCGTTTGTCGCATCCGTCAGTTCAATCAGTTGGTGGGCTAGCCATGCAATCGAGTTCGATTTTCCCGAGCCGGCTGAATGCTGAATTAGATACCGACGTCCTGCGCCATGCTTCCGTGCATTTTCCAATAGCTTCCGCACCAGATCGAGCTGTTGAAAGCGCGGGAAAATCAGCTTCTTCCTTGTCTTGCCCGCCTCGTCCTTCTCTTCCACGAATTGCGCATACTTCTCGATAATGTTCGACAAGCTTTGTCTGGTGAGAATCTGCTTCCAAAGGTAGTCGGTCTTCACGCCGTCGGGATTAGGGGGATTCCCCGCTCCTTCATTCCAGCCTCGATTGAACGGCAGAAAACTGGTCCCAGTGCCACGCAGTTGTGTGGTCATGAATATCAGCTCATCGTCGACTGCGAAGTGAACAAGACAACGACCGAAGGCGAACAACGGTTCCGCCGGATCGCGATCCTCCTGATACTGGCGAATGGCATCCTTTACGTTCTGTTTTGTGAACTGATTTTTGAGCTCGAACGTAGCAATTGGCAAGCCATTCAAGAAGACCGTCATATCAAGCGCCAGTTTAGGCCTTTCCGTGCTGAACTGTTGTTGGCGGCAAACCGAGAAGATATTCGCGTCGTACCTCTTGGTCGCGAGGGGATTCAGGTTAGATGCCGGGCGTGGATAGTAAAGCTCAATCGTCGTCTCGCCTTCCTTCATGCCCCTACGTAGGAGATCAATGATACCCCTCATGCGAATCTGTTCTGACAAACGCTTGAGGAATTTCTCCTCAGCCGGTCCACCCTTCCCAAGCGCGAGCTTCGCGTGTTCTACCGGTTGCGTTTCTTCAAGAAAGCGGAATAGCTTCTCTTTATCCAGGCAATGCAAGCGGTCGTAATTCACCTGCACACTCTGCTCATAGCCGTTTTCGGCAAGCAAATGCCGCTCGATGAGGGCTTCCAGCCCTTTCTCACTGGTATCGGAGACTAGAGCCATGCTTACAACGGCGGCTCCCTTCGGGCTAATGTGCGAACGTCGAGCTTTCCGGTTACCGCGTCGGAAATGAGAGTTGTGCGGAACTCGCAAATGAGCTCGATCTCACGCTGGGCAGTACGAATTGCGCGATCGATCTTCGCTTTCTCGGAGCCAATGGCCTCTATGATGCTCTCCTGTTCGGTGAATTCGGGGACAGGGCTTGGAAGTTGCTTGAAGTCGTCCCAATACAGCCTGTTGCGATCTGACACGATCCCTCGGGAGTTACGGTTGATTTCCCGCTTATAGATATCGGTTCGGAAAAGATAACTGAAATACTCGGAATTTACACCGGCCAATGGCTTAGCGATAACGTAAGCCGGACTGGCCAATCCATCAACCGGCACTACGCCTACGGCACCCTGCCACATGCGCATCATGTTATACGCGATGTCCCCCCGAGCGGCGAACTTGTACGTCGATCGCTCCTCAATTAAGCGCCGTGGTCGGCCATCGTCGTCGGTTTCTTGCCCAACTGACACGCCAGTATGCAGCGACACAACGAGAATAGGCAGACCTTCGAGACCCCTCTGAATCCGCTCGCGAAACAGACGTTGATTTCTTCGTACCTGCCAATGCGCCGGAATCTCGCCGAGCCAATCGAGGCCAGACGGCTTCATGCGGGCATCAAGATTTATGCCGCGCGTAACGGCCCGGCTGATGATCGCCCGCTCCTGCTCCTCGAACAATTCGATCAGGCGCCGCTTGCCCGTGATGAATGTTTCGATTTCGCGATGCTTCGTGTCGAGATAATCGGCTATTGATATTTGAAGCTGCTGCGATATCAATGGAATCGCAACGCGCCCGAGCTCAGCTTTTGTAACGTGTACAAGTCCGATGATTCCACTCGCCTTAGATTCGATAAAGGATGTAACCCCCCGAAGCAACCAGTAGAAGTACCTCTTTTCAAATCGATAGTCTTCAAGGCGAAAGATGTGTTGATTCAGATAATGGACACCAGGGCGCGCCCACAGGAATGGCCCGAACGATGTTCCGATGTTGCCAGACCAGGCAAACAAAAGATCGCCCTTCTTTACCTCATATTTTTTGTCCAAGCCACCCGAGTAGAAGTTATAGTCCTCCCCTCCGTTGAGATTCTCGATTCGAATTATCGGCGTACCCTGTGCTGACCAATCCGAAGGCTTAAACGGCGCGCCATTGATGAACGTCGTTTCATACTTCAGATACGTTTGCTGCCATCCTGGAGGGAGCTCGCCGATCCAAGTAGCTTGCGTCATTTCGCCCCTACCGTTGCTCGCACAATCTCGTGCAACAACCCTTCCGTCTCCCGCTCCATGGCAAATATGTCAGCCGCGATTTCGTCCAATGATCGCAGCGGAGTGGACTTGTAGAAATACTTCGCGAAGCTGATCTCATATCCACGCTGGGTCTTCTCGTGATCGATCCAGGCATCCCGGACGTAAGGTCGAACTTCACGCTCGAAGAAGTCCTCGATCCGCTCCTTCAATGGCACGCTCTCTGTATCTCGCAATTCGGGATCAGACTCGTATTCGACCCCGAGGCGACTCTCTTTACGGATCACGGGCTCACCCTTTTCATCTTTCGTCGTGAATGCTGCCCAGATCGCTTTCTGCTCTGCAATCTTTACGGTAAGACCCTTCCTCTTTAGATGCTCTTCCCATCGCAACTTCACACAATTGAAGTCTCGATGCAGCGCCGTCCCAAAAACCTCTTTCAAATCATTGAGCCATAGCCCGTTGTACGCTGACTCGCGCTCCGGTGTGATCTGAAAACCCAAACGGAGCGGCCTTTCGACAGTGATTTTGTGGTAACCGAAGTCGTCATTGTCGAAGATCTTCGAGCAACGGGTTTCGTTCAGGCTATAACTCTCCTCGGCACCCTCGAATCGGAGGTAGAGATCGGTGATTCTGCGGATGTGCTCCGCTGTCAATTCGCAGTTTTTCTTGCCCAGGTTGCTGCGCAATTTGCGGTACATGTCAGTGGCGTCGATGAGCTGGATTTTCCCCTTCCGATGCGGCCCTTTGCGGTTAGACAGCACCCAAATATAGGCCGCAATCCCCGTGTTGTAAAACATATCGAGCGGCAGCCCGATGATGGCCTCCAGCCAGTCGTTCTCAATAATCCAGCGGCGGGCATTAGATTCGCCTTGTCCGGCATCGCCTGTGAAGAGAGACGAACCATTGTGAACCACAGCGATCCGGCTCCCGAGCGGCGTATCGTGCTTCATCTTCTGCAGCATGTGAACCGTGAACAGTAATTGACCATCACTGACCCGAGGAAGAAGTGCGAGTTTTTCTCCCACCGGCAGACCCGAGTGTTCGACCAGGAAGCGCGAATCCTTGATGTCCTTCTTCTTGCCTTCAGCCAGCGCGTCAGCGTCCTTCTTCCAGGATGTTCCGAACGGCGGATTGGCAAGCATGAAATCGAAACGAAGCGACGGGAACCCGTCCTTCGACAGCGTCGAGCCGAACTTAATGTTCTCCGGGTCGCGGCCCTTGATGAGCATGTCGGCCTGGCAGACCGCGAAAATCTCATCGACGGTCTCCTGCCCGAAGAGTTCGACCCGAAGTTGCAGACCCGATGCTTCGGCCAATTCGTCTAGTCGCGCCTCTGCTTCCGTGAGCATGCCGCCGGAACCGCAAGCGCAGTCATACACGAGATAGGTTCCGCTCTTGAGCTGATCCTTGACTGGAACAACGACAAGATCCGCCATTAGCCGGACAACATCGCGAGGCGTAAAATACTGCCCCGCCTCCTCGTTGTTCTCCGCGTTGAAGCGGCGGAGGAGTTCTTCAAATACATACCCCATGCCGAGATTCGATAATCCTTCACGGACGACCTCGCCGTGGGCGTTCTGGACGGGTTCCGGGCTGAAGTTGATCTGCGGAGATACAAACTCGGAGACGAGGCGGTAAAGAGCCCCGTCCTCATTCAGCTTTTCCAAGTACGCGCGGAGGCTAAAGTTTCGGATGATCTCGCGCACGTTCGCACTGAACCCGTCCAGATAATTCTCAAAATTCGCCCTGATTTGAGACGGCTCATCGAGCAAGCGGCGTAACGTGAACTTTGACGTGTTGTAGAACGGAAAGCCCGCCGTTTTCTTCAATCCGGCGTCCTGCTGGTATATCTTCTGCTGCTCCATCCACTGGTGTGTTTGCAGAACCGCATCCTTGGTCGGCTCAAGTAGACCATCCAAGCGGCGAATAACCGTCATTGGCAAGATTATGTCCCGGTATTTGCTGCTGACGACCCGGTCTCGAAGGACGTCGTCGGCGATTCTCCAGATAAAATTCACGATGGAATTGTGTTGTGTTTGGTTCATTCGGTTAGTCCTTCACGCGGGCCTCATGAGGGCGAGAACTCCGTCAAACGATTTGCGCGCTTCGACATGTACGGTCATCGAGGGGAGCTGTCGGGAGTCGGAGGACTCCCACCAAGCCAAATCTTCAAGGGCAGCTAGCCGGTCCACTCCGTTCCGGTGAACCTGGTAGATGATGGATCGCTGAGGAACACGAAAATTCTGTGGAATATTGAATTTCTGTTTACGAGCAGCATCGTTCCGAATTACGGTGATAGCGCGCAGCTTCGGTTCGGGTCCAATGAAGAATTCGAACGAGCCTTGGTCTTGCGCACCTTTCTGCTTCTCCGAAAACGCGATTTTCGCTTCGATCAGCATGCATGGGTCTGCGTGATTTTTTACACAGGCATTGGCGGAGGCATAGAAGCTGGCCTCGGGAAACAGCATGCTCCGGATTCGATTGACCTCTGCTATCGAAAGAGGCTGCGTCAGCTCCGGCTTCAGGAATTCAGGAAAGAAACCAAAGTGCCCGGCAAGAATATCAACCAGGATCTCTTCCGGTTCTTTATTGCCGGCACTATCATGGTTCCGGTAGTAGGTGCTCCGCTGTTCATCGGTAAGAATCAGCAGGTGACCAAGTTCGTGCCACTTCGTGAAATACGACCGTAATGCCTTGTGGCCTCTGCAGTCGATAACGCAAATAAACTGCGGTTCATGAGGAGCAGCCAGCCGTAGCCGCACGGTAACGCCGTAGGTTGCTGGACCCAAATCCCTGACCAGATTGGCAAAACCTGTTTCGCCCCGATTGCAGTACCTTTTGATCATGCTGTCGAGATCGGCATCCGATTCAACACATTCGAATCTCGCCCGAAGCATTCCTGCGGCTATGCCAAGGAGGGCCTGTGGCGTGGAGCAGTCCGGGAGAAGGCTAAGGAAGTTACGAACCTTCTGTTCGCAATACTGTATTATACAAGTGGACGGAGAAAGCGAATCTGTCAGTCCGATGCCCACTGCGATCTCAAAAATTTTGGGGCTGCTCAGCGGGTTCATTCGGATTCTAGCCGTAGATGTTTTTGAGCGTTTGATGTAGCGCCTTCCAATCCGCCGCAGCGAGTGCCCGTATTCCCTGATTGGACCGCTTTGCGATTACGGACCGGTGTGCAGCCAAAAGTTCGATCGTTTCCGCGTACGAGAGTTTTAGCTCTTCAGCGGCGGTCGATAGTTCCGGAGGTATCACCACGGACTCTTGCGACGGTTTTGACCTGGCATCCGCTGTGCCCCGGAGGAGGTACTCAAGTGAGGCATTCAGTGCGTCGGCAATTTTCAACAGATTTTGAGAACTCATGTTGCGCTTATCATTCTCGCTATCGCTTATGAATCCTTTGCTGATGCCGGTGAGCTCGGCTAAACGGTCTTGAGTTATTTTGCGTTCTTCCCGCAAGTTCTTAATTCGGCTGCCGACGGTTGCCATGCTGTGTTCACCCTCTATCCATCTTCGTAGAAACTAGGCCTGTCCGCAATACTGCAACTAAATTCTTGACAAGCGAACACGCGTTCGCAATACTGTAATAGTTGCCCGGAAGGGGCGAACTCCAAATCTTAAAGCGAGGTGTCAATCGGCAGATAGAGTACGAATCCAATGCATCAACAAAAGTGATCGCATGAACGTTCACGAGCGAATCACCCACATCGGCGGCCTGAACAGTGATGGGACCCGGTGGAAATTGAAACAGGAAGACGCTATCGCCGGAATTGAGTCCGGTAAGTGGTCCTTTTACGTAATGGTAAACGGCCGATCGGTGGATGTGATTGTGGCAGTGAGCCGGTTCGGCTACAAATACCTTAAGACTGAAGCCGATGGCGAGCAACCGGACAATCTGCTCAGCTTGCCGGAATGCCCATAGCATTGGGTGCTCGCGGCGTCAACATTGATGACCCGAACTGCCGTTATTTAGCAAACTCGGTCGGAACCGAGCTCGCATAGGGGACGGCAGTCCGATTCTTCAAAAACATTCCACAACAGACCGGGCAATAACGCCGAGCCTGCTCACTCGTAAGTGAAAATTCACGTCAGAGCCGCGTTAGACGCATTACTCACTCAATAATCGAGTGATTTCCTCGGGACTAGGCAGATCATTGCGGAGTTCGTCTGGAACCGACGACACGATCCTGTAAGTCGCCACGCCAATCGGCTTGGAAGACTCTTTGAGAGCGTATTCAACAATTGTCCGGCTTTTGGACTTGCAGATGAGAATTCCAATCGCCGGGTTCTCTCCTTCGAGGCGGGCAATATCGTCCAGCACGGCGAGATAGAACTGCATTTTGCCAATGTGCTCGGGCAGGAACTCGCCAATTTTCAGCTCGACCGCAATGAGCGATTTAAGGCGGCGGTGAAAGAGGAGCAAGTCAATGAAATATTCCTTGTCGCCGACCTCCAGCCGGTACTGGCTACCGATGAAAGAAAACATGCCGCCCATTTCCAAAAGGAAGGGCTCGACTTTAGAGAGAATTGCCTGCTCAAGCTGCCGCTCGCTGTGCTCGTCCGCAAGTTCGAGGAAGTCGAAGGTGTACTCGTCTTTGACTGCCAGCTTCGCCTGATTGCGGATGTGCTCGGGGAGCGCAACGTCGAAATTCGTTTGATTCGCAACCGTCTTCTCGTAGGTTCGGTTTTCAATCTGGTGGATCAGCACGTTTTTGGTCCAACCAAACTGCTGCGTGCGCCTGAGGTAAAATTCCCGTTCGCTCTCTTCTCTGCACCGTTCCAAAATGGCCAGATTTTTCGTCCAGCTAATTTCTATCACCAATGGTGATAAAATTTCGTTTCCGCGATACGCCTCGTAGAACTGCCTCATTTTGTAGAGGTTAGGAGCAGAGAAGCCAGCCACACCAGGGAATTCGAGCTGTAGGTCCTTTGCCAGATTTTGGACCACGCTGCGACCCCAGGTTTCTCCCGATTGGCGCTCCACGATCAGCCGTCCGATGTCCCAATACAATTCAATGAGCTCGCGGTTCACAGCCCGCAGCGCCGCATACTGCGCAGACCGAATTCTCTCTTTGATCTCGCGCAGAAGCGCTCCGTATGATTCCGGCGCTGGGCTACTTTCGCTTTTCACTAATGCCATGATAGGTTCATTCCGCAGAACGCCGTGTCTATTAACGTCATCTTCCTCGGTCACGGCCGTTATCGATCAATGCGCGGCCTTGCTGAAAGCGCAGAGATAATCGTTCGCCGACTTGTACATCGCGGTCTAGAACTGTTGAGGGTAGAACGAAAAAGGTATTGGCAGCGGTTGAAACTGCGATATGCGCTTCATTCTTTGCAACAGCTCTTCCGGTAACCGGACCAGTTTGTGGTACCGGGCGCTCGACAATGCGCATTTCTCGAATCGCGGCTTTCGATCCGCGCATGTACGTTTCGGCCATTCTTGTTATCTCAGAGCGTCTCCAATCTAAGTCGTCCTTAGAATCGATGCCGGAATCGGCACCTTGCTGATCTCCTTTGTCGAGGTCCAACAAGGAATTAATCTCAGACTGGCGGCCGAGCAGCTGCTTTAGCCGTTCCTCATGCTCGAAAGGGCGATCCGCCTGAGATTGGTAGTCTGCAAGTTGTTTCTCGATCCGAGCCACACGGTTCTGCTGTTCAGCCGCCAACTTGTCTAAATTCCTCAATGTATGTTCGATACTCTGGACGGTGCCAATCGGATTCGTGGTGTTCAGGTTTGCCGAGTAAGTAGCGCACCCACGCACATATAGCTCTGGAACACTTTCGTCCTGCTGAAGCAATCCAAATCCACCGATTTTTCCTCTGCTCAATATCTCGAAACCACGGAAAGCACCACGCGGCTGCATGGTTTGATCGTCGCGCCAGGAAAGAACGTTGAATGTGAGAGCCTTGGCGGCTTCCTCCCGCGCGCGCTTACCGGAGAAAACACGGCTGCCTACGGTCATGCTGAATTCGTCGGATTCATTCGCATTTCTGGTGTTGATGTCAGCTTCGATATTGGCTAGATGCTGTTTCGCTTCGGTGATCTGCCGTGGCAAATCGCGAATCTCCCAACGAATATGGCGCTGCTGATTAGCATGGACGGCACGCAGTTGGTCGAGCTTGCGGACTTCGGTATCGATTTTGATTTTTTCAACGATAGCAGGATTGCCAGAGGCGATGGCTTTGATCTCCGCGTAAGTAAGCGCACCACTCTCCAGGTCTTCCGCTGAGCGAACCGAGGTTTCTCCCCGCATGACCTGCTGGATGAAGCGGGCCTTGGTTTCCAGCGTCTGCCACATGTACGCATCAAAAGAGCCTTCCGTGACATAGCGAAAGATCTGAACCTGTTTATTCGAATTGCCCTGACGTAGTATCCGCCCTTCCCGCTGTTCTATATCGCGCGGCCGCCACGGTGCATCGAGGTGATGAAGCGCGACGAGCCGCCGCTGAACATTTGTGCCGGCACCCATCTTCTCGGTCGATCCGAGCAGCACCCGCACCCTGCCGGAGTTCACGGCATCGAAGAGCAGCTTCTTGGCTATGTCCGTCGCGGCGTCATGGATGAACGCGATTTCGCGGTCGGGGATTCCAGCCCTGACGAGCTTCGAACGAACATCGTGATAAACGTTGAATCGTTCAGGATCGGGTGTAGAAAGGTCGCTGAAAACCAATTGAGTCGAGCGCTCGCCCTGAGTCGCCCGCCAAATCTTGACGATACGGGAAACGGCAAGATCAATCTTAGTCTCCAGCTCGGGTTCGGCATTTGGATCGATCAGTCGGATGTCGAGCGCCGCCTTTCGTCCCTCACCCGTTATCTTCAACATGTTGTCCACGGTAGGGTCGACACGAACTTTTCTCAATCTTTCGGCCCGTTCCGTTAGAGCTCGGACAAACGCTTTCAGTTCGGGGCTAGCGGGCGCTGATGCAATGGCAGGTCTTCCGTTTTCAAGATCTGGGCGTGGGAGGTTCAGCATATCTGCCGTTTGCACGTCGGCCACGGTGCGGAACATGGAAAGCACTTCGGGAAGATTGATGAATTTCGCAAACCGGGTGTGCATCCGGTATCCCGATCCGTCCGGGGCGAGTTCCAGCGAAGTCACTGCCTCGGCAAAATTCGCGGCCCATGAATCGAAGTGATCAACGTTGCGCTCGGAGAGCATTTCGGGTGCAAGATATCGGAGCGTCGTATACATTTCCGCCAGCGTATTCGAAATCGGTGTACCGGTCGCGAAGACAACGCCGCGGCCGGCACCGCGCTCCTGGATGTAGCGAATCTTCAGGAACATGTCGAATGCCCTATTGCTGTCGGAATTGGGTAAGCCCGCGATCCGGTTCATCTTTGTGACGTAGCCCAGATTTTTGTATAGATCAGCCTCATCCACAAAGAGTTGATCGACGCCCAGTTCCTCGAATGTCAACGTGCGGTCTTTCGAATCGCGGTCCGCTCGTTTCTTAAGCCTGACGGTTAGCCGTTTTTTAGCTTTCTCCAGCTCCTTAACGAGGCGGCGGTTGTCATCCTTTGACTCCTTGGCCATACCAATTTCGGCATCGAGTTCCGAAAGTTGCTTCTCTACGAACCGATTGAAATACTCGTC
This sequence comes from uncultured Acidobacteriaceae bacterium, assembly GCA_963787585.1. Classification (GTDB taxonomy): domain Bacteria; phylum Acidobacteriota; class Terriglobia; order Bryobacterales; family Bryobacteraceae; genus Bog-105. The sequence goes on from CAWBDR010000023.1 coordinate 20,569, forward strand.
AGAGACAGGCAGGAACTCAAATGACCGGTGGGAGACAATCACGGCATCATAGTTCCCAGTAGCGATACGAGCCATGGCCTGCTGCCGATTACCGGTCGCAAAGTCGTCTTTGCCCGCAACAAGAAGTCGCGCTTGCGGGTACAGCTTCAGGAACTCCGCTCCCCATTGGTCCACCAAGTGATTCGGCACGACAAACATCGGCTTCTTCGCAAGGTTCAGGCGCCGGAGTTCCATCGCAGCGGCGGTCATGGTCCAGGTTTTGCCCGCTCCGACAACGTGCGCCAACAGTGGACTGCCGCCCTGGAGGATTCGCCACACGGCATTCTTTTGATGTGGCGCTAGGTCTCCATCCCGAAGCGATGTGCGCACCATTCCGGGCAAGCTTAGATGCGAACCGTCGAACTCGCGCAATCGAATGTTGTTGAAGCGGAAATTGTATTCTTTAGCGAGCCGTTCAGCGCGTTCGCGATTTTCCCAAACCCAGTCGCGAAAACGATCCTTTAACTGCTGCTGCTTTTCTCGCGCGGCAATGGTTTCCGGTTGATTTACCGTGCGGTTTCCGTCCGTATCTTCGTCGTAGGCCGTGGGCGTGCGCCCGTTCAGCGATTGTTCGATCAACTCGGATGCACGGAAGCGGGAAGTGCCGTGGGTGGTCGTGTTGCTAACCGCGTATTTCGCGCCGTAATCGAGTTCGACTGTCCAAGTTGCGATGCTTTCTGCGTAGCCCACCTTTACACTCGCGCGGGGCACATCTAGCAACTCAGTCAGGAAGTCACGGATATCCGAAGTAGGAATCCACGATGCGCCGACGCGCGCCTCAATGTCGGATGGACCCAGGTCCTTAGGCTGCACAACCGCCAGAGCCTCGACATTCCTTTGATAAGCCGGATCGATTTGCACTGAAGCCTGCGCGGCCGCAAGCTTGGCACGCACGTTGCCGCTGAGATATTTGTCGGCGGTCTCCCAAGCTCCGCCTTCGGGATTTCGATAGATGAGAGGTCCAAGTTCATCCTGTAGTTCGAATGAACTCCGTCCGGTGAGCGATTCCATTCGCGGCCAACTGATCTGGCCGGTTTCATTCAGCGATACGAGAAGCGCTTCGGATGCAGTTCCAACCCGGTCAACGGGACGATAGCGCTGTAGCGTTCGACGGTCGAAGACGGCAGTCTTGGTGACCTGCTTCGTTTCCGGGTCGAAATCTTCCAGCGAGAGCAGAAGAGGATGGTCCGGATCGCCAGCGAACGCTTTCACGTTCTCTCTTGCGTTAAGAGGCCCAAAGCGGGAAGTGAAGAGGTCGTAGGTGCGATTGAGGTGGCGGCGGGCCTCGACGATGCTGGTATCCGCCTCGTCCGCAAGCTGTGTTCGGAACACATGACGCACCGCGTCGCGAACCTGAAGCATTCCGCGAATCCGCGCGCACACTGAAGCGGGCAGCTTAAGAGGCTGGAAGACCTCCCCGCGGCGCACAACGATTTGGCCCTGGTGATCGGCCAGCCCGCCTTCCTTAACTTCACCTGCCGCAGGCACGTGGCCTAGACTCACTCGTGCACCAGGACTCTCGCTGGTCCTGCTCTTATACACGGCACCGGGAAGAAGGGATACAGCTTTCGCCAGATCACCTGGCTGCAAGCTTCCTATCAGGGCGGGGGCGGTGCCATACTGCCCCGAATCCATTCCCATATGCCCGAGCATCATCTTCGGATTCCGAGCAAAGTACTCGTTAATCTGCATCGGACCATCTGCCGCTTCGATAGTCTTCAGCTCAATCCAGCTTTCGCTGGACCTTTGTGTTTCCGGTGACCGCTTTTGAAGGAAAAGAATATCCGTGGTCACTTCTGTTCCCGCATTCGCCTTGAATGCGGTGTTGGGCAGTCGTACTGCGCCCAGCAAGATCGATCCATCCGACAGATGACGCCGCACGGTGGAATCGAGTTTGTCCATGCTGAATCGGCTTGTAATCACCGTCATCACGCCTCCAGGCCGGACCACATCGAGACACTTCGCGAGAAAGTAGTCGTGTATGGCGCGGGTCAGATGCGGCGATCGGCGGTACGCGGGATCGTAGGGGGGATAATTGCCGAAAGGTATATTTCCGATAACGGCGTCAAAGAAATTCTTGGGAAGCGGTGTGTCTTCAAAACCTTTGGTATGAATCGTCGAATCCGGGTAGAGTTTCGCAGCAATGCGGGCCGTGATTGAATCAATCTCCACGCCGATACGTCTGGTGCCAGGATGCAAGCTTTCGGGCATCAGACCAAAGAAGTGACCGACTCCCATCGATGGTTCGAGAATCTGTGCACCGGGTTGGAGTCCGAACCGCTCTATTGCTTGCCAGATCGCCTGAATAACTTCTGGAGACGTATAGTGCGCGTTTGGCGTAGACGCACGCGCGGACGCGTACTCGTCACCGGTCAGCAGTTCCCGTAGTTCGTCACCAACGCTTTGCCACTCTCGCGAGGGCGGAGAAGCAAACGCATTCGGCATCGCGCCCCAGCCGGTGTACTTCACGAGCACACCTTTTTCCTCGGGAGTAGCCGGACGACTTTCAGCTTCTATGGTTTTCAGAGTGCGGATTGCGGCAAGATTGGCTTGGGCTTTCTGCTTCAGACTGCCTTCGCCGATGCCGTGAGCAGCGGTTATACGGAGGTCGCGGACAAGGGTTGGTTCGGGTCGAGGGCCGATGGATCGAACGAGAGTTGGGGCTGATCCTCCTCGTCCGGGAGGAATGCCCATTCCCTCGTCGCCAGCTCCCACGCTGGCTGATAGTCCATCTTTCGAATCACCGTCAACTCGTACAGCAGATTGGTCGTCAACTCCTGCGCTGCGAAGACCGCCTGCTGAAGCTGATTCGCTTTGTCCAGTTTCTCGACCATCATCGGTCGAAAGCGTCTCCAATGCTCTAGGATCTGGTACCCGAGCGGGGTCATTGTAGCCGTTTCGGTCATCGAGGGGCTCCTTAACTAAATTATCTACCGGTTCGCCGTCGCTTATCTCCGAGAAGAGACTGAGTTGATTGCTTCCACTGGATTGACTGTCAATTCGGGAATTTGATTTGGCCATTCTCAACGGTTCACCTGTTCACGGCTGAAATAACTGGGATTCCAAAGAGCCGTCCCCATGCCCAAACGGCCGTGGTCTGATAACGCGGTATTGGGGTTCGCTCGACCCAGTAATCGTTGGCGACAGCGAGAAGAATCGTCGGGTGGTCCAGCATAGAAACCAGAACTGGCCAGGTCAGAAGCTGCTCATAGCAGATAAGGATTGCTGCGCGTTGATTCGCGATGCGGATCACACCAGGTCCCGAAATATTAAGCGGAACACCGCCGACGCCGAACGGGTGCCACATGCCAAACGGAACCGGGACGCGCTGAACGAATGTTGCGGCCTGCGTCCCCCGCATTACGATGACATTCCTGTAGGAATCGAAACCGCCAGAAACTGTGCCATCGGCATGAATGCGAATCTCGGATTTGGCTCCCCGAAGCGCGGCGACTGCTGCCTCGAAATCATAGCTGCCCAAAGCGGCGGTCGAACTAATCGGACGAAAAGAGTCTGGAAGCCCCGCACCAATCAGAATCGTTTTTCCACTCGTCGATAACGCGGCGAGTGTTGGTTGCCAAAAGAGATCCGTAGCGGCGGTCCAGCGAGGAACCACCATCTCGGGAAAGATGAGTACTCGCGCGTATGAGCATCGAGCTTTGTCTTGAATCCACTTGGCGGCGGTGTATTCACGGATTGGATCTGGACCGCCGTGCGCGATTGCGCCGAAACGCGTATCGACTGCTTCCCACCCAACAGGCGGCAGCGGGTCGCCGGGATAGTTTAGCTGAGCGACGGCACCGAATACAACAGCCGCGATAGCAGTGTGAATAACTGACCGTTTTATACACGTGCCCGCGCAAATAAGGGCGACGGCAAGTAATCCAAGCCAAGCTGTTCCAGGGAAAACGAAGCCCGCTGCTGTAAGGGGAGCTGCCCATCCGATCAGTCCAAGCGGCGGGACTACCGTCGTGAAGAGCGCGACGGGCACCCGCCACAAGCGCTGGCCTGTGCTCTTTGTCCAGAGGAGCAACCATGGGATTGCCAGCAACGCTGCGGCAGTGAGCCAGGCGACGATTCCGTCAAAAATGGATGCGGAAGGGCCAAAGAAATCTCGCACTGCGGGAATGACGGGCCAGCTTGCACCGGCGTAGTAGCAAACTGCCGATTCATATGCATCAACCCGGTTCCGCTGCCACATCGCGAGCGCCGGCATCGCAATCGCGGCGGCAGTACCGGCTGGATGGCCGGTCGAAACGGCCACACCGACACCGAGCGATGCTATGCAACGAATGGCGGTGCTATTGTCTATCACCATGCCGTGAGAAGAGGGCGCAGGTATTCTTGGATCGACGATGTGGGTACCGGACCAAAGTAACGGCTATCGAAGCTCCGGCGATTATAAGAGGAAGCAACCCATACGGTTCCGGGTTCCACTACGTACTGGCCAAACGTCCACGATTTGAGAGAGCGGCCTTTCGTGTCGTTTTTGAGAGGAGCAGTGTCAGGCAGGAGCTTCCCATTCACTTCAATGCCGCGCGATGAGAGATCGACAACATCGCCCGGCTCAGCCACAACCGGTTTTAGCAGCGGAGCCGCGCCATCGTGGCAGGTGCCCTGATCGCGATATCCCCGCGAGATAGCAAGACTGGCGAATGGTTCAGCCGGACAGAATTCAATCAGATTACTTGCGGCCTTGTGGGTGGGTATGTAGAGGCCGAGCGGTAGCGACGGAGATGTGTTGATCCTAATACCCAGAAACCCGCATAGTTGAAAGGTAAGAACAAGAATGCCGAATGCTAAGAGAGCAGTTCGTCGAAGGACACTGAAGCGCGTGCTGTCGTGCCTACGCAACAGGCCAGAGGTCATGATCGCCTACTCCAACCTCCGAATCCACGTTGTGCGGCTCCTCCTCTATAGGGGCTTCATCGGGCGTGTTTGATTTGCTGGACCCGTTTCCGCGATGAGGGGCAATGATATGACAGGCGCGAACAATGATTTCCTGAATTGTGCGCTGCACGCCGTCCTTCTTAGGAGTGAACTGGCGCTGTTCGATGCTGCCTTCGGCAAAGATATTGTCGCCTTTCTCGAAGGTCATCGCAATTGCCGACAGCTCTCCGTAAAACGAGAGGCTGTGCCAGTTCGTATGTTTCTGCGCCTTCCCGTCGCTGTCCTTGAATGTGTAGCTCTCACCGAGACGCACATTTGCGACGGCCGTACCGGAAGGCAAATAGCGGAGCGCTGGCTTACTTGCCAGGAACCCCGCAACTTCGATTCGATTCTTCTGCATAATCAGTTCATCCTTCCTTGATCCGAAGTTCTTCTAAAAATCCCTGCTCAGCTCGGCTGAGCGGCGTATCGTCGTGCATCACGGTTTCCGGCTTGCTGATTTTGTGCCGTGTATGATCGAGAGGTTTCTGCGGGCTCGTCTGACCGCCCTCCAACGTCACGAATTCTGTCGGCGGCGGTAATTCAGCCCGCGCCGTCAACGCCGGATCGAGGAAGTACAGCATTTGTGTTCCAAGAATGGGACGATGACCGCTAACGAAGATCAGCATTTGACCCGGCGCCACAATGCGTTCGGAGCCGCGGCCACCCCCTTCCTTCTGCGGCGGCTTCAATCGCAGGACCTCGTCTGATGTCATCAGTGGCCGCTCGATGTGATCGACGCTCGCGTTGACATGGCCCATCACTGGAGAAAATCGCGAGCCGCTGTAATTGAAACTGGCCTTCGGTACCGTCGCAGTGCCGGTCATTTTACTCAGCAGCTCCGCGGTTTCGAATTGATTTGGCGCGAATGCGATCCGCACGTGACAGTTCGAAACAATGCTCTCGTTATTTCCGTAAGCATCCACGACCTGCCGAAGGTCCTGCGTGATTAAGTACGCTTTCAAGCCGTAGCCCGCCATATAGGAGAGTGCGTCTGCAAAAACCTCCATGCGGTTCAGAGACGGGAACTCATCGATGAGCAGGAGGAGTCTATGTTTGTTCCGCTTCTGTTCCACGCCCTCGAAAACCATCTTTTCGGTCAGGCGATTGACGGTCATTGTGAATACCAGACGGATCAGTGGGCGGAGTCGAATTTTGTCGCTCGGCGGCACGACCAGATATAAGGAGACCGGGCAGTCATGATTCACAAGGTCGTTGATTGTGAAGTCGCTCGCTGAAGTGTTCTTTGCAACGAGAGGATCGCTATAAAGTGTGAGGGCTGTTTTTGCAGTTGAGAGAACACCGCCGAAATCGCGATCCTCTTTATCGAGCATTTCCTGTACCTTCTCGCGAACAACGGGATGCGTCAGAGTTCGCTCGCCGGTTGGCATGCGCCAGTTGTGTTTGTGTCCGGGATCGTGCTCAAAATTCAGCAGTTCATCAAGGGTGTCGCGAAAGCTGGAACCAGGTCTCGTGAATACGTGCGCAAGATCGGCGAGGCAGGCCACGCGACCTTCGAGCGACGCTTCGTAGGTGACGTGTAGGATCATGCCAGTCGTAATCGAGGCGGCGGCGTCCTGCCAATAGCGTTCCTGCGGGCTGTCCTCGCCTGTGCGAACGATCATGTTTGCGATGTTCTGGGCGTCGCTTACGTCGCGCGGTGTGAAGAGCCGAATTTCGGCTAACGGATTGAAGCGCGATGAGCTTGAGTCCTCGACCGGCGAGAACTTGAAACAGAGCTGGCTTTGTTGGCTGCGAAATCCGGCTGTTTTGGCCCAATTCTCGCCTTTGATGTCGTAAATAACCGCGCTTTCATCCCACGCAAGCAAAGACGGGATCACAAGACCCACTCCCTTGCCGCTGCGGGTCGGTGCGAACGCTAGAATGTGTTCCGGCCCGTTATGGCGGAGATAATTCAGCCGGTGCCCTCCCTCCGGGCACCACCCACCGACGTAGACGCCGCGCTTCGAGTTCAGGAGTCCCGTACTACGGACGTCATCCTCATCAGCCCATCGCGCTGACCCATGCAGGTCCTCCGCGTTTTCGGATAGCTTCCGCGCGCGGCGGTTAGCGGCAACAAAGAAAATCCCGGTACACAGAAAGCTTCCAGTCAGAACGATCATTTCCCCTTCAAAAAATGGCTTACGAATGCGTTCATCTCGGGAAACACAGTAATGCCATCCCCACGTGATCCAGGAGAACGGTTGATAGATTGCGCCGTTGTTGGCTCGGATAGCTGGCCGGCCGAGCGCGGGCTGATATTGGAATTTTGCGGCGATGTACTGGGTGGCTATGAAATTCACAATCACGAGCAGCAGTAGTCCAAATACAGTTGCACGCCAGTTGTAGCCGCCCAGATAGCCGGGCCTACGAGGCGTCCTATAGAGTTCAGGCTGTCGCTTCGGCATGTTGTACTCCTGTTTGAACTGTTTCGGACCTCTGGCACTCCGAGTCTCTTTCGCAGAATTGTTCGTTTGATTCGAGGACCAGCAGACGCCCGCATTGCGGGCACAGAAAGGTGAGCGGGTGCTCCAGATGGAACACCCGCCCGCAAATGCATTCGACCTCGTAAATCGAATGAGTTCGCACGATACACGGTCCTTAAATCAACGCCCGAGGCTGTTCGCTTTTTCGCGATTACGGAATTCCCGAACAGAACCACGGTCATTGGAGTAGTTGATCCGGACCGTTTGCCCGATTTCAGGCTGTTTATCGAGAAGGTCTTTTGGATGGGCAACAGCTACAGTTGCTGACTGACGCTGGATTATGTGGTGGTCGGTTCTGCCGATGATCGGACCTCGATAATTTCCGCTTTCGGTTTGCGCTGCCAGCATGTGGGCCGAGTCACCGAGAGTCCGCGCCGTTATGGAACGCGTCTTCTTCAGAGACTCGGCAAGTAAGTCCGCGCCGCCTGGCTCGTTGCTCGCGTTCGGCGCGTTAGTAAGTGCATCGACCGTGCTTCGCCGCTCTGTCCCGTTCTGCTTCGTCTGGACTTTAACGGTTGCGCTGCCAGGCTCATAGCGGGCGGTTATTTCAACCGATTCGCGTACCGCTGGCACAGCCTTCGCCCGAGACGAGCTTTCATGTAGCAGGAGGCGATCCGCAGGGGTTGATTGCTCATCAGGGAATGCTTCATCCAAGTCTTCCCGGTCACGTTGCAGAAGAGTGGTCTCCTGCTCGTAGGCAGCCTCGCGCGCGCCGACGCTGGTTGCCGAATCCAGGACCGGTCCAACCGTAAGGGCCTCATCCACTATCGAACGATCGCGCTCTAGCGCCAGCAGAAAATCGCTTGCGCGGGACGCATCATTCGCAGCACGGAATATCTCGTTCTTGTCTTGTCTGAGTGCTTTAATCCATGAACCGACATAGGCGGCGTGCTGCTCGGGGTCATGGGGAATACCGCGTTCTGCGGCCAGGAAGACGCTGGCCAGCTCCGCACGCAACTCTTCTTTGGCGTAGTTGACATCGCCGAAACGATATGACTCATTCAGTGTTGGCCGGTTCAGCCGCGATGGATGTCCAGTCCAGTGCGCCAGCTCATGAAGGGCTGTTCCGTAGTATCCCGGCGGTTCCTTGAAGGCATCCTTCGGTGGAAGATGAATAGTGTCTTGCGCGCGGTTGTAAAAGGCGCGGTCGTTTTGATCATGCGCGATTAGAGCGCCCGAATTCGCCAGAATTTGTTCACCGGCATGTACGACTTCAAATGGATTGCGCTGCTTCGGAGCGTACGGCGGAATTCCATCGATTTGTTTCGCGTTGAAAACGGTATAGACGCGATGGATCAGACGGGATCTATCCTGGTCGGCCGTGTCGGCGCCAACCTGGCGCTGACCTTCGCGACGATCTGGGCGCGTCGGTTGGTTTTCTTCGGAACTTGGCTTCACATCCCAGAACTCGATCTGAGTTCCTTTCTCGCCCCGTCGGACCTGCCAGCCCTCTTGAGAGGCTTGCTTGTACGTCATCCAGTGCGGGTCTTCATAATCCTTTCGCATGGCGGTCGCCATCAAGTGGATCGCGTTCCCACCTCGATAGGCTCTGCCCGTTGTAGGATTCATAGGTGTATTGAGCGGGTTGGCTCCCGGCTCCCAAGGTTTCTGCCACGGAGCGACACCGTTTTCGAGCATCCGTACGATGCTGTCTGTCACTTCCTGGCGAAAATCGCGCGGCGCGGGCCTGGCTGCGGATTGCTCTTCTGCCGTTGGCTCGATAATGGTGGTCGCCATCGGCGTCTACTCCTGCGCGGGAGCCTGACGCTCCACTCGCATTAGCTCGGTTGGCTCGAAGTCCGACTCCGGGCTTTCCGTTTCAAAACCCGATCCGGCCAGAGGTTCGCCGCCGCTATCGTCGAACAAGCTCGGGGCTCTATCTGAGAACTCTTGTGAATTGTGCATGTTGGCTCCTGGAGGGCGACTCGGTACACATGCGCACCCTCAGTAACAAGGGAGCGGCGAACGGAATTTCCGAACAGATGGGTTGAAAGAATAGCGGGCCGGGGAGTGCCTATGCCGACTTACTGTCCGGTAAGCATCGTTTCTCGGGCCGGTTCGACAGAATAATGCAAGGCGCTTCGCATTTTGTGGCAGTCAAAAGCGCCGTGAACTGTTCCTTTGAAAATAGCCATTGAACGGTGAAGAACCGAAGCCGAATGGCAATTTTCATGCGCCGTTTGTGGCGCTTCCAAAGCGCCATGAGCTATTCGTACCTCAACGCTACCATCGGATCAATGCGTGCGGCACGGCGTGCAGGTAGGTACCCGGCAATGAAAGCGACCATCATCATCGCGGTAATTGCCAATCCAAGTGTAGGGGCGTCCGTTGCAGTGACGCCGAAAAGCAGGCTAGCTAAATAGCGAGTTAACCCCAAAGCAACGGCCAAGCCCAATCCTATTCCGATCGCCGTCAATATTGCACTTTGTGTTAGAGTGGTCCCGATTACATCCGATGCACGAGCTCCGAGCGCCATTCGGACACCGATCTCGTGAGTTCGTTGCGTCACTGAATACGAGATGATGCTGTAGATTCCAAGTGACGCGAGAAGTACCGCAAGTGCGGCGAACACACCCAACAGCAACATGCTCGCTCGGCGTAGAGCAACCGAATCGGCAGCCAAATCCTCCATCGTGTGTAAATCACCAACTGGTAAATCCTTGTCCACTGAGAAAACGGCCTGACGAATTGCTTTTGCCGCTTGTGTCGGATCGAAGGAGGTCCTGGCGACGACTCCAAAAAATGGCCAGTACACTTGGTAAGCAGGCCGGTAAACTTCGATTGGCGGTTCCGAAGCCAAGCCAGAATGGCGTACATCGCCAACCACGCCAACTATCTCGCGTGGTTCAATGGTCCCAAGATCCGCAACGTTGATGATCTTTCCGATCGGGTCTGTATTGGGCCAGAAACGGTGCGCAAGATTTTCACTAATGATCGCCACGTTGCGAGAACCCTTTCGATCCCTATCGTCGAACACTCTCCCTCTTCGTAGAGGGATGCGCATGGTTCGAAAGTAGCCAGGAGTAATTACGCGGAATTGAACAACGTTCTGTTCCGTCATTGAATCAGCCCTGCCCGGTACTGTGAATGGCCGCCGAGCATCCATCCCGGTGAGTGGCAGGGTGTTGATCGCGCCTGCAGATAACACACCCGGTATTCCTCGAATCTGACCGAGCAGTTGCTCAAGAAAGGGAGCGCTCTGCGATATGCCGGAATAACGATTCTGGGGGAGAACGAGCACAAAACTCAGCACATGACCGGTTTGGAAACCAAAGGATCGGTCTTGTAGACGCAAGAAGCTCCGAATGAGCAGCCCAGATCCTATCAAGAGAACAAGCGACAATGCGACCTGACCGACAATCAGTGCGCTTCGAAGGCGGACGGCAAACGATCCCTGTGTTGCGCTTCGGCCACTTGCCCTGAGAGTCGATTGCGATGGAGTCGGCGTGCGGAATGCGGGGATTGCGCCAAAGATTAAGGCAGTCGCAACGGCTATTGCGAGGGTAAAGATCAGTACTTCCCAGTTCATCCACTCGCCTACCTGGCTTGGCAAGGGAACGTTCGCAAGTTGCGTTTCAAAAAGTCGAGGGAGCACCCGAACTCCCCACAATGCGAGAAGGATGCCTAGAGCCGAACCGCCGAAAGATAAAAGAATGCCTTGCGTCAAGAATTGCCTGAACAGCCGCATCTTGCTTGCGCCCAACGCAAGCCGGATGGCGACCTCTCGCTCACCAGCGCTCGCTCGGGCCAGCAGCATGTTCGCGACATTGGCACAAGCCACCAGTAACATGAAGAGTACAGCGGTTTGAAGAATCCAAAGTGCTGATCGGATATTGCCTACATAGCTATCACGGATGAGCTCCATTTGGAGTAAGCGTACGGCGAGCACCGTCTAGCAAAGGACAGGGGAGTTGGGTGATGCTTCGGGAATGGACGGATCAGCTCAGAGCAACAAGCCGGAAGCAGTAAAAGCGCAGCGCCGCAAGTGGACGATGGCGGAACGGCAGAGGATTGTGCAGGCTTCGTTGAAAGCCGGTACAACGGTCGATACGGTAGCGCGTGTGAATGGTGTGAACCCAAGTCAGATCCACAAGTGGCGCAAACAGCACCGGCAGAGAATGCAACCGGGTAAGGCTTCGGTTTTGCTTCCGGTGCAAGTGGCGGAGGGAGCCGCGGCTGGTGCATGGGAAGCGAAACAGGAGTGCAGCGTGATCATGGAGGCGCGGGGTGTGAGGGTGACGGTGGGCGGCTGCATCGATGCAGCCGTAATCTGCAGGTTATTGGAGTGCCTGGCGGGATGATTGCACCACCAGCCGGAGCGCGGATCTGGATTGCGGCGGGGATCACTGATCTGCGGCGCGGGTTCACGGGTTTGAGCGCAGCCGTGCAGATCGTGCTCGAGCAGGATCCCTACGGCGGGCATGTGTTTGTGTTTCGTGGGCGGAGAGGCGATCTGGTGAAGTTGTTGTGGTGGGATGGCGACGGGCTCTGCCTTTTTGCGAAGCGATTGGAACGCGGGCGTTTCGTTTGGCCGCAGGCCGAGAGTGGAAGCGTGTCACTTACTCGGGCGCAGTTATCGATGTTACTCGAAGGGATTGACTGGCGCCGGCCGGCGCGCACGTGGAAGCCGGAGATGGCAGTTTGATAACCGAGAACAAAAATACTTAAAAATGTTCGGATTGCTCTCGACTAAGTAATAAACCCATGGCATAGTTTTTGAAGATGCCTGCTGTACCGCTGCCTGATCTGGACGCGCTCGACGCGGCCGCATTGAAGGCCATGGTTATCAAGCAGCACGCGCAGATCTCGTCGCGTGATGCTGAACTTGAGCGTCTCCGGTTGATCATCGCCCGGCTGCGACGGCTACAGTTTGGACGCAAGTCGGAAAAAATCCAGCGCGAGATTGAACAACTCGAACTGCAGCTCGATGATCTGGAGGAGAATGCTGCAGAGAAGAACCAACGAGCAGAGAACACGCTTCCGCCGCCAGCAGCCGCAATCTTTGCGAGCGTGACCGAGAAACCGGCGCGCCGGCCTTTGCCAGATCATTTGCCGCGACAGACCGAGACCCACCAGCCTGAACAGGAAAGCTGTCCTGGATGTGGCGGGGAGCTGCGTAAGCTCGGCGAAGATGTATCCGAGATGCTGGAGTATGTGCCGGCGCGTTTCAAAGTGATCCGGCATGTGCGCCCCAAACTGAGTTGCACCAAATGCGATGTGATCGTGCAGGCAGAAGCCCCGAGCCGTCCGATTGCACGCGGCCTCGCCGGTCCTGGACTGCTGGCACATGTTTTGGTATCGAAATATGCGGATCACCAGCCGCTGTATCGTCAGGCGGAGATCTACGCCCGAGAGGGTGTGGAGCTGGAGCGGTCGACACTGGCGGATTGGGTAGGAGCAACGAGTGAGTTGCTGGTGCCCCTGAATGATGGCTTGCGGCAATACGTCATGAGTCCGGGCAAACTGCATGCCGACGATACGCCGGTACCGGTGCTGGCGCCAGGCACGGGCAAAACGAAACTCGGCCGTTTGTGGGCTTATGTTCGGGATGATCGCCCGGCCGGCGACCTGGCTGCTCCAGCGGTCTGGTTTGCGTACTCGCCAGATCGAAAAGGCGAGCATCCACACCGGCATCTGAAAACGTTTTGCGGCACGTTACAAGCCGACGGCTATGCGGGCTTCAACCACTTATATGATGACGGACGCATTCGAGAAGCGGCGTGCTGGGCTCATGTCCGTCGCAAGTTCTTTGATTTGCACCAGGCGCATGCTTCTCCTATCGCGACCGAAGCAGTGGAGCGCATCGGGCAGCTGTATCGGATTGAGAGCGAAATCCGTGGTCGCCCGCCGGATGAACGGCAGCAGGTACGCGACGAGCGTGCACGTCCTTTATTAATCGCGCTGCACGAATGGTTTAAAACCACGCTCACGAGGATCTCGCGCAAGTCCGAAGTTGCGGCGGCCATTGGCTATGCGCTCGCACGCTGGCCGGCGCTGGTACGCTATTGCGATGACGGCCGTATTGAAATCGATAACAATGCGGCCGAACGCGCGCTGCGTGCGGTCGCCCTGGGCCGGAAAAATTATTTGTTTGCAGGCTCCGATGGTGGCGGGGAGAGGGCGGCGGCGATTTACAGTCTGATGGGCTCGGCAAAGCTGAATGGCATTGATCCGGAAGCTTATCTGACTTCGGTGCTGCGTCGTATTGCCGATCATCCGATCAACCGCATTGCGGAGTTGCTGCCCTGGAATCTTTTTCCCGCAGGCCGGGTTGCCGTGGATGCGGCGTGAATATCCAATGACTTGGTTACCGCTCGAATCGCAGATGTTTCTCTCGGTGGCATACGATGCCGACAAGCGCATCCTGTACCTGCGATTCCGCAGCGGCGATGTCTACCGGTATTTCCAGTTTTCCCACGACGACTACCAGCATTTCCTGCGCGCCGAATCCAAAGGCCGGCACTTCCTCAGCAATGTTCGGAACTGCTTTCCCTACGAACGCATGGCCAAGCTTCGAGTCGCTTAATCAAGGCGACCGAACCATACAGTTACTCGGACGTGCGCTAGATTGAAAAATCGATAGATGCCGCGCTGGCTTGGATCGCTGATTATGATCGCTATAGGGGTCTTTGGCCTGTACGAGGGAATCACGCATCCTTGCGTTACGCTGCGCGGTTCTAAACGCCCTTTGACGAAATGGCAGGGACGTATCTTCTATGGGATTTTTGCCGCAGTAGGCATCGTTGGAGGACTGCTGGTCTTCTTCGGTCCGTTGTAGCGGTATTGTGGCGTACCTGCGTATTCAAAGATCAGGCGATCGGGTTACAGCATTTGCACTTCTAACCGGTGCCGCATACAGATCGAATCCCAACATGATTAGCAGAGTTATCAACACGCTGCAATACGGCCTTCGGCGAACGGTTACCATTTGGACGCCATAGTGGGCATTTGTTTCCGGGTATTCATGTGCGCTTTGCGCTGCTAGGAGTTCCATCTCCTTCTGAGCACGCGAGAGGCTTACTCCCGGATTCAATCGGCCAATGACCTGGAAAACGTGAAGTTTCCGATCCTGAGCAAGATCGGCCGACATGGAAAGTGGAGTCCAAACATCGACGTTCGGGCTAGGATGAGCAAACGCCCGCGGCATCACGCCAATCACCGTGTAAATGGTTCCATCGAGTCGGATAGGCCGGCCAACAACGTCTGCGGAAGCGCCAAACGCGCTTTGCCACAAGTGATAGCTCAGGACAACCACGTGATCTCTGCCGGGTTGCCCATCCTCGGGCAAGAAGGTACGACCGAGAAGTGGCTGGGCTCCCAATAACGAGAAGAAATTCGTCGAGAACTGATAACCGACGAGTGATTTTGGCGCTCCGATTCCCGTCAAAGTGTATTGAGCGTCCCAGCAGTAAGCCAAATCGCTGAACACATGATTACGTGCTTTCCATTCGCTGTAGTCACCCCCAGTAAGTTTGTCGTTCTGTTGGCGATCGAGGTTCCTCTCCCACACGGTCACAATTCGATTCGGATCGCGATACGGAAGAGATCGAAAAAGGACCGCGTGCAAAAGGGTGAAGATAGCTGTGTTCCCGCCGATCCCAAGCGCGAGCGTGACAATAACAACGGTCGTAAAACTCGGGTTCCTGCGAAACTGCCTTAAGCCATACCGTACGTCTCGAATCAATTGTTCAAGCGAAGTCCATCCCCACATTTCTCGACTCACCTCCTGCAATCTGGTTCTGTTTCCAAATGCGCTCTTTGCGGCGTGAACGGCCTGCTCCGCATCCAGCCCTTGCTCGGAGAGCTTCTTCGCGCGAAGTTCTATATGAAGCCGCATTTCTTCTTCCAGCTCGTCCGTCATGCGGCCGCGGCGAAAAAGGAAGAGCATTCGCCTCCAGAGTTCGCTTGCCCTCATGTGCCGCCCTCAAGAACTGGCCGAACGATGCGTGCGATTGCCTGCCTGATGCGCTCATAGCGCTCCAGTTGATGGCCCAGTTCTTTGCTGCCAGCGCGGGTCAGGCGATAATAGCGGGCTCGACGATTTTCCGCAGTTCTTCCCCAATCTCCTGTGAGCCACCCTTTCACCAGCATTCGTTGAAGAGCGGGATAGAGAGAACCTTCCTCGACCTGCAGAACGTCGTCGGAAGTCTGTTGAATAGAATTGGCGATCTCGAAACCATGCAGAGCCGACCCGCTCCGCGACAGCGTATTGAGGATGAGCAGATCGAGCGTCCCCGGTGGAATCTCATCCCGGTTGTTCAAGAAAGGCACGACATAGATAGTCTATGTTATTTGGATACCCACTTGCAAATGAGCTGGCCATTAGTGGCAAGATTCTGTCCGGGTAGCGCTCGTTCCCCCTGAAACTGACCAGGATTGGGGGAACGGAATAGATCGCCTGTAATGGCATGTGGTTAAGGATTCGGATTCGTTGTACACGGAATGTGGCGTATCGTAGAGGCGGCTGAGGAACAGAGGCCACGCATTCCAGATCCGGATGCATTAGCGCTCGCGCCGCCGAACCGGAGCTTGGTTCTGTTTCCCGTCCTCGCGAGCCACTTCTTCCAGCGCGGCTTTTCGAAGCGCAGCTTGATAGCGTCCGAGCCAACCGCCCCACCCGTCCTCCTCAGGAATGATGCCACGCTTGATTAGGCTCTTCGCGGTTTCTCTCAAATGGCGCGGGCGGTCCAACATTTCTTCCGCATCGCCTAATTCTTCGATTTCGAGCATCGGATGCTTCTGAACGAACAGTTTCCGCAATCGAATGAAAGAGTTCGTCTTCAGGCCGCCGCGGCTCCGGGCTTCCTCCATTTCGGGCGTGTAGTAAATGTGATGCACCCGCGCATCGGTCCCTTCGAGCATGAGATAGCTCCGGCCGGCTTCGCGCCCCACTTCTTCTTCGCCGTGCACCAGAATCCGCCCCTCAACCGATGTGAGTTTCCGGTAATCGAGCACCGTGATCGGCAATCGCTCATCTGACATCAGAACGCCGTGTGCCGCCAGCGTCTTTTGGCGGTCGGTCATTCGCTGCATAGCGCGCAACACGCTTTCAAAATCGTGCCTAACGCGCCATATGTTTGGGCCAATGCATTCAGCCAGGCCCATCTTCTGCACTTCGATGAGGCGCTCAGTTGTATGTTGCTCGCGGAGACGTAACCAGTCCGATTGTGGGTCTCTGGCTGGGTTTTGAACGAAAGTGAAAAACTGACTCTCATTTCCGGTGCTGAGTCTCGCAGTGCGGTTTATGATCCGATCCAGCGATGTGTACCGCTGTTGCGATACCTCGCGGCGTTCGGCTTCCGCTGCGTCCAATTGGGTTCGATACCCGAGCTGCTGAGTACAGAGGTTCTCGGCGATGCTTCGGATACCGCTCTTCACGTACTCTCGATTCAGATGAAACGGTTGCCCCTGAGCGCCGACACCACGGAGCGCAATATGGACGTGGGGATGTTGCGTGTTGTAATGTGCAACCGCAACCCATTCCAGAGGAACGTCACCGAGATCGGCTGAGATGCGGGTCATCAAGCCGCAGGTTAGGCGTTTCAGATCCAGCCGGTCAGCAAATTCTGGAGAAACGATGAGTTTCCACATGCGCTCATCCCCGGCTTTCTGCCAGTTGTCTAGCGTCGCCGCGATGTCAATCGATTCGCCCCGCTCATCGAAGCCAGCCGCCTTTGAATCAATTTCATATGTAGCGCTCTCGCGCGCCACGTAGCGGCCGTGAGCCCGCCATTGGCCTTTGACTGCATTCCGGGAATACATGACCCGTACTGCGCAACGCTGACTGTAGGGCCGAACGCCCCGACCGGCCTTATCGGTCCTGCTGCGCCGCTTAGCCTGCCGGGTCATCCTGGCCTGCCGCATGAGCCCATTGAAAAGTAGCGCCCACGTCGCGTTCTTCCGGCGAGCTCTGGGAACTGGCGGTTTTCGCGGCCTGAGCCGGAACTCCCTTTCGCCGTCATCCGTCGGCACGGTTCACCAGATCCTGCATAGCTGCATGGGAGTCACCGACCATTGCTTGACCGGCGGATTTGACGAAGCGGTCGTAACGTCCTTTCGCCCGAGCGACGGATTGATTAACTGCATCTCGCGGCGGTTCTGGAACACAAGTGAGGAAGGTCTTGACAAGCGTGTCCACAACAGCGAATAGAGCTTGCTGGCCACGGTGCACCCGGAAGATATCTCGCGATACCCTTTCGAGGGTTGCCGCGATGCGCTGTTCGGCCTCCGTCAATTCGCCTTGTCTTCCACTGAGCTCGTTCCGAATGGCCGCCCGGATAAAAGCGGTTGGACTCAAGTAGGCGCGCTCCTCTGCGGCCCGTTTGACAATCTTGTGTTCGTCTTCAGTCAGGCCAACGGTAACCTTCACCCGTCTTCTCACTGCCATTGTTTGCGCCTTTCATTAAACACGGAGTAGAGGACGGATTTCCGAACAGCAATTACGCAAAAAAGTGATGCCGGGTAAATGCCCGGCACTGCTGCTGATGTGCCCGGCAGGGCAAGTGTGTCAATACGAAGCACAATGGCTCAAAAACAACCACACCTGCCCGGCACCCTTTATGTTCCTCTACCGGTGTTTTGCCCCAACTTTCGCCCGCCATAGCGGGCGGCATTGCTGTCATTTGCTGCAAACAGCCGTGAGCTGCCGCAGGCTGCCCTCAAATGCCGTCGATTGCTGTGTTTTGCAATTTTTCGCCGTAAAGTGTTCGGAAATGCCTTCTCCCACTCCCTTTCCATAGAGGGCGGCGTGAAGCCACATGAAAGCAACCATCAACAGCGAGACTGGATCACGGAGGCTCGACGCCGCCTCGCGGAAAAAAAAAGGGGAAAGCCGGAGACAAAAGCCGGCCAGATCTGGGCTCTGTGGCCGGAAATCAAAGCCGCAATGGCGGCCGGCCAACGCATTGCAACAATCTGCCTGTATTTACAGGAAGAAGCTGGCATCCAAATTACTCCCCACGTTCTTACTTCGTACGTCGGGCGGTGCCGGAAGAAAGAGATGTCCGGCCGCGTGGCGTCCAATGCCGCTGTTTCTTCCGCGCAGCCGAATCTCCGCAGCACGGATGATCCAATGGCGGTGGCGCGCGAGGCTCTAAACAAACCGCGATTTGACATACGCAAAATTCATGGAGACGGCGATCCGAGCGATCACAATCTGATCTGAACGAAAGGAGAGAGGAATACAAATGCGAGCGGAGGATACGAACGGTAGTGATCCGAACGGTTGTGAAACCACGGTTCACCTCATCCTGCAGGGGAAAGGCGGGGTCGGCAAAAGCGTGGTCGCCAGTTGGCTCGCTGAATTCCTGATCGCTCGTGGCAAACCCGTTCAGTGCATTGACGGCGATCCGGTAAATCGTTCGTTGGGACAGTACAAGGCGCTTCGGGCGGAAAAACTGGATCTGGTGAATCAGGATGGATTGGTGCAGCGAACCCGTTATGACGCGCTGTTGCAGCGCTTCGCAACTGAAGACGCTGTTTTCGTAGTGGACAGCGGTGCAACAGCCTTCATGCCTTTCTGGGCGTACGTAATGGAAACCGAGATGATGCGAATTCTCCGTGATGCCGGGAGGCGAATCTACGTTCACGTCCCCATTAGCGGCGGAGAAATGCTGAACGATACTCTTTTCGGTTTCAAGACACTGGCCGAAAGCACGACCGACAGGAACCTGGTGCTTTGGATCAACGAATACTTCGGCCCGGTGACCCGCGACGAGAAACGGTTTGAGCAGATGCAGGTTTACATTGACCATCAAAGCAAAGTCTTGGCTTCCGTGGGAATAGTCCAGAGGAGTCCCGATACGTATGGTCAAACAATCCGCCTCATGCGAGAGAAAAAGTTAACGTTGGGTGAAGCCATTGACTGCCCGGATTTCATGCTTGCCGAGAGATCCAGGATTCATATTGTTCGGCGGGACTTGTTCGAGCAGCTTGAGCGCCTTCCATTCGCCTGAGGAGGCGCTGTAGATGGCACTCTTTGATAGAAAACACCTCGTCGGCGAAATGGCGGTCCGCTACGGTATTCGAATGGACGAGACCGATCCGGCGCTCGCCATCATCAGTTTGAATCAACTGGTTCTGGAAGAGAGCATCCAAGATATTTGCGAGCAACTACGGGAGCGCGTTGCGGATTTCGAGGCCTCTGCGCAGAAATTGGAAACACGGGCGGGCCAGGTCCTCGCGAACCAGGTACGGGAATCCGCGTCTGAGATCCGAGCGCAGTTGCGCGAAGACACTCACGCCGCCGGTTTGAGATGCCGCGAGTTGCTACACCAAGTCCGTGAAGCGCACCGGCGCCCGGCATTGCTGCGCTGGGCCGCCATTGGCATCGTTTTTGGGTTTATATTATTTTGTTGTGGTGTTTGGGTAGGCAGGATGACCGCGCTCGGCTGGAGCCGGGCCGGATTTTAGAGGTACGGCGTAATGCGGTTCTGGCTGTTGTTGTATTACGCGATTTTCGGTCCGAAGTACACCCGTTGGGCTCTCTTGTTCTTTGTTCTCGGGATGGCGTTCTTCTTTTTCTGCTTCGTTCACGAAGCATTTGATTCCCCTCGGCCAACACACTCAATAGCGGCTCCGTACCGCCCGAAGCCCATCAAGCTTGGATTGCCGTCAGCGTATCGTCAGTCGGTCAATCCCTCAATCCATATGCACGCTGAACCGGTTCGAAAGAAACCGGCCCAACCCGCTACTTCCGATCAAAGGCAATGACGGGCTTTATTCGTATCTTAAGGCCACGATCGGATCGACTTTCGTCGCTCGCCGCGCCGGAATATAGGTGGCGATCGCAGCTACAGCGATAAACACCATGCAAGCTGCGGTGATGAGTACGGGATCTGTGGGCTGAACGCCGTACAAAAGGCTGCCGATCAGCCGCGTGAGACTAAAAATCATTACCAGCCCGAAAATAAGTCCGACAGCGACATAGCGCAAAGTAGCGGCAATCGTTACCATCAACACGTCACGAGCTTGTGCTCCCAACGCCATTCTGATGCCTAGCTCGTGCGTAGCACGATTCACCGAATAATTGGCCACGCCGTAAATACCAATTGCTGCGAGCAGAACGGCCAGAGCGCCAAATAGCCCGAAAAGAATGGTGTTGAGACGCTCGCGGGACGTCACGGCAGATATGATCTCGTTCATGCTCTTCACGTCGTAAACTGGAACCTCTTTATCGATAGATCTCACAGCGTGCCGGATCGCGGGGATAATCGCGAGTGGTGCGCCTTCGATCTTCACAATCGCTTCTGGTTGAGGGCCTGGAAGTTGAGCATACGGAATGTAGTATTGCGGCTGAAACGCTTCGGCCAGACCGATTGCTTTGGTGCTGTTGACGATCCCCACAATGTCTCTCCAGGGCGGTGTGTCGCTCATCGACATGCTTGGCTTAATCTGCTTGCCAATGACGGCAGTTTTTGGAAAGAACTGCTGCACAAACGCTTCATCCACAATCGCCACGGGTAATGAATTGAGGTTGTCGCGGTCTGTGAAATCTCTGCCTACTTTGAGTTGCATCCCTAGCGTCCGGAAATAACCGGGACTGACCAGATGGACACGAGCGGTGGGTGTGTAGCCTGGCGGAAAGGAACGCCCTTCGATTTCGAAGCCAGAAGAGGGGCTGATGGTGAACGGCACCGGCCACCCGGCAACGGCTGATTTCACTTGTGGAAGCTGGTTGAGTTTAGAGAGTAATTCTTCATAGAACCGCAATTGCCGATCGGCGGTATAGGGCGGCACTGGCAAACTCAAATCGAATGTCAGTACGTTACGCGGTTCAAAGCCAGGGTCTACTCGAAGGAGTCGCAGATAACTTGTAATGAGGAGCCCAGCAGCGGCAAGCAAAACGACTGCCAATGCTGTTTCCGTAGCGAGGAGGACATCTCGAAAGCGGCGGCCACGAATTCCTACTGAGGCGGTTTGCCTGCCTTCTCTCAGGGCCGTTTCCAGCTTCGGAGCGGAAATCTGCCAGGCTGGAATCAATCCGAATAAAATGCCGGTCACCAACGATATTATCGCGGCAAACGCTAGTACATGAAGGTCCATGCCGACTTCTTCGGCCCGTGGAATCGCTCGTGGAATCATGGCGAGGAGCGTGCGCGTGCTCCAGAACGCCAGCGCAACCCCAAAACATCCTCCGATAAAGGACACCAGGACGCTTTCCGTTAGAAGCTGGGCGACAACACTTCGCCGCTTCGCACCGAGCGCGGCCCGAATAGCTATTTCCCTTTGCCGCGCGAGATTTCGCGCGAGAGACATGTTCGCCAGGTTGACGCACGCAATCAGCAATACGCCCGCGGCGACTCCAAGCAAGAGCATCAATGGGTGCCGGGAACTACCTACAATGCGCTCCTGTTCTGCCACGACCCGAATAGAGGTCCGTCGTGCATTTGTCTCCGGGTATTGTTTGGCCAAGCGCCGCGCAATCACATCCATATCGGCTTGTGCTTCGGTGGGAGTTATACCCGGCTTCAGACGCGCGATCACGCTCAGCCAGCTGTAGCCGCGCTGCACCTTTGGTGGTCCTTTGTCGATGGCGGAAGTGACCCAAAGATCCCCATCGAAAGTCGGCGGAAATCGAAAGCCGGACGGCATGATCCCGACAACCGTGAATTCGTCTTGGCCGATCTCAAGAGAACGCCCCACGATAGAGGGTTCAGCGTGAAACTGCTCGTGCCACAGTCGATCACTTATCAGAACCACGCGCCTCCCCGGCTGACCGTCTTCCGGCTCGAAACCACGGCCGAGAATCGGACTGACCTGGAGAACCGATAACAGATTCGCGGAAGCGACGACGCCCAGCACGTGTAACGCACCATTACCTTCCGTCAGCGTGAAGTCGTTGCTGTGATAGCTCGCGACATCGCTGAACACATGGTTCTCCGCACGCCAATCGTCAAAATCTGGATATGAAGTGGGATTGCCAAAGCCAGGACCCTTCTCCTGGACAGAAAACAACCGGTCGGGTTCTCGATAAGGTAAAGAGCGCAACAGCACGCCGTTGATGACACTGAAGATTGCAGTCGTTGCACCGATGCCGAGCATCAGCGTGAGGATGGCAACCCCAGTGAATCCACGATCTCTTCGCAAGCTTCGTGCCGCGTACTTCAGGTCCTGGCCGAAGTGGTCCACTGCAGCCCATCTCCACATTTCGCGAACCTCCTCCTTCAATAGCGTCGTGTTTCCAAGAGCCCGCTGCGCCGCATGATGAGCTTCCTCTGGCGAGAGGCCGTTCTCCCGCTGCTCAGCGGCCTCCAACTCCAGATCTGAACGAAGCTCGCGTGCCTTTCGCTGTCGCCAAAACATGAGTCGTCCTATTCGTCGCGCAAAGTTATCATGGGATCAATGCGTGCTGCACGCCAAGCCGGAATCCAGCTGGACAGCGCTGCTACCGCCATCATCGTTGCCAGCGCCAGCAGGCCCGTGACTGGGTCGAGGGGACGCAGGTTAAACAGCGTGTGGTTTAACGCTCGCCCAATGAAGATAGCGCCCGGAATGCCTGCTGCCAGCCCTATAGTTAACAGCACGAAGGCATCTCTCACCACCATCCCGGCGACTTGCTGGCGGGACGCGCCGAGAGCCATGCGCAGGCCGATCTCGTTTCTGCGCCTCGCAACCATATAGGCAAGCAGACCGAGCAGGCCGATCGCGGATAGAATCAGCGCCAGAAGGCCGAATGCGCCTGAGAATATGCTGAGCAGACGCTCGGATCGCAGACGCCCGTCGATCAATTCAGTCTGCGTCTCGATTGCGATCACGGAAACCGCGGGGTCGATCGTTGTAGAAACCTGCCGGAAGGCATGCGAGAGTTGTCCCGTATTAATTGCTGCGCGCATTATAAAGTTCACGCGCCATCCGGGATGGCTGGCGGTGGCGGAGGGGTGGAATATGGTGGGGCGGCTGGCTTCCCGCAGCAAATAGTATCGGCTGTTCTTCACGACGCCGATGATCCGAGAGCGATTTGTGGACCTCGGACCGAGTCCAAACTGCTCACCAACCGCATTCCTGCCGCCGTAGAAACGGCGCGCGAACAGATCATCAACGACCACAGCATCGGAATCCTTGTCCATATCGCCGGGCACGAAGGTGCGGCCTGCAATTAGAGGAACGCCGAGTGTTTCAAAAAAGCCGTCACTCACCTGATTCACCAAAACTACATCCGAGGAACTAAATGCCCGGCCGGAAACATTGACGATCGACATGTTTACATCTCCGGAGAGCGGACGCTGTCCGACGGTCGCCACGCGCAAGACGCCGGGGATAGAAGTAAGAGCGGCGCGAAGCCGTTCAACATAGGCGCTCACCTGTTCCGGCTGATAGCCTGCGCTCCAGGGATTGACGGATGCGTACACGAGATTTGCCCTGTTGAAACCGAGGTCCACATTGCGTAGATTTGCTAGAGAACGGCTGAGCAGTCCAGCGGCAATCAGCACAGCGAAGCTCAGCGCGATCTGTGTAATTACCAACAGCCGCGGCAGGCGCAGGCGCCCTGACGCCACCGTGCGACTGTTTGCTTTCAGCGCGTCATGCACGCTGGCCCGCGCCAGCGTCCACGCCGGAGCAATTCCACAGAACACGGCCGTAGCGAGCGACACCGTGCAAGTGAAACCGAGCACCTGCCCGTCGGCGTGAAGATCGAAGCCGCCAATATTCATGTCTGCACGGATAAAAGAGTGCAGAGCATGGGCGAGCCAATAACTGAGCAAAAGGCCCACACAGCCGCCAATTGCGGCCAGCAGCAAGCTTTCGGTAAGGTATTGCCGGAATAGCCGAAGGCGGGCCGCTCCTAAAGCGAGGCACACCGCCGATTCACGTTGACGAACGACCGCCCGCGAAAGCAAAAGGTTGGCCACATTTGCACAAACGATCAGAAGTATTAGGCCAACGAGCAAGAACAAGATCCAGAGTGCGCGCGATTCGTCGGGTCTCATCGGATCGATACCGCGCTGACCGTGGAGTGCGATCAGTTTTGGAACTTTGTCACTCTCGACATGAACTCCGGGGGGAACGACCAGCCTTTGAAATAAAGCCGAGAGCTCTTGCCTGGCGTGGCTCTCTGGAACATCGGGTCTGAGCCGCGCCATCATTCGTACCCACCAGTAACGATCTGTATGGTTGAAGCTCTGGTCCAGTTTTGATCGCGGGCTCAGGACCACCTCTGCCGCGAGTGGAGCGTAAAGGTCGACCCATTCGCCAATCTGCATACCAAAAAAACCAGGTCGAGCCACGCCCACAATCTCCACGGGTACGTTGTTTATCCGCAGTACCCGCCCCAGCACATCGGACCGGCCGGCCAACTGTTTCTGCCAGAAGCGGTCACTCAGGATGATCAATGGCTGCTGGCCTACACGATCATCGCTCCCCGAAAATGAGCGTCCGACCTGCAAAGGCACAGCAAGCCCAGCGAAGAAGTTTGCACTCACGTATTGCAGCCGGAACTGCTCCGCTGCCTGTTTGTTGATCACCACGGCAGCCATGGAGGAATCCGAAAACCCGATCAGCGATGTGAATCCATGTTGCTGGGCGGCCAGTTCCCGGTAGGCACGCACCGAAATCGACGAACCTTGCAGGCGTCGCTCATCACCTTTCGAATCTCCGGACAGCATGTTGCAGAGAGCTTCCGGGAAACCGTGGTTCGTCCACTCGATCAATCGGAGCGACTGGGGATCGGGTACGGGGAGTGCTTTGAGCAGGGCCGCGTCCACCAAGCTGAAGATTGCAGAATTCGCCCCGATCCCCAGCGCAAGCGAAAGCACCAGCATCAGCGTAAAGAGCGGCGTTTTGCGCATTTGTCGTAGCGCATAGCGGATGTCTCGCAAGCACAGTTCGACAGAAGTCCAACTCCACATTTCGCGCACCTCTTCCTTCACTACACTCGTGTTGCCGAAGGCCCGCTGAGCGGCGTAGCGGGCTTCCTCCGCTGACAGGCCATTCTCTTGCTGCTCAGTGGCCTCCAATTCCAGATCCGAACGCAGCTCGCGCTCCAGATCCCGCTCGCGTTCCTTTCGCCGCCACCACCAACGCATTTCATCCTTCCTCGGCCGGCCACATCACCCGCGCGATCGCGCCTGCCATTTGTTTCCATTTCGATTCTTCGGCCGCAAGCTGCTTCTTGCCTGCCGGCGTCAACCGATAATATGTAAGCGTCCGATCGAGACCGTCTTGACGTGGTCAAGCGACGCGTAGTTTAGCCAGGCGCTCGTAGCGAAAGCAGTTGCGGATATTGCTCAGGAAGTAACGGCCTTTGGACTCGGCGCTCAGGAACTGCTGATAATCGTTGTTGGAAAACTCGAAGTATCGATAGATGTCTTCGCTCTGAAACCGCAGGTACAGGATGCGCTTTTCCGCGTCATAGGCAACGGAGGTGAACATCTTTGATTGGAGCGGCAACCAGGACATTGTGTAAGCGTCCGATCGAGACCGTCTTGACGTGGTCAAGCGACGCGTAGTTTAGCCAGGCGCTCGTAGCGAAAGCAGTTGCGGATATTGCTCAGGAAGTAACGGCCTTTGGACTCGGCGCTCAGGAACTGCTGATAATCGTTGTTGGAAAACTCGAAGTATCGATAGATGTCTTCGCTCTGAAACCGCAGGTACAGGATGCGCTTTTCCGCGTCATAGGCAACGGAGGTGAACATCTTTGATTGGAGCGGCAACCAGGACATTGGAGTTTACGCTGCCTCCACAACCGGTGCTGTGGGGAAAAGATTCCAGGGCAGCAACTCCTCAATCCGGTTGATCGGATGATCGGCAATACAACGCAGCACCGAGGTTAGATAAGCTTCCGGATCGATTCCATTGAGCTTCGCCGAGCCCAGTAGACTGTAGATCGCCGCTGCACGCTCACCGCCCGCATCAGACCCTGCAAACAGGTAATTCTTGCGGCCGAGCGCGACGGCGCGCAACGCGCGTTCGGCCGCATTATTGTCGATTTCGATATGGCCGTCATCGCAATAACGCATCAGTGCAGGCCAGCGAGCGAGTGCATAGCCAATCGCCGCAGCTGTTTCTGATTTGCGCGAGATCTTGGCGAGTGTTGTTTTAAACCACTCGTGGAGCGAGGTCAGCAGAGGCCGTGCGCGCGCATTGCGTACCTCTTGACGTTCGCTAGGCGAGCGACCGCGGATTTCGGTTTCGATGGTATAGAGCTGACCAATACGTTGGATCGCTTCACTCGCGATCGGAGAGGCGTGTGCCTGGTGCAGGTCAAAAAACTTGCGACGAACGTGGGCCCAACATGCAGCCTCTTGCATGCGGCCGCCATCATAGAGGCGATTGAACCCGGCATAACCGTCGGCTTGCAGTGTGCCGCGAAAGGTGGCCAGATGCCGGTGTGGATGCTCTCCTTTGCGATCCGGCGAGTAAACAAACCAAACCGCGGCAGCTGCCAGATCACCGGCCGGGCGATCATCTCGAACATACGTCCACAGGCGCCCGAGTTTTGTTTTGCCAGTACCTGGCGCCAACACTGGAACCGGCGTGTCATCGGCGTGCAGTTTACTCGCCCTCATTACGTACTGCCGCAACGCATCGTGCAACGGTGTGAGCAGTTGGCTCGTCGCACCGACCCAATCGGCAAGCGTCGAGCGCTCTAACTCCACGCCTTCCCGCGCGTAGATTTCGGCCTGACGATACAGCGGCAAATGGTCGGCGTATTTCGACACCAGAACGTGCGCCAGCAGTCCGGGACCGGCCAGGCCACGGTCAATGGGACGGCTCGGAGCTGCCGCCTGCACGATTACATCGCACTTCGCGCAGCTTAGCTTGGGGCGCACATGCCGGATCACCTTGAATCGTGCCGGCACGTACTCGAGCACTTCGGAAACATTCTCACCCAGTTTGCTTAACTCGCCACCGCAAGCTGGGCAGCTCTTCTGCTCCGGCTGATGGATTTCGGTTTGCCGTGGCAGATGATCCGGTAAGGGCCGCCGCCCTGGCTTCTGCGTCACACGCGCAAAGATCGCCGCTGCCGGCGGCGGCAGTGTGCTTTCTGCTCGCTCCCTTTTCTCAGCCGCACTTTCTTCCAGATCGTCGAGCTGGAGTTGAAGTTGCTCAATCTGTCGTTCGACCTTTTCCGACTTGCGGCCAAACTGCAGCCGCTGCAAACGGGCGATGAGCAATCGTAAACGCTCGATCTCGGCTGCATGCGAAGAAAGCTGTTCATGCTGAGACAGGATCAGCGCTTTCATTGCCGCCGCGTCCATGCTGTCCAGATCTGGAAGCTGTGCGGCAGACATGTTCAAACTATGCCAAGGTTTTATTACTTAGTCCAGGCAAGTTCGAACATTTTCGATTATCTCTGTTTTATTGATCACACCGCCATCTCTGGCTTCCACGTGCGCACTGGCTGTCTCCAGTCAATGCCTTCGAGTAACATGGATAACTGCGCACGAGTAAGTGATACTGTTCCGCTTTCAGCTTGCGGCCAGATGAAGCGCCCGCGCTCCAAACGCTTCGCAAATAGGCATAGCCCGTCCCCATCCCACCACAACAACTTAATGAGATCGCCGCGCCGCCCGCGAAATACGAACACGTGCCCGCCGAAAGGGTCCTGCTGCAGCACCGTTTGCGCGACTGCGCTCAGACCCGTGAATCCACGCCGCAGATCCGTCACGCCCGCCGCAACCCAGATGCGTGCGCCAGCCGGCAACGAGATCATCGCGCCAGGTGCTCCAGCACAGCCAGCACCGTTGCGCGATCGGCACTCTCAATGTGCACACGAGCCTTCGTGAATTCAAGATGAACGGTTACCGACGGGATCGCTTCTCGTTCCTGGAAAGTATTTCTTGTCAACCGGCTATGCTGATCGCTCTCCCCCGTCACGCGCACCGGCAATAGCGCCGCTCCCGACTTCCCCTGCACCTTGCGGCCATACTGCCGACGCCATCTGTACACCTGCGTCGGATGTAGACCGTGCGCCTCCGCCACCGCCCTCACCGAAGCTCCCGGCTTAAATGAGGCCTCCACAATCCGTTGCTTCTCGCTTGCCGAACGCTTGCGCCGCTTCTCTGCCGCAGTCGTCTCATCCGAAGCCCTAATTTCGCCATCCTTCTGACTGAATCCACTCATCCATCCCTCCCGAGGCCCAATCGGCACTCTCTTGAAGCATGGCTCTACTGCGACCTCACGCGCCAGACGGCTACAACCGGACGCTTACAATAATATTTGAATTCGCGCTTTTGGTTCTTTGCGGCTGGTTCCCATTTGGCCGCCAGCCAACCCTTGCGCTCCAGCCGGTGCAGCGCCGGGTAGAGTGAACCGTGCTCAATCTGCAGCAGCTCCTCAGTAGTGCGTTGAATGTGCTTCGCGATCTGGTGTCCGTGTGCGGGACCGAACAGCAGGGTACGAAGGATCAGCATGTCCAGTGTGCCCTGCAACAGCTCGATTCGTTCAGAAGAATCTTTTGGCATGTCGTTAGAAGATATTCTACCCAATATCGCGTCAACTGGGTAGACGACCTTCTAACCCCTTAATGCGGACGCTCGAAACGATGCGCCGACGCCTTCTAGAGGCATCGCAGCTTCAGCGTCCAGCCATTTCCATTCTGGCGACCGCTTTCTTGATAGTCCGGTCCAAGTAATCAGCCTGCCGCTTTTCGTTTCCTTTGTGTGAAAGATCACGAGAGCGAATCGCGGCGACCACTTCCGTTTCGGAAGCGCCATGCGATAACGCGTAGATGGCATAGGCCAGATCGATCCGATTGCCGTCCCCGCAGTAACGTGAATCGGATCGAAACACCTCAATTGACTTCAGATCTGAGGCTTTGCGGGATGCGTTCGCCGCCGCCCGCTGGCTCAGCCGCTCGCGTTCTCTGATCCGCTGTTCCAAAGCCTGCTTTAATTCAGCAATGAAACGTCCACCTTCTTGATACACGCTTCCGCTCGCTTCAATGAGCCGCACGAACGGATACAGACCGGTAGCAGCATCTTGATATTTCTGCTTCCGATTCGTGAAACCGGCTAAGCGCCCAAAATGCCGCCAGTCGGCAGCACCGCGATCCCCTCCGAATTTTTCCGCCAGCTTGCGCGCGGCTGCCGTACCCAGTTCCCCGCCGAGTTGCTGCGGATGCTTTAGCCAAGCCTGGTAATTACCCGGAGATGTTTCCACAATCAGTGCTGGGTTGAACCCCGCTCGCTTCATCGCCGTTACAGCGTCCCGGGTCAGATCGTCGATCAGGCTCAAATTGTGTTCACCTTTTGGCCGCAGATAAATATTCCGGCCATCCCGGTTTTCCCGGCGTAACCAACCGACGGAACGGAACAGGCTCCCCGCGTCCCATGTACGCGGCAACATGGCGGCTTCGGTATCGGCTGCATCCGGCTTAAACAAGCCAACTTCGAAAACATCACATCCCATCGCGGTAATCTGGCGGCCCACTGCTTCCGTTGTCTTGTCCATGCCAAGCCGCTTCCTGCGTGTCTTCACGCCCAAAAGCCCCTACTGAAAAGGGAGTGGCGCTTCGATTTCCGAACAGTGAGCCTGGAGAACTCATCCGCCGACAAAAACGAGTAAAATTGGTTCAAGCACCGCGAGGTTGTTCATGGGCGCGTGCAGAGGTCCAGTCGTTGTTGTTTTGACCTGCTTCCTCTTTCAGCAGGCTTCCGCGTCAGATCCCCGCGAACTCCTCACCGAAGCCGACAATTTGGCGGAATCAGGAAACTGGGATAAGGCGAGAGATCTCTACGCCCAAGCAGAGCAAGACTTTCGGGCACGCGGCGACACCCGCGACGAGTTGTACGCCAAATTCGGGCGGCTGCACCGCGACGTGGAGAGTGGGTCCTATGCGACAGTGCTCCACGAAATTGAGGCTGATCTCAAGAGGCCGGTTGTTGAAAGCGATCCAGTCTTGAAGATCCGGGCTCTCGCGCTCAAAGGCACAATCGACCTCAATGTGGATACGGCAGGGGCTGAGGACGATTTCTCTCAGATACTCGCAATCGCGAGGTCTCGCGGTGACAAGAAATGGGAAAACCGCGCCGAGGGTGAGTTAGGAATCGTGGCGGGAATCGACGGCGACCTGGGGCGGGCCGCCGTTGCGCTCCACAAGGCGATTACGGAAGCCGCTGCGCTGCACGACATAGATGGGCAGGTGAATTTTTCGGTTTGGCTGGCAAACGGGATGGCGGTAAACGGCATGGCCGACAGCGCGTTGCACGTCCTTGATGGTGCCGTTGAAGCAGTCAAACAGAATCCGAATGCCGAAGTACCTGTTCAACTCTATATCGCCAGAATACGCGCCCTCGTCAATCTTCCCCACAGTGCGGGCCGCACCGAGGCAAAGCGCTTGATTGGGCAGGCGCTCGCTTACGCAAGACAAAACAAGATCTTGGGCGCACAAACAGAGTTGCTCAACCAAGCTGGCTTATTGGCCAGCGATGACAATTCATTCGGTGACGCTGCGAAATACTTCTCCGAAACTGCAACTATCGCAGAGCAATCGGGGCTTCCCAGAATGCGGGCCGAAGCTCTGCTGCATCTGTCCGAGTTGTACGGGAACCAAAATCAGCCCGATAAGGCTTTGCGCACGATTGATGCCGCAATTGCGGCACAGAGGAAAGTTCGGGAACCATATGATTTCCCGCTCTATCTGGGACAAAAGGCAGAGATCGAAGCAAGCCTTGGGCATCTCCGCTCGGCAGACGCGCTTTACGACCGTGCCAGCCAATACATCGAAGCCATGCTGGTGGACGCACCCAGTTCGCGGGTGAAAAGCTCGATGATCGCAACTATGGGCGACATTTACGTCGATCACTTCAGATTGGCGGTCACGCGACTCCACGATCCGGCGAGAGCCTTCGCGGTCGCGGAATCTGCCCGAGGCCGAGCCTTAGCGGATTCCCTACGGTATTCGCTTGATGTATCGGATACGAAACACCCGTCTACGCCGATAGAGGCGGAAATTGCCCGCATCCAGAGAACGTTGAGAGAGAAGCCCGTGTCAGCGGCGGAATCCAAGCGTCTACTCGCAAAGCTTGACGACGCCTACAACCAGTTGATTCCTGTCGAGTACGCCCGTAATCGGCAAGAGATGAAAAGACTTTATCAGCCCGTCTCTCTCGCGCGAGTCGAGCAGTCATTGCAGCCCGGAGAGGCTTTGATCGAGTACGTTCTCGGCGCACACAACAGTTCATATGCTTTGGAAATAACGCGAGGAACCATCAACGTTCGCACTCTTCCGCCGCGCGGAGAAATCGACAAAATCGTAGGCGCTTATGTGGCAGCTATCAAACGGAAGGAGAATTGGGCACCTCTCGCGAGAAAATTATTTGACAGTATCCTGGCTCCTGCGCTCAGCAATCACCCTACTTCGATCACGATCATCCCCGATGGTTCGCTCCATCTGGTTCCATTTGCTTCTTTGCTGGACTCCGCAAATCAATATGCGATTAGCTCAATGCCGATTGCGTTGGCTCCATCTGCAACGGTCCTCTACATTCTGCGAACGGAGCCGTCGTCCAGAGTGGCAACGAGACCCTTTCTCGGCATCGCCTACAGTCCGGACTCCTCGAGCGGCAGCATGTGGTCCAGCCCAGTGAACATTTGGACCCCATATTTAATGGCAAAGTGCGAGGACTACCGCCCCTCCCCTTCGCTGCGGAAGAAGTCGGCACAGCCGCTCAAATCTTCGGAACTAAGAGCGTTCTCTTGACCGGTGACCAAGCCTCGGAAGCGGCCCTGAAAGCCGAGCCGCTGCAGGATTTCAAAATTATTCACATTGCGGCACACGGCGTAGGAAGTATTATGGAGCCCGATCACGCCGCCCTGGTTTTAGCGCCCGGAAACGAAACGGAAGACGGCCTCTGGCAGGCCCGAGAGATTCGCCGCACGCGGCTGTCGGCGGATCTGGTAACGCTCTCAGCTTGCGAGACGGGCGTGGGCAGGCTTCAGGGCGAAGAAGGAATCATGAACCTGGCGCGGACATTCCTTGCCGCCGGTGCAAAGAGCGTTGTTGCGAGCCTCTGGGACACCGATGACCGGTTCACGGCTACGCTGATGGCCCATTTTTACCGCCATATTGCGGATGGTCAGACTGTCGCTGAGGCGATGCGCACAGCGCAATCGGATATGCTCGCGGTGTTCGGAAAGGATGTTCAACCATATTATTGGGCGGGATTCACGGTAATTGGAGATGGCACGAGAAGAGTCTTTCCGCAAACCAGCGGACCTCACTTACAAGCAGCGGGCTCAAATATTCGATAGGACCGCTCAGAAGGTCATCAAGCATTATTTCGACCCGGCTTACAACGGGACAAACTGGCCGGAGCAGGCCCGCACAGAACGAGACCGCATCCTTGCGATAGAGGACCCGGACGCGTTCGAGCTTGCCATGCACGATCTGGTCAGAAGTCTGCGAACGAGTCACACCGGCTTTTTTCATCAATCGGTCCGGCGCGTTCCAGCCCGCCTGGCAATCGGCGCGAATTTTCGCAGAGTGGAGACAAGTGACGGGCCGGAATGGGTCGTACAGGACGTTCATGAAGGCGGTCCCGCTCATGTAGCAGGATTAAGAACCCTTGACGTTTTAAAAGAAATCAATGGCAAGGAAGTTATTCCTCCCGAACAGCCGATGTTTCCGATGGGCACGAATCCACAGCTTACAGTGATGAGAGATTCAGGTGCACTCCAACTGGATCTGAAGATTCCTCCGCCACGGTCCCGGAAGCAGCCGTACTCAGAACCGAAGGCGGTTATTTCCTCCATCCTGGACGGTTCTGTGGGTTATCTCAAGGTCACCATTTTCCCAGGACTCCTTGGCCTCGATGTGTCGCGCGAAATCGATTCGGCTGTGAAGGCCCTGGCGGTGTGCGACCGCCTGATCCTCGATTTGCGTGGGCACTTGGGCGGCGGACTTGGTGTGCTTCGCCTGATGAGCTATTTGACTCCGGGCAAAATCCCCATCGGGTACACCGTATCGCGCCGGAAAGCAGAGGCCGGTTACAAGAAGGAGGATCTGCCCAAGCTAGATCGCTTGCCAACCGACAAACCGAACCTTGTCGCCGTCGCCTCGCTTGCCCTGAAATACGGCGGGCGTGATCCATCCGTCGTGCTCGTCTCTGAGGGCCTCGGACCGCAGAAATGGCATGGCCGGATCATCATTCTTGTCAACGAGCACACGGTCAGTGCGGGCGAGATGATTTCAGCGTTTGCACAAGAGAACAATCTGGCCAAGATCGTTGGCACTGAAACGGCGGGCCGATTGATACCAGGTTCAGGATTCAAAGTTGGACACGGTTATATGGTAATCATGCCGAAAGCCGCCTACCTTACGTGGCAAGGTCAAAGGTTCGAGGGTAGAGGCGTCGCACCTGACGTGGTGGTTCCCTGGTCGCCCGAGGCGTACATTGCCGGAAAGGATAATCAACTCGATGCTGCCTTGGATATTTTTCAGACTATATGACGAGGGCGGGAACCAAGACCTGCAAGTGCGAGATCACAGTCGGAGCAAGCGAGGGCACCTGGACGTTGGTGCCCTGGTCATCACTAAGATTCGGGAGTAGCCGATGAATGGTGCATAAGGTATCGCCAATCGAACCCGTAATGCAATACCTTTTGCAACGAAAGACCCTCCTTAATGAACGCTCGCAGATTGCTGCGAAAATGCAGCGATGCTGTTGAAAAACTCCATTCACTTGGGGTGTGCGCGACTTTGCTTAGAAAAATGATGCGATTAGACGCACTATAAGCGATTGCGTGGCCGACGGCGGACATCTATTATCCCCTCCGAAACGGGCCGGGCCATTACAGAAGAGCTTTTCAACAGCATCGAGCTCGTTTTGGCAACGGAAATCGCAAGGGGTAGCGGTGGACTTTTTGACATTCCCGTGTAAGCTCGTTCGCAAGGTCGACTTCAACGGGTCGATAATCTAATCGTAAGAGAATAGTGCGCATGTGGCGCGATATTCGTTATGGGTTTCGCCGTTTGGCGGGCCAAAAGCTATTCAGCATTTCGGTGATCCTGCTGTTGGCGATCGGGATCGGCTCCAACACGGTCATTTTTAGCTTTGTGAATTCGCTGCTGCTGAAACCGTTGCCGGTGCGTCACCCGAAAAATTTGTATTTGTTTCAGCAGATGAGAAAACGGCAGGTTCGTCCTGAAACGACTTTCTTCTATCGCCAATTTGAAGCTATCCAGCAACATGAGAAGATCTTCTCTGCCGCCGTAGCTGAGCAAGGCTGGGCGGGTAACAGTTTTCAAGCTTTGTCGCTGGGCGATGGCGTACACCTGGTTTCAACGCAGATCGTATCGCCGAATTATTTCTCGGAACTCGGCGTAAAGGCCACTGTAGGCCGGGTTCTCGATGACGCAGATGCCGCTGCTCTCGGTGATGTGCCGGTGGTCATTAGTGAACAATGCTGGAAGCGGCAATTTCGCCGGGATGCGCACATCCTGAATCGAGTAATTCGCATTCGGAATGTGCCGTTTCTGGTGGTAGGTGTTTTGCCGCAAGCATTTCATGGCATTGATGCGGACCGGGTGCCGGATATTCGATTGCCCATTTCGGCAGCCTCCCTGCTCACCGGAAATCCGGTGACCAAACCAGGCGGCGATTATCCACTTCAGTTCCAAATTGTGGCTCGGCTTGCGCCGGGGGGAAATGCGATTGCGGCGGCCAGCGTTATGACACCAGTGTTAACTCAGATGGAAGAGCAACTTTGGCGCGCTTGGTACACGCGAAGCTCCAAGCCGTTTCCGGTATCTCGATTACCCGAAGAGATAGCCTACTGGCGTTCTTATCGCGTTTCACTTCTGGCTGCGGGACAGGGTGTTTCTCGATTACGAGAGCAGTTTTCGCAGGCTGTTGTTTTGTTGATGGCGGCGGTGGGACTACTGTTGTTAGTAGTCTGCGCCAATTTGGCCGGGCTATTTTTGGCAAAGTCTGGAGAGCGGAATCACGAGATCAAGGTGAGGTTGTCTCTCGGCGCGAGTCGCTGGCGTTTGGTCCGGCAACTCTACGCGGAGAACGTGTTGCTCGTAATACCTGGCGCGACTATCGGGATCTTGTTCGCCTTTAGTATGTCTCCTTTGCTATTGCGATTCTTGCCTACTCTCGGCGTAGGCGCTTACTCGCCGCCAGCGGTGCTAGACGTGCAGCCTGATCTGCGAGTGTTCGCTTTTGCCTCGATAGCTTCGCTGCTGACCGTAGCGCTGTTCGGATTCGTTCCTGTGCGGCGAGCGTGGCGGCACGATCTGAATCAGCATATGGCCGTGGGCGGCAGAAATGTATCAAGCCTTTCGGCTAATGGCGTGGTCGCGTTTCAGATCAGTTTGACTGTGCTATTGGTGACTGCGTCGTTACTCATTCTTAAGACGTTCTGGATGTTAAATCATCTGAACCCCGGCTTTGATCAGGACCATGTCATCGAAGCCGTTATTGATCCGTGGGACGCTGGCTTCTCGGAATCTCAAGCAACAGCACTTCTGGTAAACATACGGCAGAGTGTGTTGCAGATTCCTGGTGTACGAGCCGTGAGTCTTGCAGGCAGTGAATTGATGCGCGGGATTGGAACCAAAACGACCGTCGTACCGGCCGAAAGCCATCTTCCAAAGGGAACGTTTCTCAACACCAGTCTGAACCGCGTCACGCCTGATTACTTCGACAGCTTGGGCATCCCACTGATTGCAGGCCGAAATCTTGATGTGCGAGACGTCGGAATGAAACCAGCGCGCATTGTTGTCAATCAGGCGTTTGCCAGCTATTTTTTTCCAGGTCAAAATCCAGTGGGAAAGGCAATCGTCCAAGGCGTGGATGGAATG
Organism: uncultured Acidobacteriaceae bacterium; assembly: GCA_963787585.1. Classification (GTDB taxonomy): domain Bacteria; phylum Acidobacteriota; class Terriglobia; order Bryobacterales; family Bryobacteraceae; genus Bog-105. The sequence continues at coordinate 56,773 of CAWBDR010000023.1, forward strand.
AAACCTCCAACGGCGCTGATTGTCGGCCTAGTCGGAACAGCGAAGTACCGCTCAATGCGCGAGATAGACCCGCCAATCTACTATACGGCTTCCGACATGGTGCATGCGGGCGGCGTAATTTACGTTCGAACGCACGGCGATCCGACAGCCGTGATTCGTGTTGTGAGAGGTATCGTTCGTGACCTTGCGCCAACTTTGCCACTGGCAACGATCTATACCCTGAGGCAAGAAGTAGAGGCATCACTTTGGCAGGAACGCTTGATTACTTTGTTATGCGTGTTCTTCGGGTGTTCGGCGTTAGTGCTATCTGGAATTGGCGTTTATAGCGCGCTCGCCTATTCGGTGGGACGACGTCGGCGGGAAGTTGGCATTCGAATGGCGCTCGGAGCGCAGCAGGCTGACATTGTGTGGACGGTATCGGCCCGCCTTGCTGTTGCGGTTGCATCAGGGATTGCGGGAGGACTAGTTGCTTCGGCTGTGCTGCTGAGGCTTATTAAGAGTTTGCTGTTCCAAGTAGATCCCTTGGACGTATCAACTTTCACACTCGCCGCTGTCATTCTTCTATTCTGCAGTGTGATCGCTGCTGTCATTCCGACCTGGCGAGCGATCAGGATTGAACCTGCCGTCGCTTTAAGGCAGGAGTGAGGGGCGTGAATCTGTGCGCCGGATATACGCATTTCCACTCCCCTAGCGTCGCTTGATTCCGGCGTCATTTTGTGGGCACCGCTTGCCACATTGGTAAGCGTCCGGTTGTAGCCGTCTGGCGCGTGAGGTCGCAGTAGAGCCATGCTTCAAGAGAGTGCCGATTGGGCCTCGGGAGGGATGGATGAGTGGATTCAGTCAGAAGGATGGCGAAATTAGGGCTTCGGATGAGACGACTGCGGCAGAGAAGCGGCGCAAGCGTTCGGCAAGCGAGAAGCAACGGATTGTGGAGGCCTCATTTAAGCCGGGAGCTTCGGTGAGGGCGGTGGCGGAGGCGCACGGTCTACATCCGACGCAGGTGTACAGATGGCGTCGGCAGTATGGCCGCAAGGTGCAGGGGAAGTCGGGAGCGGCGCTATTGCCGGTGCGCGTGACGGGGGAGAGCGATCAGCATAGCCGGTTGACAAGAAATACTTTCCAGGAACGAGAAGCGATCCCGTCGGTAACCGTTCATCTTGAATTCACGAAGGCTCGTGTGCACATTGAGAGTGCCGATCGCGCAACGGTGCTGGCTGTGCTGGAGCACCTGGCGCGATGATCTCGTTGCCGGCTGGCGCACGCATCTGGGTTGCGGCGGGCGTGACGGATCTGCGGCGTGGATTCACGGGTCTGAGCGCAGTCGCGCAAACGGTGCTGCAGCAGGACCCTTTCGGCGGGCACGTGTTCGTATTTCGCGGGCGGCGCGGCGATCTCATTAAGTTGTTGTGGTGGGATGGGGACGGGCTATGCCTATTTGCGAAGCGTTTGGAGCGCGGGCGCTTCATCTGGCCGCAAGCTGAAAGCGGAACAGTATCACTTACTCATGCGCAGTTATCCATGTTACTCGAAGGCATTGACTGGAGACAGCCAGTGCGCACGTGGAAGCCAGAGATGGCGGTGTGATCAATAAAACAGAGATAATCGAAAATGTTCGAACTTGCCTGGACTAAGTAATAAAACCTTGGCATAGTTTGAACATGTCTGCCGCACAGCTTCCAGATCTGGACAGCATGGACGCGGCGGCAATGAAAGCGCTGATCCTGTCTCAGCATGAACAGCTTTCTTCGCATGCAGCCGAGATCGAGCGTTTACGATTGCTCATCGCCCGTTTGCAGCGGCTGCAGTTTGGCCGCAAGTCGGAAAAGGTCGAACGACAGATTGAGCAACTTCAACTCCAGCTCGACGATCTGGAAGAAAGTGCGGCTGAGAAAAGGGAGCGAGCAGAAAGCACACTGCCGCCGCCGGCAGCGGCGATCTTTGCGCGTGTGACGCAGAAGCCAGGGCGGCGGCCCTTACCGGATCATCTGCCACGGCAAACCGAAATCCATCAGCCGGAGCAGAAGAGCTGCCCAGCTTGCGGTGGCGAGTTAAGCAAACTGGGTGAGAATGTTTCCGAAGTGCTCGAGTACGTGCCGGCACGATTCAAGGTGATCCGGCATGTGCGCCCCAAGCTAAGCTGCGCGAAGTGCGATGTAATCGTGCAGGCGGCAGCTCCGAGCCGTCCCATTGACCGTGGCCTGGCCGGTCCCGGACTGCTGGCGCACGTTCTGGTGTCGAAATACGCCGACCATTTGCCGCTGTATCGTCAGGCCGAAATCTACGCGCGGGAAGGCGTGGAGTTAGAGCGCTCGACGCTTGCCGATTGGGTCGTTGCGACGAGCCAACTGCTCACACCGTTGCACGATGCGTTGCGGCAGTACGTAATGAGGGCGAGTAAACTGCACGCCGATGACACGCCGGTTCCAGTGTTGGCGCCAGGTACTGGCAAAACAAAACTCGGGCGCCTGTGGACGTATGTTCGAGATGATCGCCCGGCCGGTGATCTGGCAGCTGCCGCGGTTTGGTTTGTTTACTCGCCGGATCGCAAAGGAGAGCATCCACACCGGCATCTGGCCACCTTTCGCGGCACACTGCAAGCCGACGGTTATGCCGGGTTCAATCGCCTCTATGATGGCGGCCGCATGCAAGAGGCTGCATGTTGGGCCCACGTTCGTCGCAAGTTTTTTGACCTGCACCAGGCACACGCCTCTCCGATCGCGAGTGAAGCGATCCAACGTATTGGTCAGCTCTATACCATCGAAACCGAAATCCGCGGTCGCTCGCCTAGCGAACGTCAAGAGGTACGCAATGCGCGCGCACGGCCTCTGCTGACCTCGCTCCACGAGTGGTTTAAAACAACACTCGCCAAGATCTCGCGCAAATCAGAAACAGCTGCGGCGATTGGCTATGCACTCGCTCGCTGGCCTGCACTGATGCGTTATTGCGATGACGGCCATATCGAAATCGACAATAATGCGGCCGAACGCGCGTTGCGCGCCGTCGCGCTCGGCCGCAAGAATTACCTGTTTGCAGGGTCTGATGCGGGCGGTGAGCGTGCAGCGGCGATCTACAGTCTACTGGGCTCGGCGAAGCTCAATGGAATCGATCCGGAAGCTTATCTAACCTCGGTGCTGCGTTGTATTGCCGATCATCCGATCAACCGGATTGAGGAGTTGCTGCCCTGGAATCTTTTCCCCACAGCACCGGTTGTGGAGGCAGCGTAAACTCCAATGTCCTGGTTGCCGCTCCAATCAAAGATGTTCACCTCCGTTGCCTATGACGCGGAAAAGCGCATCCTGTACCTGCGGTTTCAGAGCGAAGACATCTATCGATACTTCGAGTTTTCCAACAACGATTATCAGCAGTTCCTGAGCGCCGAGTCCAAAGGCCGTTACTTCCTGAGCAATATCCGCAACTGCTTTCGCTACGAGCGCCTGGCTAAACTACGCGTCGCTTGACCACGTCAAGACGGTCTCGATCGGACGCTTACACAATGTCCTGGTTGCCGCTCCAATCAAAGATGTTCACCTCCGTTGCCTATGACGCGGAAAAGCGCATCCTGTACCTGCGGTTTCAGAGCGAAGACATCTATCGATACTTCGAGTTTTCCAACAACGATTATCAGCAGTTCCTGAGCGCCGAGTCCAAAGGCCGTTACTTCCTGAGCAATATCCGCAACTGCTTTCGCTACGAGCGCCTGGCTAAACTACGCGTCGCTTGACCACGTCAAGACGGTCTCGATCGGACGCTTACCCACATTGCAATCTACTTGGCGTAGATCTTTGCATGATATTCGGCCTGCCGCATCGAGGCCTCTGGTGCGCAAACGCTGGATGCTGTTGAAGAACTCCACCGATGTTTCCGATGGGCACGAGTCCACAGCTCACAGTGATGAGAGATTCAGGTGCAGTGCAATTGGATCTCACGATTCCTCCGCCACGATCCCGGAAGCAGCCGTACTCAGAACCGAAGGCGGTTATTTCATCCATCCTCGACAGCTCTGTGGGTTATCTGAAGGTGACAATTTTCCCAGGCTTGCTCGGCCTTGATGTGTCGCGCGAAATCGATTCGGCTGTGAAGGCCCTAGCCCCATGTGACCGCCTGATTCTCGACTTGCGCGGGCACTTGGGTGGCGGGCTTGGTGTACTTCGCTTGATGAGCTATTTGACTCCGGGCAAAATCCCCATCGGGTACACCGTATCGCGCCGGAAAGCCGAAGCCGGTTACAAGAAGGAGGATCTGCCCAGGCTAGATCGCTTGCCGACCGATAGACCGAACCTTGTCGCCGTCGCCTCGCTTGCCCTAAAACACGGCGGGCGCGATCCATCGATCGTGCTCGTCTCTGAGCCTCGGAGCGCAGAAGTGGCACAGCCGGATCATCATTCTTGTCAACGAGCACACGGTCAGCGCTGGCGAGATGATTTCCGCGTTTGCACAAGAAAACAAACTGGCAAAGATCGTTGACACTGAAACGGCAGGCCGGTTAATACCGGATTCAGGATTCAAAGTTGGGCACGGCTATATGGTGATCATGCCGAACGCCGCCTATCTTATTTGGCAAGGCCAAAAGTTCGAAGGCCGGGGTCTTGTGCCTGACATAGCAGTCCCGTGGTCCCCAGAGGCGTACATCGCGGGCAAGGATAATCAACTCGCTGCTGCCTTGGATATTGTTCACACTGTGTGACGACACGGGAGCAGGACTTTCGAGTGCGAGATCACGGTCAGAGCCAAGGACGCCACCTGGACGGTGGTGCCCTTTGGCTCCTACTGTCGCCTAAGTCTACTCCGACTGCGTGCCGAACGGATGTTGTCAACTGTGTTTTCATGAGTGGGACCTCCGGAACTTTCTATCGAGTTCGTGACCACGTTCTGGCCGGGTCTGATCTCAGTTTTAACGCGTTACCCAGCAGGGCAGAATGCGGCGCGCTTCTGCGATTTCCTGATGAACGGAAGATACCAGTACGGTTCGCGCGGAACAAAAACCGCTCCTTAGCGTATACATATATTGAAATTGGGGAATAGCCGGTGAACCTATTCGAATCGACAGCAAGAGAGTTCCGTTTCGCTTTTCGCTCCTTGCTGAGAGATCCCGCGCTTTTGTGTGTCGTCATTTTTACGCTGAGTCTGGCAATCGGGGCGAATACCACGGTATTCAGCCTTATCAACGGCATTTTCTTGAGCGACGTTACCGCCTATGACCCGTCTCGGCTGGTGCGCATTGAGCTCGGCGAATCCAATGAGATCTCCTACCCGAACTTTATCGACCTGCAAGGGCTCCGTTCGCTCACAGCGCTCGAAGGATATTCACAAACCGAGTTGAACATCGGTCTCGGCGCTGCGCAGAAACGGGTCTCCGCCGAAGTTGTCACACCCGGGTTCTTCCATATGCTCGGCACTCAGCCTTTCCGGGGAAGGCTGTTTTCGCGCGCCGATACGCGGCCCGAATCGTCTCCTCGTACAGCTATCGTGAGTTATGAATTCGCTCGGCGATTGACCGCCGAACCGGCCAAGGCGCTTGGAAAGGACTTGCGAATCAACGGCCAGATCTTTACGATCATTGGGCTGCTGCCGCCCCGGTTCCGGTCGCTTGCCGGGTACGGTGCTGCGCCGGATGTTTATCTCCCGTTGAGCAGCGCCTTCGCTCAACTCAATGCGCGGGATCAAGTCAGCCTCGAACTGGTGGGCCGTCTTGCCCCTGGCCTTACTCGCGCCCAAGCCGCAAGCGAGTTGACTATCGCCGTCCGCCGGTTAGAACAACAATATCCGGATCAGAACCGCAGTTTTGGCAAGATCCGCCTCATTGCCGGCGTGACGAGTCTCGATCGTGTTCGCCAATTGGGCGCTGATCCCGTGCTGGTCTTCCTCACTGTTCTTCTGGCTATCGTTGCCATTGTCCTGCTGATTGCCTGCGCTAATATTTCGAGCCTGCTGCTCGCCCGCGCGTCTTCCCGACGTGCCGAGCACGCCGCCATGATTGCTATAGGCGCACCCCGATGGGCAGTTGTGCGCCGCGGCCTTGTGGAGAGTTTCATCCTGGTGGCTTTGGGTTCGGTTCTTGGGCTGTTTCTGACCTGGCTGTTTTCGGGGGTGCTCAAAAAGGTATCCGATTTGCTCCCGTTTCCGATTCACGTGTGGTTCGGGTTCGACAAGCGAGTAGGATTGTTTTGCGTTCTTCTGATGGCTGCCACCACGGTGCTGACGAGTCTCGCTCCGGTGACCCAAACCTTGCGCGTAGACCTTGTCTCGGCCCTTCGGGGCGAGCAACTGCATTACTTGCAGCGGCGGTTCAATCTTCGTGTCCTGTTGATCACTGGTCAGGTGGCCATGTCGGTTGTGTTGCTCGTAACCATGTCGCTGTTCGTGCGCAGTTTGCTCGTCATAAATAACCTAGATCCGGGTTTCGATACCTTGCATACTGCCAGTGTCCGATTGTTGCTCGAAAAATCGACGCAGACGCCCGCCGTCCTCAAGGCATTTTATATGAATGTGGCGGACCGGATTCGCGCCATACCAGGAGTTCAGTCCTCCAGTTGCGCGGCCCTTTTACCTCTGAGTTTCAGCTCATCGGGTGTCGGCGACCTGCATATCGCAGGCAGCCCGTCTCCTCAATTTGGTTCGGCGGCGAATGCGGTTTGCCCCGCATGGTTCAGCACTATGGAGATTCCCCTGATCCGAGGTCGTGAATTCACCGCTTCGGACCGCGTCGGCAGTGCGCCCGTCGCGATCGTGAATGAAACGTTTGCACGAACCTACCTTCATGGGATGGACCCTCTACGGACGTTTCTCACGTCGGGCAACGGGGCTGACCGTGAGATCTACCAGGTCGTTGGGCTTGTTCGCGATAGCAAATATTTGACGATGGGCGAATTGCCGACTCCGATGCTGTACCTACCCTATTTACAGTCCAATCGAATTCGTCTGCACGCCTCGTTGGTATTTCGTTCGGTAGTCCCACCATCTACGTTATTCTCCGCAGTGAAGCAGGTCGTTGCGGAAGCCGCGCCCTCCGCAACCATCGAGGCTAGGTCGATGAATGAAACCATCGCCTTCGCTACGCTGCCAAACCGCATTGCGGCTTTCCTGCTGCTCGTTTTGGCCTCCCTTGCGCTCATACTGACGATTGTGGGCCTTTACGGCATGGTTACCTATGAAATATCTCAGCGGACCAGCGAAGTTGGAATCCGAATGGCGCTCGGCGCTACGCGCGGTGTAATTCTGAAAACGCTCCTTCAGCGCGGCATCTGGATCGTCGCCACCGGAGAGGCGATTGGAGTCGCGCTGGCTTGGCTGGTAACGAAACCTCTAAGCATGTTTCTTGCCTCGTCCATCGGGACAACGGATCCCTTCAGCTACATAGGAATAGCCGTAGTGCTTGCCGTAACCGCGCTCTGTGCTCTGTTCGGTCCTGCCTGGCGCGCCGCCGGACTCGATCCCTCCAACGCGCTCAGACACCAGTAAGGTCCTGGTTCGTCTGACGGATACGAGGTACTTCCGCTGATGTGAATCGCCACGATGTACACGCAACCGCAGATCCTGTTACGTCGCAAGCGGTCCCACCTATTGCAGAGTAACCGGATACTCAACCCAATTCCAGGGCGGCTGCCGCACGCCGAATGAGTAATCTCCGGGTGTGTATTGAGAAAAGTCAATCTTAAGGCGCAAGACGGTATTCCCCTCGTTAACTTGCGCGGTGCTTTGCACCGTCACAAGCGTTCGCCCAATCTTCGAAAGCCGGACTTCGTATTTCCCTGGCTCACTTCCTAACGGCAGGTAAACTGTCAGATCAAGCCGCTTATTCCGCAGAAACAACGGTGCGGCGTTGGGTGCGGTTGCTTGCGCGCCTCTTTGCGCTGACTTGCCTCGCAGGTCCAGAATTGCCGCTTCGTAGGCCAGTTCACTTGGGCTTACGATATTTGTGGTTCGATGCATTACGCCGAACATCGTGACGGACACTATCAATGCGACGAGTGCTGCTGCCCCGGCCAGAATCAGGAGTCCTCGCCGACGACGCTGACGACGAAACCCATCCTTGTATTGGAGAAAAGTCGCGTAACAAGGCGAGCAGTGGGTAATGTGCCGCCATGCGTCGTCTTCGATCAGATCACGTCGCCCGGCGACCTCTCGAACCACCTTGTCGCCGGGGCACCCTTTTCGCTCCGGGTTCGGGAAGTTGCGAAGAATGGCCTGTTGAACCGCATCCCTGACGCGCTCGTAACGTTGTTCCAGGCTGTCCATTGACTCATGACATTATGGCAGCGAAGCACGCCGACTTCCAGCAAACTCCTTCGAGTAAATACTAAAACGAGTTGGGTGGGTTTCGTGTGCCTGCGCGCGAGAAAAGTTTGGTTGTCCACCGTCGGAATCGAATGCGGGCCGTGTCGGGCTCTTTCCCTAGTCGCCTTCCAATTTCGAGCCAGGTGCATCCGTTCCGCACGAGCTTGAGCATCTCGCTAACATCTCCCAGCCCCTCGGCCTCAAGCTGCTTACGTAACTCTTCAAAGTAGAGTTCGTCTTCGTACACACGACCATAATTTGCGGGATCGATGAGCACTCTCTTGCGAACGACCTCTTCCAGATCATCGAAGGCGCGAAGAACTCTTCGGCGGCTCTGCCAAGTACCGGCTTTTCTGTCGCGCGCTTCCCACTTGGCCGCCGCATAAACCCGCCGGCTTGGCTGGCGACCCAACCGGTGGCCGTGCCTGTTCCACAAGTTATGGACCGCTGCTTCGGTGATCTCTGATGCTCGCCAAACGTCATCAAGCAACGCCCTGGCCAGCGCACGGAGAGGCTCTTGCACACGAGATGCCGCCTCAAACCAACCCCAATCAATGGGATTGCCTTCTTCGTCCGTCGCTTTGATGCAAATAGGAACGATCCCCGGTTGTTCCGATGGGGACAACTCCTCGTAATCGAAAGGAATGGTTACAACCTGCATACCTCCACCGCCTTGTCGCCCGGTGCCGCCCAACCTCTTGCGGCCCGCAAAAAGAATTCCAAAGAAGTGTTCGGAAATTCCGTCCGTCGCTCCCTTGTTCTTAGAGGGCCGACAAGGCTGTTTAGGAAATTCAATACCGCATTGAACGGAAATATAGCACAGCCTGAGCAGAAATCAAGTGGGGAATTTGGCCGTAATTCACGATGAACAACATCAGCGCTTGGAAGTGAAGCTCAGGCGCGAACTGGGCGGCTCGGTACTGTCATTGCTTGCTGATGACCGGACCGAAGACGTCCTCCTCAACCCCGATTCTTCCCTTTGGGTGAAACGCATGGGTGAGGGCTTTTCGAGATTCGGACAAATGCAGCCTGCGCAAGCTGCCAGCGCACTGGGAACCATCGCCGCCTGGCGCGGCACCGTTCTGAACCACGAGCATCCAATCCTCGAAACGGAGCTTCCTATCGACGGGAGCCGCTTTGAGGGAATCGTACCTCCGGTTTCCCGGTTTCCGGTCTTCGCCATCCGGCTGCGCCCGCGAAAAATTTTTACACTCGACGAATACGAAGCCGGTCGCATTCTGACCGAAAAGAATGATCCTCTGAACCGGCTGCGCCGTCCTGATGATTTCGCCGCATCGGTTCGCAATCTGCGCCATACCGAGGTGATCCGCGCCGCGATACACGCGCGAAAAAACATTCTCATCGTCGGTTCGACAGGGAGCGGCAAAACAACGCTTGTGAACGCAATTCTCGATGCTCTTGCACAGATTACACCAGATGACCGTGTCATCTCGATTGAGGACACAACGGAGCTGCAGTGCGCGGTGAAGAACTATCTCGATCTCCGCGCTGTCGGAAAGGTGACGATGCTTGAGTGCCTCCGGGCGTGCATGCGGTTGAAGCCGACTCGCATCGTTGTTGGCGAGGTGCGTGGCGGCGAAGCGCATACACTCCTGAAAGCGTGGAACACTGGACATCCTGGCGGCGCGGCTACTGTACATGCAAATGACGCAATCAGCGGCTTGATCCGTTTGGAGAGCTTGGTGGCTGAAGCCACAAGTGCGCCGCAACAAACGCTAATCGCCGAGGCTGTGGATCTGGTGATCTTCGTTGATGAAGAACCTGATTTGAGGGCTGGGCGCAAAGTGCGGGAGGTTTTGCTCGTAACCGGATATCGGGACGGCCAATATCAGGTCGAGCATGTTTGAACCAAATTAAGCAAAAACCTGGGAGGGTTTTCCAATATGAATCTTGTTCGTAAATCGATGTCTTCCAATCTGGGCTCATGGCTCGCGGTTTTGACCGCAATTGCGTGGGCCTCCGCCATACGGGTCCACGCCGCTGCCGCGGGGAACCTGCCGTGGGAGCGACCAATGACCGCAATTGCCACATCACTAACCGGCCCTGTCGCGTATGCGATCGGTCTTATCGGCATCGCGATCGCGGGAGGGGCGATGCTGTGGGGCGGCGAACTCACTGAATTCGGCCGGCGTGCCTGCATGATTGGCCTTGTTGTCTCCGTCTTGGTCTTTGCAGCTCCGTTGCTGGCCAGCGCATTTGGTGTCAATGCGGCGGTGGTTTAGGCAATGCAAAACCCCGAAAGACCCAGAGAGGTCGTCATTCATCCATCGGCAAACCGCCCCAACCAGATCTTAGGCGGAGATCGCGAGTTGGTGCTGATTGCAGCTTTAATTGCGGTCAGTCTGGGATTCAGCTTGGCAACTTGGTGGGGCGTTGTGGTCAGCGTTGGCTTTTGGATAACGGCAATCGCGGTTCTTCAGCGGATAGGGAAGGCCGATCCGATGCTCCGTCACATTTACATGCGGCACATCCGGTATAGATCCTTCTATCCAGCGAAGAGCGGCCTGTTTTCATATTGCCTGCCAACACCCGCTAAGTGGAGATAGAAAGTGTCCGCACTCGTTTCCTGTGCATGGGCCGCCTCCCGTGCACAGGGTTGTTCAGAAAGGTTTGGAATGTATGCAGCGAAATGAACATCGTAGAAGGCCTCGCGGGTTGGCGGATCTCCTGTTGCCGTATGCATTGATAGACGATGGCATTTTGTTACAGCAGGACGGCTCGCTATTGGTCGGCTGGTCCTATCGCGGCCCAGACATGATGTCGGCGGCTCCGGCAGAGATGGATGCGCTCAGTGCACGTTTGAATTCAGTCCTGCGCTTGGGCAGCGGTTGGATGGTTCAGTGCGATGCCATTCGATCCCGAGCACCGGGTTATCCAGATCAAGGCGCATTCCTAGATTCCGTTACGCGCGTGATCGACGATGAACGCCGCCAGCAATTCATGCAGGAGGGAGCGCACTTCGAATCCGAATACTTCCTGACGTTGACCTATCTGCCGCCGGCTGAAGCCGAAGAACGCGTGAAGGGCTGGATGTTTGACGGCCTTGGTCCTTACAGCAGCTCAAAAGCCGGCGAGCAGGTTCTGGAGCGCTTCCGCAGCAGATTGGACGTGTTCGAGAATGTCTTCGGGCAACTATTTCAAACCGAGCGTTTGCAGCGTGCGACAGTTCACGACGATCTTGGGTTTCCTCACGTGCATGATCGTCTGCTGCGTTATATGAGGCGATGCGTTAACGGCTCCGATCACCCGTTTGCCTTGCCCGAAATTCCTTGCTTCTTGAACGAGTTGCTGGCGTGCGAAGACTTTCGCGCTGGAATTGAGCCGCAGATCGGCCGCAAGCATATCAGCGTAATCGCGCTCGACGGTTTTCCGAAAAGCAGCTCCCCCGGCATTCTTCGCGAGCTCGATTCACTGCCCATCGAATACCGCTGGAACACTCGCGCGATTCTCATTGATCCCGAAGAGGCGCGCCGAATGCTGGATATGCATCGGAAGAAGTGGCGGTCGAGAATCCGCGGATGGAAAGATCAAATCTTCCGGAGCCAGAGCGGAGCCGTCGATATTCACGCTCAGCACATGGCAGCCGATGCGGAAGAGGCCATGGCTATCGCGGCTGCGGGCGACGTTCAATTCGCACAATATTCTGCCGACATTATTTGCCTCGACGACGACCATGACCGCTTGTATGAGAGCACGCGGCGCGTAATGAAGACAATTCAGAATCTTGGGTTCTCCTGCAGAATTGAAACGGTCAATGCTGTCGAGGCGTGGCGTGGATCACTGCCCGGAGATGGATATTGCAATGTTCGAAGGGTCTTGTTGCATACATTGAACCTGGCGGATATGCTCCCGATCACATCCGTCTGGGCCGGTCTCCGGGAGAATCCGTCTCCGCTAATGCCAAAACACAGTCCGTCGCTCCTCTTCGCGGCAACAAGCGGCGCAACTCCGTTCCGTTTCAACCTGCACATATCGGATCTCGGACACACGCTGATCGTGGGGCCGTCAGGTGCGGGTAAATCAACGGCTTTGGGGTTAATCGCTGCGCAGTGGTTCCGCTATCCCCGCGCCCAGGTCTTCGCATTTGATCGCGGCTACTCCATTTGGATGCTGACCGCTGCGGCGGGCGGTGAGTTCTATGATCTCGCCGGTCCGAGAACCGAACTGGCGTTCTGTCCCTTGAGAGATATCGATGACGATTCAGACGTCCAGTGGGCAGTCGGCTGGATTGAGGTCCTTTGTGAACTCAATGGCCTTAAGTTTGGCCCCAAGCAGCGCAACACTGTTTCCGAAGCCGTTCTCCGGCTTCAGCTTTCACCGACCAGAACACTTACTGAACTATCTGCAAACGTGCAGGACACGGACATTCGGGATGCCCTACAGCACTTCACGGTTATGGGACCGATGGGCTCATTGCTCGATGCCGATCACGACATGCTCGGATACGGCCGCTTTTTGAGCTTTGAGACCGAGAACCTGATGCAACTCGACGACAAAGCCGTCATCCCGGTTCTGCTCTATCTTTTTCGGCGAATTGAGCAGCGGCTTGATGGCTCGCCCACGCTCATTCTCCTTGACGAGGCATGGTCCTACCTTCAGCATCAGCTTTTTCAAAGCCGCTTGAAAGAGTGGCTGAAAACCATGCGCCGGAAGAATGCAGTGGTCGTGATGGCAACGCAGCAAATCAGCGATATTGCAAATTCGGATATCGCGGACGTGGTTCTTGAAAACTGCCCGACGAAGATTCTTCTACCGAATGCAGAGTCAAAGAATCCGGGCTCGCGGAACTTCTATGACCGCATTGGTCTGAATGAGCGGGAGCTGGAGATTTTGCAAGTCAGCGTTCCAAAGCAGCATTACTATGTCGTGAGCAAACTGGGCCGGCGTCTCGTGGATCTCGGTATCGGCAAAGTAGCTCTGTCGTGGGTCGGCGTCAATGGGCGTGAGGAACGGCAGATTGTCGAAAGCGTAATCGAAAGATTCCCGGACACGTGGCGGTCGGAATGGCTGCGGCTGAAAGGTTTGAGCAATTGGGCGGAATACTTCCGCGCCATAGAGGGTGAGCAAACTCAGCAGGAGGATTACATATGCGCAAGTGCCTAGCTGGATTAGTAACGGCATGTTTGGTGCTCGTTGAAGTGCCTGAGCGTGCGCAAGCCGGTGCGTTCGCAACCGAAATTACTCAACTGTTGAATCATGCGCAGCTCGTAATGGGGTATATCCGTCAGGGATTACAGCTTCAGAACGAGATCAACATGTATACCAACATGCTCCGGAATGTAAGGCCGCTGCCGAACCAGCTATTCGGCCCGATTACAGCCGACTTGAATGCACTCGCGAACATTGTGCAAGGCGGCCAGGCGCTGGCGTACTCGCTCGCCAATCTCGATGTGCAGTTCAGAAATACATTTCATGGGTACGCTACCAACCCGAACACCTACTACACCCAGTACCGGAACTGGTCGCAAACCTCGCTCGATACAACGCTCGGGGCGCTTCGTGCGGCGGGATTGCAGGGCCAGCAGCTTCAGAGTGAGCAAGCGGTTTTGAATTCGCTCCGCGCGATGGCCTCTACTTCAGACGGTCGCATGGAGGCTCTACAGGTGATGGGCGAGATTTCGGAGCAGCAGGTTCAACAGCTTATGAAATTGCGGGAGCTGATGCTCGCGGACATGTCCAGCAAGCAGGCTTACCAAGCGGCCACAATCCAACGGGAGTCTGCTAATGAGGCCGCAACTGAATGGTTTTTCTCGTCGGGAGCCGCGACAAGCGATGGAAGAGGATTTTGGCCCGGATTGCGGTAATCCTGAGGTGAGGTGACGAATTATGAAGTCATTGTCGCCGCGTGCGAAAAGACTGGCGTGGATTGTAGGTCTCGCGATATTGACTAGCTGCGCGCCGGAGCCTCGGAGCCCGATTGTCGAAAAGGCGGAGCAAGCCGGTTCTGGAAAGCTTTCGGCAGTATCAACCCAGGACATGCAGCAGTGGTTGGGAAAGCACCGTGATTTGGCTGTTCAGGTCGATGATATGTGCAAGCCTGTTCGAGAGAAAGCGACCGCGCAGTGGGCCGGTACCACAGAGGGCAGATTGTGCAATGCAGCGCGGCAGCTCGCGTTTTATCGATGGAGTCCCGCCAAAAGCGATGGGAGAAAGTTCAATCCCGGATTGAAATAGCCGACTGAACAAAGGATTAATGATAAGCGGCTGGCGCCCTCGGCGCTGGAATGGAGAAGTGTGCGTTGGTAAAGCGAATTTGCAGAATGTCGAAAAGCTCACTCCATTCATGGTTCTCGCTTCTTGCGTTGGCGGCTCTTTTTGTTCACGTTGCCTACGGGCAGAATAACGGCTCGTTCCAGACCACAAACGCAAACGACATCCTGCAGCAGTTCAAAAACCAGAGGATTTTGTGGACCACCAATATCTGGGTATACGCCAACGCGCTCTTCGGCATCCTTGCAATTATTGAGTTCGCCTGGAGCGCCGCTGTGATGTTGCTGGAAAAGACAGACCTCCAGAGCTGGACCTCCGCGCTGATCAGAAAACTTATGTGGATCGGTGCATTCTATGCCTTGCTCATTAACGGCCGCACTTGGATTCCCGCGATCATCGACAGCTTCAGCCAAATCGGCGCAAATGCCGCCGCAATGGGCGGTCCGCTATCGCCGGGCGACGTGTTTGTTCAAGGCCTGAACATCGCCGGAGCCTTGATGGATTCGGGAAGCACTTCGGCGTTCTTTACCAATCCGGGGACATCCCTCGCACTCGTGTTCTGCGCGCTTCTGATTGTCGTCTCGTACATCATCATCACAATCAACTTCATCGTGACAATGGTCGAGAGCTATTTGGTCGTCTCGGTGGGCTTCATTTTTCTGGGGTTCGGCGGCAGCAGATGGACAGTTCCTTATACGGAACGCTACATCGGATTAGCCATTTCAATCGGAATTAAGATCGTGCTGCTCTACTGCCTGATCAGTGCCGGTATGAACCTCGGCATCGGTTGGATCGACGAGGCGCAAACAGTCGGCACTGCCCCTCATCCAAACATGGTCGCGTTCGACGTGATGGGTGCTGCGCTCATTTACATGATGTGCTGCTGGCACATTCCAAAGTTGTTTGCCGCAGTTCTGGGCGGTGCCCCGGCATTAACGGGCGGCGATCTCCTGGGAACAGGCATGGCGGTAGTCGGAACGGGAATGGCCGCAGCGTCTCTCGGAGTAGGGGCCGTAGCTGCCGCCGCTGGCGGAACTGCGGCTCTTGCCGGGACTACATCTGCCGCAAGTGCCGCGACGTCTGGTTCCGGGGTGGTGAGTGCGGTCGCCGGAGTAGGTTCCGGGTCCTTGGGCGGTGCCGCAAGCCGGTCCCTGCCGCCTCCTGCCTCTCCGTCCGGCCCAAGTACGAGTGGAAACGGCGTGCCAAAGCAGCCCGGTCCGCCAAATGTAGGTTCGGGCGGCGTGGGGATGGCTATAGATCCGCCGCTTACACCCTCCGGTTCGGGTGCCACTACAGCGCCGCCACAGAAGGTGAGCCAGTCTCTTCAAGGCGCATCCAGTGGAATCGCGAATGCCCGCCGCCGGATCGCAAACTTGCGGCTTCCGTCTGATGCTGCGCCCCACCAGACGCCGCCGCGGATGCCTATCGAGCACCAGGAGTAAACGGGGGTTATCCATTTATGGCAATTACTTTGGGTCTACGCCGCGCTTCAAACGACCGATCAGAAAATAAATCTGAAACTTACAACCCGTACTTAGCAGCGCGACGCGAATGGGACGAGCGATATGGGGACCAGATCACGCGAGCGCGAAACTGGCGGACGATGGCGGTGCTATGCGCTCTCATTGCCTTGCTTGAAACCACGGGCCTGCTTTGGATGTCCGCGCACTCGCGCATATTGCCGTTTGTTGTGCTTGTCGATAATCTCGGCCGCCCTCTCGCGTCAGGGTTTGCCGGCCAAACCACGGTCAATGACGACCAAGTGAAGCGCTCCACGATTTTCAATTGGGTGGAGAATCTGCGCTTGGTCACTAGCGATGGCATCGCGCAAAGAAAAGCAATCGATTTTGTTTATTCGCATATTGCAAATGGCAGTTCCGCGGAAGCCTTCATAAGCGAGTTCTATCGTTCTGACCCGCCCTCAAAACGGGCTCAAACGCAGACTGTTTCCATCGAGGTCAAATCCGTTCTCCCAACGAGTGACAGGACCTACGAAGTGGATTGGGTGGAAACGACTCGCGATCTATATGGCGCGATTAAAGCAACGGATCGGTGGAAAGGTTCATTCACGGTCGCGATCAATCCACCGACCGATGAGCGCTTGGCTCGGATCAATCCACTCGGCGTGTATGTCACGAATGCGAGCTGGGACAAGGTTCTTTAGGAAGGAGCAGAGATTTTCATGCGTTCGATCATCCTTGCCGTTACATTCAGTACTTCTGTCTGTTTGTTGTTTGCTCAGGAGCAGAATCCGGCGCAAAAGGCGTCAGTTATCCAGCGAGCCATCCAAGCTAAGCGTGTGCCCCCGGCACGGCTGCCCAATTCCATACCACCGCTCATACAGCAGTACGATTTCGGAGCGCAAATCCAGGAGCTGGAACAAACTAATGGGCTCGCGCCGCCTCCCGACGTGGCACCGGAATTCGCATCAGGTAAAACGCCAGCGGCTACGGCGCTGGTTCCAAAGGATTATCGGCCTAAGGCGGACGTGCCCCTGACGCCAACAGCGCTTGAGGCTGTACAAGTCAGTGAGCGCTGGCGAGGCGAAAAGAATGATCCGGCAGCAGGTCCCGATGGTCGAGTTATGTATTCCTTTGGCGCTGGATTCCCCACCGTGGTGTGTGCCCCATTGCGCGTGTGCATGATTGAGCTTCAAACTGGCGAAAAGATCGTCGGTGAACCGCAAATTGGCGATTCAGTCCGCTGGAATATCTCGCCCGCCATGTATGGTACCGGGGACGAAGCAACTCAGATTATTGTGCTAAAACCGCAGACCCCTGGCCTCGATACAAATCTCCTCATAACAACGGACCGGCGCGCGTACTACATTCGGCTTATCTCAAAGCCGGAAGAATACGTTGCGCGTGTTGCGTTTGCCTACCCGGATGACACCACCAATCGCAAATGGAAACAGGAAATCGCTGCGCAAAGGGCTGCGACGCTACAGACGAACCGCTCGCCAGAAGTGTTTCCTGCGCTCATCGCCGTCGAAAAGATGAATTTCGATTACAAGGTGCATGGCGGGGATGAACACATTCGCCCGCTGCGCGTCTTCGACGACGGCGCGAAAACGTTTATTCAAATGCCTGCCGAAATCCAGCATCGCGAAGCGCCGGTCTTGGTCGTGGTTGGCAACGACGGCAAAGGTGAAATGACGAATTACAGAGTGAAACAGCAGACCTACATCGTGGACCGGCTGTTTGATCGCGCTGATCTGGTTCTCGGCGCAGGTAAGAAAGCTCAAAAAGTGGAGATCACCCGTGAACGGCCCAGAGGATAGAGACGATCAGCATATTAAAGCAGCGCGCGAGGAACCTGATGCCGAAGACTTTCGCATTGAAGCTCCGAGCGGTCTCGATTTGCACCCGGAAGCTCGCCGGGTTGTTCGTGTAAGCAAGCGGGCAAGCATGGCAATCATCGGTGTTGGCGCTGCGTTATTACTGGCATTCGCCTATGGCGGCTATAGGCGAACAACCCGCGCTCAAGTCGCGGCCCGTAATGCCAGTTTGCCTACGAGCGTCGCCCCCGCCACTCAAGCGAGCCGCGAGTTTACCAGTTCGATTCCCACGGGAACAGTGCCACTGGAGCGTGGTAATCGAAACGAGCTTCAGCCGCCCGGCAGATCGGCTGCGCACATAAGTGGCACGACACCTTCGTGTGGAGTCGATCCACGGACCAACGAGCCATATCGCTACGACCCGCAAACTGGCCAACCCTGTAACGGCGTGCCTCAAGATAGGCTCGTAATAAGGCAGGCTCCCGTGCCGCGCCAGCAATCCGTTCAGGCTCCTGCTGTGCAGAATCAACCGACGCCGGAGGAGCAGCGCTTGGCAGCCGCCTATCAACGGGAGCAAGAAGCCGAACTTGCGCCTACAACTATTCGTGCATCGGCATCGCCCAACAGCGAATCGTATAGCACTATTCCCGCATCTGCTCCTGCCCGGTCGGCAGACACTGATCTTTCGCAAATCGCCGCCCTCAGCCGAGCTTTGGGCGGCAACGCCAACAAGAGCCAGCCTACCGGAGAATTCGCTCGAACGTCCTCGGGAGAAGAGTTCGACTGGCAGAATATGCAAAGCAGTAAAGAAGCGTTCCTTTCCGCTACACAAAACCGGCAGATCGACGACTATCTTCGCTCAACCCGCGCCGCGCCCCTTTCCAGGTACGAAATAAAGGCGGGTTGGGAGATTCCAGCCGTGCTGGAGCAGAGCTTAAATTCCGATCTACCTGGGGAATTGAAGGCGCTTGTCACATCGAATGTCTATGACACCGGGACGGGGATGTATCTACTGATCCCGCAGGGATCGAGGCTGATCGGCAAATACGATTCCCGCCTTTCTTATGCCCAAGACGGTGTACAGGTCGCATGGAACCGAATGATTTTTCCGGACGCATCCTCGGTAGACCTGGACGGAATGGTGGGCCTCGACTCGCATGGAAGCGCGGGCCTGCGAGACAAAGTGGATCACCATTACAAACGTCTGATTGGTTTTTCGGCGCTGACGAGTATGTTCACAGCGGCATTTGCAATTTCGCAGCGCGCCAATCAAAGTGTCCTTGCTTACCCCACTCCGGGCCAGGCTGCATCACAAGCAGTCGGGCAGGAGATTAGCGAAACTGGCGCGCAGATGACTCGCCGAAATCTGAACGTTCAACCGACGATTAAGGTACGGGCGGGTTACAAGTTCACGGTTCGCGTAAACCGGGACATTCTTTTTGATGCGCCTTATGAACCGATGCAGGCTGATGCGCCTGGGGCTCTGGCTGCCCAAACAAAATGAGGAGGGGAAATGAACACTGAACTCGCTCGTGAAGTCTTTGCAATCGTTGAGGCCAAGGTGAGATCACGTCCCTCGCCGATGGAGTTCGAGATGGCCTACCAGATCCGCGTGGCGGCGGACCGCATTCGCTTTGCGATCAAGGCGACTGAACAGTTCGCGCCCCGGCCACAACAATTGAGGGAAGCCGGGTTACAGCTTGTAGACGCACTGGATAGATTGGAATCAGCGGAACGCGATTTTCAGGCCAAATTCCATGGGTCCCCAGAACCTAGCAACCAAGAAATTCAAGCTTCTGCTTCGAATGGAAACGGGCATCACTGTGCCGGTCAGCGGAGTTCCAAATGAGCAAGGAACTGAGTGGTAACAAAGAACGGCAGGCGGCCACTTCGATACTATTCTTGTCGCAGCGCCGTCATGGGGATCGATGCGCGAAGCGCGCGCAGCCGGACTCAAACCCGCGAGAATGCCCGTAATCAACGTTGCCACTCCAAATGTAGCAGGATCATTCCCGCTCACACCTGCTAGCCTCGCAGCAACCAGCCGGGTGGCGAGGAGCGCAGTCGGTAAGCCAATGGCAATTCCCACCGCGACCATTAGCAGGGTTTCACGAGTACCATGCAGATCACGGTTATGCGTTCAGCTCCCATAGCCATCCGCACGCCGATCTCACTGGCGTGGCGCGACGTGGCGTAGGCCATGACTCTATGGAGGCCCGATACCGGCCAGAAAGATCGCTAGAATGCCGAAGAATCCACAAAGCCGGGCGATCAGCGTTCATTGCGATTGCTTTCATCGATCAGCAGCCGTATCGGAATCAGACTATCTGGCCTGCACAGAGAATAGCTTGCACTTCTATCTATCTTGGGCGTATAAATAGATAGAAGTGAATGCTATAGCCGATCCCTCGCCGAAATCCGATCTCCCACAAGGTACGCTGGACCTCCTCATCCTGAAAATTGTCGCTGTTCAGCCGGTCCATGGCTATGCCATCGCGCAGCGGCTGCAACAAATCTCCCGCGACATTGTGCAGGTGCCAGGAGGTTCCCTGTATCCAGCCTTGCATCGGTTAGAAAATCGTGGATTGGTCAAATCCGATTGGAAGGAAACGGATAGCGGGCGCGATGCGAAGTTTTATCGCCTCACGAATAAGGGGCGAGCTCATTTGGAGGCCCAGGCCGCAAGCTGGCGACGATTGGCGGAAGCGGTTGGTTTGATTTTGAGCTTGGCCGAGGAAGGTGTCCGATGACTTGGTGGTCACGTTTCTGGCGGCGCAACAAATTGGAGCAGGATCTCGGTCGGGAACTTCAGTTTCACATTGGAGAGAGAATGTCAGCCCTCAAGAGCGCTGGCTTGAATGAGGACGAGACGCGCCAACGGGTGCGCCAGGAGTTTGGCGCCATCGAGCAGGTCAAAGAAGAATGCCGTGATGTACGGGGCACTCGATGGTTGGAAGAGACTATTAGCGATATACGATTCGCGGTCCGCACACTTCGCAAAGCGCCAGTATTTACTGGTACCGTTGTTGCCGCTTTAGCCTTCTGCATCGGTGCCAATACCGCCATCTTCTCCGTGCTTGACACGGTACTTTTCCGCCCCCTGCCGTTCCCAGATCAGGGCCGCCTTGTGTCGGTTACCGTCGGCCGGGTATTTACGCAAGAAGAAGATGAACACGCGAAGAGAGTCGTGGTCCTGAACTACGGGTTCGCTCAAAGTGTGTTCCGGACACCGCAGGAAGCGCTCGGTCGTTCGATTCCTCTTGAGCGCACTCCGTATACCGTCATCGGAGTCATGCCACGGTCATTTTCTTTCCCGATACGCGGGGCGCAATTCAACAGCGATCCCGCTGTATTGTTTGTGCCCGTTTCTTGGACTCCCCAGGACCGTCAGCAGAACGTAAGCAACTTCGATTACAGCATGATGGGCCGCTTGCGGGCGGGCGTGACGATTCAAGGGGCAAACGCGGAGGTGCACGCATTGCTCAAGCGTGTCAGTGAAAACTACCCGCCACAGATGAAACAGGCCCTACAGCAGCATGTACCGAATTTCTCACTGGAATCGAAGACGGTTCCTTTCAGGGAGGAGTTTACGGGAAACGTGCAACGGCCGCTGCTCTTGCTGCTGGCCGCCGTGGGTATCGTTCTTCTGATTGGATGCGCTGATGTTGCGAATTTAATGTTCAGCCGCATGGTAGGGCGGCAGCGCGAATTTGCTCTCAGAACTGCTCTGGGCGCGGGAAGCTGGCGTCTCGCTCGACAAACAATAACAGAAGGCCTGGTTCTATCGGGGACGGGAGGTTCACTCGGATTTTGCCTGGCGTTCTGGGCCTTGCCGCTACTGCTCCGTTTCGCCCCCGATAACCTCCCGCGCTTGAGCGAAGTCGGCTTAGACTGGCGAATGACGGGTTTCGTGATCGCAGTCACATTGGCTACGCCTCTAGTGTTCTGCCTTGCGCCGCTCGCAAACACGATTCGTTCTGTCATGGTCAACCACCTTCGGGGCGAAGGGCGTACAAGTACCCAAGGCAAGCATCAACGCGTGATCATGTCCGCCGGCGTCATCGTACAATTCAGTCTCGCTTTTGTTTTGCTAACTACGGCCGGATTGCTGGTGCGTAGTTTTATCAAAGCGACCGAGTCCAATCCAGGATTTCGGCCCGAGCACATAATTAGCGCGCGAATCGCGTTACCGACGGCTATTTACAAGACACCTGCCCAGATCACCGGCTTCTTCGATCGCCTGCTCGGCCGGTTGAGTACGCTTCCAGGCGTTCAGCAAACCGGCGCGATATCCGATCTGCCGACAACCTCCACATCGAACGTAATCATTTCCGTTGAACGTAACGGCAATGACACGGAGCGAGTCGACATGATCTTTTGCCGAGGCAATGCCCTCGATGTTCTTCGCGTGCCGCTTCGTCGCGGCAGGCTGCTTCAACCTGGCGACAACCTCAGAAAGCAGCAAGTCGCTGTGATCTCCGAGTCATTGGCCAAGCGGGTCTGGCCGCATAGCGATCCCATCGGGAGACGGATTCGCTTCGGCGTTGATGTTCCGAAAAACGACGAACCGTGGTTGACCGTGGTCGGCGTTGTAGCAGACGTAAAGGCGCGGCTTACCAGCAATTCTCCCCGTATGTTGCTGTTTACTACAGAACCTGATTGGGTCAACCAAATGGATGTGATCCTTCGGACTGCAGGGAATCCGCTCTTACTCGCAAGCGTAATCCGTCACGAGATAGCTCAGATCGATCCCAGTCTGCCTGTAGGGAACATTGAGACGGTCAATCAAATCCTCGACGAATCGTTGTCCGCCGAGCGTTTTCGGACTTGGCTGCTGGTTTCTTTCGCTGTCGCGGCCTTACTGCTGGCCTCTTTAGGGATAGCCGGGTTGCTTGCTTTCAACGCTGCCCAACGTACGCAGGAATTTGGCGTTCGCATTGCCTTGGGAGCGACTCGCCGTGATCTCCTTGTAATGATATTCCGGTCTTCTGTGCGACTGTCCGGCATCGGAATTAGCATCGGGCTGGCAATATCCGTGTTCGTAACTCGAGCCGTATCGGCTTTGCTGTACGATACCAACCCGCTTGACCCTGGAATCTTTGTCGCGGTCGCTTCCATTCTTATGCTGGTTGCGCTCGGAGCCGCCATGTTTCCCGCATGGCGTGTGGTTCACACCGATCCCATCGTCGCCCTGAGAGCCGAGTAGGTGGGCGTGAAGGGAATAGTGACAGTTGTCTTGGCTAACCGCCCATTCTGAGCTGCCATTCTGTTCGAGCTTGTGCAGGTACGGGTAGAGTGCACGCTGGCCCACCTGGAGGACCTCGCCGGACATCTGCCGAATTCGCTGCGTAATTGCCCAGCTATGCATCGACTCAAGCGCGATTGTTTTCAGAATCAACAGGTCGAGCGTGCCTTGCACGAGATCCGTCGGTTTGCTCAAAAAGGCTCCTATCGGTAACTGACAACAGGAATACGTCCATTTTCGACTGGAAGCAAGGCGGCCAAATCCAGCCCCCAATCCATTCCGCTTTTTCAGGGGCCTCAATTCTTTCGGGAATCGTTACTTTGTGAGTGTTCGGAAAACTCCCCGCCACTCCCTGTTCAGTATGGACGTGCAAACGAGATCGACGTTCAGCAGACCGCGCGCACAACGCGATGAAAATCCCGAGGTATCAGGATGAGTGAGATTGGCGAGATCCTGCGAGTTGAAGAAGTAGCCAGCAATCTGCGCTGTTCAAAAGCCCACGTTTACAACGCCATTAATGGAAAACTGAGTGGCGTTAGCCGTCTCCCGGTAATCTGCTTGGGGCGGCGCAAGCTGGTACGGCGCACAGCTCTCGAAGCTTGGAAACAGGCGAACGAACGGAATGCTATTCTGGCCGCATCGCCAGAAATAGATACCCGTGGACGCATGAAAGGACATCATGCGTAAACGGTTTCAACAGGGAAATTTGTTCAAACGGAATGGTACTTGGGTCGGCCAATGGTGGGATGACGGCCATCGGCGAAAGCGAACGCTGGGCTCTCTCAATCAAATGACGAAAGCTCAGGCGCGAATCGCGCTTGCCGCAATCGTGGAGCCTATCAATGCAAGGACTTCAGGGGCCAATCCAAACTGTACGCTTCAGGACCTCGTGGAAGGGGTTTTCTTTCCTTTCTACAGGCGCAAATGGAAGCGTTCTACCGCCGGAACTACAGAAGATCGCATCGAACGCCATATTCTGACCGAGTTCGGAAGTCGCGCGCTCGGCACGTTCAATCGCGACCAGCTTCAGGACTTTATTGACCGAAAGCTGGGCGACGGCTTATCCGCCAGCATGATTGCGCATCTTCGCTGGGACCTAAAACAGATCTTCGACATGGCTGTCGGCGAAGGGCATCTCTCGCGAAATCCGGCGAAGTTGCTCTTCATTCCGCGCGGAGCAAAACGGGCTGAGAAGCTCATCATGAATCTTGAGGAGGTGAATCGATGTCTTAATGCAGTGGAACTGCGAGAGCGTTTAATCGTCAAACTTGCGACGTTGGCGGGCATGCGGCCCGGTGAGGTTCTGGGACTGAAATGGCGAGCGGTGAAGGAGGACCACTGCGAAGTTCAGATTCGCATTTATCGGGGAGATATCGACAGCCCGAAAACGCATCTTTCAGTTCGAAAAGCGGCGCTCAGCCAAAGCATACTCGACGATTTGGCACTATGGCGTGAACAGTCCATTGATACCAGTCCGGATGCCTGGGTGTTCCCATCGGAGAGAGGCGGCACTCCGTTGTGGCGGGATAACGTTCTTCGTCGATGGATTTATCCAAGGCTCAAATCAGTCGGGCTGTTGTGGGTCAACTTGAGGGTGTCCCAAACTTAGTTGAAGGTTGAGGGCGGCTGGTTTCATGTTACGCCACTTTCTCGGAGGCGGCGTTAGGTTTTGTTTCTCTGCCGAGTACGACGGCGAGTGTCCAGAGATCGCGATGCCCGATGACTTTGCGGAAATGTTTCTCAGTGAGGAGCCAGGCGGATGCGACCCAGCGCTCGACCATGTCGCCGGTTCGCCAGCGCGTCACATTGTGCGTTCTCTTTTGCACTCCGCTCTGCGGGCTCTCGATGACGTTCGTAGTGCCGAGACATTTATACAGCGAAGGCGGAAGCTGCAGCCGCTGTACTGTGAACATTTCAGTTAGGCCCTCACGCAAGCTTCTCGCTGCTGATTCGTACTCGTGCTCCAGGAAGCGCGCAAGCTGGTCGAGCCGTTTGATGCCTTCCTCGGCATTAGAAACGCGCCATGCCGTCCGCATCAGATTCAGCGCTTGGGCTTGCTGCTCCTTGGGGAGTTCATCGAGCACGTTGCGCATCTTGTGATTGCGGCAGCGCTGCACCGGCTGATCGGGACCGAAGATCTCTTCGATAGCGGCACGCAACGCCTTCGCGCCATCGATCACGAACAGGTATTTCCGGTCGGTGGGCAGGCCCTGCTCGCGCAAGTGCGTGAACAACTGCTTTACCGCCGCTGCGTTCTCGGTCGCGCCGGCCTGAATGCCGAGTACGTGCTTGGTCCCGGCGCGATCCACGCCCACGGCACTGATGACGTGATGCGATCCGAAGCGTTGTCCATCGATGTAGAGCACCAGCAGGTCCGCTTCCTCCCAGCGCCGCTCACGCAACTGGCGCAGTTGTTCCGCGCTTCCTTCGATAGCTTGGCGGCTCACGCTGCTGCGCGACACGCCCGCCGTTTCCGCCATCTCCGGCAGCACTTCGGCGTATTCGCGCGTCGAAACTCCGCGCAACAGCGCGCCCATCATACGCTGTGCAGTGGCTTCATTCTCTTGCAGAGATTCATACGCCGGCACACTCACCTCACCGTCCTCTTTGTGACGTAGCCGCGGACGCTTCACTTTGATTTGCCGGTCGGCCAAGCTGATGCGGCCGTTCTGCGACCCGTGCCAGCGGATATCCCCGCTACTCTTTCCTGGCGTGCGCGGTCCGGCTACTTGTTCGGCGCTCAGAGTCAAAATCGTTTCGATGGTCTGGCGCCCGATGCGGTCGATCACTTCATCGACGGCTACGCGAGCCTGCGTGACCAACTCCATCAGCGGCAGCAGAACCTGCCCGTTCGCTTTGGCGAACTCTTCGACCGTTGCGGCGGCTGCGGCCGCCTCCCGGTCCACGATATGGTACGTTTTCTTCACGGCGGTGGTTGTCCTTTCCAGGATTAGGTTTTGGCGAATCGATTCTAACGAACCGGGCCGCCACCGCCGCCCTTCAACCTTCAACTAAATCTGAGACACCCTCGTCAACTTCCAGGTGATGCGCCGCACTCATTCGTCATTGATGAATGAACTCGAAGTAGATCCGAAGATCGTTGCGGATCAGCTCGGTCACACGCTCGATGTGAACCAGAACGTCTACACGAAAGCTGCACTCCGCCGCCGCTCTGCTGCGGTGAAAATCCTTGATCGGGCTCTCGAGAAATCCTTAATGGAGCCAAACGGAGCCAAAAAGAACGGAGATGAGAGCTAACTCATTGAAAACATGGAGCGGGAGACGGGGATCGAACCCGCGACGTCCAGCTTGGGAAGCTGGCATTCTACCGCTGAATTACTCCCGCGCTCTGTCCGACAGCTATTTAGCTGAATCCATTGGACTTCGTAGACCTGTTGCCAGTCTATTCCGTCCATGCTGTCTATCCAATACTACCCGTTTGGATGCCAAAATGGACAGCAAAACAGACAGCACAGCAGCCTGAGAATCGCGTGTTCTGCCTTTCCCATGCTGTCCATTTGCTCTCCAAAGCTCGTTCCAGGCACACTATAGCACAGGCACCAGGGTCGCGTCCGGTTGTGGGGCGGCGCTGGGTTGAACTACGCCGATTCACCCGGTCCACGCAGGGTGAGTATTAAGGATACGAGGTTGGGACCGGAAGCACGGACTTCCGGATCCGAACCACGAAAGCGAAAAAAGGTTCTGTCCGATACAAAGAGGGCTTACTTCAGATCAAAGCGGCCTCGCAACCGCGGTAGCCCAAGTTTTCTGCTGAGATAGGCACGATGTCCACGATCCACAAAACTGTGACGCTATTCCGGCCCTCCGGCGAGAAAGAACTTGCTCTCATCCGCGACAGCGGTTGGCGCGCGTTTCCACCACGATGTCCGATCAGCCGTTTTTCTATCCGGTCTTGAACGAAGAGTATGCAGCTCAAATAGCGAGGGATTGGAATACCAGGGGCGGTGGAATTGGGTACCTGCTGCGCTTTCAGGCGAAGGCGGAGTTCCTGGCGCGCTACACCGGCAGACGGTTGGCACACGTGTCCACCAGGAGTACTGGATTCCGGCGGAGGACCTTGAGGAGTTCAGCCGAAATCTGATCGGCTCCATCGAGGTCGTGGCATCCTTCAGCGCGGTTTCGGGGAGGTAAGCCGAGAAATTGCCCTAGCCACGCGAAAAGCAAGTTCACATCGTAATCCCGGAAGGCACGAAGGTGTTGACCAGATCGGGAGGAAGAGTGGGTGTTGTGTCCCACGCCCCCAACACCCCAGAACACAGCTACCGTGTCCGCTTTCCCGATGGTGCTGAAGAGAGCTTTCGTCGCGTGGACCTGACGGTCTTCAAGCACCTTCAGGCAGAGGTTCCCTGTGGGCCGGATTTCACCGATCTGTACCCGTTCGTGATCTAGCGATGCGTGGTCGGATCGACTGCTCTTTCAGATTCGGATCGCAGTTTATGCCAGTCCGTTATATCTGAAAAATCGCATCGCTCCGGTTTCGCCCGGCGCTTTGCGCGAGCATAGCTGCATCGTTACCAATTGTGCGTTTTGCGGACGCAAATGACGCCGCGATCTGGCGATTGCGCCGCGGCGTAGAAGTAAGAGAAGTCCGGGTGGAATCTCGCGTCAGCGTGCCTGACCCTGCGATCAGCCACCAACTTGCTCTGACGGGTGTGGGTGGCGCCGCTCGTTTCGCAATCCACAGCGCGCTGGGACGTGGAGGAGGATCGGTTGGTCCGACTCCTGCCCGAATGGGAAGCGGAACCAGTTGAACTCCACGCGCTGTACGCATCGCTTCTCAACGCTTCCCCAAAGGTAAGGGCCTTTGTTCAGTTTTCCGAAGCAGCAGTTCAGCGGCGATCCGGTCCATTACGTAGCGCGGATTCTGGGGACGTGCTGGTAAACACTCGCTTAAGTCCCTCCGGCTTCTCTTTCACATGTATCTTGATAGGAACAAATCGTTGTCCGATCAGCGCAGAGACACCCTCATCGGGATACACCTCGGCATTCAGCCGAGCGCATGCCCCTCACAGTGGCTCAACCGGAG
The DNA here is from genome assembly GCA_963787585.1 of uncultured Acidobacteriaceae bacterium. Lineage (GTDB taxonomy): Bacteria > Acidobacteriota > Terriglobia > Bryobacterales > Bryobacteraceae > Bog-105. The sequence goes on from CAWBDR010000023.1 coordinate 84,847, forward strand.
TGCAGCAGAGGTGTGATCAGACAGCATCAAATTTCGAGCCTAGCTGTGCCGAAAGTAGTTGACCGCCACGTTCGCGTCGTCGGGGTCACGGTGCTGATAGCTGGACGTCGCCCGTAAGGGGATTAAAGAGCCACTCTGCTGTTCCTTCGATGCAGTGCGTTTCCCGGTAGTCAGGCTCCTCCCAATCGGCCACACGCAAGATCAACCGGTTCCTTGTGTCAAAGCCGTAAAACGATGTGTAGCCTAGCATGCAATCCTTTCCAATCTTTTTCGCGATCGCGCCTAGGACATTGGGTGTGCTTACGTTGTCTGTCGTCGAGTCGTATAGGAGGAAATCCACTCCTCCGGCGTCCGACGCGTAATAACCAGCGAACCGTTCTACTGCCAGCCAACGGGAATCCGATGACCAGGCGATTGGGCCGAGCGAAACAATGGCGTTGTCCGTCTCTGAGGTCTTGTCAACGAAGGCCAATTTGAAGGGCGACTTCCCTGAAGAGACGAACAACTGCGCTTTCGTCCGACATGGCTGTGGAAGAGTCTGATCGAAAGTAGTATCCATCTCCGCGTAGGCGCGATAGCGTTGGTTCGGGGTGACGAGGACCGGCGTTCGCAGGACCTCGCTAGGCGGGGGCTGCTTTTTAGTTGCGTCGAAACAGCTAACGGTTGGCGGATAGAACTTTGCAGGCTGATCCGCCGCGTTCAGGACGATACCGAATATGATAAGAAGGCACGCCGCTCTTCCTAGCTGCATTCCAGCCCTGCTATGACCGAATCTTATCAGCGGAACGCCGCCCGAGGTGCGCGCCATATAAGCCCCGCTCTTCGATAAACTCGCGCACGGCGGGGGGCAGTTCCGGCGTCGCTTCTCCCGAAGCGAGACGCGCCCGGACCCCCGAACTCGAAACCGGCAGCAAAAGATTATCTAAGCGGTGAACCTGCGCTCCCTCTGGAATGCGATACTCGCGACCAGGCCGAGTGACGACGATAAAATCCGTCAGCTTGATCAGATGCTGCCAGTGTTTCCAGGTCTCCAGTTCATCGAATGCGTCGGCGCCGATCAAAAAAAAGAGCTTGTCTTCGAGCGCTATCTGCTTTCGAACGCGCCGGACCGTGTCGATGGTGTAGCTGGGTTCCGCACCTTCCTCCAGGCGCGACGCCTCAAATCGCGGGTCCGCAGCGCACGCGATCTGCACCATCCGGAAGCGGTCCTCGTATGGACTGACGCCACCGTCCTTATGAGGCGGATTTCCGGCAGGGATGAAGACTATGCGATCGAGGTGAAATTGTCGAAGCGCTTCCTTGGCGATAGAAAGATGGGCGAGGTGGACCGGGTCGAATGTTCCTCCGAAGAGGCAGAGGCGCGGCCGCATAGCTCAGTATTGAATTGTCTTTGGACCCGGGTCGCTAGAGATCTGCTCTTCCGCTGCCTGGCTGGCGAGCTCGTCACAGCGGTTATTATCCTCGTGCGACGCGTGACCCTTGGTCCATTTCCATTGCGTCTGGTGCGCGTTTACCAAACCGTCGAGCAGGATCCAGAGATCCTGATTGTTTACGGGTTGTTTATCGGCTTTCTTCCAACCGTTACGCTTCCAACCGTGAATCCACTTTGTTATGCCATTCTTGACGTATTCGGAATCGGTGATGATTTCGACGGAGCAGCTTTCCTTCAGACGCTTGAGTCCTTCGATAGCTGCCGCCAATTCCATACGGTTGTTAGTGGTGTGCGGGCTAGAGCCGAACATTTCGCGCCGATAGTCGCCATAGCGAAGAATGCACGCCCATCCTCCCTTGCCTGGATTGCCCTTGCAGGCGCCGTCAGTTATGAGCTGGACATGCTTCAAACGGTGGCCGCCGGCTCGAGTTCCGCATCGAGTAGCGCGGAATCTGTGAACTGATCAGAGAAGAACGCATCAACGGTATCGAGGATCCGCGAGACTTCCTGGGCGCGATAAATTTCGGTACGCAATTTGGAGCCGTTCCGCACGCCATGGGTGAAGTACGTGGCAAACTGCTTCATTTTGCCGATCGCGTCGGTCTCGCCATGATCTTGCAGCATCAAATAGTAGGTCTTCATCATGCGGTACCGCTCGCGGTCCCCAGGGGCAGCGTAAGCGCCAGTTTCAATATAATCCTGAATCTGACGGAAAATCCAAGGGTTATGCGATGCCGTGCGACCGATCATGAGGGCGTCACAACCGGTCTCGCGGTGCATGCGGACAGCATCCTCGGGAAGGACAATATCGCCGTTTCCGATGACCGGGATCTTTACCGCCGCTCTGACCTCGGCAATGCGCGACCAGTCGGCACGACCGCTGTAGCCTTGTTCGCGGGTTCGAGGATGGAGCGCAACGGCCGCCAGCCCACAGGCTTCGGCCAACTGCGCCATCTTCACGGCGACCAGTTCGCGGTCATTCCATCCGGCACGAAATTTGCAGGTCAGCGGGATCGTAATAGCGGAGCGGACCTTTTCGAGAATTTTCCCGACCAGCGGCAGATCGCGGAGCAAGCCCGAACCGCCGTTGCACTTCACAACTTTGTTAACCGGGCAGCCAAAATTGATATCCACGATGTCGAAGCCGCGTTCCTCGCAAATTTTCGCAGCCTCGGCCATCACGTCCGGGTCGGAGCCGAACAGTTGACAGGCGATCGGGTGCTCTTCGGGCTCAAAGTAGAGATAGCGGAAATTACGGTTTGGCTTTTTGGCGTGTCGGGTGCTGACGACGCCATGGGAACTGGTGAACTCGGTCATGAGCAGGCCGCAGCCGCCCTGGTTGCGGATAAGCCGACGGAAAACGGTGTCCGTTACACCGGCCATGGGAGCGAGCACGGTGGCCGGACTGATGGGGATGGACCCGACGCGATAAGCAGCCGGAAAACCAACAGAATAAATGGGTTTCATCAACGGACCGCGCGCATCCAGGCAAAATTGCGCGAATGACCATATTTTAACTGTTAGCTGAAGCAACTTCCCGCCAGTCGGGTACGTTTGAACGTATAGTGGGGAGCAGGCGTGGAGGCGTTTAATTTGTTCAAAATCGCCGCGGCGTTCCTTGGGGGGCTAGTAGCAGCGCTAGGCGGCGCGCTGGTTTACGTTCATACAACGGACGGGATCCAAACCCAGGTGGTGGCGCGGAAGCTTCCCGCGACCCGACAGCCCGCGCCGAACCCGACGGTATGGACCGCGCCCGCTACGACGCTAGCTGAAGAGCAGCCGCAGGCACCATCCGCTCCTCCGGTCGAATTACCGGCGCCGTCAACGAGAACAGTTGCGCACGCTCGGCAAAATATGAGTAAGCCGGCGGTTAGCCATCCGGTCGCGCGGCCCAAAGTCGAAGCTCCGGATATGGTGGCAAGCGAAGCAACGAGCAGCGTGGTCGAGATCGCGCAGAGTGTTCCACCGCAGGTCACGATGATTACGCCTAGTGGAGTTAGACCCGCTAATCCCGATACACCCAGCAATGGGATCACTCATGCTCCGGCGGTGAGCGAGAATTCGAACCCGATCGCGCCGGAAGCGGCTCCGGAACGATCAAACGATATGCCGGCGGCTCCGCAGCCGCATGTAGTTACGCTCGCGGCGGGCACGCCTGTGAACATCCGGTTGGGAGAGACGCTCTCGACCGAGCACAACTACAGCGGGGATACGTTCCGAGCCGCCCTGATGACGCCGATCATCCTGGATGGATTCATCATCGCGGACCGCGGTTCTAAAGTGCTGGGCCGGATCGTCTTGGCGCGGCGAGCGGGCCGTCTGGAAGGAAACGCAGATATGGATGTGGCCGTGACCGAAATTAATACCACGGACGGACAAAGAGTTTCGATCGAGACGGACACGTTTGACAAACGTGGTCCTTCCAATGCGCTTGTCGAGGCTGCGAAGATCGGCGGAGGCGCAGCCCTCGGCGCCATAATCGGCGGACTCGCCGGAGGCGGCAAAGGAGCAGCGATGGGGGCGGGAGCCGGTGGCGCGGCGGGCACCGGTGCCGTGCTCTTTTCACACGGCAGACCGGCCGTGGTTGCGGCAGAAACATTTTTGCAGTTTCGCCTTGCGAGACCAGTCACAATTACCGAGCAGTTGAACCGATGATGGGCCGGCCGGCTACTCTCGTTCGCCAGCTTCGAGGACCGGCCATTTTGAAGCGTCCAGGGTTCGGGTGTCCAGCTCGATTTCCGCTATTGCATCAAGATCTCCGGTCGAAGCTGGACGCAGATCCTTAAATTTGCGGGCCGACGCAAGAACCTTTCGCTCAAGCGACCCGACCGTGTCGTTATAGGTTGCTACGGTTCTCTGGATCGCGTCGCCGAGCTTTGAAAAATGCGCGCTCATGGTGAGCAGGCGAGTATACAACTCCTCGCCGGTGGAGCGAATTTTATCCAGGTTTTCGGCCGCGTTACGTTCGCGCCAGCCGTGAGCGATGGTCAGCAGCAAAGTAATCAAAGTGATGGGAGTGGCGATCAGAACCCGCCGCTCTACGCCGTATTCGAGAAGACCGGGATCGCTCTCGAGCGCGGCGCTGAAGAGCGATTCGAGAGGCAGGAAGGCAACCACAAATTCCGGCGAAAGCGCTAAGCGATCCCAATACGCTTTCTCACCAAGCGAACGCACGTGCGTCTTCACCTGCCGCGCGTGATCGGCAATGTAGCGGCTGCGCTCCGTGTCATCGGTGGTCTCGATGGCACGCAGGTAGGCATCAAGAGAGACTTTGGCATCCACCGCCACTTCGCAGTGATTGGGCAGGCGCACGATCAGATCAGGCCGTTGATTCGTCTCTCCAAAAAGGGTCTTCTGTTCCGCGAAATCGCAGTATTCAAGCATGCCAGCCAACTCCACCACGCGGCGAAGCTGGAGCTCCCCCCAGCGGCCTCGCTGATTGGGAGATCGAAGCGCTGTTTTGAGTTGTTCGGTGGACTGGCGGACCCGCTCTTGCAACTGCGTTAGAGCTTGCACCTGAGCAGTGATGCTCTCGTACGCCCCCACCCTCGATTTTTCAAGAGCCTGTACCTGCTCCTCGAAGCGCCGGAGAGATTGCGCCACGGGCTCTACCACGTGTTGGAACTGATCGCGGCTGCGGTCCAACAGCAACTGGCTGTTCTTCTGTAGCGCTTCGGAGGCCAGAGCGTGAAACCGATCCTCGAGTTGCCGTTGCGTTTGAGTGAGAAGCTTAAGCTGCACATCGGCGATTTCCCGGATTTTTCCCGCTTCCGCAGCGTGTTCAATTGCCCGCCGCTCGGCTTCCTCCAGTTCAGTTCGCTGGCGATCACTTCGCTCCCGAACCTCGGCAGCGGCCTGGCGCCAACGCCGCGCTTCGGACAACTGGTAAGCGGCAAAGCCGACCGATAGGATCAGACACACCAGAAGCAGGACGATCCCGAACGTCATTTTTTAAAACCGGTCTCCCGCTTGAACTGTTCGAGGGTGTTGAAGACGATAGGGCAATACACCGCCCGGTCGGGCATATGCCACATCCGGCTGAGCAAGGAGCCGTTGCCTTTCACGAGATGCGGAAACAGCTCGCATGTGTTCGGACGAGCATCGTACACGGAGCACAGTTTGCCTTCGAGAAAAACGCATCCGTTCTCGTTGCGCTTCAGAATACGGCCTTCCTCCTGAGTTTCGATCGTATATTCGTGAAAGAAATCGGACACTGTCATACCGAGGTGACGCGAGAGGCGTTCCGCATCACGATCAGATACCTGAGTAGTAGCAACGCGGCAACAATTCGCGCAGGCGGTGCAATCGATAGCGTCTTCCACTTTTTGCGCAACGACCTTGAACCGCCTTTCCACGAAATTGTGACGCTTAAGCCAGACCCGAAAGCGTTGATTCTCCTCGCGCTGTTTCTCGCCCGCCCGTTTGATCTGCACGAGGTCGGTAATCACTATCCCATTATCTCAGTTGAAACATAGTGAGCAAGATCTGTTTCGATCGATCATTTCGGGGATGCGATCGAGTAATAAGAGTAATCGTATTTCCAGGTAAATGCCTTACCGGGTTCAATCGACATTGCGATGAAAGGCTCCATTGCAAGAACGGAACGGATGGACCAAAGATTCTCCTGACTTAGCGGCCGATCCCCAATGATCTTCATCCCGGCTCCGGCCTTATGGTTCTCAATCGTGATTTCGTAATCAGCCGGGGTCTGGCGGAAGCCCGAGAATTCGGCCGATACAGTGTCGCGATCCTGGAGCAACTTCCGGTACGTAAACTGACCTCCCAGGATCCGCGCAAGGTCCGGTCGTTGCACATTTTGGGCGTGGATCGCAAATGGCAAGCTGACGACGAAATCCGGACCTATCGGCTGTTTGTCCAGGACCAGGAAGTTGTGATCGTAGACGCTTGTCTTAATTGTGCGCCGGCCTGTATTCTCCAGCCTGTGTTCCAAAATCATCTCGGGTCTGCCTGGCGCCAGTTTTACAGTTTTGGTGTACCGATAACCGTATCCGGAGGCCGAGTCGCTCAATTGTTGGGTGAACTCAACTGACTCATCCTTCCTTTGAATGGTCCATTTCCCTCTATTGACAATCTGATACAGCCGGTAGGGATTGTACGGCTGCTCGTCAGGCCTTCGAAGCACACCGACGCCAATTTTGATGAAAGTTCCGCCGGCTTTCGCCTCGTCAAATCCTAAGGCTTTTCCTTGCGAAGAAAACTCCTCCACGGGACCAGTGATCGCACTACACGGACCCGCGATGATGTCGCTGCCCTGGAAAATGAAATCGATCACTTTAGGATCCGTCTTCGTGAACCACAGCCCGTAATATTGATGGCCTCCATATTCCAGACTGTAGATCACTCCGGACCAATCGAATCTTGTGCCGCGATAAAAGCCTTTGTTCGGATCGGGCAAATAGAGGCCAACCTGCAATACTCCGTTTGATATCGCGGCTTGTGGTGGCGCCGGATTTTGTCCGATTACAGGGGTGCCTAGCTGCAGCGCAAGTAGCAGTAGAAGGGAGGAACTTCGCAAAAGAGTCATGGCCTGATTATCCAAGGCCAGCCGGTGCTGTACCAAGACGGGATAATGGAAGCGTGCCAGACCAGTTATTCCTGTCAATTTGGCTCAACCGCAACGGCCGGACCAACCGGCTTAAGCAGTTCGAGAAGCTAATCCGACGGTTTCCGTTCTCTCAACGGCCGCAGCCGCAATCGACGATCGCGATTCAGGCGGTCAGTTCGACCGAGCCTGCGTTACTCGAGAAGCCGGTAAATGGTCCTGTAGATCTTGCCGAGGTCATGGCCGTGCTGCAGCAGTACTCAGGAGAGGACGTGAGTTATCGGGTCGAGAGTTGGTGGGATCTATGGCAGTACGATCGGGATTGGGCGCTGACTCCCACTCGGGTGACCTTGTCCTGTTTTGGGCCAGAGTTCGACAACGGTACCGAGCGTGAAACGGTAGACCAAGAGGATCTGCGAATCGATTTTGGGTTGGACGCCCATTTTCTTCCGCAAGCGCACCTGCCGGGCAGCGGAAAGTTAATCGAATCCAACGTGAAGAGCCTGCTCCGGCTGGTTCACGAACTTGATTCCACCCTGGCTGTCGAAATTCGCCGCTTGGAAACAGAGTCGGGCGAAAACTTCGTCGACCGTCTACAGCAGGCACTCAGCGGCACTTACGTACAATAGAGATCAAAACAATGTCATCGGAATACCCTTCGAGCTGAAGGAGACTCCCACCGCGATCCGGTTGTCGCTGATGCCGGATAAGCCCGAAAAAGTTCCATAGTAGAGATAGCTATAGCGGAAATTTGCTGCGATGTAACGGGTCAGGCTGTATCCGTACGAGGCGGAAAGGTTTGCGGTGGAATATTTGCTCGAGAGGGTCGTCGATACACTGCTAAGGTGATCGTACCCAGCGCCGGCGCTGAAATTTGCTCGCCGGAACGTGCGCGAGTAGATGCCGGAAAGAAACAGCGTTCGCGAGGTCTGATAAATGCCATTGCCGGGGATCACTTGCTGGCCCCCGGAGATCCTGATTATTTGAGAGCGCCGCAAATCGTAAGTGGCGGTACCCTCGAACGTCGGAACCCAGGAGATTCGATGGTAGGGAAGAATAGTATAGGCAGTGATCACCTGGCCATTTGAAATGAACTGCACTGGAAGGACATCGTTGGCCGAAGAATCAGCGCGGGTAACGCCTCCGGTGATAGAACCTGTCCAACGTCTCGGGAACAAATGCCTGAGGGTCAGGTAAGTACCATCCAAAGTCGATTGTCCGGCATTTTGCTTATAGGTGATGTAGGTATGCGAGTAGGTCCCGCTCAGCGTATTCAGAGCGCTGAGCCGATAATTCACCGAGGCTGAACCCGAAACACCGGTACTTTCATAGCCTACTGTCGTACTGTAGCGGTCCATAAAGAACCGTCCAGCAATTTCATAACTGAGACGCCGGGTTTGCTGATACGACATACTCACCCCGGTCGATAGAAATTTATTCTCCGGGCTAAACGGGTTGCTAACCACTCTTCCCGCCCCAGTCTCGACTGGGAAAAACGCGTTGTTTCCGTAAAGAAAAATTCCCCCACTCGCGTCGGCTGACAAGGTCCAGCGCCGGCCCAGGCGCTTCGTATAGATGACCGATAATCGCTGGTTGGCACCGCTTTCATAGCCACCGTTTTGATAGTGTGTGTAAGCGCCCTGATAATTGATCGAAAAGATCGAGTCCCTCCACTCGTGGTAAGCGTCGACCCCGCCACCCCCTCTAACGCCCCAGGAGCCTTCGCGGCCACTGTTAAGCGTGATCGCGTTCGAGTCGTGCAGAGCCTCGGCGAAAGCATAGAGGTTGACGAAATTGTGCTCGAAAAATGCCCCACTCAAGCTCGTAAGCGTGTTCGGCGTTCCACCTTGGTCCGGCGGTAACTGCTGGGTGGCCTGCGGAACGGATGGTGCCGGTTCCGGGGTCTGCTGTGCGAAGGCGGCGCTCGCAATCAGCGCAACGGAAAGAATGGCAAGTGGCTTCAATGCAATCTCCGAGATTGTTTCCAGTCTGACCAAGTGGAAAGACCCTGTCAACAAAGTAGAACCTACATTCTTCTTATAGATACGATCATGGGCGATTGTAGAGCAAACGTTCTATGGTATCGAGATCGGAGGGTTCGGCGAACTTAGCCCCCCGCAAAGACGGGTTGATATGCCGGCATAAACCGAGCAATACCGAACCGGCGCCAGCTTCCACAAAGCGCGTTACACCATAGTGCGTCATTTCGCGGATAGTATCGGTCCAGCGTACCGGATTCGGAATTTGCTGATAGAGTCCCTCGCGCGCTTCCGAGCCGGTCCTGTTCAGCCGGGCTTGCCAATTATTGATCAGGGGTGCAGAGAGATCACGGAATTGGATGCTGTCAAGATGGGGACGAAGTTTCTCTTGAGCCGGGCGCATGAGAGGACAGTGGAATGGCGCGCTTACGGGTAAGAGGATGGCGCGTTTTGCTCCAGCGCTTCTGGCCAGATCCATTGCGCGTTCCACCGCGCCTTTATGTCCGGCGATGACCAGCTGGCTGGGGGAGTTCAAGTTCGCCGCGCTTACCACCTCACCATCTGCCGCGCGCTCGAGGATTTCATCGAGCTTTTCCTCCGGCAGTCTCAAGAGCGCCGCCATGGCCCCGACGCCTTCGGGCACAGCCTCCTGCATGTATTGGCCCCGCTTGCGCACCAGCCGCAGTGCATCAGTAAAATCCAGCGAACCAGCCGCGACCAGCGCGGAGTATTCTCCGAGGCTGTGACCCGCCACCAGCGCCGGCCGGAAACCACCCTCAGCCAGCACCCGAAACGCAGCCACTGAAACGGCGAGCAGGGCTGGCTGCGTATTCTCAGTCTTTCGCAGATCCTCTGCTGATCCTTCGAAACACAAGCGCGACAATGAGAACCCCAGCGCTTCATCGGCCTCTTCGAAAGTGTGTCTGGCGGTTGGAAACGATTCGGCCAGGAGCTTGCCCATTCCGGCATACTGAGATCCTTGACCGGGACACAGCAACGCTATATCAGGCATATCCCTCACGCTTCATTCCCAACCCGAGACTTCCCTCATCTTACGCTGCTAGCGATTCGTGGAAGGCGAGAGCTTTTTGGTCTATAGTGGAAACAGGAATGAAAAAGAAACCGGCAGCCGAACCCGTCATCTCGCCGCAGATTTTGGAAATGGCGAAGAAGTCGGTGGAGACTGAGCGTCCGCTCGCCGCCGTGAAACGCTGCACTGTGTGCGGTGCATCGTGCTCTCCTTTCAACGCGCCTAACGCTCCCGAAGACGAAGAGGATCTGTGCTGGGTGTGCCGCAGACTGAAGATCAGCGCGTGGCGCGAATCCGACCAGCAAATGTCCGCACAAGAATAGCCCGGTTCACGTTTCCAGAATCTAATTAAAATTTCTTAAATCATACGTGGCTCCATGCTGTGGGGAGTTCGGTGAAACCCCGCGTACATCGCAGGCCGTCCCACAGTTACAGAAGCCCGAAAGCTCGGGCTAACAGCCAAGACATTCAGGAGTTTGTTGTTTTGAAATTTCTCAGCAGCACCGTTCCCTTAGCACTCGCATTCTGCATGGGTGCGAGCTTTGCGCAAGCGCAGAGCGGACTTGATGTATTTGCAGGCGCCGGCACGGCGATCGCTCCTTCCAGCAATACGTTGGTGGATACGTTCGGAACAGGAAATCCGTATACCACGCCAAAGCTCGGAGGCACGTTCGGGAAGTTCGGCGCGGGCATGATGTTTTCGCCTCACTTCGGCATCAATGGCCAAACGGATTTTCGGTTTTCCCAGGGAGCTTATGCGGGCCTGACATACCGTCCAACGTTCTACGACTTTAATGCGGTATACGTTCCGTTCGGCGGAAAATCGAGGCGCGTGGTTCCTGAACTTCAGGCCGGGCTCGGGGGCCTCAATCTGAAGTTTTATTACCCTCAATCGTATTGCGACGCGTTTACGGGCTGCTCCAGCAGCAACAATTTTCTCGAAAGCTCGAACCACTTTCAGGTACATTTCGCCGCCGGCGTTCGTTTCTATGCAACGTCACACCTGTTCTTCCGTCCTCAGGTGGATGCGCACTACGTGAACAACCTCTTTCAGTTCGGCAGTAACTGGGTACCGGAGTACGGTGCTTCAATCGGCTGGAGTTTCGGCGAGCACTGAGAGAATCACCTCAGACAGGCAAACCGGGCCCTGGAATTTTCCAGGGCCTTTTTTTGGTCTGGAGCGGCGGAACGGTAAAATGACGCTACATGCCGCCGCTCCGCATAGTTTTACCCGGAGGCAGTGGACACATCGGCCAAATTTTGGCCCGACACTTTCACGAGCAGGGGCATTCCGTCTCCGTTATCTCCCGGCATCCCAAACCAAGCGAGTGGGAGGCCATTCTCTGGGACGCGAACACTCTCGGCCCTTGGGCGAAATGCCTGGAAAGCGCCGATGTGGTGATCAATCTGGCGGGAAGGACGGTGAATTGCCGCTACACCGAAGCGAACCGGCGCGAGATCAAGAATTCACGGATATTCACGACGCATCTGGTCGGCGATGCAATTGCCCGGTGCTCGCGGCCTCCGCGCCTCTGGATGAACGCGAGCACGGCCACGATTTATCGCCATAGCATCGACAGACCTATGGATGAGGTCACAGGCCAGGTGGGAGAAGAGCCGAACGTTCCGGACACGTGGAAATTCAGTATCGACGTGGCCGCCGGATGGGAGCGAACGTTGTTCGCGGCGAACACGCCCAAGACGCGAAAAATCGCGATGCGAAGTGCCATTGTGATGAGCCCCGAAGACGGGGGCGGCTTTGATATATTGCTCGGACTGGTTCGTTGGGGACTCGGTGGCAGGGCCGGCGGCGGCAATCAGTACGTCTCCTGGATCCACGATGTCGATTTCGTTAGAGCTATCGAATTTTTGATCGCTCACGAAGAATTGGAAGGGCCGATCAATGTGTCTTCCCCCCATCCCGTGGTAAATCGGGAGTTCATGTGCTGCCTGCGTCGTGCGTGGTGCACGAGCTATTTCGGGCTGCCGGCGCCCCGATGGGCTCTTTCCATCGGCGCGGCGCTGCTCAGCACGGAAACGGAACTGGTGTTAAAGAGCAGGCGGGTTGTGCCTAAGCGTTTGCTCGACGCCGGCTTTGACTTCCATTTCCCGAACTGGCGAGGCGCCTGCCACGATTTAATACAACGCTGGCGCGAGATTCACGCCGATTGAGCCGGACGACGATTTTGATCGCCGCCATCTCTGTGGCGGCACGTCTCGTCAGTGCTCAAACGAGCACCCCAGAATACGGCTACAGAGTGGTTCACAGCTACCCTCATGATCCTTTGGCCTTTACGGAAGGCCTCTTTTATCTGGATGGATTTCTGTACGAGAGCACGGGACTGAAGGGGGCTTCCTCAATCCGTAAAGTGAAGATTGAAACCGGCGAGGTCGTGCAGAAATACGATCTTCCGGCCAACTATTTCGGCGAAGGGATCATCATTTGGAAGGACCGGATGATCCAGTTGACCTGGCAATCACAGATCGGCTTCATTCACGATCTGAAAACGTTCAGGGTAACATCGACTTTTTACTATCCGGGAGAGGGATGGGCTCTGACGCAGGATGGCAAGCGAATCATTATGGATGACGGCACGCCTCAACTCAGATTCTGGGATCCGGAAAGCTTAGCGGAATTGGGGCGGTTAACAGTGACGGACCACGGGATGCCTGTGGAGAATCTGAACGAGCTCGAGTGGGTCAAAGGCCAGGTTTACGCCAATATCTGGGGAACTAACCGGATCGCGCGCATCGATCCGGTGAATGGAAGAGTGGTTGGCTGGATCGATCTCACCGGATTGCTGAAAGCGGAAGAGGTGAACGCCGATTCGGACGCTGTGCTGAACGGCATCGCGTACGACGCCAAACACGATCGGCTTTTCGTCACGGGCAAGAAGTGGCCCAAGGTTTTTGAAATTCGCTTGGTGAAAAGCAGTGATTTAAGAGCGGGAAGGTCAGGCTCTCGCCGGGTCGATCGCGTCCGGATTGGGGCCCAGATCCCGGATGGCCTGCTGCGCGGCCGGCGTCGAAGCGTCCCCAATGAGCGAGGCGCGAGAGAGCGGTACCGGCAATGCGGGCCGCATCCACTTCGAAGGACCGGCGCAGATGTTCGCGATTATCGCTGCGCCCGAAACCTTCCGTGCCGAGCGCCGTCACACGCCCGGGCAGCCAGGGCGAGATTGCTCGACGGCGTAAGCTCAACGTGAGTGCTGCAATACGTTGGAGACGGGAAAACCGGCTTTCGCTGGCCCGACGAGAGGTTCGAATGCGGCTGAAGGACCACATGAATAGGCTCGGGGATGCTAGACGGCATTTCCATCCGCAATCCTGGTTAGAGTTCCTCCTTGCTCAATCAAGACTCCATACAAGGCGATTTACTGGAAGCTTGTCGGCCTTTTTGCCAATGTACGCACCGCCGACTTTACGTCCGCGTGGTTGCTTCCGGGCGGCCCATCATCCGTTCCGTAAATGCGGGCTGCGGCAGCGACACCTCCGTGGGTCCCAACATCCCTAGGCTATTCCACAGCGCCCCATTCCCTAAGTAGGCTAACTGTCCTCCTTTGACTATGGCCGCCAAACAGCAGCGCGTATCCCAAGGGCGTACAGTCCACGATCTCGCCCGGCCGCTCGTAGCTCCCGGGAAGCTTCACGCGAAGGCTGAGATCTGCCCCGCGTTCAAGGAGTAATTGTGTTAGCGGCAAGCCGTCATCGCCGGACTGCGTCGCCGCATGGAAGATTGCCGTTTGCCCGCCGATGCCGGCCTCATCGACTGTTGCGCGTGCATTGACGTCGGCCCCACGGTCGAGGATCAGGGTGGCGGCTGCAAAATTACCGTATTCCGCAGCCACGTGCAAAAGTGTTCCGCCTTGTAGCAAAAGGGAACGTCCGCCGGTTTGGCCGCAATCGAGTTCTGGGAAAGATTGATTGACGATTCCAGGCTCGGCCTCCATCAGCTTTGCCAAATCATTTAGCCGCTCGCGTAGCACTGTCAGCACAGCCGGTATGTTGTACCTGGTCTCCCCACCCGCCTGCAAAAGAAGGTCGATACAGGCGCTCAGTCGTTCCAGGGAACGCGCGTAACCCGCAATGAGATAGTCGAGAGCCGTGCCTGGATATGCATGGCCGCTTAGCTCGTATCCGTGGTCGCGACAGTTCGGATTTGCGCCATGATCAAGAAGCCATTTAAGGGCAGCCGGGTCCAGTGACTCGCACGGGGCAAAGATGATGGGGAAATGTCCATGCCACAGGGCATTCGCATCCGCGCCGCGTGACACCAGAAGCTCCATCATCGGGATGCGATATGCGTTGAGCGCCGCCCGCATCAGGGGACCGTCGCCCCCTTGGTGCACATCCGACCCATGCGTGATCATCCATTCCGCCATGGCCAGTCTTGCGGCACTCGGAGGCTCCCAAGGCACGCGGCATTCGGCGACCCACGTCAGCGGTCCATCCTTTCCGTAGCCGAGTGGGGCTTGGTGCAGCGCCGGGTTGCGCATCAACATGGTCTGGACACGCGCGAAATCGTTAGTATCGATCGCCTGCTTGAGTTGCCCGACCTCCTCGGATGACTCGACATGAGCCTTGAGCTTGGGCCAACTCGCAAACCCGTAGAGGCGTGCGATCTGGAACTGCGCATCGGCGAGTGATGCCGCCCTGCCCGCTTTAAGCAGGTCCTTGGCTTGGTCCTTCAGATGGCGGAGATTGGGACGATCGGGAAGAGCCTGTGGGGCCCCGTTTGGTTTAGTCGACATAGCGACCTCCTTTCGACGAATCGCCCGGTGTCCGCGCAATCGGGCTGAAAGAAGGTTGCTGAGACTTGAAACTGGAAGGTGGGCTTCTACCCTTTCCGCGGACCGGATGCGTCCTTCACGC
>CAWBDR010000024.1:0-145730 GCA_963787585.1 uncultured Acidobacteriaceae bacterium
CCTCTTTTGCTCCACCATCTGCGCTAGTATCAGCGCCGTCAGGGTCTTCGAAATCGATCCAATTTCGAAGATCGAGTCCTCTTTCACCGGCCCATAAACCAGAATCCGTCGCGTTCCATGCTGCACCACTCCGATCACCACACCGCCGCCCGTTGCCGGCGCAAGTGTACCCTGCTGTAGCGCGGCCGCCAGATCCTGGTCTAGCACTGCCTTCAACCCGTCCACCGGTACCGGCCCCATGGCCTTATCAAACTGTGGCGCTTCCGGCTTCTTCGGCGCGGCCGCCTCCGTCTGCCGTGTCAATTTGAGCGGCAAGTCGGCTCCCTGCGACCACACTCCGTCCAGTTCGTTGCCGTCCGCGCTCAATGTTCCCGACCAGTGGCCATTCACCACCGGAACCTCGAAAGAAAATCGGTTCCCTTCGGCCTGCACCTTATCGCACGCCAGCCCCGTCGCCCCCTGATCCAGGCTGTCCAAGGTGCAAGATTCCTTGCCAGCAGCGTCGCTCTTCACGTGAATCTGTACGCGCAGTTTTGCTCCGCCCGCTTCGAGAGTCCCCAGCCAAATACCATCTACCCGTGATGTCATCTGCGCGAGCGCCGCTCCCATGGAAGCAAGAATGGATAACCAGCGAAAGCACCCCCGAAGTCGTTTCCTCAACATTGTGTTTCCGCTTCCGCGCCAGCCAAAATCTGGGCTCGCCATTGTTGCAGCTTGCGAACAGAATACACTTCGTTCAACCACCAGACACCTGCAAACACCAGTGTGTACGACAGTGGCACAATCGCATCCGCCCACGCAAGAGTTCCTTGTTTCGCACGTTCTCTCAGCATTCCGGCGCTGCCGGTGAGTAGCCCGATATAGAGCGGCGCCAGGTACCAGAATTTGACTCTTCTCAACAAGCGGACCTGGTGCTCATATTTCAGTACCAACGCGCGCTGATAGTTAGTAACCGTCTGGTCGGGCGACGGATCCTCCGGCCCCGCCCCATGCTGCCGGATGTAATAAACGATCCACAGCGCGCCCGCCACGATGATGATACTTCCCGCCCGTTCGAGCCCATTTCTCTGCAGCCACGCGAAATAGCCAAAGGTGGCAACAACAAATAGGGCGGCCACCATTTCAATTCTGTTCCGCAACCGGATCATGCGATCAAAGGTTGCGGTCTTCTCCAAAACAATACGGCGCATTTCTTCCCCCTTCGTCCCGGTATCTATTACCTGACCCTTCCAAAGCTCCTCTAAATTCTTGGCTGTGCTCATGAGTCGCGGCCTCCCTGCACCCGCTCGGCAAGCCTTTGCCGGATCCGTGAGAGCCGGGTGGCAACTGCTCCTCGCGAAACCCCGGTGACCTCCTCTATGTCCACGGCGCTCAGCCCCTCCAGATGCAGCGTCACCATCTGCCTGTCAAGCACCGGTAAGTCCCGGATCGCGCCCATCAGCGTCTGCACCCTCTCATCCAGCAGCAATGCCTCCTCAGCACCTCTTTGCTCGGAAGGCCGGTCGAGCGGGCCTCCGGCCAACATCTCCCGTGTGCCCCGGCTCCGGACACGTGAGCAGTTCCGGATCGCGATATTGTGCGCGATGCGATAAATCCAGGTGCGCTCGCTGGCGTCTCCGCGAAAGTCTGGCAGCGACTTCCAGATCCCCGCGGCAATATCCTGCAGCAGATCCTCGCGATCCGCCGGATTCGCCACGTAAGCCGAGACCAGGCGTCGGAGCGCTGGCTGATAAGCGTCGAATAGCTCGCAGAATCTGCCGCTGTTTGCTTCCAGTTCGGTCTCGATCGTTTTGTCCGCCACGGCTGACGCTGCGATCATCTTCTAAACCTTCCAAACAGGTAGTCGCAGGCAACCCGATTTTCTTACGTGCTGCTTGAACTTAGCGCACGGGCGCCAACCAGCGTTCCCTAGTCTTCTCGCAGGGCTGCTATTGGGTCTATGTGCGTCGCTCGCCGCGAGGGTAGATAACTGGCAACTAGCGCGGACAGGAACAGCACTCCGGCATAGATGCCGAAGGTCGCTGTGTCGATGTTCACGACATTGTAGAGCGCGCTCGACATGACATGGGCAAGCAGCATCGCAAGGGGGATTCCGAACGCAAGCCCGGTCATTGTCAGACGCAGACTCTGGCCCATTGTCATCCTGAGGACGTCATTCCGATTCGCGCCCAAAGCCATGTGTACACCGATGTCATGAGTGCGGGCCGCAACGAAGTACGAAATCATGGCATAAATTCCGCTAACGGCCAAGAGCAACGCAATCACCGCGTAGGTAGTCATGGTCTGCGCTGCCGCCCGCACCCCGCCTCGCTGTTCGGACATACTCTGCTCCATCGTCTTGAGCTCATATACGGGCAGTTCTTTGTCGACACGGCGGATCGCGAACCGTGCGGGACTCGCAGCCTGCATCGGGTCGCCTGCGGTCCGAAGCAGGAACATTGCCTGCGAAGCCGGAAACTGCGAGTACGAAATATATGCCGCCGGCGCGGGCTGGTTCGTAAACCAGTCTTCTATGACATTTCCCGTTACACCGACGATGGTGAGCCACTCTGATTGAGCGTCGAGCCTGATCTTGTGCCCGATCGGGTCCGATTTGGGCCAATAGTAGCGCGCCACATTCTCGCTGATCACAGCCACAGGCCGCGCGCCCCGGCGATCCGTTTCGGTAATAGAACGCCCCTCCAGCACGGGAATGCGCATTGCTTCGAAATAATGAGCGCTGACCGCAATCACCTCGGGATGGGGGTCGGCAGGTCTCGGCTCCGGCTGGCCTTCGATCGCGAACCGTTCGGCCGAGCCAATGCTAGAAGAAAGAGCCGCTGCTCTCACGCCGCGAATTGTTCCAAGCCCTTCCAGCGCGCGATCGTAAAACCCGCTAATTTGCGGCGCCCCTCGATACTCCGTCGCCGGAAGAGAAACCTGCATCGTCAAGAGCTTCTTGGAATCGAAGCCCTGATAAAGGTACAGAAGACGGTCAAACGTCTTTACCATGAGTCCCGCCCCGACCAGCAACACTAGAGCCAGCGTTAATTCAAAAACCACCAGCACCGTTCGAAGGCGATTGCGTGCCGGCGTGGTACTGGCGCTGCCACCGCGCCCGCGCAGCACATCGTTAACATCAGCGCGCATTCTTCGATTTACGACTTGCGAAATCATGGGCAAGCCGCACAAAACGCCCGCAATCAGTGCAGCGATCATCGTGAACACAACAACTGTCGAATCCACGTGCATCGTGCGAAGGCCCGGAACTTCCCGCAGCGCGACCGCTGGAATGTTCGATCTCATTAAAGTGTTGTTCCAGCTCGCCAATAAGAGCCCCACTACGCCCGCCGCCGCCGAAATCAGAACGTTCTCCGTGAACAGTTGACGAGCAATTTGAAGCCGACTCGCGCCCAGCGCCGCACGCACCGCAATCTCTCGTTCGCGTTTGGTCGCCTGCGCAAGCTGCAGGTTCCCGATATTCGCGCACGCCAGCAGCAGCACGAATCCGGCTGCGCCGAGCAGCGTAATAACGAAGTGATTGGTCACCCGGTCGGTCAGATCGCGAAGCGGCACAACCAGCATGCTTCGGTCCTGATTCGTTTTCGGATATTGCTCGGCCAGCCTTGAGGCTAGCGTGGCTGTTTCCGCTCCGGCTTCCGCCGCGGACACGCCTGGTTTCAAGAGACCGAGCGCCATCAGGCTATGCGAATCGCGTTCGCGCGCTGCTGCGGATTCCACAGTCAAAGGAGTCCAGAGTTGAGTTCCGAGGGGATAATCAAAGCTGTCCGGCATTACGCCAACCACCGCATAACTAAGCCCATCGAGCGAGATGGATTTACCGATCGCGCTGGACGAACCGCCCAGATGGCTCTTCCAGAAACCCTCGCTTACCACCGCAACCCTTGAGCGGGATGGCTGATCCTCGTCGGCCGCGAATACCCGCCCGATCTCGGCGCTGCTGCCGAGCACAGAGAAAAAACTCGGAGACACGAGCATCGCTCGTACGCGCTCGGGCGTCACGGTACTCGTCAGACTGGCATCCCAACCCCTGTAGGCCGCGAGTTTCTCAAACGAACGGGTTTCGTTCTTCAGGTCGTTAAAATTCGCCGGTGCGAAGCTGCTCTTCTGGTCGTGAAGTTTAGGCGGCGTCTCCCAGATTGTGACTATTCGTTCGAGATGCGGATACGGCAGCGGGTGCAGAATGAGTGCACTGACGGTGATGAAGATGGACGCGTTAACACCGATGCCAAGCGCCAGCGCGAGCACTGCTACTGACGTTGCCACCGGACTCTTCAGTAGAACGCGGATCGCGTAACGAATGTCCCGGAACAAACTGTTCACTCCATTCACGCCGCAATTCCGATTCCGAACAATATGCGCTCCGGCGCTGGTGATCTTCGTATCATGCGTCCCTCATTGTTGCAATTCCGGGACGCCGCTGTCCGATGCCGATCGAAGCGCTCCCGCCTCAACTCAGAACCTGAAGTGCAGCGCGACTTGGCAACACGCTCACCGAATTTCTCCACGGATCCATCGCGCCTACAAGTCTCCCCAAAAAGGCGTTATAATCTCTCACATCTACGTGCGCTGGGCGGCCCCTTGTAGTCTGGCTTGCCATAACAGCACACTTCGTTTCAGGGGTGAAACATGGCATTTGTCAAAGCGCTTGCTGTTGTACTTTCTCTTCTCTTTTGTGCCACGCAAATCGAGGCACAGGATACAACCGGTAAGATCACCGGTACCGTAAGCGATCCCTCAGGAGCCGCCGTTGCCGGCGCCAAAGTCACTGTCACGCAGAACGCAACCAGTACTAGCCACGCCACCACGACCGACCAGTCCGGCACGTATCAGGTGCTGCAGTTACCAATCGGTCTGTACAGTGTTACTGCAGAAGCGCCCGGTTTTAAGTCCGTCACGGTAAACTCGACGACTCCGCTCGAAATCAACCAGACGCTGCGCATCGACCTCAAGCTGGAGATTGGCCAGGTCAGCAGTGCAATCGAGGTACAAAGCAACGTGTCTATGGTCGAAACGGAAAACCAGACCATTGGTTCCACCGTGACCGGTCGCGCGATCTTTGAACTGCCTCTAAACGGCCGTAATACGCTTGACTTGCTCAAGACACAGCCGGGTATCACACCCAGCAACCCCGATTCGAGTGCCGCCGGGAACTACAGCATCGGCGGCCAGCGAACCGACTCCATCACATATCTGCTGGACGGTGGCAACAACAACTCTCTCCTAGGCAACGATGTCGTTGCCAACCCCAACCCCGATTCAATCGCCGAATTTCGAGTGCTCCAAAGTAATTACAGTGCCGAATATGGCCGAAATGCTGGCGGCATTGTCAGTGTCGTGACGAAGAGTGGCACCAACAGCTTTCATGGCACCGCCTACGACTACGTTCGAAACAACTTCTTCAACGCGAACACGTTTTTCAACAATGAACAAGATCTGCCGGTTCCCGTGTTGAAGCGCAACCAGTTCGGCGGCACCGTTGGTGGCCCTATCGTCAAAAATAAGCTGTTCTTCTTTTTCTCGTATGAAGGGCAGCGGGAAAGCGCGCTCGATACCACCCCAGGCAGGGTCACGACCTTTACGCCTGCTCAAGCCAACGGCGATTTCTCGAATTCGGATTATGCCCCCACAGTAGCTAAGTTCCTGCTCGCAAATCCGCAATATCAAGCCAACCCGGTTCTCGCAGCCCAGGGCATCATCGATCCCGCAGTGATAGACCCGGTTGCCAAGGCGTACTTTGCCCACGGTCTTATTCCGACCTCGCCTACCGGGTTCCTCTTCCCCCAGGGCCGCGCCTCCAACAACTACAACGAGTACTTAGGGCGTCTCGACTACAACCTCACCTCAAAAGATGTCATCACGGGAACGTTCACTACTCGTGACAATCCGATTCTTTACCCGTTCGGGAACACGGGGACCAATTTTGACGAACCAGGTCCTCCTTCCAATGTCGTCGGCTTCCCCGTGACCTATTCGAATACGACTTACTTCGGCTCGGTGGGCTATACCCACACGTTCACTCCCAACCTCTTGAACGAATTCCGTGCCACTGCCCAGCGCCTGAACCATGCGCAAGCCATTCCGGCCGCGAAGCTCCCCACTGCCACGCAGTTGGGAGCCAATCTTCCTTCGGATGACCCTGTTGGACCGCCGCGCGTAGAATTTTTTGGATCGAATCTCAATATCGGGTTCAGCCCGCAAGGTCCTACAACGGAGATCGATAATACTTATGCCTTTTATGACAATCTGTCCTGGACTAAGGGCAACCACAACTGGAAATTCGGCTTCTATTTCTCGCCGTACCAGAACAACACTGCCTACGACTTCTACGTCACGGGCGATTACTTCTTCTATGGCCCGACGACATTAATCGGCTCCGGTGTGGATCTGGCCGACTTTCTGATGGGTCTGCCGGACGAATATTTTCAGTTCGGGAAAGCGCCATCGAATATTCGTTCACATCAGTATTCCGCTTTCGCTCAAGACGCCTGGAAAGTCAGTAAGCGTCTTACTCTGACGCTGGGATTGCGCTACGAATATGCTGAGCCGAAGTTCGATACGCAGGGACGTTCGTTCTCCTTCATTCCCGGTCTCCAGTCGCAGCGTTTCGTGAACGCTCCGAACGGCTTGGTTTTCCCCGGCGACCCCGGCGCTCCGAAGGGTGCTAATTTCCCTGACAAGAACGATTGGGCGCCACGCTTCGGTTTTGCCTATGACGTTTTTGGGAATGCGAAGACCAGCTTGCGAGGCGGATTTGGTGTCTTCTACGACATCTTGAAGGGCGAAGATAATCTGCAGTTCAATGGCCAGGCGCCCTTCTTCAGCTCAGCGGATATTTCGCCAGCGCCTAGCGTCTCACCTAGCGGCTTGCAGGACCCGTTCGCGGCGGCCGGCGCCGTCAATCCGTTCCCGTCCAAGCCTCCGACGAAAGATCTTGATTTCGCTGCCGCCGGTTTTATTCCGTTCGGCGGCGGCGGCGTTTACTTCGTCGACCCCAAGCTTCGCACGCCCTACGTGTATCAGTACAACCTATCGGTGCAGCAGCAGCTTCCGTCCAACATGATGCTTGAAGTCGGCTATCTTGGCTATTCCGCGCATGGACTTACCTCCTTAGTCGACGTGAATCCCTTCGCGCTCGGCACTAATACCCGGATCTACAACGCGCCCTATCCGAGCGATACTTTCAGCTACCTCGCAGAGTTTCAGAACGTTTCGAGAGCCAATTACAATGCTGCGGTGGTGAGACTGCAGCGCCAAGCGTCTCTAGGCTCTTGGGGAAGCGCCTTCTTTACGCTCGGCTACACGTGGTCGCACCAAATCGATAACGTATCCGGCTTCCGCCAACGGAACGACTTTGTGCCCGCCTACAATCACGAGCTATTCCGCGCTTCTGGCGACACGGACGTACGCCACGTTTTCACGTTTTCCGGTGGATGGGAGCTGCCCTTCGACCATCTATGGCAGAACGGACCCAAGCTGCTCACATCCGGATGGAGCATTTACCCGATCTTTACCTGGCGTACCGGCTTTCCGCTGGATGTCTTCGCGAACCTGAACACAACGAGAACCGATCCCGGCCCCTCGGGTGCAGGTGATGCCGGTCTGGTCCGCGCTGATTACGTGGCACCCGTCAGCACCATGAATCCGAAAAATTTCCAGACCTTCACCAACCCAAATTCCGGTACGACGCAAAGCGGAAACTACTATTTCAATCCCGCTATTTTCAGCAACGCCAACCTGATAGCACTGGATAACTTGGCAAGTACGGATGCCTCGACGCTGCCGTATTTCACTTATGGTTCCTTCCCCCGCAACAGCATGCGCGGCCCCGGCTTTACGAACCTTGACCTGGCCATCTCAAAGCACTTCCGCTTCGCTGAAGAGAAGTACGATGTTGAATTGCGTATGGACGCCTTCAACGTGTTTAACCACACGCAATTCCTAAATCCCGATCAGTCGGTCAAGGCCATAACTACCCCCACCTTCGGCCAGATTACGAATACCTATTCACCCCGCATCTTGCAGCTCGCCCTGCATTTCGCTTTCTGATTTGCTTAACCGGCTGAGCGGTGGTTCAACCCCGCTCTCCGATTCGCCCCCGATTTAGGCCGTTTCGTCAAATTCCCTGCTCTCTTCCCGCTCTCTTGCGGTAAGCTACTGGCCTGATGCGAAGTGCGCTCTTACGCCGGCTGCGCGAACAGGGAATTTATGTTCTGGTGTGGACGGTGATTGGCCTCTTCTTCTTCAGCCAAGCCCTCACACAAAGAGCATTCTCGCGTGACCCAACCCCATGGTCGCATCACCTGGTCTCGTGGGCAGTTGGATCTTACCTCTGGGCCTTTCTAACACCCCTCGTACTCTGGTTGGGCCGCCGATTCCCCATCGAGCGGCGCAATTGGCCCAGCCGGATGGCCCTTCACTTCTTGCTCAGCGTGGCTGTTGGTCTGATTCAGCTCGCAATCGAGGCCGAGATTCTGTTTCGGATTGGCGTCTTTCCCACCATCATGAAGAGCCTTGGAATGACATTCGGCTTCCTGTTGATTCTCGGCTTTCATCCAAACCTCACCACTTACTGGATCATCCTAGGTATCCAGTACACCTTCCGCTACTACCGCCGCTATCACGAACGCGAGCAGCAGACGCTGCAACTCGAATTGCATGCCTCGGAGCTGAAGACTCAGCTTGTTCGAGCGCACCTGAGCGCGCTGAAAATGCAGCTTCAGCCGCATTTTCTCTTCAACACTCTGAATGCCATCATGGTTCTCGTTCGCCAGCAAGAGACGCGGCAGGCCGAAGAAACACTGGCCCGGCTCAGTGATCTGTTGCGCTGCGTTC
Source organism: uncultured Acidobacteriaceae bacterium (assembly GCA_963787585.1). Lineage (GTDB taxonomy): Bacteria > Acidobacteriota > Terriglobia > Bryobacterales > Bryobacteraceae > Bog-105. The sequence goes on from CAWBDR010000024.1 coordinate 8,836, forward strand.
TTGAGGATGTCGAAGCGCAGGAAGTGCCCCTCCGCCGCGAACTCGAATATCTCCAGCTTTACCTCTCTATCGAACAGGTCCGTTTTCAGGACCGCCTCCGAGTCGAGATATCCGCCGATCCGGCCATTCTGGACGCCGCTTTCCCCCAAATGGGTCTCCAGCCGATCGTCGAGAATGCTATCCGTCATGGGCTGGGCCGCAGTTCCTCCGCGGGCAGAATCCAGATCAGCGCCTCTCGCCTGGACGGCATTCTGCAGGTCCGAGTACAGGATGACGGACCCGGTCTTCCGCCTGGCAACTCCTTTAGCGCCCGGGGAATCGGTCTGGCGAATACGCGTGCGCGCCTTGCCGAGCTTTACGGGGAGGCTGGCCAGCTAAAAGTTGAGAATGGTCCTCAAGCTGGCGCCGTTGTGACAATCCTTCTTCCCTACCACCTCGCGGCCACCGCTTCAGAAAGCGAAATGTTGGAGGTGCATGCCTTTGAAGACTCTGCTGGTTGACGACGAGCCGCTCGCTCGCGAGGGCTTGCGCATGCTGCTTTCTCGCGATCCCGACATCACCTCTATTCACGAGGCCAAGGACGGACGTGAAGCGGTTGTTGCGATTCGCGACACCCGCCCTGATCTTGTCTTCCTTGACGTGCAGATGCCGGAGATGGACGGCTTTTCAGTCGTGAAGGAAATCGGTGCGGAACACATGCCCTCCGTTGTATTCGTCACCGCGCACGATCGATATGCGATTCAGGCATTCGAAATCAATGCGATTGACTATTTGCTGAAGCCGGTGACTGAGGAGCGGTTCGCTAACGCTCTGCATCGGGCGAAGGTCCGCGTCAACTCCAAACCGGCCGATGAAGCGAGTCGCCAGATTCTCTCGCTTCTCGAAACTATCGCCGCACCGCAACGCTATCTGAAACGCCTCGCCGTGCGATCAGCGGGGAAGACTGTCTTCGTCGATGTTGAGGACGTGGATTGGATCGAAGCTGCCGAAAATTACGTTCAGTTGCACGCAGGACGGACGGGTCATCTATTGCATGTGGCGATGAATACCCTCGAGAAGTCTCTCGATCCTGAAATGTTCGTGCGCATCCAGCGCTCCGTGATCGTAAACGTCCGGAGCATTAAAGAGCTTCAGCCGGCCCTCCACGGCGAGTACATTGTCACTCTACACAACGGAGTACGTCTTCAATCCGGCCGTGTCTACAACGAAAAGCTGAAGACCCTTTCCGCCAATCCGTTCTAAACATCTCTCTTCTCGCCTGTTCGCCCCACCATTCATCCAGTTCGTCAAAATCCGCTTCCCGCGCAAGCTCTGATCGCCGCAGACTGGATCAGGAGGACAAATGAACAACGGTTTCGTTGCAGAGCTTTCGCAAGTAACCAAACGTTTCGGCTCCATTACAGCGCTCGATGGACTGAGTCTTCAGGTTCAACCCGGCGAGCTTCTCACCATCCTCGGACCCAACGGCGCAGGCAAAACCAGCGCTATTTCCCTGCTGCTCGGATTGCAACAGCCTAACGCGGGTTCGGCTCTCCTCTTCGGCCAATCCCCGCTGCGGGTCGCAGCGCGGCGTGAGATCGGCGTGATGATGCAAGAAGTCGCGCTGGCGCCGGAGCTTCGCCTTCGTGAGCACATCGATCTCGTAGCCAGCTATTACCCGGCTCCGCTTACGCCCGCCGAGGTCATCGAGTTCACGCACACAATCTCTCTTGCTGACCGCCCATACGGAAAGCTTTCCGCTGGGCAGAAGCGCCAGGTTCAGTTCGCTCTAGCCATCTGTGGCCGTCCGAAACTGCTGTTTCTCGATGAACCTACCGTCGGCCTCGATGTTCAGGCCCGGGAAATGATCTGGGACGCGGTGCGCGCGCTCATCAACCAGGGCTGCTCGATCGTTCTCACCACTCACTATCTCGAAGAAGCCGAGGCATTGGCCGACCGGGTGGCCGTGCTCGCCAAGGGCCGCCTTATCGCCTCCGGAACTGTAGCCGAAATGCGCTCTCTTGTGGTTCGCACGCGCATCAGTTGCCTCACTGCCGTCACCGTTGACCGAGTGAAGGTGTGGCCCGGCGTGGGAACGGCCCATCGCGAGCGCGACCGGCTTCATATCACCACAAGCAATCCCGAGACCGTGGTTCGTCAGCTTCTCGCTGCCGACGACGATCTGCACGAACTCGAGGTCCGGCGCGCCGGCCTCTCCGACGTTTTCACAGAACTTACCCAGGAGGCAGCATGACTGATTCTTCTTTAGCGGTTCGAGGCGATTTGCCCTGCTCCGCCCATATGCCCGGTTCCCGGCTGTTTCGCGCTTACCTCACGGAAGCGAAATATGAGTGCCTCCGCTCCCTGCGTATGCCCGGCTTCGCAGCGCCCTTTCTTGTGCTTCCCGTTGCCTTGTACCTATTCTTTGGAGTGGTTCTATTCGGCTCGAGCAAAGAGCCCAATACGCCGCTGTACATCTTTCTTGCTTTCGCCGTGTTCGGCGTCATGGGTCCCGGCATGTTTGGCTTCGGTGTGTTCATCGCAACGGAGCGCGAGCAAGGCCTGATCACGCTCAAACGCGCGCTCCCGGCGCCCCCGGCGGCGAACCTGCTCGCGAAGATGCTCATGGCCATGTTGTTTGCCATTCTCGTTATGATCACCATGTTTGGTGCCGCTCTGTTCATCGCGCACGTCCGGCTCACGTTCGCTCAATTCCTCAGTCAAGCCGTGATCAACGTATTGGGATCGTTGCCGTTTTGCGCGCTCGGCCTCTTCATAGGTACGCGAGCCTCCGCCAAGAGCGCGCCCGCCTTTGTGAACCTCCTGTTTTTGCCGATGATCTATCTCTCCGGCTTCTTCTTCCCGCTGCCTCACTCAATCCACTGGATTCAATTCGCTTCGCCTGCTTCCTATCTCCATCAGCTTGCTCTCAGCGCCGTCGGCCTCCCTGCCTCCGGTACTCCTTTATCGAATGCGGCGGTTCTGGCCGCAGCAACTCTGCTTTTCGCGGCGCTTGCTGTTCGTCGTCTCGCGCGCGTGGGTTGATCTTGCCGGTCTATAGGAATTCTCATGCGGCCTCTATCCTTTCTTCCCTCTCGCTTCACGACGCTTTTCACTCTAACCATCGCCACGCTTGGCGCGCAGGACGGCGCAGCTATTTACAAGCAGCATTGCGCCGGATGTCACGATGCGCCGGGCACCCGCGTGCCGCCGCTCAGTGCCCTTCGCGCGATGGACGCACCCAGCATCCTTCGCTCACTTGAGACCGGTCTCATGAAAACCCAAGGCGCAGCGCTGACTGTGGGCGAGCGGTACGCGGTCGTGGGCTACCTTGCAGCTCCCGTCGCGAAAGACTGCCGCTCCTCCGCCCTCCTCGGCTTTCTGCAGCGCTCAGGAACAACAATCCGCTCCCATCGCCACACCTGCATCCTGGACGCTATGGGGCGTGAACTCTGCCAACACGCGTTTTCAAAACGCCGCCTCGGCAGGTCTGGCCGCCGACAATGTCCCAAAATTGAAGCTGAAATGGGCCTTTGGTTTGGGCGATGGCACTGCGACGCGCTCCCAGCCGGCGGTCGCGGATGGCCGCATTTTCCTCGCCAACCTCACTGGTTCGGTCTATTCGCTCGAAGCACGCAACGGCTGTATCCAGTGGTCCTTTCAAGCCGACGGACCCGTGCGCACTGGCATCGTCTTCGGCTCCGCAGGCTACTCGCACCGCGGGCAGTCTACTTCGGCGATGTGAAAGGGAACGTCTATGCAGTGGATGCCGCTACCGGCAAGCAGCTCTGGAAGGCTCACCCGGAGGACCATTTCGCCGCTATAATCACCGGAGCGCCGCAATTGCACAACGATGTCCTGTATGTCCCGGTCGCATCCTATGAAGAGGCGCTGGCTCCCTCGCCCGGATACTCATGCTGCACGTTTCGTGGCAGTGTGTCCGCATTTGACGCCGCTACCGGTAAGCGCCTTTGGAAGACTTACACAATCGCTGAGGCGCCCCATCCCACGGAAAAGAGCGAGGCAGGAAGCCAGTTGCAAGGACCTTCCGGCGCCTCCGTATGGTCCACCCCGACTTTCGATGAGAAGCCCAATGTGATCTATGTTGCTACGGGCGACAATTACTCCGATCCGCCCACCAAGACCAGCGACGCCGTCCTTGCTCTCGATGCGAAAAACGGCCAGATGCTCTGGTCCAGGCAACTGACCGCCGGCGACGTTTACAACAACGGCTGCGCGACTCCCGCCAGAACAAATTGCCCCGAACATCACGGCGAGGATTCCGATTTCGGGCAACCGCCCATTCTCGTATCCCTCGCGAACGGACATAGAGTCCTGGTGCTCGGGCAGAAATCAGGTATCGTTCACGCCTTGGACCCCGACCGGCAAGGTGAGATTCTCTGGCAAACGCGCGTCGGCCAGGGCGGCCCGCTCGGCGGCACGCTGTGGGGTTCTGCTGCTGATACGGAAAACGTGTATGCCGCCGTCTCGGATCTGCAGATCACCGTCGCTCCCGACAGCTCCGCGCCTCAGGGGTACAGCCTCGGCGTCGATCCCAATCACGGAGGCGGCTTGTTCGCTCTCAAGCTTTCGACCGGTGAGAAGGTCTGGAGCGCCAAACCAAGCTCTTGCGACGCTCGAAAACACTGTAGCCCCGCTCAATCGGCAGCCGTAACGGCTATCCCGGGAGTCGTGTTCTCCGGGTCTGTCGATGGGCATCTCCGCGCGTATGCAGCGCGCACCGGCGAGATCATGTGGGACGTGGATACCGGACGCGAGTACGAGACGGTAAACGGGCAAAAAGCTCGCGGCGGTTCTATCGACGGTGCGGCCGGCCCAGTCCTCGCCGGAGGCATGCTCTACGTCAACTCCGGATACGGCCAATGGGGCGGAGCGCCCGGAAATGTATTTCTGGCGTTTTCGGTCGACGGCAAGTAAGGCTCACCGTCTGCATTCAGGAATTCTGGTTCCAGATATCAACGTGCCATTTCCACCGGCCGTCTTCCTGTCGCCAGTACACGACATACTTCACTTCCATTTCGGTCGGCGACTGCCCCTGGGGCTCGATCCTCAGCGTGGCGCGCCCGATCTCGACCGCGCCATCGCCCGCAGGCATCACATCGATCGATTCAAGCACCGCGGATTTCGCGTTAACCGATTCGATAAGACTGGACCAGAACCCCTTGATGGATTCCCTACCGGAAATCACCGGCGCTCCGGGTGGAAGAATGCGGGCATTCGCAGTGTAGATCTGATCGAGAGCGTCAAAATTTCGCTTGCCGAACACCTCGGTGTTAAAGAGATCGTTCGTCTTCGCCATCGCGGTCGTGATCTGGTCGAGTGCTGATTTCGCTGAAGTCGACATTAGCAAAGCCTATCATGGTGCGGCAGGTCCAGCGGACGTCGGTCTTCTATGGGGCGGACGGTCGTCTTTTGCCGTCTGCCTTACTTGGTATCGACCCCTGCCGCAATCCGGTCAAAAACTCCCTGCACCACCCGGTCACAACGCGCCCCAAGGAACTGGAACGCTCGTGAACTAGTCGCGCCCACCTGCGTGTAGAGTTCCTTTCTCAGAAGCTGGCGAGCTCGAAGCAGCCGCACCTTGACCGCTTCTTCCGTTAAATCCAAACAGTTTGCAGTTTCAGCGGTGCTCATATCTTCGATCTCCCGCAGAACGAAAACATAGCGATATAGGTCCGGCAACGCGTCCACCGCTCGTTCCAGAAGAGACGCTGCTTGGCCTCGTAACGCCTGTTCCTCCGGATCCGGATCGGAAGATTTCATCGCATCCATGGTTTGATCTTCTCCATCCCGGCCTGCCGGTAGCTCCCAAATCCGCTTGCGTTTCCGTAAGCGGCGCGAGGCTTCGTTTATTGCAATTTTCGCCAGCCATGTCGAGAACTGCGCTTTCCCGGCGAACTGATGTAGCGAGGCATAGGCTCGTACATACGCATCCTGTATCACGTCCTCCGCTTCATCATCGTCGCGAAGCATGGTACGCGCTATCCGGAACAAGCGCTGATTATAGCGCCGCATGAGAACCTCATAAAGCGCTGTATCGCCCGTCCGGACACGCTCCACGATCTCCTCGTCTGAAAACGGCGAGTTTGAACGCAAGCTCAATTCCGGGCGGGCTGATTCGGAGATCACTCTTGCCATACAGAGTCGGATCAGGCTCCAGGGTTACAAGCTTTTTCTACTTGCATCTCGTAACCGCTTCGCTCCGCGCCACTCTGTACGTACGTGCGGCGGTTCAAGGCCGCTAAAGGAGAGTACATTTATGGAACAGACCCTCACGACTGCAGAAGATCGCGCCTTTGCGCGTTGGACACACGCCTCGCCCAGTTACCAGGCGTATCAAATTCTACACGCCGCCTTTGTGGTGGCGCCCATACTCGCTGGACTCGACAAGTTCCTTCATCTCTTGGTGAATTGGGACATGTACCTGGCTCCGGCAATAGCGAATTTGTCGCCAATTGGAGGGCACGCGTTCATGTTGGTAGTAGGGGTCATTGAAATTCTGGCCGGCATCATCGTCGCCGTTCGACCCCGAATCGGTGCCTACATTGTAAGCGCCTGGTTACTGCTCATCATCATCAACCTGCTCATTCTTCCTGGATACTTTGATGTTGCTCTGCGGGACTTCGGATTGCTGTTGGGTGCCCTGGCGCTCGGCCGCTTGAGCCAGGAGTTCAGCTCCTGAAGCATTCTTGCTTTTATGGCAGGTGGGGCGGACGATCGGCGTTTGTCGTCTGCCTTCCCAACTAATCTAATCCCATCCCAATTTCCCCTTCCGATGCCGGGCGCCGGCCCTCTCCGGCTTCGACGATAGATACCATCGAAATGGAAACAGAGCATGAACAAGATCACACCGTTTCTGTGGTTCAACGACAACGCCGAAGACGCCGCGGAGTATTATCTCTCAGTATTTCCGCAAGCGAAAAAGCTGGGGGAGCTGCGTTCGAGCGGCGTGGGGCCTTGGCCCGCCGGAAAGATCGCGACCATCGCCATCGAACTTATGGGCCAGCAAATGACGTTCCTCAACGGTGGCCCCGCCCAGGCGCTCACACCGGCTTTCTCGTACTCCGTCGCGTGCAAGGACCAGGCCGAGATCGACTGCTACTGGGACAAGCTGCTTGAGGGTGGCAAACCCATGGCCTGCGGTTGGCTGACGGACAAGTTCGGCCTGTGCTGGCAGATCGTGCCCGAGAATATTGGCGAGATCCTGAAGCATCCGAAGGCGATGGCCGCGATGATGAAAATGGTAAAGTTCGACATCGCCACACTGGAGGCCGCGGCGAAGGAGTAGCGGCCGCTCAATACGGCAGCCCGCTCAAATTGCTGTATTAGAACCGCCCTTCCATCACCGATGAGTAATGGAAGGATCGCCGGCGAACTGCCTACAAATCTTCTTCCCAAAATGAACAAGGCTGAACCTTCGAAATCACGCTATTCTTTCCCCGTGGAATCGTCGAGCACATCGGAATAGCAAAAGTTCAGCTACAGCAAGGCTTCGAACATATTGGTTCCCCTTGATAGTCACTGAGTGAGTTCTATATCCGGCAGCACCCAGGTTTTGGCGAACAGCGGCTTCTCCGGGCCATAGAGACGGAAAAGCACTTCGAAATTTCCAGCGGCCTTGGTCGGAATCCAGTTCGACTCTTTGCCCGACGGCGGTTGAGGCGCAAAGTAGATATCGACTGAGCCGTCGGCGTTCTTCTGCACCGCGGTGTCGTTCGACGCGCGGCTGGCCTGATTTAAGTTTCTGATCAGCGCGTGAGTACGGCGGTCGTACACTGTCGCCGACCAGTACTGACTGCTCGGCGCATTGGCGGGAACGTGCAAGCGGTACGTTTTGCTGCCCTCAAGGCCGTTGCCCTCCTTGTCCTTGCTCTCGATGAGATAGAACTGCGCCGCACCTAGACGCTTGATTCCGATGTAGCCGATGGAGTATGTCAGGCTCCGAGCATCGACTGGATATATGTCCGACTCAGCATACCCGGAGGACGCCGCATTGATAAGGTCCGGCATGGCAGGCATAGCCCAGCGCGACGTCGGGAAGAATGGCGGGAATCCGGCCTCGTACATCTTTTCGATATAGTCCCGCCCCTCTATAGCGGCAGTATTCAGGATTTCAGTTGTCTTTCCGTCCGGATTAAACGGCTTGCCCTTCTCAATCCCAATCGACTTCAGCTGATCGATCATGGCCTTGTCGCGCGTCTGCCAAGGCTCACTCTGTACAACCCGGTTGAGCGACTCGAAGAATCGAATGTTATACGGGATCGTCGAGTCGTATAGCACGTCCTTCACGTCGGTGAATTTTGTCTCAGGTGGATGGGATGCGTCCGAGAGTGCGTAAACCCTCAGCCTTTTTCCGTATGCGTCGGCCTTCGCGATATCCGTCTCGCTGTGGCTAGCGAGATTCGAGCGGAACAGTGCATACCCGCAGAACGTGTCGGATTGCAACGCAATGTACCCTACGGGAGCCTTGCCCCTATAGTCCGGCGGTAAAATCAGATACTTGCCGCCCTTGCCATGATCTGCGCCGATGAGACCAGCATCTTCCAACGGCATCTGCCAGACAGTGTCGATATTCGCTGCAAAGTTCCCGGTGTCCGCGGGGGGCACGTCGAGGACCAGCGGGCCGACATCTTTTGTGTTGAAGAAGATCATGAAGTAGATAGCATCGGGGTTGGGCGTAAGCGTCTGGTTCTTCCAATCCAATTTGGACCAATAGACGATCTCATTCTGCTTCGATGGCGTCTTGTTCAGCATCTCCTGAAGCATCAAGTCGTAGTTGGCCGCCGGCATGCCCCATATCATGGCTTCCACGGCACGTCGCTCGATCGTCTGACGCCCGAGGTCGTCCGTTGATAGCTTCTGTGGGACGGCAAGTGAAGCCACGCCCAATGTCAGGAGAACTGCTCGTCGAACCTCTACCTTCATCACAAGTCCTTTTTAGTCCTAAGTCCGGATTTACTGCTTTCTAACTCGCCGGTTCAAAATCTCCGCCGATTAGATCCAGATTTGATTTACATACACGCCAGACAAGTAGATCTTGGTTTGTGAATCTTGCCTGTTGCTCCCGCCGCCCTTGAGAAAACACTTTTGCACGTGTACAAAAAACACTTCACCGACCATCGATGGTCAGGTGTCCCTGACGCGGACCTCCTGCACTTGTGTCGCCGAATTCTGTCGGGCTGGACGGCGCAGGCTTCAATTGCCTGTGGGTGGCGAAATGTGGAAGCCTTCTTTCTGCAATTCGTCCCTCAACCATTGGAATTTCTCGTAATCCGAAATGGTCACTGGGCCCGTGTAACCTAAGCTCTGCATTTTCCGTGGCGGATATTTCACATAGGTTTTCATGAGTTTCTCCGTTTCTGCGCCGATGGCTACCATGATCCACGTGTGCTCGGTCCAGTTGGTCATCGTTATGTCGTAGCGCTCCTGTGGGTCCTGCCACAGGTCAAACATCTGCGGTGTTCCCGCAGAATATTTCTCTGGCCCCTTCCAGCCCAGGTTCGTGTCCACCGAGAGGGCGCCGGTTTGTTGTCCAGCATCACCGCGCAGATTCCACGTTGCTTTGTAGTTGCCGAAACGAACGGCGCCCGGCGACAGTTCATTTTCGGTGAAATAGAACCACGTGTTGCGTTCCCATTTGCCCGTCCCAAAAAGGAGCGGCGACATATCGTAGCTATCGAAGATAATCGGTTTCCCTTCGCGATCGTTCTCGGGGAGCTTCACTCCGCCCAAAGCCGCGAACGTGGCCATGAAATCCAGTCCGCCGCTGATGTCGTAGTTTTTGGACCCCGCCTTGATGCCTGGGCCCCAGGCGATCGCCGGGACGCGGTTGCCACCTTCGCGAACCGTGCCCTTCGTGCCGCGGAAAGGTGTGTAACCCGCATCCGGGTACACGTCCTGCCAGGCGCCGTTGTCAGTGGTCCAGAAAACGTAAGTGTTCTTCTCCAACCCGAGCTGACGAACCTTGTCCATAAGATGGCCAATCCGCGTGTCGTTCTCTACTACTGAATCTGCGTACTTGGTCTTGGACATCGATTTGTGAATGAAGTCCGGATGCGGCAGGTTGGGTTGATGTACCTTCATGAAGCATGTGGTCATGAAAAACGGTTGCTCCGAGTGGCCCACCTTGTCGAGGTAATCGAGAGACGCCTTCTCGATGTACTCGTCTAGGAATGGAATTCCGACCACCCCCTTGTCCGGTGTGTTCACGTATTCTCCGTTCACCTTAAACTCTTCTTTCGCCTTCTCCCCGGCTTTGCCGGAGAGCATGCCTTTCGTCACTCGCTGGAACATTGCTCTCAGCTCCGGGCTCATATCCGGAAACCATTCCGGGTCGGCGTAGGTGTATGCATTCAGATGGTAGAGGCCGACGTACTTCATTTCGTCATAGCCCTGCGCGTTGGGCAGCGAGTAATCCGCCTCGCCGAGATGCCATTTGCCGGTGAAGAAAGTCTGATAGTTAGCTTGTTTGAGAACGGATGCCAAGCTCCACTCTGCCGCCGGCAAACCACCTCCTTGTCCCTGGAACGCAACGGTCGTCATACCGCTGCGGTTCGGGATGCGGCCGGTAATCATCGCGGCTCTACCCGGAGTGCAACTCGGCTGCGCGTAAAACGTGAAGAACGTCATACCCTCCGCTGCCATGCGATCAATATTGGGCGTAGGCATGCCGCGGTTGGGGCCGCCGCCGTAGACCCCTGCGTCGCCGTACCCGAAATCATCTGAAACGATCAGAATGATATTGGGTTTCGATACCGGTCTCTGTGCCTCGGCTGGCCTCGTACCCAAAACAGTCAATACAACAACAGCACCAACCAGCGTTTCTCCCTAATTTCGCGATGCGCATAAATGTCCTCCGAGAGTTGCTACCGCCCTGATATCCAGCAGTGCTTAGAGAATCCCGATGCCTTGGCGATTCTTTTTTTACTGATAAATCTGAGCGGCTGTCTCCAGCAAATCTGGACAGCCTTGTGCTTTAAGTAAATCCCGTCAGCCAACTCTGGACTCAACACGTGTGCCGGCGGTCGACGCGAGCTGCAGTCTGTGCGGTTTCGACCAGAAGCGCCCGCATGAGTCTGTTTCCCTGTTTGCTGATGGCTCCAAACTTTTGACGGCCACCGTGTCTGTGACGTAGGCCATTCGGTAGAAATCCAGCCCATCTCCCGCAGCAAGGTCGCGTCCGCCGCGCCCATGTGGCCCCTCGGATAGCGTCGCGAGACTTCCAATTGTCCGCTCGCTTCTCCGCTTTAGCGGCATGGGTCCTCAATAAGTGTTTGGGAGCGTTTAGTGAATTGGACCAAAGACAGCAACGCTGTTCGTAGTCCCAACGAAGATCCGGCCATCCGCAATAGTCGGGACTATGAATTTATTACCGGCGCCAAACTGATCGCGGCCAGAGCTGGCCTGGTTGCTGTTGTAGAGCTCATCCGCGAGATTTGTGGCGTCGTAGGCGTGAAGGACAGCGGGATTGACGTTTTCCACCGCCCACAAAATCGGATCACTGGTTCCATTTGCTGAAATCGCCGGCGTCGCGCCAGGATACTCGAAAAGGGTGTCCGTCGTCGATGCAGGCGGAATGGTAAGACGTGCGGCGCTGACGTTGAAAGCGCGAATACGGTCTCCAACAGCGCCGTAGTACACCGTTCCGTTGAACCAGGCAGGAGTGGAGAAAACAGCGCCGCCCAGCGCTCCATCAAGCTCTTGGTACAACCTGCTGTCGCTTTGCGGATTGAACTTGCCCATGTTTGTTCGATCAAACACGTACAGTTTTCCATCCTTGCCGGCGCCGGTTCCGAGCTTGATCGTCTGTCCGCTTGCGTTCGCCAAGTCCGGAAGCAACATTACGCCCCCGGAACCGAGATCCTCATCCTGCGAAGACTCAGATACGGTGTTGCTCATAGTCCAATAATCTTCCGCGCTCAGATGGCCGTTCACGACACTTAGCCTGACAAACGCATTCCCAAAATCACCCTGAGCAGGAAAGCCGTTTGCGTCAAGAGTGGTGTCAAATGTGCCATTAGCAACTGCGATGAATATCTTGCCAGTGGCTGCATCGGCGGCCATTCCAGCCCCTGAATTCCAGAGTGCGGCTCCGCTGCCGTCAGGAGCAAAATTCAAGACCGTAGTCTGCTTGAGCGTCAAGCGATCGTACCCGATCAACCAGCCTGTGTACGGGGGGTAATCGCAGTGCGAGCCCCAGCCCGTGTACACAACACCGTTGAGCAGAAGCATGCCTGGGCGCGAATTGTATTGTCGCGCGCCGAAGATGATTTGCCCGTTCGCGCTGTTATCGCCTGTACCTGGATAAGTGGCGGCGATTTCCGTCGGACCACCGAATTCCTCCTGCCCCGTTGTGATGTCCAGCGCATGCAAACGATGGTGATAGTTGCCGCCGCCATCCTTGCTCATGGCCAGCAGATAAATGGTTCCGTGCGAGCCCGCCGTGAGGTCAATGACCGGCGTTGCAGTTATCCCGATTTCAGGGGTCACTTGGCCGCAGCCCACGTCATCGGACGGGGTTTCTTCTGCGGCGAGCAATGTGACATGCCAATACACTCCGCCTGTTTTGGCGTCGAAGGCGTAGACGGAATCATGCTCGGTTGCCGCGAATACCACCGAATGAGCCACTTGATCGGACAACACGAGCTGCGACACGTAGAGCGGCTGGGCGTCTACCTTCCCATCTACAGGGACAGAAAAGAGCTTTCCGAATGAGGAAGAGTTGACATTGGCGTGAGTTAGCAGCGTTTCTGTCAGATTTTGACCGGTCCGTGCAACGTCATTGTGGAAGGTCAGCACGTTCGTGAACGTCTGGGGTTCAGTTGGGGCCGGAACGGGATTTAGGCTAGTGCTCGTTTTGACAGAAGAACCACCGCAGCCGGTAAGCAATAACAATATTGGAGCCAGGAATCCGCAGAAATTGCCGAGACAAACGCGAGTCCCCATCTGCCCCCTAGAATAACCTTCGAGAGACCGAAAGTAGGAAGCAGCCGCGCTTGCGCCAGAATGCGATGCACGCTCGAGTTGCTCACCGAATATTCTCCCCGCCGGCGATGTCGTACGATGCTGATTTTTTCGTGAGGTGAGAAGAGGTTCGTTTGTCGTGCGGCCAAATATCGCCCTGCTCAACATTTGAGTCACAGCCCTCAAACCCACGCCAATCCCTGCTTTTCACCAAAGCCGCTTGACACGCATGCTACCGTTTGCTCGGGAAGCTCGCCGCCGCTCCCCGCTCGCCCGATGCCGCCTGCCTCGGGCTTTTTCATTTTCTAAGGAGCCAATTCCACAATGTCCACCGAAGCCCAGCTCGCCGCGAATCAGCAGAACGGGATAGGAGATAGAGGGATTCAAAACTGCCCTCTTGTGGTGATCTATTCTGTAAGGCTACTCGCCCGGGCATTAGGCTTATAGCGCAAGCCCAATCGCTTATTGAGCGTACGCGGCAATTGACAGACTTTCGGCGACCTTCCAGCCCCACTTCCTCGGCTTTAAGACAAAATTCCCTTTGCGGTCGATCCAATTCCAATCACAAGCATCAGTCGAGATGGTGCTGACCGCAGACCAATCGCAGGCCTGCCCTGGATCGGATTCAACTTTCTGCACGCGAACGAGCGCGAAACCGTGACGAAAATCGCTTGCCCATCTGAAAGATGGCTTTATTACTTCATCGCCGTGTTTATCGATATACCCGTAAGCCTCGTCACGATAAAAAAGGGCCAATCCTTCCGAGAACGAACCAGACCATCTATCTCTGGCTTCGATCACGATCTTCCCTGAGGTATCAAGATACCCCCAATGCTCTTTATCATCTTGGAAAGCAGCGAGCCCATCGCTTATGCCATTCATCTTTCGAAAGATCGCGGGAACGATGAAGCGGCCCCGCTTATCGATTAGACCCCATTTACCCCGCAATTGAACCGGAGCGACGCCTCCGGAGAACGATCCGCCGAATTCGAACTGAGGTTCGATGAGCACTTCGCCCGAATGATTGATGTAGCCAACCCGCCCGTAGACCGCTTCACGCTCGCCGCCGTACATAACATCGGTGAATTCTTCTGAGCCCCGTCTAAACTGCGCGAGTCCATCTGAGAAAGGATATGATCTCAATACGTGCCCGTGGTTTGGAACGGGGAATCTCGGCTGTATCACCCACCCACCACTTTTGTTTATGTATCCATAAAAGGTTTCCTCTCCCCTCCTAACCCAGGCTTGAGAAACACCCTCGCGGAATGGTTCTACGTCTAAAAATAGCGGTTTTATAACAACGTTTCCCTGTCTATCGAGAAATCCTCGTTTCCCGAATTCTCCAAACTGCACAACACCATCCTCATATTCTGCATCCGAATCAATCTTAGGTAGGCGTGATGCTACGGTCTTTCCATCCCTGTCTATAATCGTGTTGTCTGCGATGGCCAAACCTTCAGAAAACGGCGCCGCCCGTTGGAAGCGTGGCTCGATTCGAAACTCTCCATTGGGAGTGACGTAGCCTACCACTTTGGGTGGTCCATCTTCTCCGGAGCCGGGAGCTACGGGCCCCAACAGCGCCTGCGACAGCTCCCTAATAGTTTGAATAAAGTGATCGGAGGCACCAACGGATCTAAGGTCTTTCTCAACGTTCGTGGTCAAATCAAAGTCGATGCCCCTGTTCCGCACCTGCGTTTCGATTAAAAACTCCCATCCGTGCTGTTTCAACAGCAACTTAACTTCATCTTCGTTAAATGGTTTAGGTCGCTGAGCAGAAAACACAACAAAAGCGCCGACAAAAAAAGTCACGAGCGGCGATCTAAGCCAACGGTTCCGCATATGCACCTCCACAGCAAAATCCGTATACAAAATTCATGCTCGATCTAGTTTCGCGACACTCGCCAGTTACGCGCTGAAACGGGAGCTGCAGTTAACAACGCGCTTAGGATACCTACAGCGGGATAAACGCCACGCGCCATCACCGTCCACCCAAGTAGCCAACCTGATCCCAAGGCCCAGGCGTCCAATCTGTTCGGTAGAAATTTATTAAGTACCAGCGTGTAAACAATCCCGGTCAGCAAGCCCGAAGCAGCGGCGCAGACCACGAACAGCCAGCCAGGTGTAACCGCAATGAGTAGAAACGCATTTATCAGAACCATCTCCATTCCTCCGCCGACGATTGCGGAAGACACAGTCACGTACAAAAAACGTTGAAACCGATTTCGGGATCGTTCTCGCTCGGCTTCAGCAGCGGCTTCCTGGTCCCGGCGCTTCTGCTCGGCTTTCGCCGCAGTTTCCGCAGCCTGACGTGCCTGCCGTTCCTCTTCCGCTTTGCGAGCGGCTTCAACAGCTTCACGAGCCCGACGCTCTCCCTCGGCTTTACGCCAAGCCTCGGCAGCTCCCCGCGCCTGCCGTTCCTCTTCCGCTTTGCGAGCGGCTTCGGACTGTTCGCGTTGGATGCGTTCACGTACCCATGCGGGATTCGGAAACAGGTGGAGAAGTGAGATCTCACCTTCTCTCATGTCTGGACTGTGCAGCTCGGGTCTAACCCAATTGGTGTGTTCGCGCTGAAGAATCGATGTGACAATATCCTTGATCTCCACCATGGAAAGGCTTTCCGAGAGCGTCGGATTGCCTTCCCTGAGTGCTTTCAGGAAGGCACTTGAAAACATCGTCATTCCGAGTGCCTGCGGAGCTAACGCGGCATTGTCGAAGCTTGACGCGCAGACGAGACAAGTTCCCCGCTTCGGAAGCTGATCCATCATCTGAAGTGTGGCCACATCACCGGGTGCGGATTGAAATTCTTTCACAATCGATCCAGCGAAGCAGCAGTCCAGGATTAAGAAACGTCGTAAGTAGCTGGCGTGTGTTGAGATGACCGCAGCTAAGTCGCGTCCACGCATGGCGGTATAGTCAACTGCGTCTGTGTTTGTGCAGCGCAAAGCCAAGCAGTACTTTGTATCAATTGGTGTGAAAAGACCGTGGCCAAGATAGTAGACGAATACGTTTTCGACATTCACTGATGGTGACGAGAGTGACTGTTTTTCGCGCAGAAAGCGCCTAATTTCTTCCAGTTGGTTGGGAGCTGGACTGCTGTCGTCGAACAGATCTAGTACGTTCCGTTCATTTATTCCGAGCCCACTGGCGTCTGTCGCATACTTCAGGATTTCATCCGCTGAGCGTGCGAACACCATGCCACTGGTAAGATTTGGGTATTTTGGGAATACGCGAGCCCCAAGCAGGATGAACAGACTCCGTCTCGGGTCTACGTCCGGCATAAATGGTTTAACTCAGCTCTTTCTCAGGGCGGCCGCAACCACTTGGGCCGTATCTTGACCTGTCGCGTTCGTTATGTCCACCCAGGTTCCATCGGGCGAATGAATCCTTATCGCTGTTCCCGCATGGCGAGCGATCCTAGACGCGATCCCTTTTGCTATGGAACCAACTGCTGCAGAGCCCAAAATAATGGCCAAGGTGGCTCCGCCATCCTGTGATTCGAGGTTTTCCCTGCGCCTTTCGAGAGAAATATTCCGATCCGAATCCTGAACTGCCAAACCAAGGGAGCCCACGAGTTTATTTGCTTCGGCAATGGTTGAATTAGGGAAACTGATGAGCACCGGGTCGTCCATATCGGTCATGCTACCGGATTTCAATCTACTTTGGATATGCAGCATTTTTCCTGGATTTCGAATGCCACCTACGACTTCAGTTAGCGTCGATTCGCGTCTCGTTTGGCGATTCGTTGCTATCGTGGTGGCAATTCTCCCACCAACACCGCCAACTTCACCCAATGCCGTTTCTGCGGAATTCGCGTTCCCTTCGTAAATTTGTACGTCTCTTCGATCGAAATGCCAAGCGCATCCGCGATGGTTTTCTTTCGGATGCTGGCGAGTGCGGGCTGGATCTTCGTAAGGAAGTAGTTGCCGTCGAAGCATCCGGCAACTCAGCCGGATTCCAGTTTGCCATCGCGTCACGATGTGCCGTCATTTTGGCTGACTTCAGCGCAGCCGCTTCGGGTGACTTGGCTGCTATTCTCCTCTTCACCGATGCTTCAGCAAGTCGTTTTCCTGATTGCTCCTTGGCGCACGCGTCGCAATAGGAACAGCTCTCCGAGACGATCGCACCACAACCTGCGCACACGTTCTGCTGTTTCGGGGCTGGCTTTCCTGCTGGCAATGCGCTTCCTTTGCCCTCGAATCGCTTTCGTCGGGTGAGTCGCGTACTCGCAGCAGGTACGCCCTTGTCCGAAAGAGAGGCGGAAAGCGTTTCCGCGTACCATTCGACAATCGGAGCGACTTTACGAGCGCACGTCGAAGCGGTGTCGGAGAGTTGGACGGTGAGGTCGGACATCAAACGGCAGCTGCCGTTTCGTTGTTCAAAGAACCATGACCGCTTCAGTGGAGTGATGCTGATCCAATCGAAAACGTAAGCGTCAATCGTTGGGCGGATTGGTTCCATCAGGTCATAGGCAAGGCTGTCGCGGACGCCATGATCGAGATGAAGAAAACCGAAGCCAGGATCGAGCCCGAGCGCGTTTATCGCTAAACGAGTTTCCGATTCGAGCAGAGTGTAGAGGTAGTTCAGGATGGCATTGACAGGATTCGGCGGTCTGCGGGAGGTATTCGATAACGGCGATCGGCGCGTGCCGAACTCTCGCCAATGATCAGGAACGCGGGGCAGATCGCTTTGCGGGAACTTAAGCATCAAACTCTGCCAAGCTGTCCAGTAGACGGAAGCGCCGTTTGCTTCGCAAATACGAAGCTCGTCTATGGTGTCAGCCTTTTTCAAATAGGATCGATGCCGTGCAATGAGATCGGCTGCGTTCGCGTTGCGCAATTTGTTCCGGGCGATCGCTTCTTGTCCCTCTAGCTTGAGATCGATCAGGTGACGTACGATATCGATCGCAATAGGCTGATGATGTGCGCAAGCCTGTGCTCGTCGCATTCGCGTGTCAGAAGCTGCAACTGGTCCAGTGTTGAGTAACACGCTACCGTCCCGATCGAGCATTGCGAAGCTAATCTTCTGGTCAGCAAGCCACTGGATCGCAGAAAGCGAAATGAAGCCATCCGAGCCGACGACAACCAATCGCCGCAGGCCATGGTGGACACGCGGAAAGCGACCTCGTCTCCGATCACTGCCGATTCCGTCTTCGATCGTGAGGTGTCCACAATCGACATGGATCTTGATGCCGTAGCCGACAAGGACAACTACGCCTCTCACGACCCTGAAAGCCGATCGCGAGGTCCCACGCTTGGACCGAAATAAATTGAACCGAGAACCGGTATACTGGCAGAATTTCTCGCGGAAAGAAATACCGCCAACGTGGCGCAGCGCGGTACTCGCCCGATGTCTATGCGCTTGGCGATCCGGCCCGTAGACAAGCCATCCACTCGGATCCGAATTCTCGCGTACGACCAAATATCGCCTTGCTTAACATTTGAGTCACAGCCCTCAAACGCACGCCAATCCCTCTTTTCCGCCCAAACCGCTTGACGCGCATGTTAGCTTTTACTCGGGAAGCTCGCCGCCGCTCCCCACTCGCCCGATGCCGCCTGCCTCGGGCCTTTTCATTTTCTAAGGAGCCAATTCCACAATGTCCACCGAAGCCCAGATCGCCGCGAATCAGCAGAATGCACAGCTAAGCACAGGACCCACCACACAGCCAGGAAAAGAAGCCATCTGCTTCAACGCTTTCCGCCACGGTCTCGCCGGCCGCTTCCTGATCCTGCCGCACGAAGAAAAGCACGAATTTCAAGAACTCTATTTCAGCTTAAAAGCAGAGCATCGTCCTTCGACTCCCACCGAGCACCTGCTGGTCGAGCGCATGGCCGAGCACTGGTGGCTCGCTCAACGCGCCCTCTATCTCCAGCAAGTCTCTTTCGGCGAATCCGAAACCTGCCAGGATCCGAAGCAGCTCGCTCTCTATCTCCGTTACCAAACCACGCACGATCGCGGGTTCCATAAAATGCCTGAACGAGTTGCTAAAGCTCAGAGCGCAAAAGCGGAAGGAAGAAATTGGCTTTGTTTCGCAACAGCAGCGAGAGGCCGACGAGATCCGCAAACAGGAGCTGCACGAAGCCCGCGTTCGGCTCGCCAACGCTCGCGCTTCGCACCTCGAAATCGATTCCGACATCCGTCAAACCATCCAAGCGCCGCTTCCCGGCCATATGCGCCTCGCTTTTGAAGATGTTGCCGGCATCTTCAAGTCCGTCATGAACGAATTCAACGGCAAATATACAGCGAAACTGGAGGAAAAGGCCTTTTTCCACTCTCGCGCTTCAACTCCGCTCGGTGTCATTTGCCTTTTTTATATTAGGATTCTATTGCATAAAATTTGCTTCTAGGCTAAGTTGGTCTTGTACGCGGAAGGGCCAAGCCTGACCAGGTAACGCTCCGATGCGTGCTCGTGTTATGAACCGGCTTCGCAGATTGGTTCCGCTCGTCGTGGTGGTAGCGAACAGCACCGCCTAGGGAGCCTCACGAGGTGAATTTCGGGGCCACCCGGCGGGGAACAAACCCGGCTTGGTGGCCCTTTTCATTTTCATTTAGGAATCGTTCAAAAAGGCCATGTCAAACCTTCTTTCCGGCGCGAAGATCCTTCTAAACTGTCTGGGCCGCGAAAATGTCGATTGCATTTTCGGCTACCCGGGCGGCGTTACACTTCCGCTCTACGACGCGTTGTATGATCATCCGATCCGGCACGTTCTGGTGCGGCATGAACAGAATGCCGCATTTGCCGCGCAGGGATATGCCAGAGCTACCGGGAAGGTAGGCGTATGCTGCGCCACTTCCGGGCCCGGCGCTACCAATCTCGTAACCGGTCTGGTAGACGCCATGATGGATTCGATTCCCATAATCGCCCTGACCGGCCAGGTCTCGACGAAGCTCATGGGCAGTGATGCGTTTCAGGAAGCCGACACCTTCGGCATCACGCGATCGGCCACCAAACACAACTTTCTCGTCAAGAACATCGCCGATCTTCCGCAGGTCATTCATGAGGCCTTTTACATCGCCGCATCCGGTCGGCCCGGTCCCGTGCTGGTCGACGTCACCAAGGACGTCCTCCAAGGGCAGGCTCATTACACCCCCGTAACCGAGATCCATCTGCCTGGATATAAGGTCTACAGCGAAGGCCATGGCGGCCAGATTCGCCGCGCCGCGCAGATGATCTGGGAATCCGAGCGCCCATTTGTCTATGCTGGTGGCGGCATCATCGCGGCCAATGCCGGCGATACCCTGCGCGGTTTTGTAGAGCTGCTGGACGCCCCGGCGGTTTGCACCCTGATGGGTTTGGGCGCGCTTCCGTCGGAACACCCGAATTTCATCAGTCTGCCCGGCATGCACGGCAGCTACGCCGCCAACATGGCGTTCTCGAACACCGATCTCATCATCGCCCTGGGCGTTCGATTCGATGACCGTGTCACCGGCCGCCTCTCGGCCTTCGCTCCTCATGCCAAGGTCATTCATGTCGATATTGATCCCGCCGAAATCGGCAAAAATCGCCATGCCGATCTCCCGATCGTCGGCGATGTGAAGCGTGTTATTCCGAAACTCTCGTCCGAACTGCGCGATCTCAGCCCCGCCATGAAAGACAAGAATTCGGCCGCCCGTCAGGCCTGGTGGAAGCAGATTCGCGGGTGGAAGGGAGAACATCCCTTGCGTCCCGAGACCTCCGATTCCGAAATTAAGCCCCAACATCTCATGGCGGAAATCGATCGGCTTTCCGGCGGCCGCGCCATTGTCACCAGTGACGTCGGCCAGCATCAGATGTGGGCCGCTCAGTTGGTCCGCTTCAACGAACCGCGGTTATGGATCAACTCGGGCGGCCTGGGTTCCATGGGCTTCGGTCTGCCGGCTGCCATCGGTGCGCAATTCGCGCGTCCCGACAAGCTGGTGTTTGCCGTCGTCGGCGACGGCGGTTTTCAAATGTCGATCCCGGAACTCGCCACCATCGCCAATCACGCGCTCCCGATCAAGATCATCGTCATGAACAACGGCTATCTGGGCATGGTCCGCCAATGGCAGGAGCTCTTCTACAACAACCGGCTAAGTGAAGTGCAATTGACGTCCTTCCCCGACGTCGAGAAATTGGCCGGCGCTTACGGATTCACCGGACGTACCGTAACATCCCCATCCGAAATGCCCGAAGCCTTGATGGCTGCTGTGGCCGAACCGGGACCCTACCTGTTGAACGTGAAGGTATCGCCATTTGAAAACGTGTACCCGATGGTTCCTGCCGGCGGCGCCTTGAATGAGATGGTCCTGCGCCCGCCACAGCCGGTCGAAGCCTGATCCTGGAGTTATACCATGCAGCAAATTATCTCTCTTCTGATGGAAAACAAGCCGGGCGCGCTGATGCGTGTCACCGGGCTGCTCGGCCAGCGTGGGTACAACATCGAAAGTCTTACCGTCGCCCGCACCCTCGACCCAACACTCTCCCGCATGACCATCACCGTGGATGTTGAGCCCCAGATTCGCGCCCAGGTCATCAAGCAGATGAACAAGTTGATCAATGTTCTGCAAGCGACGGATGTGACCGAAGGCCCGGCTGTGAATCGCGAGCTCGTGCTCGTTCGCGTCCGCACCACTCAGCAGAGCCGAACGGCTGTGCTGAAGGAAGCCGAGATCTTTCAGGCGCGGGTGGTCGATTCCACCCTCGAAGGTTTCGCGCTCGAAGCAACCGGAGACCCGGAAAAACTGGACGAATTTATCGACGTAATGAGCAGTTACGGCGATATTGAAGTCACGCGCTCCGGAATCGTCTCCATGTCGCTTGATAACAAGAAGCTGCGCTTGTCTCCTCCAGTTCCGAGAGGCGCGGTGGAAGAAGTTTTGGAATTACAAGGCGCCGATTAAGCGCAAGCATCCAACAGTTTTCAAAAGGATAAAATGCCGAGAAGATTTTACGAGAAAGATGGGAGCCTCGCTCCGCTCCAGGGAAAGACAATCGCCATTATCGGATACGGTAGCCAAGGTCATGCCCATGCTTTGAACCTGCGCGACTCCGGCCTGAATGTCGTCGTCGGATTACACACCGGAAGCAAGAGCGCGGCCAAGGCAAAAGCGGCCGGGTTGAAAGTGCTCAGCGTTGCCGACGCGGCGAGAGCAGCCGATGTTGTCATGGTTCTCCTGCCCGATCACGTGCAGGGAGATGTCTATCGAAACGAGATTGAGCCGCACATGAGCAAGGGCAAGACATTGATGTTCGCCCACGGGTTCAATATCCACTTCAATGAAATCAAGCCGCCCGCCGATATTGATGTTTCCATGATTGCGCCGAAAGCCCCTGGGCATCGCGTCCGCGAGCTGTTCACCGAAGGAGTCGGGGTCCCGGCGCTCGTCGCCATCGCGCAGGACGCTTCCGGCCATGCACTCGAGAACGCGTTGGCTTATGCCTACGCTCTCGGCTGCCTCAAAGCCGGCGTGATTGAAACGACCTTTAAGGAAGAGACCGAGAGTGATCTCTTTGGCGAGCAGGCTGTGCTGTGCGGCGGCGTCAGCGAGCTGATTCGCGCCGGATTCGAAACTTTAACGGAAGCCGGATACGCGCCTGAAATCGCTTATTTCGAGTGCCTCCACGAACTGAAGCTGATTGTCGATCTCATCTACGAAGGCGGCCTGGGTTATATGCGCTACTCCGTTTCCGACACCGCCGAGTATGGAGATTACACGCGCGGACCGCGGATCGTAACTGATCAGACTCGCGCGGAGATGAAGAAGATCCTCAGCGAGATCCAGTCCGGTGAATTCGCCCGTACGTGGCTTGCCGAAAATCGTAGTGGCCGGAAGAACTTTCTCTCTTTGCGCGAAGCTGCCAAGGATCAGCCCGTCGAGCGCGTCGGCGCGGAATTGCGCTCCATGATGACATTCCTCAAGAAGCGCAAGGAAGCCGGAGTTCCCGAAGAAGTCGGCGTAGGCGCGTAATCAACGCGCGTCCTCAAAGCTGGGCGCGTAATCAACGCGCCTACAGATTGATACGCCTCTCCTGATGCCCACTCAGGTACCAGCACGGGCTGTCGCCGAGATGCGGAAAGAGCGCGTGTACGCAGGTCTCGTCCCGTGGATCGTCGAACAGAAATTCGGTCCTGTGATCCTTTCGTGGAACGGCATAGTAAGGACGAACGGTAACCGTGCCGTACGGTGAACGATTCGTTGCCACGCGGAATCGCAGCACGGCGTAATCGATCAAGTAGATCGCCGCGGCCCCTAACACCAGGCAAGCGATTGCGCGCCTCACGAAACGCGCAATAACCCGGCGTCCTGTGAGAGCCTTCCGCTCAGCCATTCAGGATCGAAGAGGCGAGATCCGGTGAGTGCAGATGGATGATGCCGCGCCGCAGGGCGATCGTAACGGCGTGTGTTCTATCCTTAGCCCCAAGCTTGGAGAGGATGCTCTGCAACTGCATCTTTACGGTGCCGGCGGCCGTGCCGAGTACGTCTCCGACCTCCTTGTTCCCGAAGCCGCGCGCAACCAGCGATAGCACTTCCACTTCGCGCGGAGTCAAAGCCACTTCCGGAAAGAAGCCGTTCAGTTGCTGGCTGACTTCCAACGGGATAAACCGCTTGCCCGAATGCACAACGCGTATGGCACGAACCACTTCCGCGTGCACCATCTCTTTTAAGAGATAGCCGCGAACGCCCGCCTCCAGAGCCCGGTAGATGTCCTGGTCGCCATCATAGGACGTCAAGGCGATGATCTTCGCGTTCGGCGCTTCGCTGCGGATCTCGCGAGTCGCTTCAATCCCGCTCTCGTCCGGTAGACGCAAATCCATCAGCGTCACGTCCGGCCGGTGTTGACGGTGCAGACGAACGGCCTGCGCGCCGCCGTTCGCCTCCGCTATAAGCTGCAAGTCGGGCTCATTTGCCAGGATCGCGGCAATGCCCTTGCGCACCAGATCGTGGTCGTCTACCGAAAGCACCCGAATCTTGGTTGTCTGGTCCAAATCCGCTGCCCTAGTTTAATTGATGCAAAACACTACTGCGGTAGTTACTCTGTCCCTCATGAGGAAATGCAAGAGCGACCGTGATCACCGTACCCCCTCCCAACGAGCTGCGGATCGTCAAATCGGCGCCGATCTCGGCGGCCCGCTCTCGCATTCCTGTCAGCCCGAAGTGACCCTCGCGTCCGTCTGTCTCCACCATGAAACCCGTGCCATCATCGGCGAATGTCAGTTGCAAGTATCGCGAGTCGGCTTCCAATCTCACTTCAAGAGTACTTGGATCGGCATGCCGCACGCTGTTGAGTATCGCCTCCTGGGCGATACGCAGGAGCTGATACTCCATTTCAGGCAGCCCGTTCAGTGAAACAGGACTCAGTTTCAGCTCCAGTGAAATCGGCGTGCCTGACACAGCCTGCCTTGCCATGCAGGCCAGCTTGTTTGCGAACTCGCCCAAGCCCGGCTCAAAGCTCCGTAGCCCCCTTAGCGATCGGCGCGCTTCAGCCGAACAGCGGCCTGCGTCCTGGATGATTTCGCCCAGAGTCTTCCTCTCTCGCGATGCGGGCAGCCGCCCCCATACGGCTTGCATTTGCATCGTGATCCCCGAGAGCCCTTGCAGCAAGGTGTCGTGGAGTTCGCGCGCAATCCGGTTGCGTTCGGCCAGCACCAAGTTAAAGCTGTGCCGCAGCCGGCGAATTCTCATCCTGTGCCCCGCCGTAATCGCCGCGGCCAGGAGCGCCGCCAATGCCGGAAAAAACCATCGGCGCTGATAGACCCGCGGCTGAATCGTGATCGCGAGTTCAGCCGGTTTCGTACTCCAGATCCCATCCGCATTCCGGGCCATCACACGGAAATGGAAATTGCCCGGCGGCAGATTCGTGAAGAACGCTTCCCTCCGCTCTCCGGCATCGATCCACGTTTTGTCGAAGCCCTCCAGAATGTATTGGAACCTGACCTTCTCCGGCGCCACGAAGCTCAGACCCGCATAGCGGATTTCGAGGTTTCGTTCAAACGGCCTCAGTTCAATTGCGCCCGCTGCCTGAACACGCTTTCCATTGATCAGAACGGATGTCACAGCCACCGGGGGCGCCGTATAATTGCCCACTAGGTGATTCGGATCGATCACTACGAATCCGTTATTCGTTGAGAACCATAGGCGGCCGTCGTGCGTCCGGCACGCCGCAGGCTGTACGCCCGCCCGGCATTCGAACCGGAGTTGTCCCGTGCTGAACGGAATGCTCGTAATGCTATGAATCCTGCCATCGGCAAAGTCATCCAGCTCCTTCTTGCCCACGCGAAAAATCCCTTTGCTCGAAGCCATCCAGAAGTTTTCGTGATCGTCCGCAAGGACACTGTAAATCCGGTTGTCGTACAACCCATCTTTGACGTGAATATGAACGAGCGCTCCGCTTTTCCACCGCAGCAGCCCCGAACCCAGGCTGCCCATCCACACGCTGTGAGTCGCGGGATCCACTAAGTACGCGTCCACCGGATGGCTCACATTCAGTAGAAACGCGCTGGCGGATTGATCGCCCATAGAGAAAAAACCAAGATCTTGCAGACTCACAAACAACCGCGCCGTGCGGCCACCGCCAAGGGCGAGCACGTCAGGATCTTGAGTTCCGGGAAGCGCGGCCGTGATGAAGTTGGTTCCGGTGAATCGATTCAGCCCGCGATTCGTACCCGCCCAGAGCGTCCCACCGTTATCTACGAATAGGCTTTGCACCTCCGCGCCAGACAGGCCGTCTGCCGTCGTGTAACTCGCTACGACCCTGCCATTCGCAAGCACGTTCACGCCCGATTTCGTGCCCGCCCAGAGATTACCGTTCGGGGCAAACGCCAGGCTATAGACCACGTCGTCCAGTAGTCCGTCGCGGTTGGTAATAGCCCGGAATCGCCGCCCGTCGAACACGTTCAATCCTCGCCCAAGGGTGCCCATCCAGAGACGGCCTGCTGCGTCTTCGATCACCGGGCCGGCATCATTGCTGGACAAGCCCTCGTTCGTGGTGAATGGAGTTACCTTGCCGTCTGTGAACTGATCCAAGCCATCCTTCGTTCCCGCCCACAGCGTTCCTTCGCGATCCGTGTAGAGCGAAAGCACCACGCTATGTGAGAGCCCGTCGCGTGTTGTATAAGTGCTGAACACACCATTCTGGTAACGGCTGATCCCGTCGTTCGTTCCTATCCAAATGCTGCCGTTCTTCCCCGCCCTTAGTGAGGAGACTTCGTTGTCAATCAGACCATCCACTTTCGAGTACCGGTGGCTCGACCCATTTTTGATTTCGATTAAGCCGTTCGAAGTCCCCACCCACACAGCGCCGTCAGCCCCGCACTCGAGAGCGGTGCTGATCCCACGCGCGGTGAAATTACTATCGGCATAGCGAATAAATCGGCTTCCGTTCCAGCGGCTCAAGCCGAAATCCAAACCCGCTACCCAGCGGGTTCCGTCCGGCGCTTCGCAAGTAGAGCGGATTTGATTCGACTGCAAGCCATCCGCCGTCGTGAAAACCCGAACCTGCCCCGCAGCAATACGCGCCAGCCCCTGATTCGTACAAGCCCACATGGCGTGATGACTGTCCGCTGTGATGCAAAACACGCTGTCGCTCGGCATACCCTGTTTCGTTGTGAAGCGCGCCAGGGCGCCGTTGGGTGAAATACGCAGAATGCCGCCGCCGATCGATGCTGCCCAGAGGTTCTGTTGATCGTCTTCATAGAGCGCGCGAACCAGATTGCGATGAAACGCCGGCTTGCCGGAGGAATCCTCGACTTCACGAAAATGCGCTCCGTCGAAGCGGATCAAACTGTCTTGCGTTCCCAGCCAGAGAAAGCCGTTATCGGTCTGCGTGATCGAATAGATCGTCGGCTGGAAGAGTCCCTCTTCCTGGCCCCAGATGCGGTGCGCATATTGCGTCAGGCTCTTCGTTGCATCCAGGGCGAAAGCCGGAATCGTGAGCGCCGCGACCAGAACAAGCGGCAATGCCGTGTGATAAGAAAGCCGCATTAGCGGAATGATCCGCTCGCAGCTCATTGCTAGCGAAGCGGTCTACCTTCACCATATCCGAACTCCAACCGATGTCTCACCGGATCCACTTTCGTGGCGGCGCGGTCGGGAATTTTCGCATGAGCGTTTTATGCCGAATGGCATAGAGCGCGATAGATCGTTCGGCAGTCGCGCTGACAGCTCGTAACGCTCATATTCGGAGTTGCTGGCCGAAAAACACGCCCCGCTCATAAAATGGATTCTGTTCCGAATACCACAGCGCCAGAAGCACCTTCCGCCGATTCTGCTTCGAAGCGCCCGAAACAAACGTCGCGCGCAAAACGGTGGGTGATCTGGATTATGGCGGCCTGTCTTGTCGTTGGCGGCAGTCTGCTCCTGTCACAACGAAGTTCGTCTCGGAACCAAACCCCCGCGAACCAGAGCCGCCCAGGTGCTGCCAGACAGGGACGAGGAGCGGGAGGCGCTATTCCCGTCTCGGTCACGAACGTCCAAAAGGGCAATATGGGCGTTTACATTGAAACGCTCGGCACCGTCACGCCCGTTTACACCGTCACAGTTGCGAGTCGAGTGGTGGGAACCTTGACCGCCATCTACTACAAAGAGGGGCAGATGGTTCACAAGGGCCAATTGTTGGCCCTTATCGATCCGCGCCCGTATCAGGCGACCGTGACGCAGGCCGAAGGCCAGTTGCAGCGGGATCAAGCTTCTCTGGCGAACGCCAGGACCGATCTGGACCGGTACAACATGGCGTTCGCGCACCACGCTATTCCCGAGCAGACGGTGGTCACGCAACAAGCGACCGTTAATCAGGAGGAAGGGACGGTCAAGCTCGATCAGGGGAACCTCGAAGCTGCCAAGGTGAATATCGAGTACACCCAGATCCGATCGCCAATTGACGGGCGAGTCGGCCTCCGTCAAGTGGATTTGGGAAACATCGTTCCCGCGAACGGAACCACCGGCATCGCAACGATTACGCAGCTTCAGCCGATCACGGTAATCTTCCCGATGGCGGAAGGCTACATCAGTCAGGTGGTGACCCAGATGCGGGCGGGCCACAAACTGCGGGTGGATGCGTTGGACAGCTTCAATGAGACCGAACTCGCGCAAGGGACCGTTCTCACCATCGACAACCAGGTGGACACCAACACAGGAACGGTGAGAGTTCGTGCGACATTTGCGAACCGGGATTTGAGGTTATTTCCAAACCAGTTTGTGAACGCACGCTTGCTGGTGACGACGCTCATGGGAGTGAATATTATTCCGAATGCGGCAATGCAGCGGAACAACGAAACCTCTTTCGTTTATGTTGTAACGGCGAACAAAACGGTTCAATCCCGCAATGTGAAAATCGCAACCACTGACGGAACCAATTCCGCCGTCACTGGTGTTTCGCCCGGCGATCTGCTCGTTACAGACGGATTCGACAAGCTTCAAGACGGAACAAAAATTGTTGTCCGCGGCCAGTTTACGCCTACGGGCGAAACTTTGAAACCAGCAACTACGGGCAAACAGAACCCTCCGGTGATGAACGCTGCGACACAGAACCAGCAGCCTCAGAAAGGGCAGAAAAAGCAGTGAATCCGTCGCGGCCGTTCATCCTGCGGCCGGTAGCGACATCGCTGCTCATGGCGGCGATTCTGCTGGTCGGCACTGTTGCGTACCGGCAATTGCCGGTATCGGCTCTACCGGAAGTCGATTACCCGACCATCCAGGTGACGACGTTTTATCCCGGTGCCAGTCCCGCGGTAACGGCCTCCGCGATTACGGCGCCGCTCGAACGGCAGTTCGGCGAGGTGCCTGGCCTGAATCAGATGCTGTCCAACAGCTCGCAGGGAGCTTCGGTCATTACGCTCCAGTTCGTCCTCAGCCTCAACATCGATGTCGCCGAGCAGGAAGTGCAGGCAGCCATTAATGCCGCGCAGACCTACTTGCCAGCGGATCTGCCAATGCCGCCGATCTATAGCAAAACTAATCCGGCGGACGCACCCATTCTCACGCTGGCACTGACGTCGAACTCGATGGCCCTGCAGGACGTGCAGGATTACGCCGACACTCGGCTGGCGCAGAAGATCTCACAGCTCTCTGGCGTGGGCGCGGTGACGATCAGTGGCGGCCAGAAGAAGGCAATCCGGATTCTCGCAAATCCGACCCAGCTCGCCTCATATGGCTTGAATCTGGAAGACCTTCACACGGCTCTGGCCGCCACCAGCGTCAACGCGGCGAAGGGCAGCTTCGACGGTCCCCACCAGAATTATCAGATCAACGCGAACGATCAGCTTCTAAGCGCCAGTGAATACGAAGACGTGATTGTCGCCTACAGGAACAACGCCCCGGTGGTCCTCAAAAACGTCGCTCAAGTGGTGGACGGCGTCGAGAACAACTTGCAGGCCGCCTGGATGAACAAAACGCCGGCCGTTATTGTCAACATTCAACGGCAGCCGGGGGCAAATATCATCCAGGTCGTCGACCGGGTCAAGGCTCTGCTGCCAAAACTGCGCGCCACAATTCCATCCTCCATCAAACTCGACACCTTGACCGACAGAACCATCACAGTTCGCGCCTCGGTATCGGACGTGGAGTTCGAACTGATGGTTTGCATCGCGCTTGTTGTCGCGGTGATTTTCGTGTTCCTTCGTAATCTGGCGGCTACGTTCATTCCGAGTGTCGCGGTCCCGCTTTCATTAGTCGGGACATTCGCCGTCATGTACATGCTCGGTTACAGCCTGAACAATTTGACCTTGATGGCGCTCACGATTTCGACGGGGTTTGTGGTTGACGACGCGATCGTCATGATCGAAAACATCATGCGCTATGTGGAGGAGGGCATGCCTCCGCTCGAGGCCGCTCTGCAGGGAGCCGAACAGATTGGTTTCACCATCATGTCGCTGACAATCTCGCTGATTGCGGTCTTGATTCCGCTTCTGTTCATGGGCGATATTACCGGCCGCCTATTCCGGGAATTCGCCGTTACTCTCGCAGTCACGATCATCATCTCGGCTTTCGTTTCGCTGACCTTGACGCCGATGCTGTGCGCGCGTCTCCTCCGGCATAAAAGCGACGCACAGGAAGGGCGCTTCTACAAGGCTTCTGAAAGGGTTTTTGAGAAGACCATCGATTTTTACGGCAGGACCCTGAAAGTCGTTCTCGACCACCGCAACATTACGCTGCTGATCGCGGCGGGAACGTTGATTTTGACCGTTCTTCTGTACATTGTGATTCCGAAGGGGTTTTTCCCCGTACAGGACACGGGCGAAATCCAGGGCGTATCGGAAGCCGACCAGTTCATATCGTTCACCCAAATGGGAAAGCTACAACAGCAGCTCGGGGCCGTCATTCTCGAGGATCCGGCCGTTGAGAGCTTCTCGTCATTTATCGGTGTCGACGGCACGAATACGACACTGAACGCCGGCCGAATCCAGATCAACCTTAAGCCGCTCGACCAGCGCCGCATCAGCGCCTCGGATGTGATCCGCCGGCTGCAAAAAGGTCTGGGCAAAGTTGCTGGAATCACTCTATATATGCAGCCCGTCCAGGACTTGACAGTGGAAGACATCGTTAGCCGGACGGAATACCAGTACAGCCTGGAAGATCCGGATCCAAACGAGCTCGCCCGCTACACGGCGCAGTTTGTCGACCGGTTGAAAGACATTCCCCACTTAGCGGACGTAGCCAGTGATCTTCAGACGAACGGCCTGGGAACATCGCTTTCGATCGACAGACAGACTGCGATGCGAGTGGGCATCACGGCTTCAGGTGTCAGTTCGACTCTCTACGACGCGTTCGGTCAACGGCAGGTCTCGACATTGTTCACGCAGTTAAATCAGTACCACGTGATTTTGGAAGTTCAGCCGCAATTCCGCCAGTCGCCGCGCAATCTGCAAAACATTTACATCAAGTCGACAGCCAGTACTCCAGTGCCCTTCAGCGCGTTCACAACAGCGAAAAATACTTCGATGCCGATTCTGATCAGCCACATCGGCCAGTTTCCGGCGGCTACCGTCTCCTTCAATCTGGCTCCTGGCGCTGCGCTCGGCTCCGCGGTAAATGAAATCAGAAAAGTGGAAAAGGAGCTGCCGGCGCCACCGGCTATGGCGACTTCGTTCCAAGGAACCGCGCAGGCGTTCATCGCCTCCTTGACCAACGAACCTTTGTTGATCCTGGCTGCCCTGGTAACTGTGTACATCGTCCTCGGCGTGCTGTATGAGAGCTACATTCATCCGGTCACCATTCTTTCTACGCTCCCTTCGGCTGGAGTGGGCGCGTTACTCGCCTTGATGATCTGCCGGGAAGAGTTGACCGTGGTGGCCATAATCGGCATTGTTCTTCTGATCGGCATCGTGAAGAAGAACGCAATCATGATGATCGACTTTGCGTTGGAGGCCGAGCGGAAGGAGGGGAAGAGCCCCTACGATTCGATTTTTCAGGCTTCCCTACTGCGGTTTCGACCGATCATGATGACGACGATGGCGGCGCTGCTGGGCGCGGTGCCTCTGGCGTTTGGGACTGGAACGGGTTCAGAGCTGCGGCGGCCGCTGGGAATAACGATCATCGGCGGCCTTCTCCTTAGCCAGTTGCTCACGCTTTACACTACGCCGGTCATTTACTTGTTCTTCGATGAGATCGCCTCGAAATTCGCCGGCTGGCGCAACAAGCATGCGCGGCGCGAGCCGGGAGTGCAAGCCGCGCCGCAGCCAGAGGCGCAGCAATGAACCTGTCCTCTCCGTTTATTAAGAGGCCGGTTGCGACCACACTGTTAACTGCCGCGGTCGCCATGGCTGGTGCGGTTGCTTTCCGGTTGCTTCCGGTCTCGCCATTGCCGCAAGTGGATTTCCCCACCATTTCCGTACAGGCCTCTCTGCCCGGGGCCAGCCCCGAGATCATGGCGTCTTCGGTGGCCACGCCGCTCGAGCGGCAATTCGGCCGAGTCTCGGCGGTCACGGAGATGACCTCCTCCAGTTCACTCGGCCAGACAAGCATCACGCTACAGTTCGATCTTAACCGCAACATCGACGCGGCGGCTCGCGATGTCCAAGCCGCCATTAACGCCGCCCGCAGCTATCTGCCTGCGAACCTTCCCGGCAACCCAACGTACCGCAAGGTGAACCCGGCGGATTCTCCGATCATGATCCTCGCGCTCACGTCGAATACTCTTCCGCCCGCCGCCCTCTATGACGCCGGCTCCACGATTCTGATGCAGCGGATCTCGCAAATTCGCGGCGTCGGGCAGGTGATTGTAGGAGGAAGCTCCGCGCCCGCGGTCAGGATCGACGTAAACCCGACGCAAATCAATCATTACGGGCTGAGCCTTGAGAACTTGCGCACAACCATAGCGGCGCAAACATCCAACCTGGCGAAGGGCTGGTTCTCCGACGCGAATAAGACTTGGATGATCGATGCAAACGATCAACTCCTTCACGCGGTGGATTATCAGCCGTTACTGATTAAGACCGGATCGAATCTTAAGCTGACCGACGTCGCAAGGGTGACCGATTCCGTTCAAACCATTCGCTCTCTCGGCATCGCGAATGGGAAACGCGCGGCGCTGCTTATTATTTTCCGGCAGCCGGGCGCCAACATAATCAACACGGTGGACGGAATCCGCGCGGCTCTTCCCGAACTTAAAGCCTCGATCAATCGGGCGATTGATATGACCGTAACGCTTGATCAGACCGTGACCATTCGGGCGTCGGTCGAGGGCGTCGAGATCACGCTATTGATTTCGGTGGTTCTGGTTGTGCTGGTTGTCTTCGCCTTCCTGCGCGATGTCCGCGCAACGTTCATTCCTAGCGTTGCCGTTCCGGTCTCCCTCATTGGGACGTGTGGGGTGATGTATCTGCTCGGGTATAGCGTCGATAATCTCTCCCTGATGGCGTTAACGATCGCCACCGGTTTCGTGGTAGACGATGCAATCGTAGTTCTCGAAAACATCACTCGCTATCGCGAAAGACGCATGAATTCGATGGAAGCAGCCTTCAGGGGCGCGGCTGAAATCGGCCCGACCGTATTCACCATCAGCGTTTCGCTCGTTGCCGTGTTCATTCCAATTCTAATGATGGGCGGAATTGTCGGCCGGCTGTTCAGAGAATTCGCCGTGACCTTGTCCATTACCATTCTGGTCTCGATGGTCATTTCACTTACAACAACTCCAATGATGTGTTCACGGCTCCTGGCCGATCAACGCACTCATGGACGGCTGTACAGGCTAAGCGAACGATTCTTCGATTTCATTCTCAAAATCTACGAGCACAGTTTGGCTTGGGTATTGCGCCACTCCGCCCTGGTTTTGCTGATTCTGATCGGCACGGTGGGGTTGAACGTGTATCTGTATGTGATCGTTCCCAAGGGGTTTTTTCCCCAGCAGGACACTGGCCGGCTCAATGGAAACTTTATTGCCGACCAGGACACATCGTTTCAGCTCATGCAGAGGAAGATCACAGAGCTGGCGAAAATTGTGCAATCGGATCCCGCGGTTGCGACTGTCCAGGCATTCAGCGGAGGCGGCGGAGGGACGACAACGAACTCAGGCCGCTCCTTCATCAGCCTGAAACCTCTGAACGAACGCAAAGTAACCGCCGATCAGATCATCAGCCGCCTGCGGCCGCGCTTGAGCGCAATTCCCGGCGTGACGCTGTTTTTGCAAGCCTCACAGGACGTAAGGGTCGGCGGCCGCCAGAGTGCCGCCCAGTATCAATACACTCTGCAGAGCGACACCCTTGACTGAGCTGACACACTGGGCCCCCCGGCTGTTGAATGAACTGAAGAAAGTTCCTCAATTAACCGACGTCAACAGCGACCAGCAGAACGCCGGCCTGGAGGCGAACCTCGTGATTGATCGTGCTACGGCGGCACGCGTCGGTGTCACTCCGCAAACAATCGATAACGTTCTATACGACGCTTTCGGCGAGCGGGAAATCGCACGCACTTACACCTCCTTGAATCAGTACTTCGTGATCATGGAAGTCGATCCGATCTTTTGGCAGACTCCCAGAGGTTTGCAGAGTGTCTATGTTCCCTCTGCGAGCGGCGCGCCGGTGCCGCTGTCGGTCTTTACGCGTTATCAGCCGTCAACAGCGGCTTTGACGGTGACCCACTCGGGAGTGTTCCCGTCCGTTACGCTTTCCTTCAACCTCGCTCCGGGTGTCGCGTTGGGGCAGGCCGTGAACGCTATTGAAGCGGCAGAGCTGAGGTTGGGAATGCCCACGACTATCAATACGAATTTCACCGGGACCGCGCAGGCGTTCCAGGCGTCGCTTGCGAACGAACCGCTGTTGATTGCGGCAGCGCTCACGACAGTATACATCGTTCTCGGAATTCTCTACGAAAGCTTCATTCATCCGATTACGATTCTTTCCACGCTTCCCTCGGCCGGCGTCGGCGCGATCCTCGCGCTTTTGGTAACACACACGGAGCTGAGCGTTATCGCTTTAATCGGGATCATTTTGCTGATCGGAATTGTGAAAAAAAACGCGATCATGATGATCGATTTCGCCATCGAAGTGGAACGGCGCGAACGGAAGACGCCGAAAGAATCCATCTTCGAAGCCTCGCTCCTGCGGTTCCGGCCAATCATGATGACCACCATGGCGGCGATGCTCGGGGGCCTCCCGCTCGCTCTGGGAAGAGGGATCGGGTCTGAACTGCGCAGGCCGTTAGGCATCACGATCGTCGGAGGATTGATCGTCAGCCAGGCGCTGACCCTCTACACGACTCCGGTCATTTATCTCTACATGGACCGCTTCAGCTTGTGGTTGCAGCGCTTGCGGGGTGGCAGGCTTCCCGAAGCGCCGGCAGAGGCGGTTGGGCCAGCCCACTAGGAAGCGCGATGGATACGCATTACACAATCACGGCCGAACCCCATCCGGCGGAACGATCGGTAACATTTCTGCTCAACGGCAAATTTAGCGAGGAAGCGATTCCTGAGCTGGATCACTCGATCTCGGAAGCACGAGGTAGTAACGCGCGAATTTACCTGGACCTGAGCGAGGTGACGCTGGTGGATCGGAGGGCCGTTCAATATTTTTCGGAGCAGGCAGAACATAATGTCCGACTGGTGAACTGCCCTATTTATCTTCGTCGTTGGATCACGCAGGTGAGCAATGAGCTTGATGGGTAAACCAGGAGTGCAGCGCTCTTGGCCAATGATTACGTTCTCCGCGTTGATGGCGCTGGGCGGATGCAATCCGGCTCCAAAGTATTCCAGACCTCCAGCGCCGATACCCACTGCCTACAAGGAAGTGCCGCCTCAGTTCAAGGAAGGAACCGGCTGGGTGGTCGCGCAACCGGGGGACGACAAGCTGCGAGCGAAATGGTGGGAAATGTATAACGATCCCCAACTCAACGCGCTGGTAGAACAGGTTGTGATCTCTAATGAGACGGTGAAGCAGGCCGAGGCAAATTTCAGGGCGGCGCGAGCGCTGGTGGTCACGGCGCGTTCTGCGCTGTTTCCGACCATTGGAGGTTCAGCCGGTTACACCCGCTCGCATCCTTCGACGAATGCCCACAACCTGGTTATCGGTCCATCCGGCTCGACAACGAACGGCGGAACCACCGGTACAGGAACGCTCGCCTCGGGCGCATCCGGAAGTTTCAATAGTTACTCGATCGTCGCCGATATCTCCTACACAGTGGATTTATGGCACAGAATACGGAACACGATTGAGGTGAATTCGTCTTCCGCACAGGCCAGCGCGGCTGATATCGCGACCGCTACCCTGAGCACGCAAGCCGAGCTCGCCCAAGATTATTTCGAGATACGGGCTCTCGATGCGCAGGAAGGCATACTACAGGACACGCTGAAAAACTACCGCGATTCCCTCAATCTCACCCTGATCTTGTTCAGCGCCGGCATCGATTCGGAACAGGACGTTACACAAGCGACGATTCAGTTGGACACGACAACAGCGCAGGCGACAGACCTTGGTGTTGCGAGAGCACAGTTTGAGCATGCAATAGCAACGCTCGTCGGCAAGCCGGCTTCGGAATTTTCGATCCCTGTGGCACCATTCGTTCCCAAGCCGCCGACTGTACCCGTCTCGTTGCCGTCTGAATTGCTGGAGAGACGCCCGGATATTGCGGCGGCGGAGCGTCGAATAGCGGCAGCGAACGCAGACATTGGTGTTGCTCGTGCCGCGTACTACCCGACGGTCAGCCTGAGCGCCTCGGGCGGCCTTCAAAGCGCCGCGATATCCAACTGGTTCACTTGGCCGAGCCGCGTGTGGTCACTGGGGCCCAGTCTTTCGCAAACGCTTCTGGACTTCGGGGCGCGCCGCGGCGCTGTCGAGCAATCGGAGGGCGCCTACGATGCAGCCGTTGCAAGCTATAGGCAAACCGTTCTGAGCAGCTTCCAGGCCGTGGAAGACAATCTCGCGTCTTTGCGGATTCTGGCAAAGGAAATTTCGGAATACGATACGGCGGTCAGGTCTTCCGGGCGTTACCTGGAGCTCGCAACGACGCGGTTCCGAACGGGTGTAGACAGCTATCTGAACGTCATCACGGCCCAAAATACATTATTGGCAAACCGCCAAACACAGGTGCAGGCTCAACTGCGGCAGATGACTGCGAGCGTGGCGCTAATCATGGCGTTGGGCGGCGGTTGGGAGACATCGCAGTTTCCGAACTATGATCAGCTAGTACAGAAGCCGGCCCAGTGGTCACCGAACGGGCCAGCTTTGCCAAAGACCGAAAATGCTCCTGTGCAGCCTAATCCACCCGTGGTTCCGCCCGTTTCACTGCCGCCTCAAACGCCGAATGGAACCGGAGCGGATTCGCATGCGAAGAATCCGCTAGACAAAGATGATTGAAATTCAGCGGGCACCTAGCGAGTCAAAATCGGCATGAATTCCGATGAATTGAAAACTCTTCGCGCGCAGCTCACGGTAGGGATCAGCGGACGTGAGGCGCACATAGAATTCGCTTCCGCCGTGAAAGACTTCCCGGAGCCGCTCCGCGGACTGAAACCGAATGGCGCGCCGCATAGTGCATGGCAACTGCTCGAGCACATGCGCCTTTCACAGCGTGACATCCTGGATTTTTCCCGCGAAGAGGGTGCGCATTATGAGGAGAAGAAATGGCCAGACGATTACTGGCCCGAAACGGAGGCTCCGCCCAGCACCGCGGCCTGGGACTCCAGCGTAGAAGCATTTCAGAAGGATGCACAGGAACTCTACCGGTTAGTGAACAATGTTCGGCGCAATCTATTCAAGCCGTTTTCTCATGGCAACGGACAGACCTTATTTCGCGAGGCGCTGTTGGTAGCCGCCCATAACTCCTATCATCTGGGTCAGCTTGTCTTCTTGAAAAAGATGCTAATCGGCTCAGATGTTCTATAATTAAGACGCATAAGGTCTATGCTTCTCCTCATTCAGGGCGGCATTCTCATTAGCGTGGCCATTAAGGGCCCCGCCTGAGACCTCGTGCAAGATTCGGTTTTCTTTTGAGGCCACCGGCGAGGATTTCCAACCGGTGGCCTTTTGCTTTCTATAGGCCTTTTTCTGCTGAGAAATTACATTACGGTCTGAGGACAGTCATTCTATGAAGATCTTCACATTCGACACCACGCTGCGCGATGGCACACAGGGCGAATCGATCTCCTTTTCGGTTGAGGACAAGCTGCTAATTGCCACCAAACTCGATGAGCTTGGAATCGATTACATCGAAGGCGGCTGGCCGGGCTCTAACCCAAAAGACCGGGAATTTTTCCAACGCGCGAAGGGTTTGAAACTAAACCATGCGCGGCTTACCGCCTTCGGAGCTACGCGGTTTGCGAAGAATTCTATAGAAAGAGACCCCAATGTCCTCGAGTTGGTGGCGGCGGAGACGCCGGTGGTCTCGATTTTCGGTAAAAGCTGGGATTTCCATGTGCGCCGCGCGCTAGGCATCACCGAAGAGGAGAATCTCCAGTTGATCTCCGATACTGTCTCTTATTTAAAGGCGCAGGGGCGCGAGGTCGTCTATGACGCGGAGCATTTCTTTGATGGCTACGCGGCGAATCCGACCTACGCTCTCCAGACGCTGGAGGCCGCCAAGAAAGCGGGGGCGGACGTGCTTTGTATGTGCGATACGAATGGCGGCACACTGCCTATGCATCTTTCCGAAGTCGTCGCGGAGGTCCGCTCACGGTTCGACGGCGTGTTGGGCATTCACTGCCATAACGATTCGGAGGTGGCGGTCGCCAATACCCTGGTTGCGGTGGAAGCTGGAGCTACGCATGTACAAGGCTGCATCAACGGCTACGGAGAACGTTGCGGGAACGCGAATCTTTGCTCGATTCTCGCCAATCTAGAGCTGAAATTGGGCCACACAACAATCGGCCCAGAAAATTTGAAGAGTCTCACGAATGTCGCCCGTTTTATTGCGGAGCTGGCGAACCTGCCGTTACGGCGTGAGCAAGCATTTGTCGGGGCCAGCGCATTCGCGCACAAGGGCGGCATCCACGTCAGCGCGGTGATGAAAGATGCGGCGACCTATGAGCACGTCCGGCCGGAAATGGTCGGGAATCGCCAGCGCGTGTTATTGAGCGATCTTTCGGGGCGCGGGAATATCGCCTACAAACTTAAACAGCTTGGATTCACCGAGAATCTGAACGATACCGCTGGCCGCGAAATCCTCCAGCGGATCAAACAGATGGAGCACCAGGGCTACGATTTTGAGGCATCGGATGGTACGTTCGAGCTGCTCATACGGGAGGCGGCGCATCCCGATTTTCATCCGTTCGAGGTGGTCGGTTATGAGGCTTCGACGAAGCTGCAACAGAACGGAAGCGGCGACACAGTCACCACTGCAAGCGTGACGCTCCGCGTCGGCGACGCTGTCCATTCCTCGACCGCCACAGGTCACGGGCCCGTGCATGCGCTCGATATCTGCTTACGTCAATGTCTGGCGTCAATCTACCCGGCAATCACAGATGTCCGGCTGACTGATTATAAGGTGCGTGTTCTCGGAAAAGGCGGTACCGAATCAAAGGTTCGCGTCCTTGTGGAGTGGACCGATCATCGCCGCAGTTGGTCGACGGTCGGCATCTCGGATAACGTGATCGATGCGAGCTGGAGAGCTCTAGTGGATGCGCTCCGTTTGGAACTGATGCGCCTGCTCGAGGACAAACCGGCGGGATTTACGGTTCGAGATTATAGCTGGGCCGTGTAGGGTGAGGATTCGTGGCTGAAGCCACGCGCGGGTTGAAACCCGCCCCCATCGTAGAATCGGCGTTATGAAAGTTATCATTGCCGATCCGACCGGAGGGCCTGAAAACCTTCAGTCCATGGACCTGCCCACTCCAAAGCCCGGCGAAGGGGAGGTCCTAATCAAGCTTCAGGCGATCGGCGTCAACTTCATCGATGTTTACTTTCGTGAAGGTCTGTACAAAGCTCCGGAACGCCCAGTCAGATTAGGAAGCGAAGGCGCAGGAACGGTAGAGGCGGTAGGAAAGGACGTGCATTTTCGTCCCGGTCAGCGTGTCGCGTATGCAATGGCTCGCGGATCTTACGCCGAGTTTGGCGCAGTTCCTGCCAAATTCGTCGTGGAAGTACCGGATTCCGTCAGCCTTGATGATGCAGCCGCAGTTATGCTCCAGGGCATGACCGCTCACTATTTGACGCATTCCACTTTTCAGCTAAAACGAGGGAACACCTGCTTGATTCACGCAGCGGCCGGCGGCGCGGGGCTGCTTACCGTCCAAATGGCGAAGATCGCCGGCGCAACTGTGATCGGAACCTGTTCTACCGAAATCAAAGCGCAACTCGCGAGAGAATACGGCGCAGACCACGTGATCCAGTACACGAAGGGGGACTTTCTCGAAGAGGTAAAACGCATCACACAAAACAAGGGTGTTGACGTCGTGTATGATTCGGTCGGCAAGACAACCTTTCACAAAAGTCTGGACTGTTTATCGCCACGGGGACTGATGGTGAGTTTTGGCCAATCGAGCGGAGCTGTTGGCGAGATGGATCCGCTGTTGCTCAGCCAGAAAGGATCATTGTTCTTGACCCGGCCGAGCCTCGCCAATTACATCAGCAGCCCGGACGAGCTAAAGTGGCGATCTTCGGATATTTTCAAGTGGCTCGCCGAAGGACGCCTGCGGCTGCAAATCCATAAGACCTACCGGCTTGACGATGCGGCGCAAGCGCATCGCGATCTCGAAGGGCGCAAGACCACAGGCAAGCTGCTCCTCAAACCGTAGGCGACATGGATCAAAAAACCGATCTCATTCTTCGCCGCAATCGAGTTGTTGCCGTCCTCAGATCTTCGGCCGCACAGGCCTTTGTAATCACAGCGCTCCCAAACGTGCGCTACCTGAGCGGTTTCACCGGGAGCAATGCCGCTCTTCTCTTAACAACAGACCGAGCTTTGCTCTTCACTGATCCGCGCTATCAAACTCAGGCCCCTCAAGAAAGCGACTGTGAGGTAAAGATTGCAAAAGGTCCACTTTCGGCGGAGGCTGCCAAGTGGCTAAAGCGGCTACGGGTGAAAGCGGTCGGCTTCGAGCAAAACCGAATCAGTTTTGATGAATATAGCCATTTAAAGGACTCGGTTGACCGAGGCGTTCGTTTGAAACCGCTTGACGGCGTAGTGGAGACCTTGCGCATGGTCAAATCGCCCGCCGAGACCGCCACGATTCGGGCGTCGGTGCAGCTTAATTCCGCCGCTCTCGCACAGGCGTTTCGACACTTCCGCCGGTCGATGACGGAAGTTGATTTTGCGGCGGAAATCGAATACCGAATGCGCAGATTGGGGGCGGACGGCACTGCATTCCAGACAATCGTTGCCTCGGGAGCACGGAGTGCTCTTCCGCATGCTCATCCGACAGACCGACCGATTGCCGGTAATCAACTATTATTAGTTGATATGGGCGCGGCCGTCGCTGGTTACGCCAGCGACATGACCCGAACCCATGCGGTTGGAAAGCTGGACGCAAGAACGCGCCGGATGTACCGGGCGGTGCTGGAGAGTCAGCTTGCGGCGATCGACGCTGTCAAGCCTGGCGTTTCCTGCGCCACAGTAGATCGGACTGCCCGCCAGGTTCTGAGCGGGTACGGCTTAGATAAGCTGTTTACTCACTCGACTGGGCACGGACTTGGCCTCGAAATTCACGAAAGGCCGCGTGTAGGTCGAAAGGAAGGTACCAAGCTGCAGGCGGGGATGGTCATTACAATCGAACCTGGAGTTTATAAAGAAGGTATCGGCGGCATTCGTATCGAAGATACGGTGGTCGTGACAGATCGGGGATACGACGTGCTAACGCCGACGGGCAAAGAGCTGGTCGTGCTGTAATTACGGCTGGGCTTTGACAGCACGGGCGATGATGACAATCGACGAGATCAAACAGCTAATCCAGCTCGTGCGCGAAAGCGGAATTTTTGAACTGGAGGTCAAGGATGGCGACAACAGCGTCCGTATTCGCAGTGCGGCGCTGCCTAACCCGGATGGGATAACTCCTGCAGTTCTACCAGTTCCGATGGCGACCCCTGCAGTTCTGCCCACTTCGCCGGGAATGGTTGCCGCGCAGGAAGCACCGTCTGCTCCGGCTGTGGCGCCGCCTAAGGAAAGCGAAGCGGATGTGGTGGTGAAAGCTCCGATCGTCGGCACGTATTACGACGCTCCTGGTCCGGGCGCGCCCTCCTTTGTGAAAGTTGGCGATCAAGTGGAGCCGAAACAGGTTCTCTGCATAATTGAATCCATGAAGCTGATGAACGAGATAGAAGCGGAGCTGGCGGGCACCATAGTGGCTAAGCATGTAGAGAATGGCCGCCCGGTCGAGTATGGCGAATCTCTGTTCACGATTCATCCGATCTAGGCCGGGGTCATGTTCCGCAAAATCTTAATTGCGAATCGCGGCGAGATCGCCATCCGAGTCATATGCGCGTGCAAGGATCTCGGTATTCGAACGGTGGCGGTTTACTCGGAAGCTGACCGTCATGCTTTGCATGTGCGCTTCGCGGACGAAGCCATTTGCATCGGACCGGCGAAGAGTTCGCTCAGCTATTTAAATATCCCGGCAGTGATCAGCGCAGCCGAGATCACAAATGTGGATGCAGTTCATCCGGGCTACGGTTTCCTCAGCGAGAACGCCGATTTCGCTGAAGTTTGCGATCTCTCCGGTATCAAGTTCATCGGGCCGAAACCAGAGGTGATCCGGCAAATGGGTTTGAAGCAGCGGGCGCGAGCGATCATGGCTGCAGCCGGCGTTCCCATCCTGCCCGGCTCCCATGGCGTACTGGCAAGCGCGGAGGAAGCCCAAGCATTGGCTTCCGAGATCAAATACCCGATCTTATTAAAGGCGGCAGCGGGAGGAGGCGGGCGTGGGATGCGCGTCGTTCGCTCAGAGGCGGAGCTGCCCGGCATGCTCAGCCAGGCGCAATCGGAAGCCGCCGCGGCTTTCTCTTGCGGCGATGTGTACATGGAGAAACTAGTCGAAGCGCCGCGTCACATCGAGTTCCAAATTATCGGTGATGAACATGGCAATCTAGAAGTGCTTGGCGAGCGCGAGTGTTCCATACAGCGCCGACACCAGAAACTGCTCGAGGAGTCACCCTCGCCATCGGTCACTTCGGATCTTCGTCAGGCTATATCCAAGCGTTTGCGCAGTGCCATGCGCAGCATCGGCTACACGAACGCCGGCACGGTCGAGTTCCTGATGGACGAGAAAGGCAATCTCTACTTTATCGAGGTGAATGCGCGCATTCAGGTGGAACATCCGGTGACTGAATTCGTTACCGGCATCGATCTGGTGAAGGCGCAGATTAAGATCGCCGCGGGAGACGAGCTAAGCCGAGTTCTGAATGGCCCGGTTCGTCTGCGTGGACACGCGATTGAGTGCCGAATCAATGCGGAAAATCCACAGACTTTTGCGCCATCGCCCGGCCGCATCACCGGATTGAACATTCCGGGCGGGATCGGCGTTCGCGTGGATACTGCCGCCTATACGGACGGAGTGATTCCTCCATATTATGATTCGCTGGTGGCGAAGCTCATTACTTACGGGAATAATCGCTGCGAGGCGATCGAGCGAATGAGGCGCGCGCTGGCGATGTTCGTCGTGGAAGGCATTCAGACAACCATTCCTTTGCACGAGAAAATTCTGCTGGACCAGGATTTCGTCGCCGGATGCTTCGACACGAACTTCCTCTCCCGCTTCAATGGAA
This sequence comes from uncultured Acidobacteriaceae bacterium, assembly GCA_963787585.1. Lineage (GTDB taxonomy): Bacteria > Acidobacteriota > Terriglobia > Bryobacterales > Bryobacteraceae > Bog-105. The sequence goes on from CAWBDR010000024.1 coordinate 51,873, forward strand.
GTTCGGGAGAAATGGCCGCCAGTTCCGCGGATTCCTGAGAAGCTCCCTCAAGGGTTTTTTGATGGCGCTTCCTTGTGGTGGCGTACATACCACCAGCGCTTGACGTCCGGCCAAAATTCTTTCAGAACTTGTGAGGAGGCATCGGTGCCCAATTGTATCCCCCAATTCGTCAAGTAATCGGGGACATTGCGGTTATCCGGGTAGTAAGAGAGCCCGATTGCAGAAGCGATGCCGTTGCCAACCACCTCCGAGTAGTTAAAGGTTGTGTTGCCCGAATCAGTGCGCCCGACGAATATGCGGGAGACGGCGTACCACGTTCGTCGCCCAACGCTCCCTTCAGCCATGCGGAAATAACGGGGATCGTGACGTAGCAGGACGGGCAAGAAACCCTCGGTAAACATATTGCCCATAACCTGATCGTTGTAAGAGGTGCCAAAGCGCCGCATGTAACCTGCGAAGCCTTGACCGAATTCCGGATGGCTATCTGCCAGTTGATACACGCCAGCGTAGGCAGCGCCTAGAATTACTAGTGGATAATCAAACGAATCCTTAGCAGCAATCGTGAGTTTTTGTCCGGGGGTCAAGGGCTGCCCGACCGCATTCATTTCGGCGGTGCGGTAATTCGGTAAGACACCCAGAACGCGCTTATCCTCTCCCGCCTCGGTTTTTCCGGGAGCGACAACACCGGGTTGTTCCTTCGGGGGCAACTGGCCAGGAGGCGGCGCGGTGGCCGGCTGCGCTTTGCGTTCAGGTTGAACCGTCTGGGCTCGGCTGATCGTAGTAAAGGCCAAGAAAAACAGAAACGAAACCGTAAAAGTAGGTTTGCTAATAGTTTGGATAAAGATGAGCAAGTGGTCTATCCTAAAACTTCATTGACGCGCCGAAACGCATCGAGAGGTAATTGTTTTACCGACGACATATCGATAAGAAAGAAAACACCGATCCGGCCGGAGATATTAAGAGAATTTCTGGAACTGAGCTTGCGACCACGGAATCCAAAACACGAGCGATGACGGCCAATTCTCACGATTCAAGAGCTCAAGCAACGCCCGAGGAATCGAGACTGCAGCCTCAGGCTTCAGCGGATCAAGCGCGTCGATCCTTCTTTAAGTATTACATTCACGATGGAACAGCAAGCTGCCGGTTGCAGTTGATCGGTCAGCTCACAGATGCGAACCTGCCTGAGTTGAGCGGCTGCTGGCGAACCGCGCGGACGATCTTGGGAAATCGGACGCTCATCCTGGATCTGACTGGCCTCAACTCGGTAGATGATGCCGGGAAGCAGTGGCTCGCTTCCATGTCCCAGGAAGGGGCGATTTACGTTCCAGAGGATTTCCTTCGAACATCTCTCGCGGATCGGTCGCCGGAGGCAGAACGCCCGAGCCACGGCTGGTTTGGAAAGCTGATTGCACTGCTCGGCGGCGGTCTGATCAAACAAGAACCGTGAACGCCGATTCCGTGCGCGACACCGGCCGGTAAGCAGTATCCCGTTCGACCGGTTCTCTGCCCGCCTCGCGAATCAGCCGGAGGAGATCTTGCCGCCGCAGATGTTGAGCGGTGGTTGCCCCGGCATCGTGATAAATCTTCTCTTCGACAACGGTTCCGTCTATATCATTGGCGCCGAACCGTTGCGCAATTTGGGCCACGCTGGGTGTCATCATGATCCAGTACGCTTTGATATGAGGAATGTTATCTAGCATCAGGCGAGAAATTGCGATCTGTTTCAGGTCGTTGAAGCCGGTCGTCTTCGGCAGGTGCGACAGCGCTGTGTTGTCCGGGTGAAACGCGAGCGGAATAAATGTGACGAGCCCATTTGTTTCAGCCTGCAGGGCGCGGAGCTTTACCAGATGATCGGCGAGATCTTCGGCGGTCTCCAGGTGTCCGTACAACATGGTGCAGTTGCTCTTCAACCCGATTTGATGGGCGATGCGCGCCGTCTCCAGCCATTGCCGGCCGTCAATTTTGTGATCGCAGATGATCCGGCGTACGCGCTCGGAAAAGATTTCGGCGCCACCTCCGGGCAAAGAGTCGATTCCGGCAGTCTTTAGCCGCTGGAGCGTTTCGCGAACAGGCAGGCGAGCACGCTTGGCGAGATATGCGATCTCAACCATGGTGAACGCCTTAAGATGCACGCCGGGATAGCGCTCTTTCAGGCCGGAAATCATTTCGCAGAACCAATTCAGAGTCAGCTCCGGGTGCAGACCGCCGACAATGTGGAACTCAGTGACTGCCTCAGCGTAGCCCTTTCCCGCGATCTCCCACACCTGTTCAAGAGACATCGTGTACGCAGTTGGATCCTTGACGCGCTTTCCGAAGGCGCACAAACGGCAGCTCGCAACGCAGACATCGGTGGGATTAATATGCCGATTGACGTTGAAATACGTTACGCTGCCGTGCAGGCGCTCACGAACGAGATTTGCCATGTACCCGAGCGCCAGGATGTCGGAGCTTCGAAAAAGAGTTATGCCGTCTTCATAAGAAAGGCGCTCGCCAGCTTCGACTTTCGCAAGAATCGGCTTCAGTCGAAGATCCTCAATAGCCGGGCTGGACGTTGCGACTGTGGGAGAGGGGTTCATTGTTTCCAAACGTACCGACCCTGCAGCAGAATATCAGACGCCCAGAAGGCGAAAAACAGGACGCTGATGTAACCGTTCACGGTGAAGAAGGCGGCGTTAACACGCGAGAGGTCGTGCGGCTTTACCAAACCGTGTTCATAAATCAACAGGATCACCACGGCGGCCACTCCGAGCCAGCTCAGAGGCCCAAGTTGGAAGGAGATAATCAGCGCTGCCAGGCAGGCGATCATACCTATATGTAGCAACCGCGAGACTGCCAGGGCCCGCGCAACTCCGAACCGGCGCGGAATGCTGCAGAGTCCTTCAGCGCAATCGAATTCAAAGTCTTGGCAGGCATAGATCACGTCGAATCCAGCCGTCCAGAACATGACCGCCGCAGTGAGCCACAGAATTCGAAGATCGAGACTGCCGCGCATCGCGATCCAGGCCGCAGCGGGCGCGATTCCGAGGCAAAAGCCTAGGATCAGGTGTGAGAACAGGGTGAAGCGTTTCGAGAAAGAGTAGAAAAACAGAATCGCCAAGGCCACGGGCGCGAGCACAAAGCACCAGGCTCCGAGCTGCCGGGCAGCCCAGATAAACGCCAGCGAAGAAATCGCCGTGAACCCCCAGGCGAAGCGCGAAGAGAGCAGGCCTGCGGGAAGATGGCGGCTTGCGGTGCGGCCATTCCTCGCGTCGATGCCGGCATCCAGAATCCTATTGAACGCCATTGCCGCCGAGCGCGCCGAAACCATCGCAATCACGATCCAGAGCACGCGCCAGCCCAAGCCGGCCAGCGGAAATCCACTCGTGCGCCAAGCCAGCAGCGCGCCGGTGAGCGCGAAGGGCAAGGCAAATACCGAATGCTCAAACTTGATCATTTCGAGCGTCAGGCACAGATGTGTCCAGAAACGGCGCAACGCTACCATTTTAGGGGATGACTCCGGCTTGCGTGCGGAGCAGAATATGACAATTCAACAGCTTGAAGGACTTCTGGAGCAGGTGCGGGATGGCCGGACAGATATCGAAACGGCGGTGAACGCATTGCGAGATCTGCCGTTTGAAGATCTGGGTTTCGCCAAAGTGGACCATCATCGCGCGCTGCGGCACGGCATGCCGGAAGTGATTCTGGGGAAAGGCAAGACCGCGGACCAGGTGGAACGCATCGCCGCGGCACTGCTGGCCAAACCGCATAATCTGCTTGTCACACGCGCTACCGAAGAAATGGCAGAACGCATCGCCTCGCTGGCACCGGAGAGTGAATATTTTCCAAGTTCGGGAGTTGTGCGCGTTTGGCGCGACCGCACGCGGTACGGCAAGGGAAAAATCGCCGCGATCTGCGCGGGTACGAGCGACCTGCCCGTTCTTGAGGAGGCCCACCTGACGGCGGAAGTGCTCGGTAACGAAGTCGAGACGATCTGCGATGTCGGGGTTGCGGGCATCCATCGCCTGCTTCACCAGCGCCAGCGGCTGCTCGAGGCGCGCGTCGCCATTGTCTGCGCCGGCATGGAAGGCGCGTTGCCGTCCGTTGTCGGCGGCATGGTTTCGTGCCCCGTAATTGCAGTCCCTACTAGCGTGGGATACGGCGCCAGTTTCAATGGGCTGGCGGCTCTCCTCGGAATGCTGAATAGCTGCGCCAGTAACGTGACGGTAGTAAATATCGATAACGGCTTCGGCGCAGCTTACGTGGCGAGTCTGATTAACAGGCTGTGAAAAAGGCAGAGTTCACTGCTGCTGTCCCAGAAACTGATCGATGTTCTGGATGTATTTGCGCGAGTTCGCCGCCTGATCGACGTCGCTGTTGATGTTGATCACGCTATTGAACTGCTTGCGCGCTTCTACGAGAAGGTCCAATCCGCTCGGGGCGGCTGCATGGGCATTGAGAACGTTAAATTTTTGGCTGTAGAGAATGCCCAGCCGATAATGCGTGTACAGATCCCGAGTGTCATACGATAGCGCGGATTCGCAGTAGCCGATCGCGGAATCATATCTCTTCTGGAGCCATTCGCAGTCGCACAGGCCGAAATGCGCTTGCGCCCGCAGCTCTTTCCAGATGTCCGTTTGAGCGGCGCGCTTCTTGGTCCCTGACGTGAACAGAAGGAAAGGCGTGGCGTAGTAATTCAGCTTTCCGAAAAACTTGCTGTCGAAGTCGCTTAAGGTCAGATAGCGACGGTACTCATCTTCGGCGCGCGGCAAATCGGCCGTCGTGTGCAAGCCGTCATCATAGAGCCGCAAACTATCTCCGAACCAAAGATGCGCTTCAGCTTTGCTCGGAATGAGTTCCACGGCCTTATCGCTGGCCTTGACAGCTTGATCGTATGCGCCCTTGCGGAAATAGGCTTGGGACAGAAGGTACCAGGCGGTACCGTTCTTGGTGTCTCGCTGCATGACAAAGTTGAGCTGGCGGATCGACTCGTCAAATGCGCCTGTATCGAGCAACCCACCGGCATAACTCACTCGGGCATCCAGGTAATCGGGATCGATATCGATCGCCTGTTTGAAATATTGATTGGCAGTGTCGTAATCGAACAGCGAGCGATAGACTCGCCCCAGAAACAGCGCTGCCTGGCTATATGCCGGGTCGATTTGTAAGGCTTGCTTGAACTCCTCGGCCGCTTGCTTATAGTTCTGCTCGTATCCTTTGTTGTAGAACTCGACGCCGTGGTTGAAATGGTCGACGGCGGCCTTCTTGCGCGACCGTACGATCAGGATGCGCAGGGTGACCGTGGTGTCCTGACCGGGATACACTTCCTCCTCGCGGGGTCCGTCGGGTTCGTAACCTGTGTGGTTGCCCTGGATCATGTGCATTCCGGGCTGGATGCCGGGAAGCCGCAGCGCCGACGCTTTGTTCACCACGCCGACGCTTTTTCCGTCGATTGTGACCTCGACGCCATCCATATTACTTTCGATCACAAGCGTACCGAATTTAGGGGCGGGGAGCGTTGCGGCGCTCACGCGGTCGGGATTATAGGCGAGAAGCATGCCGGTATCAAAGCTGCCCCGATCGAACGTCGGGTGCTGCTTCTGACTGGTCGCCTGACTGACATTCGCGTACACATAATCGCCCAATTCCTGAGCAGAAACGACGCCATCGCCGGACGTGTCCGCTTCTCCCTCGAGGCCCTTCACGGCGTAATACGTGAAGATGCCGTGCCCACCGCCCCAGCCCGGCCCCTCGAAGCTCTGTTCGCGGTCGCGGCTCGCGGTCACGACGAATAGCGAATTGTTCAGATCGAGCAATGAGTGGTTCACCTGGGCCCGATCCTCCTCGGGCGTGATCGCGCCGCTGTGGCAAGCGTCAGCGAGCAGGACCTTCCATTTAGCGTGGATCTTATTTCCTATTACGTCGCCCAAGCGGCTCATCGCATAGGCGGTCCCAGGGATGTTGTCGCGCTGCAGATCGTAAGGGGCCAGGTAGCTCGCGCCATCGGAAATGAAGCCGTGGCCTGCGAAATAGATGAGGACCCGATCATCATCGCGCGCGACCGATGGCAACCACGTTTCAAGCTGATATTTGAGGTTTGCGAGCGTCGCCTCTGAATCTTTCAGAACATGAACATTTTCGGGAGGGAATTCCCCGCCCTGCTTGCTGATCAAGACCGTGTAAATTGCATCGGCATCGCGGTCGGGATATTTGAGCTGAGCCTGCGGCGGAAGGTTCGCGTAACGCGCGATGCCGATGACGAGGGCGTAGCTCCGCGGAATCGCAATTGGGAGTAGCCGCGGAGTTACGGTTTCATCGGGAACAGCCTGAAGGTCGCGATGTTGCTCTGGCGGCTGCGCCTGGAGTGTTTGCCCATGGACAGTACTAGCCAAGAAAGGGAGAGCGAGAAGAAAGCCAGCCAAATGCGCACGAATCATAAAAGGTCCGGTCACTTGTGAGCAATTCTAAAACGGTAAACGGCCGGAGCGTCAAAGGGCGCAGTGGAGGAAATGGACGTATCTTTCGAGGTATCCACGATAATGAGATCGCGGCTACTCGCATTCTGCATGGGCGGTAATCGGTCCGGGAGAACTTCACCTTTTCCTATGGGCTTCAAACCTGCATGCGCGTCCAAGCACTCGCCACGCGCGCGGAACAACTCATCGTCACAGCGCGGGGTGGCGGTGGCCATTGCGGTTTCATCACTAGCCGCTGTCGAAGAGGTTTCCTGGTGACCGCCGCCCGGCAAGGTTTTTCCTAAGTCCATCGGCGACACCAGGAAGTAAACATTGTCGTAGCCTGGGGGGCCAGAGACTTGAAACCAGCCTGAACCGGAGGCGGGGACGACGTAGTTCTTGCCTGCGGCGACCTCTCTGCTTTGGGTAAGCTCATCTCGCGGGAACAACTGCTCCCAGTTGCCGGATGAGCCGTGATCCATAACGTATAGGAACCCGTTCACAGCGGATTTCAACCGGAAGCGAATCTTGTCGCCCGCTGTGAAGACGTAATTGGGATCGACAATGCGGGCACCTGATCCTTGTTTCTGCTCGAGCACGAGATCAATCCGATGGTTCACTTCCGCTTGCCCCTGCCCGTTCCCAAAGGGAATTGCCACCAGAAACGCGAAGATTCCGGCCAAGCTCAATACAGCAATCCGTTTCACCATGCCGTTCTTATTGATGCGAAAGCACCACGTCGATAATTACGTGCGGATCGGGTGTTTTCCCGCTCGCTTTATTCACGACATAGTTTGCCTTATCGGTGCCGTTCGAGGAAGCATCGCTGTCCCCGCTCGTAAAGACAAGATCGCGCGACCGTACCTGGTTGCGAAGCTGCGAGACCAATTGATCGTTGATGGCGCCCTGGTGATTCCGCAGCGCAGCGATTGTGTCATCGAGGTTTGTTTCGGGCGTACGGCTGAGGAGGACGAATAGCTTCTCTTGTCCGGGCTCGCCAGTGAAGCGCCACGCCCCGGTACCCGGCACAACGTACTCTTTGCCCGGCGAGAGCTTGTTTCCGTCTGCACTGTCAGTTGCGGCAGGATAAAGCGGAACCCACTTGCCGCTCGACCCCTGCTCGATGACATAGAGATAACCATCCTGGTTCGACATCAGGCTGAGGCGTATCTGGTCGCCGGCATGGAAGACCGAATCCGGCGAAATTTCCTGATATGTGCCATCCGGAAGCTTATTCAGGACGGCGTAACGCAACCCGAGGGGCGCGTGCACCGAGACGCTCTCAAGCGTCGTGCGATCGACGACGTTAACTGAGGGTTCCGTTTTGGCAGGAGTCGTCGAACCGGGCGGCGGCACTTTGTGGCTCGGTTGCGTCGGATGCTGGGGCGTGGGACGCTTACCGAGCAGGTCCGCCGATGACCAGAATGCGTCGCGGGCGTTCAAGGTGTTCTGAGTTTGAGGCTCCTGGCTGAATACTGCTGTCGTGAAGAGAAAACAGGCCAAGCCTGCTCCCAGGAGGGACGGGATTGCGCACACGCGGAACATTTGCTGTCCTTTCGTCACCGTAGTAGGTGAGGCGAGCCTTAAACTGTTGGGAATACCTTCATCAGGATATAAGGAACCACCCAAGGCGGCAACTGAAACAGAGTTTCCGATCACGTCCGAACAGCAATCAGGGATTTTGGCATTCCCAGCATGCGCTCGGAGATGATACGCGCGCCGGGGAAAAGGTCTTGGAGAGTGTAGGTGTCCAGGAGATTGAGCTCGTTCAAGAAGTGATAAATGTAATCGCGGCGCATGTCCGGTGTGGGATGAGTAGCATATTGCCAGAGAGTGAAGCGGCTTACGACGGAACGCTGGACGGACTTCGGGAAGAAGTGGATGAGCGGAAGCATAACGTGCAGCTCGATGGGGAAACGACGGTTTGGCGTCTGGACCCAATACTGGCGGCCTACCCGGGCTATTTCGTCAGCGAAACGGCGCTGATCTGTCAGAGTGCCAACGTGCTCGATTACGGAGTTACTGAAAACGATATCGAAGGATTTGTCGGCAAAAGGCAACATCCGGCCGTCTCCGCCGACGAGGAGTGTACCGGATCGGCGCGGCTCGAAAGCGGATGGGAGGTTCAGGATAGTGAGCTGAGGAGTGACAGAGGCGACCTCCCAAATATCCGGCGAACCGCCAACATCCAGGATCCGGGTGCGGCTCGTGATCCCAAAATTCCTTTCGAACAGCCGCATCCGTCTCGAGCGGAAGTGCCGCAAGGCGGCGTTCAGAAGGGGGGACTGGCTCAATTCGTAGATTAGCCTGAGTGCGCGCGTGGACCATGGAAGCGGTTATGCGCCGCTTATTCAGGCTGGGAGAAACGGCGCGCCATCGAGGCCGTGAACTGCCGGGAAGCAAAGCGGGTTAGGAACGCCATCGCAGCGTTCAACCGGCCGGCGACAACGAGCGACTTGCCGCGTTTGAAAGCGTCCCAGCCGATTTGGGCAACCTCGCCGGCATCCATCGCCCTTCCACTCTTGAACAGCCTTGTGGCAGTTGCTCCAGCACGCTTGTCGAATTCGGTGCGGGTGGGACCGGGACAGAGCGCAGCGACAGTGACTCCATACTCGCGAGCCTCATTGTGGAGGGCTTCCGAAAATGAGACGACGTAAGACTTCGTCGCATAATAGACCGCCATCAGGGGACCGGGTTGAAAGGCCGCAGTGGAAGCGACGTTCAGGACGCCGCCGCTCCTGCGCTGAATGAATCCAGGCAGAAAAAGGCGCGTGAGGTGGGTGAGCGTGCCGATATTGAGGTGGATCATGTCCATTTGCTCCGCTTCGTCCAGCTCCCAAAATCTGCCCACCAGACCAAACCCGGCATTATTGATGAGAACATCAATAGAAACTGCAGCGCGGGACAGTTCGTTGAAGAGCTCCGCTGGAGCGGTAGGATTGGAGAAATCCTTCGCGAAGACATGAACGGTGCGCCCAGCGCTCCCACGAATTTCGGAGGCAAGAGATTCGAGCTGTGGGAGGGAGCGCGCCGTGAGAACGAGATCATATCCGTCCCGAGCGCAGATTCGGGCAAACTCGCGGCCGATCCCGGTGGACGCGCCGGTTATGAAGGCGATTGGCATGGTTCCATTTTGTGACTTGGGCGCTTCGATGCGCGAGAAGTGGAGTATACTTTTGCCCACAGCGACTTCGCTATGGCCACTATTCAACTTACGGACAATACTTCGCTGGATGTTACGGCATCCGGTGGCAGCGCGGGCGCAACACTCAAAAAATATCTAAAGGATCCACTGGTCTTCGTATCGCCGAGACGCGAGCAGCTAAACGCCGCCGGCGTTACGGTTGGACAACTCGACGAGCATTTCTTTCCGTTAACTGCAGCCGCCAAAGCGGACGGCAAGTTCGTGGTTGAGACGGCAAAGCTGGATGTGAAAGCGGGTGCGCTCGCGGAAGTGGATCTATTAACGGGCGACCGGTCAAGCGATCTCCTGCAATCACTGAAGCTGCGTGACAAGGAGGATGGTTCGCCGCCTCCTGAGCTGATGTCTTTCGCCATCACTGGCACGGTTGACAGCGGGCCGACCCTTAAGATGGGCGACCTAGCTAAGGCGGGCGACTTGACATTTGGAATCACCTCAGGAGCAGCGGTCACCCTGACAAATTATTGCCAAGTTGCCAAGGACGAACCATTCCTCAGAGCGGTCGAGCGAGCCGTATCCGAATTTTCAATACCACACGATATGGAAGACCTGCAGAGCCTGGCCGAGGGCAGTATCTCGAAGGTGAAAGGGACGGGCAAGCTTCAGTTCAAGATCGATTTCAAACACAACTTTCTGAATAACTCGCTAGCAACGGTTCCCCTTTCGGCAATACCTGTGCGGATCGGCGTAAAAGCTCAGGTATCCGGCGAAATTGAAGTTACGGTCGCGCACACCGCAACCCATGAGCTGACGATTGCGGCGCTTCCAGAAGGCAAGCTTCACGTGAGTGTGAACCTGACCAACATCGACGATCTTGAGACGAGCCTGCAGGTTTCAACGGGAGTCTCCGTCAATATCGCGGACACGGATGCGCTGGAGTTCTTGCTCAGTAAAATCAGCGTGAACTCCGAACAGGAGATGGAAAAGCTGAGGAGGGAAATGCCGCAAGGCGAGGCTCGCGATTTGAGCGCTCAGATCAAGAAGACGATCGATGCCGCGGTCGATAGCAGCCTGAAGGCGGCGCTTCGCGAAGCATTTGAGGACAGCGAAGAGGCCAACATGCTGTTCGCGTATGAAGTGGATCTTCGAAGCGCCCTCGGTGACCCGACCAGCAGCGACGCACTCCAAGCCGCTCTGAGAGGAGATTTCACGAAGATTACCGCGCAGGGCATGAAGCTGCAAGGAATCAAGACGCTTGATTCCGTTCACACTCGGACTTCGGCGCGCACACACACGCTTACTATCCATCTGCTAGGAGTTTTCAATTTCAGCGATGTGGGTACGTTCACGCGGAGGGCCAAGGCAGGAATTAACAAAGATACCGGAGAAATCGTCCTCACGTCGGAAGATATCGAAGTCATCGACAATAATGTGGAGCGGGAGAAGCTTCGGAGAGTACTCGTAAAGAGCGCCGCGGTAACGGCTGCCGCTGCCGCAAACACGATTAGTGCGTCCGATTTCCACTTTAGGTTCGTATATTTTTTGCGAAAGGCGAATGCCGGCCGGTCGGATATGCAGCAATTCGCGAATATTCTGACGCTGATCGGTACGAAGGAGAATGGAGCGGCGCAGAGCTTGCTGGAGGAAGAATCGACCAGATTCGGCGATACGGGGCTTTATCTAAGCATGGATCTGGATGCGGAGACCAGCAGGGCTCTGTTCCTGGACGACGGAGCGCCTCGGCAGGAACCGATGTACATCCGGCTCGCGCGCGGCGTCATGGCGCATGTTTTGAGCGGCGATGCGGCGAGTGCGAAGAGGCGTTCGCTGTTCACCTCGTCACTGGAGTTTTGGAACGAATTGAAGGAAGCGGGCTCCGGGGCGAACGTTGTGCGGCTATTAGTGGAGAACGGTGTTCCGGAAGAGGCCAGCACAGACTTTTTCGCCCTGAACGCGTGGACCGAGGCGATGAGCGACTTCGCCTCGAAAATTGCCGCGGGCAAGCCCTTAGAAAAAGCAGCGAAGGCGGTGGTGAGCGATAGCACAGGCGGATTTGATTTGCCCTGGGCGCTGCTCGCCAGCCGCTTGCTTCCAGCGCATGCACCCAGCGTGACCTGCCAGTTTACGTGTGCCTGTTTGAGACGGGCTCGCTGGGAAGGGGCGGTAAGGGCGACAGTGAGTGCTTAAGTGCATCCGTTAATCGCGGATTAGCCTTCGCGCAGCGCCACCAAGGGGTCGACGCGGCTCGCGCTTCGCGCCGGCAAATAACAGGCGAACAGTGCGATAACCAGCAGCACGAATGCCGCTCCCACGACACTGATCGGATCGCTCGCGCTGACGCCGTATAACATCCTGCCTAGAAGGCGTCCGACGAGTAGCGCGGCTACGAAGCCGATCAGCACGCCGGTCAGTACAACCGACATGCCTTGCTTCAAGATCAGCCGAAGCACGCTTTGCCTCGCCGCGCCCAACGCCATACGCACTCCGATTTCACGCTTGCGCTGGCTCACGGAGTAAGCCATGATTCCGTACAGTCCGATGCTAGCCAGTCCCAATGCGAGCAGGCCGAATACGCTGAGCAGACCCACGCCCATTCTGGCTTGAAACAAGACATTGTCGACGAGCGTGCGTCCCGTTCGCGCGTCGTTAACGGTCACTTGCGGCGCTGCGGCACGCACTTCGCGCTGGACAGGAAGCAGGATCTGCCGGGGATCTCCTCTGGTTCGCACATACAGCGTCATCGAGTCGGAATAGTTCTGCGTCAGAGGCTCATAGACGCAGCGTTGCGGCGGTTCGCCAAGGGTCGAGTAATTTACGGTTTTCGCAATTCCAACGATTTGGCGCATCTGTTTTTCGCCGGGTAGCTGGATCCGTTTTCCCAAAGGTTCCCCGTTCGGCCAGTAATCGTGGGCCATCTTCTCGTTAACTATGGCGACCGGAGCCGAGTTTTCCTCGTCAATAAGAGTAAATTCGCGGCCTCTATCGATCGCAATGCCGGTGGTTTGAAAGTAGTTAGTATCCACTGTATTCCGCACTGCGGTGATCAGATCCGCTCTTGATCGCTGTTCGCGCCCTTCGATCTGGAAGCCGCTCTGTACTGTTTCCCAGAAGGGCAGGTTGGAGGCCCAGGAAGTGGACTGGCTGCCCGGAACAGCGGCGACGCGATCACGAACCTCCTTATAGAAGGCTTTAGTTTGTGGGATTCCATATCCTACCTGTCCAGGGTTCGTGAGGAAGACGGCAAGATGCTGGATCTCGAAACCGGGATTGATGTCGTAAGCGCGTCCAATACTTCGCAGGAAAAGAGCCGCGGTGACCAGTAAGAGAAAAGAGAATGCCACCTGTGCTACCAACAGAGCATTTGCAAAGGTCACTTTCTTCCTGCTCTTGCCGGTAGTGCGCGCTTCCTCTTTGAGCGTCTCCGCTACGCCGGTCCGCGATGCCTGGAGGGCAGGCAGAGCACCGAATACGAAGCCGGTCAGCAGTGAAACGATCAGCGCGAACAAGAATACCTTTGCGTCCATGTTTGGCTTCACCAGGTTCGATAAGACCTCGGCGGGAAGAAACGACCACAAGAGCTGGAGTGCCCCATAACCGATGACGAGACCGGCGAGGCCGCTAAGAAGTCCAAGAAAGACACTCTCTGTGAGAAGCTGGCGCACGAGTCTGGCGCGGCTCGCACCCATGGCCAAACGGACGGCCACTTCCTGCTGGCGGGCCGCGGAACGGGCCATAAGAAGGTTGGCCACATTCGAACAGGCGATCAAGAGAACAATGCCGACGACCAGCAGCAGGCCGAAACTGCCGAACAGCACGGGTGTATTTCCAGTACCTGACGCGTCGAAGATGACCTCGTTGATAGGCCGTACCGCCGCTGTGCGCCCCTCGTGGGTATTGGGATATTCGCGCCCTAAAGCGGACGCAATGCCGACAATGTCGGCCTGCGCTTGCGCCCGGCTGGTCCCGCCCTTGAGGCGGCCAGCGCCGAAGAAGAACGCTTTGCCGCGGTCGCTCAGCGCACCCTGCATCTGGCTGGGCTGAAGCAGTTCGGACATAGTGGCCGGAATCCAAAGATCGGGGCCGAAGATGGCACTCACGCCAATAAACTTGGGCGGGGCAACGCCGATTACGGTGAACACCACATTATTCAGGCGCAGTGTCTTGCCGACAATGTCTCTCGTTCCGCCAAAGCGTGCTTGCCAGCTTGCGTAATTCATGACGGCGACCGCATGACCGCCAGGCGTGCTGTCCTCTTCCGGCAAAAAGAAGCGGCCCAGGGCGGGCTCGAGACCCAAAGTGGAAAAGTAGTTGCCGGTTACCAGTTCGCTGAACATGCGCTGCGATGTAGCTCCAGCCTGCCAGGTGACCGTGAACGGAGACGTATACCCGGCGAGCGAGCTAAAAACTTCGTTCTTCGCCTGGAAGTCTTTCAGGTCCGGATACGCGATGGGCAAGAGGGCTTTCGATTTTGCGATGCTTTTCGACTCGGCTCCAGCAAGAGCGGTTAGTCGAGAAGGATCCTTCACGGGCAGTGGATTCAAAATGAGCGTGTTGATGAGCGTGAAGACAGTAGTGTTGGCGCCAATGCCGAGCGCTAGTGTTACAACAACGAACAGAACGAATAAGGGGCTCTTCCGCATTGTGCGGGCGGTATAACGAACATCTCTCCAGAGGGTCTCTAATGATCGCGCAGAACGCAGCCGAATCGTGCTGCGCGCCTCCTCCATCAACTTGTCGGGCTGTGGATCGCCAGCCGGCACGGGATCACGTACTGGCATACGTACACTCCTTAACTGGGCTTCTATTGGATACAGGTCATCCAGCTCTGCTACGGCTCCCCGATAGGCGTCTTCTTCACGTGCGCCGCCGCTGCGCAACTCGCGATAACGGTCCTCGAGATGCTGGGCCAGCTCTTCGATCAGATCCGACTCCGGCCCGGGGTTCAGCCGCAAGAGGGCGATCCGGTCACGAACAATAGCCTTCCAATCAGGCGCTTTCCAACCTCTCATATTCCGGTCCCACATATAAGGGATTCACAAATATGGTACGGCAGTTCCAATGAGGTTGTTCCGTGGCGGGCAAAAAAAAAGCCCGCCGGGCAGGCGGAGTCTGGTGGGGGCGTCTCTGCTATCCCGGGAATTCGCAGGATCGCGGCGAAATCGGTGAGCGGAGAGATTTTCGGGACCCGAATGGGGCTATTCCTGACGGAGAGCTTCGAGCGGCTCGATGCGGCAGGCGCGCCACGCGGGGATGTAGCTGGCGGCGAGCGCCAATAGGGCGAGGAGTACGACCATTACCGCATAGATGGCGGGATCGGAGGGCGAGACGTTGAAGAGCTGCGATTTCAAGAGCCGACCACCCGCGATTGCTCCGGCTGCACCGATCACCAGACCGACGGCGGTGAGCTTTATGGCTTGCGACAGCACGAGCCCGAGCACCCTTCGCCGGTCGGCACCGAGCGCGATGCGCAGGCCGATTTCCGAAGTGCGCTGCACAACCGAATAAGCCATCACGCCATAGATTCCGATGCCAGCGAGAAGAATGGCGAGGCCCGCAAAGGCCGAGACGAGCGTGCTGCCGAAGCGCGGCGTGGATACCACGTCGGCCAAGTGGTTTTCCATGGTGGTGAGCTTGATGGACACTTCGGGATCGAGTGCGCGAATTTCACGGCGGAGCGGCTGGGTGAAAGCCATTGGATTGTTGCCGGTGTTCAAGATGAGGGACAGCCCGGAGCGGGGATGCTGCAGATAATTCATATAGATTTCGGAGGTGGGCGGAGTGGTGGGACCGTCCATGCGAACGTCCCCCACGATCCCGACGATTTGCATCCATTTCATGGACTCGAGGTCGAGGCCGCAGAGGATTTTGCGCCCGACGGCGTTCTGGCGAGGATAGGCGCGGCGCGCGAGACTGGCGCTAACAATGGCGACGGGAGGCGCGGACAATCCATCCCGATCAGAGAAATCGCGGCCGCCCAGAAGCGGAATGCGGAGAGTTTGAAAATATCCAGGAGAGACAACGCTGAAACCGGCTTGCGGACTGGCCACGGTGAAATCCTTGATCGTCTGACCTTCGATGAGGTAGGATCCGTCGGAGCGCGTAGCGGAATCACCGGGCAGAGTATGAGTAAGGGCGGCGGAGGCGACTCCGGAAGTCTGCGAGAGGCGTGCGAGAAGGGGTTCATAGAAGACCTGGTTCACACGCTCTCCCGATTGAGAGGGCATGCTAAGGTCTGCAACCAGCAATTTCTCTGGACGAAAGCCAAGATCGACGGACAAAGTGGCCACGAAGCTCTTCAGCAATAAACCCGCACCCACGAGGAGTACGAGCGAAAGAGCCACCTCAGCCACAACAAGAGCCTGCTGCAAGCTTCTGCTGGAACCCCCGAGGCTGCCGCGAGAGCTGCCGGCACGAAGATCGACGTTGGGATCCGTACGGCGGGCTTGCAGGGCAGGGGCGAGGCCAAAGAGGAGTGTGGCCAGGCAACCCGCCCCGATCGCGAACAGAAGAATGGTGGGATCAATACGAATTTGGTTGAGGCGTGGAAGATAGGAGGGCGCCATGTGAATCAAAGCCGGAAGCACGGCGCAGGCGAGGAGAATGCCGAACCCGCATCCTAACGCGGACAGGATGGCCGATTCAGTGAGCAATTGGCGGACCAGGCGAACTTGAGTGGCGCCGAGCGAGGTACGGATGGCGAGCTCCCGAACGCGAGCGCTGCCGCGCGCCAGGAGGAGATTGGCAACATTGGCGCACGCGATCAGAAGCACAACGGCGACGGCGGCGAGCAAAATGTAGAGACTCGTCTTCACGCGGCGCACTGTGAAGTCGGCGAGAGTGGTCACATAGGCTCCAGCGTTCTTATTGCTGTCCGGGTAGGTTCGTTGCAGCCGCTCGCTCAGGGCTGTAAGCTGCGATTGCGCCCGTTCGATGCTGACAGCCGGCTTGAGCCGGCCGATTACCCGGTAATTGTGACCACCTCGATTCGTATCCTGCAGGGCGTCGCGAAAGGGGATCCAGACGTCCGTCGTCACTTCTTCTGGAAAATGGAAGCCGGCGGGGAGCATGCCCACGATATCGAATGAAGTACTTTCGAATTTGATCGTCTGGCCGGGAGTGAGCGCGACATTGCCGTAATGGCGCTGCCAGAATGCGGAGCTCACCAAGGCAACAGTCGCCTTGTTCTTCGATTCAGTCAGTGTGAAACTTCGGCCGGCGATTGGCTGGATTCCCAACGTGCGGAAGAAATCGGAGGAGACGGCAGCCGCACCTGTAAACTCAGACGTGCGATTACTAACAACAGTCTCTATTCCGTCGTCGTAAGCGGCCATCGAAGCGAAAGCGCCGGATTGCGATTGGTAATCGAGGAAATCAGGGCCGGAGACCTGACCGTAAAGGCCGTCGTTCTTCCAGGCGGTCGTAATGGAGACGAGGCGGCCGGGATCGGGATAGGCGAGCGGACGCAGGAGAACGGCATCTACGACACTGAAAATCGCGGTGTTCGCGCCGATGCCGAGCGCGAGGATGGCAACTGAAAGCGCGGTAAATCCGGGGTTGCGGCGGAACGAGCGGAGAGCGAATTTCAGGTCCATAGCGTTGTCTACGTAGATGGTATATCCGCAGTTCCGGTTCAAACGGTGGGCATGCTATGGTGAAAATCGCAGTTCATTTTCGGGCCCTTAGCTCAGTTGGTTAGAGCGCCTCCCTGACACGGAGGAGGTCAGAGATTCGAGTTCTCTAGGGCCCACCATTCCCCTACTGACTCCCGCCTTCCGGCTTATTCGGTGGTCGAGTTGGCACGTTTGAAAGAGCCGCGAGCGGCGAGTCCGTTTCGGGATTGGTCCCTCGACATTGACGGGTGTTCCTGCCGTTAACTGCAGCGCGTATGCCCGTTCAAGACTTAAACATTGTGGGCGTACGAGATAGCCGCAAGCACAAGGCTGACGAGTAAAACAATTAAGGAGACGACAAACCAGCGTAAAGTCCGCTCGTATTCGCCGACTTGGTTGTCTTTCAACTGCAACGAGCGCCAGAGCGCGAAGAGTTCTAGCACGACAGCGGATAGCAGCAGAAAGGCCGCCGCGGCGGAAGGGACGGTCCACTCTCCCGGCAGTTCGAAGGCCCAGGAGCGCACAAACAAAAGGGAGAAACCCAGCACAACCGTAATCGCCGTGACCACTGCGCAGCGATAACCGTTAGGAATAGAGGTCTCTCGCTCATATGGGTCCACCGGCTTCGGGTCTGGCACTGGTGCGCTTTGGCTCATGCGGCGTCAGCCTCTCGCATAGGACACGTATATCATTGACTCCCTGCGGCCTGTTAAAGAGGTGGTATTGTTACCTTGGCTGGCAGGGGCTGGACGGGTGTCGTGCTTGACGTACTACCGACCGTTGTCCGTAGGTTTCATCGCCAGACCAATGTCCGCTATTGCGCGCTTGGCTTCCGCTTTAGGAACCGCTTTGTTTTTGACCGCTGCGGTTCGAAATGTGGGTTGCCGGCTTTGAACCTAAGCGGAGATCGTGATCTTCGCAGGATTCAAATGAAACTCTGATAGAGGGCCTAGCATTTCCCGCCCGCTGCTAGGCCCTAAATCTAGCCCGCGACGTGTCCACGCTTCTGTTGGTTCACCAGTCGGGACACTTCAAAAGCCTGCAGCTTGAAGTTTACGAGGCTGCTGAGGCTTTTCTCGAATCAATCGTAGTTAGTTCAAACTCCGCACTCTTTTTCGAGCCTGTCAGGCCGACTGCTTGCCGGAGATCGGTTTCGAGGGCATGGCGGAGCTCAGGGCGCTCAATCAACGCCTGACGGGCATTCTCGCGCCCCTGGCCGACACGCTCGCCCTTGTAGCTGTACCAGGAGCCGCTCTTCTCGAGCACGCCGTGTTGAGCGCCCAGGTCGAGAATGTCGCTTTCACGAGAGATGCCCTTGCCGTAGAAGATATCGACTTCGACTTCGCGAAAGGGGGCTGCGACCTTGTTCTTCACAACCTTCACCTTAGTGCGATTACCGATGACGACCTCACCGTCCTTGATAGCCGTCATCCTCCTGACTTCCGCGCGGATAGACGCATAGAATTTCAGTGCGCGGCCGCCGGTCGTCGTTTCCGGGTTGCCGAACATAACGCCGATCTTTTCACGAAGTTGATTAATGAATACGAGGCAGGTGTTGGCTCTCGAAACCGAAGCAGTGAGTTTGCGCAATGCTTGGGACATCATCCGGGCGTGTAGGCCCATATGGCTGTCCCCCATTTCGCCTTCAATCTCAGCCTTTGGGGTCAGAGCGGCCACTGAATCGATGACGATCACGTCGATGGCCTGCGAGTTCACCAGAGCTTGGGCGATTTCGAGCGCCTGCTCACCATAGTCCGGCTGTGAAATCAACAGATTTTCGATATCGACTCCTAGCTTGCCAGCGTAGGTTGGGTCCAGCGCATGTTCAGCATCGATAAAAGCAGCATTTCCGCCCGACCGTTGTGCTTCCGCAATGACATGTAGCGCCAGCGTGGTTTTTCCGGATGACTCGGGGCCGAAAATCTCAATGACCCGGCCGCGCGGGAATCCGCCTGCACCCAATGCGCTATCAACGGCAATGGAGCCGGTCGAGATAACTTCCACCGGTAAAGTGGCTCGCGATCCCAACATCAGTACGGATCCTTTGCCGAACTGCTTGTCCATCTGCGCCAGGGTTGCCAATATCTGTTTGCGGCGCTCGTCCATGTGAAACCCTCCTGATTGCAAACAGAGAGTCGCCGGAAGGCTCTCAGCATCTCGCCCCGGATTGGCAGGAAAAAACTGACGGAGAGCCGCAAGTTTTCGTATATTGTGAAAGTCTGTCAGGTAATGCCGTCGAAACTTTCGCTGCTGTGTGGCTTGGCTCTTTCCCTCTCAATTTCCTCATGTTCATTTGCGCGCCAACCTTCAGTTCCGAAGCAGGATCGGCGATGGAAGCAGTACCGGAATCCGTCACTTGGTTATTGCCTGGCCTACCCATCGCGTTGGTTGAAAGGTGATGCGTTTGATGGCGCCGGCTTCTATATCGAAACTGGGCTCAAGAAATATTCGAAGCCGATAGGGGAGATCGATATAACGGCGTTGACGCCTTCGCCCGACTCCGACCATCCCATCCGGCTCAGCCTGGTGGACGACCTGCAGCAGCACCTGGATGGACTGAAGACATTTGAGCGGGCGCAGCGAATGGAACTTATCGAGAAGAAAGAGATACAGCTTCTTGGAGATGCCGCTCTTCTCACGAAGGACCGCTACTACGATCCCCAAGACCGCGGCACATGGCTGGATGAGGTCATTTTTGTCCGCCATGAGAAGAACCTGTTCCGGCTGGAACTGGAGTGCCGGAATGACCAGCTTACCCGCTTCGAACCGGTCTTTAACCGGGTGGTCAGCAGCTTTCGGTTCGACTGTGCGGCACCCCCGCAGTGAGCGGACGGGTTTGCAACATAGCTTTCAAATTTCTCGCCGCTTGGTTTTGCTGAGCAGATGGCGCGCTTTGGAGATAGTCTGCGATTCGGCTTCTTCCGCCGTGGCGGCGGAAAAACGTGCCAGGGAAGCACCGGGTGACACGTTGTCCGCCTCACAGACGAACTTATCGCCGATCCGGTAACTGGTCAGTTTGACGGGCCAGCCATCGATCTCTATGTGCCGTTCGCGAAAGCTCTGGGCGGTGGTGACGCTGCTGTCCATTGCTTATGCTCCTGCCGTTTTCGCTGCACCGCGCTCGACTGGAGCGCCGACCAGGTTGCCCCACTCGGTCCATGAGCCGTCGTAGTTGACGATATTGGGTAAGCCCAGCAGGTATTTCAAGACGAACCAGGTGTGACTGGAGCGTTCGCCGATCCGGCAATAGGCAATCGTGGGGCGCGACGAGTCCACTCCTTCGGCCGCATACAGCGCTTTCAATTCATCGAAGCTCTTGAATGTACCGTCCTCGTTGCAAGCTTTGCCCCAAGGGACGTTGCGAGCTCCCGGTATGTGACCGCCACGCTGACAGGTTTCGGGAAGGCCGGGCGGGGCCAAAATCTCGCCAGTGAATTCCTGCGGGCTGCGAACATCCACGAGCGAAACCGATTTTGCTTTCACTGCTTCCTGCACTTGCGGCAGAAAGGCGCGAACCGAAAGATCGGCGTCCTTGGCCTTATACTGCGCCTGCGGGTACGACGGTACATCGTTCGTGACCTGACGATTCTCGGCCAGCCATTTCTTTCGGCCGCCGTTCAGGATTCTGACGTCGTTATGACCATAAATCTTCAGTTGCCAAAAGGCCCAGGCTGCGAACCAGTTATTGTTATCCCCGTACAGCACGATTGTCGTCTGCGGCGAAATGCCGGATTTCGAAAGCAGAGCTTCGAGCTCGTTCTTCGGCACAATATCGCGCCGAACCGTATCGCAGAGCTGAGTATTCCAGGCCCAAGCGATCGCGCCGGGAATATGCCCCAGATCATATGCCGCTGTATCAACATCCACTTCGACGACTCGAACCGAAGGATCGCTAAGCTTCTGCGAGAGCCATTCGGTTTCAACCAGAACCTCAGGATGAACATACTGTGCCATAATGCCTCCACCTTAACACGACATTCTCTATAGAGAAAGTACAATCAAGAATGTATGGCCACCTCTTCCGTGTAAATTTCATCGAACGGAAGCACAAATCCTAATCCATACGTTGTGGCTATTCCCTTAACGGAAACAATCTTCAGCAGATCGACGCACCGCTCTACGGCCTTTCATATCCGGAGCCTTTCCCAATTCAGTTCGCGCTGCCCGACGAAATGGAGACACTCGAACAACGATCAGCGCGTCGGTTTCTACCCCGGCGTTCTGGACAGAGCCAGCGCGCTACTCGGGGTGGATTCGGCGGCCTTTGCGTAGGCCCGATCTATTTGGCAGAATCCTGATAGGAAAGCCATGAAGGCTATTGTTTACGAGGGCTTTGGTTCACCCGACATTCTGAAATGTCAGGATATTGAGAAGCCGGCGCCTGGGGAGAAGGAGGTCTTAATAAAGGTCCGTGCCGCTTCTATCAACCCACTGGACTGGAAGGTAATGAAGGGCGGCCCCTTCCTCATTCGCATGCTGCTGGGGCTCGGGAAACCAAAGATCAGGAGACCCGGTGTTGATGTGGCCGGCGAGGTTGAAGCCATTGGCAGGAACGTGACGCAGTTCAAACCGGGCGACGAAGTGTTCGGCACGTGCGTCGGGGCCTTTGCCGAGTATGCGACTTCCGCGTCCGTCTTCGGCATCAAGTCGGCGCTGGCCCTAAAGCCGGAGAACGTGACCTTCGAACAAGCGGCCTCTGCACCAGTGGCGTCATTGACCGCGTTACAGGGTCTTCGCGACAAGGGCCGGATTCACGTAGGGCAGAAGGTCTTGGTCAACGGCGCGGCGGGAGGCGTGGGCACGTTCGCAGTGCAGATGGCTAAACTGTTCGGCGCAAATGTGACCGGCGTGTGCAGCACGGCGAATCTCGACATGGTCCGATCCATCGGCGCGGACCGCGTCATTGATTACACCCAGAATGATTTCACCAAAAGTGGGGAGCGTTACGACCTCTTTTTGGACTGCATTGGGAACCATTCGTTATCCGCATGCAGGCGCCTTTTGAGTCCCAAAGGGACACTCGTCATGGTCGGAGCGCCCGACGATGGTCGAGTAATCGGCCTTGTAGCTCGCATTATTGGAGCGCTGGTGTGGTCACTGTTCGGGACCAGGAAGATGGTCTTTTTCATCGCGCGGATGAATAAGGCGGATTTGACCACGGTAGGCGAGTTCATGGCGGCCGGAAAGGTGAGACCAGTTATCGACAAGCGTTACAGGTTAAGTGAGGCCAGCGAGGCTTTCCGATATATGAAAAAAGGGCATGCTCGCGGGAAGGTGGTAATCACTTTGGAGTGTAAGAGCGAAACCGAAGCAACGCAATGAAACGACCCTTCACCGTCGCTATCGTCGCTTGGCTGTTGATCACCGCGGGTGTTTTCGGGTTTGCAGTCCACCTCAAAGGGCTTGGCTCACCGCGGCTCTCTCATTCTGAAGACCTGTTGCTCCTCGTTGTCCCTCTTCTGGCGGTTGCGTCCGGGGCGTTCATCCTGCTGCGGCATAACTGGGCACGGTGGCTTGCGTTGGCCTGGATTGCGTTTCACGTAGCGATCAGCTTCGACTCACTGCAGAAGCTGGCGGTGCATGTCTTGCTTCTCGTCCTAATTACCTATTCTCTCTTTCGCGCTGACGCGAGAGCCTACTTTCAGGCGCCAAAGAAGGTGGATACTTAGACCAGCGCGTCTTAACCATTGTCTTGGAGCCCACTCCACACCACTTCGCTAGCATATAATCCACATAACCCGGACACCGTTTCCCGCAGCTACTGAAGAGCAGTCAATGGGTAAATACGTTTTGCCCCACGAGTTGGCGGGAGAACAGCAACGCTTGGCCCTGATGTCTGTGTTGCTGGATCCCGCCGAGTTCGCTCATATTGTCCGGCTCGGACTGCGTCCAGGTTGGCGCTGCCTGGAACTCGGCTGTGGCAACGGATCCATCGCGCAGGGTCTGGCTGAGCGCGTGGCGCCCACTGGTTACGTGGTCGCAAGCGACATCGATCTCCGATATGTTGCGGACCTGCGCGTTCCGTGTCTTGAGGTCCGTCAGCTCGATATCCTTCAGGACGCCATAGAAGAGGGTTGCTACGATCTGGTCGTCGCGCGCGCCCTGCTTCACCATCTCACGCCTGCCGGTAAGGCCTTGGAGCGCATGGTTAAGGCCTTAAAGCCCGGCGGCGCGCTTCTTTCTATCGAACCAGACATGCTGCCCTGCACTGTCGCCGAGCCGGACTCGATGCACACCTTCTGGCAAGGATGGCTGAAGTGGTCCGTCGAAGCTGGCATCGATTTTTTTATCGGCCGCAAAATTACCGTCTGGCTGGATTCGCTCGGTCTGGAGAATATTGCCGGCGAGGGGCACACGGCGCACTTCAATGGTGGCTCAGATTGGGCGGCATACTGGACCCAGACCATGCAGGTATTGGCTTCCTCACTGCTGAAATCGGGTTACATCACCGGGAAAATGCTCGAGGACTTCTATGCCCGCTATCAGGACCCGCATTATTGGACCAGTGTCATGACGTTCACAGCGAACTGGGGACGCAGGCTGGCCTAAGCCAACTTCACCGTTTGCCGACTTGTTTGATGTCAGGCTAGCCTCGCGTTAATGTTTTCTGGTAGAGCGTACAAGTTTTATGTACACTGCATCAAACGTTGTGAGCATGGGCGCTGAGCTTCCGGACGATGACGGTTTCGAACGTGCGCTGAATTGGATCCTCGACGGCATCGAAGCCGATCTCGGCGCCCACGCCCGGCCCGAAACCCACCAAACGCCTAACCGCCTTGCAAAAGAACGGCGCCTGAGGATGAGCACTCAAATTCCAATCCACACCCGGAGGGACCATCGAAAATGATGAACGCATCGAGCTCCCGCAGATCCTTTCTGAAGACTGCAACTGCTGTGACCGCAGCAATCCCATCTGCGCTAAGGCCTCACATAACGAATGCAAAACCTATGAATGCACCCATTGGTCTTCAACTCTACACAGTCGGGAAAGAGATGGATGCCGACCCGTTCGGCACACTCAAGCGGGTGGCGGCCATCGGCTACCAGGCCGTTGAACTGTCTCCCATGGGTAAGGTGCCGGTAGCAGATCTGAAGAAGGCTTTAGATGACGTCGGGCTGAAGAACCCGTCCGGGCATTACATGCTGCCGGATCTCATGACGAAGCTCGAGCAAAACATCGAAGCTGCGAAACAACTGGGGCAAGAATACATGATCGTGACCGTGCCTTGGGTAGCTGACCCTTCGCGCTTCAAGGCCAATCCCGCTGGCGGTCAGGTGGCATCCTTCCTCGCGGTCTTGCAAGGGTTGACCCTCGATGATTGGAAGTGGAACGCCGAGCAGTTCAACAAAGTGGGCGAGCAGGTCAAAAGGGCGGGGCTGCAGCTCGGATATCATAACCACAATTTTGAATTCAGATCCTACGGCTCAACAACCGGCTACGACGAGTTCATTCGTCTTACTAACCCTGATCTGGTCAAGTTAGAGCTCGATTGCGGCTGGATGACGGTTGCCGGTCACGATCCCATTGCTTACCTGACGAAATATCCCGATCGCTACCGGTTGCTGCACATTAAAGACTTTCGGAAGGGGTTCACGCCAACAACCAAGTTGATGGAACAGGGGCCGAATGCGCCCGTGCCCACCGAGCTCGGCAGGGGGGCAATCGATTATGGAAAAATTCTTGCCGCCGCGGGCAAAGGGGAGATCCGAGCTCTGTTCGTGGAGCAAGAGCCTCCGTTCACCGAAATGCCCGCACTCGAGGCGATCAAGGTAGATTACGACTACCTCAACAACCTGCAGCTTGAACCCGGAAGATGAATCGACATGCTGTCTAATTACCTGCGCTTTAGCGCCGCGCTGCTGCTCGCCGCATCCCTAAACGCCAGTCAGGCGGACCAGGTTGCCGGCGCCGAAAAGGAAAGAAATGCCCAGCAGCAGAAGAACGATCCCACGCAGAAAGAGAAAGCCAAAACCGATGTCGCCGATCTCATGGGTATTCCGCGCCTCGATCAAGCCGCAGTCGAGCGCGGGCGAAAAATCTTCGTGCCCACCTGCGGGTTCTGTCATGGCAACGATGCCCACGGCAAGAGCGGGCCCGATCTGGTTCGGTCGGCACTCGTGTTGCACGACAATAAGGGCGACACGATCGGTCCGGTGATCCATAATGGCCGGCCCGAACGAGGGATGCCGGCCTTCGCTTCGCTCTCTGCGGATCAAATTGCTGATATCTCGACCTTCCTGCACTCGCGCGCTGCCGACGTCTCAAACCGGTTTGCTTATAAGATCGGCGATATTGTTACCGGTGATCCCCGAAAAGGTGCGGAGTTCTTCCGTGGCCCAGCACATTGCGATACCTGTCACTCGCCGTCCGGTGACCTGGCACATATCGCAACAAAGTATGAACCTGTCGAACTCCAACGCCGGATGTTGTATCCCGTCCCGAACCTCATCGACGTATTCCTTGGCAAGCCTACGAAACCGGCTGCGCCCACTAAGGTAACGGTCCATTTACCTTCTGGCCAGGAGGTCTCGGGCACACTGGACCATCTTGACGAGTTTGCGGTTTCTCTGCACGACTCCTCCGGCTGGTACCAATCGTTCTCACGCGAAAGTGTGAAAGTTGACATACAAGATCCGCGAGCAGCCCATGAAGCCCTGCTTCCGAAGTACACGGATGATGACATGCACAATGTCCTTGCATATCTGGAGACGTTGAAATGAAAGCCCCAGTACTTGCACTGATCCTGCTCGCGCCATTGATTCAGAACGCACAGCAGCTGCCGCCGGATGCTCTGCTGAAACCTGCTCCTGATACTTGGCCGACTTACAACGGCGACTACTCAGGGCGGCGCCACAGTTCCCTGAATCAAATTAACTCGTCGAACGTCTCCGTATTGTCCACAGCCTGGGTGTACCATGCCACGAATTACGGTGCGGGCGGCTTCGGATCGGTAATTAAGTCAACCCCACTCGAAGTCAATGGCGTGCTCTACTTCACGATGCCCGATAACGTCTGGGCCGTTGACGCACGAACCGGCCGCGAGATCTGGCATTTCAAGTATCCGCCGAATGAGGGCGGGCACATTGGCCAGCGCGGCGTCGCCATGTGGGGTGACTGGCTGTATTTCGAAACGCCCGATTGCAATTTGATCTCTTTGAGTGCCAAAGACGGCCGCGAGCGCTGGCGCAAGCAAATCGCGGATGTGAAGCTCGAATATTTCTGCACCGTGTCGCCGCTCGTTGTCGGGAACCACATCATCGTTGGGGTCGGCGGGGACTCACTCGATAACCCCGGCTATCTCGAATCGCGTGATCCGGAGACAGGCGCTGTACAGTGGCACTGGAACACGGAGCCGGGCCCAGGAGAACCGGGCGCGGAGACTTGGCCCAATGACGATGCACGCAGTCATGGTGGCGGAATGACGTGGATGACCGGCACTTACGATCCCGACTTACACCTGATTTATTGGGGTACCGGAAATCCTAACCCCGTACACGCGGGCGACGCGCGCAAAGGTGACAACGTTTGGACGTGTTCGATCGTCGCTCTGAATGTAGATACGGGCAAGATGGCCTGGGGTTATCAGGTCTCTCCTCATGACACGCACGACTGGGATGCGGTCCAGACGCCCATTTTGTTCGACGCCGAGTTCAAGGGCCAGCACCGTAAGCTGCTGGCCCAGGCGAGCCGCAATGGGTTCTTCTTTGTTCTGGATCGCACGAGCGGCGAACACCTGTTGACGGCTCCCTTCATCAAGGGCAACTGGAGCATGGGTTTCAACGCCAAAGGGCAACCCATCCCCGACCCCAAGAAAGAGCCTTCGAGGAACGGCACGCTTGTTTCTCCGAGCTCAAACGGCGCATCAAACTGGTTTGCTCCGACGTTCGATCCCACGACGGGGCTGTTCTATGTCGTTGCGTCGCAGAGTTACAGCGTCTTTTACCTGACTGCGGAAGGAAAGGCCGAAGGCTACGCCGGACGGGATGATTTCCTCAATTTTCCGGGGACAATAAAAGCCATTGATTACCGGACAGGCGACATTCGCTGGACGCACGATATAGGCTCTATGGGTCCCGGGCTGTTAACGACCGCGGGCAACTTGCTGTTTGCTGGCGACAGCTCCGGACACGTAATGGCCCTCGATGCGGCTACGGGCACGACCCTATGGCACACCAGTGTAGGAGCCAACCAGACGAACGGCGCCATCACTTACGAACTCGACGGCAAACAATATCTTGTGGTGGGCGCAGGGGACACTCTGGTCGCATTCGCTTTGGCCAACACCCACTAACCTGCCCGAGATCCGATTGCATCCTTCTGCAATCGCCTGGAGTTAGCACGCGGCTCCATTCTGACGAAAGCGTTGCCCGTGATAGCGTCTTTAACGAGAGGAGCGGCGAATGCGGGCCGGACTGTTTACACGCGAGTATCCGCCGAATGTGTACGGCGGCGCCGGTGTTCACGTTGAGTACTTAAGCCGTGAGCTGGCCAAAAAAATAGAAGTCGAAGTCCACTGCTGGGGAAAGCAGCACGCCGATGGCGGCAACTTGCAGGTCCGGGGTGCGCTGCCTTGGAGCGAAATCACCGAAGGCACCGATGGCAAGTTCAAGACCGCCTTGGAAACCGTCAGCCTTAACCTGACTCAGGTCAAGGCGCTGAAGGGTGTAGATGTCGTCCACACGCATACCTGGTATACGTCCCTGGCCGGCTTTCTTGCAAAAAAACTTTATGGCATGCCCTTCGTCCTCACAACGCACAGCTTGGAACCCATGCGCGCGTGGAAAGCGGAGCAGCTCGGCAGTGGCTACGCCATGAGCTCTTGGATTGAGCGCACCGGCGTGATGGATGCCGACGCCATAATCGCCGTATCGAACGGGACCAAAGCCGACATTCTGCGCGTGTATCCAGTCCCTCCCGAACGCGTGCATGTCATCTACAACGGAATCGATCTCGACGAATATCGCAACACCGACGCGACCAGCGCGCTCCAAACCTATGCCGTGGATCCTGCCGTTCCTTTCATTCTGTTCGTAGGGAGAATCACACGCCAGAAGGGCGTGACAAATCTGGTGGATGCGCTGCAATATCTGCCGCCCGATACGCAGGTTGTGCTGTGTGCGGGTGCGCCGGACACCCCGGATGTCGCGGCGGAGATGCGCCAGAAAGTAGAACAAGCAAGAAAGCGGAATCCACGCATTGTGTGGATTGAAAAAATGATCTCCAAGCCGGAGGTAATCCAGCTCTATAGTCATTGCCGCGTGTTCTGTTGCCCCTCCGTTTATGAACCGTTCGGCATCATCAATGTCGAAGCGATGGCCTGCCGTGCGCCGGTCGTCGGCACGGCGATTGGCGGAATTCCCGAAATCGTCGTGGACGGAAAAACTGGGTACCTGGTCCACTTTGAGCAGGAGCCCGTGACCGGATTTCCTGTCCATCCGGATGAATTCGCGCGCGATCTGGCCGCGAGACTGTCTGATCTCCTGAAGGATCCGGAACAGTGCAAACGCTTCGGCGACGCCGGTCGCAGGCGTGTGGAAGAAAAGTTCGGCTGGCCTGCAATTGCCGACCAGACCATCGCGCTTTATCGGGACCTGATCGCAAACGCCAAGCACGCATAATAATCTTCAAACCATGAAACAGCCACACAACGATGGGCGGCGGCGCGTAGTCATCGAAGGTGTTTCGCCGGAAATTGATGGAGGAAGATTTCCGGCCAAGCGCACCGTTGGTGACAACGTGCGCCTCGAGGCCGATATCTTCGCGGATGGTCACGATTCCGTTGCGGCTGTGCTGCTGTACCGCCCTGAAACTTCGAAGACATGGATCGAGCGGCCCATGCGGGCTTTGGTGAATGACCGCTGGGCGGGCGATTTCTTGGTCACCCAATTGGGGCGCTACCGCTACACGATTCACGCTTGGGTAGATCACTGGCTAACGTGGCGCCACGATCTCCTGAAGCGTATTCAGGCGAATTCCGATACAACACTTGATTACCTGATCGGCGCCGAATTGATTGAGCACGCCGCCGGCCGTGCCGAAGGAAGCGATGCAGATTGGTTGCGTAAGCAAGCCGCCCCATTGCGCGCCGAAAACGATGGCGTGGACTCGCTCCGCGAGGTTGCGATCGGAGCCGCACTCGACGATCTCATGGAGCGCTATCCCGACCGACAGTTCGTGACTAAATTGGATCGCGAACTGGTCATCGTGGTAGATCCGGTGCGAGCGCGATTCAGCTCCTGGTATGAATTGTTTCCGCGGTCCACTTCGCCCGAACCGGGAAAGCACGGCACTTTGAAGGACTGCGAAGCCCGGCTGCCATACATCGCGGATATGGGCTTCAATGTGGTCTATCTGCCGCCCGTTCACCCGATCGGCAGGAAATTCCGCAAGGGAAAAAACAACTCCGTTACTGCCGAGCCCGATGATGTCGGAAGTCCCTGGGCCATCGGTTCCGAGGAGGGCGGCCATAAATCGGTACTTCCCGCTCTCGGCACAATTGAAGACTTTCGCTGCTTTGTCAAGCGTGCATCGGATCTCGGCCTGCAAGTCGCGCTCGACATCGCCTTTCAAGTCGCTCCGGACCACCCCTACGTGAAAGAGCACCAGGAATGGTTTCGCAAACGGCCCGACGGAACGATTCAGTACGCCGAGAATCCGCCCAAGAAGTACCAGGACATTTATCCCTTCGACTTCGAGAACCCGAATTGGTTCGAGCTTTGGCAGGAGCTCAAGTCCGTGTTCACGTTCTGGATCGATCAGGGTGTGCGGATCTTTCGCGTTGACAATCCCCATACGAAGGCATTCCCGTTCTGGGAATGGTGCATTGGCGAAATCAAAAGCCGCTGGCCTGAGACGCTGTTTCTCTCCGAAGCCTTCACGAGGCCCAAAATTATGTACCGCCTGGCGAAGCTGGGTTTCAGCCAGTCCTACACCTATTTCCCTTGGCGGAACGGGAAGTACGAATTGACGCAGTACCTGACTGAGCTGGCAAGCACTCCGGTGCGAGAGTTCTTCCGCGCGAATCAATGGCCGAACACTCCCGACATTCTGACTGAATTCCTCCAGATCGGCAGTCGCGCGGCGTTCATGATTCGCTTTCTGCTTACCGCCACGCTCGGAGCCAATTATGGAATCTACGGCCCCGCTTTCGAGCTATTGCAAAGCCGCCCGGCGCGACCCGGCAGCGAAGAATACCTCGATTCCGAGAAATACCAGATCCGGCATTGGGATCTTGAACAACCGGACAGCCTGCGAGATCTGATCGCGCTGGTGAATCGGATCCGGAATGAGAATCTGGCTCTTCAAAGCGACTGGTCGCTCGAATTCCATCCCGTCAACAATGACCAGATCATCTGCTACAGCAAGCACACGGAGGATCCCGCAAGTCTCATCGTGATGGTCGTGAACCTTGATCCGCATCACACCCAAGCGGGCATCGTCGAGCTTCCTCTGGATAAATGGCGGATCGATGAGAGTCATCCCTATCAGGCCAATGACTTGCTCACCGGCGCGCGCTACGTTTGGTCGGGACGCCGGAATTACGTGGAGCTGAATCCCGCGTCCGTTCCCGGTCATATTCTCCTCATCCGTCGCCGCCTTCGAGTGGAGAGCGATTTCGAATACTTCCTGTGAAAGCATGGGCTCCCTTCCGGAATCCATACGATATGTCTCTTACCCGGGCATCATGGCAACACGAGCACGAAGGAGCCGCGGCGGTCAGGGTTCACTCCTGGGACCAGCCCTTTGACGAGGCGGCTCTGGCACAACTTGTGCGCGTTCTGCCCCGCTTCCTGACCGCGCGGCGGTGGTTTCGTGCTAAGGCGAGAACGATTGCAAGCCTGAACATCTGTGATCAGGTTCAGATCCCGAACGGCCAGGCACTTTTGCTTGTCATCCAAGTCGAATACCAGGACGGGGCACGAGATGAATACTTTTTGCCGGTTTCTCTGAACGCATCGGACAATTCCGCGCAATCGAAGGAAATTGTGGCGCGACTCGAAGCTCCCAATGGTTTGGCCGGCTCGCTCACGGAAGCCACATCGGATCCTGTCTTCCGCGAGGCGCTGCTTGAAGCGGTGGTTTGCAATACAACCTGGGAGGGACGCAATGCAAGCCTGCGAGCCCGCCGCGAAAGCGCGCTTGATCGGTTCTGCGGGCAATCCGCCGGCCACATCGAAAGCTCCGTCTCGATTGCTGAGCAAAGCAACACTTCTATCATTTACGGAAACAAGTACATCCTGAAACTATTTCGCAAGCTCGAAGAGGGAATCAACCCCGATATCGAGATCGGGGAGTTTTTGACGCAACGAGGGTTCAAGTACATTCCGGCGGTGCTGGGTACGATCGACTATCATCCGCGCGAAAGTCCAGCGTGCTTTGCCGTGGCAATGCTTCAGCAGTTTGTGCCGAATCGCGGTGATGCCTGGAAATACACACTGAAGTCGCTCGCGGCCTTCTTTGAGCGTGTATCGGCAGTCGGCGTCGCGCCCGCCTTGCCGGCTCAACATCCCCTCGAGTTGATGACGCAGGATCTTCCCACGGATGTTCACGCCCTCCTGGGCGAATATGCAGCATCGGCGCGCCTGCTGGGCAAACGAACTGCCCAGATGCACGCGGCACTGACCGACGAAACTGCCGGCCCGGATTTCGCTCCGGATCCGTTCACGCGCGCCGATGGCGAAAAGCTAGTTCGGGATCTGATCGCGCAAGCCCGCGCTTCGTTTGACTTCTTGCGTCGGAAGCTGCCGGCGCTGTCGGACTCTTCTGGCGAAAACGCTCACCGCCTGCTCCAGCTCGAATCTGAACTGACGAATCGTTTCGAGCTGCTGCGCCAATTTGCCGTTAATACCGCGCGAATTCGCCATCACGGTGATTACCATCTGGGTCAGGTCCTCTACACCGGGACCGATTTCATGATCATTGACTTCGAAGGCGAGCCGGCGCGAACTCTCGAGGAACGCCGCCAGAAGGCGCTCCCGATGCGAGATGTCGCCGGAATGGTTCGCTCGTTTCAATACGCTGCGTTTGCCGCGCTGTTTGATCAGATCTCGGCCGTGCCCGCGCAACGCGAGCAAACGGCTGCGCTCGAAACTTGGGCTGCGCTGTGGACGGCATGGGTCAGCGCACTCTATCTGGGCGCCTACTTCGAAGAGTCACGCGGATTGAAATCTGTTCCCGAGGCTGACCGTGAGCGGCGGCTTCTTCTGGATGTGTTCCTTCTGCAAAAGGCTTTGTATGAGTTGGGGTATGAGCTGAATAATCGTCCGGATTGGGTGCGAATTCCTCTTCGCGGCATTCTGAGCCTCATCGCCGAGTAATTGACACATGGCGCAAACCAAAAGGCTTTTCACTGAGACCGATACGCACCTCTTTCTCGAAGGCACGCACCTCAAGCTGAGCGATGTCGTGGGCGCGCATTCGGCCGGAAGCGAGGGAACGCAGTTCGCGGTTTGGGCTCCCAACGCGCGAGCCGTTTCTTTGATCGGCACATTTAATGGTTGGCGGCCGGGAGCAACGCCGCTTTCGTCGGGCAGCGCCGGCATCTGGCAGGGATTTGTGCCCAATGTCTTCCCGGGAACCAGCTATAAGTACCACGTAGAGGGTCGCAACGGCTACGTGGCCGCAAAAGCCGATCCATTCGGATTCCTCCATGAAACACCTCCCGGCACCGCCTCGGTCGTCTGGCAATTGGACTACGAATGGACCGACCAGGAGTGGATGTCTCGGCGCAAGGATGCGAACGCACTCGATGCGCCGATTTCGATTTACGAAGTGCACTTAGGATCTTGGCGCCGTAACGCCCAGCAGAACAATCGATCTCTGAGCTATCGCGAGCTTGCCTCTGAACTAGTGCCGTATGTGAAGGAGATGGGCTTCACTCATGTTGAGTTCCTGCCTGTAATGGAGCATCCGTTCTTCGGGTCGTGGGGCTATCAGATCACCGGATTTTTTGCTCCCACCAGCCGTTACGGAACGCCACAGGATTTTATGGCCCTGATCGATTCGTTTCACCGACACGGGATCGGCGTAATTCTGGACTGGGTTCCATCGCATTTCCCCAATGACGAGCATGGGCCGGGTTATTTTGATGGATTCCACGAATACGAGCCCGCTGATCCGCGGCGCGGTATCCATCCCGATTGGAACAGTTTTATCTTCAACTATGGCCGCGGGGAGGTTCGCAGCTTTTTATTAAGCAGTGCGATGTTCTGGCTGGACAAATATCACGCCGACGCCCTTCGCGTGGATGCCGTCGCTTCTATGCTGTATCTGGATTATTCCCGCCAGCGGGGCCAGTGGATTCCCAACGAGTTCGGCGGCCGCGAAAATCTGGATGCCATCGGGTTCTTGCGCCGACTGAATGAAGACGTGTACCGCGCCCACCCCGACGTGCAGACCATTGCCGAAGAATCGACCGCTTGGCCCATGGTCTCTAGGCCGACCTACGTTGGGGGACTCGGCTTTGGTTTTAAGTGGGATATGGGCTGGATGCACGACACCCTTCAGTACATGGAGCAAGATACCCTATTTCGCAAGTATCATCACCACGAGCTGACCTTTCGAGCGATCTATGCTTTCAACGAGAACTTTATCTTGCCTCTTTCACACGATGAAGTCGTCTACGGCAAAGGCTCCTTGCTCGCCAAAATGCCGGGCGATGACTGGCAAAAGTTTGCAAATTTACGATTGCTGTTCGCTTACATGTACGCCCAACCCGGCAAAAAGTTGCTTTTTATGGGCGCTGAGTTCGGGCAACGGAGCGAGTGGAAACACGACGAAACCCTTGATTGGAACCTTCTGAATGTCGGTCCGCACTCCGGCCTCAGGTTATTAGTCGGCGATCTAAACGAGCTGTACCGTGGCGAAGCCTCGCTGCACAGTTGCGAAAACTTGCCGCTATCTTTCGAGTGGATTGATGTCCATGATGCGGAAAAGAACGTTTTGAGTTTTTTGCGCAAAGGCCAATCCGAACGACAGTTGACGGCGGTAGTTTGCAATTTTAGTCCTGTTCCTCGCGAGAACTATCGTGTTGGCGTTCCCTTAAAGGGCTTCTGGAAAGAAGTGCTGAACACGGA
The DNA here is from genome assembly GCA_963787585.1 of uncultured Acidobacteriaceae bacterium. Lineage (GTDB taxonomy): Bacteria > Acidobacteriota > Terriglobia > Bryobacterales > Bryobacteraceae > Bog-105. Next base: position 86,132 of record CAWBDR010000024.1, read on the forward strand.
CGCCCGGCAGTACGGCGGTAGCGGCCGTGGCAATTTCGGTGGGTTAGATACCGTCCCTATTCCACTGCATGGGCGCCTGCACTCGCTCACCGTCCACCTGCCACCGTTAGCGGCTGTTTACTTTCGGTTGCAAAATACCTGATCTTTGGAGCACTTGAATGCCAACTTCCAAAGCCGTGATACACTACCGCGCTAGGTGCCTCATGCGAAGAGCTAAATGGTCGCTATTCACGGCCGCGGTTCCGGCCATGTTCCTTTTCTTGACTGGCTGTGCCGCTTCCCCTCATGAACCGACGGAGAAGTACATCCTGGTCGCGGACAACACGAAAATTCCGTATTGGCAGACGGCGATGCAGGGCGTCATACATGCAACCGCGGAGATGAAGGTCAAATCCGAGCTGCAAGGACCGGATGGACACGATCCTCAAGGCGAGCATGACGCGTTCCGGCGCGCTGTTGCAGAGAAGCCCTCGGGCATTCTGGTTCAGGCTGCCGACGTGACTATTCTGAGCCCCGACATCAATTCGGCGCTTGATCAAGGAATCCCTGTCGTGACCATCGATTCTGATGCGCCTGACAGCAAGCGCCTGTTCTTCATCGGAACCGACAATTACAACGCTGGCATGATCGGTGGGAAAATGACCGCGAAGCTGCTGAATAACAAGGGTTCGGTCGTCATCTTCACCATTCCCAACCAGGTGAATTTGAAAGACCGGCTCCAAGGCTATCAGGCCGCGTTCGCCGATCACACTGACGTCAAGATTTCGCAGGTCGTAGACATGAACGGCAACTCGGATATTGCGTTCGACGCCGCTAAGAAGCTGTTAGACGGTAAGAACAAGCCGGACGCGTTTGTCTGCCTTGAGGCGCTGTCTTGCCCAGCCGTTGCGGATGTTGTGAACCGCGGCAACATGGCTGGCAAGGTTACCGTCGTAGCGATGGACACCGACCCCGGTACTGTCGATTGGATCAAGAAAGGTGTGATCTCGGCGACCATCGCACAAAAGCCTTGGACGATGGGCTATTTCGGAACAAAAGTCCTAGATATGATCCATCACAATCCGCCCAAGCCTCTGAAAGAGGACTGGACCCAAAACCTGTATGCGCCCGTCCCGACTTTCGTTGACACAGGCACACTGATCGTCAATAAGGACAACGTGGGGAATTTGTCCGCGCAGCCTCCAGGCGGCGGAGGACAATAGTCCCGCCCGCACGTTTACGTTCGACGGAGTTTTCTAGTCCCGAGAAATGCTGCCCCGGCCAGGAACAGCATTCCTACGGACGCCGGTTCGGGTATCACCGAAGTTACGTCGCTGATCAAGTGATAGGTAGGTCCTGAGGCATCAAACCCTGGTTGGCCCGCCTTGGGCGTGTACATCGCCCCATCCGTATTGCCGGAGGTCGTTTCCGTGAGCGAAACCGTATTGGATACAGGAAACGGAAAGATCGGCGGCGAGAACTTCTCAGCCAAGGAATTGCTGTCTCTTTTCGAGTAGAAGATCACCGTACTATTGCCGGTGAACTGAAGCACATCCCCGGGGATCCCGGTCTCGGGCTCAATCAACAATACCTGTCCTGCCACTCCGGCGAAGGGAAGAGTGTACGTGAGCACTGGTGTTTGGTGTGGGGCATCCGGGTTTGTACCGTTCGCCGCAAAAGGAAGCGCGGTTCCGTTCACATTCCCGTTCCCGTTTTCATCAATCGTAATGGTCCCTGCCGACATAACGGTTGTAGAAAGGGCGATCAGTAAACTCACCGACCCAAAAAAATTTACGCATTTTCTCATGCAACACCGCCATTCAATAGAGTGCACAGGCGGGCGATAGATGTCGCCCGCCTTGAAAGGGGCTTCGTACTTACAGTACTTTGCCCTGCTGCGCCTTTTACTGTGGCGAGCCCGTCATCTGGGAGCTCGCAAACACAAACAACGCTTTTCCGCCTGGTTTCCCAAGCGGCGTTATGGTCACGGCACTACCCGCTTGTAGGTCGGAAGTCAGATCGAGCACACGGACCTCACCATCTTTGAGTCCAGCTACCTCAATGTGAGTGACCTTCGGCCCATTCGTAATGTCTATGCTCGCGTTTTTCAGGCCGGGCGAGCCGTTCTGAATGGTAAGAATCCCCAGTTCCGGTGTGAGGTTCTTTACCGCATAGCCGAGCGGCTGGCCTTTGGCGCGCTCTGGGTCTACAACAATCGGGTCAATGTACGCGCTATTGCCCGCTACGTCGGTCAGCTGGAATTCAACATAGGAGGAGGTCCCGGTCTCGGTCTCCGTAAAATTCACGATACTCGTTGTTCCTTGTTTGAACGAAGGTATCGAGACCTGTGCGTTCACTACCTGGATCGCCTGGATGGATTTCAGCCCGGATTGGGTGTCCCAGGCGGAATAGCCTAGCACGTAATTTGAGCCCTGCTCGGTGTAAGTACAGCAGGTCCACTGAGGAGGCGTAGTATCGGGCGTTGCTGTTGTTACTGTAAACGACAGGTTCGTTGTGCGACTCACACTTCCTTCGGTTCCGGTGACGATCAGGTTGTAGGTTCCGGTTGGAGTGGAAGCGGACGTCTTAAGCGTCAGAGTGGAGGTACCCGAAGCACTGAGCGAACTTGGCGAGAACGTGGCTTGTACGCCCGCGGGCAAGCCGCTTACGCTCAGCGTAAGCGGAGCACTGAGCGATTTGAGAGCAGTGACGTCCACGCTTACAGTGGCGGTCGCGTTTTGATGGGCTGTCACGGAAGCGGCTGACGTCGATAGAGTGAAATCGCTGAGAAACCCGTATACCACGAGTTGATTGGAGTGCGTTGCCACGTAAACCCGTCCGTTTGCGACTGTCGGCTCTGTAAACTTCGGATACGAGGGTAAAGCATCGCGCGCCGAGTTCTGCTTGCTGTTCCAAAGATCGGAAGCCACGTTAGAAGCATTGAATGCGTGCACGGTGCCATCCGGAAGAACAGCCCAGAGGATTCCGGTGCCCGAAGCTGTGCCGTTGGCCGAAACCGCGAAGGAGGCGGGGGGCTTTGTATTGGTGTTAATTGTGCCCTGAGAGACCGGCGACGTGTTGAACCTGTTTGTCGAAGGAGAAAACGAGTACGCCCGAAGCACATCGAACCCGCCCCAAACGTAAAGAGTGTTATTCCAGAACGCAAGGTCGTGGATCTGATCGCAGCCATCAAACGGTAAGCTACAAGCAGACCCGCCGGTCCCTTGAAAACTCTGTAACGGGCTAGATAAGTTGCTCGCAGCGAAAAGGTATATGATTCCGTCCTTTCCGCCCGTTACCAGAAGGTTAGTCCCGGGTATGACGAGCGGGCCGCTCGAGCTGAAATCTAAGTCATTTTTGTTGAGTGTTGCGTAGTTTACCGGCGGGTACGAACTCATGAATTGTCCCGCTGCATTTAACTGCACAAACCTCATCCCGTAGTTGTCGTTCTGAGCATCCGTTGTGCTGCTACCTGTCGTAACGGGAAAATTGGCATCGGCTGTGGTGAAGTTCGTCGCGTTCCCTGTGTTGAAATAAACGTCACCAGTGGCATCCGACGCAAGTCCGCGCCCGGACTGCCATATGCCGCCTTGACCAGCATTCGGGGTCGTGTTAAATACGGCCATCCGGGCTAGATTTGATGTGCTGTATCCGACCACCCAGCCATGCCATGGGTCTGCGTCGCTGCCGCAGCTCCCGAATCCGGCGTAAACGTTTCCATTAGCGAGCAACAAAGCAGTGCGCTGGAAAACTTTGCTAGCCACGCTCAACGACACGGTTCCGTTCTGCGCGTCGTAGCCATGGCCGGCGACGCTTGCCTGAATCTGAACAGGGCTTCCCGATTTCTCGTGTCCGGTAGTGATGTCAATCGCGTGAAGATAGTGCAGGTAACCGACTCCGTGCGGCGCAGAGGAACTAACCCCGGTGGGCGTGACCGAAATCGCGTAAAGCGTGTTATGGCTACCGTCGATAACCGGCGTACCCAGAATTCCGAGTAGCGGTCCGGTATTAGACGCGTTTGGGCATCCGTTGGCGGCCGGCGCAGTGACGGCGGTCCCGAAATTCGCATGCCACAACGGCGTCCCGCTCAGATTGTCGGCATCGAATGCGTAAATGCTGTTGTTCATCGTCGCGACATAAACCACGTTCCTGGTTACGCCATTGATCGAAACTCCTGGTACATACAAAGGTTGAGCAAAGATCCAGCCATCAACGGGCCACGAGAAAAGCTTCCCGAATTGATTGACGTTTACATTTGCAGTGTCGAGAATCGTCTCGTTGAGGTTTGCCGAACTCCGATTTGCGTTGTATTGGCCTGTTGTGATTGCGGGATTGCCCAGTTGCGCCCACAATGGGCACGCAAGTACGAGGGCAATTAGGAACTGCTTGAGCATACATCTCCTCGACTCGCTTCGTGGTCTCGAAACTTTGGCCCTTGCTGCCGAACCCGCGCCAAAGCGGGCAGCCTCACATCAGAAGCGCTAGCCTTCTTAGTCGGGACGGCAGAGTAGCCCATTTCACGAAGTGGCACCCTCAGTTAACCACTTCGTTCGGCCAGATACATTGGGTAATAAAACGGTACTCCTGGTACTGGGGCCGTATTTCCTTCCGCCTAGGCATACAGTACCAGTACCAAACTAGCAGGGAAAAACCCTAGTGGGAACCTCGTTACTTCGCCCAGTAAGCCCGATGGCCGATGTAATCCGGATCGGGTAGATTCGCCAGAATAGTGCGGCGAAGCTTTAAAATATCCACTTCACCTTGCTCACGGTAAAGAACCTTGCCGTCGGGTCCAAGCAAAACTGTGTAGGGAACTCCGGTTTCCCACTGCGGATCGAATGCCTCCTGCATACCGTCCGTGTCCGTTGATCCGAAAAGAAGATTGCGACTGGAAGCGTGTTGCCGTTGCAGCATTTTCATCACGCCCGGCTTCTCATCGGGCATGTTGGCCGACACCATAACCATATCGAAATCGCGCAGGCGGTACATGTGCCAGGTAGTCTCCAGATCTGGAAATTCGTGGACGCACGGACCGCACCACGTCGCCCAGAAGTTCACCAGCAACACTTTTCCACTCGGATTGGAGCGCAATTTCGTCAGATCTGCCGCAGAAGCAGTTTCTAGGGTCACAGGCTCCGCTTCGAGCTTCTTCAACTCTGCTAGCCGGTCGGCTTCCTTCGAAATCCACTTGGTCGAGCATCCGAATACGCGTGTATGATCCACCGGGACAGGTTTGCCCGCCAGCAGAGCGTCTATCGCGTTCCGGGCATCCTGACGCGTCACCAGAGATTCGCGCTGATTATTATCGACATGTCCCTGGTAGCGCAGCTTCCGTTCCTGATCGAAGATGAACACGTGCGGCGTAGCTTGCGGTCCGTACGCTCTTGAAACTGACTGCGTCTCCCCATCGTAAAGATACGGGAAATTGAAGTGCCGGTAGGCGGCGCGGATTTTCATCTCGTCAAGGCTGTCGCTAACGTCTGTGTATCCGAGCTCGTCCAGGCGGATCGCGTTCGCATTATTTGGTTCGATAGCGACAAGCGTGACGCCTTTGCCGCGATAATCATCCGCCAATTTCTTGATCCGGCTCTCATACAGTTGAGCCGTGGGACAGTGGTTGCAGGTAAACACGATCACCAGCACCTTGGCTGAGTCATAATCGTGCAGACTATGAGTCTTGCCGTCAATCCCTGGAAGCGAGAAATTCGGGGCAGTGGAGCCAATTCCGAGCGTTGGATGAGGCTCATCCGCCAGCACCGCAAAAGCTAGAAAGAGGAGAGCGAAGGATCGCCACATAGCGGCCATTTTATCGAGCGATCTGCCTTGGACTCGCGAGTGTTGTGGACAACCTGCTCAAACAATCTCGAGTACGACCTCCGGCGGCGCGCGAACCGTCGTTCGCGGGTCCTCAAGAATTCAAATCCAAACGGCGAATATCTCTCCAGTTCTGCCAAATACGGGTCGGAATAGAGTTCGGGGAGATTGGCGGCGCTGCGGATCAGGAGCATCCGCGAGCTTCGGGTGAGAAGGTCCCTCAGAACGTCAGTGCCATTCGGAAGTTGCGCCATTCGAGGCATCGTGCCTTGTGAGAAATGGAGGGTCCGGTTCGTAATCCGGTCGAGCGTTTCTCGTTGAGCTGCTTGCGTAAACAGGGTTAACGAGCCGCGCTCAGTATCAGACCGAAAATCTTGAAGATCGTCCCCCAACTGAAGTACGATGCCCCAGTTGAACGCAAACTGGGCTTCGCTTTCCGTGAGATCGCCAGCGGCCAGATAGGCGTCCGCGAGCACCGAGGTTCCACCTTTCGTCACAGTCACCCGCGCAATGTCGATCGCATTGCCACTTCTGTGCTTTTTGATTTGCCGGATACTGTCTTGCTGAGCGCCATGAATCGCGAGCAGCGAACTGTAAACTTGCGGGAAATTCTCGCGCGGATATTCCGATTCAATCAGGCCGACAAGCCGCCAGATTCTTTCCTCATGGTCATTTTTTGGAGCCGGCCACTCGCCTTCCAGCCGCCGCCTGAACCGCTCACTGAATTGCAGCTTTGCATCCGCTGTAATCGTCTTGTCGTCCAGGTAGTTATCGCTGTACGGATAAAGCATGCTGTACGCGAAGATCGCAGGCGTAAGATGCACTGTCTTTCCCAAAAGCAATTGCAATCCACAAGCCGTCCAGGCATTCCGGGCTGCCTGCAGAATATCCACCATGCTGACTCCCGGATCGAGCCGGCGAGCCCATCGGGCCAGATCCAGGGCTATCTGCGAGAACCCGTCGCGTAACAAGAGTTTAATCGCTGGATCCTCGAGTTCAAGCGCATAGGTTGCGATCTGAACAAATTCAGATGTCAAGCGCGCCAATGCGGCTTCCGGCTGCGTTCGCGCCTGAGATGCCTGGAGCAGTTCGGCATCAATCGCCTCCAGGTGAAAATGAAGCAGGTTTTCTCGGCGTTCTTGTTCGCGTTTCAAATACCTGCTCTCCAATCGCGGGAATTCGGAGTTCGCACCGTGCCACGCGCGCAGCGAATCCTCGATCATTTCCGCAACACCAAAGCAAGAAGCACTCTTATCGCGCTCAATCACACTCGTCGATACGCATCCGCTGCGTCGAATGTTCAACAGACTCCGCTCACTTCCCTGGGCTACACTCATCCCTAATAAGGATGACGCGCTTCCGATTCGCTACTCCCGGCGACACATACTTCAAACGGCGTAGGTTGCGTCCACATGCGAGGGTCTTACACCTTTGGGCGCTCGGTGTCGCAGCGGTGATATCGGGCGACTTCTTTGGCTGGAACTTTGGCCTCACCGAAGGCGGCTTCGGAGGCATGCTCGCCGCGCTCGCGATCATGACCTTCCTTTTTGCCGGATTGTGCTTCAGCATCGCCGAAATGTCTCCCGCGCTTCCACACACCGGAGGCGCTTACTCCTTCGCCCGCACCGCGATGGGTCCGTGGGCGGGCTATCTGACAGGCTTGGCGGAAAACATGGAGTACATACTGACTCCGGCTGTGATCGTCGTCGGCATAGGCCATTATTTGGGCGCGGTGTTCGAAACTCCTCCGGCCTGGGCGCCGCTGTGGTGGCTGCTCTGCTACCTCGTATTTGTCGCCTTTAATATTGCCGGCGTCGAGCTTTCGTTCCGGGTATCGCTCGTAATCACTGTGTGCGCACTCGTCGTTTTGTTGGTGTTTTTCGCGGGAGCGCTTCCTCGCTTCAATCTTCACCAATGGGCTCTGGGGGGTTCTGGCTGGCTTCCGCACGGTTTCAGCGGCATATTGCGCGCACTGCCTTTCGCACTGTGGGTGTATCTGGGTATCGAGCAGCTTCCGCTCGCGGCTGAAGAATCGCACGACCCGGTTCGCGACATGCCGTCGGGATTGCTTCTCGGCCTTGCCACTCTGATCCTGTTTGCCTTTTTGACTGTAGTCCTGAACGCGGGCATTGCACCCGGAAGTGCCGAGGTCGGCCGTTCCGATGAGCCACTCTTTCTGGGCTTTCGAACTATCTTCGGAAATGGAGCCCGGGCGCGTCTGCTGGCGCTTGCCGCCTGCGCCGGCCTGGCGGCCAGTTTCCACGCGATCATCTTCGCCTATGGACGTCAAATCTATTCGTTGTCTCGCGCCGGCTATCTTCCTACCTGGCTTTCGGTAACTCACAGTAGACGACAAACGCCCGCCCGAGCCCTCATTGCCGGGTCTGTTCTCGGATACTTGGCAGCCCTGTGCATCTATTTTGCGGGTCAAAAAAGCCTGGTTGGCGCCGTGCTGCTGAACATGGCAGTGTTCGGCGCCGTCATCGCTTACGTCTTTCAGATGGTCTCGTTTATTCGCCTTCGAACCGCATTCCCTTCTATCGCCAGACCGTATCGTAGTCCGCTAGGCTCCGCCGGGGCGGGAGTTTCAATGCTTCTGGCGGCCGTGACTCTCGTCACCCTCTTTCTGAATCGCGATTATCGGCCCGGCGTTATCGGCGCCGCCGTCTGGTTCGTGCTGGGAATTGGCTACTTCGCCTTGTATGGTTCAAAGCGGCTTGTGTTGTCGCCCGAAGAGAAGTTCGCTGAGGAGGTGCGCTCCGCCGAGTGGGCTCGTACCGCCACGCCATAGGACACGTTGTCTACACGTTTCCAGATCTCAAGGCTCTGCTCGCCAAAGCGACGCCTTTGCGATCCGGGGACGAGCTTGCCGGCATCGCTGCGCAAACTGCCGAAGAGCGAGTAGCAGCGCAGATGGCATTAGCGGAACTCCCGCTCTCAATATTCTTATCGGAACTGGTCATTCCATACGAAAAAGATCAGATCTCGCGTCTGATCATTGACCAGCACGATCCAGCAGCATTTTCAGCTGTGTCGCATATAACTGTAGGGGATTTTCGCGACTGGCTGCTCAGCGACGATGCGCATCCCGGCGCTCTGGCTGCTCTCGCGCCCGGTCTCACGCCGGAAATGGCGGCCGCGGTCTCCAAAATCATGCGGCTGCAGGATCTGGTTATCGTCGCAGCTAAGATCCGCGTCATTACCCGTTTTCGAAATACTATCGGCCTTTCCGGCCGCCTTTCGACGCGTCTGCAGCCTAATCATCCGACCGACGATCCTATCGGCATCGCAGCCAGCATCGTCGACGGACTCACTTACGGCAGTGGCGATGCCGTGATTGGTATCAATCCCGCTTCCGATAATCTCCGCTCTGTCGAGATCCTCCTTTACATGCTCGATCGCATACGTGAGCGGTATGAGATTCCCACCCAATCTTGTGTGCTAGCGCATGTCACCACGCAGATGGCGGCGATGCGCCGCGGAGCGCCCGTCGATCTCGTATTCCAGTCCATTGCGGGTACCGAGGCGGCCAATCGCTCCTTCGGCATCAGTCTATCCATGCTCGAGGAAGCGCGCCAGCAGGCTCTTGCACTGAACCGCGGCACGGTCGGTAATGACGTAATGTACTTCGAAACAGGACAGGGCAGTGCTCTTTCCGCCAACGCTCACCATGGTGTTGATCAGCAAACTTGCGAGGCTCGAGCCTACGCTCTTGCGCGCCATCTGAAGCCGCTGCTTATCAATACTGTGGTCGGCTTCATCGGTCCGGAGTACCTATACGACGGTAAGCAGATCCTGCGGGCCGCGCTCGAAGATCACTTCTGCGGAAAGCTGCTGGGCCTGCCCATGGGTTGCGATATCTGCTACACCAGTCATGCCGAGGCGGACAGCGACGATCTGGATGCCCTTCTCACTATGCTGGGCGCCGCCGGCGTCAACTACATCATGGGCGTTCCCGGCGGCGATGACATCATGCTGAATTATCAAACCACGTCCTTCCATGACGCGCTCTATCTGCGCTGCATTCTGCATCTGCGTCCGGCTCCCGAGTTTGAAAGTTGGCTGGAAAGCCGTAAACCGGAACTGCCGGAGATCCTCGCTCTCCTCGAACCATGAATCACGAGAGGCTGCGCGACCTCACTCCTGCCCGAATTGCGATAGGCCGCGCTGGAATCAGCTTGCCCATTAGCGCGCTCCTTGACTTTCAACTGGCTCATGCTCGCGCTCGGGACGCCGTACACGCCAGGCTCGATGCTCATGGGCTCGCTATTGAGTTGAAGCCTATCTTGGGCGAGTGTCTCGTTGCTCGCAGTGCGGCTGAAGACCGATCCGAATATCTGCGCCGCCCTGACCTTGGCCGGCGCCTGAACGCGGACTCCCAGCGGCTGATCGCTCAAAACCGTGGGCAGTTCGACCTGGTATTCATCGTCGCCGATGGGCTCTCGGCTGGCGCCATCGAGCATCACGCTCCTCGGTTGCTCGCCAGCATTCTCGAGAAGCTCGAACCTGTCGATTGGAAGATAGCTCCGGTCGTGATCGTCCAGCAGGCGCGGGTTGCCATCGGCGATGAGGTGGCGGATTGCCTCGGCGCATCGCTCTCGGTCTTACTGATCGGTGAGCGCCCGGGTCTGAGTTCGCCGGACAGTCTCGGCATCTATCTGACCTGGAACCCCCATCCTGGTTTGACCAACGCAAGTCGAAACTGTATCTCGAACATCCGTGCGGAAGGATTGAGCTACGAAACAGCCGCTCGCCGCTTACTGTTTTTGATGACTGAGTCCCGGCGGAGAAAGCTGTCGGGCGTCGACCTAAAAGAAGCCGCGAACTTACTCGAAGCGTAACTGTATATACTCCTCTCATGTTGAGAAAGTGGCCGGTTTTTCTGGCGCTGCTGATTACCGCCGCGACTGCCGGGCAAGATCCGCGCGACCAGCTTCAAAACATGCTGGATGACCAGACTGCGGCGTGGAATCGCGGTGATCTCGCCGGCTTTATGCGCGGGTACTGGAATTCCCCGGAGGTCACGTTCTTCTCTGGCGATACCATCATCCAGGGTTGGGAGCGTACGCTGGAGCGCTACCGAAAAAAATACCAAGCCGACGGCGCGCAGATGGGCCAGCTCCATTTCACCGATCAGAACATCGACATGCTAAGCCCGGATGCGGCCGTCTACACCGCTCGCTGGCATCTCGCAATGCCGGATGGGCGTAAATTGGAAGGGCTCACAACCGTTCTTTGCAAACGAATGAAGGACGGCTGGAAGATCGTGCACGACCATTCCTCATAGCGTACGGTAGATTCCCCGTGCTCGGCCTGCTGGCTTTCCGTGCTCAGCCAACGTTTACCGCCCGGATTGCTATTCTGATCAAGTAAACAGGCCATACCGGCCTCCTGGCCATGTCGCAGTTGCGCTATACCACCCCGCACGGAATCTCTATCACGCGGTCTGCTTCGAAAGTCTCGTACCAGAGCGGGCTGGGCCGCATTTTGAAGCAACTCGACGCGAGACGAGGTATTTACCTCTCCTCCGGTTATGAGTATCCAGAGCGTTATTCACGCTGGGACGTGGCTAGTGTCGCCCCTCCGCTTGAGATCGTCAGCCGGAATCGCACGATTGCGCTGCATGCGCTCAATGAACGGGGAGTCATTCTCCTCAAGCTTTTGCTACCACTCTGCGAAGCGCATGAGCAGTGGACCTGCAGGCAAGCCGACGCGAGCAGTATCCATTTAGATTTGCATGCTCTCCCGGAAAAGTTCGCCGAGGAGGAACGCAGCAAACAGCCGTCGCCCGTTTCGATCTTGCGCTTGCTAGTTCAGGAGTTCCGCAATCCGGAAGATTCGCGCCTGATGCTCATTGGAGCGTTCGGCTACGACCTGCTGTTGCAGTTCGATCCCATCCGGTTGCATTTGCCTCGGGAAGGTCAAAAGGACCTCCACTTGTTTCTTTGCGATGAGATCTACTTCATGGATCGAAAGAAGGAGATCATTGAGCGATTCATCTATGATTTCTCGGGGCTTGGGGGAAATACAGCAGGACTGCCGCGCACTTCGCCAAAAGTGAAGCGTGCAAAGCACCAGGCCGGCCGCGCCGAGATCGTTTCCGATCACACCGCGGAAGAGTACATGGAGAAGGTGGAAACAGTGCGTGAGGGAATGCGCCAGGGCAACTATTACGAAGTAGTGCTGCGGCAAACGTTCAGCGCTCCGTTCTCCGGCAGCCCATCAGAGCTCTTTCAGCGTATTCAGAAATCGAGCCCGAGCCCCTATGAGTTCATCATCCAAATGGGAGATGAGCAGTTGATCGGGGCATCCCCCGAGATGTTCGTACGGGTGGAAGGGGATGTTGTCGAGACCTGCCCGATCGCGGGTACTGCGCGTCGATCGGGCGATCCGCTGCGCGATGCAGAGAGCATTCGCGAGTTGCTCAACTCGACCAAAGAAGAATCCGAGCTGACCATGTGCAGCGATGTGGACCGGAACGATAAGTCCCGAGTGTGCGTGCCTGGATCTGTGCGCGTCATCGGGCGGCGGCTCATCGAATCCTACGCGGGTCTATTCCATACCGTTGACCACGTTAAGGGGACCCTCATGGACAGTTTTGATTCGCTTGATGCGTTCCTTACTCATATGTGGGCCGTGACTATTATTGGAGCGCCGAAGAAAGCCGCTGCCCAAGCCATTGAGGATCTTGAAAAAGATGCGCGCGGATGGTATGGGGGCGCAGTTGGCATGCTGAACCTGAATGGGGATATCAATACCGGAATCACCATCCGTACGGTTCACCTGAAGGGCAGCGTCGCCCGGTACGCGGCCGGCGCGACACTTCTCTTTGATTCCGATCCACGCTCCGAAGATGAGGAGTGCCGTCTGAAAGCGACTGCGTTTTTCCGCGCCCTATATCCGGAGGTGGCGACTCGGGAGAAAGAACACCAGACCCGCAAAGTAGGAGAGGGTGTGCGTTTATTGCTGGTCGACAACGACGATTGCTTTATTCACACTCTGGCTAACTATGCGCGCCAGACCGGGGCGAGGGTTTCCACATTTCGTTCGAACGTTGCCTTGGAGGTTATTGATAGTTCCCGGCCCGACATTGTCTTGATCTCGCCTGGTCCGGCTCGCCCGGAGGATTTCGGGGTTCCAAATCTCGTGCGCGAACTCGCCCGGCGCGGGATTCCGGTGTTCGGGGTCTGCCTTGGATTGCAAGGCATCGTGGAAGCCTTCGACGGCACTCTTCAGGTGCTCGGCTATCCAATGCACGGCAAGGGATCGCTTATCACTCACCAGGGGAAAGGCGTGTTTCACGATCTGCCGTCGCCCTTCCGGGTGGGCCGCTATCATTCGCTCTACGCGGACCGCGACACGTTTCCTTCGTGCCTCGAAGTTACGGCCGAGTCTGAGGACGGCGTCATCATGGGCATTCGTCATCGCGATCTGCCGATTGAAGCGGTACAGTTCCATCCGGAATCGATTCTTTCGCTCGAGCGCGATTGCGGGCTGCGGCTGATGGAGAACGTGATCGAAGCGTACGCCCACGCCATGGCTGGCACGGGGCGTGCGTAGCGCGCCTTGGCAGGGAAGCAAACAATTGTAGTGGGTGGCGGGCTCGCCGGGTTGGCTGCCGCCGCCGCGCTCGGTTCAGCCGGGTACGATGTTACTCTGCTCGAGGCGCGCCCTTTCCTTGGAGGGAGAGCCACCTCTTATCCGCTCAACGCAACTGATGAAAACAGCCCGACAATAGACAACTGCCAACACGTTCTACTACGCTGCTGCACGAATCTAATCGATTTCTACCGGCGCCTCGGCGTATCAGACCGCATCCGCTTCCATCGCGAGTTCTATTGGATGGAGCCGGGCGGTCGCACGTCTGTCATGCGCCGCGGATTCATGCCCGCGCCGCTGCACTTCACCGAATCTTTTTTCAAACTGCGGTTTCTTTCCTGGGCCGACAAGGTAAGCGTGGCAAGCGGGCTCCTTTCCGTTAAATACGAATACGGGAAACGGGCTGATCTCGACCGGATCACGATGCTCGATTGGCTGCGTGAGAAGAAGCAGACCCATGGAGCTATAGAGCGCTTCTGGCGTCAGGTGCTGGTAAGCGCCGTAAATGAAGACTTGGAGCGGATGGCAGCGGCTCACGGGCTTCAAGTCTTCTATCTTGGGTTTCTTTCGAAGGCTGACTCGTATGAAATGGGCGTTCCGTCAGTTCCGTTGAGTAAGCTCTACTCCGAAGAAGCCTGGAAGCAATATCCCGAAGTCAAGATCGAGCACCGCGTCGTGCTACAAACATTTTCTGCCTCGGACGGAGCCGTTACAGCCGCGCTTCTTGGCAATGAGCGCAGCCTCAAAGCCGATGCCTATGTCCTCGCCGTTCCGTTCGAACGTGTACCCGCACTTGTGCCGGAAGCAGGAATTGATGTTTCGGCCTTTACGCACTCGCCGATCACCGGGATCCATCTCTGGTTTGATCGTGCGATCACTGGCGTGCCACACGCGACGCTGCTCGATCGAACCATTCAGTGGATGTTTAACAAGGGCAGCGGGAAGCATATCCAACTGGTGGTCAGCGCCTCGCGAAGTCTGACGGAAATGCCCCGCAACGAGATCATCGATCTCGCGGTTAAGGAACTGAAGGAGTTCTTTCCCCGCGCAATCGACGCGAAACTGGAGCGGGCGCATGTTGTGAAGGAGGTTCGCGCAACCTTTTCCGCCTCTCCCGGTCTGGAAACAAAACGCCCCGGCAGCGAGACACGGTTAAGCAACCTCTTTCTGGCAGGCGATTGGACCCGCTCGGGCTGGCCCGCCACCATGGAAGGTGCCGTCCGCAGTGGGTATCTCGCAGCCGAAGCAGTATTGAAGTATTTCGGGGAGCCGCAGCGGTTTTTGCGGCCCGATGTTGCGTAGCCTTACCGCTGATTGGCTTTTAAGATTTTCTTTCGCAAGCGAATCGATTTCGGTGTCACTTCGACAAACTCGTCTTCCCGGATAAACTCGATCGCCTGCTCGAGATTCAGAACTTTCGGCGGAACCAGCCGGATGGCCTCATCGGACGTCGACGCGCGCATGTTCGTCAGCTTTTTCTCCTTCACAATATTCACGTCCAGATCGGCGCCGCGCGAGTTCTCGCCGATTATCATTCCTTCGTAGACTTCGGTCCCTGGCGAAATGAAGATCACGCCGCGTTCCTGCAGGTTGTAGATCGCGTAGCTGGTCGCCACTCCGGTCCGATCGGCAACGAGCGAGCCCGTGGGGCGCATTTCAATATCACCCTGCCATTCGATGTAGCCTTGGAATAGTGAGTTCATGATCGCCATTCCTTTGGTATCCGTCAGCATCTCGCTTCGGAGGCCGATCAGCCCCCGCGATGGCACATGAAATTCCAGGCGCACGCGGCCGGAGCCGTGATTGATCATCTTGGTCATTTTGCCTTTGCGAGTGCCCAATTTTTCGATGACGACTCCGATGAACTCTTCCGGGCAGTCGATCACCAACAGCTCGAGCGGCTCATGCAGGATGCCATCGATTTTGCGCGTCAGGATCTCCGGCTTGCCTACCTGCAATTCGTAACCTTCGCGGCGCATCATCTCAATCAGAATGGCCAACTGGAGTTCGCCGCGCCCCATCACTTTGAAAGCGTCGGGCCCGCCGGCCGCTTCGACGCGAATAGAGACGTTTGTTAGCAGCTCCTTGTCAAGGCGATCGCGAAGATTGCGCGAAGTGACGAACTCGCCATCGCGCCCGGCGAAGGGCGAGTTATTGATGGTGAACGTCATTGCGATCGTCGGCTCGTCGATCTGGATGCGCGGCAATGGGTTCGGGGTCTCCGCGCTTGTGACGGTCTCTCCGATCGTGATTCCTTCCACGCCCGCGATAGCAAGAATGTCGCCTGTCCTGCCTACCATTTCCTCAACACGCTTCAACCCTTCAAACGAATACAATTTCGTAATCCGAGTCTTCTGCAGCGAGCCGTCGAGCTTGACGATCGCCACGTCGTCGCCGTGACGCAGCATCCCGTTGAACACACGCCCGATGGCGAGGCGGCCGAGATAGTCGCTGTAATCGAGGTTTGCCACCAGAAGCTGGAGCGTTGTGTCCGAATCTCCTTCTGGCGCTGGAATGCGCGTCAGGATCGTCTCAAACAGAGGCTGTAGGTTCTCGCTTTCGCCGGCTGGATCGAGTTTCGCGATTCCAGCTTTCGCGTTCGTGTAGACAACCGGAAAATCGAGCTGATCCTCTTCTGCATCGAGATCGATAAACAGGTCGTAGATCTCGTTCAGCACTTCCGGAATCCGTGCGTCGGGGCGATCAATCTTGTTGATTACGAGTACCGGAGGCAATCTGGCTTCGAGCGCCTTCATCAACACGTAGCGTGTCTGGGGCAGGGGGCCCTCGCTGGCGTCCACCAGGAGCATAACGCCGTCCACGATTTTCAACGCTCGCTCAACCTCGCCTCCGAAATCGCTATGGCCCGGCGTGTCGACGATGTTTATCTTCGTTCCGTTATATCGGACCCCGGTGGTCTTGGCGAGAATGGTGATGCCTCGCTCGCGTTCCAGCTCGTTGGAGTCCATGACGCGCTCCACAAGCGGTTCATTCGCACGAAAGATGCCGCTCTGTCGCAACATCGAATCCACGAGCGTTGTTTTTCCATGGTCCACGTGCGCGATTATTGCGATATTTCGCGTGTTGACCGTGTCTGTTCCTGCTGACATTTGTAAGCTTCATGGTCGCATGTGAAGCTATATGGTGCGCATTTTCGAAAATTGCGCCTGTGCGAACCTGTAAACGGCGATGACGGCAGACGAACCACAACCCACGATCGTAATCGTGGGGCGGCCAAATGTCGGAAAATCGACTCTGTTCAACGCAATTCTCGGTGACCGGCGATCCATTGTGGGAGATGAGCCGGGTATGACGCGCGACCGAATTTACGGGGAAGCGGACTATCGAGGCAAGCGCTTCGGAGTCGTCGACACGGGCGGCATCATTCCGCATGATGATGCGCTGATCCCCACTCAGATTCTGAAGCAGGCGCAGGTTGCCTTGGATTTGGCCTGGCACATCTTGTACGTGATTGACGGCCGGACAGAGATAACGGCCGCAGACCGCGATTTGGCGCGACTCCTCCGTCCCCTCAACAAGCCCCTGACGCTCGTAGTGAACAAAATCGACGTCAAAGCGCGGGAAGATCTGCTGCCGGAATTCTACTCGCTCGGGCTCGGCGATCCATGGCCGGTTTCGGCGGAGCACAAGCTCGGAATCGACGAGCTGCTGGAACACGTAACGGCTCCCTTTCCGAAGCCTCAGGCTGAAGAGGAGAAGAGTGCAGATCTCAACAGGCGGATTAAGGTCGCCATTATCGGCCGGCCGAATGTCGGGAAATCGACGATGTTGAACGCGCTGGTCGGCTCTGAGCGGGCCATCGTATCGCCGGTTGCAGGCACCACCCGAGATGCTGTCGATGAAACCATCCGGGACGGGAACACGACGTACCGGTTCGTGGATACCGCTGGGATTCGGCGCAAAGGTAAGACAAAGGAGATGACGGAGAAGCTCAGTGTCGTAATGGCGCGGCGCCACATCCGCATGGCCAACGTCGTTTTGCTGATGCTCGATGCTACGGAAGGCGTGGTCGGCTCAGATGCCACCATCGCGGGTTACGCACACGAAGAAGGACGCGCGGTAATCATCGTGGTCAATAAGTGGGATGCTACTGAAGCGAAGAGCAAGCGAGCGTTCACCGAGGCCGTGCGGGATGAGCTGAAGTTTCTCGATTATGCGCCGGTCTTATTAGCGTCGGCGAAAAATGCGGAGGGCATTCGCCGTATCATGTCTACCATCCGGCGGTCCTTCGACGCTGCATCTCAGCGCGTCACCACCGGCGAGCTGAACCGCTTCGTGCAAACGCTGCACTTCGGACATGACATTCGCGTCTACTACATCACCCAAGCATCCATTCGACCGCCGACGTTCGTGGTGTTCACCGATAAAGCCGGCAAGGTGCATTTTTCGATCGAGCGCTTCCTGATCAATCGGCTGCGCGAAAAGTTCGGGTTCGAGGGCACGCCGATCGTGATCGAAACTAAGAGAAGATAGATACGATTATGTCCGTGGCGCTTCAGCTTCTTCCCGACTGATGGGTCGAATCGGTCATCGAAGCGGAACCTGTTTGACCATCACGTTGTCGTCCTCGTCGAAAACGCGAACCGCCATCGTGGTTCCGGCGGGTATCTGAATCTCATAGTCGAGCTGCCGGGAATCGGTCACCTTCCGCACGGGTTCAAGGAGAATCCAATCACCCCCGTCCACTGCGTATTCCGCTTTGTCGATCCATGACAAGGCGTCGGCGGCCGTGAATGTGACCTGATGCCCGTTCACCTTGACGTTTCTAATCTCCGGGGGAGTGTTGTCGATAGTGAACGGATCGCTTTCCATGGATGAGCTGAGAGCGTTAGCCGGAATATTACCCGGAGCATCGCTTGCTGTGATACGAACGACATACCGGCCATCTGGAAAACCTGTGGTGTCGAAGGCATAGAAGCGGTCCAGCAATTTGTTCTTTAAAAGGTGCCAGATGGAATTATCCGTGTTCTTGATTTCGACCTTATACTCCAGCGGATCCCCATTTGCATCACTTGCCGCCCAACGGACGGTCTCGAATCCCTTACTGTATTGGAGCGTCGCGCTTCCGGCGGATTCAAGCGTCGAAGTGGGCGGCGTTGCCCGTTTCTGACCCACCGCGGGTAATGCGAGCGTCATGGGAGAGCCGGAGGCCGCGACGCTGCGCTCCAATGGCGACATGCTCGGCGCCTGCCGATAGTTAAACGGCGCGAGATCGATTTCTTGTACTTTGGGCGCGATGTTCTTCGGGAGATAGGCAACGTCAATTAAGCTCAATGAGGGCGATTGGCCGTCCGAACCGCACGCCAGCGTTAGGCGGTATTGCAGGAATCGAGCCGCGGGCGACTGAATTTCGCCACCCAGGTCTGAAAGGGCCACTTTGCTCCACAAACTCCAGTTGTTCTCGGGATTATTCAAGTTGCCGGTTCTCGTTTCGAGCGAGATGACGCCCCCGTTCAGAGTCGAACGGATATGGGCTCTCCCCCAATACGCAAAATCATTCGCGTCTAGTACTTCGCTTTCCAGCGTGCCGGCGTCTTCCAGGCTAGGCCCGATCGAGTAGAGATTGCCCACATTGCCTGTGACCGCATACACATTGTTATTTCGGCCTTGAAGAAATGCTGTAACCTGCGTGGGGGGCGTATTTAACAGCTCAGTGGACAACTGATTAGAGTCGACCCGGTAAATGATTCCCTTATTTCCGGTGCCCAGGAGCGGTGCTCCCGAACGGTCGAAAGCAATGGTGTAGACCAGATCGGTCGGCGAGTTCCAGATCCGTTCTGCAAAGCCGTTGGTCTCGATCCGGTATAGATCGGAACCGCCGGTCACCGACGCATTAAAGGATCCGATGGCTGGCGGCAATGTAGGCGGCGCGGTGCCAACGCGTGGTGTACCCGCCGGACTGACCGGGGGCTGTGTCTGCGGTAGCACCGGAACCGTTCCGGTCACCGAGAGACTGACGGGCTTGCTGCCGATGGCCGAAGCGTAGACGATACCGTCGCGTTCAGCGAGCGCGGTCACTTCCCGCTTCGATGCCTGGTACAGCACGAAACCTTGCCCTTTCGGTGTGATCCGAATGATCAGCCCGCCCGGTTCCGTTCCGACGATGAGGTTGCCGGATGCATCGACTATCATCGACCTTGCGTGCGTCTCGTTGGTCTCAAAAAACTTGCTTCCGTTGCCGTCAGGATCGACTCTATAGATCACGCCTGTATCGCCGGTTGCGACAAACAGGTTACCGGCATGATCGAATGCCATCGCCCAGACATATTTGCATTTCGGATCGAAGAAGAGCTGTGGTTTCCCGTTTTTATCGATTCGGTAAATCTTGGCATCGGGTAGAACAGCCGCGTACACCCGATTCTCTGAGTCAATCGCTAGGGCGTGAATCTCCAGTCCGGTCAGTTCCGCGAATGTCTTCGGCTTACTATTTGGAGCGAGCGAAAAGATTTTGGCCGTCGCAGCCGTGGGCGCGCCGCCGCCGTAATAGACAGTCCCTTTCGAGTCCTGGGCGATGGCCCATAGGTACGGGACAATTGTGCTGTCCAGTTCCTTGACCTCCGGCGCCAGAGTGATGCGGCCGTCGCTGCGAATCGAGAGGTGCTTCGCAGTGCCGCGCGCAAACTCTGCCTGGTCCGATTGTTCCCAGACCCGCGTGTCAACTCCAAACGAAAGGCGGGGGGTGGCGGCCAGCAACACGAATGCCGCGGCCCGGCATAGGGCCGAGTGGTAGATCATTTTCTTCAGGGGAGTTCCTTCAGTTCACGTGAATTTTCAGCGCGTAGCTGCCCGTAACCACTTCGTCGAAGGGCATAGAGCCCTGCTCGTGCGCAGTTTCCGGCGCGCTGACGAATTCGTGATTCGTGGTGCGCCCGCTCTGCATCACATTCAGGATCGAAGCTGGCAGGCTTGGTAATACTTTTTCGTCCGAATACACCGTCGGTTGCGAGTCGATGAGTGAAATGTAGAGCCGGTTATTGCTGCGCTCTTCGTTCAGCATGGCCACGGTCTGTGGAACATCCTGTACGCGATTTAACGAGCTGGCGATGTTCTGTGTCCCGTTCAGTAGCTCCGCGTCGCTGAATAGGATTTCGTGTTCGCCCCGACTCAGCCCCGCCGGAATTTTCACCATTACCGTTCGCTCGACGCGCTCCCCACGATAGGGGCGAAGGAAAACCTTTACAGGGACCTCAGTGCCGGGCGTGACCTTGTTATCCGCAATCCAGGCGGACTCGATCTGCGCGATCCGGCGCTCGGGGAGCAGGTCCACACTGACATTCACCGCCTCCAGCTTGGGGATCTTGTCGGAGTTGACAAATAGCCGGTTGAATTTGTCGGCCCACCATCCCGCCAGCAGCATCGGGGTCGGAATCGGCGTACCGGCCGGTGCTTGCATTGTCGTCAGTTCGATGCGGTGTTGGCCTTTTACCTGCAGCTCGCCGTGGAGCCGGAATGTAGCCTCGTCGGAAAAGTCGTTCAATTGCGAAAGAGAGTTGAATAGCGTCGCCATCATGAGATAGGGCGTCCACTTCTGATCCACGAACACGTTAAAGTGCAAATCGCGTGCGTCACGGACTGTGTTATCGCGGTTATACGAACGAACCCGCATGGTGACCGGTATCATTTGGGCCGTGGCGCCCAGCTCGCCTTCGATCGCGCTGTGGCGATCCTGGCGTAGCGCGCCGACCACTTCCGTCGCATTTCCCACCTTTGTCGGCTGGTAGGCCGACGCCAGAGTAGTGATGATCTCGTCCTTGGCGATCGGCATCTCCACGGGGCCCAGATTCAAGACCGGATGGCCGCAAGCCAATACGTGTTTGCCGTCGTTGTAGGTGACCGTGCAGCCGGCTGTCATGGTCATGTCGCCGGAGACGAGCACTCCTGCGATGCTCTCGCCAGGCTGCATTGATGTAGCCCAATCGGCCGCCGGTGTATTCGACTTGAGAGCGCCACCGGCTCCGCCCTGTGCAACGGTCAGCCCCAGTTGATTGAAAATGGGCGAAAACTCCTTCGCGGCTTCATCACTGAAGCCGGAGACGCGAATCGGGGTGGCGATTGGCGTGAGAGCCGGGGTTTCCGATAGCGGCGCTGAGCTGCCCGCCGCCATTACTTTCGCCAGCAAACCTTGTGGTACAGGCATCGAAGCGGAAGCTATTTGAATCTTATCCGGTGTCCGGGCGTCGCTCGGCCGGCTGGTATCGAAATCTTTCACATCCAGCATTAACCGGATTGGCGTGATCCCGCAGATCGCATCGGGTGAGAAAATGCTGAGACGTAGCGAGATGGCTCCAACGAGTTTGCCGTCGATATAGACGGGGCTACCGCTCATCCCGCCGGCGACGTTCGTCCGTGTGGCCTTCCCGGTCAGCTTCGCGAGAATGATGTTCTGCTTCGGACCCCATGCGTTTTCCCACACACCGATGATCTCCACAGGCATCGGCTCTGGTTTGCTGCCCTGAAAAACGGTCCAGGCGATTCCCTTCATTCCCGGTTTTACCGCGCTTTCCGGGAACAGATCCACCTTGCCCGCTTTCGGCGGGACGGTCATGTTGGGAACACCCGCAGGAGAGATGGCGGAGAATGCCGCCGCCGCTATGAGAAAAAAACCAGAAACCGCTCGCAGGAGCATAAGAACCTTCTTCAGAGCTCGGCTTGCGGTCTCACCGCCAAGCCAAGCCACGTCAATCACCGGATGTTCAACATTATGGCGCAATGGAAATCAGGACTTGGCAGCCGGGCGGACGCCGGCGTGCTGGAGAATAGACGTCCCGAGCACAACGTGAAGTTTCCTTAAGGCTAATCTCTGTTCATCCTGAACTTTTCGCGTGCCATTGGAACCACATTCCTAGTCTCTTTTTGTAGACTGTTAGCAACACTTCTTGTCACCAAGCGAGAACAAAACACATGATCCGTCAGACTCTAAACGTTGCGGGTTCCATTATCGCGAGTGCGTGTCTCCTGGTCGGGCTGGCCGCCGCTGGCCAGAACAAGGCCGCGAAGAGTGGCGATGCCGCCAAGGGCAAAGAGCTCTTTGAGCAGTGCGCGATTTGCCACAACGTGGATACAGACGAAAAGAAGATGGGTCCCTCCCTCAAGGGACTCTTCAAGCGCAAGACCCTCCAAAACGGGAAAGAAGTGAACGACGCCAATGTGCTGGCGCAGATTAACAATGGTGGGAACGGCATGCCTGCCTATGCGGACATGCTCTCGGCCGACGATAAGGCCAACATCCTGGCTTATTTGCACACGCTCTAGTTAGCGCGGGCTCCGGCCAAGGGTGGGGTGGGGACCGCACTCACGTCTGCTAAATTAGGAAGGACTGCTGCGCGTTCGCATCGCGTCCCCATCGTCTAGCCCGGCCTAGGACACCGCCCTTTCACGGCGATAACAGGGGTTCGAATCCCCTTGGGGACGCCAAAGTTGTTTCCTCTATCGGAATCGGGTCTAAGCTGTTACAGAATATAGGCGTTGAGGTGGTTCCAAATCCGTTTGGCGTAACCGTGATCCCATTGGGAAAGAGTGCGGCTTGAATTCGCAGTTTGTGTGTAGCGAAGCGGCATTCCAAAAGACCTGCGATGCGGTCCAGTATCCACTCGGCAAACTCCAGCAAGCATTCGATTTGTTCAAGTCTCGGCAGTTGCTCTTCAAGTTCAGTCTGAACGCTGCCGATGGCGGTTCCAACAGCTCTCATTTCTTCTTCGTACACCGACTGCGGGATGCGTCCGTCAAGTATTGCGTCCAGCAGTTTGCGCTGGGGGCCTCCAGCTCTGCAGCCGCCTCCGCCAAGACATAGAGCATATCCCGCAGCTCGCAGAGACGAGGCTCCGCCAGCCGAGGCTGGAGCAGATAGTCAAAATCAGCTTGCTAATTCCCGGCACATTAGTCGCGTGCTGGCTCCTTTTCTGCCTGCCGCCAATGGTGGGATTTGACGTCGCCAGTACACAAGTGCCGAAAATCAAGTTCATCGATTCCGCAGCCGAGCAAATCAAGCAAATACCGTTTCCAGCAGACCTCCTGTTTTTACCAGACGCGAGTGCGTCGGGCCTGCGCAACGTCGAATCGCCTACGTTCGGCGCTTTCAGCAGCACCCCGGTAAGTTGCTCCGTCGGACAATTAGCCCTGAAATTCGCATTCTAAATGACGATTAAAAAGTTTTATACGACGTTTTGATGTGCCTTGCAATCAGCCTCTAGAAGGAGAGGACCGCATCCATGAAATTTAGAGAAGTCGGTTCACGCCTTGCAGTGATCCTGCATAGCAAGGCGGAGGATTTCACATCCATGCTGCGCTTTAGCGCCGCGATTCTACTTTTTGGTTCAGCAACGGTATGCACCGCCCTTGGTGGATCGATCATTGTTTTCAACACGGGCGAGAATTCTGGAGGGACGGCGCTCCCTCTCGGGCAGACCGACCTGCATTATAGTCTGATCTCGGCTCCCTCGGGCGTGCCGCTGACGGCCATCACGACCTCACCGCATGGTCGATGGACTGGAAATACTGGCACGACGGATTGGCTGACTCCTGGTGGTGACGCGAACGTTGCCGAAGCTCTGGGCAACTACGATTACCGGACGACCTTCGATCTTGCGGGCATGGATCCAAACACGGCAGAACTGTCGGGAAGCTGGACCTCCGATAACAACGGCTGCATTTACCTGAACGGAGGAAATACTGGCAACTGTACTGCATTCGAGAGCTTCGCCTCCCTGCTCCCCTTCTCCATCAAGAGCGGTTTTCATGCGGGTGTAAACACGCTTGATTTTATGATTACAAACGGGCACGGAAGCGCAAGCAATCCCACTGGTCTCTTTGTCGACCTTAGCGGGACCGCATCAGCAAGTTCCGGCACGCCCGAGCCATCGTCGCTGTTGCTGATGGGCGCTGGCATCGTTTCGCTACTCTGCATTCCCCGTCGGCGTCACAGGGCAGGCCATCCCAATTCAAACTGACCCACCAGGAGCAGGCGAACGGCATAGCTCGGCACGCACCAAATCGCTGAGCAGAGTGCCTTGCTTTGTGTTCAACTGAGCGAGTGGAACCTCATTACCGAAATTACCGACGAGTCTGTTGTAAGCCGGTCAAAGCAGCGTGTTCAGGTCGTATAGGGCGTGCAGATTCGCGAGAACTTGATTCAAATTCTGGTCTACATGGGACGCCAAAGTTGCTTTCTGCGATCGGAATCGTCTCAGCGCCGATCTAGTTTCCAATCTTAATTCTGCTGGGAGGACGGGGATTCGGACCCCAATTGCCAGACTCAGAGTCTGGAGTCCTGCCATTAGACGACCTCCCATGCTGAAAGAGCCAGCAAGAACTGTGCCAAACGAGTTGCGTCATGGGCCAGATCGTTCCGGCGCAATCATCGATTCCGTAAGCTCGAACGTTTGGGGCGCAAGCTTATGAGTAGGTGGGCGTTCGAGAATTACTAGCTCATGCACAATGCCTCTACCGATCGCCTGAGCCAACTTGCGAAGCGAATGGGGTGTCGCGTTTTGTGGCCATGAGTACAAATATCGAGGAAAAAGTTGGGTCGCTCCACCAACGGTCCTACCGCGGAACAAGCTTTCCGAGGCTTCTCGAGAATTCGGCTCAAATAAGCCGGTCCCCACCTAAGGATGAAACTTAAACACGATGATGTGCTCAGCCGAAGTAACCCTGCCGTCGAGGGTGGCCGGCTGAAAGACCCACTGCCTGGCAGCGCTAATGGCCGCGTGCGCGAGTGCGCTATTCGTGTTGAAATCCGCATCTGACAGGCCAGCCTCGACCACGTGCCCGGTTGCATCAACCACGACGCGCACTGCGATCTGGATACTCCTGTCGATCGTCACGCCGGTGAGCGAGCTCATGTCCGGCATGACTTTTTCGAGGGGCTGTGGCGGGACGTAAATGGCACGTTTCTTTCCATCCACTAGTGCAACCATCGGCGACGAGTTGGGTACCTCAGCTTGGCGCGGCGACAGAACGGGATTCGAATTCTTTGGGGTTCGCACAACCGGTGAAGGCGGCGGCGGGAGCGAGCGGGCCAGCTTCCTCGCATCTGGGCTCGGCTCAGGCTTCAAAGCTGGCAAATCTACGTTGACTCTTGAAACTGCTGCGGATTGCTGCGAGTTTGTCTTGGCGATAGCTCCGGACCGACCGTGGCTTTTCAGCTTGGCCGCAGGATTATCCCGCTTCTCAGCGACTTTGGATTGGCCAGTTCGCGTGTCCAGCGCGGGAGCTGTAACAAACGGCCCATTACGGCCTGAGGCCAGATCGGATGACAGCACCCGAACAGACTGCGTCACAGGACGATTATCGTTTGAATACACGTCTAGCCGGAACTGTACATCGGCCCCGCTCGGCATGTACAGAATCCGGCTGGACCGCAACTGCGAAGAATCCAATGGGAATTCCCGCGACAGCGTGCCATCGTTGATGGTGAGCTTCCCGCGTTGGGCGTTCGCGACCAGCGGAGCGTTGCCGTTCCAACTCACGTTGAGCTGTCCGTCTGGAGCGCGAAACACCCGAAGACCGATTAAAGAGTTTGCAGCCGGGTTTCGTAATCGGGATCCGGACCAGAGCCAATAGGTCAAGGTACCCGCGAGGACAACGAGAACAAGACCAAGAACCGCATTGAGGAGCGGCCAACTCGCCCACCATGCGGGTTCGCCTATTTCTGGAACCCATTCACTTGCTTCCGGAGCCGATTCGCTTGCTTCCGCCGATTCGGTTGCTTTCGGAACCGGTGAATAGCCATTGCTGGGAAAATGGGCTCTCGGGGCCTCTGGCTGACCATTTGGGATTATCGGCGGCTTCGGAACAGCCTTGTTGGGCAGAGTTTGCGGTTCAGAGGCCGCCAAAGAAGACTTTTCGATAAACGGCAATGCCCCGGTTTCGGGTGTCGCAGTCTTCACTGCATCCGGAGTGACAGCTTCCTTAAGCTTGAAACGCTCAGGTACTTTCGAGGTTTCAGTGACAACGAACGGAACTTCGAGATCGCTCACATCCGTTTGTAAATGGCCGTCCTCCCAAAAAAAGAACGCGGCCATACAGACCCCGATATCGAACGGTTTAACAACCAGGAAAACGGCGTCGGAATCGCGTATTTCCTTCTCGATTAGCTCTTGATCGCGGACTGTAAGGCGGAGGTCATCGTGAATACAGCTACGAAAATACCCAACGCATGAAACATCGCTTCCAGGTTTCCGACTTCTGAGCGTCCTTGCCAGGTTGATGGAATCTGTAGCGGTCGTGTTGTACAGCCGCCCTTCGCTCGGCACAAATTCAGCATCGTCGATGACCACCGGCTCGTTGGGACCGGAAGGGCGCGTGCCCCAAAGAATGCCTCCGATTTCCGCAACCCGCTGCGCCTTAAGGGAACGAAGCGCTTCCGTAGCAAGGGACTGAATTATCGCGGCGCGAATGTAGATCCGCTGCTCGCGAAACGGATGTTGCCATGAAGCATAATCATGAAGCGCAACAGACATCGCTTGCGCATCCTTGTCCTGCATCTGCAGGAGTCAAGCAATCATACCATCCAAGGAGGGTGGTATTAGAACTACTCGTCGGCAAGAACGGCTACTCTATCCTCTTTTCCCGACTTTAGGTCAGCCGGCCGCCGCGCCAGCTTTAAACAGAGAAGGAGCCCTAGGCCAGTGCCGCTCAAATTGATGACGACATCGCGAATAGCCGGATCGCGTCCTGGGAAAAAGCGTTGGAGAAATTCGCTGCAGGAACCCACGAATAGCCCGGCTAACAGAATAATTGCCCATTTTCTGGGCGCGGACGGCAGGGCCCGCCAAAGAAGCGCCGCAAGAATAATGAAGAGAGTCAGATGAACGCTCTTATCGGCGAGCAGATGGATGAAATTGTAAGAATTCCCGGAGTGGATGCTGCCGAACAGCAGGGCAGATAACTTTGTGAACGCCGTCTCGCACCATTCGGACGCAAGCGTCGTGGACGAGAAGAAAATCACGCCGATCCATGCAAGAGCGGCGACGAGCCAGATGCGTGAAGACACTTAGATTAGAACCGTTTCAGCGGGCACTATTGAGATCCTCCCCTATCGTATCGACTTCCGCGGCGAGAATGGCTCACCGGCGCAAGTACTGGTCTGTTTTGTCGATCCAGTCCTGACGTGGGGGAGTGAAAATATCGATTCCCACCATGTCCTCGAGCGCCACGGCGGAATGCGGTAAATGCGGAGGAATACAGAGAAACTCTCCTGTTTTCACCGTAATCTCTTTCCCTTCAATCGTAAATCGCATGGACCCGGACTGGATATGGCTGACCTGCTCGTTGTGATGGCTGTGGGTTGGAACTTCACAGCCCTTTTTCATAATGATCCGGGCCACCATGATCTCGTTGCCGACCACCAATTGACGATCGAACAGAGGGTTCATGGTTTCCCGCGGGATCTCATCCCAGCGAACATGCTTCACCCCGCTCTGCACCGTCTGCTCTTTTGACTGGCCCATCCTTTATTTCCTCTCAGAGACCTTTATACATGCCGCCGTCGACGAGAAGAGTTTGTCCGGTCACGAACGAAGCCCGCTCGGAAGCCAGCCAGACGATCGCGTCCGCAATCTCGTCCGGCCGTCCCAAGCGGCCGATCGGAATTTGATCCGTCCACGTCTTTTCGATCTGCTGTCCGCTTTCGCCCGATATTGCTGCCCGGTGGGCAATAAGTTCGTTCAGCCGGTCCGTTGCCGTGTAGCCGGGCGCCACGTTGTTTACCAATATGCCGTCCTTCCCGAAATCCGTGGCCAGAGTCCGAACTAGGCCCATGACTCCGGCGCGTATGGCATTCGAAAGCACCAACTGCGGCTGCGGCTGGCGAACGGTAATCGAGGTAATTGTAATAATCCGGCCCCATCGCCTGCGCTGCATGTGCGGAATGACGGCGCGTGCCAGGGCCGCGGCACTGCGCAGATTCAGGCGAAAAGCGTCGTCCCACTGTTCATCCGTGGTTTCCAGGAATTGCTTCGCCGGAGGGCCTCCGGCGTTTGCGACGCAAATGTCCAGGCGATCAAACCGGCGTTGGACCTCAGTCACAAATCGCTCAACTGCCACACGGTCCCGAACGTCGACCGGCCCCACCTGCATCTCAACCCCGAAGCGGCTGTGAATTTCGTCAGCGAGCTTTTCGAGTGCTCCTAAGTCTCGCGAACATAGTGCAAGGTGACTTCCTTCGGCTGCTAAGGCCAGTGCCGTCGCGCGCCCTAAGCCTTGGCTGGCTCCCGCGATAATAGCGACCCGATTCCGAAGACCTGTTTCCATATTTCGAACGTGGGCGCCACATGGTAGCGGGCGCACTCACTCCCGCTTAAACAATGCCACGTTGCCGTCGCGCTCCACCACAGCAAGCTTGATCTTGTCGAGACTCTTCATCCCTTGTTGCCTTGCTACCGCTTGTAGATCCTCTTCCAGCATTCGCAGCCCATGCAGAAATCTCCGGTCGATCGTGCCGTTCTTAGCCACCACAATGGGCGTTCCGTCTACCAGCTTGCGGAATCCTACGAATCGCTGCTTGATCACCGAGACCAGAATGTGGTTCACCGCGATGGTGAGTATGCCGATGATGGCCGTAAAAATGGACCGATCATCGCTAACAATACTTTGAATGCTCATCCCGCCGAGCAGAAACATGACGATGAACTCAAACGGACTTAATTGGCTGACCGCTCGACGGCCGAGCAGCCGAAGCACAAACAACAACACCCAGTAAGGCAACTGTGCCCCGAATAATTGTTCCCATCGTTGACTCCTAGGGAAGGACAAACTGCGTGAATTCGAGCGACGGCCCGCCCTGGAGCGTGACTCTAGTTCTGAGCGGCCCGATCGCGGACGGCTGCTGGAAAATGAGCACGCGGCCGCCGGGCGATGCCGCACTGGCCTGGATTTCGGCCACAATCCCGTCCGGCAGGGAGTCGGCTGAGATCGGTTGAGGCATGATCCGTTCGAATGCTGCCTGACGCGTCACCGCGCCCTCTAGGCGGACCCGCGCATTTCCTTTTGCAAACGCGCTCTGCGGGAGTTGTAGCTCGATAACCGCTGGCGTTTTGTAGTGCGGAATGCGATCAAAGGTGGCCGTCAATTGACCGGGTCCTGCCGAAACAGTTTTTTTTCTAGCGGCCCCCGCCCCAGCAGGCCGCTGAATGTTATCGCCAAGAGCGCAATCACCAATGCCCAGGCGTACTTTTCGCGTTTCAGCCATTTGTCGACAAATTCCCGATCGAATCCTACTTCGATCCCGTCCATCTCTTGTTCCGGCATAGATTCAGGCGCTGCTCGCGCTCTACTCTGATGACTTCTTTGAGCGTGTACGGTTGCGAACGCCGATGCTGACAGATTTGCGGGCAGGCTTGGCGGGGCTTTGCTCTAGAAGGAACTCGCTAGACTGTGCATGCGCCGCGCCGCTTCCAGCAGGTTCTCGAGTGAATTTGCGTAACTGAACCGTAGGTATCCATTGCCGTACTCGCCGAACGAACCACCGTCGAGGGAGGCGACGCCCGCCTCCTTCAGGAGGAGATCAGCCAAATTTTTCGAGGGAACGCCGGTCTCGCGCACGTTGGCGAAGGCATAGAACGCCCCGCCAGGCAGCCCGCAGCGGAAACCGGGAATCTCGTTCAACGCGGCACAGAACGCATCTCGGCGCCTCCGAAACTCGGCGACCATTCGATCCACTTCTGTCTGCGGTCCGTTCAGAGCTTGAATGGCCGCGCGCTGGGTGAAACTCGCCGCGCAGGAATTCGAGTTGATCATCAGCTTGTTCACCGCGTCTACGAGCCATTCCGGCATCACGCCATAACCCAGGCGCCATCCCGTCATTGCATACGTCTTCGAAAAGCCGTCGAGAATAACCGTCTTCTCGAGCATGCCCGGGATGCTGGCGATCGAAGAAGGAGGTTCGGGACCGTAGTAAATACGGGAATAGATCTCGTCTGAGAGGACAATCACATCGCGATCCTGAACCAGTTTGGCGATCTGAGCGATCTGATCCTCCGGCACAATGCCGCCGGTCGGATTCTGTGGCGAGTTCAGAATCAGCATCTTGGTGCGATTCGTCAAGCGATCGCGCAGCAGATCAAGATCGACTGCGAATCCGCCCTCCTCGATGAGCGGAATAGGGATCGGCTTCGCGCCGAGAAACTGGATCATCGAACGATAAATCGGAAACCCGGGATCGGGATACAACACTTCATCGCCCGGTTCGAGCAGCGCGAGCATCGGAAAAAAGATGATCGGTTTCCCGCCGGGCACAATGCAAACGTGTTCGGGCCCCACCTCGATGTCGCGCGTCCGTGAGATATACGCCGCCACCGCGTCCCTCAGTTCTGATAGCCCCTGTGCCGGGCCGTAATGGGTCCAGCCCTCGTCGAGAGCGCGTTTGGCGGCCTCCACAATGTGTTGCGGGGTGGCGAAATCAGGCTCGCCGATCTCGAGATGAATGACGTTCTGGCCGGCGCCTTCCAGTTCCCGTGCTTTAACCAGTACATCGAAGGCGGACTCGACCCCAATCCGCTGCATCCGTTCCGCGAGTTTCACATTGTCAGTTTCTCTTACAAGCGAAACGGGAACCTTACGGTTCCCGTTCGTCGCGTCGATCGTGTTCGACCCCGGAGTTGTGACTAGTTGGTCCCCTTCTCATCGGGGCAGTAATGAGTATAGCGTGCTGACGGTGTTCGGGACCTCGGCTTCGGGCGTTACGTCATTTGGCTAGTCGTACCGCAACGCATTCATCGGGTCGATGCGCGCGGCGCGCAAAGTGGGAATCGCTCCGGCCAGAAGAGCGACCGCGAAGAGCACCGCAACTGCGCTTGTGAACACGGCGGCGTCGGCAGGTTGCACTCCGAAAAGCTGCGAAGCCAGAGCGCGCGTGAGCCCCAGCCCCGCAACCACGCCGATCGTGGCTCCTGCCGCGATCATCCAGACCACTTCGCGCAGAATCAGAGCGAAAATAGACTCGCGCCGCGCGCCAAGCGCCATCCGAATACCGATCTCCGCGGTGCGGCGGCTGACGCTGTAGGCGACCACGCCATACAATCCCAAGCTCGCCAGCAGTAATGCCAGCAGCCCGGATGTGCTCGTGAGCACGGCGACGGCGCGATCGCGATAGACCGAATTCTGAATCACCAGTTGAAGCTTGTCGATGTTCGTGATCGCCAGCGAGCGATCGAGCGAGTTCATGATCTGGTGAATCGCGCCGGGTAGGGCATTATCGTCGCGCCGCGTGCGCACCAGGAATACTGCTTGGGGAGCAGGGGCGCTGAGATCGCCTGGTTGCAAAAACGGCAAATAGTAAAACGGCTTCGGGGTCTCCCGTAGGCTGCCCAGTTGCGCGTTGGGTACAACCCCCACGATCTGAATATCGAGCTTCTTGCCCGCGCCGACCTCCATCTCGGTTCCTACCGCATCCCGTCCGCGGATGAAGCGTTTGACAAATGCTTCGTTCACCACCGCTGTCTTCTGCGCGTTCACGGCATCGGCCGCCGTAAATTCGCGGCCCGCAACCAATGGAATGCCTAGCGTATGGAAGAAGCCGGGGGCAGCACGATTCGTGTCGGCATCCGTGCTTTCGTCTTCGCTGGCGTGATAGCCTTCCACGGTCACGTTTGTGGACGAGTTGTTGTTCGAGTAGGGTCCGGTTTGGCAGAACGAAACCGCCGCCGTCCCCGGAAGAGCCGACAAGCGCTGCTCGACTTGGCTGTATAGATTCAGTGCCTGTGCGGTTGTGTAGCGTCCCGGATCGATCGTGAACGTCTCCAGGTTCTCCGTGTGGAATCCCGGGTTGTGATGGAGCAGTTTGCCGAAGCTCTTCGTGAACAAACCGGCGCCTGCCAGTAGCACGACGCACAGCGCGATTTCGAGAACGATCAGCGCTCTCCGCCAGTGTGTCTGTGTGGCCCCGGAGGCGCCTTGGCGCCCTTGATCCTTGAGCGTCGAAGCCGCATTTTCCGCGCTCACCTGCCAGGCGGGAAGAATGCCGAATGCCAGACCGGCAATTACCGAGACCAGCAAAGTGAAGCCGATCACCGGCCAGTTGAAGCCGCCCGTGATCCAACCTCCGGTAACGTCGGGCGGCAGCATGACCAGGATGCCGCGGGTGAGCGCAAGAGACAGGAAGATGCCCACCACGCTTCCCAGCAGCGCTAGCAGAATGCTCTCCGAAAGCAGTTGCGAAATAATCTGCCGCCGCGTCGCGCCAACCGAGCGGCGAATCGCGATCTCGCGTTGGCGTGTGCTGGCGCGAACCAGCAGTAAACCAGCTAGATTCGAACAGGCGATCAGCAGCAGTCCCGCCGCCGCGGCAATCAGAACGAGCAGCGGCTTCTTCCAGGAGCGCTCCAGGCTATTGAGCCCGTCCGCGGCCGGATGCAGTTCCAGGCGAATCGCCAGCACTCGCTGCCGCGCATGTTCACTCCTCGCTAATACGGCCAATTCGTCGCGCAAAATAGCCGTGAACGCGCCGCTCAGCGCCGCTTGTGCGCGAGGCCGAGAAACGCCGGGCCGCAGGCGCGCAATCAGAGTGAGCCAGTGCCAGCTCGCATCGTCAAACCCCTTGAAATCCAGATTGGCCACGGCAGTCATCGAGACCGGCAGATACAAATCCGGAGTTTGTCCGGAAAGCACGCTGCGGAACTCCGGCGGCGCAATTCCAATGACAAGGAACGGATGACCGTTGATCAGGATCTTTTGGCCAATGACGTTTGCGCTGCCGAACTCCTTGGCCCAGAACGCATAGCCGAGTGCCGCGACATCATTGCCCCAGCGCACCGAATCGTCCTGCGGCGTGAACAGCCGCCCTGCAAACGCGTGTACGCCGAGCACTGGAAAGAAATTGCCCGAGACGATCTCGGCCTGGACGCGATCCGTGTGCCCGTTGCGCAACAGATCCACTTGGCCTCCTGCCCGCGCAACCAACCCTTGCGCAACCGGCGAAGCCGCGTCACGCAGGTGCAGATACAAGGGATACGAGAACGCAGACTCGAAATTATCGTTGTCCGTGCGGCCCGAGAGCGTCGTGTCGTGATGCAGCACGACAAGCTGCTCCGGGTGCGGTACCGGAAGATCACGCAGCAGGACCTGATAGAAGAGCGAAAACACCGCCGCCGTGGCGCCCATTCCCAACCCGAAGGTCGCCACAGCCATGCTCAGAAAGACCGGGCTGCGCCGCAAGGTTCGCCACGCGTACCGAAAATCGCGGACCATCATTCACCCCCCGTCAGGTGCAGCAACTTAGACGTACGGCGCGCTAAATCTGTTTGGCGCGTCAGCTAATTTTTTCAGCTATGGACTTGCCTTGCACGAACTGCAGGAGATAATCAGGGCCGCCGGCCTTTGAATCGGTGCCGGACATATTGAATCCGCCGAACGGGTGCGCGCCAACCATGGCGCCGGTACATTTCCGGTTAATGTATAAATTGCCGACGAAGAACTGGCGTTTGGCCTTCTCAGCCTTCGCGTTATTTGTCGTGAAGACGGCGCCCGTAAGACCGTATTCGGAATCGTTGGCGAGTTCCAGCGCGTGATCGAAATCCCTGGCCTTGGTCACCGCGAGCACGGGACCAAAGATTTCTTCTTGGAAAATGCGGTTTTTCGAATCGACATCGGCGATCACGGTCGGCTTCACGAAATACCCATCGCCGCCCGAGTGCTCTCCCCCGGTGATCACCCGCCCTTCACCCTTACCGACTTCGATGTACTTGAGTATTGAATCCATGGCGCGTTTGCTGATCACCGGGCCCATGTAGTTCTGGACCTCATCGGATGGCCCCATGGTTAATGTCTCGACTTTGCTCTTGAGCTTGTCGAGAAACGCGTCGTAAACCGCTTGATCCACGATGGCGCGCGAGCAGGCCGAGCATTTCTGTCCCTGGTAGCCGAAGGCGGAATAGACCACGCCCAGAACCGCCTGATCGAGATCGCATTCGCGATCCACTACAATGGCGTCTTTACCGCCCATCTCGGCCACCACTCGCTTGATCCAGCGCTGGCCCTTCGGGGTCTTAGCCGCGAGTTCGTTGATATGCAAACCGACATCGCGCGAGCCTGTGAAGGAGACAAATCGCGTCTTCGGATGCGAGACCAGAACATCGCCGATCGCTGCGCCGCTGCCAACCAGAAGCGAGAAACTCTGCCCCGGCACGCCAGCTTCGAGCATCGCCTCAGCAAATTTGGCCGCAATCGTCGGCGTCTCGCTTGAAGGCTTGATCACGACTGTGTTGCCGGTTACCAGCGCGGCCGTCGCCATGCCCACCAGGATCGCTAGCGGAAAATTCCATGGCGGAATAATGACGCCGACGCCCAGAGGTAGATAGGTGAGCTCGTCTCGTTCGCCTGGGAGCTGAAAAAGAGGATCCGGCTTCGCGAGTTTCAGCGCCTGCCGCGCATAGTACTCGCAAAAGTCGATCGCTTCGGAAACGTCCGCTTCTGCTTCCGCCCAAGTCTTGCCGGCTTCATAGACCAGCCACGCGTCGAATTCGTATTTGCGGCGCCGGATGACCTCGGCGATGCGCACCAGATATTCAGCGCGCTGCGTGACTGGCGTTT
Source organism: uncultured Acidobacteriaceae bacterium (assembly GCA_963787585.1). Lineage (GTDB taxonomy): Bacteria > Acidobacteriota > Terriglobia > Bryobacterales > Bryobacteraceae > Bog-105. The sequence continues at coordinate 121,070 of CAWBDR010000024.1, forward strand.
CAGCCCAGGTCAGGAAATAAGCCCAGGCTGCTTCGATTGCGTCTTTGGCATCCTGTTCCGAGCCCTTTTGATGGATGCCGACGATCTCCGACGGCTTCGAGGGATTGAGCGATTCGAATTTCGCTTTCGATTTGCGGCGATCGCCCGCGATCAGAAGATCATATTCTCTCCCGAATTCCGAGCGAACCTTGGCAAGCGCGGCGCGCATCGCGTCCGCTTTCTCGGGTTTGGTGAAATCTGTATACGGTTCGTTGGCGAACTCAGTTAAGTGCAAGGGCGGGGAAGCGACAGCAGACATAAATGCAGACCTCTCTTGGATGCCGGCATGAAACGCTTAGATGCGTTCGTCGATTGTCCGCTCGGCGATCTGGCGGCCGCGCTCGAACATCTCGGCGGCAGATTCGGCGATCTCACGTCCGCGCTCGTACAGTTCACGGCCCTTGTCGAACAACTCCTGACTCGATCCAAGCAGCGATTTCTTGCCCTCCTCAGCCTGATCGGCGATTCGCCTCCGGAGCCGTGCTCCAGACTCCGGCGCTGTCAGCAGCGCGGCTGCGGCTCCGAAAAGCGCACCACACACGAACCATGCAAAAACTGTGGAATTGCGATGGCGCTCCATGTTTTTCCTCCGTACTCATTCTAAGCTGTAACGCTAAGCCGGCAATTTCACCTGAACGTCTGAAGCTCAACGCGTTCGCCGTCGGTTCGAAAGGTAATTAGTCCGCGCTGATCCGTTCGGAACACGGCAACGTGATGTTCACTAAGGCGCTCGAGCACATTCGGATGCGGGTGATGGAACTGGTTTTGATAGCCGTCCGAAATCATCGCGAACTGCGGACGAACCTGATTCAAGAACTCCTCCGTCGACGAGGTCCGGCTTCCGTGGTGACCTACTTTCAGCAACGTAACGGGCTGGAGCTTTGCGTTGTTCACCATATCGTCTTCCGATAGCCGTTCGGCGTCGCCCGTCAGCAACACTCGTTTGTTCTTGTAGGTAATTTCAAGCACGAGCGAATCATTGTTTTGGGCAGTTTCGCCCGCCAGGTAATCGCTGGATGGCGCGAGCACGCGAATCTCTGTGCAGCCTAAACTGAGCGGAATCGCCGTTCGCTGAAGCTCAACGATTTTGACCCGATCGGCCTTCGCATGCGTTTCGACAGCGTCCCATTCCGGCGTCTTCGGCTCCGCCCCGATCCAGAGCGCGCGCGGATGAAAGTTATCGAGGATAGCACTCAGGCCGGCCATGTGATCGGAGTGCCCGTGCGTCAGAACGGCGTAATCGAGATGCCGAATCCGTCTGCTCCACAGGTACGGCGAGACGACGTCTTCGCCGATGTCAATCTGTGGCTTGCGGCGCATGCGCTCCATACCGGGGAAACCGCCGGCGTCGACGAGCATGGTTTCGCGATCAGGGAACACCACCAGCAGGCTGTCGCCCTGCCCCACATCAATCGCGGTCACTTCCAGATCGTGAGCAACCAGGTCCGGCTTCCACGGCTGCAAACACAGAATTCCGAACAGTACTAGCGAGCAGGCCAGCGCCGGACCAACGAGCGCACGCCTGATGCGGATGGCCAGCGTTAGCAAAACCAGCGAAGCTGCAAACGATACCGAAAGCCATAGCGGAAGAACTGCCAGTCGCCAGGACGGCTCAATTCCCGCGTGCCATCCCGCCACCGCTTCCGACCACTTCAGGCAGAGTGCGGTCATCCAGGCGAGCGCGTGCCAGCCCGTGAGGATTGAGGCGAATCCCAACGGGATCACCAGCGACAGCAGCGGGATCACAATGATGTTGGCCGACAAACCGGTAATCGAAAGGCGGTGGAAGTAACTGATCATCGGCAGCGCCAGCCCAAATTGAACGCAGGCCGATACGATCACCGTATCCAGCACGAAGGCCGTCAACAGAACTGCCTTCGAAACCAGGAACTGGGCGCGGGGCTGCGTTAAACGTGACCAGAGGCGAAGCGTCTCCGCCAGCAGCCGGAATTCGACGCGCCATCGGGCGGCCGCCATCTCGACCTGGGGGTCGTAGCGATCCTGATCGAATCGCCGCACCGCTGCGCGAAGGGGTTCCGTAATGCGGTCCATTACTGGGATGGCGAAGGCGGCGATCGCCGCGGCTGACAGAAACGACAATTGAAAACTGGGGTCGAAGAGTTCGTCCGGATCGAAAAGCAGATACACCAGCCCGACAACTGCCAGCACATTCAGAATGCGTGTCTTCCGGAAAAAGTATGCGGCTAAGAGAAACACCGTGAATCCGCCCGCCGCGCGCACAACCGGCGAGCTGAACCCCGAGAGAATCGCGTAAAGCCAGGTCGCCGCGGTAGCGATCGCCAAAGCCGGAATGCGCCGGAAACGGAACAATCTCAGAAGCAGTAGCAGACTGAATGCCAGAACCGAAACATGCTGCCCGGAGATGACCAGCGCATGGTACGTTCCTGTGATTCGAAAATCGCTCGTCCAGCGGCGTTCCACTCCGCTGGTTTCTCCCAACAATGTGGCTTGCAGTAGTCCAGCCGTATGCGGGTCGTCGGGATAGAGACTCGACAGGCGTCCGAGCGCCCAGGTGCGCACCGCGAACATCCAGCCCACGGCGTGCGACCCGCACCGAGATGGCAGTTCACGCACCTCGTTCGGACTCCCCACCGACCCCGTCCAGTAAACGTGCTGGGCAGCGAGATAACCCGCGTAATCGAAGCCATCGGGATTCTGAAAATTGCGCGGGGACCGCACTTTAGCGGCCACTTCGATCCGCTCGCCGTAGGGTATGCGGACGTTCTCGTTCCCCTTCAAATTGATCGACATCCGAATAGCAGCGCGCGGCGCCAGTTCGAGCGTGAACTGCGCGCGATCGGGCGAGAAGACGGTGGGACTAATGACGCAACCGCTCAAGAGCACGACTTCGCCATCCTGCGCATTCATCACCGGCCGTCGCCCCTGCCGGTGGATCACCTGTGTTGCTATGCCGATAACGGCCAGAACGGTACAGAATGATGCCAGCCGAAGACGGCGCGCGCCAGTAAACAGGAGAGAAGCTACAACGATCCCGAGTGCTAGTACACCGGGAAAAACCAGTTCCCGGAGACTGAAATAGTAGAAATGTGCGGCGAGGATACCTAAGGCTAAGAAGGAAACGGGAATGAGCAGCGGCTCGCGACGCACTACTTATCCAGTGCGAGAATCGGCCGGTGTGCTCTCTTCAAACTGCGTTTAATCATTAAAACGACAAGCCGCTCCGCTAGAATGACCGACGGGAGATCGTTTAGTAACGGATCTGGAACTTTTGAGCGCTCTGGCAACCAGTTCGATTGCCACAGTGACATCTTTTAAAGGCATCGCCAGCGCGCCCGTAAAGATGAGGACCTGCAGACTTACCTGACCGGGTTTCCCGGCGGCATTTCGATGGGATTCAAAATGCGGAAGAAATGGACTGCACCGGAGGCGAGCAACGCGCCCAGCGCGGCGCCAGCAAAAGAAAGCAGCAATCCCTCGGTCAAGAGCTGCCGGACCGATCTTCCCTGCCCTGAACCCAAGGTCGCGCGAACCGCCACCTCCTTCTGGCTCGTGAGTGATCGCCCCAGCGGCAGGTTAGCGATGTTCACCCAGGCGATTAGAAGAACGAAACTGACAGTGGCAAACAGAACGATCACGCTCAGCCGCAGATTCGGCCCGGTTAGGTACGCAAATTCTTCGGCCAGCGGATAGACAACCGGAATACGCTGAAATGCCGCCTGTATCTTTACGATGCATTTCGGTAGAGCAACTCGATTTGCTGCTGCGCACGTTCGATGGATACGCCCTGTTTCAGCAGTCCGAATACGCGGAGGTCGCGCCGATGCCGAGCGCCAGGGTCAGGACTACTACAGCCGTAAAGCCGGGTGTGCGCGCAAACCACGCAGAGCGTAGCGAAGATCCTGATTTAATCGCTCCGGTCCATTCCATGCCGCCATTCTGCAATTCTCCCGTTTCGGATAAAGTCGATGGACCATGCAGGCGAGAAGGGTTAGCTGGGAATGAACGCCAGTTCATGCGCTCTCTTAAGCCGACTTGGATGATCCAGAGAATCGCGGCAGCCATCCTCCACGTCTAAGTAAGGTGGATAGGCCAGTTATCAAGGGATTAGCCGCAGTGGCTTCGGCTGGTTTAATCTAGAAGCAAAGGCGGGAGATTGAGCACAGAGAGTGCGATCTGGGCGGAGGGTCTCGGTAAGGTCTATCGCTCGGGCACCACGGAGATAACGATCTTCAGAGATCTCGAGCTACGGGTGTCTCGGGGCGAGCGCCTGGCCATTATTGGGGAATCGGGAGCCGGGAAATCCACCGTGCTCCATTTGCTTGGTGGGTTGGACCGGCCTTCGAGCGGTCAGGTTTTTTATGGGGATCAGGATATCGCCGCATTGAGCGAGGAGGCGCTAGCCGATTTTCGTAACCGCGAGCTTGGGTTTGTTTGGCAGAAATCATCCCTCCTGCCCGAGTTCAGTGCCCTGGAGAACATCATGATGCCGTTGCTTATCAGAGGCGTCACTCCGGACGAAGCGGCCAAAAGGGCTCGAAAAAGCTTGGATGAGGTTGGCTTGCGCGCACGGGCCTCCCACCAGGCAGGAGAATTATCGGGAGGCGAGCAGCAGAGGATTGCCTTAGCGCGGGCGCTGGTTGCCGGCCCGAGAGTACTCCTGGCGGATGAACCGACGGGTAATCTGGATTACCGCACGGGGGAGACGATTTTCGAGCTGCTGAGTGAATTGCATGTAGCGCACGGCCTCACGTCGATTTTTGTTACGCACAATCTTGCGTTCGCGACACGTTGCGATCGAGTCTTAGAGTTAAAGAAGGGCAGCCTGCATGCACTAACGGCAATGGAATTGCAGGAAGCCGGCTTAGTTGTACAAGACGCAACCCGTCTTGGCGGTGGCACTTATGTTTGAACGATACACCGAAAAAGCGCGCCGGGTGATCTTTTTCGCGCGATACGAGGCGAGCCAGTTCGGCAGTCCTTACATCGAGACCGAACACCTTTTATTAGGTCTCTTGCGGGAGGACAAAGCGCTTGCCAATCGATTCCTGCGGTCGCATGCCGCGATCGAATCGATCCGCAAGCAGATCGAAGCACACACGACCGTTCGGGAAAAGGTTTCGACGTCAGTGGATCTGCCGTTGAGCCACGAATGCAAGCGCGTGCTGGCCTACGGCGCAGAAGAGGCGGAGCGCCTGAGCCATAAGCACATTGGGACGGAGCATTTGCTGCTGGGCTTGCTCCGGGAAGAAAAGAGTTTTGCAGCAGAGATCCTGCACGAACGCGGGCTCAGGCTATCGGCAGTACGAGAGGAGATAGCCCGTTCCGCATCGGAAAAGACATCGTCCAGCAGACCCAAAGAGAGTTCGTTATTGGCCGAGTTCAGCCGAGATCTGACGCAGGCGGCCGTCGATGGCATGCTCGATCCGCTGATCGGAAGAGATTCGGAAGTGGATCGGGTGGTGCAGATCCTGTGCCGCCGCACGAAGAACAATCCGGTTCTGATCGGCGAACCGGGAGTCGGTAAGACGGCGATCGTTGAGGGCCTGGCGCAGCGGATTGCGGATGGTGATGTGCCGTCGTTTCTGTCGGACAAGCGTATCCTCGCCTTGGATCTGTCGCTGATCGTGGCCGGGACCAAATATCGCGGCCAGTTCGAAGAACGCCTGAAAACCATCATGAAGGAGTTGATGGAAAACCAGAACGCCATCATCTTCATCGACGAGCTGCATACGCTGGTGGGCGCGGGATCGGCGGAAGGATCGCTGGACGCGGCGAACATCCTGAAGCCGGCGTTATCACGCGGCGAGATTCAGTGCATCGGGGCGACTACTCCGTCTGAATATCGGAAATCGATTGAAAAGGACCGCTCCCTGGAGCGGCGATTCCAGGCGGTAAAAGTTCCTCCGCCGACCGAGGCAGATGCGATTCGCATTCTGTTCGGTATCAAGGAGCGGTATGAGAAGTTCCACGCTGTGGCCTATACGGATGAGGCGATTGAGTCAGCGGTTTACACCTCGACGCGCTTCATTCCGGATCGCTTCCTGCCCGATAAGGCGATTGACCTGATCGATGAAGCGGGGGCTCGCGTCAAGCTTCGCCAGACGACACTACCGGGCGAAGTAGCCGACATCCAGAAACGGATCAAGTTCATCGTGCACCGCATGGAAAACGCGATCGCGAATCATGAATTCGAAAAGGCGCGTTTCTATTCGGACGAAGAGCGCAAGGAGCGCGAAAACCTTCGCCAGCTTCGCGAGAAGTACAACCTGGACGATACCTCGACCGGAGTGGTTTCGAAGGACGATATCGAAGAAGTGGTGGCGCGCTGGACGGGTGTGCCAATGACCTCGATCAAGGAAGAGGAGATCAACAAACTTCTGCGCATCGAGGAAGAGCTGCACAAGCGCGTTATCAGCCAGGAGAAAGCGATTTCGGCGCTGTCGAGAGCGATCCGCCGTTCGCGCGCCGGCCTGAAATCTCCCAAGCGGCCGTCGGGTTCCTTCCTGTTCCTCGGTCCGACGGGCGTCGGCAAAACGGAAGTCGCCAGAGCGCTGGCCGAATTCCTGTTTGGCAGCGAAAAATCGCTTATCCGCTTCGACATGTCAGAGTTCATGGAGAAGCACTCGATCTCGAAGTTGATCGGTTCACCTCCGGGTTATGTGGGCTACGAGGAAGGCGGCCAGTTGACTGAGCGCGTTAAGCGCGCGCCGTACTCGATCATTCTGCTGGATGAAATCGAGAAAGCCCATCCGGACATCTACAACATCCTGCTTCAGGTGTTTGAGGATGGCCAGTTGACGGACGGCCTCGGCAATACGGTCGATTTCAAGAACACGATCATCATAATGACTTCCAACCTGGGAGCGCGATTCCTGGATAAGAGAGGCCAGATCGGGTTCTCCGCGCCGGAGACGACAGGCATTCCGCAGAAGGTCGAAGATCAGGTTATGGGCGAGGTGAAGCGGGCATTCAATCCCGAATTCCTCAATCGCCTGGATGAAGTGATTCTGTTCACCTCGTTGGTGGATGAGGACCTGATCAAGATCATTGGGCTGCTGGTGGATCAGGTCAACACGAATCTAGTGTCGAAGCAGATCAAGATCCGGCTGAAGCCGGAAGCCGCGAAATATATTCTCGACAAGACCTGCGGGGACCGAAGCTACGGCGCCCGGCCTTTACGGCGCGCGCTGCAGAAATACGTCGAAGATCCGCTTTCCGAGGCGCTGATTCAGGGCTCGCTTCCCCGCCCGGGCGAGTTGGAAATCTACTTGGGTGAGAACGGGATTTATTGCCGGCAAATCGGAGATCTCGAAGGTCAACCGGTTCCGGCCGGCGGCGTAGAGGAAGTAGTGGCACCGAGCGCGGGTACGCCGCTCTACATGTTCCAGTAACTGTCCAGTCAGGTAGTTGGCCGACCGACAGAAGACTATTCAGGCGTAACTTTACGTCACAGCTCCGTACCGGCGTAGTACCTCCGCGATGCGAGTTTTGACGCCAGGTGGGCGCCCGTTCTGGCGCTCGACCCACGCCAGCCAACCATCCCGAACTTTTGCACCAGCCCTCAGCAACGCCTCGAAAATCCGGTAATAGTCGGTGCCAGGATCCCCATTCGCAAAAGCCCACCCAGCGTGTTCCAAAACCGTTCCGCCCCAACGGTTAAGTTCTTCCAGGGGAGCGCCGCGTTCGACAAGTAACTGGACAGTGCCGAGGTGCCCGCCGCCTGCGGCCCAGTGCAAGCCGGTTGCACCTGTGCCAGCTTGATCACGCAAATCCGCACCATGGTCCAAGAGAAACTCCACAATGTCGCGTCGGCCATACATACAGGCCCAAAGAAACCCGCGCTGTACCTGCTCTTTCGTTGCGGTTGGCTCAAGGCTTCCGTCGCCGTGGAAAAACGTTTTAACAATATCGAGGCTTCCAATTCCGGCGGCCGTTGCGAGATTGAGCCGGGCACCGCGGGAGGCAAGAAACCGGGCCGCTTTGCCACGGCCGTTCGCCAGACAGCCCTCAACAGCGGTGAGCCGATTGCCAGCCCCACCAGGCCTGTCGATCACCGCACCGTGGTCGAGTAGGACTTGCATCAGCGGTTCTTGCACTCCGGCACGCTCAGGGTGAACGCTGGTGGCGACCAGGCCGAGTGCGGTAGAGCCGCCCCCATAGGCATTGGATTCGGCATTTACTTCAGCGCCGGCATCCAGCAACAGTTTTGCGATTTCGACGATGTTGTTCGGCGTCTTCTGCCGGAAATCCTCGACTCCGTTAGCGGCAACATAGTGCACCAACGGCGCCTGGTGTGTCCGCTGCGAACGCATACGGACTAGCTCCGGATAATCGTGAAGCAATCGCCTCAATGTTCGAATATCGCCCGAAGTGATCGCGTCGGCTGCTGCTTCAAAGTTCGCTTCGGCGGAATCCTCGCGTTGAAGGGTCTGAATCTGCTTGACAAACTTCGGCCAGTTCTCAAATCCGTGTTCTCGGGCAACAAAGAATTGTGCGTCAGCGAGCCTCGGGAGGGATTTTGAAAGCTTACTCGCCCGAATGTTTTTTTCGATGCGGTCAACCAGTTCGCGTTTTATTGACTCACGCAACTCTCGAGTAACGACAACGCCTCGCAGGCGCGCTTCTGTTTCCACCCATTGGTCTGCGGATGTCTCGACCCATCGTTCGGCCCACACATGAACTTCATTCGGGTCGGCTGAGGCGCAGGCTTTCAGAAGGTCTTTCGCCTGTTTCTTGAACTGCTCCAGGTTGGGGCGGGACGGGAGCGGTCTAGCTTCCATACGAATCTCCTTTCACTGTGCCTGGAATCCGCATTAACAGGCTGAAAGAAGGTTCGTACCTTCGAAATTATCTGGGTGGGTGGGCACCGCCCTTTCCGCGGACTGGATGCGCCCCGAGCGCTGGACTCATACTACCACCGGTCCACACGGCTCTAATCCTGCCCGCCGGGCACTTTGGGCGTACGTTTTGCGTCGGCGCGTTAGTCTCAACGGTTAAACGCTGACGTTCTCACGACGCCTCAGCCGGCGTGCCCCGCAGAGAGCCGCCGGTTGGCACTTGCGCACTCAAATTCGATCCATTCACATCGTCAGAACGACGCGGAATTGTGCCTTGCCACTCATCATCCGCTCGTACCCCTCGGCTGCTCTTTCGAGCGGATACGTTTCAATCATGGGACGCACGCCAGTTAATTCCGCGAAATGCAGTGTGTCCTCTGAATCGGCCGGGGTTCCAGAGGCCCAGCCCTGAATCGTCCGACATGCACTGACAAGCTGTACGGGGGTGACCTCGATCGGATCAGTTGTCACACCCACGACCATGAGCCTGCCGTTCGGCCCCAGGCCGTCGATCAGTTCGGACATGGCTTTCGAACTCGGGGCTGTTCCCAAAATTACCTGCGCGCCCCCAAGCTTTTGCAATTCCTCTGGTGCATTCGTCGATTTGCTATCAATGTACACGCTCGCTCCGAGTTTTTTTGCGAGCGCCTCATTTTCGGACCCACGCCCGATAGCCGCGACCTTATAACCAAATTTGTTCGCGAATTGAATTCCTAGGTGACCCAGGCCGCCGACGCCCTGGACGGCTACAAGGTCGCCGGGGAGCGCACCGCTGTGCCGCAGCGCGTTAAAGGTGGTGATTCCGGCGCAGAGCAGCGGTGCTGCTTCGGCATCACTTAGAGTTTCGGGTATCGCCACCAGTGCCTCCACGGGAGCCACCATGTATTGCTGGTATCCGCCGTCGTAGCTGATGCCGGGAATTTTCAGGTTCCGGCAATTGCGAAAATCTCCGCGGCGGCACGAGAGACACGTGTTGTCCTGGCCGCCGTGCCAACCGACACCGACACGCTGTCCCGTTTTCCATTCGGAAATACCGGGGCCAACTTCATCGACTATGCCGGCGACTTCGTGTCCGGGAACGCGGGGATACTGAATGCCGGGCCATGCGCCTTCTTTCGTGAACACGTCACTGTGGCAGATTCCGCAGGCCTGAACCTTGATGCGCACGTGTCCTGCAGGCGCTTTAGGAATCTCGCGGTCGACAACCTGGAAATCTGCGCCCGCCTTCGGAATCTGCGCCGCTTTCATTGGGGCTGTCGCCGTCATCGTGGTTGCCATAAAATGCCTCCTTTTGGTTTTTCAAGTTTGCTGTGAGAAAACACTGTCAGTGCCGAAAGGCTTGAACGAGCAGGGGGTGCGTCCCATAGAAAGTAGGGCGCTTACGCTTCCCGCTCCGTTTCGACTGATACTACGGATCGAAAGGGCGAACTGGGCATATCGCCACGGGCGAATTATACTCCCTTTGCTTGACTCCCACGACGAGTTAGGAGTTCCGGAACTTTTCGGACTGCAGTTACGTAGCATCTCGTCGTGATCTGACCCTGCAGGAGGTTCCACGTGATCAGAAGACTGTCGTTTCCAATTGCAGCTTTGGCTGTTCCGATCGCGGTATTCGCGCAGGCACCGGCATCGGTACCCGCTAATCCCATTTCTGCCAGCCAAAGCAAGATGTACACAATGCTCAGTAGCGTTGTCGTCGCCGCGGCCGAGAAAATGCCTGAGGAAAACTATTCATTCAAACCGACTCCGGATGTTCGGAGTTTCGGTCAACTGGTCGGCCACCTCGCCGATTCCCAGTACTTCTTTTGTTCATCGGTTGCCGGCGGAACGGCGCCAGCTAGCGGCATCGAGAAAAACAAGGCCAGCAAAGCAGATTTAGTGGCTGCGCTGAAGGAGGCCGTTGCGTATTGCACGAAAATATATGCAGGCATGGCCGACGCGAAGGGCGGCGAGATGATGAAAATGATGAATTGCGATTTCGCGAAGCTTACAGTACTCTCAGCCAACACTGCTCATGATTACGAACACTACGGGAACATGGTGACGTACATGAGGCTGAAAGGAATCGTCCCTCCGACAAGCGAGAAAAGTGGCGGGTCGCAGAATTCCAAATGATCAGAGAGGCAGTTGGATGCGACGCAGAAGGTCTGCAAACCGTGGATCCGAGCGCAGGGGTTTAAGATTCGGATCCGTTTTGATGTAAATCAGTTCTTCTTGGCGAAGATCATAGGCACGCGCCAAATAATCGAAAGCTCGATCATGATCGCCGAGGGCCGCATGCACTGAGGCGATGGCATAAGGAGAAATATACTCGCCAGCGGACTCGTGTTGCTCCAGTTTCGCGAGCAGTTTTCTCGCTTCATCGGAATCACCTTCAGCCGCATATACGTGGGCCAGCTCAGCTTTGAGTTGCTGGTCGTCGCCCGATAATCGAATGGCTTCCCGAAACTCCGCTTTCGCTTTGCCGAACATCCGCTTTCCTTCAAGGGCCCGTCCCAACCAGGCGTGAGAGCGCGCGGAGGCTGGGCTCATTTCGAGCGTAGCTTTCAGTTGCGCGATCGCCTCATCATAGCGTTCAACGTGAATGAAGTGATGGCCGAGGTGTGCATTGATGCTTTGATTCAGTGGATCCAGCTCGAGGGCGCGCGTTGCGGCCGCAAATGCCTCATCTGTCCGCCCGACAGCGAGTAGATAGTGAGAGCGCCAATGGTGCGCATTGGCGTAGCCCGGGTTCAGCTCCAGTGACTTTCGGAATTCAGCATCCGCGCCTTGCCAGTCCCAATCGAAGTGAAGGCGCGCATATCCCAAGGCGGCGTGGGCCTCGGCGATGTTCTCGTCAAGTGCGAGCGCCTTCGTCGCCGCTGCTTTCGCCTTTGGAAACGAATCGGATGGTTTCGCGACGCCATAGAAGCTAAGCAGGTTATAACAATCGGCGAGCCCGGCGTACGCCAACGGGTACGCAGGATCTGTCGTTAAAGCCCGGTTGAAGTATCCAACAGCCCTCCGTAGACCGTCCGCCGAACGCATGTTCCAAAAGAAACGGCCTTTCAGATAAGCTTCATAGGCTTGAGGATCGAGCCGGCGCGAGCGCGAGAATTGCAGGTGTTCCGCCGGGTTGATCCGTGCTCCGATCCTGGCAGCGATTGCCGACGCGATTTCATTCTCGAGGGAGAAGATATTTTCCATATCGCTCTCGTAAACCTCTGTCCAGAGATTCTGCTCGGTTGCAACTCGGAGAAGCTTGATGCTGGCGTGGACGCGCTGGCCGAAATGTTGCACAGCGCCTTCGACAATAGCGTCCACCTTCAGCTCCCTTCCAATTTCGGGCAGAAGCTTACGGGTCTCTTTGTAGTGCATGGCGGAAGTGCGCGATATTACCCGCAGAGAACCCATTCGGGACAATTTAGTGATCAGAGCGTCTGTTAAACCGTCTGCAAAGTAGTCGTGGTCGCCACCAGAGGTCAGATTAATTAGAGGCAGAACGGCGATGGATCTGATTTCTCCGTTCGAGTGGACCGCGCCCGGTCCGTTCCCGCGCGAGATGTGCGCGCGTTGCAAAATGACGGCCGTAACCAGAACTGCGGCGAGTGCCACCCAGCCTGGCAACGATTGATTGGAAACCAGAGAGTGGGTCGAGGCTGGCGTTTGTGGGCTCGCTACAACGAAATCTCGTTCGATTACCTGCAGAGGCGCGACGAACCGATACCCGAAGCGCGCCTGCGTTTCGATGTATCGCGGACTCGAAGCGGAATCGCTCAGGGCTTGCCGCAGCTTTTTGATGGCCGTGTTCAGGCTTTGATCGAACTCGCCGAATTGCTCCTCCGGCCAGAGCTTACGCCTCAGCTCCGCGCGCGACACGGTCTCGCCGGGACGCTCCAGCAGAATCGCGAGAATCTGGAAAGGCTTCTCCTGCAGTTTAATGCGGATGCCGTGTTTCCGCAGTTCCCGTCTTTGCAAATCGACTTCGAAGGGCCCAAAGCGCCAGGCCTTACGCAACTCGGGCGTGGACATCCCCAGTCTCCTCCAGTAGGTCAGCCATTATAGCAGGAAAAACACCGTTGAAAGGCGGGTCACTCAGTCGGGTAAATTTAGCTTTTATAGCTGCTTACGCGGCCCATTCCGGTTCAGGAAACGTTCATCCGCGGTCCATTGCCCAGCCTGCGGCTTCGCCCCAAAATGCAGGGAGGAGGTAGAAACGGTTGTGCGTTTTGCAGTAAGATCTCTTCTTCTTTTCGGCATAGTGGGCAGTTTCGTGGCAAGTGTCCGCGCGGATTCCTTCAGTTTCAGCACCGGCTCCCCAGACGGCCTAATTGCCACGGGCTCACGGCCCCCGGGCACTGGAATTCTGGAAATTGAATCGGCCGACGATTTCATTCTCAGCAACCCGACTTCGATCAACCACGCTACTTTCTACGGTTTGCTTCCCACGGGCAGCACTGTCAGCGACATCAGTCAAGTGCGGGCGGAGATTTACCGAGTCTTCCCGAAGGATTCGGCGAACCCACCGTCGGGGAATGTGCCTACACGAAACAACTCGCCATCTGATGTCGCTTTCGCCGAGCGCGATTCCGCCCTTTCAGAACTTACCTTTACCGCGAGCGTGGTAAACAACAGCTTCACGGCCGCGAACAGTGTCCTAAATGGAATCTTTCCCAAACCCGGCCAGACGACGGGCGGAGAGGGTGCCGTAACAGGAACGGAAGTCCTTGTCGATGTATCCCTGACAGATCCATTCAGCCTTCCCGCAGATCACTATTTCTTCATACCGCAAGTTGGGCTGAGTAGTGGTAATTTCCTCTGGCTCTCTGCTCCAAAACCGACCGTCCCGCCCTTTACCGGGGACCTACAGAGCTGGATCCGAAATGAGAATCTGGCACCGGACTGGCTCAGAGTTGGAGCGGATGTCGTTGGCGGCACTACAACCTTCAACGCGGCGTTCTCGGTCTCCGGAAATACCGTGCCCGAACCTGGGAGTCTGAGTCTGCTGGGCGGAGGCCTCCTTGTGGCCGGACTTGTGCGGCGTTTGCGGACGCACAAGCGCGCGTGATCCTCGCGGCTGATATATCCTACCGGCGAGGCAAGAGGATCGGTCTGCGCTCGATTGTTCAGGAAGCTATCTCGGGCCTGGAGGCGATCGATAAGGTTGTGGTGCTGCGGCGCTCTCAGCCTCCTTTGGAGCTTGACTTACATGAGATGGACTTTTACGAGCTGGTGCACAAACAATCAGCTGATTTCGCGAGGGCGCTATTGATTTTCCGCATCCGGCAATTGCTTTGGAACTGGTCGAGCGCTACCGCGCTTGCGTGATTTTTACTGCACGTACAGCGGTGCGCACGTTCATGCGTTACGGCGATAACTCCCGCAGGGCTACAATCTGCGGAGTATCCGTCTTTTACGTGTGCGGGCGAGCCGCTCAATCCGGAGGCCATGCTGTGGGCTTATCGCGTGCTATGTGGAAATGGGCAATGGGGATTCGTTGCCGATAACTGGTGGCAGACAGAGACGGGCGGCCCGTGCCCTGGGGACGCTGCAAGTTTTCGCGGCGCGCCCGTCAAAGGCAGGCAGGCCGCTGCCGGGTGTAGTGGCTGAGGTGGTAGATGCACAAGGCAAGAAGCTGCCGCCGAACAAGGGCGGCCTGCTGGTATTACGACGCCCGTTCCCGCACATGTTCCGCGCGGTGTATGGCGATCCCGATCGCTATGCGGAGGACTGGCTCAAAATACCAATGCTTATTCGACTGGAGACGTAGCCATTTGTGATAGGCCCCAGGACGTGCCGCACGTGATGACAGTGCCGGCCGAAATCGCGTTTCCAGACAAGCTGCCTAAGACGCGGAGCGGCAAGATCATGCGACGGCTACTAAAAGCTCAAGAACTGGGCAGGAAATCGGGGATATTTTCTACGCTGGAAGAGTAGGACCAGCGGAAAAACTCCTTCTTTTGGATACTCTCTAGCTATGTCACGGCGGATCGCAATTCTCGGCGCTTCGGGCTCAGTTGCAGTGCTTTAGCCATTCACATTCTTCGCAGTCGCGTTCTGGAACCCGGGGACAAACTGCTGCTTGTCGGGCACGGTGTTCTGAAGACCGAGCGCAAGCTGCTTAGTACTCGCATCGATCTCATCGACGCATTTGACGACGATCGCATTCATATCGAAATCGTTCCAGATGTATGCGACGTAGAAGCGGAGATTGTCATCGTGGCAGCAGGAATTTCCATTTCGGCTGGCGGGCAGTTGAGTCGACGTGATCTTGGAAAAACAAATCGTATTGTCTTTGAACATATAGCGGACCAATGCGCAAGCCGCCTTCCAGAGGCGCTTTTCATAATAGTGAGCAACCCGGTCGAATTGGCCGTTGAAATACTCTCTTTTGCGGCCCGTCGAAAACGCGTTATTGGCATGGGTGCACAGCAAGATTCTCTACGATTCGCACGGGCAATTGCGACGGATCTGGGGCTCAGCCGGCACGATATGCGGGCGAGCGTTATGGGTGAGCACGGAGAGGCAATGGTTCCACTTTGGAGAAGCGTGGAGATCACGGTGGACGACCAACAAGCGGTAAACACATTGAAAAATCTGCGCGCAAGATCTGAGGAGTCGCGGTTAGAGGACCGCGTGGTGGCGTTGCGATCAGAAGTGGGTCGACTTCTAACGGAGGAGCATGTCGCGGAGGCTTATGAACTCACACGCCGCGCATTGCCGGATGCGCGAATCTTTGTCGAGCCGTTCATTACTGCACACTCCATGCACTCCACACCTAACGCGACGGCAAACGCAACTCTACAATGTATCGCTGCCGCTTTGGCGAATGATCGCCGGAGAATCCACGGACAAGTAGCCTTGAAAAGCGAAGTCTTAGGTCTGAATGGCGTTTGCGGGATCCCTTTAACTCTCGGAACAGGCGGGTGGCAAACCGAACCGCTCGATTGGCTCCAGCCAAGCGAAATCACTGCAGTATCGACGTGCGCACAGTCCATTGACCGGTTTGTTTCCGGCATCTTGGCCGAAGCCGTCCGGGCAGAGGCGCCCCGTGAGGCCTTGCTTGTAATGTGAATCGAATGAGTCGCCTTCGGATTCTAAAGTAGACCATCAAGGCTTCTTCTGTTTCGGCGGGAACTTTTTAAAGATTTTCTTTACCGTGGCATCCACGTTCTTGTCGCGATTACGAAAATCTTTAATCGAATCGCTGGCGGAAGCTCGCCAGATCAGTTTTGTGTCCTTCGGGTTAACCATATCCATCAGCAGAGTGCCTTCGAGGTACTGCTCGGTCCGCGTCACTGTCCAGACCGGCGGCGCATACCAGCCGTACCATCCATACCAGACGCCGGACGGGCCGACCATGTCGGTATAGGTATTCGTCACGTCGCTGGCGGTCACGAAAAAAGTCAAGAAAACGTCGGGCGTGCTGCTTACAGGCTGGTATCCCTTCTTCATCATTTGTTGATTCGTGGCATTCATGACGAGCTGTATCGCCGTCGAATAACGATCGCGCAGTTCAGGATGCTTTTCGAAGATCGGATGTGTTCGCCACTGATACCGATGGATCTTTGAGAAATCGAAATTTCGATCAAAATCAATCTTGACGCTCTGGGCGTTGGCGGACTGAGCGAGGACCGTGCAGACCGCGAATAGCAAAGACAAACGACCGCGCTTTGTCAAGATGGCAACGCATTTCAAGGACAATCCGAGACTACCCCTTCCAAGTATTGCCTGGACGGGCTTGTATAGTAGCCGGCGGAGTGGGTTAGAAATGCTAAGATGCATGCTGGCTGTTGCGCAGCTTAGAGTATCCCGGCGCTGCACGACGCTGTTCGCGGCGCATACAGAATTTCATTTCGTCGCGAACCTGTCACAACCCTCCCGTTCACTTCGAGCCTTCCCGGACCGGCGAGCGTTCCGTCAGGCTGCAATGTGAGCGAAAAGGGGGCGGAGCCATTTTGAACTTTACAGTAATCTGCCGGCCTGAATCCTGCACCTAGATAGGCTTGGGCCACATGTGAGCCTCCGCAGGCCAGCGTTGCCGAGTCGTCGCCGAATTGAATGCGCAACCCTCCGGCGAGGCGTACGCCCCGGAGAATCGCAGCCCCGGCGAGGGCTTTGAACCTCTGCCTCCATCCGTTCCCAGAACTGCGTGAGCACATCGGAGACGCCCCAACTCGCCCCGGTGGGAGGCAGAAGCATTGCGCTGCAGCGCTCCCTTTTGGCTGCGAGGATCGGTGCGGCATAGTGCGGCGGGTTCCAACCCGCGTCAGAAGTTATCGTAGTCACCTGCTCCGTGACCGAATACTCCATCCCGGTTTGATGCACTTCGTCCCGTGCGGCCCCCGATAGGCGGAAATGAATGGTGAGCCCAACCGGGTTGAGTCTCGGAATCAACCGTGATGCGCGAGTTCCAGTTCCGCATTGCTCATAAGTTCCGCCTGGAACTGGCCGCTGCGGGCCTGAAATCTGGGAATCTTCGATTAGAAAGTAATGCTCTGGTTGGGGATTGCTAAATGTTGCTAGATGCGAACGACCGCTATTCAGTTATTGTGCGGATTCGGGAACGTAGTATTGAATGGTGCGGGCACTCATTTGGTTTCCGCGGTGAACTTCCACGTAGACGTTCCACTGCCCGGCGTGCGGGAAGTTCGGCTTGGCGATGTAGACACCAGGACTCGTCGCCGGCGCCTTAAAAACGCTGACATTGGCGTGCTCGGGCGTTTCAATCTGCAGAGTCACCGTCGCTTGAATCAGAGGCTTGTGCAGGTCGTCGGTCACGTCGATTTCAAAGGGGATGGGCGCATCCGTCTGCAGAACGGCTTTCGGCTCAAAGCGAATGACGAAATTGCCGTTGTGCTCCTCTCCGGGACCTTGCGGCTGATCGGGAGGTTTCTGTTGGGCTAAGGCAACGCCAAGGGCAGCAAGAAGGAAAGCGGCAAATTTCACGACCTTATTGTAAGTCTCTGTGCGGCAATAGCGGGCGCGGATGCTACTCTTTTACTTCCCACCCTGTTTTGCATGCGGAAACTCCTTGCCTTAAATCGTGGTGAGATAGCTATTCGCATCCTGCGAGCGGCCAATGAGCTAGGACTGCGGACAGTGGCTGTGTATTCGCAGGAGGATCGACTCAGCCTTCACCGGTTCAAAGCGGACGAAGCCTATCTCATAGGCCAAGGCAAGGGTCCGGTGCAGGCCTATTTGGATGTCGATGGCATCGTCGCGCTGGCCTCGGAAAAAGAGGTAGACGCCATCCATCCCGGCTACGGGTTTCTATCGGAGAATCCTGCGCTTCCGACCGCCTGCCGACGAGAGGGCATCACATTTATTGGTCCCAGCGCGCAGATTTTGGAACGGCTTGGAGATAAGACAGCAGCGCGAAAGCTGGCTCAGGAAGCGGGAATCCCGGTGGTGCCGGGAACAGAAGATCCTGTGGACCCCACTAGTGCCGACGCCGAGCAAATTGCTCACTCAATCGGATTTCCGCTGATCATTAAGGCGGCGTTCGGTGGGGGCGGCCGCGGCATGCGAGTGGTGCTATCGCTGGCCGATTTGACAGCGAAGCTCGAAGAGGCGAGCCAGGAAGCGGCAGCCGCGTTTGGCAATCCTGCCGTATTTCTCGAGCGCTACATTCGCCGCGCGAAGCACGTTGAAATTCAGATCATAGGCGACACTCACGGCAACATTCTGCATTTATACGAGCGCGATTGCTCGGTGCAAAGGCGGCATCAGAAAGTAGTCGAGATTGCGCCGGCAATTGGCTTGCCGGAGTCCGTGCGAAAAGCGTTGGCGGATGCGGCGGTCACGCTCGGCCGCGCAGCAGGTTATTACAACGCGGGGACCGTGGAGTTCCTGGTGGATGCGGACACCTTCGAATGGTTCTTCATTGAAGTGAATCCGCGGGTGCAAGTGGAACACACCGTGACGGAGATGATCACGGGCGTGGATATCGTGCGCACGCAGATTCAGGTGGCACAAGGCCTGGCTCTGAACGGAGAAGAAATCGGCCTGCCGCGGCAGGAAGATATTCCGCTGCACGGCACCGCTCTTCAGTGCCGTGTCACAACGGAAGATCCGGCGAACGGCTTCATGCCGGATTATGGCAAGATTCACACCTATCGCTCGCCGGCAGGTTTCGGCATTCGTCTGGACGGAGCATCCGCTTATGGCGGCGCAGTTATTTCGCCGTACTACGATTCCTTGCTCGTAAAGGTGACGGCCTGGGGCAGCAACTTCAAGCAAGCGTGCCAACGAATGGACCGCGCGTTGCGCGAGTTTCGGATTCGCGGCGTCAAGACCAATATTCCTTTCCTGGAAAACGTTGTAAACCATTCTGCGTTTCAAGCGGGCGAGACAACGACGTCGTTTCTGAACGAAAATCCGCGGCTGTTTTCGTTTCGCGCGAAACGTGACCGAGCGACTAAGCTGTTGACCTATTTGGCGGATATCGTCGTCAATGGGAATCCGGAGGTAGCCGACAAACCGAAACCAGCGGTCATTCGCGAGGCGCCGGTCCCCCACTCGACACTGATTCATCCACCCGAGGGCACGCGGCAACTGCTCGATCGGGTGGGACCGAAGGGATTCGCGGAGTGGACGCGCGAGCAGATTAGGCTGCTCATGACGGACACGACATTTCGCGATGCGCATCAGTCTCTAATGGCGACACGAGTTCGGTCGTATGACCTGCTGCGGATCGCCGATTATGTCGCACGCGAATTGCCCCAGCTCTACAGCATTGAAATGTGGGGCGGCGCAACGTTCGACGTAACAATGCGGTTTCTGCTCGAAGATCCCTGGAAGCGATTGCAGGCCTTGCGGGAAAAAATCCCCAACATCTGCTTTCAAATGCTGCTGCGGGCGTCGAATGCGGTCGGCTACACGGCGTATCCGGATAATGTCGTGCGCGCGTTCATCAAGGAGGCGGCGGCCCAAGGGATCGACATCTTCCGAGTTTTCGATTCGCTGAATTTGATGCCGAATATGCAGGTTGCAATGGAAGCGGCGCTCGAGACCGGCCGGGTTTGCGAAGCGGCAATCTGCTACACGGGCGACATTCTCGACCCCGCTCGCAAGAAATATTCTCTCGACTACTACATCCGGCTGGCAAAGGAACTCGAGCGCATGGGCACGCACATCCTCGCTATTAAGGACATGGCCGGTCTTCTGCGGCCATATGCGGCGTGCAAACTGATCAAGGCGCTGCGGGAGGAAATCGGCGTGCCTATTCATCTGCACACGCACGACACCAGCGGCATTAACGCAGCCACGATCCTAAAAGCGGCCGACGCCGGCGTGAACGTGGCGGACGGCGCCATTTCCGCAATGAGCGGCACGACGAGCCAGCCGAATCTGAACTCCATTGTTGCCGCGCTGGCGCATACAGAGCGCGATACAGGGCTGAATTTCGACGCGCTGAACCGCTGCTCGGATTATTGGGAAACAGTGCGCACCTACTATGCGCCGTTCGACGAAGCTCCCAAATCCGGGACCGCGGACGTCTACATCCACGAGATGCCGGGTGGGCAGTACACAAATCTTAAGGCACAGGCGGAAGCGATGGGATTGGGCGGACGATGGCCCGCAATCGCTCGTATGTACGCAGACGTGAACATGGCGTTCGGCGATATCGTGAAGGTCACACCCTCAAGCAAGGTGGTAGGCGATCTGGCTCTCTATCTGATCAGCCATGACATGAAAGTAAGCGATCTGGAGAAACTACCTGCCGACCATCAGCTTACACTTCCGAACTCAGTAGTGGACATGTTCATGGGTTCGCTGGGGCAACCGGAAGGAGGATGGCCAAAGAAATTGCAGAGTATTGTTCTGCGTGGGCGCGAGCCATTCCAGGGCCGGCCCGGAGCGCAGCTTCCGCCAATTGATTTCGCACAAGCGAAGGAGCAGGTTTCAAAACAGACGGGCTGCTCTAGTTCGACGGATCTGATGAGCTATCTGATGTATCCGGACGTATTCGCGAGATTCGCGCAGGCGCGGACGCAATACGGCGAGCTGGAAGTGCTCCCGACACCTCAGTTTCTCTATGGATTGCCGGAACGCAGCGAAGTGACTGTGGAGTTGGAGCCGGGAAAAACGCTGATTATTCGCTTGTTGACTGTAGGTGAAGCAAAAGCGGACGGGATGCGAACGGTTTTCTTTGAGCTGAACGGCCAACCGCGCGAAGTGGAAATCAGGGACAAGTCCATCAAGCAGGAAGTCTCTACCAAGCGCAAAGCGGACCCGGCTAACCCCGGCGAGGTGGGAGCTCCGATTCCGGGCGCGGTCACGATGCTGCATGTCAGTTTGGGAGAAGCACTGAAGAAAGGCGACCGGCTGCTCGTGATCGAGGCGATGAAGATGCAGACGACGGTGTACGCGTCGGTGGATGGCGAAGTGAAAGAGATCGCAGTGAAGCCCCGAGACAGCGTGGAGTCTCGCGATCTGCTGTTAGTGATCGGGTAAATGAGACTAGCGCGGATAAACTGAAGAAGTGCGCCGAGTGGGGGCGTAGCGTTCTGGTTGGCTTTTTCGCGTTTTCTGGCACGAAACAATTCGGTGGCGCAAACCCCACGCGTAAAATGAAAGAGCCTCGCGGGTCATTGGTGAGGCTCTTCCCATGCTGGGGGCGTAGCTCATCTGGATAGAGCACCGGCCTTCTAAGCCGGGGGTAGCAGGTTCGAGTCCTGCCGCCCCTACCAGCGCATCAACGCGTTTTTCTGGTCGGCGGCGTTACGAACGATCCAGTGTTCGGGCGAGTTGGGGACTTCGAGACTCTACTATTAGATTCCCTGCTCTGAACGGGCGTATTCTAAGACCGGATGGAGGCCAGTGACGTTCGCAACGCAGCGTTCCGGCGTGCGATTCTCTCGATTCCAAAGGGCAAAGTAGCCACGTACGGCCAGGTCGCCGCCGCTGCGGGATACCCGCGATATCACCGCGCAGTCGCACAATTTCTGCAAAGCGAACCTACCGACAGGCTCCCCTGGCAACGAGTCGTGGGCGCAGGCGGCGAGATCAAACTGCGCCATGAAAAGGCTGGCGAGCAGCGTCTACGGCTACGGATTGAAGGCGTTTCATTTCGCGGCAGCAGAGTGAACCTCAATCTACACCAGCATTCTTTTCATAGATAAGGAGCCGTTATGACCTCAGCTCAGAAAGCGGAACAACTTCGCAAGCTGCACAAGGAACCTGAAATCCTGATACTCCCAAATGCCTGGGATTGTGCAAGCGCCAGAGTCTTCGAGCAGGCGGGATTCCCCGCAATCGCTACGACCAGTGCGGGCATTGCCTTTGCGCTGGGCTACCCTGACGGCCAACGCATTTCGCATACCGACATGCTGGCGCAAGTCAAGAGAATCGCGCATTCAGTCAGCGTGCCCGTTACCGCCGATGTGGAAGCTGGTTATGGAGATGTAGCCTGTACGGCTGTGGCATTAATTAAATCCGGAGCCGTTGGTTTAAATCTTGAAGACATCGACGATGATGAACGTAATCAGTTGGTGGAACTCTCAGAGCAGGTCCAACGGATACGGACGATACGGCAGGCGGGCAATGAAGCGGGAGTGCGACTGGTGATCAACGCGCGAACCGATTACTATCTGGCGGAGATCGGCGATCCCGCGGAACGCTTTGAAGCGGCCTGCCATCGCCTCAGACAATATATTGAGGCAGGGGCCGACTGCGTATTCGTTCCAGGCATTACGGATCCGGAGCTGATTCGCCGCTTCGTTGAAACGCTTCGATTTCCAATCAACGTGCTTGTTGGGCCGGGGACGCCACCTGTCAAGGATCTCGAAGCATTGGGAGTGGCGAGACTGAGCGTTGGATCGGGAATCATGAGGTCCACGATGGAATTGACGCGCCGCATTGCCGAGGAACTGAAAACGAGCGGCACCTATCGGACGATGCTCGAAACATCGATGCCGTATGCGGAAGCAAACGCGCTCTTTGACGGGTAACGCGCTGTCCGCACCAAGTCATGACAGGTCTCCTTCGGAAAGCCGAAGTACCAGACCGACAGCTTCCGCCAGACGCCCCCAATTCGCTCTTTCGAATCTGAGCTGGGCTCGTCCCTTCGCCGTCAGCCGATAAAATTTCGCCTCACGGCCAGTTTCCGACTCTCTCCATTCGGAAACCAAATAGCCTTTGTTTTCGAGCCGATGCAATGCCGGATAGAGCGAACCTTGTTGAACCTGCAGAACCTCCCGCGAGACCTGCTGCAAACGCTGCGCAATGGCATATCCGTGAATGGGACCGAGCGCGGCGACCTTCAAGATCAGGAGATCAAGCGTCCCTTGCGGAATATCGGACTTGGGAGATGCGCTCATGCCTCTTACTTCTACCTATACCGCTGAATGTGTAGACCGTCAAGGCACCGAAGACAAACGCGATAGGATAACGGGCGCGATGAGAGTCTTTCGTTTAGCAGTGTTGGCTTGCACAGCGATAGTCGTTGCCTCTGCAGCAGACGAAACGCACTGGATCGGCACCTGGGGCGCGAGCCCGGCGCCGCAACTGTCGAACCCGGCGCAGATATACCGCGATAAACTGCTGTTCTCAAACCAGACCATTCGAGAGATCGTCCACACTAGCGCGGGCGGGATGACCGTACGGGTTCGACTGTCGAATGTTTACGGCAACGAGGCTGTCTTGATCGGAGCGGCGCATATTGCATTACGGGACCACAACTCGGCCATCATTGCCTCTTCCGATCACGTCCTGACCTTCAGCGGCCGCCCCTTCGTCTCGATTCCGGCGAATGCATTGGTCTTGAGCGATCCGGTGAAGCTGGACGTTGCTCCTTCAACGGACGTGGCGATCAGCCTGTTTCTGCCAAAGCCCAGCGCCGGCGCCGGGATTCATTATGGAGCCCAACAGACCTCGTACCTCGCATCAGGCGACCTCACCAGCAGCGCATCACTGCCGGAATCAGAGAGGCTGACTTCGTGGGTCTTCCTCTCGGGCCTGGACGTGGCCGCTCCGGCGCCTGCGGCGACCATCGTTGCATTTGGCGATTCGATTACCGATGGCGCGCTGTCAACGGTAGATGCGAACCGCCGCTGGCCGAACGTTCTTGCGGATCGCCTGCTCGCGGAAAAGGGCCGCGCCAGTTTCGGAGTCCTTGACGAAGGCATTGGAGGCAATCGCATTCTTCACGACCCAGCGAACAACGTGCGCTTCGGTGTCAACGCTCTGGCGCGCTTCAGCCGCGATGTTCTTGCTCAGCCGGGCGTTCGCTACGTCATCGTCCTGGAAGGGATCAACGATATCGGACATCCCGGCGAGTCCGCGCCAGCCGACCAAGTGGTTTCGGCGGAGGACATTGTCGCAGGGCTGAAGCAGATGGTTGAGCGTGCCCACGAAAACGGGCTGAAGATTTTTGGCGGGACCCTGACCCCGTTCACTGGCACAACCATTCCCGGCTACTTCACCGCGGAGAAGGAGAACAAGCGCAAGGCCGTCAATGAATGGATTCGCACGAGTGGCGCTTTTGATGGCGTCATCGATTTCGACAAAGCGATCCGGGACCCGTCGAACCCTGACCGAATGCTGCCGGCTTACGATGGCGGCGATCATTTGCACCCAGGCGATGCGGGTTACAAGGCGATGGGCGAAGCCATTGACCTGGCGTTATTCCAGTAGCCAGGTGGGGCGGTCGGAACGGCGGATTTTTCGAGGAATACCGAATCGCCGAATTCGTGTGTGCGGTAGTTGCCCGCGTTCAGCTCTTGATCGATCCGCGCGAGAGATTGTTGATCGACAAAAGCACGGAGTAGTTCGTAATGACTCGTGCCTGGCTCATGGGTGCCGGAGAGAACTGCATCGAC
>CAWBDR010000025.1:0-112015 GCA_963787585.1 uncultured Acidobacteriaceae bacterium
TCGCGCTCGCTGCGATTGCAATTCTATCTGCCGCTAGCCAAAACATAACGGGCCTGTGGCAAGACGCCAGCGACGCTTTGAGCGACGCAACGGCCGCTGCATCCTAGATCCAGAACGGCGGGGTCTTTTCACCTATCGGGGTGGCGGAAGCGGCGGCGCGGTGGTTCCGCCGATATTTGCGTAGGCCTCTTGGATCTTGATGACCTTCCCTTCACTGAACCGGACGAAGGTCATCTTGCCTGGTGGGTCGCCGTAGATCCAATCCTCGATCTCATCGCCATCGGCATTGGTCTCCCGGCTTTTACTGCGGGGCTTACCCAGCGCCAGCAGAACCTGGTCCTGATTCATGCCCTGCACCGCCCGCTGTTCTTTGATCGCTTTCTTAATCGGCTCGGGAAGCGTCTCCACGTATTGCTCGGCGGCCGAATGCTTTTCGAAATCGAAGATTGGCGATAACATCTGCCGGATATCGGCGGACTTCAGAGAAGGCACGCTACCGGGAAAAACCAGTATAATGTGCGATCCGTTCGCTCCCTGGTTGCCATTTTGGTTGGTTGTGACCGGACCCATATTCCCGCCCATTCCTACCTGCACATGGTCATACCAGTGCCCGCCACTCTTGGTTCCGCCATTGATTTCGAGAAGAATTTTGTTCGATTCGATTTGGACCCGCGTAATCTGAATCTCATCGCCAAGCCGCGCGGCCGGCCCGCCTTCTCTCAGCGCTTCGTCCCAGGCGGCCTTGTCATACTGCCCGTTACTGGGGAACACCAAGGCCTTTTTGGATCGAGGCAGGATGATTTTGGAGGTCGCAAACTCGGCAGTCAGGCCGCGCTCGATTTCCATCCGCTCGTCGAAGCTCAGCTTGTCGGCCTTGACAATCTGGCAGAAGAAAAGAACGGCGCAACCCGTCGCACTGAGGGTTATAAGGGTTCGTTTAAGATCGGCGCGATAGCGGAAAATTGCGCTTGCACGGGCGCTTTCACTACGGCAAAGAATAGTCCGATTGTGAAAACTGTCGCCAGGAGACCTCCCTCTGGTCCGTACGCCCCTCCGCTCCATAAGGGCAAGAGATCCCATTTGTAGAAGTACCTCGTTACATCGATTGTAAGCCCGCTCAAATTGACGCCGAACAGCGGCAACACAGCGTTCCAACCGTAGTGCAAACCTATAGGAAGCCAGAGATCGTGGCTGCGCAGAAAAGAGTAACCCAGCAGGATGCCCCAAATGGTTGTGTTCAATACGCCCAATGAAGACGCGCTTGGATTCATGGCGTGCGCTAAGCCGAAAATCACTCCGACGGGTAGGACAGTAGCGAACGGACCCATCTTCTCCACCAGGAGCTGGAAGGCATAGCCGCGAAAAATCATCTCTTCTCCGGCCGCCCCAAGCCCAATCGCCATGAGGTAGAAGATCAGACTGGGCCAGGCGAAATTGGTGTTGGCTCGTGGTACCAGGTGGCCCGTGCCGGCCAGGAGAGGAGCGGATAGCATCAGTGCCGCCGTACCCCCTCCGTATGCCAGCCCCAGCACGAAGTTCCTCGCCGCCGCCGGGCCGCCGCGGAGGCCTATATCGGTGAACGGCCGCCGGTCGAAGATGCGCATTGTGAGGAGGTTAGCGACTAGACCGGCCGCGCACAGTCCCACCGTGCCAGCTACTATCACCCCGAATAGGGCATACAGGGAAACCGTAAAAAGGCGTAGGCCGACAAACACGGTCGCCACGAAGAATACGACCCGTAGAATGATCCCAAGCCGAGCGTGGGGTCGTTCTTGCTGAGGCGTTGTACCCAGGTTGGAGTCCATTGGCGGCTTTATTCGAATGGATGCGGCCCGTTCTGGTACTTTCCAGCGAACACCGTAGTACCTGGGCAGGACAATCTCATCCTAACCGCAGGCCCAAACCGTCGATTAGAAAGTATGCACGATACCCAAGAACGGAGAACGGCTGCGCGGCTGTTGTGCGCCGACCTCGTCGAAGTGATCTGGCGCGATCGTTCCGGCAAGCAGTGCCGCCGGATCGCGAATCTGGAAGATATCTCTCTTTCCGGCGTCTGTCTCCAACTGGAGAACCCGATCGCAACGGGGACCGATGTCGCTGTGAACTATGGCGACGGAAAGCTTGTCGGCAACGTCCGGTATAGCGTTTTCAGAGACGGCGGACACTTTCTGGGCATACAGCTCGATGAGGGATGCCAATGGTCTACCCGCCACTTTCGTCCGCAACATCTTGTCGATCCGCGCGAACTTGTCAATCTCGCCATCCAGCGCCATGAGCAAATAACGGCGCCCGCAAATCAGCCCGCGTGCAAGCAGTAAAATCTTAAGACGCGGCGCAGTCTGGTTTCTTGTTGAGGCTGAGACGGCTGAGCCGCCGTCTTGCTTATGGCTACAGACCACCAGCCCGTCCCAGCGACTGGAGTTTACGCGGCGCTTGCCACGCCCCGCCGCCCCAATTCGATCGAAGCCGACGCCGCTGCAATGCTCGACTATCTCGATGCCGTAGTGCAGGCAGGAGTCGACGGCCTGGTACTCTTCGGCTCAACGGGCGAATTTGTTCATTTCGAACTGGCCGAACGGATGCGAGTTGTCGCTTTAGCGATGCGACGTAGCCGCGTTCCGGTCCTGGTGAACGTCTCGCATTCGACTTTGGCAGGCAGCGTCGAGCTTGCGGAAAATGCAACCGACGCGGGGGCTTCGGGCCTGCTATTGATGCCGCCGTATTTCTATCATTACCCCAACGATCAGATTCGCCGCTTCTATGAGGATTTTGTCAAGCTGGCCGAAGCGCCGGTTCCGCTTTATCTCTACAACCTGCCGTGCTTCACTAACCCGATTTCGATTGGCCTCGCCAGAGAACTGCTGGGATCCGGAGAATTTACCGGAATAAAAGACTCTAGCGCGGACTCCGCTATGTTTGAAGGCCTCCAAAGTCTGAAGAGCAGCGCGCCCTTTCAATTTCTGGTCGGCAGGGAGGCCCTCTATATGCAGGAGCGCCTCTCCGGATCTGACGGAATCGTGTCCGGTGTTGCGGCTGCCATCCCGGAGCTGATGGTAGGCATGGAAAGAGCGATTCGAAACGGCGACACTGAACGCGCCGGCCATTTGAATGGTCGCTTACTGGAATTTCTCAAATTCGTCGATCGTTTCCCCGCGGCCGTGGCGATTAAACAAGCCGCCGTGGTCCGCGGCTGGGGTCTGAACCAGCTTGCGATTCCCTTCGATGACGATATGTCGGCCGACGTAATCGCGTTTCATCAGTGGTTCCGCGATTGGCTGCCGGCCGTTCTCGCCGAGTGTGGCGATGCCGAGGCCGTGCGAAGTTAAGAGTGTGAACGAAGAAGAACGCGTCGCTGGCGCCCCCTCACGGGCTCTGTCCACTAACGAATTCCTGGAAGCCGCGCAGCGCCACTCGGAATGGATTGCGCACTACTTCGAAAACGTAAGGGACTTCCCGGTTGTTCCATCTATAGCGCCGGGTGAACTCGCCTCCAAGCTTCCGAAGTCCGCCCCCGAATCGGGAGAATCAATCACGAATATTTTCTCCGATTTTCAGTCGATCATCTTTCCCGCGTTGACGCTATGGAACCACCCCCGGTTTTTCGCCTGGTTCTCGGTCTCATCCACTCAGCCGGCAATCCTCGCGGATTTCCTCGCTGCGACATTGAACGTCAATGCAATGCTTTGGAAATCCTCGCCAGCGGCAACCGAACTGGAACAGGTCACGCTGAGCTGGTTGCGCCAGTGGCTTGGCCTGGATGATTCGTTTTTCGGCATCATTTATGACACAGCATCGACTGCCGTTCTTCACGCAATCGGCGCAGCCCGCGAGTATATCGATCCCGAGTGCCGAACAAAGGGCGCGCGTCCCGGTTTGATCGTTTACGTGTGCGAGCACACCCACTCTTCTTCTGAGAAAGCCGCGATTGCGCTAGGCTTCGGCCAGGAGAATGTCCGCAAGATTCCCGTCGATGCCCAATTCCGGATGCGAGCCGATCTGCTCGAGCAGACAATTCAGGCCGATCTGGCTGCGGGCAAACGCCCGTGCTGCATTATTGCCTCGATCGGCTCCACTTCCACCAGCGCCCTCGACCCTGTTCCGGCGATAGCGGATATCGCGGAACGATATGACATCTGGCTGCATGTGGATGCGGCTTATGGCGGATCGGCCGCCGTGGTTCCGGAGATGAAGCACGTGCTTGACGGAGCCGCTCGCGCCCATTCGCTGATGCTGAATCCGCATAAATGGCTGTACGTCAGCATCGATTGCAGCGTCCTCTATACTCGGTATCCCGAAGTCTTGCGCCGGGCGTTCGCCCTCGGCACCGAATATCTGCGCACCGCGGAAGACGAAAGCGTTATTAACTATAACGAGTATGGGGTGCAGCTTGGACGCCGCTTCCGCGCCCTCAAACTCTGGTATGTCATGCGCTACTACGGCCGCCATGGGATAGTCTCCATGCTGCGCGAGTCTCTTCGATTGGCGCGGATCCTGAAGTCTCTGATCGAACAGGACGATGCCTTCGAGATCTCGGCGCCAGTACCTTTTTCCCTTGTCTGTTTCCGCCATCGAGCTGATGACGAAATCAACCGGAAGCTTCTCGCCGAAGTCAACGCTTCCGGAAAGGCCTTTCTGTCGCAAACTGTTCTGAACGGCAGGTTTGTCCTTCGGTTCGCGATCGGCAACTTCCAAACGACCGAGCAAGACGTGCGCGAGACCTGGTCTTTGATCCGCGAAACAGCCGCCCGCATCGCCGCAATTGAGCCGGCCGGCGCGGGTCGCGCGTAAATGCCGGACGAGCGCCTCGCCATCACACTCTGTGGGATTCCGCTCAAGAATCCGGTTTTGGCCGCCTCGGGAACGTTTGGCTACGGCATCGAGTTCGAAGAAATCCTTGACCTCGATGAGCTTGGCGGCCTTGTTACCAAAGGGCTCTCCAGGGAACCCATCGCCGGCAATCCTGCGCCGCGTCTCTGGCACACGGCCGGAGGGATGATCAACTCCGTGGGTCTCCAGAATGTCGGGGTTTCGGAATTCATTCGCACCAAGCTGCCGAAGCTTCGCAGGTACTCCGTTCCAGTATTCGCTAACGTGTTTGGTTACGCGGCCGAAGACTACGAAGAAGTAGTGCGGGCCCTCGAGGATGCGGAAGGAGTCGCCGGATACGAGTTGAATGTCTCCTGTCCTAACACGAAACATGGCGGCATCTTCTTTTCGAGCGACCCTGTGCTCCTTTCGGATCTCGTCACCCGCGTGCGGCCGCTTGCGCGGCGGCCGCTCATAGTGAAACTCTCCCCCAATGTTTCGAATATCGAGCCCCTTGCCAAAGCCGCTGAAGGCTCGGGCGCCGATGCCGTCTCTTTGATCAACACTTTGATTTCCTTCGCCGTAGACGTGAAAGCGCGGAAGCCTCGCATCGGAGCTGGATTCGGTGGCCTCTCCGGACCGGGCATAAAGCCGTTTGCATTGCGACTCGTGTACGAAGCTGCGCGGGCCGTTAAGATTCCCGTGATCGGGCTCGGCGGGATTGCCAGCGGCGCGGATGCCGCGGAATTCCTGATCGCCGGCGCTTCCGCGCTCCAGGTGGGCACCGCTACTTTCGTCGATCCCCGCGCGCCGGTACTGATTGCCCGCCAACTCGGCCGTTTGCTCCGCGACACCGGTACAGCTAGCGTGAAGGAACTGATCGGAAGTCTGAACTTTCGAGTCTCTGTCGGATGCTCAGAAGTGCACAATAGTTCAAGATGAAAGAGACAATCACACCTGAAAAGCCGAAACCGGCTGGACCCTATTCACCTGCTGTACGGGCGAATGGATTTGTTTTTCTGAGCGGGCAAATTCCGCTAAATCCCGATACGAATGAACTCGTCACAGGCTCAATCGAGGAACAGACTTCACGTGTTCTGGAGAATTTGAAACTGGTCCTCGAAGCGTCAGGTCTATCGCTGAACGATGTCGTAAAGACGACCGTGTTCCTGAAGAACATGGGCGACTTCGGCCGTATGAATCAGGCCTACGGCAGCATTTTCGGGTCGAATCCTCCAGCCCGCACCACTATCGAAGTTGCCCGCCTTCCGCGGGATGTGCACATCGAGATTGAAGCAATTGCTCTCGATACGCACGGAAAATATCCATTCACGAAGTAGGCCGCGAGACGCGCGCGTATCCGATACGCATGTCTCACATTTTCTCCGAGAATACCGATGCTGTTGAAAAACTCTGATGCGCGCTCCGCATTGAATTCCCTGTAGGGCGGCAGTTCCGGTTAGCGCGTTGATCGGAAACTATCTCGCGGAACTCGAGCAATGCTCACGGCGAACTCACGATTTTCCTGCATGGTCTCCATATTCCCAGTCATAGGGCACGCCGGTATCGCCGAGAATGAATCTGACCAGTTCGGCAAAACCTGCTTCAGAGCGAACATCGTTCGAGAGGATCAAGACGCAACGCTGACTCGCCTCGATGCAGACCATGGTGTTGGCGGTTTGACCGTCGTGGCCGCCCTTGTAAAAACCATGGCCCTGCGGGCCGTCAAAGAGGATGACGCCTAAGCCCGAGTACAGATCCTTTCGTTGCTCAGGTATCGGCAGGTCAGGGAGGAAAAGGGGAAACTGACTGCGAGTGGTTATATGCAACACCGGCCTTGTGATTTCGGCGCGTGATGCGGGTGTCAGTCCATCGCCGCGCACCAGGGCGGGGGTAAACTTCGATAGGTCGGAGATGGTGGTGTTCATTGAGCCGGCCACGCGCACCTTGCTGCGCTTGTCATGTGGCTGCGGCTGGCCCTGATCGTTCCATCCATCAGCGACGTTGGTGTCCTGACCGTTATGCCACACCAGGCTTGTGCGGTTCATCCCCAGACGGCCGAAATTGGCCTTCGTCAGATCGCCGACGTCGAGCCCCAAGCCCTGCGCCTTGCGGCCGTGTTCGATGACGAATTGCAGCAGGATGAAGCCTTCGCCCGAATAGCTGAAGTGCGTGCCGGGCTCGAAATGGATGCGCAGCTTCTTGCCTGGTTCGATGAACCAGAAATTGCTGAAGCCGGTGGAGTGGTTCAAGCACATACGAGGGGTGATCTTTTTCCAGCGCGGATTGTCGGCGAGGTCCTTGTACGGCCCATACTTGTCCGGGAAAACTGGATCGGGGCCATAGCTCGGCAACGGCTTGTCGAGATCGGCCTCAATAGAAGTATCGAGGTTGAGCTTGCCCTGATCGACCAGTTGCATTACCGTGTATGCGAATACCGTCTTGGTTAGCGACGCGCCGTACATGACGGTGTCCGTGGCCAGCGGATCTCCCTTGGCGTTACGGATCCCGTAGGACTGTACATAGGCAACCTTGCCCTGGTCGATCACCGCAACAGCTATGCCTTTGGCGCCGGTGTGGGTCATGATCTTGCCCACTTCGGCGTCGATGGCAGCACCGGTCGGTATCGTTTGTGCGACAACCGCAGAGGGAAGACAGAAGATAGTCAAAAACAGAAAAGCTCGTTTTCGCGCTTTCATAGCGCGGGCCCTTGCAATACTGAATCGTGATTGATCGTCTTTTTCAAATGGAACTACTTTCGTAAGCCTGATTGTTGATTATCTCCGCATCGACAATCCGGAAGCTGATCCGTCTGCAAGGTACCACAGCTGGGCAAAAGACGATAAAACAATCCTTGATCTGAATGTTTTTGTGACGTTCGAGCCTCTGCTAACGTCATTCCATCGAGCTCCTTGATCTCGTTCTCGATCACATTCTGTGGAGGCGCGCTGGTCGTAATGATGGGTCACAGTACTCGTTCGGAGTCCCTCTTTTATTACTTTCGGCAGTGGAAGATCACGTCCCCGAGGATCATGTTCTGCGGCTTATTGATCGATACATAGATTTCGCATTTGTGCGCGAGACATTAAAGGCGAGCTATAGTCACAGGGGTCGGCCGTCGATTGATCCAGAAGTGCTTCTTGGCCGGCCTGTAAAGGGTCCTTTTCGGGACTTTCAGAAGCACTTAACGCTATTCACTCCGGAGCGCAGCAATCGGATCCATTTGTAACTGCGGCGACAAGTTTGGCGCGTACTGGGCTCATTCCGGCTGCCTCGCCGATGCTAAGAACTGAGTCTCGGACACCGATAGGGCACCTCAACCATGGAAGTGCAAAAATCTGAGACGATTGCTGAATGAGGAAACTAGCGATCCTTGCAGTCGTGTTGCTGCTATGTGGCGCCACTCTGGGCAGTAAAGACAAGGCTTCGAAAGTGCCGTTCCACGATATGGTAGCGTATGATGGGCGCGCTGTTGCGCGGAGTTTCGACGCGCGAATACGCCGAAGTGCTGCCGGAGATGGCGGAAACGGCGGGCGTGTCGCGCAGCAGCGTGAGCCGCCAAGCTATCGAAGGAAGCGCGGAACAACTGCGCCAGTTGCGTGAGCGGCGCTGGGAGGAAGCGGACCTGCTGGTGCTCTACATCGATGGACAACGCTTCGGATCGCATCACGTCATCAGTGCCGTGGGCGTGGATCGCGCCGGGACCAAGCACGTACTCGGCATTCAGGCCGGCGCGACCGAGAACGCAGCGGCGGTAAAGCAGTTGTTCACGCACTTGCGCGAGCAGGGCCTGCCCACCGACCGGAAATACCTGTTCGTGATCGATGGCGCGAAGGCGTTGCGTGCCGCTATCGAAGAGATCTTCGGTCCCGATCAGCCGGTGCAGCGCTGCCGCAATCACAAGATGCGCAACGTGCTCGATGAACTCCCCAAGGAGCAGCAAGCCCAAGCGTGTCTAGGGATGCGTGACGCGTTCAACTGCGGCGTCCTGGTCGAGCAGTATCTGCACGGACCGCTCCAAGGCAAAGATGAGGTGTATCACAAGGTGCGGCAAGAGAATAACTGCGATCACGTCGAAGCAGTTCTCAACACACTTCGCGATGAAGACGGAAATAAAGGCGATCAGTGACGCAGCATCCTGCAACTCAGGAGGTAGGCCTCCCATCGCGAGGTTCCGTATACAGCGGTCTCACCGGGCCAGTTCTACTGCATGGGCGATATGATGATCCATCGTCGTTATGCACTGGAATCAGCGGCTTTACATCGGTCTGATCGGCCTCGGTTGTATTAGCATGGGCTTGCTCGTCAACCGGCTTCGGTTACGGCTAGGCAGAAACCGCTACGCGCCGCACTGGTTCGCACTCATTTGGCGAGTCTCGCTCATTGTGCTCGGCCTGGTGCTGGTCATCGGCGTTCTTCGCGCCACGGACATCACACCGCGATGAAGGTCCGCATTCTGGAGCTCAAACGCGGGGGCATTCCCAAAGATGAGCTTGACGCCTACCTGCAACGGCTGAAACCCCAGCCGGAGGAAGACCCGCCATATCCTAGCGCCCGCGCCTAGGACAAGGTTCTCCCAACCCTCTCGACGGCCGCAAAAGGGTGATAATCTAATCCGCGTGCAGAGGTTGCTCGAAGCCCTCCGCGATGAACGCTCGGCAGTCCCGCTAGACGTCGCGTCGCTTGAGCTGGCAAGCATTGAATTCCCTGGCCTGGATATCCCAGCCGCCGCTTTCCGGCTGGATAATCTCGCAGAGCAGATCGGCTCGCAACTAACCGGAAATGCCAGCGGCCTGGACTTCGTCAAAGCCGCGAACGAACTGCTCTTTGATGTCTTGCAGTTCCGCGGAAATGAAGAGGATTACTACGATCCGAGGAATAGTTGCTTGAATTCCGTGTTGATGAGACGTCTGGGGATTCCTATTTCGCTGTCCATCGTTTACATCGAAGTAGCCCGGCGGCTGCGCCGTCCGGTTTATGGAGTCGGCCTGCCCGGCCATTTCATCGTCGCCTATGAAGATAGGCAGGCGCGTTACTGGGTCGATCCATTTAATAACGGTCGAATTCTGTCCTTCGCTGATTGCTGCGCGCTGGCCAAACAGACCGCCGGCATGGACCTCCGGGCGAATCCGGCCGTCCTTGCTCCTGTGACAAAACGCCAGATCCTGGTTCGAATGCTCAGTAATCTAAAAGCGATTTACTTGCGAGGCGAGGCGTTCGAGAAAGCGCGCCAGGTCCTCGACTTGCTGATTAACGCCATGCCCGAGTACGCCGAGGAGTACCGGCACCGAGCATTGGTCCACATGCGGCAGCAAAACCATCGCGCGGCGAAGGCCGATCTGGAAAAATATCTCCGGCTAGAGCCGAATACCCCTGAGCGGGAACAGGTCGAAAAGCAGTTGTTGTTGATCGAGAAGTGGAAAGCGGGACTGAACTGAAGTGAGTGAATCTCCAGATTGACGCTTGTCAACTGCGAATTCTGAAACGTTCGGCGGCGCTCCCACTGTCTAGGCGCGCAACAATTGCGGGATGCGCTCGAAATGTTGGTCACGGGTGACTAGCAGCAGATTATGCTCCAGGGCGAGCGCGGCTATCCAGAGGTCGTTATCGGGAATAGGAGAACCAGCGCGTCTGAGCTGACCAAATAGCTGAGCGTAATGATCTGCCGTCTCTAGGCTGGGAATTAAGACCTCCACCGTCGCCTTCGTCAGGAACTTGCGCAATAGGACTTCATTGCGGCCGTGCTGCGCACCGCCACGAAATCCTGCTTTAATCTCTCCAAGAACAAATAGCGGAATCCAGACCTCATCACAGGTTGCCAGCCATTTTGCCAATTCGGCATCGCCTTGGAATAGATCGGTGAGCCGATTGGTATCCAACGCAACCCTCACTTCCATTTCTCAACGTCGATCTGTCGCTGCGAGGCTAGGATTTCGTCGAATGCCGGATCGGGGGTCCATTGGCCTACAAGGTCGGAGAAGTCTGCTCTTGCCTTTCGACCGATTGTGGCCTCCGTGAGCTCATCCAAAATAATTTGGTTTAGGCTTCGTTTGCGTTGTGCAGCCTTCCTGCGGAGAGCGCGGTCGACCTCGCGCGGGACGCCTCGGATCGTATACTGGAATGATTGTGCCTGCTTACGCATGCCTGCATGTTAGCAAATGGTGCAGGCACACGGCGGCTCTAAAATGACCCCTGACTCAGGCAGCACCAAGTATAAAGCTCAACTCGCCCGTTCCAACTCCCTTAAATGCGCCGCAATCAACTCCAGATCCTTCACGAATAGTGCGTATTCTTCGTCATAACGCTCCGGCATCCGCAGAATGGCCGAGGGGTGGATGGTTGCCGTGATCTGCTTGGCCCAGGGATGCGGAAAGAACTTGCCGCGTTGAGCCGTAATACGAAACGCGCGGCCCATCAACGACTGCGCCGCCGTAGCGCCGAGGCAGACGACCAGCTCCGGCTCGATTGCGTCCAGCTCAGCCTCCAGCCACGGCTTGCAGGCCGAGATCTCTATCCCGCTCGGTTTTGCGTGGATCCGGCGTTTGCCGCGCTCCAGAAACTTGAAGTGCTTGACCGCGTTTGTCACGTACACCTTCTCGCGATCTAAGCTGGCCTCATGCATCGCTTTGCTCAAGAGTCGCCCCGCGGGGCCCACAAAAGGATGTCCCTTCCTGTCCTCTTCGTCACCCGGTTGCTCGCCTACCATCACGACTTTGGCATCGGAAGGACCCTCGCCAAAGACCACCTGGGTTGCATGCTGGTACAAATCACATCCTCTGCACGCTGGCGCCGCTTCTCGTAAGAGAGAAAGCTTGTGCGCTTCAGGGACCCACGGTGCTGCCGAGGTCTTCGGATCTCGCGTCATGTCTTTTGTTAGATAGCTGCGGGAGGAGACTCGTTCTGGTCTTTTCTTCCCACAGCAATCAAGGATGTGGGAGGCCACGGCAGGAACCGATCGACACGCCGCCAAAGTGGGACCAGAACATCGAAGACCCGTAATTGGAAGCGGCTCAGGGTGCGCCTGCGGAAAATTCTACCGTTCAAAATCCAGCCGGGATAGGTGATGCGATTGAATTCGAGCATCTGTTCGATGCGAAAGCCCGTCGCCTTCATCTTCTCCTCGAGTTCTGTTCGCGAATAGCGCCGGCAATGCCCGAGCACCTCGTCGATCGTTCCGAACGCTGCGGCCCCTTGCGGAACCAGCACGATGGCGCGCCCGCCGGGGCAAAGCGACTCATAGATGTTCCTAAGCCCGCTCCGGTCATCTTCAATGTGCTCCAGCACATTCAGGCACACAACGGTGTCCACGGATGCGCGGAATGGCGCAAAATCGTCGCTGCTTTGTAAATCGCATGCCGCCGTTGTGACGTTCGGCAAACTCTGCAATTGCGACCGGAGGTGATCCAGGTAAGCCGGATCGATGTCCGTGACGACGTAGCGCCTGCGAACGGGGCAAAGCAGCCGTGTCAAGTTACCGATTCCGGCTCCGATCTCTAGTACTTCGTCCCCCAGAAAGGGGCTGATTGTGTCCGCCATCCAGCGGTTGAATCGGCCCGCATCTTCCATCGCGCACAGCATCGCTGACGCGCCTGCCTTGTCAGCGTTGTTCGGCATCATAGCGGTGTAATTGGGGCGGCCACCGATCGGGTTCAATGAGCCACGCAGTGCGATCGGGATAGAGCTTCAGGAGCTTTCCATTTTCAGCCGGGCCGAGATCCCGAACCCAGATGATCCGGGACGCGTCGATATCTGCCCGGTTGTGGATCCAGTTGTGGAACATGTGCCGCGGACTGTATCGAACGAAGATCAGTTGCTTTCCCGGCAAACGCGCCAGCTCCTGGTTGATCGCGATCCGCCCTTCCGGATCCCCATAGTCAATGAAGTCCCAGGTTTCATACCGGGTGGCCGCCATGACGATGTCCTCATTGCCGATGAGGTGTACGCAGTACCAGAAGCCGAAATGAGCGAGACAGAGGAGGACAATCACCTGAACAACGGTTCGGCCGTTCAGCCATCGAGCTAGCCTCCACTTGCTCAGGCGGTCGAGACCTGCGACTGCGCCCAGCACGACCAGACAAGCCACAGCGGCGACGTAATGCGGATAGAAATAGGGGAAGAAGGTCGTTCCCAGAGCAAATACCGCGAGAGCTGCAATTACCCAGGCGAACCGCCGCTCGCGTATGGTGACCAGGAAACTCAGAAACGCGACGTAAAGAGGAGGTAGCAGGAAGAATCGTCCAAAGCGCGCGCCATACGCAAGCCGGCTTGCAAAACGCCCCGGCGAATCAGTATCGTCGCCATGGATGGCACTCTCCGCTCGATAGTCCAGCTCCTGGTCACCTGTAAGCTGCCGGTGCGACATCGGATTCGCTTGGAATGTGAAGGTCGTCGGAACGCCGTATTCGTACCGGTTCAAGGCATACGGAAGAGTGGTCCACGATCCTGTGACAGCCTTGTTTTGCAAGGACGTCAGACCAAGCGCCGGAAGCACAGTGAGCAGAGCGATCGGCAGTGCTGCCGCGAATCTGCCCCATTCGGCTCGCCCTCTAACCACAATGATCAGATACAAACCGATGCTCAGCAACAAAAGAGTGGATTCGAAGGGACGCGTGAGCAACTGAATCGCAACACCCAGTCCGAGCAGAATCGCGTCTCGCCTTCGTCCGCAGCTTTGAAGACGCGGAAGCGCCCCAAACACGAGGCAGCCGGCGGACGCTGAAACCGCCCCTCCCCAATAGCTGTTCGTCCAATAACTCAGAGGCCCGAACTCGATCCCGGCCAGAATGCCCCCGAGGAGTGCCCATTGGGATGTCGTCCAGCCGCGGAGCATCCAATAGCAGAGCCCGGAAAACGCGCCGATCGACAAAAGGACCCCTGCCCACGGAGAGCCGAACATAAGCCACCCGATCGCCAGGACGATTCCTTGGCCAAGTGGATACATCGAGCTGTAGGTCGGCTCTTGCAGCACAAAGATCGTTTCGAAGAACTGATGGTATGGATGCGTTGGATTTGCCAGCCGAAAGTGGGAAAGCGTGTCCGCGAGGAGCAGATAACTGAAATCGTCAGATCCGCTGGGAACGGGAACAGGGCAGGAATGAAGCAGAGCAAGCCGAAGGAGTACCGGCAGCGCAGCGACGCAGAGCATGCACCAGAGTGGCCGCGCTGCAAGTTCTTGGATGTTCGGCTTCACTGCTGGCCAAAGAAAGGTAATAAGGACGAAGAGAGCGGCAACGGCGATCAGAATGAAATCGCTAGCCCCGAAACCGATCGGGTTCCGAAGAGGCACAAGCAAGCGAAAGAAATGAAAGAGATTCATCAACGGGGCGTTCGCCTATTTCACGTCCAGAAACTGCGGCTGCGGAGTGCTCTTCGCCTGATAAGGAGTCAGCCGGGGCGGATCGGCGTCGGGCTCCAAAAGCCACGTGGCTCTGTCGGAGTAATTCCGGCGAAGCATCTCGTCTTGCTCAGGGCCGAGATCGCGTGCCCAGATAATCCGGGCGTGATCGATATCGGCAGCGTTGTATACCCACTCATTCTGAAAAATGTGATTTGGCCAGTACCGGACGAACACAAGCTGGCGTCCTGGAGCTTTCGCAAGCTGGTCGCTAACTAACATACGGCGCTCAGGATATGCATCAATCGAATCCCAGGTTTCGTATTGGCGGATGGCGGCTGTGTTGATTGTGTTTTCGAACAGGTGTGCCGCGTACCAGAGCGCAAAGCTTGCGGCGCAGACAAACAGAATCAGAGCTGCCGCATGGCGGCCTGCTGGCCAGCCTCGCACAGAAATGCTCCCCAGACGCTCAAGTCCCACAACGCTTACAAGTACGAAGAGGCTGGTCACGGCCGCTATATAACGTGGATAAAAGTACGGAAACAGGTTTGAACCGGCGGCAAAGACGCCGAGCGCCAACAGAACCCACACAAATCGGGCTTCCCGAATGCCGATGAGAAAGACCACCAAGGCCAGATACAGAGCCGGCACAAAAAAGAATCGGTAGAATCGCACCCGATACCCGAGCCGCGCGAAAAACTTCGCAACCGTATCACGCCCTTCTCCGTGAAAGGAGCGCTGGGATTTATATTCGAGCTGTTGTTCTCGTGTCAATGG
Organism: uncultured Acidobacteriaceae bacterium; assembly: GCA_963787585.1. Classification (GTDB taxonomy): domain Bacteria; phylum Acidobacteriota; class Terriglobia; order Bryobacterales; family Bryobacteraceae; genus Bog-105. Next base: position 14,918 of record CAWBDR010000025.1, read on the forward strand.
CAGGTGAGGAACGGGGTTGGGTTGAATGGTTAGACTCATCGGCACGCCGTATTGGTATTGGCTCAGTGAATACGGGAGAGTTGTCCAGTTTCCGGTCACTTGTTTGTTTTGAACCAATGTCAACGCGATCGCCGGCAGCACCATGAGCGTGACCACCGGAATCGTTCGCAAGAGCCGTACCCATTGCGGCGCGGTCCTTAGTGTCAAGGCAAAGAATAATGCAACGCTCAAGACGAGGAGTATGGATTCGTAGGGCCGTGTGATGAGTTGAATGCCAAGCCCGGCCCCGAGCAGGATTGCGTCGCGCGTTCGCCACTGCACCCCCAACCGTGGTAAAGCTCCAAATGCAAGGCACCCTGCGATCCCGGAAACAGCGCCGCCCCAATAACTGTTCATCCACTGATTGAGCGGGCCGAACTCGATCACGGCGAGCAAGCCGCCGATCAGAGCCCACGGCGGACTCATCCAGCCGCGCAACATCCAATAGCACGAACCGCAGAAAACGCCGACCGACAAAACTACGCCGGCCCACGGCAGGCCAAATAGCATCCATCCAAGCGCAAGGACCACGCCTTGGCCCAGAGGATAAATCGAGCTGTAGGTCGGCTGTTGCAGGACAAAAAACGTTTCAAAGAACTGGTGGAGAGGATGCGCCGGATTCGCGAGCCGAAAATGTCGTAACGTATCGGCCACGAGCAGATGGCCGAACTCATCATAAACGTCAGGCGAAGGAACCGGATGACTTGGAAGCAGCAGCAGCCGCAGGATGACCGGCAGAATGGCAACTAACGCGAAACTCAGCGATCTCTTCTCCGCAAGCGTTCGAATCAGGTGCTCGAGTTTCGGCCGCAACTGAAAAAACGCTATGAGCAGCGCGAGCAGCACCAATTCGGCGAAGTCGCTGCTTCCAAAACCAAATGGATTATCTGGAGACAGAAACGAGCCGGATACCTGCAAAGGGTGCATCCATGCCAACCATCCATGGTTGCAGGTTGGTTCCGGACGATTTCTTCAGACCCTTAAGAGAAAAAAAAGAAAGGGGCCAGGCAAAAGGCCTGTACCCCTTCAGGAGGAGTGTTGTTGAAGCAGATGGAGAAAAAATTGGTGATTATGCTCGTTTCCGCCGGGCCGCTATTACGAAGCCGAGAACCGAGCACAACCCAACCAGCGTCAATGGCAGTCCGCTTGGTTCAGGAGTGGCAATGCTGATTGCCCCGAAGAGTCCGTGATCTTCCACTTGGCCCGGCCCCGGGATTCCAGCGGTGAAGTAGAGCGTATCCAGACTCGTGCCTGCGGATCCATTTCCGAAGGAGAGGCCCCATAGGCCTTGATTCATTATCGGATTGCCGTGTATGTCCTTAAGCGTTCCTACCATCGTCCCGCTACTTGGATCAAACACGTTAATTGTGCCATCGCCGAAATTGCCCACCAGCAGGTCATTCGAAAAAGCGCCGAAGTTCGAGGGAGCCAGAGCGAGTCCCCAAGGGGCGTTGAGCGCACCCTGCGTGCCGATGCGTTTGACAAAGTTGCCGTTTAAATCGAAGGCGTCAACATATCCCAAACCGGGTCCGTGGGCCTCATCCTTGCTGCCGGTGTTCTCGGCGAAAGTGACGTATAGCGTGTTTCCGATGGCCTGTATATTGAATGGTGCGTAGTTGCTCGGCAGCGTTGAATCGACGAAGTGTCCGGAAACGGAGCTAGGCGCGAAACTAGAATCATAAACATCGACACGCTTGAGCCCGAAATTCGCCGCGTACAAAAGATTATTCGCGGTGGCCAGCCCTTTGTATATGGAACCGGCTGCCCCTGTTGCGTCGATGGGCGCAGTTGTTCCGGGAGGCGCCCAGCCCGCAATCGTGCCGGATTCAGTCGAGAAGATGAAGGGCGACCCGCCGAATGCGCTCTTGTTGGAGTTGAAAACAATACCATTGGGATCTGCTGTCTGACCACTCACCCCAGCTATGGTGACAACCAGGCTCAACGGCGTTCCCGACCCGTTATAAAGCGTAGCGAGACCGGTCCCGTTATCCGAGACCCAGAATGGGGTCTTCGGGCCGGCCACTATGCCCCACGGATTCACCAGATTTGGATCTTCATTAGGAGCAACACCCGGCAGATCTGATGTCAGATTCGTCTGCATATAGCCGTTTACGGTGTCGCCCGAAGCAGCGGTCGCCGCGACAATCGAGATTGCCAGAGCGGCTACGCTCAGTTTCCTCATACGTTTCTCCTCCTCGCGTTTGTCTGAGTGTGGCTCAGGTTCCGTGCCACAGTCCTTGTTTTCGCAGGAGTACGATGCTACATCGGTTGAAAAGAAGTAAATTTGTTGTAAACGGAGGGCTGTGTACTCACGCAATGATCTTGGCTTGTAAAAACTTTGTAAACAGACAAACTGTTCGCGGCTTCGGCGGCACGGAAACCGTCACAATAGTTCACACGCTTACTGATTTGAAATGCAAAAGATTCTTATTGTAGACGACGATCCTGAGCTGCGAGAAACCGTAAGTATCCTGCTTGAGCGCGAACGTTTCGTTCCTCTGCAGGCGGTCGATGGGCAGACCGCTTTGGAAAAGGCGTTCTCGATGAAGCCGAATCTCATGCTGGTCGATCTGCGGCTGCCCGGAATGAGCGGAATCGAAGTTTGTAAGCAGTTACGAGCCAGCCGAATCACCACGCCGATTATTATTCTCAGCGCGATCGGTGATGAGGTCGACAAAGTATTGCTCCTGGAGATCGGCGCCGACGATTACGTTGTCAAGCCTTTTGGCACGCGCGAACTGCTGGCGCGCATTCGAGCCGTTCTCAGGCGCAGCAGCGACGATGGCGCGCGCACCGCGCGTTTTGGCGAAGTCGAAGTCGATATCGAGCGGCGTACCGTAAGGCGTAGTAACAAAGAAGTTAAGGTCACTCCCGCTGAATACAACCTGCTGCTGTTCTTCCTTCAGAACGCGGAACGTGTCCTCACCCGTGACCTGATTCTCAATTCAGTGTGGGGCTACGAATACTATCCGAACACGCGAACGGTGGACGCTCACGTCGTCCGCCTCCGGCAAAAGTTTGAACAGGATCCCGCTGCTCCCACACATTTCGTTACCGTACACGGCGTCGGCTACCGCTTCTTGCCATAGAGAGCCGCGATGGCAAAAGTCGTGGTTATTGTCGAGGATACGGAGAGCCTGGCCTCATCTCTCGCGGTCGCCTTTGAGAACCTACCGGATGTTGCAGCCGTAGTCACACACGATCCGAAATCGGCTTTAGAGCTCCTTCGCTCTCCGGATTCCAATGTCGCTGCGATTGTTACAGATTTCAACCTTCCCCACTTCGACGGCCACCAACTCATAAGAGAGGTCCGAAGCCTCGCGCGCTACGGCAACATTCCCGTCATCATGATCACAGGCGAGGAACGAGCGGAACTTGTAAACTCGTCCTGCACTCCAAATGCTATATTCCGCAAGCCGTTCTCTATGAGGGAGGTATGCCGTGTCCTGGACGAATTACTTCGGTAGGTTATTAATCGGCGGAATGATTTTGCTGCCGGCGCTGGCGCAACAGAGTTCGCCGGATGCCTTGCAGCAGATTCTCAATCGCCTGGATACGCTGGAGCGCCAGAATCAGGCGCTTCTCGCGGAGATCCAGGAGCTGAAAAGGGCCGTCAAGACCTCCCAGGAGAGTGCGCCGGCGCAGACCGAAGAGCTCCAGGAAAAGGTAAACACCACGCAACAGGAGGTGAAGGATCAAGCGCAGACCAAAGTCGAGGCATCCCATCGCTTTCCGGTATCGCTTAGCGGCATGTTCCTTTTCGATGCTTTCGCCACGGGCGGTCAAACGGGATACGCGGTTCAGGAATACGGCCCCTACGGAACGTCTTCTCCAAATGGCGCGACTCTGAGGCAATCTATCATCGGGTTCGATTTTCGCGGACCGCAATTGCCCGGCGGAGGTAAAGTATGGGGTTCGCTGCAGGCCGATTTCTTCGCACAAGTGAACGACACCGACTATATGCGCCTGCGGCGAGGAATTGTGGTATTTGATTGGGGCGCTCGCAGCCTCACTTTCGGACAGGATAGGCCGATCATCGCGCCGCTCGAGCCCGATTCGTATGCGCGTGTCGGGATTCCGCCTCTGGCCGGAGCCGGCAATCTATGGCTGTGGCGTCCGCAGGCGACTTATGAGGAGCGGATTCCAATTGGGTCGGATTTGCGCCTGACAGTACAGGGCAGTGTATTCGAAACGGACGAAAGTTATGCAGCTTCCAATTTGCCAAACACAATTTCCCCGGAACCTCGTCCGGCGGGGCAGGTCAGAGTCGAGTTTTCGGACAAACCGCGGGAGCGATCGCGCTTCGCTGTTGGGCTTGGATTCCATCACAGTTCAACCCACCTTCTGGGGCAATCGGCTCCATCGCAAGTTGTGAGCGTGGATTTTCGTTATCGGCCCTTCTCGAAAATGGATCTGAGAGGGGGATTTTTTCAGGGGAAGAACTTCGCGAACCTCGGTGGCGTACCGCCCGGTGTGACTGTCGAGAACGGAATAGTCGTTCCCATTCGGGGCGCTGCCGGATGGATGCAGGCTGCCTTTCCAATCACCCCAAGGATTACATTTGACATATACGCCGGCCGCCAGGTTAACAATCCACACGATCTGAATGCCTATGCGGTCGAGAGAACGCTTAACTATGCGGGCAACATCCTGTACCGTATCGCGCCCAATGTCGTCCTTGGTTTTGAGGCATCACAAAATCGCTTGCAATTTTATGAGTCCAGTCCCTTGCTGACAAATCGTTACGATGCGACCGTCGCTTACCTGTTTTAGCCTCTGCTGCCTCGCGCTTCTCCTGAGCGGGAGCGCCGGTGCCGCTACCGTTAGCGGCAAAATCGACCTCGCTGCCAGTTCTCACGGAGAGCGGTCGCAGAATTCATCGGAAATCGTGGTTTGGCTGGAGCCTCTGGACGCGGCGGACGCGCCCGCACTACCCACCGACCACGTAACCCTTCTTCAAAAAGACAAGACTTTCGCTCCCCATGTCCTGGCGATCACGGTTGGCAGCACGGTGGATTTCCCCAACGCAGACCCGATCTTTCATAACGCGTTCTCTGCATTCGATGGTCAGATCTTCGACGTAGGGCTTTATCCCCCCGGAACCAGCCGATCCGTGCGCTTCCACCGGCCGGGAGTAGTGCGGGTCTTCTGCAATATCCATCCTTCGATGTCCGCTGTTATCGTTGTTCTGGATACGCCGTATTTCACCAAGATAGGGCGGGACGGAGAATACGAAATCGCGAACGTCGCCCCCGGTCGGTATCACTTGCGCCTTTTCGACGAACGGGAAACAGCCGGTGATTCGAAACCGGTGTTGCTTACCGTAGACTCGCCACAGGTCTCCGCTCCTGCGATACATCTCTCCGAGCGCGGTTATGTGCGCCCGCCCCACAAGAACAAGTACGGTTTGGACTACCCGGCCGATGCGGATTCGGATGCCTATACGGGGCCGCCGCGATGAGAAACTTGATCGGCAAAATGTCGCTTCCCTGGCGCGTGTTCCTCGCGTCCTCCATTACCATCAGCGTTCTGTTTGCGGGCGCAGGCTGGGGACTCCAGCAATACGCGCTCTCTGCCGCGGATGCAAGTGTAAGGGCGGAGGTTCGCGCCAGCATACAGGTTTATCAGGCGCTCTGGAAATCGCGAACCCAGATCCTTTCTGCCACCACCGCTCTGATGAGCGCCATGTCGGACGTTCGAGCGGCGTTCATGACGCGCGATCCGAAGACGATTCGCGACTCGGCCGAAGAACTCTGGTCCCGAGTTTCGGATCAATCCGCGGTGTTTCTCGTTCTCGATGCGGAAGGTAACCTGATCTCGTCTTTAGGAACGAGCAGCCACGATCTGCCCGTATCGGCGATTCCGCTCAGGGCTGTTCTGCCCCGGTTCTCCCGCCAGCGGCAGCTCGCGGGTTATCTGAGCGAGGGATCGCACTTGTTCTATATCGTCCTGACGCCAGTCTATGTCCAAAGTACCGGTGAGCCTCTCCTGCTCGACGTACTCTGCGCCGGCTTTCGGATAGATGATCGGGTGGTGCAAGAGTTGAAAGCGCTGGCGCCCGGCAGCGAGTTCGTGTTTCTCAGCGGCAATCGGGTGTTCGCCTCCACGCTAGACAGCAACACCATGCGCGAACTCAGCTCTCAACGGGTCGGTACGGGCGCACCCTACCCCGTTCAGAAGGACCGATTCATCGTATTCGGGCAGAATCTTCCAGACGTGACGGGAAGACCCATCGCGAGATTGAGCGTCCTTCGATCCTACGGAGATGTAGCCGTCGCCATCGCCAAGCTCCGCCGAAGTCTCGGGTTGGCGTGGCTCCTGACCATCATGACGGCACTGCTCGTCAGCCTGTACATGACACGGCGTTTACTGGGGCCGGTCAAGGTTCTCGACCAGGCGGCCAGCCAGATCGCCGCCCGGAACTACAGCTATCGAGTTCCGGTGGTTGGAACAGATGAGTTGTCGAGGCTCTCCGCAACCTTCAATAACATGTGCGATTCCATTCAGGAAACACAGGCGGAACTAGTCAGGCAGGAGCAGATTTCTACCATCGGGCGTTTGGCGACCTCGCTTGTTCACGACCTGCGCAATCCGCTGGCCGCAATTTATGGAGGAGCGGAGATGCTCGTCGATGGGCACTTGCCTCCGGACCAGACTCAGCGGATTGCTTCAAACATCTACCGCGCATCCCAAAGGCTGCAGGGGATGCTGCGGGATCTCCTCAATGTGTCCCGGGGAGAGACGGGGAATCTGGAATCTTGCAACCTGCAGGACATCATTGCATCCGCGGCGGAGCCAATTGTTGAAACAGCTAGCGGAGTGAGTGTCCGGGTCGCGGTGGACGAGCGCGCTGAGGTCTTTACGAACCGAAACCGCCTCGAGCGTGTTTTTGCGAATCTGCTGTCAAATGCCGCGGACGCTATGCCCGACGGTGGGGAAATTCTCATCTATACAGATAACGAAAACGGGGAATTGAGTGTGCGCGTGGAAGATACCGGGCCTGGCATACCCAACGAGATCAGAAGCCGTATTTTCCGGCCATTCGTAAGCGCAAAACGCTCGGGACTCGGGCTGGGCCTGAGCTTGTCCAGACAAGCAATGCTCGATTTGGGTGGAGACCTGGAGATTGTAGAGAAACCCGGACCCGGCGCCTGCTTCCGTCTGCGGTTCGGAAAAATGCAGCCGGAAACCAAAGAAGGCGAGACTCGCGAACAAGTCCGGGCAGTGTAGGTTCTCGTCCGATGAAGAGGAGTGGAGCCGCCTGTCAGAGTCGAACTGACGACATCCTGATTACAAATCAGGTGCTCTACCAACTGAGCTAAGGCGGCTATGTTTCTCATCCTATCGCAATTGCGCGAATCCAGTGGCAGTGTAGTACTGCCTGAAGCCCGTTGATCGGTCGAAAGCTATCTGTGACCCAGTTGTGGAGCTACCTTACTGTGTTCGACCATATGATGGCGAACATACCAAAAGCCAAGGATCACGAGGGATACGACGACGATCAAGATCGCGATGGCGCGCCGATCAAAGCGTGGCTCTCGGTCTAACCGCATTGCACTTTAAGAGTCTATCGCGTAATGTTGCCCTGGGGTTCGGCATCGAGTAGTGCCTGAAGCGTGCGTCGATGGCTCGAAGCGGTTATCACTCTCGGTATTTTGCCCGGCTTACCGATCCAGATCGGATCCCTCGAACCTGTGGGGCGTCTGATCTGCCCGGCATCAGCCTGGCTCGGTCCCACAACACCGCCTTCCATTCCGCGCATCCTCGTTGGTGCTCGGTTAAAATCCAAGCTAAAACCGAACAATCGGCTCAGGGTCAGCGCGGGGTGCAGTCCACAATGGCTCAAAGAGAAAGCGAAACGGATACCGAGTCTGTGATTTTTGGAAAATTTGCGCGGCCGATGCTGTTCTTGGCGTATTTATTCGTTTCTCTGTTGCGCGCTTCTCCCGCAGTAGCGCCGTATCGCTTCTCGTCCTGGACCACCGAGAACGGGCTTCCCCAAAACTCTATTTCAGCATTACGGCAAACTCGGGACGGCTACTTATGGATGTCCACTTTCGATGGCTTAGTGCGCTTCGATGGGTTGCGCTTTCGAGTTTTTAACCGGCAAAATACCCCTGCCCTTACGACCAACGAATTCTCATTGTTCGCTCTTCTGGAGGACCGGCAAGGCTGCCTCTGGGCTGGCACATTGACCGGCGGTGCTGTCCGCTATTGCGGTGGTACATTTAGTTCCCTCACCGTAAAAGATGGCCTGCCGAATAACACAGTGGTGCGGATCGACGAGGATGAAGAGGGAACCGTTTGGATCTTCACCAATCCCGGTCTCGCCAAATGGCAGAACGGCCATTTGATTCGTATGGCTCCCGAACCCGGATCACCTTTCAATCCTTACCTCACGGCCTCCAAGGAAAATGTTGGCGTCGATGGTTATCTATTCGGTCTTTGGCGTATGGAAGCGCATGGCTGGCAGCGCTTCGCTTACGGGCACTGGTCGCATTTCCCGTTGCCTTTTCCATTGAGGGATCCATCTAAACTGCACATCTTGTCGAGTATCGAAGATTCCCGGCGCAGGTTTTGGTACAGACTCGCCGACACTCCGAACGATTACTACTGCGTGGAGGGCGGTGTCCTGACTCGATACCCGGGGATTCCTCCCGGGCAGTTTGTCACTTATAAGGACCGGCTGGGAAACTTATGGGCGACTAACGCTCGCGGTCGGTGCGTACTCTGGAAAGGCGGACGTTCCACTCCCCTTTTCGGATTCTCTACACCTTTTATATTCAGAGTGCTGGAAGGCCGGGAAGGAACCCTGTGGATCGGTACCACAAAAGGAGGTTTGTATCGGGCAAGCCCGGAGGCGATTACCACGTTTCAACATCCGAATGGCTCGCAATGGAACATGGTGGAGCCTGTTCTACAAGACCGGGCGGGAAACATCTGGTTCGGCAGCCGCATGGGGCTTTTCCGGTTCAATAACGGCAAGTACGAAAATTTTTACCATGCAGGTAACGCCAACGCGCGGATGGCTTGGAACAACATTGTATCCGCGATCTATGTGGACCGGGACGGGACCATCTGGACCGGTACCTGGAATGGCCTCGCCAAAAGAGAAGGTGCGCACCTCATTTCGGATCCTGCAAGTCACGAGATACAGGGTCGCGTCAACGCCATTCTTCGCGACCGGGCCGGCAATCTATGGGTGGGCGGCGAAAGGGGTTTGTATCGAATTCACGAGGGCCGTTGTACACAGCTCGGACGCGCTGATGGTTTCGCGAGCGATAGTCCGTACGTTCAGGTAATCTTCGAAGACCGCCGAGGCACACTTTGGATCGGAACCACCAGCGGGCTGGCACGCTTGAATCAGAGACGTTTTTCCATGCTCGCCGCTACCGCCGGTTTCAGCATCACAGCCCTGCATGAAGATGCTGCCGGTGTGCTCTGGATAGGCACTTACGATACCGGCTTGGCACGGCTAGATGGTGGAATATTCACCCACTATACCCAGAAGGACGGACTTTTCAGCAACGGAGTATTCCAGATTCTGGAAGACGAGAAAGGCTTCTTGTGGCTGAGTTGCCAGCTCGGTATCTACCGTGTGAAGAAGCAAGACCTCAACGATTTTGCGGCTGGTCGTATTTCCTTCTTTACGTCCGCCAATTTTGGGAAAACGGATGGTCTGCTTAGTGTCGAATGCAGCAGTCAAGGCCAGCCCACCGGTTTCAAAGCCCGCGACGGCAAACTCTGGTTCCCGACTTCACAAGGATTAGCGGTGGTCGATCCCAAAGCGATCACTTTCAATAGGGTGCCGCCCCCAGTCGTTATTGAAGACACCGTCGATGGGCATGGCACGGATTTTCGCGCAGGGGTGAAAATCAAGCCTGGGCAGGAGAATCTGGAGATTCAATACACAGCGCTGAGCCTGGTCAGGTCGCAACAGATTCGGTTTCGCTACAGGTTGGAAGGCTTAGACCCCGATTGGATCAATGCGGGTACCCGGCGTACGGCCTACTATTCTCGCATCCCGCCGGGCACTTATACGTTCCAAGTGATCGCCGCGAATAGTGACGGGATTTGGAATACGGAAGGCGCGCGCCTGCCGGTCCGCATCTTACCTCCCTTCTATGTCACGTCGTGGTTTCGCCTATTCATAGCACTGAGCCTTGCAGGGTTGATCTACTTGGCGTGGCGGCTCCGGACTGAACAGTGGAAACAGAGACAAGCGGCACAACGGGCCTTTTCCCGGGAGCTGCTGGCGTCTCAAGAGCGCGAACGCAAACGCATTGCAGCGGAGTTGCACGACAGCATCGGACAACGACTGGTGGTCATTAAGAATCTGGCTCTGCTCCGCCTGCAGGATCAAAATGGAAACCTGGCCGAGCGCGAACAGGTAGAAGAGATTTGTACGGAAGCATCTTCGGCCATTGCTGAAGTTAGAGAGATTTCTTATGATCTGCGGCCCTATCTGCTAGATCGCCTGGGCTTGACAAAAGCTCTGCTATCGATGGTCGAGAACGTTGGCAAGGGCTCGACAACAACGTTTTCTGCCTCGATCGATGACATCGACGATCTCTTTGCACCCGAGCTTCAGATCGGCTTCTATCGAATCGCACAGGAGTGCCTTAGCAACATTCTGAAGCACGCTCAGGCCGGTGAGGCTGAACTGATCGTGCGGCGCAGCGGCACTCGGCTGCGGCTCACGGTAAGCGATAACGGCAAGGGTTTTATTCCCGGCGGAGCCAATCCTGAAGCGCGCAAGGGCGGCTTCGGACTGATTAACATTTCCGAGCGGGTGCAATTCTTTGGCGGCAAGCTCGATATCCAGGCGGCGCCTGCGAACGGCGCTACCATCAGCATCGACATCGATACTGAGGGACTGCGCGATGACTAATGACATCCGCGTCGCAATTGCTGACGATCACCCTCTCTTACGTAAGGGGCTTCGCCAAGTGCTGGAAGCCGATTCGAGCATGAGCGTGGTCGCGGAAGCAGGCGACGGCGAAGATTTGATGTCCCAAATTGAGATAACCGGGCCACAGATCGCGATCGTCGATGTAGACATGCCCAAGCGAGATGGCTTCGCAGTAGCAAAGGAAATCAACAACAGAAAGATGCCGGTCGAGGTGATCTTTCTCACAATCCACAATGAAGAGAATGTTTTCCATGCGGCCATGGATCTGGGCATTAAGGGCTATGTTCTCAAAGATAGTGCGCTGATCGAAATCACGGAAGCTATCCGCACCGTTGCGGCCGGGCAACTTTACGTGAGCCGCCCGCTTACTGCTTACCTTCTCCATCGACGCAATCGCTCGCAAGCGCTCGTGCAAAGCAAACCGGGGCTCAAAGATTTGACGCTTTCTGAACAAAGGATCCTGCGTATGATCGCCGACAACAAATCCAGCAAAGAGATCGGCGCAGAACTCTGCATTCATTACCGCACCGTCGAGAACCATCGCGTCAACATCTGCCAGAAACTCGGTCTGCAGGGGACGAACAGCCTGTTACGTTTTGCCCTTCAGCACAAATCCGAGCTGTAGCGCAGCTCTCCGAGCATTATTTCAACAACCACCGTGCGGTAGCGCACAGCCAAATTGTGTGTCAGCCGCTATGTTTTCTTCCACTCGGGAAGCGTACGTTAAGGCCATGCGTGATCTCGGGGCCATCCGGCCATTAGTGACAGCGGGCGGCGCCGGCCCCGAAAGCTGCCCGGTGCTTGTGGTAGGTGCAGGGCCGACCGGACTGATGATCGCTTCGGAGCTTCAGCGGAGGCATGTGCCCTGCCATCTGATCGATGCCCGACCCGCGCCGTCGCATTGGAACCGCGCGACGGTCATACATCCGCTCTCCCTGACGATCTTCGAATCCATGGGGCTGGTTAAAAGGTTCCTTGATGCCGGGCTATTCCAATATTTTGCTCTCGACAACGCCCGTGCGGTAGCACACAGCCAAATTGTATGTCAGCCGCTATGTTCTTTTTCACCAGGGAAGTCTATGTTAGACCCATAAGTGACCCGAGGCCAATGAAGATCTTGCTTGTGGAAGGAAATAGCGCCGTTCGCGGCCTGATGCGGCAGTTAGTGGCGGTTCCGGGGATCTGGATTCAGGAATGCGTTGATACCGCTAACGCAATAGCAGCTTATGCAGTTAGCCGGGCAGATTTCGTAATTATGGATGTCGGCATGAAGGACCTGGATGGAATTGCCGCCACGGAACAGATCAAGGCCATGGATCCTACGGCGAGGATCATTCTGGTTTCCGACTATGATGACGCCGTTTTACGTGAGAGCGCACGGGAAGCAGGCGCATGTGGGTACGTCCTTAAAGATAACTTACTCGACCTGACGTGTTTGCTGAGTGCTTTCCACAGGGAGCTGACAAATCAGACCGAGCAAGCGGCTTCAGAAGCCGGATGAGGAGATCAGAATGTTTCGTAGACAAACCTCTTTCGTAACAAGAGTGGGCATATTCTTCGGGGTTTTCGCTTCCTTTGTGGCAGCACAGACGATGGCGAGGCACACTGGCGAGAACGTACAAGTAATCGACCTGAGCACGCAACCCGAAACCGATGTTCTGGCTAAGGCTCGGACAGCGTTTCGTCAAGGAGACATCGTGCGGATTCCGGGCGGAAATCCGGAGGACTTGCAACGGCTGCTAGGAGTGGGCGGAGCGTCTCTTACGCTATCGGAAACACTTGGCGGCGCTCCCGGCAATTCTCTTCTTCCTAAGATCAACATCACGCCGGTATACGAAATCGTTGCAGCGCGAGCCACAAAGCCAGGGGCTTTGCATGAGTTCGTGCAGATGCGAAACCAGACCCGGGATACGAGCGGCAATCCCGACCTGGCCCGCTATGAAGCATGGGCGGAAAAAGAAAGGCAGTTGGCACAAGAAGAGGAAAGCGGGCTGGGGTCGACGATCCCGACGCCGCCGGCACAAGCCTGGACCGAGCTGCAACAGACGACGGTTACTCGTACGGATGAAAAAGGCAACGTCTTTCAAAACACGATTTCGATCTATCGCTTGAACGATATAAGCCCGAACTACGACTGGTACATGATTTTGACCGATCCGGAATCCCAACCGAATTACAAGGGGTGCATTGTTTTCGGATTCGGAACCTGCGGATGGTGGACTCATAAGCGCGTCTTTACGATGTCTACGACTCCGCAGTCCGTATTGTTCGACCATGGCCCACTCAACACGATTACGTCGACCACAGCCTCCTTCAGCATTGGCGGTGAAATCAACGCTGTGGGCCCGAGCGTGGACCCCGGGTATTCGGTGAGCTGGCAGCAGAAATCTGTGACCACAACGGACAAAAGCGATTTGAGCAAAGGAATAGGTAAGTGGAACGAGGCGTTTCAAGACGAGGGAGTTTTTACCATACCGCCGGAGACCTCAACGGGGTTGTTCCTGAGCCACCAGGGAAGCATTTTCCAGGTTCCGGAAGGAACAACTTCCTTTCAGTTCACGCTCGATGAACCAGTCACTTCCGATTACCAGCCGCGGTTTGGTTTCGATACCTACACGCAGGACCTGGTCTACACAGTCAATATCTCTCCGCCTGTTTTCGTCCTGAACTTGAACTCGCTTTCCATTCCACCGGAAGGGAGCGGCAACGTGGAGGTCACAGCCGTGAATCCGAGTACGTCCGACAGCGGTCTCGGACTCGCTTGGAACGTGACGAATATCCCGTCATGGCTGACGGTCAGCCAGCTTTCCGGTTCGTCATCGGCGAGCCTCAAGTTGACGGTGGCCGCGGGAACACCACTGGGGTCTGTAGCGTCGCTGAACGTGAATACCAATCCCGAGTTTGCAGCCCCGAGCGTCGAAAAAAACCCGCTGCTGCTCACGGTGACGGTAGGCCAACCGAACGATACCGGCATTATGATGACCGGGGGCTTCGGTACAAACAACAACATCGAAGGCACGGCCGATCTTTACAGCCCGCAGTTGCACCAGTTCGATTTCGAGGCCACGATGCAAACTCCGAGGGCCGAGCACAGAGCAACGCTGCTGATTTCCGGAGATCTATTGATTACGGGGGGCACTACCGGCCCGGACACAGCTACGGCGAGCGCGGAATTGTTCCATCCGGACACGGGGCAGTTTAAACCGACGAGTGGAACGATGACAGACAACCGAGAATTTCATACCGCTACGTTGCTAAAAAACGGGGACGTGCTAGTAACGGGGGGCATTGATAACGCAGAACTCTCGAACCTCGGTAATTGTCTCGCGACTGCCGAGCTCTACAATCCCGGCACGGAGAGCTTCGCGGCAACCGGCTCGATGACCGCGGGGGTCTGCCAATCTTCTGCCACGCTGCTTCTGGACGGAACCGTACTAGTGGCTGGCGGCGCCCTTAGTTTTTCCTCGCCCGCCGTGTCGAATGCTGCGGAAACTTACGATCCGGCAACTGCCCAGTTCACGGCGACTGCGGGCAACATGACAACGGGCGTTTCTGGACACACGGCAACGCTGCTGAAAGACGGGCATGTTCTGATCGTCGGCGGTGCTCCTGCCGCGAGCCCGGCTACTAATGCGGCCGAACTCTACAATCCGCAGACCAGGAAGTTTTCCGCGACGAGCTATTTGAGCGTGGCAAGGACGAACCATACCGCGACCCTGCTTTCCGATGGTACTGTTCTCATCACGGGTGGGCAAGGGGAAGATGGAAATGCTCTTGCAAGCGCCGAACTATTCGATCCCGAGAACCAGATTTTCACGCTGCTCTCGGGCAACGGGTCGTGTCCAGGGAGTCCCCGCTGCATGACGACAGCGCGAACGAATCACACCGCGACGCTGCAATTGGATGGAACGGTGCTGATTGCTTTCGGGTCCGATCCGGTCGGGGTCGCGCTGGGAAGTACCGAGATCTACAATCCCAACACGAGAACCTTTTCGCCAGGGCCGAGCACCACGCCCAGATTTGGCCACACGGCGACCCTGCTACAGCGGCTGGCTACCACTATCACCCTGAGCTCTTCGTTGAATCCATCAGAGGCAGGTCAGAAGATTACCTTGACGGCGACGGTTAAAACGGGGGATGGAGTAGCTCCGGCAGGTTCCGTGATGTTTCTTGACGGCACGACGGTGTTGAGCACGGTGTCATTGCAGCCCGCCGATAAGGGCATTGCCGGTTTTTCGCTGAGCTCGTTAACGGCGGGTCCGCATTCATTCACGGCGCAATACAGCGGGGATGGAACACACGCCAAAAGCACATCAAGCATTCTGGTGCAGAAGGTGAATACGCAGCCGACGACGACTACGCTCAGCTCGTCTCCTAATCCGTCGAAAGACGGACAGTTGGTCACGTTTACCGCAACCGTTACGCCGGCGCTCTCGGGAACTCCGACCGGCACCGTTACGTTCCGCGACAACGGCGCAGAACTTGGTACCGGGAACCTGACCGGGAACGCGGCCCGTTTCAGTACTTCCTCTCTCGGACCGGGCGCGCATCCGATCACGTCTACGTATAGCGGAGACGCTGCTTTCGCGAGCAGCGGATCTGCAGTGCTTACGCAGAATGTCCATAGACTGCTAAGCGCCGTCAGCGTGACTTCCAGCCCGAACCCGGCGAGCTTTGGACAGGATGTGCAGATCTCCGCGACGGTGAAATCGACGGGCGCCGCAGCGACCGGCAAAGTGCAGTTCCTCGATGGAACGACCGTGCTTCAAGTTGTGGTACTCCAATCGGGACTTGCGTCTTTCAAAACATCCACCTTGAGCGTGGGTTCGCATTCGATCACCGGCATCTACAGCGGCGATTCAACTCATGCCGGGGCAACCTCTGCCCCCGTGATACAGACGGTAAACAAAATATCCACCACGACTGGTTTGACTTCAGCGCCCAATCCGTCGAAGCCGGGGCAAAACGTGATCTTCACGGCAACAGTGAGCAGCGGCTCTGGTGGATCGCCAACTGGAACCGTGACCTTTCTGGACGGCAAGACCGTGCTCGGGAAGCCATCTCCGCTCAATGGCGGAACTGCTGCCCTTACCGTCAATTCGCTTTCCGTCGGCAAGCACAACATTACGGCCACTTATAGCGGTGACGCCACTCACAGCGCCAGCACATCCCCGGCACTTACTCAGACCGTTGCCGGCTTGGTTACACCGACAGTCGTGCTGACAGTACAGCCCAATCGGGCTCATCCCGGAGATCTCATCAGGTTCACTGCGACTGTCAGCTATCCGGGAGGACCGACTCCAACGGGGAGCGTAACAATCAGCGACCCGACCAAGGGAAACCAGGTTTACGGCATCGCGACGCTAAACAACGGTGTAGGGAGTGCGACCAACTCAACGATGCCACTCGGGACTTACAACCTCATAGCCACTTATGGCGGCGACGGCGGCAAAAATTATAACGGCGCGCAGTCGACCAGCGTTCCTCTGCTGATTCAAGTCGGGCAAGCGCATGGCCAGCCTAGCATCGCGATTAGAGCGCTGAGCGGGAAACCGGATGGACAGATGATTCCGGTTCAACTGGTTATCGCCAATAATGGAACGGTCGGAGCTTACAACATTAACCTGAACAGGATTACACCATTTGCTTCGGAAGGCGTGGGAGAAGCTAAGCTACTTACTTCTACGCCGATTCATGTGGGGACTCTTTCGCCTGGAGCATCGACCGTGTTGAGCTTACAACTACAGGCCGCTTCTACTATCAAGAAGCTCATTCTAACGGAGAGCGGAACGCTACAAGATCAGGCCGGCAAGGGATATGAATTCAGCTTGGGGCAGGCAATCTTCCCTAACAGTGGGGCCGCAATCCCGTAGGCCAGGAGATCGAAGTGCTGAAAGTAATATCGCGATTACTTTCTTATCCGCCATTCCGTTTCTAGCCGGGAGCGTCGGGCTCGCCCGCGCCGAGGATCAGATTGATACCGCCGCCGATGGTACGACAATCAAGAGCAGATCGTACGACTAAGGGCTTTGTCTCGCGAGGCGATGAAGACCTATCATCTGAAGTCGCTGATCGTTCGGGTCACCATCGACGACAAGGATGTTTAGACTGCGACATTGAGGCCGAGATCGGCCTCGCAGTGGCCCCAGGCTTCCGGTTTCGGCAGATTGCCGCCGCACTGGCCCGGCAGTCGTTCTTGTACTCACGGCAGACTGCAGCAAGAAGAGTCGTCGATGTGCAGCAACTCTCACGACACGCGCGACTCGACCTCCAATTAGTAGAGAATGCCAGGCGCAGGCGGGAATGAGCACTATCGCCCATCGCCTCGAGCGCCAGTATCAGAACACGAACCGCGGCAGCGGAGTCACGCTCGTGCCGCTGGACGCGTAGGTGGTCGCGGCGCGCGGGTAGATTAGGATAGCGTATTTTCATGAGGCCACGACCCGGGTTCAAGAAAGGCCGCCTGCTCGCGGCCACAGGCCTGGTCATCGTGTGTGCCTTTCCCGCGTTTTCCGGGCAGCCCTGTGCCGGCTGTCACCCAAGAGAAGTGCAGGGTTTCCTGGCGACGCCGATGGCCCATTCCATGGGACCGCCTGGGCGGGGACCTTCCGGCACGTTCCACCACAGCGTTTCCGGCACTCGCTTCACCATTCGCTCATCGACCGATCATATGACCCAGCGGATGGAGCGTGACGGTCTCGCATCGCAGTACTCCATAGCCTATTCGGTCGGCTCCGGGGCGCATGCCGTCGCTTATGTCATCCAGGTTGGCAACCACCTGTTTGAATCGCCGTTGAGCTATTACGCAGCGTTCGGATGGGGAATGTCACCCGGGTACGAGAACTTGAAAGCTCCGGATTTCTACCGGGCTGTCCGGCCGCAGTGCCTTTTTTGTCATGTCGGGGAGGCGCTTCCGATAGCCGGTACATTAAACGCGTACCGCAACCCGCCGTTTGCAGCGGAAGCGATTACTTGCGAGCGATGCCACGGGCCAGCGACGGCGCACCTCCGCAATCCTGTGCCAGGATCGATCATCAATCCTGCAAAGCTCCCGCCGCGCGCCCGCGACAGCGTTTGCGAGCAGTGCCATCTGGACGGCGAGGTGCCCATTCCGAATCCCGGCAAAGAGATTACTGATTTTCACGCTGGGGAGAATCTCGAGGACGTCTACACGGTTTACGTTTATCAGTCGTCGCGAAGCCCTGCGCACCCGAACGCTCTCACAATCATCAGCCAGTCGCAGCAACTCGCGTTGAGTCAATGTGCGCGGAAGAGCGGGGATAAGCTTTGGTGCGGCACCTGCCACGATCCGCATGCGCTCCCGCAGGATCCAGTCTCCTACTTTCGCGCCCGCTGCCTCCACTGCCACGGCGCGGCCCTTTTGGCGTCGCATCCCAAGCCCAACCAGAATTGCATCGCCTGCCACATGCCGCGCCTGCCAGCAGGGCGAGGCGGGCACACCATCTTCACCGACCATCGCATCGCCATCTATACGCCGCGAGAACTGGCCGAACTGCGTGCCGCGTCCCTTGTGAACGGCAGCGCCCCCGCAAGCAATGAAGATGAGCTGGTGCCGTGGCACAATCCGCCGCCCCAGTTTGCGGAACGCAACTTGGGCCTTGCCTATGCACGGGTCGGCAGCCAATTGGAGTCGTTTCCGTTCGTTCGCCGCGGTTATGAGCTGTTGCTTTCGGCGTCGAATGATTTTCCGAACGATCCGGTCTTGCTGAGGGCGATGGGCAAGGTTATAAGTGGGACAAAAGCAGAGGCAGGCGCGGAGGCCCTATTCGACAAAGCGCTTGCCGTCGAACCCAACTCAGCTTTGGTTTATGATGACATGGCTCTTGCCGCGGAAAACGCCGGAGATAATGAGAACGCGACCAAATATCTCGAGAAGACATTGCAGCTCGATCCTTTCCTCGTAGCTCCTTACGAGCATCTCGCCCGGGTTTATGCCGCCAATCACCAATTAGCGCTCGCACACCAAACTTACGTACGCTTCCTTAAGGCTTTCCCCGAAAATATCGAAGCCAAGCGGGACGTACTTCGCAGCTCCGACGTTTTCCACACCGACAACGCCAGGCCGGAGGCCCCGCCATCACGACCGTGAGGCGGGCTGGCGCAGAGCGCATTCACTGTACCGGTTCAGCTTCCGCCGCGACCAAACGAATTAGCTTACTGGCGAGTTCAGATGCTGCGAGAAGATGCCCGTTCTCGATGAAATATAATTGCCCGTCATTAGTTCGGACAACCTCGACATGTTTGTCGAAGGCCGCATCATCACAGGGCACATGAGTTGTATAGCTGAGCGTGAACTCGTTGAATGGCCTGATTAGGGCGGCCCTCGGCGGCTCGCAACCAGCCGCGATCAGGTGTATCCATTTAATGGGAATGAACGAAGAACAAAACATTCCTGGACTTTACCTGATTCTCTGCTTTTCCAAGTTCCGTTACAAGTTCACGAATGCCTTCTCTCGCGTCAGTATGCCTATATCCCGCACTCACCTGATTCGCTCTACTCGAGAAACATGATCGCACCGATCATTCGCTCTCTTGGTGAGAATGATCAGTCAAGTGCGCCTACAAAGAAATGCAGGGACAATAGACAGCGCCGTACTCGCCGCGCTAAACTGCGTCAACAGACTGGAGAAATATATGGAAAACAACGTCTACACAAACCAGTCCTTTCACGCCGAGTAGCAAACGACGGAAAGGGTTCCCTTCCGAGACACGCGTGAAGCGTGGAGTGCGAGTGGTTCATTGCGACAAGGAATTGTTAGAAAAGCTTGGCCGCAATGATCTATGTCCGTGCGGGTCGGGGCGGAAATTCAAGAACTGCTGCCTTCAGCGGTGGTCTCTTCGATGGTGCCCGCAGAGATCACTTTTTTCAGAGAGTAGCGGAGGGGGCGACGGTCCCCTCCGCGCCTCGTACCAATTCACCGGCGATCCGAGTGCGTCGAGATGAACCGGCTACTGCGGCCGCGTTCGCATCGGCCAAGAACTCTTGAGTGGGACGTAGCATTCAAGACGCAGCAAAAAGCTGTCTTCATTCGAGGATATATAGCCTATGACAGACTGGTTCGCGCGCCCCGTGCTACACGTGACGGACGTTGAGGCCTCGCTCCGCTCTTACGTTAACCGGCTCGGCTTCACGAGCCCCTGGCGATACGAGGAGGACGGCAGAGCGCGCGTCGCACAAGTGGACCGGCAGGGCTGCGCGCTTATCCTGGCCGACACGTGGCCAGAGAAGATTGGCAAGGGGCTGATGTTCATTTCCGTGAACGTCGAGCAGGAGACGCGCGAGGCCGCGATCGCCGCGTTGGAAGCCCTGCGCGCGGAACTCGAGGCCAAGGGCGTTCCGGTCAAAGAGGGTTCCTGGGGCTACCGGCTCCTGGTGGTCGATGATCCCGACGGCAATCAGCTCTTCTTCAACTATCCGAACGAGACTGCATCCAGCAAGATTGTTACAGATGAAGCGTAATCGTCCAGCCGAGCCAGCGTGGCCGGCGCTGCATCACCAGAGTCTGATGATTCGTATTCGAAACCCGGACATACGGCCGTACTGGACCCGATCCCTAGAGGTGAGGCGGAGACCTAAGTGGTCACGTGTGACGGCCCAGCGTTTAATACCTGCAACGCCTGTAAAAACTCCTGCGTACGTTATTGCGGCTTTATAAAAGACCGCAACTGCGTTTTTCGTTAGTAATCTGGCCAGGACTACAGAAACCTATCGGACTGAGCATTTGGCGAGGTATCTGGAAACAATGCGCGTTATGCGGCCGCGTGCACCCTCGCACCGTCTCAAAAAGGTGGGTTTCGAGAGGTCCTTTTTGAGACGTATCTGACGGGCTCCAAAGCGCTGGACTCCGCCCTGGGCGGCGCGCATCAAAATAAAGAGCTAAACTCGATTCCACGTTGCAGAATGATATGTTCAACGCAAAGGGCAAACAGACATGACGCACTATTGCTTGATATGCGGGAAGGAATGGGGGCCTGGAATCAGCACATGCTGTGTTGAAGGTAGCTTGGTAGCCACCAAAATGGAAGGGCTGTTCAAAAAGAAGAGAAGCTATTTGACGTTGGACGGCAAACCTTTAACGTCAGAACAAGTAGACGAGATGAAACGTATAGTGACCGCACAGTTTAATGAGAGAAAGTCAGATCAGCGGTCCGTCACCGGCAAACCAGCATCGCAATCGGCGCTACGGCAAGCGCCCTCCGTTGCAGCACCTGAGCAGTCAGCTTCAATACTTCATGCGGCCAAGAGAGGCGACTTAGAAAAGATCAGGGCGCTCCTTGAAGCCAATCCTAATCTGGTTTTCAGCAAGGACATTAAAGAGGGCCTGACGCCTTTGCATTGGGCATCGTATATGGGTCACAAGGACGTGGTGGAATTGCTGCTCGGAAACAAGGCCGATGTCAATGCCGCGGGCAGCAAAGGCGGTCAAACGCCATTGCTACTCGCGGCAGCCGAGGGCCACAAGGGCGTGACAGAATTGCTACTTGCCAAAGGGGCCAGCATGAGGGTGTCCCAAACTTAGTTGAAGGTTGAGGGCGGCTGGTTTCATGTTACGCCACTTTCTCGGAGGCGGCGTTAGGTTTTGTTTCTCTGCCGAGTACGACGGCGAGTGTCCAGAGATCGCGATGCCCGATGACTTTGCGGAAATGTTTCTCAGTGAGGAGCCAGGCGGATGCGACCCAGCGCTCGACCATGTCGCCGGTTCGCCAGCGCGTCACATTGTGCGTTCTCTTTTGCACTCCGCTCTGCGGGCTCTCGATGACGTTCGTAGTGCCGAGACATTTATACAGCGAAGGCGGAAGCTGCAGCCGCTGTACTGTGAACATTTCAGTTAGGCCCTCACGCAAGCTTCTCGCTGCTGATTCGTACTCGTGCTCCAGGAAGCGCGCAAGCTGGTCGAGCCGTTTGATGCCTTCCTCGGCATTAGAAACGCGCCATGCCGTCCGCATCAGATTCAGCGCTTGGGCTTGCTGCTCCTTGGGGAGTTCATCGAGCACGTTGCGCATCTTGTGATTGCGGCAGCGCTGCACCGGCTGATCGGGACCGAAGATCTCTTCGATAGCGGCACGCAACGCCTTCGCGCCATCGATCACGAACAGGTATTTCCGGTCGGTGGGCAGGCCCTGCTCGCGCAAGTGCGTGAACAACTGCTTTACCGCCGCTGCGTTCTCGGTCGCGCCGGCCTGAATGCCGAGTACGTGCTTGGTCCCGGCGCGATCCACGCCCACGGCACTGATGACGTGATGCGATCCGAAGCGTTGTCCATCGATGTAGAGCACCAGCAGGTCCGCTTCCTCCCAGCGCCGCTCACGCAACTGGCGCAGTTGTTCCGCGCTTCCTTCGATAGCTTGGCGGCTCACGCTGCTGCGCGACACGCCCGCCGTTTCCGCCATCTCCGGCAGCACTTCGGCGTATTCGCGCGTCGAAACTCCGCGCAACAGCGCGCCCATCATACGCTGTGCAGTGGCTTCATTCTCTTGCAGAGATTCATACGCCGGCACACTCACCTCACCGTCCTCTTTGTGACGTAGCCGCGGACGCTTCACTTTGATTTGCCGGTCGGCCAAGCTGATGCGGCCGTTCTGCGACCCGTGCCAGCGGATATCCCCGCTACTCTTTCCTGGCGTGCGCGGTCCGGCTACTTGTTCGGCGCTCAGAGTCAAAATCGTTTCGATGGTCTGGCGCCCGATGCGGTCGATCACTTCATCGACGGCTACGCGAGCCTGCGTGACCAACTCCATCAGCGGCAGCAGAACCTGCCCGTTCGCTTTGGCGAACTCTTCGACCGTTGCGGCGGCTGCGGCCGCCTCCCGGTCCACGATATGGTACGTTTTCTTCACGGCGGTGGTTGTCCTTTCCAGGATTAGGTTTTGGCGAATCGATTCTAACGAACCGGGCCGCCACCGCCGCCCTTCAACCTTCAACTAAATCTGAGACACCCTCGCCAGCATCAATGCGGCAGATAACGTCCGTATGACACCATTGCACGCGGCGGCCTCTGCTGGATTCAAGGATGTAACGGAATTGCTGCTCGCCAAAGGGGCCAACGTCAATTCCAAAAACATTGACGGCAAAACGCCTTTGCAATTGGCGACGAGATTTCGCCAAAATGAAGTGATGGAATTATTGCGCCAGCCTGCGTCTGGGAAGGACCTGAGGGAGGAAGAAAGAAAATCCATATACTCAGAGTTTCACAGGTACCTGAATACCCATGCCATGATTGACGCCGTGAGTTGTGGATTGGGAGAAAAGGCTGGGATGGAGTATGCGCTAACGAAAGCGAGTGAGCATATCGAGCGTTCATACTCCTTGAGCTTCGAGCAGTGGACGGCAATTTTCAAAGAAGGTCAGAGTAAGAAGTGGGATAAGTGGCCATAAGTTGATGTGAGTGTGCAAATAGACGTTTGCTGACAATGAGGCCTGACACCAATCGCCCACATCTGCCCGACGTTGGCCGACGTCCCTTTGCGCATCCGGTGCTCGCTTGTTGAGGCCTCGCCTCTGAAGGTGAAGGTGGGCTCGGCTGAACAACGGCGGCACTTGGCTGCGAAGGATGAGCGGGTGCGGGGTCGCTCAATGGCGAACCGAACGGCTTCTTCCAGAAGCCCAGATGTGTTCCTTTCGCGTTATTGCATTCCCTTCCGCGCTCCCGGTGCCGACAGTACAGCGGTTCAGAATAGGTAAAGTTTTGCGACCAAAGCCAATTCCCCGTCAATAGCGGGTTGCAGAGTCTCAGAATGCCGTCTCAAAATGGCGGGCGAATGGCCCTCGCCAGAGCATTTTCGGGCCGTGATGCGCGTCTCACAAGTCCGTCGCAAAATTCGACCGTGGATTCGAGCCCACCGGGACGAATAGTCGGCAAGTCGGACAAGTGTCCGCCAGATACGTACCGGCAGTCCGCTTGTTTCGGGTAATCATCGCCACGCCACCGCAATGTGCGAGAAGCACGGCATGTCGAGCCCGAAGCATACTCTTAAGTTTCGATAAGAGTGACCAATGTCTAATCAATCAGCCGCCGAGAATCGAATTCGGATCCATATTGAGCATTTGTCCGATGCTGTCATCGTGCGATGCCACGGTGAATTGGTAGCTGGTGTCACTGATGTTCTTTATCGAGAGGTGCGTCCACTTTTCCCGAACGCAAAACGAATCGTACTGGATTTCAAAGAACTGACCTATGTGGATACTAGTGGCCTGGGCACGATATTACGTCTATATGTCTCGGCCAAAACTGCAGGATGCAGCTTAGAGCTCGCCAACATCAGCGCACGGCTCCGGCAAATTCTCGGAATCACCAATCTGATTTCGATTTTGACGGTCATTGGGGAACAGAACATCCGGATGCCTTAGTTGTTGTCAGCGCAACAGGAACACGCCCGCTCGATCGCGGGCTACGCTGTTCTGCAAAGGCTGAACACGCACGTCGGCCCGCGGCCAGCTTACACGGTTCTCCTGACCCCCGCGTCCCTACGGCAGCGCCTGCCTCATCGCTAGCAATCTCTCCCGATTTGCCGTGCAGCTCTTACACTCGCAGTGGCCCCACGTCTCCGGTTTCGGCAGATTGCCGCCGCATTTGCCTGGTTTCCCGGTCAGCTTCTCGTCTTCGATAATTCGCAGCCAGGTCTCCAGGCTCATCCGCTGAATCCCCAGCCCGCCCCGTTCCATCGCTTCCGGATCGCTCGTTGTCCAGGCATACTCCGGCGGCACGGCATCCACGAAGTGAAAGCGCCGGTACACCATCGTGGGCGGCGGATTCATCTTCTGGCCCTCCTGCCACAGCTCCTCGTTTGATGGATAGTAGCTGATCACAGGCTTGCCGTCGATCATCTCCACGTCAATCCACTGATCCATAATCTGCGGCTTGCCCGATTTGGTCTTGCTCGCCTGTGGCTTCGCGGCCGGCTTCTCATTGCGCGCCTGCGCCGGCGGCGATTGATTCCGCTCCAATCGCGTAATCTCCCGCTGGTCCTTGATGCGGGCCATCTCCATCCGGAAGATTCCGGTGTCTTTTCGCATGATGTCCTTTCGTAAACCCTGCACCGCATTGAAGGCCCGATAAAACGAGCGTTCCGCCGTCGTCAGATACCGCTGCATCAGCTCCACTTGATGCGCCTCTTCCGGCGTCCATTCGTGTGGCTCTTTGCCCTCGCCGACGGCCCGGGCTTCCGCACTCCACCGGTTGCGCCGCGCCCGCTCCAGCATCCACTCGCTCTCGATCAGGTTCTTGACCAGCGTCTGCTCCATGTGGCCCTCGGGTTCGTACTCCTTCAGCCAGCCCGTCCGGATGCGTTCGAACTCCTCCGGATCTTCATTCGGCAGAATGCGCGTGGCCTTCGATCGCCCGCCATGCTTGATCGCATTCCGGGAACACGTCTCCCGCCCCGACTGTGACTTAGGCCCGCCGCCTCTGCGCCGCTCGTCTGCCATCTTGCCCAAGTGTGGCGACGCACTCGTTCTCCTCGCCGCTCAAAACACACTCAACCCGCTCATTCCACTCGCAAAATAATTCCGCCGAAACAGAACCGCGACCGACAGGGAGCGGAGATCCACTGATGAGCCCGCGCCTTTTGTCAGCGAGGCGAAGGTCCAAACAAAGTTCGTTTGGCAGAACAGAACCGCGCATCTCGGTAAGCGGTGGCTTCCAACAAAAAAGCCCGGAAGCTTTCACTTCCGGGCCACACCAATGATGCTGCCTTAAAACTTATCGGTGTCCGCCGCCACCCGAGCCATGCCCCGAGGCGCTGCCGCTTACGTGTCCACCGCCATAGCTGCCGTGGCTCTCAAACGCTCGGCCGCCCGTATATCCGCGTACGTTCCATCCGCCGTATCCGCGATACGGCCCGTAATAGCGCCCGTAATAATGGCGGCCGCCCCACCAATAACCAGGGCCGTAATAAAACGCAAACGACGGTCCCCAATACGGGTAATAGTAGGGGTACGGATATGGATACCCATACGCATACGCGTAATAGTTAGGAGCAGATGCCGGCCCGTAAGGAGCAGGAGCGGGTCCAGCCGCATAGCCGGGACCATACCCAGCTCCAGGCCCGTTATTGGGTGGCCGATCATATTCGCCCGGCTCTACATACCGAAAGCTTTGGGGTGAATTCACCGTTGAAATCGTCACGGGTGCCTCCAGCCGGAAGGTCAGAACCTGTTCCGGATAGATGACGCTCGGATGATTGTGCGTAACCACGACACCGATCAGTCCTGCCACAGCTCCTGCCCCTGCGCCAATCGCCGCGCCCGTTCCCCAGCCGGCCGCCGCGCCAATCGCCGCGCCCAAGCCGGTGGTTGCAATGACTGTTCCCGCTTCCGCGCCGCCCGGCGTTGTGCCGCCCTGCCGGCTGATGAACTGGGAGACGATCGGCACCTGTTGCCCGTCAACCAGGGTTAGGTTCGTGAGCTGAACCCCAAGCTTCGCTGCTCTGCTTGTGCTGTGCTTCTCGACCATAACCACGCGGCCGCCTACCGTCTGTCCTGGTTCGGCGATAACCACGCCGTTCACTACCAGAGGTTGGGTCAGCGTTGCCGTGAATGCATCACCCTGTTGGTTGTTTGCGGACGAAAGCATCTGATTCACGCGTACGGTCACATACGTTCCCTGCTGAATCGTCAATGATGCCGGCACAGGCTGAGGAGCCTGATACTTCGGAGGCGGGTAACTCTGATTTCCGGACTGCTGTCCATAGGGCGCCTGACTATAACCCGGCTGCCCATAGCCACCCTGTGGCGCATTTGGTTGCTGATACCCAGGCTGCCCACTAGGCTGATTCGACACCGGTGGAGGCGCCTGGTTCGGATCGCCCGGGCTTTGCCCATACTGATCCTGCCCGTACTCCGGATATCCGTTCGCGTTGTAAGTGGGTCCGCTGTTCGCGTCCGGCGCTTGATTCTGCGCGCTCGGATCTCCCACCCGCTTCCAGCCGCCGTTCGGATTCGTGGCCTGTTGTTGATCTGAATAGGTTGGTACAGGCGCAGAACTCTGCGCAACCGCCACCGATGCTGCCAGTACCGCGGTCAACAGGTAGCGGCCGGCAGTTCGAAGCGTATAAGTGTCATTGGATGGCATAGTTTTCGATACTCCGACGAACCTTACCTTTGCACGCGTTTCGCCACTCAGATAATCTGCTAAGTATTTGAAGAAAAACAGAGTTGTATCGATTCGGACGGCCGCAAAGCACCGCGATGGTGCATTTGCACCACCCGGTTGGTAAGTTTGGCTACTCGATGCGGCCGCGCAGATGATGTACCAGCGACTTCGCTGCCAGCGCCAACACCACGATGATCGCGATCGCCAAGGCTACCCCTTTAAGCGCGAAACACGCGGCTGTGACCAGCAGGGCATACAGAATCAGCGCTGTTCGTAAACCGATCATGCCGCCCGATGGTTGTGGTTGCATCATTGCGACGGCATGTTGTACGCGAACGAAAACGCGAGCCGGATCTGGTATCCCTTGAAGTCCGCCGGCAGTGGTGGAAGAGGATTCGACATGCTGAGGCCCGCGACCGCGGCTCTGTCCAGTGGGTCTGATCCCGAAGAATCCGCGGTCACCAGCTTCGGGATGCCTCCGTCGCGGTTAATAATGAATTCAACTACGGTTCTCCCGCGCAATTGACCCATTCGCGCACTCTCGGGAATCACGCGCCGCCAGTTGCCGCGCACAATCATCAGGATCTGCCGTAAGTATTGCTTGAAATCAGCGCCTTGCGGATCACTCTGCAGCTCTACCGCTGCATGCTGCGCTCCCGCATGTCCCAGCGATCCCGGCGCGGATGGCATCGGCTCGGACACATTGTTGTCGTCGCTGATCACAAGGTGGCTTCCGTTTGCATTCTGCGTCAGTCCGTTGATCGCCGCCTGCACACCGGGATTTGGTGGAGTGAGTTTTGGATGTGTGGTTGGTGGCGGCTGCTCCGTTCCTATGTTTTGGAACGGTCCCGCTGAAGGCTCTGGCGGCGGCGGAGCGGTGATCCCGTTCGGAGATCCCAGCGGCTGCGGTCCTGGTGTCTGATTCATCGCAATGGCGGGCGCTTGCGGCAGAATCTGCGGAGCGCTCTTCACCGGTTGCGCCACGCTCTGCTTCGGCAGCTCAAACCGTTTGACGCTTGGTCGCGCCTGGGCTCGCTGCGCCTGCTGGTCTCGCGAAGGAATCAGGTCCGCCAGGTCGATCTGCTTGGAAAGCGGTCGCCGGTTTGGCTCTTTCTGCGTCATCACCCGCAGCGGTAAATACAACGGAACGTGATGCACAATCGCGACCCGCTCCGGCTCGCGTTCCCCGACAAAGCTCGGAATCTCGATTGCGATCGAAAACAGGATCAGGTGCAGTGCAATAGACGCCCCGAGAATAGCCAGCCATTGTGGCCTTGTCCGTTGCGGCCACTCGAGCAGCAGGTTCAGCTCCCTAGGCGATGGCGGCAACACTGGTGGCGCCGAGCGGCGCTCTCCCGCTTCGCTCAAAATTAGGGCTGTCATACTGCTTCGGAAGGAAACGACGCGGCAACAAAGTACAAGGTTGCCGCTGCTGCCGGGAAACTCAAGCCTTTTGCCGCAAGGTTTCTGCGACTAAGTCTGCGTGTTCCTTAATTTTATCAAGGATCGACTCCGCCACCCGCAGCGCGTTGGACGCTTGCAGTCCATCGACCCGCGCGGCCGTGCGGTTGCGCACTGCTTGGAAAAAACCCTCCAGCTCCAGCTTGAGCGGCTCCTCCTTTTGAACGGGAAGCGGCTCAAAGTCGATCTGAGGCGTCGGTGAATGATTTACTGGTTTCACCGCCAGCCGAATCGCCTCGCGCCGCTGGTAATCGACCGATATGTATTCGCCCGGTTGAAACAGCCGTAACTTCCTGACTTTCTCGGTTGAAACGCGGCTTGCCGTTAGATTCGCCACGCACCCGCTCGAAAATGAGAGCCGCACATTCGCGATATCCACCTTCGGCGAAAGCACTGAAATCCCGGCCGCCCGAATATCTTCCGGCAATTCCTTCGTAAAGCTGAGCACGATGTCCAGATCGTGAATCATGAGATCCAGCACGACATCAATGTCCAAGCTTCGCGGCGAAAAAACGCTCAAGCGGTGTATTTCAAAGAAGAGTGGAATCGTAAGTGCCTTCTCGAGCGCGATCACCGCCGGGTTGAAGCGTTCGAGATGCCCCACTTGCAGGACCCGTCCACATTCGCGCGCCAGCCGTGCCAGCCGTTCGCCCACCACCGCTGATTCCGCAATCGGTTTCTCGACCAGAACATCCACTCCGGCCTGCAGCAATCGCGTCGCGATTCGATCGTGCGTTATTGTCGGTGTCGCCACAATGGCCGCATCAAACGAACCGAGCGCCTCCTCCAAACGGCCGAAGGCCTGTGATCGATGTTCCCACGCCACCTTGCGCGCCTTCTCGATGTCCGTATCGACGATCGCCGCCAATTTCACGTCTTCGAGCCGATCGATGATCCGGATGTGGTTCTGCCCGAACGAACCGGCTCCGATCACTGCCGCTCGAATCGCGCTCATTGCGCCGTGCTCTCCAGCGGCGGGTAAGCGACAATCGCGATTCCCGCTCCATTGGCCCGTTCAAGCATCTGCTCCTTATCCAGCAGAAGCGTGCCTCCGGCATCCACCGCCATCGCCGTCGTTTTAGTCTCCAGCATGGTTTCAATCGTGGTCAATCCTGCAACCGGTACGTCGAACAGCAAGTGCGCGCGTCCCCGCGAAGCCTTCACCAGCCGCAGCGGTTTCCCATTTGCGAGCGATGCCGCGCGCCGCAGCATCGCATCCGTTCCTTCCATCGCCTCCGCCGCGACACATGCCTTCTCGCTGATTGCGACGCTCTGCCCGATATCAGCCGATGCCAGCATCGTTGCGAGCCGCCTGCCATAGCGGATGTCCTCTTCCTCCTCTTTGTCCGGTTTGCGGCGCGTGAGCACCCCCTCCGGTGCGAGTAGCGGCTTCAGCAGACTGGTCGAATCGACCAGCGTGATGCCTTCTTCTTCCAACGCTCGCTGCACCCCGCCGATCAGCGCCGCCGTGCTCTTCTCCTTTAAAGATGTAAGCAGCTTCAGCAGTCGCCAGTCCGGCTTGATCGACGAGAACAGGCTCACATGTTTGACCTGCCCGGTCATCATCACTTCGGAGACTTGTTCGCGGTTGAAAATCTCGATTAATTTCCCGAGCTGCCCGATATTGATCCAATACACCTGGGGCGCAAGCTGCGCGATCTCTGGACTCGCCTCGTTCTCAATCGCGACCACCACCACATCATGTCCTTCGCGGCGCGCCGTCTCCAGCGCCAGCAGCGGAAAACGTCCGTTTCCAGCAATCAGCCCGTATCGCATTCTTTACTTCACGAATCAACTACTTGATAAACCCACGCGGTGAATTGCGGATGAACTCAATCAGCTCGCGAACCTGCTCCGTCTGCGGAATCTCTTCCTCAATCCGGGCCAGTGCCTGCGTCGTATTTAGATTCGCTCGCGTCAGTAGACGGAACGCATTCTGTAACGGTTCGATGGAATCCGCCTGGAACCCCTGGCGCTCCAATCCGATTCGGTTCGCTCCGAACACTTCCACCGCGTGATCCGAAGCGGTAATCGAATAGGGCAGGACGTTTTGCTTAATGACGCTGTAACTTCCTACCATCGCGTGCCGGCCTATGCGGCAGAACTGGTGAATCGCGGAAAGACCGCCGATATTCGCGCAATCCTCCACCGTAACGTGGCCGGCAAACGTAACCCCGTTTGCCAGAATCGTGCGGTTGTGAATGATCACGTCGTGCGCCACGTGTACATACGCCATCACGAGGTTGTCATTGCCGATCGCGGTCATCATGCCACCGCCTTCTGTTCCGCGATGAATTGTTACGCACTCACGAATGGTGTTGCGATCTCCGATCCGCGTCTCCGAAGGTTCGCCTTTATACTTCTTATCCTGCGGAGCGACGCCGCACGTCGAATGGGGGTAAAAGAGGTTATCTTTACCCACGGTCAGCTTCCCTTCGAGGTACACGTGAGCGACCAGCCGGGTCCGCGCGCCAATCGTCACGCCACTGCCGATTACGCAGTACGGCCCGATTTCCGCCTCTCGAGAAATGTCCGCGTCGGGATCAACGATTGCGGTCGGGTGAATCGCCATCCGTTACGGTCGGGGCCTCACACCATCTGCGGCTCGGGCACTGCGGCCCGTTGCCCTCCCGCCACCCTGTCGGTCAGAGTACACATCAGGGTCGCTTCCGCCACCACCGACCCCTCCACCATCGCTACTCCGTGGATTTTGGCCGCGCTGTGCTTCAGCCGCAACATCTTCATCTCGATCCGCAATTGATCTCCCGGCACTACCGGCTTCCGGAATTTTGCATTCTCTATTGACGCCAGAAACATGATTCGTCCGCGCGTATGGGGCGCCATGCTCCCCACCAGAATGCCGGAAACCTGTGCCATTGATTCAATAATCAATACGCCGGGCATCACCGGATATCCCGGAAAGTGACCGTTGAAATGCGGCTCGTTCACCGTGACATTCTTCAGGCCGACAATCCGATCACCGTTGATTTCGACGATGCGGTCCACCATCAGAAATGGATAGCGGTGCGGTAAAACGGCTGAGATCTCTTGAACATCTAGCGATGTCATGGGAACCTCGATTATACAAGCCGGATGCATCCTTACCTTCGTTACGCCAGGAGCAGGCAGGCCGAAATTATTGAGTTCCTCAAAGGCTGCGTGGAATGCGAATCGCCTAGCGACTCGCCCGCCCACGTGAACCAATTTGTCGATCTCTTGGCCGATAAGTGCAGCGGCATTGCCGCTGCTAAAACAATCAAATCGTCTGGTTTCGGCAAGCATTTGCGCCTCGAATTCAACCTGCCCGGCAGGCAACGCGACGGGCAGATTCTTGGCCTTGGCCACTCTGACACTGTCTGGCCAGCGGGCACAATTCGCTCTATGCCGTTCCGGCGCCGCAGCGGACGCCTCTTTGGGCCTGGCGTGCTTGATATGAAATCCGGACTGGCGTTTTTCATCTACGCAGTGCGTGCGCTCCGCGATCTCGATGTTCCTGTCCGCCGCAAAATCGTCCTCCTCATTGTTTCGGATGAAGAGATCGGCAGCAACGCATCGCGCTCGATCACAGAGGCCGAAGCAAAACGCACCTATTGTGTTCTCGTCCTGGAACCAGGAACTGGATTGGCAGGAAAATTGAAGACGGCGCGAAAAGGGGTAGGGAATTACACGATCTCCATCGAAGGCCGCGCCGCGCACGCCGGCGTTGATTTCAGTAATGGCGCGAGTGCAATTCTCGAAGCGGCGCGCCAGATTGAAAGGATCGTGCAGTTCACGGACCTCGAACGCGGCATCACCGTCAACCCTGGCGTCCTCACCGGTGGAACGCGCACGAATGTCATCGCTGATCACGCAAGAATCGATGTTGATCTCCGTGTGGCGCGTCTCAGAGACGCCGCCGCGCTCGATCGAAAATTCCATGCGCTGAAACCATTCGATAAGCGCTGTAAGGTTCGGATAGAAGGCGGCTTGAATCGCCCGCCGATGGAGCGCTCGAAAGCCATTGCGCAGCTATTCGCGAAAGCGCAAAGAATCAGTGCTGAACTGGATCTGAAACTGGAGGAATCGTCGACGGGCGGTGGATCGGATGGAAACTTTACCGCGGCGCTTGGCGTACCGACGCTAGACGGTCTTGGCGGAATCGGCGAAGGCGCCCACGCCGTCAATGAGAGCATTCTGATCGACTGCATTCCCCAACGGGTTGCTCTCCTTACCGCTCTGCTCGCGCGTTTGTGATTTGTCGATCTGCACAAGAGGCGAACGCGTAACGTCGTTGGCAAAGTGGCGGATCAGCCGGTTCGCACACGCAGCCCCCACAACCTTTGCCAGTTCCTCTGCCGACGCTTGCCGCACGCGCTCGAGACTCCCGAAGGTGCGAAGCAGCTTCTCAACCGTCTTTGGCCCAATTCCCGGAATGTCATGCAATTCAGAGGTCAGCCTTTGCGCGTTGCGCCGCGTTCTATGAAATGTTACGGCGAAGCGGTGCGCTTCATCGCGAATCGTCTGCACCAAATGCAGAATTGGCGAGAACTTATCGAGGATAATCGGCTCGTCTTCTTGCCCGTACACATAGATCCATTCTTCGCGCTTGGCGATTGAGGCGAGCGGCTGGAGAGTCACTCCGATCTCCTCCAGCGCCTCGGCCGCAGCGTGCAGTTGCCCTAAACCTCCATCCACGATCACGAGCCCGGGAAAGGGCTGGTTCTCCTGCTGCAGCTTTGAATAGCGGCGGGTAATCACTTCGCGCATGGAAGCAAAGTCGTCATTCCCCACGACAGTCCGAATGATGAACTTCCGGTAATCGGATTTCTTCATCTTCCCGTCTTCCCAAACCACCATGCTGGCGACCTTGTCGGTTCCCTGGATGTGCGAAATGTCAAAGCACTCGATGCGCTGCGGAGCGCCAGGCAGATTCAAAGCGTCCTGCAAAGCCTCCTGGATTGCCTTGGAGGACGGCTTCAATACGCGAAATCTCTGATCGAAGCTGTGCTTCGCGTTTGTCTCCACCAACGCCAGCAGCGCCTTCTTCGTGCCACGCTGCGGCGTGGCGATCTCCACTGGCCTTCTACGCATCTCCGACAGAAGTTCCTGCAATGTTTGTCGCGCTTCGAAATCCGCCGGCACGTGAATTGTTGCCGGAATGTATTGACTTCCCAGATACACTCGGCTTAAGAGTGCCTCAAAAAACTCAGAGGGATCGAAATCGGTCTGATCTTCCCAGAAGAACTCGCGCCGGTCGACGATCTTCCCTTTTCGCAGGTGAAACAAATTTACGGCCACCAGTGGCGGTTCCGCATGATATGCAAAGATGTCCGTGTCGCCGCCTTCCACGGCCGCCATCTTCTGCTTCTGTTCCATTTCCCGAACCGTCGTGACGAGATTCCGAAGGCTCGCGGCTTCCTCGAACCGCGTCTCTTCCGCCGCTGCATTCATGCGCTTCTCAAGTTCGTTTGCCAGATCGCGGTGACGGCCCTCAAGAAACAGGCGCACATCGCGGACTGCGGCCGCGTATGCTTCGTCCGTTGTTAATCCTGGTGTACAAGGCCCAAGGCAGCGATGAATGTGGTATTCGAGGCACGGATGAGTGTGTTTTCGCTCCAGATCAATTTTGCAAGAGGGAACTTTGAAGTGCCTATGAATGAAATGGACCAGCCGATGTGCGAGATTGCCGGGGAAGAATGGGCCGTAATAGCCGGCTCCGTCTTTCACGATCCGCCGGGTTACGTAAACGCGCGGATATCTCTCACTCGTGAGCTTCACGTATGGAAAAGTCTTATCGTCGCGAAGTAAAACATTAAACCGCGGCTTGTATTGCTTAATTAAGTTGTTTTCAAGGGCGAGCGCTTCTTTGTTGTTATCAACCTGAATAAAATCGATGTCGCGCGCATCCGCAATGAGGCTTCCGGTCTTGGCCTCTGCCAGACGGTCCTCGCTGAAGTAGCTGCGGACGCGGCTGCGAAGATTTTTCGCCTTGCCAACGTAGAGAACAGTTCCGGTTGCGTCTTTGTAGAGGTAAACGCCTGGCAGGACAGGGAGTTGCGCTACTTTTTCGCGGAGTTCAATCGTCGTCCGGCCGACGTGCGCGGTCTCATCACGGGCCATCAACAGCTTATAATCTGATTGTGACACGCAGGACGCTCCTAAGCGCCTGTCTGTGCGGCGTTTTTTCCGTAGTCGCTCCCGCGCTGCAGACACCCGGTTCAGCGAAGCAGACTCAGCAGAAACCGGCGCAACAGCAGAGCGAGCCACCCGATGAAAGCAACCCTCCGGAAGAAGACGAGTCGGTCGCTCCAGAAAAGTTCGTTCTGAATCCGCTGGAATCAGATCGTAATGTCAGAGTGGGCAACTTCTATATGAAACAAGGGTCACGCGGATATCACGCAGCCCTTAACCGCTACGAGCGGGCAACCAGGTACAATCCCGGCAACGCGGAAGCTTTTTTCAAGGTCGGCGAGGTGGAGGAGAAGCTAAAAAACCAGGAAGCAGCGAAGGCCGCTTACCGGAAAGTTTTGGAGATCGCGCCGGATTCGAAGCTAGCCCGCGAAGCCAAAAAGAAACTCGGAAAAGGCTAAATGCCGGTTTAGCTGACCAGTTTAAGTTTTCTGTTTGCGGCGATAGTCTGGTGCCACATCGTTTGAATTAACGTGGCAATTCCGTGCTCCCAATCAAGGAACAAGTCAACATATTGGGTCGTGCTTCTGATTTTTTTCGGCAACTCGCAGTCGTTCAGTCTTATCGGTCGGGCCCGAGTTAGCTGGATTCATCGACGGTTCTTTTTGGCGGGTTTCTGGACTGCCTTCGTTGCGCGAACTGGTCTACTTTTCGATGCCTTTTTCACAGCGAGCCGGGATGCCTTCTTGCGCGATTTAAGCGGCTGGGCTCGCCCAGTTTTTCTGTTTCTTAAGGCCTGTAAGCCCCGCACTTCTAACTTGCCGAAAGACGTTGTCAGAAGTCTGGACATTTTCCTTGCCGCACCTTGTAAGGCCCGCTCCACCGTAGATGCCGTTTGCGTTACGGAAACAGGTTTTTGCCTGGCGGGACGAGCCTCCAATAGGCAGCGCTTGTCTCGAGGGCCAGGCTTCGTGCTGTTTACATCACTCAGGTGCACTTCGACGCGCGTCAGTTGTTTCTCGAATCTCTGAAGCGTCCGCCCAACGGTCTCTTTTGCGAAGCGCTGAAACTCGGCGTCGGTACGAACTTCTTTGTCACTGTTCACTTGTATTTTCATCGAAGTTTGACCATATCAAAATTTGCGCTGCGAGATGCGCGTAGCCGCCTGCGCAGCCATTTGCCGGTGCTCAGGATGGGGTTGGCCATCTAGGGTGATGCGCTCCGGATGCAATAATCTGAGCTGCCCGTCGGCGCCCGCTGCTAAAGACTGAATGTAGAAATAGGTCTTAAGGTCGTCGGTAGCCTCCATGACGGGTGATGGCGCGGACACAATCAGCATGCCGGCACACTCCCCGATCCAGTCAATATGCCGGTGACCGTGCATCAGGACCGCTCGGCCGGCCAAGGGATGCAACCGGCGAAGGAACCAGTTCCCGTTGATCAAGGCTGTGCCGATGCGATCCGAGAGCGCGTTTGCCGCCCTGGGATATTCAACAACATGATGGTGGAGAGCGATCACCCAGCAGGCTCGTGGATATTCCGCTCTGGCGATCTCGATACCTCGAATCTGCTCGGTCGAGATCATCCCGAGCGCATTTGTGAAGGAGAAATGCGTATCAGCGTTCGAGTTCAACAGAATGATCCCCAGGCCGTCACTGCGGTCTGGCGGCAGTACCATCGGAAAGAGTTTGGTCCAGAGCTCCGTCAGGGCCTTGAAGATAGGCGGTCGTGCGGCGTCTGCGAACCGCGCCATATCGGCGAGATATGGTTCCATTGCTTCTGCGAGACTCTCGCCCAAGCGCTGTTTTTCAAAATCCACGACCCGGACTCGTTGGCCCTGGAGTGCATTCATGGCGGACAACGTTCGAATCTTGCGCAGCCGTTTTTTCGGACTCGTCGGAGTGTCTAGGCGTGCCGGATTAGCTCGGTCGATGATATTAACGTCGTGGTTGCCTGGCAGCATAAGGACTCGTTCGGCGACCTTGGGATGGCACCCCAGAAGGTCGAGAAACTCGGCCCACTCGGCAGACCGGCCGGCGTCAGTCATGTCGCCTGTGATCAGGATTGCGTCAAGCTGGTCTTTGCCGCAAAGGCTGTCTAGGTGCGCCATCGCTTGCCGCAGCCGTGAGTTGCCGCGCGGGCCGGACCGGCCACTCTCGATGCGAAAGCCGTAGCGCTCGCCTACAACGTGTATATCTGACAAATGCGCGATACGCCAGATACGGCCTTCATCAGGAATTGCGGAAAACCCATCGAGATCGTGCGGCTGGGCCATCGTGGCATCCGCGAATGCCCAGACAAGCGAAGCAATCGCGAGATATGCGGTAGCGAGCACGACGCTATTAGCGAGGGCGACCCTAATCAGGCGCTCCCAGGAAGTGAAATCATAGATATCAACCACCCAGCGCGACCTCGGCCAGGCCAGCATAAACACTAAAATCGCCAGACCGCACAAAACGAAGCCCGCCACCGCGGCGCTGGCAGCGCGCATCTTGGCAAGCTCGGCCTGACTGGCTCGCTTTCCGAGTACGCCTTCGACGATGTGCCGCAGCACTTCGCGGCACGCAACATACCCAGGCTCGACAGCAAGCGAGTTCATGGCCCAGAAGCTGCTCTCAGCCAATCGAAACAGGGCGCGTCCCCCGGCCCAACCCACGGCGATGAGGGCCAACAGAATCAGAACGGGCCAGATCGTGGTGAGAGGGGAGGTGATCGTGGCGGAAATCCTGCTGATCCAAGCGGAAGCTGCAAGGGGCGCTAAACCAAGCATCACTGCTGGGACCACGATCAGCAGCAGCGAAGCGAGCGCCAGCTTCGGGAGGCTTATCTCGATCGCTAGGCTACCGGCGAGCGAAAGCAGCGATCGACGTTTGGTGCTGGACCAGTCGTCTTCGACATCGCCATGGCGGGGATCGATGAACCGCCTCATAACCTAGTCTGTGCTCACGGTCGAGCCGAAGTCAGAAGGCCAATTCATTGTGACGCTGTTTGGATTCGACAGCAACGTTCTCTTTCTCAGCGTATTCCTGACATTGCCGCTGGTGATCAATACCGACTGGGATTATCGGCTCTAGAACTCGGGCGTTTCAGGCAAGAATTTCGGTTGCTTAATGTTCGATTTCCCCAGCCGTTGTCCTGATATCGGGGCGTACAAATCACGAAAGCGATTTCTCTTTAGATTTTCTCTTTACTAGTTCCATCGAATCGGATATATTGCTTTCGTCCGAAAAAACACGAGGGAGGCAACCCTAATGCCTGATTGGCTGAGGATTGCCGGGAGGTTTTCGTGAAACTCACCATTCTTTCGGCTGCCATTCTGCTGTCGATATCCGTCACTTCCACCGTTACTCTTACCGCGCAACGTGGTCATAGAACCTTGCTGGCGGCCGGCTTTGCAAATGCAGCTGAGCTGCAGTCCTCGCAGAGTGCCGAAGAAGTCAACAATCAGTCTGATGCAACGGAAAATCCTTGCGCCGCACCGACTCAGATCACCACTCCGGAGGAAACGGCCTGGCGTATTTGGGTCGCTGCAACATGTCCCGTTAACCGAAAACAATACCCGTTCGTTGTGTGGGAGAACTGGCTGGAACAGGACAGCTTGTATCCCCTGGACCCGGATGAGGGGTTGAAGGTTCCCAACGCGCTTGCTCAGAATGCGACCGGCCCTCTCCACTTGCTGCATGCCAGTCCGCTCACATTGATAAAAGACCCAACCCTCATCATGACGGTCCCGGGTCTGCTCGGAGGGGCTGACCAAAACTGCAATACCTCCAGAACGCCGCCTCCGCACCAGCCGAACCTGGTCATCTGCGAGGAAGTTCGAGAAAACGGCGCCCAGGAAGATTACGTTGCGGGCACCCACATATGGGACCGCGCCGGGCAGGAGAAGCTCGCTGCCGCGCACGCGAACATACAGTTTCCGGCGGACGCAGTAGAAATCAAGGCGGACTGGATTGAGCTGTCGAGTATCGGTCTCGATTGCGCGAGGCTTCCTCCAGGCTTCACGAAAAGTGTTCACGTCGAGACGATCAACGGACACTGTTTCGCCCTTGCGGGAATGCATCTTATTTCGAAGCTGCTGGACAATTGGATATGGGCAACGTTCGAGCCGCAGAACTTTACCACAAACCCCAACAGATGTAAGGCGCTGGGATGCAGTGATCCGTTCGGTTCAAACCCTGCCGAGACGCGTGGGAAGCACACGAAACTGACAGAGCAGTTGAAAAACTTAATGACTGCCGCGAATCTCGCCCCCGAATGGAGAAATTATCGGCTTGACGGAGTCCAGGTATTGTTTACCGATAATCTGACGCCGACCTTGTTGGGGAATTCGATTATTGAGGGAGAGAATGCCGGAGTCCCACTGACGCAATCGTCCTGTATAAGCTGCCACGCGGCCTCTTCTGTTAAGACCGACGGGACGGACGGACTTAAATTCATTATGAACGTCAATCCGGTCGGTATTCCAGAGCCGCTGCCGTCCAATAAGTGGATCCGGCGTGACTTCGTATGGTCGCTGTTCCTAGCCTGTCCCAGCGCGCCTTTTCGAGATTGCAGTAAATAGCTAGCGCAGGGTCGAGCCGCTTAGGTGCCGGAGTGGCGCGCACCATGGGGACGGGTAGTTCACTGGTCGTGGGCGGCAACAACGGTGACCGCGACGGAACCAAGCAACCTGGTCGCAAAAACGACCCAGAAAAAATGTTCGACTGGACTGGCGGCGAAAAAACTAGCATGTGGAGAACACATCTCTTCGAGTAGTTGTCGCCAGACGGGATGGCTGCGTGCGCTCTCAGATCCCCGAATTGGTGCTGTGCTGCGCGCGATTCACGAGAACGTCGAGCGGCGTGGACTGTCGCCGAACTAGCCTCGGCCGCCGGCATGTCCCGATCAGCCTTCGCCTTGCGCTTCAGGCAAATCGTGGGTGAGACACCCCTGGAATACCTGACCCGCTGGCGAATCTATAAGGCCGCTGTCCTGCTCCAGCATGAGGACAAGAAGCTGACCGAAGTAGCGAACGCGGTCGCTTTACCAGATAGTCGCTGACTCGATCAGGCGAATCTGCCGCAAGTCACAGTCTATTTCTGCCGCAACTCCGATGGGCAGAGTGAACTTGGGGTCGGTGTGTCCAAAATCCATTCGCGTGATTACTGGAAGCGACCTTAAACCTAACTCAGCGAGCACACGCAACAGAGCGTCATCATACGCCTGAAAGCTCGTTTCGTCGCCATAGGGCCTGCCGTAAAGTATCCCCCGGACTTCATTCAGTGCTCCCGTGGCGACCAGTGAACGGAGCATGTAGGTCACCAACGTGGGGGACGGCTGATCCTCGGATGTCTCGAGGAACAATATGCTGTTTCGCCACTGCGCCGGTTCTGGCCAAAGCATCGTGCCCCGAAGCCAGTCCATGACGTCCAGGCACCCGCCGATGAGCCTACCGCGATGCTGCCCGCGGCCTTGAAGCCATTTCCAACCTGAGCACGGCCGCAGCTTTCGTCTCATCGCATTCCGCTCTTCATTTGCCCACTCCCAGGACTCGATCGTCCATCCATCTGAGTTGGGAGAAATAAGCACAGACGGCGAAGGCGCGAAGAGTACCTGGCGTACGGATTCCGCCATGTAGGGAGGCAATCCGCCATTTTCGTCGAAGCCCGCCATGAGGGACGGCCCATAGAATGAGATCACCCCGGCTTTCAAGAAAGCGAAATGTGTGACGGTTGAGTCGGAGTAGCCGAGGAAAACCTTGGGATTCTGGCGAATGACCGAATAATCAAGGAACGGCAGCATGCGAATGGAATCATCACCGCCGATTGTGGATACAATACCCTGAATCGTGGGGTCCTTTAGGACCTCGATCAGGTCCGCAGCACGAGCCTCGGGATGCTCGGCCAGCCAGTGAATGTCCGCCAGCGCGTGGCGGCTCTCAACCACTTCGACGCCGAACGCTTCCTGCAACTGGCGCTTCCCGTCCTGATACGCACGCGGATACACACTGGGCCAACCGCGGGACAGCGAAATGGCCGCAACCCGATCCCCTGGACGAAGGGTGCGCGGTTTGATCATCTTCGTGATTCAACCGATTATGGCGGTGGTCGCAAAAATTGGGGCGACGAGGTCAGTTCTTCCTCCGATCACGGCCAGAGAGCGGGCCTTTTCGCGATTCATGCCTTTTGTAAACAGCCGCCACGCAACGTCCTGAGGGAGTACCACAGTTGTTGCCGGCTCGGCGGGTGAATCCAGGAGGAGAGTCCAGGCGTTTTCGACCTTGTACAGATACCACACGCCGCCAGCATCTCCGGAGATCTCAAACCGCACAGAGGTTCCTCCCGGTGCTGTTGCGTCCCGAAAGGCGTGAGGTAAAGCTCGCACAAATGTATCCAGCACGGGCGCCAGAAAGTACGGGTCGTAGAGCGGCGGGCGTCCGGTCGCGTCCCGAATCTGCTGCTGGTGGTGCCACCGCTCCGTAAATTCGCGGGCGAGATCAAACCATACTGGTGCTGGGTCGGGACCTGCCCAGCTGACGGGACCGACCATCCTCATCGGGTCGAGAGAGGAAAAGCACGCCTCCACTTCTGGTCCGCAAAAGGCGAGAAGCTCGCGGAGTAAGCGAGGGCTCAACCGGCGTGCGATCAAGACCCATTCCCAATTCAACCGGTTCACCAGTTCAACGAGTTGCTCGTAGCTGTTGATCTCCTGAGCGGGACGAAAACCGTCGCGCTTCCCTGAGAGGATCGAGATATCGCCGCCCAACAGGTGTGCAGCCACGTCCTTTACAGACCAGCGCGGCGCAGCCGTAGGGCGCGCCCAGTCATCTTCGCCAAGTTCCGCAAGTAGCGTGAGTAAGTGGGCCCGCAAGGGAGCAAAGCGATCGACAATGATGATCTTGTCGGGACTATTCATAACAGAGTGTTAGGTTACGGCGTTCTTTCGATTATCGTCGGGCCTCATGCCTTCCGCGAATCGATCGGTCTCGCGAGATCGCGCAGGATTTGCCAACTTCAGATGTTCCGCCCGTGAGACAAGCGTTCTCGGAGAATGGCGACATGCGATCATTTTTGCTGTGGCGCTGCGGATACAGGCCGCTCAGATCCTCAGTCAACAGGTTGTACGGTGCGCCCGCATTGAGGACAGGTTGATTGTTCGCGAATCACGTTCGGGTGCGGTTCCACCGGTAAACGTGAAGGTACCACCGAAGTTGACAGGCGACTCTGCCGTTCATTGCTCTACCCGCCACGGCGAGACATTCGACCAGGTCTTCAATTCCTGAGTGGCCCAGGCCGTAGACTTGCCCTTGTGGCAATCCGTGCATGGGTTTGAAATCTTGTACTTGTCGGTCATTGTGGGGCTGATAAATCGAAAGGTGTGGCTGCGAACGTTGACGTTGGCGATCGTCTGTTCGATTCGAGGCATATGACACGCGACGCACTCGGTGCCTGGGCTTCCGGCCTTGTGGTGTGTGTGCTCTTCGATCGTGCTTACGTGCGGACCGCTGGGTGAACCAGGTCCGTGGCATTCAAGGCAGAGGACGTTTGCCGGCTTGATTAGCAGTGCGTCATTTTCGGTCCCGTGGACATCATGGCAGCTGGAACATTTTACGCCGCGGGTGTACATAACGCTCTGGACGAAATCGTTCCCCTGCATGCGGTTCTTATGCGCCGTGCCATCCGCGAAATGTGTGAATGTCGTCTCGCCTAATTTATGCTCTTCCAGTTTCCAGTGGTCCTCTAGCTTCTCGCCAACGTGGAATCCCACGGGCCAGTCGTAATATTTCTCTTGGATCGGGTTCTGTAGCGGCTGCCCTTGCGAGTGGCACTGGATACACGTATCGTTCGCTTGAACAGCATCAAGACGAGCAGGATTAATAATGTTGGTCCGGGCGGGATGCGCCACGTGATCACCGCCAGGGCCGTGGCACTTTTCGCAGCCGACATTCCACTCTGTAACCGCTTTGTTTTCGATGTTGTAGTTGACCGAGTGACAGCCATCGCAGAGAGGACCGGTAGGCCGCTTCATGTTATCTGGGGGATAGAGAGGAGCCCACCAATCCGTTCCATTCTTGACGAAATAGGGCCGCCAGAGCTGATTGGTTACGTCCCACTGCGCGGGTAGAACGAAATAATCGTCGCCGACTTTCTTGAAATAGCGCTGTTTCCATTTGCTTCCGTACACGAAAGCGATGTCGTCTTTATTGAATGTGACCAGGGGGTCGGGCTTCGACAGATCCGGCAGGATTGCATCCGGATGCTCTTTTGGATCCCGCACTACGTTGGCCATGCGAGTTTGTTTCCAACGAGCGTAGATTTGCGGGTGACAGGTTCGGCAAGCCTGAGATCCGACGTAGCGGCGTGTGCCTTCGGGGTGTTGCGGGACGGGACTTGCCGTTTGCGCGGCCGGAAGGTGGGGCCCGCTGCCAAGCATCCAGACAAACAGAGCGAGCTTCGTCGAAGGCAGCATTGGGTCGCTCTACCGTTGTAGGCTACACACGGAACCTGACAAATTCCTGACTATGGAT
Source organism: uncultured Acidobacteriaceae bacterium (assembly GCA_963787585.1). Taxonomy (GTDB): domain Bacteria; phylum Acidobacteriota; class Terriglobia; order Bryobacterales; family Bryobacteraceae; genus Bog-105. The sequence continues at coordinate 58,059 of CAWBDR010000025.1, forward strand.
TCGATCCTAAGGCCTGCCATTGTAGCTCAGTTCGCGACTCGAAAATACACGCGTAGCGCGTTCAGGACAGTTGCGATATCAATGGCCTCCTGCGCCACAGCGCCGGCAACCGGAGGCAAGTAGCCTGCGGCAGCTAGCAGGATCCCGAGCATGCATACGGCCCTGCCGCCGACCGCACTTTGCATTGCGATTCTGCTCATACGCCGGTCTCGCCGTTTAGCGCGCCCGATAGCACTCGATTCGGCGGCTCGCAGCAAATGAGATCGCGCCACGGCCCAACCTCGTGAAAACCGAAAATGCGGCTGATTACAGCAATCTTGTTGGCCGGGGCTGCAGGGTGGTGTGGCGCGTCTTCTTGTATGTTCCGGCACCTCCCAGTAGCATCGTTGCTTTGAGCGGGCGTATCGAAGGCTACGACTCCGCCATCGCGCCAAAGGGTAGCCTTGGAAAAAACAAGGGCTCTTTCAACGCCGGACTTCAGCCTTGGTTTTCCGCTGCGCCGAACAGAGCACTGATCTCTTTCACATCACGGATCAGCGCCTGCATCGGCGTGCTGTCACCGCCACCACAGCTTAAATCCGGCGTCTTTTCGCCGTTGAACTCCACAGTCAAGCTAAAGCCGAACGAAGCGGATTTCATACAGTGGGGTTCAGGCAGCGCCGAAAGAGGTTTCGCGGCTTCCAGGTCCGAATAGAGACGTTGCAGGAGAACGCGGGAGAGCTGTTTTTGCACGGTGTTTGGCGGTTGATGAGCCTGCGGAGAAAACCGGCGCGATGTTGCCGTGTACCGAGCCTGGCCTGATCGCTCCACCACGATCCGAAATCCCGCCGTATTAGTAGAACCGGAATTGACGATCAGTACCGAATCTGTGTCGTGGTCAGGGAAAGCCGTTGGATTCACCGAAGCGCTGCAGGCCATTGCAGAAATCAGGGCAGCGATCTTGAGGTATTGGCATGCCCGCAACACTACACTGCCATTCTAGTCCGCGCAGTGGATCGCGGGCACAGATTCTGAGCATAGCGAGAATTTTGCAGGCCTGTGACCCTCAACTTGAACGGAACCTGGACCAGTACCCAAGGCTACAGCGGGGCGTGGGCTGCAGTTCGACAGTTCCTTAGTGTTGAAGAAAAAAGGCTGGATCTTTTCCAGCCTTTCATTTTTTCGAGGTGGATAGCGTTTGTGAATGCGCTCGGTTAGCGCTTGCGCTGGCCCTTGGCCATTTTCTTTACCTTGCGCTTGTTGGAACCGCGTGCGACTCCCGAAGCGCGCTTCGCCTTGGGTGCTGCTTTCTTGCGGGACGCGCGCTTCAGCCGCTTGCGTTCTGTCTTGTCTTCAACGTGCTTTGTGTTCATTCGTCGATTCTTATTCCTGCGTATTTCTCAACAATCTTTTTCAACCCGTAGCCCGGGAAACTTACAGTTAGTTTCGCATCCTCTCCATCGCCCTCGCGCCGGAGAATAGTTCCACGGCCGTACTTTGGGTGCTGAATGACGGCGCCTGCGGAGAAACCGGCCACCCGGTGCGGAGCCTTGGGACGGTTTTGTGGTACCGCTCGGGACGGTTGCGGAAGAACGGTCCGCAGTCCATCCGGCTTGAGGGCGGGTTGCGCAACGGGAGCAGGCCGCGCCGCCTCCGGACGCCGCGTAAAGCCTGAGGGCGGTGACATTCCGCGTTCCGCAAAGAACTGCGCAATGTTCTCCACCGAATTGTATGTCCGGCCCGTATATAGATTTCGCTTGACTGACTGGCGGACATCCTCCTGTTCAGAGAACAGGTCCACTTCGTCTGTAGACGGTTCCGAGTAGTGAGAAAGTTTTTCGCGCAGGCTCGGAGGAACTTCGTTCAGAAAGCGGGAGGGCAAGCAGGCTTCCGGTTGCCCGCCTCCAAATCTACGTCGATAGCGTGCCCAACTCAGATACAGCCGCTTCTCGGCCCGCGTCATGCCCACGTAACAGAGACGCCTTTCTTCCTCCATCGCCGCTTCGGAGGTGAGTGAGCGGCTATGAGGGAACAGACCCTCTTCCATGCCTGCTAGAAAAACATTCGGAAATTCCAGGCCTTTCGCATTGTGCATCGTCAGCAATGAAACGGCCGCTTGATCATCCAGCGCATCGGAATCGGCTACCAGGGCGGCGTGATCCAGAAACTCAGCCGCCGTTTCGCCTCGTTCGGCGGCTTCGGCGGCAGCGTTAACTAATTCTTCAAGATTCGCAAGCCGCGATTCGGAATCTGGAGAGATATCGCTCTTGAGCATCGCCTGATACCCAGTTTGCGCCAGGATTTCACGCAAAACCGCGTCGACCCGCGCGTTCTGAGCTGTGTCGCTCAAGCCCTCAATCAGAGTGACAAATGCTTTCAGCGATGACTCCGCGCGCGCGGGTAATGCGTGCGCTTCGATCATTTTTGGAATCGCATTCCACAGACTCAGGCTGTTTTCGAGCGCGAATTGTTCTAGCTGCTCGATCGTGCCCTTGCCGATTCCTCGCGCTGGCGTGTTGATAATCCGAAGCAGGCTTATGGAATCCTGCGGGCTCAGCAATACTTTGAGATAGCCCAGCAGATCCTTGACTTCCGCCCGTTGATAGAAGCTGAAACCGCCCACTACCAGATACTTGCGTCCGTAGCGGCGAAGCGCCTCTTCGATTTGCCTGGATTGAGAATTCGTCCGGTAAAGGACAGCCACCCGCTCCAGCGGATTTTTCGAGAGCAGCTTTTCGATCGTATCGGCGATGAATAAGGCCTCGTTTTCACCATCGGGCGCTTCGTAATAGCCGATTTTCGCACCCGCGTTTGAATCGGTCCAGAGCCACTTTCCCTTCCGTTCCTTGTTATTGGCGACGACGGCACTGGCCGCTTCCAGGATGTTCTTAGTCGAACGATAATTCTGCTCTAACCGGATGACGACCGCATCTGGATAGTCGCGTTCAAAATCGAGAATATTACGAATGTCGGCACCGCGCCAACCATAGATCGATTGATCCTCATCGCCGACAACGCACACATTGTGCCGCATTTCGGTCAACAGCCGGATTAGCTCGTATTGGGTGCGGTTAGTGTCCTGGTACTCGTCGATCATTACGAACTCGTACCGCCTGTTATAGAGCTGCCGCAGCGCCTCATCATGTCTCAGCAGCCGAACCGACTCAAGCAGGAGGTCATCGAAATCAAGCGCGTTGGCTTGCCGCAGGCGGTCTTCGTAAAGCTCGTAGACTTTGGCCAGGCGTGTCAGTTTGGGATCGGTAGCTGCCTTGTACCAATCGAGAGGCGTCTCATTATGGCTCTTTCCATGGCTGATGCGAGATAGCGCGCCGCGATATGGCATGAACTTTTCATCCAGGCCAAGTTGCTTGTAGAGAGACTTCATCAGCGCGAGCTGATCGTCGTCGTCATAAATCGTGAATCGGCGCGTGAAGCCGTTCCGAATCTCGGCCAAATTGTCGCCATCGCGCCGCAGTAGACGCACGCAGAAGGAATGAAAGGTCGAAACTGCTGGTGTGTTGGCAGTCGTGCCGGTCGAGAGCAAGTGGGTAACGCGTTCTCGCATCTCGTCAGCGGCTTTATTCGTAAAGGTAACCGCCAGAATGGCAGGTCCTGGGATGCGATGAGTTTCCACGAGATGCGCGATGCGATGAGTGATGACGCGGGTTTTGCCGCTTCCGGCGCCTGCAAGCAGGAGCAGCGGACCTTCGACATGAGCGACGGCGTCGCGTTGTTGTGGATTTAGACCTGCAAGAAAATCCATGAATGAAAATGCAGGGGAGGCGATTTAAGAATAGCATCGGAACTTCACTGCTTCGGCTACGCTTTATGCTGGTTGTTCATGGCCGGAGATGCGATTTTTCAAATCGCGAAGAGCTGCTTAGTTGTGCTCACGGCTTTGTTCCCTATTGTGAATCCACTTGGCAACACGCCCATCTTCCTGAGCCTGACGCCTGGGTACTCTACTGTGGCGCGCTCCGCACTCTCTCGAAAAATCGCGCTGAACAGTTATTGGCTACTCGTTGGCTCAATGCTGATCGGCAGTCATATCCTGAAGTTTTTTGGAATCTCTGTGCCGGTTGTGCAAATCGGAGGAGGGCTGGTAGTTATATCCACTGGTTGGACACTGCTGCAACGCGAGCCCGACCAGGCTCGCGAGAGTGTTCAACGGAAAGTTACTGGCGACGATATTGCCGCTCGGGCATTCTACCCCTTGACGCTGCCCTTAACCGTAGGACCGGGCTCTATCTCTGTTGCGATTACAATAGGCGCCAATCAGGTCCCGCATAACTCAAACCTGGTTCGCCTGAGCGCCGCGATTATTGGTCCAGCGCTAGTGGCGGCCACTGTATATCTGAGCTATCGGTTCGCCGAACGGCTCGGCAAAATGCTTGGAGCAACAGCGATGAACGTAATCTTGCGCCTGGCCTCCTTCATTTTGGTGTGCATCGGCGTACAGATCCTTTGGAATGGCGTCCACGCTCTGCTGCGAGACGGCCGTTGAATTGAGGCGTGAATAGCGATGGCTGATCTAGCTACTGTAGAGAGAGACGTTCCGCCTTAGATGCACCGAAAAATCCTATCTGCTGCGCTGGTCATCGGCGCGGCCTTCTGGTTACTTGCCGCGCGCGAGAAGGCCGGCGATGATCCAGCTTTTGCGCAAATTGATGCAATTGTGAAGTCCCTCTCCGAAATTACGGGCTTGAAAGAAGAGCACCCCGTTCCATATGGGCGAATGTCGAAAGGTCAATTGCGTCATTTCCTCAATAAGCGAATTAAGAAGACGCTCAGACCGGAAGAGATTCACGCTGACGAGCTGACGCTCAAAATGTTTGGCCTTGTTCCCCAGAATTATGATCTCAAGAAGTCAACTGTCGACCTACTTACTGAACAGGCCGCTGCTTTCTACGATTACGACGTGAAGCGTCTGTTTCTGCTCGAAGATTCCTCTTTCGAATCGGAAACGACAACGCTTGCTCATGAGCTGTCGCACGCACTCGCCGATCAGCATTTTGATCTGGAGAGCTTCATGGATGAGGCGCCCTCCGATGATGACGAGAATCTCGCGCATACTTCCGTCGTAGAAGGCGAAGCTTCCTGGCTGATGATTGCGTATGAATTGAAGAAAAGCGGGAAGACGCCTGTCCCGACACGGGAGATGTTGAAGTCTGTGGACGATTCTAGCGAGGAATCGCTCGCCGATTACCCTGTCCTGAAGGGTTCGCCTCTCTATGTTCAGCAGTCGCTGCTTTTCCCTTACACGCAGGGCACGATCTTTTTCGACGCTGTTTACCGCAAGATGGGTAAACCTGCTTTCAGCGCGGTTTTCACGGATCCGCCCGTCGACTCCTCTCAAGTTCTTCACCCTGAACGCTACTTCGCGCATATCAAGCCGGCGAAACCTGGGCTGCCCGCCCTGGATCTGACGCGCGAAGGGAAAGAGATTACGGAGGGTTCGGTAGGTGAGTTCGATCACCAAATGCTGCTGAAACAGTATTTGGGGGATGCGAAAGCGGCCGAACTGCCACCGCATCTGCGCGGCGCCCAGTACCGAATCGTAACCAGCGGAAAGAATCACCGGCCGGTCTTGCAGTATATATCCCAGTGGGACTCAAGCGAAAGCGCGCGCAGCTTTTTCGCAGCTCTTAAAAAGGTCTTGCGTGCCAAGTGGCGGCGCTGCGACGCGTCGGTCGAAAGCGGGTCAACATTTGCCGGCACTGGTGATAACGGCTACTTTGTCGCGCACTTGAATAAAGACATGATTTCGAGCGTCGAGGGCATAGCCGATGCTTCCGATTGGCAGCGGCTCACGAGCGCTGCAACGGCCCCGGCCGCCTCTGAGGGTTTTTCGCGCGTTCGTTAGCCTAAGTTACACTGTTGAATGGAGTTCCGAAACGTGAAGAAGATCTTGGCCTCCCTCGCCGGAGTTTTCCTTGGTATGAGCTTGCTGGCCGCGGACGCTGCGAATATCCGGAAGGCTCCCGAACTGGCGTTCACGATTCCGGGTCAGGGATCGAAGCTGTTGAGCCAATACCGCGGAAAAGTAGTGGCGCTGGAGTTCATTTTTACTACCTGTCCACACTGCCAGGCTGCTTCGCGCCTTATGACCAAACTGCAGAACGAATATGGCCCGCGGGGGCTTCAGGTTCTGGATATCGCTGTCAACCAGAATGCCGATCTGCTGGTAGAGAATTTCCAGAAAGAATTTCAAACCAGCTTTCCGGTAGGTTGGACCCAAATGGGCCAAATGGAATCCTTCATGGGTTTTAGCCCGGGCCGGTTCGTGGTGCCACAGTTGGTGCTGATTGACCGCGACGGGTATATTCACTACCAAACCCCGGCCACGGAAGATGCGAACTGGGACAAACTCATGAAGGAAGAGACGATTCGCCGGCACATCGATGAACTTCTGTCACTCGGCTCGACGGCTGAGCGAGACGGACACCGGTCTTCGCACGTGGCGAATGCGAAGAAGAGTTCTTAATTTGTTTTTCACTGCGCGCCCGTAGCTCAGCCTGGATAGAGCGTTTGCCTCCGGAGCAAAAGGTCGTAGGTTCGAATCCTACCGGGCGTACCAAAAATTCCGACGTAAGCTGTTGAAAACAGCGCGATTAACAGGTCGCCAGTTTATGATGTCCGTCGGCCCGAAATCACTGGAAATCCGCGTTTTTTGGCCCGTTTCTCTTCGGCGGGTGTCACAAAAGGTGTCACGGGCCGCCCTGTGACACCCCCTGTTTCGGGCGTTTCCCCGTCGTCGAATGCCACCAGCATCTCGGCCAAATCGGAAGATGCTGGCCGTCGGCTCGAGAACCATTCCATGCCGCGATCCATGTCCTCCTGAGAGGGATGGACATACTTGTTAAGCATGGCGAGATCGGTGTGGCCTAAAATCTTCGAGAGCACCGGAAGTAGTCCACCAGCCAGAGCGTAACGGGTCGCGAATGTGTGTCGCATGTCATAGAGGCGGCATTCAATGCCGCAGCCGCCTTCATACTCGCCCTTCTTGTTTTTCCGCCCGCGGGCGGCATGTTCATGGGATTTCTGAAGGGTAGTTCTTGGTCCATCATTCTTGGGAGAAGGAAAGACCCACATGCCCGGTTTCGAGAGCCGGCGCTTGAAAACGCGGAAGGTATCCTCCGTCATCTTCAGTTTGCGGTGGGCGCTTTTCGATTTGCCCTCGGCACTGTTATCCCAGATGGTGAAGTGTCGGTTGAATAGGTCGACGTGGGACTGCTGCAAGGACATAACCTCATCCGGCCGCGGTCCCTGTTCTTTCATGATGGTGGCAACATCAAAAAGGTCGATACTTTCCAGCTTGGCGGCATTGAGGTATCTGGCCTCTTCCTCAAGTGACAGGACCCGCATGGCCGTGGATTCCTGTTCACTCGGGATCTTCACCTCGATATCCTCTCCTTTGGCGAAGGGATCGCCTTTGATCCATCCGTTCTTCCGGCCGTATGCGCAGAAGCTCCGAATCAGCAACATTTGCTTGTGAAGGGTGTTGTCGTGAATGTCGTTCTCGCGCCGCCACATCTTAAACCGCTCCAGCTCACCGGGGGTGAGTTTATCCAGCGGCAGGCGCAAGCGCTCGAGATAGAACTGGAAGGACGACATCAGCGACGAAGCCCATTTACATTTGCCACCTCGAGGATGTTCGCTCCGATACCAGACGTTGAACTCAGCGACAGCTTTATCGATCGGCATTCTCATCTGCCGGACGACAGCCTTGCCTTTGATAATGTCGGCGCGATGCGCTTCCTTCAGCGCTTGTGCTTTAAGTATGTTTTCGGGAACGGCCTCTAAATCGGTGACTTCCCCATAGGGTTGTCCGCGTACCTTGAAGCGATAGCGCCACTTCCCCCGGAAGTTGTCGAGGCCCAGTTGGGTGGGTGGCTTGGACGCTTTCTCGAGCGAAGCGCTCGATTTCGTAGTCGGGGTATCGGACGAGGCGGCCAAATTTAGCGTATGCCGGGCCCTCGCCTCTCGTTCTCCAGTTAGCAAGGGTGGCCTCCTTTACCTTGAGAAGCGCGGCCGTTTCCTCTGGCGTTAGATACTGCATTGCCATCCAGTTCTTTCTGTTTGGCCCAACGCTTGCGAATGGCCGCTTTGCCGAGGTCCATCGACGCTCAACATACCATAAGCGATAATTGGCCGTGAATGCTTTTTCGTAGCATTACCACGTAACGTGGAGGCGCCAAAAATAGGCACCTCAGGACGCCAGCTGGCCGGCCTAGCCGCCGCGACTTTGATGGATTTCAGGCGAAACATGCTGGCGCTCCGGTAGACCTCGCGCATCACAGCATCGGTTTCCGGCGTGTACTCGTCCCTCGTGGCCAGCCCACATCTGGCTTGTGGCACAGCTCGGCAGATGCTCGATGGATTTAAGTACGGACAGGTTGTTTTGAATTGCACCCTCATGAACGGGCTCCGACGAACCGAATCGGTCAACGCCGCCATGGGGTTTTGAATAACAAGAGTGGGGGAGGTAGACATATAACACTTCTGGGCGAGAGCCGTGTTCAATTCACACCTACAGGTCATAACTCGAAAGAGCGGGTCTCTGCAAATAAACCGTTCCAGTAGGCGAATAACTCAAATCGCAAAAGTATGAAGCCGTCGTCTGCCCAATGAGCACCGCTCCTAGCTCCTTTAGGTCCCGTGTGTTTCGAGTATTTTTTGTTTGCGCGCCGACTTTCTCGCGTTTTGCCCTACCACACAAACGGGTGTACGCCAAAGAAAAGCGCCTGCTCGAAGAGATCCGCTCGGAATTGGCGAACGGACGAAAATGTCAGATCTTTGCAGTCTACACGCAAAAACGCGATGTGACCCAACGTTTGCAGGTGATCCTCCAGAGCGAAGGCATTCGGGCGGAAATTCTCTCGACAGATGTTCCGCCGGAGCGGCGCGAAGCCTGGTACGAAGATAGGCTGCGCCACGGCATGCAGGTATCGATCGCTCATCCGCGACTCGTAATGACTGGCTTGGACTTGCTCGAAATGCCAAGTATTTTCTTCTACGAATCGGGTTATTCGACCCACGTGCTACGCCAAGCCAGCCGCCGCAGCTGGCGCATAGGCCAGAAGAAGCCGGTTCGTGTCTGTTATATGAGCTATGCCCATACCGCGCAGGAGCGTTGCTTACGTTTGATGGGCAAGAAGATGCTCGTCTCGCTAGCGCTTGAAGGAAAGTTGGCGAGCCACGGCTTGACCGCCATGGAACAAGACGACGATCTTCTGACGGCATTGGCTCGTGAGCTGGTGACGGAAAAAGGAATCGGAGAGTGCGCTGCGGCCGTGTGGAAACTATTGCAACGGGAAGCGACAGTAATTTTGAAACCAATGTCGGAGATTCCTCCGGTTTGTCCACCAGACGAGGACCAGGAGATACCGGATCCCTTACCTCTGGTCGCAGCTGACCCATCGGCATCGCAGCAGGCTGCACGAAGATCGGCCAGCAACGATCTGCAACTCGCTTTTAATTTCTAAAGCCTCCCGATACGTCGCGAAAAGACGCATCGAGAGGAACAAATCTTTCGAGCACAACACACGGTATTTAGCCCGAGAGATAAGGTCTACGCAGCCGTGTGCGCTGCGCCCCTTTCTATCGAAACCAAGGAGACTCTATGGCCCGCACTTCCGATCCTTTCGTTCAACAGTTCCGCGCTGCGCGGCGCGTATCGACGCCCATTTTGAACGTGCGCACACCCGACCCGGCAAGCAGCCTGGCGTAGCTCACAGGAGTGCTGAAAGCGGAGAGCACGCCTCTCGTCCTGTGGGACACGATGCGCGGACTGATCGGACTGAACGATCTTGGTAAACGAGAAGTATCCCGGCTGCTGGGCGAGGTCGCGCCATCGGCTGTCGTTTCCGCGGTCGAAGTGCTTACCTCCTTTTACCGGGCAGCGGAGGATACGATCTTATTCCTTTCGAACGCGCACCGCTTCTGGAACGATCCCGCTGTGGTGCAAGGCGTTTGGAACATGCGCGATGTCTTCAAGGCACACGGCGCCACACTCGTTCTGCTGACCATCCCCGGGGCGCTACTGCCTCCGGAACTGGTTCAGGATGTGCTCACACTTGACGAGCCGCTACCCGGCCCGCAGGATCTCGAACAGATTGTCTTCGAGCTGTATCGTTCCGCCGATCTGGGAACGCCCGACGCCGAAACCGCCCAGAAAGCGGTAGATGCGCTCGTGGGTCTCGGCGCGTTTCCGGCCGAGCAGAGTGTCGCCATGTGCCTTCGCAAAGAGGGCCTCGACGTGCGCGCGCTCTGGGATCGCAAACGCCGGGTGATCGAGGAGATACCTGGTTTGAGTGTCTGGAGCGGAACGGAGACCTTCGACGATATCGGAGGATGCGACAACGTCAAGCGCTTTCTCGGGGCGGTCATTTCCGGTGAAGAATCGCCGCGTGTCATCGTCTTCTGCGACGAGATCGAGAAGGCGTTCGCCGGCACCGGGACTGATACATCCGGCACCAAAACCGAGATGACAGGAACCATTCTGAGTTGGATGCAGGATCGGGAGGCCGACGGCATGATCTTCATCGGCCCTCCCGGGCGGCCAAGTCGGCTGTCGCCAAAGCGACCGGCAACTCCGCTCAAATCCCTACCATTGCTTTCGATCTGTCGGCCATGCAGAATTCGCTCATCGGTGCTTCCGGCGAGCGTCTGCGTGCGGCTCTTTCCGTGATTGATGCGATTTCGCAAGGCCGCAGTCTGTGGATTGCGACCTGCAACGCCATTACGACGTTGCCGCCCGAACTGCGCCGACGCTTCACCCTGGGCACCTATTTCTTCGACCTGCCCACGGCGGAAGAACGCAGCCAGATCTGGAGCATCTATCAATCGAAATTCGGAGTCTCCGGCGACGTGCCCGTCGATGATGGATGGACCGGAGCCGAGATCAAAGAATGCTGCCGGAAAGCGTACCGGCTGCACATGTCCCTTATCGAAGCGGCTCAGTATACAGTCCCGGTAGCCCGTTCCGCGGCAGAGCAAATTAAAGCATTACGCCAGTCGGCCAGCGGCAAATTCCTCAGCGCGTCGACTCCCGGAATCTACACCTGGGAGGAAAACGCAGTGAGCGGACTCGGCGGCCGACGATTGCGTGCGGCCGGGGAGTAGCAAAGGCTCTGGACCGCCGTCCCGAATTAGAGGCGGCGGTCCATTGCCAAAAAAAACACTGGCCTGTGCCCATCACCTGCGAAGACCGGAGGGAGAGAACTATGTCTCGAGCAAGGCAGCAATTGATTAGAGATGCCAAAGCAGCCGGGTTCGATGTGGTTGAAGAATTCGGTGGACTCGTGGACATCCGAATGCAAGACGCCACCACGAGTCGGCTGATCAACGGTGTTCGACTCTACAGAAACGGCACCGCTTACAGCCACATCTCCGCGCGCGGCATGCATTCTTATCGAGAGGTGAGAGAAAGTTTGCACCTGGAGCACTTGCCCAACCGTTGAAATCCGCAGCAACTCTTCCTGCATCTTTCGTTCTTCAAACGATCTGCGAAACACGCGAGGTATTCATGTCGAAATACGATTCATTCCAAACAAACCTTACGGAAGAGGCTCCGCTTATCGGGGCGCTCGAAGCGCTAGGCTATCCCGTCGAAGTTCATGCGGAGGCAACGCCGCTATTTGGTTATCACGGCGATGAGCGCCCCGAACGCGCCAACATTATCATCCGGCGAAGTCAGCTCGATTGCGCTTCGAACGACATCGGGTTTGCGCGGGACGCCCAAGGTCGATTCAGCGCCATCCTCAGCGAGTACGACCGGAGCATCGGCTTCGATCAGAAATGGCTGAATCGTGTGCATCAGAGATACAAGGAACAGCGAATTCTTGCCATGGCGCGGCAACGAGGTTATGTGTTTCGCGGCCGGGAAGTCACCCAAACAGAACAGGGCGAGCAGATAAAGCTGCTCTTCGGAATGCGGTGATCGGAGATCGCATCATGAAACAGATCATCGTTGTCATTGACGAATCCGGAAACTCCACGGTGGACTTGACCGGCTTCACGGGCGGCAACTGCGCGAAAGTGATGAAGGATTTTCAAGGCGAAGACCAGCTTGTTGTGGAACACAAGAAACCCGAATACTTCCGCCACACGCAGGAAGAGAAACAGGACCATCAGCGGCAACGCTGGTGAGCTTCCCATGCAGGTTCATGCGGTCATGGCATGCAGCCTCGTCAACGGACCAGGCCGCCGCACCGTCGTCTGGTTTCAAGGTTGCAAATTATCTTGTCCGGGATGTTGGAACGAGGCAACTCATTCGCAGTATGCCGGCGTACAAGTCTCTTCCTCCGAGCTAGCCTCCCAAATTCTGCGGCCGCGTGCCAGCCATCGGATCGAAGGCGTAACTGTTTCCGGCGGCGAGCCCGTCCACCAGATCGAGAGCCTGATTGCATTTTTCTCCACGCTGAAAGATGCGGCGCCCGAACTGAGCGCCGGCTTGTTCACGGGATATACAGAACGGGAGCTCGAACAGGGGCGGTTTGAAACGTACGGCACATCGGATCCAAACACGCGTCGGGCCGCCTGGAAAGATCTGCGCCGGCTGCTCGACTTTGGCGTACTCGGACGTTACAACCAGCACCAACCCTGCCTGACACCGCTAGTCAGCAGCCGCAACCAGAAGCTTCGCTTGTTCTCTGGCCGTTACACGCAAAAGGACTTTGAGGGCCAGTCACTCGAAGTAAGCATCGGACCAGATGGGCTCACCCAAATTACCGGGTTCCCGAGGCTCGGCGCGATCGATTAACTTACCAAATTCGAATGACAAAAGGAGAAAGCCAATGTCGGCAGCTCTTGTAACACCACTCCTGTCCGTGATCGAAAACTCGGGGCAGGACCTAGCCAAGAAAACAGTGTGCATCAAAATCCAACGCGCTCGTCTCGGAAACTCTCGAAAAGTCAGCACAGCGCAGGTCGAAATCGATACAGATAAAAGTCTGCTTCGGATCTCGAAGCGGCTCTTCGACTGCCCAGAGTATAAGGCGATCATCAACTTCGATGCGGAAATCAGCCGGTATCTGGAATCAGTCTGCCTTCCGTTCGAAAAAGGCATTCACCTCTGCCCGCTGCCCCTGCTGCAGCAGGTTGACCGGCAGTTGAAACAGTTCTCCGAAAAACGGCCGGAACTCGTGGAAGCATTCCTGGCAGTCTATCCCGCAGTGTGCGCTGAAGCTCCGGATCGCCATCGGGCCCTGCACGATCCCCGCGACTTCCTGCCACTAGACCGTGTTCGTGCTGCATTCTCGTTCTCCTGGCGGTACATCAGCTTTGGCGTCCCCGAGAAATTGCGCGAGATTGCCCCGGAGTTGTGGGACGAAGAGCGCAATAAAGTCGCCCAGCTGATGACCGAGGCGGCCAGCGAAGCGCAGCAGGTCATGCGCGCAGCTATGGCGGAACTGGTCCAGCATCTGGCCGATCGCCTCCAAATTGCCGAGGATGGCAAGCCGGTACGTCTGCACAAAACGGCCATTTCCAAGCTTCTCGATTTTCTCGACACTTTCGATTTCCGTAATGTCACCGATGACGCAGAACTAAAGAAACTGGCGGAAGAAGCGCGGGCGCTAATCGAAGGCGTCAATATCAAAGATCTGAAGACAACAGCCCAATTGCGAGAACGCGTACGTACCGGTATGGAGGAGATCGCTTCGCAGCTCGATTCGATGCTCGTCCACAAGGGGCGCAAGATTCGGTTTGACGAAGAGTAAGCGACAGCTGATCTCGTAGTTCTGCCGCCAGAGCATAGCGATCTATTGCAACGATAAACCCTTCTGAGCGTTTAGTAACGGTGAGCAAGCGCGATGAAAATATTTGAAGTTGATTATGCAGTCCGCAATTTGGACGACCAAGTGACCCTGGACTCGGGTATGGTCTGTGTCGAAGCGGAGTCGGAAGAGGCTGCCCGGCGCAAAGCATATGGTTCCGTGTGCGAGTGTTCAGCGGCCGCAGATATCGACGACATGATCATCGAAATCGGGTCGGTTCGCAACACGAAAGCGGACGCACACGAATTTCTGGTTACTTGGCAAATCGAGGTCACGGCCGCTTCGCCGCGGGAGCGGGCGGAACTCGCTCTGAGCATCCAGCGCGACGAGCAGTCGATTCGCTGTGCACTTCGATGTGGCTGACGCGGTGGGTAATACATATCAAGTGGATCTGAGTGCTTCGTAGTTCTCGAGATCTTGCTTCGCCTGGCTGAAAACCACAATGAACAGCGTCCAACAAAACGCTATTATTAGCCGCTCTTCTTGTTGGTCAGAATCAGTTATCGGCAGACCGTACAGCCGCTCTCAAAAACGTCTTGGAAAGACCTTTAATTCACCCGACAACTGAGTAGTTTGTTTCGTGCTTCGGATCTTGTCCTCGCGGACGGCACCAGCTTTGGACGGTCCTAAGTCGACAGAACCTCCGAGTCGCCACCAGTCTCCCTTGGAAGCTTTTGCTGTTCGGCGCTCAGAGCAAACAATAAGCACCCGCACCGATCGGGGGCGCACGCCGACACTGTTCCGTGGAGAATCTGAAATGAGTAATCAATCGGCAGTCTGCCAGTGCGGCCGTCCTGCGAAACATGCCGGCGCGTGCCGTGGGGCGAAGCAGCTCTATCGTCACACGCCCGAGACTGACGCTCTTATTCGCGAGGCTTACGCGAAACTTCGCAATTTTGGAAACCGCCGAGCCCTGTCGACAATACGAGGCAAGCTCGGATGGCCGAAACACGTGATCAATAAGCGCGGGCGCGAACTTGGTTTGGCAAAAGCGAAAGAAAAACCATGGAGCGCCGAGGAAAAAGCCTTCCTCGAAAAATGGGCTCATCTGTCTCTGCCACGTATCCGCCTCAAGCTGAGACGAGCGGGATTTGACCGCTCCGAGACCGGCATCAAGCTGAAGATGCGCCGATTGCTAATCACGAAGGACACGCTGCCGTACCATAGCGCCGCAAAAATAGCTTTGGCAATGGGGATCGACAGCCACAAAGTGATGAGTTGGATTCGCCAGGGCTGGCTAGGGGCCGTGAGAAAAGGGACGACGAGGACGGCGCAACAAGGCGGCGATATTCATCTCGTGCATACAAACGAGCTGCGCCATTTTCTGCTTCATCATCCCGATGAGTACGAACTTGCGACGGTCGAGAAATTCTGGTTTCTCGAGATAGTCAGTGGGGGCCGTTTGTGCGAGGAGTACCGCAAGGAAGTCGCCTGATCGCGAGTGAAACGGCGCTTTATGGCAAAACAAAACCACACTTTTCAGGTTGGGGAACGGGTTTTCCTTTCCTATCCGTATGTCGGGCCCAACCGTCACGTAGGCCAAATTGTGCGCACCACCCCCAGTTCGCTTCTGATTCAGCTGGACGCCGAAGAGCGTCCCCTTCGCTTCTTTATCCGGAGCCGGCAGTGGCGGAACGAATTCGGTCGTGCCGTTTCGATCAACCTGCTTAGGCATCCCGATCCGATCATTTCTTGACGTGTTGTAAACCGGTACGGCGTTGGCGAACCAGAGTTCCGGTCGGCCTTCGTGGCCCACGCTATAACAAGTTCCAGCACACGACAATGGAGAAGTTGCTATGCACGAGTACGATGTTGCTCTCAAACTATTGCTGCAGACCTCTGCGGGTTCCGTGCTATGGCAGGTGATTGGGGGTGCCAACGTAGTGCGCTGGCTCAATGTCGAATTGCCGCGAGTACAGACGCGGCGCGCCGATCTTCTCGGAGCAACGGCCGACGATGGGCTCATCCACGTCGAACTACAAAGTTCGCAAGACCCCGATATGGCCCTGCGTATGGCCGAATACGCGCTGGCCATCTACCGCCAGTTCCGGCGATTCCCGACGCAGATTGTGCTGTATGTAGGCGAACCGCCGTTGCGAATGACAGCCTTCTTAAGCGGACCGGATTCCGCCAATCCCGTCTTCTCGTTCCGATATACGCTCTTCGATATCAGGGACCTTGATGGCATCGCTCTGCTGGAGAGCACCCACATTGAAGACAACGTAATGGCAATCCTAACCCGATTGCAGGACCAAGCCGGGACCGTCCGAAAGATTCTAACGCGCATCGCAAGATTGGCAGAACCGGCGCGGCGAGCTATGTTTGCGAAATTCCTGATAATATCGGGATTGAGGCGGCTGGAGCAGACCGTTAGAGAGGAAGCAGGCAACATGCCGATTTTGAATGACATTCTCAGTCATGAAGTGATAGGGCCGGCCATTCTGCAAGGCCAACAGCAGGGTCGGCAGGAGATTCTTCGCAAACTGATTGAAAAACGCTTCGGTCCGATTCCAGAGTGGGTAGACACTCGTCTGGCCAGTTTCTCCGGCTCCGAACTCGACGATGTGGCAGTCCGTCTTCTGGATATCACGCACCTGGAAGACTTATTCCCGTCAGAATAGCCATTTTGATCCAGGGTAGTTGCTTCGCTTCGATAAGCAGTCGTAGTATTCGGTCACGAGGGGAGGCAACCCGCCCCGGTACTGATGTAATTGAAAGTACTCCTTGCTTGATTGGTCAGCCTGCCCAGCAGTCGAACGACACCCGTCCAAAGTCAGTGGGGCGTGGATATTCCGGGGAACTCGTACGCCGGTTTCCGCTCTCTTTTCGAACCTCGAGGGGGGCGCCACAGTTGACGAGTTTCTGGAGTGGTTTCCCGGCGTATCGCGCGAGCAAGTGAACGCGGTATTGGAACACGCGTCCCACAGCCTGGCGGACCCGGTTACGGCTTAACGCCGTTCCCGATGCGGATACTCCTCGAGCACAATATTCCTGCGCCCTTACGATACTGGCTGACTGGCCATCGTGTGGAAACGGCCTATGAACGCGGTCGGGGTGCAGTCACCACCGGGGATCTCCTCAGAATGGCGGAGGAGGAAGGTGTCGATGTGATGATCACAACCGACAAGGGCATCGGATACCAGCAGAATCTTTGTCGAACGCAGGCTTGCTCTCGTCGTGATCGGTATCAATGACTGGACGCGAATCCAGAAATTTAAATCCGTTGTCGTAAACGCGATTTCGGAAAGCAAAGCGGAATCTTTCAAGAAGTCGAGATCCCGTTTCAGTAATTCTCCCCTTCGGAATCAGTCCTTCGGACCCAATTCAAATGACATGCTGCCCGCGCTCGGCGGCAAACTGCTTACCGTTTTAACATCTTGATCTATTCGTCGGAGTGTGTGCCCCTGCTATCACTCCACGACACCGCAGGACAGGCCTATTGCGGCAACGTTAGCCACGAAGGCTTGCATTCGGGCTGGCACTTTCGTTTTCGAAAAGAACAGAATCAGACCAATTCCAAGGAGGTTTCATGGAAGCTCAATACAAAACTCGCGACGGTCGGCTCGTCATCAAGGTGGAGGCCGAACATCAGAAAGGCCTTTTCAAAGAGCTCGCCGCCGCGCAAGAGGTCTTCGAATCCGAAGCCGAATGCGGGTGTTGCCGTTCGAAAGAGTTGCGGTTCCGCGTGCGCATCGTCGACGAAAACGAATTTTATGAGCTTGCCTGCAACTGCGGCGCTCGTTTCGAGTTCGGTCAACACAAAAAGGGCGGAAGCCTGTTCCGAAACGCCGGGCGGAGGACGGAACCGCACTTCCCCATCGGGGCTGGGCGAAGTGGGAGCCTTCAACAAACACGTTGCCGGTTAACGGAAGGAATCAATCCACACAGTCCCCTCCCAGTGGAGACGTCCAGCAGCCGAAGCGCGATGCCAGGCAAGCAGGAGCAGCGCGCGGTGCGCCCCGGGGAATTCGGTGATGGTGCGCGGGAGTACGATCCATGAAAATCTGGAAGAGTACCTTGCAAGGCTTTCTTGAAGAAGCGGTCGGGCCTGTGTATGTGATCGCGGTAGCGGAACGCGGCACGGCCGCACTTGGGAACGGCGCGATGGATATGACTACGTTCATTGTTTATCTCACGGGATTCAATGAAGAAAATCGTCCGCTGGGCCTCCGTCTTTCGCGTCCCGCCGTGCCCTCCCTTTTTCAGAGCGATGTCGAACGGGAACACCAAACAAATCTGGCTGTTCTGCGGGAGGTTCGATCGCGCCTCGCAAAGCTATCTAGACCCTATCGGGACGGTATCGTAACCGACAAGCCCGTCGCAGGAGAACTCGACTAGAGTGGAGTAAATACCACCAAAGAAGTTACCGGAACCAAACAGGACTTCCGCCATGTTGTTCCCCGATGCAATTCTCGATCCGTGGCCACTTGCTATTTTGATCTGCTTCTTTGGGACGATGTTCTCGTTTGCCGAGCGTCTCGTTCTCCTGCGTAGCCAGCATTATCCGCGCTGGCTCAGAACTGGCGCGCTGGTCTCCCGGGCTCCCGGATCGTTGGGGCATCTGCGTAATTACGTCTGTGGCGGGAAGCAGGAAATCGAAATATTCAAAAAAAAGACGACTGGGTTTTTCGGTGCGGCGATTTTTGGCAAACAAGTAAAACGTTTACCGCTCCCCGCTCGGTAAACCATGATCGAATCGTAAAAATGATCGAATCGTAAAGTCGCCCGAAGCCTTTTGATCGAGTAATAACCGAGCGAGCGTAGGGACAGAGGGTCAAACGCGGTTATGCTGAAACGGCTTCTCCGGTCCTTTGAAGAAGCTCTTTCCACCAGTTCCCGGGCTTTCTGCCATGCACCACGCGGCCGACAAAACCTGAAAGTTCGGCCGCGTTCCCTTGGTTTTTACGGATCTCGGAGCGGCTCGTCCGGACATAAGAGGCGAGCCACTCATCCAGCGCCGCCGGCTTCTTGAATATATAGGAGGCCCGGCCGGCTTGCGGAATCTCAACCACCATCATGTGCTCGAGTTCGAAGATGAACTCTTCCCGCCAAAGATACAGAGAAAGAGCATGCCGTTTGAGTTGGTCGTAGTAGAATTCTTCGAACTCCGGCTTCCAGATGATTAGCCGCACATCGAAGTCCCCGGGAAGCCCGCGCTCCCAACACAAACGCTTGATTTCTGCGGCTTCCAATGGATGCCGCTGCACCTTCTCGCGTAATACCTCAATGTCCCGCTGAAAACGCCCGAACCGGCGATAGGCCTTCTGTGCTTTCTCGATGTCGGTGCGCAGCTCGTCCGGCATCGCAACCGTTGTGCGGCTGGGAAGAGCCGTATACCAATCGCTGTAATCCCATACCCCAGCCGTTTTGCGATACCGGCCTGTTCGAATGCAGTCGGCCGAAATCTGGATCTTCCGCCCAATATACTGCCGCCATTGATTCCAGGTCGGATCCCAATCCAAGTGCAGCGAATGCGGGTCCAGAAAGATTTCTTTCTTCTCGCGTGGGTCGTGGACCACCGCATAACCCACACAGAATTCGATCTTGCGAAACGGAACCGCGAAGGTTTTGGTTGTGCGCTCGGGCCGAAAAGCCAGGATGCGGTCCACAAAGAACGTGTCGGCTCTCCTGGTTCCGCCTACGATTAGGGTTCCGAATCCCGCTCCGGGGAATTCGACGGGCCTATCCGGATTCATCAGCAGCTCGTCATACGCTAAGCGAAGCGGCGGAATAGCCAGCACGTTGAAGACTCTCTCGAGGGTCGTGAGCTCTCCATGTTTTTGCTGCCTTTCGAGCTCCAAGCGCCGCAAACGGAAGACGGCATTGAGATCGGCGAACGTACTCTGTGGGGAGACGCCCAATTCCTGATACAGTGTGCGGCGGCGATCCCAGGGAGAACGCCGGTCCGGGACGAAGAAGTAATCCCGAAGGGCTCGACAGGGTAGATAAATGGCGCGGAGGTCCAGGCCGCTCTTGTCCAGAGCGATTCGAATGCCTGGATCTCCATTCTTGTCCGGCTTCGGAATCGGTATGTAACCGACGTGGGTCTGGATCACAATCGCGCGCCGGTCCGTTGGCCTGGTCAGGCAAGACTCGACAGGCGTCCACGGTAGTACCTCACCGCCTGAGCCTCGGCGGTTCTGCTTCTCATCCAATCCTTCTGCAGGGGTTTGTTCGGCCGGTGGACCCTCTACCGGCTCGTCCCTCTGGAGGGACTCGAGAACTATCGTCAGCTGATCACCAATACGCGGCATCGAAACCCGAGGCAACACGACAGTTTGGCCCGCTCGCGAGAAGCAGAGTGCGAGCGTTCCTTCTCCGAGCACGCGCGAGATCGCAAGAGTCACGCTTGGCGCCGCTTCGACACCGGAAAGCGTTGTATCTCCGTTCGCCACGGAATTGACCGTAACGCGAACCGGGATTCTTTTGCAAATAAACACGTGGGGGCAAATGTATGTCCGCCAAACTAGCCGGGAGACCCGACGCGCAGAAACGGCACGAGTGGGAAGCTTTCCTGGCGCTCAGTCAAATCATGGATCTCGGCAATCTCGATGCTAAGGTATGCAGCCGCCTCAAAAAAGCTTGCAGTCGACTTGTTGAGAAAACACCTATTACCCGCGATGCGTTGATTCTGGAATCGGGACTCAGTTTCTTCGATGAATGCTCCGCGCCCGATTTGGCGATGATGTCTCTGGTTCGGCAGGGCGTTCTTAAGCCCATCCTTTTCCAACCATTCCATTTCACAATCGATCGTCCGTCCGAGGCAGTACTCGCGACGGCGAACACTTACCAGCCACGCATTGCAGCGGGGAGTCTTTCATGCAGCAAGCAAGTTTGGCAACGGAGAGACCGTTAACACGTCCGGTTCTCCTTGAGACCGATCACGAGGTGAACTCACAAGATGCAGCGATTGCCGAGTTACCTCCAGAAATTGCGGGGCAACTGACACGCCCGCTTCCGCCCGAAGCGATTTCGGTCCATCCGAACAAACCAGGCCTTTCCTCGGTCAAGGCGATCTACATCATCGAAAGGCTCAACGAAGTATTCGGCCTGAACGGGTGGGAAGACGACTACGAAGTTGTCGAAACCGGTCCCATGATTGTCGTCCGCGGCTGCCTGCGCATTCCAAAATACGGCATTGTCCGCCAGCAATATGGAGGCAATGACAATCCGGACCGCGGCGATGCCTACAAGGGCGCCTGCACGGACGCACTCTCGAAGTGCGCGAGCCAGCTTGGGATCGCCATCGACGTCTACAAAGGCAGGGGCCCCGGTTCGCTTCCTCCGAAGCTGCCTGGTCCCCACTCGTCCGGCACTCAGAACCCAGTTCGAATCGATTTGCGGCCCGACACGACCGACGATCGCGCCCGCCGGTTCCGGGAAATGGAGCGGGTCCTGGGAAGGACTGCATACCTATCAGTGTTCTCGCTGCATGGCTATCCCGAAGAACCGGGCGTGCTGGACATCGAAAACGCGCGCGCCCTTTACGCCGATCTTTTGCGCATTCTGCGACGCCGCTTTGAAATCCTCCGGCAGCTGGTAGACCACTCCAGCTACGGGCGCCTGCTCACTTCTATGCGATTCAGCACGAACGCCAAACTCAATGCCGAACAACTCATTAGAGTGTTCGAAGCTCTATGGGAGATGATCGATGTCCAGCGCTAAACCAGTCACACCACTCCCGCCGCCTCGCAGCCCCGATCAATCGGATCTTCTGCGAAGCCGCACCCTGTTCGATATTGAGGAAAGCCTCATCCTATTGGGAGAGGCAATCGCCGATGCCGAAGAACTGACGCCGGAAATGCAGGCCGATTTCGAACGGTACCTCGGAACCGCGCGCGAGAAGCGAGACAACGTAGCCCGTTTCCGTCGCGAATGCGAGAGCCAGGTCGAAGCGGCGAAGAAAGAACTCGCCACTCTTGGGAAGCGCAAGAAACGCTTCGAGCGAAAGATCGAGCGGTTAGACTCGATGCTGCTCGCCGTGTTTGCCGCCATGAATGTTCCTTATCTCGAAGGGTATTTCTACACCCTCACCCAGGTCAAAAATCCGCCCTCAGTGGATGTCCTCGATTTGGAGGCGGTTGTCGACGAATACAAGCGGGTTAACGTATGCCTGCCAGCGGAGGATTGGAAGTTCCTTCTCCGAGCCCTTCCTGAGGAACGACAACGAGAGATCGTCTCCCGCCTCTTCAAGCATGAGGAGACCCCGGAACTGGCTGACATGAAACCCGTTCTGCAGCGGGATGAATTCATTCCCGGAGCGCGTTTACGAACCCGGGAGTACCGGGTCGAGGTCCGGTAGGCCGACGTTTCCCATTTTTTTGACTGCTTATCCTTGTTCCGCTACAACCAGTAGCAAGCTTGCTCACCGGGGCAAGCTCACGGGAAGGAGGTGGAAAGAATCGACACGGCCTGGGCGGCAGCTTTGAGTACCCACTGCCCGATATGAGGGGGTGTCCTCCGACCTCAAGGCTGCTGGTCCAGCCGAATTTCAGGGCTTGGCGGACAAAACGCCAAGTCTCAAATCACAGTTTACTTAGGAGTTTTTTATGTCTCTGCTTGCCGCGCCTATTTTCGATTCGGCAACAAATACGCAGTTTGCGCCTTACTTTACCGATCCGGGCGTCAGCCTGAACGACGTGTTTGCGTCGGTCGGCTGGAACAAACGCGATGTCGTGATTCGCGGCAAAGAAACAATCACGTTCTCACAATCCGATGTTGAGGCGCCGGCATCCTGGTCCGATACCGCCGTCACTATCGTGGCCTCCAAGTATTTCTCGGGCAAGCTCGGGACACCCGAACGGGAGACGAGCATCCAACAGTTGATTCGCCGCGTCGTTGAGGCGCTGAGTCAGTGGGGCAGGAAAGGCGGCTATTTCGCGACCGATCAAGAGACGCAAGCCTACCGCAACGATTTGGCTTACCTACTGCTTCACCAGATGGGTTCCTTCAACTCACCGGTGTGGTTCAACGTTGGGCTGTCCGAAACGCGCGGCTACGGCTTCTATTTCGATGTTGCGACCCGAACTGTGGAAGCAGTCGAGCCGGCCGGCTTCGATCATCCGCAATGTTCGGCGTGCTTCATCAACAGCGTGGAAGACCGCATGGAGTCCATCCTCGATCTTGCCAAAACGGAAGGCATGCTGTTTAAGTACGGCTCTGGGTCAGGAACGAATCTTTCGACACTACGCGAGGAGAACGCGTTTCTCAGCTCCGGCGGGCGAGCCTCGGGACCGCTCAGCTTTATGAAAGGCTTTGACGCGTTCGCAGGTATCATCAAGTCCGGCGGGAAAACGCGCCGCGCGGCCAAGATGGTCCTCCTCAACATCGATCATCCGGATATTGAAGACTTCATCTGGTGCAAGTCGAAAGAAGAGAAAAAAGCGCATGCTCTGATCGGAGCCGGTTACGATGCCTCGCTCGACGGTGAGGCCTATAGTTCGATCTTCTTTCAAAACGCCAACAACTCCGTACGGGTTTCGGACAAATTTATGGATGCGGCTGTGGCCGACAAATGGTGGGAAACTCGATCGGTCGCAACCGGAGAACCGGCCAAAACCTGTCGTGCAAGCGACTTGATGCGGCAAATTGCGGAAGCCGCTCATCACTGCGGGGATCCGGGAGTGCAGTTCGATTCGACAATCAATCGCTGGCATACCTGCAAAGCTTCCGGTCGCATCAATGCGTCAAATCCATGTTCCGAGTACGTCTTTCTCGATGATTCCGCTTGCAATCTGGCCTCGCTCAACTTGCTGAAGTTCTTGGGTGAGGATGGGTCCTTCGATACGTCCGGCTATCGCGCGGCGATTGGCACTTTCCTTCTGTCCCAGGAAATCCTGGTCGACAATTCGAGTTATCCCACGCGCAAGATCGCTCAGAATTCGCACGATTTCCGGCCGCTCGGCCTCGGCTATGCCAACTTGGGCGCCCTGTTAATGGCACTCGGCATTCCGTACGATAGCGACAAGGGACGGGCTTACGCGGGGAGCTTGACGGCGATTTTGGGGGGCCAAGCGTACCTGACCAGCGGCCAGATCGCCGGCCGATTGGGCGCATTTGCGCGATACGAGGAAAACCGGTCGCCCTTTCTCGACGTGATCGCACGGCACCAACGCTCCGCTGCCATCGGTCTCGACTCGACGCTCGTGCCGCTTGGGTTATACGAAGCGGCCAATGAGTGTTGGCAAGAGGCTTATCAATTGGGAAAACAGGTCGGTTTTCGGAACGCTCAAGTCACTGTACTTGCTCCCTGCGGAACCATCGGCTTCATGATGGATTGCGACACGACCGGCGTCGAGCCGGAGCTCGGCCTCGTGAAGACCAAGTCTTTAGTTGGCGGCGGGACGCTCACGCTGACTAACGGCATTGTTCTGCAAGCGCTGCGGACCCTCGGCTATGAGGAGCACGAATCGGCTGCGATTGTGGAACACGTGCAGCATAAGGGCTTCGTCGAGGGAGCGCCGCACCTTCGACCAATTCATTACGACGTGTTCGACACGGCAATCCCGGTGGCAGGTTCCTCGCGGTCCATCGCTCCACAAGGGCACATTCGCATGATGGCAGCCGTACAACCGTTCCTATCCGGCGCCATCTCGAAAACCGTTAACCTGCCCGTCTCTGCCACTGTCGAGGATGTGGTCGAGACCTACATTGAGAGCTGGAAGCTCGGGCTGAAAGCCGTCGCTATCTATCGGGATGGCTCGAAGCGAGCGCAGCCGCTAAGCTCCGGTAGGGCGGTGGCGAGAACGGTATCGGTGTCCGCAGTATCACCTGTTCGACGCAAGCTGCCGGAGGAACGCAACTCCATCACGCACAAGTTCTCGGTCGCAGGCCACGAAGGGTATATCACCGTCGGACTCTATCCTGAGGACGGAATGCCCGGCGAAGTATTCATCTCGATGAACAAAGCCGGCTCGACCATTTCCGGCCTGATGGACACAATTGCTGTCACTGTCAGCACGGGTCTGCAATATGGAGTTCCGCTGGAATTCTACGTCGATAAATTCAGCCATATCCGCTTCGAGCCAAGCGGCTGGACGGGCAATCGTCAGTTACCCTACGCCAAGTCGATAGTGGACTATATCTTCCGCTGGCTGGGGACTCGCTTTCTCGGAAACACACCAGCGACGGAGATCGCAGAGCATACAACTTTGGTTGCCACCGAGCCGGAAGCACAGCAGCAGTTGGCCTTCGATCCCGCCATTGACGCGCCTCTGTGCGCGGACTGCGGCGGTCTCATGAGCCGCAAAGGAACTTGTTTCTACTGCAACCAGTGCGGCAGTAGTTCGGGCGGATGTAGTTAGACGAGCACCCAGACTGGGGTGCAACGCCCAGCTTTGCCGAGAGAGGATAAAACAATGAGTAGCCTTAACGCAGTCGCGATCGATGAGCCAAGCGCAGGATCTGTGCAACTCTCGAAGCAACTAGGCTCAACAGAACCCCTCTTCGAATAATTAAGCTCGCCAAAATAGTCCACGAGGGACGATGGGAATCTATCCTTACGAGGATGTCGTCCGCTATCTTGACAAACGGGTCGGAAAGCTCGCGAGCGCACGATCGGAGAGCTAGCGTTCTTCTTACGAATGACGCTGGGAGTCAGCACCGTTCCGGCGGGAAATCCACTGATTGTATTGAAATCAACTAAACGCGCCCGCCTAGCTGCTCGACGGCTTTAGCGGAGTTGCAGGAACCGGTAGGTCTTTGCAGGAAATACTGGCCCGGAAGCCGAACCTCTTCCGAGTCAGGCCTCAAAGCTATAGACCAAGAGCAGAGTTCCAAAACGGCTTCGATGCAATGCGTAATTTGAAAAGAGTCGGTGGGGAAAAGTGGCTCCCGTCCGTTGAGTCGGCTGGGCCCGAAAAAAGTTCGCGGGGAGAAGTGGCTCCCAACAAATTGCGCACCGTCCCTCGCCGACGGCCATGCCGCTTCCTCAGGAAAGGCCCGGTAGGCGCGATTCGGTTCGTCGACCCCGGATCGCACTGACCTGCTCGCCTCGGTCGGAGCGGTAGAACAGCATCCTTGATTAGCGTGATTTGAGGCGTGTCGAAGGAATTTTACTCCGCTTAGGCTGCGTAATTTCTGCGGTGAGCTCGGCGGAAACACCTCGTGAGCTTCCTACCGAAATAAGCAGAATGGCGTTGGAATCGCAAGTCTCAAATACAAACAGAAATGGGGGCGCAATGCGAGCACTACTTTTCCATTTGGACGGCAAACTCCCCAATCTGGCGCTGATGCGGCTCTCTGCGCATATCAAGGGTCAGGACGGAACCGTCCTGTTCAGACGAACAGGACAGCCCGAGCGCACTTTGTGGGAACAAGACACACCCGAAGCGGTTTATGCATCAGCGATTTTTACACACAGCCGTCCTGCGGTGGACCGGCTGATGAGTGCTTACCCAAATGCCGTGGTTGGCGGCACAGGGGTTCGCGTAAATTCTTCTTTGGCAGAGATCGGGATTTTTTCGGCCGGGCCACTCGATTACTCTCTTTACCCCGATTTCAAGTCTTCTATCGGTTTCACACAGCGCGGTTGCCGCCTACGATGTTCCTTCTGCGTTGTGCCAGAAAAGGAGGGGCGCGTCCGGGAACAGGGAACCATTTACGATATCTGGCGCGGCGATCCTCATCCGGGCGAATTACTTCTTCTCGACAACGACTTCTTCGGCCAGCCGCGCTGGCGTGAGCGAATCTCGGAAATTCGAGAAGGGCGGTTCCGGGTCAGCTTCTGCCAGGGCATTAATATCCGATGCCTCTCGGACGAAGCCGCCGAGGCTATTGCGTCGATCGATTACCGCGATGACGGTGAATCGAAAGCGAATCTATACCGCCTGGGACAACAAGGACGACGAACAACGATTGTTTGCAGGTCTAAATCGTCTCGCAAAGTACGGAGTGCTTCCAGATCACATCATGGTTTACATGCTGATCGGCTATTGGCACGGAGAATCCGATGCGGACCGGCTGTATCGGCAACAAAGCTGCGCGAGTTCGGCTGCCGGCCCTATCCAATGCCTTACTTAAGGACACCCGAACTGGTCGGATTTCAGCGCTGGGTTGTCGGCGCTTACGACAAGCGCATTCCCTGGAGCGCGTGGAAGCTGGCGAATTGCCGCCCGGAGCAGCTTCACAGGAGCACCACATCGGAGCAACTGCGTCTAGTGCCGATGGAGCGATGAGGAGCAATGAAGAAGCACAATCGAATATCGCAAAGCTAGCCGATTCCTCGGGATCTTCTCTGGCCCTTAGAAATCTAGCAGGTTACCTTGCCAGTCCGGCTGCGATTGTGCCTTTTAAAGGAGATCATGGAACTTACTGTAAAGACGAACGAATTCGCTCCGGTGCTACGACTGGTTCAGGCCGTCACCGAAAGAAAGACTACGATTCCCGTTCTCGGGACTGTTCTGTTGACAGCAGACTCAAAAGGCTTGACTGTCACCGGCACTGACCTCGAACTCGGCGCTACGTGCCGTTGCCCAGCTATGGTCCGAGAGCCGGGGTCTCTTGCCGTTCCTGCTCAGCGCCTGGCCGACTACGTAAAGAGGTTGCCTGAGGCGGATCTCCATCTCAAAGAACTGGCCTCTTGCTGGCTGGTGTTATCTTGTGTCAGATCGAAATCGAGAATCGCCGGAACCGCAGCAAACACCTTTCCCGAGCTGCCGTCACCGCCCGCGACTGGCGTGACTGTCTCCTGCGGTGCGCTCGCGCGGCTAGCTGAGAAGGTCGTGTTTGCGATCTCGACCGAACAAAATTCGGTCACGCTCGGGGGAGCGCTACTCAAACTCGACAGGTCAGGACTGACCATGGTCGCAACCGATGGCCACCGGCTCGCACTGGCTACCAGCCGGATCGAGCTTCCTGATTTGGAAAACCCCGTGGAAGTTCTGACCCCAGGAAGGCCCTCCTCGAGTTTCTACGATTCTCGGACAGGAGAAACGACCGGCCGGTCCGTTGTTCGGTTACCGACAACCATTTGTTCTTTGCCTGGAGCGAACGGCTCCTGCTGAGCAGAAGACTAACTGGTTCTTTCCCCAATTACGAGCGCGTTTTGCCAAGCCCAGAATGTTCGGTCGCTCTTGAGCGAAATGAATTCCGGGCGTCCATCGAGCGAGTGTCCCGCTTCTCGGACTCCCAAACGCGCTGTATCGTTATCGAAGTCTCACCCGGGCGGCTGGCATTGCATGCCGAGGAGAGCAATATCGGCGAGAGCGACGAGGTGCTTCCGGTTGTTTACAACGGGGAGCCGGTACGTATCGGTTTCAATGCCTCTTACTTGTGCGACTTCCTCGCTCGGACGGAACACCGAAGTATTCGATTCTCGTTCCGCAATGGGGCTAGTGCTGCCGAACTGCAGCCGGACCTGCCGGAAGCGGGTGACTATCGGTACGTCGTGATGCCGATGGCTATTCGAGAAGAATCGGCAGCGAAGCAGTAACATCGCGACGTTTCTAGAGCCTACCTTTCTCGCCACTCAAACAAACCAAAGGAGATTATGTTTACAGAACTACTGCCGTTATTGGCAGACCGAACGCTTGTTCTCACAATTGCACGGATCGACGATGGCCTGATCCGTCTCAACATTATTCCCAAATGCAAAGCATCGAAGGAAAACGATTCGGCGGAAAAGGCGCTCGCCACGCCACTCTCGATCACGGGCAGCGCCGCGGATCTCGATCGTGAATTGCCGGCGCAGTTGACCGGCTTTGTTTCCTCAATCGCACAAACGGGCTCCAATCTTGCGCAAGTGGAAGAGGCGCATCGTGCGGCGATCAAAGCCGTCGAAGCCGAGAATAAAAATACACTCGACAATAAGCGGAAAGTCTCGGGCGGGAAAACGCCGGCCAAAACAGAATCTGCTGCGCCTGCTCCGGATCCAGGACCGGTGTTTCAGGATGGAAAGCCGGTCTTCGGAACGAAGTATTCGGTGGCGCAACCAGCCGGTTTGTTCGATGCCTCGTCGGTGGAAGCTTCGACCGATTCGGCGCAAGCGAACTCCGAGGACCAG
Source organism: uncultured Acidobacteriaceae bacterium (assembly GCA_963787585.1). GTDB lineage: Bacteria > Acidobacteriota > Terriglobia > Bryobacterales > Bryobacteraceae > Bog-105. The sequence continues at coordinate 86,817 of CAWBDR010000025.1, forward strand.
CTTACAAAGGGTAGCGAAAGCGTTGCCTAACGAATCAGCCACTCAAAAAAGGAGAAACGACAGAACAATGAGTGTCCAAACCCGTGCGATGAATAGAAGTTTCAGTTATAACGGACTGATCTTGCCCGATCCGGATGAACAGCTAACTCCGGAGCAAGTGAGAGACGCGTACAGCGCAACGTATCCGGAAATTACGACGGCCGCGATTGAAGGACCGGAAGCAACCGATGGAACTCTGCGTTATAAGTTCACGCGTGTGATCGGAACAAAGGGGTGAGCGAAAAAGAGCGGGTCCTCTGCGAGCTGGCCACCTTCGCGGCGGACCCTCACCGCAATCAACTTTTGGAGAAATTCAAAGCATGTCCCGAAGCACGTCAATGGTCCGAGCTTCTCGGAACAGCGTTAGCCGGCCGCAAGGGCTACTCGCAGCACACAGCGTCCGCACGCTTGCTGCCCGTGCCGCCCGGTTTGGTACACCCGGGCTAATCGGCTCCGGCCCAGGATTTGCGATACCCCGGCTTGAGCAACAGCATTGGGACTTCTCAAGCCAGGCCCGATCCGCCGATGCCGCCCTGTTCGCGGCCAACTTAATCAAGGCCGGGGTGGCCGTTCCGGAAGATTGGGTCGCGACTCGCGACCTCTCGAAATTTCTTAATCAAGCGCTGATCCGCTTTGTAGGCCATCGCGCCCCCTTGATCGATTACGCGTTCGATCTCGCGCTCACCCTCAGCCCGACACTCCAGAGCTACTCTTCATATGAGCAGGAACTCGATCTGCATCGCATTTTCCTTTGGTTCCGCGTTGCGCGCACCGTCAGTTGGGTCAACCTCACGCCAGCGCTCGCGTTGCTCGAAAAACAGCATACGCTGTTGCCGACGATCTTCTACCACTCGCTCGAACGTTCCTTGTCTCGCTGGTTCCGTGTGTTCGACATCCAGGAGGCCCGTTGCCGTTGGGATATGTGGATGGAGTGTCGCGAACAGGACGAGGCCGAGCGCAGAGAAGAGTGCGAGCGGGAAGGCACTCCCTATGAACCCGAACCGTCGGAAGAGCCGAAGTTGCCAGCCTGCGTTCTCCCGGAGATCCCGCGCCTCTCGCGGCCACCGATGTCCTTCGCTCGTACTATAAAGGCCAAGAAACTGATCGAGGCAGTAGAAGACCTCCGTCTTGTGTCGCATCGGGCAAGGTGTCCGGCGCTCGATCCGCAGGAGCGTGAAAACCTATTCCCCGACGCAGAGCTGGCCATTCCCCTCATCGCTCTCACCTTCGGGGAACACGACGCGGTCATCGAGTTCTTGAACATGGAACTCGAAGGGTCCGGCCAAGTCGACATCGAACCCTGGCCCATTCTCAAGATGGACGGCACGGACCCGCGCTCGATTCGCCGGGCCTTCCGGCTCGCGCGAGCGGCGCTCGATACGCTCGTGGCCGCTTCGCGAGTCTTGGCCCTGGTGCCCGGATTTGAGCCGCTCAAGACAGACAACCCTTTTGGAGCGTAACGAAATGTATCTCGAAGCCGAATACGGCGAAACAGCCGCGCTCGATCTCGTGCAGGCGATCTTGCTGTACGGCAGCAAAGAACGCATCCGCCTTGCAACCGTACATACCCCAGAAAGAGATTCGAATGGCGGACCGCCGATCCTCGGAGAGGGTCAACCTGTGACGCGAGAATTTCTCGAAAGTCTTTGCCGGGGCTTGGGCAGTCAACTGCCGGTAGCGTACCTGCCGGATCACGTCTTGATCTACTCGACCTCGCTCACCGCCTGGTGGGAGCCGGCGCGGACACGCCCCATGTTCTTCGGCGAGCAGTCGGATGGCAAAACGCGCCATGGCAAGTCATTCCCCCACCCTCCTCTAGTCTTTGCCGTTTTGCATCATCAGCTACACGTCTGGGCTCTTGCCGCGAATAGTAGACCAACGCCAGAAACGAAGCTGCACACGGCGCCGTACTGGAATACCTCGGAAAACGGCGCCGTGTGTCACGGAGACATGCCCGTGCCTCGGACGGTCGAGCTCGACAGCTTAATGCAATGGTCCGAAGCTTATTTCCAGAGTCGCTTTACCCATTCCAACTTGGGACGTCATTTGTGCCGTCATCCAGAGGGCTTTCTCGGTATGTGGCGCGATCTCGCCGGGAAAAAGATCTTTCCAGTCGAGTACCTCGAACCCAAGCGAACGCTGCGGGAGACACTATGCCGAAACAGTTCGTACGACGATGACCGCCAACGCCCGATCGGGACCGAAGCCGGATTCAAAGACTACGTGCGGTTTCGCAAAGCCCAGGGATATAACTGGATCAACATGATCGCCGCCTTCCCGAACTGGGCCAATGACGGCCTTCCCTGGCACATCGTCATGAATGATGCAGCCCATACAACCGTGCGCTCCGCATGGACTGAGTTTGGGACCGGTAGCGCCAAGGATATGAGCAACGAAGGCGGCCGGCCCTTTTTCTTTCCCGGTAAAGTGCCTGGCTATAAAAATGTATTCCCCAACGTCGATCGAATCAATCCGGCCTATTTCCAATACATGGATCGCAAGATCGATTACCTGAATGCAAACGGCTTTGTCGCATTCATCGAAGTCTCCCGGCGCGATGCGAGCGAGCTCTGGAAAAAATATTACGCCTGGCCTGATTCCTAGGCGCGCTTTATCGAATATGTCTGGGCGCGCTATCAGGCAAACAATACCGTGCTCAGCCCGATCCATCTCGACATCATTAAAGAGAGCGTGACAGTCCCCGATTTTCTGGCCGCCATCAATCTTGTTCTGCACAAGTTTGGACCGCCTCCGTTCGGCAATCTGCTATCGGCTAACGCTAACCCTTCGACGCTCGTGAACTGGGGTCCCAAGTCATGGGTAACCCTGCAGCAGACCGGAAACAAGCGCGAGCATGAATATTATTGGTATCTGACGCAAATATTCCGCGCGCCGCACCCTGAGCCGGGCCTGGATGGCGAGCCTTATTATGCCGGTTACTTCGACGCCCGCGGTCTGAATGGTGGTTATAAGTACGGCGCTCCTGGCGGAACACCCAAAGATGATCAGTTCGTGCGATCCGCAATGTACGGCAACTTTCTCTCAGGCGGTCTGGCAGGGCACGTTTACGGGGCGGAAGGCATCTGGGGCGCTGATATCGAACCGGCCGTGCCGGTCAAGATGTGGGACGCATTCCGCTGGGGGTCGGGAGCCCAGATGCAGTACCTTCGCAACTTCGCCTTCTCGATCGGTAGAGGTTATCAGGATCTGATCCCAGACGAGAATTTGATCGTTCCACACGAGAACTATAACGAAAAGAGCTACGAAGGTTGGGCCTACGCGGCGCACACAGCCGATCAGCACATCGTTCTGGCGTATTTTGAAAAGGGCTGTCAGCGATCGCTTGTGCGTGGGGCGATTCCGTTTGGCACCTATTGGGCTCGCTGGTTCGATCCGCGCAACGGCACCTGGACAGACGTCGGCAGCGGCGAACTGAAAGCCGATGTGATTGGCGAGATCGCACTGCCGGATTTTCCTTCAGATATGGATATGGACTGGGGCCTTAGTCTCGTGCATGTTGATTAAGGGCGCGATCCGGGGGTAATTGACGGATCGCCGACCGTACGGACACAATAGGCAAAGCAACCCCGTTAGGCGCGAGAAACGATGCTACTCAGCCCGCAAGGCCTCTACGGGATCGACTTTTATGGCTCTCCGTGCCGGCAGATAACTGCCAAGAAGCGCCGCAACCATCAACCCGGCAGACGCAGCCGCATACGTTAGCGGATCGGCCGGGCTTACCTCAAACAGCAGCGATCTCATCAGACGTGTCAGCGTGAGCGCGGCCGTCAATCCGCAGATCGCCCCCACACCCGACATCAGCAATCCTTCGCGCACGAACAACCTTGTCAGCTCCCGGAGAGGAGCACCAAGGGCTAGTCGTATTCCAATTTCCCGGGTACGCTGCGAGACCGAATAAGAAATCACCCCATAGAGTCCTACCATTCCGAGAAGGAGCGCCATGCCACCGGAGATGGCCAAGAGCACAAGTGTCACAGAGCTACGAGCAAGCGAGCTTTCGTATATCGACTGCAGTGTTTTGACGTCTGAAATGGGCAGGATCGCATTCACGCTTGCCACGGCTTTTTGGAGGTCGTGAAGTAACGCCGTTGATCCGGCCCGCGGAGTACGGATGATGTATGAGGCTCCTCGGATCACGGTGTCACCGCCTTGGAAATTCTTCAGCAGCAGCGGCCAGTAAACAATTGTTGGCGGTTTCTGATCGATGCCGTCGTCATGCAGGTCCGCCACCACGCCGATCACTTCCCGCCAGTCGTCCCTAGGTGCGACGCGGATGCGCTTGCCGACGGCTGCACGTGCATTGCCCCAAAGCTCGCGCCCCAGGTTCTCCGAAACGATGGCGACAGGTGTTCGATTGTAGAGTTCGCTCCAGGTAAAATCGCGCCCCGCAATCAGCAACAGGTCGGTAACGGCCCGGGCACTCTCCATTCTTCCCGCAGCGTTGATCCGCGGAGCAATTTGAAACGCGATCTGTTGAGAAGAAGGGACGTCTCGAGAACCAACGCCAGCGACGGAGAACAACGCCGCCAACCCTGGATTCCTAATGGTCCGTAAGGACGAAAGACCGCGAGCCACGAGAGTCCGGTTCTCGCCTACCAGAGGGACGACATCCGCCATGGTCGCAATACTCACCGGCTTGAGAAGCGAAGAAAGAAGTTGCTCTTGACGGCACGCAGGTAGACTGCTGCGGCGCAGCAGAGACTCTATCAGCTTAAACGTTACACCTGCGCCACAAAGATGCTTATTCGGATAATTGCAATCCAAGCGATTCGGATTGACGACGGCTACGGCCGGCGGCAACGTAGCGTCTGGAAGATGATGATCGGTAACGACCACATCCATTCCGAGCGAGCAGGCACACTTGATCACATCATGAGACCTCACACCGGTATCTACTGTTACGATCAAGCTGATACCCTGTTGGGCCGCCTATTCGATAACTTCCCGCCGAAGGCCATAACCTTCTTTAAGACGGTGGGGGACATGAATCTCAACCGATCCGCCAAGGAGATCCAGGCTGCGCTTTAAGATTGCCAGCGAGCACGTGCCATCCACATCATAATCGCCATACGCAAGGATTTGCTCTCGCCGCGCTAAGGCTCGTTCAATGCGTCTCACTGCAACAGTCATGTCTCGCAGCAGCATGGGGTCGAGCAAAGGTTGGGCGGTAGGATTTAGAAATTTGCGGCAGGCTTCTGGATCCAATATGTTTCTAGCTGCTAGGATCAGCGCCAGGATTGGGCTGACTTTGAATCGCTCGGCCAGGGCTTTTACATTCTTGCAGGCATGATTCTCAAGGGTCCACTCAGCAGTGGACCCGTTTTGGGACATAAAGACTCCAGAAGGAACAAAGAATTCTAAGAATTCCTACCCCCGATAGGAGGTAATTTTGCGGTCGAGCTCATCGGCGGATATTTTTGGATCGACTTATTTGTCCACGTCGCCGCCGGCTCGAACAGGCGGGTCAGTGCCCTTTTGGGAGGGGATTGGGTAACTGTATTGTCAAGGCCGCGAATTCGATTGGTGTGTCAGCGTTGTTCTACTTGCGTTTGCTGCGTTCTTCGCGTCGATTCGGACGCAATCTCTTTCCGAACGGTGGAAGCAAGCCCTCACGGTTGCTCACTTGCCGCTGAAATTGTGTTTGTATCTGCCACTGCTTTTCTATTGGCTCGAAGTTCTCTGCACCTCTGCAGCACTTCGATACCGGCGTGGGGTTCAAATGTGGACGAGGCCGTGGTGTGTCGGAGCGAATATGGTGATCACATCTGCCGTGCGATCAACTTTCGAAGCGGGAGTTTTCGTTTCAGCTCGTCGTCATTATGCGACCCGCGGTGATCGCTCAGGCCATTCGACCCGAGGATCTCTCTGCTCGCCGAGGCCAGTAATGATTGTGGGCCCGGAATTGAAACGAGAGCGTTGAAATCAAACTCAGTCCGGAGTCTGACTTTGACCGACTCAATTGCGGGAATCGAGCAGGGCTCGTTAATCCGGGCCTAGCGAGCGCTCTTCAGAGTGACTGGATTGCTCAAAGTGAATATTAGTCGTGTTTCCGACGGTACCCGAATCCGCTCGCCGGAAGTGATCGCTTGCGCTGTGGTTCCGACAGCACCGCCCGACAAAGCTCCGATTGCTGCGCCTTTTCGGCCGCCTGCGATGGCGCCGAGCAAAGTGCCTAAAGCAGCTGTACCGCTGATTACTTCGGCTGATTTGGTGGTACGCGAGCCACTCGCTTTTGAGACCGAAGAGGAGGCCACGTCGTATGTTTCGCCTGCGACGGTCATGCTTTTTATCGCGAGCTCAAGGGACGTTTTTCCCTGTGATCCGGCCCGACAAGCTCCGATCGATTAGGATCAGCGTGACATCGGAACCGATAGGAGCCATAATCTGCGTTCCAATCGTCACAGCGCGAGCCAGGCTGGCTCGGTAGGTTTGTCCGACAGAGTCTTCTTGGAATCGACCGCATCGATCAGACGCACTTCGACTTGCGTACCGGTTGGCACTGTAGCAGGGCTAGGAGATGTAATCGGCGCAGCAAGCGACGCTGGAGCGCTGTCCGGCGACGACACTCCTCCAAATTCAATACTCTTGATCTCACGGAGATCATAGGTATGTACCAGATCGCCGGCTGCAAAGCGCACCTTTCGACTATCTCCTCCTAGAAACACCTTCGAAGGTCTGGCCATTCTGGAGAATGAGCGAGTCCGCCTGCAGCCAAGAAGCGCTCAAGCCCAGTGTGAAGGCGATGGATAAAGTTCGCATCGTAACGTGCGAAACGTACCGTCGTTTCCTGAGCACGCCTGGCCCCGGTCGGTCTCAGCGGCGTAAAGGGAGTACTCGTTTCAGTTTTTCTTTTGTTGGCTAGCATTTTAAAGTATTCTGATTTGGTTCATCAAATGGGTCTTATGTCCAGGTCCCGGTTCGCACAAGTCGCCAGGCAACGCGCGGAGCAACAAGCCTCGGCGTGGGTGGGATTCCGTATTCGCAAGTTCTGCGCCGCTCCATCGCAATCTGCAGGGCCGGCGGTTACCAGCGACTCCAGGCCCGTACTACTGGGCAGGATTTACGTTTGAAGGCACGCCCGAACCGGCGGTATTACGCTGAGCATTAATTCGCAAGATGGCACTAACTCAGAAACAACGGACGCAAATTCTGAATACGGTTCGGAAACGTGTTCTCAAAAATCACTTCAACGTCGCTGGCGTGAATTACCACGAATGGGTGAAGTCTTTCGATGAACAGTCGAGGGAGTTGATCGTCGGCAATGACGAGACTTTCGAAACCGGCGTTCAGGATCTGCTGACGGGGCTTCGAAGCAGTCACACGGGCTTTTACCACGAACGCCCAAATCGATTGTTCCCTCAACACACAATTAACGCGACTTTGGGGAAGTTCGCCCAGGGCGAGAATCAGCGCTGGTATTTCCTGGATCTGTTTGAGGACGGGCCCGCGCAACGAGCGGGAATCCGGCCCGGCGATGTGCTGTACCAGGTCGATGGAATCGAGTACGCCCCGCCGAATATGCCGGCATTCAAGACGGGAACGAAGCACGTGCTTTCTGTTTCCGCGCCGAACGGAAGCGCGGATCGAGGGGTTTCAATCGAAGTTCCGAGCAGGAAAGGCAATAGGAATCTTCCTCCGATCCTGCCGCCGAAGAGCATTTCGAGCTCGATCCTCCCACCAGGCGTAGGTCTTCTGCGTATCACCTGGTTCCCCGGCGCGATGGGGCTCGGCTTTTCGAAATCGCTTGATGCGGCTATCGCCGGTCTCAAGCAGGAGGAATGCGATCGCCTCATTATCGACCTGCGCGGCAATATCGGCGGCGGCCTCGGCTTTGCGCGTCTGGCCAGTTACTTGTGTCCGGACAAAGTGCCGATCGGATATAGCGTCACTCCGAAGCGCCAGCGGCGGGGTTACAAGCCCAAAGAATTCGAGCCTGTCGTCTATCCGAGCAGCCGAATTGGTTTCGCGACGACGCTCGCCCGCTTTGCCCTTCGAGATAAGTCAATTTTTCTGTTAACTCAGGGACTCGGCCCACAACCTTTTCACGGCAAGACTGTTCTGCTCGTCAACGAATGGACCAACAGCGCAGCCGAAATGGTGGCCAGTTTCGCTAAAGAGAACAAGCTGGCAACGATCATTGGCACGAAAACAGCCGGGAATGTCCTAGGAGCAGTGAATATGAAAGTAGGCGGCGGCTACTGGTTGCGCCTGTCCGTTTTCGGTTGGTACACAACCAAGGGAACCTGCGTCGAAGGCCAAGGCATTACTCCAGACGTTCTGGTCGATGTGTATCCCAGCGAGCTAAGCGCGGGCGCTGATCGCCAACTGAACACCGCGCTGGAGCTCCTACGACCAAACGCAGTCTCCACAAGCTATACCTGCGCGGGCGGAATGTGAGAGTCCGTTCCAGGGCGATACTTCCTAAAGGCTATTTAACAGGAGTGTGATTTCGCAGAAGCCGGTTTCTGGACAGAGATGGGAACAGTCTTTCAGAAGGGCGACGATTCCTACTTCAATTCTCCAGCGTCATCAGCTGAGCTTTGGCCGCCGTAAATGTGAGAGGTTAGCTAAAGATCGCAAGTCATATTTCGGCAAAAGACGCAGGCGCGCGCGTCGGCGCATGATCAGGCCAGAAGCCCGTTAGGGCTCCACCGTGCATACCATTTCCAGCGTGGGGCATTGTTGACCTAGACCTACGCAGGTGATCCCGGACACTTCCTGTGCTGGACGATGTCCCTCAACACAGCTATTGCGCTGAGACGGCCACCACACTCTCTGCAGAAACCACGGCGTACGTTGTGAGTGGCTGCTAGTCTAGGCGCTTTCCGGCGCAAAATTGAAGCATTTGGGGCAATATTTATCGAGGATGGGGTTGTCGCGTAACGTCCAGAACATTTAGTTCATCTTTTGTTTGAAAGAGAACGATGATTCGCACGCGGCATCAACAACCCACCCTGTGGGCGGGTTTTCTCAGGGAAGAAGTCAGCGATTTGTGGGAGCCATGGATGCGGCGCGCTGACGATGTTTTGAATGACGAGAGATTGATCGAGCGCGTGTTCGAAGCGAAGGCCGGCGGTGGAAGAAGAGCCGGACGCGCGGCCGTCTGCAAACACCGGCTGAAGTGGTGCTGCGGTTATTGATTCCGAAGCACGTTCGGGATTGGTGTTACCAGACGTTGGAGCGTGAAGTGCGGGCCAACTTGGTATATCGAAGCTTTGCCCGAATCGGCAGCGAAAAAGTGCCGGATGCAAAAACGCTGGGCCGGTTGGGCCAAGTGATCAGTGGTGATGTGGTGGCGGATCTACATCAGCGTGTGGTGGAGCGGCCTGTCCCGGCGAAGCCGGATACTACGGACAAGCAAGCCAAATTCTGTAAAGTGATCGCGGTCTATCGAACGGATGTCATGCGGGCCGTAAACGAACCAAACCCGATTATTCGCGCCGGGATGCACAAACCAGCGCCGGCCGACTATGATGGGCGACTGGCAGCGATTCTCGGTACATCCGGAGAATTCGACTCCTGGCGAGGAACCGTGAGATTTCATGTCGCCGGCCAATGGGTGGTTCTCGAGTTTACGCCTGATTGCAAGACTCCGCAGGCCATTGCCTTTGCAACGGCCAATTCGGCACAGATGCGCGACGGCACGCAAACGCTCATTCCCCTGAAGTCACCACTAGCTCGAACCCTGAGCCGAGTCAAATCCAACGATTCCGTGATGGTTAGCGGCCATTTGCTCTACACGGGAGGCAAATCAGCCTACCGCGGGTCACCCGATAATCCGAATCCAAGCGTTGCGGTCCCGCGCTATCTGGCCGCATTCAATAACGTAACGGTGATGCCGAAGTAGAACCCAATGAGGAAAGAACAACATATTCGTGCATCAGAAATCGCGTCTTATCTGTTTTGCGAAAAAGCGTGGAGCTATAACCGTCAGGGAGTGCGCCCGACCGCAGAAGTACAGGCGAGCCGCGAGGCTGGCGTCGCCTTTCATCGGACACATGGCACCAGCGTTGTGCGCTCTCGCACTCTCATGTTCATTGGCTTGATCCTGCTCCTTGTAACCCTGGTCAGCTTCTACTTTGTACGCGAGTTCAGTCATTGAACAAAACGATGCTGCCAATTTTTCTTGCCCTTGGTCTCGTTTTGTTGCTCGTCGGGTTAAGCGCCTGGTTGCGAACGGGTCTGCCGAGTTCGCGAATCGTATCTGCAGATGTGGGATCGGCGCTTCCAGCAATGAAGCCAATGGTTTCGCACCGGTATGGCTTGACCGGTAAACCGGATTACTTGGTTCAAATTACGGGTGGAATTGCCCCTGTTGAAGTGAAATCCGGGAAGCTTCCGAGAACGGGCCGGCCCCATGTTGGAAATGTCATGCAACTTGCCGCGTACTGCTTACTTGTCGAAGACACGATGCAAGTGTCCGTACCATACGGAATCATCAAGTACGGGGACGGCAGCATCAATGTTCCTTTTACAAATGCCGTTAGGCGTCAACTGCTAACGCTCTTGCCTAAAATTCGAACAGCTAAGGGTGATTTGGCTGGTTGTCATCGCAGCCATCGGCAGCGCACTAGCTGTGCGAAATGTGGGTATCGAGCCGTCTGTTCGGAAGCTCTGAACTAGACAACGAATCCTGTCACTTGACCGATATTGTCAAACGCTGCACTGAACGAAAATGAGGGTCAACGCAAGAATCCTACTTCACCAATGAGGGGCTATCAACAGACTTTCGAATCCGCCAAGAATACACTACAGAACAGTCCCGAGCTGTTTTTCCCGGTTGCGATCTTGATCGTTTGGCGGGCGCTTACCGTACGTCCGAGTCCCCGCGGGTTGTGGATCGATGGCGCTCTCGCCATTCTCCTCTGCTGGTACGGCATCCGGGTTTTAGGCGCTACACAGTGGATGAAGCGCCTCGGATGGAATGAGGCGTCAGCAGTTTTTTGGGGCTGGTCGGCTTCTGCTGGGTTTGTCTGCGCATTCATCGTCTTAGGCGTTGCGAGGGCTGCCGGCCGGCCACTCGAAACGGTATATTCCGTCCATCTGCTACTCCTCGTCAGCACTGCCGGTCCGATCCTGGAAGAGTTGTTCTTCCGCGGGCTCTTGTATTGGATGCTGCACAAGGCGCTGAGGCATACCGGTGTCCCAGCCGTGATCGTGTACCCGGTGAGCATCACGCTCTTAGCGGCGCTATTTGCTTTTGCTCACGTAGGCAGCGATATGGTTCATCTTTCGTCAGCCATTTTTACGCGTGTTGCCTTCGGCGCGATACGTGTGATCTCCGGCTCAACAGCCTGTGCCGCCCTCATGCATGCTTCCTATAACTTCGCTCTGTGCTGGCTGGCCCTGATGTTTTCACAGTAGCGCTCATGTTGACGTTCGGTGCTACGAGCAGGTCTTCAATGCGTATCGGCAACTTTCTACGCGAATGCCGGTTGCATGATGGACTGCATTCGTGATTCCCGCAGCAACACCGGCAAGGCCAATTTCGCCAACGCCCCGTGCACCGAGCGCATTAGGTTGTAATCCGGGTAATCGAGGAAAGTAACGTCAATTTCGGGGCAGTCGGCGTTCACGGCTACGAGATAGTCGGCGAGGCTGCTATTAATAGGTCCGCCACTGCGCTGATCGTACTCCGTCATTTCCAGCATCGCCATGCCAACTCCCATGACCACCGCACCTTCGATCTGGTTGCGAGCGGCACGCGGATTAATCATGCGTCCGGCGTGAATCATAGTGACGATGCGGCTAACGCGCAGGCGCGCGATCTCTGGCTGCCACGTCACTTCGAGAAACTGCGCGCCGTAGGTGTGGAAAGAGAACTTGAGGTTCGAAATTGAACTAGCCCGTCTCTACTTCTGATACGGATCGAGGACTACCTTCACGTACCCGTCCACCCGCTCATCAAACCGGCGGAACGCATCCGGTGCATCCGTCAGCGGTAGACGATGAGAAATGATTTGCCCCGGCCGAGCGCGCCCCTCGACAATCATGTTACGCAACATAATGTCATACCGTTTGTCCTGGTCGCGCCCGAACCTCACGCTAATTCCTTTGTTAAAGAAAGTCGCCCAGGGCACGGTCAAATGCCCAGTCTTCTCGGCGGGGTCGACACCGAGTGGATCTTTCGGGGGAAACACTCCGATGATGGCAACCCTCCCAGTCGGGTTCACCAACTCGGCAAGCGAAGCGATGATCCAGTTCGGATCTTCCTGGGAGTAATCGCCGCGTGACCGTGCCTGGAACCCAACCGCATCAATGCCGCACATGACGCCGTCCATCACATGCTCGTCGCGGTATGCGCTATCCATGCGCTGTTTTTTGCGGTGTTCCATGATTTGCTTAATTGGATCTTCCGCCTTGTAGTCGATAGGAATCGCTCCGAACGACTCCGCCATTTGGAGTCGTTCCAGAATCAAGTCCACTACATACACCGGAGCAGCGCCACGCAAGAGCGAACAGTATGCAGTCATTAGTCCGACCGGACCCGCCCCGAAAATGGCGACCGAATCACCCCGGCCCACTTCCGCCAGTTCCGTGGCGTGATAACCAGTGGGGAAGATGTCGGCCAGCATGACAAAATCATGCTCCCACCGATCACCGGCTTCGCCCGGCAGCTTCATCGCATTGGCATCCGCGAAAGGAACGCGCAGAAATTCCGCCTGCGCTCCGGGATAACCGCCTTGGTTCGGATAGCCGTAAGCCGCCCCGGCATGTCCAGGGTTGGTTGTCAAGCAGGAGCCGCTATCGCCTCGCCAGCAATTGATGCAGAATCCGCAGCAAATATGCGTCGGCACTACAATGCGATCGCCCTTCCGGAGTGAATGCACAGCGTTGCCGATTTCTTCGACAACGCCCAACGGCTCATGGCCGATCACGTGTCCTTCGTAAGGCATCCGGCCATCGTAGAAGTGAAGATCCGTTCCGCAGATGGCCGTGGAGGTTACACGCATCAAGACATCCGTGCTGTCCTTGATCTCCGCATCCGGAACATCCTGCACTTGCACCTGACGCGTACCCGTTAAAACCACGCCCTTCATGATCGCCTCTCTTTCTTTAGCCGACAAGCTTATTCGACTTCGCCGGAATTTTTTCCAGCTCTTCCGCGGACAGGTTTGTATGTGCCCGGGTCACTGGCGCAGGCAGGGCGCGCAGCCATTGATTGAGCGAGATGTCCTGGTACTCCGGCGCGGCGAACCTTTCCAAGAACACCAGGTTCTCGTTACCGGGGTTCTCGATGTAGTGGCCTGCCATGGTTGGTACAAAGCCGACGTCGTTGGCGCGAAAATTCATCGTACGCGACCTTGACCTTTGATCCAGAACTGCCATTCACTGGCGTTGGGGTGCCAGTGCAATTCCCGCAGGCCGCCGGGCTTAACGCTTACAATAGCAGTGCAGATCTTCGGTGAAGCGGGAAAGTTATGAATGTCCACCACCTTTACTTGCCGTATGAGTTACTGTGTATCGGAGCCATGGTGCTCGCCTTGAAGGTGAAGACCTGCTTGGGTGTTGGGGCACGCTGCGCGACCTCGTTGCGGTCTGCTTCGAGTGACTGAGCCGGAGCCTGGGAAATATGTAGAGCGGATCACCCTTCGGCAGCTTTGCGATAGCTTCAGCACCCAAGCCGAAATTCTTTTGCAGAACATCGGGCGGCGTGTGCATCAGCCAGTCGGAAAGCAGAAACGTGCTCTCCTCGGAGCCCGCCGAAACGCCGATCGCGAGGGCGCGTCGCGTGCTCGGGCAGAATGAATCTGCTCATTGACTGCGATGTCATGGTCGAATGTATGAATCCGATACCAACCCGAGCTGGAAGAACAGAGGACCTCCGTTGCTGCGTTCTGCAATTTATTTGCAACCTCAAATGACCTTCCGTACACTGAGGGCGAAAGGAGAACGCGATGCGGTGTTCCGCTTGTGGATTCTTAATTGACGTGCTCAACGAATCGCAACCGGTGTGCCCGGCCTGCGGCGTTCCCCCGAGCTCGCCCGATCCGGACGACTTCGAGCGAATGGAGTTCGAAGCTCTGGAAGGACTGAACGAATTCGACGGCGACCTGCAAGTCGAAACCGAAGAAGAGGGAAGTGTACAGGAACCAAAGACGGCTGGATTCAGCCAATGGGTGAATTGAAAAGGAGAAAAAAGCGATCGTGCCAGATGCAGCCCAAGGCAACTGGCTGCGCCACCTCCAGAAGAGCGGCTCTTCGCCGATAGGCTTCAATAACAGCCCTGCGTCGCCGTAAATGAAGGACCCGGTAAATCACCGGACAGCAGCCGCGAGTCGCCCACTTGAGGAGGCGATCCGTCGGGCGTACCGATCCCCGATCGACCTCCCGTTCTGCGAATCTGCTGTCGAACAGGTCGGGTTCAATCAACACTCTCTGCGTTTGACGGAGCGGAAAATAGAAGTTTCCGGTGTAAGATGCGGATTCCACGAGGATTCGAAGATATGGGGACTCCGTCTTATCTGAGACGGAGTCGAGGATGTCCGCCGGATCGTGGAAAAGGAGCGACTCTCCCCAGAGCCATGATAGGCTCTGGGAAATTTTCCTGACAAGAAAAGGAGAGTCGTGTGAAGGAAGAGTATCAGATTGAGGAACAAGCGGTTGCCGCAACCGAGGGAGGACAGCCGAGTCGGAACGAATTACCGGTTCAGATAAGTTTGCCTATGGCGGAGGTGCTCAGTTGCATAGAGCACGGTTTAGGCGAGTTGCTGCGTAAAGTAGGTCGACTGTTTATCGAGTCGGTGCTGGAATTGGAAGCCGAACAGTTGGCCGGCCCGCGATCGCGACGCACACTGCAACGCCGTGCCTATCGCTGGGGCAGCGAACAGGGCTATTGTGTCGTGGACGGGCAACGTGTTCCGATCCTGCGTCCGCGGCTGCGGGAGTGCGGCGGAAACGAGTTATCGTTGGGCAGCTACCAGCTGTTTCAAAGGGCAACCAACGTGGAAGAGACGGTGTGGAGTAACGTGATGCGTGGTCTCAGCATGCGGCATTACAAAGAGGTTCTGCAACAGTTCGCCGATGCGTACGGACTTTAAAAAAGCACTATCAGCGAACATTTCATCGCGGCCAGCCGCAAGAAGCTGGAAGAACTGATGAACCGCTCGCTGGCCCGCCTGCCCTTGTGTGCCGTGGTGATCGATGGAACGATTTTCAAAGGCCAGCACTTGGTGGTGGCCATCGGCATCGACACGCTCGGCCACAAACTCGTGCTGGGGTTGATTCAGGGAGCGACCGAGAATGCGACGGTGGTGAGCGGCTTGTTGGATCACTTGGCAGCGCGCGAGCTCGATTTACTCAGCCGCGTTTGTACTTGCTGGACGGCAGCAAAGCGTTACGGGCTGCCATCACTCGTCACGCCGGCGATGCGGCTTTCTTTCAGCGTTGCCAGATCCATAAGATCCGCAATATCATCGAATACCTGCCGGAGGCAAATCATCACTGGTTCAAGTACAAGCTCAGATTGGCCTACGCGCAAAGTGATGCCAGCGATGCACGGCAGGCGCTCTACAGGCTGCACGATGAGCTGATGGAACTCAATCCCAGCGCTAGCGCCAGCCTCATGGAAGGCTTGGAGGACACCCTCACCGTACAGGAACTAGGCGTGCATGCGAGATTACGCCGTTCGCTTACCAGTACCAACGGCATTGAATCCAGCTTTTCGGTGGTGGATACAATTTGCAAGCAAGTCAAACGCTGGCAAGGCAGCGATCATCGTTTGCGCTGGGTAGCCTCCGCTATGCTGTTCGCCGAGTCACGCTGGAACCGGCTACATGGTTATCGGCATCTGCCGCTGCTGGTGCATAACCTACAAAAGGCTTTTGAGGCACGCTGTCCCACATCGGAGCTGCTTTGAGCGCGTCCTCTGCTGCTTAAATGTCCTTATCAGAGCCGCTCCTTTTTCAACGGAAAAGCGGACATCCTCTTATCTGTTGGAACACAGCCCAAGCGTAGAGAGGAAAAACACAGCGCAGCAAATATTTTCGGGGGGCAATTCAATCCGCAACCGTTTGTCGTGGTCTTCGCATGCGGGCCCAATCGCCGGGGTCGACAAGGATGGGGTTCACCCTACCCGATGCCAGATTCACGAAGCCGCCGTGATAAGTCAATTCACCGTGCCGGAACAGCCGGGCTAGCATAGCGAGCGCATGCTGAGCCAACATGGCATTCACAAACGGTTCTTGTCTAACCAGGGAAGCAGCGGCGCTGCAGGCCGGCAACGAATCGCGCGCATCGAGTGACGCTTTTGTAATCTGCGGGAATAATTCATCAACACACGGCAACCGAGTCGATCGGCCTTTTCTGTTCAGGCGCAGCGGTTCGCCTAGTAGGAACTGACCGGAAGCAGCTGTATTCCCGGGTGCCGCCGCCCAGCAGATACGGGAACTGGCTGAGAAGCCAGGCTGTGTAGTCAAGCTGTTCCCCGCTTGGGCGCGTTGGGCTCCTCGGAGCGGACCCGGGCGCCGGCCAGATAGTCCTGGGCGAAGCTGTCGTTGGAGTAGTCTGTGTACTGCTTCGGCGCGCCGGGCGGTGCCTCCTGACCGGCGAACAGATGCGACGTGGGCTTGCCCTCGATCGGCAGGGCGATCGAGACGCTCTGCCCGAGGCGCAGGCGGCAGCGCGGGATCTCCGCGCTCAGGTCCGTGATCTGGTCGGGCTTCGGGGGCCAGGAGTAGTGCTCGCCGAGCACCTGGAGCTTGCCGCCGGGGAAGAGGGCGGCGAACAGGCCGCGCTGCGTCTCCGAGGTCAGGTCGTCCAGCCCCAGGCCCTGGGCGCCGTAGAGCTTGTCCCACTGCGCGTCGGTCAGGCTGCCGGCCAGCAGCCGCATCACGTCGGCGGGCGGCATGCCGTCAAACGGGTCCGGCTTGTCCGGCGGGACGGACACCACCGTCATCGTCGGCGGGGCGACGGCGGCCACGTCCCCGAAGTGCCGCACCAGCCGCCCGTAGGCCGACGCCACGTCGTTGACCGTGGCGGTCGTCCCCGGCAGCACGCCGTCCTGGGGCCGCGTGACCTGGTCCGCCCCGACGCTGAGCGCCACCCCGACCTCCGGCGGGAGCGCCTGTGCCAGCGCCGCGGCGAGTGTCGGCGCGGGCGTCGGCGCCTGGGAACGGGCGCTCAGGCCACACCCGACGAGGGAAACGAGCAGAAGAGACGACCGGACGAGGGACGGCAGGCGCATGGCCCGGCTCCTTTCGCAAGACCTGAAGGGAGAAACGGCGGGGAGGCCAGGGGGTTGAGCCGAGCGATTGAAATCGCTCGCTGGAGGGCGCTTCGCGCCGGACGTGCAGGGCACGTGAGAGACACCGGCCTCCGCTCCATCACGTCCCCTGGACGTCCAGCCGCAGGCTCGCCAGCGAGGGGTTTCAACCCCTCGGTCACGAGACAGGCTACCCCGTCCCCCACCCCTCCCCCAGATTGGCCGCTCAGCGTCCCCACCGGCGGCCTGCCGCGTATGCGCCGGACAGGCCGGGCAGCAGGACGACGAGCCAGCTTTCGAGGAGCGCGCCGGGGGTCACGCCGCGGCTCACGTGATGCAGGTCCCGGCCCGCCTGCCACAGCAGCAGCACCAGCGAGAGCGCCGTCGCCAGGACCGCGCCGAGCAGCAGCGACGCGAGCCGCAGCCCGCGCCGAGACCCGCCCGTGCCCAGCCCCCCGCCGGCGCGCCCGGGAGAGCGCCCCCCGAGCAGCGTCAGGCCGGCCACCTGCCCGATCGCCAGCACGAATCCGCCGGCGACCAGGAGCAGCCAGGAGGCCAGGACGTTGACGGACGGGTATCGACGCGCTCCACGGCCTCCGCCACGAGCGCCGCGGCGGCGAAGGCGGCGACGTAGGAGAGCGCGGCCTGGCCGGCCACGTCGTCACCGCGACCGCCCTCGGTCCCCTCGGTCGGGTTGGTTCTTGCGGCATCGGACTCCTCTCCGGGCGGAACAGCCATGCCTGCCGCGCCCTCGGCCGCCCGCGCGTGCGGAGGCCATGCCGGGTCGGCAGCACCACCCAGTGGCGCGTGCCAGGCAGGCGCCGGTGCAGATATAGCGGCTACCGAACCAAACACCTAACGATCAGAATTCTCTCGGACACCGGGACGGGCGGGTCCGGCCTATCGCGCCGGACGCGGCGTCCGGCCCCGGAGCCGCTTCCCAAGGCGGGCGATCAGAACGGCACCAGCATGAACACCAGCGCAAACAGCGCCAGGACGATCAGGGGCGGCACCAGGACGAGATCGTCCAGCCACAGCCAGATCCGGATCGCCTCGCGGCGGTGGTCCCGGCGGAGGTCACGGAGCAGACGGCGGAAGGCGGCCTCGTCCCGGACCTGAATGCGGAAATAGCGGCTGCGCGCCCCGGGTCGTACCGGGCCTCATAGGCATAGGGCGAACCCGGCGCCTGGTGCCGGCGCAGGTACGCGCTGACGCTGAGGTTGGCGGCCACGGTCAGCGCAAAGAGCAGCAGACATCCGGCGACCACGGCCTCCACGTAGCGGGGCTGGAGCAGCGCAGGAGCAGCGGCGCGTCGGTGGCGCCGGAACGGCGATGAGGACCAGACACGGCAGCAGCACGAACAAGACGAAGCGCGGGAACAGGATATTAAATCCGGAACTCCACCTGATCTCATCCCACCGGCTCATGTCCGACCTCCTTCGCCGGTCTCGGCACAGGATATCACAGGACACTATTCCCGTCCCGCGAGCGCGCGACGGTGGCCTGCCTTACGGCTCGTCGCCGGAAGGGCGATCCCGGCGCGGCGGGGGCGCAGACCCCGGGCACTCCCCTGCCCGCGCGCAGGTCCTCAGCCGCCGTGTCCGCGCCCTCGGCGGGCAGGTCCCGCAGCCACTTCCACAGGCGCCACAGCCCGGTGGCCTGAACGGTGTGCTCAGGGCGCTCAACAGATACATCAGCGCCATGACCGCCGGCGAGCGGGACCGCAGGACCGTGGACCCCACGGCCAGGGCGATGGCGGCCAGCGTGACGGTTGTGCCAATGGCCAGGGGTGTCAGCCATCGCAGGTGGGCGGCGAGCCGGAGGCGCCGGGCCTGCCCGACCGCCCGCCACGCGCACACGCAGATCAGCGGCCCGGCGACGGCCTCTGCCAGCAGGTACAGGACAACGGCCACAGAGTAGAGGGCATAGCCGGCAGAGTACACGCACAGTCCTCCGCTGCAGGGCGCGGCGCCTCCGCGTGAGGCGGGCCGCCGCCCGGGCGTTCCGTGGGATGTTCGACGGCGCTCGCTCGCTTCCCTGCCGTCATCCCGGGCTGATCCCCCGGATCGGGCCTAGTGCTCGATGCGGACGATATGTCGTCGCTCAGGTCGAAAAAATGTGTTTCATTCTGCACCGGCTGGGTACACTAGCTTGCGCAGACCCCCTGGCCACCACGCGCAGCGCCTGCGTTCCTGACCATCTGCTGTTTTGCTGTTGTCGAGGAAAGGAGCGCGCACCATGACTTCCCCTCCCACCCCGCCGGGCTGAGCCGGCGGCGCTTCCCGCCGCCCCTGGATCGGGTCGATCCCGACGTACTTCCTGACATTCTCTCGCCCTGCTCCTTCTTCTGCACGCAGTGAAAGGGGAAACCCATGGCACGCTGGAAGACAGACGCTTCCCCGGAACGCGTCACCGCCAGTCTCGTCGCCCTCAGGTACGCCAGGCCCGATGCCTCGCCGCCAGCCTCGTGATGCTGATCCTCAGCGCCGCGCCGGCCCTGGCCGGCGAGGTCAACTTTGGTCAAGTCGAACAGAACAAGACCGGCGTGGCCAAGACCGACTCGAGATGCTCATCCAATCCATAAATAATCCCGCGCAGAAGCCCACCCTCGTCGCCGCGGGCATCAAGACCGGCCCCACGCAGGACAAGCTCGGCGACTTCGTGGCCTGGTCCAAGACCGCCGGGAACGGCACGCCCAGCGTCACGCTGACCTACAATGGCAACATCCCGAACACCTCCTTCGTCTACGGGAGGGCGACCACCCAGACCAATGGGACCGGCTTTACGGAGCGCCGGTACTTCACGCCCCGGGTCGGCGGGGCGGCCCGTCGGACGTCGCCAGTTCGGACTGGACGTGGACCCGAGCGGCAACGTGTTCCTGCTGAACAACGACCCCGAGGACATCCTGTACTCCAATCTCTCCGTCAGCGTCCAGGCCCCGCTGTCCGACACGGCGTTCGATGCTCTGGCGGCCGCTCCCCCGGGCGGAGTTTGAGCGGCTCCATCGCGATGGGGTCGCAGACCCTGCTCGGCAATTTCCCGCTGCCGAGCGGCTCGGCGCTGCTGATCAACGGGCTGGTCGCGTACGCCAACAGCAGCAACTCGGACAACCTCTCCCAGGAGTTCATCCAGTTCGACCCCACCGCGGCCATACCCGAACCGTCCGCGCTCGCCCTGCTCGCCCTGGGCCTGCCGCCGCTGGGCCTCGCGGCCCGACGCCGGAGCGGGCCTCGGAAACGAGGCCCCGCCGCGGGGTCCCGACGCGCCGGGAAATACCTGCCCGCTCTGCAGTGGTCTTGTTGCTCGCCGGCGCGTCCCGGCCTGGGCGGGCCGCATCTCCCTCTCGGCGACCTTCAAGCCCAAGACCAACCCGGTCACCATGAAGCTGGTGCCGACCACGGGGACGCTCAAGATCACCGACCCTGCCTATCAGGGGCAGGCGATCACGATCACCCAGGAATTTGCGGACGGCAGCAAAAAGGTGATCACCGGGGCCAACGACACCGTGGCCAAGGACGGCACGTTCACCGCCAAAGTCGCACAGTCAACGCTGCGGCCCATGTACACCATTCACATCGGCCCCGCCGCCGGCGGCAATACCTGGGCCGTGCTCGGCGACGGGACGAAACTCGGCGCGAATGGCCGCCCCGATGGCCTGTCCTTCGAGGAGCGCAAGGCCGCAGACGCCGCGAAAGGGATGCAAGGGAATCTTGGCGGGGCGCCTCTGGACGTGGCCTCCTCCCTCTTCTTCTCGGAACCGGGCGAGCGCGATTACATGCTGGAGGTGGCAAATCAGTCGCCCACCACGGCCTATGGATCACGTCGCTCGCGGTCTACCAGGACCTCGATCTTCAGTCTCACCCCGGCCCTGTTCAACTCGCCGCAGGCGATCGCGACGGAACGCTCGCGTTCGACACCGGCGCGCTCGACGGTGCGGGGTTCGTCATTCCCGCGTTAGGGAGCGGTGTGCCGAACCTGCTTGACATCACGGTCCCGGGCGTTAGCTGGGCGGCTACGAGTTGGTCGTCGGACAGGCCGCCCCGCTGCTCTCCCTGGACGGGACCCTGGGGCCGCCGGTGTCGTTCGTCTTCGCCCAGACCGCCGTGCCTGAGGCCTCCCCGTGTCTTCTTCTGGGCCTGGGTCTGACGGCCCTGGTCGGGTTCGGCTGGAGACGGCGCACGCGCGGCTACGCCCCCGGCCCGTCCTCTGATCCGGGGCGGGCCATCAGGGGCGGGCCGCCCAGGATGGCTCGTCCCACTCCCGCCCGCGCCGGACGGCCTCGAACTCGAACCGGAACCAGGCCCGCAGGGTGCGGGCGGCGGCGCGCCAGGGGCCCCGGCGCCGCTGGCAGCGGAACAGGAGGGAAAAGCGCCGCGTCGTCGGCTCATGGCCGACCAGGTCCTCCAGGGCGGCGACGGCCTCGGCGCGCCGCCCCAGGTGCCACTGGGCCCACGCGCGCCGCTCCTGCCGGTACGCCGGGTCAACCGCCTCGGCGGGCAGGCGGTCGAGGGCCGTCAGGAAGGCGCGGTAGTCCTCCGTCCGGCCCGAGTGCCGCGCCCGGCAGGCCAGCGTGTAGACTGCGCCGAGAGCGCCTCCGGCCACCCGGGCGCCACTCCTCCCGCGCGGCGGAAGGCAGCGAGCGCCGCGTCCCACTGTCGCGTCGTGGCCAGGTGGCAGGCCAGCCCGTAGTGCAGCCGTGCGTCCGTCCCGTCCAGGCGGACCGCCTCCTGGAACTCGGCGCCGGCGCCCGCGCGTCCCCCACCCCCACGAGCGCCAGCGCCAGGTTGTAGTGCAGGTACGCGTCGCCCGGGTCCTCGCGCAGCGCCGCCCGGTACCAGCCGGTGCTCTCGCGCAGGTCCCCCCGTTCGAACGCCGCCAGCGCCCGGTCTAGTATCCGCCTGAAACGTTGCCCATGGCTCGTCCCCTGTGCGCCCCCTCCAGTGAGGTTCGGCACCGCTCGCCTGCTTCCCTTCCGCAATAATACCGAAATACCGAGTTTCTCGCGGACCGAGGACCTGAATGGCCCAGGATGCTTCAGAAACGACACCGCGGGATGAACGCCTACGTCGCGCGCGTTGACTACGTCAGCCCGTAGCTGGCCGGATCCAGGGCGAACGCCAGGCCCTGCCACCGTGATTGCCTGCGTTGAACCGCCTGCGATTTTCCAGGGCGACTTTGCGGAAAAACCGGAGGGCGGCGCGGTCGTCCATGCGAGAGGTATCGTGATCCAGGTGCTCCTGAAACAGATCACACCGGAACGCGCGCACGGTATCCGGGCACCAGAACGCGGCGTTCATCTCCCCGTTTCCGAAGAGCGAAAAGCGGTGCAGATTGCACGAGCCAATCGTGGCCCATACATCATCCACCAGCATGAGTTTGGCATGCACGTAGACTGGCTTGCGCCGGCCGTCGGCCCCGAGGCCCGCGATGCCTGCCAACGTGAAGTGCTCGTACGCACCGAGGGCCGCCCAAGCTTCGAAGAAGGCTTGCTGTCCGGGCAACGGAACGGGCCAAAGCCATCCGGTTCGGCGGGCAGCAGCACCACCACTTCCACACCGCGCTGCAAGGCCTGATGCAGGCAGGCAACGATCTCCGGAACCGCGATGTACTGGTTTTCAATATAGATCGAGCGCTGGGCGGCGCCGATGGCGGCACAATATTGGTCGAAGATCGACCGTTCGCCTGAAGCGATGTCGAACGCGGCCCCCCCGGGCGCCGGTCGCCCGTCCGTATAGCGACCACGGTGCATGGTGCGCTGGATTTGGACGAGTGCGCTGCCCCGCTGGGCGGGAACGCGGGACGGAAACGGCAGATCGGTCTCGCTGCCCATACCCCACCGGCCGTCCTCCGCGAGGCGCTCGCTGGCCTCGTTCCAGCGCTGCACAAAGTTGTGGTGGACGTCGACCGCCGAAGGGCCTGCCACTTCGACATAGGCATCGTGGTTCTGGCCCTCGCCGCGATGGCCGGGAGCGACCATGGAGTGGGGATTGAGGTTGATTCCTCCGACGAAAGCCGTTTCGTTCTCGCCGCCGGCATCGATGAGCCAGCTTTTTTGGTGCTGGCAAAAACCCGGATGGGCTTGGTCCCACCGTATCCGAACGCCGGATCGCCGGGCCTCAAGTTGACGGATGTGATCCACCGATCCCCAAAACGCGTTGCGCTTCCAAGTTCTCGGTTTCGCGTCCGGCCGCCAGAAGAGGAGCCGGACGTCAACGCCACGCGCCGCCGCCCTGTCGAGCACGTCCAGCGCGGTCCCTCGCCCATCCGGCATTTCGAAGGCCGCCCACAGGAACGTCACGGTCACCCAGACACTGCTGCTCGGCCGCCTCAATCGCCTCGCAGATACGCCGGAAGGCCGGCTCGCCATCCACCAGTGGCCGGACCCGATTCCCAGCGCGCAAGGGATAGGAGCCCGATTGTACAAAGGGAATGGCGAGGTTGTCATCCCTCCCGCACTCGTCAGCCTCCCTGGGATCAACACGGCTCGTCTCTGCCCGCATCGGATCGGCCCTCCCTTCCGCGTTGGTTCTTCAGAGTTTTCGCCAGGCGCCACGTTCCAGCGCCCGGGCCAGGGCGTCCGGCCCCTCGGTGGACAGGCCGCGGGCGCGGATCGCGGCGTAGAGGCGGTTGAGCCGGTCGGAGGCCGCGCCGCGCTCGCCCAGGCCCGCCAGCGCCTCGACCCAGTGCGACTCCTCGTAGACGTGCTGATGGAAGTTGGGGTGGGTGTCGGACGGCAGCAGGGGCAGGGCCTCCTCCACCGGCGCAGCCGCAGCAGCAGGTAGGCCCGGATGTGCCGGGCCAGCCGCAGGGGGGTCGGGTCCGTCAGGCGCACGGCCGCCGCCTCCGCCTCGCCGATCCAGTGCAGCGCCTGGCCGTAGTCGCCCCCCTCGGCGGCGTACTGCGCCATATCCCGCGAGAGGTTGCTGCGCCAGAAGGGGTCCCGGTCAAGTCCAGCCAGCCGCGCAGGTACGCCACGCGCTGCCGGGCGCGCGCCGCGCCCGCCTGGCGCGGGGCCAGGGCGAAGCCGACGGCGTGCACCGCGTCGGCCCACCAGGGCTCCGGCGCCGCCGCGCCCGCCACCAGCTCCAGCGCCCGCTCGCGCGCGACAGCACCTCCGACCCCGGCCGCTGACCTCCAGGAACTGGGCGTGCGCCGTCAGGACCCGCGCCAGCAGGAGGCGGCCCGCGGCGCCCCGCCCGGCCTGCCGCCAGAGCTGTGCCTCCAGACAGAGCAGCGACAGGTCCGTCAGCGCCGTCTCCCCGCGGTGCATCCGCGCCTCCGCGTCCTCGCACTCCCGCAGGGCCGCCTCCGCCGACAGCGGCGCGTCCCTCCCGGCGGCCCCAGGTGCAGGCGCCGGGAGGCCAGCGCCGCCCGCTCCGCAGGCGCGGCCCCCAGCGCCAGCACAGGTCGTCCAGCCGCTCCGCCGGCACCGGGGCCCGGCGGACGCCTCCCAGCGCCGCACCGTGCCGGGGTGGACGCGCAGCGCCGCCGCCAGCTGCTCCGGCGTCCGGCCCGCCCGCCGCCGCATCGCCCGCAGCAGGTCGCCGATGGCCGGCGCCGGGCCCAGGTCGTCGTCCGGCGCCGCTCCCGCAGGCTCCGCGCCGCGCGCGGGGCGCCTGCACCAGCGCCACCGCCCGCGCCCGCTCCCTTGCGAGGCCCCCAGCGCCGCCAGGGCCGCATCCAGCTCGGGCAGGCGCGGCTCGAACCGCCCGACTCCCGTAGGAGAGCGTCCCCTTCGCCAGCCGCGCCCGCGCCGCCAGCCCGCTCAGCGAGAGGCCGCGCGCGCTGCGCAGCGCCCGCAGGTACGAACCGACCCCCATCTCCACGGTCCCTCTCCTTTCCGGGAGCGCCCGCAGTGCGGGACATCTGAGGCAACTTTTCCTGCGGGGCGTTCAACTTTCGCGCGCAGCGCGTGTGCGGCCCGAACGGCGTGCTA
>CAWBDR010000026.1:0-103003 GCA_963787585.1 uncultured Acidobacteriaceae bacterium
CACGCTATAAGCGCATTCGCCGTCGCTCTATTAACCAGTGCCCCTGTTGCGGGACAGGCAACGCAGGCGGCCAATTTTTCTGTCCATCTATCGTGTGCACGTTTGCCGAAAGCTCACGGCGGAACTGGCTACTTCGCCGAAGTGCAGTATGCCGACGCGTCAAATTCTCCGCCGGAGCTTCAGGCCGGCTTTACTTCCCATCAAAACTGAACCGTCCCGGTCCAGCAATAAACACGGTCATAGCAGCCGCGAAATAGATCCAGGCCATCTCGCCGTTTCCCTGCCCAAAAAAGCGGAACTTATGTACAAGTGTGAATGCTACGCCGGTATTGATCGCTATGACGAGCGCAGCCCATCGCGCAGCAAGTCCGAAAAACAGCAGAAGGGAACAGATCGCATCCGAGAGAAGGGCAAATGCGAAACTCGGCACTGGCCCGATATGAAGCGGATCGGGGAAATGAGTTGTCATTTGCGAAAAGCCAATCAGCTTTTCCCAGCCGTGTTTGAGGAACAGGCTGAATCCGATCCAGAGTCGCAGAAACAATAGGGCAAAGTCATACCCTCGCGGCAAGAAGCTCAACCTAAACAGATTTTTCATTGGGTGATGATCTGCAGCCAAGCGCTGCTAGATCAACATAGAGCTTACCAGGAAGAGTTGAGTGCGCTGATTGCGAATTTACGGCCTGTATACGACTGGAATAAAGGAGATGCTGATATCGCCGCTCCTCGACCGCTCCGGAAATTCAGGTAAGGAGATATTGTTCCCCTGGAGACGAGCCGGATCGGCGACAAACGATCTCGATTCGCCCTGCTGCACAGCATAGTCCGTAATGCGCCCGCTCCCATCCAGACTGAGCGTCAGAAACACCGATGAGCGAAGTTCCAGAGGCACCAGATTGGGATCGATATGATTTTCGTAATACACGGGCACTTCGTACTGAACGGCCCTCCTTGTCGTACTGACGGTCAGCGCCAGCGCACCGAAAAGAAGCAAGCTGGATAGCAGTCCGCCAGTTGCCGGGATGGTCAACGGGCGCATCAACTGATTCACGCGTAATTTCCAGCTATTCCAGATCCATCGCAGCCGCGATCCGTTGCTCTCTACAAGCATTTGCCGCTCAGAGGAGGCGATTACACGAAGTCTTGTGCGCAGATTCGCCGGCGCGTCCGGTCTCAGCAAGTTGCGCAAGCTGGAACGCACCGAACGCAGCTCATTGATCTCCAGATCACAGGGATCGCAGATCTGTAGATGGGCTTCCACGCGGGAACGTTCTCCAGGCCGCAATCTTCCGTCTACGTAGTCTGTCTTCCGGCGCTTAACGGTCCAACAAGTCATCGCTGTTCCATTCGGTTTTGAAACCACTCCTTAAGCCATTGCTTCCGCGAATCCCGCGTCATGGCGTTGGGTTAGTTCACGCCGCAATGCTTCTCGGCCGCGAAGAATCCTTGATTTCACAGTGCCGAGGGACACTTGCAAAATCTCGGCAATTTCTTCATAGCTCAGATTTTGTATGTCCCTCAGGACGACTGCCGTCCGAAATACCGGATTAATTCTAGTTAGCGCCTGTTCGATCATAAGCCGGTTCTCGCTGTCCAAAGCTTGATCGAATGGAGACCGTCCCGGATCGGTTGCAAAATTCAAAGGGTCCGTTTGATCACAATATTCGTTCCCTAGTGAGACCTCTCGCCGGCAGTGCCGAGCGAACCACCGTCGGTGATTGTGGGCCTCATTCACCGCGATGCGATAAATCCAGGTACGTAAGCTACTCTGCTGCCGAAACGATTGGACACCGCGAAAGACCTTCAGGAAAACATCCTGAACGACGTCCGAGGCATCGGCCGGATTAGCAATTAGGCGAAAAACAATGCTGTAGACCGGGTGCTCGTAGCGCTCGATCAGTTCCTCATAAGCCTCTTCAATGCCTGCTCGAAGGCCCCGCAAGATGCGCGCGTCTTCTTCTGATACCCCAGTCTGCGCTCCCGCCAAGATGGACAGGCTGCCCGTTTTGCCCCAGAATGGTTGCGCCATCGCCTGAATTGTAACTCTGCCGAGCTTCGATCTCTAGTCAGTTAGACACCGCTGCCGATGCCGAAGTTCCCTCTCCAGCACACACTTGTTCGTAGTACTTCTCGTACTGGGGGATGATCAGATTCGTGCAGAATCGCGTTTTTGCTGTGTTTCTCGCTGCTTCCGCCATGCACCCGTGCAAGCTCCGGTCAGTGAGCAGCTTGATTAACCTCGAACCCTGTGCCTCGATGTCTCCCACCGGCTCCATGAAACCATCCACGTTTTGGGTGATCAGGTCCGGCAACCCTCCGGTCAGCGTTGCGACTGGAGGTACGCCGCAGGCCATAGCTTCCAGTGCGGCCAGCCCAAACGCTTCCGTCTCGCTCGGCAAATGCAGAGCATGCATTTTCGGGATTAACCGGTGCATTTGATCCTGTTTCCCCAAGAAAGTCACCTGGTGTTCTACACCTAGTTCGCGCGCCAGCCGTTCCGCTGGTCCCCGGTCCGGGCCATCGCCCGCCATAATCAACTCCGCATCCACCTCCCTGCGAACTCTGGCCAACGCTCGCACGCAATCCAAGACCCGCTTCACAGGCCGGAAGCTCGAAATGTGCAAAATTCGTTTCCGCCCATGCGCCCTCGCCTCCTCGTCGGGATGGTACAGATCGCAATTCACGAAGTTGTGAATGACCTCGATCGGTTTGCGAATCCCAAAAAAATCCACCGTTCGCTGCCGCATGTATTCGCTGATGGTCGTAACCCCGTCGGACCGCTCAATTGAAAACTTCGTAATTGGAAAATAGGACCGGTCGGTGCCCACCAGCGTGATGTCAGTTCCGTGTAGTGTCGTGATGAACGGTAAGCGGCGTTCTGTGATCATCTGCTGAGCAAGTAACGCCGATATCGAGTGCGGAATCGCGTAGTGTACGTGAAGAAGATCTAAATTGTGCCGCTCCGCCACCTCTGCCATGCGCGAGGCGAGCGCCAGTGAGTACGGCGGATATTGGAACAGCGGATACGTCGAAACCTCGACTTCGTGGTAGTGAATCCCGGGTGTATCCGGATCGAGCCGAATTGGATTGGCATAGCTGATGAAGTGAATTTCGTGTCCACGTTGCGCCAGCTCGAGGCCCAGTTCGGTCGCAACGATGCCGCTTCCACCGTAAGTCGGGTAACAGGTGATCCCAATACGCATATGCCTCAAGTGACCAGCACAATTTTTCCAATGTGCTGTCCTTCCTCCATTCGGAGATGCGCCAGCCTTGCGTCTCGCAGCGGATACGTGGAATCGATCACCGGCCGGATCGGATCTTTCTTCGGAAGCAACGGCCAGACATCCTGCAAAAGGCGGCTGGCGATCTCACCCTTTTGAATGGGTGTTCGTGCTCGCATCGTGGAGCCGATGATCCGCGCCCGTTTGAGCATCAGCTTCGTAATATCCAGCTCCGCCCTCCTGCCGCCTTGGGTGGCTATGATCGCAAGCCGGCCTTCTGCTGATAACGCATCCAGGTTGCGCGCCAGATAGCTCCCACCGACGAGATCGGCGATCACGTCCACTCCGCGACCTCCCGTCAGCCGTTTGACCTCCGCCACGAAATCCTGCTCCTTGTAGTTGATCGCATGTTCCGCGTCAAGCCGAAGGCAGGCCTCGCACTTCTCACGGTTTCCCGCAGTCGCGATGGCAATCGCGCCCCAGGCGCGGCACAGCATGATTCCCATGCTTCCGATACCGCTCGTTCCGCCATGGATCAGTGCCGTTTCGCCTCGTTTCAGGTTCGCCCGGGTAACCAGATTGTCGTACACGGTAAACAGGTTCTCTGGCAACGTAGCGGTCTCCACTATGCTCCAACCCTCCGGAACAGGCAGTACCTGCGCCGCTGGAACGGCACAAAATTCTGCATATCCGCCCCCTGCGACGATGGCGCAAACTCTATCACCGCTCTTCCATTCCGCCACCCCGGGCCCGGTTGAGTCAACTGTTCCGGCGACGTCCAGCCCTGGGATATCCGAGGCTCCCTCCGGCGGTGGATACTTGCCTTTGCGCTGCATGATATCCGCGCGCGAAACCCCCGAGGCTTCGACCTGGATCACGACTTGCCCGTTGCCGGCCTGGGGCTTCGGCCGCTCTACGAGCTTAAGAACGTCGGGCCCCCCGAACGATGAAATCTCAACCGCCAGCATAAGACATCACGGCTAGCACAGAACAAGCCATAGTCCCATCACAACCTCCGTTGCCGCAATACGACGTGTCAATTCCGGCCGCTCAGAGAAATAATCCAGCATGTCGTCGATTATCGGCGCGCCGGCCTCCAGGCGTCTTGGATACTCAGTCGGGGATAGAAAGGCGCTAATTCCATCGAATAAGAACAGCGCTCCGATTGAGATCCTCGCCGCCCTCTTCATAGATGCGTCCCTTCAGTTGATGCACAATAGCCTATTTCTGCCTCATCGCAATGCTATCTTCCGAAGAGCTCTTCCCATGACCGTTGTGGATCTATCAAGCGACGCCGGCCTTGTCGCTATGGTCCTGCTGACTGTCAATATCCTGCTCGGGTTGATGCTCTCGGCCCGGTACAATCCTTTGCGCAACTGGCCGCACCGCCGCATTCCCGTCTTTGACATTCATAATTGGACAGCCTACATCGCGCTCGCGCTAGTCTTGCTGCATCCCATTCTCCTTCTTCTCTCAAAATCGGCCGGCTTCCGTATCATCGATGTTCTCTGGCCTGTCCACTCGCCCAAACAGACTCTTTACAACTGTCTTGGCGCCATCGCCTTCTACTGTGTCGTTTTTGTGGTCGTCAGTTCGTACTTTCGCTCCAAACTCGGAAGCAGGCTCTGGAAGAAGCTGCATTACGTCTCCTACGCTGCCGCGGGTTTTCTCTTTGTCCACGCAACCTTCATTGACCCGGAACTGAAAAATGCTCCACCGGATCCCTTGGACGGCGAAAAGGTTCTGGTTGAAGTCTGCGCCCTCCTCATTCTTTCTGCCACCATTTGGCGTATCCGTTACCAGCCGAAGAAGCGGTCTCTCGCGGCGTCTGTTCGCAAAGTGGATTACGAAGCGGTTTGAACTCGGAGTTTGCCCCGTGTAGTCGCCCGGCAACATGCATGATTTCTGGAATGATCAAGAGCAGGGAGAGCACATGAATCAGATGATCAACCTGCCCGAATCTGCATACAATAGATCCCGGCGGGCAAGAAGTGATTAGAATCATCACCGTTGAGCGTGAATACGGATCCGGCGCGGCAGATATTGCCAAAGAACTGGCCGAGCGGCTTGGCTGGGCGCTTTGGGACCACGAGATTACCTGCGAGATCGCAAAGCGCCTCAATTGCGACGTTCGTTCGGTTGAGCGGCGCGAAGAAAAACCCGACCCCACCTTCTACCGGCTAATCAAAGTGTTCATGCGCGGCAGCTACGAAGAACATTACTCAGGCGGCGGTCCGGTTGAACTGCTAGATGGCGAGAACCTTGCCTGGCTCTTCGAAAAGGTTGTTACCGATCTCGCTGGCCGCGGCCCTTGTGTCATTGTGGGCCGCGGTTCACCTTGGTTTCTACGAGACCGCAATGATGTGCTCCGCACCTTCCTTTACGCCCCCTATGAAGAGAAACTTCGCCGCATGCTCGAACGCGGCGTATCACACGAAGAAGCGGAAGACCTTCTTGAACGTGTTGACCGCGACCGCGCAGCCTTTGTCACGAAATATTATGCGAAGACGTGGCCGCAGCGCGATATATACCACTTAATGATCAATACGCTCCCTGGCGACGCCGCCGTAATCGACGTGATCCTTCATGAGATGGAGATACTGAATCGCACCGCCGGGTAGTTTCGCGGCCCGACGTTTCAATCGACTGAGAATTTGTAAATCGTAGTCTCGTGATATCGCTGGCCTGGTCTCAGTTCGGTAGAGGGGAAACTTGCGTGATGGGGAGAATCCGGGAAATGTTGAGTTTCCAGGCAGAATGCCGAACGGAATCCATACACTGTTCCTCTCTTCCCTTGCACGCTTCCATCAAGGTGGTTGCCAGTGTAGAACTGCATGCCCGGTTGTGTCGTGTGTACTTCCAAAGTGCGTCCGCTATCCGAGTCTGTGACTCGTGCTGCCAGCGATAATCCTTTCCCGCTGGCGTTTAGAGCGTAATTGTGGTCGAATCCAAGGCCCAGCTTTAACTGCTCGCTGTCTTCGTGGAGTCGTTTTCCAATCACCTCTGGTCTGCGAAAATCGAATGGCGTTCCCGCAACCGGGCGTAACTCGCCAGTCGGAATGAGCTGTTCGTTGATTGGGGTGAACGTATCGGCATCGATCATTATCTGATGATTGGCAATACTTCCGGAAGATTGTCCCGCCAGATTGAAGTAGGAGTGATTGGTGAGATTAACAATTGTTGGCTTATCGGTGCTGGCCTCGTATTCGATTCGTAGCTCCCCCTTATTCGTAAGTACGTATTGAACCTTGGCCGACAACTGACCCGGATATCCTTCATCTCCATCCGGGCTTACATGTCGAAGCTCGACTGCCGGGCAATGATCCACTTCGATCCCCGTTGCCTCCCAAGCCGCCTTATCGAAACCTTTCCAACCCCCGTGCAGCGAGCACTTGCCGTTATTTTGGGCAAGGTGGTACTCATGTCCCCCCAGAACAAATTGAGCATTCGCGATGCGGTTTGCGTAGCGGCCGACGAGCGCTCCAAAATAGGGATTTTTGCCCAGGTATCCTTCTAGATCATCGAAGCCCAGAACAACATCCTCGAATGCATTGTGACGGTCCGGAGTGATCAGACTTACAACGCGACCACCATAATTAGTGATCCGCGCCTCCATTTTTTTCGAGTTCCGAAGCGTATAAATATCAATCTTCTCGCCGGAGGGTAAATGGCCCCAATTCTCTTTCTTGAGTTCTCCATCCATTACGGCAAGTAGTATACGGTATGGAGTTGGAACAGAGGTATCCGCAGGGCGTGTGCTGAACTCCCTCCTGTTCGGCACAGCAGTGTTTCTGAGCGCGTTCCTTCTGTTCTCTCTCGAACCGCTGATTGCAAAACGAATTGTCCCCTGGTTCGGAGGATCTGCCGCTGTTTGGATAGTTTGCCTTGTCTTTTATCAAGTCGCGCTTTTTCTCGGATATCTTTACGCTCGTTCGATAGCTCGCAACCGGGCTTCGCGCGTGCAATCTATTCTTCACATCGTCCTTCTGCTGACATCGCTGAGCTTTTTGCCCATCGGCCCCGGCCCTGGTTGGAAACACACGCCGTCACAAGATCCCACCTGGGTGATTCTTCTTATGCTGACCACAACTATCGGGCTGCCTTTTGTTGTGCTCTCGGCAACTTCGCCGCTGCTCCAGCACTGGTTGGCTCGCGGCGGCCACACCACGCCCTACGGCTTCTTCGCGCTCTCGAATTTCGCGTCGCTCGCAGCTCTTATCGCCTATCCACTCGTAATCGAGCCGGCACTCGACACCAATTCTCAAAGCCGCTGGTGGTCGGCACTGTATATCGGGTTTGCGGTCGCCTGCGCCACCTCAGCATGGCAAAGCCGCACAACTCTTCCGCCGTTGGCCTCCACGGGACGCCCACCTGTCGGAGGACCTCAGAAATGGATTTGGTTCACGCTCGCTGCTTGCGGATCCATTCTATTGCTCTCGGTCACCAATCACATCGATGAAAATATCGCGGCGGTACCGCTTCTCTGGGTTTTGCCACTCGCAGTGTATCTCCTCAGCTTCGTCGTCGCGTTCAGCGCCGCGCGTCTGTACCGGCGCTCGTTATGGCTGCGGATTCTTGCTTTCGCGCTCGGCGTGCTTGGTTATGCCATTTACAACATCGACGAGGTGCAAGCCCTCCAGATCAGCATCCCGATTTTTCTGACTGGCCTCTTTGTGTGTTGCGTCTTCTGTCATGCTGAACTCTACCGCCTTCGGCCCCAACCTTCCGAGCTCACGGGCTTTTATCTGATCATCGCCAGCGGTGGAGCGGCCGGCGCGATTTTTGTCGGCTTGACTGCGCCGCGCATTTTCAACGGAATCTACGAACTTCCGCTTGCTCTATTTCTCACGGCGGCACTCGCTCTGCTGCTCACGTGGAGCGAACGCGCTTGGTCAATCCGTCTTCTTTGGATCGGAGTTTCGGCGGCTATGTGTGCCGTGTTCGCTGCCAACGTGGCCGCTTATCATCGAAATGCGCTTGCCCTACGCCGCAACTTTTACGGATCGCTTCGGGTCGTACAGTCCCGTCACGCAGGGCCGGAGCAGACTCGTACGCTTTTCCATGGAACTATTGAGCACGGTGCTCAGTTTCTTCTCCCACCGCGCCGCTCTCGCCCTACTACGTACTATGGTCCCGATTCCGGTATTGGAATCGTTCTGCGCGAATGCTTCCCGCCGGGTAAGCGCGTCGGAATCGTCGGTCTGGGCGTTGGCACAATAGCTGCGTACGGTGAGTCTGGCGATACGCTCCGGTTCTATGAAATTAATCCTCAGGTCATCGATATCGCCCAATCGCTGTTTTTCTACCTGCACGAAACTCATGCGAAAGTCGAAATCGTTGAAGGGGACGGTCGTCTTTCGCTCGAACACGACCCTTCTGAGCCTTTCGATGTGCTCGCGCTGGATGCGTTCTCTGGTGACGCAATTCCTGTTCATCTGCTAACGGCGCAGGCGATGGCTCTCTATGGGCGGCACGTCCGGCGCGACGGTGTCATCGCCTTCCACGTTTCCAACAACTATCTCAAGCTAGCGCCGGTTGTAAGCGAATTGGCGCAATCAGCCGGTTACAAAGCGATCTTGATTCACAACCAGGGAGACGACGACGAATCGATCCTGCCTGCTGACTGGGTGATCGTCACCCACGATGAAAGGATCTTGCGCAATCCGGCTCTTAAGTTACGTTCCCGACCGCTGGCGCCTCGGCGCGGGATTCGCCTTTGGACGGACAGTTATAGCAATTTGCTGCAAATTCTAAAAGCACCCCAGATTCACTGAATCTCCGTTTTACAAGGGCGCTGATTTTGCTCGAGTGCGAGTCAGTTGTACCCGTTTGCCGCCCCACGGCAAGACCCTGCGGGGCTGCATATCAACTGTCGGTCTCACTCGTAGTGGCCGTTCCTGAAGAATCACTTCGCTCGCCTGGACAAGTCGCTCCGCATGAAACCACCGCTGAAACGGATCCTCATGCAGCAGATTGCAAATAGCCGCAAGGCTCATTCCTTGGTGGTGCGCCATCCAGCAGCGCACCAGCTCGCATTTTCTCCTCAGCAGTTTCGAGGGTGCCGAACCCGTATAGTCTGCCGATTCATAGAATCCGAAGTCCGCCAGCCAGCCTCGCCGGGCCATTCGGTGAAGGTTAGTAACTGCCGCGACTGGCTCTACTAATAACGCGAGCACGCTTGAATACGGCGAGACTACCAACGCGCCTTCCCGTGCCACGCTCAGTGCCAGCCCCGGAACTCCGAACGCCGCGTACTGATAATTCCCGTCCGCGTCCCTTTTGCTGTAAGCGGCTTCAGAGATTCCCCACGGCACGCTGCGTTTAGTTCCATAGGCACGCTGAGCCCGTACCGCCGAATGCACTGACCGGTCCAGTAGCGTGTTCGGGTGCGACTTCATCCAAATAACCGGCATCAGGTATTCGAACATCGTTCCCGTCCAGGAAATCAGCACTTTCTCGTCCTCGCAGATAGTGTGTTGCCTTCCCAGACGAAACCATGCGTCCTGTTCCACCTCTCCCCTCGCGACAGCAATGAACGCCGCTGTGCGGCTCTCCGAAGCGAGTAAATCGTAACAGGAATTGCTGAGCTTTTTAGCGTCTACCTCAAAGCCGACAGAGAGGAGCCTCCGGTCTGGATGGATCAGTGCCGAAAAACTCATTTCTCGAGCCAGGCGCCCGCAATCCGACGCAAGCTGACGCAGCCGCGCCGCCAAGCTGTGGACCTCTTTCCGGCAGCCCGCAACCTGCTCCTGTAGCCGCAGGGCCAAACCAGCCGCTTCAATCGGGACCGTCGGACCGCTGGCGATCCTATGAAGCTCTTTTTCGAATTGGTCGTAGTACGTATCCGCGTCATCCAGGGAAAACGAATCGCTCAACGCTGCCGATTCGATATGCTGGCGTACTGCTTCATATTCCGGTAAACACCACGGCATGAATCGTCGCGCCTCTTCCCGTAGAGCTGCGATTCGTGTTTCCAGAGCTCCCGCCCACCAGCCGTTTGAGTCCGCTGCTGGCAAGCCGTTGTTCTTGCTGCCCAGAATCTCTGATAACCAGGCAGTTCGATCTCCCGCTCTTCGGTCCTGTGGAGTGATCTTCTGTCCTAGGAGTCGCTTGTGATCCAGAATTCCATTCCATGCATTCGGCCGGATTACTGGTTCGCGTAATGATTCCCGGCAGCCTTGCTCGAGCGCCCATAGCGAAGCCACTAGATTTCCGCTGTCTACGCTCGAAACGAACAGCGGCGGTAATGGCGCAAGTGTTAGCGTGTCATACCAGTTCAAGAAATGCCCGAGATAGCGCGGTAATTTCTGCATCGAGCCGAGCGATAGCTCGCTCAATGTGGCAAATTCCGAAAGTGTCAAGTACCCAAATTCGAGTGCAGCTTGCCGCGCATTGAGTAGAAGCCCGAGATTCGTCGGGGAGATACGTTCCGCCACTCGAAACGGATCTTCCTGCACATTGTCTGGAATCAGCCAGTGGTTCGCGGCAGTGCTGAACTCGGCGAAATAGCGCCAGGTCCGCAACGCGACCTCGCACAAGAAAGGGCGGTCCGCTTCTTCGAGCGCGGCATCCTCGTGCGGTGATCTGTTCACCCATTCCGAAAAGAGCTTCGAGCAGCACCATGCAACCAGGAAAGGAAGTGCGTATGGCGCCGCGTGCGGCCGCAGCAACAGACCTAGCCCGATCACCATGCATACTGCTGGAACCCAATCCAGATAGATGTCAACCGGTGTTCGCTTTCGAATTCCCAATTCAGCTTCAGTGGCCGTTTCCCATTCGAGCAGCCGGGTGTGCGTGATCGTACTTCGAACGATGGTCCGGATGATCGCGTCAATCGCAACCAGAGCTTGATGCGCCAGGAATGCAATATTGAGCAAAATACTGACGTGTGAGGTCCCAAAATCCAACAGGGCTTCTCCCAGCGACGCCCATTTCTTCCGCGCTGTTGCGCTTATCGCCGCAAACACGAGCCGGAAGTAGATCGGAAGGAACAGGAGTGCGATTGTCACCAGGGTCCAAAACCGGGGCCCGCCGGGCAGCCAGAACCATCCGGCAATCAGAAGGAAAAAAGTTGCAGGTTCAACCAGGCTTCGACGCAGATTATCAACGATCTTCCAGCGCGAAACCAGCGAGATCGGATTGTCTACTAGTTGTCGTGACTCGTCGGGAACGCGATTGAAAATCCACCTGACGATCTGCCAGTCGCCACGCAGCCAGCGATGTCTTCTCCGGTTGTAGGCGCTGTAGTGTGATGGATAGTCATCGATCACCTCGATATCGGAAACAAGGCCGGCCCTCGCATACGCTCCTTCGATCAAATCGTGACTGAGCAGCGCGTTGCGTGGGAAGCGATTCTCCAATACCTGCCGAAGGGCATCTACGTCGTAAATTCCTTTGCCAGTGAAAATGCCCTCGCCATATAGATCCTGATACGCGTCTGAAACGGCGCGCGAATAAATATCGAATCCTGTTTGCCCGGAATAAATACTCCCCAGCCGCGAGCGCGTCGCCGAGTGTACACTGATCCCAACTCGTGGCTGCAAGATCCCGTAACCCTGTGTCACGATGTTCAGCTCGGGGTCAATTAAGGGCCGGTTCAACGGATGTGCCATAGCGCCAATCATCCGTTGCGCTGAGTCTCTCGGCAACTGCGTGTCCGAATCCAGTGTCAAAACATACTGGATCTTGGGCAGCTTCGTCAGATCGCCCGCCTTCACGGGAAATGGATCGAACTTCTTCCGCAGCATCTGGTTGAGGTCCAGCAGCTTGCCGCGTTTCCGCTCCCAACCCATCCACGCTCCTTCGCGCGGATTGTAAATTCGATGTCGATGAAAGAGATAGAACCCGCCGTACGGCTCGCGCTCATACTTCAGATTCAGTTCTTCGATTAACTGCACTGCAAGGTCGACCCTGCGGTCCTGCTCTCTTGCGGGTTCTGCCGTGTCAGGTAAATCCGTCAAAAGCGCATAGAAGATATTCGGATCTCTGTTGACCAGGTATCGAACCTCGAGGTCGTCAATCAATTGGCTGATCTGTTTGTTGTTGATCAGCAGCGTCGGGATCGCCACGATGGTTGCGCACGACGGATCGACCCGCTTGGCGAAATCAAGTTTCGGCAGCGCGTGCGGAGTCAGCACGGACGTTACCAGATAATTCATTAACTCCACGGCGGCTTGTGTTGCCGGAAGGATGAGCAGAATCGCTCCGATCACCAGGCCGAGCCCGCCATGCGTCTTCACGGTGATCATAATTAAGGCCACTACCGTGATCAGCGAAACGAATTCGATTCCGATAATGTAAATCTCGTCGGGATATTTACGGAATAGCCGTTCAATCAGGGAACTCGGTGGTGCGTTGTATCCCACCTGGCGCAAAAAATCGTGGGATCCTTCCTCGTCGATCAGGTAATAACCGACGTGCCGTAACCGGTCCCGTAAAGCCTCGGGTGCCTCGCGGTCGATATGAGCCTCCTCAGCCCTCGTGATCGCCAGCCGTGCGACTTCAGGCTCGTTCACGTCGGAGTGCGCGGCAATCTTCGCTACCCGCCTCCGGTACAAATCCCGGCTCTCGAAATCCATCCGCGAGTAAACACCGGATGGATCGAGTCGCAGGATGCGATCAACCACCGCAAGTTGTTCGAGCGTTTCCCTCCAGTCGATGTCGCCGATGTACCGCAGACTAGTCACGAACCGGCCCAAATGGAAGGAACCTGCATTCTCGCCATCGCTCACGAACGCATTTAGAGCCTTCTGCCCCAGTTCGGCGATCTTCTCCAACAGGGCGAGCTGCAAGGCGCTCAGCATCCCCGCAAGTTCCGCGTATCGGAGCGGCTCGGTTTGCTGTACGGCATCGATATACAACGTGAACGATGCACGCGTGAGCGGCGACTCTAGCGCCTCGACCAATGCTCTTGCCAGCACCAGGCACCTGGGGATCGCGTCCTCTGTCGCGGTCCGGACGAGCGGCACCTTCGATAGCTGCCTAACCGAATCGCGAATCCCCTGTAAATCCGTCCGGATCAGGCGCAGATTGTCATACAGCCACCGGAGATCTTCGGTCGGATTCTCTGTGCTCAACGAATACAGCTCGTGCTCGAGACCGGCCAACTGCCTCTTGACGCGCCTGTAAATCTCTCGCGGAGTACCAGAGGAGCGCTTACCCGAAAACCATCCCGACGAGCGTGCGGCCCGTGTTGCTGCCTCGCGTAGCTTTTCCTGCTCGGCCTTGCTGAGGCCGCCGTTTGCTTCGTTCAGCTCTGCGGTTTCATCCACTTGTCTGGACGGCTCAGCCATGTTGCTCATCTATAGCTCGACGCTTGCAGCTCGAACATTTCCGCATACTGCCGGCCGCGCGCCATGAGCTGGTCGTGAGTGCCCTCCTCGGCAATGCACCCGTTCTCGAGGACAACGATTCGTTCCGCCATCCGCACAGTCGAGAACCTGTGCGAAATGAACAAGGCCATCTTCCCGACCGTAAGCTCGTTAAAACGCTTGAAAACCTGATACTCCGCGCGTGCATCCAGTGCCGCGGTCGGCTCATCCAGAATAAGCACTTGAGCATCCCGCAAATATGCGCGTGCAAGCGCCAGCTTCTGCCACTCGCCTCCCGAGAGATCCACGCCAGTCTCAAAGCGCCTCCCGAGCATTTGCTCGTATCCGTTTCCTAATTTGGCAACCACCTCGTCTGCAAGGCTCTTGTGCGCTGCCCGCTCGATTCGCCGGAGGTCGTCCAGATATTCAATCCGTCCTACTGCGATATTCTCTCTCGCCGTCATTTCATAGCGCATGAAATCCTGAAATATGACCCCGATCTCGCGGCACAAATCCCCGACATCGTAATCGCGAAGGTCAACTCCGTCCAGCAGTACTTTCCCGTCAGTCGGATCGTACAGGCGAGTTATCAGTTTCACAATCGTGGTCTTTCCCTGGCCATTTTGGCCGATGAGGGCGACTCGTTCCCCCGGCTCCAGGCGAAAGTTTAGGTCCTGCAGGATTATCCGGCTCGTTCCCGGATATGCAAAGGAAACATCCCGGAACTCGAAGCCGGTCTGAATCGGTCGCGGCGCTGGCAGCGCATTTGGTTTTGAAGTAACGCTCGCCCGCATTTCAAAGAACGCCAGCAGATCTGTAAGGAACAAAGCTTGGTCCGCGATGCTCGATAACGTCGAAAACACTTGTGAAATCTGATTCGACGCGTTCATGATCGAGGTCATCAGGAACGTTAATGTTCCGATCGAGTACACGCCTGTCACCGTCTCCCAGATGACCCAGAGATAGGCGCCGTAGTACCCGGCGGTGCTCAGCAACGATAACAGCGAAACTGCGACCAGCCGCCGCCGATTCAGCGCCATGTTCTCATCGAAAATTTGGTTCGAAAGAGCGGTAAATCGGTCCGTCAACCAACCGCTCAGCCCGAATAGTTTGAGCTCCTTGGCAGCTTCCTTGCTGCCACCGAGCTGCCGGAGATAATCGAGTACCCGCTTTACAGGCGTTTGCCGGAAATTCCTTGCGTAGCTCAGGAACGCGAAATGGCTTTCGCCCAGGAACGCGGGAATGAGGCATACGATCAGCAGTAATATCAGCCACGGCGAGTAGAAAAGAATTGCC
This sequence comes from uncultured Acidobacteriaceae bacterium, assembly GCA_963787585.1. GTDB lineage: Bacteria > Acidobacteriota > Terriglobia > Bryobacterales > Bryobacteraceae > Bog-105. The sequence continues at coordinate 14,828 of CAWBDR010000026.1, forward strand.
AGCGAAAGAGAAACTGTCGTGATTGATTGTTGAAAAAGCCGGCCGATCGACTGGATCATTCCGAGCCGATCCGTCGCCTGTACCCTCGCGCGTTCCAACCGGTCGTAAAAGACTGGGTCCTCATACGCCTGCAAATCTAACTGCGACGCATGCCGCATGACTTCGATGCTTACGTGCCGCGTGTAGCGGTCCGCCAGCACCGAATCATAGTAATCAATCAGCCGTCCGACTACGCTCCCGATGATTGCGATCGCAAATTCAACCCCGGCAAGCCACCACAAGTAGGCGCTTAGACTCGTCGTATGGTGCACGATCGCGTTGATGGTATCGATAATTCGTGCGCTTACCCAGGCCAGGCTAACGGGCACTACCGAAACGATCACGCGCAAGATCAGCCCAAGCAATACAACGCTCGGACCGGAATCCCAGACGATGCGCAATACTGGCGGAACGTTCTTTAACGCTCGTAAACGGTCCTGCCAAGCCGAAGAAAATGCCTGATTGTGTTGGTCTGCCACGCTAAATTTTGACGGCGGTGCCCTAAGGACTAGGCTAGCGGGCGCCGCGGGCAACGCGGCTAAAGCGGTCTGCTATCTAGATCCAGAGGTGCTACGTAAGGTTACGCACATCTGCTTCAGGCGAGCAAACTGATCCTGCTACCGGTACCAGTGGCATCCGGTTGGGCAGAAGAGGGATCACCCGAATCTGGGATTTGAGCGCTCAAAACCGCATCGATCCGCGCTGCGGCGTGCGAGCTCAAATCGGCAGTGTCGATCGCCGAATCCGAAATCACAAGCAGCGTCGCCGTTGTTTGGAGGGTCAGGCTCTCACTTGCCAGTTTTTGCAGTTGGGCCGGCGAGGCGTTTGCCAGGTCGGCCCGGACAGAGTCGGGCGGAGACAATCCGTCCTCATACAGAAGTTGAACACCGTATAGCACTGATATCGGGTCCATGCCAACACCCGTCCTATTACGACCCTCATCGGCGAAGAACGCATTCGGTTTTACCCGATCCGTTCGTCAGATGAACGCCCATGCATGGTGCCTCCCACGGCACATTCAGGCCGGTATTGGGCCTAGTTGTATAAACGGATATGCCTAGGTACGCGGCCGTCGATATCGGGAGTAACTCGGTCCGCATGATGGCCGCTGAAGTGAATCAGGCGGAGACCCGAATCCTCGCTCAGGATCGGCAAGTCACCCGCCTGGGGGAAAGCGTCTTTCGTTCCGGCAATATCAGCAAAGACGCGATGGATTTCCTGTGCGCTAACCTTGCCCGGATGGCGGCCACCTACAGGCGGCTGGATATTGTAGGGGTGCGGGCGGTTGCGACCAGTGCCGTTCGCGACGCCAGTAATCAGCAGGAATTTCTTCAACGCACCGAAGGCGCACTGGGCACCAACGTCGAAATCATTTCCGGACCCGAGGAAGCGCGCCTCATTCACCTGGGTGTGGAGAGTCGTTGGCCGCGTCCCAAAGAACGTACCCTTATTGTCGATGTCGGAGGCGGCAGCGCCGAGCTGATCATCAGCCAGACTGGGCAGTTGATCGACGCCGTATCAAAGCCCCTCGGAGCTGTGCGTCTCACCCAAGTCTTTCTCAACACCGACCCGCCCAACGCCGGTGAGCTGCATCGCCTGCAGGCTTATATCGATGAGAAATTGACTCCGTTTTCTAAACATCACGGGACCGAGAAATTCGATCGTGCGATCGCGACCTCTGCAACCGCAGCCGCAGTCGTCAGCGCCGTCAACCAGATCGCGCGCGCCAAACGGGACGAGGCGGATCGGCTACGCGCCTCCATGGCCCAAATACGGGACTTGTACAACGCTCTTACCCAGCTCGATATTACGGGGCGTCGCAAACTGACTGGCATCGGACCAAAACGTGCCGAAATCATCATCGCCGGTACCGCCGTGTTCCTGCGCACTCTCGAGTTGTTCGGGCATCGTTCGCTCTATTACTGTGCAGCCGGCGTACGCGACGGCATCATCGCCGATCTGGCTGCTCGACGGGTCGGACGGGAGTTGTCCCTGCTCTCCCGGGAACAACGCGCTCTCGTCGAAAGCATGGCGAAACGTTATGGCGTGTCTTTGAAGCATGTCCGCCACGTTGCCTGCCTAGCTCATCGGCTATTCGAGATCCTGCAGCCCGCTCATCAGCTTCCGCCCGAAGCCGGCAAGCTCCTCGAAGCCGGCTCCTATCTTCATGACATAGGCCATTATGTGAGCGGCACGGGTCATCATAAGCACTCCGCCTATTTAGTCGCCAATTCCGACATGCCTGGCTTCACCGACCACGAGCGCTTAACCATCTCGGCTCTCTGCCGGTTTCATCGGAAGGCCGTGCCGCATTCGCGGCACCCTTATATTCAAGCTCTTGATGCGGAATCGAGGCGCACTGTGCTCTCTCTGGTGCCTCTGTTGCGCATCGCTGATGCCCTTGATCGCGGGCACCAGCAAAACGTCCGCAACATCGCTGCCTCTTCGAAGGACGGAACAATAGGGCTCTTCATCGAAGCGGATACCGATGCGGATTTGGAGATCTGGGCCGCCAATGAAGCTGCAGATGCCTTTCGCGAAAGCTACGGCAAGATCATCACTCTTCAGCGTGCCCGCCAATCGAGGTAGTACGCCTCAAGTACGTGCCGCTGTTGTCCCACCCGGGTAGTCGAGGGTGTTTAGCAACTGTACTACTCGTCCCGAGAACTGCTCCGCATAGGCGCTTCCGCCGTTAATGCGGTGTCCCATGTTATAAAGCGAACCCGGGATCGTCGTGGATGCTGTCAAAATCGCTGGTTCGGTCGACAGTCGAAGATAATTCCCGCACCCATTACTGTGAAGCGCAATCGCCCGCGAGGCGACCGTCAAGTCCGTTTTTTGAAAGAGGGCGTCCCAATCGTCGTTCGAGCTGATAGTGCACACCAGGTCGGGATCTTTCCCGGCCCAGGCATTCTTGTAGCTCAGCAGAACAGGATGATCTCCTGCATAGCCTTGTACGAATTGAACAATGGGTTTGTAATTGCTGCGCCAGGTGCACTGGATGAAACCCCTACCACGGAATTTGAAAAAATCGGCTTGATGAATGAAACCCGATTCTGGTTCCACTGCCGTGGGAAACAAGGTACGTGGGTAACTGGCACCGTTCCACTGGGATTTCAGCATCGCTTTCGCCCGAACCATCGCCGCTCCTGCGCGCGTGCCGTGGGCGGTCCAGAAATCCTGGTCATCGAAGAACAGATCTCCGGCCAGTCTATTGCCCTGACTTGCGTTGTTATAGGAAGACTTTATTCCCGGTATGTTGTCGAACGGATACGCTAATCCCGGATACTGGGAAGTCCCGCATACTTCCGTAAGCGGCAACAACTGCTGACCCACTTCATTGATCAAAATGCTCATCAAGGCAGTAAACTGCAGTAGATTAATTGTTGCCGAATCGAAGATGATCGGAATGTTGTCCCAGATCTGTTGAAATCTTTGTTTCACATCGGACCCGGTCCCAACCGCCTTATCGGCCCATGCCCCTTTTCGTGCACATGCCGCATTGAACCAGTCGATGAAGTGATTCCCCGTGACCGCGTGGAAGAATTGCACTATCTCGGCTCCATTCTTAAACTGGACCGCGGCGGCAGCTTCAACAATCGCGGCAAGAGCCATAGCCGTAGGAGTTTATCATTTTGCCTACACTCGTCTCCAAATAGCGCGATCAAGCCTTTCAAATTTCGTGATTTTGCGCGTAGCGCTCCCCCGCCTCCGGCGTCCAAGCAACGGAGGCATATCCTATGGCGGATAGTGACGTCAGAAACCAATCCTCTAACCGAAATCCAGAATCGAAAAAAACTTCTGAATCCTCGCAACCGACTAGCCTCGAAAGGCAAAACCGTCAGACCGGAGTCTCCCGCTCGCGTGAGTGGGATCCTTCCGGCGGATTCCTGAGCCCGGCGGAGCTTTTCTCCGGTAACCCCTTCTCGGTTATCCGTCGCATGAGCGAGGAAATGGATCGCCATTTTGGCCAGATGTTCGGCCAAAATTTTGGCAGCGCAGGCCAAAGTAGTTGGTCGCCCGCAGTCGAAGTACGAGAGAACAATGGCCAGCTCGAGGTCTCGGCCGAATTACCAGGTCTTAAGCCGGAAGATGTGAAAGTCGAATTGACCGAAGATGCTCTTGTTATCCATGGCGAGCGTAAATCGGAACACGAACATCGTGTGGGCCAGGCATATCGTTCCGAGCGCCGGTATGGCGAGTTCTATCGTGCCATTCCATTACCGGAAGGAGTGAACACCGACCAGGTACGTGCTCAGTTCCGGGATGGCGTGCTGCAAGTCACCATGCCCGTTCAGGAGCAGGCCGGCCGCCGACGTGAGATCCCGATCCAATCCGGCGAATCTACTGCTTCGGGCGGCACCGCTTCCGCAAAGGCCCACTCGGCCGGCGCGGGTAGCACCACGAGCAAGAGCTAGCGTCAAATACATAAAATCAGGCGGTTGACCCCAGCCGCCGCCGCTCCACTAGCTCGGGCGTGCGGGCGCGATGGCATTTGAGGCAGAGCGTCCGCATGTTCGATAAATCGCATTCGCCGCCCCCTTCAGCGACGGGAATGATATGGTCGGCATCCCACAGCGACTTGCGCCCTCGGAACGACCACTCTTTCACAGCTCGGACGCGGCTGGCGCCGCGCAATCGCTTCACCCGGCGCATCTCCGCGATGCAGTCGAGCTGGCAAATTGCGCATACGCCATGATCCCGCTCCAGAACTCTCTGGCGCACATATCCTGGATCCGAGCGCAGCTTCCACTCCTCAACGCACCACTCGGAACAGAAGGTTTGGCGGCCGGCTGGCACCTCCAGATTGCACCACCGGCACAGGCAACGGCCGTTCAATCCTTTCGGCAAAGCGTCGCGATCCGCTACTCCGCCGGCCATCGCCCGTTGCGTGCTCATGGAAACAGAATACAGTTAAAATGTTCTATGCGGTCGCGGTTTCTGGCGCCTTGCCCATTGTGCCGCGTGTTCGGTATATCGTCGCTCCCAACATGTTGCTGATCAGCACTGTCCCGCCTATCTTCGCGGCATATGAGGTGTGGCTCGATACCTCGATGATGGGGTGGATCGCGATCAAAACAGCTATCGCGCTCGAAACCAGTCCGGCACACGAAGCAGCGCTCAACCAACACGGCAGCAGTTTCCGAATCCGTCCGGCTCCGAAGATGGGAATTGCAAACAGTCCCACGTAGGCCAGCCCGTAATGCACTGTGGATGCATTCTGCAGTAACTGCATCGCTTCCTGTTCGCGAACGCCCGTCATACCCAGCACAACCAGTGCCAGGCAAAGAAACGCCACGAACAGAATCGAATTCGCCGGCGTTCGGTGTCGTGGATGCAAGGTTGTGAACCACGCCGGCAACAGATGATCCCACCCGGCAGCCATGGGCAATCTCGTCAGCCCTGTGAAAATGAGGCTTGCCGCCGCGATTCCCCGTGCCAGGATTAACAGAATAGCCAGCCGCGCGACCAAGGCACCCAGGCCCTTTATGCCGAACGCCAGTCGGAATGTCTGCGGAATAGGTGCGATCAGGTTAATAGGCTCGTTTCCGGTGAACGCCAGAACCGTGCTCGTTCCCAGAATGAACATCAGCGCGATAACAGGCGCGGAGATCATTACGGATCGTCCTATGCTTCGCGCGGCACCCCGGCATTCCCCGGCCATAATGGCTACATATTCGAAGCCGCTCAGCGCACCTACCGTCATTTGCCCGAACACAGCCAGGCTGAACCAATTCGCATGTGGAGTCTGCCACGGCACTGGCGTATACGCAATGCCGCGTTCCGTGAGCTTTGGCCATAGGGGCAATAGCAGAAGGATGCCATACGCGGCCAAAATGCAACCGCTCCCGGCGTTGTGCAGCCATTTGCCCACCCGTAGGCCGTACACCGCCACCAACGCGATTCCCGCTATAATGCCGCCTACGATGGTCGCGGTCACCAGCCGGTTTCCCGGCAGCCATTCCGCCCCCCGGCCGATCAGATACGAGATGTCGGTCGGGACCATAAACAAGATCGTCGGAACGCAGAGTACGGCATACACCCAGAGATTCCATCCCGTTAAGAATCCCAGGAACTCCCCAAATCCCTGTTTGGCCCACTCGTACAGGCCGCCCTCGAGCGGCAGCACCCGATTCAAATAGATCACTACCACCGCGAGCGGCAGGTAATACAGAACTATCGCGCCGATCCAAAAGGCAGCATGGGCTCGGCCAAGTTTCGCAGCCACTCCCACCCAAGCTGATCCGACCACGCATAGGACCTGTGCCAGCACGAGGTCGCCCAGACCCATCGTTCTTGGGAGGTCGTGCCTGCTTAAGACTGCGCCCGGTGCTTCCTTGTGTGCCGGCGTCGCCAAGATTTGCTCATCATGACAAAATTTGTCGGATGAGGGGTTTCGTTAGATCCTGTTGGGCTGATTTTGGGCCTGCAAGTGCACACGTTGATGCACGGAAGATTACAATGCCTGATTACGACGAGACAAATGCCCTGGATCCAATGGTGAGCTCTGCCCGATCTGTAGGGAATCCCAGGGAAAAAGTTACCATTCTCGCCCCCAACATCAACCTGTTGGAGTCCGGCCGATACGAAAATCTCGCCCGTTCGAGCGGTCGTGCGCTGGGTTCTTTCGGGCGCTTTGTTCGGGATAAGCCGGCGATGTCGCTGTTTGCTGCGGCTGCCGGCGGACTGCTCGCCGGTTTTGCTTGCCGGCGGCTTTAAATCCGGAGTAGACGAATTATGGCAAATACCGAAAACGATCGACCGTTTAGCTTAATTCTGCAGGATGTAATGAAGGACGTAACCGACTTGGTTCGTTCTGAGGTCAAGCTCGCCAAAACAGAAGTTAAACAGGAAGCTATGGAGTTTGGTCGCGCCGCCTCCATCGCGGGCGGTAGGCGGCGCTTTGGCGCTCTGCGCCCTTGGCCTGGTCTTTACGACTGCTGTTTTGGCGTTGTGTTTAGTCTTACCGACTTGGGCCGCGGCGTTGATCGTATGTGCCTTTGCGGTAATTGTCGCCGGACTTTTTATCGGCGTTGGGATGGTTCGCCTCCGCGCGCTGAAGCTTAAACCCGAGAAAACCGTTCAATCCTTGCAGGAGGGGGCAGAATGGCTGAGAACACAAACCAGATAGCTTACGAGATCGCCCTAGAAAGGGAACGTCTGGGGCGGCACGTCTCAGAATTGGAGGGCAAATTTCAGGAAGCTACTGACTGGCGCACCTACGTCCGGCGAAAGCCACTAACGATGGCGGTCTCGGTTTTTTCGATCGGCTTTGTTCTCGCGTTCGCATTCGTTAGGAAATAGCCGCGTAGTCGCGAATCAGAGTAAGCGGGTTCTCGTGTCCCCTTGCGCGGATCCGCTCGATTCCCCGAATCGTTCCACCCTGCACCATGAGCGCCTCGTCGAAATTATTTACGGTTGGACACACGTGCCTCGGTACCAACAACAACTTATCGCCTAGCTTGGGGACTGGCGCGCCGGCCCTGACCTCCAAAGGCAGATGCTCCTCACTCGGCTTCAGCGGCTTGAGGTCTGCCCGCCCCAGGACTGCACACGTTGGAACTCCTGCGTCCGCTGACACGCTCTTATGCCCTGCATCGCATGTGACCCGGGCCGGCACGGGATGGCTGATTACCGTAGTCAGTACCGTCACAGCCGGCCGATATCCGAATCCGCGCAGTTGCTCCAGGCTTGTCGTGTCGTTGTATACGACTGTTCCCGGAGAAATTCGGTGTACGAAGCCGCTTTTCGTAAAGCCTGGGTATGAGTAGCCATAAGGAGCAGCGGGCGTTCCCGAGGTAATCACTTCACCCACCGGTATATTTGCCGCCGCGAGTGCTTTAACAATCTGAAGTAGCTGGTCATACCCGCTATGCGCTTGGGCTTCGCGTTCCGTTGGAAGCACGCCCGACATATGCCCGTCGTAATAGTGCAGGCCGCGAAACCCCTGGCCGATAGTGCGCGCGAGTTCCAACACTTCGTCCGCGCGGTCCTGATTGATCCCGGTGCGGTCCATGCCTGGATTTACGTCGATAAAAACACCGAGCTGTGTGGGGTTCCAGAATTGCGCTTGCTCGGCCGCTTCCACCAGCACTGAAACCCGAGTTCGCGGAAATTCTCTCGCAATTTGCACAGTTCGCTCCGCATTTGCGCCTGTCATCGCAAACGCGACCAGCACGTCTTGCGCGCCTGATTCGCAAGCGGTTAAAAGCTCCAGTGTGGTCGAGCACTTGAACGCTCGGACTCCATATGCCATCATCCGCTGAAGTACAGCCGGGATCTTCGCTGTCTTAATGTGCGGCCGCCATCGAGTTGGATCGCCTCCTACCATCCGCAGCGTAGCTTCGATGTTGGAATCCACATAGTCGACATAAAGCAGCAGCGCAGGTGTCAGAATCCGGCTCGTGTCCTGTAGCTTGTATCCATCCAGCGGAAGGTCCATGCGAGTATTCTCCCACTACCCGCTAAACCTGATATTTAAGATAAGAATTCGGAATTAAACGTCGAAGAGTTTTGTTAATTACCGAAAGCATTAGTATTCGCAGTACGGGAATATCCCTTGTTTTCGTCCGCTGACTTTCTCTAATCTAAAGCCTACGAGGCAAGTTTTGTCGGGTAACAAGAATTTATATGCTTGGAGGAAGCGAGAATTCATGCGTTTGAAATCATTTTTGCCAGGTCTATTATGCCTGGCGTTTGCTGCGATCCCAGCGTTCGCAGATTCATTTACGTTCACCATCGATCATTGCACCGGGACATGTGGCACCGCGCCATTTGGAACCGTTGACGTGACTCAGGCTGGGACCAACAAAGTAGAGATCGATGTGAGCCTTAATTCTGCGGACAAGTTCGTCAGCACCGGATTCCCCGGTTTGTTCGGTTTCGACATAGTCGGAAATCCCACAATCAGTGTAACTGACCTTACATCAGGTTGGCACTTGCTCAGCCCCGGCGCGGGAAATCTTCACTTCGATGGTTTCGGAGACCTGGGTTACGCGCTCGTCTGCGACATCTGCGAGCACGGTGCCAGTCACCCATTTGCTGGCCCGATCTCATTCGATGTGACCGCACCCGGCTTGACTGCGGCGAGCTTCGATAAACTCTCAACCGGCGATGGCAAAGCCTATTTCGTAGCCGATATTCTCGGGGCGAACGGCAATACCGGCCTGGTCGGCGCCACGCTGGATAACACTACCACGCCCGAACCGGGTTCGCTGTTGCTTCTTGGCTCCGGCGGTTTCTTGCTCACTTCCTTTTCTCTTTTCCGCCGTCGCAAAGCCTAATCCGTTGGCGGGAACTGACCTTCTGTGGACGGTTCCCGCACCCACCTTCGCCGATATTCCGTACAGCCCTAAGTTCTCCACGCCATTTCCTTTGCGTCTTCACGGTGGGGGTTCAGAAGATTTCAGGACGGAAAAACACAAATAAGGGCGGGAACCATTAAAGGAAGCCCGCCCCCGGAGGAACCATCTTGCTCGCGCTGTGGAACACTAGGTTATCCGTTTTAAACGGATATGCGAGTTGTTTAGAGCATCAAATGAGGTTCTTGTAGAAATAATCTTACGAGATTCTGCATCTCGTGCAAATCTATCTTTCGATAGGTATTAAGAAAATCTGTGCACATCTTCCTCCTGCTGACCCGAATAGCCCAGTGAAGCCGGACTCCTTAGCGCGGTTCTCGCCCCACAGCCACCGTGCCGCCCTGATTACCGCTTCGCTGCTCATTCTAGCCATAGCTTGTGCTGCTTCCTTCGTTCCGAATGTCTCCGTAGGGCTTCTTTATGTCTTTCCGTTCGCAGTCGCGTCCGGAAACCTGAACCGCTGGGAGCTGGCCATCTTCGCTCTAGTCTGCGCGCTGCTAAGGGAAGACCTTGCTCCTCTGCCGTGGAGTGAAGGCGCGATGCTCCGAACCATCATCGGCTTATTCGCATATCTGGGAATCGGTCTGCTGATGCGTCAAATGGACCAACACCGCAGGACCGCCTTGCTCCAGGCGGGCCAGCTCGTAAAAGAAATCGAGCAGCGGGAAACTGTCGAGCAGCAGCTTAGAGGATTGATCGAGGGAACACCGGCCGCTATTCTCACGCTGGATCCGGGTGGGAACGTCTTGCTCGCAAATGAGGCCGCTCATGAGTTGCTGGGCTTTGAACGTCAATCGTTAGCAGGACAAGCTATTGGTGCGTATCTGCCCGATATCGACAAGCTGTGCCACGTCACCGGAGTCCGGAAATTCGTCCGGACGATGATTGAGGGCACCGGGTTCCGCCAGGATGGGCAGGCTTTTCTCGCTCACATTTGGGTCTCCAGTTATGGGCCGCGCTCCGCCACCGGTCTCATCGCAGTCATCTTCGATGCGTCCGAGCAGTTGCGTACGCACGAGGAAGTTGGGCTGCGTTCACTCACCGCCAGTTCCCGGATCATCCTGGGCGCCTTCTGGCACGAAACGCGGAACCTCTGCAGCGCAATGCGCGTGCTCGTATCGACCCTGATGCAGCGTCCGGGTATCGCCGAAACCGAGGAAATCGGGGGGCTGAAATCTCTGGTCGACAGCCTGGAGAAAATGGCATATTCGGAGCTCCATCCATCCTCTGAGCACAGCTTCGATACTGCCAGCCTCCGGGCGGCGCTCGACCAATTGCGCATCGTGATTGAGCCTTCCTTTAGCGAGCAGCATATTGCGATGCGCTGGCATTTCCCCAAAGAGCTTCCAATCGTTCGCGCCGACCAGCATGCTCTGATGCAGGTATTTCTTAACCTGACAAGAAATACCTGCCGCGCCCTTGAGGCGTGCCAGCGAAAGGAGCTTACCGTTTCCGCCGATATGGAAGATGGTCGCGTAAACGTACGCTTTCATAATTCAGGGCCTCCCGTCCCAAATCCGGAGACGTTGTTCAAACCCTTACAATCAGCCGTTGCGGAACGCGGCCTCGGACTTTATGTTGCCCGGGCGATTATCAGATCGTTCGGCGGAGAGCTCAGTCATAAGCCAGTACCGAGCGGCTGCTGTTTTGTCGTTTCACTTGAGCCAACCGAGCTTTGGTATAGGTTGCGAGAATGACCGCCGGCGAGAAGAAAATTCGAATTCTGCTGATTGACGATCACACTATTTTCAGAGAGGGCTTAGCAAAGCTCCTGAATACCCAGCCGGACCTTGAGTTACAGGGTCATTGCGGGTCTATCAGCGAAGCTCTCCTGCTGCTGGCCGGCGGCGTCAGCGATTTGGTGCTTCTGGATGTCGATCTGGGAGCTGAGCGGGGAATTGATCTTCTGATGCGCGCGCGCCGGAATGGATTTCAAGGCCCCGTACTCATTCTGACCGCGGGTATCTCAAACGGCGAAGAAGAATTGTTGCGAAGCCAAAATATCTCGGGAATTCTGCGGAAGGATGTGTCGGTAGAGGTGCTGGCGACAGCCATTCGCGAAGCCGTAGGAGGTCAGCCGTTGTCTCGTTCCGCTCCTGGCGCGGCTCAGGAGCGGGCTGAGCGGCACAAACCTCTGACGGCGCGCGAAGCGCAGGTGCTTCGATCCGTTGTGGAGGGACACAGCAATAAACAAATCGCCGGCGAATTAGGCTGCTCTGAGCCGGCAGTGAAAGGCATCCTCCAGCAGCTCTTCCGAAAGAGCGGAACGGGTACGCGAAGCCAGTTGGTGCGTGTTGTTTTAGAGCAATACCGGGATCAGATCTGAAATCTCTGAAACACGTAAATTTCTTTGCGGCGCAGGTCGAGCCTCCGCCGAGTCAATAGAGGGAGGAGAGAGAAATGACAGACGTAAAAGTCTATGGAGGAATTGCTGCCATGGGTGCGGTAGCTGGTATCCGGTCCCTGTCCGCGCCGGCTATGCTCGGCAAAGTAGCAAAGGCGGGTCTGCTCCCTGCTAAAAACTCGCGCTTTGATTTTCTGAACAACCCTAAGGTCTCTTATCCCCTTCTCGCCGTAGCAGTCGGCGAGTTGATTCTCGACAAACTCCCGTTCACGCCTGCCCGCACCAAGCTGCCTTTCCTCATCGGTCGTGCTGTTACCGGCGGCTTCACGGGGGCGGCGATTAGTGCTTCGAAGAAACGCTCTGCTGTTCTCGGAGCTCTAATCGGAGCGGCAGCCGCTGTGGGTGCATCGTACGCCGGATACCACCTGCGCCGCAAGGCCTCCGAAAAAGTGCCCGGGACTGTTGTGGGTCTGCTCGAGGATGCCGTCGCGGCCGGCGCCGGAATGGTGATTCTTTCGAAGCTGCGCGCTGCCGAAGCGTAGAACTCTTTCTTTATTTCTCCGCGCTCCGCGGGGTCGCGCTTGCCCCGTGCCGTAAGCTGAAAGTGTTCGAATGCAATTTTCGTCTCTTGTCGCTCGAGGATTCATCCTCGCAGCGTTCGCTGTAACGCTGTCTGCTCAAAACCAGAACACCGCCCCCGAGATTACCCGCGCCACCCTCAATAATGGCCTGCAGGTAGTGATCGTCCGCGATCCTCTCGCGCCGGTCGCCACGCTCGAAACCAACTACCTGGTCGGCGCGGATGAAACCCCCTCCGACTTTCCCGGCATGGCGCACGCCCAGGAACACATGGCCTTTCGGGGCTGTACAGGACTCACTGCTGATCAGATCGCCGCTATATACGCTCAACTGGGCGGCTATATGGATGCCGACACCCAGCAGAACATCACGCAATACTTCGTCACCGTTCCCGCGCAGGACCTCGATGTCGCCCTCCGGGTCGACGCCGCCTGCATGGCCGATGTCGACGATTCACAGGCCGAATGGGCTCAGGAGCGAGGCGCCATCGAGCAGGAAGTCGCGCGTGACCTCTCGGCCCCAACCTACAAAGCCATCACTCGCCTCAACAAGGATCTTTTCGCGGGTAGCCCTTACGCGCAGGATGCGCTTGGCACCAAGCCTTCGTTTGAGAAGACCACTGGCGCAATGCTAAAGGAGTTCTATCGGAAGTGGTATGCGCCGAATAACGCCATTCTGATCATTACCGGAGACGTGGATGCGCAGGCGACCCTCGCCAAGATTAAACAGTATTACGGCTCCATTCCCCGGCGCGAAATTCCCGCCCGCCCTGCTATTGACTTGAAGCCGGTCACACCCGAATCGTTCACGATGGATAGCAATTTGCCATACACCATCGCGGTCCTGGCATTCCGTTTTCCCGGCACGGACGACCCGGACTACGCAGCGGCCAGCGTGCTCGGGGACGTTCTCGCCAGCCAGCGTGCGGATTTGTATGCTCTCGTGCCGCAAGGCAAGGCGCTTGCGGCCTTCTTCGGCGTTGCGGAGAGTTATCGAAAAGCCAGCGCTGCCATTGCGCAAGGCGTAATTCCCTCGGGCACAGACCCCGCGTTGCTCATTTCCCAGATGAAGGGCATCCTGGCCCATTACGCGGCCGATGGCGTGCCGGCGGATCTGGTGGAAGCGGCTAAAAAGGCCGAGCTCGCCTCCGCCGAGTTCAACAAGAACTCCATTTCTAATCTCGCCTTCATCTGGTCGTCTGCGCTAGCGGCTGAAGGCCGCACCTCGCCGAACGACGACATTGCGGCCATTCAGCGCGTCACCCTGGGCGATGTCAATCGCGTCGCCAAAAAGTACCTCGCCGAGCAAAACTGTATTACCGCTGTTTTGAAACCTGCACCGTCAGGCGAGGCCGTCGCTTCCAAGGGATTCGGCGGCTCGGAAAAGACAACCTCCGCTCCCACCAAGCCCGTCGCTCTTCCCGAATGGGCCGAGGTCGCGGTTAAGTCTCTGCGCGTGCCACAGGAAACCCTTCACCCCGTGGATCTGAAATTACCGAACGGCATTCGCCTCATCGTGCAAACCGAGAAAGCCAGCCCCACTGTCACACTTATGGGTTCCATCAAGACCCAAACTGAACTGGAAACGCCTCCAGGCCAGGAAGGCGTTTCGGACGTTCTGGAGGAGTTGTTTTCGTACGGGACCAAGACCCTCGACCGGCTGGCATTTCAAAAGGCGTTGGATGACATCGCTGCTTCCGAGTCCGCCGGCCCGAATTTCAGTCTCAAAGTGTTGAAGGGGGATTTCGCGCGCGGTGTCGAGCTGCTTGCGGATAATGAGCTTCATCCGGCTCTGCCTCCTGATGCCTTCAAGATCGTGCAACAGCAAGCGGCCGAGTTTGTCGAAGGAGAAATGCACAGCCCCGGCTATCGCACGGAGCGTGCCCTGCTGAAAGCCCTACTCCCTCCTCAGGATCCGCTGCAGCGCGAGAATACCCCTAAAAGCATCAACTCCGTTACCTACCCCGACATACAAACTTTCTACAAAAAGGCATTCCGGCCTGATCTCGCCACAATCGCCGTGATCGGCGATATAACCCCGGAGGAAGCGCGCTCTGTTATTGAGAAGTATTTCGGCGATTGGCAAGTTTCCGGTCCGAAACCCGATGTTGTACTGCCGCCCGTTCCGGAGAATAAACCCAGCGCCGTAAATGTGCCTGATCCTAGCCGCATACAGGATTCCGTTGAACTCATTGAGCAGCTCGGGATGAATCGCTTCAACCCGGATTACTATGCGCTCCAAGTCGGAAATCATGTGCTCGGCGGCGGTTTCTATGCCACTCGCCTCTATCGCGACCTGCGCCAAAGGGCCGGCTACGTCTATAACATCGACGATTCGCTCGAAGCTGGTGAAACTCGCTCTACGTATTCCATAAGCTATGGCTGCGATCCGCAAAATGTCTCAAAGGCCCGCGCCATGATCGAGCAGGAATTGATCGACATGCAGAAGAACAACGTCACCGACGGTGAGCTCCAGCAGGCCAAAGCGCTTCTTTTGCGTCAGATTCCTCTCGCCGAATCAAGCGAGGATGCAGTTGCCGGCGGATTCGTTAGCAGGGCGCGCATCGGATTGCCTTTGGACGAGCCGATCAAAACCGCTGACAAGTACTTCAACATGACCGCTGAGCAGGTTCGGGCCGCTTTCGCCAAGTGCATCAACGTCGGTGGTTTCGTTCAGATTGTCCGCGGTCCCGCCCCGCAATAAGGGAGCGAATGACCTCTCAGGAAGACGCCGACCGCCAGAATCGGGAAATCATCGAAGGTCTCCACAGGCAGTTCGAGCCGCTTACCAGAAGCCTGGATCCGGAAGTGGAGCCTGCGCTCACCTTCACGCTCCCGCCGCCTACCGGAGCGGAAAGCCAGTGACCGTCCGTGAAATCGGCACACTATTGCGAAGGCGCAAGACGTCTTGCCTCGAGTTCCTGCAGCAAACATTTCACGAAATCAAGACTCGCGATTCCTTCAACTCCTTCATTACGCTTACCCCTGATTCGGCCCTAGCCGCGGCCGCCGAACGCGATCGCGAGCTGGCCGACGGAAGGGATCGCGGCCCGTTCCACGGCATCCCTATTGCTCTAAAGGACATTTTTTACACGCAAGGCATTGCGACCACCGCCGGCTCTCTCGTCTTTGGCGATTTTGTCCCGGATCACGACGCTACGGTCGTATCCCGACTTCGTATTGCCGGCGCTATCAGCATTGGAAAAACCAATCTTCACGAATTGGCGTACGGAATCACTTCAAAGAATCCGCACTACGGGTTTGTCTTGAACCCCGCGGATCCCACTCGCATCCCGGGCGGGTCCAGCGGCGGATCGGCTGCTGCGGTCGCAGCCGGCTTCGTACCGGTAGCTCTTGGAAGCGACACGGGCGGATCTATTCGCATCCCCGCTTCCTATTGCGGCATTACTGGTCTTAAACCGACTTATGGCCGCGTGAGTCGTTACGGTGTTCTGCCGCTCGCTTTCAGTCTCGACCACATGGGTCCATTTGGCTCTTGTGTCGAGGATTGTGCGCTCGCTATGAACACCATTGCCGGTCCCGATCCGCTCGATCCCGCTTGCTCGCCCATTTCCGTTTCCGATTTCAATCTCCCGCCTCCAGCGGATCTGAAAGGTCTGCGGGTCGGCATTCCCCGAAATTTCTTCTTTGATCGTGTACAAGAGCAAGTCTCCGCTGCAGTTCACAAGAGCGTCTCCCTCATGCAAACGCTCGGAGCTGTCATTCAGGAGTTGCCTATACCGGACCTCGATGGTGTCAACATCGCGGCTCGCATTGTTCAGCTCGCCGAAGCCACCGCGCTCTATGCAGGCCGCCATGATGCCGCTCTATTCGGGAGCGATGTGTGGGCGCTGATTCAACAGGGCAAACTCATCGCCGGACACGAATACGTCAATGCCCAGCGGCTCCGGACTTTATATTGCGCGGAATTCAACAAGCTGTGGCGAGATATTGATGTCCTCGCCGCCCCCACAACTCCCGTCGCCGCTCCAGGTCTTCACGAGGCGGAAGTTCAGATCAAGGGCGAATGGGAGAACACGCGGATGGCCTCTACCCGCCTGGTTCGAGCCATAAATTACCTTGGAAATCCCGCGCTTTCCATGCCCTGCGGCAATACGGGGTCAGGTCTCCCCATCGGCCTGCAACTGATAGGCGCTCCGTTTAGCGAACCGAGGCTCCTTCAGGTCGCCCGTACGTTGGAACCGCTCCTAAGATCGCTCAATGGCCAAACCGCTGGCCTCAATGGCCCGCCATCCGCCGTCCAGTGATATCGCGTTTGTGTATCCCATTTTCCGCAGATTGTCTGTGGCCAGCGCGGAGCGAAATCCGCCGCCGCAATAGAGCACAAGCTTCGTGCTCTTGTCGGGAAAGGTCTTTTCGATATCCCGCTCGATGATTCCCTTGCTGAGATGGATTGCGCCTGCAGCGTGGGCTGTCTCCCACTCGTGATCTTCGCGGACGTCCACCAGGTGTCCGGCCTCTCCGCGCTGTCGTAATTTCTTGTACTCTTCAATGTCGATCTCGCGAATTCGCTTCTTCGCGTCTTGGACCAGAGCAAGAAATCCTTCGCTGTGATGTTTCACGGCAGCCATGGTCTAGTCTAGGCGCTGAATGTCCGCTCCCACGGCGGCCAGCTTCTCTTCGATCCGCTCGTAACCCCGATCGATATGGTAAACGCGGTCGATAGTTGATTCCCCGCGCGCTATCAACGCCGCTAGCAACAGCGAGGCGCTGGCTCGCAGGTCTGATGCAAGTACCTGGGCTCCAGTCAATTCCGCCTCGCCCGCGATAATCGCCTGCCGTCCTTCGATTCGGATATTCGCTCCCATGCGCGCCAGCTCCTGCGTGTGCATGAACCGGTTCTCGAAGATTGTCTCCGTAACAAAGCTGATGCCTTGCGCGATGGTCATCCAGGCCATGTATTGCGCTTGTAGATCTGTGGCGAACCCTGGGTACTCCTCCGTTGTTACATCCACTGCTCTAGGCCTTTGTGAGCACCGCACCCGGAGCGATCCTGATCCCATCTCCTCGATCTCCGCTCCGGCCTGCCGCATTTTCACGACTAGTCCGGCAACATGCTCGAGATTGCACCCCGTCACAGTTACATCGCCGCCGGTAATCGCGCCCGCCAGCAGAAAGGTTCCCGCCTCAATGCGGTCGGGAATAATGGTGTGCTCGGCGCCGTGTAGCCGCTTGACTCCGGTGATCCTGACGATTGAGGTGCCGGCGCCGTCAATCTTCGCCCCCATCTTGATCAGCAGATCCGCCAAATCCTTTACTTCGGGCTCCCGCGCCGCGTTCCTGATGATCGTCTCGCCCTCGGCGAGAACAGCCGCCATGAGCACGTCCTCGGTCCCGGTCACGGTAATTCGATCAAAGTGAACGATCGTGCCGCGCAGTCCCTTAGGCGCCTGCGCTTCCACATACCCATGAGCTTGTTCGATGTTCGCGCCCAATTCCTCCAGCGCGGAAACGTGCATATTGATCGGTCGCGCCCCGATCGCGCAGCCGCCCGGCATCGAAACGCGTGCTCGTCCGGTCCGTGCTACCAGTGGCCCCAGCACCAGGCTCGACGCCCGCATCGTCTTCACAACGTCGTAGGGCGCTTCCGGCCGGCCCAGTAATTTCGCGTGTACCCTCACGGTCCCGCTTTCCTGCTTGACCTCCGCTCCTGCGTATGTCAACAGGCTCTGCATGGTCGAGATGTCCTTGACATCCGGAATGCCGTGCAGCGTCATCGGCTGATCCGTCAAGAGGCATGCGGCCAGTGCCGGCAGAGCCGAATTCTTCGAGCCGCTGACGGGCAATTCGCCCTTAAGCGGCGTGCCGCCCCTTATCTTGAACTTGTCCATTCCTTCCCCTGCAGAGCCGCTCAGCTCCCAAGCGCGACCCGCAGCCGCCCGCGTGCTGCCGTCAGACGCGCCTCCGCCTCCGCGCGCGTCAAGCCCAGGGTGTGCATGAGCACCGCCACTCTCACCGAACCGCTCTCTGTCATTAGTCGCGATGCTTCATCATAGGACGAGCCAGTTATGCTGGCGATAATCCGCCGCCCGCGGTCGGTCAGTTTCTCGTTTGTGGGCTGTACGTTCACCATCAGATTTCCGTACACGTAGCCCAGCCGGATCATTACGCCTGTGCTCAGCATATTTAGAACTAGTTTGGTCGCCGTCCCGGCGCGCATGCGCGTAGATCCGGTGAGTATCTCCGGCCCCGGAATGGGCGTGATCGCGATCTCGGCCGCACGGGCCACCTCTGAAGCCACGGTACAGCTCAATCCGATTGTCAGCGCTCCGATTTGGCGTGCATACCGCAGCCCGCCCAGCACGTACGGAGTTCGTCCACTCGCCGCGATACCGACTAAAGCGTCCCCCGCATCGAACCCGCGCTCTGCGAGATCTTTCTGGCCTTGCTCAGGATCGTCCTCCGCGCGCTCCACCGAGCGGCGCAACGCGTAGTCTCCGCCTGCAATGATGCCTTGCACCATTTCCGGCGGCGTGTTGAACGTGGGTGGGCATTCGGAGGCGTCCAAAACGCCTAATCTCCCCGACGTGCCTGCGCCTAAATAGAACAGCCGGCCGCCGTTTTGAAGGCGCTCCGCTATGGCGTCCACCGCCCGAGCGATGTTCGGCAACTCGCGCTCCACCGCCAGGGCGACCTGCTGATCCGCAGCGTTGATCACCCGCAGCATCTCAAGTGTTGGAAGAGCGTCGATCGATTCTGAGGACGGATTCCTCGCTTCTGTTATTAAATCGTGACGCATGGTCGAAATGCTGGCCTCGTTATGACGAAAAAGGCCGGAAGGGCCTTTTGCCCTTCCGGCCTTTGATCTCGCAAGTAGTTGATGATTAAGCGCTAAATGAACTTCCGCAGCCGCATGTTGACTTCACCTGCGGATTATTGAACTTGAACCCGGATCCTTCGATCGTCTCAATGTAGTCTACCTCGGCGCCATCCAGATAAAGCATGCTTGCCTGGTCGATAAAGACGCGCAGGTCTCCAAAATTGTAGGTCTTGTCCAGCATGCTCGGCTGGTTCTCAAAAGCCATGGAATAGCTGAAACCCGAGCACCCGCCGCCTACCACGGCGATCCGCAAGCCCGCTGGTTTTGGTTCTTGCATGCTCAAGATTTCGTTGACCTTATTGACCGCGGTTTCCGTTAGTTGAATCATCCAAATCTCCTGACAAATAGCTGCACTCTCAGTGTACAACTGTTACGATCTTTTGATGCAATCGGCTTCCGTCAGGCTTCGCACGTTCCGCGGGTCCACTTAAATATTCGATCTGGGATAATAAGCTGTTGCCTCGGCTAACAGACCCGCTCAGGTTTTTGTAACCTGCTCATATTTCAGCGCGTCGGGTGCGATAGACATTATGAGCGGGCTGACTGCGACCCTTCCATTCCCGGCTGCAACCGGTGGGGCGACCCGAGCGAAGACCAGATTGGATCACCGAACCACCGAAGAGGCGGCGCTAGTCCGGCGCGTGCAGGCGCACGACGAGATCGCCTTCCGAGAAGTCGTCGAGCGATATCAGGCCAAGGTCTTTTCTATTATTTACGGCATTCTCCGTAACCGTAACGATGCGGAAGATATCGCCCAGCAGGTGTTCGCTAAAATCTATTTCTCCATCGGCCATTTTGACTTCCGCAGTTCGCTTCTGACCTGGATTTACAAGATTACGGTCAACGAGTGCTACGATTACCTCCGCAAAAAACGCGTCCGAAAGCTGGTCTATGAAAGTGATTTCTCGGCTGACGAGACCCACCGAATGGTGAATTCCGAGCCTGCTACGGATCAGGCTCCCGCGGTGGATCAGCGGCTGGCGCAGCACGATCTCATTCTTAAGCTGCTCTCCAAGATCTCGGAAGAGGATCGATCCCTTATCTTGCTTAAAGAAGTGGAAGGCCACTCAGTGGAAGAACTGTCTGAGATGACTGGCATGAATGAAAACACTATAAAGGTGAAACTGTTCCGAGCGCGCCAGAAGCTTGTGAAAGCCGCGCAACGTTTGGAAAAGGGGCCGTTGACCCCGCCAAGTATTTAACTGTAAATTTGATTTAAGCGAACGTAGATTCGCGAACGGTGGTTGGGTTTTTCGAGGGAAATATGCACGAGTCGATTCGGCGTCGGCTGGAGGAACTGCTAAGCGCAGGTTCTTCGTCTGGGGGTCAGGGTAGTCCGGACGGACATCTCGCTTCTTGTCGGGAATGCTCGTCGGAAGTAGCGGCCATGCAAAGTCAAGCAGTTCTGCTGCGTTCGCTGCGCGCGCCAGAAGATGCAGAGCCGTCCCCAGGGTTTTACGCCCGGGTGATACAGCGAATCGAAGAAGCAGGCGTGCGTTCGGTGTGGACCGTCTTTGCGGAATCAACCTTTGGGGCGCGCCTGGCGTATGCCTCGCTCACTATCGCTATTATTCTCGGCTCCTACGTTGTTTCCGCGGAACATCGCGACGGACATCTTGGCGGAGAGACGACCGTTGCTCAGGACGTTGATTACGCCGCTCCCGTGACCGGCGACCGGGCCCATCAGAGAGACGCGGTTCTAGAGAACATCGCGCTCCGTCAGCAAGGAACTGTAAGATAATTACGCCTGCTATAAATCGTGCGCCTGCCATGTCGCAACGCCGTGATAATGGCTGGTCGAATCCGAAGGTGCTCGCCATCCTGGCCATTGTCTTCATGTGTGGAACGGCGGTTGGATCCGCGATCACCCGCACCTATCTTCACCGCGTCATGACAACCGCTTCCTCTGTCCGTGCGGTGGAAGTGGCGCGGCACGTGGGCCTCGAGCGATTGAGAACGGAATTAAATCTGACCCCCGCTCAGGAGAAAGCCCTTATGCAGGTGCTTGATGATTACGGCAAGTACTATCAGAACATCGAAGATGATCGCGATGATGTTGCGGCCCACAGCAAACAGCTCATCTTGAACCTGCTAAACACGGAACAGCAGAAGCGATTTAACCAGATGTTGGCCCAAGCGCGTCAATAGCGCTTGGCCTAGGTTCCCGAGCAATGACCGGGACCTTTTTCCTTGATTTTTCTCTCCAGAGCAGCCATTAACCTCGATTGAATGCCCGGCGGTACCGGCATTGGTTCCATTCCCTTGAACACCTTCAAGGTCTTCTGAGTCGTATCGCAAACTACCCAACAATTGGGGCACTCGTTCACGTGTCTCTGTAATTCGGCCCGCGTCTGCGGGTCCAGCGTCTCGTCGAGATATTCGTTCAGCTCGTGCAGGAACTGTTTACAGGTAAGCAAACGCGTCGTCCCCCTTTTTCTTAAATTGCCGGGTCAGCTTATCTCGAAGCTGTAGCCGCGCCCGCAGTAGCCGGCTTTTCACCGCTGAAATTGATAGTCCCAGAGTCTCTGCTGTCTCCTCGATTGACAGTTCTTCGATGTCTCTTAACACGAAAACGGTGCGATATGCGGGCTTTAAAGTTTGGATCGCCTCGTCTAAAATCCGAGCCAGTTCTTCTCGCGAGTAGCTGTCTTCGGGATTTTGATCCCAAACGGCTATTTCCCGCGCGACCTCATCTTCACCTGTATCGATCGGCTCATCTAAGGGCACAGTTCGGTCGGATCGCCGCTTCCTGAGCTTCATCAAAGCTTCATTTACTGCAATCCGGACAAGCCAAGTGTAAAATTTCGAGTTCCCCTGAAAATCGTCCAGGTGCGTATATGCCTTGAGAAACGTCTCCTGCAGAACGTCTTCCGCGTCATCGTCATTCTGGGTAATCTGCTTGGCCATGCGGAACACCCGCCGGTCGTAGCGCTGGACCAGTTCCGAAAACGCCCCCACGTCCCCCGCCTTGGCGCGGGCCACCAGAGCAGCTTCGTCAAATCCCGATGCGATGGTTGAAGTACTCACGGAAAAACAACTTCAGTCTAACAGTTGGCCTACGCCGTTTGGGTGCCGCAACCCTCTCAATCCGCGGAGCTTCTTTCGTCTGCTACGCTCGAATTACCGCACAGAATGAGCAGTTTGACCGTCACCCTGCCGGATGGCAGCCAGCACGAGGTAGCCGAAGGAGCGCGTCCCATCGACATCGCCAAATCCATCAGTCCGCGCTTGGCTTCTGATGCGATTGTCGCCCGCGTAAATGGAAGCCTCTACGATTTGACTCGGCCTCTCGAAACGAACGCGCAACTCGAGATTCTGACAACCAGGAATCCCGAATCGCTTGAGGTCTACCGCCATTCCACAGCTCATCTTTTGGCCGCCGCCGTCCTTGAGCTCTTCCCGGAAACTAAGCTGGGCATCGGTCCTCCTACTGATACCGGCTTTTATTATGATTTCCAGCGCGATGCCAAATTCACTCCGGAAGACCTCGAGAAAATCGAAGCGCGCATGCGCGAATTGCAGGCCAAGAATCTCCCTTTTGAACGAAAATTAACCCCCAAACAGGCGGGTTTGGAAAAATACCGGGATGACTGGATGAAACGCGAGCTGATCGAGGAGCGTGCCGGCGATATTTTCTCCGAGTACACGCTGGGGCCGAATTTCATAGATTTCTGCCGCGGCCCGCACGTGCCCTCCACCGAAAAATTGAAAGCTTTTAAGTTGCTGTCCATCGCCGGCGCGTACTGGAAAGGCGACGAAAAGAACCCGCAGCTTCAGCGTATTTACGGGACCGCTTTCTTCACCCAAAAGGAGCTCGATCAGTATCTTCACCGGCTGCAAGAGGCGCGGAAGCGCGACCATCGTAAACTGGGCAAAGAACTCGACCTCTTCAGCATCCAGGAACTCGCCGGTCCTGGCCTCATCTTTTTCCATCCGAAAGGCGGCGCCGTTCGGAAAGTAATCGAGGATTGGATGCGCAATGAGTATGTCCGCCGCGGCTACTCGCTCGTCTACACGCCTCACGTCGCTCGCAGCGATCTCTGGAAGACCTCCGGCCATTACAATTTCTACGCCGAAAATATGTTCACCCGTATGGAGCTGGAGGATGCCGAGTACCAGCTCAAGCCGATGAATTGCCCGTTTCACATCCTCATTTATCGAGATCGCCTGCGCAGCTATCGCGATCTCCCAGTACGCCTGGGAGAATTGGGCACGGTATATCGCTACGAGCGCTCGGGCGTCATGCATGGCCTGCTGCGCGTTCGCGGGTTCACGCAGGATGACGCGCATATTTTCTGCACTCCGGATCAGATCGAGAATGAGGTGGTCGATTGCCTGCAGTTCGCCATCGACACTTTGAACACTTACGGTTTCGCCAGCTATGAAGCTGAGCTCTCCACCTGGGACGGGGGGGCAAGCGGCAAATACGACGGCTCACCCGATCAGTGGCAACTCGGCGAGAAGGCTCTACAGAGCGCGACGGATCGGCTGGGCATGAAAGTCAAAATTTCGCCTGACGAGGCGGCATTTTACGGCCCCAAAATCGACGTGAAGCTGGTCGACGCTATTGGCCGTTTGTGGCAGCTTTCGACCGTCCAATTCGATTTCACGCTGCCTCGCCGCTTCGGCCTCGAGTACATTGCGGAAGATGGAAAATCTCATCAGCCGCTCATGGTCCATAGAGCGTTATACGGCTCCATAGAGCGGTTCTTCGGCATTCTCCTTGAGCACTATGCCGGTGCATTCCCTGTTTGGCTTGCCCCTGTCCAAGCTCTCGTTCTACCGATCACCGATCGCCAGAATCCTTACGCGCGCCAGGTATATCAAACCCTGAAGGATGCCGGCTTCCGGGTCGAGCTCGACGAACGGAATGAAAAAGTGAATCTGAAAATACGCGAAGCTCAATTGCAGAAGGTCCCCTATATGCTCGTTGTAGGCGATCGCGAAGCGCAATCCCACAAAGTTTCGGTGCGTAACCGGAAGCACGGCGATCAAGGTGCTGTTGAACTTACGGAATTTGTGAATACGCTGTCCCAGGTAGTCTCGTCTAAGAGTCTTCAAGAATAGATTGATCCTCGCCACGCTAATACTTTTAGGCTGTTGGGTGTATTGCAGTCTGGTAATCGCTGCGGCGCTTCGCCATCTGCGGGCCGCCCGGCTTGCTCCACTGCTCGCGCGTACGCCGATCAGCATCCTGAAGCCGCTTTCTGGGCTTGACGAAGGTCTGATCGAGAATCTGCGCTCTTTTTTCGAGCAGGACTACGAGTCCTTCGAACTCCTCTTCGCTGTTCGTCACAACTGGGATCCGGCCGCAAGTGTGGTCCGCATGCTCATGTCCGAGTACCCGGCTGTCAACGCCAGACTCCTCGTTACTGGCGAACCGCCCTACGCCAATGCCAAAGTGTTTAGCCTCAAATGCATGCTCGATCAAGCCCGATACGGCCTGATCGTCATGAGCGACAGCGATATTCGCGTGAGCACCAACTTCTGCCGTAAGGTCGCCGCTGAATTTGAGGACCCCGCGCTCGATCTGGTCACTTGCCCCTACGAGGCGGTTGCCGGAAAGAGCTTGTGGTCACGCCTCGAAGCTGCCGGTATGAATACTGACTTTCACGCCGGCCTGTTTACTGCGGTAATGCTGGAAGGCGCTAAATTCGCCGTCGGACCCACTATTGTGGCCCGCCGCAGCTTGCTCGACGCGCTCGGTGGCATCGAGCGCGTCAAAGACTATCTGGCCGAGGATTTTATGCTGGGAAAAATCGCCGCGGAAGCAGGCTTCGGCGTGCGGATCTCGGCACACGTTGTGCAGCATCGCATCGGTAGTGAGCGGCTCATCCGCAATTTCGCCCACCGCCTTCGCTGGGCGCGCAGCACGCGTCGCTCTCGCCCGGCCGGCTACATTGGCGAATTTTTTACGCATCCCGGACCGATCGCGCTTGCGGTAGTAGCGCTGCGGCCGCAGTGGTGGCCGCTAGTGATCGTTACACTCGTTCTTCGTACCTTGAGCGCCTGGATGGTTTCCAAACGTATCTTGGGAGCGAGAGTGCCCTGGCATCTCCTCCCCGTGCAGGACTTCTTGGGATTTGGCTTCTGGATAGCCGGCTTTTTCGGCAACTCCATCCATTGGCGCGGACGTCGCTACGTTCTCAATCGCGACGGCACCGTGGAACCCGCTGCTTAAGCATCCCTGGAAATATTCTGAGGCCCGCCAATCACTCGACAGGTCGAATATCCACGTTGACCTTCAATGTATGATCCCGACCGCCCAAGATCAGGCCGCGCAAAGGGCTGATGTCGCCATAATCCCGCCCCCAGGCCAGCGTCACATGGCCCCCGGCGGGCACCACATCATTGGTCGGGTCAACATCCAGCCAACCAAGACCCGGACGATAGGCCGAGACCCAGGCGTGCGATACGTCCGCGCCCACTGAACGCTCAGATATCGGTTCGGCGTACGTACGCAGATAACCGCTCACATATCGCGCCGCAATCCCGATCGAACGCATACAGGCGATCTGTAGGTGTGCGAAGTCCTGACACACACCGCGTCTTCTGCGAAAAACTTCCTCGGGAGTCGTACGGACATGAGTTGCCTGAGAATCAAACTCAAAATCGCGGTGAATGCGGGCCGTCAGATCGAGGAGTGCATCATCGCATGGGCGGCCTGGCAGGAAGGATAGCTTCGCGTACTCTGCGAGTTCAGGACTTGGGCGAATACGAGGTGATTCAAAAACGAATTGATACGCCTCAATATCATCCTCAGTGCGACATCGGGCTACAGCCGCCGCTACGGCTTCCCATTCCATTGAAGCTTGCGGGCACGGGCGGTATTCGTCACTGATACTTACCTCGCTTCGAGCCTCGACCAATAACTCGTTATGTGGTTCCTCAATAGTAAAGAGAGTTAGGCGGTTCCCGAAATAGTCGACCCTTTCACTTCGTGTTGCCGGCTGGGGTTGAATGCGCAGCTCGTTCCATCGGCAGCGATGGTGAGGCAATGATCGCGGTGTTAAACACGCCAGGTGCTTCCCGAGCGAGACGGGATGTTTGTACTTGTATGTCGTCTTATGGCTGATGTTGTAAATCATTGGCCAATGGTGATCGGCAGTGTTCGTGCGTGGCTGAAGTAAGTGCTCGATAGATTGTCTGACCAGGACGGTAGTAATTCGTCCAACTCTCCCAAGAAACGTCTCAGGCGAAGCCTTTCGTCTTCCTCCTGATCATGCGCTGGCGATCCCGGCAATCTATAGTGAACAGTCGCGAGATCGAAGCTCCTTAAAAGCGAAAGCGCCTTAGCGATAGCACCAGCGTCATCTGGCATGTGGCGCGGTAGCTTGCCATACAGGTCAGCCAAATGACTCAGTTGGAAATCCAATGAGCGCGGATTTGTAGCATCCATCATAAGGACGTCCAGCACCGCTATCGGCTGCAAAGTCGTGAAATAGCGAGTTCGATATGTGATGGAGCTGTCTGCCACCTCGAGTGAATGCTCCAAAAACGGCCAGTCTTCCGGTTCGAAGGGTCCTGCAATTTCCCGCAACAATCTGGCCGAGTACATTGCTCGTTCCAGTCTGCGTCCCAGGCTCAGGAACAACCATCCCGCTCCACGGGTCAAGTTCTCACGTTCCATTCCCGAGAACGCGGACAGAAGTTCCAGACACCCGGTGAGCACCGCGGAATACTCTACAAACAGCATGTATTCTTCTATCTGGACGGAGTCAGAGAGTTCCCCGATCAGGCGTATCATATCCGCCGATAACCGGTCGCGAACGTTTCCGCCCACTCGCCGTACCTCCGCCAGATTGGATGCCAAACTGTCGCCGCGCTTGGCATCGCCGATCAGCGATATGAGTTCGGTCTCGAGTTCGCCGGCTGTGGGCACGCTCTTTTTGGGGAGCTTGGAATAGTTCGTTCCAAAGCATCTGTGCAGCCGCACGAGACAATTCAATTCACTGCGGTCGGCGCGGGGTAACCGGCTCACCAGAGTTCGGAGCAGTCGAGCGATGTTCTCCGAGCGCTCCGCATAGCGGCCCAGCCAAAACAGGTTATCGGCAACTCGGCTGGGCAGATCCGTTGTCGCACGCCGGAGTTCGACCGCGGCCGTGCGGGGACGCCGCAGGCTGGCGGTTGTATCTACCGGAGAGTCCCACAGTATCCACGCATCTTTGCTATGGCCGCCTCGTTGCATTGACACAACGCTCGTCTCATCGCTGGCTACTCGCACGAGACCTCCCGGAAGCACGCGCCACCCTACGCCTGTGTTCATCACGTATGTCCGAAGCACCAGATTGCGTGAATAAATGCGACCGTGGTCCCAAACAGGCGCAGTCGAAAGAGCCACTTGTTCCTGAGCTACGTAATCGAAGGGACGAGCCCGCATTTGCGCTATCAACTTCTGCTGCTCAGCCTTCGCGAGTTCTGCCCCAAATACGGGCTCCATTGGACGCGACGGAAACGCGGGTTTCACCACCACCTGATCGATATGATCAAGCACCCAATCCCGAGCGTAATCCTGGCCGCACCACCAGGTCGCAACTGACGGCAAGTTCAACGGCTCTGCGAGAAGCCGTCGCGAAAGTCCGGGAAGAAACGGTATGATCGCAGCCGTTTCGATGAGACCGCTGCCTAGCGCATTTGCAACCTTCACATTTCCGGCTGCAATAGAATCCACTAGCCCCGGAACTCCCAGCAACGAATCGGAGCGCAGCTCCAAGGGATCACAGAATGAATCATCCACCCGTCGGATGATCACGTCAACTCGCTCAAGACCATCGACAGTTTTGATGTACACACACCGGTCACGTACTGTCAGATCCGCTCCCTCCGCCAACGCAAAACCGAGGTAGCGCGCGAGGTACGAGTGCTCGAAATAAGTCTCGTTGAATGGACCGGGAGTTAGCAACACAATCCGCGGGTTATCGTGCCCGGCCAGATTCATCAGAGCCTCCCGTTGCGCCCTGAAAAAGGGGGCCAACCGCTGCACATTTGAACTCAGGAAAAGATCAGGAAGCACGTCAGCGACAATCGTTCGGTTCTCGAGCGCATATCCTGCTCCAGACGGCGCCTGGGCCCGGTCCGCCATCACCCACCACTGGCCGTCCGGAGAGCGCGCGAGATCCATCGCTACAAAGTGCAAATAGGTTTGCTGCGGGACTTTCAGCCCGGCAAGCGGCCGCAAGAATGCCGGATTTGCGAACAGCAACTCACAGGGAAGAGAGCCCGTATGTAGAAGAGTCTGGGGGCCATAAAGGTCCTTCAATATGGCATTAAGCAATTCTGCCCTTTGCACGATTCCGGCTTCGATACGCCGCCATTCGTGCGCGGGGACTAGCAGCGGAATAAGATCGATCTTCCAGGGCCGGTTCATCCCCAAGGGATCGCCGTAAATGTTGTAAGTGATCCCGTTTTCCCGAATCCGACGCTCGGCCCTACTCCAGCGCTTGGCTAACTCTTCTGAATCGATCTGTTGGAGCGCATCAACGAAAGCCGTCCAGTGCGAGCGCGGTGTTATCCCGTCCCCGGAGAGCTCGTCGTAAACATTTCGATGGCGCAGAGGGATCTGCAGGAGATCGGCAATCATCTCTTATCTAATCTCAACGCTCGCGCGCGCCATGTGCCTCGCTTCCCGTCCTCAGGCCCCGTTAGCCAGCACCGTGACCTTCTGCGGCGTATTTAATTCGATGTGCTCTGCCACTTCATCTGTAACTACCGTGAACTGTTGCAGTCTGGTTGCGCCGAAACAAGTTGTGATTGCAACATCCGCAGCATCACGCCCGCGGGCCATCAGGACCCGTCCGATACGCCGCGCATTATGGCGCGCGTCACATGTCCACCAGCGATCTTCGAGATACGCTTCGAACCAGGCGCTGAAATCCATAGCGCTCGGGGCGGGAGGAACGCCGATGTCCCCAAGGTAACCCGTTGCATAGCGAGCCGGTATATTCAGTGCACGGCAAAACGTAATTGCTAGATGCTGAAAATCCCGGCATACACCCGTCCGCTCGGCATAAACGTCCATTGCTGTTTTCGTCGGACGGCTGAGGCCATAGCCGAATTGCACCTTCTGATACACCCACGAACAGATGGCTTGCACCCGGTTCCACCCAGGCGCGACGCCTCCAAAAATATCAGCCGCTGCGGCAGCCAGCGAGTCCACTTCGCAATACCGACTGGCGACTAAGAAATGCAGGACATCATCCGGGAGATCTTGTACTGGAACTTCACGCGCGTCCGGGTTCACTGGATCCAGCTCTCCACAATCCTGGATCAACGTGCTGTTATGCAACCTCAAGATGCCGGGTTGAGCCAGAAATCGGGTGCAATGATTCCCGAACACGTCGATGTAAGACGTGATTGGAACTTGCGGCTCAATATGCAATTCATCCGGCTCGAGCAAGTCCTTCTCGCGGGAGGGATGGACGTTCAGCAAAGCCACAAAAGGCGTAGCCGAAGGAACTTGAAATTGAATGTCATAACCAAGGCGGATTTCCATATCTCTCCTGTTGCGAGGTGATTTACTGCTGCGGAACAACCGGGCGCCAAACAAGGCGGAATTGATTACACACCTGCGCCGGTGTGCAAAGCCATTTTAATGCAGATGTCATATTTAATGCAGATCTCGTAGGCGGACGCAAGGTGCCGCGAACGGCGCGGCTCGGTTTTGAAGTAAGCGAATGGACCCATCTGGTTTGAGATAGCGTATTCTCGCGAGAGGTTAGATGAACGTATGAAGATCGTCCGTATTGAAGCTGCGGGTTTGCGCGGCGCTACGCCCGAAGGCGGTTGGGCGAACGAAATCAGGCCCAGCGATTGTGTTCACACTCTGCTGGCTGTGTATACGGATGAAGGGGTCACCGGTTGGGGCTCGGTCTTCACCAACGACGCTCTCGTACAGGCAGCGCTGGGTGTTCTGCAGCCTTTGTATCAGGGAGAAAATGCGCTTGAGCCGGAGCGCGTCAGCGAGAAACTCCACGAGAATACATTCTGGCTGGGGCGGGGCGGCAGCATTACGCATACTATCGGCGGAATTGATATCGCGCTGTGGGACATCCTCGGCAAAGCGACTGGGCAACCCGTCGGCAGACTGCTGGGAGGACGATACCGGAATCGAGTTCGTCCGTATGCCTCTTTGTTGATGTGCGAACCCAAACTGCTCGCTGACCATCTGCATGCGGTGCGCGAAGCGGGATTCAAGGCCTTCAAGATCGGCTGGGGTCCGTTCGGCCGCCACAGCCACAGAACCGACGAGGAGATTGTTCGGGCCGCGCGCGATGCAATAGGGACCGAAGCGCTGCTGATGGTGGACGCCGGAGCCAGCAACGCATCTTGGCCGCAAGGTTATAAATGGGCCTTGAGAGCAGCAGACATGCTCCGGGAATACGACGTCTACTGGTTTGAGGAGCCACTCATGCCGGACAATTTGTCCGACTACGTACTTCTGAGGCAGAGGTCGCCGGTTCCCATTGCGGGCGGCGAGGTCTTGACACGGCGGCAGTCGTTCGCTTCCTGGCTGCAGGCTGGCGCCTTCGATATTGTTCAGCCGGACGTGACGAAAGTGGGCGGCATCTCCGAGGAGCGCAGGATTTCCTGGATGGCCGAGGAAAACGGCGTCCGTTTCATCCCACATGGTTGGAACACCGCGCTAGGCCTTGCTGCGGATTTGCAATTGGCGTCCGCGGCAAAGCAAACTGATTTGGTTGAATACCTGACAGGATCCCCGTTCATCGATGAAATCGTCCAGACCCGCTGGAAATTAGATGCCGAGGGCTATCTCAACATTCCGGACGCTCCGGGACTGGGCGTTATTCTCGATTTGGACGGGGTCGAAAAACATACCGGAAAGAGGTTTTCCGAGAGATAACATTGCACAACTTCGTTGTGTCCCTCAGGAGAAAAGATGAGCCGCCGATTCCCGGTAACCGCGACAGCCTTAAAGTTTGCCCTAACTGCTTCTTTGTTACTCCTGGTCGGACCGCTCTCGGCCGCCGATAAGAATATGCCGGATCGGCTGGTTCCACGACGCTCAAGTCAAGTAACGGACGGCTTCGGCATTAACTCGGATCTCCCTCGGGATCCGTTTATTCCCTGGAACCGCTGGTGGTGGACCCGAATGTTCGATGCCGGCGTGAATTTCATCCGTATCGGTCAATACGAAAACAGCTCAGATTACACCAGTTGGGAATGGGTCGAACGCAAGCGTGGCGAATACTCCGTCCTTCCCGCGCTCGACGACTACGTGAATTCCCTTGTCGAGAACGGGATTCATATTGAGGTTCAACTGCTCTATGGAAACCCGCTATATACGTCTCCGGCGGGCCGTACGCCGGAATCGGTTACTCCGGAAAATGGCAGCTTCCACAACCCTGATCGAAGCTTGTACTCCATCTTCTGGCCGCCGAAAACCGGCGAACAGATCCGGGCATTCACGAATTACGTTTCTTGGATGGTGAATCACTTCCGCGGCCGCGTCGAATATTACGAGATCTGGAACGAGCCGAATATTGAGTATTGGAATCCGATCGCGAACCCGGAGGACTACGGCAGACTATTCAAGGCGTCAGCGGCGGCAATTCACCGTACCGATCCAAAGGCGAAAACCGTTTTCGGCGGGCTCGCCGGCGCGGAGACCGAATTCGCCAGGCGGGCGCTCGATGCTTGCGATTGTGCGTCCAGCATTGATGTTTTCGCTTACCATAATTACCCGGGATACGGCCATAATCTAAACCCGGAGGCAGTTCATACGCATGGCGACACAAACGCATCATCGAAACCGTTGCGAGATATGGTGCGTGCGTACCCGGGTATTCGGAAGGATCTGGTGTTCTGGGACGACGAGTTCAATGACGGAATCCCCTCATGGGAAAATTCGGATGAAACTGTTCAAGCGAAATATATTCCGCGCGGCTTGATCATGGACCGCGCGACCGGAGTTCGCACCTTCGTGTGGCTTCTGGTGGGGGCCACCGACGGCAACGAACTGGACGACTTCGGAATGCTGCGTGGACTCAAATTCAAAGCAGACGACTTCACCGCGCGGCCCGTCTTTTTGGCTCTGCAGAACACGAACGCTCTCTTTTCGAACACGCTGCCGGATCCCTCCATAAAAGTAAAGGTGGACGGAGCCTCTGAAGACGCAGACGCGCCAGTGTCTTACGCGTTCCGCTCCCCAAGCGGCAAGGTGATCGTGGCCTATTGGCTACCTATTCTCAGCCGTCCCGGGAATCAGTCTCCCGTGCAACACGCAAAGCTGACGATTTCTGATTCCGGAATAAAAAACCCCGTCTTGGTTGACGTAACCTCGGGCAAGCTGACCAGCATGCAATGGACAAAGGGTCAGGAAGGGACTTTGGAGCAAATGCCATTAAGTGACACCGTGATCGCCGTTGCCGACCAAAGCTTCTTTGACTGGCCTGAGTTGCCGGAGGCGCCCAGCGATCTGAATCTCAATGAGGCACGCGGCGGAATCCAGCTTAGCTGGCATTTGCACGGCGGCAATCCCGAATTCGTATCGATCGAGCGCCGAGTTGGTTCGAATGCCTGGCAGACTGTTTCCAAGCTTGATGCGCATACCATTTCGTTTTCGGATCCTCACGCGCAAAACAACCAGGGGCCGATCTCTTACCGCGTTCGAGCGGGGAACAGCGCAGGCATGTCGGCGTATTCGAATGTTGCGACCGTCGGCCGTTAGCGGTTTGGAGTTCGCGTATCCTGGCCGTCCGACATGGCAATAAAGACAAAGAGCGTGACAGAAACTGGCGGTTCCCTGAGGCGATCGCTAACGTTGTGGGATCTGGTTTTCTATGGCTTGATCGTAATCCAACCCACCGCGCCTATGCCCATATTCGGCGTCGTGTCGCAGGTTGCGCGTGGCCACGTAGTAACCACAATTCTGATCGCGATGGTCGCGATGTTGCTGACCGCGGTCAGCTATGGCCGAATGGCGCGCGTGTATCCAAGCGCCGGTTCCGCGTACGCGTATGTGCGCGGTGAGTTCGGAAACTTCGCAGGGTACCTCGCAGGGTGGGGAATCGTTCTCGATTACCTGTTTAACCCGCTGATCTGTACGATCTGGTGCAGCAAAGCAGCCGCAAACGTTGTACCACTGCCGTACTTCGTCTGGGCCTTGTTCTTCGCAGCTCTGTTCACCTGGCTGAACCTCCGCGGGGTGGAAACGTCTGCCGCGATCAACCGGTGGCTCGCGATCGGAATGTCGGTTGTTGTCGTGTACATGCTGATTTGCTTTGTCCGCTATCTGGGCGGTGTTCCGCCTTTAAGCGCGTCTTATTTCACTCGGCCGTTCTACGACCCCGCCACGTTCTCCCTTCCGGCTATTTTCACCGGAACTTCGGTCGCGGCCCTAACCTACATCGGATTCGACGGCATCTCCACTCTCTCGGAGGAGGTTGTAGATCCACAAAGAAACATTCTCCGCGCTACCGTTCTGGTTTGTCTTGCCACCGGTGTTTTCTCTGCTATCGAAGTATATTTTGGCCAACTCGTTTGGCCGGATTTCCGGCATTACCCGGACCTCGACACTGCTTACAGTTTCATCGCTGGTCGCGCTGGAGGTCTTGTTCTCTTTCATATTGTGAACGCGACGCTACTGATCGCGACGATTGGGTCCGGGATGGGATCGCAGTTAGGCGTCGCGCGGCTGTTGTATGGAATGGGACGCGACAACGCTCTGCCTTCTCGCTTCTTCGGCCATATTGATAACAAAACCAACATCCCGAGCTACAACGTTCTATTCAGCGGAGCAATTGCCCTGGTCGGAGCGCTCTCAATCAGCTATCAGCTAGGGGCCGAATTATTAAATTTCGGGGCATTCCTGGCCTTTATCGGCGTGAACCTGGCAGCGTTCATGCATTACTTCGTTCGCGGGAGAAACCGTAGCTGGACCTACTTTGTTCTCCCGCTCGCGGGATGCGCCGTTTGCTTCTATATCTGGTCCAGCTTGCACTGGCAGGCGCGGCTTGTCGGGTTTATTTGGCTGTCTATCGGCGCGATCTATGCCGTTGTGAGGCGGCGCGCTTTTGTACGAGCCCTGCCCGCCTGACCAGGAAGAGTATTCAGCCGTGATTATCAAGTGCAATGCCGTGCTGTTTGATATGGACGGCACGCTCATCGATTCGACGCTCGCCTGTGAGCGACTCCTGCACAATTGGGCTACGCGAAACAACCTGCCTTCAGATTACGTCGTCACCTATAGTCACGGCCGTCGGAACCTCGATGTCGTCCGGGACCTGACACCGCACTTGGCAATTGAGGAGGAAGCCAAGCGCCTTGACGAGGAAGAACTGGAATACCGCGACGGCGTCTTGGCCGTCCCGGGGGCGCTCGAACTCTTATCTGCTCTACCTGCGGATCGCTGGGCTGTTGTCACATCGGCCAGCCGCAGCGTTGCGCAGATGCGTTTCGCCTGCGCCGGCCTGCCTCAGCCGCGAATTCTTATTTGTTCTGACGACGTCAGCCGCGGTAAGCCCGATCCTGAAGGCTACCTTCTCGCCGCTGAACGGTTACGGATCCAACCGGAGCGCTGCCTTGTAATCGAAGACACTCCCGCTGGGCTTGAAGCTGGCCGTAACTCTGGTATCCCGGTGTTGGGAATAACGACTACCTTCGGACCGGATGCTTTGAACTGTGACACTATCGCAAGTTTCACCGGGATTACGGTGAGCGTTGATAAGGATTTAGCTCTAAGGCTCGAAGTAGGCGCGAACTGCCGTTCAGCCTAAGTCTCTTTCTTCGCGTTCTCCCGCTTCGCTTTCGCTTCCTTCTCCAGTTCCTCGGTATCTTTCACGTTATTGACAGCGTAGTAGCCCTGGAGTGTCGCGTGTGAGCTGGCAGCATCTTGCAGAGTGCGTGCTGCCTTCTCTGCCTCACCGGGGCTTTCTACCATATCGTCGGGCCGTTCGTGTTCGTTTTGGTCTTGCATCTAGCAGTTGGACTACAGTGGGCTGGTCTCGTTACTCCGGCGGAAGCACGTCCGAAAGCGGCAGCTCTACGGAGAGCGAGCGCGCCCTTAGGAGTCCGTCTCGAACCTCCAACGGCGGTTCGACTTCATCGAAGACCCATGCGCGGCGGTCATATGGATCGATCACCCCGACACACGGCACGCCCATTCCCTGGTAATCCGCGATCGAAGCGTGAACCCGATTCCACCGATCGTCCGGCGAGAGTACCTCTACGCACAGCAGCGGCGCCTCGGTTATCACTTCTTCCAGTTTCGCCACTACACAAACATTAGGGACCCGCACCCGAGATTGGGACACACGAACTCGTTGCTCCGGCAAAACGAGCTTTCCTTGGGATTCGGCAAGATCACCCAGCCGGCGATACACCTTTCCTTGCGTGTACGAATGTTTTCCTTTTCCCACGTTCCGCTCCAGAATCGCACCATCGATGTACTCGCAATCGGGCGAGTATTCCGTGTGCAAATATTCCTCGAGCGAAACAATAGCGGGTACTGT
This sequence comes from uncultured Acidobacteriaceae bacterium, assembly GCA_963787585.1. GTDB lineage: Bacteria > Acidobacteriota > Terriglobia > Bryobacterales > Bryobacteraceae > Bog-105. Next base: position 50,461 of record CAWBDR010000026.1, read on the forward strand.
TGCCATACTTCTTTTTCAATTCTCCTGTATTTCCTCGTCCGGCGGATACGTAATCTGTAGCCCATCCACTCTGGCCCACGGGGTCAGGGCATGCGCTCTTGTATTCCGCTCGCCCAGAATGTCGATCACCTCGATGCCGCGAACCACCAGTGCATCGCCAATCAAAGATCGGTGGCATCGCCACGGCACTGCTTCAGCGCACATGATCGCAGTCGCATAATTCGCTCCAAGTGCCATCAAGTTATTCAGACCTGTCTGGAATTCTTCCGTCTGCATATAATCGGCGTAGCCGCGAAAGGAATCATTCCGCCAACCGCGGTTCGGCGAATCCTTTCGCGGATGCCGCAGTCCTCCCAACTCAGCGAAATGCGTGTAACGGATACCCTGATCCTCCAGCGTGCTACATAACTTGTCGCTTTCGAACTGAGGATTGCGCCTTGAGCGCGGAACCGTTCGAATATCAGCCAGCATCTGGATTCCAAACGCCCTCAAAATTCGTAGAAATTCATCTGCTGTCCGGGTTGAATGCCCAATTGTGAAAACAGTCACGTGTTTCTTCCCGGTCGGTTCGGGTCATCTTCGCTGATCTATAGCAGTCCCGGGTTTAGCCAGAGAGTGAATTTCCTATGGGCGCGGTGAGTGCGACCTCCGCCAGCCTAGTTGCTGATCAAGCCCGGTCTGTAGGGCAGGAAGTAACGGCCGGAAGGAGTGGCGCAAGCCACTCTAACCGAGCCTACCGGCCGGCCTCCACTTCCTCCTGGTCTCTCGGTACTTGCTCGTGCGCCTCTGGTGAAGCTGGCTCGCTCTCCGGCTCCGGGTTTAGAAGCCGTAGCTGCAGTTCCGCCTGCGACAGACTCTTTACCAGGTAATCCGAGCAGCCCGCCCCCAAACGGCCCCGAATCTCTTCGGTGTCCTCCTTCGACCCCCACAGGCAGATAATCGGTTTCACGTCGGGTAACCTCTGGCGCGTTCGCCGGCAAATCGATCGTGCATGACCTATCGCAAAAGGCGGAACGGCGGATATGAACAGAATTGCAGGCTTCTCTTTTACGACGGCGCTCAGCATCTCTCGCAGGAATCCCACCGCCACCGTTTTCGATTCGTAGCCCGCGATTCGCAAAGTCTGCGCCAGCATCAGGCCGGCCAACTCGTCGGCCTCGTCCCGAGCCGGTACGATGATAATCGGGCGACTTGGCGCTCCACTCTCTCCGGTTGCGTTGTTCTCAATCGCAAATTCATCGCCGAAGTCCTCGATCAGATCCCGTGTTGTTTCATAGATGAACTTCTGCTGTTTCTCATCTAGCTCGCCCTCGTGCTGGTCATGCTCCACTAGCGAAAGCGCCGGTATTAACACTTGATCGTAGAGTTCAACCAGCGTCCTGCCTTTGAGATAACTGTCCAGCACGTCTCGCGCGTCATCTTCGTCCGTTGATAGCAGGCGTTGGTAGTAGGACGCTTCCGGAGGGAGCGCCGGCTCATCTCCGAATAGGATGTAAAGAAATTCGAGTTGGGGAACGTGTCTTCCCAAAACCACCAGGCAAACAGTCAGCGGTGTGGCGAGAATCAGCCCGATGGGCCCCCACAGCATCGTCCAAAACGCAGCTGAAAGGAGCACTGCCAACGACGAAATCCCTGCTCGCGCTGCATAAAGCCACGGCTCCAATGCTCCCGAAATCAACGCTTCCACCACCCCCCACAAGGCCAGAGTGAGCAGCGGGACCTTCCACCCATCAAACAAAGCTAGCGCCAGTACGAAGGGCGAGGCGCCTGCGACTAATGTGCCGACGTACGGGATAAACCGGAGAACCGCTGCCAATGCGCCCCAGAAGATGAAGTACGGGACGCCGATGAAAAACAGTCCGACGCCCAGCAGCAGCCCGTAAGCGCAGTTCACGCAGAGTTGCGTGAGCAAATACCGGCTCACGCGACTCGCCGCATCGTCCATTGCGGTAGTCACCACGTTGATTCGCCCGCGGCCAAACAGGCGAAAAATTCTGTCTCGAAGGTCGCTTCGGTTCAACAGTATGAACAGGCTCAGCACGACCACTGCCGCCAGCGTCCCTGTCACATATACGAGCGAGGAGCTGATCATTCCCAGCGATCCGCCGATCCCTTCGCCGCGTTTCACGATCTCGACCGGTACGGGTTTCTCTTCGTGTCCTCTCGTGCTCGAAGGTTTACCGCTCTGTTTCAAATCGCGGCGCTTTTCATACTCTGTGCTGCCGGGCGTAAGCTCGGTAGCAATCGCATTCACACCCGCTATCGCCCTCGAAAGGCGCGAGGATCCATCGGCCGCGTTCTCGAGCCGCTGCACCTTGGCCTCGATATTGGCTTGGTATTCGGGGAGCGCCGCCAGAATACTCGAAAATTCCTCGGCTCCTATCCACAGCAGCGCGCCCGCGATGGAGTAGGTGATCGAGAGAACCGTCACTACCGACACCATGCGGCCCAGCCGCAACTTCTCTAGCCACCAAACCGCCGGTGCCAACAAAAAGCTGACCAGCACGGCCAGCGCGAACGGAATCAGAACTTCTCTACCAAAATAAAGTGCTGCCAGCACTGCCATTGCCGTCAACACAAACAACGGCGGTGCCGGTTCAGAGCGTACCTTCAAACTTATCTTCTTCCCCCTAAATAATAGAAACCCGAGCCGGTTAATTGTGACTTACCAATGAAGTGCGGCCCCCGGATTAGACTTAGTACTGCTAAGCCCGATCCATCATGATTGAAGAAGAGATCGCAATACAAACCTCGGACGGAACACCCACCGGCATGCTGTTTCACCTTGAAGATCAGCGCTGTCCCGGGATACTCCACTTCACCGACATCGGCGGTATTCGTGAGGCCAACCGCAAATTATCGCGCCGTCTCACCCTGGAGGGCTATACCGTTCTGATGCCTAATATCTTCTATCGGACGGGACTGCCGCCGTTTTTTGCATCCCACCCGAATATGGCGGACGAAGCAGCCAGGAAGCGTCTCGCTGAACTATCGGGTCCGCTGACGCCAGAGGCTATGGAGCGCGACGGCTCTGCCTATATCGATTTTCTCGCCACGCAGAAATCCGTTAGCCCCGAACGGATGGGCGTTGTCGGTTACTGCTTTTCCGGCGGCATGGCATTACGAATCGCCGCCTTTCGGGCTGACAAAATCCTCGCAGCCGCTTCCTTCCACGGCGGACGCTTGTTTACAGACGAGCCAACCAGCCCTCATCTGTTACTCCCGCGTATCAAAGCGCGGCTGTATTTTGGCCATGCCGTCCAGGACCGCAGCATGCCCGAAGAGGCAATTCAAAAGCTTGGCCAGGCGCTCCACGCTTGGGGTGGCCATTATGAGAGTGAAGTCTATGATGGTGCGTTCCACGGTTGGACCATGGCAGACGGTCCGGTCTACAATCACCCCCAGGCCGAGCGCGCCTTCCGTAAATTAACCGAGCTGTTCGCCGCCACACTGAAATAGCCCTGGTTCGGTAACCCGGGTTCGGTACAAAATTTTCCAGAAAAATGTGTCCGCTGCCGCCGTTCTCGAACGTTTACCAGTCGAAGCACAAGAGCTTCAACATAAGTTCGAGACAATCCCAGAAATAAAGGAGAGAGCGTCATGAGCGAATTTACTTTCTTGTACCGGGGCGGCGAACGGTCCGGATCTCCCGAGGAGATGCAACAAGTTATGCAGAAGTGGGTAGCTTGGATGAAGGAACTCGGCGATAAAGGGCACCTGAAAGATCCTGGTCACCCGCTGGAGGGCACCGGTAAAGTCGTAAAAGGCAAGAAAACCATCACCGATGGCCCCTATGTCGAGTCTAAGGACGTCATCGGCGGATACACTCTGGTACAGGCCAAGGATTTGGACGAAGCCGCGCAGCTATCGCTGGGCTGCCCGATCTTGGATCGCGGTGGCCTTGTGGAAGTGCGGCCGATTATGAAATTAGATATGTAGTGGAACCCGGCGATCATCTGTTTCGACGCGAGTCAGGGCGGATGGTCGCCGCCCTGACTCGGATTCTTGGAATCCACAACCTTCCGTTGGCCGAGGACGCCGTGCAGGACGCCTTCTGCCGCGCCTTGGATGTCTGGCGATTTCGCGGCGTACCTGAGAACCCTTCGGCGTGGCTCATGACCGCCGCCAAAAACCGTGCGCTCGATCTAATTCGCCGCGAGCGCACCGCCCGCTCTTTTGCACCCGATTTGGGCCGCCTTCTGAACAGCGAATGGACGGTGGCCAGTGTTGTCGAAGACGCGTTTCGGCCGAATGCCATCAAGGATGATCAGCTTCGGATGATGTTCTCCTGCTGTCATCCCAAGCTCCCCGAGGAAGCTCAGGTCGCGCTTGTGCTTCACATCTTGTGCGGCTTCAGCGTCGGCGAGATCGCGAACGCATTTGTGAGCAGCCACGCGGCCACCGAGAAGCGCATCTCGCGGGCGAAGAAGGTGCTCGCCGCATCGAAAACTCTATTCGACATAGTGGATACCGCTTTGCCGCCCCGTCTTTCAGCCGTTCACCGCACGCTCTATCTGCTCTTCAACGAGGGCTATCACGGTGCATCTCCAGAATCGGCCGTCCGCGCCGATCTATGTCAGGAGGCGATGCGCCTCGCCGCATTGCTTCTCGATCACCCGTTGACCGCTTCGCCCGCCAGTTATGCGCTCTCGGCGCTCATGTGCTTTCATGCCGCACGCTTGCCCACGCGCCTTGATGACTCCGGTGACTTGACCGCGCTGTCTGACCAGGATCGATCGCGTTGGGATCTGAAGCTCGTCGCCGAGGGGAAAAGGCTTTTGGATCTCTCGGCTTTCGGCGCCGAAATCAGCGAATATCACGTCGAGGCCGGCATCGCGTTGCTTCACGCAGCAGCGGCCAGCGCCGAGGAGACTGATTGGGGGCGCGTCGTTTCGCTTTACGATCTTCTGATGACGATTCGCCCCTCTCCTGTCGTTGCGCTCAATCGTGCAATCGCGGTCGCGCAAAAGGAAGGCCCTGAGCGTGGACTGGAAGAGATCCATGCAATCGCTGGACGCGATCGCCTCACCGCCTATCCCTTCTACTTTGCGGCGCTTGGTGAGTTGCAGCTTCGTAGCGGGCACCCTGAAATTGCGTGCGAACACTTTCAATCCGCTGTCACTCTCGCACGCAATCCCATGGAGCGGCGATTCCTTGAGAAGCGTATTTCCGCATGCGAACTCGACAAGTCTACTCGTACCTCAACGCCACCATCGGATCGACTCTCATGGCCCGGCGTGCCGGAACACAACTCGCTGCCAGCGCAGCGCCGGCCAGCACGATCGAGACGAGTGCCAGAATCAACGGATCCGATGGACGAACGCCAAAAAGGATGCTCGACAAAAACCGGGTAAGCGCGAAGGATGCGGCGAGGCCTGCAACCAGGCCGACGCCAACGGCGCCCAGCCCTTCACCCGCGACCAGCGTCAGCACATCGGCGGACCCGGCCCCCAATGCCAGGCGTACTCCGATCTCATGTGTACGCTGAGCGGCGGAGAATGAGATCACGCCGTAAATTCCTACCGTCGCCATTAACAGCGCCATCCCCGCAAAGACGCCTAGAAGAATCGTGATAATTCGCTGTGGCGCTAGCGACTCTGACGCGAGTTCCTGCATACTCATGACAAACGACACCGCCTGATCCTTATCGACTGCCCAGACTGCGCCTTCCGCCCCTCGAGCCAGTTGCCTGGGATCCGACCCCGTTCGAATGCCGAAGCAAATGAGAGGCTGGGGAGCTTGAGAAAACGGCACATAAATCTCTTCCTTGATCTCCGATGTCAACCCAAGCTGATGAACGTCGCCAACTAAGCCCACAATCTCGACAGGAGCTTTTAGCCCGTCGACGTTGACCCGTTTGCCCAAAGGATCTTCATTAGGCACGAGCTGCCGGGCGAGGGTCTTACTGATGGTCGCAACTGTCTGGGAATTGCGCGTGTCCTCCTCGGTAAACCACCGGCCTTTGATCAAAGGAATGCCCAATGCGCGGAAGTAATCTCGCGATATGGAACTCCACACCGGGACGCGCTGCGAAGAGGCAGTTTGTCCTACTAGTGTGACGCCCCGTGTTCCCCACCATCCGCTAAGAGGAAGGAACGTCACTGTCCCCGCCGATTCCACGCCGGGCAGCGACTCGATGCGACTTAGAACCTGTTCACTGAAAGCAAGCTGCTCTGCCTCGGTCCGGTACTTGTAATGCGGCAGCAGTAACCGCATCGTCAGCACATTTTGAGGATTGAAGCCCAGATCGCCACCGAGCAGATACGCAAAACTCTTCATCGCTAACCCCGCAGCCGCGAGCAGAACCAGCGACAACGCCACTTCGGCAATCACTAGCGTGTTTCGTAAGCGGTGCCCGGCTACACCCCCCGCCATACCTCGTTCAGATTGCTTCAATGACTCGCTGGTTTCGATACGCGCAGCCTGCAAAGCTGGAACCAGCCCGAAGACGATCCCGGTGAGCAACGAGAGAGCAAGAGCGAACGCCAGCACCCATCCGTCGATCGGAATTTCTCCCACGCGAGGAATGCTGAGATTTGCAATTGTCGGTGGGAACATCGCCACCAGAGCCCGGGTACACAGAACAGCAAGCAGGAGACCAATGAGTCCGCCGCCCAATCCCAGCACCGCGGTCTCAGTTAGAAACTGCCGTATCAGCCGTGAGTTGCTGGCGCCGAGCGCGGCCCGAATCGCGACTTCCTTCTGGCGTCCGACTGCTTCTGCAAGCAGCAGATTGGCAACATTCGCGCAGGCGATCAGTAGCACAAAACCCACCGCGAACAGCAGCACCAAGAGCGCCGGGCGAACATCGCCGGTGATCGTCTGGCGCAGACTGATGATGTTTGTCGCTGCTTCTTCCTTGTTTGTCTTCGGATACTCGCGCGCTGAGCGCTCTGCGAGCGAGTTCATTTCTCTCTGCGCCTGCTGAATCGTAACGCCATTCTTCAGGCGAGCAATTACTCGCAGAAAACGATAGCTGCGATCGTTTACCGCTTCGCGGGGGATTATGAGAGGGGTCCACAACTCGGTCGATTGTGGATATTCGACGCCTTTTGGCATCACTCCAATCACCGTGTAGGGCGCGCCGTCCAGCCTGATTGTCTTTCCCACGATGCCGCGGTCCCCGCCAAAATGGCTCCGCCACAGACGGTAGCTGAGCACCACTACGCGATTGTTGCCGGGCTGCTCTTCCTGGGGGAGGAAAGTGCGGCCGAGTAGCGGCCTCACGCCTAACACGTGGAAGTAATTAGCCGAAAACTGATAGCCGATGATCGGCGTGGGTTCTCCTGAGCCTGTCAGTGTGTACATCGCATCGGTGGAAGAGGCCATCTCTTCGAATACATGGCTCTGCGATCGCCAATCGGCAAAATCAAGGGGCGAGACCTGATCGGTATCGAACCCGCGCGACCGGTTGTTTCCCCACACCATTACCAGCCGATCGGCGTCTTTATAGGGCAACGGGCGCAGAAGCACTGCGCTTACTACGCTGAAGATAGAGGTGTTCGCGCCGGTACCCAGCGCAAGCATCACGAGCGCGGTGACCGCCACCCCGCGTTTCCTCAGCATCCCGCGTACCGCGAAGCGCACATCCTGCCAGACGCGTTCCACTGATCTCCATTCCCAGGCTTCGCGCACAGTTTCCCTCACTAAAGTTGAATTCCCCAATGCCCGCTGCGCCGCATACCGCGCCTCTTCCGTGTCAAGCCCCGCTTCTCGCTGCTCCTCCGCTTCAAGCTCCAGGTGGGAACGCAGTTCCCGCTCTAAGTCTTGCTCGCGCCGCTTTCGCGACCACCAGAACATCGCAACTCCGCTATTCGTACCTCAATGCCACCATTGGATCTATTCGTGCCGCACGTCGCGCTGGAATATAGCCCGCTACCGCTGCCACCACGATGATTGTGATAACAACCGCAACCAGGATCGAGGGATCCGAAGGGGCAAGCCCATACAGCAGACTTCCTATGGCTCGCGTGCATCCCAAAGTGATTGGTAATCCGATCAGAACCCCACAGAGCACGAGTGCTAACACCTCCCGCAGAATCGTCCACATCACAACAACATTTTCCTCACCCAGGGCCAACCGAATCCCTATTTCGCGAGTGCGTTCCCTTACCGCGTAAGCAAACCTCCCGTAGAGGCCGATTGAGGCTAGCAACAACGCGAACGCCCCCAGCCACGAAGAGAGCATCGAGACCATATGCTCCCGAACTAAACCCGCGTCCACTTGTTCATCGAGCGTAGTGAGGGAAAAGACCGGTACATCGGGTGCTGCCTCGCGCAGTTCGCCGCGCACCAGACTGACCATTCCTTCAGGATTCCCAATAGTTCTGATACCGAAGAACAGTTCCTCCCACGCGCCTTCCATCTGCAGGTAGGGCCGATACACCATCGGTGTGGGAGGCTTACGCAGGCCGTTATAGCGCGTGTCTTTTACCACGCCCACAACGCTCATGGCCGAGTTGCCGACCTGGATACGCTGTCCCAAAGGATTTCTGCCTGGAAACAAGCCTCGAGCCACGCTCTGGCTGATTATCGCGACCTCTGGCGCGTGATCGTCGTCCCGCAAATTCAAATCGCGTCCCGATTGCAGAGGAATACCCATAGTCTCGAAGAACCGCGGTCCGACGGCGTTGACACTGGCGTCCATGCGATTCCCGTGCTGTCCAACTGGGCCCGGTAGGGACGCTCCTGCTGTGTAGGACACGCCCCCGAGCGGCGTGTCCATAGATAACGTCACCGACCTGACCCCCGGTAGCGCACTGACGCGTCGGTACAGCTCTCGATAAAGCTGATCGCTCCGGCGTTTGTCGTATTGGCTGAGTGCCGGACGGATGCTGATAAGCAAGACATGATCTGGCCGGAACCCAGCATCGATGTTTCGAAGCTTTTCGACGCTTCCAAGCAGAAGGCCCCCACACACCAGCATCGTCAGACACAAGGAAATCTGCGAGAGGATCAAGGCCGTGATCCATCGGCTCGATCTTCTCGTGACCAGTCGCGTGCCGTGCAGGTTTTCTGCGTTCGTAGCGCGCAGTGCTGGCAGTAGCCCGAATAGCAAGCCCGTGAAGAGGGTCACGGCTGCGGTAAACAACAGCGTTCGCATGTGGATGCCCAAATCGGGAAAAATAAGGGACTGTCCTCTGGACATGACTTCCATCAAAAATCGCCGCCCCGAGTAGGCGAGCGCGATCCCACAAATCCCACCCACCATCGCCAGCAGCGTGCTCTCGGTGAGCAGTTGGCGCAAGAGTCTGGCGCGCGTTGCCCCCAGCGACAGGCGGAGATCAATCTCCTGCTGCCTGGCCGTAGCCCTTGCCAGTAACAGGCTGGCGAGATTCGCGCAAGCGATGAGCAAGATCAGTGCAACTGCTCCCATCAACGCGCGGAGGGGAAGCGAAAACTTGCGGCGAAGATCGTAAAGTCCCTGTGCGCCGGGCAGCACTTCCAGATGAGATCCGGGATCCTCGTGCTCGGGGGACGCGGCTCTGAGGCGCGCCCAAATCAGAGTGAGATCGGCTTGAACCCGTTCCAGGGAGACGTCCGGTCTCCGACGCCCGATCAGGCGAAGCCATCGCGCGTCCGGAGAGGTCAGCAACGGAGTGCCGGGCATCGCCACCGCCTGCATCGTCAGCGGGACTGTTACATCGACTTTCTCACCAGGTTCAAGTCCAAAGAACTCAGGCGCGGACACGCCGATAACTGTGAACGGATGCCCCTGAATTTCAATAGTGTGCCCGATCACCGCTGGATCGGAGTTCCATTCCCGACGCCAGTAGTCATAGCTCAAAACTGCGACTGGATCAGCGCCCGGGGCTTTATCATCTTCGTTGGCCAGCGTCCGTCCGAGAAGTGCTGGCACGCCGAGGAGGGCGAAGTAATCGCCCGACACAAGCGCGCCATTGACGAATCTCGGCTCGCCATGGATCGTCGTGCGAAAACGCCACGGCCGAAATGCCGCCATTCCCGCCAGAGCTTCGCTCCCACTCAGAGCTTGAAATTCGGGCCGTGAGAGAGAAAACGACTCTCGAGAGCCTGATCGCGCCGCAACCACTACGAGGTCTTGAGGCGAACGGACCGGCAGACTGCGCAGAAGGACCGCATCCAGGAGGCTAAAGATCGCGGTGTTCATCCCGATACCTATTGCGAGCGATAGCACTGCTGTAACGGTGAAAGCGCGGCTCTTGCCTAGAAATCGCAACGCATACCGCAGGTCCTGGCAGGTGCTCTCGACCCATCCCCAACCCCAGGTGGCCCGCGTATCTTCTCTAGCGATCGTGGCGTTCCCTAACGCCCGCTGCGCCGCATAGCGCGCCTCTGCCGTCTCAAGACCCGCTTCTCGCTGCTCCTCTGCCTCCGCCTCTAGATGCGAACGGAACTCGCGCTCTAAGTCTTCCTCGCGTCGCTTTCGCCGCCACCAACGCACTTCCAACCCTCCCATTACTCGTCGCGCAGCGCCGTCATTGGGTCTACTCGCGAGGCGCGGCGCGCAGGCAGATAGCTAGCTCCCAAAGAGACTGTGAGTAAAATCGCCGCTCCGGCCAAATACGAGATCGGATCCAGTGCGCGAACACCGAACAGTAATTTCGACACGGACGCACTAGCTATCGCTGCGGCGCCGAGTCCTGCAAGAATTCCCAATATCGTTAGCTGGGCGCCATCGCGGAGTACAAGTTTCATGTTCTCGATTGGCCTTGCACCCATAGCCATTCGAAGCCCCATCTCGCGAGTCCGCTGTGTGACCGAGTGCGAAAGAACACCGTAAATGCCGATTAGCGACAAGATCAGAGCGAGTAATGCAAAATCAGCCGCCAGAGATAGCGAAGCACGCCGCATTGCCAATGACGCTGAGACCACTTGGTGAAGAGTGCTGAATCCCAAAATGGGTAAGGAGTGATCCACTGACCAAATCTCGTTTTGTGCGGCCCCGGCCAGTCGCATCGGCTCATTTTCCCCGCGCATACGAACCACAAAGACGCCGCTCGTTGTGGCCCCGCTCTCGATTTGATAGATCGAGTTGTAAATTGCTGGTCCGATCGGCTTATCGAGCGCTTCAACATGAATATCGGCTGCTACTCCGATTACGGTAAGATGCCGGCCGCCCCACTTGAACCCTTTCCCAACCGGATCTTCGCGAGGCCAGTATTCGCGCGCCATGCTTTCATTGACAACTGCCGTTAAGGGCGATTGCGGCGTGTCTCGATCCGTGAAGCTCCTTCCTCTCAGCAGCGGAATGCGCATGACCCGGAAATAATCACTGCTCACCAACGCATTATCGGCCCAATGAAACTCGTCCGGGGGACTACCATCGATCAGGAATCCAATTTGGCGTTCGTCGGCAAGTGGCACATGACTGGTCACGGCGACCGCTTCTACCCCCGATAGCGCCGAGAGGCGGCTCGCGATGGAGCGTTCGACTTCGTGACGACGCTCGGCGGAGGCATAGCGCTGCCGGTTAAATTCGGTTCGCACAATTAGGGTATGGTCGGGATCGAATCCCAATGGGCTCTGAAGTACGTGAACGAAGCTTCTGAAGAGCAAGCCCGATCCGACCAGCAGCACTACCGAGCTGGCGATCTCGGCGAGGATTAAGGCACGTGCCAATCGCCGCTGCCCGAGGCTTGGCCCGGATTGCCGGGCGGTCCGTATGAGAGCGTCATTTACATCTAGCTTTCGTGCCGCCCACGCCGGAACAAGACCGCATAGAAGACACGTGACAGCAGAGAGCCCCAAGGTGAAGAGAAGCACTCGCCACTCAACGCTTACCGCCGCCAGATTCACATCCTTCGTCCAGAGCGTCTCGATGACTCGAATCAGTGCGTAGGCTAAGGCACAGCCGGCCGCGCCTCCAATAAAGGCAAGCACCGCCGTCTCACTAAACACCTGGCGCATGAGTCTTGTTGTACTCGCTCCCAAGGCGCGCCGGATGGATATTTCGCGTTGCCGCGCTCCGGCTCGCGCCAGGAGCAGATTCGCCACGTTTGCGCATGCAATCAGCAAAACGAATCCGACTGCACCGCACAACATAAACAGCACGGTGCGGATCCGTTCGCCCAAATCGCCGGACCAATGCTCTGCCGTCGCGTCCAGTACGACATTTCCGGAATAGACGTCCGGGTGTTCTCGCTGAAATTGCTTCGCAACCCGCTGAACATCCTCTCTCGCCTCGGAGAGCGATGCATCGTCTCTTAATCGGGCAACAATACTGGTATCGAAGCTGCTCGCCCAATCAAGCAGTTCATCGTTGGTGAACCACAACGGAGTCCATAAGGCAGGGGGCTCGCCCGGAGTGGCTTTCGTCGAGGGGAACGTGAACCCTTCCGGCATCACGCCGATAATTTCGTACGGCTGCTCATTTAGCCGGATCGTTCTTCCGAGCACGCCTGGATCTCCGTTGTAGCGGGCCTTCCAATACCGGTAACTGAGGACAACCACCTTCCTGGCGCCTATCGATTCCTCTTGCGCGGTGAAAACACGTCCAATCAGAGGCGAAACGCCAAGCGTGAAGAAAAGACTGGCTGTCGCCTGACAGGCCGGAATGTGTTCAGGATGATTCTCGTTGGTTACGTCAAAACTTGCTTTCTGATATCCCGCGAGGCTCGAAAACACGCGTGTCCTCTCGCGGTAGGCGACAAATTCCGGCGGTGCTGTTCCTAGCCGGCGTGCGCTCATTTTGGGTTCGCTCTGCCATATGCGAATGAGCCGGTCCGGCCTGGGATATGACAGCGGATGAAGCAACACCGCATCCATAATGCTGAAAACCGCCGTGTTCGCACCGATACCCAGTGCGAGCGTTAGAACCGCTGTCGCCGTAAACCCCGGGTTCTTACGAATGCTTCGAAGCGAGTAAAGGAGATCTTTTGCGAAAGCGTCCGCACTCGTCCAAGCCCATACCTCGCGCACCTGATCTCTCACCAGCCCGGCGTTTCCGAATGCCCGCCGCGCCGCATAGCGCGCTTCGTCCACCTCTAAGCCTGCCCCCCGTTGCTCCTCCGCTTCAAGCTCCAGGTGCGAACGCAGTTCGCGCTCTAAATCTTCCTCGCGCCGCTTTCGCCACGGCCAATGCATGTCAGAAGATATTCTACCCAGAATCCGTCCTCACTGGGTAGACGGGCTTCTATCAACCTTGTTAGCGGGTAAATTGAGATGAGCAACGCACGATGATCATCGCCGACCTTTTGCAAATCGCCGGACGAGTGTATCCGGCTCGTCGCCGCACCCAAAACTTGGTCGGAGGCGCCAGCCCGATTCAGGCTACTTATTTCTCGATGGGCAATGTGACTCTTCAGCCGAATGGCGGTCAAGTACCCTGGCATAACCAGGAACAGGAAGAAATCTATCTCATCCTTGAAGGAACGGCTGAAATGTGCCTCGGCGACGAGCGGCAAACGCTCACCACTGGTCAGGCCGTCTACATTCCACCGCGCGTTTTTCACCAACTGACTAACATCGGCGATACGACCTGCCGCATGCTTTACTGTTATGGACCTGCCGGTGATGTTGCCCACTGGCGCCAGGAGTTACAGGGAACACTTCCGCGCGCTGGCGTCGACGCGCCAGCGCTGCCGACTGGCGCGCGGCCACAATGCACAGCCAAACCAAACGCATGAGCTCAGAAACCGTCCACACGCCCGGCATCATTATGAATGGCGTGACAGGCCGCATGGGCCTGAATCAACATCTGCGCCGTTCCATTCAAGCGATTATTTCGAAGGGTGGCATCGAGGGCCCCAGCGGCATCATCGTGCCGAAACCTGTGCTGGTGGGTCGCAATGCCGCAAAGTTGGAGGCTATCTCAACCGAGTGCGGCGGCCTGCCCTGGACGACCGACCTCGATGCCGCTCTCTCCGATCCCGCCTATTCCATTTACTTCGACGCTCAGACAACCGAGCGCCGCGCCGAGTGCGTGCGCAAGGCCATCCGCGCCGGGAAGCACATCTATTGCGAAAAACCCGTTGCCGGCACCCTCTCCGCCGCTCTCGATCTATATCGGCAGGCCGAAGCCGCCGGTGTGAAGCACGGTGTAGTGCAGGACAAGTTGTGGCTCCCAGGCATGCTGAAGCTGAAAATGCTTCGCGATACTGGGTTCTTCGGCAAAATTTTGTCGGTCCGCGGCGAGTTCGGTTACTGGGTCTTCGAAGGCGAGCGGATTTCCGCGCAGCGCCCTTCCTGGAATTACCGAAAAGAGCAGGGCGGCGGCATCATCTCCGACATGCTCTGTCATTGGCGATATCTCTTGGATGACTTGTTTGGAAATGTGAAAGCCGTCTGCTGCCTCGGCGCGACTCACATCCCTCAGCGCTGGGACGAATCCGGTAAGCCCTACACGGCAACTGCGGACGATTCGGCGTATGCCACCTTCGAGCTTGAAAACGGCATCATCGCTCATTTCAATTCATCCTGGTGCGTACGCGTCCGGCGCGATGATCTGCTCACGCTTCAAGTCGACGGAACCCAAGGAAGCGCGGTCGCGGGGCTTCGTCATTGCTGGATTCAGCCTTACGGCGCAACGCCGCGGCCGGTTTGGAACCCTGATATAGACAGTCCTTTGGATTTCTACCAAGGCTGGCAGAAAATGCCCGAACAGATGGCGTTTGAAAATGCCTTCAAACGGGAGTGGGAGCTCTTCCTCTCGCACGTTGTTGCCAATGCGCCTTTCCCCTGGACGCTGCTGGCGGGCGCAAGAGGCGTGCAACTTGCGGAGAAAGGAATCGAGTCGTGGCAGAAGCGCGCCTGGGTCGCAATCGATCCGCTTGACGGTGTCCGCCCTTGAGACCGGTCGCCATAGTAACCGGTGCGAGTCGCGGAATTGGGCGAGGCATAGCGGCCGAACTCGCAACCACCCACGATGTGATCGCAACCTATAAAGAACACCGCGATGCCGCCGAATCACTTCGCGCTGAATGCGGCGTTGAAATTGTTCGATGCGACGTTGCCAGATCATCCGATCGCCAGTTCCTAATCGACTCGGTGCGTGATCGCTTCGGCCGGCTGGATTTGCTCGTGAATAATGCGGGTATAGCGCCGCGCACCCGCCTGGATCTTCTCGAATCCACCGAGGAAAGCTTCGACGAGCTGATCTCCGTCAACCTGAAAGGGCCACATTTTCTAACCCAGCTCGCCGCTCGCTGGATGTCGGAGGCCGGAAATGGGTGCATCGTTTTCATCACCTCAATCTCGTCCTACACGGCATCCGTCAATCGCGGCGATTACTGCATCTCCAAGGCCGGCCTAAGCATGTCAGCGGCGCTGTGGGCCCAGAGGCTTGCCGCCTCCGGCATAAAGGTTTTCGAGATCCGGCCCGGCATCGTCCGCACCGATATGATCGCCGCTGTCGAAAGCGCATATGAACAAAAGATCGCCACTGGCCTGCTTCCCCAAGCTCGCATGGGAGAGCCTAAGGACGTCGCGCTCGCAGTTCGCGCCGTAGCCGCCGGTCTACTCGATTACTCCACTGGCCAGATCCTGAACGTCGATGGTGGTTTCCATCTACGTAGCCTGTGATGCGAGTGCGCAGACTCTTTGCAGGTAAGCTCTTCTACGGTTGGATCGTAACGGCAGCCGCGTTCGTTACCCTGGGCCTTGCCGTCGGCCTGCCGTATTACAACATTCCGTTCTTTTACGATTACTTCGCGAAAGCCTTCCATTGGACCACGCCGCAAATCACGCTCGGCTTCCCCCTGGCTGCCTTGCCGACGGTTCTAATTGGTCCGCTTCTCATCCATCGCTTCAGCCCCCGCAAGCTCATCCTTTGCGGAACAGTGCTCACCTGCGGCGGTTTGATTTGGTTCGGGCTGATGGGTCCAAATGTGTGGATCTATCGAGGCATTTGGGTTATCTTCACTACCGGCTACATCCTCTCCGGTCCCATTCCGCACCAAATCATCATTGCGCAGTGGTTTCGCAGGAATCGGGGAAAGGCGATGGGCGTGATCTATGTCGGGCTGGGGTTCTTTGGGTTCCTCGGTTCGTACGTAGTTAAGCCACTCACGGAAAATTTGGACTTTCATCGCGCGCTCATGATCCTGGGCGGATTCGTCGCTTTCGCCTGGCCCCTGGCCTTCTTCGTCCTCCGCGACCGCCCCGCTGAAAAAGGCTTGTTCCCAGATGGCGCAGCCGCCCCTTCAGCCGAAATTTCAGCGCATCCGTTCAGCTATCGCTTTCTGGTTAGTCGCTACTCCTTCTGGCTACTCGTCCTAGGCAGTACCTGCTCGATCGGAGCCATCGGATCAGTGAACATCCTGATGAAGCTGGTATTCCAGGCCCACATGACCGTTCCGCAATCCAACCCGGCTTTTCAAACGCTCCTGAACTCAACCTGGCGCGCTGCCTCGATGATCATTTTGGGTTCGAGCATTGCGGGCAGAATCGCCGTGGGAACCTTCAGCGATCATTTCTCGAAAAAATGGGTGATGACGATCAGCTATTTCCTCTCGGCGGCTACTATTCCCATGTTGCTCTCCGTCAGGCCTCCCGCAAGTCCCTGGTTCTTCGCGACTCTTTTCGGTATCGCGATGAGCGCCGACTACATGCTCATTCCGCTAATGGCGGCCGAACAGTTCGGCGTCACAACCCTCGCGCGCGCCATGGCCATCATTCTCCCGGCAAACACCATCGGCCAGACCTGGTTTCCATACTTCATAGCAGTACTCAAGCAGCACTGGGGCAACTACACGCAACCCATGTACCTGGTGTTCGGAGTTGCCCTCATGAGCGGAATCGCCATCGCCCTGCTACCCGCCCCTGAGCGTGTCCAAACTCGAGAGCCTTTACCCAATCTTTACAATTCCGTCCGCTAGCTTTACAAAGAAGCGTTATCTTGAGAAGATATGTTTCGACTTTTCGCCGCCGCTCTCGGCGTCCTTGCGTTGCCGCTCTTCTCGACGGCTCAATCGGAGACCTGGCAACTCGATCCTCCGCACTCTGCGGCGCAATTTTCGGTGCGCCACATGGGAATTTCGACGGTTCGCGGCACGTTCACAAAGGTGAGCGGAACGGTTCAATACGACCCAGCGGATCTCGCGAAGAGTTCTGTTGACGTGACCATCGATGCTGCGTCGGTTGACAGCCGCAATGACAGGCGCGACAGCGATCTTCGCAGCGATCACTTCTTAGACGTAGCCAAATATCCCACCTTGACGTTCAAATCGAAGCGCGTCGAGTCCGCTGCCTCAGGCAAACTTAAGATCACCGGCGATCTGACGATCCACGGCGTGACCCGCGAAGTCGTACTCGATGCAGACGGACCGACCGGACCCGTGAAGGACCCGCGGGGAAATCTCCACATGGGCGCATCGGCCACGACCAAGGTCAATCGGAGCGATTTCGGAATGAACGGCTTCACCGGAATGGTCGGTGATGAGGTTCAGATAGCGCTCGACATCGAGATGGTGCGGCCGTCGGCCGGGGCCCCCTCAGCCGCCGCCCGCTGACGGACCACAAAATCAGGTAAGGGCGCATAGAGGACCTCCGGGATTCATAGCACTCGATTTCACGGCAATACTTTTAACGCCCCTCCCCTTCGCCGAAAAGCCGCTCGATGTCGTCCCGCAGCTTCGCCATGGACGCGTTGTCGATATAAACCATGTGGCCGGCATTGAAGTGATCCTTGCTGATGTTCTTGTGCGCCTGGGCCGTCAGGCCCATGTGGTCGAACGTGTAATCCACCGCGAAGTACGGCGTCGCGGCATCGTACATCCCTTCCGCGATGAACACGCGCATATATGGGTTCTTCGCGAAGGCATGCCGCAGCGCCGCGCTTGTGTCCGCGAATCCGGACCAGCCGCTCACATCAAAATCCCAGCGCCCGATTCCTCCGCCGAGCACATAGTAAGTCATCTCTGTCTGGAATCCCAACTCCTGCTTTACGTAATCACCGAATACCGATGTGTACGGCGGCCGGATCGCCGCTTCGCTCGGGTCGAATTCCGGATGCTGCTCGACCGCCGATTGCGCCGGACCCGTAAATCGTCCATCCAGCCGTCCCACAATTTCCTCTTTGTCGCGCAGCAGCTCCGTATCGAAGTGCGATAGATCCACACGCAGATTCAACTGCTCGATGTAATGTTTCGATAACCCCGTGTAGCGCGCCAGATGCTCCGCCACAGCCTGCCGCTCCGCTGCCGAAAGCGAATCGCCCTTCTGCAATGCCAGCGTGTAATCGGTAGCTGCCCACTTCTCCACCTCCGCCCGCAGTGCTTCCGGATCTTTCTCGAGTTCCGGCGCCAGCCGGTGATGGTACAGCGCCGTCATAGTGTAGGTCGGCAGGTACAAAATGTACGGCAGATCGTTACCGGTTGCGAAACTCGCGGTTTGAAAATTCAGAATCGTCGAGATCAACACGATTCCATTCAACGCGATCCCGTGATCGATCAGGTACCCTGATAGCCCGGCTGCTCTTGTCGTGCCGTAGCTCTCTCCCGCCAGGTACAGCGGCGACGTCCAGCGGGAATTGTTCTGCAGATAGAGCCGTATGAACTCCCCGAATGCCGCAATATCACCATGCAGATCGTAGAATTTCTTTCCTAAGTCCTGCGTCACCGCCCGGCTATACCCCGTTCCGATCGCGTCCACGAACACCAGATCGCTCCGGTCCAACAACGTGTTCTGGTTGTCCTCCCATTCAAACGGAGGTGCCGGCATGAACCCGTTCGGCATCAGCTTCACTCGTTTGGGCCCGAACGCGCCCATATGCAGCCAGATAGTCGCCGATCCCGGTCCGCCATTGAACGCAAATGTCAGTGGCCGTCTTGGCCCGGCATTGTCGAGCGTATAGGCGACATAGAACATCCGCGCCTCTGTCTTGCCGTCCGCATCCGTAATAGCCATTCGGGCCGCTGTTGCGGTGTAATGCAGCGTTCTTCCTCGCAGCGAAATCGTGTGGTGCGTCACCGATTCCTTCGGCTCCGGAAAGGACTCGGGTTCTGCCTTCGCTCCTTCATTTCTTGCGCCCTCATTCTGCGGCATCCTCTGTTGTCCGGGACGCTGTTCGCCCTGCTGGGTGTCGCTGGGGCGCTGCTGTTGCTGCCCCAGCGACAAGAGCGCCGAAATCATGAAAAAGGCCAGAGTATTTTTAGTAGTCTGCAAATTTTTTCTCCGTGTGGATTAAACGTTTACTCCGGACGCGAGAAAGCCTCCATCTACGGTGATGCATTGCCCGGTGATGAAGCTGGCCGCGTCGGACGCAAGAAAGACGGCGGCCCCCACTAGTTCCGAAATCTTTCCGAATCGCTTCATCGGCGTTCGCGTCAGGAGTTCCCGTCCGCGATCTGTTCCATCCAGAAGCTGCGAATTCAGTTCCGTACGAAACACGCCGGGAGCGATCGCATTCACGTTTATGCCTTTCTGCGCCCATTCGACGGCCAGACTGCGCGTAAGACCGAGAACGCCGGCTTTGGATGCGGCGTAAGCCGACACTTCGAAGAAACTTACAAATGAGTTCAGCGACGCAATATTGATGATTCTGCCGTGCCCGCTGGCAGCGAGCGATTCATAGAAACTCTGACAGCTTCGCAGGGTGCCTGTGAGGTTTACGTCCAGTAGGTTATTCCATTCGGCTTCTGTGATTTCGACAGTGGGCTTGCGGAAAATCTGGCCGGCGGAATTGACGAGGATATCGATTCGCCCCAGTTGATTCGCAATCGCCCTCTGAAGAGCATCGATGGATTCTCTCTTCGAGGCATCCACGGTAGCGCGGATCGTTTTTCTTCCTGTCGCCTCAATCTCATCGGCAACTTGCTCCACGAATGCCTCGCGGCGGCCGACAGCAACAACGTCCGCCCCGGCTTCCGCCAAACCGATCGCGATTGTTCGTCCAATTCCCGACGTGCCGCCCATCACAACCGCCACTCGACCCTTCAGATCAAATAACTCCAGCGACACAGCTCAGCCTCCGATGAACAGCGGTTTGATATGCCTCTGAAAGAGATTTGCCGTTACGTTTCTCGCAACGGTCTCCCTCATCCGGGAGAGAAGATTCAGGTAGCGCTCGCCCATCCTCACTGCAATCTTGAACCCCACATGAAGCAACTGGCGGACATTGGTGTTGTACTCCGGGTTCTTAGGATCGTGGCGAAGTGCGGAAACAAACTGCTCAGACGACCAGGCCATCACATCATTGGGTGAGGGTAGATTGGCAGGATCGATGTCTATGACGGAGGCATAAGGCGCGCAAAGCTCTTCGCGGTGGGCGTACGCCTCGGCGTAGATCTCTTTCGCGAGCCGTAGCCCTTCGCCTCCCGCTTCGGCGAGGCCAATCAGCTCTTCGAGCCAGGTAGTTCCGGCGGTTTTCAAATGAACACCAGCGTCGAACTTCCGGAGAACGGTTCGCATCGGTTCATAAATCGCGAACTTGTCACTCCCCGAATGGACGCTGAGCTTAAGATTCTTCGGTAGGCCATAGCGGTCGACCGCGAAGGCCAGCACCGCGACGTCATCCGAAAACTCCTTCGCAAACGCTTTCAGATCCCCCTCGTAATCGACCCCTTTATTGAACCGGCCCGTGAACTTCGGTGCGATCGTTTGTATCGGGATCTTTTCATCCGCAATGGCGGCCAGGATGATGAGAAGCTCCAATGGCGTTTGCGGCGAGCTGGTCTCATCCATTGAGACTTCGGTTATGAAAGCGGCGATGCCTTTCTCCCGTCGAATGTGGCGGTAGATCCGGCCGGCCTCTTGTACAGCGGAAAGATACTTTCGCGCAATGGGGGCGATCGTTCGGGGATCACTCTGGAATGACGCATCGATGCCCGGAATGCTGAGCTTCCCGCTCAATTCCGGGTGCCTCTCGACGAAGGTCTGGACCTCTCGCTCTTCTGCGGGCCGGTCGATCAGATCAGCGACGTCCACCGTAAAGAAATCGCATGGTTCAAGGAATCTCTCGACCGTCTTCAGATTGATGTGATCGGCGTCGACGTAGTACTCCTTTTCCCAACCGAGCTCACGGACAGCGGCGTCGGCCGCGGCGCGCGTCGAGGTAGGTTCGGAACCGATAATCGAATGCTCGCGGTTCGACTTATTCCAGACTGGGATTACATCAACGCCCGCGTCGCGCGCGAGAATGCAGGCGCGAAGCTGCGCGTTCGCCTCTCGCGCAAAGCGGTCCCCTACGCCGATCGAATACTTCGCGAGCGTAACCGGGTTCGGCATTTAACGGTAACTGTTGCGGATTGGAAGATTTAAACTCCCACGCCCTTGCGAGCGCCGGAATCTAAATCTGATCATATACGTTCCGCTGTGTTCGCTGAGTGTCGCGACCTGTGCGTAACTCAACGGTTCATTGGATCAAGCAAAATCACAAACCAAGGTGACAACCGACTTGGCGGGTATTAGGATAGCGGCTCCAGGCCCAACCTCGGGGTAACGTTTGAGTTCGTCACCAACGCGATCTGAAGTGATATATGGGGTGATGGATGTCGGCGTCGTCTGCCCTGAAGCAGTAGCGAACGCGAGAATGAGCTGGCGGGGATTCTCTCCGATATTGATGTAAACGGCGGTGACCCGCCGGCTCCGGTCATCTTTAAATGCTGATGCCATGAGCCCGCGGATGTCGTGATTCGCGCCCCGGATTTCGACCCGTTGCATTCCAGGCCGCACAAAACGGCTGAAGTTTCCCAACACCCACAGCAGCCGTGCAGGAAAGATCGTTTCTTGATCTCCCTGTTTCTGCCAGTCCGTGTAGATCAACCCGTCTTTGTAGTCCACGGGCGAAACGGCAGTCCACCATTGCCACGCGGATACTCCGGACAGCGTTAGATCCAGATGAATGATGCGGGCGACGTCCAAGGCAGTCTTCATCGTCAGATCGCGATGATCACCTCCTTTACCTTCGCTGCCGACCAATACACAATATTCCGTCTGCCACACTTTCCAGCTTGGATACTGCTTCATCTTCTGTCCAAGCTGGACGCGGTTGTTCACCAACGGTCCGCTGATTAGATCGGAGCCATAACTGTGATAACCGATGCGGCCCGAGAGCAGCCCGTTGATCGACGGGTCGTTGAGGAAGGCATCGATATAGTTACCGTAGTCCGCACTCCACCTTGCGCTGGCCTTCGCGTCGATATGCCACATATCAGGTAACGATCCACTCTCAAGAGCGGCGATTTGCGCCGGCAACCGGCGCCGTTGCAGTTCAGCGGCCAACGCCCGGGTAATGCGTTTAATATCGTCGTTGGAGGCGCGGTTCCCCTCCTGCGAGTGCCCAGCCCAATCCCATTGTGGTTCGTTTACCGGACTAATGTAGTTGAACGTGATCTGTTCGGCTTCCTTAGGGTTGATGTGGAAGTGCTCAAGAATATCGGCTAGATAGATGGCATACTCGCGTTCAGCACCCGCCCTGAGGTTTGTGGTTCCATTGTTGGAATCGCAGAACGTGAGTCCGTTCCTGGTCAGGCGTGCCGGCGGACTGTTCACGAAAGCGAGAAACTGTTGCACTCCGCGCAGCTTGGCGGCACGAAGGAACCATTGCTCATTCCGCTGCCGGCTCCAGTCGTACTGGCCGGGACTGACCTCGAATGTTTCCGCTGTCCGCCACGGATTGGTAATTCTTGGGTTGACGCCTCCGCCGATGTTGAAGCGCCAGCATGACAGCCCAATTCCGTCGGCCTGGGAAAAGAGCAGATCCGCCACACGATTCCGATTCGGCAGCGACCAGCCGCCGATCTTCTGCATGCTCCAGCAATCCGACGCAGCGAAGTTATCGATGATCTGGCGCTCTTCATCGAGTAGAACGGTGTCTCTGTCTGCCGAATCCATTCCTGCACGCGTAGGAATCGCAATCGCCGCAGCAATACCCGCCTTGAGAGCCGAACGCCGCGAGCAGCCGCCAATGGAGTCGAAAGGTGCGCGCATGTTGTTCACCGGCCGCCTAAGCCGCGTGCCAGCCCGGCGATCACCTGCTTAGTCCTCCTCGCCTCAAGGCATCGCATCGATTTAGGGGCAGGAAGGATTAAGGGCATGAACAATTAAACCCCATACGAAATTGGTCGATCCTAAAGTGCATGACGACGAAATGCTTCTACGCTCTCGGACTGCTCCTTTGCTTGACGCGCGATGGAAACGCGGGCGACTCAGTGGCGAAAAAGATGGTTTTAGCCCATAATTTCTATCGGAGTAGAGTTGGAAATCCACCACTCACCTGGTCGGAGGATTTGGCAGGCAGGGCACAGGAGTGGGCGACAACGCTCATCGAGCAAGGCATATACACACCGCGTCGGGATGGGCACTTGGGTGAGAATCTTTTTGAAATCTCGGGCAGCAGCGCGAACCCTATGCACGTTGTAAGCGCATGGGCCGGTGAGGCAGCCAATTACAATCACACCACAAATAGCTGTACCGCCCGTTGCGGACACTATACGCAAGTTGTTTGGCGCAGCACCAGGCTCGTCGGCTGTGGAGTCGCCCGAAATGCGAACCGAGAAGTATGGGTTTGCGACTACGCTCCGCACGGTAACACAATTGGCGAGTGGCCATATTGACGGTTCGTTTTGTTTCAAATGGCGGCGTGATCATCGCATTCCGGGAAGAAATGGTGCGCTGGCTTAGGCGGCCTTTTCGTGTGCGACGATCTTTTCAATGTTCTTGTCAACGAGTTGTTCGCCCCCGGGAAGCTGCCGGTTCAGCAGATTCTGACGATCGACCTTGGCCTGATCGAGCAGAACGGCCCTTTGATGGCGTTCCTGCTGGCGTTTTTCGCGAGCTTCGCGGCGCGCTTGATCCGCCGCTTCGTGCTGCTGCGAAACAAACCCAATTTGCTCTTTGCGCTTTTCCGCTCTGAGCTTGAGGAGATCGCTCAAGCACTTATGGAACGCACGCTCGTGCGTGGTTTGGTAGCGGAGATAGAGCGCGAGATGCGCGTCGCTGTCGCAGCCGCCGACTTCATTGAAACAGAATCCTTGGAGATAAAGAGCGCGCTGCGAGAGCCAATGGTGCTGGGCCATCCGATCCACGAGTAAGCGCTCGGTGGGAGTGGAAGGACGGTGCTCCTCGCGGAGACCGTCGAGGAGCTCTTGATATTCGTGTTCGCTTTCATAGGGCATGAGTTTGAAGCGCCCCGTAAGGCCGTGGCGGAAGGCATTAACGGAGACAGTTTCCTTGCCCACCGATGATCTTGGCCCGCAGGATAGCTGTGAATTCTGGCGGTTGGCAGCGAGTTGGGCGGGAGAGACACGGCCGCTCGCTGCCGGTCGCGTTTCCCAATCGAGTTGAGTCGCGGAAAAATCTCCGCTCCCTCGCGGTCGCGGCTCCGAATGGGGAGCGGCTTCGTTTGGCCGCGGCTCAGAGCCGGAAAGGAGGCCGGCTTTGCGCTCGATCTTTTCGCGCAGGGCGTTGGCCTCGGCGATGAATTCGGGAGTGAACTCGTCGAGGAGTTCGGGGTTTGGCTCGGTGGAGCGCGCGGCGGATTGGTAGCGGGAGATGCTTCCGCCTCCGCTTACTAACGTGCGCGGTTCTGAGAGGGCTTTGCGGGCAAGTTTCTTTTGCTGGCGCTCCAGGGCGCGGCGGGCGGATCGAGCTGACATAGATTCTCCTGAGGCGAAATTACATCGCAAGGCGTTCCTCGGGCATCGCGGGATGTACGTAACGCATTCTGGGCATGGGCGAAGAGAGGTATGCGTGAGCAGTGACTGGCGTCCTCAACGTGGGCGCTGTGACGTGGTGCGAATACGCCCCAGCCAAGATAAGGCCTGGCGGAACGTGTTATGGCCAGTAGTAGCTATACATACGATCTTTACAAAGCCTGACGCGCGTAGACTACGCGTATACGAGCGCAAAGTAGCAGGCACTCTAGACGGCGCTGGCAGTACAGCTATCACTTCTTGAGCGTGATATGGACGCTACCAGTGGCCCGTATGTCAAGCGTATTGGTATTAAACGTTGCTTTATCGGCTTGAACTATCACATTGCGCGTTTCAATTCGCACATTGCCCTGAAGCGTTTTCACCGGGCCATTACTGGTTTGCCTCCGCGACTGGAGACGAATTTCAGGTGCTCCAAAATTATCGGCAAACCTAAAAGCAGATGCTGTCAAGCCTAACGTGAGAGCAGCGGAAACCAAAAACCTCATCGTTCGGACCTCTTAGGAAATCTTACTTAATTCCGGCTCTATAGCTCCGACGTTTGGTTCTGACGATTCGCTCAGATCGGTAAACAGGGTTAAGTGTCTTTGCGGACGACTGATCGAGCCGCCGCAGTTGGGTGACGTATTCCGTTTCGGCGCAGTCGAGCAGATCGTTATGTCCGGCGCGGTGTACCGGCCAGAATGCCTTCGGCTCGTTGGCGGCGGCGAATACCATGCCCTGCGAGATCGGAGCAATGGTGTCTGCCTCTCCATTAATGACAAGCACGGGAACCCGTGGGTTCCGCCGGCGCTTGCGACACAGTGGCGGAGGCCGCTGGAAGGCACGCCGCTGAATATCGCGCCGGTGCTGTCGCACCGCCGGTCGGTAAGTTGGCGAATCTCACGGGCGATCACCACTGGCGGAAGCAGCGAGGTTTGCGTAGACATCCGTTTCGGGTTACTGGTAACGATACCTTTCACTTGCTCTCTTTAAGACGTAAGAGAGCCTATACAGCGATTCGATTGCCATGCTCACTAAGAACGACCCCAAGCCAAACCCAAAGGCAACTGCTAAAAAAGCCAGTAGCAAAGGTTCGGAAAGCTGCGGACTCATGAATCCCGTCGGACCAAGCTTAGTGACGAGCCCGAGAACAGCAGCTCCCCCCGACACGAGTTCCCAGTTCCTGATTCGACGCTGCCGCAGCTGTATCTCAACTTCGATGCGCGTTCTCGTCTCCAATAAAACCTCAGTCGGTTCAGCCCGCAATCTCATTAAAAGTCTGTTCTCGTGTGCTAGCACTGCATCGATCTGCCTCGCTACTGCGATCGCGGGCTTCAGAAAGAAAAGGATCGTAGGGCGGGAAAATTTAACGAGGCTCACCAGTGCGTAAGAGACGGCGATGCCGATGAGGAGCCAGATCATTGTGATGCCGGCATAGTACAGTACGTGTTGCCCGTTCAAGCTCAGTATCTTGAGTCGGAACAATATCCCACTGGCCACGCCCACGACTGACAGCGCAACGATGGAATGGAGGACACCCTTTTCCCATTTCGGGACGGTCACATTGGCGCTGGGTATTAAATCTTCCATCAACGAAGAGATTGAGAATACTGCATTCACGTCCGTTTTCATGCCGCTGCCAAACATAACACAGCAAAAAAACAGGCGCCAGGTGGAAGCCCGTGCCCGTGAGCAGCGGTGACGGACCCAGCCCACAAAAGAACCGCTGGGCGGTAACTACCTGAATTAGCTATATTTGAGGCTTCGTGCGGATGGGGAGACTTGAACTCCCACGCCCTTGTGAGCGCTGGAACCTAAATACAAAATTTCGCTTTCGCACAGTCGACGCAGGGTAGAAATCGGACGCATTTTGCCGATAAGAATCTCTGGGGTGTTAATGCGTTACCTGAGATGCCTAGCGTTGTAGGCTTCGCCTCAGCAGCAGCGGCTTCACTCGAACATCTGAAGGATGTGAAGGCAATTTATGTTGCTCCACTGGAAGGGGAGAATACGCCACTGGCTGACATGCTCCACGCGAAGCTTATTAGTGCCTTAGCGAAACTTCAAGGCATATCCATAGTCGAAGACGAAGAGAACGCGGATGCGATTCTCACCGGCTCGGGTCTCATTCAAACGGCGACAAGTGAATACGGGCACGTCCACTGTCGTATTCAAGGCGGGATGCGCTTGGTCAGTAAAGACGGAGGGGTTGTACTGTGGGCCGACGATGTTGTTAGTAGCCGATTTGCACGCAGCGCTTCCTCTAGCTTTGCCGAGAGTGTAGGGAAGAGCTTAGGACGGCTTTTTGCGGACCGGCAAAAATGATCATCTGCCGAAGTCGTGCATTTCGGTAGTGGTTCAGTTTGAAACTGCTGCTCGGGTCGATTTCGGCTCGACTGCTTCGAGCAAGCCGATAATCTCTTCAACAGACCACACGTGATCGGTCAAGCCAACTTTCACGGCTGGCGTCGTTCCGAGGGTGAGATGCTTCCGTCCGAAGTTGTAATACATCATATAGAGCGCAACCGCAGCAGAATGATTCGCGATCTTTTTTGAGAACGCATTTGTTAGGCGTGTGAACCGCCGCATGGACATTCTCATCGTGAGGTTCTGGCGCTCGATATAGCTGGTGCTGATGTGCTTCGGATCTGGTGAGCCAAGAACCTCTTGGGTTTCGCAACCAATGCACTTTGCCGGACTGTAGCGAGCTTCGTTGGCCGGTTCCACGCCGTAAATCTTGTGCAGCATGGCGTAGTCGATATCATCCGCGAATGCATCAATAACCGCATTCACGTAGATCTTGAGACCGTCCGTGGTCAATTGCACGCGATTAGCAAGACGGTTAGCAAGATCCTGGATAAACTCAGTGGCACAACCGGCATCACGTTTACCGAGCAGCCAGCAAGGAATGAGCTTCGTGTCAGCGTCGATTGCGGCCCAAACCCAAACGTCACCCGCGATGCGCTCTTCAGACATCTTGGGAGTCACCTGCTTCTGTTTGCAATAACAAAACGACCATGCCTCATCAGCCTGTAGTCTCTGGCATGGCAGGTTCCGCATTTTTTCATCAAGGAACGCTGAACACGCGGACCCGATTTCAACCAAGAGCTTAAGAACAGTGTTTTTTGAAACGCCCGTCATACGAACAGTGGAATTGATCGAACTACCCTCAATGAGGCAGCGGACCACTTGTGCGCGGCGGTTAGCGTCCAATCTGTTCATACTGACATTATGCTTGCTCGGGCAAGAAATGTCAATATCAAACTATCTGTTTTTGGTGCGGCCGCCGCCTTAGCGATTCAGGGCGAGAACGCGCGTTACACGTGGATCACTTTCAAGGTCATCCATAATTCTCACCCGATGACGAATCAATGGGCGTATGGATCGATTCGGACGCGTCCGCATTCCAGTAGAGCGAAGATCTTCTGCCATCTTGAGACCCTTGTTCAATTCCTCAATATTGATCTGCGGATTGTTTTTGAGAAGTTCTTTCAAATCTAGTGGCATTGAGTCTCCTTTACATGAAAGACCGGTAGTCTCCGAATGTGTGGACTGTACCAGCAGCACCTCGCTTGATCATATAGTCCGAGAGGAGATCATAATAGCGTCTGATTTTATCGCAGCGGTTTGGATCTTCCTCAAAGTCGTCAATGCGCAGGTTCAACTCTCTTCTTAACACTTCCATCGATATGCCATACCCGTGCGAGTGCCATCTCTTCGTATCGTTAAGCCGCCCTCCGATGTCGGACGCCCTGTCTCGCTTCATCTGGTCTGTAACGGAGTGCTTGTTCGTTTCTGTCTCAGTCCAATTCTTGAATTTGTATTTAACGAGCCATTGCTCCAACAGGGAGATGGACAGGTCCCTAGCTTGCTCGTACGCGTAGAGCTCCGCTTGATCAAACCCCTCGATCAAGAGTTGCACCTCGGCGGTAGTGATCGTTCCTTTTTGAGCCTTGTCAATCAGCGCGTTGTACTTTTCAACGTGCCCAAGCGCGGAAACCATTCGACCCCTTTGCGTCTCCAGTTGGGGGTCAATGGGTCCAAGCCTGGAATAATAATCCATATAGATCGCATCTCCCGACATCGCAAAAACAGTTCCGGCGGAATATGCGTGGTTAGGAACGATGAAGTCCACGAGCTGATAGTATTTGCGCAGAGTAGAAACCATGCGATCCACGGTCTCTATGTAGCCACCTTCGGTGGTGAGAATAAACACTAGACTTCCGGATGCAGGCTTTTGTCGGTGCCTGTTTTCCACGGCGGTTCTGAGAATATCATCTACACCGTCTACCAATGGCCCCGTGAGGCTTATTGCGTTGGCTGAAAACGCTCCTTCAATTGCCCGTAGCCGCTGATGTAGTTCCTGCTCTACGAATTCGTTAGCGGTAGCCGCAATGAGCTGAGGCATATAACATTTAGTTTTCTCCCCTCCATCGCGCTTCGGCTGCCTTTCTGGCGATCATCTTGCGTTTGCGTTCTGATAATGCGGCGGCCCGTGCCAACCCACCCTTTGACGCCCCCAATTTCGATAGTGCGACGGCAGCAGGGTTCTTCTTTGGTTGTGTGGGTTTATCTTCCAACGGTGTACCGTCTAGGTGTTCGCCAATCAAATCTTCGACTACAGACCGAGCCAGGAGGTTTGGGTCTTTGGGGCGCTTTCTGCTTGCTCGGGAAGGCATGCTTCAATTACAGTATCCCACGCGAGTCAATAGTACTCTTAGTACTTCAAGTCCATGCTTGCTCGGGAAGGAAAGGCGCGATAGGATTATATGCCAGAATCTTGGCTGACATAAAACTATTTCAGCTTCAGGCAGACTCCGTTAAGGAGCTTTCCGCTGAATCCTCTGCAATCGAGAAATCCCTGCAGACTCTTTTGGAACAGCATCTCGACGCGTTTCTTGGCGTCCGCCTTGTCGCTACCGAATATCCTACCGGAAAGAAGCACGGCGGGCGAATTGACACGCTCGGCTTGGATGACAATAATTGCCCAGTAATCATCGAGTACAAGCGATCAATAAATGAGAACGTAATCAATCAAGGTCTCTTTTATCTTGATTGGCTGATGGATCACAAGGGCGATTTCGAGTTGCAGGTAATGAGAAAGTTCAACTCGGAGGCGATTCACATTGAATGGTCTGCCCCTAGGCTTCTCTGCATAGCCGGTGACTTCACAAAGTACGACGAATATGCAGTGCAACAAATTGAGCGAAACATCGAACTGCTGCGCTATCGACGGTACGGTGCCGATCTTTTATTGCTGGAACTCGTGAATGCCAGCAGCGCCGAATCGACCAAGAAGCACGGCCAAACCGAGGCCGTCAAAGAAAGACATCAAGCGAAAGCATCTGGGGATCTTCAGGACCTGTGGGAAAACCTTAAGGCGTTTTTGCTAGCCCTTGGTGATGACGTTCAGATGAAGGAATTGGAGAAGTACATCGCTTTTAGAAGGCTGAAGAATTTTGCCTGTGTTCAGGTGCGAAAACATGATCTCTTGATTTGGGCAAAACTAGATCCGTCTTCTGTTGAGGAGGAGTCCGGCTTCACTCGAAACGTTACTCACTTAGGGCACGCCGGCACAGGAGACTTGGAGATCAGGGTTCAGAATCGCGCAACCTTGGAGAAGGCCGAGAGGCTCCTGGAGCGAGCGTACAAGCAAAACTGAGTTTCAAACTGAACCACTACCTGCATTTCTAGTGGGCGGCATTGTGTTCGGCTGGCTCCTTGTAACCGAATTCATGACCAGAGCATGGCTTCGCGATGACACTTACCACCGGCAACATGGATGGCCGAAGCTGATAGGCTTTCTTGTTGGAGCGTAACGCTTGGTTTTATGACGCCGAGCCTGATTCCTAAGTAATTGGTGCGGATGGGGAGACTTGAACTCCCACGCCCTTGCGAGCGGTGGAACCTAAATCCATACGAGTATAGCTGGGCGATTTCGCTTTCACGTGGCTTACCAGGACCAGTTCGGTCCCCTGGGCAAATTTGCAGTGTGGCTGGGCAGCGCGCTGGGAACGATTTGAAGCCAAATGCCCGATGCTTTACCATAAAAATCTGTGAACCAGCCGAGCAGCTACAGGAGGGCGATCGAGCGGCGCTGGCTGCTGCACAACCTGCGGCACGGCTCCGAATAGCCGATGTGTCCGCGCATCGAACTCTATTCGCCGGAACACATTTCGAGCGTCAAGCGCCTGAATGCGAGACTGCGGGAACGCGGTGTGCGAACGGACTTTCTGATGCCGGAACGAAGTGGAGAAGGCCGGGGAACGCTCGACGATTTTCCTGATGTTCCGTTTACAAAGCGGCAGTTCGTGGTGCTTGAAAAGGACGAGGCGCGGGGCGGCTTTCAATTACAGGAGCAGCAGTTCGAATTGGCAGGAGAGCGGCGGTGGGTGGCGAATATCCAGATGCCGATCTCGGAGGGGCTAATCGACCGCAAGTATGGACACATCGCAGGGCAGATGATGAGGCTGCTGTTGGAGAAACGGCCGCTGCTGTTTGCGGTGGGAATGGGCGGCGTGGATGCGCCGTTTGCGAAACTGACGGCGGCGATGAAGTGGCGGGTGATTCTGGTTCCGTTCCAGTTTTATGTTCTGCGGCCGGCGCGGTTTTTGCGCGAGATTGGACCGCTGCACACGGGCCGGGCGCGATCGGTTGGGGCCAACACCGCGGCATGGACGGGTCTGGGCTATGTGGCGATAAAGGCGCTACAGGCGAGCCGTGGGTTGAAGCGAGGCAGCGGGCGCGAACGGTCGCGACCGGAGCAGGTTTCGGCTTGGGGCGACTGGGCGGACGGGGTTTGGAATAGATATCGAGGAGAATGCTCGCTCGCGGCAGCGCGGGACTCGGGAACATTGAGGTTCTTCCATGACCTGGGGTGGCCGGGCATGGCGGCCCGGGCTCTGCGGGACGAGAGCGGAACGACGCGCGGCTGGGCAGCGATGCAGGTGACGCAGATGCGCGGCAACAAATACTTCGGCGATATGCGGGTGGGGACGCTAGTGGATGCGATTGCGGAACCGGGGTGGGAGCTGGCGGCGATTCGAAGCGCGATTCGGTCGATGAAGGAAGCGGGGGCCGACCTCGCGATCTCGAATCACACCCATTCAAAATGGATCGGCGCTTTGGGCGCTTGCGGTTTTGGAAATGGACCATCTAACTATGTGTTGGCGACGTCGCCGAAATTGACCGAAGCGATCAGGACAGTGGATCCCGGATTCGAACGGATCCACATTACGCGGGCCGATGGGGACGGGCGGGTGCATTTGTAGGTGAGGAGAGGCTGGCCAAGTCGCGTGCAGTAACCGGGCATGAAAGGCGGACGCCGCCTTTGGTTGTCAGCCAAACATCAGAAGCCCGACTCGCTCTTGCAGCTCCCACTCGCCCTGGGGATATCGCATCGGGAACTATCCAAACCGATGGAGCGCGTTGCGGATCAAGTGCATTCATTCGCTAGATCGGGTCTTGCAAGATGCCGCATCCGCAAGATATTAGCCGTTCGCGTTCAGTTTCGGCAGCGCTTCGATCTGTTTCCAGCCCTCACCAGCGTTTACCTGCTCGACGGTGATCTCATCGAAATACCTGTCAAGCACGGCAGCACGCTCTTGTGCTAACGGAGGCGAGCAGTAGTCTTCCTCCTCCCATGTAGCAGTCCCGTCTGGCTGTGTGCGAGCTTCGGTGAGTGAATACGTCAGAGCCTTGCCGAACGGGCGGAGGTTGACGAATGCGTTTTCGCATAGCCGAGTGTGCAATTCTGCTATCCGCTCCGGTTTCGGTTTTGCACGAACGATATAGTGAGCCATCCTGGTACGAGCGTAGCGCCTTGCGGGTGATGGGTTCAGGCGCTGGAAATTTCGGCGCGATTGCTCGGTTAGCCTAAAAATCCAGGACCGCAGCCGAGCGATCATTCTCTATTTGCTGCCGCAATACTGATGAACTAGCGTTTGCATCGCTCTTTTGAGACCTGAATTGCAAGCGGTGTGAATTGCCTCAAGGTCCGCCAGCATCCGCTCTGCCTTCTTCGGAGTTCCTGTCAAGATTGTGCTTCCAGTAGAGCGAATGAAAAAGGCGCGAACGCCGCACTTACTGTTCGCCGCCGCCGGCTGTGATTCCATGTTGCCGGCGCTGTTCCTGGTCGCGCAGCCGTTCACATTCGTCGAGCAGCTCCTTAGTGGGAACCGGATAGCCTCGTGCGTCAAGCTTCCAATGGCCGGACTCTTGCTCAGCCAGCAAGATGCGTGAGGGCTCAGGAACCCTCATTGCTCTGTCCCAGATTCCCTGAAGATTACAAATCGCCATCAGCATACGGCTTAGATCGTGATCCATTTCCAAAATCCCCCTCAATTTGAGCACAATAGTTTTGGATGCAATCCGCTATGTGCCCGATCGGCCGAAAAATTCAAGGCGTGCTCTCTTTAGGTCTTAGACAGACGAGTGAAACAGTAGTTTTACCATCGGCCCGTCGTTCTGCGGAGATTTTGGCGCTGTACATCGCCGTTCCGGGGCTCTGTTTCAAACCTAATCGCTTAGTAGTGGTTCGAGGCAACGGAGGCGATTTTCCCCTACTGCACGGGCGCATCGCTAAGAATGAGGTTGAGCCTTCTGCAAACCTCTTTCAAGTAGGACGCATTTCCTTCCGGAAGCTCGACGGTTGCCGTACCTCGAAAACCGATCTGCGCCAGCGCGTTATAGATCGCCTTCCAATCAATATCGCCCTCGCCTAGAGCAACCCAATCAGCTACGTGCTTCTTGGTGGCCGGATCCTCGCGGAAGGAGAAATCTTTTATGTGCAGCTTGACTATCCGCGTGCCGAGAGTGCGAATCCAGTCCTGAGGATAGCCATAAAGGACAACATTGCCCACATCGAAGTAAGCCCGGACCCAGAGACTGTGGAACTCGTCGATGTAGCGGGCGAATTCAATGGGACTCAGAAGAAATTTGTTCCAGACCTCTTCGACGGCTAAGATGACGTTCAATTCTTCCGCGAGAGGGATTAGTGTTCGGATGTTCGCCTGAGATCTCTGATAGGCGGCGCTGTAGGATGTATTGGCGTCTACGACGGCAGGGACGATCAAGACCGTATCAGCGCCCCACAGATGCGCGTTGTGCAGCGAGGTTTTGATACCTTCGAGGCTCTTTCGAACCACAGCGGGATCCGGCGACGATAAGGGGTATCTCCAATGGTCCATATTCATGACGCCGTGAATCTTGAGCCCGGTCTTTTCGGCGGCGTTTTTCATGCTTTCCGCCTGGCGCTGATCGGGAGTGGTGGGGCATTCGATGCGTTCAAAGCCGGCATCGCGTCCGATTTGGAAGCGCTCCGCAATGCTGCCAGTTTCCGGCAGCATGCTGTATTCGACGGCGGTTGAGATGGGGAGCCGCCCAGATCCGGAGGGTACGGCTGCAACTGCAGCCAGGGTTTGAAGAAAATCGCGGCGGTGCATTGATTCTGCTCCTCTTGGCTATTGTGTTCTAGTGCTAAGTTGAAATTGCTAAATGCGAACGATCTGGGTGCTTTTAGTATGTGCGCTGATCTCGCCCGGAATTGATTTGCCAGAAGTTCCGCGGGTCGATACGGCGAAGTTTTCTGCCGGCATCAGAGCGGAGATCGAGCAAGCGGAATCAGAAGCCAAGGCTCACCCGCAGGATGCGGGCGCGGTGGGGAGGCTAGGGATGGTTCTGCACGCCTACCATCAATATGATGCGGCGGTGAAGGCGTATACGCGGGCACATGTTTTAGATCCAAAAAGTTTTGATTGGGCTGCTCTGCTCGCGGAGGCGGAGTTCGAGCAGGGCCATTTTGATATTGCGGCGAAGGATTTTCGAACGGCGCTTGCGTTACGGTCTGATGATCTCCCAGGGCAATTGCATCTCGGTGAATGCCTGATCGCGATCGCGGACTGGCCGGCAGCGCAACGGGTTTACGAGCAGATTGTAAACGAGCATCGCAATTGTCCGCAGGCGTGGTACGGGCTTGGCCGGGTGCAAGCGGCGAAGGGTGATCATCACGCAGCGGCAGCCTCGTTCACTCAGGCTTGCAATCTTTTTCCCCAATATGGGGCGGGGCAGTTTGCTTTAGCTGGAGAACTGCACAAGCTTGGTAAGCCGTCGGAGGCCCGGGAGCATTTCGCGTTGTATTCGAAGAGCTCGTCGATCGAGCCGCCGCTTGCAGATGCTCTTGCCGGGCGTGTGGAGCAACTGAACCAGAGCGCGACAACGCATCTCGAGCGTGGCGCCGAATTAGAGAGTGCGGGCAAACTGGAGGACGCGATTCGGGAGCATCAGGCCGCGCTCGAATCAGATCCGAACAATGTGCAGGCGCATATTAACTTGATATCGCTATACGGACAGGCCGGCGATGCGGCGGCAGCCAAGCAGCACTTCGAGACGGCAATTAAGCTTGCCCCGAACCGGCCCGATGCCTGGTATGACTATGGCGTTCTTCTGTTCAGAGAGCAGAAATACGAGGAAGCAGAACAGGCGTTCCGTCGAGCTCTGTCGATAAATCCGAATTATGCCGAAGCTCACAACAATCTTGGCGCGATTTATGAAATCGAGCACCGGATAGAGGAAGCAACCGCCGAGTTTCGGGCGGCAATCGCGGACCGGCCGGACTATCCACTCGCGCGATTTCATCTAGCCCGGATTTTGGTGAATCAAGAGAAGTACGACGAAGCGATCCAACAACTCCAGCGGGCGCTTCAACCGGAAGACGAGAATACGCCTGTTTATACCTATGCGCTGGCGGCAGCGTATGCGCGCTCCGGCAATCGCGAACAGGCATTGCGCTATTATCGCGAGGCGCACGATCTTGCGGCGGCGCGAGGCCAGTCGCAATTGCTCGCGAGCATCGATCAAGAGCTAAAGTTACTCGACGGGGAGAAGTGAGCGGGTTCTCGCGGCGTGATTTGCTTCGCGTGATAGCGGCGGGAGGTCTGTCGAGTGCCGCATCTGTGCAGCGGGGCGGGATTGGCGAAGCAGATTTATTTCGCGACGTAGCCGCTGAAACCGGGCTGAGATTCGATCACTTCAACAGCGCCTCGGGCAACCATTACATGCCCGAAATCATGGGGCCCGGTGTCGCGCTTTTTGACTACGACAACGACGGTGACCTGGACGTGTATCTAGTGCAAGGGACGGCGCTCGATCCAAAGGGGAGGATGGCGGGTGAGGCGCCAAAGGGATGGAAGCCGGGGAACCGCCTGTTTAAGAACCTGCTCTCTGAGACCGGACGATTGCGGTTTGTGGATGTAACGGAGCAAGCCGGAGTAGGGCACGTGGGTTATGGGATGGGAGTTGCGGTGGGCGATTACGATAACGACGGGTATCTGGACCTGTACGTGACGAACTTCGGGCGGAACATCCTGTATCACAACAACGGAAATGGCACGTTTACCGACGTCACCCAGCAGGCTGGTGTCGAGGATTCACATTGGTCGACGAGCGCGGCGTGGGTCGATTTCGATGGTGATGGCTGGCTGGATTTGTTCGTCTGCAACTATGTCGACTTCACGGTGGAGGGGAGTCGCAGTTGCGTGTCGGCGGCGGGAGAACCGGATTATTGCACGCCGAAGGCCTACCATGCTGTGCCGTCGCGGCTGTTCCGGAATTTAAGGAACGGGAGCTTCGAGGATGTGAGCGAGTCTTCGGGAATCAACCGGTCTTATGGACCTGCTCTTGGAGTAGTCTGTGCGGACTTCAACGGCGACGGCCGACAGGATATTTACGTGGCGAATGACACGGCGGCGAATCTGTTATGGCTGAACCAAGGTGATGGCACGTTCCGCGAGGCGGCGCTCGAAGCCGGTGTTGCGTACAGCATGGACGGGAGGCCGAAGGCAGGGATGGGCGTCACTACCGGCGATGTCGAAAACAATGGCGGCCGGGTATTGCTGGTTACAAATCTGACGAGAGAGGGGGTTACTGTTTTTCGCGGCGATTCCAAGGGTGAGTTCGAAGATGCGACCGCGCAGTTTGGGTTACTGCAAGCCACGTTCGGGTATACAGGTTTCGGCACGCAATGGTTCGATTACGACAACGACGGCTGGCTCGACCTGTTTATCGCAAATGGCGCGGTGACGCTTCTCGCGGAAGGGCGACCCGGCGCTTCGCCTTATGCACAACGCAAACAGCTATTTCATAACGAGGGAGGCAAGCGCTTCCGGGAGACGTCTCAGTTTGCAGGCACCGCATTTCAGATTGCAGAAGTCAGCCGCGGGGCTGCGTTCGGGGACATCGACAATGATGGCGCGATAGACATCGTTGTTACGAACAATAATGGACCCGTTCGGTTGCTTCGCAACCAACTGGGCAAGAAAGCGCATTGGCTTTCGGTAAAGCTGGAGTCGCCCAAAGTAAACCGGTTTGCGATCGGGGCGCGGGCGGCTGTGATCCGGAATGGCAAGCAGACGTCCTGGCGGGAAGTACGCGCGGATTCGAGTTATCTAAGCGCGAATGATGTGCGCGTGCATTTTGGACTCGGCGATCAGGCTGACATCGATGCCGTCGTTGTGGAATGGGCGGATCACGCGAGAGAAAGATTTGAAGGAATCAAAGCGGATCGCATCGTGACGCTCCGGCAGGGGACGGGGAAGCGGGTGCTGGGTTAAGGATTCAGGGCCCTTACGGCGGGGTGATCTTCATTTCTTCTTCGAGCTTGCTCTTTTCTTCGCGGTCGGCTTTTTGACGTTGTGCTGAGTCTTCCAGAGTTTTCTTTGCGAGCTCGGTCTGGCCCGTGGCTTGATAGGCGCGAGCGAGTTGATAGCGCAGACTGCCGTCTTCATCGATCGAGAGCGCGGCTTGCAGATGCGGAATGGCTGCGGCTTGCCGTCCCACTTGCATGTAAGCCCGGCCCAGTGCATGCTGCGCGGCGGCCAGGTTCGGGTTGAACTTCAGGGCGGTCTCGAGATAAGGGATCGCTTTTTCCGCTTCTTGAGAGCTGAGAAGAAGATCGCCCTTGATAAGGTTCAGTTCCGGGGAGGACGGGTTCTCACGCAGGAGTTCTTCAGCTAACTTCAGTGCCGAAGGATCATTGGCTCGGTAGAGCGAAGAGAGCAGCTCCTCACGTAAGCGCTCGTCATTTGGAGCATAGGCAAGCGCCTTCTGCCATTCCTCAGATGATTCGCGATTCTGCCTTCGGACACGCAACTGCTCAGCGCGCAACTCGTGAATCTCAGGATTGTCGGGTAGCTGTTCCAGACGCTCAAATGCGTTTTGCGCGAGGCGAGCGAAAGCGCGGCTCTGCCAGTAAGAGGACTCGGGCGACGTGCCGCTGCGCTGAACTATGTCTTCGTAGCGTCCGGCCAAGAAATCGCAAGCGTCTTGCGAGGGCTGGCAGCGAACAGTTGCGTCCATGCGACGCTCGCTTTCTGCCCAATCCGGGTGACCAGTCTTCTCGTAAACTTCGGCGAGCGATGCATGCAGGCCGGGCAGGTCCGGTTGAGCCGCTTCCGCTTTTCGATAGAAGAAAAATGCGCTGTGGAGCTGGGTGCGTCTGAGACGCTCGTCGGCCACGAGCGCAAACCACCAAGCCGACTGTGGCGCGTCTTTTTCGATACTGCGGAACGCCGCGCTGGCGAGAGCTGCATAACTTCGGTTTAAGCCATACCAGACGTGGGGATTATTGGGTTCGATCTCGCCCTGTTTTTTGTACTCGCTGATAGCCTCACGAAACTTGTTGGTTGCGAGCAGCGCATCAGCGTACGTTTGGTAGCCGCCCGGGTCATCGGGCTGCAGGCGGACGTATTTTTCGAGCGGCGCGAGGGAGCGGTCCGGATCGTCAGCGCTCAAATAAGACGCGCCCAGAAAAAGCCAGGCCGGAGTGATATCGGGGTCGAGTTTGAGAGCGTTCTCAAGAGGCGCGATGGCCTGACGAGAGTGTCCGGCCAGGTGCAGCGCCATCCCAAGGTTCAGCAGGAGCCCGGGGTTGTTCGGGACGGCTTGGACGAGCTCGCGATAGATCGAAGCTGCTTCTTCAAACTTCTGCTCGGCCATGAGCTGTTTGCCGCGCTTGGATTTTTCGATCAGAGCCGGGGATTGCGAGAGAGTGTGTGTCGCGATCAGTAATAAAAGGCCCGGAATGAGAGATAGCCGGTGCGCAACCCTCGACACAGATCGATTATCGTAAATAGGCACCGTTTTAGGATATTTGATGATGTTCCGATGGGGCAGCGTGCTTGCCCTTGCTTCAATGCTAGGCGCAAGTTTGCCAGCATTTGCGCTGGGAATCACGTTCTCAAGAGATATCGCGCCGATCATCTACCGAAATTGCGCATCGTGCCACAGGCCGGGCGAATCGGGTCCATTCTCACTGCTGAGTTATGAGGATGTGAAACGGCATGCAGCACAGATTGCGGATGTGACGAAGCGGCGCTATATGCCGCCGTTCTTGCCGGAGCCTGGATATGGCGATTTCATAGAGGAGCGCCGCCTCAGCGATAGAGAGATCAACTTGATTCAGGAATGGGTGAAGGCTGGGTCGCCTGAGGGATCGCGGGCGGACGCTCCACCAGCGCCGAAGTTTGCTTCTGAATGGCCACTGGGGACACCAGATCTGGTGCTTCAGGTGGCTCAGCCCTATGAATTGAAGGCGGATGGACCGGAGGTGTTTTGGAATTTTATCCTTCCGGTGGACATTACGAAAGCCCGATGGGTAAAGGCGGTCGACATTCGCCCGAGCAACCCAAGAGTGATTCACCATGCGAGCATCATTCTCGACCGGGCGCGTTCTGCGCGGCGGCAGGCGGGGAATGCGACCGGGTTTGCGGGGATGGATCTCAACATTGCGGAAAACTCGTTCGATCCTGACGGCATGTTTCTTGCGTGGAAGCCGGGTAGCGTACCCACGGTTTCGCCCCAGGGTATGGCTTGGCAGTTGAGTCCGGGGATGGATTTGATTTTGAACGTGCACCTGCGCCCTTCGGGCCGGGCGGAGAAGGTGAGTGCCGCGATTGGGCTGTATTTTACGGATAGACCGCGAACCAAGTTTCCGCTGCTAATTGAGCTGGAGCATGATGGAGCGATCGACATTCCGGCAGGAGACAGCGATTATGTGGTGACTGATGAATTCCGGACGCCGCTTGATGTTCACGTGCTTGCGGTCTATCCGCACGCGCATTATTTAGGCAAGCTGCTGGAGGGGTACGCAACGCTGCCGGATGGATCGCGCAAATGGCTCATCCGTATTCCAGATTGGGACTTTAGCTGGCAAGGTGTTTTTCACCTGAAGCAGCCGCTGTTTCTGCCGCGCGGAACTGTGATTTCGATGCGCTTCCATTACGACAACTCGGACGGGAATGTGCGGAATCCGCACCATCCACCACAGCGCGTGAAGGGCGGCAATCAGGCTGATGATGAGATGGCGAACTTATGGCTGCAAGTCTTGCCGGCCGGAGATGGCGATAAACGCGCGGTGCTGCAGCAGGCCATGATGTACCGGCTTCTCGAAAAGTACCCGGATAGTTTTGCTGGTAACTTCAATGTCGGCGACCTGCTCCTCAACCAGGGGCACGCTGCGGATTCGGTGCCCTACTTTAAAGCAGCATGGAAAGCGCAGCCTGGCAATGCGGTGGCCGCGGCGGAGCTTGGAGTGGCGCTTGCGTCAGCTTCGCGGATGACCGAGGCAAAGGCACAGTTTAAACGGGCGCTGGAGCTGGATCCGAAGTTTACGGACGCGCGCTACGACCTCGCCAGTGCGGAGGCTGCGGCCAGAGAATGGCAGGCTGCGGTGGCGGATTTCAAACAGGTGCTCGCGGAGCGTTCGGATGATTTGAAAGCGCGCGAGCATTTAGGCGAAGCGTTATTCGCGTCGGGCGATGAGCTTGCCGATTCGGGCCAGCACGATGCGGCGGTGGACCGTTATCGCGAGGCGCTTCAGTACCGCCCGGCAGATGCGGAACTGCGCAACAATCTAGGGATCGAGTTGGCGAAAGTGGGGCGCTTGAAGGAGGCGCAAGCCGAGCTCGAGGCCGCACTGCGTATCGATCCGGGCTTGCAGCCTGCGCAGGCGGCGCTCGCTGCAGTCCGAAGCCAATTAAACGGTCAGAAGTAAGTGGGGCTCACCACCCGAATCGTAAGCCGAAGCGGATACTCCTTTGATCTGCTAACGTATTCGCTGAACTGGTGATCGTCATGAACGCAGAATCATTTACATTAGCGTCAGGGAACCCGAAATGAGGCGTGTTCGTGACGTTGAACGCTTCCGCCTTGAAGGTCATTTTGATCCTCTCTGTTATCGGGAAATCGCGGAAGAGGCTTAAATCGTTGTTGATTACCCCAGGTCCCCGCAGAATGTTTCGGCCAGTGGAGCCGAAACGAGGCGTATTAACGGCCGCAAAAGCTGAAATGTTGTAATACTCTTGCAGGCTTCCAATCTTTTGTACAGGACCCACTTGGTCTGCAGTTTGGGTATTGCCTGGTGCGTTGAGTGCCGTGCCGTCCGCAGTAACGGTGAACGGGGCACCCGAGTAGATAGCGATAATCCCGTTTGCCTGCCACCCTCCAAAGATAGCTGCCGCAACGCCCGTATTCAGATACTTTTTGCCTTTTCCGGCAGGGAATTCGTAGACGTAACCAAGATGGAAATTGTGAGTGCGGTCGTAACCCGCGGTGGCGCGGTTCCGGCTCAGGATTGGGGCATAGTTCCAGGTCAACCCCGTCCAGCCGTCATCGTCTGTATAGTTGATAGCGTGAGACCAGGTATAAGCCCCCTCTAGGGTGAGGCCACTTCCCACTCGCCGGTTCACTGAAACCTGAAGTGAATGGTAGTTCGCGCCCACAAAGCCGTTCCAAAACAGAGTATCCGCTGTGCGTCCAAATTTCTGAAAGAATGGCTGTCCCGCTTGTCCCGTACCGGGGGCCGCAGCGTTACCGTTCCAATCGGCAAAAGAATCTACCGTTGCCGTACCGACGTAGCCGGCGGACGTTACCAATTTCCATGGAAGCTCCTTCTCAATTATGAAGTTCCAGGATTGGATGTAACCCCGCCTTAAGTGTCCGTCGGTGATGAACCGCATCGTGGCCGAGGGGGGAAGCGGAACTCTGCCGGTGCTTTCGTCCGGACCTACGACGGGAGGAATCCCCTGCGCCAACGTGTCATAAGGGACCCAGGTGTTGGCCTGGGTGAAGGTGTCGCCTACTGTTAGTGGATAGAACCCCCGCAATGGACGGGACAAAGGCATCGGATCCCGAGTGATGCCGTAGCCGGTGCGAATCACTGTGGTCTCGTTCAAACGATAGGCAAGCCCAAGGCGGGGGCTGAACATTTTGTGGCTTACGGTGATTCCCAGATCTTTTGGTAGCCCGCCTGCGCCTCCGAGGAGGACGATGTTCGTGCTCGGGTCGTATCCTTCTATGCCGCCGCCGTGCACTCCGCCTGCCCGGGTCATGAGCGGATACAACTCGTACCGCAAGCCGAGCGTAGCGGTCAGTTTCGGCGTAACCTGCCAGCGATCTCTGAAATACCAGCCAAACTGCCATTCGTAGGTGGTCATCTTGTTCCACTGAATGCTCCTGCCGACGCTTGAAGTGAGGCCCAGAAGAAATGCTGCATACGCATTGAATTGCGTTGTCGTGTAATTCGGGCTGTTTAAGGCCGTAAGACCCTGGCCGAAATCGAGCTCTCCACGGGGACCAGCGCCGAGCTCCGGTTGCCAGTGGTTTAGATGATGCCGGATGCCGTCGAAGCCCATCCGGAATTCGTGCGAGCCGTGAATAATTCCAAAATTCTGGCTCGTAGCGAAGCTCTGGTCATTACGATAGGCGGGAATCCAACTCTGGTCGTTTCCTATATTGGTATAGCCGCTTATCGCAAAGAACGGGAGCCCGCTTTCTCGTGGGTCAGGGCCGTTCGTACCTGGGATTCCGAACACGTCAGAGCCCCAGTTCTTCCCGAAATCTGCTCCAGTGCTGATGTGCCCCAGTCGCGTAAAGCCGTAGGTCGCATCGTAAATGCGGTTAGGACCAAGCGTGTAAGTATAGCCGACCGTCGCAATGTTCACCGAAGTATCGCCTGTCGCTGCACCTCCATCGCACAGGCACGGTCCACCTGCCGCCCCGAGCCCAAACACTCCCGTTACATCCGCCTGCATGTAGCCGTAGCGTGCGAATAAACGGAACTTGTCCGAAAGATTGATGTCGGTCTTGAAATCGACGTTCTTTCGGTTCATCTTCTGGCTTGCAGAGTTGAAGTAGTTGTTCGTAAAGCCAGGCCGATTGGGAAGTGGGATCAGATCCTGCACCTTCAGGGCGATCGGACTGATCGCACCCATTGGAATTTGATCGTTTAGAAACGGTGTGCGGGCAGTGCCGTCGGGATTGCCGGTGCTTGGATCATAAATCACTGTACCCGTTGCGCTGAAATTGCCCGCTCTTTGGTCAGCCGTCGGCACGGTGAACAAAGCATTACGATTCACTCGCTCGAACAGCCCTTCATATCCCCCAAAGAAGAACCACTTGTTTTTGATAAAAGGTCCGCCGAGTGTAAAACCAGGAATGGTTCGAATGCTCTTGGGCTTCTTGGGATCGGTAAAGAAGTAATTCTTCGCGCCGAAGTAGCTGTTCTCCAGATATCCGAACGCGGAACCATGCAAGCTGTTTGTGCCCGCTTTCGTGACCACCGTGATGGCCGCGCCCCCCGCCATTCCTTGATCCGCATCGAAGTTGTCAGTGGATATATTCACGGTCTCGATCGTCTCAGCAGGCGGAACGTAGACGGTGTGGTGAGGCAGCCACACAAAAACATTCACCGCACCGTCGAGGCGGGTGCTGTTATTGTTGCGGTTTGTGCCATTGATGTTCGTGCTCAGTGCCCGGGCGGGGGTGTCGGTGTTGGCGTTCTGAAATACTGCCGGAGTGGACCCGGGAACCAGGTCGATCAGGCTCTGGTAGTTCCGGTAGTTAGACATGGGCAGGTTTTGAATCGCCTGAGACGTCAATTCGGTGTGAACGTCCGCCTTATCGGCTTGTATTTGAGCTGCGGTGGCTTCGACTGTAACTTGTTCGGATACATTTCCAACTTGGAGACTCGTATCTGCCCGGTACACCGTATTTACCGTGATCGGAATGCCCTGCTTCTCGACGGGACGGAAGCCCTTTGCGACAAACTTAATCGTGTAATTACCCGTCGGAACATCGCTAAAAGCGAACCGGCCTCCTGAGTCGGAGACGTCGCTCCGGCTCTGGCCTGTCGCCTGATCGGTGATCGTGATCGTGGCGTTAGGAACGACGGCTCCACTGGGATCGGTAACCTCCCCAACGATCGAACCGTAAAGTACTTGAGCAAATGCCGTCCCGGTCCAGGAACTGATAATCAGAGACAGGGTTAGGACAAGCAGAGATCTCAGGCGCATGCGGGCCCCCTTCTGTAAGATGCCTAACTTACAAACCGGAAGGTGTCACGAGATTCGATTTGCAGACACTCAACCGGCACTTCCCCCCAAGGTGACAAGCGTTTTTCGCTTTTCTGGTTTGGAATCATAGAGCTGAAAGGAGCGATTGTCAAGCGAATTCTGTGTTTGTTGTCGTTAGTATGTGAGTTGACCGCGCTAATTCAGCACGCTGGCGGTTGTACCGTCACGATGACCTTGTAGGAACCGAGTGGGAAGATAGCTTTGGTGAATTCTGGAAACCCAGCCTGCCCGTGTGCCTTGGCACGAGGAGTGCGCATTTGAAGAAGCTCCAACTTTCAGGCCAGGCACTCACACTAGAACAAATTGCTTCGGTGGCCCTGGGGCAAGCGGAGCCTTCGCTTGCTGAAAAGGCACGCGTTCAAATGCGGGCTTCTCGCGAGGTGATTGAAAATGTCGTGCGGCGGAAGGACGTAGTGTATGGGGTCAATACGGGATTCGGAAAGCTTTCCGA
Source organism: uncultured Acidobacteriaceae bacterium (assembly GCA_963787585.1). Lineage (GTDB taxonomy): Bacteria > Acidobacteriota > Terriglobia > Bryobacterales > Bryobacteraceae > Bog-105. Next base: position 94,872 of record CAWBDR010000026.1, read on the forward strand.
CGTTCACATTCCGCCGGACGAGTTGCAGTTATTGCAGCTCAACCTGGTCCGCAGCCATGCGTGCGGGATAGGAAGCCCGCTGTCTGAACCGGAGACCCGAGCCATGATGCTGCTGCGCACGAATGTGTTGGCGCGCGGGAACAGCGGCTGCAGAGTGGAGCTGGTTGAGACTCTTCTGGAGATGCTCAACCGCTGGGTCCATCCGATCATTCCATCGAAGGGTTCGGTAGGGGCGAGCGGAGACCTTGCTCCACTGGCACATCTCGCTTTGGCTTTGATCGGGGAAGGCGAGTGCCAATATGAGGGCCGGCGGGTGCCTTCCGAAGAAGCGTTACGTAGGGCGAGTATCGCGCCGCTACGTTTGGAAGCGAAGGAAGGATTAGCGCTTCTCAACGGCACGCAAGCAATGGCCGGAGCAGGAGCGCTTGCCATCTGGCAGGCGGAGAGGATCGCAAAACTCGCCGACTTAGCCGGGGCGATGAGCCTGGAGGCGCTGCGCGGCACTCCCGTAGCGTTTGATCAGCGAATCCAGAATGCGCGGCCGCACCCCGGACAGGCTGCCGCGGCGGCGCATCTCCGGGAGTTGCTGGAAGGCAGTGAAATCCGGCGCTCGCATTTGACAAATGATCCGCGCGTTCAGGATGCCTACAGCTTGCGTTGCATACCGCAGGTCCATGGCGCGGTTCGGACGGCCCTGCAGCACGCCCGGGAAGTGGTGGAAATCGAGAGCGGTTCGGCAACGGACAATCCGCTGGTTTTTCCCGATTCGGGCGAGGTTCTGAGCGGAGGAAATTTCCATGGCGCGCCGCTCGCACTGGTATTCGATTATGCGGCGATTGCCCTTACGGACCTGATGAGTATCAGCGAGCGCCGGATCGATCGCCTGGTCAATCCGGATGCGAATGAAGGTTTGCCGCCGTTCCTGAGCTCGCATCCGGGAATTTCGTCCGGCTACATGGTCGCGCAGATTTGCGCTGCATCATTGTTGAATGAGGCTAGAGTACTATCACACCCGTCGAGCATTGACAACGTTCCGACGTCGGGCGGTAAGGAAGATCATGTGTCTATGGGCATGACGGGAGCGTTGAAGTTGGGCCAGATCACGTCCAATGCCGCGCGTGTGATCGCGATCGAACTTCTGGCGGCCGCGGAGGGCTTGGATTATCGTTTGCCGCTGCGCTCCTCGAAACCAATTGAGCGGGCGCGCCAGGTCATTCGCGATGTGGCACCGCGCTTGACCGAAGATCGATCGCTATCGTCCGACATTGAAACCGTGGCCGCGGCCATCGAGCAAGGGCGATTGGATGAGTTCGCTGCTGAAGGGAGTTTGCACAATGACGACTGAAACAAGCACGGAAATCCGGGCGCCTCGCGGGACGATGAAGAGCTGCAAGGGTTGGCATCAGGAGGCCGCGCTGCGCATGCTGATGAACAATCTCGATCCGCAAGTGGCGGAAAAGCCGGACGAATTGATCGTATATGGCGGCACGGGCCAAGCGGCTCGGAATTGGGACTGTTTTCACGCGATCGTGCGGGCGTTGCAGGGCCTCGGCAACGACGAGACTCTGCTGGTGCAGTCCGGGAAACCTGTGGGGATTTTTCGAACGCATTCCGAAGCGCCGCGCGTGCTCATCGCAAACGCCAACTTGGTGGGCCGATGGTCGAATTGGGAGGAATTTCACAGGCTAGAGCGGCTCGGGCTGACTATGTATGGCCAGATGACCGCCGGCTCCTGGATCTACATCGGCAGCCAAGGGATCGTGCAGGGCACATACGAGACATTTGCAGCGGCGGCCAGGAAGCATTTTCACGGCGATCTCAGAAAGAGGCTCATAGTTTCCGGCGGAATGGGCGGAATGGGCGGCGCGCAACCGCTTGCCGCAACCATGAACGGAGCGTGCTTCCTCGGAATTGACGTAGACCCATCGCGCATCGAAAAGCGCGTACGTACGGGCTATTGCGATCATCTGGTTCGAAATTTGGATGAAGCACTGCGCTTACTGGATCAGGCGCAAAGAGAGGATCGGGCGATTTCGGTAGGTCTCGTTGGGAACTGCGCCGATGTGGTCCCGGAGTTGGCGCGGCGCGGTGCGACGCCGGATATCATCACCGATCAGACAAGCGCCCACGATCCTTTGAATGGGTACGTTCCGAACGGAATGACGTTGGAGGCCGCATTGGCACTGCGGAAGCGCGACCCTGAGGAGTACGGGCGGCGGTCGTTTGAGGCGATGGCAAAGCATGTCGAGGCCATGCTCGCGCTACAGCGGGCCGGCGCGATCGCCTTTGACTACGGCAATAATATCCGGACTCAAGCTAAGAGCGCTGGTGTGGAAAAGGCTTTTAACATTCCTGGTTTCGTTCCCGAATACATCCGCCCAATGTTTTGCGAAGGACGTGGACCGTTCCGGTGGGCGGCTCTTTCGGGCGATCCGGAAGATATTCGCAGAACCGATCGCCTGGTTCTCGAAATGTTCCCTAGAAACGAGGGTCTCGTACGGTGGATTCGCCTGGCGGGCGAGCGGATCCAGTTTCAAGGACTGCCGGCGAGGATCTGCTGGCTCGGCTACGGCGAGCGTGCCGAATTTGGACTGGCCCTGAATGCTCTGGTGCGCTCGGGTGAAATCAACGCGCCCATCGTGATTGGGCGCGATCACCTCGATACAGGCTCGGTTGCTTCTCCTTACCGGGAGACCGAAGCCATGCGAGATGGATCAGATGCCATAGCGGACTGGCCGCTTCTGAATGCTTTGCTCAACACTGCAGCGGGAGCGTCATGGATCTCAATTCACAATGGCGGCGGGGTCGGCATCGGATACTCCCAGCATGCGGGAATGGTCGTCGTGGCGGAAGGCTCGACAGAGTCTGACCGGCGGTTGGAACGGGTTTTGACGACAGATCCCGGAATTGGCATCGCCCGACACGTAGATGCGGGTTATCCCGAAGCGATGGAAGTCGCGCGAGAAAAGCAGATCAAGATTCCGATGGCGCAGTAATGGCAAGCGAGTCGCGGAGCCTTGCCGTCTTGAATTGCGGCGAGCTTGTGACCATGGCGGGCCCGGCACGGCCGCGCGTTCGGGACGAGTTGAAGGAACTGTCCATTATCAAGAACGGCGCGATGCTCGTGCGAGATGGCGTTATCGAGCGTGTCGGACGAACCGAAGAGATCCGGGGCGAGGTCAGACCAGAGCACAACCTTGTGGATGCCGCGGGGCGCGTGGTTCTTCCAGGTTTCGTGGATGCTCATACGCATCCCGTCTTTGCGGGAACGCGCGTGGACGAATTCGAACTGCGTGCGTGCGGGGCTACTTATGAGCAGATTGCCGAGCGCGGCGGGGGAATTCGCTCGACGGTTCGCAAAACACGAGCCGCGTCTGAACAAGAGTTGTTCGATGTGGCACAGAGGTATTCGGCCTGGTTCTTGCGAACGGGTAGTACGACGATCGAAGCAAAATCGGGGTATGGCCTTTCGCTCGAAGACGAATTGAAGATTTTGCGCGTGATACGCCGGTTGGCCGGAGTGCACCGCCCCGATTATGTGCCAACCTTCCTAGGCGCCCACGAAATCCCCGACGAATATCGAGGCAAAGCCGAGGAATACGTGAAGTCGGTTATCGATGAAATACTTCCAGCGGTTGCGAAGCTTGGCCTGGCGGAGTATTGCGACGTCTTCTGTGAGCCGAAAGTTTTTGATGTCGCAGCTTCGAGGCGAATCTTGCAAGCGGGCCGCACGCTTGGCCTCAAGCTGCGGATCCATGCAGACCAGCTCTCACGGTCAGGAGCTGCGGAGCTAGCCGCGGAAATGAATGCGGTGACGGCGGATCATCTCGAGCAGATTGATCAGGTGGGTATTCACGCCATGGCGACGGCAGGCGTACAGCCGGTATTGCTGCCGGCCTCAGTCTACACGCTGGGAGCCAGTCGTTTTGCGCCGGCGAGGAAGATGATTGACGCCGGCCTCGCGGTTGTGTTGGCGACGGACTTCAACCCGGGCTCCTCGCCTACACCGTCGATTCCATTCGTGCTTTCACTCGCGTGTACACACATGCGGATGACACCTGCCGAAGTAATTACTGCAACCACGATCAACGCGGCTTGCAGTCTGGGTCGCGGGAACTGTATCGGATCGCTTGAGCGGGGCAAGAGAGCGGACTTCGTGATTCATGATTGCCGGGATTATCGAGAAATCAGTTATTTTTCCGGAATCGAATCAGCGGAGGCTGTGTTTATTGGCGCCGAGGCCGTGTTTAGGAGAAGCCAAACGCCCGCATGAGCGACACCCCTGAAACAGCTTGGACCGCGGATCTCGTTTGGACTGGCGGAAGATTCGATTCGGGTGTGGCGCTCCTTGCTGATGCGAGCGGACGAGTAACCCGCCTCTCCCGAGATCCGAACGATCTGGCAACAGCAACACGGTTCCCGAACAGAGCGATGGTTCCGGGTCTGGTGAACGTACATTCGCATTCCTTCCAGCGTGCGATTCGGGGCCGAACGGAGAACCGCACTTCGGCTAGTACAGATACGTTCTGGACCTGGCGGCAAGCCATGTACCAGGCCGCGAACCTGCTCTCGCCCGAAGACGTGTATCACGTCGCGAGAACGACCTTTCTCGAGATGCTCATGTCGGGGATCACGACGGTTGGAGAGTTCCACTACCTTCACAATGAGCCGGGTGGAGCGCGCTATGAAGATCCCAATTTACTCGCGATGCAAGTCATCCGTGCAGCCGAAGAGGTTGGCTTGCGAATCGCTCTGTTGCGAACCGCGTATGCAAGGGCGGGTTGGAAAAAACCGGTAAATCCAGCGCAAGCGCGGTTCACCACTGCCGATCCTGAAACGTTTATAACTGATACGGAAAGATTACGGAGCAGCGTTTCGAAGCTTTCGGGGGCAGGTCGAGTGTGGGTTTGCGTTGCGCCTCATAGCATTCGAGCGCTGCCTCTGCAGTATCTCTTGCGAGTAGCAGAATATTCGCGCGCGCAAGATCTTGCGCTCCATATGCACGTCGCGGAGCAGCCGGCCGAGGTTGAGCAATGCCTTGAAGAGCACGGCGTACGTCCTGTCGAACTGCTCGACAAGCATCGACTCTTGGACGAGAGATTCACAGCCATACACGCGATTCACGTCGACGAAGGTGAAATCACGAGGCTGGGCCGCGGCAAAGCGCGCGTTTGCGCATGTCCGACCAGCGAGCGGAACCTCGGCGATGGCGCCGTGCCCGCGGATCGACTAATGAACTCGGGCGTCCACATGTGTTTCGGGTCGGACAGCAATGTTCAAATCGATCTCTTCGAAGATGCCCGCGAGCTAGAGTATCACCTTCGCACGCAGAAGCTACAGCGCGCGGTTTTGGCACCGGAATCAAAGGAAAGCGGCCTTGCCGAGCGGCTGTTTCAATCTGCCACGGCGGGAGGAGCGGAGGCTTTGGGAGCACCGGTCGGAGAACTTGAACCCGGAAAAGCCGCCGATTTTTTCACGGTCGATCTCGATGACCCTTCGATCGCCGGAGCTGAACCGAACTCGCTGTTGTCGAACCTCGTGTTCTCCGCCGAGCGGACCGCGATCCGGGAGGTTTTTGTTGGCGGGCGGCAAATTATCGTGGAAGGGCATCATCCGCGCCAGGCTGAAATCGTGAATGACTTCAAGAACGTTCAACGCCGGATTTGGGGGAAACTGTGAAGACGTGCGCCGAGATCCTGAGCGATCTCGTTTCGATTCCATCCGTTTCGATGATGAGCAACCGCCCTGTGATCGAGTCTGTGCAGCAGTATTTTCAGCCCCCGCAATGGCGCTCTACGACTCACGCATACAGGGACGGCGCAGCAACCGAGAAGCTGAACCTGGTATCGATCACCGCAAGCGCAGATGAACCGCGCGCGGAGCTCACGCTGGTCTGCCACACCGATACTGTCCCCTTTCCATCTGAATGGAGTGAGGCTGTACGCCCTGCAATCCGCGACGGCAAGCTGTACGGCCGTGGCAGTTGCGATGTAAAAGGTTTTCTGGCGTGCGTGCTAGCGGTTGTCCGAGAGCTGGATACGGCCCGGTTCACGCGCCCGCTGGCGGTTGTGCTTACCGCGGACGAAGAGGTTGGCTGCGTGGGCGCGAAGCACCTCGCTGCATCACGGGCATTCGAATCGCGCTTCGTAATAATCGGCGAGCCAACAGGGCTCGCCGTAGCTTATGCCGGAAAAGGCTACGGGCTGGCTGAAATTCTGGTTCGCGGCAAAGCGGCTCATAGCGCGTTTCCGGCTCAGGGCCGATCGGCGATTCGCGACGCGGCGCGCGTGGTTGAACGACTCGATGACGTTGCCTTGAAGCTTGCATCTGAGTCCGACGGCGATCTTGACCCGCCAGTCACAACGCTGAATGTCGGATTGATTTCCGGCGGGACAGCGAAGAACATCATTCCCGAAGAATGCCGGATCACGGTGGAGTGGAGGCCCATTCCGGGCCAGAATCCGCAGTGGACGGCAGAGCTGATTAACGAGCAACTCGCAGGGCTTGCGCACGAATTCCCTGGCTTCGATGCACGGCTCGAGGTTCAGCGTCTCGATCCGCCATTCGGCGGGAAGCGCGATGGTCGGCTGACGATGCTGTTGGAATCGCTCACAAAGCGACGCACGAGGACCGTCTCGTTCGGAACAGAAGCCGCACACCTGGCTAGTTTGGCTTCGGAAATTGTTGTGTTTGGACCAGGCGATATGACGGTTGCGCATAGAACTGGTGAGTTCGTAGAGGTTGATGATCTGGAAGAATGCGTGCGATATTTGCGAGTTGCGATTGAGGAGCTGTGCGCTCAATAACGACTCAGGCGTACGATGAAACGCTGGATGCGTTTCGCGATGCTCGTTCAGCGGAGATGCGTTCGAGATAACCACTTTCGCGAAAGGCTTGCAGCGGATCTGCGGGAAGGCCCTTTGAGATCCGCCATTCACGTATTGCGGGACGAACGTCTGTCGCAAACGCGTCCTGCAGACAACCTTCCGCGCGGATCAGATCACAACTCTGCTGTGCGGCTGTGAGAACGGCGTACTCTACAAGAGCGGCCTTTGAAAATAGCTCCTGGGCAACCAGCACTGTCTGAATCATCGCTTCGATTTTGCCTTTGAGATTGTGGCTCTGATCGATCATGAAGGCAATGTCGGCGCGGGTTCCTTTCTCCCACTCGAAGAACAAGATTTCGTGGAAGATACGGAAGACCTGATAGGGATCGATCGAGCCGAGTGTGAGGTCGTCGTCGGCATAGCGCCTGTCGTTGAAGTGAAAGCCGCCCAGCATGTCCTCTGAGAGGAGCCAGGCGACGATCTGCTCGATGTTTTGCGACGAATAATGATGGCCGGTATCGACCAGCACCTTCGCCCGGGATCCGGCAGCACGAGCAAGGAGCAGCGCCATGCCCCAATCGGCGATATCGGTGTGATAGAAAGCGGGCTCGAAAGGCTTGTACTCGATGAGCATGCGCTGGTCCGCCTCGAGGCCATCGTGAACCCGCTTGAGATATTCCTCGAAGAGACGCTTGCGAGCGCGGATGTTGGCGGTGCCGGGATAGTTCGAACCGTCGGTAAACCAAAACGAAATGTCGCGGCTGCGGAGCTGCCTTGCGATCTGAAGGCTCAATCTGGAATGCTGGAAGGCCGCATCGCGGACGTGTTCATCGGGATTGCCAAAGGAACCGTACTTATAAATCTGATCCTGGAAAACGTTCGGGTTGATGGAGCCGGGCCGGACACCATAATGATCAGCAAGCCGCAACACTTCGGGAACGCTTTCGAGAGCGTTGGGAAGGTCCCAAAGAACATGAAGAGCGATGGTGGGGCAGACGCCGGTTAAGGCGTGCACCTGACCGGCATCGCTGAATTTTTCTTCAATACTTGTGGCGGCGGCGGGTTGGATGAATTTTCCAAAGCGAGTGCCAGTGTTGGCGAAACCCCATGACGGAAGCTCGATGCGGAACCGATCCAAGGCTGAAAAAATTCGGTCGTGAGATCTTGCCTGATCGCTTCTCATACGGCTGAAGCTTATCGTACGCCTGCGGGAATCACCGGCTGTAGGAGTGAGTTCGTTTGATAAACTAAAAATTCCACGCAGCGGCCAGGTAGCTCAGTCGGTAGAGCGCAGCCCTGAAAAGG
>CAWBDR010000027.1:0-258023 GCA_963787585.1 uncultured Acidobacteriaceae bacterium
AAACCCTCCCCGCCCCGGATTTGCGTGCTGTATTTTGCGTCGTAGGCAGCCTGCTTGTGGGGCAGCACGTAACGCAGTGGCGCGTATGCCGCCAGCGTCAAGCGGCGGATTTCGTTGTTAATTTCCCGAATGGAGCGGAACTCGCCGGCAAGGTCCACATCGGGCTTAATGTTAACCGGTTTAAGCCGCTCCGGAAATCGTCCTGTTTCTTTGGTGCCGTAGTATTTCTCAATGTGCTTGCGCGACCGGGCAATAGTCAACAGGTCCAGCAGCTTAAAGTAATCGAACCCGAGCATTTCAAGAAGATGCGCGGGTCTGCGTTCCGCGTCTTGCAGCGCAAGCCAGCGATTGAATTGTAACTGTGCCTGCCGAACCGTCACTTCGATGCTCGGAATGCCGTGCTCGGCCAACGCCATGTCGTTCGCCTCGGTCACGAAGGCGATCTGGTTTTTGAGATCTGCCAGACGATTGTTCACCGGTGTGGCCGAAAGCATGAGCACCCGAGTTCTAACGCCTTGTTGGATGATGCGTCGCATCAGGCGGTCGTATCGTGTCTCGCGCGTGTTGTGGGTGGCCTTGTTGCGGAAGTTGTGAGACTCGTCGATCACGACAAGATCATAGTTACCCCAGTTCACGTGCGCCAAGTCGATGTCACCGGACATTCCGCCGTCTCGGGACAGATCCGTGTGGTTCAGAACATCGTAGTTGAAGCGATCTGAGGCCAGCAAGTTCCGGCGGTCATTCGCCTTGTAAAGAGTCCAGTTATCGCGCAGGCGCTTTGGCACGAGCACAAGGACTCGATCATTGCGGAGTTCGTAGTACTTGATGATGGCAAGGGCTTCAAATGTTTTGCCGAGGCCAACACTGTCGGCGATGATGCAGCCTCCGAGCCGTTCTAGTTTGTCAATTGCCCCGACAACGCCGTCGCGCTGAAACTTGTACAGCTTCCTCCAGACAGTGGTGTTGCGGATGCCAGTGGCTGACTTTACAATACGCTCTTCGTCCAGTTCCTCTCCGAGGTCCTTAAAAATCTGGAACAACGTCAGGTAGTACACAAGCGACGGCGCTTTGTGATCGCCCAGTTCCTGGAGCCGTGCGAGAAAAGCAGTTTTCTGCTGGTCCGTGGCGGGCAGCGTATTCCACAGGCCCGCAAACCAAGACCCGAGCACCGAGGACTCTTCAGGTTTCTCTGAACACTGGATCAAACTAAACTGATTGCCCGGAGTGATGCCCAACCCTTCTGTTGTGAAAGGACAATTGCCCGTGATTACACGTTGAAGGGCTGAATGCTGCTTGCCAGGGATAAGGATGGACTGCGGCAGCAAGCCCTGAGCACCGCGCAGTTCTACTTTCTTCTTCACCCAGCCGGCACATTCCCGCGCAAGCCACCGGAGTTGAAGGCGATTTCGGAAAGCACGGTCCGTTTCTGAGCCAGTCAGCCCGAGCTCGGCTCCATTGGCTGGCAGCACCACGTGACAAATGTCAAGTTTCTCGAGCAAGTCCCGCAGTTCGGCGAACGCGAAGAGGGAAAAAGCTGGGGATGCCAAGTCCAGGGACGAAGGCGGCACCAGAGCCTGGCGCAATTCGTCGATTACGCGATCGCCGCCCGTGTTCTTGATGATTTTCATTTACGGGTCTCAGGTAGGCTTCTTTGCGCTGAATTCGATATGCGTCCTCCCCTTCGATTGACGTACTTCTCAGCAGCATGGCGCACGACCCAGGCCAGCGACACTTTCCTCCGCACTGCAATATCTTCGAGCGCTCGGTAGATATCGGCTGGAAAACTGATTGACGCGCGAACGCTATCAACGTTCTCCGCGCTTACACGTCTTCTCGCCGCCTTTTTCAGCATCGTGGTGCGCCTTTCGTTTTTTGGTGTTCACCACATTACACCACATTGGCGCATTGGCGAATGGATTCAGAAAAGTTGGGAAAATCGGCCTCTGTCGGGAACCAAAACGGCTTTCTAGGCTCTTTGGCCACCTTTGCTTGAACGCGGTTCAACGTTTATTGCACGTTAACCCAGACGCGCGGCTACATGTCTCAGTGCGAAATCAGCACTGGATAGTAATTCGGGGTGCCTTGCCGTCCCTGCTCTTCTAAGCGTGTCCCCAAAAAATATCGGCCTGGCTTAGCTTCGGACAAATCGAGTGTGACTGTGAGACTCACCTCAGCTTCTGTTCCAGTGGCATTCGCAGAACCTAACGCAATCGCGGTGTTTTCCGATGTTGACCGGAGGATCGCAACAATGTATGTCCCTACCGGACTGAAGCGAGGCAACTTCACATGAAGCTCGTCCAATTTCCTCGGAAGCTCAGCAACCGAAGAACCTTGATCCTCTGTGTTTCCGCGAACAGTTCCGGCGCTCGTCAGATCGACAGCCACAGTAGCAAAGCCGCGCGAGGGCTTTGGGCCAACATTGGACAGAAGAAAATATCCGCCCACAGCGGCACACACAGCCGCGCCCGCTGCTGCAATGAAATTCCGTCTGGTACGTTTGCCCCTCGCAGCGCGCTCAATTCTCGCCAGACGCGCATCCCGGATTGCTTTGAAATCTCTGAAGCAAGGCGAGCAACCCCAAATGTGCTGCCAAGCCTGATGATCACGGCCCAGCTCTCGGTTCCCGAGAGCCTCGATCACGTCCGGCGATGGACAGCCTTTTCTCTCCGGGTTCGGGAACCCGGTGAGCAGAATCTCTTCAATTGGATTGTCCTCGCCAATAGGATCAAGAGCCACGCGCGCACGTTTTTCTATCGAGCTTCTCCTGAAGAACCTTCCGTAGAGCATTCTTGCAGACACGGAATCGAATTTCAGCCGTGCGCGGCTTGAGGTTCATCGCCGAATCAATTTCGGGGCACGTCTCGCCCGCCATCCTTCGCAGGAAGATCTCTCGGTCCTGAGGCGAGAGCGTTTCCAGGAGTTCTCGAACTAAGATCCTATTTTCAATGTGATCCACTTGTGAGCGGTCGGGCAATTCCACCGCATACTCAACATCGCTGAGCGACTGTTCCTTCAGCTGTGCCGCCTCCATCTTACTCTTCACCCGGAAGATTGCCCGCGTTGCGTATGCTCGCACATTTTCTAGAAGATGAGCTCGGCGGCCAACCCTAGTAGCGGCTTGCAACACCTGCTTCGGATCGCGGGAGCCGTCCTGAAGGGCTTTGTTCGCGACGTCCACAATCGTTTCGCGGTCCCCCTCAGGTACCGGAACTCCCGCCTGCGTGCGGAGATCTAGCGCATCCCAGGATGTGACATCACGCGACAAAGCAGACTCTCTCAGTTGAACTACGTTGCGCCGAATTCATTCGGCAAAATCAATTTTAATCCCAGCGCTTCAGCATCTGATGAATTTTTTTCGAATCGGCCCGAAAATATTTTTTCTGTCGAGTGGTTTTTGCTTCTAAACAGGCCTCTTAATTATTAGGGAGCTCAATTTGGTGCCCACCGGTCATTCGCGAATGACACACAGCAAAAGCACTCCAGCCGTTTTCACCGTGCACGAGGTGGCGAAGATTCTTAGAATCGGCAAGATTTCGGCGTACCAAGCCATAGAGCGCGGTGACGTTCCCTCGATCCGGATCGGAAGGCGAATACTGATTCCACGGCAAGCGCTCGAGCAGTTGCTGACCCGGTTCTCACTTCCAAAATCGGAGGTCTGAATGGTCACCCGTACTTCAATGGCGTTAATCAGCACACATAGACGTTTCAGGAGCGCATTGACATGAAGGGTGTCAGCAAGCGAAAAAATAGCGGCAGCAAACCGCGATCTCACGTTCAGGAAGTGTTTATTGAAGATGATCAGTACCGCGTAATACGCGACTCTCTTCCTGAGACTTTGAAGCCAATCTTCGTGGTTGCATATCATCTTCCTCTTCGAAAAAACGAACTGCTTAGCCTTTGCCGTGATCAGGTCGATCTGCAGAAGAAGTGTTTGCTCCTGAATCGCCAAGCTGAGGAAGGTGGCGACTTCACGGAGACCCCGATCTACGGCGACATGTTGCCTTGGCTCGACATACTACTTACGAAGGTCGAAACGATCTCATCAAGTGGCGAGTACCTCTTTATCGACGATCACGGAAATCGGATCACCGACTTTCGGGAGGCCTGGAATATGGCTTGCCAGCTTGCCGGCATCCCCAGTCTTCTGTTTCGCGATGTGCGACGAACTGCAGCGCGAAACATGTTCCACTGCGGTTTTGCGGAAAGCACGATAATGAGGGTCGCCGGCGTCAAAACTCTGAATTCGCTGTGGCGCTGCACCAGGATGGCTAAGAAAGACGTTCTCGCGGCGGGACGGCTCTTACAGCGATATTTCGATCAGCAACGCGATTTAGATCGTCGGAGGCCAATAGATGGCAAGCCAAACTAACCCGCTCTCTGAAATGATCGAAGCCGCTTGTGAAGCTGCAATTAAGCGGGCTATGGGGATCAACCCTGTCCTACAGCGACGACTGCTATCTACTAAAGATGCCGCGAGATACCTCACCCTCTGCGAACGCGAAATTTACAATATGATTGCGACTCGGCAGTTGGCCTCCGTGAGGCATGGGAAACGGCGTATGATCGACATCCATGACCTCGACGAGTGGATCACGAATCGTAAGGAGGTGTGAATTTCATGCGCAAAAAGATTTCGGCTGGCAGTGCGTTTCGACGGACGTACCGTGATAAAGATGGGAACCTTCGCAAGACAGCTACTTGGTTCATCCACTATTACGCGAACGGAAGGCCAGTACGGATCGCTACTGGCACAGCGGACCGAGACCAGGCAATCAGAATCCTCCGCGAGAAGCTTGCGAAGGCTTCTAGATACACCGAGTATTCAGGACATGTGGAACTGGTCCCTGTTAATCAACTGTTGGATCTGGTCATCGAAGATTATCGGCTTAGCAATCGCGCCACAACATATGACGCCGAGCTAAGGATCGAAAAGCATCTCAGGCCATTTTTCGGAAACCAGAGGGCAATCGCCGTCACCACGGCCGCTATCAACAAATACACGCTAATGCGCGCGAGGCAAGCGGAACCCGCCACGGTTAATAAAGAGCTTGCCTATCTTCGACGCGCCTTCCGTCTTGGATTCCAGAATGAACCTCAATTGGTGGAGAAGGTTCCTAATTTCCGAATGCTGCCGGTCGACAATGCACGTACCGGAGTATTGCCGCATGAAAAGTATCGGCTAATCCGCGACTCGCTGCCGTCATACGCCCGCATTGCTTTGGTGATCTCGTATCACACGGGCGCGCGGAAAGGCGAAATCGCCAAGATTCGCATCGACAAAATTGACTTCGAACGCGCCCGCATCGATCTTCCCGGCAGGACAACCAAGAACAGACAGCCGCGTTACCTTCCGATCTATGGCGACATGAACCCTGAGCTATCCATGGCCATTTCACTTGCAGACCGGGCCTGCCCATTCCTCATTCAGGACAAAGGCGAGCGCGTCGCTGATTGGGAGAAGTCATGGAAAACCGCCTGTGCGCTAGCCGGGGTCGACAATACCCTGTTTCACGATTTGCGACGTACCGCGCTAACAAACATGATCGAGGCGGGCTTCAGCGAGAAAGAAGCCATGGAAATCAGCGGGCACAAGACCAGGTCGGTGTTTGACCGCTACCACATCGTATCCGACCGCAGACTGAAACAGCTTGGGGAACGTCTGGGAGCCCACCTGCGTCGGAAGGACGAAGAAATCTTTGTTGCCAGTGAGCGTTGCCAGTGAAAAATCTGAGTCTTTACAAATTACTGAAAGGAATGGTGAGCCGGGCGGGACTCGAACCCGCGACCACCGCATTAAAAGTGCGATGCTCTACCGACTGAGCTACCGGCCCGCTGCGGTTTTGAATTTCAGGATAACATCGGCCTGGCGGTCTTTCCGGAGCCTATTCCGCAATCTTGCCTGAAACGTTTGCCCGTTCGCACAATTCCTTTTTTCGGGATGTCAGAAATTAGCGTAAATCGCCGCGGAGTTGGGACAGGCGCTTCCTGGCTGGCAGCGGCAAGTGTTTCCGCGCTTGCAGTGCTCGCCGCCAGACAGTTGATCAAGCGACGGAGTCAGCCTCTGGTGGAATTACGAGAAAAGGTGGTCCTGATCACAGGCGGCTCGCGCGGCCTCGGTTTGGCAATCGCGCGAGAGTTCGGCAGACAGGGCGCGCGGCTGGCTCTTTGCGCACGGGATGAAGACGAACTTCGCAAAGCGTGCGAACAGTTAGCAGGCGAAGGAATTGAGGCGATTTCGTTTCCTGCCGATATCGCCCAAGCAACGAATATCGAGCCGCTTATCAGCTCAGTAATCAGCCGCTTGGGAAGTCTCGACGTACTTGTCAACAATGCTGGACGCATCTCTGTGGGACCGTTCGACAGCTTCGCGCAAGCCGATTTTGAGGACGCTATGAATCTCATGTTTTGGGCGCCCGTGAACCTCACCTTAGCGGCGCTGCCTCACCTGAGAAGCCACGGCGGCCATATCATCAACATCACTTCGGTAGGTGGCCGGGTCAGCGTTCCTCATCTGCTGCCCTACAGTTGCGCCAAGTTTGCATTTGTCGGATTTTCTACGGGTCTGAGCGCCGAGCTGCATGCAAGAGATATCCGCGTATTGACCGTCGTGCCCGGATTGATGCGAACAGGTTCCTATCTCAACGCGGAATTTCAAGGCGATGCGAAGCATGAATTCGCATGGTTTGGTTTACTTGGCAATCTGCCTGGATTTTCGGTAGCAGCAGAGTATGCCGCCGAACGAATCCGCGAGTCCTTTGAGAGCGGGCACAGAATGTGCACGATTTCTCTTCCCGCCAAGATCTTGATCGCGTGTGAAGCTCTGGCGCCCGAGGTCACCAGAACAGCCCTCGGACTTATGACAGATTACTTGTTGCCTTCAGACAGCACAAAGCGGGCACACCGAGGCAAGAGTTTGAATCCGGCACTGAATGCGGTCTTTCAAGGACTCACGACTTTGGGTCGGAAGGCCGCACAACAGTGGAATGAATAACTCTCTTATCTGCAACTTTCCTAGTCAGTTGTCCGCTAAGTAACTAAATTCGGATAAACTCATCCACTCTTACGCAGGGTGAAGGCAAGTGTCGATCCCTGTGGAACAACGTCTGTTCTCGCCGTAGTAATGACGTATGCGATGGTGTATTGAAGCGGCGCGCGCCATCCGGGGGGACATTGTTGCCGGAAAGGCCACTATTTCAAAGCTTTTTACAAGCCGGTTTCGAATGCTCGACGCACAAGCGCCGCAGCGGCGAAAGGCTGGATCTGCTTCGCTTGACCGAGCACGATCGGCTTATCCGCGCTGATTTTCATCTTCTACGCCCATTTGGTCTTCGTACGATCCGCACGGGCGCGCGTTGGCATTTAATTGAACAGACGCCAGGAGAATATGATTTCAGCACTCTACGCCACCTGCTTGAAGTGGCAGCGGAGTGCGAAATGGAGATACTGCTCGACGCGTTGCACTTCGGGTGGCCGGATTTTCTCGACGTCTTTGAGCCCGCATTCGTAACGTCGTTTGCACACTTCACTCATGCGCTGGCACGATTTATGAGAACGGCTCCGGTGGTGTGCACGGCAATCGCGCCCGTAAACGAGATTTCGTTCCTGTCCTGGGCGGGCGGCGACGCTGCCTCGGTTAATCCGTATGCGCGTGGCCGCGGAATGGAATTGAAGAGACAATTGGTGCGCGCGGCGGTAGCCTCGAGTGAAATCTTGCTCAACGAGTTGCCCAGTGTCCGTCTGCTCTCGCCAGAACCAGTAATTCATATCGTGGGAAATCCATCCATTCCTGGGCACGACATTGAAGCCGCGAAGTACAGTTCATCGCAGTTTGAGGCTTGGGACATGTTGTCGGGAAGGCTTGAGCCGGAACTCGGCGGAAAGCCCGAGTATGTAGATCTCATCGGCACGAATTTTTACGAACGCAACGAGTGGGTCCACGAATCAAAACGCTCGCTTCCCCGTACGGACCCGCGCTATAAGCCGTTCCACCAGATTCTGAAAGAGGTCTGGGACCGCTATCACCGGCCCATGTTCGTCTCGGAAACCGGGACCGAGGATGATGCTCGCGCAGATTGGTTTCGGTACGTTTGCGACGAAGTCGTGATTGCCATCGAGCTGGGGCTTCCGGTTGAAGGTATCTGCTTATATCCGATTCTGAATCATCCCGGATGGGACGATGATCGGCATTGTCATAACGGACTCTTCGATTACGCAGATATCGAAGGCAAGCGCGAAGCTCATTCGCCCCTCGCAAACGAAATCATCAAACAGCAGCGGCGTTTTTTACGCCGCGAAGAAGTCGCCCATGTCACTAAATCAAATGGATCTAATCTGCCTCTCTCATCTCCGGTGGGGTTTCGTTTTCCAGCGGCCCCAACATCTGATGAGCCGGTTCGCGAAGAATCAAAGAGTTTTTTTTCTGGAAGAGCCAATTTTCGAGCAAACTGAGCCACACCTGAAAATGGTGCGGTGTCCGGAATCGGGCGTCTACGTAACGACACCAGTGCTGCGCACGCAGCAGAGCCCGAAAGAAACCGCATCGCAAATGCGGCGCCTCCTCTCATCCATGATCGAAACTCACGGTATCCAAGAATTTATCCTGTGGTACTACACGCCGATGGCAAGGGAATTCACATCCGGCCTCAAACCTGCGGCAACTGTATATGACTGCATGGATGAACTTTCGGCGTTTGCGGGAGCGCCTCCTGAATTGCGAAATCACGAACTTGCTCTGTTCCAAGAAACAGACCTCGTGTTCACGGGGGGCGCGAGTCTGTATAGATCAAAACGGACACAGCATTCTTCGGTTCACTTGTTCCCAAGCAGCGTTGATGTCCCCCATTTCTCGCGAGCGCGCATACCTCAGCCGGAACCGGAGGATCAGGCTCATATCCCATTTCCCCGTCTCGGGTATGCAGGAGTAATAGATGAACGCATGGATCTTGGTCTGCTGCGTGATTTAGCAGCCGCGCGCCCTGACTGGCAGTTTGTCCTGTTAGGCCCAGTTGTCAAGATTGACGCCAGCCTTTTACCAAAATCCGAAAACATCCACTACCTCGGGTTGAAGAACTATTCGGATCTGCCCGCCTATTTCTCCGCTTGGCAGTTAGGGATGCTGCCGTTTGCACTGAACGAATCCACTCGTTTTATCAGCCCAACGAAAACACCTGAGTATCTCGCGGCTGGCTTGCCCGCCATTTCGACTCCGATTCAGGACGTAATCAGTCCCTACGGAGAGCTGGGGCTAGTAGATATCGCAAAGAATGCCAGTGAATTTATCAGAGTTGCCGAATCTTCAATAAAGAGTCCACTTAGTAGAGCTTCGTTAGACAGAATTGACAGCTTTCTGTCTCACTCCTCATGGGACAAAACCTGGACCGCTATGAATCGATTGATTACAGAAGTTATAAACAGCAAATGCGCCACTCGCACCGGCAGAGCGGATGTTATCCCGGCAACTGCCGAAGGCATGGCGCATGTTTGATTATCTTGTGGTGGGCGCCGGCTTTGCGGGAGCCGTTACGGCTGAGCGGATGGCCCGCTGCTACGGCAAGAAGATCTTGCTCGTGGATCGCCGCAATCACGTAGGTGGAAACGCTTACGATCACTACAATGATGACGGTCTCCTGATTCATCGTTATGGACCACATATTTTTCACACCAATTCTGAGCAGGTCTTTCAATACCTCTCGCAATTTACGGCCTGGCGCAGCTACGAGCACCGCGTATTAGCCTGTGTAGACGGAAAACTGGTTCCCGTTCCGATCAATCGAGACACAGTAAACATTCTCTACAATCTGAATCTCAAAACCGACGACGAGGTCGCAGCATTTTTTGCTGGGCGCTCGGAACCGCGCCCTGCGATCAGAACCTCGGAAGATGTCGTGGTCAGCAAGGTTGGCTGGGATCTCTATCAAAAACTATTTCGCAATTACACGCGAAAGCAATGGGGTAAAGATCCCTCTGAACTCGACGCACAGGTTACGGCCCGTATACCGGTCCGCACGAATTGTGACGACCGCTACTTTACGGATCGGTTTCAGGCGATGCCGAAGCATGGTTACACGCGGCTATTCGAGAATATGCTCGATCATCCGAACATCAAGCTCGCACTAGGGTGCGATTACAGGGATCTGGGGAAAAGCATTCAGTACCGTGAGGTCATCTACACCGGACCCATCGATGAGTTTTTCAATTTTCGTTTCGGGGAACTTCCGTATCGTTCACTGCGCTTCGTTCACGAGACCCTGAGCCAGGAGTTCCTGCAGCCGGTTGCTGTTGTGAATTACCCCAACGAACACGCGTACACTCGCATCACGGAATTCAAGTATCTTACCGGACAATCTCACCGGCAGACAAGTGTGGTCTATGAGTATCCAGCGAGCAAGGGCGATCCATACTATCCGGTACCGACTCCGGAGAACGGAGCCCTCTATAAGAAATATGCGGAGCTTGCGCTACAAAGTAAGCGTGTCCATTTCGCCGGCCGCCTGGCGACGTATCGGTACTACAACATGGATCAGGTAGTGGCGCAGGCGCTGACGCTAGTGAAACAACTCGTGGCATCGCCTGATTTTGTTCCCGCAAAGGCGGTCGCCGCCGCGGCAGGTTCAGGGCTCTTACCCCAACCTGCCTTCGCGAGGTAATGCAGCCGATTACAGTTCTTTCCCCGCACCGTGATGATGCCGCATTCTCTTTGTGCGTAGCCTTTCGCCGGTGGGCAGCAATGGGCGTGAAAGTTACGGTGATCAACTTTTTTACCGTAAGCGCATACGGACCTCGGTCCAGCGTTC
Organism: uncultured Acidobacteriaceae bacterium; assembly: GCA_963787585.1. GTDB lineage: Bacteria > Acidobacteriota > Terriglobia > Bryobacterales > Bryobacteraceae > Bog-105. Next base: position 10,794 of record CAWBDR010000027.1, read on the forward strand.
AGGATGCGCCCACGATCTCCAATATCCGAAAGAGGGAAGACAGCCGGGCAATTGCACTCATCAATCCGAGGGTTCGCGTGCTGGATGCCGGCCTATCCGATGCGCCCTTGCGGCTTGGCGTAGATGCAAGCACGGTCTGCCGGCAGGAGACGAGGGCGCTTGTCCAGAATGGCGACGTTCGGGACATCAGCGGCTTCATTCAGCGCTGGGCTCGCTCGGGCCTGTTACTCGCGCCCCTGTCTTTGGGCAACCATGTGGATCACATCGCCGTTCGAGAGGCCGCGATGGGGTCTGCAGATGCTCACCGGCTGGCCTATTTCGAAGATCTTCCTTACGCGACTTGGACGTCGGAGGAAACTCTGAGCGCCCGCGTGCATGAAGCGGAACAGAGAACCCGGATCAAGCTGCAGCCCTCAATCATCCGCAGCGAATTCGCATCTTCGTTGAAACGCCGGGCGGTCTCGCGCTATCAGTCCCAGATCTCGCCGGAGGAGGGCGCCGCGATCGCGCGCTTTTCGGCCCGTTACGGGGAAGGAGAACGCCTTTGGATACCCCAACACGTCCGCTCTTGGATCGTAGTCACTTGATCGCCTAATGCCGCGATTTAGACCAGAGGTTCTCGTGCCCAAAGCTCCGGAGCCATCGATGCAAGCTTGCGTTGTGATTCCGGTTCGCAATGAGGAAGATCTCCTGCCGGATGCCCTGCACGCGCTCGCTGAGCAGCGCTGTGCGGATGGATTTCCCTTCCCGCACTCCGCGTATGAAATACTCCTGCTGATCAACAATACCGTGGACCGGTCGGCACAGGTGGCTCGACACTTTGCGCGGCTCTACCCGAGTCTGCGGATCCACGTTGTAGAGCGGAATTTCCGGCCGGCGAATGCGCATATTGGCTATGTACGCCGCTTATTGATGGACGAGGCGTGCCGGCGAGTTCGCGCTTCACACGTCCGTAACGCCTGTATGCTCTCGACGGATGCAGACACTAAGGTCGCGCCTAACTGGATTGCGACAAATGTGGCGGAATTGCGCACAGGCGCCGAGGTTGTGGGTGGCCGAATTCTCATCAGCGGCGACGAGGTCGCGTCGCTTGCCACTGCGGCACGGTCTCGCCTAAAGTTGGATCGGCTCTACCGCAGGCTCCTGTCGTGGATCGAATCACAGCTTGATCCGGAAACACATGATCCGTGGCCGCGCCACTGTCATCATTTTGGCGCAAGCTTGGCTATTACGCCGGACGCGTACGAGAGAGTGGGAGGCGTTCCTCCGAGGCGTTACCTGGAGGATATAGCGTTTTATGCTGCCCTTGTTCGCCACGATGTTCGGATCAGGCACAGTATGAAGGTCCGCGTGATGACTTCCGCGCGTCTGGCCGGCAGAGCCCGCTACGGATTATCGAAAACACTGTTGGATTGGTCCGAATCCGGACCGCGCGGAGTCAATTCGCCCGTCGAATCTAACGCATTTCTTGAATTCTTGTTCGCTACGCGCCGGGAGCTTCGAAGCGTCTGGTTGAAGCGGAAATGCGATCGGCACATTGCCGAGCCCCAGATCCACTCCCTGGCGGCAGCCATGGGCTGCTCACGCAGCGCCCTATGGAACCAAATCCAAAGCGCGGCATCCTTCGGCGCGCTACTCGAAGACCTTCCGTTTTACCCTCGGTGCCGGTCTGCGTGGCCGGATTGGAAACGATTGGAGCAGCTTCAGGGCGTGGTCGAAGATCTATTTGAATCCTTCCTCTGCGAACGCGGCCGCGCGGCACCCGCGCTTGCGTCTACGCGCCACAACGCTTCGGCAAACGGCCATTCAGCGTCGACCCAATTTGCGATGGGAGCGAATCCACTCGCCCGCGCATAACAGTCCAGTTCAGCCGTCGTGAACTTGTGAGACGATTCCGTCCAGATCGTGCCGCCCGCCCGAAATGGAATCGTCTTTTCGATAGCGGCGATGTACACCTCCTGATCGCGGCAACACTTCAGGTGCATTTCGATGCGGCGCTCCTCCTCATTCCAACGCACTTCGTGCACGAACGTACGGAGGTCAAATTCCGCGCCAAGTTCGCGGTTGATGCGAGCCAGCACGTTCAGATTGAAGGCCGCTGTCACGCCGATCGGGTCGTCGTACGCCAGCAGCATCGTGCCTAGATCCTTCACGAGGTCGGCTCCGATCAGAAAGAAGTCACCCGGTCTCAGACACGCGTGAATGCCGCGCAGAAACTCGGGAATGCACTTTCGTTCGAGATTTCCAATTGAACTTCCCAGGAAAAGCAGAAGAACCGGCCGGGAACCCATTCGAATTTCTGCAAACTGCGCCAATCCTTCCTGCCAATCAGCGCAAATCGGGTTTACGCAAACAAGATCGCCCAATTCTTTGCTGCACGAAGCGAGCGCCGAGCTTGACACGTCAATCGGGACATAGCTGAAATCGTTCTCTTTGCTGCGCAAGGCTTCAACAATCCAGCGGGTCTTTCGACCGCTACCGCTGCCCAACTCCGCCACCGCGATTGGATCTTGAATAAATTTTGCGAGCTCTCGCGAATGCATCTGCAACACGCGTTCGTCCGCGCGAGTGAGGCCGTATTCGGGCAGCAGTGTGATTGCTTCGAAAAGTACGCTCCCGAGTTCATCGTAGAAATAGCGAGACGGGATCGATTTCTGCGTTTCCGAACCGAGGCCCCGGGCGGCGTCCAACGCAAACTGGCTCAGTTGAGGTTTAGCGTTTGCGGACACGCGCTACTCCAGCACGCAACGAAAGGTCGCGTACATGTAAGGGTAGTCGCGACGGAACCAGTTCCGGAAGGAGCGCCGCAGCAGGCGCGAAGCGGTTCGTGGAGATCCGCCTTGCAATACAAAGTGGTCGCCGTCGAAGAAGTTAGCTGAGTACCCCGGGTAGGTGGAGTGCGGCTTGAAACCAGGAAATGGCTCAAAGGGCGTCCGTGTCCACTCCCAGCCATTTCCCACCAGCTGACTTACGCCGAAAGCGCTATCGCCTGCCCGGTGTGCATAAACCGGCTGGGGATTCCAGCGTTTTAAGTCAAAATTGCCGTTTGCTAACGATGGCGCAGCATCGCCCCAGGGATACAGCCGGTTCGCACCTGCCTCATTGCCGTAAGCAGCCCTTTCGAACTGAGCCTCGGAGGAAAGCGCCGCTCCCGACCACTTGGCATATGCCTCTGCCTCGAGCTGACTCACATAAACCGGCCAGTCGAGCGGCAGCGGCATCTCTTCAAACATCCCCCGCAAGAAGAGCTCTTCACCGCGCCTGATCCAAAAATTCGGTAATTCTGCACCATCCTCCACAAATTTCAGGTACTCACCGTTAGTCACATCAAACTGCTGCATTCGGAAACCGGGGACATGACACTCGAACTGTTCGTATTCGTTGTCCCAGCCGAACGTACCATCACGCGGTTTGCCGAGGAGCGCGGAGCCTGCCGGAATATCGCGCCACGAATTCACGTGGGCGGAGCGGGATACGCATGCTTCGATTTCCGCGTTCGGTGGCAGTTTCTTCTCGTGCGGAAAATTGTGAAACATGTAGGCGAGCGTCTCAAAATGCATCAGCCGGTGCTCCAGAGCCATGTAGACGCTCTCCTCTGGAGCTTCATCCATACACTGGTCCACACGCGTCCTACACCGCTGGACGTAACTTCTTACTGTGTCAAGAGAGGGCCAATCGGCGAGGGTATCCGCCGGGAGGTGATTGGAGTCCGGATCGATGCCCGCCTGAAACAGCGCGTCCAGTTCCGGATCTGTAGATTTCAGCCCCAGGCCTTCGCGGCAAATCTGAATGGAGTCGAACGCATCCAGATGTCCGATATAGAAAATGACCCGGTGGCGTTCGGCGATGGGCCGATCGTAAATTGCATCCGGTTTCAATACAGCGAATAGATCGTCGCCTTGTTTCCGGGCGGATTCAAGTTCTGAACGTACTTTGATGGGTGCCGCTTGCGCAACGGCCATAGACAACACTCCTGTGGACGTGGTTTTGGCGTACTGCTTTTGGATGTCGAAGGGGCAGTTACCGTACCAAACTTTCTTCGGCCTCCTGAAATGGAGTCAGGCCGCATCACTGTCCAGAACTGAACACGCTAACGCGAGAGCGTCCGCTTTGTTTGAGATTTCACCTTCTAATTGAGCGGTTTCCACAGCCTCCAGAGCACGCCCGAAGGCCGGGCCGGGCGAGTAACCAGCCTGAATGAGATCCCGACCGGTAACCAGACGAGGAGGCCGAAGGTCCACTTTGTCCAGTTCGGCGAGCTTCTCCCGGACGTAATTATAGGAATCCGTATAGCCATTGCTGCAGAGACAATCGAGCCGGTGCAGTTCCAGGTGCTCATCGAAATGCGGCAAACTGAGGAAGCGCTTCAACGTACTCAGCCGCATCTGGCGAACATCTTTGAAGCGCATATGATGGGCTACTAAAGAGGTAACCCGATCAGTGTCTTCATTCGAAAACTTGAGGTTGCACATGATATCGCGCGTCATTTTCGCCCCTAGCTCGGCGTGTCCGTCGAAGCGGATACGGTCGGCGACGCGAAAAGTTGCCGGTTTGGCTACGTCGTGCAACAGGACCCCCAGGGCAAGAGTCGGGGAAGGGTGGTACAACTCATCCAGCATGAGCAGTATGTGGGTCCAGACATCGCCTTCCGGATGAAATTCAGGCGGCTGCTGGACACCTTGCAGCGCCTTTACGTTGGGCAACACAAAGCTCAGCAGCCCGGATTTCTCCAAAAGTTCGAAGCCCAGCCGGGCGCCTCCTTCGGTCAGAATGCGCACGAGTTCGTCCCGGATGCGCTCGGCCGAAATTTTGCGGATAAAGTGCGCTTCGCGGCGAATCGCGTCCATCGTTCCCGGTTCGATGACAAACCCCAGGCGAGCCGCAAACCGCACTGCCCGCAGCATTCGCAAATGATCTTCCCGAAAGCGCACGCCGGGATCGCGGATTGCACGAACCACTTTCGCTCTGAGATCAGCTTGGCCGCCGACGTAATCAAGAACAGTCGCGGTCAGCGGATCTTGCATCATTCCGTTGATCGTGAAATCGCGCCGCAACACATCCAGCTTCGGATCGGTTTCAAAGCTGATACGGTCCGGATGACGCCCGTCAGAATAATCGGCTTCACTGCGAAATGTTGCGACCTCAACCTGCACGTCCGCACTGGTCGAGACCAGAACGACACCGAAATGAGCACCGACCAGTTGGGAGCCCGGAAATAGCCGGAGTACCTCATCGGGTTTGGCATCGGTGTTGATGTCGAAGTCTTTCGGCATGATCCCGAGCAAGCGGTCCCGAACGCAACCGCCCACAAGGTAAGCCTGATAAGCCGATGCGCGAAGACGCTGAAGCGTGGAAATCGCAAGGGCCTGGCGGGCTATTGCGAGGTCCGCAGGGATGGTAGCTGCAGAAGACTCCTGAACCATCTGCATGTTAGAGAAGCCTGGGTCGACCGGTCGAATCAGTGAAAAGTAAACCGAGCTCGGAACAGGTCGGGGCTCTTCCCTACGGGCCGGAGGAATCGGATCCGCTCGCGTGGGCCTGGGCTTGGGCCTCGAGTTCCGCCTTTTTCAAATCCTTTTTTGAAGGGGGCGGCTGCTCATGGCGATAGTCGTGGTCATGGTAGCAAGTTCGGCAACGGACCTTGGCGGCCGCTCCGTCTACAAGGGACACGATGGAATGGTTCGTAATTCGGCGGCATTTGATGCAATGATCGTCAATCACATCGCCTAATCGCATTTCACCCATGATTCGACCCCGACAAGCGGAGTATATCAAGTTACCACCTGTTGGGCTCGGAGCTATGCTTCGGCCAACGGGCCCGCATGATCGGTCCGCGCATGATATGTTGAGTGAAACCCGAGTGTTACGCCGGTAACATCGGTCGCCCGCTGATCGTCATCCTCTCCATAACAGGTCCATTTGGCGCTCCCTAATTCCAGGACACGAGCTTTGAGGAGAATTGCACTTGTTTTCGCGACAGGAACGCTAACCGCGGCGGGCTTCGGTTTCCCTCGGGGCGCGGGATCGGATCCCGGGGATTCTTCTCTCCAGGCTTTCAACCAATATGTAGCCGCGTTCATTAAGCAAAATTGCGCTCTCTGCCACAACGAGCAGCTCAAGACTGGCGGGCTGGTTCTCACGAAATATCACGACACAGCGTCCATGCTGCAGGATAGGGCCGTGTGGGAAAGAGTGGTCGGCCGACTTCGCGCCGGCGAGATGCCGCCGAAGGGCATACCTCGCCCCAGCGCAGAACAAATCGCCTCGACGACCGATTGGATCGAAGCGCAGTTTACGGCATTCGATAAAAACAGTAAGCCCGATCCGGGGCACCTGACGGCGCACCGGCTGAATCGCGTCGAGTACAACAATACGATTCGCGACCTGCTGGCGGTCCATTTCAAACCTGCAGCCGATTTTCCGGCCGACGACTCTGGATATGGGTTCGACAACATCGGAGATGTGCTTTCGGTCTCGCCAGTGCTGATGGAGAAATATCTCAACGCCGCGAAGAAGATTGCCGCCGAAGCGATTCCGACACCCGGAGTAGTTCCCAAGCCGACCCGCACACGTTACTCGCCCGAGCATGGGTTAAGAGAAGAACGGCTCGAGTTGGAGCAGACGTTTGATTTTCCAGCCGAAGGCGACTATGATTTGCGCGCCGCGGTTTCAGGGCGGCAGGATTCGTTTCGAATTCAACTGATGCTCGATGGTAAAGAGATCCAAGCCGGCGAGGTTCCGATCGTGAAGGACAAACCACGATTCTGCGAGGTTCATCTGCATGTGCCATACGGCTCGCGCGTGTTGCGCGCCGTCCTCACTCATCGCGATCCGACATCGGAGGAAGCCGCGCTTGCCCAGGTGCTCGCGGCCGAGGAACAGGCGCAGATCGCCAAGCAGATTGCGAAACATCCAGCTGATGAAGCACAGATACGGAAACAGCACGCGCTTGGGGATGTGCCGACGTATGTAGATGCATTGGAAATCCAGGGCCCGTTTAATGCCCTCCCGCCTCCCTTACCGGATAGTTTCCGACGTATCTTTATTTGCGGTCATGCTGCGGGCAGGCACACCCCCGAATGCATACGTCTGAATCTTGCAAACCTGGCACGCTTGGCCTATCGCAGACCGGCAACGGATGAGGAGGTCGCGGCGCTCACGAGACTGGTTTCGTCCGGACGGCAGAACGGACTGAGCTTTGAACAGGGGATGCGCCTGGGACTGGAGGCGATTCTCGTCTCGCCCAATTTCCTGTATCGAATCGAGCGCGATCCGAGTCCTTCGGATCCGAACGCTGTCCATCCTGTCGGCGAGTACGAACTCGCTTCGCGCCTCTCCTACTTCCTGTGGAGCAGCATGCCCGATAAAGAACTTCTAAAGCTTGCCGATGGACGCACGCTGAGCAAGCCCGACGTGCTGCATGCAGAGGTGAAGCGTATGCTGGCGGACGAGAAGGCGGATGCCCTGGTGGATAACTTCGCGGGCCAGTGGTTGGAGCTGCGCAATCTGGACAGCGTTCACCCGGATCCTGATGAGTTCCCGCAGTTCAGCGAAACCCTGCGAAAAGCGATGTATACAGAAACACGAATGTTCGTGCGCTCGATTATTCGCGAGAACGGCAGCATTCTCGACTTCCTCGACGGGAAATACTCGTATTTGAATGAAACGCTTGCTAAGTTCTATGGGATACCAGGCATCACAGGTCCGCAATTTCGACGCGTGGCGCTGGGTCGCACGGAGCGCAGCGGGGTTCTGACCCAGGCAAGCGTATTGGCAGTGACGTCATATCCATCGCGGACCTCGCCAGTACTACGAGGCAAATGGATTCTGGAAAACGTGCTGAATGCCCCGCCCCCACCTCCTCCGCCCGGCGTGGGATCGATTGACGCTAAACCGGGCGCTCTCAGCGGAACCATGCGCCAGCAGATGGAGAAGCATCGGGCGGATCCGGTCTGCGCGGCGTGCCACACGCGCATGGACCCGCTCGGATTCGCTTTGGAGAACTACAATGCCATCGGCCAGTGGCGCACGCATGAAGGGCCGTTTCCAATCGACGCGAGCGGCGTATTACCGAACGGGACAAAGTTTAATGGGCCGGCGGATCTGAAGAAGATTCTGGCCTCGGACCGCGATGCCTTCGCCGAATGCCTGACCGAGAAACTCATGATCTATGCATTGGGTCGAGGATTGGAGGCGTACGACAGGCCGGCGGTGAAGAAAATTGTGCAGCAAGTGGCAGCGAACGGCTACCGCTTCTCGAGCTTGATCAGCGGGATCGTGGACAGCGTGCCGTTTGAGATGGGACGGGCGGATGGGAGCGAAAGCCTGAACGCAAAAAATCAAAAGAATACTGGAGAAACGAGATGATCATCACTCGGAAGCACGTTTCGCGCCGGAGTTTGCTGCGGGGCGTGGGGGCAGTGATAGCGTTGCCGATGCTCGATTCCATGGTTCCAGCACTAAGCAGGGCAACCGAACTCACGAAGAGGGCCTCGCCGAACCGCATGGTCTTCGCTTACGTACCGAACGGGATTGACATGCGGAGCTGGACGCCGGACGCGGTTGGGCGCGCGTTCACATTTCCGAAGATCCTGGAACCGCTTGCGCCGCTGCGGGACGATGTTCTCGTGCTGAGCGGGCTAGTGGACCATAACGGCGAAGCGTTGGGCGATGGGCCAGGCGATCATGCACGAGCTTCATCGAGCTTTCTTACGGGCGTGCATCCCAAGAAGACTGCGGGGGCGGACATTCAAGTTGGCATCTCAGTAGACCAAGTTGCGGCCCAAAACATCGGAAGGCAAACGCGACTGGCATCGTTGGAACTGGGCTGCGAAGACGGCCATCTGGCCGGCAACTGCGATTCCGGTTATAGCTGCGCGTACGTGAACAGCATTTCGTGGCGCACGCCGAACGTTCCGAATCCTCCCGAAGTGAATCCGCGCGCCGTATTCGAGCGGCTATTCGGAGCAGACGAGGACGCCGGCGATCCGGCGGCGAGAGCGAGAAACGCGCGCTTCGATCAAAGCATTCTGGATATGGTGTGTGACGACACCAAGCGCCTGGAGAACGGGTTGGGGGCGACGGATCGCAGAAAGTTGGACGAGTATCTGAGCGCGATCCGGGAAGTGGAGCGGCAGGTTCAGGTGATGGAAAAACAAGCGGAAGAGAACACTCTGGCCGTACCCACGATCGCGAGGCCGGACGGAATTCCGCTCGAATTCGACCAGCACGCTAAGCTCATGTTCGACCTGCTCCGGCTAGCTTTACAGACGGATACGACGCGAATTGGAACATTCATGCTGGCACGGGAAGGCAGCAACCGGTCCTATCGCGAGATTGGCGTTCCCGACGGCCATCACGGCCTTTCGCATCACCGTAACGATCCGGCGTTGATGGACAAGGTCGCGAAGATCAATCGCTATCACCTGGAGCAGTTCGCGTATTTCATGAGCAAGCTGAAGAGTACCCCTGATGGCGACGGTTCGCTCCTCGACCACACGATGATCGTATACGGCAGCGGCATCAGCGATGGAAACCGCCATAACCACGACAATCTGCCGGTTCTGTTTGCGGGCGGATCACGCTCGTTTCGGCCCGGCCGCCACATTCGTTTCAACCAGAGCACGCCGGTGGCGAATCTGTACCTGAGCATGTTGAATGAAATGGGCGTAGCGACTGAAAAGCTCGGCGACAGTGAAGGCCGTTTGAATTTCCTGTCCGATATCGCGTAACATTTTCGAAGGTCCGATGAAGAGAATTGCATTCGCAATCCTATGTACTGCTGTGCCCGAATGCCTGCGAGCGCAGGTTCATCCGCTACAGCAATTGATTGAAATAGCGCGGCAGGGTCCAGCAGCGCCGGGTTTCGCCGATCTGATCGGCAAAACTCTTTCCCCTCACGGCGGAACAGCGGTTTGGGGCCAGGATTACTTGTTTGCGACTAATCTGTCACCGGACGCAACTTCCGCGCCGATGCAGGCTTCCGCGGCCGCTGTTTCCATCGACGGACAACCGCCGGTTCCGATGGCGAAGATCAATGGCTCGGGCCTGTGGATGCGGCTGGTTAAGATGCGGGTTGGCGTGACTCACGCGTATCAGTTCTACGCGGACGGCAAGCCGGTTGGGAACCGATCGGATGTGGCGGGATACAATCCTGATTCCTATCCACAACCAAGTGTTCCCAAAGGCAAACTCAGCGAAAAGCAGACAATTGTCAGCAAGATTTACGATGGCATGAAAGCGGATTTCTGGTATTACGCTTCGCCCGGCGTCGATCCAAGCGTTCCCGCGCCGCTGATGGTCTGGCAGGATGGCCAGGGACTTGTGGGCGGCGACCTCTCGCGACTACGCCTGTTCACGGTGACTGAAAACCTAGTTGCCCAAAAACTGATTCCGCCCATGGTGCACGTGCTGATCGCGCCGGGATTCGCGCCGGATGGCAAGCCGATGCGATCGATCGAGTACGACACGGTGAGCGACCGTTATGACCGCTTTCTTCTTGACGAGGTGTTGCCTGAAGTCGAAAAAGCGTACAAGCTCCGGCAGGATGGATACAGCCGCGCCATTGCGGGCGAATCGTCGGGCGGAATCTGCTCGCTCAACGCAGCCTGGTTCATGCCGGACAAATTCAGCCGCGTGCATTCGACCATCGGTAGTTTTACATCCATACAGTGGCATCCCGAAGACAAGCAGGACGGCGGCAATTTATATCCGTTCATGGTGCGCAAACAGCCGAAGCGGAATATTCGGATCTGGATGAGCGACGGCAGCGACGATCTCGAGAATAACCACGGTTCATGGCCGCTGCAGAATATCGAACTGGCGAATTCGCTCAAGATGCGCGAATACGATTTTCATTTCCGTTTCGGCGTCGCGACGCACGATTCGGCGCAGGCTGCGATCGATTTGCCGGAGTCGCTTGCCTGGCTCTGGCGGGACTACGATAAGGGCAAGACGTCTCAGGACTTCGTAATGGATCCGGCAGAAAGAGACAAGCCGTACTATCGGGTCACGATTTCAAACCGCGACCCCTGGTGACTTGGGAAACCCGCCGCTCGTTACGCGAGGCAATCGGCTTTGCGCAGAGCGTCTTTTAGACCGGCCATGCTGATACGGGTGGAGGCTTCCGGAGTTCCCGCGCCGCGCCAGTGCGTTTCGAGACTGACGGCGAAATGATAGCCATCACGCTTAAATGCCTTGAATTGACCGACCCAATCCACACTGCCCTTCCCTACCGGAGCCCAGGCATATTTTCCGTCCGGTTTGCGAATCGAATCCTTGCAGTGGCAGTGGCCGATGCGATTCTTCGGCAATAGATCATAGCCATCCGGAAACGGACGCGCTTCCCCGGCCGCGAAGGCGTTGCCGGGATCCCAGTTCAACATGAAATGCGGCGATCGAATATCTGCGAGCACTTTGGCAGCTTCCGCGCCCGTCGCGGTGTTACAACTCGGTTCGTTTTCGAGGATGAATAGCAAGCCGTTTTTGCCGATGGTCTCGGCGGCTTGGCGCAACTTGTCGTTCATGGCGGTGCGATACGGAGCCTGATCGTCCAGACGCCAGAAATCGAACCCGCGTATGCGCTCCGTGTTCAGGGCCTTGGCCAGACTGATGGAGCGGTCGAGAACCTCGCCTTGCTGAGCGAAGGTCCACCCGGCCTTGAACTCATCGCGCTTGGGACTGAACTTCGAACGCGGCGCACCTTCCCAATCGACCTTGAATAATGGACTGGCGATGTCCGTTACACGAAGATTGTATTTCTGCAGGATACGCTTGCTCTCCGCGATTTCATTGGAATCGAGCGCGATTGAGTTCTTATTCCAAAGTTCGCGAATTTCTACCCACTCGAGACCAAATTCGTCCGCCGCTATATGGCAGGCCCTATCAAAGTCCTGCGTGATCTCGTCGGTAATCACGGACAATCGGAACGGCGATTTCACTTTTCCAGTGTCCGCCTTCAGTGAAGCTGTCAGAGCAGCGAAAGCACCGTAACGGGAAAACTCACGTCGCGTTATTTTCACATCATTCTCCCAGAGAGTGGAACGTCGAGGCGCCGGCAGTTGCGCCGGCACCGCGTAGGACCTTGCCGGGCAGCGCGTTGGTCATGGCTCCATGGTCGATGACCGGAACGCCGTTGACGAGGACGTATTCCATGCCGACGGAAAGCTGGTTCGGATTTTCGAAGGTCGCGACGTCGCGAATCTTTTCCGGATCAAAGATCACGACATCCGCCCACATGCCTTGCTTCAGTACGCCCCGATCAATTAGACGCATGCGCTGAGCAGGAAGAGCGCTAAATTTTCGAATCGCGTCCGGCAGAGTCAGAACACTTTCTTCGCGAACGTATTTCCGTAAGATGCGAGGGAACGTCCCATACGCGCGCGGATGCGGGTGCTCCCGGCCGAGCAAACCGGTGGGCGCCGTACCCTGCGAATCGTTATCAATAGAGACCCAAGGCTGCTTCAAGGCTTCCACGATGTCACTTTCCGACATGCCGAACACGGCCACGGACATGCTTGGGTCTTCGATGAGCAGGTCGAAGATACTGTCGATCGGATCTTTTGCCTGCGACTGCGCGATTTGAGCGATGGTCTTGCCTTGCAGTGGGAGCAACTTTGGATTAGTGACGACGCTTACCAGAATCGCCTCAGGACCGGGAACTTCGAGCCATTCGTTGTCCCAGCCGGACGCATCGGTTTCCATCTGTTTGCGTATTCGGGCACGAGTGGCCGGGTCTTTCAGGCGTTCGACCATTTTTGCGTCGCCACCCTCGTGGGCCCAGGGCGGAACGAACGCCGAGAATGTATTGAACCAGGCCGGGTAGGCGTAGGTATCGGCTTCAAGGTCGACGCCCTGTTTGCGCGCTTCCTCGATGCGACGCACGATTTCGGGCATGCGGCCCCAATTGCGCTTGCCGGCCGCTTTGAGGTGCCAAATCTCGACAGGAATGTGAGCCTCGCGACCGATGCGAATCGTTTCGTCGAGGGCGGTATCAATCGCGTCGCCCTCACTGCGCATGTGACTGGCGTAGATGCCACCGAATTTCGCGGCCTCCGAGGCCAGCGCGATCAACTCCTCGGTGGCAGCGTAGGGCGCGGGCGCATATTGTAGAGCGGTTGAGAGGCCTACGGCTCCCTGCTGCATGGCCTGGTTGACAAGCGCCTTCATGCGCTCAAGCTCCCGGGCTGTAGGCGGCCGATTCGTTTCGCCAATAACGATCCGGCGAACCTGCGTTGCCCCGACATAGCTGGCAAGGTTGATACCCATGCCCCGCTTTTCGAGATGCGCGAAATATTCCGTGAAGGTGGTCCAGTCAGGCTTGATCCCGTAATGTATGTAGCCGTCCCGATCTTCGGCGAGCAGGCGCGGTGTTTGCGGCGCAATGGAGTTGCCCTCGCCTGTGATTTCGGTAGTGATTCCCTGAAAGATCTTCGAGGGAACGTGCGGATTGACAACCATGGAAAGCTCGGACTGACCGAGCATGTCGATGAATCCTGGAGCGACCACGAGGCCGGCAGCGTCAATGACACGACTCGCGGGAGCGTTCGCGAGAGATCCAATTTGGGTGATGCGGCCTTTCCGGATGCCGATATCGCCGGAGTACCAGGGCGATCCCGTGCCGTCGATTATGTGGCCGTTTCTGATGATTAGATCAAACTGCTGGGACCTGGCCAGAAAAGGGTTGAAGAGAGCGATGAGGAAAGCAAGACAAGTTCGAACCAAACAAGGATTATATGAGAGACTTGTCGGATGCCTCAGCGAACGGGCAGTATTGCAAGCGGCATTCTGTGGATGTTCGTTCTTTCGATTCTGCTGTTCTGGCTGCCCATTATCGGACCGCTGATCGCCGGCTTTGTGGGCGGACGCAAAGCTGGAACGCTTGGAGATGCGATTCTGGCGGTGATCATCCCTGGCCTCTGCTTCGGAGTGGGACTCTTTCTGCTTACTACCGTGCTTACGGGCATGCCGCTGATCGGATTCATTGCTGGAGCAGGCGGGGCATTTCTCGTTCTGGAGCACGTAGGATCGCTGTTGATCGGGGCGATTGTTGGAGCGCTGGTGTAGTGCAGGAGCGCAGAACGGGCGCGGATGAACCACGCATGGCAATTATCTTGCGACCGGGGCTGGGCCTTGTTTTTGCTGTTCTGCGGTGAGTTTGTCTACAATTTGCCTCTCGCGCAGTCCATCGGCCGGGCGCTTAACTTTGTAGTAAAGCGCGGCTAATCGGACGTGCGGCTCCAGCCAATTGGGCTCGCCGCGCTCGACGCGCTCAAGCGCGGTCACCGCGGCCTGGTCCTGACCGGTCGCACTTTCGACCAGCGCCATTTCATAGAGGGCGAAAAGCGAATCGGGTTTCAGAAGGAGCGCCTTGTCGATATACACGCGGGCCTCGTCGAGCTTGCGGCGACCGTACAGAACGCCTCCGAGATGGACGGTGGCATCAAAATCGCCGGGATTTAGTTGTACAGCCTTGCGCAATTCCTGCTCCGCGCCTTCCGCATCGCCCGATCCTTCTTTGGCGATTCCGAGCTGCGTAGCAAGGCCGGGAAGGTCGGGATTGAGCCGGGCCGCCGCTTGCAGGTCATCGAGAGAGCGAGCCTTTTCGTCTTGTTTGAACAAGGCGGAGCCCGCCAAGAAATACGCGTCGGCGCTGTTGCCCTCCTTGCCGACCCGCTCAAGCAGCGGAACGCCCTCATCCGTCTTGCCGGCACGGATCAACGCGGAGCCTAATACATAGTCGAGGTCGAGATCTTCGGGGTGATCCATCTGTAATGGTTTCAGAAGCGCGATGGCTTTCGCGTCGTCGCCCATTCGGGAATAGCAATCCCCCAGAAGAGTGGCGACACGGGCGTTGCCTGGTTCAGCTCTGAGAAGAGCATCGAGTTCGTTGGCGGCCTGGGAAAGATCGCCCTTTTTATAAAAGGCCAGCGCCAAGTTGAGACGAATGTCATAGTTAGTGGGATCCTGTTTCAGAGCAGTGCGATATTGAGCGACTGCTTCGTCAAACTGCCCGAGATGAACCAGCGAGGCAGCCAGATTTGCGCGCGCGTCTACCAGATCGGGATTGGTGCGCAGCAAGTCCCGATACTCGCGGACGGCGGCGGCGAAGTCTCCCCGCTGCTGAGCTTCGACTGCATTCCGGAATTGCTGCTCGACATTCGCGGTTTGAGCGAATACGATCGAAGACACCAAAACGGAGACAAGGACCGCACAGCGCATTCGGCGTATAGCATCATTTTAGAATCGTAGATACGCGGGGTTTACAGCAGTTGAAGTTTCGCTTCCGCTCAGCAGCGATTCTCATTTGCACATTCGCCGGAATTTCCGGTGGGATGCGAGCCCAGCTAAACTCGACGGAAAGCTTCGATGCCCTTGCCGGCCGCGCATCAGCGGCGCTGCGGACCGATCCCAGGCAGGCCATCCCGCTATACCGGCAGGCGCTGGCGCTGAAACCGGATTGGGCGGAGGGATGGTTCGATCTGGGCGGCGGTCTTTATCAGATGGATCAGCTTCCGGAGGCGGAGCAGGCGTTCAGGAAGGCGGCTGCGCTGGCGCCAGGAAACGGAGCGGTCTGGGGTTTTCTGGGGCTATGCGAGTCGCGTCTGGGCAAATATGGCGGCGCATTGACAGACTTTCATAAGGGTGAGGCCGCCGGACTGCCCGATAATCTCCCGTTCTTGTCGGCCGTTCACAACGAAGCGGCCCTGATCTATCTGCGCTCACACGACTACAGCGGGTCGATCGAAGAACTGCGCGTGCTTGCCAAGGCAGGTGACAAATCTCCCGGGACCGTTCACGGTTTAGGAGTAACGGCTTTGGGAATGCCTTATCTCCCCCCCGAAATTCCAAAGGAGAAGATGCCGTTAGTGGATCTCGCCGGGCGGGCGGCACTGGCCTTCTATGCGGGAACCGGCGATGAGGGTGCGCCTTTGTTTAAGCAGTTGGTTGCGCAATATCCCAAGGAGCCAGGAGTTCATTATTTTATTGGCATTTCCCTCCTAGAGCGCGATCCTAATGCGTCGCTAGCGGAGTTTCGCAAGGAACTGGCGATCAGTCCTTCGCATGTGCCCGCGCGGCAGCAGATCGCGATGCTCGAAATCAAAACCGGGGACGCCAAGAGTGCCGCTCTTATGGCTCGCGAAGCTTTACAGTTGCAGCCTTCAAACGCGCTTTCGCACGCGATCCTGGGGCGGGCATACGAACATATGGGCCGGCGCCAGGAAGCGACATCGGAGTTTGAAACTGCAGTAAAGCTGGCACCCGATAATCCGGAACTGCATTTCTCGCTTGGGCAGAATTACCGCAGAATGGGCAGAACAGCGGATGCCGATAAACAGATCACGGAATTCAAGCGATTGAAAAGTGTTCAGGACAGCAGGGGCGTTTCTGCCACCCAAGAGGGACCGGGCGAGAACCGCTAGATGTATCTGAAGGCTCTGTGCGCGTGCGTTTTGGTAACAGCGTCGCTTCGCGCTGACGAGGGTGAATTTCAGAGGCTTTCGGCCCAGGCCAATGCCGCGCGTGATGCGAACGAGGTTCCCCAAGCGATCGCGCTCTATAAACAAGCGCTGGCACTCAATCCCAAATGGGATCAAGGCTGGTGGTATCTGGGGACGCTGCTCTATGATTCGGACCAGTATAAGGACGGCCGCGACGCGCTTCGCCATTTGGTGGAGCTACAGCCGAACGCGGGACCGGCATGGGCCCTGCTCGGATTATGTGAATTCGAAACCGGCGAGAACGATAAGGCGCTGGCGGATTTGGAACGAGGACTTGCTTCGAGCTCCGAGCTACAGCCCGGGATGGACGCGGTGTTGCGTTATCACGAGGCGGTTTTGTTGACGCGCGCCGGGCAGTTCGATCGCGCGATACAAACCTACGCCCTGCTGATTCGGCGGGGTTCACGGAGTCCGGAATTGGTTTCGGCGGTTGGCCTGGCTGCGCTGCGGACGCCCATGCTTCCGAAAGAGATTCCGCCTGAGAAGGCGGATCTGTTTCTCACAGCGGGCAAAGCTTCGATTTCTACTATGAGCGGCGATCTCGAACATGCGCAGCAAGCTCTGAACGACCTGGCGGCGCGTTTTCCAGAAGCTCCGGGCGTACACTATCTCCGCGGCACGTTCCTGCTGGTGGCCGATACCGGCCAGGCGGTACAGGAGTTCAAACAGGAGCTCAGAGTGAATCCGTCGAATTTCGCGGCGGGAGCGATGCTAGGTTGGGTGTTGCTGCGCGCCGGGGAATTCCAGGCGGCGCTGCCATATGCCGAGAAAGCCGCGATGCTGGGGCCGAATTACGTCATCGCACAGTTTGTCTATGGTCGTCTGCTGGTAGAGACGGGCTCGGTGGAACGCGGTATCGAGCGCTTGCGAGTAGCCGAAACGATCGACCCGTCGTTTCTGGAAACGCATTTGTCCTTGGCGACCGCTTACTCGCGGACGGGCCGCACCGAAGACGCCCACCGTGAGCGCCAGATCTCGCTTGACCTATCGCGGAAGGAAGCCAACTCTCTTGCGCAGCGGTAGTGTTCTTCTGGCGGTGCTGGCCGCTGGTTTGGTTCAGTCTAGATCGGCGTCGGCGGCCGGACTGACCTGTGGAGCGTGCCATACCGCGCAGGCGCGATCTCAACGGGAGACCTCAATGGCGCACGCGCTGCTGCTGCCCGGCGCGAACACGGTGCTGGCGGCTCATCCGGACCTTACATTCCGCCACGGCAATTATTCCTACACCGTCCAGACGCGCAATGCCCAAAGCACGTATGCGGTTAGCGATGGCGCGCGCACAATTTCAGCGCCCATTCAGTGGGCATTCGGAACCGGCGCGCAGACTTGGGTGTTCGAACGCGATGGCCACTTTTACGAAAGCTATATCAGCTACTATCCGGCGGCAAACGGCCTCGACATTACGATCGGCGACCAGGCGATGGAGCCTGCAACGCTCGAGCAAGCCTTCGGCCGTGAACTCACCAACACCGAAACGACAGCCTGTTTCGGCTGCCATGCCACAGGCGCGGTATCCGATTACCGCGTTCACTTCGATT
This sequence comes from uncultured Acidobacteriaceae bacterium, assembly GCA_963787585.1. GTDB lineage: Bacteria > Acidobacteriota > Terriglobia > Bryobacterales > Bryobacteraceae > Bog-105. The sequence continues at coordinate 28,831 of CAWBDR010000027.1, forward strand.
CCTTAAAGCCCGGCGTCACCTGTGAGCATTGCCATGCCGGGGCAATTGCCCACCAGCAGGCCATTTCGCATGGGAAGTTGGAATCTGTTCCGCCGAAATTGAAAACCCTATCCGCGGAACAGATCTCGAACTTTTGCGGCCAATGCCATCGCAGCTTTGAAGAAGTTTTGCGGAACCACTGGCTGGGACAGATGAACGTTCGTTTTCAGCCTTATCGCCTGGCGAACAGCAAATGCTTCAATGGGGCGGACCCGCGCATCAGTTGCCTGGCGTGCCATGACCCGCATAAAGAGGTCGTGACCGATCGCAATTCGTACGATCCAAAGTGTCTGGCCTGTCATGCTACGGCATCGGCTAGTTCGACGCCGTCAGCACATCTCCAGGCTGTAGGGAATCTACAGCGGGTGGGGAAAGCCTGCCCAGTCGCGACCTCGGGCTGTGTTAGTTGCCACATGCCAAAGGTGAAGCTTCCCGGCGGTCACCAGGAGTTTTCGGATCATTACATCCGCGTGGTTCACCCGAGGGATACGTATCCGGATTAGGCGCCGGTACGATCGAGCCAGCGCTGCAGCATACGGTTGAGCTCGATTTCCCGGACGGGCTTGGGAAGATGGTCCGTCATCCCGGCGGCAAGGCAAGCCGTGCGATCTTCGGCGAAAGCATTGCCGGTCATCGCAATCACCGGAACGTTGGCCAGGGGCCCGCTCATGGCGCGCAATCGTCGAGTGGCCTCATAACCGTCCATCTCCGGCATGATGCAATCCATCAGCACCAGATCATAATGTTGGCGCGCGATAGCTTCCAGAGCCTCACGGCCGTTGCCGGCCACATCCGCATGGTAGCCGAGCTTCTTCAATGTCAGAACTCCAACCTTCTGATCGATCGCGTTGTCATCCACTAGCAGAAGACGAAAGTTCTTCACCGGAGGATTCTGCGGAAGCTGGCGATGGTGTTCCTGCCTCGTGCGACGTTCCGGGACGGAAGCGGCCGGGGAAACCCGGACAGTGAACCAGAAGCAAGATCCGTGGCCGGGCTTACTCGTCACGCCAATGTTGCCGGCCATCATCTGCACCAGACGTTTGCAGATCGTGAGGCCCAGACCCGTTCCACCGAAGCAGCGGCTGGTGGAAACGTCAGCCTGACTGAAAGGACGGAATAGCTTTGCCTGTTGCTCCTCACCGATGCCAATACCCTGATCCGTGACTGAAAACAGCAGCTCCAAATGGTCCAGCGCGGAGGCCTTCAGTTCAGCTCGGAGCTCTATTTTTCCGGCCGCCGTAAACTTCACGGCATTGCTGAGCAGATTGAGAAGAATCTGGCGAATACGAGCAATATCCCCATGGATCGTAGGCGGAATAGCTCGATCGATCGAGGCGGTAAGGAAGACCGGTTTTCGGCCAATCGTCGCTTCCATTATGCGGAGAGTCTCGCGTATTGCGGCTCTGAGCTCGAAATTGGCGTACTCCAGTTGCAGCCCGCCGGCTTCGATTTTCGAGAGGTCGAGGACGTTATCGATAATGGCTTGAAGCGCTTCGCCGGAGTTTCGGATCGTCTCCACGCAGTCCTTGTCCGGCTCTGCCAATTTGCGCGACAGAAGGACCGAAGTCATGCCAATGATTCCGTTCAACGGAGTCCGCATCTCGTGGCTGATCATGGCGAGGAAGTCGCTCTTCGCTTGCGCAGCGTGCTCGGCGACTCGGGTCGCCTGGGTGGCTTCGTCGATCAGCCGATTCAGATGCCGAGCATAACGCTCAAGGCCCTGTCGGGAGGATTCGATTTCGATCAGATATTGCAGCAATTCCTCATCGGTAGCTGTTCGATCGGTTGTTTCCGCAGGGTGGCCGTCGATCAGCCCAAGCGATTGCCGCTGGCTGAGAGTACGAAAATTCTGGGCGATCGCCGGCTCCAGAGCCACTGATTCAAAAGCGAGTACCTCTTTTTCGGCAGGCTCTAAGAGGGCTCCGACGCTGGGCTCTGTCATAGCAGGGTAACCTCCGACGCATGATTTGTTTTCCGCACTTAGTTAGCTATTCGGCAGATCGTGGTGTGGCCGTTAGTTCAGCCGGGCTAGCGCGAATGCCTAAACCGTCGGTGGAACCTACACTACTCCGGGAAACGTTGTACGTTTCTGTTCTGGGGGTGGATGGCTTGAGAGGATACCGTTAACCGGCGCGACTCACGCCTGGCGCATAATTTGCCGTATATAGGTAAGGTTCCGGCGCATGTCGGATTCGAGCATCTGCGGATGAGCATCGGTCTCGAGGTTGGCGAAACCGGAAAAGCCGATATCGTAGATGGCGCGGATGATCGGCGCGAATTGAATGTTTCCCTCACCCAGATAGTGCGGATTGTCCTTGAGATGAAACTGGCAAATTCGGTCTTTGCCGAGCCAGCGGATCTCCTTGACAACGTCGAAGCCGGCGACGGTGGAATTTCCGACGTCATAGTAAACCAGAACATTTTTCGAGCGCGCCCGATCCATGATGCGGACGTTATCTTCCGCGGAAATTGTGTTCTCCAGACCGAGAATGACGCCCGCCTTTTCGGCTTCCGGAGCAAGCTCCCGCAGCGCGTCGCCAGTGTGTTCCATTTCCGCCTGAGTCTTCAAGGCCCAGCGTCCGAAGAAAGGCACCAGAAGCACCCGCACGTTGAGTGCTTTCGTGAGGCGAATGGAGTCGAGCACCCATTTCGAGGCCAGCGGATCGCTTTTCAAGCCGTTGTCGTGGAGGCGATCGACGCAGGTGCCGTTGATCGGGATATGGTGCTCCTGAGAGAGGCGCAGGTACTGAGCGATGACTTCGGGATTGTCGACGGGCATTTTGCCATTGACGAGTTTGCGCCCAAAGGAAATCTGAACACCATCGAAGCCAAGTTGCGAGGCTAAGGGAACAGCTTGAGGATCCGCTCCCAGGTTGAGGTTCCAATCTGTGACGCCGATGCGTAGATTGCCATTCGACGCGCGCAGCGTGCGAGAGGTCAAGGCAAGGGAAGCGAGAGAACGGAGCGCGTCACGACGAGAAACATTCGACATAAGAGGCTATTCTACCGGCGAATCGCTTCGATCAGCTTTGCAATCTCGGAGATGACCACGTCGGGTCTTTCGAGTTGTACCCAGTGGCGGGAACCCGGGACACGGATGTGGATTCCGTATTGGCTCCCAGTGATCCAGCGTTCGCGTTCGGCCAGCTCGGCGGGACTCGCATTTTCGGCGGAAAGGATGATGAGGGGGATTCGCGCGGGCACGTTTAGGTCGAGGGCCGATTCAGCGCAGGGCTGAAGAGCTTCGAGATAGGCTGCCAGGGCGAGGAAGGCCTGCGGCCGGCTCCAGCGTGAAGCGAGCGCCGGCCACGTCTCGCGCGGCAGCTTGCGTACTTCGCCCACCAGCCGCTCCACAGTGCCCCGCCCGCGACCGGCACTGGCGCGATTGATCAGTTTCGGTAAGAGGCGGCTTCCGCCCAACATCGCATTCAGCGCGAGCCGGACAACTCCCAAGCGAGCGAGCATCGCTCCACGGCGCGAGAAACGCGCTCCGAGAGCAATCCGCGTTTTATCCCGTTGCGAGCAGCGCGACCAGTATTCAATGGAGACGGGATCAAGAAGAACGAGGCCGGCAATTTCGTCCGGGAACGAATGCGCATAAGCCCGAACCAGCAGACCTCCGAAGGAGTGACCGACGAGTATGAACGGACTTGGAAGGTTGGCCGCGGATAGGAGGGCGCGCAGCTCGGCGACCATTTGTTGGACAGAGCGCTCCGAAGGGGCAGCATCACTCCAGCCCAGACCGGCCCGATCATAGCTGACGACGCGGGTGAATTCGGCAATGCCGGGCTGGACGAGAGCCCAGCCGGTGGAGCTTCCGGCGATGCCCGCTTCGAGAACAACGGGCGGTGCGCCGGAACCTTGCTCGTGAATGTGAAGACGACGTGTTCCGATGGCGATCAGCCGGCCAGGCGGAGGGAAGCGGCGCCGATCCAGATATGATTCGATGCCTTGGTACGCGACTCCCGCCGAGAGAATGCCGGCGGCGAGTGCCAAGAGGAAGAGCAGCAAGAGTCATTGTGGCTTAAACCGCATCGCACGAATTTGTATGTTGGACGCTGCGACTTCAAAACCCTTCGAGCATCCAGGCATTGCTGTTGGCAGCGTGGCCTAGTATGGCGATATACCGGCCGTCCGGTGACGGGATGCCCCAAACATCACTACCGGTGCCTCCCTTGTACTGCCACAGCAACCGGGCATTCCCCGCGAGATCGACGTATAGAAGAGTGGCGATGCCTTGCGCCGAAGCAGACCCGCAGTAAAGCCCTTTACCATCGGGGGACCAATCAAGGCCTGTGTCGTTCGACCAACCCTTCACCGTGATCTCGCGGTCAGGCACGCCTGACAGCGAAAGGAAGCGAACGTGAATCTCATTCTCGTTAGTTTTCGAAAAAGCGAGGGTACTCCCATCAGGGGACAACGCGATGTTAAAGCCGGTCGAGGGATCCTTGTCGATGCTCCTGAGCACCTTTCCTCTCCCTTTCAACGGGTCAAAAGCTGTAACCGTCACGTGTTTCTGATCCTGGCTCTCTTCGGAGATCATACACAGTGTTGCCGGTGCACGGGCGCACTGATAGGAACCGTTATGCGTCTCCAGCACAAACTGCGGCGCGCCACCGGCGATAGGAATTCGCATTACGCGGGTTGGTGTGGATCTGCTCGCGCCCTTTGGGGTCTCGTCGTAGAGAATCCAGGCATCATCCGTGCTGAGATGCGGCATTAAGACGTCTTGCGAGCCTGTGACGACAGGCTGAGCCGTGTCTTCGCTGATGGCCTGCTTGAAGATTCCCCATGGCCCATTGCGGTCTGAATCGAACACTACAGCTTTGCTGTCGGGCGTCCATGCAAAGGGCCTATCATTCACTTCGCCATTCGTCAGGCGGCGAGGGGGATTCATGCGCGTTCCGCCTGCGCTGAGTTCACCTAGGTAAATCTGTGCCTGAAACGTCATCTTTTGAAAAACCAGCTGTTTGCCATCCGCACTGGCGCTCAAACCTTCGATTTCAGATCCAGGCCACTGGGTCACACGTTTCGGTTTACCGGTGGGCTTGCCCGTTGGATCAGTGATTCCGATTTGCCACAGGTTGTAATCAGTCGACCTTGAAGATTCCTGCCGCGAGTAAACGATCCGATCCGGAAGCCAGCAAAAATCGCCCACGAAAAGATCTGGGCTCGATAGAATCACTGTCCGGTTCGCCCCTTTCAGGTCACAGGCTTCAATCGAGGATTGGTATGCCCCTGGCGTACTTCGCCACTTGTTATATGCCAAGCGTTGTCCGTCGGGCGACCAGCTCGCACCCAGCAGTGATTCGTTTTCTCGTAGCACGAGGATTTTTTGCGGGTTACCTCCTTGGCGATCCGCGATCCAGATTTCGCGAGAATCGCCTACGGCTGCGGCAGGACTATAGGCGATACGTGCCCCATCAGGCGAAACCGCGAGGCCCAGGGATGCCTCGCGGAGTTCGCGTGTGGATTGGCCCAGCACCGAGACTGTCCACATACTCCCGCGCTGGCCCTGTTCCCATGCATTAGCGAGCAGTTCTGTGCCGTCGGGAAACCATGATGCGACGTCCCAGGCGGCGCTGGCGGGAACCCCGGGCGGTTTTGGAATCAAGCGCTCTTCGCCGGTCGAGAGCAGCTTAACGTGAATCCCTGTTGCCTCGGAGTAAGCAAGATATTTCCCATCCGGAGAAATCGCGGCGCTCTGTACAGGATTCTCGCTGGAGTTGAACGTCAGGCGCTTTTGTATTAGCTCGGCAGAAGGGGCGGGAGGGCGGTGCAGGAGAAACCACGCGAGCCCGGCCAGCAAAGCGATCACCCCAAGAGTTCCAAATGCAGCTTTCTTATGCCGCCCGGCAAGCCCCATAATGATGGCGGAATCGGAGCTTGCTTCTTGCTGAGGCTCGCGCAGTTCGGGTGCAGTCAGCAGTGGGGACTTTGCAGCTTCGGAGCGGCGGGAGCTCGTATCTCGCTTCAGGCGCTTCAGGTCCGTTCGCATGTCGGATGCGTGCTGATACCGCAGGTCGCGATCTTTCTCCAACGCTTTAGCGATGATCCGCTCCAGCTCCGGCGGCAAGTCGGCGTTGATTCGTCTCGGCGGCGCGGGCGCCTTATTTAAGATCGCGTCGAAGATAGTGGCGGCGGTGATGCCGGAAGCCGCCGGCCGGCCTACCGCCATCTCGTAAAGCACGGCGCCGAAGCTGAAGAGATCGGTGAGGGTGTCCAGCTCCTCGCCCCGTGCTTGCTCCGGTGACATGTAGGCCACCGTGCCCACGGTCGTGCCCGGGCTCGTCAGGTGCTCGGCTTTCATCGTGACGCTCGGCAGTGCGGATTCCCAACTATCGGCGTCGGCATGTGGCGCCTCCGGCTCGACCCCGGGCTGCTGCAATTTCGCCAGGCCGAAATCGAGAATCTTCGCCTGTCCCCGCGTCGTGACGAAGATATTCCCCGGTTTGATATCGCGATGGATAATGCCTTTGGAATGCGCGGCGTTCAGGCCGTCCGCAATCTGAATCGCCAGATCCAATAGCTGATCTACCTTGAGGGGCTTAGTTCCGATGAGATGCTTGAGAGTCTGCCCTTCCAGAAACTCCATCGCGATGAGCGGTTGCCCATTGCACTCGTCGATATCGTGAATCGTGCAGATGTTCGGATGATTAAGGGCTGAGGCCGCTTGCGCCTCCCGCTCAAAGCGCTCCAGGGCCTTACGATGCCTGGCCAACTCTTCGGGCAGGAATTTCAGTGCGACCGCGCGGTGCAGCTTGGTGTCTTCGGCTTTGTAGACCACACCCATGCCGCCACCGCCGAGCTTTTCGAGGATTCGGTAGTGCGAGATGTTCTGGCCGACGACGATCAACTGATCGCTCCGAAGGGAATGCACTAAGGTTATCGCACATGCAACGATTGGAGGGCAGGCTGTCAGAGAGCTGCCATGTAAGAACGGCTGGTCGGCCTGATAGAGGTGAGCGAGCCAAGGACGATAGAACGCCACGAATTGTCAAGATCGCTCAATTCTCAATCGGCGATCATCACTTCGCCCGGCAGGATAGGGCGAGTACGTGGAAGAAGGCCGAGCGCGGCAGCGACACCGAATAGTAAGAGCACCGCCGTGAACACAGACAATTTGAGGATGTCTGCTGCGCGGGTGGGCGGCAACGTTTTCCACATGAGCAGCAACAGAGCCTGAGCGAACGGAATGGTCCAAACCGCGCCATAGAAGTACCGCCTCTCCACGCCCTCCCCTTTGGTAGAAGGTTTCACTCTCGGGAGGGCTCCCGAAATCCCTAGGATCAGGACAGCAAGGAACAAGGAGGGGTATCCATACGTATAAATCTGCTTGAGGTACCAGACGCCGGTCGCGGCGGCGATAATAAGACCGGCAAAATTCAATACCGCGAAAGTGATGAGCGCGTTCCAGGCGAAGGTATAACAGATCCGACGGTACAAGGGGTTTGGCTTGTCTTCGCAGAAGCGAAGAATATAGGGTTGTGGCTCAACGCCGGGAAGCTGACCAAAGAGGCCTGCTGCACCGGTGCCAACGAGCACGCACGCAAGCCAGAGCAGATTTTTCGAGTTGCCGCCGTGAGCGAACAAGTTAAACGTGAGCGGACCTGGGGCGACAAAGAACACCAGAATCCAAATGGGCCAGTGCGCTACACGATAAATGGTCTTGTTTCGCTGGCGGATTTTCCGTTCGTGCGCGTACTCGACCTTGATTTGCACTATCTGAACAGATCGTACTACCTGTCGAGCTTTTTTGAGTCGTTTGGAAGGAGCCGTTCGTAGTTAGTGATTGAAAGGCAATTCCAGTTGGTAGCCACTGCTACGACATCGGCGATTCCAGACGAGCCAAGCATCGAGATGCCGACGTTCGCGGAAACAGTTGAGGCTCATAAGGCAATGGTCTTCAGCATCGCCTGGCATGTGCTGCGGGATCGCTCTGCGGCTGAGGAGTTAGCACAGGACGTGTTCTTGCAGCTCCATTGCTCGTGGCACAGTATGAAGTCCAGGGAACACATTGTGTTTTGGTTGCGAAAGGTGGCGACTCACCGCGCGCTCGACGAAGTACGGAAACGGAACCATCGACCGGAGACCAGCCTGGAGGAAACGGGTGAGCCCACGGTACTGGAGCGAATGCAGGATTCCTTGCTCTCGTCTTACCTGGAGCGGATGATAGCATCACTACCGGACAAGCAACGTGCCGCGATCGTCCTCCGCTATCAGGAGGACATGGCTCCAGACGAGATTGCGAAGGTACTGGATATGAATGTCAGCACGGTAAAGACGCTGATTACAAGAGGGCTCGATCTGCTGCGATCGAAGACGAAGTATCGATTGGGTGCGCAGCCGGAGAGGGGTGATCGCCATGACAGCGTTTGAGGACGAGCTAAGAAAAGCGATGGCCAGGCGGGAACCGCCAGCCGGATTTACGGCGCGCGTGCTTGCGAAGAGTGGAGACCGCGACGGAAAAGAGAAGAGCTGGGTCAGCAGGATTCTTGGATGGCGGCTGGCACCGGTCCTTGCGATGATTTTGTTTCTGAGCGCGGGAATTACGTACCAGCGGCATGAGCGCCAGGTACGCGGCCAAAGGGCGAAACAGGAATTGCTGATAGCGCTACGGATTGCGGGATCGAAATTGCACGATGTGCAGATTCATGTACAACAGGTGGAGCAATGAAACAGCTCGGATTATTGGGTCTTATTGGGATTGTTTTGACGGCGCCGGCCCGAAGCCAGGAAATCAAGATGCCGGCAAGCCTGGATCATTTGGCGAAGATCGCCAAGGAAACGGTCAACGTGAACCTGGACTCGTCGATGCTTCAGCTCGGAAGCGGATTTCTTTCAAAATCCGATCCGGACGAAGCAAAGCTCAAGGATATCGTTTCGAAGCTAAGAGGCGTATACGTGCGGAGCTTCGAATTCGAGAAGGAAGGCCAATACTCGAAGGGTGATGTGGAGATGGTTCGCGCTCAACTCACGAACTGGTCCCGCATTGTGAGCGTTACGGGCAAGGAAGATAACACGGAAGTATATGTAAAGAAGAAAGGCGATCAGTTTGACGGATTATTCGTGATTGATGCCGAGCCGACCGAGCTGACCTTTGTCAACATCGACGGCCCAATCAATCCCAAAGATTTGAGTGAACTCAGCGGGCAGATGGGGATCCCGAAGATGGGGCTTTATCACTCAAAAAAGAACAAGGGAGAAGCCGATAAGAAGGCGACCAAGGACGACGACACAGACGACGACCAGGAGCCGTAGCTTAGTCCTAGTTACGGGGTATTCGAAAAATCCGCCCTTCCGACTACAATGACGGTCTTGCTTCCGCGGCCATGCGCCGGGACCTCCTTGCCGGTTTGTTCGGGCGGAGTGATGGCCTCAGTCCATGCGCCGTAGACGCGGTTATTGTATGCGGCGAGCCAAGTGTAATCACCCAGGAATGCTCCACCGGGATTGAACGCTGTCTTGCTCCAGCAGTAGTTTGTGAAACTTCGCCCACCATCGGTGGAACGGGCGAGTGTTAGTTGAATGTCGCGGTTCTTGGGATCTGCGCGGCGGTCGTAGAACTGAACGTAAAGGGCTCCAGTAACAGGATCCACGGTCATCCATTGGAAAAACTGATCTTTGCCGTCGTGGAGTGAATCATTGTTCACGCGCACGGGTTGAGACCAACTGCGGCCGTGATCGCGAGAGCCGGCGACGAATACGTCGACGTCGCCATTGCGGTAATCGCTCCAGCAGAGATAGAGGTTGCCGCTCGATTTACCGGGCCGAGAATCGATCGCGATCTGCGGAAACCCTGACACTCGAGAAATGCCAGGCACTTCGCCAAAATAGGGCGGCGCGACTGGCAGGGCCATTCCCGGCTTACTGAATGTCTTGCCGCCATCGCGGGATTCGGCGAGAACAATCGAATTCCCATCATTCCAAATCGCGTAGATGGCGCCGTCCGGGCCGGCCGACAGCCCGAAACCACCGAGCGAGCCATTGTCATCGCGAGGCAAGCCTGGATGGACACTGATCTGTATGGGCGTCGACCAGGTCCGGCCTTCATCTGTGGAACGCGAAAACAACATTACAGACTGAGTCAACTGCCACTCGACCCAGCCGACGTACAGATTGCCCGCATAGGGGCTGGAGGAGGACGTATCGCTGAAGATGCGCGGCTCGTCTTCGAACTGGAGATCGGGTTCCTTGCCGGTTTGAAAGGCCTTCAGCGCGATCGCGTGCCGATCCCAGGTTTTTCCGCCGTCTTCCGATCGCAGAACAAATATGCCGTTGCGACCCGCTCCGTGGGCCCAGTAAGAGCTGGTACCGAGCTTGTCAAAGGCCAGATAACACAGGAAAGCGTTGCCCTTATTGTCGAACGCAGTGGATACATCGCCGGCGACCTTCCAATCCGGAGGATGGGTGCCGTTGGCGATCGTGAAGTTGCGGGCACCGTCGACCGAGAAAGCCGCTGTTGCGCTTCCCTGGACGGCCGTCCCGCCCTGGAACACGGTGACGATCTGAGCGGGATTTTTCGGGTTGACGGCAATGCCGGGTTCCGAATAGTGGCCTCCCCCTGGCGAGACGGTGAGGACAGAGGCAGCGGGAGCCAGAGGCAAGGGTGGTTCAGCCAAAGCGGAACCAGTGATTAGGATCATCACAGCAAAGTCGGATAAAACTGAGGACATCCATACACATTGTCTCAGCCGAAATGACGCGCGCAAGCGGCATGCGCTCATGGCATAGTGAAACCATGACGCTGGATGAGGCGAGCCGGGCGATCGAGTTGTTAGTCCAGTCTCAGCAGCTTATGGCTAAGAATCTGGAAGCGCTATTCCAGGTCGCCCAGCAAACCGCGAAAGACACGGCTCAGAACACGCGAGATATTGGAGAGCTCGCCAGGCGCCTGGATCAGCTCGCGCAAACGGTCGGCGATTATCTACGCGGGTTGCGAAACGGCCACTAGCAGGTGTTGCGGGGTCTGAAGAACTTAGTTGACGGCCATCTTTCGCAAGAGCTTGAAATTTTCGAGCATCTTGCCAGTTCCCAAGACAACGGACGCGAGGGGCTGATCGGCTATTAGGACGGGCATGCCCGTTTCGCGGCGAATGCGTTCGTCGAGATTCTTCAAGAGCGATCCCCCACCGGTGAGGATGATTCCCTTCTCGCTGATGTCCGCGCTCAATTCCGGCGGCGTACGTTCGAGGGCCGATCGGATTGCGTCGATAATCGACGCTACGCAATCGGTCAGTGCCTCGCGTATTTCGAAATCCTTGAGGGTAATCGCCTTCGGCAAGCCACACACCAGGTCGCGGCCCTTCACTTCGAACTGGAGATCTTTATCGAGTTCGTAGGCCGAGCCGATGGCCATTTTGATCCGCTCCGCCGTACGCTCGCCGATTAAGAGGTTGTACTTCTTACGGACGAAGTCAATCACGGCGTCGTCCATCTGGTTGCCAGCGACGCGTAGGGATCTCGAGTAAACGATTCCAGAGAGAGAGATTACCGCGATATCAGTAGTCCCGCCGCCGATGTCGACCACCATATTCCCGCTTGGCTCAGTAATAGGTAATCCGGCACCCAGGGCAGCCACCATGGCCTGTTCCACCAGATGTACCTCGCTGGCCTTGGCGCGATAAGTGGAGTCGAGGACGGCGCGCTTCTCCACCTCGGTGGTTTCGCTGGGAACTCCAATGACAATCCGGGGGTGGACGAGACTCTTACGCTTGTGAGCCTTGCGAATGAAGTAGTTGAGCATGCGCTCGGCCATCTTGAAATCGGCGATAACGCCGTCCCGCAGGGGTCTGATGGCGACCACGTTCGCGGGTGTGCGGCCCAACATCTCTCCGGCGTCGGCGCCGCAGGCGACGATTTCGCCAGTATGCCCGTGCACGGCCACGATGGACGGCTCGTCCAAGACGATTCCCTTCCCGGCCACATACACGAGCGTGTTGGCAGTCCCCAGATCAATGGCCAGATCCGACGAGAACATTCGGAACAGCGAACGGTAAGTCATATTTCAACCACTTAGTGAACACATCGGAAAACCAATCTCAGAATTTCCCGAAAGTTTCTGATGATTTTGGAGAGAAAATTCGGGGGAGCCGATTTGATGGGGTAAAACAGGGAGATGACTCGTCTTTTAGGCCTTGTTGCAATAGTGGCTGTTTCGGCCTCTGCACAGGATTGGGCGCGCCAACGCCTGGAGCAGTCACCCCGACACCGGGAGTGGGTTACGGTGAAGCACGACGGCCGGGCGGTAGAGACCCTGGTGGTGTACCCCGAGTCGAAGGGGAAAGCACCGGTTGTTCTGGTCATCCATGAAATTTTTGGAATGACAGATTGGGTACAGGAGGTGGCCGATGAGCTTGCGGCGGCCGGCTACATCGCGATCGCTCCGGATCTGTTGTCGGGCATGGGCCAGAACGGCGCGGGGTCGAAGAGCTTCTCCCAGAATGAGGCGATTGAGGCAGTCAGCCATTTGAACGCCGACCAGATTACGGCGGATCTAAACGCCGCGGCGGATTACGGTTTAAAGCTGCCGGGTGCCGAGAACAAGCTCTTCGTGATCGGCTTCTGTTGGGGCGGAGGCCAGAGTTTCCGATTTGCCACCAACCGGCCGGAGCTCGCCGCGGCTTTCGTGTTTTACGGACCGCCACCGGATCAGGATGCGATGGCACGGATCAAAGCGCCGGTTTACGGTTTCTATGGGGGTAATGACGCGCGCATCGACGCGACGATTCCTGACGCAGAGAAGAACATGAAAGGGCTGGGCAAGACCTACGAGCCGGTGACCTACGAGGGAGCGGGCCATGGTTTCATGCGGGCGGGCGAAGCATCAGACGCGACAGAGGCGAACCGCAAGGCGCGGGAAGAATCGTGGGAGCGGTTGAAGAAGATTCTGAAAGAGAAGGGCTGATCTTCCCTTCGGGATAAAGCTTCGGGTCCTCCCGGTTCACGCGTGCATTACATGCTGCGAAACCGAGAGAACATTACCGTCCGGATCTTTGAACCAAGCCACTCTATCGCCAGTGGGCGCGGTCCAGATCCCCCGTTCCTGATCCTGAATGAACGGGTACTGTTCCAGAGCAACGCCCTGCCCCTTGAGCCACGCGGTTACGGCGTCTATGTCTTCCACCTCCCAGCCGAGAACCGTGCTCCGGAGTGGGGTGAAGTCCGGAACCTTGCCAATTCGAATCATGTGTCCGCCGACCTTCATGACCAGTGCGAACTGATCAAGACTCACGAATTCGAAGCCTAGCTTGCCCTCGTAGTACGTTCGTGCCTGGTCATAATCTTTCGTCAGCAGAAATCCGACGAGTTTGGCTGATGCGAGCATGTTTCCTCCTCGAAATCGTATTTAGCAGGTTGCGAGGTCATTTGGGCAGCGTAAAGCGAAACGTTGCGCCTTTGCCTTCTTCCGATTCGACCCAAATCCGGCCGTGATGCCGCTCCACAATGGCCTTACAAATTGTCAGGCCGAGACCGGTTCCCGGATAGTCGCGGGCGTGCAACCGCTTAAACAGTTCAAAAATTTTTTGGTGAAGGTGGGGCGCGATCCCGATCCCCTGATCGCGCACGGCGAATATCCATTCTGCGTGATGCGCCTCAGCGGAAATATCGATCGTGGGCCGATCGCCTCCGTACTTAATGGCATTACCGACCAGGTTCTGCCAAAGCTGGACAATTTCCAGAGGCGCGCAAGAAACGCGGGGTAAGGCGCCAATGTTGATTACAGCCCCGGTCTGGGCGATCGATAACTTTAGATTTTCCAGCGCGTGGCTGAGGAGGTTGCGCATGTCGACCTCCTTCACAACCAAATCTCGTTGCAGACCAACGCGCGAATATTCAAGGAGGCCAGCGATCATCTCGGACATCCGTTTGGCGGAACGAATAATTTCGTCGACATAGGCAGTGGCATCGCTATCGAGCTGGGCCCGATATCTGCGGTCGAGCAATTGAGCGAAAATTGTCACGTTCCGCATGGGCTCTTTCAGATCGTGCGAGGCAACGTAGGCGAACCGCTGCAACTCGGCATTTGAGCGCGCGAGTTCTTCTGTTTGGGCGGCGCGTTCCGTTTGTTGTCGTTCGATGTCGGTGATGTTCTCATGGATGAGGACGACCTCACATACACGCCCAGCATCGTCCTTTATGGGATACATAACTGCGCGAACCCAGATCTCTTGTCCCTGGTACATACCGGCAGGCGGGCGATAGGGAACGGGCGGGAGTTCCTGAGCCTCCCCGCCGAACGCGCGCTGCACGTACTCCATGAGACCGCGATCAATAAGATCCTGGTCCTTGAGAATGTTGTACCCGCGCAACTGATTCGCATCTGCTCCCCAGAGAGAACACCAGGCCCGGTTCACGGATAAAGTTTCGCCGGTGGGACTGAACACCTGAGTGCTGAGAGGGCTCTGCTCCATCACGCTGCGGTACCGCCGCTCAGAGAGCCGAAGTGCCGCCTCGGCCGCTTTGGCCAATCTTTCTGATTCCGCCAACGCCTCGGCTGCACGTTTTTGTTCGGTTACATCTCTCAGAAAAGAGATGTGCATGCCTGGGCGGATATGCGCGACGGCACTGAATTCGGCCTCTCGCACCACGCCATCCGGCCGCCGCAGGCGGAAACTGCCCGTCTGCACCCCGGTGAGGAGGAAAGATTTCCAGGCCGCCGCGACGGCATCGTTTTCCAGGACGGCGAAGTCTTCCAGCCGCCGGCCGACCAGTTGACTGAGCTCGACACCCAACAACCTGCACGCGGCCGGATTTGCGTAGATATATTTGCGCTCGTCGTCTGCCATCAGCACAGCATCCGGCAATCGTTCAATTGCGGCTTCCAGATCGGCAGCGAGGAGTGGATACTGCATCCTCCGCTATTGAACCAAAACCGAGCGCAGAACTCTGGAACGTCGCGCGACTCAAATTGGGATCAAGCCTTTTCGGATACCGAGAGCTACGGCTTCAGTGCGGCTGGCGGCACCGAGTTTTCCAAGAATTTGGGTTACATGGAACTTCGCGGTGTGATCGGAAATTCGGAGTCGCGCTGCGATCTCTTTGTTGCTCAGACCGTCCGCGAGCATTCTCAGTACTTCGAGTTCGCGGCTCGTGAGCGGCTCGACCATCCGCTCGCGGAGTCCTGGTGAGGCGTCTGTGCCCCGAATCCAGCGAAGAGCCTGAGGCTTCGTCAACACGGTCAGATCGCACGAAGCAGCCATGACGGCAGCGATGATTTCATCGGTGGATGCGTTCAGCGGAAGCCATGCATGCACGGGCTGGCTCCAGGCGGGCGTGTTCAGTTCACTGAGCGCCACCACAGGAGCAATGCCGGGTATCTGCTCGGGAGGGAGGCCGGCCGTGATGATGATATCCACGAAAGCGGGCGCATCCTCTGCAAAGCCGAAACGCGATTCCAGCTCGATGATTTCGACGCGCGGATCCTCGGCCAGAAGCTCGGCCAAGCGCCTCTCGCGAGAAGC
Source organism: uncultured Acidobacteriaceae bacterium (assembly GCA_963787585.1). GTDB lineage: Bacteria > Acidobacteriota > Terriglobia > Bryobacterales > Bryobacteraceae > Bog-105. Next base: position 44,334 of record CAWBDR010000027.1, read on the forward strand.
AGTATCCGCCAGAATGCCGATCCGGATCAAGCAGCGCTTCGCGCACGCACGGGTTGCATCCGGGCGGTTACGTGCCGTAGCGCGCCGCGGCCGCCTCGGCGGAATTCGAGCCGAAGGAGACCATCGGGCGCGTCTTCGATGGCGCTCATGAGGTCGTCCGGATAACGGAGACGGTTACCATTCGCCGCGATCAAGATGTCCCCGGGAAGCAAGGAGGCCATCTCGGCGGCTCCGCCCGGCACTAATTCGAGAACAAGCATTCCAGGCCGTCCCGGCGGCAAGTCGACTGGACGAATCACCACTCCGAGACTGGGCGTCGTCCGCGCCGATTGGAAAAACCGCTGCACAGCGCGGCTCGGGATCGCAAAGGCCAGACCTCCCGCAGCAATCATGGTATTGATCCCGACGACTTGACCTTCGAAATCGGCGAGCGGCCCACCTGAATTCCCCGGCGCAAGCTGAAGATCCGCCGTTATCCATTCCACGCCATTCGAGTGTGAGCGGCTGATGGAGTGGACGATTCCGCTTGAAACAGCCCCAACGAAACCCAGCGGATTCCCGATGGCAACCACAGGCGTACCCGGTTTGAGCGTGTTCGAGTCTCCCAGCGAAACGAGGGGGGCGTCCAAACCTGGAGCAGCGAGCAAAGCCAAGTCGCGGCGAAGGTCGACTTTCAGCACGGAGGTAGAAAAGGATTTTCCTTCCCAGGATTCCAGCAGGACGGAGGGGCCGCGCACGACGTGAGCGTTCGTGATTACCTGTTCAGGAGCGATGATAACTCCTGAGCCGTTTCCCCGAACCCGGCCCATGCCCACCTGAACCTGCACGGTGCTGCGGCGAAGCGCTTCGGCCACACGGCCCGGAACCGGTATCGGCATATTAGTTCTCCCCCTTCAACCGCTCGGAAACCGCGATCTGGGCCTGAATGCGTTCTCCGCCACGCACTAAGACAATGGAGGCGGTGCGGCCGACCATATCGCCTCGCAATAACTGTTGCAAGTCTTCGACGTCTGTAATCGAGCTATTGCCGAGCGCGACGAGAATGTCTCCGATCTGGAGCCCGGCTCGTTCGGCGGGCGAATCCGGTTCCACACTCAACAGGATGAGTCCTGTCTCCTGAGCATTCTGGAGCTTATTTCGCAAGTTTGTGGGAATCCTAACAGGTTGCAGTCCAACACCCAGATAGCCGTGCCGGATACGCCCTTCGCTGACCAACTCCTGCGCGACTCGTTCGATGGTAGCGAGAGGAACAGCGACCGCCGAATGCCGGAGCAGTCCGGGTGTTGCCATTCCAATGAGCTGGCCGCTGGCCGAAACGACCGCCGCACCCGACTGGGACGGATAGAGGTTCACATCGAGTCGAATAAAGTGCTCCAGCGTGCCGCCACGCCATGTGCGCCGGGATCCGCCGACCGCGCCTAGAATTCCGAGACTGGCGGAAGGCCCAACATCGACAGTCAAGCCCACCACGGTGGCCAACATGCCAGGTTTCAATAGCGCCGGATCCGCGAAGGGAAGCGGCGATGCACCCAAGCCTTCGGCCCTTAGGATTGCGAGGTCCACGCTGGGATCACGACCCAGGATAACCGCGCCCAGTTCGCCCTTGCTCGAGGAATGGATTGGGACTCGCTCGTCTCGCCGCAGCGTATGGTCTGCAACTGCGATCAAATCGCCTTTCAAAACCACACCGCTGACCACGCGATAGGGAGCGGCCTTCACCGCGACGATGCCTGGGGTGGTCCGCTGGACCAAGTCAACCAGGGCTTGTGAGATGCCGCTGAGATCGGTGAGTACTGTGCTGCTCATAGCATCACTATGCGACGGGAAACGCGCCTCCCGCATCGCCCATTTGGGCAGGTAGCGGGGCTTTGCTGCTTGAAGACGAGATTTACTTCGGCAGAACCGGCGACTTCTATATCGAACCGTTCCCTACGAGCAACGAGCGAATTGTACAATCCGAAGCGTGGCTGCTCGAGCACAAGAGAAACCGGCGCTGGATTTCGAAGAGGCTCGCCGTATTGTCATAACGGTGGTCCGATCGCTTGAGGTGCGGCGCGAACGCGAAGTTATTTCTGTAGACGAAGCACACGGCCGCATTCTCGCGGAGAATGCGCTCGCTGACCGTGATTATCCCGCCGTCCGGCGCTCGCTACGAGATGGATTTGCGGTGCGGTCGAGCGACGTTCCCGGAGCCCTGCGGATCCGTGGCGAGGTGCGCGCCGGTGAAGCACCGCAGCAGCCGCTTCAGCCGGGCGAGGCGTTGGAGGCCATGACGGGCGCGCCGGTTCCGGAAGGCGCGGACGCGGTGGTAATGGTCGAACACGTGGTTCGCTCGGGGTCCAGAGTCCAGATCGACCGCACTGCCGAGCCGGGGCAATTTGTCAACGAACAAGGCGCCGAGTGCAAGTCCGGCTCGACACTTATACCGGCCGGTACGCGACTGGACGCGAGCCACATAGCGACGTTGGCGATGACCGGGCAGGCGACAGTGAGCGTTGTACGGCGCCCGTCCGTAGCAATTTTGGCGACAGGCGATGAGATCATCGCGATTGAAGGAAAGCCCGCGGCGCATGAGATTCGGAACTCGAACTCGCACATGATGGCAGCACTGGTTCGGGCTGCCGGAGGAGCGCCTACCGTCCTCCCAGTGGCGCGCGATATGCCGGATGTGTTGCGGCCTCTCCTTGAAAAAGGGCTGGAGCACGACATGCTCGTAGTGAGCGGAGGCGTGTCGGCCGGCAAATATGACTTGGTTAAACCGGGGTTGCGAGACCTCGGTGTTCAGTTTCACTTCGAGCGCGTTCGGGTACAGCCGGGCCAACCGACTGTTTTCGGCAGTGCCGGAAATAAGCCCGTATTTGGCCTGCCAGGCAATCCCGGTTCGACTCTGATCACCTATCAACTGTTTGCGCGGCCAGCTTTAGAGCTGCTGGCCGGCATGACGGAACCGATCCTGCCGCTTCTTTCGGCGAAATTCGAAGCGCCGTTCCGCCACAAACCTGGCTTGACGCGTTTTTTGCCCGCGCTGTTAAGTACAGATGGCCAGCATCTCCGTCATATCCTGTGGCAGGGATCAAGCGACGTTCCGGCACTGGCGAAGGCGAACGCCTTTTTAGTAGCCGATCATGACCGCGAAGCATGGCAGTCCGGCGACACGATTCGCGTCATGCTGAAACAGTGAAAAAGAGGCTATCGCACTACAATGCCGCGGGCGACGTCTCGATGGTTGACGTTTCGGCAAAGCCGGTTAATAAGAGAACGGCCATCGCGCACGCGTTTGTTCGAATGTCGGCCAGCGTAATCGAAGCGCTGCCAAACAATCCAAAGGGAGATCCGTTGCAGATCGCGCGAATCGCCGGGATATCCGCGGCGAAGAAAACGGCCGATCTGATTCCCCTTTGCCATCAGCTTCCCCTAAGTCATGTAGGAGTCGATTTCAAAATCGACCCCAAGGGAATCGAAATCACGGCAAGCGCGTCCACGGCGGCGCAAACTGGCGTAGAAATGGAAGCACTTATGGCAGCCTCCATTGCAGCCCTAACAATTTACGACATGACCAAAGCGATTGATAAGAGCATCGAAATCCGCGAGGTCTACCTACTCGAGAAGACCGGCGGTAAATCGGGCACCTACCGCCGGAAGACGTCACAATGATCACCGTTGCCATTTTGACGGTGAGCGATTCGGCAACCAGGGGCGCGCGGCCGGACGCCAGCGGTCCGGCATTGCGTCAAAAGTGCGAGGAAGCCGGCTGGACAGTGAACGCGACAGCAGTTGTTTCCGACGAGGAGGAATTCATTGCTTCCCGGATACGAGCTTGGGCGGATTCGCGAGAGGCTGCGCTCATCCTGACAACTGGCGGGACTGGAGTGGCAGCGCGAGATGTCACGCCAGACGCGACCGTTAAGGTTCTTGATCGGGAAATACCCGGAATTTCGGAATTGCTTCGCCTAAGGGGTCTCGAACAGACGAAATTTGCGGTCCTCTCGCGGGGAGTAGCCGGAGTACGTAACGAGTCTCTAATCATCAATCTGCCTGGATCGCCCAAGGGGGCGTTACATGGGTTCCAGGTGATAAAAGAGCTGGTTCCTCACCTCATTGATTTGCTGCATGGCAAGACAGAACACAAGGATTAAATGCGAAACTCAAGAGGGTGCAGAAACTCGTTAAGTTGCGGGGACATCATTTAGGTATGCGAAACGGGCCAGCCAAGGCGCCCTCTTATGTAAAAAGAACGATTATTCAAATCGGATTGGTATTTCTCTTCGCGGCTGTAGGGAGCGCACAGCTTGTGCCAGGTCAAGTTCCAGCCGGGCCGCCTCCGAAACCCGGTCAATTGGGCCCGCCACCGAAGAACTTACCTTCGTCGACACCAGAACCGGGTTCAGCGACGGACGGAACGAACAACTCAGATGTTATTCGCGTCCCGGTTCGGTATGTACTCGTTCCAACAACCGTGCTTGATCCGGACGGCCATGGGTATGTGAACGGGCTCAGCACAAGGAATTTCGAGTTGCTGGATAACGGTAAGCCGCAAAAAATTAACGCCGACTTCAGTGAACAGCCGCTTTCTGCAGTCTTGGTAGTTCAGGCCAACGCGGATACAGAACCGATTCTGCCCAACCTCAGGAAATCGGGCGTTCTCCTTCACGGCCTGGTGACTGGCACGCAGGGCGATGTTGCCGTGATGGCCTTCGACCATCGCAGACAGGTTTTGCAGGATTTCACGAACGATCCAGAAAAACTCAGTGATGCGATGCAGAAGCTTCGGGCAGGCTCGAGCGTAGCTGCCTTAGTTGACGCGGTACTTGACGCCGACCACATGCTGAAACGGCATGATCCGCAGAATGTGCGCCGGCGCGTGATTATTCTGTTGAGCCGAAATGTGGATAACGGCAGCGAAGCGAAGCTTCAGGAAACGGTTAGGGACATGCAGTTCGATAATGTGATCGTTTACTCCATCGACATTTCAAAGTTCCTGACCAGCGTACTGAAAAAGCCCGATTATCCGAGGCCTCAAAACGGGGGCGTGCCGCCGGAAGGCATTGGTGATACCCGTAATCCGGGAGCCCGAAACGAGACGAACGTAATTCAACAGGAAGACGGAAACTGGCTGAGCGCGGTTCCCCCGGTGTTTCGTTCGATACACGATCTGTTCAGACGAAGCCCTTCGGAGGCATTCGCGTATTTCACAGGGGGACGGGTTTATAGTTTCACAAAGCAGCGAGCGCTGGAGGATGCGATCACGGATATCGGGAAGGATCTGAATAGTCAATATCTGCTGAGCTACAGGCCGAATGACACGAACGAGGCCGGATTCCACACGATTAAGGTGATCGTAGATCGGCCCGGCTTGAAGATCCGAACTCGTCCGGGATACTGGTGGGGCGGCGGCCAGCAGTAATGGCGCGCGCTCAGGCGCGGTGCTTGAACTTCAGAGCACCGAAACTGACAACGCTATCAGGATCAATTTGCCATTGATGATAGTCGAGCAACTCGCCTTTGAGTTTGGGCCTGCTCTTCAGGAACGTGTACAGAGGTGACGCGCCGCACCACTTCAAATCGTCGTGGCCGTCTTGTACCAGCGACCAGTACGCGCGGGAGTCGCCCGTTGTAATTTGCTCAATGCGCTGGCGATCGCGCTGCCCGATGGCCAGCATCTCGCCGAGGTTCGCTTTTGCACGAAGCGGGTCGCCATAGCGGCGGCCCATGTGGGCCATATCGACACCGAGGACCCAGAACAGGCGATTACCTTCGCGCGCGCTGATATTTCCCAGCACATCGAAGAAACGTGCGACATCTTCGTTGTCCTCGGGCAGGCCACCCTGGTAAATGCTCTTCACGAAGGGACCGCATAGAATCGGCAAAATTCGTACTTCGGGTCCGTAGAGGTGCTGTAGAAAGATGACCTGGAATTCGATGGAATGCTCGACAGCATGGCAATAGTCTTCCATGCGGATCGCCTCGCCTGCTCCTGCTTCGAGTTCGTCGACAAGCGAGCGATCTGTCTGCGCAATTCCGAAAGGCGTCGCGAACTGTTTCCGTGTCATGCCGAAGCGGTCGGGTGCCCCGTAGTGCGATGTTCCGAGAATCACGAAAGTTCGATCTGTGCCGTCTTGCAAAGACGGAAGCTCACGATAAGCGGCCCGATAAGTGTTCCAGCCTCCGTCGGGGCTCGCGTGGGGCGCGACTATAGCGAGAGTGGAGGGATCGCCGGCGGCTGTACCGATGCGACCAGTCAGGAGCTCGGCCAACCTCATCCGGTCTCTCGGGTAGGCTGAGCCGGCGAAGATTGCTTCACGTTCCGTTTCACCGGAAAATTCAGCTTCGCGCTGAGCTTTTAACTCGTGATATCGGTCGTTCTCGAGAAAGCCTGCCGCGTCGAGTGAATCGAAAAGGTGCTTTTCCAATTCGCCAACCTGAATCTCACCGGTGATACGAACCAGCTCCGAACGAAGGTCGAGGCTCGATTGAGCACCGTCGAAGCATTCAAGAGCCCGCACGAGCGGGGGAGGAACCAAGAGGGTCGCGTCCGAATAATGATAAGGATCGCGAATAAACAGGCCGGGACGATCGGGATCGGCAGAAGGCGAGAAATCCAGATTAAAGCGAAGTCTGGGAAGCGCTTCAGACAAATTTCATTGTACGAAGGCCGGGAAACGGCCCACCTGGAGCCTAATGATTTTCGGCGAATTGCCTGATGCCGTCGAGGAACGCCAGGGGCACGCGCAAATTTCCGTTCAGTCCGGTTCCTAACCTGATATTTGGCTTGGCATTCCCATGGAAATCGGAACCGCCGGTGGGTATTAGCTCGAGCCGCTCCGCTAGTTGTCGGTAGTGTGCCTGCAGTTCCGAAGAATGCTCGGAATGATAGACCTCCAGCCCCGCTAATCCGGCGCGTTTCAGACGGCTCAGGATGTTCTCTTCGGCGTCTCGCGAAAGCTGGAGCCGGATCGGATGCGCGATCACCGGAATTCCTCCGCCCCGATGCACAATTGTGATCGCATCCTCGGTCGTAATGCTTTGCCGTTCTACAAAACTGGGAGCGTCTTCGCCGACAAAGCGTTGAAACGCATCTTCGTGGTTCGCGGCATAGCCCTTTTCCACCAGAATCCGCGCAAAATGCGGCCGGCCGGCGAGACTTCTGCCACGAGACTCGACTTCAGCGAGCGAGATGTCAATTCCTCGCTCTCTGAGCGCCTCGACGAGTTCCCGATTACGGCGGCGCCGTTCCTCTTGCTGTCCTAAAAGCCACGCCACAAATTCCGTCGAAGGCGCGCCGGCCGGGAAATAGGCCAGCAAGTGAACCGATCTCGCTTGCCGGCAATCGGAGGAGAGCTTTGTATTCAGCTCAATCCCGCACACCAGGTACAGACCCGAGTCGCGCGCAAACGGAAGAGCCTTGGTGTATCCGGCAAAGGTATCGTGATCGGTGATTGCCAGCGCATCGAGCCCAGTTCGTTTGGCAAGCCGAACCAACTCCTCCGGCGTGAGACTGCCGTCCGACTCGGTAGTGTGCGCATGAAGATCGATGAAACCGGGCGAATACGGCGAGTCGAGAGGCTCAGACACCGGCGGACCTTGCCCCAACAAAGTGTCGTCTGCTAATGAAGCTTCGGCTCGGCATAGGTGAAAAATTCGAAAGTCTCGCCGCAGGCATGGGCGACAAACCGGCCCGTGCCCAAAACCTTCTCTTTCGTACGATTCTCAAAGAAAACCGCGCCATCGGTGCTATCGCCCGGTTTCAGCTTGGTAGCCACGAACGTAATCGCCGAGGCTTCGGCCGCGGCTTTGAAGCCCCGGTTCACAAACTGCGCCATAGCGGCTTCGCGCCTCTGCTCGTATCCGTTCGTTGACCGGAAATTTGAGAGAGCATAAATCGTGTTTTCATACAGCAGTTGCAGTTTGATTACGTCATTTCGGTTGGCTTTCTCGAGCAGCGTTTCAACGACATAGTCGGCTGAAACTGGTTGAAGCTCCGTTCCGTCCTGGCGGATAAAACTGAAGTCGGTCGGCTTGACCGTCCAGGAAACTAATGATCCGTTTGTGACAGTTACCTGAACGACGTTGAAATTACTGATATGGGGCGGAAGCGGCGCGAACATGACCGTAATGCCGTTCTTCGTCAACGCTTCGTAATCAAGCCCGTGCGATTGAAATTCGATAGGCGATTGCCTGTCCGGCGCGGGAGCGGGAACAGTGGCAGGAACGGCCGGAGGCGGCGACTGCGGGTCGACCGGCGCCGACGTCAATGCCAGCAACGCAACGGCGTGCGCAGATATAATTCGACAGCGAACCACTGCTCTCCTCAGGAATCCGACCCAACTACATGATAGACGCAAATAGCCAACTTACAGGCGTAAAGCTGCCAATTTGGGAGTGAGATACCAGCGCAGAACGCCTTTGGGATGAAGGGAGAAATTCTCCAGGTCGACCCGCAAAATTGCGCCCTTCTTGAAGTCGAGCTGGAGTCCGGGCTGCCCAAGGAGATACCCCGCGAGGCTGTCAAACAGCGGGTTGTGACCGACCAGCATAAGTGACTGCTTGTCTTTGTGACCGCGAATTTCCTCCCACACCAGCTCGACCGTTGAGCCGGGAGCCAGCGCCTTCGTGTGGAGGAGTTCGTCCTTGTAGCCGAACGCGCTCTTCGCTAACGCGGCGGTTTGAACGGCGCGTTTCAGAGGACTCGTCAAAATAAGTGTAGGCTTTACCTGCGCTTCCAAGGCGGCTTGCAGTACCTGCCTCAATTTCCGCCGGCCATCGGCAGTGAGCGAGCGGTCAGCATCGTTCAGTCCAGCTCGGCCTTCCTCAGCAATTCCGTGCCGTAAGAGATAGAGCTGCATGCACGTCTTCGCCTTTCATTCTGTCATACTGAATGTTCCATGGAGCTGAATGAGGCGGCGCGCAACCGCGTTCTCGCGGTCGTGGCCATTCTGGCGGCCGGCTTGATTCAGGTATCTATCGCAGCGAGCCAGATCTTCCTCGGCGTCGGTATTGCGCTGTTCCTCATTTTTAAGCGGAAGCTGCCTTTCCCGCGCATTTGGATTCCGCTTCTTCTGTTTTTTATCTGGACAATTCTTGCGGATGCGTTATCACCCGATCCGTTAGGCGGCTATCCACAAATTAAGAAATTCTTCGTTTTTTTGTTTATACCGTTGATTTACGGCGTATTCAGAGAACGGTTCAGCAAGGTTTATCTCCTGATGGCTGCGTGGGCGGCGGCCGCGACCGCATCCGGCGTGCTCGGATTAATTCAGTTCGTTTTGAAGTATCTAACGGCAAAACGCACCGGGCAAAATTTCTATGTGATGTACGTCGGGGGACGGATCACCGGTTTCGAAAGCCATTGGATGACGTTTGGCGCTCTACAGCTTACTGTGCTGTCGCTCGTGCTCGCGCAATGGTTTTTTTCGAACCGGAGAATGCCGCGCTGGGCTTACCTCAGCGTGCCGATTTTGAGCGCCGCTATTGTTCTGGGGTGGACGAGAAGCATTTGGCTGGCGACCATTCCCGCCGTGCTCTACCTGGTCTGGTTCTGGCGGCCAAAGATGACACTCCTGGTTCCCTTGGTGGCAGTGGCCGCCTTCTTCATTGCTCCGGCCGGCACTCGCGTGCGGCTCACGTCACTTTTTGCGCCGCACGGCGAAACCGACTCGAACCGGCACCGCGTAGTGACTTTTCGAACCGGCCTGGAGATGATCAAAGCGCATCCGTGGTTTGGAATTGGCCCGGAAGAGATCAAGCGGAACTTCAATGCCTATGTGCCTGCCGATGTCCAACGCCCATTGCCCGTTGGCTACTACGGCCACCTGCACAACATTTACGTGCAATACGCCGCCGAACGCGGGTTGCCCGGCTTGCTCTTGATTCTCTGGTTCATTGGACAGACAGTGTGGGACTGCGTGCGAGCAATTCTGCGGATCCGAAATGAAGGCCGCTCCCAGACTTTGTTCGTACTGCACGGCACGATTGCGGTCACGATCGGAATTCTCGTCGGAGGCATGTTCGAATACAATCTTGGCGACAGCGAGGTGCTGATGATGTTTGTTAGTGTGGTCGCACTGGGCTATGCGGCTGTGTACAACGCGAATCGTGCCCATCGGCCCGCGGAAGCCGCCCTCAGCCTTCAGGCGAAGGCCGCCTAAACCCACCCATTACACCGCGGGTTGCGATAATGGCGAGTGATTCTCTTATGAGTTCCGCCACTCTCGACCGGACTGCATCCGAATATAAGATTGCCGACTTAAAGCTCGCCGACTGGGGCCGGAAAGAAATTTCCGTTGCCGAGCACGAGATGCCCGGCCTAATGTCGATTCGCGCGAAATACGCCAAAGAAAAACCGCTCGCGGGCGTGCGCGTAACCGGCTCCCTGCATATGACAATTCAGACCGCCGTTCTGATTGAGACGCTGGTCGAGCTCGGAGCGAGTGTACGATGGGCAAGCTGCAACATCTTTTCGACGCAGGATCACGCTGCGGCGGCTATCGCAGCCGCCGGTATTCCGGTATTCGCCTGGAAAGGCGAATCGCTCGAAGAATACTGGTGGTGCACCTACCAGGCAATCAGCCATCCCAACGGCCATGGCCCTCAATTGGTGGTAGATGATGGCGGAGACGTCACCTTACTGATTCACAAAGGATACGAGCTCGAGCAAGGCAGCGACTGGGTTGAGAGTCCCTCCCAAAGCCACGAAGAGAAGGTCATTAAGGATCTCCTGCGGCGAATCCACCAACAGGATCCGAAGCGGTGGAGCACGCTCGCCAAGGACTGGCGCGGCGTATCCGAAGAAACCACGACAGGCGTTCACCGGCTCTACAAGATGGAAGAGCAGGGAAAGCTCCTGGTACCGGCCATTAACGTCAACGATTCGGTAACGAAGTCAAAGTTCGACAATCTGTACGGGTGCCGCGAGTCCCTGGCGGATGGCATCAAGCGCGCGACAGACGTGATGATGGCAGGGAAAGTTGCGGTGATCTGCGGGTACGGGGACGTCGGCAAAGGTTCGGCTCACTCGCTGCGCGGAATGGGCGCGCGCGTAGTGGTGACGGAGATTGATCCGATCAATGCTCTTCAGGCCGCAATGGAGGGCTTCGAAGTGACCACTATCGAAGAAACGCTCGGGCGCGGCGATATTTACGTCACCTGCACCGGGAATCTCGACGTGATCACCTTCGAGCACATGCAGTACATGAAAGATCAGGCGATTGTCTGTAATATCGGACACTTCGACAACGAGATCCAGGTTGACCGCCTAAACGCGGCCGAAGGGGTGAAACGCACCAATATCAAGCCGCAGGTGGACATGTACACATTCCCGGACGGGCACAGCATTTTCCTGCTGGCAGAGGGACGGCTGGTCAACCTGGGCTGCGCAACAGGGCATCCCAGCTTTGTGATGAGCAACAGCTTCTCAAATCAGACGCTCGCGCAGATCGATCTTTGGAAGAACCGCGACACGTATCAGGTAGGAGTGTACACGCTGCCGAAGAAGCTCGACGAAGAGGTCGCGCGGCTGCACCTCGAGAAAATCGGCGTCAAACTGACGACGCTGACCTCCAAGCAGGCGGAGTATCTTGGTGTGCCCCCGGAGGGTCCCTTTAAGCCCGACCATTACCGGTATTAACCCTGAGAGTTTTCTCATCCAGGGAGCACAACGAAAGCGAGGTTCCCTGGATGAAATTGATCGCCGGTTTGTTCTGTGTTCTGCTATTCGCCCCTGCAGTCCTTCCCGAAACTTTCGCCAAGCACGCCCCGGTTGCCCCGCATAAGGGGCAGAAGGTAAAACGGCACAAAGGAACGAAGCATAAGTTCGGGAAAGCAGCCTAGCGCGATTGATACGACACCCGATCGACGCCCTGCCGGACTTCGGTGTATCGTTGTCCGCGCCAGCCAGATAATGCCATGGTCGCCTCGATTTCGGAGTGACCGAGCCAGCGCTGCAGTGTCCTCATGGGACGGCCCTGTTGATGAGGGTGGCGAAGGTGCGACAAAAGCGGTGCAGTCCAATCGTTTCGCAAACTGGGTGTTTTTTGCAAGGAGGCCCGCTCTTGTACACGCACTGCCCGCAATTGAGACCGGCCTTGAGCGCGAGCGCTTCAGCCGGCGCAGGAAATGGACTTCCGAGTTGCCAGACTGATCGTCCAGATAGCTCTCAATGGCCGTTGTTGCGTTCGAGCAGGCCCTGGCCATAAGCCTGGCGACCGTGTCTTGTAACCTGCCGGCAACAGCTCAGGCCTTCGTCCTCAACGCTACTGTCGTGCCGTCCGGACCGCTCGGGTATCTCACTCTGTGGCCGGACGGGAAAACCCAGCCATTCGTCTCAACGCTGAACGCGCCCGATTCGGCTATCACCTCGAACATGGCGATTGTGCCGACCACTGACGGCAGCATCGAGGCCTTTGCAACATCGCAGACGCAGCTCCTGCTTGACACGACCGGTTTCTTTGCGCCATGACCCACCTGGCCCATGACGGCAGCCATTTGTTCCATATAGCGCCCCCGATAGAAAATTGATGATGGCGGACTTTGATCCGCGAGCAAAATCGGCGGCCGTCCCGCACGTGCCTTTTCAAACACGGATTATTGCTCCCAATTTTTCCGGTACTCAGTGCGCCGTTTCGCCCGATGGCCGTTTTCTTATCAACTCTTTTCCCCCGAACGCCTCCGCACCTCTTACATTAGTCACCGGCTGGACACCCAGTTGAGAAGCCAAGGTAAATGATCCCTGGCGGGCTCCCGACACCTCTTGGGACGCACTAAGAAATACAGCTAGTTCGAAGCAAGTCCTTCGGTTAGGATTTCAGAAAGGCTTGCAATCATCAGGTCGCCCGGATTATCCGGCGTCCAGTTCGAGACCGGCATCTCGTCGATCGTAATTGCTATCGCTATGGCGCCGTGCTTTGAATAGATAATTCCCACATCGCTGCGCAAGGCATCTAACGCCCCTGATTTATGGGCGATGTCAATATCTTGCATGTCGCGGCCAATCCCGTTCTGATCACGCTGGCGTTTCAAAATCGTAATCATCTCATCCGATGATTTTTTGTCCACGAGCTCACCGCGATATAGCTTTTCGAGTATGGTGACCATTTCGTGCGGCGTGCTGCGGCCGATGCCCCATTTCTTGTTCTCCGGCTTTGCACCCTCATCGCTGATCCCGCTCGGGGTGGGTTTGAGGTTATTTCTGTCACCCAGGATTTTGCGCATGACGCGAGTCTGCGAAAATCCGAGCTGCGCCATTCGGGCGTTCACAGTATTTCCCGGGACTCGATTCAAGATAGTGTTCGTAGCAGTGTTGTCACTCAAAACGATCATGAGGTCGATCAGGTCGCGGATCGGGAACCTGTCGCCAGCCGTTAGATCTTGCAGAATGCCGCTCCCAGAGACTTTTTCGTCCTCTGATAAGGCAAGGGGCTCCGAAACATCGAGCTTTCCATCCTTTGCCTCCCAATAACAAGCGACCATAATCGGGAGCTTGATTGTGCTGGCGGTCCGAACGGGCTCGTCGCCGGAAATCTCGTAACTGGTACCGCTGTCCAGATTCTTTGCGTAGAGGCTTACATGGCCTTTGAAATCTGAAATTCTTGCTTTCACCTTGGCATCCAACGCGACAGATGGAGCCGGTGCCTGGGCAACCAGAGAAAGACAGGCGGTTGCCAGGAAAAAGAGTCGAATGATCACTGCGGGTTATTGTAAGGGCCTCGCGTCATCGGCGCAACATTCGGGAGTGCAATCGTAGTAAGGATTGGGTGAATTTATGCCACTTGCAACAGCTCAGAAGAATGCGGTGTCAGCCACGCTTAGCGCTTTTGGTACGGCCCGATCCACAATTCAGGGTGCGCCTCTCGATGCTGATGGGTTGAGGCGTATAGACGCTTACTTTCGAGCAAGCCTGTATCTCTGCTTGGGCATGATTTATCTCCGCGGCAATCCGCTTCTTAAGGAGCCGCTCAAGGTCGAGGATCTGAAAAAGCGACTGCTTGGGCACTGGGGCTCAGATCCCGGCATGAGCTTCGTTTATATACACCTGAACCGATTGATCCGGAAGTATGAACTGAACATGATCTTTCTAGCGGGCCCAGGACATGGGGCGCCGGCCATCTTATCTAACGCGTATCTGGAAGGCACCTATTCGGAAATCTATCCGGAGAACAGCGAGGATGAGCAGGGGCTATGCCATTTCTTCCGCCAGTTTTCGTTTCCCGGCGGAATCGGCAGCCATTGCACTCCTGAAACGCCGGGGTCGATTCATGAGGGAGGTGAGCTCGGGTATAGCTTGTCTCATGCGTTTGGCAGTGTGTTGGACAACCCGGACTTGATCAGCGTTGTCATGGTGGGAGACGGAGAAGCAGAAACTGGACCGCTCGCTACGGCTTGGCATTCGAACAAGTTCATCAACCCGATCCGCGATGGCGCTGTGCTACCGGTTCTTCACCTGAACGGATACAAAATCAATAATCCAACCATTCTGGCGCGCATCAGTCACGAAGAACTCGAGGCCTTGTTCAAAGGATATGGATACGAGCCTTTCTTCGTAGAAGGCTCTGATCGCGAAAGCATGCATCAGGCGATCGCGGCGACCCTTGAACATTGTGTCGGAAGGATCCGATCGATACAGCAGGAGGCCCGCAGGACGAACACGCCGACGCGGCCACGGTGGCCCATGATCGTCTTACGTACCCCAAAGGGATGGACCGCGCCCGCTGAAATCGATCACCACAAGGTAGAAGGGTCCTGGCGCGCCCACCAGGTTCCCATGACGGACGTAGCGTCTAACCCAGGCCATCTCGAAATACTTGAACATTGGCTACGCAGTTATCATCCCGAGGAATTGTTTACTGAAGCCGGACAGTTGATTCCGGAACTGAAGGCGCTGGCCCCGGCTGGAACGCGGCGCATGAGCGCGAACCCCACGGCGAATGGCGGATTGCTGCGCAAAGCGCTGCGCTTGCCTGACTTCAAGAGCTTTGGCGTTGAAGTCAAGAAGCCGGGCAACACCGAAGCGGAGAATACACCTCCTCTGGGCCGATTTCTTCGCGACATACTGAAGGAAAACCCAAATAACTTCCGAGTCTTTGGACCCGATGAAACAGCTTCGAATAAATTGAATGCTGTTTATGAGGCGACGAAGAAAGTTTGGCTAGCTGAATACTTCCCCGAAGATGCAGACGGGGCGGAGCTCTCTGTGGACGGCCGCGTAATGGAGATGTTGAGTGAACACACGCTAGAAGGTTGGCTCGAAGGGTACTTGCTGACCGGTCGTCATGGCATACTCTCCAGCTACGAAGCCTTCGTGCATGTGATCGACTCTATGTTCAATCAACATGCCAAGTGGCTGGAGATCAGCCGACGCCTGTCCTGGAGAGCGCCGATTTCGTCCCTAAACCTGCTGATTACCTCGACCGTTTGGAGGCAAGACCACAACGGATTCACGCATCAGGACCCGGGTTTTCTCGACATTGTGGCAAACAAGAGCCCGGAGATCACACGTATTTATCTGCCGCCGGATGCCAATTGCCTCCTCTCGGTGGCTGATCACTGCCTGCGCAGCACGGATTACGTGAATGTGATCGTGTCGGACAAGCAGTTACATTTGCAGTATCTAAATATGGACGCGGCGATTGTGCACTGCACAAAGGGCCTCGGGATTTGGAGTTGGGCGAGCACAGATAAGGATTCCGAGCCTGATGTAGTAGTGGTTGGGTGTGGAGACATACCGACGCAAGAAGCGCTAGCGGCCACGGCGATGCTGCGGGAGCACTTCCCGGATCTAAAAATTCGCTTCATCAATGTAGTGGATCTGTTCCGGCTTGTACCCAATACGGAGCACCCGCATGGACTGTCGGACCGAGACTTCGACTCGCTGTTCACTACTGACAAACCAATTATTTTTAACTTCCATGCATACCCGTGGTTGATTCACCGCCTCGCCTACCGGCGGACCAACCACCGGAATCTTCACGTTCGCGGATATAAGGAGAAAGGGAACATCAACACACCGCTCGAGCTTGCGATTCAAAATCAGGTGGACCGCTTCAGCATCGCAATGGATGTGATAGACCGGGTACCGCGACTGCAGGTAGCCGGCGCCCACGCAAAAGAGCATCTCAAAAATGAACAGATCGAGTCGCGAGCATTTGCGTACGCAAATGGTGTAGATAAGCCGGAAATTGTGAACTGGAAATGGCCGTATTAGCGAGATAACGTGAACGTTCTTGTACTGAACGCCGGCAGTTCTAGCCTGAAGTTTCAACTAATCGCGACTGATCTTGATCGGATCAGACAGAACGAGGACCAGCGCCTATGCCGAGGAGAGATTGACCACCTGGGCAAAGGAGCCGACTTCGCGGTTCAGATCGGCGACTCTGAGCATAAAAACACGGAAGAAATTCCCGACATACACGCGGCTGTCGATAGGGTGCTGCGCTGGCTCACGTCAAGGGAGGTTCGTGCCGGTGTCGACGCTGTTGGACATCGCGTGGTTCACGGCGGCGAATTGTTTTCAGAATCGGCTCTAATCACCGATGATGTGCTCAAAGGAATTCGAGAGTGTGTTGAACTGGCGCCGCTGCACAATCCCAACAACATAGATGGGATTCTCGCAGCGCGCAAGGTCTTCGGGCCCGAGCTTCCTCAAGTGGCTGTGTTTGACACGGCGTTTCACCATACGCTTCCAAAGCATGCCTACATCTACGCGCTGCCGTACGAGCTGTACCAAAAGCACCGTGTCCGGCGGTATGGTTTTCACGGAACGTCGCACCGGTACGTAGCGCATCGTTATCGACAACTGCGCTCTCTGAGCCGCGAAGAAACCAACATCATCACGCTTCATTTGGGAAACGGATGTTCCGCGGCGGCTATCAAAAAAGGGTATTCAGTGGATACATCGATGGGCATGACGCCCCTGGAGGGGCTCGTCATGGGCACTCGTTGTGGGGACATCGATGCGAGTTTGGTCACCATCATCGCCAAAAAGGAAAAACTCGCCAGCACTGAAGTGGAATCTCTGCTGAACATGCAGTCGGGCCTGCTGGGAGTTTCCGGCGTCAGCAACGATATGCGGGAGCTTCAGGATAGGCTACGCAGGGACGCAGACTCGCGAGCAGGTTTAGCGATCGACGTCTTTTGCTACCGGGCAAGAAAGTATATCGGCGCCTTTCTTGCGGCAATGGGAGGAGCCGACACTGTGGTTTTCACGGGGGGAATTGGCGAACACTCGCCGTTCATACGGGCGCGGATTTGCGAAGGATTAGAGTGGACGGGAGTAAAGCTCAATCACAATGCGAACGAAAAAACGATCGGGAAGGAGGGGAGGATCAGCAGCGACGATAGCAGTTTAGCTGCATTTTGCATACCGACCGACGAAGAGTTGTTGATTGCTCGAGATAGTGTCCGATGCATTTTGGGCGAGCCCCATCCTTCGTAAGAGAGTGTGAGGGTTGCGCGGGATCTGGTCTTCGATACAATCCGGGTCATGTTCAAGGGGATTGAGCATTTCGCCATCGCTTCGCCCAACCCGCAACGGTTGGCGGAATGGTACGCCCATAACTTGGGATTCGAGATCACGTTCGCTTACGCGGGAAACTACTTCATCGAAGCGGCGGATGGAGGGCTGATCGAAATTATTCCGGCGGAGGGAGAACGTCCGGAAGCGGGAATGCGAACGCCTGGGATGAGACACATTGCCATTTCGGTCGACGATTTCGATGGGGCTCACGCCCGTTTGCAAACGCAAGGCGTTACATTCGCCGGCGAACCTTACACCAATGAAGGAAACCGCCTGGTGTTCTTCCAGGACGCAGACGGCAATCTGGTTCATCTCATACAACGCCAGAAACCGCTCCCGAAGGGCAGAACCGCGCGTCCGTAATCCGCGACCGGTTTTCAGCGGAAGCACG
The DNA here is from genome assembly GCA_963787585.1 of uncultured Acidobacteriaceae bacterium. Classification (GTDB taxonomy): domain Bacteria; phylum Acidobacteriota; class Terriglobia; order Bryobacterales; family Bryobacteraceae; genus Bog-105. The sequence continues at coordinate 62,231 of CAWBDR010000027.1, forward strand.
CATGCTACAAAGAGCATTGCTTGCTGAAACGCGTTTTTAGGGCTTTCGCATACCCGGACTTCCGGCTGATGTGGCTCGGGGCCTGCACCTCCACCATCGGAACGTGGATGCAAATTCTGGCGCAAAGCTGGCTCGTCTACCAGCTTTCCAATTCCTCTGTCTATTTGGGGCTGGACGCGTTTTTCGGGCAGATTCCGATTTTCCTGTTTTCGCTTTTCGGCGGCGTTTTCGCAGACCGCAAGAGCCGCCGGTCACTCCTGCTGATGTCGCAGTGGATTCAACTGGTCTGCGCCTTCACGCTGGCCGTGCTGGTCGCGACTTCAGTCGTCCGCGTCTGGCATATCTGGTGCCTCTCCTTCACCGTTGGGGTCGCGCAATCGTTCGGCGGCCCAGCGTACTCAGCGCTGATCCCGACGCTGGTGGATAAGAAAGATCTGCAGAATGCGATCGCGTTGAATTCGATCCAATTCAACCTGGCGCGCATTGTCGGACCGGCTCTGGGGGGAGTTGCGCTGGTGAAACTCGGGGCCCAGTGGTGCTTTACGTTGAACGGCATCTCGTACCTGGCAGTAATTGCCTCGTTGCTGCTAATCCGGCCAAGATTCGTGCCCGTCAGAACGGAGGAATCGGTTTTCCAGAGTATGCGCCAGGGCATCGACTTCATCCACAAGCGCTCGGGGATGATTGCCTTGGTCGCTCTGGCATTTCTAGCTACTCTTTTTTCATACCCCCTAATCACGTTTTTGCCGGTGATGGCGCGTAACGTGTTTCACGGCGGCGCGAATACATTCACACTGTTTCTGTGCTTTTCCGGAATCGGTTCGGTCGCTGGAGCGCTCATCGTTGCGGCCAGTCAGGCGCATTCGGGGCAGGCGCGGCGATCCCTGGTGGTGATGCTACTGCTCGGAATCTTCATGGCCGGTTTCGGATTTTCGAAAAACCTGGTTTTGAGCACAGTGCTTGTTTGCGTCTCGGGAGCCGCTCTTATGATCGTGTTCGCGTTGAACTCCTCGCTGGTGCAGCTTAGCGTTGGCGACGCCATGCGCGGCCGAGTAATGAGTGTTTACAACGTGGCCTTCCGGGGCGGTATGCCGCTGGGCAGCCTGTTAGCAGGCCTGATGATCAAACAGACGTCAGCACCTGCGATCATGGCGGGCAATGGCGCCCTTGTGGTGCTGCTGGCGCTTTATTACCTGTTCCTGCGACGCGACGTAACGAAGCTGTAAGTTACCTGGGCAAAAAAAATCCTTGCAGTTCTACTAATCCTGTAGTAGATTAGACCACAAGCGTAGGCGATGGCTGAAACTCGGGTTAGCCGCTTCGAACTCCAACTTCTCGAGAAGCTCTGGGATTTCGGTCCAGCGTCGGTGCGGGAAATCCAGGAGAGCCTTCCCGAAAAGGATCGCCCCGCATACACGACCGTGCAGACAATGATTTACCGTCTGGAGGAAAAAGGCGCGGTGCGCCGCGTAAAGAAAGTGGGCAATGCTCACGTTTTCCAAGCGGTGTTGACACGGACGGCCGTGCATTGGCGGCTGATCAGCGATCTGTTGAACCTCTTCGGGGGTTCACCCACACCTGTGGTATCGCACCTCATTGAAACAGGAAAGCTGACTCTGGCGGACATTAAGGAGCTGGAGAAAAGGCTCGCCTCCATCGAGGAGAAGTGATGATCGCCCCGCTCGCCCGTCATCTTTTTGAATCCACATTGTTCTGCGTAGTTATGGGAGCCGTCGCGTACTGCCTACGCGGCCATCGGGCAGCGGTCCGGCATGCGGTATGGCTGGTAGGCGCGCTTAAATTTGCGCTTCCGACGGCACTGCTGGCCGCAGCGGGCGCGCAGATCGCTTTCATGTTGCCGGCCTCATTATGGATATCATCCCTGGCTGCCAATTTGTACACAATGCTGGCTGCCGCGCTTGATAGTCTCCCGACAAAACTCATTGCAGGCGACGCGCAGCGGACCACGGCGGTACTCCTCACTCTTTGGGCTCTCGGAGCCGTCGTGATGCTGCTGCAATGGCGCGCCCACTTCCGTGGGACTTACCGCGGTTTGGGAAGTCCAGGAGGCGAAGAGCAGAAGGCGCTCGATCGCGCGAGAAGACGATTTGGCTTGCGCAGGCCGATTCAACTGCGGGTATTGGAAAGCACATCAGAGCCACTTCTGCTGGGATTTTTCGATTCGACTATCGCGATTCCGGAAGGGCTTTCAAGCCGACTAACGCCCGCTGAGTTCGAGACGGTGCTTTTGCATGAACTGGCACATGCCGTACGTCGCGATAATCTCACCGGAGCGTTTGTTCATGGCCTCCTTTGCGTGTTCTGGTTTCATCCGCTTCTTTGGCTGGCCGAAAAAAGGCTCATCGTGGAGCGGGAGCGGGCGTGTGACGAGATGGTTATCGGGTGTGGAACGCCGCGCCAGACATACGTGACCGGAATTGTGAAAGTGTGCCGGTTTCATCTGATCGAACCGGTGCCGGGAGTAAGTGGCATGGCAGGTTCGGATTTGAAGGACCGTTTGGATCTGATCTTGACTTGCCCGTTGCGGCGTCGCTTCCGTACTGCTTACGGACGCTGCTCGCGGGCATGGTTATAGCGATGATGTTCGTGCCCATGGCGGGCGGCTACTGCGCTCAATGTGTTTCTAACGGCTCCAGCAACGTGAGCCAGAAACCGAGCCGCGCAGTCCGTTCCCACGATAGAAGAGGAGAGTGAGTATGCGAATACTTTGTGCAGTTGCATCGTGCCTGATCGTCGGAACCGCAGTAAGCGGTCAAACGGTCCCCCGTAAATCGCCGGAACTGGCGTTCTCGCTGCCGGATCAGGGACAAAAACTCTTAAGCCAATACCGCGGCAAGGTGGTTGCTCTCGAATTCATCCTCACGACGTGCGTTCACTGCCAAGCCGCGTCGAAGGTCATGACCAGAATGCAGGAACGGTACGGGAGCCGGGGCTTCCAAGCTCTCGATGTCGCGATTAATCCGAACGCAGACTTGCTGGTGCAGAATTTCGCGAAAGATTTCCAGGTGGGGTTTCCAGTGGGTTGGACGCCGATTGAGCAGATGATGTCCTACACGGGGTTCACTGAGCGGCCGGTGGTGCCTCAGCTCACGCTAATCGACAGAAATGGAATGATTCACTACGAGACTCCGCGCGAGGGCGACGCCAACTCTCTCAAAGAGGAAGTCATCAGCGAACGTATCGAGGAATTGCTGGCGCTGCGGAGTTCCGCCAGCCCAAAACGCCTGGAACGCGTAGCCAAAGCAGGCGCTCTTCACTAACACATCCTCTGGCGAACGTTCACTCCCTACAATGAAGTGAACAATGTTTGCACGTTTACCATTTGCGACTGCGCGCCACCGAAGCAGCGCGATTATTTTTTGCACTATAGCCCTGATCGGCCGCGGCGCGTTTGCCGCAGAGGGCGATCTGGTGAGAGCACGAGATCATCAGGATCTCGCCGCACTAGACCAGTTGATTGCTCAGTACAAGGCCAATCTCCAGGCCCATCCAAGCTGGGCGGACGCACAATATCAACTCGCACTGGCGTACTCGTATGCCGCCGAGGTAGCGATGGAGGTTCACGACAAGAAGCGATCTGAAGCCTATGCGGAAGCAGGAATCGATCCGGCGCGCTTGGCCGCATCCTGGCAAGCCGGAGATGCAGAGTTTCATCGTCTGCTGGGAGAATTATGCGCACAGACGATTCCGGCGAATCCGTTCTTCGGAGCTATGAAATATGGTCAATGCGCTCGCGACGAGATTAATAAGGCAATCGAACTCGACAAGAAGTTAGCATTGGCGTATGTAAGCCGAGGTGTCGGCAGCTACTATCTGCCGCAGCAGATCGGAGGTGGAACGGACGTGGCCCTGCGAGACATTGATGAGGCTATTTCCATCAATCCAAACCTCGCGGACGCGTACTTGTGGAAGGGCGTAACCCTGCGCAAGGCCGGCAGGAATGCTGAAGCGAGACAAGCCCTGGAACGAGCCATGCAGCTCGACCCTGAACGGGTCTGGACTAAAGAGCAATTGGCGAAAACACCACCGCAGTAATGCGTCGTGCGCTGCTGACAGTGCTCGGGGTTGTGGCCATCACGGCTTTTCAATTCGAGGTCTTCCCCAGGCACACCTATTTACACGGTCCAACACTGTTGTACGTTCCAATGCTGGAACGGCTGGATACTCCTGGTTACCTGTCCCGCGACTTAGTTGCGACTCATCCCAGCCTTACTTACACTATCTACGACGAAGTTACTCTTTTTTTACACGATACGGCCCGAGCGGATATCCATCAGGCCTTGATCTGGCAGCAGATTCTCTTTCGGATCGCCGAGAATGCCGGCGTCATAATGCTCCTTCGATCGGCAGGCTTGGGCGATTTGCTGGCGCTCGGGCTAACGCTGTTTGTGAATATAGGCGCAAGTGTGGGGGGACCGGCGGGGATGCTGCTAGATCCAGAGCCCGTCCCTGCGGTCTTTGCGCTTGGCCTGACGGTTATGGCTATGGGTTTTCTCGCGCGGGGAAAACCCCTACTCGCTGGATTCAGTGCAGGAGCCGCACTGGTTTATGATCCCAGCTTGGCTGCTCCATTCTGGATTTGCGTCCTGGTTGCCTTTTTCTCTGACCGAAAAATGCGCAAATTACTTCGTCCGTGCCTGACGATTCTTGCGGTCTTCGCGTTGCTGCTGGCCAACCTAGCTCAATTGCAACCTGGAATCAGCGAGTCACAACCGATTTTCAGCCGGCTGCCGGCCCAATCTGCGCTTATCCAGCAGTTTCGGACCCCTGAGGTGTGGGTATCGCTGTGGCCTAAAAATTATTTGTACGGCTATCTGGCAATCTACTGCATCTGCGTCTGGGCGGTCACGCGCATCTGGCGCCTCCTCAACAGGCCAATGAAATGGATGTTCGCCGCGCTTCCGTTGCTTGGCGTCGCCTCGATCCCGCTCTGCCGTCTTCTCCTGGATCGTCTTCGGTGGGCAGCGATCGCCCAAGCCCAACCCCTGCGCGCACTGATCTTCGTGATCTTCATAGCCTGGCTGGCATGCGCCATCGCGATGATTGCAGCCTTGCGGGGTCGGGGATACCGGGAAGCGTCGGCGTGGTTCACCATCTGCGCCATATTCGTTGTGCTTGGATGCTTGCGGCCCCAAGCAAATCGGGAGCGGCAGGCCATTGCAGAAGTGGCAGCGTGGGCCGACACTACCTGGGGAAGTTCGTTGTTTCTCTTTCCCGATGCCGGCCGCGATCTGTATCCCGGAGTGTTCCGCGCCGAGAGCCGCCGCGGCTTGTGGGTGGATTGGGAGAGCGGCGCGGCCAGCGACGATTCGGATGGCGTAGCGCGAACCTGGTGGGACCGCTGGCACGAAACCATGGCCGCACCGTTTTCACCGGAGCGTTTGGAGTCCTTTCTGTCGTTTCCGATTGACTATTACGTCTTGAAGCAGACGAACCGGCTCAACGGCGTGCAACCAGTCTTCTCGAACTCTAAGTTTGTGGTTTACGATGCTCAGGATCTTGTCCGGGCAGCACGACCATTCCGCAGGGCAACTACAAATTAGCTGCTACTCAGATTGATCCCTAGTTTCCTAAGCTCTTCGGCGTAATAGCGCTTGTGCAAAAGGTCGTACTCTTCGCCGCCTTCCGCGATGTCCCGCTTCTGGGTCTTGATCTTCTGGCGGGCGGCGCGATCAATTCGGTCTTCCATCTGAAGCAGATCAGTGATTTCACGGACCAGCGCCAGGCGAAGCTCGTTCGGATCCTTGCGGACCCGGAACTCGCGCGATTTGCGAAGCGCGGTCACAATCTTATGCGAAAGATCGTTGACCTTATCGCGAGATAGCTTCATGGGGTCGCCTGTATCGCGCCCCGACGCGCGGATCACCTTGCGCTGCGCCAGTAATTGGTTCTTAATCTTCCGGAACATCTCCTGGTAAGAGACGTTTTCGCGGCGCATGTACTCGCTATATTGATCCAGCAGATCGCGGACTTCGTCGTTGAGCTTATCCTCGATCGACAAATCGTCTTCAATGATTTCAGCGATAATGTTTGCGCCGACCGCTGGATTGGAGGTCTCGAACAAACCGGGACTGAGCCGCGCAACAAGTTGTCGGGCCAAATAGCCAACGAATTCCCGGGCCAATAGCATTCGAGCGCTAGTTTAACAATTTGCCTGAAATAATTTCCAAGGGGCCGCCGCTTCCGTCAGGTATCGCCGCGGTGATTAGCGAGAAACTCGCTATCAATTGGCTTCCGTCCCCGATAGCCATCTTCAACGTGATGCCAGAATCCGATGCTGGATTCGCCCAGCTTCCAGCACAAATAAACTTCGCGATCGCGATAGAGAGTCGGAAAATCGACCAGACCCGTTTCCACATCTTTGAGCTGGCAGCCGATGCTCTGAATTTGCTCAACAGCGTCCTTCAAAGCGCGGGCAGATGCGTCCTTTTCGGATCGAAGCTGCAGGATGCGCTCGCGGGGCGCCACCATGCCGCCCGTGACGTTTATTCGTCGCGAAATAGCGGTGAGCTCAGAATCGGCCTCTTCATAACGCTCCTTTTGCTGCTTGATGCCGATCACCAGGCGTTGTACTTTCGGCAGCAAGGCCTCAGCATCGAGCAGGGTGAAGAATTTTGGCATTTATTCCAGTTCAGCCTACCGACCAGTTCAATAGCTCTGTTCTCTTCACGGATAAGATCCTTGACTGTCATCGTATCGTCAGCCTCGATCTCTCGAATTGCCGGCGCGATTTGGCCACCTCCGCTCGCTTTCGCGCAACCGCTCTGTCACTTGAGCGGCCGTTACGGGCACAGTCTCAGGCGAGAGATGCTATCGCGAATTGACATGTTCGCGACCGCTATGCTGAAACTTGCGAATCGGCATCCATTGCTCGACCGGCGGTTCACTCGAGCGCGCAGCGACGAAGGCTTGTGAGCTGGGCGCGAATACATTCCAAATCTTCTCGGCCAGTCCTCGAATGTGGCATGCGAAAACGCCCGAGCCGCAGCAAGTAAAGGCCCTGAAGCAGCTACGTGAAAAACACGATTTGAGGCCGCTGGCGATTCACGACAGCTATCTGATCAATCTGGCGGCGCCATCTTCGGTAATACGAGAGAAGTCCATCGAAGGATTCCGGGGCGAACTAGAGCGCGCCCTGGTCATTGGAGCAGAATACCTGGTTACACATCCCGGCAACTACAAAGGGTTGACGGCGGAACAGGGGATGCTGAACGTGGCAGAAGCGATGGTGCTGGCATGGCGGGGCGTGAGACCGGAGCTTCAGCCCTGGTCAAAGCTGACCATCTTGCTTGAGAACACGGCTGGAGCAGGCGCGCAGCTTGGCGGCAAGCTGGAGGAGTTAGCTGCCATTCGAGAGCTTGTTACACCGTACCTGGAGATTCCGGTCGGATTTTGCCTCGATACATGCCACTGCTATGTCAGTGGGTTCGATCTCGCGCAGGAAACCGGTTTGGCGGAGCTGATTCGCCATACGTCGGAGGTTTTGGGACTGGACCGAGTCTCAATTATTCATGCGAATGACTCCAAGACGCGGCTCGGCTCGCATTGCGACCGCCACGCCCATATCGGCGCTGGTTATATTGGTTTAGAAGGCTTTCGGCGCATCCTGAACCATGAGGAACTTCGCGAAAAAGCCTTCATCCTCGAAACACCCGTCGACAAACCGGGTGACGATCTTCGCAATATCGCAGCACTAAAGGAGCTGGTATTCCCGAAAAAACCTTCGACCATAAAGAAATCGAGCCGAAGTGGCATGAACGGTGGGCGAGTGATAGGCAGCTCTACGTAGCCGACGCACCGGATAAGCCCAAATACTACGTGCTCGAAATGCTGCCGTACCCGAGCGGCATACTGCACATGGGTCACGTGCGCAATTACGCTATAGGCGACGCCCTGGCGAGGTACATGTGGATGCGCGGTTACAACGTGCTGCATCCCATGGGGTGGGATGCGTTCGGGTTACCCGCGGAGAACGCTGCACTGAAAGCGGGGCGGGACCCGTACGAGTGGACCTTCAGCAACATCGGTCGCATGAAGAGTCAGATGCGACGCCTAGGTTTCGCAATCGATTGGAACCGCGAAATTGCCAGTTGCGAGCCCGAGTATTACCGGTGGAATCAGTGGTTCTTCCTGAAAATGTTCGAGCGTGGGCTGGCATATCGCAAGGAAGCGCTGCTGAACTGGTGCCCGGAGTGCGCGACGGTTCTGGCGAACGAGCAGGTAGTGAACGGCTGCTGCTGGCGGCATGAGACAACACCAGTAGAGCAGCGTGCCATGCAGCAGTGGTTTTTGAGAACGACGGCGTACGCCGCCGAGCTGCTCGACGACATTAAGCAGTTAGAGAGCGGCTGGCCGGAGCGCGTGCTAGCGATGCAGCGCAACTGGATCGGGCGTTCGGAGGGCGCAGAAGTCGATTTTTCGTTGCCGGATTCGGCGGAGAAGATCCGCGTATTTACAACGCGAATCGATACGATCTATGGCGCAACTTGCGTGATTCTCGCGCCTGAACATCCGCTGGCGAGGGATCTCGTGACGGGTGAAGCGGAGCGGCTGAAGATCAAGGAAATGATCGATGCCGCGGCGCGACAGGATCCGGCCAACCTAGAGAAGATCGGTTTCTTTTCGGGACGGTACGCGATGCACCCGTTCAACGGAGCAGAGGTTCCGATCTGGATCGCCAACTTCGTCTTGTTGGGATACGGTACCGGCGCTATTATGGCTGTCCCGGCGCACGACGAGCGCGACTTCGAGTTCTGCCGCGCCTATGGCATTCCGGTTGTGCCGGTCATCCGTCCGGTGGATGGCCCGCTGGCCGACGGCGACACAATGGCGGAACCGTACGTTGAGTACGGGATTGTAGAGAATTCAGGCGAATGGTCAGGTCTGCCGAGTGCGCACGCACGCAAGAAGATGGCTGAGTTTGCGAGCGGGAAGGGATTCGGCACAGAGGCGATTACGTATCGCATTAAGGACTGGGGCATTTCGAGGCAGCGCTACTGGGGCACGCCGATTCCGATCGTCTATTGTCTTCGCTGCGGCGCGGTACCAATACCCGAACAGGATCTGCCGGTGCGATTGCCCCTCGGAGTGAAGATCACGGGCCAAGGAGAATCGCCCCTCAAGCGCGTACCGTCGTTTATGAACGTAGCCTGTCCGAAATGCGGCGAGCCGGCAACGCGGGAGAGCGACACGATGGATACGTTCGTCGATTCGTCGTGGTACTTCTATCGCTACTGCGACCCCCGCAACGATAAGGTTCCATTCGATTCGGCAATCATCTCGTACTGGTTCCCCATCGACCAGTACATCGGCGGCATCACGCACGCGATCCTGCACCTCATCTATTCGCGTTTCTGGACGAAAGTAATGCGCGATTTGGGGCTGGTGACAAATAATGAACCAGCTAAAAATCTGTTCACGCAGGGCATGGTGCTCAAGGACGGGAGCGCCATGTCCAAATCGAAGGGCAACGTGGTCGATCCCGACGAGATGGTCGACAAGTACGGCGCCGACACGTGCCGTCTATACACATTGTTTGCAGCACCGCCCGAGAAAGACATGGACTGGAGCGAATCAAGTGTCGAAGGGCAACACCGGTTCCTCGCGCGATTATTCCGGTTCGTTACGCGCAATGCGGGGCGGTCCGGAGATGGCGATTTGAAGGACGGCGACCGCCAAGCTCTTCGCAAGCTGCATCAGACGATCCGGAAGATTACGAACGACTTCGATAGCCGCTGGCATTTCAATACCTCGATCGCTTCTCTGATGGAACTGCTAAACGAGCTATATCAGTTGGAAAGTAAGCTTTCTTCTGGCGCGATCAACAAGATCTGCGATTCCGTGACATTGATGCTGGCGCCGTTTGCACCTTATACGGCTCAGGATCTCTGGGAAACGCTGGGGCACAAAGGGCCAGTGTTTCGCGAACCCTGGCCGACCTTCGATCCGGATCTCGCTAAAGAGGATCTGGCCGAAATTCCTATTCAGGTCAACGGCAAATTGCGCGGGCACATTCAAGCACCTTTCGGCACGGCAAAGGAAGAACTACAGCGTTTGGCTTTGGCGAGCGAGAGGATTAAGCCGTTCCTGGAGGGAAAACAGGTCGTCAAAGTTGTGGTTGTGCCGGATCGCCTGGTGAATATCGTTGTGAAGTAACACGGGAGCGATCTCAGACTCGAGCATAATCCTGCCCGCGTTGAACACTACTGGCTGCCCACGCTACAGTGATCGATCATGCCTATACGGGTTGCTGTTCTGGGCGGTGGTGTTGGTGGGTTGAGCGCCGCTCATGAGTTAATTGAGCGCGGATTCGAAGTCTGCGTCTACGAAAGGAATCAGGTTTTCGGCGGAAAAGCTCGTAGCCTGGCGGTTCCGAATACAGGAACCGGTGGCCGCAAGGACTTGCCGGGCGAACACGGGTTCCGGTTCTTCCCGGCGTTCTACCGGCATCTTCCGGATACGATGATGCGGATTCCGTACCCAGGCGATGTGAGTGTATTCAATAACCTCGTGCACGCGACGCGCATCCAAGTTGCTCGGGCAGGAAAACCACCGTTGATCCTGACGGCTCGCGTTCCTCAAAACATTGAAGACTGGGCTCTCGGTTTCAAAGAGGCATTCAGCGGGATCGGAGTTCCCGATGACGAGGTTCTCTTTTTTATAGATCGCCTCTTTGTTCTCCTTACAAGCTGCCCTGAAAGGCGCATCGCCGAGTACGAGAAAATTCCGTGGTGGACGTTTATCGGTGCAGGCCAGCGCTCGCTTGCGTATCAAACGCTCCTGGGTAAGGGACTGACGAGATCGCTGGTAGCAGTCCGCGCTCAGGAGGGCAGTACGCGAACCGTTGGCTATACCCTTTTACAACTTCTGTTTGGCCTGCTTACCTACGGCGGTTTCGATCGCCTCCTGGACGGGCCGACCAACGATGTCTGGCTTTCGCCTTGGGTCGCCTACTTGCGCCAACGCGGAGTACAGTTCGTTAGTGGGACGCTGATTAAGTCCTTCCAGGCCTCAGATTCCGGGATCAGGTCGGTTACGGCCGAAGTAGCCGGTCAATCAACTGAAGTGATCGCCGATTATTACATCTCAGCGCTGCCCGTCGAGGTCATGACTGGGTTGGTAGACGCGCCCCTCAAGGCGCTTGCGCCCTCGCTTTCCAACCTGAATAACATCCGTACCGCGTGGATGAACGGTATCCAGTTCTATCTGAAGCAGGACGTTCCCCTCCAATACGGACACACGCTGTATGCTGATTCGCCCTGGGCCCTCACATCCATCTCGCAGCGACAGTTCTGGAACCAAGTGAGCCTCAGTGAATTCGGCGATGGGAATGTCGGAGGCATCCTGTCGGTCGACATCTCGGATTGGGAAACTCCAGGAATCATCTACGGTAAAGCGGCCATGCAGTGCTCGGCCAACGAGGTAGAAAGGGAGGCCTGGCAGCAAATCAAGGTGCACTTGAACGTCAGCGGCACCGAGATCCTGAGGGACGACAATCTCCTGTCGTGGTTTTTGGATCCGGACGTCCAATTCCCGAACCCAACCGCGGTTACCAATTTGGAGCCGCTAATGATCAATACTTCGAATTCACTTCAAGATCGGCCGCAAGCCCAGACGGAGGTTCCGAACCTATTCCTGGCCTCCGATTATGTCCAAACGTATACCGACGTCGCATGCATGGAAGCTGTCAATGAAGCGGCTCGCCGGGCCGTCAACGCACTTCTCGATGCCTCCAAGTCAACCGCGACCCGCGCCGCCGTTTGGCCGTTGACGGAGCCGGATGTTTTCCAGCCGCTTATCGAATATGATCGTCTGCGTTTTCGGCTCGGGTTGCCGCACGCCGCCTTTCCGTTGCCGATGGCGCCGACCTCGTAATTGCCTCAGGCCGAACTGTTGGACGGGAAACTTAGGGATTCAAAAGACCCCAAGCTGAATTCTATGAGGTAGGCATGGGTACGCTGGATCGTCCTCCGGTCACAAATACGAGCAAGCCTTCGCGAGCCGCCAAACCGAAGCGATCGACGAGGCGCGCCGGGATTGTTCGGGCGATAGGGCTCGGGTTGATCACCGGCGCCGCCGATGACGATCCCTCCGCTATTGGAACTTACGCCAGCGCAGGCGCCAAGATTGGACCGTCGTTCCTATGGACTGCTCCGGCTACCTTCCCCATGATGGTGGCCGTTGTTTACCTCTCATCGAAGCTCGGTCTGGTTACGGGACGAGGTTTATTCGGTGTCATTCGCCAGCATTATTCGCGGGGGTTCCTCCTGACGGTACTGACGGGCGTGTTGATCGGGAACACTATTGAAGCGGGCGCCGATATCGGCGGGATGGCAGCAGCATTGAACCTCGTTATTCCGCTTCCGATCAGTTGGATCGTGATTGCTGTCGGGCTACTCATTCTGGGGCTGCAAATCTGGGGCTCATATACGCTCATTCGCAACATATTCCGGCTTCTTTCCCTGGCGCTGCTGGCCTATATCGGTTCGGCCGCGCTGTCGCATCCCGAGCTTGGCCCTGTATTGCGAGGAACATTCGTACCGACAATCCACTTCAACAAAAACTTCCTCGCGCTGGTGGTTGCCGTGATTGGGACCACGCTCTCAGCTTATCTGTACAGTTGGCAGTCAAACGAAGAGGTCGAGGAGAAGATCGCGGCGGGGCAGGAACGGCTAGCCGAGCGGAAGGGAACGAGCCGCGCCGAGTTGAAGCACTCGATGTGGGACATCGTCCTCGGCATGTTTTTTTCAAACATTGTCATGTACTTCATCATTCTGTCCACCGCTGCCACTCTGTTCAAGGTTGGGAGAACGGAGGTGACTTCAGCAGCCGATGCCGCGCAAGCGCTTGAGCCGCTGGCCGGCCACGCCGCGGGGCTGCTGTTTGCACTCGGAGTCGTCGGGGTGGGCTTTCTGGCCGTGCCGGTAATGACAACCGGGGCGGCCTACGATCTGTGTCAGAGCCTGGGCTGGAAGCACGGGCTTCACCGAAAACCCGCAGCGGCGAAGAAATTCTACGTGGCAATCGCTGTCTTTACGCTGATAGGGATCGGATTGAATTTTCTTGGAGTGAATCCAATGAGAGCGCTCGTGTTTGCCGGCGTTGTTCAGGGTTTTTCGACGCCGCCACTCCTGCTGCTGATCATGCTTATGACAAACAATCGGGCCATTATGGGAAGCAAGGTTAACGGGAGAGCAATCAATATCCTTGGCTGGATCACCACCACGGCCATTTTTTCGGCGACAGTGGGCCTTGTGATCAGTTGGTTTCTGTAGGCCTGGAGGGCTTTCGCCATGAAGGCTAGGATGGAGGCGTCAGCAATGCCGGCATAGGCTCCTGCTTCACCATGTTCGAAAGCTCGCGCACGAGCTTTCGGTAATTGAGGTCTGTAACGGCGCGGAAAGGAAACCACTGTCCATCCCGCCAGGACGAGTAGTACCAACGTGAAAACATCGCCAGTTGCTCGGTACGTTTTCCGGTAAACGAGGCGTTCTGGACTGCTTCTGTCAATAGCTCCCGGATTTGCTGGTCGAGCGGTTTCATTCGCGCTTCATCGCTCGAGAAATCAAGGGGAATCGCCTCCTGCCAATAGCCGTCGATCATGGGGTATAACCGGAATTGCCGGAATCCGACACCGCGGGTCAATACCACGCCACTAAACGTGGTTGCTTCGGAAACCACGGGATCGCGGAGCCCAGCAGCCGATTGCACTTTCTCAATCCGTTTGTGTATCTGGGCGGCTTGTTCGAAATCCATCTGCTCGGAGGCGCGGTCGCGAGCAATCGAGAGCGAGGCGATGGCAGGTTTTCCATTCGTCTCAAGCATTTCGCCTAGACGAAGGGCCTCGGTGGCGTATTCCTCACGTGTAACGGCGCACTGGCAAGGACGAAGGCACTGATTCATCTCGCCGTAGATGCAGCCTGGGTGATCCGGATGAGGCGCGAGCGTTTCGGTACAGCGCCGGACTTGGAATAGCGTATGCACCTGTTGCGCATAGGCCTCTGCAAAATCGCGTGTCCGGAACGGGCCGAACAGGGCGCCGCTCGACCGGCTCAACCGATTCACGAGGCGGACATAAGGGAACGGATCATTCGTCAGTTCCACAAACCAGGGCCGCCGCAGCCGTAAGCGCTTCAGATAGTCCTCGGGGAAATGACGTTTGCCGAGTTCATAGGTGAGCAGCGAGGTTTCGAGTCTTGAACCCGTTGGCCAGCATTCGACCGAAGTAATTTTTTCCCGTAGGGGGCTTAGCCGCTGCACGCCGGCGGTATAGGATGAGACAAGCAAACGCCGCAGTCTCCTTGGCAAATTTCCGCAACAGCCCACGTGAGAAGGGCGTCCAGCCAAAATGAGGGTATAGACTCCGGGAGACTGGGGGAGGCGCATAATGGCATCCGCCAGATCGGGTCCATTTAGGGGAAGATAAATCGGGGTGGGGATCTTCACAGATCGAGCCAAAGAGTCACTTGAATTGTACTCAGTGATCGGGAAGCCAGGGAAATCGGCGATAAGCGTATTGCGGAAGGGTGTTGAAGAACGGCACTTGACAGTACTGCCGCTCAGTCTAGAATAGGTGTTATTTCGCTATGCAGGGTTGCCAGCACGAGCGAACCGAGTTCCTCTACCGCCGGGATGGCGTCGATTACGTTCGCTGCCTCGATTGCGGCCAAGTCTATGAGGCGGAGGATCTGGATTCGGTTCCGGTTTACGACGACGAAGAAGAGAAACCAAAGCAGAAACGTCGTTGACCACCCTCCTTGCACGGGATCCTTCTCCTGAGGTCCTTGAACGACTCCGGCTATGGCCACTCTGACCCACGTCTCGCCTCATCAAAGAACCATGTTGAAGGCCCCGTTGCGGATCGTTTCGATTGGGGGCGGGACAGGCCTTTCCACTCTCCTCTCAGGCCTGAAGAAACACGCGAGAGGAACACAGGCGGGCCATCACCCTAGCGGTCCAGTTGTCGACATAACCGCCGTTGTCACGGTGAGCGACGACGGAGGCAGTTCCGGCCGTCTCCGGCGCGAATTTGACACGCTTCCGCCGGGCGATATTCGCAACTGCATGACGGCGCTTTCGGAAGATGCAGCCCTGTTGTCCCAGTTATTCCGCTATCGTTTTGCCAGCGGACGGGGGCTGAAGGGCCACAGTTTCGGAAATCTGTTCCTCACCGCGATGCACCAGATTACGGGTGATTTTGCCCATGCGGTAAAGCTTTCGTCCGAGATTCTGGCCATCCGCGGCCGGATCTTTCCGGCCACCTCGGCGAACGCAACCCTCGAAGCGGTTCTGCAGGACGGGTCCGTCGTGCGCGGCGAGAGCAAAATCAGCAAGAGCCGTACCCCCATACGGCTGGTGCGGTTGCGTCCTGAGCACTGCGATCCCTTACCTGAGGCGTTGGCTGCGATTCGCACGGCTGATCTGATCACTTTCGGTCCCGGCTCACTCTACACCAGTGTGATTCCCAATGTACTCGTGAATGGGATCGCCGAGGCGGTTGAGGAATCGCCGGCGATGAAAGTCTACTTCGTCAATTTGATGTGGCAGCCCGGCGAAACCATCAAATTTACCGCCTCGCAACATCTTCGCGCCCTGAATGAGCACGCCCAGTGCGAGTTGATCGATTGCATTGTAGTGAATACGGGACCTATTCCGGGGGAACTCGCTAGAAAATACGCCAGGGCTCACGTGAAATCGGTAGAGAATGACTTCGACACACTGACCCAGATGGGCGTGAAGGTTGTCGCAGCGGATCTCGTCTGCGACACGTCGATTGGACAGAAAAAGATTCGTCACGATCCGGTCGCAATGGCGAATGTGGTGATCGATTTGGCTAGCCGGTCGAGGGTCCTTCAAATTCGGCGAGAGGAACTCGCTGCACGCTCACGACGATTTAAATGAGTCAACCTATTCGGGTCGTAGTCCTCGCCGCCGGGCTAGGGACGCGCATGAAGTCCCGCCGAGCGAAGGTGCTCCATGAAGCCGCTGGCGATACTATTCTCAACCACGTTGTTCGTGCTGCGCTGCATATTGTCCGGCCCGAGGACATCACGGTTGTCGTGGGCCACCAGGCGGATGAAGTACGGAACAGCGTGAAAACGGCGGCCATCCGCTTCGCCGAGCAGCGCGAGCAAAAGGGTACCGGGCATGCGCTCCTTTGCGTCCGAAGTGTCATTGGTACTGAGATAGGGCTGCTGCTCATTTTGAACGGTGATGGTCCGCTTCTCAAGCCCAAAACGCTCGAAAGACTCATTGAGCAGCAAGAGCAGAACGATTGCGCAGCTACCATCGTCACCACGATGGTGCCCGATCCGACTGGCTATGGCCGCATTCTCCGGGACCAGAGCGGAATGGTGTCCGCCATTGTGGAACAGAAGGCGGCCAGCCCCGACCAACTGGCGATCCGGGAGATCAACCCGGGTCTTTACTGCTTCGATGCGGAGAAGTTTTGGGCACATGTGGACGAAATCGCGCCGAACAATGCAGCGAACGAGTATTATTTGACGGACATGGTCGCGATCCTGCGCCGGCATGGCTCGGCTGTCGCGCCGCTGTTGGTGGCGGACGAAACGGAGCTGCTGGGCATCAACACGCGTGTCGAGCTTGCCGTTGCCGATAAGCTGCTGCGGGCCCGTAAGGCGGAAGAGCTCATGCTTTCAGGGGTTACGATCGAAAATCCGGAGAGCGTAGCAATTGATGCGGGCGTTCAGGTAGGCTCGGATACGATTATCGAGGCCAATGTCCAGCTCCGAGGACGGACGCGGGTCGGCGCGGACTGCCGCATCGGTACCGGATCGGTAGTTCGCGATTGCGACATCGCCGACGGGGTCACGATCCTTCCCTATGTAGTGGCGGAAGCAAGTACGGTGGAAAGAAATGCCAGCATTGGGCCGTTCGCGCGTCTAAGAATGGACGCCCGGGCTGCCGCATCGACTCATATCGGCAACTTCGTCGAACTGAAGAAGACCCGTCTCGGGAAAGGATCCAAAGCGAGTCACCTCGCCTATCTCGGCGACTCGGAGATCGGTTCGGGCGTAAATATCGGGGCCGGAACGATCACCTGCAACTATGATGGCGCCCAGAAGCATCCGACCAGAATCGGTGATGAAGTCTTCGTTGGGAGCAATTCCACCTTAGTCGCGCCGATAACAATCGCAGACGGCGCCTATATCGCTGCAGGCTCCGTGATCACTAAGCAGGTGGAGCAGGATTCGCTCGCAATTGGCCGCGCTTATCAGGTCGACAAGCCTGGATGGGCAAGGCGCCGACGCGAGATGAGAAAGAGCTCTTAAGACCTGGAATGCCTGATCTGAATCTCGAGAGCCAAATCTCCTTCCGGTATTCGCCGATAACGTACCGTGACCCGGGAGTTAACCTTAAGTGCCGCCCGGTTCAATTTGGTATCCGGGTTGATCAGGAACGTTCGATTTTCCGGAGAGCGTCCAACCAGCGTCCTCGAAACAGTAATATGCTGCTCATCCAGAGCTGTGACGGCGCCCGCAAAAAACTGCGGTTTCGGAGCAGGAGCCGTCGCGGGCCCATCCGAGGATTGTGCCAACGTCAAAACCGCGCCCCAAACAAGCAGGACGGTCACGAGGCGCGCAACTTTTTGCGGCATGATTACGCGTAAAATTCTGGGGACTTTACTGGTGTAACACATGCACCTGTGCCTTGACGAAAACCCTCTCACAAAACGGTACCCGGGTGATACAAATTAGGGATTTTTAACTCGCCGATCGCGATCAATTCACCGGATCGCGAGAGCGCACGAACGCGAGGCGTCCCACGCGGCACAACAAAGGGCGAGGTACGGAAGCTGCGGCCTTGACGGATCTGCGCTTCCACGCCCGGGTCTACATACTCCGCGGGCAACCGACTCAGCAGTTGTCCTGCAGGAACAACGGCCTCATGCAATCGATTCGCGGCAGCAAGCGAGGCCAGCTCATCGAGTCTTCGCGCGTCCTCAATGCGAAACTCTCCCGCCCGGATGCGCCGCAGACTGCTAAGAATACCCCCGCAGCCAAGCTGTTCACCCAAATCGTGTGCCAGGCTGCGCATATATGTGCCGGCGCTGCAGGTAATAAGTGCCTCGACTTTCGGACCAGAGATGCTTTTGATCTTCAGAGTATGAATTTCGACCTCGACCGGTTTGAGCTTGGTCGGAATCTGCTTCCGTGCGAGCTTATAGGCCGGCACGCCTTTGATTTTCTTCGCTGAAATAGGAGGAGGCGTTTGCAAGAATTTTCCGCGGAAGCTCTCGAGCGCCGAGCAGACCAGGGTCGGATCGGCCGGAAAATCCACTCCGGTTGCAATTACGTCGCCGTCGGCATCGTACGTCTCGGAGCGGAGTCCTAGCGTGATCTCTGCCAGATACGTCTTTTCGTCCTGGTCAAAGAACTGTGCCAGGCGCGTTGCCGTTCCAGTTAACAGCGCAAGTACGCCGGTTGCCATCGGATCGAGCGTTCCCAAGTGACCTACCCGCCTCGTATTCGCCAGCTTCCGCCAACGATTGACGACATCGTGGCTGGTGCAACCCGGTGGTTTATCGATCAGAACAAGTCCGGTCATGGATAAGGCTGCTCAGTCGAGGCGAATAGATTCGTCGCGTTAGTCTGATTTATAGGTCCTTTCGCGCCCGCCGCGCCGGAGGACAATAAGGACTTTCACCTTGGAAGAAGAGATATTAGGCAAAGCGTACGATTCGCGGCTCATGCGCCGGCTCCTTCAGTACATGAAGCCGTACCGCGTAGTCGTGGCCACTTCGCTGTTCCTGCTGCTGATCGACTCTCTCATTCAGATTATCGGACCGCTATTGACGAAAGTCGCGGTTGATCGTTACCTGGTTCCTACGACGCACCGCCATGTATTCCCGCCTTTGGACCGCTGGCTTTCCAGTGACACTTGGACTGGCCTTACGCAAGTCTCGTTACTTTATCTCGGCTTTGTTCTGCTGGGATTCGTGTTTGACTTCGGGCAGACGTATTTGATGCAGCTCACCGGTCAACGTGCCATGTTCGATTTGCGGCGGCAGTTGATGTCTCATCTTCAGACTCTGGATATCGCTTATTTCGATAAGAACCCGGTAGGCCGCCTGGTCACCCGGGTCACTACCGACGTGGACGTTCTGAATGATCTCTTCGCGTCCGGACTCGTGACTATCATCGGCGATATCCTGATGCTCTCGTTCGTGGTGATAGCGATGTTTCAGCTCAGCCCTGGGATGACCGGCCTGATGCTTGCCGTCATGCCGCTGGTGGTGCTGGTCACTATCCAGTTCCGGCGGACCGCTTCTCAAAGTTACCGCCGTATCCGGATCGCGATCGCAAAGATTAACGCGTACTTGCAGGAGCACGTCGCCGGGATTGCAGTACTGCAGCTCTTCAATCGCGAGGAACGCAGCAGGAAAGAGTTTGAGAAGATCAACCGCGATCACATGATCGCGTTCAAGGATTCCATTACCGCTTACGGCTGGTTCTATCCGGTGGTCGAGTTCCTGGGCATGCTGGCACTTGCGGCCCTGCTGGCCTACGGTGGATTTCGTATCCGGCAGGGAGCACTCACGCTTGGAATTCTAGTTGCATTCTTCCAATACGGCTTACGGTTCTTTCGCCCGATCCAGGATCTCAGCGAAAAGTACAACATCCTGCAGGGCGCGATGGCAGCTTCGGAGCGCGTATTCAAATTGCTCGATACGCAACCAAACGTCGTTCCACCGGAGAGAGTTGTACCCTTCCCTTCCGGCGCGGTCAATATCGAGTTCGATCACGTCTGGTTTGCGTACAACGACGAGGACTGGGTCCTTAAGGATGTCAGCTTCCACGTGAACGCACGCGAAACAGTGGCGATTGTCGGGCACACGGGGGCCGGAAAAACAACGCTGACCAGCCTGCTACTCCGGTTCTACGATGTGCAGCGCGGAGCGATCCGGATTGGCGGTATCGACGTGCGTTCTTTCGATCTGATTGAGCTGCGGCGAAATTTCGGCGTCGTGCTTCAGGATGCATATCTCTTCACCGGGACCGTAGAGACGAATATCCGGCTGGGGACGCCCTCCATCACCGCCAGCAACGTCAAGACGGCGGCGGAGCAGGTGAATCTTCTCGATTTCATAGAGGAATTGCCGGACGGCTTCGATACACCTGTCCGGGAGCGAGGCAACGGATTCTCTACCGGCCAGAAGCAGCTCATAAGCTTTGCTCGGGCGCTCGCGCATGACCCTCGCATTCTAATCCTGGACGAAGCGACTTCGAGCGTAGACACCGAAACGGAACTGCGTGTGAGAGAGGCGCTGAGCCGGTTGGTTTCAAACCGAACCTCGCTCATAATCGCTCACCGCCTTTCCACTATTCAGCGCGCCGATCGCATTATCGTGATGCATAAGGGCCAGCTTCGCGAAATAGGCACCCATCAGGAATTGCTGGCGCGGCGGGGCATTTATTGGAAGCTTTACCAACTGCAATACAAGGAGCAAGAGATTGAGCCCAGAGAAGAGCTCGCCTCTTACCAGCTTTAAGGCCCGGAAGCCGCCTCATTCCGTTTTTCGAGTCTTCGGCGGACTCAAAGTACGCCACAAGCTTGCCATTCTGCATAACATCTTCTTTTTCGTCCTCTCTGTATCCGTGTACCTCTCCGTGATTCCGCTGTTCTCCAATCACATTGAGGCGGCGCGGGAACGAGAACTGCATATGATGGAGCGCATTTTCTCGGCGAACCTCCCAATGAATTTAGCCGAGGAATCGCAGGAACTGGGCGTCTACGATTTTCGCGAGGGGTCCGCCAGCAAGTTGGGGTTATCCGCGGAAGGCGAACAATTTCTTCTCGAACACCGCGATCAGACCTGGCAGCAGGGACAAGATACGCTGTTCCGGACCGGCGAATCGCCGGGACAATACCGGCGAGTGAGCTTGTCCTCCGGATTCTATGACGCGGCGCTACGGCAGGCGCGCACCAGCCTTTTCGTGGTGCTCGGCACTATTTACGTGCTCTCGATCATTATTCTCGAGTTCATGATCATGCCGCAGTATGTCTATCAGCCGCTGAGTCTGATGCTGAAAGCAGATGAGGCGACACAGCGAGACGACCGCGAGCACGAAATGATCGATGGCCAATTCATACTCAACGACGAGATCGGACAGATCATGCGCTCCCGTAATGCCACCGTGGCACAGTTACGACGGCAGGAAGATGATTTGGCGAGCGCACTCCAGCGGCTCGAGGAACAGGACAGGTTAGTGAGTCTTGGATTGTTGAGCACCAGCGTCGCGCACGAACTAAACACACCCTTAGCCGTTTTGCAGGGATCGATCGAGAAGCTGCAGGAAAGTACCCGGGACCCACAGACTCATGATCGACTGAACCGGATGCTGCGCGTGACTCAACGGCTCCGCAAAATCAGCGAAGGACTGGTGGATTTCGCTCGGGTGCGCAAACAGGAGACCGAAATCCTGGGCGTACGTTCTCTGATTGAGGAGAGCTGGAATCTCGTGGCAATCGACGAGAAGGCTTCCGCCGTCACCTTCGAAAATAACGCGCGGCCGAATGACCGGGTCCTGGGCAATGCGGACCGCCTCGTGCAGGTCTTTGTAAACCTGCTCCGCAACGCTTTGCTGGCGGTTTCAGCGGGCGGACGAATCCGCGTAGAATCCAAATGCCTCCAACGAAGCGGGCAGAATTGGATCTGCTGCACCGTGCTGGATAATGGGCCCGGCATTCCTCCAAACATTCTGCCCAACTTGTTCGAAGCCTTTGTAAGTACCCGGCTGGACGCACGGGGCACCGGTTTGGGTCTGACCGTCGCCGAAGGTATCGTGACACAGCACGGAGGAACGATCTCCGCGTCGAATCGCCCTGAAGGCGGGGCATTGCTCGAGATCCTGCTGCCCGCAGCATGAGGTCGCAAATGACTGAGGTCCCCACTCTCCAAGGAGACGTTGATATTGCGGTTCTGGACGACGATCTGGATTTCCGGAACTACATAGAGGATCTGCTGCGCGATGAGGGCAAATACGCGGTCAAGACCTTTGCCCAGCCGAATGAGTTATTCCTGTCGGCCGAAACGCAAGTGCCGGATATCGTGCTGCTGGACATGAAAATGGGAGCTGCCAGCGGGGAGGATGTCATCGAGCAGCTGCTTACGCGCTGGCCCGATTTGTGTATCATCATCATCACCGGTTTCCCTTCATTGGAGAGCATGCGCGCAACGTTCAGGTTGCGCGTTTTTGACTATCTGGCGAAGCCCTTCTCACTCTCGCAACTGCGGCAGACCCTGCAAAACGCAATCGAGCAATTCAGCCTTGGGCGCGCTCCGCAGGATCGATTGCGCGAGCGGTTAGGTCATCGCATCAAACTCTTGCGCGTGGAACGCGACTGGTCGTTGAAAGATCTCGCAGCCGCAACCAAGCTGAGCGTGTCTCAAATCAGCTCCATCGAGCGAGGAGCGAATCTGCCCAGCGTCGAGAGTTTACTGGCGATTTGCCGGGCCTTTCGCCGAAAACCGTCCGAAATACTTTCTTCTATAGGTTTTTGACTTGTAAGCAAAAGTAGCCCAAAATGTTGCGGGTTGAAACCTGGTCTGGCAAACTTGGAGCAGTTCGATAAATAGTACTGATAAGCTCCTTGCAGATCGACCGCAAGCGAGCCGCGAATTGGGCGCAGTAAAGCCCGCAAAAAGACCGAATGATTTCTCGCCGCGCTCCGCTGCGCTTCTGCGCCACAACTGCATGTATTTTGTTGTTCCAAACCATCGCCTTCGCCCAACAACTCACGTTTCCTTATGCCGAAAAGCTTACGTATCGCGTGGAATGGCGTTTGGTAACCGCGGGAACCGTCACGGTGCAGCAGCAGCGCGGGAACTCTCAGGAGTGGAACATCAATATGAACCTCGAGAGTGCCGGCCTCGTAAGCCGCCTGTATCGGGTGCTCGATAGCTACAAGGCAGTCACGAACGATCGATTCTGCGGCGTCAACACCCTCCTCGATGCCGAGGAGGGTAAGAAGCACACCATCACGCGTTTGACGTTTGAAAGCGGGCAGCGCAAGATCGTCTACGACGAACGGGACGTCATTAAGAACACGAATCGGCGCGGGGAACTGGACGACCCTCCCTGCACCTATGACATCATTGGCGCGCTGGCAGCCTTGCGTACTATGCCGGCCGCGCCGGGTGGATTCGTCACACTACCGATCACCAATGGCAAAAGGTTTGTGATGGGCAGGATTCAAGCGCAGGAAAAAGAAAACATCAGCGTGACAGGCAAGAATTACTCCTGCACCCGATACCAAGCGTATTTGTTCGATGACGTCCTGTATAGGCGCAAAGGGAGCCTTTTTATCTGGCTGGGCGATGATAGCAAGCGTTTACCCGTTCAATTCCAGCTACATCTCGGATTCCCGATCGGAACGATCACCATTGGACTTGTAAAGGAAGAACCGCTCTGACATTCCGCGGGGGCAACCTCGACGTTCGCTAGTGCGTCATGATGTTAATATGAAGTTCCGTCTAAGCCTGCTCGCGGTGTGCCTTGCCGCAGCCCTGCAGGCCCAGATGCAGATGAATGTGCAACAGTTAGCGGATTTCGTCCGCTCGGAACTGGCTCTCCACCAGCATACAGATAAGCAAATCGCCGCTTACGTAAAGAAGATCGAGCTTACCGAAAAACTGACAGATAAGACGATTACCGATCTTCAGACGCAGGGCGCCGGCCTCAAGACGGTAGAAGCTCTCGACGATCTTCGAGACCGGACCGCAAACATGAGATCTCCGTCGCACGATGCAACGTATTCACCTGCCACGGTGCCGGACAACACACTCTCCTCCGCGCCGCCGACAATGACGCTCGGCTCGAAAGCTCCTCCGATCCCACCGCCCGATTCTATTCGTCAGCATGAAATTTTGGATCTCATGCGGCAGTACGCGATGTCCTACGAGCAGAGCCTGCCGAATTACATCTGCGTGAGAGTCGATCGACGCTATGTGGACCCCAACGCGGGAGACCACTACATGAGCCTCGGTACCGTTTTGGCTAAGGTCAGCTACAACGAAGGCGAAGAGAAGTACAAGGTGTACTCGGTGAACGGGAAGATTGTCGATACCGATATGGGGGGGGTCGGTGGCGGGGGCGCGCGATCCACGGGTGAATTCGCCGGCATGATGCGCAGCATCTTCGAACCCAAAAGCGAGGCTGAATTCGGGTGGGATCACTGGGCCACTCTGCGAGGGCGGAGAATGGCAGTATTTAATTACTTCATCGACAGCGGGCACTCCAGCTACACGATCAGCTATGCCGACAGCCCTGGCGACGAGCAACGAATCGTCACGGCTTACAAAGGTTTGGTGTATGCCGATCCGAACACGGGCGAAATCGATCGGATCAAATTCATCGCGGTTAATATCCCGAGAAGTTTTCCCGTTCAGGAAACAACGGAGATTCTCGATTACGACCTGGTTGACATCAGCGGCCAAAGATTTGTCTGTCCTATGCGAGCGCTCCTGCTCATGCGTGCCGGACGTCAGACCTCTAAGAATGAAATCGAGTTCCGAGATTATCGCAAGTTCGGAACGGAATCGATCATCAAGTACGATATGGATCCCAATGCTCCGCCGCCAGCGCCGCTCGACTCGAGCAAGACCGAGGAGCAGCCCGCAAACGGATCAACACCTGGTAAACCCCCAGCTTCAAGACCAGATAGCGCGAAGCCTGGCGCCGGTTCGAGTCCATGGGAGCTACCTACCCCGCCTCCTCCACCGCCGCCGCAATAGCGCGACGGGTCCGGTCTAAAGCTGTCGCGCGGCTCTCGTCCTCAATAAGCACGATGTGCGATGACGAGCCCGCCGGGCGCCAGCGCGAGAGCATGCGGGGGCATACGTGGCCAGCGAATATCGAGATTAGCGGCACTTTCCCCGCAGCCGCCACGTGCTGCCCAGCAGAATCGTACCCTACGTAAAGATCGCTTTGCAGGATGTGGCTTGCAAACGAAGCGTAGCTGCCATTATGCAATCGCAGCGATGATGGTGAACCGAGCCGCGCATATAGCGCGTCAACCCGCTCGGCTTCTTCGCCTCCCGCTCCCCGGTCCATCAAGATCGGCCGGTTCAACTCCAGCAAAGCGAATATCGCCTGGAGCTCGAAATCGTCATCCAGACGTTTGTTCGAGTTGTCGCCGACCCCCCAGCTCACGGTGATGTCTGCGATTCTTTCCTGGTTCGGAGGGGCGGCGTACGGCGGAACTTCTTCCATGTCGAATACTTCGCGCAGCCATTCAGCCGTGAGTGAGCTAAGGTTACCGTCCAATTGACCGCCGAAGGCACGGCTCTCGAAGAAGAAGTAACGAGAATCGTCGCAAATCGGAATGAGACCGAGCTGCGTGAGGCGGGAATCGGGGTCAATGACAATTGATCCAAGCTCGTCCACGGCGACCTGCAGTTCCATCGCAGCGAGCAGCCGGTCGCGAAGCAAGCTAGTGCGACCGTACATCACGCTGAGAGGAACCACGCGCGGATCCGCGGCAAACATTTCGCTGTTCTTCGCCGGCCCGATGAAACAAATCTCGGCATCAGGAAATCGCTGCTTCGCCGCGTTGAGCGCGACGCTGCTAACGGCGACATCTGCTCCCAGGGTGACGCGCGATAAGACAAACACCCGGTTTACCTCACCGCCTGGAAACGGTCGAACGTGTCGAATTTTCTGATACCTGTTGAAAAGATCGGCTGCATTGTGCTCGGGGAGCGCGCGCGCAATCACATGAGAGAACAGACGCGCGTATACGTCGCATAAGGTCGGCTCGAAGAGATCTCCGAGGCGCTCAATCACAATACCGAACAGCGCTCGTGTTGCCGCCGTCGCCCGGGACAGATCGTCTTCATCGAGGGCTCGCTCAACCAGATCATCGAGAGCACGCGCTGGCCAAGTGCCACCCGTCAGACACGCGTCGAGGATTTCCTGCGCCAGCTCACTCGCCAATATACTTGCCAATCAGCAGCCTCAGCTTTCTCTTCGTTTCGGACGGGATGGCGTCACGGTCCGTGATGATTGCATGCTTCAGCGCGGCGCCGCATTTGCAGTTCCGTTCCCGGGGCAAATTTTGAACCACATGTCGCACCAACTTACAGGCATTGCCGGCATTTTTCGTCAGATTCCCAATGATCTGGTCCACCGTAACAGAATCGTGTTCCTGGTGCCAACAGTCGTAGTCCGTTACCATAGCGATCGTTACGTAGCAGATCTCCGCCTCACGCGCCAGCTTCGCTTCTTGCAAATTTGTCATGCCGATGACATCCATGTTCCAACTGCGA
This sequence comes from uncultured Acidobacteriaceae bacterium, assembly GCA_963787585.1. GTDB lineage: Bacteria > Acidobacteriota > Terriglobia > Bryobacterales > Bryobacteraceae > Bog-105. The sequence continues at coordinate 88,542 of CAWBDR010000027.1, forward strand.
TAAATCATCGATTCGGCGCGCGTTGAGAAGGCGGGGCCTTCCATGCAGAGATATGTACCGCCAAGCTTGGTATTTATTCTTACCTGACGAGCGGATTGGTCCACAATTTTCGCGAGCTGGCCGCAAACAGGATCGGCAAAGCTTATGTGCGCAACAATGCCTTCCCCAAAAAACGTCGACATCCGGCCGCGAGTGCGATCAAAGAACTGATCGGGAATGACGAAATCCAGAGGCGCATGTTCCTCTTTCAGAGAACCGACCGCACTGAGAGAGATAATGCGCTCCACCCCGAGCATCTTCATTCCGAATATATTTGCGCGAAAATTCAGTTCGGACGGCGAAATTCGGTGCCCTCGACCATGGCGTGAGAGGAAGGCAACGCGCTTTCCTTCCAACTCTCCCACCATGTACGCATCAGAGGGCTCTCCGAAGGGCGTGTCGAGTTTCACGTCTCGTTGCACGGAAAATCCAGGCATCGAGTACAGACCACTGCCGCCAATGATTCCAATTTCTGCTTTGGTATCCAATCCAATCAACTCCTTGGCCACGAGGGCCGAGCTATTTCTGTACAAGCTCTAGCAAGACGCCGCCCGTTGAAGAGGGATGCACAAACACATATCGGTGGCCGCCGACGCCGGCGCGCGGTTCGTTTAACAGTTGTGCGCCATTATTTCTGAGCCTGACAATAGTTTCTTCCAGATCGTCCACCAGAAGCGCGATATGGTGCAACCCCGGCCCGCGCCTGACGATAAACCTGCCGATCGGCGAATCCGGCTGGGTTGCCTCTAATAGCTCGATTCGGTTGCCGGCGCTATCGCCTGCCGTAGGAAGCATGGCAACTCTCACCTGCTCGGCCTCTACAGTTTCGCGATGGCTGACTCCCATTCCGAGCGCCTGTTCGTAGAAACGAAGCGCCTCCTCCAAGTTGCGCACTGCGATTCCCAAATGATCTATCTCGATGCTCATCTAGCTTCGTCCAGTACCTGCATGCCTGAGTTCTTCGCGAAGCGCGGCGACGGCTGTATAGGGATCCTCTATCTTTTCAGCGACGCGATGCGCATGCCGCTGGAGCGTGTCCTCGCCGAGATTCTCGAGCACGCTGTCGCGCAGCATTTCGCGCAGCCGATAATTCCATGTTTCTGTTCGCGAGCTCCGCCGGTCACGAGTTTCAAAAGCGGCCTCAATCACACCGAGCAACTCGCCGATTCCCTTTCCTTGGGTGGCAACAACCCGGCGTACGGAGGCCGCGCTCTCTCGCCCGGCATCATCAGCAAGGCTCTGCATCGCGCGAATCTCCTGTTCTAAGCGATCAGCCCCTGGCAAATCAGCTTTATTGATTGCGAAAACGTCCGCGATTTCCATGATCCCTGCCTTGATCGCCTGGACGTCGTCCCCAAAACCAGGCGCTAGGACGAGAACAGTGATGTCAGCAAGCCTCGCGATTTCGACTTCATCCTGTCCTGCACCGACGGTCTCGATCAGGACCACGTCTCGGCCCGCCGCATCGAGCAGTAATGCCATGTCGAGGGTTGCGCGTGCCAGTCCTCCCAGTTTTCCGCGGCTGGCCATCGACCGGATAAAAACACCCGGATCGGCATGATGATCTTGCATCCGAATCCGATCGCCAAGTATCGCTCCCCTTGAATAGGGACTGCTCGGATCAACAGCGATAATGCCGGCCGTATTGCCCCGCGTGCGCAGAAGCTTCGCCAGCTGGTCCACCAGCGTGCTCTTCCCTGCCCCGGGTGGTCCGGTAATGCCGATAATCCTCGCTCCCCCGGTGCGTGGAAATAGCGATGCGACAAGTCGACGCCCGGCTTCTCCCTGGGCTTCAATGAGAGTGGCGGCGCGAGCCAAGGCCTGAATATCACCGGCGAGGATCCGGTTCTGTAGCTGATCGAAAGAAAGCGGCGCGCCCAAACTAGCCTTTCAGCAACTGACGTGCAATCACCAGCCTCTGGATTTCGCTTGTTCCTTCGCCGATCGTGCACAGCTTTACGTCGCGATAGAATTTTTCCACCGGATAATCTTTGATAAAGCCGTAGCCGCCGTGTATCTGGAGCGCCTGGTCCGCCACTTTCACGGCCATTTCGGAGGCAAAGAGCTTAGCCATCGCGGATTCTTTGGTGACGCGCTTGCCAGCGTCCTTTTTCGCACCGGCACTGTATACCAACCAGCGCGCAGCTTCGATATCGGTGGCCATGTCAGCCAACTTGTGTTGAATGGCTTGGAATTCAGAAATGAACCGGCCAAATTGTTTACGCTGCTTCGAATATTTAAGAGCGGCGTCGAATGCTCCTTGCGCGGTACCGAGAGCCAACGCGGCAATCGAAATGCGGCCGCCATCCAGAACTCGGAGACTGTCAACGAAGCCTTCGCCTTGCTTTCCCAAAAGCTGAGATTCAGCTAAATGACAATCGTTGAACAGCACTTCTCCGGTGGCGCTGGCCCGCATACCTAGCTTGTTCTCTTTTTTCCCGACGCGAAAGCCCGGCGCATCTTTCTCCAGGATGAAAGCTGAAATCCCGTGTTGAGATGCGGAACGATCCGTGACCGCCATGGCGACGCAGACATCCGCATACTGTGCGTTGGTAGTGAACGTTTTGCCGCCGTTCAGAATCCAATTACCGTTTTTGTGAACAGCGGTAGTCCGCGTGCCCGCCGCGTCGGAACCGGCCTCGGGCTCCGTCAACGACCAGCAACCAATCCACTCGCCTTTCGCCAATTTTGGAATGTATCTCCTGCGCTGCTCCTCATTGCCTGCCAAGTAAATATGGTTCGTGCAGAGCGAATTGTGCGCCGCGATTATAAGAGCGACGCTCGGGTCCACGCGCGCCAGCTCTTCAATAATGATCGCGTATTCGATGTAGCCCAACCCGGCTCCCCCGAGTTCCTCGGGGAAGATAGCGCCCGTCAATCCGAGTTCTCCGGCTTTCTTGATTACGGCGAACGGGAAAATCTGGTTTTCATCCCATTCCAAGACATGCGGGGCAATTTCCGCCTCGGCAAAATCCCGCACGGATTCGCGGAGCTGAATCTGCTCCTCCGAATATTCGAAATCCATATTTGTGCAATCCGCCGGTGAGGCGTGTTCCAGGCCGGAAGCAGGTCAACCGCGACCTGCGTCTAAAGAACCCTGGAGTCTGTCGCCAGCTTAGCATCCAGCCTTGCAATCTCGCCCGAAAGACTGATGGAGAGAATAAAGAAGCAATGCCACAATTGGTCCCACCCACCGCGGAGGATCTGGCCCAAGCTCTTCGGCAGGCGGCCGCTGCGAACAGAAGCATCCAATTGGTCGGTAATAACAGCAAGAGACTGATGGGCGGTCCCTGCATTGAGGCGGACGTGACAATTACGACTACCGGATTGAACCGGGTTCTGCAATATGAGCCGCATGATCTGACAGTCAGCGTCGAGGCCGGAATGCCGTTTACTGCACTGCAGGACTTTCTCGCTCATGAGCGGCAGATGATTGCGCTCGACCCTCCGTCCTGGCCTCAGGCGACAGTCGCAGGCGTGGTCGCCACGAATATGAGCGGCTCCATGCGCCGCGCTTTTGGAACCCCGCGCGACCTGGTAATCGGCATGCGTTTCGCCACGCTGAAAGGCGAGATCATCCCGACGGGCGGCATGGTGGTTAAGAACGTCGCAGGGCTGGACATCGCCAAGCTGATAATCGGCAGCTTTGGAAGCTTAGCCGCAATTGTCAGTGTGAACTTTCGAGTGCATCCGTTACCGGAGGCGACTGAAACATTTCTGTTTTGCTTTACTGATCTCGAGGAGGCCTTGGCCAAACGCGACGGGATAATGCGAAGCTCGCTGAAGCCATGGGCCATTGACCTAATTTCACCGGTCGTGGCAATGCGCCTGGGCCAGCGTGGTCTGGTTCTGGCGGTCAGGGCGGCTGGATCAAAGAAGGTTCTCGCCAGATACGCGAAGGATCTGCGAGGGGCCAATCGCCTGAGCGGTGAGGGAGACCGTAACTGGTGGAAGCAGATGCGTGACTTTACGCCGGATTTTTTGGGTCGCAACCACTCCGGCATCGTGCTAAAAGTTTTGACAAAGCCGACAGAGTTGCGCGACTTATTGCGCCTTGTTCCCGGAGGCTGCATTTCACATGCGGGTTCGGGAGCAACTTACGTTTACCTCGGCTCGTGGAGCAGCGTGGGACCGCTTTGGCAGGCCGCCATGGAGAAGCGCTGGAGCGTCTCTATCGAGTTCGCGCCCGATGAGATTCGCGCCAATAAAGAGCTTTGGCTCATACCCTCCACCGATGCGGCAGTGAACGCGTTTGCCATCATGAAGAGAGTCAAGCAGATGTTTGATCCTGGTAACGCCCTGAACCGGTTGCGTTTGTATGGCCGGATCTGAACGGATTCCTGTTCTCAATTCCATGGCCGAGGGACCGGCTCAATCTGATCTGGACAAGTGCGTTCATTGCGGGTTATGTCTGAATGCCTGTCCAACATACCGGGAACTCGGTGTGGAGATGGATTCGCCTCGCGGGCGGATCTATCAGATGAACGAGGTCAAGAAGGGTGCTCCGATCGATGAGACGTACATAGAACATCTGGATCTGTGCCTGGCCTGCCGCGGTTGCGAAACCGCCTGCCCTTCAGGCGTTCCGTACGGACGATTGATCGAGGCGGCGAGGGCGCACATCCATAAGCAAAGCCCGGGGTCGCGATTTTCACGATTGCTCGGGAACTTAATCTTCAAGCGATTACTGCCGTCCCGTATGGCGCTTCAGGTCGCAGGTATCGCTTTGTACTTGTATGAAGCGTCTCGTTTTCAGCGGATCGTTCGCGCAACAGGCGTTCTAAAGCTCTTCGGGCGACTCGAGGCCATCGAAGCTCTTGCCCCGAGCGCCGAAATACCGTTCTTCTTTTCAAACATCGGAAGGACCCTTCCGGCCATTGGCACGCGGCGGTATCGAGTGGCATTCGTTGCCGGATGCATCGCCAACGTTGCATTCGCGCGCCTGAACGAGGCGACTGTCCGGGTCCTCCAGAAGAACGGTTGCGAAGTGGTTATCCCAGCTGCGCAAAACTGTTGTGGCGCTTTGCATCTGCATTCTGGGCGGTCGCTGGAGGCCAAAGCTCTCGCGCGGAAAAACATTGACTCCTTCTCCGAAGTGCGCTGCGATGCGATCATCACTAACGCGGCCGGCTGCGGCTCCACTCTGAAGGAGTACGGCGAGCTGCTAGCGTCGGACCCGGCGTATGCCGAACGGGCACATGAGTTCAGCAACCGGTTGAAGGACATAACCGAGTTTCTCGCTTCGATCGAACTTATGGGCGATATGGGAGCGGTTGACGCGGTCGTCACTTACCAGGATTCGTGCCATCTCGCCCATGGCCAGAAGATCAAGAGCGCTCCAAGGAAATTACTGCAACAAATACCCGGAGTGAGATTCCGCGAAATGCCCATGGCGGATCTGTGCTGTGGGAGCGCCGGCATTTACAATTTGACTCACAACGAGATGGCAATGCAGATATTGAGACACAAGATGGACTCCGTGAAAGGAACGAACGCCTCAATTATCGCGACGGCGAACCCCGGATGCATGCTCCAGCTCGCGGCTGGCACACGCCTTCACGGGAACGGCGAGCGCGTGATGCACGTTGTAGAGCTACTGGATGAAGCGTATCGAAATTTGGGAGAGAGCGATCGAGCCGGATAGGTCCGATCTATTCGTACCGCAAAGCTTCGACTGGATCGAGGCGGGCAGCCTTGCTCGCCGGCCAAATGCCAAAAAATAGACCTGTTCCGGCTGAGACGAATAGTCCCAGTGCTGCTGCCCAGAGCGGAACCCTGGTTGGCAGAGTAGGGAAAATCAGACGGCTGATAACAGAGATCAGCCAACCGAATATGATGCCGGCAACGCCCCCCATCCCGGTCAGGACGACAGCTTCCGCCAAGAACTGCAGGATGATGTCGGATTTCTTCGCGCCGATCGCTTTCCGAACGCCAATTTCCTTGGTTCGTTCCGTGACCGACACGAGCATGATGTTCATCACCCCGATTCCCCCCACTAGCAAACCCACCGAGCTTAAGGCCACCATCACGATGGCCACCATGGAGGTAATTTCACGAAAATCGCTGACCATTTGCTCTGCGGTAGATAGGGCAAAACTATCCGGTTTGTCAAGTGGCACATGACGATCAATGCGCAAAATCGTCCGGACTTCGTCGAGGGCGCGAGGGAGTTGACCATCCATGGCGTTGACCACTATCGCCATGTCTTTGAAGGCGGGATAATTCTTCTGCAGCGTCCAATACGGCAGTAGAACGCGCAGATCGTCCTCGCCAAAAAACGACGCCGCAGGCCGTTTCATCGTTCCGATCACTTCATACTCGTGACCATTAACCGTGACTGGCTTTCCGATGGGATCCACATTCGCGTACAAGCTTTTGGCTACGTCCTCACCAAGGACGGCGACCGACGCTCGCTGGCGGTTCTCTTCGTCGGTAAGGAAGCGGCCGGAATGAATATCCACCTGTCCTTCCTGCCCGTAGGCCTCTTCCACTCCCAAGAGGTCGATGCCATATATGTCATTGCCTTTGTACTTAGCCGAGAGCAACCCATCATTGACAAACAGAAGCGGTGAAACTTCATCGCAGACTTCGCATTTGTTCCTGATATCGACTGCCTGCGAATACGTGATATCTTTGCGCAATCGTTCTTCGGGGGTCGGAGCGCTCGTTCGAAAACCTGCTGGAAACTTAAAGACGATGATTGAGTTAGGCCCGAAACTATTAAGAACAGCTGTAATCGAAGAATCGAAACCAGTCAGGATCGCACCGACACCGATAATGGTTCCGGTTCCCATAACCACTCCAAGTACAGTCAACACCGCACGCATTTTGTGTGCTCGAATGGTTGAGATCGCCAGAGCGGCGGCGTTAGCAAGCGCTAGCCAGTTCATCTAGGTTTCCGATCTCAAAGCTTCGATCGGGTTCAGCTTCGAAGCTCGCTGAGCGGGATAAATTCCAAAGAATAGCCCGACAACTGCGGACAGCCCCACGCCAATCAGGACCGAATAAACCGGCAGTGCCATCGGTATCGAGGCGGCGGCTTTCACTGCAGAGGCGACGATCCAGGCTGCGACAACGCCAATTAGACCCCCGGTGGCCGCTAACATCGACGATTCGACGAGAAATTGGTTCAGAATGTCGGTGCGCCTCGCTCCCAACGACTTCCGTATTCCTATCTCGTGGGTCCGCTCTGTGACGGCAGCGAGCATTATATTCATAATTACGATGCCACCGACGACCATGAAGACCGACACGATTCCGACCGCTGTGGCGGCAATGGCAGCCGTCAAGCGCTGCCAGAGATCGACAAAGGAGTCTGATGAAACGATGCCGAAGTTATCTTCCTGACCCGGCCGTAGATGCCGGAAAGCGCGCAGGAGCATTGTTACTTCATCTTTGGCTTGATTTAGATGCTGTTGATCTACGGCTTTGGCGATTAACGCCATACCCTTTTGCGATCCGTAGATCTTAAAGTATGTGTCTATCGGAATCATCACAAAGTTGTCCTCTGACTGGCCGAAAACGCTTCCCAGCTCCTTCGCCACGCCCACGACTTCGAACGGCCTGCCGTCTACTTGAATGGTTTTGCCAATTGGATCCCGATCCGCGAAAAACCGCTTATTTAGATCGTTGCCGATGAATGTCACGGCCGCGTGCCGCCTAATCTCTTCGTCACTCAACCCGCGTCCTAGCCCTACCTGAACGTTATTGAGAGCCGGGATGTTGGCAGTGATGCCCTGAATCGAGACCGTGTTATCAGTGGACTGGCCCAAAAAAGAAATTCGCCCAGTGGTGCTGCAACTCATCCCGATTCCCCTCAACAGGGTCGCATTCTGATTGATGAATCTATATTCGGCTGGTTTGATTTGAGGATTTCGCTTGTTCATCATCATCAGTTTTTTCGGGTCGCGTGTAGAAATCCAGGCCATCCGAACAATTCGGAAGCCGTCCGATCCCATATTCGAGACCTTGTTGGCGATGTAGAGATTCATTCCGTGAATCAGGGCGGTAACCGAGATAAGCGTAGTTGTCGCCAAAATAATACCGACCAACGTCAGGAAGCTCCGCAGTTTGTTTTTGTTCAGAGAGTCGATCGCGATGCGGCCGGCTTCCCAGAACGACGCACTTGGACGGAATTTTTTACGGCTTGGCACGGGTTCATTAGGCAGACGCAAGTTGTCCGCTGTTTGTTCCCCGAATTGCGGAGCGAGATGCCGTCTCGATCCAATCGAGCGCGACTTGATCAATCCAGAACCGTGGCAAGTCCCGAGACAGGAAGCCGAGATGCCCGCCGTGCTCAGGAGCCAGCAGCTCAAGAGCGGGGTTTGCTTGGAAGGCGGGGTGGCTGTAAGTTTCGAACGGAACCATCGGATCGTCCTTCGCAGTGATAACGAGGGTTGGAACGCGGATGTCGTTCAAGAAATTCCCCGAAGATTGTGTAGCGTAATAGTTTGCAGCAGATCCGAAACCGAAAAGCGGCGCCGTGAAGCAATCGTCGAATTGCCAAATGGTCTTGACCTCCCGGAGTGCGACCGCGCTGTAGAGATTGGGCGATGATATGCTCTTCGCCCTCACACGGCCGAGCAGACGACCCAGGAAGCGCCGGGCATAGAGGCGATTCGACGGTTTATCAATTGCTCTTACGCACGCGGCAAGATCAATGGGCGTGGAGACGGCGACGACGCCTGCCAAAAGCTCACTTACGCCGAGTTCGCCTGCGAGTTTGAGCGCAACGTTTCCACCCAAAGAGAAGCCAACCAGAAAAACTGGATACCGGTCGCGCGCGTAGATTCTCTCAGCGATAGCCCGGGTATCGCTCGTTAGTCCCGAGTGATACATCGTTTCGCATTGGTCTTCCGTTCCGCCGCACGTCCTCAAATTGAGACGATGCACCCCGAAACCTCGCGTGAGCGCCTCTTGCGCACAACTGGCGATATAACCCGCATCGGCGGACCCTTCGAGACCATGCAGAAACAGAATCTGACCCCGGGCAGTACCACGGGGTTGATGCTCGAATGCAACAATCGTTGTCTTGCTATCGATCCGGTGGGGCGTGCGAATGCTCGGAAAACGGCGCTCGTCGATACGTCGCGGCCAGAAATTGGCCGCTATTGTGAGCAGATGGGGATTTTGTAAAAGAGGTCGGAACGGCGGCCGCAATTACAATATTAGCGTTTTGCAGGCCTCACTGGAGCCGTTCGCTCTTGCGGCTCAGGTCTTCCGAGAGAATGATCGCTTCGGCGAGTTCTCTCATTGGTCGCCGTAGCCGCCTGCTTTCGTTCCGAAGACGAAGGTAGGCCTCCTCTTCTGTCAAATTGTGACGGTGCTGAAGAATGCCTTTCGCGCGCTCCACGATCTTTCGGGTTTCCAACTGCCGGCGCATCTCCGCGGTCTCTTCATGCAGACGAGCATTTTCTTCGGCGAGAAATGATTTCGTAATGGCTCCACCCATCTGTTCCCCGATAAACGTGAGCAAAGATATTTCATCGGGCGTATGATGATGCGGCTCCCGGTGATGAACGTTGATGACTCCAATCACGTCACCGCCGGTGACCAGCGGAACGGAAAGGAACGCCTGGTAAGTATCTTCTATGAGCCCTTGAAAGCGCTTGAACCGACGATCTAAAGATGCATTTTCCGGCAGTGCCACAACCGAATGATGCTCGACGACCCATCCGGTGATGCCTTCGCCGACCTTCAGGCGAATGTTGCCAAGATCGCCCTGATGCGGAACCTGCGACGCCCGAAGTACGACTTCGTTCAGCTCGCGTTCTATCAGGTAAACCAGGCAAGCATCGCATACCGTCACCTGAACCGTGAGCCCAATTATCTCTCCCAGCATTTCATCCAGCGAGAGCTCTGAGCTGACTATGTTGCTGACCCGGTGCAGAATGCCGACCAAAGACGTGGGCGGCTCCAGTTGACTCGCAGTACCCATACCAAACTGTAAACTGTTGTGGCGCCAGCCATCAATCGAAATTACTTATGCGCTGCATTGGTACCCGCGGGCGAGTCTCAGATTCGAACCAATTCTTCCTGCTCTTCTCCAGTTACACTGGCAAATCCTTTTCCTACATAGACATTGACCTCGGAACGAATACCGAATTCCGGAAGGTAAATCCCCGGCTCAATCGAGAAGCAGGTATTTGGAATGATCCGGCGGATATCGTGCGATTCCAAATTATCCATGTTGGCGCCAGTCCCGTGGACATCGGTTCCGATGCTATGACCTGTTCGATGGAAAAAGAAATCGCCAAAGCCTTCAGCAGCAATCTGCCCGCGAACGACATCATCTACTTGGTACCCTGCGATGTCGCGCCCCTCCGCTATTGCCCGGATGACGAACTTGGAACCCGCCTTTCGAGCATCGCGCACAGCACCGAACACCTTCTGTACAACGTCCGGAACCGCAGCACCGCTGAACCCGGTCCAGGTAACGTCGTAGTAGACCGCGTGAGGCTTATCTAGTTTGGCCCAGAGATCAATCAAAACGACGTCTCCTCGACGAACCGGGGAAAACCTGGCCTGAGATGGCTCGTAGTGCGGATCCGAGGCGTTCGCGTTCACGGCAACAATGGGGCCGTGATTCGTGATCAAGCCCATTTCAGCGAATCTGCGACGGATGAACTGCTGAACTTCGAGTTCCGAAACTCCAATTCCGTCGTGAAGCCGCTCGCCGATGAACCGGAACGCCTCCCGTCGAACGCCGTCGGCCAATTGACCGGCTTCCGTATGTTGACGGAATTGGTCCTCGCTCCAGCGAGCTTCGAAAAGCTGGATCAAATCCGCTGAGCTAACGATTTCTACTCCAGCACTCCGAACCAGTTCGATGGTTCCGCCGTCAACCAGGGATACGTAAGGAATCGCGCAATTCGGAGAGTACTGCATGGCGACCTTTGAACAGCCGGCGATCATGCTCTGGAGTTTGTCTTGTTGATCGACCCAGCTCGAATACTGTTGCTTCGCGCCGGGAAGGCTATCGAGCGTTCCACTCTCAATTCGATGAACTAGTTTGCGGGGCTCACCCGTGCTCGGCACGAAGTAGTACCAGCGCCGGGTCGGGTCCGGTCCGTCTGGAACATTCAGAATGCGGTAGGCAAGCGGATCTCGCCGATGGTGGTCGAAAAACAGCCAGCCGTCAAGCAGGGCTTCGCGCAAAGCCTCTTGGATGATCTTGATACTCATGGAAGTTGATTTTATGCGCTCTCGAATTGCCTCAGCTTGGCAGGGGCCGGGGCTGTCGTAGCCAAGCTGACGAGAATCAGGCTTGCAACAGAGGTTAGCAAGGCAGGATAAACCGCATCGATAGCTTTCATCCTCACCTGAAGCGTCGCCGGCCCGTGCTGCTGGATCATTTCCCAGGCTATTGTCACGACAGTTCCCAAGACAATCGAAGTGATCGCTGCTGCCGCTGTAGTTCGGCGCCAGAAGAAAACGGCCATTACGGCAGGGGTAACAGCCGCTCCGTACACTGTGTACGCGTAAAGGGAAGCCTTCAGAACCGATTCAAATTGGGTGGCCTGCAATACGGCGAATAGTCCGAGGGCGACGACAAGCAAGCGCGAGACGATTAGTATCCGGCGTTGCGTAGCGTGCTTGTCAATGAACCGCTCGTAAACATCGTGAATCAGGTTTGTTGCAGGAGAGAAGAGATAATTGTTTGCGGTTGAAACCACCTTTGCAAACACTCCCCCCAGCAGAATCGCGCCGAGCAGCGGGGGCAAGGCTTCTCTCGCTGTGAGCGGTATAATTTCGCGCGGTCGATCGGTGCGCAGCTTGGCGCTCGCAATCACTGCGACAGCCACCAACAAAGTCTCCAAGGTGACCGTACCAATGATCCAACCGATCACCGATTTTCGCGCATCACTTTCAGAGCGGGCGGAGAAAAACTTCTGATACATACCTTGATTGCCGATCAGCAGCAGTAAGGTGGGCAATGCCAGACCCAGGGCGCCGGCGAAGCTGTAATTTCCGAGCACTTCAAAGTGAGTTGCTGGAAGTGCATGAACCACGGCCGCCCAGCCGCCCACATGGGACAGAAGAATCGGGACGGCAACAATCACGGTCAAAGTGACCATTGATCCAATCACCAAATCCAAATATGCAATAGAAGCCATTCCCGCTCCGGCGGTGAAAAAAATCACGAACGCTGCCATGATGTACAGTCCGGTCCGGCGAGGAAGCTCGGGAAAAATCAGATGTAGAATGTCGCCGCCGCCGATGAATTGGTAGCTGGTAATGATCGTGTACGAAATGACGATCGCGACCGTCGCCAGGACGCGGGCGGTCGCGTTATAGCGCGCTTCCAGAAGATCGGGAATTGTGAACTGCGCAAGATGACGCGCGCGGCCGGCGATCAGCGCTATCAGTATGAGACCTAGCCAGCCTCCCAGGGGCTGCCAAAGGGCAACAAAGCCATTCCTGTAAGCGTTCTCAGCTCCAGCCAACAAGCTTCCCGCCCCGATCCAAGATGAGAGCAGCGTGAACACCAAAACCGGCCAGCTCAAAGTTCTGCCCGCAACGAGGAAGTCAACTCTACTTCGTACTTGCGTCGCTTTGTATGCAGTAATGCCACAGAGCAGAAGAATGACTATGGCAACCGTTATTATGTAGATCAACCGACCATATTAGCTGGGCGGGTTGTCGCTAGGCTGGCTCTAAAAGGCAATCGCCAAAAGACATCATTAGAAGCGGATGGTCAGTGTCAACTCTCGCCCGGGGAAAAATGAATTGTTGGCTCCGGTATTTATCTGCAGAGCAATGTCCATCGTAAGAGCCGAACCTTCTCGAAGGTAGGGCAAACTCGCTCCATCGATTACATTGGAATAGGTCGAGCCGGACGGTATCGTTAGCGAGCAATATGCTCCTCCGTCCTGTTCAACGGTAATAGCCACGTCACAGTTGGCAGGGGCCTGAGTTACGGCTGCCCTGATGTCTCTGACGGCATGCGAAGCTTGCACCATTAAACGTGGAGCTGCATCGGTTTGAGTTGCCAAATACCCCGCGACCTGCATCGAGAATTGTCCCCCCGAAAGAGTTCTGAGCCCGCCGTCCGGGTCTGCGGTGTAGCATTGCTGGGTTGCCTGACTGGTCCCGAGCGCGTTTGTTAGAAAGAGCTCGCTCGCACATATGCGTGTGTCAGGAAGACTCATCGTATGGAGAAAATTACTGGAGGCCTTGTTCTCAAAGAAACCTGCGGCAAAAGGGACAACGGCGACAGTGCTCGACAAGTGCAGCACGGCATCGCCCGCGGAATGTGCTGCCGCAAGTGATTCCAGATCGCCGCGAACCACCGTGTACGTGTTAGTTGTTCGGTCTGACGATACAACCGTCATCAACTCGCCTCCAATCTGGATCACCACTCCAACCGTTGCCGGCCCAGGCTGTGAGAGTGTCACTACGGTTGTGAATGCGTCCATCTCGGCAGCTAGAGTAAACTGGCTGGACTCACTCAATTCATTCCAGTAAAAGAGCGTCAGGGTGCCACTCGTTACCGAAGTAGTGTTCGTCAGATCGGTGAATCCGATCTGGAAAGTTGTCAGAATCCCTCCACCGGGCACGCCAAGGGAGTACGTCGGCGGTCCAGGTACGCCCAGATCGCTCTTACTAGCACCCAGCGCAAAGCGAGTGAGGGGGCATAGTTCCGGGTCGCACTCCTGATTACTGACGTTCGCCGATCGGCCAGAGACTTGAATGACTGTTCCAGCGCTGTATCCCACCTCGAACTGTGCAGGGCTGGATACGGAGACCGCGCCGAATCGCCACGACCCTTCGGAAATGACGAAAATGCTCGTCAGATTCGGTACTGTGGACCACGGCGAGTTCACGGTGAGCGTTGTGGCGTCATTCGCTACTATTGTGCGCTCTTGGCCTCGGCCTGCTCCTTCTGTGATTCGAACAACCATGCCGACGTACGCCCGGGCGCTCGCTCCCATATCCGCCGACCCGATCGTAGTTGATGAGGATGTCGTGGCCGAGAACGGACCCGCGTACTCGTAGCGGTAATAAAAATTGGCGTGGTTGAAGGCCGGATCGGGAGGCCCAACGGGCTCCGGGGGTAGTCCGATGTCCGTATAGCTGGTCGCGAGTGGAACGTTTGAGGCTATTCGGTATAGCATCTGAGGCGACGCACCTCGGTAGACATGGAACGTCGCGGTTACAGAGGGGAAGCTCAGGCCTGTTATCGATACGGAATTAGTATTTGTCCCCGCCGGAACCACTGCCGGGACAGTGAAGGACAAGGGCCCTTCGTTACCAGCCGAATCGATCGCGCTTACTGCGTAATAGAGTGTGCTGCCTCCAGCGATAGTGCCCCCATTATCGCTGAAAATGGGAGCCAGGCTTAACAACGGTACGCTTGGAGATGTCGCCGTTGGCTTTGCCGGCTGAGTGAAGGCGACGGAAATCGTGTCCGTAGCGGCCCCAGCGCTCCAGGCCTCGATGTTTTCCTGAATGCCAAAGTCGAAAAACTCCAGAACGCCGTTCGCATCGTTGTGAGCCACAGTGCCAAGGAGCGGCCGGGGAGTTCCTACCTGAGTTATGGGTTGTCGACCCGCCCCTCCCAGGATGGTTGGATCGTCGCTATACCACTCGTCTTTGTGAATCTGGGCCAGAACCGTAACGAGCTGGTAATTGATGGACGGTGAGAGCTTCGTCACTCGGAATGGAACTCGCAAAAATCCTTCCTTCGCATAAGTGAACGCAATGATGTCACCCGGACGGACCTTCAATGCTCGAAAGCTCGTTTGAAACTCGATGAAGACGTTCCCGCCAGTCGACTTGCCTAACTGGCGAAGCAGAACGCGCGTAGCCTGGCTGAAATTCGCGATCCCGAGCGCGGTGGATTGACTGCTAATCTCGTACCCTATCAATGCCGAATCGTCTGAATTCACTAGCGACAGACTATCCTGCTGATATTCATTGGACTCGTCCTGAAATTCGACACTTAGTCGGTTAGAGGTCTCGGAAATGCTCCGGGAAATTAGCCGTACTGTGGAAGCTCCATTTACATTTCTGACGATTCCTGAAAATGGCCCCGTTGCATCGCTGAACTCGTACGCTGGCCAACCTCCGTTGAGCGGTTCAGCGCTATTGCTTCCATCTGGGGGCAAAGCCTGCTGTGCGGAAAGCGTCGTTTCCGGGACGAGTTCAAGCAATCCGGTGGGTCCGTATCTCAGCATAAGGCTGGACGCGACGCGAATACCTCGCAGCACAACTGCCGCGCTTTGTCTCTTCGTCAAGACAACGTTGCACTCGTATCTTGGGACCTGAAGGGAATTTCCATTGAGATCGGCCGTGTTGATCAACTCTTGGCAAAAGGAAGCCGAGGCGGCAAAGCTAGTAAGGTTTAGGTCCGAAAGCGCCCATCCGCATCGTCGGAGGATATCCAAAATTACCCAGGCGGGATTATTTGTGTGACTGGTCTGCTCAAACGTACCGTCGGAGTTGTACGAATCGAGTTGCAAGCCCCTAAGTAGCACCTCGACATTCGGCAGCGAGTTCCCGGTGCTAATGCGGTTGGGCACGACGACCGAGAGCACCGAAATACTTCCGTTAGGATCACCCAAGGGATTGCCGTTGGCATCGCAAAAATCAAGATTGAAGTTTCCAGTGCGGTCTCCGTTGGTTACAACCGCGTACCAGCCCGTTGTCGTCATGTCCTGCCCTTGGGCGGCCAACGGAATTTCGACGTCGTTAACAACGACTTTCAGCACGTTCTCTATGGGCCCGATTCCGAGGAGGGCCTCCAAATGCGTCAGGTTGCCATCGTTCCTGCCAAACACGAGTGGAGCCTTCAGCCAGCCCGTTCCATACACGATGGGTACGGGGTCATTGTAGGTAGCGGACGAGTCCAGAAGAGGCGACAAGTGCGAGGTCTTATCGCCGGCGGTCCGAACCAGGATTGCTGATGGAACAAATTCAAATCCTCCAAAGCGCCGTGTGACGTCATTCTTCGCATCGGAGGTGAACATGCCTCGCTGGAGGCATTGTGTCCGGGATTTGTCACAAGAAGTGTAGGGTTGTCCCCCATCGAGATTGCCTACACCTCCAGCCACATCCGCCGAGTATCCGCAGCGATAAAACCTCGAGTATTTTCCTTGCCTTCCACCGTCCATGGCTTCCAATCTCTGGGCAGCGGATGTCGGGAAATTCCAGGGGCAGGCACGTTGAACGCGAACTTCGGGGAGCGGTATTCTCTGCAACACTAACTTGTTCGTGAAGCTCAGAGCCAGGGAGTCTTCGGTAATCTCGTCGGGATCACCGGCAACTCCCCGAAACAGAACTGTGCTTTCCGTCGTAATGCTTCCGATGACGAGGTCCGCAAACGCGAAGTACACAGTTAATTGCGCTCCCTTAAACCCGATTGCTGAATTGATCTGCGAAAGAGCAGAATCAGCATTTGCCAGCGTCAGTGAAAGCTGGGAAATCCCCTCCATCGCATCGTCTGCGGAAAGCTGCAGATCGAACAAGTCGTACTTTAGAATCCGCGCTTCATACTGATTTCCGTTAAATTGCATGGCGTGCGTACACCAGAACTCCGGATCACCAGACGGTAGAATGCAGTTGAAGAACAAGAGCGGAGTATCAGCTTCTAGCGAGCTGTTTGATCGAGTTAATTGTCCCCATGTCTCTAAATTGCAGTATCAATACCGAACGTTGTCGAAAACAGTTCGTTATCTGTAGCCACAACCACAAGTTCGTTCGTTGACCAATGCGCTTCGGTGTAGACCGCCCCGGTCTGTGCTGTTGCTCGATATGGAGAAGGTGAAGCTTGTGGTTCGAGCTGTGGGCCAAAGGCGGAGACTTGCTGACCAGCGGCCAGAATGATTCCCGCGAACAGGCTTGTACCGGTATCACTCAAGGCTCCGCTCGAAACAACCCGCGTCCACTGTGGTCCTACGGAAACCGTCGTAATCTGTCGCTCGGACGAGCTGCCGCGAACTAGTCTAACGATCGAGGCCGACGCGCTTTGCAGGTAGAGCGACAGAGTGTAGATGTAACTTGCTGGCGCAGGCAGGATCTGTGTGAAATACTCATCGGTCTCGCCCATGTTCGTTAACACAAATCCACCGGTACCGCCGAGAGGATCTGTTTGTGCGGCGTCAAGCTGAATTAGGGGCGATTTTTGCCATGCTGTATTGATCAAGTCAGAGCTTGATATGAACATGTTATCGGTCGGATCGATGAAAGTGAAGGCATGAAACGGTCCACAGCACGTCTGATAGTGCTTCATAAGAGCTTCCATATCTGCTGGTGATAGATCCTGGTAAGCGAGGTGCCATAGCAGCCTCCCGGCGGCAGGATCGGGCAAGAGAATCATTGCCCCGTCAGCCAGTACATTTTTGATCGATCGAAAAACACGGGTCCTCTTGAACGGATATTGCACCAGCGCCCCGCTAGTCAATTGTGGAAAGAAGAGATTAGCCATTCGTCTCTGTCACGTACAGGGTCGTCGAGCTTGCACCGAGGCCTTCGTAACTGCATGTCATCTCCGGGATCAGCAAGCGGCAATTTGGAATTGTCTGCCCACTGATGGGGTCCGGGAAATCGAATATCGCATAGTCTCCCTGCTGCTCATCAAAGAAGGTCTGGAGCTGAGCAATCTCTATGTCGTTTAGCAAGGTGAGTTGGATCTGCCATTGTCGGAATATGCGTCCCTGTATCAGGTATCGCTGGTCGGTTCCGTCCAGGAAAAAAATCATTTGAACTGCCTGCCCGGTTATCAACGGTAACGAATACTGCGCTACAGCACCGGAGCTTAGTAAGGGGAAAATCGGCATCTAGATCTCCGCAATGACGTCGTTCAAGCTGCTGCTGTTCAAGAGAGCCTGTTTAACTGTTTGAATAATCTGATTCCTTTGGTACTGACTTGTCGGTGTGTCCACCGAAATGTTTGATTGCTTCCCGGCTGTTTGATAGATTCCCCCAGGCGCATACCCACTACTCCGAGCCTCACCAGATACCGTACTGCTCCCGATGAGATTCACTGAAGCTGCCTGGTCTTGAACCGCCGGCAACTGAAATCGTACGAGCGCAGACAGAGACGGCTTACTGGACCCAAATAGGTCAATCAAGCCTGAGAACAACGAACCGAACCCACCGAGAATGCTCCCACCGCCCCCAAGCAGGCTCGCGACTCCCCCGGAGCCGGCCTGCCCGAGCAAGTGCGACCAGTCGAAAGCCGTGCCTCCCGTAGAGGTTGTCGCGCGACTTGATGGTGATCCGAACCGAATCCCCGTAGTCACTGTCGTCGCACTCATTCCTGATAGCTTTGAGTCGCTCGCTTTGCCCACCCGAGTGATCGTTGCTGAATTTCTAGGAACGAAGTACTTGCTTGCTATCTCCGATAGCACAACCGGACTCCTCTTGGCTGCTCTTGTCGTCGCAATCGCATCCGCCAAACTCCGCAATGTATTAGTTCGAGCCATCTTTCACCTCGTTACGGCACTCCCGCTCCAACAATAGAAATGCTTCAGCGGCTCTCGCCTCAAAAGAGAACAAATCCAACCCGCCTAGCTCCTTCCAAATCTGAAATTGCTCGAGAAAAGTCAGGCTCTCAGCTGTAATGATCGACTTCGGGCATTGAAAAGAAACAATGCCTCCGCGAGCCCAAACGGGCCGCTTCATGCCGGCTGGGCTGTTGGCAATCCACGCGCAATTCCTCAGTTGCACCAAGCCGCTCGATCGGCACTTATCGCATTCCCACGCGGCTGGCGGAGAGTACTGGAAATGGAATGCGATCAGGAGTTTTTTCGTTCTTCGTCCGAAAGGGTTAACTCAGCTTGTACAGCCTCAATCACTTCGTCGGTCAACCTCTCTGGCCCGCGCTCGATCAGTTGCTCCGTGGTGGCTGCTTCACCATCGATCATCAGCCCCGTTATCTCTTTGAGTCCCCATTCCAGGTAAAGTCTTCGAACGAGCAGTTCACTCAAACTGGCTTCCAACTTGTCTTGGGTTTCGCCCGCCTGGAGAAACTCGTGACGAAGCATCAGTTCTCGAATTCTGCTGTTCAACTCTACGCGGCGACCTAATGACACTCGCTTGGTTGCGAACCGCACACCTGGGATGCTCCGACTGTCTCGCCAGGTCACGCTCTCGTAATTCGATTCCTCATGCAAATGCGATGAAGATTTCGTCATCCGTTATTCCCTGCGCTAAATTGTTTCTGAACTGCCATTGCAACCTCGTCTCGGAATCGTCGTAATTCGGCACTTCCGGAGCAACCTGCGGCAGAAATATGCCCATGAGCTCTCCCTGCTGCTGCCCCAACTGCAACATCGCAGAAATCAGCCCGCGCTCCTTGGCTGCTGCATACAATGCTTCGGTTTGCGTGTCGTCTTGAGCGAATATCGTGAAGTCTGTTGCAACCTGTCGGGGCCCTGGGACGATACCTTGTGGATAGGAAAACCCGAACTCCTGGTCTCGCAAGTCTACGTTGTTGTTGATCTCCAGGCTTGCCGAACTCAGTGTAAAGAATTGACTCGCAACTCCGCCTAACCAAGCTTCTCCCAAATGCCCCGGCACGATGCTGTAATCAAACGGACCCAAAGGCGGCTCGGTCGGAAATGCCCCTAATCCTGCGGTCTCCGAAACGAAACTGCTGGAATCGAGAAGGTCCGCAGCCGGTCCTCTGAACTTAAATTCATGAAAGTCTCCGTTCAGGCTGATTTCTAAGATGTCGACCGCCGCGCCAGTAACAATCCGGCTCACCGCCGTTATTGGGTCCCAGTAATCGTACAATGTTACGCTTGGCAACTCGCTCCCTAGAGTATAAGTCACACAAGGGCTAAGAACGCTGCTCCCTTCTAGAGTCTGCGAAAACGGAGCATTAATTAAAGCCGTGATGTTGTCAATCACTTTAGTGACAAATCTAACTTCGTTCCCAAAGGCAATGCCGGTGCCGGTGCTAAAGCCATGCGGGCTCGAGGTTTGGATGCCCGTCGAGCCGACAAGACTCGCAATTGTGAGCCCGCCACTCACCAGTGGAATACCGCCCAGAGCCGACCTGATTAAGCAGCCATAGCACGGTTCACCAGCTCCCGTCCACGACGTGAGATAGGTGCTGGTTTCAAAGGCAGTCCGACGTTTAGCCGTCGTAGGAGTTCCCAGGAATGTCCGTGTGCCTGTCTTGTCTAACCGCCGGCTCCGCTGTAACACTTGCTGTGCTTGCAACTTCACCGCCGGATAGCGGTTAGCCGCTCCTATTGACGCCGCCAAACCGTAGTTACGCTCGACTGCGGCGTAAAACCGGTTTGCGTTTGAAGAAATATAGTTTGCCATTGGCGTCCTATGTAATGCTCACATCTAACACGCACGTTACGGTTGCTGCTTCCACAAATCCGAGACCCCCTGCCTTGGCCGGCTGCAACTTTACTTCGTACTGGCCTGAAAAGAAAATGCCGTCACCCCAGTTTCCTGTGTTCGTGCGGAGAATTGTCGTGACCGCCTCGAGGTAGTAATGAATCCATTCGTCCGTCTGAGTAACAAAGTCTCCGCTGGCCCAGATATCCGAGGAGACCGTGACCGTTCCGGAAAAAGACCTGAACTTCTCAGCTTGTGTGTTCTTAACGGACCCGCTATAAATACAAATTCGCGGATAGGCAAACTCCATATTTTTGTCTGCCAGGCCCGGAGGAGCCGAGCTTAGCAGAACCTGTCCGACTTCAATCGTTGGTATAAGAATATTTGCCTCTGCGGCAAGCTGTAAAATCTGTTGTCGGATGGCATTCCCAGCAGTGAGCAACCCGGCTACTTTCCGAGCTGCAAGAAGTGTAAGCGGTGGCATCTCACCCTCTCTTTATTTGTTTTGACAGTCTGATAAAGAACTGCGGTACTTGTCCGCCTACCGGATCCGGTCCGTCCACAATTCCCGCCGGGGGTGAGTACCAGCTGGAGCCGACCGGTAGAGGGGTAAGATTCTGCCGAGTCAAATCTACTTCGGAAGAACTCACGTAGATGTTCCAGCCAACTGCGGACGCCGGTGCGTCCGAGCTCTTCCCAGCCATACTTACTGCGATACTTGACTGAGCTGGGATAACGACACCGTTCACAGGACTCAGTGCCCCTTCGTTTCCAGCCGCGTCGACCCACGCGCTCTGAACGAATATGGCCTGTGACACTAGATTTCCGCTCTGCACCAAGACCGATGGCATCACGGGCTTTGGGAGCGCCGCATAAACTATGCCGACGCCTGACATGAAGAGCATTTGCTCGGCCTGTGCAGATTCGGCCTCATACTCGGTCCATTTTCCTTGGAACCGGTTGTTCAACTGAACGTTATAGGCTTCGGCGAAAAACCTCGACAACGATTCGAAGCAGAGCCAACGTTGTAAAGGCGCGGTGAGCACGACCGTGGAGAGCCCCAGCGCTCTTCGCTGAACGAACTGGGGATCCGACGCGCCGATGTCCAGTAGCCAAAGCAAGAGTTTGTCGCCGATCGTCTCAGTAGCCAGGTTGATCTTCGTGTCTACGTTGATCCCGTGGGAGGAAGCAACCTGTACCAGCGAACTCTCAAACTGCAGTAGATCGTCGAGGCTGACGGCCCCTGCATCGGTAAAGAGCGCCATGGTTACTCGTCCGCTGGGCTCGGGCTCTTGCGCGGGGACAGGCAGGCCTGTAGCTCCGGATCGGCAACGATAGCTACCTGTAACCGCCGGGCGAACTCTGCTTTGTGCGCCGCGGCTTTGATATTTGCCTGCTCTTTTCGGTAAGCTTCGCGCTCACTTTCAGTTGCGAGTGCGGCCTTTCCTTCCACGATCATCTTGGCCGCGATTTCCCGGGCTACTTCGCTGACTAGACCCGGCTTACCGCCATCTGAAGTTTCAAGGCTCACAATCAACGGATACTGCTCGATGAGTTCAGCCTCCACTTCGCGCATCTTACGGAAGTACCGTCTCAAATCCATCTTTCTGGCTCCAAATTGGGAAGGGGCTCCTATGCCCCTTCCTCCTGAATTGCTCTAATTAGGTGTTGACCTGAACTGCGAAGTTATTCCGCAGAACACCGCAGCCATACAGCACGTCAACCGTGAACTGCTGAGCTAGCGTATTCGGCTGATAGCTCATCACGATGCGAAGTCCGAAATTTCCCATCTCGGCGTATTCGGCGACGGCGCCCGTTCCCGGAAGAGGTTGAGGAAGTCGACGCACAACCAAGCCCAACGCATCACGCGTGAAGGCCAGATTATGCGTGGTAGGATTCGTGGTACCCGTTACTGGCACGAATTGAGACCGGAAAATGAAGAAGTCCTTCATTTTTCCGACGTTGCCTTCAACCAGCGCTTTCAGCCCTGCTTCGCCTGCCGAATAGTACTCACTGAAGCGAGGAATCTGCCGAATTTGTGAATAAGTGTTCGAATCGACCACCAGATACTTCGGAGCGGTCGGAGGCACTTTCGCCGAGAACAAAGCGGTTTCAGCCGCATCGATACTGGCTTCGGTGATTGCGGTACCCGCCGATCCGACAGGAGCGTTGGCCGTAAACTGCGCGTATAGACCAAGCAGGTCTGACTCCACACGCTCAGCAATGGCGATCACGGCCGGCTCCATATACGCCTTCAGAAGGTCTGGAAAGGCCAGAGCCTTGGTGACATCCGGAAGTATAAACGACGCTTCGGCGTGTGTGTTCAAAACAATCTGGGCGTTGCCCAGATTAGGATTCTGCGGCTGAACCGTGCCGCCTTCGGCAATGTTATTTGCCACTAGAACCGGAGGAATCGGCACATTGACTGTGTCGCCGGCGTGAGCCAATACAGGCTCATAATCGCGGTTCACCAAACTACCCATGACGAGGTTACCTAGCAAAGCAGGTAACGCCTCTGCAGCGACCAGCTTTACGATCGCATTCGCTAAATTTGCAGATGTAATTGTTGACATTTGTCTCCTAGTCAGCTCTTCACCAGACTTATCCCTAGTTCGTTCTAGATAGATGGCTGGTTCTGTCTCGAGCTATCGTTTGCCGTTGATTGTGCGAGTCAAAAGAAGTGGATTAGACACCCTTCAGCGCCTGGCTCGCGATTCTCGATATCTCCTTGCGTACGCGCTCGAGCTCGTCCTTACTCATTCCTGGTTTAATCTTGTTGATGTCAATCGAAGAACCGCTATCAGCTGCATCGCGCATCGGGATCTGCGCTCCGCTTCCTCCAGCAATTCGGGCTGGGAGCAGTTCCGGGTTCTCCTGCACAAAACCGATCAAAAACTCTCGTAATGACTTGCCCTCTTTCCCTCGGCCCTGCAGTTGCCCATCGCTCGCTCTCACGATGTCGTCTTTAATAGCTTTGAATGCAAGGTCAATCTTTGCCACGCCTAGCTGTTGCAGTTCACTTCGGATCTGCGCATTCCGGTCCGCCTCTTCCGCTATCGCCTTCGCCTGGCGGTTTTCCTCTATCAATTGATTTAGGCGCCCCTCCAAGGCTTCCCGGCGCTTACGCTCATCCTGCAGCTCCGCGCGATGGGCCGGCTCCGCTTTCCGCTGCTCGGCATGGATGAACTCCTGTATGGCTTGGTGGACTATATCTCGAACGTCCCCACTGGCTGTTTGAACTTGTTCCGTTTCCGTTTGATCTGACATTTCCTTTATCGCCCCTCTAACTGTGCGCGAATTTCGTGCACAACCTGGTCCTTAACTTCCTGCCGTGCATCGCTCAGGTATTTGAAAGCTAATCGCTCGAAAACCTTGGCTTTCAGCGTCGGTGAATCAATACCCATCTGTAAAAGCGAAGCTGCCTGTTGCAGCTCTGTCCCGAAATCGCTTATGTCGACCTCATCCAAACCGGAAACTGAAATCGCTATACCGTCTTGACGAGCGTCTGAAATCGCCGCCATGACCTTCCCGATCGTCTCCTTGAGAGCAGCACCATAGGCCCTTAACACTTCCTGCGTGATTGTGAAGTCAAGCTGCTTACTCAAAGCAGACTGAGCTCGTCCCCCAGCAATTTCTCCAGAGGCCTGAGACAAGTAGCAGACCCTGTAGATCTCCTCTTTAAGAGTTTCTAAATTTTCAGCCGCAATCTGGTAGACCTTTCCATCCGGTTCCGTCCAGCCGAACCGGTCAGTGGGGCCGAGCTGAATAAAATAACTCTCCCCCACGATCTGACTCCACTCGCGGTCTGAGTAGATCACGGGCATCGCGAACAGCCCCATGGTGATTGCCCAACCCAACGCGTTGCACTTGTTGAAGTGCTCAAGTTGTAGGTGCGCCGCCTTATTCATCAGCCATAAGCCTTCGCTGACCTGAAATGTTATGAGCGGTACACGGCGGAGCCTGGCTAATCCGTGTGTCCCCTCGGATACCAGCTCGATATTCCGGTCGCCTGCGCTCTCGATTCGCCTGTATGTCCGATATGAGGATCTGTCGTAGTAATGCCACAAAGTCTCGTCAACCACTTCCGGCTTATCTACGGTCGGCTGTCGGCGCAACTTATGCCGAACAACGACCCATTCGTATTCCCCGCGTTCATCGCAGCTCCAGTTGATCAGCTCTTCCGCCTGGTAACGCACAAGGAACGCTCTTGACAACCCCTCGGATTCCTCTTCGGCCCGATTCTGGGGCCGATTCATAGCGCGAGGAAAATCGATCAGAACGTGGGCACGGCCGGCAACAAGGGCGTCTATAAAGCAAAGCCGGAAGAAGGTTGCCAATTTCGTTCCTCTCATATCGCAGTCGTCTGCGAACTTAGTTAGGAACGCCTGACCAGACTTAAAGCCTCCTTGGAATTCGAAGCTGGGCTCGCGCCGAAAAACCGTAGCCGCATACCAGTCAATGATTGAGCCAATGTAGCTTTCGTAGAATACCCGATGCAGTCTCTCCGAGTACACATCGAGTGGCTCCTTTTGTCTTCTCAGAAGATAGTCGGCGGCCCGCGCTTTGAAGGCGTGCCCTCCTGAGTAGAGGTCTCGATACATACGCCACGCGTGCAGTTGCCCTTTGTATTCCGGGTGTTCCCGGTCGATCTCAATCATGTGTCCGCTCGATTCGCTCTAAAGCAATCGCTTGTCCATCTCCCCAGCTCGTGGTTTTTCACCGAATAGCTCCCAAATCGTATATCCCAATGCATCCGAAACGTGACTACGCTTGGGATCTCTGTTCTTGTCAATTACTCCGGAATCTGGTTTGAATACGACCTCCTCAAAATCACTGATCAGTTCATTGCAGCGACTATTTATTTCCAGCCTTACCTCTCCGAGCGCATTTGTAAGTAGAGCATTTACCTTATGCACTCTACTGATGACAGGTGGGTTACTAGCTGGCACACGCACAATGACGTTCTTGAATCCTGCTCGTCGTAAAGAGCTTTGCAATATGTCATAGTCCGTCTTTCCCGTAGTACGCATATGCCTTCCGCTTGCGTCTCCGAAAATTTCTATCTTTTGGATATGCTGCCTGTAACGGTTCTCGAATTCGAAGCAGGCTTCCTCGGTGGATGCCCTGTCGAGTACGATTTCATCGATTACCACCAGTTGGTCTCGTTTCCACTGCAGAATGATCGAACTCATCGGTGCCACATTAAAATCTAGGGCCCACATCAGCGGTTCCTTCGGATCGTACTTATGCTCGCCGATATGAACGCTCTGATTGAAACAGTGATATACGCGGTCTGTGCGGCTGTTTACGTACTCGCCCAGGACCTCCTGACGGTAGAACTTCGGGTCATAACTTCTTTCCAAACGTTCGTAATAATCAGGCGTTTTTCCGAGGATGTGAGTGTTCTCGAACGGCTTGGCCTGAACGCATTCATAGCCTTCAATGGGGCTATGAATGAACCGTTTATAGACCCAATCATGGCCTTGCGGCGTCCAAACAGCCAGCCCACAGAGCCTTCGCGCTTTCGGATCTCGAAGCCTGGCCTCTAACCGTAGCCATCCTTCCTCTCGCGAATACGACAATTCGTCTATTCCAAACCATGCCAGGTTTGTTCCACGTAACCTTTCCGGCTCGTCCAGCGATCTCAACAAGGCGATGCTGTCAGGCCGAATCAGAATGATTTCTCCGTCCGCCTTTCTTCTCTCAAACTCGATCTCTTGGGCTGCGAGCAGCTCGAGAAGACCTGTCAGCGTTGCGTCGCGAAGCATAGTGTACGTAGGAGCTGCGAGCACGCCTTGTCGTCCCCGGTTGATATAGGAAAGCCGAAGCGCTTCGAACGATAGAGCCGCGCTCTTTCCAGACCCCACCGGTCCCGAGAATCCCTTTAGCCGCGAACGAACCGCCTTAAACCTCGCTTGGGAAGGAAGCGGCTTGTACGCCCAGCACAATTCGTCAAGATGTCCGGAATTGCAACTGCGATCTGCAATCCCATTCGGATACATCTGGACCCAACACTACGAGGGGCGTATGCGGCGCGACCTGCGGCTTTTGAGCTAAGGTGCTGATATCAGGAGAATTGTTCTTCTGCAGAATTTTGTGACCGTGATCTTCATCGTGCGGATCCAGTCACAATTTACCGGACGTGACCGTCTAAGAAGATTCGAGGGTGGCTCTGTTGGCGAAACCTGAGCCGAATGTCGATCAACTCCTCCGAATGGCCATCAAGCAGAGGCGCCTGATTCGGCTTTTGTACGGTGGCAAAGAGCGTATTGTCGAACCGCATGACTACGGGATTCACAACGGTTCGGCCAAGCTCCTTGCATATCAGGTTGCTGGCGCCAGCAGCAACAGGCTTCCCAACTGGAGATGGATGGAAGCGGATTCGATCTCTAACATCCAGCTTCTGGACCGAACTTTTCCGGGAGGGCGTCCCAGTCCTTCGGGTAAACATCATGGGTGGGACGCTCTATTTATCAGAGTGACACCCGCCGACAAGTAACAGGGGCGCTTCTCCTCTTCTGAACGTTGAGTTGCGCTATCTCGTAACCCGCGGCTTAGCGGTTCGCCTCACGTTCTCCAACAGAATCGCGAGCACGCCAACAAGAAGGGTGGGGCCTTTCCATGGAAGCGGCAAAATCTTGGTCAGAAGAAATGCGGTAACTGCAAGCCAGATTAAGATTGTCAGCGCGAAGCTTCCGTCTTCGATAAATAGCCCGCAAACTTCTCTACAGAGCCACCAAATCCAGTTCATCTGCTAGCGCTCCTTGCTTCTTGCGGGGGTCGTTTGCATTAAAGGGTTGCCTCGCGCGGACGCTTGGGATTTCGCCAAGTGGACGGCGCCGAGTGCCGCAAGAAGGAAACTGATCGCAAGCCCTATGATCGCCCAGTCGCCGCCGATCCACGTAAATCGTAAACCCTCTCCGATCCAAAATACGCCGAAGGCTGACAGAAGAACACCAACGAAAAATTTCAACTCATTCTCGGGTAACCGAGCCACCGGTTTATGAAGGATCAGCCCAATGACTAAGACCAACAAACCTGCGGCGAGCGCACCAAGACTGGCCGGCAGAAGCATGTTGGCAGTGGCACCGACTGCAATAACGATGAAAACGACCTCTATGCCCTCGATGATGACCGCCTTGAAGGAGGTGATGAATCCCAGGGTATCGACGACGTTTGAGGATCTCCTCGCAGCAGCGCGCAGTACTTCTGATTCACCTGCAAAAATCGTTGTCTCATCGTGTAGGCTTAGGACGCCGGCGGTGCGAAGGATCGCCTTTCTGAGCCAACGCATGCCGAACAGTAGAAGGAGAACGCCGATCGAGAGCTGCAGTTTGCGGATGTCGATCAGGCGCAGACTCGGCCCGAAAGTAAGGACGAGAATAATCAGGGTCGCAGCGCCTGCGAGCGCTCCCAAAATAGCCGGCCGCCATCCCCGAGTTATTGCAACTGCCAGGACAATAGTTAAGGCTTCAACGAACTCCACAAGGGAAGCCAGGAAGGAGGCCAAGATCGCGGCCCCGTTATGCATCCAATCCACGATGAGTTCAATTTACCGTGAAACTCGGTGCACTACTTTCGTTCCAATGGCGCAAGCGGGATGCGCTTACCGACAATTGCCTGGAAGGCGCCCAGATCGGCGGAAACACGACCTGAATAGAGCTGAAAAGACGTTTTGCTTCCGGTCAGCAGATTCTCGACTGACGAATACTCCATCACAGGAAGATCAACGGTTACGTGCGTATCGCGGTTTGAGAGATTCAGGATAATGAGGATCTCTTCACTGCCCTTACTGCGAAGAAAACTCAAGACGCTATCGGGTTCGCTGTTGTTGATCCATATCAAGTCTCCGGTCGTAAGGGCGGCGTCCTCGTTGCGGATTGCAAACAAGCGCTGATACTTCGATAGCGTTTCCTTGCTGGCCGCCGTGTCGTTACGGTCGTTTTCTCCGGGCCATTGGATAGGGGCACTGGTAAGCCAGTGGGTGGGCGTACAGTCTCCAATCTCCTGGCCGTTGTAGAGAAATGGGATGCCATCCAACGTGAGATTAAGAACGGACGCGGCCATCGCACCCGCATCGCCGAACTGGACTACGGCCCGGCGCCAATCGTGGTTGTCACTGAAGCGTAGCAGCCTTGCGCTGCGCGGAAACGTTTTCCTGGTCTGTTCCCAGGTTTCCCGAATTTTACTTGCCGGCTCGCCGTCGCGGATTACGGAACGAAGTGTGAGATAGCCCTGGAAGTTGTAGCTGATATCAAATGCATACAACTGGTCATCCGGACGATCGGATTCGGAAAGAAGAATGACATCAGGATTGACCTGGTCAAGTGACTTCCTTGCTTCTTCCCAAAACGAGATTGGCACACCGCCGCCGACATCACAGCGGAAGCCGTCCACTTTGAAATCCCGAACCCAGTGGAGCAGGCTTTCGATCAGATACCGGCGGGCTTGCGGGTTATCGTAATCGGGAAGCGGCTGAGGCCAGAAGCCACGTGCGATCCTGCCATCACGTCTGTGTACCAGCCAGTCCGGATGCTCGCTCATGACACCGTCCGGAGCCGTGTGGTAATACACGATATCAAGCATGACCTTCAGGCCGAGCTTATGGGACGCCGAGACGAAATCGCGGAGATCCTGTTCAGTCCCGTATTGCGGGTCGATGGCGTTGTAGTCTGCGATATTGTACGGTGACGCGTGGGCAGTTGCCGAGCGCTTTGCGATCGGGCCTAGATAGACGACGGAGGCACCAAGCTCGGAAATGCGTGTCAGACCGGGTATGGCGCCGCGTAGGGTACCTTCCTTACTGAAAGCATTCAGCCAGAGCTCATAAATCGTTAGCTTGTTCATCCAACTCGGCACGGCACGAGCGTCTCGCGTACCAAAAGAAAGGTTCTGGCCAGCAGCAGCCGTGCCGAGAAAAAGAAGGAAGGCGAAGATGTTCCAAGGCCGGGAACCAATACAAGGACTCATCATAGACCCGTATTGGATTATAGGGCCGGAGCGAAGAGCTTACTTAGGTCAGCCCTTCGACAACATACAGGCGGGAGAAGTTCATACGCGTAGAGTACGCGTAAGCTCCTGTTCGAGGCGCCGCTACAACGCTGGCAAATCCGTCAAACGTGGTGGGATCACCCGGAGCGATGGTTTTCCATACCGTTGAATTCTGATGCTTTACGTTGATGTGCCAAATCATCGTGTTCATGCAACCTGCGCTGACGGCATACAATCCCTCGGAGTCTGGGCTCCAGGCCACCGGAATTGCTCGATACGGCGCGGTAACTTCTTCTCTTCTGCCCTCCTGCATATTGAAAACGACGAGCCGGTAGGTACTGGTGCTACCCGCCAGCCGGTTCC
The DNA here is from genome assembly GCA_963787585.1 of uncultured Acidobacteriaceae bacterium. Classification (GTDB taxonomy): domain Bacteria; phylum Acidobacteriota; class Terriglobia; order Bryobacterales; family Bryobacteraceae; genus Bog-105. The sequence continues at coordinate 118,236 of CAWBDR010000027.1, forward strand.
CGTCGGGCGAGATGGACACGTAGTCCAAATAGGGTGCGGAAACGGTTACCGGTCTTCCGCCGTGAACACTTTGGCGGGCGATTACCAAGTTACCTCCAGGATAGCTGCCACCCACTAATAATTCATTGCGGTTCGGCATCAACTTCGCCCACTGATACTTAAAGCCGAATCCAGAGATGCGCCGCACGCTCCGGTCGATCGTAGATGTGATAACAAGAGAACTGCGATCCGCCGGATCAATTGTCAGGACCGATTCGCCATCGGGTGATAGGGCGAGCCCTCTTCCATTGCCAACGCGCGTAGTGCGCCCTGATGGCTGATCGTAGATATAGGCGGAATAGTGCGGCCCACCGCCTTCACCGGCTTCGGTGAACAGAATTCGCTTGCCGTCCGATGATATGTCATCGGCATGCGAGGCGTCGAAAGCGCCGACCTCCGTCGATCTACCCTGGAGCGCCGCGGTCAGCGTTGTTCGTGTATTGTCTAGCGCAAGCAGCGCCTGACCCGCTTTCGAAATATCGAGAAGGCGCAACGACGCCGGTACTTTCGTCAAGGGCCGCAACTTGCCCGATCTGGAGACGGCATATAAGGCACGAGCATCGCCCGCTTTGCTCGCAGTGAACCAAACCTCGCGACCTATCGGAGACCAGGCGAGACCCTCAATGCTGTTCCATTGCGAAGTAAGGACACGCGAGGGTCCGTTCCTCTTCGCGACTACTATTTGTCCGGCATCGTCGTCTCGCATAGGATGATTCAAAAACGCAAGGCTGTCACCATCAGGGGAAACGCGCGCGCAGTCAATCCAACCCTCGGATCGGAACACGGTTTTCCCCGCAGGAAACTCGACGGTCGTCGCCGTTTCCATCCTGCGGATTGCAAAGACACTCGAGTTGCTCGTTTCTGCGTGGCCTGCTGCGATCTCAAGGGGAGTTGCGGAAGCTGCATTCAGCCGGTTTAGTGCCAGTTCGTACGTTCGCCAGCCCGTATTAGTCGACGCGGTGTAGATAACGTGGCGAGAATCCGGAGCAAACCGGGCGGATTTGATGTTCCCTGGTTTGAACGTAAGCTGGTGGAAAACTGGCTCCGCCGAGCGGACATGCAGACCCGAGCCGAAATACACCAAGGCCCAAACGGCAGCAGAGGCGCCCAGGATCGATACTGCGGCTTTGAGAATCCTCCTCCACGGAACAAGCCTGTTGACCACCGGCTTAGGCGTTTCATTGGCCGCCGGCTCGGGCTGGGGATCTTGGGTCCCTTCCGTAGCGAGCGCGATCATGCGCTGGGGACTCCGAGTATTCACCGCAGCAGGTTCGGTGGATTTTGCGACCGGGCAAACGAACCGATAGCCGAGCCGCGGCAGTGTCTCAATATATCGCGGCGATTCCGCAGAGTCACCCAGCGCGACGCGCAACCGATTCGCGGCAGTGTTTAGTCCACTTTCAAAGTCAACAAAGGTCCCAGGAGGCCATAACCGAGCGCACAGTTCATCTCGCGTCAGCACCGTGCCCGGATTTTCCAAAAGCGCAAGCAGGATTTTGAGCGGCTTGCCTTGCAGCTTTATGCGTACGCCATGCTTCCACAGTTCTCCGGTATCCTGGCGTAACTCGAAGACGCCAAATCGATATATCTCGCAAGCCGGTTCGGACACCCGCCACTGTGCCGAACGGGCAAGATTCTTCGGAATAAGTCTATCCGCATCCCTCGCAGCACCCATAAGATGGTTCCTAGTACGAACCCACATGCAAGAGATGGTCCATCGCTTCCCGTGGCCTAAACTGTTCGCCAGCATCGCTCAAACAGGGCAACTGCTCACCGTGACTGCCCTAGCTATGTCTGTTTCTGGAACAAATTTGTCGCGAAATGCGACCACAAGCACTCAGCTTTTGCCAGGTCCAGCCAGCATGGAATTCTGGAAGGCCGAGGAACGCTCGGCATTTTTAACCTGGATGCCGAGAGCTCGAGTTTCAGCCTGCTCCGCTCGAGCGAACTGCTTGTCCGATCTGAGCACGACGGCGTATTCTTGCAGCCAACTCGATAGCACCGGGTTTTGAGGACTCGAAGAGGCCTCTAGGGCCTGAATCGCCTTTGCAAAGGCCTGCTCTGATTCGGGGCACTGCTTTTCGGCCCAATATACCAGCCCAAGGTTACGCCACGCTTCGGCTACCTGTCGGCTCTCAGGCCCAAAACTGCGCTCTAACAACTCTCGTGAACGGTCGAACAACGGCAATGCTTCATCTAAGTGCTTGAGATAAAACTTCTCGGCCGCCAGGTTTGAAAGGTCGGCCGCAACTCGCGGGTGGTCAGGACCAAGGGTATTGCGATCTATGTCGTATGCCTGCTGATATAGCTCTTGAGCGGCTTTGAAGTGTTTCTTTTTGGTTTCAACTCCGGCCAAATTGGAGAGTGCTGCCGCGTAGCTCGGATGCGTGTTGCCCAGACTCTTAGCCCAGATATCTGCTGCCCGCTGGTACCACTTACGGGCCTCGTTCCAATTGCCCTCTGCGGAAGCAACCATTCCCATGTTTTCCGAGATCGCGGCTACCAAGGAATCCTGATCCGACAGCGTCCCGGCAACATTGATTGCTTCCGTGGCGTGCTGGCGAGCAAGGTCCGTCCGCCCCGTTTCTTTCTCGAGCATGGAGAGGTTGCTTAATGTTTCCGCGAGACGCAAACGCGCTTCCGGTTTGGTTCTCCAAACAGCCAGAGCTTGATAATACAGCGGCTCGGCCTCGGCGAATCGTCCCACTTCGGAGAGTGCGAGCCCGAGATTATTCCGGGTCAAGGCCAGATCGCTGCTATTCGATACGTGCAATTTCTCTTCTATCGCCAGCGCTTTGCGGTTGTTCTCAATAGCGGCCTCAAAATTCCCCATATCAAAATTGAACAGCGCGCAATTTGTTAGTACCTTTGCGAAGTCGAGGCTGTCCTCACCTGTTAACTTGCGGATAAGCGCCAACGCGCGCGGGTAAACCCGTTCTGCTTCCGCCAGGTGTCCTTCACGCTGCAGGATCAATGCGAGATTGCTTAGGACGTGCCCAGCGGTTATCGAGTTAAGCCCGTTTTCCCGCTCCAGCAGGGAGTAGGACCGGCGCACGAGCTGTTCGGCACTTGTGAACTGGTAGCGCCGCAGAGCAATGGTACCTAAGTTATTCCAGGCAATTGCCATTTGTTCTGAAGATGGCTGCCGGAAATTTGCCTGTAAGACCTGCCGGTATGTCGCTTCGGCATCACTCAAGCGATCTTGAGCTTCCTGACTTTCGCCCAGTTCATTCATGAGCACGAGTGCTTCCGGGCCTTTCGCGTCTGGCAAGCAACTAACTGCCGTTTTCAGCGTATCCTCCGCCTCGCGAAACCGGCCCGCACTAGACGCCGCTGTTGCCTGCTCGTGAAGCTGAGGCCATGAAGAACCGGAGGGGCAGGCTGTTGCCGAAGGGACCAGGACCATTGCCACGGAACACGCCGCGAGAAAGCTTCCTGTTCTGCAAAGAGTTGATGAAGCGCCCGCAGTTCGGCCCATAATTCGTGCTCCTCTTGGGTACGAGCCTAAGAGGGAGCGGAACACTAGATCAATGGACGGCACGTAATTTATTCCTCACTCGATAACTTCTTGTTACCGTTTGCAACGGTTCACTCGCATTACAGAGGAAATTTCCCAGGCTCCAACAGCCTGCCCGCATCGGGCGTCTAATTTGCAATACATTTACAGAACTAATTTCAAGCAGATACGTCTGAGTCATAACGTGCCAGGCCATGAAAAGCAACGGGGTGCTGCGAGACGGCTCGAAGCCGAATCGCCTAGTTCGGTTCGGCGCTTTTGAACTTTTTCTGGATACAGGCGAATTGCGCAAGCACGGCGTACGGGTACGCCTGCAAGCAAAGCCGTTTCACGTTTTGACCGCGCTGCTGGAGCAGCCGGGCAAGATGGTAACCAGAGATCAGTTGCGGGCAAAACTGTGGCCGTCAGATACCTTCGTCGACTTCGAAAGCGGACTGAATACTGCTGTTAATCGACTTCGGATCGCATTGGGAGAGTCTGCCGACAGTCCTATCTACATTGAGACTCTGGCGCGCTTAGGGTACCGTTTTATTGCGCCGGTTGAGATACTCTCCGCGCCAAATGAAGAGAGCGTACCACTGGGAGTTACTCCCACCTTGGAAGGATCGAACGCAGACGAGAGTGTATCTGTCCAACGGCGCATGTTCTTGAATCCCAGGGTCCTATGGTACGCCTCTGCGGGAATTGTAATCCTGGTATCGGCGGTTTTTGCGCTAAGGCATTCTTTGTTGCGCCCTGCTGTAACCTTCCAGCAACTCACTTTCCAACAAGGTTGGGTCAGCAATGCGCGCTTCGATAAAAACGGGAAGCAAATTCTCTACAGCGCGGCATGGAACGGGAACCCAAGCCGCGTTTTCATCAGCCATAAGGACGGGAGGGAGTCGCGCGAACTTGGCTCAAAGCCTGGATACCTTGCGAGCGTTTCTCCAAAAAACGAAGCCGCAATCTATGCGGAGGCGGATGATGCACAGAACGGGTCACTACTGGGCGTGCCCTTATCGGGAGGTGCGCCACATCCCCTGAAAAATCGGGCGATGCGTCTGGATTTTGGTCCCCAGGGCGATCTGTGCGCCGTTGTCGCGGAGAAGTCGAGGATCTTTCTCGAATATCCGGCCGGACACAGGATTTACAGATTGCGCGGCTGGATATCGGATGTGCGGGTTTCGCCAGACGGGAGACTGGTCGCCTTTGCCGAGCATCTCGTGCCCCGCGACGACGCCGGCCAGGTTGTTGTCGTTGACGCAAAATCTGCACAAGCGCGCGTTCTGAGCCCAGGGTGGGAGTCTTTGGAAGGCCTGGCCTGGCATCCGTCCGGACGCGAGATCTGGTTTACTGCGGCACGGGCCGGTATCGATCGCGCGCTTCAGGCAGTGGACCTGAACGGGAAAATCCGTACAATTGCCGAGATACCTGGCGGTCTTATTCTCGAGGACATTTCGGCAGAGGGCAAAATCCTCATTACGGAAGGACCACAGCGGATCTCGATGCTACTAGGGAATGCCGACACGGACACTATAAGAGATATCTCCTGGTTTGATTGGTCCCACGTTGCTGGTATCAGTGCTGACGGGAAATATATTCTATTCGACGAGAGTGGGGCGGGCGGTGGCAGAGAATACACCGATTTCCTGTACTCACCAACCCAGACGGCACCCCAGCAGATCAGTCATGGTCGTGCATTGGATCTGTCGCCTGACGGCCAGTGGGTCCTTTCGGAAAGTGCGACGGATGCGACCTCGATCACCCTTTTTTCTCTTCGTAATCGGACTTCGTGGCGACTATCCACCGATGGGATCTCCTACGATTGGGCAAAGTTCATTCCCAAGCACCAGGAAATTCTGTTTGCGGGCAAGTACCCCAACCGCGATCCGGAGCTCTTTCGCCAAGCTCTGCCGGATGGCCTTCCGGTTCCTATTCATCAGAAGGTGGAAATGAATGGCGTGATGATGGATCCTGACGGCACTCTCGCAATCGGAGCGTCTCCCGAGTGCAGAATGACAATCCTTGATCTCTCGACCAACGAAATACGCACTGTTCCGCGGGGAAAGGGGTACTACCCGTCCCTACTTCTGGATAAGGATCAGGCTTTAGCAAGCAAAGTATCCGGCCATGCCCTCTCAGTAGAGTTACTCGACCTCAGAACCGGCCGGCCACGCCCGTATCGTAGCCTCACCTTGCCAGACAGAAGCGGCGTAGCTCAGGTTATGATGGTCTACTTCGCAGCCGATCGCAACACATTTGTTTATTCGAGCCAGCAGACCCTCTCCAACTTGTTTCTCGTCTCAGGTTGGCAGTAATCTATTGGGGCTCTGACGGCTTGCGGTTCCGGGGCGAGTGCTGCTGGCGCATCCGCTCCGGGATCTTTAATCGCTTACCTTCGGCTCCGGCTCCAAAAGCAACTAAAAGGTCAGTTTCAAAGCCAGCGTCATCTGCCGTGGGTTGCTCGAGAACGCCTGGCTCCACTGCTGAAAGATACTGCTGCCCGGCGTTATCGCGCTTCGAGCTAAGTCGCCTGCAGCACTACCTTGCGCGTATCCACCCCCCTGCGGGCCAAATGGATGCACATCATTCACATAGCCACCCACATATTGCGGATGATTGAAGGTATTAAAGACACGAGCCGAGAACTCAAGTCGGAAACGTTCGGTCAGAGTAAATCGCTTGAGCAGGCTCAGATCTATATTGTCAATCGGCGCGAGGCTGAGCAAACTCCGCCCGCCATCTGGGAGCGTTCCTCTCGGGGCGACAACGTACGTCGCATTCGGGTTCGCAGCCAAATAGGCGACGGTAGCGCCGGCACTGTTAGCAAGAGCTGAGGCAGTCGTTCCCAGGCTGGAATTTCCAGAGGGATTGATGATGACGCGATCCGGAGCGCTGTCCGCGTTCAGGTTAGAATCCACAGAGCTCTGTGGCGTTACATGCTGGCCCGATTGGAAGGTATACACGGGCGCGATCTCCCAGTTCCCGGCAATATTCTTCAACCACCAGTTGCGGTTCTTAAAGAACGGGACATCATAAATCATCTGCAGCACGATGCGGTTGCGGTAGTCGAGCAAGGAGGACGCACGCTCCGGCCGAAGATTTTGGGAATCTTGCGGGCGGCGGGGCGCTAGTGTGGTCGAGTTCAGGGCATTGGTTGAATCATCGATATTGTGACTCCAGGTGTATGAACCCTGAAACTGCAAGCCATTGGAGAAACGCCGTGTCAATTGGTTCGTCCATCCATGATAAATGGAGTTCCCTTGCGGCATGAAAGCTGTCATTAATCCTGTGAAACCGGCGTTGGCGTATGCGGGGACAAGGTAACCACCATTGCCGAAGGCGGCCTGCAGCCCGGCCAACGTGTTCGGCAATGAATCCAATGTTGCCTGACTGGGCGCCGTGAAGTACACGGGCAGCGCGTTCGAGGCAGTCACGACTGGCTGCCGGTTCAATTGAACCTGAATCGGAAGGAATAGGCCCCGTGTGCCGAGGTATTGGGTCTCGAAGACGTAGTTACCGGCAAACTGATGCTGGATACCAAAGTTCCAACTGTAGGCTTCCGGGCGTTTTTGATCCGGGATGAAGCCGGAGGTGACAGCCCGAGCCGCTGCGCCCTCCGGGACCGCAACTGAAGTGTTTGGACTGATGCCGCCCCCCGCCAGAAAACCGGTTTGGTCCAAGCCCGTTACGTTTACGGTTGTGCTCAATTGTGGGGGCAGGCTGAGAGTTCCAAGATTGTTATAGAGCACGTCATAGGTTCTTCCGAACCCGGCGCGAATGGCGGTTTTGCCGCTGGAACCCGGCGAATATGCAATACCTACACGCGGCATGAAATTCGTCGTCTGGGTGGTGGGCGACTTGAACACGATCAGACCGGGAACGCTGGCGCTGGCGTTCAGAGACTGCGTGTTCTGGGTAAGAGGATTGCTCATGTATTCGTACCGCAGTCCAAGGTTAACTGTGAGGTTAGGCCTCACCTTCCAACTGTCATTGACATAGCCGCCAAGGAGTTGCTGGTTTTGATAGTAAATAACGTTCCCTAAACCGCGCTCCGCGATAATATCCGGGTTATTGTCGTACAAGTAGTCTGAAAGAAAACTCCACTCGTAATCCCCTCGGGAACGCTGGGTGAAACTTGTCGGTGAGATCGAGCTCCAGCCATCGAAACCAAACTTAAGATTATGTTTTGCTTTTGTCCAGGTTACGTTATCTGTGAGCTGGTAAATATTCTGAATCGCGAATTGCGGCGCGTTTGGATCTGGTCCGTAACCGGCGTTCAATTCGAACACATTGATGTTGGGGAACGAATCGAGGCCGGGGAATGACTGGTTACCAAATTCTGGGAACGTCTGGTTCTGGCGGTTGAATCCAAGCCGCAGTTCGTTCAGGACAGTGGGAGTAAAGCTGTGGTACTCCGATACGGTGACCAGATAATCATTTTCCGGCGTGACGCCGAAAAACACCGCCGGGAAACCAGAAGTATCAATCGCGCCGGCGCGATTGAGGATGAATCTCCCACGCAAAGAGTCTTTATCCGAGATAGTATAGTCGACCGCTCCAACGCCGTACTCGTGGTTTGTGAAAGCGGGTTCAGATGAAGCAATTTGTCCGACCGGAATGGTAATGCCGCCGGCTCCGTTCGGGGCGAATACCCCTGTCAGGAGGCTCTCATTGCTGCCTGGACCTGGAGCGACCTGGACTGCGGAACCGAATGGAAGAGTCGTGGAGGGGGCTGCCACGGAAGCCGTTCCAAGATACTTCCGGTATTGGGCCAGATTCGTCTGGTTGATGCCGGGCAATGCAGCCAGAATGCTGTATCCGGCGGCGGTCGGAGCATAGTAACCGATGCTACTCGCCGCCCCGCTGGGGTTGTACTCGTAATCGCCAAAGAAAAATAACTTGTTGTGAATAATCGGACCACCGAAGTTACCACCGAAGCGGTTATCGTCGAACCGGGGATGAAGAGGATTCCCCTGCACTGAGTCGAGATTGTCGGCAGCGTTGAGGTTACGGTTCTGGAAGTACTCGTAGGCCATTCCATGGAACTGATTCGTGCCACTCTTTACAATTTGATTAAACTGGCCGCCCGAGGAATGACCAAAATCGGGCGAAAATTGATTTTGCAGAACACTGAATTCCGAGACGGCATCATTGGGTACTTGAACAACGGGACCGGTCACGGCCAAACTGTTGTTGTCGATCCCTTCAATCGTGAAGTTATTATTTGTGGGGCGCTGGCCACCTACAGAAGGGCCTGTGCCGTATCCTGAGCCCCCGCTACTGGTGACGCCGGCATTTAACAAAGAAAGGTTTATCACGCCTGAGCCGAGCTGGCCACCGCTGGCCGAGGGAAGATCGGCTATTTGTTTGGTGTCATAAGTCGTCTGAATCTGAGCCGTGGTGGAATCGATAGGAGGAGCTGCCTCGGTTACCTGAACACTCTCCGACGAGCGTCCGAGGGTCAGCGTCACATTGGTCGTCACAGTCTGGTTCAGTTGAACCTTTACGTTCCCGATCTCCGATTTGTTGAATCCTGTTGCAGTGACTATGATGGTGTATGTTCCGACAGGTAGATTTTCAAAGCGGAAATCACCGGCCGATGTCGCAGCGGTGCTTACGTCCACTCCGGTCGCAACATTATGCGCGACCACCGCGGCGCCTGGCACAGCGGCCCCGCTTGGGTCGTAAACCGTGCCTGTAATATTGCCGCTCGTGAGTTGTCCGAAAAGACAACCGGCGAGGAGTAACGATACCAGCAACAAACGCGCGATCCCCCAGGGGAAAGGGCGCGCGGCAACGTGCGCCCCTCCATGCCCCCCGCACAAAATTATGGACTGATGAATAAATGATATGGATTTCATCTAACGAACCTCCCCGCTCTCGCCTGAAGCGAGCGAAAGCACACCTCTGATTTCGACACTACCCGAAAAGCAGAGGCGAGTTCTCTAGATTGTTTCTGACGAACCGATAACGCAGAGTCTCACACGTCCGAAACCCGAGTCGATTCTACGAGTTACTCGCTTAGAAAATGTAATGCCACTGAAAGGCTCCGATTAGCTTCGGCAGGCAGGATCGCGAAGCGACAGAGCGCGGCACCCCAGCCCTTCTGCCGCAAGAAACGGCACAGTTATGAGCTCAGGCGCCAAGCGACTGAACCTCGCGTAAACGGCGTTCCAGAAAGCGCCGCTCACTCTTATTAGTCACGAGCCTAAGAGCACGCGTATAGCTCTCCGCCGCCTCCTGACGCGATCCGAGACGGCGCAGCAGATCGGCACGGGTGGCATGGAATAAGTGGTAGCCATCGAGGCCACCTGATCCAGCTAGTGAGTCGATTAGCGCAAGGGCTTCGCGGCTTCCGTGCACCATCGCGACCGCCACCGCTCGATTCAGCGACACAACCGGAGAGGGCTGAAGACCTTCCAGGACATCGTAGAGCCGAAGAATTTCAGGCCAATCAGTCTCTTCGGCCCGCGCAGCGCGACAATGCAAGGCCGCTAGCGCCGCCTGAATGGCAAGTGGCCCCGGCTCACCGCGAAGCGACTCTTCGACCAGAGGCAATGCCTGGTCGATTTGGGTGCGGTCCCACCGGCTGCGATCCTGGTTTTCCAGAGTGACCAGGTCGCCCTTTTCATCAAAACGGGATTCACGCCGCGCATCGTGAAGAAGCATAAGGGCTAACAGCGCGGTGGCCTCGCCAGGCGGAGGAGACAGGAGGGTTCGGAGGAGGCGCGCAAGACGGATGGCTTCGGCGCATAGATCGGTCCGGACAAGCGGTTCGCCGCGCGTGGCCACGTAGCCTTCGTTGAAAATGAGATAGATCGCGGTCAGGACCGCCTCTAGGCGCTCGGGCATCTCATTCAGATCAGGAACCTGATAGGGGATGCGCGCGTCGCGAATTTTGCGCTTCGCGCGCACGAGCCGTTGCGCCATGGTCGTCGGCGAAACGAGAAATGCTCGGGCAATCTCGTCCGTTTCCAGGCCGCCCAAAGTGCGAAGCGTCAGGGCGACTTGCGAATCGAGCGCCAATGCCGGATGGCAGCAAGTAAAGATCAACCGCAAACGGTCATCGGGAATGCGGGCGGCATCGTAATCCGGTACTTCAACGACTTGCGGGGACGTGGCGGCTATGGATTCAACAGCCTGGGCAAACCGCGTGCGCCGGCGGACCCGGTCGATGGCCTTGTGGCGCGCCGTCTCGATTATCCAGGCCCGAGGCTGCTCCGGAATTCCCGATGTGCGCCACTGATCGACGGCCGCGGCAAACGCTTCTTGGGCTGCCTCTTCGGCGAGTTCGAAATCGTTGAACAAGCGAATCAGAGTGGCTAGAATCCGCCCCCAATCGGAACGATAGACTTCCGCGACGGCCTGGTCGGATTCCCCGTGCATACACTTAAATAAATTCTCCGACACCCGTCGATTCGGGCTTGGGCCCTTCGACTCAAGTATGGAGAGCATTCCGCTGACTGAGGCAGAAATATGAGATACATGTTGCTGATTTATCTGGAAGAGAAGGCTTTGAGCGAAGGCGAGCGGGAGCACTGCTACAGAGAGTCTGCGCAGCTTGCGCGGGATCTGGAAGCGAGCGGGCACTTTCTGGCCGCTGCACCGCTACAACTGACGGCAATGGCGACGACTCTGCGGGTGCGCGAGGGGAAGCGGCTTGTAACGGACGGACCGTTTGCAGAGACGCGCGAGCAATTGGGCGGCTATTATCTGGTAGACGCGAAGGATCTGGATGAGGCGCTCCGGATCGCCGGCCGGATTCCGGCAGCGCGCTTCGGCACTGTCGAAGTCCGGCCAGTAATGGAAATAGACGGTCTGCCCGCGGACCACGTACCGCTCGAATTTCAGTCAAAGGCCTAGGACAGCGGTTGATGCCCTAGTTCTGCTTAATCTCGGCGATGACTTCGTTCAGTTCCTCCCGCCGGTGCATATCGGTGGTATGGGCAAGCATCTGTTTAACGGCAGCGAGCTGGGCTGTTTTTAACGCGGCCGCTGCATCCACGGCTATTTCGGGCTTGACGCCCACGCCTTCCCAGTCGGTTTTGGTGATCGGATTGATGGCGCGGCCTCTCGGAATGCCCAAGCCGAAGTGTTCGTTCAGGCGCGCCGGGCCGCCGGGATGAGCGCCGCCGCCGGTCGTTTCGCCGACAATTGTGACCCACTTCTGATTCTGTAGATCATAGGCGAATTCTTCCGCAGCCGAGAATGTGAAATGGCTGGTCAGGAGATATACGGACTTGTTTCCGTATTTAGGGCCGGGAAGTTCGGGTGTGGTCCACCACTCGTCGGTATGATTCGGCTCCCGCCAATAGAGGTCGTTCAGGTGCACCTTCCGATTGCCGAAGAAATAGCTGCACAGGAAGGCCACCATGTCAGGAGCGCCGCCGCCGTTTTTTCGCAGATCGATAATGAGTGCGTCTGTGTCGGAGAGAAAGCGCATACTCGCGACGGCTTTATCTTTCCCGAGTTCGAGGGGCACAAAGCCACGTAAATCCAGATAGCCCACGTTTCCCGGTAGCACCTCGACGCGTTGGAACCCGAAGTTTGTGCGCATCATCTGGTCGCGCATATGTTGCCGTTCGGCAGCACTTGGGCCGCCAGTCATTGGGGGTAAGGACTCGTAGCTATAGAAAACGCGAAGGTGTTTATCGTGACTGATCGATTGCAGATCGTCCGTGAGTACTTTGGCGAACTCCTTCGAACTGGTAATACTGTCGTAGGCGCCGGCGCTCTCGCGGCTCAGGATGTGTTTGCCCATCGCGGAAGCAACCTGAGGGTAGATATACGAGTGGTTCAGATCAGTAACGATGTCTCGGATTATCTGGTCGCGTACTGCCTTGGCAATTGGCTGGTCCGGCTGATTCTCGCTCATTTGTTTTGCCGGCAAGACAGTCGAACCCAAAAGCGGAATGAGACAAACGAACCGTCGGAACGCGACTCTCATACCCGCATTCGACGTCCGAACCGGGAAAATGTTCCGAAAGCCTCGAGATTAGAATACGAACTGCAGCCGCAGACTCCCGCTTCGGGGCGGTCCGACAGCAGTGCCCGAGAAGAGACCTGCGAAATTGATGAGATTGAGGTGATTGGTCAGGTTTTCTAGCTCGCCTTGCAGCCTGAGGGCGGATTTCTCATGTTTCCAGATATCGATCCCGGCACTCACGTCGAGTGAGAAGTTCGGTCGAACACGATTCGCGCTGAAATTGACTCGGCTGATGATTGCAGAACCGTACTGTGCTTCGAGATCCGCTCGATCTGCGTCCTCGCTAATCTCAGTCGGCAATCCGCTGCCATATTCGGCGGAAACGGCGGTCCAGATGCGCGGCCGAATTTGGTACCGCAAGCGGGCGCGAGCCGTGTTGCGCTGATCCTGGGAAATCGGAAAGGTGGAGACTACGCCCAGAATACCCTGCGCATCTCCGCCCACGAAGAGGCCTCCAACAACGGGAAGCTGCGCTACTCCGTGCATATTGGAGTAACTGATGAAACCCGACAGTTTGCCCCATCGCGGTAAATCGAGCTTCACATCCACGCCGTGGACGTTGGCGCTGCGAAACGCAATTGGAAAACTAATGCCAGTGTTCAGGAACACATCGTCATCGGCATAATTGACAAACGTGCGGCGGTAAAAGCTAACGTCCAGCCGGGCTTTCCCCCAAATGCCCTCGCTAAAACCGGTTTCGAGGTAGTTGCCTCGGGAAGGTGGAACGGGAATTCGCAGCACCTCCGGATTGAGCTGGTCGACTTGTGCCGAACTCGCGAGTAAAAGATTTTCGAGGGCCGGTGTCTGGAAGACACGGTCATATGAAAATCGCAGAACCAGGTCCGCTTTAGGGATGTACCAGGCGATACCGAGCCGCGGACTGAACGCGTGATCGTGGACAAGCAGAGAATAGCGATCCCAGCGCAGGCCGGCACTTAGAGTGAGATTGCCCAAGCGCAGATTGTCCTGCGCCCAAACTGCCTGCTCGCGATCTATGGCATGGTCAAAAAAATTGAACTTTAGCACGGTACCGGGATCGAAAAACGACGGATCTGTGATCTGGTATTGCAGCGCTTCGGTAACCGGCGCGTAGATCGCGTCCCCGCCAAACTGCAAATCGTGTTTATTCTTGTGAACCGAGAGACTGGTATTGAAGTAACTCCGGCGAAACCCACGCTGCTGAAAAGCGATAATCGGGGTCGAATAGAGATTCGACCATAGATTTGCAGACAGGTCCTCGACGGCTGCACGGAGATTGAAGAGCATCTGGGCGGAAAATTCGTGCGACCAGAGAGCCTGCCCGATGTCCTCGGGAGCGTTACGGTTCTGAAGTTGGCCCGCCGATTCCTGCAAGTTTTCATTCGGTACCTGGAACGTTGCGTGGCGACGCTCGAGTGTCAGATGAATACGATCCGAATCGGTGAGGTCGTAATCAAACGCGGCTGACAGGCCGCCAGATGTCCCGGTATTCGTATAATTCCCGAGCACCGGAGGATCGAGATAGCGGTTCGTATGTTCAACAGAGCCGCTAAGCGTGACAGACGCGCGCCTCCAGCCATACTCTCCCGACAGAAAGCCGTCTGCCGTTCCGAAGCTGCCGCCGCCAAGTTCAGCCGAGCCGTGCAGGCCCTGCCTGATGTCTTGCGACGTGGTCACTTCCACGACGCCGCCGAGCTTCCGGCCATACTCGGCTGGTATGTTGCCGGTCAAAACATTGAGCCCGGAGACATCGGCGCTCTCGAGACTGGGAGCGAAACCGGGCGAACGGTTTTCGTCCATGGGCACGCCATCAACGACAAACAGCGTCTGGTATTCGGAGCCACGCGGGTGAAGAACCGCATTCCCCTCGAATAGCCATCCGGGCTGGTCATCGATTAGATCGAGCAGTCCCCGCCCGGGCACAACCGATTGCTCTTCAGCGATCTGCTGCGAACCGAGCGAATACGCCACACCTGTTCGGTGCGGATCGAGCAGTGTTGCAGAATCGCTCACTATGACTTCGGTCGAAGCCGCCTGCACACTCAGTTGAACTTGAACGGTGTGCGGGACGGCTGAGTGGACATCGATACTGGTTCCATACGGTGCAAATCCGGCGTGTTGAACGCTAAGGCGGTAAACGCCGAACGGGAGATGCTGAAAGGTAAATTCGCCAGCATTATTGGTCTGGTACTCACGTCGCGTTCGAGAGGCTTGGCTGGTCAATACCAGCGACGAGGGCAACGGGAGCTTCGTCGCATCAGTTACAAAGACACGGATCTCGCCAGTATCGGATTGAGCACAAGCGAGGGCGGGACCGATCGAACAGATGACCAGAACTGAGACCAAGCACCGCATTCACATGTGATGCTTGTATTCTTACATTCAGGCTCTGGCCGAAATTCCCTTAGTGAAGGCGTTCAGCCTGAAGTGCATCTATTACCTGGAGGAGAGATGGAGACGACGCGGCCTCAGAACTCAAACCCAGATCACACTTGGATCAGCCAACCTGAAAGAACCTCGAACTTTTACGCAGATCCGAAGGGGCGGTTTACTTTTGTAGCGCGTAGCGGAGTGGATGCGGGGCGGCTCCTGCGTCTGGACACCTATTCGGCAGCAATGGCGTTTGTCAGCGGGAAATTCGAAATTCGTGGCGATATCTTCGAAGCCATCCGATATTTCCTGCAGCAGAATCATTCGGGATTCCCGAGCTGATCTTTTCAGCGCTTGCGCGGCTGGAGCGTTTACGAACCTATTATTTTTTGGGCGGGAAGACGAAAGTTGCCCGAAACGTTCAGTTTCATTACGACAGGTCGAACGAATTTTATTCGCGGTTCTTAGATTCGAGGATGATCTACTCGGCCGCTTACTTTAATGATCCGGACGATATGCTCGAGGAAGCGCAATTGCGAAAGCTTGACCAAATCTGCCGGGATCTGGTGTTAAGCCAGAATGAACGTTTTCTGGATGTGGGCAGCGGCTGGCGTGGACTCGTCGCGTACGCGGCGGAGCGATTTAGGGTAAGGGCGCGGGGCTGTACGCCGGCTGCGGAGCAGCTGGCCTTTTCGCTGGATACCATCGAAAGGCTCGGCTTAGGCGATCGGGTGCAAGTGGAACTGTGTGACTACCGTGACCTGACGGGAACCTACGACAAGATCGCCTCTATTCGGATGTTCGAGCACGTGGGCCCCAGCAGACTGCGCGAGTACTTCAACAAGATCTATTCGCTCCTGGCGCCAGACGGCCTGTTTCTAAACCGAGGACTCGTCCGCCCACAAAACGTAACAGACGGACCCGATACGCTTTTCCTTAAAAAAGTGTATTCCCGGGTTCAGGTCTCGTGCACCTGGCCGATGTCGTGCGAGAGGGAGAACGAGCGGGGTTCGAGATACTCGGGTTACGAGACCTGCGAACGCACTATGCTTTGACCTGCCGGTGCTGGGTGAAGAACCTGCAACAGAATACTAGCACCTGTCGATCGCTCGTGGGCGAATCGACATATCGGACCTGGTTACTTTATCTCGCCGCCTCATGCGTGGCGCTCGAGGATGGCCAGGCAAGCGCGTCGCAAGTCCTCTTCGCGAAGAGACGGCATTGACCAGCAGTTCAGGGCTTACGCTGCCTTCACTATTTCGGCGAACGATTCGGGGTCGAGACTCGCGCCTCCAACGAGGGTACCGTCAATTTCCTGCTCGCGCATGAGCCCCTGAATATTGTCGGGCTTGACGCTTCCGCCATATAGAATGCGGAGTTGTTGGGCGGCAGTTTCGCCAAAGCGTTTTTCGGCTTCCAAGCGGATCAGCTTATGTGCGTTTGAAGCGATTTCAGGAGTTGCGGTCTGGCCGGTTCCGATGGCCCAGACCGGCTCATAGGCAATCGCGATCCGTGCGAATTGCTCCTCCGTTAATCCGGCGATGCCGCCCGCAAATTGGCGCACAAGCACATCGTGAGTTTTGCCGGCCTTGTGCTCCTCGAGTTTTTCTCCGACACAAATGATAGGCTTCAAACCGGCTGCGAGGGCAGCCTGCGCTTTTTTCAAAACGTCGCCGTCTGTTTCATGGGCGACGTGATGCCGGCGCTCGCTGTGGCCGACCAGAACCCAGGCAGCTCCAGCCGCACGGATCATCTCCGCGGATACTTCGCCGGTAAAGGCGCCCTCAGGAGCCCAATAGATATTCTGGCCGCCGATTGCAATTCGGGTGTCAGCGGATGAAGCAACAGCCTCGGGAATATCAATAGCGGCGGGAAAGATTACGATCTCGCAGTGCGTGACCTCCGCGACAAGCGGCCTGAAATTGCAAAAGAAGCGAGCAGTATCTTGTGGGGTCTTGTACATTTTCCAATTCCCCGCCATGATGCGGCGCCTCATAGACTGTAAAGACATTCATCCTTTCTAGATTTCCTGAAGAAAGCTGCAGCCGGCTTTGATCGAAGTCCCAAAATTCTCAGCGACGGTTTGTCCTATGTCGGCAAGCGAATTCCGGACGTTCAGGTTCGTGCCGGCCCGAACCCGCGGACCATACATTAGCAACGGAGCATATTCGCGCGAATGATCGGTTGAGGGAGTGGTTGGATCGCAACCGTGATCAGCAGTAAGGATAACGAGATCCTGCCCCTGTAGCTCGAGGCAGGATAACCAGCGGTCAACCGCTTCGAGCGCAGCGGCGTAGCCTCGCACGTCATTGCGATGACCGTAAAGCTGATCAAAATCGACGAGGTTGACAAAGATAAGCCCATCAAACTGCTCGCGCATTGCCGTGAGAGTCTTCCGCATGCCGTCTTCGTTATTGCTGGTCTTTTCAGAGCGCGCGATGCCCCGGCCAAGGAATATGTCGGAGATCTTGCCGATGGCGAACACCGGCACGCCTCGTTCGGCCAGTTTATCGAGCAACATGCCCGGGGGAGGCGGAACGGCAAAGTCATGGCGCCGGGCGGTTCGCGCGTAATGACCAGCTCCGCCTTCGAATGGACGGGCGATGACCCGGCCCACTTCATTGGGGCCGGTCAAAATCTCGCGAGCAGTTTCGCAAATACGATAGAGCTCTTCGACCGGAATTACGCTTTCATGCGCAGCCACCTGAAAGACGCTATCGGCCGAAGTGTACACAATGGGCCAGCCGGTACGCGTGTGTTCTTCGCCGAGTTCCTTAATGATTTCGGTGCCGGAAGCTGGCTTGTTGCCGATGGTCCTGCGCCCAATTCGCGCTTCAAAGGCCGCAATGATCTCCGGCGGGAACCCGTGAGGATAAATCGGAAACGGTCTCTCAAGGATGATGCCTGCCATTTCCCAATGCCCTGTGGTTGTATCCTTGCCGGGCGAAGCTAATCGGCAGCGGCCGTAGGCTCCAGCGGGATGCGCGACAGGGTAGAGCGCGGGAAGAGGTTTGATGTTGCCAAGGCCAAACCGGCACAGATTCGGCAGCTCCAGCTTAATACGCCTCGCGATGTTTCCCAGCGTGTCGCTTCCCTCATCACCATACACGGCCGCGTCAGACATGGCTCCAATGCCCACACTGTCGAGAACAATCCAGACTACGCGACTAAAGCGCGGCAAACTGACCTGCCGCCGGATTCAGAAAAGAAAATCCACTCATTTTTGGCTGGAAACGGCGACGCTGGGGGGCGGCGACTGAAATTCATCTTTGAGACGAGCCGCACGCTCCCGCGCCAGATGCATGAACGAATCGTGAGTAGCGACGCGAGTCAGCAGGGGAATGAATTGGCTGGGAGCGGCCAGTTGCTTGTGTAACCAAAGAGCTTCGATCTCCGCGAGTGCATCATTTACTCCAAGCTTGTCGTAGTGGACGCTCGTATCCAGGTCAATATAGGCATGTTCGCTAGAGGCGATGTCCTCGAAACGCTTGAGAAGCTGCTGGGCCGTTTCGTTACTGGAATAATTGAAAACCGTTTCCGTGGGAGGACCGTTTTCGGGCTCGTATCGGAACGTTTTCTTCCCCGTATTGGCCACTTTCAAACCGGATTCTAGTGGATCCTTGAAGTAATTGAGCTGCTGCGCGAACGCGAAGAGCGCAGCGGTATCGGTTTGAGGAAGGATCGTTTTTAAAGGCTGGTCATCTTTTTTCAGAGATTCCGTGTACTCGAGCTCTCCCGTGCGGTCAACCGTGACTTCGAAATATTCAGGGGTGCTTCCTGGAAAGGATCTTGAATAAGACAACCGCGGAGGCGCGGCAAATAGAGATGCCGCAAGAAACGGAAGTACCAGAAGCTTCACAGCGCCCCTCCGGCGGCTAGCGGCAGACCGGCGCGAGTGCCGTGGCAGATAGCAACCGCCAGCGCATCGGTGGCATCAAAGGACTCGAACTCACGCCCTATCCCGAGCAGCGATAGAACCATCATCTGAACCTGTCGTTTTTCCGCGCGCCCGTACCCGACCACGCTGATTTTGACTTCGAGTGGCGAATATTCGCTAACGGCGAGACCAGCCTCCGCAGCTAAGAGAAGAGCGGCTCCGCGCACATGGGCCAATTTCAATGCCGACTTGGCGTTAATGGCATAAAACACTTCTTCTACCGCTACCGCATCAGGAGAATAGCGGTCGAGAGTGGAGCGGAGCTCGCGCGCAATCAAGTAAAGGCGACGCTCGAGCGAGTCGGCGGGTCGGGTGCGAATGACACCCGCGTCAACAAACTGGTGCGAGCGGCCGTCGGTATCAATCACTCCGAAGCCGGTTCGCTCGGTGCCACAATCTATCCCGATAATCCGCATGATGAAGTTTTGATCAATAAGCTCCCCACCCAAAGTGGCGAGCTGTTTGGGTCGGAGCGGGGAGGCTCACGCCAAAGCTTCTATGGCCGCCTCATCCACTTCGTAATTGCCGTACACGTTCTGCACGTCATCATGCTCTTCGAGAGCATCGTAGAGCTTCAGCATCGCCTGCGCGTTTTTGCCTTCCAGCCTGATGGTGTTCTTGGGGACCATGGCGATTTCAGCCGATTCAGGTTCGATACCGGCCTTCTCGAGTGCCTTCAAGACAGTGTCGTGCGCCTCGGCAGAGGAAAGGATCTCCCAGGTGCCTCCGTGGTCACGAAGATCATCGGCGCCGGCGTCGAGGACGATCCCCATGAGCTGATCCTCACTTGCTTTTTCGCCATCGACAATCACCTGACTCTTGCGCTCGAACATCCAGGAAACGCTGCCCTGTTCACCGAGGTTGCCCCCGTTTTTCGAGAACAAATGACGGATCTCACTCACGGTGCGGTTCCGGTTATCAGTGGCCACGTTGACCAGGACTGCGGCGCCACCCGGACCGTAACCCTCGAACAGAATTTCCTCAATTTGGCTGCCCTCGAGTTCTCCAGTACCGCGCATGATGGCGCGTTTGATATTATCTGCGGGCATGCTGACCGCCTTCGCGGCAGCTATTGCGGTGCGCAGCCGGGGGTTCCCATCAGGATCGCCGCCGTTGCGCGCCGCGA
The DNA here is from genome assembly GCA_963787585.1 of uncultured Acidobacteriaceae bacterium. Lineage (GTDB taxonomy): Bacteria > Acidobacteriota > Terriglobia > Bryobacterales > Bryobacteraceae > Bog-105. Next base: position 138,172 of record CAWBDR010000027.1, read on the forward strand.
TACTAATTTCCTTGATTAAGCGCGTGAATGCCTTGCCGCGCTTGGCGTCCAGGGCCGCTTTCTTGTGTTTGATCGTGGCCCATTTGCTATGTCCCGACATTGAAAACCCCTCGAACTTTCCTTAATTTTCGAGGATATCAGAGATGAGGTGTTCCGGACGCGCCGTCATAGAAGGTCACTTGCTCATCTTCTGGCGCCATTACGCTTGCTACCGCCCAATGTTTACGAACTGTTTACAGATCGGAAACACGCGCAACGCGAGCGCGACCTACACTCGGTATCAAAGCAACTGGGCCGCGGCCCGCAACATTCGTGAGATCTTTTGCCGGTGGCAAAACCAGTGAGAACGCGTTGTGTCTGTCTTTAGAGCCTTGATCTGGCGGAGAGGGGGGGATTCGAACCCCCGGTAGACTTTAAAGGCCTACGACGGTTTAGCAAACCGCTGCTTTCGACCACTCAGCCACCTCTCCGTCTCTACAGCAGCCTGGTTTGATCGGATTGAGTTGATGTCGCTTCATTATACAAAGCACGCAGAAGGCGTCTGACGCTCTCCACAACAGCTCCATAGATCAAATGAGCTGCGAATTCAGCAGCTTCCGCAGAAGAGGTTGATCGGCTGATCGGTTCCGAAAGACCCAGGGCAGGCACTATCAGCACGTGGGCGCCAAGCCACACCGCGACACCGAACGGCACGCCCCATCCGGCCCGCATGGGTTTCGCGTATTCAACCACCGTTCCATAGAGCGCCGCCACTCCCATGCCAAAGCCGTAATGCACTGCTGGCCCGGCGATTGCCTTTTCGGGGCCGCTTAGATCGTGGTGGAAAATTTGGTGGGAAATGGCAGACGCTGCCTTTACGGTCGAGTCATCAGTGTTCTGGCGTCCCAGCGGTGTGTTTTGCGGCAACAACGTATGAAACTGGCTCATCGCGAACGAACCGGCCAGCCCTGCCAGTGCCCCGGCTAAGAGACCTTTCCATGGATTCAAATGCTGTGCTTCGATGCGCCTGCATCGCTTCCCAACTCTCATCGCAGCGCTCCTTCTGCCGCTTCATACGGATCCACTGCCCTAATACCCGGTGCAATCTTCGCCGCCACCGACAAGAATTGCGAGGCGACACGCCGCATTTCAAATCGCTCCACATCACGCAAGCCGGACGAAGCGAGAGAATCGCGTAGACCCGGATCGCGGTACAGGGAAAGAATCGCTTCGGCGATCGCTTCCTCACTGTCCGGCTCCACAAGAAGGCCCCTGCGAACCACTTCCGGTACAGCGGCGGCACGCGCCGCAATGATCGGTTTACCAGCAGCCATCGCCTCGAGAAACACGATGCCGAAACCTTCCTGGATGCTGGGTAGGCAGAAGACATCAGCGCGTGCATACTCGGCCGCCAGGGCGCCTCTACTACTATTGCCAAGCCAGCGCACAATCCTTTCCAAGCGCAGATCGAGACTGATCCGCTTTAACCTTCTATACTCTGGCCCGTTGCCGACAATGCGCACTTCAAGTTGCGGGATTTGATCCCGTACCAGCGCAGCGGCTCGAAGCAGGAGGTTTACTCGCTTACGAGGATAAAACCTGCACACCGATAAGACCGTGAACTTTCGCCGGTCGGGCGCGCCTGAATGCTCTCGGAACAGTGCCCGCCATGCGTCCAGATCAATTAGTTCCGGCACCACGACTGCGTTGCTGAGTCTGTAAAGCTCCTCGATACGCTTCGCACAGTAATTACTGACCGTGATCACCAGATCCGCACGCCTCGCATGCTTTGCTTCCAGGCTCGCCTGAAAGGCGAGGCTCGCTCGCGTTACGCCGCTCTCGAAACGCACCGCGTCGCCCAGAACTCCTTTGATGCAGGCGATATGGGGAGGGGATCCTCGCCTGCCGGCAACGGCATAACCGTCGGCGTCGATTCCAACCGTTGCATGGCCGGTGAATCGCCGCCATCTGAGCGCCTCATTAAACATCACTCGAGTACAGGTGAAAATGGGTGTAAGGACACGGGGCGTGATCATCTCCACGTTGGGTCCGATCTGGCGAAGCGCCTGGACCAGTGTGCGGGTGCCGACATAGCAGCCGCTTCCTCCCCGGACATTCCAAGGGATCGCTGTTATAAACTGCAGCACGCTCACATATCGGCTCCTGAGCAGACGACAGACGATTCGGATCTAAGCGTGTTGGCTCCCCGGGCTGTTCTTGGCGAACGAATTTACCGTTCCCGGAGGCGCCATACGCGGGGGAGACGGCAAGAACCCCGCTCCACACCGGTCGTCTGTTGACTGCTCAACCAAACGCCCTCGCTTTCCTGACGCCGTCCTCCTTCGGTCCGCGATTCAAAAGAGGTAAACAGCAAAACCCCTTCTTAGGCTATTTCAAACGACGCACGGTGCGGCTGATTGTTTCGCGTATCTTCAAACTGCGGCAGAGAGAGGTATCCTCATGAACGTGCTTGAATATCAAACGATCATTTTGGGCGGCGGTATGGTGGCCGGATACGCCGCAAAAGAGCTTGTTGAGCACGGTCTGAAACCCGGAGACCTCGGGATCGTTTCCGCGGATGACGCACTTCCGTATGAGCGTCCGCCGCTCTCCAAAGGCTTCCTTGCCGGAAAAGATGATGAACAGAGCGTGCTGATTAACCCGGAAAGCTTTTACGGCGAGCACAGCATCGGCATTCACTTGAATAGTGAGGTCGATCGCATTGATCCTGCCAGAAAGCAGTTACTTGCAACAGATGGCCAGGAATTTCGCTTCGAAAAACTGATCTTGGCGACGGGAGCGCGCCCGCGTACCCTAAATTTGCCTGGTGCGGATCGCGCGCAAGTACTGTATCTGCGCTCGATAGCCGACTCGGCACGGTTACGCGATCGATTGAAGAGCGCAAGAAGAGTTGTGGTGATTGGTGGGGGCTTTATCGGAATGGAAGTGGCGTCGCAAAGCGCGCAGCAGGGCCGAGACACGACAATGGTCTTTCCGCAAGATCGAGTATGGAAAAGCCTGTTCACTTCGGAAATGTCTCAGTTCTTTCGCACGTATTACGAGAATCACGGGGTTCGATTCGTGGCTTCTACAAACGTGGAACAGATTGGCGAAAGCAGTATTTCACTATCGACAGGTGTCAAGCTGGATGCGGACTTGGTCGTGGCAGGAATTGGAGTGACACCGTCGACGGAGCTGGGCGGCGCGGCAGGGCTACAGGTAGATAACGGGATTACTGTAAATGAGTTCTTGCAAACAAGCGCCACCGATATTTATGCGGCGGGTGATGTAGCCGCCTATCAGGACGTCATCTTCGGAAAACGCCGCCGCGTCGAGCATTGGGACAACGCGGTGAAACAGGGCCAGTACCTGGCCCGCCGCTTGAGTGGCGATTCCGGGCGCTTTGAAAACATTCCATATTTCTTCTCGGACGTGTTTGATCTCTCGTACGAATTTTGGGGTGACACGGAAGGCGCGGAACGCACCGAATACCGCGGCGACGTGCATTCGCCGAGTTTCAGCACCTGGTGGCTAAAGGGCAGCAAAGTCGTGGCTGCGTTTGCAATGAATCGTCCCGATCTTGAACGGGACCAAGCGAGCCGCCTTTCGCTCTAGCCCTAGAATCCGCGCTCCATTGGCATGGCGAACGGGGACTCTACGAGAAAATCGGCATCTCGTATTTCGAGGAGAGCATCGCGGATCGCCTGCTCCGGCGCCGGCTCAGTGGTAACCACGAACGGCAGGTCGCGCCAGTCCTCGCGCGGAAGCTGGAGAACCGCATCAATACCAATTTGGTGCTTCGCCAGAACGGTGGCCAGGGTGGCGATAATTCCCGCCTTGTCCTCAACGCGAAAACGCAGAAAATATGGTAATTTCTGGGTTGTAATCGGCAGCGGTTTGTATTCGCCCAGGCGCTCATGCGCAAACGGACTCACGCGCTCGGGGCTGCCGAAACGGATCTCGCGAGCGACCCGCATCAGATCACTTACAACCGCGACACCGGTTGGTTTTGAACCCGCTCCGCGGCCGTAGTAAAAAGTGTCCTCGCCGTATTCGCCACGGATCCAAATGGCATTGTAAGCGCCCTGAACCTGAGCGAGAATCGCCGACTGTGGAATTAGGCTCGGCCGCACGGAGAGAAGCAGACCTTCTTCCGTCTGCCGCGCCAGACACAGTAAACGGATCGTGTGTTTCAACTGATGCGCGTATTCAAAATCGATGGGCATGATGCGGCGAATCCCCTCGGTATAGATATCGGCGGGGGTCAATTTTTCGCCGAACGCGAGTGCCGCGAGAATGGCCAGTTTTGAGCGTGCATCTATTCCGTCGACGTCAGCGGAGGGATCGGCCTCGGCGTAGCCCAGTTGCTGCGCTTCCGCCAGGACAGATTCGAACTTGGCGTTGCTCTTCTCGATCTCCGTGAGAATAAAGTTGCTGGTCCCGTTCAGGATTCCGTAGAGCTCAATCACCTTGTCGCCGGGTATGCCTTCGCGCAGGACGGTGTGAATGGGAATCCCGCCTGCAACGCTTGCTTCCATGGCCAGGTTGACGCCGTTCTGGTTCGCGAGAGTCCAAAACTCGGCGCCGCGAAGGGCCATCAATTCCTTGTTGGCGGTGACAACAGATTTGCCTTGGCGCAAGGCCTCTTCGATAACATGCGCCGCCGTCGCCGTTCCTCCAATCACTTCCAGCACTATCTCGATCTCCGGATCACAGACGATCTCTCGCCAATCCGTCGTGCGAATAGGCGGGTCCGAACACGGCGGAAGCTTCTTCTGCTGCGCATTGCGGCTGCACACAGCTCTAACCTTTAAAGAGAACCCAAGCTTTTCGCGGATGTGCGCCGCGTTCTCCGTCAGTATCTGTAAAGCCCCAAGACCCACGTTCCCAAGCCCGACCAAGCCGACATTTACTTCCACGAAACTCCGCTCCCTGGCCAGAATGGCGTCATCATAAGTGGCTTATGATAGCAACCAGATGAGCAGTACTCGTCGGTCCGCTCTAGTTTCGCTGCTCAGCTCCGCAGCCCTCGCAGCCGGCAAACAGGAATTCCCTAACCAGAATGACCGCAGGAACACTTTCCCGGAACTCGACGACACGGATAAGCGGCTCCCGAACGGAAAATCTCAAAAGGACGCCATTGCGAGAGAACAGCACGAACAGGTTCTAAAAGATGCTAACGATCTGATTACGCTGGCGGAGAATCTTCGCGATGAGCTGCAAAAGGCGGGTGACTTCGTTGTGCCGGCCGGATCCCTGAAGAAGACCGAGCAAATCGAAAAACTTGCCAAAAAGATCCGGGGACGTCTGCAGCTCTAGGACCCTGCGCTCTCCCCAAGTGTTGGGGGCCCGCACATGCTAACCTGACGTGACAGCGGCGCATCCCTTCATGGCCACAGTTCGCGACAAAAGACAGTTGATGAGCGCATCCGAGATCGACCGCACGTTGGTCCGGCTCGCGCATGAGGTATTGGAGAAGACTGGCGACCTGGACCAGTTGGCTTTTGTCGGCATCAAGCGAAGGGGGGTGCCTTTAGCACGGCGCCTTGCGGCAAAGATCAAGAGCCTCGAAGGGCTGACAATTCCCGTCGGTGTTCTGGACATTAATCTCTATCGCGACGATCTGTCGACAGTCGGTGACGCGCCGATTTTTCACGCTAAACAGATCGACTTCCCTGTAACAAATAGAGATGTCGTGTTGATGGACGATGTTCTCTATACGGGACGGACGGTCCGCTCAGCGCTTGATGCGCTGTTTGATCACGGACGTCCCGCGCGCGTTCAATTGCTGGTGCTGATCGATCGCGGTCATCGGGAATTACCCATTGAGGCCCGCTATGTGGGACGAATGGTCCAGACCAGTTCCAGCGAGATTATTGAGGTCAAGGTTCAGGAGATCGACAATCAGGAAAAGGTCATGCTGGTGGAACGGGTGGAGGATACGCCCATCTCGCACGCTGCGAGCTAATTCAAGATGGGCAAGAGTCTGCTCGACATCGAGTCGCTCACACCGCAGGATATCGACGCCATCCTGACCCGTTCAAAATACTTTCAACCGGGATCGGACCAGACATTCAAGCGCTTCGAAATTCTGAAGGGCCGGACTGTCGTCAATTTGTTTTTTGAAGCGTCGACCCGCACTCGAACCAGTTTCGAAATCGCTGCCAAGCGACTGGGAGCAGATACGTTATCCATTACCGCATCCAGTTCGAGCGTATCTAAGGGCGAGTCGCTGGTGGACACGCTGAACACGTTGGGCGCAATGCGGCCGGATGCTATCGTGATGCGACACGCGGCTTCCGGAGCCCCTCATTTCCTATCGCGCTATCTTCCGGTCCCGATTGTGAACGCTGGCGACGGAACACACGAGCATCCCACGCAAGCTCTGCTCGACGCCCGTACGATTCTCGATCGTCGTGGAACGCTCGAAGGTTTGCGCATTGCAATCATCGGAGACATTGCGCACAGCCGGGTAGCGCGATCGAATATCTTTCTTCTGTCGAAATATGGCGTTCAGGTTGTGCTCTGTGGGCCAGCTTCGCTGCTACCTCGCGAAATCGGCCAGATCGCGCCAGGTGTTTCGCTCACCAACGATATCGAGCTTGCGATTCGCGATGCCGATGTCATTATGATGCTGCGCGTCCAATTAGAGCGTCAGCATGAGGCCGCCTTTCCGGCCAACGAATATTTTCAGTTTTTCGGCCTTCGTCCGGAGCACCTCGAATTGGCGAAACCTGAGGTAATAGTCATGCATCCAGGGCCGATCAACCGGGGCCGGGAAATCTCTTCCGAAGTCGCGGATTCGCAGCGGTCCGCCATTCTGAATCAGGTAGAGAACGGAATAGCGGTGCGCATGGCTGTTCTGGAAAGAGTATTGGCGGCTTGAGCAGACTTGTTATCAGGAATGGACGCGTGGTGGATCCGTCGCAGGAGTTGGATCGCATCGGCGATGTAGCGATTGAAGACGGAATTATCAAGGAACTTGGGACTGATATCGATACTACGCAAGCCGAAGTCCTCGACGCATCCGGACTGATAGTCGCGCCCGGCTTCATCGACATACACGTCCATCTGCGAGAACCCGGATTTGAACACGCGGAGACAATCGAAACCGGCTCGAGGGCGGCCGCCGCGGGCGGATTCACCTCCATTTGCTGCATGCCGAATACACAGCCCGTTAACGATAACGCTACGGTAACGAGCTACATCGTCAATCAGGCTCGGCAGCATGCCATCGTGAATGTCTATCCCATCGGAGCGATCACAAAGAACAGCGCGGGCGAGGAGCTGGCTGCAATCGGCTCCATGAGAAAAGCGGGTATTGTGGCGGTCTCAGACGATGGCAAGCCCGTGATGAATGCGCGAGTAACGCAGCGGGCAATGGAGTTCGCGCGAGCGCTCGATATCCCGCTTATCCAGCATTGTGAGGATCTGCATCTGAGTGCGGGCGGGGACATGCATGAAGGACTGCAATCCACCCGGCTGGGCCTGCGGGGAATCCCGCGAAGCGCGGAAGACGTTATGGTTGCCCGCGACCTGATATTAGCTGAGGCAACCGGCGTACACTACCACGTCGCGCATATCTCATCACGGCATTCGGTTGAGATGGTCGCTGCGGCTAAGCAGCGTGGCCTGAAGGTGACTTCAGAAGCCACACCCCATCACTTTGTGCTCTCAGACGCAGATATGGGTCCGTACGACAGCAACTACAAAATGAAGCCGCCCTTACGAGAGGCCACCGATGTGGAGGCGGTCACGAAGGGCTTAGTCGATGGGATCATCGATGCGATTGCAACCGATCACGCGCCTCATCCAGGCGCGGAGAAGATGCAAGAGTTTGAACGCTGCCCGTTCGGCATCATCGGCCTGGAAACGTCAATTGGATTGGCGCTGGAGCGCTTATATCATTCAGGAAAAATGGGGCTGCTTCCGTTCGTGCGCTTGTTTACAGCGAATCCGGCGGGCATTCTCTCTCTCGCGCGCGGCACATTGCGGCCCGGATCGGCAGCCGACCTGACGATCTTCGGACTCGATCACGAATGGACTTATGACGTGAACCGCTCGCCATCGAAGAGCCGAAATACGCCGTTCGATGGACATAGATTCCGGGGCGGACCGGTCGCGACAGTTGTTGCTGGAAGAATTGTTTGGCAGGCCGACGCTTAACTTTTAGCGAAATATCTAACCCGCGTTTGCAGCCCGTACTGCGGCGATAAGGAGCGGTTCCTCTTCCTCACGTACGGTGCGAAGGTCGAGCAGGATTTCATCATTTTTGATACGCGCGATTACGGGGGTCGCACCCTCGCGGAGTCTCCGCGTAAAGGAAACGGGATCTGGAAGTGAGACCGCAATGACCCACGTAGGCAAGGGCTGTTCAGGAGTGGACCCGCCTCCAATAGACGATTCTGCATTGCGAATTTGGCAGGTCAGGGGAGCCAAGGCGTCCACAACCCGCTGGGAGCGAATCCGAATTTCATCGGCAGTTTGCAAAATCATCCGGAGCGCTGGAATCGCTCGCCAATCCTGCCGCTGGACGTGATTCAGCGTGACTTGAAGCGCTTGAATCGTGAGCTTGTCCACGCGAAAAGCACGGTACATCGGATTGCGGCGAATGCGGCTCACAAGCTTTGCGTCACCCGCGATAATGCCCGATTGCGGGCCGCCAAGAAGCTTGTCACAACTGAATGAAACCAGATTGGCCCCGGAATCGAGGCTGCTGGATACGAGCGGCTCATGGATTCCGTACTCCGCCAGGTCAACCATACAACCGCTACCGAGGTCCTCATACAAAGGAATCTTCTCGCTCGCGAGTGTCGCGAGTTCTCTTAATTCAGGCCTGCTGGTGAATCCGCTGATGCGGAAATTCGACGGATGCACACGCAAAATCAGGCGAGTGCGTTCAGTGATCGCCTGTTCGTAGTCTTCGAGACGAGTGCGGTTGGTGGTGCCCACTTCGCGCAAGATGGCGCCCGACCGGGCCATAATCTCTGGAATACGAAAGCCGTCCCCGATCTCGATCAGCTCTCCGCGCGAAACGATGACCTCCTGTCCGGCCGCTAGTTCGTTAAGGACGAGATAGACGGCAGCGGCGTTGTTATTGACTACAATTCCCGGAACTCCCAAGATCTGTTCCAGCACGGGTGCGATGTGTGAATCACGCTTGCCTCGCTTGCCGTTTACCAAGTCGTATTCCAGATTCGAATAGCCTGTTAATGGTTCGAATGGCGGAAGAGGGGCACGACCGAGATTCGTGTGCAGAATCACTCCGCTCGCGTTGATAACCGTCCGCAGAGTAGGTTGAGCGAGAGCATTCAACCGTTCAAGAACTGCATCCTCGACTGCATCGACCGGTACTTGCCCCCGCTTAATTTCCTCACGCAGTTCGGCGAGCACGGCTCGGATCTGATTCGTGACCACTTCGCGGGGGAGACCGTCGATCGGCTTGAGCCAGCGCAGGACCTGGTCAACCGAGGGGATATCGTGAAGCGTCATCAGGCGATCGCGCGCTGAGCCAAGACCTGTTTCAAATACGTCCCCGTGTAGGATTCTGGAATCGCGGCCACCGTTTCCGGCGTGCCCTGCGCCACAATGGAGCCGCCCGCTTCCCCGCCCTCGGGCCCAAGATCAATGATCCAGTCGGCAGCCTGAATCAGATCCAGGTTGTGCTCAATCACCAGGATGCTTCCGCCGTTGTGAATGAGCCGCTCGAAAGCCTGCAGGAGTTTCGAAATGTCTTCGAAATGCAAACCGGTCGTGGGCTCATCAAACAGGAACAAAGTCCCCTCGCAGCTCGCCTGGGCGAGATGCGCGGCCAACTTCACGCGTTGGGCTTCTCCTCCGCTGAGAGTGGTGGCGGATTGACCGAGACGCAAGTAACCAAGCCCAACATCCTGAAGCACCTTCAAACGACCGGCCAAACGCGGCGTACCCGCAAAAAACGAGAGCGCCTCGCGAATCGTGAGTTGGAGGACCTCGTGAATGTTCAGTCCTTTGTATCGGATATCCAATACGCTCTGCTTATATCGCGCACCTTTGCACTCTTCGCAGACGAGCTCGACGTCCGCGAGAAATTGCATTTCTACTGTGACGGTACCATCACCCTGACACGTCTCGCAGCGGCCGCCAGGAACATTAAATGAAAAATGGCCGGCTGTGTAGCCACGCCGTTGGGCTTCGGGAGTGCACGCAAAAAGATCACGGATGACATCGAACGCCTTGACGTAGGTGACGGGATTCGAGCGCGGCGTGCGGCCGATCGGCGACTGATCTACCATAACAACGCTGGTGAGAAGATCGCCGCGCTCCACGCGCTTGAGCGGGAGCTTGCGAACGTTTGACTCCGCGCTGGCTACATCTTCCTTCCCCGAAGCTTGACGTTCCTTGTTGATCTCTAAATCGAGCGCTCGGTAAATGACGTCGTGCACTAGACTCGATTTCCCAGACCCCGAGACGCCCGTAATGGCCACCATCATCCCCAGTGGAATTTCAACGTCCAGGTTCTTGAGATTATTGGCGCGCGCGCCAATAAAGCGGATGGTGCGTTTAGGATTGACTTTGCGGTGCTCCACCGCTCGCTTGACGGCCGCGTCGCCTCTCAGATAACGTCCGGTAAGCGATTGAGATCGGTCTTCGATGAGCTGATCGTAGCTGCCCGAAAAAATAACCCGCCCGCCATTTTCGCCAGCACCGGGCCCGAGGTCGATGATGTAGTCGGCTTCCGACATGATTTCCGGATCGTGCTCCACGACGATGATCGTGTTCCCCAGTTCTCGCAGATCCTTCAAAATCAGGATCAAGCGAGCCGTATCGCGGCTGTGAAGTCCGATGGAAGGTTCATCCAGAACGTACGTCGCGCCAACGAGACGCGAGCCCAAACACGTGGCAAGCTGGATTCGTTGGGCTTCGCCCCCGGAAAGCGTAGCGGACAGCCGATTCAGTGTAAGGTACCCCAGGCCCACGTCGTTCAGAAACTTGCAGCGCTGGCGGATCTCGTCGAGAACCCGCCCTGCAATCTCCGATTCCTCCGGGCTGAGTTGCAGCGTGTTGAAAAAGGCCTGCGCGTGCGCGATATTCATGGCCGAGACTTCGGCGATATTGCAATCGCCTACTCTTATCCAAAGCGCTTCAGGTCGCAGGCGCGCGCCTCGACATGCTGGGCATTCCGTATACGCGCGATATCGGCTGACGAATACCCGGACATGCACTTTGTACTTTTTCTTTTCGACCTCGGCGAAGAACCGTTGGATGTGAGTGCGGAGGATCTCCTTTTCTTGTTTTTTCAGATCCGAATAAGCCACGTTCAACCGAACTTTGCCGCGCGTCTTTGGCACGAAGACTTCGTCGTAGTACCAGCGATATTGCGGTTTGGTCCACGGATCAATCGCACCCTCCTCGATGGAAAGCGTCGGGTCGGGAATAATCAAATCGAAGTCGTAATCAATCGTGTTGCCGAACCCTTGACAAACAGGACACGCCCCGATTGGATTATTGAAGCTGAAAAGCGTAGGCTCCGCCGGCCCAGCGGTAACGCCGCAGACCTTGCAAGCGGACCTTTCGCTGAAATGGCGCGTAACAGGGTCCGCGACGCCAGCTTGTTCGAAGAAAACTTCGCCTGTTTCGCGATAGCAAATTTCGACGGTGTCAACTATTCGTTGATGGGAATCGGAACGGATCACAATACGATCCGCAAGTACGTAAACCGGCTTTGCGAAATCGATTTCGAGCAAAGATTCGGGCGTGGAGAACTCGCATATGCGGCCGTCTTGAAACAGCCGGTTAAACCCTTTCTTCCGCAGATCGAAAAGCCGGTCCCGAAGCGCACCTGGGTTGCTTACTTCCACTCTCACAGGAAACAAGGCATACCAGCGGGAGCTTTCCCCCTCCCTCAGCATTGTCTCGGCCACCTGATCCACCGTATCCTTCTGGATGCGGGTCCCATCGTTCGGACAGTACGTCTGTCCGGCCCGCGCCCACAGGAGCCGCATGAAATCATACAGTTCCGTCGCGGTCGCAACTGTCGAGCGCGGATTGCGCGTTTGATTTTTCTGGCGTATGGCAATTGGAGGAGCGATGCCGAGAATTTCATCCACGTCTGGCTTTTCCATGCGCTCCAGAAATTGGCGTGCATAGGCGGAGAGCGACTCCACATATCGCCGCTGGCCTTCTGCATAAATCGTGTCGAACACCAACGATGACTTGCCGGAACCGGACACGCCCGTCACGACAGTCAGGCGGTCGTGTGGAATTTCGATCGTGATGTTCTTCAGGTTGTGAACGCGCGCGCCATGAATTGCGAGCACCGGTCGTGCAGCAGCGGCAATCTCGGCGGACGCGACCTCTTCACAGAGCGATATGCTTGAGGTTTCCGGCATTACAGATAATATGGAGGGCTCGCGCGACGCATTGGGCCGCGCCGTCGATCTCGGCGGAAAGGAAATCTCTAATTAGTATAGGATGCCGAAGAAGCTCGCCCTTCCCAATCGCATGCTGTCTAAACGCCAAATCGAGCTTTTTCGCCACGATCTGCTGTCCTGGTTCGATCAGTACCAGCGGAATTTGCCTTGGAGAGGGACCCGAGACCCCTATACCCTCTGGATCTCGGAAATCATGCTGCAGCAGACTCGCGTAGCCGCGGTGATCCCATATTTCGAACGCTTCCTCGCCCGTTTTCCTGACTTTCACTCCTTGGCGGAGGCGCCGGAATCGGATGTCCTCGCGCAGTGGGCGGGCCTGGGTTACTACCATCGCGCACGCAACCTTCGGAAAGCGGCTTGCCTGATCAGAAACCACGGCGCATTCCCCGACAGCTACGTGGAGATTCGCGCCTTACCAGGCGTTGGTGACTACACCGCCGCGGCTGTCGCCAGCATGGCCTTTGGCCTGCTCCATCCGGTAGTTGACGGCAATGTGCTCCGCGTCGTAACGCGACTGCATGACGATGCCTCGGACATCGCGTCTGGGCGAGGACGAAAACGTGTAACGCAACTGGCGAGCGTGTTGCTCGATGTATCCCGGCCTGGAGATTTCAATCAAGCGATCATGGAGCTGGGTGCAACCGTCTGTTTTCCGAATAATCCGCAGTGCCTGGTTTGTCCGGTTGCCAGCTTGTGTGCAGCACGAAAGCGGGGCAATCAGCATATCAGGCCTGTTAAAACGGCGAAGACCAAGAGCCTTGAGGAACGGAGAATAGTCTTCTGGATTGAAGAGGCCGGGCGATTGCTGGTGTGGCAGCGGCCCGAGAGCTCCCGATTAATGCCTGGATTTTGGGAACTGCCGGAGCATTCGGAACTCCCGCAGGTCGCCGTAGGTGAAACCCTCGGTACTTTCCGCCATACTATTACCTTTCGAAACTACCGATTTGACGTGCGGCAAGCCAGGGCGCCGGCTGATCTGGGAATCTGCTGTTGGGTGCCCACGTACCTGTTGCCCGAGTTGCCGCTCAGTACGGTGCTGAAGAAGGCGGCTCGTATAGTGGTCCAGGCGGAGAATAGGCGCGGAACGCTCCGATCCTCGGCGGCGTCCTCTTAAGCAGCGAGGGTCGAGTAGAATTCCACATAGGGTGAGGCTACTTTCATGACAAGATGGCTGAGCTTGGCGTGCCTGTTTCCGACTGTTACTGTTGTCCTCTTTGCGCAGGCGTCACAACCTGGGCCGCCGGCCAATACATCGCCACCCCCAGATGGGTTCAAGCAGCGTGAGGTGCAATCCGGAAGCGGGCCTTACCAGGTTTCGCCGGGAACGCATATTCTGCTGAGCATGATTAACAGCGTGAGCACGAGACAAGCTGTTGTCGGCGATCGGATCTATTTAGAAACAGCATTCCCTGTGCTTTCGAATGGACGCATTGTGATTCCGCAGGGAAGCTGGGTCACTGGCACTATCACCGAGGTGAAGCGGCCAGGACACGTGAAAGGCCGCGGCGAATTGCAGGTGCGCTTCGATTCCCTCACGTTGCCGAACGGCGTGAGCCGTGATTTCCGATCGGATCTGGGCGCCGTTGATCCGCGCGATAACGAAACCCTCAATCGCGAACGCAACACCGTCAAAGGGCCCGGGAACAAAGCAGGCGATGCGGGAACGGTGGCGCAGACGGCAAGCACGGGGACCGTAATCGGTTCGGGCATTGGCGCAGCGGCAGGGAACGTGGAAAGAGGCGCCGGAATCGGAGTTGGTGCGGGCGCAGCGGCCGGTCTGCTCGGTGTTCTGCTCACTCGCGGCCCGGATGCCACTCTCAGCAAGGGATCCACGGTTGAGATGGTGCTTGACCGTCCCATCACGTTCGGAGCTGCGGATCTTGATTTCTCGAACACTCCACCCCGCGCCGTGCTGAGCGAAGGAGGTAACACTCAGCGGCAGCCGCAGCAGCGAGGCTTGCCGCCCCGCATTCCGTACTAGTCACTCTCCAGATGCAGGACGAGGACCCGATCGAGATCCCGATCACTGACATCTTCGATCTGCACACCATAGCGCCTCGGGACGCGAAAGCGGCGATCGAGGCCTATTTGGAAGAAGCGCATCGGCGCGGATTTACCGCACTCCGCATCATTCACGGACGCGGAATCGGCGTACAGAGGGAAATGGTGCGATCGGCTCTGAGCCGGACTCCCTACGTTGTGAGCTTTAGCGATGCGCCGGCGGAGGCGGGCGGGTGGGGTGCAACTATCGTGACCTTGGCTCGCCTGGAATCTCCGGCTCAGAATGAAAGCGGTTGATTCCAGAATGGCCCAAACGCGATCTCGTTCAGCGGCTTCCGTTGGCGGCGAGCTATTTCGGCCTTTCGATGCTGTTCGTTCGTGAGTTTGTCGGGCGAATCTCGATATCCGAGGGCGACGGCAGCACCCAAATCGTAATCTGCGGGAATACCCAGAACCTCACGCGCTCGCTCCCGGTCAAAGCCCGCCATCCCATGCGCACTCAACCCAAGCGCGTTTGCCTGCAGAAACAGATTCGCCAAAGCCGCGCCGGTGTCGTGGAGCGCGTATGCGTTAGGTACGCCATTATGCGAAAAACTCCTTTTGGCAGCCATGATGATCAGAACCGGTGCCGTTCTCGCCCACTCCTGATTAGCCGGCACGAGCAAGCCGAGCATTTTCCGGTACGCCTCCCCATCCGACTTCCTCGCGATGAGAAATCTCCAGGGCTGTTCATTGTATGAGGATGCTGCCCAGCGCGCCGCTTCGAGAACAGTTCTGAGGTCTTGATCTGAAACGGGACGATCCGAAAACGAGCGGGGACTCCAGCGGCTACGAATGAGTTCGTGTACTGAGGGCAGTGTATCAGCGTTCTTGTCGAAATCAATGGGACTGGCGGTAGTGCTCAAGGAATGCCTCAGTGATCGCCGCGAACCGGCTCTCACTGCTATCTAGGATGCGCAAATAGGCGGTCTGGATGCCAGCCAGTGATGGCTACTCAGCGGATTCGACAGAAATTGGTTCTTGCTCGACCGTGTCGGATTCCGAGGAGCCGTTTTCTGCATCGTAGTAATAATCGTGATAATAAGCGTACTTGCTATAGAGTTCGCCGCGTCGAGCACCGTTTACGACCACGCCGAGGATGTTGTTCTCGCATAAGGATTGCATGGCGCGCGTAACCGAATCGAAAGTAGTGTGTCCAATCCGGACAACCAGAATGGTGCCATCACACATCGTGGCCAGCAGATTAGCATCTGCTGCGAACAACAGCGGCGGGCTATCCAGTATCACCCAATCGAAATGATCGCCCAACGCATGGATGAGCGCGCTGCTTTCTTTCAGGTTCAGCAGTTCGAGTGGATTCGCAACCGGTTGTCCCGCCGTGATGACGTAGAGGTTCGTATCAGTGATCTTCGTAAAAAGATCCGCTAGTCGCGCTTTCCCTTGCAGGTAATCGGTGATACCGGGCGATGAAGGAACCCGGAATGTCTTGTCGACACTGGGACGGCGGAAATCGAAATCGGCCAGAAGAATGCGTTTGTCTGCAAGCTGCGATTGCGCAATCGCCAGATTGCAAGCGGTGAACGATTTGCCTTCAGCCGGCGAGCCGCTCGTCACAACCAACGTGTGAAGAGGCCGCATCGTTTGTAAATGATTCAAGCGCGTGCGCAGACTGCGGAACTCTTCGGCTGGCGCTTCGCGGGGTTTCGCAGGGTTCACTAGAAGCGCGCTGCCCAGCGGATCGTAAGGGGCCTGCCGCGCAGACCTTATGATTTCATCGAGACGGTAGAGGTCTTCAGGATCCACCATCATGACGGGCGGAGCCGTAACGGTAACAGCAGCAGCGCTCGATCCGCTCGGTGCCGGAGGCTCGACTGGCCCAGCCACCGGGGCGGCGGACGGCTCGCCTTGCCCAGAGACCGCGCTCGTACGTGTTGGCGGCGCCGGCGAAGGCTTTGCGCCTTGCGGATTTTCTTGCGCAGCTTTACGCAGCGCGTCGTGAACACGGCTCATTTTTTTTTATGCCCTATTGATGTAGTAATGCGCGATCGTTGCTCCCATGACCGCGAGGCCGAGAACAGTTCCTGTGGCCCAACTTACCCACATCACCTGCTTACGACGCTGCACGACCACGTCATTCTCGAGCAACGGAACACTGCCAAGAATGGGAAGTTGAGTATACAGACGAGCGTCTTTCAAATTTTTCAGCGACGTATCTTTCACCTCGCGGAAAGCCACCAGCATCAGGCCGATAAAGCCCCCCAAGACTGCGCCGATCGGAATGATAATGGCTCGCTTGGGTGCAGTAGGCCCAGGCGGTAGCGACGCTGCATCCAGAAGCTCTAGAGTCTCCCCCTGCTTTCGCCGCCCAAGATCCAGCGCGGCAGCGGACTTCTCGCGTTTGCCTTCAAAGTCGTCATATTCTTTCTTTGCGATCTCACGAGCCTGCATCAGATCCGCGTACTGCCTTAGGTCCTGCGGCTCGCCGGAAATCCGGCTTTGATAGGCGCTGAGTGCACTGTTCACGGCGCTCATTCTTTGCTTGATCTGTGTGCCTTCGAGAGCATTAGCCTTCATTTGAGTTTGAATCTGGTCGATGGCTGCTTGCGCTGCCAGCCGCTCTTTGCCGAGCGTTGGGTTGTCCGCCACTGAGGTGTCATCGCTCGCCGGTTTTTCTTTCGCCGCCGCCTCTCGCTGCTTCTTTAATGAAGCCAGACGGTCGCGGGCGGCCTGCAGATCGGGGTAATCCTCCGTATATCTGTCCTTCATCGAGGCAATTGCGTCCTGCAACCTGTCGATCTCTTTGTCGAGATCGGCAACCTTCTGATTCTGTGCTGCGATTGAGTTAGGTTTGAGAGCGGCCAGCCGGTCGTGCGCGATACGAAGCTCGGTCTCGAGCATCATGCGTTGCTCAGTATTGCGAGTTGCTGCTTCCGACAAAGTAGCCGCTTGGGTGTCCAGCACATTCATTTGAGAAAGATTGGTTTGCATTTCTTCCGGAAGGCGTCCGGCGTTCTTGCTCTTATACTCGGCAAGCTTCTGCTCGATTTCATCCCAGTGCCGTTTAGCCTGTTCCACCTGATCACTCAGAAAACCGTTGGCGGCTTCCAAGGTACCCAGGCTTTCTTCCGTGTTGGCATCCATGAAGCGTGAGATCAGGTCCTGGCAAACTTTCTGCGCAACGTACTTATCGCGATACGAGAACCCAATCTGCATAGCCGGAAGGTTGTTTTTTCCCGAACTATTGGCCACGCCCGCCACCCCCGCGAGCGGTTTGATCTCGATAGCCTTCTTCATCTTTTCGATCACATCCTGCGGCGGCTCCGTTTTCAATTCGCTCTTATAAAGCCCGTAAGTGTTGATGATCGTTGTCAGCGTGTTGCGGCTCAGAATGGATTGTGCCATTCCGTTGATCCGGTCGGTGGCGTCCTGGGCGCTCACGTTCTGAATCAACTCCGGTGAAATCTGTGCGGGAACAATTTGAATCAGCGCGACTGACTGGAACGTGTCTTCCAGCACGAAGGCGACTATCGTCGAGATGATTAGCCCGATAAACGCCGGAGCGATCAGCCAGCCAAGATTTCGCCGAAGAATGTCGACATAGTCCCCAAAATCTAGCGGACGGCGCGGTATAGATAATCGATCAAGCATGAAACTCGAGCCTCAATTTATCTCAGGGAACCACCACGTGATCGCCGGGTTCCAAATGGATGTTCTGGGCCATATTTTTGCCGCGTAACACGTCCTTGAGGTTGAACCGAATTCTCTTGTCACCGCGTAAAACGTAGATTTTCTTCGTATTCGCGAATTCCTGTACGCCACCTGCCTTACTGATGGCCTCGAGAATGGTAGTGGGTACGACGAGCGCATATTCGCCGGCACGGTTCACCTGGCCGTCCATGTAATAACGCTTGCTCCCGACCTCCTGCACGCTGACCGTGACGAGCGGTTTCACGACATACTTGGTAAGTGATTTGGCGATAATGTCCTGTATCTCTACAGGGGTCAGTCCACCAGCTTGCAGTTGACCTACCAGCGGTAACGTGATTTTCCCATCCTGTTGAACAGTCACGGGACCCGTAAATTTCTCCTCATCCCACACTCTGACATTCAGGACATCAGCCGGACCGACTTTGTACGAATTAGAGTCGACTGGGGCTCCAGCGTTCCCAGCCGGACCCGGAGCTGCTTTGTTTTCCCCTGGTGTACCGGGTGTATTCACCGTTGCTGGTGCTTGCTGCGCTGGCTTCGTTTCGGGCATCTGCGGCACCGGAGTTGGCCCAACTGGACCCGTTTGACCTATTCCCAAAAAGGGGAAAACGGTCATCACGCCCAAAACAGCTAGCGGGTTGCGCCCACCCGAACCTGGACGAATTAAGAAATTGCAGATCATGGGTTAAAAATTACCTTGCAAATTCATGATTTTACTCGTGGTCGCCACAATACTAACCTTACCTGGGATCCGCGTGCCGGTCGGGAACGGACGCAAAAGCGTTCGTGGACCCACCCTCCGAGCGCGAGATGGGCACCCAGACCTCCATCGGAGTAGGTTCCCTGTTGCCAATAGCGTAATAAGGAATGAACGTTAGCGACACGGGGCGCTTGGGCAACAAGAGCGCCGTTGACAATGGCTGGTATAGGGGCTCCTCCCCAACAGGTTTTTCGGCAGCCTGCCCGGAAACCTTTAGGACGGTTACCCCGCCCAGAAGATCTTTCCGCACCTCGGCTGTAATAGGGGTGCTAACCCGCCAGAAAATATCACTCAAAGCGATGCCGTTCTGGTCAATCTGTTCGAGAGCATACACAAGAGGGCCGCGCTGTAGGGCTATTCGGCCATACACGTCCGCTACCAGCGGATTCGCCACCATTGGGGTCGATTGCATTTGTAAGTTGAGCGTTACGCTATCACCCGGGTTCCAGGTTCGAGAAATCTCGATATACGAACCCCTGCGAGCACTCGTCAGAGATATCGGCTGTCCGTTTACCTCAACGTCTGCGGCGGGAGCCCATTGGGGCCACCGAAGATACAGTGCAAACTCTGCCGCATGTTCCGGCGTGACAGTAAACTTGATCTCACCGCTCCATGGATAAGACGTCGTTTGGAGCACCTTCAGGCGCGGGCCGCTTTCCAGGTGCCAGTCCAGTTCAGAACTGTGATAGAGATTGACGTAGACTCCGCCGCGGCTCGTCGAATAGAAGTAACCCGGCAGGGCTGCAAACAAGCGCTGAATATTGGGAGGGCAACACGTCGTGTCATACCACGGGTTACGCAGCTTATCGCCGGAAGAGGCGAGTGGGTTCCGGTAGCAGTATAAGGTTCCCGAGAGAGACATGCCCGAGTTGGCTCCGTTGTAGAGCGTCCGCTCAAGGACATCGCCGTAGCGCGCTTCTCCGGTGAGGTTCAGCATCCGGAAATTCCACATGACATTTGCGACTGCGGCGCAGGTCTCCGCGTACGCCTGCTCGGCTGGCAATTCGTAAGGATCCCCGAAACTCTCTCCCGTAGCTCGCGACCCGATACCTCCGGTGATGTACATCTTCCGGGTAGTAAGATCTGTCCACAACAGATCCAGTGTTCTCTTATACGCGGGATCGCCGCGTTCGGTGAAGTAGTCGGTTGCGCCCGATGCAGCATAGAGCGCGCGCACGGCATGACCTTCGAACTCCGTACGCGATGTGAAAGGCCGGCCGCTGAACATATAGCGGATTTCGGCATCTTTCAATTTGAGTCGATCCTTTTCCACCCCGCTAAACAAGTAATGTACAAACTCCAGGTACTTGGTTTCGCCGGTCGTACGATACAACTCGACCATTGCCATCTCCAGCTCGGGGTGACCGGTGATGAATGGGCGCTTATTCGGGCCGAAGTTATCCACGATGTAATCGGCGAACCGTATTCCCGCATCGAGAAGTCTGCGGCTGCCCGTCGCCCGGTAAAAGGCAATTCCTGCCTGGATCAGGTGGCCCAGACAATAATCTTCGTGAGAGTGCGGTAGGTCAGTGAAGCGCAGATGAGCCTTGTCGCCCACGAAGTAGGTGTTCAGATATCCGTTCGGCTCTTGCGCAGCAACAATGTGTGAGATCAGCGAATCGATATCGCCCCGCAGCGTCTGTTTATCCGCATCTGAAATGTCGTTTCCTGCAAGCGCCCACGAGGCTGCCTCGATCCATTTGTACAGATCGGAATCGGTATACAGTGGGCCCTTGCGCGAAAGTTCAGGCTGGCCCGACAGACGCCGGAAATTATCTACTACCCCGTGCTCTTCAAGCAATTGCAGAAGCGTCGGCAGGCTGCGCTCCGTGGTGACGTTGCGGCGGACTCTCCAAAACCCGTCACCCATATGCACTGCCTGAATCGGTACCGGGTGCAGACGCGCATTCAGTGAGTTGTCCAGGTAGATCACTCCTTGCGATCTCCAATCTCCGGGTTGAACCTGAGCACTTGAAGCAGCCACGCTGCACACCAACGCCGACGCTGCCAGGGCAAACTGCCTCATAAGGACTTCAAATGATGGTAGACGAGGGAAACCGGAAGACCGACTACATTCTGATAGCAGCCTTCGACACTCACCACAAACTTAGACGCCAATCCCTGAATGGCGTATGCTCCCGCTTTGTCAAGCGGCTCCCCACTTTGAGTGTAATCCCGTATCTCCTTATCCGACAGGGGCGCGAAGGTAACATGAGTACGAGCCGAATCGACAATCAAGCGCCGGTCAGAGAGAAGACATATACCAGTGTAAACGCAGTGCGTTCGGCCGGATAGCGCCCGCAACATCCGCGAGGCGTCTTCACGGTCTGATGGTTTGCCGAAAACTGTTTCTTCCAGGCAGACGACCGTATCCGCACCTAAGGCAACGTCGCCGGACTCTCGCGGGATCGACCGTGCCTTCTCCTCCGCTAACCGACTGACGAAGCTGGCCGGGGATTCACCCGGTCGGCGCTCTTCCGGAATTGCCGCCGGACGGATAACGTGGGGAATGCCGGCCGCTAGCAGTAGCTCGTGTCGCCGCGGCGATGCCGATGCAAGAATCAACACTTATCAAGAACATAGCTAACAAGGAACGTGTCACGCTGTACGCTCGCGGTCATGCAGTCGTGAATGAGCAAACTGCGGCGGAAACGGCTCTAGGAAGATACCCAGCCGTGCTCGACTGCGTAACGGATCAGCTCGGCTGTGCTCCTGACATCGAGTTCTTCCATCAGATGCTTTTTGTGAAATTCGACCGTCTTGACAGAGATGAACAGCAGGCTACCGATCTCTTTAGCCGATTTCCCTTCGGCTACTAGTTGCAGGACCTCTCGCTGGCGCGGCGTGAGCGATCCGAACAGCTTCGACGGATTCTGACTCGGCGAAGGCGCTTGGGGCAGGTATTTTTCGGATATTAGGGACGACAAAAAGTAGCGGCCCTCCTTCACCTCCCTGAGGGCGTTCACCAAGTCCGTAGCCGCAGCTTGTTTCAGCACGTAGCCCGATGCTCCCGCTTCGAAGGCCGCACGGACGTAGTCCCGGCCAAGCTGCATCGTGACAAAGATGATTTTCAATCTCGGATGCTTCCGATGAAGCTGCCGCGCGGCTTCTATACCGTTCAGGAGCGGCAGCGCAATATCAATGAGCAAGAGATCGGGGTTGAGCTCGTCCACCAGGAGGAGCAAATCGCGGCCATTCCCGGTCGTGCCTACTATCTGACATTCGGACTCGATAATCTTTCTGAGTCCCTCGACTACAAGCTGATGGTCCTCCGCTATGAGGACGCGTAACTTTTGAGGATGTGGAACCGTCCTCTGGTGGACTTCCGACTCAGACCCTAAGAACATCCTAGACATCAGAGTAACTCTTTCCAGCTGCTCTAAACCGGAGGATTTTCGAGGCTCTCCTATTATGGTCGCCGAAAACTATCCTCCGCTCGCTTTTTTGTGAGCCAGGCGGCTACAGGCATCCGGTGTGTGCA
Organism: uncultured Acidobacteriaceae bacterium; assembly: GCA_963787585.1. Classification (GTDB taxonomy): domain Bacteria; phylum Acidobacteriota; class Terriglobia; order Bryobacterales; family Bryobacteraceae; genus Bog-105. The sequence goes on from CAWBDR010000027.1 coordinate 160,514, forward strand.
ACATCTTAATCGCGTCGCCACCCGACTCGATCGTGTCGATTTTGCCGTCGCTATCGATCACAAATGTGACTCGTCCGGCAATTGCATATTTCGGGATGTACACGCCATATTCCTGCGATACTTTCCGATCGACAAAATCGCTCAGTAAGGGAAACGAGAGGCCGAGCTGTTCGGCAAACGCTTTCTGCGATGGTTGGTTATCGGTGCTGATTGCGAAGACCTTCGCTCCCGTCTCTTGAAACTTTTGCATACCAGCCTGGTATGCTTTCATCTCCGCGGTTCAACCACCTGTGAACGCGGCTGGGAAGAAGGCCAGCACGACGGTGCTCTTGCCAATATAGTCAGCGATGTGAACCGTGCTGCCGTCGGTAGAGGGAAGTGTGAAGTCCGGCGCCTTGTCGCCAACCTTGAGCGTGCTTGAAGGCGGAGCCTGCGCCAGCAGACTGACGCCGATCGCGCTCACAACCGCGAGCCGCCTGGTGATTCGCATATCTACCCCTTGAACCCGACCTTAGCACGATTCAGGTACCATCCGCTCGGGCGCCCCAGGAAAGGAGACGGTGCGGCGCGATTGCCGTTGCCAACTGTAAAGCAAGATGAGCGCAATGGCGATTAAGGCAAGCGTTAGACCCCACCACAGGCCATAGATTCCGAATTTGCCGCGAAAACAAAGCACATACCCGATCGGTAACCCCAAAAGCCAATAGCCCCCGAGATTCACCAGCATGGCGGTACGCGTGTTGCCTAATCCGCGAAGTGCGCCCGTAGCAACGGTCTGAATACCGTCGAACAGTTGAAAAAGTGCCGCGATGGCAAGCAGCCCAGTGCCGATCCGCAATATTCCTGCATTGCTTGTGTAAAGACGCAGAATCGGTCCCGGAATGAAGAGGAATGCGAGGGCGGCGCACGCCATAAAAGTGCAGGCGAGTCCGATTGCGATGAACCCGCTGCGTCTGGCAACGGCAGCTTCGCCGCGCCCGATCGCCTGTCCAACCGCTATTGCCGCAGCAGATGAGACCCCAAGCGGAACCATAAAAGTCACCGCCGCGCAGTTTAGCGCGATTTGGTGCGATGCCAGCGAAATCGGGTTTAGCCGTCCAGCTAGGACCGCGGCCGCTCCGAAGGCGCCGATTTCCAACAGGATTTGCGTCGCGGCCGGAAATCCGATCCGGATGAGTCGGCGAATCCGGGCCCAGTCCGGACCCCGAAAAATCGCTCGGAAGCCGGGCGTTGTTTTCCGCTCGAACCACCAAATAAAACCAACCAGGAGGAGCGCCATGTACACGCGCGCCAAACAGGTAGAAAGCGCCGACCCCACTACCCCCAGAGCCGGAAATCCCCAGTGGCCCAGTATGAGTAGCCAATTAAAGAACCAGTTGATCAAATTCGCGCTGATCAGCGTGAACATGACCGGCCGCACGTGACCTATGCCTTGCAGGTAACGGCGCAGCGCGCCGTATAACAGCAGCGGTAGCGTGCTGAAGCTCAGGGTAATCAGAAACGAACCCGCCATCGTACTCACTTCTCGGTTGATCCCAAGCGCGTAAAAAACCGGTGGCATGAACGCGAACAGAAGCATTAGCGGAATCGTGAAGAAGACCGCTAAATGCAGGCCTTGTGAAAGTGAATGGTGACAATCCCCGCGATCACCCGCGCCGAAGGCCTGCGAAACGAGCGTATCCAAGCCGAGCAGCAGGCCCATTCCAAAAATCGCGAACGAGTAGAAAGCGCTGTTGCCGATCCCGATAGCGCCGATCGCCACCGGCCCTAACGGTCCGATCATGATCGTGTCCACCACGGTCATAGCCATCCACCCCAGCTCGGCTAACGCGACCGGAATCGCAAGCGCGATGACACGGCGAACATCGGGCCAGAGTTCCGCGATCGACATGGTTCAATACTGCGTTCGTATCGTCCCTTTCCGCTTCGCGATATCGAATAACGTAGGATAAAACTGCACGAAGACCGTATCCACCGCTCCGTGCTTCTGGTGGCACGAGTAGCAATCTGCGCTGGTTGGGATCATGGTTGTGGTCTTTTCCGGGCCGTTAAAGCCATAGAACGCCCACCTTCCTGGGAAATGCCGCTCATCTTTGACATGAACTTCAAGCGCGGTGAACCCGCCCTGATAGTGACCGTTTTGATTGATTGATCCTTTGCTGACGGATCGCCGAACCTCGAGAGCGAAAACCGTCTTGTCCGGCCACTTGCCGGTTGCAAGAAAGGACCTGTATGAACTCGGATTCACGAACACGTTATCGAAATCAGGATCAGCATGTGCCGAACCGCGCGAGTAAGACATCCCCAAACCGGAACTGAGCCAGATCCATTCACGGTAATTATCCGGCCGGAGCATCTGGTTGCCCGCTTCGAAACGAGGACCATCGTCCGCCTCTGCCTGTGGCTCGGGCCGAGCCGCCGCAACCACGGCCAATACAGCAGCCAACGAAACAGCAATGAAGACGAACGACAGATCACGCTCTCTCATGTCCGAAACACCCCTCGTATACTTGAGCCTAAAACATGTTTCGTGCCCTGCGAACTTTTTGGGAACGCGTAAGCGAGGGCATCCAGGTCCAGGAGCTTTGGGCGCAGTTTCGCAGCGAAGCCCGCGCTAGCTACGAGCTGTATTCACAAGAGGTCCATTGGACACGCGCCGAAGGGGAATCGCGCGGCAAGCGATCTCGTCGCGTCGCTAAAGGGCTGTTCTGGGCGATGATGATGAAGCTCTCCCCCGGCCGCCGGATACTTCTACTCATCGCCCTGATCCTCTTGGTCTTCCCCGGTTTTGATCTCCGGTACGGCGACTCTGAATTTTCCATGCCCAACTTCGCCTTATTCGGCGGCATTGCGCTCGTTATCCTGCTCGCTCTCGAACTCGCCGACCGCGTCACCATGAAACGAGATCTCCAGATTGCACGTGAGATCCAAGGCTGGCTCATGCCCTCTGCGCCTCCGTCCATTCCCGGCATCGACATCGCGTTTGCAACTCGTCCAGCCAACACCGTCGCGGGCGACTACTATGACGCTTTTCTGCGTTGCATCGTGCCGCAGCCGGAGCGAGATGTACCCATGACGCAAGACAATCGTCTGCTGATTGTAGTCGGCGATGTCGCTGGTAAGAGCGTTCCGGCAGCGCTCCTGATGGCCACGCTCCAGGCGAGTCTGCGTACTTTGGCCACGCTGCCGCTCTCTCTGCCCGAGCTGGTGAATCGGCTGAACCAATACGTCTGCGCTCAGAACGCGGGGGGCCGGCGCTTTATTACCGCCTTCCTCGCGGAATTGGATCTCTCCACTCAGTGCCTGACCTTCGTCAACGCCGGGCACAACTGGCCCGTGCTGAAACGGGCTTCCGGAACTATCGAGCGCCTGGAAAAGGGAGGCTTGCCGCTCGGTATCAGTGCGGCCGCTCGATACGAATGCTGCAACACAATCCTGACCCCCGGCGATTTCTTGCTTATCTTTACGGATGGAGTGGTCGAAGCAGAGAATGATCGAGAGGAAGAATACGGCGAAGCTCGGATGCTCGGAATCGTTCATGGCCTCGTCGGACGAACTGCTTCGCAGGCGCTCGGGTGGCTTATGGCCTCTGTAGACGCGTTTGTGGGGCGGGCGCGCCAGCACGACGATATCACGTGCTTGCTGTTGCGCACCTTCGCGCCAGCCGAACCTATTCTCTGAGGTCCGTTTTCGCCAGTCACAATTTTTTAAAAAATTATCTTACTTAAATTCAGTAGGTTAACTGAAACAACGCTCCTCGAACTGCCAGAACCAGACGGTAAATTCGTGTGCGGAGAAAAAACTCGCATGCGTCACGTCATCGTTTTTGATAGCTTCTGTGCGATTTTCGGAATTCTGTTCGGCTTCTAGCACTCTTTCGGGATTAACCAGAACTATTTGTTGGTGATCTCTCCCTACGGTGGTAGAGTACTGACAGGCGAGTTCGCCGCATATACTCTGCCACCTTTTAGACGAGCGAGGTGGACACTTGCCTTGTGGCTGCCTCCAGCTCTGGTGTTCTTGTGCGCGCTGATGCACGTCAGTTTGCGCGCAGCCGACCGCTCCACCAGTACCCCGTACGCTTCGGAAATGTCGCAGGGTCGGGCAGCCCGCGAGCGGGGCCAGTTTTCACAGGCGGTCCAGTTCTTTGAACGAGCGGCAGATTTCGCGGCCGCCTCTGGCGACGACACACGTCACTCGGAAGCTCTGGTTGCCGCGAGCGGGTCCCGGTTCCGGCTTTTCCAATACGCAGCCGCAATGCGGTCCGCCACCGAAGCGAAAAATTTCGCAATACGCGCCCACAATCTGGGTTTTCAGGGGGAGGCGGCGCACAACCTCAGCGCGATCTACTCTCAGCTTGGAGATTGGCAGTCTGCCGAAAAAGAAGCCATCGAGGCAGTGGCCTGTTTAAAACGAACGGCGGCCCACGATCGCCTGGCGGTGGCATTACTGAACCAAGCTGATATCGAAGCGGATCGTGCCATCGGCAATGGCCGGAGCGGCGCCTTCGACCTTGCGGGGGCCATGGTTCTGTACAACGAAGCGATTGCCGCTGCGCAGGAGGCTCACCAGGTCGGCCTCGAAGCCACTATTCGAGACGAGCTTGGAACATCCCTATTGCTCGCCGGGGACACGCAGGCAGCCGAGCAATCCCTCCGAACGGCTCTTTCGCTCGCGATATCCGCGGGTGACCAGGAAATGATCCCTTTCGTTAAGGAACATCTCGCCGAGCTTGCCTTTCACAGAAAACAATTTGATTTGGCCTTAGAGCTGGTGGATGAAGCATTCTCCACTGCTGGCATTTCTTTCAAAACCAATCCGCAGTACTATCCACTCCATATCCGGGGCGGAATTCTCCTGGGCCTCAATCGTAGGACAGAGGCTCTGTCCCAGTTCCGCAAGGCGGTTGAATCGGCAAATGAGTGGCGAAAGGGAGCGCTTCCCGGAGACGCTACCAACACACGGACCGTAGTAACGTTACAGGCAGTCTACGTCGATTTCGCGCTATTAGCCGCGAAGCTCTCTTTGGAGTCCCGCAACCCCGCCCTCGCTGAGGAAGGCTTGGAGGCCCTCGCGGAGAACCGGGGAGCCAGCCTGCGCGAGCAAATCACCTCCGACCTGAGCCGCGGCTTCCAGTTGCCAGCGAGCTATTTTGAGCTCCTTTCTCGACTGCAGAGTGCTCAGGCTCAAGTGACGCTTGGGCAATCCGGCAAAACGACCGCCGACCAACTTCGGGACATTCGCACAGAACTGAACGAGATCGAGAACAAAGCCCACCTCAACCTGCAAAATACTCCCCAGCATAGCGAGAGGAATCCGCATAAGAATTCACTTAGAGATATTCAGGCAAGAATGGATAGCGACGACGCGCTGCTTAGCTTCTGTCTAGGCCCTAGTGCCTCGTTTGTTTGGGCGGTTACCGAGGATAAAGTGCAGTTGTACGAATTGGCTGGCGCGAAAAATATAGCCAGCAGAGTCACCGGGTTTAGACAGGCCGTGCAGGCGGGGCGCGATGCTTCAGCCGCCGGCTGGGACCTCAGCCGCACCTTGTTCGGACAGCTCCCGCCTTCGATTCGCAACCGGAAGGAATGGCTAATCGCAGCCGAGGGACAATTGCTCGAAGCCTTTCCCTTCTCCGCTCTTCCCGATCCCGGCGACTCCGCGATGCCGCTCATCCAATCACACGCCGTTCGCCTGCTGCCCAGTGAACTGCTGCTGCTTTCCTCCAAAGGCAAGGAGCCAAAACCTGAATTTCTCGGAATTGGCGATCCGATCTACAATTTGGCGGATTCTCGGCGGCCAGCCAGTATTCGTCCGATTCGGACCGAAGAGCGAGCCTCCGTGGCGCTTGCGAGACTGCCGGGAAGCGAGCGGGAAATACGATCCTCAGCGCGATTGAGTGGAATGCCCGATTCCGAGATTCTCCTCGGCGACCAGGCAAACGGCGCCACTCTTCGGAAAGCATTGCTCAGCCATCCCGCGGTGGTGCACTTTGCCGTCCATGTCGTTAGTCCGGAGAAACAGCCGGAAGATGCTGCTTTGGCGCTGAGTCTCGATCAGAATGATGTCCCCGAGTTGCTGACCCGGGAAGTCGTTGCCCGGTATGGGGTCCCAGGCAGCCTTGTCGTTCTCAGTGGCTGCTTCTCCGAACAGGGCAAAATTCTTCCGGGTGCTGGTGTGATTGGCCTAAGTCGGGCTTGGTTGCTGGCCGGCGCCGCCGCGGTAGTTGTCACGGCGTGGCCGACTCCCGATGATTCCGGTCAGTTCTTTTCTGCCTTCTACAGTCACTTGAGTGGAATCAAAAGCGGAACCATTGCCGAAAAAGCCGCTAAGGCACTCCAATTAGCCCAATTGGACATGCAGCGACAGAGCGGTTATCGCAGTTCGCCTAAATTCTGGGCAGCGTATTCGATCATTTCCAAGGAGTAATCTCCGAATCTATGGTGGCCACCCCACAGAAACTCCCCCAGGCGCCGGCCGCAGATGCTGATAGGTCCCAAGACGCCACAGAGAAAGCGAAGCCCGCCTTCCCCTCCGTTGACTGGGCGCTGCTAGTTGACCAGATCAAGGCCGGCGACAACGCCGGTATGGAACAGTTGTATAAACTGTTCAGTCGCGGCATTCGTTACTACCTCTGCCGCCAGCTTGGGCCCCAGGAACTAGACGACAAAGTGCACGATACCTTCCTGATCGTTGTGAATGCGATTCGGAAAGGCGATTTGCGGGAACCCGAAAGGCTGATGGGTTTCGTGCGCACTGTTGTGCGGCGGCAGGTCGCCGCTTATATAGAACAGGCCGTTCACACGCGACGCGAGCAAACGGATCTGGAAACGGGCATCACCGTCGCCGACCGTAAGCAGAATCCCGAACAGGAAGCCATTCTCAAACAAAAAGCGGAGTTGATGAAAAGCGCTCTCGAAGCCCTCTCGGAGAGAGATCGTGACATTCTTATCCGGTTCTATCTCCAGGAGCAGAGCCAGGAGCAGATCTGCCGGGAGATGTCCCTCACGGAGACTCAATTCCGGCTGCTCAAATCGCGCGCCAAAGCGAAATTCGGAGAAATCGGCAAGAAAAAACTGGCGACTAGCGGAATTTTCTCAGTTTTCGTGAGAGCGCAGGCTGGCTGACGAGCACTTTTCTGATAGCGAGAAGAGTGGAACTCTCTTGCACATTATATGACTGACGCATATCTCGACCATCCAACTGAGGACGCACTGGAGCGCTACCTGCTCCACACGGCCACCGAAACCGAGCTCGAGACGATCGAAACGCATTTCATGGCATGCGAGGCGTGTGTTACCCGGCTCGAAGCTCTTACTGAAGAAGTGGCGGTCATAAAGACCGCCCTCTCCAATCTCCAATCGAAAAAGGCTCCGGCGATCTCTCCGTCGTTCTGGCGGAAGTGGTTTACAATTCCCAATCTGTCGTTTGCTGGTGCGGCGGCCGCCGTGATCCTGGCCGTAACAGCAGCGCCGAAATTCATCCCTGCCCCAATAACCTTGTCAGCGCATCGCGACTCGAATGTAGCTCTGGTGCCCGGCGGGAGGCCACTCTCAATCGATCTCAAAGGCGATCTGCCCGATGGCGTTGCAAATATAGAAGTTCTCAAAGGAACAGGACAATCCGTCTGGTCCGGAACCGCTGTGGATCACAACGATGAAGCTCGTGTATCCGTTCCCCGGCTCAAAGAGAAGGGTATTTACTTTATCCGTCTGTATGCGCCGGCGCAACCAGGCCAAGATCGTCAACTCGTGCAAGAGTTCCAGATCGAAGTGAAGTAGGAAGTAATTAGAAGATTCTCCGGCGTAATCGTTCGATGGTGAATTTGGCGGTGTCGGCAACAGCCATCACCGCCATAACACCGGCTTGAATCGGATCCGTCACTACCAAATCGGAAGCGTCCGGCACACTTCCTGCCATGTTCAAGCTGATTACCAATAATCCTTCTTTGCGAACTTCGCGAACGGCTTTCTCAATCTCACCTCCCATCAGTGAACCCGCAAGCACGAGCGCACGAGCGCGCGGGAGGCGACGCACCGCACGGACGGCGTCCGCTAGGGTCTGTTCTCCTACGAGGGGAATCGTGTCTACGGAAATGTGCTCGCCGCGGATATTGTGGCGATCGGCCTCTGATATCGCCCCGACCGCCACTTGTCCGACTTGCGCTCCCCCTCCCATGATGATGATCCGCTTGCCATAGATCTTCTGGAGTGATTGCACCTGGGCAGCGGAGCGCACCACTTCGAGCTGCTCGAGGTCACTCACCAGAGGGTCCGTAGAACCGGGTAGATCAAGCTCGAGATAAATACGGCTCTCAGCGGGCTGATCCTCAATGATCGAAATCGAACGGATGTCACCTTGATGTTGAGCAATCACGCCCGTGAGTTGATGAAGCACGCCGGGTCCCGCCGCAGTCGTGAGAACCAAGCCTACTCTTCCTGCCCCGGGTTCGCTCAGAATTCCACCTCATATTTCTTGAGCAGATTGCCCCAGACACCGCGCGCTTTGAGCAGCAATTCGATTACTTCGCGCACTGCACCCGATCCTCCACAAGCCTCCGTTACCGCCATGGCCGAGCGCTTCACTTCCGGGCGAGCATTGGCTGTAGCGAATGAGAGACCGGCTCGCCGCATGACCACGACATCAGTGAGATCGTCGCCAACGTATGCGATCTCGGTTGGCTGTACGTTCGCTTCGACGAGTATGCGTTCGAACAGCGGAATTTTTTCGATATGGCCCTGAAAGACCCAACTCATGCCTACCTGGCTTGCCCGCACGGCCGTTGCCGGCGATTCGCGGCCGCTGATCACGCCGGTACGGATTTCAAACCAGGTCAACCAGCGAAGGGCTATTCCATCCTGCGAATCGAATCCTTTTGTTTCAACCATCTGCCCGTTCCCATCGGGAACAAGATACAGACGCCCGTCCGTTAGAACGCCATCGACATCCATCAGGAGCACCTTCACTCCGGCAGCGAGTTGATGCAATTGCTCTTCGGTCAGGGGACTGTTGATTTGCATTGAGGATTGAGGCCGCGAACGACTTAGAATGGCGGTATTGATCGCTGATTTAGTCGAGCGAGTGGCTGAAATACTCACTCGTTATAGCATGCTGTCACCCGGTGATCGGGTGGGAGTAGCGGTTTCGGGCGGCGCGGATTCGGTCGCCCTACTACATGTCCTCCATCGGCTGGCGGCGCGCTTCGAAATTTCTCTCTCGGTGATCCACGTCAATCATGAGCTGAGAGGCGAGGAATCGGACCAGGACGAAGAATTTGTTCGGCAACTCGCTGCTTCCCTCAATCTCGAAATATTCGTCGAATCCTCCCGCCTCGAAGCAGGCAATATTGAGGAGCAAGCGCGCGATGCTCGTCGGGGATTTTTCTTGACCTTGCTGAATCGGAAAGATGGACTCGATAAGGTTGCGCTCGGCCACAGCCGCAGCGATCAGGCGGAAACCGTTCTGTTCCACTTTCTGAGAGGATCGGGTCTGGCTGGGTTAGCCGGGATGCGCTTGCGAACTCCGCACCGCTTGATCAGGCCCCTGCTTACGAGCAGTCGCCACGAAGTACGGTCGTGGGCCGAATCCGAGCGGATCGCGTGGCGCGAAGACAGCTCGAACCAGGACGATCGTTTTACTCGCAACAAATTGCGCAATGATCTCTTACCCGCCCTGACCCGCGACTACAATTCAAACCTGGAGGTGGTGCTATCCCGTATTTCCGAACTGGCCCTTGCCGAAGAAGACTACTGGCTCGGTGAAACTGGGCGGCTCTTTGAAGGGTTAGCCAGACGCATCCATCTCGGGTGGATTTTGCCCGTCGGAGCCGTTCGCGATTTGCACTTAGCCGTGCAGCGGAGACTGATTCGCCACGCCCTCTTTGTAACCCGGATGAGTTTGCGCGGGCTGAACATGGAGCACATAGATGCTGTTCTGAGTCTCTGCCAATCCGTGGAGGGACATGACCGGGTACTGGTCCCTGGTGCAGACGCGCTCCGTTCGTTTGATCAATTACTGATTGCGCAACCGGGAGCGTTGAATAGTAACGCGCGTCACTATCGATTCTACCTAATATTTGGAGAGGAGTTGGCGCTTCCTGCGAGTGCTGGATCACTTTACGTCGATTGGGTGCCGCCCGGGACCCAAATATGTGCTAATTTCAAGGAAGAACAACAATTATTGCTCGAACGGGCTTTCCTGGATGGCGATCGGATTGCCCGGAATTCTGCGGAAGGTTTGTTCTGCGTCCGAAATTGGGAGCCGGGCGATCAGCTTCACCGAATCGGACATAAGGGAGCAAAGAAAATAAAGTCCCTCTTTCAGGAAAACCGTGTGCCGCTCTGGATGCGGCGGCATTGGCCGATCGTTGTCTGCGGAGACGAGATAGTTTGGGCTCGCCAATTCGGCGTCGCCGTTAATTTCACAGTTTCGAAGGAACAAGGCGGCGTTGTTTGTCTGACCTATCGTCCGCAAGAATGATCGCGTCAGAATACGGCATCACTGAATCGAAAGCAGTGAGATTAACGTCTTTGTAAACGAGGGTTGAAGCGGGTGCAGTGCGCCCGGAGCCGGTAGGAGCCACGCCGGTAGAAGGTGAGTTCATGAGTGCAAACGTAAAAACCGCGGTTTTTTGGGTTGTCATTATCTGCGCGGTAGTTCTGGTGTACATGGCGGTGAAGACCGGACGGGGTCCTACACCGACCAATCTGTCGGTTTCCGATTTTGTGACGTACGTTCAGGAAGGTAAGATCCGGGACGCAAACATTACCGGTACGGACGTGCAGGGCACGATGGTGGACAACGGGGTCTCGAAACCGTTCCACACCGTCATTCCTCCCAACTATCCTGACATCTACAAAATGATGCAGGAAAAGAACGTGAAGTACACGTGGAAGGATTCCACCGGTAGCAGTTGGATCGGTATTCTCTTCAACGCGGTGCCCGTTCTGATCTTGCTCGGGTTGTGGATCTTTATGATGCGCCAGATGCAGAGCGGCGGAAATAAGGCGCTTAGTTTCGGAAAGAGCCGCGCCCGGCTCCACTCGTCTCAACAGAAGAAGGTCACCTTTAAGGATGTGGCGGGCGTTGAGGAGGCGAAAGAGGAATTACAGGAGATCATCGAGTTCCTTCGTGAGCCGCAGAAATTTCAGAAACTTGGCGGCCGCATCCCCAAAGGCGTTCTGCTGATCGGCCCTCCCGGTACCGGCAAAACTCTGCTCGCTCGCGCCATTGCCGGCGAGGCTAACGTTCCCTTCTTTTCGATTTCAGGCTCCGATTTTGTGGAGATGTTTGTCGGCGTAGGCGCCAGCCGTGTGCGTGACCTGTTCGAGCAAGGTAAGAAGAACGCGCCTTGCATAATCTTTATCGACGAAATTGATGCCGTCGGACGGCACAGGGGCGCCGGCTTGGGTGGTGGACACGACGAACGTGAACAAACACTGAATCAGCTCCTGGTCGAGATGGACGGCTTTGAATCGAACGAGGGCGTCATCCTGGTTGCAGCTACAAACCGGCCCGACGTATTGGATCCGGCACTCCTCCGGCCGGGGCGTTTTGACCGGCGTGTTGTCGTTGACCGGCCCGACGTGCGAGGCCGCGAAAGCATTCTCAAGGTCCACACCAAGAAAACTCCTCTGGGCGATGACGTTGATCTATCTCTGATCGCGCGGGGAACACCGGGATTCGCCGGCGCCGATCTCGCCAACCTGGTGAACGAAGCAGCACTGGTCGCCGCCCGGCAGAACCGGAAAGTCGTCACTCAGTACGATTTTGAGCTCGCAAAAGACAAAGTCCTGATGGGAGTGGAGCGTAAAAGCCTCATTATCAGCGACAAAGAGAAGCGGATGACGGCGTTCCACGAAGCCGGACACGCGGTGGTCGCGGCTTTGCTGGAGCACGCGGACCCGCTCCACAAAGTCACGATTATTCCGCGCGGCATGGCACTCGGCTTAACCATGCAGTTGCCGCTCGATGACAAGTTGTCGCATGACAAGAAATACCTCGAAGCGCGGTTGGCCATCCTGATGGCTGGCCGTATCGCGGAAGAGATCTTCCTCGATCAGATGACCACGGGCGCGGGCAATGACATTGAGCGCGCGACCGAGATGGCTCACAAAATGGTGTGCGAATGGGGTATGAGCGAGCTTGGTCCCTTGAGCTTTGGAAAGAAAGACGAACAAATCTTTCTTGGCCGCGAGATTGCTCAACATCGAGATTACAGCGAGGAAACGGCGATCCGGATTGACCAGCAGGTTCGCCGGTTAGTAGAAGACGGCTATAACACGGCTAAGGGTATCATTCAGCAGCGTTCGGAGGCTCTGGTGAGAGTTGCCGAAGCGCTACTGGAGCGCGAGGTACTGGACGGCAGCGAAGTTATTGATTTGATCAATGGCCGGCCATTGAAGAGCGTGACGGCCCCGAAGACTCCCAGCACAACGCCTCCAGATGGCGGAACGGTCATCGCTCCGCATCCGACGACGCCCATTCCTGGCCTCGTCGGCGGAGAGAGTCCGCAGCCCGCTTAAATTACCAAACGAACCCAATTCTTTCGGTGCATCTTTGTTTTCAGCGTGATGCACCGAATTTGCCGAACGAACTTCCCGGCATCGGCCGATTGGGTTCGTTTTTTCATTTCGAGGCGGCTTCAGCGCCTTGCTAATACAAGCGGGGATTGGAGCCCCGGAGCCCTCCCGAGCGATGCTGGTTGAACAAGAGCTTCAGCGCCTTGCTAATACAAGCGGGGATTGGAGCTGGAAGGTAAGCACCGTTTCCGAAGGAATCTTCACCTTCGGTCCATGAGTGAAGGCGTTAAAGCCGAAGCCTGCCCCACCGCCGGCCGCAGATCCGATAGCAGCTCCCTTACCGCCGCCCGCCAAGCCTCCAATGATCGCTCCCGCGGCGGCCCCGACTCCCGTTCGCACCGCCGTCTGCTTGCCTCGGGCCTTTCCCGCCTCCGTAACGGAGGTGCTATCGACCTGCACAGGGCGGCCGTGATAATCGATGCTCGCCAGACGAACTTCCAACTCGCTCTGCCCCTTGATATGCCCGGCCTGTTTCGATTGCACCAGGGCGATCGAGCAGGGCGCGCCAGCCGGAATAACAACGCGGTCTCCGGCAACCAGCGGAGCGTCAAGCGAGGCTCCAAACACCTGGCCAGGTGTAGCTGCCGACGAATCGATTGCATCGATCGTCCGAACGGAAACTCGCGACCCGGCAGGAATACTTACCGGTTTAGGTCGCGGTTCAGGATTCACCATGGGCTCTTGGCCTGGAGCGGGAGCCGGCGCTTGAGCGGGCGGTGGAGTGGGCACCGGTTCCGGAGCTGGGGTGGCTGCCGCGGCGTTTACTTTCATCTGATCGGTGACGCTCCTGACCCCGGCGGTACCATTGGCGATCTTCATCGCTTGCAACTCGACGTCCGAGCTCGGCACGTCACCGCTCAACGTGACTACTCCGTCCTTGGCAGTCACGGTTATGCCGGCCGGCTTTGTTGTCGCGTCCGCGTACAGCTTGGATTGAATATCCGTCGTTAGCGACTGATCTGACGGGGGTCTGTTGGCGCATCCGGTGGCCAAGCACCCCAACGCTACTGCGATGAAAACTGGTACGAACGTTCTCGTCATAGTGTCACTATTCTGCCAAATTTTCGGGATTTCGGCGGCAGTTACAATAAAAGTTTCGGGATCAACTTTCTCTTAGGCCTCGTCCCAGTAAATTGAATGGCTGAACAAACCGCTACCCTCAATCGCGCAACAAAAGACAAGCACGTGGAAACGAAGCGCGAGCCGCCGCGGAACAGCATTGCCGAATGGACCGTTACCATCCTGCTGCTCCTATTCGGCACCACCACCCTGGTGCAGGCTTTCGTAATTCCGACTGGATCGATGGAAGACACGCTGCTGATCGGCGATCACTTGTTAGTGGACAAACTTGCCTACGCGCCCGTCGGCCCGTTTAGTCAGTACATTCTTCCCTACGAAAATCCGAAACACGGCGACATTATTGTGTTTAGGTACCCAGCGGACATTTCACAAACCTTTGTGAAACGCGTTATCGGCTTACCCCGCGATCACATCAAAATGATCGATCGGATCGTTTATCGAAATGGAGTGCGGCTGAATGAGCCGTATGTCTACCACAAGTTTCCGTACGATCCGGCTCGCGATAATTTTCCGGGCGAGCCGTCTCCGTTTGCCGAGGGACTCCAGGCGGAGCTTCAGAGAGACATGCTGGAGCATCACGTCGTGAACGGAGAAGCCGTGGTTCCACCCAACTCCTATTTCGCGATGGGCGATAACCGCGACAATTCTCTGGACAGCCGGTACTGGGGCTTCGTTCCGCGCGACAACATTATTGGCAAGCCACTGCTCATCTATTGGTCCTACCGCGCCTCGACTGAAGATCTTGCGGGGGCTTCGGTCCATTCCTGGTTTGATCACGTGATAGATCTGGGCCAGCACTTCTTCACTCGAACACGGTGGGATCGAACGCTTCGCGTGATCCGCGGATTCCCCGATTCTAAGCTGGCTGACCACCCGATGCCGCTTAATCCCGGTTCGGCAAATCCATAAGCGCTCTTCGGGACACCGCCGGATCCAAACTCAAATCTCTTTCCCTAAAAGCTATGGCTAACCATCGATACGGCCTGATTATGGCCGGCGGCCGCGGCACGCGTTTCTGGCCTCGCAGCCGGAAGCGGAACGCAAAGCAGGTCCTTCGCTTTTTTGGAGAGAGAACCCTGATCCAGCAGACGGTGGACCGGCTTCGCCCGCTAATCGAGCCGGAAAATCTCTGGGTTATTACGAACCATCTACTGCAGGGCGAGATTCGAAACCAGTTACCCGAAATTCCGAAGGCACAGATCATCGCCGAGCCAGCGCAGCGCAACACGGCGCCGTGCATCGGTCTTGCCGCGCACATTATCCGCGAGATAGATCCAGATGCAGCTATCGGGGTCTTTCCGGCTGATCACCTGATCCTCAAAGAGGCCCGATTCCGCGGTTTTCTTAAGACTGCTTTTCGTGCAGCGGAAGAGAACGAGGTGGTCGTTCTGGGAATTCAACCGCGATGGGCGGAGACTGGGTACGGCTACATAGAATTCCCGAAAAATACCATTCCCGGCAAAGGCGAGGTCCTGGCCGTCGCAAGCTTCCGGGAGAAGCCGGACCAGCGGACGGCGAAGCGCTTCGTGGAACGAGGTCATTTCTTCTGGAATGCCGGCATGTTCTTCTGGCGCGCGGCCACGATACTGGATTTGATGCGCCGCCACCAGCCTAAGACCGCTACTCTGCTGGCTGGTTTGCCGGATTTTGGCAATCGTGCATTTACCAAGAAACTGGCCGAACTGTATCCGCTTTGCGAGAACATTTCCGTGGACTATGCGATTGCGGAAAAGGCCGATCGTGTTGCTGGAATCGCGCTGGATGACATTGGATGGAACGATGTCGGCAGTTGGGAGGCGGTCTACGATCTCGCCGACAAGGATGCTCATGGAAACGCTTGCCGTGGCGACCTGGTGACCGAAGATAGTCAGGGTAATTTTGTGGAAGCGACCAAAACGGTCGGACTAGTCGGGGTAAACAATCTGATCGTGGTCGACACGCCGGATGCTCTCCTCATCGCCAGCCGCGAGAAGGCGCAAGATGTCAGCAAACTTGTCAAGACGCTGGAAGCGCGCGGGCGGGAAGAGCTGCTGTAACCCTCCCTTTTATTGCGTTGCGGTAACAGGGGCCGAGATGCCGACTGAATTCGATAAGGTGACGGTCACCGATTGGATATCGCTCAAATCGCCGCCTAGCGTGAAAGGGACGGTCAGCTTAAATAGGCTTCCGTTCGCCTGACCCTCCGAACTGGAATACCACTGGCTCATCAAGGAAGATATCGAAGCGGTCAGGGTGTTGTTTCCCGAAATTCGAACGCCTGCTACGGGCGTGAACGCGAAGACGGCGTTGCTAACGTCCCTCGGAGTTGAGTTCGCTACTACCTCGATATCGAAGCCGCCCGGCACCTTAATGATCTGAACCGATGTGATGACGGGTGCGATAGGCTCCGCCGTCACGGTGGATGATGCGACTTTACTGCCCCCAACCGTAAGGGTCACTATTATGTCGCCGGCGACGGTTCCCGGATTGATGGGAGGAATGGGTACGCTCGTTTGCCCTGCTGAAATCGTGAAGTTGTAAATTGTCTTGCTCGGGGTGTTCTCGAACTGCAAGTTCGGATCGATATAACCATTGGGAACATCCGCCGCATGCGGCACAAAGCTGAGCGTCAAAGTTCCGCTTATCGTGGTCGCAACAGCTTGACTTAGCGTCACAGACGCATTCGTGATGGTCGTTTCCGGGTTCTGCGTTGCTGGGATGCCGAGGATCGAAAATGCCGGCCCCGCGACGTTCCCCGTTCCGTTCGGGAGAGTTGCGGTGACGATCGTCAGAGGCGGAGGGTTGACAACCAGCCTCTCCGGTTGGAACGCCGTCTGCGATGCGCCATCCGTTACGGTGACAATGAACGAGAACGGCCCGGCCGCCGCCGGTGTACCGATGATGGAGCCGGTTGATGAGTTCAGATTCAAGCCCGGCGGCAGAGTTCCAGAACTGATCGAATACGCATACGGCGGTGTGCCAAGTGTACCGTTGCAATTCACCGTATAAGCCATACCGACTTGAGGCTGACCTTCGGAACTGCATGTGATCACCGGTGGAAGAGCTAACCGGCCGATCTGATTCGCTGTAGACTCTATGAACCACAAGGCACTGTCTGGGCCCAGCACGATTCCTATGGGATTGCTGGCTTGCGTCGGTATGGAGAACTCCGTAATAGCGCCGGCCGTGGTAATCCGGCCGATGTTGTTTCCGCTGTTCTCTGTGAACCAAAGAGCGCCATCGGGCCCCTGCGCGATACCGTCGGGTGCGCTGGCCACCGTTGGTATCGGAAATTCCGTAATGACTCCACTGGTCGTGATCCGGCCGATGTTGTTTCCATAGTTCTCCGTGAACCATAAGTCGCCATCCGGCCCTGGAGTAATGTCGATGGGATTACTGGCTTGTGTTGGTATCGCGAATTCCGTTATCAACCCAGCCGTGGTGATCTGCCCGATATTGTTCCCGCTGTATTCGGTGAACCACAACGCCCCATCGGGACCGGGCGCGATAGCATCGGGTGCGCTGGCCACCGTCGGTATCGGAAATTCCGTAATGACACCACTGGTCGTAATCCGGCCGATGTTGTTTCCATAGTTCTCCGTGAACCATAAGGCGCCATCGGACCCAACCGTAATTCCGACTGGAGAACCTCCTTCAGTCGGAATTGGGAATTCCGTAATGACGCCCGCGGTCGTGATCCGGCCAATTCTATTTCCCGACTCTTCGGTGAACCACAAAGCTCCATCGGGGCCAGCAACAATTCCGACCGGAATGCTTTCGGGGTTTGGTAGAGGAAATTCCGTGATTGCGCCACTCGTGGTGACCCGCCCGATGTTGTTGCCGATTTCTTCTGTGAACCACAAGGCGGCGTCCGGTCCCAGGGCGATTGATTGAGGGAAACTTTGTAGGGTCGGTATCGGGTACTCGCTGAAGTTAACCGTCTGCGCCCAGCCAGGAACCACTATCAGGGAAGCAAACAAGACCAGGCGTAAGGGACTGTTTTCTTGCGTCATGGACGGTGGCAATCTAACATCGCTTTATTGGTCGATTCGTGCTTCCCGTGGCTGGTTTGCGGCCGCAGAATGAATTGATACGACCGGACCGCTATCGGATTCCGTGAGCTTCAGTAGAGAGAGTGCGGGAGATGAGGAGAGCAGGAACGTATCAGATTCTCTGAGAGCAGATAATGAGTTCACTGTCGCCCTGGATGCGATAGAAGTTACTGCGCCGGTTCTGGATTCGATTGTCCAGAGCTGCCCGCCAGTTGAACCGGCCAATAGCAGTTCGCCGTGTCGAGCAACTGAAAGGAAATCCGCCTGTATCCCTTGAGCAAGGATGCGATACGCATCAGGCGTGTCACTCAGGTTCTGTACGAGCACGACCAGGCCCTGCGTTATGTCGCTGATCACGAGATCGTGCGTGTTCGGAACGAAAGACCTCGCGTGAGGCGTAAATCCGGAGGCCCACGCCTGCCAGCGCGCGCCATGGAGCGAGAAGATGAAGCTGCCATCGGCTCGCGCGGCCAGTACGAGTGTGGCATCATCGGTCAGCGCGATATTTGATAAATCCCCAAGGTCTGCTGTCGAAAGCTGCCGGGCAACGGAAGGAGAAAATGGGAGCCCGGCGACAAGCTGCAACCGATTCGAGTCGCGAGAATAGAGAACCGCGGCTTCTCCTGTTGGACTGAATGCGACGAGAGTGGGCCGCTGTAGTACACCAGGAATGAGCCGAATGGCCTGTTTCTCGTCAGGGTTCGCGGCGGATCTGTCAAGTATCCAAACGGCGATCGACTCATCCGAGTTTCGCCGTATCAGCGCGTAGCGCTGCTTCGGTGGGAGATAGAGGTGAGTTGTCTCATCTGGTACGGGTAGCAGATCGCCAAGATGAGCTGAGGTTACAGTTCCCAGGATCGGCCGAAGATCGCTCAGACCAGATCCCGTGATATAGCCGACGATTGGGGTTGCGATTGAGGCCGACGGACTGGGTTTCTCGTATGCAGGCCTAGATTGAACTTCCGTAGCGGCGCTGCCGATCGTAATGGGCCGAGTCTGAGCGCCTGCCGTCGCGGCCAGCAAGACGAGTACAAGAGTTTTCATTCCCCTCCTAGTGAGGCCGCATCTAGTGCGGCGGCCCGACAGTGAATCCGCTTGCGATTCCGATGCTGAGAGTTGGCGGGCCACCTCCTCGACCGACGTGAAACACGCCAACCGCGATCCCGGTCGCGACCCCTACGGCGCCTGCTACGATCCCCGCGATAGCCGGCACAGATAGGCCGGCAGCAGCGACCAACCCGTTGGTTTCAGCAATCACCGCTCTCGCTATTTCTCCGTTCAGGGCTGCCGTGACCTGAATGTCGAATTTTCGGGAACTTGATTTGGCCGAAAGTCTCGGACAACCGCTCGCCCGTCAGTGTCTGTCACGAGTGTCGAGGTATGAGCGTTCCCGGCAAATGTTCCGCCTGGACCGCTGTTCGGAGCGTTGAGGGAAACGAACGCGCCTGGCACTCTCTTGTGGTTCTTGTCTTCGACCTGGATTATGATCTCCCTCGCGGTGCGCCCCTTGATGTTGTTGAGTGCGCCTTGGCCATCAAGAATTAGGATGCTCATCCCTTGTACACGGGTGGGCCGACCTGGTTCAATCGGCGAATCCGAATTGAGATCTGGTAGTCCAGAGTACAGGGGCAGCGTGCGCAGCGCCCAAATCGACTGAGCTTCGCCTGCGGTGCTCATAAGTAGAGCCGACACGATTCCAAGACATATCGAGTGAGCAATGGATGCTTGACGCATGGGAGCTCCAGGGCGAGCGTTGCTAATTCTCTAAGTGGAGGATTCGGCGGAATTTCTCGATTCGAACGGCGGAACGCTTGGCGCGAGCGAACGTAACGGAAATGAGGTCCCGACTTTGCTTCCGCAATGCCCGCTGACGGACGGACGAATTATTGATATCTCAGGGCAACCATCGGATCGACTCGCATGGCGCGGCGAGCGGGGACGTAACAGGCAGTTAACGCAACGCCAAGCAGAACGACGGCGACCGCGCTAAAAGTCAGCGGATCCGTCGCGGAGACGCTATAGAGCAGGCTCGCCATCAGGCGCGTGAGTAGAAGCGCGAAGACGACACCAACGCCCAACCCAAACAGGGCAAGCTTCGCTCCGTGTCCCAAAATCAGACGCAAAACGTCGCGCCGCTGCGCCCCGAGGGCCATGCGAATTCCGATCTCATGCCTGCGCTGCGACGCCGAGTAGGAAATCACGCCGAAAATTCCGACCGCGGCGAGCAACAGAGCAATCGCGCTGAACGAACCCAGAACGAACGTGCGAAATCGTTCCTGCGAGATGGATTGGCCGACCGCGTCCGGGAAGGATTCGACACCCGTGACGGGGAGGTCCTTGTCAATGGAGTGAACCGCGTGGCGAACGGCGGCGGCCACGCTCGATGCGCTCACCGAACTTCTTACAACGACCTCCCCTCCATAAAGAGGCGCTTGAGAGAAGGGCACATACATCATCGGGCCCGGTTTCTGGCTAAGCGCCACATCCCGCACATCGCCGACGGTGCCGACGATTTCCCGCGAGACCTTACCGTTTGGCGGAAATCCAAATCTCATTTTCCTTCCGATGGGGTCCTGATTCGGGAAATAACGCCGTGCTAGGGTTTCGCTAATGATCGCTACTTTGGGATTGGACGGCGAGTCTTGCTCGGAAAAAAAACGGCCCCGCAGCAGGGGAATTCGCATCACGCGAAAATAATCGGGACTCACCGTGGCGTAATCGGCGGTAGTGGATTTGCCGGGAGGCAGCGGAGGATTTCCTACAATGCTGAACACGAAGGTGGCTTGGCCTTGGCGGTCCATAGGCAGCGGAGCCGCAATAGCGGAATCCTGCAAACCGGGCTGCGCATGGAGGCGCGCCAGCAATTCGTTCGAGAAAGCGGTCCATTGCTGCGGGCTCGAGTATTGAAATTGTGGAAGCGAAACCTCGGCTTCTGTGACGTTCTTCGGATCGAAGCCCGGATAGACGGACGTGACCAGCGCAAAGCTGCGGATAAGCAGGCCGCCCGCAACCAAGAGCACCATGGCCAGCGAGATTTCCGCGATCGCCAAGAAGTTCCGTACATGCTGGCCGCGACGCTGGCCAGTACGCTCGCCGCCCTCCTTGATGTTCGTCTGCAAGTTGGATGGGGTTGCGAGGAGCGCGGGTGTCAGTCCAAACACCAGCGCGGCAGCGAGAGACAACAACAGCGCGAACGCGAGGACCGGCCCTCCCACACGAATCGAACTGATCTGAACCACGTCGGACGGCAAGAAAGGCTGGAGACTCCAGACAGCCCATGCCGCAAGGAGCACACCGGCAACTCCGCCGAGAAACCCGAGCAGAGCGCTCTCGGTCAGCAGTTGCCGGACAATGCGGGTGCGCGACGCCCCAAGCGCGATGCGCACAGCAATTTCTCTCCCGCGAGAAGTGGCCTTGGACAGAAGCAGGTTCGCAATATTGGCGCAGGCCATTAATAGGAGCAGGCCAACCGCGCTCAGCAAAATAAGCAGCGCGGATTTCACATTCCCGACCACCACCTGCCGATAGGGTTTAATCCGGATCGTGAATCCTGAATCTTGCGCGGGAAACTCCTTCGCGAGCCGCGCGCTTAGGGTGTTCATCTCGGCCTGCGCTTTCGCCAAAGAAACGCCCCGCTTGAGCCGGCCGATGACGCCCAGCAAACGCACCCCAGGCTGCGACGTCAAAGGTCCGAACAGCGGGTCCTGCATGACAGAAATCCACACGTCCTGATGGGGAGCTCCGTCAGGATAACGAAAGCTATCCGGCAGGATTCCGACGACAGTGAATGAACGCATGTCCAGAGCGATGGATTGGCCAATAAGACCCGGATTGGAACCGAAGCGGCTGCGCCAGAGATTTTCGCTCAGAACGGCCACGGCCGCCGCGCCTTGCTTGCCATCCTCGGGTAGCAGGGTGCGGCCCGCCAGAGGCTTTGCGTTCAGCACAGGAAATACCTCCGGCGTCACGTCCGCAGTGTTCACAATGAAGGGCTCGCCTGCCCCGGTCAATGTGAGATCGTGAAATGCATTTCCCGCCATCTCGCTAAATACGCGGTTATGGCCGCGGCACTCGGTGAAGTCTCTGTAGGAAATGCCTGAAAGCGCGTCCGGTTGTTTCAGCGGCGCATCGAACATCAGGACGAGTTGATTCGGATGGGGATACGGAAATGATTTCAAAAGCACTGCATCCACAATGCTAAAAATCGCGGTGTTGGCACCGATGCCCAAGGCGAGAGTGAGTACCGCGACGGCGGTGAAGCCGGGTGACTCTCGCAGCATACGAACGCCGTAGCGTAAGTCCTGGGCGAAATCTTGAATCCAGGTCACACGGCGAGTTTCGCGGCACTTCTCTTTCGTTTGCTCTATCGGTCCAAACCCCCGCAAAGCCATGACCCGAGCCTCGGACTCAGTCATACCCGCAGCTATGGCCTCCTTCGTGAGTTGCTGGACATGAATCTCAATCTCGCGTTGAAGTTCCGCGTCGGCACGGGAACGATGCAGCAATGAATAAACGCGCCGCTTGATGATCCGAATGATCCGCATAGATTTCTCGCATCAGGCGTTTTGGATGAGAAGGTGGACGGCGGAAGAGAGGCGGTTCCAACTTTTGAGTTCGCGCTCAAGTTGTTTCCGACCCTCCGCAGTCAGAGAATAGACCTTCGCAGGCCTCCCGAGATCCGACTCTTCCCAGTCCGCGCAGATCCAGCCTTGATTTTCTAGCCGGTGCAGTGCCGGGTACAGCGACCCTTGGCCGACTGCCAGAGCGTCGCCCGAGAGCGTTTCTATGCGCTTCGCTATACCCCAACCATGAAGCGGCTTACGGGCGATGGTTTTGAGAATCAGCAGATCGAGTGTTCCTTGCAACAAGTCCGACGGTTTGGGCATATATTGTCGACGCCACGACTATCGACAATATATCTCGACTATCGACAACTCGCAAGAGGCAAACACAACCCGCCACGTGAGTAATCGGCGTAACCTCGCGTTGGACGCAAAGGTGAAATGTGACTGGAAAGGCACTGCTTTCGATTATTGGCTCCTCAGAAGAAATCGTGGGTGCATTCCGGCTCAGGCAGCTTGCCAAGCGAGTGATATAGGGAGAGTTCGAGCACCCCGTAGCTACGAAAGCCATAGGATTTTCTCAGGGTGACTTTGGCCTTGTTGTTCAAGCCCTCCACGACCCCGCTGGAAATCATTTTTTGCGCCCGGAAGTAATTGAGGATCAGTTCCCGGTGCTGGCGAAGAGATCGAGCGATCTTCTTCATGGGCTCGATGCGGGAACGCATGGTTTGACGGCACCACCCGTCGAGAAACTTCCCGGCCCAGGAGGGCGAGCTGTAATCCCAGAGTTGCTGGAATGCTTCCTTGAGAAGGTAGGCCCGGACGGTCTTCAAGTTGTAGCGGAGGAGATCGCGCAGTCGGAAGCGCTGCTCGGCCTTCAGATTCTCTTCCCGCTTGAGCAGGAGCCAGCGCGACTTTTTCAGGAGCGGTGTCCGGCCTTCGCTCGCCATGCGGCGCGATTCTCCGGCGCGGACTTCGTCAAGAGCCTTGTTCATTTTCAAGACGATATGGAACCGGTCGAGAATATGCAGGGCCTCGGAACATTTTTCACGGATGACCTTCAAGTACGGCCCCACATTTCTGAGCAGATGAAGACGATCTTTGATGTGATTTCCTCGCCCATCGTGGTGAAGAATCCCTGAAAGGATTCGATCGTTCTTTCTTTGCCGATCCAAAGCAAACGGGTCACGCCGAGGTCGACCTGATAAACCAGTGTCAGATACTTGTGCCCTTTGGAGTATTGGATTTCATCGACGCCGATAGTGTCGATCTGGCCGAGCATCCGATGTTCCAGGCCCCAGGTGACGATATGTTCGACCGCGTCGAAAACCTTGTCCCAGGATGTGCGAAAGGCCTCGGCGGTCTCTTTCCATGACAGCCGCCGCGCCCAACGGGCTAGGAAGAGCATGTAGGCATTGGTTAGTGTGCGTTTGCCGTCGCCCCAGGGAACTTCTTCGACAGTGACAACGCCGCAGCGGCGACAGTTGACCCGACGCATGGTGTACAGGAGGAAGACGAGAAACCCCCATAGGGGAATGAACTCAAAGCGCCGTTCGCCGAGTTGATCGTAACCGGGCGCCGGCAAATGGCACCGCGAGCAGATTGCGACGGAACCCTTGCGCGGTCGTACGGCCACTTCGATGCTCTTCTTGTCGGCACTGAAGTGGGCCTGCTGGTAGACAAAACCCCGGAAACGATGGCAGCGGTTTAAGATCGTGATCAGTTCCATGGCGCGGACCGGAGCGGTAGGCGAAACCTCCACCATAAACCCGTCACGGACGAGGTTCGCCTCTCAGTCTCAACAAGCTGTGGCTTATTTGGGGAGATCACATAGAATGATGAACGAGATCCCTACTAAGACCCGGACCGGCGAACGCACTGAACCTTTTCTGATGGTTGGTCAGAAGAAATCGAGGGTGGATTCCGGTTCGGGCAACTCGCCAAGTTTGAGGCGGCCAGAGAGGACGAATCAGCCACCCGAGCTGGTAAGGCGCGTTGGAAAGTCTTTGGGCCCTCAAGATGCGTGACCGTGCATAATTCCAAGGCTCGACCTCGTATATAGCGTATGGTTGCCGTGGTGACGGCCTTTTCGCGTGTGGCGGAACCCGAGTCTCAGTGCATCGCGCGTGCACTGCGGCGAAGAGACTCGGAATTCATTGGCCGAATGGTGTCGCGGTATCACTATCGGCTCCTCCGATATCTGGTCTACTGGACATCCAGGCGTGAACAGGCCGAGGACCTCGTTCAGGAAACCTGGTTGCGTGTACTGGAACACGCGGGGCAATATAACGGCCGCCTCCGTTTCGAGCCGTGGTTGTTCTCCATCGCACGAAACCTGGCGATCGATCACCTGCGAAAGCAACAAACGGCGACGGCAAGGCATCGGATGTGCCGAGAGGACGAAGCGGGCCTGAACCTTCCGGCGCCGGATTTCGAATCGCCGTTCTTCGCGGCCGCAAGAAGCGAAGATGCCAAACGAATCGCGGCCGCTTTGGGTGCGCTAGAGCCAATCTACAGGGAAGCGCTTCTCCTGCGTTTCCAGGAAGAATTGTCGCTCGCGGAAATTGCCCAAGTCGCAGGCGCTCCCATCTCGACCGTTTCGTCGAGGATTCATCGCGGCCTGTCGATGCTGCAAGCCTCTCTCGGAGGAGGCGCCGATGCCGCTTGAGAACCATGAAAAAGCCCGCTTTCTGCTTCATCGGTCCCTCGTTGAAGGAATTTCGCTGGAGGACCGGCACTGGCTCGATGCTCACGTCGGACAATGCGCCGAATGTGGCCGGTATGCCGATCTCTCGGCGCGTGCCGTCCGAGCGCTGGATTGGTTCGCACTTGAACTCGATCCGGCAGCAGCGCTTTGGGTTGAGAACGTAGTCCGCAGCCGTGCCGAGGGGATGAGATCGGCCGAGGCGCATGCAAAAAGCCTTTGGATCGGCACAGCGGTCGCAATATTCCTTACGTTCACGGGATCTGCCGTGACGTGGCGCGCTTTGGCAGGGCTGGCCAGTCAATGGAATCTCCCCAGCCGCGTATGGCAGATCGTATTCGCGGCCTTCTGGTTGCTGCCATCCCTTCTACTCGCGTTGCTGCCGCTTTTTCTAAGAAGGCTTCTGGGAGAGGATTCCGATAGCAACGGACAAACTGTATGAGCTGGCGCAGCGGATTCGGTCTCATTCCAGGTCCG
The DNA here is from genome assembly GCA_963787585.1 of uncultured Acidobacteriaceae bacterium. Classification (GTDB taxonomy): domain Bacteria; phylum Acidobacteriota; class Terriglobia; order Bryobacterales; family Bryobacteraceae; genus Bog-105. Next base: position 185,949 of record CAWBDR010000027.1, read on the forward strand.
GCCAAAATCCTGGCCGCTTTAGCCTTCGTGGTTTTCTTTTTCGGGGTCTTCGAGGAGCATCGGGCGAGCGGCCTCGGGAGCTTGATCGGTCTGGCGGGCGGTACGCTTGCCGGCGCTTACTTTCTTCTTGCCGGCTATATTTACACAGACGCAATGCGGCGCGGTATGCCGCCGATTCCCTGGACGGCGCTCGCGGTGGTCATTCCGAACTGCGTTGGCTTCGTGCTCTACTTCCTGTTGCGAAAGCCGATCCTCCATCCGTGTCCCATTTGCGGGCGTGGAGTTGCACCAGATGCTGCGTTCTGTCCCCGCTGTGGCCAACCCCAAATGAACATGGGACCGCAACCCTCACGGGAAGAATCTTGAAAAATGAACCGTCGGAGCTCGGTGCGCGTACATGAGGCGCAGAAAGGCGAATCTCACATGAAACAGACCGCTATGTTGACCACAGCGTCGCTGCTCACCATTCTATTGATGACGTTTCACCTGACCGGCGACATCCTGTTCAAGATGGCCCCGGCAGGTCTCTCAAATCTGTTTGCGGTGTTCATCTTAGTAGTCTTGCTGTGTGGAACGCTGCTGCTCGCCGGACGGCGAGCGGGATACATCATCATCTTCTTCGGGTCGCTTCTCGGACTGGTCATGCCTGTCATCCACATGAAAGGGCCGCGGGGTGTTATCAGTGGCGAGATCGGCAACTCAAGCGAAGCTTTCTTTTTCGTGTGGATACTCCTCGCGTTGGGTATCACCGCGACCTTCTCCATCATCCTATCGGCGCACGCACTGTTGAGCTTGCCCTGGCGCCGGAGCCGCCGCGCGTCAACTGCCGCATAACGCCCGTTGCTGACATTTGCCGGGATCGGCCCTGTCTGACGGAGCGTTTACGGGAGGGAGCAAACTGGTTCAAAAGGCAACTGGCTACGAACAGCAAAGAGCTGAAGCCCGCTCAGGTTCGCGGGCTGAGCGAACCGGCTTCCGCCGCCATTGGATCGTATCAGTGACCCACAGATTCCTCCGACGAGGCCGATTACTAAATAGCCGGCGAGGGGACGTTTCACGATCTCCGACGGACTCGCTGCAGTCTTCACCGGGGCCCCGGTGTCGAGCCAATCGGGGTAGCAGCTCCCGTCGCAAAAGACGAAAGACACCCGTCGTTGGCCAAGAACTTGATCGGGATATTCCTGTCCACGACGCGTGCGTATAAGGCTCGCAACTCGGGGATCGAAGAGACCTTGAAGGCGATGTGGGCGAAAGCGGGGCTGGAAATGCGGCTAATCGACTGCATCGCATTAGTTCAGCGTTCGTTCTTTTGATTGCGCCAGTGTTGTCGGCAATCCGTCCATTGAAGCTGAGGGCGCGCGGGCGCCACCGCCCGTTGACGCTCAAATAGACGATTCCCTATGAACCGGTAGTAATCCGGACATTAGAACTCAATGCCCGCAGCGCGTCGCGCCTTGCACATAATCTGCTCAATCACGGCAGTCTTCGCGTCGGCATAGTTTTGCGTGTATTTCCAATCCGTTTGCGCCAGAGCTCTTTTGGATCGGGCGTATAACTCGCGATCCTCTGCGCTCGTCCGCAACCAATCGCGAAAGGTCACCATGCGGTCGACCTCGGGGCAGCCAGCCGAGAACACATGTAGATTTACATCACGTCCAGCACCTTTGAACATCCTATGCTCGTTCCATCCGGGCTCGCGGATCCGGAGGTGGTAACTAGCTTTCTCGAGTGCTGGGGCATAGGCCAATTCGTTTCCAGAGTCAGTTACGACAAGAACGATGTCAATTATCGGTTTCGCCGTAAGACCCGGAACTGACGTCGACCCAACGTGTTCTACCCGTAACGCGTGCTCACCAAGAACTGTGCGGATTCGCTTTGCCTCATCTTTGAATCTATCTAGCCATCCCGGGTCGTACTCGACAAGAACAATCCGTCCGGTTAAAGGGGTCAACTCACCTACTGTAGACGTGCGAAGATACTCTTCATCGAGCACTGTGGATCGATCCCAGTTCTCATTCATATGCGTATACGAGATTGTGGCCTTTGGCTCGCCGTCTGTCGGCCATCCGGAAACTGACTGGTGATCGCCGTCGGGCTTAGTCCATACCAGAAAGCAGCGTCGCTCCGACTCCGCGACAGCGCTTTCCCTTCAGGCCTACGATTAGCAGGAGAATCTGTCACCACGCCTGAACCGACTTGTCTTCCCGCCATGGTCTTATTGCTCATCGTGTTGCGTTTCATGCGGCGCAAGCGCTCCAAGCTAAGTTAGGGGTGACTACATCTTCGCCGGCAGCCCCATGCGGCGAAGCAGATCCGCGAAGCGGGGATCGCCATGCAAGCTCTCGAGCTCCGGCGCCCGGTAGTTAAAGAGGAGATTGCTGACACGCGCCTGATAAGCCTCTTCCAACCACTTCAGAGCTTGATCTCGGTCTCCCAAGGCCGCATAGAGGTGTGGCAAACTCAAGGCAACTTTGCGAAGCTGCGACTGACTTTCGATCTCTGCAGCGATTTTCCGGGCTTCCTCCGCCCTGCCCGTAATAGCGTATACAATTCCCAGATTGGTCTTGCCCCGCAGTTCGGAGCCAGGAAGCGACATGCGCTTCTGCGCTTCCGCGACGGCCTCTTCGTGGTGGCCGGCGCGCGCAAGCACCACTGCGAAAAATCCCTGGGCCGCAATGAAGGAAGGATCGAGCTCCATCGTCTTACGGATCTGCTCCAGCGCTCGATCATATTTCCGGGCGTAGTAGTAAGCAGCAGCCAGGTTGGCTCCGATCGGGCTGGAAAGCGGATCAAGGTCAAGGGCCCGCTCCAATTCCTGAATTGCGTACTCCAAACGCCCCATAACGATCAGCCATTCGCCGTATGCAAAATGACCGGCGGGGTCGTTTGGAGCCAGAGTGAGTCCTCTCTGGATTTCAGTCTCGGCTCGGGCCCAGTCCCAATCGTAAAGAAGGTAAACGACCCCGAGAGAGAAATGGACACTCGCAAGAGCCTCGTCAATTTCGAGCGCTCTGAGCGCCGCCGCCTTCGCCTTGGGAAATGCATCGGCCGGGGCGAGAGCGTCAAAAAGACCAAGCATGCTGTAAACATAGGCGAGTACGGCGTAAGGCTCGGCATAGGCCGGATCCGCTTCGATCGCTTGGCGAGCGTATGTAAGCCCCTTGCTCAGCCCCTCGGGGCTCCACTTGTTGGCGTAATACCAGCTCTTGACGAGGAGGTGATAGGCCTCACGGTTCTGCGTGGCGCGCCGCCTAAGGGATTCATTCTCCGCATCGCTCAGTTGCAAGCGCAACCTCTTTGAGACTTCGCTGGCGATTTCCTCCTGAACCGCGAAGATGTCTGAGATGTTGCGTTTGTACTTCTCGCCCCAGAGCTGCGATTCAAGAGCAGTGTCGACCAGCTCCGCGTCCACGATCAGATCGTTTCCGCGGTGTGCGACCCGACCGGTTAGGACGGCGCGCGCGCGCAACTCGCGACCCGCCTCGATGGGGTCCGCAGCCCTGCCGCGATAGCGAAACATGGTCGTGCGAGGGACGACACGTAAGCGCCTCAATCGCGACAGGCTGTTGATGATGGTTTCCGTGATGCCGTCGCTCAAGTATTCCATTTCCGGGTCGCTGTTCGCATTTGCGAACGGGAAAACAGCAATCGAATCCGCGAAGTCGGGAGACCGGCTCACTGGCCGCTCTTGTGTCTGCCGTGCATCGGCCCGCTGTTTCAACCGCCGCAGATCGGCAAGCAAGGCGGAGGCGTGAGAGTAGCGCCGGCTGCGATCCTTTTCCAGGGAGCGAGTGATGATCGCATCGAACTCTGAAGTTAATTCGGGATTCAAACGGGAAGGCGAAACGGGGCTTCGGTTGAGTATCGCGTCAAACGTAACGGCGAGAGTGTCTCCCGGAAACGCCTGCCGGCCTGTCGCCGCTTCGTAGAGGACGGCACCCCAGCTAAATAAATCGGTGCGAGCGTCCAGTTGCTCGCCTCGTGCCTGTTCGGGAGACATATAGGCGGCCGTCCCAATAACGATGCCAGGGCTGGTGAGGTAGTCAGGACCCATCGACGTCGTACATCCGTCACCATCAGTATTCGGGTGATGGAGGCCGGGTCCTTCAGATTCCTGATTCCTGTTCCCTACCTGCTGCAGTTTCGCCAATCCGAAATCGAGAATCTTCGCATCGCCACGGCCGGTGATAAAGATGTTCGCCGGCTTGATGTCACGATGAATGATCCCCGTCCGGTGCGCCGCCTCCAGAGCCTCAGTGATCTGAATGGCGAGTTTCAGCAGATCCTCGAACTTTGGCCGCCCGCGAGCGATGTGCTCGTTCATAGTCTGCCCTACCAAACACTCCATGACAATGAAGGCTTTTCCATCGTCTTCATCAATATCGTAAATGGTGCAAATATTCGGATGATTTAGCGCGGACGCAGCCCGCGCCTCACGTTGGAAACGTACCAGAGCCTGCGTGCCTTGAGCGAGATCTTCTGGAAGAAATTTCAGGGCAACGGAGCGGCCCAATCGAATGTCGCTAGCCCTGTAGACCACGCCCATTCCGCCGGACCCTATTCTTTCCAGAATGCGGTAATGCGAGACAGTTCGCCCGATCAACTCAATTCCCTGCCCCTGGTGCCTATGTTATGCCACGACACATCTTGGGCTATGCCGCGCTATCGCTCGCTGTTCCTAATGGATGATGATGCGGCCGGCTTGCTCCGCTCGAACACTTTTCTCAACGCAATCACCGCACGATCGACGTCCTGTTCGGTCAGAATGTACGGGGGCAGAAATCGAAGCACCGTATCATGCGTGCAGTTGAAGAGAAGGCCTTCCTTTATACCTTCCAGCACCAAGTGCTTGCACGGGAACTCGACTTCAACGCCGATCATGAGGCCAGGGCCGCGGACTTCCTTGATAAAGGAAAAAGATCGCATGAGCTCCGTGAGGCGCATCCGGAAATAGCCACCCACGCTGTTGATAGAGGGCAGCAGCTCGTCGAGGACATCGAAGAATTCCAGCGCCACGCGGCAGGCTAGCGGGCCACCACCGTAAGTAGAGCCGTGCATCCCGGCTTTGATCGACTGAGCCGCATTCTCGTTCGCGATAATTACGCCGAGCGGAATCCCGCAGGCCATTGGCTTCGCCGCAATCACAATATCCGGCGTCAGAACCGGATCGAGCAACTGATACGCGAAGTACGCGCCCGGCCGTCCTACACCGCATTGGATCTCATCAAATACCAGCAGCGCATTGTGCCGATCGGCCAATTCCCGGGCTTTGCGAGCAAACTCCTCCGAGATAGGAAGAATCCCGCCTTCGCCTTGAATAAATTCCAAGACAAGGCCGGCTGTTTTTTCGCTCACGGCGTATTCGAGCGCAGCGATGTCGTTACGCGGAACGAACCGCGCACCTGGCAGAAGGGGTTCAAAATCCTTACGGTATTTGGGCTGGCCGGTGATAGACAGCGCCCCTAGCGTGCGGCCGTGAAAAGAATTCTCGAGGGAAACAACCTCGTTTTTCTCCGGCGATACCGCGTTGCCATGCGCGCGGATCATCTTCAAGGCGCCCTCCATGGCCTCCGCGCCGGAGTTACAAAAAAAACTGCGATTCAATCCGCTGATCTTTGCGAGGCGCTCCGCCAAGCGGCCCTGATACTCGTGATAGTAGAGATTCGATGTGTGCAGTAGAAGCCCGGCTTGTTGACGGATCACTTTCGCAATCCGCGGATGGGCGTGCCCAAGAGAATTCACGCCGATGCCGCTGATGAGATCAAGGTAGCGATTACCATCGAGATCGTAAACATAGCAGCCTTTGCCGCGATGGAGGGCCAGCGGGTATCGAGTGTAATTCTGGAGCAGGTAATTTCGCTCGAGTCCCATGATCTCGTCGAGCGGAGAGGTCACTTCGGGTTCAGGAGAGACAGTAGTGGCCATACCTAATGATACGGAGCGCGCGATACGAGCCCGTTTACTTGTAATTGAAGTAGATGAGGCCGTTGCGATAGTCAATTGTGATTGAGCGAAACAGCGTAACGGTTGTGAAACCGAGAATACCGGCCATACGAACTTCCTGATGCTGCGGGGCGTTGTTGAGGTTGAACGAGGTCAGGCCCAGATTGCTCTGGCGGAAATGAGCAAAGTGGAGCTCCGCGGTGTCCGCTTCAAATACTTGCTTGACATCACCGGATACGCCCCTGACACGTAGGTTAGCGTCGCTGCGGATTTTCGTTGACAGACGAGCAAACGTCGAGTCGATATTAGAACCTTGGGCTCCGGTGTCGATCAGGAACAGGCCGATGGTCTTCCGATTTACTTCGGTGGAGATCAGCAATCGATGTCCAAAACGAAAAACAGGAGTAAAGTCGGCCTCGTCAGGAGGGACCACGCGATCATAGCCCTGCGGATTCGGCGGGAGTGGAGGCTGCGGCTTGAGACGGAGTTTTCGGTTTAAGAAATCGATCGTAACGATATAGTTCGAAAAGACATCCGCTCCGATCAGGCCATCCTCATCGTCACCCGCTACCCGGGCTTTCCCGGACATTCCGTGCAGAATGCAGGTCCGAAATTTCAACGAACCGATCTGGCACTCATCCGCAACCGCGGCGAAGCTCTTCCTGCCGCCTTTATCGCCGATGCCCCAGGACTCGCCGGAACCCAGATGATTCAGCTCGGCCCTGTCAATAGCGTCTTCTCTTAAGACAATGCCGCCTGCGCCCGTGTCCAGAAGGAGACGCAGCGGCTTGCCACCATCAATCCGGAGTTCCACGCCGGCGCCGATTATCCTGCCGGACCCACGCGTGATGGATATCAAACGAACGGCGCTCTCCTGGCTAGCGCTCTCCAGCTCGAATGGCCTACGCGTGTCCAGCTCTTGCGCGATTTCCTCGGAAGTAGACCTCGCTTGTTCGAAATGCGGGTACAGCCAGGGATGACCGGCGATAAATGGTGGCAAGAGTTCGCTACGCTTCGGCTCGGGTAAGTAGGCGAGGAATCTCTGCGTGATGAAAGCGTCTTCAGGGTCGAGTTCGTGAGCCTTCATGCAGAGCAATCGCGCGGTGCGGCGGAAACAGGCTGCGCGGTAGAGCCGCGACAAGCCGAAATAGGCTCGAGGTGTCTGGTCTTTGATCTTGATTGCAGCTCTGAACAGCCTTTCGGCTTCCGGCATGTCGCCCATGTAGAACGCAAATTCACCGCGGGCGGCGAGGACTTCAGGCGCATTCGGGAAGTTAACCGCATCAGCAGCGGCCGCTTCCATCGCTTCGTCCACACGTTCCTGGTAAACCAAGGCAGAAAGCAGCGCAGCAGTCAAAAGCGGGTCCTTCGGGGTCGCGGCAAGAGCGGATCGCAATAAGGGAATGGCTTTTTCGTAATTGGCGTCTTCATACGCAGCGAGAGCTGGATCGGTAGCCGCAAACAGCTCGGCCGAAATAAGAAAAGCGCAGGAAACGAAAACAGCCGTAACCCAAACACGCATGATTCTTTGAGGCCCTATGCTAACAGACCGCTCACGTGAAGCAATTTCTCGACTCGATTCTCAAGAAGTTGAGCCGGGTGGAATTCAAGCGATTTATGCCCGGCGAAACCCGCCTGGGCGGCCGCGCGCGGAATCAGACCGATCAATTCGGTGCCCTCAATTTCCACGCCTTGCGCCGCCGCTAACTGCATCACTTTGTCATACACGACGTACACAGATGTCTGGCGGTAATCTGTGAGATTCATGGAAATCTGGACGAGGTTTCGCGAGGCGAGCGGAACCCCGAGAGCTTTAAGACTGGGAAAGCCGCCGTTGCTCGCGCGAACCTGCCGGGCAATCGACCGCGCCAACTGGAGATCGCTAGTTCTTAGATTGATATTGAAGGCGATCAATACCTTACGCGCGCCTACCAGGACCGCTCCCGCAGTGGGGTGAAGCCCCGGACCCCCCAGGTCGGGAGCTCTTGTCTGGTCGACCAAAGCAGCTTCTCGCAAGCCCTCGAACTGACCGCGCCGGACGTTTTCGAGCTTGATTCGATCCGGGCGCATCGCAGCAGCCTCATAGAAATACACCGGGATTCCGAGCTCGTTCCAGATCCGTTCTCCAGCCTGGCGCGCCTGGGTGACACATTCTTCAATGCTGGATTTTCCCAGGGGAACAAATGGCAGGACGTCGAGCGCGCCCACTCTGGGGTGAACGCCGCGATGGGTGGTGAGGTCAATCAGCTCGGCGGCGGTGCGGGCCGACCGAAGAGCGGCTTCAACAACAGCATCAGGCCTGCCGGCAAACGTGATAACAGTGCGGTTATGGTCGGAGTCACTGGTTCGATCCAAAACGGCGACTCCTGGCACTGTGTCGATGGCTCGTCGCAGTGCATCCACTCGCGTCATATCCCGTCCCTCCGAAAAGTTCGGGACACACTCGATAACTGGCTCGGTCAGGCCGTCCCCACTTTCCAGCGAGTACGGTTGTATACCAGATTTCCTTCACGTATCGCCATAACAACATTGTTGATGCCGAAGCGGCGTGGAATCTCGCGATAATCCGGGACATTGAGGACCAGCAGATCGGCGCGCTTGCCGCATTCGAGACTGCCGACAACGTGGCCATATCCGATCGCGTGAGCTGCATTGACAGTGGCTGCACTAATCGCCTCTTCAGCGCTGAGGTGCAAGCATAGAACTGCCAATGAGAGAACTGTCTGCATGCTGAAAGTAGGTGCTTCATCGGCATCATAACCGCTTGAAAGCGCGACCGCGGCGCCGGAATCGATGAGTTGCCGAACGGCGTCTCCGCCGCGTTCTTCCAGGATTCCGATTCGGGGAGAGAAGATAGAAATCGCCTGCGAATCCGCGAGAGCCGAACATTCCTCGCCGCTTATCGAGCAAGCACAGCAGACGCTTACCGGCTTGACTCGGGCAAGCTGTGTCCTCAGCCAATGCGGCGAGCCGCCCGGCCAAAGAAAATTCACATCGAGATTGCAAGCCCGTGCCGCCTCCCAACTCTCAGGTACCGGCAGTCGGCTCGACTCGGAAATTATCTCAGGCTCGGGAGTTATCTCAATGGATTGCGCGAGCTTCCGATTCGCCAGCACTTTGAGAGCAGTGACGAAATCGTCAGAAAGCGCGGAACCGTTGGCGTGCGGGGGCGGTGAAGGTATGCGCCAGCTTGGAACCGTGCCAACCGGTGCGTTCGTTATGGAAGCGACCTGGCGTAGTGCTGAAAGGCCGGCCCGAAGGTCGCCACTTTCGCCGCTCACAGAAACGCGCAGATTCAGCGTGCCGTGCTGCATGCAGGCTTTTAGCAACGCCAAGGTTTCCGCGCGAAAGTCCAGCCTGTGTCGGCTCTTAACTCGATCTCTCGACGGTAAAGTGAGGCGCACGGCCGGATCGACGAATGCGGGCATGATTATGGCATTCTCAACCTCAATTTCAGGCGCAGCGCGCGCTTCTTTCAGGTTTTCGATACGCCTCGTCGGGCCGACTGAAGCGATCTTACCGTCGCGGATAAGGACCGAACCGTCCTCAATGATTTGAAGATCCCTGAGGTTGGCACCCCGGCGCACCCCACTCGGGCCGTGCAAGGTCAACACTTGCCTGGCCCCGCGAAGGAAAAGTAACTGTGCCAAACGCGGTGAAAGTTACCTCCGCATGATAACTCGAAATCAGGCTACTTATGGGGCGCTCAATTGCCGGAGCAACACCGGATAGAACAGGAACGCGCGGAGGAATGCGTACAATGTAATCGCAACGGCCATGCCCGCTGCGATTTTCCAAAACCTCTCCCGGGGGGTGTTCGGCAGGCCCGGTGAGCCGGCAATCAGACCGACCAGGAAGCCCCCAATGAAGCCGCCGACGTGCGCCGCTAGATCTACGCCTGGTATGAAACTCATGACCAATCCCAAAATCAGCCATTGTCCGTAGTGTGCCCGAACGGCGTGAGTCAGCGGATCCGCGCGCTGGCGTACTCCCATCGCCAGCATGATCCCGAACATTCCGAAACAAGCGGCGGAAGCACCCAGGGACAAGCTGTGCGGCGACCACAACAGACTGCAAAGAAATCCGGTAAGGGTGGCAAAGAAATACGCGACAAACAAGCGCGCAGTGCCGTAGAACTGCTCCACTTCGGTGACCAAGATCCAGAGCGCCCAGCTATTCATGGCGATATGCCAGAATCCGCCATGTAGGAATCCGGCGGTAATCAAACGCCACCACTGTCCGCTGTAAATGAGTGGCGCGTATTTCGCCCCGAACAGGACAGCGACTTGCCCCGGGATATTGGCACTGCCTGTTAATTTATAGCTGACCCCCAACTCGGCGAGAAAAAACGCGATGTTGATGGCAATGATAATGATCGCCGTGAGATTCGCACGAGGCAAAAAAGAAGCGGCAAACTGGCCCGCCCTCATATCGATCGCACGGGGACCAAGCTGTACGCCGCAGTACGGGCAGACGCGGTCGGTGATGGTTACGAATGCCCGGCAATTCGGGCACATGCGGCGTTTCTCCACCGCTTCATTGTAGCGGCGGGGTAACCTTTCTTGCTTTGGAGCGCGCCGAGATATTATTATCTGACCAGCCGTCGAATCGAAGAGGCGCGTGTTCCGGAACGATCTTAAGTACGCATGGCGCAGTCTGCGTAGTAGTCCGGTCTTTACCAGTGCCGCAGTAGTAACGATCGCGCTGGGTATCGGCGGCACGACGGCGATATTTAGCGTGACAAATGCGGTGCTTTTGCGCCCGCTTCCTTATACGGACTCCGATCGCCTGGTCGTCGCGATCGGCGAAATGCGAAAGCGGAACGTCACCGACTGGCCCTTTTCGAACGCCGATTTCTTCGACCTGCGAAATGGAACCAGCCACGCTTTTGAGGGCCTCGCCGCGGTCGTCACCGGCCGCGGAATACTGCCTGGGGCGGATGGATCTTTAGAACAGGTTCGTTTCGCGCAAGTCACGCCAGACTTTTTCCGATTGATGGGCGTGCACATCGCGATCGGACGGGATTTCAACGAAGGGGACGGTCAATCGCAGCCTCCGGTGCCTACGGTAGCAACGCCTGGGGCACCGGCTCCGCAGCGTTCGCCGACAATTGCGATTTTGAGTTATGAATATTGGCAGCGGCGTTACGGAGGAAGCCGGGACATACTCGGTCAGAGCTTGACGCCGGGAGAGGCCGGAGCGCTCCGGATTGTCGGTGTGCTCGCACCGCGCTTCGAACTGCTCCTCCCTCCGCACCTGAACCAGGAGCTCCGCCCTGATGTTTGGACAGCGGGACGCCTCGCCTACGATAATGCCAATCGCAATACTGTCGGTCTATGGCCGATCGGGCGCTTGCGCAAAGGCGCGACTCTCGAGCGCGCCCAGTCGGAAGCCGACGCCGTTGCCGCGGAGATCCGGAAGGATTTTTCGATCCATGCGACTTCGGGCTTCCATATCCGGCTCGAGCCCATGCGCCGATACCTGGTAGCAGCGGTCCGACCGGTGATCCTGGCGTTGATGGGCGGAGTAACCTTCCTGTTGCTGATTGCCTGTGCGAATGTGGCGAATCTTCTGCTTGTGCGGGCCTCCCTGCGCGAGCGGGAACTTGCGGTTCGTACGGCACTCGGCGGAAGCGGATGGCGGCTTGTCCGCCAAATGCTAGCCGAGGCGCTACTCCTCTCCGTTTTGGGAATGCTGCTGGGATTGGGATTGGCGTTGGCAGGAATTGGCGAGCTGCGGGCCATTGCTCCGGCTAATCTGCCTCGCCTCGACTCGATCAGAATCGATCCAGCCGTGCTGCTCTTCACAGCCTTGATCAGCCTGGCCGCAGCGGTGCTCTTCGGGCTACCTCCGGCTTTGCGGGCGTCCCGGCCAGACGTGATGCAGACGCTCCGTGGAACGGGCCGAACAGAGGGGCTCGGGAGCGGCGGACTGCTGCGGAGCATGGTTGTGATCGTCGAAGTCGCGCTCGCTTTTGTCTTGCTGATCGGGTCGGGGCTGATGTTTCGCAGCTTTCTCAAACTGCAGCAAATCGATCCTGGCTACGATCCGCGTGGCTTGCTGACGTTCCAGGTTCTTGGGAATGCCGGTAATCGACCGCAGCAGCGCGCCGCTTTTTCGCGGCAGATCGAAGATCGATTGCGAGCGTTGCCCGGCGTGCTGAATGTTACGGCTTCATTTCCTTTTCCACTTGCGGGAGGATTCAGCCCGATACGCTGGGGAACCGGCGAGGCGCTCGGGGACGCGAGCAAGTTTCAGGCGGCCGATGTTCAAGTCGTGTTGCCCGGTTACTTCGAAACGCTGCGCACGCCAGTTCTAGCCGGGCGAACCTTCACCGAAGCCGACAACCAGTCCGGGCGCAACGTGGTCGTCATCGATCAGCTTCTCGCCCAAAAGGCTTTCCCACACGAAACCGCTGTCGGGAAACGCATCCTGATCCGCATACGCACGCCCGAGCCGGAATGGGTGGAGATCATCGGCGTAGTGGCGCACCAGCGTGACGAATCTCTCACCGAGCCAGGCCGCGAGCAAGTCTATTTTACAGACGGCTTTTTGGGGAACGGCGCGGCACGGAATTGGGCAATCCGAACGGCCGCTGATCCCGTCCGGTACGCGCCGGCCGTAGCCTCTTCTCTTGCCAGAGTTTCCCGCCAGCTTGCGGTTACGGAGGTCCAGCCCATGACGGCGCTAGTTGAAAAAGCGGAAGCGCCCACTCGCTTTTCGCTGCTGCTCATCGGCTTATTCGCGGCGCTCGCAACTTTACTGGCAGGCATCGGACTCTATGGAGTGCTTTCGACGGTTGTGCGCCAGCGCACTGCCGAAATCGGAGTGCGGATCGCTCTCGGCGCGGTACCTGCCAGGATCTTTGGTCTGGTAGTTGGCAACGGGATCCGCCTGAGCGCGATTGGGATTGTCGCCGGCTATGTCGCCGCGCTGGGTCTCACGCGCCTTATGAAGAGCATGCTGGTCGGGGTCAAGAGCACAGACCCGGCAACGTTTGCCGCTATGGCGCTTCTCTTTCTCGGTATCGCCGGTTTAGCCTCCTGGATTCCCGCGCGCCGCGCTTCTAACCTGGACCCAAGCACCGCGCTGCGACGAGAATAACCCCTTCCGGTCCGCACGCTGTTATTATCGGATTCGTTATGGGCAAGACAGACCAGGAGCTTCGCGAGGATCTCGTTCGCGTCTGTCATTCCATTTATCAAAAGGGCTGGGCAGCAGCTAATGACGGCAATGTGAGCATCCGGATTTCCGGTGGCCATATCCTTTGCACTCCTACCGGAATCAGTAAAGGCTTTGTAACCGTGGAGGACTTGATCATCTGCGATTGCGATGGCAACAAACTCGCGGGTGAGCGCGACCGCACGAGCGAAATTCTCATGCACGTAATGATCTATTCGCTCAGGCCCGATGTTCAAGCGATCGTACATGCCCATCCGCCTGTCGCGACCGGATTCGCCGTCGCCGGGCGCTCGCTTGACAAAGCTCTGTTGCCCGAAGCCATCGTGAATCTGGGCGCTGTGCCGCTGGCGTCATATGGGCTGCCCGGCACCCCTGCTTTGAGCGAAGGCATGCGGCCGTTCGTCTCGGAGTACGATGCTATCCTGCTGGAAAACCACGGCTGCACCTCATACGGACGCGATGTATGGGAAGCCTTCTTTCGCATGGAAACAGTGGAACACCTGGCCCGGGTTACTTTCGTTGCCGAGATGCTCGGCGGCGCCAAACCTTTGCCGCGGGCCGAGGTCGAGAAGCTGTTTGCCGCCCGGCCGCGCTATAACGTGAACTCGGCGACCTGTATGCGACCCGGCATGCCCCTAGTCGCCGAAGATCCGACCGATACGGATCTGTAACGAACCAACACGTTGGTTCACTACCTCCGCAAATACGTGCTGGTGAAAGCTGCCTTCAGACGTGCAGTGTCAATTCCGGCTGAATTCAAGCAGACCGAGCGACCCTAATTTCCGAATGAGGCGAACGCAATTCTCGGTAGCCTGCTCGCGTGACCATTGCGTGGCTTTCGACAAGGCGCAAATCGAGTCCTCGACTGTTTGCGTTCCGTCGAAGCCTGCAATGAGTCCGGCGATTTGCGAGTCGAAAGCAAGACGCTTAGGGAGGCCCGATCTGCGCTCGATGTAAAACCGGTTTGTTCGCCAGGAACGGTCTTGCTGGATGGACTCGGCTATGAGGTGAACATCTTCGGGAATGCACGGTCTCGCAGCCAGAAGAGCTTGCTGGTCTGGATTCGCCAGGACGTCTTGGGTACGGAAGTATTCGAGCAGAAGCTCGCCGATCAGTTTTGACGGCGCATCCTCCATTTCTTCATACACGATCCAGTTTTCACCTGATCTGCGGCGCATTGTGACGAGGCGGCCGTAGACCTTCCTAACCTTGTGGTGTTTGAAGTAAGCGAGGTGATCAACGAGGGTCTGCTCTGCCGCCGGTCCATGCAGAGAGCATGCTTCGGCCGCTCGTTTCAGCACGTAATCCACAGGTTCAATCTCGTAAGCCTTTAAAACGAGAACATCGCAATCGGAAGCTTGAACCCAGGTCTGGAGGCGCTCCTGCCATGGCTGGCTGCCGATTTGCACCCACTCGCAGAGCAGTTGAAAAAATCCTCCCGGTTTCAGCAGGCCGGGCCCGGTCCGGATCAGGTTCTCCACGAAGGAGTCCAGCTCGCCGGGATTATCGGTATAGAGAAGCCGCTGCCCCGGGCGAATGAAGAACGGCGGATTGCACATTATCAAATCGAATTGCCTATCCGCCACAGGTCGAAAGCGATCGCCGGGACAAACGGTCAGTTTCGCGATCCCGTTCAGAGCCGCGTTGAATTCAGCAAAGGCGAGCGCCCGCTGGTTTATATCCGTCGCGGTGACGGACTTTGAAAAAGCGGAAGCACAGAGCGCGAGCGTGCCACAACCCGTACCGACATCGAGCGCCTCGCCGTCCTCGATTGGAACAATGCACCGGGAAAGAATTCTTGTCGGAAGATTGACGCCCAGCACGAGATCGGAAGTCTCGTGCGACTGCGCTCTACGCACCGAGTCGCAGGCAAGAAGCATGTCACCGAAACAAGCGACCATGCAAGTTGGCGTAAACGATGCGCCTACCGTCTCCAGCATGCGGCACGCTAGCATAAGGTCGAGAATTTCGGGCAGCAGAGACGACGAGGTCTCTTGGGCTGAGAGGCTTTCTCCGAAAAAGAACAGGCGCAACAAGAGCCGAAGAACCGGATCTTGAGTCTTGTGCTCTAGCAGAGGCCGTATCGGTGACCCACGCCAAGGGACTTCCCTCAATCCAGCGAGGTTCAAACCGGCTTCTGTGTAACCTGCGGCCGCAAAAAACCGGGCGATCGAACGAAGGCCCTGAGGAGATGCCGCGACGGGGACCGGACTCGGCATGCAAATCAGTGGGCGCCGCGCATTGATCCTTGTTGCTCGCCGGGACGAGGCCGCCGCATGATAAACGGAAGCGGCACCAGGCAGATGATAATTGCCGACATAACCCAAAAGCTATTCTCGAAGCTCAAAGCGCTCGCTTGACTATGAACCATCTGATAGGCCATGACTAGAGCCTTTTTGGTTGCGGTTACGGCATCGTACCCTTGCGACATAAACGTCGCTTTTAACCCATCCAAAAGTTGCTGGAAGTTCGAGTTGGCATCGTTCGTGTGCGCTGCGAAAGTGCGCTGATGCGTTTGATCCTGGCGCGCCAAGAACGTGGTCAGGAGCGATGTACCGATCGCGCCCCCCATGTTCCGCGCGAAATTCGATAAGCCCGAAACCTGATTATTCTTTTCGCGGGGAACTCCAATGTAGTTCAGCGTGCTGATCGGAACGAAAATCAAAGGCATGAAGATGACCTGGAACATGCGAAGCAGCACAAGGGTATTAAAGTCGATCTGTAGATAGATCATCGTCATCATGTGCAGCGAGATCGAGGTGCCCAGGAATCCGAGAGCAATCAGAAGACGCGGATCGATTTTCGTTGCGGTGAGCCGGCCGGCAACGGGCATCATTAGCATGAGAACGAACCCGGCCGGCGAAAGAGCGAGGCCCGCTCGTTCAGCGGTATAGCCGAGGCTGACTTGCAGGAATTCCGGAATCAGCACGGTGGACCCGAATAACACAATCCCAAGAATGAAGGAGAAGAACACGGCCGTGCCGAAATTTCTATTCTGAAGCAGGCGCACATCGACGATGGGATTCGGGTGATACCACTCCCAGAGGAAGAAAGCAACCAGCGCGGGTAAACCGATGCTGAACATGATGCTGATGAGCCGCGAAGCGAACCAGTCGTTCTCCTGGCCTTTGTCGAGCACGAACTGGAAGCACGCCACTCCGACGACGATCAGGCTGAGACCGATGTAGTCGATACCGATACCCACGCCCTTCTCTTCCTTGAGCCAGGGCGGATCTTCGACCAGGCGGTGCGTCAGAAACAGTGACAGAAGGCCGACTGGCAGGTTGATGAAGAAGATCCAATGCCAACTGTAGTTGTCCGTAATCCAGCCGCCGAGCGTGGGGCCGATCGCGGGTGCAACAACGACGGCCATACCATACATGGCGAAGGCCATCCCGCGCTTTTCAATCGGAAACGTGTCGGCAAGAATGGCCTGTTCCGACGGCTGAAGACCGCCGCCCCCCGCGCCTTGCAAGACTCGGGCAATCACGAGCATCGGAAGGCTGGTAGAGATTCCGCAGAGAAAAGAGCAAATGGTGAAGAGCGCGACGCACAGCATATAGAAGCGCTTGCGTCCGATGACGGTGGAAAGCCAGCCGGAGATCGGCAGGACAATCGCGCTGGAAACGAGGTAGCTGGTGAGCACCCAGGTAGATTCCTCGTAAGTTGCGCCGAGCGAGCCGGCGATGTGTGGCAGCGAGACGTTGGCGATCGATGAGTCGAGTACCTCCATGAATGTCGCAAGAGTTACCGTCAAGGCGACCACCCAGGGATTGTGGGACGGTTTCCAGTTTAGGTGGCTAATTGCCTGCGGAGCCGGCACGAGCTAGTTCCCGATCCGCACTTTAGGTTCGACGGACATTCCCGGCCGGAGACGATCCATTCCCGTTTGGTTGGGTTTGAAACGGATACGAACGGGAATGCGCTGCACGATCTTGACAAAGTTCCCAGTGGCGTTTTCAGGCGGCAGCACGCTCGCAACGGCTCCGGTGGAACCGCCGATCGTCTCGACATATCCATCGAAGTCGCGCCTCAGAGCGTCGACGCGGATGGTCGCAGGTTGGCCTGGTCTGATATTCCGAAGCTGGGTCTCTTTAAAATTTGCTGTGACCCAAACGTTGCCGATCTGAGCGATTTGGAGCAACTGCTGGCCGGCGGCGATGTGCGCCCCGACTTCGGCGGAACGCCTCATAACGATGCCCGCAACCGGGGCCGTGATCCTGGAGTAACTCAGCTTTAACCGTGCCTGCTCGACCTGAGCCTGCGCTGTTTGGGCACTGGCCCGCTCCGATTCCAGGGTTGCGCGGCGGATTGCGATCTGTTGGGGGGCGGTGCTGCGATATTGCGCGAGTTTGCTTTCGGCTTGCGCAAGCTGCGCTCGCCTCTGGTCGACAATTTGGGCGGAAGATGCCAGCGCGGCCTGATTCCCTGAGACGGTAGCCTCCTGAGCCCTGGCGGTGGCTAGGATCTGATCGAATTCCTGCTGTGAAACCTCTTCCTTCGCGATCAAAAACTTGTACCTTGTCAGATCGGCCTGGGCACGGGCGTTATTTGCTTCCGATTCGGCCACTTTCGCCTGAGCCGTCTCGCGGTCGCGTTCGGCGGCGCCGAGGGCGGCTCTTGCATTGGCGACGTCGGCTTCCGCCGACGAGATATTGGTGACGTTTTCAACTTGTGTTATTGGCACGTTCGGCCGCTGTGCAATTACCATGCTCCGGGCCTGTGATAATTGCGCGAGGGCTTGATCGAGAGCGACCTGGAAATCGCTGGGGTCAAGGTCCACCAACGGGTCGCCGGGCTTTACGGTTTGGTTGTCATCGACGTATACGTGCGTGATTGTTCCATCAACCCGGGCGCTGATCGGATTCAGATGGGCATCGATCTGAGCATTATCGGTGTTCTCGAAATTACGCGCGTGAAGCCAATAGAATAAGGCCGCCACGGCGATAGCGACTAAAACGAGAAAGAAGATGGCAAACGCGCGGCGGCGGCCCCTGGTGTTCGTTGTCGTGGTCTTCCCCTGGGGAGCCAGAGCAGGGCGACTTACGGCTTTCTCTTCAATCGCGGCTTGCCCGTCATAGGCACTCATGGGCGGGTCTCCTTTAGCAGATCCGGCAGACCGTTCGCGTCATCGCCTGTCGCTCGGGCCAGGGACAGTTTAGCGAGATTAAGTGAAAACAGACTCGAGATGTAGCTGCTTTCGGTACTCGCGACTTGTTCCTGGGCCTGCACGACCTCGAGTGTGGTGGCCACCCCCGCGCTGAAGCGGTCGCGTGCTTCGGTCAAGGTTTCACGAGCATAGCTTCTGTTTTTTTCGGCCACTTGCACCTGGCCGATAGCGGTTTCTAGCTCGATGAGCGCCGTCCGGACATCCTGCTCTACTTTGCCGCGCTGATCGGCGAATTCGGCTTGGCGCTGGCGCAGTGTGGCCTCGGCTTCCTGAATATCTCCTTTTATGCGGCCGCCTTCCCAGATAGGCACATTAACCGCTCCCGTTACCGCGAAGACGCCATGAGTGGAAGCCGGACTGGGGCCGAGCACTCCATAGTTGCCGTTTAACGAGACGGAAGGCCATCGCTCGGCGCGAGCTGCCGACAACGCCAGTTCCGCAGCTCGAACCTGTGCTTCGGCGGCGCGGAGATCCGATCGGCTGCGGAATGCCTGCTCGATAGCGGCGGCGGTGTCGGGCACGGGTCGGGAACTAAAGGCGAGCACTTCAGACAGGATAAGGTCGCGATCCAGGGGCAATCCGACGATCCGCGCCAATGCGATCTTTTGTTTCCGGAGGTCCGCCTCGACAGCACTAAGCCGCTGCCGCTGCGTCTCGAGTTCAACCAAACTGCGCATGACGTCGATCCTCGCGTTTGTTCCCGCCTCTTTTCGTGTCACGGCCTGACTATACACGGCTTGCGCGTTATCAACTTGCGCCTGTTGCGATTCCACGGCGGCCGCGGACGCCAAGGTCTGAAAATAAGTCCCGCCGACGGCGAGAACGATTAGGTCTCGAGCATCCCTGGCGGAAAGCACTGCTGCGCGTTCCGTTTCCTTGCTGGCCTGCCAGTTCTTTCGTTGGACGGGGTCGTAAATAGATTGACTCAAGGAGCCTTGAAGCTGGGAATAGCTGAACGGGCCGACTACTGTAGGAATGGAGAAGTTCACGCCGGGAGGAAGCTTGAACTGGAAGCCGTAGGCGGCCAGGTTGACCTGAGTGACGGTTTCACTCGCATTCGCCGATAGGTTGGGTAGCAAGGCGCTTAATTCCTGAATTCGTTGCGCCCGTGAGGCCGCAATGGAATTATCCGCCGAAATCGCACTCAGATTTGCAGCGAGCCCGCGCCGGACGGCATCGGCGAGCGATAGCGTAACTGGTCCCGGTGGCAAATTCTTTCCGGGTACGCTTCCGGCGTAATCGCCGCTCACTTGGATGCCGGCGGATACAGTTTCAGTCCCGCCTTGCGAGGCAGACTGTTGAGTCACAACCGCGCCCGTCTGATTGATACGGCCAGATGGCGGCAACGGAACCGCACGGCTGGATGCTGAGCCACTGGGACCGGGCATCTGGCTGTAAGCAGTGGCAGGCGCGAGACACACGAATGCACATATGGTTGCCAATACGCGCAGCATGAAGCCAATCGGTTTCACAACAGGTCCTGAAGAAGCGCGAGGAGAACCCGGCCCCCACAAAATAGATACATACATACATGTACCACATTCAGATCGCGTCTGCGCGTATAATTGCTTAGAGCGAGTGAATAAGCACCAACAGAAGACCGAAGCCACAAAGCAAAGGCTCTTGCGAGCGGCGCGCCAGATCTTTGCCCGAGACGGGTTCGAAGCCGCACGTATTGAGGATATAGCGGCGAAAGCGGGCTTCACGCGTGGAGCCTTCTACGCCAACTTCAGCAGCAAGGAAGATTTGTTTTTCGCCCTGCTGGAACAGCAGTCCACGCTGCAGATGGAAAAGCTTCGGGCCTTGATGGAAGCCTGTTCGAACGAGCGGGAGCGGCTGGAGGCCTTGCGAACCTATTACGCGACGCGCGCTGCGGACAAGCAATGGTCACTTCTCGTACTGGAGTTCAAGCTTTTTGCCCTGCGGCATGCCAGGCTTCGCGCCAAGCTAGCGGAAGCGCATCGCAGAATTCGGACGAAGATAAAGCTGGAAGGCATCCAATGCCTTTTACCTGCTCAGCTCCAACGCTCACACAAATCAAAGGAACTGCGGAGAATCGTCTTGGAAGCCTTGCTCAACGGACTGATATTGGAACATGCTTATGATCCGAAGGGCATCACCGACGATCAGGTCGCCACGATTCTGGGGAATCTGTTCGACACCCTCGTGCGGCATCTCGACCTCATACCTTGAACGCACGATCTTGTATCTTTAGAAGCGATGCCTAAGCTATCGGGAAAGAATGCTTTGATCACAGGAGCTTCGTCGGGTATCGGGGAAGCAATTGCCATCCAGTTTGCCGAGGAGGGCGCAAACGTTGCGATTAACTATCACAGCGGGAAAGATCGCGCCGAAGCTGTAAGAGCGAAGGCGGAGCAAGCGGCTAAGAAAGCCGGCCAGAAGATCAAAGCGATTACTACGGGGGCCGATGTTGCCGATGAGGCACAGATCAAGAAGATGTTCCAAGAGGTGCTTCGCGAATTCGGCTCGCTGGATGTGTTGATCAACAACTCGGGAATTCAAAAGCCGACGCCGAGCCACGAATACAGCACAGCGGACTTCGATCGCATCATCAATGTCAACCTACGCGGCGCGTTCCTGTGCGCGCGAGAAGCGATTCGCCATTTCCTCACCAGAGGAGGCGGGGTAATCGTAAATAACTCCAGCGTCCATGAGATCATTCCAAAACCGAAGTATGTTCCGTACTCGATCAGCAAGGGCGGAATGGAGAACATGACGAAGACGCTCGCGCTCGAATACGCGGACAAGGGTATCCGCGTGAACGCCGTAGGACCGGGAGCCATCGTCACGCCGATTAATATGGCGTGGATCAACGATCCGAAAGCGCGGGGCGAAGTGGAGAGCCACATCCCCATGGGCCGCGCCGGCCGGTCTGAAGAGATTGCAGCGGTTTTCGCGTTTCTGGCCTCGGACGAATCATCCTATATCACGGGACAAACGATCTTTGCATGCGGCGGTCTCACGCTCTACCCAGAGTTCCGCACCGCCTGGTCGTCGGGGGAATAAAATCAATTGCGAGCTCCGCGAATCGCCCCTACTTGAGTGTCTTCAGGTGTGATCCGGGCGGCTGATTCAGGACGAATTTCGTGGGTGTCACATCGGCCGAGTTCATCTTCATCTCCACTATCGATAGCTGGACTTCATACCCGTCCTGAGGCCGCTGAATGTCGATGAGTGAAGGGAATCGGACGTGGTTGTAGTATTTCCAGTCACTATATTGCGCGTCGCTCGTAATGTAGCCTTTATCGTCAAATGTTTTCTGACGTGAGATTTCGAGCGTGTGGCGATCGAAGTAGACGTTTCGAACTGGTCGCAATTCGTCCCCATCGCGCCGGAGCATCATCAATATGTATACGGCTTTCGTCTCGCTTGTATCGTCTTCGAGTACGAGGATGTCCTCCGGGGCAGGTGGCCTGATCAGCAAAGAATTCAAGAACGCTACCGGGCGCAGATTTTCGAGCTTGTTGCTAGAGACTGGCGGAGAATTGTTTTGGCCGGTGATGAACTCGCTTTTCGGGGGAATATAAACACGAAAATCATTCCCCATAGAAACCATGTCAAATGCCGTGCTATGGATGACTGGGTCCTGTCCGATTACACGAATATCATCGGGGCGGAGGAACAGAATATAACCAGTGATCGTTGCGAAATCGGTGACCTGCCCGCCGTATAGGTTTCCGACGGAGGGGGACATGTCCACTTTCACGGAAAAAGACTGAACGGGATCGTAGACAGCGTGGATTCGCTCGATGAGGTCGGATTTAGTGGAAGTCAAGAGGGGCCGGTTCTCTTTTTTCCCACTTTTTCCGGGAACCGCTACAACGCGTCGACGGACCAGACACGATGGAAAGCAAAAAGCAACGAGAACGACGATGACCATTAGTTCCCGTTTTGCGCGAGAAAGGCCCATGACTGAAGTGTAGTCGAGCAATAGAAATAGACTTCAGCGAACGGGTTTTACGCGAAGGGATGCTCGAGCGACGGACTCTGCGGCGTGAATAGTTGGGCTCCATCTTCGGTGATGTGCATGTCGTCTTCGAGCCGGATACCAAATTTCCCGCGAATGTAGATGCCCGGCTCGTCGCTGAACGTCATGTTAGCCGCAAGTGGAAGTGCGTTGCCCCGCACGAGGTAGGGCCATTCGTGTCCATCTAGCCCGATCCCGTGTCCCAGCCGGTGGGCAAAGTATTTGTAATCATTGCCGAACCCGGCTTCGATGATCACCTTGCGCGCCGCGGCGTCTACGGCTTCGCAAGGTACGCCGGGTTTAGCCGACTGCAGCGCCGTGCTCTGAGCGCGCTGCACAATATCGAAGATTTTCCGCATTTCATCTGAAGGCTTTCCGAGGACAAACGTGCGTGTGATGTCCGAGTTATATTCATCCACCGTGCAGCCGTCGTCGATCATGACCACCGTCCCTTCATGAATCACTTGCGGCGCCATCGATCCATGGGGAAAAGCAGTGTATTCGCCGACTTCAATACTGGCAAAGCCGCGGAATCCCACCTTGTTGTACGCTTCCGAGACGAGCCCGGCGGCATCGCTCTGCGTCATGCCTGGTTCGAGCGACTCGTACACGGCCTTGTAGACGTTCAATGTGGCTCGATTTGCGATCGACATGAGCTCTAACTCCTGAGTGCTTTTGATCATCCGGCAACCGGCCGTTACTGACCTTGCGCTCAGCAGCCGCAAGGCGGGCGCGGCTTGCCCGATGCCCTCGACGAAAACAAACGGAGTCTTCTCTTCAACGCCAACCACGCCGGCGACAATGCCGCGCGATTTCAGGCCGGTCGCAAGAAGCTGATACGGGCTTTCGTCCTCATGCCAGGTCAGAACATTAGCTCCCTCCAGCGGCCCCTGGTTGATTTGCTCTCGCGCCCGGTCTTCCTCAAAGGAGGGGCAGATGCAGAACGGTTCTCCTCGGGCAGGAAGGACTACCGCGAACAGCCGCTCACTGTTGCTCCAGTGAATCCCCGTGAAGTAGTACAGCGAGGAGCCACCCGCCAGCATAATCGCATCGAGTTTGCGATCGGCCATGAGTTGCCGTGCCCGTTCAATGCGGCCGCGGCGCTCGGTGGTAGTAATCGGGCGCACTTGATCGCGCATCGATTTCAAGTCGGCGATAGCCGGCGGCAGGACCTTTGTGCCTTGCTCTTGCGCAAGTAATCGCTGACCGGGTCTAAAGGCCGAAGCTGTTAGCGCGCCGCCGATCTTCAGAATCCGTCTGCGTGTCAGCATCTATACGGTTTCGAAGCGAAGAATCGCACTGCCGAGATGAATCTCATCGCCGGCTTTGAGCAGCGTGCCGCGGCTATTTCGATGGACCGGCTGCCCCAGTCCTTCGCGAACGATCCAAATCCCGCAGTTTGCGTCTCCCTTGTAGGTGCGGTCGTTGAGAATGCGGCACTCGCCAGTTTTCGGCGAACGCAAAATGTGGGCGTGTTCCCGCGAAACCGTCCGATTCACCGGGTTATCCTCCGCAAACGCCAAATCATTCCGGCGCAAGGGTCCGGACATGCTTGACACTTCGGCTGTGCGGCCTATGTTGATTCTCGTTTTTTCGAGCGGGAGTTCGGGAACATTCGCCGTCCCGCTCATCACCACGAGCTTATGCGTGCCGGAGAGCGGTGAGCTCGTCACGGGATCCCGCTTGAGCATCCCGGTTTCAATCGAGAGCCACTGCTCAGCGGGCGCGGGCAAGCGAGGGTTCGGGCAGAGCTCGATCAGCAGGTCGTCAGGGAAGCGGAAACTCGATCTCGCCAGGGCCGTTTTCAACTCGTGGGCGAAATAAGTGGCGAGGAACTCACCGCGAAAGACGTCTGCCTGTTCGTCGGGAATTCCGAGCAGATGGATGCGGATCAGATTGTAGGGGAACACGTTCTTTCCGCTGACGCGATGACTTTTCTCTTTGGCGGCATCAATGACCGCCAGCCGAATCTCAGCCAGCTCCGGAGCATCCTTGGCAATGCGGTTTGCGCCAAAGGGCGCCTCAAATACTGCTCGCCCGAGCTTTTCGATTACATCCGAGATGGCCATCCGTTATTTCTTCTCCGAAGTGTTTGCGTTGATAATACCGAGCTGTTTCGCTGCTTCCACAATCTTGCGCGCAATCGGCGCGGCGAGCGTAGCCCCATAGCCGCCGTGTTCCACAACGACTGCGAACGCGATGCGCGCCTGCGAGGACGCTTCGTACGGTGCGAATCCTGCAAACCATGAATGGGGCTGCCCGCTGTCGAGCTGTGCGGTCCCTGTTTTGCCCGCGACATCTATGTCCAAACCCGTCATCGCGCTTCTCGCGGTCCCACTCGTTACGACAGAGCGCATCGCTCTCTGCAGGAAAGCCGACGAATCCGCCGCCAGCACGGGGACCGGCGGATGGGTTCGGGAATTGTTCGAATCGAGAATCCAACGTCCTTGCGGCATCGAGCCGCCATCGGCAATCGTGGCAGCTACACGGGCCATCTTGAGTGGCGTAATAACGACCGGACCCTGCCCGTAAGCAGCAAACGGGAGCATTTGTCTCAGTTCGGGATCGGTGCCGACCGGTATACCCAACAGTGACGCAGTCTCGCGGAGCGCTCTTGAGCCAACCGCAAAGACGCCGAGTTGGGCGAAGTACGCGTTGCAGGAGACGACGATGGCACGCTCCATATTCAATTTTCCGTGCGCATGGTCCTTGATATCGTCCCGAACCGGCCGGCGCCAGCCAGGAATAATTGTGCCGACTCTGCCGTCGCCCAGACCGCGGCATGAAAAGACCCGCTCCGTCGCCTTCGGATCGAGACGCAACGCAGCGATTGCGGTTACCAGTTTGAAAGTAGAGCCAGGCGGATATTCGCCATAACGCGCGCGATCCAGCAGCTCATCGGTAGTTGCCTTCGCTTTGTCGGGTGGAACCGGCCAATTGGCCAACGCGAGGGTTTCGCCGGTATCCGCGTTCATCACGACGATGGCGCCCTTCTTGTTTGCAGGCTCGAGGCGTTCGCGCAGAATGGACACCGCCTGCTGTTGTAGACGGGCATCGATGGTCGTATGTACGTCCCGATCCCGGCTCAACAGCGCTTTCATCAGCGGGTTGTCCCGCTGATGGCGGTACCGGACCACGGGCGCCAGGTCGCGGTAATCGGTGTAGCCTTGCAGCTTCATACTCGCATCGTGCTCGACGAGAGAGGCGTTCGTCGCGTGAAACTTCTCGCCCGTTCGCAGGTCGCCCAGAAACTGGACCAGCGTCGAGCCGAAAGGATAATGCCGCGTCTCGAACCTTGAGCAGGCCTGTTCAATGGAAACGCCCAGCCGTTCGTAATCGCTACGGCGCTTCTCCAGCTCGGTCCATTCGCTTGTGGCCAGAAGAACACCGTTCCGGTCGTAGATATTTCCTCGAGGAATCGAAGCAGCCAGGAGGTTCAGCCGCGGGTTGTGCTCGGCCCGCTTCACGCCGTCCTGCGTGAAAACGTGAGCGTCGGCGATGAGCAGTTCTTTGTCGTGG
This sequence comes from uncultured Acidobacteriaceae bacterium, assembly GCA_963787585.1. Taxonomy (GTDB): domain Bacteria; phylum Acidobacteriota; class Terriglobia; order Bryobacterales; family Bryobacteraceae; genus Bog-105. The sequence goes on from CAWBDR010000027.1 coordinate 211,751, forward strand.
AAGATCTCGATGGATGCCGCCCGGATCATCAGAGCGAGGGCGCAGATGGCCAGGCACACGGACAAAACCACAATGGGAGCCTTAAAAAGCCCACGCAGATCATCCCGCGGCACGGATTCGGAACCCTCGATGGCGAACTCACTTCCGGCAGATTGATTCGAGATCCCCAACAGGATTGCGAAGACCGCAAAATTCATGAGCATCGCCGTATTTCCTGAACTCAGGAATGGCGAAACGACGCCGGATAGAGGAATGGCACCCAGCGCTCCCGCAGAGATTAACAGCATCTCGAGTCCAATTAAGCTGGAAAGCCCCACGCCCAAGAACAGCGCATATTCATCCGGCGCGCGGAGGGCGATCCGAAATCCGCGGTGAACCAGCAGCGCGAATAGCAGACAGATTGAGAGTACGCCGCAGAAGCCCCATTCTTCCGCGATGGAAGGCAGAACCAAGTCCGTGTGCCCGGCGGGAATCAAACTCGGGTCTCCCCATCCCGGACCGGAACCCCACGGGCCTCCTGTCGCGAAGCTCCAGATTGAATGCGCCAACTGGTCTCCGCCCCGAATGTCGTTATTCCATGGTGAAAGCCACATGGATACTCGCTCGACGACGGTGTGCGGGGTCCCTACGTGATAGCCGACGATTACACCGCTGATGAGCAGAGCAATTCCGAAAGCGGCCAAGCCGATGCGCCGCCTTGCGACGGCAAAAGAGGTAAGAAAGACGAATCCCACCACCAATGCCGGTCCCAAGTCCTTCAAGAGGAAGAACAACGCCAGCGCACACGCAACCGCGCACATCACGGGGACAGCATGGCTGACCCGCGGAAGATCAAGCCACCGCAGCCATCGGGGCACCAACGTTTTTTGCCGCAGTTCGCGTAGCCGTTCCCAATTACGCGCGAAATAGCCCGCCATGAAAAAAACGAGCAATACCTTGATCACTTCAACCGGCTGAAATGGGCCGAGGTTCACCTTGGCATCGCTGCCGGTCGGCCCTGATCCTAATTGCAAGAGAGCGATAAACAGACCGAATGCGCAGAGCAGCGGCGTATAGATCCAATTCGAAAACACCCGGTATTGGAAAGCACGGAATAACGGCAGCAGCAGAATCACACAACCGGCAATCACACCCAGGCAGAATTTCTTGAATTCGAGCGTGTCGCGCAGCGGATCTCTCAAGCTGATCATCAGGACCACTCCAATGCCGCTCAACAGATGTAGAGCGGGCAGGATCGCGCCATCACCTCGAAATCTCCGGACGCGCCAACATAGGTGTACAAACCAGAATGCGGCGAAGTACAAAGGTATCCAGACCTCGCAGATGTGAAAAAACTCGGCCGGCGTGCGGACCACAGCAAGCGGTTTGATTTTTGCGAGGGGAATCCCAAGATGCAAGTGCGCGATTGCGCCAACGTTCGGAACGGGATGGTGGTTCACTAAGAAGGCCGATAGTTTGGCCGCAGCGGCGTCGCGTTCGGTAGGATCATCAATCGCCTCGACCAGACCTTGTATTTGAGAGGAATTTGGAGCCGCGTTGAGATTAACCAGCTCACCACGATTAAGCCGGTTCTGTGACTCCGCAAAATCTCCTGTTTTCGCCACTAAGACCAGAGCCAGAGCACAGGCGACAAACAGCGAAGCCCCGAACAGCCACACCATTTCTCGTCGCCGCTCGATCGGCTTAGGAATTTCGGCAACCTGGACTTTGAGGGCGAGATTAGTCTCCCAACTTTTTGTCAGCGCCATCGACGTGAACCTACCCGGTGCTTGTATTTCGCTTTGTTTGCGATCGGCTGGGAAGCGATGATTTCTAGCCGGACCTCTTCGGCACGCGCCGCGTAGAGCGCCTTCAATCCCGCATCTACGTCGGAGAATCCTTCGATCGGATCATATTGTGCTTGCGCCCGTTCCAGATCTGCATTCGCCAGTTGCAGCCAGTGCTTTAATCCGGCTTTATCGATCGGTTGCATCTGCCGGGCGTGCGCCAAAACTGTCTGCGCCCGGAAAAGGTAACCATCGCCTTTCTCCTCGACTTCACGGGGCCCAAGCCGATAACCCACTTGTTCGGCCTCGTGAAACTCGGCTGCGGCCTCTCCAATATTGTGGAAAGCATAGACGTATACGCGGGCCAGCCCCAGATGAGGATCGGGAGAACGCGGCAGGTAAGACTCCGCCTGGCGGAAGTTATCGACGCTGAAGGAAGCCTTCGGTAATTTCGGATTACGAATCAGATTCAGATAACCATCACACAACGCGAGCTTGCCTTGCGATGCTGAGTCAGAGCTGTTCACTTCGAGGGCGTGCACAAGGCATAAACGAGCCTTCTGCCAATCAAAGTCGCTCAACCGGCTATCTGAACTATTGCGAAAGTTATCGATGATGTTATCGGCTGCCGAAACCAGGTTCGCGCGAAGTGGAATCTCGAACCCGGCGATAGGCGGCAATTGCGAAATTAAAGGATGTTGCCTCTTGAGGTCGTCGCGCAAAGCCCAGTCGGCGGCAAGGACATGTTCGGCCTGGTGAGCATAATCCTTATGCATTCTGAGCGGAGCCGACTCGGCCCAAACCCGATAGCTGTAGCGAAAGGGAATGAAGAAGATGAGGCCAACCAGAATTCCGGTCAGTAGCGAAATCGCGAGGTTAGTCGCATTGCTTCGTTGCGCGGGCTTTGGGTATGCAGCCGGCGTCCGGCTTGGAACCTGCTTTGTCCGCGATGATTGCCGTTTATCGACGGTCGCGTTCGCATCCCAATGCGACGTATGCTCTAATGCGGCCAGAGGCGGTCGTGAATCCAGGAAAGCGCGCAAATCCGCCTCAAACGACTGAGCTGTTTGATATCGCCGCTGCAGCTCTCCCGCAAGCGCCTTGGCGACGATGGCGCGTAAATCGGCAGGGCAGGTCTCGGGAAGCGCGCGAGGAGGCCGCCGCGACTGGATCAAGTTCTCGAGCCTGCGTGTATCTTGCGCCTGGTAGGGGGGAGAACCGGCCAGCATTTCATACAAGCTCACCCCAAGAGCCCACAGGTCGGCAGAGGAATCCACTTGCGCTTTGCTCAGACGCTCCGGCGAGCAATAACTCGGGCTCCCTAAGTTGTGTTTCGTCAAATTGTGCGTGGACGTGATGGCCTTGGCGATCCCGAAGTCCAAAAGCTTTAATTCGTCACCAGCGCCGATTTGAACGTTCGACGGCTTGATATCTCCGTGCACTACCGCGCTCTTTCGGCCATTAATTTCGGCCTCAAACGAGTGCAACGTTCTTAACTGGCTGCAAATCTCCACCGCGTAGCGCACCGCGCGTCTGGGATCCAGCCGTCGCTCGGTCTGCAAAATCTCCGCCAGCGTCCTCCCCGGAAAATATTCCATTACGACGAAGAAACATCCGTCCTGCTCGCCGGAATTGAACACTTCCAGAATGCGCCGGTCAATTTGATGAAGCTGTTTCTGAATCACTGCGCCGCGCTTTTCCGCTTCGATCGCCAGCTGCGTGAACTCGTCGCGGGAGTGTTCAATCAGCTTGAGAACTACCGGCCGGCCGAATTCGAGATCATCGGCCAGATAGACGTCCGTCATGCTGCGGCCGAGCTTCCGAACCACTTTGTATCTACCGAATGTCTCGACTTGCGCCATAGATGCTGCTCTACTTCGGCGTGGAATCACCGGGGTTCGGCAGGCCATTATGAGAGATTTCGTTGTTCTTCAGGACCGGATGAGAGCCGGCTGGCGCTTCTATGCCGGCGTGGAGCGCTCCGCGAACCGTCCCGTTGTCCGAAATGCGATTCCCAACCAGGCGCGGCGAGCTCGAGTCCCGGATCAGCACCCCGGGGCCGGCATTTCCATGTATGTAGTTAGCCAGCAGCAAAGGGCTCGAGTCACCCCCGATTCGGACACCTGCTTCAATTGCTCCCGAAACTTCGGTATCTGCGATCTCCACCGAAGATCCGGTGATATCAATTCCAATCCGGAGCGGATGAGTCTGATCTCCGGAAATGACAAAGCCTTGCAGCCTGCCCGGATGCGCAACGGTCGCAACGGCCCCAATCCCCGCATCGGTAGTGGCGGCGGGATCGCTGCGTATGACAGCCATACCCGGGACAGAACTGATGAGATCGACTCCGTCTTTCAACTGCAGAGGCCCGAGATATTGGCCCGGTGGCACTTCGACGGTATCGCCGGGATGAGCCTTCGCCAGCGCCGCTCGGATTCCGAGCCCGTCGGAATCCTCCGCGATAATTCGCTTGGGCCCAGTCACGGTGGGAGTCTGTCTTCTTTTTTGGAAGAAATCCCGATTTCCCAAGGTATCCATAAGCGCCAAAGCCAGGATCCCGATGATCAGACCAACCAGGAGCCATGAGATTCGGGTCAACACGCCCCGCCACCGCCCATGTTCGGACCGCATCCTGGTCGTGGCATGCCGGGGACGGGATCCGGCGAGCGCGACGGCCTCACTGCCGATGAATTCAGAGCCCGCAACAAAGACAACACTGACGTTATCCCGTCCGCCGGCTATGTTGGCGGCCTCGACCAATTGCTGTGCGGTCAGCTCGGGATCTCCCTCATAGCGCTCCACAATCGCGTTGATCTCGTTCGTTGTGAGCGCGTCGCTCAGACCATCGCTGCAAAGCAGTAAGGCCGCGTCGGGCCGGAACAGAAGGGTTCTGGTCTCGACGAAATCCGGATCGTCGGGCTCGTGAAGCTGGGAGCCGACATCGCGAAAAATTTCGTTGCGGCGTGGATGGCGCATGGCATCCCGCTCGTCGATCTCGCCTTGTTCTTCTTTCTCGCCAACAAGCGAATGGTCGGATGTGAGCTTCCGCAGAGTGCCATTCCAGGCCAGGTAGAGCCGGGAATCGCCCACATGTCCCACCGTGACCCGATCCTCTTCGGCCAGGGCCAGCGTTAAAACGCAGGCCATCCCGCGCCACGCGGAATTACTCTGCGCGAGCCGGTAGATGCGATTGTTCGCTTCTGTGATGGCGATTCTGACCTTATGTTCCGCGGCGCCGCTCGTGCTACTGATCGTTTCGCTAATTGCCTGAACGGCTGTTTCGGCCGCCAACTCGCCCGCCGCGTGGCCACCGAGCCCATCCACAACCAGGAAAGCGCCGAGCGCCTCCTCCACGAGCACACGGTCTTCGTTGGTAGTACGCTCCAGGCCGGGATCGGTTGCGGCCGCGGCTCGCCACGCGCAAGCGGTCTTCATAGCCGCTTCCCGCGCCAGCTCGCGCAGACTAGTCCGACCACGAAAGCCAGAAAAATGGCGACGAACGGAATATGCGCGAAATAGAGGAACTTCATTTCCGTGCTTCGAAGGAAAGCGTGAGCACTTCACCTACGCCAATTTGGGCGCTGGCCGGCAAGACGTCCTCCGTTCCTTTGCGCAGGCGCTTGCCGTTCACCCAGGTGCCGTTCGTGCTTGCGTCGAGGATGAAAAAAACGCCGGTACCCGCTTCGCGGCGAATCACCAGGTGCTCGCGCGAAACCTCATCCGTGGTATAGAGCGCCAGATCCATAGGCTGGTCGTCGCCGCCTCTGCCAACCCGGACGCGATTCTGAGTAACCAAGTAAACTTGCGGGCCCGAGTCATCCTGATAATGGATTTCGGCATAGACCTGGTCAGGCCCACGCGCGGCAGCGGAGCGCTCACTCGTGCTGCGCTGCGCAGTTACGGACGGTTCCCGGCCCATCAACGTCGTTTTGGTGCCCCGGTAACCAGGTTGCGCCACTTCGTTCAGCTCCGAGTGAATCTCGACGTCGCCCGGGGGCACCTCGGAGTCGGGCAAAAACTCGATCTCCCAATCGCGGCACGCGATTTTGTGCTCCTTGGTCGATTTAGCGCGCCGCGCGACTCCGAAGACCGACGGGACGGAATTTAGCTCTGTGACTCGCGCCCGGAGCGCCTTACGCGCATCTTCGACAATAAAAGGGAAAACGCCGGAAAGGACGGCGTGGTCTGCAGGGTTGAGATAGACCGTGTAGATACAGGGCAACAGTACCGTGTAGGTCATCTCGAACCGACCCACTTCCATATTCCGAAGAATTTCGCCGACAACGATGTTTCCGCTCAGCTTTGCTTCTCTCAGGACGTTCTTCGGGTGCGCCAACCCCGCGCTCCTTCCTCTTTCCCCCTCTGACGTGAGCTGGTTCCTGGCGTTTCAGCCGGTTACCAAGAGGAACAAAGATCAAAAGTTCTTAATGAGGCGGTCGACAACCTTCGCCTCATGGGGAAAATGCTATCTCATCGGCTTCGAGGCGTCGCTTCGGTGTACCCGGGGGTGAGCCCCATAAGCGTTAACTGAAGGCCAAAGATGTTCCGGTTTGATGACCATCCTCCCGCAATCCTGTCGATAGTGCATGGCCTGTTAGCAACAGTTGACACTTCGCGCTTTGCCCCCTGGCGGCGCTTCATCAATTCCGTCATTGACAAAGTTGAACCGTCTTCAGCGCGCAGTATTCTGACTCCGCCGCTGCTCACTTGCCTTCATGATTTCGTTCATGTCCCCCGCTGGCCGAATCTCGAAAATGTTGCCATACGTCAGCGCCGGATGCTGCGCCATGAGCTGTACAGCATGATTCATGTCTCGCGCCTCTAGGATGAGAATGCCACCGATTTGTTCCTTGGTTTCCGCATAGGGACCATCGGTAGTTGCCACTTTGCCATTCTTCCAAGACAGGGTTAAGGCGGTTTCCGGACCCTGAAGCGCTTCACCGCCAGCCCAGTGCCCGTTGGCGCGAAGATGGTCGTCGTAATCAAAGCATCTGTCGAACATGGCGTTTTGTTCGACCTCAGTCATGCCGTCAAATTTGCCTTTGTCGTAATATCCCAAACAGACGTATTTCATTGTTCTTCTCCTCATAGCGGATTGGCGGAGCCCGGCAGCAGAGCGTCGCGCCGGCTCGTTCATCTCGTCACTACGGCGCGTGTTCCGAGGCCGCAGTGGCCAGGTTGTTTACCCGCGCACGCCGGGTTCTTGTTCGGGAGCCGGGTAGAAAAGAAGCTCGCGCACTTCGCCGGGCACATCGCAGGCGATGGCAGCCCTCTTTGCCCATGCAAGTGCCTCATCCAAATTGGCGGCTTCCAGTATCCAGAATCCGCCCATGTGCTCCTTGGTCTCGGTGTACGGTCCGTCGGTGACGAGCACCCTGCCGTCGGGCTGCTTCCGCAGCGTCTTCGCGTTCGCGGCCGGGGAAATGCCGCAGGCGAACTTCCTGGCGCCGGCAGCAATCAATTCGCGGTTGAGCGCGTGGATCTCCTCCATCATCGCTTCGGTTACGGTGGACGGGTCGAAGTCGTCGGGGAGGTAGTTGCAAACCAGATACTGTGGCATGAGTTTTTCTCCTTGGTTCCTGTGGCTTGTTTCCGATGACTCGTTTCCTGTTCACTCAGGAACCGTAGCTCATCGTTCTTTTGTCCTATAGTCGTTAGTGACACGGAAAATCGACAGCCGCTCCAATTTTTTATTTCAACTGGCGAATCCGCGCTTGCAGGAATTGCCGCTCCGGTTCCTGTTGGGTCAGCGCCAGCGCTTTCTCATAAGAGGACCGAGCCTCAGCTGTCCTGCCAAGCCTGCGGTACAACTCTGCGCGGGCTGAATGCGCCAGGTAGTAATTCGCCAATTCGCCATGTTCCAACAACGCGTCGATATGCACCAGACCGGCCGCTGGCCCATGGCACATGGCAATTGCTACGGCGCGATTTAGATGTACAACTGGCGAAGGCTGAATTCGTACCAATTGGTTGTAAAGCGCAACAATCTGCCGCCAGTCGGTCGTAGCAGTCGATTCCGCCTCCGCATGAACGGCCGCAATCGCAGCCTGCAGTATGTATGGGCCGAAGCGGCGGGAACCCAGGGCTTTCTCCACCAAGGCCACTCCCTCCGCGATCTGCTCCCGGTTCCAGAGCGAGCGGTCTTGATTTTCCAGCAAAATCAGCTCTCCGGCCGGAGAGGTTCTCGCGGCGCGGCGGGATTCCTGCAGCAACATCAGAGCAAGCAGCCCAATGACTTCCGCCTCCGGCTGGAGCTCGGTCAGCAGCCGTCCCAATCGAATCGCCTCACCGGTTAGCTCGGCCCGCGTTACCTCCGCTCCCGCCGCAGCCGAATAGCCCTCGTTAAAGACGAGATAGACGACCTGAAGCACCGCGTCCAGCCGCTCCGGCAATTCCTGCGGCGTCGGCACCTCGTATGGAATCGACGTCTCTCGAATCTTTGCCTTGGCGCGTACGATGCGTTGGGCGAGCGTCGCTGGCGTCACGAGAAATGCGCGGGCGATCTCTTCCGTGGTCAGGCCGCAGATTTCTCGCAGAGTGAGCGCAACCTGTCCCTCCGGAGGCAGAGCGGGATGGCAGCAGGTGAAAATAAGTCGGAGGCGATCGTCCTCAATCTCTTCATCCTCAAGGGAACGATCGTTGACGCGCGATTCCATATGGGCAACAAGATCTCTCTGTGCTCGATCGAAGCGCGCGCGTCGGCGCATAGCGTCTATGGCCTTGAAGCGTGCCGTTGAAATGAGCCAGGGGCGTGGCTTGTCCGGAATGCCAGCCAGCGTCCAGGACTCCAGAGCGGCAGCGAACGCCTCGTGCATCGACTCCTCGGCTAGGTCCAAGTCTCCCAGCAGGCGCACGAGCGTCGCCAGAACCCGTCCCGATTCAGACCGGTAAAGGGTCTCAATGGTCTTGCTGAGTTGTTCGGGCACAGGCGGCCACATCTCCGCCAAACTAGCAAACGAACGCGCTAGACACAACCGCCCTCGGGCTTTCTCTACCCACGATTCATCGGTGTTGCGATCTCGTGCGCCTCGTCAATAAGCGCATTATCCCAAGTCACTCATCGACAGGGTTCTGGGCGGATGACGGTCAACCCGGACAGAACCTCGATCAACATCGGTTTCGACACAACCTGAGCACACTAAGATGGTCCTGATTGCAACGAGACTGAACGAACGGCCATGAAACTCAATTTGGTGACGCTGGTGGTGCTAATCATCGGCTTATCGCTCTTTGGCATGCATGCCGCACATTTGCCATGGACTGCATGGCGCATTGTGGGAATTGTCATTGCAGTGCCGGCATTTCTTTTGTTCGTAGCAGCGCGCATTGAGCTGGGACGCGCCTTCAGCGTGCAGGCCAAGGCGACGACGCTGGTAACGACGGGCCTCTACTCGCGCATCCGCAATCCGATTTACTTCTTTGGCGGGTTGCTCATCCTAGGAATCATCATCTGGATGGGACGGCCGTGGCTGCTGCTGATTTTTGCGGTCCTGATTCCGCTCCAGGTGGTGCGCAGCCGGAAAGAGGAGCGGGTGCTGACCGAGAAGTTCGGCGCCGCGTATCGCGATTATAAGCAGAAGACCTGGTTCTGATGCGGGTTGTTGGTTGCTGTTAATAGCAGCATGACGCTCACTCCGAGGAAACGTCCGGATTCTGGTCGTGTCACGGGCGATCCGGACGCAATAGTTCAAAGTCGCCGCTTCTGCCCGCATTCTCCAAGCGGCACATGGTACCAGTGCGAGATCATGAGAGAGAGCCTAACAATGAGCAAACCATTTCACCTTATGACCCCCGCAGAACGGACTGCGGCTCGGATCGCTCAGAATCGCGCTATCGCCGAGAAGATTGCCGAGAGTAAGAGTTCTTTGCCTCCGTCCCGGTCGACGGGTGATTACAGTCGAGTGACCCCGGAGGAACGAGCAAAACTGGGAAGCATGATCCGCAAAGTACAGTCATGATTGTTGTGGCATAACCGTTGTTCTCTGCTCTGCTTAACTCTTGGGCCGATAAGAGCAGCACCTATGGTCGTGTCCCCTTGTTGCCACTCCCGAGGCATGGCACGATGCGTGCATCATTTGACAAAACAGACAGCTACGGTTATCGTTTAGAAGCACGCTAATTCCTTCCGATCATTGAGCTCAGTCGGTACGCCACCTTTCACGGTCCGCAGTTTCTCGATTCCCTTAATTGATTCGTTGGGTTTTTGTAGCAAGGAGAGAGTTATGAAAGAAACTGGAACAGTGAAATGGTTCAATGCTTCGAAAGGATTTGGATTCATTGCACGCGAAAATGGCGAAGACGTATTTGTCCATTTTTCCTCAATCGAGTCGACCGGATATCGAAGCTTAGATGAAGGGGCACGAGTTTCCTTTGTTGTCAAGAACGGACCCAAAGGACTCCAAGCCGAACAGGTAGTCCTGGCCTAGAAGCCAAGCTTGCCGATCGTTTTCGATAAACCAAAGCTTCATTGCAGCGTTTCGAGGCAGGGAGCAGGTCCGTGAATCCTACCGGCCGGAACGTCTTCCACGCAACAACTAGTCCGTGACGACCTTCTCCCTTTACCCACAATGAAATCGGCATAGTGATTCTTCGATCTTCTTCGAAGCTCAGTTGCGCCCGAGTGACGGGCTGGTCGGAAACTGGACAGACGTCTTTGCAAATAGTCCCGTAGGACTGTGTGAAGCACGGAAATCCGCTTGTTCGAGCTCTTACGTTAGCGCATATGGGGGTCAGCCCTGCGGTAACTTGCTTGCGTCCCAGCCACCGCCCAGTGCCTTGATCAACTGAACGGTGGCATCTATGCGCCGTCGGAGGAGATCTACATCAGTCCGTTCGTTGCTAAGAGCGATCCCTTGGGCAGTGGTGACTTCAAGATACGTCACCAGGCCGCCTTTATAACGATTCAGTGAGAGCTGCAAGGAGTTTTGCGCCGCCGCCGTGGCTTCGTGCTGCTTGGATGCTTCCTGCTCGAGGATGCGTAGCGTAGAGAGATTGTCTTCGACCTCCTGGAAAGCGGTCAGAGCCGTCTGGCGATAATTCGCCACCGTGGCGTCATAGCCCGCGACCGCAGATTCCACCTGGGCGCGCCGCCGGCCCGCATCGAATGCTGTCTGCAAGACCTGTGCTCCTACTGCCCAGTAGCGGCTTGGCCACGTAAACCAATCGACGATGCTGCCGGCTTGCAGGCCGCCGGTCGCGCTAATCATGAGGTCCGGGAAGAAAGCGCTCCTTGCAATACCGATCTGCTCATTCGCCGCCGCTACCTGTCGCTCCCTCGCGGCGATGTCCGGTCTACGCTCGAGGAGTTGGGAGGGAACTCCAACCGGAATCGCTGGAGGTTGCTCGGTTAACGGGTTCGGGGGCAAAGCAAAGCCTTCGGGAACTCGACCGGTTAAAACTGCGATCGCATGTTCATACTGCGCGCGGGCCACGGCGACGTCAATAGCCTGAGCTTGTGTCTGGTAAAGCTGCGTTTGCGCCTGCGCGACTTCGGCTTTGGATGCAACGCCACCATTGAAGCGATTTTGCGTGAGTTCGAGCGCCTTCTGATAAGCAATCACCGTGTCATCCAGCAGCTTCTTCTCGGAATCGAGGCTGCGCGCTTCAAAGTAATCGACCGCGAGGTCGGTCTCAAGTTCGAGCTTTACGTTCTCCAGATCAGCCGCTGAAGCCTGAAACTGTTCACGGGCAGCGGCAATGCTTCGGCGTACACGGCCCCAGAGGTCCGCGTCGTAGGAGACGCTGATCGGAAGAACAAAATTTCCATACTGAGTTCCGGCGATGCCTGTCGGACTGTTCGTGGAAAGGCGATTCGAACTGATCCCAACACCCGCGGTGATTGTTGGATATAGGAAGGAATGGTTGTAGTTGATCGCGGCGCGGGCCTGACGGAAATTCGCTTCCGCGACCTGCAAGCTCTGGTTGGCGGCGCCAACCTGCACCTGCAGTTCATTTAAGCGGGCGTCGCCGAACAACTCCCACCAATTGGCGCGAATAACCGAATCACTGGGTTGCGCCGTTTTCCAGCCATTTGCTTCCTGGTAAGCGGCTGGCGGCTGCTCGCCATACGCAGGCGCGGCCGGAACGGCCGGTCTACTGTACTTTGGCCCGACAGTGCAACTGGTCAGCAGTACCGACATTGCCAGCACAACCAGACCTGTCTTCCCTTTCATTCTTTCTTTCCTTTTTCACAATCACTCGGCTGACTGAGCGCTTTGGCCCGCCTGTACCTGCTGCCCCGACACGATCGAGTCGTTAGGATTCACGATAACGGAATCGGAGCTCCGTAAGCCTGTACCACTTCGACGTCGTTGCCGAAATCGCGTCCTACGGCACCTGTACGGCCGGGAAAGAGCCACTCGGACGATCCACATGCAACTATTCCGATGCATTTACGATACGAGCAAGTTTCGAAAATATGCACCCTGCCCGGGTCCTGCGCTATCAAAACTTTAGATAGGCACAAGTCCGCAGTTTTATGGCATTAGCAACGAGATCAATAGAAGACCCCGGGGCTCGGAGCAGAGGGCGTCCGCGGGACGAGGAAGCGCGCACCCGAATTCTTGAAGCAGCACTTCAGCTTTTGGCGCGAGAAGGCTTCGCGAGCGCCACTTGCGACGCGATCGCTGAACGTGCCGGCGCGAGCAAGGCGACTATGTACCGGTGGTGGCCGAACAAGGCTGCGGTTCTGATCGAAGCCCTCCGTGAGACGGTGTCTCACGAGATGCCCTTCCCGGACACGGGCGATCTCCGGGAGGATATCCGGCTTCAACTCCATAACTTCCTAGGGCTTTTGACGGGACGCCATGGACGCGCCTTTAAAGCGTTTATTGCTGCCACCCAGAGCGATCCCGCAGTAGCTGCTGCCTTCCGGACTCTGTGGATTCAGCCGCGCCGAGCGCAGGCAAAAGAGGTGCTCAAGAGACATCAAGAGAACGGCCGTCTGAAGGAGACGGATCTCGACGTCGTACTCGACCTTCTTTATGGGCCGTTCTATTACCGGCTCTTGGCCGGCCACGGCCCACTATCCGCCGGCTTCGCCGATGCGGTAGCAGGGCTCGCCTTGAACGGTCTTATAGCTCAGCCGAGCAATTCGTCGTAGTCAAATCCAATCGGCTGGCCGGCCTTGGTTTCTCCAAATCATCTGTTATGATTCAGGCGCATGAGCGCGTACTCGATTGGGGTAGATCTGGGCGGCACCAATCTCCGCGTCGCGGCAATCGATCAAAAGGGGACCATCGTGTTTCGTATCTCCGAACCGGCCGTTTTTGACACTGGTCCCGAGCGCGTTGTCGGAGATATTTGCAAGGTCATAAAAGGCATCCGTGAACAGATCGGCATAGATGAGTTGCGGGGCGTGGGAATCGGCGTGCCCGGATTCATCGATATGGCATCTGGCGTTGTCATCGGTTCAGCAAATCTTCCGGGCTTCGAAGGATTTCCGGTTCGGGATCAGATCCAGCAAAATCTCGGGACGCCCATAATTCTGGAGAACGATGCAAACGCGGCCGCCTTGGGCGAGATGTGGATGGGAGCGGGCAGGAGTGTGAAAGATCTGATCTTACTGACCCTCGGTACCGGAATCGGAGGCGGAATTATCCTGGATGGAAAAATCCTGCACGGATTCCGTGGAATGGCCGGCGAATTCGGGCACATGACGGTTTTTCCGGATGGCAATCCGTGCGGCTGCGGAAACTATGGGTGTCTGGAAAAGCATGCTTCGGCAACTGCCATCGCCGCTATGGGACGCATGATGCACTTCGGCAGGGACACTACTTCAGCAAAGGTCTTCGATTTGGCCCTGCAAGGCAATGTTCGGGCCAAGATGGTTTTTGAAGCCATGGGCCGCGCGCTAGGGATCGCCCTCGCGAGCCTCATTAATGTCTTTAACTTTCCTTTGTATGTTATTAGCGGAGGCCCCCTTCCTGCGTGGGACTTCTTTGCCCCGTCGATGATGGCCGAGGTGAAGAAACGGGCATTCACGTTTGAGCGAACCGGGGCAAAAATCGAGAAAGCGTTGCTGGGCGCGGATGCAGGGTTGTACGGAGCGGCTTATCTCCCCTTCCAACAAGAACGGGCGGCGCAAGCGCTCGCGCTAACCTGAATTTTCCGCTCGCGTTTTACACACAACATGTACTGGCTCGGGATCGACGTCGGCACGGGTGGCTCTCGTGCCTTGCTGGTGGACGCCAAAGGACGCGTTCAGCACTCCTTCATCACCCCCCATGAGGACATGCGCATGCTGCGGCCATTGTGGGCGGAGCAGGACCCTCGCGACTGGTGGCGCGCTTCCCAGCAGGCTGTCAAAGGCGTACTTGCACAAGCCAGCGTGGATGGGACCGCGATTCGCGGCGTCGGCCTCACCGGACAGATGCACGGTCTCGTCTTGTTGGACGCGAAGAACGAAGTGATACGTCCTGCCTTGATCTGGTGCGATCAGCGCAGCCAGGAGCAGGTCGACGGTATCAACGCGAAGCTCTCGCCGGAAATGGTAGTCAATTCCATCGCGAACCCGGTGCTCACCGGCTTTACTTTGCCCAAGCTGTTGTGGATACGCGACCACGAACCGCAGAGCTTTGATTCGTTGCGGAAGATTTTGCTTCCCAAGGATTATCTCCGCTTCAAATTAACAGGCGAGTTTGCAACCGATGTTTCAGACGCGAGCGGGACGGCACTGTTCGATGTAGTGCATCGCCGCTGGTCGGTCGAAATGATCAACGGCCTGGGCCTGGACAGGAGCCTGCTCCCGCGAGCCTTCGAATCATCGGAAATCACCGGCAAGGTTTCACCGGACGCAGCGGCGGTTACCGGCCTCGCGCCCGGAACGCCCGTCATTGCCGGAGCCGGAGACCAGGCAGCTAGCGCCATAGGGAACGGCATCGTTGAGCCTGGCGCGGTGTCCTGCACAGTCGGCACGTCGGGCGTTGTTTTCGCGTTTCTTGAGAAGCCAGCGTACGACCCCGCCGGCCGCGTGCACACTTTTTGCCACGCGATCCCAGGCGCCTGGCACGTCATGGGTGTTACGCAAGGCGCGGGGCTGAGTCTGCAATGGTTCAGGAACCGGTTCGCTCCCGGTGTTGAATACGATGAGCTAACGGCAGATGCGACTCGATCACCGGCCGGCGCTCAGGGTCTCTTCTGGCTCCCTTATTTGATGGGCGAACGTACGCCTCATCTCGACGCGAACGCTCGCGGAGCATGGATCGGATTGACTGCCAAGCATCAGCAGGCGGACTTGGTTCGCGCCATTCTCGAGGGGGTCTGCTACAGCCAGAAAGATGGGCTGGAGATCATCGCAGGTCTGGGTGCGCGGCCCTCGCAGGTGAGGCTTTCTGGTGGAGGTGCAAAGAGTCCATTCTGGCACCAGTTATTCGCCGACATTCTCGATATGCGCGTGGCGACGCTCGCCACACAAGAAGGATCAGCGTACGGAGCCGCGCTCCTGGCGACAATCGGAACCGGAGAATACGCATGTGCGGCCCAAGTCTGCCGCATAGCGCTTGAAGAGGTCGAAGTGAAAGATCCGGACAGAGCCTCGGCACAGTCTTACCAAGAGCGATACAAAGTCTATCGAAGTCTCTATCCGGCTCTGAAGCCGGCGTTTCGAGCCATTGGCGACTTGGATGCCTGATGGCGGCACTCCGCTCTATTGCGATGTCGCGCTGCCCGTCCCAGTAGATCGGCTCTTCACATATGAACTGAGCTCTACCCTTCGCCCTAGGGTCCAAATTGGTTGCAGAGTGCTCGCTCCCTTTGGAACCCGGCGTCTGACAGGTGTTGTCTTGCGCACCCACAATGATCCCCCTGGTCAGGAACTGCGCGAATTATTGGCCCTGCGCGATGAAGAGCCGGTCCTCGATCAGGAACTACTCGCGTTGGCGCGTTGGATTTCGGAGTACTACTGCGCTCCGATTGGCGAAGTGCTCAAGAGCATGCTTCCTTTGAGCGGTGAAACCCGGCGAAGCACGCAATATGCGCTTACCGATTTGGGCCGCGATGTTGCGCGTCAACTCATCATCGGAGCTGAAACGGATGCGGCGAGCAAGGTTCTCTCAATCCTCGAAGAGCGCGCCCGATCGGCGGAATATCTCGCTTGTAAAGTTGAAGGGGCACGAGCGGCCGTACGCGGATTGGTAAAAAGAGGCTGGATCACGGCAGAGGAGCGGGAAGACAGCCGCGACCCTCAGCGTGCTTCGGCGCAGCGATTGCAAGCCGGCTTCCTACGGCGCGCGCCCACCGATTTCAAACTTAAGAAGAGTGAACGGGAGCTGCTGGCATTTCTCGAGTTACATCCCGGGCCCCACAATCTCGCCAAACTCGGCCAAACCGTAAACAACGGCAGCACCGCTGCCCGGGCGCTCGCCCGCATGGACCTCATAAGCCTGGAAGCGGAAGGATTAAATCCAAACACCAGCGATAACCCGGCCATTCCCCTTCCAAACTCCGCACAGGAACAAGCACTTAGCGCTGTTACCTCTGCGCTGAAGGAGAAACAGTATCAAGCCTTCCTGTTGCAAGGCGTCACCGGATCCGGAAAAACAGAAGTTTATCTGCGAGCAATCGAAGCGACTTTACAAGCCGGCAGGAATGCTTTGCTGCTCGTTCCTGAAATCGGTTTAACGCCGGCCGTCGCCGGACAGTTCTTTCATCGGTTCGGAAAGCAGGTCGCCATCCTTCACTCCGCTTTCGGCGACGCGGAGCGTGCCGATCAGTGGCGGCGGATTCGCGATGCCCGAGCTCGCGTAGTAGTGGGAACACGATCGGGCGTATTCGCTCCCATTCAGAATCTTGGCCTTGTGGTGGTTGACGAGGAACATGACGGGAGTTATAAGCAACAGGAAACGCCGAGATACCACGGCCGCGACGTAGCTATCGTGCGTGCCAGGAATGCAGGCGCAATCGTCATTCTGGGATCCGCCACGCCGAGCGTCGAGACCCGTTATAACGCGGAGCACGGTAAGTACAGCCTACTGAGACTGCCTGAACGTATTGCGCAACGTCCCTTGCCCGCAGTAGAGATCCTCGACATGCGCGTGGAATTTCTCGAAACGCGCAAGCAGGCGATCTTCTCCCGAAAGTTATTGGAGGAGATACAAGAAAGGCTCGATCAACGCGAACAAACCATGTTGCTGCTCAACCGTCGCGGTTTCTCGAGTTTCATGGTTTGCCGCTCCTGCGGGGAGCGCCTGCTATGCAGCAACTGCTCGGTTGCGCTAACGCATCATCGGCGCGATAAGCGCATGCTCTGCCATTACTGCGCGTATGCTGAAAAAATTCCCGCGGAATGCCCCAAGTGCGGCAGTGATTACATCCAATTCCTCGGAAGCGGCTCCGAACGCGTGGAGGATGAGCTGCATCAGCATTTTCCGGCTGCGCGGATCGCGCGGCTTGATCGTGATTCCGCCGCGCGGAAAGGCGCCTTCGATCAAATCCTGCAGCAGTTTCGACACGGCAGCATCGATATCCTCGTCGGCACACAGATGATCGCAAAGGGGCACGACATTCCCAATGTGACTCTCGTCGGAGTCGTGCTTGCAGATATTGGTTTAAGCATGCCGGATTTTCGAGCTGCCGAGCGAAGTTTTCAGCTTCTGACGCAGGCGGCCGGACGCGCCGGACGCGGTCCATCACCCGGACGAGTCGTTATTCAGACGCTTAATCCCGACCACTACGCGATCCGCTTCGCCGCGGCCCAGGACTACGAAGACTTCTACAAGAAGGAGATCGAGTTTCGGAAATGGCTCCGTTACCCCCCGTTCGCCAGCCTCGCGAATGTCCTTGTCCGCGCTGAGAAACAGGAGGACGCGCTGCGTATGGCGACCCAACTCGGCTATGCTCTGACGCCCGCTCCGGAAGGGGTGCGCGTTATGGGGCCAGCCGAAGCGCCGGTCGTCCGGCTCAAGAATGAGTTCCGTTATCAAATTCTAGTGAAGACCGCCAACCGTTCGATCTTGCGCTCGGCGCTAAACGATTTGCGCCGCTTTGCCGAGAAAGAAAAATGGAAAGCGACGGCTCTGGTTATCGACGTGGACCCCAATAGCCTGATGTGAACCGGATGTTAAAGTGAGGGTATTACCTATCTCTTGCGGCGGCTGTAGCTCAGTTGGTAGTAGCGCCAGATTGTGGTTCTGGATGTCGTGGGTTCGAATCCCACCAGCCGCCCCAGTCCAAGCCGTCGTTTAGCAGATGTTCGGCTGGTTGTACAGGAAAACGTAACAATAGGCACACCATGGCTGTTGATCTCTATCGCCGCCCCTCGCCAGATTGCTAGCATTCGTCTAAAGGCCAAAACTTCGCCAAGTGCTCCTGCCCGGTTTGGTGCTACGGGACCCTGAACGCGAGACGGATCCCGCAATCGTTGAAGACTCGGGATTGGACGATTGCCCTTCGAGTCGTCGGCGAGCAATCCGTCCAACACGGCAGGGATGAGCTGGACACAGGGCGCGGATATGTTCGGCTACAGGGCGGCAGTCGAGGTTTTCCAGAACACAGGTCAGGCGATAGACGCAATGGCGATTTCCGACATGCTCTGGTTCCGCGTTCAGGATTTAGCTAGAGAGGATTGACGAGCCAACATTTTTCTGTGATCCTCAGGCTTGAAAGGCCGGTGTTAAAGTGAACTACACTCGCTGTGCTGTCCTCTTGCTTAGCACTCTTGCGTGGATGCACCCTGCTCTGAGCGATTATCTGTACACCATCACAGTCGATAAAACTTCGGTAACGGACACAACTTCCTTCCAATTCTCAGCAGCCAACCTCTTTACGGGGGTTCTCTCGCCGGCTCCCAACGTTCTCTCGGTGCCCTTTCCGGGTGCAGTTCCTCGGCCCGACCTCGATACGTTTCGGATTTCGGGCACAGGAGTGTTCGTCATAACGTTCGGTACTCTGCTTGGAAAATCGCCCGTCATAGCCTACCAATTCACAGGCGGAACGTCCATCCCATTGAGTGCTTCAGGTGATTACGTTTTGAACTCTGCCGACGTTTATAGTTTTGCAACAGGCCTGCACGTCGCTTCGACGACCGGCAGTATCAGCATCCAACCCATTGTGGGCTCTGGAGTGCCGACGCCTGAGCCTGCCGTTATTACCTTGCTCGAGTGCGGTTTTCTCATTCTAATTAGCGCGAGGTGCGGCAAGCCAGCGAGGAATTGAGCGTCTCCGTCATTCGGATCTGCTGACGCCCGCACACTTATTCCAAACCGCCTTGTACAAAAATCGTGACGATTCTGACGAATTACTTCGCGTCTGCCTTCGGGTCCGAGCTTTATACCGCCACGTCGACAACGATCGCGGTAGAGCTTGGCTCCGGAATCGCCTCTCCGTTCTCGCGCATGCCGCGCAAGTGCAGCTCGATGGTTTCCCGGATCAACTGCTCGACTTCTTCCCGCGTCTTCCCAACCGCGACACACCCCTGAAGATCGGGAACGTACGCGCCCCAATCCGTGCCTGGTTCCTTTTCAACGATGACTGTGTATTGCATGCCTCCCCATTTCTTCTCGATCTGGGCTTGCTTGAAGATGCTCTTCACCGAAATCCGTCGGCGGCTCGTACCCCGGCTTTCCTGCAACCGTGACGCGGCCTTTTTTCACCGGGTGCTTGAATTGCCAGTGGCCGCATCTTGCGATACCTGCTGCCAGCCGTCCGCCTCGATCTGCTTGATGTCCCGCAACTTCATCATTAGAGTACGTGAATGACGTGGAGTACTTTTCCGACCAGCCCCTCACGCGTTAACTATGGCCCTACAATTCCGAATGTGATCCGCCGTGATCTCGTCTCCAAAAGCTTTTCATTTTTTCGAGATTCGCACCTGGTCGGGAGCGTCATACGGATCGGGAAAACGGCGAGTCCGAAGCGCGTCGCCCCACCAAATCGCCGCGCTTTTCTTCGGAATGCCGCCACAATACCCCTCATAAAATTCGGGAAATCTCTATTTCGAGCGAAGCTTTCCTGCCGAATCACAGTCTCACTTTCCAACTATCAAATGGGTGGTGAGGCTTCAACTGGCGGATATAGGTCACTTTGCAAACGCCTGTGGCGAGGTGCTTTGCTGCTGTTGGGACTGACCTTGCTCGCCACAGTCGGGGATTTTATAACTCGTCCAGCGCTTTCATTCGATCGCAATCCGGTCCATAAGAAAAAAATCGCTGCAGCCACAGACCGAGATCGGACAAATGCACATCCCGATAATATCCATGCGCCGGAGCCTTTCAGTGTTTTTCTCGTCGGAGTAGGTGTCCTTACGGTCTCATTTCTCTGCTCCCGCTGGACCAGGAAGAAAAAAGCAGGCGCGCATGGCCGCAACACAGACGGAATTTCGAGGCGAAGGACTTGGTAGACTCCGGAAGACCCCCGCCTTTGTTTATTAAACGTGCTCCGCTTTTTAGAAGAAAGTTAAGACGCGTTCCAAGAGGGATTCCCGTTTTCTTAATGGTTCGGTGTCCTCCCTCCCCGCATGCTCCTCTTTGAGCAACGCCGAGAGGCCCTCCTTACCAGGAATTTCCAAGACATCGAACACCAGATCCGCCGGAAGGCTGTTCACGTCGACATCGCGTCCATCCGGGAACTGAAAGACGTCTCGTTTCGGCTTGCTCAGCATACGGAAAACCGCTTCACTTTCCGGGCGAGTCGCGCCTGGTTGCTCACTCTCCGGAAATCGAAACAGCACTTTTGTCCCGTCGAGTAGACAAACCGGCGTGGGGCGGACTTTCTGCAAGTCTGTTTCCTGTACGGCCCAACTACTTCCGTGGACTTTTCGGATCACTAATCGCTGCCCCGCTTCGGCTTGCAGGGTTTTTGCCGCGTGCTCGGCAGAATACCAACACATATAAAAACACCTCCTACTTCTGTTCGAGCCCCCCTGTGCCCGACCGTTCCCAAGTATGGATCAATTTCTCGGGTGAAACAAGAGGGTAGAAAGACCACCGGTGGATTACCGGGGTGCTCAGGAAGAAAAGGGAAAAATGTACCGGATTGGTTCCGCCGACCGGGCAACGAAAGATGCTATTGGTGTTCCTATGGATGTGGAAAGGCTCTGGTTCTCAATTGTGCCGGTTTTCGCTCTTGCACTCGCGGTTCCCGCGGCGACCCTGCCCGCCGGTACTGAGATCCAGTTGCGTCTGACATCCGAAGTCAGCAGTGAGAAGCCCTCTGGACAGCCGGTCACTGCGGTTGTGATAGCTCCCGTGTTGCTGAACGGCACGGCGGTAATCGGCTTCGGTACGCAGTTGACCGGGGCCACCGCCGACGCGCACCCTGATCAACCGGCGGCAAACGGCGGTAACGAGACGCCTGCGACCTTGCGTTTACAGATAACAACAATCCGCGACGACCACGGGCAGTCGAAGCCTATCGATTCTGTTGTGGAAGGTGTCGATAACGCGCGCGAATCAGTGGACCAGACCGGCCTCATAACGGGGATCACGGCGTCCCACACTTTCACTTCGCTGGCCGATGAAGGAATCAACAAAGTCGAAAGTAAATCCGGATCGCTGGGTCAACTCCTTGCCGGCGTCAAGAGCGCCATCGTCAAGCCAGCCGATCCTGCGATCGACTACAAGCCCGGCGTGGAGTTCACGGTGAAACTCACCAAGCCTCTCGATTGGACACCGTCCGGCGACATGGGCACGGTGCCCTCGATTACCCCGGCGAATACGCTCGCCGGCATCGTGGCTCAAGTCCCCTTCCGCACCGTGGCCATGAAACCGCCTAGCCCCTCCGATCTGACGAACCTCATGTTTATCGGAACCAAGGAACAGATCGAGGCTGCATTTAAACAGGCTGGATGGTTTGCCGCCGATCCCCTCGGGCATGCCTCCACGATGCGTACCGCCCAGGCCATCATTCAAGATACGGGTTACGACGAAGCTCCTGTCTCAATCCTGACTCTGAACGGACAACCGCCGGACATGGCGTTCGAAAAGCAGAACAACACGTTCGCCTCACGGCACCACATTCGCATCTGGCAGGTCCAACCAACCTTTCAAGGGGAACCAGTCTTTGTTGCGGCCGCGACCCACGACATCAAAATTTATTTTTCAAAGACCAGCCGGTCCATCACGCATGGCATTGACCCGGACATCGATCGTGAGCGCACTAAAGTCACCAATGACCTTCTGTTTACGAAGCAGATCGCGGCCGTGTCCCTGGTCGAACGCAACAACATTCCGAAAGACATCTCTAATGCGACGGGCGACCGTTTGCAAACGGACAACAAGATCGCCGCCTTGCAGTTCAAAAACAGGTGACCCGGTCGAACAACGAGACCTTCTCTCGCCAGGGCGCTTCTGGGCCTCTTCGGGGTCGAAGACTAGACTCTCTTAGATATGTGCGACATGATGAGAGCCAGCGCGCCTGCCCCTAGCCCTTGCACTATTTGTGGATGTTGCGCATAGAAGTTGCTGGCTTGGTCAACTATCGAAGGATTATTTTGCTGAGCGTGCGCCGCTAATTGTTGAACGGCTTCTGGCGTAATCTGCTCCGCCTGTTGCGGAGTTACTGACGTTCCGCCTTTCAAGAGACCAGCCAGAGCTCCCAACCCGCCCGGCAGGCTGGGTCCTGCGGCGCCGAGAAGTTGGCTCAGAATGCCCGCGCGTTGTTGTCCATTCGATTGGCTAAACAGATTTGACAGCATTTCGGGAAATGCTGGCGTCTGATTGGAATTGAACGCTTCGGCCAACCCTGAGGCTAAGTGCTCCTGTGGGACCTGCTGAGCTACCTTCTGGAAGTCTTGTTGAGCATTGGCCGGCGGGTTGGACGGGCTTGCGCCAGCATACTGTTGGAGTACGCCTAGTAAGTTTGAGAGAGACATGCTTTGCTCCTGACTTGGACTAACTTATTCTTCAACTCCTCGAAACGGTCCATACTTTCACCCTCACTTTCCGGCGGTCGATTGTTTTGCGATCACCATCCCGGAGATCTTGTTGTACGTTGCTTGAGGAATGATGTGACGCCGGACCAGGTCGGTTTTCGCCTTGTAAGGTCGTCCATCAATAATTTTCTGGGAATAGGTTGCTCCGATTCCCGGCAGCGCATCGAGCTGCTCCTTTGTCGCGGTATTTAAGTCGACGAGGTCAGCAGTGGAAGCTGTAGCAGTCTTGGCCGAGCTCTTTTTAGCGGCGGTGGATTGAGCCGGGGTAGAAGCTCCTTCCAGCAGATTGGCGGAAGTGAGCGTCGCGGGCAGAATGAGCGCAAATACCGCCAAGAACACAGCGCGTAGAGTCTTCATGCGCGTTCCCTTTACTCTTCTCTGGTCTCAGTGTGCTTACTTCTGCTCTGAGAGGTGATATCCCGCCTTTACTGCGTCGGCTTCACTCATGTACTTACCATTCTTTGTCTTGCCATACCAGCGGTCGCCCGCACGATGGTACACCTTGGTATCGGTATTGACCCAGACCATGCCGCTGCCGGCCGGCGGAGGGGTGCGTGATGCGGAAGTCGGCGCAGGAGTAGCTGCCGCCGCGGGCTGGGCCGCCGTAGTGTCTGTCTGCGCAGCGGCTGCCTTCTTACTCCTCTTCTTTGTTGAAGCCGGCTGCGCAGTGTCCGCTGCTGCCGTAGTCGCGCCAGTAGTCGTAGCTGCCGCAGTCGTGTCAGTCGCGGTCTTCTTGCTCCGTTTCTTCTTCGTTGGTTTTGAAGCAGTATCGGTAGCTGTTTGGCCGGTATCCTGCGCCTTCAGCGGCCAATTGCCAATGGGAGTCGACGCAAGCACAACAGAAAACAGTCCCAGGCAGAGTGTTTTTCGAAGCCCAATCCTTCCGGGTGCTTTCTTGAACATAGGGTGTGCCCTCCTATTTGTGAACCTCATCGATATTGCCCAAAATTGATTAAACCCGTCAACTATATCCCATCTGGAAGGAAACAGTAAGATTTGCCGCATCAGGGGCGCGCCTCTACTTGAGTCAAGTGAAGAGGTTGCCGTTTGGCGCGGCGCAACAGGTCAGTTTGCATCGCCGACTCATCGCCCCCCATTGCATTCTCCTCCAGTTAGATTGGAACGAGGAGAGTTTCGCACAAAGGCGGTCGGGTCCCCGCGATTTTGTTATCGCTATTCACCTCAATCTGCATGGCTCCTCAGCGGCCGGATGTGACTTCGAAATCGGCGCGACACCCTCGATCTACCCAGATCGAACCCGGCTGAGTTCCCCAGGTGTCGCCTCGCCGGCAAGGTGAACCGCTCCTTTGCTTTATGAGCCGCACCTGACCGTTAGTAGGATTGCCGCACCAATTCCGCTTGCCGTTATCCGAAGAGCAGGTGATGACCTGAGTGACGGGCCGTCCGGGCGGACGACCCGGATTGCCGCCGCCACCGCGGCCAAGTGCGAATTCCGCGCGGCACCCCTGGTCCACCCAGATCCCTCTGTTGTCCCATCCCCAAGTCCGGCCCTGAATGCATCTCGAAGAGCTGAGCTGATTTATCAGCGCTACCCCCCTGCTGGTGTCGGCACGACAGAAATTGCGGCCGCCATTTTGTGATGAGCAGGTAATTCGCCCTTGCCCATATAGAATGCCGATGCCTAACGACGCGAGCCCACAGAGCCTGACTAAAAATCGCATTTTCCCTCCGCCTTCTTAACTCGTTTCTTTGCTGCACACCGGGCCAACAACTCCAGCAAAAGCAGCGGCCATGCATCGAAACCGAAACACCAGGCGACTCTTTGCCGTTTCGGCAAGGACCAACCCTGAGAAGCCGAACCCTGGCACAATGGCGGTCGGCTCCTCTGGGATGAAACTCCGCAAATTCGCCTTCCGCCCCCGTACCAGAAGCGCCGCGAATGCTCCTCCTTAGCCCACGTTCTGAATAGGCTCGCGGCACCTGGCCATTCGCGGCGCGTGCTGCTTCCTCCGATTAGGATCCCTTCTTCGGAGCGCCACTTTGAGGGCGTGCTCTCGACTTCCCCTCTCGGCGGCGTACTGTATCCCTCACCGTCTCCTCGCGTTCGGTTCCCCTCTTGCCGACATAGCGCAGGCACCGGCATTAGAGGCAGGCGGCGCTACGCCGCTGCATTTTATTTTTGGGTGAAATACGGCGGTTCCCTTGCCGGCCATCTTCGGTGGTGTTATCGGCTAGGGTCCGGCCTACGCAGACCCCGGCAGGTATCTAGGTTCACCCCCCTAAGCGAGCCTAAAAGGAAGAGACTTGTCCGAAAATTGGCGATATGATGCTTCCTGGAGGTCTGGCATGAATTTCATCGCGTGGATCATCTTGGGCCTGGTTGCAGGTTTTATCGGCAGCAAGATCGTTAACAAAAGCGGGGAAGGGATTTTCCTCGACATCATTCTGGGGATCGTGGGCGCTATCGTAGGCGGCTGGCTGTTCCGTTTGTTCGGGGCTCAGGGTGTCACCGGACTTAACATCTATAGCTTGATTGTGGCGGTGATTGGAGCTATCGTTTTCCTCTTGATCTATCACGCTGTTTTCAGGCGAAAGCGCGTCTGAGGTCTCCCCAGCACATTGGGACAATCGCCTTGATCCCGGTTAGATCTGCGAGTACGACACTGGATTCAGGATCAGATTCGCAATATTGGACACGATCGCTTCGTAATCAAATTTCGGCGAGTTGCTGAGCTTTTTCCAATCCGGATCGGAACCGAACGCTTTCCACTTCGCATTCAGCTCCGAAAGATCCGGGAAGCTCAGCATGTAAGTAAGATTGGGCAGCCTGGGGCCGATCAGCGTGTCTCCGTAAAAAACCTGCCAAAAGCCTGCTTTGCGAAAGATCTCAAATTCACCGCTGTGAAACATCTCGACCTTGCGGCGATGATCGGCGTTAGTCGGGCTTTCATAAGTCCGGAGCTGGAAAACGCGCGATCCTTTCTCAGCCGTGACAGGTGGGACAGTGAGCTGGGGATGCCCTTCAAACGCAATCATTAACGAGCTCTCAATTCGCTCGTAAGGCGGTTCTTTCGCAGGCGCGCTCAAGAAGGGTGCTCCCGTTTTCATGTACTCCTGATCTTCTCCAAGCCGCGATTCGACGTTCACCAGCGCTTCTACCGACGTACTCGGAATCAGTACGTAAATCGAGGGCGTCTGCGGGCCGATGTAAAGATCGAAGACACCAACCGGCTGAATGCCCAGCCGGTTGAGGGCGGGAATGAGAGCCTGTTCCAGGTAGCTGTTCACGACCTTCTGCTGTGGTCCCGATACGAGATGGTAGCGGCGCAACTCGTAATACTGGCGTCCTGCGGTCTGTTTCTCGGGAGTTTGAGCGGCAGCTTCAATCCTTGGCGCCTTGAGAGCGAGCGCAGAGGCGGCGAGAGAGGAAGAGAGAAACTTGCGTCTATGCACCGATCGTTTATAACACAGCCAGGAAAGAGAGGCTGGTATCAGAGTCGCGGCTGAACCTGATAGAGCAAGAGATACACAATCACGCCCGTAACGCTCACATACAACCAAATCGGAAACGTCCACCTTGCCAGCGCACGGTGCTTTTTGAATTTGCCTCTTTGCGCATACGTAAGAGTGATGATGGCCAGCACCGGGACCGTTCCGGCCAGCACTGTATGGGTGGTTAACAGCCACAGATAGAAGGTTCGAACCCAACCGGGCTTGCTGAATCGAACCACCCCGACGTTGTAGTGATATATGAGATAGCAGGCCAGGAATACACAGGAAACTCCGAAAGCAGTCCACATGACCTTGTGATGAGCGTTGATCTGCTTGCGGCGGATGAGCACGTACCCAATCATCAGAAGCACGGACGCGATGCCATTCAGCGTTGCGTTCACAACCGGCAAGTCATGAATGCCGAGCACAGCAAGCGGCATCAGGATCGGGCTGCTCTCAGAGCCGACACATCCTTCAGCATGGCGGGAACGTCATCTTGACTTAGGCTCGAATAATATCCCCGGATATTGCCGTTTTTGTCAACCAGAGTAAATTTCGTGCTGTGCTCGATTTTCCCTAGCACGTCTCCCACGTGGAATGTTTGATAGGCCAACAAGTGTACGGTCTCGGGAGTACCCGTCAAGAAGACCCATTGCGGCGTGGGTGCTCCAAAGCGGTGCGCGAAATCATTCAGAACCGGAGGCGTGTCGCGGGCGGGATCAACTGATATCGAGACCAGGCGCACATCTTTCTCGGCCGCTACTTTCTTAGAGAGCGCTTGCATGCGTGCCGACATCATGGGGCATGCCGCGGGACAATTCGTATAAATGAAATCCGCGATCCATACTTCGCCCCGAAGCTGCTCGCTATCGAACCGGTGTCCCTGCGAATCGGTCATCGTGAAATGTGGAACCATGCCATAGTCGGGCATTTTACTCGCGCGATCGGAGCACGCCACCAAGAAAACAGCCGCTGCGAGAAAAAGAGAGGCGCTGAGTATTGATCGCGTGCTCACAACCGAACGGGATCGAGCACCATCAACGCATACAGGACGGGCAAGTACAGAACCGAGGTCAGCAGGACCTTCCTGGCGCGCACCTTGGTTCGGTCTAGAGAAACGCGAATTCCCGAGTAGAGAAACAGGAGGCCCATTGCGAGCGCGCCAATCAGATATAGGCTGCCCGTCATTCCCATCCATTTCGGCAATAGGCTGATCGGGATGAGCAGGATGGAATATAGCAGGATCTGTCTCGCTGTGGATTCGCCGTCCGGCTCCACGACCGGCAACATCTGAATACCGGCCCGTGAATAGTCTTCGCGGTACATCCAGGCAATCGCGTAGAAATGCGGAAACTGCCAAAGAAATAGAATGGCTGCGAGCACCCAGGCTTCTGCCGTGAGCTTATTGGCAGCCGCCGCAAAGCCGATTAGGGGCGGCATTGCGCCTGGAAAAGCCCCGACGGTCGTCGACCACCAGGTCTTCTTTTTCAATGGCGTGTAGAGGAAAAGATAGATCGCTAACGTGGCCAGACATATACCCGATGCCAGCCAGTTCACGCCAAACCCGAGTTCGAGTCCGCCTACCAGAGCTAAGGCCCAGCCGAACCACAACGCCTGATTTGGCTTAAGGCGGCCGGAAGGCAATGGGCGTCGTTGGGTCCGCTTCATCTGGCGGTCGGCATCGCGCTCGTACCACTGATTCAGAGCTGCCGTCCCGGAGGCGACCAGACCAGTGCCGATGAGTGTGTGTAGCACCGCCCACACGGACCACAAACCACTGTGCCCGAAATAGTAGCCGATCGCACTGCTCATCACGATGAGCCACGTGACGCGGGGTTTTGTGAGCTCGATGTAGTGCTTCACTGAAGGCAACTCTGGAAAAGAGAGGTCAGAACCATCCGAAATGGTTCAAATTGCGGTCCTGGGCAAAGACCAACAGTTTCAGTGTACTCCTTCTTGTTTTACGAGAAAACACTTGGGCTCTGGAATTCGCAATTGGATTGCGGAGTTGACCGCTTTGGTCTAATAAACCTGTATCTATGGCATCGAATCTTGTACCCATCACCATCGCGCACGGAGACGGAATCGGGCCCGAAATCATGGCCGCGTCGCTTCACATTATTAATGAGGCTGGCGCGCGACTTGAGCCGCAAACGATCGAAATCGGTGAAAAAGTGTATTTGCGCGGCATCAACTCGGGTATCGAACCGAGCGCCTGGGAATCCCTACGCCAGACGAAAGTTTTTTTTAAGGCTCCAATCACCACACCACAGGGCGGCGGCTTCAAGTCGCTGAACGTGACGACGCGCAAGACTCTGGGCTTGTATGCGAACGTACGGCCCTGCGTTTCTTACTCGCCGTATGTTGAAACCAAACACCCTGGCATGGATGTGGTAATCGTTCGCGAAAACGAAGAGGACCTGTATGCCGGAATCGAGCATCGCCAAACCGATGAAGTCTATCAGTGTCTGAAGCTGATCAGCAGACCCGGTTCGGAAAAGATTGTGCGCTATGCGTTCGAGTACGCTCGCCGGAACAACCGTAAGAAAGTCACGTGTTTCACCAAAGACAACATCATGAAGTTCACCGACGGCCTGTTTCACAAGGTCTTCGATGAGATCGGCGCCGAATACCCCGAGTTTGAGAAAGAACATTGGATTGTAGACATAGGCGCGGCGAAACTCGCGGATACGCCGGAGGCGTTCGACGTCATAGTCATGCCGAATCTCTATGGGGATATCTTGTCGGATGTGGCGGCGCAGATCGCGGGCTCGGTGGGACTCGCGGGCTCAGCGAATATCGGCGACCAGTGCGCGATGTTTGAAGCGATTCATGGGTCCGCCCCGAGGCGTGCTGGACAAAATCTCGCCAATCCGTCCGGGCTTCTGCACGGTGGCATATTGATGCTGGTCCATATCGGGCAGTCGGACGTAGCGGAGCGTGTTCACAATGCGTGGCTCCGCACGATTGAAGACGGTATTCACACCTACGACATCTATAAGGAAGGCACGAGCAAGCAGAAGGTCGGCACGAAAGAGTTCGCCCAAGCGGTGGTCGCGCGCCTGGGGCAGAAGCCGCAACGATTGAAGGCGGCCGCCTATGCGAAGGCACCGAAGCAGACGGTTGATCACAAAGTCGGCGCGACGAAGCGGGCGAACAAACAGCTTATCGGGGTGGATGTGTTCCTGCAATGGAATGAACGCAACCCCGCCGAGTTTGGTAAGCGTCTTGAGAAGTTCAACGGCGATGGGGTCAGGCTGAA
Source organism: uncultured Acidobacteriaceae bacterium (assembly GCA_963787585.1). Taxonomy (GTDB): domain Bacteria; phylum Acidobacteriota; class Terriglobia; order Bryobacterales; family Bryobacteraceae; genus Bog-105. Next base: position 241,098 of record CAWBDR010000027.1, read on the forward strand.
GTCGTTGAGCAACCGCGGCGTGAAGGTGTATCCGGAATCGTTCGAAGAGACATTCTGCACAGATCACTGGCGCGCCGGCTTCTTCTCTGAGCAGGAGAGCGGCACGTTAACGCACCAGCAGGTCGTCAACCTCCTTGACCGGATGCAGAAGGCGGGTCTCGACTTCATCAAGATTGAAAACCTGTATACATTCGACGGGCAGAAAGGCTTCGTAGCCTCACAAGGCGAATAGCAAACATCCATGGCTGAGCCACCGCCCGCCTCCGATAAGCCGCTGGTCGGCGTGATTATGGGCAGCAAGTCTGATTGGGAAACGATGCAGCGCACGAGCGAAGTGTTGAATGCACTGGGCGTTCCGCATGAGTGCCGGATCGTTTCCGCACACCGCACGCCGGACTGGATGTCGGAGTACGCGAAAACGGCTGTAGATCGCGGGCTTGAAGTGATTATTGCGGCCGCGGGCGGCGCGGCGCACCTGCCGGGCATGGTGGCGGCGCATACGGTCCTGCCGGTCCTTGGCGTGCCTATCAAAAGCAGCACTATGAACGGAATCGATTCCCTGCTCTCGATCGTGCAGATGCCAGCGGGCGTGCCGGTGGGGGCCCTGGCGATCGGCAACGCCGGCGCAACCAATGCGGCATTGATGGCCGCAAGCATTCTGGGCTGCAAGTACCCGAAGATTCGTCAAGCCTTGGAGACCTGGCGCGAGCGCCAAACTCAGGCGGTGCTCGAAAATCGGACACCATGAGCCACGCCCGATCCGTGGAACCGATTCTTCCCGGCAGCGCAATAGGCGTTTTGGGAAGCGGACAGCTTGGGCGCATGTTTGCCATTGCCGCGCGCCGCATGGGCTATCGCGTGCATACGCTGTCGCCCGATGAAGATACGCCGACCGGTCAAGTGGCGGATGTTGAAATCAACGCGCCGTACGAGAATCTTGATGCGATCTGCAAGTTCGCCAGCGGCGTATCAGTAGTAACCTTCGAGTTCGAGAATGTGCCAGCGGATACGGCAGCGGCGGCCGAGACATGCGCGCCGGTCCGGCCGAGCGGAAATATTCTTCACATCACGCAGCACCGCCTGCGCGAGAAGACGTTTCTTTCACAATCCGGCCTGCCGGTAACTGAGTTCCGGCGAGTGAGTTCGCTCGAGAAATTGAGAAGCGCCGCGGAAGAGATCGGGTTGCCGGCGATCTTGAAGACCGCCGATTTCGGCTACGACGGGAAAGGTCAATACAGGATCCGGACGGCAGATGATTTTGACGCGGCGTGGCGAGCAGTGGGAGAACGCGAGGCGGTGCTCGAGGCCTTTGTAGATTTCGATTGCGAAATTTCCGTCGTGGCCGCGCGCAGCGTGACAGGCGATTTCGTTCACTATGGGGCAATAGAGAACCAGCATCAAAACGGCATTCTCGACATCTCGGTCGCCCCCGCCAGAGTTCCGCGCACCATTGCCGCCGCAGCAGTCGAAATCGCGCGCGAAGTGCTGGAGAAACTCGGCGTGGTCGGCGTGCTCTGCGTAGAATTCTTCGTGCGAAAAGACGGTGGTCTGCTGATCAATGAGCTGGCACCGCGTCCTCACAATTCGGGGCATTTCAGCTTTGACGCGAGCGTGACCAGCCAATTCGAACAGCAATTGCGCGCAGTTTGCGCGCTTCCGCTGGGATCGACCGAGCAATTGATACCGGCGGCCATGGCGAATCTGCTGGGCGACATCTGGAATGGGGGCGATCCGGATTGGAGTGCGGCCGCAGGCATTCCGGACGTGAAGTTGCATCTGTATGGTAAGTTGGCTGCGCGTCCGGGACGAAAGATGGGACATTTGACGGCGCTCGCCGCTTCGACGGATCAGGCGCTCAAGGACGTGAAGCGCGCGCGCGATCTGCTGTCGCGCAACGGCGCAAACGGCTCTGGCCTGTAAACTGGGACTTACAATCTTGTTGCATGAAAATCTGCTACTTCGACGCATTCTCCGGAATCAGCGGCGATATGACCGTGGGCGCACTGGTGGATGCCGGCGCTGATTGGAGTGCGCTGGAAGACGCATTGCGGAGTCTCGATCTAGGTGCATCGTTTCAGATAGAGAAGACGAAACGGAGAGGTATAGCGGCATCCAAGTTTTCGGTCGAGTATAGCGAACAGAAGAAGCACCGGCACCTTCAGCACATTGAAGAAATCATCCTTACGGGTGAGCTTCCCGATCGCGTACAGCAAAACGCGCTGGCAGTGTTTCGCAAGCTCGGTGAAGCGGAAGCCAAGTCGCATGACCTGATGCTCGAGAAAGTGCATTTCCACGAAGTGGGCGCGGTGGATTCCATCTGCGACATTGTCGGGGCGTGTGCCGCGCTGGATCTGCTCAGCGTGGACGAAGTGCACGCCTCGCGAGTGAATCTCGGCAGCGGAACCGTGAGCACCGAGCATGGGGTTCTTCCGGTACCGGCGCCCGCGACAGCGGAACTACTGAAGAACCGGCCCGTGTATTCTGCAGGCCCCGAAGCAGAATTGACGACGCCGACGGGTGCGGCATTGCTTTCGACGCTCGCGGTCGACTTTGGCCCGCTTCCACCGCTCCGGGTGGCCGCCCAGGGATTTGGCGCGGGTGAAAAGGACTTCCCTTCCCAAGCCAACGTCCTGCGAGTGCTGATTGGCGAGAAGACAAGCGTTTCCGAAGCGACCAGCGTCTCGGTAATTGAAGCGAACATCGACGATTCGACACCGCAGGTTCTTGGATACGCAATGGAGCGCCTGTTTGAGTCGGGCGCGCTGGATGTGACGCTTACGCCCATCTTGATGAAGAAGAACCGGCCGGGCACCTTGGTGAGCATACTGGCACGCCCGGAAACGGTGGAACAGCTCGCGGCGGTTCTGTTCGCCGAAACAACCACAATCGGTTTGCGAACATACCAAGCGGAGCGGCGGGTGCTGGAACGTAGCATTGCCGAAGTTGAGACTTCGTACGGCAAGGTTCGGATCAAGCATTCGCCTACAGGCGCGTTCACGCCGGAGTATGAAGATTGCCGCAGAATTGCCTGGGCGAATCGCATACCGCTGCGGACTGTGATCGCTGAAGCCGAGTCGGCGTTTCGAAAGAGCCGGTCATAAATCGAAACATGAGAACGGGCAAGTTTTACCTGACGACACCTATCTACTACGTCAATGCGGCTCCGCACATCGGACACGCCTATACGACGATCGCGGCAGAGACGATTGCGCGTTTCAAGCGCATGCAGGGCTATGATGTCGTGCTGACAACCGGCACGGACGAGCACGGAACAAAAGTTGAACGCGCGGCGAGCGCGCAGGGCAAGACACCGGCCGAGTTCGTAGATGTTATCTCCGACGAGTTCCGCAACGAATGGGGCCGGCTCCATCTGCAGATCGATCGGTTCCAGCGGACTACTGCTCCGAATCACGCCAGGCTGGTTAACGCGCTGTTTAACGCCTGCAAAGAGAACGGATACATTTACAAGGGCAGCTACACGGGCCGCTACGCAGTGGTCAGCGAGTCGTTTGTAACCGACGCCAAGCCGGGCGATATCGATCCGGAGACCGGCAAACCCTACGAAGAAGTCACAGAAGAGAACTATTTCTTTAAGCTGTCCCAGTTTACGGACCGGCTGCTGGAGTTCTACGACGCGAATCCGGATTTCATTCAGCCCGAGATCCGCCGCAACGAAGTCCTGGCGTTTGTGCGAAAAGGTCTCGAGGATCTCTCGATCACCCGGACGAGCATCAAATGGGGCATTCCGGTGGATTCCGACCCGGCTCACGTCTTCTACGTTTGGTTCGACGCGCTGACGACCTACATCAGCGCCGTGGAAGGCATGGACTGCTGGCCGGCGGACCTGCACCTGATCGGGAAAGAAATTTTGCGCTTTCACGCGGTTTATTGGCCGGCGTTTCTGATGGCGGCGGGCTGGCCGTTGCCCAAGAAGGTTTTTGCTCATGGCTGGCTGCTGTTTGAGAACGACAAAATGAGCAAGTCCCGCGGCAATATCGTGCGGCCGGGACCCATTTCGCGGACGTTGGGCGTAGACGCGCTGCGCTACTTTCTGCTGCGCGAAATTGTGTTCGGGCAAGATGGCAGTTTCAGCTATGACGCGCTGGTGGGTCGCTATAATTCGGACCTGGCGAACGGCCTCGGCAATCTGGCGAGCCGCACGCTGAACATGATTCAGCAGTACCGCGGGGGCGTGATTCCGCAATCGCGGGGCGATGACGCAATCGCGAGTGCCGCGCGCAGCGCCACCGCAGCGGCAATTCAGGCATACGAGGCGTTCGAGTTTTCCAGGGCTCTCGAACAGATCTGGAACGTGATTTCCGCAGTTGACAAGTTCATTGTGGAGCGAGCGCCGTGGAAGCTGATTAAGGATGAGGACGCAGCCGAGCGGCTCGACGAAACGCTGTATTCGATCGCCGAAGCATTGCGGATCGTGTGCGCGTTGGCGGCTCCAGTTCTGCCGCAGTCGGCCGAGGCAATCTGGAAGCAGCTTGGTTTCGCCGAACCGATCGCTGCCATAGGAACGGATGCATTGGCCTGGGGCGGGCTCAAAGCTGGCCAACGTATCGGAAATATAGCAGCGGTTTTCCCACGCATCGATAAGTCCGCTATTCAGAAAATGCAGGATCTCGAAGAAGTGGAAAAGAGCCGGCAGGCGGCGCTGCTTGGCAAGACGGTGGGACCAGAAACGGCCCAAAATCTCGTCTCGATTGAAGACTTCTCGAAAATCGATCTGCGGGTAGGTGAAGTGAAATCGGCCGAGCAGGTAAAAGGCGCGACCAAACTGCTGCATCTGAAGGTCGATATCGGAGAAGCGGAGCCGCGCACGATTGTTGCGGGAATAGCGCTGGCGTACAAGCCGGAACACCTTATCGGGCGCAAGGTCGTTATCCTTGCGAACCTGGAGCCTCGCAAGCTGCGCGGCCTGACCTCGCAGGGCATGATTATAGCCGCGACTACGGACAGCGGCCTCCCGGTTCTTGCTGGATTCCATGAGGCTATTCCGGTAGGCGCGCGCCTGAAATGATGCGCCGTGGAGCTTGCCGATTCGCATTGCCATCTGGATGACGCGCAGTTTGAAGCCGATCGGGAGGCTGTCATCGACCGCGCGCGGGAAGCGGGAGTTAAGTACCTGCTGACAATCGGTACCGGCGCCGGGCCCCCAGATCTGGAATGCGGAGTCCGGTTGGCGGATCAATACCCATTCATTTACGCCACCGCCGGTGTGCATCCGAACGATTCGGGGAAGGCGGACAAGCATACATTCGAAGATTTGGAGCGGCTGCTGCGGCATCCCAAGGTCAGAGCCGTTGGTGAAATCGGTTTGGATTATCACTGGGGCATACCGAAAGAGACACAGCTTCCCGTATTTATCCGGCAGCTCGAAATTGCGGCTGCGAGCCGCAAGCCGGTGGTCATTCATACGCGGGACGCCTGGACGGACACTATGGAGGTGTTGCGCGCGCATTGGGCGCCGACGGGTTTGCCTTGTGTGATGCATTGCTTTACCGGAAACACGGAACAGGCGCGCGAATGCATAGACCTCGGGTTTCATCTTGCGTTCGGTGGTGTAGCAACATTTCCCAAAGCAGCGGAGACTCGCGAAGCGGCGCGGATCACTCCGCAGGACCGGCTCCTGGTGGAGACGGATGCCCCCTATCTGGCGCCTGTGCCGCACCGTGGGAAACGGAATGAACCCGCCTTTGTCGCCCATACGGCGCGCGTGATCGCAGAAATACGGGGCGCGGCTTTCGACGAACTCGCCGCGCAGACAACCGAGAACTTTGAGCGCCTTTTTGCTCTCGCGAAAATTCACTCTCACCAGCTACACTGAGGATGCCGTTCGACGGACCAGTTATGTTCAGCAAGATTCGCCAGTCGATCACTGCGCGGGACGCTTTCGAGTTGGTGAGCGCGGATCTGCAACAGGTGGAACAAGAGATCAGCGTGGAGTCGGTCGCGTCCGTAGATGCGATCACTACGATCAACCAGTATCTGCAAGCCGGGGGTGGAAAACGACTGCGCCCCGCTTTGCTGCTGCTGTGCGCACGGCTGTTCGGGTCATCGACGGAGTGCGCGCGGCGGCTGGCAGCCGTGGTAGAGATGATTCATGCGGCGACGCTGGTTCATGATGATGTAATTGACGTTGCCAAGAGCAGGCGCGGACACCCCTCCACGAACGTTGTGTGGGGAAATCACGTTTCGGTTCTGGCCGGCGATTGGCTGTACATGCAAGCATTTCAGATCGCGCTGCGAGAACGGAACTTCCATGTCCTCGACCTCTTGATTTCATTGACACAAATGATGGTGGAAGGAGAGTTACTGCAGTTAGAGCGGCTGCGTCGGATAGACATCAGCGAGGCCGATTACATGGAACTGGTCGACCGGAAGACGGCGAGCTTGTTCTCAGCTTGCGCCTCACTCGGAGCTACCGCTGGAGGCGCGGATGAAGCGGCGGAATCCCGATTACGTGAATTCGCCTGGAATTTGGGGATGGCGTTCCAGCTTGTGGATGACATTCTCGACTTCACGTCCACTGAAACAATGCTCGGGAAGCCCGCTGGAAACGACCTGCGGGAAGGCAAGGCCACCCTGCCGATGATTTATGCTCTGGCGCAGGCAAGCGGCGAGGAGCGGTCGGCGGTAGAAACGGTCATCTCCGACCGCAGCTACGAAAATGTACCCTTCCCGTACATTTTGCAGATTTTAGAGCGCCACGGCTCGGTAGACCGCGCATACGATCGCGCACATTGCTTTACCGAGAAGGCGCGGAGTATTATCGGCAGCTTCGAGGAAAGCCCGGCACAGCGAGCCCTGCAGGCGATTGTCGAGCTGGTGACCGAACGCTGCTCGTGAGCTCGCCGGGATTAGTGGCCGGGTAGCATCCGCTGCTTTTCCTCTTCGTTCTGCTTCCTGGAAGCCATACCCGCCACGACCTGCGCGTGGTTGATCGCGGCGGTGAGCGAAACACCTCCGATGCTGTTTCCGATCAGTGTCGGGAGCAAGTAACCCCAAGCCACGGCGCCCCAGCTCTTTGATCCCACCATGACGGAAAACAGAACCTCGACCGCTCCGGCGATGATGTGGGTCAAGTTGGCGAGGCCCACGAGATAAGTGAGGATGACGATAATCGCGACGCGCCCAGTATCGACTGCCGCCAGCATCCAGACGACCATAGCGATTAACCAGCCGGCGAAGATGCCGCGGAGGACAGCCTCGCCAAAAGTCACGTCCAGCGCCTGAAGACTGAGTACGAGCATGGCGTGCTGGATCTGCGATTTGAACATGGGCGTGTTGGCGACTACCCAAGCGAAGAGGTGCGCGCCGGCCATATTCGCAATCAGGACAACGGTCCAAAGTCTTGCAACGAGGAGGAAGGTAGAAACATTTCGGCGCGCCAGGAGTGGAATGATGGCGGTAAGCGTGTTCTCCGTAAACAGCTGCTGGCGGCCGATGATGACGATCAGAAACCCGGCCGGGTAGCCGAGACTCACGATGAGCTTAGCCCAGGGCAGATCGGGCAGATAGGCTTTGAAGAGAGCCATTGCGACCAGCGAGAAGCCCATCGACATTCCCGCAGCAAGCCCGGACCAAGCGAGTGCCGATACCGGGCGCATGAGTTCTTCCTCGCCGTCGTAGCGAATGGCCTCATGAACGACGACCGCGCTGACCGAGGTTCGGTCTTGGGCTTCCTGCTGTTGTCTCTCGGTTAGCTCAGGCGCGATTACGCCGGAGTCTTCTTGCTCGGTGGGCATGCTCAGAAGTAGGAGCGTGCCTGACGATGACGTGTTTCAGAGATGGGACGGGATTTCTTATTCGAACGGCTCGAGCCGCCGCAGCTCTTCCGCATCGATGCGATCTTTTGGGCGTCCTGTCGCCTCTTTGTTGCGAAGCAAGGCACGCCGACCGATAAACTGGACAGGAATTCCTTCCAGAGTGCCTGAAACACGGGACTCCCATGCATCCTCGAACGACACGCCGGTGATGGATGTCATCAGGTCGATGCGGTTCGGCTCTACGCCTAGTTGCACTACGTTCCCGGGAACAGAAAAATCGGCGGCAGAGAGACCGAGACCACCCATGCCGAAATTGCGAACAGCCTCGAGCACGCGCTCCGCATTGGCACTGGAAGGACGAATGAGAAAGTCGACGTCCGCGGAGTATCTCGGGAACCCATGCCAAGAAACGGCGAGCGCGCCAACGATCAAATACTCAACTCTGCTGGAGTTTAAGCACTCGATAAACTCTTGTAAATCTCTGTGTAAAGGCATCGGGTTGCGAGCGCTCGCGCAACTGGAAGAAGATTTCGGCGCGCTGCTCGGGTGTCATTCGGACTCGTTCCTCTTGATTCGCGGCGTCGGCTTCCTCGAACGAACTGAAGACCCGGACGAAGTTTTCAATGCTCCGGCTAACCATTAGGCGAGCTTCTGCTTCTTAAGCGGCAGTTCCCGAATCCGTTTGCCAGTAGCGGCGAACAACGCGTTGCAGATGGCTGGAGCCGTAGGCGGTACGCCCGGCTCTCCCGCGCCGGTCGGCGGGCCTTCCGCATCAACGATGTGGACGTTGGTCTGGTAAGGCGCCTCATGGATGCGGGCAACCGGGTAATCATTGAAATTGCCCTGCTGGACGCGCCCGTCCGCAGCGGTGATTTCACCCATAAGCGCGATGCTGGTTCCAAAGACCGCTGCGCCTTCGAATTGAGCTTTGACGCGATCGGGATTGATTGCGCCACCACAATCGAGAGCCATGTGGAGCTGCGGGATCCGAACCTTGCCTTGCGAATCGACTTCCACTTCAACCACGGTCGCAACATACGTCAGAAAGCAGCGATGAGCGGCGAAGCCCCAGCCGTGTCCGGGAGCAGCTTTCCGGTTTGCCCAACCGGATCGATCGGCAACAGTCTCAACAACGCGCCGGAGACGGCCAGTATCGACCGGGTAATCCGACAACGGTTTTCCGTAATTGGAGTACTTGGCGTTCTGGCCTTCGAAATCGAGCTTGCGAGGCGAACCGAGCGCCGCCAACCAGTATTCGATCGGATCCTTTCCCGCAGTATGCGCCAGCTCATCCATGAAGCACTGAATGCCGAAGGCGTGATAGACATTGGCCACCGAGCGGAGCCAGCCGATGCGGAGATGTGCTTCGGCCGGGCCGTTCTCCGCGCGGATGTTGGGGATATCGAACGGAAGATCGACGACGCCCATGGAGAGCTCGCCGGCACCGCCGTAACGTTCTTTCTGGTCGAACGTTGAGCCGATCGGCGGAAACACGGTGCGCATCAGGAATGCAGCCGGCTTGCCGTTAGAATCGAGACCAGCCTTGAAATACATCCCGGACGTGGAGTGATAGTAATCGAAGCGAATATCTTCTTCCCGGGTCCAGGAGATCTTGACGGGTTTGCCGATCTTTTTCGAAAGGATCGCGGCTTCGGCAACGTAATCGGGTTTAGACTTTCGTCCGAAGGCCCCACCGAGGAGTGTGACATGGCAAGTAACGTCCTCGGGTTTAATGCCGAGAGCTTTGGAAACGGTCTCCTGTACTTGCTGGGGATCCTGGGTAGCGGTCCACGTTTCCACTTTGCCGTCACGGTATTCGGCAAGAGCGGCAGGCGGCTCCATCGAAGCGTGCGCGAGGAGTGGCGTGTAATAAGTGGCTTCCACAGTTCTGGCGGCGTTGTTGAAGGCGGCATCCACGTCGCCGAGATTGCGGCAGACTTTTTGCGGCTTACCAGCAGCCTCGATCAGGTACTTGCGGTAAGAATCTGAGTCGTAGATGGCGTGCGGACCGTACTCCCAATCGATTTTGAGCTTCTTACGCCCTTGCGAAGCAGCCCAAGTGTTATCCGCGATCACCGCGATTCCACCGAGCGCCTGAAATCCGTAAGGCGGCTGCGCTTCCTCGATGACAACGGTTTGCTGAACGCCAGCGACTTTGCGAGTAACAGAGTCGTCGAAGGTTTTCAGCTTTCCGCCGAGAACGGGAGGCCTTTCAATGGAGGCGTAGACCATGCCAGGCAGGTGGGCGTCGAAACCGTACACGGCGCGACCGGTGCAAATGTCTTTCAAATCGACGATCGGAACGCCTTTTCCGATGTATTTGAATTCGGCTGCCGTTTTCAGCCGGACTTGCTCCTTGGCTGGCACTGGCTGTTTAGCGGCTGCAGCGACCAGTTCGCCAAAACCGAGTTGGCGTCCGGTAGGCGAGTGAACGACTTGATGGTTTTCAGCACGGCACTCACCGGGAGAAACCTTCCACTGATCCGCAGCGGCACGTTCGAGCATGAGGCGAGCGGTTGCGCCCGCTTCGCGCATAACGACATAGAAATCGCGAATGGACATGGACCCGTCGGTGTCCTGCGATCCGTACAACTTGCTGCCTATCGCCTGTTCGACACGAACGCGGTTCCAATCGGCATCGAGCTCGTCCGCGACCACCATCGGCAACGACGTTCGGATGCCAGTACCCATTTCGGAGCGGTGAGCAACGATGATGACGGATCCATCGGTATTAAGACCGAGGTAGACGCTCGGGTTCCAGGCAGCTTTCGAGGCATCCGATGAGGCAAAACGGGCGGCACGCGCAACAGGAACCTCAGTGACGAGGATCAGCGCGCCGGCGGAAAAGACACCTTTGAGAAAATCGCGGCGACTGGCCCGCTCAATTCGTCCGGTGACGGTCATGCCTTCACCTCCGCGGCGGCTTTGATGGCCTGACGGATACGTTGATACGTTCCACAGCGGCAGATATTGCCCTGCATGGCTTCGTCAATATCGCGGTCCGTAGGTTTGGGGTGGGTCTTCAGGAGAGCGGCAGCCTGCATGATCTGTCCGCTTTGGCAGTAGCCGCATTGCGGCACGTTGGCTTGCGCCCATGCAACTTGCAGCGGGTGATCGCCGCGCTGGCTCAAGCCTTCGATGGTGAGGATCTCCTTGCCGGCAGCGGCCTGCATCGGCGTGAGGCAACTGCGGGCGGCCTCGCCGTTGACATGGACGGTGCAGGCGCCGCACAAGCCCATGCCGCAGCCGAATTTCGAACCCGTAAGTTGGAGGATGTCGCGGAGATACCACAGTAGCGGCATCTCCGGGTCACCGGTAAATTCTTTGAGGGTTCCATTCACTTTCAGGCGGATCATAGGCCTCCCGTTTGTTGGAAGAAGAATTTCATACGTAGTGTATCGCTGGAGCCGCTTTATCGAAGCAGTTAACGCTCACGGCCGCTTTGTTGAAGGAGCTTAGCGGCGAGACCGGTCCATCCGGTCTGGTGACTGGCGCCGAGGCCCTTGCCCGTGTCGCCGTGGAAATATTCGTAAAAGAGCGCGTAGGAGCGAAAGTTGGGATCGTTCTGGAATAGATTATTGCCGTCGTATTCGGGACGATGGCCGTTGGCGTCGGGCAAGAAGAGCGACGACAAGCGGCGCGAGAGCTGCCGGGCCGCTTGACCTAAAGTGATTCGCTGGCCGGAGCCGGCCGGAAACTCGACCGTAAATGATTCGCCGAAGTAATGGTGCAGCCGCTGCAGCGCTTCGATGAGGAGGAAATTCATCGGAAACCAGATGGGGCCACGCCAATTCGAATTGCCGCCGAAAAGACCAGTGGTAGATTCGCCAGGGTCATAGTCCACCTGGAAGGTGACGCCTTCGACTTGCACCATATAGGGATGCTCCTTGTGAAAGCGTGACAGGGAACGAACGCCAAACGGCGACAGAAACTCGTTCTGATCAAAAACACGCTGGAGTATACGCTCCAGCCGCGGACGATTCACTACGGATAGGAGGCGGCGCTGCTCGACGCCACAGAGCGTAATAGAGGCGAGACCGGAAGTGAGGTCCGGCCGATTCTCAACAAACCATTCCATGCGTTTTTTGAAACCGGGATGTTTCTCGACGGTGTAGGCGTCGAGCGTGTCGGTTGCGAACAGCGGGACAATCCCGACCAGGGAACGGACTCGGAGGCATTCGTAACTGTCCTCCCCCAATCGCAGCCGGTCATAGTAGAACCCATCCTGTTCATTCCACAGACCGGTTCCGTTAGAGTGGTTGACCGCGTAGGAAATATAGAGAAAGTGTTCGAAGAACTTACTGGCGATGTCTTCGTAAGTTACGTCGGTAAGGGCCAGGTTCAGCGCGATTTTCAGCATATTGAGGCAATACATCGCCATCCAGCTCGTGCCATCCGATTGCTCGAGCAACCAACCATGCGGCAAGACGGTATTGCGATCGAAGATGCCGATGTTATCGAGCCCAAGGAAGCCGCCTTCAAAAATGTTGGCGTCGGAAGAGTCCTTGCGGTTGACCCACCAGGTGAAGTTCATCAGGAGCTTGTGAAAGACACGTTCGAGGAACTCATAATCGGGCTTTCCTTTGATGCGCTGATCGATTTTGAAAACACGCCAGGCAGCCCAAGCATGAACAGGCGGATTCACATCGCCGAAAGCCCATTCGTAGGCCGGGATTTGCCCGTTCGGATGCATGTACCATTCGCGCAAGAAAAGCGAGAGCTGGGCTTTGGAGAAGTCGGGATCAGCGGGTGCGATCGCGATCACGTGAAAAGCGAGATCCCAGGCGGCGTACCAAGGGTACTCCCATTTATCGGGCATGGAAATAACATCTTCATTGAAGAGATGGCGCCACTTGTGATCGCGGCCCTGTTTGCGCTGTTCGGGAGGCTTGGGCATGGTATTGTCGCCCTGCAGCCACGTTTCTACGACGAAGTGGTAATACTGCTTGGTCCAGAACATGCCGGCAAAGGCCTGTCGTTGGACCTGGCGCGCTTCATCACTGAGGCCTTGCGAGAGGTGGGCGTAAAATTCGGACGCCTCACGGATTCGATCTTCGAAGACAGCGGGCCAGAGCTCACGGCGCACTTCGGGCAAACCTGCGCGTGACAAACGAAAGTACAGTTCCGTTTGCTCGCGAGGACCGATGGAAAGAGAATAGACCGCGCAGGCCTTGGTGCCCAGGTGCTGCAGATTCACGGCGTTGTGACGGCCACTGATCAAGTAGTCGTGAAAAGCGTCTTTGTAGAAAGTGTTCTGACCCTTCCAGTTCCAGAGGCGCTCGGTGTTGGTTTCATTCTCAGTGAAGAGAAGATCGGGGGTTCCCTCAAGAGCAAGAGTGAAGGTTCCAAGCGAGGGATGGCCGGCTTCGATGTGCGAGGCTTCCGATTGAAACAGCTGCGGCTTTTGAGAGGAATCAAAATTTCTATCCCAGTCCCAGATGTTGCGGAACCAAAGCGTTGGAAGAAGAGTTAGCGGCGCCGAATCCGGGCCGCGATTGGCAACGGTTATGCGGATCAGGATATCGTCGACATCATTCTTCGCGTATTCGGCGAACACATCAAAATAGCGGCCTTCATTGAAGATACCGGTATCCTCGATTTCAAACTCCGGGTCCTGACGGGTGCGCCTGCGGTTCTCTTCGACGAGCAGCTCGTACGGATAAGCGGCTTGAGGATACTTGTAAAGGCCTTTCAGGTAAGAGTTGGTAGGCGTCGCATCGATGTAGTAATAGAGCTCTTTAACGTCCTCGCCATGGTTCCCCTCAGGGCCTGAGAGACCGAACAGGCGCTCTTTCAAAATGCGATCCTTACCATTCCACATTGCCAGCGCGAAGCAAAGATATTGATGGTTATCACAGAGGCCCAGAATGCCATCTTCGGTCCAGCGATAAACGCGGGAGCGGGCCTGATCATGCGGAAAGAATTCCCAGGCGTCGCCATTTGGACTATAGTCCTCGCGAACGGTTCCCCAGGCACGCTCGGCCAGATAGGGGCCCCAGCGTTTCCAATGCTTTTTTCGCGCTTCCGCTTCCGTTAACCGCTGCTGCTCTGCCGTAATTGTTGCGCTCATACGCAAGTATTCCAGTGTACGCGGGGAAGCGAATTTCGGACCAGAGGGAAAGTGCTATGCGGCGACTTTTTCGGCCCCCGCAGACGGCAAAGGGCGATCGTGCGCGCCACGCGTGGGGGCTTGTTGTTTAGCGAGCTTGGATGAATATACGAGAGCGGCCCATTGGTGCCGTTCCTGCTGGCGGTTTTCGCGGGCCTCCCGGCGAGCTTGGTCTGCCTGTTTGTGCTGCTGCGAAACAAAGCCAATTTGCTCCTTCCGTTTTTCCGCTCTGAGCTTTAGCAGGTCATTTAAGCATTTATGGAACGCGCGCTCATGGGTGGTTTGATAACGAAGGTAGAGCGCCAGGTGTTGGTCGTGATCGCAGCCGCCGACGTCGTTGAAACAGAAGCCCTGGAGATAGAGGGCGCGCTGCGCAAGCCAGTAGTGCTGGGCCATGCGATCGAGGAGTAAGTTTTCTGTGGGCGTCGAAGGACGATGCTCTTCGCGGAGACCGTCGAGGAGGTCTTCATAGTCCTGTTCGCTTTCGTAGGGCATGATTTTGAAGCGTCCAGTAAGGCCGTGGCGGAATGCGTTGAAGGAGACAGTTTCCTTGCCCCCGGATGATCTTGGCCCACAGGATAGCTTGGCATTCTGGCGGTTGGCAGAGAGTTGGGCGGGGGAGACTCCACTCGCTGTCGCTCGTGGTTCTGAAGGGCGGACCGCTTCCTGCGGGCGCGGCTCGGAATCGAGTGCTGCCGAATCGGCGGCTTTGCTAAGAGCAATTTTGCGGTGAACGCGTTCGCGGACGTCGTTGGCCTCGGCGATGAATTCGGGAGTGAATTCGTCGAGGAGTTCCGGGTTGGGTTCGGTGAGAGGCGCCGCTTTGCGGGCAAGTTTCTTTTGTTGGCGTTCCAGAGCGCGGCGGCTCGATCGTGCGGACATAGGTTCTCCTGTGATGAAAGTACATCGCGGCGGTTTTTCGGGGGCCATCGAATCCGTGTAACGCGGTGTGGAAATGGAAGAAGAAAGTTTGGAGGTAGCCGTGATCGGGCGGTGCGGGCTCCATGCTGATGTGAATACGGGAAGGCAACAGCGTTTGTCAGGACGAATCGGATACCATCATCAGCGGTGCATTGCGCCGCCTGACGGTTAGCGGCTCAAAACCTGACACAAGAACTTTATCGGAGAATCAAATGCCGAAGAACAATATCAGGATCACAGCGTTAGCATTCGTTATTCCGATTCTTTTCCTCTGGCCGGCCTGTGCACGAGCGCAAGCTGCGAAGGCTTCTTATCCGGTGATGGCTCCTCTCGATCAGTATTTGATTCCGGACGAGAAGGCTGAGATCGCGCTGGCCCGGAGTTCCGCTCCGGCATCGATTTCGGATGCAGCCGAAGTGATGGTGCTGCGACGGGATGGCTACGTAACTGCCGTGAAGGGCTCGAATGGCTTCGTCTGCATCGTCGAGCGATCCTGGGCGAAGCCGACCGATGACCCGGAATTCTGGAACCCTAAGGTCCGCGCCCCGAATTGTTTCAATTCGGCAGCCGCAAGGACGTTTCTGCCCATCTTTCTGAAGAAAACCAAACTTGTGCTGGCGGGAAAATCGAAAGCACAGATCCTCGCGGCTACCACGTCCGCATTGGAAAAGAAGGAACTACCCGCGCTGGCTCCGGGAGCGATGTGCTACATGATGGCGAAGCAGCAGTACCTGAGCGATGACGACATGAGCTGGCATCCCCACCTCATGTTTTTCGTTTCGGGTGATGCCGTGAAAAGCTGGGGAGCCAATCTGCCTGGCTCGCCGGTGATAGCGGCGGACGATCCCGAAGAACGGGTGACCGTCTTCATGGTTTGGGCCGGCACTTGGTCCGATGGGACGCCGGGACCATCCACGATGCACTGACGGCAATTCGATTCGAGTTGCTCATGAGACGGCTATTCGTGAATTACTGCTTCTTCTTGGCAGGTGACAATCGGGCACCGATCCGCTTCTCTTCAGTAATTGCGGCATCCAGTCTTGCTCCTAAGGCAGCGAAGGCGGGAGTCGGGCCTCGCCACCTTAGCTGCTCTATGTCATCGAACAGAGTGATCTCGGTCCGAAGAGTGGCCAGGTTCCGGAACAGCAGCACTTTGTCCCATTCGCTAAACAGGACAGAGGCTAAAAGACTTGCGTTCGCAGCATTGACGCGCCATTGGCGCCAATCTCTCGGAATGAGTTCAAGTCGCCCATATTTGGCCAGTACGGCAGCAGACGATTTCGCGCCCCACCCGGGCAGCCCCGGATAGCCATCGGCCGAATCGCCCACTAGGGCGAGATAGTCGGGAATCGACCATGGAGCGACGCCGAATTTGCGGGTCACACCAAACTCGTCAAGTACGACACGACGGCGACGGTTCAATTGCACGACGCGATTCCCGCGCACACATTGCGAGAGGTCTTTATCCGGCGTGCAAATGATTACCTGCTCAACGCGTGTGTCGCCCGCGGCCGCGACAGCAGCGGCAGCAAGCGCATCGTCAGCCTCGAAATCCACCATCGGCCATACGACGATACCAGCCGCTGAGAGGACCTCCTCAAGGATAGAGAACTGCGCCAGTAGTGCCGGCGCAATGCCTTCTCCGGTCTTGTATCCGGGCCATAACGAATTGCGGAATGATTCAATCACGTGATCGGTAGCAACTCCGATGTGCGTGGCGCCGTTCTTGATCATGCCTAAGACTGAAGCGAGTACGCCGCGAACCGCGGCTACGTCAAGACCGTCCTGATCCTTTGCGGAAGGCAGCGCGTGATAGTGCCGGAACAACTCATACGTGCCGTCGATGAGGTGAACCTTCAGAGTGCGCCCGGTCCCTACCTTGAGAGGTTATCCAAGTCAAAATAATCGCGGAGCCGTTCTTCATTACTCATGATTCCTCCCAAAAGCGAGTCAGCGATTTAGCAATGGGTGAGAACCACGCCTCCGGACCACGTTCGTTGATGCGAAGGGCGTTTATCGGGACCTATCCTGCGGGATGCGCAGAAACTTAAGTCACTTCAGCGGTTTGCGCGTTATACGTCAACTTGAAAATCTGAGTGGCGATAGATCTACCCTTCGCGA
>CAWBDR010000028.1:0-61230 GCA_963787585.1 uncultured Acidobacteriaceae bacterium
TCGAACGGGACATCCTGCGCGAACGAACGCGGGCCGGCTTGGATCATGCCCGCCAGAATGGGAAGCGGCTCGGCAGGCCAATAACCGCTGGGCTTCAGACCGCCGAGATCCACAAGCTATATCGTGCGGGTGTTGCCAAGGCGGCGATTGCGCGCCGGCTACACATCGGGCGCACCTCGGTACGCCGAATCCTGGGAGCGAAGTGATGAAGCCGCCCAAGCGAGACCCGGTCCGGGAAGACCGCATCTACAACGAAGCCATCGTTGATGCCCGCCCGGAAGAGCAGGCAATGAGCTGGTACTACTATCTGGAAGGCAAGATCAGTTTCCCGTTCCGGGCAAAGTGTGTCGCCGCAAACGGCATCTCGCCGCTCCGGAAGGGTGAAACCATCGAGGTTTTTCGCATGGCTGTCGAGGACACCTGCGAGCACGACATGTTTGTGCAAATCCGTTGGCAGGGGCGCAAGATGGCCGTTCCTCTCTCCCAACTGGATGCCATCCATCCAGACGAATCAACAAAGGAAGCCATCGGCGACTGGCATTACTGGCTATCTCAGGGTTATTGCCTCTGATTTACGCACAACTGCCGAAAGCTCACGTTAATAGAGCGACGGCGAATGCGCTTATAGCTAGTTTGCTTGAGAGTCTATACAACGATTTGGATTCCTTGCTGATCATCTCTTATTCCCCCTATTGATTGCTGTCGGAGAAGGGGTTATCGTTGGATGCTGGTAGGTAATTGTCTCCGATCTCGAGCAGCATCTGTTTGCCATCATCGATAATCTGGTCCAATTCCTCCAGATTTACTCAGATCAGCGATTTTTCTGCTGAAATGCGAGTTCGCAGGGAGTAATCCTCGTCGTTGCGCGTAAGATTGGGGCTGTAGTAAGGGTCGTGGGCAATGATTGTTCCCCATTTCGAACGCATGAGCGCAACTTCCTCCGGATGGGGCACGAGGTCCTTCGAGGTCTTTGAGAAAGCCTCGTAATGATAGAGCTGAGCATGAGGCGTGTAGAGGACTCTGTAACCAAGCGCGCCGATCTTTAGGCAAAGATCGATGTCGTTGAACGCAACCGCGAACTGTTTCTCATCAAAGCCTTCCGCGCTCCAAAACACCTCGGCTCGGGTCATGAGGCACGCTCCGGTGACGGCGCTCACGTTACGGATGATGTCGGGGAAATCGAAGTAGTGTCCGATGCTGCCGTTCAAACCTTTGAAGGCATGACCGCAATTATCGTACAGGCCCATGACTACCCCCGCGTGCTGTATAAACCCATTCGGATATAGGAGCTTAGCGCCGACTGCGCCGACTTCGGGCCGCACGGCCAGTTCCACCATTGCTTCCAGCCATTCCGGGATTATGACGGAAGTGTCATCATTCAGGAACAGCAGGATAGGCGATTCACATTGACGGGCGGCGGTGTTGTTGATCTCCGAATAATTGAAGGGCCTGTGCCGCCAATCGATGTAGCGAACATTGGGACGGCGGCGCTCATAGCTGCGAACCAGAGTCTCTATGGCGTTCAGCCGCGAATTGTCGATCACCACGACTTCGTAAGTGGAATACCTAGTCTTTCGGAAAAGGCTGTCCAGATTCTCTTGGAGGACATCCGCCTTCCCCCCAGAAGCGATGATAATGCTGACGCGGGTTTCCGGAGGGATGGGATGACGAACCCGCCAGCGGCCAGTGATCTTCGACGCCTCCACGCGTGAGCCGTCGCCAGTTCGCTCACAAGCCCGCTGAATCGCCTTCCGGGCGGCATCAACAGCATATTCCTTGTTCTTGATGGTTGCGGCCGTCGAGCTTTCACTTGCCCGCCAATGGTACAGAACTTTCGGTATGTGCTGAATGTGCTCCGCTCGTTCGGAAGCTCTGAGGATTAAATCGTAATCCTGGCTGCCGTCGTAATCAGGTAGGAACTTGCCAGTTTGCTCCGCCAAGTCTCTGCGAAGCACCAAAAGATGGCAGACGTAGTTTTCGGAGCGGAGCAAATCCGGTGACCAATCCGGTTTGAAGAATGGATCATAGCGTCTGTTTTGCCGATCGATTTTGTCTTCGTCGCTATAGAGCAGGTCAGCGTCAACCGTGCTATTCACGGCCTCGACCACGTAGGCTAACGCGTGAGGGGAAAGAGTATCGTCGTGATCCAGAAAGCAGACGTACTCGCCAGCCGCGAGGTCCCAGGCGGTATTGCTGGCGCGGGATATGCCGCCATTTTCGGCGCGAAAAGCTACTTTGATGCGGCTATCTCTATGTGCGAATTGGTCGAGTGTATCTCGCACGTGCTGGGCGGAGGAGTGGTCATCAGCGATGCAGAGTTCCCAGTTACCGTAAGACTGATCAATGACGGACTGAATGGCTGACGTCAACTCGCCCGCCCTTGTGTTGTACACAGGCATGATGATGCTGATCAGCGGACGACGTTCGAAGGTCCTGAGCTTCAGTTCGATTAGCTCATGATCGGAGTGCTCGAATTCGTGAATCCAGCGATCGTAGTCTGAAGCGAAGGCATTCTGGTGATCGATGGTGACTGCCGTTGCGGTTTCCGCGAGAACCTCCCCGTGGGAAATGAGCCGGATTAAGATTGGGTGACGCCCGGAGGGCAGCGCCCGCGAGTCGAAGAGAATCGCGAATCCGGCGTACCCGGTCCGATCCAGATAGGGATGTGCTCTCTTTACATCGGGCCGCGGTACAGAAGTCTTGCTCTCCAGCGGCTCCAACCCTGGAATCTCCAGGCGAATAGAATCTACATTCTGCTCCGCAACAGCCCAGCCTCGAACCGCAATTATTCCGCTGCGAGGTTTACGGTCATTCATGTTTGGTTCATCACAGACGAGATAAGAGTTCTCCCTTCCCCTGACAACGCCAGAAGCAGCCTTTTGGCGAGCAATAGGTAGCAGACGCTTAGCCAAACGCCCGGTCGCCGATAGAGCCCGCCAGATCCGGCCGGTCAGCAGCTCCATGAGGATGCGATCCAGCCGGGAAATCGACGTATCGTGAGCGTTCAGCCGGGACTCGTGCTTTTGGAGCAGCTCCAGGGCCTTCGCAAGCTGGCGCTCCGAGGCGTCAAGGTCTGTCTGAAGCTTGCGAAGCTCTTCCGCGAGCGCTTCCGACTGAGGTTCCGCTGTGTCCTGCGGGTGCATCTTTGAGACAACGATAGCAAGCCGACCCCCATATGGTCCGAATCCTGTTTTACACTGAGGCTTGCCTCGACGGCTCGGACAGCATTTTCTGGTGCGCGAGTCGATTCTGGAACGGCTGGCGGCGGCGGCTTGCGGAGATTACACGGATCGAGTGATCGAAATCGGCCCTGGACGCGGCGCCCTTACGAGACATCTCCTTCCGCGCACAGGTGAGTTGCACACGATCGAGCTGGATGCGGAGCTCGCCCTTTATCTGCGGAGCAAATTAGGAGCCGAACCGAAGCTGCATATTCACGAGGGCAACGTGCTGAATGCCGATCTTGCGCGGTGGGGCCCGGCCGTAATTGCCGGCAATTTGCCGTATTACATCACCTCACCCATCGTGCAGAAATTCCTGGATTTGGACCGCCGGTTCGACACCGCAGTGCTTCTGATGCAGCAAGAAGTCGCCGATCGCGTACTCGCAACTCCCGGCACCCGGGATTATGGTTACCTGACCGTCGCCGCACAGATGATCTGTGAGGTGGATCTGATATGCAAAGTTTCGCCAGAAGCGTTCAGGCCGCCACCGAAGGTCCATTCGGCCGGTGTCCGGTTCAAACGCCGCGCGCAAATTCCTGCCAATACCCGCGAGCTACTCTCATTTATGAGCCGGTGTTTTGCGCAAAAGCGGAAGACGCTGCGGAACAATTTACGAGCGGCTTATGGAACCCGGATCGATCCGTTTCCGGAAGCGGGCTTGCGGGCGGAACAGTTGAGTATCGATCAGTTGATCGATCTGTATCATCGCCTTACGGCCGATAGCCGAGAGTGTTAAGCCGGTATGTACACTGAAAATTCATGATTCGGGCTCGATTCGCGCCATCGCCAACCGGCTATCTGCATATCGGCAGTGCGCGCACTTTTATCTTCAACTGGCTGTATGTGCGCAAGCACCAGGGCAAGCTGGTGCTGCGTATTGACGATACCGACATAGACCGGAACACCCAGGCATCTCTGGATTCGATTTACGACGGACTGAATTGGTTGGCGCTGGGATGGGACGAAGTTTATCGCCAATCGGAGCGGTTGGAACTCCATCGCAAGCTCGCAAACGAGCTACTGGCAAGGGGCTTCGCGTATCGCGACTTTACACCAGCGGCGGCGGACGTTCCTGAGGATAAGCCGCACGGAGAGGGACCCTGGCTTTGCAACCCGGACATGAGAATGCTGTCTAAAGAGGAGAGCGATCGCCGCGCGGCTGCGGGCGAGCCGTTCGTGATTCGCTTTCGAGTGCAGCGGGAACCTGCTTATGAAGTGGATTTTCACGACGAAGTATATGGGCCGCAATCAAAGTTGACCGCCGATATCGAGGATTTTGCCCTCCTGCGCAGCAGCGGCTTGCCGACTTATCACCTGGCATCCTGTGCCGATGACATTGATATGAAGATCACGCATGTGATCCGCGGTCAAGATCACCTCTCGAACACGTTCAAGCACGTCCTTATCTTCCAGGGAGCGAACGCTCCCCTGCCCCGCTTCGCTCATTTGCCTCTTCTGATAGCGCCCGATGGATCAAAGTTGTCCAAACGAAAGCACGGGCCGGTGGTTAGCGTCACTACGTATCGCGATCACGGTTTCCTGGCACTCGCCTATATCAACTTTCTGTGCCTCTTGGGATGGTCACCGAAAGACAACCGGGAGCAGATGACGCTTTACGAATTGACCAGCGCCTTCAACTTTGACGGAGTGCATCGGAGCAACGCCGTTGTGAACTTCAGCGAGGCGGACCCGATTGACCCGAAAGCACTGTGGCTGAATTCCCAGCACCTTCGATCACTACCGGTGTCAGTGCTCGCGCCACTGGTAAAGAAATCGCTCGAGGAGCATGGCCTCGAGCCGCCAGGAGACGAAGGGTTCTTTCATCACGTAATCAATACGATCCGAACCAGGTTTTCAACCCTGCTCGATTTTGCGACAAAGGGCCGGGCCTACTTCAGCGACGATTATCTAATTGAGAAACAAGCGTTGGAGAAGTTGGACGCACCAGGCGCGCGCGAGCTTATGCGGGAGCTGGCGAATCGAATTGAATCCGATTCCGAATTTACAGAAGCGAGCGTTGAAAGGGAGCTGAGGAAATTGGCCGAAGAGCGAGGCGTGAAGGCAGGATTGATCATCAACGCGAGCCGCGCGGCTTTGACCGGACAGCCGGTGGGGCCGAGCGCGTTCGCCGTGTTTACCTGTATTGGGCGCGAGCGGGTCATCAGAAGATTAAGGAAGGTCTGAAGGCGTGCCGCACGTGATTGTCGGCCTTGGCGGCCTGCTGAGCGATCCTGCCTGCTGCGTCGTCAAAGATGGGCGACTGGCTTTCGCGGTGGAGCAGACGAAGGTGTCGCGCCAGGATCGCCGCGGAGCCTTTCCGGACGAGGCCGTTGAAGTTGCCTTACTCGGCGCGTCAATAAGACGGGAAGAGATCGACTGTGTTTCGATCGCGCGTCCCTTCGCTGCAGGCAGCGAGAGTTCCGCGCAACTCGATCTGCGCTCTCGATTTCCGCACAGCGAAATCGTGGTGGTCGAACATCCGCACGCCCATGCCGCCTCTGCCTTCTATGCATCGAAATTTGATTCGGCAGCAGTATTGAGCGTGGACAGGGCAGGAGACTTTCGCTCCGCAGTCCTGTTTCAAGGGCAACGGAATCAACTCACGCGAGTGCGCGAGCTGTACTATCCGGATTCCATTGGCGATCTGTATAACCGTGTCACCGAGCTGCTTGGGTTCGAACCACAGGCGGACGAGCACAAGGTCCAGTGGATGTCGGCCTCAGGCAAGCCCGAACACGTTCATGTGTTTCGACAAATGTTGCGTCGCAGTGGGTCGGCGTGGCCCCAAACTGATCGGACATATTTCGACGCGGAGCGACGAACAGCGGGAGGCTTCAGCAGCCGCTTCTATGAGGCGACTGGCGTGGCTAATGGGAAACCCCTGGCAAATGATGTAAAGGCGAACCTGGCGAGCAGTCTGCAAAGAGCCGTAGAAGGAACCGTTATCGCAATGTTAGGTGATGCGGAGCGCGTTTGTATTGCGGGTGGCTTAGCGCTCAATGCGATGCTCATTCAATCGCTGGAGCAAAGATTCAAGCAGGTATTTGTACAGCCAGTCGCTGGCAACGCTGGAACCGCGCTAGGGGCCGCGCTTTACGCCTGGCATAATTTCTACCGCGAAAGCGATCGAGTTCCGTTTGAGACTCTCTGCCTGGGTCCTTCCTATTTGCCGGAACAAATCAAACAAATTCTTGAAAACTGTAAACTACGGTTCCGATTTCTGCTAACGGAAGGCGAATTAATCGAGCGAGCTATGCAAGCTCTCAACGAGAACAAGATCGTTGCCTGGATGCAGGGCAGGATGGAATTCGGGCCGCGCGCCTTGGGCAACCGAAGCATTCTCGCCTCGCCGCTAGATCCGTATTCAACAGAGAATCTCAACGTGTACATTAAGCATCGCGAGAGCTTCCGCAAATTTGCAGCCTCGGTTCCGGAAGAATTAGCCGGCGAATATTTCGAAGTGGGCCAGAATGCGCGCTGGCTGGCCACAGTAGGTCGAGTGAAGCCGAAATACCGAGAGTTATTCGAGGCAGCCATTCTGGGAAACGACATGATCCGCGTGCATACCGTAAGCAAGAAGGAGAATCCGCTCTACCATGCTTTGCTGGTCGCGGCAGGCGCTGCAAGCGGAGTGCCGGTTCTGTATAACACGAGTTTCAACCTATTTGGAGACCCCCTGGTTTGCACGCCGCGGGATGCTGTACGCAGCTTCTACTCATCCGGGATAGACGCATTGTTCGCAGGAAGCTTCTGTCTGGATAAATGAACGAGTTTGTCGATGGCCGTCCGAGCAATGGGGTGATATCTGGGGCGCGCCTTCTCGTAAACTGCTTTGGCAAATGATGCGCCGTCTCCGGTCTTCATGAGTTCGGTGTAGAGCGGTTTCAATAGCTTTATCCGGCCCACTTCCATGAGAAACGGTTCAAGCGTTGGGAAAGCGGGTTCATAGCGATTCGTGACGGCTATCAAGAGCCACTCCTTCAAAACTTCGTAGTTGGTATTTGCGGTCAGGCGGAAGGCGCTGTCCAACTCCGCCATCCTTGACACATCGAGGGCAGGTGGCAGCGTCTGCAGAAATTCGAGCCATTCCTGCGTGCTCCAGTTTCGAGCCGGGAGCTCCCCTGCCTCGTCGCTACGCAACCAGCGCAACGCCGCTTCGGCAACGGAACGTAAGCGCGTGGAATCAGCTTCGGGCGCCGATGCGGGCAGGCCGGGCTGGAAGACCCATTCGTCCAGCGGAATCTGCCTCGCGCGCTCCGGAAAGCGATCGAAAAGGTCGCGCCGAATGTAGGCCAGCGCATCAGCGGTGGTGATACTTCGGAAAGCGAATCGATCAAAGTAACGCCGCAAGAAATCATCAAATGCGGGTCGCCCGAACACTTGCTCCATTTGGCGCAGCAACAGTGCGCCTTGACGTACGGTACGCGAGTTGTTCCGTCGTCTGGATCGCGACCAGCGAGATCGATGTGGAGGATCTGGTCGCGAGCGGCGAACTCGGCGAGTTCTTTTTCCAACTCCCGCCGATCAAGCACCTGTTCCATCAGTGCCTGCTCTTTGCCGTACACTTCTTCCTGAATCCGGTCTTCAATGTACGTTGTGAAGCCCTCATTCAGCCAAAAATCGCTCCAGGTGGCATTTGTTACAAGATTGCCCGACCAGGAGTGGGCCAGCTCATGCGAGACGAGACTCACGAGACTCTTGTCTCCGGCGATTACAGTTGGAGTCACAAACGTGATAATCGGGTTTTCCATCCCGCCAAAGGGAAAACTCGGAGGCAGTACTAAAAGTTCATAGCGCCCCACCGATAACGGCCATACAAACTCTCGACGGTAGAGACCAGCTCTTCGAGATCATCAAACTCGCGTTTTGCCGCCGGAAGCATGCAGGGCTCCGCGTAAATGCCGGTGCGAGAGCCCACTGATGCGAAACCGATATCACCGATCGCCATGGCAATCAAGTAAGGTGGAACCGGCAGAGTCATGCGAAACAGGTAAGATCCATCCTGAATTCCCGAAGCCTCCGCAGCCATCACGACACGCAGCTTCGGATCTGTTGTAATGCGCGCGTCGAACGTAATGCGTACGCCAGGGGAGTCCTGGATCGGAATCCAACTGCGGGCGTGAATCGATTGGTTTTGGCTGAAGAGAAAAGGATGACGGTGGCCCGCCGTCTGTTCGGGCGCGAGCCACTGGAGACCACTGGCGGAAGGGGACGACGCGTAATGAACCGTAACCGAATCGGCACCAGCCGGCAGATCGACTTCCAGCGAGCGTCCGAGTACCGGGTCAAGAGAACCGAGCCGAAACGGCACGGCTACCCCTTGCGAAACGACCTGCTTGATATCCAAATCGCGTGTGTCAAGACGAAGAGGCCCTTTGGGATCGCTACGCCGCAGTTTCAGTTCCGCGATGCCGTTCAATACTTGGCTGTCGAAATCGGCGTCCAGCGAGAGAGAACAATGCGTGACACGAACATCTTCGGGCCGAGCGCAGGAATGGAGATCGCGCCGGCTCGTCACGGCTGCCGGTTGAAATAAGTTCGGATGCCTTGCTCTGCCAAACCAAGAGCCCGCGCGAGAGACACTTTTGCGAGGTTGTATTGGTACTGTGCCGAAATCAAGTTTTCATTTGCTTCAGAGACGGCCTGTTGGGCTTGTACAACCTCGACCGTATTTGTCACGCCGGCTGCGAAACGATCGCGAGATTCTCTGAGGGATTGGTTGGCAAGCTCCATATTGCTTGTGGCGACTTCCACCTGGTCAGTGGCAGATTTCAAATCGAGCAGCGCGCTGCGAACTTCGTAGTCGATTTGCCCTCGCAAGTTGTCGAGTTCGTTGCGGCGATTCTGAAGTTCGGACTCGTTCTGAAGGATATCCGCGTGGATGCGCCCCCCATCGAAAATATTGAACTGAATGGAGCCGGTCACGTTGAATACACCGTGAGAGTTCGAGAACAGCCGCAAACCTTCAACGCCATAGAAACCGGTGATAGTCAACGTGGGATAGCGCTCCGCTTTCGCTCCGCGCAACGAGAATTGCGCAGCAAGGACACGAGCCCGCGCGGCTTGGTAGTCAGGGCGATTCGCATACGCTTTTGCCTCAGCATCCTGCAACGAAATAGCCTCGAGCGGAACAGAGGGGGAAGGTTCAGCAGTTGTGAAATCCTGGCCCACGGGCAAGCCGATAACGCGTCCGAGCGTGAGCTTACCCTTTTCGAACTGGTTGGTAACCGCAACTAATTGTTGCTGCCGCTGCTTCAATTCAACCTGCGATCGAAGAACGTCAATCCCAATGGCGGTGCCTGCATTGTGGCGCCGAACGGCGTTGTTATAGACGGCAGTATCGGCATCAATCTCGGCTTGAGTAGCCGTAATCCGCGCTGCATCGGCAATGATCTGCAGATACGCATTCCCCACTGCCTGCACAACCAAATCGCGAGCGTTTTTAACAGATAACACGGAAGCCTTCACATCTTCGCGCGATGAACGGAAGTTGCTGATCGCGCTGAAGTCGAACACGGGAATGCTTGCGCTAACCTGGACACTCTGATACGAGTATGGGCCCACGATGTTAGGAATTGTGAAGCCGCTTTGCGGTGGCGGGTGAACCAGAAAGCCGAGGGCCTGCAAATTCAACTGCTGCTCAGTCATACTGAGTTGCCCGTCCAATCTGGGCAACAACGCACTGAGCGCGCGATACCGTTCGGCACGGATCTCGTTGCTCGACTGCTGGCTGGTGAGCAGACCCAGATTGGCTCGCAAGCCGCGCTCGATCGCATCTGCCAGATTCAGGGGAATTGCGTTCGGAGTTGCGACCCCTTGAGGAACGCTTCCTTGGAAGGACGGATCGCCTACTTGCGGCGGAGGCGTCGGCTCCGGGACGGGGGCTTGGGAGGACGAAACGCCGGGACCGGCTTGCATGGAGCGACTGGAGGGCGCAGGCGGGCCCGATGTCTGGCCATAACTAAACGCTGCGGCCAATGTATAGCAAAAGAACAGTGCGGTAGCGTTTCTTACGTTACTCATTCGTCCTCATGTTTTGAAAGGGCTAGCACAAGATTCGATGCTCGATTTCCGTGTTTGATACCGGGCAACAATAAATATTAGGTTCTTAACTTTTTCAGCAGTAGTCCAAGAGATCTATAAATTGCGCTTGACGAAAGAACAAATCTCATAGCCAGTGAAGTACTTGAATGGAAATTCGCCCATTGTGTAGTGCCCGCAGGGCAGAACGGTGACGTCGTGATCCCAGTTGTGCTTGCGAGCACCTGCGATGACCTGTCTCGAAAGGTGGACCGGGAAGGTGGTGTCGTAGCGCGTGTAGATGAATTTTGAGCGCTTCTTCATGCGCGTGTAGAGATTCCAATAACTGGGAGGGCTGATGCAGGCCCAAAGTTCACGAAGGGTGGACAGATCAATCGTTTGTTCTAGGCTCTCGCGCACGTGTCGCGTCGATAGTCCTTCCCAAACGACGTCCGCGACGTAGGTGGAGCAGTGATTGAATACGTTTACTTTGATGCGAGCGTCATGCGCGCTGGCGAGAAACGCATAGCAGGACCCGAGACTGGTGCCGATAATGCCGAGATCCTCAAACCCCTTCTCTTGAAGCCAATCAATACAAGCACGCGCGTCGATGACAGCCTGACGGGCTGCATCGATCGTGCGGCACACGTTCGACGAGACAGCGTAATCGGCTCGTGCTAATCCAGGCGGCATCCGGGTGTCATGGTATGGGAGGCTCATCCGTAAGGCAGAAATTCCCAACCGCTGCAGACCAGCGCACAACGCGTTGTGCTGCGGGAGTCTGGAGTTCCAGTGAGGCAGTATCACAACTGCTTTGCGATTCCGATTTCGCGCTGGGAACCATAGTGCTTGTACAACGTTGTTTTCGGGATAGGGCGTAACTACAGGTGAAGCAAACGTCAGTCGATCCCCTGTCAAAACAAACTGCCGCGGAGTATCGTAACCAAAAAATTCGTGGCTTTGAGCAATGTTCAACTGATTCAACCCCAAAATGTAGGCGCGCGGATCCGAGCCGTTTAGAGAGATTTGTTGAGCGGAGGGCCAATGCTGAGCCCATTCAAGTCCGAAGTCGAAGGGCCGAACCACCCGGTTAGTGGCACGAAATGCCAGCTCGCCTTCGCGGCGATGGATCCATTTCTGATACTGGCGAGAAAAGGCGTGGAGCAATGAAGTCATGCGAGCGCAAACTGAAAATTGAAAAAGGCCTGCAAAGTTTCAGGATACGAACCCGCGATCGAATTCCCTTACGGCATTGGGCCGGGCTCTTCTTCTCCGGGACTCCGATAAGGTTGCGAGTACCGGCGGATCGAAGGGAGAGTGTGGTTGTGGTAGTGGCCTTCCCAGAAGTGCTTCCCTCTTCTGCAGCTTGCTCGGCATGCAAACCTGTTTCAGAATTGTTGTGAGGCGCTAAATGAGCTTTGAGAAGAAAGTCGATTCCAGGCGCGAGAACGAACTCGAGAGGCTTCGTCGTGAAGTAACCGCTCTACGACAGGAAGTGACTGAACTTAAACGCGACCAGGAGGTTCTCGATCGCTTTTTCACGACCTCACTCGACATGCTATGCATCGCCGATTTTCGAGGCTTTTTTTCGCGCCTGAACCCGGCTTGGGAAAAAACGCTTGGCTTCACACTGGACGAGCTCTGCGCGTATCCGTACTTGCATTTTGTGCACCCCGACGATCAGGAAGCTACCATCGCCGAAATGCAGAAGCTTTCTGAAGGCGCCGATACTATTTCCTTCGAGAACCGGTATCGCTGTAAAGCCGGAAGTTATCGATGGTTGCTCTGGACGGCGACTCCTTTTCAACAGCACGGTTTTGTATATGCCGCCGCTCGGGACATCACGGATCGCAAGCGCTCAGAGGAAAGCATTCGCAAGCTGAAAGAGGACGCGGAAGCAGCAAATCGCAGCAAAAGTGACTTCCTGGCGCAGATGAGTCACGAGATTCGCACTCCTATGAACGCGATCATCGGAATGGCTGACCTTCTCTGGGACACGCCTCTCACGGCTGAGCAGCGCCAGTACGTAAGAATTTTTCGGCGGGCGGGAACCAATCTGCTGAACTTGCTCAACGATATTCTGGATCTGTCGAAAATCGAATCCGGTCATGTCGAACTTGAACACATCGACTTCGACTTGAGAGAATTGCTCGACAAAGTTTGTGAGCTACTCGCAGTTCGCGCTCATGAAAAGGGGCTTGAACTCGCTTGCCATGTCCAGCCTGGCGTTCCAACGCATCTCCGAGGCGATCCCACCCGGCTCCGGCAAATTTTGATGAACCTCGCCGGCAACGCAATCAAGTTCACCGATAAAGGAGAAGTTGTGTTGCGTGTTAAGCCCGATCCAAACTCCAACAAGCCGGGGTCTCTTCAATTTCAGGTATCTGATACCGGAATCGGCATCCCGAGAGAGAAACTAGGGCACGTGTTCGAGAGCTTTACGCAAGTGGACGCTTCGACCACGCGAAGATACGGCGGGTCCGGACTGGGGTTGTCCATTGCGAAGCACTTTGTCGATCTGATGGGAGGACGCATTTGGATCGAGAGCGAGCTGAGCATCGGAAGCACGTTCTACTTCACTGCCGCATTCCAGGCGGCATCCGGTACGACTTCCTCCCGCGCAAAGCCCTTGGACCTGAAGGGGCTGCGCACACTGGTCGTGGACGATAACGCAACAAATCGATTAATTCTCACGGAGACGCTGGCGAACTGGGGCGCTTTGCTGACCACGGCTGAAACCGGTGAAGAGGCGTTGGCGGAACTCGCGCGAGCAACCGGCGCCGGCGAACGCTATCAATTGGTCCTGCTGGACTGCCGAATGCCTGGAATGGACGGATTCGAAGTGGCGAAGGAGATTCAAACACATCCCGGACTCGCCCCCATGCCCGTTCTGATGTTGACCTCCGAAAACCGCAGTGGCGATACGGCGCGGTGTCACAGCTTGGGAATCAGTGCTTACTTGGTTAAGCCAGTTCAGCGCCAGGAACTGGCGGAGGCCATTCAGTCAGCAATAAGCAAAACGCAGGTTAACGAATCGCTGAACCTTGAGGAGGAGTTGCGGCATACCGTTGGTCAGCTTCCCTTGCGTTTGCTCTTGGTCGATGATTCCGAAGACAACGTGTTCCTGATCCGATCGTACTTGCAGGATTCCGCACACTCGGTCGACGTTGCTGAGAACGGTAAGGTCGCCGTTGGAAAGTTTCAATCGGGCAAGTACGATTTGGTTCTGATGGATCTGCAGATGCCTGTCATGGATGGCTACGCCGCAACTCGGAAAATTCGGGATTGGGAGCGAGAGAAGCACTTGCAGCCTATCCCGATCATCGCTCTCACGGCCTACGCTCGCCAGAACGAGATCGAGAAAAGTCTGGCAAGCGGTTGCACGGCACATCTCACAAAGCCAATTCACAGGAATACTCTGCTGAAGGTACTCGAAAGATATGGCGTGCCGGCCCGAACCCAGCCAGACGTAGCCAGCGGGGAATCAATTCGCGTGAACGTGGATCCGCGCTTGCAAGCGATCCTCCCGGCTTACCTCGCCTCGCGGCGGAAAGATCTTCAAATCGTCTCTGCGGCGCTCGCGGACTCCGATTACGAGAAGATTCGCGAGATCGGACATAAAATGCACGGCTCGGGTGCCGGCTACGGATTCCCAAAGATTACGGCTATTGGCGAACGTCTCGAGGTTGCGGCGGAAGATCGCAACTCCGAGGAAGTGGAAAGACAAGTCGCGGAGCTTTCGCACCATTTAGATGAAGCTACATCAGTGTTTCGCAATCATCAAGCGCCTTCTTAATTGTTTGGCGCTCCGAGATACTTGATCAACAACACTTCATTTCCAGCCTGGTTATAAATTAGCTCGTCCGCCAGGCGGCGCGTCACCAGAATGCCGAAACCGCCAGCGCGAAGGCCCAGCCGTTCTCGTTCCTCAAAGTGCTCCAATGGCGCATCCGGACCATTCGAGATTGCTGCGTGGCGCAGATTATCGAAGGAAAACCCCTGCCCTGGGTCCGATATTTTGTAAATGACTGACCTTGCGGTTCGCACGTAGTCCACTCGAATAGTCAGGTTCGGATCCGAATGTCCCCCATGTTCGATTGCGTTCATCAGAAGCTCCCGAAATGCTGTGCCAATATCATCACGCTCTTGCGCCGATAGATCGGTTTCCATTTGCTGCAAAAACGGAACGATACGGTCTGCGATCTCCAGCTTGCACCGCAATTGCAAGGAGATCCACTGCGGTATCGCCGAAATCACCTCGATGTCGCCTTGAAAAAATGACGTGCACAGCGCGCGATTAACCATTTCTGCCACGGCATCTAAAGAAAAGGGCTTGCCGAAATAGGAGTACGCGTGATCTCGCAGGGAACTGATGACCGTGGCCGGCGTGCTCTCCGCCGTCATCACAAGCGCCTTTGTGCCCGGCTGCACCTGGTGAATTCTCTTAAGCAATTCCAGGCCATCCAGATGGGGCATTCGAATATCGGTAATGACCAGGTCAACAGGTCGGGTCTCGAGTGTTTTCAGCGCTTGCAGCCCATCGTAGGCGTGATCAATGACATAACTTTCCTCGGCCAGCGCCGCGGTGAGTAATTCGTGAATGTCAGGATCGTCGTCAACAATAAGGATACTGTTTCTGGCGCCCATCTCTCAAACCTGCACTACCACTGGCTTGCCTTCGAATGTTACTCGCTTCGGTTCTCCACCTCGCGGCATTTCGATTTCAATAGAGCCGAATTCCGGCCACACTTTCTTCGAACCAGCGGCCAGCGCGATTGTCAGCCTCCTCATCCCATCGTCCCACTTGAACGAGAGGCGCGTGAAATCGCCGTGCTCGTAGGCGAAGCTCTCACCATCGTCTGCGTACAGGAAGGACTCGCCGCTTGCGCCCGGATGGACCCTCAGCGTCAGTGGTCCGTTGACGTTTTCGGCGACATACTGCTTCACAGGGCCCATCGGAAGTACGGCACCCGCGCGCACGTAGATCGGCATTGTTGCGAGGTCCACCAAACGCTGGATCCGTCTACCGCCTTCGACCTTCTCTCCGGTCCAAAAGTCGTACCAGGCACCTTTAGGTAAGTAAGTGCTCTTCGATGTCGCGCTCTTTTCCGTTACTGGCGCAACCAGTAGATCGCCGCCCCATAAGTATTGATCGCTCACTTGCGCGGCCTGGGAGTCATTCGGGTAATGCAACCACAAAGCCCGCATCAACGGCAGTCCGTTCTCGTGCGCCGCGCGTACCGCGGAATATGTGTACGGCAGCAGGCGATATCTCAGGTCCAGATACTTCTTGCAGATTGGCTCAACCTGCGCGTTGTGAAGTTCGCTCCCGTCCGTCATCCGGCTTTGATCCACTTCAACAGGGCCGAACTCGCCGGTGTTCCAGCCCCACGGCAGGCGAAGTTTCCAGGTGCGCCCATGTGAGCGAAATAGCGGAGAAAATGCGCTGAACTGGAACCAGCGAACAAACAACTCGCCGGTGAATTCCTTGGTCGGAACGAAGCCACCCGTGTCCGTGCCCCAATAAGGAAGTCCGGTCAACCCGGTATTCAGACCTACCGCAATTTGGTCCTGCAGCGTTTTCCACGTGGAGTCGACATCCCCCGACCAGAGCCATCCATAACGCTGCATACCGGCATACCCATTGCGATGAAGTGCAAAGGGCCTTTCATTCGGGCGCTCCTTAATGGGCCCTTCCCAGTACATCCGATTGCGCACTAGCCGGGCACCAGCCGGCAACGGATCGCCCTCGTCAGGCCACCAGCCGTCCACGCCGAGTCGAAATACGTCCAGATGCTTTGCCCAGTAAGAGGCTGCGTCGCTCATACCCTGTGCTGCCGGGCCCGTATCGCTCACTTCACCGTGCAAGTGCAATGGCGGCCTCGTCACATGGAGCACAACGTGAAAATGTTCCTCGTGCAGTTGCTGAATCATCTGTTTTGGGTCGGGAAATACTTTATCGTTAAATGTGAAAGACCCGTGCCCGGTGTTCCAGCCGGAAGGGCAAAAGCCTGTTCCGAGAAAGATCATCGTGTCGCAGGGAAGCTGATCGCCTCTGAACTTCTTTGCCTCATCCAGGATCTCCTCGCGACTCGATAACGTGCGATGCGATTGTTGATAACCCAGTGACCACTTTGGCGGCATGTGGGGAAACCCGGTGATCTGGGCATAAGCCTTCATGATTTCCGGCGGGTCGTTACTTGCCACGAGGAATATGTCGAGAGGAAGGGGATCTTCAATAGCTGTAGGCGATTGGCCGAAAACGTATTCCGCTTTGGAGAGGTCGATGGTTCCGAATGGCTGATGAAAGAACACCGCCCAACCGTCAGTCGAGATCAGCCATGGTATCGGCAAGCGTGCGCCGATGTTGGCAAGCTGGGGCTCAAACTGACCATTACGCGTATCGTATTGATTACCGCGCGTGTCAAACTGCGGTCCACCTTCCCCGAGCCCGAAAACCGGTCCGTTCGACCCTTTGAACGTCACCGTGCCCTGGTCGTCGATGCGGAACGACTGTATCGGTTGACCGCCGTCAGCCTCAATGCTGATGATGAGCGGCGCGGCACTGACTCGAATCTTTCGCTTGCCCCACGCGACTGCTGTGGCCGGAAGTTGTCCGGTGCTTAGAGAGCGGCCGTGGTTGGCTATTTGTAGAGCGGGATCGTCGTTCAGCTTTTTTAGCGCCGCCGGAGAGCGTGCCGGCAACACAGTTATTCGCAAAACGGCATAGCTGAGAGCGGCGAGCGTCAGATCAACAGGCGAACCGCTGATCGTGAGTGGATTTTTCGCATCCCCGAGCGTGCGTGCGGAGACATATAGAGCCGTACCACCAAGCGCAATCAGCCCTTCGCGCCGCGAAAGTTGCTCCTTCAAACAAGTCCTCCCTGAAAGATTTGCTTTAGATGCTTTAGAAATCTAGCTTCGCACCGGGTTCGTTGCAGAGGGTCATTGTGTGGCTGTCTTCGCCAGAGCTGCGCTCGCATCGCAGGTCGATTGTTCGTTTAAATAGGGAAATGCGGTGATCCGTAATTTAGCGGCGCCATACGGGACCAGAATCAGTTCGCGCGCGGCCGAGTCCGAGTGGACTGGGCTGACTGGAAGCGGGCCGGCCGAATTCTCGCGCACAGTCCAATCCGGTAATTCTCGTCCGGCCACTTGTAGCGCCACTGCGGGATGCTCCACGTCGAATGGCGTTTGTCCCACGTCATGTTCAGTGATCTTTGCGGCGCATTCGCCTAGCTTGACAGCATAGTTCCACTTCGTTGTAGGCGTGATCTGCCAATCAGCAGAGTTTTCCGCATATTTCTTCAGTTCAGTCCACTTCCCTCTGAGCGGCAAGGCGAAGATGAGAGGGCCGCGTTCAAAGACGGCCGAGTTGTGGTACCAGTGGCTCACTTCCGCGGGCATTGGGAAAAATAGATCTAGACGATCGCCATCGTGCCATTCCCGGCGAATACCAAAAAACCCGTTCTGGATATTGTCTTGAACCGAGCCAAGAGTCGGTGTTCCATTTACCTTTACCGTTGCACTTTCAACCCAGGCGGGTATCCGCAATAGCAACGGGAAAGTGGTTGCGCTCCCAATGTGAATAATCAGGTGCACATCACCGCGAAAAGGATATTCCGTCTGTTCCGTAACGGATACATCTTTCCCCGCCAACTTTGTGTGCACTTCGCTCGGACCATAGGCCGCCGTTACCAGACCGTCATCCGTGGTCGCCATCCATAAACTCGAAACCAATTTGGGCCAGCCCTGGTGCAAATTAGCCGTGCAGCATCCAAAGTTAGGTTCAAGGCCAAACAGGTTTGAGTCGGGTCCATTGGTGGACCATCCTCTCTGAGCACGCGTACAAGCGATTTGATTTGACTGCTGATCATATTGATGCGACCACATGTCGCTTGCAAGAGTTCCGGGGAGTGCATTGTACGCCACTCGTTCGAGACGGTCCGCAATTCGTGAATCGCCCAGAATCGCAAACGCCTGCTCGTACGAGAACATGCTCTCTACAACCGCGCAAAGCTCTGTTCCCTGGGAGGGATCGAGGCCGGCGAAGTGTTCATCTGCACTGAACATTCCATTCGGCAGGCCGTGGTATTTGTCGAGCATCGCCATCTGCCGCTCCAGTGCTGTCCGGTCACTAACGTCGCCAGTAATGAGCCACCATATCGGCGCCGCTTTGAGAGCCATCGCGTTATTTACACCGTGAGTCTGCATCGCCGCCTCCGGGAGCGGATTGTTCTCGGTGAGGCCGAGTTTCTCCCGGCTTTCCTTGGCCGTGTATCGGAAATTTGCGAACTCTGCTTCCCAGTTGTAGCCCTGATCATGGAGCAAGCGCGCGAGGAACACGAGTTGTTTGTCGCCGGTTCGGTTATACAGCCAAAGAACGGTACAAACGTTATCCTGCCACCGATACTTACCCCAGTCTCTTAGCGGCCGTTTGGGCAACTCTTTGAACTCGAATTGAAAGTATCGCATCAGAAACGGAATCACGCGAGGATCACCGGTTACTTCTTCATACTGCGTGAGCACTTTGAGCATCACCATCCGCGGCCACCAGTCGTCGTTTTTGGCAGGACCGAACTGTCCATTAGGCCGTTGTGAATTCAACGTCCACTCAACCCATCTTTTTGCCTTCCCAAGCAGCGTGCTGTCGTTGAGTTGATAAGCCAGAGGCAAAAGGCCATCGAGATAATATGGACCGCGCTCCCAGGATTCCCCAGTGCCTCCAAGCCATCCGCTATTGGGGCCGACATCGGTCCAAAACTCATCGAGATGTCCAGTCAGGCCGGCCGCCTGGATTCGCTCTTGGCTCAGCAGCCATCCCAACGGGCGAACAGCACCGAGCGGCAGCGAGTTGAATACGTTTATCTGAAGTGGCGCGCGGTTTGGAACGGCAGCCCTGAACTCAGCCGCTGAGGTCTGGCCCCACGACACGCACCTGAGCGCGCCGAAGCCTACGAGAATAGCGATCCATTTCGTCGGGATGTGCATGCCTCTACTTAAACAGAAGGATCGGCATTTGGGCAGTTTGGTGTCGCCTGCCCCGAGTCACATTGCTGGATCGGCACGAAGTATTTGCTGAAGCCCTCGCTTGGTGAAGTTTTCGCGATCCTCGGTCTTCATCTTGCTTACTTTTGCGAACAGTTCTTTTGCACGAGAGGTATTCCCTTTCCGGCTGTAGACTTGAGCGAGTTGGTAAATGGCGCCCACGTTTGTCGGGTCCAGGGCCATGGCATGTTCCAAATGGACGACGGCATCCTCGAACTGTCCATCATGGGCCAAGAACTTCCCTAACAGCTCCTGTGATTGCGAAATATCTGGATTAAGTTGAACGGAATGCCGAAGCGCCTGAATGGCTTCTTTGTCCGCCGGACTGCCCGGTACAGCTCCGCTGCGGTTCACCGCCTCCCCCAGGAACCATAGAGCCAGGTAATCGTTGGGAAACCTACGCACACGCTTCCGTAACTGCTCGAGCGCGTCCTCCGGTTTGTTCATCTGCATCGAGACGAGAGCAAGAGCCACGTACGGCAGGCTGCGATTGGGCGACAAATTGGCCGCCAGCTGAAATTCTTTCCTCGCCTCTTCGAGTTGTGCCTTCATTGCCAGTACAACACCGTACTGCAGATGCAGACGCTCAGACCCGGGCAGTTTGGCCAGGCCGATGCCCGCAATTTCCGCTGCAAGATCGTAGTTCGTATGCTCAGTGCAAAGCGTAATCAGGTCTACGTAATTGGCCTCGTCGAGGGGTTCGAGCTGCGTGGCGGTCCGCAGCGAATCGTACGCCTGCTTTGTTTCCCCT
The DNA here is from genome assembly GCA_963787585.1 of uncultured Acidobacteriaceae bacterium. Classification (GTDB taxonomy): domain Bacteria; phylum Acidobacteriota; class Terriglobia; order Bryobacterales; family Bryobacteraceae; genus Bog-105. The sequence continues at coordinate 20,044 of CAWBDR010000028.1, forward strand.
GATTTTTCGTAAGCTTCCGCCAAGAGATTGTAAAGTTCAGCCTTCACATGGCCTTTTGCGATCAAGTTTTGCGCAGCCTCAATGGCTTCGCGATACTCCTTCGCGTTCACCCGGGCGAGAACGAGGTTAAAACCGGCGGAGTATGGATCAGGGTAAGAAGGGAGGGCAAGCTCGAACTGCCGGGAAGCCTCGTCATAGCGCTTCACCGACGCGAGGAGGGATCCCGCTTCAAAGTGAATTGAACCGTCCGCACTGTCAGGTAGAGTTGCGAGGGCTTCGATGGCTTTTGCCTGTTGAGCGATCTCGACGCTTGCTTTTGCGTATTCAAGCAGGAGGCGCGGGTCATCGCGGTAAAGTGAACCGCTGCGTTCGAAATATTGAACTGCAGCAGGAAAGCTTGACTGGATGAACGCGAGGTCGCCCAGTCCGGCATTGGCAATTGGATCGTCGGGAGCCACATTGAGCACCTGCTCAAAATGGCTTTTCGCAGCTTCGTACCTTTTGGAGACCATCTCGCTACTAGCTAGAGCCTTGAGAGCGGGCGGGTACTGGGGGCGGACCTGAAGCGCGCGTTCCAGCGTCCGGACGGCATCCTCGCTGCTGCCGTTGGCCGAAAGTGCCATGCCCATTAACGTGAGCGCCTTGTAATCGTTTGGTTGGGATTTGATCAGTGGTGCCAGGAGTGAGACTGCGTTTTCCGGGTGATGCTCGCGGAGCATGGCCACCGCTTGCTCCATAAGCAAGGTACGATCCTGACCTGTTACCAGCGAGACTGCAGCGCAGGCGATAACCAAAATGAACGAAGCCGGCTTCAAATGCAACTTGGTTTAGCGCTTACAGCATACATCCAAATTGTGCCGGCCCTCAATTCTTTCGGATTTTATGCCAACCATATTGACTTGAAGATCATTCGGTGATATTCGAGTTGCAAGCCCTTATGCAGTCGTCTGCTGAGGGGAGGGGGCCAACATGCAACTGTGCCCGTTGCATTCGCGCTTGGAGCGGGGAGTTTTTCTAAGCGCTTTCGTATGCTTCTTCATAACCACGCCTTTACGCGCCCAGTTCACTTCGTCAATTGAGGGTCGCGTTACTGATCCCTCCGAGGCTGGAGTGCCCAAGGCGGTTGTTACCGTGGAACACGCCGCAACCGGCGTGAAGCGCGTGGTGGAGACGTCGGAAGATGGTTACTACCACATTGGGTCTCTCCCGCCGGGTAGCTTCACAATTCGGGTGACCGCAGCCGGGTTCGACACGGGCGTGTTTGAGAACGTCTTGCTTGAGAACGATCAAACGAAGACGTTCAACTTACCTATCAAGGTGGGGTCCGCGGCGACCCAGATCACCGTCACAGGCGAGGTGCCCCTTGTTGAAACGGGCGAAGCCAAGGTTTCGGGTCACATCGGAGAAAGGGAAGTAGCGAATCTGCCGCTTGTGGGTAGGAATTTCATGACTCTCGTCGTGCTGACGCCCGGAGTCACAGGCCTGCCAAGCGGCGGTGGTCAGGCCTACGCCCAAGCTACCGGCGACATCTTCTCGGCAGAGTATGGAGTCAACCTGAACGCCAACGGCCAGCGAGCCGAATCGAACAACTTCCTGGTGGACAACGGATCGGTGAATGGCAGCCCGCGAGGTGGGGTTACGAACTTTAGTCCAAGTGCAGACGCCGTACAGGAGTTGCGTGTGTCGGTGAATAACTTTTCGGCCGAGTACGGACGAAATTCTTCGGCCGTCGTAAATGCGATCACAAAATCCGGGACTAACTCTTTTCATGGGACGGCAGGTTATTACCACACCAACAATCACTTGACTGCGCGCAACTCAGTGTTCGAACCTACGGTGCCAGTTTTTCAACGTAATGAAGTAAACGGAACCATCGGCGGACCGGTCGTAAGAAATAAGTTGTTCTTTTTCGGATCGGTGGACGTGCTCCGGTCGGCGGTGGGGTCAAGTTTTTCGGCGAGTGCAATTACGCCTGAATTTGCCAACTACATTCAGCAGAATTTTCCAAACAACATATCGACGAAATTAGTAACCAACTTTCCAAGTCAATTGGCAAGGCTCAGTAACGGCCTTACGGCCGGGCAAGTCGCCGGTAGCTCCTGCACAGGAAGCTCAGCCATTACGACGCCGGTCGGAACCTTGCCATGCAATTTCCCGCTGACCTTCAATGGTGCATTTTCCGCAAGCCTGCCACGGAATGGCCTGCAGTGGTTTGGGCGTATGGATTACACGTTCCATGAGGGAAAAGATCGTATTTACGGCAGCGCGGGAAGGACGACTCTCGACCAGGTGGCGTTTGGCATGCCTAATGTCTATCCGGCATTCACCGCGCCTTCGAACGAGTACACGGCGTATTGGAACGGCAACTACACCCATATCTTCGCTGCAAACATTCTGAACGAGGCGTCCTGGTCCGGCACACGCGCCTGGGGCACCGATCCGGTCAGTCATGGTGAGGTTCCGTTGATCAATGTTCCCGGAATCGCATCTTATGGCACCGGCTTCTCTGACGCTACTTTCATTCAGAACAATCAGAACTGGCGTGACGTACTCAGTGTCAATCACGGAGCGCACTCTTTCAAGACGGGCGCGATAGTTCAATGCGGTAGCGGATGCCCGGGTGCCGGCGCCTTATTTGCCAATACCTATACGCGAGTCCATTACGATTTCACCAACGTATTCGATTTTGTGAACGACGACCCGCTCGACGAGACCAACATCGGGTTTGACCCCAAAACCGGCAAACAGACAGGGCCGAATTTCCGTCCGGTGTTCCTGAACTTCGGAGCGTTTTTGCAAGATGACTGGAAAGCAAAGAGCAATTTGACTTTGAGCATGGGGGTTCGCTGGGAAGTTTACATGAATCCTTGGGACAAAGACAATATCTTCGTTGGGGCCACGTTCCCAAGCGGAAATGATTACCTGTCCCGCATCGCCAATCTGAAACCTGTGGTTAAGCAGCCCTTCGACCGGACGGATTGGAACAACTTCGCTCCACGGCTGGGGATTGCATGGGATCCGAGAGGCGATGGTAAGACCTCGATCCGCGCCGGCGCCGGGATGTTCTACGACCGTGCTAGCGGTCAGTTCTTCAACGACGCGGGCACCTCGCTGCCCGTTATTGGTCTTGCGGTTGCGAGCAAGCTGAACGGCATTCCTCCAGTGTACGGGCTGAGCACGAGCACGAAATCGCCGTGGCTGTTCCCCGCACCTCCTCTCCACATAGGTCTGGATCCTCGGAATGGCCTCATCGGTATCCCATCTTCAATCAGCGTTTGGGACCCCAACATGAAGACCATGTACACGACCAATTACTTCTTCGGAATCCAGCACAGCTTTTTCGGTAATTGGGCAGTTGAAGCGAACTACGTCGGATCTAAGGGCACCAAAACGTATATGGGTTTCGACGTGAACCGCTATGCGGGCGATCTGCTCGACGGCACGTTGAACCGCATCAATAGCAGTTTTGCCGGAATTGGTTACGGTCAGGCTCGGGGCAGCAGCTTTTACAATGGCTTCAACGCCAGCGTGCGCAAGCGGTACGCCTCCGGGCTCACTCTTCAGGTCGCCTACACCTATGGAAAGGCGATTGACGATTCCAGCAGCTTCGGTTTGGGCCTCAACATCGTAGATGCTAACAACTTAAGAAATGAACGCGGTCTGGCAGACTTCGACGTTCGGAACAAACTCGCAATCAGCGCCTTGTATAACACCCCCAGAGTGCACGGGAACGCGGTCCTCTCTTTCCTGACCGCATGGGAACTGGGTGGCATCGCTATCCTGCAAAGCGGCACGCCATTCAGCGTGTACTGTGATACGCCGTTCAGCCCGGTGTTTAACAGCGCGGGGGCTGTGACCGGCAATACCGGATGCGATTACAACGCCGATGGCTTCAACTACGATTTTCCAAATGCTCCGAGTTTCGGAGCATATAAGACCGGCCTGAACCGGCAGCAGTACCTCAATGGAATTTTCAGCGCGAGTGATTTTCCGGTCCCGGCACTGGGCCAGGAGGGCAATCTTGGCAAGAACACCTACTTCGAACCGGGATACGCGAACGTGAACTTCAATATCGTGAAACATATTCCGATGCGCTTCCTGGGAGAGCAGGGCATGTTGGACTTCCGCACAGAGTTCTTCAATCTTTTCAATCGCACGAATCTTAGTAACGTGGATGCGAATCTCGCCGACTCGCAATTCGGCAGAGCAACGACGGCGTTGGGTGGACGCAATGTTCAGTTCGGGGTGAGAATCGCCTTCTGAGTCCGTCGCACCGATTCAAGCAAATTCGAATTCATGGCGCCGCCTTGCTCTGCGCGACTGCAACGTCGAATCGCCGCTTAGTTTCCAGATCGTCCGGCTCTAATGCGATGACCGCGCGAAATTGGGAGGCGGCCAGGGACCACTGCCCGGCAGCAACGGCCGCTTGACCCAGCGCTCTTCTTGCATCGACATTGCAGGGCGCCATATCGACAGCCATCCGGTACTCCGCGAGTGCTTCGGCTTTTCGCCCAGCGCGTTCAAGGGTAAGGCCGATCTGGTAGTGAGCCTCGGCACGCTCGGGGTCGAGACTAAGGACACGCCGAAAGGCTGCGATTGCCGCGCTTGGATCTCCTCCAGAATCGCGGATGAGACGCCCGAGCTGGAAATGCGCATCTGGAAAATCGGGGCTCACATCTACCGCTTCCCTCAGGGTTGAGAGAGCTTCGCTAGTTCGCCCGGATTTGAACTGCTCCAGCGCTGATTGAACGGCGATCATCGCTCGACCGCGACTTCGAAGCTGTGCGGTCAACGTTGCAACACGTTGGCTTTCGTGCGCCGCATCGGAACTTCGGCCGGTGCGCTGATATGCTTGCGCGAGGTTTGCGTGCGCTTTGATAAGACTCGGATTCAAGCGAACAGCCCCCTCAAGGCTCTCGATTGCTCCGATGTCGTCTTTCAGTCTAAGCTGGACAGTTCCGAGGTTGTTAGCGGCCTCCGCATCGGTTGGCGTAAGTTCGAGCGCACGTCGGAGCGCGGTTGCCGCTTGTTCGAGCTTACCTTCGTGCATCAACGTTACGCCAAGCGCGCGAAGCGCCGATGCGTACTTCTGATCAAGTTGCAGAGCCCGGTTAAACTCTTCTTCAGCTCCCTCATCATCACCGGCCTTCGCCAACGCGAGCCCGAAATTATAGTGCGCATCGGCATTTTCGGTGTCGTGGTGGGCTGCATCACGGAGTACGATGACCGCCTCCTTCGGATCCACGTCGGCCAAAGCGACCCCCAGCGCAAGTTTATATTTCGGATTCTGAGGGTTTAGCCGTGCCGCGGCGCGGAGTTCTTCGACTGCGGCTTGAAATTTGCCCTCATTCTTGAGACCGAGGCCGTAGTTGTAACGTGCCTCCGCGAATTGCGGTGCTCGCGCCACAACCTGAGCGAGGGTGTGAAGCTCGCCGGCAAAGTCGCCGCGCTTACGACAACAGTCCGCAAGCATGTAACGAGCTTCGACGTAATCGGGCTGAAGACGCAGCGCTTCCTCGAATTCGTCGATCGCCTGGTCGGTGTCTCGTTTCTGGTCGTAGGCGAGCCCGAGGTGATACCAGGCTTGGGTGTAACCAGGGTTGACACGCAAAGCGGACCGGAACTGCTCGATGGCTGCAGAGAGATCTCCAGATTGTACCAGTTTGACTCCACGCTGGTCGAAAAGACTCGCCTCCTCAGCCGGCTTTGTTTCTGGGCCGGCCTGACCGGTACGCTGTTCTGCGAAAAGCGCGCCCGCAGAGACGAGCAGCATGACGAGTCGAACTACACTGCGAATGTAATGCGAAACCCAGACATCGCGGGTACTCATGCTGTCTGCTGTTTTACTGTACATTGATTGTAGTTCTCTGAATGAGGCGTCTTCGTATTGCTATTGTGGCCGTAAGCTGTATGGCGGCGCTTTTGTTCGGCGTCTCGCTCCTGCGCGCATTCCAGGGGATGGCCACTCCGCCGCGTGTGAATCGGCGACCGCCCACGATTCAAACGAATTTACCTCCGATTGAAGTAGACTTCCGCGACATTGCCGAGGCTGCGGGCTTATCGGCGAGCGACGTTTCCGGGTCGCCATCGCATAAAAAATACATTCTGGAGACGACAGGCCATGGTGTTGCCATCTTCGACTACGATAACGACGGGCTTCCGGATATTTTCCTGGTTAACGGGACAACGCTCGATGCCAAGGAAGGACAGCAGCCGACCAGTCACTTATATCGCAATCTCGGGAATCTTCACTTCAAAGACGTAACCCGCGAGGTGGGTCTCACGCATTCAGGGTGGGGACAAGGCGTCTGTGTAGGAGACTATGACAACGATGGATTTCGCGACTTATTCGTAACCTATTACGGGCACAGCGTTCTCTATCACAACGAAGGCAACGGCACATTCAAGGATGTAACAGCAGTTGCGGGCCTGCTCTCGAATGAAACGCGATGGGACACGGGTTGTTCTTTTTTCGACTACGATCTGGATGGAAAACTTGATCTCGTGATCACGGGATATGTAGATTTCAATCGAGACAAAGTCCCCGAACCCGGCAGTAACGGATATTGTCAATGGAAGGGGTTGCCCGTGATGTGTGGCCCGAGGGGCTTGCCGGCGGCGCATAACTTGCTTTTCCATAACGAAGGCGCGGGCAAGTTTCAGGACGTCTCACAAGCGAGTGGAATAGGAAAGCGGACGGGCTGTTACGGGTTCACGGTGAGTGCGGCCGATTTTGACGGGGATTCGTATCCCGATCTTTACGTTGCGTGCGATTCCACGCCCAGCCTGCTGTATCGCAATCAAAGAGATGGCACGTTCGAAGAGGTCGGAGTGCAATCAGGCGTTGCTTTAAATGAGGATGGCCAGGAGCAGGCGGGCATGGGCGTCGCAGTTTCGGATTACGACGAGGACGGCTATGTTGACATACTGAAATCCAATTTCAGCGAGGACACACCGAACCTTTATCACAACAATGGGGATGGCACTTTTGAGGATCAAGTCTACCAATCCGGGGTCGGCGTGCACAGCCAATATCTCGGCTGGGGTGTTAACTTTCTTGATGCCGACAATGATGGTCGAAAAGACATACTGATCGTCAATGGCCACGTTTACCCGGAGGTGGATGAGGCTAACTTACCCACCCGATACAAGCAGCCAAAACTTTTTTACTGGAATGTCGGCGGCGGCAAGTTCAAAGATTTGTCAGGTGTGGCGGGGCGCGGAGTAACAACGCCCAACGTGTCTCGCGGCTCCGCGATAGGCGATTTGGACAATGATGGCTCCGTGGAAATTGTAGTCAATAACCTGGGCACCCATCCGACGCTTCTGAAGAACTACGGGACGCACAAGAACTGGCTACTGACGCGGTGTATCGGAACGCACTGCAATCGTGATGCGATTGGAGCACGCGTTTTCGTTTATGTCGGCGCGAGACACATCTCCCGGGAAGTGCAGAGTGGAACAAGCTTCCTTTCTCAGAGCGACGCGCGCCTTCACTTCGGATTAGATCGTGACGGCCGATACGACCACATCGAAGTCGTGTGGCCTGGCGGAAAACGGGAGCGCTTCGAAGGGGGTTCTGCAAATCGGATCGTTGTACTTAAGGAAGGCGCCGGGACTCCCCTTCCTAAAAGTGTGAGCCGCGAACGATCGAAGCAGATGATAAGTTCGAGTTTGCCTTGCCTGCACTGATGAAATGGCACGTTTTAGGCATTCTTTTCATCCCGGGCGGGGTGCTGTGCTGGGTAGCTGCGAGTTCTACACCGGACGTGCCTGGCGGCATAACCTTCGTGGACGTAGCGGCCAGCTCAAAGATCACGTTTAAACACGATAACGCAGCAAGCACTCAACGTTATCTCATCGAAACGATGGGCTCGGGCGCAGCCTGGATCGATTACGACAATGATGGCTACCTTGATCTGTATCTTGTCAACAGCGCGGCAACCAATGCATATACACCGGCACATAGCTTGAGATCGGCCCTCTATCACAGCAATGGAGACGGCACCTTCACAGACGTCACAGAACAAGCCCGTGTCGGCGCCGTGGGTTTGTTTGGGATGGGAGTGGCGGTCGGAGATTACGATAATGACGGCTTCGAGGATCTTTATGTTGTCGGGTACGGGCGATCGATTCTCTATCACAATAACGGGGACGGGACATTTACGGATGTGACGGAGCGGGCGGGCGTGGCCAACCTCGGAAAGTGGGGTTCGAGCGCCGCTTGGTTTGACTATGACCATGATGGGAAACTCGATCTGATTGTCGCGAACTATGTTGACTTCACTCCGGATCGGAACCTGATCTGCATCAATGAAGGCCGGCCCGCCTATTGCCATCCAAACAAGTATCATGGCCAAGCACCCACTCTCTTTCACAACGACGGAAATGGGGTGTTTACTGACGTAAGCCGCGCGTCGAAAATTGGCCTGAAACCAGGAAACGGATTGGGTGTAGTCTGCTTCGACTACAACGGAGACGGGTGGACGGATGTGTTTCTGGCGAACGATTCCATGGAGAATTTCCTTTACAGAAATAAAGGGGACGGCACATTCGAAGAGGTAGGAATCGAGGCAGGCGTTGCATTCGGCGAAGATGGCAAACCTGAAGCCGGAATGGGTGTAGATGCCGCCGATTACGATCGCGACGGTCTTCCTGATCTTTTTGTTACGCATCTGGACCTGGAATACAACCGTCTGTATCGTAATGACGGAAACGGCACATTCTCAGATGCGACGTTTGCATCGAAGTTAGGTGCAGGAGCGTTCAGAATGAGTGGATTTGGAACTCGATTTCTGGATTATGACAACGACGGATGGCGAGATCTATTCATAGCCAACGGTCATGTTCTCGACAACATTCAATTTTTCCACAGCGGCACAGAATACGCAGAACCGAAGACAATCTATCGAAATTTGGGTGGCACATTTCAGGACGTAACAAAACAGCTTGGGCCGGATCTTGCCGATCGTCGCGTGAGCAGGGCTGCCGCATTTGCGGACTACGATAACGACGGCGACGTGGACGTATTGGTCACAAATAACGGCGATCGTCCGCAATTGTTTCGAAACGACGGCGGCAACCGCAAGCACTGGCTGGAGGTACACCTTGTCGGTACACGGTCCAACCGCGACGGCATTGGTGCAAAGGTGCGACTGGTTGCGAATGGCGTTGTTCAGACAGATGAAGCCAAAGGGGGAACGAGCTATCAGGCGGCGCACGACCCGCGCCTCCATTTCGGATTGGGCAATGCGACGCGGATCGCGCGGATCGATATTGCATGGCCCAGTGGCGCTGTGACCAAGCTCGCCGATGTGCCTGCCGATCAGTGCATCACGATTAAAGAGGACGTCGGGCAAATACCAGCCAATTGCCGTCCATTCAAGAAAATAGCTCCAATTTAGCGCGGGATATGAATATAGACATGCGACGATCCTTTTCTTTTTGCCTCGCGGCATCGGCTCTGATACTTGCCGCCATTTCGATTACGGCTACGGCCTCCAGAGGTGACACGAGCGAAACGGTTTGGCCGGCCGATTTGCGCGCGTTCACATCCATGGAACCGATCGATACGCACGCCCATGTCTTCAAGGTGGATCCGGAGTTCTACGCCTTCCTTCACAGACTTCATCTGCATCTGGTCGATATTGTCGTAGCCACCAAGGGCGAAGGGGATTTCCCGACATTGGAAGCTAAGATCGAGGCGGCGCAGGTTTTCGTGAAGGAGAGTAAGGGGCAAGCCGTTCTTTGCACCACTTTTGATCCGTTCAAGTTTTCGAATCCTAAATTCGCGGACGATGCCATTCGGCAACTCAATCGGGATTTCGCCCGGGGCGCTGTTGCGGTGAAGATATGGAAAAACGTCGGGATGGAATTGAAGGATCAATCCGGACGTTTCGTCATGCCGGATGATGTTCGCCTGGAGCCCATTTATAAGGACATCGCCGCGCACGGCAAGACGTTGATTGCGCACCTGGCGGAGCCTGACTCATGCTGGCAGCCGCCGAACAGGAATTCCCCCGATCATAGCTACTACAGCCAGCATCCCGAATGGTACATGTACAAGCAACCGGATCACCCGAAGAAGGCAACCATAATTCAGGCCCGTGACCACATGCTGGAACAAAATCCGCAGCTCCGTGTGGTGGGAGCACATCTGGGAAGCCTGGAGACTAGTCTGGAGGAAATCGGAAGGCGGTTCGACCGCTACCCGAATTTTGCGGTGGATACGGCCGCGCGGGTCGTGTACTTGACCCTGCAACCGCGCGAGAAGGCGCGCGAATTCCTCATCAAATACCAAGATCGAGTTTTGTACGGAACAGATCTGTCTTTATATGACCGGCAAAACACCGCCGCGGCGGAAAAGATTTGGGAGAAGCAGTATGCCACAGATTGGGCCTTCTTTTCGTCGGACGCAACGGTGGATTATCACGGGCGAAAGGTCCAAGGACTTGCGCTGCCGGCGGACGTGCTTCGCAAGCTTTATCACGATAATGCTGCGCATTGGATCCAGGGTGTGGTATCCAAATCCAGCAACTGATCCGAATGTGGCGCTCAGGCCCGCCGCGGCACGAGCGATCGAGGGGCCCCGTGCTGGCAGTCACGGGGACTGACGTATCAGCTTCTACGACGATCGCGGCCTGGGCGTGACCCCGCGTTCTGTGTGGCGCCGCGACCACCCGGAAATGAACGGTGAACATGCTTGTTGGGAGCGGCGCTATCCCCATGGATTTCTGGTTGCGCCAACTCGTTTGCTTCCTGCACAATCTCGTCAGCTACCTTCCGCCGCTCGAGCAACACCTTGCATTCCAGCTCAATACGGCGCACCTCACCTCGCTCCGATCTCATACTGAACGTGGATGCGGCGCCTCTTTGGCCAGCGCGCCCCGTGCGTCCTACACGATGAATGAAATCCGTCGGCGCTTGCGGAAGATCGTAGTTCACCACGTGGGCCACGCTATCGATGTGGATGCCCCGAGCTGCAACGTCAGTCGCCACCAGAATCCTGTACCGGCCATCGCGAAATCCCGCGAGCGCCTGATTCCGCTGGTTCTGTGTCCGGTCACCGTGCATCGCTACCGCTGGCAGTCCCAGGCGCGAGAGCCGTTTCGCCAGTCGATCCGTCGCGTGCTTCGTTCGCGCGAACACCAGAAACGATCCGGCGTTCTGGCCCAGCATGTGGCGCAGCAACCCAAGCTTCACGTGGTTCTCCACCTCGTACACGTGCAAGTCAATCTGATCGGGCGTGGTCATGTTCGACCCGTCGACGAAAATGCGGACCGGGTCCTTAGAGTGACGTGCAATCAGGCGCTCGACATCCTTCTTCATCGTGGCAGAAAAGAAAAGGCTCTGCCGCGCCGTTGGCAAAACCGACAGAATTCGTTCGATAGCCGGGAGGAAGCCCATGTCCAGCATGCGGTCCGCCTCGTCCAGAACCAGCAGCTCCACCGCGTTGAGTGTCACCAGTCCGCGATCGAGAAAGTCTTCCAATCGACCTGGCGTTGCAATTACCAGTTGTGCGCCTCGCCGCATCGCGTTTAGTTGCGTCTGTTCACTCAGGCCGCCCACCACCACAGCCGCGCGCAAACCAGTGTTCACACACAGCTTCGTGAAAGCATCCGAGATTTGAATCGCCAGTTCTCGCGTCGGGCTCAGGACTAGGGCTCGCATCGGCGCTACACCGCCGGCCCTTCGCTCCGAGTCGGAATCTTTCAGCAGCCTTTCGACGATAGGCACTAAAAAGGCCAGGGTCTTCCCAGTGCCTGTCTGTGCAGTGGCGATCACATCGGCGCCGGTCAATGCCGGCGGGATCGCCTGGGCCTGCACCGGCGTCGGTTCAATAAAGCAGTTCCGCTTCAGATTGACTTGAACGGACTGCGACAAAGATAGTTCTTTGAATAGTTTCATGTTTGCAAAAGGTGCGCCGAGTACCGGAACGACGCCCTTAAGCAAACAACTCAGAGATTCAACCCCTGTTGAAGCCAGAGAATTCGAGGGAAGTGAAGAAGACTCACTTACGAAGGACGAATGAAACGGGAGGCTCCTTAAGTGTACCAGTAAAAAGCGCTCCCCGCTCTCCGTGCAGCTCTTGCACTTGCAGTGGCCCCACGCTTCCGGCTTCGGCAGATTGCCGCCGCTTGCATTCGCTCTTCCCTTCGCCGCTTTTGCGGGAGTTGACTCGATGAGACGGCGACGATACGTTATTCCTGGTGAGGGATGCGATCACGGAACAGCGTCGACCGTCGAGCGTCGGCCTCATCGGGAGGAACATGTCGAGCGCAATGTCGAAGGACGACGGAATCATCGGGGTATCGGACCACGGCGGTTGGGCGGTGCTGGTGACGGCCGCGGGCGACGGTACGCTCCTCGACCGTCGCCGCGTCGAACTGGTGGACGAGGACCTGCCGAAGATTCCGCACCACAGCGAAGGGCAGGCGCTTCCGCTCGATGAGGCAGTGGCGCTGGTGGAGCGCGTGCGCGTGTCGGCGGAACGGCACGCGAAGCTCAGCCTGGACGCCGTCGCGATGACGGTGCCCGGACGCATCCTCGGCGTCGCGCTTCGAGAGTGCCCTCGGCTGCCATTAACTATTGCCGAGCGGATCAAGGACTACCGGGCGCAGAACGTCGCCGACTGGGTGATGTACCGCAAGGCGCTAGCCGCCGCAGCCGAGGCGCGTGGTTGGGCCGTCCACTGGTACGACGCGAAGAAGGTGTTTGATGCAGCGAGCGAGGCACTCCGCATCGAGGACCTCGATGCCCACTTCCTCCAGCTGAGGAGGTCCATCGGCCCGCCCTGGGGCAAGGATCACAAGGTCGCGATGGCAGCGGCGATCGTCGCAGCTAGGGCGCGCTAGAGGTAGGTAGCAGGCTCGACCGAAAAGCCCGGCAAGTAACGCGTCTTGGAAGCTTGTGCGTCGTTCGTGTAACCTGTAAAGGAAGCGTACGGCGTTGGAGTTCGCCTTAACCGCCCCGTAAGGGGAAGATGACTCCTACTCACACAAAGAAGGAGTGTGCAGTGGTTGCCAGTCATCGGGGACACAAATGCGTCGTTTCGATCGCCGAAAAAATCTCAAGCCGGGTTCAAAAGCATAGGCACAGAGTGTCTTGCTGGCCAAGCGTAAGCCTGGCCCACAATCGTCCATCTCGACGAGCACGGAGCTTTAAATGCAGCCTTTTCACCGGCTCGATCCCGGGCCGATTCGCCCAATCATTCGCGAGAGTCGAGCGCGTTACTTGCAGCCGGATCGTTTGAGTAAGATGCCGCGTTCCGCAAAGTAATCCGTTCTCTACTCTCATAAAAGATGAGCAAGTACTTCCTCGTGACTCTCGGCGGCGGTATCGGTGCGGTCAGCCGGTATATCTTCGGCTCACTTGTGGCTAGATTTTATTCGGGCACCTTCCCTGCCGGAACATTTCTCATCAATGTCACTGGTTCGTTCTTAATCGGCGTTCTGATGACCTTACTTCTGAACCGGTCAGCGCTCGATCCGAATTGGCGGCTCTTCCTCGTCACGGGAATTTTGGGTGGATACACTACGTTCTCGAGCTTTGAGTGGGAGGCGTTGACAACACTACAAACCGGCGCGGCGGCCGTCAGCTTGTTGTATATCGGATCGAGCGTTGTTCTCGGTTTGGCTGCAGCCTGGTTGGGCTTCATGATCGCAAATAGATTGTGGCCCCACTGAATTGGCAGGAAACTCGGGTACCGGCAAACCCTTAACGCTCTGCTGCAATACCGCTGCTTCCAAGTGGCCGCTCGGTATCCAGTAAGCAAGGCAACTCCGGACCTCAGCATATTAGATGTGCATGCTAACTAACTAGGGCAGAGTAGTCCGCGGACCTTTGGAAACCACCGTCACCTCCACGTCGGTCACGGCAACGATTCCGCCGTTCATCATGCCTTCGATTACCGGCAGTATCTCGTCGGCCTTCTCGGGTCGCTCCACAATCGTGATCACTATGGGTTGATCGTTGCGGAATAGATGCCGATGATGTAGCTCTGCCGTTTCGCCAAATCCTTCGAAAGCCCGGAACACCGTGGCGCCGGCTACCTTCAGTTCTCGGCAGCGGTCCACAATGGCTTCATAGAGGGGCTTGCCATCATAACGATCATCTTCGTTGACATAGACGCGAAGCAGTTTACCTGGCTGACCGTTCATTAGCTAGAAGTTCTCCTGAATTCGGTAATTCGTGGACGACATGGTGCAACTCGACATCTGAAGTCACGATAATGCCGTCCTGCATCATTTCGGCCACCACCTGCACCAGTTCGCCCACCCTCTCGGGTTTCTCGACAACCGAAATCATGATGGGCAGATCGTGCGACAAATGGAATCGTCCGCCCTTGTGGGTATGCCCCTTAGCGCCATAGCCTAGAACACCGCGATAGACAGTCGCACCAGCGAAATCCATCATTCGCAGCTTCTTCACCATCGCCTCATACAACGGCTCATCTTTGGATTTATCCGATTCGCCCAGGTAAATGCGAACAAGCTTTGCAGGTGTACTGACCACCTTCTTGGCCAATACCGGCTCTGCTCGCTTCGTTTTCGCATCCTTCGCGCAGCATTTGACGACTGTGAGGTCCTGCACTGTGATCAACCCGTCCGTGACCATCTCGTAGAGAGTGGGCAGCAACTCGTCTGCCCGTTGCGGCGTTTCGATGAACTCGATGCGAATCGGGGAGTGCTCGGCCAGATATTCGGAGCGCGGATCGTGGAACTGCTCGTGAGCGCCGAAGCCACCGTCAGCGCGAAACAGAGTTGCTCCGGCGACGTGTTTATGGCGTAGGAACCCAAGAACTGCGGACCAGAGGGGCTCAATATGTGTCCGTGTGTCCTGATTGAGATAAATCGTGACCTTCTTCGCGCTGCCTTTAGGGAGCATGGGATCGGACCTCCTTCGAAACACACTATGCTTATCTTTCCGGGGCCGCGGTTTTCCTGCGCTGCTAAAGGGAGTCGAGGGTATTTGGGAGTTGCCGCGGTGACCAGCTCTACGCTCAGAACGCGATGGAGCGGTTCAATAGGCTTTTTGGAAACAACTCGCCCCATACGAATATTTCGTCGTAGGAGTCATTGGCCGCCTTTGCGGCGGATAACGGCGAACTCCACCGGCTTATCCAGGGTACAACGGATTCAATGATCTGCACGCAAGTTTAGAAGTGGTTTCCGTTCTGACAGCCACAAACGATCAGCTCTGGGTTTTGGGCGATCTGGTCAACCATGGTCCTAACCCGGAACTCACACGGATTATCCAGGAGACACAAAGGATAGCCAGACTCGCGGTAATTAAGGACAAGGCGAACGGCGGCACTCCTCCTCATCCCCGCGAGACCATTCACGCTCGTGGATTCCCAATGTGGACATCGCGCTCGTTGCGGTGAACGTTGATCCTCCCCTATACAAGCCGTATTCAATACCGCGACCGGGCCTTCTTCTCTGAGTGCGATGCACGCAACTGTTGCCGAGCGACTTCTTATCCTGCGTTACCTTTGCTGATTCTCGGCGGGCTAACGGGAGGCTTAATGTTCGGAGTGGGTGGTGCAACGCGGAGGATGAAGCAGCCGGGTGTTTACGATCGGCCTCCTGTAGGCGATGGCTTGGCACGATAAAATTGATGAACTGTTCCACTGGCCTCTTGACACATATTTAGACCTCTATGTACTATGAGGTCTGGGTATGCCGAAGCCCGATTCTCTTCAAGGGTCTCTCGATCTGCTGGTCCTCAAAATTCTTTCGCGGCGGCCGCGCCTGCACGGCTACGCCATTATGTCCGCGATTAAGGACACCTCCGGCGACGTCCTGTGCGCCGAAGAAGGTTCGCTCTATCCGGCGCTGCACCGGATGGAGGAGGCCGGATGGATTCGCGCCGAATGGATCACCAAAGATACCGGGCGCCGGGCACGCACATACGAACTGACCGCAGCCGGGAGGAAGCAACTGGCCACCGAGGAGTCGCGGTGGCAGACCGTCACTTCGGCCGTGAATCGCGTTTTGAGAATGGCTTGATATGTCCTTGTGGTCACGCCTGGCAAACGTATTTCGAGGCGATCGTTTGAGCCGCGAAATCGATGAAGAGTTCGCATCCCACTTCGCAGAAGCTCTCGAAGAGGGGCGCGACCCGGTTGAGGCCCGCAAAGCGTTCGGCTCGGCGCTCCGGCAGCGTGAGGAGAGCCGCGACTTTCGTCTGATTCCGTGGCTCGATTCCTTGCGAGCGGACGTGATCTTTGGCTGGCGCCAACTCATGAAGCGAAAAGTGACTTCCGCCGCTGCGATTCTGTCCCTAGCTCTGGCGATCGGGGCATGCACATCGGCGTTCCGGCTCATCGACGCTCTGCTGTTGCGGCCTCTGCCGGTTACAAATCCCGAGCGGCTGTACGCTCTCTCACGTCAAGAAATCGGTTGGGATGGGAAACCCGAGGCATTTGATGGATGGGCCTATCCCGATTTCCGCCTGATGCGCACTGCCGTGAAGGGCCAGGCCGAGCTGATCGCAATTTCCTACGCCGAACGCATGGATCTGACCTATGCGTCGGACCAGGACATGGAAAAAGTGTATCTCCAGTACGTATCGGGGTGGATGTTCAGTTCGTTCGGGCTGAAGCCTGCGCTCGGGCGGTTGTTCACCAAAAAGGACGACCGTGAGCTCGGAGCCCATCCATACGCTGTGCTCTCTCATGACTACTGGGCGCGCCGCTTCGGACAGGACCCGAAAGTGATCGGGCGCAGCTTTCGAATGGGCAACCGCCTTTACGAGATCATTGGCGTCTGCCAGGCGCCATTCACGGGCACCGAACCCGGCACGATGATCGACATGTTCCTGCCGACCATGATGCACCGCCGAGTCAGCAGGTCAGACTCGACCTGGCACCGTACATTGGCGCTGGTAGAGCCGGGTGTCGCATTCGAACCTATTCGCCAGAAGCTGAACGCAACGTCACTGGCGTTTGAGACTGAGCGCGCGAAGGGCTTTATCGGAATGCCCAAACAGAGCATTGATAACTATCTAAACCAGAGGTTGGTCCTCGAACCCGCGCCCGCCGGTGTGTCCGGTCTGCAGGAGGCGAATCGCCGATCGCTGGCAGTCCTCTCGGCCTTAGTCGTGCTCGTGCTGCTGATCGCGTGCGCGAACGTTGCCAACCTGATGACGGCACAGGCGGCGGCGAGAGCGCGGGAGATGGCGCTCCGCGTTTCGATCGGCGCCGGACGATGGCGTCTGGTGCAACTGATGCTGGTCGAGAGCGCAACTCTCGCCTCCCTGGCGGCCGTTGCGGGCGCAGTATTCGCATGGTGGTCCGCGCCGTTCGTGGTGAGCAGGATCAATCCGCCGGATAACCCGGCGCGCTTGTTTCTGCCGGCTGATTGGCGAGTGCTTGCATTCGGCGTGGCTCTGACTGTCTGTGTAACGTTCCTGCTCGGTGTAATCCCGGCGCTGCGGGCCTCGCGAGTGATGCCGGCCACTACGCTCAAGGGCGGAGACAATCCCCACTCGCGACGTCGCACGATGCACGCGCTAATTGCCCTACAGGTCGCCTTCTGTTTTGTGGTGCTTTTCGTTGCTGGGCTGTTTGTCGCGACATTCGACCAGTTATCGAATCAACCCACCGGCTTTTCCGCCGAACGGCTTCTTACCCTCGAAACGGTGACCCAGCGCCCTCAGTTGCCGGTCTTCTGGAACCAAGTGGCCGACCATCTCCGCGCCGTGCCCGGCGTGGAAGAAGTTGCATTGGCCGGTTGGCCGCTGCTTACGTCCAACTGGAATAGCTTCGTTTCGATTAATGGCGCACCGCCGACCCAGGTTATGACTGACTTTTTGAATGTCTCGCCTGGCTGGCTAAGGGTAATGCGGATTCCCTTGATGGATGGGCGGGACTTCCGGCCAAATGACACTTATCCTCGCGTAGCTATTGTGAATGAGGCTTTCGCGAGGCAGTACTTTAATCGTGCAAATCCGACCGGTAAGTCGTTCGAAAAGACTGCGGATGAAGGCCCCCATACCCGTTTTCAGATTGTGGGCTTTGTCCGCGATGCGCGCTACCGCAGCATTCGCGAGCCGGTACCTCCCGTAGCTTACGTTCCGTTCAATTCGATCGACGCGAACGGCAAACCTCGGTATGAGGGCGAGGCAACATTCATTGTGCGGACGTCTAGCACGAACCCGCTCGTGCTCGCGCCGATTCTCCGCCGCGAAGTCTCCCAGGCTGGACACGGATTTCGCGTCAGCAACATCCGTACGCAGAAAGAGATTGACGATTCGCAGACTGTCCGGGAGCGCCTCCTCGCGATGGTCGCGCTCTTCTTCGCCATTGTTGCGCTGCTGCTCGCCGGTATCGGCCTGTATGGCGTGCTGAACTACTCGGTTCTGCAGCGCCAGCGCGAAATCGGCATTCGTATGGCGATCGGCGCGCGGGCCGGAGAAGTCGCGCGGCGAGTGACTGCCGATGTTCTTTTGATGGTGCTGGTCGGCACCCTGATGGGACTTGCGCTCGGAATGGCCTCCGTCCGATACATCACGGCACTTCTTTACCAAGTGAATGCTACGGACTTGGGCGCACTGGCAGTTCCAGCGATGGCGATCCTGATCGCAGCCCTACTCGCCTCAGTTCCGGCAGTGATCCGAGCCGTCCGCATCGATCCGGTTGCCATGCTGCGGGCCGAATAGCGGAGGAAGATAAAGGGCGATACGCGGCGTGCCGTCCGGGAACCGAGTGGAATAGCTAATAACATGAGCCCGACCAAGCCAACAGTCGCCGGCTCCGGTACCGCCGTTACAGTCGCCGAATAGGATTGGATCCCGTTTAAAGCGCTGTTCAGGAACATGCCGCCCGCATTCGGGTCGCCATTCCACCATTGAGCGTTTAGGACGAAGTTGCCGGTATTCGAAAACTCAACGGGTGCTGACGAATCCCAGGTGAGTTCGTACAAACCCGCCGACTTGCTGGCATCGAACGAAAGCGTTACGGTCGCGCCGGGCGCAATATCGGGGAAATCGAAGATCGCGTCGGGCGTCGCGTTTTGAAATGATCCGGCATTCAGGCCAGTGCTTACCAGCCAATGCGTACTGCTTTCGTTATGGATCGTGTAGCCCTAGCCAACGGGTCTGCAAAAAGCCGCAGACCGGATCGCACATCTCGCCAGAATTCAGACATGCCGCTGCTTATGAACCAGGCAGAAAACCAAGGAATCGCGGGCCTTGGCGGGACGATTCAGCGCGCTGCGGGTGCCACCGGGGTTGGCTTCTCCACCTTCCGGCTCATCGGCGCGAGCTGGCTGTGGTTCTTCCCGTATAGGAAATAAATGAACAAGCCGATGATCATCCAGCAGAATGCCGTGATCTGGGTGCGGTGATCGAGCGAGATGATCATGCCGCCACATACGATAACGCCCAGTATCGGAACAAGCGGAACAAGCGGTGTCCGGAACGGGCGGTGCATCGCCGGTTCCAGATGGCGCATGATCCAGACCCCGATACAAACCAGGGAGAAGGCAAACAGTGTCCCGATGGAAGTGAGATCACCCGCCAACGACTCGGGAATGAACGAGGCAAAGATGCCTACGAAGAGGAACAGTATCATATTGCACTTATACGGCGTTCGGAACTTCTGGTGAATCTCCGAAAAGACCCTGGGCAGGAGCCCGTCGTTCGACATGGAATAGAAGACGCGGCTCTGACCCAGAAGCATCACCAGAATAACGGACGAGAAGCCAAGCAGAATGGCGATCGTAATAGCCGTTGCCAGCCAATGGAAGCCCGGCATGTGATGGTCCACGGCATAAGCTACGGAAGCCTCTTTGCCCGCGATGGCAAACTCTTTCCAATTGGCCACGCCGGTGAGAACGTATCCGAACAGAATGTAGAGCACGGTACAAACGGCGAGCGAGCCTAGAATACCGATCGGCATGTCCCGGCCGGGATTTTTTGTCTCCTGCGCCGCGGTCGAAACGGCGTCAAAACCGATAAACGCGAAGAATACGATGCCGGCCCCCCCGAGAACGCCTGCCCATCCATGGTGGAACGTCCCTTCATGGCCGGGTGTGCCCGCCGGGATGGTGTAAGGAACCATGTTTGCCGCGCTGACGAAGTGCCACCCCACCGCTACGAATGCAATCACAATCGCCACTTTGATGCTGACGATAATGGCGTTGACCGTTGCGGATTCCTGGGTGCCCTTAATCAAAATCAAAGTCAAGATGAAAACGATAAAGAGCGCAGGCAGATTAATGATGCCGTGAACGCCTGAGACGGAGGCTTCCAGCGGGGAGTGGCACCACTGAAACGGAATTGTCCCGCCGACCAGATGGTTCAGGTATTCGCTCCAGGAGATCGCGACCGTCGCCGCTCCTAGGGCATACTCCAGGACCAGTGCCCAACCGATGATCCAGGCGACAAGTTCTCCCATCGTGGTGTACGCATACGTGTAGGCGCTGCCGGCGATGGGAATCATGGCCGCGAACTCGGCGTAGCAGAGCCCGGCGAAGGCGCAGCCGATTGCGGCAATTATGAACGAAACTGTGACTGCGGGTCCCGCATCCTGTGCCGACGCGGCGGCGGTCCGGACGAACAAGCCCGCCCCAATAATGGCTCCGACCCCCAGCGCCACCAGGCTTTTCGCAGTCAGAGTGCGTTTCAGGCCGCTCTTGTTGGCCTGTTCCAGCAGGCCCTGCAGCGGTTTCTTCCGAGTCAAGCTCATTGAATTTAACCGTAGGCTAACATAGCTGGCTTGACCTGGGAACGTCACGCGCAGGTAACGCCACCAGCAGTTCCTCGTGGCCTTTCCTGTGAACTTCGCCCGACTGCCGTTAGATAAGTAGAGTACTAGCCTATTACCGAGGAATGCGACGTAAGTCGGTCTAACGCTTCCATTCTAGGAAAACGTGATATATACTCCCTCTAATACCGTTAGTTCCAGTTAGGTCTTGCGGACCCCTTGGAAAACGGTTCCGCATCGTTTCGCAGCTAGTTAAACAAAGGGAGGGTGCTCTGTATGCACCGTTTTTGCTCGCTTTCAGTTATTAGGCCGTACCGTTTAGGGCGGCTTTTCTCAGTTTTCCTGTTACTCCTCAGTTCCGCACTTGTCGTTTCCGCACAGACCGGAACCGGAGGAACCATCGTAGGGACCGTCACCGATCCTTCCGGAGCCGCAGTCCCCAACGTTGCAATTACCATTACGAACACCGATACCAATGCGGTGACCAACATTAAGACCAACGACCGCGGCGAATATGTCGTTCCTGATCTCCAGATAGGCCACTATTCAGTTCGTGCCGAAGCGCAAGGATTCAAGGCAGCCGAGCAAAAGGACGTAGTTCTTACTGTCGGCCAGCGGGCTCGTGTCGATCTCGGTCTGGAGGTCGGGAGCACCCAGGAGAGCGTCACGGTTGAGGCCACTGCCGTGGCCGTTCAATCCGAGTCTGGCGAACTCAGTAACGTGATCACCGGTCAGCAGGTGTCGCAGCTCGCGACAAACGGCCGCAGCATCTATTCCCTTGCAACATTAACGGCTGGCGCCTCCAGCAATCAGTCCGATCTCAATGTACCCACTTCAACCGGCGGCGATGCCAATGTCAGCTTTAACGGCATGCGGCAGAGCCACAATCTCTACCTAGTGGATGGCGGAGAAGCGGCGGATCGCGGCGGTGCTGGCGGGATGGATATTATGCCGTCCATCGACTCCATCGCCGAATTCCGCGCCCTCACCTCCAATTACAGTTCCGAATTCGGCCTCTCCTCCAGCGCCACGATGACCATGGTTATTAAATCCGGAACGAAGGACTTCCATGCCAGTGCTTGGGAATTCTTTCGCAACGATGCTCTGGATGCGGGCAATTTCATCAACAACGCAAATGGCGTGCCATCGCCCGAGCTGCGCTTCAATACCTACGGCTTCAATGTCGGCGGTCCGGTGTTCATTCCCAAGGTCTACAACAAGGATAAAGACAAGACCTTCTTTTTCTACAATATGGAATGGCGAAAGCTGATCCAGGGTGGAAACGTGAACACTGTCGTCCCGGCAACCAGCGAATACGGCGGCGACTTCTCCGGTTCTGGTACCACGATCAAGCTTCCCAGCGCCGCTCAGCTTGCCAACAATCCGGCGCTTGCGGCTAAACTGACCAGCACGACTGGGGTCGGACTGGGCCAGCCGTTTCCGGGGAATAAAATTCCGACTTCCTTGCTCGATCCCAATGCGCAGGCGCTACTTGGGGCGGGCATTTTCCCGGCGCCGAACGGATCGGGCAATCATTTCGTCGGAGGCAATAAGCTTCCCACGGACCTGCGCGAAGAGATCGTGCGCATAGATCATAGGTTCTCTGACAAGTTCTCAATCTTCGGCCATTACGTTGCCGAGCAAGTAAGCCAAACCTACGGCACCACCCAATGGAGCGGTGACAACGTGCCGACGGTGGGCACGTTCTTCACAAACCCCGCTTACCATTATGTCATTCACGCTACCTATTCCATTACTCCCACTCTCTTGAACGAGACCGCGTTCAACTCCAACGGCAACAAGCTGACTCTCGCGCCAACCGGTATTTATAAGCGGACCAGCGATGTCACTATCCCCGAGCTCTTCCCCGGCAACAATTCGAATCGCCTTCCCTCTGTCAACCTCGGCCAGCTCGGCACGAACTACGACGTAGGGAGCTGGCCTTGGAATAATAAGGCCGATGACTACCAGATTCGTGATGACGTTTCCTGGATGAAAGGATCGCACCAGCTCAAGTTCGGCGCGAGCTGGGCGCTGTACAAGAAGGTCCAGGATCTGTTTGGGCAAACTCAGGGTTCTTTCAATTTCAATGGCCAGTACACTGGCAACGACTTTGCCGATTTCCTGCTAGGGTATGCCAATACCTACACGGAACTGGCGGTGCAGGACAAAGGCTACTGGAACAACATTTCGCCGGCCGCGTACATTCAGGACAACTGGAAGGTTACACCGCGGTTGACTCTGACCCTGGGCCTGCGCTGGGATGGTATTCCGCACACCTACGAAGCGAATAATCGGATGTCGAACTTCTATCCGGGACTCTACAACCCCGCCGATGCCGCTCTTCTCACGGCGGACGGCAACAGTATCCTCCCGACGAGTCCCGGCCTGGGCCCAAGCCCTAACCCGATTCTGAAAGGCTACCTTTTCTATCTGAACGGGATCGGCATCGCCGGCCAGAACGGAATTCCGAGGGGCCTGGTAAAGGATCAGTGGCTCAATTTCGGCCCGCGCGTCGGCTTTGCCTACGACCTGACCGGTGCCGGAAAAACGGTCCTGCGGGGTGGCTTCGGGACCATGTATGAGCGCATTCAGGGTAACGACATGTACAATGCCGGTCCTAACCAACCGTTCAGCGCGAGCGTGACGTTTAACAATGCAGCGCTCTCGAATCCCAACGTCAGTCTCCTGACCGGCCAAACCCTGACCGCGCCGATCACGGTCGGCAGCATCGTCGGCATGGCGTACACGGATTATAAGAGTCCCGTCAGTTATCAGTACAGCGTGGGTGTACAGCACCAAGTCTCAGAAGGGACCGTGGTCTCCGCCTCGTACGTCGGGAACCAGAACCGCCATCAGAACGATTACCGCCAAACCAACTTGCCGGATCCCAGCGTTCTTCCGGGGCTGATTAACGGCACCACTGCTTACAACACCGTTGTGCCATACAGCGGCTTCCACTCAATCGTGCTTTCGGAAAACGCGGAGAACTCCCACTACAACGCGTTTCAGGCTGAGCTCCACTCGCAAATCAAAAAAGACCTCACACTGCAGGCTTTCTACACTCTTTCGCGATCGATTGATCAGGCGACCGGATTTGCATCGGCCGGTGATCTCAGTTATGTCTCGAATCCTTACAACCGCGCTTATGACATCGGTCCGAGTGGTCTGGACCGCACGCATATCGCACTCGTCAATTTCATCTACGAACTGCCGTTCTTCCGAAGCACCAGCAACCGGCTAGTAAAGTCAACGCTGGGCGGATGGGAAATTTCCGGCATCGTAACGATGCAGAGCGGCCTTCCTC
Source organism: uncultured Acidobacteriaceae bacterium (assembly GCA_963787585.1). Lineage (GTDB taxonomy): Bacteria > Acidobacteriota > Terriglobia > Bryobacterales > Bryobacteraceae > Bog-105. The sequence continues at coordinate 44,061 of CAWBDR010000028.1, forward strand.
TGTGGATCACTCTGGGGGGATCGCAGGGTAGCAACGGCTTGGCAAATGCCACGAACCGGCCCGACAAGACCGGCAGCATTACAACCCCGAACACCTTTGCAAGTTGGTTCGACAACACCTCGAACGGGAGCTGCAAAGGCGCATTCTGCACTCCCGCCCTCGGAGCCTGGGGCAATACCCCTGTGGGCGCTGTGCGCGGACCTGGCCGCGACAACTGGAACGTTTCGCTCTTCAAGAGCTTCGTCTTCAGTGAAGCTCGCGGCAGCCGGTTCGAACTGCGCGTCGAAACTTTCAATACTTTCAACCATACGCAGTTCAAAAACGTATCCAGCACTTTGTCGAACAGCGACTTTGGGCAGGTCACGTCCGTTTGGGACCCGCGTGTCTTCCAACTCGGCGCAAAGTTGTACTTCTAACGCCGAGCTTCAATCAGTCACTATTGGGGGCCGCTGATCTTGATCAGCGGCTCTTCGTCCTTCTTCTGATGTAATTTCTGCACGGTCGCGAACTCAGCTTCTGCTTCGCTCGTTCTGCCCGTTTCGCGATACAGGCGAGCCAGTCGGTAGTGCGCGTCAAACCCACTCGCATCGATCTGAATCGCTTTTTGAAATTCCGCGATGGCCTGTTCGTAGCTTTTCTCCGACGAATACAGGATGCCGAGATCGAGATGAGCAATTTGTAGATTGGGGTCTTCCTGAATCGCGCGCTGCAGTAATTCAAGTGCTGCCGGCTGTCCGCGCTTCAGTGCGATGTCGCCCAGATACGCCGTAGCCAGGGCGTGCTTTGGAAAATTCTTCAGTTCAGCTCGGAACTCACCCTCGGCTTCGTCGTATCGCTTCGTTTTCCAGTACAGATATCCGAGGCCGAAGTGAACCTCGGGCGTCGTGGAACCCGCCTTCACGGCCGCTTCAAATTCGCCAATGGCTTCTGTGGTACGGCCATTCGCGTCCAGAGCCTCACCGAGTAGCATGTGTACGGCGGCAGAATTCGGATCTCGCTCGAGCAGGGTCTGGAATAAACTCATGGCCTCGGTATATTGGCCCGACCACAAGTAGCATTTAGCCAGCAGATACGACAATTCCGAGTTCTGCGGCTGCGCTGCACTCACGGGTTTTAAGCGCTCGGCCGCTTCGCGGTATTCGTGTAATCCCAAATAGCTCATTGCGAGCAGTGTCGCTAAGCGGTCGCTGGGAGCCCGTGCGTTCTCTTTCTCAAAAGCCGGAATAGCTTCGCGGAAATCGCCTAGCTTGAAATAGGCTAAGCCCAGATTCAAGTAAATCCCAGGCAATCCGGGCTCGATAGCGATCGCCCGTTTATAGGCCTTAATCGCATCCCGGTAGTCGCCTTTCTGCGCTTGGCTGGTACCTAGTTGAGCCTGCGCCAACGCCACCTCGTTATCGGCCTGTGCAGATACGAGCGAGCCGCAAAATGCGAACACGAGCACCAACCGAAATAGCAAAACCGTACTGATGTGCACTATGCCGTCACTTGAGCCGGTACAGGACGGAAGCGTGCGGACGGAGCGTGATGCGCAACTGATCGAGCGTCCCAAGATCCCTCCGTTCCCACAGGTCGCGCACATCGAAAGCCGTTCCGCTCAGCCCAAGCGCCTGCAGTGGGTATTCGATCGTTTGCGGCTTGTCATCTAAGTTGAACAGCGCGACATAAGCCCGGCCGCCCGACTCGGGTTTTGCGATCCAGATCGCTTTCTTTTCGCCATTCACGATTGCGTGGCCGCCGGACGAATGTTGGTTAACTGCGATCACCTCGTCGTTCGTCAATAGTGCGGCTGTCCAATCATCTGTCTGGGTCAGGTTGCCGCCATAGACCAGGGGCGAGCGGAAGATGGACCAAAGCGTCATCAGGGTGCGCTGTTCGTCGTGGGTCAATTCGGTGTTTCTTGCTGTTCCTTCCCCAGGCCTGGGCCCGAGTTGCCCGAGCGGCAGCATGTCGGCGTCCGGCCAATGTCCCGGCTCCACGTGGGGCGCCCATTTTGCCGTCAATTGGAACTGCCCCAGCAGACCTTGCGACCAATCTCTCGGTTTTGGCCAATCGCTCCAGTGATCCCATATATCTCCCGATATGCGCCACATCTGCGCGTATTTACGCAGCTCACCGACTTTGTCGAGCGGCGTGGGGCCTGGGGACAGGCTCAACACGATCGGCCGCCCGGTTTTTTGCAAAGCGCTGCTGAACACCCGGATTTCGTCCGCCTTATACGGGGCCGAGATGCAATCGATCTTCACAAGATCAACGCCCCAACTGGCATATAAAGCGGCGATCGAATCGTAATAAGATTGGCCCGCGCCGTTTGCAGTGACACCGTAATTGTCAGCGTTCCAGGCGCAGGTGTCCGAGCGGTCCGCGGCATCCCCGGCTCGAAATTCGGAACCGGCGATCGGCAGGTTCTTCTCTACCGCCTGGCGCGGAATGCCGCGGATAATGTGAATGCCGAATTTCATGTTGCGCGCGTGCGCCCAATCGGCAAGCTTCTTGAATCCCGTATTTCCGGCCGACGAGGGAAATCGATTCACCGCGGGCGTGTATCGCCCGTGCGCATCCATCGCAAAGCGAAAGGTACCGGCTTTGGCATCCGGATTTTCCAGATACCAGCCCTCATCTACTACCGCGTACTCCCAACCGTGGCGGCGCAGATGCTGACTCATCCAATCCGCATTGGTCTGAAACTCCTCCTGAGTCACCGTCAGGCCATAGGAGTCCCAACTGTTCCAGCCCATGGGCGGCCTCGCCGCGATCAGGTCACGTCCCTGAGTCTGCGCCTTGATAACGTGCGCAGCCAGAAACGCCCCTGCGATAACCGTCGGGACAGTAAAGAGAACTGCCGGTTTGCAAACCCGCATAGCTGGTTCTGATTTTACTGGGTCTTATGATGGCCGCTCTTGGGCGGCAGCAGACAGTCACGAAAGAAGCTGTGGCTGTGTAATCCGGCCGCCTAATGGCTTATCGGTAAAGGACGGGATCGCCGCCGATCGGCCGTTCTGAAGTCAATGCTAGTCTCGCAGGCGTGACAGCGCCTAGGATGGTGCCGCTTCGGAGTTGGTGATCACTTCTGGCTGATCATCACTTCCGTGCTCCGATTCGGTGATCGCTTCTCCGTCATCACTTCCCTGCTCCGATTCGGTACCCGTCTGTTTTTCGTGTTTGCGTTGCAGGCGCCGCGCTATCTTCTCCTGCTGTTTTTCCTTGCGCTGTTGTTCCTTCTGACGCTTTTTGAAAGTCTGTGGCCCTCTACCTGCCAAACGATTTCTCCCTCCGCGCTCTCAGGCGCAAGTCATCCGGAGCGCTCTGCATAGCGCATACGCTCCGGAACACCTGCTACCAAGGTACTACGTGAGTGAACTTACCAGCGGGGCTCACGACGGCTCTTGCCGCCGCCAAAGCCACCTTTCGATCTGTTACCGCCAAAACCGCCTTCCGTTTTGGGACGCGCTTCGTTGACATTAATGGCGCGGCCATTCAGCTCCATGCCATTCAGCGCGTTGATCGCGTTCTGGGCTTCTGCACGGTCGGACATTTCGACAAAACCGAAACCGCGCGGTTGCCCGGTCATTCGGTCGGTCAAAAGATTGACGCTCTCCACGTTGCCGTAGGGTGCAAAGGCGTCCATCAGATCCTGCTGCGTCGTTTTGAAACTCAAGTTTCCGACAAAAATCTTCATCATAGTGATCGCTCCAAAGGGTTGAGATTCGTCTTTGTCGGACTGCTCAGGGAACCGAACCGGGAAACCACGATGCGGACAGGGCGGCCAGAAATGGCACTCGCGAAGGAAACGGATGCGGGCAAAGACTCCTCAAGTCTAGCACGATTCCGGGCGCTTCAATTCCCGATCGCAGAGAACCGGAGACGGGCCCGCCGGCTTGAGTTGCGAAAAGAGCGGGGTGACGGTGGGATCGTCCCGTCCTTACTCGCGAGGCAGTCCGCGACATGCACCCAGAAATGCATCAATTCCCGGATCTTCCCGAAAAACTCATCCACATCAGCCGACTTCGCTACGAACACATTTGCCCCGGCTTGGTAGGCGGGAGTGGGGTCGAAAATCCCGCTAAACACGATAATCGGGGTGGTTTTTCGCCCCTCTCGAGCTCGTATCCACTCGAAGAATTTGGCGGTTTCATCGTTGCTGATGCTCATATCTGAGATCACCAGATCGAACCGGGTCTCTGCCGCCAGGTGAATTGCCTGTGCGATAGTGCTCGCGAAGCTTAACGCGCAATCCACATCGCAATCGTGGACCGCCTCCTGAATGAGCAGAATGTCCCCGGGATTATCTTCGACCACAAGCACTCTTAAGCGCCGAACGCCCGGTTCCATGTATTGTGCCTGTTACGTTAGCACGGCTTTGGGGTTCTCGGGTGTAAGGGAATTCCTCATGAAATCGACTTGGTTTGCCACTGCCCGGCCCCTATCTTGCCCGTTCTCTCGAACTATGAAATCCTGACTTCTGAATCGCTTACAGCACCTGTCCCGATCCGTAGATCGGGCTGAGAGGTCCCATGCCCTGCAAACCAGAAGTACTAAAAAGAGTTCCGCTATTCGCCCTGCTCGACGACGAGGAAACCGCCGTCCTCGCTGGACAGGTTGAACTGAAAACCTTCGCGGCTCGCCAACGCATATACAAAATGGGCGATCCGGGCGGCCGAGCCTATGTTCTCGTGAATGGCAAAGTCGAGGTCTCCACGGTGGACCAGGATCACCAGGAGGTACTGGTAGACACGCCCGCGCCCGGCGAGTTCTTTGGTTTCGCGTCCATGCTTGACCAGACACCCCATCAAACCACCGCGATTGCCCTCGATGACGTGCTCTGCATAGAGGTGGATCGTCATGATATTTCGGTCCTCCTCCAGCGCAAGCCATTGGCTGGCATGGACATGCTTGCAGTTCTGGGACGCCAGTTCCATGCCGCTCAGCAGCTTGTGCGGACGCGCTCCACTCGGAATCCCAATGAAGTCATCGAAGAAGAGGCGACTCTGGGCGAACGTGTCGCAGACGAGGTAGCTCGCTTCGGCGGCTCGTGGATCTTCATCATCAGCTTCTTGGTAGGACTCGTGGTTTACGCCTTGATCAACACGCAGCTCGGCCATAGGGCGTGGGATCCCTACCCATTTATCCTGCTAAATCTGATCCTCTCTATGCTTGCTGCGATTCAAGCACCGGTGATCATGATGAGCCAGAACCGCCAGGACACGAAGGATCGGCTCCGTGGCGAGCTCGATTTCGAGGTGAATCGGCGCGCTGAATCCGAAATTCAGGGGCTCGCCCGCAAGCTCAACTTGCTCGGCGACAAGATGGCAGATGTAGAGGATCTCCTGAGGAACACTCTGCCGAACAATCAGGAACAAGCTCGCACGTAAGCGTGCGGATCATTCGTACCGCAATGCCACAGTAGGGTCGATCGAAGCCGCGCGCCGCGCCGGCAGGTAACCGGCCGCGAGTGTGACCACAACGGACAAGGCGATCGCGGTCACAAAAACAAACTCGTCGGTCGGCTTGATCTCGAACAAAATCGATTTCACAAACTTTCCCAAGCCGAGCGCGCACGGGATGCCCAAGGCAATTCCCAGCGCGATGAGCACAGCTACTTCCCGCATCACCGAGCGGATGACTGCGGATCGTTGCGCGCCGAGCGCCATGCGGATCCCGATCTCCCGCTTGCGCTGCGTCATCGAAAACGTCATAACTCCGTACAAGCCGATGGCGGCGATAAGTGCGGTCAAAAGGCTGAAAAACGTCGAAAGCGTGGCCACCATGCGATCCGTCGCCAGGTCCTCGTCGATCTGTTGCTCGAGAGTCTTCACATCGAATACGGGCACTTTCGGGTCCAGGCTATGAACCACTCTGCGAACTGCGCCCGCTTCCTTCAGAGGATCGCCGGCAGTTCGCGCGTACATAGCCAAACCGTGCAGCTCGCGGCCGGTCTCGCCATATTGCTCATACGGGATGTACCAAAACCGCGTAGCGGATTCGCGTAGATTCGCATACTTGCCATCCTTGGCTACGCCCACAATCGCAAAATCGGCCACGGGTGTTTTACCGCCTGGTCCAATCAGTTTTCCGATCGGGTCCTGCTTCCCGAAATAAAACCGCGCAAAAGTCTCGTTGACGATGGCGACGTGTGGTGAGTGAGCGTGATCGCGTGTGGTGAAATCGCGGCCCTTGATCATAGGAATGCGCAGCGTCGAGAAATATCGCGGTCCCACGATGTTCCGGTCCGGCCCGACATCGTCTTCTTTGGGCTGATAACCCTGAACCGTGATGCCGCTTCCCCAATCGGAATCGCTTACAAGCCCGACTGAGCTGAATGAGACCGATAGGACGCCCGGGATACGCGCAACCCGATCGCCTACCTCCCGGTAAAAGGCCTGCGTCTGCCGTTGCCCGTATCCGATCAGAGTGGGATCCAGCGATGCTTCGAGCACGTTTCTCTGATCGAAGCCAAGGTCCATCGTCCGCAGCCGGATGAGACTCCTGAGAAAAAGACCAGCCGCAATAAGCAGCAGTACTGAAAGCGCGACCTGAATGCTGACGAGCGCCTTTCGCCAGGAAATTCGCGTACCGGGAAGACGCGACAGCTCGCCTTTCAACTCGGGCGTCACATCTATCCGCGTGCCCTGTACGGCCGGCGCGAGTCCGAAGAGAATCCCCGTCAGTAAAGACAACGCCAGTGTGAACGTCAGAACGCGGGCGTCAGGCATCACATGCAGCGACATCCCGGGTTGCCCCGCCGTAAGAAACATGGCCAGCAAACGTGCGCCTGCAACAGCGAAAACGACGCCACCGGCTCCTCCCGCGAACGCGAGCAGAACGCTCTCGGTAAGGAGTTGACGGATAAGCCGCCGGCGCGGCGCTCCTAGGGACAGTCGTACCGCGATTTCGCGCCTCCTCGCCGCCGTTCGCGCCAGCAGCAGATTCGCGATGTTCAGACAGCCGCTCAACAGCACGATGCCCACTACCGCCATCAGCACCCAAAGCTGCTTGGCGCCGCGCTCTGCTTGCGTCGCGAGACCGGTACCCGCCGGCAGCAGATTCATGCGTGTGGATTCAAAAACGTGCCTCCGGAACTCCGATACCGGCTGTCCGTTGTTAACTTGCTTTACGTATCTGCGAAGCCGAGCCGTCAGCGCCGCCTCGGCCTCCTCTCTCGTCACTCCAGATTTCAATCGCCCGACAAGGTGCAGCCACCAATCGTCTCGGCTCGCGAGCATCGACCCCGACAGATACATCTGCGGCTGCATCGTGATGGGGACACGAACATCGGGATTGAATCCCGTGGTCAAACTGTCAAATTCCGGCGGACCAATGCCAATCACGGTCATCGGCGTCGTATTCAGATCGACGGCTTTGCCGATTATGGAGAGATCGCCCGCGAAGCGCCGCCTCCAGAAGCTGTAGCTTAGAACGATCACCCGATTCGCCCCGCCCGCGGTTTCATCCTCCGCTCGAAAGAGTCGCCCCGCATGCGGCCGCAGACCGAGGACATCAAAGTAATTTGCCGATACCAGTTCGCCACTGACGCGCTCGGCGTTTCCGTTTACTGACAAGCTGGGGCTCATCCCCGTTTGGCACAGGATGCCCGAAAAAATGTCGTTGTGATCCCGCAGCTCCCGGTAAAACAAATAAGGGAAGCTCCTCATCGCGCTGTTCTGAAAGTCGGCGTGGTTGAGAGCGACGAGCTGCTCAGGATGCGGCACCGGCAAAGATCGCAGGATCACGGCGTTGATCACGCTGAAAATTGCCGTGTTCGCCCCGATGCCCAACGTGAGCGAAAGTACGGCAACCGCCGTGAAAACCGGCGATTTGCGCAGCATGCGAATCGCAAAGCGCACATCCTGAGAAAACCTGTCGAGCGTCCCGAACCCCCACTGCAAACGGCTATCCTCCCGGAGCAGCGTTAGATTCCCGAATTGCGCCCGTCCAGCCATTTCGGCATGAAAGCGCATCTCCTCTTCCAAATCCTGCTCGAACCGCCCCCGTCGAAGTAGGAACCCCAGTCTGCGCCAGATTTCGCCAATCATGATTCAATGGCCTCGCTCGCTCACGCTGTCTCGATAACTTTGTAAACCGCCTTCATGACGCGGTCAAATTCGGAGATCTCCGCGCCGAGCTGCTTGCGCCCGGCAGGCGTGATCTTGTACACCCGTACCCGCCGACCAGTCTCCGACTGCGTCCATTCCGCCGTCGCCCAGCCTTTGACCAGGATGCGTTGCAGCGCGGGATATAGCGATCCTTCTTCAACCTGCAACACATCCTGGGAAATCAGGTGAATCCGCTGTGCAATCGAGTATCCGTGAAGAGGCCCACGTTGGAGCGTCTTCAGAATGAGCATATGAAGGGTCCCGGGCGGGATATCCGCTGCGTCAGGCATAGCCTATCTATACCTAGATTTGAAACGGATGTCAATGCCTGCCTTAGCCCTCAGCTGTGCGTGTCAACCGTCTGGCGCATCGAATCCGTGTAGTTCGCCGGTGCCATCTGAGAAAACACGACCGTGAACGTCGAGCCTTCGCCCGGAACGCTGCTCACTTCGATCGTGGCCCGATGCTGCTGGGTAATGGCATGCGCTAACGACAGTCCCAGACCTGATCCTTCGGCTCCCTCGCTCGTGCCCGACGCCCGATAGAAACGGTCGAAGATGTGCGGAATTTCCGAGTCGGGAATACCCGGGCCGCAATCCGTAATGGCGAGCCGCACTCGACGATCTTCTCCGGCTCGCAACGAGACGCTCACGCTACCGGTCGATCGGCAGAACTTGATTGCGTTATCGAGAAGGAGCAGTACCAGCCGTCGAAGCGCGACATCATCACCGGCCACGTAAGCCGGTGAATCCGGCAAATCGAGGGTCAAACGAACTGCTCGAGATGCCGCCAGCGCCTCGAATCGCGAACCGACATCCGCCACTAAACGTCCGAGTTCAACGGGCCGCATCGGGCTGCTAAGGTTTTCCGCATCCGAGCGCGCCAGGAATAACAGATCCTCAACCAACTGCGTCATGCGCTCGGAATCCGTTACAATTTGCTCCAGGGCGGCCCGATAGCTTTCCGCCGATCGTGAGCGGCGAGATGCGATTTCAGCCGTGCTGCGAATGATCGCCAGCGGCGTGCGCAGCTCATGAGACGCATCGGCGGTAAAGCGAGACAGCCGCTTCACCGCGCTTTCCAGGCGTGACAACATCGAGTTCCATGTCTCAGAGAGCCGCTGAAGTTCATCGCCGGTTGCCGGAACTTCGAGGCGCTCAGACAAATTGCTTATGCTGATCGATTGCGCAGCCGCGGTGATAGCGTCCACTGGTTTCAGCGCGCGCCGGCTGAGCCAGTTTCCTCCGGTAGCGCCAATTGCTATGACCAGCGGGAACATCGTCAGCAGAAGCATGCGTAGCCGGTCGAGAATCTCTTGAACCCGGTCGAGTGAGGCCGCCAGCGCCAGGGTCCATTCGCGGCCATGAGCCGAGATATTCTGAATCACTACCCGGAACGTCTGGTCTTGCCAGCGCACTCGTTGGAACCGCCTCACTCCGGGCGTCGGCGGCCACGGAAACGATCCTTTCGATGCGAACGAAAAGGATCCATGATCGGCAGTCACTCGGAGAATCGTATTAGGCGGTAGAGCGTGCGAATACTCGTCCAGTTCTTCTTCCAGCCTTGCGTCCCGCTCGTTCAGTTCCATCACTAAGAACGTCTGCACGCTGTGCTGCTGCTCAGCGAGCCCGTTGTCGATATCACGAAGAAGGCTATGCCGCATTGACACCCAAATCGCCAACGCAAATAGCGTAAGACCGGCAGCCAGCGCCAGCGAATACCAAATCGTGAGCCGCAGGCGAATCGAAGTCCGGGGCATCAGAGGTCATCCTCCTCCGGTGGCCGAAGACAATAACCGACTCCGCGCACCGTATGAATCAGTTTCGGATCAAAAGGCGCATCCACCTTGTTCCTAAGTAGCCGGACAAAAGCTTCTAGCGTGTTCTCCTCCACTTCGCTGTCAAATCCCCACACTGTCTCGAGAATCAACGAGCGCCCCACCGGACGACCCACATTTCGGAGTAGCATTTCCAACAGGCTGTACTCTCGCGGGGTCAAATTAATCGGCTTACCGCCTCGAGTTACCCGGCGTGTAGCGGGATCTAACTGCAAGTCGGCGCATTCAAGGCGTGCAGGTTGGGCAATTGGAGTTCGGCGCCCGAGCGCTCGCAGGCGGGCTAGCAGAACATCGAACGAAAACGGCTTTGTCAGATAGTCGTCCGCTCCGACGTCCAACCCTCTTACTATGTTGGTTACGCTATCGCGTGCGGTAAGCATCAACACGGGCGTGCGATTCCGCTCTTCCCGCAGACGCCGCGCGACGGTAATGCCATCCATGCGCGGTAGCGAAATGTCCAACACAATTACGTCGAAGGCAGAGGCCTGAGCTATGGATAGACCATCGACTCCATTTCGCGCAGTATGGACGCAATGCCCCTCCTCGGTCAGGCCTCGCTCGAGCAGCGTGACCATGCGTTCTTCGTCTTCGATGACCAATATGCGCAATGAGATCTTGACCAACATGCTAGCCGATAAGTGGCCACGAGAGCTTCAGGAATTTTTCAGGATGAATTGGTGAAATTAGTCTAGCGGAGGCCATAAACGCTTCAACTTCGCAAATCCGCCGTTAAGTGCCATGAGGAAACGGTATTTACCGAACGACGAAATCGATCAGAAAATCCGGGTTGCTTATCATCGCCAGCGCCAGGGCGATCGGTCGGCCTTAACCCTTGTCCGCAGAGAAATTGGCTGGTCAAAATCGGCCATTGTCCGGCGCGGTGCGGCGCTCTGTCTCACCAGGACTAAAGAGCGATGCTGGTCGGCGGAAGAAGAGCGCTTACTCGAAAGATGGGGCCATCTGACCCCGGCGGCAATCCAGCGGCGTCTGGCCCTTGCCGGTTACCCCAGGTCCTGCGCTGCAATCCAGGTAAAAATAGTGCGGCTCCGGATCAAGCGCAACCTGGATGGTTACTCTGCCTGCGCGCTCGCACGCGCGTTTGGCGTGGATGTTCACAAGGTTTCTTATTGGATCCGGCGAGGCTTGCTTCGCGCCGAGCGGCGAGGCACGGCCCGCACGGTTAGCCAGGGCGGCGATATGTGGTGGATTTCGCTTTCGGCCGTTCGGCGGTTCATCTTGCGCGCTCCCGAAGAGATAGACTTGGCTCGGGTCGAGAAGTTCTGGTTTCTCGATCTGCTGACAGATGGTAAGATCTGCCGTTAAATGGATCGCGCTCTTTTTCAGCGATTCTTCAGAATTAGAGACTAAAGTTAATTTGGCTTCCGCCCTATGCCTAAACTCCCCCTTGCTGTCTCGAGTATCCTGATCGCTTCCGCCGCCCTTTTGGGATCAGCACAGAGTTACAAAGTTACTGGGTCGATCCCCATCGGGGGCTCGGGCGGCTGGGACTATCTCAGCGCCGATGCGCAAAACAGGCGCTTGTATGTTTCGCACGGCAATGAGGTGGTTGTCCTCGACCCCGATTCCCAAAAAATCGTGGGCCGCATCACGGGCCTTAACCGGATTCACGGCATCGCCATTGCGAATGATTTAGGCCTCGGCTTTATCAGTGATGGTGGCAGCAATGAGGTGGTCGCGTTCCAGCTTCAGGACCTATCAGTGAAACAGAAGGTTAAAGCCGGAACGAATCCCGACGGTATTGTTTACGACCCCGCCTCGAAGCGCGTGTTTGCGTTCAATGGCCGGAGCGGGGATGCTACGGTCATCGATGCCGCAACGGGCAATGTCGCCGGAACCATCAAACTCGAAGGAAAGCCCGAGTTTCCTGTCAGCGATGGCCAGGGCAGCGTGTATGCCAATATCGAAGACAAGAGCGAGATCGTTCGAATCGATTCTAAGGGACTAACGGTCACTTCCCGCTGGCCCTTGGCGCCTTGCGAATCGCCGTCCGGATTAGCGATTGACCGTGAAAATCGCCGGCTATTTTCCGTGTGCGACAACAAAATGATGGCTGTCGTGGATGCGGACACAGGTAAAGTGATCGCAACTCCAGCTATCGGCGAAGGCCCCGATGCGGCCGGCTTTGATCCCGGGACCAAGCTTGCTTTCTCTTCAAACGGCGAGAGTGGAACGCTGACGGTGATCAAAGAATCGGGGAAGGACCAATACTCGGACGCCGGCACGGTCCAGACTGCACCGGGAGCGCGGACCATGGCGCTCGACGAGAAGACGCATAAGATCTACCTGGCTACAGCCAGTTTCGGGCCGCCTGCGCCATCGACATCGGGCAACGCTCGCCGGCGGCCTACAATCCTTCCCGGGACATTCAAGCTTCTGGTCGTGTCTGAGCAGTAGGTATAGCCACGTTGCTCAATCCGAGCCCTTACGGAACGCGGTAGAAGGGATCTGGTAACAAGAACTTCTTCTCCGCATGGCCACCCCGAAGATCCGAAGGCTGGTCGCCGATATTGGCAATGATTCTGTAACCGGCTTGCTCGATCTTTGCTCGAATCGGTGCTTTGAATTCAGCCGCAGAGGCGAAATGGGCACCATCCGGCACCATGTAGAGAGTTGCATACCCTCGATACCCGGCCGCGTTCAGATTGCGCTCCGTTGCGGCGCGTTGAGATTCGGGGCGGCCGGTGATAAAAAAGACGGTGACGTTCAGGGCGCGTGCTCGTTTGAATACCTGAAGAGTGGGCGCTATTGCCGGATCGCGCCCAAGCTGATCCCAGGACGCCCAGCCGCATGGCGCATCGATTGCTGGATTGCAACCGCCCCCGATCGGCCGGCCGAAATCATCGAGCTTGAGGATCTCCCAATTCGAAAGCGCCGTCTCATCAATGTCCAGCACTAGCGCCGGTTTTGCAGCCGCCCCCGCCCGGGCCTCCAACCAGCGCTCAGCTTTGTCTGCCACGATCCTCAAGTCACGGTCATAAGCACCTGAATCATGGTAAGTAAGCGCAGCAATCTTGGCATCCCCAACGTTTGGGGGCTGGGATGACACGATCACGAAATCGGCCTGAGATGCGGGTCTGCCAGCCGAAACGGCGGCTAACAGGGTGAGCATGACAGTCGAGAGTGACTGCTTCATTGCCGAGCGGGTGTTGGGTGATCGCCTGAATTTCATCTTTTTCCCAGCTTCTGAGCAAAATCAGGATAGGTAGATACTCATTGTCTGACCTCATTCCTCGACATGCAAGTTTGATTATGCAAGCAAGTCCGTGTACTATTTGAATGTGTACAGGAGGGGAACGCGATCGTGCCCAGATTAGCCGTTGAAGACAACAGCCGGATGTCCCTGCGGATTCCTGTCGAGGAGAAGACGATTCTTCTGCGCGCGGCGGCACTGAAGCGAACTGACCTCACGGATTTCGTCCGCCAACACAGCTTAAAAGCCGCAAGGGCAGTGATCGCGGAAGCAGAACGTCTGGAACTCTCCGAGCGAGACAGCCTGCGAGTTTTGGGGTTGCTGGAGAATCCGCCCAAGCCGAATGCGAAGCTGCTGGCTGTAGCGAAATCGCGGCCGAAGCGGAAGTGAGCATTAGGGCCTGGCACGAGGAGTCGATAAGCAAAGGGCATAACCGCGGCGACTTCGACTGTGGCGAAACGGTCCTGAATGAATTCCTGCAACGCTCTGCACGCAAAAACCATGAGATGGGCGGCGCAAAGACCTTTCTTGCGATCAGCGATGCCGATAACAAAACGATTCTCGGCTACTACAGCCTGAGTCCCGCCTCGATCGCGTATGCCCGGACGCCTGAGCTTGTCCGTCGAGGCCTTGCACGGTATGAGGTGCCAGGATTTCGGCTGGCACGCTTAGCTGTTGATCTCGAGGTGCAAGGGCAGGGTCTAGGCGGGCAGCTTTTGCTGGCGGCGGGTAAGAGATGCTTGCTCGTAGCTAGCGAGGTGGGCGGGGTCGCGATGCTCATCGACGCCAAGAACGCGAGAGCTGCCGAATGGTATCAGCGTTACGGCGCTCTGCCGCTGCTCGACGCGCCACTTTCTCTGGTGCTGCCGCTCAGGACTATTGAAATGGCCCTGAAAGCGTCGAAGAAATAACGGCCGCGGAGAAGACACGCGTTCGGGAAACGCCTATCAGCTTGGTTGCACCCTCGTATCTTTCAGGCTGCTAAATGAAACCCATCCTGGAGAACGCACGCGCTCACGAGGACCATCAGGACCTGATCGTTCGCAACCCGCGAGTCTTCATCCATCGTCTTCAAACTGTCCAGAAGACCTATGACCTTCTTCTGATCGAAGAACGGAAGCGTACCGAGAACAGGTCCGCGCAGCGTGTCGTGCACGAATGTGCTGAGTTTCTCGCGCGGGTTCAAGGTAGCCGGTGGGCTCAAGAACGGGTGTTTCTGTCGTCGGTAGACAGTATCGGTAATGACATCACGAACCGACTCTCTTAGAACGTACTTCTCCGTCATCCCACGGATCTTCTGGTTGACGGGTTGCGAACGGATTACTTCTACCACGTGATGATCGAGAAATGGCACCCGGCCTTCGATCGAATGCGCCATCTCCATGCGGTCGCCGAGCATCGTCAAGATGTAGCTGGGTAGCATAGTTTTCGACCAGAGGTAAAGCGATTGATGCACGGGATCGCGATCGACGAGTTGGCCCCGGATGTCGAGATCGCTCAATAGTGCGTGATATCCGTCGCGCTCACCAAATTTCTCGCGGAAATCTTCGGCTAGCAGGTCTTGCATCTTTGACGATCGGGCGGAGAAGGTTTCAATCCAGGAGGGAATAAAGCCGAGAACTCGTCTCACATTTTCGAGCGGTCTCGCTTCTCCGTGCGGCAACAGCAATCCTCGCGACACTGGATTGAGTTTATTCAGACTGTCGAGGAGGGCCGCGATGGTTTCTGGATCCTGGCCATCTCGGTTATAGAGAAGCATGTCCCGGCGAAAATGCGCGTAGCCGCCCAAAATCTCATCCGATCCTTCTCCGGTGATAACCACCTTATAGCCCGCATTGCGTACGGCCCGGCTCAACAGATATTTCGCGACGCCGTGGGCATTGATGCAGAAGGTCTCGGATTGCAGGATCGCATCCGCAAAATGATCCGCGAGATCGTCCTGCCGGATGGGGATAGGGAAGAAGTCAGCGCTCACCTTCGCGGCCATCTCCCGAGCTTCTTTTTCCTCGTCGTAGTCGGCCCGATCGAAAGTTAGCGTGAACGCACGGATCGGATCAGGATGATGTTTCGCCGCCAGGCCAAGAACCGCGCAGGAATCCAGTCCGCCGCTCAGGTAGCAACCGACCGGAACGTCGGCACGCAGACGGAGGCGAACGGCTTCCTCAAGTGCATTACGGAATTCCGCGGCATAGTCGGCGTCCGAGCGCTGCGCTCCCTTATGGTTGGCTTTCGGGTAATCAAAATCCCAATACTTAATAAGCTGCACGTGCTTGTCGGTCGCGAGAAGATAATGGCCGGGAGGAATCTGGAAAACGCCGTCGAACAATGTGCGAAGCTGGTGCCCCCCATATTCGACTGAGTGAGAGATGGACTCGGCGTCCCAACGCGCCGGCACTCCCGCGGCGAACAGGGCTTTCACCTCCGACGCGAGATAGAGCGTTTCGCCGTGGAAGGCGTAGAACAGCGGCTTGATACCGAATCGATCACGGGCGGCGAACACCGTCCGGTTCGTCTCATCCCAGAGCACAAATGCGAATTCGCCACGCAATCTATGCAAGCACTGGGCGCCAAGATCTTCGTAGAGATGCAGGGCGATTTCGCTGTCCGAGCGAGTACACAAACGGTGCCCCGATTGCTGAAGTTCCCGCCGGACTGATTCATAGCCGTAGAACTCGCCGTTCACTACGATACGGGTGCGCGCGTCCTCGCTAGCGATTGGTTGATCTCCAGTTGTAAGGTCGATGATGCTGAGCCGCGCGTGTCCAAGCGCAACTTTCCCGTCCGGTGCAATCCAATGCCGCTGCCCATCCGGACCGCGGTGGTAAAGGCTCTGGGTCGCCCGCTGCATTACCGAAACGGAGATCGGATCACGGCGCGAGAAGAGCGCGACAATTCCGCACATCATGTGCTCCTTGCTTCAGGTTGCCGGCTGAGAGGACCTGAGCTTCGTGTCGGAGGGGATGCTTATGTATTGAGAATTATATCCCGGAAATCCCGAGTAGAGAGAGCTAGCCGCTATTGTTCGAATCGCAGTTTCGGCTTGGTAACGAGAACGCCGGCCAGAAGATACATGTCAGGCGTTCTCGCCATCTGCCCGCAGACTAGCCGTGATGTTCCCGGCTATGTTGCTTGTAAAAGGCCCTGATGTTCGCTTTGTAATGCTCCTCGGCTTCGACCGCATGCACGGTGTGTCCGGGTTTCAGCAAAGGCCTGATCGACGGGCCGCCAGCGACGGCATTCTCAAACGTCGCAACAACCTTGCCATTCTCATCTTTAACGATATTGACTTTCATGGGTCCTCTCCTAGACACCGTTGCTTTCGAAGTTTCCGGTGATTGTCGCATCCAGCGGATTCAGAGTCTGATCTACCGCAGCCAGGTTAATCCCATAACTTATCTGACCAGCAACAAAGTCAGTGTTCAGATATACCGTCACGTCGGAAATGAGCGCCCCGACATTTGGATCCGCCTGCTGCAGCGTGAATGCAAAAGCTTCATGGTTAGTGATGCCGCCACCCGAGTTCACCCAAAACTGCGGGCCAGGACCACTTTGTGTAATCGTTGGAAACGTTGCCATAATAAACCTCCTTTTGGCTTTTGGCCTTTCCGTATAACGAACAGTGACAGTGGCCCGTTGCTCGTTTCAAGCAAGGCGTTTAATTCGACCGTCCGCTTTCAGTCCACCCTCTCGCGGGATTTGGAGAGAAGATCAACGAGTTACAGGGAAGGACAAGGGACGCGAAACGCGTGGCAAGTTGCTGAAAGAAAGTCTAAGTTGTTGGAGGCGCGGGGCGGGATCGAGCCGCCGAATAAAGGTTTTGCAGACCTTTATCTAACCACTCTTTTTCTCAGTCTTATCTCTGACTTCGCGAATCGCCCGACGCGGTTTGCGCAAATTCTGCGCAAATCCGCACCAACTTCTGGTCGCGGCGATCGGCTCTGGGCGGCTCTCTTACTCCAGGTCTCTTCTTCAGGAACTGGGGTCGTGCTGGACCGCGTCGGAAGCCGCGATTCACGAGGTCGCTAGAGG
>CAWBDR010000029.1:0-183536 GCA_963787585.1 uncultured Acidobacteriaceae bacterium
TAAGCGCCTCGTGAAGCGCTTACCGAGCAGCTTCTCGCCAGTGTCCAGCCTGTGAAAAATTCAGGCTTGAGTAATAGAGCTGGCGGGTTTCCAGTTATGAGGCAGCAATTCACTTAGCCGCGTGATGGGATGAGCCGCGATCCGGGACAGCACATCGCGGAACCATGCGAACGGTTCAACGCCGCTCCGCTTACACGACGCAATGAAGCTTCTCAGAACTGCGGCTGTTCTGCCGCCGTTATCGCTGCCGAAGAACGTCCAGTTGCCGCGGCCCAGAGCAATGTCCCGATTGGCCCGTTCGCTGGCCCCGTTGTCGATTTCCAGATCGCCGTCTTTCACAAAGCGCGTCAGCGCCTCCCATTGGTTCAGCGCATAACGCACCGCGGCGCCCGCCGGACTCTTCGGCAGAACATCCTGTTTCAGCTCCAGCAGATATTTGTGCAGATTCTCCAGCAGCCGAGCTGAAACACGTTTCCGCAGCGCCAGTCTTTGCTCCGCCGAAAGCGCCAGCGCGTTGGCGCGATCCTCTGCCGCGTACACGCGCGCGATCAGGTGCAGCGCCGGACCCATCCGCTGATCCGACTCCAAAGCTTTATACACATATCTTCTCGCGTGCATCCAGCAGCCGACCTCGATCATGCCGCGTTCGCCTTTGAAGAACGCGTCGTAAACCGAATAAGCATCCGCCTGCAGGTATCCCTTGTACCCTTCCAGAAACTTCGCCGGCCCCGCCCGCGATCGCGTGGGCGTGTAGTCATAAACAATCACCGGGTGATGCACATCACCCACATAGGGCCAGATGCGCCCGATTCGGGCGAATGGAAGCTTGCGATCCAGCACCTTCACGCTGGTATCATCGGTTCCGATCACCTTCGACGCCAGCAATTCCTTCTTCATCGTCTGATACAGCGGATCGAGCAGCTTCGCGCACTGCGCCATCCACCCGCCAATGGTTTTGCGCGAAATCGTCACGCCATGCCGCGCGAACATCTTTTCCTGCCGGTGCAGCGGCTGATGATCGGCCCATTTGGCCACGATTACCTGCGCCAGCAGGCTGGCGCTGGCCGTGCTCTTCTCAATGGGCTGCGCCGGTTTGCCCGCCGTCCGGATGGTGCAGGCGCAGGCGTACTTCAGGCGCACGTCCTCGATCACCTTCACAGAAGCCGGGATGTATTCGTAGCGTTCGCTGGTCTCTTCTTCGATCAGCCGCAGATCCCTGCCGCAGCAGGAGCAGTGTTTTTCCGCTTCCGCCAGATCGTAGACAATCCGTTCCCGCACCAGATGCTTCGCCAGCGCCTGGCGCCCGCTCCGCTTTTTTTCTTGTGTCTGGCTGCTGTGCTGCCCGCCCTGCGGACTGCCATCGATCTCATCATCGTCATCTTCATCGCTCCGGCTTTCCGGATGCTGCGCCTGCCAGGCGGCCTCAAACAACGCCAGTTGTTCTTTGGTCAGCTGCTCGCTCTTACGATTGCGCTGCGCTTCCAGCAGCTCGCGCAGCAGGCTCTGGTACTTGTTTTGTTCGGCCAGCGAGCGGTCCAGCTGGGCTGCCAGATCCACCACAATCTTTCGCAGCGTGTCTGCATCCTGCGGCAGACTCTTTGGATCGATGGGCACTGAGCTGAGTGTAAAGAGGAAAAGATGCAAACGCCAGGAAAAAACGCGAACATCGCAGAATGTTTTTATGCTTCGGCTGGCGCCCGCCGCCGGTAGCGTTTGCGCCGCGGGGCCGCGCTCAGGTCGATCCCGCTCAGCAGCGCCGCCAGTTCTTCGGTGGTGATTTCAATCCGCCGCGCGCCCGGCTCACTGCAGGGAGGTTTATAGACGCCCTCCTCTAAACGCTTCGCCCATACCGCAAAGCCGTCTGTGTCCCAGTACATGATTTTCAGGCGGTCCCTGCGGCGGGAAGCGAATAAATAAAGATGGCCGGCGAAGGCATCCAGCTGCCGGTGGTCGCGCACCAGCGCGTGGAGGCCGTCGAAACTGAGCCGCATATCGCACGGACTCAGGCACAGATAGATCCGCACGCTGGCCGGCAGGTGAATCATCGCCGCAGCGTATCCAGCACCATACGAAGCGTGGCAGCATCCACGCCCGTGGCGACCCGGAGGCGATCGCCGCTGCTAAGTATTACTTCAAGGCCGGGAACTCGCGTGGCGATCTCTTCTTTGGGTTCCAGCAACGCGAATCGCACGGGCTGGCTCTGCCCCAGCCGCTTTCGCCAGCGGTAGAAGGAATTTGGTTTAATGCCGCGCGCTTCGCAAAACGCGCGCAGACTTTGCCCGCTCGCTTCCTGTTCGGCTATGAGCTGACTCCAATCGCTCCGCGTGGTCCCTCGCACACTTCAAGCCTGCCATTACTGGAAACGAGTCCGGAAGAGCGCTTCACGAGCCGCTTACCAACTTCGCACTCGGCCGCCGGGCGGTGCCACGGCTGTGATTTATTCGTAACGGAGAGCGGTCATCGGGTCGAGCTTTGCGGCCCGGCGCGCCGGCAGAAAGCTGGCCAGCGATGAGACTGCTGCCAGCAGCCCACTTGCCGCCGCAAATGTGAGCGCGTCATTGGGCTTCAAGCCGAACAGCAGAGCCCTCGCCTCCCCTCCAGCGATCAGCGACAGCACGACTCCCAACATGACTCCGGCGGCTAGCAGTACCCAGGCATCTCGCATGACCATGCCGACGACCTGCCACCGGCTTGCGCCTAAGGCCATGCGGACGCCGATCTCGTTTCGCCGGCTCGCAACCAAATAAGACACGACGCCATATAGCCCGACCATGGCCAGCAGCGCTGCAAGGAAGCCGAAGAATCCGGATAACATCGCCATAAGTCGTTCCTGGACCATGCCGTCGCGGATCCAGTTCTGAAAATCGCCCCCGACCGTTACAATTTCCGGATGCTTCTGTTCCATCATGCGCTTCACAGTGGCTATGGCCGCGCTTGGAGCTATATTCGAGTGAATCATCATTAGGGTCCAGGGGCCGGGCGCCGGAAACTGCGATGCCGGCGCAAACGTCATCGGGGGTGTGTCGCCGCGGAGGCTGTTGTACTTGGTGTCCGGAATAACTCCGATGATCTGGTACACAGTTGAGGGGTAGTTCGGCTCGGGATCGGTGCGCAGCGTCTGTCCGATAGGATTGCCTTCGCCCAAAAATTTGCGGACGAATGT
Source organism: uncultured Acidobacteriaceae bacterium (assembly GCA_963787585.1). GTDB lineage: Bacteria > Acidobacteriota > Terriglobia > Bryobacterales > Bryobacteraceae > Bog-105. The sequence continues at coordinate 3,164 of CAWBDR010000029.1, forward strand.
TTGGTTCACCAGGGCGACTCGCAGCGAGCTATCGGTGTCGTTCTGGTTGAAGCCGCGGCCGGCGATCACCGGGATTCCCATCGTGTCAAAGTAGCCCGGACTGACCCAGGTGAATCTGGACATGCCCTGGGCCGATCCGATGTGAATGTCATGCCCCCAGCTTCCTCCCACCAGCGGAATGTTGGTGGTAGTTGCTGCATTACGAATACCTGGAATGGAGCGTACATCGTCGAGCAACCGGCGCTGGAAATCGTGATAATGGGCGGGCGCGATGTTTGATTTCTGAAACGAGAGAATTGCCACGGCGATATCGCTTTCGCGCATTCCGGGATCGAAGGTCAACAGTTTGCGGAAACTCCGGACAAACAGCAGCGCTCCGATCAGCAGCATAAGCGAAACCGCGATTTGCATCACGACTAGAGCCCGCTGGGTAGAAAAACGTTGCCGGCTGCCTGTGAGGCCGCGGCCGCCAGCTTTCATAGCGCTGACCGGATCCGCACCCGACGCGCTCCGCGCCGGAACAACTCCGAAGATGAGACAGGTCAGAGCGGAGACCGAAGCCGTGAAGAGCAGCACCCGCCAATCGATTGCGATGGGAAGGCTGACAGTGTTGCCTTCAGTCGAAAGCGACCACACCAGAACGCGGCTGAGTGACGGGGCGATGGCGATCCCCAACACTGCTCCGATTGCAGCCAGCAGGCCGCCTTCGACGAACAATTGCTGCAGCAGCCGCCGGCCTGATGCGCCGAGCGCCAGACGTATTGCCATTTCACGCTCACGCGTGCTCGCCCGCGCGAGCAGCAGATTCGCGAGATTGGCGCACGCAATCAATAAAACCAGACCCGTAATGGCCAGCAGCAGCCATAGCGATGAGTCATACTGCTCGCGCAGCAAACTAACTCCGCCCGACGCAGGAAAAACAGCCAGCCGGAACCTCTTGTAAGCATCGATGGATTGCGCGCTGCGGCCGTTGGGCGCGGTGTCCTCAAAAATTCCGGGACTAATGGCTTCGAGGTGCGCGGAGGCGCGTTTCAGGGTCCAGCCCGGTCGCAAACGTCCCATCACGGCGATATCGAAAACATCGCGGCGGAGTTCCTTGGGCCGGCAAAGCGGAAAAATGATGTCGGACCGGTCTCCGATCGAGAGGCCGTCGAAATCAGCCGGAGCTACGCCGATGACCTGCACGCGCGACTGATCCACCAGCAGCGTCGAGTTTTCGATCGGCGCGCCACCCATTGCACTTTGCCAATAGGCATAACCCACAACTGCGGTAGATTCCGGGCATGCTCCCTCATCCTCGGGCAGAATCGGCCGACCACGCCAGGCTCGAATTCCGAGCACGCGAAAGAAATCTCCACTGACCCACATCGCCTTCACGCGATGCATTCCGGCGCCTTGGCCTATGTTCACCTGATCTGCGGACCAAGCAAAGATGCCCGAGAAGGCCTGTTGCCTCTTTCGAAGTTCCTGCCAGATCGGCCGTGTCAACTCTGGGTATTCGCCGGGATTCACACCCCAGCCACCGTGCCCGCCCACAATTTGCACGGCAGCGAGTTCTTGTGGTTTCTGAACGGGTAAATTCCGCAGCCGGACAGCATCGAGCAACTGAAAAATCGCCGCACTGGCGCCAATTCCGAGGCCTAGCGAGAGCAGTGCGCTGGCCACCAGCGCGGGACTGCGGCGGAGTCCCCGGCCCGCATAGATCAAGTCCCGCCAGAAGTTCTCTAGAAGGTTGAAACGCCAGAGATCGAAGGCATGCTCCTTGACGACCGAAAGATTTCCGAGACCGACGGGGTTTTGATGCTCGCGGGACATCTCAGCATGGAATGCGAGCTCGCTTTCCAGATCCTGCTGGAGCCGCCCGCGCCGCAGAAGTTTCAGAAATAAACGACCCACCTTGCTTACCTCGCCAGAACGCGCTGAACCGCGGCCGAGAGCCGATTCCAGGTCGCTTCCTGCTCGGCGACAATCTTTTTGCCGCGCCTGGTAATGGAGTAATATTTAGCCCTGCGGTTGTTCTCCGAAAGGCCCCAGTCACCGGAAATTGCGCCGTCGAGCTCGAGGCGGTAAAGCGCGGGATAGAGCGATCCCTCCTCGACTCTCAATACTTCGTCCGAGAGCAAGTGAATGGTTTGCGCGATGGCATAGCCATGCATCGAGCCGCGTTGAAGCGCGTGCAGAATGAGGAGATCAAGCGTCCCCTGGAGCAGAGACGGTTCTTCGGATTTCGCCATCCGCTTTCCTATTACAATCTATGGAAAGTATGAGGCCTCTCCCAAAGATTGTCAAGGGGAGAGCGCTAGCAGAAAGTGGCCGCCCGCATGCGGAGAATCACGAGTTATTTCTTCTGCTGGTCCTTGCGGGCTGCTTCGTTCCACCCGGCCTGGGCGTCGTGCGCGGCCTTTTCCAATTTGCGGCCGGCTACCCGGCCCGCGTGGTCGGCCTCCGTTGCAAGCTTGTGGGCAGCTTGCCCGGCCTTTCCAGCAGGCGTGTTTGCGTCGCCGTGACGCTCTTCCCGCGACTGACGAGAGCCGCAGGAAGGCAACGCAATCAGACCAGCAAAGATGAACATGGGAATCCAGCGCGACTGCATATTCCTTATGACGGCCTTGGGGTGGCCGGGATTTCGCCTAAGCGGGAACAACCGGTAGCTGGTACTATCGCGTGTTCACTAGGGCAAATCTTTTCCGTGCCGCGTAGGAAACAGTTTTTTCGAAATATCCGGCCAAAACTCGACGAATATAGTTCCGATTGCGCCTTCCGCCGATACGGTAAACGCACGCTCGAAGGTTAATCCCGCGCCGCGCTCCTCCGGCGGATAATAGAGGTTGGAAATTCCACCCGCCGCAAGATTCCCCAGGATATTTGAGTAATTCGGAGCGAGCTTGCCATTGTCGTTCCTGCAGATCACTGTGGAAGCGAGCGCATGCATGAGCCGGCCGGAGAAGCTGCGGGCCCCTTTGCGGAAATAGCGCGGGTCTTGGTGTAGCAGCATCGGGAACAGCGCGTTCCCGAGCACAGTTGCGCTGAAGGTGTCCGCATACGCTGCTCCGAGCCTCTTTCCATAGCCCGCTGCACCCTGACGATAGCCGGGGTGGTCATCGTCTGCCTGACTCAAACCGGCGTCTATTCCGGCAGCGAAAAATGTAAATGGATCAAGCGCACTCTTGAGCGCGAGATCCCACTTCTGCCCGGCCGACAACGATTCCGCATTTTGCACGTTGGACGTGTTGAAGTTGGGCATCACTCCCAGGATTCGTTGATGCTCCTGCTGTTTCAGTTCCGCCGCGGCCTTCAGCTTGCGCGCTGCCATTGGGCTTTCTTCTGGGCCGGAGGCGCTACCCGGGGGCGCTCCAACCTGTGCAGCCAGCGTGAAGGTCAGGAGTGGAATTCCCACGGCGAGAGCCGGGAGACTGGTAAGTGGAACTCGGAAGAGGGTCAATGGAGGACTCTCACTGGGAGTGATGCGGGCCCGGGCCATCAGTCGCAAGAAACAACATCGCATGAGGGCTGACTTTTCGCGTGGGGGCGCACATACAGATACAGCAAATGATTAGTGCGATTTTCCGAAATTTCTCGGTTGCTACCTGACAAAATAATACCGCGAGGAGCTCGGATTGCAGGTTCTACGCGACGTAGTGAACGATGCCCGACACACTTTCCGGCTTTGGACCAAGTATGGCTGGCACACCGGGTTCGCCATCCTCGCACTCGCCATCGGCATTGGCGCAAACACGGGCGTTTTCAGCGGCTCTTACGGCAGCTTATGACTGAGTGCCTGTTTCTGTCGTCGCTTGGCGGTCTCTCCAGATTAGTCATCGCGTACTGGACAACTTCCCTGGCAGTTTCTTTTCGACCTTCGTAGTTCGAGTGAACGGCCGCGCCGAAGATTACGTGGCTATGATCCGCGATGCCATCCGGTCCGTGGACATGCGAGTTCCTGTATTCGGAGTGCTCGTCGTGATCGGCAGCTACGGCGTCGTTTCGTATGCAGTTTCGCAGAGGACTCACGAAATGGGGGTACGCCTGGCACTTGGCACAACGCCGGTACGGCTTCCGAAAGAAGTATTGGGGCAAGGTTTACTCTCCGTTGCCGCAGGCGCCATCTTCGGAATCGTTGGAGCGATGCTCATCGGACGCTTTCTCGAACATCTGGTGAACGGCGCGAAGCTCCTCAATCCCATGATGCTTACCCTATTGATCCTTTTCGTCTTCGTGATCGCGTCGACAAGTATCTGGGCCGCTACGCGCCGCATTGCCACGCTGGACGTCATGGATATTTTGCGCATCCAATAGGCATTCGAACGGTGCGAATCAGCGACGCTGGTGGCCGTTCAAGCTACATTTCGAATGGCAGGAAAGGCTTGGGGAGTTTCTCGCGAACGACCACAAAGGCCTCGGCGCGGGGAAGCTGCGCCTCCGATCCGCGCTCGCGTTCCATCTTCTCGTGGTACGGGTAAAAGCGATCCGGGTTCTGGCAAACGTGCGCGTACACGGCAGAGCGCTTCTGCGCCGATGTCGATGAGACGTCGATGAAGCAGTTCGGCTCGAAGTGGTGAGTTTGCACGCCGGTCATCACCTCGTAATAAACGAGTGCGAATGATTCCCCGACGGCCTGCCAGGCTTCGTACGTGAGTTGAGCGGTATTCCGGTGGTCGCGGTGAGTGTCGAGCGGCCAATGCGTGAAGACGATATCGGGATCCAGCGATTTCGAGCAACGCCGTAAATTGCTCCACTCGTTCTTTCTCCGTGCTCGTCTGGCCGTCGATCTGGTTCGCGAATACTGCCGTTGCGCCGAGTAGTTCGCAAGCCCGCAACGCTTCCGCCGTTCTTAGTCGCGAGGCGGCTTCGCTGCCACTGGTGCGCAGGCCCGCTTCACCCCGCGTGAGGTAAATAACTGTAACGTTATGTCCTTCAGCGATGAACTTCGCCAAAGTACCGCCGCAGCCCGTCTCAGGATCATCCGGATGAGCTCCTACACAAACTACGTTGAGCGGGCGATAGTTGCTTGCACCTGCGAATGTCTGTCCGATACCGGGCGATGCCGGTCGGGTTTCGAAGCGGGTAACGGTCACCGCGCTACCCACCATCGGTTTTCCTCGTACCGGCTCGGGAAGCATTGCCTTATTCTCTATCGGAATGGTAGGCTTGTCAAATCTCGTTCCTAAGTTGTACAAAAGAGGTTGAGAAAGCTCGTACAGGGAATCATCAAATTCCGGCACACTGTGCGGCCGGATTACCGCGAGACGTTTGCGCGGCTGGCGCTTGGGCAAGCGCCCGACGCTCTTTTCGTGGCCTGCTCGGATAGCCGCGTCGTGCCCAACCTCTTCGCTTCCGCAGATCCCGGTGACCTGTTCGTGATCCGAAATCTCGGCAATCTCATTCCGCCGGCGGGTGACGACGGCATATCAAGGAGCAACGGGTCGGAAGCCGCTGCCATCGACTTCGCGCTCGCCAATCTTCCTGTGACCGACATCATTGTTTGCGGCCACTCGGAGTGCGCCGCGATGCAAGCGCTGCTCAGGGGTCGCGATACGGTAGAGCCCTGTCACCTTCGTTCCTGGCTGAGCCATGGCGAGGATGCAGTGACGATGCTCGGAAGCAGGCCGAGCCTGGACTCATCGCTGACCCGCCGGAATCAGTTGTCCCAGCTCAACGTTCTGTCGCAGATCGAGCATCTGAAGAGCTACAAGCTTGTCCGCGAGCGGATGAAGGCCGGTCGGTTGCGGCTGCATGGCTGGTGGTTCGAGCTCAAAAATGCCGAGGTTTACGCGTATGAGGATTCGGTTGGGCGTTTCGTTCTCATCGATGATGCCGAGGCGGAACGATTGCTGAAGCGGTTGGAGTCGGATTGCCCGTAGCGGTTACCGGGCGGCCGCTCGCTGCCGGTACTCCGCCACCGCTTTATCATGCTCGGCGAGTGTTTCGGAAAAGTGATGAGAGCCCGAGCCGTCCGGCTTGGCGACAAAGTACAGATATTGCCCGCTACTGGGATGTAGCGCCGCTTTCAACGAGTCAAGGCCCGGATTGGCGATCGGTCCGGGCGGGAGGCCGAGATGCGTGTACGTGTTGTACGGATTGCCGCTCGATAGATCCGATTTGTGGAGGACGCCCCGATAGCGGTTCTCCAGCAAGGCCGCGTACACCGTGGTCGGATCGCACTGCAAGTCCATGTTCAACCGCAGACGGTTCAGGAACACGGCGGCGATCGTGGGCCGCTCGGCCGGGATGGCGCTTTCCTTCTCCACCAGAGAAGCGATCGTGACCAGCTTGTGTACTTCGGTTCCGCTCATCGGCCCGCTGATCGAAGCCCACTTCTTCCGGAACTCATTCGTCATGGTGAGGCAGAGAGCCCGGGCAGTCGTGCGGCGCGTCATCCGATACGTGGAGGGAAACAGATAGCCTTCGAGATCGGGAGCGAGCGGGTCGAGATCGTGAATTATCGCCGGGTCGGCGGCGGCCTTCAGGAAGGCTTGACCTTTCACCATATCCAACTGGTCGAGGATGGTGGCAATATCGAAAACGTTGCTTCCTTCAGGCACGGTCACTTCCTCGTAGAAGATTTCTCCGCGGCGGATCTCGTCGAAGACTTGCCAAGGAGTCTGGGCCGTTGCGAATCGATATTCACCAGCTTGCAGCGGCTCCCGAAAATGGAGCGCGCGGACCAAAAGGAAGGCCCATTGAGAGCGAACCACGCCCTGGTGTGCCAGCGTGCGCGCGATCTGGCGCGATGACATGCCGCGATCGATATCTACGAACGTCTGCGTCTCGAAGCCTCGATAGGGCCCGAGATACCAATAATTGGCGAGCGCAGCGGCCACGATCGCCAATACTACGCATATAAAGAGCACCGCGAGGAAAGCCCGATTCAAGCAGCCGCGCCCTTCAGCCAAGCGATTCTTCCCGATCTAGATTCTTCTGCTGCTGGAGATAACCGAGATAGCTCTGGAGCAGCAGGACAGCCGCAAGCCGATCCACCGAATTTCTCTTTTCGGCCAACGAAGCTCCCGAGTCGCGGAGCAGCCGTTCGGCCTCCGCCGACGTCAGGCGTTCGTCCCAATAGACCACGGGTATGCCCGTGTAGTTGCGCAACCGTTCGGCGAACTCTTGCGTGTATTTGCTTTGACCGCTTTCATCACCACTCATGTGGAGCGGACGGCCGACGAGAAACGTGGCGACTGCACGGGCGGTTGCAAGCTGCCGTAGCGCCTCCAGATCCTCGCGAATCCGAGTACGGTGCAGCGTTTCGAGCCCTTGTGCAGTGAAACCCAACTCATCACTGATGGCTAGGCCGATTCGCTTTTTGCCGACATCCAGAGCGAGCACGCGGCCGAACGGAATTTGATCGGGCGAGTGGGACAAACCAGGATTATAGAGGGTCGTCAACATGTTAGAGTAGCGTTACCGGGGCAGATTTTCGCTTTGGCTTTGCTCAGCCCTCCGCAGCCGTACCAGCGATCGCTTCGTCTTGGAACATCCGTCCTGGCCATTGCAGCGACGGTAGCGCTGCTCTATTACGGCCGGGACTTCTTCATCACGCTGATCATCGCGGCTGTATTTGCGTTCCTTCTAGATCCAGCGGTGATCGTGGTGATGAAGCTTCGGTTGCCGCGCGGCGTGGCTACGGCGATTGTCATCGCAGTGTCGTTTGCGATCCTGTACGCACTGGCGGCGGCCGCCTGGACGCAACTGGCGAAGATGGCGGAAGATATTCCCACCTACAGCTCGCGAGTGAGCGAGGTTGTGGAGAAGGCGAACGACGAACTCGACGGCTTGGCGGACAGGACGCTCGATACGGTGGTACCCAAGAACCTGCGCGAACAGCAGCAGCAGATCGAGCAGAAGCCGCAGGAAGCGATGAAGGCGCGGCGGCGACGGGCCGGGTTGCCGGCAACTCCCGTTCCAGCCCCGATTCAGCAGGTTCGGGTGGTAACAGATCCCAAGCCTGTCATCACAACGCTCTACAGCTACGTTTCCGGCTATTTTCATGTGCTGGTAATGGCATCCTTTGTTCCGTTCCTGGTCTATTTCATGCTGAGCTGGCGCGATCACATCGGCAGGACGTTTCTGCTGCTGTTTTCCGGCGAGCACCGGTTCATAGTCGGGAGGAGCTGGGTGGGAATCGGCGAGTCAACGCGCGCGTACATGCTCGGCAATTTCTTTCTATGGATGTTCCTCGCCAGCGCTCTCGGGATTGCGTTCTTTTTGCTCGGCGTGCCGTACTGGATTCTGGTCGGCCCTATTAGCGCGTTTTTCGCTCTCTTGCCGTATGTTGGTCTGCCGCTCTCTCTTGTGCTGCCCGCCTTGGCAACTCTGGCCATACCTAACAAATTCAAAATCGTGATCACGGTCATCCTGATAACGGCGCTACTTGACGTAATCACGATGAACGTTCTTTACGCGAAGATTATCGGGCGCAGGGTGCGGTTGAATCCGCTGATCGTCACCGTTGCCCTGATGTTTTGGGGCATGCTGTGGGGTGGAATCGGCCTGGTTCTGGCGGTCCCCATCACGGCCGCGATCAAAGCAGTCTGCGATAACTTCGAAGCGCTTGAACCGTACGGGAAGATTCTCGGCGATGGTTAGCGCAGGAATGCCTTGACAGGCGGCTCGCTGCCGGCGATGATCATTTCCGGTTTGTCATGCAGCGCTTGGGCGCGAACATAGGCCATTCCGACTACTTCTCCAAGCGCGGGGGAAAACACCGCGGAAACAATTTCAGCGGCAGGCTGGCCGGCCGCGGTTAGCTTGGCGCCTGGCTCTGGGACCTTTGCCGATTCGATCCGCACCGGGGCGAGCAGACGATGAACCTGGCCGCGCGATCGCACGCGTTCGACAATTTCCTGGCCCAGATAGCAGCCCTTATTCGAATGGACTGCGTGCATGGCTTGCGTTTCCTGGACGAGGTAGCGCTCGGTGATTTCATTGCCGTAACGAGGGAGACCGTTCTCGATGCGAACGATGCGCGCCTCTTCAGAACTCGCTTGGAGAATGCCCGCGCTCTCGAGGCGATTGACTAAGTCGTCCCGATTCTCGATGGGGACAAACACCCGGACACCTTGTTTCCCGGCGCTGGCCACGTGCGCGGCAAAACCGCTGCCCCAGGAACGGGTCCCATAAGGTACATCGGGAACCGAAACGCCTAAATCGATCGCCGCGGTTCGGCTTTCCGGTCCTTCGATGCCGAGACAGGCCCAGCGATCCGTTTCGTCCTCTAAATACGCGTCGTCGGCGATGATGTAGCGGTCAAGATGATCACGAAGCTTCAGGCCAGTTTCGGGTTCGGTGTCAAGAAAAAGGCTTTCGTCCAGGTTGTATATGTAGGAATCAGCGAGGATCCGGCCCTTATCACTCAGGAAAAAGGCGTAAACGCCATTGCCGGGGGACAGATCTTGCACATTGTTGGTCGACATGGCGTGGAGTAGCCGCGCCCGATCCTCACCGGTGACACGGATCTTTCCACGAGACGACAAATCGATCCAGGCTGCGGATTGCCGCAGCGCTTCATAACCAGTCATTTCTGTTCCGATGTTTAGATGCGACTCACAGGCCGCGTAGCGTCAGGCTTCGCAGATATGCCGAGATGCCAACGACAATCAGTCCGGAGATGGTAACGCTCAGTAAACGGTTCTTGCGTTTGCCGCCGATCTCCGTATCGCCGTAAGGTGAAGCCGCCCACAAGATTGCCGAAGCCAAAATGTGAGCGACAAATAGCATTTTGATCCCGAACCAGACTTGGTAAGACCGGCCGTGCTTCGGCCCAGCGAAGAAATTGTACAAGCCCGAAATAACGATTAGCGCAAGCAGCACGTACAGTGTGGTCCGCCAGCGCGTCTGGCTTGAAGCCGCTGTCCGCCTTCGAAGATCGTCCGGAAGCCCATTCAGCGTGGGAAGCAATACCTGCCTCGCATATGCAATCCCGCCGAGGAAGAGAACAACAGACGCGATATGCACGAACCGGGAGAGCCAATGAAGAAGCAGGTCCGGGGTCACCAATCCGAGTATAGAGGCCGAGGGCAGCGGACATGTTGAATCAGTTGAGCAGCTCTTTGACGACCGGCTCCAGGCCGGGAACACAGGCGTACGCGTTGCGGCCGTAGATGGTAGCTTCGCCGTTAAAACTTCGGAATAGGCCGCCGGCTTCTTCGATGATGATTTTCAGCGGCGCGAGATCCCAGGGTGAGGCATTCGGTTCAATCCACACGTCGGCCTGGCCTTGCGCCAGCAGCATGGCATCAACGGCTCCGCCGAGGCTGCGAACGGCCCAGAAGCGGCTGATCCAGGGCATCAGACGGTCGGAAAACGCGTGGACTCCCGCCTTGTTAAAGCCGTTGAAAGCGAGGACCGCCTGCTTAACGTCGGAGCGGTCGGATACATGGATTTGCGTACCGTTGGCCCAGGCGCCCTGGCCTTTGCCGGCCCAGAGCAGCAGATTTTGCCGGGCCGCGTGGGCCGCGCCCGCGACCATTTCACCATCCTGCTCCAAGCCAATCAGAACGGCCCACAGGGGGATACCGCGAACAAAATCCTTGGTCCCGTCGATAGGGTCAATGATCCACCGGCGGCCACTGCGGGTCTCCCGGTTGGTTCCTTCTTCGCCCAGTACGCCGTCTTCAGGAAACTCCCGGGTGATACCTTCGGCGATCAGCTTCTCGCAGGCGCGGTCGGCCGCTGTGACGGGAGATTCGTCGAGTTTGAGCTCCGGCGTAATCCCGCGGCGCTGATAATCAAGCGCCAATGCGCCCGCTTCCTGAGCCAGAAGCTTCGCCAATTCCACCTCGCGTTCAAAGGGCATCGCTTGATTATCGCCAGCGCTCCGGCTAAACCCGTGCGTGCCCGGTCGGATGATGAGAGTTAATCTAAACCAAAGTACTATTAATAGGATTGACAGCTATTATTGGTAGGGGTAGCCTGAAGTTTCATTAATTAATACGGATCCTGGGTAGGATGGATTGTGTAAAGGGGGACACATCCAACGGGTGCCCTCAAGGAGCTGAATGAGTCAAGGGTATTTCGTCTTAGAAGTCGCCCATTCTGTTCACGGGCGAGTCAAGCGGATTCAGTTAAGTTACAGATCACTGCTTTATCTTTTCGGTTCTTTCATTCTTGTCGGGTTTGTAGCGTTTTTGCTGTTTTCCAGCTACATCAGCATGAGCTGGAAAGCGCACCACTACAACGAGCTGAGCGCGAACTTCGAACGTTTGCGAACGCGCTACCAAGAGTTGCAGCACCAGGCCTCGCAGCACACGCAACAGATGGCATCGCTCGAGATGCTGGCGAGCGAGGTTTCAGCGGCCTATGGAATCAGCCCGCCGGAACTGCAGCACAACCTGGTGGATTGGGATTCGCCGAATGTGAAGGAATCGATTGAGGAATATAACTTCCTCAAGGCGGCAACGTATTCCAGTATCGATCAGCACCACTACGCGCATGCATGGCAAACGTACTCGCAGCCCAGCCTTTGGCCCGTAATTGGGGCGCTGAGTAGCTCGTTCGGGGGACGATGGGACCCATTTTCGGGCGAAGGAGCGTTCCACACGGGAGTCGATCTGCAGGCGCCGAGAGGCACTCCGGTTCACGTAACGGCAGATGGAGTGGTGGAGACCGCCGGTTGGAGCGGAAGCTACGGAAAACTGGTGGTGGTCGATCATGGGAACGGGCTCGAAACCTATTACGCCCATCTCTCGCAGTTGCTGGTCGTGCCGGGCGAGGACCTGCGGCGAGGCCAGATACTAGGGCTTTCCGGAGGAACGGGCCGAGCCACCGGTCCGCATGTTCACTACGAGGTCCGGATGCGCGGGACGCCCGTGAATCCGTACAAATTCATGTCAAAACCGCAGGTTCTGGCAAAGAACAAGCCCGCTCATAACGATTTCGGGCTGTGATGCAACAGTCGAATTTGGGTTCGCGTCTTTTCCATTAGTGAAGCAGGGCATCACGCGGCGTGCGATGCTGGCGATGTTGCCAGGCGGTCTCGTTGCCGCCGCTTCCAAACCCGTTCAAAAAACGAGACAGCTTCCCTCTGTAGGCGAATTTGTGCGCTTCGCCGATCCGGTGACCGAGACGCCGGTCGTGAGGCTCACGAATCCGGTCAGCGACAGTGTGCTTCCGGCCGCAACGAACCGCTTCGTCTCAGTAAAGGACCGGTTCCTGGTGTTCTCATCGAACCGGACCGGCCGCTTCGCCCCGTTCCGAGTGAATCTGAGGACGGGCGTTTTGAGTCAGCTTGCAAGCCCGCAAGCGCTCGATACGCGTTCGCTGTGCATGGATCATACGGAGAAGCTGATTTATTTTCTGGACGGCGGCTCGCTGCGACGAGTGAGCCTGAACGGCAAAAAGGAAGAGCCGCCGGTTACGTCAAAAATCAGCGCATTCAGCTTGGGCGCCTCGGCGACGGATCTCCTGGTATTGCGGGACGGAAAGTTGGAGTATTCGAGCGGTGGTACCGCCCGACCGGTTGCGGAGAACGTCTCGGGCGAATGCCTCTTGCAGCCGGGCGGAAAAGGATGTGTGTTCGCGCGCGGCGCAAACGAGAGCCGCGAGTACTGGTACGCGCCGCTAGGAACACCGAAGCCAGCGCTCACACGTTTGGCGAGCGGACGCGTTTCAAATGCGGTGTGGTCGGCCGACGGGCGCTCGATCCTATTCTTGCGAGAGGTGACGAAGGGAGAGGTGGTCACATCTGAGATATGGGAAGCTACGGTCGATACTGCCGGTGAGAGGTGCATCGCGCCAACTAGCCAGTTTGCTGCGTTCTCACCGAATACCGACGATTCCGTTTTCGTGGGCGCGAGCCGGAGCAGGGCACAGCGCAATATCATCCTGCTGCTGCGCTCGGTACGCCGCGAGTTTACTCTATGCGAGCACCGGTCCAAAGATGCTGCGTTTGCGTCACCCGTATTTTCACCGGATAGCAAGCGCGTGTATTTCGAGAGCGACCGGGACGGAAAACCAGCGATTTACTCGGTGAACGTGGAGCTGCTGGTGGAACCGACGCCCGACTCAGGCCAATAATTAGTGAGCCAAATTTTAGATCGGACGTCCATCTATTGGAGTAAGCTTTAATCGGGAAGCGGCCATGGCCAGCTCGACGGCAGAACGCTCCGAGCCGCAATCCCGGCCCTGGCGCATTTCCTAGGAGGCGCTCGCAACGAGTGTAGACCCGGGAAGGAGTTGGCCATGCCAAGAGAGGGATTAGAGGTTCGAGTCTCCATAGAAAGGCTTCTGCTGGCACTGATTGTCGTAATCGTGCCCTTGAGCATCCTTGGGCTGATCTTTGCTGAGACAAGCTCTCGTGCGCTCGACCGCTCGGTAGGAGCGGATTTCAAAACGATCGCACAACTATACAGCCAAGAGGCCTCCCAGGCGGTACGAGACCGGCTGAACGATGTGACTACGATCGCGAGTGACCCGACGATTTTGCATGCAGTTTCCGGAGGCGGCTCTTCAGCGGGGCACAACGCTGAAAACTCGGAAGCGGCTGGACTTCCGTCCGGCGTGCTCAATAACAACGCTTCGCAGTTTCTCAAGCAGAGGCGCGCTACCGAACCGCAATACCTATCGATCGTGGTAACGAATTCAAACGGCCAGGTGGTTGCGGCATCACAACCAGGGGTCAGACCCTCCTACGCACAGGATGCCGCCTGGCAAGCGGCTTACAACAACGGACAGGGGGCGACGCAAATCAGCAACGTCATCGATGACGAATTCACGAAATCCTATTACGTCAACGTGGACGAACCGGTTCGTGACCCCAGTTCGGGCGCGACGGTAGGCGTGGTTAGAGCGGCCGTCAGCATCTCAGACGTCCTGACCCGTTTTCGGGACACGCAAGTAGGGAACGGGGCCACGCTGGAACTGGTGAATGACGACGGAACCGTGATCAGCTCCCGAAATGTCGATGTGTTTTCCAACGTGAAGTCGCGCCGGTTTGATCCTGTTCATGACGCGCTACTTGGCGCGCATGCTGGTCAATCAGGTTGGGTGAGAGCAGGCCTGCCGGACGGGCCCTGGGTCATCGGGTTTGCCCCGACGAGCCTCAAGCAGCGCTTTCCGAATCTGGGTTGGATCGTCCTGGTCAGCCAGGAGGAACGGCTGGCAGCCGCGCCGGTACTAGGGCTCATACGCTTTGCTTTGATTATGGTTGTGCTCGCCTGCTTTATGCTGACTCTCCTTTGCGTTTACTACTTCCTGCACCGTTCGGAACGGCTTTCAGACATAAAAGGGGAAGAGGGCGCCCGGTATCGCTCGGCCACCATTTAAGATTTCTTCGCGCCAAACAGGCAAGCCGCACCACAGTATTGTAGGTGCGCTGGCCGTTTACTGTCATATGGCGCTGGCTGCCGCTGGTATTTGCGGTGGCGCTGGTACCCGTGTACGTCTGCTATCTACTCCAGCCGGCGTTCGGGTACTTTCATGATGACGGCGTATACATCGTAAATGCCCTTTCGCTCGTCTCCGGATCAGGGTACCGGACCATCAGCCTTCCCAGCCATCTCTTCCAGACAAAATATCCGATCCTCTATCCGGCGCTGTTGAGCCTGGTTTGGAAACTGTTTCCCGCTTTCCCGCAAAACGTGCTCGCTTTCAAGTCGCTCTCGATGGTATCGGCTTTCCTGTGGGTGGGCGCGGCGTTCCGAGCGATTCGCCGCGAAAACGCAAGTACCACAGTTTCCCTTTGGAGTGTTCTGTTCACGCTTGCCGGGCCCTGGACGATTTTCCTGAGCACCAGTGTGCTGCCCGACACCTTGTTTGCACTACTTTCGGTCTGCGCGATTCTGATGCTGAAGGACGGGGCCGAAAACGATCGCAAGATTGCGATGGCTGCGGCCCTTGCAGGTTGCGCATTTCTACTCCGTTCGGTGGGCGCAGCACTGATCCTTTCGGCCTGCCTGTTCCTGGTGACGAAGCGGCGCTTTCGGCGCGCGGCTCTTTTCATAGGAATCTCGTGCGCGGTGGTTGCGCCATGGGTGATTTGGCAATCGACGCATGCGGCGAGTCCGGATCGCGTAGACAGCTACTACACGAAACTGAGCTACGCCGGCGGGCAGGCATTCCATTATTCACTCTTAGAGGCGTTGCGCGTGGTGAGCTTGAATGTGCCCGTTTTATTAGGAGCCTTGTGTCCGGTGGCTGGCGCACCCGCAACACCCGTTCGCGCGCTTGTAAATGTGTTCGCGGGCATGGTGGCCGTGGCCGGGCTGATCCGTTTCGGACGCTGGGGCCTTCCCGTTATCTGGACGGTCGTTTACTGCGTTATGCTCCTCTGCTGGGCTTCGCCCTCGCCCCGCTATCCCACGGCGATTCTTCCGTTCGCATTCCTGTTTCTGTTTACAGCAATCGAGAAGATTCTGCTGAAAGTCCGGCCGCGTTGGATGTCAATCGTCCTTTGGACGGGGGTGGCGGGGGCCGGCCTGCTCTATATCGTCACGAATGCCGTGGGCCTAAGCCGTCTCACACGCCTGACCCTCGAAAGCAAAACGCCCGCGTACTCCGAGCGCGAACCCGACGACTGGAGCAAGACTCTACAATTGGCCGATTGGATACGAAGCAACACGCCCGGCAGTGCGATCGTTGCCGCGAATTGTGATCCCGCTTTTTATCTTTTGACACAGCGGAAATCCATCCGCCTGTTTAGCGCGGACCAGTTTGAACTGTTTTACGACCGTGATCCTGCCAAGCAGCCCCTGGGCGGTCCCGATGCCCTGCGCCATCACTTGAAAGTGCATCAGGTTGAATATCTCGTGATCACGCCCATGAAGCAGTATTCGGAAGCCAGCCCTTTTGAAAAGCAACTTCAATCCTTGATCCAGGCAGACCCGCGGGCTTTCACCCTACAGGCACAGACATCAGATCCGAACTATTACGCTCTGAAGGTGGACCTGCTTCACTTATAGGCCAGAGGCCTCACTGAACAAGAAGCGGAGTCGGCTGCGTCGGGATCGCGTTGCTGCCGCTTGTCATCTGAAAGTAGCTCTGTGAAGTTCCATTAAAGTCAACGGCATTGGCGATTAGCACCGTGTTGGTGTTGGTACTCGGCGCTGAGTTTCCCGAAAACTTAACAGTACTCTCTGGAAAGTACAGAGTACCGTTCAGGGCGTAATTATTGGTCCCATTGATTGTGTCTGATCCAGCGGCGGCGGTCCGGTCTTCGAAGAAGAGAATTCCCGCTAGAGTGCCGCTGGTGGGAGCCGAGAGAGTCACAGAGCCGTTTCCGTTGAGTTTGATGGTGCCGGCGGTCGAGCCATTGCACGGCGAGCTAGAGCAGGTGTTGTAAAAGGTGACATCAGTTCCAGTCATGGTGCAGTTTCCGTTGCAGGTCATGCCGCCGCCAAGCAGGTTATAGACTCCGGGACTGAAGTTAGCTGACCCGCTTATGGCGCTGCAATAGTTGCCCGGGTAATAGGTCAATACGCCGTTAACGGTTTGCGGAGCGGGGTGGTTGCAATTCGGGGGCACAGAAGGAGCAGCCAGACCGTAGAGGGGATCGCCAAACGGCTGCACGCTACTGGGTGGGGTTGTGCAGTTTGTAACCGAAGACCCGCCAACGACCTGAATGGACTGCGCTGTAATACAGGCGTTCCCGTTGGTAATGAGCGCAGTGTTTGAGTTTGAGTCCACCCCCATGCTGCAATTGTTGAGCACTACGTCGGGTGTTCCCACAGCGGTTACGATCCCGCTTTGCGTTGGATTAAGGGCTGCCACACAGAAATTCGGCACTGTATCTACGATCGCGGCTGTCGCCCGAACGCCGACATTGACGCTGGTTCCGCCCAACACGGCCAGGAAAGTCAGCGGATTTTGTTGCACGATGCTGACGGAGGCGTAATACAGGGCTTGTACGCCAGGGGCATACGTACTTGGGTTGCCTACGTTGGCTTCGACAGTAACCGTCTGCTTACCCGAATTGGAGAAGCCGTTTGCCGTCGCGTATTGGCAGGCGGCCTGGAGATTGGTGGCGGTTTCCGGGCACCCCGTGGATCCCTGGCACCCGAGTGAGGTGCAGGAGTAGGATCCGCCGCCATTGACAATGACCATGGCAGAGCGTATCGCTGCCAGCGCACCTGCTTCCGCCGCAGCGCGGGCGGCGCCTCTGGTGTAGTAATACCAGCCGACATCCGCCACGAGACCCGTTAGGGCAAAGGTGGGGACTAACATCAGCATCACGAGAATGGATATGACGCCACGCTGATTTCGCTTAGACTTCTCCATAAATTGCCTCGCCTAAAAAAGAATTGTTTGTTGGCTCGAGGCCATGAGGTTTCCGGCCTTGATAGTCCGCGAACCTGTGTAAGGCAGAAACAGAACCATCAGCCCGCTCTGCGCGGGATATGTGCCGCTGATCGTGATCTGAGACGAGCCCTCGGTGCTGGCGCCGCTCGGCGGAAACGCAGTGGTGGTCTGCGAATAGCAACTATTTAAGGGATTGCAGGTGATACTGCCGGAGGAAGAGGTAAGCGTCACGTTCATCCGGCCGGGGTCCAGACCCACCCCTGAGGAAGCGATCTGGTTCGCAACGTTCGCAACAGTGATTCCGCAACTGTTGCTGGGCAAGGAACATCCCTGACCATGGACGGCCGCATAACGAGCTCCTTCGGAAACCGCAAACTTCAGCGTGTTGTACGTCCACATCGAGAGCGACATCCCGATGGCAGATACCAGCGCGAAGATAACGCCAAGCCCGCCGATCGCGAACTCGATCATTGCGCTGCCCTTTTCACCCTTGCGCACTCTCATATTCGTCAGCTCCGATCCGACATTTCCACAACGCGCGTGATGCTCAGGCTACCGGGAACTCCGGGAACGGGAATCAGTTGGATGGTTTGATACGTGACCGTTACCTGGGAAGCCGGCTTTCCATCCGGTCCAGCCGCAATTGCCGTTGCCGTGACTTTCAACGGGCTCGCGTTACAAGAGGAGGGTAGCTGGCCATGATTCGGTAACTCTGCCAGCTCCTTTAAGACATCGGCGCAGGCTATGGAAGAAATTCCGGCAGTTCCCGAAGAAGCAGATGTATCCAGGGCTGCGATTCGCGCCGCATTCTCGACGCTAATCAAGGCATTGATGAGATAA
This sequence comes from uncultured Acidobacteriaceae bacterium, assembly GCA_963787585.1. Lineage (GTDB taxonomy): Bacteria > Acidobacteriota > Terriglobia > Bryobacterales > Bryobacteraceae > Bog-105. The sequence goes on from CAWBDR010000029.1 coordinate 21,236, forward strand.
CCGACGTCGAACGTGCCGATTACAAGGAAGAAGAGCATGGGGAAGAGCAGAGCGAATTCAACAAAGGTCGATCCGCGTTCGCTCGCTCTCTTGGACTGAACTTCTCGCCTCATCGCTATACGACAGATCGGCAGAGAGTCCGAAACCTTTAACCAGGCCCGGCAGTCAGCCATAAAGCAGAAGCGCCTTACCTGTACAGAACGCGGTTACGCATGGATGTTCAAGATTTCAAACGGCGTCTGATCTTGCGGGAGCAGGACGTTACCGAGCAGATCGCGCGCCTCGAGGATGAGGCCCGAGAGAGCAATTCGGCTGAAGTGGAAGATCCCATCGACGAGGTTACGTCCTCAGAGGGTAAGGCGACCGCACTCGAAGAGAGCACGAGGTTATCCATAACGCTGAGGCAAGTGCAGGATGCGCTGAAGCGAATAGAGGACGGGAGCTATGGCCGTTGTATCGACTGCGGCCGCGAAATTGAACCTGCCCGTCTCAGTGCGATTCCTTGGACCCCGTACTGCCTCTCCGATCAGGAGAAGCATGACCGCCAAGGCGCAGACATTTTGAGTTCTACGTTATAAGAATTGTCAGCGCCAACCCTTTCATCGAATGACGAAGTAGCCCGGCCCATCTCGCCTTGGCGCAGGTGGATGCGAGCAGGAGAGAGCTCCCAGACGTCGCACGGTGGCCCTGGCGCGAGTCATCCCTGGTACTTGGTCATATGGTTGACCGGTGTTGATTACTTTTCCACGCTCGGTTACCAGCCCGGCATTGCGCTGCTAGCGGCGGGCGTTCTTTCTCCCATTGCTACCGGGGTGCTGGTGCTCGTCACTTTACTGGGGGCATTGCCGGTCTATAGCCAGGTAGCGGGCCGCTCCTATGTGGGGCAGGGATCGATTGCCCTGCTCGAGAGCTTGCTGCCAGGATGGTGGGGGCGGCTGTTAGTGTTGGTGCTGCTCGGCTTCGCGGCAACAGACTTCGTCATTACGATGACGTTGTCCGCTGCGGATGCGGCCACACACGCCACAGAAAATCCCTACCTTCACCCGTACTTAGGCGAGGCGCGGGTCGGGATCACGCTGTTGCTGCTTGCGCTACTCGCGGTGGTCTTTCTGAAAGGCTTCCGGGAGGCTATTCGCCTGGCAACTGCTGTTTGCGTGCCGTACTTGCTGTTAAATGTCGTGGTTCTTCTCCGGGCGATGTTTGTGATTGCGGCTCACCCGATCGCTTTTCCACGTTGGACCGAGGCGCTGCGCGTACACGGAGATTGGACGCATATAGCGGTAGCAGCCGTGGTTCTCTTTCCGCAACTGGCGCTCGGCTTGAGCGGATTTGAAACAGGCGTGTCGGTGATGCCGTTGATTGAGGGCGAGCCGGAGGATGGGCGAGCGGACCCCCCGCGAGGCCGCATTCGCAACACTCGGAAACTGCTCATTACCGCAGCCGTGATCATGAGCGTGCTGCTGATGTTGTCCAGCTTTGTGTCGACCCTGCTAATCAGCCCGGCCGAGTACCGGGAAGGCGGGCCAGCGAGCGGTCGCGCGATTGCCTTTATCGCCCACCGCTATCTGGGCAACGCGTTTGGATCCATCTATGATTTCTCGACGATCCTGATTCTGTGGTTCGCCGGCGCCTCGGCGATGGCCGGTCTACTGCATCTGATTCCGCGCTATTTGCCCCGGGTTGGACTTGCGCCGCAATGGGTAGCGAACACTAGGCCGCTGGTTCTGCTGCTTTTCGCCTTTGATGTGGCCTTGACACTGATATTTCGGGCAAGCGTGGAGGCGCAGGGAGGCGCGTACGCAACCGGAGTCCTGGTTCTGATTACCTCCGCTGCCTTCGCGGCTTCCATTTGGCTCTGGAAAGAGCGCGCCTATGTCGTCGGCCTGTATTGCTGGGCCGTGGTGCTTGTATTCGTATACACCACCATCGTGAACATCATGGAGCGGCGCGACGGCATCATTATTGCGAGCTTCTTTATTCTGTTCATCCTGATCGTCAGCGGTATCAGCCGCTACGTCCGCTCAACGGAATTGCGTGTAGAGGGTCACATTTTCGCTGATGCGGAATCGGAACGCCTGTGGGGCGATTTTAAAAAGACGAGAGTGAATCTGGTTCCGGTGGACAGCCTCGACGCGCGTCTCCGGGCGAGTTCGACACAGCGGATCAGGAAGCTCTATCAGTTCCAGGGGCCCGTTGCGTTTGTTCGAGTCGCTCTGCTGGATAATCGGAGCGAGTTTCTGTCACCGATTGAAGTCAAGGTACGAAACGAGGATGGCGATTACCTGATCGAGGCCTCACAGGCGGTTGCGCGGGCTAATGCGATCGCCTACCTGACCGAGCTCATTCATCCGGCGGCCATATTCATGCGCTTGACGTTGGAGAATCCAATGCGTCAGTCTTTTCGATTTTTGCTGCTCGGGGAGGGCGAAACCGGCATGTTGGTGTACTCGATTCTGCAACGGTACTGGCACGCGAAAGGCGAGACGGAAGATCACCCCTGTATTTTCCTGATGAGCGATTGACGCGCCGGACAACTGCCCGACAAAAATGCTAATACGCTTTGGCGATCACCACGCGCTTCGGAACGCGCTCGCCGGTTACGATGCAATTTCCCGCTCCGTCCTGTTCGTCGGCTAGAGGAATGCACCGCACAGTGGCCTTGAACTCTTTGAGCTTGGCGTCACATGCGGGATCATCCTTGAGGTGAGTGAAGACGAATTTGCCGCCGCCGCGTTCCGCGGTAACGTCGCGCAGAATCTCCTCAACTTCGGCGAGCGAGTTGGCCTGCACAGAGTTCTCGTGCAAGCGCTTCTTCGCGGCGGAATACAGATCGCGCTGGATCTGGTCGAGCATCTTCTCGAACTCGCGGGCCGCCTCAGCCAGAGGAATGGTGTGTTTCGTTCCCGTATCGCGCCTCTTCAGCACGACGTTCCCGGCAGCGACATCGCGCGGCCCAAGCTCCAGAACCAGCGGCATGCCCCTTCGCTCCCAATAGAAAAATTTTGAACCCGGCGTCTGGCCTTCCCGGTCGTCGATTTTGATGGGCAGGTCCAGTGCGAGCTTGCGCGCCGTTTCCATCACGGCCGAGCGCTCCTCGTCTTTGCGATAGATGGGGACCAGAATACCTTTCATGGGAGCTAGCTTTGGCGGCAGAACGAGCCCCTTATCGTCGGAATGGGTCATGATCAGCCCGCCGATGAGCCGCGTGCTGACGCCCCAGCTTGTTTGCCAGACGTAATCGAGCTTCCCTTCCTTGGATTGGAATTGCACCTCGAAGGCACGACCGAAATTCTGGCCGAGGTCGTGGCTGGTGCCAGCCTGCAGCGCCAGACCGTTCTGCATCATGGCTTCGATCGCATAACTGCGCAGGGCGCCGGCGAACTTCTCGGACAGCGTCTTTGCCCCCTTGATTACCGGCATGGCCATGACATCCTCCGCCACTTCGGCATAGATGTCGAGAATGCGGAGAACCTCTTCGAGCGCTTCTTCATGCGAGGCGTGTGCGGTGTGCCCCTCCTGCCAAAGGAACTCTGTCGTCCTCAGGAACATGCGCGTGCGAAGCTCCCAGCGGATTATGTTCGCCCACTGGTTCAGCAGTAGCGGCAGATCGCGCCAGCTTTGAATCCAGCGCGAGAAGAAGTGCCCGATGATTGTCTCCGAAGTTGGACGAATCACGTACGGTTCTTCCAGCTCCTTGCCGCCGGCGATTGTTACGACGGCCAATTCCGGAGAGAAACCCTCTACGTGTTCCGCTTCCTTTGTTATGAAACTTTGCGGAATCAGGAGAGGAAAGTAGACGTTCTGATGTCCGGTTGCCTTAAAACGGGTGTCCAATTCGCGCTGCAGAGCTTCCCAAACCGCGTAGCCGTTCGCTTTGATTACCATGCAGCCCTTGACAATTTCCGCCGGCTCCGCCATGTCGCCCTGCATGACGACATCCTGGTACCAGGCCGCGAAATCCTGCGCTCGCGGTGTGATTTTCGATTCAGCCATTCCCTTGATTGTCGCGTGCATGGAAAATGGTAGTGACAGCTTCCATACATGCGTCTCGCCTGCGCCAAGCTCCTCTCCTGGCTGGAGAAGGGGGCGGCCATTGTTACACCCACGCCGCTTCCGGCCCGCGTTGCGGGTTATCAGTTCTCGCTCGAACAGGTTCGGCAAGGACGAGAGAGCTGGGAACGTCCTGCCATTCAGACAATGGGCGCATGGCTCGCGGCACGCTGGCAGGAAGCGCGCTTTAGCGGCCCCGATGTCCCGATTTTGCTCTCGCCCTCGCAGGAGCATCTCGTCTGGAGGCAAATCATCGAGGAGCATCATCCAGAGCTTTTCGATATCAGTGCGACCGCTTCACTCGCCCGCCTCGCGGCTAACATAGTTCGCGAATGGCGAGTTCCCATAGAAGGGGACGAGTGGAGCGATCACGAAGACGGACGCCAGTTTCAGCGCTGGCACGCCATTTTTCAGCGACGATGTTCCGAGCGAGGCTGGATAACTCGCGCCGACCTTTGGGCTCGCCTTCCCGGGTGGATCGCAGATGGATATTGCGCTCGCGAGCGAACTGGTTTCATGGCCTTTCAAGCTGTTTCCCCGGCCATGAAGCAGTTATTGGCTGCTCTAGAGAGCTCGGGAGTGCTGATGCCGGTCGAAACCGGGCAAGCGGCACAGGCCGGCGTCCAAAATTTTGCAGATTTTGATTCCGAAGTCGATTATGCGGTTCGCTGGGCCCGGAGAGCGTTTGAACAACGTGAATCGCAATCAATCGCGATTTTCGTTCCCGACCTGGCAGCTCATCGGCGCGCCATCGAATACAGCTTCCGGCAGGTCTTTTACCCGCGCGCTTCCATGACCGGTTCGCACGAGACCGGGCGGGAAGCGTTTCAGGTGCATTCAGCTCCCGCGCTGTTTGAATATCCGCTGATTGCGTCGGCTTTGCTGCTGCTGAGGCTTGCGCGCCCAACTCTAAGAATTCAGGACGCGAGCCTTATTCTGCGCTGCCCGTTTGTGAAAGGCGCCGAAGCGGAACGGAGTGCGCGCGCCAGTGCGGACTTAAAGCTCTGTAGAACACGCCGGACCGAAATAACTTTCCAAGATCTCAAATACGCTTCGGCAGACTGCCCCAAACTGGGATCCGTGTGGCCGCGCGTCGAACGAGTGTTGGCAAAGCCAGGGGCAAACCGCACTTTCATCGAGTGGGCGCGCTTTTTTGGCGACCTCCTCGAAGCGATTGGCTGGCCCGGAGAAACCGCAGAGCTGAACGCGGAGGAACAGGAGCTCCTCGACGCATGGGACGACAATCTTTCGGTGCTCGCCTCGCTCGAACTCGTGTCGGAGTCCGTTCCACTCGATGCTGCGCTGCTTCAGCTTCGGCGCGGACTGGCAAATGACGTCCGCACACCGGAACTGGCCGCACCGGTTCACATTCTGGACGCGAGCGCGGCTCCGGGTCTGCGATTCGATGCGACGCTGGCAATAGGTTTATCGGATCAGACCTGGCCGCCTCCGAATCGTCTCTCTCCTCTAATTCCTCTGAGGCTACAGCGTGCCTGCGGAGTTCCGGGTAGTGATCTGAACACCTCCCGACAGCAAGCTGAGTATGCGACCCATGCTCTTTTTGAAAGTGCGCCATCCGTGCTGGCGACCTATTCCGGGCAACTGTCTTCGCTTGTGAAGCGCTTCGTCGATTCAGAGGCAGTTGCACCCGCGGTCTGGCCAGGAAAAACACCGTGGCAATCATTTGTGAAGGCGCGCCTGGAGAGCCTGGAGGATGAGCAGGGGCCGCCTTTCTTTTCGGCCGAGCCCGCCCGCGGCGGCACCCAGCTCCTCAAGTCGCAATCGCTCTGCCCGTTTCGCGCGTTTGCAGAGTACCGGCTGCATGCAATATCGCCCGAAGATCCCTGTTTCGGCTTGGATCCGCGCGAGAGGGGCGGATTCCTGCACAAAGCTCTTCAATTCGTCTGGCGCGAGATCGGAAACTCCGACCGGCTCTTTGAAACCTCACCGGATGCGCTCGAGCAAATCGTAGAAGCGGGTGTGAGTTCCGCGGTTACTGGTTTCAGCCACGATTCCTTTCACCAGTTGATCTCAGCGGCTGAGCGGGAGCGGCTCAAGAAACTGATGCTGGAATGGCTGCAAGTGGAGCGCCGCAGAAAACAGCCGTTTGCAGTGGAAATTCTGGAAGAGGAACGCGAGTTTTCCATTCCCGGCCTGCGGCTTGCGTTGCGAGTCGATCGCATTGACCGGCTGGCGAATGGAAATGTTCTGCTGATTGATTACAAAAGTTCATCGATGTCGCGAAACAGGCTGACCTGTCCTAATCCGGCTGAACCGCAACTGTTGATCTACGCGGCTGCCGTTGGGGAAAGCGTTGACGGCTTGCTATTCGCCGAACTGCGGCCCGGCAGTACGCGTCCAGTTGGATTCACCCGAGAGCGGCACTTTGAAGACAAAACAGTGGATGTCGTCAAGAATTGGAATAGCTTTCTTAAAAACAACGAGACCGAAGTGCTGCGTCTCTCGAACGATTTCATCCGAGGATACGCCGCGGTTGATCCGCAATCGGGCGCTTGCAAGTATTGCCAGGTGAGCTCCATCTGCCGTGTGGGTGAAATCCGCGCGCAAGAAGGGGAAGCGGATTGATTTCCGACCTGCTGGAGCGCGAACGGGCACTCGATCCATCGCAGTCTTTCATTGTTCAGGCGCCGGCCGGTTCCGGGAAAACCGGGTTGCTCATCCAGCGGCATCTGCGGCTCCTCAGCATCGTAGAGCGGCCGGAATCGATCGTGGCGATGACCTTCACTCGCAAAGCAGCCGGAGAAATGCGGGAACGGGTACAGCGCGCGTTGCTGGAAGCGGCCGAGGACTTGCCGGTTACGGACGCGTATCAACAGCGCACCCGTAAGCTCGCAATGGCCGCTCTGGCCCAGGATAGGGAAAAAGGCTGGAACCTTGCCGCCGATCCCTCCCGCTTACAGATTCAAACGATCGATTCGCTCTGCACAACGCTGACGCGGCAATCGCCTGTGAGTTCCGGTTTCGGCGGCGGCGGCCAAATCATTGAGGATGCGCGCGAACTTTACGGGGAAGCCGCCCGGCGCGCGCTGCGTTCGCTTGTGAACGGAGGAGAAGACGACCGGCAGCTTTTGACGCGCATCAGTCTGCATTTCGACAGCAGTCTGGCTTTGGCGGAGCGTCAGATTGCAAGCATGGTGGAGCGGCGCGACCAGTGGTTCCATTTTGCCGATACACAAGGGGAGCCGCTCGTCGCCGATTTCTGTACGCTGCTGGATCGTGCAAACCAATCCCTCCAGGACGTTTTCCGGGAAGTGGGCGCGATCGATTTTATCGAGCTCACGCGGGCCGCCATCAAAGCGCTTGGGACACCTGAGCATCCGAGCGATCTTCTCTACTCGCTGGATTACCGTATTGAGCACCTGCTGGTCGATGAATTTCAGGACACCTCGTACCATCAGTACGATTTCATTGACAGGCTGATCGGCCAGTGGTCCCATGGCGATGGCCGCACGGTATTTCTGGTTGGCGATCCGCTGCAAAGCATTTATCGTTTCCGCGGCGCTGAAGTACAACTGTTCCTCGACACCTTGAAACGTGGGAGCCTCGGTTCCGTCCACCTCGAGCGGATCGCGCTGCAAACCAATTTTCGCTCCACGCCCGACATTCTTTCCTGGGTGCAGAAGATGTTCGAGCCGATCATGACCGACGAAGGCGCCGGCTCGATCAAATTTTGCCGGTCCAGCGCAGCGCGGGCAGCAGGGAATCCATCGCCTGGCCTGATCACGCTAGTAGATGACACCGCCTGCGAAGAGGAAGCCGATAGGCTCGTGCCGATTGTTGAGAAAGCTCGGGCGAAGGGGAGTGTTGCCATCCTGGTGCGCAACCGGTCTCATCTGGCGAAAATTCTGCCTTCGCTGCGGGCGGCGACCATCCCTTATGAAGCCGTGGAGATCGATGAACTGGAAGCCGAACAGCACGTTATCGATTTGCTGTCACTCACGCGCGCGATCTCCCATATTGGAAATCGCACGGCGTGGCTCGCCTGTCTGCGCGCCCCGTGGTGCGGGCTGACATTGTCCGACCTTGCCGCGCTCACCGAGAGCGAGCCTGATACCCCGATTCTGGACCTTCTTTCCGATCCCGGAAAAATCTCTCAGCTCCCGCCCAGCGCGCGGAAACGGGCGGTTCGCTTCCAGGAGATCGCAGCGGAAGCGGTCGCGCGCTATGGGCGGACGAATCTAAGTGAACTGGTCGAGCAGACGTGGATTTCGCTCGGCGGCCCGGCAGTGCTGAACCAGGATCACCAGGCGGAGGATGCGAGAACCTTTTTTGCGCTTCTCGCCGAATTGGAAGAGGGTGCGTTTCTTCGCGATTTTGCATCACTCAGCCGCCGGCTGGAATGGCTCTATGCGAAACCGGCAACGGGCGAAAACTACGTCCAGGTAATGACGATTCACAGGGCCAAAGGCCTCGAGTTCCGGACCGTGATTCTTCCGCAGTTGGCCGGCACTGGTGGCGGATATGATCGCGATCTGCTAGTGGGCGCTGAGACTGCCGATAGCGATGGGTCGACTGAATTTACGGTTTACGCCAGACCCAAAAAAGGGGCCGAAGACGCGAACTATTCCGAAGTCGCGCGAGCGAACGACGATAAGCAGCTTCAGGAACTGAAGCGGTTGTTCTATGTCGGTTGCACTAGGGCCATTGACGAACTGTACCTGTTCGGAAATGTCGACCGGAAACTGCGCGGGGGAGGGTTCAAGAAAGTCAACGCACGATCCTTCCTCGGTCTGATCTGGAACTCCGTTCAAGACGAATTCGAGGCAGCGGCGCGAAGAATGTTGCCGAAGACCGGGTCGACAAATGGGGTCGAGAGGCACGGGACAATTCTGCGGCGGCTGCCTGAGAGCTGGCGATTACCGGTATTGGAGCGTTCGGTTGTCTGGCAGCCTGAATATCAGCGAACCGTTGCCTCTTCGCGCAAGACGACCTACGAATGGGTCGGCGATACCAGCCGTCATGTGGGAACCGTGGTACACGATCTGCTCAAGCGGGTGGCGCGGGAGGGTCCGGCGGCATGGAGCGAGTCGCGTTTGGAAAAGCTTCTGCCGCTTGTGCAATCGGAGCTGTTGCGCCTGGGAGTTCCTCGATCGGAAGAGGTCAAGGCGTTGGCCCAGGTTTTTCGCGCCCTAAAAAACACGCTTGGGAGCAAACGGGGAAAGTGGATTCTCGCGCCTCACTCCGATGCGCATTCCGAGTGGCCGGTAACGGGGCTTATCCAAGACCAGCTCATCAGCGGAACGGTGGATCGGGTGTTTCGCGATGAGAGCGGTTGCGTCTGGATCATCGATTACAAGACCAGCGAGCACTTGGGCGGGAAGCTCGAAGCATTTCTCAGGGAAGAGCAGCGCCGTTACAGAATGCAACTGGAGAACTACGCCGTGTTATTGTCGCGCCTTTTCAAAGGCCCGTTCCGGCTAGGTCTCTACTTTCCTCTGCTGGATGCCTGGCGCGAATGGGAATTCGGCGCGCGCGCCCTGCCGGCCGAGCAACTGCTTCTCTACACTGAGGAGTAAATGCCAGCCAAGCTGACAGCGAATGTGAAGGCGGGCGGCTGCGCCTCAAAATTGAGCCCCAAGATTTTAGATCGCGCGTTGAAGGCCGTACCGCAAGTGACGAACGAGAATGTGCTGGTCGGTTACGAGACAGCGGACGATGCGGGTGTCTACGATCTGACGCAGGCGAGCGGAACGCCTTTGGCGATGGTTCAAACGGTCGATTTTTTCACGCCGATTGTCGATGACCCCTATACATTTGGCGGGATCACGGCGGCGAACGCGCTCAGCGATATTTATGCCATGGGCGGCCGGCCCGTAACCGCTCTTTCTTTGGTGGTCTTTCCCGCCAACGGCGATATTCAAGACCTGGAAGCCATTCTCAAAGGCGGAGCGGAAAAGATTCGCGAAGCGGATTGCGTGATCCTCGGTGGGCACGGCATCAGCGAGGAGGAAGTGAAGTTCGGATACGCGGTAACCGGGCTGATCGATCCGCAGCGGATTCTTACGAATGCCGGCGCGCGGCCCGGTGACGTGCTCGTGTTCACGAAAAAAATCGGCACGGGCGTGATTTCGACGGCGCTTAAGAAGGGCACATCGAAAAAGGAGCACGTCGACGCTTCCGTCCGCCAGATGCTGGCGTTGAATCGATCGATGTGCGAAGCGATGCTCTCATGTGACGTTCACGCCTGCACGGATGTGACGGGCTTTGGCCTGCTCGGGCACGCGCGGGAAATGGCGCTCGCGAGCAATGTGACGCTTGAAATCCGTGCCAGTGCGATTCGATTCCTTCCGGGAGCGATCGAGTATTCGCAAGCGGGCGCTCACTCGGGCGGCCTCAACAACAATCGCGAGTTTGTGGAGAATTGCGTGGCGATGCCTGACGGCATTCCTCCGGAGATTGAGGCCTTGCTGTACGACCCGCAGACTTCCGGCGGGTTGCTCATTTCTCTTTCAGAAAGAGAAGCGCAGAAGCTGCTGGAACGCAGGTCTGAGGCCTATATTGTAGGCCGGACGAAGGAGCGAGGAAGAAAGCCGATTGAAGTAATTGGTTAGCATCGGCGTGAGACGCGAGGCAGGGTCCCACGCCAATCAAACATTCCTTTAGCTCTTGAGAAGCTTCAGCATCGCCTGTCCGTTCGGTGAGCCCAGACCGGTACAGGGATCCCAGCCGATGCCGGCCCGGTAAGCGCCGTTGCTGCCCGATGTGATGTCCCGCAATGCGTTGTGCGGAGCGGGCGTTTTGTAGAGCTTGGGATGGATCCAGCCCACATTCTGCCCCAACTCCTGATTGAGGAGTGCGATCAGGGCCGCCCAGAGTGGGGCTACAGCGCTCGTGCCGCCCACGACTCCCTCCTGGCCGCCGACGATCACGGCAAAGCCGGTGTTCGGATCGGCAACTCCAGCCACGTCCGGTACGCCGCGGCCGGTAGGATTGACGGTGCCCCACGGCTTAGGGACATGGATCTTGCTTTGATACGCCGGCTTAGAGAATCGAGAGCTGACGCCGCCTCCGGTTGCGCCGCCATTTGCTCCGTCGTTCCACACAGTTTCGGAATGAATCGAGCCGTTCGTGCCGACCAGCTTAGTGCCACCGCAAGCTAGCACCCACGGGCTCGAAGCAGGGAAGTCCACATGAGTTCTTCCGTCTGTATCGCCGTCTGAGGATCCATTGTCTCCGGCTGCGATGCAGACCGAGATGCCCAACAGCGCGGCATCGTGGAATGCAGCGTTAAAGGCGTTCATCGCCTGTGGCGTCCAATCGTCCTCTGGCGCGCCCCAGCTAATCGAGATGACGGAAGGCTTTCGCACCGAATCGTGGATTGCCGCATTTATCGCATCGAGGAAACCCTGATCCGTGTTCGGAGCAAAGTAAACCGCGATTCGCGCCCCGGTTGCTATTCCACCGGCTACTTCAATGTCAAGAGCAACCTCGCCATCCGCGCTATTCGGATCCCCAGTCGGGCTATTCTGCGCTCCGCCGACGGAGATACAGGTGACTGAGACGTTTTTTATGCCAAGAGCGGACCAGTAGCTGTGAAGATCGGAATTGTTATACCCGCCTCCGAGTTCAACCATCGCGATTGTCTGGTCGGCGCCATTGTTCATTGGGAAATCGTACAATTTCGCGACTTGCGGAGGCGTAAAGTACACGGGCTGCGTTGCACGCGGACGGAAACTGCGATCCGTGCTGGCCGTAGGCCGCTGGTCGAAACCGAGCACGGCAACAACGCAGCCTTCAAGCGTGACGGGAACGTGCAGATGGCCCTGGCGAGTTCGCATGATTTTGCCGTTCCAGCGCCTCAATTCGACATCTGCGCCGAAGGCAGCAGCCATGCCGGCGCATGGTCCTGAAAGCACAACGGTTCGCGCGCCCACGTTGATACTCACGACAGAAAATCCGTGCTCCGCCGCAAAATCCTCAAGTGCCCGGATGTCGGCCGGTTCTGCGCCATAGAGTCCAGCGAATTCGGCGTGCGACAGGTGCATGTCCAGACAGCAGTCGTCAGAGACTGGAGTGCGCCGTCTCAGAACGACAGTAATTTGAGTTGGTTCGTCGGAAGCGGGTTGGCCAACTGACACCGATCCGGACGGGTGCTCACGATGGCTGTCACGCAAGATTACATGGGAAGACATGGAATTCTCCTGCGGAGAGGCTACAGCAAGCGACAGCATGAGCAGCTGAGGTGACAGCCAATCGTTAAGATGTAAGTTGTTCCAATTGCGAGAGATGACGATCCTGAGATTCCCGCGGAGCGGTTGTGAACCGAAATGCGACTCCGGCTGCGTGCAACCCAGTCTGGAAGCCACTAATCTGGTCAGATAGCGATGTTTTTTCCCTGCCGGATCCTACAAAGGGTAGTCTTTGTCTCACTACTTGCGCTGATCGCGCCGACGCTGCGCTCGCAGTCGTTCTCCAGTCTTCTTCCATCCGAGAAGTCGAATACGCAAGCCCCAGCGGCTACTACGGACTGGTTGAAACGAACCACGCCGCGGAGCTCGATCTATAACTTCCTCCAGGCCTGTCACGACGGCAATTTTGCGCAGGCGTCCCAATATCTGGACCTTCGGCAAACCCGTCCCGACCGGCGCGCGACCCAGGGGCCCGAACTTGCTAAGGCTCTCGGAGAGCTCCTTGACCGCAATCCTCATTTCGAGGTGTCGCAGTTAAGCGATGCGCCCGAGGGCAACACCGCTAATGGGCTCGCTCCCGGGATAGACGATCTCGCGACCTTCACGGATCGCGGTGAGCAGGTAACGCTGCAGATGCAGCGGGTGAATCAGGGAGGGACACAAGTTTGGCTTGTCTCGGCGCAGAGCGTTGCTCGCATTGCCGGTCTGGCGTATTTGACGCAGGAATCGAGTTTCGAACGGAAGCTGCCCGCGCCCCTGGTCAACATCGAGCTTATAGGCACGCCCGTGTGGGTTTGGATGGCTCTGCTTCTGATTGCGCTCACGCTTTCGCTGCTTTCGCGGTTGTTGAGCCGCCTCCTGATCGCGGCATTGACTCCAGTGGCGAAACGCTATGCAACATCGATTCATACGTACCGGCTGGCGGTGTTCACGGAGCCGCTTCGGTTGCTCATTTCGGTTATCGCATTCCGGGCGTGCATGGCGTTCGTGCCACCCTCGGCGCTGGCACGCGATTACATCCTCAAGGTATTGATTCTGTTGTTTGTGCTTGGTGCGGCGGCGCTCAGCATGCGCATCGTGGATGTGGTATTGGACCGGATTATCTCTCGGCTCGATCCGCGGGAACGCGCTCTCAGCTACTCCCTATTTCCGCTGATCGGCCGTTTCATCAAGATCTGCATCTTTTGTGTCGCTGCGCTCTGGACGCTTTCGGCCTGGGGTTACAACACCACCACGATTCTGGCCGGCCTGGGGGTCGGCGGCCTGGCGCTAGCGCTCGCAGCTCAGAAGACGATCGAAAATTTGTTTGGCGGCGTTTCGCTCATCACCGACCGTCCCGTTCTGGTGGGCGATTTCTGCCAGTTCGGGGGGCAAACCGGCACGGTGGAGGACATCGGTCTCCGTTCGACCCGAATCCGCACGTTGGATCGCACCATGGTGACGGTTCCCAATTCGCAATTCTCGACGATGACGCTCGAGAACTTTTCAAAGCGCGACCGCATCTGGTTTCATCCGACCTTGCGCCTCCGACGCACTACCACACCGGATCAGATTCGCGACATGATGACCGCTGTCGAGAACATTCTGCAGGAGCATCCTCAAATCGATGCCTCGGGAGTACCCGTCCGGTTTTCAAAGATCACGGAACAAACCTTCGATCTCGACCTATTCGCTTATGTCTTGACGGCGGATTACAACCAATATTTAAGAATTCAAACTGAGGTGCTGTTGAAGTTTCTGGAAGCGGCTTCCGAGCGGAATATCGAGTTTGCCGTACCCTTTAGCGAATCGTTAGCTGTTCCGTTCGAAATGCATCGTCCTTCAATGGACGGGGAGCCAGCAGAACCGAATACGACAGCCGTTACCGGCACTGAAAGGGCGACCGTTTAGCTCATCAAACGCGTGCTCTGCTATTCTGACGTGGGCCTGAGATGAATATTTCTCTCACGGGAAAGTCGGCTCTCGTCACTGGCGCGGGGCGGGGAATCGGTCTGGCGATTGCCCAAAAACTAGGCACTGCGGGAGCCTCGGTGTTGCTCGTGGACGTCGATACGGCCGCCCTCGAACAGGCCGAGAAATCACTTTCAGGCGCGCGCGTTTCGACGCTCGCTGGAGACCTCACCAGGAGCGATTTCCCTCAAGCAGCCGTCGACAAGGTGATCCGCGATTTTGGATCGATAGACATCATCGTCAATAATGCCGGGTACACCTGGGACAGCGTCATCCAAAAGACAACGGATGAGCAGTTTCAAGCGATGCTCGACATCCATGCTGTTACTCCGTTTCGAATCCTTCGCGCTGCTTCGGCCTGGATTCGCGAAACAGCTAAGAGAGAGAACGAAGCCAATCAGCGCGTCATGCGAAAGGTCGTGAATATCACTTCGATATCTGGCCTGGATGGCAACGCGGGGCAAGTCGGTTATGCGTCCGGCAAGGCGGCCGTTGTCGGCCTGACAAAAACCCTCGCAAAAGAGTGGGGCCGCTACAATGTCACGGTGAACGCGGTCGGCTTCGGGCTAATAGACACGCGCTTGATCAGGCCCATGGAGGATGCGGAGACAAATATTGAAGTGGGGGAGCGCCAGGTCCACGTCGGAATGCAAGCGGCTGTGCGAGAGCAAGCGGCCAGAATGATACCGCTGGGCAGGATCGGAACTCCGGAAGATGCGGCCAATGCCGTATTCTTTTTCTGCTGTCCGCTTTCGGATTATGTAACGGGCGAGATCTTAGTCTGTGCGGGCGGAGTTCACTTCTAGGGCTTTGGATTCGGGTTTAGGCTTTCGGCTCTTCAGGACCTGCAAAGCGGCTGGTAAGAGGGAAACGGCGATGATCAGCAGAACTACTTTTTCGAAGTTCTGCCGGATGGCAGCGATGTTGCCCAAAAGATAACCGGCAGTGATCATGCTGGTGACCCAACCTACGGCACCAAAAACGTTGAAGGCTAGAAAACGCCGGTAACTCATCTCTCCGACACCGGCCACAAACGCAGCAAACGTGCGGATGATGGGAACGAACTTGGCGTAGATAATCGTCTTGCCGCCGTGCCGCTGATAGAACTCGTGCGTTCGTTCGAGGTATTCACGACGGAAGATTTTCGAGTTGGGACGTTCGAAGAGGGAGTGGCCTAGAGTGCCTCCAAGTAGAAACCCGATACCATCTCCCAGGATCGATGCGCAGGTGAGGAGCGCGATCATACTGGCCACTTGAAGTTTCCCTGCGCCCGCCACAACACCCACGGTAAAGAGCAACGAATCCCCCGGCAGGAAGAAGCCCACCAGTAGTCCGCTTTCGGCAAACACCACCGCGAACAGAACCAGGTATCCAGCCCAGCCTGTGAGCACGGTAGACAACAGGTGAATAAGAGCGTTGGGATCCGTCAGGCTCCGGATGAAATGAATGAACTGGAGCACGTCGTCGGTTAGCTCTGGTAAGACTCGATCATCTTTGACAGATTGGCCTGGTTGATCTTGATCTTTCCACGGCGCTTCAGATCATTGACCACGCTGTTCCGGAACAAGGGACCTTCCAAACCTTGCCGCTGCTGCATCAGGCTTTGTACGGTAGTTTGTTTGCTTTTGGCAAACTCAGCCATATCGGCCGGGATTTTCTCGGAGACGCGGCAAACAAACTGCCCATTCTGGGCGGCAATTGGACCCAGGACATCACCAACGTTTTCCCTAAACGCAGCACTCACCAACGTGGCCGCGCCCAAACCCTCCGCAGCTCCATCGATCGTGAAGGGAGCGGCGGCCTTGACAGTCAATCCGTGAGATTTGGCAATGGCCTCGAGGCTCTCGCCCTTGTGCGCGCGGTCTGCCGCCGCCTTGGCGGCATCTTCGGCGAGCTTCAGCGACTGCGCGGTGACGTATTTCTGCACAACATCACCCTGCACTTCTGCGAACTCCGCGTTATGGGCCGGCGTTATTCCGGTGACGACGGCAAAGGCATCTTTGCCTTGGGCGTCCATGCTGACTATGTCTGTCGTGCCACCCTTGGGGGCTGCGAAGATGGCATTCATCAACTCGGGTTGCGTGTTGATGTCCGGCATGGATGTAGCCGTGGTCATGCCGTCCAGCTTGTAGAATTTCAGGTTGTACTTTGCTGCGATACTTGCCGCCTGCGCGGGGTTCTTTATAATCTCCAGGCGCGCCGCCTCCACCGCCTTCTTCAGATAATCTCCAGCGGCTTGCTTTTTGGCCTCAAGAACCAACTGCGGCCTGACCTCGTCAAAGCTCTGCGTATGGGCCGTCTGCTTGTCTTCCACCTGTAAAATGTGGAAGCCGTAGTCTGTCTGAATCACTCCACTCAGCTCGCCGGGTTTCAGCGAAAATGCAGTTTTCTCAAACTGCGGCACGGTCTGGCCGCGGACAATCCAGCCAAGTTCGCCGCCCTTAGCGGCTGAACCCGGATCTTCGGAGTCTTTCTTTGCGATCTCCGCGAAATCCCCGCCATGCTGCAGTTGCTTGAGAATGTCCTCCGCCTTGGCCTTCAGTGCTGGGGCTTCCGAGGCAGGTTTTCCTTGCGTCTTGATCAGAATGTGACGGACTTTCACGCGTTCGGGAGTGCGATAGGTGTCAAGGTTGTCCTGATACTGTTGCTGGACGTCTTTATCAGAGACTTGGGCCGATTGAATGAAATCGGTCAGGCTTCCGACGATAAGACCGATATTTCGCTTCTCCTGAATGCGGAATAACGATCTATTTTTCTCAAAATATGCCTTTATTAGCGCAGGATTCTTGTCGACCTTCGAGGCGAAGTCCTTGTCGCTGAATTCCACACATTGGAGGCCAACTTTCAAATTCTTGCGCTGATATTCAGCTTTGGCTTCCGCGTCGGAGACGATCAGCGACTGCAGCTCGACATTTTCCAGCCGGGCGCCCAGCATATTTTCACGACGCTGATTCTCATACCCGGCAGGAGTCAATCCCTGTTGCGCCAAAACGGACTGATAAACCTGCATATCGAACTTACCCCCCAGTTCGGGAGCAAATTCGGCTTCTATGGAGCTCCCCAGCTCTTCATCTGAGACCCTGAGGCCCATCTCCCGCGCCTTGTAAGCCATCGCCTTTCCCTCAATCAACTGATTGATGATGGAAGGAATGTACATAGCGAGGATGCCCTTCGGGAGATTCGCCTGCCCGCGCGTAATATTTTGAATGGCTCGTTGGACGTCCTGTGTCGTGATCTTTTCATCCCCGACCGCAGCGATCACATTCTGGCCTGAGACGTTCGGTCCACCCGGGCCGCCCGGGATCAAATAGATCAGCATCGAAGCGGCGACTAAAACGAGCAATGCGCCGAGAAGAAGGCGCACACTCTTCTCTCGGCTTCGAAACAGATCAAACATAGTCTTGGGATGGAACTCCTGCTGAGGGACTTTTCAGGCGGTGGCCGGCACGCAGGCGCGGGTCAGCCCATAATGCTCTACACCTTGATGCCAGTATAGCGGAAGAAAACCCTTTAACCGCGTATGCGCAAATTCGCTCGCGCTATGGAAGCTTAAGAAGCCGCCGCCGTAACGCTGGACGAGAGAGCTTCACTAATGTTATCCCAGAGGCCGTTTATGCTCGTTCTGGTGGTTATGATCAGAGCAAGCGCGCAGATCGAGATAAAGGCGAGCAGTAAAGAATACTCAACAAGGTCTTGCCCGTCTTCATTCTGCCAGAATGTCTGCCTGAAATTCGCCGGCTGCATGGGTGCCTAAGAAACAAATCGGCGGAAATCATGATTTTCCTTAATCGCCCTGCATCGAATTTTTAGCCCTATTACCCATCACTGGTAGAGGCAACACGCTTTTTAACGGCATCGAGATCCTCGAGAAAGACGAAATAAGAGCTGCCCTCCCATGATACTTTCACGGTACGGTCGTTGAAACCCGGACCACCGACGTTCACCTCAGCTCCCTCTGGCAGTTGAGTAATGAGTCCCAGGCGCCGTGTCCCATCTTCTCCTGGCGGGAGAATCTGAATCGCAGAGACTCTTTTGCCGAGAGTGTACGAGCTCTGGAAAGGAAGTTTTGTTGGGGAGGCAAAAAGTACCTCTGGATCCATTCGGTATTACCTCAGTACTGTTTGGTCTTGCAGTTTAATGTACTTCATTTTCGGTATTACGTATAGTCTTCCTCCCTAGCCCGTAATTTCCCCAGGACCCGATCCGGTTCTGTCTGTGATCTGTAACACGTCAGGAGCAGAGCAAAAATGAATCGCGTGCGGAGTAAATAGCATGAAAGATGTTCGTAAACATCCCGGGTGCTGCTGAGTCTAGGAAATGCACGATGCCGGATGGCCGCATCATGAACATCACGAGTTCGCAACGGTGTCCGCGGTGTGGTTCCGGTGAAATCTCCCGATCTCACCGGAAAAACATAGGGGAGCGGTTCGTTAGCCCGCTGTTTCTGCCGTGGCGCTGCCGGGATTGCTACTCGCGCTTTCTGCGACCACGCTGGGCGAAGCTGGACCGGGCGGGTCGAAGCGCAACCGCGGTGCCGAATCCAGCGATCACCAGGCGTTAGTGGACCGCGGCTTTACCGTTTGAGGTTCGCGCCCGGACGATACTGAGGACTTTCTCCTCCACTTCATCAAGTGAAAGGCCGGTGGAATCAATGAGGTGCGCGTCGGGAGCCTGCACCAGAGGCGCTTCGGCCCGTGTCTGGTCACGAGTATCGCGCGCACGCAACTCGCCGGCAATTGAAGTCATATCGTCCCCTGCGCCAATTTGATTGGCTTCGAGTGCCCGGCGGCGTGCGCGTTCGGCGGGATCCGCATCCAGGAAAACCTTCACTTGAGCTTGCGGAAACACCACGGAGCCGACATCGCGCCCTTCCATGACGACACTGTTGTTTTTCGCAATCGAACGTTGAACGGAAAGCAAAGCGCGCCTGACACCCGGAACCATCGACACCTGCGAGGCGGCAATCGAGACCTCGGGCGCTCGGATCGCTTCGGTCACGTCCTCGCCGTTAAGAAATACCCGATCATCTCCGGTCGAAAGCTCGATTTGCGCGGCCTGCGCGAGTCGTTCCAATTTATGCATATCTGAAAGAGCGACCTTTGTGCGAAGAGCCCAAAGGGCCACGGCCCGGTACATGGCACCGGTGTTGACATACACAAAGCCTAATTTTTCAGCTACCCGCCGCGCGAGCGTGCTCTTGCCCGCGCCGGCAGGACCGTCAATCGCGACGATAATCCGCTTCTCCGTCATGAGAAAGATAAAAGAATCAATCCGAGTATGGCATGTAGATCAAACCATACTGCGCGTCGATTCTGGCGGAGTATCCGAGCGGATCAGCGCAACTCGACCTCCCGCAGCCAGTCGGGACGTTTCAGCACTTCGCGAGGCTTGCTTCCGTCTGGCGGACCGATGATCCCGTCGCGCTGCATCACATCCAGAATTCTGGCAGCGCGCCCATAACCCAGACGTAACCGGCGTTGCAGAGTGGAGGTGGATGCCTTTCCCATCTCCAGCACCACACGCACTGCGTCCTCGTACATGGGATCCTGCTCGCCATCGAATGTTTCGGCATCGTCGGCATCCTCTTCCGAGGGTGGCGTCAGTAGAAAGGTCTCGTCGTACTCGGGGGTGGCCTGCTCCTTCCAGAAGTCCACTACGCGATTGGTCTCCGCTTCCGTGACAAAGGCTCCGTGCACCCGGGTCAATCGCGAGGATCCTGGAGGCAGGAAGAGCATATCGCCTCGGCCCAAGAGGTGTTCGGCGCCCATGCTGTCGAGCACGGTCCGGGAATCCACGCGCGTCGCCACGCGGAAGCTGATGCGCGATGGAAAATTGGCCTTGATCAAGCCGGTGATCACATCCACGCTCGGGCGTTGAGTGGCCAAAACCAGGTGCATTCCCACCGCGCGCGCCATCTGTGCGAGCCGCGTAATGCACTCCTCGACATTGGCCCGCTCGAGCATCATCAGATCTGCCAGCTCATCAATCAGGATCAGCACATACGGTAACGGCCTGAGATTCTCGTCTTCTTCAGGGTCCTCAAAGAGTCCGCGAGGCTCCTTGCGCAACTGCGTCATTTTGCGGTTGTACTGGTCGATGTTCCGCACGCCGTGCGATGCCAGCAACTTCAACCGGCGTTCCATTTCGAGTACGGCGTTCCGCAGTGCGTTGGTCGCTTTCCTGGGTTCCGTAATTACCGGCGTGAGCAGGTGCGGAATCCCTTCGTAAATTCCAAGTTCAACGCGCTTGGGGTCCACCATGATCATGCGGACCTCGTCCGGGGTCGCTTTATATAAGAACGACATGATCATGGCGTTCAGCATGACGCTCTTGCCCGAACCCGTCGAACCAGCGATGAGCAGATGAGGCATCGTTTCGAGCGATGCGACTTTTATTCTTCCATTGATATCCTTCCCTAGCGCGATGGTCATCTTGGAAGGTGAATCGTGGAACTCCGTGGATTCGAGAATCGCCCGCAGGCTGATCACTTCCCGGCGCGAATTAGGAACTTCGATTCCCACCGTCGGTTTACCGGGTAATCGCTCGATAAGAACGGATTCGGCCTGCAAACCGAGGCAAAGATCCTCGGTCAGCGTGGTGATGCGGCTGTACTTAACGCCTGCTTCGGGCTTGAACTCGAACGTGGTAACCACCGGGCCGGGGTTGATCTGTACCACTGACCCACGAACATTGAATTCTTCGAGCTTCGATTTAATGCGGCTAGCAATCTCTTTCAGTTCTTGGCTGTCGTAACCGTTTCCGTCTGGTATTTCGTTCAGCAGCCCGGTCGGCGGCAGTTGATAGCCACGCTTGCGCTTGACCACGGGTCGGGCGTCGTCGAAGACCTCATGGAACACGGGGGCCTGGTCGAGTTGCGGTTCCGATTGGCGAGTTAATGGCTGATCCTCTAGCGTGCGGATCGGAATATCGCCGTGGGCTTGTTCTTCCGTGTCGGGTTCAGGATCGAAGGGAGGGCCGCCGTCGAGCTTCGCCCCAACCGGCGCAGACTTTTCCGGAGCGGTTTCGGATACCGATCTTTGACGCCCTAGATTGGGATGATCTTGTAACGCCTGCTCCTGCGGTCTTGCTCTCCTGCCCGTGGCACGTTCCCTAGCTCTTGCCCGGGCCTGTTCGAGCGCACGCTCGCGCCGCGCGTGACGCGCCGCACGCCACCTCACCCTGAGAGAACGGAACTTGGCTATTGGTCCGTTCAGCCAGCGCATCAACGTGGAGACTTCGAAAGTCGAAGCAAAATACAGCGCCACGACCCCGGCAGCTACTGTGATAATGGCCGCGCCCGCCAGATCAAATCTCGCAAGGAGAAAATCCGCAAGCACCATTCCCACAATGCCGCTGGGCCGGATTGCACCCCCTAATAACCAGCGTGACGGCATGAGGCCGCAAGCGGTGGAAAGGCAAAACCAGAGCGCGAAGCTTCCCAGCACCCGAAACCCGGGGCTCTCGATCGGCGAGGAGCGAACCCATTTCCACGCCAGCACCCAGATATGGATGGGCAAGAGGAAAACGCTGAGGCCGAAGATCTGAAAGAGAAAATCCGCCCACTTAGCGCCCGACACGCCCAGCAAATTGTGGGTGCGAAGCGTGCCCGTGGCCGTATCCCATGACGGATCGGCCGACGAATACGACACTAAGCTCAGCGAAACAGCTAAGCCTAGCAAGAGCAACAGCATACCCACGGCTTCATTCAGCCGGGTATGCCGAGACGGAGAGAGAAATATCATCCGCCTGCGCGGAAGAAAACACCCAGAGCGATTACTATTATGCCAGAAATTACCCGGTACCAGACAAAGGCATTCAGGTTATTACGGCGCAGGTACTTCAAAAAAAAGGCAATTACGAGGATCCCGATGATCCCGCTGGTCAGAATTCCCAGAGCCCAGGGAAGCTGCATATTGTGGGGGAGACCGCCGTTCTTGCGTAGATCGAGCGCGTCTTTTGCCGCCGCGCCGGCGATTACCGGCGCCGAGAGCAGAAACGAAAACCGTGCCGAAGCCTCTCGATCAAGATGCCGGAAGCGAGCGGCTGTGATCGTAATCCCGCTGCGCGACACACCCGGAACGAGCGCCAGTGCCTGGGCGACGCCGATGATTATTGCATCCCACCAGTTCATCTGGTCCAGGCCGTTCTTCTCCTTGCCAAAGCGATCCGCAACTCCCATGACCAAACCAATAACAACCATTGCAATGCCGATTACGAAGAAGTTCCGCCACGCCCCTTCGGCGTAGTGGTTAAACTTAGCCCCGATCACGGCCGCCGGTATTGTGCCGGCGACCAAGAACCACAGCAGCTTTCGGCTGGTTTCGTCCGGTCTGGCGCCGCGATACGTAAAACCAAAACCGTTCGCGATCACCTGAACCCAATCGCGAAAAAAATAGATCAGGATCGCGGCCAGCGTGCCAGCGTGCAGCGCGATATCGAACCCGAGACCGGGGTCACTCCAGCCTGCAAGTCTCGGGATGACAGTTAGATGAGCCGTGCTGCTCACCGGAAGAAACTCTGTGAGTCCTTGGATGATGCCAAGGATGATCGCCTGGTAAAGCGGCATAATAGGGATGTACTGATAGTCCTCCGACGCCTGAAGTCTTCGCTATCGTAGCGTACACTTCTCCTCCGCCAATACATGCGCGCAACCAAAATAGTTGCCACACTCGGACCCTCCACCGATTCAGATATCGTTCTGCAGAAGCTGTTCGAGGCGGGGGTTGACGTGTTCCGGTTGAATGCGTCGCACGGTACCCAGGACGAGCATGCGAGGCGGATCGCTGCCGTCCGTAAGCTTGCCGCCGAATGCAACGTTCATGCGGGAATCCTGCTGGACTTGCAAGGCCCAAAGATCCGGCTCGGCACGTTCCGGAACGGCTCCTGCTTTCTTGAGGAGGGTTCGAAGTTCACGATCACGACCGAGCCGGTAGAGGGAACCCGCGAAATCGCTTCTACGACCTTTCCCGAATTTGCGCAAGACGTGAAGGCCGGCGATCCGGTTTTACTGGCGGATGGTTCAGTGGAGCTTCGCGTACTCGAAGCCGACGGCATCGCGGCAAAATGCCTCGTGATCAATGGCGGACCGATAAGCGACCGTAAAGGCATCAATTTGCCCGGCGTAAAAATCAGCACGCCGTCGCTGTCGAAGAAGGATATCAACGACGCTCGCTTTGGAGTGGAGCAAGGCGTTGACTTCTTCGCACTCTCGTTCGTTCGCCAGGCCCGGGACATACTTCGCTTGCGCCACCTGCTCGAAGATCAGGATGCCAGGCAGCCCATCATCGCGAAGATCGAGAAGCCGGAAGCATGCCAGAATTTGGATTCGATTCTGGATGAATGCGAGGGCGTGATGGTGGCGCGCGGCGATCTCGGAGTCGAGATGGCGATCGAGCGTGTTCCCCCGATTCAAAAGGCCATTATCGAAAGGTCGCGTGCTCGCGGCAGGTTCGTCATTACCGCCACGCAGATGCTCGAATCCATGATTGAGCATTCGACGCCGACGCGCGCGGAGGTCAGCGATGTCGCGAACGCCATTTACGACGGCACAAGCGCGGTGATGCTCTCGGCTGAGACTTCAACCGGCAAGTATCCGGTGGAAGCGGTCAAGGTGATGGCCAGAATTAGCTGCGAGGCCGAAGCGTCAATCAATAAAAAGGGGTTTGGTGAGCCGGGAGAAAGGGAAGATCGAACCATTCCGGAGATTATCGCGGACGCGGCTTATCACTCGGCCCGATCCGCTGGCGTTGTTGCTCTTGCCGTGGGCACAACTTCCGGAAGCTCCGCCCGTCTACTCGCGCGGTATCGGCCTCCGGTTCCCATTTATGCGTTTACGTCGAGCGATGCAGTCGCCCGCCAGCTCTCTATGATCTATGGTGTGCATCCGATTATCTTGCCGGCGATGCAATCCACAGACGAGATGCTCCATAACATGGAACGGTTGCTCATCGAGACGGGAGC
The DNA here is from genome assembly GCA_963787585.1 of uncultured Acidobacteriaceae bacterium. GTDB lineage: Bacteria > Acidobacteriota > Terriglobia > Bryobacterales > Bryobacteraceae > Bog-105. Next base: position 45,346 of record CAWBDR010000029.1, read on the forward strand.
TGTAGAGACGGGCGATCATATCGTGTTTGTCGCCGGCCAACCCGTAGGCTTGCTCGGCTCGACCAACATGCTGAAGCTGCACCGGGTCAGCGAAGCTCGTCCGTAGAGTCGATTCAAAAAGATGTACGATGCGATCCTGATCGTCTCCTTCGGCGGCCCCGAACGGCCCGCGGATGTTCTTTCGTTTCTCGAAAACGTGACCCGTGGCAGGAGCGTTCCTCGCGAGCGGCTGCTCGAGGTTGCGGAGCACTACTACCATTTCGGTGGAAAGAGCCCGCTCAACGATCAATGCCGTGAACTGATTGCCACGCTTCGCGCCGAGTTGGACCGGGAGGGCAATCCAATGCCGATTTACTGGGGCAATCGCAATTGGCACCCATTTCTCAGCGAAACGCTGCGCGCGATGCGAGAGGCAGGAGTCAAGTACGCACTGGCGTTTGTAACCTCAGCGTACAGCTCGTACTCCAGTTGCCGGCAATATCGAGAAAATATCGCCGCAGCCCAGGCCGAGGTAGGGGCGGGCGCGCCCGGCGTCGATAAGCTGCGCGTGTTTTACAACCACCCTGGTTTCATCGAAGCCCTGGCGGACCGTGTCCGTCAAGCTATGACTCAATTCTCAGAAGACGAGAGGGCCTCGCTGCGCATAGTGGCGACAGCGCACAGCATCCCCTGCTCGATGGCAGAGGCCAGCGATTATGAAAAGCAATTGCGCGAAACCGTGCGGCTGGTGAACGAAGCGGCGGGGCCGGGGAATTGGAGCCTTGCCTATCAGAGCCGAAGCGGGCCGCCGTCTCAGCCCTGGGTTGGCCCCGACATCCTGGACCATTTGCGGCATCTGAATGAGCAAGGCGTTCGAAACGTACTTCTTGCGCCGATCGGGTTCCTTTCCGATCATTTGGAAGTTCTCTACGACCTGGATATCGAAGCGGCCGCTGTCGCGCGCGAGCTGAGCATGAAATTAGTTCGGGCCAAAACCGTCGGGACTCATCTTGCATTTGTGCGGATGGTCCGTCAGCTCATTGCGGAGCGGATTTCGCCGAACGAGCCCAAACTCGCACTTGGTTCGTTCGGTCCTAAGGACGATATTTGCCCGCTCGATTGCTGTCCCGCGCCTCAGCGAGGCGGTAAACTTCTCGTTTCGGCAGACCCGATCGTCTTGCAACGGTCTTGATCGCCTCCATGCGATCCACTCCTTCTGCTTCGAGTCTGGCCACTTCGGCGGCGGGGTCGTCCACCTGCTCCTTATCGCCGGCCCGGGCAATCACAAGCGTAATCTCGCCCTTGGCGGCCCCTCTATCGACGATTTGTCGACGGATTTCTGCTGCCGTGCCGCGCAGAAACTCCTCGTGGATTTTTGTCAGTTCGCGCGCGAGCACGATTTTGCGTTCGCCGAAGACCAGCTCCATGTCGGCCAGGGTCTCCGCGATCCTGTGTGGGCTTTCGTAGAGAACCGCGGTAACGGGCAAGCCCGCCAGCTCTAAGAGGCGCTTGTGCCGCGCCCCAGGTTTTGAAGGAACGAAGCCAGCAAACCAGAACTCGTCCGTGGGCAGGCCCGACGCCGCCAACGCGGCCAGGGCAGCCGAACTTCCCGGGATGGGAACAACCCGGAAGCCTTCGTCGATTGCAGCGGTCACAATGCGGTAGCCGGGGTCTGAAATCAGGGGCGTCCCGGCATCACTTACAAGACCGATGGAGTCCCCCGCCTCAAGTCTCCGCAACAGTTCGCTTGTGCGGCTGGCTTCGTTATGTTCGTGATAGCTAACCAAAGGCTTGCGTATCGAGTAGTGTTCCAGGAGCTTTTGGGTTTGCCGGGTGTCTTCGCAAGCAATGAGGGTGACTTCCTCGCGAAGAAGACGCAAGGCGCGAAGCGTAATATCTTCCAGGTTTCCGATCGGTGTCGCGATGAGGTAGAGTGTACCGGCCAACACAGAGAGTGTAACTTTAGAGGTGAAACTTGCTTTGCTGCGGTGATTTGATCGAATGAAAAAGCGTCGCCAAGAGAGCACAGTTGAACAAGCGCCGCTCTACATCCGTTGGGCTCCCATAGGAGCTGCCTACGCGATCGAGCTGAAGCTGGAACTGATGTCCCTTCTTCTTGACGAGGTCGCGCGAGCAGAGAAGGCGAATGTCGAGATCGGTGGGGTTCTGATCGGATGGGTTTCGCACATGCAGCGCCCAGCTACGCTGTGTGTCGAGGAGCTGACGTTTATACCTCGCACTGGACAGAACGGCTCCGCTTACACGCTGCGGGCAAATGATGAGCGGTTGCACGCGATTCGCGAGCGAGCGAGAGTGCAGGGGCAGACGTTAGTTGGAGTTTTCCGGACACAGCTTCGCTCCGAGCCGTTGATCCCTTCTCTGGCGGATCGGGGCATGATAGCGGGCGAGTTCGGGCAGTCCGTCTGCGCGCTTCTCCTGATCCAAGGTCGTCAACCATACTCAGGAGTATTCTTCGTCGCTAAAGACGGACGTTTACCGGACGAAGCAACGGTTCGTGAATTTCGACTGGACCAGGATGAATTCAATGCCTTGCCGGAGATCTATCGAAGCCAAGGTCTACTTCCGGCGGAAGCGGCGGTGGAGAGCAGGTCTCCACCTCGCTATGGCCTAATAGGACTAGCTCTCACGCTTCTAGCCGCTGTGTTGGCCCTGGCGGTCTGGCGCGGCCGAATGGAAAGGCCAAGCGCGAACCACCTCGGCCTGAGCTTAAGCAGTTCAGGGGGGCTTCTGAAGATCTCGTGGGAGCATTCGTCTCGCGCGATTTCGAATGCTCAAGGCGCTACTTTGGTGATTCAAGACGGCCGAACACGCACTGAAGCGAAGATCGGCCTGGATGAACTGCGGCTCGGTTCGGTGGAATATCAACCGGTAACTCCGCACGTAGCTGTGACGATTTCGCTTGAGCTACCGGGCAATCATCCGCAAGCGGCTGAATGGACCCGGCGCCCCTAGGAGGCCGACGATTTCGCTTCTATTGCCGCAAGAGGATCGTGAACTCCGAGTCTTTCGCATCCAAGATGACCAGGCTTGCGGGCGGGATCTGGCCTTGAGATACCAGAGCCGCTACCGGCTGAATGAAATTTCGCTGTACCGTTCGTTTTAATTCTCGAGCGCCAAATTCGATGCTCGTTCCGGTATCGAGTAATAACCTGCGTCCCGCGGCCGTGCAATGCAGCCGGAATCCCCGAACTCCCAGCCGCGTTTGAATCAGACGCGAGAAAGTTTGCAGAGTCTGATCCAGTATCAGTTCGCAGGCCTCACGGTCGAGCGGCTTATAAGCAATTACGGAATCGATTCTGTTTACGAATTCCGGAGAGAACTTGTGGCGAACGGCCGCCATGCCGATGCTTTGAATTTTACCTGTGTCTGGAACGGCTTTCGGCGGCAGCATTGCTTCATAGCCAAAATCCGGCTTGTTGGCCCGCTGAATGGACTTCGCGCCTAAATTGCTTGTCAGGAAAATGAGAGTTCGTTCGAAATTCACCGTGCTGTTGTCGCCTAAGCGCAGAGTGGCCTTGTCGAGAATCCCCAGGAGCAGGCGGGTCATGGAGGCCGCTGCTTTTTCGATTTCGTCGAACAGAACCAGCGAGATGTCGCACTCTTCGCTGGCCACCCCATTCACTTTTGCTTGCGTGAGCATCGGTTGGGTCTCGCGATGGCCCAGATAGCCCGGGGGTGCGCCGATCAGCTTGGCGACCTCGTGCTCCATCTGAAATTCGCCGCAATCGATCTTGAGAAGATTCTTGCTGCTGCCGTGCAGGACCTGCGCCAGCGCTTCGACCGTTCTCGTTTTGCCGGTTCCGGTTGGCCCTAATAGCAGAACGACTCCCACCGGGCGGCCTTCCGGCGCCAGACCTGCACCATGCATCTGAATGAACGGAACAATTGTTTCAATCGCATCCGGCTGCCCCACCAGCAGCTCGCTCAAGCGCGCCGCGATACCGTTCGGATCTTCTGCTATAGCCGGGCGTCTGGTACGACCCGAAGTGTTATGTATTCGCATGCGTCCCTCATTGTCGAGTCGTCGAATAACCATGTTCGGTTTGGGCTTAGGTTTGGTCTTCCCTGCGCCGAAACGCTCATGAGCAGAATGTAGCGGGGGATCAGAGGAGATCTGAGGCGGCGTGGAGCATGGTGCCTGTGCTCGAGAACGAGAACAAGCTTATTTTTAACAAATTGTGGCGCGCCCTGCCCGCCTGTAAATTTTTGCGAACGTTGTGACCGAAATGATCGGCTTGCGCTACATCATGGCCACGGGAGGCGCCGGTTCGTCGGGGCTTCCGGCGCTTGATAAGGGCGAGCGAATCATGACGATCGCCAAACCGGCAAGGACGAGCAAGCCGACCGCGTAGGAAGGATGGGCGATTACCTGCAAGTGTTCTCGCACGTTCGGGGGCGCGAACTGCAGCCCCGCCCAGACCAGTCCTAAAATCGCCTCGCCCGCTATCAGACCAGAAGCGGTCAAGACGCCAGCGTTATCGACCCGGGCTTTCTGCGCTTCGTTGTAGCCCCGGCGGTTGGCGGCGCTATCGCCTAACCACCGGATCAGCCCGCCGACGAAAATCGCGGCGGTGGTCTCAAACGGAAGGTACATCCCGACGGCTACCAGCATCGGGCTCTTCACCTTCATCATGACGAAGGCGCACCCCATAAGCACGCCAACGAGTACGAGCGGCCAGGGCATGTCGCCGCCGACAATTCCCTGCGCCAACAGCGCCATTAAACCGGCTTGAGGCGCTGGAAGCTGGCGGTCGCCGAAGCCCGTTCCACCGGCTCGAATGTTGCCTTCGTGAAGGAGCACCAGCGGGAAATACATAATCAGGCTGGCTACGACGACGGCAATCAGCTCGGCAATCTGAATATTGCGCGGGGTCCCGCCCAGGATGTAGCCTACTTTGAAATCCTGCAGCAATTCACCGGCAACGGCGGATGAGACGCAGACGACCGCGGCCACGCCCAGTACGGCCGCTACGCCACCCGCGCCGGACACGCCCAAAGCGACCATCAGGATCGCGGCCACGAGTAGAGTCGACAGCGTCAACCCTGAAACGGGGTTATTGGAAGAGCCGATCAGGCCGCAGAGACTACCCGAGACCGTCGCAAAGAAGAATCCAAGAACGAGCATGGTCGCTGCCGCAACCAGGCCACCGAGTATCTGGCCGGAAAAATAAATATAAAGCACAATCATGACCGCGAACACGGCGGCGATCAGCGCAAAAACCACCTTGGAACTCATGTACCGTTCCGTTCTGCTCAAGGCGGCGCTTTGCTCGGCCGTTTGCCGCAGATCGCCAACCGCGCGCTTCAAGCCCCCTGCCAGGCTAGTACGCATGCGGAACAAGGTGTAAGCGGCTCCGACCAACATTCCACCCACGGCAATGGGCCGCACGATGTAACGCCAGACAGCGCCGGCCAGGTCGCTCCAGGACGCCGCTGGTGTTCCGGCCGGCAGAAAGGCGTGAAGCTGCGGGCCAAGGAAATAAATCAGGAGCGGGACCATGAATCCCCAGGCGAGTACGCCTCCTGAAAACTGGAGCGCAGCGAGCGCCGGCCCGATGATATAACCGACGCCCAGATACGCAGGACTGACGCTGGGAGCAGCAACAGTGCTTACCCCGCCGGTTGACAGGATGTTCGTGGTATCGGCGCCACCCAGGCGCACCCGGCTCGTGCCAAAGCTGCCAATGCGGACTGTGAACTCGGCATCCGCGGCGAAGAATCCAAAGCGCCCCAGCAGGAAGATCACGCCACCCAGCCCGATGTTCCAGAAGAGGAATTTGGCTGCTCGCGCTCCTCGTTGGCCTGCCTTATGAATCTCTGATGCCGCTAGCGACTCCGGAAAAGGGAGCTCGCGGTCTTCGACCATAATGCGGCGGACCAGAGATATGAAGAGAACGCCGAGCACACTGCCCACCAGGATCAGGACGGTCGTTTTCCAGTAGGCATCGCGGAGACCGAATGAGGGCCATGCTTTGGCGATCAGAAAGGCGGGAATCGTAAAGATTGCCCCCGACGCTACCCCTTCACCAATGGATCCGCTGGTACGTGCGATATTTTCTTCGAGCAGCGAGCCGCGCCAGGTCCGCAGGACCGCCATGCTGATGACGGCCGCGGGATAGGTTGCCGCGACAGTCACTCCCGCGCGCAATCCCAGATAGGCGTTCGCCGCGCCCAAGATCACGGTCATGCAGAGGCCCAGGAGCATGGCGCGCAGAGTCAGCTCGCGCATCTGCATGTGCTCCGGAACGAATGGTTTGAAGGTTTGCGCTTCTATGCTCATCGAAACAGTGCGGTGTTGCTATTGTACGTGCGTGCACGGGACTTGTTCCTGAGTGTGACTATATTCGGAATGAGCCGCAGTTTGAAAGAAGGGCTCTGCCACAGGAGGACATCATGGACCGAACAGCAAACGCGGAATGGAGAGGCGATCTCAGATCGGGATCTGGAACAATCTCGTCCGCCAGCGGAGTTCTTTCAAATACGCCTTATTCGTTCAAAACAAGATTCGAACAAGGCAACGGCACCAATCCTGAGGAGTTGCTGGCCGCGGCACACGCGGGATGCTTTTCCATGGCTCTTTCACTAATGCTCCAGAACGAAGGTCTTAAGGCGGACAGCATTCAAACAACCTGCACGGTTTCGCTGGAGAAAGAAGGGGACGGGTTCGCCATCAAGCGGAGCCACCTGGCACTGCAGGCCCGAATTCCGGGCGCGTCACAAGAGGTGTTTGAGCGCGCCACGAACGCGGCCAAGGAAGGTTGCCCGGTGTCGAAACTCTTCGACGCTGAGATCACGCTGGATGCTCGCCTCGAAAGCTGATCCTGGCGCGCTGAAGGTGTACGCGTTATCCATCGGGTTAGCGAATTAACCTGTCAGCGGGGCCAAACCGGATCCGCGGCTTGCAGCCCTTGTAGTGCTCTTCTTCGTATGACAGTATTTGCGAAGCACTTCCGGACTGCGCCGGTTTCTACCGCCGCAGGTGGCTTTGGCCAGAGGCGTGCTTTGCGGTTTGGGCGAACTTCCTGTTCATGCAATCTCCCAGCCAAAAAACACTGGCAAGAAAATTCCTGATAATTTTCCGTGTTGCTTCCTGCGAAACTCTGATAAGATTCCCTATCGTAATCCACCAATCCGCGTATGGGGCAGGACGGCGGACCGTCTGCTCCGGAAGAATAGAGGTTTAGTATGGCCAAAGAAAGCATTCAAAAGAAGCTCACGCGCGTGCGTCCGCCGCGTGTTCAAATATCCTACGACGTACAAGTGGGGGACGCGATTGAAAAGAAGGAGTTGCCGTTCGTTCTTGGCGTGATGGGCAATTTCATGGGCCAACCAGCAGCTGATGTGGCACCCTTCAAGGAACGCCGCTTTGTCGATGTCAATCCTGACAACTTCGACGAAGTCCTGTCGAGCATGAGGCCGCATCTGGCGTTCAACGTCGAAAACAAGCTCAGTGACGATCCAAACGCCGGCCAATTGAAAGTCGATCTGAACTTTCGCAGCCTCGAAGACTTCGAACCCGAGCAGGTGGCGCGACAGGTGAAACCTCTGCGAGAGCTGCTGGAACTGCGGACGAAACTCAACGATCTGCGCGGCACCTTGCAGACCAATGAAAAACTCGACGAAGTGCTGATGGAGGCGGTGTCGAACACCGAGAAGCTGGATAAGCTACGCGGCGAAATGGGCATGAAGGGCGAAGGAGAATCTAAATGAGCGAAGTACAACAGGCCGGCGCCTCTTCGGGCACGACAACGGTGGCGGAAGCAAGTCTGCTCGATCAAATTGTCGAGCAAGGCCGCTTTGGCCAGGAACCCGCTTCGCGCGAACGCGGTAAGGACCTGATCAAAGAGTTCCTCGCCCAGGTACTGCAGGGCGAAGTGACCACTGGCCGCGATACCGAACAGATGATCAACCAGCGCATTGCGCAAATCGATCACCTGGTATCGCTGCAGTTGAACGAGGTGATGCATCAACCGGAGTTCCAGAAGTTGGAGGGTAGTTGGCGCGGGTTGAAGTACCTGCTCGACAACAGCGAGACCTCCACCATGCTGAAGATTCGGGTCATTCCTGCGACCAAGAAGGAACTGTTGCGCGACCTGCAGAAAGCGGCGGAGTTCGATCAGAGCGCGATGTTCAAGAAGGTCTACGAAGAGGAGTATGGCGTCTTCGGCGGCGATCCCTTCGGTGCGTTGATCGGCGACTACGAATTCACAAAGCATCCTGAAGATATCGAACTTCTAGAGAAAATTTCGCACGTCGCTGCCGCTGCGCATGCGCCCTTCTTTGCTGCCGCGGGCCCTGCGCTCATGAACCTCGACACCTTCGCAAATCTCGGACAGCCTCGAGACATCAGCAAGATCTTCGAGAGCACTGAATTCGCAAAGTGGAAGAGCTTCCGCGAAAGCGAAGATTCGCGGTATGTGGGCCTGTGCATGCCGCGCATTCTCATGCGGCTCCCCTATGGCCCTGAAACAAAGCCGGTCGAAGGCTTCGACTATCACGAAAACGTGGACGGCACGGACCACAGCAAGTATCTGTGGAGCAACGCCGCCTATGCCATGGGAGTTCGCCTGACGACCGCATTTGCGCAATACGGCTGGTGCACTACGATTCGCGGGGTCGAAGGCGGGGGCGTAGTAGAGGGCCTGCCGGCGCATACGTTCCGGACCGATGAGGGAGATGTTGCGCTGAAATGTCCCACTGAGGTCGCCATCACGGACCGGCGCGAAAAGGAACTGGCGGATAACGGTTTCATTCCGCTGGTGCACTGTAAGGGCAGAGATTACGCGGCGTTTTTCAGCGTGCAATCGGCGCAAAAGCCGAAGCTGTACGACAAGGACGATGCCACGGCGAATGCTCGGCTCTCGGCCCAGCTTCCTTACATCATGGCGGTCTCCCGCTTCGCCCATTATTTAAAGGCGATGATGCGCGATCGTATCGGCAGCTTTACTTCGCGGGTTGAGTGCGAGAACGACCTGAACCGCTGGATTAACCAGTATGTAGTCGGAATCGACGACGCTTCGCAGGCGATCAAGGCCAAGAATCCGCTTCGCGAAGCTCGGATCGAAGTTGTCGAAGTGCCAGGCAAGCCCGGCGCTTATCGCGCCATCGCTTTTTTGCGACCGCATTTCCAATTAGACGAAATCGGCGTTTCTCTACGTCTGGTCGCGGATCTGCCCGCTGCTAAAGGGTAAGTAGTTAGCCAGACTCGTATCAACAAACAACCGGACCGTGGGGTCCGCTAATTATTCGTGTGTCTATAAAAGGAGAATACTAATGGCAGTCGAGATTTTCTTGAAGTTGGACGGCATTGATGGCGAATCCGAGAAGCAAGGGGCAGAAAAGCTGATCGAAATTTTCAGCTTCAGCAACGGCGCCTCAAACCCGTCCAGCGTGGCGTTCGGTACGGGCAGCGGAGCAGGCAAAGTCGATATCAGCAGCCTGAGTCTGCAAAAGCAGCTCGACAAAGCATCGCCGAAGCTGTTCCTGTCCTGTTGCAAAGGGACCCACATCAAGACGGGCAACATGTTCGTCCGCGAAGCAACGGGCGATAAGACGACGCAGATCTACTACCAGTACGACATGTCAGAAGTCTTCGTGGACAGCATCAGTTGGGGCGGTGCGGCCGGCGGCGGAAAGCCATCCGAATCGCTTTCGCTTTCCTGCAAGTCTCTGACGATTACCTACTGGCCTCAGGACTCGACGGGCAAGCTGGGAACCAAGATCCCGGCGGGCTGGGACGTTTCGAAGAACACGGAAGCGACTTCGTAAATCGGTCCCATGACCGCACAGGAATTGTTTAAGGCCGGTAAGCTCACCGAAGCTATATCGGCCTTGACGTCTCAATTGAGGGACAATCCCGCAGATCAGCGCAGCCGGACATTTCTGTTCGAGCTGCTCTGCTTTGCCGGCGATTATGACCGCGCCGACAAGCAACTCAATATCCTCGAACAGGAAGGAAGCAAGGATTCCTTCCTGGGAACCCTGCTGTATAAGTCCGCTTTGAACGCCGAGCGGACCCGCCAGCAGATGTTCGAAACGAAGAACTTCCCCAAGACGCTGGTGAACGGGGCATCCCCGGCGGTTACGGGTAAGCTCAACGGCAAACCGTTCAAGAGCCTGTCAGACGCAGATATGCGGATCGGCGATAAACTGGAAATCTTCGCGGCGGGCGATTACATGTGGATTTCGTTGAGAGATATCGCTGCCATTCGAATGGAACCTCCGCAGCGGCTGCGAGATCTGCTGTGGGCGCCGGCGAAACTGATCACCGGGCCGACCTTCCGTTCGCGGGATCTCGGCGAGATTTTTGTACCCGTCATTTCACCGCTCTCCTGGCAGCACCCGGACGATGAAGTGAGGTTGGGCAGGGTGACAGAGTGGTGCGAGGAAGAGAACGGCGAAATCGCTCCCTTTGGGCTGAAGAACTTGTTGGTGGACGACGAAGAGTTCCCGGTGCTCGAGATCCGGGAGTTGCAGATCGATGCACCGGCGGTTCCGCAAGCTCCGGTGTAAGCTCCGCGACCGGTTTCATGCCCGAAATTGATATCGAGAAATTCTTACAGCCGATTGCGGGGGAAAATCCGAGCGGCACGGACCTGCGGTATGTTCTCTACGACGAACTCGAAGAGGCCCGGCGCCGCGAGGACCCGGCCGTGGTCGCCAAACTCGACTATGGCCGCGAGGCCAAGGCAACCGACTACAACAAGGTCATCAAACTCTGCGAAGACGCCCTGATCAACAGGAGCAAGGACCTACAGATCGCTGCCTGGCTGGCGGAATCGTGGCTCTATCGATACCAGGTCGCGGGATTGCTGTCAGGCCTACAGCTCCTTACCGCCTTAGTGGATCGCTTTTGGGACTCTATCTATCCCCAGATTGAAGATGGCGATGCCGATTTACGGGTTCGCCCTCTCAACTGGCTCGGTTCTTCATTCGACCCGAGTTTCGCGCTTCGCAGCATTCCCTTGGTGGAAAAACGGAAGTTCCACTGGTTCGCTTATCAGGAAGCCAAGAGTTTTGGTTATGAAAGCGAAGCCAGCGCCGACCCGAAGCGGCGAGCCTTGCGGGACGAGGCCATAAAAGAAAAAAAGCCCACCCTGGAGGACTTCGACAAGGACTTCAACGATACTCCGAAGGCCTTTTACAAGAAGCTCGATAGTGATTGCAAAGCGGCATTGGAGGCTTTGCAGGCCCTTGATACTCTCTGCAACGCGAAATTCACCGATGACCCGCCTTCCTTCGGGCCCCTCCGTACCGCGCTCACGGAGGTCTCGCGGGATATCCAGGCTCTTCTGAAGAAGAAGCTCGAGAAAGATCCGGATCCGATCGAGATCACCGCGCAACAGCCCGCGGAGGAATCAGGCACTGAACTCCAAGCCGGGGAACATGCGGCCGAGCCCGCTGACGGCTTGGCAAAGGATATCGACCTGGCCCAGTTCGCCGGCGGTGAGATTAAGAACCCGGAGCAAGCGATCCTGCATGCGTTGGCCGCTGCGCAGTTCTTGCGGCGGAAGATTCCTGCCAGTCCGGTGCCGTATCTTCTCTTACGCGCACTCCGCTGGGGCGAGGTGCGCGCCTCGGGTGACATCATGTCTACCGAGCTGCCGGCGCCCTCATCCACGACGAGGATGAAATTGAGGACATCGGCTGCCGGCAAAAACTGGAATGGCGTTTTGGAGACCGCCGAAACTGCTATGGGAAGCACCGTCGGGCGGGGCTGGCTGGATCTGCAGCGCTACTCGATCAAAGCCTGCGAGGAGCTTGGGTACGCGGGCGCTGCTAAAGCGTTGCGATCCGAATTGAAAGCATTTCTGCAGGATTTTCCGGAGCTCCCTGCCGCCACGCTCAATGACGATACGGGAACCGCCAATCCGGAGACACTCGCGTGGCTCCGGCAGGAAGGTTTCATCAGTTAGGATAGGATTCTCACTTATGCAGCGGAGCCGTGGTGATGCCCCAATCGGACTCTCTGTTCTCGATCGGCTGATCGATCCTGAACTAAAAATTCCGGGGCCGCCCCTCAGCCGGTCGAGATCGCTGCAGAAGCTGCGCGATGCTGTGCGGCGCGATCTGGAGTGGCTGCTGAATACCCGTCAGCCGGTCGAAGTCGCAGCAGAGGGCTCTCAATTACAAGAGTCGCTGTACATGTATGGACTCCCGGACATCACGTCTCGGAGCGCAAAGGACAACCGGGACCGCCAATTTCTGACGCAATCCATCGAAGCTGCTATCGCACGATTCGAACCGAGATTGATGAATGTCCGAGTGACATTGGTCAACGATGACACGCAAAAGATCCCGCTACTCCGGTTTGTAATCGAAGGTTTGTTGCGGATTGATCCAAATCCCGAGCACGTGAGCTTCGACACGCTGTTGCAACTTTCGAGCGGCGAATATACAGTCCGGGGGCAAGCCGGTGCGCGATGAACTGAGCCGGTATTACGAGAACGAGCTTCTCTACATCCGCCAGGTGGCCGCCGAGTTTGCTCAAAAGCACTCGAGCGTTGCGTCTCACCTGCTCCTTGGCCCGAACGGATCTGATGATCCTCATGTGGAGCGGCTCATCGAAGCCTTCGCGTTCCTGGCGGCGCGCATTCATCTGAAGATCGATGATGATTTTCCGGAGATTGCGGAGTCGCTTCTGAACGTCCTCTATCCGCATTACCTGCGGCCCATCCCATCACTCTCGGTGGTGGAGTTCAGAGTCGATCCGAAGCTGGACAAATTAGCGACCAGCGTCCCTATTCCACGCGAAACTCTTCTGCACTCGCGTGTCCGTGTGGACGGGGTGACTCAGTGCAGCTTTCGGACGTGTTACGACACGATTGTCTCGCCCTTGCGAGTTTCCCAAGCGAAATGGACTGCGCCGGAACTGCTGAAACCTGCTGTGCGGGTCCCGGGCGCGGAGGCCGTGTGCAGCGTGGAGTTGTCTTGTTTCCCTGACGTTCAGTTCAAAATGCTCGGCCTGGATTCGCTGCGCTTCTATCTGAACGGCGAACAGGGTTTGATTCTGACCCTGTACGAATTGCTGTTCAACAAATGCGTCCGCATTCTGCTGCGCAATCCGAACGAACCGGATCAGCGACCTTTAGAGTTGCCGCCCAATTCGCTTCGCGCCATGGGATTTCGCGACGATGAAGCGATTCTTCCATTCCCGCGCCGATCGTTCACGGGCTACCGTATCCTCCAGGAGTACTTTGCTCTTCCCGAAAAGTTCTTTTTCGCTGAGATTAACAATCTGCAACCGCTTGGAGCCGCTGGTTTCACGGACCGTGCCGAAATCGTTTTTGTGCTGTCGCGGTTTGACAGGAAAGAGCGGCAGCAATCGCTTGAATTGGGCGTTTCTGAGAACACCTTTAAGCTGGGATGTACGCCGGTTGTAAATCTGTTCAAGCGGCAGGCTGAACCGATTCTGCTGGACCAGATCAAGTTCGAATATCCGGTTACACCGAGATTCCGGTGGCCAAGCTCGTACGAGATTTTCTCGATCGACGAGGTACGATCCTCAAGTCCGAATCGGCGGGACGCCACGGACTATGAACCCTTTTATTCCAGTCACCAGGGCCGCACGCGGGGGAGCCAAACCTTTTGGTACGCTACGCGCCGCCCATCCAATATGGCCGATGATCCGGGAACGGAGATGTACATTTCGCTCGTAGACACTTCGGGTAAAGCGGCGAGTACAGGCGAAGACACTCTTACCGTACAATGCACCTGCACGAATCGTGACTTACCAGCGCGGCTTCAGTTGAATGCCGACGCCGGAGATTTCGAGTTGCAAGAAACCTCGCCGGTGAAGCGCATTGTCGCCCTGCAAAAGCCGACGGCCAGTCTCCGGCCTCCCCTGGGACAGGGTCTGGCGTGGCGCCTGATCTCCCATTTGTCTCTGAACTACATGTCCTTGGTCGAGGAGGGCCGGGGAGCATTGCAGGAAATTCTTCGGCTTTATAACTTCACAGATTTGAAATCGATCGATCAGCAGATAGCCAGCATTTCCGCTCTAGCGAGCCGTAAGCACTTTGCCCGTGTCGTCTCCGAGCATGGGATCAGCTTCGCGCGGGGTGTTCAAGTCGACCTCGAATTCGATGAAGAGACATTCGCCGGGAGCGTTTTCCTGTTTGCCTCGATACTGGAATACTTCTTGGGCCTGTACGTTTCTCTGAACAGCTTCAGCCAACTGGTGGTTCGGACAAAGCAACGGAAGGAGGTTCTGCGCCAATGGCAACCGCGAGCGGGGCAGCGAATCCTCCTTTAAGGCGAGGTGGATTAGAGGACAGGCTGTTTGCAGAGCCGTACTCGTTCGAGTTTTTTCAAGCAGTACGCCTGATGCGCCGCTTCTATCCCAACCGCAGCGGGGTCGGTCATTTCCAGACGCCTCGGTCGGAGATCGTTCGTTTCGGCGTGCACCCGTCTTTAGCGTTTCCAGCCAGCCAGATCCAGGAACTGGAGCAGCGCCAAGATGGACCACCGCTGATGCGCGTTAATTTCATGGGGACAGTGGGGCCTCTGGGCGTTCTGCCCCTGTACTACACCGAGTTGGTAGCGGATCGTATGACGGCGCGCGATCCCGCCCTCCGGGACTTCCTCGACATTTTCCACCACCGCCTCATTTCGCTTTTTTATAGGGCTTGGCAAAAATATCACTTTCCGGTTGCTTTCGAGCAGGGCGAGGGCGACAAGTTTTCTCACTATCTTTTGGACATCATCGGGCTGGGAACGCCCGGACTACAGAACCGGCAGCGGTTCGAGGATCAGGCCTTGGTTTTCTACGGCGGACTCTTGGCGCAACAGCCTCGTAGCGCCGAAGGTCTCCAGTTGCTCTTGGCCGACTATTTCGGAGTAAAGGTCCAGATTGAGCAGTTCCTGGGCGCCTGGTACCGGCTGGACACCGATGCGCAGTGTGCGCTGGAGGATGAGCCTTCCGATGCCTCACAGCTCGGGTTCGGCGCAACGATCGGCGACGAAGTCTGGGATCAGCAATCGCGTGTTCGCGTTGTTCTTGGTCCCCTTCGGCTGACCCAGTACCTGTCATTCCTGCCAACGGGGGAATCATATTCCCGGTTGCGGCAGATCGTGCGCTTCTTCGCCGGCGATGAACTTGATTTCGAAGTGCAGCTCATCCTGTCCGGCCAAGATGTGCCGGCGCTGGAACTCGGTGGCTCGGGCGAAGCGAAGCCTCAATTAGGCTGGGTGAGCTGGTCCAAGACGCGGAAGCTGGAATACAATCCTTCGGAGACAATTCTGCAATTGTAAACAACCTTTACCCTCCAATTTGGACTCGGAGCGCGGAAGGGATAGATGAGGAGCTCATGAACGTAAATCTGAAAGCCGTTATCGGGAAGATGAACGACACGACCCGTAGCGCGATGGAAGCCGCGGCAGGTCTGTGCTTGTCCCGGACCCACTATGACATTGAAATCGAGCATCTACTGTTGAAGCTGCTCGACCAGCAAGACAACGACTTGAGTCACATTGTGAAGCATTTCGGGATCGACAAGTCCCGGTTCACGGCTCAGCTCAACCGAGCACTCGATAAGTTCAAGACCGGAAACGCGCGCACTCCATCTTTCAGCCCTTACCTGGTCAAGCTTTTCTCGACGGCGTGGAGCATCGGTTCGCTCGATTACGGGGCCGGGCAGATTCGTTCCGGTTTTGCCGTGCTTGCTCTGCTAGCCGACGAAGAGCTGTCGCGCATCGCGCGGGATTTGTGCCGGGAGCTGGAGGCGATTCAGCCGGAAGTGTTGCGCCGCGACTTGCTTTCCATTGTGGATGGTTCGCCAGAAGACGCGGCTCCGGCGCAGGCGGCCGCTGGTTCCGCGGAAGCTACAGCCGGCGCACCGCAGCCAGGCGGAGGGAAGACCCCGAACTTGGATCAGTTCACTGTTAACCTGACCGAAAACGCCAAGCGCGGAAAAATCGATACCGTGCTGGGGCGTGATGCGGAAATCCGGCAGATCATCGATATCCTCATGCGGCGCCGTCAGAACAACCCGATCCTGACCGGGGAAGCCGGCGTAGGCAAAACGGCCGTGGTGGAGGGCTTCGCGCTTCGCGTAGCGCAGGGTGATGTTCCTCCTCCACTTCGAAATGTTGTCGTCCGAACCCTGGACTTAGCCCTTCTGCAGGCGGGCGCAGGTATCAAGGGTGAGTTTGAGAACCGTCTGAAGGGCCTTATCGAAGAGGTCAAGAAATCGCCGGTGCCGATCATTTTGTTCATTGACGAAGCTCATACGATGATCGGCGCAGGCGGCCAGGCCGGGCAAAACGATGCCGCGAATCTGCTGAAGCCCGCGCTCGCGAGAGGCGAGCTGCGCACTATCGCCGCCACGACCTGGTCCGAATATAAGAAGTATTTCGAAAAAGATCCGGCCCTGGCTCGCCGCTTTCAAGTCGTGAAGGTGGAAGAGCCCTCGGAAGTGCAATGCATGGTGATGATGCGCGGCATTGTCGGCGCACTCGAAAAGCATCATCAGGTGCGCATTCTCGACGAAGGCGTCGGTGCAGCGGTAAAGCTATCGCATCGCTATCTGGCGGGCCGGCAGCTTCCAGACAAGGCTGTCAGCGTGCTAGATACAGCGTGTGCCCGCCTCGCGCTTGGCCAGAACGCGACGCCTTCCATCATCGAGGACTTGAAACGGCAGCTTGACGATCTGGAAGTGCAGGAGCGAGTCTTGCGCCGCGAAGCCGCAACCGGCGCCGATCACGGCGAACGCATAGAACAACTTCTGGCCCAGCGCGCTTCGCTCACACAAACGTTGGAGCAGCTACAAGGCAAATGGGATAAGACTAAGGGCCTGGTCGAACAGATCCGAGATCTTCGCGCGCAATTAGAATCTCATGCCGAGAGCCCGCATCCCGCGGGAACGGTTTCGAACGGCGGCTCGCGAGCCGGAGCCGGTACCCGCGCGGAAGAAACGCATTCGGCGACCGCAACGGCAACGGAGCCGATTACCGCCGGCGTCGCAACGGCTGAAGCGAACGGGACCGCCGCGGCACTGCGGGATAGGCTGGCGCAACTCAATCAGGAACTGCAACGGGTGCAGGGTGAAACGGCTCTGACACAGGTCTGCGTCGACGAACAGATCGTAGGGCAAGTCATCTCCGGCTGGACCGGTATTCCACTGGGCAAAATGATCAAGGACGAGGTCGCTACTGTCCTCGAACTCGAAAAGCATTTGTCGCGCCGCGTTATCGGCCAGGATCATTCGCTCTCGCTGATCGGGCAGCGAATCCAGACGGGACGCGCAAGTCTGGACGATCCCGGCAAGCCGCTCGGTATTTTCATGCTGGTTGGGCCAAGCGGTGTAGGAAAAACGGAAACGGCACTTGCATTATCTGACCTCCTGTATGGCGGCGAGCATAACCTGATCACGATTAATATGTCCGAATTCCAGGAGGCGCATACAGTCTCGACGCTGAAGGGCTCACCTCCGGGATACGTCGGCTATGGCGAGGGCGGCGTGTTGACCGAAGCTGTCCGGCGACGGCCGTACTCGGTGGTGTTACTCGATGAAGTCGAGAAAGCGCACCCGGATGTGCTCGAACTCTTCTACCAGGTTTTCGACAAGGGCAGGATGGAGGACGGGGAAGGGCGCGAGATCGATTTCAAGAACACGATCATTATTCTCACTACGAACGCGTGCACGGATCAGTTGGCTAAGCTCACCGCGGATCCGGAAACGATGCCTAGTCCGGAAGGCGTTCTGAAAGCAATCAAGCCGGAGCTGAACAAGATCTTCAAGCCGGCGTTTCTGGGCCGCATGGTGATTGTGCCCTACTATCCAGTGCGGGACGAAAATCTGAAGAAGATCGTTGAGCTTAAACTCGGCAGAATCAAGCGACGCATTCTAGAGAACCATAAAATTCAGCTCGAGTACGACCGAAGCGTGGTGGAGGAAGTTGCAAAGCGATGCACGGAAGTCGAAAGCGGCGCTCGCAACGTCGACAACATTCTCACGAATACGCTGCTTCCCGATATCTCCCGCCGCCTGCTAACCAGCATGGCTGAAGGCCAGAAGATGAGTAAGGTTAGCATCACGATCGGGGCTGAGGGAGCTTTCCAATACACCTGACGTATATTTGTGCGTCTCGCGCTTGAAATAGCGGTTCGAGACGAACCGTTTAGCAATTCTTAGGGGCGCTGCGCAGGTGGCGCCTGTTCAAATTCGTCAGAGGACGCATGCCCGACATTACCCAAGAAAACAGGCTGCTTGCAATTACCACACCCGCCGGAAAAGATGTGCTTTTGTTGGATCGCCTCTCGGGAGAGGAGGGCGTATCGCGGCCGTTTCGATTCGTGGTTGATCTGGTCGCGGACGTTCAGAATGGTGATCCGTCGAAGGTAATGCCCCACAAGGTTGTTGGTCAGGCATTTACCATTCGCATTGCCCTTGAAGACGGCAAGTCGAAATACATCAACGGCATTTGCGAGAGCTTTAGCACCGGGCCTGTGGACGCTGAATTCGCCCATTACTCCGCTACAGTGGTGCCCTGGTTTTCGCTTCTCAATCTTTCGTCGAACTGTTCCATCTTTTCGGATATGGCCGTTCCCGACATCATCCAAAAGGTGGTTTCGAACTCAGGATTCAGCTCGCAATTTCAATCAAAGCTCACAAAAACCTATACGATCTGGGATTATTGTGTCCAGTACCGGGAAACGGACTTCGCATTTCTGAGCCGGATCATGGAGGCCGAGGGCATTTACTATTACTTCGCGCATGACGACGGAAACCACACCATGATTTTGGCGGATGCCCCGAGCTGCTATGAAACCTTGCCGAACCAGCCCACTTTCGCGTATTCGCCGGTGACTGGGGTGCAGAATCTGGAAGATACTATCCGTGAATGGTCGGTGGAAGAAAGAATCCACACGGGGAAGTGGACCACTCGCGATTATCACCATGAAATGCCGTCCAATGATCTTCAGGTATCGGAGGTTTCCAACGTAGTGTGCGAGGCCGGGAAGAGTTACGAGATCTTTGATTACCCGGGCGATTACGCCAGAAAGTTCAACAAGCCTGAATTGAGGATCGGGGATATCAAACCTGAAGGCGAGAAGCTTGCCACCTTGCGGATTGAGGAACAGGAAGCGAATCGGGTTGTGGTGAGCGGGCGATCGCTATGCCGGGCATTCACTCCCGGTTACAAGATCACGGTAACTGGTGGTGACGCCGCGGGCAGCTATTTCCTTACGGGAACAGCTCACCGGGCGTTTCAATATCCGGATTACCGGAACCGTGATGCGGTTCAACCCGCTTACGAGAATACGTTCATGTGTATTGACGCGTCGGTGCCTTTCAAACACCGGGAGCGTACGCCGAGACCTGTCGTGCTTGGATTGCATACGGCGCTGGTCATCGACGAGAGCTCTAGTGGTAATTCGGAAGAGATCTGGCCGGACAAGTACGGCCGCGTTCGCGTAAGATTCCCATGGGATCGGGATGCGAAGAGCGCTTGTTGGTTGCGTGTAGTTCAACCCTGGGGCGGCAAATCGTGGGGGCAGCAATGGCTCCCTCGCACGGGCGATGAGGTCGCAGTAGCCTTTCTCGAAGGAGATCCGGACTGCCCCGTGGTGGTCGGCAGCGTTTATAATTCCCAAAATATGCCGATCTTTACGCTACCTGATAACAAGACTCAGAGCGGCATTCAAACCCACAGCAGTCCCGGCGGTGGCGCCTCCAACTACAACATGCTGCGTTTGGAGGACAAGATCGGGAAGGAGGAAATCTACATTCAGGCGGAGAAAGACTGGAATTCTCTCATCAAGAATGACGAGACCCGCACAGTCAAGAACAACCGTACAACCAAGATTCATGTCAACGATTCGCGAACCGTCGAGACCGGGGATGATTCGATTGACGTGCAGCAAGGCAAACGCACCATTTCGATCATGGGCAATCTATCCGAAACTGTGAAGCAGGGAAACATCTCGCAAACGGCCCAGCAGGGAAGCATTTCCACGACGGCCAACATGGGCAACATCTCCACTCAAGCCGATATGGGGAACATCTCCACTCAAGCCGACCTTGGAAGCATCACAATTCAAGCTTCGGTGGGTAGCATCACGATAAGCGGCTTGAGCGGAGTGACGATTTCCTGCGGCGCGAGCAGCATCGAGATGACACCGGCGTCAATCTCTATTTCGGCCCCGATCGTTATGATCAATTCGTAACTGCACTCCAGCATTTGGCAGCCTGTATGCTTACAGCCATCCAGTGAGACTATGCGCCGACTTCAACCAGTAGTTTGGGCGAAAGGCACTTTCCTCTCGCCGCAACACTTGCAGGCGCAGGATGTCTTCCATGAAGACCTCCTGCAATTCCGCGTCGACGGACTGAACTTCTCGCCTTGGGGCTTTCGGACGCTTACGATTAACCGCGAAGCGCTTGCAGCGGGGCATCTTGCGATCGATAGCGCTTCCGGCCTTTTCGCGGACGGGCTGATCTTTGACATACCCGAAAGCGATGCCGCTCCGGCGCCAAAGCCTCTCGCCTCCTATTTCGATCCTACGCGCGAGGCTATCGATATCTATTTGGCCGTGCCGGCGTGGCGATACGGTCATGTGAATGTTGCGACATCGGCAATGCAGGAGGCCGATACGCGATATTCGGCGGAGGTCGCTTATTTACGAGATGAAAATGCCTCGCAAGTAGAGCGCCCGGTGCAGATTGCCCGCAAGAATTTCCGGCTCTTGGTGGATCGGGAGGCGCGAGAGGGCATTCCCGCCATGAAGATCGCGCGCGTGATGCGAACCGATAGCGGTATCTTGCAACTCGATCCCAATTTTGTTCCCCCTGTGCTCGATATCAAGGCAAGCGAATATCTCATGTCCATCGCGCGCCGCCTGCTTGAAATTTTGACGGCGAAAAGCGCGGTTTTATCCGGCATGCGGCGGCAGAAGAGCCAGGGTCTAGCCGAATTTACCGCTTCCGACATCGCGAGCTTTTGGCTTCTCTATACGGTCAATTCCTTTCTTCCACCTCTTCGGCACCTGTTCGAAGTGCGACGTGGCCATCCGGAACTGCTGTTTAACTTGATGAATGCGCTGGGTGGGGCGTTGACGACCTTCTCGACCAAGATCCTTCCACGCGATTTGCCGCTTTATGATCACCGTGAATTGGGTCCGCGCATTGGCGACCTTGACGATAAAGTGCGGTTCCTTCTGGAAACCGTCATCCCAAGCAATTTCGTTTCGCTGCCGTTGCGCAATACGAGCCCCTCTATTTACGCGACAGCGATCGAAGATGATAAGTACCTGCAAAACACGAAGCTGTACGTGGCGATTAATGCGGAGATGTCAGAAGGCGACCTGATTGCCAAGGGGCCGCGTCTGATCAAGGCTTGTTCGGCGAATCATCTGGAACACCTTGTCCGTAATGCCCTGCCGGGAGTGCCGATGCGGCACCTGCCGATCCCGCCGAATGCCATTCCGGTGAAGTTGAATTATCAGTACTTCAGCCTGAACCAGGACGGACCGGCTTGGGAAGCGATCAAGCGCTCACGCAACTTCGCGGCGTGGATTCCCGCGGATTTCCCCAATCCGCAGGTTGAGTTGATTATTGTGATGCCGTAGCGTCGAGGCTAATCTTCGTCTTGCTGGGCCGATAATCTCGAGACCACGGTGAGATCTTCGAGAGTGGTGACATCGCCTGTGACGGCGTGTGTCGTGACGATTTCGCGCAGAAGGCGACGCATGATTTTTCCACTTCGCGTCTTCGGCAAAGCGTCAGTAAACCGAATCTCATCGGGCCGGGCAAACGGTCCAATCTGATGCGCTATCCACTGGCGCAGTTCCTGCCCGAGCGCTTGATGATCCCAATCGCCTTTCTTTAACGTGACGAAAGCGCACACTGCCTGTCCGGTAATCTCATGAGGTTTGCCCACCACCGCCGCTTCTGCGACAGCACGATGGTGAACTAGCGCGGACTCTATCTCCATGGTGCTGAGGCGGTGTCCGCTGACATTCATGACATCATCGACGCGGCCCAGGACCCAGTAATAACCGTCATCGTCGCGCCGCGCGGCATCCCCTGTGAAGTAGGCGCCCGGTACACGCGACCAGTACTGCTCCTCGAATCTCTTGGGATCGCCCCAGATCGTTCGGACCATGCTTGGCCAGGGTTCGCGGATTATCAGATATCCCTCGCGATTATTGCCCATGACCTCACCGCGAGTATCAACAATATCGGGCACAATCCCCGGCAGAGGGAGCGTTGCGGAACCCGGCTTCAACGGCACGACACCCGGCATCGGCGAGATCATGATCGAACCCGTTTCCGTCTGCCACCAGGTATCGACGATCGGGCAGCGTTCTTTACCAATCACTCGGTAGTACCACTCCCATGCGGCTGGGTTGATCGGTTCTCCAACTGAGCCGAGCAGACGCAGACTTGATATGTCGCGCGCATTGGGCCACTGCTCACCCTGGCGGATCAGAGCGCGGATGGCCGTCGGCGACGTATAGAAAATCGTGACCTTGTACTTTTCGACGATTTGCCATAGCCGATCGAATGCGGGATAGTCGGGCGCGCCCTCGTACATCACCACGCTCGCTCCCGCAGTGAGCGGACCATAGACGATATAGCTGTGTCCCGTGACCCAGCCGATATCGGCAGTGCACCAGTAGATATCGTTCTCCTGAAGGTCGAACACCCATTTCATGGTCATCGCGGTCTGCAAGAGGTATCCGGCCGTGGTGTGGAGGATTCCCTTGGGCTTGCCCGTGGTCCCCGACGTATACAAGACGTAAAGGGGATGTTCCGAATCCAGGTCCTGCGCTTCACACGTTTCTGCTTTATGTTCGAGCGGCGGGGCATCCCTGAGCTGCTCGTCCTGCTCGTGCCACCAGACATCGCGGTCAGGCTGCATCGTGATTGCGGAACCAGTACGTCTGTAAACGATTACAGTGCGAACGTCAGGGCACTCGGCGAGAGCTTCATCCACGGTATGTTTCAGCCTGACCTCCTTCCCACGCCGCCACCCGCCATCAGCAGTGATCACAAGGAATGCGTTCAGGTCCTGAATCCGGGCCTTCAAGGCCTCCGCTGAAAATCCGCCAAATACTACCGAGTGCGTGATTCCGAGGCGCGCGCAGGCTAGCATCGCAACCGGCAGCTCCGGGATCATCGGCATGTAAATGATTGCTCGATCGCCTGTCCGGTAGCCCAGTCGCTTCAAGACCGTCGCAAAACGGGAAACGGCACGGTACAGGTCCTCATATGTGAGGGTTCGCTGGTCGCTCGGCTCTCCTTCCCAGATCAGCGCGGGCTTTGTCCTTCGCGGCGTGGGTAAATGCCGGTCGACGCAGTTATAACAAGCGTTGATTCGCCCTCCAACGAACCACTTCGCGTTCGGAGGATCCCACTCGAGTGCCTGGGAAAAAGGCTGGAACCAGGTGAGCTCCTTGCGCGCAAGCTCAGACCAGAATTTTTCGGGATCTCTTTTGGCGCGATCATATAGATCCCAATAGGCGTCCATGCCGCGGATGTGGGCGCGAGAAACAAACTCGGGATTCGGAGGATATGTTTTCAATTCGCTCATGGGAAGCTGGCAAGAACCGCTGGGGTCATGGCTTCAGCACAGGTCGTGCTTTGCCCGGCTTGCGCTACAGCGGTCAGTGTATCGCAGGCTCGCCAAATACCTCGAATGGTTGAAACCGTGTAGGATCGATAGATATGAATCTGGGCCGGCTGTTGATTTTCGCCGGATTCGTATTGGTCGGTGTAGGTATCCTTGTCCTGCTCCTCGCCAGGATGAATCTCCCTCTGGGACGATTGCCGGGAGACGTCACTTTGCGCGGCAAGCACACCACGGTTTACTTTCCGTTGGCGACTTGCCTTATCCTGAGTATTCTAGCGAGCCTGGTGCTTTGGCTGCTGAGCCGACGCCCATAGATGAGAGTTCTGCTCAATGAACTGAGCCGATCCGGTCGAGTGGCCAGAACACGAACACCGCTTTTCCGTAGATGTAGCTTTTAGGAACGAAGCCCCAGGCTCGGCTATCGTTCGAGGAAATTCGGTGGTCGCCCAAAACAAAATATTCACCGGGCGGCACGATCGTTGGCGGGTACGGCCTGTCGTCACGATAGTCGGTCGGTACGTAATTTTCTGTCAGCTTCTTCCCATTCACTATTACGTAACCGTCTTGAACGGCTATCGTGTCGCCCGGCAAACCAATTACACGTTTAATGTAAGACTTCGTCGTGTCCTCCGGAAACCAGAAAACGACCGTATCGCCTCGCTGAATTTGACCGAGGCCGAACTTATAGCTGAATTGATTGATGAACAAGCGCTCCTGGTCGAATAGGCTTGGCATCATGCTGGTGCCTTCAACCTTCACTGGCCTATAGAGAAAAAGAATTACCAGGAGCGCGATCAGAACTGAAAGCATCAAGTCCCGAAACCAGGCAATTGTCGCAATGAGCGGAGAACGAGTTGGATCCTTCTCCGCCTTCGCGGCAACACCCGGGACGACGCTCAGTTCAGTAGCTGAGTCGTTCATATGTTCGAAATTTCAGATTACTAAAGAGCGAAATAGCGTATGTTGCAGTCGCCCGTCGTTTTTTGGACGGGCGATCCAGAGATTCGGTTGCCGGACCGACCCGGCAAGTGCAAGCTTATGAGCGTGATCCGGTAAGTTCCTGTTCAGCGCGCAACCAGTCCAAATCGGGCGAGTCGTGAACGCGGCCGCGAGCTACCCAGTACGAGAATGCCAGCTTCGCAATTTCTTCGTGTGTGGCCGTCCGCGTCGTTTTTTCAGAGTGCGATTCGCTCTGGCTTGGAGCGGGTAGTGGATTGATCGACTGAGCGGCAGCAGCTGTTGCCATCGATTTCGTTCCGGCCTCTTCAGCGATCACTGGTTCAACAGGCGCTACGGAGTCTACCTTATGACGATGATTCCCAGATCCCAAATCACTAATTTCGGCTTTGTCGACCTTGGAAGCTCTCGACTTGGACGAACGTGCCGAAACGTTTCCAGCAACACTGGTTTCGGACGCTGCCCCGGCCGGTTCTTCCGCGACCTTGCGTGTCTTTTTTGAAGCTTTGTTCGACTGCATGGGCCTATTGTAAACGCGCCAAACAAATTTGTCAGCATTTGTTTGTTCTCTAAACGCTTTCGCGTGCGCCTCAATCGCTATAATTCGAAGTGATGGAGGAATATGCGCTGCGATCCCGGTTCGTAAAAATCGTCAGCCTCCTCTGCCTGTGTTTAATCCTGATTGCCTGCCTCGCGGCACCCATTCATAAACATTGTTCCGCTCACGAGACTTGCTCATTTGCCAGGTAAGTCATCGTGCAGGCGTGATAGTTGTCGAGAGCGATGCGGGGAAACCACTGGTTACGGACGGCGACCGGATAGCTCACGTGACCGATATTGCAGCGGATCTCGACGAACCACCGTCCGTCCGCGCGTCTCGAGCACCGCCTGCTTCGCTCCTTCCGCTCTAGTCGGTTCGTCCGGCTCTTGGCGTTTATGAGGCCTGACGTAATTAGTGCGTGTCAGAGAGAGTCTTAATTTGAAGGAAGTAACAGTAATGAAATATCTGAGCGTCGCTGCGCTCTTCTGCATATCGTTTGCGGCGCTTCCGAGTCCCGCTCGCTCCCAGGCGACTGGCAGCGGAGGAACGATTCGAGGGACCGTAACCGATCCAAGCGGCGCGGTGGTTGCGGGCGCCGAAATCACAATCACCAACGTTGTGACCGATTACAAACAAGCTGTGAAAACCGATACAGACGGTACTTTTCGCCTGATCAACATCCCTCCGAATCAATACCATTTGTCGGTTGCGCTCTCCGGGTTCCAGACCTACACGCAGGATATTTCAGTCCGTACCCAGGTGCCGATTCAATTAAAAATCAGCCTCGTGCTGGCGAGCGCTACCGAGACCGTTAATGTGGAAGCGACGCCGGACACGATCGAGAACGTGCCTGCCTCCCACACCGATGTAACGCAGAATTTAATGGCGGACCTGCCGCTGTCCTCGCCTGGACAAGGTCTCAGCGACACCATTACCATGACGTCCGGCGGCGTGGTTGCCGATTCAAATGGCTTTTTTCACCCGCAAGGAGATCACGGCGAAACGACTTATGTCGTCGATGGACAGCCGATCAGCGATCAGCAGAATAAAGTGTTTTCCACCCAGCTCCCGGCCAACGCTTTTCAATCTCTCGAACTCATTAGCACGGGTATCAGCGCCGAATACGGCGACAAAACCAGTTTGGTCGTGAATACCGTCACCAGATCAGGTCTGGGTCAAAAGCCGAACGGGAGCTTCGATGCCTACTACGGGTCTTTCGGAACTGTCGGCCAAGACGCAACATTCGGGATCGGTGGGGCGAAATGGGGCAATTTCCTGGTCGCCGATTCAAGCCGCACGGGACGGTTTCTTGATACTCCGGAGTTCACGGCATTTCATGCCAAGGGCAATACGGCGAGCATTTGGGATCGAGCGGATTACGTACCGAACGCTCGCGACTCGCTGCACTTAAACGCATTTGTCGCCCGGAATTGGTTCCAGATTCCTAATACATACGACCAGCTTCAGCAAGATCAGCGCCAGCAGGCCCGAACTCTTGATCTCGCGGTTGGATACCAGCACACTTTTGGCGCGAGCTCGCTTCTTACGGTTGATCCGTTCTTCCGCGAAGATCATCTCAATTACTATCCGAGCCGGGATCCGTTCGACGACTCTCCAGCTACTATCGACCAGGACCGTCATTTGACGAATTGGGGAACCAGAGCTGACTTCTCCTATTCTCACGGCATCCACGACGTGAAGGTCGGTACCCAGCTTTCGCAGACTCGCCTGATCGAGAATTTTGGATTAGGCATCACAGATCCGGCTTTCAATCCGGTTTGTCTCACCACAACAGGCGCACCGGTCACCATTCCTACGCTGACGATTCCTAGCGCCTGCGGACCTCTTGGCTATCTGGTCAACCCGAATCTTTCGCCTGGCTTGATTCCGTTCGACCTCACGCGGGGAGGCACGCTGTTCACATTTCACGGAACCGCAAACATCAATCAGCAAGCCTTCTACGCCATGGATCAGATGACAATCAAAAATCTGACGCTCAATTTGGGTCTGCGGTTTGACAACTACGACGGCATTTCCACGGACAATCTTCTTCAACCCCGTGTTGGGTTCTCTTATCTTTTCAAGTCGACTAGCACTGTTGTCCGAGCTTCTTACACGCGGGCCATGGAAACCCCGTATAACGAAAACCTCGTGCTCTCCAGCGCTACCGGCGCGGGCGGTTTGGCTCTCGGCGCATCCAGCACCGAACCGCTACGCCCCGGCCATCGGAACGAATATTCAGCCGGCCTGGAACAAGCCATTATGAAGTTCCTGCGTGTCGATGCGACGTACTTCTGGAAATTCACCAAAGGTGCTTTCGACTTCGACACCCTGCTGAACACCTCGATCGCTTTTCCCATCCAATGGCGGCAATCGAAGATCGATGGCGCGAACGTGCAGATCTCGACGACGAATATGCACGGATTTATGGCGTACAGCAGCTTGGGACATACGCGAGCGCGGTTTTTCGGTCCGGAAACCGGAGGGCTTATCTTTAACTCACCACTCAATACGGGTGTTTTCCGGATCGATCACGACCAGGCGTTTCAAGCTACCAACTATATCCGCTACCAGCACGGGAAAGATGGAGTCTGGGCCATGTTCACCTGGCGCTACGACAGCGGCGAAGTGGCTGGCGCTGTCACAGATCTGGCCGATGCGCTCGCGCTTACTGCCGCTGAACAGGCGGTTATCGGCTTCCATTGCGGCAATGACGTTGCGACGGTCTACAACCACATCAATTCGTGTTCCTCAGGCAATTACGGCGCGACACGTCTTGTCATCCCCGCGCCCGGAACATTCGATCCCGATCACAATCCGCCGCGCATTTCGCCTCGGAACATTCTTGATATTGGTCTGGGCACCGACAATCTGCTCCATAAGGAAAAGGTCAAAACAACTCTGAAGTTCACAATCGTGAACATCACAAATGAGGCGGCGCTGTACAACTTTCTCTCCACTTTCAGTGGGACGCACTGGGTAGCGCCTAGAACCTATCAATTGACCCTGGGTTGGGTACTGTAAGCGATCACTAAATCTGAACTATGGGGTTCTGAGTTGCGTCACAGTAGGAGCGACGATGAGGCCTTTCCATATTCTCCATTCCTGGGGAAAAGTACTGACCGGTAAAGTCCCTATGCTCTCGATAGAAATAACGCGAGAGTGTCCACTTCAGTGTCCGGGATGTTACGCGTACGGCGACTCGCATCTCGGCAGCGGCGGCCCAAATCTACGAAGCGTTGGCGACCACCGCGGCGACGAGCTTGTCCGTCGCATTCTGGCGATGGTTGACGAGCATGCTCCGCTGCAGGTTTCGCTGGTCGGCGGCGAGCCGCTCATGCGGCATCGCGAGTTGACGAAATTGCTTCCGCAGTTGAGCGATCGTGGTATTTACACGTTGATAGTTACAAGCGGCGTGATACCGATTCCTCATGAATGGGTAGGTCTTGCTCGCGTAACGGTCGCTGTGTCTGTGGATGGAAACCCGGAACATCACGATGTGCGCCGGAAACCCGCCACGTACGAGCGCATTTTGCGCAACATCGCGGAGCGCAGGGTCAATATTCACTGGACCGTCGTTCGCAACAACATAGAACAACCGGGTTACATGGATCGGTATCTGGCATTCTGGAATGCCAAGCCGGAGGTACACCGGATCTGGGTGAGCATCTATACTCCGCAGATCGGCGAGGAATCGGCAGAGCGGCTGACGCCGGAGAATCGAGTTCAGTTGGCGTCGTATTTTGCAAAAATCGGCAACAAATATCCCAAGCTGACCATGCATTCGGGGATTGTGGCCTCGTTCATTAACCCACCTGCCGGTCCTTCCGAGTGTGTTTTCTCCAGGCTGTCCTTGAACTACACAGCCGACCTGCATACGCGGGTCGAGCCTTGTGTTTTTGGAGGCTCGCCCAATTGTTCCGAATGCGGGTGTTCCATCAGCATGGGTATGCACTGGCTTGGCAATCTGGCGGTTGCGGGTCCGCTGAGGGCGAAGCACTTGATAAACGGATCTCTTTCGCTAGGAAGGGCGTTCAACCATCTGCGCGGGCGTAATGACGACATTCGAGACGCGGATGATCGTTCCAGTTGCGAGGATCTTATCCAAATCGAGCCGTGATGTTCGACAATCTTTCTCATAAATGAGAGTCGGCATTCTGGGAACGGGCGCGATCGCTGATAAGCACGCGCAGGCGTACCGGAACATTGGTTTCACTGTTACCGCGTGTTCCAACCAGACTGAGGCGCGCGGCAGGGATTTTGCGCTGAAATGGAATTCAGAATTCGTCGCGGACTACGCCTCGTTGTGCCGTTATCCGGGCTTAGATTTCATTGACGTCTGTACCTTTCCGGATTTCCATCTGGAACCCGTCCAGATCTGTGCGGAAATGGGCCGCCCGATTCAGCTCCAGAAGCCCATAGCAACAAATCTGAATACCGCTCGCAAGATTGTGCGAACGGCACGCGAAGCTGATATAACGTTGGGGGTCGTCAGCCAGCACCGCTTTGACGATGCAACAATCTTTCTCCGCCGGGCTCTATCGGCCGGCCGCCTTGGGCGCATTTTGCAAGCCGATGCATACGTAAAGTGGTTCCGGACTGACGAATACTACTCGCGTGCCATCAAAGGAAGCTGGAAAACGGAAGGTGGAGGCGCGCTGATCAATCAGGCCATCCACCAGGTTGATCTTCTCTTATATCTCGTTGGCGCTGTTTCGGCCGTTTCCGGCGTGTGGCAGCTTGGGGCCCGGCACAACATTGAGTCGGAAGATATCGTGAACGCTTTGCTCTCCTACGAATCGGGCGCTACAGGCGTGATTCAGGCTTCGACTGCGTTCTGGCCTGGTTACAGCGAGCGCGTTGAGATCCACGGTACTAAGGGAACCGCGATCATTGCCGGCGATCGCCTCAGCGCGTGGGACGTTGTGGATGATGTCGAGGCCAACGCGCTGGATCCAGCACCAGTTTCGCAATCGGCCGCATCCGGAGCGTCCGATCCGATGGCGATTGCGGTGACATCATTCGAGCGCCAGTTTCTGGATTTTGCGGATGCGATCAGGAGTCACCGCCAGCCCGTCGTCACCGGTGGTGATGGCTATCACGCCTTGCAAGTTGTTATCTCGATCTATGAATCCTGCCGGGAACAGAGGCGCGTCGATATAATCGAAACCGTAGACCACGATGTCTAAAGCGGCTCCACCTCGGGTCGCGCTGTGAAGATGCCGTCCCAGTTAGACGAAGCGGCGCTTGCCCATTCAGTCAATACGCCTGATCAGCGCGTTACGCATTATCTGGATGAATTTGAGTCGCGTCACCCTCGGACTTTCTCGGAAGTAGCGCGCCATCCGGAGCGCCTATACTGGCTGAAAACGATTTTCGACAGTAGTCGTTTCCTCTCCGAGCAGCTTCTTCGTAATCCTGAGTGGATGCTTCACTTGGACGAGCTCCAGTTCACGCTCTCAGCCGAAACCTACAAAGAGCGGATTGATGCCTTCCTGCGTCAAACGGGCGCTCCGAGTCCCACCGCACAGGAACTCGCTTTATTTCGCCGCAAAGAGGTTCTTCGAATTGTTCTTCGTGACCGGCTTCAAATAGCGCCGCTCTCGGCCGTGACGGAGGAATTATCGAATTTGGCAGATGCCATTCTCGACCGGGCGCTCGCGGGTGTTATTCAAGAGGTGCAGTCCC
Organism: uncultured Acidobacteriaceae bacterium; assembly: GCA_963787585.1. Taxonomy (GTDB): domain Bacteria; phylum Acidobacteriota; class Terriglobia; order Bryobacterales; family Bryobacteraceae; genus Bog-105. The sequence goes on from CAWBDR010000029.1 coordinate 76,109, forward strand.
GGTACGGCTCGCCTGTACCCGTTTCCGAATCCGGCGGCACTCGCTCAGACGGATTTGCGGTGATAGCTCTTGGAAAGCTGGGCGGTCGAGAACTGAACTACAGCTCGGATATCGACTTGACGTTCATCTATAGCGGCCCAGGCGAAATATCAGGTTTCCATAAGCTAACGAATCAGGAGTTTTTCAAGAAAGTAGCCAATCAGTTTACGAATCTGCTTTCGTCGTATACCGCCGCGGGCATCTGCTACCGTGTCGACCTGCGGCTGCGTCCCGAGGGCAGTCTTGGAGAAGTTTGCATTTCACTTGACGCGGCGAAGGAGTACTACTCCACCCGGGCCCGGGATTGGGAACTGCAGATGTTACTCAAGGGGCGCGTCGCAGCAGGTAATCAAAGGCTTGGACAAGCGCTACTCGATTTCGTCGAGCCATTCATTTACTCGACCAGTCTCGATTTCTCAACCATCGAGACGATGGCTGAGACACGCGACCGGATTACTGAGAAACTGGGCCGCAGAAAACTACGTAAGAGCAACCTGGACGTAAAGCTCGCCCCAGGCGGGATTCGGGATATCGAGTTCTTGGTGCAGTGTCTACAACGCCTCCATGGCGCGCGCGAACGGTCAGTGCGCCATGCCGGCACGCTGCTTGCGCTCGCGCACCTAAGCGAAAAAGATCTTCTCTCGAACACGGAACATTCGCGCTTGTCGGAGGCCTACTGCTTTCTGCGCCGGCTCGAACATTTTCTCCAGATCGAAGACGATCGCCAGACGCATTCGTTGCCCTCTGATCCTGCCGATCTGGAGCGAATCGCGCGAAGGATGCTGCCGGCCACGCCAGAAGCCGGTAATCCCCTGAGCGCTTCTGCGGAGCTGCTGCACCGTCTCAATCAACATCTGGAGCATGTGCAGACGATTTATGATCGCATCGTGCACGCGCAGCGGCCCTTGTACTACACCCCTGTGCAAGCCGTCGCGCCCTTTCCAATCGAAAGTGAACCGAAAACCGATGAGCGCCCGGTGAACGGAATTTCGCAAGAACTCGTTTCGTCTCTCGCAAGCAAGGCACCGCCGCTCGCGAAGATAATCCGGAACCACGCTAGCCTCCGCTCGGAAGGGAAACTTGCTTGTTTTCTGGAGCGCTTGCTCGAGAACTCGCAGCAACTCGAGATGATTGCTCACCACCAGTGGGTGGCGGACTGGCTCGTCCAGGTCTTTCAACTCAGTCCCTATCTCGCTGAGCAGATATCACACTCGCCAGGACTTCTCGAAGAAATCCGGCGTGCATCGGATCACCCGGAGAGGCGGTGGGCCTTTGAAGGGCTCGCGGCTCCCCTGAACGATCTCGACGGCTTGCGCCGCTTCTTTGCCCGCGAGATGTTTCGGATCCAGGTTGGCAGCATCTGTCTGCCCGAGCCTATTTTCCAGACTCTCGACAGCACTTCAGCTCTGGCGGAATTCGTCATCGCTCGGGCATATCGTGTAGCTCTCGAACGGGGACTCGCGCACGCCCGTTCTCATAGGACCGCGGAAAAGCCATTCCATGAGCCCCAGAACGAAATGATGGTGGTGGCTTTGGGAAGGCTCGGCATGCGCGAATTCGATCTTGGCTCCGACGCCGACGTGCTGTTCATCATCCCCGATAACGAAGCGCCACGCCAGCGGTTCTGGACCCGTGTGGCTGAGCATCTGATCGATATTTTGACGGAATACAGCGGCCCCGGCGCTTTACTCTCGCTTGACACCCGCCTCCGCCCGAATGGCCGCGAAGGCATGCTGGTACAGACGGAATCGAAATATTCGGAGTACCTTGCGAACAAAGCCGAGGCTTGGGAAGGGATCGCCTACATGAAAGCGCGTGGTGTTGCCGGCGACATTGATCGCGCAACCACCTTCCTGAACGAACTACAGCGGGTGGATTGGCGTCGTTACGGCCAAGGGGGGCGATCCAAGCAGGATCTCCGTCAAATGCGCCTCCGCCTCCAGCGGGAGCAGGGCCAAGTTACGCCTCTGAAAGCCGGAGAAGGCGGTTACTACGACGCCGACTTTATTCTGATGTATCTGCGGCTGAAAGGCGCCGGGCTGTTCTACAAGAGTCTGAATACGCCCGAGCGCATCGATATTGTCGAGAAAATGGGCCATCTCGAGCGCTCAGACGCCGAGTTTTTGGCGAAAGCCACACGGCACTTCCGCGCTCTCGATCATGCAGTCCGCATTGTTTCGGGCCGCGCCGAAGAGAGACTCCCGGCCTCGCCTGAACGGCGCAACATGATCGCCGAGCTCATGTACCGCTGGACCGGCAAACGGACCACCTCATCGAACCTCGACAGCGATTTGCTGGACCTCCAGCAAAACACGCGGCGGCTGTTTGACAGAGTTTTCGGATCGTAGCGCCGCTATTCTTCCTCTTCCACATGCATATGAGCCTTAGCAGCGGAAATGATCTTGTCCGCTTGCGGAGCCGGCACGTAGTCGTAATGGTCAAACTCCATGTGAAACGAGGCGCGCCCCTGCGTTTTCGAGATGAGATCGTTCTGATAGTTCAGCATTTCTGACATCGGCACTTGCGCCCGAATCGTCTGCATAGAGCCCTTCAGATCCATACCCAAAATGCGCCCGCGCCGGCCGTTAAAGTCGCTCATTAAGTCCCCGGCGAAATCGATGGGTGTCTCCACTTCCACGGTCATAATCGGTTCAAGGAGTGCCGGTTTGGCCTGCTGCATAGCAGCTCGGAATGCCTTGCGGCCCGCCAGCTTGAAGGCCATTTCCGAGGAGTCGACGTCGTGATAAGAGCCGTCGTAGAGCGTGACTTTGAAATCGGTCACTGGGAATCCCGCTACGAAACCGTGCTCCGCCGCTTCAAGAATGCCCTTCTCCACCGCCGGAATGTACTGCTTCGGAATAGAGCCGCCAAAGATGTCATTGATGAACTGGAACTTTTCGCCTCTCGGCAACGGTTCCATTCGAATCCAGCAATCCCCGAACTGCCCGTGGCCTCCCGTCTGCTTCTTATGCCGGCCCTGCACCTGCGCCGTGCCGCGAATTGTCTCGCGATACGGAATTTTCGGCGCCTTCAGCTCAACCTCCACACCGTAGCGGCGCTTCAAACGGCTGACCACTACTTCAACGTGCTGTTGTCCGTTGCCCGCAAGTAGAAATTCCTTTGTTTGCGGGTCTCGGTAGAACCGCAAAGCACGGTCTTCCTCCAGGATTTTCGCCAACGCCGTACTTAATCGATCCTCATCATTTCGCGTCTTCGCCGAAATCGCGTAGCCGATCGACGGTTCCGGTGTTTCAATCGGCTTGAACGTGATGCAGTTTGTCTTTTCACAAAGCGTATCGCCGGTGAGCGTCTCTTTGAGCTTAGCGACGGCTCCGATATCGCCCGCGCGCAACTCGGTAATCGGCTGCATTGTCTTTCCAAATGGCGTTGCTATATGGGCCAGCCGTTCACTGACGTTCGAGCGCATGTTCGTCAGGTGCGCGTCATCTTTGATGGTGCCCGACATCACTTTGAAATAGCTCACACGTCCGGCAAACGGGTCAGCCGCCGTCTTGAACACAAAAATCGAGGGGGATCCACTGGCCGATATGCCTGCGGTGATCTCATTGCCATTCTGAAGCGCCGCTATTCCAGCGCGCTGCAGCGGCGAGGGGAAAATCTCCGCGATAAAGTTCATCAGCAGGTCTGCTCCGACGGGTTGAGAAGCGGCCGAACACAATACCGGGAAAATGCGACGTTGCCGGACCGCTTCCTGCAGACCGCTGACGATGTGTTCAACCGGCAATGTGCCTGTTGCGAAGAACTCTTCCATCAGCTCGTCGTTTCCTTCTGCGATCATCTCTACAAGTGCTTCATGGAGCTGCTCAGCATGGTCCTTTTCTGAAGCAGGAATATCGCCCTCACTCGCTTTTCCGTCTCCGGGCTTATAGGAATAAGAGCGCATCCGGATCAAGTCGATGATCCCTGTGAAATTCTTTTCGCTTCCAACAGGGAACTGGACTGGAACCGCTGCCCTGCCAAAACGTTCATGCACGCTCTCCAAGGTCCGATCAAACGAAGACCTCTCGCGATCGAGCTTATTCACGATGAGGGCCGCGGGCAACTTGAATTCTTCGGCGAAGCTCCAGACCTTCTCAGTAGAAACTTCCACGCCCGCCACTCCGTCCAGCACCACCGCTACCGCGTCGGAAGCCACGAGCGCAGATTGCGTATCACTCAGAAAAATGTTGTATCCGGGAGTGTCGAGGGCGTTGATCTTCGCCTTTTGCCAGACAAAGGAGGCGATAGCCGAAGTGATGGTCAGTTTTCGAGCGACTTCCTCTTCGTCGAAGTCCGTTATTGTATTGCCTTCGTCCACCTTGAGGTGCCGGTCTGTCGCGCCGGCAATAAACAGCATGGCGGATATCAGCGACGTCTTTCCGGAATGACCATGTCCTACTAGCGCCACGTTCCGAATGTCGGAACTGTCGAAGACCCTCATAACACGTGTACCTCCAGGCGAAATCGCGCATAGCGGCCAGCTACTGACCGAAGCCGTGAGGATATCAAACCAGGTCCGCGAGACTTTGCAGACACGTTACAACGCTTCGTAAGGCCGAGAACAGACTGGCGCAGGAAGGCCGGAACTCTTTGCTCCTATGCGATCTGGTGCGAGGCTGCTATGTCGCTTACAACATCGATTATAGGATTGTAGGTCAGAATGCGTCCGCAGCTTTCGCACGTCATGATATTGTCGCCCTTCCGCAAGTCCTGAAAAAATTGGGGTCGAAGCATGATCTGACAGGCCGAACATCGACCCTCCGTCGCGTCCGCTATCGGCGTATTTTTCGTCTTCTTTCGAATTCGCTCGTACTCGTTATAAACCGCCGGCGTCATCTCCAGCGCTACGTTTTGCCGCTCGCTTCGTACCGCTGCCAGCTCTTTTTCGTCGAGCGCGGTTCGCTCTCTTGCGCGCTCTTTCTCCGCCTCAACGTCCTGTTGCTCCTGTTTAAGCTCCGTCTGAGCAACCGTGACGTTTTTGTCGAGCGGTTCCGAGGCTTCCATTAGATCCAGAATCTTGTCCTCCGCTCTGCGTATCTCGGCTTCTATATACGCGATCTCGTTTTGTAGAGCCTTGTACTGCTCGTTTGTTTTGACCGAGAGAGTCTGATCCTTTAATTTTGAGATCTTCTGCTGATGAAGCTGGATGTCGCCTTCGAATTTCTTCCTATCGCGCTGATTGGCGCTCAACGCTGCCCGATCCATTTCCAGCCGGCGGGTGTGCGTTTCTAAACGTTTTTCAATTTCCGCAATGTGTTTTGGAAGAGTCGCGATCTCATTCTCGAGGTTCGCGATCTTGCGATCAAGCGCCTGCAGTCGCAGCGCAAGAGCAAGGTCTTGCAGCATTTTATTCGGATTCTAGCACGCGCTTCGCCTTGGTTCGGAGCCTATTGCGCCGCAACGCTGTCACCGTACTCGTGCAAGAAGCGCGCGATCGTACGGATCCCGAGATAGTAATTGCTGATTCGATACTTTTCGTTCGGCGAATGCAATCCATCGTCGGGCAAGCCGAAGCCCATCAAAACTGTCGGTATTCCGAGATGCGTGGCGAAGTCGCCGACAATTGGAATCGAACCGCCGCCGCGAATAAATACAGTCGGCTTGCCCATGATCTCGCCGAAAACACGCGCGGCGATGTCAATAGCGGGATGATTCGGGTTGACCGATATGGCTGGGCCCGCGCTCAAAACGCGTACTTCCGTTTGAATGCCGCGTGACGTGTGATCCGCAATCCATTGCTTTACGGAAGCGAGCACGCGTTCAGGTCTCTGATTTGGTACCAGCCGCAAACTCACTTTTGCGACTGCCTTCGCTGGTATGACCGTCTTCGCTCCAGCCCCTGTGAAGCCGCCGGCAATGCCGTGAACCTCGAATGTCGGCCGCGCCCAAATCCTCGCCAGCACTGATTGTTCGGGCTCCCCGGTCAACTCGGTTGATCCGACTTCATCCGTTAAAAATTCTTGCTCGCAGAAGGGAAGCCGGCTCCAGCTCTCCAGTTCCGCATGATCCGGAGGCGCAACGTCATCGTAGATTCCGGGTATTTGAATGTGTCCATTCGCATCCTTGGCCTGCGCAAGGAGTTCGATCAATCCATAAACAGCGTTCGGCGCCGCGCCCCCGTATATTCCGGAATGTAGATCACGCGCCGGCCCTTTCGCCTCAATCTCGAGATAGATCAGCCCACGCAGGCCAATGCACAGCGTCGGAACGCCATCTGCGAATAACTCGGTGTCGGAAACCAGGGCCACATCCGCCCTCAATTTGTCTTTCTGTTTGGGAACGTAGTCCGAGATTGACTCGCCGCCGACTTCCTCCTCGCCCTCAATCAGAAATTTAACGTTGACCGGCAGTGTGCCACCGTTGCTCGCCCGCAACGCTTCAATGGCCTTCACATGCATATACGCCTGGCCCTTGTCGTCGCAAGCGCCGCGAGCATAGATATTGCCGTTCCGGATGCTAGGTTCAAATGGCGGTGATTGCCATAGCTCGAGCGGGTCGGGCGGCTGCACATCGTAATGGCCATAGCAGAGCACAGTCGGCTTGCCGGGAGCATGAAGCCAATCGCCGTAGACCAGCGGATGATTGCTGGTCGCAATCACGTCCACGTGCTCGATCCCGGCCCGTTTCAGACCGTCAGCTACAAACTGTGCCGCGCGGGCTACATCGTTCTTGTGCTCAGGCAACGTGCTGATGCTTGGAATCTTGAGAAACTCGAGCAACTCATCTAAAAAGCGCTGCTCATGCTGCTGAATGTAGGAGTCGGTCGCAGATGACACGCTTACAGTGTATAGAGCCTCTCATGCCGCCCGAATCGAGAAAACGGCCACTTCCGAGAAGACGTTCGGCCATCGCCTCACCTGCTGGTCGCCGCGCAGGAAGATCTGCCGCTCGACCACCCAGTTCTGCTGCCCGCAAAGCAGTACAAAGTCGTGAACCGTCAGGAAGTGCAGGTTCGGAGATTCGTACCAGTCGTACGGGAAGAGTTCCGTGCGCGGCGCGCGCCCGCTAAAGAGATGAGCCAGGCGCGTGGACCAGTGTCCAAAATTTGGAAACGCTACAATCCCATGCCGCCCCACTCGTAACATCTCTTTCAGCACCTGCAGCGGATAGCGCGTCTCCTGTAATGTTTGGCTCAATATCACAAAATCGAAACTGCCGTCTGGATAATCGGCCAAACCCAGGTCGATATCGCTCTGATAAGCCGAAACTCCTCGGGCAATTGCGCGGCTCACTTTGTGCGGATCAATTTCCACGCCTCGGCCATCGATGTCCTTGTATTCGCGCAACCAGGCCAGCAGCTCGCCTTCTCCACAGCCGAGATCGAGGACCTTGGATCCCGATTCCACCAATTCGGCAATCATGGCGTAATCAGGCCGAGCGCTGATCGCCGCTTTAGTGCTTGCCTCCTGCGGCCGCGAGGGGCGATTACTGCTCGCCATGTCCCGATACACGCTTCCGAGAAAACCGGCCACGATCTCGCTTTGCTCGTTCGTCTCCAAGAGGAAGGCGTCATGACCATAGCTCGACGTCAGCTCACAGAATGCGACATCTAACTGACGGCTGCGTAACGCGCTCACTGTTTCCAACGACTGATAGGTCGGATACAACCAGTCCGAAGTGAAGCTCAAGACCAGGAACCGTGTTTTCGTCTTCTCGAAAGCGGCAGACAGCGAAGAATGCCCCGCTGAAAGGTCGAAGTAATCCATCGCCTTCGTAATGTAGAGATACGAGTTGGCATCAAAGCGGTTGACGAACTGGCTACCGCGATACCGAAGGTAACTCTCAACCTCGAAATCGACTGAAAAATCGAACCCGAATGCATCCTTGTCGCGCAGACGCCGGCCGAACTTTTCGCGCATGGACGTGTCGCTCATGTAGGTGATGTGCCCCACCATGCGCGCCACCGCCAAACCTCGCGCGGGCGGCTTCACATTGTAGTAATTGCCTTCGTTCCAGTCAGGATCGGCCATGATCGCCTGCCGCCCGACCTCATTGAACGCAATCTGCTGGGCGCTGTGCCTCGATGTAGCGGCAATCGGAATCGCAGCCCCAACCGAATTCGGATACTCCACGGTCCATGCCAGCGCCTGCATTCCCCCCATCGAGCCACCGGCGACGGCCAGCAGCCGGTCGATGCTCAAGTATTCAATCAACATCTTTTGCAGGCGCACCATGTCACCTACGGTGATCACCGGGAAGCGCATTGCATAGGGCTCGCCGGTCGTGGGATCGATTGAACCTGGGCCGGTTGTTCCGCGGCATCCTCCTAGCACGTTGGAGGAGACAACGAAATACTGGTCCGTATCGAAAGCGAGTCCGGGGCCAATCATCGGAGACCACCAGCCTGGCTGTCCTGTCTCTCTGCTGGTGCCGGCCGCGTGCGCGTCGCCGGAAAACGCATGTAGAACGAGAATGGCGTTACTGCGATCGGCATTCAGAGTGCCATAGGTCTCATAAGCCACGTCCACCTGAAGCAGCGTGACTCCGCAGTCCAGCGTCAGCGATGGAAAGGTGACGATTTGGGTTTCTACGTGTAATGAAGATTCGATCGAAGTAGACATCGCGCGCACGGGCGCAAACGGCAGAGCGCACGTTTGTTAGCGCATTAAGCGCTCAAAATTGCACGATAGCACGCAGAAGGAATTCGCGGCTTACCCTTTCTTCAGGATCGCGATTTGTCCCGCATGATAAGCCGCGTGTTGGATTGCGCCATGCAGCAAGACGTAAAAGGTCTGTGGTTCGGTCGCGATGGCCTCATCACTCAACCGATCTTCGCGAAACGCACGAATCGCATACTCCAGCGCTTGCTCTTCTTCTTGCAACAACGCCAGTGCGTCCTCCCATTTGCCCGTCATCTTCGGCCAGTCCTCCGCCTCAGTAACTTCGCGAAGCGTGGTGGCGATCAGGCGCTCTCGCGCAACTCGGAACCAGGTCGAAATGTGCAGCACGAGTTCCCAAATGGTGTGTACACCTTCCAGTGCCCGCCTGCGGGCACGCTCTTCGCTGACACCTGACAACAGATCTTTCAAGTTTGGACCTAACCAAGCCGGTCCCTGATACACTCGCCTCAATTGATCCGCGATTCGGCTTGTCTCGCTCGCCTCTGGCATAGCAGGAATTCTAGCTGAATCGATAATAGGAGTCGAAACTACTCCTGGAGGACATTTTGCGTCTGCTCCCCTTACTGGTCTTTGCACTTGCGTCAGCGCTTCCGGCGGCCAATGCCGACGATCCTTACACACCGCTCTGGCTTTATAACGGGACTTGGGAAGTCACCAGAACCAGCGCAGCAAAACCAGAGAAGCTTGTGAATGCGTGCGCACTGGTAGGCAAATACTTTGTTTGTCAACAGACCGTGAATGGCGCGCAAGGAAACCTTGTCGTCTTCATTCCGACGAGTACACCCGGCAAATACGTCATGCAAAACTTCACACCGGAAGGACGGGCAACCGGCCGCACGCAGCTCGAGATTAACGGGGATCACTGGGTCTACAACAACACCTGGGACGAGGGTGGCAAGACCATTTACTACAAGACCACCAACGTGTTCTCCGGCAAGAACCGCATCCATTTCGAACAGCTTGAGTCGGCTGACAACAGCAAATGGAAGGTGACCGGTGGGGGAGATGAGGTGCGCACCGGACCGGCTCCAGCGAAGATCATCGCGCGATGAGTGATCAGACGGAAGGATCCGGGCGTCGGGAAAGGACGATGGCAACCGTGGCCGCAAGCAAACTGAGTGCTAGCCCGGCGACGACGTCCGCGGCATAGTGATACCGGCCATAGATTGTGGCCACCGATACGCTGACTGCATAGATCAGCAGGCCCCAGCCGAACCGCTTCCGATTTGGGAGAAGCGTGAACATCGCCCACGCGGAGGAGAACGCGGAGGAGACATGGGCGCTTGGGAATACGCCAACGTGAATTGTGGCCTTCTTCAGAAGAAACAGGTTCAAGTTCCGAACCCAACTCGTGATGGTCGGGATGTCGAGGTTTGGCGCGACAAAACGAGGTGGTTGCGATGGGAAGTATGGAAACAGCGCATACGCTGCCAGCGTGCCCGTAAGATAGATCAGGTAAAACTTATCGATAGCCGCTCTTCGATGAAAGTAGAGTACGAGAACGCAGTAACCTGCTAATCCATATACGAGCAAATAACAAAGCTCGAGATAGACGGGAATCACGCTGCCGAGGCTTTCGATTGCCTGCCGCCCATGCCAGTTGAACAACAACACGTGGTCCCATCCCAGCCAGATTGTTTCGTAACGGTGATCGAACCGGCGTGGAAGAAACAATTCCATCTCTCGGAAAGCGCCCAGAAGTACTCCGATGGGAAGCCAATCTCTCAACGCGCAGATCACGCGGGAAGCCTGTGTTGCCTGGGCTCGCGATAGCACGCAAAACAGCGCGAACACCGCGGACGCAATGAGGGCGGGCTGAAATCGCAGGGAGGGGCGGTCAGGAAAGAACGGTACCAGCAGCGCAATATAAGCGAAAAATGCGACCAGAAGCCACTCAGAGCTCCTCAACCTCAGCCAATTCATCCCGCCGCTGGGGACGGCCGCGCCGCGGGTGTTAGTCTCGGTTGAAAAAAGAGAGCGAGGCCGCTCAGGACCCCAGTCCAGATGGCCCAGCTCGTCAATAACTTCTCCTGAATGAGAACACCGGCCAGAATGGGCGCCGTAATTTGTGCGATCGATGTGAGCGATTGAGTAAGTCCGAGTATGACGCCCTGTTCCCGCTTGCCCGCTTGCTGGGTAACCATGCTTGTCAATGCCGGACGCAACCCTGCGCCGCCGATAGACGTGAACGCCATAACCCAGAGCAGTTGCCCGACGGTGTGAGTAAAGCCGATAGCCGCATACCCGATAAGAGAACTGGCGAACCCTAGCTGAACCACTCTTTTCTCGCCCAGTAATTTCACCATCCGCCCGACCATTCCGCCCTGCATGATAATCCCGATGAAGCCGTTGAAGGCAAAGATGTAGCCGACCTCGCGAACGCCCAAAGAGTGCCCGTTCCACAGGTATCGACGCTCGGCAAAGAGCGCAAACACCGAGACAAAACTGGAAAATGAGAGCGCGAACAGCAGCCACTGCGTCAGCAGGCGCGCGAGTTGTGGGTCTCGAAAATACTTAAGGTATGCGCTCCAAGAGATCAGAGACAGCCTTTTTCCACCGGGTCCGACCTCTCCTCCGTCCGTCAGATGGACCGTCTCGCGGCGAGGCAGGAGAAAGAACGTACACAGAATGCTTGTAAGTGAAAGCGCAGCGGCGGCGAAGATAGGAGCCTGGTATCCGAAATGGGCCAGGAAACCGGAGATCGCAGGTCCTACCAGAAACCCGAAACCGAATGCTACGCCGATGATGGCAAACGACTTCGCCCGGTTCTCTGGTTTGGTTACATCGCTGATATACGCCTGCGCAATGCTCAAATTGCCGGCCGTCAAGCCGTCGATGGCCCGCGAAAGAAATACCATCCAGACCTGGGTCGAAAAGGCGAGGATGAGGAAACCAACCAGTGTTCCTGCCTGGCTCGCCAGGAGAACTGGACGTCGCCCGCGATGATCGGAGATTTGGCCCAATATCGGTCCCGCAATTAATTGACAGACCGCGTAAATAGACACGATCGTTCCAACGATGGCGGCGGAGGCGCCCAGTTTCTCGGCGTAAAAAGGAAGCAGCGGAAGGATGATAGTAAAGCCGAGAACGTCGACGGCGACAATCAAAAAGATTGGCAGTAGTGGGGATGTGAATCGCCCGGCTTGTGACGTTTCGACCGTTTCTGGCAGGGGATTCACACTACGATCTTACCGATTGCAGTTGTACGGTTTGCGAGCTAAAGCTGTAAAAACTACAAGTGATGGTCCTGCGATATCTCCGTAACTCCAAGTTGATCCGCTACTTACCATTTGGCGAGCGGCTTGCAGTAAGTATCTGACTATGAAGTTGTTCATAATCGCTCTGGCTTCCTTAGCGTTGACTTTGCTCGGGCAGGAACCGAATCCCATGCAAAATACCCCGCAACCGGGTAACGCGCAGTCCGGTTCTGTGCCGATCTACCGGGTACAGGTCGTTTCACGATCTGTTCCCGCCGTCAGCTACCGTGATCGCGCCGGCTGGACCAAGATCGACTTCCAGGGTACAGCGCTGGCCCCGAAGGCCAAAGGGACCGCTCAAGTCCGCAGCCAACCCGGCTACATGGACATAAAGGTCGACGTAAAGAATCTCCCAGCGCCCCGAACCTTCGGACCTCTTTACCTTACGTACGTCCTCTGGGCGATTACGCCCGACGGACACTCGTCAAATCTGGGCGAAGTGCTCGTCGATTCCAAAGGGAACTACAGCGGCAACATTACCAGCCACCTGCAAACATTCGGTCTTATAATCACCGCCGAACCATATTGGGCGGTCCGTCAGCCTAGTGAAGTGGTTGTGATGGAGAACGTTATCCGGACCGACACTAAGGGCAAATGGGAGACAGTAAATGCCAAGTACGAGCTGTTGTCTCGGGGAACCTACACGTATCACGTCCCCGAGGAGCAATTGAAGCCGGTGGATCTCAATTCGAACAAGAAGAGCCCTTTGCAGTTGTACGAAGCCCAAAACGCGGTACAGATCGCGCAATATGCCAAGGCCGATCAATACGCCCCGGACGTTTTCCAGAACGCGCAGAGCCTCTGGAAACAGGCGCAAGATTACACCGATCGCAAGGAATGGAAATCCGCCGTTATGACGTCTCGGGAAGCAGTGCAAAAAGCCGAAGATGCACGCGTGATCTCATTGCGGAAGCAGCAGCAACTCGCCCGGGACCAGGAGCGGCAGGAAGCGGCAGCTCGTCAGGCTGCGGCCGACCAGAGAGCGCGAGAAGATGCTGAGCGCACGCGGCAGGCACAGCAGCAGGCCCAGCAGGCACAGCAGCAGGCACAACTAGAAGCAGAGCAGCGAGCGGACGCCGAGCGCGCGCAGCGTGAAGCGGAACAGGCCAGACAGCAAGCGGCGCAACAAGCGGCCGAGGCCAACCGTCTTCGTGAGCAGGCCGAGCAGCAAAAGGAACAGCTCCGCGCTCAGCTCCTTCAGCAGTTCAACGCAGTTCTGCCCACTCGTGAAACCAGCCGCGGTCTCGTGGTGAATATGCAGGATGTGTTGTTCGCCACCGGTAAGTATGACCTACGACAGCAGGCCCAGCTAGCGTTGGCGAGAATCGCCGGAATTATCGTCTCTCATCCCGGCCTCAACATTCAAGTGGAAGGTTATACCGACAGCACTGGGTCCGTGAATTTTAACCAGAAGCTTTCCGAGCAGCGCGCCGACACGGTCAAGAATTTCCTTATCAGTCAAGGCATAAATCCGCAGACCGTTACTGCTCAAGGTTATGGCCAGAGCTATCCCGTTGCCTCGAATGATACGTCGCAGGGGCGCCAATTGAATCGGCGGGTGGAGTTGGTTGTTTCCGGTGAGGTTATCGGGACAAAAATCGGCGTACCTCCCAGCCAAGCAGCGCCGGGCCCGGACTCTGTGCCGCCACCGGCTGGGGGCGCCCCGAATCCCGCAACCCCGCCGCACTCTTGAAACTGAGCGGCTGCTCGGTGTTTCTGGCGTGAAGGGCCGTCCTTAGGGGCGGCTTTTCTTTTTCAGAGTAGTACAACAGGAGTGGTCGCTACTCTGCCTCTATGCCGTTCCCTCGCGCGCTTATTCTCCTGCTCCTTGTTGCTACCGTCCTTCCGCGTGCACAGTCCCGGCATGCGGAAAGCTCGAAAAAACGAGGGAATTACGATCGCTCCATGACCGTAAATCGCTTCGGCATTGTGGCCGCTAGCCAGACTCTCGCGTCTGCGGCTGGCGCCGAAATTCTCAGGCAGGGCGGCAACGCCGTTGATGCGGCGATCGCGGCCAACGCTGTGCTCGGGGTAGCCGAGCCGATGATGAACGGCATCGGCGGCGACCTCTTCGCAATTGTGTACATAGCAAAAGAGAAGAAGCTATATGGCTTGAACTCGAGCGGCTGGGCGCCTCAAGGACTCACGCTTGAATTCCTCAAATCGAAAGGAATAACAGAGAAGATTCCGCGTGACATTCAGGCGCTCACAGTGCCCGGGACCGTCGCCGGTTGGGATGCACTGCACCAGCGTTTCGGAAAATTGCCGCTCCATCAAGTTTTGCAGCCTGCCATCTTTGACGCCCGAAACGGTATTCCTATCGCCGAACTGGTTGCCGAAATCTGGCAGACCGCGGGCAAATTGCTTGCGAAAAAGCCAGGGTTCAGCGAAACATTTCTGCCGAACGGCCATGCTCCGCAAGGCGGTGAGATCTTCCGCGATCCGGATCTTGCAAACTCGCTCGAGCTAATCGCCCGAAGTGGCCGTGATGGGTTCTATCGCGGTCCGCTGGCCGACAAAATAGTGCAGTTTTCACGCGAACAGGGAAGTCCGATCACCAACTCCGATCTTGCGGATTTTCAACCGGAGTGGGTGGAGCCGATTTCTACTACTTACCGCGGGTGGACCGTTTCAGAGCTTCCGCCAAACGGGCAGGGGATCGCCGCGCTCAGCATGCTCAACATCATGGAGCAGTTTCCTCTCGAATCCTATGGCCATAACAGCGCAAAGGCCCTCCATGTAATGATCGAGGCCAAAAAGCTCGCCTACGCCGATCTGATCAAGTACGTGGGCGATCCTCGTTTCTCCGATATTCCCGTCCAGAAGCTTCTGTCGAAGGATCTCGCCCGTCGGCGCGCCGATTCGATCGATCCGAATCGCGCACACTGCGCCGTATTGCCTTCAGACCTTACTCAACAGCTCAACGCCTTAGCCGCCGAGACTACCTATCTCACCGCTATTGATTCCGATGGCAACCTCGTCTCGTTGATTCAAAGCAATTACGATACCTTTGGCACGGGCCTGGTTGCGCCAGGGACGGGCTTCGCGCTACAGAATCGTGGTCAGCTATTCTCGCTGAAGCCGGATCAGCCCAACACGCTCGCACCCCATAAACGCCCGCTGCACACCATCATTCCCGGTTTCATGCAGAAAGGCGATGAAAGGATCGGCTTCGGCATAATGGGCGGTTTTAATCAGGCTCAGGCGCATGCCCAGTTTGTATCGAACATCGCCGATTTTGGCATGAACATTCAGGCAGCACTCAGCGCGCCCCGGTTCACAAAACGTACCTTCGGCGGATGCGATCTTTCAATCGAATCCCGCGTGCCTGAGCCCGTGAGGAACGAACTGGCGGCGAAAGGGCATCAGCTCGAGCTTGTCTCTCCTTACTCCGATGAAATGGGTCGCGGCAACGCTGTGATGCGCAATGGTAGCGCCGTAAACTTCGGGGCTTCGGATCCCCGTGCCGATGGTGAAGCCATCCCGCAGGTCGCTGACTTCAGTCGCCGGTAACGGCATGGCGGAGTATTCGATCGCCATTGTTCCCGGTGACGGCATCGGGCGGGAAGTCACCCCTCTTGCTTTTGACATCGCGCGTAAGGCTGCCGAGCGGGCCGGTGCTTTGCTTCACGCCACTTCTTACGACTGGGGAAGCGATTACTATCGCGAACACGGCCGCATGATGCCGCCTGATGCGCTCGATACGCTTCGCCGGTCTGACGCGATTCTATTGGGTGCTGTCGGTGATCCCGATGTTCCAGACCACGTCACCTTGAACGGCCTTTTGCTCCCTATTCGCCGCACATTCGATCAGTTTGCGAATGTCCGCCCGGCGGTGCTCTTTCGCGGAATCGAATCGCCGCTCAAAGCCTTTCAGCCCGGTGATATCGACATGGTTGTCGTTCGCGAAAATACCGAAGGCGAATATGCGCAGGCAGGCGGCTTCGTCCATCATCACCACCCGACCGAAGTGGCCGTTCAGACCTCTGTCTTCACGCGCCATGGCGTCGAACGCATCATTCGCTATGCTTTTGATCTGGCTCGCCGCCGCAATCAGAAACGCCGCGTTGCTTCCATCACAAAATCCAACGCCCAGGGTTACAGCATGGTTCTGTGGGACCGCGTCTTTAAACAGGTGGCGGCTGAATACCCTGACATCCAAACTGAATCGCTGCTCGTCGACGCCGCAGCCATGAACTTTATCCGGCGTCCGGACACATTTGATGTCGTCGTGGCCTCCAATTTGTTCGGCGACATTCTCAGCGACCTTTCAGCGATCATTACCGGCAGCATCGGGCTGGCGGCAAGCGCCAATATCGAGCCTACGCGCCGCTTCCCTTCGATGTTTGAGCCGGTCCACGGATCCGCGCCCGATATCGCGGGGAAGGGAACTGCTGACCCGCTGGCAGCAATCTTCTCGGCAGCCATGATGCTGGATCACCTCGGGGTCGATGAAGCCGCCCGGAGGATCGAAGATGCTGTGCGGAAGATTCTTGCCGAGGGCCGCGTGCGCACCCCCGATCTGGGTGGCTCCAGTTCGACCGTCGAGGTCGCGGCTGCGGTTTCCGACTGTCTTTAGTGCGGGATACCGTTATTCCCGATTTTATTTTTTGAGCGAGATCCTTTCGATCTCTAGGGCTCTGCCGGAGGCCTCGTCGGCGCGGATGATCGCTCCATGCAGCTCAACACCGTGCCGGGCCGCGTCCATACGTCCGGCAGTGCCCGTTAGAAAGCGCCGCAGGATAGTTTCCTTTTCTATGCCGATCACTCCGTCATACGGGCCGGTCATACCGGCATCGGTCTGGTAGGCGGTACCGCCAGGTAGCACGCGCGCATCGGCAGTCGGAATATGCGTGTGGGTACCGATCATGGCCGTAACACGACCGTCCAGATACCAGCCCATCGCTGCCTTTTCGCTGGTGAGTTCAGCATGAAAATCCACGATGCGAATTTTGATGGCAGGATCAAGAGATCCCAGCAACTCGTCGGCTTTGCGGAACGGGCAATCGATGTTCGCCATGTGCGCTCGCCCTTGAAGGTTCAGCACGGCATACAGGATGCCATTGCGCGCGGTGGCCGAGTATAGACCTTTCCCGGGTAAACCTGGAGGGTAGTTAGCAGGCCGCAGCAGTCGCGGCTGATGCTCGTAATAGTCGTGAATCTCACGTTTATCGAAGCTATGATTTCCGCCGGTAAGCACATCCAGGCCAAGAGACAATAGCTCTTCAGTGATCAGGGGTGTGATTCCGAACCCTCCGGCACTGTTCTCGGCGTTGGCGATGGCCAGATCGATGTGGTGCTCGGTGACAAGGCGATTCAGGTTCTCGGCGACAATGCTGCGCCCACCGGAGGCGAAGATGTCGCCCACAAAAAGAATATTCATCGACTGGGATATAGGAAGGAAAGCGTCCCCAACGAGGCTTCCGGCTCAGCCTCCGTCATTGACCCCTATGAATCCAGGGGGGAATCCTCCGAGCGCCTTTAGGCTTCTCCATGGCACCGAAATGCCGGAGCCTGCACACCAGCGCTAATGCGAGTGGGACTCCATGACATTGATTATCGGATCAATTTTTTGGAGACCGAGAAAGACGCTCTCGCCGGGAACGCTCAGGGTCAGAATACCAGAAGATTGCTATTTTGCCTATCGAAACCGGTTTCCTGTCACTCCAAGGTCAGAAGATCCCCAGGTAGCAAGGTCAGCTGTCAGTGGCCGCCAGCGCACGCCGCGCCAGATTTGTGCGGCGCTGCATGTTCTAAAATGCTTCCGTGCTGAATATACGATCGCATGCTCCCCCGGCACGGCGCGAACTCTTCTCGGTGGATGGCAAAGTAATACTGATCACAGGCGGCTCCGGCTTTCTCGCTTCGCAGTTCATTCCACACCTTCAAAACGAGGGCGCGATTATCGAGGTCCTGGATCTGAAATCAGATTCGCCTGTCGATATCACCGATCCGGAGTCGGTGAAGCCGGCAGTCGACGCTTTCATCGATCGTCATGGCAGAATTGACTCGCTCGTGCATGCCGCGGCAATCGATGCCGTCCCCGCCGCCAACGGCGAAATATCTCCGCAGTGGGCTCCATACGACAAGTTCTCGCCTCGCCTCTGGCGAAAGGAAATCGACGTAAATCTCACAGGCGCGCAAATAACCACGCAGGCGGTCGCTCCACATCTCATGAGAGCGAATACCGGTTCCGTTGTGTTTATCGCATCTGATCTTGCGCTTATCGCTCCGAACAACTCGATCTACGACGAGGGCAGGTTCAAAGATATTGCCTATGTCGCATCCAAAGCCGGCATGCTCGGGCTCATGCGAGCATGGGCAGCCTATCTCGGACCCTATAATGTGCGCGTGAACGCGCTCATTCCGGGAGGCATGTATAACGGGCACTCCCAAGAGTTCGCCGAAAAGAACGGCAAGCTCAATATGCTCGGCAGGATGTCGAGGCCCGGCGAATACAATGGCTTGGTGCAGTTTTTGCTTTCGGGCGCCTCCTCCTATATGACCGGCTCATGCCTGATTGCGGACGGCGGCCGGACGGCGATTTAACCGAATGAGGTTTCTGATTACCGGGCTTGGGTCCATCGGCCAGCGGCACTATAAAAACCTCTGCAGCCTCGGACAAGCTGTTGCGATTTTCAGGAGCAGCCCATCAGGACCAAGTCGTCCGTTTGTGCAGACATTTTTGGATGCGGAGGCGAAGCACGGAAGAGAGGTCGCCCAATACTTCGATTTAGACGACGCGATCGCCTCCTTTCGCCCCGATGCCGTTTTTATTACCAATCCGAATCATCTCCATTACGGCATTGCGCTGAAAGTGGCGCAGTATGCATTGCCGATGTTTATTGAGAAGCCCCTTGTCCACGATCTGCGGCTTGCATCTGGAATTAGAGATGCAATTTCTAGCAACCACATCCCAGTCATGGTGGGCTACAACTTGCGGTTCCATCCGCTGTTAAAGAAAATGAAGGAGCTGTGTGAGGCGGGCGCAATTGGAGCCGCGCTTGCTGCCGATGTCGTTGTCGGTGAGAACATCGCCGACTGGCACCCCTGGGAGAATTACCTCGACACCTACGCGCCCTACAAGAAGACGGGTGGAGGAGTCATTCTCTGCTTCAGCCACGACGTTGATTACACCTACTGGTTTTTTGGCAAGCCTGTGCGTATTCAGGCAGCGGGAGGGAAAATTACTCCGCTTGGCGGCGATGGCGAGGATATGGTGAAATCGCTCTGGAACTATCAGAACGGCCCGATCGTGTCGGTTCACATGGACTATTGGCAGAGGCCGCCTGCCCGTCGCTTCTCAATCATCGGCGATCGCGGGACCTTGCATTGGGATTATCACCTGAGAATCCTTCAAAAAATTGATCATTCCTCGAAGCGAATCGAAGCTTTCTCCGTTCCGGATGGCTTCGACCGCAATGACATGTTTATTAAGGAAGCACGTCATTTTATCGAGTGCATTGAGGCTCATACGGAACCGCTGATCAATTTCGAGCAAGGCGCAGACGTACTGGAAATTTGCATGCAGATCAAGGAAGCCCTCAAATAGCCGGGGCGGGAACATCTGCCCGCGCCCAAGCGCCTTTCCAAAGCCGCGAGCACATAGAATCAGAGACGGGCAGTACGTTTTCGAGTTATACCTTCTGCGCCGGGACGCCGGCCGAGCTGCGGCCTGTTCCGACCAGATCGAGCACCGGCAACCCCGAGTTTTCAATATGCCGTGCAATGGCCTCATTTTGCTTCTGCCCCAAAACTACGTAATCAGCCCAGGATAAGAGGCGGTCGAGATTGCTTTCCATAAGACGCCCTATGTGGGGAATGGTGGCAAGGATGTAGTTTTTATTGCTGCCGTAAATCGCGTCAAGCTGAATGTGCGGATCAAACACGCGCACGTCGCGCCCTTTGCCAATGAGCTGTTCGAGCAAGGAAACCACAGGACTCTCCCGCAGATCGTCGGTGTTCTCCTTAAAGGCTAGCCCGATACAGGCGATGCGCTGAGCGGGTAACTCCATGACAGCCTCAACGGCACGGCTCAGTTGCTCGTTGTTGCTCGGCAGCACCGATTCAAGCATCGGCAACCGAACGTCGAGCCGCGAGGCCCGGTAGACGAGACCGCGCAGATCTTTGGGAAGGCACGAACCGCCGAATGCGAAGCCAGGCTTCAGGTAAGCTGCTGAGGCATTCAACTTGACATCGGCGCAGAGAGTGCTCATGACTTCACCAGGCTCAATGCCAAGCCTCGCGCTCAGTGCGCCGATCTCATTTGCGAACGCAATCTTTACGGCATGAAAGGCGTTGCAAGCGTACTTGATCATCTCGGCGGTGCGAAGCGAAACCAGACAGGGAGGAACCTTTAGTGGCTCGTAGAGGCTGGCGACCCGATCTACCGCGGCGTGATCCTCGCCACCCACCACGACAAGCGAAGGCTCCATGAAATCCCGGACGGCAACGCCCTCACGGAGGAATTCGGGGTTAGAAACAACGGGTGTAGAGGGACCGAGCGCCGGAATCACAACCTCTTCGCAGGTTCCGGGAAACACAGTGCTGCGGATCGCGACGATCAAGGGCTTGTGACGCGAGGGCAGAGATTCGGCGATTTCGCCAATCACGCGCCGGAGCTGATCGAGGTCCAGATTGCCATTCTTTTGCGAAGGTGTACCGACGCAAATAAGGGCGACATCCGCCTCGTCGATGGCTTCGGAGAGCGAAGTAGTCGCCCGTAAGAATCCGGCCGCCACATTGGTACGAATGATCTCTTCGAGCCCGGGCTCGAAGAACGGCGCTCGGCCATCTAAGATATTTCCGACCTTATGCGCGTCCCGATCAACACCGAAAACATGGTTCCCGAGATGAGCCAGGCAAGCTGCAGTGACACATCCCACGTACCCGAGCCCGACCACAGCTATATCGACCGGGGAAATGTTGACAGGTGAAGAGGCAGATTTCACTAACGCGAGTCCTTCTAAAGAATAGGTGTCGAAACCTCTTTATCGTATCGGTTCAGGAAATGCTCAAATCCATCCCCGGACCCAATAGTAAGCCACCTTGGCAGTTTCGGCCGTTAAGGAAATAAAAGCGGACCACCGCAAGTAGAGTGTGGCGGCTCGCTTTCCAGCGTCTGGAATGGGAAGAGGCTCAACCGTAAGCCCGGCTTTGCGAAAGGCATGGCTGGCGCGAAGCATGTGGAAGTCGCTAGTCAGGAGCACATTGGGGCCAGAAATGCCTTTAAGCAAGCGCGCGCAGGCGAGCGCATTTTCTCGAGTGGACGCAGACGTGTTTTCGATAGTGATGGCGTCTCGCGGAACTCCGGCGTAAACGAGGAAGCCTTCCAGCGGCTCGGACACGTTATGGCCAACTATCACAACGCGACTCCAGCCGCCTTCGTGCCAGGCGTTTGCGGCGTAAAGCGCGCGCCAATAAGAGGAATACCCCACCAGGCCGTCGCCCGCGGATTCCGCACCGAGGACAATGAGCGTTTTCCCTCGCGAATCGGGCCAGGGTCCCGTTAGGACCGTCGTCCACCAGGAAACGAGAGGAGTAAACGTGATAACCAAGACCAGCAGTCCGATACTGGCCAGTGTGTTCCAGGCGGATCTGAGCAGGAAGCGGATATCAGTCTCCGAGAATATTACGCGCCTGCTCGATGGTGATCGCTTCGCGCGAGCCTAGTTCCAGCAGCATGGCCATTTGTATAGCAAGATCGCCTTCCAGCGTAGCGATCATCGATCGGCCCGGGCACTTCGCGCCGTATGTTGAGGAAAATTTCGATTCGACAGCTCTCTCCGGCGCCGAAAATGACAGTTCCACCCGTTCGGCGGCTGGACCAAGTTGCCAAATCTGTTCGCAGCGATGCCGGCCTGAGCCTTCGATCTCGTCGAAGACGAGCACGCGGTTCGGTCGAAGCAAGACTCGCCGGCGATGCGCGAATCCGCGATAGCGGCAGGTGGCATCGATCAGTCCGCCGTCTCGATCCGGCTTCCACGCGTTCAGGGTTATTTCGGGTTTCGAAGCCCAGCGGAATGGGCCGGAGGGAATTGCTTGATCAAGACCGTCGATCCGGATCGTGTTGTGAGCGCCAGAACCGCGAAACCAATCGCGCTCGCGCGTATCGCCCACGTAAGTATAGGTTCCGGGATCAACGAAAACGCGCTCACCATTCAGCCAGACGATCACGTTCAGGGTGTCGGAGTGGCTGTGCCCCGCGCCCCCGAAGCCGAATGGCCCGGCGTCGATTTGAACGAATAGATCCCCAGTCTGTAGAAAGGCCGTTCCCGAGTCCGAGAACAAGCGCGATCCCTGCGGAAGGGCGGGCGTCGAATTGTTCGCCCGAAGGACCTGTGGTCCCAGCCACCACGCTGTTTGCTCATGCAGATCCTCCAAGCTGCCGCCGAAGGTCGGGCAATCGAGAAGCGCTCCGGCGGTAGCGAGAGTGGCACGGCCGAATGAATCGCGGGCGCCGTATGGATGAAACAGGCGGCCGCCATCGTCATCGCCAGTAAACGTGATGCGCCGCGCGGGCCCCAGCAGCCAGAACAGGTATTCAGCCATTGACTTCAGCACGGGACGGATCTGTGTCGGACGTCCCGCCAGCGCGTAGAACAGCAAGAACAGATCCAGTGCGTAGATGTGGTAGTAGCTCGATTGTTCGAAATGAGAGCCGTCAGCCTGAACTTGAAAATCAAGTTGGGCCAGGACCACCTCGGCGCCGCGTCTTTGCCATTTGGCGGAGCCCGGGAAATTCGGAAACAGCGTGCCGAGCGCATGCAGGGCAACCGCTTCGCCCAGCAGGTGAGTGTTCGGCGAAAAATAGATCGATAGGTTTTCAGCCAAATGCAACCCGTGGCGGTAGAGCTCTGTCACAAAGAGTCGCCGGAAGCTGTCAGGCATGCACGAGGCGGTGAAATGATAAACCCAGATCCATGAAAGAGACCGGAAGCCCACTTCGAGCGCGCTGGCCCAGTTGATGCCGCGCTGGAATGGATTCTGCTCCATCCAGCTTTCGAGCTCCTTAAGGATCTCGTTCAGATATTTCGGGTCTCCGGAGAACAGGAACGCTTGTCCGAGGAGAACCAGATGCTGGTGGCGGTTGAGTTCCCAGATGACCTTGTGATCGCCTACCGCATCAAAGGACAGGTAAGGGATGCGGCGGAAGTAAGCCATGTCCGATTCGCGATCATGCTTGTAATCGCGGCGCCAGCGAATATCGGGACCGGTCCGAAGGTTGCAGCCAAAGAGCGGGAAATCATGGCGAAGCACTTGATCGGCATTGCGGATGACTTCTTCCGCGAAGGTCGAATCGCGCAAGGCTCCGGTTGTCTGCCGAGCATCCGGCAGCGCGAGTTGCAGCGGCGCTTTACCTGAGAAACGCGGCTGAGTTGCAAACAGAAATAAGTTGGCCGCCTCCTGCCGCGCGCGAAAGGCAACCTCAGAGGGGCTACGCATCTAGTGTCTCGAACGAATTATCGAGGCAGTTCGATACGGTCGGGCAGAGTCCCGGCAACCGGCGGCGAACCATGAAAAACGCTCATGATACCGTCGGCGATCCGTTCGCTGGCCTGCCCGTCACCGTACGGGTTGTGTATGCGGGCCATTCGCTCGTATTCAGACGTGTCCTCAAGCAGGACGCTGGCCTCTGCATAAATCGCGCCTTCATCAGTTCCGACCAGCTTCACGGTGCCGGCAATCACGGCTTCGGGCCGTTCAGTCTTTTCCCGCATGACGAGAATCGGTTTGCCGAGCGATGGACCTTCCTCCTGAACGCCGCCTGAGTCCGTCAACAGAACATGTGCGCGGCGCATCAGATCCACAAAGGGGACATAGGTCAAAGGCTGAATCAGCAACACATTAGGGCGGCCGGCCAGGTACTTATTCACTGGTCCCTGCACGTTCGGATTGGGGTGTACGGGATAAACGATTTGAACGTCGTCCCTTGTGGCGAGCCGCGCCAATGCCCTGCAAATGCGCTCAAATCCCTCGCCGAAGCTTTCACGTCGATGCGCAGTAACCACGACCAGCTTTTTTGAATCGTCGAGAGTGAGGTCGGTGAGTGGAGGCAATTTCCCGCTGTCCAGACCATCGCGCACATACAAAACAGCATCAATACCGGGGTTGCCGGTGACGAAGATCTTGGCCGAATCTATGCCTTCGGCCAGCAGATTGTCGCGTGCCCATTCGGTGGCGGCGAAGTTCAAAGTGGAAAGACGGGTCGTGAGGACCCGGTTCATCTCTTCCGGGAACGGCTGCCGCATATCGAACGTGCGCAGGCCCGCCTCGACATGAGCAACGGGAATATCCAGGTAGAATGCGGCCAATGCGCCGCACAGAGTAGTCGTGGTGTCTCCCTGGACGATGACCATATCGGGCCGCTCGGAGGTTAATACCCCTTCAAGAGCCGCTATCATCCGTGACGTGGATTGGAACAATGTCTGGCCAGGTTGCATCACATCCAGGTCATGGTCGGGTTCCACGTCGAAAACCGATAGGACCTGGTCGAGCATATGCCGGTGTTGGGCTGTGACGCAGACCCGGGGTTCGAATTCGCTGCCGCGATCGCGTTGGTGCAACAGAACGGGGCACAATTTGATCGCTTCGGGGCGCGTGCCGAAGATGAAGAGAGTTTTGATCATCCTGCCGATAGAATTAGTGTACGATTGCCGTAAGTGCAGGAAACAAAAGGGACTGAACGAGACCTCTGGCCCGGTACCGGTGAATAAGAGATAAGTTCCTGCCGGGCAAGCACCTACAAGGAAAAGGCCGAAAACACGATGTGCGGGATTGCCGGATTCGTCAAGCTGAATCACTGTAGCGCCTCCGTCGCCGATTTGCGGCGAATGATGAACACGATCACTCACCGCGGGCCGGATGCTCACGGCCTGCAGGAAGACGGCTGCGCGTTCCTGGGTCACCGCAGGCTGAGCATTATCGATGTGGCAGGCGGGCAGCAGCCCATGTTCAACGAATCCGGCTCGATGTGGATCACATACAACGGCGAGATATTTAATCATGCCTCGCTTCGGCCGGACTTGGAGAAGGCCGGCCACCATTACACAACCCGATGCGATACCGAGACGATCGTACACGCCTATGAAGAGTATGGCCGCGCCTGCGTGGAGCGTTTCCGGGGCATGTTTTCGTTTGCAATTTGGGATGCGGAACGCCGGACCCTTTTTTGCGCGCGCGACCGGCTGGGCATTAAGCCGTTCTATTACTTTGTAAACGATCGCATTTTCGCTTTTGCTTCCGAAATCAAGGCGCTTCTGAGTTTGCCGGATATCCGGGCCGAGGTCGACGAGACGTCGTTGCCCGAGTACCTGCTGTTCGGTTACGTAAGCAGCGAATCTACGCTCTTTCGCGGGATCCGGAAGCTCATGCCCGGGCACACATTGATGCTCGATGCCGCCACGGGACGACTCGATATCCAGATCCAGCGGTACTGGGATGTTCCGGAAGTCGCAATAGGGGAGAAGCGACCGGACGAAGACTGGATCCGGGAGTGCCGGCAACGACTGGAAGAGACCGTGCGCATGCGTCTCATGAGCGATGTCCCGTTAGGCATGTTCCTGAGTGGTGGCGTGGATTCGAGCGCGATCGCGGCACTGATGAAACGGCTGCGGACGGAGCCCGTCAAGACATTCGCAGTCGGATACCACGAAGCTTCCTATAGCGAGCTGTCTTACGCCCGGCACGTGTCCGAAGCGATCGGTACGGACCATCACGAAATCGTCATTGGGATGGATGACTTCTTCAATAGTTTGCCGCGGCTGATCTGGCATGAAGACGAGCCAATCTCGTGGCCCTCCAGTCTCTCGCTGTACTTTGTTTCGAGGCTAGCGTCCGAGCACGTCAAAGTGGTGCTAACGGGCGAGGGCAGCGATGAGCTATTCGCCGGTTATCATCGCTACCAACACTATCTTTCGAATCGGCGCTGGGCCGGGGTGTACGGTGAACTAATGCCCGTTCCGCTCCGAAGCGGGATTCGCAGCTCAATCCAGGATTCGGGTCTACTGTCGGCCAATTTGCGCCGCAAGCTGCAGCACACCTTTCTCGGCCGAGAGAATAGCGTGGAGTCACTACACCTCGACAATTTCTACGGAGCCTTTTCAGCAGCCGAGCGGCAGTCCATGGTCACGGACCCCGCCTTGGCCGCGCAAAATCCGTACGCAACGTACCTGGGCTATTGGAATTCGCGGCAGGGCTCGGTTCTCTCGCAAATGCTGTACGCCGATCAGAAGACGTATCTGGTGGAGCTATTGATGAAACAGGACCAGATGAGCATGGCGGCATCGATCGAGAGCCGCGTGCCGTTTCTGGATCATCCCTTTGTGGAATTTTCCGCGCGCGTTCCGAACGGTTTGAAGATTCGAAACGGATCCGGAAAGTATATTCTGAAGCGCGCCGTAGAAGATCTGCTTCCGCGCGAGATCATTTACCGCCAGAAGATGGGATTTCCGACGCCCATTCGCGATTGGCTGCTGGATGAGCGAGCAGAACCGCTGTTCGCCTTGCTGCTCGACCGCAAGAGACTATTGGCACAATACGTGAGCCTCGATTTTGTGAAGGACTTGATCGGACGGCAGCGCAGCCGCACCGAGGATGCCACAGACCGGCTGTGGCGTTTGCTGAATCTGCAGCTCTGGGGAGACATCTTCCTCACCGGCCGCCGTGAGGAGCATTGGGATGGGTTGTTGCACGCGCGCGCCACTCAGCCGGTGGCATGAAGATCCTCTGGGTTAAAACGGATTTTCTCCACCCGACAACGCGCGGCGGACAGATCCGAACTCTCGAAATGCTGCGGCAATTGAGCAAGCGGCACGAGATTCATTATGTAGCGTTTGACGATCCCGCCCATCCGGAGGGTTTGCGCCGCAGTAGCGAGTATTCGGCGCATGCTCATCCGGTGCGGCATGAGTTGGTTCCGAAGAGGTCGATTCGCTTCGGGGGGCAGCTTCTCGCGGGCCTGTTCTCGCCCCTTCCTGTAGCCGGGATGCGGTATCGCTCAGCGGCCATGCGCGACACGATCTCTAAACTCGTTGCGGAGCACGATTTCGACGCAAAGATCTGCGATTTTATCTTTCCGAGCGTCAATATCGAGGACTTAATGGGCTGGATCGTTTTCCAGCACAATGTCGAAACGGTCATCTGGGAGCGGCACGCCCGGAGCGGACGCACACCCGCGCACCGCGCCTATTTCGTCTTGCAGGCGCGCCGCATGTTCGATTGGGAAAAGTCGGTCTGTCGCCGCGCTTCGCATGTGGTGGGCGTATCGGAGCTGGACGAGCGAATCATGCGAGACAGATTTGGGATCGCCAGCACTTCCTCAGTGCCTACCGGCGTCGACCTGAATTTTTTCGAGCCTCCTGCGGAACCCGCTCGCTCGCATGATCTGGTCTTTGTCGGGTCGATGGATTGGATGCCGAATATCGATGGGATGCGCTGGTTCCTTGATGAGGTTTTCCCGATTATCCGGCGAAGCCGGCCAGACACAAGGTTGGCGATTGTGGGAAGGAATCCTCCTGCTTCACTCGTAACGGCGGCCCGGGACCCCTTGATTACGGTTACGGGTACCGTGCCCGATGTTCGTCCCTACTTATGGGGATCGGCCATATCGATAGTGCCACTCCGGGTGGGCGGAGGAACGCGATTGAAGATTTTCGAGGCGATGGCAGCGGGTACTCCGGTAATTTCGACGACGGTAGGCGCGGAAGGCCTACCTGTCCGGCACGGAGATACCATCCGGCTTGCCGATACCAGCGCCGATTTCGCGGCAGAGTGTCTCAATTTTCTTGAAAACGAGCCGCAGCGGCAAACAACCGCGGCCAATGGCCTCCAGCTCATCCGTGCTAGATTCTCCTGGGAGGAAGTAACCCGGCGTTTTGAGGAGACTCTCCGCTCAATGAGTATTTCTCGGGATAACAATAATGGCGTCCTCGTTTGAGAAAGTTTGTGTGGTCGGTCTGGGCTATATTGGCCTACCGACGGCGGCTATTCTGGCGACGCACGGGCTCTCGGTAACCGGCGTAGACAAGAATCCAACAGTAATCGAGACGGTAAATAAAGGGAAGATCCACATCGTCGAGCCGGAGCTCGAGGCAGTAGTCAGCGGCGTCGTGGCGGCTGGACGGCTCAAGGCGACGAGTACTATCGAGCCCGCCGAGGTTTTCCTCATCGCCGTGCCGACGCCGCTTGGCGAGAACGAAACTCCGGATCTGTCGTATGTCCAGAGCGCTGTATCGGACATCGCTCCTCTTCTGGCGCGAGGAAATCTGGTGATTCTGGAATCGACCTCGCCGGTCGGAACGACGGAACACATATCCGAGTGGCTGGCCAGGGAGCGCCCCGATCTTACATTCCCTCATCAAACCGGTGAAATGGCAGATATTCAGATCGCCTACTGTCCCGAGCGAGTGCTTCCGGGCCAGGTGCTTCATGAATTGGTGAACAATGACCGGGTGATCGGAGGAATGACTCCACGGTGCGCTGAGCGAACGGTGGGACTGTACAGCATGTTCGTGCGGGGAAATTGTCTGGTTACCGACAGCCGGACCGCGGAAATGACGAAGCTCACCGAAAACGCCTACCGCGATGTAAATATTGCATTCGCAAATGAGCTGTCCATGATTTGCGACCAACTTCGGATCAACGTGTGGGAGCTGATCGAGCTGGCGAACCGGCATCCAAGAGTGAAGATTCTGCAGCCGGGACCCGGAGTGGGCGGCCACTGCATCGCGGTCGACCCGTGGTTCATCATCCACTCCGCTCGTGAGCAGGCTAACTTGATGCGCACGGCACGCGAGGTGAATGATTTGAAGCCGCGATATGTCGTCCGCCATGTGCGGGAACGCTCGGCCCGCTTCACCAATCCTGTGATTGCGTGTTTGGGCCTGTCGTTCAAAGCTGATATCGACGACCTGCGGGAGAGTCCGGCCGTTGACATCGTGAAAGAACTCGCCGAGGAGAAAACGGGCGAGCTGCTGGTAGTGGAACCGCACATTCGCGCGCTGCCTTCGGTGCTGGCAGGCTGCGATCACGTAGCCCTGGCGTGCACTGAAGACGCCATCGCCCGCGCGGACATCGTTTTGCTGCTGGTGAATCACCGCCGTTTTCGGAACATTGATCGTCGGCTCTTGCTGGAGAAAGTTGTCATCGACACGCGAGGTATGTGGCGCTAGAAACGGCGAGCCCGGTTCTGGTGCTTGCTTACGTATTTCCACCCGATAACTATTCCGGCGCGGACCGGCCTTATCGTTTCACCAAATACTTGCGCCAGCTTGGGCATCGGGTGGCGGTCCTCGCGGCTGGCGAGAAGGACGGTCTCCATCTCGAGGGGGAAGAGGTCTATCGGGTTCGGGGCGCGCTGCAGCATATTGCCCAAAAAGATCGTGTGGAACAAATCGCGAGAATCGCCTTTCTTTCCTACGACGAAGGGGCGACCTGGGTGCCACGAGCGGTCCGCGCAGCCGAGAGATGGATGCGGAATTCTCCTGTGCCCGTCGTGTTCTCTACTTCACCGCCGGTAACGACCCATTTGGCCGCGCTTTGGCTGAAACGCAAATACAGGGCGCGCTGGATCGCCGATTTTCGGGACCCTTTGTGTGGAAACCCATTCCGCCAGCTCTTCCGGGCGAGGCTGGCCGACAAGCTCATCGAGCGCCAGATTTTCAAGCACGCCGATGCGGTTCTGGCGAACACGGAGTTGGTAGCCGAGATGTGGCGGCGATGCTACCCGGAAGCGCGAGAGCGGATCCACGTGATCTGGAACGGCTTCGATCCCGATACAGTGCCGCGCGCCCTACCCTTACCGCAGCCGTCAGCAAAGACGTTAACCCACATAGGGACAATCTACGGAACACGCCAACCGACAATTCTGTTGAGAAGCATCGAAAGGCTCGCAAAACAGCAGAAAATCAACCCCCACTCGTTGCTGGTGCGGCTACTTGGCCCGGCGGAGCTGGAGTCGGCATCGGCGGAGCTGGTCGAGCATCTGCGCCGCAGGGGTATGGTCGAGTTTCAGCCGGAGCAGATCCCCAGGGAGCAAAGCGCCCGGCTTACGGCCGAATCCGACTACCTACTACTGTTAGATGTACTCCAACAGGGCTCAGGCTTACAGGTTCCGGCCAAGCTCTTTGAGTACATCATGATCGGACGGCCAATCCTGGCGTTGACCGTGCGCGGATCTTCGGTCGAGCAAATTCTCTCCCAATCCGGCATTCCGCATCAATGCGTGTACTCCGATATCGCAGAAGCGGAAATAGATGCCCTTGTAATGAATTTCTTGTCTTATTCTTCCGCTCCCGCCTCGCCGTCCCCGTGGTTTACCGAGAATTTTGACGCGCGAACCCAGGCCACTTTCCTATCCCGGCTCATTTCCGCTGGCGGCGATTGAATAGCCGGAAAGCTCTCGTTTTCCGATTTAACGTTAAGATTTATTAAGTGCTCTGAAAAATTATATACAATTAATTAGCACCGATACATTATATCCCCATGACTATCAGGAATCGGGTAGTAGCACGAGGTTGTATATCGGTGAGCCTGTTCATAACGGGTGGCGTCGCAAGCGGTGCAGTGATAACCGTACCGCCCGGCGGCGACTTCCAACAGGCCTTGAATCTCGCCGAGTCGGGGGATACTATCACCCTGGCGGCTGGCGCAGTGTATGAGGGCAATTTCACGTTCCCGGAAAAGACGGGAACGTCGTATGTCACTATTACGACCTCTCAAGCCGGCAGTCTACCCACTGAGGGTCAACGGATTACGCCTGCCAACGCGGGTGCTTTACCAAAAGTTGTTACGCCGAACTTTGCCCCGGCGATCGCGAGCGGGCCCGGAGCTAAACACTACAAACTACGAGGACTTGAAGTGACGGTATCGGCTGGCGTTTATTCAGGTGACCTGATCAGTTTGGGCTCGCGGGATGACACCCAGCTAACCACGTTCGCGAATGATTTCATTGTGGACCAGTGTTACATCCATGGGGATGCCAACGCCGGCGGTAAGCGGGGAATTGCTTTGAATGGAATCAATATCATTGTCCAGAATTCTTATTTTTCAAATTTCAAGAGCCACTTCCAGGACGCTCAGGCCATCTGTGGGTGGTATGGACCTGGGCCATTCCAGATTGTGAACAATTATCTGGAGGGCGACCAGGGCATCATGTTCGGCGGTGCAGCTCCGAAACTTGCGGGCACGGTGCCAAGCAATATCCAG
This sequence comes from uncultured Acidobacteriaceae bacterium, assembly GCA_963787585.1. Taxonomy (GTDB): domain Bacteria; phylum Acidobacteriota; class Terriglobia; order Bryobacterales; family Bryobacteraceae; genus Bog-105. The sequence continues at coordinate 107,232 of CAWBDR010000029.1, forward strand.
ATCAAACACAACTACATCAGGCATCCTCTTTCCTGGCAGCACGTCTGGCCAGTCAAGAATTTGCTCGAACTCAAAAATGCCGAGTATGTCACTATCAGTGACAACATCTTGGAGAACAACTGGGTTTCGGCTCAGAGCGGATACGGGGTGCTGTTCACGGTCCGTACTTGCGAAGCCGGAAACTATTCTTGGGCAGAAGTGGACCACGTCACATTCACTTACAATCTTATTCGTAATTCGGTCCAGGGGGTGAACATATTGGGAACCGACAATGTCCGCCAGAAGTGCGGCGGCGGCGTGGCCGGTCTGACGAGCAATATTGTGATCCGAAATAATCTGTTTGAGCAAATGGGCGGCACCTTCTTACAACTTCTCTCCGGTGCCCAGAACATCACCGTCGATCACAACACCGTGATACAGCAAGGCGACATTATGGACCTCGATGGAACGCCGAAAGACTCTGGTTTTGTGTTTACAAACAACATAACGATGTTCGGTCCGTATGGCGTGATCGGCAACGGTACAATTGGGGCGCTCACGACTTTCGCCAAGTTCACGACAAGTTATGTCTATGAGGCGAATGTGGCCATTGACCCCGTGGTCGGCCTCATTAATGAATATCCTGCGGGTAATTTCTTTCCCCCCACCATCGACGACGTCGGATTCGTCAACCCCGCCGCGGGCGACTATCGACTTGCGGAAAGCAGTCCGTACGACGACAAAGGGACTGATGGAAAAGACATCGGAGCTGATGTGGCGAGTGTTTTGAGCGCCACAGCGACGGTGGTCTCAGGCGCACAACCCTAACATATAGCGGTTGTGGGCCGATCGACCGCAATTAACAAAGATCACATAGCCAGGGCCGAGGCCACTCCCCCTTTGTCGCCTCATTTCGGCCGAGCGGGTCAGCTACTGACTAGTCTGCCTACCTCTCGCTTTATCCAGTCTTTCTAAAGCGACGTTAAGATTTATTAAAAGCCATCTTTACATATATACAATTTATATAGTTTGGGCCCATTATGTCTCCATGACTATTATGAATCGGGTAGCACGAGTATGTATACCTGTATGCCTGATCTTAACTGCTGGAGTCGTGGGCGGCGCGGTGATAAACGTGCCAGCCGGTGGGGATTTCCAGCACGCCTTGAATGCCGCTGAATCGGGGGATACGATAACCCTGGCTGCCGGCGCAGTATATAAGGGCAATTTCACGTTGCCCGCAAAGACAGGAACGTCGTACGTTACCATTACGACGGCTTCACCCAGCACCCTGCCAACTGAGGGTCAACGGATTACGCCTGCTACGGCGGTTCATTTGCCAAAAATCGTTCCACCGAACGGTGGCTCGGCGATCACGAGCGCACCCTGGGCGAAGCACTACAAATTGCGGGGGCTCGAAGTGACGGTCATGTCCGGCATTTATTCGGAAGACATGATCAGTCTGGGCTCCCCATACGAGACCGAGCTAAGCACGTTTGCCAATGATATCGTTATCGACCAATGTTATATCCATGCGGATGCCACCGTCGGCGGTAAGCGGGGAATTGCTTTGAATGGAATCGACATCGTGGTCCAGAATTCTTACCTTTCGAATTTCAAGAGCCACATCCAGGACGCTCAGGCCATCGCCGGGTGGTACGGACCCGGGCCATACCAGATTGTCAACAATTATCTGGAAGGCGAGCAGAGCATCATATTCGGCGGCGCGGCTCCAAAGATTGCGGGCCTGGTGCCAAGCAACATCCAGATCACTCACAACTACATGAGCCGTCCGCTTTCCTGGAAGGGTGTTTGGCCGATCAAGAATTTACTGGAACTCAAGAATGCCCAGAATGTCACTATAAGCGACAACATCTTAGAGAATAACTGGGTATCAGCGCAGAACGGATACGGAGTGCTGTTCACGGTCCGCACTTGCGAAGCTGGAAACTATCCCTGGGCGGTAGTAAAGAACGTCACATTCGCTTACAACATCGTGCGCAATTCGGCGCAAGGTGTGAACATATTGGGAACCGACAATGCCCGCCAGGGCTGTCCCTCCCCAAGCGTAGCCGGTCTGACGAGCAATATTGTGATCCAAAATAACCTGTTTGAGAACATAAACGGTGGTTTCTTACAGCTTCTGTCTGGCGCCCAGAAGGTCACCGTTGATCACAACACCGTAATGCAGGAAGGGGACATCATGGGAGTCGACGGAAAGCCGAAAAGCTCTGGTTTCGTGTTCACAAACAACGTAACGATGTTCGGTCCGTATGGCGTGGTCGGCAACGGTACGATTGGGGCGCTCACGACCCTAGCCAAGTTCACATCCAGTTATTACTATGAGAAGAATGTAGCCATTGATCCGGTTGTCGGCCTAATCAATGAGTACCCCGCGGGTAACTTCTTTCCACTTGCCATCGACGAGGTCGGATTCGTCGACTACGCCGCGCATCAATACCAACTTACAACGAGCAGTCCGTACGAGAAAAAAGGGACGGATGGAAAGGACATCGGAGCCGATAGCGCCGGGGTTCTGAAGGCTACAGCGACGGTGGTCTCAGGCGCGAAACCCTAAGTTACAGCGGTTGCAAGAAATGCACGATACGACGGGTGGAGCTCCGAGGGGCTTCACTCGTCTCCTGGAAGAACCCCGGTCAAAAGCACGGCACGCGGGCGGGCCAACCCGCCGATAAGGATTATGTATGCGCTGTTATGATAATTCCGGTAGGACAGTTGGCCGAACAATTTGAAGAGATTGTCGCTTTCGCCCGCGCGCAAGAGCCAAGATACGGCAAGGCCGGAAAAACGATAGCAGCTCCCGAGCTACCCGGAGGCAAAGCGGACACGGTTGCCACCTGTGCCGTTCGTGATCTTCTGGTGAACTGGGGTCTGGATGCTCACCGGTTGGGAACCGCGGCGTGGAACCCGCTCGGCGAGTTCATCCATGCTGGTCAACGGATCGTATTAAAACCGAATTGGGTTTTGCATCGGAACGAGGGCGGATTCGGCTTTGACTGCCTTTGCACGCATAGCAGCGTGATAGACGCGGTGCTCGAATATGTCGCAATCGCGCGCGCGGGCGCGGTGGTGATTGGCGATGCTCCCCTGCAGAAGTGTGTCTTCGACGAGCTCCTGGCAGTCTCCGGCATGGATACCGTCCTGGAGAAGCATCAAGCGCGAGGTCTGGACGTGCGGATCCAGGATTTCCGGCGCACGATGTTATTTGGTGACCGACTTGGTGCAGCCCGCCGCGAGGATATTCGCGGTCTTGAGCAGTATGTTCTGTTCGATCTGGGAGAGCAGAGTTTGCTCGAGCCGATCTCCGGCGATTACAAAAAATTCCGCGTAACCATGTACAATCCAGACCGGCTGCGGCGAACGCATGCCCCCGGGCGCCATCAGTATCTGATCGCCCGCGAGGTGATCGATGCGGATGTCGTGGTGAACCTGCCGAAACTAAAATCTCACTGCAAAGCCGGAGTAACCGGAGCGCTTAAGAATCTCGTTGGCATCAACGGCAACAAGGAATTTCTGCCGCATCACCGGAAAGGCGGCAAGGCGAACGGCGGGGATTGTTACGAGGGCCAATCGATTCTGAAGGAATGCGCGGAATCGCTGGCCGACACGGCAGCCAGGCTCTCCGTCGCGAAACTGCAGGCGCTTACCAGCCGCGGCTCGGAAATAGCGGTGTCGATTGCAAAACGAATCGGAAGCGCCGATACAAATCTAGAGGGTGCCTGGTATGGTAACGACACTGTGTGGCGCATGTGCCTCGATCTCCAGCGCCTGCTCCACTATGGCCGGTCCGATGCCACACTGTCCTCAACGCGAATGCGTACGGTTCTGACAATTACGGATGCGATTATTGGCGGCGAAGGAGAGGGTCCGCTTCGGCCGGAACCCATTGCTTCTGGTTTTTTGACCGGCGGTATCAGTGCGCCCGCGGTCGAATGGGTGAACGCGCTGCTGATGGATTTCGACCCGTCGCGCATTCCGCTGACGGCGCACTCCTTCGATGGTTTCTCGTATCCCATCGCGAGTTTCGGTCCTGAGCAAATCGAGCTTGCAACATCCACGGCAAAACGAGATTTGAGCGCGGTCGAAGACCTCAGAACAGTACGTTTCAGGCCCAGCCAGGGATGGATCGGTCATTGCGAGCTGCAAATTCATGACAATGTCTCTGGTAGCCCGACTCTGGTGGCGTAGATACCTCCGCCGGAACGCCTGCCCTTGGGACGAACTGGCTCTTTTCCAAGAACTCGCACCAGACCAACAGCGTGCGCAGCTTGCTCTCCGGCTTCTCAGGCAAATTCGGTATTTTGGGACGCGCGACGATGCCCTACCCGAGTGGCGGGAGGCGGCGCGCATCACTGATCCGGACGAACTCTGGCGTATTTGGCCACAGTTGCCCATCGTCACGAAACGGACGTTGAACGACCGGTTCCGGCCGGATGAAATAAACCAGCGCTTCGGCTGCCAAGGACGAGCTGATTCTACCGGCGGTTCAACGGGCGAGCCGACCCATTTCTTCCATGACACGCAGATGCTGCGCGCCATCACGGCTCAGATTACTTATTCGATGCTAGGCATGGGTTGGCGGCCCGGCATGCCGATTGTCTCCGTATGGGGATCGGAACGCGACATCGGCAAACAAGTGCCACCGAAAATTCGGCTTCACTACTGGATGACGCGCCAGTATAGCGTGGATGGCTTCTCGTTGGATCAACATACTGTCGATCGGGTCCTGTCGATTCTGGGTCGTCACAAACACGTAGCGATGTACGGATTCACCAGCATGCTCGAGTTTGTGGCAGAGCAGATTCTGGATCGCGGTATTGTCATTGAACCCGAAAAGGTGCAGACGGCTTGGAATGGCGGAGAGATTCTGACTGAGACTCAGAATGAGATTTTCCAAAAAGCGTTCAGAGTACCGCTTCTGAATCGCTATGGCGGCCGGGAGCTCTCTACCATGGCCTGTCAGTTTTCTCCAGACGGGCCGCTGACGGTTTTGCGGCCCTGGCTTTTCCTCGAAGTCCTGGATGAATCCGGCAAACCAGTCGGGCCAGGAGAATCGGGACGGCTGATCTGGACGAGTACCGTGTGCCGGGGTAGTCCTTTTTTACGCTACGAAGTGGAAGACTGGGGGACATTCCAAGCAGCGCACCGATGCGAAAGCGGAGTTGGGGCTTTGTCGAGCATAGACGGGCGTTCGGCGGGAGTGGTGCGCTTGCCGAACGGGATGAAGATCAACAACATATACTGGAATCACTTCTTTAAAGAGTTCCGTGAGGTACGCCAGTTCCAATTGGTAATCCGGAATCGCGGCGATCTACACTTCCTGCTGCGAGGAGAAAAATGGTCCCCGGAACGCGAGCAACGCTTCCGCGGGACCCTTTCGAATTTTCTAGGCAATCTTCCAATTGAGATCGATTGGGTCGAGCAGATTCCCCGCACCAGCCGCGGCAAACGAATTCAGGTAGTGCGCGAGAATTGAGTCCAACAGCCCGGATCAACTCTGGGCGAAAAGAGCCGGGCAACTCGCCTTCGCTGCGAGAAACGCGGCCGTTAGCGGACTCGACACCCGCTTGATATCGAACCGATCCAGATTAGATACGCTATTGACCCCAGTGGCGAACGAGTATCCCAGGGAGTAGCCGCAAAGGTGAGCGACTTCTTTGGTCTCGGAAGTAAAGTGCCCGGGTCCTCCGACAGGGTATGCGATCGAGAACACAGGTTTTCCGATTTCTCGTTCCAGAACTCGTTTCGATGTCGCCAACTCATCGATCTGGTCTCCGCGATCCATCGTGGCCAGAACCGGATGGGTATGCGTCTGAGATCCGATGCTAACTACACTCCGGGAAACACGACGCACTTCGTCCCATGTCATCAACTCGGCGGATTGCGCTTCGCGGCTGGGAAAGTCTACTTCGCAGGCGACCGACAGTCTGTCCAACAAGCCGCGGGTAAAATCGTACGGCTCGCGGACCATTCTCGAAATAATGGCATTCGTCGCCCCCCGCCTTGGCGCCATTAAAGAGTAGACTGCTCCGTCCAATTCAATACTCTCCTTCGGAGAGTTCTTAACAAAATAAGAGATCATGTCCCACCACCCGAGCCGCCGGGACGTAATAATCTCGGAGGGAATCAGGAACGTAGCCGCTACTTCAAAGCGTTCGAGGACAGGAAAAGCGAGCGTGAAATTATCGCGGTATCCGTCATCGAACGTGATCATGGAGCAGCGGTTCGCAAATGATCGGCCGGAGGCGAGCATATCCAGCAGTTCCGCCTCGTGGATAATTCTGGTATGCTGCCGAAGCCAACTTATCTGCTCGGTGAACTCGGCAACTGTCGGCCCGAAAACCTCATCATGGAACGGGGTCGACTCCTGTTCATGCTCGCGAATGCGGTGATAGTTGAAGACGATCAGAGAATCACAGCTACCGATGGACAGATGCTCGAAGACCTTGGCCCGATAAAGAAAGCTGCTAAGTTGCGCCTTAAGACCGAGAACATTGCCGATAGGGGCTTGCTCGATTTCCATTGCAGGGGGTCGCTCGCACTCAGTGGAAGCACGGACGCCCGCAGGCGTAGCTTCAACTGAACCGGAGTTTTAGGGTTTCGAAAGGGCCGGCTCCGATAACGTCTCATCGGCCCCAGCGCTTTTGGCAGTAGGAAGGTTCTTGACAGCCCTGTCAAAGCCAACCACTAACGCCGCAACCACTATGTAGGGGAACATGTAGGCCATGCTGCCAAACATAGCTCCCACAATGAACGCAGCGTTCGAGACGAACAGTACATACGCTATCGATGTCACTTCCGGCATATCTGTATAGCGCCGGTACTGGCGGAAAATTCTCAGGCTAGTCCTGGTGGAGTAGATGATTAGGCCGATATACAGCAACGCGGCTGGTATACCGGCTTCGCTGGACAATTCGAGATAGGTGTTGTGGGTTACGTGCCATCTCGCCGTCTGTTTGTCGTTGCCGGTCGCCGTTTCGAATTGTCCAGGTCCCAAGCCGAGGAGCGGATGTTCCCACGTGTACTGGAGGGCTTCCTTCATCAGTGCACGACGGGCTTCAGACGAGCCAACCGCCTTGGCTGCCTCACTATTCGGATCATACGCATCAATCTGGTCCGCTGTCTCGCCGGAAAACATGGTTCGATACCTCTGGATACTTCCCCCGGACGAAACAGCCAGAGCAACACCTATCACGGCGAAGCAGCCAATTGCGAGACCGATTTTGTTGATGACCGACGCACGGATCCAGAACGCCAGGAGCACGATGGCGAGCATGAGTATCCCCATACGGGATCCCGTTCGGACCGACAGAATAATCACAAGGGCCGCTGAGCAGGCACCGGCTATTTGGTAGGTCTTTCGCCGGTCGGACATCATCAGCACAGCACAAGGCAGAGCAAGGACCAGGAAAAACGCCAACGAATTGGGATTGCCCAGCATTCCGCCTTCCATATCGAGGCGGTCTGAGCCGCTACGGAACACAAAGCTCATCGCACTGACGAACATGGCGCCGGCTGCAATGACATAAATCGCTTTGCGGCACTCTTCAACGGTCGTGAGTAATCCGGCGACAATAATGAAGTACAGGTACGTTTTAAACCAGTAATCTTTCAGCACCACAAAGCTGCCGCCCCTCCAGATACTGAAAGGAGTGCTGATCATCAGCCAGATCGTAAGCGCCGTGATCAGCTTCCCGGCTGGGGACAGCAGCGCTGGTTTGATTCCGCCGGAAAGAAATACGGCAATCAAAGCCAAAATCGAAAAAATGAGCACCAACGAGGAGGAGATGCCGAGATGCTGGCCAATGAAGTCCGTGATACGGCTGTAAACGATGAAAAGCTGAAGCAGGAGAATTGTAAATCCGGCACTTCGGCGCTGGCCGGATTCCACTGAAGCCGGATTCGCTGTTCCCGCGGACCCCGAATAGGGCGCGTTGACTGTGGCAGGCCGAGTCTGAGCCCCAACCGGCGGCTTAGACGAGCTATTTTGAGCGGGCACCTTTTCCCCCGGCCGCGAACGGATCGTCCGTCTTCGCGCTGCAGCAGATAATGGCGGCTTAAATATGCTCATCGAAGAGCCCTTCTAGTCGATAGTGTGCACCAGAATACATGCTCTCTTGCTGACTCCGAGTAATCACCATTCTAGTCGCCCCGAGCGATCTTCCGGCATCCAAACATGGTGATGCAACGGCCCCAGAATTGCTTCCATACACACAGCCGAATTCGAACGAATCAGTTTCAACCTCGAGAAGCTAGCTGCATAGCTGGAGTCACGTCGTAACAAGGAGTATCGCTGAACAGTTCGCGGTAAAATCGAGTAAGACCGATGGTGAGCATGCCGATTACGCGAACCGGATCTTCATCTCGGATCGATTCAACTGTCGCCTGGGCGCGAGTTCTACGCAATGATGGCGGGTTATGCTCGGCGGAGCGGCGGATGCGCGATGACGTGGAATTCACCAGGTAACACGGACCGGTCCCACTGTACGGGCCCGCCATCGGGGGCGGTCATCGAGTAGCCTCCATCGCTGAAGATAGCCCGGCATTGATCCAGATTTTCCGGGGAATGCAGCTCACAGCAGAAGATGGCACATCGACGCGCCAGCAACTCCTGAGCGCCGGCGAGTACGCGGCCTTCCTCGCCCTCCACGTCGATCTTCACGAAGTCAGGGACAGGATGATCACGGATGAAATGATCAAGCGTTGTGCTCATTACTTTGAGTTCGGGCCATTTAGTGTCGCGCTCTGTAATGCCGGAGCCGTAGGATACATCGGTAATCGCAAACCTGACTTCGCGCACTGCGTCGGTCACCGGGGAGGAAATTACGGCGAAGTTCTCGAATCCGTTTGCGGCCATGTTACCGCGGATTTCTTTCGCGGCGTGCGGTGCCGGCTCAAAGCAGAACACCTGTTTGGCCTTGCGAGCCATTAGCAGCGACAGATACCCGATACTAGCGCCGAGGTCGTAGCAGACGAAGCCCGGCTGCACCAGGCGTTCGACAGCGTCCATCGTTTCCCACTCGTAGGTCCCGCTTATGTGCGCGTGGGAAATGTGCTCGCTCGCCGCGAGACGCAGCCCCGCCAGCGGGCCGCCCTGAATCGCGACAGGCGAGTCTCCGCCGAGCGCGCGGCGAAAGAGCCGGCGGGAGAGATTGTCGAGAACACGATTGTGATGCACCCAGTCCTTGACGAACTGTGGCGCGGATCGGGCGCCGGCGAGGGCGAGCTTGCGTCGAAAGTCGCTCATGGCGCAATATTTCTAGTATCGCAGGGAGTACCGATTCGACGCGCTGAACTGTCCCTTTGCAAACAGTGCTTTGCAATGTGAAGTTACATTTATCGATTCCACCGAGCTGTTGGAACAGCCGCTCCGGAATCATGGATTCCGGCGGAGATGATGCAGGCTCCATTTCTTAATCCATGGAGGCCCGTGAACGTGATAGAGGAGCGCTATGCGCTAGCGTCATGAGAAAAATTTAACGGTTCGCCCCTTCCCTATCGTGGAGTGCTCACGGTCTAAGTTCGCTCAAGGAAAGTTCAATCCATAACAGTGACGCTACCATTGCCCCGGCCAGTCTCAGAGACATCGTGGAGGAGCACGCTTAATATAAACGATGTGGGCCGTAAACTCGCTGGAGGAAAGCCGGATGAAGCGTCGGAGACAGCTTCGTATTGAATGGGACAACTTTACGAATCCTGGTCACGCATTTCCGGCGCAGACGGTAGACGGTTGAAGCGGGCTCTCAGCCCGGATATCCGTTCTGGACGGCGACCTTGCCCCGTGCTGCTAATGATCCGGGAGATCGACTGTGGCGGCTCGGAGCGACAGATCACGGAAGTCGCCAAGTCATTGGACCGCGAACAGTTCACGCCGCACGTCGGCTGCTTCCTCGACCAGGGATTGCTTGCCGGCGAAGTCCGCGCGGCCGGTGTTCCGATTGTGCCATTTCCGGTCCGATCGTTCTCTAAACCGGGCACTCTCACCGCGGCGCGGCTGATGGGCGACTATCTGCGCAAGCATGAGATCGGCATTGTTCATACGTTTGACGTGCCCTCGAATGTTTTTGGGGTATTTGCCGCTCGGGCGTACCGTACTCCAATTGTCATCTCGAGCCAGCGCGCCTACCGTACCTTGAGCACGGGAGCCGTGCTCAAGCTCCTGCGAATCACAGACCGCTTAGTGGACCGCGTAGTTGTCAATTGCGAGGCTCTTCGCCGACATCTGATGGAAGACGAACGCGTACCGTCGAAGCTTATACGCGTCTGCTACAACGGCCTTGATACCTTCCGTTTTCGACCCGCTCCACGCTCCCGTCCTCCGGAAATCGGAGATGCCGCGATCGTAATCGGCGTTGCTTGCGTACTTCGACCCGAAAAGGGTCTGCATACGTTAGTTGATGCGTTCGCTCAAGTCGCCCGCTTAGACGGCCCGAACATCAAGCTGTTGCTGGTAGGGAATGGGCCCTCCCGAGATGAAATCGTGGCGCGGTGCAGGGAGCGAGGCATTGCCGATCGATGCGTCTTTGTCCCGGCACTCAGCAACATCGAAGAATGGCTGCACGTCTTTGACATCTTCGTTTTGCCATCTCTCTCCGAAGCTTTATCGAATGTCCTCATGGAGGCTATGGCATGTGGCTGCGCGGTGGTCGCATCACGCGTGGGAGGAAATCCGGAGTTGGTCTCGGACGGCAAGACCGGATTTCTCTTCGAGCGAGAGAACGTGGAACAACTGGCGGCCCATATGAGGCGTTTAATTGAGCATCCGGAACTGCGATGCGAAATTGCTGGAGCCGGAAGTCAACGCATCCACGCGGAATTTGCGCGCGGCCGCGCGATCGAGCGAATGCAAGGCATCTATTCAGAGTTGATTGCGCACGCAAATTAGGACGGTGGTCCCGGCGTTTCCCAGCGTTAACCTGGCGGACGCCATCCGATCTGCTAGAGAATCCGCACATTCGCTGTCGGGGTACACGCGAATTTATACCGCTGGACGGGATGCTGTCTTTTTTGCATGCCGGGGGCTTCGGTTGGATCCAGGCGTGCCCGTATGGCTGCCTTCGTTTCATTGCGGAGTTGAAGTGCAAGCCATTCTCGATGCCGGGGCCGTGGCGGCATTCTACCGTGTCCGGCCGGACCTCGCGATCGACGAGGAGGATCTTTTTCGCAAGCTCGCGGCCCAGCCTGGACCAGTGCTCCTGATTCACTACTTCGGGTTTCCTCAACCAGGTATTCGCCGGATCGCGTCGCACTGTTCAGCACGCAAGCTCCCTCTCATTGAGGATTGCGCCCACGCACTGTTTTCAAAGCACGAGAGAACGCCCTTGGGAGATTTCGCTCCAATTGCGATCTACAGCTTGCGGAAGACGCTTCCGATTTACGATGGTGGCGCTCTTCGCGTTCAGCAACACCGGATCGCAGCCGAATCGACGAACGGGTTCGAGTGCCCGGAACCCCCTTCCGCGGTTAGTATTTCGGCGCGGGTCGTTAAGGATCTCGGGCGTCGCACAGCCGGACCCATGCTCACTCGCTTGTACCGTGCGGCACGCTACGGCCCGGAATCACGTCTCGGGAAAGAAATGCGACTCAACACGGTGATTGCCGAAGAGCGGTCCTATGGCCAGGGAATTTCGAGGCTGTCGCGGAGAATTGCTTCCCAAGCTGATCCACTTCAAATTGTGGAGTCTCGTCGATCAAATTGGAGCGCCTTAACCGCTCAGGCCCAGGCACCTACGGTTTTTCCTTGCCTCGGGGAGGGGACCTGCCCTCTCTTCCTGCCGATATGGGTCGAGAATCGCGCGAACGTCATCGCTACGCTGGCGGATTCCGGCGTGGAGACCTTCATATTCGGAGAGTTCGCGCATCCTCTGTTGCCGTTGCACGAATACCCCGAGACAAAACGCATGCGGGACAACATCTTGTGCCTTCCTCTGCACCAGCGGCTTAGGCCGGCGGACCTCCGGCAGGTGGCGACCGCTCTGGAACGCGCGCTCGGCGGTTTATGATCCTCTCCAAGAAATATTCGGTTGCGATTGTAGACTTATTCTGCGACGAATCGCGGATCGAAACAAAAGCCGATGTAGTTCGCTATAACTATTTTTCGAGTGAGACGGCGGGCTTTCGCATCGCGCCCCACCATACCATCTGGATCGACCTGACGCGCTCTGCCGGCGATCTCCTGGGTGCTATTGACCGCGATACGCGTAAAGAGATCCGCCGCGCCGAGCGGGACAAATCTTTCGCCGAGTTCTTCGCGGCGCCGGCGCCGGAATTGATAGCTGAATTTTGCCAAGCATATAACCGGTCAGTGGCGGTGAAAGGCTTGCCCTTGCTCAGTGCTGCAAACCTGGAGCATCTGGCCGGTAGCGAATCTCTGCTGCTCTCGCGCGTTAGCCAAGAGAACAGCCCGGTCCTCGCATGGCACGCTTACTATCACGCGAATCGCCGTTGCATTCTTTCGTACTCCGTCTCGGCGCATCGCGCGGCTGAGGGCGTTAGCGGTCAAGCAATTGGCAGAGGCAATCGATACTTGCATTGGCAGGATTTTCTTTACTTTCAAAACCAAGGGTTCGAAGTGATGGACATGGGCGGATGGCATAGCGGCTCCGATGATTCTGAGCTATTGCTCATCAATCGTTTCAAAGAAGAGTTTGGCGGCAAGATCGTGGACAGCTATAACTCTTTACATCCGCTGACGATAAAAGGAAGGGGTGCCTTGAAGCTGTTAGATCTCAAGCGCCTTCTCAATAATTAGTGCGCGCGGGAATGACGGCCTCCGATTCGGCCGCTAAGCCGGAAACGCTTACTCGAAAAGCGATCGTTGGCAGTGGATGGTCCGGAGCCGCGACCGCCGCGCGGCAGGCGCTTTCGTTTGGCGCCTTGGCCGTTCTGGCGCGCAGATTGGGGCCCAATGCCTACGGCCTGATGGGCATGGCGGCGCTACTGACCAATTTTCTTCAAACTTATCGCGATCTTGGCACCACGACCGCCCTGATCCAATGCCGGGAAATTAACCAGAAACTGCTTTCCAGCGTTTTCTGGCTCAACTTGGTATTGGGAGGCTTGCTGGCCCTGATTGTTGTCGGATTGGCTGTTCCCGCGTCACACTTTTTTCACGAGCCAAAGCTCACGCCGATTATGTGGGTCCTAGCGGCCTCATTCCCGATTACGTCAGCGAACATGGTGCATAGCGCACTCCTCTCGCGGAAGATGCGCTTTGACCGTATCGCTCTGTCGGACTTCGGCTCCGCGCTGGCCGGGTACCTGATTGCGATCCCGGGTGCGTATGCCGGCCTGGGAGTGTGGAGCTTGGTTTTCGCCAACATCGCCAACGCCATCGTAGGAACTGGCCTGCTCTGGTTTTCTTCTGGCTGGCGCCCCTGCGCGGAGTTTGATTACAACTCGGTCCGCTCCATAGCGGGTTTCAGCCTGAATCTCTCAGGCTTTGCCACGGTCAATTATTTTTCCCGCAACGCCGACAATCTCGTCGTCGGCCGGACGCTAGGAAGTATGCCGCTTGGGTGCTATCAGATGGCATACAACATGATGCTTTTTCCCATCCAGAACATCAGTGCGGTGATAGCACAGGTTCTGTTTCCGGGCTTCTCTCGAATTCAGGATGACGACGAACGCTTTCGCTCGGCTTATCTGAGAAGCTGCATGCTCATCGCGCTGATCACTTTCCCTGTTATCGCCGGCTTAGGAGTTGTCGCTGGTCCTCTAGTCCGCGCGATGCTGGGCGCGAAATGGGTTTCTATCATTCCGCTGTTTCAGATTCTTGTTCCGGTCGGGTTGATTCAGTCGGTTCAGACCACGATCGGCCAGATCTTCACTGCCAAAGGGCGCACGGACTGGATGTTCAGGTGGGGTTGTTCTCCAGTGTAATCTTGGTTACCTCCTTCGTCATCGGAGTCCACTGGGGGGTGATCGGCGTAGCGGTGGCCTACGCGATTAGCTACGGTACGCTCATTGCTTACTCCGGCTTTGCTGTCCCGTTCCGGCTGATCGGACTCGAAGTAAGTCACTTCTTGAGGGCGTTTGTTCCTCAACTGGCGATTACGGGCGCCATGGTGGCCGGCTGCGCAGGGCTGCAGCTCGCGATGGCGAAGGCTCCAGCCGTGGTCCAGTTGGTGACTTCTGTTCTGGCCGGCACTGCCATCTATTCCGGGCTCATGCTGTGGCTGCGACCTCCCGTAGTGTATATGCTGCTCCAGCTTACGGAGCACCTGTCATTTCCATGCTTCTCAAGGGGGCTACGTCGCCTGGTCTGCCGACCCGCCTGAGCCGATTCCAGCTCATGGGAGAATGAGGCCATGCGCGGTGGCATCTTCGCTTCTTCGGCGGTAGTTGTGGCTCTGCTTACGTTCCTAATTTGGCTGCCGAAGCACTCTTCATTACGGGCAGCAACAACCTTTACAAAAAGCGGAACCACCCTCTCCGTTCCCGAGGGTGGAGATTTCCAAGCTGCTCTTGAGGCCGCCTCCCCGGGCGATACGATCGTGCTATCGGGCGGATCTACTTACACCGGACATTTCGTTTTGCCCGCGAAAACCGGAAATGCCATGATTACGATTCGCGGATCGGAGAGCGGTCGCCTTCCCCCGGAGAATACGCGCGTAAGCCCGGAAAGCGCCGTGCTCATGCCCAAAATAGTCTGCTCTCAATGCCCCGCGATCAGCGCGGCGCCCGGCGCGCACCATTACCGCTTTCGAGGAATCGAAGTGCATCCCGCTCAGGCCCGATACGCGGATGAGTTGATCGAGCTCGGTGTTTTCGAAAAGAACATCGACCGGCAACCGCACGACTTTGAATTCGATCAGGTTTTTGTTCACGGTGACCCGGCCAAGGGAACAAAACGAGGACTAGCCTTAAACGGAGGCCGCACTGTTGTGCGCAACAGTTACTTCTCCGATTTCAAGAGCGACTTCCAGGATTCCCAAGCCATCTCCGGGTGGACGGGAACCGGTCCGTTCAAGATTGTGAATAATTACTTGGAAGCAAGCGGGGAAAACATCCTGTTCGGGGGAGCAACTCCCACAGTTACCAACCTTGTTCCCTCCAATATCGACGTGTTATATAACTATCTGCGCAAGCCGCTGGTGTGGAAGAAAGCCTGGCGCGTCAAGAACATTTTTGAGCTTAAGGACGCGCAGAAAGTCACCGTTAAATACAACATTCTCGAGAATAATTGGGAGGGAGCGCAAAACGGTTTTGGCGTTCTGTTTACTGTTCGTACGTGTGAGGCCGGAGATATCCCGTGGGCCGTGGTAAAAGACGTGAACTTCAGTTACAACATCCTGCGGGGTTCGCATCAAGGCATCAACATACTGGGACAGGACGATGCGAGGCAGCCCTGTAAAATGAATCCGCCGATTGCGGGGAAGGCGAGCGACATACAAATCGCGAACAATCTGCTCGAAGACCTTCCGGATAATGGAGCTTCCGTTGAGGTGCTGAGTGGGGCCGAACGGATCACGATCGATCACAACACCATGCTGCAGACAGGCATGGTGATGGTGATGGGCGGCGCGCCCAGCTCGAATGTCATTTTCACAAACAACATCAGTCCGCATAATAAGTACGGCGTTTTTGGCGATTCTAAAGGGTCTGGGAACGGCGCGATTAGATACTACTTGCACGACTCGGTATTTACAAATAATGTCATTCCCGGAGGGAATCCGCGCGACTATCCACCCGGCAATTTCTTTCCAGGTTCTTTGCACGATGTCGGCTTTACCGACGCTTCTGAGCACGTCTACTCCCTCTCTCCTTCTAGTAAATTTAAGGGAAAGGGTACGAACGGGACAGATCCTGGTGTAGATTTCGATACGCTGCGCCGCAAAACCGCAAACGTCGTGAAGGGCGTTCTGGCAACCGAAGATGTCGGTGAGGATGACTTAAAAGAGCGTTGATCTCTCTGGGCTGGCGAGCTGGTTCGGCTAAATCAACTTACTCAGCGGCTTCGCCCTTTTTGGAGTTAGCTTCGGCTAAGGCAACATGAAGCAAGTCGTGCGCAAAGGCCTTAAAGACATAATTGTCGAGGACTTACCGGATCCGCTTGTCACGCCTCATCATGTGCTCGTGCGGCCACACTTTTCATTGATCAGCAGCGGCACCGAAACCGCCAGCATTCATCAGGAAGGCGTCCTGAAACAGGTAACGGAGAACCCGTCCCATATCCAAAAGGTAATGGATGCGGCGAAAACGATGGGCCCCTTGCGCACGATAAGCGAGGTCCGCGCTAAGTTTAGCGAATATGCCGTTTTAGGTTATTCCGGCGCGGGAGTAATCGTCGACAAGCACCCCACGGTGAAAGATCTCGAGTTGGGTGAGCGGGTGGCGTATGGAGGCGAAGGGACCGGGCACGGAGAGGTGATCGTTACCGGCAGGCAACTGGCTGCACGAGTACCGCCCGGCGTGCCGCTTGACCATGCCTGCTTCGCAACGCTTGGCAGCATTGCGATGAACGCGGTTCGCATTGCCGGGATCGGGATCGGCGAAACGGTGGCAGTGATCGGCCAAGGTCTGGTTGGTCAATTGGTATCGCAGCTCGTACGCGTCCAAGGCGGCGTCGTTGTGGCCATCGATCTGAAGCAGGATCGCATTGATCTGGCCCGCAAGCTCGGAGCCGATGTAGGCGTCCTCGGCGGGGGAGGCGCGCTCGATGGAGTCAAGGCCGTAACGGCCGGGCGCGGGGCAGACTGCGTCGTTGTTGCCGCAGCGGCAAAGTCAGCGGCCCCCTGTCTGCAGGCGCTTGCGACCTGCCGTGATCGTGGCCGAATCGTCGTGCTGGGCGCGGTCGAGATGAACTTTCCATGGCACGACATGTACCTGAAAGAGATTCAACTGTTCATGTCACGGGCGTATGGTCCCGGAAGTTACGACCCGCAATATGAGCACAACGGCCACGATTATCCGCTGCCGTATGTCCGCTGGACGGAAAACCGCAACATGGAAGAGTTCCTCCGGCTGCTCGACCGCAAATCCGTTGACGTCGGCCAGTTAATCACGCACCGCTTCGCCCTGTCTGATGCCGCCGCCGCTTACGGGACTATCCTCGACCCGGCGTCACAAACTCTCGCCGTGGTGATCCAATATCCGGCTGCCGAAAGCCTCGCGGGAGTATCAGTATCAAAGGCGATTCATCGAATCGATCTGCCGCGATCTACGAAATCCGCGGATTTGAAGATCGCGCTGGTCGGTGCTGGTAACCTCGCCCGCTGGGTCCATTTGCCGCACATCCGAAAGCTTCAGAATGTCGGATTGCGCGCTATCTACTCCGCCAACGGCGCACGCGGAAAAAGTTACGCCGTCCGATTCAAAGCCGATTACTGCGCGACCGATTACGATGAAATCCTGCGCGACCCGGAGGTCGACGCGGTTTTGATTGCAAGTAGGAATCAGCACCACGCGCGGCAGGCTCTCGATGCGCTAAGCGCCGGTAAGCATGTGTTTGTCGAAAAACCGATGGCTCTGACCGACGAGGAGTGCATTTCGTTGGAACGAGCCGTAGCGGAATCGAAGCTGGTTTTGACTGTGGGATTTAATCGCCGTTTTGCGCCTTACTATGTTGCAGTGCGGGAGCAGTTACAAAGGCGCACCGGACCTGTGGTTATCACCTGCAGAGTCAATTCTCCTGGCATTAGCGGATCCTACTGGATGGCGGATCCCGCCCTGGGAGGCGCGATTCTCGGAGAAGCGTGCCATTTTGTCGACCTGCTCTATTGGCTAACCGGGTCCGAGCCCGTCTCGGTATCGGCGTATTCGCTGCCCCGCGGGAACAGCGAACCGATCGGCGAAAACAATCTGGTCGCCATTTTTCGCTTCGCCGATGGGTCGATCGCCAATCTTTCGTATTCCACGATTGGAACCCGGGCTTCTGCTGGCGAGCGGCTGGAAGTATTCGCGCAGGGCATTGGCGCAGCAACAGAAGATTTCAAGAAACTTTCGGTTCTGGGCAACGTGCGCCGAAACCGGTCAAAGTTCTGGGGCGCCAAGGGCTACGAACAGCAGTTAAAAGATTTTTTCGACAGCATACGACAGGGCCGGGCCCCCGCAGTAACAGTCCGCGACGGCTCCCGGGCTACGATGGGGTGCCTACGTATGCTTGATTCGGCTAAACATCTTGCGCCGATGTCCATTGACCTACCAGGCTGATGCGCGTCCTGCAGCTCGGACCGTATCCGCCACCCCACGGCGGAGTGCAATCGAATCTGGTAGCCATCCGGAACTATCTGCGTTCCCGGGGAACTAAGTGCGGGGTGGTCAATCTTACGCGCCACCGGTCAAAAGATGGCGATGAAGTTTATTTCCCGAAGAATGCGGCGGAGACAGTGTGGCTTATTGCCAGGCTACCCTACGACATCTTGCATTTGCATATAGGTGGCAATCTCTCCTTCCGGCTGCTCGCCTTATCATTGCTGTGCTGTTGGATGCCGGGCCGGAAAGCAGTTCTGACGTTTCACTCTGGCGGCTACCCGAGCTCTCCCGAAGGCCGGGCCGCATCGCGCCGAACATTGGCCGGCTTTGTTTTTCGGAGATTCGATCGCATCATCGCAGTCAACCAAGAGATCCTCGATTTGTTTCGCCGCTTTGGCGTGCCCAGGGATCGGCTTTGCTCGATCAAACCTTATGCGATGCCGTCCCGGATTGCAGACACGCCGCTTCCGGCGGATCTCGCTGCCTTTTTCGCTGCTCGCTCCCCGGCGCTCTTGACGGTAGGGTTGCTCGAACAGGAATACGATTTGCCCGCGCAGATCGAACTTTTGGGACGGCTGCTCAAAGATCATCCGGATGCGGGACTCGCGATTATTGGATCTGGAAGCCGCGAAAGCGAATTGCGAGCGCTCATTACGAGTAAATCCTACGCATCGAAAATATTGCTGTGTGGCGATGTGCCGCATCCGGCGACTCTGCGCGCCATCGCACAATCTGACATTTTTCTTCGCACGACGCTGTACGATGGAGATGCCATATCTGTACGCGAAGCCCTGCATATGGGAACACCGGTGATCGCTACGGATAACGGTATGCGTCCCGAAGGTGTGCGGCTTGTGCCCATCTCAAATCTCGAGGCGCTTGAGGAAGAAACACGCCGCGTGATTAGTTCAGGTCTGAAAAAGAACATCCAGCGGCAGACCGGAGAAGCAAACCTGGAAGCAGTGCTTGCGCTCTATTCTGAGCTGCAACGCTAAGCGAACTGGTTAGGCGCTTTTTCGGCAAGAGCTCCGTCACATTACTGTTCATGCCCGGCCCGCAGTTACTTCGTCGAATTAGACGGACGGACTGAATACCCCCACGAGGAATAGTACGGCCGTATTCCCGTTTAACAGTACCCGACGCGGGCCTTGACTATCCTCCGCCGATACGAATTGCACGAAACTGTCATCAGACTGCCAAGGAGGGGGCATTATGCGCACGCGGAGGATGCGCTGTCTGATTGCGTTTGCTTTCGGATTCGCGTTACCGTCTTTCGGAGGCATTCTCGACGAGGAATTCACGGACCTGAACACCTGGGAACGTCAGGTATTGACGATCCAAGGCGTGTCCGAAATTGACCCTGTCACATTTGGTTTCACCGGGATTTCGTCTCCACTCGTCTCAGTCACAACAAGCAATGGACAGATTGCCGGTACAACATGGTCCGACTGCGTCGGGCAGTGTGGCAATTTGAACGGCTATTTCGGGAACGGAATTGGAGGTACGACAACTTGGACGTTCAGCAAACCCGTCTTCGGGTTCGGCGCAAACTGGGATTTTGACGGCGTTGCCGGCAGCGTGGTCCTCATACAAAACGGCTCGAACAATCAATGGGTACCTTTACAGACGGGCGCGGATGGCATCCAATCCTCTTACTACTCAGGCCATGGGTTTTTCGGGATCACGTCTCCGATTTCTTTCACGCAAATCGTCGTTTGGACGGACTTTGAGAACAACGCCGCCGATCAACAATACACGATGTCGGAGATGTTTATTGCGCCAGACCCTCCGTTGTCGACTCCGGAGCCGGAGAGTCTGGCGTTGGTATTTATGGGTTTGTCAGGAACTGCCCTGATCGCATGTATCCGTCGCACGTGAGCGAGTAGAAATAGCGGGTGCGTGGGTTCAAGCCGGTGATCGACATAGTTCGATCCATATCTCCGGCGATATCAGTGCCGGTGAATGTGGGGTTCGCGAGATCCGGCCTCGTGCTTACGGTTACACTGCACGCCGTGGTGTCGTAAGACGTGTAGACGATCAAAGCGGATGTGCGTGACGAGATCAAGGTTCGGACCTTGAAGTCGAGGAACGCGTTCGGGCTGCCTGTGAGAGCCTGCGCAGTCGACCAGTTTACCTGGTCTACGTCAGCCCCGGCCGGCCGCCCATGCGCCCACCAGCGGTAATACCGGCTGGACACGCTCAAATGATAGTCGCCACCCGAATAATTCAGGAATCCGACGTCGCTAGTGCCGGCGTTCGAGAAGTACCTAGGACTGGCGCAGGATGCACAAGGCACAAGCCCGCTGAAAGGGGGGCTGTCGCTGCGCGTGAAGATATCGTTCTGAACGGCATTCGTTCCCTGCAGGTCGACGACCACGTTTTTACTGAAAGCCCGGTTCAACTGCCAATTTCCATCAATCGCGTCCCAAAGATCGCCATGACCGTGTTCGTCGTAGAATCCAAGCTTATTGAATGGAACGATATTTCCGAGAAATTCGATCTGTTGTAAGCCCGGGAAAGCAGGCGGCGCGAGATCAGACGCAAATCCTCCGGTGGGTTGTGACCCCGTAGCCGTGTTGTATTCGAACGAGTACTTGCCCTGGTTCCCGAGTTGGATGACTTGAGCATCTCCTAAGGATTGAGGCTCATTGCCGATATTGGTGAACAGGTTGTCGTGGACGCTGATGTCGTGAATCGGCAGGAAATAGCTTCCGAGCACGCCATTCGATATGGCCCAGGGATCTTGATCCGCGCGATTGTATTGTACAGTCACATTGGAGACGACCGCGGCAGGTTCGCCGAAAGGAGGCAACTTGTTGTTCGCATTGTCGACTTGATTGAATAAAAACGCTGCGCCGTGCTGATTGAGCGCAGTGGGCAGCCAGGATTGATGGAGGAAATTCCCTTCCACCAACGCCCGCTCCGCATTCTTTAGTTCGAAGTGGTTCTTCTGGTAATACCCCTGCCCTGCCGCTGCAAGAAAGGGCCCAATAGCGATGGACGTCCAGGCGCTGCTGACGCATTGCCAGTAAGAAGGAACGGAGGTGTTCTTGTAGTAGCCGCTGGTGCAGGTTCCGGTTGGGTCTGCCGATCCTGAAGTAAATCCCACTTCCGGATAAACAGCCAGGAATGCCGCTTCCGTTGCTGTAACCCACGTGTTGGAGGAGTTGCAGGTCCAGATATTCCCTCCGGCTGAGTTGTCTGCGTACCATTCCCCACCGCGAGAATCGTAGAGGCACGAACCGGTAGGAGCGCCACTCGCTTTCCTGAATCGCCAGGCCCAAGGCCGATAGTATTCGTTTCCAATGAAGGTCAAATCCTTGGCTCTGGCCCCTTGCATATTGGGCTGAGCGCCCCCAAACAGAGTCTCCATGGACGAAGCTTCGAAGTGATTATTGCGGAAGTAAAAAGGACCGATATCGTTCCACGCTCCGATGTCCTGCGCTTCGGCGTTGGTGCCCTTAATCTCCGTAAAGTAAGAATTCACCACGCTCATGCGCGCTATATTGGCTGCGATAGCGCGATACGGTCCTGCTAAACCAGCCCATCCGGAGAAAACACAACGATCGAAATCGATATCGTGCGGAAGCTGCGAGGGTTGGTTATCGAACGTCTTGCCTGCAACCACTCGCCCAAACTGGATCATGTTGCTGGGAGCGTCGCCTCGCACGATTGTGAACGTGATTCCTTCAAAACGGTAAAAGCCGGCAGTGGAATCCGCATACATGGTTAGGTTTCCTGGAAAAGAATAGGCGATAGTTGCAAGATTCGGATCTCCCGGCGCCACACGCGTATTTGCGGGAAGATTGTAGATTTTCGCGCTTCGAATCGTAATGTACAGCTGATTCGGGTTGTTCTTTGCGGGCAGTTTTAGCCCCGTGACGGTGCTGGCTCCAGTTGCCGGATCGATGGTGATGATATCGCCCGGATTAGCGTCGTTCACCGCTTGCTGAAGCTGGTTCGCCGTATACTGGCACCCTGCTGAACAGATCGTGCGTACCGTCACTTGACCAAAACACGCAGTCGCAAAGACCAGCGCCAGGCCTACCCTTAGTGAGTGACCCATAGATAGCTCCCGCTCTGGTTCTGACAGATCTGAAGGCTTCCGTTAGTGGTGCTGCTACCCTTTGCGTACCAAAACCATCCTTCGTTCGCGGCGTTGCAGGTCGGCTGTGAGCCTGCGGGTACGAGAATGTAGCCACCGGTGAACGTATTGCTTCCGGTGAACACGTTGCCCCCAGTGCTGCGCGCAACCGTAGCATCAACGGCCACGCTGGCTGAGCCGCCAGTATCCGTTACCGCGATACCGAGGCCCGCCGTGATTCCACGATTGCTCATGAAGCGGCGCTTGTCGGTTACAGCTGTAATCTGGCCGGCTGAAATAGTAAGAACGGCGATAGGCGAAGCATCTGCGTCGAAGCTCGGCGAAGTAGCCTGATTAGTAACGCATGGCCCGCTGCACGCCAGGATCAGTCCAGCCGAAGATGAATGATAAATAGCGATATTGCCGCTATCATTTGCCTCGATGTAGGCGACGCCGTTCCCGGACCCGGCCACTACACCGCCACTGGTGTATGCTCCGTTTCCCGTTGAGCCTTGCAGATCAATTTGTGTGCCGTTATCTACTGTTATGGTCCATGTGCCATTTGCCGCGGTGTTTCCAACAACGCCGGAAACCATTACGGTGTCGCCATTGTGAAGACCGCTGGTGGAATTGACTGTCAAGGTGATCGGAGACGAATTGGAAGCGCCGCTAACGGTGAGAGAATTGGCCGTCGCTGTGATACCGGAAACCGAATAAGTAGCGTTCCCAACCCCCCACGTGCCCGCTGCAATTGTCACGGAGTTGCTCGTCACGCTAGTGCTGAAATCCGTCAATTGGCTCGCGGACATGGCGATCACGATCGCGACCGGAGCTTGGCTCATCACAAGACCCTTACCGTTACTGGTGATCTGGCAGACATGGGTGGAATCGCCGCATTGGCCGGCAGCGCTGTTCACGCTAGCCAGAGTTGCAGTGGCAGAGCCGGGCCCCGAGGCCGTAACATCGCCGGTTAGCCCGGTTAGATAATTTCCCGCCGGTTGCTTAGAAGTGAAGGTGTTCCAGTCCAGATGCGAAAGATATCCATCGCTCGATCCGGTCGCTTGAGGCAGTGAGACAGTGGTTCCATTCAGCGACAGCGGCGCGGCAAAGTTATAACCGGCGATCTGGCTCCAGACGTTCGTCGCGCTACAGGCAAAGAGATTAGCCCCTGGTGCGGCGGAACTGTTGAAATATACTTGCCCGGCCTGGCAGGTCGAGGGAGAGGCGCTCAAGACTGCCCAAGGGCGCGTCAATGAAAAACTTGCAAAATCTGCATTCCGGCCTTGAGTGGCAAGGTTCACTAGGTTCTGGCCAAAGCACGGCGCCAACAAAGCGAACGCACCAAGCAAGTATCGGAGCGTCTGAAAATACATGGCCGGAATAACGCGAGGGTGTTTCCGACAGGCAACATCGTTTCTCTTTGTGATGCCAATTGATCGATAGGCTGGATAACTCCAGGGGCCGTTATCTCGACTAAACTGCAGCAAGCTGTCTTGCTCCTTTCGGTTAAAAAGGAACCATGCTGCGGTTTGCGACAATCAGTGCAATCTGGCGGAATCTGCTGATTTCGCAGTCATCCGCCTGAAAGTACGGGAGAAAAAAGTTTTAGGGCAAATTCGCGAGAAGAGTGACTGCAATCTGCCCTGGAGCCGTTAAGTGGTTGCGAAAGCTTCGCGCGTTACTTCACTATTTCAATAGTGCCGTTGTTATTCGTCAACCGCATCTCGCAGCGGCCACTGCCGATCGTACCTGCTACATTGTCGTTGGACAGCGACCCGGAAACGCTCAGAGGGAAATCGGTCCGAATCTTACCGAAAGAGGTCCTCGCGTTGACGCGGTAGCTGGGATCTCCCTGCAGACGCACCCGCAGGGTGGAAAAAGAGGTGCGAATGGTAATTGGCTCGCACGCTGATCCGGAAGCGCTGGTCGCGTCTACAGCGCCGTTCTGATTCTCAATCTGCAACGGACCGGAGATCCCCTCGAGAATAACCGGAGCGAAACTGGTGATCACGTGCGCACCGCGTGTATTGATAACTTTGACGCCGCCGTTATTGTTTTCCACGCTGAGTGCGCCACTTACGTCGGATGCTTGCACCATGGCAAAGCTCGTTCTGATATCGGCTCCCCCGCGAATGCCGGCAATCGAGACGCCGCCGTTCCCGGAATGGATCTCAACCCCATGTTGAATTTCGCTGACGTTCACAGGACCGAAGGAATTCTGAACGGTTAGCGGTCCCCCAACGCGCTGACCCTCGACTTTCGAGTTGCTGGCGCGGATCGAAAGCTGGCGTCCAATATCGGAGAAGTGGACCCCGCCGAATGTAGTGTTCAGTTCGGCGCTGCCGGTGACGTTGGTTGCCTCGATAACCCCATTCGTATCATTCACGGTAAGATCGCCTCGGAGCCCATGGACAGTAACGCTGCCGAATGAAGTTCTGATATCGCCAAGCCCACCGCAATCAGTAACCTCAACTCCCCCATTGCCGTTGCTGATCGTCACGCCGTTGCTGACGCCCGAAACTGTAACGTTGCCAAAGCGGTTGCGTAAAGTAAGGGAACCCTTTACTCCTGCGACTTCAGCACTTCCATTGTTTGTTTGTACGCCCACGTCGCCAATATTGTTCGAAACTCTGATATTGCCGAAAGAGTTCTCAAGGCGCTGCCTTCCGCTGGTATCTCGAAGCTCCAGTGAGCCATGTGAGGTCGTGATATCGCTATTCGCCTTGATACCGGCGACCGAGACGGCGCCGAAAGAATTACGGACCTGAAGCGGTGCGGTTTCAGGAATTGTTATTTCGTAGCGGACATAGTAGGAGATATTGTGGTTGCCGAAGAAAGATCGCCCGGTCTCGGGGTATCGAGTCCGCAAAAATAACCCGCTCGTGGATGGCTGAACAAGGATATCGATGTTATTTGCAAAATCCTTAGCCTGATTCATATCTCCGGCGGAAACGTGAATGTCCGCGTGAATAATGACTTCAGGCTGCGCATGAGTGCGAATCGCGATGTCACCCAGACGGTGTTCGATCGAAACCGTTTGGCCGCCGCGCAACGGAACGGTCTTGTCGAAAGCCCGCGTGAACTCCTCACGGGCAAAGGCGCTGCTTGCTAACGCCAACATAAACAGCAGGCTAGTTTTTCTGAGCACCGGTAAGTAACTCCTTTAACGTCTGCTGTTTCTCGCGGTACAGATCAGCCAGATTGGTTTGTAAGCGCACATTGAATCGATTGTGCTCGAGGTTCGAACGCGTGTCCGATATCGCTGCATCGAGCATCAGCAGCTTTTCTCTATAACAGGCGGTGAGCGGAGTACTCGTGTTCTGGATTTTCGGCTGAGCCAGCCGG
Organism: uncultured Acidobacteriaceae bacterium; assembly: GCA_963787585.1. GTDB lineage: Bacteria > Acidobacteriota > Terriglobia > Bryobacterales > Bryobacteraceae > Bog-105. The sequence goes on from CAWBDR010000029.1 coordinate 132,856, forward strand.
GACAGCTTCTCAATCGATTCCCGGTAAGCTCCCTCATTCCGTTCCACCTCCCGAAGAGTCTCTTCTGTCAGGAAGTTCTGGTTCGTAGAAACAAGAAGAGCTGGATTCGTCGATTCTCCGCCGGTTCTCACCCATTGCCAGGGACGACCGATCAGCACGGCCGCAATTACCACGGCCGCCGCAATAGCCCATAGCCTCCACTCCTGCCACCAGGGAGCTTTTGCGCTGGACTCTGCCTCGATTTGCTTCCGAATGTTGAGCCAAAGGGCGGGGCTATCCCATTCTTCGTGAAGCTCTTTCGCCGCGGACGAAATTTCATTCCAAAGCCGGTATTCACGACGGCATGCGGAGCACTCTTTCAGGTGTTCTCGTGCCTCGGGCATTAGCTCCGAGTTTCGGAGTGCCCTTTCGAGGTCGCCGCATTCAAACTTCATACGCTCCGCTCCATCAACAATCGCTTTAGCTCGCGTTTGGCCTCAAAGAGCCAACTGCGTGAGGTGCCTTCCGGAACTTCGAGTATTCCCGCGATTTCCGAGTGCTTTAGGCCCTCCACTTCGAACATGAGAAACACGATCCGCTGCCGTTCATTCAAGAGAGCCAGCGCGCGCTCGAGTGCCATTTTGAGGGGAAGACTTGAATCGCTTCTCAAGTCCTTCCCGACCGGCTTCTCGGCCAATCGCTGCCGCTTGCGCATTGTGTCATGGCAACAGTTGATCAAAATGCGGTAAATCCAGGTCGATAGCGATGAATTCCCCTCGAATCCGCGAAGCGCCCGGTACACTTTAAGGAACGCTTCCTGCACGGTGTCCTCTGCATCTGCATGGCTTCCAAGCATGTGGAAGGCGAGGCTCTTCATTCTCGGCGCATGCAGCTCATATAGGCGCTCGTAGGCGCGTAGATTCCCCTGGCGGCAGCTGTTGACGAGCTCTGCGTCCGTTGGGTTATCTGGCAGACTGGCGGCGAAATGGAGCGGCAATCCGATCTCCCACACCATATTCCTCGTTATTCACGTTTTGGACGACCAAAACTTGGAAAACGTTGGCAGACCGGAAAAGTTCCAACAGATAGTCTCAAATGTATGACTTTGGGGCCGGGAAAACGCGGTGGACGGAGCCCATTCTCTTGTCAACATGAGGTTTCGCATCTGAGATGCTATAAGCTATGCGCGCAGATCGTGTTGAGGTTTCGTGGGACCAAGCGAAAAGCAAGTGGCTGGTTCGAATTGAAGTGGGTGGAGAGGTCATTCGCCGGCATTCGAATGACCCGCGCGATGCCGACGAGACAAGACTCCGCGCCGCTGCCGAAAAGACAGCGCAGGAGGAAGGATATCAGGTCGAAAGCGCCAACGTGTTCGTTAAGCGATGATCGAATATCGCACTGGGAATGACCTTGATTTGGATCAAGTCATAGATCTTTACGAGGCATCTACTCTGGGCGAAAGGCGTCCTGTGAGGGCTCGCGAGCGAATGCGCCTCATGCTTGCCAACGCGAACCTTGTGGTATCGGCATGGGACTGCAGCTTGCTCGTGGGGATTGCCCGCTCCCTTACGGACTGGGCTTACTGCACCTATCTTTCCGATTTGGCGGTACGGGCCAGCCATCAACGGCAGGGCATCGGCAGGGAACTCATCCGGCGAACGAAAGCGCTTTCCGGGCCGGACAGCTTCGTGGTTCTGCTCGCTGCTCCGAAGGCGGTCGAGTACTATCCGCGCGTCGGTTTTACAAAGCACCCGTCGGCCTGGGTACTCTAGATGCCTCCCGTGGACTCGGACATGCCCGATCTTCGATTGTTAATTGCGTGATTGGGGCCGCATCCAATGGGCATGGGCGATTCGACAATTACCAAGGTTGATTCTCACTTCTCTCCCAGGGGAAAGTTGGGACAGAAGTACCTGGCATCCGGCAAGTCTGTTGCTATGCGGCTCTGGGAAGAAATGCCGGGGCAGCAAAGAGAAGAGCATGTCCGCCGCGAATATGAAACGGTTGGATACGTGATCGAGGGTTGGGCCGAACTGGAGATCGAGGGGCAGAAAGTCAATCTGAGAGCCGGAGACTCTTGGGTTGTTCCAAAGGGCGCCGAGCACACCTACCACATAAAGGAACACTTCAAGGCCGTAGAAGCGACCTCGCCGCCCGCTCAGGCGCACGCGCGCGATGAGTAAGATCGAAACACCCGGTTAAGAGTTGTATTTCTTCAGCCAGTCCGTAATTTCACGAAATACGTCAATCCGTTGTTCCCACAGAATCGGAAAATGCGGCGCGCCGGGGTATTCGACGAAGCGGGTCGTCTTGCCGCGAGCCGCGAGAACCTCATAGAACTCTTGGCCCTGATAGGTGGGCACCCGGCGGTCAGCCGCTCCGTGGAGTATGAGTAACGGTGTTGTTACTTTAGCCGCGAAGTCCACTGCTGAAAATTTGCGGAAAGCCTCCGGAAATTCATCCGGCCAGCGGGCGTCGTAGTCGATCTGCTGAACATCGCTGGTCCATATGAAACTGCCCCAGTCGGTAATCCCGGCGCCCTCGATGGCCGCGCGATACCGGTTTGTTTGTGTGACGGTCCAAGACGTCATAAATCCGCCGGCACTCCAGCCGAAAATCGCCAGTCGGTTCGGATCAGCCCATCCCTGCTCGATAGCAAAGTCGGTCGCGCTATCGACGTCCCGAAATGCCCGATCGCCGAAGTGCTGATAAATCGCATCGAGAAACCTGGTTCCGTATCCTGTCGATCCACGGTATTCCGGCTGAAGAACGACGTAACCTAGTCCCGCGATAATACGCGAGAACGGATCGAGGCCCAAAAGGTCACTTGCTTCCGGGCCACCGTGAGGAAGAACCAGAAACGGATATTTCCGCCCTTCCTCGTAGCCGGCTGGAAACGTAACCATCCCTTCGAGACCAATCCCATCCTTGCTGGTCCAATGCATGGCGCGCACTGGACCCAGATCAATTTTGGCAATTTGCTCTTCGCCTTCGTTTGTGATCCGGTGTAACTGCTTGGACTCCGACATGGCGACGTTGCTGGCGTGTTGCGGATCGTCCACTGTGAATGCCAGCCGGTCAGATCCAGAGGCGTATTGTGAAAAAACGGGTGGACCGCTGATGAAGCCGTCCGGCCACTTGAACGCCGGATTAAGAGCATTGTCGCGGAACTCGTCGATTTCCGTCTGCAGCCCACGGTTCAGTTGTATCCAGAGGTGCCCGCGCGGGTCGTCAGCCAGTCCTACAGCCGTGGCATCGAGGCTAGGTGTGCGGTCAACCGGCTTGCCGCCGGAAACGGCAATAGTCCAGACATGGTCCGGCGTGAGGACCGCAGTACTTGTGCTAAGGAAGGCGATATCTTTTCCGCCGTTCGTCCATCCGATGCCCGCTGTGGAGTTCGGAATTTCAGCCAGCCGCCGCGCCCCGGATACGGAACAGATATCAATAAAGGAATGCACATATTGATAGCCGATTTTGGGCGTCATTGAGAGCACTCCCAGTGAATTCCCGTCGGGCGCCCACGCGATCGCGGCGTTGCCGCCTCCAGGCGCGATGCCGGCGCTAATGTCCTTCAGGCTCGAGCACCACCATTGGCCGCCGGTACCATCTGACTTCACCACGTAGGCGCTGGTCTGGTCAGGTTCGAGAACCGTGCGGACTTCTGGATGTTGCTCGGCTGGTCGCGGATCGGCGAGAATAGCGAACCGCGAGCCGTCAGGCGAAGAAACCACTCCTGTGATTCCTCTGGGCAGCATCACGGTCGTTATAGGCGTCGATTTTGCATTCGTATTTTCGAGCGAAATAACCGCGAACTGAGGAACATTATTCAGCTTGTAGGAGCCGTACAGAGCTTTGCCGTCAATCGTAAACCCCGAGGGAGTAAAGTCGGCCGGCAGATCGAGTTTACGCGCATCCGATCCGTCCGGACGAATAAGATACCATTCATGATTCGTCGGGCCCTTCTCCGCTCCGAAATTGACCCGGTACAAGATCGAATTACCATCGGGCGAAACCGCTATCGCCGAGGCGCTGCGAATGGCGGCCCAATCGTTTGCAGTGAAAGCATGCCTCGTTACCGGATTGGGAGGAGAGGAAGCAGTGGTCTGAGCTGGAGCAGGGACGAGGACGGCGAACGCTAGGACTAGCGGGTACGCGGCAGATCGCATACCGTCCATTATGATTTCCTGGATTGGCTCGTGGCGTGATAATTTAACTAGCTCGGCCTCGGCATGCGCAAAGTCATAGTTCTTGTTCTTCGCTACGCGAGCGTCGTTGCTGCCGTTGCAGCCTTAACTGCGATTGATTTTCGTGTTGCTCATGTCAACAGTTCGACCGCAGCCTTCACGTACCTTCTGCTCATTCTTGGCTTAGCCGCGCGTTGCGGGCTGCGCGAATCGGCCATAGCGTCTGTTGCCAGCATGCTCGCGTACAATTTTTTCTTTCTTCCGCCCATCGGCACCTTCACAATCTCCGATCCGCAGAACTGGGTGGCGCTGTTTGCATTTCTTGCCACCGCGATTACCGCGAGTCAACTTTCGGCGAGCGCGCGCAGGAAAGCCGACGAGGCAGAAGCGCGGCGGCGAGAGCTGGAACGCACCTATGAGTTCAGCCGGGCCTTGATGGTAGGTGACGACGAGCATAGCCTGGGCACGCAGACAATTCAGCACATCTCATCCTTATTCGATCTGGAGGATGTCTGGTTTTATGATGCCGCTACCGATGCGATCGCCAGAAGTGGCGCTGCGAAGTCTCCGCTGAGCGATACGCTCCTTCGAGAAGCCTCCCGGAACGGCGATCTCTGGAGAGATGCGCAGACCCACGCTCTTGTCATACCGATTCGCTTAGGCGGGCAACGCTATGGAAGTTTGGGGATCTCCGGGAACGCGGAGCTTCCGGAAACGGCTTTACAGGCGATCGCCCAGTTGGTCGCAATTGCGATCGAACGGGCTCGTGTCCAGGCGCTGGCAAGCCGAATGGAGGCGGCTCGCGAAAACGAGCAGCTCAAATCCACTTTGCTGGATGCGGTTGCGCACGAGTTCAAAACGCCGCTAACATCCATCAAAGCCTCGACGACAACCATCTTGTCGCGCAGCACGTTGGATTCGCTTGCCCGCGAGCTGCTCAATGTTGTCGACGAGGAGGCAGACCATCTGACGAGCCTGGTATCCGATGCAATTGAACTGGCTCGCATCGGTTCGGGTCCGGTGGAGTTGCACCGGGAGCCATGTTCGTTTGCGCTGATTCTCTCATCGGGCATGGCGCAACTTCGCACATCGCTCGAAGGCCGTGTGGTGGAGACGAACTTGGAACCGGGTCTGCCCCTGATGGATGCCGATCCCAAGCTGTGCCAATTGGCGCTGAGGCAATTGCTCAGTAATGCGGTCAAATATTCGCCCGCTTGGTCCAAGGTCGAGATCCGGGCCAAGGAAAAGAGAGAATTCGTCGTGGTTGAAGTTGCAAGCGCCGGACCTGGGATTCCCCCCGCAGAGCAGGAGTCGATTTTCGAAAAGTTCTATCGGGGGCGGGAAGCACGCGCGCGTATCGCGGGAAGCGGTATGGGGCTGGCGATCACGCGTGAGATTGTCGAAGCGCACGGCGGCCGGCTTTGGGTGGAAAGCAAGCCAGATCAGGGAGCACGCTTCTATTTTTCTTTACCGATTCTACAATCCGAGCGCGTCAGCGAACAAAGGGCTGGCGGACATGTAGGGTGACGCCGAAGATACTAGTTGTCGATGATGAACCGCAAATCCGGCGTGTCATGAAGGCGGGATTGGCGGCAGAAGACTACCTGGTTGCCGATGCCAAGTCCGCTATGGAGGCGCTGGAGAAATTGCGCCAGGATCGTTATGACCTGGTGTTGCTGGATATGAACATGCCTGCCATGAGTGGCTTAGAAGCCTGCGCCGAGATTCGGAAGACCTCGGATATCGGGATTATCATGCTCACGGTGCGAAACAGCGAAGCGGATAAAATAGCGGCGCTCGATGCCGGGGCTGACGATTTCGTTACTAAGCCCTTCAGCATGCCCGAGTTGCTGGCCCGCATCCGCGCCCATCTCCGCCGGGTGCCCTACTCTACCGCGGGTGGACCCCCTTCAATCAGCTTCGGCAACGTGGAGATGAACCTGGCAACACGTCACGTCTTCGTCGGGGGGAAAGACGTGCGAATGACTCCCAAAGAGTTCGACCTGCTTCATTACCTCGCGACCCACCCCGATGTAACGATTCCGCACGGGAAGTTACTCCAGACTGTCTGGGGACCGGATTACGGCAATGAGATCGAATATCTTCACGTCTTTGTGAATCAGATAAGAAAGAAAATCGAGACGAACCCTGCTAAACCGCGCCACCTGATTACTGAGCTGCGCATTGGGTACCGGTTCCAATTAAAAGATTAAGGCAGCGTTACTGTTTCGTCAGTCGTATCGTAGGACAACCACAGGATCTACGCGCAGCGCGCGCAGGGCCGGAGACACGCTCGCAATCGCAGCAATGCTCATAAGCGCGGTAAGGGTTGAGGCAAATGCCGTAAAGTCATGCACGCCTACTTCCGGGACGAGAAATAGTGTCAGTAGAGGAGTGACTATAAAGGCAAGAAGCATTCCCGCCGCAACACCGCCGCTCACCATCCAAACACTGTCCCATAGAACCAGATTTATGAGCTTCCCTCGCGCCGCGCCAAGCGCCATGCGCACGCCAAACTCGCGCAAGCGCCTGGTAACGGAATAGAGCAGCACTCCATAAAGTCCCACCGAAGCCAGCAGTAGTGCCAGCACGCCCATGCTGCCGAGAAGCGCAGCACCGATTTGGCTGGGCAGCATCGCCAGCGCCATTGCTTTTTCCATCGGTTTCACTTCAATAGCAGCAGTCGAGTCTAAAGCGGCTAGCGCGCTGCTGATCGGCTTGACCAGGTTGGCGGGTGGCAAACCGCTGCGGACCACGAAATTGAGATTGACCACCGCAAGATCTCCCTGGAAGTAGCACGAATACATCCCGGAGACATCTCGCTCGCCCATGGTGAAGTATTTGCTGTCCTTTGCGACTCCGACGATGGTTGTGGGCGGCCCGGAGTGCAGGCGAATCGTGTGGCCCACAGGATTTTTGTCTTCGAAAAGCCGATGGGCGAGACTGCTGTTAACGATAACGACCGGTGGCGCGCTCCGGGTATCCGAAAGCAGAAACTCACGCCCGGAAATGAGCGGGATGCGCATCGTCTTGAAGTAATCGGGGCCTACGGCGTTGTTGGTATATGTAATCATCTCAGCCTTCGCGCCTCCGTCAAGGCGCGCATCGGTTCCCATGGTCTGTTGATCATTAAAGGGCACAATTCGGAGCGTAGCTGCCGATTGCACACCCGGAAGCGATCGTAATTTCTCCAATGCCGCCCGGATAGTTGGATCGATCTGCTCTCGTGTGGCATGCTTCTCCGGGACCAATCGCATGTAGGCCCAGACCGTATGGTGCACATCGAAGCCCGGACTCATTCCAGCGGCTAACAGCAGATTTTTCACGAATAGGAGCGCCACAATGAGCAACAGTACCGATACCGCAAGCTGCCCGCCGACCAGGAGCCGCTGGATGCGTGAACGCCCTCCGGCGGTCGACCGCTCCTCAATCTTCAAGCCATGGTTTAAGTCACGTCTGGTTGCTCGCAAAGCCGGGATAAGGCCGCAGATAAGTGCGCTTGCGATGGCCAGCGCGCAGGAATAACTCAAAAGCCTCCAGTCAGGCTCGATGTGGAGCCGCAGGGGAACCGGCAGCGGCAAACGAAATCCGTTCATAACCGTGCTCGCCGCAAAATTCAGCACCAAGCCTGCGGCCGTACCAAGCCCAGCTAGCAACAAGCTCTCCGCCAGCAGTTGACGAACAATCCGGCTGCGGCCGGCGCCAATCGCCTGACGCACCGCCAGTTCGCGTTGCCGGCTGGTTGCTCTCGCAAGCAGCAGGCTCGCTACATTGGCACATGCGATCAACAGGACCAGTCCCACCACCACCATCAGCATGCCGAAGAACGCAGTCAGCGGAAGCATCGAAAGAGATCGGAGCCGCTCGAAGCCGGCGACCGCGCGCACCTCCAAACCTTCCGTCCGTTTTAAATCAGGGTTCGGATAAACATGATCCAGCTGCTGGCAGAGTTGTTGCAGATGCGCATAAGCTTCGGCGTGCGACATGCCGCGCCGAAGCCGCACGTACAGCATAAGTGGGAAGTGCGCTTCGGAAAATGTCTTGTACAGGTCAGGCGACAAGCCGAATCCGGTTAGCGTGCGATGATTCGGCGGAAGCACGCCGGTGACGGTGTAAGCCTGGCCATCCAATACCAGCCTGCGGCCAACAACCTCTGGGTCGCCGCCCAGCTTTCCTTTCCAAAAACTGTAATTGAGGACTAGCTCATTCTGCTCCCCGGCGTGAATCGGGCGTCCCAGCGCAACTGGTATCCCAACTACATCGAAGAAGTTACTGGTAACATTTGCGGCCCAGATCCGTTCGGCGCGTTCACCATTGCGCCAGTTTGCCTCCGTCTCCACGTTGGAGCCGGCCACCCCTGCAAAAAAATGCGAGTCGCGCAGGAAGCGATACTCTGTTAGCTCCGAGTGGCTGTTCCCGCCGACCAGCACATATTTCAACGCGGAACAATTGCTACACGCAGGCTGGCTGAAAAGAAATTCATTCGTGAGGCTGAAAATCGTGGTGTTGGCGCCGATACCCAGGGCCAGCGAAAGCACGGCAGCCACCACGAAACCGGGACTACGACGCAGCGCGCGAATGCCGTAGCTCAGATCTGAAAACAGATCTTCCAGCCACTGGACTTGCCATGCCGCTCGACTGTCCTCATGCGCTCGCGTTCTGGATCCGAACTCTCGTTGGGCTTGCGCTCTCGCTTCGCGGGCCGGAACGCCCGCAGCCATCAATTCTTCGGCGCGGCTCTCCAGATGAAAGCGAATCTCACTGTCCAACTCATCATCGAAGGCGCGGCCACTGCGGAAACTAAGCTTATTTCGTAATTCTCTCCACCAGTTCACCTGTGCCTCCTTAGGCGGTCTGAATCACCAGCGAGATGGCTCGCACCATATCCTCGAACTGCCGCACCTGCCGCTTCAGCTCCGCTGCGCCGGCGGGAGTCAACCTGTAGAACCGCGCCTTTCGGTTGTTATCAGATATGCCCCACTCGGCGGTTAACCAACCCTTCACAAGCATGCGATTCAGCGCTGGGTAAAGCGATCCTTCCTCCACCATCAGCGATTCGTCCGAGCTCTCTTTGATGCGCCGGGCGATCGCGTACCCATGCAACGGACGGCTCCGCAGCGTGCGCAGAATCAGCAGATACAAAGTTCCGGGCAGCAGCTCCGGTATTGTGGCAGTCAGCTCTCCCATGTCCCTACTATGTATAGCATGGAAAGGGGACATCCAGCATTTGAAGGAATCGCACGTTAAATTGGAGTGCTTCAATGAGAATTCATCTATGGCAACAGAAGCGCTCCAGACCACCTGTTGCATAGTGGGCGGCGGACCGGCCGGCGTAATGCTTGGTTTCCTCTTGGCCCGGGCCGGAGTGCCGGTCGTTGTAATTGAAAAGCACCAAGATTTCTTCCGGGACTTTCGCGGGGACACAGTTCATGCCTCGACTCTGGATCTGTTTTACGAGCTCGGGCTATTGGACGAATTCCTGAAAGTGCCGCACCAGGAACTTACAACTCTCAACGGAGTATACGGCGATTTCACATTTCAAGCCGTTGACTTCAGCCGCGTGCCCACTCACTGCAAGTTTGTAGCTCTTATGCCGCAATGGGATTTCCTGAACTTTCTCAGCTCGCAAGCGAAAAAATTTCCCGGTTTCGATCTCCTCATGGAGCATGAAGCAGTGGACCTGGTTCAGGAGAACGGCCGCATTCGAGGCGTTCAGGTACGAACCGCGAATGGAAATACAGAGATTCATGCCGACTTGGTCGTTGGTTGCGACGGCCGCCATTCGCTGATAAGGCAAGCGGCCGGACTCGCAGTAGATGAGATTGGGGTGCCCATCGATGTCCTCTGGTTTCGGATTAGCCGGAGACCAAACGAGGTGAACGCGGCGCTGGGAAATATCAATTACGGCAAAGCGCCTGCCCGCATTTCGTGAGAGTGTTCGTCAGATTGTGCCGTTTCTCGGAGATCGCGTCCACGAATTGACCGGCTGGGACCAGATCAAGCTGCTTTCGGTCCAGATCAACCGCTTGCGGCAATGGCACCGGCCGGGGCTGCTTTGTATTGGCGATGCGGCGCATGCGATGTCTCCGGCAGGAGGAGTCGGTATCAACTTGGCAATCCAGGATGCGGTGGCGGCCGCGAATCTGCTCGCCGTGCCGTTGCGCGAAAAGCAACTATCGGAAACGCTGCTTGGTCGCGTGCAGAAGCGCCGGGAATTCCCTGTGCGCGCGACCCAAACCGTACAGCGCGGAATCCACAATTTATTGCAGCGCCTGTTTCAAAATCGCTCTGCCGTAAGGGCTCCCGCAACCCTAAAGCTGTTCATGCGGCTTCCCGGCCGGCAGCAACTCCTCGGACAGATGATCGGTGTAGGAGTGCGCCGCGAACACGTACGGACGGGATTGGGATGATCCATTTCCTTTGAACAATCTGGTAATGCCTTTTCGAAAGCTATCGTCCACAGAGCATGAGGAGGATGCCGCGCCATGCTTGAGCGATCGGAGGCGCATGGAGGCGCTCAGCCTGACAGGACCTTACGGACGAATGGGTGGGGCATTGACCTCAATTATCGTGACGCGCTTGGCCAGTGGCACGATGTATCCGAAGAAACTGTACGCGCCATTTTGGCGACGATGGACGCGGAGCCAACCTCGCTAGCCGCTTTCCCCGACGATTCTCTGATCGTGGTCTGCACAACTCAACAGCGGGAGCTTCCGTGTCCGGGGACGATCGTACTCGAGACAGGTGAAACCATTTCCGCCGAAAAGCGTCTGCCTGCGGATCTGCCCCTCGGCTATCACCAGATGCAATTGGACGGCGCGAATCGGACGACACGGCTGATCGTGAGTTCCGGAGAATGCTGGCGGCCCGAGCCGCTCAAAACCTGGGGCTGGTCGGTACAGTTGTACGCTGCTCGCTCCAAAGAGAGTTGGGGTATCGGGGATCTTGCCGATTTGGAGCGGTTGGCGAAGTGGTCGGCCGCAGATCTCGGCGCCGGGATGATCATGGTGAACCCGCTGAGCGCCTCGATGCCTATGAAGCCTCAGCAACCCAGCCCGTATTACCCGAGCTCCCGCTGCTTCTTTAATCCGCTTTGGATCCACGTTGAATGGGTGCCCGGTGCAAACACCGATACCGTCCCGCAACTGAATGAGATTGCCAACGCCGGCCGCGCTCTGAATGAGAACCGGCTCATCGACCGCGATGCCGTGTTCGATTTGAAAATGGGCGCGCTCGAACTGCTGTGGCTTCAGTTTCCCGGAGACGCGGGCTTCGGCCGTTTCTGCCACAAGCACGGGGCCGCCCTGGATCGATTCGCTAATTTTTGCGCTCTCGCCGAAGACTTCAAATCGGGGTGGCATAACTGGCCGGAGCAGTATCGCCATCCGGACACTAGTGCGGTAGCGCAGTTCGCCAGTGACCATCTCCGGCGCGTTCAGTTTCACAAATGGTTGCAGTGGTTGTTGGATGTTCAGCTAGCCCGCTGCTCTTCAATCCTGCCTCTGATGCAGGATCTACCCATTGGAGTCGATCCGGACGGCGCCGATGCCTGGGCTTGGCAGGACGTCTTCACAGATGCCGTGAGCGTAGGCGCACCGCCCGATGAGTTCAATACGCAAGGCCAAAACTGGGGGTTGCCGCCATTCGTTCCGCACAAACTGCGCGCCGCCGGTTACCTACCGTTCATCCAGACGATTCGCGCAGCCCTCAGGAGAGGAGGCGGCTTGCGAATCGATCATGTGATGGGATTGTTTCGGCTGTTCTGGATACCCTCGGGCGCGGAGGCCACGCACGGCGCTTACGTCCGCCACAACGCGGATGAGATGCTGGCAATTCTTGCCTTGGAGAGCGAACGTGCAAAGGCTTATATCGTCGGAGAAGATTTGGGTACGGTGGAGGAGCAGGCGAGAGAAAAGCTAGCGCGCCATCGGGTGTTGTCTTATCGTGTCCTTTGGTTTGAAAAAGAAGATCCGGACACGTATCCAGCCGAAGCGCTTGCGGCAGTAACCACGCACGATCTGCCGACCGTGGCCGGACTCTGGACCGGCTCGGATCTCGAAACGCAACGCAAACTTCATTTGAGACCAAACGAAGAGAGCACAAAGGAGATCCACCAGCGTCTGGAACAAAGCGCCGGACTGGACGGGGATTCGCCCCTTGATCGTGTGATTAGCGGCGCCTATCAGGTGCTGGCGAGGGCTCCCTCGCGAATTCTGACTGCCACCCTGGACGACGCTGCGGAAGTCGAAGCGCGGCCGAACATGCCTGCTACGGTGGCGGACCAGTATCCGAACTGGTGTCGGGCTTTGCCGGTCACCATCGAAGAATTACAGCACCACGAGCTCCCACATAAAATCGCGGCGGCTTTGCGGCGCACCGGCGAGGCCCATGCGGCGGCGGAGGCATGACGCGCTCTAGTGCCGAACGGCTATTCGGCTTGAACAAACTTTAACGAGTCCGGCGTTAAACCCTCAAGCGCGACATCCGTCTCTGTAGGTGGAGACAAAAGATCTCCACATTTAGGAGATAACAACATGAAGAAACGAATGATGGCACTTGCCTTTTCCTCAATTTTTGGAATTGGCGCCGCGCTGGCTGCGCCTCAAACTCAGGATCCGGCGCAAGACCAGAACACCGCCCCTCAGGCAAACATGGAGCGCCATGGACACAGGCCTGATCCGAATCGCCAGGTACAGATGCTCGCAAAGCGACTGAACTTAACGCAGGATCAACAGACTCAGATTTTGCCGATTTTGACGGCAAGACAACAGCAAATGGAGAGTATTTGGAAGGACAGCTCTCTTTCTAAAAAGGAGCGGCACGACAAGATGGCTGCGGTTCGCGAACAGAGTGATTCGCAGTTAAAAGCTGTGTTGAACGATACTCAAAAGGCGCAGTATGACCAGCTGCGGCAAGAGCAGCACGAGCGAATGCAGCAGCGCCGTCAGGAAAAGCAGAACGGTGGTACTCAGGGTACCGCCTCTAAAGGCTGATCGCCCTTAAGCGCCGAGGGTGGAGGAGCAATACGATGAAAAAACTAATTTCAATGACGTTGTTCGGCATCGCCCTCGCTGTTGGTTCGGCGAATGCGCAGGTGTACGTGCGGATAGGACCGCCCGCGCCGCGCAGAGAAGCAGTTAGCGTCCGGCCGGGACCGAGGCATGTATGGGTGAACGGCTACTGGCGTTGGCATCACGGGCGTTACGTCTGGGTACCGGGCTACTGGATAGTGCCGCCGAGACCGCATGCTGTCTGGGTCGATGGCCGCTGGGCACGTCAACCAGGCGGTTGGTTTTGGGTAGAAGGACACTGGCGCGGGTAACTCCTCATCAGCAGGTTGCATCTAGGGAGCGGGTTTCTTAATCGGCTCCCTTTTGCTTGGATGATCCTGAACAGATTCACTGATCCACAGCGCTCTGGATTTTGGTGTAGATTCGCGCTGCGCTTAGTCGCATTGGCCTTAGTGTGCATCTCTCTTCAAAAGCCTGGACTCACGCAGGCAATTCAAATCGAGAAATCCTCACCAAGCCAGACGGTAATGCTCGGCGACATCGATACGCAACAGCTAGGTGGACACTTCACCCGAAACGCTGTGCAGCAACTCAGTCAGGCAAATGGTGCTTGGGCCGTACTTTTCTCATCCTCTATAGGAAACTCGATCATTACAGGCGATTCGCGGGGTCCTGCTGATGCATTTGCCGATTCAATCGACGTCGAGCGAATCACGCTCGATCAGGCGGGACACATTCTTATGGTCCACAGATATCAGCGAGGTGCGAACGCCCGAAATGTATCGACTGTCGACCTCCTCGGAAACCTCGATACCCTCAGGTTTCGTGACCCCTTTCCTGAGTAGGTCGGGACTCTTATCGAAGTCATCTAAAGCCCTCGTCGCGGCGCACACCTTTATTCCTTTGTTGCAACTGGACGGCTTACAGGATGTAAACGACAGCTTAGGCGAACCAGAAGTCGTAGGCCCTCGTAGCAGCGGCGGGTACTTTACTTTTGGCAGCCGCTCGGAGGTTATAACGCTGCATCGGCCCGACGGCTCAGTCATTGCCTCCGCTCCCGTCTCCCTGGACGCCGCTTATGAGGCGATAGGATCTCCCGTTCCCAAATCCCAACCACCCAGCGAGTACGTTCGCGTGGCTTGGGCTTCTGCTGTTATGCCGCCATCCTGCCAAGCTTCAGAGAGGAAGTTTCGTCGCTCAATCCGCTCGGCGTAATGTTCCCCGGCATGGGCGCAGTAGACGACCAACTCGTCATTGTGGATCAGCAAAAAGCAGTTCTCGCAGTTTATTAAAAACGGAGGAGAATGTGAAATACACATTGTTCGCCTGTTCGTGTTGGCCTTAAGCGCAGCAGCTGCCTTGGGGAACGCCGATTGTGTACACGGGCTCGTACTTCTGCTCTCCGAGTATTCTGCTTGAAAATCACTACGTAAGCGTTTAAACTAATTCGGGCCGTTGGTTCTAGCGGTCTATAGCATTTACTCGGAAGGCGGATCAGTTGGGCGCGAGCATCAAAGATGTTGCCGCAAAGGCGGGTGTTTCCATTGCCACCGTCTCTCACGTCCTGAACGGTACTCGCGTCACCCGTCCGCATACGCGCGATCGCGTTCTGGAGGCGGTGCGCGAACTCGGGTATGAGCAGAATCAAGCGGCACGCAACCTTGCCCGGGGTAAGAGTTCGCTCCTGGGCCTGATTGTTTCCGACGTCCGCAATCCCTTCTTCCCCGATATCATCGCCGGATTTCAGGATCAGGCGCTCGCCCATGGCATGGATGCGCTGGTATTCAACACGAACTACGATTCAGAGCGCACCCTGAATTCGGTCCGGCGGCTCTTGGGACTGCAAGTTCCCGGAGTGGCCATTCTCACATCGCAGATTGACCGCTCTGTGATCGACATGCTGGCCCACCGCCGTATCGCCGCGGTGTATCTCGATCTCGGGCGCGTTGGCCAGAGCATCAGCAACATTCTCCTCGATTACGAGCACGGCATTATCGAAGCCCTGGAGCATCTAAGCGCCCTGAGTCATAAAAGAATTGCTTACATAGGCGGCCCGCCTAGCCTGAAATCGGCGCAGCGCCGCAAACGAGCGTTCACACGAACGGCAGAACGCCTGAGCCTTGATTCGAGCCCGGCCATTGATGCGGATTTCACTGTAAAAGGCGGTTATGCTGCGTGCTCTAAGCTGCTCAACGGCGAACGCCCCACAGCCATTCTTGCGGGCAACGATCTGACTGCGATCGGCGTTTTGCACTGGGCCTACGATGCCGGATTGCGCGTTCCGGATGATCTGTCTGTAGTGGGATTCGATGACATTCTGTTCGCCGAATTTACCCAGCCTGCCCTCACCACAGTTTCGGTACCAAGGACCGAAATCGGCAAAGTTGCGTTCCAGGCTTTGTGGGGCATGTTATCCGACCCCAATCTCGCAGGAAAGGAATTTCGGGTTCCGACACGGCTCGTGATTCGGGAATCCGCGAAGCCCTGGCCCGGTGCCCGGGATTAGAATCTGAACAGTCTATGAAAAACTCCCTCGTTGTAGTGACGTTCGCCGTTTTTGCTTCTCTGACCTACGCGGCTGATCTCACCGGTCACTGGGTCGCGAGCTTTCACGCGGACGGCACGGTTCGCGAAACGCATCTCTATCTCAAAGCCGGCGAAAACCTCTTGACCGGCTGGATGTCTTCGAATGCCGGAAACGAAAAGATTCAGGACGGAAAAATCAGCGGAGACACCTTTACCTTCGCAATTGTCCGAGACAATTTTGGCGAAGAGCGCCGGGTCGAATTCACGGGCAAACTGAGCGGGCAAGAATTGACGCTCACCTATCCGCATCCGAGCGACCGGCCCGGACGCCAGGTGGAATTCAAACAGGTTTCGTCGGCTGCGCCGCCTGAGATGCCGGCCAATCCGGCAAAGATCTCCTTGCCGCCCGCCGCTCCCGTCCCCTCCAATGGGCTCGCCAAGACTCCGCCAATGGGCTGGAATAGTTGGAACAAGTTCGCGAACAAAGTGTCGGACCAGCTTGTGCGCGAAACCGCCGATCAAATGGCCGGCAACGGGATGAAGGATGCCGGGTACGTCTACGTCAATATCGACGATACCTGGGAAGGAAACCGCGACGCGAATGGAAACATTCAGGCCAACAGCAAATTCCCCGATATGAAAGCGCTGACCGCCTATGTGCACAGCAAGGGTTTTAAGATCGGAATCTATTCTTCGCCTGGTCCGAAAACCTGTGCCGGCTATGAAGGCAGCTTCCAGCACGAAGAGCAGGATGCGAAGACCTATGCCGAATGGGGCTTCGACTATTTGAAATACGATTGGTGCAGCGCTACCCAGGTGTACGATTATCGCTCGATGCCCGCTGTGTACGCCAAGATGGGTGAAGCCCTTCTGCGCTCGGGCCGGCCGATTCTATTCAGCCTCTGTCAATACGGCGTGCTGCACGTTGAGAAATGGGGCGAAAAGGCCGGTGGAAACGCCTGGCGCACCACCGGCGATATCAGCGACAACTGGAAATCGATGTCGCACATCGGCTTCGATCTGCAAATGGGATTAGCGCCCTATGCTGGACCAGGTCACTGGAATGATCCGGACATGCTCGAGATTGGGAACGGTGGCATGACGAATACCGAATACCAGACCCATATGAGCCTCTGGTCCCTGCTTGCCGCTCCGTTGTTGGCCGGGAACGATCAGCGAAACATGACGCCGGCCATTCGCGACATCTTGGAGAACCGGGAAGTGATCGCCATTGATCAGGACGGCCTGGGTAAACAGGCCACGCGTGTTGCTAAAGACGGCGATCTGGAGGTGTGGGCGCGGCCGCTTCAGGATGGTTCTCATGCCGTCGGCCTGTTCAATCGCGGCGAGGTGCAGGCGAAAGTCACAGCGCGATGGAGTGATTTCGGAATCAGCGGCAAAGCGCGCGTGAGAGATCTCTGGGCGCACGCCGATCGCGGCGACTTCTCGGATGAGTATTCAGCCGATGTGCCCTCGCACGGCGTAGTGATGATTAAGGTAAGCCAGTAACCACGGGCGTTTTTCTTGCGCCTTCACACTCGCTTGCCGGGTGTTAGAATCAGCAACCAAAATCATCATGAATTTCGCCCGTACGTCCGCCGCCTCGCGGCGATCTCTTACCTGCGTGCTGTCGCTTGGCTTTCTGGCCGCTCCACTCTTTGCAGACTCGGCCTATACGCAGGCAATTAAGGATCTGAAGTTCCGTGCCATCGGGCCTGCCATCATGGGCGGCCGTGTAGATGATTTTGCGGTGGTCGAATCAGATCCGCGCATCATCTACGTCGCTGCTGCCGCCGGTGGTGTGTTCAAGACCGTTAATGGCGGTACGTCCTGGGAGCCGCTGTTCGACGATCAGCCTGTCGGCAGTGTTGGCGATATCGCCCTCGCGCCTTCGGACTCCTCCATAGTTTGGGTTGGAACTGGCGAACCGAATAATCGCCAGAGCTCATCGTGGGGCAACGGAATTTATAAGTCCATGGATGGCGGCCATACCTGGACGAACATGGGCCTGGCTGACACCCAGAATATTGGTCGCATTGTTATCCATCCGTCCGATCCCAATATTCTCTACGTTGCCGCGCTCGGCCATCTTTGGGGTCCGAACAAACAGCGCGGCGTTTACAAGTCCATTGACGGCGGAGTGACGTGGACGCAATCGCTGATGATTAACGAAGACACCGGCGTCTCCGATCTGGCTATGGATCCGCAAAGCCCGAACACGCTCTACGCGGCTGCCTACGAGCGGCGTCGGACGGTCTTCGGCTACAACGGTGGCGGGCGGGATGGTGGGATCTACAAAACCGTGGATGGGGGTGCTCATTGGATAAAGCTGACCAGCGGGCTGCCTCAGACCGGCGATATCGGGCGTTGTGCAATAGAAGTTTCCCGTCGCAACCCGAACATCGTTTACGCGCTCATTGAAAATGCGCACGGCGGGGTGTTCCGTTCCGAAGACAAAGGTCTGACCTGGACGAAGATGAGCGACACTAATCCGCGGCCTTCCTATTACAGCCAGATCCGCATCGATCCGGCCAACGACAACAAAATCTGGGTGCTCGGCGCTCCGCTCTATTACAGCGAGGATGGCGGGCACACATTTAAAGAGGATCGCTGGAAAGGAATACATAGCGATTTCCACGCCTTCTGGATTGATCCCGCCAACTCCGATCACATGATCGCCGGGTGCGATGGCGGCATCAACGCTACCTTCGACGGCGGCCGTACCTGGGACTACGTCAATAATCTCCCTCTCGGACAGTTCTATGAAATCTCGTTCGATATGCGGAAGCCGTATCACGTCTGCGGCGGTCTGCAGGATAACTATTCCTGGTGCGGTCCGAGCGGAAGTTTAAGGACCCGGGGAATTGCGAATGACGAGTGGATCAACATAGGCGGCGGAGATGGCTTTGATACCAGGATCGATCCGAACGATCCTGATACCGTCTATACCGAATCCCAAGATGGGAATCTCCTGCGGCGGGATCTACGGACAGGAGAATCGCGTTCGCTCCGTCCGCTCGAAGAGAACGACAAAGCGGCGCGGTATCGATTCCAATGGAACTCGCCTCTTGTGCTCTCCTCTCACGATCCCCACACTCTGTACTACGCCGGAAACTATCTGTTCAAATCGACGGATCGCGGCGATTCCTGGGAGCGGCTGGGGCCCGATCTCACCACCGGCGCCGACCGCAACGCGATGAAGATCCTTGGCAGGTTGCCGGATAAGGATACGCTCTCGCGCCATGACGGAGTCGAGCATTGGCCCTGTGCCACCACTCTCGCCGAATCGCCCGTCAAAGCCGGGGTGTTGTGGGTAGGAACTGACGACGGCAATCTGCAGGTAACGCGCGATGACGGAAGGACTTGGACCAACGTCGTGGCCAGTGTCCCCGGCGTGAGAAAAGGTGCCTATGTGGCAAAAATAGAAGCTTCTTATCGCGACGCCGGAACTGCATACGTCGCCTTCGACAACCATCGCAGCGACGATTTCTCAATCTACCTCTACGTGACCGATGATTTCGGCCGCACCTGGAAGCCGATCCGCAAAGGAATCACCGAAGCAGACGGCACCGTTCACGTGGTACGCGAAGATCCGGCTAACGCCAATCTTCTCTTTGCGGGGACGGAGTTCGGGATGTTCGTTTCGTTTAATCGCGGAGAGTCGTGGGAAAAGATGAAGAATGGCCTGCCCACTGTTCCCGTATTCGACATTCACATCCAGCCGCGCGAGCACGATTTGATCGTCGGCACCCATGGGCGCTCCATCTGGATTCTCGACGACATCACACCCCTCGAAAAAATGTGCGATACCGTGATCTCATCCGATATGGATCTGTTCGATTCGCGCAACGCTATCGAATACCGCATCGCGAACTATCAAGGCTTCAGCGGTCAGAGGGCCTTTGTTGCGCCGAACCCGCCGTACGGCGCCGTAATCGATTACTTTCTCAAGAAGAAGATTGAAGGCAAAGATCCGGTGCGGATCGCGATCAAGGATCCAAGCGGCAAAACCATTCGCGAGTTGGAAGCGCCTGGAGCGGAAGGTGTGAACCGTGTGCTTTGGGATTTGCGCTACGATTCGCCCATCCGTGCACAGCGGGCGCAAACGTCGCAGGCCAATGACGTCGCAATCGGAGGAGGAGGCGGTGGCGGATTTTTCGGAAACTCCGGGCGTGGGCCGCTCGTTGATCCCGGCCAATACAACATCGAAATTACCGCCGCCGGTAAAACGATCTCGAAGCCGGTAACTGTGGAGCAGGACCCACGCGTGATCATGTCCCCGGAAGTCATGTCGGAGCGGCGGAAAGCCATTGATGAACTCTACGGCATGGCTCGCAAAGCGGACACCAGCCGCAAAAAGATCATTGCGTTGCGAACGTCGCTCACGGCACTGACCGATAGCTGGAAAAAACCGGGTGCCCCAACCGTACCTGACAACATCAAGAAACAAACCGATGAGATGCTGATTAGCGTGAAGCAGGTCATCGGAATCTTCGAGGTGGAACGCGACGGTGGACTCGGCAACGCGGGCCCTCCTCTCAAGTTCACGGCTCCCCCGGTAAATCAGAAGATCACGCGCCTAATGTTCTCGATTGATAGCTACACGGACAAGCCGACCGCCCGCCAATCGACGGATATTCAGTCGGCCTCCGACGAATTGCAGCAGGGGATGGCGGCTGTCCATAAGCTCGTGGACGAAGATTTGCCTCGCTTAAATAAGGCTATGGCGGAAGCCGGTGTGCCGTACATCACCATCAATCCCGAGGCGGTACCCGCTCCAGGCCGCGCTGGTGAAGAGGAAGAGCAATAGCCGGCAGCCAAGCAACGCGCGTGCGTTGCCGGGCGATTATTTAGAAGTCTACCAGCGCCGTTTCCACTCGCGCCACCAGTCGACGGTGCCGAACCCAAGCGCGTTCCAGCAGGCGTTCAGAGCTGCCGGATCGCCTGCCGCAATTCTCTCGTTCGTAACCGCCGTTGGGAGCGGAACCAGCTCGGCAAATCGCCCAAACACTTTCAGGCGCTCGGGGCCTTGGGTGCGCATCATCAGATGCCACAATGTCAGTGCGTCTCGCGGTTGCGCCGCCGAGAGAATGTGAACGACCGCGTCCGGATCGCTGCTCTCATCGAAGCGAGCCAACTCCTGTTTCAATGTTTCACTCGAGTCGAGAAAATACGGCGTTCCCGGCCCCCGCCCTGAGCCCGTACGGCAGGCCGCGCCCGCAGGGATGAACGATTCCAGGTTTTTCCACTGAAATGCCACCCACCCACTCTCTACTTTGAGCACTCCCGTACCGTTCCGCGCGACTTGCAGCGTGTACTCACAGCCCAGGTCCACCGTGCTCGCTGAGGGCGTATCCACCACAAATTGCCGTGGCGGCGCCCAGATAAATGCATGGATCGTGCCGTGGTCAAGAGCGAGCCTGTCGTTGGCACTCGTCGCGTTCACCAGCCGTATCCGTGATTGCGGATCGACGTGCACTTCGCCAATTGCGCTTGATTCCAGGCGCACGCTCGATTTCGGCCCGGTCTCGATCACTTCTCCGCGCCGCAGCACTTGTGGCGACGCATCGCTGGTGTAAATTGTCCACCCGGAAACATTGTGCGCGGTGTGCGTATGCCACGCGATCCAAGCCGCGGTTACGATCAACGCCGCCGCTGCTACCGCCACCGGAATCCGCCACCGTTGGCCCGTTTTCACCTGAAACAACGGTTTGCGGGATGCCGGCCGGTATTGAAACGGTGCTAGCGCGTGTTCCAGATGCGCGATCTCAGGATCAACTTCTCCGTGGCGATCCCACAAATAATCGTCATTCATCGTTCTTACCCTCCAGCGCGCGGCGCAGAAGCTTCATCCCGCGGCAAAGATTCACTCGCACCGAATCCGCCGTCATCCCTGTCCGGGTGGCGATCTCTGGCCCGGTCATTCCCTCCACCAGCCGCAGGATGAGTGTTTCGCGGTATGTATCGGGCAGTTTCCTGAGCGCGCGCATAATGGCAAACCCGTCACCCTGAGCGCTGATCGTTGTTGCTGTGTTCCCTATGGGGCGCATGCGCCAGGCCTTGCGATGAAGATCGGCTGCCGCGCGGCGCGCAATCGCAATCAGCCAGCTGCCGAAAGCGCCAGGGTCACGCAAGGACTCGAGTTGCTCCAGGGCGCGCAGAAACACATCCTGCAACAGGTCTTCGGCCTCGGAATAGCAAACGTGGGCTAGCAGAACGCCGTGAACGGTCCGCGCGTACCGTTCATAGAGTTGCCCAAAGGCCGAACGGTCGCCGGCCTTTGAAGCGCAGACCAGCTCGGCCTCTGTGGAATCGAGCTCGGGAGTGATAGATACCGCCACTCGGTCAGTCAGTTATGAGCGTACTCGTTTTTTGTTCACCGTAACGCGACCGCGGTGGTATGGAGCGCGGCCTCAACGTCCGCCGCTGTCGGGGCATGGCTCAACTGCCGAACGCTGGTGAAGTCGGCGGAATCGCCTTGCACGTGGACGATGTCGGCTGGTTGCCATTGAAATCTCGGGTTCGATCCGACTACACTGACGACCCATTCCCCCTGCGCCGGCCATTGACGCGTGATCGCATAGTTGCTTTGGCCGGATAGCGAGATCAGTTTCAAGGGAATCGTTTCGCGCTTGCCGTTCGCGATTCCCTCAGCGGTTGCCGTAACGGTCGTCTTTTCGGGATTCGCGCAGGCGTACCCTCGAACTACCAGAACGGCGTGCTGCGCCTTTGCTTCAGGATTTGCGGACGGATTGCCGATCTCCAGGACAAATCCACCGGCGACCAGCGCGGCGCCTGTCGTCAGAATTGCGGAGAACGTCAGAAGTTTGCTTGTGTATTGCATGTCCTGCTCCTTCGGAACTTTTCTTGAGTTCCGTGGACAGGACGGAGAAAGGTACCGGACTGTTAACGCAAAAAGGGCGAAGCGGACAAATGTCCGCCTCGCCTCGAGACTGAGAAACTCGCAATTTAACGGCGCCAATAGCCCGGATAGTAGCGGTGTCCGTAATAGCGCGGTGTAACCCAGGACGCGCCCACATACGGCCGGCGTGCCCAATATCCGGCGCGCCAATGCCAGCACGGTCCCGATGGGTACCAATACCCACCTATCCAGCTGTAGCCGGGAGCCGCCACATAGGGTGCAGGGGCGTAGCTAAAGACTGGCGCTGGCGGGGGAGCCGCCACGTAGTATCCGCCGTAGCTAGGGCCGACCCCTACTCCAAACCCGAAGAATACGCGAGGTCCGGCAAACAGCGATGAACCGGCCAGCAAGAATAGTGCAAGTAATTTAGTCTTCATAACCCTCTCCTCCAGATCTTGCGTCGCCTCTTTTTGGTGGCGATTGCTGCTTTGCTGGAGTGCAACTGTCATGCCAATCGCATGTGGTTGAAAACGCGGCTGCACGTTCGCTCCGGCGGTGACTCTCGCGCAGTGGTGGTGGTTTTCGGACAGGTCGTGCTCAGCGCGGCTGCGATGAGATAGTACCCAGTTGCTTCTCTCGGATGACGTCTAATCGAAGTTCGCACGCATACTCACGTAGGAGCGCCCACTTCTCGCTCTCCCATTTGTCAGCCAGGGATTTGCGCACTGCTTCGCAGTCCTGTTTCCGACGTTGCTGCCACGCGCGCTGCCATCCAGCAAGACATTCATCGCAATGGCGGATGTGAACGTCTGAAGAACGTGAGTAAAGCGGCTCGAGATACGTGCATCACGCAATTGTACGGCTCGCGCCAGGCAGTCCTCGAGGTTCTGTGTCGAGTCCGTCGTCCCACAGTCCGAAACCCTGACGTCATCTTTCTGAGCTCTGAGTTCCAGATCGATGTCGGTGACATCGTACAATTTTAATCGGACAACAGTGCGCGTCTTCTCCATAGCATCGAGATCCAGGCGAAGGGCTGGCTCGGTAGTCAGGACATAACTGGAATACGCCGCAAGCCGCTCAAACCGAAACGTTCCATCGTGACCGGTCCGGGTGGTTCGCATGGACAGGACATCCCCCGTGTTGGTCCGGGCGACGTAGACTTCCACGTTTGGCAAAGGCTGACCGCTATCGCGTCTCTGACCCGTCCCTGGATCACGAGCATGTTTGGATCCCAAATGTACCGCGGAAGTTCCTGCCCGGCTGCCGCTGTACAAAGCAACACGAAAAGCGACCCTGCCCCGATTTGGAACGCAGCCATGGGATTCCGGCTCAAGTATCGCGGTGAACCGTCTCGAGCGAGAACGCCGGCAAGCAGACCGCGATGTATTCCGCGCCTTCCTCGCCAGGGGTGCTGTAGCGAACCCACTCGCCTCGATTCGCAATGATCGCCTGCCCGGCTTTTACCTCCAGCATTCCTCCCCGGTGCTCTACTCGGAGCATGCCTTTCAGCACTACAGTAAACTCGTCGAACTCAGGCGTTTGCCCCGGCTCTTCCCATCCTTCCGGACTTCGCATGTGCGCGACGCTTACGTCCGAAGTGGTCGAATTTATGCGTCCTATGTATTCGTCGATGAGCTTTGGTTTATTCCCGGCCGCAGTGATCCGGCTCGGCTGCGGCGATGAGTATCGGAGCATTCATAACGAACTCTCAGCATATTGCTCTGCAGGCCCAGTCGCGTTTCATCGGACGGCTTCGCTAGAATTGTGGCCGTCAGAGGAATTAATCGCCCGATTGAGGAATTAATGGACAAATCGCGACTTGATGCCGCCGCTCTGCTGCTGGCCTTGGCCGTCGGTGGCGTATTGGTTTTTGTTGCAGCCCCGGCGAATTTCGGTTTCGTGACCACCATCGCAGGCTTCGTTTTGCTCATCGTTCTTTTTGCTTACGACCAGGAGGGCGCGCGATCTGTCCTTCAGAGCCTCGCTTTCGCGGCAGTGACGGGATTCGCTCTGATGCTCGCCTCGGGAATTCTATACGAATATTCTCTCGCCCACGCTGCCAACGTGACCGGACCCGCTGCGCAACAGGATTACCTGCAAACGCGATTCGCTCTCACCTGGATCTTCGCGACGATTCTGTTCTGGGCGATTGATCGCGCTCGCATGAGCGGCCGCGTGGCAACCGAGGCGCGATCTGTTATGCCGGCCCGAACCGCGAGCCGGGCCTTCATTCCTGACTTCGGAACCACCCCCGCTCCGTCGCCTTCCCATGCCGCTGCCACTCCGCCGGCTTCGCCACCTGCGCCGGCTCCGCCACGACCTGCGCCGGCCCCGCCTCCTTCGCCGGCCGCATCCGCTCCATCACCTTCCATTGCCGCGCCGACTCCGGTCTATTTCGCGACTCAGCTCTCGGCCCAACCGGTTACCTATCCCCAACGGCCCGCGGTCGAAGAACGGAGTGCACCCACCCCCGTCGCTACACCCAAGCCGGAGACGGCATCTCCCCCTCCCGCCGCTCCAGCACCTCAGCCGATACCGGTAACCGGCAAAGTAACTCCCATTTACGTCAACCTTGTCGGTGAAGGTCTGAACGTTCTGAGATCGGTGCAAGCCGAGCATGTTGGTCACGACTTCTATCGCATTGTCGATAACATGCCCGAAGGGGAAGAGTGGGCCTTCGGACCCGGTCAGGTCGTCCGCTGCCGAAAACAGAAGCTCTCGAGTGGCAAGGCGCTGGTTGCCTACGAAGAGGCTCCGCGTGCGCAATGAGTCTTACGATTGGCCGTGCAGTAACTCTGGGAACTCGAAATAGATCTAACGACCAGATCTCCATGGATGCCTGGAAATTCATCGCGCTAGCACTGTTCATCCTGGGTGTTGTGGTCTTGCCCTTTTGGCCTTACAGCCAGAACTGGACAATCTTCCCAAGTATCTTCTGCTGGTTCCTGATGGTGCTAACTCTCCTCGTAAGTGTCTTCTCGAAGCGCGGCAGTAGCATCTGGCGTCACAAGGGCCAAGGCTAATCGCTCTACCGTAGTATTTCCGCGCCAAGTCGCTGAAACTTGTATGATCCTCACCGCAATCTTATAAATGAGGAGAAATAAACTTTATGCAAAAGATACTCGGTCCGGTATTGGCCGCAGGTCTTCTGTTTGCGCCCGCGCTGTTTGCTGCGGGTCAGAAGAACCATGACGACGCCTTTATACCGGGGTCCCCGAATGAAGGAAAGATTATCAAAGAGGTCCGCCATCAGTTAGTGATGCTTCCGTATTACACGATCTTCGACGATCTGGGATTCAGGGTCGACGGAAGCACTGTGACGCTCGAAGGAGCGGTCACGAATCCCGTGTTGAAATCCGATGCGCAGAACGTCGTGAAGAACGTCGAAGGCGTTTCACAGGTAGTGAATAACATTAAGGTCCTTCCGCTTTCGCCGATGGATAATCAAATCCGTCGGGCTGAATTCCGCGCAATATATGGTGACCCCCAAATCGGGGACCGCTACGGGCATCAGGCGCTCCCTCCTGTTCACATCATGGTCGAAAACGGCCACGTGACGCTTGAGGGAGTTGTGGCTAACCAGGGAGACAAGAACTTAATCGGCATCCGCGCGAATGCGGTACCGAACGTATTTAGCGTCCAGAATAATCTCCAGGTCGTCGGGGAGTAAGCCACCCGCTTTCCCGGTTCGTCGAGGCCAAGTCTGAATTGGCTTGGCCTCCTTCCCACCTTACATTCGCACCGCCTCTTTTCTGAACACCACTGCGGAGTGCTGCATCGTGTGAGAAGAGGCGCAAGAAAGGCGAATAGAACGACTTACAGAAATTTCCTTAAACAAATCTATTGCATTCAGATAGGGCTCGTGCCACTATCGAACAGGTGGCCTGAAATGGCCAAAACTGGTTCAAGGTGGAAGAAAACGGCAACGATCAGCCCGAATCGCCGACTGGGGTAGAAGCCCCTCGCGGCACCCGGAGCGGGCGTGTAGACGAAAAAGGCCGGCTTAAGCTTCCCGCCGTCGTAGTGCAGTACTTGGAATCGCTCGGGGAACGGAAGGTTTTCGTCACGACTTTAAATACCTCGACAGCCTTAATCTACCCGATTTCGGTCTGGCGCGATACGGAAAAGATGTTGCAGGAGCCCGGAGAGGACGCGGACATACGCGCCGATATCGCTTTCATCGCGAACCATTACGGCGAGGACATGGACATTGATGCGCAAGGCCGGGTGCTGATGCCGACAACTCTGCGGCGTGATTTGCAGCTTGAAAACGGGGATGTCTATCTGAACGCCTACAAGCAGCGTATCGAGATATACCCAAGCAGTACGTACGAGAAGAAGTTGGAATTGGCGAAATCGAATTTGGACGAGAAGCTCCGGGCGTTGCAGAAGAAGGGATTACGTTAGGGGCCGCCATGTATGCAGGACGAGGCTGGCCCTCGCCATTATCCGGTGCTGTTGCGCGAATCGCTCGAGTTTCTCGCGATTCGGCCAAACGGAGTGTACGTGGACATGACCGCTGGGTTGGGCGGTCACACGCGGGCAATTGCGGAGCGCCTCGCGGAGGGCGTTGTGATTGCGTGCGATCAGGATGCGGAATCGCTCGAATTAGCTCGAGTGAACAGCGGAGTGCTGGCGGATCGGATCCGGTTCTTTCATGGCGTTTTCTCCAGGCTGCCTGAAGCGCTGGCCGCGAACGGGATTGAGAGTGTGGACGGTGTTTTGGCGGATCTGGGCGTGAGCCGGTACCAGTTAGAGACGGCGGAGCGCGGGTTTTCGCTCATGGAAGATGGCCCGCTCGATATGCGAATGGATCGCACGCAGCCGTTCACCGCCGCGGATCTTGTGAATGAACTGCCTGAGAAGGCGCTCGCCGATTTGATTTATCAGCTTGGCGAAGAAAGGAGGTCGCGAAGAATCTCCAGAGCAATCGTTCGCGCGCGGCCTCTTCGTACGACTGGGCATTTAGCCCGGGTGATCGAAGAGACCGTGCCGCGAACGGGGAGACTCCATCCGGCCACCCAAACATTCATGGCTCTGCGGCTAAAGGTGAACAGCGAGTTGGAGGAGCTGGACGAATTGCTCCGGATTGCGCCGGAGCGGCTGAAACCAGGCGGACGGTTTGTGATCTTGACTTTCATGTCGATCGAGGACCGCAAAGCGAAGCGATCATTCCAGCAACTGGCGCGTGAGGGAAAGGCGAAGATCCTCACTAAGCATGTGCTTAGGCCGTCGGAGCACGAGATTTCGGAAAATGCGGCGTCTCGCAGCGCCAAACTGCGGGCAATTGAGCGGATTTGAGAGGGGATTAAGCAATGGCGTCACTGGCAACATTCGTAAATCGCTTTGTAGGGGTAAGAGAGCTGGCCGATGCGCCGCCTGCTGTCTGGGCGCGCACAGAATGCCCCCGTTTGCGGCCCATCGCAAACGAGGATGTCTATCTATTCGTAAAGAAGATCGACAATTGCGGCGTGATCCGCGCGGTCGATCCGGCGGCGCGCCGGGCGCGGAGCCGGTCCATGGCGACAGGCTTTCTTGCCGCCATGCTGGTCATCGCCGGTCTCGTTCCTACCGCCTACAACACCACGGCCGGGTTTACGATGCAGCATCTACAGCAGGAGCAGGTACGGCTGGAACAGCAGAGAGCGAAGTTGGACGCGCAGGAGGCTGAACTCGTCAGCGTTGCTCGCCTCGAGCAGTTAGCGAAGACATTGAAGATGTCCGAACCCGAGCCGCAGCAGGTCCAGACGCTCCAAGGGGCGCAATCGAAAGTCGCGGAGGCGCGCAATTCCTTGCCGCTTCAGGCGAGCGATATAAAAGCGCGTTAGTGCTGGCCTCACCTCGCCGGCTCTGAGATCCCAGACCCCAACACGAAATCTGTGCGTGATGGAAACGGAAAAACAGACCCTCGCGCCACTCACGAAGTCCACTGAACGGGCACTGATTATAGGGCTCATCCTTCTTGGATGGGCCCTGATTGTTATCTTTCGGCTCTTCCAATTGCAGGTCCTCGCGCATGACGACTATGTCAGACGTGCCACGCGACAGCAGCAGAAGGTTGAACCCATCGATGCTCCTCGCGGATCCATTTATGATCGCAACGGGCAACTCCTCGCGATCAGTTCCGTCTCGCATTTCGCCGTCGTAGATCCAAAACGCATTCCTAACAAGGAACTCGCAGCGGCGCTGCTGGCCAGGATTCTCGGCCTGGACGCCAGGAAGCTCCAACTCGCCATCGAAACCGCGGCCCAGTCCCGCCGCCACAACGGCTATTTTGTGGTTGATCAGCACGTGAACCCTGAGCAGGCAACCGCCCTGAAGGCAATGGATCTTGAGTGGCTCGAGATCCGCGAGGGCAGCGTTCGCACGTATCCACAAAACGATGTAGCCGCGCACGTGATTGGGAATGTAGACGGCGAGGGCAAGGGCGCCGCTGGTATCGAGCTGAAGCTTGATAAGGAGCTGTCAGGCACTCCGGGCCTCATGCGCGTGGAACGGGACGGCCGCCAAACATCGTACGCCTCTGAAATCGTGAAGCAGCCGGCCAGGGGCAAGAACATTGGGCTGACCATTGACCGTGAACTACAGTTTGTGGCCAAAGAAGCCCTGCGCGATGCCGTTATTCACAATCACGCTGAACATGGCAGCGTGGTGGCGATGATCCCGGCAACAGGCGAGATTCTGGCGCTCGAAAACTATCCGACCTACGATCTCAACGAACACCTTCTTCCAGGCGAAAGAGCTAACGGACGCGAGGACCTGGCGGTTGTCGCGCCTTTTGAACCCGGCTCTGTGTTCAAGGTCATCACCTTGTCCGCGGCGCTGGAAACCACGAATCTTAGGCCTGAAACAATCATCAACTGCGGAAACGGCAGCATCAAGATCTTCGGACGCGTCGTACACGACCATAAGTCGTATCCGGCGCTACCCATGGAGGACGTGCTCGCGTTTTCCAGTAACATCGGCGCGATCCGCATCGGCATGCAGGTCGGCAATAAGAACCTGTACGATTACATTCGCCGCTTCGGCTTCGGTCACCGGACCGGAATCGAGCTTCCTGCCGAAGCTCCGGGACTGCTTCGTCCTTTGAAAAGATGGCAGCCAACCTCGATCGGATCTGTGCCGATGGGCCACGAGATCGCCGTCACGTCCGTGCAGTTGGCCCAGGCGGGTAGCGTAATCGCGAATGGCGGTTTCCTCGTGCACCCTCACCTGGTGGCCTGGGGGCAGGCGCCCGGAGAAGAGCCGGTTCGCACGCGACTCCCCAGTCCTTCACCCGCTCAAGTCTTAAAACCGGAAACAATCATGACCATGCGCATGATGATGCGCCGCGTCGTGACGGAACCGGGAGGCACGGGACACCACCTTCACGTAGCCGGATACACGATCGCGGGCAAAACGGGAACCGCGCAGATTTTCGACTACGCTCACCACGTCTACACGCACAAGTACAACGCCTCGTTTATGGGATTCGCGCCGCTCGAAAATCCAGCCGTCGTGGTGGTTGTAACTATTACTGGGACCACTGGGGAAGCCGGTTACGGGGGGTCCGCGGCAGGGCCCGTTTGGACCAGAGTGATGTCGACGGCTCTGCGCAGGCTGGGCGTGATCCGGGATGTCCCCGAAGAGATCGAGCTCCTGATGGCAAAGGAAAAAGCAGCCGAAGACAAGCTGCATAAGAAGGATACGGACGCTGATACGGTTGCCGCCCTGAGCAACCCGCCCTCGCTCGACGAGATGCGCCAGGCATCCGGACAAGTGGAAACCGTCGTGGCGGAGAACACTGGCCCGAATGCGCCCAAGGTACCGAATTTCGTTGGCAAAACCGTCAAAGATGTAATGGAAGAAGCCGCGGAAACCGGAATCGAAGTCGATATGCTGGGCGACGGCTTGGCGCGGGCACAGAGCCCGTCCGCAGGCTCTTTGCTGCTTCCCGGTGAACGCATCCAGGTGAGGTTTGCGCGGTGAGGTTTCGCCTCTGATGGAACTGAACCGCGTACTCGAGGGTGTTCCGCTCGTGTATCCCGCGCCTTCGGCCCTACTCACCTCCGACGTGCGAGGCCTGGCCTACGACAGTCGTAAAGTAGAACCGGGTTATCTGTTCTTTGCGTTCTCGGGCTCTAAGATGGATGGAGCCCAGTTTGCCGGCGCAGCCATTCAGAGCGGCGCGCTGGCGACAGTAAGCGACCGGCCTAGCCCCGGCGGCTTCAATGGCGTTTGGCTGCACGTGCCCCACGGCCGAAAAGCGCTCGCGGTAGCCGCGCGAAACTTCTACAACAAGCCTGATACCCGGATTGCCGTGACCGGGATTACCGGCACGAATGGCAAAACCACCAGCACACTGCTGATCGATTCTATTCTGCGGGCAGCCGGTAAGCTGACCGCCCTGGTCGGTACCATCGAGTATCATCTCGCCGGCCGCGTATTGCCGGCTGTCAACACGACTCCGGAATCGCTCGACCTGTTTCGGATGTTGCATGAGCTGGAGGAGTTGGGCGGCACTCATGCGACGCTCGAAGCCTCCTCCCATGCGCTGGACCTCGGACGCATTTACGCGATGGACGTCCACACGGCCGGATTCACGAATTTCACTCGCGACCATCTGGACTATCACCACACGATGGAAGCGTACTTTAGCGCGAAGCAGTTGCTATTTACGCCGCGGAGCGGTCCTCCCCCCCGTTTCGCGGTCTTGAATGCCGATGACGAGAGCGCACACCGCCTGGCTCTTTCAGCCGAGACAAATGTCTCTTGGTACAGCATGCAGCAAAACCCGTCCTGCCGCGCCGGCGGGCAACTCTGCTTCCGCGCCAGGGACATTGATTTCTCGTTTGAAGGGCTGCGGTTCACGGTGATAGCGGGAGAGCATCCGTTTCCCGTGGTTTCGCCTCTCGTGGGGCACATTAATGTTCAAAATATTCTGCTTGCCTGCGCCGTAGGGTTCACCTACGGCTTGGATGAGGAGCAAATTCAGAAAGGAATCGAGCAGTTGCAAAGAGTACCGGGGAGATTTGAACGGGTGGAAGAAGGCCAGCCGTTTATGGTGGTTGTCGATTATGCGCACACCGACGATGCGTTGCGGAATGTCATTTCCGCTGCGCGTGGCATGAAGCCGAAGAAGGTGATTACGTTATTTGGTTGCGGCGGAGACCGTGACCGTTCGAAACGGCCGTTGATGGGTATGGCAGCCGCCGAGCTGAGCGATTATGTGGTGCTGACATCGGACAATCCGCGCAGCGAAGATCCGCTCGCAATTATGAACGACGCGATGGTCGGTTTAAGCCGTTACGATACGCCTCACCTTACCGAGCCGGACCGCGAGCGCGCAATCCGGAAAGCGATCGAGAACGCTGATCCCGGCGATGTGGTTATCCTGGCGGGCAAAGGTCACGAGACGTATCAGGTCTTGCGGGACGGCCCGATTCCATTCGACGACCGCGAAGTTGCTCGCCGCGTCCTTCGCTCGTTCGGGTACGGGCGCGACAGAAAGAATCACACGGCTCGGACAAACGCCGGGGGTTCATAAGCCGTCGAATGGAATGTTGTCTTGCGCAGGTTCGCGACGTAACCGGAGCGTTGCTCTCGGGTTCGCGCGCGAATCTTGCCAATTTGCGTGTTCGCGGTTGGAGCGTCGACTCCCGTACCACCAATCCAGGCGACCTGTTTTTCGCGATTCAGGGCGAGCGCCTCGACGGGAATCTCTTCGCGCCGGCCGCGCTCGCGCGCGGTGCGGTGTCTGCTGTCGTTAGCGAGCCTGTCTCTTTCGATAACGCACCGGTCCTTCTTGTTGGCGATACGGTGCAAGCTCTGCAAGCCACCGCTCACTGGGCCCGTTGTGCCTGGGGCCGTCCAGTGGTTGCAATCACCGGCAGCGCCGGCAAGACCAGCACGAAAGACATCATTGCAGAGATTCTCGGTGTGCGTTTTCGGGTAGGCAGAACCGCAGGCAATTTGAACAATCATATCGGGCTGCCGCTGAGTCTGCTCCGTATTCCGGACGCTGCCCAGCTCGGAGTCGTTGAAATCGGCATGAACCACGCCGGCGAAATTCGCCGCCTCTGCCGGGTTTGTGAGCCGGAGATCGGCGTTGTGACTAATGTCGGTTATGCGCACATCGAATTCTTTGATTCCATAGATGGTATCGCCGCAGCCAAGCGCGAGCTGGTCGAATCGCTCCCTCCAAATGGCACTGCGATTCTGAACGCGGACGACGAGCGCGTTCTAGCCTTCAAGACGGCGCATTGTGGGCGCTCGATCACTTATGGGGTTTCGCAGTGCGCCGACATGCGCGCGGAGAGCCTCGAATCTGATTCCGCTGGTTCGCGTTTCACCGTGAATGGGATTCGTTTCCAAACCCGCCTCACCGGACGCCACAGCGTTTCGAACATACTTGCCGGGCTTGCCGTCGCAACCGTCTTCGGGATCGACCTCAACGAACTCACCGAGGCGGTGGCCCAGCTCTCCGCGAGTAAGATGCGCGGAGAGCGTCATGTTTGGCGAAATGTGACGGTTCTTAACGATTCCTATAATTCAAATCCCGAGGCGGCGCGCAGCATGCTTGATGTATTGCGCGAGGAGCCGGCGCAGCGCCGGATCGCCGTTCTGGGAGAAATGCTCGAATTGGGCCGTATGGCCGAAAAGCTGCATCGCGAAGTGGGCGCTTACGCGGCCCACTCTGGTGTGGATGTGCTGATTGGGGTGCGCGGCGCCAGCCGCTTCCTGGTGGACGAAGCTAAGCGAGCTGGTCTCGCTGACAGCGCCGCGCTTTTTTTTGAGACCCCTCAATTGGCTGGTGAATTTTTGCGGCACTCCGTCCGGCCGGGTGACGCGGTCCTCTTCAAAGGCTCGCGTAGTACTCGCATCGAGCTCGCCTTGGAAGCTATGGAAGGATAAAAGATGCTGTACTGGCTGCTTTATCAAGTCCTCCATAGATACATTCCGGCCTTTCGAGTCTTCAGCTACATAACCACGCGGAGCGCCCTTGCCAGTCTGACCGCGCTCGGGCTGGCGCTTGCCCTTGGCCCATGGCTGATCAGCAAACTGCGCGAATGGAGCTTCGGACAACACATACGGGATGACGGTCCCCAATCCCACAAGGCAAAAGCCGGAACTCCGACCATGGGAGGGCTGCTCATCGTCATCGCGATAGTCATCCCAACTGTGCTCTGGGCCGACCTTACCAACCCATATGTTTGGCTCGCTCTGCTCGGCCTGCTCGGGTTCGGTGCCATCGGCTTTGTGGATGATTACGCCAAAATCGCAAGAAAACGTAACCTCGGCCTCACCGTGCGGCGGAAATTTTGGGCACAGGTCTTGGTAGCCATGCTCATCGGCTTCTTCCTGCTGCTCCTGCACGCCAAACAGGCCTATTCGACCGCGATCAATTTCCCCTTTTTCAAGCAATACAAACCGGATCTGCTGATCGAGTCGCTGACCAGGAACTTCTGGACGTACCCGCTTGCGTTCGTACTGTTTTATTTGTTCATCGTGATCGTTATGGTCGGTTCTTCGAACGCCGTCAATCTGACGGACGGGCTCGACGGTCTTGCCATCGGTCTGATGATCATCGCTTCCGGCGCCATGACCGCGCTTACCTACGTTTCCAGTAACGCGGATCTCTCCTCCTATCTCGATCTCGCGCGCTTGCCCCGCTCGCAAGAACTGACGATTTTCTGCGCCGCCATGGTGGGCGCCAGCCTCGGCTTTCTTTGGTACAACTGCCATCCGGCCCAGGTGTTTATGGGCGATATCGGATCACTCGCGCTTGGCGGTGGCCTGGGCATTGTCGCCGTGCTGATCAAGCAGGAGATTCTGCTCTTCTTTATCGGCGGCGTCTACGTCATTGAAGCTCTGTCCGTGATCCTCCAGGTCGGCAGTTATAAGCTCCGGCACGGCAAGCGAATCTTCAAAATGGCGCCCATACATCACCATTTCGAAGCGCTCGGCTGGACCGAATCAACCGTTATCGTGCGCTTCTGGATCGCGGGGCTCGTGATGGCGTTATTCGCGCTCACCACCCTGAAGTTGAGGTAGCGGTGCAGCTAGCCGGCAAGAATGTGTTGGTGATCGGCACTAAGCGCTCCGGACTGGCCGCTATCACACTTCTCCGCCAACGGAGCGCTTGCGTCCGAGCGATGGATGAACGCCCCCTCACGCCCGATGAACGAGCTCCTTTCGATGCGCTCGGTGTGCCCGTTGTTTCGCAAGACCCGGCCAATCTTGGCGGCAAGGGTGCCGGATCTGACGGTCATGGACCGGATCTGATTGTCCTCTCGCCTGCCGTGCCGTACGAGCTTCCATTGCTGGCGGAGGCGCGTGCCCATGGCGTACCGATCATTGGTGAAGTCGAGCTCGCCTCGTATTTCCTCAAAGGACCGGTCGCCGGGATCACGGGATCGAACGGTAAAACCACCACCACCGCTCTCACCGGTCACCTTCTGAAGCAATGCGGCATCGACTGTCAGGTGGGTGGAAACATCGGAACCGCTGTTGCATCGCTGGTCAAGTCATCTTCGGAGCATCAATGGAACGTGCTTGAGCTCTCCAGTTTCCAGCTTGAATCCATTTCTCATTTCCGCGCCGAAATTGCCGCCTGTCTGAATATCACGCCGGATCATCTCGACCGGCATCATACGTTTGAAAACTACGTGGCGGCCAAAAAACGGTTATTCGAGACGCAGCAGGCCGGCGACTTCGCCGTGTTGAATTATGATGATGCCGCTTGCCGCGGCTTCGCATCGAACACGAAAGCGCAAGTCTTCTGGTTTAGCTCGTCGCAGCCGGTACCATCGGGCGTTTCTTTGCAGAACTCCGATCTTTGCTGGGATCGCGTGCCCTTCATGAGCCGCTCTCGAATTAAACTCCGCGGAATTCACAACCTGGAGAACGTCATGGCGGCTTCGGCAGTCGCCCATCTCGCGGGTGCCGGGCTCGAGAAGCTGGGTCGGGCAGTAGAGTCCTTCCCCGGCGTGGAGCACCGCCTCGAGTTCGTTCGTGCGCTCGACGGCATCGAATACTATAACGATTCAAAGGCGACCAACGTAGATGCCGCTCTTAAAGCGATTCACGCTTTTCCGCGGAATCTGTGGATCATTTTGGGAGGCAAGGATAA
Organism: uncultured Acidobacteriaceae bacterium; assembly: GCA_963787585.1. Lineage (GTDB taxonomy): Bacteria > Acidobacteriota > Terriglobia > Bryobacterales > Bryobacteraceae > Bog-105. The sequence goes on from CAWBDR010000029.1 coordinate 168,529, forward strand.
AGGCAGCGACTATGCGCCCCTTCGTTCGCCGCTGCACGCTCGCGCTCGAGCTGCGCTGCTCATCGGCGCTGAACCGCCTTATGCTTACGCCGCCGCCCCGCTCATCCGAAAAGCGCTCGACGGCGCCGTCCCGCTAATCGATTGCGGCACGCTCGATCGTGCCGTCGAGTACGCCCGCCGCCATGCAACGCCGGGCGATACCGTGCTGCTCGCGCCTGCTTGCGCCAGCTTCGATCAGTTTCAAGATTATGAGCAACGCGGAAAAGCGTTCAAACATTTAGTGGCAGAATTGGCTTAATTCAAATGGCGCAACGTCTCAAGACAGACTGGATACTCTTTCTTACCGTGCTGACACTGGTCTGCTTCGGGCTGGTCATGGTTTATAGTGCCTCCTCATTCATAGCCGAGCTGAAATACCACGTCTCCAGCACACATTTTTTTGTTCGGCAGCTTGGCTGGGCCGCCTTTTCATTCATCGCTCTACTGCTCTGCATGCGCCGCGATTACCGCCAGTGGAACAGCCCCCGGTTCGCCTTCGCCGGCCTGGGTCTGGTGCTCTTGCTGCTGGTGGTCGTGTATATTACTGATTCCAGCAATCATCGCTGGCTGCACGCCGGGCCATTCTCGCTGCAACCGTCTGAGCTGGCCAAGCCGGCCTTGGCGCTGTTCCTGGCCTTCTTTCTCTGCCGCCGTATGGGGGCCGTGAACGAGAAGCATACGCTTGGGCCCATCGCCATCGTAATCTCATTTATGGCGCTCGCCGTGGCCTTCGCCGACTTCGGCACCGCCGTCGTTCTGGTGACGACTACGATTGCCGTCATCTTCGTTGCCGGTATCGAGTATCGGTATCTGATCCTTTGCGGCGTTCTTGGTGTTGTCCTTGGCCTCGGCTTCATTGTTATGAAACCGTATCGCCTGGCGCGCGCTATCGATTTCGTCGATACGGATCACAAACTGCTCGCCAGGATCGATCCGGGTAACCACATCCTGAGCTACGCGCGTAAGACCGCCTCCACCAGCGATCCCGGATACCAGCAGCTTCAGTCGAAAATTGCCGTCGGCTCGGGCGGTTTCTTCGGAGTCGGCTTGATGGAGAGTAAACAGAAAATGTTGTATCTTCCCGAAGCACACACAGACTTCATCTACGGTGTCATCGGGGAAGAGACCGGCTTTTTCGGGGCAGCTTTGCTGCTCGGGGGATTTGTCGTCGTGCTGTGGCGCGGCATACGCACCTACATTCGCGCCACTGATAACTTCGGCAAGTACTTGGCCTTGAGCGTGACCGTCTGTGTGGTCGTGCAGGCTTTCATAAACATCAGCGTGGCCCTCGATCTGGTTCCCAACAAAGGCATTCCGCTGCCGTTCATCAGCTACGGAGGAAGTTCCCTGCTCAGTACGCTTCTGCTCATGGGCATGCTCCTGAGCGTGAGCGAGCACGCCGCTTAAGTACTAAAAGCAATGCCGTATTCCTTCGTACTTACGGGCGGCGGCTCCGGGGGGCATGTCTTCCCGGCGCTGGCGGTGGCCCGCGTCCTGCGCGACCGCGGTCACCACCTCTTATATATCGGCACCCGAGAAGGCATGGAGGCCCGGCTCGTTCCCGAAGCCGGTTACGGCATCGAGTTCATCCGTATCGGAGCGCTCAATCGCGCTGGCGCGCGTCGCCAAATTCAAACTTCGCTGCAACTGCCCGCAAGTATTTTAGCGGCTCGAAGGCTTCTCAATCGCTTCCGGCCCCGTGCTGTTTTCAGCATGGGGGGGTTTGTCGCGGGACCTGTTATGCTCGCCGCAGTCCTGTGCCGGATTCCGCTCGTAGTTATGGAACCGAACGCCACTCCCGGATTTGCCAATCGAAGAATGGGCAAGCGGGTTTATCGCGCGCTCGTCGGCTTCGAGTCCACCAGAGCCTGGTTCCCGTTCGACAAGTCTGAACTCACAGGCCTCCCCTTACGCCCCGAATTCTTCGCTCTGCAGCCGAAGCTTGCCGGCCCTTTCACGGTTCTGATCACTGGCGGCAGTCAAGGCTCACGCACTCTGAACCGGGCATCGCGCGAAAGCTGGCGTCTCTTTCGCGACCGCCAAATTCCTATCCGCATCGTTCACCAAACGGGGGTTGCCGAGCATGCCGCTCTCGCCGCCGAATTCGCAGAAACTGGCCTGGAGGGGGAAGTCGTCCCCTTTATCCGGGACATGCCGAACGCCTTTGGCGCGGCTGATCTGGTGATTGGGCGGTCCGGCGCGGGTGGGTTCAGCGAAATCGCCGCAGCCGGTATGCCCTCCATTCTGGTTCCTTTCCCGTTCGCCGCCGATGATCATCAACGAAAGAACGCCGAAGCGCTTGTCCGTGCCAAAGCCGCCCGCATGATGCTCGACGCGGAGACCACCGGCGAGCGCCTCTTTCAAGAGATCGAATCCCTGCGCCAGAACCCCGCCGAGCTGAGCGCCATGCGCGATCACGTTCGCCGGTTCGCTAAACCCGGCGCCGCCGAGCGTGCTGCCGAAGTCATGGAGGAAGCCGCGGAGCGTCGCCATCAGGTACTTCAACATGGAATCGCAAAAAATTTGTCTTGAATGGGTGGATATCCGCTTTTCCGGATTGACACTACGGATGAAAGCCGAAACAATACCTTTGAAGAATGTTTTTTAAGCCCCAACACGTGCACTTCGTGGGAATTGGGGGCATCGGAATGAGCGCGATCGCGGAGGTCCTGCTTACCCTCGGGTATCAGGTGTCTGGCTCCGATCTCAGGCCCAGCGCCATCGTGGACCGCTTGGCCAGGCTTGGCGCAACAATCCGCTTGGGCCATAAAGCGGAAAACGTCACGGGCGCCAGGGCGATTGTGGTCACATCCGCTCTGGATCCAGGCAATCCGGAAGTGGCGGAGGCGCGCCGCCTGCAAATCCCTGTGATCCCGCGAGGCGAACTGCTCGCCGAGTTGATGCGGCTGAAGTTCGGCATCGCGGTCGGAGGCAGCCATGGTAAAACCACCACCACATCCATGGTCGCCTCTATTTTGAATGCGGCGAAGCTTGATCCCACCGTCCTTGTAGGCGGCCGTGTCGCCGGTCTCGAGGGCTCGAACGCCCGAGTCGGCAAAAGCAGCATTCTTGTGGTCGAATCCGACGAGAGCGACGGATCTTTCCTGAAACTCGCGCCCATCATTGCGGTCGTGACCAATATCGACCGCGAGCACCTCGATCATTACGCCTCGCTCGAAGACATCCGATCGGCCTTCACTGAATTCGTCAACAGAGTTCCGTTCTACGGCGCCGTGGTCCTGTGCATGGAAGACGAGAACATCCAGCAGATCTTCCCGGCTGTTCGCCGGCGCACCATCACCTATGGCCGCTCCGCGCAGGTCGATCTTGAGATCCAGAATGTGGACCTGGCGCCTGCCTGCAGCAGCTTTTCTGTTCACCGCCGCACAGGCGAACTCGGGATCTTTCGTCTCGCCGTTCCCGGACTGCATAATGTTCTGAATGCCACCGCCGCCATCGCTGTCTGCCTGGAGATGGAAGTGCCCGTGCTCGAAATCCGAGAGGGCCTCGCCGCATTCAGCGGTGTCGATCGCCGGTTTTCTATCCGAGGCGTCCAGGGTGGCGTTACCGTAATCGACGATTACGGCCATCATCCAACTGAGATAAAGGCAACGCTCTCCGCTGCTCGGCTGTCACCATACAACCGTATTCACGTCCTTTTTCAACCTCACCGGTATTCGCGTACGCAGCACCTGCTGGATGAGTTCGGTACGGCTTTTCATCAGGCCGATAATCTCTTTCTCCTCGACATTTACGCCGCCTCTGAACCGGCCATTGAAGGCGTCAGCTCGCAAGCGCTTCTGGACAAAATCAGTTCGTATGGCCATCGTTCAGTTCACTACATCCCTTCGCTGGAGGAGGGGGTGGCTGCCGTCAGCGCGGCCGCTCAGCGCGGTGATCTGATCATCACCCTCGGGGCGGGGAATGTCTCTCAGGCCGCCGACAGGATTCTGGACAAGCTGCGGGAGGCGGCCGCCTGATGCCGCGCTATGAACGGCCTCTCGATCGTTTCCGCTGGGCGAAATTCGCGTTTTGGCTGATCGCCGGTGTGCTGCTGATGGTCAGTACGCTGTTCGCCTGGCGCAGCACCGAAGAGTTCTTAATTAAAGACGACCGCTTCCGCATCCCGGAGGCGGACGAGTTCGCGAAACAGAGCCCCAACCTTGTCGTGGAGGGAATTCATTATGCGTCGGCTTCCCAAATCCGTCACGTGTTCGCCGAGGACTTTGGCCGCAGTCTTTATTTGGTACCGATCCAGAACCGCCGTCTTCAGCTTCTGGCGATCGACTGGGTGGAAGACGCGACGATTACGAAGATCTGGCCCAACACGCTAAAAGTACAGGTCCATGAACGAGTTCCTGTCGCCTTTGTTCGCTTGGCGCCGAATCACAGGGACGGCATGTCGCGCTTTGCTCTAATCGACCGCGACGGCATTATTTTGCGTCCTCGGGTTCCGGCCAAGTTTACACTGCCGGTCATTACCGGAATCCGAGAGAGCGAACCAATCGAGAATCGCCGCGCCCGCGTGCGCCGTGTTTTGGGGATGCTCCAGGAAATCGGTGCGCTGGCCGGGCAGATCTCTGAAATCAATGTCGTCGATCCGAATGACCTGATTGTTGCCGAACACGTCGACAACACCGTTGTGAATTTAATGCTGGGAGACGAAAACTACTCCGATCGCCTCCAGAACTTCCTGGCAAATTATTCGGAGATCAAACAGAAACGCCCGGATGCGGGAATGCTCGATTTACGCGTCGACGGCGTGATTACTGCAGTAGGAGATCAGTAGCGTGGGCAGTAAAACCAAATTAGCCGTAGGTGTGGACTTAGGTAGCATCAGCACCCGCGTGGTGATCTGCGGGCTCGAAGAGGATTCCCTTCGCTTCCTGGGCTATGGCGAAGCACCTGTTCAAGCCTGGAATCGCGGGCGTCTCACGGACCAGGAAGCCCTTTCCGAAAGCATTCGCTTTGCTCTCCATGAGGCTGAACTTCGCGCCCAAGCCTCGCCGGAAGCGGCTGTCATTGGTATCGGCGGCTGTGTCTCGGGAGTGAACAGCCGGGGCCTATACGAGTTCGGCCGGCGCCGCGAAATCGAACCCGACGACCTCCGCTATGCCATCGAGTTGGCCGCTCGCGTCCGGCTCGAGGAAGACCGGCAGGTCCTGCAAATTTGTCCGCAGGATTTTACTCTCGATGGCCGGGCGGGCTATCGCAATCCGAAAGGCATTCTCTGCGCGCGCTTGGAAGCGAACGTACATGTCGTGACCGTTTCCATGCAGGATCATCAGGGCCTGATTACGGCTTTGCATCAGTCGCATCTCGCCGTCGAAGAGTCCATCTTCGAAGCCATCGCTGGCGCCTACGCCGCGGTGTTGCCCGAAGATCGCGCCCGCGGCGTTGCCCTGATCGATATCGGAGCGCAAACGACTCAGATTGCCGTCTACGATGCGGACGCCCTTCTCCTTGCAACCTCGCTGCCCGTGGGCGGTGATCACTTCACGCGCGACATCTCTTGGTTGCTCAAAGTCAACTACGACGATGCCGAGAACCTCAAACGCGAGTACGGGTGCGCGTTAACCGGAACTGCCTCTGATCATAGTCTGGTTGAAATCCCGTCCGCCGAAGGCCGCGCTATGCGCGAAGCGCCCCGCAGGCAGTTGAACGAGATCCTGGAGGCCCGCGCTGAGCAAATCTTTGAACGCGTTTACGCCGAAATCCTTCGTGTTGGCATGGAGCAGTCGCTCCTTGAAGGCGCAGTTCTTACCGGCGGCGGTGCTCTCTTGCCCGGCATGTGCGATCTTGCCGAGCGAATCCTGAATTGCCAGGCCCGTAACGGCCTGGTCACCGGGCTGGAGGACTGGCCTCCCCAGTTGGACAACCCCATTTGGACTACTGCTGCCGGTCTGGCGATGTACTCCGGCAGATTGAAACTCAAGCGCGATTGGAAACGCGCAACTACTGGTTTGGCCAAATTGGCCTTTAAATAGGACACCGTACACAGCGAGGAACTGAGGAACTAATGGCAGCAGATGATTTGAAATTTCTTATCGAAGAAGAAATGGATTTGGGCACCCGGATTAAGGTGATCGGCGTGGGAGGCGGCGGTTCCAATGCCGTCGGCCGGATGCTTCAGGAAGCGTTGGGCGGAATTGATTTTTACATATTGAACACCGATAAGCAGGCGCTGGCAGCCTCGCCCGTGGCGAATAAACTTGCCATAGGGAAGAAGCTGACCAGCGGTCTCGGCGCGGGCTCCGATCCGGCCATCGGGCGTCAGGCGGCGCTCGAAGACACCGAGAAAATTATCGAAATTCTCGAAGGCGCCGATATGGTCTTCGTCACCGCGGGGCTCGGAGGCGGCACTGGGACAGGTGCCGCGCCCGTGGTGGCTTCGCTTGCAAAAGAATTGAACGCGCTCACGGTGGCAGTGGTCACAAAGCCGTTCTCTTTTGAGGGACCGCGCCGGATGAGGCAAGCCGAGCGCGGTCTCGCCGAGCTGGCGGGCAGTTGCGATACCGTCATCAGCATCCCCAACGAAAAACTCCTCGGCCTCGCTCCCAAGGGCACCAGTTTTATTCAATCGTTCCGCATGGCCGACGATATCCTTCGTCAGGCGGTCCAGGGCATCGCCGATATCATCACCACTCCTGGCCTGATCAATCGCGATTTCTCCGATATCCGAACCATCATGGTCGGTATGGGTTACGCCATGATGGGAACCGCGATCGCTTCCGGCGAGAATGCCCCGGTCGAAGCCGCTCACAAAGCCATCAACAGTCCGCTAATGGAAGAAGGCGGAGTGCTCGGCGCCCGCGGCGTGCTCATCAACATCACCGCTTCCAGCCAATTAGGGATTCACGATGTGAACGAAGCCTGCAACCTCATTCGCACCGCCACACAGAACGAGGATGTGCAGATCAATTTCGGCATCGTCCTCGACGAGAAGATGTCCGACAAGGTGAAAATTACGGTGATTGCGACCGGATTCCAACGCGACTCGCTGCCCGAAATCGACCGCCGCGGTCCGCACTTCCCCTTCTCGGCATCGAGCATCCCGGATCCTAATGAGATACCCGCTCCCACTCCCGAACCGCCTTTGGTCGTCCAAAACGTGGAGCCGGAACCCGTCGAGGAAATGGCCCCCATGGACGATTACGACGTACCGGCGATTCTGCGGAAACAGCGCCGGCTCGTGCAGTGATCTAGTGTCCTGAGTCAAGAGACTCGTTTGGAATTTCGTCTTTCATGCGTGGAGATGAAGGAGTCTTCCAATCGTTGCTGCAGGGCTTTGCGGGTTTTCCATTCGGAGCAGTTTGTCCGTTCGGAGTTGGATCACTTCGGTCCATTCGGGATGGGGGAGGATATAGAACCCGAAACCAATCTCGGCTGTATCATAAGCCAACGGCATTCATCCGCTTAGGATCACCTTCGAAAAACCCATTTCTCGAACGTAAATCTGGATCTGCCGAGCTGGCTTAGTAAAGCTCTGTTCTCGACATACGCTTATTGCCGAGTTGGAGCGGACGATGGCTAGCGACTTCTCGTCCAACTGGATCACCTCCGGCTCGCCGACCACTCGCACGAGCGCCCTGACCCTTTACGCCAGTTGAGATCGGACGTAGCCTGTTGGTCGACAGCGGCAACGCGCGTCATAGCGATTCGCATCCGGCGCGCGTGAGCACCCCCCGAAATCGTCTTGCGGCGCGGGGGTTCGCCAATCTGGACTTGACTCGCGTAATCTCATCGGCGTAAGCTAAGAATTCTTGGTATGGGGCGCAAGGCGCAAAAGAACGATTCGTTGCCCGGTTCACTGGACATGTTGATTCTGCGGACGCTGTCGCTGCGCGACCTCCACGGATACGGCATAGTCCAGTTCATTCAACAATCGTCCGACAATGAGCTCCTCGTCGAGGAGGGCTCGCTGTACCCCGCTCTCCAGCGGCTGGAGCTAAACGGCTGGATCGAGGGTGTCTGGGGCGTGACGTTGAACAATCGGCGGGCGAGGATCTACAAGATCACTGCGGCTGGCCGCAAACAGTTGGCCGTTGAAACTCGGAAGTACGCGAAACTCACGCTGGCGATCGCCCGTGTGATGGGAGCCGAGTGACGGATATGTTCATACGACGGCTGAGGTATTGGATGGAGAGCGCCAGGCGCGGCGAGGCGCTGCGCGAGGAACTGGAACTCCACCTTGCGGAGAAGGCTGCGGAATTGCAAGCAGACGGTATGACGCCGGAGTGCGCCAGGGCTGAAGCGCGCCGGCGATTTGGGAACGTCGGACTGAAGCACGAAGAGTCACGGGAGATTTGGATGACACGGTTTTGGTCGGAACTTGGCCAGGATGTCCGCTATGGCTGTCGCACCATGCTCGCCAACAAGGCATTCAGCGCCCTGGCGGTCCTGTTGCTGGCGCTCGGCATCGGGGCTAATACAGCGATCTACAGCTTCATGGAGTCGATTCTGTTGCGCTCGCTGCCGGTGGCCGATCCCGAGTCGCTGGTGGTCTTGAACTGGCATAGCCCGCCTCCCTACAACGCCAGCAAGCAATGGGTCCACGTCATGCACGGGCTACAAGGCCTTGCCTGGCTGGGCGACAAAGGCACAATGGCCATGGGGATATTCCCGTACGGCGCGTTCGAGACGCTTCGCGAGCAGAATCCCGTCTTTTCCACGCTCTTCGGATACTTCAACGGACTACACCATAACCTGTCTATCCACGGGCAGGCCACCACTGCCAGCACAGAGTACGTCACCGGCGAGTATTTTCGCGGCCTGGCAGTGTCGCCGGCCGCGGGACGTTTGATCGACTCCGAAGACGACCGTCCAGGCGCAGCGCCGGTCGCCGTAATCAGTTTTGCTACAAGCCAAAATCGCTTTGGAGGACCGCCGAATGCGATTGGACAGTCGATTCTCGTCGATAACACTCCCCTCACAGTGGTCGGCGTCGCGCCGCCGGAATTCTTCGGAGTCGACCCAGCGGTCGCGCCGGACCTCTACCTTCCGTTGCACACGAATGTGCTCGTAGACGGTGCCGCAGCGGCTCGTATGTATCGCGACGAAAACTTCTATTGGATTGAGATGATGGGCCGCCTGCGTCCCGGTGTCAGCATGGCGCAGGCACAAGCAGCGCTGGCGCCTCGTTTCCATCAATGGGTTGCCACCACCGCCACGACCGACGGTGAGCGCGCCAAACTGCCAGCGCTGACGCTAAACCCCGGTGCCGCCGGTTTGGGTAGCTTGCGCCGCGAGTATTCCAAGCCTCTGTACCTGCTCCTGATAATGGTGGCATTGATCCTGGCGCTCGTGTGCGCGAACATCGCCAATCTGCTGTTGGCAAGGGCCGCCGCGCGACGTTCCGAAATGGCGGTCCGGCTCAGCCTGGGAGCGGGACGGTTCCGCGTCGTGCGGCAGTTGCTTACCGAGAGTGTGATGCTGGCGTCGCTCGGCGGAGCATTTGGGATCTTGTTTGCGATCTGGGGCGTGCGAACACTGACGTTTCTGCTCTCCCACGGACGGGAGAACTTTACGTTGCACGCGGAATTGAACTGGAACGTGCTGGGCGTGACGGCGGCGCTCTCACTGGTTTGCGGCCTGCTATTTGGCCTCGCTCCAGCGATTCAGTCGACGCGTCCGGACGTCATGCCCGCGCTAAAGAATGGCCGCGGGGGCGGACCGCGCCGCCGCGCGCAGCACGTTCTGGTAGTCGCCCAAATCGCGATCTCTTTTCTCCTCCTGGTCGCTGCGGGTCTGTTTGTCCGGACACTCGACAAGCTGCACTCCGTCCAATTGGGATACGCCCGCGAGAACATCCTTCTGTTCTCGTTGAATGCGCGCCAGGCGGGGCATCGCGACCCGGAGATCACCACTTTTTACGCGAACCTGCGCAAGCGCTTCGAAGCGATCCCCGGAGTGCGCAGTGCGACGCTTTCGCAATCCTCGATCATCAACGCCGGCCGCGTAGGGCAGCCCATCAAGGGGACAATGAAGGTCGGCGATGTTACCTTGAACGGCGCACGCGTCATATCCGCCGGACCGCGTTTCCTCACGACGATGCAGATTCCGATCCTGGCCGGGCGTGAGATTGACGAGCGCGACGGACCGGGCTCCACTCCGGTTGCAGTGATCAGCGAACGACTGGCGCGAACTTACTTCGGGAACGAGAATCCGGTGGGCAGGCGCGTCACGCTCCCGGAAGAGAATCGCGATCTCGTAATCGTCGGCGTGTCGGGTAACGTGCGGTACGGTGGTCTGAAAAATGAAGAGGAGAGTGCAATGGCCGTGTTCGTAGCGGCCAGCCAGTTTTCTCCGGACGGAATGACCTACGCGCTGCGCACTGTGGGTGATCCGCTGAGGTATGTCAGGAGTGTGCATGAGATCGTGCGGGAGGCAGATTCACGCATACCCGTCACAAACGTGATCACACAGGCTGCGGAAATCGATCGGACGATCAGCCGGGAAATCACGTTCGCGAAACTATGCACGGGTTTCGCGGTTCTCGCTCTGCTGATCGCGTGCGTGGGGCTCTACGGAACGATGTCCTACAACGTCACGCGGCAGGTCGGCGAGATTGGAATCCGTATGGCGCTGGGCGCGCAACGTGGCGCCGTGGTATGGATGGTTCTGCGCCGCGTTCTATTTCTGGCAGCGGTGGGGCTCGCGATCAGCGTGCCTGCTACGTTGATCGGGACCCGGCTTGTCAAATCGTTTCTCTTCGAGACACGGCCCAACGATCCGAGGACCCTGGCGTTGGCCGGTATCGTCCTCCTAAGCGCCGCGATTCTCGCTGGCTATGCGCCGGCAAGGCGAGCGTCCCGAATTGATCCGGTGGCGGCTCTGCGGCAGGAGTAAGGCATGGTCCTTCGTACCGCAACGAAGGATCAAAATGTTCCGGGCCCCGCGTACGTCAGTCACGGCAGGCGCCATGCGGAGGGTGCGTAGAGATCAAGTTGACCGAACGCCCGATACTGATCTGTGCACCCAAGCGCCTGTCAGTTGGCGGAACGCCGACTTCCCGATGAGCGGATGGTAGCGCGTTTTTCGTTACCTATTCATTCAGCGACGCCCAAATCACTGTCAGTGAGTGCATTGACCTGTTAGCAACAGTTGACAGTTCGCGCTTTGCCCCCTGGCGGCGCTTCATCATTGACAAAGTTGAACCGTCTTCAGCGCGCAGTATTCTGACTCCGCCGCTGCTCACTTGCCTTCATGATTTCGTTCATGTCCCCGGCTGGCCGAATCTCGAAAATGTTGCCATACGTCAGCGCCGGATGCTGCGCCATGAGCTGTACAGCATGATTCATGTCTCGCGCCTCTAGGATGAGAATGCCACCGATTTGTTCCTTGGTTTCCGCATAGGGACCATCGGTAGTTGCCACTTTGCCGTTCTTCCAACACAGGGTTAAGGCGGTTTCCGGACCCTGAAGCGCTTCACCGCCAGCCCAGTGCCCGTTGGCGTGAAGATGGTCGTCGTAATCAAAGCATCTGTCGAACATGGCGTTTTGTTCGACCTCAGTCATGCCGTCAAATTTGCCTTTGTCGTAATATCCCAAACAGACGTATTTCATTGTTCTTCTCCTCATAGCGGATTGGCGGAGCCCGGCAGCAGAGCGTCGCGCCGGCTCGTTCATCTCGTCACTACGGCGCGTGTTCCGAGGCCGCAGTGGCCAGGTTGTTTACTCGCGCACGCCGGGTTCTTGTTCCGGAGCCGGGTAGAAAAGAAGCTCGCGCACTTCGCCGGGCACATCGCAGGCGATGGCAGCCCTCTTTGCCCATGCAAGTGCCTCATCCAAATTGGCGGCTTCCAGTATCCAGAATCCGCCCATGTGCTCCTTGGTCTCAGTGTACGGTCCGTCGGTGACGAGCACCCTGCCGTCGGGCTGCTTCCGCAGCGTCTTCGCGTTGGCGGCCGGGGAAATGCCGCAGGCGAACTTCCTGGCGCCGGCAGCAATCAATTCGCGGTTGAGCGCGTGGATCTCTTCCATCATCGCTTCGGTTAGTGACACGGAAAATCGACAGCCGCTCCAATTTTTTATTTCAACTGGCGAATCCGCGCTTGCAGGAATTGCCGCTCCGGTTCCTGTTGGGTCAGCGCCAGCGCTTTCTCATAAGAGGACCGAGCCTCAGCTGTCCTGCCAAGCCTGCGGTACAACTCTGCGCGGGCTGAATGCGCCAGGTAGTAATTCGCCAATTCGCCATGTTCCAACAACGCGTCGATATGCACCAGACCGGCCGCTGGCCCATGGCACATGGCAATTGCCACGGCGCGATTTAGATGTACAACTGGCGAAGGCTGAATTCGTACCAATTGGTTGTAAAGCGCAACAATCTGCCGCCAGTCGGTCGTAGCGGTCGATTCCGCCTCCGCATGAACGGCCGCAATCGCAGCCTGCAGTATGTATGGGCCGAAGCGGCGGGAACCCAGGGCTTTCTCCACCAAGGCCACGCCCTCCGCGATCTGCTCCCGGTTCCAGAGCGAGCGGTCTTGATTTTCCAGCAAAATCAGCTCTCCGGCCGGAGAGGTTCTCGCGGCGCGGCGGGATTCCTGCAGCAACATCAGAGCAAGCAGCCCAATGACTTCCGCCTCCGGCTGGAGCTCGGTCAGCAGCCGTCCCAATCGAATCGCCTCACGGGTTAGCTCGGCCCGCGTTACCTCCGCTCCCGCCGCAGCCGAATAGCCCTCGTTAAAGACGAGATAGACGACCTGAAGCACCGCGTCCAGCCGCTCCGGCAATTCCTGCGGCGTCGGCACCTCGTATGGAATCGACGTCTCTCGAATCTTTGCCTTGGCGCGTACGATGCGTTGGGCGAGCGTCGCTGGCGTTACGAGAAATGCGCGGGCGATCTCTTCCGTGGTCAGGCCGCAGATTTCGCGCAGAGTGAGCGCAACCTGTCCCTCCGGAGGCAGAGCGGGATGGCAGCAGGTGAAAATAAGTCGGAGGCGATCGTCCTCAATCCCTTCATCCTCAAGGGAAGGATCGTTGACGCGCGATTCCATATGGGCAACAAGATCTCTCTGTGCTCCATCGAAGCGCGCGCGTCGGCGCATAGCGTCTATGGCCTTGAAGCGTGCCGTTGAAATGAGCCAGGGGCGTGGCTTGTCCGGAACGCCAGCCAGCGTCCAGGACTCCAGAGCGGCAGCGAACGCCTCGTGCATCGACTCCTCGGCTAGGTCCAAGTTTCCCAGCAGGCGCACGAGCGTCGCCAGAACCCGGCCCGATTCAGACCGGTAAAGGGTCTCAATGGTCTTGCTGAGTTGTTCGGGCACAGGCGGCCGCATCTCCGCCAAACTAGCAAACGAAGGCGCTAGACACAACCGCCGTCGGGCTCTCTCTACCCACGATTCATCGGTGTTGCGATCTCGTACGCGTCGTCAATAAGCGCATTATTGCCAAGGCACTCATTGAAGTCGGATAGGTCCTCAAGAATCCCCTCTGCGCCAGCAATCCACTATCCCTGTTCCTGAGAATCGCTTGTAACCAATTCTCGATGAGTGCGTTAGCCTGATAGCGCCAATTGAGAAAGCGATATCTCATTGGCTCAATTTAGAACCGAGAGCTGCGCAGCGAGTTTTTTCATTGCTGCATTTTCGTGGATAACTTCACCGGCCTCTCGACTGTGCAAAGCTATTTCTGCGGCGATTGAGCGAGCGAGAATTCGCTGATCAATATTGCCAAACGGCCCAGGCACGAGGCTTCCCAACAAACCGACCCAGGCCGGGGTATGAACGTTGCCGACAATCACGCCGGGGCGAAAGATGGCGAGGCGGGTAAAACCGATGTTGCGCACGGTGTCTTCCTTCATGCCCATTACGCGGACATATCGAAACCGGCTGCGGGCTGTGCTTCCTACCGCTGAGAGTAGGCAAAACTGGGCGATTCCGGCGTCATGGCAGCCACGCGCAAAGGCACCCACGACGCCGAGTTCAAGTCGTTTCAAGTCTTCTTCGCTCCAGCGCCTCGATCCAGAACCGACGCCGACACAGCTGACGGCGCTCGCGGGACCTTGGCTTAAAACTTCGCGGGCAAGGGCGGCAGTGCGCTCTGCAAAGTCAGCACCGCCGGTATCAAGAACGACGTTGCGCACCCGCGATCGCGCCGCAATGGGCTTTCTGGTGACCGTTACCATTTCTCGACATTCCGGAATTGCTAGCAACTCCGTGACGGCCGCACCACCGACTTGCCCGGTACCGCCGAGGATAATTGCGGCGAAATTCTGGTTCATAAAATAGGACCTCTGCTTAGGTAAGGATGCAACATTTTCCTCCTGGCGTGAACGGCGCACGATATCGCAAATTTTCATTTCGTTCATTGCGCAATCTCAGCGCGAGGCACGCCTTTCGCCGACCTATGCTTCTCAGCGCATTGCCCCAACACGTTTCAACCGGAAATGATAAGGAATTTCAACACAGGTAAGCGTAGGCTTTGAGTAAACGCATCCAATCGCTGCTCACTCACCGACGTGGGATTACTACCCTGAAGTTCCGTTCCCAACTGCGACCCCCGCAACCCAGTCAAGTTGACGGAAGCGCTAACGTTCAATGTCAGCAACGCCGACTAGACGTCAACTTGGTTTCTCTGGGGTCAATGGTGGGCCCCAGTCCGGACGACAAAGCGCTTTATTTCGAGCTTTCATTTTGCAACAGATATTTGCGACTGAAGGCGTCGTCCTCGGCAGGCCGGATGAAAAATCAGCCGAACGGCTACCGTCTCGAAACTCGTCTGTCTCACGCTTGGGGTTCAGTCCAGAGGTTCTGGACCGTCGCAAAACTTACCAATTATGAAACGTCGCAGGCAATTCAAAAGCTCATTTCCGAATGGCGCGTTATCCGACAACAATCCGGAAACAGTGAAGGCCATTCCTAAACCCTTTCTGACTTTGCGCGACTATTCCGCGCTCGCCATGCCTTCGCCGGCACTTTTCCAATGATGGTTAGGATCAATAAGCGCGCTGGAGAGACTAAGATATGCGAA
>CAWBDR010000030.1:0-132003 GCA_963787585.1 uncultured Acidobacteriaceae bacterium
GCCGCGCTTGTCGGTTTCGCGTTCAATGTCGCAAAGCTGTTCCCGTTCACGACAGGAGCACCGGTGAATACTGCGGAACACAGCCGTTGTTCGGCCGGCAGCGGCTTGCGTGTGCTGTCCGCAAATGTCCACGTCAGTATCGCCAAGTAGATGAGCTGCTGCGGCTGGTGGACAGAACCAACCCCGATGTCGTGCTGCTGATGGAAACGGACGCGTGGTGGCATGAGCACCTGCAGGCGTTACGAGAGAGGCATCCGTACGTTGTCGAGCAGGTGGAGCAAGGCCCGTAACAGAAGCCGATTCCAATCGTCATCCGGTTCTCCTTGGGTTTTCCCCAAGGGTACCGCCGCTGCTTGAGCGGTGTATGGGGGCAGTTTGGCCGCCAAGTTGCGGCATGCCCCCGAAGCGCAAGGGGTCAAAAAAATCCAAACTGACCCACTACCGATCTTTTAGAAGTATGCCACGGGTTAGTGCTTATGTCCCAAGCCGAACTTCGGTCACGCTCGGCGGCGCATACACGGGAGCGTTGCTTAATCTCGGGATGCAGTGCGGAGTCGATTACTGCGTCTCGTTGACGCGGTCGGTTGCGCTCTTTTGTTGCTAGCCGGCGGTCGCCAGCATCGCCCGTCGGCCGTGTCGTCGAGAAGCTTCTGTATGGAGTTGGCGCTATTAATATCTCAACAACGCTCATCGTGGCGGCTCTCTTTCTGTTGGCGGCGGCTGCTGCTGCTTTCTTACCGGCGCGCCGCGCCGCCGGTGTCGACCCGATGGAAGCGCTCCGATCGGAGTGAGTCTTCGGCTCTGCCGTTTAGCATCTAAGTTAGGTGACATCAACTTCGCAAATCGACCCGGTTTGCGGGATGCAGGTAGATCCGAAAACGGCGCCCGCCAGCAGCACGTACACAGACCAGACCTATTACTTCTGTTGTCCGGGTTGCAAGAAGAAATTCGATGCGAATCCGGCCCAGTATCTGAGGAAGAAATCGTCCGCCCTCGTCCAGCTAAGCGCGCCTGCAGCGCCGAAGCCCGCTTCAACTCTCCCCCAGCAGACAGCTATTGAGTACACCTGCCCGATGCACCCTGAAGTGCGGCAGATGGGACCGGGCACGTGTCCGAAATGCGGAATGGCTTTGGAACCCGTCGAGGCGACGGGAGGAATGGACGATTCGGAACTGCGCGACATGCAGCGGCGATTCTGGATCAGTTCGGTATTGACGATTCCGCTTCTGCTCTTCATGGTGGTCGCCCTGCTTCCCGGGCACGCGGAGCAGACCTGGGTCGAATCGCCCGCGGTCGAGTGGATCGAGTTCGCGCTGGCCTCCATCGTTGTCCTTTGGGGCGGCTTTCCTTTCTTCCAGCGCGGGTGGGCATCTATCAGAAATCGCTACCTGAATATGTTCACGCTGATCGCGCTCGGTACCGGAGTGGCGTATCTGTTCAGCGTCGCTTCGGTTCTCTTTCCCGCCTGGATACCTGCCTCGTTTCGCTCCAATTCGGGCATGGCGCCACTCTACTTCGAGCCTGCGGCCGTGATCGTTTCGCTCGTTCTTCTGGGACAGGTACTCGAGTTGCGCGCGCGATCCCATACGAATAGCGCTCTGCGATCGCTGTTGGACCTTACGCCGAAAACCGCTCGATTGATTGCGTCTGATAGCGAGCGCGACATTCCCTTGAGCGAAGTGAAAGTTGGTGACCAGTTGCGCGTCCGTCCCGGCGAAAAAGTGCCCGTGGACGGAGTCGTTTTCAAAGGGAAGAGCGCGGTGGACGAATCGATGCTGACTGGCGAATCGATTCCAGTCGAGAAAGCGGCGGGCGATCACGTGACCGGAGGAACCGTAAACACAACCGGGATGTTCCTGATGCGTGCCGAGCGGGTAGGCAGCGAGACAGTTCTGAGCCAGATTGTCAGGTTGGTCAGTGAAGCGCAACGCACCCGGGCGCCCATCCAGCGGTTAGCCGACCGGGTTGCGGCCTACTTCGTGCCCGCCGTGATTCTGATTGCAGCAATCACTTTTATTGTCTGGGCCTTAATCGGCCCGCAGCCGAGATTGAGCCATGCATTCGTCAATGCAGTCGCGGTGCTGATCATTGCCTGTCCGTGCGCTCTGGGCCTCGCGACACCTATGTCGATCATGGTCGGGACGGGCCGGGGCGCAACTTCCGGCGTGCTTGTCCGGAACGCGGAAGCGCTCGAAACGCTGCAACAGGTGGACACATTAGTGATTGACAAGACGGGAACACTGACCGAAGGCAAACCGAAGTTGATTCGCGTCGCCGCTTTGAGTGATTACCCCGAGGACGAAGTACTGCTGCTTACCGCCAGCGTGGAGCAAGGCAGCGAACATCCGCTCGCCGGCGCTATCGTGCAGGGTGCAAGAGAGCGCGGCCTGGGACCTACCGCGGTGGACAAATTCGAGTCCGTGGCCGGCAAAGGCGTTCGCGGATTGGTAGGCGGGCAGGCAGTGATCGCCGGAAATCAGAGATTCCTCTCCGATGCGGGTATCCCGTTGAACGAGGCACTTCGGCAGGCTCAGACCTGGCAAGCCAATGGCGAGTCTGTCATTTTTGTCGCGATCAATGGAGAGGTAGCAGGTCTGGTTGCCGTGGCTGATCCTGTAAAGCCTACCAGCATGGAAGCCGTTCGCTCCATCCAGGCCGAAGGAATTGGCCTGGTCATGCTGAGCGGAGACACGCGCGCGACCGCATCGGCCGTAGCGCAAACCCTGGGCATCGACAAGGTGGAAGCCGAGTTGCTGCCCACGCAAAAGATGGAGTTTGTCCGCAAGCTACAGGCCAGCGGTCATCGGGTGGCAATGGCCGGCGATGGCGTGAACGACGCCCCTGCTCTCGCCGCGGCGAACGTCGGCATCGCCATGGCGACCGGCACGGACATCGCTATGGAGAGCGCCGGCATTACGCTGTTGCACGGAGATCTGAGGGGAATTTTGCGGGCGCTACGGCTCAGCCGCTTCACTATGCGGAACATCCGGCAAAATTTGTTCTTCGCATTCATCTACAACGTCTGCGGAGTGCCCATCGCTGCGGGCATTCTTTACCCGTTTTTCGGGCTCCTCCTGAGCCCGATCATTGCCAGCGCAGCGATGACGTTTAGCTCTGTTTCTGTGATTGCGAACGCGCTGCGCCTACGCGCCGTTAAGCTCTAGCCTCGGCGGCACGACCCTTGAAGCGTTTACTCGCCTTCTCGAGTAAGGCGATCGCATCGTCTGGCCCAGCGACGCCCTCAATCTCGCTCGTCTTTCCGGAATTCTTGTTGTAGAGAGCAAGAAACTCTGCTAGTTGATCCACCAGCGAATTTCTGAGGTCGGCCACTTCCGATATATCTTTATACGCGAACGATTGCAGTGCAACACCCACCAGCCGGTCGTTCCGCGATTTCTTGTCGTTTTCGGTCTGTTGCACCTTGATCACCCCGATAACCCGCACCGGCAGAATGCAGCCCACGTGCGCCGGCTCATCCATTAGCACAATAATGTCGATCGGGTCTCCATCCTCCGCTTTAGTCGAAGGAATGAAACCGAAGTCGAAGGGGAACGTGAACCCTTCCGGCAGCACGCGCGAGAGGGTGAACAAACCGAACTCGGGCTCGTATTTGAACTTGTTCCGCCTGCCTTTCGGGGTCTCAATAATTGCCTTGCACTCGCGTTTTGTTTTGTCGAGCTGGTGCGGAATCCGTTCGATGTTCTGCATGCCGTTGCCACTCATTAGATCTCAAAACGCAGGGCTCTGAAACAATGCCCCGCGCTGAATGTCCATTTTTTGAATGCGGAGTCAGAAACAGGGCGCTTCACCTAAGACTTCACGCGCCAAGAGCACCGGGGCTCGTTCGAAGGCCGATAGAATCGCGCGAACAGCTCGGGAAAAGTTCGGATACACATCGTTGCGCCCTGGACAGGCGGAAGCAGCAGAGGCCTTATTGTCCGGCCGGGATTGCCTCGTCGTCATGCCCACTGGGTCCGGGAAATCGGCGATCTATCAGATTGCCGGATCGATGATGAAGGGTGCGGTTCTGGTAATCTCTCCGCTCATCGCTCTGCAAAAGGACCAGGTCGATTCCATTAACGAGACTCGCGCCGAGGACGCCGTCGTGGTCAACTCGACGCAAAAGGTGTCAGACGCTCGCGAAAGTTTTGAAAAAATTGAAGACGGCACCGGCAAATTTATTTTTCTAGCGCCCGAACAACTCCGAAAACAGGAAACGATAGAGGCCCTCGAATCGGCGGCCATTTCGCTGCTGGTAGTAGATGAAGCGCACTGTATCAGCGAATGGGGGCATGACTTCCGTCCGGACTATTTGCAGATCGGAGCGGCCATCGCGAGGCTGGGACATCCTGTGGTACTTGCGATGACCGCGACAGCCTCACCGGAGGTACGCGACGAAATCGTGCGCCGGCTCGACATGAGGAAGCTCAAGCTCTTTGTGCACGGTTTTGACAGGCCGAATATTTATCTGCGCGTCGATCGATTTCAAACCGAAGACGAGAAAATGCAAGCCCTGGTTCATCGGGTCCGTTGGGCGGACAAACCAGGCATCGTCTACACCGCGACCCGAAAAAATGCGGAAGAAATGATGCGGCAGCTCGCCGAGGAAGGCGTAGAAGCGCTGTTTTATCACGGCGGCTTGAAGGCATCGGAGCGAACCGAGATCCAGGACCGTTTCATGTCTGGCGATGCCGAGGTGATTGTGGCGACGAACGCTTTCGGCATGGGCGTAGACAAGGCGGATGTGCGATTCGTTTATCACTACGATGTGAGCGAGTCGCTCGACGCGTATTATCAGGAGATTGGCCGGGCCGGCCGCGATGGTGAAAAAGCCGAAGCAGTGCTGTTGTTCAGGCAGGAAGACTTGGGATCGCTCACCTTCCGGAGCGCCGAAGGGAAACTCGATCAGAAGCAGATTCAGCGGCTCGCCGCCTTCATTGCTGATCAGGATAGGCCCGTTGAGCCGGAGGAGATTTCCAGCCAGACAGATTTATCCGAACGCAAGCTTGCGGCTGCCATTCATCGCCTCGAAGAGGTAGGCGCCGTCCGGCTCTTTCCGAGTGGAGAAATCATGCTGACCAGCAACGCCGATGTGGATCTGGCCGCAGCGGCTGCCGCCGAAGAACAGGAGAATCGGCGGGAGATGAAGAAAGCACGCCTTCGCCAGGTCCAGGAATATGTTGAAACAAGCGCGTGCCGGCGCGAATTCCTATTGAATTATTTTGGCGACCGCTACACTCCGCCTTGCAATAACTGCGATAATTGCGAGGCGCTATATCCGGATTCGTCGGTCGACCCGGCTCTGGGGACGCGCAAAGAAGTGGCGTGAACTAAAACGGCACGTCGTCGTCCGTGACGCCCATTCCGCCGAACTCATCCTCCTGCCCCCCGCCGGGTCCGCCGGCCCCACCCGGCCCTCGGCTTCCAGCACCAGCCGGTGCACCAGACCTCGCGGCCGCCTGCCGTCCGCCTTGCTCGAATCCGCCCTCGCCGCGGCCGCCCAGCAGAATCACCTCGTCCGCCACGACTTCGGTCGCGTAAACTTTTTTGCCGTCCTTGTCGTCGTAGCTGCGGGTCTGCAGCCGGCCTTCTACGTAGACTTGTTTGCCTTTTGTCAAATAGTTCGCCAGGTTCTCCTGACGCCAGAGCACCACGTTGCTCCAGTTCGTCTCTTCCTTCCACTCATTAGTTTGCTGGTCCTTCCAGCTCCTGGTAGTGGCAATGGCGAACCGCGTCACAGCGGCTCCAGACGGGGTGAACTTCGTCTCGGCATCACGCCCCAAATTGCCAATCAGGATGACCTTATTTACGCTCCGGGAAGCCATGATCTCTCGAACTGTAACACACGGGCCCGCAGTTTTATCTCTGAAGGTAAGAAGCTCTATCGGTCCTACACGGTTTAGTAGTATGTGGGCGTACGAAAAGGTTCCCAGCAGTGCTGAAAAGATGGTGGCGGTTCGTTCAAATTGGGGCATAATGAGGGAACTGCGGTTCTCTATTGGCGAGGAGGCCCGGCCAGACGAGTCGGTGGAGTGATGGGATCCCGATTTCTTCGATCGTGTTCGCTTTGTGAGCCCGTTCCGGGGTTGCGCTCTCAACTGGGAGTATGCGCTCGAAGCGCGGCGCTCGCCCTGCTGATTTCATTCAGTGTTCCGGTGCGCGGCCAGCTCATTATGAAGCCTCCGAGCCCCGGTGATCGCGTCACCCCCATGCCTTCGGATGTGGCGATCCTCGAATCTTCCGATCCCCGCAGCGAGATTCCCTGTACCGTTACTCAGCGCAAACCAGAGCTGGGTTTCGATCTTCGGTTTCACAGTGGCTACGAATCCACCGTTCCCTTAAGAGAACTGGCTGGGCCCGGCGAGGTCCTTACGCTGGTGTTCCGCGTCTCCCCCCAGGGTGAACCGTCCCAAGCCGCCTATTTCGTTCAACATTTTCAGGTCCCTCCTATCGCGGACGACGCCAAGGGTGATGCTCTCCTGCAAGGAATGTTCGATATAGGCGAAGGCAGTTACCACGTCGATTGGCTCATGCGAGACCGCATGGAGCGGATCTGCTCCTCCAACTGGGACGTTGATGCCGCTCTCGCCCCCAAGGACAAGCCCATCACGCTCTTTATTCCGCCTAACGAAATCACTCAGAGTTCTGCCGAGCCCTTCATCAATGACACCGGGGGCCGGCCTATACAACCTTCTGAAGACACTTTGAATGTCAAACTGCTGGTCAACTTTGCGCCTCAAAATTCGGCATCTGCCTCCTTACAGCGCAGTGATACCGATGCCCTCGTCAGCATTCTTAAAGCCATTCAACGCGACCCGAGAATTGGCCATATGGCTCTCGTAGCCTTCAATATCGGAGAGGACCGCATCGTGTACCGGCAGGAAACAGCCGACCAGATCGACTTCCCCGCCCTCGGCAGGGCTCTCGAAAACATGAAGCTCGGCACGGTGAATGTGCTTAAGCTAGGTCAAAAACATAGCGACACCGATTTCCTCCAATCCTTAATCGAACAGGAGATCGGCAACACAACGCACCACCCGGATGCGGTGATCTTCGCCGGCCCTAAGGCGCTTCTAGATGCCAATGTACCCCAAGACGACCTGCGGCGCATCGGAGATATAGAGTGTCCCGTGTTCTACATGAACTACAACTTAAATCCACAGGCTGTTCCGTGGAAAGATTCCATAAGCCACGCTGTTCACGCCTTTAAGGGTACGGAGTACACCATCTCGCGGCCACGCGATCTATGGACGTCCACAAGCGAGATGGTGAGCCGTATCGTACGTTCGAAGCGGGAACGGGCGCTCTCATCGGCGAACCCCTCTGCGCCCGGGGGACGCTAGGCAAGTACGCCGGTTCGCGGTAAGCTATAAAGATCAGGGAGAGTTGACTATGGGATCGCGGGTGCTTGGTTCCAGCATTCCAGTCTCTACACTGCTGTTTTTTTTCGCACTTGGCGGCTACGGCCAGCAATGGGAAGATTTTAAAACCAACCTTGCCCCTACCGCTCCTTCGCCCGAGCAGGCAGTGGATCGCATGCTCGAGATTGCACATCTCAAGCCTGGCGAGACGGTCTATGATCTCGGTTGCGGAGATGGCCGCATTCTGATCGCTGCTGCCCAGCGCTACAAGGTGAAAGGCGTCGGCATCGAAATCTCTAATCGCTTATCTCAGGTCGCCACGGAGAACGTTAAGAAAGCGGGGCTGCAGCAGCAAATCCGGATTATTCGCGGCAATTTCATGCAGACTGATTTGAGCAGCGCGAACGTCGTTACGCTCTATCTCGCCACTACCGCGAACGACATGCTTCGACCGAACCTGGAACGCTATCTTCGGCCCAACACGCGCGTGGTGTCCTACGACTACCCCATCCCGGGTTGGAAGCCGATCGACACTTCCGAAACTGAAGGCCATCAAGGCGCGACGCACATCATTTATCTTTACGAGGTTCCCAATTCCATCAACAAGAAGTAGCCTCTATTGAGTCAATCTCCTTTCTTTGATGTTTTGGGAATCGGTCTCAACGCGACCGATACTCTGCTTTTGGTTCCCGAGTTCCCGCCCTACGCCGGCAAAGTTCCGTTTGCACGCGAACTGCTCAGCCCTGGCGGTCAGGTTGCCACGGCTGTGGTTACTTGCGCGCGCTTAGGCCTTCGGAGCAAGTACATCGGCACCATCGGCGACGATCTGCGCGGCCAAATCCAGCGAGAAAGCCTTAACGGGACCGGCGTCGATACCTCCGGTCTGATCGTTCGCGCAGGATGCCCGAACCAGACGGCCTACATTGTCATTGACGAGCGCACCGGGGAACGGACCGTCCTTTGGCAACGTTCTGATTGTTTGCGCCTGTCACCCACTGAAATTCGCGCCGAAGATATCGCCGGCGCGCGCTTGCTGCACATAGACGGCTACGATATCGATGCCGCCGCTCATGCCGCCTCGCTTGCCCGGCAGAACGACATTCCGGTTTCACTCGATGTTGACACGGTCTATGCCGGCTTCGACAGAGTCCTCCGTCAGGTGGATTACCTGGTCGCCGGTTCCAACTGGCCTGCCAAGTGGACCGGTGAACTCGATCCCTTCCGCGCGCTTACTCAGCTTCAGCAGGCCTACGGGACGCGAATAGCCGCGATGACGCTCGGGGATCGCGGGTCACTAGCGTTATGTAACGGATACTGGTTCTACTCTGCCGCTTTCGAAGTCCATTGCACGGATACCACGGGTGCCGGAGATGTGTTTCATGGTGCTTTCTGCTACGCCATGCTTGCGGGGATGAAGCTTGATGCGGTTCTCGAATTCTCAAATGCGGCCGCGGCAATCAACTGCACTGCTATCGGCGCGCGCGGCCATGTACCTATGCTGGACGAGGTCGAAGCTCTGATCGCGGGCGCATCCTCAGGAGCTGTACGCCGCCGGCGAGCGCCAGAAATTGCGGATCGTCTCGCGTTCGAACCTGCTGTTCTTTCCGCTCATCCATAATGGGTCCTTGCGCAATCGCTCATCCATAATGAATCTTCGCGCCGTCGCTCATCCATGATTCCGTTACGCGCAATTCTGTTGCGAAGCTCTACTCCGGTGATGACCTTGCTCATCATCGGGGTGAACACCTTCCTTTTTCTTTTTGAAATTGCGCAGCCGCCGGATTTGCGCAATGGCTTCATCGAGCATTACGCGCTCATTCCCGATCAGCTCCGTCTGACTTCCCTCATTACCTCCATGTTTCTGCACGGCGGCTGGCTTCACCTGATCGGAAACATGTGGTTTCTCTGGGTGTTCGGCTCCCATATAGAAGACGCCATGGGTCCGGGTAAGTTCCTGATCTTCTATCTAATCTCAGGCGTTGCTTCGGCTATTGTCCAAACCTTTGTGTATTTCGGCAGCCCCGTGCCTACCATCGGAGCCAGCGGCGCCATCGCAGGCGTAATGGGCGCTTTTCTTATCCTTTATCCCCGGGTGCGCGTGGTTACGCTCATTTTCGTCATTGTCTTCGTCACAACGATTGATATACCCGCTGCGTTCATGCTCCTCTACTGGTTTTTCCTGCAAGTCCTGAGCGGGCTTGGTTCGCTGGCGAGCATCAGCCAGGCGCAAGGCATCGCCTGGTTCGCGCATGTCGGGGGTTTCGTTGCCGGCATTCTGCTCATTCGCCTCTTTGCCCGGAACCGGCCTCGCTACCGCTATTCTTCGTTCTAACGCGGCATGCACGATCCCAATGAACCGTTTGAGAATCTTCGTGCCCTCGACGTACTCGCTCTCGCAGCGCATCCCGACGATGTAGAACAGACCTGTGGTGGAACTCTCATCCGTATGGCGGAGCTCGGTTACCGTACGGGTGTTCTCGATCTCACAGCCGGCGACATGGGGAGCCGCGGCACGCCGGATCTCCGTATACAAGAATCGCAAGCGGCCGCGGCGCAACTCCTTCTAAGCTGGCGTCAGAACCTCCGTTGGCCCGATGCTCGTCTGGAAAACAACATCGCCGCTCGCATGACGCTCGCCGGTGTCATTCGCCGCATCCGTCCGCGCACCGTCATCCTTCCCTACTGGGCCGGCCGCCATCCGGATCACTACCGCGCCTCCGAAATTGGCTACGAGGCGTGTTTTCTGGCCGGTCTCCAGCGCCTCGAAGACGTCCCGCCTCATCGGCCCTTTAAGATTCTGTATTCGTCGCTCTATGCCAACGTCACGCCGTCGTTTGTCGTCGATATTTCGCGCCAATTCGAGCGCCGTATGGCTGCGCTTTTCAGCTACATCTCCCAATATGGCGATTCCGGAACTGCTTCCGAGCTTTTTCCGTCGCATGCCGAGGTTGAGGAACGCCTCGCCGCAATTGCGCGTTTTTACGGCAACCTGATCGGTGTCAGATACGCCGAGCCCTTCGTCGTGAAGGAAGCCTTGGCGCTCGACGATATCGTCAATATGCCCGTCCGCAGCATCTGAACTTCTACTAGACTTAGAGAGAGGTCAGCCACCATGGATTATCGAACCGACGCTTCAGCCTGGGACAAGCTCACCGGGACCACCACCCTCACGGCGCAAGGCGCCACGGTCATTAAGCAAACCTATTTACTATTTAGCCTTGCCGTGTTCGCCGCGTTGGCCGGTGGATACGTCGGCGCTACTTCCGAAACGCTCGCCCGCTTCTTCTCCGGATGGATCGGATGGATTGCCGCCCTTTTGCTGCTGAACCTCGTTCCACGGATCGCTATTTCCGTACGCCACAATCATCAGCTCGGCGTGGCTGTGCTTGTGTTCGACGGCTTCATCTCGGGAATAGCGCTCTCACCCTTGCTCTGGGTTGCGCGCTACCGCGCCCCTGGCCTCATCGCTGCCGCCCTGTTCATCACAGCATTTGTATTCGTCGGAATCACGCTGTATGTCATGAGCACTCGCCGCACGTTTTCTGCGCCGCGCGGACTCATGACCGGAATTTTCTTTTCCGTCATCGGCGCGATTATTCTCAACAGCTTTCTCAATATCGGCTTCGCCGGGGTCCTGATCAGCATCGGTATCGGAGCTCTCGGCGTGTTCACGCTCGTGTACTCCACCAGCGCTGTATTGCGCTCGCCTGATGCCGACAGCCCGATTCCGGGCGCGCTCATGCTTTTCGCCGGGGTCTTCAACGTGTTTGTCGCCACGCTAAATATCTTGCTCCGCCTGCTAGGTGGCCGTCGCTAGCCTCACGTCTTAACCCTCCATCCCGCTCGAATCAAGCTGTTCAATTACGCATTTATTTGCTAAAACATAAAAGAGGACTTTTGTTTTGATAATGCGAATTGTTCTTGCGCTGCTGGCATTCTCTTTTGTCGCCGGCGCGGAAGCCCCGGTTCACCGTCTGAACAGTGCGGCCGGCGTGCTTTCGGAAATTATGGGGGCACCCGACAAAGGCATTCCGCTCGATCTGATGGCGCGAGCCCAGTGCGTCGTCGTCGTTCCTGGTCTAAAGGCAGGCGCGTTCGGATTTGGCGCAAAGTATGGAAAGGGTTTCTTCTCCTGTCGTAAAGGTTCTGGCTGGTCGGCTCCCGCTTCGGTTCGAATTGAAGGCGGGAGCTTCGGGTTTCAAATCGGCGGCATCGAATCCGATCTCATTATGCTCGTGATGAATCGCCGTGGCGCCGAGCGCCTTCTGGCAAATCGATTCACGCTCGGCGGAGAAGGCCAGGTGGCGGCCGGGCCTGTTGGCCGCTCCAGCACGGCTCAAACCGACCTAACGATGCGGGCCGAAATGCTCTCCTGGTCGCGCTCGCGCGGAGTTTTTGCGGGAGTGTCGCTACAAGGCGCGACCCTCCGTCAGAGCGTAGCGGACAACGAAGATATCTACGCTCGTCGCCTCACGAATAAGCAGATTATCGATGGAAACGTCTCCTGGCCCGCTCGGGGCGGTGAACTGCTCGGAGTGCTGAATCGTTTCGCTGTTCGCGCTCGCCATCGCGCGGATCATCGTTCGTGATACGTTCCCGCTCCACCCGCTCGCTTGCGGTAACTTCCCCCGCTTAACCCCGTCTACTCTCAAGGCTTCTGCGAAACTGAGTAGACTGCGTTCCATGCACGTTGCCACCAATATTCTCGTCGTCGGGACGCTGGTCTTTCTGGCGCATGCATTCACTGGAATCTTCAGCCGGACGCGCATCCCCGATGTTCTGCTTCTCACGATCATTGGGATCCTGCTCGGCCCGATTTTTCACCTCGTCACGCCCGAAAATTTCGGGACCATCGGCCCTGTTTTTTCCGCCGTCACTCTCATAATTATTCTGTTTGAAGCCGGTCTTAGCCTTGATCTCGATGTCTTGCGCGGAGCTATTCGCCCGACTCTCACGCTGACAGTGGCGAACTTCCTGCTGACCATGACCTGTGTCGGCCTGCTCGGCCGTTATCTGATGGGCTCGAGCCCTCGCGTTGCCTTCATGCTCGGAGCCATCATCGGATCCACTTCTCCCGCGGTCATAGTCCCCCTCACGCGCAAGCTTGGGATGGCCGAGTCGACGAAAACCACATTGTTTCTCGAATCAGCCATCAGCGATGTCATCAGCATCGTCGTCGCCATCGGTATCATGGACAGCTTTCAGTTCGGCAAACTGCGTGTCGGGCAGATGATCGGCCAGATTATTGCCACGCTCATTCTGGCCGGTCTGTTCGGAGCATTGAGCGCGTTCATCTGGTCCGCACTGCTGCTGCGCGTTCGCGCCTTGGAAAACTCCATCTTCACTACCCCCGCATTTGTTTTCGTTCTATTCGGCATCGTCGAGTTGCTTGGTTTCAGCGGTTACGTGGCAGCGGTTGTGTTCGGGGCGGTTCTCGGAAATATCGAAGTATTCCACCGGATTTCCTGGCTCCAGCGTCTTCTTCCCAGTGAACCGATCACGCTCAACCAGCAGGAGCGCGATTTCCTTGGCGAAGTCGTTTTCTTGCTGAAAACGTTCTTTTTTATCTACGTGGGAGTCTCGATCAAATTCACCGATTTGCCGCTCGTTTACGTCGCGATCGCGCTAACGGGCCTGATTTTCCTCATTCGCATTCCATCGGCCTGGCTGGGTCTCACTCGCGCCACCCCTGTTCGGGACGCTTCTTTGGTCGCCATTATGAGTCCCAAGGGATTGGCCGCGGTTGTGCTTGCCTCTATGCCGCTTGAAGCCAACTTTCCAGGCGGCCGCGAGCTGCAAGCTGTGACCTACTCGGTCGTGTTCGCCAGCATTGTGTTCACTTCACTCCTGAGCTTCTTGATCGAGCGCACTTTCCTAGCGAGGATATACGCAGCACTGTTCCGGCAGTTTGGTCGCGTTGAGGATTCCAAGGATCAGCTCAGCTTACTTAACTCCTCTTGAAAGACGCCGTTCTTCGGAAACTGCTGCGCAAGATCCGTAAGCAGCAGCTTCGCGCCCTGCTTATTTCCATCCCTCAGATCCGCGATCGCCAGCAGCACCTTTGCGTAAGGCTTTAGATAACTGCCTTTCTCGGCCACAATCCGTAGTCTCGCCAGTCCAACCTTCTTATCTGTCTGAGCGCCCGTCAAATCCAGCAGCCACCGAACCGGTGCCGCTTTTTGGCTCAGTAGATAATTCTCGACTCCGATCGCCAGGTTAGCGTCATAGCAGTCCGGGCATTGTTGCAAGAGCTCTTCGCCGACTCGTTGAGCTTGCTTGATATCTCTTAATGCCTGGATATTCTCTTTCGCGATCAAAGCTTCATAGTTTGCATGCAATGCGAAACGCAGTGCGGAGGCTAGCAACGCCGTCCGGTCGTTCTGTGACGCGTTCAATGCACTTGCCGATAGCTCGTCTGCGTGCCGCAGATCCTCTTCAAACGCGGCCTTTACGCTCGGATCGGGACTCAGCTTATTGGCGTGAAGATACGTCGCATCGCTTACAAACAGTTCGGATCGCAAGACATGCAGCCTGCTGAATTCCTGAAAAAGATAGGCGGCTGCGTCCGAAACCGGACCCATCGCATCCTTTGGATGTGATTCCTCGTACTGATGAAATATCCGGTGCGCCGCCGTGAACTGCAAATTGTACATGTCGTCATAGCCCTGCTGCAGCAGCGGATTGTCCGGAATACCTCCCGAAGGCGCGCCTATGAGGCCGTGGGCGCCTGCCGTGAGCGCCACCGCCAATAGCGCCAGGTCGCCACACCGAATCGCTCTCACACCCGTTCGACTCAATTTTTTACGGCATCCTTACATAATGGATGAATCATGAGGTTTGTTTTCTCGGCGCTTATCGCGACTTCTGTTTTGGTGAGCCTTCTCCCGGCCCAACCGAAGCCCGCTTCCACCCTCCGCATTGGCGTTGACGGGCTGGTTCATGGCCACGTTGCCGGCTTTTTCAATACGGCCTTGAAGCGAACGGACATTCAAATCGTCGGGATCGCGGAACCCGACCGTTCTCTCTTCGACCGGTACGCCGCGCGCTATCACCTGGATGCCTCGCTCTATTTCCCTTCGCTCGATGACATGATCTCGCATGCGCGCCCGCCGGCGGTCGTCGTTTACACCAATACCTTCGACCATCGAAAAGCGGTTGAAACCTGTGCTCATCATGGAATTCACGTGATGATGGAGAAGCCGCTGGCGGTCAGCTACAAAGACGCGCTCGCTATGGCTGATGCCGCCCGCTCAGGTCATGTCCATGTGCTTGTCAACTACGAGACCACTTGGTACGCGAGCAACAAGGCTGCGCACGATCTTCTAGTGGACGGCAAACTAGGCGCGCTCCATAAGATCGTCGTCCGTGATGGCCACCAGGGCCCGAAAGAAATCCATGTCCAGCCCGAGTTCTTCGCTTGGTTGACCAACCCCGAACTGAACGGTGCTGGCGCACTCTTCGATTTCGGGTGTTATGGCGCCGACCTTTCCACCTGGCTTCACAACGGCGCGCCCCCGGAGACGGTCACCGCGGTTACTCAGCAGATTAAGCCGGATATCTATCGGCGCGTCGACGATGAAGCGAACGTAATTCTTAAGTATCCAGATTCTATCGCCATTCTCGAACCCTCCTGGAACTGGCCCTTCTCGGTGAAAGACATGCAGGTGTACGGAAGGGATGCCGAAGTGAGAACAGTTCTCCGCGACAAAATCCAGATTGTTACTGGCGATAACCAGCAGGTCCGGAGCGTGGATGCCAGTCCCCTTCCAGCGCCCTTTGATGATTCGTTGCACTACTTCGCAGCCGTAATCGCCGGCCAGGTAGCCGATAACGATACTCTTTCCTCTCTGAACACGAACGTCCTCGTGAGCCAGATCCTTGACGCGGCCCGCCGATCTGCGAAGGAAGGCCGAACAATCCGGCTTCCCTTAGCTTCCCTTAAATGACTGAGACGTCGTTAGCGGCGAGTGTTATCTCGCCCGAGCGCCGCGTGTCCGTGATCATTCCGTGTTACAACGAAGCGCGCCGCCTCGACCTTGAGGAGTTTTCGGCCTGGATTTCTTATTCCAGAGATACACATCTCCTCTTCGTCGACGACGGCAGCAGCGACAATACACTGCAAGTTCTAAAGGAATTGCGCGCGCGCTACCGCGATCGCATCAGCATCCTGTCTTGCCGACCCAATCGCGGCAAAGCAGAGGCCGTTCGCGCCGGCGTTCTTCACGCCCTCGATGATTTCAAGCCCGCAATAGTCGGGTATTGGGACGCCGATCTCGCCACCCCTCTCGATGCCATCGATCGTTTTCTCGAAGTTCTTGCCGCCCGTTTCGAGACGGAAATGGTTTTCGGCTCCAGAGTCAAACTTTTGGGCCGCTACGTCGAGCGCCGCCCCGTCCGCCACTATCTCGGCCGTGTTTTCGCCACTGCCGTTTCAACGGTGCTGCGTGTTGCGATCTATGACACGCAATGTGGCGCCAAGCTATTCCGCGTCACCCGACACACGCGAGATATCTTTGCCGAGCCGTTTCTTTCCAAGTGGGTTTTTGACGTCGAGATCATTGCACGTTACCTGAACCTTTACGGCGGCGATACCAAGCGCCTGGAACAAAAGATTTACGAGTACCCGTTGGAAACGTGGGTCGACATCGCAGGCTCAAAGGTTCGCCCTACGGATTTCTTCATTGCCTTCCGGGACGTCGTTCGGATTCGCCAGCACTATCTCTCTTCGATTAAGGCCGGTAAGCCTAAGGCCGGCTCTCAGACCCCCGAGTGAGTCTCAAAACAATAGCTTCAACCCAAGCTGGATCTGTCGCGAGGTGGTCGAAGTCGACGTAATCACGCCGGCCGTCGGTGCCGGCGTCGCGGATGCGGACGTGAACGCGATGGCATTCGGTATCCCGAAATTTGCGTGATTCAACACGTTAAAAAACTCCGCGCGAAATTGCAAATTGATTCTTTCTGAAATACGCGTCGCCTTCAACGCCGAAACGTCCAGCTCCGCGATGCCGGGTCCGGTCAAAGTGTCTCGACCCACGTTGCCGTAAGTTCCATTGGCCGGCACTACAAAGGCGTTCGGATTGAAATACTCGCTGCGGCTGCCGATGATCGCATTGCCTGTGAACGCCGGATTCACTGATGGCCGGATCGGATTCCGGCTATCCCCATTATTCGTTGGATTGAATCCGAGTTGCGCAGTGAACGGCAAGCCCGACTGCAATGTGCCAATTCCGCTGATTGACCATGCATCCACCAACGCTCTTCGCCAACCGCTCACTCCCTTGAGAAACATCTTCCCTGTCCCGAACGGAAGCTCGTAGGCGCCGTTGATGACTGCCAGATTCCGCACGTCGGTTGTCGAAGGCCCCCAGTCCAGTTTCGGATCGAGCGGGAACATTACGAATCCCGGAGCGTTCGCGGCTACGCTGCTGTTCCATGCTGTGCCGTCGTCCAGGCTCTTCGAAAACGTATACACTCCGCGCACCTGCAGCCCGTTGCTGAATCGCCGGTTCACGTCCACCGAAAGCGCGTTATACGAGCTCACGCCCTCTGAAAACCAAGTCGTCGTGTTTGCCAGTGCCGGGTTCGCCAGCTTAGCATTCGGCGGATAGTAGATCATTCCCGCCGCCAAACTGGCCGGGCACGGCGCTGCCGGGCACACCGTTGGGAACGGTTCGTTTGCATCCACCGATAGCATCTCGTGATATCCGTGTGAGCCTGTATAACCGAGGCTCAAGGAAGTGCTGGGAGCGATCTGTTGCTCTATCTTGAACGTGTAAGAGAGCACAGTCGGCGTGTATGCATCCGGCTGGATTCCGCTGGGAGAGATCAGTGCAGAAGAAGATAACTCCTCGCCGGGCACAATGTGAAGATTTGCCAGCGAGACGTTCTTCAACGATTGCGTCGTGTTGAACGGAGCGGTTTGATCGAGCCGGTAATCGAGACTATCGAGCAGCGCACGATAGATACCGAACCCTGCCCTGATCACCGTCTTGCTCTTGCCGGACGGATCCCATGCCACCGCGACGCGCGGCTCGGGCAAGAATTTCGCGCGACTCTTTGTGAACGCTGAATCTGCTATTCGCGGCGTGGTCTGAATAATCCCGCTCGAATCGAACAGGTAATTCGATGCGCGTCCGTGCGCCTCATTCCAGCCATTGGTCGATTCGAAGCGGAACCCTAACCTCACTTCCAGGCGGCTCGTAACCCGTATCGCATCCTGCACAAACCCCGCGCCCTCGAGCGACCGCCAGCCCAATGGCGTCGGCGACGGAATAACCGTAAACGTCGAGACCGTGCCTTTCAAAAAACTCGTTAAGCTTCCAAACGAAGCCTGGCCGTACTGGTATTGCGCCAGATCATCATTCGCCTGAATGCGCTGGAACCATACACCCGCCTCGATCTGGTGAATGCCGCGCGTGATCGCTATGTGATCGTCATACGTGAACAGGTTTCGTACTGCCCTCAAATTGCTGCCGGCGTTCGTTCCGGCGAGACTGATCTGGGATGCACCATTGAGCGCCGTCCCTCCTCCAATCACTAAGGCCCCGATGGGAGCTCCCTGCACCCAGCCCGGAACATCAACTGGCGTGTAACCCGTGAAGAAATAGCCGGCCCGTGAAAAGCCGAAGCGGGCCGTATTTAAAACAGTTGGCGAGAAAACGTGCTGTTCCTGTATACTCGCCACCTGCTCGCGCAACGTCTCCTCCACCCCGCTCAGCGGGTTTACGGATGGTGTATTGTCCGCGCTATCGTCCACTGTCCAAACCGCAAAAAGTGTGTCTTTGGTGGACACGTTGTAGTCCAAACGAGTCGTGCCGAAGTCTTCGCGAATTGTCTGCAAGGGATGATTGAACGCCACTGCGACGCCGCCACCCAGCTCTGGCCCGTTCTGGACGGGCCACAGATCTAGCAGCGCCGCCGATGCCGGTGAAACTCCAATTTTCCGCAACGCCCCGCTCGCGTCCGGTACATACCCGGATCGCGCGTTATTATCCGGCACCAAAGTTACGTTGCTCAGCCCCAGATGCTGCCGGAACCCTTCGTAATTGCCGAACACGAACACCTTGTTCTTCTTAATCGGACCTCCCAGCGCTCCCCCAAAGTCATTGCGCTGAAATTGCGGCACACCTCCCTGATCGAAAAAATTCCGCGCATCGAGCGCGTTGTTCCGCAGAAACTCATAAACGCTCCCGTGCAGGTCGTTTGTTCCGGAAGCAGTAATGATGCTGATCTGACCACCCGGCCGTTTGCCGTACTCTGCGCCATAGGTGTCTGCAGCCACATTGAACTCGCGCACGGCATCCACACCCAGCAATTGCCCGCTCGCCCCTCCGGGGGTCACATTAATTGTCGAAGCGCCCGTATACTCAATCCCGTTCAATAGGAACAAGTTCTCTTGCGGGCGATGGCCTGAAATCGCGAACATGTTTCCCACGGACGAATTCGATGTTCCGATGCCGCCCGATCGCTGTGACGAGTAGTTCACGATACTCGGATTCAACGTGACGAGTTGGTCGTAGCTGCGCCCATTCAGTGGCAGATCCTTTACCTGGCGCTCATTCACCAACCCCGACGTATCCTGCGTGGCTAAGCTCACCGGCGGAGGCGTATCCGTGACCACCACCTCTTGCCGTAAATCGCCCACCTTGAGCGTGAGGTCCACCGTAGCCTTCTGGCCCACCTCCAACACGATTCCGGTCTTTGCCTGCGGCGCGAATCCGGCCTTCGTGGCCCTAAGCTCGTAGCGGCCTACTTCGATCGATATGGCCGAGTAACGGCCCTCGACGTCGGTAACGAGTTGCCGCTCCGTGCCTGTCTCGAGACTGTGAACCGTAATGCTAGCGTCCACGATAGGCGCGCCCGTTTCATCGCAAACTGTTCCGCTAATTGCTGCCCCGACAACCTGCCCCCATACGCTCACTGCTCCGGCGAATAATACTACCGCCCCGAGGAGTCTTTGTCCATTGCGAACCGGGCCTGATCTCATAGTGACCACCTGATTGTCTATAGACAATACCATAATTATCCTGTTTCCCCAAAACGTAGTAGTATCGAATTCGGTACCGCCGCTGTCCACCATTGCTTGATCCTTTCTTTGTGTAAAACAGCGCTCCATTCGGCGCGCTGCTGAAGGTGTCTCTATCCGTGCGAGTAAGAAGAAAAGGATCAAGAAATGGACTTGTCTCTTTTCGGTTGGAATGTTAATTTTGCGAGCCAATACCCAACTGATTGGGTTGGCCGCATAGCGCTCGCCTCGCGCGAACGCTTCACAGTTTGGACCGAGCGCGGCGAAACCGAAGCCACCGTCAGTGGCAACCTGCGCCATAACTCGAAAACTTGGCCGTACGTAGGCGATTGGGTTGTATTGCGCGATGATTCGGTCATCGTCGACGTCCTGCCAAGACGTACTGAATTGGTTCGCAAGCAGCCCGGCAAAGAAGTCCGGGAGCAAGTTCTCGCGGCCAATATCGATGTTCTGTTCATCGTCACCGGACTTGACGCCGATTACAATCCTCGCCGGCTCGAGCGCTACCTCGTGCTGGCGCACGAGAGCCGCGCCCGCCCAGTTGTGGTTTTAAACAAGGCAGACCTCTGCCCCGACCCCGCGATTGCGATTTCAGAAACTCGGACCGTAGCTCCCGGTGTCCCTGTGATCGCAGCGAGCGCGCTCGAGGGCTGGGGCCTCGAAGCGCTCCCGGAATTTTTTCAGCGGGGCGAGACGGCGGCGCTCATCGGCTCATCCGGCGCGGGAAAATCCACCATCGTGAACCGGCTCCTCAACGAGGACCGGCAGCGCACCACGGCCGTTCGCGAATCGGACAACCGTGGCCGGCACACCACTACTCGCCGGGAACTGGTTCTAATGCCCGAAGGCTGGCTGCTGATGGATCTGCCCGGCCTCCGCGAACTTCAGCTGTGGGCCGACCCCGAGCGCATTGACCAAGCCTTTGAGGATGTCGCAGTGCTTGCCACCCAATGCCGCTTCCGAAACTGTTCTCACCGGCACGAACCTGGCTGCGCCGTGCGCGCCGCCCATCTCGACGAAGGCCGCCTCGAGAGCTATTACAAACTGCAGCGCGAGCTGGAATTTCTGAATCGTCAGGCAGATCCCCACCTCGCTCGTGAAACGAGGAAGCGTTGGAACGCAATCGAAAAGGCCATGCGGCGCCACCCGAAACGGTAAGTACGCGCGGATCTGAGGCTAGTTCTCTTTGTGTGACCTTACGGAACGTTCTTATCGAACAACACCCGAAGCATCTTGGTGTGCTGCCGCGTAGGACAGAATCGCCTTTACCTGCTCAACCGGAAGTTGGAAGTTCGCCGCTATTTCGCACTCGTCCAGGCCATCCTCCCAGTTTTCGACGATCTCGTCGGCAGGCATTCTCGTTCCCTTGATCACCGGACGCCCCCCCTGCACGTCGGGCTTGATTTCAACAATCGGGCACTTCGACCAATCCATATCGCCTTAGATCCATTGTCACGCAAATTCTAGTCTGTATCAGGGTAATCCAAATTGCCCAAGGTGGTCATGGTTAATGTTGCTGCTGCGAACAAATCAGTCGGATCGATTCACGCGGATTACTTGATTCCGCATTTCATGTACAGTCGCGACCGCAGCATCGATGCGCAATGCTAGTCTGCGGAAGTCCGGATCAAAGGTACACAGAACCATCCCTGCATGATCCGTAACGCGGGTGCGATCGAGCCGGAGGAAATGCTTACGATTGTGAGACAACAGAATCCGTCCTTCGGCAACGGCGAATGCTAGAACCTCTTCATCCGGTACCGCAGAGTTGGCCTTTCCGGCGTCGCGTGAAGTGAGCACCTCGTGCCCTAGTCGTCGAAGCTCAACGACTACTGGAAGCGCAATATTCTCGTTTGAGTAAAAGCGCGCCACTAAGTGGTCTCGTTTTCGCGAATTTCATCTTCAATTTCCGCAGCGTGCGAGCGCGCGTACGCCCAAGCGTTCACCAGGTCCTCAGCACGCAGCGAAGGGTAAACCGCCAATAATTCCTGTTCACTGGTCCCCAGACGCCTTGCCTGCTCTAAAAGCCAGACCGGAATCCGCGTCCGGACAATACAGGCTTCGCCACCACAAACTGCCGGATTGGAATCGATACCAGGAAAGGCATCGCCCAGTTCGCGAACTACCCATTTCAGAATCTGCGCTCTTTCACCTGGCGATAACGAGGGAAGCAACTTTTCAAACTCGGCCAAGCTGGTCATGGTTATGCCTCGATTTTCGCTTAGTCGAATTCGTCCTTGCGTCAACAGCCGACAAGAGCTAATCTGTTATCGGATATCGATAACACTGATGAAACCGAACGACCTCGTTCAAGGCACGCTCGGTTTGCTCATCCTGAGAATTCTGGCGTTAGAGCCCATGCACGGATGGGCCCTTTCCCAGCGTCTAAAGCAAATGTCGAAGGACGTTCTGCAGGTCGGCCCCGGTTCCTTGTACCCGGCATTGCACAAGCTGGAACAGGAAGGCTGGATTACGGCTGAATGGTTGACAAGTGACACGCGGCGCCGGGTCAAGTTCTACTCTCTGACCAAAGAAGGCCGGAAGCAGTTAGAGTCCCAGACCGCTGATTGGAAGCGCTTGTCCGGAGCTATCTCCGCCATCGTCCTTCCCGCCAGGGGTTAACTCTGCATGCGGTGGTTTAAAAAATGCCGGCTTCGCTTTCAGGCGCTGTTCCATCGTTCGCGCGCCGAGAGCGATCTCGAAGACGAACTACGCGATTATCTCGACCGCGAAATCGAGCGTGAAATCGCCGCCGGAGCCTCGCCCGAAGAGGCGAGAAGGCTTGCACTGTCGAGCCTGAACGGCACGGAACGCCTCAAGGAGGAGTGTCGCGATGCGCGAGGTGTCCGATGGCTGGAAGATACGCTTAGCGATGTACGATTTGCAATTCGTACACTCCGCAAAGCGCCGATATTTTCTGTCACCGTCATCGCGGCCTTGGGTTTCTGTATGGGGGTCAACACCGCCATCTTCTCGATTGTCGATACGGTCCTCTTCCGGCCACTCTCTTTCCCCGATCAGGATCGCTTAGTTGCGGTTACCGAAGGTGTTCCGGGCTTGGGATTTCCGGTCATGCCTTTTTCTTGCCCTGACTATCTGTTTGTTGCCGGCAACAGCCGATCGTTTGCCGCAACCGGGACCTATCGCACTCAATCCTATGAGATTTCGGGAGCCGGGCAGCTACGGCGCGTGTACGGCGCGCGCGTGACCGCCTCGCTGTTTCAGGTTTTGGGAATCCCGCCCAGACAAGGCCGAATATTTACACAGGAAGAAGACGAGCACTCAAAACAGCTGGCCGTTCTCACCTACGGCTTCGCTCAAACCACGTTTGGTACAGCGGAGCGAGCCCTGGGCCGTACGATTCATCTCGACCGCGCGCCGTATACCGTGATCGGCATCATGCCGCGATCGTTTTCGTTTCCCATACGCGGGTCGCGATTTAATGGCGATCCGGCAGACGTGTTTGTGCCTGTTTCCTGGAGCAACGAGGACCGGCAGCAGAATATAAACAACTTCGACTACAGTATGATCGCCCGTTTGAAGCCAAACGTGACAACTCAGCAGGCAAATGCCGAGGTGCATGAGTTACTCGAACGCATCATGGAAAGCTATCCGGCGAAGGTAAAACAGGCCCTCAGTCACATGCCGAATTTTTCGCTGGAATCGCAAACCGTTCCATTTCGAGAGGAGTTTACCGGCAATGTACAGCGTCCCCTGCTGCTCCTCTTGGCGGCGGTGGGCGTGGTGCTCTTAATTGGATGCGCTGATGTCGCAAATCTCATGTTCAGCCGTATGGCGGGGCGTAAGCGGGAGTTCGCGCTCAGAACTGCGCTCGGCGCGGCGCGCTGGCGTCTTGCTCGCCAGACGATAACAGAGGGCTTGGTTCTTTCAGTTGCCGGTGGCGCACTCGGATTCTGCCTGGCGTTTTGGACTTTGCCGCTGCTCATCCGCCTTGCGCCCGATAATCTGCCCCGTTTGAGCGAAATCGGCTTGAACTGGCGCATGATGGCCTTCCTTGCAGCCCTCATCTTGGCAACGCCTGTCGTATTCTGCCTTGGGCCGCTCGCCAGCAGCTTTCGCTCGACTCTCGCCAATCAGCTTCGCGGCGACGGGCGAACCACCACGGCAGGCAAACAGAAACGGCTGCTCATGTCCGCAGCCGTGGTGATCCAATTCGCTCTTGCCTTTCTCCTGCTTACCACCGCGGGACTGCTCGCCCGAAGCTTGGCCAAGGCAAGCGAAGCGAACCCGGGCTTTCGGCCGGAACACGTGACTAGTTCTCAGATCACGTTACCGGGTGCCGTTTACAAGACCCCTGCTCAGATTGCCGGCTTTTTCGACCGTCTGCTTTGGCAACTGGGTACCCTTCCTGGTGTTCGCCAAACCGGCGCAATATCGGATCTGCCGACGGGCTCCACTTCGAACGTGGTCATTTCCATTGAAGGCCGCGTCAAGGAGACCGAGAGAGTCGATACAGTCTTCTGCCGTGGAAACGCGCTCGAATCGCTCGGTGTTTCGCTGCTGCGCGGCCGGCTGCTGCGGCCGGAAGACCAGCTCGGCAAAGCCCATACTGCTGTGATATCCGAGTCGTTAGCCAAGCGAGTCTGGCCGCATGACGATCCCATTGGCAGACGGATCCGATTCGGCATCGACATTCCGAACAATGACGAGCCGTGGTTAACCGTTATTGGCGTTGTGGCCGATGTGAAGGCACAGCTTAACAGCAATTCTCCAAGGCCGCTTCTGTTCTTGACCTGGCGCGATTGGGTTAACCAGATGTATGTGATCGTGAGAACGTCAGGTGATCCGCGCCTGCTGGCAAGCGCAATCCGGCGGGAGGTAAACCGCGTGGATCCCAGTCTTCCAGTCCAAAAAATAGAAACTGTCGAGCAAATCCTCGCGGAATCGTTATCGGCGGAGCGCTTTCGAACTTGGCTGCTGGCCTCTTTCGCAATCGCTGCTCTGCTCCTGGCTACTCTGGGCATCGCCGGATTACTCGCCTACAATGCTGCGCAACGGACCCAGGAGTTCGGAGTACGCATTGCTTTCGGAGCAAATCGCCGCGACCTTCTCGTTCTGATGTTCCAGCATTGTTTGCGACTATCCGGCACGGGGATTGCAATCGGGCTAGCAGTATCAATCGCCGCGACGCGAGTCCTCTCGGCTTTGCTCTATGACACGAGTCCTGCTGATCCTGGGATCTTCGTCATCGTGCCGTTGATCCTAATGCTCGCTGGAGTAGGAGCCGCCCTGTTTCCCGCATGGCGCCTGGGTCGCACAGATCCCATTACGGCTTTAAGAGCCGAATAGAGGCAGATGCCCGTATCTACAAACGCCCACATCGACTTTGGTTACCCGTGGTGGCTCAGCTATGGCCACCTGCCGATCATGGCCGGCGTTCTCTTGTTATTAGTCGTGGGATTTGCGCGCAGATGGTCTGCCTGGCTAATGATGCTGTTGTGTGTTCTTGCCCTCTGGTCAAGCGCCGCATTCCTCACCCAACGTTTCGTCTTCAAGATCAACGGAGTACCCGACTTGCCGACCCAGAACTTCCTCCATTCCGGTGCCGGGCGAGTACTCGATATGGGAGCGGGCACGGGCAGATCGTCTATCATGGTGCTGGCATCCAGGCCACAAGCCACTCTGGTTGCAGTGGATCTCTTCGCTGCATCATTCAAACAGCACTTTGGTCCCAGCCCAAATCCGCAGGGGAAGCTGCTTGCAAACCTGAAAGCCGCCGGCGTGGACCAGCGCGCCATCATCGAAACTGCCGATGTCCGCAAGCTCCCATTCGAGCCTGCCGCCTTCGATGCCATAGTCAGCGCGTATACGATCGATCACCTCAATCGGGCGGGGATCGACGAGTCGCTCGCCGAAGCAGCTCGCGTCTTAAAGCCCGGTGGAGATTTTCTCCTGATGGTCATCACGAATGATGGTTGGGCCAAATTCGTTTTTGGTCCGCTCATGGTGCACGGTGGCACGCGAGGTGCTGCCTGGTGGACCGCGCACGTGCAAAAAGCGGGTTTTGAAGTTGTCGAGCAAGGGACGCGTCCAGTGACTCTTTACCTGCTCGCCCAGCGACCACCCCCATAACGTCCGCCATGCAATACCATAGCCGCCTTTGCTCTGATCCGGGCACTTTGGACAGCGGCCTATCGGTTCCCAGGCTTTCGGAGCACAAAGATGATGAAGTTTGGTACCCGAAGTTCATCTTCGAGTTCCGGGTAATCGTCCAGGTCTTCCGGATTGACTGTGGGTTCAATCACATCATCGATCTCAAAGCCTGATTTCCGATAGCCGTGGATATGGCTCGAGAGCGTGCGGTGGAAATTCGTAACATCAGTCCCCATGATGTTCCAACTGCGCTCGCCTTCCTCGAAGTAGTAATCCAGAATCACGTGCTCTTTCTTGCCATCCTCTGTTTTGCGCCAGGCGCCTGTGGCAGAGCGCATCGGATGCAGGTTGGCAATTACGAATCGTCCTCCCGGCCTCAGCAGTTGAAAGACCGCCCGATTGTTCGCCTTGAAATTGGGCAGATCGCATTGGTTCAGGTACGAGACGGCAAGATCGAAGCTACGGCCATTGAGAAAACTCAGGTCCTGCACGTCACCGGCGTAATACTCGTCTTTTCCGCTTGCGAGCTCTTTGGCGGCCGTAACCATCGGCTCGCATAGATCAACGCCGACAACCTGCTCCGCTCCTTGTTCGATAAGGATCCGGCAGAATCGCCCTTCGCCACACCCGCTGTCGAGTATCCTGAGCCCACGAACGTTTCGGCAGGCATCCATCATGGGCTTATCCAGGAGACCCGTGCGCGTGGCGTTGCGTCCGTGTCGAGCCTCCTTGATCCAAGCCGGCGCCAGTTGGATCCACTGTTGTTCAAGCTCGCCCCTGTTTGCGATTGTCGTCAGCTCCCAATTCGGTTAATCAGATCAGCCCACAGCTTAGCCCCACCGCCGCAATGCCATTCAGGTCGCGGCCGTGCTTTATTATTGGCCGGGACGCCATGTTCCATCCGCTGTCCCGTAGGGGCTGGCAACCACTACGATGTAGCCGTCAGGATCGCGCATCCAGCACTCCCAGTGATTTGGGCCACCGCCGCCATCAGGAGGATTTCGATGCTTGGGAATAATAATCTCCGCGCCCATCTCCGTGGAGCGCTGCATGACCGCATCAAAGTCCTCTACTTCGAACCACAGCAACACACCGTTTCCGTATGGCTTGTCATTACGGTCGGCGATGGGCCCGTGATGGTGCTCCACTTCGAAGCTATGCAACTGAAGCGCAATTTGTCCCTTCCAGAGTAGTTGCTCATACTCAGAGCCCCCATGACCGCTTTGGCAACCCAGCAGACGCTGGTACCAGCGGCTGCTTGCTTCCACATCCGTTACGGCGACGAGAGGTTGGGGACGCATTGCATCAGCGTAACAACTCCACTTTCCGCTTCAAATGAGATCTCCTCTACGCAGAAGGTACGCAGGCGTGCAACTCCACGCATGACAGTAGCTGTTGACGAGCACGCTTCCGTATGGCGAAAGAAGCGGATTAGCAGGATCATAGACTTCCCAGAATGTATCCGCGCCGGCTTTGACCATTCCGCCCCAATAGAACTCGATGAGGGAACGCGCTTCCTCCTTCATGCCGCAGTGCAGCATCGCGTCGACGACATAGTGGTAAAGATAGGGGCCGCCCGGCTTAACGACTTCGTTCGCTGTGCTTATTTGCTGCAGCGCGCCGACTGCTTCCTTCCGGGTTGCGATGCCGGACAGTATCAGCCATGCCTGTGAAGCGAACGAGACCTGTCGCTTTGGGCCGCTGATGAAGACGCGCTGGGCCGAATCGTAGAAAGCAGAGTGTCCGGCATGGGTCAGTATCTGAATGCGGCGGCTGTAATCCGAAACCTCAGTTTGCGCGCCGACTTTGCGGGCCAGTTTGAGAGCATAACGAAGCGAGTAAACGAAGACGCCATGCATGGCTGCAGTGCGGTCGAGTGATTGGTTCCAATCGATGAACACCCAGGAACTTGGGGGTGCGGAGAAGATGCCGTCGGGGCGGACGTGGGCACTCAGGATCTCCATTTGACGCCGGACTGCCGGCCAGAGATCTTCTGCCGTCGCCCAATCGTTCGAAGCCTGTGCGTAATCTACAACCGCTGCGGCATAAAGAGCGGCGTAGTCGATGATGTACTCGTGACCGCGGGTTGGTTTTGGGTTTTCAAACACGCAGGCTGGGAGGAGCCCGTCCTCGCGCGGAAACGCGGCAAACAAGTAAAGACACCGCTTGACGAGATCGAAATTACGGAATGTCGCGTAGTTCGTAAGGGCCTGGAGCCGCATATCGCCGATCCACAAACGGCGATCCCGTTTCGGACCGTCCTCAAACACCGTCTGCATGCAGTCGCGAAGAGTGGCGATGCTGACGCGGTCGATCTGCCGCAGCAGTTCGGGGACATTGGACGGTAGAGATGCAGGGTTGGCGACCGCGGAGGATACCGCATCGGCCTGGATCGCGCTAAACCGGAGACCGTAATTGGGCGATGTATCGATCACCTCAATTTTCAAGTACCGGAAGGCGTACCGGCGGGGCATACGGATCGTAGCGGGGAGCACATCGATATTGATCACCTCGTCCTGAAGCCATGCGCGGCTGAGCATGCCTCTGTATGGATCGAAAGGCTCTGCAATTTCGGCGGGCACTTCGCCGAAAGTGAGTTTAAGCCGCGCAGGCGCATCCACGCCGCGTCCTTCACCGGATAGAGAAAAGATGAGGTATCCGGTCAGATGTTCGCCGAAGTCGAAAATAGCGGAGTCACCGCGGCGCATCACGCGGTCGTACAGGGCACTGGCTTCGGAGACGTGCTCGGTGCGCCATTGCAGAAACGTTGACGGGTCCGAAATCGGCCTGATGACCGCAAGGGGATGTTTGGTCGTACTTCGGAGTTGCGGTTTCAGACCCTCCGCTTTGCTGAGCAAAGCTGGCAGGCTCGCGTTTGCCGGAGGGCGGGGTCCGTCGGCGCCCTTGGAAGGTTTACCGAACGAGGCGACTGAACCTGCATAAAGGAATTGTCTTCGATTCATCCTGTCCGCACCTCGACGGGGCTTATCACAAACGTCCGGGGGTCTCTTGAGAATAGCTGGGGTATTTTATCCGTCTCGAGAACCGCGTCAGAGCCGGGCTACGAGACGAAACCGGAGATGATCTGGGAAACTTATTAGCTAGGGTGGGAATCTGCCAATAGACCGCCAAGAACGCAGGACAGAACATGCACATCGAGGTGGCTCTGGCGCGACGGCGAACGGAAATGTTCGGCAGGTTCAGGTACAGGCTAGCAGCACTCTTCCGCCGAGGCTTGCCGCTTGTCGCTGCGCTGCTTGTGGTTCGACCGGTATTTTGCGACGACAATTCCGGTTTGGCTTCCGGCGAAG
Organism: uncultured Acidobacteriaceae bacterium; assembly: GCA_963787585.1. Classification (GTDB taxonomy): domain Bacteria; phylum Acidobacteriota; class Terriglobia; order Bryobacterales; family Bryobacteraceae; genus Bog-105. The sequence goes on from CAWBDR010000030.1 coordinate 28,812, forward strand.
ACACCTTTCGGTGGAAACAGGCCATCGCCCAATCCTTTTTCGCCCTCTCCCTGGCGAATATCGAGCGTGTTACGACGCAACAAGATACCCGCAATGCCATTGACGGGCCATTTTGGAAAAACTATGCTGATTCGATACAGAATCTACATGGCTTTAACGACAGCGACGGCTTTTTTACGAGCTATGTTGTCCATAGCATGGAAGGCGCCTTCCCGGGTTTTATCGAGCGCCAGAATGACCCGAAGTATCGCGACGTGGAGTTCGGAAAGTCACAACGCTACTGGACTAGCTGCATGCGCTCGCTTGCTTTTTCGAGCGTCTATAGCACCATATGGTCCGCGACTCCCGCGGGCGAGCCGGGAATCGGCTTTGTCGAGAAACATAGCGCACCCGGACTCGTCGATCTCATCGGCACCCAAACGCTGGGGTTCGGGTGGATGGTTGGTGAGGATGCGATAGATCGTTACGTGATTGACCGCATCGAGCGGCGCGTCCGAAATCCATACGTGAGGGCGGTTGCGCGTAGCACGCTCAATCCCATGCGCAGCTACGCGAACATTCTCGGCTTTCGCAAGCCATGGCATCGAGACACGCGTGTCGGAGTCTATGCTTACAGACCCGACCCCCGCGATGTACGGAATAACGGCGAGACTGGTCCGCCGTTTCGCGCCCGGGCTTGGCCGGAGAAGACGGCGTTCGAGCTTCAGGCGCAACCGATTGCACAACGCTATCTCGGCTCCAAGGGCAGCACCTGCATTGGTGGTGCCGGCGAGGGCGTCATTCAGCTTTCCCGTATGGAGTTGGTCTTCGATATCGAGGGTTGCGAACTGTATGGATTCCCCCCACACGTTACCGGTGATGCATTGAGTTACACCTTCGGGCGGCGTTGGCGCTATCCGGTAAAGCAATGGGCGCCGTTCGCCGAACTCTTGGTGGGTGGAACGAAGATCACCCACGTCAGAGCCGATCCCGAGAAAGGACGAACCCTAACCTTGCAAGCAGAGAAAGAGCACCAACCGCCACCGGACTATGCTTCCTATCACACAGAAGTGGATACGAACGGCATCACTGTGATGGCAAACATTGGTGTGTCCCGTCGCATTAGTGACGCGCTCTCCTGGCGAGTCGGGGCGCTGGGCTACCAACGCTCTTGGATGCTTAGCCATCTGGAAGGCTTCGACTATAATCAGGGCCTCCGCTTCACTACGGGGATCGCGTTGACTCTGGGTCCGTGGAGGCAATAGACCCACAATCTGTGGAACGGATCTTTCTGCGCTGCTCGACGAGAGCACAGCGTCAGTCTGCCAATCTTGTACCGCAGGGAGCTATTGCATTTTCTTGTGAGGGGTGACGACAAACGCATCCGGAGAGTCCCAGGAAGCCTCACCCTCGCCAGCTTCTGGATTTGAGATTCGATACATCGTACTCTTCAGACCGCCGAACCCGAGCACGAATTTAAGGTAGTTGTAGTTTGGAAGGCGCCTTCCGCCGGCCAAGAGGTCTTTGCCCCTGAAGCTATCGTCCGGTTGGCGGCGGAAGAAAACGGGGTGCGCTCCGCCTCCTCCGGAGACGATGTAGAGGACTCCATTGCTTTCCATGCGTGCATAATTGTGGTCGTGCCCAGCAATCACCACCATGCGGGCGCGCGCCCGCTGCTCCAGGTACTCGAGATGAGTCTCCAGATCGTCTTCATAGCCCCTCGAGATACCTTCCAGATAGTCTCCAGCCCGTGAGTGGTGTAGCAAAATGAAAACGTAATCGAGCGAGTTGAGCACTCCCGATAGCTGTTGCTCGAGCCAGACTCGCTGAGGTCCTCCTGCACGAAGGGCTCCGAAATTCGAGTCCAGGCACAGAACATAGATCTGTTCGCCCAATTGAACCGAGTACCATTGCAACCCCTTCAGCGCCGGAAATTCTTTCCACCAATTAGCAAGGCCCCGTTCCCGGCTAACGAATAAGTCTCTGTTGTAGAATTCGTGGTTGCCCAAGATGGGATAAAGCCGAAGGTGCCGTTCCCTCCACACGCGCGTTTCTTCTTCGAACACCTTGTAATCGCCAAAGTAGGCGCCCCGGAACGGCAGATCTCCGTCTAGGAACAGGGCATCCGGTTTCTCTGAAGCGACTTTCTGTACTAGCGCCTGGCGCGCCCAGGCGGAACTGGCGTTCCGGCTAAATCGCCACCTTGTAAAGCGCATATCGCCGTAGATCACGAACGCGGGAGGGGACGACAAATCTGCCGCCTCCAACTTGAACGTGGGCCCGGTGGCTTTGGGAGATTGGGCAACAGCAACATATGCCAGCAGTAGGAGCGCCAGCTTACGCCGCATAGCTAAAAGCTACCAAAGACAACCACTCTGTCACTTCAGTTCAGGACAGTGATTCCGTCGGCGTTTTCTTTATCGAGAACATTATGAAATGACCAGCAAACGACACTGATCAGGAACAAACTACCAGCAATCCAGACAGCATGATGGGCGACGGTATCCACGATCACGTCCACCGAGTTACGCACCTCCAGCAGTCGTTCGGCAATCCAGCCCAAGGATGCAAAACCGGCAAAGAGCGCAGCGCCGATCCTTAGAACTGAATAGGCGCGTGTGCGACTCAGCAAGACGAGAGACGGCATCGTGGCCGCAACCACAAGTAACTGCATGGTTTCTATACCCAGGTTGAATCCAAGGATGCTGGCGACACGCTCCCACCGGCCCAGCCCTAATTGTCCCAAGGTCGCCGCAAACGCCAAACCATGAATAAGGCCGAAGAAAGCCGCTATGCCAGGCTCGCGTCCTGGGAAGAGCGGCCGGAGCGCATGAGCAGCAGAGATAAGAATCGAAAGAGCGATCAAGACTTCGATTGGAGGGCTCGGTACACTGACCAGTCCGAAAGCGGCCAATGCAAGCGTGATCGAATGCCCGACAGTAAACGCAGTCACGACTTTCAAAATCTGCGCCAGACTATGGCGTACACCAGCGAATCCGGCCCAGCGGCCACCAAAAGCAAGTAGCGGGGCCGGCAAAAGCAGTGCCAATAAGAACAGAAGATGATCAGTACCCTCAGCGATGTGCCTCATGCCGAGGCGGAACATACTGGGAAAGCCGCCGAGATTGCCGAGCGAGACCCGGACGCCTGACCACCATTTGCCCAAAAACAGCGGATCTGAAGGACCGCCGGCCTGCACGTAATCCAATTGGTAGAACGACTGATTCTCGTTTCGATTTTGTGTGACGACTCGGATGTTCCGGTCTCGCGGTACCAAACAATTCATAAGGTAGGCTGCGATCCGGCTTTCGTGATGATTTTCGAAAATGAGTTTCCGATTGGTGCCGCCAGAGGGCAAATCCGCGCTGAACTCAATCTGAATCTCGCCGAGTCCTTCTCTCATCTCGCCGGTCGTTGGGAAATCAACGGAGATCAGGCGCGGCTTCAAACGTTTCCCGTCAATGCTGAATGAAAGATCGCCAAGCACCCGCTCGGCGTACGCCCGCCGCTCGGTCTCTGAGATGATGCCGTCCGCATTCGTATCAATGCTTCGAATTATCACGGGAAACACCGCAACACCCGGGACCAGACGCATGGAGGCCTGAACACGGTCTTTTTCAAGCGAGATGATGGTCGCCTGCAGATACTCATCGAGCCTGTGCGCGAAGACATGAGTTCCGAGCAACAGAAAAATCGCAGCCGCGCCCGCAAGTTTGGCGGTCATTTCCCCGTGAGGCCCCTTCCATAGTCATTCGTCGGATCGCGGTACATGGTGTGGACATGCATAGATGGATCGCCGCCCAACGTCTGAGGCGCGTACTCGATGACGAGCTTCGGACCCTGAAGTCGGTAATATGCCGTAATGTTTCTGCCCGGAGTAGCTGCCGTTGGGCCGCTCCAGGCAAACCAAGTCTCATTAAGATCGGCCGTGAGCTCAGCCATGCGTGCTGCTGCCGCGCTCTCGTGAATGATGCCCGCCCATTCCGAAATCACGTCGAGCAACATCGCGCGCTGGCGTTTGTTCATGTCAGAAGCTTTCAGACCCTCCGGCTGTATCGTTTTGCCATCCTGTCCTGGACCCAGCACCAGGTCAGCCAATCGATAGCTCAGAATGGCCTTTTTCCGCTGGTTCTCGTCGAGCGCGTTGAGCAAGGCAAGAGCTTTGTCGCTCTCCCGGCCGAGAGGCCGCACGGTCTTCCCGTTAATCGTGTAGAGCGCAGGCTGAGCGCCGGTGAGCGTTGGTGTAAGAACGCCGTGTTCGCCGGCAATCGTGATATTCAGCGCGAGATGGTGCCCTCCAAACTGCAACATCCACGGATTCTTTTCCGAGGGCGTTCCCAGTATGGAGATGTAATAGAGATCTTTGCCGAATATCGGGCCATTAGCGAATGGCGGACGGCCCCCTCCGCGACCCGATGGAGCTGGCGGCCCTCCATCACCGGACGGCGGAGGGCCTCCGGCACCGGTAACCGGGCGCGGTCCCCGATTACCGGGTGGCCCCTGGTCAGTATTCTTGTTGACCTCGTCGCCCTCCATAATTTGCTGAACTTTCTCAAAGCCCATTGGACTGAGCGCAGACGCGACCAGGGCCATGGCGGCGGAACGCTGAGCGGGATTCATTTCTTTGAGGCTGATGCCGCCGCGAGGAACGAAGGAGACAGGAAGATTCGACCACCGTCTGCGCTGCTCCTCGTCGTGAAAAGAAAAGAGCACCGTCCGGCGCTGTTTCTGATCGAGCGTTGAAAGAAACCTGTTTGCGGCGCTCACGATTCGGGAGGTCGTCGTGTGTGCCACCGCGGTCGTAAGCGACAAACAGATCAACATCAAAACAAAGCTGCTGCGGACTGTTCTCGTCAATTGAGAGTTCATATTCCGTTCTCCCTTTCAGCCGACAAGGATCAGCACGATGCCTCCGGGAAATTCCCGCCCCGGGTGTATCCAATTCCTTCGTCTCGCCCCGATGCGTTACGTCTCTTTGGCAATCAGCAGCCTTGCGAGTGGAATCAGCATACGCTGCGGCTCGGCTGCCAATCGCGCCGTCGTGCCGGTTTCCAGACGGTCGATAAAATCAGTTGCTCGCGGACTAGTCCGGCCACCATCCAGACTGCCGGCAAGCGTCGGAAACACGGAAGCGCGCGCGAATGCCGCCCATTGAGCGGCGAATGCCAGCGGGTTTCGGTGCTGCTCGAAATCCAACCAGATGTGATCCTCGCCAAAGAAGATCTCGATTTCCTCAACGCGTAATTCGTTGAAGCAGCCGTTGGCTCCGAAAGGTGCCAGTAAATCCGCTCGACTCCGCCCAACCGTTGGGATGGCCATCCGTTGTAGCTCTTCGGCGAGGAGAAATCCGCAATCAACCATTTCTAAAAGCGTGGAGTACATGGCGTTCAGTACTGGACGGTAGCCGAAGTCTCCGTGGTCGTCGAGCGCCATCGTTAACACGACGAGCTTGCCCCCAGGAGATAGCTCGCGCTCTCGCATGACGAGGAATTTCCCCCAGTCCTCTGCGGCTTGCCGGACAAAGGCAGCGCGAGCTCGCGCATCTTGACTCAGAGCCACCTGCACTTGATCCGGAATCCTTCCCGGAGTTCGGCTCAGCCACTGCACGGCCCAGGAGCTCCAGCCTAAGGTCACACTGCCGGTCGGCAAAATCTGTTCATAAAACGACCTGCCAATTGCCGAGGCGAACGCCGCGCCATCTCTTCGCAAATAACTTTCAGGGCTCGTGATCAATGTCTGGAAAAGAGCCGTAAAGTCGTTTTCGGGCAGGTCGGTGTGAACCACGGAAACCTGCCGATCGGGCCCGATCCTCTGCCTTAGCACATTGATTGCCCTCTGCAGCGGAATCAGCGAGTTCTGCCCTTGAGAAGAGCCATAATCGGCTATCACAATCAAGTGTGACTCTGCCGGCAATGCGACCACTCTGGCCGCCCGTTCCAGCATCACCACTGCGGGAGATAAGGCAACGGCCTGAACACGCGAGTTGCGGTTATATGCGCCTCGGCCTTCCATTGCAGTGGGTACGGTGGATGCGGGCGTCTCGGCCATAGCTGCTGATTCCTGGGTGTTCAACAGAATAGCCGATTCTCCCGGTCCCGATCGGAAGACCATTCATGAGCAATGGGCGTGAGGTGGTGGGCTGCTTCCAGAATCTCAGGAGAGCGGCTGTCAGGCGCCGCGTTGGCGATGTTTCGCAACTTCAGTCTGGCTGGACTCGCGATTTTCGCCCGTACCCGCCAGAACGTATCCGGACACGCGATTTTTTCCAACGCCCGTGATCATGATCTGAGTTGCACGCGCCCCGAGATCGGCGGGAATTGTCAGCCGGCTACCGATGAAGAGATGCGAGTTGAGAATACGGTGGCCCGGCTGAAAGATACTGAGATCACAAGAGCCGTGTCTGAGATCAATCCTGGTCACGCGGAGCTTCAAGGTCCCGATTGTCTTCCACTGACGCGAACGGCTCAGGTCGAAATCTTCCATGCCGGTCCGAGGCACAGCAGCGGTGGGAGCAGTCTTTACAGGTGGCCGGGGCGCCTCGACCGGCGGAGGGGCCTTAACGGGATGAGCAGTTTTGGTCGGAGAACGTACCGCCAGCGCCGCAGCTTTAGCTGAGCTATGTTGCTCCTGAATTAGGAACATCATGAACACAACGATCGCAGACAATGCGGAAATCCCTGCGGCTGAGAGAAGAAATCGCGCAGGCATGCGCCAAGGGATCCCGCTATCCTTGGGAAGCGCGGGGTGTCTGGCGAGGACCATGTCAGGTAGACGAAGTCTACCACAATTTTGACGATTGGGATCTTCATGTCCGGAAACGAACAGCGGCCGATCTCAGCGAATCGCGTAAGCCGATGAAAGCACGAGTTGTGGTAAATCGTAGATACGCGGTATGTCGCTTGCAGTTTCTCACTGTGGCTTCAGGTACGCCGATCCAAGATGTCTGAACTTCATAAAACTGTACTGGTCGTAGACGACCAGCCCGACGTCACGGAAGCACTCCGCCTCTTATTAAAGGGAGCGGGGTATTCAGCGCAGATCGCGCAATCGCCAGGCGAGGCGCTCGCTCACAGCTACTCTACTCAACCCGACCTCGTCGTGATGGATATGAATTTCACCTGGGATACAACATCCGGCGAAGAGGGACTCCGACTTCTCGATGGCCTTCGCGCTCACCGGCATGACTTGCCAATCATCGCAATGACGGGATGGAGCACGATTGATCTGGCGGTGCGCGCCATGCAGCGCGGTGCGTGCGATTTTGTTCCTAAGCCATGGGATAACAAGCAATTTCTGTCGGTGGTCGCCAAGCACTTGAACGCCGAAAAGCAGCCCCGGGAACGATTGGATGCGGAACTTACGATTGCTCAGAAAGTCCAGCGAAAGCTGCTTCCGCAGCCTCAATTCTCAGCATTTGGTTTGCAATGCGAGTGCGCGTCCATACCCCGGGGGGAGATCGGCGGCGATCTCTACGACTTTATAGAGATCGACGAAGGTGCGATGGCCTTCGTACTGGGCGATGTCTCCGGAAAAGGGATCGGGTCGGCGCTGCTGGTGGCAAATTTGCAAGCAACCCTGCGCGCGCGCACTGATCTGGCGCGCCGTCCGGCGGAGTTGATGCGGAGGGTCAATCAACTCTTCTTCGATTCTACTCACCCTGAATTCTTTGCGACTGTATTCTTTGGTCTGTATGAACCCGAAAAAGAGACCATCCAGTATGTGAATTGCGGGCATCCACCTCCGGTACTGATTCGACCCGAGGGACGGCCGGAATCATTGCCGCCAACCGCGACTGTGCTAGGTGCGTTCAAGGGTTCAGAGTTTCAGGAGGAGAGCGTTCGTCTCAACACCGGAGACCGTCTTGTGTTGTTTACAGACGGCTTCTCCGAAGCGGAAATAGCAGATGAGTCCAGCGACTGGCCCATCGACCGCATACAGCGGCTGAGCCGAACGTGCGATAAAGGCCTGGCAATGACACTGGCATCTCTCGCGCTCGGGACGGGCGAACAGGCGGACGATATCACCGTGATGGAGATTCGCCGCCTGTAAATCGTGGAAACGCGGATTACTCCGGTTTTCGTTTCCTTGGGCGACGAGTTCCACTTCCCGCTACAGCCGCCCGTTTCCGTACAGGCGCCTTCTTCGGCTTCGGCGGCGGCGGATTCGGCTCGAATATGGTCGGCTGTCCTTCTACGATCGGTTGAGGCTCGTATTCTTCCTCTTCTGGAACCGGCTCCACCGTGGTTTCCGGCAGAGCCGGGGGATAGAATTCAGCGCCGAGATGTACGATGAGCCCCCGCTCCTCGTCTGGGTGCATCCTCACCACAGTCTTGTCCTGCGCGTAGTTCAGGAATTCGGAAAACTGCTGGAACCCAAGCTTATTGAGATTAAAATCAGGGTGCTCGGCCTGCATCCACTGCTCCAGTTCCTCAGCGGTGGCGCCTTCCTCGAGCTCCATGCGGTGCGTTTCGAGTACATCACGTAACGCGGGCAGGGCCTCTTCCGGCCGGGCAGCAACTTTCTCCGGTCCGTGACCTCCACGGCGTTCGATGATGTAACGTCCGCCGGAACCACTGACATTTATAAATTCCGCCTTTTTCAGCTTTTCGACAAAATCTGAAAAGCTGCCGGCGCCGTACGCTCGTTCACTGAAAGCCGGGTCGAGCTGAAGCATGGTGCTTTTGAGAAGCCCGAGCTGCGGTTGCACAGCACGTCGCTCGAGAACCTGAAGCGCTCGTTCCACCAAAGGCATCGCTTGCGCCAGATCAAGGGGAGCCGGCCGCGGGCCGCGCTCTTTCCTCTCTTTTCGATCTGGGCGCTCGCGCCGCTCGGGCATCGGCGTGGGGACAATGGTCCCGCCGCCATCTTCAAGAAGAGATTCGTAGCTGACGAACTCGTGGCAGTTCTGCTGCAGAATCGTGCTGGTGAACGCTTTGCCACCAACCACAAACACCGTTTTGCCGTACTCTTTGAGCTTGTTCACCAATGGAATAAAATCGCTGTCGCCGCTCACAATCGCGAAAGCGTTCACGTGCGCGTGAGTGAACGCCATCTCGAGCGCGTCGAGAGCAAGATTAATATCCGCCCCATTTTTGTCGCCGCGGGGTGACGGTATCCGCTGAACCATCTGGACCGCATTTTCGGCCATCTGGCGCGTCGCGCCTTCCTGGCGTCCCCAGTTCGCATAGGCGAACTTTGCGACGATATCGCCTCGCTCTTTCAGTGCGCTGAGAGCGAGGAATACGTCGAATTCACGCCGCAGCGTCGACTTCACGCCAATTTCGATATTGTCGTAGTCCACGAAGACGGCGATGTTCAATCTGTCTTGCATCAAATTCCTTTTCTGTCCAGTGTGCCATTCACGAATGGAACGGTGTAGCCTAGACATGACATTTTGCCGAGCTTTCGCTCAGGCAGGTTGTTTGACTGATTCGCGAATGAATTGGATGATCTTCTCGAGAGACGCCCCGGGCTGGAAGACTTCCGCCACCCCGAGCTTCTTTAGTTCGGCGGCATCTTCGTCGGGGATAATTCCGCCGACGATGACCAGCACATCCGTCATTTCCTTCTCGCGAAGCAAGTCCATCACTCGCGGCACAATCGCGTTGTGCGCGCCTGAAAGGATAGAAAGTCCAATCACTTGGACATCTTCCTGAAGAGCCGCGTTAACAATCATTTCCGGCGTCTGCCGGAGACCCGTGTAAATTACTTCCATGCCAGCGTCGCGCAGAGCTCTTGCGATCACCTTCGCGCCGCGGTCGTGTCCATCGAGGCCGGGTTTGGCGACGAGTACACGAATCGGAAGATCCATACTTACACTGTCCAGATTATAGAACGGGGGTCTAAATTAAATAAGGACAATCGACGTGAGCGAACCTACATTTAACGAACCTCGACTGGCACTGAACCGAATTTACACTCGTACGGGGGATGCCGGAGAGACGCATCTCGCGGGAGGCCAACGCATCCTGAAGGACGATCTTCGAATCGAGTGCTACGGAACTGTCGATGAGTTGAACGCGCAAATGGGCGTTGCGCGTGTAATTGCCCAAGAGCAGGCCAAACGTGTGGAACGGCTGAGTCAATTCGGCGGCATTCTAAAACGAGTGCAGCATGAATTGTTCAATTTAGGGTCCATTCTGGCGACACTGCCGGAAGATGTCCATCCAAAGCAACCGCGGATCACGCCGGTTGAAATCAGGCAACTGGAAACCGAGATCGATGCGGCGAATGAAGAGCTTCAGCCACTCCGGTCCTTCGTTTTGCCGGGCGGCAGCGCGCTGGAGGCGCAACTGCACGTCTGCCGGACTGTTTGCCGCCGAGCCGAACGGCTAGCGGTGCATTTGGCCCGCGAGCAAAATCTTCCGAGTGAAATCGTCAAATACCTGAATCGCCTCAGTGATGCGCTGTTTGTCTGGAGCAGATGGGTGAATCGCATATCAGACCAGGAAGAAACATTGTGGGAACCGAACGCAGCAGCCAGTGGAATCCGCACATCGTAGCCGGTTAAATGGCAACCACTCAGCCGGTAACGCGGATCTCTTCCGGGGACCACTGGAGCGCGCTAACGGCCAGCTTTCTCGGCTGGACGCTCGACGCATTCGATTTCTTTCTGGTGGCCTTTTGCCTGACGGCGATCGGAAAAGAATTCGGCGTATCCGATAAGGCAGTCGCGTTTTCCATCGCGCTCACATTAGCGTTTCGTCCAGTCGGAGCATTCATCTTCGGCCTTATGGCGGACCGTTACGGCCGGCGCCTTCCGCTGATGATAGACCTGGTCTTTTATTCCGTGATCGAAGTCGCCACGGGTTTCGCTCCCAACTTTTTGACGTTCCTTGTACTAAGAAGCCTGTTCGGGGTCGGAATGGGTGGCGAATGGGGGGTTGGCTCTTCCTTAGCGATGGAGAAGGTCCCTCCCAAATGGCGCGGCTTGCTTTCCGGATTCCTGCAACAAGGCTACGCCCTCGGCAATCTGCTGGCTGCACTTTGCTATCTGTTCCTGTTTCCGCGTTGGGGATGGCGTCCGCTATTCCTGCTCGGGGGCTTGCCGGCATTACTTGCCTTGTTCGTGCGTTTTCGCGTGAAGGAATCGGAGGTGTGGCAGAAATCGCGATCGGAAAGCTGGGCGCACCTGGGCCGGGGCATCCGCCGGCATTGGCCTCTGTTTCTCTACCTCGTGGCGCTCATGACAGGCATGAATCTCGCCTCACATGGAACACAGGACATGTATCCCACATTTCTGCAACGTTTCTGGCGCTTCGGCTCGACAGAGCGATCCGTTATCTCGATGCTTTCGATGTGCGGCGCCATTGCCGGCGGCGTGGTGATCGGCCTTGTTTCTGATCGAATCGGGAGGAGGCGCGCGATTGTGTGCTCGTTAATCACGGCAATTCTGCTCATTCCGCTGTGGGCCTATGCGCCGCAGCTCGGGCTGCTAGTGTCTGGCGCTTTCTTCGTGCAGTTTTTCGTCCAGGGGGCGTGGGGTGTGATTCCCGCGCACCTCAGTGAACTGTCGCCGAACCACATTCGAGGATTTCTGCCAGGTTTCGCATATCAATGCGGCGTGCTGCTAGCCGGTTCGGTAGGAATGATGGAGGCCGTTTTCGCGGAACACATGAGCTATGCCACCGCGATGGCGGTGACGGCTGCCTCGGTATTCGCAGTTACGGCCGTAGCCGCGGCGTTAGGAAGAGAGAGGAAAGGAATCGTGTTCGAGGAGGAGACGGCGAGTTAATACGGCCTTTCACAAATTCGGTAACGCATTCCTCGCCAGCGTGCCGTGACTGAACGCCGTAGCATAAACGGTCTGCGTTGTCATGCCTCGCCTATACCGTCCTGAGCAGTATCTGGCCTCGCAATATCGCAGCTCAATGTAGTACCATTACGCCTAAGTCTCACGGTGACTGCGATACCTCCGGCAACAAATGTGGGCAGGCTGGGCGACCGCAACAGTGGTTCGCTTGACTTTCATGGCCGGAAAAGTTGTCCGCTACAGCAAGGCATAGGGGAATGAGCCGAATACACGACTCGCTGCGAAGGTTAGCGCCAAAGAAACCTGAAGCTGTGAACCCCGCAAATGCCAGCTCGAGTGATTGTTGGAGCATGAGTGTCGATGATCAAAAGCCTACCCGGGCCACCGGTGCTGAGAAGAGCTCCGCTCGCCGTCAGGCTTTCTCCAGAATTTGTCAATGGTTTCTGCTTCGGTGGGCGCTTGCCCGATCGGCGAAACGCGGAACACCAGCTCGCTTGCCCGGGATTGCTGTTCGGAACGACGCTGGATGCTATCGTAACGGTGCGCGCTGCGAAAGTCTTCCCGGCCCGTTTGAGTAATCCCCTTTCGGGGGATAGTTTCAACAAATTTTGGGCGACCGCCAGATCCGATCCTTACCTTGCGTCGCTTGATCTGGTTGGCTGGTGCGCTGTTCAGCAGCGAATTAACCTTCTTCCCGACGAGATAGATTTCCATAACCGTCACTTTCGGCGCCTCTCTGACATCGCGCTGCTGGTCACGCCCGAGAGGGAGGGCGGGTTCACAGCGGGCCTCTACACCAAGTCTGGCGACAGGGTGCTGTCCCGCGACAATTCTTGTTGCACCGCACAGCGCGTCACGTGCGAGGTGCCTGCTAGCGTTCCTGTAGATCTGACCGTGAGGGCAGCACCGATTGACGAAAGCTCTTACCAAGAAGTCTGTGAGCCCGGCGTTTCGGAGAGAAGTGGCGATCGAGGTCAACCGCAAGGAAGTGCAACGGTGTTCCGCCGCCCGGAAGCGACTGCCTACCCGGAGCCGCCGCCGAAACAGCTACCGCTACCGGCTGTTGAAAGAAAGCGTGCTCTCAGGCGGCGCCAATGGACGTTCTCTGTGGTGCTAGCCATCTTTGCAGGAATTTGCGGAGGTACCCTCGTCTACCTGATTCGGGTACATCCGCTGGCTCCAGCTTCCCGACCGCTTGCTTCAAAGACGGAGTTGGCTGGCGCCGCGCTTAATCTGGAACTGACCGAACAAGGGAGCCGACTACGGGTCGGTTGGGACCGGCGCAATCCGGCGGTCAACGGTGCTATCGCAGGCGTCCTGGAGATTGAAGACGGCGGGCGGCATCAGCAGATTCAGCTTGATGCGGAACAGATTAGGGAAGGCGCTGTCAGTTACAAGCCAAATTCAACAGACTTGACCTTCCGGTTGAAATTGCGCGGCATGAACGGTAAAAAGACAGCTGCGATCCTTCGCTCGCTCGACGGAACCGCGGCGAAGGCGGCCGGTGGCCCAGTGCCCGCAAATTTGTCCCGTGAAAACTTGTCGCATACACTGCGGCCGTTGCGTGCGCCGCACGGCGCAGGTGTCTCCGCAAGCATGGCGAGTCCTCATACGAGGGTAACGGGCTTTCGTGTGCCGGATACGCTTGCTCATGCACCCGCCGCGGTTTCTCGGCTACAGGACGCGTTTCCTCCTCCCCCGGTCGTGCCCCGATCGGAATTGGTTTCCGCCGCACAACTGAGTCCGAAGTATATGCCAGAACTGCCCGGTCTTTCACCGTTAAAGCCCCCGGCAGTGATAACTCCGCCGCCCTCACCGCCCCGTCCGCTCAGGCAGGTGGCGCCGCCGGCCTCCCCCGCCGGTGTCATCCTCTACAAAGACGTCCAGGTGCAGATTCAAGTGAGTATCGATGAGCGGGGACATGTGATTGCGGCGCGACCGAGAGCGAGCCCGGAAAAAGTGAGCCAGGCGCTACTGGGAGCAGCCCTCCAGGCTGCGATGCAGTGGCAATTCCAGCCGGCAACGCTACACGGCCAAGCAGTAGGAAGCGAGTACACCATCATTTTCCAGTTTCACCCGCAGCAATATTAGCCCCCATGTAATACATATTTGCTTTAGAAGCCTCCCTGGTTGTTCTTTGAATCAACAACTCAGTTGAGTTCAGCTTTTTGTACACCAGGCGCTCCTCCCCTCTTGACCTACATTCAAACACTACGGGCGAGGGGTTCGCGGATGCAGCGGAGCCTGCGGTACTGCTCGACCGATCAATCAATGACCGCGGGACTTCCCTACGGAGAAAACCCGACGCTTCGCCAGAGTGGCGCAGGATCATAGACTGCTCCTGCCGCAATCGTTCGCCATATTGCACGGGTGTTGTGAATGTCAACGAGTGGATCCGCATCAAGCAGTAGCACGTCGCCGCGCTTGCCGATCTCCAGTGAGCCTGATTCCTTCTCGACACCGACAGCGCGAGCAGCCACAATGGTCGCCGCCTGGAGTGCCTCAAGTGGCGTGAAACCTGCTTCTACATACAGCTCCAGCTCGCGATGCAGCGAGTATCCGGGAATTGCTTGATCGGTTCCCGCTACGATTGGAATTCCCGCGACGTGGAGCGCACGGAGTATCGCCTGTCGTGCTTGCGACCATCCGTTCGCCTCTGCCGCCTTGTCCGCCGCTGCAGGCGGAGTATCAAGCGCTTCTCGCAATTGTGGCGCCACGTGATCCACTCCGGGCTCCAATTGATTGAGCGGGTTTGTGTGCAGATTCATTTCAAAGAGCGCAAGGGTCGGGTCAAGGATCGTACGATGGACTTGCAGCGTGGAAATCAGATCTTTCGCACGCGCTCCATCCAGCTCGAGTACCGGAGGCTTGCTGCGATCAGGTTTTCCGTCTGCTCCCAATACTGGATGCATGAAATAAGGGAATTCGTAAGCAATATGATTGATCTGATCCATTCCGTCGTGGACTCCTTCAATCGCAGTCATTCCCTCAGGAATGTGACCTGTTACAGTCAAGCCTCGTGCGTGCGCATCCGCAGCGATCGCTTTCACGACTTCCGCCTTCAGGGAGCCGTAAAGCTTGATCTGCCGCGCCCCGGCAGTCTTGTACTTTTCAACCCATAACGACGCCTGCTCGGGTGTGTCTGCAATCACGGCACCGAGAGACTTTGGCCCGGTGCCGTCGATTATCCCGGCAAACTCCAGGTGCGGCCCAATGGCCGGATTTTCTTTTCGATCTAGTTCCTCATGCACAGTTCGAATGAAGTCGAATTCATTCCCTACATCGCGAACGCTGGTGACGCCCGCTGCCAAGTAGATCGGCCCCCACTCCACCTGTTCGTAATGGGCATGCATGTCCCAGAGACCCGGAACGGCGTATTTGCCTGACGCATCGAGAAAGGTCGCGTCTTTGGGGGGACGGACCTGATTGCGTGGCCCTACTGCCGTGATGACGCCATTCTCGATGACGATGACCCCGTCTTTCACGGGAGGTGCGCCGGTCGAATCCTCGAGCGTCGCGCCCATAATCGCAAGCTTGCGCGCGGGCGCCACCTGCGCCGTCGCGGTCAGCTTTGTCAAAGCCGCAAGATCTGCCTTGACGGCGGCAGCGATAAACATACCCAGATTGGCCTCATGCGGCTGGCGCACAGCTTCAAAATGATCGAATTCCGCATCGGTGCTCACGAGCGCGATGAGATTCTGTGCATCGTCGATCCACAGCGACTCCTGGCCCCAGATAAGGCCGCCCACCGTGTAGCCATGGGCCGGCAATCCGCCGATGTTCAGGGTTTCGGCCGGTTCGATGCGGACTTCTGTCCTCGATGGATATACGTTGAATGCTACCGGTTTCCCGTGCGCGAGCCACCAACGCATCATCTGTTCCTGCATCGCGACAGGGGAATAGCCATCGGTAATGAACCACGGGCCGGCTGCCGTCTGCGTCTGCTTTTTGCCGTTCCTGGTGATGGAGACATCGTTGCCGTCTACCATCAACGTGTCATCCATGTCGGAAACGCGCGATGCTTTCCCTTTTGCGGAGTAGGAACGAGGTGCCATATCTCGGATCTCCGCAATAAACCTGGTCTCCAGTGGCACCTTCGTGCCACGATCTGTAAACAGGAAGTGTGAACTTAGGAGATACGTGTCGCCCTTTGCTTCGATCGAGTAGGTTTCATTACCGATCGCTTGGGCAAACTTATGCAGCACGAACGTCCCGGATGTGGCTGTTTGCTGCGCTGCAACAGAGCGTGCAGACGCGAACGCGAGCATCATCGCGAGGCCGATCCGCCGGTTAAGACCGAGCACTAAAATTTCGTTGATCAGACCTCGAAGCAGCTCAAAGCGCAATTGGCGTTCCTCCGCCATCCTTCAATTCTGCCCTGGATTTTCGGCAGCGGGAAAGCGGGTGACCTGGTACCCACGGATTCGGAATAAAGAGACAGCGTTGCTCCGGCATCACCCGACCCCTCCGCATAACGCGCTTACTGGCAAGCCCTGCCGAATCGATCTGAGCAGCCCTCAGGGAAACCGCCCCACACGATCCAAAAATTCGTGATCGTATTTGCGAAAACGGCTGCTTAAATGTTAATGCCTATACGCCAAAGGGCATACCCGAGCGCTTGACGAAAATAAAGCCACCGAATCTGGCTCGGATTGACGTATCCGGTCGATGGGCGCGGCGAACCATATACCGTGATGCCCTGAGATTCGAGCAGGCGCTTGACCCGAAAGATATGGTAGCCATCGCTCACAACAATGCACGAATGAAGATTCATCCTGCGCATCGTTTCAGCCGCTGCATCCAGGCTCTGGGCGGTTGTCGCCCCTTCCGGATCCACGATGATTGCTTCTGGCCGTACACCGTGTTCAGTCAGGTAAGCACGGCCGACTTCGCCCTCCGTAAAATTCGGATCGCCGCCGGCCCCGCCGGTCGTAAGAATGTAGGGAGCGAGGCCCTTAAGATAAAGGACGAGCGCGTGGTTGAGACGCGCCTGCAAGATAGGCGAGGGTTTACCCCGGTACTCCGCCGCCCCCAGAACAATAATGACATCCGCTGCCTGTGCCTCGTCGATGGTCGACTGCCGTTCGATCTTGCGGGCTATACGAAACAGGTAGCCTAAGAACAGGATCGACAGCAGGACGACCAAGGCGAGCAGGCCTACAAGGGCGCGCTTCATTGTAAAGATGTGGGCGCTCGCATTTGGAGTTATTTGAATTTTTCAGTCTATGCCGAATTGGCAGGCTCGGACTACCACCCAGCTCACCAGCACTAAGAATCCCCGGTTACAAGCGGTTCGAAAGGCTGCAACGACCGGTCGGCCCACCGAGGATGGCCTCGTTGTGATTGAAGGGCCTCACCTGTTACAAGAGACGTACGGCAGTTCGTGGGGCGTGGAGCAGGTCTTCACAACAGCTGAGGGTTTGGAGCGCCACGACGGCTTGTTCAGGCAAACCGCAGCGGAAATTGTTCAGCTTCCGTCCGCCGTCTTCCGCTCGATCGCGAGCACGGAATCGCCGCAGGATGTCCTCGCCCTGGCACGTCCGCGAAGGTGGACATGGGAAGAGATCTGCCGGCCACCCCGCCTCATCGTAGTACTGGATAGGGTGCAGGATCCGGGGAATGCCGGAACTGTCATCCGCTCGGCGGAGGCATTCGGAGCGAGCGGCGTGGTGATGTTGAATGGGTCGGCGCGCATATCAAACCCGAAGACGATGCGCGCGACGGCAGGGTCCGTCTTTCGGATGCCCTTTCTGGAGGAGGTCGGCCCAGGAGAAATGCTCGAGCGCCTCGGCCGTTTGAAGATAGCGCTGTTCGCTCTCGGCGCTCAGGGGACCAACACCATTTCTGAAGTAAATCTCCGGGAAGACTTCGCGATTATTGCCGGTAATGAAGGATCCGGGGTTTCGGAAGAATTGCGCAGAGCCGCGCGGCAAGCTTCCATTCGGACCTGGCGAGTGGATTCTTTGAACGCGGCAGTGGCGTGTTCGATTGCCTTATATGAAGCTGCGCGCCAGAGAGCCCGTGACAGGGAGCCATGACATGAGCCTGTTTGATAGCAGCCCGCCGTCCTCCCCGAACGATGACGATTTAGCAGGCCGGCCGCTCGCAGACCGAATGCGCCCGCGCACGCTCGAAGAATATCTCGGACAGGAACACATCTTGGGCCCCGGCAAGCCGCTTCGTAGCCAGCTAGAAACGGGCCAGCTGAGTTCCCTCATTCTCTGGGGGCCTCCCGGTTCGGGGAAAACGACTCTGGCCGCGCTGATCGCACGAAAGAGCCGGGCTGACTTCGTACCGTTCAGCGCCGTGCTGAGTGGGATCAAAGAGATTAAGGCGGTGATGGCGGATGCCCAGCGAGCACGCCGGCTCGGCCGTAAAACAGTCCTGTTCATCGACGAAATTCATCGCTTTAACAAAGCGCAGCAAGATGCCTTTCTGCCGTATGTCGAGCGGGGCGACGTAGTCCTCATCGGGGCCACGACGGAAAATCCTTCGTTTGAGGTGATTTCGGCCCTGCTCTCCCGGACCAAGGTTTATTCGCTTCGCCCGCTCGAGACCGCGGAGGTGATAACCATTCTGAAGCGCGCTCTCCAGATTCCGGCGCGGGGATTGGGTCATCTGGAGCTAAAAATTTCGGACAATTTGCTCGATGAGATTGCAGTGTCGTCAAGCGGGGATGCTCGGGGCGCCTTAAACACGCTCGAGATTGCAGGAGCACTCGCTCGGGACGGAGTGATTACGCAGCAGGCCGTTGCCGATGCGATGCAACGCAAGGTGCTGCTATACGACAAGTCTGGCGAGGAGCATTACAATCTAATTTCCGCTCTCCATAAATCCGTGCGTTCGAGTGATGTTGATGCAGCCTTGTATTGGCTGGCACGAATGATGAACGCAGGAGAGGATCGGCTGTATTTAGCCCGCCGGCTCATCAGAATGGCAATTGAAGACATCGGACTGGCTGATCCTCGGGCCGTGGAGCAAGGGATTGCCTGTATGCAAACCGTTCACTTTTTGGGCCTCCCGGAAGGAGATCAAGCGCTTGCGCAACTCACTATATATCTGGCGCTGGCTCCTAAATCAGATGCGGCGTACCGGGCATTGAACAACGTGAATGCAGTTATCGAGACAACCGCCGCCCCGCCCGTACCCCTTCATCTGAGAAATGCGCCCACGCCTTTGATGAAAGATATGGGATACGCAAAAGGCTACCGGTACGCACATCTCGAGAAGGATGCTGTGACCGATATGACGTGCTTGCCCGAACCCCTTGCAGGCAGCACGTTCTATGAACCAACCGATCGAGGGTTCGAGCAGAAAATTAGCGAACGGCTCGATTGGCTGAGGAACCGAAAAGGTCAGATAAAACCTGTCCCGAACACTGAGAAATGAGCCGGACACCCAATACCGATAAGGAAGGTATCAATTTAGTTGTGTAATTCTAAAGATCGGAGCTTTTTGAATCGTGTCCGACAGCATACTCACTCCAGCCCGACACGTTGAAATGCCGGAAGAGCACACAACCGAGCGGCGCCGCTCCAGCCGCTTCCCGATCGAGCGCGAACTGCGTTATAAAACCCTGAACCAGAGGGCAGAGATCCTGGCAGGAAACGGAAAAACTCTTAACATTAGCAGTTCTGGGGTTCTATTTACTTCAGATCATGATCTGCCGGTCGGAACGCGCCTGGAGGTTTCGATCAGTTGGCCGGCTCAGCTCAATGAACGATGTCTCTTGAATCTGGTCGCTCGCGGACGCGTCACTCGTCACACGAAGGGTCAATTGGCTTTGCAGATCCAGCAGTACGAGTTCAGAACTCAAAGCAGACCGGGCAAAGAGAAGTAATCTTCCCTTTCGATTACCTCAACCGGAGAACCTGAGCAGAATCCCAGAGTGGGCTAACATTACAGTGTTGTGCAACGCCGACTGGCCTTCGCCGCTGCCGCGCTTGTTTTGCTCTTGCTGCTCGCCCTGATCGTCTGGCAGGGCTCGTTCAGCTTTTCGTTCGCGCCGCCCGATGTTCGGGAAACCATTGTCCTTTCAGCCGTTTCAACTGTCATTTTCCTGTTGACGGTCACGCTCGCGTTCATGCTTTTCCGGGCCGGCGTGAAGCTCTATATCGATCGCCAGCAACACCGCGAAGGCACCAGAATCCGCTCGAAGCTGCTATTCGGCGCTCTGGCGTTGACGCTGGCGCCGGCACTGTTTTCAGCTCTCTTCAACTACACCGTCCTTAACCGCACTCTCGACAAATGGTTCACGCAACCGGCCCGCGGCATCGAGATGAATTTGCAGGAGCTCGATAAATCCTATCAAAAAGAAGCACTCGAAAAAGCGCAAGCGGAAGCAGACTGGATTGGCCTTCTTCCGCAGACTCTGCTCGCAGCTCAAACCGGAAGCGTCGACACCGCATTCTTCCGAAGTATTTGCGAAAAGCGCGGAATCAGGCAGTTGATCCTGGAGCGCCCCGGGACGACTCCCATCCTGCTGTATCAATATTTTGGCGAGCCCGGAGTCCCGTTGCAGAAGGTCTCCGGCGCCGTCCAGGACGGCTCAGAGACTCTGGGGCGCATTTCGCTCGCTTCGGCGATGACCAACGACGTCACGCAAAAGGAAACAGTGATTCAGCGTTTCATGGACGAGCAAAAGCATCTCGGCGGCCGCAAGAAGTTCTATCAGGACACGTACTTTCTGATGATTTGCCTGCTGACGCTGTTCGTGCTCTTCTTCGCCGCTTGGATAGCGCAGCTTCTTTCGCGCCAGATCAGCGTGCCTATTTCCGCCCTTCTTGGAGCA
Source organism: uncultured Acidobacteriaceae bacterium (assembly GCA_963787585.1). GTDB lineage: Bacteria > Acidobacteriota > Terriglobia > Bryobacterales > Bryobacteraceae > Bog-105. The sequence goes on from CAWBDR010000030.1 coordinate 49,334, forward strand.
GCGCGCGAAGTTCGGCGCGGCAATTTGTCGTATCGCATCCGCGCGAACGCGATAGATGAAATGGCAACGCTGGTACGAGCCTTCAATGAAATGACGAATGAGCTGGAAGGGAACGCCCGGGAACTGGAGGCGCGCCGCAGATTTACAGAGGCAATTCTCGAGAGCATTCCCACAGGCGTCATTTCGTTATCCTGGGACGAAAGTATTCAACGCGTAAACCGGGCGCTCTCGGCTATCTTTTCGCAGGAAGTCGTCGCTTCGGCCAAACGACTATCAGATCTCTTCGGCCCCGATGATCTTGCCGAAATCCGGTATCTCCTGAAACGCGCGGGCAGGACGGGCATTGCCGCCTGCCAGATCGAGATGCAGCGCGCTTCTTCAGTTCTACACCTGGCAGTGACGGCGGCATCGCTCGATGAGCAGCGCGGTTTCGTCATCGTCCTCGAAGATACCAGCGACTTATTGCGCGCTCAAAAAACGGCAGCGTGGCAGGAAGCCGCGCGGCGTATTGCGCATGAGATCAAGAATCCACTGACCCCAATTTCTCTATGCGCCGATCGAATCGCCAGGCAACTGCTTCGCGTGTCGATTCCCATTGAAGCGCGAAACATTCTCGAGGAATGTACTCAGACCATCCAGCAGGAAGTACAGACGGTCAAGTCTCTGGTGGACGCATTCTGGCAATTCTCACGCTTCCCTACTCCTCGACCAGCGCCTGTGGACCTGAATGAGATCATCGAAAGCGCGATGGCGGTGTTTGCAGGCAGACTGGACGGAACGGAGGTCGTGCTAAACCTCCACGCGTCCATTCAGATGGTGATGGCGGATCGTGAACAGATGAAACAGATGATCGTTAACCTGATCGATAACGCCGTGGAGGCTATGATCGATTCGCCACGGAGAAAGCTGTCGATTGCGACTTCGCAGCCTTCCCCGGATACGATTGAGCTGTCGGTGGCAGATACAGGTTGTGGCGTTTCGGCCGTCGACAAGGACAAGCTCTTTCTTCCGTATTTCTCGACCAAGCAGCGCGGCACCGGTCTCGGACTCGCGATCGTGAGTCATATCATCACTGATCACCACGGCCGCGTGCGCGTGGAGGACAACTATCCTCAAGGGGCGCGCTTCATAGTTGAGCTAAATGCGCTCCCAGCACTGGATCCATCCGCTCAAGCGGAACAAGCGCATCCAGTTACCCTATAGGTTAAGCAAACGCTAATCTGATGCCGGTTCGCGGGCCGAAAGTGCTTATTGTCGATGACGAGGCGAATATCCGCCAGTCTTTGCGAGGTGTCCTTACCGACGAGAGCTACGACTGTTCGGCGGTCGATAGTGGCGAAGCGTGTCTGGAAGAACTGGAGCGAAACAGCTACGAAGCGGTGTTGCTGGACATTTGGCTGCCCGGAATCGACGGCCTCGCCACGCTGTCGCGGATTCAGGAAACCCCGGTGGATGCCCGCCCGGCGGTGATCATGATTTCCGGTCACGGCAATATTGAAACGGCCGTCAGAGCCACCAAGATGGGCGCATTCGACTTCATTGAAAAGCCGCTAACGATCGAGAAGGTCAGCGTCGTTCTGAAAAACGCCTTGCGGCAGCGCCACATGGACCTGGAGCTGCAGCGGCTTCGGGCCGACACAGCTTCACCCGAAATTATCGGCGAGAGCGTTCCGGTGAAAGCGTTACGCCAGCAGTTAAAACTGATGGCAGGAACAAACGGCCGTGTCCTCATTTACGGTGAAAGCGGCACGGGAAAAGAGCTCGTCGCGAGAGCGATTCATCGCTCGAGTCAGCGCGCAAATGGCCCTTTCGTCGAAGTGAATTGTGCCGCGATACCCGAAGACCTGATCGAAAGCGAGCTGTTTGGCCACCGCCGCACAACGCGTGAGGGAACCATCGATCAGAAGATCGGAAAACTGCAGAAAGCTCATGGTGGCACCTTCTTCCTGGATGAAGTCGGTGACATGAGCCTGAAAACGCAGGCTAAGGTGCTTCGTGCCCTCGACGAGCACCGGTTCGAACCGGTCGGAGCGCCACAATCAATTCAGGTGGATGCGCGCGTGGTTGCCGCGACCAACAAGAATTTGGAAAAGGAAATCGAACGCGGCAATTTTCGTGAAGATTTGTTTTATCGGTTGAACGTGATTCCGTTCACGGTCCCGCCCCTGCGCGAGCGGGCAGAAGACATTCCACTGCTCGCGTCCCATTTTCTGCGAGAGTTCTCGCTTGCTTATGGCCGCAAACCAAAAGAACTCAGTCAAGATGCTATTGAGGCGCTCATGGACTATCATTGGCCCGGGAACATTCGCGAGCTACGAAACCTCATGGAGCGGATCGTCATTTTGCACCCTCAGAAAAGAATCGAAGCTCGCCATCTGCCGTCGGATATATCGCGCAGAATGCCGAATGGTAAACCCGCCGAGAGCCCTGGAACTCTTCAAGAGGTGAAGGAAGCGGCCGAACGTGATTACATTTTGCGGAAATTGGAAGAGACTAGCGGCAACGTCACACGCGCTTCGGAACTCCTTGGACTGGATCGAAGCAACTTCTATCGAAAAATGAAAGCTCTCGGTATCGCGCCCAAGGAGTAGGAGAACAATTCAGCGCCGCCGCAGCGTTCCAGATTGCAATCGGTATGAACTTCCTGGTCACCGGGGCAACTGGTTTCATCGGCCCAAAGCTGGTCGATTCGCTACTCTCTGCGGGACACTCAGTCAACTACCTGGCGCGGGCACGTACCCGTGAATTGGACTCGCGCGCGGCCTTTCATTGCTGGAACACGAGCGAGCGTCCTCCCCTGAACAGCGTGCCCAGAATGGATGCTGTTATTCACCTGGCCGGTGAGCCGGTTGCCCAAAGATGGACTCCCGCAGTGAAGCATCGGATCTACGATAGCCGGGTCGAGGGAACACGGAACCTGCTTGCGGCACTGCGCGACTTAAAGCACAAGCCACGCGTCCTAATCTCTGCATCCGCGATCGGGTACTTCGGAGACCGCGGCGACGAGGTGCTCACCGAAGCGAGCGGCAAGGGAACCGGATTTCTCGCGGACGTCTGTGCGGACTGGGAGCGTGAAGCGACGAAAGCTCGAGAATTTGGCTGTAGAGTCGTGCCGGTCCGCATCGCCGCTGTGCTTGGCCGGGACGGAGGCGCACTACCGAGAATGGCCAAGCCGTTTCAATTGGGGTTGGGAGGAAAGCTCGGCACTGGACGGCAGTGGATGTCATGGGTGCACGTGAACGATTTGGTTCGACTCCTTACGTTTGCGGCGGAAACTGAGGATGTCTGCGGGCCGCTAAACGGGACCAGCCCCGAGCCAGTCACCAACGCAGCGTTTACAAAGGCCCTCGGGCGCGCTCTTCATAAACCGGCACCCTGGTCAATTCCGAAATTCGCAATGAAACTGGCGGTCGGCGAACTGGCCGATTTCCTGTTCGATAGTGCGCGTGTGTTGCCTGAAGCTGCAGTAAGGGCGGGGTTTTGCTTCCAATTCCCGGAGCTCAATGAGACGCTCAGGACTTTGCTTCAGCCGTGAGGCAAAATACGCTCGCCGTGAGATTCGAGGGCTTTCATGTTATGTTTAAGTCATGGCAATTCCAAACGTGAAGCGCTTTCGCCCTTTTTGCACGACCTGCAACGAGAGTTTCACGGTGATGGCGGTTCTGCCGAAAGACACTGATATGGACACATACCTGAAGGATGTGGTCGCACGTCATGATCACAAGGCTTACCAGGAAGCCAAGCAGCAGCATTTCAAGATCCGCGTCGGTCAGCAGAAACAGAAGAAGGCAAAGTAGCGCTTCAAAATCTAAGCTTGATCAACCCACGGGTCGGTCTCACGAGACGCCGTGGGTTTGTACTGTACGGAGTGCCCGGGAGGCGGCGAAGGCCACATCCGGGTCAATATCCTTACTCAGGTTTGTTAGCACCGGCACGGCATCCTCAGCGTGGCTTTGGGCAAAAATCGCACAAAGCGCAATCTTCTGATCCTTCATAGCCTCGGGAAGCAGCTTCGCTAAAGCGGCTCTCGTATCTTGTCTCCGAGCCAGTTCGGTCAGGTAAGCTGTGGCAATCGTAGAATTCTTTCTGCTGTCCAGATTCTCGAAAAGGTATGGCAGGGGGCTGAATTCCGAGGTATCCATTTTGCCTTCGGAAACCAGCGCGAACGCCGCCGCGAGATGGACGCGCACGTCGGCATCGCCCTCGTTATAGGCGGCTTCGATTACGGGATAATCATCGGGCTCACGAATGCGCCCGAGTCCCTCGAAAGCGGCAGCCCGCATCTCTGGGTCGGTGCTCTGCGCCCACTTTTGAAACACCGGACGGTCTCCCGGAATACCTAACATGGCCAAGCTTTCAAGCGCGGCACGGCGCACCTTTGCGTCTCTGCCGTGTTCTAATGCGGAGCGAACATTCGGAGCCGAAGACAGGCTGTGGAGCATTCCTATCGTTTCGAGAGCGGTTATCTGGACTCGTTCGTCGAGATCGCCGGCGAGAAAACCTATGCCAGGACCGGCCGAGGGGTCATGAATTTTCTGCAGAGCGACCAAACATTCAAAGATCATCTGGCTGTCTCTTGAGTGAGTAGCGTTGACTAAAGCCGGAACCGCCGGCTGCGCCCGTAGTATGCCCGCGGCCCGGGCGGCATTCGCCCGCGCATCTAAACTGGCTGCTCCCCCAATCTCTCCCACGAGCCCCTCCGCAACATCGGGACGAACAACGATGCCTTGCTCGATGACCTGATCATTGCGTGCCGAGAAATAGGACTTGACCTGGCGCACGCCTGTTGTGAGATATCTGCTCAGGCCGGATTTCACGTACCCCGGAAGATACACGTTGACGATCCCGTCGGTGGCTCTGATCTGCACCTCGGCGTCATGGTCATGAGTAGCCACGATCAGTGCATCCAGACTGTGCTCAGTATCGATTCGGACGATGGCTTTGACAGCTTCGATTCGGATGTCCCGGTTTTGGTCATTCAGATATCCGGCCAGGGTGGGAATGACGGTGTAATCTCGTTTTCCGAGATTGCGGATAGTCAGGATGCGCTGGTTCGCAGTGTAGCCATCCTGATTCTGAGCCAGCATGATGAAAGGAATTAGAACTCCCCAACCGGCCAGTCGAACAAGTCGCAATGCCATATATTTTGTGAACCTAAACTGCCCTAGCGAACAACTTCAATTGTCACTTTATGTGGAATGAGCCCGGCCTCGTAACCGAGATCGAGCAGCTTCTGCGCGGCACGTGGAACCACCTCTCCGCCATCGACGGTGTGATGATTTACGTACATGCCGACGAATTGATCGGCCAACGCCGGATCCAAATCGCGCGCAAATTGCATGGCATAGTTTAGCGCCTCCTCGCGATGATCCAACGAGTGCTGTATACTTTCGCGCATCATTCGCGAGCACTCCGCCTGTATGTCCCTGGGCAGGTCGCGCCGAAGGGCATTAGCGCCTAAGGGCAACGGAAAATCGTGTTGAGATCGGAACCACTGGCCAAGATCGATTACGCTCTGCAGACCGGCGTGTCCGTACGTGAGCTGGCCTTCGTGGATGATCAGGCCGGCGTCCACCGCATGATCCTTAACTGCGTCCAGAATCTTGTCAAAAGGCAACACAACAGGCTCGAAGTCCGGCTGGAATAGTTTCAAAGCCAGGAACGCAGTCGTCATCGTCCCGGGAATTGCAATCTTCTTGCCTCTCAGCTCGCTTGGCGCCATGCGGCGGACGCTTACAACTAACGGCCCGTATCCATCACCGACACTGGACCCGCTCGCCATCAGCACGTATTTGTCAGCTATATAGGGATAGGCGTGATAAGAGACGGCCGTAAGCTCGTAGAGCCCTTCAGTCGCTTTCTTGTTCAGCGATTCAATGTCTTCCAGGACGTGTCGAAAATTGATCTTGCGCGATCTCACCTTTTTGGTCGCGAGACCGTAAAACATAAAGGCATCGTCGGAATCGGGACTGTGTGCGCAGACGATTTCCAATGCGGAATCGGAACTCATAGTTGCTTGTCGAAATGAGAAGCAACCTCAGTTTAACAGGAGTATCGGCCCTACCCTAACGTGCTGCGGACCGCCTCCAGCTCGTACTCGAGAGCTTTGAGGTCGGCTTCCAAGCCATGCAGTAGATCCCGGCAGCGTTCGTGACTGTGGGATTTGGCGGCGGATTCGAGCCCTTGGGCTCGCGTCCTAGGGCGTGCCGCGTGTAAACTGCCGAGGGAGCCCTTGATGGTGTGTGCCACGCGACCAAGCTCCTCGAGGTCTCCGCGTCCAAGAGCCGATCGCATCGCCGCAATCTGATTTCCCTGCTCCGCGAGGAAGAGCTCGATAATTTCCATCATTAGGTCATGGTCGTGGCCGACCTGGGCCTGAAACGCTCCCAGTTCGAAAATCGGTAAATCGTTCCCCGGGCCAGAAGTGTGTATTTCGATCTGCGGTACGGCGCACGATGCCTTTATCAGTGCGTCGGTAAACGCGAGCGAGTCCAGCCGTTTGGGGAAATAGCCGTCGAATCCAGCGCGGGTTTGCGGTCCGACGGGTACTGGGCTCGACGTTTCATCACTGGATAAGCAGAAGATTGGGGTGCGGCTGGAACGTGCCTGGAGTTTTTCCATCCGGCGCAGTTGCGCAGTAAACTCAGCTACGGAATTCTCCGGTATAGAGTCGTCCAGCAAGACGGCATCAAACTTCTGCAGTGAGATAGCCTCCGAAGCTTCGTTCACGTTGCTCGCCGCTAAAACCGCGTAATCCGCCGCAAGAAGCGAGGATGAGACCTCCTCGCAGCAGGGGGAATCTCCCACAAGCAACACCCTCAAATTCATCACTCTCGCGCCTTTCGAACCTGCCAGGCCTAGCTCTTCAAACCTCTTATCGGCAATCACGTCCAAGTAAAATCTATAGCGACTCCGATATCGAATTTTCTACTTGTATTTTGTATCTGTTGTATACTCACCATTTAGTGGGGGTGTGTCTTCCCTAGTCTCACGACGCGCACCGTCATACCCAACCCGGTCCACAGGTCCAAGCCGCTGCTCGCGGCTGCCCAAAACTTCGCAGGCGTCCTATTCAATTTCATTCTCCCCGATGACTGTAGGCTCTGTGAACAGCCCCTGACCGGAATCTCGCGCATACCTGTTTGTAGTTCTTGCCTGTCAGCGCCTAAGCCGCTGGAGGTTGAGTTCTTCTGTCGGGCGTGCCGCACCCCCTTCGTGGACGATTACCCACTAGATGAGCACGACCTCTGTACCGCCTGCCGGGAGAGCCTTGTCAATTTCGATACAGCATACTCTTTCGGCAGTTATGATGGTCCCCTCCGAGATCTAATTCACCTGTTCAAGTACGCGAAAGTGGAGACCCTCGCGGAGCCTCTGAGCCGGCTTCTTTCGAGAGCCTTGCCGATCGAAAACTTCGACTGTATTATCGCCATGCCCATGCATTGGCGGAAGCGTTGGGAACGGGGCTTTAATCAAGCCGAACTGCTCGCGCAACCCATTGCCAAACGTTACGGGCTGAAGCTAAGTAAGCACCTGCGCCGGGCGCGATATACGAAATCGCAGGCCGGCTTGACTGAGAGCCAGAGGCGGAAGAACCTGCAAGGATCGTTTCGCGTGCGGCGGCCCGGAGATCTTCAGGGAAAGCGAATTCTGCTGATCGACGATGTCTTCACGACCGGTGCGACGTTGAGAGCAGCCGCGGCCTCGCTAAAGAAGGCAGGCGCCTCGCGGGTTTCGGCGTTGACGCTCGCGCGAGTGGATCGGCGCGAGTTTACAAGTTTCGCCTCACCAGGAAGACGGCGGAATCAGCCCGCTGTCGGCTGGAATGGCTAATTAAACGGGTCCTGCTTTCGTAAGCGACGGGCCTTCGGAGCGGAGCGTGTTTGATGCCCACTGCGGATCGACTTCATAGACCGGTGCTCGTATTGAACGCGAGCTACGAGCCAATCAATATTTGCGCGGCTCGCCGAGCACTAGTGCTCATTTTGAAGGGACTTGCATCGGCTGAAGAGGTGGCCGCCTCCCACGTGCACTCGGCGAAACGAACCCTCAGCGTGCCTTCCGTAATTCGGCTGCTCGAGTACAGGAGGATCCCTCACCAGACTCGCGCGTTATCCCGCAAAAATATCCTGATGCGAGACCGCTATACCTGCCAGTATTGCCACAAAACTTTGCCCTCCGGGGAAATGACCTTGGACCACGTGGTTCCCAGATCCCGTGCTGGCGAAACAACCTGGGAAAACCTCGTCGCGTGCTGCCATCCCTGCAATAACCGGAAAGGCAACCGCACGCCTGACGAGGCCGGAATGAAGCTCCTCCGCCCTCCCCGGCCTTTCAGCCTGCACACCAGCCGGCACTTGATGCGGCTATTGGGCCGCAGCGACGACCAGTGGCGCAAATACTTGTTTTATTCGGATTAGGCTACTTTTGCGGCTTCCAGCGGAGAAGCTTCCAGAGCGCTCGCTAGAGCCTTTTTCGTCTTCTCGGCAAGATTGCGAAGACGGACATGCTTGGGGCGGCTCAGGCGACGCTCCACACTCCGCCGCGCGCGAAGCAAGCGAATCCGCACAGCCGTTTCCGACCAGCCGTGCTGGCGCGCAATTTCCTGCACTTTGTAGCCTTCGATGTAGTGCCCTTCCAGCACAACTCGATCGTTCGGTTTGCATTCTTTAAGAATGCGTTTCACATCAATGGCAGCCACATTCATACGGGGAGGCGCTTGCAACTCCGGTAAAGTTTGGGTCTGAGGTTCACGCCTTAAAAAGGTTCTGTGGATATTCAAAGCAATGCTGTTGGTCCAGGTAAGAACCAGATTGGGATCCCGAAGCTGTTCTCGTCGTTCCCAACCTTTGGCCCAGGCTGCCTGCGCCGTATCCAGGGCCGTGTCATAGGACAGTCCCCGCGACACTAAAAAACGCACTGTGAGGTTAAACCCTCGCTGGTACGCCTTGCCGTATTCTTCTGTCGTCATTGGCTCCGCCGCTCCTCAGTAAATTTAAGTTCTTAATTCTGCTCAGCCCCTCGGGGCTGAACGTCGATGACCTCTTACGATCACCATCTGAGTGATTTCCGTATCACCTATGTTGTTAGGGTAGGCAGTTTTGATTCCAACCATAGAAAACGTGCCGGAATGCCGGGCGTGTAACGAAAACGCTATAGAATCAGCCGCTTCCGGTCCACAGAGATCAAAGCGGGGTACACTTGCGGCTGCGGGAAGCGATTAATGTGCGGAGCAAATCTTTCCGGCTGGTGCAAAAATTTCTGCTCGAACCACTACTTAGCTAGAAACCTTTTTCGCCGAAAACAGATGTGGATTGAGAACGAAACTAGGTAAAGTACCGGACTCGCGTAGAAGCGCGATTACGACTTGTTTGGAGTGTTTGAATCGCCAGGCTGCGCTGCCGGTGTTTCGATTTTCTCGGGCTCTTCCGTTGCAGCCTTCATGCTGTCCCGAAACGATCGAATTCCCTTGCCAAGACCCTGACCAAGTTCGGGCAGTTTCTTGGGGCCGAAAATGAACAAAGCGACCACAAGAATTATCAGCAGGTGGGTGGGCTGAAGCAGTCCTTCAATCATAAGTTTCTCCGGAGCGTGCGCACAGGCCCGCTTCTTTAGTATATACGGACAGGAAGCCTCCTGCGATTTATCGAAATTTCGGTATCAGTCGCGGAACTCGCTCTGGGAACCCCGATTCAGTCGGTTGACAAGCTTCGGATGGTCCGCTATAGTTCTGAAGTACTTGAACTATCAATGAGTTGAGACCTGCATCGGGCAAGTTCTATGAGGTCTGAAATCGATTCGGCAACCACCTTGCCAGCGAAATCCGGGCTTAATCAACACTGGTGAGAAAAAGCCAGGAAGATGCTTGTCCATGAACGGCGACTCGGGAACAAATGAACATGGCCGGTCCATCTGATGAGTATGTTGAGACGCCGGGAGCCACCGACACTTCCGATTACGAAGCCTTCCTTAACGACTACAGCAGTCACTTCGCGCACGAGGGCGAGATTCTGCATGGTCATGTCCTTGCGGTTTCCGATAAGGAAGTTATCGTCGATATCGGGCGCAAGATCGAAGGCCTTGTACCAGCAGACCAGTTCCCGCACGTAGAAGGTCACCCCGCGGTCAAGGCCGGCGACGCGATCGAAGTGATGATCGACCGCAACGGCATTCCCGTCGAGGGCTACATCCTGCTCTCGTACGAGCGCGCGCACCGGCGCCAGGTTTGGGATCACCTGGAAAAGGCCGCTTCGAGCGGTGCGTCCGTGACTGGCCGCGTTCTCAGCAAAATCAAAGGCGGCCTCGCTATCGACATAGGCATCACGGCCTTTCTTCCTACTTCGCAGGTAGAGATTCGGCCAATTCACAACGTCGATGCGTACGTCGGGCAGGAGATCGATGTTCGTATCCTCAAACTGAATCGCAAGCGTGGAAACGCGGTTGTATCGCGTCGCGTTTTACTTGAGAACGAGCTGGAAGCGCGCAAGACCGAGGCCCTCGCCAACATCTGCGAAGGCGCGGAAGTCACGGGCACCGTCAAGAATCTTACCGACTACGGCGCCTTCATCGACCTCGGAGGAATTGACGGCCTCTTGCACGTCAGCGATCTCAGTTATGGCAATGTGACTCATCCCTCCGCGGTGGTGCAGGTAGGCGAGCAAATTACCGTTAAGGTCCTGAAATTCGACCGTGAGAAGGAGCGGATTTCGCTCGGCCTGAAACAGATGCGCCCAGATCCTTGGGAGGATATCGAGTCTCGCTATCCTGCGCAGAGCCGGGTAATCGGGCGGATCGTGAGTGTCACCGATTACGGCGCATTCGTCGAAGTTGAGCCGGGCGTAGAAGGACTCATTCATATTTCGGAAATGACCTGGAGTCGCCGGATGAAACATCCGGCGAAAGTTGTGAAGGCCGGCGATCAGGTTGAGGCTGTTGTGCTCGAGGTCCGCCCGCGCGAACGCCGGATTTCACTCGGTATTAAGCAACTGGAAGCTGATCCCTGGACCACGGTTGCGGACCGTTACAGCGTCGGCTCCGTAGTGGAGGGCCGCGTAAGGAAATTGGCTGAATTCGGTGCTTTCGTCGAAATCGAAGAAGGTATTGACGGCCTGGTGCATGTCTCCGATATGTCGTGGACGGCGCACGTGAAACATCCGTCCGAACTTGTGAAGAAAGGGCAACTGGTCCAGGCCGTTATCCTCAACATTGACGCGGCAAATCGCAGGCTTTCGCTTGGGATGAAGCAGCTCCAGCCCGATGCCTGGGAAACCTTCTTCCGCGCCCACTATGTGGGCGATGTCGTGCGAGGCCGGGTATGCAGAGCCACTGCGTTTGGAGTCTTTGTGGAACTGGCGACCGGCGTGGAAGGGCTTTGCCATGTGAGCGAGATTCGAGGAGACTCCGGCAAACGGCGCAATGCGAAGCCGCTCCCAACCGAAGAAGTTGCTTTACCCATTGGCCAGGAATTCGAGTTCAAAATAATCAAGATGAACGAGGCGCAAAGGCGAATTGGATTAAGCCTGCGAGCGATTACGGAGGACGATGAGCGCGCTCGCCTGCAAGATTATCGCCGGCAGGCCGCGGTAGCAACATCTACGGTCGGAGACGCTCTGAAACAGCAACCCGAAGAAAAGAAGCAATAGGAAAAACGAGCATGACCAAGGCTGAGCTGATCGAAGAAGTGTCAAAAGTAGTCGAGATGACCAGGAAAGACTCGGAGACAATAGTCGAGACGATTTTCGAAAGCATCGTCAACAGCCTCCAGAAGGGGGAAAAAATTGAAATTCGCGGGTTCGGCAGTTTCCGTACTCGCCAGAGGCAATCGCGAATCGGAAGGAATCCGAAGACTGGATCGCGCGTGGAGGTTCCATCCAAGAGAATCCCTTTTTTCAAACCCAGCAAGGAGCTGCGCGATTTAGTAAATCACTCGGCGCATATACCCGAAACCGCAACGGAATCGGATGCCGAAATACCGGAGCACGCCGCGGGCGAGAACGCTCCGGGGCACTAGCTGATATCCGATGGATCACTTGTGGGCGCCCTGGCGCTCCACATATGTAACCGACAAGCGCGACACCGAAGGCTGCCTGTTCTGCCAGGCCGCTCGCACCGGCGATGATAGACAGATGCTGGTCGTTTATCGCGCACAGCACAACTTCATTTTGCTGAATCGGTATCCATACACCAGCGGTCACCTCATGATTGCTCCGTACCAGCATGCGTCGCGCCTTTCGCAAATCGATTCGGCAACTGCCGAGGAGATGATCCATCTGGCAGGACGAGCCGAACAGTCGCTCCAGCATGCATATCACCCGGACGGCCTCAATATCGGAATGAATCTCGGCGAAGCCGCCGGCGCTGGAATTGAGCAGCACATTCACCTGCACGTACTGCCGCGCTGGGTTGGTGACGCCAACTTTATGACGGCTGTGGCGAACACGCGCGTGCTTCCTGAAGACCTCGACGCCACTTTTGACAAGGTCAAGCAAGCATTCGGGCGGTAACTGATTTTTTGTGGGAATTCGCGGCAAGCTAAGAGGTTGTCTCCTGATCGCGCTTGTCGCGGCTTCGCTGAGCTGTGCTCCGCCGCAGACGGTCGCCACTTTTGCGGAGGCGGCCGGCGCAGCCGTTGCTAGAGGAACTCCCATTTTCAGCGATCTCTATGATTCGTGTGTCAGGCGTCACGATGCCGCCGCGCCGATTGCGGCCGTCTACTCTCTAAAAGCGGAAAAGTCTGTGTCCGATCCGGCCGGATCTGGAGCTTCGGCTTGCACAGTATTTGCGGGAGAACGCGACGCGCTGATCAGGATGGCAACGGTGCTCAGCGCTTATTTCCGGGCGATGCAGCAGTTGGCCGAATTCGGCGCCTCTTCCGTTACAGCTCCTGGAACCGAAGCAGGCGCGGGCGCTGCAAGCGCGGCATCTCTCAGCCTGGTTCAGGTCGATTCCGTCTCGAAGCTCTCCGGATTACTGGTTGAAGTATTCACGAGCGGATACCAGCACGAGCGCATGGCAACACTGCTTCGAACCGCCGATCCGCACGTCGCCGTAATAACACAAGGTCTTGAAAAGGTCGCCGGAAGTGACTACCTTTCCCTTCTCGATGAGGAAGAACGGACGCTGAAGAGGCGTTATCAGCGAGCAGGCGGCACCTCCGAGACAGCCGTGATTCTCCTTCTTGATCGCGCCTACTCAGAGGACATGCGGCAGCTTCAGCAACGCCGCGCATCCGCAGCCGCCTATGTCGAAGCGTTGCAGCAGATTCGCGACGGCCACGGCAAATTGGCTCTGAATTCCGCTCATCTCAACTCCAAACAACTGGGACTCGCCCTGCAGCCTGATATTTCGCGTTTGCGAGGACTAGCTCCCCAAGACGCAACGACTTCGAAAGGAACCCAGTGATTATGCCCGATTCGGGCGACCAGGCTCGCAAACTGGCCGCATCGTTCGCTGGGCTTGCCGCCCAGGTCGAAGCCTATCGTGATTCGCATCTTTCTGAGCTGACAAAGAAGCAACAGGCATTCCTGGATCGCGTTTCGCAGGGGCTCGAAGATGCACACGACAAGTTCGTCGGAATAGCCATCCAGGAGACGCTCGACTCAATCGCAGGGGACGTGAAGCAACTGGACGTGGTCACAGACGATGCAAAACGTGCATTGAACCATCTGAACAGTGTTTCCGAAGGGCTGAAAATCGCTGCGGGTTTGGCCGATCTCTCCGCCGCCATAGTCACGGCCGATTACGGAGCGATACCAAGCGCGATCAAAGGTATTGCGGACGCGGTCGCCAAAAAAACTGACAAGTAATCGTGTTCCGGGTGCGACGCTCGGCCGCGATCTGTCACTATGGAAGTACCGCTCATGTTCGATTGGTCCCTGGACCCCAGGTCCCGGTTAGCGATGGTGTGCCTTGTCACGGCGTTCTTTTACTGGAACAACGATCTCTTGTTCTTCACGTTTGCAATTCTGGCTGTCTGCTCTCGGCTGATTCAATAAGCGGGTCAATCGAATCTGGCATTAGCGACCGGGCGCGAGTGGAGACTCGTCATATTTCCGTAAGATGTCTTCGGGACCGGCGAAAATCGCGATGCAGCCGGCCTCTCGAAGCGCCGTCTCAGGAAAACCGCCGCAAAGAACGCCAACCGTGCGGAGACCGGCCCGTCTAGCCCCTTCTGCGTCATGAGGACTGTCGCCCACTACAATTGCGTCCTCCGGGCGCACGTCAGTTCCCAGGTGGCCCAGCGCGGCTTCAAAAATATCTGGGTGAGGCTTGGACCGTTCTGCATCCGCGGATGAGGTCCTGGTCTCTACCAGATCCTCGATATGGGCGATCCGCTCGAAATCCTTCAGTTCGTCCTCTTTCGCAGAGGACGCCAGGGCTGTTTTCTGGCCATAAGCCTTGACCCGTTGAAACAGCTCCCGCACGCACGGGAACGGCTTCACTTCAGGCAGATACTTCTCTTTGAACAAGCGAGCTCGGAACTCTTGTATAGCCTTTCCTTTTTCCTTTAGCTCTTCTGGACTGAGGAATACCGGAAGGAGCTGATCGCCGCCTTTACCAATCTGCCCGCGAATCTCGTCGAACGGGATATCGTGGTCGAACTGTTGAAGCGCCTCGCGCCAAGCTTGCGCGTGCAGGTCGACAGAGTCCAGGAGGGTCCCGTCGATGTCAAAAATAATGGCCTTCGGCACGTGCTGTGAACTCGCCCCGAGTGTCTGACCAGCTACATTCAGGTAGTGTTTCGTCCGCAATTTGCGTCACATACCTGATGGCGGATTCGACGGGCCCTATCCTGCGCCTCCCTGACGAGGTTAAATCAGCCGAAGTGGCCGGACTACGTTACCTCATTCCGAAGGGCCAGGGTATCCAGCGAATCCGGGCAGGCAACGATTACAAGTACCTGGGCCCCAAAGGGGACCCGATCGAGGACGAGTCTACCCTGAGCCGGATCCGCTGCCTGGTAATTCCGCCCGCATGGACCTCTGTTTGGATTAGTCCCAGCGCGAATAGTCATATTCAGGCCGTCGGCCGCGACGCCAAAGGACGAAAGCAATACCGGTATCATCCCGAGTACCGGAAGGTGCGCGATCTCATCAAATTTGACCGTATGCGCGCCTTCGGCCGGGTATTGCCCCGTATTCGAAGGGTTGTCGGTCGCGATCTGGCGAGAAAAGGTTTGCCTAAACGGAAGGTACTCGCGGCAATCGTAAAACTCCTCGAGACCACGTATATACGGATTGGGAATGAAGAATACGCCGAGGAAAACGGTTCGTTCGGCCTCACTACGCTTCGCAACCAGCACGTTCAGGTCATCGGCGACGTGTTGAAGTTTCGGTTTCGCGGCAAGAGCGCGCAGCGGCATGAGATCACTATCGAAGATCCAAGGTTGGCCGGCATTCTGAGGCGCTGTAAAGATATTCCCGGGAGCAATCTGTTTGCGTATCTGGACGAAAATGGGGATCCGCAGAGTATCGAATCCGGCGATGTAAACGACTATCTACGCGAGATCACGGGCGCTGACTTCACCGCAAAAGACTTTCGGACCTGGGGCGGCACCTGCCTGGCCGCCAGCTTTCTGCTTGAGAAATGCGCTGCCGCCGAAGGCAACGGTACGACCAAAGCGGCTTTGGTCGAGGTAGTCAAAGAGGTCGCGTCAAAACTCGGTAACAAGGCCGCAACCTGCAAGAAGTACTACATCCATCCCGGTGTACTCGATTGCTACGCGTCGGGAACTCTCCAACAGTTCGCAGAAAAATTCCGTGATGCTCGCGGCACCTACCTCTACGAGCAGATCGTGCTGTCTCTCTTGACGCCTCTAAAGCGGGCCCGCGCCGCGAAGGCCGCCTAGCCGTAGACTAAGCCGTCGCGCTCTGGGCTTTGACGAATTCGAGTTCGAAATCAAGCTTTACTTCATCACCAACTAAGACGCCGCCCGTCTCGAGCGGGGCGTTCCACGTCAGACCGAAATCGCTGCGCTTGATTTTAGTCTTGGCGGAAGCCCCGATTCGTGTATTCCCCCAGGGGTCCTTCGCCTCTTCAGACAACTCCTCCACTTTCAGGGTCACTGGCTTGGTAACTCCGTGAATGGTGAGGTCGCCCTTGACCTCCGCCTCAGTATCCCCGGTCTTCTTCACGCTGCTGCTCTTGAACTCTATGGCTTGGAATCGAGCGACATCGAGAAAGTCAGCGCTCTTGAGGTGTTCGTCCCTCTTTTCGTCATGGGTGGTGATAGAGCTCACATCAATTGTGGCCGTGACAGTCGAGGACGCTGGATCCTCAGAATCGTAAACAACAGTGCCCTTCACTCCCCTGAATGATCCGCGGACATTGGACACCATCAGGTGCCGGATACTGAAGAGCACGCTGGAATGCGCGGGGTCGATTTCGTAAACAGTTCGCATTATTTCCTCTCTCGCTGACTGATTCACAATCGCTGGCGATGGTTGCGGAGATTCGGGAGTAACACTCTTAAGTGAGATGCATCACCGAGGCGGAGGAGTTTTACCCCGTGAAGAGAGACATACGGGAAGTTGTCGTGATCACTGGCGCGTCGGCCGGAGTCGGTCGCGCCGTAGTTCGCGAATTTGCAAAGAGAAAAGCTTCGATTGGCTTGATTGCGAGAGGAGAAGAGCGGCTGGAATCCGCCCGGCAGGAGGTGGAGCGTCTGGGTGGTGAAGCGCTGGCGCTTCCCACTGATGTGGCCGATGCTGACCAAGTGGAGGAAGCCGCGCGAAAAGTGATGGCCGCTTTTGGCCGCATCGATGTATGGGTCAACGACGCCATGACGACGATATTTGCGCCGTTCAAAGAAATCCGGCCGGACGAATTCAAACGTGCCACTGAAGTGACCTATCTGGGATGCGCGTATGGCACCATGGCAGCCCTGAAACATATGTTGCCGAAGAACCAGGGGACCATCGTTCAGGTTGGCTCTGCACTGGCCTATCGTTCCATTCCGTTGCAGTCGGCGTACTGCGGCGCCAAGCACGCGATCGTGGGTTTCACCGACTCGTTGCGGTGCGAGCTGATTCACGATCAGCGCAACATCCACGTCACTGTTGTACACCTGCCCGCGATGAATACGCCGCAATTCAATTGGTGCCGGACGCGTCTGTCCCGCCATCCACAACCTGTTCCACCCATATTTGAGCCTGAGGTGGGCGCGCGAGCGATTTACTACGCGGCGCATCATCGTCGCCGAGAGATATTCGTCGGAGGGCCAACTGTAAAGGCCATCTACGGCCAGGATGTCGCTCCTGGATTCGCTGACTGGTATCTCGGAACTCACGGGTATGACGCGCAGCAGACCTCGGAGCCAGTCCCATCTGATCGCCCTGACAATCTCTTCGAACCTGTTCCCGGTGATTACGCCGCTCATGGCATCTTCACGGATAGGGCTAAAGCTTACAGCGTGCAGAATTGGATGAACCTGCGCCGAATTCCGTTGGGCCTGTCGGCTGCGGCTCTGGCGGGTTGTTGTGCTCTGCTCTGGAGGCGCAATGCCGCCTGATATCACCAGCGCCCGCTCCATCGACGAAGATCTTGAGCAGCAACTTCGCAACGGGACCGGACCCTTCCTCGAACATAGGCGTATGATTATCGGCCTCTCTGTTTTTTCTACGTTCATCCTTGGCGGCGTGGCTCTCTTTCAGGTCGGGGTGCTCAAAAGATTGCCGGACCCTCCTCTACCTCACTTCGATGCCGGGGCCGTGAATGCATCGCCGGAAGCTTATTCGCTGCTGGAGACGCCCGACGCGCTCCTCGGGATGGCCAGCTACGCTGTAACTGCGTGCCTAGCGGGAATGGGCAATCAGGATCGGGCAGTTAGCGCCCGTTGGATTCCACTTGCGATGGGCGCAAAGACGGTATGCGACGCGACCATTGCCGCTCGTCTCACGATCAAGCAGGCCACGATGCGGAAATTCTCCCTCTGGTCTCTGCTCGTTTCCGGCGCTACCTTCGCAATGCTCGCGCTGGCCATCCCCGAGTCCAGAGCAGCAATGCAGCGGAGGTAACCTTAACGTAACGTCAGTTAACGGGCAAGTACTGCTCTAATCAGTTTTGCTTCGAAGACATGAGCTCGGGAAACCCTACCGGCGGCTCTTCCAGATGTTGTTTCGGTAATCTGTCTGCTTCCGAATCTCGCAAACGCTCCGCGGCCGGGGCATAAATTGTGGCGCCCTCGGGAATCTGGCGCAAACGACCCCTCGGAATGGAATACCGGCCCACCGGTTTGCCTGAGCTCTCATCGATATAGCGATGCGGCAGATACTCCACAAACTTCCACAAACCGGTCAGCGAATCATGCATCTCCGCTCCGGGATTCGGTTGGACATATTGCAGCCTCCAGTTCTCAGCAGGACGTTCGCGGCCGAGTACGACATTCGCTCTGGACGAATCTATTTGTAGATTCGACTCGCTGGCTTCGATCAGCATCCACTCGAGCGTAACCTTCGATAACTGGCTGGTCTCTTCCGGATAACTTCCGCCGATGTCTGAGTGAACACCCGTGAACCAGACTTGTTTCACATCTTGCCCGTCGAAGGGCTGACCCCAGAGGTTCGGGCGGAAATAGCAGCGCCGCTCGTGCAATGAAATAGCGTGCCGGACCGTCATCACTTCCGGATTTCGCGTCGAATAAGGCAAGACCACCGGATCGTAAATCCAGCCAATTGAGCTCACCGTATCCCAAATACCCATAAAATGCAGAGGGCATGTTCGTGAGAATGTGTCCTTGAAATTATGAGCCACGGTCAGGGTCGGCGTAAGCCCTCCTGCTTGTCTCGAACAAGCGCTGAACATTCGCACCACGTACGGGATCAACCCTTCATTTCCCGGACAAAGCAGCCCGTACATATGCAGAACGCCCGCCAGCGCACGCGCTGTATAAGCGCCCCGGCTGAATCCGAAAACGAAAACACGGTCTCCGTCGCTGTATGTGTTCATCAGATACCGGTATGCGTCGGAGATGTTGCTCGAGAGGCCGTATCCAAACGCCATGCCCTTGATGCGGTCCCACTGCTTTTCCCAATTGTTTCGCGCAGTCGGGGAACCCATGGTCCCAACGCCCGGATGGTAGTACCCGACTTGGCTTTCGTTGATTAGAAGAGTGCTGTAGAGCTTAACGATATTCGAATTCTCGTTACCGAACTCGTTGCCGGTTCCGTCACAGCAGATGACTATATTCTTCGGCATTCTTTGCTTCTGAAATTCTCAGGCCCCCCTGTAAGGCAAGAAATAAAAGCACTATATAGTAACTGATTTGAACGGTGCTGCCATTTCAGGGCCGCTGGCATCCATCTTCAGGAGCAGAACGATATGAAAATTACTCGCCGTACGTTCGCGCGCGGGCTAACGGCCAGCGCAGCTTTTTCCATGGTTCCCGAAATCGGGAACGGCCAAGAGACTCGCGTCGATCGCATGCTCGGATATTGCATCGTCGGCTTAGGGCGGATTTCGATGGGCCATTTCATGCCCGCTTGCAAGACGTCCCGGAAATCTCGCATCACTGCGCTGGTAAGCGGGCATCGGGACAAAGCGGACAAGATGGCGGCGCAATACAACGTCCCGGTCAAAAGCATTTACGGCTACGAAAACTATGACGAGATCGCCGCGAATCCCGACATCGACGCTGTCTATATCGCCTTGCCCAACAACATGCACGCCGAATATACAATTCGCGCTGCCAAGGCCGCCAAGCATGTGCTTTGCGAGAAGCCGATGGCAACCACCATCAAAGACAGCGACGACATGATTGCAGCCTGCAAGGCGGCGAACAAGAAGCTCATGATCGCCTATCGCTGCCAGTACGAGCCGGTGAATTTGCGCGCGATAGAGCTGATCAGAAGCGGCAAGCTCGGCAGCATTCAAGCCATTGAGAGCGCCAACGGTTTTAATGAGCACCCGGGCGAATGGCGGCTCAGCAAAAAAATGGCGGGAGGTGGTCCGTTGTTGGACGTCGGCATCTACTCTCTGAACGCCTGCCGCTATTTGACCGGCGAAGAGCCCGTACAAATCGCGGGCTATTCTACGGTGGTCGACCAGGACGGCCGTTTCAATGAGGTCGAGGAGAACGACTGCTGGACAATGCGCTTCCCTTCCGGAGTCGTCGCGAGTTGCACGACGACCTACGGCGCGAACATGCCCGGCTTCTATCGCGTCCATGGCTCAAAAGGGATGCTGCACATGGAGCCCGCCTTCTCCTACGAGGGCATCCATTTAAAAGCGGAGATTCACGGCGAGCCGCCGATTGATATGCAGGAGCCGGAGAAGGACCCGGCGCAGTTCGTGCACGAGGCTGATTATTTCGCCGATTGCGTCTTCCAGAACAAAGAGCCGAAAACGAACGGCGAGGAAGGCCTGCGCGATATGCGCTATATGTCGGAAATCCTGAAATCCGGCGGCCGGACGCTGGGTTAGGTCATGGCTTCGGCGTGATCCATAACACCCGAGAACAGTTGGGGAACAGAAGCCAAATAATCTCCTGGAGACTATTAGATGAAGGCAGCTTGGTACGAAAGACAGGGAGTGCCCAAGGAGGTCTTCGTATTCGGAGAAATGCCGGACCCACATCCCGCTGCCGGAGAATTTCGCATTCGTGTTGCCGCGTCTGGCGTCAACCCCGGCGACATCAAGAAGCGTCAAGACGCCTTTGGTTACGGTATGCCGTACCCTCGCGTCATCCCTCACAGCGATGGTGCTGGGCAGGTGGATGAGGTTGGTGGTGGCGTTCCTTCCGAATGGCTCGGCCAGGCGGTGTGGTGCTACGGCGCGCAATCGTATCGGCCCTTTGGCACCGCAGCCGAGTTTACAGTGGTCCCCGTCGATCAAGTTGCTCGCCTACCGCAAAGTGTGCCGGCGGATCAGGGCGCATGCCTTGGCATACCTGGTATAACCGCACACCGCGCCGTGCATGTCGCTGGCGGCGTAACTGGACGGACTGTGTTGGTTCAGGGGGCTGCAGGTGCGGTCGGTCTTTGCGCGGTTCAACTCGCTCGTCGTGCTGGAGCCCACGTCATCGGGACCATTCGGTCCTCTTCGGACGAAGCAACTGCGAGGAAAGCCGGCGCTCACGACGTGGTTCGTAATGACGACAACCTGATTGCAACTGTAAGGGCGATTGCGCCGAAGGGCGTCGACCATATTGTCGAAGTGGCATTCGGAGCCAATATAGAAACTGATCTTGAACTGCTGAACCTGGGCGGGTCTATCGCGTCCTACGCCACCGATAAGGCGAGACCTGAAATCCCGTTCTGGCCGATGGTGTTCAAGAACACTCGGTTATTTTTCCTGGGAAGCGACGACTTCCCAAAGGATGCAAAGATGCAAGCAGCGGAGGATCTGAATGCTGCGCTCGAGGCCGGATGGTCAGGTTTCGAGATCGCCGAACGAATTCCCCTTTCAGAGATTGCTCGGGCTCACGAGCTTGTAGAACATCCGGTGCGGAGCGGGCGGGTCGTTGTCATCGTGTGATCCGCTGGGTCGCCGATGGCGTGTAGGCGCAACCGGTGCTTAATTCTATGATTCGGAATACCCTTTCCTCATCTGCTCCGTCCATGCGTACGAGGATGATCAACTCACGTGCGCATGCCGCGCAAAGCGAGGCAGCAGACGGGTCGAGTTCAATATGAATGTCAATTCGGACGACACATGGATGAACGCGGCCCAAAGGGGACTGATGAAACCGGCGGCAGCTAACATGATGCCCAACCCATCCACGATCAACGTTCCATAGAAATTCTGAAAAATAACCGAGCGACACCACCGTGCAGTCTTTACTGTATCGACGAATTTGCGCAGGTCGTTTCCGATCAGAAGCACGTTGGCGCTGGCGTGAGCCACTTCCGTTCCACTGCCCATGGCGACGCCGACATGCGCATGAGAAAGAGCCGGCGCATCATTGATGCCGTCCCCGATCATCGCAACGGTTCGACCTGATTGAATCAATTCCTGGACACGGGCGGATTTCTGGTCGGGCAGCAGTTCACTCGAGACGTTCTTCACCCCGATACTTTCTGCCACTGCTTTGGCGGACCTCGCTGAATCACCGGTAAGCAGTTCGATTCGCATTCCCAGGGCCTGAAGATCGCGAATCGCATCGGCCGCCTCGCCGCGCACCTGGTCGGCAACATGTATGGCACCGATCACTTGGAAATCGCGTGCAATAAGAATCTGCGTCCCTTCTGCTTCGTTGAGGAGAGGTATTTCAAGGCCCGCTTCCTTGATCCAGACCGCGTTTCCCGCAAGGATGGCATGGCCTTGCAATCCGGCGCGTACGCCTTTACCTGGAACGTATTCAAAATAAGATGGCTCTGGAAGCGCGACGGATTTCTCTTGAGCGGCTGCAACCACGGCTTTCGCGAGCGGATGCTCGGAATTGCGCTCAGCAATGGCGGCAGCCTCGAGAACCTGTCGTGCGGTGAAGCCTGGCAGCGGCTCGACGGCGATCACCTTAGGCTTCCCGTAAGTGAGCGTTCCGGTCTTGTCGAGCAGAACGGTGTTTACCTTCGCAAGCTGCTCGAGATACACGCCGCCCTTAACAATCGCGCCTTGGCGCGCTGCTCTTCCGATGGCGCCCAGGATTGCTAATGGCGTCCCGGCCGCGATTCCGCAAGCTCCGGCCACAATGATGACCGAAATGGTGGAACGAACGTTGTGGGTGAGCAGTAACGTGCACAGAGCGCTGCCCAAGGCAAAGTAAACCAGGTACCCAGCAAGGCGGTCCGCGAGGCGCTGAATCGGCGCGCGCGTTTGCTCGGCCTTTTCTACCGCCTCGACGATTTTCCCAAAAGTACTGTCCCGTCCTAGGTTTTCAACTGCGACTTCGATCGCGCCCGCCTGGTTTAATGTACCTGCAAATACCCGACTCCCGGGAGCCTTGTCTTGCGGGAGTGATTCACCCGTAATTGCAGCTTCTTCGACGCTCGAATTCCCAGCTATCACCTGGCCGTCCACGGGAATTCTGGTTCCGGGGCGAATCAGGACTCGATCTCCGGCGCGCAGCTCTGCAGTCGGTACTTCGACCGTTGTCCCATCCCTCACAATCCATGCTGAATGCGGCAACAGGTCCAGAAGATCGCCAATTGCACGCCTCCCGCGGCCAACCGTTAGTCCCTCCAATACTTCCGCCACCAGCACAAACACGGCAATGATGAGAGCCGTGAAGAACTCACCGATGCAGAGTGCAGCCACAAGCGCGACCGTCATCGACAGTTCCATCGTCATGCGGCGCTCGCGAATATTTTCGAACGCCTCTCGGAAGATCGGATATCCACCAAACAGTACTCCCCCGATACCGAGCAGACTGAGATGGGGAAACGGCTCCCACACACGGAACCACACAAGAACCGCAACAACGGCAGTGACGCTGATCCGGATCAGGTCAGACAATTCCACATGGCCGTGCTGGTGCCCTTGTCTTTCGCCACCTCCGTGCATATGCGTCTCGTGATCACGTCCATCCACCTGATCGGCAAAATGATTTGGTTGCGGCCTGCCGACCCTTTCCTGTGTCGAATTCTGAGTTGGCTGCACGTTCTTCCTCCTCAACGCAGAAAGCTGCGCACGATGTCTATCAGTTCTTCCGCACCCCTCGCGTCCTTTGAGTTGCTAAGGACGTGATGCCGAACATGCCCCTCAATCAATTCGGCCATGAGGCCGTTAAGGGCGCCTCGCACCGCAGCCGTCTGCTGCAAGACCGCATAGCAATCCGAGGCTCCTTCTATGGCACGTTCAATGCCTTCAACTTGCCCCCGAATGCGGCGCACTCGCGCCAGGATCTTCTTGTCGGGATCATTGCTGATGTGAGCCATGAATACTATGGACCAGTATAGTAAAGATCTCCGAGTAAGGCTGAAATAGAGTACCCTTGCTACGCGAGCAACGCCGAGAGGCTACTTGGCGCCGAGCGCCTTGCACCCGAACGGCGTAAACTACGTAATCAGCAGAATCGGGATCTATGCGGATCAGCTTGTTCGGCAACTTGCGCATCAGTGTTGCGGGAACCCCGGTTACATCCGTCAACACAAGCCGTCTCCAGTCCCTAATCGCATACTTGGTCCTGCATGCAGATGCGCCGCAGCCCCGGGAACGACTGGCGTTCACTCTGTGGCCGGGATCGCGGGAATCGCAAGCCCGGACGAATCTGCGGCAACTTCTCCACAATTTAAAACGAGCCTTGCCGCCAGAATCCAGCTCGTTGGTTACCGATCATTTCGCTGTTCAGTGGCGGCAAGATGGTTCCTGCACGATCGATGTACTCGATTTCCAGGCGGCCATAACGGAGGCGTCCGCCGCGCGAAAGGAGCAAGACACTCCCCGAGAGATTCAATCTCTCACGAAAGCCGCACAGCTCTACGAAGATGACCTCCTGCCCGCGCTCTATGACGACTGGCTCACGCCTTTGCGCGAAAACTACCGCAGTCAGATCTCCGATGCCTTGCACCGCCTCTCTACGGTGCTCGAAGAGCAGAAAGAGTACGCGGCCGCCATTCCGTGGGCCGACCGCCTGGTAGCGCTGGATTCTCTAAACGAGGCCCATTATCAATTACTCATCCGGCTGCATGCAGCCAACGACGACCGTGCCAGTGCGCTGCGCGCTTATCACCAGTGCATGCGCGTGCTGCGGCGCGAAATGGGCGTCGAGCCGGGCCCGGCAACGCAGGAGCTGTTTCAACGAATTCTTAAATCGGAACCCGACGCTTTACACGAGCTGAAATCCGGATCACTTCCAGCTCCAGGGGCGAAGCAAGTATCGCAATTGCAGAAAATACCGGCACTGATTGGCCGCAAGGCAGAGTGGAGTCAATTGGTATCGGCTTGGCAAGCGGTGATAGAGGACGGTGCCCGGGCAGTTGTGCTTTCAGGCGAGCCAGGGATCGGCAAAACGAGGCTTGCGGATGAGTTATATCAATCGTGCATTCGGCAGGGCTATGCGGCCGCTCGCAGCCGGTGTTACGCCGGGCAGGGACAGGTGGCGTACGCGCCAGTGGCGGAGTGGCTACGTTCCGATGCGGTTCGCGTTACGTGGGCGAGCCTCGGGCCACAGCGATTAGCGGAGCTGGCGCGGTTGGTACCGGAAATCCGCGAGCAGTTTACCAACGGCGAAGAGCCTGGGCCTGCACCGGCAAGCTCGCTCGCTGAAAGCTGGCAACGCCTTCATTTCTATGAATCGCTGAGCGCCGCCTTTGGAAAGAGCCGTAAACCGATTCTGCTGTATCTCGACGACTTGCAATGGTGCGATCCCGATTCATTTGAGTGGGTGACCGCTTTCTTGACATCTTCCGCGGCGGCCGGCGTCCTCGTCCTCGGGACAGTGCGGGCGGAGGAGACGGGCCGCGAACATCCGTTCACCCGGTTTATGGCGGGGCTCCGGCAATCGGGGATGGTCGTGGAAATACCGCTCGAGCCGTTGGATGCTCAGGAAACGGCCGAACTGGCCCGCCGCGAATCCGCGAAACCGCTCGAGAGCGAAAACCTCGGAGAGATCTTCCGCGCAACGCGGGGCAATCCCCTCTTCGTGGTGGAGAGCGTGCGCGCGGGGTTGCAGAGTACGCGCGTGCATGCGGTCATTGCCGCGCGGCTGGCACAACTTACGGCGGGAGCTTATGAACTGGCTGGCCTTGCGAGTGTCATGGGGAGGCCCTTCTCCTTCGAAGTGCTGGAGAAGGCTACCGATTGGGACGAAGCCAGCATCTCTAACGCGCTCGATGAACTCTGGCGTAGGCGCATCATTGAAAGCCGCGGAACCGCGGAATATGATTTCACGCATGACCGTCTGCGGGAGGTGACCTGCGCGGAACTAGGCTTAGTGCGCCGGCGTTACTGGCATCGGCGCGTGGCGCGCGCACTGGCGGAGGTCTACGAAGCCGAGATCGATAGCTGGAACGGCCAAATTGCATCCCATTTCGAGCAGGCCGGAATGGCGGAAGAGGCGATCGAGCACTACTGGCGAGCAGCAGCTCACGCGCGGCAACGTTATGCGGATACCGAAGCGGCGGACCTGCTGAGGCGCGCACTGGTACTGTGCCGGGGATTGCCGGACTCCGACCGCAGGCTGAGACAGGAGCTGGATCTGCTGGTCAGGTTGGGTCCGGCGCTGGTGACGACAGAGGGCTACTCTGCACCCGAAGTAGGCGAGACGTACGAGCGAGCGCTGGAGCTTTCGAGACGGCTCGGAAATCGGAACATTTTCGTGATTCTCAGCGGCGTTTGGGTATTTCACGCAGTACGCGGGAATCTCGAAAGAGCGCGACAGGTCAGCCTCGAGCTTCTCACGATAGCCGAGCGGGAGCCCACGCCGGGACTGCTGCTGGCGGGGAACTTTCTCATGGGAACCACTCTCTTTCATTTGGGCGAACTGGAGCCATCGCTCGCACATTTAACCGCAGCCATGCGTTATCACAGCGGTACGGGCGAAACGGTGCTGGCATTGTTTGCGGGCCCCGATATTTGGTTCTTTTGCAAGTCGTATCTTTCGCATGTCGCATGGCATCGCGAAGATGGGAATCACGGGGAGGATCACGCCGCGGAAGCAATCGCCGAGGCGCGGCGGATGCGGCACCCGTTCAGCGAAGCGATCGCCCTCAATTACGCCGCCATGCTGCATGCCTTTCGGGGCGAGAGCGGCGCGGCGCTCGAACGTGGGCGGGAAGCAGTGGAATTGTGCAGCCGCCATGGGTTCACGTACTATCTCGCGATGGCGAATATCCTTACGGGGTGGGCGCGAGGTGCGGAAGGCGATGTAGCCGGCGGCTTGGCACAACTGCGCGAAGGGCTGGATGCGATGCGCCGCTTGGGGGCTGAACTCCGTCTGCCGTATTACCTCGCGCTCCTGGCAGAAACGCTCGGCCGTGCCGGATCGCCAGGCGAAGCTTTGGCCGGTATCTCCACTGGATTCGCGTTTGCGAGCAAGAACAATGAAAAATGGGCGACGGCGGCATTGCACTGCGCGCAGGGGAATCTGCTTGCCGCCGAAGGAAAGCTCGAACTGGCCCGGACGTCCTTCGAACGAGGCCTCGAAGCGGCACGGCTTGCCGGTTCGCTCGCGTTCGAACGAAAAATCTCCTCTCTTGCGAACGGAACGGCGGCGACCGCCTCCATAGAACGCTCTTAGAACGCCCCGCCCGGCAAAGTGAATATATCCGGCGCGGAAATAGATTGAGCGCTGGTCCTAAGGAGAACGGGGATGTCGTTAGAGCAAGCAATCACCGAGTTTCGCGGCCAGTTCCGAGGCGTGGTGCTCGAGCCGGAACATGCCGACTACGATCAGGCGAGGAAAGTCTATAACGGAATGATCGATCGCCGGCCGAGGTTGATCGCCAAGTGTACCGATGTTGCCGATGTAATGACCGCGGTGCGCATGGCGAAAGCCAATGGTTTGAAGGTTTCGATCCGTGGCGGCGGACACAATGCCGCCGGCTTGGGCGTCTGCGACGACGGCATCGTCATCGATCTGTCGCCGATTAACTACGTAAGGGTAGATCCGTCATCGCGTACCGTGCTAGTGGGCGCGGGCTGCAGGTGGAGCGATGTGGATCACGCGACACACGCATTCGGCTTGGCCGTGCCATCGGGCATCATTTCGAGCACCGGCGTTGCCGGCCTGACGCTCGGCGGGGGAATGGGACACCTGACCCGCAAGTATGGGCTGACGATCGACAACCTGCTCTCAGTCGACATGGTGCTCGCGGACGGCAGCTTCGTAGTGGCGAGCGCCGACGAGAATTCGGACCTGTTTTGGGCCGTGCGCGGCGGAGGCGGAAATTTCGGTATCGTTACGGCTTTTCTGTTTGAGGCGCACCCGGTCGATACCGTTTGCGCTGGTCCGATGCTCTGGAATTTAGACGACGCGCCGGCCGTGATGAAGTGGTATCGCGAGTTCATCAAGCAGGCCCCCGAAGAAATGAATGGTTTCTTTGCAATCCTCGGCGTACCGCCAGGACCGCCCTTCCCTGAGGAGTTGCATCTCCGAACAATGTGCGGAATCGTGTGGTGTTATCAGGGGCCGATGGAACAGGCGAATACGATTTTGGAGCCCATTCGCAACTACCGTCCGCCGGCGTTCGAATTCTTCGCGCCGATGCCGTTTCCGATGCTGCAGGGATTGTTCGACGCTATTTACCCCGCCGGCCTGCAATGGTACTGGAAGGCTGATTTCTTCAAGGAGATCAGCGATGCGGCCATCGAAAAGCATCTCGAACACGCATCGCGTCTGCCGACTTGGCAGTCGACCATGCACTTGTATCCGGTGAATGGAAAGGTAAATCGAATCGGCGAAGCCGATACCGCGTTCAGCTATCGCGATACCGTTTGGAGCGAGGTGATTGTGGGAGTAGATCCCGATCCGGCGAACCGCGGGAAAATTACCGATTGGGCGAGGAGTTATTACGATGCGCTGCATCCCTTCGGAGCCGGAGGCGCCTATGTGAACTTCATGATGGAAGAAGGCGAGGATCGGGTTCGCGCGACATACCGCGGCAACTATAGTCGCCTGGCGGCAATCAAGGCGAAGTACGATTCGGGGAACTTCTTCTGCGTGAACCAAAACGTTCGGCCGGCGGCGTAACGGAGCTCTTCTCGCGCGCACATATAATCGGGTTCGTTCGCCGCCTTTTAGAGGAGCGAGAAATTATGAGGGAGAACCGAGGACAAAGACATCGACACGTGATCGAGCCAGTTATTCTCGACCTCATCGACTGGCTTGTGGAGCGGGAACGAACTTGTGAAGAAGCGATGTCTGCGTGGGGCAGGCCCCGTTCGAGGCTTCCGATCTGGAACGAAGCGAACCGTCGCGGACTGGTCATGACCGAGACCGTCAACAGACGTTGCGTGGTCAGG
The DNA here is from genome assembly GCA_963787585.1 of uncultured Acidobacteriaceae bacterium. Classification (GTDB taxonomy): domain Bacteria; phylum Acidobacteriota; class Terriglobia; order Bryobacterales; family Bryobacteraceae; genus Bog-105. The sequence goes on from CAWBDR010000030.1 coordinate 78,170, forward strand.
CCTACGGAGCTGGGACTGATTCTGGGAGAGCTAAGAAGGGAAATGAGGAGGCAAGTACAGCAACCACGGCCTAGAGCAACCTCCAGCGCTGCATCGAGGTTCTAGCCGTACGGTTGCATTACTGGTCCGAACGAGCTGGTAGTCGACGGGCTCTCGGCCATCCAGGCATTGCCCGCACTGGTCCCCTGTATGTCGCCAGATAACGGCCGTCGGGTGATGGAACGGCCCACAAATTCACTAGCCCAGCCGCCGTCCACAAAACATGCGATGCGCCGTTCCACTCGGGAGCAGGCGCGTCTCATCGTTGACAGGGAGGTCAGGATCGCCGTCTCGCCCGGAAACGGCGGCATTTCCGTGCCCATCTCGTTCAGCACGGCACCGAACGAAAAGAGACGATTGACGCAAACAACCCCGGCCCAGATCTGTCGCTCCCTGGTCAGTAAGCGTGCGGCGGCAACATGTTAGCATCGGGGCATGAGGGCGAGGTCATTGCCGGGGGCTCCTGATTGGTCGAGCTCCTGAACGCCTGGATCGGACCGTTCCAGGAGTTTCTCTTCCTCTCCGGCCGAGCTTTTAAAAACATTCTTCGCAGGCCCCACTACTACGACGACGTTTCCTTGCAAATGGATGTTATCGGCGTAGGCAGTCTCCCGATCGTCCTTCTCACCGGCATTTTCAGCGGCGCGATCATCGCCCTTCAAATGGCCCGTGCGCTAAACACTTACGGTGCTAGTAGCCAGGTTGGCACCATCGTTTCTCTCACCCTCGTTCGCGAGCTTGGACCGGTTCTGACTGCGCTACTCGTTGCGGGCCGCAATGCTTCCGGCATCGCGAGCGAACTCGGCTCTATGAAGGTGACCGAGCAAATTGATGCCATGCGCGCTCTGGGTACCGATCCTGTGCAGAAGCTTGTTACGCCCCGCCTGACTGCGATGGCCCTGATGCTCCCCTGTCTCACCGTCGTGGCCGACGCAGTGGGCTTATTCGGCGCGTACCTGGTTTCCGTGCCGCTCCTCCACGTCATAACCGCAAGTCAATACTGGTCGAGCGCATGGCGTGCGCTGGTACTGAACGATCTGGCGCAAGGTTTGGGAAAGCCGTTTGTTTTCGGGATGATCATTTCTCTCGTTGGTTGTCTCTACGGTCTTCGAACAACGGGCGGAACACAAGGAGTTGGCCGCGCTACGACGCAAGCTGTCGTTGCGGCGTCTGTCTGGATCTTCTTTGCGACATTTCTGATTGACAAAATCTTTGTGAATCTCTGACCAATGCCGGACGCGCCTCTTCTCGAATTCCGCAATGTAGACCTCCAGTACGAATCCGTCTGGGCGCTACGTAAGGTCTGCCTCAGCCTCAAACCTGGCGAGACGCGGATCATTCTGGGAGCCGCCGGGAGCGGAAAAACCACTTTGCTGAAAGCCGTTTTGGGCTTAGTGGCGGTCGACGCAGGGGACGTCAAACTCTTCGGTGAGGACGTCAGGTCGATGAGCGAAACTCAGCTTTACGCGTTACGGAGCCGAGCCGGCATGGTCTTTCAGGAAGGCGGCTTATTTGACTCGCTCACCGTTGGCGAGAACGTTGGTTATCCCTTGCTGAATCGCCAGACCGCCCTCAAAAATGGCGATCGTCCGACGGATGCCGAAGTCGAAAGCCGAGTGCGTGATGCCCTTCGGTTCGTCGAACTCGAGCAGGCGTATGACAAATTTCCCAGCGAGATATCAGGCGGAATGCGCCGCCGAGTTGGGATCGCTCGAGCCGTTGTAACTGAGCCGCCCCTTGTGCTCTACGATTCACCCACCGCCGGTCTGGATCCTATAACCGCAAACACGATCATGGCCCTTATCGCCAAGGAACGAGACGTTCGCAACAGCGCCTCGCTCATTGTCACCTACCGCTTTCAGGACGGTGAGCTCATGGCCGGCTTCTGCTATGACCGGCATCAAAAAGAGCTCGTTCCGGTGGGCGAGGACGACCTGGTTCGAAAGAGGCGCACCAGGTTTATTGTCATGAAAGAGGGCGAGCTTGTATTTTTCGGTACGCTTCAGGAACTGGAAGCATCCAATGATCCGTATGTCAAACGATTCGTGAAACACGAGGACTAGCTATGCCGAGTAAACAGAAAGTAAGCGTCGCGCAATTGAAGGTTGGCATTCTGGGGATCGTTGCCCTGTCCTGCATTGCACTGATCGTGTTTCTGCTTACCGGTAACATGAATTGGTTCGGACGACAAGTGCCGCTTTATACCTATACCGCCGATGCCGCCGGCTTGACAAATGGCGCTCCTGTTCGCATCAATGGCATCGGCGCCGGCTTGGTAACTGGCGTGAACCTGTCTGGTTCAACCAACCCGACGCGAGTGATCAGGGTTGACTTCAAAGTCGACTCGAACATGCTGAAGCAGATCCCCGTGGATTCCCTCGCTTCCATTGATTCGGATAATCTTCTGGGCAGCACGAAGTATCTCCAAATAACCAAAGGCGTTTCGCAGCAAACAGTTCAACCGGGCGCAACCATCAAAGCGACCGACACGCGTCAATTCGATCAACTTGTACAACAAGGCTATAGCCTGCTGGATTCACTGCAGACAATTGTTGGCAAGGTGTCGGACATAGTCGGCGAGGTTGAAAATGGCAAAGGCACGATTGGAAAGCTACTGGTCGATCAAACTCTATACAACAGCCTTCAGGCCACCGTCTCGCAGGTGCAACAACTGGCAACAACTCTGAATTCAAGAACCGGAACAATCGGTCATCTGATCAATGACGACACCCTGTATCGGCAGGTGGAAACTCTGGTAGGCCGAATCGATGATATGACTCAAAGTATTCAGCAGGGTCAGGGAACGGCCGGAATGCTACTGAAAGATCCCAAACTCTACAATGATTTGGATCATACGGTCGATCAGCTCAATACGATTCTTGCCAACCTGAATGCCGGTAAGGGCACGGCCGGCCAGATCCTCACGAGCGACAAGCTCGCCAATCAGATCTCTAATACGCTCGGAAAAGTCGATACCACTCTCGACAAGGTGAATTCGGGCCAGGGCACAATCGGCCAGCTACTAGTTAATCCGGCTCTCTATGACTCCGCAACGGGATCGACCCGCGAACTGCACGAGCTTCTCAAGGACTTCCGCGCAAATCCCAAGAAATTCTTGAGTATCCGCTTACGCGTCTTCTAGTTGAAGCAGCTTATCATCAACGCCGACGACTTCGGCTTCACGCCAGATGTAAACGCCGGAATAATTTACGCTCATACGCACGGAATTCTCACTTCAACCACCTTGATGGCAAACGGCAGCGCTTTCGATGACGCTGTTCGCCTGGCGCGAGAAACTCCGGCCCTCGATGTCGGTTGCCATCTGGTTCTGGTGCAGGGCCGGTCTCTTGTAACCGGTCGACCGCTGCCCGAAAAGCCCGCCCAGCTTCTCACTGCGCTTTTCCAACGCAAGTTTGATATTTACGCCGAACTCCGCGCGCAGATAGAGAAAATCATCTCTGCCGGAATCTCGCCCACTCATCTCGATACCCACAAACATACGCACCTCGTGCCGCAGGTCTTCCGGACCCTCGTGCGTTTAGCGCGTGAATTTTCGATTCCGTTCGTTCGCTTACCCCTGGACAAGACTGCGCCAGTCGTTCGCCTGCCCTCCACGATCGGTGAAGGCTATTTCCGTCGCATCGCGCGCGAATACAACGTCCAAATGACAGATCACTTTCTCGGCTTTCGGTTAACCGGCTCCTTCACCGAAGCGACCTTCCTTAAATCCATCCAGAGTCTCCCGGAAGGCACCACGGAATTCATGTGCCACCCCGGCTATTTGGGGCCGGAGTTGAAATGCGCGGCTACCCGGCTGAAAGAATCGAGAGTTCTCGAACTGGAGGCGCTCACTTCGGAACGAGTGCGCCGTCTGCTGGACGAATCAGGAGTCCGCTTGGGTCCCTTTCGTAGCAGCAGGCAGGAGACGGGTTGAGCGGCTGCCCGTTGAAAATCGTCATGTACACTCTGGTATCCGCAATCTTCACTGGATCGATCGCGAAGATATCTTCGGTCAGCACAACGAAATCCGCGAGCTTCCCCGGTTCAATCGAACCTTTGATCGTTTCATCGAAGCTGGCATACGCTGAGCCCATAGTGTAGGCATGCACGGCTTCGGCCACGGTGATTTTCTGCTCTGGAACCCACCCGTCCGGGTGTTTGCCGTCAAGCGTTCGGCGCGTCGCGGCTCCGTAAATCCCCATCAGAGGCATCATTGGCGCAACATCCCAATCCGATCCGAACGCCAGAATCGCGCCGGCATCGAGGAGGGATCGAAAGGCATACGTGGTCTTTGCCCGTTCGGCGCCAATACGCTTTTCCGCCCAGCGGCCGTCGTCGATGCAGTGATAGGGCTGCATGGAAGCAATGACGCGCAATCTGCCGAAGCGACGAATGTCGGAAGCGAGCAGGTGCTGCGCGTGTTCGATTCGCAATCGGCGGTCGCGTTGGCCGTGCTCGCGTTCCAGCCGCTCGTAGAAATTCAGGATCGTGTTGTTCGCTTTATCGCCAATGGCATGAATCGCAATCTGGAGCCCAGCCGCATCGGCCTGCTGAATGTTCTTCCACATCTGCTCCGGATTCGCAAGTTCCGCGCTCGGAATGCCGCTGCTATTGGACGCGTCCAAGTACGGCTGGAAAAAGAGCGCCGTGGTGGATCCGAGTGAGCCGTCGGCGAATCCCTTTAGCCCGCCGATGTGCAAGTCTTTGTTCCCGAAATCGGCTGTGATCCCGGCATCGGCCAGATGCTTCCACTCAGGCAGCGGTTGATGCCCGGAGATATGCACCGTCAACTCGCCCGCGTGCATCATGCTCTGATATACGCGAAAGATATTCGGAGCCGCCGACATGTCCTGCACGCTCGTCACGCCGTTTGCGTTCGCGTAAGACTGTGCCGCACGAATCGCGGTCCGGATCTGATCGGGCGACGGCTCGGGAATTACCCGGTAAATCAGGTCCTGTGCTGCATCTTTCAAAATGCCCGTTGGATTGCCTTGCGCGTCCCGCACGATGACTCCGCCTGGGACATCCTTCGTGCTCTTATCGATGCCCGTTAGCCTCAACGCCAGCGCATTTGCCAGCGACATGTGGCCGTCAAGCCTGTTCACGAACACGGGCCAATCCGGGGTTACTGCGTCAATAAGTTGGTGTGCCGGCAGATTCGCCGGGCTCCAGTTCTCGTGATCCCAATTCCCGCCGGTAATCCATTCACCTCTCGGCCGGTGTTTCGCGAACTCCGCCAGGGTGTTACGAAACTCCTCCGGACTCTTCGCATATCGCAGTTGCGGACCAGCCAGCGCCGCCCCGCCTGAATAGAAATGGACGTGCGCGTCATCGAAGCCCGGCAGAACGCGCCGCCCGTCCAGATTGATCACCTTTGTCGAGGGCTGCTTCAGGTTGGTGATCTCCTCCGTTGAGCCGACGGCGACAATGCGATCCCCGCTGACCGCTACCGCCTCCGCTTCCTTCTGCCGCGGGTTTTCCGTCCAGATCTTTCCGTTCAGCAGAATCAGCGTAATCGAGACCTCAGCCTGGGCCGGCCAAAGCGCCATGACTAGGAGAACAAGAATCCCGGCCAGTCTCATGATTTATACCGGAACGGTCGCGCAATCAAATCCGACATACTGGACCTCTTCTTCGAGTTCCAACCCGAATCTCTCCTGGACCCGTGTCTTGAGCTCGGAGATGACCGCAACCAGATCTTCCGCCGTACCTTTGCCATCGTTGTAAACCAGATTGGCATGATACGTGGCAACTTGAATATCGCCGCGTCTCATACCCTTCGCACCCGTTTGCTCGAGAAACCAGGCCGACGGGATCTTGCCCTCCCGCACCACGCTGCTGGGGATCTGGCTCCGCACGCCAGCCGGCAAATCCGCCCACAACAGGTTTTTAAAGATGCTGCCGGCGCACTTCATAGTCGGAGGATACTTCGCATCTCGAATCGCGCGAATTTCGTCCGCCCTGTTTCGTAGTTCGCTTTGATTACCTTCGCTCAATCGAAGATCGGCGGACAGAATGATCCAGTCCTTTCGGTCTTTGAAAATGCTGTCCCGGTAACGGAAGCGGCATTCGTCGTTTCGGAATGCGAATTCCCTTTCGCCATCGATAAAACGGACGCATTCGACGATCTGCTGAATGGATTGGCCGTACGCCCCGGCATTCCCGTAAATGGCTCCGCCGAGGTAGCCGGGAATGCCCGTCATCGTCTGAATGCCTTGTAATCCGAACCCGATACTCTTGTCGACAACATCCTGCAGCACTGCCCCCGCTTGGACGCGCAGCACCATTCCGTCGCATTCGATACGTGATCCGGAGTAGCGCAGCGCCACGCCATCGAATCCGGCATCGGAAACGATCAGATTTGTGCCGCCGCCGATAACAACACGCGGTACGGCTGCGCTCCTGACGATGTCAACCGCTTGCACAAACGCAGCCTCATTATTCGTATCGCAAAGCAATGCGACAGGGCCGCCGATACCAAAGCGGGTATACCGGGCGAGCAGCGCGTTTTCAATTAGGCTGAGACTGGGGATGGCAGCTAGACTCCGCGTCATCGCTGCGGGTACAGACATTGTCCTGATTATAGGGGCGGTCCCTCAGAAGACGCCGGTGCCATCGTAGCTAGCTGTTCCAATCGCGTTCTGGTCAGCCGAAAAATTGTCCAGTCGTGGACTGGACGTGCGCCCACGCTGCGATAGAAATCGATAGCCGGCTGGTTCCAATCCAGCACCGCCCAGTCGACGCGCGCGCATTTACGATTGGTCGCCAACCGGGCCAAGTAGGCCAGCAGCCCCTTTCCGACACCGCGTCCACGGTATTCCTCTTCCACAAACAGGTCCTCCAGGTAAATGCCGGGCCGGCCTTCAAAAGTGGAGAAGGTATGAAAAAAGACTGCGAAGCCGGCCGGCTGATCCCCGATATACGCCAACACGACTTCCGCGCTCGGTCGCGCGCCGAATAGAGACTCGCGAAGGCCGTCTTCGTCCGCCACGACTTCATCCTCAAGTCGCTCATACTGGGCCAGTTTGCGGATGAAACTCAGGATCAGGGTCAACTGGCTTTCCTGGGCCGGCAGAATACGCAACGCGACATCATGCGAAGACATCTTCTGATACTATCGGGAGACAAATAAATGAGGTTTTTTCTCGATTCAGCCAATCTGGACGAGCTGAAGAAGGCCACTGCTTGGGGCGTAATCGACGGGGTAACGACCAATCCCAGTTTGATTGCGAAAGAGGGAGTTTTAGTTGAGGATCAGATCCGGCGAATCTGCGAAATTTTCGACGGAGAGATCAGTGCGGAAGTGGTCGCCACGACGGCGCGTGAGATGGTCGAAGAGGCAAGGCGTCTGGCTCGGATTCACAAGAACGTGGTGGTGAAAGTTCCTCTCATTGAGGAAGGAATCAAAGCGGTCTCGACTCTCTCGAGGGAAGGTATCCGCACGAACGTAACTCTTTGTTTCAGCGCTGCGCAAGCGCTCATGGCCGCGAAGGCGGGGGCCTATATCGTTAGCGCATTCATCGGGCGCATAGACGACCTCGGTTGGCCTGGCATGGATCTCATCAAAGATATTGTGACGATCTACACCAATTACGGCTTCAAGACACAGGTGCTCGCGGCCTCTGTCCGCGGAGGGCTGCACGTCGTCGAAGCCGCAAAGGCCGGCGCGCACATCAGTACCCTGCCCTATAAGGTCCTGCAGCAGTTGTTCCATCATCCGCTGACCGAAAAGGGGCTCGAACAGTTCCTGGCCGATCACCGCAAAGCGTTTGAACTGATCGAAGCGTGATTCTACTTGGTGCTGGCTCGCCTCAGCCGGTCTAGAATGCCCGTCCACTCGGCCGTTTCCGGCGGCTTCTCGACGGCAATCCAGTCCCAACCTTCGCCGTCCGCTCTGTGCAATTCGAGATAAAGCTGCGCAGCATATTCTTTGGCACGCAACGGCATTTGGATCACCCGGCCTCTTCCCGGCGGTCTCACTGCACCTGCTTCTAAAACATAGAACGGGGTTCGTGGGGCATAGTGCCGCGCATGCAGTCCTGGAGATTCCGAAATGTGCGGCAGCTCCAATTCCCGGTCCCAAGTCAGCCCCGTCACAGCCTCCAATTCTTCCTGCGAAATCATGCCCGGACGGATTACGGCGGGCGGGTCGCGCCTGACCGACGCGACCGTTGATTCAATACCGACGGGCGTCGCCCCTCCATCGAGAATCAGATCGACGCGATCCCCCAATCCTGTGCTCACGTGTTCTGCCGTAGTCGGCGAAATTTGCATGAATCGGTTCGCGCTCGGCGCTGCGATCGGCACGCCCGCCTTTCGGATGAGCGCCAGCGCCACCGGATGCGCTGGAACCCGCACCCCCACGGAATCAAGACCCGCGGTCACCATCTCGGGTAAAATCGGGGCTTTCTTTACAACTAGCGTTAAGGGCCCCGGCCAAAATCGTTCCGCGAGTTTCTTTGCCGCTTCCGGCCAATCCGAGCTCAACGATCGGGCCATAAGTTCGTCCACCACGTGTATGATCAGTGGACTTGCAAATGGCCGCCCTTTTGCCTCGTAAATGCGTGCCACGGCGTCGGCATCGAGCGCATTCGCGCCTAAGCCATACACCGTCTCCGTAGGAAACGCGACCAGCCCACCACTGCGAATGATATCTACTGCCCGGGCCAGCGCTTCCTCGGTAGGCTGGACGATCATTCAGCGCTTATTCGAGCAGATCTTCCCTACCGTCGCCGTAGATGCGTCCCGTCTTTCGCCAGACAAGATAGGCGTGGATAAGGGCGTCGATATCGCCGTCCAGTACGCGATCGACGTCGCCAATAGACAGCTTCGTTCGGTGATCCTTGATCATGCGGTAGGGCGCCAGCACGTAGCTGCGAATCTGGCTGCCGAAGTTGATCTCGAGCTTAGTGTCTTCGAGCTTCTGGTCCTGCGCCTGTTTCTTCTCGAGCTCATATTCGTAGAGCTTGGCCCTCAACTGCTTCATCGCGCTCGAGCGGTTCTTATGCTGTGAACGTTCGTTCTGGCACTGCACCACAATTCCAGTGGGCAAATGCGTGAAGCGGACCGCCGATTCTGTTCGATTCACATGTTGCCCGCCCGCGCCGCTCGCCCGGAACACGTCCACTTTTAGATCTTCCGGTTTGATGTCGATTTTGATATCTTCATCAATCTGCGGATACACAAAGACAGAGGCGAATGAGGTGTGCCGCCGCGCATTCGCATCGAACGGTGAAATCCGAACCAGCCGGTGCACGCCGACTTCCGACTGCAACTGGCCGTAGACGTTCTCACCGTTGATTTCAACCGTAGCGGATTTGATGCCGGCCCCTTCGCCTTCCAGCCTGTCCGTTACCACCGCCTCAAACTTGTGCCGCTCCGCCCACCGCAGGTACATGCGCAGCAGCATTTCAGCCCAATCCTGGCTCTCTGTCCCGCCCGCTCCGGGGTGGATGGTGATGATCGCGTCTCGGGCGTCGTTCTCGCCCGAAAGGAGCATCCCCGTTTCGAGCTCTTCCAGCTTCGACTCGAACGAGCGAAGCTCACGCTCCAGGTCGCCGTTGACGTCTTCTCCTTCGCGCGCAAGTTCGAACAGCGTTTCGATATCGGAGTTGACGGCTGCAACGGCTCTCGCGTTCTGAACCGCTTCCTCGAGACGCTTGCGCTGCTGCATCACGCGCTGGCTCTTCTCGGGCTGATTCCAGAAATCCGGATCGCCAATTGCAGCTTCGAGTTTCTCTAATTCTTTTTTCTTGGCGGGCGCGTCAAAGATAGCTCCGAACAGCTTCGCCTTGCTGCCGGAGCGCAACGTACTCTCTTTCCAATTCTTCCAAAGTCATTCATCCGCTAGTGTAGCGACAAAGTCCTTCGGAACCCCGAGCGACTAGCGAGGGGACAGTTCGAACACCGCCATCGGCTCACCCTGCTCACTGATGACGTGCTCGATCGCGGCTGAGATATCGGTTGCAGTCCACAGGTATCGTGTGCTGCCGTGACGCGCCCAGCTGCGGCGCTCCGGTTCATCCAGGCAGAATCGATTTAACGCCTGACTGCTGTAGGCCTTCAGTGAATTCATAGCCCGTTCCGGTTTGCAGTTGGCGGCAATGACCATATGGTCATGATTGGTGCGAACGTGAGCCGCCAAAGTGTCCAGCTGCGACGCGAGCACGCTTCCTGCAGTGCTGTCAAAACTAGCTCGCTGCGGATCGTATCCAAAAGATACGGCTTTTGTATCATTCGATCTCTTGACTGCTGTTCTCTGCTCGCGTCGATCGAAGGCAGCGGAGCGCAAAATTGGTTTCGTACCCGCGAGATGGCTCCAGCTTGGCCTGGAAGCCAAGATCCATAGCAGACCCAGGTAATCAGATATGTAGCCGCTCCCTCGACCGGTCGCGGTTCCGTTTCGCTGTTCCCTCGGACCCTGCCGGCTAGTTTCAACGGCTCATTCGTCATTGACACTTGAGTAGAGGCTGCGCTCTCCTGCTCTCGCAGAAACCCGGCTAAAATCCCCGGATTTCGTTACAATAAAAGTACGGATCAGACCTCCCGTGGGTGGGCCCTCAACGCTTGGGCACCCTCGCCCCCATTGTCGCTACGGTTCGCGAATCACACACATGCCGCAAGGAAATGACCCCGCGTTGGGTATCAATAGCTGGTTAGAAGACGAGCTTTATCACCAATATCAATTCGACCGGCAAAGTCTCGATGAAGGCTGGACGCATCTATTCGAGGAATCCGGACCAAACGGCGAACCTCACGCTTTCCCGAATGGCGATGCCGGCGCGCCCTCCACTTCTGATGCTGTCGTAGCTTTGCAAGAGCCCCCTCCGGTGCAGGAACCTCCCCAGACACCTGTTCCAAAGCAGGAACCTCCTGAGCCACCTGCTGCACAGAAAGAGCCGCCCCAAACCCCGCCCCCACCGCAAAAGGAAACCGAGCTCGCCAGGACAACCGCTCCCTCAATTGCGCGCCAGGAACCGAAGAGCATCGGCCCAGGCGACCGGCTAGTGCCGTTGCGCGGCGCGGCCGCTCGTATCGCAGAAAACATGACTGCGAGTCTTTCCATTCCGGTCGCGACTTCGCAGCGTCAGATTCCGGTTCGCGTCATCGAAGAAAATCGCAACATCATCAACCGGCAGCGTGCGCTACAGGGCCGCGGCAAGCTGAGCTTTACCCATCTCATCGCATGGGCGATTGTCAAGGCTCTCAAAACCAACCCCGCACTCAATCACGCCTATGCCGAAAATAGCGGCGAACCCTTTCGCGTCGTCCGCAACGCCGTAAACATCGGTTTGGCGATCGATGTCGCGGTCAAGGATGGCTCCCGCTCCCTGAAGGTTCCCAACATCAAGAACGCTGACGGCATGAACTTTTCGCAGTTTGTGGCCGCTTATGACGACATCGTCGCGCGCGCGCGTACGAACAAGCTGCAAGTCTCCGATTTCGAGGGCTCGACCATCTCGCTTACCAATCCGGGGACTATCGGAACACTCGGTTCGGTGCCGCGCCTCATGCCCGGCCAGGGAGCGATCATCGCAACAGGCGCGATCGACTATCCGGCCGAGTTCGCCGCTTCCACCGAAGAAACGCGTGCGATGCTCGGGATCAGCAAGGTGCTGATGATCACCTGTACCTATGATCACCGCATCATACAGGGCGCTGAATCCGGCGCATTTCTAGCGAAACTACAGCAACTGCTGCAGGGTGAAGACGGCTTCTACGACGCGATTTTCCGGGATCTGCGCATCCCTTACATGCCGGTTCGCTGGCAAACGGATCAGCAGATTGCCCCGGCCCGCTTCGGCTCCATTAATACGGATGTCGCGAAAGAGGCCGCTGTCATTCAGCTCATTAACTCTTACCGGATCCGCGGGCATTTGCTGGCAAATACCAATCCTCTCGGAAACGATCCCGCGTATCATCCGGAACTGGATCCCGCATCCTACGGGCTTTCTATCTGGGACCTCGATCGCCCCTTTCTCGCCGGCGCTGTAAAGGCTCCCAGCGGTGCTATTGCGAAATACATGCAGCCGTATGAGACTTTGCGCGAGATTCTGGATCGCCTCCGCGCAACGTATTGCGGCTCCATCGGAATCGAGTACATGCACATTCAGGATCCGGAGCAGAAGCAATGGCTCCAGGACCGCATGGAAGCCACGGCAAATCTCTGGAAACTGGACGATGCGATCCGAAATCGCATTCTCAACCGCATTCTTCAGGCCGAGGAGTTTGAGCATTTCCTGCAGACTCGTTTTGTTGGCCAGAAGCGTTTCGGCCTTGAGGGATTAGAGAGCACGATCGCGGGTCTCGACGAAATTCTGGAGCGCGCCGCGAACGAGAACGTACACGAGGTGGTGATTGGCATGGCGCATCGTGGCCGCCTCAATGTTCTCGCTAACGTGGTCGGAAAATCGATGGCCCAGGTCTTCTCCGAATTCGAGGGCGAGCCCGATCCGGAGAGCGTTCAGGGCTCAGGCGATGTGAAGTACCATCTTGGCGCCAGCGGCATTCACCGCTCTACGCTTGGCAAGGAGATTCTGGTCTCGGTCGCTTTCAATCCTAGCCATCTCGAAGCCGTGGATCCCGTCGTTCAGGGATTGGTTCGCCCGAAGCAGGACCGCATCGGCGATGTAAAACGCGAACGCGTGATCCCTATCCTGATTCACGGTGACGCGGCATTTATTGGCCAGGGAGTCGTCGCCGAAACTCTTCAGCTCTCGCAGCTCGAAGGATATAAGAATGGCGGCACAATCCATGTCGTCACCAACAACCAGATCGGCTTCACTACGAATCCGCTTGAAGGCCGCTCCAGCGTATATTCGACGGATGTGGCCCTCTCTGTTCAAGCTCCCATCTTCCACGTGAATGCGGACGATCCCGAGGCTTGCATCCGCGTCGCTCAGTTGGCTTACGACTACCGCCAGCAATTCAAGCGCGACGTTGTGGTTGACATCATTGGGTATCGTCGTCAGGGGCATAACGAGGCGGACGATCCCAGCTATACGCAGCCGGTCATGTACCGGAAAATCAAGAACACACCCACGGTCGCAACACAGTATTCCGAGCAGTTGGTGCGCGAGAAGTTCGTTTCCCAGGAGCAGATCGACAATCTGCGGACTCAGGTCCGGAACCGGCTGAACCAGACCTACGATGAGGCGAAGAAAAACCGTGAGCAGTTCGTCATTGAAGAATTTGCTGAAGTTCCAGCAGAAGAGATTGCGCAGCCGATTCCTTCTACAGCCGCCGATTACAACGCTCTCGCCAGAGTAGTGGAGAAATGCACCACCCTACCGGAAGAGTTCCATCTTCATCCGAAACTGAAGAATCTACTCGAGAAACGGCGCGAGGTATTGCGCGGGGCCGCCATTGATTGGGGATTTGCCGAGACGCTCGCCTTCGGCAGCCTTGTACTCGAAGGCACGCCGGTACGTCTCAGCGGTGAGGATGTTTCACGGGGCACGTTCACACAGCGGCACCTGGAATTCAGCGATTATGAAACCGGCGAGTTGTATATCCCGTTGAAGCACCTCGACCCCAAGCAAGCCAAGTTCGAGGTGGTGGACAGCCCCTTAAGTGAGTTCGCCACCATGGGGTTCGAATTTGGCTACAGTGTTGCCGACCCGTTGACGCTCGTGCTTTGGGAAGCTCAGTTTGGCGATTTTGTCAATGGCGCGCAGATCATCATCGATCAGTTCGTCGTATCGGCCGAAACAAAATGGAACCAGCCCAGCGGTCTGGTTCTGCTGCTTCCTCATGGCCTGGAGGGTCAAGGCCCGGAGCATTCCAGCGCGCGGATTGAGCGCTTTCTCCAACTCTGCGCCGAAAACAACATTCAGGTCTGCAACTGCACGACTCCGGCTCAGTACTTCCATCTGCTCCGTCGCCAGATGTACGGCGGCGCGGATCGCCGCGGGATTCGCAAACCCCTTATCGTCTTCACGCCCAAGTTCCTGTTGCGATATCCTGCTGCTTCGTCTCGCCTGGAAGAGCTGACCAGCGGAGCGTTCCAGGAAGTGATCGGCGATTCGCAGTATGTCGGTGGCCAGATCCGCCGCCTGCTCCTTTGCTCAGGCAAGGTTTACTACGATCTGGTCAACAGGCGTCAGGAACTTAGCCGCAATGACGTCGCCATCATTCGTCTGGAGCAGCTATACCCGTTCCCACTCCAGCGCCTCACAGATATTCTGCGCCGTTATTCCGACGGCGCCGAGCTGCTGTGGGTTCAGGAAGAGCCGGAGAATATGGGGGTTTGGTACTTCGTCGAAGAGCAGCTTCAGTCGATCGTTAATCCCGCTGGAAGCAATGGACCGGCAAAGAGACAGCTCCGGTATGTCGGTCGTCCGACTGCCGCCAGCCCGGCTGCCGGGGCGCACAAGCTGCACCACGATCAGCAGGAAACTCTGGTCAATGAGGCTTTCGCTGCCGAACCCACCGTAGTGCGGAAGGCTCGGCGCCTCGTTCGTAAAAAACGTTAGCTCACTTCGTTTCGAGTACGGCTTCGATCGCATTGCACGCGTTATCTAGGCCATCCTCGACGGCGACGAGGCGGGCAAGCGTGTCCGCCCGGTGTTTACAATCGGCATCCTGAAACAGACCACGTAACTCGCGCGCTACGCGTTCACTTGCATATTCAGCACGGGCGATGGTCCTTGATACGCCCAGCCGCCGCAGCCTCTCTGCGTTGTCGGGCTGGTCGTGCGACCAGGGAACGGCGATCATTGGCCTTCCCGCTCGCAATGCCTGTCCCGTGGTCCCGATTCCCCCCTGATGAACGTTCACGCTCGCTCTCGGCATCAATTCCGAAAACGGAGCGTATTCCGCCACAAATATGGACTCCGGCAGATGTTCTGTTAGGCTCTTATCCTCTAAGGGTCCCACGAGCAGCACCGCCCGGACTCCAAGGCGTTTCGCTGCTTCGGCGCTCTCTCGGAAGAACGTTCCAGCTTGCGTAACGGCCGAGGAACCCAAGGTGAACACCACCGGCGCGGATCCCTGATCATGAAATCTCGCGAGATCCGGTCCCAGTCTCTCTTCCAGGCCAAAGCCTTCGCCGCGCCGATCATAAAACACAAACCCGGTCACGATCGTTTTCGGTGGCCAATCCTGTTGCGGACTTGCAAAATGCCGTGAAAACAGCGCCAGCGTTCCCATTGGCGAAAACTGCCCTTCAAACAACGGGTGTTGCCCGGTGGGCAAACCGAGCCGGCGCCGTAGCTGCACGAGATTGCCCACCCATCGCTCCGAATTCATTTTCGCCAGGGCTCGCAGTGGGGAAAACGCGCCGAACCGGTAGAAGTGTCTCAACCACGGCGCAATCGGCAGGATCGGAGGATCAGCTCTTGAAAAGAACACGACGGGTTGAAGAGCCACCGACAGCCAGGCCAGCTTCAAGTACTGCGCAGCGATAGGACCTGCGCAATTTCCAAAATGTGTGAGCAGCAGATCCGCGCCTTTGCAAACCGCGATTAGGTCTTCAAAGCTGTTTTCCGTGTTCGGAAGCAGGTAGTCACGATATAGATACTCTGATCCCCGCTTCGGGTCCCATATCTTGCGGAGCAACTCGGTATTGCCTACTAACTCGCCGACATCCGGGCGTACCGGCGCGAAACCAACACCCTCGCCCACGATTTTGGCCCGATACACTTCGGAGGTAGCCACTACGGCCTCATGGCCGCGCCGCTGCATCTCTACCGCGATTGCCAGGTACGGATGGAGATCGCCAAACGAGCCGAACGTATTGAGGACGATCCGCGCCAACTACTGATCCGTGCTTGCCAGCATCTCGATCTTGCCACCTTCTGCCAAGCTGCGTTGTGCGGCATCCATGAAAGCGAACATCTCGAGTGTGACGTCGTTTGGCACCGGCGGCACTTTGGTCTGCATGAACGTGACAATCTCTTTCACCAGCGGCACATAGCTGAACTGAATCTCCGGCTTCACTTCCATCTTTTGCCCCTTCAGAAATACTACGCCGCCGTACTTGCCGTACGGTCGTTGGAGATGCACTGTCCCCAGGCGGCCGCCTTTCCAGCGGCCGGTAACGACGTCCGATTCCGGTGATGAGACGCGGGTCACTGCATCGCAGCCGGTTCCAAGCAGGGTATACAGCATTTCCACACCATGAATGCCGTACCAGGAGAGGTCGAGTTGATGATGTGGTTCCATTGGCCCCGGCGCCCAGACGATTGCGCTCACCATGTCGGCACTCTTGAGATCCGAGATCGCGCTATACCGCAGTGTTGAAGAGCTGAACCAGGCAATGTGGTCCTGCTTCGCTACGCGGGCAATCTCCATCGCGTCTGCCAACGTGGATGCCAACGGTTTATCGATGAAGACCGGGTGCCCGCACTTCGCCGCCTCGCGAAATTGTGCCAAATGAGGCCGTCCATCCACGCTTTCGAGCAATATCCCATCGACCGAAGGACACAGCTCGGCGACGGAATCTACGATCTGTACACCCCATTTTCCCTTTAGTTCATTGGCGTATTGATCTACGTGTTTCGCGCTCTCTTCGAGGTCCGGGCTTCCGCCCTTGTATGCCGCGGTTACACGGGCGCCCGAAACGTGATTCGGCGAGTTTGCGTCATTCAGTACTGCCGTGAACGCCGTCGCGTGCGACGTATCCGTTCCGATAATGCCGAGACGCAAGTCCGCCCCCACGAATGGCAGGGGTATAAATGCCAGAAATAAAGCTCGAGCGTACATAGATTCCCAGCATACGATCGCCTCTGATTCGGCGGCCCTCGAAACAGACACCTCGAAATCGATGTCACATCGTGAGACAACCGGTGATCGCTCGCCGGATTCTTTCTAATTGATATGGACCACTCGCATCGCGGCGTTGGGCTTAATGGGTATCCGCTCTGGTACAAGGACGCCATTATTTACGAGGCTCATGTTCGTGCATTCTATGACAGCAATGCGGACGGCATGGGCGACTTTCGAGGATTAGCCGAAAAGCTCGACTACTTGGAAGATCTCGGTGTCACGGCCATCTGGCTGCTTCCGTTCTTCCCCTCGCCTTGGAAGGACGACGGATATGACATTTCGGATTTCCGTAGTGTCCATCCGGCTTACGGTACGCTCCGGGATTTCCAAAACTTTCTCAAAGAGGCCCACAGGCGCGGGCTCCGTGTCATCACCGAGTTGGTCATCAACCATACTTCGGACCAGCACGAATGGTTTCAAAAATCGCGCCGTGCCGAACCTGGCTCGAAGTGGCGCAACTTTTACGTCTGGAGCGATTCGCCGGACAAGTACCAGGGCGTCCGCATCATCTTCAAAGATTTCGAACCGTCGAACTGGAGTTGGGATCCCATCGCGAAGGCTTACTACTGGCATCGGTTTTTTTCACATCAGCCCGATTTGAACTTTGATAGCCCGCTCGTGCGCCGCGCGATTATGCACGCTTTGGATTTCTGGGCCGGTATGGGCGTAGATGGATTCCGCCTTGACGCGATTCCGTACCTGTTCGAGCGCGAAGGCACGAGTTGCGAGAATCTACTCGAAACGCATATGTTTTTGCGGGAGCTCCGCCGGCATCTCGACGCCAGATTCCCGCATCGCATGTTGCTATCCGAAGCAAACATGTGGCCGGAAGATGCCGTCGCCTACTTCGGCAACGGCAATGAATGCCATATGAACTTCCATTTTCCTCTTATGCCCCGGCTCTTCATGGCGTTGCAGCTCGAAGACCGGCTGCCTATTGTCGAAATACTGAAGCGCACACCCTGTATTCCCGAAACGTGCCAATGGGCGATGTTTCTTCGAAACCATGACGAGCTCACGCTGGAAATGGTCACGGATGACGAGCGCGACTACATGTACCGTGTCTATGCGACCGACCAGCGCGCTCGAATCAATCTCGGCATACGCCGCCGCCTGGCTCCCCTGCTCGGGAATGACCGTTCGCGGATTGAGCTAATGAATGCTCTCCTGTTTTCCCTGCCAGGAACTCCGGTCATCTACTATGGCGACGAAATCGGCATGGGTGACAACGTCTATCTCGGCGACCGGAATGGCGTCCGCACTCCCATGCAGTGGAGTCCCGACAGGAACGCGGGCTTCTCAAGCGCGAATCCGCAGATGCTGTATCTGCCTGTGAACATCGATCCGGCTTATCACTACGAAGCGATAAACGTGGAATCGCAGCAGGACACCAGCAATTCCCTTCTCAACTGGACCAAACGCATCATCGCGCTTCGCAAGCAGTTTAAGGCTTTCGGTCGCGGCACGCTTGAATTTCTGCAACCCTCCAATCAGCACGTGCTCGCGTACATCCGTCGCTATGAGGATCAGAGCATTCTCGTCATAGCGAACCTGTCCCGGTTTGCGCAGGCTGTGCAGCTTGACCTTCAACGATTCAAGGGTCACGCGCCTGTGGAAATGTTTGGACGAGCCGATTTTCCTGTAATCGGCGATAGCTATTACCCGCTCACTCTCGGCCCCAATTCGTTCTTCTGGTTCTCACTTGAGCAGCGGGACGTGGCCGCCACCGTACCCGCGCGCTCGATCGAAGCGGGTAAACTTCGAGTGCCGGTCATCGCGATCCCGGTCTTAGCCGATGTGTGGGAAATGGAAATGCGCGCCAGCATCGCCGCCATTCTTCCCAGGTTTCTGCAATCTCGTCCCTGGTTCCGTTCCAAGGATCGCCGTTTTCGTTCTATAGAGTTGACTGAAGTAGTTCCCATTCTGGATGGCCGGTATCGCTTGGTGTTCGTCCACGCCGAATACACCACTGGTGATCCCGACGATCTCTTGATCCCCATTGGTTTTGCCGCGGGCGGCGAGATGCAAACCATCCGAGATGCGTATCCGAATGCGCTCGTTGCAGACCTCCGCGATTCCACAGGAACCGAGGGTCTGCTCTATGCTGCCATCCACAGGAAGGAGTTCTGCACTGCATTGCTGGACATGTTTGCCCGCAGAAGACGTTACAGCGGCGAGCACGGCACGATCATAGCCAACACAACGCGGCAATTTAAAAATCCCGGGACCATAAAGCGCGACGATTTCGTCCCCGACTTGCAGATATCGGAAGTCGCCAGCAGTATTAAATTTGGAGACCGCCTCATCCTAAAAGTTCTGCGGAGCATCGAGGCCGGACGTCATGCTGGGACCGAAATCAGCGAGGCCCTGACCGGACAATCGCCTCCCTTTCCGAACGCGCCGCCGTTCGCCGGTTCCCTTCAGTATGTTCCCGAAACCGGTGAATCCACCACCATCGGCGTCCTTCACGCGTTTGTGCCAAATCAAGGAACTGCCTGGCAGCAGACGCACGACCGTCTGGTTGAATACGTCCAGCTTGTTAGGGCAGTAGCGGAACCCAAGCCCGACCTGCAAAGCTCCGCGCCGACCAACATTTACGCCCTCGGCTTTGCACTAGCTGACCCGCCGCCGCTCGCAACCAGCCTCATCGGCCCGTATCTCGCGCTCGCCGAGACCATGGGCAAGCGGGTGGCCGAAATGCATCGCGCGTTGGGACGAATCGATGACCCCGCTTTCGCGCCGGAGCCGTTCAATGACTTCTACCGTCAGAGCCTGTTTCACGCCTGTATTGGCTTAACCGGGCGCCGTTTAGAGTTCATTCGCCAGCGCTACGCCGATATGCAACCGGAAGTGATGCTTCTTGCCGCGAACGTCCTGGAGCAGGAAAATGGGATCGTCGCTAAGTTCCGGGCGATTTACGAGCAGCGGACCAGCTCGGCCAGGCAACGTTTCCATGGCCGCCTTCATCTCGGTCACCTGTTGATGACGGGTGATGATGTGGTCATCTTCGATTTTGAAGGCGATCCGGATCAGCACCTCAGTAGCCGGCGCATAAAGCGCTGCCCGCTCCGCGATGTCGCAAGCATGCTGGTCTCTTTCGGCTACGCTGCGCAAGCAACGATCTGGCAGATTCTTTTCGACCAAGGGAGCCAGAGTGCATTACGCACCGAGCTTCGAGCACTGGGCCGCTTCTGGTACTCGCACGTGAGCGCCGCTTTTATCCGCGGGTACTGGAGAGCTGCCGAAGGGGCTGAGTATATGCCTTCGCAGCAAGCGCATCAACAGATTTTGCTTGACACCTATCTTCTTGAACGGGCTCTTCTCGACGTGCGGGCCGATATCCAAGATAAGCCGGAACTCTCAGGAATGCCGTTTCGAGTGATCCTGCATTTGTTGGACGCCGGAGCTGAACGTAGACTCGGGGCATAAGGATACAGACCTGACGCATGCCTGACGTCCGTCTCCGCCAGGAACTCGTCGCTATGCGCGCTGAAGACGCTCGCGTACGGCAGGAGCTGGTCGACTCTGGTGAACTCGGAGGCGCTTACGTCCCGCGCATGGAAGCCGTGCACGTCAAGAACGCAGATCGGCTCAAAAAACTGATCGACGTGTATGGCTGGCCGGATGAGGAAATAGCAGGCAAGGACGGAGCGGAAGCGGCATGGCTCATTGCGCAACATGCGATCGGCGATCCGCAATTTCAGCGCGAGTCTTTGGCGCTTCTACAAGCCTCGGCCGATGCTGGTCGCGTCCCGCCCTGGCAGGCCGCCTATCTCGAAGACCGGATCGCAATGTACGAGGGGCGGCCACAACCATATGGCACGCAGTGGGTCGATGATCCCGTGGATGGCAGAACCCGTCCATGGAAACTTGCGGACTCGGAACGCGTAAATCAGTTACGCGAACAAGTCGGCTTGGCGCCGCTCCATCCTATCCCCGAGCGTGGTCCGGAATTGCCTTTAGATCAACAGCGCGCAATCGAAGAGAATCAGCGCTGGTGGAAGGAATGGCTTGCTGGGAAGGGATGGCGGTCCGGATATTAGAGACCGCCATCCGCATTTATCCAGCTAAGTTTGCTTTACCGCGCCGCTGCTTTCGCTTTCGACGGAACCGTTTGCCGGCTGACTTGCGTGGAGCGCGGAGTCTTCACCTTGTGAGTGGCCGTCCCATTGTTTCGGACAGCGCCGCTGATCGGTGTCGCGCCGTTCGCGCTTCCGTTCCGCGGCGTGCCGTTCTGAGTTACTTTGCCGAGTACTACGGGCCGTTTTGCTCCCGTTGCCATCGGTACGTTAGAAGGCCGGCAATGGACAGTCTCATAGGCCATCACCGCGAAAGCAATGGCTTCCTTCGCGTCAACGTCCAGGCCTACCTCGGTCGTCTCCATCACCGGGATCGGATCCATCGCCTTCCGCAGCATCTTCATAAGCGTCGGGTTGTGAGTTCCGCCGCCGGAGACGAAGATCTCGTCCACCCGCATTTCGGTCAGAACAAAATTGCGAACCCCGAGCGCTATACTTTCCGCGGTCAAAGCTGTCGCCGTGGCGATCAGGTCTTCGCTACTCAGTTCGGTATCAAGCAGCTTCGATACATAGTCAGAGCCGTATTGCTCGCGCCCCGCTGTCTTCGGCGGTTTGGCGCGAAAATACTTGTCGCGCAGCAGCTTCGCCAATAGCTTGGGATCCACCTCGCCGGACGCGGCAATCACTCCGTCCCGGTCATAGGTTTGTCCGCCGGCAGTGATTCGGGTCACTAGCTGATCGATGATCATGTTTCCCGGACCGGTGTCGAAAGCGATCACGCGATCGCTGCTCGTATTCGGCGGGATGGCGGTCAGGTTTGCTACCCCACCGATATTGACGGCAACCCGCCCTCGCCCGCGATGCCGGATCAGCATGTAATCAAGATAGGGAACCAGCGGCGCCCCTCGGCCGCCCGCCGCCATGTCGCGTTCCCGAAAATTCGAGATCACGTCGATGCCGGTGCGCTCGCTGATCACGCTTGATTCGCCAATCTGAAACGTGCTCGCGACCTTTTTCCCAAGGTATTGCGCACCTTGTCCCTCGTGAAAGATCGTCTGGCCATGGCAGCCGATGAGCTTGATCGTGCTCAACGGAATCTGCGCACGCTCGGCGGTCTCTTCCAGGGCTTCGGCGTAAAGCTCTCCCAAAAGGAAATTTAACCGTGAAATGTCGCCCGTGAATGCGCTCATATTGGATATCGCGAGTAGCGCCTCACGTATTTTTTTTGGATAGGGGACAGAATGGCTCGTCAAGACATTGATCTTTGCCTTGTAGCCCGACCCGGTGATATCGACGATCGCGACGTCGATACCATCGAGCGAAGTCCCGCTCATGATACCTGCTATTCTCATCTCGTTCGCAACTCTTGCTGCAAATCTTGCAGAATCTGCAAAGCTTCAACCGGCCGGAGCTCATTGATGTTGAGTCCCCGGATTCGATCGGCAAGCCCTTGATTCATGGGCTCAAAAAGTCTGATTTGTAGGGGAGCGTTAGCCTCACCCGGCCTCAGTTCGTCACTGACCGAGTGTTCCCTTACTTCATGATGCAATAAAACGGACCTCGCCCGCTCGATTACTTGCAGGGGTAAGCCCGCTAATCGGGCCACTTCGATGCCGTAACTGCGATCCGCTGCGCCAGGTTGTACCTTTCGTATGAATAAGATCTGGTCATTAGACTCTTTCACTGCCACGTGTAAATTTCTTATTCCAGAAAGTTGTTCCGCAAGCTCGGTTAACTCGTGGTAGTGGGTCGCGAAGAGCGTCTTCGCCTTTATACGCTGGTGGATGTACTCAACCACAGCCCAAGCAAGGGCCAAGCCATCGTAAGTAGCCGTTCCGCGGCCAATCTCGTCCAGTACTATGAAGCTATTAGCAGTCGCCGTATTCAGAATCGCCGCGGCTTCCGTCATCTCCACCATAAAAGTAGAACGCCCTCTTGCCAGGTTGTCGGCAGCTCCAATCCGGGTGAACACTCGATCCACGACCGGCAGTAGCGCCGAATCCGCAGGAATAAACGAGCCCAGTTGGGCCAGAATTAGAATCAGGGCCGCTTGCCTGAGATAGGTCGACTTTCCGCCCATATTCGGGCCGGTAATCACCCCGATATACTCTTTCGACGAGTGAAGGTACAAATCGTTCGGAATGAATCGCACGGCGTCCCGTTCGCTGAGCTTCTCGATAACCGGATGGCGTCCGGCATCGATCCGCATCTCTCCTGAATCAGAAAACCTCGGTCTGTGGTAGCGATTCTCGACAGCGACATGCGCAAGTGTGGCGGCTACGTCGAGCTCGGCGATTAGCGAGGCTGCCGCCTTGATTCGCGCCGCCTGACTCGCCGCAAACAGACGAACTTCCTGAAAAATCTCTCGTTCCAGCGAGAGAATCTTCTCCTCGGCATCCAGGACCTTCGATTCCAGCTCTTTCAGTTCAGGAGTCGTGAACCGCTCCGCATTGGCGAGCGTCTGCTTCCTTTCGAAGTTCGCAGGCGCCAGATGAAGGTTGGGCTTTGAGATTTCGATGTAGTAGCCGAATACGTTATTGAACCGTACCTTCAGAGACTGAATACCGGTTGCGGCGCGCTCGCGTGCTTCGATGGCTGCGATGTACTCGCGGCTATGCCGGCTGACGTTGCGCAATTCGTCAAGTTCGCGATGGAAGCCGTCGCGAATCGTTCCACCGTCCGCCAAATTGGCAGGTGCCTCCTCGGCGATCGCGGCGAGAATTTTTTCACGCACGTCTCCAACTAGATCGACGTCCTGCCGCAATGCCTGCGATTCGAGCTCCACGACGAGCTGCGCCACTCGCGGCAATTGGGCAAGCGATCGCCCGGTTGCCAGCAACTCCCGAGGACCCGCCGTCCCAAGCGTGATCTTCGCTAGCAGCCGCTCGAGATCCTGAATGCCGCCGAGCGCCTTTCGTAACTCTTGCCGCAGAATCACTTTGCCGCTCAATTCCCCAACCGCATCCAAACGTTCCTCGATCTCTTGGCGATCGCAGGACGGATTGAGCAGCCTGTGCCGCAGCAGCCGCCCGCCCATGCCAGTTAACGTCTTGTCGAGCACATGGATCAGCGTCGCTTCCCGGCTCTCTCCCGCAAACAGCGGTTCCACGAGCTCGAGATTGCGCACGGTCGCCGCATCCAGCACCATGTGGCCCGTGCGCTGATAGAACGCCGGGCGATCGAGATGGCCCAGCGCGGATTTCTGCGTTTCACGCAAATAATGCAGCACTGCGCCCGCGGCACCGGTAGCCAGCGGCTTATCGCTCAACCCGCAGCCGTCGAGCGAGAGCAACCGGAATACCTCGAGAATTTGCCGCCCTGCGTAATCACCCCCGAAGACCCATGGATCGAGGGCCGTCTCCAGACTGGGCGCGCCTATCGGGAACCCCTCTGGATAGAGCACTTCGCGTACATTCAATGTCTCTAGGAACGGAATGACTTCGGTCTCGGCCAGTTCGGTCGTTCGAAATTCGCCGGTCGAAAGATCGGCAAATGCCAACCCGCAGTGTCCGTTTTTGCTGTAAACCGCGGCCAGGTAATTGTTTTCATGCGAGCGAAGCAGGCTGGCATCAGTCGCCGTCCCGGGCGTCAATACGCGTGTCACTTCACGGCGAACCAGCTTCTTGCCAGCCCCCGCTTCTTCCATCTGCTCGCAGATCGCGACCCGGTATCCGCGTTGAATCAGTCGTGCGATGTAACCATCCGCGGAGTGATGGGGAACCCCGCACATCGGGATCGGCTCTCCACGCTCCTTGTTGCGCGCAGTGAGCGTGATCTCCAGCTCCCGCGCCGCGGTCACCGCGTCTTCATAAAACAGCTCGTAGAAATCGCCGAGCCGGAACAGCAGCAGTGCGCCCAAAACCTGTTTCTTAGCCGCCTGATACTGCCGCATCAGCGGCGTTGAGGGATCTGTACTCACACGCCCGCCCCCGCCGGTGTCAGCAAGCGGCACCTATGCGTACAGCCCACGTTTTTTAATTGCGAATGCCACCCGGTCGAGTGCCAGCATGTAGGCTGCTGTCCGATTATTTACGCCGTGCTTGCCCGCGTATGCGATCACGTCATTGAAACTCGAAACCATGATTTGGTCGAGTCTGGTATTGACTTCCGCTTCCGTCCAGAAATAACCCTGCCGGTCTTGCACCCATTCAAAATAGGAAACCGTCACTCCGCCCGCATTTGCCAAAATATCCGGAATCACGAAGACTTTCTTCTCCGCCAGAATGGAATCCGCAAGAAATGTTGTAGGCCCGTTCGCTCCTTCGCACAGAATCTTT
Organism: uncultured Acidobacteriaceae bacterium; assembly: GCA_963787585.1. Classification (GTDB taxonomy): domain Bacteria; phylum Acidobacteriota; class Terriglobia; order Bryobacterales; family Bryobacteraceae; genus Bog-105. The sequence continues at coordinate 103,272 of CAWBDR010000030.1, forward strand.
GCTCGTATCCGGTCTGCGTTTGCCGAAGTGATCACGTTTTCGTGCGCTGCCGGAATCAGCACATCGCAATCGAGTAGCAACGCATCGTCCTTGTCGATGTCTTCGGCTTCCCGGAAACCGGTGATGGAGCCCATCTCCGTCCGGTGTCGCACCAAAGCATCGATATCAAGCCCGTGTGGGTTATACACCGCGCCGTCGTACTCTGACACACAGATAATTTTGAATCCGCTTTCGCTCATTAGCCGCGCTGCCATTCCGCCGACATTCCCAAAACCCTGAACCACTACACGAGTGTTCTCCGGCATCAACCCGAATCGCCGCATCGCTTCCATCGTCACGATCATGCAGCCGCGCCCCGTCGCTTCCGGGCGCCCTAGCGACCCCCCAAGCTCGAGCGGCTTCCCCGTGACTACCGCCGTCACGGTATGCCGCTTGTGCATCGAGTAGGTATCCATGATCCAAGCCATGGTTTGGGCATTCGTATTCACATCGGGAGCGGGAACGTCCCGTTCCGGTCCGATGAATTCGAGAATCTCTGCCGTGTACCGGCGCGTGATTCGCTCCAATTCGCCTTCGCTCAAAAGATGCGGTTCGCAGATTACGCCGCCCTTGCCCCCGCCAAATGGGATATTCACGACTGCGCACTTCCAGGTCATCCAGGCAGCGAGCGCTCGTACCTCGTCCAGCGAAACATCCGGCGCAAAACGAATTCCGCCCTTTGCCGGTCCTCGCGCGATGGAATGCTGAACGCGGTATCCAGTGAACACCTCAATACGGCCATCATCCAGCACCACGGGAATGTTTACGGTTAGCTCCATCGCCGGTTGGCGGAGCACCTTACGCATTCCATCATCCAGCTTCAACAGCTCGGCGGCTTCATCAAAACGATGGGCCGCGGATTCCCACGGGTTAATTTCGCCCTCGACAGACGGGGTCGCCTCCAGCAGCATACATCCTTACACTGTCACGAGCGCAGGCGGGTACGCAAGCTGACCTCAAAAATGAACGAATGCCCGGCGGTTTGCGTCTATTTAAGCGTCCACGAAGGAGGCAGAATGACCCCCGACGAACGAAAAATGCTTGAGGATCTGGCGGCCAAGCTGGCGCAAACTCCTGCGCCGCCGAGAGATCCGGAAGCGGAAGATTTTATTCGTACCAAGATCGGCTCGCGCCCTGACGCGCTCTATATGATGACGCAGACGGTGCTGATTCAGAATCTGGCTCTACAGCAGGCGCAGCACCAGATCCAGGAACTCCAACAGCGGACCACCCAACCCGCTCCCGTCGGTTCTACCGGCAGTTTTCTGGGTTCGCAAGCCGGCGGTCGCGGCTACTCCCAACCGGGTCAGCAGTACGGAGGGCAACAGTACCCCGCACCCCCGCCTCCGCAGTATGCGCCTCCATCTCCTTCTCCCGGCATGACCGCCCCAAGCGGCGCCCCCAGCTTTCTGCGCGGAGCTGCCCAAACAGCGGCGGGTGTGGCAGCCGGCGCACTGGCCTTTGAAGGCATCCAGTCGCTCTTCTCGCATCCGGGCTATGGAGGTGGCTTCGGCGGCTTCGGAGGAGGGTCAGGTTTCACGGGCGCTCCCACCGAAGTAATTGAGAACAATTACTACGACACCCCCCAGCAGCAGGACCAGATTGCAGACGATCGTGCCGGCTACGACGACCAGGGTCAGAACATCGACGATCAGGGCCAGTACGACGACAATACTCAGTTAGATAATGCCGACTACGATACCGGCGATGGCGGTGGGTTCGACGGAGGTGGCTCCGATGGCGGCGACTCCTTCATCTGAAGCTCCCGTGTGGACAGCAGTCTTGCTTGTGGCGCGGACGGTCTTGCCGTCTGCGTACACCGAGTTTCTGCACCCTACTCAGACGCATTCACTCCGCTTGGAACGGCCTCCGGCGCGGTTCCCTGCCTGTCAAGATACGCTTGCCTGCTCTCTGTAATGACGCGCCGAGCATCGCGCGGACCGCTCCACCCTTTCATTTGCGTCTTGACGCCTTGCAGCTCTTTATAGATTGAGAAGAAGTATTCAATCTCGGTCCGCACATGCGGAAATACCTGGTCCACCGTGTGGATGCTGTCAAATCGCGGATTCCGAGTCGGTACCGCGAGAATCTTTTGATCGTTCTCTTTTTCATCCACCATGTGCAGCAGCCCAACTGGTCGCGCTTCCATCAGGCAGCCGGTGAAGCTCGGCTGATCCACCATGATGATAATGTCCAGTGGATCGCCATCTTCCGCTAGCGTCCCCGGAATGAAGCCATAATCGCCCGGATAATGCATCGGCGAGTATAAGGCGCGGTCAAGGCGGAACACTCCCAACTCGCCGTCGTACTCGTACTTATTTGCCGAGTTCTTCGGGATCTCGATAATGGCCCGAACCACTTCGGGACTATCCGGCCCCGGATCGATATCGTACAGCTTCACGCGTTTCAGCGTAGCAGAGCCAAACAACCCTGAGCCGCTTGAGGTGCGACACTCGAAGGCATGCCACGGAAAGTGAGATGGGGTGTATTGGGAGCGGCCAACATCGCTCTGAAGAAAGTGATCCCAGGCATGCAGAAAGGCACGAGAACCGAAGTCGCCGCCATCGCCTCGCGGGATCTCGCCCGCGCCCGTGAAGCCGCTGAAACATTGGGCATCGCGCGCGCCTACGGTTCCTACGAAGAACTGCTTGCCGATCCACAGATCGAGGCTGTTTACAACCCCCTTCCGAACCATCTTCACGTTCCCTGGTCTATCCGCGCGGCCGAAGCGGGGAAGCATGTGCTCTGCGAAAAACCGATCTCTCTGACTGCTGATGAAGCAAGGCAGCTCATCACGGCTCGTGACCGCACGGGCGTGAAGATCGGGGAGGCATTCATGGTTCGCACGCACCCTCTATGGCTTCGCGCGCGCGATATCGTCCGCTCCGGCGAGATTGGCGACTTGCGTGCAATCATGAGCGCCTTCAGCTATTTCAATCGCGATCCGCAAAACATCCGCAATATTTTCGAAATCGGCGGCGGCGGCATCATGGATATCGGCTGTTATCCGATTACGATGTCCCGCTTCTTGTTCCAGCGAGAGCCCGCCCGCGTTATAGGTCTCATTGAACGCGACCCCGAGATGCACACAGACCGTCTCAGTTCGGCTCTCCTCGACTTCTCACCGGGTCAGGCCGTCTTTACCTGCGGCACCCAACTCGTGCCGTTCCAGCGAATGCAGATATTTGGAGACAAAGGCCGGATCGAAATAGAAATTCCCTATAACATCCCGCCGGACCGTCCGAGCCGGATCTTTGTCGATAATGGCTCCGAGCTCGCCGGCCGTAGCGCTCGTGTCGAAGAGTTCGCCGCCATGGATCAATACACCATTCAAGGCGACGAATTCTCTCGCGCGATTCAAGAGGGCTCGGAAGTTCCCGTCCCCCTCGAAGACGCGCTGGCCAACATGCGCGCCATTGAGGCTGTGTTGCGCTCCGGGAAAACGGCCCGCTGGGAACAGCTCGCGAACTAATCGTATGCCACGGAACTTGAAACGGAGGAACAAAGATGTCTTTCGCACGGGAATTCGGTCACAGCCTATGGACGGACATCCTCTACGGCGCCCGTATGCTCCGCAGAAATCGTAGCGTTACAGCAGTCGCCCTGCTTTCGCTCACCATCGGGATTGGCGCAAGTACCGCAACGTTCTCTGCCGCAAAGCGACTTCTCTACGGTCGATTGAATGTTCCGCGTCCACAGGAACTAAGAATCCTGCACTGGATTCGCGACGAGCACGTTGTAGTTCATACCTTCCTCGGGAACGTTGAACCTCAGGGCACGAACGTGGAAAGCGGCTCCTTCTCCTTTCCCGTATACAAAATGTTGCAGCGACACCTTGCTGCCTTGTTCGCCTTCAGCGATTTCGATGCGAACGCCACGATTAACGGAACGGCCGAGCAGGTTAAAGCGGTCATGGTTTCCGGAAACTACTACTCCAGCCTTGAAGTCGTGCCGCAGATTGGCCGGGCGATTCAGAATACTGATGCTGCGAAACCCGGTGGAGGCGCGGTTGCGGTAATCAGCGACGAGTTGTGGCACCGCGACTTCGTTGCTTCGCCCAGGGTAATCGGACAGACCATCGTCATCAACCGGATACCGTTCACTGTGATCGGTGTCAATCCGAGGGGATTTACCGGTACTGCAAGCGTCGCGCAATCCCCAGCGATTTTTTTGCCCTTGTCAATGCAACCTGAGGTTCTGCCGGGACTGGGAGGGACAGCCTCCGCACTGCGCGACGCGAATCTATGGTGGGTCAGTATCATGGCCCGCATGGCGCCGGAAATTAAGGATGCCCGTGCTTCGGCCGCACTCGACGTGGAGCTGGCTTCGGCCGTAAGAGCAACCATGACCCTGATGCCGGGCGATCATATCCCGCGTTTACTGCTCATACTCGGAAGCCACGGCCTTCATCGGATCGCCGCTGTGAAAAAGCCACTGAACGTAATGGCTGCGATGCTTCTATTGGTCCTCCTGCTGGCGTGTGCGAACGTTGCCACTTTGCTGCTGGCCCGCGCTTCCGAGCGACAGCGCGAGATTGGCATCAGACTCGCGCTCGGCGCCAACCGCCGGCGGCTAATAAGGCAATCACTAACCGAGAGTATGCTTCTAGCTTTCCTGGGAGGGGCGGGCGGCCTTTTGCTGGGCTATTCTACGCGAAATCTTATACCACGCTTACTGGTCGATCCCGAAAGCATGCCATTCAACGTACCTTTCGACTGGCGTGTTTATGCCTTTGTGGCAACTGTGACAATCGGCACGGGCATGTTTTTTGGGTGGGTACCAGCGATGGCGGTATCGTGGGTCGAGCCAGCCACCAGCCTGAAAGAAACCGCGCACACGGCATCTCGCCGGAGAGGAGTAGGCTCCAAAGCTATTGTAGGAATCCAACTAGCCTTGGCCGCGTGCTTATCTATTGGTGCAGGTCTTTTTCTTCGCACTGTCATATCTTTGACTTCCGTGCACGTCGGCTTCAATGCCGAACATCTCCTATTACTCCAGGTCAATCCACCATCATCTGAGTACACGCTCAGAAAAAAAGTGCAGCTATATAAGTCTTTGGAGGACGCGTTTTCCGCAGTACCTGGAGTGAAAGCAGTCACTGCGATGTCGGTCCCTTTTGTTGCAGATTGGACGCTAAACACGATGTTTGAAACCGAGGCAGAAGCTGCTACCCAAGAGCGGCAGCCTGGTGAACGGATTACGGCGGTCGGTAATAGCTTTTTTCAAACGATGGGGATTCCTATTGTCACTGGGCGGGGCTTTACGGAGCGGGACACGGCAACAGGACAACCCGTCGCAGTCATAAACAGTAGCCTCGCGCACCGCCGCTTTCCGAAGCTGAATCCCATCGGACAAAGGTTCAGGTTTGGCATTCCAATTGAGAATAAGTGGGTGGAGGTGGTTGGGCTATGTGGTGACACGCGATACATGTCATTGCGCGAACCGGAGCCGCCCCAATTTTTTGTTCCTTACGCACAGCGGCCCGAGGATGCGGGGGTGTCAGAGGAAATGACCTATGCCGTGCGCACGGGCATGAAAACATCCATCATTCTACGCTCGCTGCGTCGGGCCGCCGCGAAGGTAGACCCCAATTTGCCCGTGGCGAACGTGCGCACACAACAACAGCAGATTGACGAGAGCATGCACGTGGAACGGGCCTTTGGCGCCCTTACCCTAGGTTTTGCGCTAATGGCACTAATTCTTGCCAGCATCGGCGTTTACGGAACCATGACCTACTCTGTTGCGAGCCGCACGAAGGACTTGAGCATCCGGCTTGTTTTGGGAGCGCAGCCCAGAGAAATACGATCCATGATTTTACGGGAGAGCGGCCTATTAGCTATGGTCTCTATTTCTATCGGCGTGGTAAGCGCGTTGGTGCTTACGCGCCTCATAAGATCAATGCTGTATGCAGTGAGTGCTCATGATCCTGCAACAATAGTGGGCGCGGTCCTATCCCTCTTGGCGATAGCGGTCACTGCTGCGTGGGTCCCTGCTCGGCGTGCAGCCAGCATTCAACCGGTTCAAGCGATAAGGCAGGAATGAAAAGCGGCTATTGTCCTCATCGTCCTGAGAGCGTCAGAAGGTCGGGGTTCGGCCACCCTTTTCTCTGATTCCGCGGTGTCTCGCTCAGGCCTGAATTTCGGGTGCCAGCGCCGGAACACCGTAAGCGTCCGGCCTGCCTTTCAATTCCCCCACAAGTCCAGGCCAATTTTGGATCGAATTGCGATAACACGGCGGCAAAATGCCGCGAGGATGCCAAAACAAAAAATGGGTTGAATTGTTTCAGGTTGCCCGAGCGGCCGAAGCCTCTTTCTCCGCTGATCGCGCGTCGGGATTTCTCCGGGAGGATCTTGGGGGCTGCCAGTTTCAGGATGCCAGGCTGGGCCGGCGGTTTCAGAAGCTCGTAGGGCAGCTCGAGAGCCGGCTCGGGCAGTCGATTCCACTTGCCGGCCAAGATTGGACCAACACTAGGGCTGCGTACCGTTTCCTTTCGAACCGGAGAGTCGGCGAGGGACCAATATTGTCAGGGCATTTCCAAGCGACTCGCGATCGAGTGGCTGCGACGGATGGTCCGATCCTGATTCTGCATGACACAACGGAATTCGTCTATTACCGCGAGTCGGCTCAAGCCCTAGGCGTTCTAAAGAAGGGCTTCAAGGGTCGGGCGGAGCCCTATGCTGTGCGCGGCGTCCTGACGCACTCGAGCCTAGCTAACTACGGTTTCGGGCTCGCCCCCTGAGCTGCCACGTGCCGGATCGCAATCTTCAGAATCTTAACCGGTGTCTGCGGCTTATCGTTCTCATCGCGGGGAACTTGCGAGATGGCATCGGCGACATCCTGCCCCGATACTACTTCACCAAACAACGAGTAATGCCCGTTCAGATGAGGCGCTGGAGCCACTGTAATGAAAAACTGCGAGCCATTCGTGTTCGGTCCGGAATTTGCCATGGCCAAAACACCCGGGTGATCAAAGCTTCGATTCGAATCGATCTCGTCCTCGAATTCATAACCAGGACTGCCCGTCCCGTCCCCAACCGGGTCTCCGCCCTGAATCATAAATCCTGGAATCACTCTATGAAATGTCGTGCCGGAATAGAGCGGGCGATGGGTGAGTTTGCCGGTGGCTGGATCGGTCCAGGCCTTGCTCCCGGTTGCCAGGCCGGTGAAGTTAGCCACAGTCTTCGGAGCGCTCGATTCGAAGAGGCGGCAGACAATCGTTCCCATGGATGTGTAAATGACCGCGTAAAGACCCGATTCCGCTGGCAATGTGACAGCCGGCAGCGCTGGCTCGGCGGTCTTTTTTTGCCCAGACCTGGCTTGATGCGCAGCTCCCGCTCCAGACGCGCACAGCGCCAACATCAGAATTCCGATGACAATAGCTTCTGCTCTTCGCATGCAAAGGCAAATTATAGCCGGGTCGCCGGGGCGATGACTTCAGAGGACCCTGGGAAAATGGTGGAGGAGATCTCTTCTCGTCTGAGCCCACTGATGATTGAAGGTCGCTGGGCTTTCCCCTACAATCCAAGTAAGCATCGAACTCTATGAAGTACTTAGTTGCCCTCGTTCCCGCGTGTGCTCTTCTTTTATCGACGGCATGCACGCAGAGCCCCGAAAGGCTGGTGGCCACAGCCAACAAGTATCACGATAGGAAGCAGTACAAGGAAGCCTCGATTTTATATCAAAAGGCAATCGCCAAAAATAAGACCTATGCCGAGGCCTATTATCGCGAAGGATTGAATCTGCTTGATGCCGGAAGTCCCGGCGAATCCGCGAGATTTCTTCGTAGCGCCGTCGATCTAAATCCCAATAACGCGGATGCTGAAACTAAACTGGCCGAGATTTATCTGGCGGCCTACTCTCACGATCCCTCCAGATTTAAGAACCTCCTTCCCGAGGTTCGGGAGCTGGATAACAAACTCCTTCAGCACGACCCGAACTCCTTCAACGGACTTCGCCTCCAGGCTCTGCTCGAACTCGTTGACAAAAACATTGACAAGGCCCTGGGGACTTTCGCAAAGGCGAATCAGATCAAGCCATACTCACGCGATCTGGTCGGGTGGTACGCCCAGACTCTGGCGGCGGCGCAAAAACCGGATCAGGCGCTCGCTCTGATAAACGACATGCTTGCCCATGACAAGACCTGGGGTCCGGGTTACGATTTCCTCTTGGTTTATTACACCCGGACGAACCAGCGCGACAAGATCGAGCCTCTGCTTCGAGAGCGCGTTCAAAATGATCCGACAAACGTGGTGGGACTCACGAATCTTGTGAACTACCTCTTGGCGACTAATCGCTTCCCGCAGGCGGAGGCGATGATGAAACGCGTTCTGAACAACAAAAAGGATTTCCCCAACGGGCGCGAACTGATGGGCGATTTCTATGCTCGGGCTGGAAAGCGCGATGAAGCTATGCAACAGTTCAAGGCTGGTGTTACGGAGGATCCGAAGAACGCCGTTGGATACCAGGAGCGAATCGTTGGCCTGTATGCATTAACTGGCGAGCACAAGAAAGCCCTTCAGCTATCGAAAGAGCTGGTGACCAAATATCCGAAAAATGCTTCTGCAAACGAAACCTATGCCTCTCTTCTGGTCCAGCAAACTAACCGCGATGATCTGAAGAAGTCCCTACCTGATGTTAAGAACCTGGTTCAAAACGTGCCGAATAGTCCGAGCATGCACACGGATCTCGCTAGGGCTTACTTCGAAACTGGCGATATGGACAAGGCTCTCGTCGAAGCGAATAACGCGATTCGCTTGAATGGGAATTACATACCTGCCCGCGTTGTGGCCGGACGAATCTATGAGGATCGCGGTCAACACACCAAAGCGATTGAGCTGATCGACCCTGTGCTCGCTGCGCAACCCCAGAATCCAGATGCACGACTAATTCGGGCACGGGCTCATATCGGCCTGAACCAGCCCGACAAGGCGCAAGCTGAGTTGGAATCGCTGGTCCAGCAATTTCCGGCCATGAATGATGCCCGCCTCCAGCTTGCGACGCTCTACATGAGTGCGAAGAACTACAACAAAGCTTCTGAGCAATTCGCTGCTATCTGGAAGGGCAATCCTCCGAATCCGCCCGATGTCCGGGGATATATCGGCCTACAAACCATGAAGCTAGTCCAGGGCAAAGCAGACGACGCGATTCAGGGCATGCAGGACTTGGTTCAGAAGAATCCGACCGTCACTTCGTATAGATTCGAATTGGCCAATTTTCAGGCTGCGGCCGGGGGACAGGTTGCCAAAACCGATCCCAATCGCGCCAAACAACTCATTGAACAGGCTGCCGACAATTACAAGGACATCTTGAAAACGACTGCCAATTCCGCGGACGTATGGCTGAGGCTGGGAGTGTTGCAGCACCAACTCGGGCAGAAGGACGCCGCGCTGGCCTCGTTTCAGCAGGCCGGAAATGCCAACCCGCGAAGCGAGGGAGCATTTGTAAATCAGGGAATGCTGCTCGAGGAGATGGGCAGGAAAAAGGAAGCGATCCAAGCGTATAACAGAGTGCTGGGTATTAATCCGGAGAATACGATTGCTCTCAACAACTTGGCCTATCTGAATGCGGAATCAGGATCGAACCTGGACCAGGCTATGACGCTCGCTCAACGCGCCAAAAAGCAGTATCCTAACAGCCCCGATGTGTCCGACACCCTCGGTTATGTTTACTACCAGAAAAATCTCAATTCCCAAGCGCTTGAAATTTTCCGGCAAAACGTAGAGCAATACCCACAGAATAGTGCCTTCCGCTTTCACTTCGCGATGGCACTGCTGAAGCAAGGGGACAAAGATGCGGCTCGGGAGGAGGCGCAGAAAGCTCTGAAGAATACCACTCAGCCTGCCGAGCAAGACAAAATTCGTTCGTTTGTGAGTCATATCGGCTGAGAGCAGTGGGCACTCAGAGTCAGGTTGTAAGCTGGCGCGACGAGTATCCATCGGCGAAATACGTCGCGCCGTTCGTCGCTTTCATGTTCCTTTTGGCCGTGGGCCCTCGGCTGGGACTCGCGCCGGGAATTGAAGCCCCAGCGCGTGTCTTGATTCTTCTGTCGGTCTGCTGGATCTGCTGGCCGCGCGACATCTCGCTCCGCCCGGCAGAACCGCTCGCCAGCATAGCCGTCGGCACTTTGGTTTTCGTATTATGGATCGCTCCCGATCTTCTCGTTGCCGGTTATCGCGATAGCGTTCTGTTTTCGAATGCCTTGATCGGCCACACTCATTCGTCTCTCCAAACGCCGGCCCTCCACAGCCCCTGGGTTCTCACCTGGAGAACCGTGCGAGCCGTTCTCATTGTCCCCGTCGTCGAGGAACTGTTCTGGCGCGGCTGGCTGATGCGCAAGCTGGTCAAGAGCGATTTCCAAACAGTGCCACTGGGTACGTACTCACCGTTTGCATTTTGGAGTACCGCGATTCTGTTCGCTGCCGAACATGGTCCGTATTGGGACGTTGGCTTGCTGACCGGCATCATCTATAACGTTTGGATGATACGGTCGAAATCGATAGCGAGCTGTATCCTGATGCACGCCGTCAGTAATGCGATTCTTAGCGGATATGTGATAGCTACGGCCCAGTGGCAGTACTGGCAGTAACCCTATTGCTTTGAACAACTCGAATCCGATGGTACAGTCTTCGTGAGGAGATCGGCCTCCCCTTAAACCATGCCCTGCTTACTTGCGATACTGGCTGTCGCTTTTCCTCGGATTGCCATCATCCTTCTATGGCTGTTCACGAATTTCTTTACCGGGGTGTACCACGGAATCATAATCCCGGTTTTGGGTTTTCTTGTCCTGCCCCTCACGCTAATTGTCTACACTTACATCCTGAAGTTTTATCCGGGACGTTTAACGGCAGGCGAACTGGTCGCCATCTTCATCGCAATCATCATCGATCTTGGCCTGGTCGGGGGCGGAGCCTGGGGTCGGCGCCGCTAACTTCCTGGGTTTCCCTCATTTGAGAATCGAGCGCTTTACGGCCTACTAGCCTGTGTGGCCTTATTCCGTACCTTCAGCGCGGCAATCCAAGGTATCGACGCGCATGTGATCGATGTCGAAGTCGACATGTATCCTGCCGGTACCAACCGCGACTTCGTAACGGTCGGCATGCCGGACGCGGCGGTAAAGGAAAGTCGCGAGCGTATAAAATCGGCGCTGCTCAATTCCGGCTTTGGTTATCCGAGTAAATCGGTCACCATCAATCTCGCTCCCGCCAACGTGAGAAAAGAAGGCGCCGGCTTCGATCTTCCGATGGCCACTGCCATTTTGGGCGCGATGGGGACTGTGGCAAAGACGGATGATTACCTGATCGTGGGGGAATTGTCGCTCGACGGCAGCCTCCGGCCGGTACGTGGCGCATTGTCGATTGCCGTTTGCGCCGCGCGCCGCGGTATCCGCAACCTTCTGGTGCCGACGGAGAACGCCGCGGAAGCCGCCGTCGCCGAGGGTGTCCAGGTATTCGGCCTGAAGCATCTGGCCGAGGTGGTTCAGTTCTTGAATGAACCGTCAGCCTTTCAGGCTGTCAGTCCCACCATTCCCGACTTAGAGCAGAATGATCCGGCCGTGCCGGATTTCAGCGACGTGCGCGGCCAAACCACGGCCAAGCGTGCCTTGGAAGTCGCTGCTGCTGGCAATCACAACGTTCTGATGATCGGACCGCCGGGATCGGGCAAGACGATGCTTGCCAAGCGTGTTGCCGGTATCCTGCCAAAGCTCACATTTCGCGAGGCGCTGGAAGCAACGCAGATCCACGGTGTTGCCGGTGTCCTGCCCGCCGGGATTGGCATTCTTCGCTGCCGCCCCTTCCGGGCCCCCCATCACACTGTTTCCGATGCAGGATTGATTGGCGGAGGCAGCGGCAGTGCCCGGCCCGGCGAAGTAAGCCTTGCACATCAAGGCGTCTTATTTTTGGATGAGCTGCCGGAATTTCCGCGCGGCGTACTGGAACAGTTGCGCCAGCCGCTTGAGGAAGGCTCGGTGACCCTAGCCCGCAGCAACGGGACGCTCACGTTTCCCGCCCGCATCATGTTAGTGGCCGCCATGAATCCGTGCCCCTGCGGTTTCGAATTTTGGCGTCAGGAGCAGGGAGACTTAGCGTTACAGCAGTGAAGTGCCGGTCCACTACTTCAATCCGTTTGACAAACTGGCGGGCTAAGTGCTTCCGTTCCTTCAGGCTCAGAAACTGATATTCGGCGAATACTGAGGCAATTGATTGGGCCGTCTCGCGCACGTTTGCAGCCGACCGAAGGGCTTTCTGTTGCTGATCCTTGCTCGCCAGGGCACTCCAACTCCGTATTTCTGCATCAATGCGCCGTGCTTCGGTGGCTACCTCCTCGTCTGAAAACACGCCCTTCAGTGTGAGGTTGAGCAATTGCTGCTTCTCTGCCTTTAACCGCTCCAGCTCCGTCGCGGGTTTCGCCAACATCTCGTCCATGGGGGACCGCTCCGGCGGCGGCTCCAGCGCCTTGTCGATCAGAGAACCCAAAGTAGCGGGTTGCAAGAAGATCTCTGAGATCAGCGCATTCAGGGAGTAATCCGTGACTTCCCGGCTCAGCTTCGGCGCACCGCAACCCGATCCGCCCTTGTGCTGGCTCCGGCAGTAGTAAATATCCAACCATTTCTGCCGCCTACTGCGTCCGGATCCTTTGCTATACATCCGTTCCCCACAACGGCAGTACAGAAGGCCCGAAGCTTCAAACCTGCTTTCTTCGGACCGCGAGCTGATCCAACTCTTTCGGCGTTGCCCGAGAATCGCTTGCGCTTGGGCGAACTGCTCTTCGGAAACGAGTGGCTCAATATTGAGCTTCACCTCTAACGGTTCCACACGCCGGATCTTTTTCCGATCCGCTTGCCGGCCGTTTCTGGAGGGGCGCTTTTCTCCCCGCTTCTGCGTATAAACACGATATCCCGTCCAAATCGGGTTGCGTAATTGGTTGTACAGCGCGCGATCGGAAGCGTACCCTAACTGTCTTGCGATGGAGAGAACGCTCTGTTGCGTCGTCACCAGGAGGTCGAATGCTGTTTTGATCCGGGTGGCCCAGGGCTCCCCCCAGCTCCACTGCCCGGTTTTGAAATCAAAATCGACGCCCTGCGGCAGCGTGATTTTCGCATTGGCGCAGCGGCCGCGCTTGCGATTCTCCTCCTTTGCCGTTTGGGTATTCCGCAAAATCCGCCGTCGATCCAAACCGGCCATCATGCCCGAGACCAGGGCTTCCATGAAACCGCTGTCCTCGTGCACGTCCAGCCGCGACGAGGGAGTCCAAATGAGTTTCCGTTGCTTCAGGAAATGATCATAGATGCTGAAGCAGGAGAAGTCGTCGGGGCGCATGAGCCTGTCAATGGCGGCGACCACCACGCCATCGACCTCTGGAAGTGAGCGAAGGAGTTCCTGAAATTCCTGGCTCTCCAGTACTTGTGTGCCACTCACGTCTGCGATTTCAACCGTCCGGACAACCTCAACATTCCAGCGTTCGGCTGAAACTCGGATTTCCTGGCGTTGACGCAGAAGCCCTGCTCGCCCCTCTTGCGCCTGCTCTTCCGTCGATAAGCGGCAAAAGCCGATGGCGCGAAAGCGGCGGGGCAGTACGCGCGCTTCGAAACTCATTGATGAATTCTAACAATGAGAATCGCGTCACTAGGCGGTCCGAGAGAGAGCACAAATCCCCGGAATTTCTTTCTCGATGCGAACTGTAGTCCGCTAACCGTGGTTGTTTGGAGGACGTACCAGGCGAAAGCCAGCTCCATGCAGACGATGCGCTGCGATCGTTGCTATCGTTTCGCATTCCTGGGCGATTCCAGATCTGCTCGAAGACACTTCGACGCCGAAATCGATTTAAGACCGAAGCTCCGGTCTCGCTGCTCTCAATAGAACACGCACGCACACGTGCCACCCTCAGCCTAGTCGGGCGGGCATTGGCCGTGGTGGTCGAGGTTTTGGCAGCAGGCCAATGGCGCACCGTCCTTATCGCGTCGGAATCTAAGGCGACAGATGTCCGTCACGACGTAGAGATGCGGGTTCGAGAGGCACTTCGAGCCTCGATCCGCAGCATTGGACTTCGTGTCGAGGCGCATCTTGCTTATAACCGTCAGCCGTTCACGGCTGGTGTGTACTCTCGCTTGTCCCATTTCAGGGACTGGCAGCGGACGATAGGGTCGCAGGCATTCGGTCAGTCTGTGGGTGAACTTTCGCAGTTGCTGTCGTACAGATGGGCACCGGAAACGGACGCGTTTCACGGCCAAATGTCGCTGCTCAGGCGAGTGCAGGACCTGCTCTCAGATAACTGCCTTACACGTGATGAACACAACCGTCAGTTTGTGCTCGAAGCAAAGGCCCGGTACGCTCGTTTCTTCGAGACGGTTGAGAAGCGCCCGTTAACGGACGAACAGATCGAGTCGGCGCTCGCATTTGACGACTTGAACCTGACGGTCGCCGCTGCGGGATCGGGCAAGACGTCTGTGACCGTTGCGAAGGTTGGTTTTGCGCTCGCGTCCGGTTTGTTTCGGGATGACGAGGTGTTGGCCCTGGTGTTCAACAGGGGCGCGGCAACGGAGCTGAGGCACCGGATTCGTGATCGTCTCTCGAACGTGTTGCAACGCAACGTCAAAGTTACGGTTCGCACGTTTCACTCATTGGGGAATCGATTGCTCAGGGAATCGGTCGACGAGGATGTTCGGCCAGAGAAGCTGGACGGCCCTGAAGGCAAACGGCGCTTCCTTGCCGCCTTTGACCGGCTGTGCACGGATGACGCGGGGTTTCGCCAGAAGCTCCTGGACTGGATTGTATCGGCTCGATACGGCGAGCCAAAACTGGATCCCGGTGGTGCGGATCCTGATGCGAATGAGCAGCGATATCACGAGGCTTGCCGTAAGGCGATCAGAAGCAAGCTTCGAGAAGGACGGAGGTGGTACGAGGCTCACGTACCGACACTCGACCCCAAATTGCGCGTGCGATCGTTTGAGGAAGCATCAATCGCCAACTGGCTGATCCTGAGGCATGTTTCGTTCGAGTACGAACGGCCGGTGT
The DNA here is from genome assembly GCA_963787585.1 of uncultured Acidobacteriaceae bacterium. Taxonomy (GTDB): domain Bacteria; phylum Acidobacteriota; class Terriglobia; order Bryobacterales; family Bryobacteraceae; genus Bog-105. The sequence continues at coordinate 118,322 of CAWBDR010000030.1, forward strand.
TCAACCCAATCGCCTCAATGATGAAGGTGCCGAAATCGAGAAATGGCAAGCAGCTTCCGTACAAACCTGATTTCTTGTATCCCGCGCCGGGCGGGACAGGATACATATTTCACGAGCATTTCGCTGTTGATCAAACGGGGCGAGCGCCCGACTTCCTCGGGAGTGCATACGAGCAGCGCGTGCAGCAAAAGCGAGACGTATTTCGGATGCTTACCGCAGCAGGTTGCAACATCCGATCCGACTTTGTCTCGTTTTTTGAGACTCTGAGTGGAGATTTCGCAAACGGCACGGTGTTCACTCGCTTAGAACAGCACCTTAGAACTGTCGACATCGAAATCGGTCCGGAAGACGAAGAACTCAAGGAAAAGGCTCTCGCGGAGTTCAGGAAATCGGGCGATGTTGAACATCTATTCTTGCGCTTCGTTCAGACGTTCCGCGATAGCGGACTCGCAGAATGCGAGGTGCGTACCCGCGCTGAGCAGTGCGGAGATGTGCGACGCGCTCACATATTCCGACGGTGTCCTGGCTGTAGTTGAAAGTTGAGGCGGCGGTTCCCCCTGATTCTGAATAGAATCGGGGTGACAAAACCTTGAAAAGGAGAACCGCCGTGAAACGAAACTACCATACGATTGATAACCACGGAAAAGTCGGCGAGCGCAAGCTCGCCGAGTTTCTGGTCCGCAACGGCCAAGCGCTGCTGCCGATGATGGAGTTGATCGAGCACAGCCGCATGGTTATCGACGAACTCATCGACGTCATGGGCCGCGCCAGCATCGAAGCCGTGCTCGAACTATCGGCCGCACAAATTGCCGGACCACCGCAGCAAGGCAAAGCTCGTGCGGCGGACCTGGGGTGGCATGGAACGCAAGCGGGCCGCGTGTGTCTGAAGGAGCGCAAGCTCAAAGTGAACCGGCCGCGATTGCGAAACAAAGGTCGCGGCGCGAACAAAGAGGTTCCCGTCCCGGCTTACCAGGCCATGCAGCAGAACAGCGCCACCGGCGAACGCATGCTGGAAATCCTGTTGAATGGCGTGTCCACGCGGCGCTACGGCAAAGTCATTCCCGAAATGGCCGACACGGTGGGCGTGTCGCGCTCGACAGTCAGCCGCGAAACCATCGAAGCTTCCGAAGCCGCGTTGAAGAAGTTATTAGAGCGGCGCTTCGATGAGATCGAGCTGCTGATCATCTACATCGACGCGATGCACTTCGGCGAGCAATGCGTGCTGGCTGCGGTGGGCGTGGATATGGAGGGCCGCAAACATGTGCTGGCGCTACGCGAGGGCGCGACGGAAAACGCCGCGGCAGCCAAGGATCTGCTGCAACACCTGGTCGAGCACGGCATCGATCCGGCACGCCGCCGATTGTTCGTTATCGACGGCTCGAAAGCTCTGCGCACGGCCATTAACGCGGTGTTCGGCGCCGAGACGCCGGTGCAAAGGTGTAGAAATCATAAACTGCGCAATGTGCTCGGACGACTGCCTCGCGAGCAGCAGGGACAGACCGGCTCGCTGATGCGCGCGGCTTGGAAGATGAACCCGAAAGATGGCATCGCCAAGTTCCGCCAGATCGCCGGTTGGCTGGAGCACGATTATCCCGAGGCTGCGGCTGCGCTGCTGGAAGGCTTGGAAGAATGTTTCACCATTAACCGGCTCGATGTTCCTAGATCGCTGCATCGTTGTTTGGCCACCAGCAACATCCTGGACAATCCGCATTCCGGCGTGCGCAGCCGGACTCGCCGGGTGTGCCGCTGGCGTCCAGGCATGCCAGCGCGCTGGTCAGCAGCCGCATTCTTGGAAGGAGAAAAATCATTCCGCAAGATCATGGGCTTTCGGGATCTATGGGCTCTTAAAGCGATCCTCGACGGATCGCAGCCAGCTACCCGGCAGGTGGTGGCGTAGAATCACATGGACCGCCGTTCTCAACTTCCCACTGCGCTCGGGATACCGTCCATATTCCTCGACCTGGCATTCACGCTTTGCGCCGAAGTAGAGCAGGAGTACGCCCGCAGCGGCTTCATCGAGTTCAGTGACATGATCCGAGGCGGCACCGCAGCGCTACTCAAAAATGAGAACGATAGTCCCTACAAACTCATCCTTGTCGATGAATTTCAAGACATCGCGCGATCGAGAATGGACCTTGTTGAGGCCCTTGTGCAGTCGACATTCGGAACGGCTGTGCTCTTCTGCGTCGGTGACGACTGGCAAGCGATCAACCGATTCGCGGGTTCGGACATCGGTATTTTCAACGCCGTTCATTCTGACCAAAGCAACACGAGTGCATGCGGCGCAAAGCGTGGAGTCACTGTTCAATGCCTCTCCAATACGTTTCGATGTTGTCAGGGATTGGCAGATGTCGCGAGAGCGCTGGTGCTCCAAAATGGCGGTCAGATCGACAAGCCCGTGTTGTCGCAAACCTCAAGTCGGACTGCTGGCACAGTTCGCATCGTTGGGCATGAATCGGACAGACTGGCCCGAACTCGCACTGTCGAATCCGAGCTACAGCGAATAGCTGGCCTGCATACAGCAGAACCCGCGAAGGTATTTGTACTCACGCGCTACAAAGACGCCTCCTTTATCGCCGAGGGGCTTGAGGAAGAAACGGTTGCGTATCTGGCACGCAGCTTTGCAGCGAAGCTCCAGGTCGACTATAAAACAATGCATAGCTCGAAAGGACTCGAATGCGATTACGTGATTATCGGCGGGCTAGACGCAGGTTTTCGCGGCTTTCCGAGCAATCTCGAGACTGATCCACTTTTCGAACTGCTTCTACCGCCGCAATCCAACGCTATGGATGAGGAGCGGAGATTGCTGTATGTAGCGATCACGCGGGCAAGAATACAGGCGGTGCTCCTGACTGCATCGGAAGCGCCGAGCGAATTCGTTTTGGAGTTGTCTAGACTGCCTGGCCTGACGGATCATCTGGAATGGATCGACATTGATCCAAACACCTGGCACGAGTGCCCGTTCAGTCAAAAAACTCGAACGTGCTGAAGATAAAGAACGTATGATGGTGCGTTTCGATGAAGAAGACCCAAGTGGCGCGCCTGTTAGCGTACGTGACCGGGATGGTGAATCAGCAGCTTCTGCTGCAGAATGAATACCTGCTCGCTGAAAATCGAATTCTGCGCGCCCATCTGCCGACCCGTCTTCTGTTGACCGATCCGGAGCGCTCCACGCTAGCGGTCCTCGGCAAACGTCTCGGACATCCAGGACTCGAGCCAGTGGCCTCGGTCGCCAAGCCAGCCACAATCCTGGCCTGGTTTCGCAAGCTGGTCGCTCACAAGTTCGACGGCTCCCAGCACCGCCTCTATCCGGGTCGACCGCGCATCGGAGGTAAAATGGCTGAACTTGTTGTCCGCCTGGCTCGTGAGAATAGCGGCTGGGGATACGATCGCATCGCCGCTGCACTCGAGAATCTCGGTCACCACGTCTCCGATCAAACCGTAGGCAACATCCTACGCCGCTTCCTACGCCGCTTCGGGATTGCCCCTGCTCCCAAGCGTCGCCAGCAGATGAGCTGGGCCGACTTCATCCGTTCCCATATGGCGGTCCTGGCAGGCATCGATTTCTTCACTGTGGAGGTGCTCACTTGGCGCGGGCTGGCAACCTATTATGTGCTGTTCTTTCTGCACTTGGAGACGCGCCGCGTCACTCTGGCTGGAATCGCCCAACATCCGACCGAGGAATGGATGGTGCAGATGGCTCGCAGGGCCGTCGATGACATCGACGGCGCCTTGCTTCCCGTCCGTTTTGTTCTGCATGACCGCGACACCAAGTTCTGCGCTTCCTTTCGAGATACGCTTCGGTCCGCCGGCATTCAACCTCTCAGCCTGCCAGCCCGCAGTCCGAATCTGAATGCTTTCGCGGAACGCTGGGTACGCTCCATCAAAAGCGAGTGTCTATCGAAGCTGATTCTCTTTGGTGAACTATCCTTGCGCCGAGCAGTCACTCAATTCATCGAGCATTATCACCTCGAACGCCCTCACCAAGGCAAAGGCAATCGGCTGCTCTTCCCTTCCCCCGTTTCGCCACCATCACGACATGCTGGTCGCATCCAATGTCACGAGCGCCTCGGCGGACTGCTCAAGTTCTATCAACGCGCCGCATGAATATTTTGACCATTCGGGCTAAGCTCGCGTGTCGAGCACGACGTCAGATGTTGACGCGGTCAAGAGCCTGCAGCGTGTGTCGGTCCCCACCAAGGCTGCGATGAAGCCGTCCTGAAGAGAGCACCTTCGGCACTCATCGCCCGCCAGATCAACGGTGAGAAAAGACTCTGCGCCAGGCATCCAGATCCGCAACGACGAGTCCTCGGCGATGCATGCAAGAGAGGTCGAAGGATTGGTGGCCAAAGAATTGAGGCCACGCGTGCTGGTCATCAATGTTCGCTTGATCTCGCCTGAAGAAGGGTCGATTTCAAACAAAGCAGCCCCTGTGTTCATTAGTAGTATTGCGGGAGCATTCCAGAACGCCACCTCGGGATCTTTGTTGCGCCTTTTGGACCCAGGCGTGATTTCGCGGGACCACAAAATAGAGCACGCGGCTGTATCGACCGCGCTCAGTAACATCTTCTCTCCTGCGACCGCGGCGGCGAAGTAGCGTTTGCCACTCGGGTCAAAGCACATCGACACGACGTACGACTCGGGGAACGCGCATGCGCCGATTTCTTTTTGCTCAGTCATCGAGAAGAGGATGACATCACTGCGGCGGGGCTCATGGACGAAGGCGAGGAAAGTACCTTCATCAGGCGAGAGCGTCATCGGAGGAGATTGCCAGGACCATGTAATGCATACTTCAGTGCTTACGATTGCATTGTTCACAACGTTTAGCTTAGAGAAGTAGATCGTGTCCGGTGCTTGATAGCCGATGCCACTCGTCATTGCAAATGCTCCCCATGAGGTGGCCTGCAACCATTCTGCACCTTTCCGTGCGGTATTCCGTAGTGACGCGGCGGGGAGGTCCCGGACTTCGAGCTCCGAACGTGAGGCGAGCCAGAGTTTTTGCTCGGATCGGGCAATTGAGCAGCACTGCATATCTTTCGCCACAGTTGTTTCGGTAAATGCGATATTTCCGTGGCCTTGTCTAAGCATCTCTGCGTCGCCCGGCACGCTGAAAACACGTGGGGGGGCCTCATGCTCAGCAGCGAGCGTGCTGATGACAAGTTCGGCAAGTTGCACGAGGTACGCCCGATGCTCGGGCGGCTCAGGCATTATGAAGGCATTCAATTGAGTGAACCACTCGAAATCGCTGGGAAGCGATGCGAGAGGTGGCACACTGCCGGGCACGAGGACAACCGGAATCACACGACGTGCGAAGCGATGCGCTGTTCGCAGCTCATAACCCACCACATCGTTTGCATCGTGCAAGCGGGATGGATCCCAATGCGGCCCTATGACCACAATAACGAGCCTGGCCTGGGAAATCGCCTGCTGAATCCTGGACATGAAAGGGATGCCCAACTCAATGTCTTCGACATCCATGAAGACGCCGGAGACGCGGCGCAGACGATCGGCGAGAACGTCCACGAAGAGCGAGCTGTCACGCCTTCGATAAGAAACGAAGATTTCTTCCACTTGGCTCTCCAGCTACTTGTGTGGGCACCAACTATATTACTCAGAATGCAGGTTCGGGCCATACCCAAGGGAACTGGGCTAAACCGGGAATGGGAAGTGTCGTTAGGGAAAGAGCCGACGCAATCACGGCCTCGGGATGTTTTTGTGAGGGAAGATCAGTTGAACGATAAAGGACGTTGTCATTCGTAGCTTATTGTTGCGCTGCGATGGCGTCTGGTTGCCAGCTCCGGTTGGCAAAGTTGAAGGCGGCCGCTCCGGACGTAATACGGGCAACCCTCTATAACGGCTATTCCAATGTCAAGACAAAACTTCACCGTTCGACTCGGCGTCAACGTCAAGGGCGCCGTAGGCGTTCATCGAAGACCCTTGACGTCTTTCTCGGTCGTAAGAATGGAACGAGGGCAAAGGCCAGACCTGGGCTTTGCCGATGTTGGAATTGCTGGCCTTAATTGCTAGTTCGTAAGAAAAAATCAATAGAGATAGAATCGCTGATTCCACCAGCCATCTATACGGTCTCGGTGACCATGATTTGCCAATTCGAACTCCCATGAGAGGGAGGCAAGGCGCTCAATCAGGAAATCGGTGGGTATAACTCCACCAGGGTTGCCCCCGAGCTACCTTGCATACGAACCAACTGCGCGTAGTCAACTTGGCTACGCAGCATCCAGTACAATCTCACTGCCAGCTTCCGAGCGATCGCAATTTTCGCGATCGGTGTCGCGCTTCGAAACTTTAGCCGTTGATAGTGCCTGCGCAAGTCTGGTTCAACGCGAGTTGCTGTCTGCGCAGCTTCGACCAGCAGCGATCGCATCAACCGATTTCCTTGTTTGCTGATGCGTCCAAACTTCTGGCGTCCTCCGCTTGAGTGCTCAGCTGGATTCAGGCCTAAATAACTTACGAGATGCTTGCTGTTGGGGAAACGATGAACTGGTCCGACCGTAAGCGCAAAGGCTAGCGCGACGATGCGGCCTACGCCAGGATGGGTCATCAAGCGACGAACGTCTTCTCGACCGTTGCCGGCCTCCTCCACCGCACGATTGAGTTGCTCGATGGATCGATCAAGATCATCCAACATGTGGAGTAACTCGTCACGGCGGCGACCGGCCCAATGATCAAGCGCTAGGCTCTCAATCTCTTTCCGTCCCTTCGCATTCCAAAGCTTTGACTTGCGACAAACTCCCTGGCCCATGGCCAGCGCGTGAAGTTGATTTTTTACTGAAGCGCGCAGCCATACGAGTTTCTGACGATGCCAAAGGAGCTGCCTTAAGTCGTTGTCGGCCGGTGTGGGAACCCAGATCTCTGGAAATCGGTCGTTCATTAACAGATCGAGTAGATGACTCGCATCTCGCGAATCGGTCTTTTGTCGCCGAACAACCATGGCCCTGATCTTCGCTGCATCTCCGACAATCAACTCGTGCCCAAGCTCCGCGAGCATCCGCCCGAACCACGGCAGACTGCCCGTTGCCTCCACTGCGACACGCGCGGGCCGTGACAGGGAACTATAGAACGCTCGCGCTTCCCCGTTCTCGTGCTCAAGCCGCCTCTCAATCAAATCGCCTGTTTCCGTATCTACACACGCAATCTGCTGATATCGGGAATGAAAATCACATCCAACAAGAATCATGTCAAACACTCCTGATTCTGATGTTCCCGATTCGCAAAGCCAATAACCGGGCCGTTATCTAATCAGGAAACAATGTCGACGGCCTCGCGCGACCTTGACAATCACGGCTACGTTTAGGCGTCCGGATTACCTTCGGAAACAGTATTTGTCGAAGGTAATCGGAGGAGGCCGCGCTGTCACGGCAAATCTCAGTTTCCGACATGCGCGTCATCGGTCCAAGTGACGTTGTGGCCCTCGAACAGCGATAGGAACTCTGTCTGCTCAGGCTTTCGATACCATTCGTCTACAGGGTCTGCCTTGTCAATTCAAGATTGGCATCCCCATTCCGATTGCGTTGATTCGCAAAATCGAATTCGCGCGCATATCATCGCTGTAGATATCTTCATCTTCCTCGTCGTCTTTCTCTTCCTGGCGGCTTAGTCTTTCGTCCTCATCGTCCTCTTCGTTTAAGCGATCCTCGTCTTCTTCGTCTTCAGGGGAGTCAAACATAGGTTCGTGTTTCCGGCAAGTCTTCTCCGATCGTCTACTCACCGCTATGCGCAGGAGTGGCTCACGTGGCAAAAATAGCACGTTAGGCCGGCGAAGCTGCAGGACAGCCGATGAGTTTTTTCATCGATCCGACACAAATCGATCGTATGACTTCCACATGGACAGTGATCCGGGTACGGCTCTTTGTCCTCAGGTGGCTTTTCAGAGGACTAGATGCGCATTATACGTCCACTGAGTTGCTTGGGCAGCAGGCATCGGAGAGGAGTCCCGGCATGTCGGATTCATATCGGAAGGTAGCTGGAAACTAAACGCTAGGAGGCGTTCGGGATCAGTCGCACAAAACTGTTCCAAGATCTTCGGCACGCCCTTTATTTGTGCGGCGATATTCGCCGAGCGTAAGAACCTACGACTCGCTTAAAGGTCTTGTTGAAGGAGCCGTCCGAATCATAACCAACCGCGTTCGCTACTTCAGTCAGTTTTTTTATCTCCATCGCGCAGCAGGAGACCGGCCGCCGAACACCGGGGGCACGGGTTCATCTGGCGGGCTTTATAACGTCTCCCGATTTGAGCAGCGGGATGGCGGTGTGTACGTCGAGTTGGAAACGGTCGCATTAAGCCGCGATGTGCCCGGCTGCACTTCGATGGGTGGCGAACCCTGTGGTCCGCCGCGTGTCGAAAGGCTCGTTACTGGTATCGCTTCAGAAGACGGAAGAGGCGGTGCTCACAATGAACGGCGTTGCGAGCCGTGGTAGGAGAAAAGACCAGGAGATTGACGCACCGTCGGTGGGTGCGAACAAGGCACCCGTGACCGCGGTTGATAACGGGCTTCTTTCGCGGAACGCCTTCGGCCCGCAATAACAAGTAACGCGCTGTCCTTTGTTCTTGGCAGAAATCCGGCACATGTCCGTGTCGGCGTCTCGGACAACTGACTGTGACGCACGCGGGCCGCTTTAGGCACAACCGGTATAATTCCCATGGCCAAGAGGGACGCCTCTGCAGCGGGGTGCAGGCGGTAGCGGACGAATATCAGGTTCATCATCACCCATCGAAACTTATTGTCCCGCTCACGACCGGGCGCACCACGAAAAACATGAGCGTGGCTCCGATGTTCTCGTCGTAAGCCGCGTTCCAGGCTGAGATACCCGAGACCTATTCCGACGCCTCAGCACTAAGCAATACGAGACGCGATAACGGCAAACGGCAGCGCGTTAAATCTCTGTTGCCGTTTTAGCCGCTTTCACCGTCGCTCTAGCTTCGCGAATAGTGCGGCGCATCAGTTGCAGTAAGCTCGAATCGCGCCGTCCAATTGTGTGTTTTTTTAATTCACGTCCAGCGAGCACAAGGGCCGCCCGCAGTTCGTCGTTTGATTGGATGAGAGCGGCGATGTGACTGCGTTCCTGGCTCACTCGGATGGAAGTCGGTCGGAGGTAATCAAAATCTCATCGCGCCCGTCTGGACCGCCATTTGCGAATGCTTTCTTGCCGGACAATCCAGCGTTCTTCGCTCGATTGAACCAGGAGATTAGTTTCCGGATCGTACCACCACAGGCGCGCCCAGCGGCGAATCGCCTGCTCTGCCGCATCGAACAGACTCGATCCTTCCAACGTTAAGGTGTGCGCCGTGCCATCCCTGCCTTTCATTTGGATCAGGCAGCAGCGCACGAGATCAGAGTATCAGATTCGCTTTATCTTCGCCCTATGTTCCCGAACCGATTGCTGACGTTGGAGCGCAAGTCGCCGTTTTTGCCTGCGATCCTTACACGAGCACAATTTATAAAAAGCCACTTGCGCGAGTTGCGTAGTTGTCGAGCAGGGTTGCCTTCAATAACCATAATTGTCGAACGTAAAACCTGGGTCAGTTTCCGACTCGCCGACTTCAGAGCTACTGAGCCAAACGGTCGTAAATACTGGGCGGTTACATACGCTCTATGCGATCCGAGGATCTCACATCAACGATATGCGCGTTTCACGCCACTGACAATGGACCATGCACTTCCGGATTACGGGTAAGAACCCAAGCCGACACATCAACGTTTTCACGATCCCTATTAATCAGGCCTCCTACGGGTAACATGCGGAATTTTGCCACTACACATGGTCTCCAGCGAGCCTTATGCGGCAAATCCGGAATATTCCCCCACTTGAAATGCAGCCACGAGACGAACGCCGATACAACGCTCCACCATCCTGCTCGTTGTATAATCAGTTCTTCTATGGGAGCTGAGAAGACGAAGGCCGATCTTTTGCCTGGAACGCTGGACATGCTAGTCCTCAAAATCCTGGTCAGCGGCCATTTGCATGGGTATGCAATCGCGCAGCTCATTCAGCAACTGTCCGACGACCTGCTGCGAGTGGAAGAGGGCTCATTATACCCGGCTCTTCAGCGCCTGGAATTGAATGGATGGGTTGAAGGCGAGTGGGGCCAGTCGGCCAATAATCGGCGCGCTCGTTTCTACAAGCTCACGCCGGAAGGCCGTAAACACTTGGCCGCAGAGTCTGCTCGCTACCGGCAAGTCACGGGTGCCGTAGCGCGCATCATGGGTTTCGCCTAGAGGAGTGGAGAGTGCACATGAAAGCCGGTTCCATTTGGAAGCGTTTTCGACGACGCCTACGGTATCTGCTGGATCGCAGCAACCGGAACCGCCTGTTTTGGGAAGAGATGGAATTCCACATCAATTCCATAGTCCAGGAATTGACGGCACAAGGCATTCCTGAAGAAGATGCACGCACCGCGGCGCGTAGGAGGTTTGGCAATATGACACATCGATCGGAAGCTGCTCATTCCATCTGGGTCGCAAGCTGGATTAGTGATCTAGCTCAGGACCTACGCTACTCATTTCGCGGTATGCGGCGCAATGCTGGATTCACCGCGTTTACAATCCTCATCGCGGGTTTCGGTATCGGCGCAACCTCTACGGTCTTTAGTCTGGTCAACGCGCTTCTCATGCGCCCTCTTCCATTTCGCGATCCGGGACGCCTGGTGTGGATCGCCAACGGTAGCGAAGGGTACGCCATCCAAGCCGAAAACTATTCGGACCTCCGCGTTCTGAACCGGTCGTTCTCCGATCTGGCGGGTTGGAACGCGTACTTCCAGACAGGCAATGAGGAACTGACGGGAAGCGGCGATCCCGAACGTCTTACCGCCGTTGCAGTAACCGGAAACTTCTTCCCTTTGCTCGGTGTACAACCAGCAATCGGAAGGTCTTTCACAGCCGAAGAGTCCGAGGGTAAATACTCCGCTCCGCCAGCCGCCGTCTTGAGCTACAGGTTCTGGAGCCGTCGCTTTCTCTCCGACCCAAGCGTCGTCGGCCGCAAGCTGATTTTGAATAATCAGCCAGTGATTATAGTCGGCGTCCTGCCCGCGGCCTTCGACTTCGCATCCGTGTTTGTTCCAGACACGCCGCTTGATGTCTTCATCCCCTGGCCTCTAACCGACCAAACCAAACCTAGAGGCAACACGATGAAAGTCATCGGAAGACTCAAGCCGGGCGTGACCATACAAAGCGCTCAAGCTGAGTTCAGCATACTCGCAAAACAGTTACAAAGACAGCATCCAGAGCGGAACCCCGTCGCGCCCGGACTCGAGTATCTGGAGCAGCACGTGAGCAAACCTGTCAGCCGGGCTCTGTTCGTGTTGGCCTGCGCAGTCGGGGTTGTCATGTTGATCGTGTGCGCAAACCTTTCAAACCTGCAGTTGGCAAGACTAACTGCGCGGCAAACGGAGATGACAATGCGGGCCGCGCTAGGAGCGGGACGTTCCCGCCTACTGCGACAGATGATCGCCGAGAGCGTCGCGCTCGCGTGCTCTGGCGCCATCTTGGGACTGATTCTTGCGGTGGCGGGCGCACGACAACTGGCCCACCTCAACGTACTCAGCTTTCCCCTTCTCTCAACCGTTCGGGTCGACGGAACTGCCCTCGCCTTCACCTTGCTCGCGGCGGTCGCTACGGGTGTACTCTTTGGGCTGCTACCGGCGCTGCAGGTCTCGGCTGTTTCGTTGCGCAACGGATTGCAAGATGCTGGCCGGCGGTCGAGTGGGGGCAGGCGCCCCGCCTGGATCCGCGACGGCTTAGTGGTTTCCGAAATCGCGTTCGCGTGCATTCTGCTGGTGGGTGCGGGACTCCTTTTGCGAAGCTTCATTCACGTCCTGGACACGAAGCTGGGATTCCAACCCGAGCGAGCCGCCGTACTCAGAATCGATCCGAGCTTTAAGCTCTCAAGTTTCACGGAAGAGAACACGTTCATCGACAATGTGCTGCGCAATGTCCGGTCGGTCCCCGGCATCGTAGCCGCTGGTGTTACCGACGCCCTGCCCTTGCGTGACGATCGCTCTTGGTCCGTCGCTGGCAGAGGGCAGATTTACTCAAAGGGCCACCAGCCAGAGGCATTCGTTCGCGTGGTCACCGACGGATATTTCGCGGCGGCGGGCATCCCATTGACGTCCGGAAAGGTCTTCACAGAGAGAGACCGCGCCTCGAGCGAGCCCGTAGTGATAGTTAATCAGACAATGGCCCGTACCCTCTGGCCCGGCCAGAATCCGATCGGTCAAATGATTACCACCGATGGCGGACGCCGCGTGATAGGGGTCGTTACGGATGTGCGCCACACGGCTCTAGAACAGGCGAGCGGATTGGAGATGTATCTGCCCATGCGGCAGACCGGAGACTTCGCCGACATGGAGCTCGTTGTGCGAACAGCCCTTCCGTTGGATAGCTTGGCGGCAGGAATTCGAACGGCGCTCCGGCCGATCGACCCGAATCTTCCGGTCCGCGACTTTCTACCACTCCGAGATCTCGTCGACAGGGCGGTTTCGCCGCGCCGCATACTTGTCATCCTGCTAACCGGGTTTGCGGTCTTTGCCCTGGCCCTGGCCTCTCTTGGCATCTATGCTGTCATTTCTTATTCGGTTTCTCAACGAGTGCCGGAAATTGGCGTTCGAATGGCCATCGGAGCATCGCCTGGCGATGTACAGCGCGGCATAATCCTCCGGACACTTGCTTTAGCCGTATTTGGTCTCGCCTTGGGATTGGGAGGGTCAGGCCTGTTGTCGAGAGGAATGGAAAGCCTGCTGTACGGCGTGGCCGCCGGTGACCCGGCCACGTTTGCCGGAGTTACGTTGCTGCTGCTTGGGGTGGCGACTCTGGCCGGATATATTCCCGCCTGGAAAGCCTCGCGCATGGATCCCATGTCTGCGTTGCGATCGGATTGAAGCGGGCCAGATGAACGGGAATATTGGGCGTGTGGATTTAACTCTACAGCCAAGTGAAGAATCATCTGAACGTACAATCGGCGTCCCGGAGAAAATCGCTGTGCTCATGTACTCGCGTGTGGTCAGAAAGGTAGATCAATCAACGCTTAGGAAATCTTTCCCCGGCCTCACCGGGACCGGAAACCGGCTTACTATCGAATGACACTGCCCGGCTCCGGCGTTGGCATCTCTCAATGGCATGTATCCCGACTTTGCGTGCAAAGGAAACTGCCGGCTGGAATCTGGCAACCTGCAAGGTGAACGAGGGCGGGTTTCGGGAACGGAGGGCGTTTCATATGATTTACACTCCGTAAAGAGATCGCTCGAATTCGCGGCTTTTCCCGGTCATTCGCTCCAGGTAAATGGTTGAGCTTTCGTACCCGGATGAGTGCCGAAGAAGGCGACCGCCTGGAAACACGTTTTCGATGGTGAAGTCGTCTAAACTCTCTTCTCCCCAGTCACCAATTGCACCGATTATCTCCGCTTTGTCTTCTGTGACCCCATCTATTGCCTCTAGAGATTCGATCCGATCGGTCTCGGGCCGCTTCCAGCCTTGAACGGAAAACACAGTCTCGTTGCCAATCATCCACGTTCCCAGCACGTGCTGACGCACTTCAAATGGTCGGCCAAGGTCAATTTGCTCGACGTCCACAATTAGCTTTGCTTTGCCGCCAAGCAATGGCGTTAGCAGGTTATCGGGCGCCGCGCTGTGCTCTTTCAGAATCGCTTCGTGAAGCTTTGTGATCATGAT
>CAWBDR010000031.1:0-60581 GCA_963787585.1 uncultured Acidobacteriaceae bacterium
CGGGTCGTCCGCGACCGGGAACGATGGTTTCAAATCATCATGGGCGAGAATTACGAGGTGGATGAGGCCGCCACGGATCGGCGCGCCGCACGGATTCCATTGCCTTTACGAGTTCAGAGCGAACTTTCCATGCGCCTATACCCCAAAGAATTCGGATGATTCGCAACTCTCGTGACGGACGGCCCTCAATCTTAGGCACATTCTACCGGCGTAGGCCATAATTGATCTCCGCGGCTGATGAACAAATATGTCAGAAAGATGTTATAATATTTCTGACATGGGAGATCTTACGCAGAAGGTTTTGAAGCGAGCAAAAGCGGCGGTTGCGGGATCAGCACTGACCCCAAAGGCGTTTGCTGACTTGGGAAACCGCGCCGCCGTGGATCAAGCACTGAGCCGATTGACGAAAGCTGGCGAGATCAGACGGATCTCTCGAGGTGTCTACGATGTCCCGAAGAACCATCCGACACTTGGTCCGCTCTCGCCCGATCCCGATGCAGTCGCGAGAGCTATCGCGGAGCAGTGCGGTTATCGCCTGCAGCCGACGCCGGCGCGGGCGGCGAACGCGCTAGGTCTTTCTTCGCAAGTTCCCGCGCAGATCGTATATCTGATCGACGGCAGTTCGCGGAAGATCAGAATCGGAAACCAAATCATCCATTTCAAGCACGCCGGCCCGAGGGCTTTGCTTGGGGCTGGCACTCCTGCGGGTGTCGCTCTGCAGGCGATCCGTGCGTTCGGGCCAGATCACCTCACCGACGGCGTCATCCGGCAACTTCGGAAGAACCTGCCGTCAGATGCAAAGACAGGACTGAAGAAGCTTGCCCGTCACGCGCCACAGTGGATGACGTCTGCAATAGACGCGGTTACCGCGTAATATTAGGGCGAGTCCAAAGATGGATCAATTCGCCCTGCTCCCGCCTGCGGAGCGCGCAACCGTTTTCCGCGAGGTCGCCGCCCGTTCGCGGTTTGGTTCGGCCACGATTATTGAAAAGGATTTCTGGGTCTGCTGGACGCTCCAAAGAATCTTTTCAAGTCCGACGCTGCCGGGCCCGCTCTTCAAAGGTGGAACTTCGCTTTCCAAGGTCTACAAGGTCATCGAGCGTTTCTCCGAAGACGTTGACATCGTCCTCGACCGCCATGCCCTCGGATTCACCGGAGAACAAGATCCTCCCAAGGTCGTGGGCACAAACAAACGGAACCGAAAACTGGATGAACTGGCCGGCAAATGTGCGGAGACCGTTCAGGGCGCCATCCTCGACGAACTGCAGCGGTCATTTCGTTCGGTCCTCGGAGCGATGGGCTGGAAGATCAGTGAGGATCCGGCCGACGCCGACCGGCAGAGCCTCTTGTTTGCCTACCCGCTCGGTCTGGAAGCGGATCTGTATGGCCTGGGAACGTACATTCGTCCTGTCGTTCGCCTGGAGTTTGGATGCAGAGGCGATGTGTGGCCTTCTGAGCAGCAACCGATCCAGCCATACATTGCTGACGCACTTCCCGGTCTTCTCGCTCAGGCGACGGCAGAAGTCCACGTTCTTCGCCCCGAACGCACCTTCTGGGAAAAGGCCACGCTGCTCCATGCCGTTTACCATTCGGGAAAGATGCCGCCGCGGCTCTCGCGGCATCACTATGATCTTTCGCGTTTGTACCGGCACGAGTACGGTCAGCTTGCAATCAAGGACATCGGGCTGCTGGCAAGCGTTGTAGAGCACAAGAAGGTTTTCTTCCGGGAAGCTGGGGCGCGGTACGATTTGGCCCGGCCTGGAAGCCTGCGGGTATGCCCTCCAGACTCCCACATCGCTCAGATTCGAAGCGACTACCGGGACATGCGCGAGATGTTCTTTGGCGAAACACCACCGTTCGATCAGGTAATCGCGGATCTGAAAGAAGCCGAAGACCGGGTCAACTCTTAAACCGCGGGCGCATCGGTTCAGCCCCGATTGCACCGTGTCAAAACCGTGTCAAAGTCCTTTGTGTTGGAACCGCTGGGGTTACTTTTGAGCAAAAAGCAGATTCCCCAAATTGTTGAAAACAATAGAAGCGTGGAGAACTGAAAGAACGTTAGTTAGAAGGGGTCAGGATGCGCCCAAGGCAGGTGCGCTATTCTTTGCAGCATGTCAGGGTCGCGCCGAGGCTAACGACTGTACGAACTTTTGTACGAACTTTTATGGAAAGCGATGCGAAGCGTCGCATAATCACGCGGCCATAGCACTTCTGTTTTCAATGACTTGCATTTTCCTCTTCGCGCCGCTTTGCCGTAAAATTCGGCTGTTAACCAAAGAGTCTGAGCTACTAGGCTCAGGCCGGATCACCCTCGAGCGCTATCGTTTTGTTGAACTGGGAGCCTTGGAGCCACAATAGGAGAATTCCAGCAACATCTTCAGGTCTTCCAAACTAAAGAGGCGCCCCTTACCGTCCCTCTTGAATTCGGGGTATTTACCGGTGTAGAGCCGATATCTAAACAGGTCCGGTCTGATTCCGAGAAGAGCGCAAGCGTCTGTGGTCCGATAACACGGCTTGTCTGGAATACCAAGCGAATTCAATGATATAGGAGGCGTGCGGAGGTAAGGTTCGGGCAGGACGAGCTTAACTTCGCCAAGATCACCAAAATTTGAAGCCGCACCCGTGCGGTTTCTACGGCGATAGCACGCGCGACTGCCGCTGTACACCGGGCATCATTCAACGCTATCTGGCAAAGGTAAGCGGACCGCTGCTGGATCGCATAGACCTCCATATTGAAGTCCCCGCCGTGCCGTATAAAGAGCTTCGTTCGCGCAGCGATGGCCAGTCCTCTCGTCAGATCCGCGAGCGCGTCGAGGCCGCGCGGGAACTGCAGCGGCAACGCGGCTTCTATAACTCGCAGATCCCGCCGTCCCAGTTACGAACGCTGTGCGCGCTGGACGAAGCCGGCGAGCGCACGCTTGAAATGGCGGTCCGCCGCATGAACCTTTCTGCTCGCGCCCATGACCGCATGCTGCGCGTCGCCCGCACCATTGCCGATCTCGACCATTCCGCGAGTGTCTGCGCCAAGCACCTCGCTGAAGCCGTTCAGTTTCGCAATCTCGACCGCAACTATTGGAACTGAGGGCGGCTCTCACAGCAGTTAGCATAGATTCATGGGCGCGAGGACATTACTATCGCTCGAAGAATTCGCGCAGTTAACAGACGACGGCACGCGGCATGAACTGGATCGCCTCCCTACTCGTCCATCGAAAACTCGAAATATAAGATGTCCTGTCCTGACCGCGCGTCTCGAAGCCCGTTCAGATACAACTTGTCGCCCGGCTCCGAGCGCGCTTCGAAATAGAAAAAACCGGTAGCGGAATCGCCCGGCGGCAGCATCTTCGCACTGAACGCCCGGTTTACAATCTCCGGTGAGTTCAAGGGGTTTTTCTTCTTTGGCAAGGGTAATGGCACCGGCGACTCGCTCGGATGTTTTCCCGAGGTCCCCAGAAACGGAATGTCCTCAGGGCCGACCGCGGAAACGTGCCGTCCATCCGCACCCACCAGATTGACTTCAAGATTCCTCAAATCGAGCGCCTTGCTGCGCTTGTTCTCAATCACGACCAGCACCGGCAGGACGCCGTATCGCAATAGGTCTGTTTTCTTGCCGAACGCTTCCGCCGTGAGCTGCTCATTATCGAAAGCCTTCGCCCCCACTGTCACTTCATCCGAGGTTTGATGCGCATACCTGCTCGCCGCAGCGGGCTGAAACCGCCTCTCGTCGGCCCTGACCGTCAACGCCGCCATTGCCGCCGCCAACGCTATACTCAAAATCACGAATCCAGTTTTCGGAATCAACCGCGCCATTCTTTTCTATCGCTTTCTCCAGCTTGTTTCTCTACCGTTCGTCTTCTTCTATTTCGCTGCGCGGCTCGTCGCCAATCGCCATTACCGCACCCGCCTTCGCGAGCGTCTAGGATCCTTACCCCGACGTTTCACTCGGACGAAGCCGGGCAGCATCTGGTTGCACGCGGTCTCGGTGGGTGAAGTCGCCAGCGCGCTTCCTCTAATCCAGGCGCTTCGCACTGAGCTTCCGCTGGTTCCGATCTATGTTTCCACATCCACAGTCGCCGGCCGAAATGCCGCTCATCGTCAGATCTCAGGTCTGGTCGAGGGTATCTTCTACGCTCCCCTCGATTACGCGTCCTGTGTGCGGAGAACTTTGCGAGCGATTTGCCCCGCCCTGTTAATCGTGCTTGAAACTGAGATCTGGCCGAACCTGTTCTTTGAAACCAAACGAACCGGCGCGCAGCTCGCCATCGTAAATGGCCGCATCTCTAATCGTACTTGGCCGCGCTATCGCCAATGGCGGCGTATCCTCGGGCCTGTCCTGCGCCTGCCGGAACTCTTGTTTGTGCAAGGCTCAACCGACAAGGCGCGCTATCTCCAGCTCGGCGCCGACCCGGTTCGTCTCGAAGTTGCGGGAAATCTGAAATACGATGCGGCTAGCGCGCCACCGGAAACCGATATCCCGACCTTTGGCGCCGAGCAAGTCTGGATTGCCGCCAGCACCGTCGGGCCAAACGAGCGCGGTAGTCTCGAGAAACACCATGTAAACGAAGACGAGATCGTCATCGAGACCTTCCGCGCTCTTGCCCTGCAATTCCCCAGGCTCTTGCTGATTCTTGCTCCGCGCCAGCCTGCGCGCTTTAATCAAGTAGCGCGCCTTCTCGAACGCGCACAGGTCTCCTTTATCAGGCGCAGTGCGATGCGTGCCGGCGCGAATGCCCAACTAGATCTGCCGGGTGTGCTGTTGCTCGATACGATGGGCGAACTTGCCGGTGCCTATCGGCTCGGCACCGTTGCGTTTGTAGGAGGGTCCATCGCTCCTCGCGGAGGGCACAACATTATCGAACCTGCCGCTTCCGGACTGCCGATTGTCGTTGGCCCTCACATGCAGAACTTTGAGGCAATTACGCAGGACTTTCTCGAATCGCGGGCGCTCATCCAAATTCGAAGCCAAAGCGAGCTCCAGCCCGCCATTGCCGGTCTGCTGTCCGATACGGCCCGTGCCGCTGACTTAGGTAGTAGAGCGCGCCAGGTCGTCCAGAATGGGCGCGGTATCTCCGTTCGTATCGCTAGTCATCTCCTTAAGCTGTATTACACTGCAGCGGCGAGGCGCCGGCGCAGTGTGTTCGCCGATTCTCTCTTGCGGCCTTTGGCTCTGCTCTGGCGCGAGGGCGGATACTTCAAGCGAATGCGCGCGGAAGCAGCGTCCGCTCTCCTTCTCCCCTTATCGAAACCAGTCGTCAGTGTAGGTGGCATCACGGTCGGCGGATCCGGGAAGACACCGTTCACCCTCTATCTCGCAGAGCGGTTGTTGGCGAGGAACTATGCGCCGGGTATCCTTACCCGAGGCTACAAGCGTCAGACTCCGGCCCGAAATCTTGTCTTTGCCGCCGGCGTGAAAGTGCCTTCCGCGTTCACCGGGGATGAAGCTCAGATCTTCCTTCGCTCCGGCCTGGCTCCCGTCGGCATCGGGGCAGACCGCTATTCGACCGCGCAAATCCTTCTTCGGCAATTTCCCGAGATCCGCGTCCTGCTGCTCGATGACGGGTTCCAACACGGCGGGCTACTCCGCGATTTCGACATCGTTATCATTGACGGGCTGGACCCTTTCGGTCAGGAGGAACTCGTACCCATAGGACGGCTACGGGAACCGTTGACCGCCCTAGCTAGGGCCGATGCCTTTGTTGTCACGCGCTCTGAAAACGATCTCCGCTTTGCGGCGATTGCCGAACGGCTCGGTAAACATAATCCTGCGGCTCCTGTCTTCCGAACCCGGCTGGTCACTCGGAATTGGCGGGATTACTCGACTGGACGCCCTATTCCAGGCATGGACGGCCGCCGCGTCGGAGCGTTTTGCGGTTTGGGGAACCCAGAAAATTTCTGGCGAACTCTGGAATCGCTAAGCCTTGACCTGGTGTTCCGCTGGACCTTCCCCGATCACCACCTGTATAAGCCCTTCGAGCTGCAGCGCGTCGCGCACCAGGCGATGATTCGAGGCGCCGACATTCTCGTCACTACGGAAAAGGATCGGATCAACTGCCCCAGCCACCTGGAGAAGGCGATCGCACCGCTCGAACTCGCCTGGCTTGAGATTCGTCTCGAGTTGGAAAACGAGAGCCGTTTTCTCGACCTGGTCGAAACCGCGCTCCGGCGGTGCAGCCCGGGAAGAATCGCCTCCTGAGTAGTCTCCCGATCAGGCCGCCCGACGCCTTGCCAGAACCGTCGCTTCATGCGCGAGCAGCCGTTTCTTGAGACCAATTCCACCGGTGAATCCACCCAGTTTGCCACCAGAGGCCAGCACCCGGTGACAAGGCACAAAAACGGGCAGATTGTTCCGTCCGTTGGCGTTGCCAACAGCCCGGAATGCGGTCGGCTGCCCGATTATTTCGGCCATCTCTCCATAAGTGCGGGTCACGCCGAAAGGGATCTGAAGTAGCTGGTTCCAAACACTGCATTGAAACCCCGTGCCCGCCAGGTCAAACGGCAAATCGAAGTCCAGCCGGGCTCCCGCAAAATACTCGGTCGCCTGAGCTGCCGCTCGAGACAGCACGTCTGATTCTGCGCGCAACGCTCCTCTGCCGAACTGCCTGATGAACTCGTCCTCACTTCGCGGATGCTGCTCATCGCATACGCTGGTCCGCACAATTTTCCCGCTCTCCTCCGCAATGTAAAGCCGCATGGGCGCAGCATCGGAAAGCGCTTCTTCGACCCAAGTCCACTTCACCATCTCTTCACTCTACGGTAAGTTGGGTTTATCTCTTCCCCTGTCCAGGAAGGAAAGAGCAAGATGTCCGACGAATCGCTCCAACTTCTGCCTGGCACCCTCTACCTACTGATCCTGCCCACGCTTGCTGCCGGCCCACGTCATGGATACGCCATTGCCCGCCGCATTCAAGCAATGCTCCGCCGAGGTCCTGGATGTGGAGGAAGGTTCTCTGTATCCGGCGCTGAATCGCATGCTGCTGGAAGGCTGGTTGCGTGCCGAGTGGGGCACTTCGGAGACCAATCGAAAGGCCCGCTTCTACCGGCTCACACGGGAGGCCAGAAGCAGCTCGCAGCCGAAGCTAATGAATTCGACAAACTAGTGACATTCGCCATGGATCATGTGTTCGAGGTCCTCAGCAGCAGTAAAGTGGGGCAGCAACGTGAGAATCATCATCCCAGGCGGCACGCTGACAACGCAATCCCGAATTGCTTCTATTCATGCCGCAATGCCGCAACCGGATTCAGGCGCGCGGCGCGGCGAGCCGGCACTAGAGCCGCGCATAGCGCGATCGTGCTCAGGATCAGTATCGCCGCACCGAACAGAACCGGATCTGTAGCGGATACGCCGAACAGCCAAGCCCGCAGGAAGCGAGTCAGGACCATTGACAACGCCAGCCCGGCGATAAGACCGATCCCCAGCAAGCGCAAATGTTCAGAGAGTAAAAGGCGCAAGATACCTCCCGGCGTCGAACCCAGCGCCATGCGGATTCCCAATTCGGAGGTGCGGCGTCCCACCGCATATGCGCACAAACCAAAAACTCCGATAGCCGATAAGATCAACCCGACTGCTCCGAACGCAATCGAAAGCGCTGTGAGCATCCGCTCGTACAAGAGATTGGAATCGATGAGCGAATCGAACGTGCGGATGTCGGTAGACACCTGATTATTTAGCCGTCTCGCAACACCTCGAATCGGCCCGGCAAAGTCTCCCGCCGGCGTTCTTGTCCAGACTTCAAGATTCAGCTCCAACAGAAAATCAAAAGCCGCCGGCAATTGTTCTATGGGCCGGTAAACCGTGGGAGGTGGCTCATCGGTCAGGCTGCGATAGCGCGCGTCCCCAACGATTCCGACAATCTGAATCGGATCTCTCTTGGTTTTTGTGATCTCGAACATGCGGCGTCCGATCGGATTGGCCGTGCCGAGATACCGCTTCACAAATGTCTCGTTCACAATCGCGACGCGCGGAGAGTTCGCCGAGTCCTGCGCGCCAAAACCACGGCCCAACAGAAGCGGAGTCCCTAGCGTTTGAAAATAGTCCGGCGTCACCCAGTTCAGGTAGCTATGTATCTTATTGGCGGTTTGATCGCGATCATGATCAAGTTCGTAATCGCTCTGCCACGAGTGGCCGCCCAAGGGAACCACTTTGGAAGCGGCCGCGGAGCGCACTCCCGGCAGAGCACGGACTCTCTCGAGTAAGTTGTCGAAGAAGCGCACAACGTCGGCATTCTTGTGGATGCTTTGCGTGGTGTCCACATCGGCAATCAGCAGATGATCGCGGCGAAAGCCCGGATCGAATGTTCGCAGATCATAGAGGCTTCGGGAAAGAAGCGCCGCTCCGAGCAGCAGGACCAGGGAAAGACTGATTTGCACGGCCACGACGAATTTGCCAAACGAAGTCTTGGCTGCAAGGCGCTGGCTGTTTTCGCTCAGCGCGATGTTCAGATCGCACTGCGATGCCCGCAACGCCGGTGCAAGGCCGAACAGCAGCACAGTGCAGCAGATGACGCCAACCCCTGCAGCGATAAGCCTCCAATCGGGCGCAGTGTTGAGAAAGACGTCCGGGTCCGAGCCGGATTGCAGAAACACAAGCAATCCCTTGGTACAAGCCAGGTAGACCGGAACACTGGCCATGGCTCCGAGAAGCGCGACCAGCACGCTCTCGGTGAGCAACTGCCGCAACACCCGTCCCCGCTCGGCTCCAAGCGAAAGGCGAACCGCCACCTCGCGGTAACGCACTACCGAACGGGCCAGCAGCAGATTCGCGATGTTGGCGCAAGCGATCACCAGGATCAGTCCAGTCATTGCCAACAAGACATAGAGCGGCTTAGCGAAACGGCTGCGAATGGCGGAAACGCCCCGCTCCAGGGGTTCAAGATACAGCGCGTCTGCCCGGCCCGGATCCGTGTCTGCAAACCTCGACTCACGCCGAAGCGCAGCATAGGTCGTGGTCAGCCCGGCGGCGAGAGTTTGAGGTGTCATCCCCGCCGGAACACGTGTCATTAGGACAAGCCAGGTCCATTTCGGCGCGTCCAGGATTGGCTGCGCCGGGTTCGTAGCGGCATAAGCAGTAATCGGCAGGATCAGATCCGAATAAGCCCCTACATAGACACCGAAGAACTCCGGCGGCGCAATGCCAACAATAGTAAAGTGCTGTTGTCCGATGGTGACGTGCCCGCCAATAGCCGCAGCGTCGCCATGAAACTGCGATTGCCACAGCCGGTAACTCAGAACACAGTTCGCACCATGCGGAATGCCTCGGACATCGTCATCCGGACCAAGCATGCGCCCGGCGTAGGCCTTCACATTCAAAATTTGAAATGCGCTTCCCGAAACGAGCATCGTGGGTGTGTTGCGGATTGAACCGCGTCCGTAGTCAACCTGGACGTAATCGCCGCCCACCGCGAACAACGAGACACCGGTCTTATTGAAGCGCTGCAAGTCGGAAAACATTGGATACGAAAAGTTATCCTCTTGCTCCTGAGGATCTCCATGCGCGAGGCCCCAGAGTTGTTGCGGCTGACGCACCGGCAACGGCTTAAAGAGCAGCGCGTTCATCAATGAAAAGATGCCGATCGTCGCGCCGAGGCCGAGCGCCAGCGATAAGCACGCCGCGACCGTAAATCCCGGGCTCTTTGCCAGCAGCCGGGCCCCGTACTGCACGTCGCCGATCACCGACTCCAACCAGCTCCATCCCCAAACCGCACGGCTCATCTCGCGCCAGCGCGTTACATTTCCCAACCGCAGCCGCGCATCAGCCGGATTGTGCTCCGCCAGCATGGCCAGGTGACTCTCCATCTCCTCGCGCAAATCCGCCTCGAGCCGCTTCCGGGCCAACAAGTACTGAATGCGGCGTGCCATTTCCGGAATGAATTGAAACATCGTTGTGCTCCCGTCAGGACGAAGCCTCCATTACTCGCACAATCGCTTGAGAAACGCGGCGGTAGCGGCTGATCTCGGATTCCAACTGCTTGCGGCCCAACGCAGTCAACGAGTAGAAACGCGCCCGCCGCTTGTTTTCCGTCTCGCGCCACTCGGCTCGAAGCCAGCCTTTCAGCAGCATCCGCTGCAACGCGGGATAGAGCGAGCCTTCCTCCACGCGCAGGACATCGCGCGATGAGCTTTCCACGAACTGCGCAATGCCGTAGCCGTGATTCGGCCCGCGCGCCAGAATTTTAAGGATCAGAAGGTGAAGGGTCCCGGGCGGGATTTCGTCTCGAAGAAGCTCTTCCATAGGCTATCTACCCCAGGTAGCCTATGGTAGCAGATTCGAGACTGAATGGCTCTAACCTGCCATTTCGCCGCCCGGCGCGTACCCGGTGCGCTGGGCAAAATACAGCCCGACTGCCCTCTCCAGCGCTCCGTGAGTGGCCTCGACCGCCGGCCGGTTCTCGTATTCCCCAATCCAAACCAGGATGCGGCAGATGTCAACCGGGTAGCAGGCACGCAGTTCGTTCCCGCCATGCAGCTTGCAGAGCTTTCGCAGCAACTCAGCGCCGCCCGGGCCGCAAGCGATGTTCTGTTTGGCCGTCTCAACCTCGAATATGCGATCAAAGGTCTCGTCATCAATGTCGCCCACGTATACCTTATTTGGAATACGCCGGAGAAATGCCATGTCCATTAGCTCGGATGGATCCAGATTAGTTGAGAAGACTACTAACAGCTCAAACGGAATCTGGAATTTCAGGCCGTAACTCAACGTCAGATAGTCGACCCGGCGATCCAGTGGAAGAATCCAGCGGTTTAACAGCTCGCGCGGCGTCATCGTCTGACGGCCAAAATCATCGATAATCAGAATCCCGTTATTGGCCCTCATCTGCAGCGGTGCGACGTAAGCTCCCGAGTTCCCATCGAACCGAAGATCCAGCGACGCTGCCGTAAGCTCACCGCCTGCTGTGATACACGGCCGCTGGCAGACCACCCAACGGGGATCCAGATGTCTGGGATCGCCCGGAAGCCGGTTGTGAATCCCTGGATCGTAAACAATAACGATTTGGCCGTCAACTTCCACGGCATAAGGCAGAATGATTGAGTCGTCGTAGATGCGAAGAAGCCGCTCGGAATAGCTCGTCTTGCCGTTTCCCGTTGGGCCGTAGAGAAATAACGATTGCTGGGAAATCAGTGCCGGGCCCAACCGGTCCAGAAACGAATCGGAGATTATGAGATCGGAAAATGCAGCTCGCAATCCGGCACGATTGATCTTTACCTTCGCAGCTTGAGCCTTGACTGCGCGGGAGTACTCGTTAAGCGAAACTGGCGCGGGCCCAGTGTAGTTGCACGTTTGGGAGCGCTCTGCGGCAAGAGTGCGGCCTGCCGTCGTCAAACCGAAGGAATAATCCAGCCCATCCGTTCCCTTGACTTCAATCCATTGTTGTTTGCGCATCTCCTCAAACAACGCTTTGACGATTGACGTCGAGAGCTTCATTTGATTTGTCAGAGAACTGAACGTGCTGACACCGTGGATGCGAAGGTGCCGCAACATCAGGTCCGTGATCAAGGAGTGGGAAACGTCCAACTCGCTTAGATTTCGGGGCGTGGCTTGACCATACGAGGGGTACTTCAATTTGTTCTCGGCGCCTTCGCGTTTGGTGGTCGGAGAATGGCCTTGCGTAGTATTGTCCGCGGCACTGTCATCGACTCGCTTCATCAGCAATCGGGGTTCAAACTAGTATGACCACCTGCTTATAGAACATCCAAGTTCTGGTAGGACTAGAATCACTCCCTACCTGGAAGGAGTAGTATCGGTCCCCTACAATGAATCCATGCCTGGATTGACCTGGGATCATACCGAAGACATCGCGTTAAGTCTGTTCGAGGCCCATCCCGATGTGGATCCTACGAACGTGCGCTTCACGGACCTCCACAAATGGATCACCGATCTGCCGAATTTCAAGGACGATCCCATGGCATCTACCGAAGGAAAGCTCGAGGCGATCCAGATGGCCTGGCTTGAAGAATTCCAGGATAATCAGTGAGTTAGGCCGTGGCCAACCCATCACCCGGCCGCGCTAATCTCCGTAGTGCTATACTCTTCAAAGTAGTTCCGCTCCCAATCCAGGTTTCCGGGCTTGTGCGGTTCTCTGGCGGCCTTCGCCATAACCCAAAAAGAATTCCAGGACAGATTTATGCCCAAGTTGAAGACACATAAGGGTGCGTCGAAGCGGTTCAAAAAGACGGGCACCGGCAAGGTGACCCGGCGTCACGCTTTCGCACGCCACATCCTGACCTCAAAGCCGCGCTCCCGCAAACGCAGGCTTGGTCGCACCGTTGTCGCCGACGAGACAGATCAGGCGAAGCTGCGGACCATGCTCCCTTATTAGGGAGAATTTTTAGAGCAGGAGCAGCGCGCCGCACGTGCCTGCCGCCTCTCACAGTAGCCGTTATGGCTGCAAGTTCAATTAAGGAGAAAACGTGCCGAGAGTAAAAAGAGGTACCAACCGGCGAGATTATCGCCATAAAACACTTCGCCGCGCAAAGGGCTACTTCCTCACAAAATCGAAGCTGAACCGCGCGGCTCAGGAAGCCGTCGAAAAGGCCTTGCGATACGGTTATGTCGGGCGCAGGCTTAAGAAGCGAAACTTCCGTTCTCTGTGGATTGTTCGTATCAACGCCGCTTGCCGCATTTCCGACATTTCTTACAGCAAGTTCATCAATGGCCTGAAACGCGCCGGCATTGATCTTAACCGGAAGGTTCTGGCCGACATTGCGGTAAACGATTCGGCTGGATTTGCAACTCTGGTCGAGCGTGCCAAGGCGGCTCATCAATCAAGCGTGCAGTAGACCGTATTAAGATCCAAAGAAATAGTATGGAAGCAGTGCAAGAAGAAGGCCTCGATACGTTAGCTAACCTTGAAGAGCGCATTACGCGCGCCGTCCAGGTAATCGGCACGCTGCGCCACGAGAACAACGAGTTTCAGCAGCGCCTGAAAACGGCGCAGGACGAGCTCAATTCCGCTAAATCGGAACTCGAACAGGCGCAGGCGCTTTCCGCTGAATTCCAGAAGGAGAACAGCTCGCTCGAGGAGAAAGTCGGTCAACTAAACCGGCAACTCGAAGAACTTCGCGGCGAGCGCAAGCAGGTCAAAAGCCGCATAGAGAAACTGCTGAACCAGTTAGATTTGCTCAGCGCAAGCTGAACTCGGCATGGCTTCCTCGGACTCTCATAAACAGACCGTCCGGGTTTCTATCTTTAATCAGACCTACATGGTCTCAACCGGCGGAGATCCGCGCGAAATCGAAGAACTGGCGGCTGAGATCGACGATTTGATGTTGTCGATCGCCCGCCGCACGGGCAGCCTGGACTCCGCCCGAACCGCGGTCCTGGCGTGCCTGCATCTCGCCGACCGCCTCCGGTCCGCCGAGCGCGAGGTAGAAGCGGTCAGAGATTCCCTGTTTCATAAGACTCGCGATCTGGCGCTCATGCTGGATCAGGTCCTGCTTGACAACGAAAGCCCGCCGGAAGTCTCTAAGAGCTGAATCTGCCGGGTCGCTCTAGAAAATTCGCGCCTGCCTTTGCAGGCTACCGAAGGTTCCGACATTGGCTATCGAGAACGAAAACAGGTATTGATTGTCGTTCCGGATCCCGAGGTTGAACTGCCGGACCTGGAAGCTAAACCCGCAGCAATTCGTGTTGTACGAGGTCTGAAGCACGTCGAACAGGCGGCGGCTTTGAGTCAGATCGTACACCTCTGAGGCCGCGGCGTTCCAGCCCTTTCGGTTCGGGTTTCCGTATCCTCCGCCGAAACTGATCTGATTGGCATGGGAGATGATGAAAACCGGACTAGTATCGAGCGTGGAATCTCCCAGAGACCCGAAGTAGTTCTTGTACCGGACTCCTAAGCCATAGATGCTGGCCAAGAGCCTTTTCGAAAGTGGATCGTAGTCGGCTCGCCACTGAAGCGATAGGAAACTGTAGGGATTCACCTCCAGGCTGGAGGAGACTGGAGAATAGGTTCGAGGCCCGTCCAGGAATGCAAACGGCGTGAATTCCTCGGTGGCGAGCACCACATTGGCTAAGTTCGGCTGCACCACTCCACCGAACGTCGGGTCGAAAAAGCGAACCTGGGCAAGACGCCACGTCACAATCTCCTTCACGTCTCCCGCCTGGTCCTTCCGGTAAAGCCGGTTCGTCAGCGAGACAGTGAGCTGGTTGGTATTTGACAGGATGTCCCTTTCGTCAAAGAGGATGGTCCGCTGAAATTCATTAACGCCTGTCACGTATTCGTACGTCGCACCTGCCTCGATGACATGCTTCACCTTCTCACCGAGATGTAGCCATTGCGGTGGCGTGAAGATCCGTTCCAGTACCGGCGCACGAAAGTCAAGCATGAAATCGGCGTTCTTGCGAAACAAATTGGAATTGGCAAGCGTAGCCGCGTTCGATGTGCAGGTCGCGAAGCCTCCACACGACACGTTAGCGTTAAACGTGCTCGTGTTCGTCGCATACGAATTGGTGTAATCGGTCACACCGAGGTTCATGCTGGGCACGAGCGAAAAGCCCGCAAAGCGGAAGGCAGTCGCCACTCTAGGTTCGATGTCCACGCGCCCGATCCCTCCCGTTTGAAGGATCTGATTCGCACTGGGGCTGCCGCTAGTCACAATCCCGGTCGGCCACTCGCGCGTTAGTGCTGCCCCGCTCGATTGAAACGAGAACCACACCGGCACCGGAGCATTTATGATTTGCTGGTCCCTGCCCGAAAACTCGATCGAAGGAAGCTTCTGAACGATGACTTGATTCGGCGTTTGTCCCTGAAACGTTACTGCTTCGAATATCTGGTCCCGTTTAACGACGAGGTCGAGCGCATAGGTGTCGTCATGGAAATGCCGCTCCAGATAGCCGATCGAGGCCACGTCATTCGAAACGGAGTTGGTAAACGCGTAAGAAAAAGCCAAACGAAAGACGTACGCGCTCAGATAATTGTAGTCCAGCCGTCCGTCGAAGCCCCAGATCCTGGTCCTCCCTGTGACTTGAAATTCCGTGCCACCCTCCCGCTGCAGCGTATTACCGACCAAAACACCTCGATCATCCACGCTGTACAGGTTGAAATTGAAGTCGCTGACCTCATTCGGCTTGCCACGGAAGTCGTAAAGGAACGCCGGCCCGCGAAGCGTAAAATACTGAACCACGCCCGTCATGTCGTAGCTCCGGTTGATAGCCCAGTAGTACCCCAGGCCGTATATGTATCCAAACCGAGAGCTATTGCCAAAATTTGGCGTCAGAAACCCGCTTTGACGCGGATTTCTGCCCAGCGGACGATAAAAGTACGGGAGATAAAGGATGGGCACGCGCTTCACCCGGAAAACCGTGCTTCGCGCAATGGCCCGGTTCCCGGGGATGATATCGAAAAGGGGCGCTTGAAACGTCCACCATGGTTTTGGCGCTTTGCAATCTGTTACAAATCCCTGGTGGAGAATGTAGCGGCTCTTGATCCGCTCGGCCCACTTCGCTTCAAAATAAAATGGATTCGTTGTGGTGAGGACGAAAGGACTCGAAAGAATTTTCGAGGGTGATGTACCACGTACGTCGAAGAACTTCCCCTCTTCAGTCTCTAAATTGTATTCGGCGTGATCGGCCTCGATTTTGTCACCCGTCGAGAACTGCTCGAGGCGAACATGGCCCCGCGCGTAGGCCCAATGCGTATCAGAATTGTAGTCAATCTCGTCGCCTGAAATGATCATTTCGGAAGTCTCTACCTTCGCGGATCCCTTCAGATAGCGCCATTCCTCGTTGGAGTCTTGGGTGACAGCCGACATCCAGATTTCGTTTTGGGGCGGCAGATTGGCTTTGGCAGGCTTGGCCGCGGTCTGGGCCGAAGCCGCTAGCGGCACACTAAGGGCGGCTGCCAACAAAAACAACAAGTTACACAAGAAATGTTCTAGACAATTCTCACATTTTCTGATAGATACAGAAATTGGGGAGATTGACCCGGGAGGACAGAGCTTCAACCGAAAACCGTAGCACGCTACCCTAGGACGCCGCAACAAGAGGCGGAGCTTAGTGTAATTTCTGTTATGACTTGCCAGCATTGCCAGACTTGGATTTTGGACGATGACCACCGCTGTCGCCGTTGCGGCCGGCGCGTACGAAGTGCACCGTCACGAATTTCCGCTCAGACGTATCCGATCGCAGCCACTGCCACAGCTCCCGTATACGAGTTTCCGCCGGAACCCGAAACCGCTCCGGCTTCTGAACCAGCTTCTCCCCAAACGGCGCAGCAGCCGTTATTCGTTGCCGCGCAGGAGCCGCGCGTCATTCCGTTCGATTCACTCACTACGCCTGCCGAGCGCGAATCCATTCGGGCGCGAGTCGCTGAGGCAAGCCGCCCCGCTCCGGTCAGAAATGCCAAAGTGGAACTGCGCCACGCCCGCGCTAAACGCGATCAGGGAAAAGAGCAGAGGCGGCTCGATTTTTTCGGGCACCAGGAGGTCTTAACACAGCCGCAATCGCACATTATCTGCGACGCTCCCGTGGCCCCTCCCGCTCTCCGCGTCGAAGCCGCGCTGGTCGATACATTGATGGTGGCCTGCGGCTGCATCTTTATCCTCGCTGCCTATTTCTATGAAGCCGGCCACGTGCTTCTGTTGCCGCCGAAGCACGCGTTTCCCTTTCTGTTGGGTGCGCTGGGAACCGTCCCGCTCTTCTACAAACTGCTTTGGACTTTCGCCGGACGCGACAGTATCGGTATGCGAGCCGTCGGCCTCCGGCTAGTTGATTTCGATGGCAATCCTCCATCGCAGGAGAGGCGCTACTACCGCGCCTTTGGGAGCATCATCAGCATGCTTGCGGCTGGCGTGGGAGTGATCTGGGCTTTGGTAGATGAGGACGGCCTGACCTGGCACGATCACATGTCGACCACCTTTCCTACCGTGATTTCAGAAAGCTGATTATTGCCCGTCGGCCGGAATCACCAGGGCTGACATCGATCCTTTGCATTTCGGCATTCTTGGATCCGCTCCGTAAGCATGGATCTGATCCCGGGCGAACTCGGCCTGTGGCCGCTCACACGTGATCACGACCGTTCGGCCGGTCGTGTCGACTTCTATCGCGTGCCGCAAAGCGATCTCCACTGACACGAAGAACAGGTTCTGCAGCATCTCGATCACGTAGTCATACGTGTGTTCGTCATCGTCCAGCAGAAGGACGCTGAACAGCGAGCCGTGTTGCTGGTCTGTCTGGTTCTCAACGGCAGGCTTCGCCGTGGGAGCCGTAACTGCGCTCTGCATTTCGGCAGGAATACCTCATTGGAACATTCAGGACCGGGAGGTGGCAAGCGCCGGCCCGAACCGGTATCCTGTGCGCCTTTCTCGGCTTCGAAATCCTGCTAGAGTAGTAGTGGTTCCTCTACATGGGGGCGCAACGGTTTCGACGGGATCGAATCGTTGTGTGAAGGCGTGTCGGGTTCCGAGCTCCCGTAAAACGATCGGAAAACCATAACTGCCAATCAGCAGTTTGCTTACGCTGCCTAATTAATTAGGTAGCCGCTGCGGTTAGTGAGCCTGCGCGCTAGCCGCCCAGCGTCATTTTGCAGGATAGGTACCAGGCTTCGGTCCGGAGCCCAGGGCCGAGATCAATCGGACTAGGCGGCTTTCGCTCTTGCCGGTTGCATAGGAAGTTGCCGAATCACCAGAACCGGATACACACGTAGGCTTTGCACGGCGGACCTTCTCGGACGCGGGTTCAACTCCCGCCGCCTCCACCATTATTTTTCCGAGTTAGCGCTGCACAGTTGTTCATCGCGGTCTCGCCGGATTTTAAACGGCGAAGCACGTTCCGCGAAGCGCTCCAGAGGGCAAGAAGCGAGACAGCATGATTACGGATTTTATGCAGAGGACGTTTATTCGAGGGTGTCCCAAACTTAGTTGAAGGTTGAGGGCGGCTGGTTTCATGTTACGCCACTTTCTCGGAGGCGGCGTTAGGTTTTGTTTCTCTGCCGAGTACGACGGCGAGTGTCCAGAGATCGCGATGCCCGATGACTTTGCGGAAATGTTTCTCAGTGAGGAGCCAGGCGGATGCGACCCAGCGCTCGACCATGTCGCCGGTTCGCCAGCGCGTCACATTGTGCGTTCTCTTTTGCACTCCGCTCTGCGGGCTCTCGATGACGTTCGTAGTGCCGAGACATTTATACAGCGAAGGCGGAAGCTGCAGCCGCTGTACTGTGAACATTTCAGTTAGGCCCTCACGCAAGCTTCTCGCTGCTGATTCGTACTCGTGCTCCAGGAAGCGCGCAAGCTGGTCGAGCCGTTTGATGCCTTCCTCGGCATTAGAAACGCGCCATGCCGTCCGCATCAGATTCAGCGCTTGGGCTTGCTGCTCCTTGGGGAGTTCATCGAGCACGTTGCGCATCTTGTGATTGCGGCAGCGCTGCACCGGCTGATCGGGACCGAAGATCTCTTCGATAGCGGCACGCAACGCCTTCGCGCCATCGATCACGAACAGGTATTTCCGGTCGGTGGGCAGGCCCTGCTCGCGCAAGTGCGTGAACAACTGCTTTACCGCCGCTGCGTTCTCGGTCGCGCCGGCCTGAATGCCGAGTACGTGCTTGGTCCCGGCGCGATCCACGCCCACGGCACTGATGACGTGATGCGATCCGAAGCGTTGTCCATCGATGTAGAGCACCAGCAGGTCCGCTTCCTCCCAGCGCCGCTCACGCAACTGGCGCAGTTGTTCCGCGCTTCCTTCGATAGCTTGGCGGCTCACGCTGCTGCGCGACACGCCCGCCGTTTCCGCCATCTCCGGCAGCACTTCGGCGTATTCGCGCGTCGAAACTCCGCGCAACAGCGCGCCCATCATACGCTGTGCAGTGGCTTCATTCTCTTGCAGAGATTCATACGCCGGCACACTCACCTCACCGTCCTCTTTGTGACGTAGCCGCGGACGCTTCACTTTGATTTGCCGGTCGGCCAAGCTGATGCGGCCGTTCTGCGACCCGTGCCAGCGGATATCCCCGCTACTCTTTCCTGGCGTGCGCGGTCCGGCTACTTGTTCGGCGCTCAGAGTCAAAATCGTTTCGATGGTCTGGCGCCCGATGCGGTCGATCACTTCATCGACGGCTACGCGAGCCTGCGTGACCAACTCCATCAGCGGCAGCAGAACCTGCCCGTTCGCTTTGGCGAACTCTTCGACCGTTGCGGCGGCTGCGGCCGCCTCCCGGTCCACGATATGGTACGTTTTCTTCACGGCGGTGGTTGTCCTTTCCAGGATTAGGTTTTGGCGAATCGATTCTAACGAACCGGGCCGCCACCGCCGCCCTTCAACCTTCAACTAAATCTGAGACACCCTCCGTTTACTCCCGAACCCCGCACCGCTTGATTACAACGGAGAATCCCCGCCCCCCATCACACTCCTTAAGGTGTGTCGCGAAGAATGTCAATACTTGTCATGTCAATATTTGTCATTGACCAGACACTCTGAATCCAGTATCATCCTCATCACGCGTCTTCGTTAACAATTCAAAGGAGTACCGATGTCTCAATTCCTTAAGCGCTGTGGAACGGCAGGTTTGGGAACGCTGTGTTTTCTGTCCTGCTCGACCGTTTTCCTCTCAGTCATCACTGCTGAGGCACAAGCACAGACGATCGCCACGCGTCATCTGCGGCCAGGAGTGGCTAGCGGACAGACTCCGTTTGTGAGGGAATTGCCAGCCGCTCGATCCTTGAACCTGAACATCGCTCTTCCGTTGCGCAACGAGCCAGAGCTGGATGCTCTGCTACAGCAGCTGCATGACCCTCAAAGCCCTTTGTTCCATCAATTTCTAAGCGTGCAGGAGTTTACGGAGCGCTTCGGTCCCACCGTGGAAGATTACAACGAAGTGATTCGTTTCGCACAACGGAACGGGCTGAAAGTGACAGCCACTTTCCCGAACCGCCTCGTATTGAACGTCTCGGGATCGGTCCAGAACATCGAGCGAGCATTCGGGGTGGTCATGGCCGAGTATCAGCACCCGACTGAGCCGCGAACCTTCTACTCGCCGGACCGGGAGCCCGCTCCGAGTCTGGCTGTGCCGCTGTGGCATATTGCGGGCCTGGACAATTTCTCGATACCGCATCCGATGAGTCTGCGGCGCGCCGACAGCGACGCCAAAGGCAACACCACTGGCTCAGGGCCCAGCGGGTATTTCATCGGCAGTGATATGAGGGCGGCCTACTACGGCGGATCTTCTCTCACCGGTACAGGGCAGTCAGTCGGTCTACTCGAGTTTGCCGGTTACAACATGGCGGACGTGACGAATTATTTCAGCCAGGTAAGACAACCGCTAAACGTCGCGGTGAAAGGTGTTTCGACCGATGGATCCAGCTTGAGCTGTAGCGGCGGCTGTGACGACACGGAACAGGTCTTGGACATCGAAGAGGCGATCTCGATGGCTCCCGGCATGACGAGTGTGCTTGTCTATGTTTCTGATACCAGCGATGCGAGCATTTTCAATCGATTGGCCGCAGACAATCTGGCAAAGCAATTGAGTTGCTCGTGGGGCTGGAGTCCGGCCGACCCGACGAGCGATGATCCCATATTTAAAGAGTTTGCCGCACAAGGCCAGAATCTGTTCGTGGCATCCGGTGACAGCGGCGCATATAAGAGCCGATCTCGCTACGTCTACCCGGCGGACGATCAGTACGTAACTTCAGTGGGCGGCACCGACCTGACGACGAACGGTGCGGGCGGCGCTTGGAAATCGGAAACTGCCTGGAGCGATAGCGGCGGCGGGATTTCTCCCAACAGGATCGCCATCCCGGGCTATCAAAAAACCGCGGGAGTAATTACCTCGGCCAATAAAGGATCCACGGTCTATCGAAATTCGCCGGACGTGGCGGCCGAAGCGAACACAGACAATTACATCTGTTACGACGGCACGTGCGCCGGAGGTTGGGGAGGAACCAGTTTTGCCGCGCCCCGCTGGGCCGGTTATCTCGCCCTCGTCAATCAGCAGTCCGTCGCGAACGGCAGAGGTTCACTCGGATTCATCAACCCAGCCCTTTATACGATCGGGCTGGGATCGAACTATACGGCCGATTTCCACGACATAATCAGCGGCAGTAACGGCACATATTCGACAGAGAAGGGCTTCGATCTAGTGACCGGCTGGGGCACTCCCAATGGGACCGCCCTGATCAACGCTTTGGCGCCATAGCTAGACGGCGTGTACTAGTGGGCTGTCGGCGAGGAGTTGGGTATCTCAACCTCGACCGCTTTCAATGGGTCTGACGCGAACGCGGGTATCGTCTTGGAGACGAAGCATAACTCGCGTCAGGCAACATTTCTCTGGCCCGCTCCGATAATCCGGATGTCCGACCGGAAAGGAGCACTTTCAAATGCGCATTACAGATGGCGCGGGAACTCCGGTAATTCCTCCACCCAAGCCGCCGGCCAGCAGGCCTGCCACACCAAAACCCGAACCGCCCTCCGGCGCCAAGATCCCTCCCAGCAGCATCGTTGAGCACGCTTTCCCTTATCTGTCCGACCCGGGAAGTCGCGTCAACCTGCACGGCGTCGCAATCACGAATCAAAGTTCCGCCTCCGTGAATCGCGCTTCCGGCGACTTCGAACTCGCCAGGATCACGACTTACAATCTTGTCTCGCGGGACACCGAGCTCACCGAACGACAGAGCTCGTCACTGAAGGTTACGACCGCCTCGCCGTCATTGTCGGAAGAGCCGAAGCGGGAAGGCGAAAATACCGAGGAGGATCCGAACGTTTTTCTCTCTAGAACTAACCTGGACCTCATCGGCGCGCAAGGCTCCGCAAACGCTTCGGTGGCCAGCGCGACGTTTTCCAATCGCCAGGCCTCTTTCACCGTGTCAGCACTCGGTGCCGATGCTTCCGGCGAAGCGAATCTCGGCGTTACTCACGACGGCATCACCGCCCAAGCCTCGGGGAATGCCAGCGCTTATCTCGTTGACGCTAGAGCCGGCCTTGACGCCGGGCCCGTGCAAGCTTCAGGCGATGCATCGGTCGGCGCCGGGGTCAATGGTAATGCGCAAGTCGCATTCGATCCGCTGAAGGGCGATGTTGGCGTGAACGGGGGTGTCGGTGCATTTGCCGGTGCCCAGGCCAACGAAACGGGCAGTCTGAGCGTTGACGGGACGACTGCCTCTGAAACTGCCAACGTCGGCGCGGGCATCGGCGGCGACGCCAAACTGGATGTAGGCATGGACAAAGGAAAAATCGACGTCAATTTCGATGTGGGCGCGTATCTCGGCGTGGGCGCAGGCGTCGATGTCTCCTTCAACGTGGACGTTGGTAAGGCCGCCGATAGCGCCTGGCACGACATCACCAGCATCTTTTAGTTCGTTACTTTTACTTTAATGGGGGGGCGGGTCTTCAGCCCGCGCATGGCTTCAGCCATGCTTCTGCTGATCGCCCTACCCCCGCCCAAACTGAAAGAAATGATACTGCCAAGGCCCCAATTCCACATAGAGTCCTGGCGACAACATTTCGTCACCGTTGCCGTCGAAGGTCGCCCCTGACAGCGCATCGCTCAGATGCCAGGTCTTTCCGCGCAATTCATCCCAGGGCACTCGAACCTGACCCTGAGCATTGCTTTCGCTAAGATTTACCACCACGAGACAACAATCGTCACCGTTTCGCCAGCTCCATGCGACCAGATTTAGATAGCTAGTGTTGTCTGGCCAGCCCG
Source organism: uncultured Acidobacteriaceae bacterium (assembly GCA_963787585.1). Lineage (GTDB taxonomy): Bacteria > Acidobacteriota > Terriglobia > Bryobacterales > Bryobacteraceae > Bog-105. The sequence continues at coordinate 22,623 of CAWBDR010000031.1, forward strand.
ACCGCTCGCATAGGCTCCATGCGCCATCCCGAAAAACGGGGGCATTGATGCTCTTGAGGAGTCTCGAATAGAAAGCATGCAAATCCTCATCGAGGGGTTCCTGCGGGCGTCTGCGGAGAAAGACCGGTAGCCTTACCTTTCGTCCCTCAAACTGCCCTTCATAGAACAGTTGTGCTCCCGGAACGGTAGCCGTCGTGACCGCCGCGGCCTGCAGCTTGCCAGGGGAAAACGCCGCTGCCGCTCTTGGCTCATCGTGATTTTCGAGGAAGCGAACGAGCTTGCTCTGATACCCAAGGTCCGCACAGAGGTGAAGCCGCACGTTCTCTGCGCTGTCATGCTCCAGGCGGTCGTAAAGCCTTTTGTCATAGCAGAAGTCGAATCCTTGCTGCTGAAGCTCCCATTCCAGGTCCCAATAAGCTTCTGCGATGAAGAGAAAATCCGCATACGCCTTCTTGATGGCGGGAATGACATCACTCCAGTACTCGGCTCGCGGCCTTTCCCCCACGCCAGAAACCCACGTTCGTTCAAAAATCGGGTTCAGCACAAGCATCGCCATATCGCAGCGGATTCCATCACACTGTCTCGCGATACTCGAAATCGTTTCGACAGCGGCTTGCCGCAGACCCGGGTGGAAGGCATTCAACTGCAGGACGTCGGGCCAGGCCGGAAAGTAGGGGTCTCGCCCGCACGCAAAGATATGGCCGCCGCACTCCAGGAACGAGGCCGGATGATTTCGTAGATCGTCGGCGCTCCCCTGAACGAAATACTCCGGGTGCTCTGTTACCCAGGGATGATCCGGTGCAACATGGTTCGGGACGAAATCCAGAATCAGGCGCATGCCCCGATCCGCCAGTTCACGCCGTGCGGCCGCAAGTCCTTCGTAGCCCCCCAGATGTGCATCAACCCGATAGCGCCGCACGCAATAAGGTGAACCGACGTTATCTTGCTCACGAAAATCAGGCAGAGCTCGCTCGAAATCCTCCCGTAATGAGTGATTCCTGTTGGCGATGGCAATCCCTGCGGCGCTGCGTTCCCACACTCCCATCAACCACACGGCATCAAAGCCGAACTCGGCAATGGCGTCCCATTCCGCCGGCTTCACACAACTCAGGTCAACAGTGGTTCCATAACCCCGGGAAAGCTCAGAAAGCCATACCCAGGTACTGATTTCGTAGATCCGAGGACCTCGGGGCCAGACGGATGTCGTCATTTGCTGATTTCCTGTCATTCTACCGAGCCCAAAGCCGCTAAGCGGCGATCGAGGCCTTAAAGAAAATTCCGCCTTCGACCAGGTAAGGCAAATCTTAAGAGGTAAATCTCTTCGGCCCTCCGATTGCTCTTCTCAGTTCAAGCGTACGCGCCGATAATAGAGGCGGCCCATTCAATGGCTACGAAAACTGCGGTAGTGATGATTGCCTTGTCATTATCCGCGCTGCTGGCTGCCGCCGCCGTTGTCGAAGATAGTGTCGAAGATACTTATGTACGGAATCTTACTGGAACTGTGATAGATAACGGCGGCGAGCCGCTGAGGGGTGCCGTCGTTCAGCTTAAGAATCTGACTTCTCTCCAGGTTTGGTCGTATATAACCCAGAGCGACGGTAAATATCACTTTTCCGGTTTGCATAGCGAAACAGATTATGAACTGCGAGTGCTCTACAGGGGCAATTTCAGCAGCGCAAAGAGAGTTGGGCGGCTAACTTCGCGAAAAAAGACAAACGTTGAGCTCCGTATACATGTCCCAAACTCGTGATCTGTGAGTGGCAGAATTCTTAGGTATAGACAAGCCACTGATTATTCGCGGCATGGTAACCGCCGACATTCCGGTTGGATTGCGGTTGTGCCGCAGCAGCGGATGGAATCAGGTTGAAAGCGACTGGTCCCTCTTCTTGCAGCTCAGCCCGGCTGGGTGTTGCGTCGCGGAAAAGAACGGCGAAGCGGTGGGTACGTTCGCAACAGTTCGCTACCAGAACAGATTCACTTGGCTGGCCATGGTGCTGGTGGATCCGCAACACCGGCGCGCAGGCATTGGAACGCAATTGCTTCACGAGAGCCTGGCCCTGTTGCGCACCGAGTACTGCGTTCGCCTCGACGCCACGCCGGCGGGCCGGCAGCTCTACCGGCAGCACGGATTTGTCGATGAGCATTCGCTCACTCGATTCACCCGAAGCGCTGATGTCCCGCAAATCGCGCGAGTAGACCGACGAATCCGTCCCATGCAACAGCAGGACCTTTCCGCGGTTTTCCACCTGGATCGCACGATCTTTGGTGCAGACAGGCAACCGGTCCTTCGATCTCTCTTCGAGCGTTCGCCCGAGTATGCCTGGATCGCGGGCGCATCCGACATAGAAGGCTACTGCTTGGGCCGGCCGGGTTTTTTGTATCAGCAGCTCGGGCCAGTTATTGCTGATCACGAAAGCATCGCTCGCGATTTAATCTCGCAATGCCTCGCTTATGGAGGCGGCCGCCGGCTCGGAATCGACGCACCGGCGCATTCTCCTTCCTGGCTCCGCTGGCTAGGGTCAAATGGATTTGAGGAGGAACGCTCATTCGTTCGCATGCATCGCGGAGAAAACAGATACCCTGGCGTCTGGGAACGAGTGTTTGCCGTTGTTGGTCCTGAATTCGGTTAAAAGTGCGCAGACGGTGATAACCAGCGATCGCGTCGGATCAATCGAAGACCTGGAGGCTCGTCTTTCGGAGCCGAGCGAAGCAGATTGCGCATTCATGCGCAATCTGAAGGGCGACATTATCATTCTGGGCGCCGGCGGCAAGATGGGCCCTTCCTTGGCGATGCTCGCCAGGCGGGCGGCAGATCAAGATGGGGTACGGAAACGCATCCTGGCGGTCTCTCGATTCACCTCGGACGCCGCTCGCCGCGATCTCGATGGTTCCGGTGTCGTAACCCTGGAGTGCGATCTCCTCAACTTCGCAGATGTGGACCGACTGCCTGAGTGTGAGAACGTACTGTACCTTGCCGGTCGCAAATTCGGCTCTACTGGTCATCCCGATCTCACGTGGGCAATGAATGCGATTGCGCCGGCGCTGGCCGCCCATCATTTCCGCGGCAGCCGTATCGTCGTTTTCTCAACCGGCAATGTTTACGGATTCAGAGACGTCGCTTCGGGCGGCTCTCAAGAAACCGATCCTCCCTCGCCAGTCGGAGAATACGCGCAATCCTGTCTCGCCCGGGAGCGAATTTTCGAGTATTACTCGAACGAATACAAGACGGAGTGCCTCATTTTCCGGCTAAATTATGCCGTCGACTTGCGTTATGGCGTGCTCGTCGACATCGCTCGAAAGGTTTACTCCGGCGCGCCCGTCGACGTAACCGTTCCCGCATTTAATGCGATCTGGCAGCGCGATGCCAATTCCTATGCGTTACGCGCGCTTGGCCTGTGTTCCTCGCCGCCCCGGATCCTGAACGTCACCGGCGCCGAGACCATTCGCGTTCGAGAAGTAGCGCAGTCGTTTGCTGCTCAGTTCGGTCGCGCGTGTCAGATCCAGGGTCGAGATGGAGATAGGGTACTCCTAAGTGATGCATCGCTGTGCCATTCTCTGCTCGGTGCACCCTCAGTTTCGCTGGCGGTTCTGACGAGGTGGGTGGGTGATTGGGTGGTACATGGCGGCAACACTCTCAACAAACCGACTCACTTCGAAGTTGTTGATGGAAACTATTAGTGGCGATCTATCCGAAACTCGACCACCAAGCCTCCGCCATTCTCAAGAACGGTTCCGTCATTCCTGCCCACCCGCTCGCGCTAAACGCGGACCGAAAGCTCGACGAGCGTAGACAAGTAGCGCTCACCCGTTACTACTGTGATGCCGGTGCGCAAGGTGTTGCGGTAGGCGTCCACACCACCCAGTTCGCCATTCGAGATCCCCGTTTCGGACTCTTCGAGCCAGTGCTGCGCCTGGTCGTTTCCACCGTCAAGCAATTGGAGTGTGCCTCGGGTAAACGGGTATTGAAAATTGCAGGATTGTGCGGCGGGACCAGGCGGGCCGTTCGTGAAGCGGAGTTTGCGCGGGAGGCGGGTTTTGACCTCGGGCTCCTCAGCCTGGCGGCGCTTGCCGGAGCCGGCGATTCTGAGCTGATCGCGCACTGCCGCGCCGTCGGCGAGCAAATTCCTCTCTTCGGGTTCTACCTGCAACCCATGGTCGGCGGGCGAGTGTTGAGTTACGATTTTTGGCGGGAGTTCTGCCAAATCGAATCAGTCGCCGCAATCAAGATCGCCCCGTTCAATCGGTATCAGACACTCGACGTGATCAGGGGCGTGGCCAACAGCGGCCGCGGCTCCGAATTTGCCCTCTACACAGGCAACGATGACAACATCATTCCGGATCTGCTAACCGATTTTCCCCTGAATAGAGAAAGTTTTCACTTCGCCGGAGGACTGCTCGGACAATGGGCTGTGTGGACGAAACGTGCAGTCGAGTTGCTTGAAGATATTCAGGAATGTCGAACGAACGGAGGCCGTGGAGCGCTCGAAATTCTCGCCCGCTCTGCTCCGCTTACTGATGCCAACGCTGCCTTGTTTGACGCGCGCAATCAATTTGCCGGCTGTATCGCCGGCCTGCACGAAATCTTGCGGAGGCAAGGTCTTCTCTCCGGGCGTTGGTGCCTCGATCCTCGAGAAAACCTTTCGCCGGGGCAGATGGAGGAGATCGATCGAGTATGCGCCAGCTATCCGGCTCTTCAAGACAACGAGTTCGTCCAAAGCAATCTGGACCGCTGGCTCAATTGACATGAAAGCTGTCCTGTCTTGTATCGTTACGCTCGTTATGTTTACTGCGCTTACCGCTAATCCGCAAACCCGCGTGCTCGAAAGCAAACAGGCTGGCAAAGATGTCGCTCCCGATACCAACCCAAACTCTTCGTTTTGGGTTTCGGCTCCGCGCATCATCGCGGATCGCGATCCGTTCGGCAAACCGGTTGCAGGCCATCGCACCGAGGTGCGCTCGCGATGGACAAGAGACAATCTGTATTTGCTCTTCATTGGCGAATACGAGCAGCTTCACCTCAAACCCGATCCAAAAACCGATCAGGAAACGAACGAGTTGTGGAAATGGGATGTCGCCGAGGCTTTCATCGGCTCAGATTTCGAGCATATCCGGCGATACAAGGAGTTCGAAGTATCGCCTCAAGGTGAATGGGTTGATCTGGATATCGATCTCGATAGTCCGCATCGGGAGCATGCTTGGATGTGGAATTCAGGGTTCCAGGTCGCAGCGCGAATTGATCGCGCTTCACGAACCTGGTACGCGGGCATGCGAATTCCGTACGCATCTATCGATACGCGGCCGGCGGCGGCGGGAAATCTGTTAAGGGCGAATTTCTATCGCTCGCAAGGTCCACCTGAACAGCAAAAGCACATTGCCTGGCAGCCGACGCAGCACGCGAGTTTTCACATACCCGAATCATTCGGTGCCATCAAGCTGATCGAATAAGCACGCGCCCCCGCAGGAGCTATAAACCGCCCTGCGTGACGAATAGCCTCTTCGACTCGCGATCTCATTGTGCTTGTGGCAATGCCCACGCGTACAGCACGCCGTCGACGGCGGTAACTATGTATTGCCGGCCATCTAATTCGTAGGTCATGGGCGAGCTGTCCAAGAGTCCGCCCGCATAAACGTGCCACAGGGTTCGGCCATCCTCTGGATCGAGTACTAACAAATTGCCCGAAACATCTCCGGTAATCAGCAGATGTCCGGCAGTGGTCAAAATGCCCGGATGTGCCGCGCCTTCCTCTTCTTCTCTAGTCCAGCGAACTTTTCCCGTTCGATAATCGATCGCAACAAGAAGAGCCTTAGACCACAGCGGGCTTGCCGCTCCTCCCTGGTGGCCTTCCGCCTGTCTGTTCGCGTTCAACGTCAGGTAATAAACCGTGAAGCCCTGCTGCGCGTTTACGTAGAAGAGCTTCGTCTCAGGATCGAAGCTCGGCGCCATCCAGTTCGTCGCGCCTTCCTCGTAGGCATTGACTAGCGCGCCGTCGAGCTGTGGCTCCTTCGCTTTGTTCGGGATCGGCTGACCTTTCGAGTCGAGGCCCGCAGCCCAATCGGTCGCCACGAAGGGCGCTGTGAGAAGATGCTCGCCCGTAGCGCGATCGAGCAGAAAGAAATAACCGTTCCGGCTGGCTTGCGCGAGCAGTTTCCGGCTTCGGCCCTGGAACTCGGCGTCGAATAAAACGGGTGTCTCCACCGCATCCCAGTCATGCGTGTCGTGCGGTGAAGGCTGGTAATACCAGACCAATTTGCCGGTATCCGCATTCAGCGCCACTATCGAGCACGTGTAGAGATTCGCGCCCGCTCGCCCAATACCGGCCAGCACAGGATGTGGGTTACCGGTTCCCCAATATAGAAGGTTTAAGTCGGGATCGTAGGTTCCGGTCATCCATGTCGGCCCTCCGCCGTGCATCAACGATTCGTTGTCTGGCCATGTCTCCGATCCGGAAGCGCCACGTTTCGGAAGACTGTCCCAACGCCAGATCACCTTCCCGCTCTCCGGATCCAGTGCTTCGAGGAAATGTGGGATGTCCGCCTGATCGCCGGAGGTGCCAATGATCACGCGGTCTTTGACGATCAAAGGAGCAATGCTGATGTAATATCCGAATTGCACGTCGGCGATTTCTTTATCCCAGATCTGCTTCCCGTCGCGTGCATCCAGGCAGACCAGGTGCGCGTCGGGCGTGCCAAAGTAGAGTCGGTTCTTATACATCGCCACCCCGCGTTGGCCGATGTGATCGCCTTGTGACGGGCGATTAAAGTGCCAGATCGGCCGGCCGGTGCGTGCATCTATGGCCCAAACATTGTCCGGTGTTGTGAAGTACAGGACTCCGTTTACCTCGAGCGGCGTCGCTTTGAGCGTTGTCGAGTGTGTTTGAAATGCCCAAGCCATGCCCAGCGATCGGATGTTGCTGCTGTTGATCTGCTTGAGCGTGCTGTAGCGGCGGCCGGAATAGTCGCCATTGTAGGAGGGCCACGTATTAATGGCTGGTTTCAGAAGCGCGGCCGGGTCCAATCCCTGCGCGTAGATAGACCACGCGCTGATCAGAGCCAGGCTGACCCACTTCATTTCAGTGTCTCCAGATAGGCAAACAGATTGTGCACGTCAGCTTCACTGTATTTATGCAGCAGTTGCAGATGACCCGCGAGCGGATCATGAATTTCAACCTTCACCCCGGAACGCGGCCAGGAATGATACCAGCCGGCCTCATCTTTGAGCGCAATGTTGAACTGGTCTTCATAGAACAGCGTTCCAGTCAAGCTCTCTCCTGAACTCGTCGTTACCTTCGCAGTTTTCTTGACATCGGACGGATACAGGAACTGGGCCTGAAGATCGGTGGGCGTGTATTTTTTCGCGACGCCCGCGAGATCGCCCGACGGCGAATGGCATTTCGAACATCCTCCAGCCCCGTAAAAGAACGCCTTTCCGGTGGCGGGATCGCCGGTGAATAGAGTCTTGAGATCGTACTCGCGCGGATTCGCCGGACTTCTGAGGTCTGACTCTTCCAACCGCCGGTGAAGAAACGCGACAATCTCTGAGATCTGGCTATCGCTGAGCGGGACCGGCGGCATACCCTTTCCCGGCCGGCCATCGCGGATCACCGGAGCGATCAGATTTCCGTTCTCGTCGTGCCGAACGATCGCGGAACGCATCAGGTTGGGACCCTCCGAGCCGCCGTTCGCATCTGCGCCATGACAGAAGCCGCAGCTCTGAGCGAATTGAGCCCGTCCGCGCTTGGCAGAATCCGAAGGCGCAACAGCCTCCTGCCCATGCGAATCGAAAGGGGCCAGCATTGATATGCCGAATACGAACGCGTAGCTGCAAACGCGCATTAAAGATCTCCACCTCCCCGAACCAAAGTACACGTTCTCTGTCCTGGTTCAGGTTGAAATGGAGAAGACATTCCGCCAAAAAGCCGAAGCTCGGCGGAAATGGTCAACAGATTTCTTACAGCCCCGAGATGCTAACGGCCTTCTGGGCCAAGATATGTGGCCAGGAACCAAGTGTTGCCGAAGGGGTCGATAAGGCTGGCGGCCCGATCGCCGTACGGGGCCGTGTAGGGCGGTTTGATGCCTTCCGCGCCCGCCGCGACAGCTTGAGCGTAGACGGCGTCAGTGTCTGGGACATAGAGGTGGAGATAGCACCGACTGGGTTGAACATCGCCGTGGGCTTCGTCGATTTCGAGAGTGGCGCCGGCGATTTCGATAGTGGCGTGCAGGACTCTACCGTCGGGCGACTTGTGAAGCCCGGTGGTATGCGCGCCCAGGGCGGCTTCGATGAAGGGAATCATCTTGTGGGCGTCGCGCAGGTGGAGATAGGGCTGGACTGTGAGAAAGCCCTCGGCGCCAGAAGCCCAACCCTTGCGCGTGGCGATGTACCACGTATTGCCGAAGGGGTCTTTTGCCTCCCCCCAATGGTCGCCAGAAGGATGCTCGTCAGTGGGTGCGCACACTGGCGTGGCGCCTGCCGCAAGGGCGTTGGCGTAGGTCGCGTCGGCGTCTGGGACATACAGATGCGTGGTCATAAAACGCTGCGGATATTGTTTATTAGCGTCGCCGAGGTCGATCACCGAGTTACCGATCGCAACTTCGGCATGCATGATTGTGCCGTCCGGGCGGGGGACGCGAACACGTTCGGTGCCGCTGAAAGCCGCAATGAGGAAGTCGATGAACTTGGGCGCGTCGTTAACAAAGAAACACGGCGCGATGTTGGGGAAGTTTTCGCGGCGGAACTGGGCGGGCTTTACCGTCGCTGCGAATGAGGCTGCTTGGTTCATGGTTCTCCTTTGCAAATCGGATTTAAGACGAGCTTTGAATTCGGGACGCGGCAGATCTCGCAGCGGGCGGACCAGTGCCAGGAACTCGGCGGCGCCCGGACTCGGACGCAGCACGGAGGGCTGCTTTGGAGGCGCGAAAAGAGCACTTATGGCGAGATCCAGTTCTTCGGCCTGAGAGCCCTTAGCCATGGCGTTCCCCCATTTGTTCGCGCAGACTTTGCAGGGCACGGAACTGAAGCTGCTTGACGGCGCCTTCGGTCTTACCCAGACGCTGAGCGATTTCCTTGATGCTGCGCTCTTCGATAAAACGTTCGCTTACGACTCGGCGCTGAATTTCGGGAAGTTTCTCGACGAGACGGGACAAGAAGGTGTGGCGTTCGACGAAATCCATTTCTCTGGAGGAGATGCTTGCTCGAGCGGACGGGGCGGACGTGTCGTCATCGCCGCGTCGTTCGCGGTTGGACCGTTTGTATTGGTCGGCGACGGCGTTGGAAGCGATGCGGTAGAGCCAGGAAGTGAAGGGAGTGTCACGCCATTGGTAGCTGGATAGATTAGCGAGCGCTTTGTGAAAAACCTCGGACGTAAGATCCTCGGCAGTGGCTCGGTCGTGGATGCGGCTGAGGATGAAAAAGTAGACGAGCTCGAAATGAAGCTCGTAGAGAGCGTCAAATTTCGACGGGTCGGCTTGTGCGGCTTCGACGAGCAAACGATCGCCGGCAGTTTGCGGGGGATGCTTCCTTCCAGGACCTCTGGCGACCACCATGCTCTGCAACTATAACTGTTAAGGCATCGGAAAGGTTACGGTGACCGGTTTACCGCTCAATCGACAAGGATCTGACCACCCACTTCCCCCTGACTATCTACAAATGCTATTGTAGATAATCATTAGGAGACCGACTTTGGGTAAACCGACCGATCTCGTTCAAGGAACTCTGGACCTTCTTATCTTAAAAACGCTTTCACTCGATGCCATGAACGGCTGGGCCATCGCTAAACGGATCAGCCAGGTATCGCATGACATCTTACAAGTACAGCAGGGCTCGCTGTACCCTGCGCTGCACAGGCTTGAGGCTCAAGGGTGGATCAAGGCGCAATGGAAAGATTCAGAAAACAACCGCCGTGCTAAGTACTACTCGCTCACGCCCGCAGGTCGAAAGCGGCTGCAGGCCGAATTGGAGAGTTGGCAAAGACTCTCAGGGGCAATCGGTCTCGTTCTCGAGAGCGTCTAGGAGAACTCGATGCGCTTCTTTATCTGGACCCGAAATCTTCTTCATCGAATCGGTAACCGAAACAAACTGGAACTCGAGCTGGACCTGGAGATGCGGGATCACTTCGAGCAAGAAGTGACGGAGGGGATTCGTCGGGGCCTCACCCCGCAGGAAGCGCGGTATGCAGCGCAGCGAATCATAGGCTCAGCAGAGTTACATAAAGACGGCGTTCGGCACGCTGGCGCTGATTCTCGCAGCCACCGGACTATTTGCATTAGTAGCGTTCGCCGTTGCTCGCAGGGCTAAGGAGATTGGGATTCGCATGGCACTCGGTGCGACCTCGATAGATGTGCTGAGTACCGTGACGTTGCGGACCCTGGTTTTTTGCGTGATCGGTTTATTAGTCGGGCTTGGCGCCGCCCTCTTCGCAACTCGGCTGCTCTCAGCGGTTTTGTACGGAGTGAATCCGCAGGACCCGCCTACCTACGCCGCAGCCCTGGGGCTCACGGTTATGGTTGCACTGATTGCCTGTTGCCATCCGGCAGCACGAGCGATCCGACTAGATCCTGCACGGGTACTGCGAGAGGAGTAGGACAACGCTCAGGACGGCTTGTCGTCACGAAGCACTGGGCCTCGGCTTACCAGATTGGGGGCACCCATCAATGTGGACGTGCCATCGGCCGCCTCGCCCGAAAGAACTGCTCGAACGCGTCGCGAACCTCAGCAGGACATTCGAGATACGCAAAGTGTCCGCAGTTTTTGAGCCTGACGAGCTGGGCGTTCGGAATTGCGCGCGCGATATGCCACGCGATCTCGCCGGGGATGATGTCGTGATCGCCGGAGATAACTAGCGTCGGGATGCTCAGGGTTTGCAGCTTGGGAAGCAGATCGTAGCCGTCCACCTGCCAGGTCTCGCGCATCAGCCGGTCCTCGATCGCGCGTGCTTTCAGGATGCCTTCTTTTCCCTGCCTGATGAATGCCGCTCTCATCGTCGCCATCAACTTGTCGTAGTCCTCGGGTCGCTTCAACGCGGGCCTGAAGTGGAGACGATAGCGCGCCGCAACGGCCTCAGGCTCTCCCTCTTTATACGCCGAGCTGGCCATGATCTCCCTTTGCCGGTCCATATCTCCGGCCAGCTTGTCCGCGTACGCTTTCCGAAATAACGCAACGTCGCTTCTGGAAGCCGGCGCGGGATTCATCAGAATAATGCGCGACACGCGTTCCGGGTGCCGGACCGCATACTCGAGTGCAAGAACCGCTCCCCAGGAGTGCCCGAGCAACGCTGGTGATTCCAGATGAAAATGATGGCGTACCCTGTCGAGATCCTCGAGCTCGGATGCGAGCGTGACTTCCTCAGCCAGCACTTGATCTGAGGACCTTCCACGGCCCCGCTGGTCGTAGTAAATGAGCCGGTATGCACCCGCCAATCGATCCAAGTCCGGCAACAGATAGTTGTGGTCGAAATCCGGCCCCCCGTGAAGTACAACGATAGCCTGACCCGTGCCGATTTCTCGCGAATAGAGCGAGCCCTTTCCGATCGGAATACGGCTTTCCCGCGGTGCCGGCGTTCGCTCGGTTTGGCGACCCGCCGCCGAATTCGATGCTAACCCAGTTACCAGGGCCGCTGTGATGCTGGCGACCATAAGGCGAGTCCTCATGCACAAACACTACCGTGCGCGCTTTACCGGCGCAAGAGTGAGCAGCCGTTCCTCTCCCGCACCCAGCGAGTGGGAAGTACTAGCCACGCCAGGCCTCGTGTGTCTGAAATCCGACAAGCGAAATAGCATCGTTGTTGTTTGTTCGGAGCGTCCGAAAATTCAGAACAGCCCCATCCGAAACCTCAAAAGCTGAGCATCGTTTGCGCGAGGAAAAGGCTGCTGGCACCCCTGGCGCCCTGGTCAACTTGCGCGCCAGCGTTTGCCCCGATCTTCAAATGCCTGCCCCAATAAAAATTTAAGCCGGCGAGATAGGCAACGGAGCTTGTATTCGGTTTATGAATGTTGGTCGTGAGCCAGTCCGCACGTGCCAGAGGTTCCCAATACTTCGATAGCTTCCAGGCGCCTAGCGCATATCCACCTCGCCGCTCCAAGCTGCCATCGCGTGCCCAGATCTGCTCCGTACGGAGATGAAGGCTTCCGGGCTCGTAGCTTCCCTCAACTTCCTCACGCCGTTTTTCTGCGTTTTGGGGAGCCGAGAAGCTCATGTACCAGTCTTCGCCCACCCTCAGTTTCTTGACTGGGCGGAGCATGAGACGCCCCACGATCGCGGGGTAGTGTGCCGCGGGCGCTTCCACTAATACTTGACCGCGGAATACGCCTGCTGCATACTCGACGAGTGGATCATCCTTCGGGCCCACTGATCCTGAGAGCTGCAGACCAACATCGCGCGCCTGCACCCCAGTGTCGCGTCCCGGCACCAGTGAATTCACCGCCCGAGCGCGAGCAATCGGAATGTTCAGATTGTCCGATATCAGGCTTTCAGCACTGAAGGGCATCTTGAATTGCCCTCCACTTAGCTGGAGCGCGCGGAAAAATTGCCACGTCACGGCCAGATCCAGGAGATATGGCTGCTTAGCCACATCCACTTGAGCCGTATAAGCGAGCTTTGAAAAAAGGTTTCCGGATACACTGATCCGCGCACGACGAATCTCCAACCGATCGGGCGTGCCCTCCTGGTTGGTAAAGCGTCCTTGGATATATCCGTGAACCTGGAACGGTTGCTGCGCCCAGACGCAAACGGATAAAGAAGAAAGGACAACCACTCGGCTGCATGCGTGCACGTTGCCAGTGTAGGCGACCAAGCATCCGCAACAACATCAATTGAGAGCAGCAGCGCGCGCGTTGAGCTAGATTGATCTCGCCGGTGAAACGGAACCAACGGATTTCCACAAACCGCGCCGGCAAGCAGCGGCCGTTAGTTTAAAGCGGCCCTGCCGGCGCAAATCACCGGGTCTCACACCCCGGGGATCGAGCATAAAACGCATTGCCCTTGAAATCGAGTTCTTTGAGACCGACCCGGGAAGTGTAGAAACCCCTGATTGTTTCAGTCTTCACAAAAGCGAAGAATCGAGTACCACGATTTTCGTTCTGCCTGTCCGCTCTTCCGTCACTGATCGAGTCCAATATCGCAATCTGTTGCTCTGTGCTGAGCGACAAGAAATCTTCCGGGTCCCGTGATTGTGCCGTGCTCGCAATCCATGCGAGTCCGTCGCGACAGATTTTTTCAGGGTTCGAGGTCTCAACTTCATTCACATGATGCAAGCCGAAATACGCTGCCGCTAATGCCCGATGAAGCGGGTTCACGTGACGCGCAGCCTCACGAACTGCACCGGCGCTCGAAACACGAAGGTCAACCCACTCGGCTACTTCCTGACTGACCCTTTCGCGACCCCCCAGCAGCAACTCGACTATCCGGTGAATCACCGCAAACTCTTTCTCCGAAAAAAACAGGGGGTGAAAGGGTTCGTCGCTGCCGCGGATGTAGTCGGTGGGGGATCCGCCTGGAATCGGATGGAATCGCCCATCGGTCATAAGCGCGTGGCTCAAATGCTCAGCATTCGGCTGGTAAAGACCGGGAGGGAGTGGCGTATCCGGTTTCTCGCCGGCTTCGACTCTGCCTGCCACGCCCACAACGATGGCAGCTTGGCTGAGCGTAATCATCCAGCTCCGGCGCGTGAGATCGTTCTCTGGATCGATTGGCTGTGACATTCGTCTTTATAACTCGCCGTGGTTAGTAGCAGTGACGATGTAGTCTGCCGCTCGGGCGGAAATAGCCATTATCGTAAGCGTGGGCTCGTAGCATCCTTGCGTCACAAACGCCGCGCCATCCGTGACAAAGACGTTTTTCACATCGTGCAGTTGGTTATGTGCGTTGAGTACGCTTTTCTTCGGATCGGTTCCCATCCGCACGGTTCCACATTCGTGAATGTTTTTTCCGAACACGCTCAAATCCTCGCTCGGCGGAGTCGGATTCCTCACCTTCAATTCATCGAGCACGCTGCCGATGTCCGCCCGCATCGCTTTGGCCATTTTTCGCTCGTTCTCGCCATAGCTCGCATGAATTCTCAAGGCCGGTATGCCCCACGCATCCTTCACATCGGGATCGAGCTCTACGTAGTTATCGAAGCGCGGCAGACACTCGCCCTGCGCCTCGATCGAAAAGTAGTACGGAATTTCGCGCCTCACGTTTTCGCGCCAGCCGCGGCCAAATCCAGGCAGCCGGAAGGCCTGTTCGTATAGCTGTTGACTGGCGCCCCCGTCAAAGCGATACCCGCGGAGAAAGTCGGCGTTCCTGTGACCAACCGTGTTTACATATTTCGGAATCAAATACCCGCACGGATTACCGACTGGTTCACGTTGCGAGCTCTTGAGTGCCGGAAGCTCGCCGCCGGCGCCCTCGATCGTAAAGTGATCCATCAAATAATGCCCGAGAACTCCGCTTGAATTCCCGACTCCGCTCGGAAAGCGCGACGATCGCGAGTTGAGCAGAATGCGCGTTGATTCCAGCGCGCCCGCAGCTAGGATGACCACTTTTGCCCGGGCCTCTTTATGAGTCTTGGTAACGCGATCAATGTAATGGACGCCCTCCGCGCGGCCTTCCCGGTTCATCACGACATGGCTCACGATGGCCTCGCTCCGCAGCGTGAAGCGGCCGGTTCTGGCAGCGGCCGGGAGCGTGACTGACGGGCTGTTAAAGTACGAGGCGGTGTGGCACCCGCGCTGGCACTGGTCGCAATAGTGGCAAGCCGGGCGGCCATTATGAGGCACGGTCAAATTCGCAACTCGATCCGGCATTAAGCGCCAGCCTAGCTTCTTCTGGATGACGTCTCTCGCCAGCACCTCGCCGCAGGACAGATTCATTGGCGGCAGGAACTTGCCGTCCGGCATCTGCGCCAGGCCCTCGTAGGAGGCGCTCACCCCTATGAAACTCTCCACCTTGTCGTAGTAAGGTTCCAACTCGCGGTAGGTGAATGGCCAATTCTCTTCATATCCGTCGCGTCCAGCAGCCTGAAATTCATAATCACTGTAGCGATAGCTTTCACGCGCCCAGCAGAATGTCTTGCCGCCGACCTGTCGCCCACGGATCCACATGAACGGCTTCTCGGATGGAAAGGTATACGGATGCTCGTTGTCATTGACGAAGAATTGATGGCTGTATTCGTCGCAGGCATAGCAGAGACGCTGCACCGGTTGGTTAACCAGCATTTGCTTCTGATCGCCGAACCCGCGATATTTCAACTGATAGGGCCAGGCGTGTTCGGTGAAATCCCGGGTCGGGATGCGCGGCGGGCCCGCCTCGAGCATCAGAACTTCCAGGCCGTGCTCGGTGAGTTCTTGGGCCACCCAACCGCCGCTTGCTCCGGAGCCAACGATGAGCGCGTCGTAGACTCTAGTTTCGTTTGCCGCCATTCAACCCTCGACCCCGAATTGCGGCATTATTGCGGAGGCTTGTTCGCAGGTGCAGTTCCGCTCGTGCTGGAAGTGCTCTTCGCTGCCGGTTTCCCGCTCCCCGCCTGCGTGCTTCCTGGGTTTCCAGCCACGGCCGCGGCAACCGGCGCTCCTTGCTTCGCCCAATCTTTCTCGTTCGCGGCGTTTCCTACCACACCCTTCGAGATGTCCTGTTTGACATCTTGCTTGACGGCCTCATCAGCCTGCTTGGTCGCCTCGTGCGTTCCATTCCCGAGTTCGACAACTTCCACCTTCACTCGCTTTTTGCCAAACCTCATGCACTCGCGCGTGTTCGGAATGTAAATATCCAGCTTGCGCCCGACAATCTTTTCTCCCGTATCGGCCACCACGTACTCTCCTGAGTATCGTCCAGCATGCCGGATCTTGATTCGGCTCCCCACCGGCAGAATGGAAGGGTCCGCCGCCACCACGTGATCATGCGTGTACAAACCCGACTTCGTTGTTCCAGTCTGAGAGTAGGCCGTCGCAATGTATCCGCCCCTCAGGTTCGCGCCGCCCGCCTGCGCCTCTACCCTGCCGCAGCCGTAAAGCGTTAAGCCGAGCAACACAGGAAGCCAACCGCACCGTGCTATCGCCGATATCGCTTCAATTCGTTTCACAGACCACCCACATAAGAGACGACTCCCCGCTTCAAGTAACATCACACGGCTTTCGTCAGCTATCCCACCGAAGTCCTCGCAGCGGCCGAATTATCTACCATGATTTCTATGAAGCACAACGGTACTGAATTCCGCCAGCTAGGCTCGACCGGTCCGCGCGTATTCCCTCTCGCTCTTGGCTGCATGGGTATGTCTGGAATGTACGGCGATACCGACGAGAACGAGAGCATTGCTACCATCCATGCGGCCCTCGATCACGGCATCAATCTCATCGACACCGGTGATTTCTATGGCATGGGACATAACGAGCTTTTGATCGGCCGCGCCTTGAAAGGCCGTCGCGATGCGGCTCTCCTGTCGGTAAAGTTCGGCGCTCTTCGCGGTCCCGATGGATCCTGGATCGGATTCGATACGCGCCCTGTCGCCGTGAAAAATTCGCTTGCCTATACCTTGACCCGTCTGGGGGTCGATCACATCGATATCTACCGTCCAGCGCGCCTCGACCCAGTCGTTCCCATCGAGGAAACGATCGGAACGATTGCAGACCTGGTGAAGGCCGGCTATATTCGCTACGTTGGTTTGTCCGAGGTCGGGCCCGACACCATCCGGCGCGCGCACGCCGTTCACCCGATCGCTGATCTGCAGATTGAGTACGCCCTCGTCAGCCGTGAGCCCGAACGCCGTATCTTTCCCGCGCTGCAAGAACTCGGTATCGGAGTGACCGCCTATGGCGTTCTGTCGCGCGGCCTGCTCAGCGGATCGATCCCGTCGGGTAAAGCCGATATTCGCACTCACCTCCCCCGCTTCAGCGGAGAGAATGCGATCCAAAATCGCCGGCTCGTTGAAAGCCTGAATGCCTTGGCAGCCGAAAAAGGAGTCCGGCCGGCCCAACTCGCCATTGCCTGGGTGCTCGCGAAAGGGGAAGAGATCGTCCCGGTCATCGGCGCACGCACCCGGGCACAGCTCAACGACGCTCTGGGCGCCCTCTCTGTATCACTTTCGGCCGGCGATCTGGCCCATATCGAAGAAGCGATCCCTCCTTCAGCCGTGGCCGGTTCCCGCTACGACGAGAGGGCAATGAAAACGCTCGACAGCGAAAAATGAGTGGTGTGGCGCAGACGGTCTTGCCGTCTGCGTGAGAGCAGTACGCGCTTACCTGACTGTAATCGATCGAAATCCTAATGCCGTTGACGCAGCGTTGAGAACGAGCTGAATGGTCCCTCGCTTCGATAAATAAGCTAGGACCGCCCTCCACCGAATATCGACTTCACCTGCTTCACCGCTTCCGCCGCGGCGACATATAGATTCACCAGCCCCAGCCCGCTCAGCGCTCCTCGAAAACAAGGGTCAGCCGGCACGCTTGGCGCGCTAACAGATCTCTTTGTTGGGCTCTGAAAACGCGGTCACGGGCTTCAAAGCCGTTAATGCTATTCACTTCGGAGCGCTGCAATCGGATCCATTCGCGAGGCAGCCCATGCCGGTGCCAGCGTTGAAACCATAACTGTCGCACCCGTCGTGATAGCGGCTGCCGCATACAGCCGCGGGTCGAACGGGCTCAGCGTGAAAAGCGCGGATTTCAGCAATTCACCCAAGGCGACCGAAAGCATGAGCCCGATGCCGCTGCCGATCAATGCCATCAGTGCACTTTCCATCAGCACCCTTGTACGCACATCGCCGGGCACCGCCCCGAGGGCAATTCGGATACCGAACTCACGCCGGCGTTGATGGACAAACCCTGCAAGAACCGCGTAGATTCCGATTGCGGCGAGAATGCAGGCAATCACGGCGAAGAAGAGGAGCGCTGCCGTTCCAACCTTTACCTCAACAAAGTGGTACCGAACGTTTTCCTCCATCGTCATTACGTGAGCGACGGGGATGTTGCGATCAAATTCGGCAATCACTTTCCGGATCAATGGCCGGAGTGGAGAGGGATCAGCATTCGATCGCACCACGACAATGGCATCCGTGTTGTAGTCCTGCGTAATCGGTAACAAGACCGTGGGACGAACAGGTTGGGTGGGATCGCGGTAAACGTAATTCCGGTGTACGCCCACGATGGAACGCCAAATGCCGTCGATTTTGACTTCCGCGCCGATTGGGTTGTGTCCCTTCAGATACTCGTCGGCGAACTTCTGATTTACCATCAATACCGGCATGGAGCTTTGTGTATCGGACGGCTCAAACTCGCGACCTTTGGAAATTGCGATGCCGAGGGTTCTTAAGTATCCAGCGCTTACTGTATCCACAATGAGGGAGAGCGGGTTGCCCGCAGGCGCGGAATAGCCTCGCACTTCTGCTTTTCGATGGTTGCCGCCGCCCGAACCGTTCATTGGAAGAAAGGTCGTCCAAGCGGCGGACGCAACGCCCGGGAGTGACTCAAGCCGCTGAATGGAATCCTGGTAGAAGGCTCGTCCACGCGCCTCACTCATGCCGGCAGCCGAAAGGTCCGTCTCAGCAGTTAGAATGTTCCTGGTTTGAAACCCACGATCGGCATTGATAACTTTTCGCGCATACTCAGTGAACAAGGCGGAGCCGAAAAGTGCGGTCATCGCCAGCGCCACCTGGCCGATAACTAATAATCTGCGCCAAGCCGTACGCCGGCGGCCGGCGGTGACATTTCCCGAACCCTCTTTTAAGCTGTCGACAATATCCACTTTGGAAGTCTCGAAAGCCGGCAACAAGCCGAACAGCAGTGTTGTGCTGGTAGTTACGACGAACAGAAAAGTGATAACCGTCCAATCGACATCGAGATTGAGGTACAGTTCCCATCCAGGCGGCGCGAGAAACATCGGTACAGAGCGCGTTGCATACACAATTGTCAGGCTGGCGGTTCCGGCTAAAGCCGCGATGACGAGACTTTCGGTCAGCAACTGTCTGATGATGCGCCGTCGGGCCGCGCCGAGCGAGATGCGAACGCTGATCTCGCGCGAACGCTCGGTTGCGCGGCCGATCAGGAGATTAGCGGCATTGAGGCACGCAAGCAGCAGGATGATGACAATAGCAATGGCAAGCACCCTGACCATCTCGAACAAAGCGGAATGGAAACCTCGTTGAGCCTCGTGAAGCGGGTACGCTTGCGCCCGATAGTCTGGCGAGTCTTTGTGGTACAAGGGCTGCATCTGTCGGGATAATCCATCCAGTTCCGATTGAATTGCGGAGATGGAAACTCCCGATTTCGGACGGCCCATGATCTGCAATCCCATCCCGTTCGTTAACGGATCAGTATGATTGGGATCGAGCGCGCGGGCCATATGCAGCGGGATCCAAAAATCCTGGCGGAGACCACCATAGACACCTACGAAGCCGGGAGGCGCGATACCGATGACGGTGAACGGAACCCGATTGAGCTCAAGTTTCGTGCCGAGAATGCCTGGATCGGCGCCAAACCGACGATGCCACAGCCCATCGCTTAAAGCGATCACGGGATCCCGATCGAGCGCCTCGTCCTCGTCCGGTAGGAAACCCCGGCCCATAGCCATCTTCTTATTCAAGACCTGAAAATAATTTCCTGAGACGATGCCACCGGTTGTCAACTCAGCGGACCTGCCGTCATTTACAGCAAGGATCTCCATCTCATGCGCAAAAAGGCCAGCAAAGAGGCGGCTGTGGTCGCGAATGTAAACATAATCCTGGAAAGAGTTGGAGTAACCGTCTCCAAATTTGTAGGCCGCGTTGATGGTAATGAGGTGGCGCGCATCCGTCACGCCGGGCAGCGGATTGAGGTAGACGGCCTTTAGCCAAGTAAATATAGTGGTGTTGAGGCCAATGCCGATGGCAAGTGATAGAACTAATACCGCCGTAAAAGCAGGACGCTTCCTGAAGGAGCGCAGGGCGAATCGCAGGTCCCGCAGAAGATTCTCGATATGAGGGAGGCTGCGTTGCTCGCGATATTCTTCCTTTGCGGATTCTACGCCGCCGAACTTGAGAAGCGCAGCCCTTCGCGCTTCCGCCGGGGGCATGCCTGATCGAATATTGTCCTCTGTTTGCGACTGAAGATGCTCTTCAATCTCTGCGGTTAGCTCGTTTTCGCGACGCGTGCTTGCAATTGTGCCCGCGAGCCGGTTCCAGAATCGGCGCAAGCCTTTCATTGGGAACCTCCTGAACAAGCGAAGAAGCGAGCGATGATTTCGGTCGTCTGCTGCCATTTGCGAGCTTCAGCAACAAGCTGTTTTTTCCCCGCCTTCGTAAGACTATAGAATTTGGCTTTCCTGTTGTTGTCCGACACTCCCCATTGAGCCGCGATCGATCCTTCTTGCTCCAATTTCAGGAGCACAGGATACAGAGTGCCATGATTCACCGAGAGCAGATCGCCGCTTATCTGCTCAATTCTGCGCGCAATTCCATAGCCGTGCTGCGAGCCTATCCCATCCAGTGTTTTTAGGACCATTAAGGCCAGGGTCCCTTGCTGAACGTCGCTTTTCTCGTTCATGCTCATTCCTGTTGGCTTCCCACCAAAGTATGTCACACCCTTTTGTGGGAAAACAATAGGAAGAACTTGAAAGTGTTCGGGCGCCCACAAGCCTTCGCGGGGAGGAGGGGCTCTAAGATGGCTCTAAAGGTGCGGCTATAGGGCGGCACCCGAAGTCGAATGGGAGCAGGGACGGGCCCAACCTGACAACGCAGTACGCGGTTACCTGACTGTAATCGATCGAAATCCCAGTGCCGTTGACGCAGCGTTGAGAACGGGCTGAATCGCCCCTTGCCTTGATAAATAAGCTACGACCGCTCTCCACCGAATATCGACCTCACTTGCTTCACCGCTTCTGCTGCCGCAACATATAAATTCACCAGCCCCAGCCCGTTCAGCGCTCCTCGAAAATAGGGGCTCAGCCAGATGCCGGCGAGCCGCGGCGAGTGCGTGGGTATCCAGCTTAGCTCCCAGCTCCGCAACCACGGAAACACCACCAGAAACAGCCCCAACTCAAACGTGAACACGATCAGGCAGATCGCCAGAACTCGGCGGTGCCACTTTGCAAACCCGCTTGGCTTGGCCGGCGGCGGCGCAGGTGTTACCGGTGATGCGCTCATACCGATGCCCCGGCCGCGGAAATCACGATAGCCTCAACGCTCTCGGCATCGAACAGCTCTGTCTGCGCGGGCGGGTCGGTGATGTAACCCGTCCAATGCGTCTCGGCACAGTTCACTCGCACCGGCCAGAAGCTGAAGCGGTGGAGCAGTGTCGGTCCATGCTTCCTCAAAGCGCGGCGATGATCCGGCGTCGAGTACCCTTTATTCGAGGCTAGATTGTACTGCGGAAAAACTTCGTCCCAGCGCTTGAGAACGGCGTCCCGATGAACTTTCGCCACAATCGATGCCGCGGCAATCGCGCGGCAGCGTGCATCGCCGTCAATCAGCGGAAGCTGTTCGATGGGAAGGTCGACTTTGATTGCGTCGATCAAAAGATAATCGGGCTGAACGGCCATCGCTTCCACTGCCCGCCGCATCGCCACCCGTGACGCCTGGTAGATATTGATCTGATCGATCTCGAACGCGTCGGAGCCGCCAACTGCCCAGCACACGCACCGCGCTTTAATCTGGCGAGCCAGTCGTTCCCGCTCCTCTGCGTCGATGATGATTTTACTGTCTCGCAATCCGCGAATCGGCCGGTCCGGGTCCAGCATGACTGCCGCCGCCACCACGGGTCCGAACAGGCACCCCCGGCCGACTTCGTCCACGCCCGCGATCCGTGAAAATCCGCGCTCGCGCGCTTCGCGTTCATAAGAGCTGACGCAGCGGATGGACCGGACGCTGGGAATAGACTTCGCCTGCGAGCCTTCGGCAGGTTGCCGCCGCCGTCCAGAGCCGAAATTCGCGCTGGCGGGCACGATCGGTTATTCGCGCTCGCGCAGACGGGCGGCTTTGCCCTTCAGGCCGCGAAGATAATACAGCTTGGCGCGCCGGACCCGGCCCGTCCGCACCAGATCGATGTGGTCGATCACCGGCGCGTGCACGGGAAAAATGCGCTCCACGCCCTGGCCAAAACTGACCTTTCGAACCGTGATGGTCTCCCCCAATCCTGTGTTCTTGCGGGCGATAACCGTCCCCTCGAAGGCCTGCAGACGCTCCTTGTCGCCTTCTCTGATCCTTACGTGCACGCGAATCGTATCGCCCGGGCGAAATTCGGGGTGCTCCTTCGCGCGAGCGTGCTTGCTGATGAATTTGCTGACAAGTGCGTTTTGCATTTTAGTTCTGCCTCTTTTCGCGGCTGCCGCTTAAATCGGGCCGCAGCCGTTCCGTTTTCTCGCGTGACGTAGCCCGGCGCCAGCGCTTGATTTCCTCATGATTCCCGCCCAGCAGCACCTCGGGCACTCTCCAGCCGCGAAATTCCGCCGGCCGGGTGTACTGCGGACAATCAAATAATCCGTCGTTTCCCTCGCTGAAACTTTCGTTTCGCGTGGAATCCGCGTTTCCGAGCACGCCAGGCAACAGCCTGGCCACTGCATCCACCACAACGGCCGCGCCTAGTTCTCCGCCGCTCAAAACAAAATCTCCGATCGACACCTCATCATCTGCCAGGTGTTCGGCCACTCTCTCATCCACACCCTCATACCGGCCGCAGATCAACACCAGCGCTTCGAGCGCCGCAAACTCTCGCGCCACAGCTTGCGTCAAACGCCTCCCCTGGGCGGAAAGCAAAACGACCTTCTGCCCCGGCGTCCGGTCCGGCTGCGCAGCGCGTTCAGGAAAAATCGCTTCCACGGCGTCAAATAAAGGCTGCGCTTTCAAGAGCATGCCTTCCCCGCCCCCGAATGGGCGGTCGTCTACAGTTCTGTGACGATCGTATGTCCAGTTTCGCAAATCGTGAATCTGGATTTCTAACCGTCCAGCCCTTTGCGCCCGGTGGACTACGCCATGCTCGAACGGTCCCCGGAAGAATTCCGGGAAGATCGTCACAATGTGGAACTTCACAGCTCCAATAATCCTTCCGGCAAGTCTATCCGGATCGTCCGGGCCGCCAGGTCCACCTCGCACCGCGCGGCTACAAAGGGAATCAGATGTTCACGTCCCTTCGCGCCGACTTCCATCAGCGGCGGTCCTCCGTACTGCTGCCATCCCTCGACGATGCCCACGCACTCGCCGCTGGCGGCATTGATCACTCGGCAACCGATCAGATCCGATTGGTAAAAATCGCCGTCTGCCAGCCGGGCCCGGTTCGTGAACGGCACCCACAGATCCGCCCCGCGAAAACGTTCCGCTGCGTCGATTGAATCCACTCCGGCGAACTTCAGAACCCATTCGCCCTTATGCTCCCAGGCCACCGCGATCTCGACTGCCAGGTCCGAACCATCCCTCAACCGCGCACTTACTTCTTTAAGCAGGCGCAACCGGTCCGGCACGTCGGTTTGCGAACGAACAAGCAGCTCGCCCCGGTTACCACGCGGCCGCAGAACTTCGGCGACGACCACCCGTCCGTCCTCCATTTGCCCGCGGGCCCGCCTATTCGAGAATTTCGAGGGAAAAACGCCGGTTCAGCTTGGTTCCCACCGCGCCCAGCAGCGTCCGGATCGAGCGCGCTGTGCGTCCCTGTTTACCGATCACCTTGCCCAGGTCGCCTTCCGCCACGCGTAACTCAAAAACCGTCGCATGCTCGCCGGCGATTTCGTTGACTACAACTCCAGCCGGCGCATCTACCAGAGCTTTCGCGATATCTTCCACCAGCGTTTTGACGCCGTTATTGTCGTTCATTTTAGTTCCGTCCGCACCCGCAAATCGGGCGCGCGCAATCCAGTTTCAGCCCTCGCCGTCAGGCGGTCGCGGGCGCTTCGGCGGGGGCGGTCTTCAGGAGGCGGGTCACCGTATCCGACGGTTGGGCGCCGTTCTTCATCCAGTAGTCAATGCGCTCCCGGTTCAGGTGTATCTCGGCAGGCTTTGCCACGGGATTGTAGTGACCAACCACTTCCACCGAACGGCTATTGCGCGCCCGATCTTTCTCTATGACGACCACGCGATAGGTGGGTTTCTTCTTGGCGCCGAATCGCGCCAGGCGAATAGCTAACATCGTAACCTTTTCTTTTCTATATTGTTACAAATTGGAGCCACGGCCACCTGAGCCGCAGCCTAGGGGAGGCGATTTCCCCTAAAATCCAGGCAGCCCCGGCAGCTTCATCTTGGCCAGCCTTTTACCCAGCATCCCGGTTTGGCCCGTGAAGCTCTTCATCATTTTACGCGCTTGCGCGTACTGCTTCAAAAGATTGTTCACGTCCTGCACGCTCGTCCCGCTCCCCTTCGCGATGCGGCGCCGCCGCGAACCGTTGATAATCATGTGATTCCGCCGCTCCTTCGGCGTCATGGAATCGATGATCGCTACAATCCGGTCTACCTCTTTTTCGTCGATCTTGGCGTCCTTTAACTCCTTCAGGGGACCAACTTTCGGCATCATGTCCAGCAGTCCGCCCAGCGATCCCAGTTTGCGAACCTGTTTAATCTGCTCGCGGAAATCCTCCAGCGTGAACTCGTTCCCGAGAAGCTTCTCCTGCATCTCCTCGGCGGTCTTCTGATCGATTGTCTCCTGGACTTTATCGATCAACGACAGCACATCGCCCATCCCCAAAATCCGCGACGCTACGCGATCAGGGTGAAACGCCTCCAGCGCATCGGTCTTCTCGCCCACGCCGACGAACTTCAGCGGCTGACCTGTAATCGATCGGATCGAGAGAGCCGCGCCGCCGCGTGCGTCTCCGTCCATCTTGGTCAGGATCACCCCCGTGATACCCAGCCGCTTATGAAATTCATCAGCCGACTTCACGGCGTCTTGCCCGGTCATGGCATCGGCCACGAACAGAATCTCCGTCGGATTCAGCGCTTCCTTCAGCTCGTGCAGCTCCTGCATAAGCTGTTCATCAATATGTTGGCGTCCGGCCGTATCTACCAGCAGTACGTCCCGCCCGGTCTGCATCGCTTCCCGTCGCGCCGAGCGCGCCAGTTCCAGCGGCTGTATCTCTTCGGCCGTTCCTTCGTAGATAGGTGTCGTGACGTTCTTTGCTAGAATGCTGAGCTGATGACGCGCCGCCGGTCGGTACACGTCTACCGATACTAGTTGCGGCTTATTTCCTTCTTTGCTTAGAAACCGCGCCAGTTTGGCGGCACTGGTTGTCTTGCCTGAACCTTGCAACCCAACGATCAACATGACGGTCGGCGGCTCGTTAGCGAAGCGCAGCCGGGAAGCGTGCGTTCCCAGCATTTTGATCAGCTCATCGCGAACAATTTTGACCACCTGTTGGCCCGGCGAGAGCGCCGTGAGGACTTCCTCACCCATCGCTTTCACCTTTACTTCTTCGATGAACTGCTTGACGACTTTAAAGTGAACGTCGGCTTCCAGCAGGGCGACCCGGATCTCTCTCAGCGCCTCTTCCATATTGGCCGCGCTGAGCTTCCCTTCCCCGCGCAGGTTCTTGAAGACGCGCTGTAGTTTGTCGGATAAATTGTCAAACATGGATGTTGCGGACAGGCGGTAAGCGGAGACGCGCAGGCGCACTTCTACCTGCGCTCGAAACAGCCGTTTACAGAACGAGTATAGCGAATCGGTTGAGCTCTCCCGGATGCGGAACAAATTTTGCGGGGTGACTCCTTGCTTGAGGCGCGCCTCCGAAGCAACTGCCAAATGGCGAATCGTAATCACGCATGCAAGATCCGCTACTACCACGGTTTTGAGAACACAACGGCCACCACGCTCCCCTCGCTTCGGAGACCGACGAAATTCTCGTCGTGACTTCCCCCCTTTCGTTTTCGCTCACGTCTTTCAGCTCTCTCAACAATTCGTGCTTCGGGTAGCGACCGGATCGAACCGCTGGTGCTCGGAAATAGAAGAGAAGGCTGTTCCGGTTCACAATGAATGCGAACCACTGCTCATCATCACGGAAAAATCGATAATCGAGTACTTCCCCCTTCCTGAACGGTCGCGGCTGGAAGCCCGGCAGAGATTCCGAATATCCTACGAGGTACCAATACGCATCGAGAGTCCCACGATCTCTTATGTATTCCACATGAGCAGGGATGAAGTACTCGTCTCCTTGAGCGATTCTCATTCAACGCATCATGCCACATTGCTCGAGGCCAGCGATTTAGATCCCGATTACCTGCCAAGAGATTTGCTCTCTCTCCGCAGGCGGGCGCTTAGGTCCCCACAACGCGCTTGCAGCGAGACATCCATGTGAACGTACGGTCGACATGCGCCAAACTCAATCCCACGGATGATCTGGAATACTCCGCTCTTCATCCGGGCTGATTTTCGTACTCTCCCGCCTGCAGCCCGCGCCTCCCCTCCGACATCAGCTCAACGTCGCCAGCCCTGGGACGAAGCGTATAACGGCCGAACCACCGTCGTAATAGGCGCGGCGAAGGCTACGCACGAAGTTGCCCAAACCGGCCGAGGACCTCATCAATCCGCGCATCACCTGTTGGGTAGATCGATCGATCCCAGGGACTACCGGCTTTCAGGAGCAACTCGACGACCCGCGCAAAGTCCCCTTCGGCGTGACGTTTTTCGACGATGCAGTCGTGGATGGCGTAACCGAGCGGCGTTGCCTTATAGCGTGGATCAACGAGATCGACCGGGTGTCCGCGCGAAATAAGAAGCTCCACGAGCGCGGCATCGCCCGACCAGGCCGCATTATGCAACGGCGAGTATCCGTGGCTCGACTCTGTTTGCGCAATCGGAAAGCCGAGATCAAGCATCAGGCGGACCGCTTCGTAGTTTGTGTTGGTCTCCCAGCAGTAACGAGGTAGGAGCTCGAGATCCACGCTGGGAAGGTTCGCTATAAGCCCAGGATGCTGGCTAGCGATGGCCTGCGCTTCTTGCCGGCTGGCGAGAACGCAGCACACCAGCAGACAAGTTTGCGGATCGCTGTTCTCATAGAGAACATCAAAAACACGACTGTGCCCCTTGAGAAGCGCTATCTGGTGGGGATAAGAATTGAAGGCCAGAGTCCATTGCAAGATTGTGCCGCCGTGATGTTGGTATCCCAGGGGAGGAAAATCGGGCAAACGGCCGATGCGATAGGCGACGCAGGCGGGATTTTTTGAGATCAGCTCCTTCACGAGATCGAGGTCGCCCAGCGCAGCAGCAAGAAAAATATCCGGGGTGGCTCCGCGATCGAGAAGATACCGGGAAACTTCAGGAGCCTTCCCGATGCGCCATTGGGCAGGCGTGGAATCGTGGTCCTCATCTCGCGCGTCGATATCTGCGCCGTTATCGACTAGGAACTCGGCCGTGGTGAGGTCCCGAGCGAAATGAAGGGGAGTGCAACCGTCGCCGCCCTTGGCGTGGACCAGAGATGGATCGGCACGCAGCAAGTCGGCCAAATGGTCAGTGAATCCAAACGCGGCGGCGGCATGAACGCTGACTGAAGCTCCATTTTCCGCCAAATACCGGGCAATAGAGGGCGGAACGTGATCCGTGCGGAACCCGTCAGCCCAAGAGTTTCCTATGGCCTCTGGGAAACCCGGCTGGTCGTGGACCAATGCTTCAACCGAAATCTCGGGAGACTCAGATTTGAGAGCCTTTTGCAAAAGATCGCATGCCGGATCGTTCATGCTTCTGATTATCAGACCGCCACGACCCTTTGGCACGCCTCATGACCGGATGTCCTGTTTTGGAAGGAGTTGTGGAATTGTGACCTTGGTTGCATGCCAGGCGGTCTTCACGGATAGATACGGATTGCGAGCCGCGTTCCACGGCTTACAGCCCTTTCGCCGAAGTACCCGATCGATCATTCCTGTAAATCTTGCCCTCTTTCATAACGAAGATCACGCTCTGGGTGACTTTGATGTCCTCCAGAGGGTTGCCTGGTACGGCAACAATGTCGGCCAACTTGCCGGCTTCAAGCGTCCCGATTTTGCCTTGCAACCCGAGCAGGTCCGCAGCAGCCGACGTTCCAGCTCGCAAAGCTTGTGCCGGTGTCATGCCATCTGCGCTCAGAAGCACAAACTCTAACGCGTTGTTTCCATGAGGGTAAACGGCTGCATCGGTGCCCAAAGCGATTTTTACTCCTGCCGCAAGGGCTCGCCGAACCATCGAATCTTGCGAACGAATGGCCAAATCCGCCTTTTGTCGAACGAACGGCGGAAATTTTGATTCCGCGATTCCGCTCCGCACAGACAGAGTTGGGACAAGATATGTCCCGTGCTCGCGCATCATTCGCAGAGCTTCGTCATCCAGAAACGTACCGTGCTCAATGGAATCAATGCCAGCTCGGATAGCGCGCTTCGCCCCTTCAGAAGCGTGAGCATGCGCGGCCGTTTTCCGGTGAAGTTCGTGTGCGATCGCTACAATCGTGTTCATTTCCGCCTGGGTTAGTTGGGGAGCATCCACGTCGTCCGTCGGTGAGAGCACGCCTCCTGTGGGGCAGGATTTGATCACGTCAGCTCCGTACTTCACGTTGAAGCGAACGGCATATTCAGCTTGTTCGGGCGAATTGATGACGCCATCTTCCGGTCGGCTCTCGTGATTGAGCAGCCCAAAGCGGAATCCGTCGCCCTCGTCGCAATGGCCGCCGGTTGAACCAAGGGCGTGCACCGCAACCAACATGCGGGGGCCAGGCACAATTCCGCTATTTATCGCGTTTCGAAGTCCAACGTCCATAAAACTGCTGGAGCCGACGTCGCGGACCGTGGTGAAGCCGGCCATGAGCGTGACCCGAGCGTTTGCAACGGAACGAATGGATTGTTCTGGAATTGTGCGGGCCAGGTTTTCGAGACGCTGGCCGTTGTAGTCCGGATTGAAATCCATTGTTAGGTGAGTATGAGCGTCTATGAAACCGGGAAGTAAGGTTGCATCCCCCAAGTCGATTACGGTTGCGCCGGCTGGCGCCGGTTTGGCGATAGCTTGGATACGGTCGCCATAGACAATCACTATTCCGGGCTGAACAAGCGTGTCACTTTTGCCGTCAAACATTCGGGCAGCCCGCAATACGTACGTGCTCTGGCCGTAAGCTGACGAGCCGAACAGGAACACCAGAAACAACGGGAATCTCATGAGTGCTGAGGATATCGCATCAGGTTGTCGGCTCCAAACCGAACTGCGGCATGCAACGTACTCTTCGGACCTAGCGACCATTCCTAAATCATGCTTTCCAGCCGGGCCCACCCGCTACACCACGAACCCCGGATCGGCCGCTGCAAGGAAAAACGGTTCCGCCGCCTTTAGTGGCTCGATCCCGCTCTGCAGCTCGTGCCTCTCGCGAACGTAGTCCGCGCTGTTGTAGGTCAGTCTCACTGTATGGTCCTCGTCCTCCCAGACCAACGCTTTCAGCGGCAGATCGATCGCTGTTGTCGGCGATTCGATCATGAACGGCGTGCCTGCCTTCGGGTGTCCAAAGATCAAAAGTTGCGTTGGCCTCATCACGAGCCCAACTTTCGCCGCCTCGCCACTGTGGTCGATGCGGCAGAAGACCTTAATCGCTTTGCGCTCCAGCAGAGCCTCGAGACGTTGCATCGTCTCGGCTACATTGAAACCGCTGCGAACGTGGACCATTCCGTGCCCCTCTGATAACTTCATAACCCTCTCTCTACTTCACTGCCGCATGAACGTTCAGGATAATGCGCCGGTAGGACGTCAGGCGCGGCGATCCGCTATCCGTCACGGCCAGGATGATATGCGCAGTTCCCGCGGCCGGGCACGGTGCATTCGTTTTCAGCCAGGCGGGCCGGCATGTGGCGGTTGCGGTAACGACAGCTTTGGCCCCATCTGCGCCCGACATCGTCACATCGGCAAGGCTGGCGTCCGCTGATCCGGCTTCGGCGTAGTGGAACCATCGGTATTGGAGCGGCTGTCCATCCGGATCGACACTCCGGCTCGCATCCAGCGTCACCGGCCCTCCCACAGCGGCATCGATGACAACCGGTGCGGTTCCTCTCTGGCCATTCACCTCGAGCACCGGATTGTGGTTCGCGTGGCGATAATCTTTCACTGTCCAGTCCATGCGTGCCGCGAAATCGTTTTGGAACGCTTCGCGCCAGCGCCAGATGGTGGCTTGATCGGAAATGTGCTGTTGTCCGTCGCTACCCATGACCGTGTCCTGCGAAGTGACACGAGAAAAGAGGTCGCCGCCTTGTGTCCAGATGGCGTGCGTTTCGCCGTATGGCTGCCGGTAGATGTAACGGCCGCCCCAACCGCCCCAGTCGGGTCTTCGGAACGAATTTAGCCCATTATCGATAAGGCCAAGAAACGAAGGTGTGTCCCCCTCCATGATGAACAGGAAACGGGGATATAGCTTTCCCAGCGGTCCTTTACTGCGGATGTTTGCCTCCAGCCATTCGTTCGTGACAGACGTAAAATTGGCGCCTGCGCAATTGCGGTAGTATGCATCCCCGCTGATGCCGGTCCAGGTTGCGTAATAATATTCAGCGCCCGTCGGCGTCGAGGGCTGAACTATATAGAACAGGTTTGGAAACTCACGCCGAATCCACGGCCCCGCATCATCTTGATCCGAGATCGAATACACCCTCAGTTTTGCGATGAGTTTGTCCAGTTCTTCCGGTGGTCGAGTCGCGCGCACATGCAAGAGCGCCTGCGCCAGCGTGTTGGTTCCACCCCACACCGTGATCCATAGCGGGCGGTCGTCGTTGCGGTCGGCTGCCTGAATGATGGCCTGCGCTCCTTCCGACATGCGGTCTGGTCCGGTCGCCGCCATGCCATAACCGGGCTGGCCCGAGTAGACGCGGTTGTTCAGATCCTCAGCCGCGGGCCAGCCGGGAGCATGGAGTAGTAGATTCGGCCGCAAGCGCCCGTAGGCTTCGATGAGCTCGCGCATGGTTTCCGGGTGCACTACGGTTTTCTGCCATGTAGATGTGGCCGCGATCAGCGCTTCGATGTCCAGTTCGTTGGAGTACAGCAGCAGACGGGTGAGCGACATCTGATCGTCGGGCTCATTGCCGATGTCACTGATCACAACCACTCGCGGATGCCCGGTAAAGTTGTCAACGTGCGATGGAGGAAGCAAAGCCGATGTGTCCGTTTGCGGCATTTTCGCGAACAGCGACAACGGAACGGCATCCGCCATCGCAGCGTAGCCGGCCGGTGATGGATGAAGATGATCGCCGGAATCGAACGCCGGGAGCAAGCGATCGGGATGGGCGGGATCACGCGCGATCCTGTCGAAATCGATAACCGCGTCAAAGTGCCCGGGAGCGCGAATCCACTCATTCACGCTTTGGCGGTCCGCCTCATTGGCTGGTCCGGGATGATAGTAACTGGAGCCCGCGTACGGCAGGATCGTGGCGCCGATTGCCTGTATCCCGTGAGTATGTGCGCGGCTAATGATCTGCTCGTAGGCTGCGAGAACGCGCTGGACGAACGCGGCGTGTTCGCCTGGACCTACTTCGCCGTTACGCGTTAGCCCCCCGAGGTCATTGACGCCTTCTAACACAATCAGGTAGCGAACGCCCGCTTGTGCGAGCACGTCTCGGTCAAAACGCGCCAGCGCATTCGGGCCGAGACCATCGGTCAAGAGATGATTGCCGCCGATACCCTGGTTGAGAACGCCGATATTCCGCGAGGCGGGCGCATCTTGCAGTCTGCGTGCCAGCACGTCCGTCCAGCGGTCGTTCCCATTTGTGGTTGCGCCATGACCGTCGGTAATGGAGTCGCCGAGAACGACAATCGAAGCAGCATCAGGCGGAGCCATTACATCTATGCCGGAAACTTGATACCAGTGATCGATTCTCTTTGCGTGGGGCAGATCCGCCGCAGATGCGAAATCGCCATGCGCCAAATAGGACGTAGCCCGAGAGCCTGGATGTCCGGTCTGCTGCTCAGGCGGATTATCGAAATGGATGCTGATCGCAATATCGCTCAGAGGTGCTACCGGGTACTCAAGCGGATCGGAAATGAACTCGGCCCCGGCGGGCACCGTCACGTCGCTTCGTCCCTGGAAGCTGAGCGGTTTGTCCGTTCCGCGATTGATCGCCGCGGAAGAGCCGGCAATGGGACGTGCGATATGGACCGAGCTCAGATGAAGCGGCGCGGTTCCGAAGGCGTTCGAAAGATGCACGCGCACTGTCCGGCCTCCCAGCGACAGATGAACAACCTGACGCAGTGTGGCATCGCGTAGATCATCCTCCCCGAGTAAGTTCTGTGCTTCGGGTAATTGTTGCGACGCGGCCCACGACCCGACCCAGACGGGCGCGGATTCCCCTTCGAGAACTGAATTGGCTGCCAGGCTAAAGAAAACCATGGCTAACAGAACAAGTCGCGAGGCGTTCATGAAATCCTTCGATTGCTAGCGGGCAACATCGCTAGAATATGATGGACCCGCAAGAACTCCAAAATGAGAGAAACTCCGCAGGAAGACGGGAGGGTTCGTCGCGATCCTCAGCGCATACTGGCTGGCGACGCTATCGCCGGAACAGAATGCGTCCGTGACTCCGCTACAGAGAATCGCAGAACTAGTCTACAAAGTAGCCCTGATACAGACATGGCGAGTGTCAATGTCGAAACTCTCTGTCAATCGATTTCCCTTTCGATTGCGAACGTTCGCCTTCTTTTCCGCTCACCCGGCCACATTCCTGAAATCCTGGATTCCGTTTGGAGTATCCAGGATCACTTAGGGAGATTGGTAGACGCCGCCTCCGACCGTCCTGTTGAGGTCTTTCTGTTTCTGAAAGAGGAACATCCACAACTGCTCCAGGACATCACCGGTGTACTTGGCATCGTCTCGAAAGGGAGCTTCGCTCCAAACGCCGCCATTACCGCAAGCTGCGGAAGGGTTAACGGTCTGTTGACAAAGCTTGAACTGTTGAAACCCTTATCGCGCTCCAATACCGTGGGCGCGTAGGCGCTACCGCCCCGAATACGGAGGGGGGCGACCCTTTCGCAATTTCGTCGGACTAGGAGTTCGGCGTTAGAGAGTGAACTCCTGTCAGTGTGAATGAGAAACGATCTTCGATATTGCAGGCTGGATCTCCGGCCATCGACTCCAGACCAGATATCGTCCAAGTTGATACAAGTCACCGGCCTTCGCTCCCGGATCATCTTCGAGTGTCGCAGTCTTTTTAAAGGCGTTCAAACCAGCGATAATTTCACTCCGGACCACCTCCGCTGATGCACCGCGGTATCGAGTCATATTCTCCACTGCCTGATTGCTAGATTGCACCTGCTTGGCTAGTTCGGCCGGGCTGAAGCGAATGATCGGCACGCCTTCCGCAATTTTCGTCAGAGCAACTGCCGCTGAGTTGGCATAAATGATGTCGATAACTCGGCCAAACTCAGCCAGGAAGCTGCCATTGAAATCTTCGCGGAAGGGAGCACCTGCGTCAGACGCGAGAATGAGATCAAGCTTCCAGTTCCGCTGGTTGCCGTTTTGGGCCGTCTGCGATAATCGGTGCCGTTCGATCAAAAGACTAACGCCCGAGTTGTCGAAAATACCTCCATCTGCGAGTTTCAGCATTCGGTTTTGATGTTGGAACGTCAATGCGGGCAGTGCTCCAGGAAACGCTCCGGATGCGGCCACCAGTGATGCCAAGCGTTCGTGGCAAGGAAAGCTTTTTTTATCCGGACCCACAAATCTGCTGCGGTTTGAGACCGTCCGAAGATTACCGATACCCGATGCCGCCAAAGTGGTTACGGGGCTATATAAAACGCCATCGGCAGAAATTCCCGCTCCTTGGCCGGTCACGATGTCTGTCGCGCAGAGCATTAATAGTGGAGCAGTCGATCGAACCTCCTGAAAACGAAGTCCGCCCAGAAGAACGCGATCTACGAGATTCGCCTGAACATGTGTTCGCGTGAATCCGGGAAAAGGAAGGCGGAATAGATTATGTAAATCGACCAACTCAGGACGCAGCTTGAACCGCCCTCGAGCTACGGCATCGGCGAACGCCTTTGGATCACCTCCGGCGACGTAGTAGGCGCCGATTATCGACCCGCCGGAAACAGTACTCACGTTCGTAACCCGCACGTGCATGGCTTTGAGCTCATCCAGTACGCCTGCATGCAGAACAGCGGCCCGGTACCCGCCACCTGAAAGTGCGAGGGCGATGTGCGGCCCCGGGACCGCTGACACATCAGCGGGCCATTCAGCTCGACTGAGTGCCTTTGATCCGAAAACAATCGCAGCGGTCGTGCATGCGACCAAGACAATTGCGGGCGCAACCACAAACGCGAGATACATCTTTGCCGTAGTAGACAGCCGCGCATTCTTCGCATTTTTGATGGTGGTCTGCCATTCGTGAGCCTCTTCGGGAGTTCCAACCTCATCCTCCTCTCCGGTCTCCTCAGCTAGGCTGTAAAAGAACGAACTCCACTCTGCCGATGAATGGCGCATCAAGCTCACGCCGACCGTGCAGAACGAAGCGCCGAGAATGCTTATTGTCAATGTGACATCCAGCCAGAGGTTGTGCGACCACACCAAGCGGCTCAACAGCAGCATCCAAACGATAGCGATCGCAAAAGACAAGCGGCTACTAAATACGCCAGAAACGCACATTCCTCCCACAAAATAGATGAGGCGAAAAGGCCAGCGTATTAGCCGGACCGACTTAGAAAGCAATCCCATGTTGAGCGGTGTGGCTGTCTCGCTCTACCCATCGTTTTGTCTTGCAAAGCCAGCGGCCGATAGAAACAAGCAGTTGAGTTCGATGCTATCGCAGTACTGAGCGAGCTCTCGTCCCTGTTGAATGCCCTGACGTGGGCGTCGGCTTGGAGGAACACGGTCCCGCCTGGATCGACGCCGCTTATGGCGCTCCGCCCCCAGCCAGCTCTATTTCGAATCGTGAAAAATAATGCCCAGCGTAAACCGCTCCCCAGATCGCAGCCGGCTCACTCCGTGCCGCATCATCACGCGGTACATGCCGCGAGTCCCCTGCACTGGCCGTTGATTCACCGCAAAAATTACTCCCTCTCCTTGTGAAAGCGGCACCACCTCCACTCGCGACTGCATACGCGGCCGTTGCTCCACCAACACAAATTCTCCACCTGAAAAATCTTTTCCCGGCGCGCTCAGCAGAAATGCAAGCTGCAACGGAAACGCCAACTCGCCATACAAATCCTGGTGCAGGCAGTTGTAATCGCCGGGTCCGTATTTCAATAGCAGCGGCGTCGGACGAGTCTGCCCCAGGTCGTGGCACCGCGCTAGAAAATCATCGTGATCCACCGGATACTCGCCCACGCGGCCGGCCGCCTCTTCCCAACGATTCGCGATCGGCGCAAGCTTTGGATAGAATCTCTTCCGCAGTTCCTGCACCGTTTCTGGCATCGGATTCGCGTAATACTTGTACTCGCCCCGCCCGAACCCGTGCCGCGCCATAACCACTTGACTTCGGAACACCGACGGGTCCGCGTCGTACCCTCGCGCCAGTTGCTCGCATTCCGCAGGCTTCAGCCACGGCCCTGTAGTCGCATACCCGCGCTCATTCAGATCCGCCTCCATGCCGCCCCAGTCGAGCGCACTCACCTGCTCTGCGATTTTGCTCCGAATGCTCACACCTTTACGGTAGTCGGCTCCCGCTCTCCCTCGCATTCCATTTCTTGCGATTGAATCCGTCAGGAGACAACCTGCTTTCATCGGGCCGTCACCTTCCTGTCATTAGACTGCAACCCACCCGCCGCTAGACTTCCCCCAAAGGGGTTGCCTCACCTTCACACCTATGCGTCTCTACAAACTAGTCATCGCCATTTGCGCTCTCGCCTGCTCCGCCCGGCTCTCCCTTTCCCAGGTCGATCGGGCCTCTGTCACCGGCACAGTAACAGATCAGTCCGGTGCTGTCGTCCTCGCTGCGAATGTGGAAGCCACGTCAGCGGAAAACGGGGAACAGCGAAAAGTCACTACCAACTCCGCCGGCGTCTACACCATTCCGAACCTTCCTCTCGGTACCTACACCGTAACCGTCGATAAGCCCGGTTTCGCGCGGCTGAAGTTCGATTCCGTCGAGTGTCGGGTGGGCGCGGTCGTCACGCTGAACGCCCGGCTGCGCGTCGCAACCGTGCAAACCGCGACCGAAGTCGTTGCCACCGAGCCGCCCCTCAATGAAAGCTCCGCGGCCGTGTCCGGCGTCATCGATTCCACGCAGATCCAGAACCTTCCCACCAACGGCAGAAACTGGGCCAGTCTTCTCGTCCTCGCCCCGCTCGCGATCGATGACGGCGGCGGCGACCAGCGTTCCATCCGTTTCGCCGGGCATGGCCGGGATGACAACAACTACATGATGGACGGAGTCGACGCAACCGGCATTCAGGAACAGGCGCAGAAGTCAACCACGCGCCTCCAGGTCTCTGAGGACGCCATCCAGGAATACCGGGTCAGCACCGCTCTCTATGATGCCCAGTACGGCGCCGGCAATGGCGGGCAGGTTGATATCGTTACCAAGAGCGGTACCAATCAGTTCCACGGCAGCGCGTTCGAGTATTTGAGAAACAGTGCCTTCGATTCGCGCTCGTTCCTGGATCTGGATCTCGATCCCGCTGCGCCTGCCAAAACGAACGTGCCGCCTTTCCGTCTGAATCAGTTTGGCGGGACTATTGCCGGCCCTATTCAAAAGGACAAGACATTCTTCTTTCTCTCCTATGAGGGCTTCCGGCAATTCCGCGGCCAGACCCTGCACGCCTTCGTCCCCAGCACCAGTTTCAAGCAACAGGTCTTGCAGACTTCGCCCGCACTCGCTCCTATTCTCAACGTCTATCCCACCGGCCAGCTTCCGATCGATGACCAGACCGCCGAATTTACTCACCTCGGAACCATCGACCTGCATGAAGACAGCGGACTCGCGCGTATCGATCACCGCTTTTCAGACAACACCTCCCTGTACTTCCGCATGTCGATTGACGACTCGTTTGCTACCGCGCCGCTCGGCAATCTCTTCGATCAGCAGCAGATCATCAATCGGCCTCAAAACTACGTTCTCTCTCTTTCGCATGTCTTCTCGCCCACCGTGTTCAACGAAGTCAAATTCGGCGTCAACCGCTCTCCTTTCCACAACCCCCAGGTAAGTGTCTTCCCGACCGCCGTCAATCTCGCCAACTTTGAGCCGCTCAATAACAACAACACCGACAATGAAGTCGGCACTACCTGGGGCTACATCGACGACGCGACCGTCGTCCGGGGCAGGCACACGTTCAAATTCGGCGGCGAAGTTCGCCGTATCTGGCTGAATCAGGGCATCACCGATGACAACTCCATCACCTTCGCCGACAACAATGGCATCCTGAACGATCAGCTCGATTCCCTCTCTCTCAAATCCTCCTGGTGGAGCCGCGGCCTCCGCCACACCTTCGTGCTGCCCTACTTCGAGGACGAATTCAAGCTTCGCCCCAACCTCACGATCAATGCTGGCCTTCGTTGGGAATACTATTCGCCCGTTACGGAAGTGAACAATCGAACCCGGGTCTTCGATTTCTACCGTTGTCACGGTATTTGCCCCGCCGGCTCTGCTCTCGAATTTCCGAATTACACGAATTTCGATCCCCGTCTCGGCATCGCTTATGGCCTGAACGACAAGACCGTGATCCGAACCGGCTTCGGGATTTATCACGGCCCCGGGCAGAACGACGATCGGAACGCCGCTCTCGAAAGCGACAACGTTCGTCTCTCGTTAACATCGGCCGATGTCCCTAACCTCTCGTATCCAATAGATCCATTCCTGACAACCGCGGAAACCATCGGAGTCACCCCCAGAGCGTTGCAGCGCGACCGCAAGGATCTCTACACCATGGAGTACGGGTTCTCCATCGAACGCAACCTGCCCGCTGATTTCGTCCTGTCCACCGGTTATACGGGCGTTCAGGGCCGGCGCCTCTTCGCGCGCACTTACATCAACACCATCGATCCGGCAACTGGCGTCCGCCCCTTGCCCGACTTCGGCCAGGTTGATATCAAACAAAACGACGGTAACAGCAGCTTCAACGCCCTGAACGTCTCGCTCAACCGTCGCTTCAGCAGCGGCTTTTCTTTCACCCTGCAGTACCTCTATTCACACG